>NZ_CP108513.1 GCF_035989285.1 Streptomyces sp. NBC_01235 | reverse complement strand
GCAAGCGAACAACCGCGCTGCGCGCGGTTGTTACGCACCCGCTCCGCGGGTGCGAACCCTGTTGCTACGCAACAGGGTTGACGGCGATCGCTGCGCTCCCGCTGCCCACGCGGTGCGTGGGCGGATCCCTTCGCTGCGCTCCAGGATCCGGTGGGGCCGGCCGCTGCGCGACCGGCGCAGCGCGGCGGTACGCCGGTCGCCAACTGAGGGGCTGTCAGGTGCTGCTAGTCGGGTTTCTGTGCGGGAGTTGGGGAGTCCTGCGGACTCCTGGGCGGGTCCGCTGCGCTCCCCCGCCTGACGGTCCTTCCGGCTGCGCCTCCAGAACCTTGGGGCCCGCTGGCGCGGGCCGGGCTTGCTACGAGGTGGTGGGGGTCGCTCGTTCGTGTGGGTTCCAGTGTAGCGGCTGCATCAGGTTGATGCAGCATGTATCGTTGGCGGAAACATGGGACACCCCACAACCACTTGGGGCAGGTCTTGAAAGGGGACGAATTTGTTTAGCGTCGAAATACGCCTCAAGGTACGGGAGGAAATCCAGCGTGAGGTTACCGGATTGACGGCGGAACAAATCCACGAACTGTTGGTGGCTGCGGGTGGCCTGGAAAGCCGCGAGGGTCACCCGAGGCCACTCAGTACGGAGGAGCGGCTGGCGGCGGTTCGGCGGAACGAGTTGCGGCGCATCTGGACCTTGATGGGTGGCACGGCGTGGGACGCCTACTCTCCCGAGAGGGATGCTCAGGCGGACCGCTGGCACCAGGCGCTGCGGGACCGTCAGGAAGGTGCGAGCGGTGGGGCAGTGGAGTCTGACTCCGGGCTGATCCGCTATCGGATCGTGGCGCAGCGGACTGACCCGGCGCATCCCGGGGCCTCGGTGGTGACGAACTACACCTATGCGCGGTCCGTTGAGGAGGCCGTGGCGAAGGTGCGCCGGGCGAAGGAGAAGCCGGGTGGCCTGTACGGGGACCAGGGCCTGTACCGCGTGGTGGAGGCCGTCGAGGAGAGCCCGCAGAGCGAGGCGCGTCAACTGCAGGGCGCTCGCGGGCGGTTCCTCACTGCGGTCATGGACGCCGCTGTTGCCGCCCTGGACGATCAGCCAGCATCTGCCCGCCCGGAGTTGATCGAGGCCCTGTCCGAGTTCTTCTTCGACACCGTCCTCACCCGCGCGATCGTCTCCCCCGACAGCGGAGAGGACAACGCTCAGCTGCACGCCCGGGACGGGGAGGTCCTGTCTCGCTTGCTACTGGCTCACCTCGCCGACCACGGCCTGGACCTGGTGGAGGCAAGCGCCGGCACCGGCGAACTGCACGCCCTGCCCGATCGGCACACGGGTGTCGGTCGGCCTTCCCTTCGTGACGAGGAGAGCGACGCGCCGGCGGAGCTCATCGAGCGCGTCCTCGCCGTGTGCGAGCAACACTATGCCGCCGTGACCGGCACCACCTCCGAGCAGTGGGACCAGGAGTCGTCCCAGGAGCTCGTGGACATCGCCCTGCGGACCGTGCACCTGGCGGAGCCGGAGACCTACCCGCAGACGCTGGACGCGTACCTGCACGAGCACCGGGCGCGGCTGGAGCGGCTGTGGCGCCGCTACGGGCCGGGCGGCATGTTCGCGGGCGAGCTCGTGCTGATCGACCTGCCCGGGTCCTTCGCGCTGTGCGAGAGGATCGAGACGACCCCGCTCTGGCTCGAAGGGATCTGGACGAAGCACGGCCAGGAGGAAACCGCACTGGAAAGGCTTCAGAACAGCTGGCTGTACGACACGGGAGAGGAGGACGGGCGATGAGCAGGATTCCGCTCAAGAAACACCAGATCGACCAGAAGTCGAGTTTCCGTAAGTGGGTCGGATTCCCTGCAAGATCATCTGTGCCCCCACAGGGTGCCCGTGGCACGATCGTGTCAGCGACCGGATCCGGCAAAACGATCATGGCCGCCGCGAGCGCGCTGGAGTGCTTCCCCGAGGGCCGGATCCTCGTGACCGTGCCGACCCTGGACCTGCTCGTGCAGACCGCCCAGGCCTGGCGGGCGGTGGGCCACCGCTCCCCCATGGTCGCGGTGTGCTCGCTGGAGAACGACCCGGTGCTGAACGAACTGGGAGTGCGCACCACCACCAACCCGATCCAGCTCGCCCTGTGGGCAGGGCACGGGCCCGTCATCGTGTTCGCCACGTACGCCTCTCTCGTGGACCGCGAGGACATCGACGCACCCGAGGGCCAGCGCAAGGTGCGCGGGCCGCTGGAGGCCGCTCTGGCGGGCGGAGAGCGCCTGTACGGACAGCAGATGGACGGTTTTTCGCTCGCCATCATCGACGAAGCCCACGGAACCACTGGCGATCTTGGGAGGCCGTGGGCGGCGATCCACGACAACGCCCGGATCCCGGCGGACTTCCGGCTGTACCTGACCGCCACCCCGCGCATCCTCGCCTCGCCCCAGCCGCAGAAGGGCGCCGACGGCCAGGAGGCGGAGATCGCGAGCATGGCCGACGACCCGGACGGCACGTTCGGCGCCTGGCTGCCTGGGGCTGAACTCGGGCTCTCGGAGGCGATCGAGCGGGAAATCCTCGCCCCGTTCGAGATCGACGTCCTGGAGATCCGCGACCCCTCCCCGGTCCTCGGGGAATCGGAGGAGGCGCAGCGAGGCCGGCGCCTGGCCCTGCTGCAGACCGCCCTGCTGGAGCACGCGGCGGCGTACAACCTGCGCACCGTCATGACCTTCCACCAGAAGGTGGAGGAAGCCGCGGCGTTCGCGGAGAAGCTGCCGGAAACCGCTGCCCAGCTGTACGTCACCGAGACCGATGGCGAGACCATGGTCAAGGCGGAGAAGGAGCTCCCGGCGTCGTCGATCGACGCGGAGTTCTACGGCCTGGAGGCCGGCCGCCACGTACCCCCGGACCGGGTGTGGGCGGCGTGGCTGTGCGGCGACCACCTCGTCAGCGAACGCCGGGAGGTGCTGCGACAGTTCGCCAACGGCATCGACGCCAACAACCGGCGCGTACACCGCGCGTTCCTCGCCTCCGTGCGGGTCCTCGGGGAAGGCGTGGACATCACCGGCGAGCGCGGAGCGGAGGCGATCTGCTTCGCCGACACCCGCGGCTCCCAGGTGGAGATCGTCCAGAACATCGGCCGCGCGCTCCGGCTCAACCGCGACGGCAGCACGAAGATCGCCCGCATCATCGTGCCGATCTTCCTGGAGCCCGGCGAGGACCCTACCGACATGGTCGCCTCCGCCAGTTTTCGCCCTCTTGTAGCGGTTTTGCAGGGCCTACGCAGTCATGATGAACGACTCGTTGAGCAGCTCGCTTCCCGTGCCTTGAGCAGCGGGAAGCGCAAGGTGCACGTCCAGCGCGATGAGGACGGCCAGATCATCGGGGCCGGCGGCGAAGGTGACGGTGAGAACCAGGAGCAGGACGGCACCGACGCCGCTGCCGAGTCGGCCCTGCTCCACTTCTCCAGCCCGCGCGACGCGTCGACCATCGCGGCCTTCCTGCGCACCCGGGTCTACCGGCCGGAGTCCCTGGTGTGGCTCGAGGGCTACCAGGCCCTCATCCGCTGGCGGGCCGAGAACGAGATCACCGGCCTCTACGCCGTTCCCTACGACACAGAGACCCAGGTCGGGGTGACGAAAGATTTTCCGCTTGGGCGATGGGTCCACCAGCAGCGGAAGGCCCTGCGGGCCGGGGAGATGGAGCCGCGGCGCAAGGAGCTGCTGGACGCCCCGGAGGCCGGAATGGTGTGGGAACCGGGCGAGGAGGCGTGGGAGTCCAAACTCGCCGCGCTGCGCTCCTACCGGCAGGCCACGGGCCACCTTGCTCCCCGCCAGGACCAGGTGTGGGGCGAGGGCGAGGCGATGGTGCCGGTCGGCCAGCACATGGCCAACCTCCGCCGCAAGGGCGGCCTCGGTAAGGACGCGGAGCGGGCGGCGAAGCGGGCGGAGCAGCTGGCGGCCATCGACCCGGACTGGAACTGCCCGTGGCCGCTGGACTGGCAACGCCACTACCGCGTCCTCGCGGACCTGGTCGACGCCGACGGCAGCCTGCCCGAGATCCAGCCGGGCGTGCTGATGGACGGCGATGACATCGGGCGGTGGCTCCAGCGGCAGTCCCAGCCGGCTACTTGGGCGCAGCTGTCGACCGAGCAACAGGAGCGGCTGTCCACGCTGGGCGTGAAGCCCGTCCAGGCGCCGTCTCCGGCCCCTGCTGCTCCGCGCGCGACGAAGGGCCCGGGCAAGGCGCAGCAGGCGTTCCAGCGGGGCCTGGCGGCCCTCGCGCAGTGGGTCGAGCGGGAAGGAGCCCACCGGCCTGTACCGCGCGGCCACAGTGAACAGATCGCGGTCGACGGCGAGACCGAGCCGGTGATCGTCAAGCTAGGCGTATGGACATCGAACACCCGGGCGAGGTGGGACAAGCTCACCCCCGAACAGCAGGCCGCCGTCGCCTCCCTGGGCGTGCCCTGGGCGAAGGCAGCGGTGCCGGCCCCGTCCAGCCCGGCATCGGTGGACGACGGTCCCCTCCAGCCCGCGCCATCGGACGCACAGGCGCAGAAGGAGCACGACCAGGGCGACACCGTGACGGACGGCGAGGCTCAGGCGGCGGGGGGCAGGGCGCGGATGTCGCGCATGAACGAGCTGATGCGCAAGCACACCAAGGCCGAACTGCTGCGCATGGCCTACGCAGGCGGCCTGGTGAACCACAACTCCCCCGAGAAGTGGCGCAAGGACGAAATCGCCTCCGCTGTCGTGGACATCGAGTTCCGCGCTGCCGACCAGACTGCCCCGGCCCGACCCACCGCACTCAGCCCGCGGCCCGTTCCCGCGAAGCCGCTGCTGGAGCGAGACCACCATGACAAGTGCGAGAAGGAGTCGTACGAAGGCGGCACCTGCACCTGCGACCTCATCGAGCAGTACGGACCGCCCTCCGAACGGGACGACTACTGAGACAGTCACCCGATCGGGGAGGCACGTTCGGCGCCACGGCTCAGGCGAGGCGCCGCAACGCGATCAGCCGGTTGGTCAGCTCTACCGTGGCGAGGTACCACCAGAAGATCCAGTCGAGGAATGCTTCGTCGTACTCGCCGCGCTGGTCGGCCCGGCGGTGGCGCAGGTCGAAGCGGTTGGCGATCTCGAACAGCGCGCCTTCGTCCTTCCCGAGGTGCTGCTTGATCAGGGCACGGCGTTCCTCAAGGATGCGGGCGAGGTTGAAGATGGCCGATCGCTTGCTCTCGGCTGACGTGTCACGCCCTCGGAAGAGGGCGATGGCGTGGCGGACACCGGCGGTGGTGTCGGGTGGGCTGTCGTTGAGGGCGCGGTGCACCAGCTGGCTTCGGGCGTCGTCGGTGACGGCGACCAGGCGCCCGAGGTCCTCACCCTCGGCGGCCAGTTCGTAATCGATGCCGGCCTCGCGCAACAGCTGGTTGACTTTCCACCGGTACAGGACGCGTGCCGGGCCGTTGTGAAACTCCGAGTGGTGCCATCCGCAGCCGCTGTAGGAGTGGAAGCGCCGCGTACGGGGGCGGCTCACCAGGTCGTGGAACACCTCGATCAGCCCATAGAAGGTGTCTTCGCCCCACGCCTCCGGCGCCAGCGGCCACAGATCAGGGATGCCAAGTCGCCTGTCGATCACGTCGGAGGGGTCAGGCAGCTCGCTGTGATCGTCGATGCATTCCTCGCCGAAGACTTCGACCAGGTAGCCGTTGTCGGCGAACTCGCCGATGAGCCGCGCGAAGTCCCGTCGGGTGTCCCGCGCGGTACTGCCATCGTGAGCGAGTCCGTTGCCGCGGCGCTGCGGCCAGTACGGCCGGGGCGCGGCCGCATGCCTGAGCTCGGGCGCCCGGCGGATGAGTTCGGTGAACCAGTCGTGCTGGTCCATCACGGCCCGTTTGGTGCCCCAGCCGGTGGCGGTGGTCGCCCAGGGATCGGATGTCGGCGCGGTGTGGTTGGGCAGATCCTCGAAGTCGGCGACTGCAGTTGTGCCGGTCAGGGCCTCCGTCATGAGCCAAATAGCCCGGTCCTGCCAGGAGCCTGTGGACCGGAGCACGCGCTCGCCCTCGGATATGAACAGCGATGCGGGCCAGAGGAGTTCGTAATTGCTCAGGTCCAGACTCACTACAACATCATCACCCATAGGAGATGTGTCCCGACCCTGGGCGATGAATTCCCGTCTCAGTCCCGGATGAGCTCCTGGAACTGCGGACATCCCACCGCATGCCACTCCCTGACGAGGACTTCCCCGGCAACGACCACGACCTCCGCGTACCACGGCAGACAGTCGTGGCACGCACGGATCTCGTACGAGTTGCCGTCTTCGTCGAACGCCTTGAGATCGACGGAGCCGACCGGCGCCCGGTAGGTGACGTCCTGCTGCGGATCGGAGCCTTCTGCCATGGCGGCCAGTATCTACCAGCGCTCAGATGGCCTTCGGGGCAAGGAACGTGACCCGTCCGCCACGATCGTCAGCGGACCCGCACAGGACTGCCCGTCTTGCCGCCACACCTGCAGGAACGCTGTGGGAAGCGGCGAGGGGCGTTGTCAGTGGGTGGCCATAGCCTGGCGAGACGGGAACCGCAGAGAGGCACGCCCATGAACGCCAGTTACTACCGGAGCCAGCTGGACAGAAAGAACAAGGCTCGCGCTGACGCGGAGAAGAAGGTCGGCGAGTTCCGCAAGAAGGAAGCCGACAAGCGCGCGAAGGCCACGAAGGAGAAAGCCGCAGCCGCCAAGGCGAGCAGCCAGGGCACCGTCAACAGCAAGCAGCGTGCTGCCCAGCGGTACGAGAACGAGGCCAACAAAGCTGGCCAGGACGCCAGCACGTGGAGCGCCAAGGTCGGCAAGCTCTCCAAGGAGGCAGCTGACCTGTCGGCCAAGCTGGCGAAGGCGGAACAGGTTGAGCGGGCCGCCGCAGAGAAGGCTCGCCAGCGTGAACAGCAGAAGACGGAGCGTCATGCCGCAGCTGAGCAGCAGAAGATCGAGAGCCGCCTGTCGGCGACGGAGGGCGAGGTGCGCACAGTGCTGAAAGAACTGCGGGCCCCGAAGCCGGAGAAACTGCGAGTGCTGCTACTGGCAGCCGCCTCCGCCGGTGACCTGCGAGTCGGCCAGGAACAACAGAGGATTCGTGCGGCCGTGCAGAGCGCCACCCATCGCAACCTTGTCGAACTGGATGTCCACCCTGCTGCGACGGCGGACGTCTTCCTGGACGCGCTGACCCGGTTCCGTCCCCACGTCGTGCACTTCTCCGGCCACAGCACACAGGACCTGATCGCTTTCGAGAAGGGCGAGAACGGCTTCCACGAAGGTGCCATCGTCAGCGCCAGCGCCTTCGCCCGGGCCATCGCCGCCGTGGACGACAAGCCGCTGCTGGTCCTGCTGAACTCCTGCCACTCCGCAGCCCAGACCGGGAAGCTGGTCGGCACCGTGCCGTTCGCCATCGGAATGTCCGACACGATCGGCGATGTCGACGCCATCACCTATGCCGCCCGGTTCTACGCCGCCGTCGCCGACGGCCAGTCCGTCCAAGCCGCCCACCTGCTCAGCCGTGTGGCCATCGAAATGAACGGCCTGCTCGACCGCGACCTCCCGACCCTGGCCTGTGCAGCGGACGTCGACCCGAGCACTACAAAGCTGGTGACGCCGCCTCCGGAGTAGGACGTGGGCATCTCGTGCATGAGCATCCGATCCCCTGCCGTGGATACGCCTGCGAGTCCGGACCCGATCGGCCCTGTGACTGGGCGCCATAGTTGGCGAGCCTGAGCACCACAGTTGGGACCCTGAGCGGGCTGCAGGGGGAAGCCGACCAGTCCCCGGACTATGGTGCCTCTTCGTTGAACGAACGAAGGGAGATGCTGTGGACTCCGAGCAGTCGGGTCGACGGGCGAACTTCACGGATAAGACCAAGGGCACACTGGCGCTGAGGGCAGCTTACCGGTGCTCCAACCCAGGCTGTGGAGTGCTAACCATTGGCCCAGGATCGGGCAGCGCGGACTTTGAGCTCACAGGCACGGCCGCCCATATCTATGCTGCAGCGCCCAACGGCCCCCGGGGCACCGGCGGCCTGACCGACACCCAACGCAGCGCTCCTCCCAACGGAATCTGGCTATGTGCCCGTTGCGCGCGTCTTGTCGATACCAACGCTGGCGGGGCCTATCCTGCGTCACTACTACGAGGGTGGAAAGACCTCCATGAGACACGAATCCGCATGGAGCACGGCGGCATATCCCGCCCTTTCGGATGGATCCACTCCATCGACATTCTCAAGGATATCTGGCTAGCGGAGCCGACGACCGTACGGTTCTCGCGATGCAATCTTTTCCTCGGCGGAACGGGTATCGGCAAGACTCACTTCATTTCACTCCTGTCCGGTTTGTCCTCACCTTCAATTATCATGGATCGCCGGGACCGATCGGATTCGACAGTGCACGCGGCGATCAACTGGTACGACCCCCAACCACGCCGAGCCGAGTTCAGAGCCGAAGGCGAGCAACTGCTCTTCTCGGCTGACGGAACCGCTGTGCCGTTTCTCTCCCAGCCGTATCGAATAGTCACTCTCCCGTCGGTTTGGGCATATGCGCCTCGAGATGTGCGCGAGCTAGGAAGGCTGCTCGGGCTGGATCATTGGGCCGTTCGAAATCTGATCACGGAGTTGCCAGAGATCGTTCGCGGAGCAGTCAAGCAGATACGGATTGTGGAAGATCAGATTCAGGCCGAGTACACCCTGGGTGACAAGGTCATTTCAGATCGAGGTCACGATAGATCGCTGGATAGGAGCGTGGTACTTGAGGTCCTCGTAGCCCTCGCGGAGACCTATGCTCGTACACAGCCAACACTCCTGCTGGTCGATGAGCTCTACGGCGGCGGCAATGCCGATTTCGAACAAAACGTTACGGAGCTTCTCAGCTCGTCAATCCGAGGGTTTCAGACCGTAGCCACTTCTGTATTCTCACCGCTCGTCGCCCCAGAATGGACGGTGACTCGCTTTGTATACGCATCAGATGAGGCCCGCGGCCGTAAGCATTGGGCACGGCTGGTCCAAGACGATGTTGAGGGGTAAGGCAGCCGGACCACGCTGGCCACTTGAGCATGGTGGGGCACAGGACCGATCATGCCTCCGCACGCAAACTGAGCGCTGTAGTTGGCCCGACCCGCCAAGTACGACGCTCATTCCCTCGGGCGTGGCTGCTGGGCGACGTAGTAGCACCCCTACCGTGTTCCCACCGAGCGTCGTGTCGGCTGGCTGCCGATTCGATACGTTGCCGAGATGGACGAACGCTCTGACCACTGCCTCCGTTTGAGCAAGGCGCCCGAGCTGGCTGACGGGTCCCCCCTCTCTGTCGCGTTGACCGACCTGGGCGAACCAGGAGTTCGTGCCTTGGGTCTGTTGCGGTCGGCAGACCGGCTGCTGACAGAGGAGCAGGAGTGGGAGCGGCGGAGTGAGATCGTGATCTCCTGCTGTCGCGGCGCGGTGGAGGGTCTGCTGAAGCTCGCCGGCAAGGAGTCAGAGTTCATCGGCACAGGGAGTACGGGGCGGGAGCTCTCCGCCAGGCTCAAGGTGCTGCTGAACGCCCGGAGATCCTCCGGGGCGCTGGAGAAACTGGAGGCCGAGCTCGACGCGCTCGGCAGTCTCCCGGCCGAACTCACTTCGAAGGACGCCCTGTTCACCAAGCTGAAGGCTGTGGTGGCGGCGCGGGGCCAGCACAAGGCCCCGGTAGCGAACCCGTCAGCCGTGTTCGAAGCGCGGGCTGCTCTGGCGGCTGAGGTCGATGCCTTGGATGCCCTTCCGGACCGGTTGTCCGAAGGCGACGCGGTCTTCGTCAGACTCCGTGAACTGTTCGAAGCCCGCAAGGCCCATGAGGCCTTCCTGCGGGACGCTCTGGCCGCCGAGTTCGAGGCGGTCGAAGAAGCATTCGCCGCGTTCACGTACGAGCAGGCCAACGGCTGGGAGTTCCGGGCGCGGAAGGTCAGCAAGCTGGTCCATCAGCAGACTCGCCGGGAACCGGGCGCTGTCGAACTCCAGGCCATCAAGGCATGGTCGGACTTCTACCAGGACGCCAACGTGACGGTGCATGGCGAATCCGCCGACACCGAGCTTGCCGCCTCGACTTTGCACAAGATCATCGCCGCCGTCGAGCAACTGTTCGTAGACCTTCCAGCCCGGGCGCCGCGGCTACGCGAACTCGTCAACCTCTCCCAGCCCACTCAGGAAGAGGCCGACGAAGTCTCAAGGATCACCGACCCCAGAGCCAACAGCTACTTCTTCGAGAAGGCCACCAGCTCGGCATGGCTCGACCTGCTCCCGGAGAACAGGCTGTTGCCGGAGAGCGACAGGTGGACCGCTGCCTCGTATTTCGAACGCCTCGCGGCTAAGGATCCCGAACGCGTGCTGGCATGGCTCGATGCCAGACTCAACGCGATCACGAAGCTGGGGCCTGCCGCTACAGCGCAGACAGTGCGCCTGGCCCGAGTGCTCGGCGCCGCCGCGAGCGCGTTCGTCCTGCGGCTCGTGAAGACCAGCGAGACCGATGGCTTGCTGCTCGACATCCACTACTGGGCTGTTGACGTTCCTGCGCGGGAGCGGAACGGACAGTGGGTCAGCGTGGTGACCCGCGTGCTGAAGAGCGCCGCAGCCACCAGCTGGCTGGATCCCTGGGAGGCGCAGCAAGCACTGGAGCATCTCAAGGCGGCCGGGGCCCGGCCTGAGGACGGCGGGCCAGAGATCTCGGTGGCGAATCTGGTGCGACAGGGCCTGGCGGAGGTGATGGCGGCTGGCTTGAATTCTCCCGACGGTGTCGGCGAGTTCGAGGTTGAGAACGACCTGCGGTCGGTTGGCGCCACGCATCCGGGCGACTCGCTGGTGCGGTTGATCGCGCGGGCGTGCTTGGACTTCGCACGGTACGAGGCGGGATACGGACTCGCTCTCGGTGTCCGTACAAGGCAGTGGTCCAGTGGGCTTCCCGCAGGACCGGTGCTCGACCGGCTGGTCGCGGTGCACCTCTTGGAGGTCCCACCGGGGAACGAGTCGGACGTCTGGTGGGAGGCGGCGCTCGGAGTCATCTCACGGATTGGAGCCATGCGGAGGACGACGGCGGACCTCGCGGACTTCCTGCGCGCCGTGAACAGCGCCTGCTCCGAGGCGCGATCGCCTCAAATGGAGGCCGCGCTGGCGAATGGTCTTGGCGCCCCGCCGGACGCGGCCGGTCTCGAAGCCGGCCTCCAGGCACTCAAAGATCGCAAGCCGCTGCCCACGGTCCGGACCTGGTTCATGGTGTGGTCGCTCTCGCCCATCCTGCCAGCGTCCGTCCTCGCTCTCTGGCAGCCCGTCCTCGATCTCTTCGCCGAGCGGTTCGGCACTCCGCCGGAGCGGCCCGCACCACGATGGGAAGTCGTCTCGGTGGAGCGGGTACCCGAGGACGGATTCGCCGAGCTGTCCGCCGCGGCTGGCTCCGACGGAGCCGTCGCCGCCGCCCGCATGCTCGCTGCGGCGGCAGAGCCGGGCGACACCAGTCGTGAGCGGGACGATGAGGAAGTCCTGCTGTCCACCCTGGTCAGCGAGGCACCTGAGACCTGGATGGCCGACCCGGAACAGGTGTCGGCCGAGCTTGTGGACCTCCACCTGCAGGCCGCCTACTTCGCCGCCCTGGAGAACCAGATCACCGCCGGCCGGACGTCCGCCGACGCTGAGACCATCCGCCGCATGGTTCTCGCTATGTGGGACCTCATCCCTGTCGCGGATTCCCCTGCAGGGGACGCCGAAGCGGCCCAACGCCTTGAGCGCAGCTTCTGCCGTCTTCTCCATACCGCTTGGTCCCGCGACGTCGATCTCGGCGAGACCGCGGCCGAGGTCGCCGTCTGGCTCGACGGTATCGTCGCGGCATGGACCGCTCCCACTCAATCGACGGCAGACCCTGCCGACGTGATGTCGAACTCGGTCGGGGGCCTCGCGCTACTTGCCCTGATCCGTTGGGGTAGCCATCGTTCCCGTGTTGAAGGCGCGCCCCCCGTGGAGATGACCGCACGCCTCGACGCCATCCTCGACGCCGCCCCAGACGACCGAGCGCTGGCCGCTATCGGGTGGGCCCTCACACCGCTTCACCGACATGCCCGCCGTTGGTTCGCCGACCATCGCGCCGAGCTTCTCAGCCTCGACGATACGTGGCGGCCCGCTCGCACCTGGCTCAAGCACCTGCCGGTCAACGTGGATGTGTTCGGCCAGATCGACCCGGACCGGCTGCAAGCTCTCCTGTGCTCCCCCGACATCGACCAGGAAGCATTTCGGTGCGCGCACGCCTTCCTCATCGCCCCGGACGTCCTCGGACCGATCGAAGGCTTCGTATCGGCCTTGGCTCAGCGAGCCGCCGGCCCAGCTGCGGTTTCGCGCCTACTCTCTCGGACAGCGAGGATTTTACCCAAGGACGGTAGCGGGGAAGACCTGAACGACAACGCCTTCCGCTTCTGGCGGGCCGTGCTCGCCCTGGAAGTACCGGAGGGCCACGCTCACCTGCACGGTGCAGGCGCCTTCTCCTTCGCCGTGGGCCTGGACGACCAAACATGGCTGGACCTGACCCGGCGCACGGTGGAACAGACTCCACTCGTGGAAGCGCCGGACCACGTAGCCCGGCGGGCCGCCCGGCATCCACAGTCGACGGACGCGCGGGCCATCCTGACAGGCCTCCTCCCGCTTTACGACGGCGCTGCGCCCTCAGACCTTGCCCCGTATCGCGGAGGCGAGATCGTAAGGAACGCGTTCTCCGCGTGGCAGGCCAGTGCTCCTGGCAGCGAGGGACGGAAGGCACTGGGCGAGGCTCTCGCCCGCCATGGCGGCATCGTCGACGCCGCCATCGACGAGTAGACCGACGATGGATCAACTGCCCCGAACGGTTGGACGTTGTCGTGCACCTTGATCCCGAAAGGAGTTACCCAACGCCTACACCGACCGGCTCGCTACCTCCCTCGATCACCAGCGCTCAACTCCGCCAAGTACAACACTCACTCGCCAAGTAAAGCGCTCAGTCACAGGTCCGGGCTCGCAGGCTGTTCGGGCGCGGTTGCTACAGGTCGAACTCGAGGTGCTCGATGTCCGTGAAGCGGACCTCCTCCAGCTGGCCGGCGCGGCGGCCGTTGTCCTGGAAGTACATCTCCTTGAGTGCTTCGGCGGCGATCCGCTGGAGCTGCCGGTCGGTGGCGCCGGCCTCCTGGGCGTCGAAGAGGCGGGCGGCGTAGCGGGGCGGCAGCGCGACGGTCAGGTGTCGAAGGCGGTCCTCGTCCGTCGTGCCGATTGGTGCGGTGTAGCCGATGCGGGCGCGGGTGTCAATGACGATGCCGCCGGTGGTCGCCGCCTTTTGCCGCGCCTGGGCGCGGATCTGCGGCTGCCACCGCTTCTTCACCTCCCGCTCCAGGCGGGCTGCGAGGTCCGGGCGGGGCTTCTTGATCTGGTTCTTCACGTACCGCTCGACCGTGCGCTGCGAGATCCGCAGCATCTGGGCGACCGCCTTGGTGCTCTTGAGCTGCTTGACCAGGTACCGCATCTGCGCGGGCGCGCTCTTGGGCGCTGGGCGGGTGAACGCCTTGTGCACTGCGGCGTCCAGGCCGTTGCCGAACAGGCTCATCGCGCTCTACCTACTCCCCGGTGTCCTGGTCGGTGACGGTGCCGTCCTTGATGTACCGCGCGAGGTTGAGGTCCGGGGCGTCGAACCGCTCGCGAACGCCCTCGCCCCACAGCACGCTCTGCGTGCCCTCCCACTTGACGAGGCCGGGGTTCACGCCGAGCTTGAAGCCGCCGGGCAGGGGCTTGCCGTCCCGGTAGGGCAGGAAGTCCAGCGGCGACGGCCCGTCGGAGGCGTAGACGGCGCAGTCCGAGAGGACCGCGACCGGGTACTGCCCGGTGAACGCCGCGTGCTTGACGATCTTGCGGTGCATGTTGATCCGCGTGCGGGAGATGACGGCGGCGCGGATGTCCGGACGCCACGTCGGCCGGGCAAGGGCCCGCCACGGCTGCCCGGGCTTCCAACCCTCCCCGCGCGGACGCTCACGCAGCTTGCCGATGCCCCCCTTCACCGTCGCCTTGACCGCGGACACCACGATCGCCAGTTGGGGGTCACGCTGCCGGTAGCCGTCCATCGCCGCGAGGAAGTCGGCCGGCGACAGGCCCGCGTGCACGCCGAGGTCGGCCATCGTGGCGAGGTACGCGTCGCGCAGCCGGTTGTACCAGCCGTCCAGGTAACGCCCGTTGTCGTAGCGCACCCACGCCTCGACCGGGCGCACCTCGTAGCCCAGTTCGACCGCGTACGCGACGGTGGGCGTGGCGTACCAGGCCGGCCCTTCCGGGCGCTCGCCCTTCGGCGTGAACGGACTGGGCAGCAGCCCGGCGTCCAGCTGCGCCCATTTGTCCTTGGCCACCTTCACGCGGGACAGGTCGACGTGGCTCAGGTCGACCAGCCAGGAACCGGGCAGTTTCGGATCGAAGACGGGGTTCTTGACGTGCGTCGGCGCCCCAAGGCCGACCGTGAGGCCGTTCGCGCCAGCGGCGAAGGCCATGTTCACGTCGATGCCCACCAGGTGAGGGCGAAGGCATTCGGCGTCGGTGAGCGGGCGCGCCCAGTCGTACGCCTCCTCCACCAAGACTTCAGCCGGGGTGCGGTGGTGGAAGCGCGGCAGGTCTGCGACCAGCGGGTGCCCGTCGGGGGCCTCGCACGGTGCGCAGTCCACCGGATCCTTGCCCAGAGAGCCGGGGTTGTGCTCGGAGTGCCGCTTGCCCGTTGCGTCCGGTTCGGAGGCACGGGTCGGCGGGTGCAGGGCAGTCATCAGCTCCAGGCCGGTCACGGCGGTCGATCCGCGCGGCGTCATCACGCGGGCCGCATACGTGCCCAGCAGCCGGGCCAGGTCCGCCGGCGGCAACTGCCCTGTGTCGGCCCAGTGCCGGGTGTCGAGCGCGTCCCACGACGGGATGCACAACTGCACGCAGGAGCGTTCCGAGCCCTGCGCGGGGCGGTAGATCCTCGCCCACGGCCCAAACCCGCGCTTGGTCAGCTGCCAGTCGGCGCGCGTCAGCTGCTTGATGACCTTGTGGCCCTCCGGGATCCGGCCGGCCAGGCGCTCCTCCTTGGTGAGCGTGACGGGCAGGCCGTAGCGCTCCAGCGCGGCGTCGGTCAGCACGAGCAGCGGGTCGGCGTCCTTGCCTGGCCCGGACAGCTTCGGCTGACCGAGCCGCCCCTCGCTCAGCATCCACTCCACCAGGGCCGCAATCGACTTCGCCGGTACGTCAAGTACCAGGCCGCCGACGCAGTACGCCAGCACCTGACCGTCTTCGACGTCGACGACCGCGAGCGGCCCGTTCTCGAACCGCGCATCGGCACCACCGGCTGGGGTGCCAGCCGGGGCGGCCTTCCGCGCGGGCGACCGACGCGACGTCAGCCTGGTCGTGGCCCCCGGATGCGGCACAGTGGCAGGGCGCAGCGCGGTGTTCTCAGAAGCTGGCTCCTGGATCGGTGCTGTGGGTTCGGTGCGGGCTTTGGCCGGTTCAGCTCCCGTTGGCGCAGGAGCGGCTGGGGGGGCAGGCGTCTCGGGGGCCGCCGTGTCCTCAGAGGGCACCGGGGCGTTGGCGGGGTAGAGCTGGGCGAGCTGCTTGAGCATGCGGGCATAGGCGTCGCGCTCCGGCGGCCGAGGCTCGGTCTTACCGGCCTCCCAGCCGCCGACCGTCGCGCGCCGCACCTGTAGTGCGGCGGCCACCTCGTCCAGCGTCAGGCCGTGCGCCTGGCGCAGCCGCCTGCGCTCCGCCGGGGGCGGCAGCGGGGAACGGGACGCGATGAGCGCGTCGACCGCGTCGAACAGCTCGGACATGCAGCACCTCCAGTCCCGCAACTCTAGCGTGAAGCGTACGTTTCGCGTACCAAACACGTACGGATGGCGTAAATGGCGGTGGGGGTTCACGGTTGCTTCGGGAAGGGTGTTCTCGGGCTTGGGTTACTGCTGGCTCTCTAGCCGAGGGCCTGCGGTGGTGTCTTGGCTATGCCTGAACTGACCGGGGAGAGCGGCTTGGTGTGAGAGATCTGGGAGAGCAGACCGCCGCCGTGCACCAGCCATCGCGGTGGCAGAACGCTCGGGGGCGGGCATGGGTGAGATCGTCAAAGGGCTCGAGCGGGCGTTGCTGACCCGTCCCGTGCCTACGCGGGATGCCGCTGTGCGTTTCCTGCTCAGGGCGGAGAAGGGCTCCACGATGAACGTGGCTGTCCTCCTGGGGATCTCCCAGCGCACGGTCCAGAGGTGGGTCACCACCCGGCCGGGAATGCGCCGCCGTCCCAGTGCCGTGCATGCGGGGTTGATCGATGAGGCTGTCAGAGCACGGTGGCAGCCCCTGGTGCGCGCCCGCCGGCGGGCCCGGGCCGAGGCCGACGGGTTCGTCTTCCACACCAGGGCGCGGTTCGGATTCGCCGCTCCGGCAGGCTCGTCGGACGATCCACGAGTACGGCTGATCACCCAGTACTTATCAGGAGAAGTGGCCCGCGAGCTGTTCGCCGCCCGGGATGCCGGCGGGGGCGAGCAGCAGCAGCTGGTGATCCTCGCCCGGGCTTTGGGGCATGCCTATTTCCGGGACGGAGGCCGACGTGCTCACGGTCTCGGGATCGCCTTCACCGACGTGGAGTTCGCCGATTTCTCCATCGACTGACGTGCGCCTGGGGCCGGGTTCAGGACGAGGGCGGGATCTGGTGCCGCGTCAGCATCGCGTCATAGCACTGTGCTTCCTTGCGTTCGCGCCAATCCCACTGGATACCGCCGGTGCGCGGGCCGGCGGACGGCTGGGGCGGGCGGAGCCTGGCCGCCTCCGCTACGCGCAGCAGGTGGGCGCGGTCGTGAGGGCCGGCCAGCAGATGCTGGTCCTGGCCAGGAGCGAGCCGAGCGAAGCAGACGGCGGCCTTCAGGAAGACGCGCGCCCACGACGGCACACCGTAGGTAGCGCAGCCGTCGGTGTAGCGGGTGCGGTCGTGCAGGGCCAGGGTGGCTGCGGTGTCGTCGTAGTCGCCTGGGCGGGCGGTGGCGAGCTGTTGGAAGGAGGCGCCGGTGAAGAGCGCGGCGGCGAGGGCGGCGGCCAAGCGGGGGTGGGCGGTCACGGTGGCCAGGCGTCGGGCGATTTCCCGGGCTGTCTGCTCGGTGAACGGTGCGGGTGGCGGGCGGTGCCGGAAGGTGATCACTGGCGGCGTGCACGGGGCGGTACATGGAGCGGGGCTGTCGTAGGAGACGAGGCGGTCCAGCACGGGCAGGGTGAGCCACCGGTCTGCCGGCCGGGCGGGTTCGTCAACAGGCTGGGGTACGGGTGCGGTCGTGCCGTAGTAGTGGCGGCGGGCGGCCTGGAAGTCGGTGGTGACGGCGTAGTCGGCCGTCTGCAGGGCCTGGTGCAGGGCGGCGGGCAGGTGGGGGCGGTGGCAGATCAAGGTCAGGTGGATGCCGGTGAGGGCGCGCAGTTGCAGGAGGCGCATTGTGCGGCGGGCGGTGAGGCGGTGGGTGCGCAGGACGGTCAGCCGGGTGACGGGCAGGGCAGTGATCCAGGCGGTGGCGGCTTCCCAGGCGGGCTGACGGCCGGCGGGGAAACGCCCCGGGAGCAGGGGCGGTTTGCCTAGGGCGGCGAGAAGGTCGTGGGCGAGGCCGGTCTCGCTGGTGGTGCCCGGGCCGGGGTGCAGGGTGATCCGCCCGGAGGGCGGATGGTGGGCGGCCAGGGCAGTGTGCGTGTGGACCGCGTCGTCGCCTGGGTCGATGACCACGGCTACGGGCGGCGGGGGCACGGCGGGCGGCATGGCGACGTGGTGGTCAGGCGAGGCGGCTGAAGGCCCAGCGCAGCAGCTCCTGATCCACACGGGAGCGGCCGGTGCGGGCCAGGGCGGTGCGGGTGTGGGCGGTCAGCTGGGCCCAGGCGCGGAAGTTGCCGTGTGCGGCGTGCTGGTCGGCGAAGGCTATGTCGTCGGGATCGGCGTCGGCCCACACCGGGTGGAACAGGGGAATGGCCTCCAGGACCTCGCCGGGGGTGAGGCGGGTGAAGTGCTGCCAGATGAAGATGCGGGAGGACAGCATCGGTTCGCGGCGCAGCACGGTGTGGCAGCCCTCCCCGCCGACGAAGATGATCGCGAGCTGGGTGGCAGGTTCGTCCCACAGGTAGCGGAAATATTCGAACGCCTCCCCGTTGAGCCACTGCGCCTCATCGACCAGGAAGGTACGGGGGCGTTCGGCCAGGGCCATCTTTAGCAGACGGTCGAATTCACTGGGGTGGCGCGGTGGTTCACCGGCCAGGTCGAGCGCGGTGAACAGTTCGTAGCGCACCGCGCGGGCGGTGGGCCGGGCCCGGAAGGTGATCTTGCGGACGTCCTCGCCGGGTTCGAGTTCGCGCAAGCAGGTGTTGACGGCAAGGGTCTTGCCGAAGCCGGCGCCGCCGTGGATGCACATCATGGCGCGGGCGGCGACGGTGTCGGTGATGTTCTCCCGGGCAGTGAGCAGGGCGCGGGTTGTGACCACGGAGGCGTCGGGCAGGTCGACGTACTGGTAGGTGGCCGCGGTCACGAGGCGTCTCCGTCTTTGTCGGTGGTGGGACGTGCGGCCCGCCCATCGGGGCCGTCCGGAGCGGGAACGGAATCACGGCCGGACGGGAGCGGGGTGGGCCGGTCTGGCGTGGTCAGCGCGGCCAGGGAAGCAGGGGTACGCCACCCGGTCGGCGGCGCGGCGGGCGGGATGAGGTCCGGCAGCGACAGCTGCGACAGGTCGGTGTCAGCGGCCTGGGCGAGTTCGGCCTCGGCCTGCGCGGTGGTCAACGCACCGAGCCGCTGAGGGGCCTCGGGCTGGTTCACGGCGGCGTAGCGCTCGCGCTGGGAAACCTCCAGGTCCTTCTTGAGGCGGCGGGTGCGGGCGGCCCGTGCTCGCCGTACGGCGCTGACCTGTTCCTCGGTGGCCCGGTCGGCCAGATCTGCGGGACCGAGGTAGCGGCCGGTGACCGCGTGGTAGACCTCGATCCGGTGGTCGTGGTGGGGCATGTAGCGGACCCTGACCTGGATACCGGCCTGACCGGTCATCCACGGGCCCACATAGTCGCGTCTCCTGAAGCGGATGCCGCGGGTGGTCAGCGTGCGAGTGCCGGCGTCCTCCAGGGTGAACGTCCACAGATCCGTCGCCGGCACGTCCCTCAGCGGGGTCGGATCCTCCTGCCACGCCTCAAGCGGCGTCTTGCCCCGCAAGGGCGCGGGGCGATGCTCGGTGTTCCACCAGAGCGTCCAATCCAGCAGCCTGGCGGTGAAGTCCTCGAAACCGAGCAGCACTTCGTCCTTCGGGCGGGAAGCCCGCTTGCCGGGACGCGGCTGGCGGGCGTAGCCGGGCAGCGCGGCCAGGAACATGCTCTCCACCGCCCGGTTGAGACCCTCCACGGTGCCCTTGAGGTGGGGGGTGTAGGCGGGCAGGTCCTCCACCGTCACGTCCAGGAGATCGAACGCGGCGGTCACCGTCCTGGACAGGAAGTCCTTGCCGCGGTCCACCCGTACTTTCTCCGGCAGGCCGCCGAACGGGCCGTAGGGATCCTCACGCAGGACCGCGGAGCGCAGCGCGGAAAGCACCGACTCCCGCGACGGATCCCCCGGCGTGACCGCGACACCCGTGATCGCGTTCGTCGCGCAGTCGGTGAACCACGTGATCCACGGCCTGCGGGCGGTGCCGTCGACGTCGACCAGCACCGCCGCTTGGACGTGGTCGGTCTCCCACACCTGGTTGCGCCAGCCCCGCGGCCGGGCCAGGAACACATCATGCTTGCGCGCCGCCCGCTCCCCTCCCGCGAGCCCGGCCCGCTCCCCCGGCGTCAGATCACGGCGGATCGCGCGATGCAGCGTCGTCAGCGACGGTGCGTCTGCAGGCGGAGACTTCCGAGCGGCACGGAGGACCAGTTCGCGATGGACGGCCCGCACGTTCCCCTTCCACAGTGCCAACAGCCCACGGACTTCAGGCGTGATCGTGAACGTCGCACCGGCCCGGGGCGGGGCACCAGGGCTGGCGGCCGCGGCCTCATCACCCTCAGCCGCGGCCAGCCACCGCCACACCGTGCGCTCCGCCACCCCCAACGCGTCTGCAGCCACCCGCACATGACCCGCTGTCAGCTTCTTCCCCGCCCGCAGAGCGAGCAGCCGCCGTACCGCCGGACCGCGCAGTGCCCTCCTCGATGCCGCGGGCAGCCCGCCGCCTGCACGGACGGCGTCACCGTCCTCCATGTCAGCTCCCCTCCCGCGGTGGGACATCGTGTGCGTGCCGGGTGCCGAGCGCCTGCAATCGCCCTCCCGCCTCTTGCACAGCGCTTGGTTCATAGCGGCGGCGCGACCCTCCTGAACAGCCGCCTCAGCAAAGCCCGGTCGACGGCCGCGTCAGCGGTGGTCAGCAGCGCGTTCTGCAGGTGGGCAGTCAGAGCGGCCCACATGCGGAACGCGCCGTGGGCGCACGACTGGTCGATCCACGTCAGATCCGGGGCCGCGACGGTGCGCCACAGCGGATGGAAGCCGGTCACCACGGCCGCCACTTCCGCTGCAGCCAGGCGCGGAACCTCCTGCCACCCGCCGATCCGCGATGCCAGCTGCGGCAGCCGGGCCAGCGCCCGCTCGCTGCCCGACCCGCACAGCACCAGCGTGATCCGCGTGCCGGGGTCGTCCCACAGGCTCTGCAGGTACTCCAGGCACGGCACAGGCAGGCGCTGCGCCTCATCGACCACCAGCACCCGCGCCTCACCCAAAGCCCCCACGACCGCGGCGTCGGCCAGCGCCGACGTGTGCGGGAAACGGCCCGGCAGCGCCAAAGCATCGAACACCGCCCGCCTCATGCCAGACACCGACGGGCGCACCGGCACCGGCACCCACGTCACCTTCCAGCCCGGCGGGACCTCGTGGAGCGCCATCCGCACGGCCGCGGTCTTGCCCCGGCCCGGGTCACCGAACACACACACCGCGCCCTCCGCCGCCATCGCCTGCCCGACCGCCTCGGCCACCGCCCGCACCGACGACGTCCGCACCAGCTGTGCTCCCGCCGGCAACGCCACACCCGCCATCGCACCGCTCTCCCCCGACGGCAGGACCGCGGACGCCGCCGCCGGCGCGGGGTGCGGCGGCCGGCGCGCCACCCCCTTCGCCGCGCCGCCCTCACGCATCCCGGCCAGCGCAAGGTCAACCAGCGCCTGCCGTGTCCGCTGCTCCTCCCGCTCCCGCCGCACCACCACACGATCCGGCAAGACCCTGCCGGCCTCCAGGTCCCGCCGCACCACCCGGTACAGCGACGCCAGCGACGGCACTTCTCCCCCGGCATCCTTCAAATGCCGGTGCAGCACCGACACGTTCCCGCCCGCCTGTGCCAGCACCTCCCACACCTGGTCGGACAACTCCAGCCGGGCCCGCGGCCTGCGCTCCACACGGCCCTCCGTCCGCGCCGCATCCAGCCAGCGCCACACCGTGCGCACATTCACCCCACCGACCTGCGCGCCCGCACGCACGTGCGCCGTGGTCAACGCCCCCGCCGCCTCGAGCTCCAGCAGCCGCGCAACCAGCACCGGCCTGGACACCCTCAACCCCGCCGCGACCTCACCCCACACGCCCGGCTCCCCCACCCCACACCCTCCCGACGCCCAAACCCGACGCCGACCACCGTGCCGCCGACCGGCCCTCGAAGGATCAGAAGTGCCGTTCCCATGACAGCGGAACAGGGAAGGGTGTAGCGCCCCATGACAGCCACGACGGCACCAGACACCGCCCCATGTCAGTGACTCCCCACGCTCAACACCCCACCAACAGCGAAAACACCCTGACCTGACATGCCGTCACTGACACCACCCACTGACACCACACCGGCACATCGCAGCCAAGACGCGCGCAGGCCTGCTCGATCAGCTCCCCATCCACCCGCCGTACGGGATCGCGCTCACGGGCCGCGTAGACATGCGACGTGATCTTCGCCCAGGTGCGGAAATTGCCGTGCGCCATCTGCTCGTCCACCCGCGCCAGGTCGTCCGGGTCCGCCTGCGCCCACACCGGATGGAACAGGCCCAGCGTCTGCTGCAGTTGAGACGGCTCAAGCCGGCCGACCTGGTGCCAGGTCAGCACCCGCGAGCGCAGCGCCGACGCCCGCGCCACAGCGCGTTCGCTTCCCGCCCCGCACAGCACCAGCGCCGCCGCGCAGCCCGGCGCGTCCCACAACTGCCGCAGATAGTCCAGCAAGGGCGGCGTCAGCCGCTGGGCGTCATCGACGACCAGCACACCCGGCTCGGCCAGAGTCCGCTCGAGAGCCTGACCGGCCGGCCCGGCCCGGTGCGTCAGCGCCCCCGACGGCAGCCCGAGCGCCTCACACAGGCAGGCCCGCAACTGCGGCAGACCGGGCGCGACCCCGGCCACCGCCCGCCACACCGGCACCCGGCCCGGCAAAAGACGCAACGCCTGCTCAACAGCGACCGTCTTGCCCAGCCCCGGATCCCCGTACACACAGCACATCCCGCGCGCCGCGACCGTATGACCCACCGCCTCCACCACCCCGGCCACCTGCCGCGTCGACACCAGCCGCGCCCCCGGCACGTACAACCGCACCCCACCGGCCCGCACCCCCGCATCCGCGGCGTCCTCCGGCACCGGCACGTCGGCGGGCGGCCCGTCGACAACAGCCGGTCCGTCCGCCCCGTCCGCGAACCCCAAGTCCGCCAGCGCCCGGTCATACGGACTCGGCTCCACCCCGGCGCGGGCCCCTGCCGGACGGGCCACCTCAAGCACCCGGCCCGCCCCCAGATCCCGCTTGATCACCCGGTGCAACGTCGGCAGCGACGGCACACACTGCGCACCCCATTCCTCCAACGCCCCCTCTTCCTGCGCCCGGAGCATCCTGCGCCGCAACTCCGCAACATTCCCGCCCGCCTGAGCCAGGACCTCCCACAAGGGATCACTCAGCGAAAACCCGTCCTGCCGCGGCCTCGCCTCGACATGGCCCCGGCGCCCATCGGCCAGCCACCGCCACACCGTCCGCTCCGACACCCCCGCCAGCTCCGCCGCGATCCGCACATGCAACCGCGACAGCGTCCCCTCCTCATCCACCGCAAGAAGCCGCCGCACCACCACACCCCGCGCCAACGACACACCCACCGGCGGCACCACACCAGCCGACCCCGCCCCAGCCCCACCCGCCGAAACCGTCACACGGCCCAGCCCACCCGACCCCGCCAGCCCCTCACACAGGAACAACGAAACCCATGACAGCCACAACCCGAGCTGCTAACCGCCCCACAACAGCCGCTTGGTCACCCCATGACAGCGACCACAACCCGGTCCCAGAACCACTACCAGGACCTCCACACCGCGATTCCGCTGACGCCCACCCACTGCCGCCCCACCGCCCACTCACAGCCACGGTCATCGACCTCGCCTCCCGGCGCTGGCAGGCTGGGCGATCGCCGACCACATGCGCGCCGAACTGGTCACCGAGGCCCTGGCCGCCGCCGAGCGGTGCCGCGGCAGCCTCGCTGGCGCCGTCATACACACCGATCACGGGGCCCAGTACACAAGCCGGGCATTCGCCGACGCCTGCCGCCGGGCGGGCGTGATCCAGAGCATGAGCGCCGTCGGCAGTTCGGCGGACAACGCGCTCGCCGAGTCCTTCAACGCCACATGCAAGCGGGAGACTCTCCAGAGCCGCAGTGCCTGGGCCGACGAGCGTGAAGCCCGCATCGACCTGTTCCGCTGGCTGCACCGCTACAACATCTGGCCAAGCCGCATAGCCCGTGTCCAAGATCAGGGGTCAAGCCCCGATGTCACCCTTCGGTTGCCACGTCTCGGCGGGCAAGGACTACCTCAAGCGGGACAGCGCCTGCCTGAAATGGGCCACAGAAGCCGTTGCCATACCGATCATGGAGTCTGTCGATCGAACGGGAGTCTCGATCGGGTGATCGCGGGCCCTGCCCAGCATGAGAGCAGGGACTGGCGGTATGCGGGGAAAATCCAGGGGAGCGGACGGCCGCGCGCTGCTACGGTCGGGCGCCATGAGCTGGCTTCCCGATGACTTCGTCCACCCCGTCCTGGTACCGCTGCCGGGCGGTGGTCATCACCTGCGGCCGATCCGGGAGGCGGACACCCCGCTCGACTATCCGGCTGTGACGGGTTCGCGCGAGCGGCTGTGGACCATCTTCGGCCCGGCCTGGGGCTGGCCCGCGGCCACCATGACCTACGAGGCCGACCAGGCCGACCTGTTGCGGCACGAGAAGGAGATCGCCGCACACCAGTCCTTCAACTACGCGCTGTTCGACACGGCGGAGACAGCTCTGCTCGGCTGTGTCTACATCGACCCACCGGAGAGGGCCGGCGCGGACGGCGAGATCTCCTGGTGGGTGGTGGACGAGCTGGTGGGCAGCGAGGTCGAACAGGCCCTCGACGCGCTGGTGCCGCAGTGGATCGCCGCCGACTGGCCGTTCGAGCAGCCGCGCTTCCTCGGCCGCGAGATCTCCTGGTCGGACTGGCTCGCCCTGCCGGAGCATCCCGACACGTAAGTGGTTGTTGCCCGTACCGATCTCGAAGGCTGTCGATCGAACGGGAGTCTCGATCGGGTGACTGCGGCGGTTTCCGCGCGTGAAAGCAGGGCCTCCTGGTAGCTCGGGGGTGCGATCCCATTTCGAGTGGTTCCCGGAGGCCCTGTTGTCTTTGTTGTACGTGCCCGAGCACGTTGACTTCAACTCGCCCGCCGTGTCGTGCGATTGCCTCGCGCACGTGTACGGCAACGCGGCCGACCATCCGGACCGGGTGCGCCGGTATCCGTCGGACATGACGGACGCGGAGTGGGCGGCCGTCCGGCCGTCGCTGCCGATGCCGGCCTGGTTCCAGGGGCGGGGTGGACGGCCCGAGGGCTACTGCCACCGCCAGCTGTTGGACGCGATCCGCTACTGACCTTTGCGGCGTGGTGTCGTTGAGGGCTGACGATGTGTGATCGTCGCGGTATGCCTGTTGTATGAGATA
This sequence comes from Streptomyces sp. NBC_01235, assembly GCF_035989285.1. Lineage (GTDB taxonomy): Bacteria > Actinomycetota > Actinomycetes > Streptomycetales > Streptomycetaceae > Streptomyces. The sequence goes on along the minus strand of NZ_CP108513.1, from coordinate 11,065,091 downwards.
TCCGCAGGGTGGTGGGCAAACGCCTGAACGGCAGGTGTTTCGGGAGCGGATCCGGCTGGAGGCCGCGCAGCTCTTCGCTGCGGGTGCCTCCAACGCGGAGGTCGCCAAGAACTTACGGGTGAGTGTGCGCTCGGTGCAGCGCTGGCGCCGAGCCTGGCACGACGCCGGCGCCGAGGGGCTGAGGGCTGCCGGTCCCGTCTCACGGCCCAAGCTGAGTGAGGCCCTGTTCACCCTGCTCGAGCAGGAGCTCGCCAAGGGGCCGGTCGCGCACGGCTGGCCGGACCAGACGTCGATCCTGGCCCGCACCGCGTGCGCGGCCTGGCGATCAGTCAGGTTCTCGGCGAACTGCAGGACGCCGACCAGGGCCGGCCGGGCGAGATCCCGGGACGCCCTCTGACCCCGAAGGCCGCCTTGAAATCCTCATCCGAGAACAGCGGACCGAGGCCGTCCCGGATCCTCATGGCCAGACAGCCCTTGGGGAACACCGCGCGAGCCACATCCCGCGTCAGGGCAGGAACGTCCGCTCCCGAGTCCGAGCGCATCGACACCGCCGCACCCCCAGTCCCCTGCGGCCGGACACCCAGCTCGTGCCCTTGAGACCGTCGCACAACACGCTCATGGCCCCGGACGCCGCACGCCCCGTGATCACGCTGGCTTCACTCGAATTGGGCAACAGCGTCCCTCGATGAAGTCGAAGATCGCGGTGCGGGCGGAGGCCCGGCTGGGCGAAGGTTGTGCCCGGTGCGGCGGTCAGCAGGTGTGTACGCAGTCGTTCCACCAGTACTTCGGGGCGGGTTCGGCCGGAGTAGCCGTGGCGAACGATGAACGCCTTCATCCGCTCGGGCCCGATGTGACGGGCCTGTTCGTGCTCCCTGCCGTCGCCGTACTTCTCACCGCGCGATCGGTTGCACGGCCGGCGACAGGCGCCGGCCATATCAAGCCTCGACGAGGACCGAGCCGAACCTTCTGCTCGCACGCCTCACGACGACGTGCCCCGGCCCCGGCTGATCGATCCGGTCATCGCGACGAGGAGCTTGCGTTCGCCCTCGTAGCTGAACCGTCCGTGGGCCATGGCAAGGTTGTCGACGATCAACACGTCGCCGTCGTGCCAGAGGAACGTCAGTGTCTCGGCCTCGAACGCCGCCCGGATCTCGGACAGGTCGGCGTCGCTGATCGGAGTGCCGTCGCCCAGGTAGGCGTTGCGTGGGAGGTCCTGTTCGTCCATGAGGCCCAGTAGGGCATCGCGGGTGAGGGGATTCAGGCTTGAGACGTGGAACAGGTGGGCCTGGTTCATCCACACCGTCTCACCGGTGACCGGGTGCGTCGTCGATGCCTGACAGGTCTCGGTGGTGCGGAGAGTGTCCTCGTCGAGCCATTCGGCGACGATGCCGCGGGCCCGGCAGAAACGGTCCACCTCCGCACGATCCATGTCAGGGAACGTCTCCTGCCACGGCACGCCGAGCCCGTTCCGGTAGTTGCGGACGTAGCGGACGCCGTGTCGCTCGAAGCGCTCCCGAATCGGTGCGGGGATCCGTGCGTGGACCGCACGACTGTCAGCGAGCGGGGTCTGGCCTCCGACGGGTGCCGATTTCTGGGAGTAGAACCAGAGGCGTTCGGGCCAGGAGGTGGTGTAGGCCATCTCGTTGTGCATCGGGATGACCTCCGAGGCCGGATACTCCGTCGAGGTGTAGACGTCGCCGACCTTGCTGCGCGGCGTCGACCTGTAGATGTATTCCTCGAGCTGCTGTCCGAAGACGCGCACCAACTCGGAGAACACCGAGGCCTCCGGGATGTCGAAGCCGCGCAGCAGGCAAGCTCCCTTGGCCGCCAGGCGCTCGGTGAGCAGGTCGGCGTTGGCCGAGGCCCACTTCACCGGACTCACGTCCGGTGCGACCGCCTCGAAGAGCGCGACTCGGTCCCGGTCGGGAAACAGGACCGATTCCTTGACGTCGCCGTCCATGTCAGATTCCTTCCTTCTCCGTGGTGAATCCCGATGAGATCGCGGACCAGAGCTCTTCCACGACGCCGTGATCGAGCATCTCGGCGTGCGAGCACGGCAGGCTCGTCTCGACGATCTCCCCCGACACGTAGGGTCGCCACAGCTCCGCGGTGGCCGCGCCTCTGGTCGTGTCGGCGGCGCGCACCAAAAGTACGTCGCCGTCGAAGACGCCGAAGTCGTGCTCCCGGATGAGCCTCCTGTTGTTCTGGAACACGGTCGCCAAGTTGGTGACCTCCTCGTCGGAGATCGCGCCCAGCACGGTTCCGGCCTCGTGGCGCAGTCGGCGCCGCAGCTCCTCGAAAGCCTCCGAGGGCTCCGAGCCCGGCGCCTCGAGGTCGTCTCCGGCCTCGCGACGGACCGGCGGGAACGCGTCCAGCAGCACCAAGGCGCCGACCCGTTCGCCCGCGGCACGGAGCTGTACGGCCATCTCGTGGATCAGGTTGCCGCCGAAGGACCAACCCAGGAGCCGGTAGGGGCCGGACGGCTGGATCGCGCGGATCCGCTCCAGGTAGTACGTCGCCATCTCCCGGGCCGAGCCGGCCACCTCGCCGGCGCCGTCGAGACCGCGCGCCTGGATCCCGTAGAGCGGGATCTCCTGTGGGACCTGCCTGGCCAGCGTCAGGTAGCACCAGCTCACGCCGCCTCCCGGGTGGATGCAGAAGAGCGGCGGTTCGGTGCCGCGGGTGCGGATGGGCAAGACGACGTCGAAGGCGTTCCTGACCGACGAGAACGACATCTGCTTCAGCAGGCCGTTCACCGTCGGAGCGACCAGGACGTTGCGCACCGACAGCGACGCGCCTCGTTCGCGGAGCCGTTCCACCAGCGTGACGGCGAGCAGCGAGTGGCCGCCCAGGGTGAAGAAGTCGTCGTCCACGCCCACCGACTCCAGGCCGAGGACGTCGGCGAAGATGTCGCAGAACACTGTCTGGATCTCGGTGGTGGGCTTGCCGTCGGTGCCGGCGACGGCGAGTTCCGGCAGCGGGAGCGCCGCGCGGTCGAGCTTGCCGTTCGCCGTCAGCGGAAGGGTGGCGAGGACGACGACCGTGGCCGGGACCATGTGGTCGGGCAGGCGTTGTGCCGCGAAGCCGCGGACGTCGTCCGACAGCGCGGCGACCTCATCCGGATCGCCCGGATCCGTGTCGGTCGGCACGACGTACGCGACCAGAGCGGCCTCGCGGACCACCACGGCCGCACGCGCGACCCCCGGATGGTCCTCGAGGACCGTCCGCACCTCGCCGGGCTCGATGCGGAACCCGCGGATCTTCACCTGGTCGTCGAACCGTCCGAGGAACTCGATCCGGCCGTCGGCCGACCAGCGGGCCCGGTCCCCGGTCCGGTACATCCGCCGACCCGCCTCGAAGGGACAGGCCACGAACCGCTCCGCAGTCAGGGCACTGCGGCCCAGATAGCCGCGCGCCAGCTGCGATCCGGCGATGTGGAGTTCGCCCGGGACCCCCACCGGAACCGGCCGCAACCGCTCATCGAGGACGTACATACGGGTGTTGGCCAGCGGCCGCCCGATCGGCACGGCTGCCCGGGCCGACGCCGTTGCATCGAGAGCGGCTGTGGTCACGCCGACAGTGGTCTCGGTCGGTCCGTAGTGGTTGACGACGACGCGGTCGCCCGCGACAGCCATGAGTTCGCCGAGCCAGCCCGCCGGCGCGGCCTCGCCGCCGAGGATGAGGCCCTTCCGCGGCAGCAGCGCCGCCAGGCCGGGCGAACCACTGCCGAGAGCGGACAGGTGGGATGGGACGAACTTCACGAAGTCGACGCGGTGCGCCGTCATGTAGTCGGCCATCGTCTGCGGATCGAGGGTGACGTCCGCGTCGAGGACGTGGAGGACGCCGCCGGTGGTCAAGGCACCGAACAGCAGTGTGTTTCCGAGGTCCGTGTTCTGTGCCTGGGGCAGTGCGTAACCGTCACCGGGCGCTCCGAACCCGACGCGTTCCCCGATCGAGGAGACGTAGTTGGACAGAGCCGCGTGCGGGACGCCCACTCCCTTCGGCCGCCCCGTCGACCCCGAGGTGTACATGACGTACGCCAGGTCGTCCGGGCTGGTCGAAGCCGAGATCGACGTCGGCTGCGGCGTCGACCCCAGGTGCTGAGCGGCCGGCGCGGATCCGCGCCCGGTCCGGTCCACCACGATGGTCCGCAGTCGGCCTGCAGGCAGGTCGTCCAGCAGCTCGACGGTCGTCACCACAGCCGCAGCCCGGCCGTCCTGCAGCAGGAAAGCGATCCGCTCGGTCGGCAGGTCCGGATCGATTGGCAGGTACGCCGCCGCGGCCCGCCACACACCGAGCAGTGCCGCGATCATCTCGACCCCGCGCGGCAGGCACAGCGCCACCATCGCGCCGGCCTCGACTCCCGACGCACGCAGTTCCCGCGCCAGCTCCTCGGCACGTGAGTCCAGATCGGCGTAGGACACTTCGCCGGCGCCGGACACCAGCGCGATCGCATCAGGGGTCTGTGTCGCGCGGGCCTTGAACAGGTCCGGGACCAGAGCGGTGGGGACGTCGGCGGCGGTGTCGTTCCATTCCCTCAGGACGAGATGCCGCTCGGACTCGCCGAGAACGTCCAAGGCGCTCAGCCGCGCCGAGGGGTCCGCGACCAGCGCGCCGACGACTCGCACGAAGCGTTCGGCGAAGGCGTCGGCGGTGGGGGCGTCAAAGAGGTCTGCGGCGACGGTGAACGACCCGCGGATGCCGGCCGGGCGGTGGTCCGCGTCGTAGGACTCACCGACCATGACGTCCAGGTCGAACTTGGCGGTCGTCCGCACCGCGGCGACACCCTGGATTCCGATCCCGGGAAGGTCGAGGGCCGCTTCGACGTTCTCCTGCTTGGTCAGGACGACCTGGAAGAGCGGCTGCCTGGAAAGGGAGCGCTCCGGCGCCAGTTCCTCCACGAGGCGCTCGAACGGCACGTCCTGATGGTCGAACCCGGCCAGCGTCGTGGCCCGGACCCGGTCCAGCACCTCGGCCAGCGTCGGATCCCCGGACAGGTCGGTCCGCAGCACCAGGGTGTTGACGAAGAATCCGACGAGGTCGTTGAGCCCCTCATCGGCCCGGCCGGCGATTGTGGCCCCGATGGGAATGTCGGTCCCGGCGCCCAGCCGGGACAACAGCACGGCCAGGGCGGCCTGCACCACGATGAACGGTGTCAGACCCCGTGCACGCGCCAGGTCGGCCACACGGGCGTGCAGTTCGGCGGGCACCTCGAAGTCCGCTGTGTGGCCGCGGCGCGAAGGCGCCGCCAGCCGCGGACGGTCGACCGGCAGAGACAGCTCCACCGGAGAGCCGGCCAGGGCCTGGCGCCAGTAGTCGATCTGCCGGGACACCAGGCTGTCCGGGTCGTCGTCCGATCCCAGCACTTCCCGCTGCCAGACCGCGAAGTCCGCGTACTGCACGGGCAACGGCTCCCAGCTCGGCGCCCTGCCCTGGCGACGCTCCTCGTAGGCGTGGCCGAAGTCCCGCGCCAACGGTGCTGCCGACCATCCGTCGGAGGCGATGTGATGCACCGCCACTGCCAGCACGCACTCGTCGGCGCCCAGCACGAACAGCGCCGCGCGCACGGGCAGCTCGGACGACAGATCGAAGCGGTGCCCGGCGACCTCCGCCACGGACTTGTCCAGATCGCCTTCGGAGGTCTCGACGGCCTCCATCGCCCAGCCGGCCTCCGACAGGTCGACGATCCGCTGGTACGGCTCGCCGTCGACGACCTCGAACACCGTGCGCAGGACCTCGTGCCGTTCCAGCACGTCGTTCAGCGCCGCCGCGAGCGCAGACCGGTCCACTCCCCCGGTCAGCCTGACGACGATGGGGATGTTGTAGGTCGGGCTCGGGCCTTCGACCTGGGCCACGAACCACAGCCGGCGCTGGGCGTACGAGAGCGGAACCCGTTCGGGGAGCTCACGCGCCTTCAGGGCCACGCGGGCCGGGCCGGCCTGTCCCAGCTGGGCTGCCAGCCCTGCGACGGTCGGGAAGTCGAGCAGGGTCCTGATGGACATCTCGACTCCGAGGACCGCGCGGATCCGGGAGATCAGCCGGATGGCGAGCAGCGAGTGGCCGCCCAGGGCGTAGAAGTCCTCGTCGACGGCGACCGAATCCAGACCGAGGATGTCGGCGAACGCCTGGCACAGCAGCTCCTCGCGGAGCGTGGACGGCGTCCTCGAGCCGGTTGCGGCAGTGGTTTCGGCGGCGGACGGGGCGCTGAAGTCCGACTGCGCGGCAGGCAGGGCTTTGCGATCCAGTTTGCCGTTGGCGGTCAGCGGTAGGGCGTTCAGCAGGACCACCGACGACGGCACCATGTGTTCCGGCAGACGTTGCGCGGCGAAGTCCTTCAAAGTGTCGGCCAGAGCCACATCCCTGTCGGAGGGAACCACGTAGGCGATCAGGACGTCGTCACGGACGCTCACAGCAGCCTGCGATACCCCGGGGTGACCGGACAGCACCGCGGCCACCTCGCCCGGCTCGATCCGGAACCCGCGGACTTTCACCTGATCGTCCGCACGGCCCAGGATCTCCATCCGGCCGTCGGCCAGCCACCGTGCCAGATCGCCGGTCCGATACATCCGCTCGCCGGTACCGAACGGGCACGCCACGAACCGCTCACCGGTCAGACCGGGACGGCCCACATATCCGCGCGCCAACTGGGCGCCGGCCACGTACAACTCTCCGGCCACTCCCGGCGGAACCGGGCATAGGCCGGTGTCCAGCACGAACGCTCGCGTGTTGGCGACCGGCCGCACTCCGTCGAGTCGCCCGGCCAGCACACCGATCGTGGTCTCCGTCGGGCCGTAGTGGTTGACCACCGCGCGATCACCGGCGGCGGCAAGGACCCGCGCCGCCAACGCTGGCGGCGTCGCCTCCCCGCCCAGGACCAGCGCTCGCGCCGGAATCAGCGGTTCGATTCCCTGAGCGCTCGCCAACGCTGCCAGATGCGAGGGGACGATCTTCAGGAAGTCGATGCTGTGTTCGGTGAGGTACGCGGCCACGGCCGCCGGATCCGCCACCGCCTGCTCGTCCAGCACGTGCAACTCGCCGCCGGCCGCCAGCGCCGCGAACACCACCGTGTTGCCCAGGTCAGTTGCTTGCGCCTGCAGCAGCGCATACCGGCCGCCGCTCTCGGCGAACGCCAGACGGGACGGCATCGAGGCCAGATAGTTCGCCAACCCGGCCTGCGTGACCCCCACGCCCTTCGGGCGACCCGTCGAACCCGACGTGTAGACGACGTATGCCAGGCTGTCGCGCGCCGAACGGATCCGCGGAACGGCCGTCGGCGGCATTGCCAGCGCCGTCGCGGCCATCGCGTCGTCCACCACGACAAAGGCTCCGCTGTCCGAGAGCATGAACTCGATCCGCTCGGCCGGGTGTCCGGGGTCAATGGGCAGATACGCCGCCCCGGCCTTCCAGACGCCGAGGATTCCTACCATCGTCCGCAAGCCTCGCGGAAGACGCAGACCCACCACGCTGTCCGCGCCGACACCGAGTGCGCACAGATGGTGAGCCAGCCGGTCGGCCTGGGCGTCCAGCTCGGCATAGCTCAGTTCGGCCCCGGAGCTCACCACCGCGACGGCGTCGGGGGTCCGGGCCACCTGAGCGGCAAAGGCCTCGAGGAACGTCGGAGGCGTCAACGGGCCGGCCGTGCCGTTCCATTCCGTCAGCACCTGTCGACACATGTCGTCATCGACGATGTCGAGGGCGCCCAACGACGTCTCCGGTCCGCCGTCCAGCGCCGCTTCCAGCGCACCGGTCAGATTCGCCACCGTCGAACGCATCATTTCGGCCACCATCGCGGCGTCGACGGAGACGACCGCGTCGACCGTGACGTCGAGCGACTCGCCGTCGTCGTCCACCGACACCGTCAGCGGATAGTTGTTGCGCGACCAGGTGGTGTCGGCGCGGATCCCCTCGCGGCCCTTCTCCGCGGACGAGTGGGTACCGTGCCGGTAGTTGAACAGGCAGGTGAACAGTGGAGTCCCGCCAGCAAGCCCGGCGGCGCGCTGCGCTGCGGCCAGCGACGCCTGCTCCCGCTCGAGCAGGTCTGCCAGCTGGACACGCATCCCAGCCGCCGCGCCCACCACACCGGTGCCGTCCAGCCGCACCCGTACTGGCAGGGTGTTGATGAACGGGCCCACGACCCTGTCCGCGCCCGCGCCCGCGTCCAGCCGGCCGGACAGCACGGTTCCGAACACCACGTCCGAGCGCCCGGACATCGCGGCCAGCGCCCGCGCCCACGCGACGTGCAGCAGTACCGCGGCGCTCACCCCGAGCCGGCGTCCGACCTGCCGGATCCGCTCGCTGAGCTCCGGCCCCAGGCCGACGTGGCCGCGGCCCGTGCCGCTCCCGTCGCCCAGCACGTCCAGCAGTCCGAACGGCGCTGTCGGCTCGTCCACGCCGGCCAGCAGCCCGGCGAAGAACAGCTCGTCGCCGAGCGGATCCCGGGCGGCGCGCGTGGTGCCCACGAACTCCCGGAACGGTAGCGGCTCGGCCAGCTCGGCCTCGCGCCCCGCCATGATCGCGAAGATCTCGGCGATGGCGGATTCCAGGCCGAGGTGGTCCTGCAGCAGGTGGTGCGCGCGGATCAGCAGCCACGCCCGACCGTCCGGGCCCGTCGTCGCCGACAGGTCAAGCAGCGGTGCCCGATGCAGATCCATGGTCGGTTCCGCTGTCGAGATCAACCACTCGGCCGGATCGGCTCCGGAAGCCGGGGCGACATCGGCAACCCGGACCGTGGCGCGGCGCCACACGACCTGAACCGCCTCGTCGAGCCCGTCCCAGACGAGGGAAGTGCGGTAGATGTCGTGGCGGTCGACGACCTTCTGCACAGCTGCGGCGAAAGCGTCCAGCCGGGCCCGGTTGTCGAACTCCAGCACCGTACGCGACACGTACGCGTCCTCGTGGCCGTCTCCGGCGAGCAGGTGGTGGAAGAGCATTCCTTCCTGAAGCGGCGCCAGCGGGTAGATGTCGGCGATGTTGGCCGCGCCGCCGTCGACGTCGGCCGCGATCGCGTCGATCTGCTCCTGCGTCAGGTCGACGAGCGTCAGCATCTCCGGGGTGATCGCGGCGGCGTCCGCCGGTATCAGGTTCGGCGGGACGACGACGGAATCGCGGCCCGCCGCTGCGGCCAGTCCGGCCACGGTCGGGGTGTCGAGCAGCGCACGCACCGATACCGTCACTCCGCGCGAGCGCAGCACCTCCACCAGCCGGACGATGAGCAGCGAGTGCCCGCCGAGGGCGAAGAAGTCGTCGTCGACGCCCACCGAGTCCAGGCCGAGAACCTCGGCGAAGGCCTCACACAGAAGTTCCTCACGCGGCGTGGCCGGGCCACGCAGTCCCGTGGCGGCGCCGTAGTCGGGGACGGGCAGGGCTCGATGATCGAGCTTCCCATTCGGCGTGACCGGCAGCGCGTCGAGCACCACGACGGCCGAGGGCATCATGTAGCCGGGCAGCCGGGAGGCCACGGACGACCGGACGGATTCGACGAGGGCTGACTTAGCGGCGGCCGAGTGGTCGCCGTCGGTGGCCACGACGTATGCGACCAGACGCTTGTCCCCCGGCGTGTCCTCTCGGGCGATGACTGCGGCCTGCTCCACGCCGGGCACTGCGGCCACAACGGTCTGAACCTCGCCCGGTTCGATGCGGAACCCGCGGATCTTCACCTGCTCGTCGGCACGGCCCAGGAACATCAGGCGGCCGTCGGGCGTCCACCGGGCCCGGTCACCGGTCCGGTACATCCGCTGCCCGGTGTCGAACGGGTTCGCCACGAACCGCTCGCCGGTCAGACCCGCTTGCCCCAGATAGCCGCGGGCCAGCCCCGCCCCGGCCACGTACAGCTCGCCGGCGACGCCCGGCGGCAGCGGCTTGAGGAACGCGTCCAGCACGAACACCTTGCTGTCGGACACCGCCCGCCCGATCCCCGGCTGTTCCCCGGGCGCCAGCGGCGCGCTCATCGTCGCGCACACGGTCGTCTCGGTGGGGCCGTAGGCGTTGATCAGCCGTCGGCCCGACGACCACCGCTCGGCCACCTTGCTGTCCAGCGCCTCACCGGCCGAGACCACCGTCGACACCGACGCCAGCTCGCGCGGAGCCATCGCGGCCAGCACGGCCGGCGGCAGCGTCGCATGGGTCACCCCGAACCGGTCCGCAGTGGCCGCCAGCGCCGCACCAGGCAGCAGCTCCTCCGCGGACGCCACCACCAAGACAGCACCCGAACACAGCGTGACCAGTATCTCGGCCGCCGCCGCGTCGAACCCGACCGACGCGAACTGCAGCACGCGCGAGGCGCCGTCGATCCCGAACCGCTCGGCCTGGGCCGCGACCAGGGCGCCCACGCCGCGGTGCGAGACCGCCACGCCCTTCGGCCGCCCGGTGGAACCCGACGTGTAGATGACATATGCGAGCTGGTCCGGCGCCACCGCCGGCAAACGCACGGCCCCGTCCGCCGCGTCGTCGGCGAGGACGGCTGCGGGAAGCTCATCGAGGACGTACACGGCCTCCGCGTCCGCCATCATGAACGCGACCCGGTCGGCCGGCAGCGCGGTGTCGACCGGCAGACACGCCGCACCCGACTTCAGCACGCCGAGGAGCGCCACCACCAGGTCGACGCCCCGCGGTAGGGCCGTCCCGATCACCCGGTCGGGGCCCGCACCCTGCCCGATCAGGAACCGGGCCAGCCGGTCCGACCGCGCGTCCAACTCGCGATAGGTGACCTCGCCGCCGGCACCGACCAGCGCGACCGCGTCTGGCGTCCGCACCGCCTGCGCCCTGAACAGCTCCGGCACCGCTGCCACCGGCACCTCGGCGCCGGTGTCGTTCCACTGGGCCAGCACCTGGTCCAGCTCGGAGTGCCGCAGGATGTCGATCTCGCTCACCCGCGCCCCCGGATCGTCGGCGAAGCACTCCAGCACCCGCTCAAGACGGGCCGCCAGGCCGTCGACCGTCTGCTGGTCGAACAAGTCCGCGGCGCCGTACAGCGCACCGTGGATGCCGGCCGGGGCGCCGGAGTCGCCGAACACCTGCCCCACCACGATGTCGAGATCGAACTTCACCTCCAGCAGGCCGACGTCGACGCGCTCGCTCCCGACGCGCGCCAGGTCCATGGCGTTGGCGTCCACCGCGGCCGTGACCACGACCTGGATCAGCGGATTGCGGCCCGAGGCGCGCCGAGGCGCAACCTCCTCGACGACGCGCTCGAAGGGCACGTCCTGGTGGTCGAAGCCCGCCAGGGCGCGCTCCCGCACCCGGTCCATCACCCCGACCAGCGTTGGGTCGCCGGACAGATCGGTGCGCAGCACCAGGGTGTTGACGAAGAACCCGACGAGATCGTCGAGCGCCACGTCGGCGCGGCCGGCAGTCGGCACGCCGATCGGGATGTCCGTCCCGGCGCCCAGACGCGACAGCATGACCGCCACGGCGGCCTGGGCCAGCATGTAGAGGGTCACGCCGCGCGAGCGCGCCACTTCCAGGAGCCGGGCGTGCAGGTCCGCCGGGACGTCGAAGTCGCCACGGTACCCGCGGCTGACCGGGGCGGCCGGACGCGATCGGTCGGTCGGGAGGTCGAGCTCGGCCGGGACGCCGGCCAGCGCCTCGCGCCAATACGCGAGCTGCCGGGACATCAGGCTCTCCGGGTCGTCCGCGGAGCCCAGAAGTTCCTGCTGCCAGACCGCGTAGTCCGCGTACTGGACGGGCAGCGTCTCCCACTCCGGAGACCGGCCCTCGCTCCGGGCCGCGTAGGCGGTCTCGAAGTCGGCGCCGAGCACGCGCAGCGACCAGCCGTCGCAGGCGATGTGGTGCATGACTCCCACCAGGACGTGGGCGTTCGGCCCGAGGGCGAACAGGACCGCGCGGATCGGCAGCTCCCGGGCCAGGTCGAACTCGTGCCCGAGCACCACTTCGACGTCCCGCTCCAGGTCGGCCTCGGAGGTCTGGACGACCTCCAGGTCCCAGCCGGACTCGGCCAGATCGACGACCCGCTGGTACGGCTCGCCGGCCACCGCCCCGAACATCGTCCGCAGCACCTCGTGCCGGGCGACGACGTCGTGCAGCGCGACACCGAGGGCGTCCCGGTCCACCGGCCCGTTCAGCCGGAGCGCCGCGGACACGTTGTAGGTGGTGCTCGGCCCGGTCAGCTGGTCGATGAACCACAGTCGGCGCTGCGAGTGGGACAGCGGGATCAGGTCGGGCCGCTCGCGAGCCTCCAGCCCGACCCGTGCCGGGCCGGCGGCGGCTGTGTGCGCCGTCAGACCGGCGACAGTGGGGTTCTCGAACAGAGTCCGGATGCTCACGTCGACCCCGAGGGCGGCACGGATCCTGGACACCAGGCGAACCGCCAGCAGCGAGTGCCCGCCGAGGCCGAAGAAGTCGTCGTCCACGCCGACCGAGGGCACGCCGAGCACCTCGGCGAACACCCCGCACAGCAGCTCCTCGCGCGGTGTGGACGGTGCCCGCCCGACAGTGAGCGTGTACTGCGGCGCCGGCAGGGCCCTGCGGTCCAGTTTCCCGTTGGGCGTCAGCGGCAGTGCGTCAAGCACGACGACCGCCGAGGGCACCATGTAGGCGGGAAGGCGTTCGGCCGCGAGCCGGCGGACGGAGCCTGCGAGCTCGGCGTCCGCGTCCCCGGCGTCCGTGCCGTTCGACACCACGTACGCGACCAGCCGCTTGTCGCCGGGCATGTCCTCGCGGGCCACGACCGCGGCCTCGGCGACCCCGGGGTGCGCGGCCGCCACCGCCGCCACCTCGCCCGGCTCGATCCGGAAGCCGCGGATCTTCACCTGCTCGTCGGCGCGGCCCAGGAACATCAGCTGCCCGTCGGCAAGCCAGCGGGACCGGTCCCCGGTGCGATACATGCGCTCACCTGGAGCGCCGAACGGGCACGCCACGAAGCGCTCGCCGGTCAGGCCGGGCCGGTTCCAGTAGCCGGACGCCACTCCGGCGCCGGCGATGAACAGGTCCCCGGCGACACCGGCCGGCACCGGTCGCAGTGCACTGTCGAGCACGTAGACCTGAGTGTTCGCGATCGGCCGGCCGATCGGCGGCTCCCCGACGGCCACGACCGCCGGATCCACCGGCCCGGCCGTCGAATAGACCGTGGTCTCGGTCGGGCCGTAGAGGTTCGTCACCTCGCCGAGACCGGACAGCTCCAGCGCCAGGTGCCCCGGCACCGCTTCGCCGCCGACCAACACACGCAGCGGCGGCAGCCCGGCGATGCCGTCGGGATGCTCGGCGAGCACGGCGCGCCACAGCGACGGCGTGGCCTGCAGCACCGTCACCCTGTGCCGGAACAGGACCCGGACCAGATCCACCGGGTCCAGGACGATGCGGCGGGCGGCCATGACGAGGCGCGCGCCGGTCAGCAGCGGGACGTAGAGTTCGGGCACCGCCATGTCGAAGGAGACGGTGGTGATCGCGAGCCAGGCGTCCTGCTCGGTCAACGGGAGCCGGTTGGTCATGTCGATCAGGAAGTTGGCAAGGTTGCCCTGGGAGATCACGACGCCCTTGGGCCGTCCCGTCGATCCGGACGTGTAGATCGAGTATGCCGGAAGCACAGGTGACAGAGGCCCGCCGCGCTCGGCGTCGGTGAGCGGCGCCGACGCCGTCAGCGCAAGCCCGGCCGCCACCTCCGACTCGTCCAGGCACAGCTGCGGCACGCCCACGTCGGGCAGTCCCCCGGCCGTCGCAAGGTCGGTCAGTACGAGGGCCGGCGTCGCGTCTTCCATGACGTACGCGATCCGCTCCGGCGGGTACTCCGCGTCGACCGGCACGTACGCGGCTCCGGCGCGCCAGACGCCGAGCAGCGCCACGAACAGTTCCACCGATCGTGGCAGCCCCACCACCACGCGCGATCCGCGCTCCACACCCCGGGAGATGAGCAGCCGGGCGAGTCTGTTCGCGCGCGCGTCCAGTTCCGCGTAGGTGACCTCATCGGTCTCGGTCACCACGGCCGTCGAGGCCGGGGTGCGTGCGGCCTGCGCGGCGAACAGCTCCGACACGGTCACGTCAGGCAGGTCCAGCGCGGTGTCGTTCCACCCGTGCAGGATCCGGTCGACCTCGGAGTCGTCGGTCACGGCGACAGCACCGACGCGCGCCGACGTGTCCGTGACCACCTGGTCGAGCACCCGAACGAAACGCTGGGCGAACTGTGTGACCGTCTCGGCGTCGAACAGGTCCGCGGCGCCGACGACCGCGCCGATCAGGCCGGCGGGATGTCCTGCGGCGTCGAACGCCTCGCGCATCGAGAAGTGCAGGTCGAATTTCGCCGCCTCGCCGGCATCGGCATCCGGGGTGAAGCCGTCGAAGTCGATCCCCGGGAGGGCCAGTCCGGTCCGGCCGTGCTGCTGGATGGTCAGCATTACCTGGAACAGCGGGTGGCGGGACAGCGAGCGCTCCGGGGCCAGCTCCTCCACCAGGCGCTCGAACGGCACGTCCGGATGGTCCAGACCGGCCAGGCTCGTCCGGCGGACCCGGTCCAGCAGCTCGGCCATGGTCGGGTCGCCGGACAGGTCGGTCCGCAGCACCAGGGTGTTGACGAAGAACCCGACCAAGTCGTGCAGTCCCTCGTCGGTGCGGCCGGCGATCGCTGTCCCGATCGGGATGTCCTCGCCGGCGCCGAGCCGGGCCAGCAGGACCGCCAGGGCAGTCTGGAGCACCATGAACGGCGTCACCGCGTGCGCTCGTGCCACTTCGGTCAGCCGGGCGTGCACGTCGGCGGGAACGGTGAACGACTCCGAGCGGCCGCGGTGCGAGGCCGCCGTCGGCCGGGCGCGGTCGACCGGCAGCTCCAGCTCTTCCGGAGCCCCGGACAAGGCGTCGCGCCAGTAGCCCAGCTGGCGGGTCAGGACGCTGTCGGGATCGTCCTCGGAGCCCAGCACGTCCTGCTGCCACAGCGCGAAGTCCGCGTACTGGACCGGCAGGTCGTGCCATGAGGGCGTCCGCCCGGCCGCCCTGGCGGCGTAGGCGGCCGAGACGTCGCGGGCCAGGACCTCCGCCGACCAGCCGTCGGAGGCGATGTGGTGCATGACGACCGCGAGGACGTGCTCATCCGCGCCGAGCGTGAACAGCGCTGCTCGCACCGGGAGCTCGCAGGACAGGTCGAACCGGTGCGCGGACAGCTCGGCGATGGCCCGCTCCGTGTCGGCCAAGGTGGCCTCCACGACCTCCACCGCCCATCCGGACTCGGACAGCTCTACGACGCGCTGGTACGGCTCACCGTCGATGACCTCGAACACCGTCCGCAGCACCTCGTGCCGCTCCACCACGTCCCGCAGGGCGGCGGCGAGCGCGGCGCAGTCCAGGTCGCCGGACATACGCGTGACCGTCGGGATGTTGTAGGCCGCGTCGGTTCCCTCGGCCTGGCCGATGAACCACAGTCGGCGCTGCGCCGGCGACAGCGGGATCCGGTCAGGACGCTCCTGCGTCGTCAGCGCCGCCCTGACGTCGCCCTCCTGTGGCAAGTGGGCGATCAGCGCCGAGACCGTCGGAGCCTCGAACAGGGCCCTGATGCCGATATCGACGCCGAGGCCGGCGCGAATCCGAGCGGCCAGCCGCACGGCGAGCAGGGAGTGGCCGCCGAGCGCGAAGAAGTCGTCGTCGACGGCCACCGAGTCCAGGCCGAGGACGTCGGCGAACGCCCGGCAGAGCAGCTCCTCGCGGCGCGTGGAAGGCGGCCGCGAGCCGGCCGAGGCCGAGTGGGCCGGCGCTGGGAGGGCCTGCCGGTCCAGTTTCCCGTTGCGGGTCAACGGCAGCTCGTCGAGCACCACCACCGCCGACGGAACCATGTACTCCGGCAGCCGCTTCGCGGCGAAGGCCTGGACGGCGGCGGGATCGCAGTCGCCGTCGACTGCCACGACATAGGCGACGAGACGCAGGCCGCCGGGCGCGTCGTCGCGCGCGACGACCGCAGCCTGTTCGACGCCCGTCATGGCGGCCACCACGGCCTGCACCTCACCGGGCTCGATCCGGAACCCGCGGATCTTCACCTGCTCGTCGGCGCGGCCGAGGAACTCGACCTGCCCGTCGGGCAGCCATCGCACCCGGTCCCCGGTGCGGTACATCCGCTCCCCGCAAGCGAACGGACAGGCGACGAAGCGCTCGCCGGTCAGCGCGGGCCGACTCGCATAGCCGCGTGCCAGCTGCACGCCGGCCAGGTACAGCTCGCCGGCGACGCCGGGCGGCACCGGTCGCAGATGCCTGTCGAGCACGTACACCCGCGTATTGGCGACCGGTGCGCCGATCGGAACCGCGCCGGTGTCGGCCGGGTCGCATCGTCGAGCCGTGACTTCCACCGACGCCTCGGTCGGCCCGTACAGGTTGTCGAGCGCGGTGTCCGGCAGCAGCTCGAAGAACCGGTCTCGCAAACTGCCCGGCAGTGCCTCGCCCGAGCACACCACGCGCCGCAAGGTCCGGCCAGCTGCCACTGCACCGGGATCGGCCAGGAACACCTCAAGCATCGACGGCACGAAGTGGGCGACTGACACCCGCTCGGACGCCATGAGGTCGGTCAGGTAAGCCGGGTCGCGGTGCCCGCCGGGCCGTGCCACGACCAGCGCGGCGCCGACCGTCAGGGGCCAGAACAGCTCCCACACCGACACGTCGAAGCCGAACGGGGTCTTGTGCAGCACCCTGTCGTCGGCCCCGAGGGCGTATCCGCTCCGCATCCACTCCAGTCGGTTCACGATCCCGGCATGCGGTACCACCACGCCCTTGGGCCGACCCGTGGAGCCGGACGTGAACATCACATAGGCCGGATTCGCCCCGATCACCGCCACGGCTGGTGCCAAGGCCGGCAGCGCGGCCAGTTCCGACTGCGCCGTGGCGTCGTCCATCACGACGGAATCCACGCCGTCCGGCACAGAGTCCGCCCATGCGGCCGAGGTGACAACCCACCCCGCGGCGGCGTCGGACACCATCACTGCCAGACGGTCGGCCGGGTTCTCGGGATCCAGCGGCAGATAGGCGCCGCCGGCCTTGAGCACGCCCAGCACCGCCACCAGCAGGTCGGCGCCGCGCTGGAGGCAGACGCCCACCACGGACTCCGGTCCCACGCCACGGGCCATCAGCAGCCGCGCCAAACGGTTCGCGCGGGCATCCAGCTCCGCGTAGGACATCTCAGCGCTTTCAAATATCACCGCCGGTGCGTCCGGGGTCCGCGCCGCCTGCGCGGCGAACATTTCCGGCAGCGTCCAGGCCGTGGTCTCAACCGCGGTGTCGTTCCAGTCGAGCATCATCCGGCGACGCTCGGACTCATGCAGCACCTTCACAGTGCTGAGCCGCGACGAGGCGTCGCCGACCGTCTGCTCCACCACTCGCACGAAGCGTCGCGCGAACCAGGCCACTGTCTCGCGGTCGAACATGTCGGCCGCGCCGATCACCGCACCGCGCAGCCCGGCCGGGCCGCCATCGTGGGCGAACGTCTCGTGCACCGAGAACTCCAGGTCGAACTTCGCAGCCTGGCCGGACGTCGCGGCGGAGGAGAAAGCCGCCACCCGGGCGCCCTCCAGCTCGAGACCGGGACCGTCGGGCTGCTGGACGTTCAGCATCACCTGGAACAGCGGGTGCCGGGACAACGAGCGCTCCGGGGCCAGCTCCTCCACCAGACGCTCGAACGGCACGTCCTGGTGGTCCAAGCCGGCCAGGCTGCTGTTCCAGACCCGGTCCAGCAGTTCGGCCACGGTCGGGTCGCCGGACAGGTCGGTCCGCAGCACCAGGGTGTTGACGAAGAACCCGACCAGGTCGTCGAGTCGCTCGTCGATCCGGCCGGCGACCGGTGAGCCGATGACGATGTCGGTGCCGGCGCCGAGTTTGCCGAGCAGCATCGCCAGCGCGGTCTGCAGCACGGTGAACGGTGTCACGCCTCGGGCCCGCGCGAGTTCCGTGAGAGCGGCGTGCAGGTCGGCGGGGACGGCGAACTCGACACGGTGCCCCTCGTACGAGGCCACCGTCGGACGCGGCCGGTCGAAAGGCAGGTCCAGTTCGGTCGGGATCCCGGCCAGCTCCTGGCGCCAGTAGCCCATCTGTTCTGAGAGGACACTGTCCGGGTCGTCCTCCGAGCCCAGTACCTCCCGCTGCCACAACGCGAAGTCCGCGTACTGCACCGGCAGCGGTTCCCAGTCGGGCTTCCCGCCCTGCCGACGCGCCGAGTAGGCCTGGCCGAAATCCCGGGCCAGGATCCCGGACGACCAGCCGTCGGAAGCGACGTGATGCACCACCACCGCCAGCACGTGGTCGTCCGGGCCGCACGAGAACAGCACTGCGCGCACCGGCGTCTCGGCGGAGAGGTCGAAGCCGTGCGCGGCCACCGCCTCGACGGCCGCGGCCAGTTCCGTTCGGTGGACGTCGACGGTCTCCAGGCCGCGGCCGGCCTCGGACCGGTCGAGGATCCGCTGGTACGGCTCGCCGTCGACGACGTCGAACACGGTGCGCAGGACCTCGTGCCGCTCCAGGACGTCGCCGAAAGCGGCCGTCAGCGCGTCGCGGTCAACTTCCCCGGTCAGCCTGACGAGCACGGGAATGTTGTAGGTCGGGCTCGGCCCTTCCAACTGGTTCAGGAACCACAGACGACGCTGGGCGAAAGACAACGGGATCATCAGGACGACTCCTCCTGCCGGCGCATGGGCCGTAGCGCCGGTCTCGCCGGCTTCTGAGAATCGATGAGAGCAGCGAGTGCGGCCGCCGTGGGGTTCTGGAACAGAGTTCGGATTCCGAAGTCGACGCCGGCGGCAGCGCGGATCCGGGCGGCCAGGCGCAGTGCGAGTAGCGAGTGGCCGCCGAGGGCGAAGAAGTCGTCGTCGACGCCGACCGAGGGCAGGCCGAGGACTTCGGCGAAGGCTTGGCAGAGTCGTTCTTCGCGCTCGTTGGACGGCCCACGCGTGGTGGTGGGCACCGTCGCCTCGGGGGCCGGCAGGGCTTTGCGGTCGAGTTTGCCGTTCGCGGTCGTCGGCAGGGCGTCCAGCAGCACAACGGCCCTGGGGACCAGGTGTTCGGGCAGGCGTTGCGCGGCGTAGGCCTTGACCGAGGCGGTCAGGGCAGCGGGGTCGTCGGGGGCGTCGGCGACCACGTAGGCGACCAGGCGCTTGTCCCCCGGGACGTCTTCGCGTGCGATGACCGCCGCTTGACCGACACCGGGATGCGTCGCGAGGACCGAGGTGATCTCACCGGGCTCGATGCGGAACCCGCGGATCTTCACCTGCTCGTCGGCGCGGCCCAGGAACATCAGCTGCCCGTCCGGGAGTCGGCGGGCCCGGTCGCCGGTGCGGTACATCCGTTCCCCGGCGGCGAACGGATTCGCGACGAACCGCTCACCGGTCGGACCGGGACGGCCGACGTAGCCGCGGGCGAGCTGGGATCCGGCGATGTACAGCTCCCCGGAAACGCCCGGCGGTACCAGGGAGAGCCGGTCGTCGAGCACGTACAGCCGGGTTCCGGGGGTCGGGCGGCCGATCGGTACCGCCGTGGCCGGCACAGTCATCGCCGCATTCACCGTGAAGGTGCAGCAGCCGACGGTGGCCTCGGTGGGACCGTACTCGTTCACGAGCACGGCATCCGGGACGGCGGCCAGCAGGTCGGCGACCGTGACCGGAGGCAGTGCCTCCCCTCCGACGACCCAGCATCGGGCGGCGGATTCCAGCTCGGCGGCGCTCAGCATCCGGCCGAGCACCAGCAGGTGTCCGGGCACCACCTTCGCCATTGCGAACCGGCCGCCCGCGGAGACCGTGTCGGCCAAGCCCTGCACGCCGCCTTCGACCGAGATCGTGATCGCGCCGCCGACCAGCAACGGCAATACCAGGCTGGTCAGTGTCAGGTCGAACGCGACCGAGGAGTGCAGCACGGTTCCGTCGGCCAACGGGTACTCGCGCACCGCCCAGCCCGCGTAGGCCGCCAGAGCCCCGTGCGAAACCCCCACCCCCTTCGGCCGGCCCGTCGATCCCGAGGTGAAGATCACGTAGGCCAGCCCCCTGGCGTCCGCCGCCGGCGCCGGTGCCCGGTCCGGACACGCCGCCACCGCGCGGGCCGTCGCCGGATCGTCCAGCGCGACGGTGACCACGCGGCCGGTCGGCAGTTCGTCCAGGACCTCGGAGACGCCCACCAGGACCGAGGCCCGGCAGTCCGCGATCAGAGTGCTGAGCCGTTCGGCCGGATGCTCGACGTCCAGCGGCACCACTGCCCCGCCGGCCCGCCAGATCGCCCACACCGCCACGATCAGGTCCACGCCGCGCGGCAGGGCCGTCGCCACCGTCGACTCCGGACCGACGCCCAACGCCCGCAACCGGTGCGCCAGCCGCGCCGAGCGCTCGTCCACCTGGGCATACGTCAGCCGCACACCGTCGCACACGACGGCGACCGCGTCCGGCGTCCGCGCCGCCTGCGCCGCGAAGAGCGCCGGAACCAGCTCCGACGACCCGGCACCCGTGTCGTTCCACTCGGTCTGGACTCTGTGCCGTTCGGCGGGCTCCAGAATCGTCAGAGCGCCGATGCGCTGTGCGGGATCGGAGACCATCGCGTCCAGCACAGCCACGAACCGGCGCGTCAGAACATGTGCCGTCTCGACGTCGAAGAGGTCGGCCGAGTACGTCACGGCTCCGTGCAGACCGGCCGCAACGCCCGACTCGTCGACGGTCTCCGTCACCGTCAGCGCCAGATCGAACTTCGCCGTCCCGGCGTCCCGGATCACGACGTCGGTGGTCAAGCCGACCAGGTCGAGTCTGGCCTCGGTGGTGTTCTGCACGGTCAGCATGACCTGGAACAGAGGGTGCCGGGCCAGCGAGCGCTCCGGCGCCAGGTCCTCCACGAGCAGCTCGAACGGCACGTCCTGGTGCTCAAGCGCGGACAGCCCGGCTTCCCGCACCCGTGCCAGCACCTCCAGGAAGTCGGGGTCGCCGGACAGGTCGGTACGCAGCACCAGGGTGTTGACGAAGAACCCGACCAGATCGTCCAGCGCCTCATCAGTGCGTCCGGCGACCGGGGAGCCGACCGGGATGTCGGTGCCGGCCCCCAGCTTGCCGAGCAGCACCGCCAGCGCCGCGTGCAGCACCATGAACATCGTCACGCCCTGCTGCCGGGCGAGCAGCGCCAGTCGGGCGTGCAGGTCCGCCGGGATCGCCAGCTCGACGTCACCACCGCGATTCGACGTCACCGCCGGACGTGCCCGGTCGACAGGGAGTTCCAGCTCCTGCGGCAGGCCGGCGAGCGCCTCACGCCAATGCCTCAGCTGCCGCGACAGGACGCTGTCCGGATCGTACGGCGAACCCAGCACGTCCCGCTGCCACAGCGCGAAGTCCGCGTACTGCACCGGCAGATCAGCCCACTGCGGGACCTCCCCGGCGACCCGGGCGGCGTACGCCACCGACACGTCCCGAACCAGGACGGCCGCGGACCAGCCGTCGGAGGCGATGTGGTGCAGCACCACCACCAGGACGTGGTCGTCGCCGGCGGTGAGCAGCGATGCCCGAATCGGCAGGTCGACCGCCAGGTCGAACGGCTCGGTACCGGCCCGGGCGACTGCGGCTTCCAGCTGGTCGGCTTCGTCGAACACTGTCGTGGTCAGCTGCCAGTCGACGCTGTCGGCCGCAAGGATCAGCTGGGAAGGCTCGTCGTCGACGACGGGGAACATGGTCCGCAGGACTTCGTGACGGCCGATGACGTCCCGCAGCGCGGCGCCCAGCGCCTCCGGATCGATCCGCCCGGACATGCGCAGGGCCACCGGGATGTTGTACGTCGAGGTCGGGCCTTCCAACTGCCCAAGGAACCAGAGGCGGCCCTGCGCGAACGACAACGGCACCCGCGACGGACGATCCCGCGCCGTCAACGCCGTCCGCGCGGTGCCCGACTGTCCCAACTGACCGGCGAGTGCCGAGACCGTCGGGTTCTGGAACACGGTCCTGAGACTGACTTCAACGCCCAGGACGGCCCGGATGCGGGATATGAGCCGCACCGCCAGCAGCGAGTGGCCGCCCAGGGCGAAGAAGTTGTCGTCGACGCCGACTGCGTCCAGACCGATCACGTCGGCGAACGCCCGGCACAACAGCTCCTCGTGCAAAGTGGCCGGCCCTCTCGATCCGGCCGAAGCCGAGTACTCAGGGGCGGGCAGCGCGCGGCGGTCCAGTTTCCGGTTCACCGTCAGCGGGATCGCATCCAGCAGCACCACGGCCGACGGCACCATGTATTCCGGCAGTCGTTCCGCGGCAAACGCGCGTACTGCGGCCGGATCGCAGTCACCGTCCGGGACCACATAGGCGACCAGGCGCTTGTCGCCCGGCGTGTCCTCCCGGACGATCACTGCGGCCTGGTCGACCGCGGGATGCGCGGACACCACCGCCCGCACCTCGCCGGGTTCGACGCGGATTCCCCGGATCTTGACTTGGTCGTCGGCCCGTCCGACGAACTCCATCGACCCCTCGTGGGTCCACCGGACCAGATCGCCGGTCCGGTACATGCGCCGGCCGAACCCGGCGAACGGGTTGGCCACGAACCGCTCCGCGGTCAGGCCCGCCTGCCGGAGATAGCCCCGGGCCAGCCCGATACCGGACAGATAGAGCTCTCCGACCGATCCCGGAGGCGTCGGGCGCAAGGCGTCGTCGAGCACGTACACGGCCGTGTTCACCACCGGGCCGCCGATCAGCACCCGGGCGCTCGACGGCTCGCAGCGCCACAGCGTGGCGTCCACGGTCGTCTCCGAAGGGCCGTAGGAGTTGAACATCACCCGGTCCGTGGACCAGGAGGCCATCACCTTCGTCGTCAGCGCCTCCCCGGCCGCGATCACCCGGACGGTGTTCGCCACCGTGGCCGCGTCGACCGAACTCAGGACGGCGGGCGGAAGGGTCGCCACGGAGATCGCCTGTTCCGTCAGGAATCGCGCCAGCGGAGGGCCCAGACGAGCCTCGTCCGGGACCACGACCAACGCGGCCCCCTGCAGGAGGGCCATGACCCACTCCCAGCCGAAGGTGTCGAACCCCGCCGAGGCGAACTGGGCCACCCGGTCTGCGCCGCAGACCCCGACCAGATCGGCGTGGCCGGCCGCGAAGGACGCGATGCCGGTGTGCGACACCGCGACGCCCACCGGCTGTCCGGTCGAGCCCGAGGTGTACACGATGTAGGCGGTGTGGGCCGGAAGCAGAGCCGCCAACCGGTCCACGTCCGTGACCGGATCCGCCGCGAACCGCGAGACGTCCACTCCGTCCAGCAGCAGCGTCGGCGCGTCCGACGGCAGGACATCGACGCAGTCCTGCGCGGCCAGCACCACCACCGGCGCCACGTCGGCCAGCACGGCGGCCACGCGCTGCGACCGGTACGCCGGGTCGATCACGGTGTACGCGCCACCGCACTTGAGCACCGCCAGCAGCGCCACCACCAGATCCAGGCCGCGCGGCAGGCACAACGCCACCGTCCGGTCGGGGCCGACACCCAGACCGATCAGGAACCTGGCCAGACGGTTCGAGCGGGCATCGAGCTGCGCGTACGTCAGCTCCTGACCGCCGGCCGTGACCGCGACCGCCTCCGGCCGCCGGGCCGCCTGCGCCGCGAACAGCTTCGGCACGGTGGCCACGGGCACGTCGGCGTCGGTGGCGTTCCAGTCGACCAGGATCCGTTCGAGCTCGGAGTCCGCGAGCAGTTCCACGGCGCTGACCCGCGTCGACGTGTCCTGCGCCATGCCCTTGAGCACGCGCACGAACCGTTCCGCCAGCTGCGCCACCGTGCCCGGCTCGAAGAGATCGGCCTCGCCGATCACCGCGCCGCGCAGCCCCGCCGGACGGCCGTCGGCGTCGAACGCCTCCTCCACCGTCACGTCCAGGTCGAACTTCGCCGCCGCGTACCGGACGGCTTCGGCCCGCGCGCCAGGCAGCCGCAGGCCGTCCTGGGCGCTGTTCTGCAGCGTCAGCATCACCTGGAACAGCGGGTGCCGGGACAGGGAGCGCTCCGGCGCCAGTTCCTCGACGAGGCGCTCGAACGGCACGTCCTGGTGGTCGAACCCGGCCAGCGCCGTGTCCCGCACGCGGTCCAGCACCTCGGTCAGCGTGGGATTCCCGGACAGGTCGGTACGCAGCACCAGGGTGTTGACGAAGAACCCGACCAGGTCGTCCAGCGCGGCGTCCACGCGCCCGGCCGTGGCGACGCCGATCGGGATGTCGGTGCCGGCGCCGAGCCGGGACAGCAGGACCGCCAAAGCGGTCTGCAGCACCATGAACGACGTCACGCCCCGCGATCGAGCGAGATCCGCCAGGCTGGCATGCACATCGGCAGGAACTTCGAAAGCCGACGAGTGCCCGCGCTGCGACGGCATCGGCTGCCGCTGCCGGTCGACCGGCAGCGGCAGCTCCACCGGAGAGCCGGCCAGCGCCTGGCGCCAGTAGTCCACCTGCCGGGACGCCAGGCTGTCCGGGTCGTCGTCCGAGCCCAGCAACTCCCGCTGCCACACCGCGAAGTCCGCGTACTGCACCGGCAACAGCTCCCAGGTCGGAGCCTCGCCCCGACAGCGCGCCGCGTAGGCCTCGCTGAAGTCCCGGGTCAGGACCGCCGCCGACCAACCGTCCGAGGCGATGTGGTGGAGCACGACCGCCAGCACGTACTCGTCGTCGCCGAGTGCGAACAGCACCGCGCGCACCGGCACTTCGGACGAGACGTCGAACGGATGGGCGGCCACGGCTTCGACGCCCAGCTCCACCGTGGCCGACGAGGCTTCGACGACCTCGAGGATCCGTTCGGCCTCGGCCGGTGCCAGCACCCGCTGGTACGGCTCGCCGTCGACGACCTGGAACACCGTGCGCAGGACCTCGTGCCGCTCCAGGACGTCGCCGAAAGCGGCTGCCAGCGCGTCGCGGTCCAGGTTTCCCGACAGCCGACTGACCATCGGGATGTTGTAGGTCGGACCAGGGCCGTCCAGCTGGGTCAGGAACCACAGCCGTCGCTGCGCGAACGACAGCGGCACCCGCTCCGGGAGCGCGCGCGCCGTCAACGCCACGCGGGCCGGGCCGGCCTGCTCCAGACGGGCTGCCAGTGTGGCCACCGTCGGGCAGTCGAACAGAGTGCGGACCGTGACCTCGATGCCGAGCACGACCCGGATCCGCGAGACCAGGCGCACCGCGAGCAGCGAGTGGCCGCCCAGGGCGAAGAAGTCGTCGTCGACCCCGACCGAGTCCCGGCCGACCGCTTCGGCGAAGACCTGGCACAGCACCTCCTCGCGGAGCGTCGACGGCGCCCGCGAGGCGGAGACGGCGCGGTCGAGAGCCGGCAGTGCTCTGCGGTCGAGTTTGCCGTTCGAGGTCAGCGGGAGGACGTCCAGCGCCACCACTGCCGACGGCACCATGTACTCCGGCAGACGCTGTCCGGCGAATGCCCTCACCGACGCGGCCAGGGAGTCGGCGTCGGCGATGTCGGCGACGACCACGTAGGCGGTCAAGCTGCCGGCGTCGGCAACCACGGCGGCCTGGGACACCCCCGGGCACGTGGCGAGCACCGCCTCGACCTCGCCGGGCTCGACCCGGAAGCCGCGGACCTTCACCTGATCGTCCGCCCGGCCCAGGATCTGTATCCGACCGTCACCCAGCCACCGCGCCAGGTCCCCGGTCCGATACATCCGCTCACCAGTGCCGAACGGGCAGGCCACGAACCGCTCGCCCGTCAGAGCACTGCGACCCATGTAGCCGCGCGCCAGCTGGACACCGGCGACGTACAACTCGCCCGCGACCCCGGGCGGAACCGGACGCAGCCCCGCATCCAGCACGAAGACCCTCGTTCCAGCCACGGCCGTCCCTGCCGGCACCCGCCCCGCGGCCACGTCGTGCGCGTCGAACGGCCCGGCCAGCACACCGATCGTGGTCTCCGTCGGCCCGTAGTGGTTGACCATCGCACGGTCGCCGGCCGCCGCGAGCAGCTGTCCGGCCAGCGCCGGAGATGCCGCTTCACCGCCTAGAACCAGCACCCGCGCCGGAAGCAACGGCTCCACGCCGTCGGCGCTCGACAACGCTGCCAGGTGCGACGGAACGATCTTCAAGAAATCGATCCCGTGCTCGGCGAGATACGCGGCCACAGCCCCCGGATCCGTCACCGCCTCCTCGTCCAATACATGCAACTCGCCACCGGCCGCCAACGCCGCGAACACCACCGTGTTCCCCAAATCAGTAGCCTGCGCCTGCAACAGCGCATACCGGCCGCCGTACTCAGCAAACGCCAACCGATTCGGCATCGAGCCCAGATAACTTGCCAACCCGGCCTGAGTAACCCCCACACCCTTCGGACGACCCGTCGAACCCGACGTGTAGATCACATAAGCCAGGTTGTCGCGCCACGACCGCGGCAGCCCGGCAGCCACGGGCCCCGTGGCGAGCATCGGGTTGTCGCGCCACGACCGCGGCAGCCCGGCAGCCACGGGCCCCGTGGCGAGCATCGCGGCCGTGGCCGGATCGTCGACAGCGACGCTCAGCATCCGGCCGACCGGCAGCTCGTCCACGAGTTCGGTGGTGCCGACCAGGATCGACGCACGGCTGTCGGAGAGCATGAACGCGATGCGCTCAGCCGGAAGACCGGCGTCGATGGGCAGATACGCCGCCCCTGCTTTCCAGACGGCGAGGATCCCGACCATCGTCTGCGGGCCGCGCGGAAGGCACAGGCCCACCACACTGTCCGGGCCGACACCGAGTCCGCGCATGTGATGAGCCAGTCGACCGGCCCGCTCGTCGAGGTCCGCGTACGTCAGCCGGCCTTCGGAACTCACCACGGCGAGCGCGTCGGGTGTCCGGGCCACCTGTGCGGCGAAGATCTCGGGGAACGTGGGAGGCGTCTCCGACTGTGCCGTACCGCTCCATTCGCTCAGGACCCTTCGGCGCTCGGCGTCGTCGAGGACGTCCACCGCTCGCAGGCGCGTGTCCGGGTCCGCCGTCACCGTGTCGAGAACCCGTGTCAGGCGGCTCGCGAACTGGTCGGCGAACGCCTGGTCGAACAGGTCGGAGGCGGCGGTGATCACGCCGCGCAGTCCCGCGGGGGCGCCGTCGTCGTCGAAGGTCTCGGTCAGCAGGACGTCGAGGTCGAACTTGACCGCCGGCCGGCCGGCCGCCTCCACACCGGCGGCCAGGCCCGGCAGTGCGGGGTCCGCACCGGCGTCCTGCATGGTGAGGATGATCTGAAACAGCGGGTGCCGGGCCGGCGACCGCTCCGGCGCCAGTTCCTCGACGAGGCGCTCGAACGGCACGTCCTGGTGGTCCAGGCCGGACAGCGTCGTCGCCCGGACCCGGTCCAGCACCTCGGCCATGGTCGGGTCCCCGGACAGGTCGGTGCGCAGCACCAGAGTGTTGATGAAGAAGCCGACCAGGTCGTCCAGGACGGCGTCCGCGCGGCCGGCGACCGCCGACCCGATGGGGATGTCGGTGCCGGCGCCCAGCCGGGACAGCAGCACCGCCAGGGCGGTCTGCACCACCATGAACACCGTGGCATGCCGGTCCCGTGCCGTCGCCGCCAGCCGGGCGTGGAGATCGGCCGACACCTGGAACGGCGCGCTGTGGCCGTGGTGGGAAGCGTTCGCCGGGCGCGGACGATCGGCCGGCAGTGCCAGTTCGGCCGGCGCACCGGCCAGGGCGGCACGCCAGTAGGCGACCTGCTGGGAGATCAGGCTGTCGGGTTCGTCTTCGGACCCGAGCATCTCGCGCTGCCACAAGGCGTAGTCCGCGTACTGCACCGGCAGCGGGGACCAGTCAGGGGCACGACCCTGACTGCGAGCGGCGTAGGCGTCTGCAAGGTCCCGGGCCAGAGGTCCGGTGGACAAGCCGTCGGAAGCGATGTGGTGGACGACCGCCATGAGGACGTGTTCCTCCGCGCCGAGCGCGAAGAGGGTGGCTCGCACCGGCAGGTCGGTCGACAGGTCGAAGGGGCGGCGCGCCTGGCCGGAGACGGCTTCCGGCAGCAGCGCCTCGGTGATCTCGACGACCTCTGGTTCCCACTGGGCGTCATTGAGGTCCAGGACGTGCTGCCAGGGCTCGCCGTCCGCCACGGCGAGGACGGTGCGCAGCACTTCATGGCGTTCGAGGACGTCGCCGAGCGCGGCCCGCAGCGCGGCGCGGTCCAGCGGTCCGGACAGCCGCAGCAGCATGGGGATGTTGTAAGTGGGGGTCGGGCCGTCCAGCTGGCTCAGGAACCAGAGGCGGCGCTGCTCGAAGGACAGAGGGGTCCGCTCCGGATGCGGTCGGGCCACCAGCGCGGGCCTGGCGGCGCCGGTGTCGGTGCCGGACAGGACGGCCGCCAGCCCGCCGACCGTCGGGTGCTCGAACAGGGTCCTGATGCGGATGTCGGCGCCGAGCCCGGAGCGGATCGCGCCGAGCAGCCGGACCGCCGACAGGGAATGGCCTCCCAGGGCGAAGAAGTCGTCGTCGACACTGACCGAGGGCACGCCCAGCACCTTGGCGAACACCCCGCACAGGAGCTGTTCGCGCGCCGTGGCCGGGCGTCGTCCGGGTGCCACCGCCTCGTGGCGGGGAGCCGGCAGTGCTTTGAGATCCAGCTTGCCGTTCGGCGTCAGCGGCAGGACGTCGAGCACGACGATCGCCGAGGGCACCAGATGACCGGGCAAGTGTTCTGCCGCGTGATCGCGGACCGCTGCTTCGATGCCTTCGCCGCCGGAGCCGACGGGTACCACGTAGGCGACGAGCCGCACCTCGCCGGTGTCGGTCCGGGCGACGACCGCCGCGTCGGTGACGTCCGGGTGGCAGGCGACCACCGCGCGCACCTCGCCGGGTTCTATCCGGAAGCCCCGGATCTTGACCTGGTCGTCGCTCCGTCCCTGGAAGACCAGTCGGCCGTCGTTGATCCGCCGGGCGAGATCGCCGGTGCGGTACATCCGCTCACCGCAGCGGAACGGGTCCGCGACGAACCGGCAGGCGCTCAGTCCCGGCCGCCCGAGGTAGCCGCGGGCCACGCCGGCGCCGCCGACGTACATCTCGCCCACGGCACCGTGCGGGACCGGCTCCAGATTGTCGTCGAGCACGTAGACGCGGTAGTTCGCCAAGGGCACGCCGATGACGCTGCCCGCCGGGTCCGGCTCGGAGCCGAGCTCGGTGAACGTGACGTGGACGGTCGTCTCGGTGATCCCGTACATGTTGATCAATCGCGGTCCGGCCGCGCCGAACCGGGACCACCACGGGCCCAGCCGGCCCGGGTCCAGGGCCTCGCCGCCGAAGACCACGGCCCGCAGCCGTGGAAGCCGATCCGGGCGGTGCTCCAGCTCGGCCATGAGCTGGTAGAACGCCGACGGCGTCTGGCTCAGCACACTGACGCGCTCGCGTTCCAGCAGCGTCACGAACTGCTCGGGGAAACGGGCCGTGTCCGACGGCACCACCACGACCCGGCCGCCGTACAGCAGCGCACCCCAGGTCTCCCACACCGAGAAATCGAAGGCAAACGAGTGGAAGCAGCTCCACACGTCATCGGCCGTCGGCGCCACGACCGCCTCGGCGGCGGCGAACATCGAGACCGCGCTGCGGTGGGTCACCGCGACGCCCTTGGGCTCGCCGGTCGAACCGGAGGTGTAGATGACATAGGCGGGATGGTCCGGCAGGCACTGCGCCAGGGCGTCCGTCGCGAGCTCGTCGTGGACGTCCTCCAGCAGCAGCACCGGGACGTCCTCGCTCACCGCCGCCGCGACAGCCGCGACCGTCCGCGACGTCAGCACGCCGACAACACCGGAATCGCGCAGGGTGTAGGCGATCCGATCGGCGGGATACGACGGGTCGACCGGCAGATACGCCGCGCCGGACTTCACAGTGGCGACCATGGCCACCATCAGTTCGGCCGAGCGTGGGAGCAGCAGGCCGACCACGGACTCCGGGCCCGCTCCCCAGGCGGCCAGGCATCGTGCCAGCCGGTCGGCGCGCTCGTTCAGTTCGGCGTAGGTCAGCTCCACGCCGTCGCAGGCCACTGCCACGGCGTTCGGAGTCCGCGCCACCTGCGCGGCGAACAGGTCGGCGAGTGTGGCGTCCGGCCTCGTCGCCGTCGCACCGTCCGCCTCGGCGAGCAGCGCCTGCCGTGCAGCGCCGTCCAGCACCCGGACTGCGGAGAGTGGCGCGTCCACACCGCTGTCACAGCTCTGTTCGAGGGCCGCGACCAGATTTTCGATCGTGGCCCGGAACAGCCGGCCGACCTCCACCGGGTCGATCGGGGCGACTCCGTCGACGGTCAGCCCGATCGTCTCGCCACGGTCGTCCACGGAGACGGTCAGCGGGTAGTTCGACCTCGACCAGGCGTAAGCGGTCCGGACGCCCTCGGGGTCGCCGAGACCCGGGACCGCCGAGTCGTCGTCAGCGTGCCGGTAGTTGAGGATCGCCGTGAACAGCGGGGCGTTGCCTGGCAGTCCGGCGGCCTGCTGGACCGCGGCCAGGGAGGCGTGCTCGTGATCGAGCAGTTCGGCGAGCCGGGAACGCACCTCGCCCACGGCGGCCGTCGCGCCGAGCCCGTCCAGCCGGACACGCACCGGCAGGGTGTTGAGGAAGGGCCCGACCGCGCGGCCGGCCGAGGCCCCGGAACTGCTCCGGCCGAACAGGACGGTGCCGAACACCACGTCGGTACGGTCGGCGACGGCGGCCAGCAGCCGTGCCCACGCAACGTGCAGCACGGTCGCGGGGCTGGCCTTGAGCCGCCGCCCGACGGCGACGATCCGGCCGGTCAGGTCCGGTCCCAGGTCCAGGGTCTCCTGCGCGGCGTCGGCTCCGCTGTGGACGTCCAGAACTCCGTACGGGGCGGTCGTCCCGTCGACGCCGGACAGCACCTCGGCGAAGTAGCGCTCGTGACGGTCGCCGTCGGCGCCGGCGCGGGCCTCGGCGACGAACTCCCGGAACGGCAGCGGCCTGGGGAGCTGATCGGCGGCGGCTCCGCAGAGCAGGGCGTGGATCTCGGCGAGCGCCGCCTCCATGCCCAAGTGGTCGAGGACCATGTGGTGGACGCGGATCAGGGCCCACCAGCGCCGGCCGTCCGGGTCGGCCGCTGCCGCGACGTCCATGATCGGAGCGCGGGTCAGGTCCAGAGCCGGTGGGGCCGAGCGCAGCAGCTGCTCGACGGGATCGGCATCGGGATCCAGGACGACATCGGCGACCGGCAGTTCGACATTCCGCCAGACGACCTGGACCGCTTCCGGCAGGCCCTGCCAGAAGATCGACGTCCGGTATATGTCGTGCCGGGCGACCACCTGTCGCAGTGCTGCGAGAAAGGCGTCGAGGCGGTCGCGGGAGTCGAGCTCCAGGACCATGGGCTGGGCGTAGACGTCGGCCTGTCCGTCGTCGGCGAACAGGTGGTGGAACAGGAGGCCTTCCTGCAGCGGTGCGAGCGGGTAGATGTCCGCGACGTTGGCGGCGTCGCCGTCGACCGTTCCGGTGATCGCGTCGATCTGCTCCTGGGTCAGCTCGACCATGGGCAGCATGTCCGGGGTGACGCGGGTGGCGTCCGCCGGGATCAGGTTCGGGGGCACGACGACGGTCTCAGCGCCGGCGGCGATCGAGAGCCCGGCGACGGTCGGGGCCTGCAGGAGCGCGCGCACGGTCACCGAAACGCCGCGCTCTCGCAGCCGCTCGACGAGCGACACGGCGAGCAGCGAGTGGCCGCCGAGAGCGAAGAAGTCGTCGTCGACGCCGACCGAGGGCACGCCGAGCACCTCGGCGAAGGCGGCGCACATCAGCTCTTCGCGGCGCGTCGACGGGGCGCGCGAGCCGACCGGTGCGGAGAGCTCCGGGGCCGGCAGGGCTCGACGATCCAGCTTCCCGTTCGCGGTCAGCGGCAGGGCGTCCAGAACCACCACGGCGGCGGGAACCATGTACTCCGGCAGCCGCTCTGCCGCGAACTCCCGGACGGTGTGGGGATCGCACTCGTCGTCGGGGACGACGTAGGCGACCAGGCACCGGTCCCCGGGGGCGTCCTCTCGGGCGACGACCGTCGCCTGTGCGACGCCGGGACCCGTGGCGATCACCGCCGCGACCTCGCCGGGCTCGATCCGGTACCCGCGGATCTTCACCTGCTCGTCGGCGCGGCCCAGGAAGTCCAGCTGCCCGTCGGGCATCCAGCGGGCGCGGTCGCCGGTGCGGTACATCCGCCTGCCCGGGACGAACGGGCAGGCCACGAACCGCTCACCGGTCAAGCCCGGCCGGCCGACATATCCCCGAGCCAGCTGCGTGCCGGCGATGTACAGCTCACCGGCGACGCCGGGCGGCACCGGCGCCAGGGAGGCGTCGAGCACGAACAGCTGCGTTCCCGGGCTCGGCCGCCCGATCGGCACCAAGGCGCCCAGCGCGGTGTCGGAGCCGGCCGTGAACGTGCAGCAGCCGACCGTGGCCTCGGTGGGACCGTACTCGTTGACGACAACCGACGCCGGGGACATCGCCAGCAGCTGGGCCACCCTGGCGGGCGGGAGTGCCTCGCCACCGACGACCCAGCATGCGGCGGCGTCCTGAAGCCCCGCGCCCACCATGTGCCCGAGTATCGGCAGGTGGCCCGGGACCACCTTCACCACGCCGAAGCGGGCACCGCCCTGGATGAGGTCGGCGAGGCCTGACACACCGCCCTCGCCGGAGACCGTCACCGAACCGCCGGCCAGCAGCGGCAACACCAGGCTGGTCACGGTCAGGTCGAACGCCGCCGACGAGTGCAGGGGCGCTCCCCCGTCCAAGGGGTACTCACACAAGGCCCATGCCGCATAGGCCGCCAACGCGCCATGCGAGACTCCCACGCCCTTCGGCCGGCCCATCGACCCCGACGTGAAGATCACGTAGGCCAGGCTCCCCGGGTGCGCGACGGCCCACGGCACCGTCTCGCCGACCTCGGGGAGCGGGTCCTCGACCGCCACGGTCACAGTCCGGCCGGCGGGCAGCTCGTCCAGCACCTCGTCGGTGCCGAGCACCACCGAGGCCCGGCAGTCGGCGATCAGGGCGCCCAGTCGCTCGACCGGATGCGCCACGTCCAGCAGGGCCACCGCCCCGCCGGCCCGCCAGACCGCCCAGGCGGCGACCAGGAGGTCCACCGACCGCGGCAGGACTGTCGCGATGACCGACTCCGGACCGACGCCCAGGCCGATCAGGCGATGGGCCAGGCGGTTGACCCGCGCGTCCAGTGCCGCGTACGACAGCTCCACACCGTCGCAGACCACTGCGAGCGCGTCCGGCGTGAGCGCGACCTGCGCGGCGAACAGCTCCGGAGCCGGAAGCGACAGCCCGTCGGCCCTGCCTCCGGCCCAGTCGGCCAGGGTCCGGCGACGGTCCGCGCCGAGCACTTCGATCGCGGCCAGCGGCACCTCCGGCCCGCCCTCCAGCGCCGACGTCAGGTTCCGCAGCGCCGTGAGCAGCATTCCGCACACCATCGCGGCGTCGAAAGGAGCCGCCACGTCCACCGCCACGGAGAAGTCGCCGCCGCTGTCGTCGACCACGACCGACAGCGGGTAGTTCGTCCGCTCCCGGAAACGGGCCACCTCGACGCCTGGGATCCCGATCTCCATGGACTCGGGCTTGAAGCCGTCGTCCGTGTTGTGGCGGTAGTTGAGAATCGAGGTGAACAGCGGCATGCCGACCGCCACGTCGCTGGCCTGCTGGGCCACCGACAGCGGGGCGTGTTCGTGATCGATCAGCCCGGCGAGCTGGACGCGCAGGTCCAGGATCGCCCGCTGTGCCGACAGCGCGCCGGTGCGGACCCGCACCGGCAGGGTGTTGAGGAATGGTCCCGGTACCCGCGCGGCTTGCAGACCGGTGTTCATCCGGCCCAGCAGGACGGTACCGAACACCACGTCATCCCGGCCTGACAGCACGGCCACGACCCGAGCCCACGCCACGTGGAACAGCACCGCCGGACTGACGCCCAACCGGTGCGCGGCCGCCCTCACGGGATCGGACAAGTCAGCCCCGGCGCGAGTTGCGGCCCGGACCGTCGCCGCCCCGTCGTCGCGGACGTCCAGCAGGCCGAACGGTGCCGTCGGCTCGTCGACGCCGACGAGCAGCGCGGCGAAATGCCGACTGTGCGCCGCGGGATCCATGGTGCCCCGGATCTCGGCGACGAACTGGCGGAAC
Source organism: Streptomyces sp. NBC_01235 (assembly GCF_035989285.1). Taxonomy (GTDB): domain Bacteria; phylum Actinomycetota; class Actinomycetes; order Streptomycetales; family Streptomycetaceae; genus Streptomyces. The sequence goes on along the minus strand of NZ_CP108513.1, from coordinate 11,031,084 downwards.
GGCAGCGGATCGGCTTGCGCGGACGAGTCTGCGGCCATGATCGCGCGAACCTCGGCGAGGGCCGCGGCGAGACCGAGGTGGTCGAGGATCACGTGGTGGACCCGGAGCAGGGCCCAGCGCCGGAGGCCGTCCGGATCCACTGCGACGTGCAGGTCGAGCAGTGGTGCGCGCTGCAAGTCCATCGCCGTTCCCGCCGCCGCTGTCAGGGTGTCCTCCGGATCCGCGTCCGCGGCCAGCGGCACCCCCGTCACCCGGAGGCGGGCGCGGCGCCGGACGACTTGGACCGGCTGCGGCACATTCTCCCAGGCCAGGGACGTACGGTAGATGTCGTGGCGGTCGACCACCTGCTGAAAGGCGGCGACGAACGCGTCCCACCGCTCACCCGATTCGAAGACGAGAACGGCCTGGGACAGGTACGCGTCGGGACGCTCGTCGTCGGCGAGCAGGTGGTGGAACAGCATCCCTTCCTGCAGCGGTGTCAGGGGGTAGATGTCCGCGATCTCGGCCGCGCCGCCGTCGATCCTCGACACGACCGCGTCGATCTGCGGCTGGGTCAGCTCCGTCAGCGTGAGCATGTCGGGGGTGATCGCAGTCGCGTCCGCCGGGATCAGGTTGGGCGGGACGACGACCCGGTCCCGGCCGGCCGAGGCCGCCAGGCCCGTCGGCGTCGGGCTCTCGAAGAGGGTCCGCATGTCGACCGACATCCCCGCCGACCGGAGCCGACCGGCCAGGTGCACGGCCAGCAGGGAATGCCCGCCCAGGGCGAAGAAGTCGTCGTCGACGCCGACCGCCGGGAGGCCGAGCACCTCGGCGAAAGCCGCGCACAGCAGTTCCTCGCGCGGCGTGGATGGCGCGCTCAGCCCGGCTGCGGCCGAGAAGTCGGGCGCGGGCAGAGCTCTGCGATCCAGCTTGCCGTTGGCCGTGACCGGCAGTTCGTCGAGGACCAGGACCGCCGACGGAACCATGTATTCCGGCAGCCGCTTCGCGACGTGCGATCGCACGGCTTCGGCGAGATCCGCGCCGTTGCCGCCGTCGGGGACGACGTACGCGACCAGGCGCATGCCCCCGGAGCCGGCCTCGAGCGCGAGGACTGCGGCCTGGCCGACGCCCGGCGTCGCGGCCACCGCGGCCCGGACTTCGGCGGGTTCGATCCGGAAGCCGCGGATCTTCACCTGCTCGTCCGCGCGGCCCAGGAACACCAGACGGCCGTCCGCCCAGCGGACCCGGTCGCCTGTGCGGTACATCCGCTCGCCGGGGACGAAGGGGCACGCCACGAACCGTTCGGCGGTCAGGTCCGGGCGCTGGACATAGCCGCGGGCCAACTGCACCCCGGCCAGGTACAGCTCCCCTTCGCCGCCGTCCGGCACCGGCTGCAGGTGCGGGTCCAGGACGAACACCCGCGTGTTGGAGACCGGCGCGCCGATCGGCACGACGGGTCCGTCCGACGGGTCGCAACGATGCGCCGTGACGTCCACGGAAACTTCGGTGGGACCATACAGGTTGGACAGCCCGACGCCCGGCAGCGCCGCGAAGAACTGGTCCCGCGTGCCGGCGGACAGCGCCTCGCCCGAGCAGACCACTCGACGCAGCACGCCACCGACGCCCGGGCACGCCGGGTCGGCCAGGAACACATCCAGCATCGACGGCACGAAGTGCGCCGTCGTCACCCGCTCGCGCAGTATGAGCTCGGCCATGTACCCCGGATCGCGGTGGCCGCCGGGCCGGGCCACCACCAGCGCCGCGCCGGTGACCAGGGGCCAGAAGAGCTCCCAAACCGAGACATCGAACCCGAACGGCGTCTTGTGCAGCACCCGGTCCTCGGCACGCAGATCGAACTCGTCCTGCATCCACAGCAGGCGGTTCACGATGCCGGCGTGCGACACCGCCACGCCTTTGGGCCGGCCCGTCGAACCGGAGGTGTAGATCACGTAGGCCGGATGGCCGCCGTCGACCGGGACACTGGGATCAGAGCCCGGCGACGTGATGAGTTCCGCAGCTGTCCTCGGCTCGTCCAGCACCACCGGTTCCACACCGTCCGGTACCGCATCCGCGCAGGCCTGCGAGGTCACCACCCATGCCGCACCGGAGTCGGCGACCATGACCGCGACACGCTCGGCGGGCAGTCCCGGATCCAGCGGCAGGTAAGCGCCCCCCGCCTTGAGCACACCCAGGAGCGCGACCACCGTCTCCGCCGATCGCGGCAGGCACACTCCGACCACCGACTCGGGCCGCACGCCCTGCGCCCTCAGAGCCCACGCCAGCCGGTTCGCCCTGGTGTCCAGCTCCGCGTAGGAGATCTCGGTGCCCTCGAACACCACCGCCGTCGCGTTCGGAGTGCGTGCCGCTTGAGCGGCGAACAGCTCAGGCAGTGTCGCCGACGGCACTTCGGTCGCCGCGCCGTTCCAGTCGCGGAGCAGGGTCTGCGCCTCGTCCTCGCCGATCAGCCGAGCCCGGCCGATCGGCTCGTCCGGCGCCGCGCCGGCCAACCAGTCCAGGACCCGCCGGAAACGCCCGGACACCTTGGCGCCGTCCCCGGTCGTGTGCAGGTCAGGGTTCGTCACGACGCCGACGCGCAGTCCGGCGCCCGCCAGCGCCGGGTAGACGTCGATCCGCAGATCGTCGGCCGGGCCGCTGGCCAGGGCGGTGCGGACGGCGGTGCAGTCGCCGAAGAGGAGCGGGCGCTGGTCGGAGACCACGTTGACAACCAGCGGGCACAGCGGTGCCGCGCCGACCAGTTTCAGGTCGGCGAGGATGTCCCTGTGCTGATATCGCTGGTGGCGCAGTCCTCGCAGTACCGCCGAGGAGGCCTGCTTGACGATGCCCGCGGCCGAAGTCTCAGGGGTGAGCCGGAGTCGGACCGGCATGATGTTCGCGGTCATGCCGGGGATGCCGAACTGCGCCGGCACGGTTCGGCCGTGCACCGAGACGCCCAGGACGACGTCCTGCGCACCGGTGACGCGGTGACGGTACAGCGCCGCGGTCGCGATCATCAGTCCGGGGAGGCTGGTCTTCAGCCGCCGCGCCGCCGAAGTGAGCTCGTCGACGGCGTCAGCGTCGATGTCAGCGGTGTGCACGTCCGGCGCGGTCGGCCGATTTCGGTGGCCGGTCTCGGTGGCGTCGGGCTCCAGGTCGGCCAGCGCGTCGAGCCAGTATTGCCGGTCACGCTCCAGATCCGCAGAGTCCCGGTACTCGCGGTCGGCGTCCAGCAGTACCGAAAACGGTGCCAGGGCCCCGTGGTCCGCGGCCGTGCCGTTCCGCAACATGGTGTAGATCCGGGCGACCCGCTCGCTGAAAACGGCGAAGCTCGCGCCGTCGACGGCTATGTGGTGCGCGCGCTGATACCAGACGAAGTGGTCCGGACCCAGCCGGAACAAGGCGTGCGCGGTCAGCGGACGGTCGACGATCTCGACCGGGCCCCGCAGGTCGGCGTCCATCCACGTGCGGGCCGCGGACAGCGGATCCGGTTCGTCGCCGAGATCCGCCACATGGATCGGCCGATCCTGCGAATCGTCGACGTACTGATAGGGCTTGCCGTCCTCGACGCGCAGGCGGAGCCGGTAGGCCTCGGCTTCGGCCATCGCACGCTTGAGCGCTGTCAGGAGCAGGTCCCGGTCCAGGGCGCCCCGGATCTCCAGGTACTCGCCCTCGTGGTAGACCGATCCGTCGGGTGCCAACTGTGCGCCGTACCAGAGGCCCACCTGTCCGGACATCAGCTCGTGGAGCCGCGCTTTTGACGCAACCATCACGCGTACCTCTCTCGCTCGAATCGCCGGCGGGGCCGGAGAGGATCAGGAATCGGACGCCCGCGAGGGCCGGGGAGGGGAACGTCGGCCGACCGTCAGGCCGGGTGCTGCTCGGCGATCAGGGCGAGGACACGCTCGGCGAGGGCCTCGACGGTGTCGACGTCCCAGATCAAGGTGGGTTCCACGGTCAGCAGCCAGGTGTCCTCGATCTCGCCGCACAGCGCCACGGCGTAGACGGAGTCCAACCCCAGGCCAGCGAGCGCGGTCTGCGGACCGATCCGCCCGGCGAGGTCGGGGAGGTAGTAGGAGACGCGCTCGATGATCCAGGCCCGCATCTCGTCGTGCAGCGGCCGGCTGGAACGCGGTTCGGTCGTGGTCATGGCGTGTCCTTCCCGCCGCCCGGCGTCGCCTGGGCGGTCGGATCGAAGAGCTGGTGCTCGCCGTGCCGCCGGCCCGCGGCGGCGAACAAGGCGTACTCGGCCTGCTCGCGTTCGCCCGCGGTGAGCAGCGCCGGGCCCCGCAGGCGGGCGGCAAGGCGGTCGAGGACGCCGGGCAGCAGGTCGTCCGGGTACCGGGGTCCGCCACGGCGCCAGACCGCCAGCACGCACGCCGCGGCCAGGAGCACGGTGTAGCGGTCTGCCAAGTCGAAGGCGGCCGGGCCGGCGCCGCTGGTGAGATCGCCGGGTGCGAGGGCGATGCACTCGTCCCGCAGGACTCGTAGCTCGTCCCGGAATCGCACGGCGAAGCGGGCCGCGAGGCCGCCGTCGCCGAGCTCGGCGGTCTCGACGAGCGCGCCTAGGAGGCCGTCGGTCCGCGCCATCGCCGCGACCAGGGCGTCGAAATCGAGGCTCGGCAGGTCGGCGCCGAGGTCGAACAGCTCGGGAGCCGCGGGCGGCCCGGTGAGCCAGGACTTGCGGGCCAGGCGGGGCAGTTGCGGAAGCAGGGTGATCAGGCAGGCCGTGCGTGAGATGTGGACGAAGGTGGCCGGGGCCGCGTCCCGGGCCACCTTCTGGAAGATCGCGTAAGGACCCTGTCGCAGATAGCCGGAGGCGCCCAGGACCGAACGCAGGTCTTCGACCGCGTCCAGGACCATCCGCGAGGTCAGGTACTTGGCGGCCGCGGCGTAGGCGGCCATGGATTCGGGAACCAGGTGCAGTCCGCGGACCACGACGCCGGAGAAGGCCTCGACGGCGAGCAGGTCGGCATGGGCGCGGGCGATGACGGCGCGGACGTATGGCAGTTCGCTGACAGCGGCGCCGTAGAGACGGCGTTCGGCGGCGAAGTCGAGCGCGGTGCGCAGCGCGGTGTCGAGCGAGCCGAGGGCCATGGCCGGCAGGACGGCCCGCGTCACCTGGTAGGCCCGCAGGGCGATCTCCATGCCCTGTCCCGGGTCGCCGATCACGGCGTCGGCCGGAATCGGGCAGTCGGCGAACTCGATGCCGCCCAGTTGCAGGCCGCGCATCCCGGACGTGCCGACGCGGGGCAGGTCGCGCACCCGTTCGGCCGGGACGGCGTCCCGGGCGAGGAGGAACTGGCTGTGGCTCCGGCGGCCGGCGTCCGGGCCGGTGCGGGCGAAGACCACGAGGGTTTCGGCCCGGCGCACGTTCGCCACCACTTCCTTGCGGCCCGACAGCGACCAGCCGGAGACGGCCGGAGACGCCGCGCACCCGGTGTGTGCGATGTCGTTTCCGTGGTCCAGCTCGTGGAATGCGGCGGCGACGCGCTGGTTGGCCAGGAGCCGGTCGGCGACGCTCCCGCGCTGGTCCGCGGTGCCGGCGGTCCAGACGTTGACGGAAGCCAGGAACGACGCGAACCCGTAGCCGGAGCCGAGCGCCGCGTCCCGGCGCCACAGGGTCCTGAGGATGCCGGCCAACCGGTCGGCGCGGGTGAACCGGCCGCCGTACGCGGCCGGCACGAACTCCGCGTTCAGGCACCAGGCGTCGAGCAGTTTCTCGCCCTCGGCAGACATCTCGCGCCGTTCGTCCGCGTCCAGGACCGCCCGGTATCCGACCGGGTTGGCGTCGTCATAAGGGTTTCCGAGAAGGGTCTCCAGGTCCTTGGCGCTCATGGCGTCCTCACCGGGATTCCGAACGGCGTGACCGCCGCGCCGACTGCGACCGCTTCACCGATCACGGCGGACAGCCGAAAGTCGATCGTGTCGTCGCCGGGTTCCGGCTCCGGCGCGGGAGTCCGCAGCACTGTGGCGATCCGGGCCCGCAGCGCACGCAGGGCGGCGCGCGCCCACAGTCCGTCGTCCCAGAGCGGTCCTGAGGCCCGCGACGGGCCGCCCGTCGCCCACAGGTGCAGGCAGGCGGCACCGGCGTAGCAGAGCTCGTAGGCACCGGCCAGTTCATACGCAGCCATCGGCGGCCGGGCCGAGGGCCTGGCCTCCCCCATGAGCAGGGCGATGTCGGCGGCGGTGGCGGCGAGGGCGGCCGCGTGCTCGGCGAGGCCGTCCGGGGCGCCCCGATCGGCGAGCGCCTCGGCCAGTATCGGCAGCGACTGGACGACCGAGCAGCCGCGGCGCGAGGTCAGGGTCAGCGCTCGGTGATCGAGCCGTCGCGGCCGGGTGCCCGAGGCGGCGGCTTCGGCGAGGCCGTCCGTGTCCACGTCGGCTCGGGCGAACCCGCGGGCGAGCCGGCCGTACTGCGGGATCAGCGCGGCGCGGTTCACCGGGGTGCTGCCGTCGAAGATCGCGACGACGTGGTGGTCGCGCCACAGCTTCTGGAACGCGCCGTGCGCGTACTCGCCGGTGAGGAACGAGCGCAGCCCGAGCAGTTCGGCGAGGTCGGCGACGACCGCGTCGATCAGGGTCGGGGCCAGGGCCTTCACGACGGCGGAGGTGACGCTGAGTTCGTCGGTGAGGCTGTGGATCGAGCGCGCGCCGAGGCTGGCCGCGGCTTCGGTGGCGGCGAGCAGGGCGGCGCAGCGGGTGACGATCGAGCGGGTGCGCGGGCGGTCCGCCAGAGGGGTCCGCTGGATCAGCCGGGTCGCGGTGAAGCCGGCTGTCAGGCGCAGCGCCTGTTCGCCGGCGCCGAGCGAGAGGGCCGTGCACATCGTGCGGGTGAGCTGCAGGCTGCGCAGGACTGTCTCCAGGCCGGAACCTTCGGGGCCCAGAAGCGCCGCTTCGGAGAGCTCTGCGGCACTGAACTCGATGCCGGATATGTCGATGCCGCGGACGCCGTGGGTGGCGGCTTTGGGCAGCGCGCGCCAGGTGCCGCGGGCCAGTCGCCGCTTGTCGACGAGGAAGAGGCTGTGGCCTCGGGCGGTGCCGGGGTCGCCGGTGCGGGCCAGGACGACGAGGTGGTCGGCGCGGGTGGCGTTGTTGATCGGCCACTTCGTGCCGTCCAGGAGGAAGCCGCCCGTCCGCCGGGCTGCGGTGACCTCGCCGTTGGCGAGGTCGGCGCCGTGGCCGGGTTCGGTGAGCGCCCAGGCGAAGGGCTCGCCGGAGCGGACCGCGGCCGAGACCGCCGCGGTCTGGCGGGGGGTGCCGACCGTCCAGACCGGGGCCGCGCCGAGATAGGTCTTTCCGTGTGCTATCGCGGCGCTCAGGTCGCGGCGGGCCACCACGCGCTGCAGTCTCAGCAGCTGTTCGTGGTCGGCGAGGGCTCCGCCGTGGTCGGCGGGGACGTAGTGGGCGGGGAGGCCGAACGCGTCGAGGCGCGCGCACATCTGCGCGGGGAACTCTTCGGCTTCGTCGAGTTCCGCCGAAACTCCGGCCGAGTCCTCGGGGTCGCCCAGGGCGGCGTCGAGTGCGATGTCGGGCGCGGCGGCGAGACCGGACGCCAGTGCCGCGAGCTCCGTGCTCACGGCGCACCGACCCGGAGCAGTGCGGGCTCGAGTTCGGTGTGCAGGGCCGTGATCTCCCCGGCCAGGAAGCGCTCGCGCATGGCGGTCCGCTGGACCTTACCGCTGGTGGTGCGGTGGATCGAGCCCCGTCGCACCAGCAGAATGTTGCGGACCGGGACCCCGAACTCGACCGTGAGGCAGTCGGCGACGGCGGCCGCGACACCCGGGAACTCCGCGGACCGCAGGGTCGGGTTCACCTCGTGGACCAGCACGATCCGTTCGTCCGGGGCCGGTACGGAGAACGCCGCGCCGACGAATCCGGCCAGCGCCTCGTGGACGGAGCGCGCGTGCTGTTCGAGGTCCTGGGGGAACAGGTTGCGGCCGCGGACGATGAGGACCTCTTTCAAGCGGCCGGTGATGTAGAGCTGGCCGTCGATGAGCGCGCCGAGGTCGCCGGTGCGAAGCCAGCCGCCGGTGCCGGATCCGACGGCACCTTCGGCGTCCGCGTCTTCGAGCCGGACGTCGAAGGTGCAGGCGGAGAGTTCGGGATGACCCCAGTAGCCCAGGCCGATGCCGGGAACCCGGAGCCATATCTCGCCGATCCGGCCTGGCGCGAGCGCGCGGCGCGTGGCCGGGTCGACGATGGCGGCGTCGCCGCTGGGGATGCCGCAGCCGACCAGGGCGCGGCCCACGCCGACAGCCGTCGGGCGCAGTTCTGGCCCCTCCGCCCGCGACAGAGCTGCGACATCCGCCTGCATCACGGGAACCTGTCCCGCACGGGGTTTGGCCGAGACGTAGGCCGTGCACTCGGCCATGCCGTAGCAGGGGGCGATGACATCCGGCCCCAGCCCGGCGCGGGCGAACCGCGCGCTGAACGCGGCTATCGTCGCCGCGTTGATCGGCTCGGAGCCGTCGAGGAGGAAATCGAGCTCCGACAGATCCAGGCCCTCGATCGCGGCGTCCGGTATCGCGCGCAAACACAGGTCGAAGGCGAAGTCGGGGGCCGCGGTGACCGTGACGCGATACCGGTCCAGCATCCGCAGCCACTCGACCGGCCGCCGGACGAAGTCCGAGGGCGCCATCAGCGCGAGCGGCGCGCCGAAAACGAGCGGGGCCGACAGCATCGCGAACAGGCCCATGTCGTGGTGCAGCGGCAGCCACGATCCGAAACGGTCGTCGGGTCCGATGCCGCCCGACTCGTGCATGGCCTGCACGTTGTCCAGGATCGTGCCGTGCGCGAGGACCACGCCGCGTGGAGTCCCGGTGGATCCGGAGCTGTACTGGATGACGGCTGGCGTGCCGCGGTGCGGACGCGGCCGGTCGGCGGGAAGGCCGTCGGCTACGCCGGGCCCGGCCGGCGCGGCGGCCTCGACGGCGGTGGCGGCCGAACCCGCTCCGGCGAAGCCATCGACCAGCGCCGCGACGTCGGACTCGGCGGCGACGATCAGTTCGGGGTCGCAGTCCGCCGCGATGACGGTGATCCGTTCCGCGGCACGGGCCGAGCCGCCGGGCGCGGGCACCGGCACACAGACGAGCCCGGCCATCAGGCAGCCCAGGTAGTACTCCGCGAACACGATGCCCGTAGGCAGGGCGAGGATCACCCGCTTCCCCGGCGCGAGCCGCGCGGCCAGCGCGGAGGCCCGCAGCCGGGCCCGCCGTGCGAGCTCGGCGTACGTGACGCTCTCCGGCTCGGCCGCCGCGCCCCGGTGAAGGGTCAGCGCCACGGCGTCCGATCGTGCGGCGACCCGTTCCTCGAACGCGTCGCCGAGGCTGTGGCGACTGGCGAGATCGAATGTCATGGCTCTGTCTCCTTCGGGTCCGAGCCGCGGCGGCCCCGGCTCAGGCGTTGCCCGACTGCATGGCGGCGATCAGGCTCTTGGGCCGCATGTCGGTCCAGGACTTGTCGATGTAGTCCAGGCACTCCTGCCGGCCCGCCTCGCCGAACACCACGGCCCAGCCCTCGGGCACCTCGGCGAACAGCGGCCACAGCGAGTGCTGGCCCTCGTCGTTGGTCAGGACCAGGTAGCTGGCGTCCGGGTCCTCGAATGGGTTCGTCACGACGTCGTCCTTTCTAGCGATGGACGGCGCCGCCGCGGGCCGCACTGGGCAGCCCGAAGCGGGCGCCGGTCCGTCGGAGTTGGTGGATGCGGTGCCACTATCGCTCGGCCGCCGGGCCGCTTCCAAGGGGCGCTGGCCAGGGCCGTCCAAGCGCGGCAGTGCCGCTCTTGGACACCTCCCTTAAGGAAAAGCCACTGGTGAAAGCCCTGAGCGATCCACGACGGGGCCCTGTTTGACGCATGGGACAGCAGGGCCCTGTCATGGAAGGACTTCCGCCGGCGCCGGCCGCGCAGGCATTCCCCCGCTTCGAGATGGAGGCAACACATGGGTGACGACGGCGTGCCGAAGTACCTCCGGTCCAACGTGATCGTCGAGCCACTGGTCGACCGCTTCTACGCCTGGCTGCACACGGTGGCCCCGGTGCAGGCCTCGATGAACCTGGCCTTCCTCCAACTGCCGCTGCTGGAGTCGTACCTGCAGTCGCCACAGGTGCACATCGCGGCGAGTAACAACCCGGACCTGCGCGGCGGCTACTTCATCGACATCCCCGAGGACCGCGCGGACGAGGTCGCCGAACTGACCGCATCCATCAAGCGTGACCGCGCCGGGATGCTCCAGTTCGCCGCGGCCGTCGCCGTCGCCGAGGAACTGGTGCGGCACAACGCCACCGGCTTCGACCTGACCCCGCTGTATCCGAAACTGCCGACCGCGCTGAACGGCCTGGTGGAGCTGGCCTACGACACCAGCAACCAGCCGTCGCTGCACTTCCTGGAACCGATCGTGTACCACAGCCTGGCGTTCGACTCCCGCCGCCAGTCGTTCCAGCTCTCCCTGGACGACGGCGTGGAGCGGCCGTTCATCCTGAGCACGCCGCGCCTGCCCGGGCCGGACGTCCTGGACCTCGATCTCCCGCTGACCCACGCGGGGCTCGGCGAGCTGACCGCCTCACGGATCCGGCCCGTCTCCCCGACGCGGCTCCGCGAGGCACTGGAACTGACCGACGCGCAGGCGGTCTGGCTGGACCGGCTGCTGACCGATCGGCCAGCCCTGTCCCCGGACCGGCACATCGAGTCCGGCGGCCGGATTCGCTACTACGGCCACGCGTGCCTGGTGCTGCAGAGCGCCGAGGCGACGATCGTCACCGACCCCTTCATCAGCACGGACAACCGCCGCGGCGACCGGTTCACCCTCGACGACCTGCCGGACCACATCGACCTGGTGCTGATCACGCACGGCCACCAGGACCACATCGTCCTGGAGACGCTGCTCCAGTTGCGCGGCCGGGTCGACAAGGTCGTGGTGCCGCGGTCCTCGCGCGGCAACCTCCCAGACCCCAACATCGCCCTCTACCTGAGGCACCTCGGGCTGCCAGCCGTGGAGGTCGACGACTTCGACGAGATACCCTTCCCCGGCGGCAAGGTGACCGCGACGCCGTTCCTCGGCGAGCACTCGGACCTCGACATCCGGGCCAAGTCCACGTACTGGGTCGACATCGCGGGCAAGAAGGTGTTCGTCGGCGCCGACTCCTCAGGAATCGACCCGGTCCTCTACCGCTACATACGCGGGCACCTCGGCCGGGCCGACATGGCGTTCCTCGGCATGGAGTGCGACGGCGCGCCGCTGACCTGGCTCTACGGCGGCCTGCTGACCAAGCCGGTCAGCAAGAAGATGAGCAGCTCACGCAAGCTGTCCGGCTCCAACGCCGCGCAGGCCGGCGACATCGTGGTCGAACTGGGGGCCGGCGAGGCGTACGTCTACGCCATGGGCGAGGAGAGCTGGCAGGGCCACGTCATGGCCACGACCTATAACGAGGACACCTACCAGCTCAAGCAGATCGACGAATTCCTGAGCTGGTGCAAGGAGCGGGACATCACCGCCGAGCACCTGTTCAACAAGCGCCAGTGGCGCTGGTAGAGGCCTGTCATGCCCTTCGTGGAGACCAACGGCGTCCGGCTGTCGTACGCGACGGCCGGTGCCGGCGAGCCGGTGCTGCTCATCATGGGCACCGGCGCTTCTGGCCAGGCCTGGACCATGCATCAGACCCCGGCACTGCACCGGGCCGGCTACCGGACGATCGTGTTCGACAACCGCGGCGTCCCGCCGTCGGACGCGCCCGCCGGCAAGTACTCGATGGCCGACCTGACGGCCGACACCGCCGGGCTGATCGAAGCCCTGGACCTGGCGCCGTGCCGGATCGTGGGCACATCGTTGGGCGCGATGGTCGCGCAGGAACTGGCGGTCGCCGCGCCCGGGCTGGTGCGCTGCGCCGTCCTGCTGGCCACCCGGGCCCGCACCGACGTAACGCGCAGCGCGCTGGCCGCAGCAGAGCGTTCCCTCTCAGAGGGTGCCGTACGCCTCCCGCCGGTTTACGCGGCCGCGGTCGCCGCGCAGCAGATGTTCTCCCCCGCCACCCTCAACGCCGACGCCGAGGCCGCGACCTGGCTCGAACTCTTCGAGCTCACCGGCGGCGGCCTCGGGGCCGGCGGGCAGGCGTGGGTCGAGACCGGCCAGGACCGGCGCGCGGCACTCGCCGCCGTCACCGCCCCCTGCCGGGTCATCGCCTTTGCAGACGACCTCATCACCCCGCCGCATCTGGCCCGCGAAGTCGCCGAGGCCATCCCCGACTGCGACTACGTGGAACTGGCGGACTGCGGCCACCTGGGCCACCTCGAACAGCCGGACGCGGTCAACGCCGCCATCGTCGATTTCCTCGACGCGCACTGACCCGTGTCGGCGCGGCGGGCGCGCATCGGCGAACACTGATGAACCCTGTCGGCCGCCGTGGAGCGCTGACGAGCACCGACCCGAGCGGACCGATTAGGCCCCCCGGACCGACGACCCCCAGGAGGACACGTGGCCACCGAAGCCACGGGCATCGATCCGTCGTCGCAGTCGGGCCCAGCCGGCCCGGTGCCACGCCGGCCGACCCGGCCCGGCACAATCCGGCGGATCCTGCCCTACACCGCCCGGCACCGGCGCCGGCTGGCGCTTCTACTGACGCTGTCCGCCGTGAACGCGGTCGCCGTCTCGGCGAGCCCGCTGATCCTCAAACTCGTCGTCGACGACGGCATCGTGCCCGGCCGTGTCGGCCTGACCATCGCCCTGTGCCTAGCCACCGTGGGCCTGGCCGCCGTCGACGCCCTCGCCGAGTACCTCCAAGCGCGCCTGTCCGGAAAGATCGGCGAGGGCCTGATCTACGACCTGCGGACGTCCGTCTTCGACCAAGTCCAGCGCCAGCCCCTGGCGTTCTTCGCCCGCACGCAGACCGGCTCCCTCGTCAGCCGCCTCAACACGGACGTGATCGGCGCCCAGCAGGCGGTGACCAGCCTGCTGTCGCAGTCCGTCGGCACGCTGCTGACCATGGTCTTCGTTCTCGTGTCGATGTTCTGGCTGTCCTGGCCCATCGCGCTCGCGGCGCTGCTGATGATCCCCTGTGTGCTGGTCCCGGCCAGGTTCGCGGGCCGTCGACTCCAGCGCCTGACCAGGGTTCTGATGCAGCACAACGCGGACCTCGGATCGACCCTGAACGAACGCTTCAACGTCTCCGGCGCGCTGCTCACCAAGCTCTACGGCCGCCCCGAGGCCGAGTCGGCGGCGTTCGCCGAACGCGCCGGCGTGATCCGCGACGTCGCGGTCCGGGCCCGGGCCCTGAGCCGGTTGCTGTCCGTCACCGGCTCCCTGCTCACCTCGCTCACCATCGCCCTGGTGTTCGGCCTGGGCGGCGTCCTGGTGATCCACGGCTCGCTGCGGATCGGCACGCTGGTGGCGATGGTCACGCTGCTGATGGCCCTGTACGGCCCGCTGAACCAGCTGACGAACATGCAGTCGATGGCACTGACGGCGCTGGTCAGCTTCGAGCGGGTCTTCGAGGTGCTGGACCTCGAGCCAGCAATCGCCGACCGGCCCGGCGCGACCGCGCTGGGGATCGTGGCGACTGCGAAAAACCCCGGAAACCCCGGAACCGCCGGGTCCGCCGGAGCCGCGCCCGAGATCGAGTTCGACCGCGTCAGCTTCCGGTATCCCTCGCCCGCCGAGACGTCCCTGGTGTCGCTGGAGGGCGTCGCGGGACGCGGCGCCGAGCGCGAGCCGACCGGCCCGGTCCTGACCGAGCTCAGCTTCATCGCCCCGGCCGGACGGCTGACCGCGCTGGTCGGCCCGTCCGGCGGCGGCAAGACGACGATCACCCAGCTCGTGCCCCGTCTGTACGAGGCGACCTCGGGGGCGGTCCTGGTCGGCGGCCGGGACGTCCGGGACCTGACCTCGACTTCGCTGCACGCGGCGGTCGGCGTGGTCACCCAGGACGCGCACCTGTTCCACGACACGATCCGCGCCAACCTCGCCTACGCGTGTCCCGAGGCGAGCGAAGGCGACATCATCGAAGCCTGCGAGACCGCGCACATCTGGGATCTGGTCCGATCCCTTCCCGACGGCCTGGACACCGTCGTCGGCGACCAGGGCCACCGATTGTCCGGCGGCGAGCGCCAGCGCATCTCCCTGGTCCGGCTGCTTCTGAAGTCCCCGCCGGTCGTGGTGCTCGACGAGGCGACCGCACACCTGGACTCGGAGTCCGAGGCTGCGATCCAGGAAGCGCTGAAGACCGCGCTGGCCGGCCGCACGTCGCTGGTGATCGCCCACCGGCTGTCGACGGTCCGCGATGCCGACCAGATCCTCGTGGTCGACCGGGGCCGGATCCGCGAGCGCGGCACCCACGAGCAGCTGCTGGCTGCCGACGACCTGTATGCGGAGCTCCACAGGGCCCAGTTCGACCGCCGGCCCGCGGTTCGGTGAATGGCGGCCCATCGTCGCGTCGCTCACCGGCCCGCCGCCGAGCGACGCGACGAACAGCCGTCGCATCGGTCCCGTCGATGTCAGTCCACGGATGCCCGGCCGTCGGCCAGCTGCTCCGCGAAGCCCGACCATGTGTTCGCGTACTGCAATGCGAGCTGCTGCACCAAGTCCGCGCAGTGCGGCGGTACAGCGGCTATCAGAACAGTCCGCTCCTGCTCCACCGCTGCCGCGTGCTGGAGGAAGCACAACAGGCGCCGGCCGTCCTCCTTGTGGCGAAGCGACGGGTCACGGATCAACTTTTGCAGGACCTCTGCGGAATCCGGCTGCACCATCGGTGCCTTCTTCGGCACCGCCGCGGCCTGTGGGACCGGATCAGGCTTCTCGTCGAGGTGCCGACGGACGTCGGCCACCGTCGTCGGGGACACCCCCGCCGCCCGGGCGATCTCCCGCAGCGAGGCCCGCGGCCGCTCGTGGAGAAGCCGCACCACCTCGCGCCGGTTCGCCCCGTGGTCCAGCGGCCGCACGCGACCGTCCAGGCCCACCCGCTCCGTCGTCTCGGCGTCCTGGGACCGCTGCCGGATCCTTGCGACCGTCCTCGCCCCGAGCCCAACGGCCTGGGCGATCGCCCGGTCGGCCATATACGGGTGGGAAACCAGGATGCGTTCGACGGCGGCCTGGCGGTCGGCGCGGGTCAGCGGGAGCCCGTGCCGCACGTTCGCCTCGACGGCCCGGAGGAACGCGTCCGCCTCGGACCCGTCGAAGTACTCGACCTCGATGGTCTCCCGGCCGTTGAGCATGGCAGCCATGACCCGGTGGAACCCGTCGATCACCCGCAGCCCGCGCCGGTCGACCAGCACCGGCGGCAGCGGCTCCTCGGTCTCGGCCAGCCGGAGCACGTGGTCGGCGTCATGGCCGTCGTGCCGGGGCGACTCGCCGAGTGCCAGCAGCGCGATCGGGACCTCCCGGATCTCGCGCGCCGGCTCCCGGCCGGACCCCCCGAAGTCCCCAAGCGCCGCCCCGGACCCCCGGAGCAGGTGTATCAGAGCCGTGGCGTCGTTCTCCCTCTGCCCCACGTGCCGTCTCCTTCCCCGTACCCGGTCAGTCGAGGGTCTCCGTCAGCGGGAACCGCCGCACGCGGATCTCCAGTCCTCGCAGACGAGCTGATCCGTTGACCGCTCTCCGACACAGTCCCGAAATGTCGACCAATGACGCCGGAACGGCCTCGGCCATCGCGAAGAAGACCACTTCGACGCCTCGCCCCGAGGGGCGGGCGTAGAGGCTTCCCGCCGTGGTTGCTCCCTCTTGAACGGTCCGAACGGGCGGCCGGAACGGCCCGCGCCGGGGCGGCTGCGGCAAAACCGGTCAGGGCGCTCACTCAGCCGGCCCGCGGCCGCAATTCGGATCTTTGATATGGACACTACGAGTTCCCTTCCGTCGATGTTGCGGACCATGTGACCAATCGCCGCTCACCGCATGACTGCGAACACCGGCGTGGTGGTGCCGCCGGCACACAGGGGAGTCCGGTCTCCCCGAAGCCAGGACGGAGTGGACGACAGGGCGGGACCCAAGGGGCCTTGTCGCGTGCCGAAGAGCGTTTCCCGAGCGTCGTCGCCCAAGTGCATGGAAAGTTAGCTGGAGCGGCCGTTGCTTCTCGCCCACCCAGGGGTTGAACTGCCCCCGCAACCAGGGTAGTTGGCGGTGTACAACCTGGGGTGTAGCTGTGGTGGAAAGCCGGGCGGAGCGATCGCTTGGGACCTACGCTCGGACGATGATCGCGCAGCGCACGTGGAGCCGGGCAGTTCGCAAGGCCTTCCCACAGGTGGCATACATCGACTACTCGGTGGTGCCGGTCGACCATCTCGGGCACGATGCTGCACAACAGGCCCGACCCGCACGGCTACTGGCGCACACCGACGTGTGGGCCCACGTTCTGATCGCCCTCCCCGGTCTACCATCCCCTTCGATGGGCCCATGGTGCGGCGAGAGCGCGGGACGTGGCGGGGCGAAGTGGCCTGCATCGGCCTGAACCGAGGTTGGCGCAACTGTCACTCCCTTCCCTTCGCGGTGGCGGTCCCTTGGTTCCGTGTGAGATCTGACTGTCTCCCGCGAGTGAACGGGGAGGCGTGGAGCAGTAGTCCCCGGGGGGAGCTGGGGCTTGCGGTCTTGGCTTGTTGAGCGGTCCTCGTGTCGCTCTCCTTGGGTGCGGAATCAGTTGATGACGGCGCGCTGGACGTCGCAGGCCTTGGCAGCGCCCCAGTCCTTGGACAGGTCGATCGTCTTGCCCTCGAAGTGCGCGATGGTCCACGTCCGGGCTGGGCGGTCGGTGCTATGACGGTGGCGCTTCCTACTGCCAGCGCGAGACCGCCGAGCGTGATGCCTGCCTTCACGGGGGAAGGTCCCTCTGCATGCTGCTTGCCCCCTGGTTGGGTCGGTTCGAGGCCTGGTGGAGGGTTACTTGCGTTCGGCCGCCAGCGTGCCCCACCCGGGCAGGGAGGTCGACGTGTTTCAACCTGGGTTGAATCACGGTCGGCTGGAACAATCACCGGTGATCGCCAGGCACGGCTCGAGCACGAGGGGAAGCAGTGGTCTACCGGATCCATTTCACCGCCGAGGACCTGGCCCGGACCCGGGTGGCCGAATCGCCGAGGCCGATGCTGGAACTGACCAACGCGGTACGGGTTCTCCAGGACCGGAATCAACCGGTTCGGTACGATGCATGGCGACAGCGGTCCTTTACCCGGTTACCGGCGGAAGCGCGCCTGGCCCTCGATCTGATCCCGCCGCGCGGATGGACACCGGACTTCCTGGCCCGGGTGCAAGCGGGCAGCCCACAAGATCTGCTGGAACAGATCCGCTCGACCTCACCGAAAGAGATCCGTCAGACCCTGGCAGCCCTCGCGGAACACCAGCCGCTACCGTCCTGGACCCGGCGGCTGGACGATGACCCACGCGTGCTGCAGCAGCTGGCCGACAGCATGCATCTCCTCCACAGGGCGGTCCTGGCACCGTACTGGTCGCACGTGGTGACCGACCTTGCCGCCGACCGGGCCGTTCGGATACGCGAACTGCTCCACGGTGGCGTCGAGCGCCTGCTGACCGGGTTGTACCCGCCGCGCATCCGGTGGACACCGCCGACGCTGGAAGTCGCCATGGCCTCCGGCATACAAGGCGATCTGCGGTTGGAGGGCCGGGGGCTGCTGCTGGTGCCCTCGCTGTTCGGGTCGGAGTCACCGGTCATCGACCCCGATGCCGAGCCGCAGCCCTTCCTGACCTATCCCGCCAACTTCGGCGCCGGCCTCACCCCCCTGACCCCCTTCTCCGCAGAGTCCGCGGCCGCAAGCGCCCCTGAGGCTCTGACGTCGCTGCTGGGCCGGACCCGCGCCGCAGTCCTCCATGCCATCGCCACCCATCCCGGATGCAACACGGCCGAACTCGCCGGCGTTCTGGGCATCGGCGCCTCCGGCGCCAGCCAACACGCCACCGTCCTACGACAGGCCGGACTGGTCACCACCCTCCGGCACCGCAACAACGCGGTGCACACCCCCACCAGCACCGGACTCAGCCTCCTCATGCTGCACAGCTGAAGGGCCGCCCCAGGCCCCACCAAGGGACTGTAAAACGCTCGTTTGACAGACCCGCGACAACCGCTGAACCCGACCCGTGGCCGCTGAGGCCCCCTCCATGACCGCACTGGTCAGTGTCCCCTGAACGTTGGATGAATAGATTCCCGTCAACGCCAGCGAATCCTGGCAAGACGGGAGGCAGAATCGTGAGTAGCACTTCTCATGACACGTGCGTGATCGGGGCGGGCCCTGCCGGGTTGGCAGTCGCCAGGGCGTTGACAGAGCGGCAGCTGTCCTATACGCATCTTGAGCGGCATACGGCGCTCGGCGGTGTGTGGGATATCGACAGCCCCGGAAGTCCGATGTACGAGTCGGCCCATTTCAATTCGAGCAAGACGCTCTCGGCTTTCGGTGGCTGGCCGATGCCGGACCATTTCGCCGACTACCCCTCGCACCGGCACATTCTGTCCTACCTGACGTCGTTCGCTGAAGCATACGGGCTGACGGAACGGATCGAATTCGGTACCGAGGTCATTGGAGTGGACAAGAACGCGGACGGCACCTGGACGGTCACCAGGGCCGACGGACGGCAGACCGTCCACAGCCAGGTCGTGGTGTGCACGGGCTCGCAATGGCATCCCAACATCCCCGACCTGCCGGGGAGCTTCACCGGCGAGATCCGTCACGCGGTCGACTATCGCAGTCCGGACGAACTGCGCGGCAGGCGCGTGCTGGTTGTGGGGGCGGGAGCATCCGGCTGTGACATCGCATGCGATGCGGCCCGGGTGGCCGACCGTGCGGTGATCAGCATGCGCCGCGGCTACTGGTTCATACCCAAGCACATCTTCGGCCGGCCCGCGGACACACTCGCCACTGTGGGGCCGAGGCTACCGATGTGGCTGGAGCAAAAGCTGTTCGGAGCCCTCCTGCGGATTCTCAACGGTGACCCGACCCGGCTGGGTCTGCAAAAGCCCGACCACAAGCTGTTCGAGACCCACCCCGTGCTCAGTTCGACGCTGCATCATCATCTCCAGCATGGCGACATCACGGCCAGGCCCGGGATCACCCGTACCGACGGCAGTACGGTGCACTTCACCGACGGCACACACGACGAATTCGACGTGATCCTGCTGGCGACCGGCTACAAGCACAAGGTGCCGGTCGCGCAGAAGTACTTCGGCGACGAACAGCACCCCGACCTGTACCTGTCGGCGTTCTCGCGTGAGCACGAGGGACTGTTCGGCGTCGGATTCGTGGAGACGAACTCCGCTGCCTACGCGCTCTTCGACACCCAGTCCCAGATGATCGCCGACTACATCCACGACGCGCAGCGCAAGCTGCCGAACGCGCAGCGGTTCGCCCGCATGATCCGAAGCGACCGCCCGGATCTGTCCGGCGGCATCAAGTTCGTCGATTCGCCCCGCCACACCGGCTACGTCAACAGCGGCACCTACGTGAAGTACCTGACCAAGATCGCGGCCGGGATGGGCTGGCGCACCGAGGGCCGGCCGCCACAGGTGACCTCCGTTCGGCACAAGGAGACGGTGTCATGAGCAGCTTCGACTTCACCGACAAAGTCATGCTGGTGACCGGCGGCGCGGGGGGAATAGGCAGCGCCATGTGCCGCCGTTTCGCCTCCGGGGGCGCCCGCTGCGTCGTCGTCGACATCGACGAGGCGCGCGCCAGGAAGGTCGCCGACGAGCTTCCCGGCCCTGGGCACACAGGTATTGGCTGCGATCTGACGGACCGCGCCCAGGTGGAGGACCTCTTCGACCAGGTCGCCGTCGGCTACGGCCGTCTGGACGTCTTGGTCAACAACGTCGGCATGACCAGCGCGGCACGCTTCGACGAGCGCAGCATCGAGAGCATCGAGCGGGAACTCGACCTCAATCTGCTCTCCCCTCTGATCGCGACCCGTCTCGCCATCCCGCTGCTGCGGGCCTCCAGGGACGCCCGGGTGGTCACCACCGGATCTCTCGGCGGGATCCTCCCGCTCGGCGAGACCCCGATCTACACGGCCTCCAAGTTCGGACTGAGAGGCGCGATGCTCTCGATCGGGCTCGACCTGAAGGACAAGGGCATCAGGGTCGGGTCGGTGCTGCCATCGGCCACCGATACCCGGATGCTGCGCGAGGAGGCGGTGGAGGGCGGGAACTCCCTGCAGTTCCAGGATCCGCCGCAGCAGCCCGCCGACGTCGTGGCGGCGGTGGTGAGCCTGCTGGACAAGCCCCGCCTGGAGGCCTATCCCCGCTCAGGTGAGTCCCGTCTGGTCCGGTTCGCAATGCTCGTACCGAACCTGCTGCCCAAGGCCTTCCCGCTGTTCCGCAAGCGCGGCGACCGCGGCATGGCCCGCTACCTGGAAGACCTGCGCCGAAGAGGGCTGGCACGACAGGTCGACGGCCGATGGGAGCTGGTGGAGGAGGAATGATCACAGACGAGAGCCCGTCCATGTTGCGCGTCGTCAACCCCACGACGGGGAAGCTGAACACCGCGCTGCCCGCCGCGACGGCCGAGGACGTCGCCAAAGCAGCCGAGCAGGCCCAGCAGGTGTTCGATGCCGGGGTGTGGTCCCGACTTCCGGTCCGCGAGCGGAGCGCGGTGCTGCTGCGGCTGGCCGATCTGATGGAACGCGACGCCGAACTCCTGGCCCGGCTGGACAGTGAGGACGCGGGCAAACCGATCTCCGAGTGCCGGGCGGGCGACGTACCCGGCGCGATCGAGTCGATCCGCTGGTTCGCCGAGGCGGCCGACAAAATCTTCGGCCGCGTCGCCCCCACAGGGGCGGACTGCCTGGGCCTGATGAGCCGGGAGCCCATCGGCGTGGTGGCGGCGATTCTGCCGTGGAACTACCCGCTGGCCATGACCGCGTGGAAGGTCGGTCCCGCGCTGGCCGCAGGAAACTGCCTGCTGGTCAAGCCCGCCGAGGCGACCCCGCGTTCGGCCCTGCACCTGGCGGAACTCGCCGCCGAGGCCGGCCTCCCGGACGGAGTCCTCACGGTACTGCCCGGGCACGGCCCGGTCGCCGGAACGGCCCTGGCCCGCAGCCCTGTCGTGGGAGCGCTGTCGTTCACCGGCTCCACCGAGACCGGGCGGCGCATCCTCAAGGACGCGGCCGAGAGCAACTTCAAGCGTGTCTCACTGGAGATGGGCGGCAAGAGCCCTCAGGTGCTGATGGCCGACGCCCTCGCCTACGGGCAGGACCTCATCGACGGCATGATCGAGGCCGCGTTCCTGACGATGGGCCAGAACTGCACGGCCGGCTCGCGCATTCTGGTCCACGAAAGCATTGCCGACGAGGTCCTGGCCCGGTTCACTGCCGCCGCGCAGAAACTGGTCATCGGCGACCCGGCGCACCCCCGTACCCAGCTGGGACCGCTCATCGACCATGCCGCCTTCAGCCGAGTCGCCGAGGCCGTGGAGGCCGCTCGGGCCGGCGGAGCCCGGATCCACACCGCGAGCCTGCCCGACGGTCTGCCGCCGCGCGCCGCCTACTACCCGCCCACCGTGATCACCCGCGCCCCCGAAGGCAGCGATGTACTCACCAAGGAGCTGTTCGGGCCCGTCGTGACGATGCAGACCTTCACGACGGAGGCCCACGCCATACGTATGGCCAACGCCACGGCGTACGGACTTGCCGCCTCAGTGTGGACCCGGGACCTCGACGCCGCATTCCGCCTGGCACACGGCATCCATGCGGGGGTCGTCTCGGTCAACTGCTACAGCGAAGGCGACATCACCGCCCCCTTCGGGGGATGGAAGGAGTCCGGATGCGGCGGCGCGGAGAAATCCACGAACGCCTTCGAGCAATGGACCAGGGAGAAAACCGTCTGGATCCGAACCCGCTGAACCGAGGAACCGGAGCCGACCGGAGTCAGCTCGTCACCGACCCCTCCCGTTCCGGCGTCTGATTCCGCAGCCGCAGCGGTGAGGTGCCGTGCCAGCGGCGCACCGCCCGACGCAGGGCTCGCTCGTCGGAGAACCCCGACCGATGGGCAATATCACGCAGCGTCAGTCCCGATCGCAGCATCAGCTGTTCGACGCGTTCCCGGCGCACCCCGTCAACGAGCGCATCGTACGTGGTACCGCAGTCGGCCAGTCGGCGGCGGAGCGTCCGCTCGCTGGCCGACTGCCTGCGTGCCTGCTCGGCGAACGAGGGAACCACCGGAAGGCTCTGCGCGACGGAGATCTCCAGCACTTCCAGCAGCTCCTGCTGGTGGCGGCGCGAGGCCAGCTGCGTGTCGAGCATCCCCAGTACCGAGGCACAAGTCACCGGATCCCGGGCCGGCATCCGGGTCCGGGCCCAGACCGGATCGATGACAAGGCGGCTGACAGGGGCGCCGAAGCGGACCGGACAGCCGAAGAAGGCACCGTACGGTTCGCGTTCCGCCGGTTCGGGAAAGGCAAACTCAGCCAGTGCCGGTGTGAACGCCGGACCGGCGGTCAGCCGGGACAGGGCGACCACCGAGGTCAGGCCTTCTTCGATCAGGAAGACCGCGACACCCGGCTCCAGGCCGGGATCAGGAAGGTCGGCACGCAGAACGAAACCCTCGTCCCCCTGCTCGGCCGACCACATCACCATCGCCCCGGACAAGTTCTGGTACCGCACTCCGGTCTCGAAGGCGTGCTGCAGTGTGTCGCTGGCCATCAGGGCGAAGCCGAGCAGACCCCAAGCCGTCGGGTGCTGCACCGCTCCCACCCTCATCCCCAGGCGCGCGTCCCCGGTGAGCTCCAGCGCACGGCGGATCACCGTACTGCCCTGACGATAGGAGACCCGCAGAGCCGCCGAGCGCATGACCGTCTCATCCAGCCCGACCTGCTCCAGCACGGGCCGAAGATCGACGCCGCGCTCCTCGGCGACGGAAGCGATGTAGTGCAGGATGTTCGGCTGGATCGTCGCCGACGTACTGCGACTGGTCCCCGAAAAGGCAACCGGGCCAACGGCGAAAGACATCCGCACTCCGCCTTCCTCTCTGACACAACCACGTTGACACCACACGTCCCGGGAGGACCCCAACCAGCTGAAGTCGCCTGTTCGGCCCGGGACGCCGTGCGCTCCCGCCCCGGGCCGGCCGGCTGCCCCGTCGCCGACGTCGGACAGTCGCGCGCTCAGACGGGCTGAAGCGCTTCGGGGACGAGGTGCTTGAGCGTGGGGTATCCGTCGACGGCCATGATCAGGTCGGCTTCGGCCAGCAGCGCGCGCAGCACGTGGACGATGCCGTCCGTGCCGGCCAGTGCGCACCCGTGCGCGTAGGGGCGGCCGATCCCGACGGCGGTCGCACCCAGGGCGAGCGCCTTGATGATGTCGGCGCCGCTGCGGATGCCGGAGTCGAACAGGACCGGGAGTCCTTCGGCGGCTTCGACGACGCCGGGCAGGGCGTTGAGGGCGGGGAGGCCGCCGTTGGCCTGTCGGCCGCCGTGGTTGGAACAGTAGATGCCGTCCACCCCGGCGTCCTTGGCGCGGCGGGCGTCCTCGGGGTGGCAGATGCCTTTGACGATCAGCGGCAGAGTGGTGAGGGAGCGCAGCCAGTCCAGGTCGTTCCAGGTGAGCGAGTTGCCGAAGATCTGGGTCCAGTGCAGGATCGCGGTCTGCGGGTCCTCCTCGGGCGGGCGCCGCAAGGCGGCGCGGAAGACCGGGTCGCTGGTGTAGTTGGCCAGAGCGTGGCCGCGCAGCTGTGGGAAGTTGGACGTGGCCAGGTCTCGGGGGCGCCAGCCGTTGATCCAGGTGTCGAGGGTGACGACGATGCCCTTGAACCCCGCTCGTTCGGCGCGGTGGACAAGGCTTTCGGCAAGGTCCCGGTCGGTGGGTGTGTAGAGCTGGAAGAAGCCCGGTGTGTCGCCGAGTTGATCCGCCACCTGCTCCAGCGGATCGACCGAGAGAGTGGAGGCGACCATGGGGACGCCGGTACGTGCGGCGGCGCGGGCCGTGGCCAGGTCGCCGTGGCCGTCCTGCGCGCATATGCCGATCATCCCGATCGGGGCGAGGAACACCGGCGACGGAAGGGTCATCCCCAGCAGCTCGACTGTCAGATCCCGCTCGACGGCGCCGACGAACATGCGCGGGACCAGCCCCCATCGGTCGAAGGCGGTGACATTGGCCCGCTGAGTGCGCTCGTCTCCCGCGCCACCTGCGACGTAGGACCACACCGACGGAGGCAGCGCGGCCTCCGCCCTGGTCTCCAGCTCCGCGAAGTCCATGGGCAAGGTCGGCAGCACCCCGCCCAGCCCGTTGAGATAGATCTCGTTCTGGTAGTCGGCGAACGCCATGTCACCGCCCCTTCGATCACAAACCACCTGGGTACGCTTTGGAACACCCAGAATGCGACACCGAGCAGCACGGCCGCCCTGGATGCAGGATTTCGCTGCCCATGCACGAGAGAACGCAGGATATGGAAGTGACGAACACCCCCCTGCTGAGCGAGGACGATCTCGCACTCATCCATGCCCTGCAGTTGCAGCCCCGGGCCTCGTGGACCGACCTGGGTCGCACTCTTGGGGTGGATCCGGTAACCGTGGCCCGCCGGTTCAACCGTCTGAGCGACCGCGGCGAGGCCTGGGTCAGTGTCTCGCCCGGCGCCAGGCTGTTCGACCAGATCTGTGTCGCCCTCGTCGATATCGACTGCACGGCCGGCACGAGCGCCCAGGTGACGCGCACCCTGGAGAGCCACCCGCATGTGATCACCATCGAACGGTCGGCTGACACCCACCGTGTCCTCGCGACCGTGGCCACCCGCGACCTGGCTGCCATGTCCCGCTACGCCCTTGACGGCCTCGCATCCATCCCGGGTATCGCGGCTGTCCGCACCCGAATCGTCACGCACATGTTCACCGAGGGTGGCCACTGGCGCATTGACGCGCTCGCGTCGGACCAGCGAACGCAGCTGATCGACGCCCGCGCGCCAAGGCCCGCCGACCCTGCCCGCGGACAGTACGAAATCACCTCACACGACCGCACGCTTCTCGGTCACCTGTCCCACGACGGGCGAGCCTCCCACCGCTCCCTGGCCGAAGCCCTGGGCACCAGCCGCTACAGCGTCAAACGGCGCATCGACCAGCTGGTACGCCTGCGTCTGCTCCGCTTCCGTTGCGATTTCGCCCGCCCCCTGGGCGGCTGGCCCGTCGCCGTCACTCTCTGGGCGACGGCACCCGCCAACGACCTGTCCGACATCGGCCACGCTCTTGTCCGCCTCCCCGAGACCCGCAACTGCGCGGCGATCAGCGGCACCCACAACCTGATCATTCAGGCCAGCCTTCACTCGATAAGTGACGTGCTCCGCCTCGAGACCCATCTCGCCCGCGCTCACCCCAGCCTCGTCATCGCCGAAAGGACCATCACACTCCGCCACGACAAACTCCTCGGGCGCGTCCTTGACCGGCATGGCCGCTCCATTGGTGTCGTAGCGCCGGATCTGTGGAGCGAGCCGGACCTTCAAGCGAACGGCATCTCCAGAGAGCCGATGCCTGTCATGGACCTCTCGGGGGCCTGAAGCACCGAACGGTGCGTAGCTCCACAGCGGAGGTCACATCGCCGCCCACCCCCTGGCACAGACCCTGATTGGTCGGACAGTCCTTGGCAGCTACTTTCCGGCCGTTATCGCCGGTTGTCCGAGGAGCCGGCACATCGACGACCTCATACGCACGCGGGACGCCCTGGAGGCGGCGATGACCACGGCCCGGGCCCGTCGAGAGGCCCTGCGGGCAGCGGCGGCCGAGTGACCCGCAATGCCTGAACGCCGTCACGCAAGCACCATGACCGACCTGCGCCAGGTCACGTTGCAGCGTGGTGCTGCTCGACGGCGAAGGTCTGAAGGGGCCGCTGCGTAAGATCGGCAGGTCGTCGCAGCCGAGTGCACACCGAGGGTCTCGGTGTGCACTCGACGTACCGCTCCGCGCGGCCTCCCGCGACGCCGGCCGCGTGGCGCCGTTGACCGTACGAACGCGTTGTGTCTCGGTCCGGAATGACCGGCAGCTCCACCCACGCGGCGTTCCCGACGGCGTGAAGGGACACCTCGCCGCCGGTGCGGCGGTTCTCCGGGGTGATGTGCAGGAAGGGGAAGGCGCGGAACAGGGGAGGCCACCTCGATCACCAGACGGTGACCGGCCTCGAAGACCATGCTGGTGGGACCGATCGCCCTGTGTCAGGGTCGGGGCCGCGGGCTCGGGACGCGTCTCCCTGGCTGGTCTGGTCTGCCGCAAGGCCGGCCGGCGCACCCGGCTGGTCTTCCGGATGCTGGTCCACCACGGCCGCAAAGGTGAGAAGAAGGGCTTTCGGGAAAGGGACTTCGCCGCGTTACTGGATGCCGCCCACCAGCAGCTCGGCGGCAACATCGTGCTGGTGTCGGACAACTACAGCCACCACGTCGACGCCGCGATGCGCGAACTGATCGGGAAACGGCCGTGGCTGACCGTCTTCCGTTTCCCCACCTACACCCCCGACCTCAACCCGGCCGAGGGTGTGTGGGCGCACCTGAAGAAGAGCCTGGGCAACCTGGCCCCATGCAGTATCGATGACCTGGCCGGGCTGGTCCGCACCCGCCTCAAACGGATGCAGTACCGGCCCGACCTGCTCGACGGGTTCATCGCCGAGACCGCACTCGTAAC
Source organism: Streptomyces sp. NBC_01235 (assembly GCF_035989285.1). Classification (GTDB taxonomy): domain Bacteria; phylum Actinomycetota; class Actinomycetes; order Streptomycetales; family Streptomycetaceae; genus Streptomyces. The sequence continues at coordinate 11,004,545 of NZ_CP108513.1, read as the reverse complement.
GACGCCACCATGACGTCACCCCGAACCGCAAACCTCAGTAGCTGCGGCGGCTTGCGCCTCCACGCGAAGGGAGGCTGCTGCAGTGGAGGCGCGAGCGAGCCCGGCGAACGGGCCCGGGTGGCCGCCGAGGTGGCCAGATGGCCTGCGCGCCCGCACGCCAGTGCATGGTGCGCCGCCTGTGCCCGCCGCGATCCACGGTTGACTGGTGGAGATCCATGGCTTTCTGGCTCGGGCACCTTTGTGGCACGTCTGGCCCTTCCGGGATGGCGAAGATCGCGTACGCCGCATATCCATGGAGATAAGTCCGTCTCGGAGGGTAAAGGTCATTGATGATGGTTTCTACCGACCCATGCCATGTGGCGTGCATCCTGGACGGGAACGGCAGATGGGCTGAGGAGCGCGGTCTCGTACGCAGCGAGGGTCACGGCCACGGGGCCGACCCCGCCCGGCGGATGGTCGAGACAGCCGACGACATGGGGCTGCAATGGCTGTCCATGTACGTGTTCTCCACCGAGAACTGGGCACGGCCGGCAGCCGAGGTCGCCGTGATCATGCGGGCGATCGAGAGGTTCATCGACGCCAACCTCGAAAGCTGGCACCGCCGGGGCATCCGCATCCGGTACCTGGGGCAGCCACACAACCAGGTGCCTTCGTCTCTGCGGTCCGCGATGACCCGCTCCGCCGCGGTGACGGCCTCGAACACCGGCATGACGGTCACAGTGGCCCTGAACCACGGCGGGCAGGGCGACATCGTGCACGCGGTCCGCTCCATCGTCGCCGCCGGTGTTCCGGCCGGCCAGATCACCGAGCGGACACTTGCGGCACACCTGCCCCACCCCGACATGCCCCCGGTGGATCTGCTGATCCGCACATCCGGGGAGATGCGCCTGTCGGGGTTCCTGCTGTGGCACATGGCCTACGCCGAGTTGGTGTTCCTTCCCGATCTGTGGCCCGACATGACACCGGAGAAGTTCCGTGAGGCCATCGAGATCTACCGCCACCGCTCGCGCCGCTTCGGCAAAGTGGCCACGCGGTGACCAAGCTCGCCACCTGGCGTACGGCCCTGGATGCCGCGGACATCCGCGGCGAGCGACTGCACCAGGACTACACCCGGTGCGCGCAGTTCATCCGGGAGCGTGACACCGGACCCTACGTCGGAGTCCGTCTCCTGGCCCCGCCGGCCATGCAGCCGCACCTGCTGGCCGGGCTCGCCTTCGCCAACCGCACCGACGACCTCGCCGACGCGGGGAACAGCGGGCCCGCCCAAGCGCGGCGCGCGGACTGGCTGGCCCAGGCGCGGCGCGAGGCGCCGGACGACTCGTGCCCCTATCCCATCGTGCGGGCATTCATGAACTCGGCGACGGTACGGGGGCTTTGCCCGTCATGGATGCGGCGCTTGCTGGATGCCGCCGAGCTGGAGCCCGCCTTCGCAGGCCTCGCCGACGAAGCGGAGTTCGGCCAGTACGTGGACCGCTACACCTGGCCCCTGCTGATGTGTTCGGCAGGTCTGCAGTACCAGGGCGGCCCCAGCGACGAAGCGGCCCGCACGTGGCGGGCCTACGCCGACTTCGCCCAGCGTCTGGATTTCCTCAACGATCTGCGGGCGGATCTGGAGGCCGGACGCCTGTGTCTGCCCGCCGACGCGCTCACGGAGCACGCCGTGGCGCGCTCCGACCTCGAACAGGGCCTGGACACCGCCAACGTACGCGCCCTGCTGCAGGACATGTGTGCCCGCGCCCGTGCCGCGCTGAAGGAAGCGCGTGCGGTCGTGGACGTGTGCGATCCAGGGCAGTTGGCAGCGGCCCGCTCGCTGCTGGCCCTGCAGGAGAGACAGCTCAACGACATCCGCAGTTCCCGTGCACGGATCCTCCACCGCCCGGTCGGCTACCACGTCCCGACCATGGTCCGCACCATGCTGGCCGCCCTCCTGACGTAGCCCGGCGTTCAGCGGGGCGTTCAGCGGGGCGTCTTCAGCGCGATTCGGCGCCGCCGTGTCGCCGCTGCGCGCAGCACTGGGCCTGCTGGGAATCAGTGCACCATATGAAAGGAGCCCCGACCATGTCCCCCGCTAACGCCGCCAACCCGGCATGGATCACCGTGCCAGCGGCAGAGAGCCTGCCCGAGAAAGTCTCCGCCGAGATCGATCCGATCGTGAAGAAGATCGGCTTCGTGCCCAACGTGGCCCGACTGCTGGCCATCAGCCCCGACCATTTCGTCGGCTGGTGGCGCTACTTCGACGAGCTGATGCGCGGCCCCTCGGGCCTGACCAAGACCCAACGAGAGATGATCGCCGTCGTCGTGTCGGCAGAGGCGCGCTGCCCCTACTGTGTGGCCGCGCATGCCGCCGCACTGCGGCTGCGCACCAAGGACTCCGCCTCGGTCGACCGTCTCGCCGCCAACTACCGCCACGTCGACCTTGCGCACCAGGACCGGGTGATGCTCGACTTCGCCGTCAAGCTGACCCAGACGCCCGAGGCGTGCGACGAAGACGACAGCGTCCGACTGCGAGACGTCGGGTTCACCGACGCGGACATCCTGCACATCGTGGAAGTCACAGCGATCTTCAACTACAACGTGCGCCTGGCCACCGCCACAGGGCTGTTCCCCAACGCCGGCTACCACGAGCTCGGCCGGACCGCAGCAGCGACAGCGGGCTGAGACATGGCCGCGGCCGACCGGACCCTCTCCGCTTCACCAGGCGGTCTCGGCATGGCCGGCCATCGACTGTCCGCTCGACAACAGCCGCCGTACGAACCCTGTGCCCCTGGCTGTCTCTCCTGGCGTGCTGGGTGAGCTGGGGAGAGCGTTTTTTTAATGGCCCGACAGATGGGGACACACATGTCCGCGATCAAGGAAACCGTTGACATCGGTCGCCGCCCCGAGGAGGTCTTCGCGTACGTCACCGACCCCTCCCATATGCCGCAATGGCAGGAGAGTGCCGTATCCGCACACCGGGTGGGCGACAGCCCGATGGGCGTGGGCTCCCGGGCCAAGGCGACGTGGCGGATCGGCCGCCTCGAGTTCCCGATGACGATGGAAGTGACCGAGTTCGATCCGCCGAGAAGCTGGCGTCTGATCGGCATCGGAGGACCCGCGCGAGGGCAGGTCCACGGAACGATCGAGCCGCTTGACGACGGCGCGAGCTCACGCCTGACGATCGACCTGGACTTCGAGACGTATGGGATGGGCAAGTTGCTCGCCCCCTTGGTTCTCCGCCCACAAGCTCGCAAGGAACTGCCGCGCGACGAGCAAACGCTCAAGAAACTGCTGGAGCAGGGCGCCGCTTGACGGACGTCTCCTGGGCGCGGTCGGCGCGTGGAGACGCTCGCCGAGGCCCAGACGGACCTCCGACAAGAACGACAGGTCCGGCCTGAAGCCGGTCAGCACCATGTCCTCGTCCACCGACCAGGCGACGCCTGTCCTCGTCGGCCACGACCAGCTACTGAGGTTTGCGGTTCGGGGTGACGTCATGGTGGCGTCGTTACGAGTGCGGTCTCGGCGATGAACCCGTCGAGCAGGTCGGGCCGGTACTGCATCCGTTTGAGGCGGGTGCGGACCAGCCCGGCCAGGTCATCGATACTGCATGGGGCCAGGTTGCCCAGGCTCTTCTTCAGGTGCGTCCACACACCCTCGGCCGGGTTGAGGTCGGGGGTGTAGGTGGGGAAACGGAAGACGGTCAGCCACGGCCGTTTCCCGATCAGTTCGCGCATCGCGGCGTCGACGTGGTGGCTGTAGTTGTCCGACACCAGCACGATGTTGCCGCCGAGCTGCTGGTGGGCGGCATCCAGTAACGCGGCGAAGTCCCTTTCCCGAAAGCCCTTCTTCTCACCTTTGCGGCCGTGGTGGACCAGCATCCGGAAGACCAGCCGGGTGCGCCGGCCGGCCTTGCGGCAGACCAGACCAGCCAGGGAGACGCGTCCCGAGCCCGCGGCCCCGACCCTGACACAGGGCGTGTGACCACGCCGGGACCAGGTCCGTGCTTGCGGCGGCCGGAGCAGCTGGCCCGACTCATCCGCGAAGCACAGCCACGCCTCCTGGTCCCTCACCGTCTTTCCACCCGGGGCCAGGTCTCCTTGATCCAGCCGGTCACGGCGTCCTCGTCGCGTTCGGCGGCCCGGCGCGCCGGGGCCTGCACCGTGAAGCCCATCTGGTGCAGGATGCCGAGGGCCTGCGGGCCGTAGATGGCGCTGGATATCATGCCCCGCTGCCGCTCGGGCACCCGGTCGGCGATCACCGCGGTCAGGCCGGCGGTCGCGGCGCCGAGTCCGAGCATGGCCGCCGACCACGCCAGGGTCACTCCCCACATGGTGGTCTGCGCGCCCGTGGCCAGCAGACCGGCCGCGAACGCCAGCGCGCCACCGCCCAGCCAGGCCCTGCGCCGGCCGAAGCGGCTGCGCGAACGGTCGCACAGCGCTCCCGCGACCGGGAGCGCGAGCAGGACGACGAAGCCCGAGACGCCGTTGACGACGGCGTAGTCGGTGACCTTGCCGGCCGGGTCGATCTCCTGCAACTGCTGGGGGATCAGCAGTTGCAGGGGGACGAGGTTGGCCATCCAGTAGCCGAACCAGACCAGGCTGTAGACGAACGTCCAACGACGGGACACGGGCTGAGTGGGTCCGTCCGCGACGACACCCACGGGGGCTGCCGCGACCACGGGTGCGGGTGATGTGAACTCGGCGGACATCGGGCCTCCGGGAGGTGGGTTCGGCCAGAAGGGCGAGTGGGGGGTGGCACAGTTGGGATTCAGAGGAACGCCTGTCCCTCGCCTCGGTAAGTGGGCACCTGGCCGACGACCTCGGAGCCGGACACCAGGTGGAGGGTGTTGACGCGTTCGCACAGCTCGCCGGCTTTGGCGTGGCGCAGCCATACGTGGTCGCCGAGCCGCAGGCCGTGCGCGGCCTCGCCCAGCACGGGGGTCTGGACCTCTCCGGCGCCTTCGAGCGGAGTCAGCTTCAGACCGTGGGGCCAGCTGAGCGTCGGCAGCCGGTCGGCACCCACCGGTCCCGAGGCGACCCAGCCGCCGCCGAGCAGAGTGGCGATCTTCGCCGTGGGGCGGCGTACGACAGGCATGACGAAGAACGCGGCGGCACGAGGCCGGAAGCGGCGGTAGTGGTCGAACAGCCCGGGTCCGTAGAGCCCCGATCCCGCCCCTATTTCGGTGATGACGTGCTCGGCGGCGGTCTGCTCGACGGTTCCGGTGCCTCCGCCGTTGACGAACTCCAGTGGTGCGACGTTCTCGACGGCGGCGATGACGGCGGCCCGGCGTTCGGCGAGCTCGCGGGCCGACAGGCGCTGCATGGCCCGGCGCAACACACCCTGTATGGGCGAGCCGAGCGGGTTGTCTCCCAGGCCGGCGATCTGGCCCTCGTACGACATCACGCCCACGAGCCGGAAGCCGGGCCGCTCGGTGATGGCGCGGGCAAGGTCCGCGGCCTGCTGCGGGGTGTGTACGGGTGAGCGGTACGGGCCCAGGTGGACGCGCCCACCCAACAGTTCGAGCGATGCGTCCAGGTCGATACACACCCTGAGGTCGGGGCGCTTCGGGCCCACGGCCTCGTCGACGAAGTCCAGGTGGCCGACCGAGTCGATCATCAGGGTGACGCGTTCGGCGGCGCGGTCGTCCGCGGCGAGACGCCGCAACGCTTCCTGGTCGGTTGTCGGGTAGCCGATCACCACGTCGTCATACTCTTCGGCGAGCCACAGGGCCTCGGGCAGGGTGAAGGCGAGGATGCCGTGGTAGCGCGGTCGTTCAGCCGCGCGTCGGATCAGGTCGCGGCTGCGAACTGACTTGCTGGCGAGGCGGATGGTGGCGTTGCCGCTTGTACGGCGGGCCAGGTCGGCGGCGTTGAGGTCGAAGGCGTCCAGGTCGACCACGGCGAAAGGGGGTTCCAGGTGCTCGGTCGCCTTGGCGAGCTGGGTCATCCGGACCTCGCTCAACCCACTGACGGCGGCCCGCACCTGGTCGGGCGTGGATATCGCAGATGTGCTCATGCGGTCCTCCTCGATCGTCATCACGCACCTCCGGACGGGTCCGACAGCCGGGTGCGGCCGGCGCGCAGGAGACGGTCGCGCTCGCGCCGCCCTTTGGCTTCGATGGTGGGCACGAGCAGGCGAATGAGCTGTGGGATCGCACCCGCGACCTGCTGGCATTGAGTTCGGCGGCGTGCACGGGGTCGTCGGTCGGGACGGTCGCCGCGAACAGGGTGCGGCCGTCATCGCTGGCCACCAGGCAGCTGAGCGTGTGCTGGCTGGTGGCCACGCGGTCGAGGAGCTGTCCACCCTCCGCCACGCGGACGCACTCGCCGCGCAGGGCGTTGGCGACCCAGACGGTCCGTCCGTCCTGATCCCAGGCGAGACCGTCCGGGGCGATCGGTGAGGCGGAGCGCTTGGCGATCTGGGGATGGTCCAGCAGGGTTGAGACCTTCCGGGTGACCCGGCCGGCCGGTCCCCCGTCGTTGACCAGCCGCCACAGCAGGGGTGAGACCAGCGAACCCCAGGGGCGCGGCGCGTCGAGCGTGCCGTCCGGCCGTACGGGGAACGCGGCGATGCGCAGGCCGTGCCGACGCCCGTTCGCGACTGTTCGCGCGCGCCCGTCACTGGATGCTGACCCACCGTCAGGAAATCGTGGACTCGATCGTCGCCGAGAACGGCAAGGCGGAGGAGGACGCGGTCATCGAGGTGGTCTACTGCGTCGGCGCCTTCGCCCACTGGGCCAGACAGTCCCCGCGGCTGCTCGCCGAGACCAGGGTCCGCTCACTGTCTCCACTGGTTCTGGGGCGCCGCATGTACACGCAACGTGTGCCGCTCGGCGTGGTCGGCGTCATCGGGCCGTGGAACAACCCGCTGATCAACTCGTTCGGCGACGCCATCCCGGCGCTCGCCGCCGGCAACACCGTCGTCCTCAAGCCGTCCGAGTGCACACCGCTGACCGCGCTCCTCATGGAGCGGTTGGCCCGCGAGTGCGGCTGGCCGAAGGACGTGTTCCAGGTCGTCACGGGCGCCGGCGCCACCGGACGGGCCGTCGTGGACACCGTCGACTTCGTGATGTTCACCGGCTCGACGAGGACCGGGCGGGCCGTCGCGGCGCGGGCCAGGGAGCGGCTCGTGCCCTGCTCGCTCGAACTCGGCGGCAAGGACGCCCTGATCGTCCTCGCGGACGCCGACGTCGAGCGCGCCGTCAACGTCGCCCTGCACGGCGCTCTCGTCAACGGCGGCCAGATGTGCACGTCGGTCGAGCGGTGCTACGTCGAGGCCCCCGTGTACGAGAGGTTCGTCGCCCGGCTGCGCGAGCGGTTCGAGGAGGTCACCCAGGCCAGGCCGGACGGGCCGGGCAGCACCGACGTGGGCGCCCTGACCTTCCCGCCCCAGCTGGACGTCGTGACGGACCACGTGACGGACGCGGTCGAGCGCGGCGCCCGGGTGCTCGTCGGCGGGCACGCGGCGTCCGGCCCGGGCCGGTTCTTCGAGCCCACGCTGCTGGTCGACGTCGACCACTCGATGGCGTGCATGCGTGAGGAGACCTTCGGCCCCACACTGCCGGTGATGAAGGTGGCCGACGCGGAGGAGGCGGTGCGTCTCGCCAACGACAGCCCCTACGGCCTGCAGGCCACCATCGTGGGCAAGGACACCGCCCGGGCCCGGAGGCTGGCCGAGCGGCTGGAGGTCGGCTGCGTCACCGTCAACGACGTCCAGTCCAACTACATGGCGTTCGGTCTGCCCATGGGTGGCTGGAAGGGATCCGGGCTGGGCGTCCGCCACGGAGCTGAGGGGATACGCAAGTACACCCGGCTCCGGGCGGTGTCGGTGAACCGATTCCCGCTGCGCCGCGACCCGCACATGCTGCCGTTCGATCCCTCGCCCTACTGGTGAAGCGTCGGTATTCGAGAGTTGCAGTATTCGCCCGCAGGGCGGGCGGCGCCGCCCTGCGGGCACCGTGCCGAGAGCCGCGAACCAAACGGCGGCGTAGCGGCAGCGAACCGCCGTACGCCAGCAGACGGGCCTGTCGGGTCACGTCCGCTGGAGTGGTGTATTGACGGCCACTCGGTGATCTCGTTTTGAGGTTATGCGGTGAGTTCGGTCGGGAGGACGGTGTCGTCGGTTTGTGACTCGATCGGGTGGAGGCGGGTCTTGGCGAGCAGGTCGAGTCCCATGTATCGGCGGGCTTCGGTCCACTCGTCGTTCTGCTCGGCCAGCACCGCGCCGACGAGTCGGATGAGGGCGGTGCGGTCGGGGAAGATGCCGACCACGTCGGTGCGGCGGCGGATTTCCTTGTTCAGTCGCTCCTGCGGATTGTTCGACCAGATCTGCCGCCAGATCTCGCGGGGGAACGCGGTGAACGCCAGCAGTTCGTGCTGGGCGGAGTCCAAGTGGGCTGCCGCCTTGGGGAACTTGGCCTCCATCGCGTCCAGCACATGTCGCATCTGGGCCTGGACGGCGTCGGCATCGGGCTGTTCGAAGACCGTCCGCAGCAGTGTGGCCACCCAGGGCTGGGCGGACTTCGGCACCTGGCTGAGCAGATTCCGGGCGTAATGCGTGCGGCATCGCTGCCAGGAGGCGCCGGGCAGGACCGCGCCGATCGCGTTCACCAGGCCGGTGTGGGCGTCGGAGACGACCAGCTGGACGCCGGACAGGCCACGGGCGGTCAGGGAGCGCAGGAAGGCGAGCCAGCCGGCACCGTCCTCGGCGGTGGCGACGTCGATGCCGAGGATCTCGCGGTGGCCGTCGGCATTGACTCCGACCGCGATCAGCGCGTGGACGTTGATGATGCGGCCGCCCTCGCGGACCTTCTGGGTCAGTGCGTCGACCCAGACGAACGCGTAGGGTCCGGCGTCGAGGGGCCGGTTGCGGAACGCGGCGACCTGCTCGTCCAGGTGCTTGGCCATCGCGCTGACCTGCGACTTCGACAGCTGGGTGACGCCGAGGGACTCGGCGAGCTTCTCGACTCGGCGGGTGGAGACGCCGAGCAGGTAGGCGGTGGCGACCACCGAGATCAGGGCCTGCTCGGCCCGGCGGCGCCGTTCGAGGAGCCAGTGCGGGAAGTAACTGCCCTGGCGCAGCTTGGGGACGGCCAGTTCGACGGTGCCGGCCCTCGTGTCCCACTCGCGTGGGCGGTAGCCGTTGCGGTGGTTGACGCGTTCGTCGCTGACCTGCCCGTATTCGGCATTGCAGAGGGCGTCGGCCTCCGCGGACATGAGGGCGTCGGCGAACGTCTTGATCATCGCGCGCAGCAGATCGGGACTCGCCGCGGCGAGGTTGTCCTCGGCGAGGGCGTGCAGGGGCAGACTGTCAGGTGCGGTCATCGTGCTGATCTCCTTCGAGGCTTCGACACTTCGAAGATCAGCCGGTGGCCGTTCATCTATGCGGGCACCATCCCGATGCCGGAGCAAACCCCCGGATCAGGTCGAACCCGTACACCACTTCCCTGGACGCAACCGCCTGTCGTACGACAAGAGTGAGGCCCGGAAGATCGCCGAGGCAGTGGGGTTGGGCGTTCCGTTCTGCTGTCCGCCGAAGGCGTCGGGTGCCCAGTCCAGGGCCTGCATCGGCGGATCGAACACCCTGTTCATGGATGGATCCTTGGGGCCGTTTTCCAGGATGCAGTGCCCCCTGAGCACGCTGTAGAAACTGGACGTCCAGTTGTTGTCTACGAAGCCGTATCTCAACCGAACGTGATCGCTTGATTTCCGCTGGTCAGGCATGGTCTAGCTCGGAATGAGGGAGGCATCCGGCGTCTTGTTTCCGCTCCATGAGCGAGGGGTGCGCGATGGCGTCGGTGCTGGGAATGCTGGAGGAGCGGGAGACAGCTGCCCGGGTGCGGGTGGAAGGGCTGCGGGAGGAAGTCGCCCGGTTGGCTGGGGTGTTGGAGGCCGCCGAGATCGAGCTGGACCGGCGGGTGATCGCGCGGGAAGAGCTGGTCGAGGCCCTAGCAGCCTCGGCTGTCTGACCACCGCCGTGATCGAGGCCGGGGCGGAGCGGGAAACCGTGCCCTCGCCCGCGCCGGTGCCGGGCTCGATCGTGCCGCCTTGGCGCGAAGGATTGCCGGGGACGGTGCTGGCGCCGGACTACCAACGGATCCTGAGCGTGCTCGACGAGCGGCAGCCGGCGGGCCAAGAACCGCTGAAGGCCAAGGAGATCACGGCGGAGCTGGGCCTTCAGACGACGTCGGCGAAGGTCGAGGGGGTGCGCTCGAAGGCCGGGCGCCTGGCGGAGCGCGGGTGGATCGTGCAGGAGACGTCGGGGATGTTCAGCGCCGGCCGGCGGCCCGCGCCCGCGCCAGACGCCGCCCCATCCGCGTGACCATCGACCACCGGATCATCGCCTCGCTGCTGGCCGGCAACGTCTCGTAGTCCCGGGCCAGTCGGCGCGAATGCATCAACCACGCGAACGTGCGCTCCACCACCCAGCGCCTCGGCAGCACCACGAACCCCTCCATATCGTCGGTGCGCTTGACGACCTGAAGGGTGAGCGCGAGTTTGTTCCGGCACCAGTCGGCCAGGCCGCCGGTGTAACCGCCGTCGGCCCAGACCAGGCAGATGTCACGGTGCAGGCGGCGCAGCCGCTGCAGCAGGCCCACTGCGGCATCCCGGTCCCCGACGTTCGCGGCGGTCACCGCGACGACCAGCAGCAGACCGAGGCAGTCGGTCACGATGTGCCGCTTGCGGCCGCCCACCTTCTTCCCGCCGTCCCAGGCTCGCGAGACGGACGGCACCGTGGCCGCGGCCTTCACCGACTGCGCGTCGATGATCCCGGCCGTCGGCTCCGCCTCACGCCCCTCCCGCTCACGCACCCGTCCGCGCAGCCGGTCGTGGAACTCTGTGATCAGCCCGTGCTCGCGCCAGCGGCGGAAGAAGGCGTAAACCCGGCCCCAATCAGGGAAGTCCACGCCCATTGCCCGCCAGGAGATCCCGCCCGCGACCAGGTAACGGATCGCGTCCAGCAGCTGGCGGTGGCAGTAGCCCTCGGGCTGCCCGCCCCTGCCCTGGAGCCAGGCCGGCACCGGCAGCAAAGGCCGGACGGCCGCCCATTCCGCGTCCGACATGTCGGAGGGATACCGGCGCTCCCGGTCCGGATGGTCGGCCGCGTTGCCGTACACATGCGCAAGGCAGTCACACGATGGAGCAGCCGAGTTGAACTGAACGGGTTGGGACGCGTACAACAACGACACCAGGGCCTCCCGGCACTGCTCGGTCGGATTCGCATCCCCGAGCTACCGAGAGGCCCTGTCTTCATGCGCGTACCGCCGGAAGATCACCCGGCCAGGAACCCTGTTCGATCTGCACGTCCGTGATCCGTTGAGCGGCTTCTCACTGAAGGCGACGTGGGATCGACCAGATCCCCTCCAGCGGTGCATCAGTCCTGGATGAGGGCCAGTTGCTTCTGGATTTCGCGGGGGTTGGTGTCGCCGGCGACCTTCTGCAGAAGCGGGGTGTGGTCGAGGATGAAGTCGCGGACCGGCCGCAGTGGTGCCGGCGCGTGGTGGAAGACCTGGCCGAGAATCCATGCCTGCTGGACCTGCCGGGCGGTGTGGGGCTTGCGCGGGTCCTCGTAGCTTTGCAGCGCACGCTGTACGGCGGTGAGGTCGCTGAGGTCGACGCCGCGCAGGGCCCGGCCGAGGAAGTAGCCGTCCTCGATGGACATGCCCGCGCCGTAGGCGGCGTAGGGGGAGGTCGGGTGTGCTGCGTCGCCTACGAGGGTGGACCGTCCCTTGGACCACTGCTGCAGACGGGGCCGGTCGCGCAGCACCCAGCGTTGGACGTTGTCCGGCTCTGTCTGGGCGATCAGCCCGGGCAGGGGCGCGGGGAACTCCGCGGCCAACGCGGTGGCCGCGGCCTTGAGGTCGGACGGTGCCGGGGCGTCGGGGTCGGTGGCGGTGAGTACCCACCACTGGAAGCCGTCGCGGCCCTTGTGCCGGATCGATGTCCAGCTTCCCTGCACGGTCCTGCTGTGCGTCAGGACGGACTTGTTCGGTTCGGTGCCGTCGACGTCGGTGAAGGTGAATCCGCCGAAGATGTGCAGTCGGTGCTCGCGCTTGGGCGTATCCCCCCACAGCGTGCGCCGTACCAGCGAGTCGATGCCGTCGGCGCCGACCAGTACGTCGTGCTCGGCTGTGGTGCCGTCGGCGAAGTTCAGAGTGACCGCGTGGTCGTTCTGCTCGATCCGGGTCACCTGCTGGTTGAACCGGAGGGTGCCCGGCGGGATGGCGGCGAGCATCCGCTCGTACAGTTCGGGCCGCAGCAGTCCGATGAACCCGCCGCCGTATGCGCGCTTGGTCTCCGGGTCTTGCCTGACGTGCGCGCGCACGTGGCCCCGGAGGTTGCGGAACTCGGAATCCGTGGGGGAGCCGAGGTCTTCGGTGTCCACTCCGAGGATGCGGAGCGCCTTCAGGGGCGGCGGCCACAGGTTGAGGATGTTGCCGGCCGGCCGCGCCTCGCGGTAGCGCTCGTAGACGGCGACCTCGTGACCGGCCTGGGCTGTGGACAGGGCCGCGGCCATACCGGCCGGACCGGCGCCGAGGACGGCGACGCGGCCGCAGGGGTTGTTCGGCATGAGCATGGGGACACCTCGCGTCATCGAGAGGAAACGGTAGCAAGCGCTACTGTTAGCCGCAGACTGTAGTGTGGACTACGGTTCGGTCAAGACCTGTGCACGCACCCGGGGAACGAGAGGCTGAGGTCATGGGCGAGGCCCAAGCAGCGCAAGCGGCCGATTTGGAGATCCGGCCGCCCAGGCAGCGTCGCAGTCGCGAGGCGTGGAACCGGGTGCTCGATGCCGGAGTGTCGATCCTGGAGGACGGCGGGTACGAGGCGTTCACCATCGCCGCCGTATGTGAGCGGGCCGGGGTCGCGCCGCCGGCCATCTATGCCCGCACAACCAGCAAGGACGCTCTTTTCCTTGCCGTCTACGAGCACGGCATCCAGCACCTGCGCGCGGAGCAGCAGGTCTTCTCCGACAACAGCCGATGGGCAGACCTGTCCGCTGCCGAACTCGTCCGCGCAGCAGTGGCCGAAACGATCGGCATGTTCCTGCGCCACGAACGATTCCTACGGGCCGTCGTCCTGACCTCCGCGTCACATCCTGAGATCCGGCGCCGAGGTTCCCGCTACAGCCAGGAGCTCGGGAACGGATTCGCCAAGGTGGTCCTTCGGATGGCGGACGCCATCACGCTCCCCGATGTCGAGACTGCGGTGCACTCCTGCTTCAGCACCGTCTTCGCCGCGTCGGTCATCCGTGTCGCCTACGGCCCGGGATTTGCCAGGCCTGCAACTGTCGAGGACGACGCCTTCATCGCTGATCTGGCAGAGACGGCGGTGCGCTACCTGCTGTCTGCCTGACGGCTTTCGTCCCGAACCTCTGTCATCTACGGCACCACTGTCCCCCAGCATGACCACACAGTGACGGGATCAAGCGCTGACACGCACGACCGAAGCACCCGGTTCAGAAACAGGCTCTGCGCACAACTGCCATGTCTCATAAGGGGTGTGGGCTAACGACCTCGTGCACGGTTGGCGGTGGCCCGTCGAGGTGGGTGCTGTGGTCGGTTTTCACGCTCGAAGGCCGTGGCCGAGGGTGGCGGTCTGCTGGTGTGAGAGCAGTGCGGCGACAGCTTGGACGATGTCACTTATGTGCTCACGGCGGCCAAGGTGCCGGGCGAGAGCCCGCCAGTTCTTGAGGTGTGCGATGCCGTGCTCGACGCGGATGCGTCGTGAGGAGTGTGCCTTGCGTTGCTGCTCGTGCCTTTCCTCGTACCAGGCTGGAGCGTTCTTCTTGAACTTGCGATGTGGTGGTGTCAGCACGCGTCCGCCGGTCTGCGCGCCCATGCCCTGATAGCCGGCGTCCGCGAGGATCTCGAGGAAAGGGCCGTCGGCCACGAGATGGGCCAGTCCCAGCTGTCGGGCCTGGGTGATGTCGGCGCAACTGCCGCGCCGGACCGGGCTGCAGAACAGTACGCGCCCCTCGGCGTCCGTGAGGATCATGGACTTCACGGCGTTCTGTTTGGTCTTGCCGGAGACGAATTTGTCCCGGCCCTTTCGGCCTGCGGCTGGGCGTCGCACGCGGACCTCCGTGCCGTCGATAATGCCGGTCCCGCCGGCGCCCAGGTACTCGATGACCTCGGCGAGAGTGCGAAGCCGGATGCCCCGGGCGACAGTGCAGCCCCGTTGCGCCAGCAGGGGCCGCACCTCGCCGATGGCGCGGGTGATGGTGGAGCGGTCCACGCCGAACCAGGAGGGCAGCACGTCGTGCGTGGTGCCGTGGCGCAGACTCACCAGCGTGGCCAACAGCCGATCGATGAAGACGAACTTGTGCTTCGCCCCGGCTCCTACCGCCCGCTGCCGTGGCCGAGCGGTAAGCCGGGCCTGATGCAGCTCCTGCCACAACGGCCCTACTTCAGCAACGAGTTCAGCGATCACCGTCGGCGACAACCCGGTGATCCGGTACTCCGCCACGATCAACTCACGCGCCCCAGCCCCCACCATGCCCCGTTCAACGAGCAACCTGAACGCTGAGCCACGGCCAACCGTGCACGAGGTCGTAAGCTTGGCGTTTATCCTCGCAGGTCACCCGACCTGCTGATCTGCGGTTCTTCCCGGGACAGCAGGGGCGGCCGTTCTCCACGCTTCGAGATGTCGAGTCACGAAGCACGAGAGAACGGCCGCTGCGTATGAGTCTCCCGGTCGACGCGCCCGCAGGCGACGCATTGGGCATCCTGTCCCGCTTTCGGGTCGAGTTCTACGAATGCCTCTACGCCCGCCAGGACGCGCTCTTCGAGCTCACGGACGCGATCTTGTGCACGGACGGGCCGGTGAAGACTCTGGTCGAGCTCTGTCTGGCGGTCGAGCACCGACGCGGGCGCGGCGCCCTGTATGCCGCGTTGGACCGGGGCTGGCTGGAGCCGACGCGGTTGCGCCGCACGCTGGCCGGCCTGCCGCTGCCCAGGGCGGCCGACGGGCGGATCGTGCTGGCCGTGGATGTCAGCAACTGGCTCCGCCCGGACGCCCCGACCAGCGACGACCGGCTGTTCTGCCACGTCTACGGACGCGGCGACCGCAAGACGGACCAGTTCGGCCCGTGCCCGGAAGGTCACCCGGCCAGGAACCCTGTTCGATCTGCACGTCCGTTATCCGTTGAGCGGCTTCTCACTGAAGGCGACGTGGGGAGGCCCCCGGCCGCACGGATCCGAAGTGGGTGACCGCGCTGGTGCGGGCCTTTAGAGGAGACCGCGTGGCGCGAGGCAATGAGGACGGTAATTCATCGCTGGTTGGCGTACGCGGTGTCGATCGTTGTTTTCATGAGTTCCGCGGCGGCGCGCATGTTCGTGGTGGTGTAGTCGAGGAGTGATGCGGGTGCGAACTCGGTCGTCCACACGAGATGGACACCCGTGTCGTCCTCGCGCACAACCTGGGTTCCCAGATGGTGCGTCACGGTGCTGTCAGTCACCTGGTATCGAAGCCGTCGAGCGTCGTCGTCGAGTTCGGCGATGCGCTCCGTGGCCCTCATACCATCGGCGAAGGTCACGATTCTGCTGTCCGGCCCCCGTTCGACAGTGACCGCGAACCCTGGGATGAGCCGCGTGTTCACCGCGTAGATGTCGCGTATGACATCCCAGGTGAAGGCCGCGCTGGCTTCGACGGAGATGTCGACGGTCACCGAGCTGATGCCAGTTTCCTCATCTGAGCGAGTTTCCATGGGCAGTGCCACTTCCTTTTCTCTTTTCCCTGATCGTCGATTACGGTCGTCGTTGCCGCCGGGCCGTCACGGCACCATCACCACCCGGCCGATACGACCGCGCTGCTCGGCGTAGCGATGCGCGTCGGCGGCGTCGGCGAGCGGGAACACCCGGTCGACGACCACGTCGAGGTCGCCTTCGGCGACCCGGCGGATGATGTCGGCGATGTAGGCACGCACGCGCGGCGTGTGGATCATCGGGCTGAGGCTGAAGCCGCTCAGGGTGCAGTTGCCCAGGAGGAGCGTGGTCGCATCGACCATCGACGCCTCCCTGGCCGACGCCCCGAGGAAGACCACCGTGCCCCCCTGGCGCGTAGCATGGATCACCTGCTGCGTCATGGGCCCGCCAACGGGATCCAGGGCCAGGTCGACGCCGATGCCGTCCGTGAGTTCGAGGACGCGCCGGCGCACGTCTTCGGTGCGATAGTCGATGCCGTCGTGGAGGCCGAGTCGGCGCAGTGCGTCAAGTTGCTCGTGGCTCGAACCTGTCCCGATCACCCGCGCCCCGGCCTTCGCCGCGAGCTGCACCGCCGCGAGACCGACACCTCCCGCCGCGCCCTGCACCAGCACCGTGCTGTCGGCGGTGAGACTGCCGTGCTCGAACAGTGCCTCGTAGGCGGTTCCGAACGCGACCGGCACGCACGCCGCCGCTGCCGCGTCGGCGCCGTCGGGCAGGACCCAGCAATGGTCTGCCCGCACCGCCCGGAGTTCCGCATGTGATCCGTGCTCGCCGAAGGCGCTCACGCGCTGGCCGACTCGGAGATCGGTCACCTGTTCGCCGACGGCTATCACCGTGCCCGCACTGCCGTAGCCGACGACATGGGGGCTTCGCGGGAGGGGCATCATCAGCCTGGTCAGCAGGTCGCCGCCCTCGATGCTGATCGCCTCGACCCTGATCAGCACCTCGTGGTCGCCGGGTACTGGGTCGGCGATCTCCTCATAGCTGAGTACGTCAGGCCCGCCGTTCTCGCGGTACACGACTGCTTTCATGATTGTTGTTCTCCAGTCTTGGGGGCGGCCAGGAAGGCTCAGGCTGCTAGGGGTTGCCGTGTGCGCGTTCGGAGACGTGGGTCCATGCGTCCCACGTGGACAGCCGCGCGTCGTAGTGGCCGCGGACCTTCGGCAGTACCGTCCTGCCCAGGATGAGCCGCAGCGGCGGCGCATCGGCGTCGACGGCCGCGAGCACGGCCTGCGGTGTCGCGGCCGGGTCCGCGAGGTCTGCGGGATCGAAGCCCGCGAGCAGGGCCCGGCGAGCCTCGTCGTAGGCGGGGATCTCGGCTGACTGCTTGAGGGAACCGGCGCTGGCGAACTCGGTGGCGTAGGGCCCGGGTTCGATGAGGGTCACCTTGATGCCGAGGTGGGCGACTTCTCGCGACAGGGCGTCCATCATGCCTTCCAGCGCCCATTTGGAGGCGTTGTACAGGCCGAGGGTCGGCTCGCCGATCAGCCCGGCCAGGCTGGACACCGACAGGAGATGGCCACTTCCCTGCTCGCGCAGGAAGGGCAGCGCTGCCTGCGTCACCCACAGCGCCCCGAGCAGGTTGGTGTCGAGCAGCTCCCGGACGTCGGCCTCCTGAACCTCCTCGACGGCGCCGCGCAAGCCGTAGCCCGCGTTGTTGACGATCACGTCGAGGCGCCCGAAGTGCTGGTGGGCGGCGGCCACGGCGTCGAACACGGCACTGCGCCGGGTGACATCCAGCGGCAGGACCAGCGCAGAGTCGGGGAACGCCTCGGCCAGCGGCTTGAGCCGGCTCTCCTCGCGCGCCGTCGCGACGACCCGGTCACCCCGTCTCAGGGCGGCCTCTGCCCACAGCCGGCCGAATCCGCGCGAGCAGCCGGTCATGAACCACACCTTGTCGGTCACGCGCCTCTCCCCTCTGCATCCGTCTCCGTCTCGGGAGCTAAGATGAACCGTGGTTCACAGTCATCATGAACCGCCGTTCACCTTTTGGCAAGTCGCGCGTGGACCGTTCAGGGAGAGACCATGACCGAAGGCCGGGCACCGCGGGCCGACGCGGTGCGCAACCGTAAGAAAATCCTCGCCGCAGCTCGTGAGCAGGTGACAGCACACGGCCCGGACATCGGAATGGACGAGATCGCCGCCGCGGCGGGTGTGGCCGTGGGCACCTTGTACCGCCACTTCCCCACCAAGACCGACCTGGTCGCGGCCGTCGTCGAGGAGTTCGTCGCACAGGTGGCCGACGACGCCGAGGCCGCCTGCGCGCGCGTCGCATCGGGAGCACACGCGTGGGACGAGATCACCGGCTTCCTGACCCGGCTCACCGAGGAAGTGGCGACCAACCACGCCGTGAAGGCCGCCACTCAGATGCTGGGCGCCACCCCGGACGACAAGGCCGACGAGGACCGCGCCGGCGCGGCCCTGACGACTCTCATCCAGGCCGCCCAGTCCGACGGCGACCTCCACCCCGACGTCAGCGTCGCGGACATCTATCTACTCTTTGCCACCGCGCCCGCCGACCGCCCACCGGCAGCTCGCGCCCGCTGGCTCACACTCGTCCTGTTCGGTCTCACCCCGCGCGGCCGTGCTGGCGGTGCTGCTCCGTGACCAGCGGCCCGGCGGTCTGGCCGACGGGGGACGGTGCACCGCACCACCGTGAGCCGGTGGGTGCTGGAGGTCGTCGGCCTGCCGGCCGCCGGCGCCCCGCGTCGTGCACGCCGGCGGGGGTGATGGCCACGCGGACTCCTTGTTCTTGACCTCGCGGGGGATGCCGACCTTCACGTCGAGCACGGTCCCTCTCTGTTTGGGGATGCGGGCGCATCTCGGGTTGGTGGTGGGGCTGCCGGTGCCTCCCGCTGTCAGGGCGGGACGGTGCGGGAGAGGCCGGCAGCGGTCTGGGGGTCAGATGCGGGGGCGGCGCATCCAGCGGGCGGTTTTGATGGCCAGGTGGAGTTCGAGGCGAGTGGGGCCGTCGAGGGGGTCGGTGCCGATGGCGTCTTTGATGCGGCCGAGCCGGTAGTAGAGGCTGGTGCGGTGCAGGTGGAGGCGTTGGGCGACCTGGTTGACGCTGGCGCTGTCGTAGTAGACCTCCAGGGTGTGGAGGAGTTCGCCGGTGGGGTCGGCGGCAGCCAGCTGGCGGTAGAGCTCGGATTGGTGGATGGGGTCCCGGGAGAGGTTCCGGGCGATGAAGCGGTAGGGGCCGATGTCGTCCCAGTCGGGCAGGGGGCCGATCTCAGGGTCGACGGTGGCGGCCTGGGCGGCGATGACGGCCTGCCGGTAGGCGTCGGGAAGGCGGTCCAGGTTCTTCAGAGGGCTGCTGACGCCGGCGAACACCGGATGCTGTGTGCCGGTGTGGGCCGTGGTGGTTGCGGCGGAGAGGTCGCGGTGGAGCTGGGCCGGGGCGTCGGCGCCGTGGCTGGAGCGGATCAGCACGGTGGTGTGGGTGTCCTGCACGGACGATGCGAGGACGTGGCTGTGGGCGGCCAGGGTCTGGTGCAGGGCCACGCGCAGTTGTGCGGTCTCGATGTCGCTGCGGCGTGCCGTGTCGTGGGCGGCGGTGGGCAGGAACACTAGGACGTGCACCGTGTCCAGCGCGTAGAGCGCCGGCCAGGTTCTGAGGTCCTCAAACGCGGCGGGGTCGGCCTGGCAGCCGTGCCGGAAGATGGCTTCGCGGTTGCGGCGTTCTTCCAGCTGTGGGTCGGCCTTGTCGTACTGGAGGGCGGCCAGGGTGTTGATCTGCTCGCTGAGCTGAGCCACTTGGCCGAGGACGGCGGGGGCTGACCAGGTGTCGTCGGACTGCAGGATCCACAGGATGCCGGTCTTCACACCGTGGTGCATCAGGGGGACGCAGAGGCGGGCGCGCATGCCCAGGTCCGCATTGGGCGGCAGTTCGACGGGCTTGGTGGCGGCGGGGATGCCGTGCCGGTCCTGCCAGGCACGGATGTCGGCGGGGACAGAGCGGGTCAGCAGGGTGCGGATGCGGGCCTCGTCGGCGCGGCCCTGCTGGACGCTGTAGGTGACCAGACGGCCGCTGAGGTCGTCGACGGAGATGCCCTTGCCGAGGGTGGTGGCGATCTCGTCGACGATGTCCTGGATGTCGCTGGTGGCCATGCCGCGCTGTCCCTTGGGTCGTGGTGGGCAGAGGTGGGGCGAGGTGCCGGGCGGGGTTGTGGTGCGTGCTGCCCGTGCTGGTCAGGCTAGGGTCGCGGCATGCGGGAGGCACTGAGCTACACGGGCTGCACGTGCTGGGGAACGGTCCACAGATCGGGTCCGAGGCCGGCCCGCAGCTCGGCCGCTGCCTCGGTGGTGGCGGGTCCCGTGTTGGTCAGGGCGCGGTGGATGACGGTGGCGACGTGGGGCATCGTGGCGTTGTCGGCTCCGCGCCGGACGATTTCCTGGGTGCCGAGCCGGATGCCCTGGGCGGGGGCGTCGGGCAGCTGGCCGGGCAGGCGGCAGGTGCCGGCGTAGATGCCGTGGGCGGCCAGGCGGGCGACCGAGCCGCCTCCGCCGCCCACAGCCGTGGCGTCGATGACGACCTGGTGGGTACGCGTGTAGCCGCGGTCGGCACCGAGGATCGTGTAGCCGTGTCCTGCCAGGTGCGAGGCCAGGTGCTGGGCGGCTGTGATGGTCGGTGCGGCCCAGGACGGCTGCTGTTCGACGGCCTCGGCTGCGGCGATGGCCAGCGGGCCGAGCCGGGCCGGGTCGTAGTTGGAGGTGAGGACCGGGTAGGCGGCCTGGGAGATGGCTTCGGCCAGATGTGGGTCGTTGGTGACGGCGGCGCCGCCTGCGGGGCCGGCGAAGGTCTTGTAGGTGGAGAAGGTGACGATGTGGGCGCCTTCGGCGAGCGGATCCTGGACGTATCCGGCGGCGATGAGCCCGGCGGCGTGAGAGGCGTCGTAGACCAGCAGCGTACCGATGCGGTCGGCGGCCTCGCGCAGCACGCCGAGCCGGTGCGGGAAGAGGGTGACGCTGCCGCCGACCAGGATCAGCTTGGGCCGGTGGGTGGTGAGGAAGACGTCCAGGACACGGGTGTCGACGTCGAAGTCACTGCTGTTGTAGGGCAGGTAGGCGACGTTCAGGCCGCGCACGCCGGCGGTGGCGTGGGCGTGGTGGCTGGCGTGGCCGCCGGCCTCGGGAGAGAGCACGGCGATGCTGTCGCCGGGCTGGGTGAAGGCGCTGTACAGGGCGAGGTTGGCCATGGTCGCGGTCAGGAACCGGACCTCGGCGTAGGTGGCGCGCATCGCGCGGGCGACCTGGGTGGCGGCGATGACTTCGAGGGCCTCGATTTCCTCCACGCCGGTCTGGAGCTTGCCGCCGGGCCAGCCGAGCGCGGGGCGAGTGGACAGGGCACCGTCGTGGGCGGCGCGCACGGCCGGGGAGAGCACGTTCGTCCCGGCGTACAGGACGAGACCTTCGGTGGCCATGCGGTAGTGGTAGGCGTCGAGTGTGCGGCTGACCGCTTCGGCGACGGCTGTCGCTCCTTCCTCGCGGTGCAGGGTCTCCAGTTCGTGCAGCCGCTGCCGGCTGGCGGCATCGGACCAGGGGGCGATGGCGGAGTGCGGGTGGGCGTTCACGAGGAGAGGCTCCTTGCCGGAGGGAGGGGGAGGCTGGTGGCGGGCTGCCGCCGTGGTTCGGCAGCCCGCCAGCGCGGGCCAAGGGGACAGGCCCGCGTGTCACCGGTGCGGCGGCGACAGTTGTGGGGCCGGGCTGCCGGGCCGACCCCTGGCAGCCCGGCAGGTCAGTCCGCGAGGCGCGTCGTGGGTTCGTCGCCGGTGCCGGCGACGACGGCCGGTAGGTCGGTGAGCAGTTCACCGGCGGCCGGGGCAGCGGCTGCCTCACGGGCGGCTATCTTCGGCTTGGCGTACAGGTAGCCGCCCATCAGGGCAGCCGCCCACACCGGCAGCGCGTACAGGGCGATGCGGTTGTCGGGGTCGAAGCCGAGGAGGACGGTGACGAAGGTGAGGAAGGCGATCACGAGCCAGCTCAGTGGGGTGGCGAACGGCAGTCTGAACCAGCTCTCGTGGACCTCGCCGCGGGCGAGACGGCGGCGGTAGATCATGTGGCAGACGATGATGACCAGCCAGCTCCAGATCGCGCCGAGGGTGGCGACGGAGGAGATGTAGATGAACGCCTGGTCAGGGACGACCGCGTTGACCAGGACGCCGATCATCATGGCGCTGCCCGAGGCCAGGATGGCCGCGGCGGGCACGTGGCCCTTGTTGACGGTCGCGAACCGGGAGGGCGCGACGCCGTCGGAGGCCAGCCGCTTGAGCAGACGGCCGTTGCTGAACAGGCCCGAGCTGCAGGAGGACAGGGCGGAGGTCAGAACGACGAAGTTCATGATGCTGCCGGCGGCCGGCAGGCCGATGTGGGTGAGGGCCTTGACGAAGGGGCTCTCGCCCGCGTTGAACTCGGTCCAGGGGAACAGCGTCAGCAGCACGAGCAGGGAGCCGACGTAGAAGATCCCGATCCGCCACGGGATGGAGTTGATGGCCTTGGGCAGTACCTTCTCGCGGTCCTTGGTCTCTGCGGCCGTCATGCCGATCAGCTCGACACCCTGGTAGGAGAAGACCACGATCTGGAAGGCGAGCAGGACGGCCATCCAGCCGTTCGGGGCTGAGCCTCCATGGTTCCACAAGTGGGCGATGGTGCTGTTCGCGCCGGCGTCGCCGATGCTGAAGACGGCGACCAGCGTGCCACCGACGATCAGACCGAGGATCGCCACGATCTTGATGGACGCGAACCAGAACTCGGCCTCGCCGAACGCCCCCACCTTCAGCAGGTTCAACAGCACCAACGCCACCAGGACGACCAGCGCGGTGACGTACTGCGGGATGGAGGGGAACCAGTAGTGCACGTAGATGCCCGCTGCGGTGATCTCGGCCATGCCGATCACCGTCCAGGTCGTCCAGTAGCCCCAGCCGGTGATGAAGCCGTAGGCCGGGCCCATGAACTCACGCGCGTACTCGGCGAAGCTGCCGCTGACAGGGCGGTAGATGAGCAGTTCGCCCAGGGCGCGCATGATGATGTAGATGAACACGCCGGTGATCGCGTACACGCCGATCAGGGCGGGCCCGGCCTTGGCGATGCCGCCGCCGGCGCCCAGGAACAGGCCGACGCCGATGGCGCCGCCGACGGCGATCATCCGGATGTGGCGCTTGGTCAGGCTTTGAGCGAGCCCGTCATCGGTGAGTTCGGCACACTGGGCCGACTCGGGGGTGGTGGTACCCATGAAGGGTCTCCTTCGGGTACGGCGGAGCCGTCGTGCTGACAGGCACCGCCGGAGCGGAGTGATGAACAAGCAGACCGGTGCGGGGCCGGGCTTCGGCGACGCCTGTCAGACGTCGTACGGTTGATAAGAGGCGCGTTCGGGTGGCGCGCGGGAAAGCGTCAGCCCTGGTAGGCGATGGTGAAGCTCTTGTGCTGGGTGAAGCTCTCCAGCGCGCCGTCCACGGAGTACTCGCGGCCCAGGCCGGACTGCTTGATGCCGCCGTAGGCCATGCCGGGGATCTGGCCGCCGCCGCGGTTGATCTGGATCCAGCCCACCTGAAGCTTGTTGGCGGTGCGCAGCGCCTGGTCGATGTTCTTCGACCACACGTAGCCGGCCAGGCCGTAGGCGGAGTCGTTGGCAGCTTCGACGACCTCGTCCTCGTCACGCCAGGGGATGACGACCAGGACCGGGCCGAAGACCTCTTCGCGGGTGATCTCCCAGTCGGCGCCGACGCCGCTGATCACCGTCGGGGCGACGTAGTAGCCGTCCTGGTCGACCGGCCGCTGCACGCCGCCGGTGATCAGCTTGCCGCCCTTGTCCAGGCCGGACTGGATGTAGCCGCAGATCTTGTCGTACTGGGTCTGGCTGACGATGGCGCCGATGTCGCTGTCCTCGTCCAGCGGGTCACCGATCTTCAACTGGGCGAGCTTCGAGGTCAGCTTCTCCAGGAACGAGTCGAAGATGTCCTCGTGCAGGTACAGGCGGGAGCCGGCGGTGCACGACTGGCCCTGGCGCGTGAATCGCATGCCCGTGATCACGCCGTCTACGGTGGCGTCGTCGTCGGAGTCGGGGAAGACGATGACCGGGGACTTGCCGCCCAGCTCCAGGGTCACCGGCACGATCCGGTCCGCGGCCGCCGCCAGGATGCTGCGCCCGACCCCGGTGGAGCCGGTGAACGTCAGCTTCGCGATGTCCGGGTGGGACGCGATCCGCGCGCCCGCCACGGAACCAGCACCGGAGATCACGTTCAGTACCCCGTCGGGCAGGATCTCCGCAGCCCACTGCGCCAGCCGCAGCACACCCAAGGGGGCCAGCTCGGCGGCCTTGAGCACGAGGGTGTTGCCCATGGACAGCGACATGGCGATCTTCAGCGCGGACAGCTGCACCGGTGCGTTCCACGGCACGATGCCGCCCACCACGCCCAGCGGCTCGCGCACCGTGTAGGACAGCAGACCGTCGCCGAGCGGGAGCGTCTCGCCCTTCTGCTCGGAAGCAACCTGCCCGTAGTAGCGGAAGATGTCGACCGCCGAGGCGGCCTCGCCACGAGCCTGGGTGCGCAGGGCGTTGCCGGTCTCCGAGGCGATGATCCGTGCCAGCTCCTCCTGGTGCTCGGCGATCTTGTCGCCGAGCTTGATCAGCAGGGCGCCGCGCTCCCGCGCGGGCCGCACCCGCCAGGCCGGGAACGCCTGCTTCGCGGCGGTCACCGCGCGGTCCACGTCCGAGGCCCCGGACGCGGGTACGCGGGCGATGACCTCGCGGCGCCCCGGGTTCTCCACCTCGGCCCACTCGCCGGAGTCCGCCGGCCCCCACACGCCGCCGATCAGCTGGTGGACGAAGGGAATCTCGATGCCGGTGGTGGTCACTTGCCGCTCTCCTTGCTCTGCAGACGGATGCCGGCGAAGTCCTCGTAGAACTCGACGACGCTGGTGAAGTCCTTGCCGCCACGACCCAGCTGGCGGCCGATCGAGAACAGGTCCCGCACGGCGTTCGACAGCGGCAGCGGCACCGGACCCGAGGCGGCGGAGGCCAGGAACAGGCCCAGGTCCTTGTGCATGAAGTCCAGCGCGAAGCCGGTGGGCCGCTCGGCGGTGAACAGCGTGCGCGGGAAGTAGCCGGACAGCACGTTGCTGTTGGCCGAGCTCTTCGTCAGCACGCTCACCGCGACATCGAGGTCCACGCCCTGACGCACGGCCGTGGTCAGCGCCTCGCCAAGCGCGACGATGTTGATGGCGGTGATCACGTTGTTGGCGAGCTTGACGACCTGGCCGCTGCCACTGTCACCGATGCGCACGACACTGCCGGCGTACGTGTCCAGAAGCGGGCGCACCTTCTCCAGCGCGGCTTCGTCACCGCCCACCATGATCGCGAGGGTGCCGGCCTCCGCGCCCTGCACTCCGCCGCTGACCGGCGCGTCCAGGAAGCTCACGCCCTCCTTGGCAACCGATGCCGCCAGCCTGCGGGTGGTGTCCGGGTCGATCGTGCTGTGGTCGACGATCACCGCGCCCTTCGCGGCGCGCGGCAGGATCTCACCGACCACCGCCTCCACGATCGCCGGCGTGGGCAGGCTCAGGAAGACTGCTTCAGCGCCCTCGGCAGCCTGAGCAGCCGACGCCGCCGACCGGGCTCCCGCCTCCACCGCGGCCTGGACCGCGGCGGCGTTCAGGTCGAAAACTGACACGTCATGGCCGGCCTTCACCAGATGGGCAACCACACGCCCACCGATGTTCCCCAGCCCGACAAAGGCGACTGCTGCACTCATTCAAAGCTCCGATCTCAGCTGGCCTCCGGCCTCTCCCGTGTTCAGCAGGAGGGGCGGAATCCGACGGTTCGCAGACCGTACGGCTGGGCCGAAACCAGCCACCACCAGCAGATGCCGGAGGATTCTCCGCCCGGCATTCGACATTTGTAGAAATGCCCGTCGGGTCTGGCCGAGCCGCATCCTTCATGGGCTCCGGTAGATCGCCGACCTGGTCCGCCTCGTACTGCTCGTCGGCATCCACCCCAGATCACCGTCAAGCACGTGCACACAGCGCACGCGGACAAGGCGCTGCCCCCGGATCCGCTGATCCGAGCCCCCACCCAGACTCAGATGAGTGGCTGTCGTGCCGCCGAGGACGTCCAGGCGGTCTTGGCGAGCGGGGTCAGTTTCCGTGGCGAGCATCGCGGGGCCGACGCCGGTTGAGATCCAGACCAGGTTGCCCACACTCGTCGGTCAGGGCGAGGAGCAGCAGGCCATGGGCCGTGTGCTTGCCCGAATAGTTCGGCCGGTGCTCGTCCCCGGCGCGTCGGCGGGTGCGGACGAGGGTGCCGTCGAGCAACACAACGTCGCCACCCTTCCGGGCGTTTTTCTTCAGGGCGCGGTCCAGACGCGGGGCCCGCGCGGCGAGCAGGTCGACTCGGCGTAGAGCGGCACCGCTCCGTTCACGCCAGCCTTGGGCTGCTGTCCGTACAGGAATGGCGGGTCGGTGCAGGAGTCGCAGCCCAGCGGTTCGTTCGTCACGCGGAACTGCTGGTTGGGATCGTCGTCGTCCTTGTGGATCTCGACGTGGGTGTTGTCCAGGAACGACTCGACGTCGTACGGGAAGTACTTCTCCTCCGATTGGAGCCAGATCTTGGGGGGCGTATCGGGCGCGAGGCGTCGTCCGCCGCCGACAGCGGGGTATCGGAGGCCGAGGCGGCGAGGGTGCCCTGCGCAGCCACGGCCAGCTGGGGAGCCAGTACCGGCGGGAAAGCGATGGCGGAGACCGTGGCTGTTGACGCCGAGAATCTCCTCCGACCGCGCGACCGTCTCGTACAGCATCCGCCGTAGCATCTTTGCTCCCGCAGGTGGATGTCACGGCGGGCGATCAGCTGGTCGACCGGCATCTTCGAGCGGGCCCGGATCTCCTCGGTCCGGCGGCATCCGCTTCACCCAGCCCGGCACCCGCGGGCCGTCGTACCCTCGGTCGGCACACCAGCCCAGCCACGACAGCACCGACGCCCGGCGGGCATTCCACCCGTTGACCGCAGTTTCACCCCACAGCTGTTCGGGGGCGCCGCCGGCCTCGTCGTCCGCCACGGTGGCGAGCGGACGGGCCCCACCGAGGTGCTCCGCAGTCGTGCCCACCCCGATGCCGTACGACGGGAGGGTGTTGGCGTTGCCGAGTGAGTCGAGGAGACGTCCGCCGCAGTGTGAACGGTTAATGCCATGGTGAACAGAGCCCCGTAGCCCGGCCCGGTCACGTCAACGAGGCCACGTATTCGGACCAGTTCTCGCCGGCGAGCGTGGCCCAGCGTTCGGCTGTCTTGGGGTGGATGCCAAGCAGGTCGGCGATGACCATAGGCGGTAGGTCTACCAGGGCGTCCATCATGGCGGTGTTCCGAGCTGCACGGGCAGGCAGACCGTGTTGTCTCAGTGTGTCGGCGAGGCCGAGGGGGTTACGCGGGCGTCCAGGGCTTTGGCCCGGTAGGAGGTATCTATGCTCCGCCGTGGTGCTGTGCCGGGGCGTGCCGTGCCGGAGCTGATCGTCGATGAGACGGGCGAACTTCGGCGGGAGCACGAAAGGGTGCTGGCTGACCGTCAGGTAGGTGTGCTCCTGGTCGCGGCGGATGTGGTCGTGGGTGAGTTCGACGATGCGGGTCAGGGGGAGGGCGTAGAGGCGTACAAGAGCAGCGGCTACGCGGACGTCCAGGGGCAACATGGTGTCGTTGAAGCAGCGCAACAGCTCGTTTCGGGCCTCGTCCTCGGCTTGGAAGTGGCCGGGGAGTTGCGAGGCCGGGTGCTCGATGCTCAGACCGGGCGGGCACAGGCGTCGCGCGGTGCTCCAGCGGAGGAAGGGGATCGAACGGGAGCGCAGGGTTGGCCGGTCGATTGCCCAGACGTCTAGGTGTCGCTGTTGGAGCCGGCGCAGACTCAGGTGCTGGGAGTCGAGCCAGTTCAGGAAGTCGATGGCGGCGAGCACGTTGCCACAGTCGCCTTTGTGCGCGGCATAGGTGTAACGGCCGCGCGCTGAGCGTCGGCGGGCGTCGCGGATGATGTGCCACTCGGCGAACGGACGGATGAGACTGGCTTGCCGTGCTGGGAGTTTGGCCACGGTCCGCGCGACCCAGTTGGTGAGCAGGGCGAGATTCTCATCGCGTGGCGGCAAAATGCCGGCGGCCACGAGCAGCCCGCGCACGTAGGCGGTGGCAGCTCGTTGCGGCAGCGTGTCGAGGGAGTCGTGGTTCAGTGCTTCAGGATCGAGGGCCAGGCGTCGCAGGAGGTGGGCGGCGGGGCTTCGGCGAAGCCACTGCAGGACGCGGTAGGGGTTTTCCGTGCCGGTCAGAACGACGGCGAGGGGTTTAAGCGGCTGGGGCACGCTCGCACCGTCTACGGAGAGCAGCTCGCTCACGCGGGCGGCCAGGGTGCAGCGGGGGCAGTGGTGGCCGGAGTATAGGTCCGCCGGTTCACCGCAGGCCGAACAGCGCTCGACCGGTTCGTCGGGCAACGAGCACGCCTTGCACAAGAGGCTTCCCTCGGCCGTCTGACCGATCGGAATGCGATGTCGACTGCACGAGGCGCACGGTGCCGGGGTCGACAGGGCTGTTCTGTAGCAGGAGCCGCACACCGGCCCGCGCGGCCAGAAGACCTTGACCTTCCCGACTCGGCCGCACAGCGCACATGCGCACTCTTCGCGAGGACGGCACGTGTCGCAGTGGAACGGGCCCCGGCCACCGTTGATGTGGTGGCCGGGGCGGACCCGTTCACAGACGACGCAGGTCTTCTCGTGTCGCTTGTAGCACCGGTCGCAGGTGTCCGGCCTGGTGCCGTCGGCCCGGGCGACGATGGGAACGACCCGTCGGCAGACACCGCACAGGCGGGCAGGGCTGGAGTAGCAGCCGCCGCAGACCGGCCCGTCGGAGGTCAGCGCGTTGACCCGGCGTACCCGACCGCAACGGCAACAGGTCTGCGTGTTCTTGGGAGCACAGGTCTGACAGAGGCTGGTGCCGTCGGGCAGACGCCGGTACGAAATCATCATCCGGCGGCAGTCGACGCATTCCTCCTTGGCGTCCGCCTCCTTGTTCCTGCACGGACTACAGATACCGCCCTCCGGTCGGCGGGCGTAGATGCCGGCCACTTTGCCGCAGCGGGCGCACGGCTTCTTGGCACGTCGGCCGGCGCAGCGTGAACACAGTCGCCCCTCCGGTCCGTTGTTGGTGGGAAGAGGGTCGGTCCGTCCGCAGTCGCCACAGGCCACCAGGACGACCTTGTCCCCGTGCCCGGCAGCGGTCAGCGCGGCCAGCAAACGCACCACACAGGTCGGGCAGTCGCTACGGGGCATACTCAGAGCGTCGGGCCGCTCGGACAGATAGCGCACCAGGCGGAAAGCGTTCGCCCCACGCCAGGCCCGCGCCTCCTCCGCCACGGCCTGCGCCTGTTCGGGGGCAAGGGAATCACCCACCGCTGACCGCAGCAGCGCGACGATCTGCTCCCGTGCGGCGGCGAGTTCGGCTCGCAAGCGGATCTGGTCCGGTGTCAGCGGCCTCACGGTTGTCCCGGGCGCCGGATCGTGGTCCGCCGCTCCTTCAGCGGCAGCGGCTCGGCCTGTCCGTCCGCGGTCTTCTTGACCTGGGCGTTGACCACCTTCGGCTTGATGAGATCGTTCGGGGTGCACCCGAAGATGTCGCACAGCGCGACCAAGGTATCCATGCTCATCCGCTGGGGCGGCTGCGTCACCAAGCGGTAGACCTGCTCACGCGACAAGGTCACGCCACGTTCCGCCAGGAGCGGCACCAGGTCCGAGGTCTGGAACATCTGGTGCTCGGCCATCGTGGCCCGCAGACACCACTCGTAGCCCATCTTCTTGATCATTTAAGGTCCCAGTCGTCACCCAGCCGACGCTTCAGCGAAGCCTCCAGGAGCTGGTTCCGGTACTCGTCAGAGACACCCATATAGATGGCCGTCGTAGAAGCGTGGCTGTGGCCCACCTGCTCTTGAACAAAGCGGGCAGGATAGCCGAACTCAGTCAGATGCGTGATGTAGCTGTGGCGCAGACAGTGCAGGTCGAGGTCCTCGTCGAGGCCGGCGTCCTGGCGTGCCGTCACGAACGCCTCGTTGATCGAGCGCGGAGACATGCGGCCGACCCGCTCGGTCACCCACAAGGCCGGGTGCCGGTCCGGCGAGAGCCGCGGGCGAATCTCGTGCACCCACTCGTCGAGCACGTCCACTACCCAGTCCATCTCCGGGACCAGAAGCACGGTCCGCCGCTTCGGCGGCGTCCCCTTGGAGGATTTGCCATACCGGACGGTCATGCTGCCGGCGGTCCCGAACTGCGGCGCCTTCCTGTGCCGCCGCAGATCCACCAGGTCGACCTTCGAGGACTCGGTCCGCCGGGTGCCGTACGCGTAGATCGTCAGGAACTCCACGAACAGCTCGATCGCCACCTCGTACGCCCGAGCCGTAGACAACTGGATCGGCTTGGACCCGCTGCGCAGGTGAACGATGAACGCCTCGCCATCGGCAGGAGTCCACTGCCACGGGTACAACCCCGTGAACTCCTCGAACCGTTGGATAAGACGCAGCCGAGGCTGGATCGTCGAAGCCTGAAGAAACCGCGCGGACTGCTGCCGAGCCCATCCTTCCTTCATTGCAGAGGAAACCGCTGGCTCCGGGTTCAGAAGGACAACGTTCGGGGCCAGGGCAAGACGCACCGAACCGGGTGCCTCAGCGACCATGCCCGTCGTTGTATCAAATGCATCATTGTTGCGTCCAGATCGAGTGGTGCTGGTCAGCTACCGAAGGGCGCTCAGGACGTCCCCGAGACAGCATCTCTGATCAGTCAGAACGTTCGAGTCGGGGCTCTACGAACTGTTGCAGCTGATGCAATTCATCCTGTTTTACCGCTTCATCCTGCGCCTGGTGACCGCGATGTACGGCAGACGGTCGCCTTTCACAAAGTCCTCCGCACCCTTCACGAAGAGTTGACCCGATTCCGAGCCGCCCACTCCCGCACCACAACCGAAGGGTTTGAACCCATGTCCCTGACCACCGATGCCCCGATACAGCACGACTCGGTCGGCCACATGCCCGAAGGCGTCACGCTGCCGATGCCGCCGCAGAACCCGGCGGTCGAGGAGGAACGCCTGATCCGCAAGCAGGAACTCGCCGCCGCCTTCCGGCTGTTCGCCCGCTGCGGCTTCTCCGACGGAGTCGCGGGACACATCACCGCCCGCGACCCCGAGCACCCCACGGCCTTCTGGGTCAACCCCTTCGGGATGGCCTTCGGCCAGATCAAGGTCTCCGACCTCATCCTCGTCGACCACGACGGGACCCTGCTGGAGGGGAAGCGGCCTGTCAACAATGCCGCGTTCTGTATCCACTCCGAGGTCCACCGGGCCCGTCCCGACGTGGTGGCGGCCGCGCACACCCACTCCCTTCATGGCAAGGCGTTCTCCAGTCTCGGCATCCCGCTGGACCCGATCACACAGGACTCCTGCGCCTTCTACGAGGACCACGGGCTGTACACCGACTTCCTCGGCGTCGTCAACGACACCGAGGAGGGCCGGCGGATCGGGGTGGCACTGGGGGCGGCCAAGGCGGTCGTCCTGCAGAACCACGGGCTGCTCACCGTCGGGGCGTCGGTGGCCGAGGCCGCCTGGTACTTCGTCACCATGGAACGCTCCTGCCAGGCCCAGCTGCTGGCCATGGCCGCGGGGACACCCAAGCTGATCGACCCGGACACGGCAAGGACGGTGCGGGAGCAGACCTCCGGTCCGCTGCCGGGCTGGTTCCAGTTCCGCCCGATGTGGGACCAGATCACGCAGCAGGAACCGGATCTGTTCGACTGACGGACAGCTGGAACGCCGGCCGGGCGGGCCGGCGGCCCGCCCGACCGGGGCACTGCGTGCTACCGGTCCGGCTCAGGCCGACAGGGCGTCCGCACGGCTCACCGCGAGGGTCTCCAGGTGCCTGCCGGTGAGGTCCAGGACCGCGCGGCTGATTTCGGTGTCGCGGTCGATGAGCCAGCACATCGTGAGCCCGTCCAGCACCGAGTTCAGGTAGCGGGCGAGGACCGGGCCCGGGACGGTCCACCGGACGCCGGTCTGCTCGGCGATGTCCGTCACGAGATCCTCGTGGACGTCCAGGTAGTGCCGGTACTGACGGCGTGCCAGCTTCTCCATACCCGCCTGCCGCAAGGCGTAGTGGGCCAGTTCGTAACCGGCCAACTGCTGGCCGGGACTGGCCTGCACGCCGTCCCAGAAGGCACGGAGGCTCTTCTCGACCGCCGGACGCAGCTCCGTCTCCCCGGCGCACGCCTGCCGGGAGGCGACCACGAAACCGTCCGCGATACGCGTGATCACCTCTTCGAGAAGGTCTTCGCGTGAGCGAAGCAGTAGTGGAAGACACCGAGGGTCATACCCGCCTCGCGGACGATGGAGCGGGTCGTCGTCCTGGCGACGCCCTCCCGGGTCACCACCCTGATCGCCGCAGCGATGAGCTCTTCCCGCCGTTCCTTCAGCGCCATACGGGCCATTCGGCTGTCGCTCCTCCAGATCTAGTCGGCCCACAGACCAGCACCACGTCCAAGACGACCGTCTTGGACATTTGACTTACTCCTGAGCGGTGAGCGACCGTATCGGGAGCCACGCGCGGGCGTGATCACCTTTGGAGGCAGCAGTGAAACCGAAGGCCACCGTCGTTCTGGACGGATTCGGTGTTGTGGAGTCGTTGCGCTGGCACGACGACGCCCTGTGGTTCTGCGACATGGCTCATGGCACAGTCCATCACTGGGACACCATCGGCAGACCCGAGACGGTCGCCGATGTTCCCGGTCGTGCCGGCGGGATCGGTTTCCTGCCCGACGGACGGATACTGGTCGTCTCGATGGAGGGTTTGTGCGTGTACCGACTGGAGCCGGACGGCTCCCTGGTCGTGCACGCGGACCTCCGGGACATCGCCAAGGGCCCAGTCAACGACATGTACGTCGACCAGGAGGGCCGCGCCTACGTGGGCAACTTCGGGTTCGACTATCACGCCTTCCTCAAGCGACACCCCAATTCCATGCTCTACGTGCCGCCCGGGCCGCCCCGCGCGCCAATCGCCTGCTTCTCGCCCGAGGGTGAACTCATCGGCCTGAGCGAGCCGTTGGCGTTCGCCAACGGCCTCTTCCCCATCGACGACGGCCGCACGATGCTGGCCGCCGAGACGATGGCGATGAGGCTCGTGGCGCTGCCAGTACTGTCGGACGGCCGACTGGGTCCGCCGCGCCCCTGGGCCCCCTTGATCGAGCCCTGGCTGTGGAAGGCGGTCACCGCCCCGGGACTCGTCGGCAGCATCACGCGGCGCGTCTCGGCCCTGCTCGATCACCAGGCCATCGCCGACCGCTCCAGCAGCCCCATCGCGCCCGACGGCATCGCACCGGGCAAGGACGGTACGGCGTGGGTCGCCAACGCGCTGCGCGGCGAATGCGTCCGGGTGGGCCCCGGCGGCACCATCCTGGACCGCGTCGCGACCAGCCAGCGCACGCTCAGCTGCCTGGTCGCGGGCCCCAAGGGCGACACCCTGTACGCAGCGACCATAGCGACCGACGACCCGCCGCGTGCGCGGGAGCTCAACGCATCACGGATCGAGGCGTACGTACTGCCGTCCTGACCACGGACCTGGGCACTCCCCCGCCCGCTTCCCCTTCTCCCGCGTCCCGCGTCCCGCGTCCCGCGACGCTCGCCGTACCTTCGAGAACAGGAACATCATGGCAAGGATCACCGACCGTACGATCCTGATCGTCGGCGCGTCCTCGGGCATCGGCGCGGAAGTGGCGCGCCAACTCGCCCCCGGCAAGAACCGCTTGGTCATCACAGCCCGGCGCGCCCCCGAACTGGCCGGCATCGCGGAGCAGGTACGGGCCGCCGGCAGCAGCTGCCTGGACATCCCCGCCGACGCCCTCGACCCGCGGGCGGCGGCCGACGTGGTGACGGCCGCCACCAGGGAGTTCGGGTCCGTCGACATCGCGCTGCTCAACGCCGGTGACGGACCGGACATGCCCATGGACCAGGTATCCGTCGCCGACGTCTCACGCATGATGGTGTTGAACTACGACGTCGTCGTCAACTACCTCATTCCGCTGACCGAACAGATGCTACGGCAGCGCGACGGCGGCCTGATCGCCCACACGAACTCCCTCGCGGGACTCATGGGCATTCCCCGTCAGGGCCCGTACTCGGCCGCCAAGGCCGCCGCACGCACCCTCCTGGACGCGGCGCGTGTCGAACTCGAACCCCGAGGAATCCGGTTCACCAACATCCATCCGGGCTTCGTGACCACAGCACGTATCAGTGAAGACGGGCTGCCTAAACCGTTCGAGATCAGCGAGAAACGCGGGGCACGGCATGTCATACGCGCCCTGGAAAAGGAACCGGCCCAGGCGTACTTCCCCTGGCCCACAGCGGCCCTGGTCTGCACCCTGCGTACCCTGCCGACACCGCTCGCCTCCCTGATACTGCGGAAACTGGCCTACTGACAGAGCCTTCCTCCCCTGCACCGCTGCGGGCATCGACGCCCTCCGCGTCCGGGACGGACCGGGCGCCGAGGACACCCGGGCGCCTGACCCGATACGCGACGAAGCCGCCCACGCGGCGGCAGGAGTGCGAGAGCCTCACCGCCGCCCGACGTCACTGCGCGGTCCCGCCGGGCAGACGGCTCTGCAGTGCGCCGGTCGTCGTCCGCCGCGTGGCCGACGGCGGGTTCCCGACGCCCCGCCGTCCCATGGAGGAGGTGGCCTTGCGCAGGTCGGCCGTGCAGGTCAGGCTGCGGTCGCTCACGGACGTGGCCGCGGGGGCAGGCCTCGCATGGCGGCTCCTCACAGAGCCTGCCGCCTACAGGGCTTGAAGCGCGTCGGGAATCAGGTCGTCCACGGACGGACATCCGTCGAGCGCCATGATCAGATCGGCCTCGGCGAGCAGCGCGCGCAGGACGTGGACGACGCCGTCCGTGCCGCCCAGCGCACAGCCGTGGGCGTAGGGGCGGCCGATGCCGACCGCCGTCGCGCCCAGGGCGAGGGCCTTGACGATGTCGGCGCCGCTACGGACTCCGGAGTCGAAGAGGACGGGCAACCCGTCGACGGCCTCGACGACGGTGGGCAGTGCGGCGAGGGCGGGGAGACCGCCGTTGGCCTGTCGGCCGCCGTGATTGGAGCAGTAGATCGCGTCCACTCCCCCGTCATGGACGGACACCCACCGGCTCCTCGCGACCCTGGCCACCGCCGACGTCCCGGCGATGGCCCACTACACACTGGACGTCCTCTCTGCCGTGCCCGGCATCGCCGCCGTACGCACGAGGATCGTCACGCACGTGTTCGCCGAGGGCGGGCAAAGGCAGATCGATCGCCCTGGACCCCGAACAGCGCTCACGGCTCGGCACACCGCCCGCTGGCGGGGACGCCGACCGCAGTGCCGGCAGCGAGGAGAATCACCTCGCGCGACCGCACCCTGCTGAGCCTGCTGCACGAGGACGGTCGCGCGTCCTTCCAGGCCCTGGCGGAGACGCTCGGCACGACCGCCTTCACCATCGGGCGGCGTCTCGACCGGCTCACCAGGCTCGGCCTGGTCCGCTTCCGCTGCGACTTCGCCCGCCCGCTCGGCGGCTGGCCCGTCGCGGTCACGTTCTGGGCCACGGCCCCCGTCAAGGAGCCGTCCGCCGTCGGTCACGCCCTCGTCCGTCTCCCCGAGGTCCGCAACTGCGCCGCCGTCACGGGCCAGCACAACCTCGTCATCCAGGCCGCTCTGCACTCCGTGAGCGGCGTGCTGCGGCTGGAGACCCGTGTCTGCGACGTCCATCCCGGTCTCGTCGTCACCGACCGCACGATGGCCCTGCGCCACGACAGGCTCCTCGGCCGGGCCTTCGACTCGCGCGGCCGGTCACTCGGCGTCGTTCCGCCCGACGTGTGGTCCGAGCCAGGCACGTCCGTCACCGCGGGATGAGCTGTGTCGTTTCGCCGGGCTCAGGCCTCCCGGGGCCGGGTGTGCTGGAGGAGGTGATCGGCAAGCAGTTCGAGGGCTGCCCGGCTGTCATCGCTGTTGCGGTCGACGAGCCAGGTGATGTTGAGGCCGTCGATGGTCGACTGCACGTACCGCGCGAGCACCGGTACAGGCACCGTCCACTCGACCCCGGCGCTGTCGGCGGCCAGTTCGAGCAGGGAGGCGAACGCGCTCAGGAAGATCTCGTACTGCCGTCTGGCCACGTTCTCGAAGCCGGGATTGCGCAGCGCGTACTGCGTGAGCTCGTAGCTGATCTGGTGTTCCCGCGGGTTCGCCTCGAACCCTTTCCAAAACGCGTGCAGGCTGTCGAGGATGCTGTCGCGGATCTCCCGGTGTGGCGTGAACAGGCCGCGGGCCTCCGCGACATACCGCTCGGTGAGCGTCTGCGTGACGACTTCGAGCAGCTGCGCCCTGGAGTCGAAGCAGTAGTGGAACACCCCGAGGGGCATGCCGGCCTCGTTCACGATCGCGCGGGTGGTGGCCTTGGCCACGCCGTCCCGTGTCATGACCCGGATCGCCGCTTCGAGGAGCTCGGCCCTCCGGTCGCTCGCCGCCATGCGGGGCACGCGCTCTCCTTTCTTCACCTGCAGGTTCGCCCGCCAGGATAGCGGTGGGTGGGCGCCCGGCCCAAGAGATGTGAGTCGATCGTCCAAGACGTTTGACTCACGTGCGCGTGGTTACTGACTTATCAGGTGGTCAGGGTCGGTGAACCGGGAATCGGCGACACTGTCGCAGCCGGGCGTTCTCGTGCACGTTCACGTTGTCCCGGAGGAGCACAATCGGGGCACCGAGCTGCTGGCGGGCGGCGATCGGCAGGTCCCGGTAATCGGTCCAGGCGGGATTGCGACTGCCGCCTTGCTCGTGATCGACGTGCCGCTCGGGCCTGAGGATCGGGCGTGAGCGTCCGCCCGTCTGCAGCAGGCCCGGGCAGCGATCGAGAACCGGCGCCGGGAACGTCCGCGTATCCGGATGACAGGCGTGTGCCCTGGGCGGGCCCGGGTTCGGTTCGTGGGCGGCGTCATCGAGAAGCCTGCCTCGTCCTCGCAGCAGAGCCGCAGCCCCGAGCGCCGCTGCGGGGTTTCCACCAGCGGCCAGGTCTCCTTCACCCGGCCGCTCACCGCTTCCTCGTTGCGCTCCGGGGCGCGGCGGGCCGGGACCTGCGGGCTGAAGCCGTGCCGGTGCAGCGTCTGCGCGATCGCCGACAAGGTCGTGCGCGTGTGCAAGCGGCGTCCGATCAGGGGCTTAATCCGCGACAGCGTCCAGATCCGGTCCGGCAGGCCGTGCGCCACCGGCCCTCTCGCCTGCGCGCTCGGTCGGCCGTCACAACGACTGCCTTGCCTCGGTCACGTCGCCCACGCCTGCGACCGGCAGAGAGCCGTTTCCTGACTGTGTGGTTCGCACAACCTTGGCCGCAGCGCCGGCCGGCGTGGACCGTTCGGCAGGGCACCGGCAGGCGCCGGCCTGCCGCTCCGGTATCCGTCTCCTGCAGTCGGCAGGCGTGGGTCGGCAGCGCATCGGTGCCGAGAGCTGCGAGTACGGCGGGACAGATGGCTCACCTCGGGGTGTGCCCGCGGACCGTGTCGCGGAAGGTGATCGGGGTCTGGCCGGTGCGCTGGTGGAAGTACTTGCTGAAGTGGGTGGCGCTGGAGAAGCCGAGGCGGTCGGCGATTCGGGCGGCACTCTGATCGCTGTGGGCCAGGAGGCGCTTGGCTTCGAGGACGACGCGGCGGTCGATGAACTCCTTGGCGCCCAGGCCGGCTGCGGCGAGGGTGGCGCGCGCGAGGGTGCGGGCCGAGTAGCCGAGCGCTTCGGCGTAGTCCTCGACCCGGCGGGTGCGGACGAAGTCCTTTTCCACCGCGTCACGGAAGCGCAGGTAGGTGGCGTCCGGTTCGGGGGCGGGGCTGCCGACAGGCGCGGTGAGGTGGGCCAGGCGCAGGACGAGGACGGCCAGCAGGTGGCGCAGGGCCGCGGTGTGGATCTCCAGGGGCAGGCGTCCGAGGGCCTGGAACTCGGCGGCGAGATGGTCGGCGGCCAGTCTCAGGGCCTGGGCGTCCTCGGGCAGGGGCCGGCGCAGGACCGGAGCGTGCGGGTCCTCCGTGCGGGCGCCGGCAGTGGTGGCCGGGTCGAGGAAGTCCTGGCGGAACAGGATCAGGGTGCCCTCGGCGTGGGTGAGGTCGCCCCACTGCTGCACCTGGCCGGGGCGAACCCACAGCCATGAGCCGGGTTCGAGGGCGTAGGCGGTGAAGTCGACCGTGTGCCAGAGGGTTCCGCCGGTGAGGGCGATCAGGTGGTGGAAGTCCGGGCGCTGGGGGGCCGTGAGCCGCTCGCCGGGTACGCGGTGGCGCAGGTCGGCGAGGGACAGCACTTCGACGCCGGCGGGGGTGCCGGCGGGCGCCGCGAAGGAGATCTCCAGGATCCCTCGGTCGCCAGCATGTCGGTTTTTGACCATCACTAGTCGTCAGCGTATCTGATTCATCCTGTTCAACAGCTCTAACTTGGAGCTGTCAGCCGATCCGACGTCAATCGATGTCGGAAAGCAATAATAGATCGGTAGGAGAGGAGGCGTGTGATGCCTTCGGCGGAGCGGGCCTCCCTG
Organism: Streptomyces sp. NBC_01235; assembly: GCF_035989285.1. GTDB lineage: Bacteria > Actinomycetota > Actinomycetes > Streptomycetales > Streptomycetaceae > Streptomyces. Next base: position 10,966,286 of record NZ_CP108513.1, on the reverse strand, counting down.
ACGTACGCCTTCGACGCGTACTGCGCCTGGTGCTACGGCTTCGGCCCCACCCTGCGGGCCTTTGCCGAGGACAACGCTCACCGCGTCCGGATCGGCGTCGTGTCGGCCGGCCTCTACACCGGTGCCCGTGCGCTGCCGGTGGCGGCCTATCCGCACCTGTCGGCCGAACGCGGCGACATCGCGCGGCTGACCGGGGTCGCCTTCGGCACGGGCTACGACCGTGCCGTGTCGCGGGGGACGACCGTGCTCGACTCCGCCGCCGCGGCGGCGGGGCTGGCCGCGCTGCGCGACCAGCCCGGCCTCAGCGAACTGGACGCGGCCGAGGCCATGCAGCGGGCGTGGTTCGTCGACGGCCGCAGCCTGTCCGACACAGAGGTCTACCGGGGCATAGCCGGCGAGCTCGGCCTGGACGCGGACGCCGTGACCGCGGCGTTCAGCGCCCCGGCCGGCCGGGTGAAGGCCCGCGCCGACTTCCGTGCGTTGCGCCGCCTGCGCGTCCTCTCGTATCCGACGCTGCTGCTGGACACCGCGCACGGTGGCGACCAGATGGGCGGCGCGGGCTCCACAGTCGCTGCCCTGACCTCCGCCCTCGACCAACGGCTGACCACGACCGTCCCCCAACTCCCCTTCCATGACCTGCCCTCGCGAGGAGAACCGTCATGAGCAACGCCAAGAGCACCGTCCTGAGCGCCGCCGGTGAACTGTTCGGCCAGAAGGACCCGAGCGCGGTGGACCGCTGGGTCGCCGCCGACTACACCCAGCACAGCACCCTGGCCGCCGACGGTCCCGAGGCCCTGCGCCAGTTGGTCGCCGGACTGCCGGAGGGCTTCCGGTACGAGGGTGCCCGGGTGATCGCCGACGGCGACCTGGTCGCCCTGCACGGCACTTATCACGGGTTCGGTCCCGACCCTCTGGTCGCCTTCGACATCTTCCGCGTCGACGCCGACGGCAAGCTCGCCGAGCACTGGGACGCCCTGACCCCGCTGGTCGCCGACACCGCCTCCGGGCGCTCGCAGACCGACGGCCCCGCCGAGGTCGCCGCGCCCGGGGAGACCGAGGCCAACCGGGCCCTGGTCGCCGAGTTCGCGCAGAAGGTCCTGGTCGGCGCCGACTACTCGGTGCTCACCGACTACATCTCCACCGAGACGTACGACCAGCACAACCCGGAGGCCGCCGACGGCCTCGACGGCTTCGGCGCGGCGGCCGCGAAGTGGGGCGAGCAGGGCAAGAACCTCGTCTACAAGACCGTCCACAGGGTCATCGCCGAGGGCGACTTCGTCCTGCTCCAGTCCGAGGGAGAGTTCGGCGTCCCCGTCGCGTACTACGACCTCTTCCGCGTCCAGGGCGGCAGGATCGTCGAGCACTGGGACATCATCTCCCCGGTCCCGGCCGAGCTGCCCCACGGCAACGGCCTGTTCTGAAGCCGCACACCGCCAGCACGGAGACAAACGCGATGAGTGAGCCCGCCTACGCCGGGAAGACCTTCGTCTTCCGCGTCGACAACGGGGTCGTCTTCCGCAACACCTACGCGGCCGACGGCACCACCCTCCACTACGAGACCGTCGAGGGCCCGACCAAGGGCTCCGAGGAGACCGTCACCCTCCACACCGCCGAAGTGGCCCCCGGCCTGTTCATGGTCGGCTGGGTCGAGAAGTCCGGCATGACGGTCACCCACCTCCTGAACCTCAACGCCCTGACGGTCCACGCCTTCTGGACCTACGAGACGGGCGACACCTACGAGACGGGCGACGGCCGCGTCGCCGAACTCCACACCGGAGTCCTCGAACCCGCCTGACGAGCCCTCATCCGCCGCCGTGCCCCCACCAGCTCAGAGGGAGAGCACGGCGGCGTGCCGTTCGGCAGTCCTATCCCACCCGTCACATGCCCATCGCCCGGAGGATCACGGTGTACCCGACCCCGACCCCGACCCCGCTGCCGCTCGCCGCCTACAGGGCCGCCATCGTCCTGGACGAGCCGTTCCGGTCCGACGCCGGGCATGAACCGGACGGCCGGTCCGCCGACCTGGTCCGCGAGGCGCTCGGCCTGCTGGGCGAGGACCCGGCGGCGGCGAGGGTCGGGCTGCTATCCGACACAGAGGCCCGGGTCGACGATGCCGCCGCCCGGCGGCTCCTGCGTGCGGTGCTGACGGTCCGGGATCCGGGCCCGTTGCCCACCGGGACCGCCCGCGCGCTGGACGCGCTCCTGGCAGGCGAACGCCTGGCACGCGGCACCACCGACGCGGAGTCGCTGCCCACCGTCCGCGACATGCTGCCCCACACCGCGTACCGGGCCGCCGACCGTACGGTGCTGTGGCAGGGCGACCTCACCACCCTCGCCGCGGACGCCGTCGTGAACGCCGCCAACAGTGCCCTGCTCGGCTGCTTCAGGCCGATGCACCCGTGCATCGACAACGCCCTCCACGCCGCGGCCGGCCCCCGCCTGCGCGACGACTGCCACGCGGTCATGTCCCTGCAAGGTCACCCGGAGCCGACCGGCACCGCCAAGATCACCCGCGGCTACCACCTGCCCGCCCGATACGTCCTGCACACCGTCGGCCCGATCGTCGACAGCCCCGTGCTCCCGCAGCACCAGCAGGCCCTGGCTGCCTCGTACCGTGCCTGCCTGGACCTCGCCGCCGACGTGGGCGGCATCCGCAGCCTCGCGTTCTGCGGCATCAGCACCGGCGTCTTCGGCTACCCCAAGACGCCCGCCGCCCGCATCGCCCTGGACACCGTGGCCGAATGGCTCGACCTCCACCCCGGACGGCTCGATCGCGTGATCTTCAACGTGTACGCGGACGACGACCGCGCCGCCTACCTCCAGGCACTGACCGAAGGAACCCAGCCCCAATGAACGATTCCACCTTCGATCTGGAAGCCGCTGCCGGGACGCTCCGCACCTGGCTCGACAAGGCCGACCGTGTCCTGATCACCGCCGGGGCCGGACTCAGCGCCGCCGCCGGATACGACTACGGCGACGAAGACCGCTTCCGGGAACTCTTCCCCGCCCTGCACCGCCTCGGGCTGCGCTCCCGTTACCTCGTCGGCGTACCGCTGCCGCCCGAGCTGTGGTGGGGCTACTGGGCCGTCCACATCGACGACATCCGCTTCTCCCCGGCACCCAACCCCCTTTATCAGCGGCTGAGTTCCCTCGTCGGCGACAAGGACCACTGGGTGATGACGTCCAACGTGGACGCCCTCTTCGCCCGCAACGGCTTCGCCTCCGACCGGGTCTTCACCCCGCAGGGCGACTACGGCCGCTACCAGTGCACGACCCCCTGCACCCCGACCACCTGGGACAGCCGGCCCCTCGTCGCACGGCTCCTCACCGCGTACGACCCGGCCACCGGCGCCGTCACCGGCCCCCTGCCCAGCTGCCCGAACTGCGGCGGCGAGGTCGAGATCAACGTCCGCATCGGTCCCGAGTTCGTCGACGCCCCCTATCTCCCCACGGGCCGCCGTCTCCAGGACTGGCTGGGAACCGCCGCCGGCGCCCGACTGCTCATCCTCGAGTTCGGGGCCGGATTCAACACCCCGGGCGTCATCCGGTGGCCGGGCGAACACCTCACCCGCCAGATCCCCCACGCACGCCTCGTGCGCGTCAACCCCACCCACCCCGAAACCCCCGACGACCTCGCCGGCCGGGCCTTGTCCGTCCCCGTCGGGGCCGACCACCTGCTCGACGCACTCACCGTGCCGCACCCGACACCCGACCCTACGGTGGCACCATGAGCGACCCGGAGAAGAACAAGGCCACGGCTCAGGCGTTCTACGACCTGATGTTCAACCAGTGCCGCCCCGCCGAGGCCATCGACCGGCACGTCGGCGACACCTACATCCAGCACAATCCACACGTCGGCGACGGCAAGCAGCCGTTCATCGACTACTTCGAGCGCATGGCTGCCGAGTACCCGGGCAAGCGGGTGGAGGTCAAGCGCGCCTTCGCCGACGGCGACCACGTGATCCTGCACTGCCACCAGACCTGGCCTGACGAGGAGTACGCCGGCATCGACATCTTCCGTTTCGACGCAGACGGCAAGATCGTTGAACACTGGGACGTCCTCCAGGTGATCCCACCCACCTCCAAGAACGACAACACCATGTTCTGACCCTCGCCCCGCGCGCCGCACCGCAACGCTCACGCAACCAACAACGGCCGCCCCCACAGGTAGGCAGAACGCCAGCCGACCGCATCAATCGTCGCGATGAATAGGGCAGGTTCGGAACACCGCCTCTTCACCAGTAGGTCCGCGAGACGAGCGAGGCGATCATCGGCGCGGTCACTGGCTCCCCGGCCGCTCCCCGCAAGCTGCTGTTCGGCAGGTACGACACCGATGGCCGCCTTCAGGACGTCGGCCGCACCACCACCCTTGCCCGGACGGCCAGCGCATCGGTCGCCGGGCTACTCGCCCCGGCGCGGCGCAGTCATCCATGGACAGGCTGGTCGTTCTCCGTCGGGTGGGGAAACCAGGAAAAACTGGTCGTCACACTGGTGGAACCCGAGCTGGTGGTGGAAGTCGAGGGTCGGAACGATCAGCGTGGGCGAGTACACGGGTGAGGGTGATCTGGGCCTCGGCACGGCGGGCGGGGTCGAGGATGGCACTCACCAGCTCGGCTGCCTCGTCGTGGGCGCCGGGCAGCGCCAGGGAGCGGACGGCGACGACCGGGGCCCGGTCCCTGGCGTCGTCGTCGGTGATCGCCTCAGCCAGGGTGACGAGTTCCCGCGCGAGGTCGAGGGACTGCGGGCCTTGATCGTCCCAGAGCAGATGGCGGGAGACGGAACTCAGGACTTCGACTGCGCTTACGGGATCGGGGAGTTGATGGGCGAGGGCGACAGCGTCCTCGTGGCGGCCCTTGATCGCCATGTAATCGGCGATCTCCGCCAGCGCCTTGCCGCGAAGCCAGAGATCGGCGATCGAACCAGCCACGGTGCAGGCGCGCTCGATGTCGTCGAAGCGGAGCCAGGAGGCAATATCCTCCAGGATTCCGTCTCGTGCCCCGGCATCGGGCAGGGTGTCGGCGACAGCGAGAGCGACATCGAACTGCTTCGCCCACACCAGGCGCTGTGCGCTGTCCGATCGGACCTTGTCGCAGTGCCCGGCGGCCGGTGCCGTCCGCGTGAGCGCCGCCGCCTCGCGGCCGAGTTCGATGGCGAGTGCGGACGCGCCCTCCTCGGCGAGGGCCAGAGCGGCGGACGCCAACGTGGTGACCAGTCTGGCGTGTCCGCGGACGGAGCGGGCGAGTTCGGCGCAGCGTTCGTGCGCGCCAGACCGGGCCACCGCACCCACGGTCGCGGCCAACACGGCCTCTTGGTGGTCCGACTCTTCCAGCCCACGGCCCAGGGCGAGGGCCTCCTCATACAGATTGGCGTCAGCCATGGCCTGGGCGATCTCACCCAGGCCATCCGCATCGGAGAGCCCGAGAGCGATGTCGGCGGCCTCACGGGCGAGCTCAATCCCCTCACGCAGCGCCTCCGCGCGCAGACACTCTTCGGCGACCGAGGTCAGTGCCGATGTACGGAACTCCAGCTTGGGAATCCGGCGGGCCAGCTCGGCGGCCTGCGCGTGCCGTCCGGTCCGGGCAACGGCCCTCGAGATGTCCGACAAGCCGGTACTGGCGATCGAGTACTCGTCTTCCTCGGCCGGGACGGGAGCTGCGCGGATGGCCTCGTTGACGAGTGTGAGAGCGGTGTCGATCGAGCCGGAGGCGGCCAGGCCGCAGATGACCATGGCCAGGTGGGACTGGCGCTCGTCGGGATCGGTGACCTGTTCAAGCAACTCGGCTGCCTCGGCGGCCAGTTCGGCCGCTGGTTCTGGTGCCCCGGCCTGTGCGAGTGCCTCTGCACACGCCCCGAACAGCCCCGGCCAGTACTCGGGCTCGAATGCGGCCCGTGCCAGATCCGCGATCTCCCGTACCGCGGCTGAGGCGAGTTCGGGCCGGCCAAGCCGGGTCCACGCCCCGGAGAGCCGACGGGCCGCGGCGGGCGGGGGCGACCGCGCTACTGCGCACGCTCTGGACATCGTCGAGCAGACGCTGGTCGCCGCCGGCACGAAGATCCGCCGCACTACGGGCCCGTCAGCTTCGCTGACTCCCTTCGCCTGTTCGAGCAACTCCTCCAAGCCACCGCGACCGCCACCACCGACGACGAATCCGCCGCGTCGGAGCTCGCGGCAGCACGAGCACTCCACGCCGTCCTGCTTCTGAGCCCGGTGGACGGCAAGTCGTGGCAGGAGCCGAGGACTCCATGCGGGCTCTCCGCGCTGCCGAGCAGCCCGGCGGTTCGCGAGCCAACCGACGTGATCAGCTTCGAACCGGGCACCCCTTCACCGCACAGGCGAAGTGCACCAGGACGAGGGCGCGCCTGACAAGCACCTGTGGCGCTTCCTCGGGAACGGCCACGGCGCAGGCGCAGCTTGAGGGCCGGCAGTCTCATCTGGGCGACCGGTGATCATGCCACGGCGGCCTACGGATTCGTCGCCTTGGAGGGCATCGAACGCTCGGCATCCGACCCGGAGTTCGCGTGTGGCGGTGTGGCCTCGGCGCTGCAGTCAGTGGCTGGTTGACCTTCTGCGAGCCGGACGCCCGCCACTCGTGGTCCGCCAAGTCACTGACCACGCCACCCGCTGCTCATCGGCCTCGGGCGTCCTGCGGGGTCACCCCGAACCGTGCCTTGAAAGATGCTCCGAAGGCACTCAGCGAGCGGAAGCCGCTTGCGTGTGCGATGTCGGCGATCGTTCGGCCGGCGGGGGCCTCGCGGAGCAGTCGGCGCGCGATGTCGAGCCGCGTTGCGCGCAGCAGCCCGGCCGCTGACGTGCCGCTGCGCTGGAGGGCGAGCTGAACTTGTCGAAGCGACCAGCCAAGGGCCCGCGCGATCGCGGCCGGGTCCAGTTCGGGGTTGGCAGCGTGCCGGCGGACGTAGTCACGGACGGCGGCGTCCACGGCTGCCAGAGTGTCGGGCAGCTCGGGCCGGGGACGCAGGCACAGTGCCAGCAACTCGACGATGGTGTCGGAAACCGAGGTGAACGCGGTCCCGTCCACCGCCCGGCGCTGCGCCCCGAGTTGAGCGATCATGTTGCCGACCACGGACCCCAGGCCTTGCCCGAAGTCGAGCAGCACGCAGTCGGTGCCCTCGTCCTGAGGGAGAGCTCCTGCGGGCAGGTTCATCACCCACGCCCGCGCCCGCCCGCTGTGCGCGAGATCGAACGGACGGGCCTTCGTCACCAACCCGGCCTGTCCCGGCCTGATCCGCCTGCTGACTCCGTCCTGGCTCAGGTCCAGCGTGCCGACAGCCGGCACGAGCAGCCGCACACTCTCGTCACCGTCGCTGCGGACGTCCTTGGGTGACCGCGCGTAGACGATGCCGTCGGACCAGAAGTCGATCAGCTGGTGCCCGCCGTAGCGCTGCAGAATCGTGCCACCCTGGAACGTGGCCGGAGCGGCGAAGCGGAAGGTCAGAGTGCCGTGGTTTCGGCAGACGTGCTCGGCCCAGAAGTCCGCGGGCTCGCCCGCCGACAGCACGGCGGTGTCCGTCTTCTCCACGAGATATGTTTCGGCAAGCGACATGACAGCTCCGCCCGGCGTGCGCGTTTCCGTGCGTGCAGTGCGCGAATCAGGGGGAACGGGCACCAAGCACGCGCCTACGGTCAGGGCAGTGTAGCGATCCGCGCCGCACACCAGGAGGTCTCATGCGCAGCGCCGCCGTGAACGGCACGACACTCGCCTACGTCGACGAGGGGCCCCGCGAAGGTACCCCGATCGTATTCAGTCACTCTCTGTTCTTCGACCACAGTATGTTCGACGGCCACCTGGCCCATTTCACGCGTGAGGGTTTCCGGGTCATCGCCTACGACCACCGCAACCAGGGCGGCAGCGCCCCCGCCGCACGCGGGGAACTGGACATGGACACCCTCACCGAGGACGCCACGGCTTTGATCGAGCACCTCGGACTGGGAAAGTGCCACTTCGTGGGCAACTCGATGGGCGGGTTCATCGCCCTCCGGCTGGCCGCGCGCCGTCCTGACCTCCTGCTGTCGGTCACCACGCTCGGCGCGTCGGCGGAGGAGGAGCACCAACTGGCGCAGTTCGCTCCACTGACCGACCACTTGACCGCCCACGGGGCGGAGCAGGTCGTCGACACGTTGATGTACATCATGTTCGGTGACACCAGCCTCGCGACGCGGTCCGAACTGTGCGCACCATGGCGAGACTTCATGGCGCGACTGGGGCCCACGATCGGCGACAGCGCCTACGGTGTCATCCACCGCTCCCGCATGGTCGAGGAGCTTGCCGGCTGCCAAGTGCCTGTACTGGCCATCGCCGGCAGCGAGGACCACGCCTACCCCCAGCCGATTTCGGGTGTGAACATCGCCGCCGCCACCGGCGGCACCGAGGTGACCGTCGAGGGCGCCGGCCACTCGGTTGCCGTGGAGCAGGCCGACGTCGTAGCCGAACACCTCGCGCGGCACTTCGCTGAATCGAGTGTCTCTCTCTGAGACGATCCGTTGGGGCACCGTCCCCTTCGTCGGACACCCGGTCAGGAACTGAGCCACCGTGCTGGTTCACCACCTGTTCCGCCATCTGTCAGAAAGGCAGGTCTGATGAGCCCGATCCGAGAACTGCACAGGACCACCGAGAATCCGTTCGGGCTCGAGGGCACCCACCGGGACGCGAGCGGCCTGCGGACGTACGACGATCTGCCGGCGACCTTGGTGGACGTGATCACCTCCCATGCTGCGCGCACCCCGCGCGTAGAGGCCGTGGTCGAAGTCGACGGACCACGGCTCGACTACGTGACGCTGTTGGAGCGTGCCTCTCGGGTGGCCGGTGGGCTGGTCGCCGCGGGCGTGAAGCCGCGAGACCGGGTCGCCCTGCGCCAGCCCGCCGGAGTGGAATGGGTCCTGGGATTCTGGGGCTCGATCCTGGCCGGCGCCATTCCGGTGGCGATCAACACCCGGTTCTCCGAGCAGGAGGTCGATTACGTCGTCGCCGACTCGGGCGCCCACGTCGTGCTCGGCGTCGGCACGACCCTGCCGGATGGGGAACCGTTCGCGCAGGGCGCGGCGGCCGCCGACGATGTGGCCGCGATCTTCTACACATCCGGAACGACCGGCCACCCCAAGGGGGTGCCGACGACCCACCGGGCCTTCCTCAGCAACGCCGAGACAATGACGCGGACACTCGGCATCGAAGGCGGGGCCGGGCTGCGCACGCTGATCTCGGTCCCCCTGTTCCACGTGACAGGCTGCAACTCCCAGCTGCTCACGGCCGCCTACCTGGGAGGGACGTCGGTGATCCTCCCGGAGCTGAACCTGGACAAGGCGCTGGCGACCCTGGCAGAGGAGCGGATCTCCTTCGTGGTGACGGTGCCCGCCGTCTATAACCTGCTGCTACGACGACTCGCCGAGCACCCCACCGACGTGAGCGGTGTGACGCTGATCGGATACGGCGGTGCACCCATCGCGGTCGGCCTGGTGAAGGCCCTGCGACAGGCGTTCGCCTCGGCGCGGGTTTTCAACGGCTTCGGCATGACCGAGACCGCCTCGCTGATCAGCGTACTGCCCGACCACGACTCCGCCGAGCACGCCGACTCGATCGGATTCCCGGTGCCGGTGGTCGACCTCGCGCTGGACCAGATCGACGGACCGGACCACGGCGAACTGCTGGTCCGTGGCCCGAATGTGCTCACGGGCTACTGGGATGCGGTCACCCCCGCGCTTGTCGACGGCTGGTTTCGTACCGGGGACGTCGTCACGGTCGACCCAGCCGGACGATTGCGCATCGTGGACCGGGTCAAGGACCTGATCAACCGCGGAGGGGAGAACGTCTCCAGCGTCGAGGTCGAGGCGGCGCTCATCGAAACTCCCGGCGTACTCGATGCCGCCGTGATCGGAGTCCCTGACGAAGTGATGGGCGAGAAGGTCGGCGCGGTGATAGTCCCGGCCGGTGACGACTTCGATGTCGCGGCAGTGATCAGCGGGGTGGCCGAGCGGATCGCCGACTACAAGGTGCCGCAGTACGTCTCGGTGCGTCGTGAACCGCTGCCACGCAACGCCGGCGGGAAGCTGCTCAAGCGAGAGTTGCGCGAAGGTGTCGACTGGGGCGAACCGTGGCGCTGACACACGCGGCCACTGCCCACTGTAGCCGCCGACGTCCTGCGCTGCGCAGCGCCTACACGCCCGGCACGCGATGCGTCCCACAGGCTGAACAATCGCGCGACCTCGGGTTTGGGCCTGATCACGTCGGCCTCAGCAATTGGGTTTGCATACCAACCAGGCGGCATGAGGGCGATGATGGTGAGATCGGCCCCGCTCGGGCCCATGGCCTGCAGACCGACGGGCAGTCCGCTCCTGCCTCTGCGCACCGGGATGGCCGTCGCCGGACCGCCGGACACATTGGCGACGGCGTTCCACTTGACCTGCTTTCAGTAAGGACGTCGCACACCCTCCACGTTGGTGGTGGGGCTGGAAGGTTCCCCGCAGGGCCTGCGTCGCCGGGCAAGTACTGGTGGAACAGCCGGGCCAGCAGGGTGGCGTGGGAGACAGCGGCAGGGGCGATGCGGTCGTAGCTGAACCGACCGTGGACCAGGGGCGGGAAGGCCGGCTGGTGGTTGGTCACGATGTCGACGGGGAGGCTCGTCGGCTGGACTGCGACCTTGGCGCCGACCGCCCGCCGCACGGTGAGCGCGTCGTCGACGGCTGCGGCGACGTCGCTGTCGACCGGACGCGACGGATCCTCGGCCCGGACGGCGCCCCAAGAGTCGGCGAGCTTGGTCGCGCGCGGTGGTGCGCGCGTGACGCTGAAGCCGCCGTCGTGATCGGCCGTCCCGGCTGTCGCCCGCTGGACCGGACGAGGTCGCGTGCGTCGCGGACCTGCGCGCTGGCGCAGGCCAGGTCGGCGTCCGTCAACCGTCCCGGTCCGGCGGGCGCGGGGATCTGGCGACTGCCGCGCCCGCGCCCGTACCGTTCGGTCAGATCTTCGTCTTCTCCCGGACCCACGCGCCGATCTGGGCGATGGCGGCGTCGGCCTCCGGAACGCGGCCGGCGCCGTAGACGTAGGAGTGCTGGCCTCCGGGGACGACAACGGTCGTGGTGTCGATTCCGGCGTCCTTGACGCGGGCGGCGAACTCCTCGTCCTCGCCGGCCAGAACTTCGTACGTGCCCCAGGAGACGAGGGTCGGAGGCAGACCGCTCAGGTCCGCCCGGTTCAGGTTGATCCGCGTGTCCGTGAACTCGATGCGCGTGCCGCCGACCCAGGCATCCCGGAAGAAGGCCAGCAGATCCTTGCTGAGGATCTTGTCCGTCCCGGCGTTGGTCTCCATGGTCTCGTTGGCGATCTCGAGGTCGCACCAGGGGGAGATCGACACGATGGCGCCGGGCAGCGGCTGCTTCTTGTCGCGGAGGCGAAGCGCCAGGGCGACGGCGATGAACCCGCCGACCGAGTGGCCGATCGTTATGATGTTCCCCGGCTCATACCCTTCGGAGAGCAGCCAGTTGAAGGCCGCCTCCGCGTCGTCCACCTGAGCCGGGTACTTGTGCTCCGGCGCCCGCCGGAAGTCCAGGACCAGTACGGGGGCCCCGGCGGCCTTGGCGATATGGCCTGCGAGCTTGCGGTCGACGACCGCCGACGAAAATACGGAACCCCCGGCGTGACTGTGCAGGAGGACGTAGTCGGTGTTGGAGCCGACGGGTTCGCACCAGATACCCAGAACCCCACCCGCGTCCACCTCCCGATAGGTGACACCTTCCGGCTCCCGCGCCATGAGATGGGAGCTCTCCACCCGGGTCCGCGTCGCGTCCAGTTCGGACTCGGGAATCACCATTGCGGCGAAGAAGTCCGCGAACGCGGTCGCTTCCGGGCTCAGTTCAACAGCAGCGTGCTCAGACACATGGCACCTCCATGGGGCCATCAGGGCATACCGGCCCGCCAGGACCGGTATCGCCGGGAATCGTCAGGCAGTGAGGGTGGGGTAGTCGGTGTAGCCGGCCTCGTCGCCGCCGTAGAAGGTGGCGGGGTCGGGGGTGTTCAGCGGCGCCCCGGTGCGCACGCGCTCGACCAGGTCGGGGTTGGCGAGCGCCATCGAGCCCACGGTGACGACGTCGGCGACGCCGTCTTCGAGGTCCTTGGCGCGGGTGGCGATGTCGGTGCCGGCCCGGTTGAGGACCAGGGTGTTCGGCCACAGCTTGCGCAGGGTGTGCAGGAGTTCGTCGTCGCCGCCGTGGGCGATGTGCAGGTAGGCGAGGTCGAGCGGGGCAAGGGCGCGCACGAGGGCGGGGTACAGCTCGTGGGTGTCGCTCTCGGCGATGTCGTTGAACGGGTTGCCGGGGGAGATCCGGATGCCGGTGCGGCCGGCTCCGATCTCGTCGGCCACGGCGGTGGCGACCTCGACGGCGAAACGGATGCGGTTCTCGACGGAGCCGCCGTACTGGTCGGAGCGCTGGTTGCTGTTGGTGGCGAAGAACTGGTGCAGGAGGTAGCCGTTGGCGCCGTGGATCTCGACGCCGTCGGCGCCGGCCGCGACGGCGGCCGCGGCGGCGCGGCGGAAGTCCTCGACCGTCGCGGCGACCTCCTCGGTGGACAGTTCGCGCGGTACCGGAAACTCCTGGAGGCCGGACGCGGTGAACATCTCGCCCGCCGGCTGGACCGCGGAGGGAGCCACCGGCCGCCGGTGGTGCGGGGTGTTGTCGGGGTGGGACATCCGTCCGGCGTGCATGAGCTGGATGACGATGCGTCCGTCGGCCTTGTGCACGGCGTCGGTGACCTTGCGCCACCCGGCGATGTGCTCCTCGGAGTAGATGCCGGGGGTGAGCAGGTAGCCCTGGCCGTCGGCGTTGGGCTGAGTGCCCTCGGTGATGATGAGGGCGTGCGAGGCGCGCTGGGCGTAGTACTCGGCGTTCAGCTCGGTCGGCACACCCTCCGATGTGGACCGGCTCCGGGTCAGGGGGGCCATCGCCAGCCGGTGCGGCAGGGCGATCTCCCCGGCGACGATCGGGTACCACAGGGCGTTCAACATGGATCTTTCCTCAAATAAAAGGGGGGAAGAGAAAGCTGCGGGGCGGTGCTGCCGCGGGTAGCGCGTGAGCGGTAACTGGCCGGATGAGCCCGGCGGCCTTCCACTGTGGAAGGGACTCCCGCACCGGAATCGGAGCGGCGGTCAGCCGCGGTAGCGATCGGCCGGGACCCGCCGCGACAGGTTCGGGACGAGTGCCTGACGCGCCTTCTCGAACGACTCCCAGTCACTGATCTCCGGCAGGGACGGGATGGTGACGGGCTCCCCGGCGTCAAGGCCGGCGAGCGCCGCGTCGACGGCGTCGTCCACGCTCATGATCCACTCCTCGGGGAACGCCCCAAGGTCGGCGCCGGAGCCGTCCCAGAACTCCGAACGGACAGCGCCCGGCAGCACGGCCTGCACCGTCACGGGGCTCCCGGCGAGCTCCTGCTGCAGAGCCTGGGTGAACGTCAGCACGTAGCTCTTGGTGCCGCTGTAGACAGCGCTGACGGGCAGGATGTTGAGAGCCAGGGCAGAGGAGATGTTCACCACGGTGCCGTGCCCGCGGGCCGTCAGGCCCGGCAGGACCGCGGTGGTCAGCCTGGTCAGCGCTGTCACATTGAGGTTGATCAGCGCCTCGGAAGCCGCGGCGTCGGAGGTCGCCAGCGGCGTGAACAGCCCCCCGCCGGCGTTGTTGATCAGTACCTCGATGCTCTCGTCGGTCCGCAGACGCTCCTCGACCACAGAGATCTGCACCGCATCGGTGAGGTCGGCGGTGACGACGTCCACCGCACGGCCCGTGCGGCTGCGGATGTCCGACGCCAGCGTCTCCAGCCGCGCAGCGTTGCGGGCCACCAGGATCAGGTCGTAGCCCCGGTCGGCAAGCCGCTGCGCGTAGGCGGCACCCAGGCCGGCGGACGCGCCGGTGACGACAGCGGTCTTGTTCTGCGTGGTCATGGGTGGATCTCATTTCTGGGCTGGCGGATGAGTAGAGGGGCCAGAGCGTCGGCCTCGCTTTAGATTACGATAGATATCTAAAACCGTCCAGTCAACGGCTTCCCCGATGCCGCCAGTTACCGCGCGCTACGGAGGCCGCTCAAGGTGCATGCGGAACCACAGGATTGGCAGCCGACCGGGCCCGGGTGGAGACCCTTCGGGCGCATGGTCGCCGTGGATGGCGTCCGCACCGCCCTCACGGCGAGCGCACGGAGCTCGACGCGCGACGACCATGCCGTGGCCCGCACCCTGCACCATGCCAAGCGCAATGAGATCCGCCTCCAACCGGCGCCGGATCACCTCCGGCCACTTGGGGACGAGCTGTGCGGTCTCCGGCCCGGCGGCCCCTCGGCTTGCCATGCATGGCGTCAGACCCCCGGAACTGGGCCTACGTGTCGCCAACGGTCCCCCGGCCGCCCGACTGTCCAGCACTTCGCGTATGATAGATGCGCATTAGTATCTAACGTGAGGGCGGGTGACTGATGAGTCGCGTCTCGCAAGCACAAGCGCTCGAGAACCGCAGGCGCGCGGTAGCCGCGGCCTCCCAGCTGTTCCGGGAGCGCGGCGTGAACGGCATCAGCGTCGCCGACCTGATGAAGTCCATCGGGCTGACGACGGGCGGCTTCTACAAGCAGTTCGCCTCCAAGGAGGCCCTGATAGCCGAGGCGGCTCAAGCCGCTTTCGGGGACCTTGACCTGCTCCTGGCGTCGTTCGACACGGACCACGGCGATCACGACACCGCGCGCGGCGCCCTCGTCGACTTCTACCTGTCGGCCGAGCACCGTGACCAGCCCGGCACCGGTTGCCCCACCGCGGGATTCGCAGGAGACATGGCTCGCGAACCCACAGCCGGGGAGGTGCGCGAAACATACGCCGCCGGAGTCCAGGAATTCGCCTCATGGATGTCCACCGAAGCCACCGACGGCCTTCCCGTCGTGGCCGCTCTGGTCGGCGCGATCCTGCTCGCCCGGGCCACGGCGGGCACAGAACTGTCGGAGAAGATCCTGGAGTCGACCCACAAAGCCCTGACCACATCTCCGGGCCTTGACCCGCAATCCTGAAAACGAGCCAGGCGGCTGGGGCCAACGCCACCTGAGTGAGCGGCTGTTGGGCCGGTCAAGGGGTTGGCTTCCATGCGTCGGCAAGGACGTACGTCCCGTAACCGATCCTGCGGAGCCCCGCCATTGCCGCCGTCCTGGTGTCGGGCCGACGACTGCGCGAGACGGTCGACCGAGCCGTACTCGCGGCCGCCGACGGCCGGTTACCCGCGTCCAACGACGCCACAACACTCTCCCTGCGATGGGTCCAGGCGGCGCTGTCGCGAGAGCGGCGGCACCGGGCCATGACGACTGGGCACCGCGACGCGCCGAGCCGGTGGCGGATCTCCGCAGTCGAACCGGTCCTCGCCAGCGCCGCGGAAGGCATCCCGCTCAGGCCGCCAGCGATTGCTGGGCCAGCGCGGCGGTCAGCTCGGGTCGGCTGCAGACACCGACCTTGCCGAAGATCGCCTTGACGTAGTCGCGCAAGATGGTTGGGCTATATGGAGCTGGACCGGCGGGGCGCTGAGCTGCTGTTCCAGGTTCTGACGGAGTGTGAGGAGAAGAACAGCGTCGCCATCGCCTCGAACTAGAGTTTCAGCGGCTGGACCAAGACCTTCACCGATCCCCGGCTTTGCGCGGCCATCGTCGACCGGCTCACCTTCGACGGCAACCTGATCCAGACCGGCACCGACTTCTGCCGCCTGGCCCTCACCCAGGCCCGGGCAGCAGCACAGAACGCCGCCGGCTGACCTCACCCGGCCGGCGGAAGGCGATGGCGTCCTGCCCCGCACGCGAGGGTCCGGACTGCCTCCCGCTATTGCGGTGCGATGGCTTTGAGCCAGTCCTCGACGGCGACGACATCTGCCCACTGCGGGAACAGCTTTTCGATGAGGACCCGGTGCACCTCGGGGTCGGTGTCGAGGCAGGCATCCGCCAGGACGGTGAGGCCGAAGTCCAGGTCGATGGCGTGCCACAGGGTGGACAGCACTACAGCGCTGGTGGCGATGCCGGTGAGAACAAGGCTGTCGATATCGCGAGCCCTGAGTACCAAGTCGAGGTCGCTGCCCGAGAACGCGCTCCCCCGCCTCTTGGTAACCACCACGTCGCCCTGCTGGGGCGCAACATCGTGATGAATCTCGGTGCCAGGGGCCCCCTCGGTGAACAGGCCGGCCCGCACGGCATTTGTCATCACCTTGTTGCGAGGGCTGACTTCCGGATCGCCCGGCCGTAACCCCATCACCACGTAGATTACGGGGATGCCGGCAGCCCGGGCACCGTCGATCGCCCCGCGCAAGCGCGGCAGATATCCGGAACCGTCGTCGGCGATGGCCACGACGTCCCGTTGGACGTCCATCACCAGAAGTGCGCTGTTCGCCATGCGTGCCGTCCCTTCTCCGTTGGGAAACAAGAGCAAGTCTGGTGGATCAACCGAGCCGCGGTGGAAGTTTCGGCGATCCTCATCAGCGTCGCGCCGCAGTGCGCCCATGACCGGTGTCAGTTCTCGTTCTCATCGACATTTTCTTGCCCTGTGATCACCAAGTGCTGTCCAAACTCATTGATAAGCGGTGTCGCCCGTCAGTTACGAAGCCGGCACGGGCAGTCACGGGTGCCGGTAAGCAAGGTCAGCTCGGCACCTCGACAACCACGGCCCCAACCGGCGCGGCACAGCCGTCGCCAGGACCGCCACGCCGCCGCCTCAGTTCTCCCGGCGCGGCACTCTCGATCGATGGCTCATGCGCCGGGACCGTACAGGTTGAACCGCCCCACCCGGACTGCGGGCCCGGATCCGGGCGGATTGGCGGCCGTGGCTCTCGGCTCGTTACGGCGTCGTCAGCTCACCGGCGCGCAGGGCCGCCGTCACGCCGCCGTCCATCAGGAGGTCGGCTCCAGTGATGAAGCCGGCGTCACGGCCGAGCAGGAAGGCGGCGGCCGCGGCGACCTCCTCGGAGGTGCCGAACCGCTTGGCCGCCGAGGTCTCGCGCACCTTGTCGAACCACTCGCGGCGTGGGCCGGAGAGCTCGTCGAGGGCCAGCGGGGTGATGATCACGCCGGGGCTGACAGCGTTGACGCGGGCGGTGCGGATGCCCCACGCCGCGGCCGCGGTCTGCACGCGCAGCGAGCTGGCCCGCTTGGACATGGCGTAGGCGTGGACGGACGAGCCGAGTTGCTCGGGCTGCAGGAACGGCAGCGCGAGCAGCTGTGAGGTCTCGGTGGTTGCGAGCGCGTGCTCGATCTCGGGCGCGTAGGGTCTCTCCCGGTGCCCGGCCATGCTGGCGACCACGATGCCGGCCCCGCCGGGCGGCCAGCCCTTTTGACGTGACGCCGCTCGTCCGCGGGAAGGGGTGAGCACTGCTGTGTGGGCCGCTTTGCGGTGCCAAGCAGCTTGCCCCGCCGGCGACACCCACGGTGCCTTGCTCGTGGGAGACCGCGACGATCGTCGTCAACGCCGTGGGCCTGGAGAGGGCTGCCGACTGGTTCGAGGCCTCCCGCCGTGCCGAACGCCGCGTGCAGGAGGTGGAACCGGCCCCCACGTACCAGTTCGGCTTCGCCGCTTGCCTGGCAGATGCGCTGGACATCTACGGCCAGGAGCCGACCGTCCGTGAGACCGCCGCGTGGGGGGCTGTGAAGGGGGCCCGCGAGCTCGCGCGCCACGGCGTCGGGACGCCGTTCTCGACTGCGCCGTGGAGGCGTGCGAGCGCGGCGGCCTGCCTCGCCGTGAACGGGCTGCAGCGCCCGCGAGGGTTTAGCCGGTACCAGCCGTGCTGCCCCAGAGCTACCGACGAAATTCGCTGCCTTCGGGAAACGTGGCCCGCGTCGGGTGGACTTCCCCGGCTGGGGGTGAAGGCTCCCAGGTGAACTTCCGTGCGTCGGCGTCGTCGGTGTGGCGGTTCCCGCAGGTCCCAGATTGGGAACCTGCGGGATGGACCCCGGGCTCCGGCCCGGACAACAGCCACAAACCCCGATCATCTGACCGTCAGCCTCGGTGGCCCGTCCGGGCGGCAGACTGCCCCGAACGGTGGCGACACCGATGGTGCAGCATTGCGATCATGAAATCATCATGAGCCACTCATTACATGATCAGACATGCGATGCGTACGCTCTGCGCCGCCACCCTCGTGGCCGCTCCCCTCGCCCTGACCGCAACGCCTGCACAAGCCCTGACTTCATGTACGGTCAACGGCCGTCCGGTGTCCGGTACGACCGTCAGTGGTACTGCCGGCTCCGACAACATCAGCTGCGGCGCCCTTGCCTTGGGCGAAAGCGTCAACGGCTTGGGCGGGAGCGACTACATCGTCATCAACGGCATCGTTGCCGGCACCGTCGACGGCGGCGCCGGTGGCGACTTCATCACGGCCGACGCCGGTACCACGGCGACTGGCAGGATCCTCGGAGGCGCCGACGGCGACTTCATCTTCGTCGGCCCGAACGCCGGCACCGTCAACGGCGGACTCGGGTCGGACTTCTGCCGAGTCGCTTCCGGTAATCCCCCCATCAACTGCTGACCCAGGGGGCTCGTTGGGCCAGCCAACTGCGACGCTCAGAGTGGCCGGCTAGAGATCTTTAACGGTGCGGGTTACGTCGTGTCGTGACGGGTTGGAGTCCCGCCGGGTGGTGTAGGCCGTGAGGGTCTGCACAGCGGGTCTGGCATGAACGAGCACCGTAGGGTTCGACATGACCGATCGACACCCTGATCTTGATCGGGTTGGCTGAGTGGCATGCCAGAGCTGCGCACCGATCGTCTTCTGCTCCGCCGGTGGCGGGAGTCCGACCTCGGACCGTGGGCGGCCATGAACGCCGATCCTGAAGTCCGAGAACACCTGGGGGAACTGCTGACGCGGGATCAAAGCGATGCCGCGGTGGCACTCATGCAGGCCGAGTTTGACGAGCGAGGTTTTGGATGGTGGGCGCTCGAAGCACGGAAGACTGGTGAGTTCATCGGCCGTGCCGGCTTGGACGAGGTGGGCGAGGACATGCCGTTCGCAGGGGTGGATATCGGTTGGCGGTTGATGCGTTCGGCGTGGGGCCACGGCTACGCCACTGAGGCCGCCCTGGCCTGCCTGGCTTTCGGCTTCGAGGTGCTCGGGCTGCCGGAAGTGGTGGCGTCGACGACCGTCCACAACCTGCGTTCCCAGGCAGTGATGCGCCGGATAGGCATGACCCGGGACCCGGCCGGCGACTTCGAGGATCCGAGCGTGCCCGAGGGACCACTTCGCCGCTGTGTGCTGTACCGGATCTCGCGCAGAGATGCTCACGGCCTACACCAGGAGGCCGGGCACGGCACATGACGGCGTTCGTGGGCCGCGCCGTGCCGAGAGAATGAGGTATCCCGATGGCGGTGGATCGACGGCCGAGGAACGGGCTCGGCGTGAGCAAGTCCGGCTCGCAGCCGCTGATCTGATCGAAGCCGGGGCCAGTGACCGGGAGGTGGCCCGACGGTTCAGGGTGACCCGGATGTCGGCGAACCGCCGGCGTCGGGCGTTGACTTCAGGGGGCGGCAGGCTCTGGCCTCCACAGGACCCGGCGGCGCCCGCTGCAAGCTCGATGCGGGACAACTCCGCGTGCTGGAGACGGTGTTGAATGCCGGCCCGGCCGCTTCCGGCTGGAGTGACCAGCGCTGGACGCTGGCCCGGATCGCCGAGATCGTGCGCCGCCGGTTCGGTGTCGCGTACACCCTGGCCAGGCTGGGCCTGCTGCTGCACCGCATCGGCTGGAGCGTGCAGATCCCCTCCCGCAAGGCCACCGCGCGCGACGAGGAGAAGATCGCCGCCTGGAAGGACGATGGCTCTGCTTCGAAGACGAAGCGGGCCAGGGGCTGAGGCCGCCCAAGGGCCCAACCTGGGGCCGACGAGGCCACACGCCCGTCGTGCGGGTCACCGCCGCAGGCACCAAACGCGTCTCCATGACGGGAATGATCTGCACCAAGCCCGGCCACCGGTCCCGGCTGAACTACCGCATCCACCTCGACGGTGGTCCCGCCAAAGGTCGGCGCAAGGGCTTCACCGAGACCGCCTACGCCGCTCTGCTCGACGCCGCACACCAGCAGCTCGGCGGCCCGATCGTGCTGGTCTGGGACAACCTCAAGTGCGCCACGAGGCGCTAGGGAATCGAGTGGGGGTGAAAGGACTCCACCGCCGGGCGGTCGCAGCCGCCGGGTGAAGCTGAGGGCAGTCGTCGTGTGGGAACGCACGTGGCGGCGGTAAGCAGCCCTGACAAAGTACGGGACGGGTCGGCTCTGTCAGACGGCCTGGGTCCGGCAAGCAGCGAGGAGAAGGCGTGCGAGAGGAACCGCTGTCTGACGCCCCGTAAGTGTCCCGGTTCGGGAGCTGGTTGCGCCGCAAACACCACCGATCCACCTGGAAGCCCTCCGCCGCCGCCACTGCGACGTCGGATGGTGGCCGGCCTCGGAGGAAAGACCACTGTTCAACCCGTCAAAGGTAACCACCACGCGTTACCGCTACCGGGGAGCAGTCATCCCGAACCCGTGGCCCAGCCTGGAATGAAGACAACACACAGACCCTGAACAGGGCTTGTGGAGCGCCCGGTGGGCTCGGAAACGGGCACGCCGGGTGCGGGAAGCGGTCCGGGGAAACGGACGGTCGACGAGACCGGAACCGCGCCCCGGATCGACTTCACCACCCATCGTGCCGCCGGGATGAGGAAGTACGCGGCCGGCCACGAATGGCTCACCATCATCCAACTTCCCTCCTACAGCCCGGACTTGAATCCCGTTGAGGGCATCTGGTCTCTGCTGCGACGCGGGCCGATGACCAACGCCGCATTCACCGACCCCGACCACCTCACCCGAACCCTCCGCCGAGGACTCGCCCGCATCCAGCACCATCCCGAACTCATCGACGGCTGCCTCACCGAAACCGGACTGACCCTCGATTCAGACCCCCCGAAGCCAATCCGAAAAGGTCAGTAGTAGGAAGGACAGGACACCGCGACCATGGTGTGGTGAGTCCTTCCCGCCAGACCCCGCCCGTCGGCAGAGCGATCATGTGACTTAACGCCCGAGATGCAGTCGTCGAGGCGGTCTGATGGTGGGTCCGCAGCTGCGGGGTGGCCTCGGACAGGCGCCTTCGGAGGCCACCCCCGTGCTCAATCTTGTCACCGTCGATCAAATGGTCAGCTGACTCGCGGCCGGTGCGGGTCAGAGGCCGCCGGTGTTGAGCAGCCGGTTGGGGGTGTCGGAGCGGACGCCGCGCACGACACCACGGGTGGCCGTGTGGTCGAGCCAGACGTGGACCTCGTGGGCTGTGGCGTGGGGGTGTGCTGACAGGTACAGCGCGATCACGCCAGTCGCATGCGGCGCGGCCCAGGATGTCGCGCCGACGTTCTCCGTGACCGTACCGCCGCCGGCGAGGGCGGCGGTCACCTTCTGGCCGGGGGCGTACAGGTCCACGCACCGTCCGTAACCCGAGCCGTAGGAGCCGCCGTCGCTCCACACGCGGTCGTTCGAGGTGGAGGCCGCCACAACGATCGTGCCGGGGACGCCGGCCGGGGAGTGCTTGCAGGCGTCGTCATGGAAGTTGCCTGCCGACACCACCGTCGGGATCCCCGCGTCGACCATCTTCTTCACGGCAGACTCCAGGGCCGACGACCGGTGGTCGAGGTTGAGTGACATGTTCACCACCGCGGGCTTCTGCGCGTGCGCGGTGACCCACTTGACCGAGTTCACCAAGGCCGCCTCGGCCGCCGCCGGGGAGCCGCCGCCTCCGCTCTCGCACAGGATGCCCTGGACCCGTACGAGCTCCGCCTTGGGCGCCACCCCGTACTTCGCCCCGCCGATGACGCCCGCGACGAACGTGCCGTGGCCGGTCCCCTCCTCACTGAAGCAGTCACCGGAGTCCTTCGGACCCACGAAGTCGGCGCCGAGGTGGGCGCGTCCACCGAACTCCTTGTGGGCGATGTCCATCCCGGTGTCGATCACATAGACGTGAACGCCCTTGCCCGTGGCGGTGGTGGTGAACTTCCCGTTGAGGGGCCGCGACCGCTGATCCAGGATGTCCAGGTTCCACGGCACCTGCCGGGTGACGGGCGCCGCCGCGGCCTGCGCGACCCCGGACAACTTCCCCACGGCGCCGCCAGACGTCGTCGCCGAGCCGGACGACACCCCGTCCCCGGACGGCGCCACGGACTCCCCGTTCCCGTGCGCGGAGCGCGTCCCGCCGCTCTTCCCGGCCGCAGCGCCGGCTTCCCCGCCGCAGGCCGAAGTCCCGAGCACCGTCACCATGGCCACCATCATGAGACCGGCCTTCGTCACGTTCCGAGTCACAACGTCCCCCACATCCCGCTTCGCACACAGTCAGCGCACAAGACGACCACGGGGGGCGGGCGGTTCCGGCGGAGCATGGTGGGGATCGGTTCACGACCTCGACGCAGTCCTGTCCGGCCCCACACCAGCAAAGGCCGCCGCCGGACACCAACCCGGCCGCGCGTCCTGCCAGCGTTTGCGGGACACCTTCAGGCAGTCCGCTCAGGCTGTGTATTCACGCCCTATGCCGGACCCTTGGAGGCTGCTGAAGTGGTGGGGTGCGGTTCGTTTCGAGTGACGGTCGCGATCAAGCGGTGAGGACGTAGGTCTGCTGGTCGGGGTAGAGGCGTGCGGGCTCGCGGGCGGCATGGAAGCGCCAGTAGGGGGCGAGGTCTCCGTTGGAGACGATGGCACGCAGTCGCAGGACGGCTTCCGCTCCGGGCAGGCGCCAACGGGTGCCGGTGATGTCGAGGCGGTCGGCGATCAGGTTGCGGCAGGCGCCCTCGACTGCGCCGGTGGCGATCGGCCAGCCGCTGTCGAGCTGCTGTGTCGTAGCGGGGCTGGTCGAGGTGTCCGGTCAGGTGGCGGTGGCAGGCGTCGACGGCCTCGCGCCGGGCGGTCGACAGGTGCTCCCGGGTGGCCTGTGCGGTCATGTCGTGGGCGGTCCGTGCGGCGTGGCCCGCGAGGATCGCGGTCAGATGGTCTGCCGCCCATGCCTCGGCCTCGGTGGTGCCCGGTTTGTGGAAGGCGTGGGCGGCGGCCCAGGCGTACTGGGCGACGTGCACGAAGTCCACCAGCACGTGCACCGTGACGCCGCGTCGGGCGGTCTCGTCACTGATCAGGTCAAGCTGGTGGCGAGCGCCGTCGACCAGGACGACCCACGAGCGCAGGTGCTCCGGGACGCGGGCTTCGGCCTGGCCGAAGGCGTCGGCGATGACCTGCTCGGGCGGAGGGTGAACATGCCCGGGGTGTCCTCGTCCAGCCAGCCCCGTTCCACCAGACGCTTCAGCTTCGACCGTGTGCCCTCGATCTTCCCGGTCTCTGCCGGCAGGCCGATCCTCGGCACGATCTGCTTGGCGCGGACCGGGCCTGATGCGTCCGACACCACCTCCAGAATGTCCCGATACACCCGTGGCAGGACCTGCGGCCCCATCCCGGGCTGCCAGTTCGGCACCGTCAGCACCCCGATGACCTGCCGCTCGGCCCCCCGCATACGCCGACGCGAGCCGTTCACCCGCCTGTCATCGAGAGACTCGACACCCACAAGCACCTCGGACTGGTTCGCGGCTCTGCAAGGTGACTTCGATGGTGTCCTCGCCCGGCAGACGACGACGCGCGGGCAACGACGGTTCGGTCGGCCTCAGGTCAGGCCTGGCATAGGCAAGTTCAGTCATTGGGCCTTACCGGGGGTTATCCCCACCACCGATCCGGATGATCTCTCCATCGCGGTGGCCGGCTCCGTTCGGGCATCGTGAGGTGGCAAGGGAACGGCGGGCGTGAAGAGCTCCTCGTAGCCAGCCGCCGCAGCTGCAGTGATCTTGCTACTACGACGGAGGAAAAACACGTGATCAAGCACAAGCGTGCGCTGGGTGGCGCACTCACCCTGGCCGTCGCGATCGGCGTCGCGGGAGGCGCGCTGCCGGGTAACTCCGCCTTCGCGGGTACTGCGACCAAGACCACCGCCGCACGGTCCGCCAACACCTCCGACGATCCGCGGCTGCGTGACCTTCTGCACCGACTGACCACCGTCGACGGTGGGCCCGGAGCACTCGTAGGTCCGAAACCGGCACGACAGCACGGCGCTGACCAGCGGCGTCGCGGACGTGACAAGCCAGGTGCCGATGCGCGGCGACAGCAGGTTCCGGATCGGCAGCATGACCAAGCCGTTCGTGGCCACCGTCGTGCTCCAACTGGTGGGAGAGCACCGCGTCGCCCTCGACGCACCGGTGGAGCGCTACCTGCCCGGTGTCGTCCGTGGCCAGGGCAACGACGGGCGGGAAATCACCGTCCGCCAGCTGCTCCAGCACTCCAGCGGCCTGCCCGACTACCTCGACTACCTCAACCCGCAGCAGATTCTCGAGGACCCGCTCGCCCACCACGACACCCGTGACCTGGTAAACCTCGCGCTCGCCCATCCCCCGACCTTTGACAAGCCCGGCGCGAAGCCCGGCTCCGAATGGCACTACTCCAACACCAACTACCTGCTGGCCGGCATGCTCATCGAGAAGGTGACCGGCCACCCCTACGACAAGGAGATCCGCCGGCGCATCATCACGCCGCTCGGCCTGCACGACACGTCTGTGCCGGGTGAGGACACGGCGATCCCCGGACCGCACCCGCGCGGATACGTACGCCCCGGTGAGGATGCCCCGCTCATGGATCTCACCGCGATCAACCCGTCCATCGCGGGCGCATCCGGCGAGATGATCTCCAGCGCTTCCGACCTCAACCGGTTCCTGGACGCACTCGTACGCGGCAGGCTGCTGCGTCCGGCCCAGCTCACCGCGATGATGAAGACCCGGCCGACCGGCAGTGACGACGGCCGGGCCTACGGCCTGGGCCTGGAGAGCAGGCCGCTGCCCTGCGGCGGCCTTTACTGGGGGCACGGCGGCGACATCTTCGGCTACCAGACCGCCGGCGGCGCTACGGTCGACGGCCGGCAGGCCACGGTCATGGTGAACCTCGACCCCGGTGGCACGGACGCGCAGGACGCCGACATGAAGGCCGCCGTTGAGACCGGGCTGTGCGAGGGCCGACCCTCACACCCCCAGTAGTGCAACTGCCGATGGCGGCAGCCGTTGGCAGGGGCCATCCCATCCCCGCGACGCGGAGGCGCGGGGAACAGGCGGCGGGCCTCGGAAGCGAGCCACGCCCCCATAGGGCAACCCTGACGGACACGTCGATCACACCCGGCCACGGCCCCATGCGGACCGTGGCCGGGCGCCGTCAAGATCCGTTGAAGCTGAGCCAGCTTGAAGTAGCAGGTCAGGGTGCTGGTGTGAGGTCGTTTCGGGGTGCTCGTGCTGGTCGTGGGCGGCAGTCTGGGGTGTAGATCGTGGGCAGGGGTGGGTTTGAGGATTCCCGGCCGTCGTCGCGGGTGCCGCTCCTACGCTGCGGCCCATGATGGATCCCGAGGTGTTGGAGCGGATCGCCGCGCGGCGTGCGGAGCTGGACGGACTCGAAGAACAGCTGGTCAAGCAGCTGTCGGAGGTACGAGCTGAGCGCGATGAGCTGGCCGTGGCCGAGCGGATGTGGCAGCAGATGAGCGAGCAGCTCGCCGACGAGCGCACGGAGGCCGGGTCGCCGGTGGTCCAGTTGACAGGTCGGGCGGTGCGGCTGGTCCCGGACCGTGGGCCGGGGGTGGCTGAGTCCGCACTGTCGGCGGTGTACCAGCGCATCCTGACCGCCATGCGGCAGGCCGCCGGCCCGGTCTCCACCCGGCAGATCGGCGAGGTGCTGGGCTTGGACACCGGGATGAGGGGCAAGCTGGAGCCGCTGCGTGGGAAGCTCACGAAGCTGGCCGACCGCGGCTGGCTGCACAAACGACCCGACGGGAAGTTAACCACCCGCCCGTGACTGGTCCGCGCGGCGATCGGGGCGTAACCAAGGTGCCCCCGGCGGCTGTTGGAATTGTGTGACGAAAACCAAAGAGCACGCTGGGGACACCGTGTCCCTGGTCTACCAGTGCCGCCTGCCGCTGTCCACGCACACCCTGAGCTACCTCACCGACCTGCTGCGACGCCATCTCAAAGCGATACGGTCGAGATGGCGGGCGCTGCCGCCGGGAGGATCGCGGTGATCGTCCTGGCCGTGCTGCGACACGATCAGCGCCTGGCCGACATGGCCGGCGGCAACGACATCTCCACCACCACCATCCGGCGCTGGCGCGACGAGCTGATCCACCTGCTGGCCGCGAAGGCCCCCCGCCTGGACTGCGCCCTGAAGAAGACCGCCCGGCGGGGCTGCGAGGTCGTCCTGATCGACGGCACCCTCATCCCCACCCAGCGCCGCACCGGCAAGGCGAACCGCCCGAACTACTGCGGCAAGCATCGCCGCCACGGCCTGCACGTGATCGCGCTGACCGACGAGCGGGGCCGTCTGGTGTGGATATCGGCCGCCCGGCCCGGCCGCACCCACAACCTCACCGCCGCCCGCCGCGACCGCATCCGGCCCACCTGCGCGCTGGCGGCCTCGGCGCCCTGGCCGACCTGGGCTTTATCGGCCTGGACGACGAGGGGGACGATCCCGTGGTCGTCACCGGCTTCAAGGCCACCCGCGCCCGCAAGCTCGCATCCGCCGAGAAGGAGGCCAACCGTGTCCTGGCCGCCGGACGCCTCCCCGCCGGACGCCTCCCCGTCGAACGCGGCTTTGCCCGCCTGAAGAACTGGCGGATCCTCACCAAGCTCCGCACCGACCCCACCCGCGCCACCCACCTGCTTCGCGCGCTGCTCGTCCTGACGAACATCGAGGCCACTACCGACAATTGATCTCAACCGCAGGTAGCCCACGACCAGCACAAGCACCCAGAACAGCGTCACTGCGCCGGGATCGGCTGAGTGAGGTTCACCGGGTTGCCGTCTGGGTCCTGGATGTGGGCGACGCGCTGTCCCCACGGCATGTCGTTGGGGCCGCCGCGGACCGAGCCGCCCAGCGCCGCCACCCGGCCGAGCGTCTCGTCGACGTCGTCGACACCGATGCTGAGCAGGATCCGCGACGCCGCCCCAGTCCCCGGGTTCGCCTTGGCCACCAGCCCGAGGTCGGTGTCGCCGATGCGCAAGCCGAGGTAGAAGACCGGGCCTTCCTCCGGCACCCGGAAGATCTCCTCAGCGCCGAACAATTTCGTATAGAAGCCGAGCAGAACGTCCTGGTCGGCAGTCACGATCACTGGCTGAATGGTGGACATGGCACTCCTGTCGAGAACGGTCGTGTCGCTGGGTAGACCGTTCGAGGACGCTGAACTCATCGCCAAAACCACCCCGCCGGACGATCCACAACACAGACTGCCGCCCACGACCAGCACGAGCACCCGGGTGTGCGCGGGCGGATGCCCGGGGCATGCATCCGGTGACGGTCTCCGCTCCCTGCGCATAGGGCAGGCCACCGTGCAAATCTCCCTGGTGAACGGCCAGTTCAACCCGGGAGGTGCCCGATGGCCTTGTCCCAGTCTGACCTACAACGCCTGTTGGAGTCACTACGCACGGCGGACGGGATCGAGCTCGTCCGCAACGTCGCCGAGCGCATGCTGCAAGAGCTGATCGAGGCCGAGCTCAGCGGCCGGATCAGCGCCCAGTGGAACGAGCACACCGACGCCCGCACCACCTTCCGCAACGACCATCGGGAGAAGACCCTGGCCACCCAGACCGGCGACCTGGACCTGGCGATACCGAAACTGCGCAGCGGCAGTTTCTTCCCCAGCCTGCTGGAACGGCGGCGCCGCATCGACGAGGCTCTGTACGCGGTCATCATGGAGGCGTACGTGCACGGGGTGTCCACCCGCTCGGTCGACGACCTGGTCAAGGCGCTCGGCGCGGACAGCGGCATCTCCAAGAGCGAGGTCTCACGGATCTGCGGTGACCTGGACGAACAGCTCACCATCTTCCGCGGCCGGCCCCTGGACCACAGCCGCGCACCTGGCAGTACAAGGACGCCTTCCGGCCCGTCGATGCCGCTCGCGAACTGGTCTGGTACGGCCCCGAACAGCACGGCGACTGGCAGCCGGTGACCCGCAACTTCCGCAACGGACGCACCGCGACCTGGTGGGCCGCCGATGCCCAGCCGGGCTGGTGGGGACCCAACGGCGCGATCCGGCTCGTCGTGGTCACCACCGACCCGGCCACCCTGCCCGAAACGTCCACCTGGTACCTGGCCACCAACCTGCCCCGGCCCGGATCACCCCGTGAGCACACAGCCGCTACCCAGCCGCTGATCTCACCGAAGTGGTACGGCTCTACGGGCTGCGGCACTGGGTCGAGCAGAGCTACAAGCAGATCAAGGACGAACTCGGCTGGGCCGACTTCCAGGCCCGCCCCGACATCGCGATCCGCCACCACCAGACCCTCGTCAACTGCGCGTTCAGCTTCTGCTGGAACACCTGGTTCACCCCCAGCCCACCACCGCCCGCTCCGGTCGGCCCACCACCCGAGCCCGACGCACCGTCAGGACCGGTAGAGAGGGGGAGAACCCGGGTCCCAGCAGCCCCGACCGGCCTGCTGGCCCCAGGCCGTCCGCGCCGCCCGTGGCTGGCTGATGCCCTGGGCCACGCCGCAACGCTACTGGCGGGCCTGGACGACGGAGCCACTGCCCACAGCACTACAAGAACTGATCAACACCGTCGGCACCGGCAGACCCCTGAACCTCTACGTCCCGGCCTAACAAACCACCGCTAGCGGGTGGGGACACTCGCACGGGCGAGGACGGACAACTCGAACGGGCGGAGCGTGTCGGTACGTTCCCACTCCGCAGGGTCGATCGTCTCTCGTTGCCGGGCGTACTCGATCGGCTGGAGCCGGTGCTCAAGCAGGAGGGCGTCCATCTGCTCGATGCTGAGGAACGTTTGCCAGGGCTCGCCCTGCTCGGCCGCCGCTGCCATAACCAGCTCCGCATACGACTGACCTGCCTCGTCGCGGAGTCCGGCCGGGAGGAGGTGCTCCACGATGAGCTCTGTGCCGGGTGCGAAGCCGCTGATGACGGCCAGGGTCTGCCTGATCGCTTCCGGGGTCAGGTACATCGTGACCCCGAGCCAGCTGACCAGCGCGGGTCGGCCCGGATCAAAGCCGGCCCGCACGAGGTGATCGGTAAGTGACCGGGCGGACTCCTTCTCGAAGTCGACCGGGACGAAGAAGGCGGACCGTGGCACCGCCGTCCCCGTCTCAACCAGCAGCGCCCGCTTCCAGTGCTGGATCGTCGGCTTGTCCACCTCGAACACCCGTACGCCGTCGGCCAGTTCCGACCGGTAAGCGAAGGAGTCCAGCCCCGCACCGAGGATCACGTATTGGTCGACGCCCCGGCCGGCCAGCTCGGCCATCCGGTCCTCGGTGTAGCGGCTGCGGGTAACGGCCGTCGTCCGCGCGCCGGACAGGACTGGGTGCCCACCATAGGACCGGTGGTAGCCAAGGAGTTCTTCAGCACGCTCCCCCAGGAAGGTCTGCGCCAGGGTGTCGGCGAAGATCGAGGGAGTCTCGTCGACGAGGAGGTGTGCCGCGCGCGCTGCGGCCGACATGAGAGCTGTCTGGCTGGGTTGTCCCTTGTTCATCATGATGCCGGACATTAGCCCAATAAATTAACAGAATATCACAAAAGCAAAACTTCCGGAAGGGCTTCCGGGTTCTGTTTTGGTAACGAATGCGATCCTCGCGATCCCCGGAATAGCCTGCGGGTCAGCTCCGAGAAGCGACGACACCCTGCGCGTTCCATCCCTCGCGAGAATGCCCAACGGCCAAACGGCACCGGATCAATTACGGGTCGACCTATGCAGCAGAGCCACTGGGCGACCTGCCCGGCATCACTGCCAGCCCCGCCCGGCTGCGCACCATGCTCCAGCACCTGACGAGACCTACACCCCGGCGTCCTCAATGACTGCTTCTACCAGCCCTCCTCCGCCCTCCGCGCGAAGCGGGCCCAGCACACGGGGCGGCCCCTGCCGCTGCTGACCATGTGCCTGACCTGTCCCAACGCCCGCCGCTCCAGCGTCCACCTGCCCCGCCTGACCACCGCCCGCGCCCTACGGCAAGGCCGAGGCCAGAGCCTGGGATCGGATGCACCCCCGACTCACCCATTGCGGCCCCTGGCTGGACCGCACGGAAGAGGAACTTCCCATCCTGCACGGCACGTTGATCCGGCTGAAGGTCGAGCGTCTGCCGGGCGACCGCGACCCGAAACCGGTCTGGCTGTGGTGCTCGGCCACCGCCGCCACACCGGCGGACGTGGACCGCTGGTGGCAGTCGCTCCTCCGCAGATTCGATCTTGAGCACACCTTCCGGCTCATGAAACAGAGCCTCGACCGGACCGCTCCGAAGGTCCGTCACGCGGACACCGCCGACCTGTGGACCTGGCTCATCATCGCTGCCCACACCCAGCTCCACCTGGCCCGACCCCTCACCGAGGACCTTCGCCGCCCCCTGCAACGATCGGCCGAACCCCGCCGACTCACCCCCGCCCGGGTGCGGCGGGACTTTCGCAACGTCCGCGCGACCACGGCCCGTCCAGCGGCCGCACCGAAACCGTCCCGGCCAGGGTCGGGGACGGCCTGCCGTCTCGAAGAACAAATACCGGGCCAGACACCACGACGTCGGCAAGACGGTCAAACGCGCCGAGTCGATCAAGGAACACCCACATTGACAACGTATCCATGAAGCACTCTATCCTCACACCTAAGAATCGTTAGCCTAGGTGGTGAACATTGAACGAAGACGTGTCGCTGGGGCTTGATCACGTCGACCTCAAGATCCTCAAGATCCTTCAAGCGGACGGGCGGGCGACTCATGCCGCCATCGGCAAGACCGTCGGGCTGACGGGTCCCTCCGTCTACTCCCGAGTCAGGCGAATGGAGCGCGAGGGCATCATTCGCGGTTACACCACGCTCATCGACCCTCACGCTCTCCAGCAAGATCTCGTCGCGCACATGCGCGTGGGCACCTACGCCGACGAGACCGAGCAAGAGCCCTTCGAGACGTTCGTCCGCGACGAGGCTCAGATCCTCGAATGCCACGACGTCGACGGCGAGGACAGCTACGTACTGAAGATCCGTACCGCTTCACCGCAATCGCTGCGCCGCCTGCTGGCACGTATCCGGGCCATCCCCGGTGTCACCCGAACGGTGACCTCCATCGCCCTGGAGACCATCAAGGAACCCACCGCCAGTGCGCACCTCACCAGACCCCAACCACCCGGAAGCAAGGAAAACCCGTCATGATCCAGGTGCTCTGGCTCGGCGCCCTGCTGGGCGCCGGCGCGGCGCTGTCCGTCGGCCCGATCTTCGTCACCATCCTCCAGACCGCCGCGTCCCGCGGCTTCGCCGCTGCCCTGCGCGTCATCCTCGGCTCCGCCACGGCCGACCTGATCCTGCTCATGCCGGCCCTGGCCTTCGCCTGGATCATCACGGCCATCGCCGAGGCATCTCTCTGGGTCGGCCTGGCGGGAGCGCTCTGCTTCCTCTACCTCGCCGCATCCGCCGTTCGCGATGCACGCCGCCTCTGGCGCGGACAGGCCATCCCTGCCGTGAACGATTCATGGGCGTTCTGGAAAGGGGTCACCGCCAACCTCGCCAATCCGCTCACGTGGACCTTCTGGCTCGCGACCGGCACACCCACGATGATGCAGGCCCGGCACCTGGCCGGCTGGACCGGCCTGACCTTGTTCACCATCACCTGGTTCCTCGTCGCCTCCGGGTTGGAAGCCGTCTTCGCTCTCGCCGTTGCACACTCCGGCCGCCGCCTGGGCACTCGCAGCCAGAGCCTGGTCACCGCCCTGTCCGCCGTTCTGTTCATCGCCCTCGCTGCCACCCTCGTCGCCCGAGATGTTGCACCGGTTGCCTGACCAGGCCACAACCTGCCCCGGTTCAAGAGCATCCACCCAGGGCTGCTGCAGCGCGAAGGGTGACGCGAACGTGTGCACTCGCTGGGGCCTCCCGCGTGGCGCCGGTTAGCCGGCCTGGGTCTGTTCGGCCTGGGCCTTCGTGTGGACGAGACGGTAGGACTCGGTGCCGGTCTGGATGATGGCGCCGCTGAAGTTCAGCCGGTCGACGACGGCTTGCTCGACCTCAACGCGATCTGGACGGCTTCCTCGCGGAACTCCGGCGAGTACTGGGCGGCGCCACTTCTTCCTCGTTTCCTGTTCAGGACTACCCTATTGGGTCCCTGTCCGGAAACTTCGTGGCCCCTCAGTTACCGCCGCCACGCCGCCGGTCATGGCCGTAGTGATCTCCAACGGCGGATACTCCGCCGCCTTCGTGGCAGCGGCCGTCTTCCCCTTGATCGCCGCCTTCGTCATCCCCACCAGGGCCGAGCGGCGCACCACTGCACCCGCCCCCGACCGGCCCGAGCCCGCGCCGGTCACCCGCTGACCGGCCCGTCAATCCACCATCCCAACAGCCCCGTTCACCACAGAGACATCCAAAGAGCACTGCCATGAACAGCACTGTCCAGCACGTTCCCACCATCACCAACGCCACGGCTCGCGCGATCGTCAACGCGGCCATCGAGGCCGCCGAGCAGACCGACCAGAAGTTCACCGTCGCCGTCGTCGATGCCGCAGGTCACATGAGCGCGTTCGCCCGCATGGACGGCACCGCGCTGCTGACCATCCAGATTGCCCAGGACAAGGCGTACGCCGCGGCCGTGTCCGGCATGCCCACCAACCAGTGGCACGAGTTCATCAAGGACGATGCTCCGCTGACCATGGGCGCCCCCACCGGCATCGACCGCCTGGTCCCCTTCGGCGGCGGCATCCCCATCAACATCGACGGCCACACCGTCGGCGGCATCGGTGTCTCCGGCGGCCACTGGAGCGATGACATCAAGATCGCCGAAGCCGGGATCAGCTTCGTCTGCACTCCTCCCATGGCTCGTTCCACCGAGAAGGACCTGTTCTCCGTGCTGGGCCGTGTGGTGGTGCTGGTCGCTGATACCGATGCGGCCCTGGCCTTCTACCGAGGTGTCCTGGGCTTCACCGTCCTGCATGACCAGACCACCGGCGA
The DNA here is from genome assembly GCF_035989285.1 of Streptomyces sp. NBC_01235. Classification (GTDB taxonomy): domain Bacteria; phylum Actinomycetota; class Actinomycetes; order Streptomycetales; family Streptomycetaceae; genus Streptomyces. The sequence goes on along the minus strand of NZ_CP108513.1, from coordinate 10,933,315 downwards.
CTACCGCTACCTGCACCTCGGCCTGCCCGGCCAGGAACCGGTCGGCCTGTGGCTGATGACGGCCACCACGGACCGGGAGCGCGAACTGATTGGCCGGCAGTGCGGCGGCCAGCCCCTGCTCGTCCTGTACACCGCAGACCTGGACCAGGTCAGCGAGCAACTGCGCGACCACGGCGTGCGGGTCTGGAACGAGCGGGAGGACAGCGACAGCCGGTCCCTGCACTTTGCCGATCTGCACGGCAACGTCATCATCGCCGCGCAGCTGACCGGACCCTCGGCGTAACCCATGCCGCACACCGTCACCCCCAAACCCACACGACGGCAGTGGGCGGCGAACCCTGCGTACCGCGTGACCACCTCGTCCGTGAGAAGCCGGGTCACTGTCTGACCCCACGGCTCAGTACGGGCCGGGTGCAGCAGTTCGAAGCCCGCGCGCTCAAGTTCGCCGCCAGCGGCTGCGACGGCGGCGGCGACGGCGTCTGCGTCCCCGACCTCGACCTCGACCTCGACCTCGACCTCGACCTCGACCTCGACCGATGCTTGCGGGACCACCCGGTCGGCGGGCCACGTCGACGTGCCAAAGGGCCTCGGCTGCCTGCGAGAGCGGCCACACGCCGAAGTGCTTGCTGCCCGGGATGCTCTCGCTTGAGCAGTAGCCGTCGTCTGCACCTTCCGGCGGGAGGCCGAGGAGGTCAATGAACAGCTTGCGGCTCAGCCGCGGGTCAGCGGCGGCGGCGGCTTCGAACAAACTTCTCATCCTGTCCGTCGCAAGCCTCCGCCCGCAGCACTCCAGTTGGCGCCATGGAGATTGGCCCCGATGAGATCGGCTCCCCTGCGGTCCTTCTTACGGCCCGCGACTTGGCCCGCACCAGTTCACTTGTGCGCAGCAGCAGTGCGTTGGCGGCGCCCCAGTGTGCTGCCACATCCGGCTGCGTGAGTTCCTGGGCGCTGCCGCCCGTGAGGCGTTCGGTCTTCTCCAGCGCGCGGCGCAGTTCGCCGTGGATCGGACGGGCCGGCATCAGTGTCAATGCTTCGGTCAGGTGCCAGAGGATCTCGTGGAGCTGCCGCATGACGGGGAACTCATCGAACATCTGTCGGGCAGTGTGCGGGCCCACCCGCCAGTCCTGTCCACCGAAGGTGACCTGGGAGACCTTCTGTCCCGCGCCGAAGCAGTCGAAGACGGTGCAGCCCGAAGAGCCCCGCTGCCGCAGCTGTGCATGGATGCCGCAGCGGAAGTCCGCTTGCAGGTTTGGGCAGGGCCGGCCGGCATCCTTGTCGATCGCGAAGTCCACCGAGACCGCGAAGGGCAGTGCGACACAGCACAGCCCGAAGCAGCTGCCGCAGTCCGATTGCAGGCCGAGCCCGGCGGCGTCGGGCAACAAGCGTTCGTGCTTCTGGGACACATGTGATGAGCCACGAAACTGGCACCACCGCCCGACAGGCGTATGAGCGCGGGTACCGGGTCGTTTTCGGCTCGGACGTCACGGCCACCGACGACGAATCCCGCCAGGAACCGGAACTCGCGGTACTGCGCAAGGGCTTCGCGCTCGTGCTCACGGCCGATGAGATCGCGGGCCGGCTGGACGAGCGCGGATCGAGCGCCGCGGATTCCCGCCCCGGCCGGCTCACGCCTGGCTGAGGACGGTGCGGCGCAGGACGTCGGGGCTGGCGTTTGCGCCGGTGACAATGCCGCTCTTGCGGGCTCAAGGGCAGCACGCGCGGTGTCACCCACCGCGTCCCCGGCCCGGGAGGTGGTCGGCCCGCGCGATGTCTGCCCGGAACCGGCTCGCACGCCTCTCCTACGGGCAGGTGCCCTGTCCCGCTCCGGTGCCGCCTCCACCGCAGAGGTGAGATGCGGCTCAGCTGACAGACGAGGTACGCGGCGAACCGGCTCACGGCCGGCCTGTTGTGGCGTGGCGCGGCGCTGCTGGCCGGCGCCCGCGCCACGCCCAGTCGAAGCGCCGGGCGAGCAGCCCCGATCTCAATCGCCGGCCAAGCCGTAAGGCGGCCGTCGAAGAGCTGGTCGAACTCGTTGAGAGACGGAAGTGTCATGCACGCGGTGTTCAGGTTTCGTCGGATCGCCGGAGTCGGCGAAGGCCTGGCGGTATGCCTGAGGGGGGATGCCCACGAGTCGGCGGAAGTGGGGGCGCAGGGCGACGGCGTCACTGAAGCCGGTGCGGCGGGCGACGACGTCGACGGGCAGGGAAGTGGACTCCAGCAGGTGCTGGGCGAGCAGTACCCGTTGGGTGAGCAGCCATTTCAGGGGCGGGCTACCTGTGCGGGCGCTAAAGCGCCGGTCGAAGGTGCGCCGGCTCATATTGGCGCGCCGGGCAAGGGCGTCGATGTCGGCGGGCTGGGCGAGGTTGGCCAGCGTGTGGGCGATGACGTCGTCGAGTGCGTCGCCGTGGGCCGCCGGGGGTATCGGTGCGGGGATGAACTGCGCCTGGTTGCCGGTACGGTGGGGGGCAACGACCAGTGCCCGGGCGACGGTGGCGGCGGCTGCGGCGCCGTGGCCGCGCCGCAGCAGGTGCAGGCATGCGTCGATCCCGGCCGCGCTGCCGGCGCTGGTGAGTACGGCGCCCTCGTCGATGTACAGCGCTGCTCCGTCCACTGTGATATCCGGGTAGGTGGCGGCAAGGGCGTCGGCGTACGCCCAGTGGGTCGTCGCCCGTCGCCCTTGGAGCAGTCCGGCTGCTGCGACGACGAAGGCCCCGAGGCACAGCCCAGCGACGACCGCTCCGTCGCGGTGGGCCTGACGCAGCGCAGCCAGCAGCCGCTCAGGTGGGGCGATGCTGCCAGGCTGGTGCCAGGTCGGCACGACGACAAGGCCCGCGCGGTCGATCGCCTCGATGCCGTGGGGCGGCACCAGGGTGATGCCATCGGAGGTGGTGATCGAGGCGTCCTCCACGGTGACGGCCAGCACGGTGTGGCGCGGCAGGTCCGGCTGGTCCAGGCGGAGCCCGAAGATCCGGCCGGGGACGGCCATCTCCAGCAGCGGCAGCCCGTCGGCCATGACGACAGCAACCGTGGACGGGTCCCGATGTGGTCCAAGGGCGTTGGTGGCCATGACTAGATCGTATCGGTGATTGGCATTCTCGCCACTGCTGCTTCCCGCCGGGCCACCGCCAGACTGGGGCATCGCGCCTGTCACACACGGACACGGGCGATCAGACATGGAAGGAAATCGGATAAATGGCGATCCAGTGGGTGGCGGGCGCACGGCGGAGCGGGACGGACCCGAAGGAAGTGGCCGCCGAACTCGTGGAGATGGAAACGGCCGCGCTGCGGCGCTGGGGAGCCGGCGACCCCGACGGCTACCTGCAGATCTGCGATGAAGACGTCACGTACTTCGATCCGTTCATCGAGCGGCGGATCAATGGCCTTGGCGAGCTGACCAGGTACTACGACCGCATCAGAGGACTGGTCCGCATCGCCCGGTTCGAGCTCGTCGAACCTTTGGTGGTCATGGGTGAGGGTCTGGCCGTCCTCAGCTTCAACTTCGTCTCCGAAGGCGGCAACGACCGTTACCGCTGGAACTGCACCGAGGTGTACCGGCACGGGGCCCACGGATGGCGCATCGTGCAGACCCACTGGTCATGGGTACAGCCGCAGCCCTCAACGTCCGAGCCGCCCGCCGCCTGAGCTTGATCATTAACCTCGCTGCTGTTTCAGGCGGACGTGTTCGGTGAGGGTTTCGATTCGTTTCACGGTCTTCCCAGGCTCGTGACGTGGGGCTGGCCTGCGGTTCTTCGAGCCGGGTGGGCGTCCGGGGCCGGGCTTGGAGGATCTGGGCACGTCGGCGGGACGGGCGGTCTTCACGCGGAGGTGGCGGAACCCCCGGCAGACCCGGGCAGGGGTGAGCCGGCGCGGCTCGGACGGCCGTTCCCAGGGGCGGCGGAGGTCCTCGGCGAGGGGCCGGGCGAGGCGGAGTTGGGTATGGACGGCGTTGATCAGCCAGGTCCACAGGCCGGCGGTCGCGGGGTCGCGGACCTTGGGGACGGTCCAGCCCAGGGTCTGCTTGAACAGCCGGAAGGTATGTTCAAGATCGAATCTGCGGAGGAACGCCTGCCAGCGGACACCGACGTCCTGGCCGGTCATGCCGGTGCGCGAGGACCACAACCACACCGGCTTGGGGTCGCGGTCACCGGGCAGATACTCGACCTTCAGTCGGATCAACGTGCCGTGGATCAAAGGGAGTTCACCGCAGTGGTCGAGCCAGGGGCCACGGGCCTGCAACCGGGGGTGCATTCGGTCCAGGCGAGGGCTTCGGCCGTGCCGTAGCGGGTGGTGTCGCACGTCGTGGCCTGGTCGGGGGTGTGCCAGGACTCAGGCTTGGAGAAAGTGAGGACGCCGCCGTGTTTGCGGGGCTGCCCGCCACGCGGGGTGGAGCGCCGCGGTCCGGCATCCCGGAGCATGACCCGGTCCGAGCGCAGCCGGCCGACCAGCTCGACGGGCAGGTCGGCCAGGACGTAGGCGAGGCGGGTGACGTCGTAGCCGGTGTCCATGACGACGAGGATGTCCGCGTCGCCCGGTCGCCACTGCCCGGCGTGCACCAGCCGGGTGACCACCTCGCGCAGCTGGGTGGCGGTCACCGCGGTGGCATCGTCGGGACGGCCCCAGCCGGATCGCATCCAGCACGGCCGTCCACGACGTGCGTCCCGTCTCCAGGGCGGCGACGAAGGAATAGGGCCAGCCGGGGATGAACTGATCCTCGCTGCGGCCCCGCCCGTAGACGTGGCAGAACAGCAGCTCCGGGCTGGTGGGGGCGTCGGGACGCAGCCAGTTGCTCACGTCGACGGCAAGGACGATCCGCCCGTCAGCGGCGCGCGGCAGCGGCGTGGAGGCCAGCAGCCTGCGCAGGATATGTCAGGAAAGCGGTGGCCGTCTGGAGGCAGGGTCCCTTGCATGATCGAGGTCTGTTCGGATTCATCCGGTGAGGCCGAGGGCGGTCAGCAATCTGCGGCAGTCGCGGGCGGTGTAGCGGAGGGCGGCGGCGATGTTGGTGGGACCGTCCTGACGGTGGACGCCGATGGCGAGGTTGCGCAGGCCGGCCATGATGCGCGGGAGGCGGCCGACGTGGATCTTGGAGTCGTCCTCGCGGAAAGTACGGTCGCGGACGTGGTACAGGAGATTTTCGATGTGCCGGTGTCCTCTGATCCAGGCCGCGAGCTGGGGGCCGGTCGCCGTGCCCGGCGGCGGGCTGGTAATCAGGTAGACGCGTTCGACGATGAGCTTGCCGCTGGTGAAGTCCTTCCTCCAGCGCACGACTTGTAGAGCCTGGCGTGCGTCGAGGTGGGCGAAGGCGACGGTCCTCAGCCGCCGGTTTCCAGGCGGTGGTGAGCGCGGGTGCGGTCGTGGTGGTCGAGCGTGATCTCGCGCCAGGGCAGGCGGCGGACGCGGTCGAACAGGCCGGGATGGTTGGCCTTGACCTGGGCGATGTAGTGGGCGCCACGGGTGCGGAGGTAGGTGCCGTGGGCGTGCTGGGTGTGCAGGGCATCGGCGGTGATGACCGTGCCGGTCAGGTCGATGCTGTCCAGCAGGGGCTGGAAGGCGGGGATCTCGTCGCTCTTGTCGGCGACCTGGCGCTGGGCCAGGACGTGACCGGCGTGGTCCATCGCGGCGAGCAGGGTGACGTAGGGGGTGGTGCCGGTGCGCGAGCCGCGCAGGGCCTTGCCCGAACCAGGACGTCCGACGCGACTCCGAACCAGCCCGACGATCCGGACGAACCCCGATCATGCAACGACCCCTAGTGTCAGGGTTGCCTCTGAACTGGGATTCTTGGTTGGACAAGGCAGGAATCACGAATGGGACACCGTATCTGCTGTCACCGATTTTCGCGTACGACGTCGCCCTGAACGCGTACTTCCATCGGGTGGTCCTTCTGGAGTCCTCATGGCACTCCCAGAACAACACCGCTGCCGATTGGGGTGCCACGTCCGCGCTCTACCCACGCCACCACGGCGAGCCGCTGACCTCGCATAGCCAAGGGGCATCCGAAGCCATGGGATGCGGCTTCGGACGCCCCTTGGGCTTGCCCGGGTTATCTAGGTTGTTTTAGGCATAGCCGGTTGCCCAGTCAGAGCAGGGGTCCCAGAAACTGTCTTCGACGCAGACGCGGAACGCAACCGCCCGCCCCTCGCCGAAGTTGTGGTCGAAGGTCACCGGGACACCAACTGTGGACACACCGTGATGGGTTCCCTCTTGGAGTTGTCCGTTGACCTTGATGTACTTGTACTCTAAGTATGTACGGCCAGGGTACGTCTGATTCGACTTCTTGGTCAGGATGAACTTGTCGCCACTTGCCTGGAAGTAGCCGCGAGCTACGAATTCGCCGCCTTCCACGAGATCGGCGTAGGCGTCATTCCCCAGCGCTCCCACAGTGCTTGAAGCTGATGCATTTGAGCTGGCAGCAGCTGGCACCACGGCCAAGCCTCCGATGAGTGCCACAGCGGCAGCACCGATAGTCAGCATGTGTCGTGTGCGCATGTTTCCCCTTTCACTCCTGTTTCATCCTTCGAACGACTCACCGGGACCGGAATCAAGAGCAGCTGGGACACGGCCCATGTAACTCCTCGTTCGCTTTCGTGCTCAGCCAGGACGATCACGGTCACGTCTTCCAGGTTGATGAACCCGGAGATGGGCGGCAATGGTCGGGGGCTGTCCCGGACGGGGCACAGGTGTCCGGCCTGGTCAGAACCTTGTTCGAGTTGTGTCCGGGACAAGCTGCCGCAGTAAATACCGGATTTACTGCGGCGGAGCCCCTACCGTGATCATTACCACCTGCCGCTGGCCACTCCAGCCGCCGCGGCGAGGTGTACGCATTTACTGCGACAGAACCGGAGAGCGGGGCGGACATGGCGATCGAACCAGTGAGCCCTTTCAGCGGGGCCACTCCAGGGAGTTCGCCGAGGCGTTCGAAGCCAAAGGGTGGTCGGGCTGATCACCAGGCCAGCTCGCGCTGGTGACGGTGTCGCAGTTCGCCGAGAACATCACCGACCGGGCGGCAGCGCATCGGGGGCGGTATCCCTTCCGCCAGTGCGCCGTGAGCGATGACCTTCCGGGTGGTGGCCAGGTCCGCGAGTCGCGCTTCGGTCTCGGCGAGGGCAGCGGTCAAGTGCTCGATCTGGTCGCGTAGTTCGCCGGCCCGGGCCGTGGTCTCGTCGTGCTGGGCCTGGAGGTCTGCCAGGAGCTCGATGACGTTCACGCGGCCAGCCCGAGGGTGTCGCGCCAGGTGAGAGCGGGTGTGGTGAGGCGGCGAGTCATGTTCGCGACGGAAGCCCAGTGGACGCGTGAGGCGGAGGTGTCGGGGCGGTGGCCCTTCTCGCGGGCCAGGCGGCGATGCAACATCAATGTTCCGTTGACCTGCTCGACCACCCACCGCTTGGGCTGCGGGACGAACCCTTTGCCCTGGTCTTCGGGGTTGCGGCGGACGACCTCGACGTCGATGTCCATCAGCGCCCCGTGGATGATGACCTCGTCCTTGAAGCCTTGGTCCACCAGAGCCTTCTCCAGGCGCATCCCACACCGTTCGGCAGCCTGGTCGAGCAGGGTGGTACCGGCGGTGTTGTCGTGGACGGAGGCAGCCAGCACGACGACGCCGGTGATCAGTCCCAGAACGTCTACGGCCAGTCGCCAGTCCCCGCTTGCGGCCCGACACCCTCTCCCCAGGACGACACGCCGGGTCCTGAACGGCCCGGCGCCCGCGATGTCCCCAACGGCCTCGGGCGGCTCCTGGACGACCGCGCCAACGTCGAGGATCTTCGCCCTGGTGATCGACGAGCCCAAGTCGACTACGCGCATGACTGCCATTCACGTGGGGACATACCATAGGCGTCGCGGAACACCCGGCTGAAATGCGACGCGCTGCGGAAACCCCAGCGCTGTGCCACGGCAGCCACGGTCAGCCGTCGGTATGACGTCCGGCCCAGATCCTTCCGGCAGAAATCGAGTCTACGCTGCCGCACCCACTGGCTCACCGTGGTGCCGTCGTTCTGGAATAGCTTGTGCAGGTACCGGACAGAGATATGGTGCGCAACCGCGATCGACTGCGGTGACAGGTCCGGATCCATCAGGTGCTCTTCGATGAACGCCCGGATCCGTGCCAGGGTCTCGGCTCCGATATCCGATACGCCGGTTGTCTCCAGTCTGGTCTCCTCTGCAAGGAGTTCCATGACGAGCACGGCGAGGATGTCCACCGCAGTGCGAGCGAGCCGATCTCCGATCCTCGACCTGTGGAGCTCCTCCTCGACAGCGAGCCAGGAGAGAATGACCGAGACCAGCGCGCCCACGCCTTCACCATGCCGCACCGGAACCCCCACGATGCGGCGCAGGTCCGACTCCGATACACCGAGATGGCGCCTGGACACGCGGAAGACCGTCACCTGGCGTTCACCGCCGGACTGCCCGAGGTAAGGCCGGTCGGGGTCGCAGAAAAACAGGTCTCCGGGCTCCAGGGAAACCACCGTCCCGTTATGGGAGATCGCGGCTGCTCCACGTACACACATTCCCAGATAAAGAAATTCCGAGGCGCCCTTATACGGAAGCTTGGAGAGCACGTCGATGAGCGCGGAATCAGTTTCCAAAGAGCGGGCGAATTGTTGCTTGACAGTGGTTTTCGGCATGCGTGTCATCGTCAACTCGGTCATGATGAATCCAACCCTCTCGTAGTATTTGCGCGAGTGGACTATTCCGCTTCGGCGTCGTCGCCGAGATATTCCCGATGACGGACGTCAGCCCGGACAGCAGGAGTGCAGCGCGTCGTAGAGGAATTCGCCGCCCGGCTGGGTCGCGGCCTTGGCGGCGCAGGTGTCCCTCATCGCGTTGAGGATGACGAAGTCATGGATGACGCCCTCATAGCGCCCGGCCGCGGTCGGCACGCCTGTGGTGCGCAGCTTGGCTGCATACGCTTCGCCCTTCGCGCAGAACGTCCGCCTCGGCCACGATGACCAGCGCCTGTGGCAGCCCGCCCAGTTCGTCCAGGCGCGCCCGCAGTGGGGAGGCGTGATCTGCGCGCTCGGCCGGATGGGTCGTGCAACTGGTCCCAGAACCACTTCATCCCGTCGCTGCTGAGGTAGTAGCCGCTCGCGAACTGATCGTGGGAAACGGTGTCGAAACGCGCGTCGGTGACGGGGTGGTACAGCAGCTGCGCCGCGAGCCTGGGGCCGCAACGCTGCTCGGCCAGGAGCGTGGTGGCCGCAGCCATGTTGCCGCCGACCGAATCGCCCACCACCGCGACGCGGTCCGGGTCGAGCCCGTGGGCGGCTCCCTCCTTCGAGATCCACAGCGGCGCGGCGCAGGTCTCTTCAAGGGCCGTGAGGTACTTCGCTTCGGGCGAGAGGCTGTGGTGGACGAAGACCGTCGCGGCGTGCACGCGTACGGTGAGCTCGCGCACGAGCCGGTCACTGTGGGTATGGGCGAAGACCCAGGCGGCGCCGTGGAGATACAGGACCACGGGCTGGGGGCCCTGGGCACCGGCCAAGCGGAAGACGCGGATCGAGACCTTGCCCGACGGGCCGCCCGCGATCGTCAGATCCTCCACGTCCGCTTCCGGCGCCGGGACGTCGCCCTCCTGGACACCGTCCATGACCTTTTGCCCCTCGACCGGGCCCAGGTCATACAGGAACGGAGGGTGCGCGGTCGCGTCGGCGAAGGCCTGCGCGGCCGCCTCAAGAACCGGGGAGACGGTGAACATGCTGCCCTCTTGCTGTGCGGGACGTGCCGTCGAAGGCGGCCTTTAAGTCCTTCACCCTCGCAAGCAGCCTGCTCAGCACGCATCAGTATGTTGACGGTCCATCTCCGGCGGCAGCACGGACAGGTCCCCTTCCCTGTCAAGTCTGCGAGTGTTGCGTTGGGCCTTCCAGATGCCCAGCCCCAGCTCGCACTGGACGTGACTCTTGGTAGTTGATGACACCCATAGCCCGAGACCGCGGTGCCAGCCTTCATGGGCCGCAGAAGGCGGTCTCTCCAGTCGAAACAGGCTCGAACGATCCCGACCGCTAAAGCCTCGGCCGTTGGCCGTGCGTCTCGGCCACCCTGCGTCGCACTCGCCCAAGCCGTGACTCGAAGGCCTTTGCGCTGATGCCGACGAGCTGTGCCGCCTCCGAGATCGTGTAGCCAAAGCCCATCAGGGCAACGCCCTTCCGAACGTTCGTCGGTAGGGTTCCGATGAGCCGGACCACCTCATCTCGGGCTTCCACCGTTGATTCAGGACCGCGCTGAGGACTCTCGATGTCGAATGCCCCGAGAAGGTCCAGGGGCTCTTCCGCCGCCGACCTGGACCACCTTGCGAGCCAACTCCTGTAGATGTTCGGGAAGTCAAGAACCAGCGCGCCGACGAAGTAGGTCGACAGTCGGCTACGGGTCGACTGCCAACGTCCGTCAGCCAGACGCTCACGGAACTTGGGCAACGCCACCAAAACAGTGTCGATGGCAAGTTCGAACCTCAGGTCCGGATCAGACCTGAGCACTTCCATCGCGGCGGGCGTGACGGCCGGCGCGCGCCCGCGCCAGCCATTTCCATAAACTATGAATATAAAAATGCTATGCTTCGAGCGTGAGTCGTCAAGACACCGCCCCTGGCGCGTCCGCCGCCATCGGGGCAGCCCTCTACGACCTGGCCACCAGGGCCGCGAGACGCCTGCCCCGGGACATGAGCCTGACGTCCGCCGCCACCCTGGCCACCCTGGACCGGACCGGCCCGCGACGCATCACCGATCTGGCCGCGGTCGAGGGCGTCACCCAGCCCGCGATGACCGCCCTGGTCCGGGTGATGGAGGAGTCCGGCCTGGTCGAGCGGCGGGGCGACGCGTCCGACAAGCGGGTCACGCTGGTGTGCCTGACCGAGGCCGGCGCCTCCTATGTCCGGACGCGGCGCCAGGCGGGCGTCCACGCGTTCGAGCGGTTGATCGGCGAGCTCACCGGCGACGAGGTCGAGGCGCTGGTGGCGGCCCTTCCGGCGCTGAAGCATCTGGCAGAGCTCGAAAGCCAGGACCGCGAAGGGCCGAAGCAGTGACCGGGCAGCCGGTCGGCGGGGAGGCGGTGAAGGCGTCCCCGGTGGCGCGTTCCGAGGCGCGGCTGCTGGTCCCCGCCCTGATGTTCATCGCTCTGGTCGTGGCGGCGGTCGCCAGCCTCGGGACGCCGCTCATCACCAGCGTGGCGACCTCGTTCCACGTCTCGCTCGGCAGCGCGCAGTGGACGCTGACCGTCGCGCTGCTCAGCGGCGCCGTCGCCACGCCGGTCCTGGGCCGGCTCGGAGCCGGCCCGCACCGGCGGGCCACGATCCTCGCCACGCTGGCGGTCGTCGTCGCCGGCAGCGCGCTCACCGTGCTGCCGCTGCCGTTCGCGTGGCTGCTGGCCGGCAGGGCGGCCCAGGGCGTCGGGCTCGGGCTGACGGCGCTGATGATGGGCGTGGCCCGGGACCACCTCCCCGAGGAGCGCAGCGCGGCCGTGATCGCCCTGATCTCGGTGGTCTCGATCATCGGGGCCGGCGTCGGCTACCCGCTGGCCGCACTGCTCGCCGAGCTCGGCGGGGTACGGGCCGCCTACGGCCTCGGCCTGGTCGTCACCGCCGCCGCCCTCCTGACCGCGTGGCGCTCCATGCCCGAAGCCCCCGAAGGCCGCTCCGCCCACGTGGACGTGGCAGGCGCGGTCGTCCTGGCCGCTGCGCTGCTCCTGGTGCTGTTCCTCGCCGGCGAACGGAATCTGTGGAGCCGGCACCTCGCCGTGGCGGCGGGCCTCGCCGTCGTCGCGGTGGTGCTGCTCTGCGTCTGGGCCGTCATCGAGCTGCGCAGCACGACGCCCCTGGTCGATGTGCGGGCGGTGCGGCACCCGGCGGTCGCCGGGGCGAACCTCGCCATGTTCGTCGGCGGGATCGGCATGTACCTCCTGCTCACGCTCATCACCCGGTACGCGCAGACGCCGCACGGCGCCGGCTACGGCTTCGGGCTGACGACCTTCGTCGCCGGGCTGGTCCTCATCCCGTTCTCGGTGCTGGGGTTCGTCGCCGGCAAGCTCACGCCGCGGGTCCGGACGCGGATCGCCGACCCCCTGCTCCTGGCCGGCAGCGCCGTCGTGGTCGGCGGCGGGTTCGCCCTGTTCGCGGCGGCCCGGTCGGACCTGGCCGAACTGTTCGCGGCGATGGGCGTGCTCGGCTTCGGCGTCGGCGGCTTCTCGGCCGCGATGCCCGGCGTCATCCTGGCCGTCACCCCCAAGAGCGAGACGTCGAGCGCCATGAGCTTCAACTACGTCGTCCGCAGCGTCGGGTACTCCCTGGGCAGCGCCATCGGCGGCCTGATCCTCGCAGCGGGCACCGGCCCCGGCCACCTCTTCCCCGACGACAACGCCTACACCACCGCGGCGCTGGTCGGCATCGGCGCCATGGCGATCACGACGCTGACAAGCCTCGCTCTCGCCCGCCGACGCTCGTCCGAGACCAACCCGTAAGTCAGATGCACTCATCCCAACACTGGAGGTTCCATGCCCAAGGGCTACTGGGTCAGCGTCTACCGCACCATTTCAGACCCTGAGAAGCTGGCTGCCTACAACAAGCTGGCCGCTCCGGCCGTCAAGGCCGGGGGCGGTCGAACCTTCGCCCGTGGCGGCCGGGTCGTGGCGCATGACGGCGGAATCGCCGAGCGCACCGTCCTGGTCGAGTTCGACAGCTTCGAGCAGGCCGTCGCGGCACGCGAGAGTGCGGCCTACCAGGAAGCGCTGGTCGCCCTCTCCGACGGCGTCGAGCGCGACTTCCGCATCGTCGAAGGCATCGACTGACCGAGGTCCAGTCGGATCTTCACTGAAGGTCACAATCATCCGCATCGTCGGGGTTCGCATGCGTCCGTTGTCCACGACGGGAAACAGGATGCGGACCTCTCTGAGGATGATTAGCGTCCTGCCGTGCCCAGGAAGAAGAGCGGGAAGCTCGCAGCAGACATGTTCATGCAAGCGTCTCAGCGCATTTGGAACTTCGTCGTTGAGGCGGAGGAGGCCAAGCTGACGGACCAGGCGGTGACCTGGGTGTATGAGGCAGCGCTCATCAAGACGGCGGTGGCGTTCGAGAAGCTCATGCTGGACTGCCTGGTCACCGCCATCAATAACGACACGTCAACAACCAGCGAGACAACTGGGGTTGCCTTCCCCCGACATCTGAATGACGAGGTCTGTGAGTACTTGGTCACCGGGGGCGGCTACTTCGACTTCGAGGGCGGGCAAAGCGGCCTCGTCAGAGTGATCAAGGAGCTCGTCGGACGGAGCACTACCTCTATCGGGTTGTGAAGGGCCCGCAGCACCGAGATCCCATCAACCTGCTGGTAACCCTGCGCAACTTCGCCGCCCATGAGAGCCCCAAGAGCAAAGCGGCCGCACTGAAGCAGACAGGCGGCAAGAATCTTGGCAGCGCCGGGTCCTGGGTGAAGCCTCAGAGGAGGGTCGAGTTCCTCCTGGTGAACCTGGAGAAGGTGGTTGGAAAGATTCAGGCGGCCGCCCCCTATTGAGCGACAGCAACTCTGCCGGGAGCGTCGAGTTCGGCTGCATGCTCGATCAGGGCGTGCTCGTCCGCTGAGAGAGACACAGCGAATGTCGACACCCGCCCACGGAACCCGAGCGGGAAGGTATCGGCGTGACCGATGCGGTAGCCGAGGCACCTCACCGTTCTCGGGTCGCGACTACTGCGCCGGGGGCGAGAGAGTGGTGGCGGGCCTCGCTGCGGTCCGGCGGCCTCGTCTGGGTTCTGCCGGGGACGTTGGTTCCGGGACCGTGATCTTGACGGGGCGGCTGCGGTTCTCAGCGCGGAGGCGCTCACGCGCCTTTGCTCGCAGAGCGAGGAGCTCGCCCGCGATCTGATCGGTGGGGGCCGGAAACCGGCCGGGGCAGATGTCGGCAGCGAGTGCTGCGGTCTGCCAGTTCGTCAGGCAGTCGCGGGCCGGCGGCATGGCGAGCAAGGCGGCTTCGAATGCCGAGAGTTCGGCATAGAGTCTCAGCCGCTTATCGGGCAGCGTGACCAGCCACGTCTTCATCTCCCAGGTGCGCTTCGGCCGGTCGGGGAAGTGCTCACGAAGACGCCGCAGTCGCCTGGCCATATGCTTCGGAGCCATGTGCGCGATGTGGGCTGACAGGACCTGAGCTGCCGCTCGTTCGTCTGAAGTCAGGTGTCCGTCAAGGTCGGGCTCGTGCTGGGGGGGCGGTGGCTACCCCCGCGGGAGAGGCCTGGGGCTGTTGCAGAGACACGGCAGCAGTGTCAGGGGCGAAGCGGCCAAAGAGTGCAGCGACGCGCTGACGTTTCGCTCTGCGGCGCCCAGGAGCGGTTGGCCAGGTAGTTCTGTGGCGACTTGCCAGAAATTCAGCCCCTTCAGCCCCTTCACTCCCGTGAGTCGAGCTGCCGCAGGCCCCTGACCAGCTGCTTCGCCAGCAAGGGGGCGTGGCGGCGAAAGTGGCCCAGGGGGCGTCCCAGAGCTCGGGCGGTCCAGCCGGCCTCGCGCCAGGTGCCCGCATTGAGCGTGCCGCGGCCGTCGATGACGCGTGGACTCGCAGTGCGGGCGAAGAAGAAGGACTTCGGCCACCGGGTGAGCTGGCGAGCCCCGGGCTCTCGTCGGCCGCACGGACTGGCTCGGCTGGGGTGCGTGCGGGGGTCAGTCGTTGAGAGGTCGAGTTCCTGGAACCCGATGTCGCTGATCACGCCGATCTCGCGACAGCCGGTGAGCAGCTTCTGGTCGTCGAGTTTGGGCAGGTCCTCCTCGTCCTTGAGCTCCTTGCGCTTGTTGTCGTTCTTCTCGGCAACCTCATAGAAGTACTGGAGGTCGAAGTTCACGACGCGCTTGCGCAGTTCAAGGACGGTCTCGTCCCAGAGGTAATTCAACGCGGCATCGAAGAGACCGACCCGGACCCCGCGGTGATCATCTTGGAGATGTGGGTGGCCTGTCTGCGCTTCTCAGCGGGCAGCCGCCGGAGCGCGAAGCCGCTGCTCTCCATCAGGGCATGGCGTTCCTCCAGCCCGACCAGGATGCCGTCGGTCGGGAGCCCGGACTGGGCCAGGGTGTCGAGGATCAGCGCCTCAAAGGCCCGCAGCCCCTGCAGAGCCGCCTCGTGAGGCTACGTCAGGACCTCGTTGGCCGGTCGGGGTTCCAGCTCTCCACTGCGCATGCTCATGCCCGTGAGGTTGGAACACCCCGGGGGAGCACGGGTGCTGGTTGCGCTCACCGGTTCCCCGCCGAGGCCGGTCCGAGCTCACGAGGGCCGGGTCACGCCTATCCAGAACCCGGCTGCTCTGTCAGTGCGGTGTGGTCCACTAAGCCGTTGTGCGGGGACATCAACTGGCTGAGGGGATCGCATGGTTGAAGAGGGAGTGCCAGTCAGGGCGCGGGCGGAGCTGAGCGGCAGGCTCGCCAAGGTGCGTGGACACCTTGCGGACGTGTGGGCGGCGTTGAGGGTGTCCCCTGATGACGTGAGCGAGGACGAGCGCGAGCGTCTGCTGGACAGGCGCGAGAAGCTGCAGTTCGCTGCGCTCGCCGTAGGAGCGGTCATCGCAGGCGCGGGGTTCATCGGGTTCTTCGTCTGGCTGGGCGCCTGGCTGAATGATCACTGGGGGATCTATGCCGTCCTGCCGCAGGCAGGGCTGATGCTCGTGGTCGTCTTCGGGGCGGCGGCAGAGCAGAGGCGGAGGTGGGAAGAGCGTCGGGCTCAAGGGCTGCGGATGCAGCTGTCCGAACTGGACGAGTCAGACCCCCGGGCCTTCGAATACGCAATACGTGATCTGATGCGGCGGGACGGATTCACGGCCGAGCGGGTCGGTGGTGCGGGTGACGATGCCTGTGATGTGCGCGCCGTGGATGCCGATGGCCGGGTCTGGGTCATCCAGTGCAAACACCGGCGCGATGGCTGGGCCGGAAAGGCCACGGGAGTCGGCGTGCTCCAGCAGGTCAACGGGACTGCGGCGCCGGTCCATGGTGCCCAGTTTGCCGTTGTCGTCACCAACGGCCGATTCAGCGGGCCTGCCGTGGCCTGGGCCGAGCGGTATGGGATTCGGCTGATGGACCGTCACTGCTTGGAGCTGTGGAGCCAGGAGGGACAGCCGTTGTGGGAGGCGCTCGGGAGCATCAAGCGCCCCCGGCGTCTACCCAGCCAGGCGCGTCGGCCTCGACCGGTCAGGTCGACGCGCCGAGCTGGGCTGAACCGCGAGTTCAGGGGCGTCCGAGGGCGCGGTGGGTCCATCCGGCCTCGCGCCAGCCGTCCGCGTTGAGGGTGCCGCGGCCGTCGATCACGCGAGGGTCTTCCGCGACCTGAAGAACCCCAAGGACGCCCTCGGTTGGAACCAACAGGCCGCTGCCATGCCGCCCGGGGTGTTCACGCGCTCCGTCGGCATGCGCCTCGCCATCGTGGGACCGCCCATCTCCAGGCCCGCGCCCTCGGCCATGGCCTCGAACTCGGCAACCGGTCCGTCGACATCCTCGCCCGCGTCCAGTCCACCCGCGCCAAGGACTACGTCGCCGAGTTCAACGCGGCCCTCGCCCCCCTGGCGGCGCGAGCCAGCCGTCCGTGAGTTCATCCACCGCACCCGCACGGAACTCGGCGTCGCCGCCTGAGGCATGCCCGGTCGTTCTGTCCTGCCCACTTCGCGGGCAGGACAGGACACGTCTGTGCAGCTACTCGGGGGCCGGATGCAACCGCACCACCGGAGCCTGCTGATCGCCCAGCTTCCTCTTGAGCTGGTCGTTCTCAACGGTCAGAACGTTCACCACCCGGGCGAACATGTCGATCTCGGCCTTCTGGCGCTTGTTCTCCGCGATCAGCTCGGCCATCCGTTCCTGGGTCTTCTTCAGCTCCTCCCACAGCATGCGCTCGCTGTCAGGAACGCCGAACGTGTCTCATCCACCGTCGCGTCGAACCGGTCGGTCAGCGCCGGTCGGCGAGAGCGTCCCTGAGGAAGTGGCCACCCTGCCGGATCGCCGCCAGCGTCGGCGGGCTGTCCCGGAGAGAATTCAGGGACACGAAGTCGTGCACCGTCCCCAGGTACAGGTAGCGGACGGCGATTACCGGGACGCCGGCCTGCCGCAGCATGCGGGCGTACTGGTCACCCTCGTCCCGTACGACGTCCGCCGCCGCCGTCACCATCAGGGCGGGGAGGAAGTCCCGCGAGGTCTGCCGTGGTGGCCCGCAGCGGCGAGGCCGCGGGCTCGGCGAGCTCGCACGCGTCGTCGGTGTACTGGTGCCAGTACCAGTCCAGAGCCTCACCCGTCAGGAGGTAGCCGGAATCGAACTGATCCCGCGACGGGGTGGCGGAGTACGGGTCGGTCACCGGGTAGTACAGCGGCTGTGCACGGATCCGGGGCCCCCACGCTGCTTGGCCATGCTGGTGAGCGTCGTGGCCATGGTCGCGCCGCCGCAGTCGCCGGCCAGCGCCGGCTTGCGGCCGTCCGGATCCAGGGTGTCGGCCTCCTCCACCACCGAGGTCAGGACCGCGTACGACTCCTCCAGCGCGACCGGGTGACGGGCCTCCGGGGTACGGGTGTACTCGGGCACCACGAAGGCGGCACCACTCCCGGCCGCCAGCTCGCCGATCGTGCGCGCGTGAGTCCTGGCGTCACCCGGCATCCACCGGCCGCCATGCAGGTACACGACCACGGGGAGCGGGCCCGTCAGCCGTGCAGGCCGGAACAACCAGAAGCCGACGAGCCCGCTGGGACCCACCGGGGCGACCCGGAACTCTGCGTCCAGGCCGAAGTCGTCGAGCATGTGGCCTTGGATCTCCAGCAGTGCCTGCCGTCCGTCGGCCGGGCCCAGCTGGTGCAGGTAGGGCGGTCCGGCAGAGGCGTCCACGAGCCGTTGCACAAGCGGGTCGAGGACGACGGCAGGCTATTCTGGCTCGTCTCGCCCGCTCACGGGCTCGGAACTCGAACGACTCACGTTCCGTCCATCGCCGCGCGCGATCGTCCGCTGGATGGCCACCGTATCGTCTGCGGTGACTCGCCGTGGGGGCTCACAGATCGTCGAACAGATCGCGGAGCTGGTTGCGGCTGCTGACACCCAGCTTCGGATACACGTTGTAGAGGTGCGAGCTGACCGTGCGCGGGGAGAGCATCAGCCGCTCCGCGATCTCCCGGTTACGCAGCCCCCGGGCCGCCAGCCGTACGATCTGGCGCTGCTGAGCGGTGAGTTCCGCCAGCGGGTCGGCCTGGGCGGGGGCGGTGGCCACGCCGCTCGCCCGTAGCTCGGCGCGGGATTCCTCGGCCAGGGTGGCGGCTCCGAGCCGGGTGAACGACTCGAGCGCGGAGGCAAGGAGCGCGCGGGCCTCCAGGGGGCGCCGCCGTCTTCGCAGCCACTGCGCGTAGTGGAGTCTCGCCTGTGCCCGGGCCAGTGGCCACTGATCGCCCACGGGGTTCACCGTGGCGAGACGGAAGTGGTGTTCGGCGTCCTTCGGGTCGCCGGTCAGCGCGGCGGCGTGATGCATCAGCAGCATCATCCGGCTCGTCGGCTGCGGCCCCATCGCGTCGCGCACCGCCGCGAGAATGTGCGCCGCCTCCCCCTGTCGGCCCGTCCGCTGGGCGGCCGCGGCAAGGTCGGCGACCGATCGCGGTGACAGGAAGTAGTGCACAGGCCTGCCGTCCTCACCGAACAGCGACCGGAACTGCCGGAACGCGCCGTCGAAATCACCGGCCGCCCCGGCAGCTGTACCGGCGGCCCGGAGGATGCGTGCGTGAGTGGCGCGGTTCTCCTCCAGGCCGACCGCCGTCCAGGCCGGGTCCGCCGTCATGCCGGCACTCTCACCGCGCAAGGCCCGCAGGGTCGCCCGCAGCGCCTCGACGTCGATCTGCACGTGCCTCAGCTTGTGCACCGCCGCCAGCGCCGCAGTCCTCTCCAGATGCTCGTCGGCCTCCGCCCACCGGCCGGTGTCGATGAGTGCCGCGGCCATCGCTGAGAGCGTGGGCACGGCAGGTCCCATGGCACCGTACGCGCTGAGCAGGGCGTACACCTGGCGGAAGGTCTCCACGCACAGGTCGGACTCGTCGGCGTACCAGGCCACCCCGCCGATCCCGAGGGCCCGGGTCATCTCCGCGACGCTGGTCGCCGGCTCCGGCGCGCCCGCCCGGCGACGGATGCCCCGCAACAACTCGGTAGCGCCGGTCGGGTCGGCCGCAGCCAAGGTCACGGCCCGCACGGCGGCCCAGCTGTCACTCGTCGCCAGTTCGGAGAAGGGCGTGTCGCGGTTCCTGGCCCCAGCCTCGTCCACCAGGCCGGCGACCGGGCGCCCGACCTCAGGCAGGCCCGACTGGTACGCGACTGCCCCGAGCACGCTGGCCAGAGCGAACACCGTCATGCCGGACCTGGGGGGATCCGGCTCCAACGCGCTCATCAGCACCCGGAACCCCTGGCGCTGGTAACCGAACAACGACAGGGCCATGCCCGCGCCACAGGCCGCCATGCCCAGCAGGTCCCGGTCCTCGGTCAGCGCGGTGACCTTGTCGTACAACTCGCTGACCCATGAGGGGTCGGCGGCGGTGGTGGCGGCGTGCAGCGCCTTCACGTACCGGCGCGCCCGGTCGGCGGTCGCGGGGCTGCACTCGGCGGACCGCTGCAGCGCCTGGGCCGCCGCGTAGAAGCCGCCGCGCCGCTCGGCGAGTTCGGCGGTGTCCTCCAGAGCCGCCGCCACGGACTCGTCGTGGCTGAAGCACGCGGCGGCCAGGTGCCAGGCGCGCCGGGCCGGGTCGGCCGCGAGGGCGGCCGCAAGATCCCGGTGCGCCTGTTGCCGGAGGTAGGCCGACGCCGCGTGATAGGAACCCGTGCGTGCCAGCGGATGGCGGAAGAGCACCCGCCCGTCGAAGATGGCCACGAGGCCGGCCTCCTCGGCCGAAGCCCAGGCCGAGAGGTCCGGGCCGACGCCCGCGGCCGCCATGATCGTGGCGAGGTCCTCGTACTGCGACGCCGCGGCGTACAGGATCAGCCGCTGCGCCACTTCCGGCAGACCGCGCAGCCGCGCGGCGTACAGCTCCTGGATGCGCTCCGTCTGCGGCAGTCCTCCGCCGGGCAGCAGACCCGTGCCGCCCGCTCCGGGCGCGCGGCACAGTTCGATGATGGCCAGCGGGTTCCCACCGGCCTGCCGCAGTAGTTCGCTCCGCGTCCGGCCGGTGGGTGCGTGCGGCTGGGCGTCCACGAGTTCGGCCGCGGCCTGTTCGGTCAGCGGCCCCAACAGCACGGTGGGCAGGTCGGCCGGAACCCCGGCGGGGGCCGTCTGCCCGCGTGCGGTCAGCAGCACCGGCACGTCCTGTGCCGTGACGCGGCGCATCACGAAACCCAGCACGTCGAGGGAGTCCCGGTCGAAGTGCTGGACATCGTCGAGGGCCAGCAGGACGCGCTGCCGGTCCGAGACATCGCTCAGCAGCGTCAGGACGGCCACACGCAGCAGCATGGGCTCGGGCGGCCCCTCGGCGGGAGCGATGCCGAACGCCGTCTCGAGCGCCTTGCGCAGATGGTCGGGCAGGGAGGCGGCGTCGGGCAGCACGGGCAGGAGCAACTGGTGCAGGGCGGCAAAGGACTGCCGCGACTCGGCCTCGATGCCCTGGGACGCCAGGACGAGCGTTCCGCTGTCCCGCGCATGGTCACCGGCGACCGCCAGAAGCCGCGACTTGCCCGTGCCGGCCTCGCCGAGCAGGAGCAGCATCCGCGGTTCGACACGGCCTTCGACGATCTCCAGGAGGCGGGCGATCTCCGTCTCCCGGCCCACCAGGGACCCACCAGGTTCGTATGGGCGCAGGGTGCTGTGGCTACCCGCCATGCCGAGCCTCAGCTCCGACGCCGGGTATCCGGGGAACACCCTTCAAGGCTTCGGCCAACACGATGTTCTCCCTTGCCACGTCTACACCACCCTACGCGTCACAGCGCGCGGGGCAGGTGGCTCATATCTTGCCATCTGCCTCATTCCGACCTGCCCCGAAGGGCGATCTTGTCAGGCGCTGAGGTATGAAGCTGGTCACGTCGGTGACGCCGGCAACAGATCCGTCTCGCGCCGTCCAGCACCAGGGATGTCGTTTCTGCAGGGGCTCGCATCCGGGCAGCGATGGGCAAAAGCAGGGCCGCCGCCAAGCTACCCGCTTCGTGAGGTGAGGAATTCCCGTGCCGACCATCGGGCCGGGGCAAGGGGCCGACTGCCCGTTGGTGGCGGGCACCGCAAGCACCGGGAAAGCACATGTCACGAGAAGGTGTGACGGCAGCGACGCCCCAGCGCCGAACATCGGGTAGCCAGCGGCTGCACGTCGGAGGCATCGCCGCACGCGCTGATCAGCCGGCATGCCACGGCCGATCACGAAAACGGCGGCGTGCCTCAACTCACCCGCCGCGCGGCGCCAACAGCGGGACAGGCGCGGGTAGTTCATCGTTCATCCATACGTGGCTGAGGAGGGGACGGTGTCCCCGGACCTCGCCCTTTTCCCATGGGGGCGGGCGTTCGGCTGAAGTCCTGTCGAGCATTCCGCCGAGAGGCCACCGTCCTCCGCAGGCCACCACCCACGGCCCCGGCTGGTCTCCCTCGTCCAGCCGGGGCTTTCACCTCCGTGTGGCCCACGCCCCCCATACCGCCGGCGTGCGCCTCCGTTATCGAGCGAGCGTGACCGTGATCGGCTCGTTGGGGCAGCGGCTCAGCTTCCCGGCGAGCGCGGTGTTCTCAGCCGGGATGCCCATGTCCTGCGGCCGGTGTAGCGGCGAGCGGCGTCGCGTAGTCAGCAGGCCGACGGGAGCCCTGAGACGCGGGGCACTTCCCCAGGAAGGCGAGGAGCGCGGTGTTGACCTCCTCCGTGTGGGTCCACAGCAGTCCGTGCGGGGCGCCCTCCATCTCCACGTAGCCGGCGGAGGGGAGCGCCTTGTGGAAGGGCCTCGCGGTGCTCTCGACGGGCAGGATGCGGTCGCCCGTACCGTGCAGGATCAGGGTCGGCACGTCGATGGCAGGGATGTCCGCGAGGAGTCGGTGTACCAGGTCGACCGGCGCGGCGGCGGCGAAAATGCCGCCGCCCGCGGCGACGTTCCAGCTGTTGCGGACCGCTTCCTCGCTGATCCTGGTGCCGAGGTTCTCGTCGAGGTTGTAGAAGGCCTCGTAGAAGGCCGTGAAGTACGCGTAACGGTCCGCCGTCACGGCCGCGACCACGCCGTCGAAGAACTCCTTCGGGGCGACCCCGTCCGGGTTGTCGCCGCTCCTGAGCACGCAGGGCTCCAGCGAGGCCAGGAAGGCGACCTTGGCGACCCGGGCCGAGCCGTAGGCGGACACGTGCCCGGCGACCTCACCTGTGCCATTCGAGAAGCCGACCAGTAACGGCGTCCTGCAGGTCGAGGGTCTCCATCTGCACCAGCCGCCGGTCCTCGATCAGGCGATGGGGCGGCAAACCCTCGTGCCGTTCCGCACGCGTCGTGTCTACGGCAGCGGAGGTTCGGCGACCCGCCTACCACCTCCGCTGGCCACGTCTGCCTGGGTGAGGCGGGGATCGTAGGGGCGAGCGGCGGCTATGCGGATACGCGGTCGCTGCCGGCGAGCAGAACGCGCAGGGGCCGGTGTCCGGCGTGTCGGCGACGGCTGCGTCGAGGGCGTCGTCCATGGACTTTTCCCACTCCTCGGGCAGGGCGAGTCCGGGAACCCCGGACCACGCGATGTCGGGGGCGGCGTGTCCGGCCTCGGAGAGGCGTAGACGGACCATGCCCGCGAGCCCGTCGAAGACCCTGGGCCGGATGAAGTTGCGGGCCGACGGCCCAACCAGCCGTGTCGCTTGCGGGGGCTTTGGTATGCGGTCGGCGACCGCCATCCACAGCAGGCCGCGGTCGAATGCGTCGAGTACCTCCTCCAGACCGGGCAACTTGGCGTCCTCTTTCTCCTCCGGGGTGCCCCGGCGCGCGCGCACCGTCGCGCCGGCGCCTTGCGCCTCGGAACGGAGCGCTCTGGCGACGGCGAGTCGCAGCGGGCGGGACCAGCCCTCGGCATCGAGGACCGCGCGGGCCGTGACGAGGTCGTCCCAGCTCATGCGCCGCTGCTGCGTTGCCTCGTGCGGCAGCGTGCGCGCCTCCAGCGCGGCGAAGACGCGGTCCGGGTCGAACAGCAGGGTGAACGCAGTCGGTGCGTCGGCCGCCTCGTCGGCCCACTCGTCGGCAGAGAGTTCTTCGAGCAGGGCGATCCGTTCGGCGGTCGGCGGATGCGAATCGTACGGGTGTGGCCGCGGTGGACGCCGCCCGGCGCAGAGGGCAGCGAGGCGCTCCCCCGGCCGCGCGGCGAGCAGCCGCAGGAATCCGCCGTGCACTTCGCCCACCGGCGGCAGAGCCCCCAGTGGCCTGCCCGCACCGCAGTTGCCGTCACGATCTCGGGAAACATCCCTGCGCGATCGGTGCCACGCCGCGAGCGCAGCACCACTCGCCCTGCATCCGCCGTCTCCCACCGGCCCACAGCATGAGGACCCGGCCCGGTACTCGGGTACCGAGCCGGAAACAGCACGGCCCCTGACACCCAGGCCCTCCATATCAGCTGCCGGCTCGCGGCAGTTGCCGGGCCCGGGGATCCGGGTACACCGTCAGGAGTGCCCCGACCGCCCGCCGATGACCTTGAACAGTCGCGCGATCTCCTCACCTGGATCCCTCGGAACCGTGTACTCCGTCTCGTCGCGGATCGCGGCGAAGTGGTCCCGCACGTCCTCCATCGACAGCGTCGGGTTGAAGTAGCCCCTCGTCCTCCCGATGAAGAAGCACGCGACATGGCCCTCGCCCACCGTGTACATCTCCCCAGAGACGGGACAGTCCTCGTGGGCGAGATAGGCCACGACCGGCGCGACCAGCGCGGGATCGAGTCGGTCGACGAAGGTTCTCATCCGGTCCACGGTCATTGCTCCCGCCACCGGCCCCGCCTGTTGCTCGGCCCTCCGCTCGGTTTCCTCCCTGGCGGCTGCTCGGGGTGGATCGGGCTTCGTCCGAGACTGGGTGAGCATGCGGGTGAGCGCGATCGGGGCGACCGCGTCGACCTTGATGCTGTGTGCGGCCCCTTCCGGTGCCAGGGTGCGGGTGAGGCCGATCAGCCCTGCCTTGGCCGCCCGTAGTTGCTCTTGTTGGCGGTGCCGAGCAGGCCCGCCGCTGAGATCGTGTTGACCACACGGCCGTACCCCTGCTCCCGCATGGCGGCCCAGACCGGTCGCGTCACGAAGAAGGCGCCCTTCAGGTGCACGTCCAGGACCGGATCGAGCACCTCGGCCGTGTCGGTGATCGAGGCCATCGAGGCCCGCACGAAGGCGAGCGAACCCACCTCCGGCCGCCTGCCCCACCTGGGTGGTACGCCCTGGTCAGCGGTGGTTTGTCAACGGCGGATTCTTGCGGGAGCAAGCCGTGGGGTGAAGGCGTCAACAAACCACCGCTAGCGGAGCGTGCGGAGCGTGTCGATGACGTCGTCGGCACGGGTGTCTGGGTTGACGAAGGCCATGCGGAGAACCGTTGCGCCGTTCCACTGGGTCGGCACGCACAGCATGGTGCCTGCTTCGGCGGCTCCGGCGGACCATGACGCGTAGTCCTGAGGGCCCCACCCAGGGCGCTCGAAGAGAACGACGGACAGCTCGGGATCGATCATGATGCGTAGATGGTCACTGGCGCGTATGGCATCGGCGACCAGTCGGCTGGTGGACAGTGTCTGTTCCACGGCACGCGAGTACCGATCGGTTCCGTGGACGGCCAGGCTGAACCAGAACGGCAGACCGCGGGCACGGCGGCTGAGGTGGAGGGCCAGGTCCGCCGGATTGTGGACGTCGCGGTCGATTGCGTCGAGATAGTGCGCCGACTGACTGTGCGCCGCGCGTGCCGCTGCGGGATCCCGGTAGAGCAGTGCGCAGCAGTCGTAAGGCGCGAAGAGCCACTTGTGAGGATCGACGATGAAGCTGTCGGCGCGTTCGATGCCTGTGTAGAGGTGCCGCACGCTGGGTGCCGCCAGGCCTGCTCCGCCGTAGGCACCGTCGACGTGCAGCCACACGTTGTGCCGTTCGCACGCGTCGGCGATGTCATCGAGGTCGTCGATCAGACCGGCATTGGTGGTCCCGGCGGTCGCCACCACGGCGAACACACCGGTCGTGGAGTCCAGGACCGTGTTCACGGCAGCTCCGGTGAGGTGTCCCCGCTGGTCCACGGGCGCGGTGACGACCTCGACGTCCATTGCTTGTGCCGCGGACCTGATGGAGGAGTGGGCGCTGTCGGCACACACCATCTTCCAGCCGTCCGTCGGCCGGGGCCGGGATGTGGCGGCAGCGGCGCGGGCCGTGATGAGAGCCGAGAGATTGCCCATGGTGCCGCCGCTGACGAAGCATCCTGCTGCGGGGCTGGGCCACCCGAGCAGCTGGGTGAGCCAGGTCAACGCCTCGTTCTCGGCGTGGATGGCACCGGCTCCCGACTCCCAGGTGCCCGCGAAGATGTTCGCCGCGCCGGTCACCGCATCGAAGGCGAGTGCGGCACGAGTGGGAGCCGCAGGGATGTACGCGAGGTTCATCGATCCGTTCTGGGCGCGGGTGGCAGGTGCCAGGACTCGGTCGAACAGAGCGAGGGCCGCAGCGCCGCCGATTCCCCAGGGAGTGATGGCCGTACCGGTCGCGAGAGCGAGGTCGGCGGCGGAGCGGGCCCCAGCCACCGGATCCGGAGCCTGCAAGATGCGTCGGCTCGCGTAGTCCATGGCGGCCGCCACGATCTCGTCCTCATCACCCCATACCCGGCGGTCGACGCGGGGCACCCTGTTCGTTGACGTGTTATCGCATTGCGCTTTTTGCATAGCGGCAACCTAGAAAGGTGCATCGGAATGCGCAATATGTTGCAAGATGCATGAGCAGAATGCTCAATGTCGTACGTCCATGCTGTGCCATACTGAGCACCATGCGAAACGTCGACGCTCTCGACGCCCGGATCCTCCTGGCGCTCGACGCGGACCCACGGGCCACGACGGTGGCCTTGGCCGACCGACTCGGTCTGGCCCGCAACACCGTGCAGGCGCGTCTGAAGCGGCTTGAAGAAAGCGGTCAGCTGAGGGAGCACAGTCGGCGCGTGGCACCCGCGGGTCTCGGCTATCCGCTGCTGGCCCTCATCACGATGTCGATCAGCCAGCGCGTGGGACATCCCACCCGCGAGGCGATCCTGCGCATTCCCGAGGTGGTCGAGTTGCTCGTCACCACCGGCGACGGCGACCTGCTCGCCCGCGTTGTCGCCCGTGACACCGAAGACCTGCACCGCATCACGAACCTGTTGCTGGAAGCGCCTGGGGTTGTCCGGTCCAACACCACCATCGTCCTGCTCGAGGTACAGCCCTTCAGTGTCCGGTCCCTGCTGGAGCGGCACGCCGGCCCCTGACTCGGAGCGGGTGGCTCGAGTTGCGGAACGTTCGACTTCTCATTCCGGTGGCCCCTCAACTCCGGACAGCGGCGGGCATCGGCAGATCGCTCACGGTGGCTGGTCCGCCTCTCTCTCCTGGATGCATGCCGGCCACTGGGGATTCCGCGTACTCCAAGGGCGCTCCGGGGCACGACAGGGGCCACGAGGACGGGGTCCGAACCGGTGAACCTACTGAGCTCTTCGGATTGTTGTCGGCCGATGTGTGATCGTGAGTCCGGTGCCGGCAAGGCAGCCGTCGATCAGGTCGGGGCGGAGCTGAATGTGACGCAGCCCCCGGCGGAGGGTGCGTTCCAGGTGCTCGTCGTCGGTGAAGGCGGTGTTGGCCAGCGGGCCGCGTCGTAACAGCGACCAGACGCCCTCGACCAGGTTCAAGTCGGTTGCATACGAGGGCAGTTGCACGATGGTCAGCCAGTCGTGTGCCGCCGCGTAATCGCGCATCCCGGCCGCCAAGGCCTCGATCCTGCTGTCGGGCGCCGTCGCCGTGCCCGCGCTCGTCGTGTCGGCCGGGCACGGGCGGCTGGTCTCCGGCCCGGTCGGCATGGCGGGTGCCGCGGTGTGGCCGGCCGGGATCGCGATGCTGATCCTGGTGATCCTGCCCCGCACCGGGACCACCCCGGCGCCCGCGGCCCGGCGGGGCCGGGGCCGACCCGACGGTGACCGCACTCGACGGCACCGCGGGCCCCGACCGGCTGACGGCTTCGGTCCTTACCGCGGGCCGCGACCCCGGCCGCTGGATGCTGGAGCAGTTCTGCGCCCTCGGGCTCATCCTCGCGGTCAAGTACCGCTGGATCCGGTGTGCTCTGGCGTGCCTGGCGGCAGGTGGGACGGTGCTGACTTCGGCCCCGCGGTGAGGGCGTTGCCCGCACCCGACCTGCCGCCGGGCGGTGTCATGCGGCGGGCCAGGGCAGGGCTTTGCGTTCCAGTTTGCCGCTGGCGGTCAGGGGCAGTTCGGTGATGGGGACGACCGCGTTGGGAAGCATGTAGTCCGGTACCCGGTCCTGGAGGAAGCGGCGCAGGTCCTTCAAGGACGGGGCCTCTTGGACCGGGACGACGTAGGCGACCACCTTCGGGAAGTCGGTGTCCTGGTCCTGGACGGCGGCGACCGCGTCCTTGACCCCTGCGTGGGCGAGCAGCGCGCTCTCGATCTCGCCCAGCTCCACACGGTGGCCGCGGACCTTCACCTGGTGGTCGCTGCGGCCCACGTACTGGATGTCGCCGCCGGGCAGCGGGACGGCGAGGTCGCCGCTGCGGTAGAGCGTCGCGCCGGGCTCGGTGGAGTACGGGTTGGGCAGGAACCGCTTGCGGTTGAGCTCCGGCCGGCGGAGGTAGCCGCGGCCGACGCCGGGACCGCCGACGTAGATCTCGCCGACCGTGCCCTCGGGAACGGGGTTCATCTGCTCGTCGAGGATGTGCACCCGCAGGTCGGGGATCGGCGGTCCGACGACGCTGGCGGTGTTCGCCGTGTCGGCGCGGTCGATCTCGCGGTAGGTGACGTGCACCGTGGTCTCGGTGATGCCGTACATGTTGACCAGCCGCGGGCTGCGGTCGCCGTGCCGGTCGAACCACGGGGCCAGGCTCGGGATGTTGAGCGCCTCGCCGGCGAACACCACGAAGCGCAGGGCGAGTTCGGTGCCGCTGAGCTCCTGGGCCTGGGCGAACTGCTTGAACGCGGTGGGGGTCTGGGTCAGCATCGTGACCCCCTCGTTCGCCACCAGGGCGTGGAACGCCTCGTAGGAGCGCGCCACCAGGTGCGGGACGACGACCAGCCGGCCGCCGTAGGCGAGGGCACCCCACATCTCCCACACCGACAGGTCGAACGCGGCGGAGTGGAACAGCGGCCACACGTCGGTCGCGGCGAAGCCGAACCAGTGCTCGGTGCGGGTGAACAGCCGCGTCACGTTGTAGTGGTCGATCAGCACGCCCTTCGGCTTGCCGGTGGACCCCGAGGTGTAGATGACGTAGGCCAGGTTCGCGTTGGTCGCCGTGGTGGGCGGGTTCTCGTCGCTCGTCGCCGCCAGCTCGCCGGCCAGGTCCTCAAGGACGAGCACGCCACGGCCCTCCTCGGCCGGGAACCTGTCCCGGACGGAGTCCGCGGTCAGCAGCAGCGGCACCCGCGAGTCGGACAGCATCAGGGCGAGCCGCTGCGCCGGGTACTGGGGGTCGAGCGGCAGGTAGCCGGCGCCGCTCTTGAGGACGCCGAGGATCGCCACGACCAGCTCCACCGAGCGTTCCAGCGCGATGCCTATCAGCACCTCCGGCCCGGCGCCGCGGTCGCGCAGCAGGTTGGCCACCCGGTTGGCACGCCGGTTGAGTTCTTCGTACGTGAGGTGTTGCCCCTCGAAGGTCAGCGCGATCGCGTCGGGGTTCTCCCGAACCCGCTCCTCGAACATGCTGTGGACACAGGGAAGTCCGGGGATCCCGGGGCGCGTTCCGCCCTCGTCTGCTATCGGTAGCACCGCGTTCTCTCCTCGTTCCGCGTCGATGGCCCGGTCGGCGGCCATCACCGTTCCTTGCTCTTTGCGCTGACGCCGGCGCTGCCGGCACCGGCGGTCACCGTCGTGGGGGCGGCCGGTCCGGCGAGCAGCCGGCGGCGCAGGCCCGTCATGCTCGATCCGCTCGGCCGGGTGGTGCCCGTCGCCTCTGTCGCCGGGGGCTCCGTCGCGACCGGCTCGGCAGCCGGGGCGGCCGCAGGGGCCGGGCGGGCGCAGACCGGGCCGCCGAGGCGGTAGGTCTCCCGGGCGAAGGGGTACCCGGGGAGGCTGACCCGCCGCGGCGGGACGTCGTACAGCCCGCCCCAGGGCAGGGTGTAGCCCTGGCAGTACAGGTCGGCGAGCGCCTGGAGTGTCTCCAGGGGGTCCCGGCGGCGGGTGATCAGCTCTTCGCCGTAACTCCGGATGGCGTGGGCCCCTTCGAAACCGCGGGGCACCGCGCCCCGGACCACGACGGGCGACCGCTCGCCCGCGGCCGCGCCGCGCAGCAGGTCCAGCGCGTGCGCCCGGTCGGCCGCGATCACGGCCACCCGGTGGTCGAAGTGCCGCCGGCCGTCCATGAGGGTGTAGGCGACGGAGCCCAGGTCGGCCGTCTCCTCGCCGAGCACCCGGACCAGATCCTCGATCCGCTCGCGCAGGGCGGCCTCGGTCCGCGCCGACACCAGCAGCAGGTGGTACGGCGCCGGCGCGGCCGGTACGGTCTCGGCCCGGTACTCGGACACCACCAGGTGCGCGTTGGTGCCGCTCAACCCGAAGGCGCTCACCGCGCCGGTGAGCGGCGCCCCGTCCGCGGTCTCCCAGGCGCGGGTGGCGCGGTTGACGTAGAAGGGGCTGTCGGCCCAGTCGATGAACTCGTTCTGCTCCTCGACGTGCAGGCTCGCCGGGATGGTCCGGTGCCGCAGCGCCAGCACGAGGCTGATCAGGCTGACCACGCCGGACGCGGCGAAGGAGTGGCCGAGGTTGGACTTCGTCGAGGTGAGCGCGCAGTACCCGGTCCGCTCGCTACGTCCGCGGAAGGCGTCGCCCAGCGCGTTGACCTCGATCGGGTCGCCGAGGCGGGTCCCGGTGCCGTGCGCGACCACGTGCGTCACCTCGTCGGCGCCGATGCCGAAGCGGTCGTGGACCTGCCGGACGAGCTTGGCCTGGGCGACGCCGCTGGGCGCGGCAATGCCGTTGGTCCGTCCGTCGTAGTTGATCCCGCTCCCCCGGATGACCGCGTGGACCGGGTCGCCGTCGGCGACGGCCTGCGACAGCCGCTTGAGGACGACCACCGCCACCGCCTCGGCGGGGACCATGCCGTTGGCGCGCTGGTCGAAGGCGAAGCAGCGTCCGTCCGCGGAGAGCATCCCCGCCCCGGCCATGCCGGCAATCGTGTCCGGGTGCAGGAGCAGGGTGACCCCGGCAGCGACGGCCGTGTCGCACTCGCCGCTGCGCAGGCTCTGGCACGCCTGGTGGGTGGCCACCAGACCGGACGAACAGGCGGTGTTGATCGCCATGTTGGGCCCGTCCAGGTCGAGGAAGTAGGCGAGCCGTGCGGCGAGCACCCCCTCGTGCTGGGCCGTGATGGTGGTCTCCGCCCCGATGGTGAGGTGGTAGTCGCCGCCCTCGACACCGACGAACATGCCGACCTGGCCCGCATTCAGCCGGCTGTCACCCTGGCCGGCGTCCTCCAGGGCCCGCCACGCCTCCTGGAGCAGCAGCCGCTGGCGGGGGTCCATCATCTCCGCCTCGCGCGGCGAGATACCGAAGAACAGCGGGTCGAACTCGTACACACCTGGTGCCCAGCCGCCCTGCCAGGGGCCGGTGAACCGGTCCGGGTCGGGCGCGGTGACGACGTCCCGGCCCTCGCTGAGGATGCGCCACAGCTCGCCGGTGTCGCGCGCGCCGGGGAAGCGGCCGCTGATGCCGATCACGGCGATCGGCTCGTCGGCCGGCCGGGCGGCCCCGGCCGCTGCGACGGCATCGGCGACGCGGGGCGACGCCGAGGCCCGTAGTGAGCTGCGCCGGACCCGCGGAGCCGGCTCGGCGGGCGCTGCGGGGGCAGCTGACGCGGCGTCCGGCTCACCGTAGAACGCGCGGATCAGCGCGCCGTGCTCGGCGAGGCAGTACCGCGTCAGATGCGCGGGCGTCGGGTGGCCGAAGAACACCGCGGGCGTGATCTCGACGCCGAAGTGCACGGTGAGCTGCTTGGCGAACTGCGGCAGCCGGATGGAGTCGAAGCCGAAGTCCGCGAAGTTGGCGTCGGCGTCCAGCCGGTCCGGCGCGATCCTGAGCAGCCGTCCGATGATCTCCTTGATGTCGCGGGTGACGCTCTGTTCCAGGGTCATCCCGCGCAGGCCGGGCCGCCGGCCCGGCGCCGGGGCGACGGGCCGCGGGGCGGTTGTGCCGGGCTGCGGTTCGGCTCCGGCGGCCAGGGCGAGCCCGGTGAGCGTCAGGACCGGTGCCCCGTCGGCGGTGCGGAGCTCGACGTCCAGCAGGGAAGCCCGGCTGCGGACCACGGCCCAGGCCGCCGGCCCCTCGCCCTGCACGCGCAGTTCCTCCAGCGTCTCCGGGTGTTGCGGGGTGCCCAGGAAGGCTGCGGCGCGGACCGCCATGTCCAGTGCGGTGACGGCCTCGGCGTCCGGGGCCAGCTCGACCAGCACCGTGTCGGTCCCGACGTGGAGGGCGCGGGCGCCCGGGTATCCGGGCCCGGACGGCTCGGTGCGCGGGCACCGGGCCCGCAGCGCGTCCAGGTCGACGGCGGCGAAGTTCTGCGCGTCCGCGGTGTCCGTGGCGGGGATCAGACGGCCGGTGCCGTACAGCACCGGGTCCTCGCCGGTGCCGAACGCCTCGAACCGGAACTCGCCGGTGGCGGCGGCGTTCAGCGCCAGGTTCAGGTCGAACGGAGTGTCCAGGCAGGGCATCCGCTCGGGCCAGCGCACCTCGCGCACGGCCACGGCGCGGCGGCCGTCGGCCAGCTCCAGCGCGGCGCGGGCCAGCTCCAGCAGGGCCACGCCGGGGAACCGGCGCGCGCCGCCGTCGGGTGCCGGGGACAGGAACGGCTCGCGGCCGGTGAAGGTCGAGCTGTAGCGGACCTCCGTCAGATCGGAGGTGTTGCGGTGCAGCAGCGGGTGCAGCGGCCGCGCCCCCGGCGTCGGGCTCTGGGCGATCCAGCACCGCTCGCGCGCGAACGGGTAGGTCGGCAGGGCGATGCGGCGCGGGCTGCCGGCCCGGTACAGCCGGGACCAGTCGACGGCGTGGCCCCTGGTCCAGGCCTCCAGCACGCGGTCGTACGCGCCCTGGTCGAGCCAGGTGCCCGCCGCTACGGTGCCGGGCTCGCGGCCGGCCCGGCCGCGGTGCCACTCCCCCGTGCGGCGTTCGGCGAACGCCCGCAGCCGGTCGCGGGCCCCGGCAACGGTGTCGGTCCAAAAGGCCAGCCGCTCGGTCATCGCCTCCCGGCCGGTCTGCAGGGAGTGCACCAGCTCGGTGAGGTCGACCTCGGCGGTGTCCAGGAACGCCGCGAGCTCGCCCGCCGCAGCCCGCAGCCGGTCCTCGTCCTTGGCCGACAGCACGACCAGGCCGGGTGCGGGGTACCGGCGCACCGGTGGCGGCGTGTACTCCTCCACGATCACATGGGCGTTGGCGCCGCCGGCGCCGAACGACGAGATGCCGGCGCGCCGCGGCGTCCCGTCCGTCCGCCATGGGCCCACCTCGCGCTGCACCTGGAACGGCGTGCCGGCGAAGTCGATGTGCGGGTTCAGCGCGTGAGTGTGCAGGGTCGGCACGAGTTCGCCGTGCCGCATCTGGAGCAGCACCTTGGTGAGCCCGGCGATGCCCGCCGCGCTCTCGGCGTGCCCGATGTTGGACTTCACCGAGCCGATCGCGACCGGGTGCGCCTGACCGGCGCGGTCGCCGAGGGCGCCGGCGAGCCCCGCGATCTCGATCGGGTCGCCGAGGGAGGTTCCTGTGCCGTGCGCCTCGACGTAGCTCACGGTGGCAGGGTCGATGCCGGCCCGGGTGAGCGCCTCGGCGATCACGGCCCGCTGGGCGGCCGGGTCGGGAACGGTGTAGCCGTTGGTCCGGCCTCCGTGGTTGACCGCGCTGCCCTTGATCACGCCGTGGATCCGGTCGCCGTCGGCGACCGCTCGTGACAGCGGCTTCAGCAGCACCGCGCCGACGCCCTCGGCCGGCACGAAACCGTCGCCCTGGGCGCCGAACGCGGCACAGCGGCCGGCCTCGGACAGGAAGCCGCCCTGACCGAGCATCAGGAACTTGTTGGGGTGCACCGAGACGTTGACGCCGCCCGCGAGCGCGAGGTCCGACTCGCCGCGCCGGATGCTCTCGCAGGCCAGGTGGATCGCGGTCAGCGAGGCCGAGCACATCGTGTCGACGGCCAGGCTGGGGCCGGTGAAGTCAGCGAAGTACGAGACCCGGTTGGCGATGGACGCGGCGCTGCCGGCCATCGCGACCGGCTCGCCGGCGAGCTGCTCCTGGGCGCCGTAGAGCTGGTACTCGGAGTACATGACGCCGACGTACACGCCGACCCTGCCCTGTGCGTTGAGCGCGTCACGGGTGTAGCCGGCGTCCTGGAGGGTCGCGTAGGAGCACTCCAGGAACAACCGCTCCTGGGGGTCCATCAGCTCCGCGTCCACCGGCGAGATACCGAAGAACAGCGGGTCGAAGCGGTCCACACCGGACAGGAAGCCGCCGTGCCAGTCGCGGCCCGCGGTGGCCGCCCAGCGGTCGGCAGGCACCTCGGTGACGCTGTCGTGGCCCGCGCGCAGGTTCGCCCAGAACGCGTCGAGGGCGTCCGCCCCGGGATAACGGCCGGCCAGGCCGACGATCGCCACGTCCTCCTCCCGCTCCTCCCGCCGGACGGGGGCAGGCATGACCTTCGCCGCGGTTTCCGGCGCGGACGGGGCAGCGTTGCGGGCGCCTGCGGTCAGGACGTCCGGGTGGGTCCGCCCGAAGTGCTCGGCGAGCGAGGCGAGCGTCCGGTGCTCGAACAGCAGGGTGCTGCCGACCTCGCCGAAGACCTGCCGCAGCCGTGCCGTGAGTTGGACGACCACGATGGAGTCGATGCCGAACGACTCGAAGGAAGCGTGCGGATCGAGGTCGGCGATCTCGACCTTCAGCGTCTCGGCGAAGAGGGTGCGCAGCAGTTCGACGCCGCGCTCCCGCACGGCCGCGCGGTCCTCGACAGAGGGTTCCTCGACCGGGGGTTCCTGGACCACGGCCGCCTCCGCCATCGGTTCCACCGCCCGCGGGCGGGGCTCCGAGACCAGCGAGATGACGCCGTCGCTCTCGGCCATGATCACGTGGTGGGGCAGGTCGCGGTCGGCGCCGAGCGGGAACGCCACCGTACGAAAGCCGACATCCCCCAGCGCGCGGCGCCAGGTGGCAGGGGCGAGCACGGGGCCTCCCGGGATGCGCAGTTCGGCGTCCTCCGAGAGCCACCAGCCTTCGAGCAGCCCGAAGGTCAGGTGCACCCAGACCTCGTTCCTGGTCAGTTCGTTGACCAGGAGCAGACCGTTCGGCCGCAGCAGCGCCTTGGCGTGCGCCAGGGTGCGGTGCATCCGCCGGGTCGCGTGCAGCACGTTGGTGGCGACGACGAGGTCGTAGGTGCCGAGTTCGACGTCCTGGTCGGCCGGGGAGCGCTCGATGTCGAGGAGGCCGTAGACAAGGAACGGGTTGTCCGGGCCGTAGGCACGCTCGGCGTGCTGCAGGAAGGCCGGGGAAAGATCGGTGTACCGGTACTCCGCGATCGCGTCCCGGTACGGCCGCAGCCGCCGGAACACCATCGCACTGGTTCCGCCGGTCCCGGCGCCCACCTCCAGGATCCGCACCCGGGCCGCCGGATCCTCGGCGAGACGCCGCTCGACATAAACGGCCACGGCATCCGCCAGCACGCCGTTGAAGAAGTCCGCCAGGCGGTTGCCCTGGTAGAGGCCCTGCACCAGGTCCATCGAGGAGTCCGGGAACAGGATCTCGGTGGCCAGGCGGCGGCCGGTCAGTACGTCCGGCAGGGCCTTCAGCACCGTGTCGATCAGCACGACCTGGGTGCGGAAGTCCGGCCCCGCCAGGACGGTCTCCTTCGTCCGGTCCCACTCGGACCAGGCGGACTGCGGCGCGGGCCGCAGCGGCGTGCAGGACATGCCGTCGTAGCGGACGTGGCCGCGGGCGTCCAGCAGCCGCAGGGTCTCGTCGAGCCAGCGCCCGAGGTGGCCGTGCGCCAGGGCGCAGACGTCGTCGACCGGGGCGGTGAACCAGCCGGTCGCGCTCAGCCGGTCCCAGAGGAGGTCGGCGATCAGGGCGTCGACCCCGCCGGTCGACTCCCGGGTTTCCTGGATGAGTTCGGCCAGGGTGTGGGCGGTGAGCAGGGACCGCTCGTCGGCCTCGATCCCGCGCCCGCGCAGCCGCTCCACGAAGGCGGCCAGACGCACCCGGTCCCAGCCGTACTCCTCCAGCGGGGCCTGCGCATCGATCGCCTCGCCCTCGACGCCGAGCACCTCCGAGACCAGGCCGAGCACTTCGGCCACGTCGAGTCCGGCTGCGCCGGCCGAGGGCAGGTCCACCGGCACGGCCGCCGAAGCGAACCGCTCTTCGAGGTCGGCCTGGACGATGCGGGCCAGAGCGGGCAGCGGCTTCAGGTCGCCGACGGGGACCGGGGCGATCGTGATGCCCGCGACGTCGACACTGCCATTGGTGTTGAGGAAGCCGGTGTGTACCCGTGGTCCCGCCACGACCGCCTCGACCGCGGCCATCGCCTCCGGCGCCTCGATCGACACCAGACCCAACCGCCGCATCCGCTCCCGCTGCGCAGGCGTCGAAACAGCACCCACACTGCCCCAGTAACCCCAGTGCACCACCCGCACCCGGCCCGGCAGCTCCACCGCCAACCGCGCCGCGAACGCATCCTGAAACGTACAACCCGCCGCATAATTACTCTGCCCCGCCGCCCGCAAAAACGCATTCAACGACGAGAAGAACAACACCAGCTCGAGCGACGGACCACCAAACGCCTCCACCAGATGGACACTCCCGGCCACCTTCACATCCAACGCCGCCCGAAACTCCCCCTCCGACATCGACGCCAGAGAACGATCCGCGAGCACCAGCCCCGAATGCACCACCCCATGCACCGCACCGAACCGCTCCCGCACCACGACAGCCGCCCGCTCCACCGCCGCCGCATCCGTGACATCCGCCACCACATACACCGGCCGCGGACCCACCGCAGCCACCCGCTCCACACCCGCCCCGATCACCGCATCCACAGGACGCCGGCCAAGCCACACCACCTGCGCCCCATACACCCGGGCCACATACTCCGACCACACCACACCAATACCACCAGCACCACCCACGACCACATACACACCACCACGCCGCACCCCACCCACACCCACAGGCACCGCAGCCGGCAACCACCGCTGCGCATACCAACAACCCGACCGGTAGGCGAGGGTCGCGTCGACGGCGGGCAGGGTCAGCAGGTCCCGCACCGGCCACGGGCCGCTCGCGGGCAGGTCGACCAGGCGCACCTGCCAGTGCGGGTACTCCTTGGCTAGCGCGCCGACCAGTCCGTGCACGCTCGCGTGCGCCGGCTCGTTCGGCTCGTCGGGGGTGACGGCCTGGGTCGCGACAGTGGCGACCGTCAGCCACAGCTCGCGCTCGCCGTACCCGGCCGCCAGCAGGGACTTGACCAGCCGGAGGACCTCCAGCACACCCCGGTCCTGCTCCTCGGCCGGTGCGCCGGCCGGCTCCGGCGCGACCCAGAGCACCTGCGCCAGTCCGTCGCGGCCCGCGGTCGCGGCGGAGTCCGCGGCCACCGCCTCGGGGAGAGCGGCAAGCACCCGGCGCCGGTACGGGCCGTCCTCGCCGACCACCAGCACGGTGCCCGCGGGCGCCGGGTCGGCGGCCCGCAGCTCCTTTGTGGGCACGGGAGTCCACGTCGGTACCAGGAACACCCCGCCGTCCGCGCCGTCCCGGTCCGCAGCGGAGGGCGACGGGAGTGCGGGCGCGGTCGCTTGCCGGTCGAGTTCGCGCAGGTGCAGTCCCTGGATCCGGACGCACACCGTGCCGTCCTCGGCGCACACGTCCACGTCGAAGGCGGACGCACCGGTGGCCCGGGCGATCGCCACCGGGTGCTCCGGGCAGGGGCCGAACACGGCGACCTCGTCGGCTGCGAACGGCACCGCCGAGGCCGATGCGCCCGTGCCGGCGCTGAAAGCGACGACAGTCTGCAGCGCGGCGTCCAGCAGGCTCGGGTGGAGCCAGTAGTCCCCGGAGGCGACGTCCGACGGCGCCAGCAGGCGCGACACCGCCCGGTCGGCACCGAGGTGTACGTCGGTGAGTGCGCGCAGGCGCGGCCCGTGCTCGATGCCCCGGGCGCGCAGCGCGGCGTAGTTCTCCTCGGCGGTGATCCGGCGACCCGCCGGCGGGGCCGGATCGGTGGCCGGTGCGGGGAGGGTGAGCCGCTCGGCCTCGCCCTGGCAGTGCACCACCGCGTCCTCGCCGTGGATGGCGAAGCCGATCGCCCCGGACGGTGTGTCGGACAGGGTGATCCGCAGTGTGACGGGGGTGCCGTCCGAGATCACCGGGCGGGGCCAGGTGACGTTGCGCAGCCGGAGGGACTGCTCGCCCTCGTCGAGGGCGAGGCACACCGCCGCGCGGGCCATTTCGAGCGAGACGACACCGGGCAGCAGGGACCGCCCGCCCACGACATGGTCGGCGAGGAAGAACTCCTCACCGGTCAGCGTGGTGGTGAAGCGGGTCGTGCCCAGCATCGAGGTGTTGGCGTGGACGAGCGGGTGCAGTTCCTCGCGTCCACCGGCGGACGGGCGCCGTTCGGCCTTGGCCGGCCAGTAGCGGCGGCGGGCGAAGGGATACGTCGGCAACGGCACCCGGGCGAAACCACCCTCGGCGAACAGCACACCGAAGTCGAAGTCCTGCCCCTGCACGAACAGTTCGGCCACCGCCGACAACCGCTCACGGTAGGCCGCGCCGTCCAGCCCCGACGGCGCACCGCACTCCCGCAGACACTCCTGCGCATACCGCACCAGCCCCGCGGGGTGCTGCGCAGGCTGGGAGGTCTCCGATACGAACACGCCCGGCGCCGCGCCGTTCTCCAGCCAGCCCGACAGCGCCGCGACCAGCCCAGCACGATCGGACACCACCACAGCCAGCCGGTGACGCACATGACGACGCCCCGTCAACAACGTGAAACTCACATCCGCAAGCGGCGTGTCACGGCCCACAGCACTGTCCGCCCACCCCAGCAACGCACCCGCCTGCTCACGCACCTGCTCCACCGACGCCGCCGACAACACCACCAGACAACCCGGCACAACCCTCGCCACCCGCAACCGCTGCGGCGCCTGCTCAATCACCACATGCGCATTCGTCCCCGAGAACCCGAACGCACTCACCGCCGCCAGCCGCGAACCCCCCACACCCGGCACCCACTCCCGCAACCCCCCATTCACATAAAACGGCGAACCCTCCAACGCGATCCGCGGATTGACCCGCTCAAAATGCACCAACGGCGGCACCTTCCCATGCCGCAACGCCAGCACCGCCTTCACCACCCCAGCCACCCCAGCCGCAGCAGCCGTATGCCCCAGATTCGCCTTCACCGTCCCCAACGCACAAAACCCACGACCATCCGACCGCGCACCGAACGCCCGCGACAACGCCTCGAACTCCACCGGATCCCCCAGCGCAGTCCCCGTCCCATGCGCCTCCACCAAACCGATCGAACCCGCATCCACCCCGAACCGGTCCCACACCTCACCCAGCAACGCCTCCTGCGCCCCCACCCTCGGCGCCGTGATCCCGTTACTCGCCCCATCCTGATTCACACCCGACCCACGAATCACCCCATGGACAAAATCACCATCCGCCAGCGCATCCCGCAACCGGCGCAACACCACCACCCCCGCACCCTCACCCGGCACAAACCCATCAGCCCCCGCATCAAACGCCGCACACCGACCCGAAGCCGACAACATCCCCGCCGCCTGCGCCGACGCAAAAAACTCCGGCGTGCTCAACACGAACACCCCACCCGCCAACGCCATGTCCAGCCCACCCGAACGCAACGCCTCACACGCCAGATGCACCGCCACCAACGAACTCGAACACGCCGTATCCACCGTCACCGCAGGACCACGCAAATCCAACATGTACGCAATCCGCGCCGACAGAATCGAACCGGCCTGCCCCATCATCGCCTGGGGGAAGGACTCCTCCGTCCGGTACAGGGAGTGGTAGTCGCCGCCGGTGAAGCCCGCGTAGACGCCGCAGCGGCTGCCGCGGACGCCTGCCCCGGCATAACCCGCGTTCTCCAGAGCGGTCCAGGACTCCTCCAGAAAGACCCGCTGCTGCGGATCCATGAACTCCGCCTCCAGACCCGACACACCGAAGAACAACGGATCGAACTCGTCGTGCCCGTCGAGGAAGGCTCCGCGGGTGCAGAAGTCCGGGTTGCGGCGCTTGAGGTGGGAGAGGTCCCAGCGGGTCACGTCGCCGACGAGGTCGGTGCCCGCGGCCAGGTGCTCCCACAGCTCCTCCGGCGTCCGCGAACCGGCGAACCGGCCACTCAGACCGACGATCGCGATGGGCTCCAAGGCGTCGTCCGTGGTCTCGACCGGGGCGACGGTGGCCGCGGCCACCGGAGCCGGCACCTGCATCGGAGCCTGGAGCCGAGCCGGTGCCACGAGGCCCGACGAGTCGACGAACGCCGCGAGTTGGTCCAGCGTGCCGTGCTCGAACAGCACCGTCGTCGCCAGCTCGGTACCCAGCACCGTGTTCACCCGCTGCACGAACTGGATCCCCAGGATCGAGTCCAGCCCGTAGTCACGGAACGCCCGGTCCCCGGCTATGGACGTTTCCGGCATCTGGAGCGCCCCGGCCAACTCGGTGAGCAGGGCTGCCCGGTGGCTCGCAACGGGCTCGGCCGCCCGGGCCAGAGCCGCCTGCTCGACGGCGGGGGCGGCCGCGGCCGGACCGGGTGCGGTGGCGCCGGGCAGGATCCCGTCGCTCTGCGCGATCACGATCTGGCCCTCCACCCCGGGGACCTCGGCCACCGGGAAGAACACCGACCGGAATCCGGCCTCGGAGAGCACCCTCTCCCAGGAGGCCGAGGTCAGCGCCGGGCTGGCGGGCATGCGCAGCTCCGGGTCCTCGTGCAGCCACCAGCCCTCCAGCAGGCCGAAGGCGACGTGCGAGAGCATCGAGCTGTCGTTCATCTCGTTGAGGACGAGCAGGCCGCCGGGTCGCAGCAGCGACTTGGCGTGCGCCACGGCCTCGCGCACCCTCCGGGTGGCGTGCAGCACGTTGGTCGCGAGCACCACGTCGTAGGAGGCGGTGTCGGCACCCTGCTCGGCCGGGGGGCGCTCGATGTCGAGGACCGCGGTCCGCAGGTACGGCGCGTCGGCGTGGAAGGCCGCCTCGGCCTGCTGCAGGAACGCCCGGGAGAGGTCGGTGAAGCGGTACTCCTCGACCGCGTCCCGAACGTCCGCGAGGGTCCGGAGGACGTCCTGGCTGGTGGAGCCGGTGCCCGCGCCGATCTCCAGCAGCCGGACCCGGGCGGACGGATCCTCGGCGCGGCGGTGGTGGACGTAGCCGCCGACGGCCTCGGCGACGATCTCATTGAGGAAGTCGGCCATCGGGTTGCCCCGGTAGACGGGGCGCACCAGCTCCATGGAGCCGCCGGGGAAGAGCACGTCGGTGGTCAGCTTCTCACCGGCCAGCAGCTGCGGCAGGGTCCGCAGCATCGCCTCGGCGATGACCAGTCGCGGCCGGGTGCTCGCGTCGGCGAGCAGCTCGTCCCTGCGGCGCTCCCATGCGGCCCAGGCCTCGGCCGGGGGTTCGGCGTCCAGGGCGACGCACAGGTCCCCCGAGCGGCGCACCAGGCCCTGTTCCCGCAGCCGGTCGATGCTCGCCGCGAACCAACGGGCCACGTGCTGGGGGGCGTTGTGGCGGGCCGTCACCTCGGATATGTCGGTCACGTCGTCGCCGCACCAGCCGGCGGTGCGCAGCTGTGCCCAGAGCAGCCTGCCCAGAAGCTCGTCCATTGTGCTCAACGCTCCGTTTCGTTCGTTCCGGCGAGCGGTGCGAAGGACCGCCGGCGCACCACTTTCAGCAGATGCCGCTGTACGGCGGGCAGGGCCGACCGCGCGGCCGGGTCCGCCGCCTCGCCGGGCTGCTGCCGTGCTGCCTGGTCCGGCTGTGCCGTGGCCTGTTCCGGGCCTGCCGGGGCCTGGTCCCGCAGTGCCGTTGCCTGGTCCGGGCGGGGCAGGCGGATGCCGGGCCGCCAGTGGCGTTCTTTTGCGAAGGGGTAGGTCGGCAGGCTGAGCCGCCGCGGGGTGCCCTGCGGGTGGAGCGGCCGCCAGTCGACGTCCAGTCCCTTGACCCACCACTGGAGCAGCGTGGCGAACCGGCCGCGCTCCATCCAGATACGGGCGGTGTCCCGCAGGTCGTCGTCCTCGGCGAAGAGCGCCACCACGTCCTGGTGCTCGGCGGTGCGCGCCTGATGCCATTCCCCGGGCCGGCCGTCGAGGAACCGTTCGAGCTGGTCGGCGAGTTCGGCCACCGTACGGACCGCCACGGCCAGTCGGCTCTCCATCGCGTCGCGCCCCTCCTGGAGGGTGTACGCGAGTGCGGCGAGGTCCTGCTCCGGGACGTGTCCGGCCCGTACGAACTCCAGGAGGTTGCGGGCCTGTTCGTGCAGGCGCTCGTCGGTCCGGGCGGACAGGACGACCAGGGCCGGGTCCTCGGCGGGCGGGGTGTCCCGGCGGACCGGAAGGTACTCCTCCAGGACCACGTGCGCGTTCGAGCCGCCGATGCTGAACGAGCTCACTCCGGCCCGCCGGGGCAGCGGCTCGCCGGCCGGGCCGGTCGGTACAGGCCAGGGCTCCGCCTTCTCGACCACGCGGAAGGGGCTGCCGTTCAGGTCGATGTACGGGTTGGCGGGAGTGGCGTGCAGGCTGGGGGCGAGGGTGCCGTGCCGCAGCTGGAGCAGCACCTTGATGACGCCCGCGATGCCGGCGGCCAGTTCGAGGTGGCCGATGTTGGTCTTCACCGACCCGAGGGCGATGCTTCCGGCGGGCGAATGGTGCCCGTCCCCGTCGGCGTGCAGTTCCTCGAAGGCGGCCTTGAGTCCGTTGATCTCGATCGGGTCGCCGAGCCTGGTGCCGGTGCCGTGGGTCTCGATGTAGCCGACGGTGCGCGGGTCGAAGCCCGCCTGCCGGTAGACCTTGACCAGCAGGTCGGCCTGGGCGCGGGGGTTCGGGGCGGTCAGCGACTGGGCGCGGCCGCCGTGGTTCTCGCCGGTCGCGCGGATGAGGCCGTAGATGTGGTCGCCGTCCTGCTCGGCCCGGGAGAGCGGCTTGAGGAGGACCATGCCGGCGCCCTCGCCGCGGACGAAACCGTCGGCGTCCGCGGCGAAGGTGCGGCAGCGCCCGCTCGGGGAGAGCGCGCCCGACCTGCCGAGGCTGGTGTGCAGGCTGGGTTCGATCAGCAGGTTGACGCCGCCGGCGACGGCCGCCGAGCACTCGCCGGAGCGGATCGCGGTGACCGCCCGGTGCAGGGCGACCAGGGAGCTGGAGCAGGCGGTCTCGATGGGCTGGCTCGGGCCGCGCAGGTCCAGCAGGTAGCTCAGCCGGTTCGGGCCGAGCGAGGGGATGCGTCCGACCGCGGTGTGCCCCTCGACGTCGGCGTCCGGGTCCCCCAGCAGGCCGTAGCCGCTGTCGAGGGTGCCGATGAACACGCCGGTGTCGCTGCCGGCCAGCGAGGTGGGAGCGTGACCGGAGTCCTCGATGGCGGCCCACACGCTCTGCAGGAGGAGCCGCTGCTGCGGGTCCATGCGGATGGCCTCGTGCGGTGAGATACCGAAGAAGGCCGGGTCGAACTCGGCGACGCCGTCGATCAGTCCCGCCCAGGGGAACGCTGCGTCGGCCCGCTCGCCCCAGCGGTCGGGCAGCCCGGCCTCGATGCAGTCCCGGCCGGCCAGCAGGTTGTCCCAGAGAGCCTGGACGTCGGGGGCCTTGGGGAAGACGCCGCTGATCCCGACGATCGCCACCGGGTCGTCCGCGGCGGCCGGTACCGGCGGCGCGACGATCCGGACAGGTGCCGGCACGGGGGTCGGCGGGTCCGTCGGCCCGGCCGGCGCCTCGGGCCCGTTCGCGAGCTCGGGGTACGTCGTGCCGAGGTACGCCGCCAGCCGTCCGAGCGTGCTGTGCTCGAAGAGGACCGGCGGGGTGAGGCCGATGTCGTACCGGGTGTTGATCCGGTTGGTGAACTCGGTCAGGGTGAGCGAGTCGAACCCGTAGTCGTGCAGCTCTGTGTCGGCGTCGAGTTCCGCCGGCCGGACCCGGAGCAGGGCGGCCGCGAGCTCTGCGAGCTCCGCCCGCAGCTGCGGGCGGACGGCGCCGGCCCGGAGCCCGCGCGGGCGCCGCGGCGAGTGCCCGGCGGGTGCCGTCAGCAGAGCGCGCAGCCGGTCGGGCTCGCCGGCGACCACGAGCACCTGGCTGTGGCCGGCGGCCAGCGCGCCGTGCAGGGCGCGCAGTCCGGCCCGGGTGGTCATCGGTTCGAGGCCGTGGGAGCGGTTCAGGGCGGCCAGGGTCGCCGCGTCGACGCCCATGCCTCCGTCGGCCCACAGCGGCCAGTCGATCGCCACGGTCCGTCCGCGCCGCTCGCCCCGGGCGACCTGCTCGGCCCTCC
This sequence comes from Streptomyces sp. NBC_01235, assembly GCF_035989285.1. Lineage (GTDB taxonomy): Bacteria > Actinomycetota > Actinomycetes > Streptomycetales > Streptomycetaceae > Streptomyces. The sequence continues at coordinate 10,889,759 of NZ_CP108513.1, read as the reverse complement.
GGTCGGCGAACCGGGCGAGGAAGCCGTTGGCGGCGGCATAGTCCGCCTGGCCGACGTTGCCGAGGGCACCGGTGACCGAGGAGAACAGCACGAAGAAGTCGAGCGGGAGGTCCTGGGTGGCCTCATCGAGGTGGCGGGCCCCGGCGACCTTGGGTGCCAGGACCGCGGCGGCGTCGGCGGCGGTCTTGGTGGCCAGGTAGCCGTCCCGCAGCACGCCCGCCGCGTGCACCACGCCGTCGATCCGCCCGTGCTCGGCCAGCACCTCGGCCACCAGCCGCGCCGTGGCAGCCTGGTCGGTGACGTCGGCCTGGCGGTACTCCACACGCACGCCGTCGGCCGCCGGGACGGGCGCCGCGGGCGACCGCCCGGTCAGGACGACCGTGGCCCCGTCCGTGTGCCGCGCGATGTCGGCGACGAGCAGACGGCCGAGGCCGCCGGCCCCGCCGGTGATCAGGTACACCCCGCCGGTGCGCCACGGCGCGGCCGGCTGCGGCGCGGCCAGCTCGGCCCAGCGGGCGCCGCGCAGCCCGGCCCGGTCCGCCCGGACCCGGGTGGCGCCGCTCAACCGCCGTGCCCGGTCGAGGAGTCTGCGGACCTCCTGGGCGCCGGCGTCGGCCCGGAGCGCGACCTCCTGGCCGCGGATGCCCGGGTACTCCCGGCCCGCCGTGAGCAGCAGGCCGAGCAGCCCGGCGCTCAGGGCGCCGTCGGTGACCGCGAGCTGGACGAACAGCGGGCCGGGGGCGCGCGAGCGGAGCTCGTCGAGCAGCCGTACGGCGTCGTCCTCGTACCTGCCGGTCAGCCTCAGGAACGAAAGGCCCGGCACGGCCGGTAGGCGCTCGTCCAGGACCACCAGCCGCTCCGTGTCGTCGGGCGCGGTGTCCTGCGGCCAGTCGTGCCATGCGGGGGCCAGCAGCAGGACGGAGTCCGAGCCGTCGGCGCCGGGCCGGCCGCGCTCCCCTGTCTCGTCGGCGTCGGCGTCGGCGTCGGTGACGGTCGTGGGGGCGAGCCAGTAGCGCTCGCCGTGGAAGGGGTAGGCGGGCAGCGGCACCCTGCGGTGCGGCTTGCCCTGCCACCAGGACGTCCAGTCGACGTCGTCGCCGCGGCGGTAGGCCCGTACGAGCGCGTCGGCGTCGCCCGAGGGGGTGCTCTCGGCGGGCTCCGATCCGGCTTCCAACGTCCGTAGCGCGCGTACGAGTTCGTCCATACTGTGCGCGACCACCGCATGCCGGTGGGGCAGATGGGTCCGGCCGAGGGCCAGCGTGGCGGCGACGTCCTGGAGCCGGAGCTCCCCGGCGTCGCGGGTCAGCCGGTCGGCGAGCCGGGTCACCTGACGGCGCAGCGCCTCGGGCGTCCTGGCCGACAGCGGCACCGGGTAGGCGGCCTCCGGCGCGCCGGAGGTCTCGGCGCGGGCCGGCGCCTCCTCCACCACCACGTGGCAGTTGGTACCGCTGAAGGCGAAGGCGCTGACCCCGGCGCGGCGCGGATGGTCCGCGGACGGCTCCCAGTTCCGCAGCTCGGTGTTGACTCGGAACGGGCTGCCGGCCAGGTCGAGGTGCCGGTTGAGACGGCGTACGTGCAGCGTGGGCGGGATCTCCCGGTGCCGCAGGGCCAGCAGCACCTTGAGGAGTCCGGCCACGCCCGCGCTCATGATCGAGTGGCCGAGGTTGCCCTTGTGCGAGCCGAGCGCGCAGTAGCCGGTCCGGTCGGTGTGCTCGCGGAACGCGTCGGTCAGCGCCCGGACCTCGATCGGATCGCCGAGCTTCGTCCCCGTGCCGTGCGCCTCGACGTAGCCGATGGTGTCCGGGGCGACGCCGGCCGCGGCGTACGCCTGGTGCAGCAGGGCCCGCTGCGAGCGGCTGCTCGGCGCGGTGATGCCCTTGGTGCGGCCGTCCTGGTTCATGGCCGAGCCCTTGATGACACCGTGGATGTGGTCGCCGTCGGCCAGCGCGGCGGCGAGGCTCTTGAGGACCACGACACCGACGCCCTCGCCGATCACGATGCCGTCGGCGTCGTCGTCGAAGGTCTTGCAGCGGCCGTCCGGTGACAGCATGTTCATCTTCGAGGTCAGGACCTGGAACTCGGGCGAGGTGAGCACGAACACACCACCGGCCAGTGCGAGTTCGCTCTCGCCGCGCCGGATGCTGTCGCAGGCGAGGTGGATCGCGACCAGTGAGGCGGAGCAGGCGGTGTCGATGGTCAGGCTGGGGCCGGTCAGGTTGAGAGCGTAGGAGATCCGGGCGGCCAGGATGGCCATGTCCGTGCCGAGGAAGACCTGCGCGCCCGCCCCGCCGGCGCGCACCGCGCGGTCCAGGTAGTCCGAGCCGCGGGCGCCCACGTACACCCCGACCCGGCGCCCGGCCAGCGCGTCGACGGCGATGCCGCCGTCCTCGAACGCGCGGTAGGACTCCTCCAGGAACAGCCGCTGCTGCGGGTCCATGTGCTCGGCCTCGGCCGGCGAGATGCCGAAGAACCGCGGGTCGAACCTGTCGTGGTCGTCGAGCAGTCCGGCCCACTTGCTGATCGAGCGGTCCGGGCGCTGCGGGTCGGGGTCGTAGAAGGCCTCCAGCGGCCAGCCCGGCCGGTCGATCTCGCGGACGGCGCTGCGGCCCTCGCGCAGCAGGTCCCACAACTCGTCGAGGTCGCGGGCGCCGGGGAACCGCCCGGACATGCCGATGACCGCGATGTCGCCGGCGGCGGCCTGCCCGGCCGTCGGGGCGGCGTGCGCGAGGCCGGCGTCGTCGGCCTCCTCGGCCTCTTCGACGTCCGCGGTCTCCCCGATGTCCTCGGTCTCCTCGGTCTCCTCGACGTCCGTGCCGTTGCGGCCGAGCAGGTCGCCGAGCCGGTCGCCGTGCTCCGCCAGGACGAATTGGGCCAGCTCTCGCACGTCCGGGTGGTCGAACACGACCTCGACGCCGAGGTCCAGGCCGAGGTCGGCGTTGGCCCGGTCCACGACCTCCACCGACAGCAGCGAGTTGACGCCCAGGTCGACGAAGCCGGCGTCGAGCTGGTCGGCACTGACTTCGGTGCCTTCGGCTGCGAGGACGGCGGCGAGGACGGCCTTGAGGCGCCGCTCGACGGCATCGAGGGCTCGGTTCATCCCTGTAGGTCCCTTTCCTTCTTACTTCTCGCCGGCCGAGAGATACATCTGGCGCAGGATCGCGTGCTTGTCGTTCTTCATCAGGTCCCGCCAGGACCGGGCGATCTCGCCCAGGGCCTTGCTGCTCAGATAGCCGTCCCGGACCAGCTTGGTGGCGATGCCGACGCCCTCGGATCCGAGGAAGCTCTTGCTGCCCACGATGTCGCTGTGCGCACTGACCACCGAGAAGGTGACCGCCGACAGGCCGCCGCTGCGCAGGATGCCCGGCAGTTCGCGGCCGATCGTCGGGTTGCCGCCCTCGTCGGCCCGCGAGCGGCAGTAGGCGCCGTACAGCTGCGACAGCGCCGGAATGTGCGGGGAGGTCATCAGGTGCATCTCGAAGTCGTTGTCGACGAACACCGCCCGGCCGCCCCGCTTGAGGATCCGGGTGACCTCACGGACCGCCGCCACCGGGTCGGGCAGGTGCTCCAGGACCAGCCGGGTGAGGGCGAAGTCGTAAGTACCCGACGGCAGTCCGGTGTCCATGATCGACCCCTGGACGATGTCGAGGCGGTCGCCGTAGGGGCGCGACAACCGGTCGCCGGCGACCTCGACCAGCAGCGGGTCGATCTCCACGGCGGTGATCCGGATCTCAGGCAGCAGGTCGAGGATCTTCTCGGTGGTGAAGCCCGGGCCGCTGCCCAGCTCGACCATGGAGATGCCGTCGCGCAGCCCGTTGTCGACGTAGTGCCGGAACTCGTCCGGCCAGAAGAGGTCGACCTGGGCGCTCAGCCGCTCGATCTCGCGCTCGGGGCTGCTGGCGATCGTGGACACCTGGTAGGAGCGGCGCTCCGTCACCTCGGTCATTTCCGTGCCTCCTCCGCGTCGCCCACGGTCTTGAGGAAGTCGAGGGTGCGATCGGCGACCCGGCGCCACTGCGGGTCGAGCATCGAGACATGGCCGACGCCGTCCAGCAGCACCGGCTCGGTTCCGTACGTCTTGGCGGTGGCCTGCACCGACCTGGCCGAGACCACCCGGTCGGCGGTGGAGCCCAGCACCAGCAGCGGCACCGGCGTGGTCGGCGCGCCGCTCAGCACGCGCTTGTTCACCGCGTAGTTGACCTTGTCCGACTCGGGCTGCAAGCGGCCGGCGATGGCGGCCCGCTCCGCCTCGGGGAGCGCGTCGGAGTAGAACAGCCGCGTCGGAAACTCGCCCGCACCGCGGTTGAAGGCCCGCAACCCGCGCAGGTCGCGGAAGTGGCGGAACATCAGGCGCAGCGACTCGGGGCCGAGCCCGGCCGGCGGTACGGAGTTCAGCAGCACCAGGCCGGCGAGCAGCTCCGGGTGCTCGCGGGCCACCAGTTGCGCCACGGCGCCGCCCATGGAGTGCCCGACCAGCACCGGGGTGCCCTTGGTCCGCCCGGCTGCCTCGACGACGTCGGCGACGTAGTCGGCCAGGGTCAGTTCGTGCAGCCGCTCACGGCCGGGGCTGTTGCCGTGGCCGCGCAGGCTCACCGCGTGACAGTCGTGGCCGCGCTCGGCGAAGTACGGCATGAAGTGCTCGTCCCAGCACCACGCCCCGTGGTAGGAGCCGTGCACGAAGAGCAGCGGCACCTTGGTGGCGTCGGTGGCGGACGGACGGTGGATGACTTCCAGCGACACGGATCTTGCTCACAATCTCTTCGACGGGCGGGACGGTTCCGGGGGCTCGCAGTCCGGGGTGCTCAGCGGACAGCCGCCTCCCGGTCCTGCGGGGCGAGGCGATGGGAGTCCGATGCGTCGCGGCGGCCGAACAGGCCGGCGAAGCGGCCGTTGACGAGCTCGGCCGTGGCGGCCATCAGCCGCAGGCCGATCTCGTCCGCATGCCGGTTGCGCCAGTTCTCCAGATCGGTGCCCTTGACCCACTGGTTGAAGGTGCCGAGGGCGGGCCCGCAGTGGATCTGGTAATCGACCCGGCAGTCCGGGTCGCCCTCCAGGGCGGCCCGCGTCGAGTGCGCGAAGTACCACTTGAACAGCAGCGCCATCCGGTACCTGGGATTGTGCTCGGCCTTGTGGATCTCCGTGGCCGGCTGGTGGGCGCGGACCTCCTCCCAGACCTGGTCGAAGTCCCGCCGGAAGTACTTGTCCTGGATCATGCGCAGCGTCTTGTCGTCGATGGCGTCGAGCGACTCGAAGTGCTTGTACAGCTGGTACAGGCGGTTGGACCGGCCGGGGAAGAACGTGCCCCGCTGGAGCACCTGGACCTGCGCCCCGATCTCGAACATGTCGCCCGCCGGGGCGTAGGCGGTGTCCTGCACACCGGCGTTCTGCAGCATGTCCTTGACCGCGTCGCTGGTCCCGGCCTCCACCGTGCACTGGTTGACGGAGCCGGTGAGCACGAAGGCCGCGCCCAGGACGAAGGCGGCCGCCGCGGCGGCCGGGCTGCCGATGCCGCCCGCTGCGCCGACCCGAATCCGCTGCGCGTAGCCGTACGTTTTGGCCAGCTCGTCGCGCAGGGCGATGATGGCCGGGAGCAGCGCGACGAGGACGCCACGGTCGGTGTGGCCGCCCGAGTCGGCCTCGACGCAGAGGTCGTCGGCCATGGGCACCTCGCGCAGCAGCTCCGCCTCCTGGCGGGTGAGGGCGCCGGCGGTGACCATCCGGGCGACCAGGTCCTCGGGTGCCGGGGCGAGGAACACCCGCGCCACCTCGGGCCGGGACAGCTTGGCGATGATCCGGTTGGCGGCCGTCACCCGGCCGTCCGGGCCGCGGCGCAGCCCCTTGGCGCGGTACCGGACGAGGGCCGCGGTGATGCCCATGTACGCCGACGCCTCGATGACGGGCACGCCGTACCGCAGGAAGAGGTCGACGGCCGCCTCCTCCGCCTCCGGGTGCGCGGGGCTGTGGATGAGGTTCATCCCGTACGGCTCACCGCCCGGGAGCGCGCGCTGGATCCGGCGGATCGCGTCCTCGATGCCGTCCGGGCGGACCATCGCGGTGCCGAAGAAGCCGAGCATGCCCGCCCGGCCCATCCGCACGACGAGGTCCACCGAGGCGATGCCGCGGTACATGGCGCCGGCGAGGTAGGCGTGGGTGAGGCCGTAGTCGCGGCGGAAGTCCGAATCGCCGAGCGAGGTCGCGGTGAGGGCCACCGGCCACAGCGGCAGCTCGGGCTCGCCCTGCCGCGACGGCTTCGCCACCGGGACCGCCTCGGCCGCCGGGGCGGGGGCAGCAGGGGCCACCGGAGCGGGCGCAGCAGCGGTAGGGGCGAGCGGGGCGGGCCTGGCGGCGGCCGGGGAGGGGGCGGGCGGCTCCGCCGGCACCGGCGAGCCCGCCTCGTCGCGGATCTTGCCGACCAGTTTGGTGAGCACCGTGCCGGGCCCGACCTCGACGAAGTCGGCCTCGCCCTGGCCCAGCAGATAGCGGATCGTGTCGTTCCACTCGACCACGTGGGTGATCTGCTCGGCGAGCTTGTCGGCGATCGCGCCCTCGCGGTGCGGGCGGGCCGACACGTTCGACAGCACCGGTATCAGAGGCGTCCGGAAGACGGCCTCGCGCAGCAGCGGTATGAACCGCTCCCGGGTGCCGGCCATCAGCCGGGAGTGGAAGGCACCGCTCACGTTGAGCGGGACGTAGTGCAGGGCGCCGCCCCGCACGAAGGCCTCGCGGGCCGCCGGGATGTCGGCCTTGGGCCCGGCGACCACGACCTGGCGGGGCGAGTTGTGGTTGGCGACCTCGATGGCCGTCAGGCCCTCGCGGCGCAGCAGGTCGCGCACCTCCTCGACGGTCAGGCCGATCACCGCGGCCATCCCGCCGTCCGCGGCCTCGCTCATCAGCTCGCCGCGCCGCTTGACCAGGCGCAGGCCCGTCTCGAAGTCGACCGCACCGGCGGCGAACAGCGCGCTGTACTCACCGAGGCTGTGGCCGGCGACGAAGTCGGGGCGCACCCCGGTGTCGGCGACCCGCTTGAGGTGGCTGAGCGCGTTGACCACGTACAGCGCGGGCTGGGTGAAACGGGTCCTGCCCAGTTCCCGGCGCGGGTCCTCTACGCAGAGCTCGCGGATCGAGTAGCCGAGGACCCGGTCGGCCGTGGCGGTGAGGTCGGGGAACTCCTCGAAGAGCCCGGCGCCCATGCCCTTGAACTGGGAGCCCTGTCCTGGGAACAGAAAGACGGTCATGGTGCCTTCTCCGTGGGTCGTCGGGCGGGCCGGGCGGCGCTGCGCGCGGGCGGCCGCGGTCGCGTCGGCGAGCCGCTGCCGGTCCTGCATGAAGGGCGTCAGGACCGGGTGGCACTCGGCCTCGGCGCGGTTGCGGCGCAGGAAGGTGGCGAGCGTGCCCCCGGGGCTCAGGTCGAGGTGGACCGGGTCGCCGGCGGCCGCGAGGGTGCGGACCGCGGCCGGGAAGTCGATCGGCCGGCGGACGACGTTCCAGAAGTAGTCCGCGTCGAGCCGCTCCGGCCGGCCGCCGTCGATGCCGGAGACCATCGGGATCCGGGGCGCGGCGGGCCGAAGGCCGTGGAAGAGGTCGCGGTAGCCGGCGGCGAACGCGTCGATGTGGGAGGAGTGGAAGGCGTGCGGCACCGGCAGGACCTCGGTGGGGACGTCCCGTCCGGTGAGCTCGGCCCTGAGCTCGGCGATCCGGGCCACGGTGCCGGACACCACGAAGTGCTCCGGGTAGTTGACCGAGGCGAGTTCGGTGCCCGCGAAGACCGGGTCACGGTCGAACGAGGCGACGTCGCGCAGGACGGCGAGCATCCGGCCGGGCGGGCCCGACCGCTCGCAGAGCTGTGCCTGCCGGACGACGGTGGTCAGGACGTCCTCGATCGGCAGCACGCCCGCCACGGCCGCCGCGGCGAACTCGCCGAGGCTGCTTCCCGCCACGTAGTCCGGCTCGACGCCGCGCGAGCGCAGCAGCCGGGCCAGCGAGTACTCGACCATGACGATCGCCGGATGGGTGAACAGCAGCCGACCGAACGGGTCTGCGACGCCCCGGTCGGCGCCGTAGACCTGCTCGACGACCGAGACGCCGGCCAGCTTGCGCACCACGTCGTCCAGTTCGCGCATGGAGTCGCGGAACACCGGTTCGTGGTCGAACAGCGGGCGCCCCATGCCGTGGTACTGGGATCCCTGGCCGCCGAACAGGAAGGCGATGGGACGGGTCATATCGCCCCCCGTATGTACTCGGCCAGCTGGGCCACGGTGGACAGGCCGTACAGGTGGTAGAGGTCCAGCTCGACCCCGTGCGCCTTGCGCACTTCGGCGGCCAGCTCGACGCCGAGCAGCGAGTGTCCGCCCAGCTCGAAGAAGCTGTCCTCGACACCGACCTTCTCCACCCCGAGGACGCGCGAGAACAGCTCGGCCAGGGCCTGCTGGGTCGCGCCGCTGGGGGCCACGTAGGCGGTCTCCAGCTCCGGGCGCGGGTACGTGCCGGAGACCTGGTACGTGCCCTGCCCGGTGCCGCCGGTCGAGCCGATCCACTTGCGGTAGCGGGCGTTGAAGTCGGTCGCGGAGATGTCGACCTCGACGGCGCCGGTCACCGCGAAGGCCAGCTCGAAGCAGCGCAGGCCCTCCTCCGTGGTGAGCACGGAGGGCTTGACCCGGTCGAACAGGGCGGCCGGCAGGTACTGGCTGATGCCGACCCACTCGATGGTCCAGGAGTCCCAGGCCTGCACCGTCCACGCCTGCTCGGTCTCCCGGGCGCGCATCGTGGCGTACGCCTTGGCATAGTTGCCGACGGTCGCGATGTGGAAGAAGCCGTCGCCGCCGAGGACCGACCCGAGCGAGTTGGTCATGATCCGGAAGTCCAGCTCGCGGTCGGCGAACATCTGGTCGAGCAGGACGAGGCTCGCCCCGACCGACGCGAAGTGCCGGCGCCAGTCCTCGACCGTGGCCGCGCGGATGGTGTTGACCCGCTTGGCGTTGGACGAGCCGGGGGCGTGGATTAGACCGTGCACCGGGCCGTGGCGCCGCTCGGCGTCGGCGCGCAGCGTGTCGTTCTGAGCCGGGTCCTGCGCCAGGCTGCCCAGCCAGTGCGCACCGAGGCCGATCAGCTCGCGGGCCTTGCGCACCCGGGTGGCGATCGGGTCGTCCTCGGGGTGCTCGGCCAGCCAGGCGTCCCACTGGTCCTCGGCGGGGAAGTCCGGCTCCTCCAGGAGCAGCAGGCGGCCGCCTCGGTCGCGCACGATGTGCTCGGCGACCAGCGCGCCGATGCCCTCCAGCCCGCCGAAGACCAGGTAGGTGCGGCCCTCGCGCAGCCCGGTGGGCCGGGGGGCGTCCGCCTCGACCCGGACGGGCTCGTAGCCGCGTACGTACCGCTTGCCCGACCGGTAGGCGCTGAACAGGTCTGCGGTGTCGTGGCGGATCTCGGCGAGCAGCTGGGCGACCCGGCGGTCGGTGTCCGTGTCGGCGGACAGGTCGACCACCCGGGAGGCGATGTGGCCGTAGGTCTGCTGGAGCACCAGACAGGCGCCGCCGACGGTGGCGGCGTGCACGTCGAGATCCTCCGCGCCGGTGACGTCGAAGACGTCCTCGGTCACCGCGGTGAAGGTGAGCGGCCGTTCGACGGACAGCGCGTCGAGGGCCTGGGCGAACCGCAGGACCGGGAAGAGGACGGCCTCCTGCTCGGCGAGCTGTGCGTCGCGGTCGAGCCGGTGCGGCTGCTCGGCGCGGCGGCGCAACGGCCAGCAGTAGAGGACGCGATCGGGCAGCCTGTCCTGGGTGCGCAGCTCGGTGAGCAGGGCGGTGTAGCCCTCCTCGTCGGCGGGGTCGAGCACGAACGAGCCGTCCACGCGCCGCTCGTAGCGGCTGCCGGCGGTCACCGTCACCACCTCGTGGTCGGCCGCCAGAGCCTCGGCCGCCCGGGCGCCGACGCCCCGGTCGTCCGCGAACACCAGCCAGGTGCGGCGCCCGGCCGCGGGGACGGTGAAGGGCAGCGGACGCTGCCTGAACACGGGGAGGGAGAACCAGTCGCCCATGTCCGCCAGCTTGGTGAAGTAGGCCTCGTCGTTGAGAGCGGCGGTCTCGGGCACGATCTCCGGCTCGTACCAGTAGCCGCGGTGCTCGAAGGGGTAGGTGGGCAGCGGCACGCGGCGTGCGGAGCCGGCGGGCCACCGCGGCTGCCAGTCGACGTCCTCGCCGGCCAGCCAGGCGGCCAGCCCGTCCGGCCCGGCGGTGTCGCCGGGGCCGAGCAGGGCCTCGGGGTCGGCCTCGGCGAGGGCGCGCGCGGCGCTGCCGACGGAGCGGGCGAGCAGCGCCCGCCGGGCCCGGAAGTGCCGGCGCCCGCACTGCAGGGTGTATGCCACGTCGGCCAGGGACAGCTCCGGGTGGGCGGCCAGATGGCGGGCCAGCGCGCCGGCGGCCTGCTCCAGGGCGGCCTCCGAGCGCGCCGACAGCAGCAGGACCTGCTCGCCGTCGGGGGCGGCGACCGGGGCGGCGACCGGCGCCTCCTGCAGTACGACATGGCAGTTGGTGCCGCCGATGCCCATCGAGCTGACCCCGGCGCGGCGCGGTGCCGGGCCCTCGGGCCAGGGGGTGAGCCCGGTCTGCACGTAGAACGGGCTGGTGGCGAAGTCGATCTCCGGGTTGGGTTCACTGAAGTTCAGGCTCGGCGGCACCTCGCGGTGGTGCAGGGCGAGCACGGACTTGATGAACCCGGCGATGCCCGCCGCCGCGTTGAGGTGGCCGATGTTGGTCTTCACCGAGCCGATCGGGCAGTAGCCGACCTGGTCGGTCCCGGTACGGAAGGCGTTGGTGAGGGCGGCGATCTCGATCGGATCACCGAGCGCGGTGCCGGTGCCGTGCGCCTCGACGTAGCCGATCTCGTCCGGGGAGACGCCCGCCTCGGCCAGCGCCTCCACGATGACCCGGCTCTGCCCCTCGACGCTGGGCGCGGTGTAACCGACCTTCAGCGAACCGTCGTTGTTGACGGCCGTGCCCTTGACGACGGCGTACACGTGGTCGCCGTCGGCGATCGCGGCCTGCAGCCGCTTGAGGACGACGACACCGCAGCCGTCGCCCCACATCGTGCCCTGGGCCTGGGCGTCGAAGGCCCGGCAGTGGCCGTCCGGCGACTGGATGCCGTCCTTGACGTACCGGTAGCCGCGGTTGTTGGGCACCACGATCGACACGCCGCCGACCAGGGCCATGTCGCTCTCCCCGAGCAGCAGGCTCTGCCGGGCCAGGTGGATGGCGACCAACGAGGTGGAGCAGGCGGTGTTGACGTTGATGCTCGGCCCGGTCAGGTTCAGCTTGTAGGAGACCCGCGAGGGCAGGAAGTCCTTGTCGTTGCCGATCATCATCTGCTCGACGCCGGTGGACCGCCAGAACGAGGCGCTGCGGCCCAGCACCTCCAGCACGTAGGAGTTCATGCCGAGCCCGGCGAAGACCCCGATGTCGCCGTCGTAGCGGCCGGGGTCGTAGCCCGCGTCCTCCAGGGCCGCCCAGGCGCACTCCAGGAACAGGCGGTGCTGCGGGTCGGTGGCCCGGGCCTCGTTGGGGTTGATGCCGAAGAAGTCGGCGTCGAAGCCCGTGATGTCGTCCAGGGTGGACGCCGCTTTGACGTAGTCCGGGTCCCGCAGGTCGGCCGCCGGCACGCCGCGGGCGAGCAGTTCCTCGTCGGTGAAGAACCGTACCGAGGAGACGCCGTCGCGCAGGTTGCGCCAGAACTCGGCGACGTTCGCGGCGCCCGGGAAGGCGCCGGACATCCCGATGACGGCGATGTCCAGGTCGATCGGGGCGTGCTCGGATGCCGTCGGCTGCACGGTCACGGATGGGGCTCCTGTCGGTCCAGGCGGTCTTGACGGTTCTGGGCGGGCCGGCTCACACCGGTGCCGCCAGCCGGGCGATGGCCGCTCGCCGTGCCTGGCCCTTGCGCCGGCTGCGCTCGTACGACGGGCCGGTGGCTGCCGAGGCGAGGTGCCGGGTGAGGGAGTCCACGGTCGGGTGCTGGAACAGCGCGACGCTCGGCACCTCGCGGCCCAGGGCCTCACGCAGGCGCAGCGAGACCTGCACCAGCAGCACGGAGTGGCCTCCGAGGTCGAAGAAGTTGTCGTGCGGGTCGAGGGCGTCGACGCCGAGCAGCTCCCGGTAGGCGGTCTCGACCGCGGCCCGCACCGCGGCCTCGCCGAGCGCTGCCTGGCGGCTGGCGGGCACCGGCTCTGCGGGGGCAGGCTCCGCGGGGACCGGCTGCGCAAGGAACGGTTCTGCAGCGACCGGCTCCGCGGGGACCGGTTTCGTGGGGACCGGCTCGGCGACCGGCGGCTCGGCGGGCGCGCCCGTCCGGCCCACCGGCAGGCCGGGGTCCTCGCAGACCGCGGCGAGCAGGCGCTCGTAACGGTCCGCGACGGACGCGACCGTCTCCCGGTCGAACAGCGCCGGGTTGTGGAGCAGCAGCAGCGTGTAGACGCCGTCGGTCTGGACCACCTCCAGCGTCAGGTCGAACATGCCGGCCTGGTGCACGCCCAGCATCGGTTCCAGCGCGAGGGCGGGCGCGTTGTGTGCCGCCCCAGCCGGGAGCTTGAGCCAGTTCTGGAACACGAAGGAGGACTGCACCGTGCCGCCCTCGCGGCCGAGTTCGCAGACCGGGTAGTCGCCGTGCTCGAAGGCCTCGTACACCTCGGTGCGGACCTGGGCCGCCAGTTCCGCGAAGGACTGAAGTCCCGCGACCCGGGTGCGGATCGGCACCTGGTTCACGAAGTACCCGATGGTGTCCTGGAAGCGGGGCTCGGGCCGGCCGTGCAGCGGGGTGCCGACCACCAGGTCGCAGCGGCCGGTCCACTGGTGCAGCAGCGCGGTGTAGGCGCTGAGCATCACCACGAACGGGGAGGCGCCCAGGTCGGCGCCGAGGTCGCGGACCCGGCCGGTGAGCGCGGCGGGCAGACGTCGTTGCAGGACCGCACCCTGGAAACGGGCCGCCTCGGTACGCGGCCGGTCGAGCGGCAGCCCGAGGTCGGCGGGCGCGCCGGCCAGCCGGTCGCGCCAGTAGCTACGGGCGGCGGCGCCCCGGTCGTCCGCCAGGAAGCGGCGCTGCCAGTCGACGAACTCCGCGTAGGAGCCGGCGGGTCGGGGCAGCGGCACCGGCTCGCCGCGGACCTCGCCGGTGTACAGCGCGGCGAGTTCGCGCAGCAGGACCAGCAGCGAGGTGCCGTCGAAGACGATGTGGTGCAGGGTGACCACGAGGACGTGGTCGTCCGGTGCGAGCGAGAGCAGGTGGACGCGGAGCAGCGGCCCCTCGGTGAGGTCGAAGGGCACGCGGCCCCGCTCGGTCACCAGGCTCAGCAGCTCGTCGTCGCTGCGCGGACCGATCTGTTCCACGGTGCACGACACGGGGGCGGTGGCACGGACCGTCTGGACCGGCGCGTGGCCCGCGACGTCGACCGTGGTGCGCAGCGCGGGGTGCCGCTCGACGAGCCGTCGCAGGGCCGCCTCCAAGGCGTCCGGACGGACCTCGCCGCGGACCCGGAAGGCGTGCGGCAGGTGGTAGGCGGAGTTCCCCGGCGCCAGCTGTGCCAGGGACCACAGCACCCGCTGCGCCGCGGACAGCGGGAACGGTGCCTCGTCGTCGGGCACGTCCGCCGGCTCGGGCCGTGCGGGCCGCTCGGCGGCCGTGCGGTGTTCCGCGACGACGAGGGCGGCAAGGTCCTCGACCGTGCCGCTCTCGAAGACGGCCCGGGGCGCGAGGTCCACGCCGTAGCTCTCGAGAAGCGCCGTGCGCAGGGCGACGGCGTTGATCGAGTCGAAGCCGTACCGGATCAGTGACTCGCCGGTCTCGATCCGCTCGGCGGGCACCGCGAGGATGCCGGAGAGCCAGGTCACGACCGACGCGGCGACACCGGCCTCGGTCACCTCCGCCTGGACCGGTGCCGGGGGCACCGCCGCCTGCTCGGGGCGGGCGGGCGCCGTCGGGCCGGCCGTCAGGCCCGGCTGGGCGGGCTCGGGGACCCAGTAGCGCTCGCGCGCGAACGGGTAGGCGGGCAGGGGCACCCGGCGGTGGCCGCCACCGCGGAACAACTCCTCGTAGTCGAGGTCGTAGCCCTGCGCGTACAGGTCGGCGACCACCTGAAGGTGTTCGACGACGTCGGTTGCCTCGGTGCCCGCCGCTGCCGCGCGCAGGCTCTGCTCGCCGACCCGGCGCAGCGCGGGCCGCTGTTCGCGGCGGTCGCGCGGGGTGGCGTCGGACACGTGGGCGGCCGGGTGCCGGCCGTGGTCGAGCCATTCGCGCAGCACCTGGGCGAGCTCGGTCACGTCCCCGACGACGCAGGCGAACCGGTGCCGGTGGTGGCGCCGGCCGGTCAGCAGGGTGAAGCCGATGTCGGCGAGGTCGAGGTCGGGTCGGGCCGTGCACGCGGCGAGCAGCCGCTCCGCCTGCCGGCGCACCTGCTCGGCGCTCTGCGCGGAGAGCACCACCAGCTGGGCGGGGCGGGTCGGGCGCACCCGGGTGGTGCCGGGCGCCTCCTCGATGACCAGGTGCGCGTTGGTGCCGCTCAGCCCGAAGGAGCTGACCGCGGCGGTGCGCGGACCGTCGTCGGGCGCCGTCCACGAAACGGGCCGGGTGTTGAGGTAGAAGGGGCCGTTGTCGAGGTCGATTGCCGGGTTGGCACGCTCGAAGTTCACCGACGGCGGGATCGTCCTGTGCCGCAGGGCCAGCAGCACCCGGAGGACGCCGGCCACACCGGCGGCGGAGGTGGTGTGCCCGATGTTGCTCTTGATCGAGCCGATCGCGCAGTACCCGGTGCGGTCGGTGTAGGCGCCGAACGCCCTGGTGAGCGCCTGGAATTCGATCGGGTCGCCGAGCGGCGTGGCGCTGCCGTGCGCCTCCACCATCCCGATCCGGGCCGGGTCGATGCCGAAGCGGTCGTAGACCTGGCGTTCCAGCCGTTCCTGCGAGCGGGCGCTCGGGGCGGTGATGCCGTTGGTGGCGCCGTCCTGGTTGGTGCCCCAGCCGCGGATCACGCCGTAGACGTGGTCGCCGTCGGCGACGGCGTCCTCGTACCGCTTGAGCACCACGACGCCGACTCCCTCGCCGGGGGCGAAGCCGTTGGCGCGGTGGTCGAAGGAATAGCAGCGCCCGTCCGGGGAGAGCATGCCCGCCTGACCGGCACCGAGCAGGAACCCGGGTGTGGAGGTGATGTACACCCCGCCGGCTAGGGCCATGTCGGTCTCGCCGGTGCTGAGGCTCTGGCAGGCCAGTTGGATGGCGACCAGCGAGCTGGAGCAGGCGGTGTCGACGGTCAGCGCCGGTCCCTGCAGGTCGAGCAGGTAGGAGATGCGGGCGGAGAGCGCCGACGGCGCGTTGCCCCACATGGCCTGGGCGGGCGGGTTGACGCCGCACAGCATCTGGTAGTCGCCGCCGTTGAAGCCCGCGTACACGCCGCAGGCCCGGCCCTCGACGCCCCTCCCGGCGTGGCCGGCGTCCTCCAGGGCCGTCCAGCACTCCTCCAGGAACAGCCGCTGCTGCGGGTCCATGTAGGTGGCCTCGAGGCCGGAGATCCCGAAGAACTGGGAGTCGAAGAGGTCGATGTCGTCGAGCAGGCCGGCGCGGGTGGTGTGGCCGTGCGGGGACTCGGCGAAGCGGGAGTAGAAGTCGGTGAGGTCCCAGCGGGTCACCTCGTCGACGAGGCACTCGCCCGCGAGGAGGTGCTCCCACAGCTGGTCCACGTCGGCGGAGCGGGGGAAGCGCCCGCTGATGCCGACGACGGCGATCCCGCCGGTCGGGGCAGCCGCGGGCGCGTCGGGGCCTGGCGCCGCGTCAGGAAGGGCCACGGCGGCGGTTGTTGTGGTCGTCCTGGGCCGGGCGGGCTCGCGCGGGGCGAGTGTCGTGGTGACCGCCTCGGCTGCACTGGCGAGGATGTGTGCGGTCAGCTTCTCGACGGAGCTGTGGTCGAAGAGCACCGTCGAGTCGAGCGTGGTGCCGAGCTCCTGGTTGATGCGGTGCAGAAGTTCCACGCCGGTCAGCGAGTTGATACCGAAGTCGGCGAACGGCACGTCCAGTTCGACATGTTCGGGCCGCAGACCGAGCGCGCTGCCGAGGGCGTCGATGACGATGTCCCGCACGTGCGGTTCGAGCGCGGACGCGGAGGCCGGGCGGGGCGCGGCCGGTGTCACCGCCGGAGCGGACTCGACCGGGGCGGGTCCGACCGGACGGCGTTCCGGCTGGGTGGTCCGGCGGACCATGCCGTCGCTCTCGGCCACGATGACGTGCCGGTCGGCGTCCGCCGCGGGGCCGGTGGGCAGGTAGACGCCCGGAAAGCCCTCGGTGTCCAGCAGGGAGCGCCACCGGGCCAGGTCCGGGCGCGGCCGGGCGGGCGGCAGTCCGTGGACCAGGTGCTCGAACACGGCCGGGCGGGCCGGTTCGTCCAGCACCAGCAGGCCGTGCCGCTTGAGCGCGCTCTTGGCCGCGCGCAGGGCCTGACGTACGTCCAAAGCCGCGCCGAGCACGCCACGCGCCACGACGACGTCGTAGTCGCCGCACTGCTGGGCGGCGAGGCGGTGCGGCTCCTCAAGGACGTACTCGGCAAGATCCTGACGCTCCGTCAGCCGGTCGCGCAGTTCCGGGGTTCCGGACGTCGGCGCGAGTTCCAGGACCCGGACGGGCAGTGGCCCGGGCAGGTCGGCCCGCGCGTCGACGTAGGCCTCGACCATGTCGGCCACCGCGACGGCGGTGTGCGCAAGCGCCGGTGTGACGAGCGGGCGGGCGGTGTGCTCGGGCAGGACGTCGGCGACGGTGAGCCGGCCGGTCAGGATGTCCGGGAGGGCGCGGAGCACGGCGGCGGCCGCGGACAGCCGGGGCAGGTAACCGGCGTGGCGCTCGTCGACCGCGATCGCGGCCCAGGTCTGCTCGAAGTCCTCGCCCCGACGCTCTGCCAGACCGGCGTCGGCGACCAACTGCCTGCTTTGGGCAAGCCAGTTGCGGACGGCCGTCGGGTCGGCCGCACCGGCCTCGCTCTCGGGGAGTCGCAGTGCGGACAGCCGCGCGGCCAACAGTCGCAGCAGCGGCCGGTCGGCCTCGTCCGAAAGCGATATCGGAATAACAGACACTCTGCCAACACCCCACAAGTCGGCTAATGATGCCCCGCCGTCCGTGTCCCGTCAGAACGGAACAACACTGAGAATTCGGCGACGCCAAAGTGAACGAAGGGTGTGACGAAAGACCGTCGTCCCCCGTGATGTTGTACGCGCACGACGTCCGCTCAGGACATCGCCGGTCTGAACCCCCGTCTGAAAGAACCCCCGTTGATCGGTCGTTGAACGACCCGTGCGCCAGCATATACAAATCGCAGCGGGGGATCCACGCCCATTTCGGGCGTGTCGCGCCGGATACCAATCGCCCGCGGATATATGCGGAAGGCAGGGCCGACCGGGCCACCGGGGGCCACAGGCCTCCCGGGAGCCACGGCCGTCACAGCCTGTCAGGCGGCCTCGGGGTCCATCTGCCTGAGCTCGAGGAAGTTGCCCTCGGTGTCGCAGCAGTAGGCCACCCAACCCACGCCGGGGATAGTGACCTTGGGCGAGACCAGCGAGCCGCCGTTGGCGACCACCGCGGCCATGTCGTCGTCGATGGCGCTTGACTCGATGCCGCACATGAAGCCGTTGAGCAGCTGGCTGTCCACCTTGGCGTGACGCTTCATCAGGGTGCCGGGCAGGCCGGGCTCGTCCTCGGTACCGGTCTCGATGAGATAGAACTCATCACTGCCACCCCACTCACCGCCCCACTTCTCGATGTGCCAGCCGAACACCTTCTGGTAGAAGTCGACGGCCCGCAGGACGTCGTCCGCCTGGATGGTGAAATACACGATCCGTGCCATTGTTCTGTCTCCCTGAATATCTGCCAGTTGTCGAGAGGCTCTGTTCGCGTCAGTGGATCGCGCGGCTCTTGAAGCTGCGCAGACCGAGTGAGAAAAAGAGCCCGGCAAAGCCGATCAGGCCGACCAGCACCCACCCGATGGCGAGTGAAGGCGTGTGGGCGCCGCTGTCGCTGAGCGGCACCATCGCGTAGCGCATCCCCTCCGCCGAGTAGGTCAGCGGGTTGAACAGCGTGACGACCCGGAAGACCGACAGGTCGTCCAGCGAGGCCCAGGGGTACTGCAGGCACCCGGTGAAGAGCATCGGCGTGAACACCGCGGCGAAGGCCAGGGCGATGTGTTCCGACGGCACGACGGTGCCGATGACCAGACCCACCGCGGAACCGAGGATCGCGGTGAGGACGATGATGCCGATCATCAGCGGGATCGATCCGGACTGCACCAGGTACTCGTCGCCGAGGATCCAGTACGCGAGCGGGAAGAGGATCGCCGCACTGATCAGCCCGCGCAGCGTGGCAAAGATGATCTTCTCCAGGACGATCGCGCCGATCGAGGTCGGGGCGAGCAGCCGGTCGTCGATCTCCCGGGTGAAGCCGAGGTCGAGCGCGAGCGGGAGCATGATGCCCTGCACGGCGGCGAGGAACACCGTCAGCGTGACGATGCCCGGCAGCAGCAGGCCGCCGTAACCCGGTATCGCGATACCGATCTTGGGCAGCACGACGCCGAAGACGTAGAGATACAGCAGCGGTTGCATGAAGGCCTGGATGAGGAACGCGACGAAGCCGCGCGCCGTGACCAGAATGTCCCGGCGCAGGATGGCCCAGAACGCGGTCATCGCGAGCTTCGTGGTGCCCGCCTGGGGCGGGCGGTTCGTCGTGGCGACGGCGGCGGTCACGGGCGGAGGTTCCTTCCGGTCAGGTGGATGAAGACGTCTTCGAGGCTCGGGGACGACAGCCGCAGATCGCGGACCTGGGCACCCTCCTCGGCGACCGCCTGGATGACGGCGGGGACGAGCGCGCCGGCATCGTCGGAGAACAGCCGGAACCGGGCGATGCCCGACTCCCCGTCACCGTCCGCCGCGAGCGCCTCGACCTGCTTGGCGCCGAGCGAGCGGAGCCTGCGCAGCAGCTCGGCGGCGGGCCCCTCGGCCAGGGCACCGTCCTCGGCGCCTTCCGCCGCGTCGACGGCGGGGACGGCAAAGCCGTCGGACAGGGCCGCGTGCAGCTCCAGCAGGCCGCCCCCCGGGATGATCTTCTTCAGCTCGTCCGGGGTATCCAGGACCAGGACCTTGCCGTGGTCGACCACCGCGACGCGGTCGCAGAGCTGCTCCGCCTCGCGCATGTCGTGGGTGGTGAGCACGATCGTCACGCCGCGCTCGTTGAGCTCGCGGATGCGCTCCCACAGGAAGTGCCGCGACTGCGGGTCGAGGTTGTTGGTGGGCTCGTCGAGGAAGAGCACCTGCGGGTCGTGCATCAGGGCCCGGGCCAGCATCAGACGCTGGGCCATACCGCCGGAGTAGCGCGGCACCTTCTCCTGCGCCCGCTCGGCCAGCCCCAGTTCGCTGAGCACCCGGTCGGCACGCGCCTCGCGCTCGGCCTTCGGCACCCCGTGGTAGGCCGCGTGGTAGGTCAGCACCTCACGGGCCTTCAGGCTGCGGTCCAGATTGTTGATCTGCGGCATCACCGCGATGCGCGGCTTGACCCGCAGCGAGTCGGCGATGTCGACACCGGCGATGCGGACGGCCCCCGAGGAGGGCCGCACGGCCGTGGTGAGCACACCGACGATGGTCGTCTTGCCCGCGCCGTTGGGCCCGAGCAGGCCGAATATCTCACCTCGCCCGATGGTGAAGGAGACCCCGTCGACGGCGTTCCCCTCCGCCTTGGGATAGGTCTTGACCAGGTCTTCCACTTCCACCGCAAAATCGCCTTGCACTACTGCCTCCACATGCTCTCCTTGAGCCGACGGCCCCGGTGAGCGGCGGCTGGGCACACGCACGCTCCCGGCCGTCGCACCGGTTCGATGGGTCACTTGACGACGGTGAACACGGCCTCGGCGTGTTCCCGGATGTAGCCCGACAATCTGTCGAGCGAGGCGGGTTGGCCCGCTCGGTAGCGCGCGTCCAGCGCGCGCATGGTCTCCTTGTCGAGGAGCGCGAGCAGACGGGCCGTCCGCTCCCAGTCCCAGCCTTGCGCCACCTTCCCCCGCGCGCGCTCCTCCTGCTCCAACAGGGCGGTGGCGCGGCCGAGTTCGGCCTGCCAGTCACGGACCAGGGCGAGCAGGTCGCCGTCGCCGAGCCGTTCCAGGCTCTGGTTCAGCAGCGCGAAGAAGTCCGCGTCCACGACGCGGTGCGGCATCTCCTCGCCGAAGCCGGTGAGCGCGTTCGAGCCATGGTAGTGAAGCACCCAGTATCCGAACAGGGCGGACCGGACGTCGTCGAGACCGCGCACGACCTCCTGCATCTCGCTCACCGGGGCCATCGCGATCTGACGGATGACCAGTGTCATCGAGTGGGCGAGCAGCTGTCCGGTGGGCAGGCCGGCCAGGTCGGTCTCGGTGATCGCGGGCAACGCAACGTTACCGACGCTGTGGGGGCCGTTGGGCGTCATGTGATCCTTCAACTCGGTTTTCCGCAGGGATGGGTCGGGACGCCGTCGGCCGGCGTCCCCGTCTGGGGCGCTGTGGGGGTCCGTCATGGCCGGGGCACCGCCTCCGGCAGACGGTTCGCGATCTGACTGAGGGTGGTGGCTTCGCCGAAGAGGGCCGGGGTCACGGTGATCCCGTGGTCCTTCCCGAGTCTGTCCGCGAGCTGTGTGAACGCGACCTGGTCGAATCCCCATTCGCCGAGGTCGGTGTCGCCGTCGATGACCCCCTGTTCGACGTCGAGGATGGCCGAGACCAGGTCACGCAGGATCCGGTTCAGGTGTCCCCGCCCCGAGCTGGGGGAACGGGCCCCGGATCGGAGGGATTCGGCCAGCCGCCCGAGCAACGGGACGGCTCCGGCGGCCGGTTGGACGGCGACGGTGTCGCCCATCGGCCAGTCGAAGGTGGTCTTCAGCAGCGTCACGTGGTCCAGCGGCCCGGCGAGCAGACGCTCCAGGGCGTCCATGGCCTCCGGTGCGCCGATCGGGCTCTGCCCCATCCTCGCCATGACCGCGCGGGTGCTCTCGTTGTCGCCCAGGCCGACTGCTCCCCAGTAGCCCCAGTCGACCACCTTCACGGGGGCCTTGGCGCGAGGGGCGAGCCACTGCGCGCAGGCGTCCTCGAAGACGCTGCCCGCGCTGTACCCGCCGTCCCCGGCCAGCCGCACGGTGGTGGCGAAGGACGAGAAGTACAGCAGGAAGTCCAGATCGTCCTCGCCGAAGACCTGCCCGATCCGCACGCTCACCGCGACCTTGGCGGCCAGCGTGGCGCGCAGCCGCTCCTCAGTGACCCGCGCCAGGGTCAGGTCCCGGCTCACCCCGGCGGCGTGCACCACCCCGTCCAACCGGCCGTGCCGGCGCAGGACTTCGGCCCGCACCTCGCGCAGGTCCGCAAGCTCGCAGGCGTCGGCGCGCAGATACTCCGGCCGGTGCCCGATGCCGCCGAGCCGGTCCAGCTTGGCCTTTATGGCGGCGTCCGGCTCGCGCCGGCCCACCCAGACCACCCGGGCGCCGTAGGTGCGCAGCAGGTACTCCGTCCACACCTCGCCGATGCCGCCGGCACCGCCGACGACGAGGTAGACCCCGCCGTCGCGGTACGCCCGCGGGCTCTCGGGCAGCCCGGTGACCGGCAGGAGCACCGGCCGGAACCAGCCGTCGCCGCGGTGGGCGACGCTGGCGCCGTTCGGGTCGGCCGGCAGCGCGAGCAGCTGCCGTGCCGGCGGCCGGGAGTCCGCCGCGACGTCCACCAGCCTTACGCGCCAGGCGGGTTGCTCCTTGGACAGCACACCGAGGAGACCGTGGACGCCCGCATGGGCGGGGCTGACCGGATCTCCGGCGCCCACTTTGAGGGCGCCCGTGGTGACGGCCGTCCAGGTGAGTGCCCGGCCGCCGTGGCCGGTGGCGAGCAGCGCCTGGACGAGGCGCAGCCCGGTCAGCACGCCTCTGTCCTGGGCGGCGATGACGCCGTCGTCGAGCGGTGTGTCGGCGGGCACGTCGGGCAGGTACCAGTAGAGGCGGTCGACGGGGCCGTGGGTGCGCAGCAGCGCCGCCAGGTCGTCGACGGTGTCGGCAGGCCCGGCCGTGAGGGCGGTCAGGTCGCCGTGCAGCGCCCGCAACTCCTCGCGTTGGCGCGGCGATCCGCCGATCACGACGGCCCGGCCGTCGCTCTCCGCACGGCCGTCGGGCGCCGGCATCGGCTCCCAGACGGTCCTCAGCAGGACGGGGCGTCCCTGGTCGGCGGGCGGCCTGCGCTGGTCGCGCGACGCGTGCGCCGCCTGGTCCCGGGTTGCGTGCGCCGCCGGCGGTGCGGGTGTGGTCACCGGCTGTGCCGCGGCGACCGGTTCGGCCGGGGTGACCCAGTAGCGGTCCCGGTCGAAGGGGTAGGTGGGCAGGCTCAGCCTGCGGCGGCGCGCACCCTCGTGCGCGGGCGTCCAGTCCACCGCAAGGCCCTTGGTCCACAGGTCCAGCAGGTGGTCGTAGCGCCGCTGCCGGAGCCACTCGGTGACGCGCTCGCGGTGTCCCTCCTCGGCGGTGAACCGGGCGATCTGCGCCCGGTGCGGCCGGGTCCGCGCGCTGTGGACACGGGGACCGTCCGCGGTGCCCTCGAGCCGGCCGCGCAGCAGGGCGGTCAGCTCGGCGAGGTCACGGACCTCGAACGCGAGCCGGTGCTCCATCGCGTCGCGGCCGGTCTGCAGGGTGTGGGCGAGGTCGGCCAGGTCGACGCCCTCGGTGTGGTCGAGGTACGCCAGCAGGTCGCGGGCCCGGGCGGTGAGCTGCTCGGCGGTCTTCGCCGACAGGACGACCGCCTGCGGTGCCCCGGACGGATCGGCGGCAACGGCGCCAACGGCGGCCGGTCCGCTCGGGACGTACTCCTCGATCACCACATGGGCGTTGACGCCGCCGATGCCGAAGGAGCTGACCCCGGCCAGGCGCGGCAGCGGCCGCCCCTGCCCGTCCCGCGGTGCCGGCCACTCCTCGTTCTCGCGGATCAGGCGGAACGGGCTGCCGTCGAGCTGGATGTAGGGGTTGACCTCCTCGGCGTGCAGGCCGCGGACGAGCGTGCGGTGCCTCAGTTGCAGGAGGACCTTGATGACTCCGGCGACGCCGGCCGCGAACTCCAGGTGGCCGATGTTGCTCTTCACCGAGGCCAGCCCGATGTGCGGCCCCTCGGCGGGCGGCGCGCCGACACCGTCGTAGAGCCGGCCGAAGGCCGTCTTGAGCGCGTTGATCTCGATCGGGTCGCCGAGTGCGGTGCCGGTGCCGTGCGCCTCGATGTACCCGACCGACCGGGGGTCGACGCCGGCCTGTCGGTAGGCGGAGACCAGCAGCTCGCTCTGGGCGTTGGGGTTGGGTGCGGTGAGCGCCTGGGCGCGGCCGCCGTGGTTCTCGGCGGTGGCCCGGACCACCCCGTAGATGTGGTCGCCGTCGCGCTCGGCGTCGCGCAGCCGCTTGAGCAGCAGCATGCCGACGCCCTCGCCGCGCACGTACCCGTTGGCGGAGGCGGCGAAGGTCTTGCAGCGGCCGTCCGGGCTGAGCATGCCCTCTTTGGCGAAGCCGACGTGCATGCCGGGATCGGTGAGGGTGTTGATGCCGCCGGCGACCGCCATCGAGCAGTGGCCGAGGGAGAGCGCGGTGACGGCGCGGTGCAGCGCGACCAACGCGCTGGAGCAGGTGGTCTCCACCGGCTCGCTCGGCCCGTGGACGTCCAGGAAGTAGCTCATCCGGTTGGGCCCCATCGAGGCGGCGAGGCCCGCCGAGGAGTAGCCCTCGGCCGCCCGGCCGGCCTGCGCGATGAGCTGCCCGTAGGTGCTGACGGTCCCGACGAAGAGGCCGAGGTCCGAACCGGCCAGCGCGCGGGCCGAGTGGCCGGCCTCCTCCAGCACCTGCCAGACGTGTGTCATCAGCAGGCGCTGCTGCGGGTCCATCAGCTCCGCCTCGCGCGGGGAGATGCCGAAGAACAGCGGGTCGAAGGCGGCGACGCCGTCGATGGTGCCCGCCCAGCGCGCCCCGGCGGCGGTCGGGTCGGCGTCGAGCTGCGCCCGCCAGTCCCAGCGCTCCAGCGGGATCTCGGTGATGCAGTCCCGGCCCTGAACCAGGTTGTCCCAGAACTCGTCCGTGTTGCGGGCCTTCGGGAACTCGCAGCTCATCCCGATGATCGCCACCGGCTCCGGTCCGCCGGGCGCGGCGGTGCCGTGCGCCGGGACCGGCTCGGGGCGGTGGACCCGCTGCTTCGGGAGCAGGCCGGCCGGCCGGGCCGGCCCCGGCTCAGGTGCCGCAGCCGCAGCCGCCGAAGCGGGGGCGGGGGCGGCCGGGGCCGGATAGGCGGCCGCCAGGGCGGGCGCGTGGTTGTCGACCAGATGGTCCGTCAGCCGGTCGAGGGTCGGGTACTCGAAGAAGACCGGCGGGGTCAGGTCGAGCCCGAGCGCGTTGTTCACGCGGGCCGCGAAGGTGGTGAAGATGATCGAGTCGAAGCCGTAGTCGTTGAGCGGGACGTCGCTGTCGATCTCGTCGAGGTCGACCTTGAGCAGCTCGGACACCATGCGGGTGAGGTCGGTGAGGGTGCGCGTGCGCAGGCCGGCCGCGCTCCGCTCGGGGGCCGCCGCGGTGGTGGCCGCCTCAGGCGCGTCGGCCACCGCCGCCGGGGCCTGGGCCCGCGCCGGCTCCGTCGCCCGCACCGCGTCCTTGGCCACGACCAGCACCTGCGGCTCACCCGAGGCCAGGGCCCGGTAGAGGGCGGTCATACCGGCCTCGGTGGGCAGCGGCCGCAGGCCCATCCGCCGGTTGAGCGCCTCCAGCATCTGCTCGTCGAGCCGCATGCCGCCCTCGGCCCACAGCGGCCAGTCCACCGACACCGTGCGGCCCTGCCGCAGCCCCTCGGCGGCCAGCCGCGCGCGGTGGGCGGCGAACAGGTCGAGGAACCCGTTGGCCGCCGCGTAGTCCGCCTGGCCGATGTTGCCGGCGACGGCGGCGAGCGAGGAGAACAGCACAAAGTGGTCGAGCGGCAGGCCGCTGGTGGCCTCGTCCAGGTTGACCGCGCCGGACACCTTGGCGCCGAAGACCTCGGCGAGTTGCTCGGCGGTCTTGGCCCGGACCAGGGCGTCCCGGTGGACGCCGGCTGCGTGGATCACGCCGTCGAGCCGGCCGTGCGCGGCGAGCACCTCGTCCACCAGGCGGTGTACGGCGGCCGCGTCGCCGACGTCGGCGGAGCGGTACTCCACGCTCACGCCGGCCTCGCGCAGCGGGCGAAGGACGTCCTCGGCCGCCGCCGGAGCGGACCGTCCGACCAGGACGATCCGGGCGCCGGGCGCCTGGGCGCCGATCTCCGCGGCGAGCAGCGCGCCGAGCCCGCCCGCTCCCCCGGTGACGAGGTAGACGCCGTCCGTCCACGGGGCGGCGGCCGGGCCTTGGGCGGGCACCGGCTGCCAGTCCATGACCTCCCGGCGGCCGGCCCGGTAGCGCAGCTGCTCGTCGCAGGTGCGGGCGTCGGCGGCGAGCCGGTCCGTCAGATCGTCGGTGTCCCGGTCGGTCTCGATCACCTGGACGCGGACCGCGGGGTGTTCGAGCCGGACCGTACGCAGCAGTCCGCCGAGCCCGCCGAGCAGGCCCGGCTCTCCGCTCGGCACCACCAGTTGGACCAGGCTCCGCCCCGAGGGCCGCTCGTCGAGCAGTTGCCGCACGTGCGTCAGCATCCGCTCGCCGGCGGCGCGGAACCGCTCGTCGAGGCTCCCCTGGTCGCCTGCAAGGGCCACCACCTCGCCGCCGAGCCCGGCGGTGGCCGCCGGGTCCAGCGCGCTGAAGACCAGCGTGGTCTCCGGCTCGGCCGCGCCCGGCTCGGCCGCGCCGGCCGTCCAGGCCGGGGCGAGGACCTGCACGTCCACCGGGGCCGCGGCGGCGGGCTGCGCCGCGGCGCGCAGGCTCAGCCCGCGCAGCCGGACGCGAACCGTACCGTCGGCGTCGCACACGTCGATGTCGAAGCTGCGCAGCCGGGTCCCGCCGTCGCGGCGGCGCACGGCCGCCCAGGCCTGCTCCGGCAGCGGGCCGAGGATCTCGACCTCCTCCACCGAGAACGGCAGGGCGGCGCCGCCGCGGCCGCCGTCGTCGGCGATGCCGATGCAGGCCTGCAGGGCGGCGTCGAGCAGGCCGGGGTGGGCGGTGTACGGCGTGGCGGAGCCGCCCGCGGGCAGGTCGAGCCGGGCGAGCGCGACGCCGTCGCCGACCCACAGGGTGGACAGGCCGCGCATGGCCGGGCCGTAGACGATGCCGAGCGCGTCGTACGCCGCATAGCAGTGCGCACCGGGCAGGGCGGCTGGGTCGCAGGCGGCGCGCAGGGCGTCGAGGTCGAGCCGGGGGGCGTCCTCGCCGCCGTGCTCGCGCACCCGGGCGACGCCCTGGCCGTAGACGAGGTCCGGATCGTCGGGGTCGCACAAGGTGACGTCGAGGCGCTGGTCCTCACGGGGGGTCAGCTCGATCCGCACCCGGACCGGACCGCCGCCCGCCTGTACCGGCCGCAGCCACACCAGCCGGCTGAGGTGGACGGCGTGTTCGTCGTAGGCGACCCGGCCCACGACCGACTCCAGCGCGGCGGCCTGGGCCAGCTCCACGGTGGCCACCGCCGGCAGGGTCGGCTCGCCCTGGACCCGGTGGTCGGCGAGGAAGAACTCCTCGCCGGTGAACTCGGCCTCGAACCGCTGTGCCCAGAGGGTGGACGCGTTGCGCCCGCGCAGCAGGTGGCCGTCCGCGCGGGCGGCGGCCGGCTCGGGGGCAGAGGCGGTGAACCAGCAACGCACCCGGTCGAAGGGGTAGGTCGGGGCGTCGGCCCGGCGCGCGGGTGTCGCGCGGTGCAGCAACCGCCAGTCGACGCCCGCACCGGCGGCCCAGACCTGTGCCAGCCGGTCGAGCTTGCCCTTGCGGCCCCAGGTCGCGATCAGCTCGCGGGCGTCCTCGTCCGCGTCCAGGATGCCGAGTTCGCCCGCCCCGGCCCTGACGTCGGCGGTGTGGACGCCGGGGGTCGCCGCCCCCGCCAGGAATCCCTCCAGCCGCTCGGCCAGCCGCTGCGTGGAGTCGGCGACGATCGCGAGCCTGCTGGCCATCGCACTACGGCCGACCTGCAGCGTGTACGCCAGGTCGCCGAGGTCGGTCTGCGGCCGTTGGCGGACCCAGTCGAGCAGGTCGCGGGCGTAGGCGGTCAGCCGTTCGCGGTTGCGCGCCGACAGCACGACCAGCGCGGGCTGCCCGGTGCCGGACGGCCGCTCGCCGACCGGCCGTCGGGCACCGGGCAGGTATTCCTCGACGACCAGGTGCGCGTTGGTGCCGCTGATACCGAAGGAGCTGACGGCTGCCCGGCGCGGGCGGCCCTCGGCGGCCCGCCACGGCTCGTTGCCGGTGACGACGCGGAACGGCGAGCGCGCGAAGTCGAAGTGCTCGTTGGGCCGTTCGAAGTGCAGGGAGGGCACCAGCTCGCCGTGCCGCATCCCCAGCAGGACCTTGGTCAGGCTCGCCACGCCGGCCGCGGCCGAGGTGTGCCCGATGTTGGTCTTGACCGAGCCGATCGCGCAGAATCCGGTGTCGGCGGTCCCTTCTCTGAAGACGGTGGCCAGCGCCTCCAGCTCGATCGGATCGCCGAGCTTGGTGCCGGTGCCGTGCGCCTCCACGTAGTCGATCGTGCGGGGGTCGATGCCGGCCCGGCGGTAGAGCGCCCGCTCCAGCTCGATCTGGCTGCGCACGCTGGGCGCGGTGATGCCGTTGGTCGCGCCGTCCTGGTTGATGCCGGAGGCCACGATCAGCCCGTGGATGCGGTCGCCGTCCCGCTCGGCGTCGGAGAGCCGCTTGAGCACCAGCGCGCCGACGCCCTCGCCGGGGACGAAGCCGTCGGCGCCGTCGTCGAACGCCCGGCTGCGGCCGGACCGGGAGAGCATCCCGGCCGAGCACATCCCGGCGTAGGTCTCCTCGATGAGGTACAGGCTGACCCCGCCGACCAGTGCCATGTCGATCTCGCCGGCGGCCAGCGCCTGGCCGGCCAGATGGGCGGCGACCAGGGACGAGGAGCACGCGGTGTCGACCGGGATGGCGGGGCCCTTGAGGTTCAGCAGGTAGGCCAGCCGGGCCGCCGCGACGGCCGCGCTGTTGCCCACGATGCCCACCGTCGGCACCCGGTGGCGCTGCAGCAGCAGGCTGTACTCGTTGCCCATCAGGCCGAGGTAGACGCCGCACCGGGTGCCGCTGAGCGTCTCGCGGCTGTAGCCGGCGTCCTCGAAGGCCCGGTAGCCCTCCTGGAGGAAGAGGCGGTGCTGCGGGTCCATGCCCTCGGCCTCGGCCGGGGAGATCCCGAAGAAGAGCGGGTCGAAGGACTCGATGTCGTCGAGCGCGCCGAGCGCCTTGGTGTAGGTGCCGCCGGAGCCGGGGGTCGGGTCGTAGTTCCGGTCGGCGTCCCAGCGCGAGGCCGGTACGTCGCGCACGCTGTCCCGG
Source organism: Streptomyces sp. NBC_01235 (assembly GCF_035989285.1). Taxonomy (GTDB): domain Bacteria; phylum Actinomycetota; class Actinomycetes; order Streptomycetales; family Streptomycetaceae; genus Streptomyces. The sequence continues at coordinate 10,861,304 of NZ_CP108513.1, read as the reverse complement.
CCCTCGCGCAGATTGGCCCAGTAGCTGTCCAGGTCGGCCGCGCCGGGGTAGCGGCCGGCCATGCCGACGACGGCGATCGGCTCCGGCCGGCCGCCGCGCCGGGCGGGCCGGTCCACGGTGCCGTCCGGGGCGGCGGGCTCGCTCAGCGGGGCGACGGGTCGAGCGGCACCCGTGGCAGCACCGACGGCGGTCCCCGTGCCGGCCTCGTCGGCCGGGGACAGCGCGCTGCGCGCCGCCTCGACGCTCAGTTCGCCCGACCGCAGGGCGGCCAGGATGTCCCGATTGGTCGTCATATGATGCTCCGCTGTTCCGGCACGGTTCTCTCCTCGTCGGCTCATCGGCCCGCTCCGGTCAGCCGGCTCAGCAACCGCTCAGCGGTGTCGATGTCCAACGTCCCTTCCCCGACCCGGCGCAGGACCTCGTCCAGGGACAGGTCCTCCTGCGCCGCCGGGGGCGCGGGCGGCACCAGCTCCTCTTCCAGGTAGCCGGCCAGCAGGCGGACGGTCGGGTAGTCGTACACGCGGGCGGCGGTCAACTCCACGCCGAGGCGCTCCTCGACGAGCTTGGCCCACTGCACCGCGAAGATCGAGTCCAGGCCCAGCTCGGCGAACGGCCGGTCCGGGTCGACGGAGCCCGAGGGCATCTCCAGCACCTCCGCCAGCGACCCCGCCAGCTCCTCGACCAGCGCTCCCGCCGCGCGCGCGGGTACCGGCACCGGGGCGACGGCCGCGGCGGCGGGAACCGTCGCGGGGGCCTGCCGCAGGGCCGGGGCGGCGGCCGTGTGGTCGGCTGTCGCCACCACGGTGTGCTGGTCCACGTCGGCGGTCATGCCGAACGGGAAGCGGACGGCGGCGAAGCCGGTGGCGCTCAGCGCGTCGCGCCAGCTCTGCGGGGTGAGGACCGGGCTGCCCTGCACCCGCAGTTCCGGGTCCTCGCTCACCCACCAGCCTTCCAGGAGCCCGAAGGTGAGGTGGAGCCACAGACGGTTGCGGGTCAGCTCGTTGAGCAGCAGCACGCCGCCCGGCCGCAGCAGCTGGCGGACGTGCCCGAGCGTGCCGGCGATCCGCCGGGTGGCGTGCAGCACGTTGGTGGCGACCACCACGTCGTACGTCCCGGTCTCGACGCCCTGCTCGCCCGGCGCCCGCTCGATGTCGAGCACCTGGCACTCCAGGTACGGCGCCACCGGGCCGAACTGCTGCCGGGCGTGCCGCAGGAAGCTGGCCGAGAGATCGGTGTAGCGGTACTCCTCCACCGCGTTCTTGTACGGGCGCAGCCGCTCGAACAGCACCGCGCTGGTGCCGCCGGTTCCCGCGCCGACCTCGAGGATCCGCAGCCGCGTCCCCGGATCGGCCGCGAGCCGCTGCTCGACGTGGCCGGTCAGTGCGTCGGCGAGCGCGCTGTTGGCCTCCTCGTTGCCCTGGTAGAGGGCCTGCAGCAGGTCCATCGAGGAGTCCGGGAAGAGGATCTCGTGGGCCAGGCGCCGGCCGGCGAGCAGGTCCGGCAGCCCGCGCAGGGCGGTCTCGACCAGCTCGACCTGCGCGGCGACCGCGGGCCGGTCGCCCCAGGCGTGCTTCGCCGCGTTCCAGGCGGACCAGGCGGACGGTCCGTCGTCCTGTCCGGCGGGGACGGCGTACCGGTCGCCGTCGCGGGTCAGCCGGCCCCGGTCGGCGAGGATCCGCAGGCTCTGGGCGAGCCAGCGGCGCAGGTGCCGCGGCAGACGCTCGGCCCACTTTTGCCCGTCCGGGTCGGCGTGCCGGCCGGCGAACCGGCCCGTGGCGCGCAGTTGTTCCCACAGCAGGTCCGCGGCCAGCGCGTCCAGGTCGGGGGTGGCCTGCTCCGCCGGTACGGGCGCCGGGAGTTGACGAAGTGTCAGGCGATGCAGTCGTACGCAGATCCGCCCCTGCTCGTCGCAGATGTCGATGTCGACCGAGGCGGCCGTACCCGGGTGCGGCCGCACGTGCGCCCAGGCATCGGCCGGAACCGGCCGCAGCAGCTCGGCCCGGTCGACGGCGAACGGCAGCCCGACGCCGCCCGGTTCGCCGTCGGGAGCGCCGAGGGAGGCGATCGCCTGGAGCGCCGCGTCGACCATGGCCGGGTGGGCGAGGAAGCCGGCTCGGCCGGCCCTCAGGTGCGCGGGCAGTCGCAGCCGCGCCAGGACCTCGCCCGTCCCGGTCCACACCTGGTCCAGGGCCTGCAGGCCGGGGCCGTAGACGATGTCGGCGGCGGCGAAGACCTCCCGCAAGTCCGCCCCGGCGGCCGGCCCCTGCGCGCACCGCGCGCGGAGCGCCGCCAGGTCGAGCACCGGCTCGGGCCCGGTGTCCAGCCGTGCCCGGCCGGTGCAGTAGACGACCGGGGTCGTGTCGGCGGAGCGCACCTCGAAGGAGACGGTGCCCCGGCCCGCGTCCGGGGTGAGGGCCACCTGTACCGGCTCCGGGCGTCCGGCCGCGACGAGCGGCCGGACGAAGACCACGTCGAGCAGGCCGACCCCGGCCTCGGGCGTTCCGGCGGCGTGCGCGACGGCGGCGCGGACCAGTTCGAGGTGGGCGGCGGCGGGGAGCACCCGCGCCCCGCGCACCAGATGGTCGGCGAGGAAGAACTCCGCTCCGGTCCACGCCGACTCGTACAGCGGCCCCCACAGCGTCGAGACGCTGCGGTCGAGCAGGGGGTGCGGCCGACTGTCCGCGCCGGCGGCGATCCAGTACCGGTCGCGGGCGAACGGGTACGTCGGCAGGCTCATCCGGCGGGGTGGCGGCCCGCCGCGCAGCGCGGTCCAGTCGATCCGCACGCCCTGCGCCCACGCCTGCAGGAGGCGCTCGGGGGACCAGCCGCGCTGTTCGGCGGCCGGTACGTCGGCCGGCCGTTCGCGGTGCGGGTCGACGCGGCCGCGCAGCCACCGGCCGGTCCGGCCGTTGACGAAGGAGGTCAGCTGCTCGCTCAGTTCGTCGAGTCCGGCTGCGCGGAACGCCAGCCGCTCGGACATCGCCTCCCGTCCGGTCTGCAGGGTGTGGGCCAGGTCCGCGAAGCGGTCCGGCGGGCAGTGGCCCGCGGTGACGAAGGCAAGCAGCCGCCGGGCGCGTTCGCGCAGCGCGGTCTCGTCCCGCGCGGACAGCACGACGAGCTGGGGGCCGGGCGCGCCGGCGGCCGACGCCGGCTCGGGCGCCTCCTCGACGATCAGGTGCGCGTTCGCGCCGCCCGCGCCGAAGGACGAGACGCCGGCGCGCAGCGGATGGCCGACCCGATGGCCGTCGACTTCGATCACCGGCCGCTCCCAGGCAGTTGCCGTCCGCTGCACCGTGAACGGCGTCGCGGCGAAGTCGATGTGCGGGTTCGCGGTCTCGGCGTTGAGGGACGGCACGAGCGTGCGGTGCCGCAGTTGCAGCAGCACCTTGGTCAGCCCGGCGATCCCGGACGCGCTCTCGGTGTGGCCGATGTTCGACTTCACCGAGCCGATCGCGCAGAAGCCGGTGTCCGCGGTGTCGTGCCGGAACGCCCGGGTCAGGCCGGTGATCTCGATCGGGTCGCCGAGCGCGGTGCCCGTCCCGTGGGCCTCGACGTAGGAGACCGAGCGCGCCGGCACACCGGCCCGGCGCAGCGCGTCGGCGACGGCCGTGCCCTGGCCGGCCGGTCCGGGCACGGTGTAACCGCCGGTGCGCCCGTTGGCGTTGACGGAGGTTCCCTTGATCACGCCGTGGATGTGGTCGCCGTCGGCGAGGGCGGCGGCCAGCGGTTTGAGTACGACGACGCCCACGCCCTCGCCGTCGACGAAGCCGTCCGCGCCCGCCCCGAACGGGCCGCTGCGCTCGCCCGGGGAGAGCATGGTCATCTCGCTGAGGCGGACGTAGTGGTCGGGGTGGACGATCAGGTTGACGCCGCCGGCGACGGCGCAGTCGCTGGTGCCGGAGCGCAGGCTCTCCAGCGCGAGGTGGATCGCGGTCAGCGAGGAGGAGCAGGCGCTGTCCACGGCCAGGCTCGGGCCGCGCAGGTCGAACAGGAACGAAACCCGGTTGGCGATCGACCAGAACCGCACGCCGCTCGGGTAGTTGCCGTTCATCGCGCCGACGAACACACCGACCCGGCGGTCCGGGCTCAGGGTGGCCGTGGTGTGGCCCGCGTCCTCGATGGCGGCGTGCACCGCCTCCAGGAACACGCGCTCCTGCGGGTCGATGTGCCGGGCCTCGACCGGCGAGATACCGAAGAAGCCCGCGTCGAAGGCGTCCGCGTCGGCGAGGAATCCGCCCCAGCGGCTGTACATGCGCCCACGGGTGCCCCGGGCCGGGTCGTAGTACCTGCGCCAGTCCCAGCGCTCGGCGGGGATCTCCCCGATGTCCGCGCGGCCGGCGAGCAGGTTCTCCCAGAACGCGTCGACGTCGGCGGCCCCGGGGTAGCGGCCGGAGAGGCCGATCACCGCGATGTCTCCGACGTCGGGGGTCCCGCCACCCGGGCCCGCCACGGGCCGCTGCGCGAAGGCCGGGACAGGGTCCGGTGCCTGCGGCCGGGCCGTCCCGGGGGCTGCAGCGGCCGTGCCCGGCGCGGGCTCGCCCACCAGTTGGGCCAGCCCCTTGGGGCGGGTCCGCAGCAGGTGGTCGACGACCTCGTCGACGCTGGTGTGCTCGAAGAAGAAGGTGCTGCCGATGTCCTCGACGACGGTGCGCAGCTGCTCGGCGAGTTCGACGGACATCACCGAGTCCAGGCCGTAGTCGCGCAGCGAACGGGCGGGATCGATCCGTTCCGGCGCGAGCTTGACCGTGGCGCCGACCAGCCGCTTGAGGTGGGCGACGGCGGCGGGGCGCAGCGTGGTACCGGGGGCGGCGGGGCGCAGCGTGGTACCGGGGGCGGCGGCCGGGGTCTGCGTCACCGGGGTCGGTGCGGCGGCCGGGGTCTGCGCCGCCGGGGCCGGGGCGGTGGCGGTCTTCATGAACCCGATGTGGTCCTCCGGCCCGGCCAGGAGGCGCTCCAGCACCTCCATCGCCTCCTCAGGCTCGATGGAGCCCTGCCCGACGCTCGCCATGCGGGCGCGGTGGGCGTCGTCGGCGACCACGCCCACGCTGCCCCAGTAGCCCCAGTCGACGACCTTGACCGGCCAGTCGCGCTGCTGGCGGAGCCGGCCGGCGTAGGCGTCCTCGAAGGTGCTGCCGGCGGCGTAGTTTCCCTGGCCCGGCGGACGGGCGTGGGCGACCAGGGAGGAGAAGAACAGCAGGAAGTCGAGGTGCTGGGCGGCGAACGCGGTCGACACGGCCTCGGTGACCGCGATCTTGGCGGACAGCACGGCCCGCAGGTCTGCCTCGGTCATCGAGAACAGCAGCCGGTCGCGCAGCACGATCGCCGACACGACGACCCCGTCCACCCGGCCGAACCGGGCCACGACGTCGCGGCGGACCCGGTCCGTCGCGGCGGTGTCGGCGGCGTCCGCGGACATGTACAGGGGCCGGGGGCCGAGGCGGCCGAGCCGGTCCAGGCGCTCCTCGATGGCCGTGTCCAGCGGCCGCCGGCCGATCCACACGACCTGCGCGGCGTACCGGCTCACCAGGTGCTCGGTCCAGGCCTCGCCGATGCCACCGGCGCCTCCGACGACCACGTAGACCCCGCCGCGCCGGTACGGCGGCCGGGTCGGCGCGGGCAGCGTGAGCGGGCGGAGCTCCTGCCGATACCAACGGCCTCCGCGGAAGGCGAGGGTGGCGCCGTGCGGGTCCGCGGGCAGGGTCCGCAGCGCGTCCACCGGCCACGGCTCCCCCAGCGCGAGGTCCACCAGCCGCACCCGCCAGCGCGGGTGCTCCTTGGCGAGCGAGCCGGTCAGTCCGTGCACACCCGCCGCCGCGGGGTGCACGGTCTCGGGCCCGGCGACCTTCTGGGTCTGACGGGTGATCACGGTCCAGCCGAGCGGGGCGTCCCCGTAGCCCGCCTGCAGGAACGCCTTCACCAGGCGGAAGCAGTGCACGACGGTCTCGGTGCCGTCGACGGCGTCGAGAGGAGCGATCCAGTAGACGTGGTCGACGCCCGGCTCGGCCCGTACGTCGGCCAGGTCCTGGACGCGCACGTCGGCCCGCGGGTGCGCGGCGCGCAGCAGCTGATGTTGCTCCTGCGTCCCGCCGACGACCAGCACGGTCGCGGGCTCCGGCCCTTCGGCCGCAGCGGGGGTGTGCTCCTCCCAGACGGGGCGCAGCAGGTGCTGGTCGGTCGGGGTGGTGCGGGCGGTTTCCGAAACGCCCGTCGCGAGGCCGCGCAGCCGGAGACAGACCCGGCCGTCGTCGTCACAGACGTCGATGTCCACAGTGCCGGGGCGGGCGGCGCCGGTGCGGATGTGGGCGTGGGCCGAGACCGGTGTCGGGGCGAGGATCTCCACCTCGGCGACCGCGAAGGGCACAGGTGCGCGGTCGGCGCCGCCGTCGGCGAGACCGATGGCGGCGTGCAGGGAGCCGTCCAGGATCGCCGGGTGCAGACCGCCGGGCGCCTCGGTGCCGCCGGGTGCCCGCAGGCGGGCGAGCACCTGCCCGTCGCCGACGGCCAGTTCCTCGACGGCGCGCATCGACGGCCCGTACACGATGCCCGCAGAGGCGTACAGCTCGTAGCAGCGGTCGGCCGGGACGCGGCGGTCGCAGGCGGCGCGCAGCGCGTCGAGGTCGAGGACGGGGCGGGCGGCGGGCGCGGCGCTCACATGGGCGGTACCGAGCGAGACCACCGATCCGTCGGCGGTGACCCGCAGACCGATCGCCTCGCCGGCGCGCGGCGTGAGCGCCACGGCCAGCTCCACAGGTGCCGAACCGGCGGTGACCGGACGCGGCCAGGCCACGTCCGTCAGCCGGATCACCCGCTCCCCCGGCCCCGCGGCCTGCTCCACTGCGGCACGGAGGAGTTCGAGCTGGACGGCGGCCGGCAGCACGCGGTCGCCGCCGACCAGGTGGTCGGCGAGGAAGTACTCCGCACCGGTGAGCGTCGTGGCGAACCGCAGACCCTTCACGCCGGACTCGTGTCGGAGTCCGAGCGGACTGGGCGGGGGCGTGCGCGGTGGCGTGGCTGTGCTCGGTGCCGCGGGCGTGTGCGGTGCCGTGGCCGATCGCAGTGCTGTGGGCGTGCCTGATGCCGTGGCTGTGCCCTGTACCGCAGGCGTGCCCGGTGCGGTAAGCGTGCCCGGGGCCGTAAGCGTGAGCGGTGTGTCGATCGGGTCGGGTGCCCAGTGTCGTTCCCGGGCGAAGGGGTAGGTCGGCAGCGCCACTCGCCGCCGGGCCGCGGGGTGCAGGGCGGCCCAGTCGACACGGTCTCCGGCGAGCCACCGGTGAAGTGGCCCGGCGTCGGTGCCGTCGGCGGGGCGCTCCTGGCCGCGCAGGTGTCCGGTCAGCCGCTCGCGCACCTCGTCGAGGGAGTGCGCGACGAAACCGAGCCGCTCCTCCAGGGCCTCCCGGCCCGTCTGCAAGGTGTACGCGATGTCGGCGAGGTCGGCGTCGGCGTACCGGCCGAGCGCGGTGAGCAGCCGCCGGGCCTGCTCGGCGAGCCCGTCACGGTCCCGGGCGGAGAGCACGATCAGGGCGGGCTCCGGGCGCGGCGGGCCGCTGCGCGGCGGAGCCGGGTGGTCCTCGACGACCACGTGCGCGTTGGCCCCGCCGGCGCCGAAGGAGGAGATACCGGCCCGGCGCGGCTGTCCGCCGGCCGGCCACGGGGCGAGCTCGCGCTGCACCCGGAACGGCGTGGCGTCGAAGTCGATGTGCGGGTTCAGCTCGGCCGAGTGCAGCGACGGCACCAGTTCGCCATGCCGGAACTGCAGCAGGACCTTGGTGAGCGCGGCGATGCCCGAGGCGCTCTCGGCATGCCCGATGTTGGACTTCACCGAGCCGAGCGCGGTCCGGCCCGCACCGGCCGTCCGCTCGCCGAACGCCCGTGTGAGACCCGCCAGTTCGATCGGGTCGCCGAGTTCGGTGCCGGTGCCGTGGGCCTCGACGTAGCCGATGGTCGACGGGTCGGCGCCGGCCTGGGCCAGTGCGCGGGTGATGACGTCGGCCTGCGCCTGCGGGTTGGGCACCGTGTAGCCGGTGGCCCGGCCGCCGTGGTTGACGGCGGTGCCCTTGATGACGCCGAGTATCCGGTCGCCGGCGGCCAGGGCCTGCTCCAGCGGCCTGAGCAGGACGGCTCCCACGCCCTCGCCGGGCACGTAGCCGTCGCCGCCCGCGCCGAAGCTGGCACAGCGTCCGGTGCTGGACCCGAACCGGCCCTGGGCGAGCATCAGGTACTTGTTCGGGTGGATCGTCACGTTGACGCCGCCGACCAGCGCGGCGTCGCACTCGCCGGCGCGGATCGCGCGGCAGGCCAGGTGGAGCGCGGTCAGCGAGGACGAGCACATGGTGTCCAGCGCGACGCTGGGGCCGCGCAGGTCGAGCGTGTACGAGACCCGGTTGGCGACGGACGAGGCGTTGCCGCCCACCGCGTAGCGCCGGCCGCGCAGTTGGTCCTGCGCGGCGTGCAGCTGGTACTCCTCGTACATCACCCCGACGAACACGCCCACCGTGCGGGGCAGGGTGGCCCGGGTGTAGCCGGCGTCCTCGACGGTCTCGTAGGCGCACTGCAGGAAGAGCCGCTCCTGCGGGTCGAGCAGTTCGGCCTCGCGGGGCGAGATGGCGAAGAACAGCGGGTCGAACTCGTCGACCCCGTCGATGAATCCGCCCCACTTGCTGTAGGTGCGGCCCGGCTCGCCCTTGCGCGGGTCGTAGTAGGAGTCGTGGTCCCAGCGGTCCGCGGGGACCTCGGTGACGCAGTCCCGGCCTGCGCGCAGGTTCTGCCAGAACTCCTCGGGGTCGCGTGCGCCGGGGTAGCGGCCGGCGACGCCGATGATCGCGACGTCGAGCGGGCCGTCGCCCGGGGCGCCCGGGGCGTCCTGCGCCGCCGCCGGAGCCGCGGGCGCGGGTGCGGGTGCGGGTGCGGGTGCGGGTGCGGGTGCGAGACGGTGTCCGGTCAGGCTGATGCGGCCGTCGGCCGACACCCGCCGGGCCGGCGCCGAAGGCCGGGCCGGGGTGTCCGCCACCGGCCGGAGGGCGTTTGCGGACACCCCGTCGACCAGGGCGGTCAGCCGGGCGCGGTCGGTGCCCAGCAGGTGCTCGGCCAGCTCGCCGACCGTCGGGTACTCGAACAGCAGGGTCCGCGGCAGCGGTCCGAAGTCCCGCTCCAGCAGCAGCGTCACCTCGACGGCCTTGACGGAGTCGGTGCCGTATTCGCTGAGCGGGACGGCGGCGTCGAGGCGTTCCGGAGCCAGCTTGAGCACGGTGGCGAGCCGGCCCGCGACGTACTGTCGCGCCTTCTCCCTCAGGTCGTCGTCAGGCGCTGGCATCGTTCATCTCCTTGGCTCCGCCGGACCGGCCGACGAGGTGGGGATACGTGTCGCAGAGGTGGTGGGCGAGCCGCCCCAGGGTGGTGTGCTCCAGCAGCTCGGCGGTGCCGACGTCCAGTGCGAAGGCCAGGTTGATCCGCCGGGCCAGCTCGGCCAGGGTGACCGGCTCGAAGCCGTAGTCGTTCAGCTCCGTCTCGGGGTCGAGGTCCGCCGCGTCGACGAGCAGGATCCGTGACACCAGGGCGCCGAGCTCGGCCTGGACCCGGGTGACCTCCGCCGGGTCGACGGAGGCGGTGACGAACTGGTCCCGCAACCGGGCGAGTTCGCCGGTGAGCGCCACCAGGTGGCTGCGGCCCGAGGCCAGTGCGCGGTACAGGGCGCGCATGGCGTCGGCGGTGGCCAGCGGGGCCAGGCCGATGTCGCGCAGGGCCGCCACCGTCGCGTCGTCGACGGTCATGCCGCCCTCGGCCCACAGCGGCCAGCCGACCGAGACGGTGGTGCCGTGCCGCTCGCCGCGGGCGACCAGGGCGGCCCGGTGGTCGGCGAACCGGTCGAGGAAGCCGTTGGCGGCTGCGTAGTCGGCCTGGCCCACGTTGCCGAAGGACCCCGTGGCCGAGGAGAACAGCACGAAGAGGTCCAGCGGAAGGTCCCGGGTCGCCTCGTCGAGGTTGCGGGCCCCGGCGCTCTTCGGCGCCAGGACGGCGGCCAGGTCCTCGGGCGTCTTGTGCGCCAGCAGGCCGTCCCGCAACACCCCGGCGGCGTGCAGGACGCCGTCGAGCCGACCGTGCTCGGCGAGCACGCCGGCAACCAGCCGGCGTACGGCCCCAGAGTCGGCGACGTCGGCCTGCCGGTACGACACCCGTGCGTCGCCGAGTTCGCCGGGCAGCTCGTGCGCGGGTGAGCGGCCGACCAGGACGACGCTCGCACCGGGCGTCCGTCGGACGATCTCGGCGGCCAGCAGCCGCCCGATGCCGCCGCGGCCCCCGGTGACCAGATAGACGCCGCCGTCACACCACGGGGCCGGCGCCTCCCGGTCGGGCAGCTCCGTCCAGCCGGCCACCCGGCCGCCGCGGATCCGGGCCGCCGACGGCAGCCGCAGCGCCCGGTCGAGGTGCGCGGTCACCGTCGCGGCGTCGGCGTCGGCGGGCACCTGAACCGTCTGGACGTCCAGACCCGGGTATTCCTGGGCGGCGGAGAGCAGCAGGCCGCCCAGCCCGGCGGCCCAGAGCTCGTCCTCGGGCACGACGAGCTGGCACCGGGTCGGCTTCGGGGCGCCGTCCGCGGTCAGGCGCTTCAGTTCCCGCAGCACCAGCGCCGCGTCGTCCTCGTACGCCTCGATGCGGCCGTCCAGCGGGACGAGGCCCGCGCCGGGCACCGGGACCGCGGCAAACCGCCGGGGCAGGATCACGACACGCTCGGCCGGCTCGGGCTCCCGTGCGGGTGCCTCCTGCCACACCGGGGCCAGCAGCAGCGTGCCCTGGGCGGGTCCTGCCGCGGCGGCAGGTACGGCGGGTACGGCGGCGGCGCGCAGACGCAGCCCGCGCAGGGTCACCCGGACCCGGCCGTCGTCGTCGCAGAGGTCGAGGTCGAGGACCTGCCCGTCGGGGCCGGCCTGCTCCTCGCGTCGGCGCACCCATACCCATGCTGCCTGGTCGAGCGGCGCGTGCACGGCGAGTTCGTCGAGTGCGAACGGCAGCGCTGCGCCTGGCAGGCCGGCCGCGCCGGGCAGCGGGGGCAGACCGGCGGCCGCCTGGAGTGCCGCGTCGAGCAGGCCCGGGTGCAGGGTGTACGGGGTGCGCCCCGCCGGCCCGGTCGGCGCCGTCCTGGCCAGGACCTGCCCGGTGCCGGCCCGCAGCTCCCGCAGCGCGCGCATCCGCGGGCCGTAGGCGATGCCGAGCCCGGCGAACCGGTCGTACACCTCGTCGGCGGGCACGGCCCGGGTGCAGTCGGCGCGCAGCGCGGCGAGATCGAGCACCGGGGCGGGCTCGGGCGTACGCAGGTACGCGCTGCCCTGGACGAAGCGCCGCTCCTCGTCGCCGGCTTCGGCGACGGTGAAGTCGAGCGTGTCGTCGGTGGCGGCGGCCAGGCCGATCGCCAGGGTGACGGCGCCGCCGGCCTCCGCCGGGTCCACGGGGCGCTGCCACACCACGTCGGTGAGGCGCAGCTGGGCGTCACAGGGCGAACCGAGCGTCAGGTGCGCGGCGGTGTAGGCCATCTCCAGCGCGGCGGCCGCGGGCAGCAGGTGCCGGCCGCCCACCCGGTGGTCGGCGAGGAAGAACTCGGCGCCGGTCAGGGTGGTTTCGAAGCGCTGCTCCCACAGGGTGGAGACGTTGCGCTGGACCAGGGGATGGAGGGCCGCTGTCGTCGTCACGGCGCTCTGGCCGACCGGCTCGATCCAGTGGCGCTCGCGGGCGAACGGGTACCCGGGGAGCCCGATCCGGCGCGGGGAGCGCCCGCGGTGCAGCAGCTCCCAGTCGACGGTCAGCCCGTTCACCCAGGCCGCCAGCACGCGGTCGTGCTTGCCCTTGGCGATCCAGGCTGCCACGGCGTCGCGGGCGTCGTCGTCGCCGGCGAACAGGGCGGCGAGTTCCCCGTCCCGCCCGGCCCGGCCGCGGTGCCAGTCGCCCGGCCGGCCCTGGACGAAGTCGGCCAGCCGGTCGCGCAGTTCGCCGGTGTCGCGGACGAGGAAGGCCAGGCGTTCCGTCATCTCCTCCCGGCCGACCTGCAGGGTGTAGGACAGGTCGGCCAGGCGGGGCACACCGGTTTGCAGGTGGTCCAGCAGCCCACGCGCGACCTCGGTGAGGCGCTCCGCGTCCGCCGCGGAGAGCACGATCAGGCCCGGCGCGTCCTCCTCGGGCAGTTGCGGCGCCACCGGGTACTCCTCGATGACCAGATGGGCGTTGCTCCCGCCGGCCCCGAAGGAGGACAGCCCGGCCCGACGCGGCGCACCGGCAATGGACGGCCAGGGCGCGAGCTCGCGCTGCACCCGCAACGGCGTCGACGCGAAGTCGATGAGCGGGTTCAACTCCTGCGCGTGCAACGACGGCACCAACTCACCATGGCGCAACTGCAGCAGGATCTTGGTGAGCCCGGCGATGCCGGAGGCGCTTTCGGCGTGGCCGATGTTGGACTTGACCGAACCGATCGCCACCGGGTGCTCGGGACCGGTCCCGAAGGCACGTGCGAGCCCGGCGATCTCGATCGGGTCGCCCAGAGAGGTGCCGGTGCCGTGTGCCTCGACATAGCCGACGGTGACCGGATCGACCTGCGCGACGTCGAGGGCGCGGCGGATCACCTCCGCCTGGGCGGCGGGGTCGGGCACGGTGTATCCGTTGGTGCGGCCGCCGTGGTTGACCGCGCTGCCCTTGATCACGCCGAGGATCCGGTCACCGTCGGCGACCGCCCGCGACAACGGCTTCAGCAGCACCGCGCCGACACCCTCACCGGGCACATAACCGTCCCCGCCGGCACCGAACGCCGCGCACCGGCCGCTCTCACCCAGGAAGCCGCCCTGGTCCAGGAGCAGGAACTTGTTCGGGTGCACCGACACGTTCACCCCACCCGCAAGGGCGAGATCCGACTCCCCGCGCAGCAGGCTCTGGCACGCCAGGTGAATCGCCGTCAGCGACGACGAACACATCGTGTCCACCGCCACGCTCGGACCACGGAAATCGCAGACGTAGGAGACCCGGTTGGCGATCGAGGCCGGCACCCCGCCGACGGCCAGCGCACGGCCGTGGGACTGAGCCTGGGCGCCGTAGAGCTGGTACTCCTCGTACATCACGCCGACGAACACACCGACCCGGCCGTGGGCCGCGGCGCGCGCCCGGGTGTAACCGGCGTCCTGGAGCGTCGCGTAGGCGCACTCCAGGAACAACCGCTCCTGGGGATCGGTCAGTTCGGCGTCGGCGGGCGACATGTGGAAGAACAGGGCGTCGAAGGTGTCGACCCCGTCGAGGAATCCGCCCCACCGGCCACCGCCGGTCACCTGCGGATCCCACCGCTCGGCCGGCACCTCGGTGACACTGTCCACACCCGACCGCAGATTCGCCCAGAACTCCTCCAGCGAAGCCGCACCCGGGTAGCGCCCCGCGACACCGACGATCGCGATGTCGTCCGGACGTATCCCGTCCGCGCGTATCCCCTGCGCGCGTATCCCCTCCGGGCGCGCCGCGGCCGCCAGAAAGGCTGCGCGCCGGTGCCCGGCGGCGACGCTCTGCGTGACGCCCGCCGACGGCTGCGAGGCGGCCGGACGGACGGCCGGGCCGTCCGCGCCCAGGAGAGCGGCGAGCCGCTGCGCGTGCTCGGTGCGGAAGTAGTCGGCGAGCGCGTCGACGGTGCGCCGCTCGAAGAGCAGGGCCTTGCCGAGCGGCCCGAAGGTCCGCTCCAGCTCACGGATGATCTGGAGCGCCATCACGGACTCGATCCCGTGCTCAGAGAGCGGCACGTCGGCGGCCAACTCGTGCACCGGGAGCTTCGCCTGGGCGGCCAGGACGGACGTCAGATAGCGGACCACCCGGGCGTGTTCGGGTGCCTGCGAGGTGGCCGATCCGATGGCCTGCTCGTCCGGTGCGTCTGCGTCGCCGGTCGCGGTGCCGGTCGCTGCCGTGGAGGCCGGCCGCGTCTGGTCCGGCTCGCCGTCCAGCGGCCGCACGGACACCCCGACCAGCCGGACGCAGACCTGTCCCTCGTCGTCGAAGAGATCGACGTCGAACGCGGAGTCACCGGCGCGGCGGCGCAGCCAGGCCCAGGGCTCGGCCGGGCAGGCGCCCAGCATCTCGACCCGGTCCACGGCGAACGGCACGGCCGTCCGGCCCCCGGTGAGGTCGAGCGCGATGCCGGCGTGCAGCGCGGCGTCGAGCACCGCCGGGTGGAGGACGAAGCCGTCCGCGTCCCCGGGGGCGCGCAGCCGGGCGAGCACCTCGCCGTCGCCGGCGTGGACCTCGACCAGGGCGCGCATCGCGGGCCCGTAGGCGATGCCGCACTCGGCCAGCGCCTCGTAGCAGCGCGCCGCGGGTACGGCGGCGAGCCGGGCGAGCAGCGCGTTGCGGTCATGCGGGGGCGGCGGTTGCACGGCCTCGCCGGTGGCGGCCTCTCCGCTCGCGTGCACCCCGTCGCCCTGGACCTCGAAGGCGATCCGCCCGTCCCCCGGGACGAGCACGACGCTCAGGTCGAGCCCGGGCGCGGGCACGAAGGGCCGCAGCCACACGACGTCGGTCAGCGCGCTCACCCGGTCGGGCACGGTCAGCTCGACCGCGGCGCGGGCCAGCTCCAGGACGGCCACGCCGGGCAGCATCGGCCGTCCCTGGACGACGTGGTCGGCGAGGAAGAACTCGCCGCCGGTCAGGGTGGCGCTGTAGCGCTGCGCGCTGAAGTCGGAGGTGTTGCGCTGCGCCAGCGGATGCAACCGGGCGCCGTACGGTCCGGCCGCGGCCGCCGGGGCCCGGTCGATCCAGTGGCGCTCGCGCGCGAACGGGTACGTCGGCAGGGCCGCACGGCGTGGTGTGCCGGCCTCGTAGAGCGCGGCCCAGTCGACATCCAGGCCCTGCGTCCACAGTTCGAGGACGAGGTCGTACTTGCCGCGCCGCACCCAGCGGCGCAGGGTCTCGGCGTCCTCCGCGTCCGCGAGCGCCGACGCGAGGGGGCGCTCTCGGTCGGCCTGGCCCTGGTGCAGCCCCTCGGCACGGCCGTCGAGGTAGGCGTCGAGCCGGGCCCGCACCTCGTCGAGGTCGCTCGCGTAAAAGGCCAGCCGGTGCCGCATGGCTTCCCGGCCGACCTGCAGGGTGTACGCCAACTCGGGCAGCGCAACGGGGTGTTCGCGCAGGTGGGCGTGGAGGTTCGCGGCGGACTCGCGCAGCCGGGTCTCGTCGCGGGCGGACAGCACGATCAGGCCCGGCGCGTCCACCTGCGGCCGCTGCGGCGCGACGTACTCCTCGATGACCAGGTGGGCGTTGGTCCCGCCGGCCCCGAAGGAGGACAGCCCGGCCCGACGCGGCGCACCGGCAATCGACGGCCAGGGCGCGAGCTCGCGCTGCACCCGGAACGCCGTCGACGCGAAGTCGATGTGCGGGTTCAACTCCTGCGCGTGCAACGACGGCACCAACTCACCATGGCGCAACTGCAGCAGGATCTTCGTCAGCCCCGCGATACCCGCCGCGCTCTCCGCATGACCGATGTTCGACTTCACCGAACCGATCGCCACCGGGTGCTCGGGACCGGTCCCGAAAGCACCGGAGAGCCCGGCGATCTCGATCGGGTCGCCCAGAGACGTCCCCGTCCCGTGCGCCTCGACATAGCTCACCGTGCGGGGGTCCACCTCGCAGCGGTCCAGGGCCCGGCGGATCACCCGGCGCTGGGCGGCGGGGTCGGGCACGGTGTATCCGTTGGTGCGGCCGCCGTGGTTGACCGCGCTGCCCTTGATCACGCCGAGGATCCGGTCACCGTCGGCGACCGCCCGCGACAACGGCTTCAGCAGCACCGCGCCGACACCCTCACCGGGCACATAACCGTCCCCGCCGGCACCGAACGCCGCGCACCGGCCGCTCTCACCCAGGAAGCCGCCCTGGTCCAGGAGCAGGAACTTGTTCGGGTGCACCGACACGTTCACCCCACCCGCAAGGGCGAGATCCGACTCCCCGCGCAGCAGGCTCTGGCACGCCAGGTGAATCGCCGTCAGCGACGACGAACACATCGTGTCCACCGCCACGCTCGGACCATGGAAATCGCAGACGTACGAGACCCGGTTGGCGATCGACGAAGGGCTGCCCGCCAGCGCCAGCGCGCCGCCGCGTGCCTGGGAGGCGGCTGCGTGCAGCTGGTACTCCTCGTACATCACGCCGACGAACACACCGACCTCGCCGTGCGCCGCCGCGCCGGCCCGGGTGTAACCGGCGTCCTGGAGCGTCGCGTAGGCGCACTCCAGGAACAACCGCTCCTGCGGGTCGAGCAGTTCGGCCTCGCGGGGCGTGATGCCGAAGAACCGGCTGTCGAAGGTGTCGACCCCGTCGAGGAATCCGCCCCACCGGCCACCGCCGGTCACCTGCGGATCCCACCGCTCGGCCGGCACCTCGGTGACACTGTCCACACCCGACCGCAGATTCGCCCAGAACTCCTCCAGCGAAGCCGCACCCGGGTAGCGCCCCGCGACACCGACGATCGCGATGTCGTCCGGTGCCGGGGCGTGCGGTGCACAGGCGTCCGTCCCGGCCTCGGCCGCCGTGGACCGGAGGGTCGGCCGCGAGGACACCACCGGCTGGGCCGGCGACGGGCCGGCTTCGGCCGCCCGCTGCGGGAGTCGGCCCATGAGGTGAGCGGCGAGCGCGTCGACGGTGCGGAACTCGAAGAGCAGCGTCTTGTCCAGCGGCCCGAAGGTTGCCTCCAGCTCGCGGACGATCTCCAGTCCGGTGATGGAGTCCATGCCGTAGGCCGTCAGCTCCACGTCACGGTCGATCCGCGGCGCGGGCAGCTTGATGACCGAGGCGACGACGGCGGTCAGCCGACGGACCAGCTCCTCGCGATCCGCAAAGCTCACGGTCTCGGTCGCATCCTTGGCGGCGGGGGCCGGGCCGGCGAGCCGCTCGACCGAGATGCGTTCGCGGTCGCCGTGCAGCACCATGACCCGGCTCTGCCCGCACGCCAGCGCGCGGTACAGGGCACGCAGGGCGTCGCCGGTCGGCAGCGGCCGCAGGCCCACGCCCTCGCGGGCCGCACGCACCTCAAAGGGGTCCATGGCCATGCCGCCCTCGGCCCACAGCGGCCAGTTCACCGACACGGTCCGGCCGTGCCGGGCGCCGCGTGCGACCAGGGCGGCCCGGTGCTCGGCGAACGCGTCGAGGAAGCCGTTGGCCGCCGCATAGTCCGCCTGGCCCACGTTGCCGAAGACTGCGGCGAGGGAGGAGCACAGGACGAAGAAGTCGAGCGGCAGGTCCTTGGTGGCCTCGTCCAGCAGGCGGGTGCCGGCCACCTTCGGCGCCAGCACCGCGGCGACATCGGCGTCCCGCTTGCCGGCGAGCAGGCCGTCCCGCAGTACGCCCGCTGCCTGGACCACGCCGTCGAGGCGGCCGTACTCGGCCACCAGGTCCGCGACCAGCTCGCGGATCGCCGCGCCGTCGCTCACGTCGGCCTGGCGATAGACCACGCCGTCCGGCACGACGGCGGTCGCCGAACGGCCGGCCACCACAACAATGGCGGCGGGCGTCTGCCGCCGGATGTCGGCTGCCAGCAGCGCGCCGATGCCGCCGGCGCCGCCGACCAGCAGGTAGACGCCGTCCGGCCGCCACGGCAGGTCGGCGTCCAGCGACGGCAGTTCGCTCCAGTCGGCGGCCATCAGCACCTGGGCACCGGCCCGGACCACAGTCGCCTCGACGCCGGCCGCGCGGGCCAGCAGCCGTGCCGCCTCGGCGGGGGCAGCACCCGTCGGCAGCTCGACGATCTGTGCACGCAGGGCCGGGTGTTCGCGGCGCGCCGACATCATCGCGCCCGACAGCCCCCGGGTGGCCGCGGTCCCCTCCGGCAGGGCGAGCTGGATCAGCGCCGCCACCGAGGAGTTGCGCCGGACCGTCCGCAGCACGAGGTCCGTGTCGGCTTCGAAGGCGTCGATCCCGCCCGTGAGGCGGACCAGCTCATCGGCCCCGTGAGCGGCGCCGAGCGAGTCCGCGAGCGGCCCGGCAGCCAGGACGATCCGGCGCTGCGGCTCTGCGACCGGGACCGGGACCGGGACCGGGACCGGCTGCACGGTGCGCCAGGACGGGGCGAGCAGCAACGTGTCGCCGCCGCCGTCCACCGGGCGTACCGCCAGGGCGGAAAAGCGGACGTACACCCGGCCCTCGTCGTCGCACAGGTCGACGTCGAAGGCGTCACCCTCGGGCCGCAGCCGCAGCCACGCGAAGGCCTCGGCCGGGCAGGCGGCCACGAGTTCCACCTCGCCCACCGCGAACGGCACCGCGGGCCGCTCGTTACCCAGGTCGACCGCGACCCCGGCGTGCAGGGCCGCGTCCAGCAGGCCCGGGTGCAGCACCAGGGCGTCGTCCGGCTCGGTCACCCGGACCTTGGCGAGGACCTGGCCGTCACCCGCCCACACGGCGGCCAGGCCGCGCATGGCCGGCCCGTAGTGGACGCCCCGCTCGGTGAGCGCGGCGTAGCAGGCATCGACGGACACCTCTGCGACCGCGGCGCGTACGGCGTCCAGGTCGATGCGGTCGGCCGGCCCGGCGGACGGCCCGGGCCTGGCGTCGCCGCGTGCGAACACCGTCCGCCCGCCTTCCGGGGCGGGGCCGGTGATCTCGAAGGAGACCCGCTCATCCGGGTCGCCCGCGGTCGTCAGCTCGACGGCCAGCGGGACCCCCGCGGTGACGGGCCGGGTCCAGAGCACATCGGTGAGCCGCAGCGGCTGCGCCGCCGAGGGGTCCTGCTCCCGGCCAAGGGCCACCGCGGCGCGCGCCATCTCCAGCGACGCCACGGCGGGCAGCACGGGCTCGCCCGCCACGACGTGGTCCGCGAGGAAGAACTCTGCGCCGGTCAGTGTGGTCTCGAAACGCTGAGCCCGCAGCGAGGAGGTGTTGCGGTGGATCAGCGGGTGCGGCGCCAAGGCGCCCGGCCCGCCGACGGTCGGGCGCCCCACGGGCAGCCAGTAGCGCTCGCGGGCGAACGGGTAGGAAGGCAGGGCGATCCGGCCCGGGGTCCCGGTGTACAGCGCGTTCCAGTCGACCCGGGCGCCGGTGACCCACTCGGCGAGCAGCCGGTCGTGGTCGGCAGAGGTGGTCTGCGCTGCCCGGCCGGCCCCGCCGGTGGCCCGGCCGCGGTGCCAGTCGCCGCCACGGCCCTCCACGAAGTCCCGCAGGCGGTCGCGGACTTCGGTGACCGACGCGGCCCGGAAGGCGAGCCGCTCCTCCATCGCCTCGCGGCCGGACTGCAGGGTGTGCGCCAGGTCGGCGAGGCGGACGTCGGGGTGTTCGCGCAGGTGGGTGAGGAGGTTCGCGGCGGACTCGCGCAGCCGGGTCTCGTCGCGGGCGGACAGCACGATCAGGCCCGGCGCGTCCACCTGCGGCCGCTGCGGCGCGACGTACTCCTCGATGACCAGGTGGGCGTTGGTCCCGCCGGCCCCGAAGGAGGACAGCCCGGCCCGACGCGGCGCACCGGCAATCGACGGCCAGGGCGCGAGCTCGCGCTGCACCCGGAACGCCGTCGACGCGAAGTCGATGTGCGGGTTCAACTCCTGCGCGTGCAACGACGGCACCAACTCACCATGGCGCAACTGCAGCAGGATCTTCGTCAGCCCCGCGATACCCGCCGCGCTCTCCGCATGACCGATGTTCGACTTCACCGAACCGATCGCCACCGGGTGCTCGGGACCGGTCCCGAAAGCACCGGAGAGCCCGGCGATCTCGATCGGGTCGCCCAGAGACGTCCCCGTCCCGTGCGCCTCGACATAGCCGACGGTGACCGGATCGACGCCCGCGTCGGCCAGTGCGCGGGTGATGACGTCCCGGTGTGCCCTGGGGTTGGGCACGGTGTATCCGTTGGTGCGGCCGCCGTGGTTGAGCGCGCTGCCCTTGATCACGCCGTGGATCCGGTCGCCGTCGGCGATCGCTCGTGACAGCGGCTTCAGCAGCACCGCGCCGACACCCTCGGCCGGCACGAAACCGTCGCCACCGGCACCGAACGCAGCGCACCGGCCGCCGGTGGGCACCAGGCCGCTCTGGGTCAGGATCAGGTACTTGTTCGGGTGGATCGACACGTTGACGCCGCCCGCAAGGGCGAGATCCGACTCCCCGCGCAGCAGGCTCTGGCACGCCAGGTGAATCGCCGTCAGCGACGACGAACACATCGTGTCCACCGCCACGCTCGGACCATGGAAATCGCAGACGTAGGAGACCCGGTTGGCGATCGATGACGGGTTACCGGGGATGCCGACGGCACGGCCGAGGGTCTGCTCCTGGGCCGCGTGGAGCTGGTACTCCTGGTACATCGCACCCACGAAGACCCCGACCCGGCCGTGGGCCGCCGCGGCCTCGCGGGTGTAGCCGGCGTCCTGGAGCGTCGCGTAGGCGCACTCGGCGAACAAACGCTCCTGCGGGTCGAGGTGGTCCGCCTCCCTGGGGGAGATACCGAAGAACTGCGGGTCGAACTTGTCGACGTCGCTGAGGAATCCGCCCCAGCGCGGCTGCGCGCCGGTCGCGCTGGCGGGGAAGGCGCGGTGGTCCCAGCGGTCGGCGGGCAGTTCGGTGACGCTGTCGCGGCCGGCCCGCAGGTTCGCCCAGAACACGTCGAGGGTGTCGGCCCCCGGGTAGCGCCCGGCGACGCCGATGATCGCGATCTCCTCCCGCGCGGGGGCCGCGGGCTGCGGGGCGGCCGTGGGCGCGAGGGCGGGGGCGGCCGTGGGGGTGGGGCCAGGGGCGGCCGTGGGCGCGGGGGCAGGGGCGGGGGTGGACACCATCGCGGCGTGGGTCTCGGCGTGCGCGAGGTCCGCGGCCGCGGTCTGGGGGGCCTGCGGTGCGGGCTGCTCCGCAACGCCTGCCAGCACCGCCAGCTCCTGCGGGCAGGTGTCGAGCAGATGATCGGTCAGCTCGTGGACCGTCCGGCACTCGAACAGCAGGGTGCTGGGAATGTCGCTGAACTCCTTGCGAAGGCGCGAGGTCAGCTGGACCACCACGATCGAGTCGACGCCCAGCGCGTCGAACGGCGTGGCGGCGTCGAAGTCCTCGGTCCGCAGCCGCAGCACCTCGGCGAACAAGGCCTGCACAGCTACCGCACCCTTCTCCCGCAGCTCGGCGGGGCGAGGCTGCTGCGCCGGCTCAGCGTTCTGCGGCCGGGCCGGGCGTATGGGCAGCGGCCGGGGGCCTTCGGTGGCCGCGGTCAGGTCCACCGAGATCACGCCGTCGCTCTGCGCGGTGATCACATGGTGGTCGATGTCGCGCTCCGCGCCCAAGGGGAATCCGACGGCGTCGAAGCCCGTCCCGGACAGCGCCCGCCGCCAGGCCGGCACCGTGAGCACCGGACTGCCCGGGATACGCAGGGCCTGATCCTGCGTCAGCCACCAGCCTTCGAGCAGTCCGAAGATCAGGTGTACCCACAGCTCGTTCCTGGTCAGCTCGTTGAGCAGCAGCAGCCCGTTCGGGCGGAGCAGGCTCTTGATGTGGCCGAGGGTCCGGTGGATCCGGCTGGTCGCGTGCACAACGTTGGCAGCGATCACCAGGTCGTAGGTGCCGAGCTCGATGTCCTGGTCGGCCGGGGAGCGCTCGATGTCGAGGAGGCCGTAGCGAAGGAACGGGTTGTCCGGGCCGTAGGTACGCTCGGCGTGCTGCAGGAAGGCCGGGGACAGATCGGTGTACCGGTACTCCGCGATCGCGTCCCGGTACGGCCGCAGCCGCCGGAACACCATCGCGCTGGTTCCGCCGGTCCCGGCGCCCACCTCCAGGATCCGCACCCGGGCCGCCGGATCCTCGGCGAGACGCCGCTCGACATAAGCGGCCACGGCGTCCGCCAGCACGCCGTTGAAGAAGTCGGCCGGGGCGTTGTTCTGGTAGAGGCCCTGCACCAGGTCCATCGAGGAGTCCGGGAACAGGATCTCGGTGGCCAGGCGGCGGCCGGTCAGTACGTCCGGCAGGGCCTTCAGTACGGTTTCGATCAGCACGACCTGGGCCTGCACCCCCGGATCGGTGGCCCAGGCCGTCCGGGCGGTCGCCCAGCGCGACCAGGCGTCCGCCGCGCCGGAGCGCAGCGCGGTGCAGGACAGCCCGTCGTAGCGCACGTGCCCGTGCTCGTCCAGCACGCGCAGGGTCTCGTCGAGCCAGTGGCGCAGTGGCGTGGGCAGCCTTTGGACCGGCGCGAGGTCCGGCAGGACGGCGGCCTGCGGGCCGAACCAGTCCAGCCCGGACAGCTGGTGCCAGATGAGGTCGGCGATCAGGGCGTCGACCCCGCCGGTCGACTCCCGGGTTTCCTGGATGAGTTCGGCCAGGGTGTGGGCGGTGAGCAGGGACCGCTCGTCGGCCTCGATCCCGCGCCCGCGCAGCCGCTCCACGAAGGCGGCCAGACGCACCCGGTCCCAGCCGTACTCCTCCAGCGGGGCCTGCGCATCGATCGCCTCGCCCTCGACGCCGAGCACCTCCGAGACCAGCGCGAGCACTTCGGCCGCGTCGATGGCCGAGGGCAGGGTCAGCCCAGGGGGCGGTACGGTCCGCCCGTGCCGGTCGCGGATCCGGGTGTGGACCGCCGTGTGCAGGGACGGCAGCGGCTGCGGCGGGGCGACGGGAAGGGGGCCGAGCCGCACCGTGCCGAAGTCCACGGTGCCGGTGGTGTTGAGGAAGGCGGTGTGTACCCGTGGTCCCGCCACGACCGCCTCGACCGCGGCCATCGCCTCCGGCGCCTCGATCGACACCAGACCCAACCGCCGCATCCGCTCCCGCTGCGCAGGCGTCGAAACAGCACCCACACTGCCCCAGTAACCCCAGTGCACCACCCGCACCCGGCCCGGCAGCTCCACCGCCAACCGCGCCGCGAACGCATCCTGAAACGTACAACCCGCCGCATAATTACTCTGCCCCGCCGCCCGCAAAAACGCATTCAACGACGAGAAGAACAACACCAGCTCGAGCGACGGACCACCAAACGCCTCCACCAGATGGACACTCCCGGCCACCTTCACATCCAACGCCGCCCGAAACTCCCCCTCCGACATCGACGCCAGAGAACGATCCGCGAGCACCAGCCCCGAATGCACCACCCCATGCACCGCACCGAACCGCTCCCGCACCACAGCAGCCGCCCGCTCCACCGCCGCCGCATCCGTGACATCCGCCACCACATACACCGGCCGCGGACCCACCGCAGCCACCCGCTCCACACCCGCCCCGATCACCGCATCCACAGGACGCCGGCCAAGCCACACCACCTGCGCCCCATACACCCGGGCCACATACTCCGACCACACCACACCAATACCACCAGCACCACCCACGACCACATACACACCACCACGCCGCACCCCACCCACACCCACAGGCACCGCAGCCGGCAACCACCGCTGCGCATACCAACAACCCGACCGGTAGGCGAGGCCGTGACCGGTTCGGTTGGCGGGGACGCGCCGCAGCTCCTGCGCGGGCCAGGCGTCGGACAGCGGCAGGTCGACCAGGCGCACCTGCCAGTGCGGGTACTCCTTGAGCAGCGCGCCGGTGAAGCCGTGCACGCTGGCGTGCGCCGGCTCGCAGTGGTCGTCGGGAGAGATCGGCTGGCTCTGGTGGGTCAGCACGGTCACGTGCAGCTCGCGGTCGCCGTAGCCGGCCGCCAGCAGGGACTTGACCAACCGGAACAGGTCGAGCACGCCGTCGTCCTGGGCCTGGGCCGTGGCGCTCGCGCCCTGCGACGGCGGGGCCGACCAGAGGACGTGGAGAAGCGAACCGGCGCTGCCGTCGCCGATGGCCCGCACCGCGGAGGGGGTGTCCAGTACCCGGGCGGCGGGCCAGGCCCGGCGCAGCCGCTCGTCCGCGATGGAGGCGACGAGCAGGTCCGGCGGCGGGGCGGAGGGCTCGGCGGGCAGCGTGGCCGGCTCCCAGGCCGGGACGGCGTAGACGCTCTCGGCATCCCGCACACCGCCCTCGCGCAGGTGCAGTCCCTGAATCCGGACGCACACCGTGCCGTCCTCGGCGCACAGGTCGATGTCGTAGGTGCCGGCGCCCCGGGTCCCGGGGCGGGTGCGGACCCAGATCCGCTCCGGGCAGCGGTGGAACACCTCGACCGTGTCCACGGCGAAGGGCACACCGGCAGGCGCGCCTTGCGGCCCGGCGCCCAGGGTCAGCCCGGCCACCGTCTGCAGGGCCCCGTCCAGCAGGCTCGGGTGCAACAGGCACTGCTCCAGCAGGGGTGCGGCCGCAGGCCGTTCCAGCTCGGCCAGCACCTGACCGTCGCCCGACCGGATCCGGCCCAGTGCGCGCAGGCTCGGGCCGTGCTCGATGCCGCGCGCCCGCAGGGCGGCGTAGATCTCGTCGGCCGGCAGGCCGTCGCGGTGGACCGTCGTGCGCAGCGCGTCCAGGTCGAGCCGGGGCGCGGTGGGCTCGCCCAGCTCCGCGACGCCCTGACAGTGCACCGTGCAGGCGTCGCCCAGCACCCGGTCACCGCTGTGCACGGCGAAGCCGACCTTGCCGCTGTCCCCCCGCTCCAGCGTGATGTGCAGCTCCGTACGGCCGTGCGGGGCGGTCATCGGCTGCGGCCAGACGATGTCGCGCAGCCGCAGGCTGTGCTCCGCCGTGCCCAGCTCTCCGAGCGCGAACTCGACAGCTGCGCGGGCCATTTCGAGCGAGACGACACCGGGCAGCAGGGACTGCCCGCCCACGACATGGTCGGCGAGGAAGAACTCCTCACCGGTCAGCATGGTGGTGAAGCGGTGCGCCAGCAGGTCGGAGGTGTTGCGCTGTACCAGCGGGTGCAGGATGTCGGCGGCGGCCACGGTCGTCGCGGCCGTCTCCGCCTGCTCGCGCACCCAGTAGCGGCGGCGGGCGAAGGGATACGTCGGCAACGGCACCCGGGCGAAACCACCCTCGGCGAACAGCACACCGAAGTCGAAGTCCTGCCCCTGCACGAACAGTTCGGCCACCGCCGACAACCGCTCACGGTAGGCCGCGCCGTCCAGCCCCGACGGCGCACCGCACTCCCGCAGACACTCCTGCGCATACCGCACCAGCCCCGCGGGGTGCTGCGCAGGCTGGGAGGTCTCCGATACGAACACGCCCGGCGCCGCGCCGTTCTCCAGCCAGCCCGACAGCGCCGCGACCAGCCCAGCACGATCGGACACCACCACAGCCAGCCGGTGACGCACATGACGACGCCCCGTCAACAACGTGAAACTCACATCCGCAAGCGGCGTGTCACGGCCCACAGCACTGTCCGCCCACCCCAGCAACGCACCCGCCTGCTCACGCACCTGCTCCACCGACGCCGCCGACAACACCACCAGACAACCCGGCACAACCCTCGCCACCCGCAACCGCTGCGGCGCCTGCTCAATCACCACATGCGCATTCGTCCCCGAGAACCCGAACGCACTCACCGCCGCCAGCCGCGAACCCCCCACACCCGGCACCCACTCCCGCAACCCCCCATTCACATAAAACGGCGAACCCTCCAACGCGATCCGCGGATTGACCCGCTCAAAATGCACCAACGGCGGCACCTTCCCATGCCGCAACGCCAGCACCGCCTTCACCACCCCAGCCACCCCAGCCGCAGCAGCCGTATGCCCCAGATTCGCCTTCACCGTCCCCAACGCACAAAACCCACGACCATCCGACCGCGCACCGAACGCCCGCGACAACGCCTCGAACTCCACCGGATCCCCCAGCGCAGTCCCCGTCCCATGCGCCTCCACCAAACCGATCGAACCCGCATCCACCCCGAACCGGTCCCACACCTCACCCAGCAACGCCTCCTGCGCCCCCACCCTCGGCGCCGTGATCCCGTTACTCGCCCCATCCTGATTCACACCCGACCCACGAATCACCCCATGGACAAAATCACCATCCGCCAGCGCATCCCGCAACCGGCGCAACACCACCACCCCCGCACCCTCACCCGGCACAAACCCATCAGCCCCCGCATCAAACGCCGCACACCGACCCGAAGCCGACAACATCCCCGCCGCCTGCGCCGACGCATAAAACTCCGGCGTGCTCAACACGAACACCCCACCCGCCAACGCCGTGTCCAGCCCACCCGAACGCAACGCCTCACACGCCAGATGCACCGCCACCAACGAACTCGAACACGCCGTATCCACCGTCACCGCAGGACCACGCAAATCCAACATGTACGCAATCCGCGCCGACAGAATCGAACCGGCGCGGCCGAGCATGGCCTGGGGCGAGTTCATGCCGTTCGGGTAGAGGGTGTGGTAGTCGCCGCCGGAGAAGCCGACGTAGACGCCGCAGCGGCTGCCCCGGATGCCCGCCCCGGCATAACCCGCGTTCTCCAGAGCGGTCCAGGACTCCTCCAGAAAGACCCGCTGCTGCGGATCCATGAACTCCGCCTCCAGACCCGACACACCGAAGAACAACGGATCGAACTCGTCGTGCCCGTCGAGGAAACTGCCGCGCAGGCCCGCGGCCGCCTCCGCTCCGAGGTACTGCTCCAGCGGCCACCTGGTCACCTCCCCCACGAGGTCGGTGCCCGCGGCCAGGTGCTCCCACAACTCCTCCGGCGTCCGGGAACCGGCGAACCGGCCACTGAGACCGACGATCGCAATGGGCTCCAGCGCATCGTCGTCGGCCGTCTCCGCCGCGACCTGGCCCGGCGCCACTTGGGCCGGCGCCACTTGGGCCGGCGCGACTGAGACCTGCGCGAGGGCCGTCACCGGCTCGGGCTCCGCTCTCGTGGCCGGCGCCGCACCCTTCGCCGGTCGCAGCACCGCACCCAACGAGGCGACGTGCTGGGCGAGTTGGTCCAGCGTGCCGTGCTCGAACAGCACCGTCGTCGCCAGCTCGGTACCCAGCACCGTGTTCACCCGCTGCACGAACTGGATCCCCAGGATCGAGTCCAGCCCGTAGTCACGGAAGGCAGTAACCCCGTCGATGTCGGCCGTCGGCATCTTCAGCGCCTGGGCGAGCTCTGCCCGCAGCCGGTCGTACACGTCGTCGGCCGTGGCCCCGGCCGGGGCCTGGTCACCCACAGGTGAGTGCGGCTCAGGCTCCGCGCCGCGTACTGGTTCGGCATGCACGGTGGCCGGCGCCGACGCGGACGGTCCGCCGGGGAAGACGCCGTCGCTCTCCGCCACGACGACCTGGCCACCGAGATGGTGCGACTCCCGGACCGGGAAGAACACCTGGCGGAACCCCGCGCCCTGAAGGACGGACTGCCAGACCTCCGATTCGAGCGCCGGGCTGCCGGCGATCCGCAGCTCCGGGTCCTCGTGCAGCCACCAGCCCTCCAGCAGCCCGAAAGCGGCGTGCGTCAGGAGGTTGATGCCCGCCATCTCGTTGAGGACGAGCAGGGCGTCCGGTCGCATCAGGGTCTTGACGTTGTCGACCGTGACCTTGATCCGACGGGTCGCGTGCAGCACGTTGGCCGCGAGCACCAGGTCGTAGGAACCGAGGTCGAAGCCCTGCTCCTCAGGGGCGCGCTCGATGTCGAGCAGCCGGTACGACAGGTAGGGCGCGTCGGGGCCGTAGGTGGCCTCGGCGTGGTGCAGGAAGGCACGGGAGAGGTCGGTGTAGCAGTACTCGGCGATGGCGTGCCGATAGGGCTTCAGCTTGCGGAACACCTCGACGCTGGTGGAGCCGGTGCCCGCACCGACCTCCAGCAGGCGCAGTCGCGCACCGGGTTCTGCCTCCAGGCGCTCCTGGACGTAGGCGACGACGACGTCGGTCGTCCATGTGTTGAAGAAGTCCGCGAGCGGGTTGCCCTGGTAGACGGCGCGGACCTGCTCCACCGATCCGCCGGGGAAGATGATGTCGGTGGGGAGCTTCTCACCGCGCAGGACCTCGGGCAGGGCCCGCAGCATGGCCTCGGCGATGACCAGGCGCGGCCGCACGCTGGCGTCGGCGAACCACTTCTCCTTCGTGCGGTCCCACTCCTGCCACAGGGCGTCGGCGTCCTCGACCCGGCCGGAGCACGTCCCGTTGGAGTAGCGGACCACGTCGAGCTCGTCGAGCATCACCAGGCTGGCGTCCAGCCACCGCGCCACATGCCGCGCCGGACGGACGCGGGCGGTCACCGTGGCGAACTCCCCCTCGCCGCCCTCGAACCAGCCCACCGCCACCAACTGACGCCACAACAGCCTGCCGAGAAGCTCGTCCATAACGCGTTTGGTCCCCCTCAACACCGAGGAGTGCCGCCGACCCAGCCTGATGGCACGCAGGCATGACGGCATCCCTGTAAGCAATTGCTCTTCAGGAGCGGACGGCGCTTCGTCGCGGACCCGCCCATTTCACATGTCGCCGTTCGGACGTCAGACAGACGCGTCCACGGAAATACACAGACGACGGAATCAGTGCGCCTTCAGGCGGACAGCAATAACTGGACAGGCGCGGCGCATGATTTTCCCGCACGCGTCTGTGTTGCAGACGTGCAAAACGAGCTCCCCCTCGTGTCAGTCCCCCGTGAGGATCCGGCCAGTGCTCAGGCACTGGATCCCCATCTGATGTCCGCATCATAGGCGAGACCCGTCGCACAGGCGAGCGAACTGACGGTTCGTCGGTTCCTGATGACCAGTCAATGAGGGCTGTCATGGCGCGAGATGAGGTCGGCCACGGCTGCTGAGGTGCGCGGGAGCAGGTTGCAACTCCCCCGCTCGGCGGCTGAACGGATGCCGGAGACGATCGCCGGCATCACGAGACGGGACGCCATCTCTCAACTGTTTGGCTTTCAGCTACGGTTCACGAGTCGGAGCAGCAGAACCAGATCACAGCCGATCAGTTAGGGTGACGCAGCACGATCCGACACCCGAGCGCCCGGCTCGACGAAAAGCGCTCCGGATTCCCACAGAACCGCACAGACGGGAGAGAACGGCCATCGCAACCATCGTTCAGGACATCGTGATCGAATCCAGTGCCGAGGATGTCTGGGATGCGGTCCGGGACGTGGAGGCGGTACACAAGCGCCTCATTCCCGGCTATGTCCTCGACGCCCGCATGGACGGCGACACCCGGTACCTGACCGTGCCCGGCGGTGCGGTCATCCGCGAACTGATCGTCAGCATCGACGACGACCTGCGCCGGCTCGCGTACTCGGCGGTCGAGGGGTTCAAGATCCCGCTCACCCATCACCACGCCTCGTTCCTGGTCATCCCCGAGGGTGCGGACCGCTGCCGGCTCGTCTGGACCACCGATGTCCTGCCCCATGACATGGCCGAGCAGGTCCGACCCCGCGTCGTGCGGGGCTCCCAGGTCATGAAGGAAACGCTGGAGCAGCAGTCGACGCACTGACCCTCGCCACCGGACTCCACACCGCCGGCATGCCCGCGTCCACGGCCACCCTCACCCAACCCACGACGTCAACGAGCAGAAGGCCGGCCGGCCACCAGAGCCTCCACGATCAGACAGCCCGAGCCGCACGACACCGGGCCTGATCATCCCGCCAAGAGGCCTGCACCCCAGAAGACGCAGGCCCCCTATCGCCCAAGCCTTGACCAACGAGACACCACGTCCAGGGGGGCGAAGGGGCCTGCCATGACTCCCCCATGACGCAGCACAGGCCAACCGCTCGCCCAGGTCAAAGGCCGGCGTCCTTCATCCGTCCGGACGAAGGACACCGATGAGACGCCCCGACGAGCCAGGCCGTCTCTTTCGGATCACCCGATAGCTGGTCCGGAGGCGCGCCCCGCTCGGCCGTCGGGAACTTCACTGACGTCGGCCCAGCAGGGCTGCCTGCTCCTTCTTGAGTCGCACGAAGCGCGTCGTGGTGTACTCCGTCAGCTCAGGTCCCGGGAACTGGATGACGGACTTGTATGCGCCGAACTCGCCACGTGCCCAGCGCGCCGCGGTGATTTCGTAGCCGGAGACGTGAGCGCACAGTTCGAGCAGGACCGGTGGTGCTTCCTCCTCGATGAGGAGGTCGGCCTTGGTGACGACCACGTCGCGCATCTTCTGGGTCGAAGGGATTCGACGGTGGCACCGTCGGGTGCGTAGGCCAGGTAGTAATTCTGCCTACGGTCAGGAGTGGGGCACTCAATGTCCCGCCGAAGCGGGCGTTCGTGCCGCTCTGCTGGGTTGCTGGATGTGAGCTCCCGCCGGCAATGCTGCTGGATTGAACGCTAACCTCGATTCGTCAGCGCGATTCGGTCTCCGATCGGTTCGGCGGTTTGCCCTTGATGTCCTCTGTCGTTCGAGGACGGGCCATCGCGTGACGCTGCTGCTGCGCCGGGTTCCACAAGCCCCGGAGACTGTGGGTTGTCCTCCTTCCTGGTCCTCGTCGGGGCGGGTGCCGGCCGTCAGGTGGCGGCCGGAAGCCAAATGAGCCTGGTCCAACTGGTGGTGAACGCCGATGCCCAGGGCCAGGTCCGCTCGATTCGCAGACGCCAACCGTGTAGCGGACCGCGCCGCGGAGCCCCAGCGGCCCCGGCCGCGCTACGAGCCACTGCGGGCCGAGACCGTGCACGAACTCGCCGAGCCCTTCGGCTCCGGCGTCGGCCCCGCGATGCTCGCCACGGAACCGACCCCGCTCGCCAAGACCGCCTGGACGTCCTCGGCGGCACGACAGCCACTCATCTGAGTCTGGGTGAGGGCTCGGATCAGCGGATCCCGGGGGCAGCGCCCTTGTCCGCGTGCGCTGTGTGCCATGCTCAACGGCTTCCGGGCGGGCGTCGCGCGCGCCGAAGCCAGATAGGAACAGCCCGTGACCTCCGCGCACCAGAACTTGGCCTGGCTCATCTCCGACTTCGCCCGCACCGCCGACGGCGTCACCCACGCGGTCGCCGTCTCCTCCGACGGCCTCCTCATCGCGGCCTCCGACGGCCTCAGCCGCGATCTCGCCGACCGTCTGTCCGCCCTGGTGTCCGGCATCGTGTCCCTCACCCAGAACGCCGCCGACACCTACGGATTCCGCGGGATGAAGCTCGTCATGATCGAAATGCTCGACGGGTTCATGATGGTCAACCACATGCGAGACGGCTCCTGCCTCGGCGCCCTCGCCGGGGAGGGCTGCGACATCGGTCTCGTCGGCTACGAGATGGCCGTCCTCGCCGACCGCGCCGGCGCACTCCTCACGCCGCAACTCATCGGTCGACCCCATCCGTCTCCGTTCGTGCGCTGACGTGGGGCGTCACTGCTGTCTGGACGGTGAGAACAGGACGCAGAACGTCGGGCGGGCAGGGACCACGGTCCCTGCCCGCCCGACGCGTCCATGGTTCATGGCTTCCGGATCAGAGGTGCTTCGGTGCGGGCGGCGATGTCCTCGGCGGTGACACCCGGCGCGCACTCCACGAGGGCGAGGCCCTCGGGTATGACGTCGAGGACGCCGAGGTCGGTGATGATGCGGTGGACGCACCGTTCGCCGGTGAGTGGGAGGGTGCACTCCTTGAGGATCTTCGGGCTGCCGTCCTTGGCGGTGTGTTCCATCAGGACGATGACGCGCCGGGCGCCGTGGACGAGGTCCATCGCGCCACCCATGCCCTTGACCATCTTGCCGGGGATCATCCAGTTGGCCAGGTCGCCTGCGGCGGAGACCTGCATCGCGCCGAGCACGGCGGTGTCGATGTGGCCGCCCCGGATCATGCCGAAGGACAGGGCCGAGTCGAAGAAGGAGGCCCCAGGCAGCACCGTGACGGTCTCCTTGCCGGCATTGATCAGGTCGGGGTCGACCTCGGCTTCGGTCGGGTACGGGCCCGTGCCCAGGATGCCGTTCTCGGAGTGCAGGACCACATGGACGCCGGGGGGAAGGTGGCCGGGGATGAGGGTGGGCAGGCCGATGCCGAGGTTGACGTACGAACCGTCGGTGAGTTCGGCGGCGGCGCGGGCGGCCATCTGGTCCCGGGTCCAGCCCAGCTGCGTTCCGAGGGTGGTGCTCATGCGTACGGTCCCTCGTGTCGAAGACGCGGAAATGGAAAGGCGCTCGATCTGCTTGTCGGCGGCCTCGGCCGGGGTGAGGACCACGATCCGCTGGACGAAGACGCCCGGCAGGTGGATCTCGTCCGGGCTCAGCTCGCCCGGCTCGACCAGTTCCTCCACTTCGGCGACGGCGATCCTGCCCGCCATCGCGGCCAGCGGGTTGAAGTTGGCGGCGGACTTACGGAAGACCAGGTTTCCGTGGCGGTCGCCGCGCCAGGCCCGTACGAGGGCGAAGTCGGTGGTGATGCCGTGCTCCAGGACGTACGCGCGGCCCGCGAAGTCGCGGGTCTCCCTGGGCGGGGAGGCCACCGCGACCGTGCCGTCGGGCCGGTAGCGCCAGGGCAGCCCTCCCTTGGCGACCTGGGTGCCCACCCCTGCCGGGGTGTAGAAGGCGGGGATGCCCGCTCCCCCGGCGCGCAGCCGTTCGGCCAGCGTGCCCTGCGGCACCAGCTCCACCTCCAGCTCGCCCGACAGGTACTGGCGGGCGAACTCCTTGTTCTCGCCCACGTAACTGCCCGTGACACGGGCGATCCGGCCGTCGGCCAGCAGGACTCCCAGTCCGCGCCCGTCCACGCCGCAGTTGTTCGACACGACTTCCAGGCCGGTGGTGCCCTGGGCGTGGAGTGCCTGGATGAGCACGCCGGGGATGCCGCTGAGGCCGAAGCCGCCGACGGCCAGCGACGCGCCGTCGGGGATGTCGGCGACCGCCTCGGCGGCGTTCGCGCGGACCTTGTCCATGGGAGGGAGGGCCTTTCTGTCGTGTCTGTCCTGCGTGGTCGCCGGTTCAGGCGTCCACGCGCAGGGCGTCAGAGATCGATTTGGCGCCGCCGTGCGCGGTGAGTCCGCCGTCGACCGGTATCTCGGCCCCCGTGATGAAGGACGCCTCGTCGGAGAGAAGGAAGACGACGAGCGGGGTGATCTCGTCGACGGTTCCGGTGCGGCCGAGCGGTGTCTCGCGGACGTTCGCCTCTCGGAACGCGGGCGCCGCGGAGGCGGTCATGTCCGTTTCGATGAAGCCGGGGTGGACGATGTTCACGCGGATGCCCACGGGCCCCAGTTCCATGGCGGCGGTCCGCGACAGGCCGCGCAGCGCCCACTTGCTGGCCGTGTAGGCGACCGGGTAGTGGCCGGTGAGCGCGGCGGACGAGCCGACGTTCACGATGGAGGAGCCGGGTGGCATCAGCGGGACCAGGTGCTGGATGCCCAGCAGCGGGCCGGTGACGTTGACCGCGTGGACCCGGGCCATGTCCTCGGGGCGTACGTCGTCGATCCGGGCCCGCCAGGTGACGCCCGCGTTGTTGACCAGGCCGTGCACCTGCCCATACGCCTCACGCAGGTCGGCGGCGAGTTCCGCCCAGTCCTTCTCGCTCGTGACGTCGAGACGGCGGCAGCGGGGTGACTCCGTGACGTCGGTGGCGATCACCCGGGCGCCCTCGCGGGTCAGCGCCTCGGCCTCCGCGGCACCCTGGCCACCGGCCGCGCCCGTGACCACGACGACCCTGCCCAGGAGCCTCCCCCAGCCTTCGGCCGGGAGGTGCCCCCAGGGATGGAGATCGGTCACGGCCGTTCCCTCGTGCGGCGTCGGGCGACGGGAACGGTCATGGGGTCCGGGCCTGCCACCACGGTGTTGGAGACGGAGCCGATGCCCTCGACGGTGAGGGTGACCGTGTCGCCAGGCTTCAGAGGAGGCGGGGACTGCTCACCCCGGACACCCCACAGCTCGGCGAGGCAGCCGCCGTTTCCGCAGGTCCCGGAACCGAGGACATCGCCGGGGCGGACGACGGTGCCGCGTGAGGCGTAGGCGGCCATCTCCTCGAAGGTCCAGCTCATGTTGGACAGCAGATCCTTGCCCACGACCTCGCCGTTGATCTCGGCGGTGAGCGCCAGGCGCAGGAAGCCGTCCGCGTCGCGGTACTTACCCAGCTCGTCGGCGGTGACCAGGTAAGGACCCAGCGTGGTGGCGGTGTCCTTGCCCTTGCAGGGGCCGAGGCCGACCTTCATCTCGGCGGACTGCAGGTCCCGGGCCGACCAGTCGTTGAGGACGGTGTAGCCGACGATGTGGTCGCGGGCCTGCTCGGGGGTGAGGTCGCGGCCCTCCTTTCCGATTACGGCGGCGACCTCCAGCTCGAAGTCGAGCACGCTCGACCCCGGCGGCATGGGGATGTCGTCGTGCGGCCCGTACATCGCGTAGGGGTTGCCGAAGTAGAACGTCGGGGCCGCGTACCACCGCTCCGGTACCCCGGCAGCCCCGTCCACGGACCGCCGTACGCCCTCGACGTGTTCCTCGAAAGTGACGAAGTCCCGCACGGTGGGCGGCTGGAGCGGCGCCAGCAGTCGTACCTCGGAGACGTGGGGACCGGCCGGGACGTCGAGGACCGCGGAGCCCGAGTCGAGCAGCTCGGGCAGGCCGCCTCCCTCGGCGAGCAGGCCGGTCAGTGAGCTGACGCCGGGCAGGGCGTGGAGCGTGCCGTCCTCTTCGACTACGGCGACGTGGCGTCGGTTGCGGTACTCGTACGTGGCGAAACGCATGGCGGTTTCCTGTCGGCTGTCGGCGTGCGGGGTGGGCACGAAGGCCGGGGGCGCGGCATGGGAGTCAGGGCAGTGACTGGGCCACCGCGCCCCCGGGACTCAGGGCTTCGCCGATCAGACCGGCGGGGCGACGAAGACGCCGCGGTCGACGTCGTTGAAGGACTCCTTGGTGACCAGTTCGTTCATGGGGTTGGCGGTGCCCCACTGGTCGGTGACCTCGGGGTTCGAGAAGTCGTAGACGTGCGGGTGCCAGGTGTCCTCGTCCAGCAGCTCCAACTCGGTCGTGTACTCGACGGTGTTGCCGTGCGGGTCGAGGAAGTAGGTGAAGGTGTTGTCGCCCGCCATGTGCCGTCCCGGACCCCAGATCTTGCGGGCGCCGGAGCGGATGACACGGCCGGAGCCGCGCATGTACTCGTCAATTCCGCGCATCTCGAAGGAGATGTGGTGCAGCGAGGTGTGCGGGCCCTTGGCGATGGCCATGGAGTGGTGCTGGTTGCTGATCCGCATGAAGTGCATGACGTCGCCGATGTGCGGATGACCGAGCGTGTCGGACAGCCGGAAGCCGAGGTGCTCCTCGTACCACGCCTTGGTCTTGTCCAGATCCGGCGAGTTGAGGACGACGTGCGACAGCTTGACCGGGATCGACTCCTTCTCCTCGATCTTGCGGTGCTGCCGCACCTCGACGTCGGCCAAGACCTCGATGGTGCGGCCGTCGACGTCGAAGAAGCGGAAGCCGTAACCGCCGCCGGGTGTTTCCACCTTGCCCGGCTGGGTGACCAGCTCAACACCCCCGGCGAGGAGTTGCTCGGCGAGCGTGTCCACGTCGGCCGGACTCGCGGCGCCGTAGGAGACGAGGTCGAGGCGCTTCTCGTCGGCCTTGCGCAGCCGGACGACGTACTGCTCGGGGGAGCCCTCGGCGGCGAGGAAGGAGATGCCGGAGTCCTCGACGACCTTGGTCAGGCCCCAGACGCCGGCGTAGAAGTCGAGT
The DNA here is from genome assembly GCF_035989285.1 of Streptomyces sp. NBC_01235. GTDB lineage: Bacteria > Actinomycetota > Actinomycetes > Streptomycetales > Streptomycetaceae > Streptomyces. The sequence goes on along the minus strand of NZ_CP108513.1, from coordinate 10,825,948 downwards.
TGCTTGTCGTAGTCGGGCACGGCGAGGTCGACGTGGCGGAGGTGGGTGAGCAGGCGGTTACTCATGGGGGGTCCTCCTCAGACGAGGTTGAGCAGAGCGGCGGCGTTTCCGCCGCGGACGGAGTGGAAGTCGGTGTCGGGCAGGTCCGCGGCGCGCAGCGCGCCGAGCGGGTCGTCGGTGCCCATGTCGAAGGGGAAGTCGGAGCCGAGCAGGACCCGTTCCTGGCCGACCGCTCGCAGCAGCTCCCGCAGCACCTGAGGGTCGTGGACGAGGGAGTCGAAGTACAGCTGCTTCAGATAGCTGCTCGGTTCCCGCTCACAGCCCCGGGCGTCGGGGCGGGCCCGCCAGGCGTGGTCGGAGCGGCCGATGTGGGTGGGCAGGTAGCCGCCGCCGTGTGCCGCGATCAGCTTCAGGCCCGGATGGCGGTCCAGGACGCCGGAGAAGATCAGGTGGGAGAGGGCGACCGCGTTCTCGGTGGGCTGACCGACGGTGTTGGACAGGTACCACTGGTCCAGGCGCTCGTCGAGGGTGCAGCCGAACGGGTGCAGGAAGAGGAAGGCGCCCGTCTCCTCCGCACGGGACCAGAGGGCTTCGTACGCCGGGTCCGACAGTTCGTGGCCGGGCGCGTGCGAGGAGATCTCCACACCCCTCAGCCCCTGGTCCAGGGCGTGGTCGAGCAGGCCGACCGCGAGGTCGGGATGCTGGAGCGGGACCAGGCCCAGGCCGTGCAGGCGGTCGGGAGCCTTCGCACAGTGTGCGGCGGTGCCCTCGTTGGCCAGCCGGCAGACCTTCTCGGCCAGTTGGGGCTCGGCCCAGTAGTGGTAGTGGGACGGCGAGGGGCTGACCAGCTGTATGTCCACGCCCTGCGCGTCCATGGCCGCCAGGCGCACCGCGGCGTCGGTCAGTTTGGGCACGCGCGCGCCGACCATCGGACCGTTCACGGTCAGGGCCGCCGGGCCGTTGCGGCGCGCGTCGAGGGCGCGGGCCTCGGCGAGACCGGGATGACCGGCGACGGCCTCCTCGACCTCCGGGAGCAGGAGGTGGGCGTGGATGTCGATGGTCGGCGCGGAGGATGCGGTGGTGGTCACGGGCGCTCCTTGAGGAGGTTCATGGTGCGGCCGACCAGCCCGGCCATGTCGGCGTCGCGCACGCCGTCCAGCTGCCACTGGCCGATCTGCATGGACGCCGCGACGACGGTGCGCACCCGGGGAATGCGGCGGTCGTGGTAGGCCTGGAGCAGCTCGCCGTCCCAGTCCCGTCCGCTGGTGAGCAGCTCGGCGAGGACGAGGGCGTCCTCCAGGGACATCGCCGCGCCCTGGGCCATGGTGGGCGGGCAGCAGTGGGCGGCGTCGCCGATGAGCACGACCCGGCCCCGGTGCCAGGAGTCCTCGACCAGCAGGTGGTCGAACCAGGTGTAGTTGACCTTCTTCGGGTCGGTGATGTGCTCGGTGATCTCCGGCCAGACCCCGCCGTAGCTCTGCGCCAGGCGGCGCATCTCGTCGGCGTAGGTGGCCGGGTCGATGGAGGCGCGGTCGCGGCACCCTTCGACGACGTACGCGTAGATGGTGTTCTCGCTGGTGGGGCAGTAGCCGGCGATGTAGGCGGGGCCGCCGTAGGCGAGGTCGGTGCGCGTCACGCTCTCGGGCCGCGGGGCGGCGATGCGCCAGATGGCCATGCCGGTCGGGGCGGGTTTGTCCGTGATGCCGATCGCGGCGCGGGTGGCGGAGTTGAGACCGTCGGCGCCGATCACCAGGTCGTAGCGGCCCTCGCTGCCGTCGCTGAAGCGCACCGACACGCCGTCGGCGTCCTGCTCCAGCGCTTCGGCGGTGGTGCCGAGGCGAACGTCGGCGCCGGAGGCGCGGACCGTGTCGATGAGGATCTGCTGCAGCTGGGGGCGCTGCATGCCGAGGGTGGCGGGCAGGTCCTCCCCGCCGGTCTGGATGTCCTCGGCGACGAACAGGACGGTGCCGTCGGGGGCCGTCACGCCCAGCGAGCCGAAGGCGTATCCGGAGGCTTTCACCTGTTCCCACACGCCCAGTTCGCGCAGGACCCGCAGGGCGTTGCCCTGGAGGGTGATGCCGGAGCCGGTGGTGGCGTTCCAGTCCGGCTTGGCCTCGATCAGGTCGACGGCGATGCCGGCCCGGCGCAGCAGGATGGTGACGGCGTTGCCTGAGGCGCCCCCGCCGATGACCAGGACGGTGGGTGTGCCCCCGGCCGGAGGCTGGGGGAGAGTGCGGCTGTCAGCCATGTCGGGGATTCCTCCCGGGGTTGGGCCGCGCGACTTCGGGCGGCGGGGGCTGCGGCTCGCCCGCTGCGAGTGCGGGCCAGGGGTGTGACGGGTCACCGGCGGAGCAGGTGGAGCGGGCGGACCGGGTGAACCGGGTGGAGCGGTGGGGGCCGGATGCGCCGCTGCTGTCCGGGGAAGGGCACATCCGGCAGTTGAGCGGCCTATTTGACGGCGATGGGGTTGACCGGGGAGCCGACGGCTCCGGTGATGGGGAGGGGAGCGGCGGTGAGCCAGAACTCGTACACGCCGTCGTCGGCGCAGTCGGCGGCGAGTGCGTCGAGGTCCCACATCTCGCCGATCAGCAGGCCCATGTTGGGGATGACGACCTGGTGCAGCGGCTGGAAGGCGTTGTCGAACTCGTTGGGGCGCGCCTCGAAACCCCAGGTGTCGGTGGCGATGGCGGCGATCTCGGTGCCGTGCAGCCAGCCGGCGGTGGTGAACGACAGGCCGGGCGCGGGGCCGCCTGCGTAGTCGTCCCAGCCGCCCCGCCGGGCGCGGGCGAGATGTCCGGTGCGGACGAGGACGATGTCGCCGCGGCCGACGGTCACCCCGTGGGCCTCGGCGGTCTGCTCGAGGTGCTCCTCGGTGATGGCGAACCCGTCGGGCAGCTCGCCGTCCGTGCCGACGACCAGGCCCACGTCGAGCAGCACGCCGCGGCCGGCGACGTACGGTGCATGTGCTCGATGCCGGTGACAAGGTCTCCGTCGGCGGTGACCACCTTCTCGGCGGCCCGTCCGTTCCACGCCTTGCCGTGGTCGAAGATGTGCCCGAGGCCGTCCCACTGGGTGGAGCACTGCAGCGGCATCGCGATCACGTCGTCCGCGCCGCCGATGCCGTGCGGGAAACCCTGGTTGCCCAGCGCCGCGTCGGTGCCCGTGTCGAGCATGGTGTGCACCGGGTTGGTCCGCCGGCGCCAGCCCTTCTGCGGGCCGTTCATGTCGAACCGCTGCGACAGCGAGAAGCTGACGCCGCGGCGCACGAGCGCCGCGCCCTCGCGCCGCTTGGCCTCGTCGAGGAAGTTCAGCGTGCCGAGCACGTCGTCCTCACCCCAACGCCCCCAGTTGGAGTACGCCTTGGCGGCCTCGGCGATCGCGCCCTCCGGGTCGCGGCGGTCCAGGCTCATGCCGTTCCCTCCGCGACACAGCGGGTGCGCTGCACGCCCAGACCGGTGATGGAACCCTCCATGACGTCGCCGTCGCGCAGCAGGCGTCCCCAGTGGATGCCGTTGCCGGCCGGGCTGCCGGTCAACACCAGGTCGCCGGGCAGCAGTCGGGCGGTCTGCGAGGCGTACGACACCAGGCGTGCGACCCCGAAGAGCATGTCCTTGGTGGACTCGTCCTGCATGGTCTCGCCGTTCAGCTTGAGCGTGACCCGCAGGTCACCGGTGTCCGCGATCGACTCGGCAGGTACGAGCCACGGGCCGAGTGGCGTGAAACCGGGAGCGTTCTTACTGCGCAGCCAGTCGGTGCCGATGGCCTTCATGTCCCGGCGGAAGACGGTGGCGCGGTCGGTGAGATCGTTGGCGATGGTGTAGCCGGCGACGTACTCCAGGGCCTCCTCGACCGTCACCTGGTAGGCGGGCTTGGCGATGACGGCCGCCAACTCCAACTCCCAGTCCGGCTTTTCGGCCCACGAGGGCAGGACCACGTCGTCGTAGGGGCCCGTGATCGCGCTGGGCAGGCCGATGAACACGTAGGGCAGGTCCTCGGCGGCCCGGCGGTCCATGACCGCGGCGATCTCCGCGCGTGCCTCCTCAACGGTGCGGGGGTCGTCGGGGGAACGGTGGGCGACCTCCAGGTCGATCACGTGCTGCCGGTAGTTGGCGCCGGACTGGAAGATCTGCCGCGGCTCGATGGGGGCGTGCACCCGCAGGCCCTCCAGCGGCCGCCAGCCGAGGGCGTCCTCGTCCGCCAGGGCGTGCAGGACGGGGAGGGTCTCCTCCCACCGCTCCACCACGGCGCGCAGACCCGATGGCGCCCAGTCCAGGGCGCTGCGCAGATCGAGTACCCGGTCTTCGGCCAAGAGGCCGGGAAACGGCTCCCCGTCCTGGGCGGAGAAGGTGCCGAGCGCGAACGAGCCGGCAGGTTGCGCGAGCATTGCCATCAGATTTCCTCCTGCTGGGTTGCGGTCTACTCTGGCCCCGATCGACGAATCACGGAAATTAATCCTGTGGATGCGCCATATCCATGTCATGGATGACTCTCGCTGTTAGGTGATTGCCCGGTGAACCTGTCCCGACTCGACCTCAATCTGGTCCTCGCCCTTCGCGCGCTGCTGGAGGAGCGCAACGTCACCCGGGCCGGCGAGCGCATCGGCCTCAGCCAGCCGGCCATGAGCGCTGCGCTGTCCCGGCTGCGCCGCCATTTCGACGACGAATTGCTCGCCCGGACCGGCAACGCCTACGAGCTGACACCGCTCGGCGCCGCCCTGCGCGACCGCAGCGCCACCGCGTGCGACCTGCTGGAGCGGGTCTTCGCCAGCCAGGCCGACTTCGACCCGGCCGCGGAGAGCCGAGAGTTCACCCTCCTCGCCTCCGACTACGGCGCGGCCGTGTTCGGTGCCGCACTCGCCCGCACCCTGCACGAGGAGGCACCCGGCATCCGGCTCACCTTCCAGCACCCGGCACCGTCCGTCGTGGAGAACTCCGCCGCGGTGCTGAGCACCGTCGACGGACTGCTGATGCCGCACGGCGTCATCGACGGCTTGCCCGCCGTCGACCTCCACCAGGACCGCTGGCTGTTCCTGGTCGCCGACGACCATCCCGAGATCGGTGACGAACTCACCCTGGACCAGCTGGGGCGTCTGCCCTGGGCCGTCTACCAGCGTCCCTACGACGCCCCGGCCGCCCGCCAGCTCAGCATGATAGGGATCAGTCCCCAGGTGGAGGTGTCCGTGCAGACCTTCCAGCTGCTGCCCCTCATGGTCGAGGGCACCCGCCGGATCGCGATGATCCAGGAGCGCCTGGCGCGCAAGGCGGTCCGCTCCGCCGCGGTGCGCGTCCTGCCCTGCCCCTTCGAGGCGGTACCGGTGCGGGAGGCGATGTGGTGGCACCCGGTGCACGCTCAGGACGCGGGCCACATCTGGCTGCGACAGAAGGCCGCGGAGGTGGGCGCGACGCTGGCGGGCAACGGCTACAGCAATGGCAAGGGCCCAGGGAAGGCCGTGCCCGTCGACCAGAGCGCGGGGCTGCCGCCGGGCCGGCTCTGACCGGGCCCGGCGGCAGCCCGTGATCGACGCGCTCTCGGCGGTCGTCCTGCGCACCCTCAGGCCAACTGCTCCGGCAACGGCCGGGGATCGACGGCGCCCACCCGGCGGCGGGCCGCCCACAGCCCCGCCGCGACCAGGGCGGCGGCCAGCCCCAGCACGCCCACCGCACCGGCGAGACTGCCGACCGCAGACTCCCCGGCGAGCAGCACCAGCGGGCAGACGAACTCACCGGCGAAGAAGGCCGCCGTCCACAGCCCCGTGCCGCGGCCGCGGTCCTCGAACGCCAGGCGGGACATGGCACTGGTCAGAAGCGCGGGCAGCAGCATGCCGGTGCCCACACAGTTGACGACCGCCCCGATGACCAGCAGCGGAGCGCTCCCCGCGAGGAACATCACCCCGAAGCCGACCGCGCAGACCGCGAGAACGACGGGCAGCATCGGGTCGGGAGAACGCTTGAGCCGGGCGAAGGTGACCGCTCCGCCCACGGTGGCGGCACTGGCGATCGCGGTGGCCAGTCCGATCACGCCGGGGTTCTCCACCCCGAGGTCGTCGAGCAGGTACGACATCTCCACCGGGACGGTGTAGAAGACCATCGCCCCGAAGAAGGTGAGGGCACAGATGCCGCCCAACTGCCGCCAGGGGAACGAGCGGCGGGCCTCCGTCTCGGCCGGAGTCTCGTCGCCGTCCGCGCGGGCCGCCGGGTTGGGCAGGGCGGTTGCCATCAGCGGGGCGAGCGCCAGGCTCACGGCGTAGACCCAGAAGGGCACCCGCCAGCCCGCCGATCCGGCTGCGCCGCCGAGCACGAAGAAGACGGTGGCCGACGCGGAGGCGCACATGGTCTGCAGGGCGAGGTACTTCACCCGCCGATGACCGCTGTAGTAGTCGCCGATCAGGGTCGTGCAGCAGGTCATGATCGCGGCCTCGGCGACTCCGACCAGTGCGCGGCTGGCGATGATGCCGCCCAGCGAGTCCAGCCACAGCGGTGCCGTGCCGAACAGCGCGTACAGGACGGTCGCCACGACCAGCAGGCGCTTGCGGCCCACCCGGTCCACGATCACACCGGCGAACGGGGCCAGCAGCGCCAGCGCCAGCGCCGGAACGGTCAGCGCGAGCGGCACCAGCGCCTTGGCCCCCGGGACCGACGCGAAGTGGTCCTGCATCTTCGGCAGCACCGGGGCGATCAGCACCGCCCCCAGGATCGGCAGACAGCTGCCCGCCATCAGAAGGGTCACCCGCAGCAGATGGGCCGGGCCCGACTCGGCGACGGCTGACGGAGCGGTGGCATCGACCGCGGCGGGAGGCGGCGGGGGCACGGAACCGGGCATGGCGACTCCAGGGGACGGCGTAAGGGAGCGGGCATGCCTCACGGGCGCCGACGACGCACGGCATGCTGGGGAACTCGCACGCCGGCGGCATCCGGACAGCGGCGTGCGGTAGCGACGACTATGGGGGCGCCAAGGCGCCGGTGCCATCCCCGGCGCAATCCGAATCCCGTATCCGGGTTATCCACGCGGTGGATGGGATGGGCAACCGTCACGCAGACGGAAGTCGTGCGCGGCCGTTCCTGCGCGCGAACAGCGGTGTCCCGGAGCTCGGTCGTCCCGGCCCCGGGACACCGCACGCAGCCGGCAACCGGCAGCCGGCACGGTCGCGCACGCCAGGCAGCGTCAGCGGACAGGCAGCGGCAGGACGCGCCGATAGGCGGCGACGGCGACGACCGCGACCACCACATGCATCACCATCAGCGCAGCGACGGCCAGCGGCCCACTGCCGGGTGTACCGCCACCGAGCAGGGACAGGTCGGGCGCGAACGACACGACCACGAGCACGGGCACCAGCCACCGCAGCAGCCCTGCCGGGTTCTTGGCGACACGACGGACGACCGCCCAGCCGATGGCGCCGAGGACGACGCCGAACACCGTCAGCGGCGCGTACGCGGAGAGGTGCAGCGGATCGAAATCGTCCGACGCCCCCGCCGCGTGGGCGAGCACCGCGACCACCACGTTTCCGAGTACGGCCACGACAGCCGCCGCGAGAAGCCCCGCGACCACGGTCAGGGCGCGGGAGCGCGGCGCGGGCGGGGCGGACGATACGGCTTCGGGGACGGAACCGGACATGGGGACCTCCTGCGGAGAGCTCAAGAACGACAGGTGCAGCGCCAGAAAGGCAGGCGTTTGATTCCTCAAACACCGGGGACGCTACCCCGAAGTGTTTGATCAGGCAAACATCTCGGTTAGAGTGGCCGCCATGACATCCCCCCGGTGGCTCACTCCCGAGGAGCTGCGAGCCTGGATCAACTTCCTCGACTGCTCGACGCTGCTGAGCGACTACCTCGATCAGCAGTTGCGGCGCGACGCGGCCATGACGCACCCGGACTACAGCCTCCTGGCCCGCCTGTCCGTGGCACCCGACCGCGCCCTGGGGATGTCCTTGCTCGCCGAGCAGTTGAAGTTCACCCGCAGCCGCCTCACGCGCGCGGTGATCCGCCTGGAGGAGTCGGGCTACGTGCGGCGCCGGGAGGATCCGGCCGACGGACGGGGACAGCTGGCCGAACTCACCGAGGCCGGCATGGAGTTGATGGCCAAGGCCGCCCCCGGCCATGTGACTGCCGTCCGCCGCGTGGTGTTCGACGCCCTCAGCCCTGAACAGGTGGAGCAGCTCGCCACCATCACCGCCACCGTGGTCGCCTCCCTCAAGCAGGCCGGCGAGGAGGACGCCTACCCGGCGGCCCTGCCGTGGCATCGCCGCTGACTCCGAGAACCTCGAAGTCCGAGCACCCTCCCGGGTGGCCACAAGGCCACCTGCCCAAGCCCGTTCGGGAGAACGCCATGCGCGTCGCGATCACCGGGTCCACCGGACTCATCGGATCCGCCCTCACCCACTCGCTCCTCACCGACGGCCACCAGGTCGTTCGCCTCGTCCGCGACCGGTCGGCGCGCCCCGCGGGGGACGGCAGCCAGGCGGCGCAATGGGATCCGGTCGGAGGCCGCGTCCAGCCCGGTGCGCTGGACACTGTGGACGCCGTCGTGCACCTGGCCGGCGCCGGGGTCGGAGAAAAGCGCTGGAGCGCCGCGTACAAGGAAGAGATCCGCCGCAGCCGCGCACTGGGAACCCGGACCATCGCGCGGGCATGCGCCGAATCGTCCACCCCACCCCGCGTCCTTGTCTCCGCGTCCGCGACTGGTTACTACGGCGACACCGGCGACCGGACCATCGAGGAGAGCGCGCCACCCGGGGACGACTTCCTGGCTGCCGTCTGCGTCGACTGGGAGGCCGCCGCAGACACTGCCCGAGAGGCGGGCATCCGGGTGGTGCACCCTCGCACCGGCCTGGTGGTCTCCGCCAAGGGCGGCGCCTTCGGCAGGCTCTTCCCGCTCTTCCGCTTCGGCCTGGGCGGCCGGCTCGGCTCCGGCGACCAGTACTGGCCATTCATCTCGCTGACCGACCACATCGGGGCACTGCGCTTCGCGATCGACGACGAGACGCTCACAGGCCCCGTCAACTTCACAGCCCCCGAACGACTGACGAACCGCGAGATCACGCGAGCGATGGGCCGCGCCCTTCATCGCCCAACGATCGCCTCCGTCCCTGCCTTCGCCCTCAGAGCGGCGCTCGGCGAGTTCGCCACGGGCATCACAGGCAGTTGCCGCGCCGTCCCTGCGGCCCTGCACAAGGCGGGCTTCACCTTCAGCCACCCCACGATCGACAAGGCACTCCACTCCGTTCTCCACACGAGCTGAGAGGTAGGGATGGACAGCGTCCTGGTTCCAGACGAGCGTCTCGATGCGCCGCTCGATCTGAGCTTGATCTTTAACCTCGGGCTGTCGAACGAGTCTCGTACGCGTTCGCTCGGAGGGGTAATCGCCGCATGTCAGAGCGGCCTTCGTCTGATCCTGTGTTCCGGATCAAGAAACACGCGGGACCAGTACGAAGGCCGTGGACATGAGTGTGCTGTACCAGGATGCCCGGCGGGACGTTTTCGCCTGGGCGTCACACTTCCGGGAAATCTTCTACGACTGCCTGACCGCACGGGGTGACGCGCTCTTCGAGATCGCGGATGCCCTGCTGTGCGCCGACGGGCCGGTGTCCTCGCCGATCGACGTGACGCTGGTGGCCGAGCACCGGCGTGGGCATGGTGCGATGTACGAGGCTCTGAACTGCGGGAACGTCAACGCCTCGCGGCTGCGGAGGCTGTTGGCGGCGCTGCCGCAACCGCAGGCCGCGGACGGACGGCTGGTCCTGGCCGTCGATGTCAGCAACTGGCTCCGGTCCGACGCACCCACCGGTGCCGACCGCCTGTTCTGCCACGTCTACGGCCGCAGCGGCCGGGCGTCGGACCAGCCCGTCCCGGGCTGGCCGTACTCTTTCGTCGCCGCCCTGGAGAGCGGCCGCACGTCCTGGTGCCAGCTCCTCGACGCCCGGCGCCTGGGCCCTGCCGACGATGCCGCCGAGGTCACCGCTGCCCAACTGCGCCGAGTGGTGGAGCACTCGGTTCACCAGGAACGGTGGCGCCAGGGCGATTCGGACATCCTGATCGTCTGTGATGCCGGCTACGATGCCCCGCGCCTGGCCTACCTCCTGGGTGACCTGCCCGTGGAGATTCTCGGACGGCTGCGCTCGGACCGGGTGATGCGCCGCCCGGCCACCCGCGTCACCGCGCTGCCGCAGGGCGGCCGGATTCCCAAGCACGGACCGGAGTTCCGCCTGGCCGAGCCAGGGACCTGGGGAGAGCCCGACGCAGCGACCGCGCAGGCCACCGACCGCCACGGCCTGGCCCGCGCCATGGGCTGGGACCGTATCCATCCCCGCCTGTGGCACCGCTCCGCGTGGATCGACCACAACGGCGAACTCCCCGTCATCGAGGGCACGTTGACCGGTTTCGGTTCGCGGTCTCCCGGCAGGCGCTCGACCCAGGAGGTGCGGCCGGACTCCAGCGCGGCCACGAAGGAGTACGGCCAGCCCGGCACGAACTGGTCCGTCTTGCGGTCGCCACGTCCGTAGACGTGGCAGAACAGCCGGTCGTCGCTGGTCGGGGCATCGGGGCGGAGCCAGTTGCTCACGTCCACGGCCAGCACGATCCGCCCGTCGGCCGCCTTCGGCAGCGGCAGGCCGGCCAGCGTGCGGCGCAACCCCGTCGGCTCCAGCCAACCGCGGTCCAAAGCCGCGTACAGCGCGCCATGCCCGCGCCGGTGCCCGATGGGCAGCGACAACTCGACCAGGGTCTTCACCGGCCCGTCCGCGCACAACACCGCATCCGTGAGCTCGAAGAGCGCATCCGCTCGGGCGTAGAGGCATTCGTAAAACTCGACCCGAAAGCGGGACAGGATGCCCAACGCATCGCCTGCGGGCGCGTCGACCGGGAGACTCATACACAGCGGCCGTTCTCTCGTGCTTCGTGACTCGACATCTCGAAGCGTGGAGAACGGCCGCCCCTGCTGTCCCGGGAAGAACCACAGATCAGCAGGTCGGGTGACCTGCGAGGATAAACACCAAGCTCAGGGGGCGGCAGGCTCTGGCCTCCACAGGACCCGGCGGCGCCCGCTGCAAGCTCGATGCGGGACAACTCCGCGTGCTGGAGGCGGTGTTGGATGCCGACCCGGCCGCTTCCGCCTGGAGTGACCAGTGCTGGACGCTGGCCCGGATCGCCGAGATCGTGCGCCGCCGGTTCGGTGTCGCGTACACCCTGGCCGGGCTGGGCCTGCTGCTGCACCGCATCGGCTGGAGCGTGCAGATCCCCTCCCGCAAGGCCACCGAGCGCGACGAGGAGAAGACCGCCGCCTGGAAGGACGAGGAGTGGCCCGTCATAAAAAAACGGCGGCGGACCTGGGCGCCTGGCTCTGCTTCGAAGACGAAGCGGGCCAGGGGCTGGGCTCAGTCAAGATTTTCGTGACGGGATGACGGAGCGTCATTCCGGTGGCATGGTCTGCCGTGTGTGATGACTTGCTGGGCATCGTGTTCCCGCACCTGGAGAAGGTGCGGGTGGAACACGTGTGGGTGGAGGACGGCATGGTGCGGGTCAAGGCCCGCACCCTGGACGGCGCGTTTCCCTGTCCGTCGTGCGGTGTTTGCTCGTACCGGGTCCATAGTCGGTATCGGTCGGCTTCTTCCCCCGGTGGGGCGATTTCGTCGCCCGGGTCGGCTCGGCCCTATGAGGGCTGAGCCGAGTCACTTCCAGCCGAGCCGCCGGCTGCCCCAAGGTCTCTGCAGATCCATTGGCGACGGAGTCGTTCCCGCCTATCGCGGCCCCGACGGTTCGGCCGGCCGGTTCGGCGGAGCCTTGGCATTCTTGGCGGCGGCTGCCGCGACGGTTGCCAGGTCTTCGCCCGAGAAGCCGGCGCGGCTCAGCACCGCCAGAGATTTGTTCGCCGCCAGCGTGCACAACGCCAGCTCTGCCGCCTCCTGCTCACCGGCCCCCGCCGCCAGCAACGCCTGCTCCAGCATCGCCCGCAAACCGTCGATCATGGCGCGGACCATCGCCCGGCCCTCCGCGTCGAGGGCCGGGAACTGCGTTGCCGACACCGTGAGCAGGCAGCCATCCGGGACCGTCGGGTCGGCGATGCGGTTCAGGGCGACCTGCAGGTAGGCGGCCACAACGGCGCTCGGGCTCGGGTGGGGGCCGGACAGTGCCTGCTCGTACAGCGGGTGGTAGGTCTGCGCGTACCGTTGGAGGCTTTTGCGGAAGAGGGCGCTCTTGTCGCCGAAGGTGCCGTAGAGCGAGCCCCGGCCCAGGCCCGTGCCCTCGGCCAGTCGATCGATCGAGGCCTCCGAATAACCCCAGCGCCAGAAGACGTGCATCGCACGTCGTAGCGCCTCGTCCACGTCGAATTGCTTGCGGCCTGCCATGGTCCGTCAGCCTACACATCTTGTACCGATCGTTCAAAGATGTGTATGGTCGCCGGCATGACAAGCTTGCGTTCGCTGCGGCTGCCTGACGGATTCCTTGACGTCTTCACCAGCCGGCTCGTGGAGGTGAACGGACTGCGGCTGCACGCGGTCACCGGTGGGGACGGCCCGGCGCTGCTGCTGATCGGCGGGTGGCCCCAGACCTGGTACGCCTGGCGGGAGGTGATGCCCGCGCTCGCCCGCCAGCACACCGTCGTCGCCGTCGACTCGCGCGGGGCCGGGCTCTCCGACAAGCCCGACGACGGGTACGACGCCGGCACGCTGGCCGCCGATCTGGTCGCGTTGATGGCCGCGCTCGGGCACGACCGGTTCGACGTGGTCGGCCACGACATCGGTACGTGGACCGGATACGCCCTCGCCGCCGATCACCCCGAGCGGGTGGGCCGGCTCGCCATCCTCGAAGCAGTGATCCCCGGTCTCACGCCGTCCCCGCCGTTCTTCGGCCCGGCCGCGGTCAACCTGAAGCTCTGGCAGTTCGGCTTCAACCGGCTCACCGACCTCAACGAGGAACTGGTCCGGGGACGGGAGCGGCTCTTCTTCGGCTGGCAGTTCGCCACCAAGGCCGCCACGCGGACCGCGATACCCGCGTACGCCGTCGACGTCTACGTCGACGCGATCACCGCGGATCCTCGTGCGCTGCGGGCGAGCTTCGCGTACTACCGGGCATTGGACGAGACGATCGCGCAGAACGAGCAGCGTAGCAAGACCCGGCTGACGCTGCCGGTGCTCGCCCTCGGCGGCGCGCTGTGGAGCGGCGCGAATGCCGCCCAGACGATGCGGCTGGCGGCCGACGACGTCACGGGGGTCGTCCTCGACGACTGCGGCCACTACCCGGCCGAGGAGCAGCCGGCGCGGTTTGTCGAGATCCTGGAGGACTTCCTCGCGGCCAACCGGTAGCAGGCACGCCACACGGCTGAACTTCGCGAACGACAGGCGGAGCTTCACAAACTCCGATACGTCGTCGAGCAGGCCTTCGCCCTCCTCCACCAGTTCAAACGCCTCGCCATCCGATGGGAACGACGCCTCGAACTCCACGACGCCTTCGTCTCCCTGGCATCCAGCCTCATCTGCTGGCGACGCCTCAAGAAGGCCCACCCATGATCCTGTTACGAGCTCAAAGAGCGCGGGGTCCCACTCATCCGCAAACGCACCGCCGTCCTGACCGACCGACGACCGACCATGGCCAGCCCGGGCAACGAGCTGATCCATCGGCTCTTGGCCGGTAAATACGAAATCTGCGACGCGGGAAAGGGACTGCAAGTCCACCACCTGCGGAAACTCGCCGATCTCAACAGGCCCGGTCGGCCGGATCGGCCGCCGTGGATGACCCTGATGGCAGCGCGGCGACGCATGACCCTGGTGGTCTGCTCTGCCTGCCACCACAACATCCATGCAGGACGAGGCTCAGCTCTTCCCCGGAAGTAATCACTGGAGAGCCGTGTGCGGTCAAAGCCGCCTGCACGGTTCGAGAGGGGGCCGACGGAAAAGGACCCGATCCACGGGCACCTCGCCGGCGGCCTACCTCAGCTTGAACACGCACGTCAGCCGCACCATGCGGAAGCTGATCGCCGCCCGATTATGGCTGACTGAGGTTTTCTCAGTGGCGCGATTCTTCCCATCCCGTTTGGTGCTGATCGTCGCGATGACAGCTCCGTCGCTGACTGGGAGCGACATGTCAACGAGCAGCGCCCCTGCCATCGGGCAGGACGTTGCGCGAGATGGTCTGTTTCAGGATGCCTTTTGGTCGGCGGGCTTCTCGATCTCGGTGGTCACCCGTGCCCCTCGGAAGAGCACCAGGAGCCACAGGAGACATGCCAGCAGGGGGACTGCGGCGTAGGTGGCCATGCCCACACTGGAGCCCATCCCGTCCATGAGCGCGCCGAGGACGAGATAGCCGATGCCGATGAGCGCCGACTCCACGAATGCGATCATCGACAGCAGGCTCGCCCGGTGGCGCGACGGCACGGCCTCGTTGAACACGTTGTCCACGATCACGGCAGTGATCTCGGGAATCCCGGCCAGGGCCAGGAACGCGGCGATGGTGACCTGGACAAGGCCGAGGCCGCTCAGGCCGAGTGCCGCGGCGAGTGTCAGGAGAGACACCGGGACTATGATCCGATACCCGATGCGCCGGTCCGCGCGGTCCGACAGCAGCGGAGTGAGCCCGCCAGCGATGAATCCCGCCGATATGACCACGCTGACCAATGCGGTGCCCGCTCCCTGATCGGAGAGGGTCTTCTGCGTAAAAATGATGTACGGCGTCAAAGTCGCATGCATCAATCCGGACACCACGACAAGCGTCACGAGCGCCGGCGTGGCGACCCGAAGCATCGCCCGCCATGCTGTGACGTCGCCGTGCTCCTCCTCGGCTCCCTCCTGCTCGTCCACCGCGTCCGCGCCGCGGATCTCGGGCACCCCTGACATCAGCACCACCACGGCGAGGACGAGGCACGCCGCCGAACCGACGTAGACGACTCCCCAGGAAATCTGCTGCAGTTGGCCGCCGAGGACGATGGCGGCTCCCGAGGTGACCGTCCCGAGCATGGTGAACCGGGACTTGATCTTGACGTAGCTGGCCCTTGCACCACGACGCACGAGCAGGTCGTACAGCAGGGCGGTGTCCGAACCGGACACACATGCCATGCCCACACCCTGCCCGATGAACAGCGCCAGGAACACCCAGTAGTTGGAGAACGCCACCTGACCGAGCAGACATCCAGCTATCAGCATCTGGCCGATCACGATGCTGGCACGCCTGCCGATTCGGTCGGCGATGATTCCCGTCGGCAACTCCGCAAGTCCGCTCACCAGGTAGAGCAGTGTCTGCAGTAGGGCCACTTGCGCGGCGGAGAAGCCGCGCTGATAAAGGAAGATGACGAATACGCCGCGCTGGAATAGCGAGTTGGTGAGCACGGCGTATACGTAGAACGGGCGCGTGACACTTCGTGCTGCATTGTCGACTGCAGCCGACCCTCTAAGGGCCTCCGTGGTGCCGGTCATGCTGCGGGCTCCCTGGTGACTCCGGTGATCATTAGCCTCGATCGTTCATGAGTCCTCGTCGGTTCGCTGACGGGGACTCCGCGTTTGTGTGGTGCGGTCTTTTCGGGGTTGGGGCAGGGCGAGGGTCCGGCTTTCGCGTCGGATGGGCGCCGGGTTCCACTTCGCCGGTGTGGTGGTGCGGGTCGTCGGGACGGTCGATGTGGCTGGTCAGCCGGGGTTCGGCAGGGCGTGGAGCCTGACGATCGCGTGGCTGATGACGGCGGTCCAGGGCCATCGGGTGGGCAGGCGGAGCCAGCGGCGGCGGCCGGTGTTCACGAGCTGCGCGGGGGCGGAGAACAGCCGCAGCCGGAGCTTCTTGGGCTCCCAGCGGCGGGCATCGCCGCTCAGTGCGAGCATCGGCATCCAGGCGAGGAGGTCGAGTGCGAGGGAGACGATCTCCAGCCAGATCCGGTTTTGTGCCGTGTCGTGCAGGGGCAGATTGCGCAGGCCGGTGGCGCGGGCGCCGCGGATGCGGTCCTCGCAGCGGGCCCGCCTGCGGTGACGCAGTTCGAGGTCGGCGAGCTGGCCGCCTTTGGTGTTGGTCGCGAAGCAGGTGAGCCGCAGTCCGTCGAGGTCGGTGAAGCGCAACTGTGCCCCGGGGTGCGGGCGTTCCTTGCGGACGATCAGCCGCATGCCCTTCGGCCAGGTGCTCAGGTCGGGCATGTCGGTGATCTCTGCGACCCAGGCTCCGGGCCGTTCGGTGCCGCCCGCGTCGTAGGCCGGTGTCCATGCCTTCTTCGGGATCTTCAGGACGGCCTGGTGGATGGCGTCGGTGATGGTCATTCCGACGGAATACGACAGCCACCGGCCGCGCCGGGAGAGCCAGTCGAGGAAGGCGTGGGTGCCGCCGCCGGAGTCGGTGCGGATCAGCGTCTGCCGTCCCCGCCGCAGGCGTTTGGGCAGCTGGGCCAGGGCGAGTTGGGCGGTCTCGATGTGATCGGCGGCGGTGTTGGAGCCCGCGTTGCCGGGCCGCAGCAGGGCCGCCACCGGCTCTCCGGACCCGGCTGGGCCGTGGTCGACGAACGCGACAAGCGGGTGATGGCCGAAGGTCTTCTTCCAGGTCGCGGTGGCGTCTTGTTTCTCGGAGTGGGCGAGGACCAGCACGCCGTCGATGTCCACGATCACCTGGCCGTCGGCGGCCGGACTGCTTGCCCCGGCCAACTCCCAGACTCGCTGACGTACTTCGGAACGCGCGCCGCGGATCGCTGCAAGAGCTTTCGGGCCGGACGCGGCGAGCGCGTCGACGAGGCGGGAGACGGTCGGATCGGAGGCCACCGGGCCGAACACCGCCGGCTCGGCCCGCAGCATGCCGACGTCGGCCAGACAGTCACCGCCGAGTGCGACGGCCAGCGCCACATCCAGCAGGATCTTGCCCGGATCGTGCACGGCCCGCCGCTTGCGCCACGGCGCCAGCGACGCGGATATCGCGGTGTCCAGGCCGGACCTGCGGACCGTCTCGACCAGCAGCACGGCCCCGGCCTGGGCAACAACTCCACGGCCGCCGCCCTCGACACGGACACGCGGGTACGACCCGCTACTCTTCTTCACCTGGAGAGTGCTTCTTTCCTTGCAGTGACAGGACCCTCGACAAGTCCCATCGTTGCAGGTCAGCAGCACTCTCCATTTATTTGATCAAGACTCGGACAGACCCACTCGCGAAAGCGCGAGGTTAGTGTTGGGCCTCCACCGCCGACCGGAACTTCCAGTCCATACTTCGTGGCCTGGACGGACCAGTCCGAACTGTCGGTCAACGCGGCAGTGAGCGTGGCTGGTTGGTGCGACACCGACCACGCCACCCATGATGTCGACGCACTCCACCTGATCATCAACGGCGAGACATCACTGAGCTGAGGAGTCCGAGCTGGCGCCGACCAGCCGACCAGCCGACGGGCTGACGGGCTGACGGGCTGACGGACAGACCCTCGTAATCCGTTTCCGGGCCGGTCTCCTCGCCCGGTCAGCGCAGGCGCGCCGGGCCGGCGAGGGCTGCGGCGAGGTGGCGGAGGCCGTGTTGCCGCGGCGGGGCCGGTGCGGCGGTTCCCCGATGACGTGTACTGGGTTGGTCGGGGGCGGTTCGTGTAGCCGCGTGCGGGCTACAGCCCCCTGGAAAGAGCCCCCGTCCCACGCGACCTCTTGACGCTGAACCGTTTCATTGTTTTTCTCGAAAGGCTGCCTATGGGAGCGCTCCCACCCCACCCGAAAGGGATCCCCATGCAGACCACCCCCCACGCCACCCCCTTACACCGCCTCGCCCGCGCCCTTCCGGCGCTCGTCACGGCCGTTCTCGTCGCCTGCCTGCTGTCCTGGGCGGGCGACTCCCCCGCGCAGGCCGCGCCGGGTGACGGCTCGGTCTCCGACCCCAACATCGCCTATGTCGGACGCTGGGACACCACTGCCGGCACGGCGGCGGTGCCCTCCTGGACCGGCGCCTATCTGCAGACGGCCTTCACCGGCACCACGGTGAAGATCAAGGCGAGAGACGCGGTCAACCTGTACGCCAGCATCGACGCCGGCCCCGACGTCTTCTACGCGGGCGTGCGCGGCACGGTGAACCTCACTCCCCAGCCGCTGCCCGCCGGCACCCACACCCTCCGCCTCTCCTACCGCTCCGGCGACACCGTCTTCCAGGGCCTGGCGCTCGACCCCGGCGCGCGCACGGTCGCACCGAACGCCCCGTCCCGGCTGATCGAGTTCGTCGGCGACTCCATCACCGCCGGCGCCCTCACCGACCGGTTGGCACTGGACTCGTACGCCTGGAAGACCGGCGAGCAACTGGGGGCACGCCACACCCAGATCGCCCGCTCCGGCTACTGTCTCGTCGCCCAGTCCGGATGCACGGGCCTGAGCACGCAGTTCTTCAGGACGGCGAGCACGGGCGACCAGAACTGGGACTTCTCCCGCTACCGGGCGGACGCCGTCGTCATCAACCTGGGCACCAACGATGTCGGCCACGGCGTGACCGGCGCGTCCTTCCAGTCGGCGTACACCAAGTTCCTCGGCGACCTGCGCGCCACCTACCCGAACGCGCATCTCTTCGCCGTGCAGACGCTCAAGAAGCGCTACATCACCGAGACCAGGGCGGCCGTCACCACCCGCACCAGCGCCGGTGACAACAGGGTGCACTACGTCGACACCACAGGTTGGCTGACCGACGGCACCGACTACGAGGACGGCAACGGGCATCCCAACGAGGCGGGCCACACCAAGTTCGCAAACCGCCTCGCCCCGGTCATCGCCGCCCGACTCGGCAACCCCGCCGACCGCCTGACGGCCGCTCCCGGCCAGCCCGGCGACCCGAACATCAAGTTCGTGGGCCGCTGGGACACCAAGACCTCCTCCACCGCCTACACCCCGTACTGGGCCGGCGCCTACTACCGGGTCGGCTTCACCGGCCGGACCGTCCAGCTCAAGCAGCGCGGGACGATCGACTTCTGGGCGAGGATCGACAACGGCCCGGTGACGTTCTACGACGACGTCAAGGGGACGGTGAACCTGACCCCCTCCCCGCTGTCCGCCGGCAACCACACCCTCCAGGTCAACTACCAGGTGGTCGCCGGTTCCTACCGGGGCGACGCCGTCTTCCAGGGGCTGGTCCTCGACAGCGGCGCCACCACGTTCGCACCGCCGGCACCCGGCAAGCTGATCGAGTTCGTCGGCGACTCGATCACCGTGGGGACGACCTCGTCGCAGAACGCCCGCACCGCGTACGGCTGGTTGATCGGGGAACGGCTCGGCACCGAGCACACCCAGATCGCCCAGGGCGGCGCCTGTCTGGTCGCCGCGGCGGACGGATGCGTCGGTCTGGAGCGGCAGTTCAGCAAGCTCAACCCGAACGCGGCCACCCCCGACTGGGACTTCTCCCGCTACCAGGCGAACGCGGTCGTCATCAACCTCGGCACCAACGACGTCGGCCACGGGGTCAGTTCCACGCAGTTCCAGGCGGCGTACACCAGCCTGCTGGGCAAGGTCCGCGCCGCGTACCCCCAGGCCTGGATCCTCGCACTGGAGACCTTCCGCGGCCGGTACGTCCCGCAGACCGAGGCGGCGGTCAAAGCCGCCGTCGACGGCGGTGACTCCCGGATCTCCTTCATCGACACCACCGGCTGGCTGGGCGCGGGCGACCTGACGGACTCGGTCCACCCCAACGACCAGGGACACCGCGTGATCGCGGACCGGCTGGCACCGGTCATCGCGGCG
Organism: Streptomyces sp. NBC_01235; assembly: GCF_035989285.1. Classification (GTDB taxonomy): domain Bacteria; phylum Actinomycetota; class Actinomycetes; order Streptomycetales; family Streptomycetaceae; genus Streptomyces. The sequence continues at coordinate 10,806,315 of NZ_CP108513.1, read as the reverse complement.
CGGATCGGCGCGTGAGAGGAGGCCCGGACCGGAAAAATGACCACGGCGCCCACTTCCTCAAGCCGACCCGGCGATCACTGCTGGTGGGAATCCACTGCCCCGCTACTGTCACTGCCGGTCAAGAAGTATCGTCCCCGCGTGTGCGGGGGTAGCTCTTCGGACGAGCCCCAGGTCCCGCTGCGTACCGTCGCTTCAACCAACATGGTGCGGCCGGGGCGGGGCCGGCGGAGGCCGTGGAGCGTTTGGTGGGGGACGGTATCGGGTTCAGGCGGTGGGGCGGGAATGCACACTGACGGCGTAGCCGCCGCCTGGGCGGTAGGGGTCGGCGGCCCAGGTGGCGAAGCGCTGCTGCAACGTCAGTCCGGCCTTCGTGCACCAGTGGTCGAACTCCGTCAGCGTCACTGTCGGTTCCGGCAGTGGCAGGTGTTCCGCGTCCAGTCCCATGCCGGTGATCAGCAGTCCGCCGGGGCGAAGTACGGTGACAAGTTGCCGCACAACAGCTGGTTCGGTACCGGGGGCCAGCAAGGGGATGACGTTTCCGGCGGCGAGCACCAGGTCGAGGCCGGGTTCCAGCCCGAGGCGGTCCAGGTGTGCCAGGTCACCGTGGAGCCATTCTTGCGTGGGGGCGTCGCGGCGGGCGACGGCGAGCATGGAGCGGTCGACGTCCACGCCCGTGCAGAGGTGACCCAGCTCGGTGAGTCGGATCGCGATCCGCCCGGTACCGCAGCCGGCATCGAGTACCCGGGCGGCAGGTTTCAGCAGCGCGTCGCAGAAGGCAGCCTCGCCGTGGATGTCGTGGCCTGATTCAGCGAGCCGCGCAAACCGCCGGGCGTACTCCTCTCCGGCTTGTCCGCCTGTCAGTTCCGCCCAGCGGTCGCGTTGGCTGCTCATGGTCTGCGTGCCTTCCGGTAGAGAGGACGAGGACGGTGCCATCGTGCATTCTTCTTCCTCGCCGCCTCCAGCGCGGCGAGCAGCATGACCCTAGCCAGGTCGACGCCGCAAAAACCTGCTCGCTCACGCCTGCCCCCAGGGGGTGTGGCCCAGGTTCAGGTGCCCGAGGCCGGACAGGCGCTGCACCTGGTTCACAGACTGGCCGGTGAACGGGCGCCTCGCCGACACCTCGCCATACTTCTCGATGTGGTCGAACACGAACAGGTGGTCGCGGGCGGCGCGGGTGCGCCAGTCCAAGACCTGCTCGCGGGTCAGGTCCTCGAGGACCAGCTCCCGGACAACGTCCTCGCCTCCCGGCTCCGGTGCGGGCACAGGGGGAACCGCGCGCGAGCCGGGCAGCATGACCGGGGCCCGAGGCGCGGCAGACTCACCGGTGACGGGGCGCGCGGCCGCGGCTTCGGCGCGGGCCTTGGCAGCCGCCGCCTTCCGAGCACGTTCCTGCTCCCATCGGCGCTCGCGGGCCCGCGCCTGGGCGGTCACAGTCTTGTGCAGCTGCCGCTCGAGGACCGTACGGCGCTCCTCCGGCGAGGCGTACGGCATCGCTGCGTCGACGGCGGCCGCGACCTCGCGGCACCTGTCCCGCCGGTCTGCCCGCCGTTCCTCGCGCCGCTGCCTGTCGTCAATGCCTCACGGCCCCGCTGCCGGACCGTCGGCCCTCCCCGCCAGGCCGAACGTCACTGGTCGCCGGAGCGGCGCGGTGCTGTCATGGGTAGGGAAGGCGGCGTGGACGAGCTGGCAGAGCCGCGAAGGCCGGCGCGCCGCGCGTCGTCCGCCCGGGCGGTCCGACCGCGGCCGCCCCGCGCAAAACGGAGGAGGCCAATGCCATGCTGCACCGCCGCACGGTCGGTGACGTGATGACCGAGGAGGTCCTCACCCTCCGCCCCAACACGCCGTTCCAGGAGATCGCCGCCCTGCTGGACGCGAACGACATCGCCGCGGCCCCGGTCGTCGACGACGACGGCGACCCTCTCGGCATCGTGTCCGCGGCCGACGTGCTGCGGCACGAGACCGGCATGCCCGATCCACAGGGGCAGGACGGGAACGACGAGCGCGCCTGGGGCAAGGCCCGGGCCCGGACCGCGGGCACGCTCATGAGCAGCCCCGTCTTCACCGCCCGCGCCGACTGGACGATCCCCCGGGCCGCACGGGAACTCCGCAAGCGGCATGTCAAGCAGCTGCCGGTGGTCGGCGACGACGGGCTCCTCACCGGCATCGTCAGCCGCAGCGACCTGCTCGACGCCTTCATCCGCTCCGACGTCGAGATCCGCAGCGAGATCGAGCAGGACGTCCTGGGGCGCATCCTCGGCCTGGACGAGGGCACCGTCGCGGTCGAGGTCCGGGACGGTGTCGTCACCCTGCGCGGTCACGTCCCGGAACCGCGTCTCGTCCCAGTGGTCGTGGGCCTCTGCCAGGGCGTGGACGGTGTCGTCGCCGTAGACGCCCACCTCGCCGCCACCCGGACGGACTAGGTGTTCTGCCCCGCGAGTCCGGCCGCTCGCGGGGCCAGGCGGTAAGGACGGGGGCGGCGATGACGCGCGGGCGGGGGCGCAGCGGCACGCGCGGGATGTCCCACTCCGAGCCAACGGCGCCATCGCCGGCGAAAGCGGGTGTTTGCAGCCTGTTCCGTACCCTGGCGGCATGCGCATGCGCCCCACTCTGAGTTGGACCCCTACCGAGGACCTGCCGCCGGGCACCACGGATCTGGAGCCGGTCACCGATGCACTGGGCACCGGCGGTGTGCTGGTGCTCAGCGGGGCCGGCATCTCCACGGAGTCGGGCATCCCCGACTACCGGGGCGACGGCGGGAGCCTTGCCCGACACACTCCGATGACCTACCAGGACTTCACCGCCAGCGCCCAGGCCCGACGCCGGTACTGGGCGCGCAGCCACCTCGGCTGGCGCACGTTCGACCGCGCCCGCCCCAACGCCGGGCACCGGGCCGTGGCCGCGTTCGGGCGGCACGGCCTGCTCTCGGGTGTGGTCACCCAGAACGTCGACGGCCTGCACCAGGCCGCTGGCAGCGAGGGCATCGTGGAACTCCACGGAAACCTGGACCGGGTCGTCTGTCTTTCCTGCGGCGCGTTCAGCCCACGCCGCGAAGTCGCCCGGCGGCTGGAGGAGGCCAATGTGGGCTTCGAGCCGGTGGCCGCCGGAATCAACCCGGACGGTGACGCCGACCTCACCGACGACCAGGTCGGGGACTTCCGCGTGGTGCCCTGCACGGTCTGCGACGGCATCCTCAAACCGGACGTGGTGTTCTTCGGCGAGGCCGTTCCGCCGCGGCGGGTCGAACACTGCCGCAAGCTGGTCCGTGAGGCGGCCTCGCTGCTGGTCCTGGGGTCCTCACTGACGGTGATGTCCGGGCTCCGGTTCGTCCGCCAGGCGGCCCGGGCCGGGAAGCCGGTGCTGATCGTCAACCGGGACCCGACTCGGGGCGACCCGCACGCCGTCACCCGAGTCGCGCTCCCCCTGGGAACGGCCCTCACCGCCATGGCCGACCGGCTGGGCATCCCCGCCGACGACGAGGCGGCCCGGGCAAGCTAGTGACAGCGGAGAGGAGCAAGCACAGGGAGGAGCCGGGCAGAGGAGGTTGGAGGCAGGCGCGGGAGGTAGCCGACGACGAGGCCGCCCAGGCCGCAGGCGAAGCCGGGGAACCGGCGTCGTTGAACAGCGTGACTCCATAACGCCGGGCCCCGGGGATGGCTGAACTCCCCGGGGCCCGTGGTGTGTCCGGGCTGGGTCAGATCTCCCCGGCCGCCGTGGAGGTGACCCACGCGGCGGCTTCGGCGTCGGTCAGGAGCAGCACCTGCGTCTGGTGAGCGCGGTCCAACTCAGCACGACGTGGACGCGGCCCAGGTGCGTGCTGCTCTTCGGACGGGGGTCGATCGTGGGGGCGAGCCACTGCCAGCTGGAGGGCGGCGCCGCGCGCCAGGACGACGGTGGAGAACGCCTCGTTGGCCCCCGGCCCGAGGGTGCTGGCGGTGGGCCGGCCGTCGAAGAGCGCGTGTATCCGGGCACGAGGACGGTCCGTCCTCGGCGACGGCGCGCGCCTGGACACATTGGTGGCGCAGGAACAGCAGTGCCTCAGATTGTTCCTCCGGGCCGAGTGCGTCGAACCATTCGGTGCCCTGTGACATCGGGCGCAGCCCCTGCGCGAGTTCGTTGAGCATGACGTCCCGTGCGGTCACGACTGCCTTCCATCGGACAAGCAGCGCCTCGCTGCGGAGGGGCGTTCAGTGGAACCAGGCAACAAGTCGCACATGGTCCGCTCCGTGGAGTTCGCTGAGTGTCCGAATCACGCTCCAGACCGGTCCCCAGTGGGTTTCGTATCCGGCGACCGATTCTCGGCTTCGTGTGCCGGAGCTGTCTGTTTCCTGCCAGTTGACGGAGGCGAGTTCGGCCCAGGTGATATGCGTTGTGCCATGTACGTCGCCCGAGCTGGCGTAGGCGCCGTACTCGGTTCGCAGCCCCTCGGATGCGTCGCTTGGAAAGCCGCGGCCTTCGGCCACGGGGCGGAAGCCGAAGGAGTTGCGGATACCGAAGAGGCAGGCAAGGGCGTCGTAGGCGTTGCCGTTGTTGAGCAGGAAGAGGTCGATGGCGGCGTGCCACACGGAGTCCTCGTCGTCGGGGCCCCAGAGGCGGGCACCTGGTCGACACTCGATCATCCCGCTGACTTCCGTAGACATGTTGGCATCCTGCCTGCACGGCTCACGGCTCACGGCTCAGCACCTGTTTTTCTCCTTGAAAGCCCCTGATCAGCGGCCTGGTGCGAGTATCTTGCGCGCCAGCTCTGACACTCAAGGTGCCAACTCAAGCGCTCAGTCACAGGTGCTGTGACTGAGCGCCATAGATGGCCTGTCTGGCCAACTGCACGCTCACTCTGCCGGATTCCATGGCGCTCAGCCGGGCCTACTACAGCGCTACGCCCCGGCGCCGCATGTCGGCTGTCGACTGCGTGCCTGGGAAGTGTGGAGCAGAGTGATCTTGCGCGTTGTCGGCGAGGCCCTGCGCCTTGGGCGGGTGGCGGCTCCGCACGGCGGGCCCAGCAGCATCCGTGATGCTCGTTGCATGCCCGGGCCGTCCGGGCAGGAGCGTAGCGGCAAGCCTCGAGCCCGCCGGCCGCGCACTTTCCCGGAGGCGTGACCGCAGCGTCAGGACTCTCCGGGTGCGAGAGCCTGCAGGTGGGAGAGCGTGATCCGACGTCGTGGAGGGTCGACGTCCACAATCTTTACGGTGAGGGTGTCTCCGACCTGGATCACGTCCTGGGGCCGCTCCACGTGTTCTTCGGCCAGCTCTGTAAGGTGCACCAACCCTTCAAGACCGTCCTCTCTGTCTTCGATACGAACGAAGGCGCCGAACGGTACGAGTTTGGTCACGACCCCGTTCGTGATCTGCCCGATCTGCCGCAGGAACTGCCGCATAGGGTCCTGCTGCAATGCCTTGAGGGACAGCGACACTGTCTCCCTCACCAGGTCGACGTCGAGGATCTCGGCCGAGATCCTCTGACCGACACTGACGACGTCGGCGGGGTGATTGGTGCGCCGCCAGGACAGCTCGGGAATGTTGATCATCGCGGTGAAGCCCCCGATGTCCACGAAGGTCACACCGAAGCCGGCGATCTCCGTGACCGTGCCTGTGCAGATCTCCCCACGGTGGAGAGTCTTCAGGAACGCCCAGTTCCGGTCGCTCGGCGTCGGATCGGTCCTCCACCGGGCGCGCAGGACGCCGTCGCTGTCGGGCAGGACTGCAGTGAACAGCGGATGACGTTCGTCGACGGACATGGACAGGGCTGCGGCGGCCCGGGCACCTGCCACCTGGGCGGTCAGTTCCGGGTACTCGGACTCGTCGGCGATCGTGCTAGTGATCAACCCATCCTCGTCCTCCCATACGAGCTCCACCGAACCTTCGTCGGGCAGCGTGGCAAGGACCGCGTCGACGTCCGTGGACAGCTCCGGCCAGACGGTCAGCTGGGCACGAGGGGTGAGCCGGGTGCGTACCGCGTCGAGGGTGTCCTCGGTGAGACGGTGCCAGCGGGATGCGTTGTAGAGGTATCCCTCCTCCAGGATCGCTGCCTGCCGCATGGCGATGGACCAGCGCAGACGGGTCCAGAAGACCTCGTCGGCGGGCCGCTGTACGCCAGGTTCATCGAAGTCCGCATCGTAGGGCGAGGTCTGCAGCCGTTCTGGGAAGAGTCCGAGCGCTCGGGCGCGGGCGAGCGCTCTCTCGCAGGGATCCTCGCTGGTGACGTAGACGTACTGGTCCCATCCGACGCGCACGACGAACTTGCCCTCGACCTCCAGGCAGCACCAGGCGCCGTTGTCCCGGAGCATGGCCCGGACCAGCTCGAGACCGACGGACAGCGGCACTTCCGCACCATCGTGGAACCCGCTGAGATCGGGCGGGAAGAGCCCGGCAAGGCCGTGACCGTCGACGGCCGGCTCCAGGCCGAAGTGGGCAACGCTGGCGACCCCCGGCTCACGTATGTGCAGGCGGTCGACGCCAGTGTCCTCGGCGAAAGCGGCAATCGCCTGCAGGTAGGCCGCCTCGACCGGCCCGTGGTCGCTGATCGTGTCCTCAGCGCCGATGTAGCTGCCGTGCTCGTCGCGGTCGGCAGGGTCGTACTTTGTGATCTGGTAGACGAAAGGCGGCACATTGCTCCCGTGGTCGTTGACGAAGCCCGCCTAGCCGGCGGTTGACCTCGTAACGGGAGCGTAGTGCGGCACGGCACACCCCTCGGGTGCTCAAGATCGAGCCGATCCCCGATGCGCCGACCGCGGTGGGAACCGTCTTCCGGAGACCGCGAAAACTGCCCCAGAACGGGCAGCTCCCGCTCCCCTGCGGGCCACCTACACCAACTCAGCAGGGCCATCTGGAGCGCTCAGGGGCCCAAGAAAAACGCTCAGGCACAGCCGGCCAGCCACAGGCGTCTCACCTGACAAGAGTCGCAGTGTTCGAATTACGTTCGATACATTGTTCGCGAATGGGCGAACTACCCCTGCAGCTGGAGGTGGGCGGCATGCCACGAAGCGTCTGTGTCCGATTCCTCCACATCGGCGAGCACGGCATCAAAGCTCTGCCCCCGGACGCGGTGGCGAGACAGTTTGTTGCGTCTGGTGAACCAGGGAAGCGCAGGGTGATCATGACGAGCGACCGCAGCATCCTCCCCCCTCCTCCCCCCTCCTCCCCCTCTCCTCCGCCTCTCCTTCGACCTGCCGCCCGACGCCGACGCCGAACTCCCGGAACGGCTGCGCCGCCTACTGGAGGACTTCACGCCGCGCGTACAGATGCTCGAGGACGGTGCCCTCCTCGACCTCACCGGGGCGACCCGATGGTGCTTCCTTCTCTGGGGGATGCGGTGTGGCGCGAGGCGATACCGACGGATTTACGCAGCTCAGCGCCGGTGCTGACGAGCCCAGTTGGTGCAACAGGTGTGACGCTGTCGCCAAATCGAGTGGCGTCCAGGAGCGCCTCTTGAGGCAGACGCGGCGAGGGCCACCCCGGATCCTTGTGGCTCTGGGCGGCCCTCGCAGGTGAAACGGATTGGTCAGTGGTTGCCGGCGAGTTCGCCGCTGAGCTTCTCGTGGATCTGGGCGCTCGGCTTGTTCAGGCCGATGATCTCGACGGTCTTGCCACGTTGTGCGTACTTGGTCTCGATCGCATCCAGGGCGGCGACGGAGGAGGCGTCCCAGATGTGGGTGGCGGTGAGGTCGATGACGACCTTGTCGGGGTCGGTGGCGTAGTCGAACTGGCCGACGAGGTCACTGGAGGAGGCGAAGAACAGCTCGCCGGTCACGGAGTAGACCACGCTGTCTCCATCGGGGTCGAGGACCGCTGTGACGTTGGCGAGGTGAGCGACACGCTTGGCGAAGATGACCATGGCGGTGATCGTGCCGACGACGACGCCGATGGCGAGGTTGTGGGTAGCGACCACGACCGCGACGGTGAGCACCATGACGGTGATTTCCCCGGCGGGCATCCGCCGCAGCGTCTTGGGTGCGACGGAGTGCCAGTCGAATGTCGCGAACGAGACCATCACCATCACCGCGACCAAGGCGGCCATGGGGATGTCGGAGACGACCGGGCCGAAGACGATGCACAGCACCATCAGGAACGCGCCGGCCAGGAAGGTGGACAGTCGGGTGCGGGCGCCGGAGACCCGTACGTTGATCATCGTCTGGCCGATCATGGCGCAGCCGCCCATGCCGCCGAAGAATCCGGTGACGATGTTGGCGACGCCCTGGCCGATGGACTCGCGGGTCTTGGAGGAGTGGGTGTCGGTGATGTCGTCGACCAGCTTCGCCGTCATCAGTGATTCCATCAGGCCGACCAGTGCCATGGCGAGCGCATAGGGGGCGATGGTGGTCAGGGTGTCCAGGGTGAACGGCACGTCGGGCAGACCGGGTACGGGCAGGGAGGACGGCAGGTCGCCCTTGTCGCCCACGGTCGGCACCGCGATCCCGGCGGCGACCGTGATCACCGTGAGGATGACGATGGACACGAGGGGGGCCGGGATCACCTTGGTGACCTTGGGGAAGAACACCATGAGGGCCAGGCCGCCGATGATCAGCGGGTAGACGGGCCAGGGCACATCGTGCATCTCGGGGACCTGGGCCATGAAGATCAGGATGGCCAGGGCGTTGACGAAGCCGACCATCACGCTGCGTGGCACGAACCGCATCAGTTTCGCGACCCCGAGCGCGCCGAGGAGGATCTGCAAGACGCCGGCCAGGATGACGGCGGCGAGCAGGTAGCCGAAGCCGTGTTCACGGTTGAGCGGGGCGATGACGAGGGCGACGGCGCCGGTCGCGGCGGAGATCATCGCGCGTCGGCCGCCGACGATCGAGATCGTCACGGCCATGGTGAACGAGGCGAACAGGCCGATCGTCGGGTCCACTCCGGCGATGATCGAGAACGAGATCGCCTCGGGGATCAGCGCGAGCGCGACGACAAGGCCGGCCAGGACCTCGGTGCGCCAGACCTTCGGGTCGGACAGCCAGTCGGGGCGCAGGTCTCGCAGTCGCGCGGCCGGGGACAGTGCGGACGTGGACAAGAGCAGGTACCTGTCGTGCTCGGGCACGCTCGGCCGTCGTGGCGGCGTGCGGGAAGGCGCCGGAAGGCCGGGGCGGCCATCCGCGAAGCCCACGTACGGGTGGGCTGAAGTCGGTGAGCAGCAGGCGCGAGCGGAGAGCTCCGAGCGCTGCTTCAAGGGCGAAGAATCACGGCGGGCAGACGGCGGCGCTGGGCGACATGGGCATGCGCACGCTCTCTCCTGCAGGCATCGGACTTCGCCGGAGGCGTCGTCGGCCCCGACACGGCTGTCGGCCGCGGGATCGGTGATCCGGCCGCCGTGGGAACGGGGACGGCTTGGAGCCGACCCCGACGACCACTTACTCTACCCTAACGTTAGAGTAGAGATCGCGCTGGCCGCCTGTGGCCTTGGCGACAGCAGAGAAGGGTGTCCGCGTGAGCAAGCACATGCAGATCGGCGAGGTCGCCGCGCGGTCCGAGCTGTCGCTGCGCACCATCCGGCACTACGAGGAGACCGGCCTCGTCATCCCCTCCGCCCGCTCCCAGGGCGGCTTCCGCCTCTACACCGAGGCCGACGTCGCCCGTCTCATGGTCATCCGCCGCATGAAGCCGCTCGGCTTCACCCTGGACGAGATGCGCGATCTGCTGGACGCCACCGACCGCCTCGACTCGGACGAGGAACTCCCCGCCGGTGAGCGAGAGGCGCTCCTGGGCCGCGTGAGGGAGTACGTACAGGCCGCCGCCCAGAAGATCGAGGATCTGCGGGTGCAGCTGGCCCGCGCCGAGGACTTCGCCGCCACCCTGCACACCCGCCTGGATCACGCGGCGCCTGCCGTCCGGTCCTGACGGGCCGCTACGCGCTCGAGCCGTCCGCCGCGGGCGCTGCATGGGTGGCGGACCTGGGGTCGAGGGCTGCGCTGCGGCTTTTGGGTGTCGGGATGGGGGTGTTGCGCATGAGAAGGAGCGCAGCCAGGGCGAGCAGTCCGGCAGTGGTGCCGCTCCAGGCGATGGTGGAGCCGATCGCGGAGGAAGTGGGCGCGGCGGTGGCCGAGTGGCCCATCAGAGACTGGGCCGAGGCCAGGCCGAAGGCGCCGCCGATCTGCTTGGTGAGGGCGGAGCCGGCGGTGGCTGTGCCCATGTCGGCGCGCGGGACGCAGTTCTGGGTGGCGATGGTGATGCCCCCCATCGCCGGGCCCGCACCGAGGCCGATGATCAGGAGCCATCCGCTGGTCAGCGCCGGTGAAGTTGTCGCGTCCAGGGTGAAGAAGGCGGCCGTGCCGACGGTGAGCAGTGCGGCGCCTGTCAGGAGCGCGGGCTTGACGTGGCCGCTGCGCAGGACGGCGGTGGCAGTGAGCCGGTTGCCCAGCGTCATGCCGATCAGCAGCGGAAGCAGCAGCAGGCCGGATTCGGTGGCCGAGTGGCCTTGGACGTACTGGAAGTACAGCGGCGCGAAGACCCCGACGGGCAGCGCGGCGACCTGGAAGAAGAACCCGGCGGTCAACAGGGCGCTGTAACTGCGGTGTCGGAACAGCCGCAGCGGCAGGACGGGGACGCTCGCGCGGCGCTCGACGGGAACGAGCAGCGCGAGCAGTGTCAGCCCGCCCAGCAGACAGCCCGCCACAGCCGGATCGGTCCAGGACAAGGGGTGGTTGACGGTGGCGTTGCCCTTGAAACCGAGGCCGGTAAGCGCCAGGGCGAGGCCGGTGCTGAGCAGGACGATCCCGGCCGCATCGAGGCGTCCGGAGGGTGTCTGGGCGGGGCGGTTGTCGGGCAGGGCGAGGGCGAGGACGGCTGCCGCCGTCAGTCCGATGGGGAGGTTGAGCCAGAACGCCCATCGCCAGCCGGCATGGTCGGCCAGCAGGCCGCCGACGATCGGGCCGCCCACCATGCCGAGCACCATCATCGTGGCCAGCACCGTCTGCATGCGGATCAGCCCGTCCGCGCGGGAGGGCGGGTAGAGGTCGCGGATCAGCGCCATGCCGAGGGTGAGCAGGGCTCCGGCGCCCAGGCCCTGCACCGCCCGGGAGACGGCCAATGCCTCCATCGAACCGGCCAGGCCGCAGGCGAGCGAGCCGGCCAGGAACACGGCGAGCCCGCCCAGCAGCAGTCGGCGTCGGCCGTACAGATCGGAGAAGCGGCCGTAGACAGGGACGCTGACCGAGGAGGTGAGCAGGTATGCGGTGACCAGCCAGATGTACCAGGAGTCGCCCCCGCCGATCTGTTCGACGATGCGCGGCAGGGCGGTGCCGACAACGGTGCCGTCCAGCATGGCCAGGAAGGCGCAGCCCAGCAGCGCGAAGGTGATCAGTTTCCGGCGCTGGGGTGCGAGCTTGTCGTATGCATCGGGTGTGGTCATCGGGCCTCCTCGGGGGTGGTGAGGGCGCCGTGGAGGAAGAGGTCCACCAGTTCTTCGGTGGTCAGCGGGTCGGGGGCGCCGGGGCGGCCGACGGACATCAGCATGAGCTGGAAGGCGTCTGCGAGCCGTTCCGGGGCGAGGCGCAGGCGATCCTGGTCGGGTGCGAACAGGGCGGCCAGGGCCGAGCGCGGCGCGGCAAGGCCCGCCTCGCGGTCCGGGGAACGACCGTCCTTGCCGGGCTGAACGTGAGCGGGGCGTTCCAGCCGCCCGGCCGTGGCCAGGGCTCCGGCGACGGCGCCCATACGGGTCATGTGGCCGTGCATCACCTCAGCCGCTTCGGCGAGCCGGGACGTGAGCGGCTGGTCCAGCGCGATCGATTCCAGGCGGGCGACGGTGAGGTCGGGGCGCATGGCCTCTGCCATGCAGGCGGCGAGCAGGGCGTCCTTGTCGGCGAAGGCCCGGAAGATCGTGCCCTCTCCGATACCTGCGGCACGGGCGATTTTCGCCGTGGACACGGAGGCGCCGTACTCGATGACGAGGGGGAGGGCCGCGGCGACAATCATCGCGCGGCGCTGATCGGGGGCCATGGGCGCCGCACGGCGCCGGGAAGGAGCTGAAGAGGTGTCTTCCATCCCTTCAGGCTACGGAGTGAGTACTCACTCCGTCAATGTCGAACCCTCGCCAACCTGCTCACCGCTGTCGTACTGCGTGGAGCCGGTGGACGCCCGACAGCGCCCCGAGGGCTACTGACTCGCCACGTCACCCGCCCCCCAGGACCAGCTGGACCTGGACGGCAGCGGTACCTAAGTTCGACGCACCCTCGACAGGTAGGAACCTCTCCGGCGTCTTCGCCGCAGTCGACGTCGTCGACCACACCTGCTGCCAGGCCATCGCCGCTACCGCCGGCGACTGCCAGGCCGCCCCGGGCCGCTCGTGCTGCGCACCGTCATCGACGACTCCCCCGAGGCGATCTCAGCCCTCCTTCGGACCCGGCCCGTGCGGGAACTGCCCGGCGCAGGCGGGAAGACCGCCGCGCTGCTGGGCGAGTACGGACTGCACACCGTCGGCGACGTCGCCGACGTCCCTCAGCACACACTGCAGCGCCTCCTCGGTGCCCGCGCCGGCCGGGTCACCCGTTTCCTGGAAGATGTCGACGGGGTTCTGCGCTTCGAGGGCTTCGTCGAAACGGGGCAATGTGGCGCGTGCCAGGCCGCGGTTGATCAGTGCACTGAGGTTTTCTCAACGAAATGATCTCGTGAGGTGACTCGGTCCAGGGGATCTCGCGAGCCGCGATGAGTACTGCGGCGTCCGGCGGTCGTACTGTCGAACCCGTTACCGAGGAGGACTTCTGATGCGCAGCGTGACCTATTCGATGAGCGTCTCACTTGACGGCTACATCGTCGGGCCGGACGGCGGCTTCGACTGGACGGCGCCCGACGAGGAGGTCTTTCGCTTCGCCACCGACGAGGTGCGAGAGGTCGGCGTCCACCTGTTGGGACGACGACTGTACGAGACGATGCTGTACTGGGAGACCGCCGACCAGAATCCATCGCTCGACTTCTCAACGCTCGAGTTTGCCGCGATCTGGAAGCCGCTCCCCAAGGTGGTGTTCTCCACCACGCTGTCGGCGGTGCAGGGCAATGCCCGCCTGGCCTCCGGCGGCCTGGCGGAGGAGATCGAGCGGTTGCGAGCCGAACCGGGGGACGGCGACATCGCGATCGGCGGCGCGACTCTCGCCGCCGAGGCGGCCGCCTTGGGTCTGATCGACGAGTACCGGGCCAGGGTCTACCCGGTGCTGGTCGGCGGTGGCATTCCGTTCTTTCCCCGGCACGAGCGCCGGGTGGATCTCGAACTCGCCGAGACCCGCACCTTCAGCTCGGGAGTCGTCTACCTCCGCTACCGCGTGGCGCGTTAGCCGACTCGTCCGCCGAGCCCTGGGAAGAACGGGCCGGCCAATGACGAGTTCTCAGCGAAATGATCTGCGCGAAGCGGTGTGAACCACCGCCTGGCGAAGGAGAGTCGGACGGACCACACCCGACCGCAGACGCACGTAGAACCTCAGGTAGGACAGGTCTCACCACAAGATCATGTCCGCAACCACCAGAGGCTTCACTTTGGTCACCTATGTTGCCACGCTCGACGTCCCGCGCCACGGCGTGGACCACCTCTCACGCTTGCCGGCCGCACAGCGGCGGCGGATCGGCACCCCGCGCGGCAGACGGGCACTCGGCCCGTTCCGCCAGGCCGTCCCCGCACACGGGGAGGCCACGGACCTTCTGTCAGGAGTCGCGATCCGCGCACCGGCCTGCCGCGACCCGGGCCGGTGCAGCGCGCACGCGCTCTCGCGAAGGCCAAGACCCATGGATGTTCCGGTGCGCGGCGGGAACAGCCGGTCCGGCCGACACTGTTGCACCGGTCAAGAGACCGGCACCACGCGGGCTCGGAACACAGAGACCAACAAGCCGTCCCGACATGATCCGGGGCTCCCGGGTCCGCGGTACGCCCGGTCGTCCGACATCCGATATCGAGGGGCGACCGCTCATACGCCCGCCGCGGATTCCGACCGAGGCCTTTTCACACAGGAGGATGTTTCATGAATGACTGGCCCTTGACGCTCATGGCGGTACACGCTCACCCCGACGATGAGGCCACTGGAACGGGAGGTGTCCTCGCGCGGTACGCGGCGGAGGGCATTCGCACGGTCCTCGTGACGTGCACCGACGGCGGTTGCGGTGACGGACCGGGGGGTGTCAAGCCGGGCGATCCCGGGCACGATCCGGCGGCCGTCGCCTTGATGCGGCGTGAAGAACTCGCGGCAAGCTGCGAAGTCCTGAAGATCAGTCATCTGGAGATGCTGGACTACGCCGACTCCGGGATGATGGGCTGGCCGACCAATGACGCCCCCGGATCCTTCTGGCAGACCCCCGTGGAGGAGGGCGCTGCCCGACTCGCGGAACTCTTGCGGCGCTACCAGCCCGATGTGGTCGTCACCTACGACGAGAACGGCTTCTACGGCCACCCCGACCACATCCAGGCCAACCGCATCACGATGGCGGCGCTGGCGATGACCGCGCTGACACCGAAGGTGTACTGGACGACGGCGCCCCGCTCGATGATGCAGCGGTTCGGGGAGGTCATGCGCGAGTTCGGGGCGGACGGACAGGAGCCGGATCCCGCTGAGGCCGCCGCGCTGGCCGAGATCGGACTCCCCGACGAGGAGATCACCACCTGGGTGGACACCACCGCGTTCGGCGGCCAGAAGTTCGATGCGCTGGCCGCACACGCCAGCCAGGGCGAGAACATCTTCTTCCTCAGGATGGGCCAGGAGAGGTTCACCGAGTTGATGGGCGTCGAGACCTTCATACGTGTCCAGGACACCACCGGAGCGGCCGTGCCCGAGAACGACCTGTTCGCCGGACTGCGCTGATCCGCCCGCCCACCAGGCGTCAGAGAGCTCTTCGGCGGCCAGCACGAGTCGGCTGTCCGCCGCCCGTGGCAGCGGCACCGCGGCCAGTGCCCGCCGCGACCGGGCGACGTCCACCCGGCCTGCGGCCAGGGCGCCGTAGAGCCCGCCGCGTCTGCGGCGGTGTTCACCCACCAGCGACAGTTCCACCAACGACCGGACCGGGCCGTCCGCACACAGCACGGCATCGGCCAGCTCGAACAACGCATCCGCACGGCTGGTCAGGCAGGAGTGGAACTCGCCCCGGAAGCGTGACAGTGCAGCGAACGACTCCTGCCGGACAACGTGCTGCAGCAGACTCGTTCCCACGGCCTTCGTGCTGAGCGTGTGTATTCCATGGTCGGAGCACATGATCAGCCGAAGGCCGCCTGCGTGTACGGGAGTTACCGACGCGAGTGATCAAGTTCGAGGGGGCATTCGACACCCGAGGTTAAAGATCAAGCTAAGGGCTGTCCCGTAATGATCTCTGGCGTGCTGGCTGGCCTGCTGGTTTCTCCGTTATCCGGCGAGGGCGAGAATGTGCAGGCGGGCGATACCGAGCACGGCGTGGCGAACGCCGCCCTTCAGGCGGCAGTCACGCATGATCTTCCAGGTCTTCATACGGGCGAAGGCGTGCTCGACGCGGGCGCGGACCTTGCGGTGGGAGGCGTTGTGTTCCTCTTTCCAAGCCGGGAGTTCGGCCTGGCCCCTTCTCGCGGCGGTGCGGGATGACCAGACCAGTGCCCCGATAGCCGCCATCTGCGATGACCGTCGCCCGGCCGACGGCGTCCTTCGCGCCGGACAGTTCCCACGCCTTGCAGTCGTTGCGGTTGCGGGTTTGTCAAACGAGCGGTGCAACTGGGGTTGTTGGTTACTGACGGGCTACTGAGAGGCGGCCGTCGAAGGTGATGTCGAAGGCGTTCAATGCGGTCTTCCAGCGCATGGTCCAGCGGGCTTGGCCCTTGCCTGTGGGGTCGAGCGACATGATGGCCATGTAGACGCACTTCAACGCGGCCTGCTCGTTCGGGAAGTGCCCGCGGGCCTTGACCGCCCGCCGGATCCGCGCGTTGACCGACTCGATCGCATTCGTAGTGCAGACGATGCGGCGAATCTCGGTGTCGAACCGCAGGAACGTGGTGAACTCTTCCCAGGCGTTCTCCCACAGTTTCACGATCGCCGGATACTTCCTGCCCCAGGCGTCCGCGAACTCCGCGAACCGCTCCAGGGCCGCGTCTTCGGTGGGGGCGGTGTAGACGGGCTTGAGGAGCTTGGCGATCTTGTCCCAGTCCTGGCGGGCGGCATAGCGGAAGGAGTTCCGCAGCAGGTGGACCACGCAGGTCTGCACGATCGTCTGCGGCCAGACGGTCTCCACCGCCTCGGGCAGGCCCTTGAGCCCGTCGCAGACCAGCATGAGGACGTCGCTGACGCCGCGGTTCTTGATCTCGGTGAGGATGTGCAGCCAATGCCTGGCACCCTCGCCGCCGTCGCCGGCCCACAGCCCGAGGATCTCCCGCCGACGCTCAGCCGTGACCGCCAGGGCCACGTGGATGGGCCGGTTGGCGACCGCGCCGTCACGGATCTTCACGTGGATGGCGTCAATGAAGATCACCGGATAGACGGCGTCCAGCGGGCGGCTCTGCCATTCGGCCATGCCTTCCAGGACTTTGTCGGTGATGGTGGAGATGGTCTGGCGGGAGACCTCGGCGCCATATACCTCGGCCAGGTGGGCCTGGACCTCGCCGGTGGTCAGGCCCTTCGCGGCCAGCGAGATGACCATCTCGTCGATGCCGGTCAGCCGCTTCTGCCGCTTCTTGACGATCTTCGGCTCGAAGGAGCCGTCGCGGTCGCGGGGCACGGTTATCTCCACCGGACCGACGTCGGTCAGCACGGTCTTGGAGCGTTTGCCGTTGCGGGAGTTGCCGCCGTCCTTGCCCGCTGGGTCGTGCTTGTCGTAGCCGAGATGGTCGGTGATCTCGCCCTCCAGGGCGGACTCCAACAGCCGCTTGGTCAGCTGCTGCAGCAGCCCACCCTCGCCGGTCAGCTGCAGGCCCTCGGCCTGGGCTCGGCCCACCAGCTCGTCGATCAGCTGGTCGTCCACAGCCTTCACTGACACAGCCTTCGTGGGCTCGGCGGCCACAAACTCCGACACGTTCTCACTGGTCATCGATGCATCTTCCATGATCGGGAGTTACACCGAACGTTTTACAGTCCCGCCGTTCGCGAAATGTGCGGCGCAGTCTCAAGCGGTGGTGTTGAGGAGGCTCGTGCCCAGCGGGGTCGTGGTGTGGAGGGCGGTGTTGTGGTGGCGGACGGTGATGGTCAGCCCGGCGGTGCGTATAACAGTCGCGTGCTGGCTGGCGCTGGCCGGGGAGATACCGGCATGGCGGGCGAGTTCGGTGGTGGTGCAGCCGGGATGATGGGCGATGGTCCACAGCACGATGGCCCGGGTGTGGCCGAGGAGCGTGGTCAGGGAGTCGGGGACGGTACTGAGGACCCGGGCGGTCTCCGTGGGCGGCAGAGCGAGGTCTGTGTCGTCACAGCGGATGGGGTAGGTCAGATACGGCTGGAGTTCGGCGCTCACGCCCAGTACAGGGGATGCGACCCCGAAGAACGACGGAATCAGCAACAGGCCGCGGCCGGAAAGATGAATGTCGTCGTCCGCACCGCTGGCCATAGCGAGTTCCAGAACAGGCGGCTTCCACTTGATGTGACGGGGGTTGAGCCCGGACAGCGAGGCGTGGAGTCCGCCGTGGGCGGCCTGACGCCTGCGCAGCGATTGGTCCGCAGTGCTGAGGGCATCGATGCGCTGCTGGTAGGGAGCGATGACGTGCTGGTGCACGTGGGCTGCGACATCGGTCAACTCCAGCAGCAGCTCTTTGTCACTGCCGAGCGACTGCGTCCAGGCTGGCACCGGCCGCTGATGGTCGCGGCCAGCCCAGACCTCCATGTCCTTCCGGACCCGGGCAGCAGGCATAGCCCGGATCTGATCCAGCACCTCTCCGATGTCCTCGGCCGCCGGGAGGCCGAGGAAGCCCACCGACCAGCCCGTTGACGGGATCAGATCGAACAACTGCTGCACCTTTGGGGACAGGCGCCGCAACGATTCCCGCCTCCAAGGCCCGAACTGGGTCGGATGACTGCGTTCCTGCAGTTGCCGCAGCGCGATATTCAGCTCAAGAAGTGGACGGGGTGCCTCCGCGAAACGGGTGCGGGCCATGTCCTCGGTGGTGAAGTGGATGCGTACCGGCATGGCACAGAGCATGTCCAGGATGTCGTTATTCGGGCTAGGCCAAATTACGTCGACGCTCGATCAGCCGCCCAGCCATCCTGGCCAACATCCCGCCGGATCGAAAACAAGTACTTAAGGAGTGTTGAGATGTTCAAGAAGCTCGAAGCAGCGGGCAGCCGCCTGCTGGAGCGCCTCGTGCCCTCGGCCGAGGCGTCGGCATGCGGCTGGTACTGCTGGAACGACTGCTGGCAGTGTGGTCACTCCCCTTGCAAGCTGAACACCTGCGCCGGTGGAGACCCGGTGTGTCTGTCGCACCGTTGTCCCTGATCCCACGTCAGTGACGCAAGCCGAGGGCCGCTGTCGCGTTTCGCGCTTCCGGCTCTCGCATCAGTGGACGCCGGCCCGGGCCGCGGCTCGGGCCGGCGTCTGCCACGTTGAAGCCTGCGGCGTCCGGCCGGGCGCCGGTTCGACCCTGCCACGGGAGGGATCTGCGTGCAGTACCTGGCGTTGGGGATCCGCTGTCTGATCGGGGCGGTGTTCGTGGTGTCGTCCGCCAGCAAAGTGGCGGGCCGCGGCGCGTTCGGTGCCTTCGCCGCCTCTGTGCGCGATATGCGGCTGCTGCCGCCGCGGCTGGCCCGGCCGGTGGCCCGCGGCGTGGTCGTGACCGAGTTCGCCATCTGCGCCCTGGTCGTCAGCCCGGCCGCTGCGGCGGCCGGGCTGACACTGGCGGCCATGCTGCTGGGGGTATTCGCGGCCGGCATCACGCTGGCGGTGCGCCGTGGGGTGCGCGCGCCGTGCCGTTGCTTCGGCGTCTCGGCGACCCCGCTCGGGCCCCGGCAAATCGCGCGGAACCTCGTCCTTGCCGCCGTCGCGGTCCTGGGGGCGGTGTGCGGGGCGCTGCCGACGGCCGGTGCCGTGCGGTGGGGCGGGGCGGCCGTGGCGGTGAGCGGTGGCCTGCTGCTCGGCGGGCTGGTCGCCGTGCTAGACGACATCTGCGAACTGTATCGACCCGTCCCCGTCGCCGACGGCCGCCCACGTGCGTCCGCGGCCCGCGGGGAGTCCTAAGGAGGCACACGATGCCCATCTTGACAGCGGCCCTGGTACTCGTAGGAGCGCTCTGCACGCTGGACCTGATCCTCACACTGGGCGTGATCAAACGGCTCCGCGAGCACACAGACCTGCTCGCGAACAACAGCGGCATGGGTGCGCCGGCGCTGGCGGCCGGCGAGGAAGTCGGCGCGTTCACGGCCACCACCATGGACGGCGAGCCACTGACCGGGGAGCAGCTGGCCGAGGACACCTTGGTGGCGTTCTTCTCCCCGACCTGTGGGCCGTGCAAGGAGACCATGCCGAAGTTCGTGCAGTACGCGCCGACGGTGCCCGGCGGGCGTGATCGGGTACTGGCGGTCGTGGTCGGCGAACCCGACGAGACCGCGGGGCCTGTCGGCGCACTGAGTCCGGTGGCCCGCGTGGTGGTCGAGAACGTCGACGGCGCGCTGGGCGAGGCGTTCAAGGTCAAGGCGTACCCCACCGTACTGAAGGTGGGGCGAGGTGGCGACGGCCGGCTCGTCGTGCGCTCCAACGCTGTGGATCTGAGCAGGCCGGACGTGGCGGCGGTATGACCGGGGCCCGGCGCCGCACCCGGGTTCGGTGGACCGGGCCCGGGCAGAAGACGGCCGTCGACGACTCCGGGCGGGGCTGGATGACGCGGGCGCGGGCCTTGGCACGGCGGATCGTGGCTGCGCTCGCGCTCGCAAGCCGGGCCGCACCAGGGACACTGACGCTGTATGGGGTACTGACGCTGACGGCGGGTGTCCTGCCTGTGGCGGCCGCCTGGCTGACCCGGCTGCTGCTGGACGGCTTGGTCCGTGCCGCGCCGTTCGGCGTGCTGGCCGCGCTGGGCGGAGGCCTGGCGGCGGCCGGGGTCGCCGCAGGGATCCTGCCGCAGTCGCTTCAGTATCTGCGGTCCCAGTTGGACCGGGAGGCCGGTCTCCTGGCGCAGGACCGGCTGTTCACCGCGGTGGACGGATTCGCGGGGCTGAGGCGGTTCGAGGATCCACGCTTCCTGGACCGGTTGCGGCTGGCCCAGCAGGCGGGCCGAACGACGGTGAGCCAGGCCGTCGACGGCGTATGCGGGATCGCCCGGGCCACGCTCACCATCACCGGATTCCTCGGCTCACTGTTCGTACTCAGCCCGGTCATGGCAGCGCTCGTCCTGCTCGCAGGAGTGCCCGCGCTACTCGCCGAGCTGATGCTGTCCCGGCAGCGGGCAGGGATGGCCTGGCGGATCGGACCCGTCGAGCGACGGGAGATCTTCTACAGCGAACTGCTCTCCAGCGTAGAGGCAGCCAAGGAGGTGCGACTGTTCGGCTTCGGGGGCTTTCTGCGCGGGCGGATGCTGGCCGAGCGGCGGGCCGGCAATGCCGAGCGGCGGACCATGGACCGGTGGGAGGTCCGCGTCCAGGCCGGGCTGGGCGTGCTGGCCGCCGCGGTGTCCGGCGGCGGACTGCTGTGGTCGGTGCACGCGGCCCGCGCCGGCCAGCTGTCGATCGGCGGCGTCACTATGTTCGTCGCCGCGGTGGCCGGGGTGCAGAGCGCGCTAGCCGCGCTGACGGCCACCGTGGCCGGTGCGCACCACGCCCTGCTGATGTTCGGCCACTATCTGGCGGTGACCACGGCCGGGCCGGACCTGCCCATCGCCGTCCCGCCACGCCCACTGCCTGCCCTGCGCAAGGGAATCGAGCTGCGTGACGTGTGGTTTCGTTACTCCGACGAGCACCCGTGGGTGCTGCGCGGCGTCAACCTGTTCATTCCGCACGGCACGGCGCTGGCCCTGGTCGGGCGCAACGGTGCCGGTAAGTCCACCCTGGTGAAACTCCTGTGCCGGTTCTACGACCCCACCCGCGGGGCGATCCTGTGGGACGGCATCGATCTGCGCGAGGTGGACCCCGCCGACATGCGCCGCCGGATCGGCGCGGTGTTCCAGGACTACATGCACTACGACCTGACCGCGCTCGAGAACATTGCGCTGGGAGATCTGGACGCGCTGCACGACCGGCCGCGCATCGAGGCGGCCGCGGTCCGAGCCGGCATCCACGAGAAACTCGCCGGCCTCCCGCACGGCTACGACACCATGCTGTCGCGGATGTTCTTCATGGAGTCCGACAAGGACGACCCGGCCACCGGCGTGATGCTCTCCGGAGGCCAGTGGCAGCGCTTGGCCCTGGCCCGGGCGCTGCTGCGGGACGGGCACGATCTGATGATTCTCGACGAGCCGTCCGCCGGGCTCGACGCCGAGGCCGAGCACGAGATCCACACCACCCTGCGCCGCCACCGGGTTGGGCGGACCAGCCTGCTGATATCCCACCGGCTCAGTGCCGTGCGTGGCGCTGACTGCATCGTCGTACTCGACGACGGTCAGGTCACCGAAGAGGGCGACCACCCCACGCTGATGATCGCGAACGGGCACTACGCCCGGCTGTTCACCCTGCAGGCCGCCGGATACCGGACCGAAAACGCTGCCCCGTCCGTGCCGACAGGAGGGTCATGACCGCACTGCACCGACCGCATTTCCTCACCCGTTCCCACCAGCGATCGGCGGGCCCGCGTTCGGCACTCCCGTCATGGGCACTGTGGACGGCGCTGCTGGCCGTGGCGGCCGTGAGCTGCGCCCTGCTGCGCACCGGGGCGGGCGGCTGGGCCCTGGCAGCGGCCGTGCCGGCCGTGATGTGTGGCGTCGCCATGACGCTGGTGCTGCTGCGGCGCACGCTGGTAGCGGTGACCGTAAACGGCCCCAGCATGGAACCGGCCTACCACGACGGCGACAGGGTCCTGGTCCGCCGGAATCCGGCGCTCGTGCGCGGAATGGTGGCCGTGGTGGAGCCTCAAAAAGCAAACGGCGGCTGGGCGGCACCGCCACTCAAGTCCTCCGCACGGGCGGCCGAGTTGTCCCGCCGCCGGTGGATCATCAAACGGATCGCCGCGGTGCCGGGCGACCCTGTACCGCGCGAGGCGGTTCCCGCCCTGGCCGCCGCGGGCGAGGACCGGGTTCCGCCCGGCCGTCTGGTGCTGCTCGGAGACAACGCTGACGCCAGCCTCGACTCCCGGCATTACGGCTACTTCCCCACCGACCGCGTCCTGGGCACGGTGCTGCGCCCGCTCGCACCGACGCGGAGTGACGAACAGCGATCAACTCCCCTGCGGTTGCGATGAACGGCCGTGACGCGTGATGGAAACGAACACCGCGCCATCCCGCACCGTCCTGGAGCGGTGCCCTGCCGGAGGCCACCCGGCTCCTAAGGCCAACCGATGAAATGCGCTGACCTGCTGAAACGCGGCCGCCGCCGGGTGGCGATCCCGCGTAAGGGTGTGGAGATTCCCGGTGAACCTCTGTACGCCGACGTCGTCGGTTCGGGTGGTCACGGCCGGTTTCCAGATTGGGAACCGGCTAGTGGCGAAGACTTCGAGCGTGGTGAGGAAGACCGCGAAGGGCGCTGGAAAGCCCCGATCGAAGCGCCCACAGCACCTCGATCGTCTCGGCCTGCTCACGGTTCTGCCGCCGCAGCCGACGCAGTTCCTCCCGCTCCGCGCTCGTGAGCTCGCCCGGCGCCCCCTGCCTGCGGTCGATCGTGTCCTGCTTGACCCAGTTCCGCAGCCCCTCGGCGCTGACCCCGATCTCCCGGGCCACCTCGGTGACGGTCTTGCCGGAGGACCGGACCAGCGCGACCGCGTCGCCCTTGAACTCCTCCGAGTACCGCCTGCTGCGGTTGCTCTTACTTCCCATGACGCTGGGAGGGGTGGTGGTTGGTGTACGGGGTGGTGGCTGGCCTGGTGTGTTGCTGGTGTGTTGAGAGGCGGGGTGAGTGGTTCTGTCAGAAGCCGTATCTCAACCGATCATGGAACGTGCAGGTCGAACAGGTTTCTCGCCGGGGTGATCTTCTGGCGGTCGGCGCATGAAGGCAGGGCCTTTGGTAGCTCGGAGGTGCGAACCGAACCGAGCAGTACCAGGAGGCCCTGTTGTCGCAGTTGTACGCGCTAACGCCTTACGCCCGCTGTTCTCAACTTCGGCTCCCGATCGTGTGATTGCCTCGCGCACGTGTACGGGAATGCGGCCGATCATCCGGACCGGGCCCGCCGCTATCCGTCGGACATGACGGACGCGTAGTGGGCGGCCATCCGGCCGTTGCTGCCGGTGCCAGCCTGGCTTCAGGGGCGGGGCGGACAGCCCGAGGGCTACTGCCACCGTCAGATGTTGGACGCGGTCCGGTATCTGGTCGCGGGCGGGATCTCCTGGCGAGCGATGCCCGCGGACTTCCCCGATTGGGGCTGTGTTTACGCCTTCTTCCGCCGCTGGCGCGAGCACGGGCTGACCACCGAGTTCCATGACCGGCTGCGCGGTCGGGTGCGTGAGCGCGAGGGCCGTGAGGCCGAGCCCACGGCCGGAATCATCGACGCGCAGTCGGTACGGGCCGCCGCGACGGTGCCTGCCGCCTCACGCGGCTACGACGGCGGGAAGAAGGTGCCGGGCCGCAAGCGGCACATCGTGACCGACTGCCTCGGCCTGCTCCTGGTCGTCGCGGTCACCGCCGCGAACATCGGCGACCGGGACGCCGCCGCGGGCCTGCTGACCCGGCTGCGCCGCCTGCACCGCGACATCACCCTCGTCTGGGCCGACGGCGGCTACACCGGCGACCTCGTCGACTGGTGCCGGCAGAAACTCGCCCTCACCCTGCAGATCGTCAAGCGCACCGACGACATGAAGGGATTCGTGGTGCTGCCCAGGCGCTGGGTGGCAGAGCGCACATTCGCATGGCTGATGAACTCCCGCCGCCTGGCGAGGGATTACGAAACTCTGCCCGCTACCAGCGAAGCGATGATCACGCGGATGGGCCGGCGTCTGGCAAGGCCACGGACCGCAGGACAGCGCTGAACGTCCCTGACGACTCCTGCACCAGCCACCCGCGCTCCGCCAGACGCCTGGCCTTCGAGCGCAGCCCCTCGACCTTCGCCGGCGTTGTCTCCAAGCCCAGCTCCACCGCGATCTCCCTGGCCTTCAGCGGCCCTCTGCCCGCTGATCGCCCCTCCTCCAGCACACCCAGAAGCCGCTGATAGTCCGGCGCCAGCACCGTCACCGGCAACCCGTCCCGCCAGGGCGGCACCGTCGAGCCCGGCACGGGAGAGGACACGGGTTCCCACTCCGCCCCGGCCCCGGTCACGGCAGTGGACTCAGCCGCAGAGACAGCCAGGGCCTCGACCAGCTCCTCCCGCGCGATCACCCGCCGGTCCAGCTCGATCTCCGCGGCCTCCAACACCTCAGTCAGCCGCGCGACTTCCTCCCGCAGCCCTTCCACCCGGACCCGGGCAGCCGCCTCCCGCTCCTCCAACATTCCCAGCACCGACGCCACCGCGCACCCCTCGACCATCAAGCGGACACAAGACGCCGCATGCTTCCCTCACTCCGAGCGAAACCATGCCTGACCAGCAGGAATCACACGATCCAGTTCGGTTGAGATACGGCTTCTTAGCGCCGCATCAGACAACGTTCGCCTCGTTGTGAGTTGACGCGCCGCCCGGATGCTGCGCCGGGCGGCGCGGAGCCGTCAGGCAATCGAGTCGCGTATCCCAATTAGCGGTCAAGTCGTCGCGGGGCTCCGGGTGGCCAAGTTCTTTGAGTCATCCAACGGCGACAAGCTCACAGCCATGCCCAGAACCCCTGGGTCCGCCGATCATACGAATGACCAGCTCGGACCCACGCTTGGAAGGTAGGACAAGCTGAGGGCAGCTCACGGGGCCATGACCCCTTTCGGGACATCTGACCGACGGGACGTCGAGCGCCCTGTGCCGTGTGGTGGCGAGGCCTACCGCGCCGTCACCGTGACGTACTCCGTCTTCTTCACCCGGCCGTGATGGCTGACGATCGTCACGGGGTAGCTGCCGGGCTTGAGGCCGGAGCGGACGGTGGCCGTGCCGAAGAAACGCGGATCGTCGCCGTCGGCGCCCTTGCTGTCGTCGTGGCGGAGGTGGAGCACCCCGGTGAACGCCGGGGAGGTGGCGGTCAGCCGCGTCTCCTCGCCCGGGTCCGGGTACTCGTCGTGCCACATGACCGCGACCTGACGCCCGACGCCGACCCGGAAATTGTGCGTGCCGCCCGAGTAGCCCTGGCCGGGGTCGTAGAACTCGGGACCGTACGCCTTGCCCAGGTAGTCGCGGTCGCCGGGCCGGGACGCGCGGACCTTCAGGCGCTTCTCGGCGATGCGGCGGCCGTGCGGGCCGTACAGCTCGAAGGTGTACGTGCCGTCCGCCAGGACGGGCTTGAGCTCCGGCCGCGCCGAGAAGGCCCGCGGGTTGTAGAAGTCCATGTTCTCGTCGTGGACGAGACGCACGGGCCCGGGCAGGGCCGCGGACCGCACGGTGAAGTCGGTGCCCCGCTCACCGGGGTACAGGTCGTCGAAACCCACCCACACCGGCTCCCCCGGGCGGGTCACGTCCCGCGACGCCGGCAGGGTGAAGGAGGGCCGCTGGGATCGTACGACCTGGATCCTGTCGTGGGCCACGGTGCGGCCATGGACTGCGACCGTCAACGGATACCAGCCGGGCTTGTCCGTCATCTTGAGGGTCGCCGGGGCCCAGTAGTGGTCGCCCTCCCATCGCAGCCGTACCGGCCCGCTCAACGCGGGCGACTGGGCGGTCACCGCGTCGCCGCCCTGCGCGTGGCTGACGCCGTAGAGCATCATGTGGACCAGCTGCCCGGGGCGGGCATCGGTCTGGCCGTTGAGGATCAGATCGGGCTTGCCGCTCGTGGTCCCGGGACTGTCGGCGGTGGTGGACGCGGTCTTGTGCACGGTGTGCGCGGAGGCGCCCGTGCTCTGTGCCGCTCCGGCCGTGCTTGCCGCGGTGGCGCACCCGCACAGCAGGAGACCGGCCGCTGTGACGGCCACGGCCCTGGACCAGTTCATCGTTCCCCCAGTAGGTCGGTCACCTATAAAGAGGGCGAAACGGCGCTGCTGGTTACCTTCGGCAGTGGGAGAGGCGCGAAATGCACATTCGTTGGGCGGGCTGCCGGGCGCAGCTGCCGGCCGGCCCGCTGGGTGGAGCGGCTTCGGGAGGGCTACGCGTGCCTGACTGCACGAGGCCACGCGCTCTTCGAGCTCACGGACGCGCTGTTGTGCGCGGACGGACCGGTCGTCTGCGATGCCGGCTACGACGCCCCGCGCCTGGCCCACCTCCTCGATGACCTGCCCGTCGAGGTGCTCGGACGGCTGCACTCAGACCGCGTGATGCGCCGCCCTGCCATGCGCACCACCGCGCTGCCGCAAGGCGGCCGGATCCCCAGGCACGGTCCGGAGTTCCGCCTGGCAAAGCCGGAAACCTGGGGTGATCCCGACACCGCCACGGTGCAGGCCACCGAACGCTACGGGCTGGCCCGCGCCATGGGCTGGGACCGTGTCCACCCATGCCCGTCCACCGGGCTCAAAGAACACACGGCCCGCCACCAGGCACGATGTCGGCAAGACCGACAAACGAGCCGAGTCCCTCACCGAGCACATCCGATTGAAGGGTTAAAGATCAAGCCAAGACGCCCTTCTGCCAAGAAGTGGCACATACTCGGCCGGCGTCCGGAGCGGCACGGAGGCGGCGACCCGACTCCACGGCCGGCTGGGCTGTTTGCAGCAACAGGAAGTGGCGCCGGCATCCGCGGCCGGTGAGGCTTGACCTGCACTGCCGTCGCCCACCTTCGGGAGCCTCGATGCCTCTGCGTCCCGCACGGCCTCTTCGTGCCGTCCTGCGACCACGTCTCGGGTCCGTGTTCGTCATCGCGGCCACCTCTTTGGCGGTACTGGTACCCGCCGCCGCGGGCACCGCCGGCACCGCTGCCGGGCCGGTGGACGACCGTACGCTGCAGCGTCAGATCGACCGGTTCGTGAGCGAGCCGGGCGGTCCTCCCGGAATCATCGCCATGCTGCGCAACGGTCGGCACACCCGCGTGTTGCGGGCCGGCGTCGCCGACCTGGCAACGGGCCGCCTGCCGCATGTGAAGGACCGCATGCGGATCGCGAGCACGGCCAAGGCCTTCAGCGGAGCGGTGGCACTGTCCCTCGTCGACCGCGGCGCACTGGGTCTGGACGACACCTTGCGCAAGCGCCTCCCGCAGCTCCCGGACACCTGGGGCCAGGTGACGCTGCGGCAGCTGCTGAACCACACCAGCGGCCTGCCGGACTACTTGCAGGACCCCGAGTTCGCCGCGGTGCTCGCGGCCGACCCGCGCCACCACTTCGACTCCCGCCACCTGCTCGACTACGTGGCCGACGAGCCCCTGCGGTTCAGCCCGGGCAGCCGGTACGAGTACTCCAACTCCGACAACATCGCCGTCGCCCTGATGGCAGAAGCGGTCACCGGTACCCCGTACGAACAACTCCTGCGGCAACTGGTCTACAGGCCGCTGGAGCTGCGCGACACCAGCCTCCCGCATGGCTACCGCATGCCCGAGCCCTACCTGCACGGGTACGACGTGAGTGACCCCACGTCTCCAAAGGACATCAGCGAACTCTTCAGCGCCTCCGGTGCATGGGCATCCGGCGGCATCATCTCCACTCCGGTCGACATGACCCGCTTCATCCGCGGCTACGCCTCAGGCGCGCTCTACGGCAAGGGCATCGTGCGGGAGCAGCGCCGGTGGATCACAGGGGCGTCCGAACCCGCCGGTCCGGGACGCAACACCGCGGGACTGGGCATCTTCCGCTACACGACACGGTGCGGCGTCGTGCTGGGCCACACCGGCAACTTCCCGGGCTACACGCAACTGGTGGCCGCCACTCCTGACGGCCGGCGCTCACTGACGTTCTCGATCACGAGCCAGATCAACAGGACCAGCGATCCCGCGCGGCTCGAGCAACTGCGCGCCATCCAGGAGAACTCCGTCTGCGCACTGCTGCGCGACGGGCGGTGAGTGCGTTACACGTAGAACGGCCCCGGCGTGCTCCATGTGGAGTGAGCACGGAACGCGGACCGTTCCAGCCGCACGCTCGATCGACTCGACCACCACACCGCGCGGCGGCCTGAACAGCCATGACAGGGGTGGCGCATCCCCAGCACTGCCGCCTCCGCGACGGTGAGCCGATCGGCCGCGACGAGCTTCATGAACGGCCCGCTTCTCGGACGGAGCCGGGAGAAGCGTTACCGGGCCGGCGCCCCGGTCCGGAGCCATGCCGTGGCGCGTCAGAGGGTGATCCCACTGCTCGGCTTGTCGGGGGCATGACTTAACCTGCACTCATTCGCCACATGCACTCCACCGGTCACACCCATTCGCTGCGGCCGCCCGGTGCGGTGGCACCAGACCAATTTTCGCTCCGGGGGGTTCGAAAACACCATGCACAGACGCACTCTCACGGCCGCTACGACGCTGGCGATCGTCTTGGGCTCAGTGGCGCTCAGCACCACACCGGCGTCCGCCGACACCAGCAGGCCCATCGCCGTCTCGGACGCGGACGACACCGTCGTCGACGGCCTGCACCAGCAGCTGTACTTCAGCGATCGGTACCAGAATCGGATCGTCGTCACCGACTACACCGGTAAGGTCACCGCCACCCTCACCGACCTGCCGCAGGTCCGGGACCTGGAGCTGAGCCCGGACTCCGGGACGCTGTATGCCGCGATCCAAGGGGCCGACAAGATCGTCGCTTTCGACACGGCGACCCTCGCCCGGAGCGCCGAATACGCGACCGGTGAGAAGACCGCTCCCTCCCGACTCGCCTACGCCGAAGGCAAGTTGTGGTTCGGCTACGGCGACCAGTGGGACTCCGGACTCGGCGTCGTGGACCTGACGGCCCAGAGCCCGACGGTGACGCTCGACCTGGCTGCCGGGCACGACTTCGCCACTCCGCCCGAGCTGTACGCCGACCCCGACAACCCGGGCACACTGCTGGCCCTCGACTCGGGCATCAGCTCCGGCCCGATCATCGTCTACGACGTCTCGACCGGCACCCCGGCCATCCGCGTCTCCGCGAACAAGGGCGGCTTCTACAACGACGCGGCCCTCACCCCGGACGGTCAGAACGTCGTCGTGGCGGGCCCGGGCAACCGGGCGCTCACCGAGTACCGGCTCTCCGACCTGGAGCAGGTGCGCACCTACCCGGTCGCCTCCGAACCGGAGACGGTCAGCATCGCCGAGGACGGCACGGTCGCGGCCACCGTCCTCGACACCGACAACCTCGGCGACACCTACGTCTTCGGCAACGACCCCGCGCGCCCGCCCAGCATCCGTAACTTGTCGTCCAACTGGATGCCCTGGTTCGGGCACTCGATGAACTGGTCGCACGACGGCACCCAGCTGTTCGTGCTGACCGGGTCCAACGAATCCACCCAGTTCCACGCCGTCGACGCTCCCCGCAAGTACGTCACCACACTGACGGTCGACGCCCCCGCCACGGCCACCCGGGCCAAGTCCCTCACCGTCAAGGGCAGTCTCACCTCCGGCCTGGCTCTGCCCGCCGGGACCCCGCTGGCCGTCACCCGAACCGACATGGAGTCACCGAACGGAAAGTCGCTCGGCACCAGGCCCCTCGGATCGGGCGGCAGCTTCTCCTTCACGGACATCCCGCCGGCCGGCGGCACCGTCAAGTACACGGTGACCTACGCGGGCGACGCGTCCCACACCGCGGTCACCGCCTCCGACACGGTCGCCGTCTCGCGCGCCACGTCGAGCCTGACCCTGAACAACAACGGCAAGCTCTACGCCTACGGTGCCGACGTCGCCTTCACCGCGCGCCTCGGCACCACGTACACGAACCGTTCCGTGGAGATCTGGGCCGACCCAGCCGGCGCCGACAAGCCGAAGAAGCTCGTCAAGACCGGCAAGGTCAACTCCAGCGGCAACCTGTCGGTCACCCTCGACATGAGCCGTGACACCACCCTGACCGCGGTGTTCAAGGGCGACGCCCGCTATGCCCCGAAGTCGGTCACGGCCACGGCCTACGCCAAGGTGAAGGTCTCGACGACCCTCTCCAAGCACTACAAGACCGGCAAGATCGGCAACACGACGTACCAGTACTTCCACAAGAACACGGACGTCATCTGCACCACGACGATGAGCTACTACAAGGGCCGCAAGCAGCGGGTCCAGCTCCAGGTGTACTCGGGCGGCAAGTGGTACGACACCGCCAGCGAGTACTTCGCCCTCGGCACCAACGGCAAGTCGGTCGTCAACCTGGGCCACGCCGGTCAGTCCGGCATCCGCGCCCGTGTTCGCTCCTCCTACATCGACAGCAGTTCCGGGGACACGGTGAACTCCACCACTCATGGCGCTTGGAAGTACTTCTACTTCTCCAACTAGGCCATGCACGCCGGGCCGTGTGCCGGCCCCCTGCCGGGCTTCTGCCCGGCAGGGGGCCGGCACCGGCGCCGCGGCCACGGAGCCCTGTGCTGCGCAGCCACGGGCGGACAGACGTCGCCCGACGGCGTCCGCGCCGGCCGGGCTTCCGCTGCCCAGGGCTGCGGAAGCCCGGCTGGTGCCGGCCGCAGACGTCCGCCGTGCACGCTCCATATATGCGGCGTGTGCACGATGTTGACGCCCTGCCACACCGCGCGTCCTTGCGGGCGCTGGCCGGGGCCCTTCCTCGCCCGACCACGTCGTTGCGGGTCGGCCGGGCCGTCACCCGAAAGTGGGTAACACCGCCGCGCCGGTGAGAGCTCCGGGAGCCCGCGTCCGATGTGCCGGGCACACCGTGAGCGTGATCCGGGACAGGCTCGCGCAGAACCGGGCCCGCCGGGAACCTGCCGGTTCACCGCGCGTCACGCCGGGCCATGCGCACCCGTTCCGCCAGACCGCCGGCCGGCGGCACCCGGAGCCGGCCGGCGAGCGCCGCGAACAGGTGCAGCGCCGTCATCTGAGACGGGATCAGCTCCGCCCGCTGACAGCCGGGCCTGGGAGCATCCGCAGCGGGCTGCGGGCGCAAGTGGCTGTAGAGGAGGAGATCGTGACCGAGCGCCGTCAGACGGGCGGCCCAACGACCGAAAGGGCATGGCCTCATGTGTGGCGGCTCGGCATGGTGACGTCTTTCGCCCTGAGGCGGCCCTCCCCTCGCAGTGGCTGCCATTACTCCATGCCAAGCCGCTCAGGCAAAACCCCAGCGACGGTCACGACGGCCTCGCCCTTCTCGCCGTACGCACCCCGCCCACCGGCTGCGAGAACCGTCGGCGCGGAAAGTACGGATAGCGGCGCCCGCGCCTGACACACACCACCCGGCGGACATCCCGCACTTCCAGGAGAGGCAGTGCGGTGCACTTCCGTACCGGCCTGGAGCCGGACGACGCAGGGGCGGCGGTATGTTGCCACGAGAACCCTGCACATCGCCTCCGCCCTGGGCCCGACCGCGAGGAGAGGCCGGACACCACTACCAATGCCCTCGCCGACCGATCGGGCGGCGTCGCTGCTGTCAAGCGCGCGTCCGCTGTCCGCGCACCTCCACGTCCTCGACCGGCCGCCCTGGCCCGTGCGGCAGTTGGAGCGTGCTGGTCGGCTCAGCGGGCGCCGTCGACATCTCCTCGCGGGCCGATAGGGCCAACTGTCCCTGTGTCAGGGACTGTTGGGCCGATCCGCCCTCCGTGGCCGCGACCCCATCATGGTGGGCGCGACACCGGCCCGCGCGTGTGCGGGCATCCGGTGTGGAAGCTCGTCGACGAGGGGATTCGGATCATGACGGACACCGGATCGCTCCTGGCCGAGGTGGTGGGGCCGGAACACGTGCTGACGGAGGGGAGTGTTCCGGCGGAGTACGGCCACGACGAGTCGCTCACCGCCGTCGCGCGGGCGCCGGCGTATGTCGTGCGCCCCGCGACGGCGGCCGAGGTGTCGGGGGTCGTGGCGGTCGCCGCGGCGCAGCGGATCCCGGTGACCGCCCGGGGATCTGGAACCGGCCTCTGCGGGGCTTGCGTGCCTCATGCCGACGGGATCGTCTTGTCGTTCGAGCGGATGGACCGTGTCCTGGAGATCGACACCGCCAACCATGTCGCCGTGGTCCAGCCCGGCGTCACCCTGGCCGAACTCGACCGGCAGACAGCTTCGTCGGGGCTGTGCTACCCGGTGCGCCCGGGTGGGCAGAGTGCCTCGGTCGGCGGCACCATCGCCACCAACGCCGGTGGCATGCATGCCGTCAGACATGGCGTCACCCGGCACCACGTGCTCGGCGTCGAGGCCGTCCTGGCTTCCGGCGAGATCGTGCGCAGCGGCGGGAAGTTCGTCAAGACCAGCACCGGCTACGACCTGACCCAGCTGCTCGTGGGCTCCGAGGGCACGCTGGCCCTGGTCACCGAGGCCGTCCTGCGCCTGAAGCCCCGCGCCGGGCACAGCGCGACGGTGCTGGCGCCGTTCGCCACAGCCGGGGAGATCTCGCAGGCCGTGCCGCGGCTGCTGGCCGGGGGCCTGGACCCGCTGGCCCTGGAATACGTCGACATGCTCACGATGGCTGCGACGACCGCCGAGCGGGATCTCGCGCTCGGCATCCCCGAACAGGTCCGCCGCACCTCGCTCGGCTATCTGGTCGTGGTCCTCGAAGAGCGGTCCGCCGAGCGGCTCGAAGCCGATGTGGAAGGGCTCGGCGAGCAGTTGCTCACGCTGGGCGCGGCCGACGTCTACGTGCTGCCCGCGGCCGCCGCCCGCCGGCTGATCGAGGCCCGGGAGCGCGCGTTCTGGGCCGCGAAGGCCGCCGGTGCCGACGAGGTCGTGGACATCGTGGTGCCCCGCGCGTCACTGCCCCGACTGCTCGCCGAGGCGGACGTCATCGCCCGCGACAGCGGGTCGGTCATCACCGGCTGTGGGCACGCCGGCGACGGCAACGTACACCTGGCGGTCTTCCAGCCCGACGAGGACCTGCGAGACTCCGTGCTCCGGCGGCTGTTCCGGGCGGGAACGGCCCTCGGCGGGGCGATCTCCGGCGAGCACGGCATCGGCACGGCCAAGAAGCGGTACTTCCTGGATCTGGAGGACCCCGCCAAGGTGGAGCTGATGCGCCGCATCAAGCACGCCTTCGACCCCGACGGCATCCTCAACCCCGACGTCCTCTTCGACTGAGCGTGTGAAAGGCGGAACCGTCGTGAACGGTGCGCATGCTGTGGCCCGCACCCTCCTGGACTCCGGGGTCGAGGTCTGCTTCGCCAACCCCGGCACCTCCGAACTGCACTTCGTCGCCGCCCTCGACGACGAGCCCGCACTGCGGGCCGTGCCGTGTCTGTTCGAGGGCGTGGCCACCAGCGCGGCCGACGGCTACGGCCGGATGACCGGTCGCCCTGCCGCCACACTGCTGCACCTGGGCCCCGGCCTCGGCAACGGCCTGGCCAACCTCCACAACGCCCGCCGCGCCGCCACTCCCCTGGTGAACCTCGTCGGCGACCACGCGACCTTCCACAAGAAGTACGACGCCCCGCTGGAGTCGGACGTCGACGCGCTGGCCCGCACCGTCTCCGGCTGGGTGCGCCGCTGCGACGACCCCGCAACGGTGGGCGGCGACGTGGCCGAGGCGGTGGCCGCCGCCACCGGCGCTCCAGGACAGGTGGCCACGCTGATCCTGCCCGCCGACGTGTCCTGGTCGGACGGTGCCCGTCCCGCGCCGCCGGTCGCGCCCCGGCCGCCCGCGACCGTACCCGAGGAGACCGTCGCCGCGGTGGCCGCCGCCCTGCGCTCCGGCGAGCCGGCCGCGATCCTCCTCGGCGGCCCCGCCACCCGCGAACCCGCGTTGCGCGCAGCCGGCCGGATCGCCGCCGCGACGGGGGCCCGTCTGCTGTGCGAGACCTTCCCCGCCCGTCTGGAACGCGGCGCGGGCCTGCCCGCGGTGGAGCGGCTCGGCTACCTCGCCGAGGGGGCGATGGCCCAACTCGACGGCGTACGTCACCTGGTGCTGGCAGGCGCCCCCGCACCCGTGTCGTTCTTCGCCCACCCCGGTCTGCCCGGTCTGCTGGCACCCGACGGCAGCCAGGTCCACACCCTCGCCACGTCCGCCGACGACGTTCCGGTGGCTCTTGGCCTCCTGGCCGACACCGTCGCTCGGGACACGCCCCCGCCGCTCCAGGCCCCAGGACGACCGGCGCCGCCGACCGGCGCACTGACCGCCGAGACCGCCGCGGCGGCCGTGGGCGCGCTACTGCCCGAGGGCGCGATCGTGGTGGACGAGGCCAACACCTCCGGCCTCTGGCTCCCCGGGGCCACCGCAGGAGCGCCCCGCCACGACTGGCTGACCCTCACCGGCGGTGCCATCGGCCAGGGCCTGCCCCTCGCCGCCGGCGCCGCGCTCGCCTGCCCGGACCGGCCCGTGCTGTGCCTGGAGGCCGACGGCAGCGCCATGTACACCCTCTCCGCGCTGTGGACCCACGCACGCGAGGGGCTCGACATCACCACCGTGATCTTCGCCAACGGTTCGTACGCCATCCTCACCATGGAGTCCCAGCGCCTCGGCACGCCCGCGGACGGCCCCGCGCGGCGCGACCTGCTCGACCTGACCCGGCCCGGCCTCGACTTCGTCGCGCTCGCCCACGGCATGGGCGTACCGGCATCGCGCGCCGCCACCGCCGAGGACTTCACAGCCCAGCTGAGCAAGGCCCTGACCGAGCCGGGACCGCATCTCATCGAGGCCGTGGTGCCCGCGCTCTTCTGAAGCACCGGCACAGCAGCGGCAACGATGCGGTCGCGAGGCCCTGGTCAACTCCGCGGGAGCGGTGACCGCCGGGGCCGACCTGCCTGGCCGTACAGCGGCGTGTCGTAGGACGTCGCTGCGGCGCTCCAGGCGCCCTTCCAGCGTGACCATGCCGTCCTGGACGGAGGCGGTCACGGCGTCGGGGCGGCAGGCACATGGCGCGGCTGAACACGTCAGCGATGACTTCCCGGCGGAACTCCTCGTCGGTGCGCAGGAAGACGCGCAGCAAGTCGCGGCGGGTGGCGGTGCCGATCAGCCGGTCCTCCTCGTCCACGACCCGGAGGCGTTGGACGCCGTGGCGTTCCATGACACGCGCGGCATCTGCGACCCACTGTTCGGGGTGCACCGTGACAGCGGGCGACGTCATCAGGTCCTCGGCGGTGGTGGCCCGGGCGACGGCAGTGCGACGGGCGGCGCGGCGCAGCGCGGGCACGCGGAACCGCGGCACAGGGCGGTCGATGGACTGGGCAGCCTGGCGGCGGATCAGGTCGGTCTCGGAGACCACACCCAGGGCCTTGTCGTCGTGGTCGACCACGGGCAGCCCGCTGATCCGGTGCTGGTCCAGCAGCCTGCCACGTCCTCCAACGGTGTCTCCCGGCGGGCTTCGACGACCTCGCTGGTCATCACTTCAGCGACGATGCGAGTCATCACGCGCACTTCCTTCATCGTCCGCCGTCCACGAGCGGAATGCGACGAAGTGCTGCGGCCGGATCGCCCGACGGAGAGTGCGAGGCGCGGCGGGCCTGCTATGGGGCACCTGGGGGCCGGAACGCACGGGCCCGCTCGGCCGTGGTGGCCGTTGTCATCCCTTCGGACCGTCCCGGGGAGCCGGCCCCCTGGTGTTTCTTCAGCTTCCCTCCCTGACCGCAGCGGTGGCAGGGGCCGAGCGTCCCTGAGCCGAGGGCCGAACTGCCCACAGTCCGTGGGCCGTGGCCGAGCGAACCTCGGTCGAGCGAGCCGGGGCCGTGGTCGCGGACGCGGACGCGGCGGATCGGCCGCGTCATGCTTCGGCACACTCGACCGCTGCCGAGCCCGGGGGCCCAGCCTCCCGATGAGTGGCACGGGGGCGTTGTCGGCGGTGCGGTGTCAGGCGTGTTTGGCGACGGTGAGCAGTACTGCCGCGTCTTCAATGGCCTGCAGACTGTGGCGGGCTTCGGGGATGGTGATCAGGTCGCCGGTCCGGCCCTCCCAGGAGGTGTCGCCGCTGGTGAGCCTCACGCGTCCGCGCAGCACCAGCAGGGTCGCCTCGCCGGGGCTCTCGTGCTCGGCGAGGGCGGTGTCGGCGGTCAGCGCGAGGACGGTCTGGCGCAGGACGTGTTCGTGGCCGCCGTAGACGGTGGCGGCGCTGCGGCCGGTGGAGGCGGCGGTGGCGCGTTCCAGGTGCTCGCGGGCCAGTGCGTCGAGTGAGAGCTTCTGCATGGTTTCCAGTCTCCGGGGGGATGCGACGGTCGACCGCCGGCGCGCCGTGCGGGTAGTCCCTGGCGGACGCCGCTACGGCGCCGGCGGTGGTGGTGGCAAGGCTCCGGCGGGTCACATCTCGAAGACGATGCGTGCCTTGATCTGCCCGCTCAGGACCTCGGCGATGGACTCGTTGACCGTCTCCAGCGGACGGGTCTCGTAGATGACCTTGGTGCGTCCGGCGGCGTGCAGCTGGAACACCTCGTCCAGGTCCTGGCGGGTGCCGACGATCGAGCCGATGACCGAGGTGCCGTTCAGGACGGTGTCGAAAATCGGCACCTGGATCGTTCCGCCGGCCGGCAGGGCGACCATGACGAGTTTGCCGCTGCGCCGCAGACCGCCGTAGACGGAGGCGAAAGCCTGCTCGTTGACGGCCAGCGCGATCGCCGCATGGGCTCCGCCGTGCTGCTTGAGCACCTCGGCCGGGTCCTCCTTACGGGCGTCGATGAGGATGTCCGCACCGAGCTCGCGAGCGAGCTCGAGCTTCTCGTCGGTGACGTCGATCGCCGCGACGGTGGCGCCGGCGATCTTCGCGTACTGCACCGCCAGGTGCCCGAGCCCACCGACGCCGGAGATCGCCACCAGCTGGGTCGGCCGGACGCCGGCGACCTTCAGCGCCTTGTATGTGGTCACGCCGGCGCAGGTCAGCGGGGCGGCGTCGCGAGGGTCGATACCGTCGGGGACCACCGTGGCGAAGTCGGCGGGGGCGAGCATCTTCTCGGCGTACCCGCCGTCCACGCTGTAGCCGGTGTTGTGCTGCTGCTCGCACAGCGTCTCCCAGCCGGACAGGCAGTGCTCGCACCGACCGCAGGCCCAGCCCAGCCAGGGCACGGCCACCCGCTGCCCGACCTGCAGGTGGGTCACTCCGTCGCCGAGTGCCTCGACGATGCCGACGCCCTCGTGGCCGGGAACGAACGGCGGGGTCGGCTTGACCGGCCAGTCGCCGTGCGCGGCGTGGATGTCGGTGTGGCACAGTCCGGACGCCTCCAGCCGGATGCGGACCTGACCCGGGCCGGGCTCCGGATCCGGGCGCTCCTCGATCACCAGCGGCTCGCCGAAGGACCGGACGACTGCTGCCTTCATCACATGCTCCTTGAGAACTGTTCGGTGCGGTGCGAATCCAGGGTCGAACGCGTCCCAGCGGTGCGGCAGGTCCTGAACGTCCTTGAGGGTGGGGCCGCTCGGCCCCGGGACCGGGGGAAACCGGCACCGGCCGGCACGGACTGTTCTCCTGCCACGAGGCGTTCGTGCACATCGTCGACTCGAGGGTCAACCAGCACATCAAATGGCTGCGCACCACCCGCCGACTGCCGTGGCGGCCCCCATCGCCTCCCTCAACTACCTGCTGACCTCGCATGCATGGCGGCAGGACCACAACGGCTTCTCCCACCAGGACCCCGGCTCCGTCGACCACATCCTGAACAAGAGCTCCGAGGCCGTACGGGTCTACCTGCCGCCGGACGACGACACCCTGCTGTCGGTGGCCGATCACGCGCTGCGCAGCAAGGACTACGTGAACGTGATCGTGGCCGGCAAGCAGCCCTGCTACGACTGGCTCAGCATGGAACAGGCCCGCGTCCACTGCGCGCGCGGCGCCGGGATCTGGGACTGGGCGGGCAAGGAGAGCGGCACCCGGGAACCGGACGTGGTGCTCGCCTACGCCGGGGACGTGGCAGCGGCAACCCTTGTGAGGGAACAAGTGCCGGCCCCAGATGGCTGGACCAAGACTTTCACCGACCCCCGGCTCTGCGCGGCCATCGTCGACCGCCTCACCTTCAACGGCACCATCATCGAGACCGGCACTGACTCCTGTCGCCTCGCCAGCGCACGAACCCGGCTGAGGAACCCGCCGAGTCGGCTGAGTGCGACAGCTGCCGATCTTGACGTGAGAGACGAGGGGGTTGAGGCACACCGGAACGAAAACCGGTGCTAGAAGATTGTTGTATGTGGGTTCAGCGAGTGATCGAACTGACCGGGTGGGAGCCACTCGGGATCTCCGTCGACTGGGCGGCGATCGAGGCAGAGCTGGGGGTTCCGCTGCCGGCGGACTACAAGGAGCTCTACGAGGTGTTCGGCGGCGGCGTCTTCAGTGATTCCGTCTACTTTCTGGGGCGCGACGAGGGCGTCTCGTTCGACTTCCTGACACAGTGGCGGGTCTCCCGGTCGGTCGACCAGGACAGCAAGCTCGGAGACGTCTCCGCCGTCGATCCCTATGCGATCTACGCGCCGGGCGGCAAGGGGCTCGTTGAGTGGGGCTCCACCGAATGGGCCGACGAGTACTGCTGGCTGATCGATGCCGAGCGGCCGGGCGATTATCCCGTCCTTGCGCGGTCCGATGACGGCGGCGCATGGGACCGGTACGACATGTCCACCTCGGAGTTCCTCTACCGCGTCCTTGCCGATGCCGATTTTCAACCTTTCGGGATCGCACAGTACGACCTCGGCACGACGTTCAAGCCCGGCTCCGGCGACCCCGTCGACGGCCGGCCGCTCTGACGACAGGCTGGCTGTCCCAAGTTCGTGGACACGACAGTGCCGTCGTTTCTCATCGAGATCCGTGAGCCAGGTGATCACCAACTGCCTCCGGAACCGGTCGACAAACGCTGTTCCTGGAGATCAGCGAAGCCACAAGGGGCAGGTCACGCCCAGGGGCGCTTCCCGGTGCCCGCGACAGAGCGCGCAGAATGAGGAGATGGCGATGGCGGACAGCGAGCGGCCCGGCGCCGGCAACCCGACGCGGGTCTTCCTGCTGGACGACCACGAGGTGGTACGGCGTGGGGTGCACAACCTGCTGAACGACGACGGACATCACTGTGGTCGGCGAGGCCGGCACCGTCGAGCAGGCCCTGGTGCGCCTGCCCGCGCTGCGCCCGCAGGTGGCGGTGCTCGACGTGCGCCCGCCCGACGGCGACGGGGTCACCGTGTGCCGCGAGCTGCGGTCGAGCATGCCGGAACCGGCCTGCCTGATGCTGACCTCGTTCGACGACGAGGAGGCCCTGCTCGACTCGATCATGGCCGGCGCGGCCGGGTACGTCCTGAAGCAGATCCAGGGCTCCGACCTGGTCCCGGCCGTCCGCACGGTGGCCGCGGGCCAGTCACTGCTCGACCCCGGCGCCACCACCAAGCTGATGGCCCGACTGCGCAACGACCAGCAGAAGGAGGAGGAGCCGGACGCGCTGCCCGGCCTGACCGTGCGAGAGGGGGAGATCCTGGCGCTGATCGGCGAGGGGCTGACCAACCAACTGCCAGATCGGCCAGCGGCTCTACCTCGCGGAGAAGACGGTGAAGAACCATATCTCCCGGTTGCCGGCCAAGCTCGGTGTGGAGCGGCGCATCCAGGCCGCGGTCATCGCCACGCAGACCCAGGACCGGCTCCGGCGCGAAGGGAACTGAGCCTCCGTTTCTTCGGCAGGCCCGCTGGGCCGTACGTCCCTCATGCCGTCCCCGTGCGGCCCACGTGCGGCACGTCTCGCAGCCGCCATGCTGGGAGCGGGCCCCGGACACCGCCGGGCATCGATCGAGAGGAAGACGGATGGAGGGCGTGAAGCCCGGTTCCGCAGGCGAGAGCAGCCCCGCCTCCCTGGGCGGGAGCAGCCCTCGGCAAAGCGTCGTCCGCCTTCCCCACGAGCGGGTCCAGTTCGCCCGAATGCGCAGCTCGCAGGACCGTGTCGCCGACGCGATCACCTCGTTCGCGGGGACGATGCGGTTCGTCTACCTGCACGCCCTCTGGTTCGCGGTATGGATCGCACTGAACGAGGGCCTGCTCGGGAAGGCAGGGATCTTCGACCCGTATCCCTACGGGCTGCTCACCATGATCGTCAGCTTGGAAGCGATCTTCCTGTCCACGTTCGTCATGATCAGCCAGAACCGCCAGGCGGTACGCGAGAACGTACGCGCCGATCTGGACTTCGAGACCAACCTGCGCTCCGAAGTGTGGTCGGTCCACATAGGAAAGGCACTGGGCCTCGACCCGCACCAGATCGAACAGCACGTTCAGGAGATCATCGCGCAGAGCAAGGCAGGCATGGACAGCAAGCAGCGAGGCACGCCGGTCGACCCCCAAGACCTCTGACCCCCGCTCACGACCCGCCCACGGGGCAGCCCGGGTCTCGCCCGGGGCCGCAGCACAACAGGAGGAGAGAGAACGTGGAAGCCATTGCGTACGGCGTCCTCGCGGACGAGGAGCCGCTTCTGCGCGACGCATTCAACCGTGAGTTCGCGGGCAGGCATGAACTGCGCTGCCTGGGGCTGTTCTTGAACAGGGACACCGTCCCGACCGCAGCCGGACATGAGGTGGTGCTGAGCAGTGTCAACGACACCCTGGATGCGGAAGTGCTGCGTGCGCTGGCCAAGGGCGGCACGAGGATGATCGCCCAGCGTGCCACCGGCTACAACAACATCGACCTGACGGCGGCCGAGGAACTCGGCTTGACGGTGGCCCGGGTGTCGTACTACTCGCCCTACTCGGTCGCCGAGTTCGCCTGGGCGCTGGCGCTCGCCGTCGACCGGCGGATCGTGCGCGCCGCGCACCGCACTCGGGAGTTCGACTTCCGGCTCGACGGGCTGATGGGCCGCGACCTGCGCGGCCGGACGGCCGGGGTGGTGGGAACCGGGAAGATCGGGGCCGCGTTCGCGCGGATCGCGCACGGCTTCGGGATGCGGCTGCTGGGCTGGGACGTCGCCGAGAACCCCGACTGCCTGGCCCTGGGCATGGAGTACGTCGAGCGGGAGCGGCTGTTCGCCGAGGCGGACCTGGTCAGCCTGCACGTACCTTTGCTGCCGGCCACCCACCACCTCGTGGACGCCCGTGCCCTGGCCTTGATGAAGGACGACGCGATCCTGGTCAACTCCAGCCGCGGCGGCCTCGTAGACACCGACGCCCTGCTGGAAACCCTGCGCGCGGGGCGGCTCAGCGGTGTCGGCCTGGACGTGTACGAGGAGGAGGCAGGAGTCTTCTTCCTCGACAAGTCTCTGGAGGTGATGACCGACGAGCGTCTCGCGCGGCTGATGACCTTCAACAACGTCCTGGTCACCTCGCACCAGGCGTACTTCACCCGGGATGCCGTCGGACAGATCGCCGAGACGACCACGGCCAACGTCGCGGACTACTTCGCCGGCCGAAGCGGTGACAACACTCTCGTCCGGTCGCCCGCCGTCTGAGGCTCCGAACACAGGACGGCCTCGCTCAGCTCCACACACCACCATGCGTCGTCCGGCAAGGCATAGTGGAACTGGACGGCATAGTGACGGCCTGCATGAACACGCAGCTCTGGCATGTCCGCAGGCTGTCACAGCCCCGCGTCGGAGTCTCGCGGGTATCCCGCTCAGCACCCGGCGCGGGCTCCAGCCAGCCTTTGCGGGACATCCTTTACCGAAGCCGTGGTGCCGCTGTCAGGCAAACAGCTCCGACATCACTCAATCAAGTTCAGTAATTCCTTTCTCTACATGGAGGACTGGGAGACGGCAGTATCGGCGGGTCCCATCGGTCTCAGCAGATCACGACATCGTCGTCAGCTGCTGCACCCGATGATCATCGACAATGCTGAAGAGCCTGAACGTCAGAACACGACCTGAAACCGGATCGGCCGCGTGAAGAACAACGATGCGCCGCGGAGCGGTGCCCACATGGCCGAAGGTGTCACGGCTCCACCCGGCCCCCAAGATGCCCTGCTGCAAGTCACGCTGGAAGCCGAGACCCCAGCTGCGCGGACCGAGGTCGTAGAGCTGTATCGAACGGCTGATTTCGAGCAAACTCATGGCAGTTGACGGTGCAAGCAGAGTCCCATGGCCTTTCAGGGAATTCAAGAGATCCGCGTACACCAGGCCCATGCCTGCGGCCGTCGATACGCCGGCCTGACCGGGATTTACCGGGCTCAAGCCTCGCGCCTCGTCCTCGACTGGAACGAAGCGCATGCTTCCGTCACGGCGATGCAGTGGGCCGTATTGCTGGCCCGGGCGCGGCACAAGGGACAGGTCGCGCAGGGCAAGCGGGGCAGCGACTTTCTCGGCTATGACGTGTTCGAGGGGCATCGAGTACACACGCTCGAGAATCGCGCCGAGCAACGCCGACGTGGTCTGTGCGTTGTAGTGCGCGTTTCCCGGTCGAGGCACGGCACAAGTCACGATGCGACGAGCCCGTTCGTCCAGTGAGGCGGTGTTCTTGTACAGAGTGGGCGGAAGCCTGACGGTGTGTCCGAGGAGATCCGCAATGGTCACCGCCGCCATGGCCGGCGTGCAGTCGTCGAAGTAGTGTGACAGCGGGGTGTGCAGGCCGACGAGGCCCTCCTCCGACGCAATGCCCGTACTGACGGCCAGCACGGGCTTGTTCGCGCAGTAGAGCCGTCCGACAATGTCCGGCGTGACGTCGGTCCCCGGGGCTGCTTCTCCTGCCACGATGTGACAGGCCACGCCATCCTCCAGAGAGAACACCTGAGCACCGAGGATGATCTTGCGGTCCACCCATTCCTTCAGCAGGACACGGATACGCGTCACGGACTCGGGAGTCCGGCCATCTTTCCGCACAGGCAATCCCTGTCTTCACAGGCTCTTTTTAAGGTACATCAGCACCCGTTCTTCGATTTCACCCAGAGCTTTTTCTGCAGCGGAAGCGGAAAATAGTCGGGCATCCACCTCGAGAGATAGGCGAAATATGCCTGTCGGGCTCTTTCCGGAGTCGAGCTTGATCGCACGCCCATTTTGATAAACCCGGAAGCTCGGGTACTCGTAATTACTGAGCTTCAAGAGGGAATTGAGGTCATCCCTTCGCGTGCCGGGCTGTGCCGACGGGTTGGTCGTGGCACTGTATCCATCATTGAGGGAAACCCCGATCATCGCTCTGTCCGGCCATCCGGATTCTCGGCACACCGCATCGAAATCCGTGGGGTCACACGCAGCAAAGAGCTGTCCGTGCATCATTGTTCTCGCCGAGTCTCTGATGCGCTCCTCAACCGTCCGCCCTCGCGATTTCAGGATGATCGGTATGGATCGCGAATACATCCCCAGGGCAGACCGTTCCACTTGAGAACGGCGGGTCGAGACGATCATGTTGAAGAAAGGCGGAATTTCCGCGAAGCCTTCGAAAGTCAAGGCTGCAAGATGGCAGAGAACATGCGCGACGCTCACCTGATGACGCTCTGCGATAATCGGAAGAGCTGCGCCAAGGAATGGGGATTCCAGGGAGACCTTGGCAAAGTTTAGGGCGCTTCCACTCCTCGTCTCGGCCACACGGGACAACCATGCATCAGGGGAGGGCGCCGTCAGCTCGGATCTCCAATATTCGATAGCCTTTTCATTGCGCCGCCGTCTGGCTTCCGTAGACTCAAGGGCCACCTGATCGGCGGGCTGATGTATCGCGCCGGCGGGGGCCCCTTCCCTGAAGATGACACTTCGAAAATAGCGCTTCAGGTATATGGCACCCACCAAGTCGGTGACGATATGGTCGAGGAACGCGTGGAGGCGGACTGGCTCTCCTTCGCTTCCCAGCCCGATAGCCAAACAGACGGGTGGATGCCCAAGAAGATCAAAATTATGTGTGCGCATTGACGAGTCAATGCTCTCCGGGAGTCCCGGACAATCACTTTCCGCAGCATATAGATAGACGGGGATCTGCGCCTGGCGCTCAACCACTTGAACCGGTTCGGGTTCGCCGGTGAGCTCGTATCGTGTCCGCAAGGTGTCGAATCTTCCGGCGATCCCTTCCAGCGTCTCCAGGGCACTCTTGAGAGACATGCCGGACGGAAATTCGAGGGAGATGATCATGTTTCCTCTTCTCCTCTCCGGATTTTCGGGAGGACACTCGTTCCACCACCACCGCTGCCCCCAAGTAAAGGGCAGGACGCCTGGTTCGCCCCGCACTGTCAGTGTCGTCATTTCACTCATGTCCGGCATCGCCTCCTCAGCATCCCGTCCCCTGGTCCAGCAGAGGCCCATTTCGCGTCGAGCCGTGCTCCTGCACTCCCTGCCACAATCATTCAACTCAGCAAGAGGTACCTCACTTTGCCGGAAGGTGTTCTCGGGAGATGTTCCACGGTTCGCAGCTTCAGGCAGCCCGGCGGAACTCCCAGACCAGCCAGTCCCCAGGAACGCAGCCGCTTCAGAGACTCAGGTCCTCCCTCGACATGGAGGTGGACCTGATCGGGTTCCATGAACACGGCG
This sequence comes from Streptomyces sp. NBC_01235, assembly GCF_035989285.1. Lineage (GTDB taxonomy): Bacteria > Actinomycetota > Actinomycetes > Streptomycetales > Streptomycetaceae > Streptomyces. The sequence goes on along the minus strand of NZ_CP108513.1, from coordinate 10,762,018 downwards.
GCTGCGGCTGTCCCGCCGAGGGCCGACACCGCGGCGGCCTCGACAGCGTCCAGATTGACCTTTTCACCCAGTACCTTGACCTGGCGATCGACGCGGCCCTCGAGATACAACACGCCGTCTTGCAACCGGCCTATGTCACCCGTCCGCAGTTCCCCACCGCAGAGGTCGGACAGTGCAAGATCGTCACGTATGACGGCATAGCCGAGCATGACGTTGGGTCCCTTGTAGTACACCTCGCCCCGTCGGCCGGGGACGACCTCGGATCCGTCCGGTCCGCGAATCTCGATCCGCCCACCCGATATCGGAACTCCGACACTTCCTTCGTGCTCGGCCGCCAATGCCGGGTCCATGCAGGTCATCCGCGCAGTCGCCTCGGTCTGGCCGTACATGTAGAAGACGGAACCCTCCGGACCGACCGCTTCACGAAGCCGTCGCAGCGAGTCGGCCCGCAACGGACCGCCGGCCACCAGCAGCGATCGCAGCGCGGACAACCGCGCCTTCGACACCGGATCCTGCAGGATGAAACGCACCGTGGACGGAACCATCCCCGTGGACGTCACACCCCAGCGCTCGACATCCGCCCAGAAGCGGTCGGTGGTCGGCGATGCCGTGGTCAGACCCACGGTGGCGCCCGCCACGAGATGAGAATGGAACATGGACAGACCGAAGCTGTAGTCCAAGCGCAGTGACGTCGCGACGACGTCCGATCCACGGATGTCTGTCGCTGCAACGATACTTTCGGCGTTACTCACGAGGTTGCCGTAGGAGAGCCGTACCAGTTTGCCCTCGGATGTGGAGCCGGAGGTGCGTGCGACCAGGGCCAACTCCTGTGCGAGCGCGGCCGGATTAGCGTCAATGACCCAACGAGCCACCCCGCCGTGAGGAACTTCCCGCACGTGGTGCTGGTAATACGGTGAAGCTTCGGACGCTCTGACACATGAGGGCCCCATGAGCACATCCGGGCGAAGTCGCTCGATCAACGTCGTCGCGTCACCGTAGCCCGCGGCTTCCACCAGCATCACCGCATGGCCGGCACGTAGCACGGCCGCATAAGCCAGAGCTCCCGTCAAGGAACGAGGGTTCTCCACCATCACGAGCTTCTTGGCGTCATCGCCCAGGAATCGGGCGATGCCATCGGCCATCTCCCGTGCCCGCCCGCGGGTGAGAACCTGTGTTCCATCGACAAGAGCCGCCGCGTCGTACGCGCCGTTGGCCAGCAGGTCGAAGGCCACGGACGTCATCGTCCCGCCTCGATATCCGCGGCAAGGGCTGCCAGGGAGTTGACCCGGAAGACATCCACGGGCTCAATCTCGACATCCCAGATGTCGGCGATGGCCTCGCTCAACTCGAGACAGAGCAACGAATCACCCCCCAGGTCCTTGATGTCGTCGGTCATGCTGAGTACCGCGGCATCAGGCAGGGTGAGGTGGATTCTCTCCGCCAACAGCGACTCCACCGGTCCTTCGGAGGACTGCATCCGGTGGAACTTCCTGGTGGCCACTACCTCGTCGCTGATGGTGTCGTCCTGCAGGCCTTCCCCCGAGTGAAGGACCGTGAAGACGAATCGGTGCGGCTGGGTCGCGAGGACCTCGCTCAACACGGCGCGCACTTCCGGCACGGACATGAAGGACCGGGGTGCCACGGCGACGACACAGGCATTGTCCGCCGTGCGGCGGTAAATCCCTGGGAAATACGGATTGTCAGGAATCGCTTGCACGGTCACTGTTCTTCTCCCTTGCGAAGTGCTTCTGCGCCATTTCCGAGATCAAAGTGCGGTTGACCTTGCCCGACAGCCACCGGGGAACGGCCTCTACTTCGATGATTCTGCGAGGAACGGCGGCGGGCGGCAGTACCCGTCGCAGCGCCGGAATCAACTCGTTCGGCTCGGCATCGGAACCGTGGGAGTCGCGCACCACGAAACAGACGACACGCTGCCCCGTCACATGATTGGAGACTGCCGCCGCAGCCGCGTCCTGGATCCCGGGGATGTCGAGCAGCGCCTCCTCGATGTCCGTGGCCAGGACAGTGGTCCCACCGACAGTGATCCGCAGCTGAGGCCTCGGCTCGAGATAGAGGTAGCCGTCCGTGTCGAGCCTGCCGCGGTCGCCGATGCTAACTTGCCCGTCGCTGGTCCAAGTGACGAGGTCTCGTTGTCCGACGTGCAGCGGTCGCGCCGACATTCCGCTCTTGAAGTAGACGTCACCCAGTACGCCCGGCGCCGCCGGGCGGCCGGAGGAGTCCATGACGGTCACTGAGGTGTAGAAGCCCCTGCCGACCGTTCCGGGACGCTCTTCCCATTCATCCCCACGAGCCACCGTGGTCCCGATTCCCTCGGAGGCTCCGAACACTTCGTACACGTTCTCGGGACCGAGCGTGGAGTGCCAGAACCGTTTGATCGGCATCGAGCAGGCCGCACTCATATGGACGACGGTCTTGAGGTCCGACGTCCCCTCACCGTCCTGCAGTTGGCGTTGCATGATCCGCAGATGAAGTGGAGTGGTGACGAGCCACTGGACGCTATCTCGGCGGACGTGGTCCAACACCTGTGCGGGGTCGGGTTTCTCGAACAGGTGGACCTGTGTGCGATAGTTCAACGCGTCCAACAGCATGCTCAGATGGGCGGCGTGACGAATCGATCCGGCAAGAGAGACACGGATTTCGTCCTTCAGTCCCAGCGCGCTCGCCAGGCTCAACCGGCGGTCCCGGCCCAGGGTGCGGCGCATGCTGGTGTTCACCGCGTAACGGACCCGACCGCTGGTGCCCCCGGTTCTGAGCAGGAGGGCATGGCGCGGCAGTACCTCGCGCCGGGCGGGCTCGTCGCGTGGCTGCCGTTCCTGTCCGAGCGCACGAGCCGTCAACCCCAGGCGGGCCAGTTGAGCGATCGACGCAGAGGTGTCATCGTCCGGTACGGCCACAGGATTTGGCAGTCCAAGGGCTGCAAGGAGCTCCAACAGGAAGCGCGTGAACGGCGCTTGCCCGTTGGGCAGGAGGCAGATGGACTCGTCGGAGGCCACCTCCTGGCGCAGCTCCCCTCGGATCTGCGACAAGCGCGCTCGGATACCCTCCGGTTCGAGGAACTGCGTGCTGCCGTCGCGCGAGTGGAGAACGAGAGACGCGGCGGGCATCCACTCGCCGGCCGACCGGCTGGTGTTCCGTGGAGTGGTCAACGACGTCACCGCACTTCCGGCTCGAGCATGGATCGGTCACGGTAGAGAACAAGGATTCCGACAGCCACGGCTCCGACGGCACCGGCACAGATGGCGAAGATGTGCTGCCAGGAGGTGTGCGTCATCATCAGTCCCGCGATGGCCGCCCCGATCACCCGGCCCGTGCGCGTCACCATCCGGTATGCGGCGGTCGTCCGACCCAACAGGTGTCCCTCGGTGACTAGTTGTCGAGCCGTGATGGAGACGGTGTTCCACAGCAGCCCGGCGGAACCGCCCAGGACGAGGCCGACGAGGATCGCGTACCAACTCGATGTCAGAGCGGGAACGACGAACCAGATGACCCAGACGACCAGGCTCATGGACAACACAGTGCGCAAGGGAAACGTCCGCGTTAGATGCTGCACCAGTTGGTTGCCGACGAGCGCTCCCGCTGTGCCGGCCAGGAGCAGCACCGAGTAGCCGAGGCTTGAGGCGCCCAGACCGTTGTCTGCCAGTGCGAAGGCCGTGAAGGACGTCTGCCAGACGTACCAGATGACCGAGACCGTGAAACTCAGAGCGGCCAGAGTCAAAAGCATGCGCTGACGGTAGATGTGGCGGAATCCGTCCAACCCCACTGTCACCATGGTCTGTACGCGCATGGGTTCGTCACTCAGGGCAGGGGTTTCCGGTAGGCCCAGCGTCACGATCAGAGTGATCAGGGCCAACACCGCCAGAGCGAGCGTGGCACCCGATTGGCTCCAGGTCAGCAGCCCGCCGCCCACCAACGGTCCGACGAAGCCGCCATACAGCTGGGACACCTTGGCGATCTCCGTGTTGGCGGAGACGAGCCGGTCCGGATTCGACACCAGCTGCGGCACGAGCGACTGGCGCGCGATCTCCGAAGCCACAGCGCAGCTGCCCAACCCGAAAGCCACGACAGCCACGAGCCCCGGCACGGGACTGCCGAGCAGGTACAGAGCGGCAAGCAGTGCGGCGAGCCCTATGCGCACCACGGCCACGATCCTCAGCAGACGCGTGCGCGACATGTGGTCGGCGAGATATCCGATCGGGAGTGACGCCAGTGCCCAGGGTGCCGTCACCGCCACGAAGACCGCCGCCACACCGTACTTCCCGGTGGACTGCTCCGCGAGAACCGGCAGGACCAGGGCGAACGCACCGTCTTCCAGGCTCGAGGCCGTGCTGGTCCTGCGCAGCACCTTGACGGGGCTCGGCGTCTTCTTCTCGACAGAGGAACCCATCACCGCCTCCCCTGCACGTCCGCGTGATGTCCCGACAGTTCGTGCACCAACGCGGCCAGCGGATGCTCGTAGATCTCGTGGCCGGGGCAAGTGCGCGCCGCCCACGACAACGGATCGACGAGGCGGGCATCGTACGGGGACCGGTGCCACAGCGAACGACGCGGCAGGCGATCACTGGTGTCCAGCCGAGTCCGCAGGCGAAGCGCTGCGCTTTGCCACTGAGCGGGCGTCACCTCGCCGGCCTCCAGAATTCTGTCGAGCGCCCGCTGAACACGCACCAGGCTCGTCGGCTCAGACCGCGCAGAGGAGGTGAACGTCAGCGCCAGGACGCCGTCGCCGGGCATGCTGGGGAGCAGCGCCAGATGAACACGGAACAACGTGCCGTTGAGTCGGCCCGCACGCATCAGGGGACTTGAGAAGCCGCCCGCGAAGCACTCGCACAGGCACAGCCACGACAGCACATCGTCGGGGGAGGCGACTCGCACGGACGCAGTGGCAGAGAAGTGCGAGGGCCGCCGGACGAGGTCCATGGTCATGCCCCAACGGTTCACACGCGTCATGGGCTTTGGCATCTAGGCCCCCATCAGCATGGCAGCCGCGGATGCGCTGCGCTCGACAAGGCGGGAGTCGAGTGGTGCAAAAGGAGTGCCCAGTCGTCCGCCGGACAGCATCCAGGCCATCGACCGGGCGCACGCCGAGGGTGACTTGACGCGCGCGGCCCACTCCTGCAGTAGTTGCTCGCGAGCCCAGTTCATGGCGCTCGGCTCGACCGCGGTCTCTCGAAGCCTGTGCAGTCGCCGCTCGAGCGCACCGAAATCGAGGTCGGAGGGGACGGGCACGGTGACGATCGTCGCGGCGTTCTCACTGAACCACTCGTCGAAAAGGCCGTACCGCATGTCCGCACACGCTTGACGGTGAACCGCGGCCGCCTCTCTCGCCACCAGCTTGGCTGCGATCAACGCGGCGCTCTGCCCGGCAAGGTCGTTGGTGTCCACCGGAAGGACGATTTCGTCCCGAAGCATCCGGGAGTCAGTGTCGGGTCGCGGAACGTCACGGGCGTCAGGCAGCGACCTGGGACCCAGCACCGATTCCATGTCCTCGGGAGCAACCAGCGCCGGGTCGGCGACCACTGCGGCACTGCACCGCTCGAGACGGATGTTCTGCACGGCGAACGCCTTCCAACCCTCCTCGTAGACCGCAAGCCCCGCGAGCGCCGGGGCGACGACCGGGTCGTGGTCCACGCCGATCCCACCGCCAGGCGTGGGAATGCACCAACGCCAGCGATCCGACCAGGGAGCGAGCCCGGTCTTCTCCAGCACTTCGTTGTGGATGATCTCCGCTTGCTGAAGGGCGGCGCTGGCCGGACGGCGAAGGTCGGTGAGGTGGGCGACCATGGTCTCGGCAGCGCGCAGCAGGTGTCCTTGTGGTCCGCTGACGGTGACGGTGAGATGGTCCCGTCTGGTCTGCGCCTCCAGCAGGCAACCGTGTTCCTCGAGCTGGGCGTACGGGCGCGCGGCCCCGTCCCTCGGCGCCATGAGCATGTGTTCGGTGAAGTGGGCGAGACCGGGACGGTCGGCGCCTTCCGCATGAAAGCCAGCGGGAAACGTCAGCGCGAACGCGCCGACGTCGCCGTCGTAGTCGTACCACCCCAGCCCGGGAGCCACCTCCCGCATTCGGTGCACCTCAACGCTCCGACAGGCTGATCAGGCCCCACTGCGCGAGTTCGCGGACCACGTCGAGTGGCTTGCTCACACCGCTGACAGAGAGCAGGTCCTGCACCGCCATCTCGTCGGTCGCACTCAGACAGGCCAGAACCTGTGCGTGCTCGTCCGCCCCGTCGGGCAGGATGTTCACGAAGGAGCGCCGGGCGAAGAGCGTGGTGGTCCCGCTTGGTTCGGCCTCACGGACCACATGGGGAAGGTTCACGTACGACGGTGCCACCCCTTTGCTCAATCCTTCTTCGAGGAAAGCACTCACCTTGGTGTCACTGATCTTGTGCGTTCGCTCGGCAAGTACCGTGGCCGTGGCGCCGGGATCGCCCTCGTCGATGGCTGCCAGCAGACCGGTGTCCTGTGAGTTGTCGATCGTCCACGCCAGCAGCTCCTGCACATTGGGCCGCGGGATGGCGAAAGTGATGTGCAACGACCCTTCAGTGCCGGTGGCCACGTCATGGCTGGTGCCCTCGGGCAGGTACAGCACGTCACCCGCAACCATGGTCAGTTGCGTGGTCTCGGCCCCGGTCCCCAAGGTCCAGTGCTTCTTCCCGCGGCCCTGGACCACGAAGACGTCATGGGTGTCCTGGTGTGCACCAAATCCGGGCGCTCCACGCAGTGATGCGTAGAGATTGGCCTGGACCCGTGTGGTGAAGATGCCGGCCAGAGCGCGGGACACCTGATCGGCCCAGGGGTTGATCAGGTCCAGCTGGTCGATCACAAGCGTCCCGCCGGTCGCGAGGGCCCGGTGCACTGTCTCGGGGACGATTCGGAGGAAGGTGCGCGAGCCACCCGCGACCGACATGAGGAACAGCTCGTCGACCGACACGTCACCGCCGACGAGTCGCACTTGATCCGGACCGAGATTGCCGTACTGCAAGGACGTGTTCAGGTCGTTCCACGAGTAGGTGTCGTGGGGCTGCAGGGCGGCGCTCCGGTGAAGCCACCTACGCCCCTTCGCCTCGGACAGCTCTGTCCGGCCGACGCCCAGAACGGGTTCGACGTTGGCGTCCGTTACGAGCATCTCAGCGCTCCTCCTCTATGAGGCTGAAGGCGATGGTTGCCACCGGCACTTCCGATTCGGGGGTGCACAAGAGAAGTTGGCCCAACGGAACGTCCGCGAACCCGCCGAGGATGCAGGACCCGATCGACGCGGCACCGGCCACGAGGGAGACCGTTTGTGAGGCGGCGCCGGTCTCGATCAACCCGTAGCGGTACCCGCGGTCGCCGTACTTCGTCTCGAGCCTGTCCATCGACAGCGTGATGATCAGGAGCGCACAGGTCCTTGTCACCCACCCGTCGCCGAAGATGAAGCGCAGCATGGACTCGGTCGCAGCGGGACGCAGCCGATTCAGCTCATGGCGAGCCACGCCGTAGCTGTAGACGCCTGACGGAAGGCCTTCGACGGTTCGCGCGATGACGTAGAACTCGCAGCCGAGGCGCCCACCGGCGGACGGGTACGGACGATGCCAGCTGCCGGGAGCGTGTTCTTCCGGCGGATCGGAGTGTGTCGTGTACCAGAGCACCTGGGAGAGAGCAGCGAGAGACATCTGGTCGAGAGCGGACCGACTGCTGGTCCGACGGGCCAGCCATTCACCGCCAAGGCCGGAAGGCGGAGCCTCCGGCACCTGGAGCTGCACGCTCTCAAGGCGTGGGAAACTCTTTTCGTTGTACGTGAACCACTCATCGGGCCACTGGTCGACGGGAAGCATCGCCCAGTCGGAGAGCATCGCCGCGTCGGCGTAGGTTGTCCGATGAAAATCGAGTGCCGAAACAGCCGCGCCCTTGTCTGCGCTCATATTCACTTCCCGTCAGGCATAGGGGTGCGGTTCGGAGGAAATAAAACTCGCGTCCGGATCGCCAAGAATCCGCTTCTCGCCCTCGGCGAAGAACAGGGGTTGAAGCCGCGGGTAGACAACCTTCACAACCGAAATTCCGGCTTTGGCGAACAGCGGTGTTGTGATGTCCGCCATGTATCCCTCGTCCAGGAAGCCGTTCGTGTAGGTACCTTCAAGCGGCATGAAGCTGCCGAAAAGGTAATCAAGTCTCTCCATCGTTTGTGGCTGACCCCAGTAGACGACGCGGTCCTCGATCGTCTCCAGATCCCTCGCGTCCACGGCCTCGACGTTCGTCAGGAAGTCCCGAGCCTGCCTGCGGGCGTACAGTGCCTCGCTCATCGCACCGCCTACGGCTTCCTCGAGTGAGACGCCGCAGGCGCTGCCGGTGGTGAGCGCCGGAAACCTGCCGGACGGGTCGACCACACGGCAGACGGCCACGGGGAAGGGCGTCTCGACCAGGCATGCCACACGTATCCCCAGCCCCAGCGCCGTTGCCTCCATCCCCATGGCCATGGGACCTGGCTCAAGGGCCAGGTCGCGCCAGTCGACTTCCCGGCCACTCAGCCGCAAGTAGTGGGAAAGCATGATGGCGTGACGTTCGAATGCCTCCCGCGTCGCGCGCACCACCGCATCTTCGACTGAGAAGCCGGCGGCAGCGCCATTACTGCTCGGGTCCCAGAGCATCGCGCGCTCATCGGTTTCCCTGAACGGGCAGTAGACGAGTTGGGCCGGAATCAGGATGGGCGCCGATGACGGTGAGCCGATCTTGGTGGCCTCGCACCAGTGAAGGGGCATCCGCCATACCGGAGAATCCCGCCAAGGTGTCGGAAACGCCTCGGCGGCGAGGCAGTTGTCGAGCTCCGATGCCGAGCCGTACCAGAGTCTCTCCTTAGGTATCGTGCTGAGGCAGATGCGCTCAGCTGCCTCCATCAGGGCTTTCAGCCGAGCCAGTTCCCCTCGCCCCCGCCCTCCGGTGGCTCGCGGATTATGGGCCGAACCCAGCGGCAAGTGCGAATTGGGCGGCAATTGCGCCACCCAGCCCTGCCCCCGAGGCTCGTCGTTGTAGAAGTCGTCAAGGGGCTGGAGAGTCGATACCTGGCCGCTCTGTTCGAGGAGCAGATCTTCAAGCTGACGTATGCGATGCGGCTGCAGTTCATGGATTCTGTTCATCCCAGCGCCCCCTGGAAGGCGAACTCGATCAGTGACGAGCACACTTCGCAGCCGTCGACCTGGCCGACCCTCTCGATGCCCACTGTCCCCGTGGCGTGGTCGATACTGATCAAGCCGCCCAGGGTCATGGGCAGGGTGTTCTCGGCACGCACAACTCTGTCGATCTCCTGTGCCACCGTGACGGAGATCAGCTTCACGGTGAGCGATGAGACATCGGTCGGACTTACATGCCCGTCCGCCACGGCAGGTGGTGTCGTCGAGTCGAAGCAACCGCGGTAGCCGGCGCACTGGATGCAGGCGGCGTAGCCCGGATTGGTGAGCGGTCCCACGGATGTGTGCTGCGCGCCGACGACGACGGGAAGGTGAAGGCCGCCGCGTCGAGTCCAGTCGAGGGCTCTGGGAAGAAGATCATCGATTTCGCCGACGCCCACGACATCCACGCACAAGGCCTGCGCCGCAGTTTCGCCCTCGTATGCCGAGTTGCGCTCACCGTCGGTGGACAGCAGCGCTTTCAACTCCGTGGACACGGACGTGTAAGCCTGGGGCGTGAGAACGTGGACGCTGGACACTTCAACCGGGGGGAACGTCACTGGAGCCCTCCGACGGTCACACGCGCTCCACCCGTCTGCTCGTCGACGTCCTCGCCGCACACGTCGAGGAGACGGCGTAACAGTCGCCGTGGATCATCCGCAGCTTCCAGTCGTCGCCGTTCCCCGTTGAGATGTCCGCTCACGATTTCGGCCTTCCGTTGTAGTGCCGGGTAAGTGCGTCCTCGGCCGTTCTGCTTATGGATCGTTTCAGCGCTACCCGCCACGACTCCGTCACTCATCACCGCCGTCACTGCAGCCGGTGTCCGATCAGAGACTTCGTGCAGCGTGATCAGCTTCGCGGCCCGTTTCACGACGTCGGTCGGCAGTTCAGCCAATGGGGTCCAGGAGTCCCTTCCCAGCACCCAACAGATGGCGATGTTGTGCACAAGATCGAACGGGTCCAGCCAGGTGACACCGGCCGAACCACGATGTGCGGCGAGGGCGTACCGCGGGATGTGTACGTGCAGCTGCCGCAATGTGCCACCGAGAACTCTTCGCCGGAGGTCTGCGACAGCAGCCAAGGTTTCAAAGAAGTACGCGCAGCACGGCGCGGACTTCAAAGTGGTGGTCCCTGAACGGGAGAGCCACTGTTCCGATTTCTTTGGAGGAGTATTCATCGGTACACCCATGACAGAAAATGGTTGCCACCATTCGTTGGCAGCGCGTCGATCGACCTTGGAGTGCACACCACCTTCCGCAACCACGCCGTGCGCTTGCCTCATGGCCTGACCCATCTGGTACATACGCCCGTCGCTGCCCAGGAGTTCATAGTCGGACCTGTATGTCGAGAGGTAGAGGCGCAGACACCATCTGATGCGCTCCACGGGGAATCCGCTTCTGCGGGCCAGCGCGTAGACAGCACTCAGTCCCCCGATGATCGGCGTGACATGAAATGCGTTGGCACGCACCTGGTCCTTCACCGCCTGCCCTAGACGCACACCGAACTCGGTAGCGACTGCTTGAATGCGCAGTGTGTCGTCCACAGAGACACCGGGCCGGTCGAACAGCGACGGTGTAAGGAAAGCTGCCAGGTGCCCTCCCGCCAAATAGTGAACCGAGTCGAAATCGGCGGCTATGCCAGCGACGAGATTCGCCGAGGCCGCGCGTTCGGCCGTGGCCGTCTTTCCCGTCCACCAGATGGGAGCGCCCGCGGTGCCGTCGGCATCGGTGCCATGGTCGGCACGCCGGCCGCCCTCACCCGCCTGAACCCGGCTGATCAGCGCGCATAGCAGGAAGTCGGCGGAAGCGGCTGCCGAGTCCTCGACCAGCGCCTCGGGCACGTCGAGGATCCCTGACACGCCGTCCATCCAGTCGTTGAGCGCCTCGCCAAAGTTCTTACCATCGGGCCACACAGCATCCTCGCGATCGGTGGTGCGACTGCCGTAGGTGAATTCTTACTGTCAGGGACGCGTGTGGTTTCGATACCGGGATAATGGAACCGAAACCACACGCACTGAATTCTGCCTGGCCAGGCCATTCAGACTGCATACTTACCGGAACCGAGGGAAAGGTCCCAGGATTTCCGGCATGTTTCGTAGTTCAGGGCGGAAGCTACCGCCCGTTGTCGCTGGAGGCCGGAACCATCGCCCGTGCACGCCCATTGTCGCTGGAGGCCGGAACCATCGCCCGTGCACGCCCGTTGTCGCTGGAGGCCGGAACCATCGCCCGTGCACGCCCATTGTCGCTGGAGGCCGGAACCATCGCCCGTGCACGCCCATTGTCGCTGGAGGCCGGAACCATCGCCCGTGCACGCCCGTTGTCGCTGGAGGCCGGAACCATCGCTCGTTCACGCGTCATTGCCAGGTCAACCCTTCTTGGTTGCCAGTACGAGTGGTGACGCCTCACGATCACAAAGCCCAAGCGTGAAAGTCAATAGACATGTTGAAGCGCTTCGATTTCTCGCCATGTGGCCGGATCCTGACCTTTCGAAACCTTCGCCATTCCAGAAAGTTTCACGTACCACGGTCTTGTTCGAGGAAGACTGCACTGCTGACTTCCGCCACTCCGACATCGCAGCGATTAAACATTTCGAAATTTTCGACACGTCGAAGACTGCTGGATCCTCTTTTCGAGGAGGATCTGGCGTGATCTGTTCACTGAGCCGCGGGCCGACGCCTGTGCCCCTCGTCCGTACGTCGAGACGCGATCGCGAGGACACCAAGCCGGTGGCCGGACACGCAACGATCGAGGGTCTGATTGAATCGTTAAAGATGTTGAGCTTGGTCTTCAACCTGCCAACCACTTAGCGGGTGTCTCACGTGGCAAGTTTCGCGAGCTTCTTGTAGCAGGTCAGGGCGGCGGCCATGGCCAGGCCTCGGCTCTGCCAGTCGTTGCGGACCACGTACGGGATCTTGAGACCACGAGCAGCCCATGGCAGGCTCATGCCGCATGATCGATGAATTCGCGAAAGACAACCTGCACGGGAGACTGCGGCGGGACCGCAAGGCGCTGCTCTGGAAACTCGACGGCTTGTCCGAATACGACGCCCGCCGACCTTTGACAGCGACCGGGACCAACCTCCTCGGCCTGGTCAAACACGTGGCCACCGTCGAGGCCAGGTACTTCGGCGAGGTCTTCGACCGCCCTTCCCCGGAACCGCTGCCCCGGTGGCAGGACTCCAACGGCAGCGATCTGTGGGCGACCGAGGACGAGACCCGCGATCAGATCATCGGGTTCTACCGGCGCACGTGGGAACACTCGGACGCGACGATCAACGAGCTTCCCCTCGACGCCCACGGCCACGTGCCGTGGTGGCCGGAGCCTCATGCCGACACGAACCTGTTCGCCATCATGGTCCATGTCCTCGGCGAGTCCATCCGGCATGCCGGGCACGCCGATATCCTGCGCGAGGGCCTCGACGGCCGGACCGGGTTGCGCGCCGAACACGAGAAGCAGATCGACGAGGAAGCCCGTGCATCCTACTGCGCGAAGATCGAGCAGGCCGCCAGGTCGGCCGCACCAATCAAGGCTTAGTACTCCAGTTGCACTTCTCCATATGCCCTGGTCGCGGAGCCCTTTCGGAGTCTAATGGCTCGTAACAGGATCATGGGTGGGCCTTCTTGAGGCGTCGCCAGCAGATGAGGCTGCATGCCAGGGAGACGAAGGCGTCGTGGAGTTCGAGGCGTCGTTCCCATCGGATGGCGAGGCGTTTGAACTGGTGGAGGAGGGCGAAGGCCTGCTCGACGACGTAGCGGAGTTTGCCCAGGCCCTTGATGTTCGGGGCGCCCTTGCGGGAGATGACCGGCATGATCCGGCGTGTGCGCAGTTCACGGCGGACTACCCGGGAGTCGTACGCCTTGTCACCCAGGATGGACTCGTGGCGTCGACGGGGACGGCCCGGACGCCCGGCCACCGGCGGGATGCCGTCGACGAGGGCGAGAGTCTGCGTGATGTCGTCGACGTTCGCCGCAGTCGTGATGACGTGGAGCGGAGTGCCCTTCCCGTCGCAGATCAGATGGTGTTTGCTGCCAGTCTTCCGCCGGTCGACCGACGACGGCCCGGTCGCGTCTCCCCTTTTTTGGCGCGGACGTGGGAGCCGTCCACGCACGCGCGGGTCCAGTCGAGTTCGCCGGCCGCGTTCAGCTCCGCGAGCAGGATGCGGTGCAACCTGTCGAAGACGCCTGCCAGCGGTCCAGGCGCCGCCAGCAGGTCTGCCCCGAGCCGAACCCCAGCTCCAGGGGCAGGAGCTGCCAAGCGACGTCCTGGTGCAGGACATACAGAATGCCCTGCAGACACAGCCGGTCCGCCACCGGCTTCGGCCCCGGAGACCGCGGGGGCCAAGGCGGCAGCAACGGCTCGATCAGCGCCCACAAGTCGTCGTCCACGATCCACGGCCGAGTCGTCACACCCACCCGAACGATCAGACCGTCACAACAGTCACGCCCGACCAGGACCGTTCAACAAGATCGTGTTACGAGCTCATAGCGCGTCCACCACCGTCCTGGAAATACACGCCGGGGGGGAGGTGCACGGTGAGGCACCCCAACTGTCCGTCGTCGGTCGTACCGACGGGCGCGGTGTACACGAACCGGGCCGGGTCTCCACCGTGATCCCGCTGGAGGGCGCGGCCCGCCTCTGCCAGCGCTTGAGGACCTGGGGCTGCCAGCGGGCCCACACCGCGTCGTCGATCTTCGCGGCGACGTCGGCGCGGGCTTGCTTGTGGGCGCCGCGCCGGTAGCAGTTCACGGAGTCGGCGGTGACGCCGATCTCCTGGGCGACGGCCTTCGCGCTACCCAGTTGCTTGAGCAGGTAGCCGATCTTGCCCTTGAGCGTCTTCGGCGGCTGGCGGATGAAGCTCTCCCGGTCGGCCCGCTCGATCGCGTCGTCGATCTCGCCCACCGGTTACTCCCCTTCGTCCGGACGGCGTCGCCGCCCTTCATGTGGCGGGCCGGGTTGAGGCCCTTCTCCAACAGTTCGACCGCCCACAGCATCGACTGGACGCTCTCCAGCTTCGCCAGGCCCGGCGTGGGCCCGAGGCGGAACCCGCCCGGCTGCGGCTTGCCGGACGCCGCGTACGGCAGAAAGTCCAGCGGGCTCTCCCCCCGGCGAGGGGTGGACGACGCAGTCGCGCCCCTTGAGGAGACCTTGCTGCTGCACGAGCACCAGCGCGGCACGCTGGTCGCTCTCGACCGCTACCTGCACGACCGGACCGGCGGCATGATCGGAGCCCTGTCCCACGCGATCCGCGGGGACGCGATCGACGCGATCCTCACCGGCACCGAGAAGATCACGAAGAAGACTTCGCGGCGATACCGCTGGATCACACCGCCCAGATGGCGTCGTCCCCGGTCAGGGCGGCGGTGACCAGGCGTTGACCGGATCCTCTTCCGAGCGCATCGCCGAGCTTCCGGTGATTGTCCGCCCCAAGCTCGGCGAGAGCACCGACTCCTACGTCCGGCGCCTGGCCCGCGCCAACCACCTCAAGCCCAGCGACCTGCGCTGCTTCCTCGCCGGCCCGCCCAACTGGTTCGGCAAACCCCGCATCGAACGGCTCGGCGCGGTCTCCGGCCGCTCCGAGGCCGCCCTGCAACGGGCCCTCTCGGCCGCCGGCTCCGCCCGCGGCCGGGCAATGCCCACCCCCAGGACCCTGCGCATCCACACCCACAAGGCACTCAAGCAGGGCAGCCTGGACATGACCCTGCCCATCCAATACGACGCGCTTCAGGGCGACACAACCGTCCGGCAGATCGCGGGGCGGTGGAATGTTCCCCGCTGGCTGGTCCGCCGCGTCCTGGACTCCGCAAGTTTTCCCGACTTCCAGACCCCCAAGAACCGGTCCGCCATCACCGAGCCCCTCAAGGAAAAGATCAACTCGATGATCGTGAGCGGGATGGGCACGAAGGAAATCTGGACCGAGCTGACGGACGTCCACGACATCTCGGTATCCCTGGGCAGCCTGCAACGACAGACCAGGGCGGCGTCATTCAGGCGGTGTATCCGGGTTGGTGGGGCTTCAGGAGCTGGGGTAGGACCGCGAGGTGGTCGCCGGGGCTGACGCGGAGCAGGCACGATTTCCGGTGATCATGAGGTGTCGAGTCCCTGATCACCACGACGGAAGACCGTGCCTGCCCGTTCATCCTCGCTCGTCCCGGGCCCTCTGGGCCGACTCGCCGACGCCGCACCGACCGCGCCCGATGACCTCCCCAGCCTGCTGACCTGCCTGGCTCAGGTGCCCGATCCCCGGCGGGTGGCTTCATGGTCCGCGGGGATGAGCGATGCCGTCGGCACCCACCGCAGCCCAGGTACGCCGTGGTCGTCAGCAGGTGCGGCAGGACATGGAGTTGACCGCTGCGTCGGGCGATGCCCACACCGCGGTCCGCATGCCGTTCCACGTCGTCGTAGCGCTCCAGCAGTGCTTCCGCCCAGGCAAGCCACACCAGCGACTCGCACAGGTCTGTGAGGTTCGGATCGGTGAGTCCGTCCACGAGCCCGGCAGCGGCGTCGGCGAACCGGCCGGCCGCATCGGTGTCGCCCTCATAGGCCTCCCCCAGCGCCGACAGAGCCAGGACCCCGGCCTCACCGGTCTGGTCGCCGTGGGAGCCGGCGATGGCGAGGGTGCGTGCCATGTCGGCCCGCAGGGCGGACATGCCCAGGGCGAGTCCCAGGGGGACGGCCTGCCCGGGGAGAGGGTCCAGGACTGCGGGACAGCTGCCCGCACAGCAGGGCGGCGGACGCCGCTGACTCCGCATGACCCTTACGGCTGGCCCCGCCGCCTCAGCGCGGCATCATGTTCAGCACGGCCTCCACGATCTTCGCGGCCTCCGCCTTGCAGGTGCCCGCGGGGTGCCGCGGCTCGCTGAGCACCGTCACCACCTCCAGGTTCCCGTCGCGCACCCCCAACCGGCAGCCCGACCCGTCCGACCAGGCGGTCCCCCAGACCGCTTCCTCGCCCGGGCCGGGCCCGGGCGAGGAGTGGGTCGCCTTCGCAAATTCCGCCAGGCTCGCGTGCGCCGCCCGTGTCCCCGCCGACTGCGTCCCTGCTGACTGCGTCACCGCCTGCCCGGGCGACGCAGACGGCGCGGACTTGGGGCTGTGGTACACCGTCCAGGTCACGTACGCGTGCTGCTTCGACTCCCCGTAGCCGTACCAGGTGCAGTCGACCCCCTCATACGTCCCGCCGTCGCTGTGGATGTCGTCCGCCTCCCTGCGTTCGGCCGGGGGCAGCGGGAGCTGGTCCGCCGCCTCCGGGCAGAGCACCGTGTTGACGTACTTGTCCCCCGGGGGGCTCCCGTTGCCGCTGCCGTCCCCGTCGGGCCACAAGAGGTACGCCGCTCCGCCTATCAGGCCCGCCAGCACCACCGCGGACGCCGCCACGAGCGGCTGCGGGATCCGGCGCCGGACCGGGTCGTCTGCGGGTGCCGCGGCCAGGTCCGCGGCGGTGGCCACGGCGGTCGGCGCGGCGGCCCCGGGGCCGGTCCCTTGCGGCTCGCCCGGTACGGGCGCCCCGGCCCGCCCGGCCAGCAGGTCCAGCACGGTCCGCTCCGGGGCGCCGAGCACCCGGTCCACCTCGGCCTGCTGCGCCGCGATCATCGTGTGCACGGCGGCAGGCCACGGCCGGCGGCCATCAGCGTCCGCCGGGGCCAAGGCCCCGAGCAGTTCGAGGATCCCCTCCGGCGTCGGCCGGGCGGCCGGGTCCTTGGCCAGGCAGGCGGCCACCAGCGCCTGGGACCCCGCTGGTACGGCCGACAGGTCGGGCTCGGCGTGGACCAGGTCGTACAGGGTCTGGAGGGTGCTGCCGGCGGCAAAGGGGCTGCGTCCGGCCGCAGCCAGCACCAGCACCGACCCGAGCGAGAACACGTCGCTCGCCGGGGTCAGTTCCTTCCCTTCGGCCTGTTCGGGCGACATGAAGGCGGGCGAGCCGACGACCACCCCGCTCTGCGTCAGCTCGGCGGCGTCCCCGCCCGCCGCCTGCGCCGCCCGCGCGATGCCGAAATCGATGACGCGTACGCCGTCCTCGGCGAGGAGGACGTTGTCGGGCTTGAGGTCCCGGTGCACCAGCCCGGCCCGGTGGATCTCCACCAGCGCCGTGGCGAGTCCGGCCGCGAGGCGGCGTACGGACGCCTCCGGGAGCGGACCGACCGCGTCGACCACCGCACCGAGCGCGGGCCCGGAGACGAACACCGAGGCCAGCCACGGGGTCTCGGCCTCCGTGTCGGCGGCCGTCACGGCCGCGGTGAAGGCCCCGGACACCTTGCGGGAGGCGGCCACCTCGCGCCGGAACCGGGCCCGGAACTCCTCGTCGGCGGCGAACCGGGCGTGGACTTGTTTGACCGCCACCAGCCGCCCGTCGAGCCCGGCCCCGAGCAGCACCCGGCCCATCCCGCCCCGCCCGATCTCCGCGAGCAGCCGGTACGGCCCGACCCTGATCGGGTCGGTCTGTCTGAGCTCCCTCAACGCTTCCCCATCCCTCATCATTGCCCGTCAGGCGCCGGAGTCCCCGTCAGCGCTTCGGGAGCACCCGCACGGCGGTCCGGGCGGCCTGCTTCGCCAGGGCCTGGCAGCCGTCGTCCCTCCAATAGCGCTGCCCGGCCACCTCGACGGACACCCTCAGGTTGCCATCGCGCACTGACAGCGCGCAGTTGAACTCCTCCTCCGCGCTGTTCCGCCAGAGGCCCTCGTCCCCGAAGCCGAGCGCAGGCTCGTCCCGGGTCCCGCCGCGGGCCCTGAGCTGTTCGAGCGCGCGGTAGGCCTGCTCGGCGCCCGTCCCTTCGCCCTCGCCGGTGAGGTGGAGATACCAGTGCACGGAGATTGTGGCCAAGCCCTCGGTCCCCACGGGCGAAGTCGTCCACACGCAGAGGTTGTCGGGCCCGGCCCAGGTCCCGCCGCGCCGGTCGATCCCGCCTCCTGCCGAGAGGCCGAACCCGATGGGAACGTCCATCTCGCCTCTGATGTCCGAGCAGTCGAGGGCCCTCGCCTGGAACCGGTCCTCGAGCTCCGACAGGGGTACGGTCCCCAGCCCGAGGGAGTGGTACAGGTCCATGGCGTACGGCCGCCCGGCGGTCAGTGCGAGGGTGCCCGACACGGCAACGACCGTCGCCGCGGCCGCCGCCGCGGCGAGCGGCCGGCGCCACCGTCCCCGGCGGAGCGGGGCGGCGCCGGGGACAGCCGCGGCCATCGTCGCGGGGGCGGCCGGCAGCCGCGCCGCCAGGGTCTCGGCCTCGGCCCGCTGGGCCGCGGTCAGTGCCGCCAGCGCCCCCGGCCACGGCCGGGCCGTCGGCGCCAGGGCCCCGATCGTGGCGAGCAGCTCCTGCGGGGCCGGCCGCGCGGACGGGTCCTTGGCCAGGCAGGGCGCGATGATCCCGCGCAGGGACGGCGGTACGGCGGCCAGGTCTGGCTCGTCGTGCAGGATCGCGTACAGCAGCCTCGGTACGGACTCCCCGGCGAAGGGCGGCCGCCCCGTGCAGGCCGCGACGAGGGTGGACCCGAGCGCGAACACGTCGGTGGCCGAGGTGATGTGGCCGCCGCTCGCCTGCTCGGGCGCCATGAAGGCGGGCGAGCCGATGAGCGAGCCGGTGTGGGTGATACGGGTGCCGCCCGCGACGGCACGGGCGATGCCGAAGTCGATGACCCGTACGCCGTCCTCGGCCAGCAGGACGTTCGAGGGCTTGAGGTCACGGTGGACCAGCCCGGCCCCGTGGATGTCGGCGAGCGCGATCGCCAGCCCGGCGGCCAGCCGCCGTACGGCCTCCTCGGGCAGCGGCCCGATCTCGTCCAGGGCCCCGCTCAGCGTGGGACCGGGTATGAACACCGAGGCCAGCCAGGGTGTTTCGGCCTCCGGGTCCGCGTCCACGACGGGCGCGGTGCAGGCCCCTGAGACCCGGCGCGAGGCCGCGACCTCCCGCCGGAAACGGGCCCGGAAGCCGTCCTCGTCGGCGTACTCGGCATGGATCTGCTTGACGGCGAGCAGCCGCCCGTCCGGCCCGGCCCCGAGGAGCACACGGCCCATGCCGCCCTGCCCCAGCTCGGCGAACAGCCGATATGCCCCGGCCGTCTCCGTCTTCTCCCCCGCCAGCTCCAGCATGCGGTCGTGCGTATCCCTCTCCTGGTGGGCCGTGGGGCGGGCGGGCGGAACGTCGCCGGCGTGGAACAGTTCCTGGTGGACGCGGTCGGCCGGGCTCGATGACGGCGACGGCGCCGCTGACGCCGTACCCCACTCCGTACGGGCCGGGGTGCCCGTCCGCCTGGCCCCTGGACCTGTTCTCCTGGCCCCTTGGTCTCTCCTCCTGGACACTGGTGGCCTCCCTTTCCGTCACGTCCATCGGTAGAACCCCTGACCGGTCTTGCGGCCCAGCTCGCCGCGAGCGACCTTGTCCCGCAGCAGCCCGGGTGGGGCGAACCGCTCCCCGATCGTCGAGTGCAGGTGCTCGGCGCCGGCCAGCCGTACGTCAAGACCCACGAGGTCGGTCAGGCGCAGCGGTCCCATCGGGTACCCGTAGCCCAGGCGCATGGCCGTGTCGATGGCCTCCGACTCGGCGACACTCTCCTCGGCCATGCGGATCGCCTCCGGGCCGAGGGCGAGTCCGAGGCGGCTGCTGGCGAATTCCTGCGAGTCCTTCACGACGACTTCCTGTTTGCCGAGGGCGTGCGTCCATGCGACCGCCGCCTTCAGGGTCTCCGCGGTGGCGTCGGAACCGGTGACCAGCTCGACCAGCGCGGAGACGGCCACGGGAAGTGCGTCCCCAGGAACCATCCCGGACGCCGTAGAGCCGCGGCGACTTCGGTCACCGACAGGGAACTGGTGTTGGTCGCCAGCGGCCGGCGGTTGGGGGTCAGCCGAGGATCGATTCGACGGTGATTCCCAGTCCGATCAGGGCCCGGTCGGCTCCGGGCAGAGCCTCGATCTCCAGGCCGGCCGGCAGACCGTTGAGGGCCATACCCATCGGCACGCTCAGGCCTGGGGCACCGACGACGCTCGCAGGGCCGGTGTTGCGGATGAAGCCGCCAGTAGCCGGGCCGGCGCCATGGCGGGCAGGCTGAACAGCAGCCAGTGCAGATACCCGGCGAGAACCACGAGGAAGAGCACCCGGGCGCATGGGCAAGGGCGCCACCGGCGAAGCCGAGGCCGTGGTCATCGCGCATGGCGGCGGTGGCGAGGAAGACCGCTCCCGCGACAACGAGCTGCGCCATGAAGGCCAGGTCCGCCCCGGTCGCCAGGTGCGACCACCTCCCGCCGGGCGCGGGAGGTGGTCGGCGCGGATCCAGATGCGGCCCGTACGTTTCCACCATCCCCATGGCTCCCATCCTCATCAATTGGACATGTTCAATTCCTCGATGTCCGGCGCGACGACGTTCACGGAGGCTCGCCGCGGGTCCGGACAGCTGACCACCACCTCCGTCACGGCGCTCAGGGCCGAGCGGGCGAGCCCTCGGCATCGGTGTCGTCGGTCTCGGCGCGGGTTGCCTTGCTCTGCCGGCGCCGGAGCTGCCTGCGCATGAGGAGCAAGGCGGCCGTGGTGCCGGTGGCCACCGGGATGAGCGGCCAGAACCGGGGATGGTCGGTGCCGAGGGCGGCGGGGACTAGGGCCAGCGGGAGGATCGTGGCCATTCCGACGATGAAGCCGAGCACAATGTCGAAGACGAAGTTGTCATCAACGCCGCGCAGGCCCGCCATCCGGATGCGTGCCGCCACCGCCAGGGTGATCAGGTAGCCCATGGCCAGGGGGTAGAACACGAGAAGGGTGTTGCCTCCGAGGCCGCTGTGCCACCCTCGCCACACGTAGTACCCCTCGAGCTCGACGACGTACCCGTGCCACAGGCCGACCCGGGCATGGTCGCCCACGTTCAGCACCCTGTCGCCGCCGCCCTTCACGGACTGCAGCTCGCCGTTCACCCGCAGTTCGAACGTGACCTCGTACCAGACGAACGTCTCTGAGGTGCGGTCCTGGCCTGCGCCGCCGAGCGACTCATTACGATCTTCAGTCACATCCACGACGGTGGCGTCCGCCGGTTCCAGGTTTCCCGAGGAACGGGCGTTGGCGATGGCCATCTCCTCATACGTCCGCCAAGCGAACAGCACGATCACCACCGCCATGGCCAGGCGGAACACGACCAGGACGATACGGGCCCGTCTCGACCGGCCCTTGCGGGCATCCGACATGTCCACCCCCCCTGCGTACCTCGCGGCTTCTCTGTCACGGGGATCATCCCCCCGCAGGCTTGCGATCGCAGCGTTGCGGCCCCAAGTCCCGTAGTGGTCTACGTGGTTTCACGTAGGCCTCAGCAGTGGGTGACCGCGGTAACCCCGCCCGTGGTCCCGATGGTGATACGAGGGCATTTGCCGGGATCGGCCCGCGAGAATCCGGCGCGTCGCTGCCGACGGCGCCGAGACACAACCCGCCGTAGCCCCAGACCCGTTGACATGTCTGCCGGAACGCGTCCACGGCGTGACCGACCTGACCGCGGAACAGGCTGAGGCAACCGAGATCGCCCGCCGCGTCCGCGACCACCGGGACATCGAGAACAAGATCCAACACGTCAGGGACACCACATTCGCCGAGGACAATTCCCCGCGTACGCACCGGCACCGCTCCCCGCGCGATGGCATCCCTGCGCAACCTGGCCATCGGCGCTCTCCGACTTGCCGACCAGACGAACATCGCCGAGGGCCTGCGCCATCACGGGCGAGACATGGCCCGGCCGCTGGCGACCCTCGGACTCGCGTGATCATTCCCGGCCAATCACGAGAACGACGGAGCCCTGAACGACAGACCGCCCGACGGCACCCCGCAACGAGGCGCAGATGACCGACTGTCCCATCTCGAAGGATCCGGTCCGTCTCAAGTGGCCTGGCCTGATTCATCGTTGATCTGGATCGTCATCCTGATCACTCGACTACTGTGTCGGGCCATGAGCACGGACGGCTGGTTGGCAGACACCCGGACCTCCTACGACACGGTCGCGGTTAACTATGCCGACCAAATACGCGAGGCTCTGGCCGAGAAACCGTATCTTCGGGCGACTTTGACGTTGTTCGCAGACTTGGTGCACGCCGCTGGCGGTGGACCGGTGGCGGACGTGGGCTGCGGGCCTGGACATGTCACCGCTCACCTCCACGAGCTGGGTGTGGATGCTTTCGGCATCGACCTTTCCCCCGTGATGATCGACGTCGCTCGGCGTGACCACCCTCGCCTGCGGTTCGAAGTGGGCTCGATGACGGACCTCGACCTCACCGATGCTTCAGTCGCCGGCCTGCTCGCCTTTTGGTCGTTGATTCACATCCCCGACGACGCCGTCCCCACGGTCTTCGGGCACTTCCGGCGGGTGTTGCGTCCCGGCGCACCACTTCTGCTCGGCTTTCACGTCGGCAACGAGTCACGCCTGAAGACGCAGGGCTACGGCGGTCACCCGATGAACGTTTACGTCCACCGCCGCCAGCCCGACAAAGTGGCGGCCTGGCTACGCGATGCCGGGTTCACGGTCGAGGCCCAGATACTGCTCGACCCCGACGACCGCCTCCCAGGGGCGGTCCTTTTCGCGCGCCGTCAGTCACGGCAGTTGTAGTTCCGGCGTCTGTGCTGGTCGGCGGCTTACGGGGTCGGGTGCGGGCACAGGTATGGCTGTACGTTGACAGTCAATCTAGTCCGGTCGAAGCCTCCGACCTGTGTGGACTGTGTTGGCTGTCAAAGTGGCTTTGTCCATGAGAACGGACAGCGAATGTTCACCACTTCGGGAGGCATCTGCCCCCGGCTCTGTTCGATGTTCATGACTTGGGGCGGCGCGGGACTCCGGGGTGAGGCGGCCGCGATGGGCTTGTCAGCCCCTCGTGCCAGCATGCTGCTGTGACAGACACACATGATCAGCGTCCCGCCGAAACCACCCTCGACTTCCTGCGCTCTGCGTTTCCGCTGGAATGGCGCGAGCCAGCGCTCGGACATAAAGCCGTCGGGGAGTGGGAGCAGGAGCACGGGGTGGTCCTCCCGGAGCCGTACAGGACCTTCATCGCGGAGATCAGCAACGGGTCCAGCCTGGGACCCGCCGGCGACGGCGGTCTCCAGCCGCTCGGCTGGTTGCCCGACACGTGGCCTGACCTCGGCCCGCGACAGCCAGGAGAACCGTTCCCTCTGGAGTCGGCTTGGCCCTGGGAGGACGATGAGAGTACCGACGCCGAGGACTCGCGGATCGAGGCCGCATTCAACAAGGGGTCCGTCGTTCTCGGGTCCGAAGACGGGCAGTCGTTCTGGCTCCTGCTGACCACCGGCCCCCGCCGCGGCGAGGTGTGGATGATCGCTGACGTCGGCGCCATCCCGGCGCCTGGCGACCAGGCATGGGGCTTCGAGGAGTGGGTGCGGCGCTGGCACACCGGCAACGAATGGTGGGACTGAGCGGGCCGTCCTGTGCACCCCAGGTCGCGGACCGTTCGAATCGTTGGTGCCTCCCGAAGTGGTGAACATTCGCTGTCCGTTCTCATGGACAAAGCCATCAAAGCGATCGTGCCGAACGTGGCGTTTCAGGCCCGGCTGCTCGGGAGTGATCGCTGCTGTGTGGTGACGCAGGCGTACGTTCTATGTCAACTTATGGGAGCAGTAGACGACTTGAGAGACCTGGATCGCTGCCTTGTGCCCTTCATGTCTGTGCAGCCGTCGAGGCGGGACCACGCGCGCGGGCAGGCGGGCTGCTATGAGAGGCCACGGCCCTCGGCCGGCTCTCAGGATGGAACTGTCAACTGTTGCGGCGTGTCCACTGCGCGGCCCGGACCGCCCCCTCCTGAATGTCCTGCCGGGGTAGTTGGAGGTCGAAAGCGTCCTCCAGGGCGTGGAAGTACAGCTCGAACTCGCTGGTGAGTTCGGGGTGGTCCAATTCGGCACGGCGTATGGCCTGGTTGAGGAAGTCGAGCTGACCACCTCGGAAGTAGGGGGCGCGGCCTCGGTCGTACCAGATCAGCTCCAGGACGCCCCAGTCGTCGTCGATACGGCGGCCGTCGCGCAAGTAGTCGAAGGTGTAGATGGCCTTCGCGGAGGTGGCGCTCAGGTGCACCGCCTCGGTGACACCGAGCCGGGCGAGAGCCTCAAGGTCGGGCCCGAAGCCGGGGGTCTCGTGGTACATCAGGAACGCCCAGTCGCCGGCCTGCCCGTAGCAGCAGGTTTCCCAGACGATGTCCCAGTAGTCGAAGGTCCCGCCGTCCATGCTGCGCAGATCCGCAAGACGGGTCCCGGCGGCGATCTGTGCGGGGTCGGCTCCGTGGAGCAGGGCGATCTGTTCGGCGCTGATGCTCTCGCCGCGGAAGAAGGCGAGGTGGGTGTAGGGGTCCTGCTCGCGCCAGCTGCCAGCGATCCAGGCGAGGCGCTCCAGCGGGTCGCGCCCGCACGCAGCGGAGGGCTGCGTACCGTCCATGCCGCCGTTGCGGAATCGGCTGCCCCAGGCGAGGTTGATCCGGTCCAGCAGCTCGGCCTGACCGGACACGAGATTGGCCACCGGGCCGCGACCCGGGGACCGGGCCGCGATGTGCTCGGCAAGCTTGCGGACCGCGTCCTCGGCGGCGAAGTACAGCACCTGATCCAGGTCCTGAGTGACGAAGACCTCCCGATAGGGACCGATGTGGCCGCGCACCGTGCCGTCGTCGTCCAGGACCAGGAACAGACGACCGTGCGACTCGCCCACGTGCTGCTCGTACTGGTCGGGTGAGGTGCCGATGGGCGGGAGCATCGCGTCGTCGAGCACGTCAGAGCCCGCAGACACCTGGTGCCAGGCCCGCTTGAGTGTGTACGCCGATATCTGCATGGGCGTCAGTATGCGACCGGACACTGACACGGTCGGCTGATCTGCGACGACTCGGCTGGATGGCAAAGATCAGCGCCGCCTGGGTTCGGTGTCAAACGCCTCGATTGGATGTCAGGGCGACTGGCTTCGTTGTCCAAGGACAACGACCACCTTGATCATGAACGTTTGTGACGACGTTTCAGGATCACGTGGCCGTGGAGGCCGCGATAGCCCAGGCTGCCTGGGACCAGGTGTTCCGGGTGGCGATGGATGCGATCGCCGGCTGCTTCGCGCGACGTGAGACACGTGCGACGGCAGCGGAGATGATCACAGGGCTACTGACGGAGGTGGACACGCGCAACTGCTGGACGCTGGCTGAGGCGCTGGGGCATCCAGGCCCGCACCGGCTGCAGCACCTGCTGTCACGGGCGAGGTTCGACCATGACCAGGCCCGGGAGGAGATCGCCCGCTTGGTCGTGCGTGAGCTCGCGGGCCAGGAGGCAGTGCTGGTCGCGGACGAGACCGGGGACGCGAAGTCCTCGGCCGACTGCGTCGGCGCCGGCCGCCAGTACTCCGGCGCGATCAAAAGCGTCGGACTGTGCCAGGTCGCCGTGCACCTGGCCGCGGTCACCGAGTCGGTGCGGGTGGTGATCGACCGGTCCCTATATCTCCCGAAGGACTGGGCTGCGGACGAGGAGCGCCGCGAAGCAGCCGGCGTCCCGGAAGGGATCATGTTCGCGACGAACCTGCAGCAGACCGCCGCCATGGTCAAAAACGCGCTCGAGCTGGGTGTCCGGGCACGCTGGTTCACCGGTGACGATGTGTATTCGGGTCGCGAACTCCGCAGGAAAATAAGGGATTTCGGGCTCGGCTACGCGGTCGGCGTGTCCCACACATACACGATCAGGGATGGAGCGGGCCGCAGGTGGAAGGCCCGCCAGATGATCAACAAGGTGCTGCCGCACCAGTGGATGCGCATGCAGACCGGCACACGGAACGAAGGGCACCCGCGAGTACGACTGGGCCTGGCTCGATGTCCGTGCGGACGATGCCCCCGACGGACACGAAGACGACGGCACCAGCGTCCTGGTCGCCCGCCGGCACCGGTACACCGGCGAGATCTCCTTCTTCCGCTGCTGGTCGACCGAAGATGTCACCCTCGCCCAGCTGGTGGAAGTGATCTGCCGACGGTGGCGGATCGAGGAGGCTTTCCAACTCGGCAAGACCCTCACCGGCCTGGACGAAGGGCAGGTGGACTGCTGGAACTACTGGATGCGCTGGTCGCTGTTCTCCCTTGTCGCATCCGCCGTCCTCGCCCTGACCGCCGCTGCCACGACCACGGCCAGCCCTGCCGGACCAGCCCATCTCGTCCCGTTGTCCTGCCCCGAACCCGTCCGATTCCTCCGGGCGTTCGTCCTCACACCACCAGTCCGGGACGCGAGACACATCCTGCACTGGATGGCCTGGCGCCGCCGCCATCAAGCCATCGCACGAGCCTGCCACCAGCGCCGACACGCTCTTCAGGACCAGCCATGACCAGAACTACAGCTGCCGTGTCAGTCCTAGCCCCGCCAGTAGCTTGAAACCAAGCAACTTGACTCCACCCAATTCGGGACAGTCCGGAGCCTCCATCGGACCCGGAGCGGTTCACGTTCCCGCCAGCGGCGGAATGTGACAGCCATTTGAGTGCTTTTTGGCGGCAACTGCCAGCGTCCTCCCTGGGCCTATCGCTCCGCCGATCACTATCCTCGCGCTTTCGCGAGTGGGTCTGTCCGAGTCTTGATCAAATAAATGGAGAGTGCTGCTGACCTGCAACGATGGGACTTGTCGAGGGTCCTGTCACTGCAAGGAAAGAAGCACTCTCCAGGTGAAGAAGAGTAGCGGGTCGTACCCGCGTGTCCGTGTCGAGGGCGGCGGCCGTGGAGTTGTTGCCCAGGCCGGGGCCGTGCTGCTGGTCGAGACGGTCCGCAGGTCCGGCCTGGACACCGCGATATCCGCGTCGCTGGCGCCGTGGCGCAAGCGGCGGGCCGTGCACGATCCGGGCAAGATCCTGCTGGATGTGGCGCTGGCCGTCGCACTCGGCGGTGACTGTCTGGCCGACGTCGGCATGCTGCGGGCCGAGCCGGCGGTGTTCGGCCCGGTGGCCTCCGATCCGACCGTCTCCCGCCTCGTCGACGCGCTCGCCGCGTCCGGCCCGAAAGCTCTTGCAGCGATCCGCGGCGCGCGTTCCGAAGTACGTCAGCGAGTCTGGGAGTTGGCCGGGGCAAGCAGTCCGGCCGCCGACGGCCAGGTGATCGTGGACATCGACGGCGTGCTGGTCCTCGCCCACTCCGAGAAACAAGACGCCACCGCGACCTGGAAGAAGACCTTCGGCCATCACCCGCTTGTCGCGTTCGTCGACCACGGCCCAGCCGGGTCCGGAGAGCCGGTGGCGGCCCTGCTGCGGCCCGGCAACGCGGGCTCCAACACCGCCGCCGATCACATCGAGACCGCCCAACTCGCCCTGGCCCAGCTGCCCAAACGCCTGCGGCGGGGACGGCAGACGCTGATCCGCACCGACTCCGGCGGCGGCACCCACGCCTTCCTCGACTGGCTCTCCCGGCGCGGCCGGTGGCTGTCGTATTCCGTCGGAATGACCATCACCGACGCCATCCACCAGGCCGTCCTGAAGATCCCGAAGAAGGCATGGACACCGGCCTACGACGCGGGCGGCACCGAACGGCCCGGAGCCTGGGTCGCAGAGATCACCGACATGCCCGACCTGAGCACCTGGCCGAAGGGCATGCGGCTGATCGTCCGCAAGGAACGCCCGCACCCCGGGGCACAGTTGCGCTTCACCGACCTCGACGGACTGCGGCTCACCTGCTTCGCGACCAACACCAAAGGCGGCCAGCTCGCCGACCTCGAACTGCGTCACCGCAGGCGGGCCCGCTGCGAGGACCGCATCCGCGGCGCCCGCGCCACCGGCCTGCGCAATCTGCCCCTGCACGACACGGCACAAAACCGGATCTGGCTGGAGATCGTCTCCCTCGCACTCGACCTCCTCGCCTGGATGCCGATGCTCGCACTGAGCGGCGATGCCCGCCGCTGGGAGCCCAAGAAGCTCCGGCTGCGGCTGTTCTCCGCCCCCGCGCAGCTCGTGAACACCGGCCGCCGCCGCTGGCTCCGCCTGCCCACCCGATGGCCCTGGACCGCCGTCATCAGCCACGCGATCGTCAGGCTCCACGCCCTGCCGAACCCCGGCTGACCAGCCACATCGACCGTCCCGACGACCCGCACCACCACACCGGCGAAGTGGAACCCGGCGCCCATCCGACGCGAAAGCCGGACCCTCGCCCTGCCCCAACCCCGAAAAGACCGCACCACACAAACGCGGAGTCCCCGTCAGCGAACCGACGAGGACTCATGAACGATCGAGGCTATGGAGGCAAATCCGCAAGCATCTGGAGGGCTCATGCAGAATCTACAATCGAAGCCGAGGACCGAGACTGTCTCTGACGAGCTCTCAAGTTTTGTCAACGAGATCAGCGAGCATGTGTCGGCGCTACAGGACGCTGCCCACGCACGGCTTCAGAGCATGAGCTCTCGTGATGGGTCCGCATCACAGGGCATTCAGATCAAGATCAGTGTCCACCCATCCGGTGGGCAGCCCACCGATGGCACGGGACACAATGCGCCCAGCGTGGAGTTTCTCAGTGGCGCGGAGTGCTGGACTGCCACGTACATCTGCGGCAAAGGCTCAAACGGCTACATCACTTGCACTCGGGAAGTCTGCATGATTGTCGGCTAAGGGGCTTTCCGCTAACGGGTAAAGCCTCTCGCCGGGGCGCGGCCCAGTTACGCAGCTTCAAAAGGCGGCGATTCCCTGGTCTCCCCCCTGACGAGGTCGTGTGCTGAGCGGCTCCTTCTCAACGCACTGACCACAGCATTGAGGTACCAGCAGGGACGACGGACTCCGTTGACCGTGTGGCTCCGTTCACGAGAACGGGCAGCACTTCTCCGTCGGTTCGGGAGGCGGTTGGCGGTAGCAGCCTGGCCGGAATGTTCACGAGTTTCGGCTCTGGCTCAAGTTCCGTGACCTGCGCACCCTGAGTCACGGTTCGTGGTCGCATTGGGCTCCTGAAAGTCGCCCGAAAGTGATCAGTAGTGACCTCGGGTACTTGACAGTTCGGGATCGTGGAAGAAGTGGCCCTCCGGATGGAGGAGTTGCTGTTCCCCTCGATCGCGGACGTGTCGGTGGTGTCGGTGGACGTGAGCAACGAGACGATGCGAGTCGAGGCCCGCAACACAACGACCGGTTCGGCGTGTTCGGGCTGCGGGAACTGGTCGATCCGGGTTCATAGTTCCTACCTGCGGTTTCCTGCGGATGTTCCCAGCGCGGGGTGCCGGGTGGTGCTTTGTCTGCGGGTCCGCCGCTTCGCCTGCCCGGTCGCTTCGTGCGGGCGACGGATGGTCGTTGAGCAGGTGCCGGGATTGACCCGGAGGTACGGCCGGTGGACCGAGCGTCTGCGTTCGACGCTGGCGGCGGTCGGCCTCGCCCTGGCCGGCCGGGGGGAGCTCGGATGGCTGGCGTCTTTGGGGTGTCAGTCAGCCGCAGCACGGTGCTGCGGCTCGTCGATTCGCTGCCCGAACCGGATGTGCCAGCCCCGAGAGTGGTCGGCGTCGACGAGTACGCGACACGCAAAGTGTCCGAGGCCGATCTCGCCGTGGACTCCAGCCAGGCGCTGGTGGACCTCGGTGACACCGGCGTCGCCCACCAGCTCATCGCCGAGGGCGAACGCCTGCTGCCCGTCGCCCGGGACAAGACCCGCGGGATGTTCCTCGCCTACCGCGCCGCCAGCTTCCTCGACCTG
The DNA here is from genome assembly GCF_035989285.1 of Streptomyces sp. NBC_01235. Taxonomy (GTDB): domain Bacteria; phylum Actinomycetota; class Actinomycetes; order Streptomycetales; family Streptomycetaceae; genus Streptomyces. The sequence continues at coordinate 10,732,255 of NZ_CP108513.1, read as the reverse complement.
AAGGAACCCGAGCCCGCCGCAGCCGCCGCCACCCAGTCCCTGCTCCTGACCCGCCGTATCGGCGCACCCCGCTGCGTCAGCCTCGTCGAGACCTTCTCCCCCGCTTCCACCCCCACAGCCGCGCCCAGGGCGTCGCCGGAACTCCTCCAACTTGCCGCCGCGTTAGCGGATGGGATCGGCCTGAGGCTCGGGATGGTTCAGTCCGTGTCCATCGCGGCAAGTACGGCGGCCGTCGGGGGAGACGGAGACGATGCCGTAGTCGCTCAGGTCGTTGTGGAACCATTCGGTGTCGGCCTCGAACCTGTACCAGGTACAGGCCCGGGCCAGCTCCTCAACCTCGGAAGCGCTGGCCTCGGGGTACTCGGCTCCGCAGAGCCCCGCCAGGGAGAGCCACGCGCTGAAACGCCCCCAGGCACCGTGGACGCCCGCTGAGCCGAATCCGCCTGCCGAGGCGGTCATGAACAACGTCAGCCAAACCGAGTCGAGCGTGGACGCCTCCCCCTCGAACCGGTCCTGCTCACCCAGCCCCCGCAAGCAGTCCAACGGCAACGTGCTCACGATTCCCGGCAGGTTCTCCGGGGCGACGGGCTCGTCAAGGACGAAGATCCGTGCTTCGTGGTTGCCCCATCTGCCGTCTGTGGCCGGCCTGCCGATCAGGTCGACCAGATGCGCGGGCGTTGTCTCCCGGACGCGGTGGGCGGCGCCGGCCCGACGTGCAGCCGCATCGAAAGGCGCCGGCAATTTCAGCAGTCTCTACGCTCGCCATGTGCCGCCTTCCCCCGTGAGCCAACTCCCGCTACTGATCATCTCCGAGAGTAGAGGGCAGGGAATCCTGGTGCGACGCAGGCTAGACGAGTAGTTCCGATTGTGGGGTTCTCAGACGTATGGAAGGTGTCTGGCTATCCCTCGTAGATCGTCCCGGCTTCGACGAAACACAGCGAGTTGCCCCATGGGTCATCGACGTAGAAGGACCGCTCACCCCACGGCCGCACGGCGATCTCGCCTCCAGATACACCGTGCACTTGCTCGTCCGACAAGCACCCCAGTTCCCGGGCGCGACCGAACACCTCGTCAAGGCTTCGAACGGTGAAGTACAGCGATTTCGGCAACCGCTTGACGGTGCCATGGCCAGAGACGTCCAGGACCTGGAGCGTGACCGTACCGCAGGTGAAGTAGCACCGCGCGCCAGCTTGCCTGCGGCCAGTCACGCCGAGCAGAGTCGAATAGAACATGACCGCCTGGTCAAGGTTCGCCACCTCGACATTGAGGCGGAACAGAATTGGTTCGTCGGCGTCATGACTCTCGGAAGGCGCATTGAGGATTGGATCGTCGCTGGTCATGGCGTTTCCTTATGGCGTCGGTTGTTACGAACCCGTCCCGCGGATGAGGTCGAGCCAATCGGAGACCAGCTCGACACGTTGTCGGTTCATGCGGTAGATCCGAGTCCGTCCGTGGCGTTCGTGCGTCACCAGGCCGGCGTCTTCCATCACCTGCAGATGTCGGCTGGTCGTCGGCCAGGCATGCTCGAACATTCGCGCAATATCACCCGCCCCCATCGACCCTCCCTCGAAGTGGAGGGTGATCAAGATCCGTCGACGGGCCGGGTGGGCAAGGGCGGCGAAGACCCGGTCGTAGGCGGCCGAGTGCGCAGCGTCAGAGGCTCCGTGCACCTGGCAATCCTTAGCATAGTCGCTAATTGTTTTCAAGGCGAGGCGCCGAGCCACTCCGATGCAGGCGTCGATCCAGGGGGGTGGCCAGCTCCCGTCGTCGACAGGGTGAACGTTCGCTGACGCGGCACTAGTGTGCTGCGCCAGAAATCCTGAGGGTTACTTACTACCCTGTTGCCATGTCGCATTCGGGCCCTTCTGCTGTGGAGATCACGCTGTCCGAGTCCGAGCGTGCCGAGTTGGTGCGCCGGACGAAAGTGCCGGACCGGCGCTCGGCCGAGAAGGCCCGCATCATCCTGGCGTGCGCTGACGGCATGTCAAATGCAGGTGTTGCACGGATCGTTGGCGTCCAGGCCAAGACGGTTGGCAAGTGGCGTCGAGCTTTCGCCGCAGAGCGGATGGCCGGGCTTGAGGACGCCGGCTGGATCGGGCGGCCGAAGGCCGACTTGGTCCTGGACGAGGCTGAGCGGAGACAGCTGACGCAGTGGGCGCGGCGGGCGAAGACCGCCCAGTTCCTCGCGCTGCGAGCCAAGATCGTGCTGCGCTGCGCGGAGGGCGGCACGAACCAGCAGGCCGCGGCCGACCTCGGCATCGACAGGTCGACCGTGGACCGCTGGCGGGCCCGGTTCATCGCCGAACGCCTCGACGGTCTGCATGACGAGCCCCGCTCGGGCCGGCCGCCCTCGATCCTCCTCGACCGGGTCGAGGAGGTCATCGTGGCCACCTTGGAGTCGACCCCGGACAGGGACACGCACTGGTCACGGGCCTCGATGGCCCAGCGCACCGGCCTGTCGAAGTCGACTATCGGCCGGATCTGGAAGAAGTTCGACCTCAAGCCCCACCTGCAGGATTCCTTCAAACTGTCCACCGATCCACGGTTCGTCGCCAAGGTCGTCGACGTCGTCGGCCTGTACCACCATCCGCCCGAGAAGGCGGTCGTGCTCTGCGTGGACGAGAAGTCCCAGATCCAGGCACTGGACCGCTCGCAGCCGGTCTTGCCGATGATGCCGGGCATGCCCGAACGCCGGACGCACGACTACTACCGGCACGGCATCACCAGCCTGTTCGCCGCCTTCAACATCACTGACGGCACCGTCATATCTCAGCTCCACCGCCGCCACCGTGCGATTGAGTTCAAGAAGTTCCTGGTCCGGATCGACAAGGCGGTGCCCGCCGGGCTCGACGTCCACCTCGTCTGTGACAACTACGCCACCCACAACACCGCCGAGATCAAGACATGGCTGGGCAGACACCCCCGCTTCCACGTCCACTTCACCCCGACGGGCTCCTCCTGGATGAACCAGGTCGAGCGGTGGTTCGGCCTGCTGACCGACAAGCTCATCCGCCGTGGCGTGCACAGGTCCGTGAAGGCCCTGGAGGATGACATCACCGCGTGGATCGACACCTGGAACGAGAACCCACGGCCCTTCACCTGGACCAAGACCGCAGACGAGATCCTCAACTCCCTCGCCGACTACCTCACCAAGGTCGGAACCGCCAGCCAGAAAACAGAGCAGAACTAACCCTCAGGATTTCTGGCGCAGCACACTAGGTCGTGTGTCCCAACATCAGCGGCATGAGGGGCTTCGCCGAAGCTCGTAGAATCATGGCGTGGCATTCATGAGCACCCCACACTGCTGCTTCCTGTAATCGGAAGGCGTTGAGGGCGATGCCGGACGGCGTCGCCCTCCTTGGTGCGCCTGCTGCGTGAGCCACATTTCCGGCCCTGCCCGTTCTTTCCTGAGGCAGTGACGTTCTGAGCGCGCGTGCAGGCACGGTCTCTCCCCTTCACCGTTGCCAGGAGTGCCTCGTACCCATGTCGCTTCCCCCTGCCCTCGACCTGTCCCTCGACCTGCTGCGCTGCCCAATGTGCCGCACGCGCAGACTGCACCCCGACCGCGGCGCACTGCGCTGCCCGGCAGGCCACACCTTCGATATCGCCCGTCACGGCTACGTCAGCCTGCTGACGGGCACCCGTGCCACCAGCGGCGACGACGCGGCCATGGCCCAGGCCCGGGACCGGTTCCTGTCGACCGACGCGTACGCACCCATCCGCAAAGTCGTTGCCCGCCTGTCGGCCGACTCCGCGCCTGAGCAGGCCACGGTTGTGGACGTCGGGTGCGGCACGGGTTACTACCTGGCCGGCGTACTCGATCAGCTGCCCGGCGCCCGTGGTCTGGGGCTGGACACGTCGGTGCGCGCGCTGCGCTCAGCGGCTCGCGCCCATGAACGAGCCGCCGCGGCGGCCTGGGACGTCTTCCGTCCCTTCCCGCTGGCCGGCGGAGTGGCCGAGGTCGTGTTGGACGTGTTCGCCCCGCGCAACCCTGTCGAGTTCCACCGAGTACTGCGCCCGACCGGCCGGTTGATCGTGTTCCGTCCTACCAGGCGGCACCTGGCCGAGCTGCGCGGCCGGGTACCTGCGATGGTCACGATCGACCCGGTCAAGGAACAACGCTTACACCGAGCGATGGATCCCTTCTTCGAGGCCGCCGTTACCGAACAGGTCGAGTACACCACGCCCTTGACCAAGCAGGAGGCCCTCGACCTGGTTGGAATGACGCCGAGCGCACGCCACTTGAGCCGTGCAGACCTGAACGATGACGGCCCCTTGCCCGACCAGGTCACCGTCTCCGTGCTGGCCACCGCCTACCGGCCTCGGTGACCACAAGCGGGCGCATGCGCCTGCTGACCGACGAGCAGTGGGGACGCATGGCACCCTGCCTTCCCCGCAACACGGGGAAGGCAGGGCGTCCGTTCGCCGACCACCGTCGCATCATCGAGGGGATCATCTACCGGTACCGCACCGGAATCCCCTGGAGAGATCTGCCACGCGAGCCGTTCGGACCCTGGCAGACGGTGTGGAAACGCCACCGCAGATGGGCGGCTGACGGCACCTGGGACACGGTTCTGGGGCAGCTGACCGCTGAGGCGGACTCGATCGGCTGGACGGTCTCGGTCGACTCGACGATCAACCGGGCCCACCAGCACGCCACGAACACGTCCCGGCCGGAGAAGGACACCGGCGCCGCCACCTGCCGCAGCGAGAGCGACGCTACTGAGACCAGGGGTGAGCCAGCGGGCCACGCAACGGGCGGGTGACTCTCTTCGGATGGATCAAACGCGGCTGGGTCGATGCCCACCAGGTCACCGACCAGCGACGGTCCTGGATCATCCACGCCGATCCCGCCGAAGTCGAGCGGCTCCGTCGACTCCACCAGCAGTCCCGCGGCCACCGACCACGACAAGCCAGGCTTCACCCGCCGACCGCCCCGAGGCCTCACCTGGGGGCGACGCGGACACACCCCGGTCGTGACGGTGAGTGGACGCCGCTCGGGGCGGCTGTCGGTGGCCGGGCTGATTGCGATGCGGCCCGGCTCACGGACCCGGCTGTGCCATCGGCTGATCGCCCACCCCGCGGGCAAGGGCAAGCGCCGCAGTATGAGCGAGCGCGACTTCATCGCTCTGCTCGACGGCACCCACCAGCTCATCAAGGCACCGATCGTGTTGGTCTGGGACCGGCTCAACACCCATGTCTCCCGAACGATGCGAGAGTTGATCGACGCACGGGAATGGCTGACGGTGTTCCTGCTGCCCGCCTACTCGCCCGACCTGAACCCGGTCGAGGGCGTGTGGGCCCACGTCAAGCGCAGCCTGGCCAACCTCGCCGTAGTCGCCCTGGACCGCTTGGAGGCCCTCGTCCGCAACCGGCTCAAACGACTCCAGTACCGGCCCTAGACCCTCGACGGCTTCATAGCCGGCACCGGCCTCGCCCTCGGCAACCCGACCTCACCCTGACGAGCCGAAGTCAGTAAGTCCGATCTTCCTCGGTTCGTGATCGCTCGATCGTGGTAAAGATCGTCGCGCGCCAACTGCTGGACATGCCCATGTTCAGATGCGGGGCATGGAGCGAGACCCGTACCCGATCGACTTAGCGGACGAGCAGTGGGCGTTGATCGAGCCGATGATCACGGCCTGGAAGCAGGACCGGGTGGCGCGGTCGGCGACCGGAAATCCCGGGTCCTGCGACCTCCGTGGGTGGTCGAGCAGGTCAACGGAACATTGATGTTGCATCGCCGCCTGGCCCACGAGAAGGACCACCGCCCCGACACCTCCGCCTCACGCGTCCACTGGGCTTCCGTCGCGAACATGACTCGCCGCCTCACCACACCCGCCCCCACCTGACGCGACACCCTCGGGCTGGCCGCGTGAACGTCATCGAGCTCCTGGCAGACCTCCAGGCCCAGCACGACGAGACCACGGCCCGGGCCGGCGAACTACGCGACCAGATCGAGCACTTGACCGCTGCCCTCGCCGAGACCGAAGCGCGACTCGCGGATCTGGCCACCACCCGGAAGGTCATCGCTCAACGCGTCCCACCCGGGACCGAGCCCGCTCCACCCACCGCCCAGCAGCGCTGTGGCGGACGAGATCAGGGCCCGTCTGAGTCGTCTGCGTTCGGATCGACGTTCCATCGCCGGGGTAGGTCTGCGTCGCAGAAGACGCAGACGAAGTGGCCTTCTCGCACGATGTTGTGCTCCCGGCAGGTGGGACACCGACGGAAGACCACTGCGTGTGTGAAGCAGCCCGGATGGTCGAGGTCGGCTTGGTCCAGTGCCTGTGCGACAGCCGGCCATGAGGAAACGTCCGGGCAGTAGCCGGTCGACTGGTTGCTGACCTCATTCACCGCCCAGCGTCCGGCCTCGGGGTAGAAGCTGATTTCGCCAGCGCCCAGTACCCGATCGCCGCCCGCGCAGGCGACGTGTTCGCTGCGGCGTGGGGCTAGCCGCAGAGCACCGTCCGTGCCGACGACGAAGGTGAAGGGCTCATCCAGTTCCTCGGCGGTCCGGGCTGCCACCCAGTCCGCGAAGTCGGCGGCTGTGCGGATCGTGGCACCACCGTCCGCTGTCTTGACGGCAGCGATCACATGGTGAGGCCCGACATAGCGGTAGCCCCGTCCCGACGCACGCATGTCGAACAACGTAGAACACGCAGTCTTGGCGTGCTCAGAGTTACGGCGCGTGGATCTTGGCCTTCCGGCGGGTCACCGGGTCGAACAGGTCGAAGACCGGACGGACCGCGGCCCGCACCTGCTGGTCCGGATCACGCACGACCTGACCGTCCGAGCGGCGCAGACAGCCCACGGGCAGTGGCACGGCCAGCTCGCCGCGACGGCCCTTGCCGATCCGTCCGTTCCACATCCGCTGCTCGATCAGATGCAGTTCCGCCTCGCTGATCGTGCCCTTCAGTCCCAGCAGCATCCGGTCGTTGTGCTCGGCGGGGTCATAGACCCCGTCCGGGTCTGCCGGCAGAGCACCCGACAGCGCGCACAGCTCCAGCAGCTGATGCCATTCCCGGCCACTGCGGGCCAGACGCGACATTTCCCGGCCCAGCACCAGGCCCACGTGGTCCAGGCCTACCTCGGAGACCAGACGCTGGAAGCCGGCCCGGTCCACGATGCCGGACACGGAGTGGCCCAAACCGATGAGCAGTGGGAGCTCGTCGAACCCGTGATCACGGCATGGAAGGCCCGGCATCCGTCGGTCAGCGGGCATCAGGGGAAGTACGCGATGCGGGAGATCGTGAACGCGATCCTCTACCAGAACCGCACGGGCTGTCAGTGGGAGTTCCTGCCCCATGACATGCCTCCGCCCGGAGCGGTGAAGTACCACTTCTCCTCTGGCGCGACGAGGACACCGACCAGGACGTTCACGATCTGCTGCACAGGTCAAAGCCATCCTGGAACACATCGAAACCCGCGAGCGCGAACTCGCCGACCAGGCCGGGCAGTTCCGGGCCCGCATCGAAGAACTCACCCGGCAGCTCGGCGAACTCGACGCGGAGAGCGAGAACCTGCGCATCACCCGCAAGACCCTCCTCACACTCCCGCTGCCCTCACCCGCCACCGAGCCGGACCGCCCCGACTACCAGCAGATCCTCACCACCCTGGCCGCCGCGGGCCGGCCGATGCGCGCCCGCGACCTCTGCCAGGCCCTCGACCTGCCGATCCTCCCGAAGAACACCGAAGGCATCCGCTCCAAACTGAAGCGCCTGGTCAGCCCGGGCGTCCTCATCGAACCCGAACCCGGCTTGTTCGCCCGCCCCGACGCCTGAGAGCCACACCCACCCGCGACCAGCGGTCCTTCCCCAACCTCAACCACGAAACGGACAAGAGCTCACGTTCCGCACTCTCAGGGATTGGGCCGATCCGCTGTGTGCCCTGTTGAACGGCCCGAGGTGCCGGCCTCGCTGACGTGGTCCGGCCCCTTCCGGGAGGGCTGCGGCAAGACGCCGCCCGCGACCGGCGGCACGGAGTCGGGGTACCACATACGCAGTGCGCGCAGCATTGGGCTGGCCACGACCGTGGTGAGCAGGGCCATCAGAACCATCAAGGTGAACATCCGGCCGCTGATGAGCCCGAGTTCACGGCCGATTTCCAGGATGACGATCTCGGTCAGACCCCGCGTGTTCATCAGCGCCCCGAAGGCGCCCGCCTCCCGCCAACTCATGCCCAGCAGCCGCGCCGGAAACGCGGCTCCTGCGAACTTGCCGGCCACGGCGGTCACGACGACCAGCAGCAACACCGACAGCCCCGCCCAGCCGAGCGCCCCGATGTCGACCGAGAGCCCCGTCACGATGAAGAAGACCGGCAGGAACAGGCCGGAGACCCTCTCCACCGAGGCGGCCACCTGTCCGAGGAGCCCCGACAGGGCCTCCCGAGGCATGACCATTCCGAACACAAAGGCACCGAAGATCGCGTGGATGCCGATCCAAGCGGACGCGCACGAGGAGAGGAACGTCCCGGACACGACTGTGATCATCAGCATGCCGTGGTCTCCGTGGCTCGCGAGAGAGGCGACCACGCGGCGCAGCAGCGGCTGGACTATCAGGAACATCGCCACGCCGTATGCGGCGGCCCAGGCGATGACCGATGCGGACTGAGCGATCCCGTCGGACTGGGCGACAGCGACGACCACGGCCAGCAGGCACCAGGCCAGGACGTCGCACACCGCGGCGCAAGCCATGGCAAGGGTGCCGATCCGTGTCCGGGACAGCCCGCCGTCCCGGATGATGCGGGCCAGCACGGGAAAAGCGGTGATGGAGAAGGCCGTTCCCATGTAGAGAACGAAGACTGCGTGGCTCACGGCGTGGGGCGCGTACCGGCCGTACAGCAGAGCCGCTGTCCCGGCACCGAGGCCGAACGGCACAGCCATCGACAGTGCGGCGATGGTGCTCACGGATTTCCCATCGCCGCGCAGCACAGCGACATCGAGCTCCAGGCCGGCGAGAAACATGAAGAGCACCAGGCCGACCTGAGCGATGACCGACAGCATGGGCAGGGCCTCACCCGGAAACAGCCTGTGCGGGATGTTCCCGGGTAGCAGGCCGAGGAGGCTGGGGCCGAGCATGAGACCGACGGTGATCTCGGCGACGACCGGGGGCTGACGCAGCCGTTTGCCGAGTTTCACCATCGCGGTTCCCGCGAGGAGGACGATCGCGATGTCCGCCAGGACGATCGATTCCAAGGGTGGTGCGTCAGCCATGCCGTCTCGCTTCCACGAAAGTCGGGGACCAGCTGAACTACACTTGCGCGACGCTGCGGCACCGGTCCGAAAGCGCCGGACCGGTTCCCAAGATCGCGGACACGGTTGCAGCCACCTCCGCCGCATGGTCCGTGATGTAGAAGTGGTCCCCCGGGAAGGACACGACCTCGCTGCCGGCCGTCGTGCTGAGCCGCCACCGGTCCAGTTGCTCGGCGGTGAAGAAGTCATCGGTGCCGTGGCACACCACGATCCGGCTCTCCGTCACGGTGTTGCGATGCATCCGCACGAAGTCGTCGCACACCGCGAAATCGGCACGCAGCAACTCGACTGATCGTTCCCGCAACTGTTCATGGGCCAGGATCTGCGGTGACAGCCCGCCGAACCTGGCCGCGGTGTCCAGGATCTGCTGCTCCTCGGCCTCCTGTGGATCGCCGTCGAACAGCGGGTAGGCGCCGAACGGCCCGGCGCCGGCCGAGGCGAAGAGCGTGTCGCAGTACGCACCGCCCGAGGTGGCCTCCAGTTGCGAGGCGAGGAGCAGACCGAGACAGGCGCCCATGCTGTGCCCGAAGATCGCGAATCTTCCGGTGATCCCGGCCTCGGCGACCTGCACGGCAAGGTCGTCAGCGGCCTTCTGTGCCGAGACGACGGACTTCTCCCGCCATCTGCGCCCCCTGCCCGGGAGCTCCAGCACATGTACCGCGATCTGCTGGGGCAGTGCCCTGACGAGGCGTTGGAAGACCTGGGCGGATCCACCGGAATGGTGCAGCAGAACCAGCGGGACTGGGCTCACGACATGTCCTCCGACTCACGGTATGCGCACCTTGCCGACGTCTTGGAGGCGCGGCCAAGAGGATGGATCCGTCGCCGACCGGCTGGGCACGACGAGTTGCCCTCGTCAGCCGCTCCGGATCCGGACCCCGGTGCCGGCTCACCAACGACGGGGAGTGAACGCATAGCCCCGGCGGCTGTGCGTGGCGAGCGTGTTGATCCCGTAGGTGTCCTCGCCGGAGACGAGCACCGCCCCGTAGTTGTCCAGCGTGATGCCGCCGCCGTATTCGGCGACCTGATCCGTGTCGGGGTATATCTTCACCTTCGTCGGCACATAACGTGCGGCGAATCCCATACGGTAGTCCTTCTTGCTCCCCGTATGCGGAAGGGAGGCGTGCATGAGAGTGGACCAGAAGATGACGCACTCGCCACGCTTCATCACCAGGGGAAAGGCCTGGGACTCATCCGGTTTCCAGTTCGGATCCTTCTGCAGTTGCCGGTAGTCGTACCCGAAGAATCCGCGCTTGACCCCTTCCTTTTCGCGGGAGTTGATCGCATCGGGATCGTAGTCCATGGCCTTGGACTCGTCGTAGTTCATCTCCCGATGGGTGCCCGGCATGAGTTGGAGACAGCCGTTCTCCTTTGTGGAGTCCGTGAACGCGGTCCACACGGTGATCGTGCCGCCGAAGGGGATCTCCGATTCTTCCGTCGGCCACATGATCTGCGGCTTCTTGCTGGCGTTGGCGAAGGTGGCTGCCTGGTGCCAGTCAGTGCCCTCGTCGCCGGGGTACTTGGGGAAGAACTCGGTGCGCCAGCAGAGCACATCGGGTCCGAGGATGGAGGCTACGCGGTCGACGATCCGCCGGTTCATGATGTGCTCGGAGAGCAGATCGACATCGAGGTGGCGGTCGTAGTTGGAGATATTCGTGCCGCTGCTGAGCGCGTCGTCGGGATAGATGGCCAGGGATCGGTCGGGAAGCTGCCGTCGGGTGGTCTTCCACAGCTCCGTCATCTCCTCCGGTTCGAATATCTTGATCGGGCCGATAAATCCGTCCCTTTCGAACCTCGCGAGCTCTTCGGCGCTGAGCCGGAAGTCGGTTTCCTGACTGGTCGTCATGCAAGCCGTCCTTTCTGTGGCGTCACGGTGTTCCGCCTCATCCATGGCAGAGTGGCTGCGCATCGATGCCCGCACCACCCCTGGACTCCGGCGTGGGCACCTCCGTCTCTCCGCCGGAGCGCCCGGTCGCCGTCAGCTCCCGGCGACGCGGGAGGCCAGCTCGGCAGCGGCCGAGGCCAGGGTTCCTTCGAACAGAGTCTTGAGGTCGTAGTCGGCTCCGAAGGCGTCCTTGGCGCGCTCACCCAGCACCAGGGCAATCATGGAATGGCCGCCCAGGTCGAGGAAGTTGTCCTCCTCAGTGACCTCCGGCTCCTCAAGGATTTCGGCGACCCACTCAAGCGTTCGGCGCTGAATCGTCGCCGCGTCAGGTGCGATGCGTGCATCGGGCATCTCTTGCGTTCTCCTGTCGGTTGTTCCAGGGATTCAACGCGCCTGCCGATTTCTCCTGTGCCAGCAGCAACATCGCACGTGTGCCGCCGGTCACGCATTCATAGATCAAAGCGCTCTTCGCTCCGTGCCGGGCGGTACCTGCCGCCGCTGCCCGGAGACGCCGGAAGGAGCTTTTCAATGACCGCGCGTCACGGTCTCTGCCAGACTTTTCGGCCGCATGTCCGTCCAATGCGCATTCACATAGTCGAGACAGGACTCGCGATCCGTCGACTCGAGAACCACGGACCAGCCATCCGGAACCTCCGCGAACGTCGGCCAGATCGCATGCTGCATCTCGTCGTTGACGAGCACGTGAAAGGTTCCGTCCTCGGCATCGAACGGATTGGCCATGTTGCTGTCTCACCAACTTTCAGACGGGTCGACCGTGTTCGAGGCGAGTGAGGAATGGCGCGGCGGCCCATGGCGCCGGGTTCGCGGCCGCACCCTGGCCTGAAATGCCGCAACCTGATACCGGATTGCGGGAAAAGCCGCTGCGTAATGGGTCCGACTGCCGCCACCAACTCCGCCAGGGTAGCGCAATTTCCCTTTCCGTCGACTCCCCTCCAGAACGGCCTTCCTCTCCGCACGACGCATGTCCTGTCCGGAGGCGAGCAGCCCGTCGGTCGGCGCTCGTACGCTCGCGCGAGACGGTCCCACGCCGGCGTTCGCACAGGCACCGTGCGAGGAAGCCGGGCCAGAACTGGACACGTCGGCATGTGATCGGTAGACAGGCAGCCGAAGCCACTGGTGAAGACGGTTCTTCTGATCGAAAGCCGTCTACCAGCGGCTTCGCTACGTTGCCAGCCCAACTGGCAAACCACTGCGGCAGGTTGGAAGAATCCGTGTCCGATAGTGTCGACGTGACCGATACAGCGAATGCGTCCCCCACACCGTTAAGGCACCTCTTGAGCGGCCGGTTCGGCTGGTTCTACGCAGGCCGCACCGTCGATCTCGCCGGCTCGTCCATGACCACCGTCGCACTTGCCCTCGCCGTGCTCCAGGCGTCCGGCAGCGCGACCGATCTCGGCATCGTCCTCGCTGCCAACATGATCCCCACCCTCGTGCTCCTGCTCCTGGGGGGCGCGGTCGCCGACCGCGTCAGCAGGCGAGCCGTGCTCATCGTGACCAACCTGACGACCGCTGCCGTGATGGCGGTGATGGCCGTCATCCTCATCACAGATCGCTACGACCTCTTCGTGATCGCCGGCCTGGTCCTCATCAGCGGTGCCGTCAGCGCCTTCTCACAACCCGCGCTGCGCGGCATCGTCCCCGAACTCGTCGAGCGTCGGGACCTGCAGCGCGCCAACGCGCTCCTGGCCAGCAGCCAGAACGCCGTGCGCATCCTGGGCCCCATGATCGCCAGCGTCCTGGTGGCCACGGTCGGTGGCGGGTGGGCTCTCGCGGCCGATGCCGCCTCCTTCGTCCTGGCCGCCGCGGCGTTCACACGCATCCCCGGGACGAGCCGGCCACCGGCGGCGGACCGGCCGCTCTGGCGCGACCTCGTCGAAGGCTGGACCGTCTTCCGGTCGATGCGCTGGGTGGTCATCATGACCATCTCGTTCGCTCTCGTGAACGCCTTCAACGTGGGTCCGTGGAACGTCTTGGGGCCGCAGGTGGTGTCCGGGAAGGACGGCGCCGTGGGCTGGGGCACCGTGCAGACCGTCCGCGCTATCGGACTGCTCGTGATGAGCGTCGTCGCCGTGAAGATCGTTCTGCGCCGTCCGCTCCGGGACGGGCGGATCTGGGGAACCCTTGCGGGCCTCCCTCTGCTGGCGATCGGCTTGTCCGGGGACGCCTGGATCGTGGCGGTGACCGCCTTCATCGGCGGCCTCGGCTTCACCGTGGCCGCCATCACCTGGGAGAGCACTCTGCAGTCGGCCGTTCCAGAGGAGTCCCTCTCGCGGGTCGCCGCCTACGACGATCTGCTGTCCTACCTGGCGATCCCGCTGTCGCAGCTGGCCATGGGCCCGCTGGCCGCGGAATACGGGGCGAAGTCCGTCAGCGTCGCGTGCGGCATCGCCTTCATCGTCGTCTGCCTGTTGCCCCTCATGAGCCGGGACGTCCGCGAACTCCGCACGTGAGGGCCCTGTGGTCCGTCACCGGCGCTGCCCGAACCGAGCGTCATAGCGGCGCGCTCCACGCGCGTCCGGAACGAGCCTGACCGGGCGACCGGCCCGGTCACCGAGCACCGCGACCGACTCGATGTCCGGCGTGTCCGCACTGTCGTGGGCCGCGAGCCTGCGTTCGACGTCGCAGGCGGTGTCCCCGGGCGCCGCCTCAGCGAGTTGCCCGCACAGCGCCAAGGGCAGCGTCAGGCGGGAATTCGGAATTCCCGCAACGGTCACCGCCTCCGGCCCGGGTCGTCCGAGCAGTTCCTTCACGCCGGCGAGGCCACCGACCTCGTCCCACGGCACGACCTCGACATGTGCGGCCAGGTCGTCGAGGTCCGCGGCTCTGCGAGCGCCCAGGAGCGTGACGTCGTACCGGAAGGACGTCAGCTCGTTGCGAGCCGCGCCTCGCTTGAGCTCAGGCAGGACGGCCATCCCGGCGCTCGCCGCGTACTCGGCGAAGAACTCCCCGGGCACGCACAACTCGCGATCCATGCTCACCCGGTGTCGGATCATCGCCGCGAGCTCGGCCACGGGAGTGTCGGCCGGGGCGTGATGGAGGACGACCGTGGCATGAAACGCCTCGAGCAGAGCCGGGTCGCGGACGTCTCCGACGAACAGGGCGCCGTCGGGGCCTGTGATGCGGGCGGCTTCGGTGAGCGCCCGGCACAGGTAGGACAGGCCGGGAAAATACTGCACGACCGAGTTGAGAACGACGGTGTCGACCTCGCCGGCACGCACGTCGGCCAGGCTGTCCGCGTCACCGACCCGCAGACTGACGTGATCCCATTCATCGTCCAGGTGCCGGGCCGCGGCCTGGATCGCTGCCTGGGCCACGTCGATCCCGACGTAGCGTTCCGTGCGGTGTGCGATCCTCCGCAGGATCGCACCGGCCCCGACCCCCACGTCCAGTACCAGACGCGGTCGGATCGACTCGATCCGACGCACGGTGTCGTCCAGCCATTCGCGCATCTCGCCGACGGGTATGGGATCGCCTGTGTAGCTGCTGCGCCAGCCGACGAACTCGGCGTTCGGCTCCTGTGCGTACGCGGCGTCCCATATCTGGCCCCAATGCCTGCGGTGGTCGGATTCCGCGCCGGACACGGTGCGGTTCCTCCCGGCGAGCACCGGCTGGACGTAGGCGACGAGCTTGTGAGAACCGTCGGGTCCCTGCTGCGCGACCACGGCGGCCGTGCGTACGTCGGGAGAGGTGGACAGGACGGCCTCGATCTCGTCGAGCTCGATCCGCACTCCGGAAATCTTGACCTGCCGGTCGAATCGGCCGACGAACTCGAGTGCGCCGTCCGACCGGCTGCGCACCCTGTCGCCGGTTCGGTACCAACGTCGCGGCGCATCACCGGCCTCGTCGACGAACCGCTCCTCGGTGCGGTCCGGGAGGCGGAAGTAGCCTGCGGTCACGCAGGGACCGCCGACCCACAGCTCCCCCACCTCTCCCGGGACCACGTCAACGCCATGGTCGTCGACGACCCGGAGACGGGCGTGCCCGAGAGCCGCCCCGATGGGAATCGCGGTGCCCTGAGCCTCCTCTGACGTGACCTCATGGACAGCGCACCAGACGGTCGCCTCCGTGGGCCCGTACATGTTGCACACCCGAACGTCGGGAAGGGCCGTCACCAGGCGCCGAGCGAGCCCCACCGGAAACACCTCACCCCCTACGGACAGCACCCGCAGGCCGCGCAGCGACCGCAAGGTCTCCTCGTAGGACGCGATGGCCGACAGCAGGGAAGGCGTCGCCTGGAAGAGCGTGGGCCGGAAGCGCCGCATCAAGCCCCGAAGGCTGCCATCGCTGTGGGGGTCGAGACGGTCGACCATCCGGTCCGGGCTCACGACACTTGCTCCGCCACGTGTGAGCGGCCAGAGCAACTCCATGACGGCGATGTCGAACGACACACTCGTCACGGCGAGAAAGGTGTCGTCGAACGGAATGCCGAAGGTCTCGTCGAGCGCGTCGAACAACGCGGCCACGTTGGCATTGGTGACTACGACGCCCTTGGGCCGGCCGGTCGATCCGGAGGTGTAGATGACATAGGAGGGGTCCTGGGGGGACGGTGTGGGCAGCACCAGCTCGGCAAGGCCCGGTGCGGCGGCCCCCGGTAGGGAGACACGTTTCGCGGGCACGGAGAACTCCGCTCCGCTCGAATCCGTGACCAGGAGTGCGAGATCGGCGTCCTCGACTATCGCCCGCAGCCTGTCCTTCGGATATCGCGGGTCGAGAGGGACGTACGCGGCCCCGGCGGCGGACACACCGAACAGCGCCACCACCAGGTCGACGCCCCGCTCGACCATGACCCCGACTCGATCGCCCGGCCCGGCTCCCCGGTCGACGAGCCGGCGGCCGAGGGCCTCGGCTCTCGACACCAGCTCGCCGTACGAGAGCGTGGTCGCCCGATCGGACACGGCCAGCCGCGAGGGGTCGTCCAGCGCCACTGCTCTGACCTGCTCAAACAGTGAGCATGACACGGTCTCACGTCCTCCGGGTTCGTGGTACTGACCCGAATTCGAGGAGTCGGGCCAGGCCCTCACGGTCATTCATCAAGCCCGCATGGTTGTAGTCCGCGGAGAAGAACAGCCAGCACGATCCGATCTGCTGTGCCGTACGGAACTGCTGTGCGGCGGGGACGTAGAGGTCGTCCATGGCCGCCACGGCGTATACGGGCACGGTATTGCGCGCCAACTGCGGCAGGTCGTACAAGCTCGTCCACCCGGTGTACCGGGCAAGCTCGTCCGCGACCTCGGCGAACGGTCTCAGACCGCCGATCTGACGGAACATCCACGGGAAGGTCACCTCGCCGTAGAAGTGGAACGGCCGGGCGTGGTCGCTGAACGCCGGCTCGTCCGCGTAGAGACGGTCCGCGGCCCACCGGGTGGCACAGCCGGGCATTCCGTAGATGTACTCCTGCAGATAGAACAGGGGCGAGCTGGACATGTCGGTCCCGGCCACCGCCTTCACGAAGGCCTCGGTCAGATCATCTCCGTCCCAGGCGGTCTGGATGACGTCGTGGACCGCCTCCATGCCGCCGTCGAATCCGAACTTCAGGCCCAGCATCCGCAGCCGCTCGGGCGACAGTCTGTCTCCTGTCGGGAGAACGACCTCGTGTTCGCGCAAGTGGTCCACGATCCGCTCGATGACGGCTTCGTCGTCGGGATATCTCTCGTGGTACTCGGCGTTCTTCTTCTTGCTCATCGCCAAGGTGTCCCGCAGCACGTCGTCGGCGGAACTGACCGGACCGATGAGCCCGCTGGAGATGAACGCCCTGTCGATTCGCTCGGGGAAGTGGGAGAGGTAGGTCAGGGCGATGGAACCGCCGTAGCTCTCCCCCAGCAGCGTCCAGCTCGGGATGCGCAGGATGCGCTCCCGCAGTAACTCGGCGTCCCGGACGATGGCGTCCGCCCGGAAACACCGCAGTCGCTCCAGCGCGGCGGTCGCCGTCAGACCCGCGATGGAATCAGTGGTGACGGGCGAACTGCGGCCGCAGCCACGCTGGTCGAGGAGCACCACCTGGTAGCGGTCCAGTGCGGCGTCGAGCCATTTCGGGATCAGATTGCGCGGATCGGGGCACTGCCCGCCCGGGCCGCCTTGCAGGAAGAGCAGATAGGGAAGGTGATGGCCGGCCGCTTCACGGCGCACCACCGTCTGGGCGAACACGGTGATCGACGGGCCGGCCGGATCGTCGTGGTCGAGGGGGACTTCGAAGCGATGGGTGTCGACGACGACGTCAGCGTTGTCCGCGTCCCTTGCGGGCGGGGAGGAACAGGCCAGGACGTTACGGATCGTCGGGTTGCGGCGCAGGCGAGCGCCGTCGACGTGTCGCCCGGTCCGGTCCGTCCATGCCGCGCACACCTTCACCAGGACCAGGGAGTTGGCGCCCAACCGCGTCAGATCCTCGTCGAGGCCGATGTGGGCCTGTGACAACTCCTTGGTGAAGAGCCGCACCAGGAAGTCCACATCGTCGGTCATCACCTCGTCGCCGGGTGCGGCGCCGACTTCCGGCAGCTGTGGAGGCTCCTCAGACGCGGCCTCGGCAGCGGCGAGTCGCCCGAGAGCAGCTCTGTCGACCTTGCCGTTGGGCAGCGCCGGAAACGTGTCGACGAACACGAACTCCGTCGGGACGGCCTCGCGGGACAGGAAGGCCGCGAGGTGTTCGCGCAGCCGTGAGGTCATGTCCGCGGTATCGCCCTGCTCGCGTTCGTCCGGCAGGCGCCCGTGCCCCTCGTGCGTCCGCTCACTCATAGCGACTCCGCAACCGCTTCTCGCCGTACTCTGTGCGGAACAGCCCGCGCTTCTGCAGTAACGGCACCACCTCGTCGACGAAGTCGGCGAGGCCGACGGGAAACACCGGCGGCATGATGTTGAATCCGTCGGCCGCACCGCCGTCGATCCAGGTCTCGATCACGTCGGCAATGCGCTCCGGTGTGCCCGTGACCACCAGATGGCCGCGCCCGAAACCCTGCAGAGCGATGATGTCGCCGACCGTGACGCCACCACGACGGGCTATGCCCGTGATCAGCTCGTAGGTCGTGCGGTTGCCCTGAATGCTGTCCGCGGGGGGCAGGCGGTCCACGGGAAAGGGCGCGTCGACGGAGCAGTCGGTGAGATCGACGTTCAGCATCATCGAGATGTGCTCGAGGGCGTAATCGGTGGCCTGCATCTGAATGAGCGCACGCTTCTTCTCATCCGCCTCGGCCTCGGTCGAACCGACGATCGGCAGCAACCCGGGCAGCACCTTGACGGTGCGTCCGTTGGCTGCGGCACGTCGGCGCATCTCCGTGCGGAATCCCGCGGCGTCGTGCACGTTCTCCTGGACCGTGAACACCGCGTCGGCGTGGCGGGCGGCGAACGACCTGCCCGCTTCCGACGCCCCTGCCTGGACCATGAAGGGGCGGACCTGGGGAGAGCGCTGGATGTTGAGCGGCCCGCGGACCTTGAAGTACTCACCCTGATGCTCGACGAGATGGATCCGGTCCGGGTCGGTGTAGTGACCGGTGGATCGATCCCGGATCACCGCATCCTCGTCCCACGACTCCCACAGCCGGTTGGCCACCTCGAGGAACTCCTCGGCACGCTCGTAGCGTTGCCGGTGGGAGAGCATCTTCGACCTGTTGAAGTTCCTGGCCTCGTTGACGCTGTTGGACACGACGATGTTCCAGCCGGCGCGCCCACCCGAGATGTGGTCCAGCGACGCGAACATACGCGCCAGGTGGAAGGGTTCGTAGTACGAGGTCGACGCCGTCGCGATCAGCCCGATGTGCTCGGTTCCCAGAGCGAGACCGCCCAGCAGGGTGAGCGGTTCGAGCCCGGCACAGTAGTTGCTGCGCGGCTTGTGCCACAGCGCGTCGGCGATGAACACGGAGTCCATCAGCCCCTTTTCCGCGATGCGCGTGAGCTCCAGGTAGTAGTCGACGTCTGTGACGCGCACCGATTCGCACTCGGGGTGCAGCCAAGCGGAGTCGTGATGACCTGGAAGCAGCATGAACAGGTTCAGGTGGATGCTCACGGATCTGACAACCTTCGCCTCATCGGAACCGGTGATCTTCGTCCGTGGGTGGTCACGGCCTGCTCTTCGCCTCGTGCATCTCGGCCACCCGTCGAATGGCGTCTTCCACGCGCTTCTCGCAGTGCTCGACGTCGTCTCCTTCGATGACGGCCCAGGCGACGGCGATCGAGCTGGTCTTCTTCTCCTTCATGACCTCCCCCGGCCGGACCTTCATACGAAGGTGTCTGACCCCGGGGAGCCCTTCCAGATCGGCCCGGGTCACGCCGTTGCGAAACCCTGATTTGACCGGGAGGCAGACGAAGCCGAAAACGCCCGTGGGCTCGAACTCGGGCGGCGTCACGTCGGCACCGACATGCGCGCGCGCATGCGCCGCCCAGAGGCTGACGCCGATGCTGTGCAGCGCGCTGACGCTGATCAGGCCGCCGGCCGGGCGCCAGCCGAGCTCTCCGGCGACGAACCTGCCGGGTTCCCCGAACACCTCAAGATGGAATGCACCGCACTCGCCTCCGAGTGCCGACCGGCAGCTCTCCGCGAACGCACGTGCCTCGTCGTAGAGTTCCGGGTACAGCTTGGCGGGGAGGGCGATGGAGCGAAACGGGCTTCCGGACTTGGTCTCGATCGCGGGTGTCGCGTCACGCGACACCATGAAGCTTTCGATGCGGCCGTCGGCGACGACGCCGTCGAAGTGCCATTCATCCCCCGACTGCCACTCTTCGACCATGCACGTCTCCAGCTCCGTGATGGCGCTGAGCCGGCTGAACAACTCCTCCACCGTGTCGACGCGGAAGACCAGATGTGAACCGCCGTCCGCCGTCGGCTTCACCACGTACGGCGGGTTCAGATCGCCCAGACCGCGGCGGAGCGCCGCTTCGCTGGTCGGCTTCTCGGGGAAGACCCTGTATCGCGCCGTGGGGACATGGTGCTGCTGCCAGAGGCTCTTCTGCAGCGGCTTGTCGCGTCCGGCGAGGGCGACTGCGGGGTCCATGCGCTTCTGCAGCCCGAGGATCTCATTCAGGATGGCTGCTGTGGTCACCGCGAACTCGTGACCGGGGATGACGACGTCCACCGTGTCGGCCACGCCGAGGTGGACCAGGGCCGCCCAGGCGAGTTCCGGCCGATCGAACGACGGCAGGAAGGCACAGTGCGTGGTCAGATCCCGGCACCCTTCGAGCACCACCCGGTCGTGTGCTACGTACAGCACGGTGACGGAGTGTCCGATCCTGACCAACTCTTCGATCGCTTCTTGTTCGGCACCGAGAAGAACCGCATGCACGCCTACCAACCCCTTCAGTCCGATCAGCGTTGGCGCTCAGGTCATCGCTCGAGACACACCGGAAGAACGTCCAGGCTCCGCACCGTGGCGGTGGTGCGCCGAGTGGGCTCGGCCGCGAGACGCAGCCGCACGCCGTCGTCGCTCAATGCGTTGATCATCGCGGAGATGCTCAACTTGCCGAATTCGGAACCGAAGCAGGCGTGTGGTCCCGAGCCGAAACCGAGATGGGGGTTCGGCCGGCGGTCCAGCTTGATGTCGTGCGGATCGTCGAAAACCCGGGGATCGCGATTGGCGGCGGCAAGCAGTGTCACCACGGAGTCCCCGGCGGCGATGCGAGTGCCCTGGATCGTTGTTTCCGTGACCGCGACCCTGCTCGTCCCTTGTGCCGGCCCGTCATATCGGACGAGTTCGTCGACGCCGGTCGGCTGGATCCCCGGCCGGGACAGCTGCGGAAGCAGTTCGGGCATCATCGCCAGCAGGAGAGCCGCATTGCCGACCATGGCGAAGATCGTCCCGTAACTCGCGTTGAACATCATCGCCGCGGAGTTCCGCATGTAGTGCCCACCAAGGAACTCGTCATCCGCTCGCCTTACGAGCTGGGCGACAAGTCCGTCATCCCCCTCGGGACGCGGGAACCAGCTCTCCCCGAGGTCGTTCAGACGCTTACGGGCGGCATCCCCCTCCGGAATGTTCTCCGGCGCGAGACCGGAGTCCATGCGCAGCGCGATGCCGTGCGAGATCTCCGCATAGTCGGACGCGTCCGGTTCGGGGACGCCGAGAAGGCTCGCGGACAGGTGGAGCGCGAAGGGTGCGGCCACATCCGACATCCAGTCGAACGGCTCGTCCCGCCGCCGACCGCCCAGCGTGCTGCGCAGGAACGCGACCGCGTCGTCGAACAGCTTCTTCTTGTCCTGTGAGCGCATCGCGCCCACCAGGAGCCGACGCAGCGGCGTCTGCTGCGGCGGGTCCATCATCTGGACGTTCTGGCGAAACTCCGGGATCTCCTCACCGTTGCGACGGGGGTCCCTGGCGAACGTCTCGTGTTCCCGGAGTACACGCACGCAGTCGGCGTGCCGTACGACCACCCACGCCTCCATCCCCGCGTGCCAGTGGATGGGCGTCTCCTCGAGCATCCTGGCATAAGTGGGATAGGGGTCTCGAATCATTTCGCTGCGCAGCGGATCGTAAACGGAAATGGGAGTCACTTTTTATCACCTTTGATCGAAATGTGAAGTCGCCTAGGATCGCAGGTCGGAAAGAAATCCCTTGAATGCCGGAGCAGGGGCGCACGCTGCCCGCATCCGCATCGCTCGCATTTCACACGCCCGAAAGAGGCAGATGCGCACGACGTACGCCCCGTCAGGTCACGAAGTCTCTTTACCCTTCGAGGCTTCCGCCACCTGAATGCTGACAATTGTCGCCAGCTTCTCACTTCTTTGTCAGTGGTTGTACGACATGATGCCACCCCCATTCTCGATGGCCATTGCGACGCTTCGCAGCATATTTTGCGGGAAGTGCAGTTGTCCAGTGTCGCTCTTTCGCACCGACACAACGCGAGCGCACCGGATATTTTAATCCGCGATTTTCAGCGGTTTCGGCGCGCGTCAAAACGGGCCCAGCACTGACACCATGAGAAATGGTGGAAGAGGTGCACATCAGCCCGCAGACAGACTCCCCCACAGGAACGGCTGAGCGCGACACGGCGACCTCTTCGCCCGTCGGCCTCGGTTCAGCCCGAACCAGAGGCGCCCTGCGATGAGCTGACGGCGGCCGCCGGCGTCAGCGGCGCGGAGCCTCGTGCGTCGCGGACGCCGTCGCCGGATCAGCGCTCTCTTCGAGGCCCTCGGCCTGCCCGAGGGCCCGCGCGATCCCGGCCGGCGTCGGGTGCTCGAAAACTGCCGTTACCGGCAGGCTCACCTCCAGGCGCCTTTGAATGCCGTACACGACCCGCAGTACTCCCAAGGAGTGGCCACCCGACGCGAAGAAGTTCTGATCGACATCGGCCACCGGTTTCTCCAGAACCTCCGCGAACACGTCGCAGACTTCATGTTCCACCCGGCTGGACGGTGGCCGGCCGGCCTCCTCGGTCAGGGCGGGCAGAGCGCCTCGGTCAAGTTTGCCGTTGGGGGTCAACGGCAAACGGTCGACCAGCCGGAATTTCGGCACCATGTGGTGCGGCAGGAATTCGGCAGCGTGGCGACGCAGGACAGCCGGCGTCAGTGTCGCGGTCGCGGGTACGACGTAGGCGACCAGACGTTTGGCCGACGTGCTGCGCTCGCGTACCGCGATCACAGCCACCTGGACGACCTCCTCGTGGCGTCGCAGAACGGCCTCCACCTCCCCGGGCTCGACCCGGAAACCCCTGATCTTCAGCTGGTCGTCCACCCGGCCCACGAACATCAACTGCCCGTCCGCACACCAGCGCACCACGTCCCCGGTCCGGTACATCCGCGTTCCCGGTTCACCGAAGGGATCGGGAACGTATCGGGCGGCGGTGGCATCCGGTCTCTTGAGGTATCCGCGGGCCAACTGGGCCCCGGCGATGTACAACTCGCCCGGCACCCCGACCGGAACCGGTTTCAGCCAACGGTCGAGCACATAAGTCCGCGTGTTGTCGATCGGCCGCCCTATCGGCGCCTCGGCCGGCCACTCATCGGGATCGGAGGGCAGGACGGCCGCCGTGGCCACATGCGTCTCGGTCGGACCGTAGTAGTTCATCAGGCGACGGTCTGGCACAGCCCGTCGAAACGCCGCCAATTCGGCGGTGAGTTTGAACGCCTCGCCGCCCTGGACCACATGCCGAAGTCGGGGCAGGCCGCCGGCCGTGCCTCCGCTGGCGTCGACGAGCGCCGCGAGAACGAGGTTGGGCACGAAGATCTCGTTGACTTCGTTCTCCGCGAGCCACGTCACCAGCTTGTGCAGATCTCGGCGCGTCTCCTCCTCCGGGATCTCCAGACATCCGCCGCGTACGGTGGAGATCAGAATCTCCATGATCGCCATGTCGAAGCTGATCGACGAGAAGTTGGCGGTCCGGTGTGCGGACCAGCCCTCCTTCTCCCCTGCCCTCTGGTACCAGCTCATGAGGTTCACCAGAGCCGCACCGTGCATCACGACCGCCTTCGGCACACCGGTGGATCCCGACGTGTAGATCACATAGCAGGGGTGTCCGGGCAACAGCGGGATGACACGGTCCGCGTCGGTCAGGTTCGTGTCCGCCATGTCGCGCGCGTGCACCGGCTCCTTCAAAACGATCTGAGCACCACAGTCGGCCAGCATGAACGACACTCGCTCGACCGGGTACTCCGGATCTATCGGGCAATAGGCCGCGCCGGCCTTCAGCGTCCCCCACACCGCGACAACGAGGTCCACCGACCGCGGCATCGACAACGCCACCACCGACTCCGGCCCGGCGCCACGGCTGATCAGATAGCGGGCAACACGATTGGCCTTCGCGTTCAACTCGCCGTAGGTCAACTCCGCGTATCCGATCCGCACCGCCACCGCGTCCGGGGTCTTCGCGGCCCGTGCTTCCAGCAACTCCGGCACGCTCTGCCCGCACACCTCCCTCGCGGTGTCGTTCCAGCCGCTCAGGAGGGTCTCGCGCTCAGCGGTGGAGAGAACGTCGATGTCACCGACGGCCGGCGTGGCGTCCGCGGCCACCGCGGTGAGGACGCGGACCAGTCGTTCGGCGATCGTTTCCACACTCGTCCGGTCGAACAGGTCCGTACTGAACCGCGCCTCGCCGACGATGCCCACCGCGGTTCCATCAGGTTCGTATCGCGGGTCGAAATTGAAGCTCAGGTCGAACTCGACCGCCCCGAAAGGGCGCTCGCTCGCAGTGGTGCGCAGTCCGGTCAGCCCCCACTCGTGCTCCAGTGACTGCGCTGTGATGAAAACCTGAACCAGCGGATTGCGTCCCAGAACCCGTTCCGGGTTGACCGCCTCGACGACCTGCTCGAACGGGACGTCCTGATGTGCGAAGGCGGCCAGGTCCACCGCATGTACCTTGTGGAGCAAATCAGCGAACGTCGGGGTGCCTGCAAGATCGGTCCGCAGCACGACGGTGTTCGCGAAGTGTCCGACGAGGTCTTCCGACCCCGAGTGAGTGCGCCCCGGCACGGGTGTTCCGATCGCGATGTCCATCTCACCGGTCAGGCGGCCGAGCAGAACGGCGAGCCCGGCGTGGAGCACCGTGAACATCGTCGTTCCAGTGCGCTGTGCCAGCTCAGCCAGCCGCGCATGCACCCCGGATGCCACCTCGAACCTGACCGAGTCGCCACGGAAGCTCGGCTTCGCCGGACGCGAGCGATCGAAGGGCAGCGCGATCTCGTTGCCCATCCCGGACAACGTCGTCCGCCAGTACGTCAACTGCCGTGCCGCAAGGCTGTGCCGGTCCCCAGGGTCACCGAGCTGCCGCTGTCGGCGCAGGATGTGGTCGGCGTACCGCACCGCCGGCTCGGTCCGGTCCAGGACGGCACCGCGGCACCGTGCGTTGTAGAACTCCATCAGATCCCGGCCGAGCGGGCCCGCCGACCACCCGTCGCAGGCTATGCGGTGCAACAGCAGCAGCAGTACGTGCTCGTCCTCAGTGAGTTCGAAGAGACTCGCCCGCAGGGGTGTCTCCGTTGCCAGATCGAAGGGACGCGCCGCCGCGGCGGCCAACTCACGCTCCAACTGGGGAGGATCCACTCGGTGCACCTCAAGGACCGGCCGCCCTTGCTGCTCGCCCAACACGTGCTGGACCGGCCGCCCTTCCACGTCAGCGAACACAGTACGCAGGCTTTCGTGGCGCGCGACGACATCGGCCAGGGCAGCCTCAAGCGCGGCACGGTCGAGTGTGCCCTGCAGCCGGACGACGATCGGCAGGTTGTACGTCGGCTTTCCGCCCGCCAATCGGTCCAGGAACCAGATGCGAAGCTGGGCGGAGGAGACCGGTTGCGGATTCGTCCGGCCGACGGATCGGAAGGGCTTGGTCACGGCCGACGACGTGATGTCGTCCAAGGTCGACTCCCCTGTCTGTGCCTTCGTGACACGACCGACACTCAAGCGGACGGCGGCACTCACCCCACACGGCCGTGTTGAGTGTTCGACTGAAAACTTCTGTCACTCGTACGCATGCGCAGCACATCTGCATCGCGCCGTCGAACGGCGAGGCGACTCAGGGACGAGCGACCCGAGCACAGCCGCAGAGGCCCGGACGCGGGCCCTGGCGCGCCGTACCGGTTCACATTTCGAATGTGCGCCGAGACCATATCAGGCACACGGTCAAATCAACACGACACGCACAGCAGCGTTCGATGAGCGGTATTAGTGGACGATGCGGTCTCCGCATTCTGGCGCACGCGCTGATGAGTCCGCTAACCTCATGCGAGACTCGGGCGGCATTGCATTGTCGTGAGACCCGGTGCGCCCGAAAAGCCCTTCATCGACTCTCAGCCGTTGCACCAGAAACCCCAGAATCGCGAATAAGGGAGTTTCATTGAGTACCTTGGAAAAGGTTCGAGCGGAGTACGAAGAAAACGGATTCAGCATCATCCGCAATGCAATTCCCGTGAGCCTTGTGGAAGAAATCAAGGCGCACGTGTCGTGGCTCACCGAGCGGTATCCGGAGCTGCGACCGGAGCATTTGCATCACCCGTTGATCCGCAATGACGCCTTCTGGGTGCGGCTCGTCTCCGACCCCGGGCTGGTGGACATCGCGGAATTCTTCCTCGGCCCGGACCTCGCATGCTTCACGGCCCACTACATATGCAAGCCGCCCTACGACGGCCAGCCGGTGTTGTGGCACCAGGACGGCGCCTACTGGAAGCTCGATCCCATGCAGGCGCTGACCGTGTGGATCGCCGTCGACGAGTGCACCACGGAGAACGGCTGCCTGCGCGTGATACCAGGCAGCCACTGTCTACCCCTCTATCAGCCCACCCGTCGGACGGACTCGCCGAACATGCTGTTCTCAGCTTCCGACGAGAAGCTGGTCCAGGAATGGTCGGAACGGTGCGGAATCGTCGACGTCGAACTGAATCCGGGTGACGTCGAGATCCACCACCCCAACATCCTGCACTGCTCGGAGCCGAACACGTCCGCGCGACGCCGCTGCGGACTGGACATCGGTTACATCCCGACAAGCACTCGGATTCTCAGCGACGGACTCTATCTGGATCCGATCCTGGTCCGCGGTGAGCCCACCGCCGAGATCAACACATATCGACCGTATCCGCCCTATGTCCCCGGTGAAACCATCCCCTTCGCGGGCATGGAGGCCTGGGACGAAGAGATCGCGGTCCGCAATGCCGGCATCGCCGTTGACGCGGCTGACACGGAGACACCGCTCCACGCCACGCGCCGGATGATCGATCGGCTGCGTGAAGGAACTGTCAAACGTTGAAAGTCCCCGGTGCCTTACCCAAACACGGAACGGGGTGAGCGGGTACCGAGGACGGAGCAGTCTCGGAGGACGCGGCTCCCCGGCAGTCGTGGCCGGCGCCCATGGGCGGGACGCGCGTCGAGCGGTCGACGGCACTCGCGTGACTCCGCTGCCTGCAGGGCTGCGATCCTTACCGAGGACGCTCAGTCGGCGAGCCAACGCGACTGGGCACGACCAGATCTCGCCGGATGCGCATAGTAACTGTGGCGGGGGCGGCTACCACTGGACGCAAGGGTTCGCCACCGCTTGAACTGTCTGTTGCCGTAGGCGATTTGCACAGTAAACTCCACCGTGCCCTGATAGTGGAAACGCTCAACTGATGCACGCTCCGGACACCGGCTTGCGCATACCGCAGGTGTGATCGGCTGGACCATCACACAAGTCACGTTGAAGCCGCCCGGACTGTGGCCAATATTGACTGTACTTTTCCCAGAGACCCGCAGCACGGCGTTTGCGAGGGAACCAAAAGGAACAAGCTGCAGAGGGCAGTAAGTTGATCCGAAACACGAGGGGGACACGGATATGGTTCAGGCCACACCATCACCTGGGATCACACTGCATCGGGATGCCAAGCTTCTCCGCGACTCAAAGGAAGGTGAGTCGCCCGCACCCGAGGCGGGTGAAACGCTCGGGGTGATACGGTGACGTCTGACAAGTCAGCACGGATCACTCGTAGTTCACGGACCGTGACCGGGGACTACGCTCCAATTGACCGGTTGCGGCCCGCCGATTCCCCGCGGCTCAACGGCGAGGACCCCGAGCACATAAAACTCCTGGCCGAATCCGATGACGTGCTGCCTCCCATTCTCGTCCACCGCGAGACGATGCGTGTCATCGACGGAATGCACCGATTACGGGTCGCTCAGCTGCGCGGAGACACAGAAATCCGAGTGGAGTGGTTTGACGGCAGTGAGCTGGAGGCATTCGCGCGCGCCGTCCAGGTGAATGTCACCCACGGACTTCCGCTCACACTGGCTGACCGGGAAGCCGCAGCCGTACGCCTGATCGAGTCCTGTGATGCCTGGTCGGATAGGGCCATCGCCCAGATGACCGGGCTGAGTGCCCCCACGGTCGGCCGAATCAGAGCACGCTCGCGGCCCGACCAGCAGTCCGCGGCACCATCCAGAATCGGCCGCGACGGCCGAGTTCGCCCGTTGAACAGCGCGGCCGGCCGTCGGCGCGCCAGCGAACTCATCGAGGCAGAACCGGGTCTGAGCCTGCGTGAGATAGCCAGACGCTCGGGAATCTCCATGAGCACCGCACGGGACGTCCGCAAACGTCTCAATCGAGGCGAGAATCCCATCCCGGACAAATTCTTGCCCGACCCGGATCCAGCACCCCCCACGGACACCGAGTCGAGCCCCGGCCTGCGCACGCTCTCTCTCGCCCAGCAGCCGATCGAAGGATCCTATATCTCCAACTTGGACAGTCTCCAGAAAGATCCGTCTGTACGATTGTCCGGGGACGGCCGATTCCTTCTGCGCTGGCTCAGCCTTCACGCCATCAGCGGTGAAAAACGAGCCAAGCTCATCAGGTCCCTTCCGGCCCACAGTAAGGTCCGCATCGCAGGCATGGCCAAATATTGCAGCCTGTGGTGGGCTGAATTCGCCGACGACCTGGAACAACAAGGGCACCGAGACATATCGAAAACCGGCTGATCAACGTCGCCGGCCGTCCGGAAGCCCTGATACGACCGTTGGCTCGTCCGTCCCCAATCCCAGTCCCGCGATCTCCTGGCCGGAGAGTTGAGATCGCGTGGTCGCGATGCCCCCGACCCATGAAGCGCGCCTGCAGTTTCAACCGGGGTGGTGCATGGGCTCGTAGGTGTGGGGCAAGCGGACTGTGGGGCCTCGCAGCGTCGTTCCCTCGTGACGTTGCAAAGCGGGTCTTCGAAGTTGTGCGGTGCGGAGGTGTCCGCGGGCTCGGCGGGTGGTGACGCAGCGTGCGCGTAGGCGCTGGTTGGCGGGGTTGCGGAAGCCGTAAGCGGAGCGGCCGACGAACTTGATCACGCGGTTGATCCCCTCGCTCTTGGCGTTGCTGATGCCGGTGTTCAGGAAGGCTTCGATCTCGGGCCACCCGCAGCGCCTGGCCGATCGGGCCCTGGTCCATCAGCGGGTTCCACATCCGTTCGAACTCGGCGTCGGTGAGGTCTTCGCGGTTGTGCAGCAGCTTGCGCCGGGCCTTCCACTCGGGGTCCGCGGTCCGGCCACGTCGGCCGCGGACGCTTCGGGTGAGACGGCGGCGCACCAGATTGAGCGTCTTGTTGGCGAGCTGAACGACATGGAAGTGATCAACTACGACGGTGGCGTGCGGCAGGCCGGTGCGCACGGCGGCCCGGCAGGACGGTGACATGTCGATGGCCACGAACCGGATGACCTGGCGCCAGGCGAGCGGGGTGCCGGCCAGCCAGGCCAAGGGCGAGGTCGAGATCCGTCGGGTGCCCGAGCTGGCGAGTACGCCACACTGAGCCCTGACCACGAGGACTACCTGTGAGCCCAGACCGCGCACCGATGAGTTTCCCGCACGGCGCCGGTCGTATACGCCGGAGTCCGACTCACGGAAGGCTGGCGCCATGCGGAAACTGATCTACGGCATGAACCTGACCCTGGACGGCTACATCGCCGCAGCCGGCGACGACATCGGGTGGGGCGGGCCGCCGAGCGACGAGCTGTTCCAGTGGTGGCTCGACCAGGAGCGGGCGAGCGGCCTGTCGCTGTACGGGCGCAAGCTGTGGGAGACGATGAGCTCCTACTGGCCGACCGGCGACCAGCAGCCCAACGCCACCCCGGCGGAGATCGAGTTCGCGCGGAACTGGCGGGACACGCCGAAGGTGGTGTTCTCCTCGACGATCGACAAGGTCGACTGGAACACCCGCCTGGTCACCGGCGACGCGGTCGCCGAGATCACCCGGCTCAAGGCAGAGGACGGCGGCCCGATGGGCATCGGCGGCGCGACGCTCGCCGGGGCGGCCATGCGGGCCGGGCTGATCGACGAGTACGCGATCGCCACCCATCCGGTTCTGGTGGGCGGCGGCACGCCCTTCTTCGCCGCGCTGGATAGCTGGGTGAACCTGGATCTGGTGGAGACGCGGACGTTCCCCGGCGGCGTGGTGCTGACCAGGTACGAGACGAGGCGCTGAGCGCTCGTCCGCCTTCGCCATTGGTAGCGAGTCGTCCCAGACTCGCTACCAATGTGGTCTTCGAAGTTGAGCGGTTGGGCCCTGCTGGTGGTCACGCTCTGTTGATCGCAGGGGGGGTGAAGTGCACCCGGGCACTGGGGTGCCCGGGGCCTCGGTGATCATTTCTGTTGCTACGCAGGATGATCAGCGAGAGAGGCCACGGGCGTGGTCAACGACACGACCCGGCTGCTCGATCTCGACGGCCTGGCCGTGGTACAGGTCGAGCGGCTCGAAGACGGCACCCGCCGAGTACACCTGGGCACCGACTTCGCGGGGGCGCGGGCCTGTCCGGAGTGCGGGTGCTTGCCTGCCGGGTGCGGGGCAGCTCGACCACCCGGCCGCGGGATCTGCCGTACGGCAAGCATGGGCCCGAGCTGGTGTGGCACAAGCGCCGCTGGTGGTGCGACGAGAGTGGCTGCCCGCGGCGTTCGTTCACCGAGCAGGTGCCGCAGATACCGGCCCGCTGCCGGCTGACCGAGCGGTTACGGCAGGCGGCCGGTCGGGCGGTGCGTGATGCCGGGGTGACGGTGGTGCAGGCCGCGCGGGAGTGGAAAGCGTCCTGGCCGGTAGTGATGGAGGCTTTCGGTACCGCTGCCACTGCGGTGACCGAGGCGCCGCTGCCGGACATCGAGGTGCTGGGGATCGACGAGACCCGCCGGGGCAGGGCCCGCTGGGAGAAGGACCCGCAGACGGGGAAGTCGTCTGCGGCGGCCGATCGCTGGCACACCGGATTCGTCGACGCCGCAGGCTGCGGCGGTCTGCTGGGGCAGACCGAGGGACGGGCCGCCGGCGATGTGCCGGCCTGGCTGGCCGACACCCCGCTCACCTGGCGCCAGGGGGTTCGTTTCGTGGCCATCGACATGTCCCCGTCGTATCGGGCGGCGATCCGCACCGGACTGCCGCACGCCACCGTGGTGGTCGATCATTTCCACGTGGTGCAGCTTGCGAACAAGATGCTCAGCCTCGTCCGCCGCCGTCTGACCCGCACACACCGCGGCAGACGTGGCCGGGCCAAAGATCCGGAGTGGAAGGCCCGGCGCAAGCTGCTGCGCAACCGCGAGGAACGGCGCTCATGAGCCCGGCGCCGCTGACCGGCACCGCATGCCGGAGGGGTGGCGTAGCGCGGCACGCCGCTGCTCGGCTGCCCGCAGCGAGGCGAGTTCCAATGTGTCCTCGGTGTCCGGACACCGGGTGGACCCGACCGCTGCTATCTACAGCGCCACCAAGTTTGCCGTGGCGGCTCTGTCCGAAGGGCTGCGGCAGGAGAGCCGGGACGTCCGCGTCACTGTCGTCAGCCCTGGATTCACGCGGAGTGAGCTGACCGACCGCGGCGGCTCGGTGGAGGCCCAGGCCGCCGCACGGGCGGCGGCCGAGCAGCTGGCGATCCCGGCTTCGGCCATCGCTGATGCCATCGCTTTCGCCGTGGACCAGCCGGCGAACGTGGACGTCAACGAGTTGATCGTGCGGCCCACCGCGCAGGGCTGACCACCGGTGCCGGGCTCCGCGGCGATCGCGCCTGAACAGACGCGGCTCCGGGACGCGTGCGTGAACCTACCGCACCTGCTACGACAAATGCCGAGCCCGAGGAAAGACCCATACCCAAGGCTTCCTCCGCCTCGCCCGCCACCGCATCAGCGTGCCGATGCCACGACCCGGCTCACCCGACCCGGCCGCCTGGCCCCTTCCCCGGGCGTTTGA
Source organism: Streptomyces sp. NBC_01235 (assembly GCF_035989285.1). Classification (GTDB taxonomy): domain Bacteria; phylum Actinomycetota; class Actinomycetes; order Streptomycetales; family Streptomycetaceae; genus Streptomyces. The sequence continues at coordinate 10,700,536 of NZ_CP108513.1, read as the reverse complement.
CCGCGTGGCCGACGATGACGGTCTCCGCGCCGTCGACTCCCAGACTGCCGAGGTCCTGGGTGATGAACCGGTAGAGGTGCTCCAGGTCGCGTACCCAGATCGCGATGTGCAGGTTGGACGGGCCCGTGGTGGCGAACGCGCCGTGCACGGCGGGGTGTTCCGCCAGGGTGCGCCCCACCGTGTCGAGGCGGGCGGGGGCGACGCGCACCATGATGTTGGCGTCGATGAGGAGTCCCAGCCGCTTCGGGTCGACCACGACCTGGGTGAGGAGTCGGCCGTTCTCGGTGAGCCGGGCGATGCGGCGCCGGACGGTGGAGTCCGGGTGGCCGGTGCGCAGGGCGACGGCCGCGGCCGGTGTCCTGGCGTCCTCCTCCAGCACGGCGAGGATGCCGCGGTCGATGTCGTCCGCCATTCCCGCCGGGGCGGCTCCTGGCGGGAGTACCGGTGTCAGCGCGGCGCGCTCGGCGTCGCTGAGGACTGCGTGCCGCCAGTCGGAGGCCTCGGCGAAGACATGCAGGACGGTGTCCGCCGCCACGGACGTCACGGCCCGGGTCGCGGGCAGGTCCCGGAACACCAGGTGGTCCCGGGTGCCCGGCAGCGTCCACGAGACGGCGAGGATCTCGTCGCCGGACGCCGACACATCGATGAACGGGACATCGGAACGGGCTGCCAGGGCCGCCGTGAGCGCGTCGAGCTTGCCGCCGAGCACTCGGATCCGCAGAAACAGCGCGCCAACCGAGTCGTGTCTGGCGTGCGGGGCAATCACCCTGCAGGTCCCGTCGGCGATCAGGGCCTGCCAGCGCCGGTGCACGGTGCGCGGGCTCATTGCGAGGACCTCACCGGCCCGCTCGGCGGTCAGACGTCCGTCGCACTGCAGCGCCGCGATCAGCCGCTGATCGCGCTCGTCGAGTGCGGAATCTGCCGTTTGGAGGACCATGAGTGGCAGTATCGCTCACGCAGACACTCTGGAGGGATGTACGGCGCCGGCGCGACGGATGATCGACGTGTCGACCGATTCACGCACTGGAGCCGAAGATGACCTACGAGAACCTGCTCGCGCCCATGGCCGCCGCCGCGCAGGAGGTGGGTGAGCTGCTGCTGGCCACCCCACGCCCGGCGCCTGTCACCTCCCTCGACGAACTGGCCGCCAGTTATGGGGCGTTGGAGGCGCCGACGGCCGCCGTGATGCGGCAGCATCTGGACGCACTGCGGCCCGGCGTCGCCTGGGCGGACGAACTGGACGGCCTCGCCGTACTGCCCGACGGCGAGCTGTGGGTCGTCGACGTCGTGGACGGCGCGGTGCAGTTCCTGCAGGACCTGCCGCAGTTCTGCGTGAGCCTGGCGCTGGTCCGGGACAGCGAGCCTGTGGCGGCCGCCCTGCACGCGCCGTTGCTGGGAGAGACCTACCTCGCCGCCCTCGGAGCCGGCGCCACCCGCAACGGGCGGCCGATCACGCCGTCGGCCAAGACCGACCCGGCCGTCGCCATCGTGGCAACCAGCCATCCCCCGTTCATCACCCGGCAGCCCGAGGCCGCCAAGGAGGCCGGACGGTCGCTCGCCGCCGTGCTGCCGTACGTGGGTGCCGTACGCAATCTGGGTCCCACCTCGTGGCAGATCGCCGATACAGCGGCCGGACGCCTCGACGCCTTCTGGCAGTTCGGCCGCGACGCCGCCAATCTCCTGCCGGGCGCGCTGGTGGCCCGCGAGGTGGGCGCCCTGGTCACGGACGCCGATGGCCGTCCCTGGACCACGAGATCCGACAGCTTCCTCACGGCACCGGTGGGACTGCACGCGCGGCTGGTGGAGACTCTGCGCGGGGACAGTCCGTCGATCCACTGCCCTCGATAAGGCCCGGCGGACCAGCGGGCGGCATTCCCTGCGGCGCAGACTGGGATACCGCGACTGGTCACACGACATCGCCGCGCGGCTCACCGACCACACGGGAGTCACACCGGACGAGCCGGCCCGCACCGTGACAGCCTCCCTCGTCGAACGCCCGCTCTTCTGCGACCTGTTGACTCATGTGACCCTCAGCCTCGAACGCGAGGTCACCTACGGCCGCGTACACGCCTTCAAGACCGTCGCCCTCGCCAATGCGGGAGACCTCGTCGACGCCATCGCCTGCGCCCTCAACCGCGCCCCGACGTCCAGGGCCACCGCCCGGTCCCGCACCGCATGCAGCCGTCGGGGCAGGGTGTCCTACCGGGGCATCAGCGAGAGCCGTCTCGCCGTACAGGACCAGCGTCCCTGGGCGTGCGCGGCGCAGCATCAGTCGAATGACCACTTCATCCCCTCGTCCCGGTGGTGGCTCGAAGCCCGTCCCGTGGGACCGGCGACGGCGGGTTCATGCGACCCGGACCAGTGCGATCAGAACTCCGTGCCGTGTCCGCGTCGAGGAGTCGCCTCCGGGACCACAGGGCCGACACGGCCGGTCCTGCCGACCCGGGCCACTCGCCGGGGCGGGCGTTTGTGGAATGTGGAATGAGGACTCGACCGGTTTCCGAGCCACCCGCACCACCTGGCCAGGAGGCCCCTCGGTCACTGCTCTGATCGGTTTCGGCTGGTCAGCACCCTGTCGACCTCCTGGCTCCGCTCGCTCGGGCCGATGGTTCCGAGCGAGATCGACCGTGCTTGAGATCGTGCCGCCAGGGGTTCCTATACGCTGACAGCGGCCAGGTTCCCGTCTTCTCGGGTCGCACGCTCAAACTGCGCGCCGGGACCGTGTTCGGACCATGCGGAAGGAGCGTCGTGGCTGCACACGAGTCCCGCTCCGACGCGAGTCATGTCTCCGTCGTGGGGCGGGAACGAGAGGCGGCGGCCCTCACCTCGTTCCTGGAGACCGCCGTCCGGGACGGCGGCGCGCAGCTGGTCACCGGCCAGCCGGGCATCGGGAAGACGGAACTGCTCAACGCGGCCATGCGACAGGCCGGTTCCATGGGCGTCCGCGTGCTCCGGGCCTCAGGCTCCGAGTACGAGACCGAGCTTGGCTTCGCCGGGCTCCATCAGCTCCTGCTGCCCGCTGCGGGCAGCCTGCCGGAGCTGCCCGAGGTGCACCGCGCCGCGCTGGCGACCGCGCTCGGTTTCGAACGGGGAGAACCTCCCGGCCGCCTGATGCTGACCAGTGCGCTGCTCGCCTGGTTGGCTCACCTCGCATCGACGACGCCGCTGGTACTGGTGGTCGACGACCTGCAGTGGGTCGACCGCGCGAGCGTCGCGGTCCTCAGCCTGGTCGCCCGTCGGCTCGGCGGGCTCCGGGTCGGCCTGCTGCTGTCGCAGCGCACCGGGCATGAGAGCTTCTTCGACCGCGAGTCGGCGCCGGAACTGGCATTGGCGCCGCTGGAGGAGGACGCCGCCCTCAGCCTGCTTCGTCATCACCATCCGAATCTGCACTCGTCGGTCCGGCACCGGATCCTCGCCGAGGCCGACGGCAATCCCCTGGCCCTTATCGAGTTGCCCCGGGCTCTGACCGCGGCGCAGGAGACCGGAGCCGACTTCCTTCCGTCCACCCTGCCACTGAGCGCCCGGCTGAGGTGGCTGTTCGACAGCCGGGTCTCCGGGCTGCCCGAGCCGACCCGCCGGCTGCTGCTGCTCGCCGCGCTGGGCGGCGAAGACGGCACGCGCCTGATGAAGGTCATCGCCGGCTCTGCGAGCGATCTCGTTCCGGCCGAGGCAAGCGAACTGGTCTTCGTGGACCGGCGGGCCGATCGGCTTCGCTTCGCGCACCCGCTCATCCGGTCCGCGGTCGTGGACCTGGCCACCGCGCCCGAGCGCCGGGCCGCCCACCACCGGCTCGCGCAGCTGACGGCGGACCCGGACGTCCAGGCACTCCACCTCGCCGAGTCGGCCCTGGGGCCCGACGACACCATCGCGAATCGACTCGTCGAAGTCGCGCTCACCACACTCGAACGCGGCGACACGGTGCAGGCGGTATCGCTTCTGCTGCGCGCCGCCGACCTGACCCTCGACCCGGCCGAGCGGGCCCGCCGACTCGCCCGGGCCTCCTACATCGGGGCCAACATCGCCGGCACACTCGACGGCGCCCGCGCCCTCCTCCACCGGGCCCGGGCGGCAGACCCGGCGGTGACGAACACGCTGCAGGCGTCGACCGCCGCGGCGGCGCACCTGCTCAACAGCGAGGGCGACATCGACACCGCTCACAAGCTGCTCGTCGGCGCCGTCACCCATACCGAGCCCGATCCGCACAGCGCCGAAGCCCTGGAGGAGGCGCTGGGCACGCTGATGATGATCTGCACCTTCGGCGGGCGGCAGGAGCTGTGGAGGCCGTTCGACGACGCCGTCGCCCGGCTGGCACCGCTGCTCACGGCATCGTTCCGGCTCGCGGCGGCGACGTTCGCCGACCCGGTGCGGTCCACGCCGGAGCAACTGCGCGAACTGGACGCGCTGGTCGCGGACCTGGACGGCGAGAGCAATCCGGTACGTGTCGTCATGGTCGCCCTCGCGGGCCACTACGTCGACCGGTTCCCCCGCCGTGCGCTGGAGCGCACGGCCGCCGAGGGCCGGGCCGGAGGCGCCGTCGCGCTCGCCGTCCAAGCCCTGATCATGCTGGCCGCCAGCGCCTTCCACGAAGGCCGCTGGCAGGACGCGGGCGCCCTCGCCGACGAGGGCATCGCCCTGTGCGAGGAGAACGGCTACGACCTGCTGATGTGGGGAGCACAGAACCCCCGAATGCTGCTCGCCGCCGCCCGGGCCGACATCGAGTACATCGCCCGTGCCCGCGTCCGGATGCACCAGTGGGCGATCCCACGCAACGCCCTGGCCGTGCGGACCTTCACGGCCAACATCGAGGGCCTGGCAGCGCTCACCCAGGCGCGCTACCAGGACGCGTACGAGCACTACACGTCGATCTGCCCGCTGGGCACCTTCCCGTCGCACGAGCAGGTCACGGTCTGGACGATCATGGATGCCGTCGAGGCGGCCGTGCGCAGCGGGCATGTGGAGGAGGCACGCGCCCACGTGCGTGCCGCGGCCGAGGCGAAACTGGCCGGCATCGCCCCACGGCTGCGCTTCCTGTGCGACGCTTCCGCCGCCCTGGTGGCGGACGACGACGTCTATCCCGATCTCTTCGATCCGCTGGTCGCCGATCCGGGGTCGGTGCGATGGCCGTTCCCGCTGGCCCGCCTCGAACTCGCCTACGGCGAGCGCCTGCGCAGGAACCGCGCGATGCGCGCCGCCCGCCCTCATCTGGAACGCGCCGGGAAGCTGTTCACCAGCCTCGGCACGACCCCGTGGGCCGAGCGGGCCGAGGCCGCGTTGCGCGCCACCGGCAGACGCCGACGCAAGGGCGCTGCGGGACCGGGAGCGGTGCTCACACCCCAGGAACGGCAGATCGCCCACCTCGCGGCGACCGGCCTGACCAACCGGCAGGTCGGCGAGCATCTGCTGCTGTCGCCGCGGACCGTCGGCGCGCACCTGTACCGCGTGTTCCCGAAGCTCGGCATCAGCTCGCGCGCCGCACTCCGCGACGCGCTGACCGACCTGGGCGACGAGGAGGACGGTCCTTAGCCGCCGCCCAGAGCACGGTCTCGCCGCCCTGCTCGGCACGGTGGACAACGTCGCCGCACTACGCCGTCATCGGGGCATGAAAGGAGACCAGGTCAAGCTGGTCCCGGCGGTCCTGGCCGCTGGGCATGAGGGGGACGGCCAGCCACACCTGGATGGCCGCGGCGACCGGCTCGACCGACGGGGGTGCATGACAGGGCGTCAGTCGACGTCGATCACGATCTTGCCTTGGGCGGCGCCGCTCTCCACGGCCGCATGGGCGGCGGCCACATCGGCGAGTGCGAAGCGCCTGGGGTCGAGCAGCGGTTTGAGCGCCCCCGCGTCGGCGAGGGCGGCCGCCTTGCGCATGATCTCTCCGTGGTGCTCCCGCCCGCGCCCGGTCAGCAGGGGCAGCAGGGTGAAGACACCCGAGTAGGTCGCCCCGCGGAAGGAGAGGGGCGCGATGCTGTGCGTCCCCCAGCCCAGGGCGCTCACGACGTGACCCGTGTAGGTGCGTACCGCCGCGAAGGAGGCGTCGAGCACGGGACCGCCGACGGTGTCGAAGATGACGTCAAAGCCCTCGCCGCCGGTGTGCTTGGCGACGTACTCGTCCACCGCGGTGGTGGTGTAGTCGATCGGGGCGGCCCCCAGGCGCTCGACGACCTCCAGTCGCGAGGGCGACGCGGTGGCGAAGACTTCAGCACCGCGGGCACGGGCGATCTGCACGGCCACGTGGCCGATCCCGCCGGCTCCGCCGTGGATGAGGACCTTCTGCCCCGCGTGGACCTGCGCCCGGTCGACCAGACCCTCCCAGGCCGTGATGACGACCAGGGGCAGGGCCGCGGCCTCGCGCAGAGTGAGGGCGGCCGGTTTACGCGCGAGCAGACGGGCATCGACGGCCGCGTACTCGGCAAGCGAGCCCTGCACATCACCCACGCCACCGGTCATGCCGAAAACCTCGTCGCCGGGCGCGAAGTCGTCGACGCCCGGGCCGACCTCCTCGACCACGCCGGCCAGATCCAGGCCCAGGACGGCCGGCAGCGTGCGCTCGGCGTGCGCAGCCCTGCCGGCCCGGATCTTGGCGTCCAGCGGGTTGACGCCGCTGGCCTTGGCCTTGACCAGCACCTGGCCCGGGCCCACCTTGGGCTTCTCGATCTCGCAGAGGACCAGCGGGGTGTCGAACTCTTGTAGCACCACTGCGCGCATGACTGCGCCTCATTCCTGTCTTGTCAGGTGGGGGGAGGGGCCGGGGCATCGGAGAGGGCTGCCGAGAGGGCCGGGGGCCACGTGCGTCGGCTGCGGTGTCCCGTATCGCGCTCACGTTACGAAGGACGGAGCGATGAGCCGCACAACACACCGGCTCATCGCCATGGGCTTTAGGCGAGTTCGACCGGGGCGTCCTCGGGAACCTCGGGACCGGTCATGAGGCGGAGCGCGCCCGATGGGGCGTCCGGTGCGGATGTGAGCATCCGGACGAGGCCGCCTTCCCCTCACCGGAACAAGCAGGCCGACGCGCGGCACCTTCGGCGTTCCCGTCATGTCACCTTCAAGATCCATTTGCTCGGTCGGCGGTCCGGGAAGCCGCAAGGGCACGGGGTACGGTGTGCTCACCCGGGGCTTCACGGACTTCCGATCCAAGGGTTGGCCCGGCTCGGCCCGGTGGGGCCGGACCAGGCCATGAGGAACCCGTCCGGGTCATGCCTTGAGGAAGTCGAGCAATGCCGGATTCACGACGTCCGCGTGAGTCCAGGCGATGTTGTGCGGGCCGCCCTCGACGGTCACGACCGTCAGGCCGGGGATCAGGCCGGGCAGCCGCGCCGCCGTCGCGGAGTAGGGCAGAATCCGGTCTGCGTCACCGTGGATGAGCAGCGTCGGCACGTCGATCCTGCTGACGTCCTCGCGGAAGTCGGTGAGCCAGGTGTCGACGCAGGCGTACGTGGCGAACGGACCCGCCTGCAGGGCCATCGCGAACGCCGCCTGCCACGCCTGCTCGCTGATCCGAGTGCCCTTGAGGACGTCCACGTTGAAGAAGTCGTCGAGGAAGTTCTTGAAGTACGCGGGGCGGTCCTCGACGATCGCGGCCTTGATGCCTTCGAACACCGCACCGTCGACGCCCTGGGGGTTGTCGTCGGTCTTGAGCAGGAACGGCGGGACCGTCGCCATCAGCACCGCCTTGCTCACTCGCTCCGAGCCGTGGCGCCCCAGATAGCGGGCCACCTCGCCTGTGCCCATGGAGAACCCGACGAGGGCGACATCGTGCAGGTCGAGGTGATCGAGGAGCGCCTTGAGATCGTCGGCGAAGGTGTCGTAGTCGTAGCCGACGGTGGTGTTGCTGGACTGGCCGAACCCGCGGCGGTCGTAGGAGACGACCCGGTAGCCGGCGTCCAGCAGCGCGCGTTCCTGCTTGTCCCACGAGCGCCCGTCGAGCGGGTAGCCGTGGATCAACACAACCGGCCGCCCCGACCCGTGGTCCTCGAAGTAGATCTCGATGTCCTGGCCGTTCTCACGGCCGACTGTCAGATTCGACATGGCTCTGCGTACCTCCGGCGGTATAGGTGAGTAACCCCAGTCTCAGCAGCGGCTCACCACCGGAGCATCAGTCAGATGACTCTCCGGTCATCGACCACAGGCCCTCGGTCCGCACTACATCCTCTACCGCGGCCGGGCTTCATGAAATCATCGACCGATGCTCGCCGCCGCTCCTCGGGGAGGCTGCACCGGCCGTGAGTCGGCCGCGACCTGATCCTGGTCGCGCGCGACCAGCGGAGCCTGGCCGACGAGGCCGAGCGGTACCGGCGCCCCTCACTCACACACTGAGCGCGAATGTGGTCGATCAGGGGTCAGCGATCCGAGGGCCGGTGCTGGACGGGCAGCACTCGAACGACACCATCGCTGCCAGCTGCCTCGCGCAGCTGCTGGTTCTCAACCTCCAGGACGTGTACGACCCGCACCAGCTGCTGAAAGTCCGTGCGCAGCTGGTCGTGCTCGGTGCGCAGGCGGGAGGGCTTCTGCTTCAGCTCGTCGTTCTTCTGCTTCAGGTTGTCGGCGACCTTTGGCCGGGCTTCCTGCATCCACACCAGGGCGTAGAACAGGTCCTTCAGCCCGGTGTGCTTGTGGGTGAGTTTGTTGCGCTTGAGGCCCGCTTCCTCGGCGAGCGACTGACGGTCAGCTGCCCGTCGGAGCGCAGTGGAGTGCCGACCAGCAGACGGACCATCGCGTCGGTGATCGCCTCGATCTCGGCGGTATCGCCGGGCGGGACGGACTCGCCGCGGCGGCGGCCATCGCGAGCACCCGGCCCACGGTCTCGGCGATGCCTGCGGCGACCGGCTCCGTTGGGTGGTCCGCGCTGCCGCGGTCCTGCTCGCTGCAGGCCGGTGCGTTGTCCTGGGCTGTCGTCATGTGCTGTCCCTGTCGGCCGTCCGCCCTGCTGCGTCCTCATGCGTCTGAATGATCTTCTCTCGGCTGGCGCAGCACAGCTCGAGCCGACGCCGTATCGGGTGGGGCAGGTGCGGGCCGGCGCAGTCGGCGTTGAGGCCGGCGAGCTGCTCGCGGGCCCGCTGGATGTGGGTGTCGGTGCGGGAGATGTTCGCGCAGGCAGGGTTGCAGCGGTTCCAGCTCGGGGTGCGCATGGACGGTTTCGTGCCCTTGGCGAGGTCGGGATCGCACAACACCTTGTAGGGATCGAGGTTGCAGGTCAGCAGCGCTTCCGGGTCTTCGAAGAGCTGCAGGCCGGGGTTGGTCCGCAGCGCCTTCATCTGGCCCTTGGTGGCGAAGGCGCCCGCGTACCGGGCGGCGAACTCGTCCGCGGCGGCGATGTAGCGGTCAGCAGCTGGCCCGCTGACCTTTTTCGCCGGCGGACAGCCGGTCGCTGGCCTCCGCCAGGGCGTCCGCCAGGGCCAGGGCCCTTTCGAAGTCGAGGATCTCCAGCATGTCGGCCTTGGTGCGCCCGCCGTACGACTCGGCCAGGGAGGTTCCGACATGTCCGTACTGCAATCCGAGGGCGATGCGGCCGCCGGGGCGGCGGTAGATGAACCGGGCCACGGTGCGGCGCAGGCGGCGAAGCGTGATCGGTCCGTGAGGGTCCGCCGGAATCAGCTCGTGGGTCCGGTCGAGCCGGGTGGCGGTCGCGTTCGCCCAGTCGATGAACGCCTTGATGCGCCCGGTGAACCGGTTGGGGCTCAGCCCTTCCGCGCGAATCTCGGCCTGGGTGGGCTGGAGGGTGCGGACGGTCAGGGATCGGGGGAACAGCAGGCGGTCGTCGTGGAGTTGCTCAAGGACCTTCACGGCGCGGTCGACGAGTTCGATGACCGTCCAGGGCTCCGGGCGGATCTCGCCTCTGGGCAGGGTGTTGCCGTCCGCGTCGGTGACGCCTTTGAAGTGCCGACTGAGGACCATGCGCAGCGCCCAGACCAGGAGCGGGGACATGGTGGCTGGGTGGATGACGACCTCCCGGTTTTCGCCGCGCTCCCTGCTGAAGTCGTCGCCGAGGAAGTCGATGATGGCCGCGCCCGGGTCCTCCCACGGCGGCATCACCAGCCGGTCCTCGGGCAAAAGGTGCGGCGCGTACGCCCACACCCGGGTCAGGGCGAACAGCTGCCGCTCGTCGTGCCCATCGGTGAAGCCCTTCTCACCCAGGTACGCGGCGTACTTCTCCAGCATCTCCTGGTCGACGTCAGTGAGCCGCGCGACGCCCTGGGCATCGAGCCAGCGGGCGAACTTCCGGAACCCGGTCATCGCGGTCATCACCGAGCCGGCCGAGACCACCGACCGCGACCTGGCTCCGAGCCGGGCGTGCAGCACCTCAGGGGTCGGGATGTTGATCAACGCCCAGGCGACGCGCATGAACGAATCCCGCAGCGAACCGGGGAAGTTGGACCACAAGAACGCCTTGGTGCTGGCCGTGTCCGTGTGCTGCAGATGGGCCAGCTCCCACCGCAGGTGACCGAAGCGGGAGACCTCGTCATCGCGCACACCCGGCCGCAGCCGGGGCGCCGGCACCACGGAGACCTCGGGGCCTGGGTCAACGAGCGGGACGTCCCTACCGACCGTGGCGTGTCCCGACCTCCCGCCGCCGCAGGCCACTGGAGTGAAGTCCGCGAACGCGACATCCCGTCCGTCGTTGCGCCCCGGCCAGCTCTCGTTCTCCAGCCCGCTCGGCAGCATCCCGCCCAGGCCCACGTCCCGCCACAGCTGGTATCCGCGCGGGGAGAGCCACTTCACGTGCGAGCTGCGGACATCCGTCGGCGCTAGGTACGCCACCTCAACCGTGCCGCCGTCCGGTGTGGTCACCGTGTGCGTGAGTACCGGGGACGCTGGCATGAAGCCCCGCCTGACGGCGATCTTGTAGAACAGCCCGAGTGCGGCCAACTCCCGCGCCCACTTCGCCCCACCGATGGGAGACGGATTCCCCTCGCCACGCAGCCGCCAGTCCTCCCAGTCCTCCAGCACGTCCGCCGTCGCCTCGTCCCAGCGAAGTCCGCGGCGCCACAAGTAGGTGAAGAACAGCCGGTAGTCCGGCGCGTACGTCTCCTTGGTCCCCTCGGCCTTCCGGGCAAAGTCCCGATGTCGGAAGACCGCACTCAGGCGCGGGTCGACGCGGCCGTCCGGGGCGAGAAGGATCGGCTGTCCGGGCCGGATCCCGAGCGCCCGCTCCCGCTCGGCCAAGTCGCCCCACGCTCCCAGCACATCGTCTCGATCGCCATCCGGGGTGCCGCCGGCACCCGTCCAGAACAGACGCCACTCATCCACAACTCAGCTCACTCCGTGCGCAACACAACCTGCAGCAACAGGGGGACCGTACACAGAAGCTCGAAAGTCCTGGTCGACAGGATCTGGTGGGCCGTCCGCAGCCGCGGCACATGCAGGACGTCGTCGCGGACATCAGTCTCTTCAGGCCCGGCCCCGTATCTGGGGGCATGCCCGCTCTCTACATCGCCGCCCGGCACGGCGCCGCCCCCAAGTATCCGCATCCGGACCTGGAGCCGGTACCCAACGACACCTGCGGCGTGGTGATCTGGCACGAGCAGATCATCGCGATCCTCGCGACGACGACCGGCTGCGACCGTGCCGCCGGCGACGTCGCCCGCCGTGCCCTGGCCGACCCCGACCGGCTGCCGAAGGCCGAAGCCTGGTTCCGTCGTACGGCCGGGGAGCGCGGCTGCACCAAGGACGTGCTGAACGAGGTGTGGGAGATCGTCTCCTCCTTCGGCGCGTACGGCTTCTGCCGCGCACGCGGTCGCCCTCGCCGTCCCCGCCCTGCGGTCCGCATATTTGAAGGCGCACTTCCCGGCGTATTTGTACGCGGGGCTTCTGGAACACGATCCGGGCATGTAGCCGCGCCGGGTCATCGTCGCCGACGCCCTGCCGCCACGGCGATTGACATACCGTCAGCGGCGAACTCGAACGCGATCCGGGCCGCGGGCCACTTGCGCTCCCGCCACATTGCCCCGATCCTCGCGATCACCTCGCAAGGGGTCGCTGTCGGTTGGCGGTGCGGTGCGCTGGAGCGGCCGAGCAGGCCCAGTTCCCCGTACCGCCGGTACCGGTTGGCCCATTTGGAAGCACACGCGCGCGAGATGCCCATCTCCGCGGCGACGTGTGCGATGGGGCGGGTCTTGCAGCGTTCGATGAGGCGGCGGCGTCCTTCGACGGTCAGCGGGGCGTTGCGGTGGGGCAAGAGGTGTTCCTTGGTTCCGGGGGAGGGAGTGGCGGGAAGGGGTGGGGGCTCAGTGGTGCGCACGCCGGCGGAGGGCTATGGGTACGTGAGGGTGAGCGCGACGGGTATCGGGCTCGTCGGCGTGGCGTGCCTGTGCGGGAGTGCTGCCTGGATTGCTTCGGCGGCGAGGACTTGTCCTGCGACGACAGAGAGTCCAGGACGAGGATGCCGTGGATGCGGGCCAGCCAGGAGGTCAGAGCGACGAAGGAGGCGCCGAGCAGCCCGCCGGTGTAGAGGCCGGCATCGCCGGGCACCCGTTCAGGCTGCCTGCGGCGAGCAGGCTGACGGCGAAGGCCACGATGAGTGTGGCCAGGCCGACGACCATGTTGTTCACGGTCTCGGCCCATGGGCCGACAACTCGGGCGATGCGCCCGTTGAGTGCCGCTGCACCGACAGGCCGGCCCCCGTGGCCAGCGGGATGGCGGCGGCCAGCACGGGTGCCCAGCCAACGCCTGCTGCGAGCTGCTCGCTCGCGCCGAGGCCCATGGCCGCGACGGCCAGGGCGGTTGCGATGACGCGCGAGCGGCTGACGGCCTGTCGTCCTGCGGGGCTGAGGCCGATGTGGTCGACGAACAGCGCACTGCATGACCCGGCTTACCCGTTCCCCGCGTACCGGGTGCGGGGCCCCCGGACCGACGGCTGTCCGAGCGTTCTGACGCCGCAGGCGGTGGCCGACATGATGTCGGCCACCGCCTGGCGGAAGGGATGCCGGTTCGGCTGCGTGGACGGTGGCGTGGCGTCAGGTGGTTGGGCTGCCCGCGGCCCACACGCTCCACGCCATGTTCCAATCGCTGAGGCCGTTGTCCGAGGCCAACATGGTCTTGTCCTCGGAGTTCTTGACGACCACGACGTCACCGATCATCGAGTGGTCGAAGAACCACGCGGCGGGCTGCCTGCCGTCGCCACCGCCCCTGACATCCTTCAGGCCTACGCAGCCGTGGCTGGTGTTGACCTTGCCGAAGATCGAGTCGGCACCCCAGTAGTTGCCGTGGATGAACGTGCCCGAGTCGGTCAGCCGCATGGCGTGCGGTACGGCCTTGATGTCGTACGAGGGCTTGCCGTCCTTCTCCGTGAGGCCGACGCTCGCACCGTTCATATGGATCTGCCTGAACTTCTCGGAGATCACCATCTGGCCGTTGTACGTCGGGTGCTCGGGGCTGCCCGACGAGATCGGGATGGTCTTGATCGTCTTGCCGTCCCGGACGACGGTCATCTGCTTCGTCTTTGCGTCCACGGTGCTGATCTGGCTCCGGCCGATCTTGAACGTGACCGTCTTCTGGATGCCGTGGCGGTTGAGCGTGACGGTGGCGGTGGAGCCGGGCTTCCAGTAATTCTCGGGGCGGAAGTCCAGGCGGTGGTCGTTGAACCAGTGACCGACGACCCGCTGGCCGCTGCTGGAGCTGACCTGGATCTCCGACTCCACAGCGGCCTTGTCGCTGATCGCCATGTCGAAGTTGACCGTCACCGGCATGCCCACGCCGACGGTCGAGCCGTCCCCGGGGGAGACGTGCCCGATGAAGTCGTTGGCCGGGGAGACCGTGGTGATTGTGGCGTTACCGGTGGCTGAGCGGCCCTTGGCGTCCTCGGCCTCTGCGGCGATCTGATACTTGGTGGCACGCTCCAGTCGGCCGTTCGGCTTCCAAGAGGTGCCGTCCGCGGACAGAGTGCCCGGGATCTCGGCACCGGTCGCGACGGCGGTCATGGTCACCTTGGTGAGTTTGCCATTACTGACGGTGACACCGACCGGGCCGTTGATCCCGACGTTGTAGGCACCTTGCCCGGGCGTGATCTCTATTCGGGCGTCGGAGGCTTCCTGGGCGCCTGCCTGATTTACCCGCGCCTGCGATTTCGGATGATTCCCGGCAGTGTTGCCGCTGGTGGCAGCGTTGCTTGTACCGCCGAGGGCCGTGACTGCGAGTACGCCCCCGAGTACGCCGGCCATAGCCACCAGCCCGGTGCGTCGTTTATAGAGCGTGATCAAACGCTTCTCCATGCCGCTGGTCCTTGCATACCTGTGCTGATCGCCTGAGGAGTGCAATCAGCCGTGAAACCACTTATAGGCATGCCTATATCCATAAATGGGTAAATTGTGGCGAAGGCCACGCATGGTCGAGCGCGTCGCCGAGGTTGCAGACCTGGACCTGGACCTGGACCTGGGAGCCGATGGCGGTCCGCACACGGATCTTGGTGCAGTTCCGCTCCCCCTTGCTCGTGCCCCGGAAGAAATGAGCGCGGCGTCGAACCCGCGGTTCGGGCGGCGAAGTGCCTGGAGGGGTTCGCCGGCGTGGGGAGGGCGCCGCCAGGGCAGGGGGCGGCCAGGGCAGGGGGCGGCTGTTCCCGACAGTTGAACTGGGCTTCGCCAGGTCGACTCGGAGCAGAAAGCCCCGCGTGGATGTCCTCGATCAGCACCATCTCCGGCCGGTACTTAGAGCTGGTGTGGGACATGGACGGCACGCTGCTGGATTCCACCGTTGTGGTGCCGGCGGCCTTCGTTGCCGCGGTGCGGGAACTCGGCGGGCCCAGTGCGTGCCCTGAACAGGTTGTTGCCTCCTACTCTCTCGGAACGCCCGAGGTGATTTCGGCTCACCTGGTCGGACGCGAACTCGCGCTGGACGAGACCGAGGTGTACTACCGCAAGCTGAAGGACGTCGAGGTCGCTCCCCACCCCGAAGTGGTGGATGCGCTGAGCTTTGCGGCGAGCGCGTAGCGGACCCGGAAGCCGGCCATCGCGGCGGTGGGACCGAGGCCGATCAGCAGATGGGACTTGCCGGTGCCGGAGTCACCGATCAAGCAGAGCGGCTCGCCCTTCTCGACCCATTCGCAGGTGGCGAGGTTGTTGATCAGGGCCGGGGTGACGTTCCGGTTGGCCGTGTAGTCGAAATCCGAGAGCCACTTCGAGCGGGGGAAGCCGACCGCCCGGATCCGGCGCTCGGACCGGCGGCGGTCCCGGTCCTCGCACTCGGCCATCAGCAGCTCGGCGAGGACCCGCGACAGGACAGGTGCTCGCGCTCGGCGCGGGCGATGGTGTCGGCGAACGGGGCCGCATCGTCGGCAGCCGCAGGAGCCGGCAGGCGGAGTCGATCGCGGCGTCGGAGGCGGGCTCGGTCAGGGTGTGGTGCGGGCCGGTCATCGGGTTTCCCTTCCAGGACGGTGCAGGAGCTGGTCCCAGCGTTCGAGAGTGGGCAGGGGCCGCTGGTCGGCGGGAAGGCGGGTGGCCCGGCGCTCGGTCAGGCTGCGCAGCGGCAGGTCCGGCGGGGCGACTGGCTCGGGCAGGACGGTGGTGGCGGTGACGGTCGGGGGGCCGACCCTCGGTATCGGCGGCCTTGCGGGCTTCCAGCGCGACCACGTCCGCGGTGCAGGCGCCGACCGCGAGCGGGGCACGGATCCCGGCGACCACGTCGCGGTGCTGCAGGTGGCGGTGCAGCAGCAGGACCTGAATCAGGGTCTTGGTGCCCTCGGACTCGCCGAGCGTGTATTTGGCCGTGGACCAGAGCGCTTCGTGAACGGAGGTGAAGGTGCCCTCGCGGCGAGCCTGATCGAGCGCCTCGGAGCCGGCCAGGGCGCCGGGCTACCGCAGCGAGGTAGGACCAGAAGATCCAGTCGAGGAACGCTTCGCCGTAGCCCGACCGAACCCTCCCCTGTATGGGGCACTACGGCGTACGGCGCACGAGACCGGCGGCGAACCACTGCACAAGGGTGGCGGCCAAGTGGACTGGAGCAATTGTCACGACCTGTGGATGGGAGCCGCGCCGACCCAGCGGTGGTAGAGGTCTACGTCGACGTTGCTGCCGCACACGATGGTGACGACGTGTCGGCCGGCGAAGCGGTCACGGTCTTCGAGGATCGCCGCGATGCCGAGCGCGGCGGAAGGTTCGACGACGAGGCCAGCGTGGTCAAGGAGCCTCCGCATACCGGCGATGATCGACGCCTCCTGGACCAGGACGGCGTCGTCAGCGACAAGGAGGAGGTCGTCCAGGACGGCCGGGATGGGACGCCGGCCGGCGACGCCGTCAGCGATGGTGTTGGTCGAGTCGGTGGTGACGACACTCCGTTGACGCCACGAGTGTGTCATCGCTGGTGCGCCCAGCGGCTGAACGCAGATGACCTCGACTTCGGGTGCCAGTGCCTTCACCACATGCCCCACGCCGGTGGCCAGCGCCCCACCGCCGAGAGCGATCAGGACGGTATCGAACGACGGTTCGGCGTCCACCAGTTCGAGGCCGATGGTCGCCGCGCCCTCGCAGGTCTCGATGTCCAGGCTGTCTTCGACCAGCCGGATGCCGTCGTACCGTGCGATGGCCGCCGCCCGCTCGCGAGCCATCTCGTGGTCGCCGTCCACCAGCTCCAACGCGGCGTCCAATGCGCGGATGCGATCAAGCTTGGCCCGAGTCGCAAAGCGGGATGCCACGACTGTGACGTCCAGCCCCCGGCCGCGACCGGACCACGCGAGGGCTTGGCCAAGGTTGCCCGCGCTCGCGCACACCGCGGCTCGCGAGGCATCGTCGGCCAGCAGACTCGCGACTACCTCGGTACCGCGGGCCTTGAAGCTGCGGACCGGGTTCGCCGTTTCGAGCTTGATGCTCACCGTGCACCCGAGGCCGGGCTCCAGCGCCTCGCAGCGGTACAGCGGACTATCGAGAAAGACCGGGTCGATTACCCGGCGAGCCGCCCGGATCCGAGCAGTGTCGAGACGCGTCTCCTGCACGACGCAGCAGCCTACGCCACCGGCGCTGGTTCCATGAGCAACTGCCGGGAGTTGCAGGTCGGTTGAGGTGTGTCACGCTGCAGCGGGTTCCTCGGCGCGTTCGACGAGGTGACCGTTCTCGAAGCGGGCACCGGCCCGGACGAGGGCGACGAGGTGGGGTGCGGTGTCCGCACGACAGCGCGCCTGGGCGGACTCGACCAGCTTGAACACCATCGCCAGGGCGGCGGCCGGGCCACCCGCGCCCCTGGTGACCTTGGTGACCTTGGTGACCTTGGTGACCTTGGTGACCTTGGTGACCTTGGTGACCTTGGTCCGGAGTTTCACCGCTGGATGCGCACAATCTTCGAGCACCCCCAGCGCCTTCTTCGCCGGCACGCATCGTTCCCTTCGTGACCTGTACAGATCCCTGACTGATGCCCGCCGTCCTGCGGCACCCTACGGATACGCGCACGGCGCGCGGTGATACCGGGAGGCGCCCGGCGGCATGCCGGTGGCGGGCGACTGTGGAGTCGGGCGGGGCCGTGCGCGACCCGTTGTCGGTGCCGTCCGTCATGATCGGACGCATGAACGAGATCGACACAGCCGCACCCCGGACCCGCCGCACGTGGAGCGACTTCGCCGTATCCGCCGCCCTGCAGGGCCTCGTCGGGGTCGGCCGGAACGACGAATTCTTCGCCGATATCGAGCGCATCGGCCGCTGCGTCGGAGGCAGTTGGGCACCCAAGCCGGACGAAGGGCAGGTCCGTTTGCGCGCGGCGGGCAGCTGGACGGAACTCATCGGGCACCCGGGCGCACTCGCGCTGTGCGCGGCTGTCCCTGCGACCAGGCCGGAGCGCCGCGACGCGCTGACCGCGGTGGCGTCGTCGGCCGGACCGAGCCGGACTGCGTCCAAGATCTGCGTCCAGGACGTGGCTCCCATCTCCAGCACGGCGACGAACGAGTACGGCCAGCCGGGGATGAACTGCGAGGCTGTCTTCGCCCGGCCGTAGACGTGGCAGAACAACCGGTCCGGCGAGCACGGTGCGTCCGACCGCAGCCACGGCGACACGTCCACCGCCGGCACCAGGCGCCCGTCCGGAAACCGGGGCAGCGGGAGACCGGCCAGCGGCGAACGCAGCCGGCCGGCGTCGATCCGGCCCTGGTTGAGACCGTCGTGCATCGCCCCGAGCCCACGTTGGTGCTCGGGCAGCAGCGTCAGCTCCACCGCCGAGTTCACAGCACCCGTCACACCGTTCGAGGCGTGAGGAATCGGCTCAGTCGGGCAGCGCGACGGTAAGGTCCACCTCGACCAGCTGCCCTGCGAAACCCAGCTGTGCAACGCCCAGGAGCGTGCTGGCCGATGCGAACGCCGGCCCGAGGGCGGAGGCGGTGAGCCGACGCCACACAATGCCCAGGACATCTCTGTTGTCGCTCCGCACGTAGATCACCGAACGCACCACGTGAGGGGGCTGGGCATTCACCGCCGCGAGGACAGCGAGCACGTTCACGACGACCTGATCGACTTGCACCTCGACGGAGCCCGAGCCGACAAGGGAACCACTCCGATCGAGCGGGCACTGCCCCGCCAGATACGCCGTCCTGCCGGTCTCCACCACGGTGATGTGGTGGTAGCCGGGCGTGTCATGCAACTGCTCGGGGTTGATACGGGTGATCTTCGCTGTCATGCCCGCGAGTCTGACCAGCATGCCGCAACATGCCGCCTGGCCAGTCGAAGGTCGAGTTGTATGCCGCGCTGCGGCGCGACTCCCGCGATGGCATGTCGAACCGGGCGTCGCAGTGCAAGTACGGCGTCACCTGGAGCACGGTCAACAAGGCCCTGACCTCGGCTTGGCCGCAGCCACGCACGACAACCGCTTCGGCGCGGCCGTCGAAGCTGGATCCGTTCACGCTGCTGATCGACGAGATCCTGCTCATTGATCTGGACGCGACCAGGAAACAGCGCCACACCGTCACCCCGGATCTACCGCCGTCTGATCGACGAGCACTCCTCGTCCGAGGCGTTGCGTTGACCACTTGAACCCGCACCGATGAGAGGGCGCAAGCGTCCTGCGAGCAACCGCGCGGTCCGGCCAGGGACTGAGAGTCCGGTGTTTATACCTTGCTCGCGACCACCATGTAGTTCTCGGCCTCAAGATCGAACGTGCTCAGTTCCGTTTGGAGTCCGACCCGGTGCAGCTCGACTTCGAGTTCCTCGTACCGGTAGGGCCAGCAGGACAGCAGTTCCGAGCGGACAAGAACCAACCCGGTCGCATCAACTTGCGCGATCGCAATCTCGATGTGGTGCTCCTCCTCCCAATGCGGCGCAATCTCCCAGCGGTAGACCACGACGGCATCGCGACCGTTCCGGCGGACGAGTCGGTCACTGATCTCCAGCCGGGAACCTCTGGCCCTCACGAGTTCCCAAGTGCGGGATGTGAGTACCAAGCGCCCGCCGGGGCGCAGAAGCCGTGACATCGACTCCAGGGCAGCACCCCTGCCTGTCGCGCCCGCGGCATGGTGAAGCGAGTTGCCAACGCAGAACACCATGTCGAACGTGTTGTCCTGGAAATGGTCGGGCAACTCTTCCCAGTTCGCCCGTACGGCCCGGACGGATGCCCCGAACTCCTCAGACAACTCTGCAGTCCGACGAACCATCGCCTCGCTGGCGTCAGTTGCGACAACCTGCATGCCACGACCGGCGAGGCCAACCGCCAACTGTCCGGTTCCGCACGAACAGTCGAGGACGTGAGCGTTCGACGGCAGGAGATTGAGGACGTCGTCGAACGACGCAGTGAACTCGGCTGGAGGCAACTTTGCATCCGAGATGAGCCATTCGTACACCTCGGCAAGCACGTCATAGCCTGTCACAACCACTACCTCCGTCACGCGGCAGACTCACGGTAGGACGTCAGTCCATCAGCGGAGCAAGCCGGGCACCAATGGTTTTCGCAAGGATGGCTCTGACGGTGTTTGTGGGTTGTCAGTTGTCCGTCTGAGTGGATGTCACCGGCTGGTCAGCCTCGATCGTTCATGAGTCCTCGTCGGTGTGCTGACGGGGACTCTGTGTTTGCGAGGTGCGGTCTTTTCGGGGCTGGGGCAGGTTGACGGCCCGGTTGTCGCGTCGGGTGGGCGCCGAGTTTCCACTTTCCCGGTGTGGTGGTGCGGATCGTTGGGGCGGTCGGTGTGGCTGGTCAGCCGGGGCTCGGCAAGGCGTTGAGCCAGTCGGTTGCCCGGATGATCTCGTCGGTCCAGGGCCACGATCACCTGGCCACTGGCGGCCGGACTGTCTTCACCGGCCAACTCCCAGACCCGCGACCGTACTTCGGCTCGCGCCGTGCGGATCGCGGTGAGCGCCTTGGGTCCGGCTGCGGCGAGGGCGTCGATGAGCCGGGAGACCGTGGGGTCGGACGCCACCGGGCCGAACACGTCGGGCTCGGCCCGCAGCATGGCGACATCGGCGAGGCAGTCCCCGCCCAGAGCCGTCGCGAGGGCGACATCCAGCAGGATCTTTCCCGGATCGTGCACCGCCCGCGACTTGCGCCACGGCGCCAGAGCCGCAGATATCGCCTGGTCCAGCCCGGTCTTACGGGCCGTCTCCACCAGCAGGACACCTCCCGCCTGCGAGACCACCGCCCGGCCACCACCCTCGACGCGGACACGTGGGTAGAACCCGATACGCTTCTTCACCTGGGAAGTGCCTCCGGCGGTGGCAGGAACAAGGACCTCGACAATCCTCATTCTTGCTGGTCAGAGGCACTTTTCGTTTGTCTGACCACCCGTCGGACACCAAGCTTCATGAAAGCGCGAGGCTAGGGCCTGCCCTCTCGCCGCCTCCTGACGAACCATCTGCCCGCCGGGGCCACAAGGACCAGCACCCCCGCCGCCGGCGCCCAATGCTGCCAGTGCCAGAGCGGATTCCGCCACCGCCAGAGCGGCGCGGGTGCGGCCTCGACGGGGATCGCGTCGCGGTCGTTGCCGGGTACGGGGTCGTTCGGACCGTACACCGTGATGGATCCCTTGGCGCCGGGGATCCGCTTGTCGATGCGGATGCGGAAACCGATGGTGGTCGAGAACCCGGGCGATGGAGCACGCCGCTCGGAGAGGTCGCACCAGAAAAAGTAGTTGTCCGTGTCCTGTGGTGGCCGGCATGAGTATCTCCGATCGTCGTCGTCCCCTTCCCAGGGAATGGACGTGATCGTGGTCCCGGGTGGCGGCACCACCGCGAAGGATCCGAGGACTCCTCCGTTGGGGGAACCGGGGCCCAGGTTCGACACACCGAGCCGGACCACGACGGTGTCCCCCACCCTGCCCTTGATCGTATCGGTGACGGGGGTGTAGTCGGCCGGCGGCGACGGCTGGGACATACCGACGGGGAGGTCCCTGCCAGGGGACGGCAGGTCTACGCCGTGGACCGTGGTGGTGGGCAACACGCGGGTAGCGGTGGTCCCGGGCCATTGCATCGGCTGGCTCCGGTGGCCGGTGGCCAGCGATCCGCCGGTCTCCCTCCGGGTGCTGCCCTCGACGGACGCCGTTGCAGCCTCGGCACGTAAAGCGGTCTGATCCCCCGACGCCGGCTGGGGCCGCGCCCACACCGGCCCCGCCGCAGTCCCGAGCGCGGCCAGGGACACGATGGCGGAAGCGATTCGGCGCACGATGACACGCTCAGCCATGGGGCCCGAACCTTCTGCTCGCACCCCTGTCTCACATCCCTATGCGATCGGTGCGTCCCGCTGCGACAGGGTACTCGCGCTTGACGAAGACCTCGCCCCGCCGAGCGGGGAGACGTCGACCTCGTGCTCTCCGAAGTGCACCTTCTCTCCGTGTTTCTGTGGCAGGGGGCTGACCGTACAAGGAGCCTCGTGGACTTCCAACCCACCCCCCGCAAGACAAGACCGATGCTTTCCAGTAGTCCGTCACGGCCGATGGCTCCGTTCACGTGAAGTAGCAGCGATTGGTCAGCGGTTTGGGCAGCAGCTGGCGATCTTGAGTGCTGCGGATGTTCACCAGAAATGACGTCACCCGACGACCGAGATCGCCTCAATGGGACGGGATACTGGTTTTGAACCTCGGCCGATGATCCGGGCTGGTTCGCGAACCGTTGGCCGAGTTGTTCGAGGAACTCCTACCGGCTGGCCGCGGCGACGCCGAAAGGGGCGACCATGGTCAGCACCGGGTCGAGCACATGTCTGATCACGGCGGTCCGGACCGGCGCAGCTTCTAGGATCTGAGACATGGCAACAAGACTCGTGCAGATTAATATGAAGGCCCGGGACGACTCCGTGCTCGGCCGGTTCTGGGCGGAGGCACTCGGTTGGGGTGTCGACAGCGAGGCACCCGGCGTGACCAACCTCGAACCCGTGGGCTTCGTCTACCCCGACCCCGTGGCCGTCTGCATCGACATCGTCGCCCGCCCGGAACCCAAAACGGTGAAGAACCGGGTGCACCTTGATCTGGCCACCACCTCGACCGCCCATCAGGCGGAGTTGGTCGCGCGCCTGAAGGATCTCGGCGCGACGCTCGCCGACGTGGGTCAGGGTGACGTCCCCTGGACGGTCATGGCCGACCCGGAGGGCAACGAGTTCTGCGTCCTGGAGCCCCGTCCGATCTACCGGGACACCGGGCCGATCGCTGCGGTGGTGGTCGACTGCACCGACCCACGAGGGATGGCCCGGTTCTGGGGCGAGACGATGGACTGGACGCTGCACGAGGTCGCCGACGACCGCGCGGCCATGCGTTCCGCCAAGGGCGTCGGCCCCTACCTGGAGTTCCTCCGCACCCCCGACACCAAGAGCGTGTGGAACCGCGTCCACCTCGACGTGTGCCCCTACCCCGGTGACGACCTGGGAGCAGAGGAAGCCCGACTGCGCGCTCTGGGCGCCACCGACCCTGGTATCGACCAGTCCGCAATCTCCTGGACGGTTCTGGCCGATCCGGAAGGCAACGAGTTCTGCCTCCTCACCCCTCGCTGACCTTGAGCAACGGCTCCGGCCGTTTTCGGGTCAGCGGCGAAGACCGCGTGGCGTCAGCGCAGCCGCCGGAGAGGGGATGGTGTCCCCGGGTGATCCAGCGCGCGTCAGTGGACGCCAGGAAGGCCACGAGCGGGCCGTCGTAGGCACCGGTGCCTACGACGGCCCCGGCTCCTACGACGGCGCTACGCGCTGGCTTTCGGCCACCCTGGACAGTTCTTCCCCGCCCCTGGAACTGGCTGTCCATCGGGCGGCCCGCCCTTGTGGCACGGGGACCATCGAGTAGGACTCGTTCGAGGCGACGGCGACGCTATTCTTCTCCTCGCGTTCGGTGAGGACTTGGAACTGTGCTTCTCCCTCGCGGTGTTCACCGCTGCTGGTGCGACAGCGTCGGAGCAGTTGGTCGTAGTGGGTCACCGAGGGCAGCAGCCTGGTGCCGGGGGGAAGATGCGCGAGCCGCCACTCGTGCAGAAACGTCACCGTCGCCTCACCGGCCGATCCGGCCAGCGAAGCGGGTCCGGACGGCTCGTCCTCCGCCTGCGCGGCCTTGCGGGCCTCCAGAGCGACCGCGTCCGCGGTCAGTGCCCCGGCCTGCAGGGCGGTGGCCAGACCGGCGACCAGGTGCTCGTGAGCGACGTGGCGGCCCAGCAGCAGCACCTCGATCAGTGCCCTCGTGCCGGAGGTGTCTCCGTGAGCCTTGACCGCCGCGGCCCACCAGGCGTCATGGACCGGGGTGAACTTGCCTGCTGAGCGGGCCTGTTCGAGCGCGGTAGCGCCGGGGAAGGCACCCGGTTTGCGGATCAGGGCTTCGAGGTAGTGGTCCAGATCCAGGCGGCAGCCGCCCTTCGCGATCAGCCGCTCGTGCCGTGCGACTTCCACGTTCCTGTCGTAAACCACCAGGTGGGAGGCGTGCAGCACCACCCGGACCCGCTTGCCGATCAGGCGGACCGGTACCGAGTATCGGTTCGTGCGGACCGCGATCTGGCTGTAGCGGTCGACCCTGGGAGTGAAGAGCCGGCCCGTCTCGAAAGGCTCCTCCGGCAGCGGCATCAGCAGGGGCCGCTCGACCTGGAAGTACTCATCAATCATTCGGGGCCGCGAACCGATCCGGCGCCGTCCATCCTGCAGATCCCACTGATCGACCAGTTCGTTCGGCTCGGCCAGCCAGTCGACCTCGGGCACCGGGGTGAAGTGGTTGCGGCGGAAGAAGCCGATTTGGCCCTCCACTCCGCCCTTCTCGTGGGCGCCCTCGATGCCCGGCCGACAGTAGAAGCTCTCGATCGCGAAGTGCGACCTGAAGGCGATCCACCGGTCGGCTTCCACCCTGGCCCGGCTCAGCCCCAGCACCCGGGCGACGGCGGCCTTGAGGTTGTCGTATCGGACCTTGCTCCGTGGGACCCCGCCCAGCGTCCGTAGCGCGTGAACTTGCCCTTCGAAGAAGGCCTCCTGGCCGCAGGACGCGAAGACACGGTGGACGGCCTTGCCCGAGCAGGAATAGCGGAAGGAGAACAAGTAGCAGGTCACAAGCTCGCCGGCGAGCCGGATGGTCACGTCACCGAAGTCGACCTCGGCCTCCATGCCGGGCTGGATCAACAACACCGACGGCGTAGGCAGCACCTATGACTCCATGGCCACCGTGTTGACCGAGCTGACCTGACTGCCGCACGGTTCGCCTCGCTCATTCAGGATCCACAGTTTGGTGAGCAACTCCGCGTGATCATGAGCACTGTCCGAGCAAACCCGGCTGATCAGAGCAGCGGTGACGTTATGTGGCTATTGACTGACAGCCGCTTACGGTCTTCCGTTCTGGATTCTGCGCCGCACCACTGTCACTCCTGCAGGTTCAGCTGCCAGGAGACGCCGAAGCGGTCGTTCACCCAGCCGAACTTGGCACTGAAGCCGTACGAGCCCAGCGGCATGAGCTCCGTGCCCTGTTCAGCGAGGGCACCATAGAGACGGTCGAGCTCGGCCTCGGTGTCGCACTCGACGAACAGTGACACCGCCGGGGTGAACCCGAAGGCGTGCTTGACATAGCTGTCGATGCACATGAACCGCTGTCCGGCGAGCGAGAACGTGGCGCGCTGGACCGTGCCCGCCTCGCCGGGGCCGTCGGCGCCGTAGCGGGAGATTTCAACAACCTCGGCGTCCTCGAACAGCGACATGTAGAAGGTCAGCGCCTCCTCCGCCCTGCCCTCGAACATCAGGAAAGTTGTGATCTTCTGTGGCATCGAAGCCATGGTGCTGCCCTCCGGGTACAGGTGTTAGGTCCCTCGAGGACGAGGCTAGGACCTGCCTCTGACACCGGCCCCACGGACACTGCCAACCACCATCGTCTTGGTGATCTGACACTTACGCGCACGGCTGAGCTGGAAACGCACAGCCGATATCGGCCCTGCTCTGCCTTGCCCGCCGTCGGGCCGACGTCCTCTTCGCCATGCTCCGCGACGGAACCTTCTACGAACCCCAGCCATCCGGAGCGGGCTGAAGGCAACCAGTCCCGTCTGCGAGCGAAACCCCTACATCTTGTGAACCTCCACGGAGAAACCCTCTGCAAGGACGGAATTCAGGTGCTCCGCATGCGCACCCAGCCATTGGCGAGTGCCAGCGAACTGTGCCGTCAATTCGACGAGCACGTAATCCTCGGAGCCATCAGTCGGCCCACCACAGACGCAGCAACGGAGGCGCTGGCTCACTACACCCGTCCACTCCGGTCCGTCCCCGCCCACTGCCACCGTCTGATCATCGACATCCACGGGGCACATCGTTCCAGACGCCCTGAAGCAGCACCCATCCACCTTGACCAAGGAGATAGGGGCCCCCGCCGAGCAGGGCGACAAGAGGCAACCGCGTGCCGTCCTGCGCGCGCTCTCCGCGGCCGAGCAGCACCTCAGCGACGCCGGCGACGACCGGCCCGCCTGGTGTGCCTGGGTGTCCGAGGCCGATCTCGCCCTGGACCCCGGCCAGGCGCTGGTTGACCTCGGTGACACCGGCGTCGCCCGCCAGCTCATCGCCGAGGGCGAACGCCTGCTGCCCACGGCCCGGGACAAGACCCGCGGGATGTTCCTCGCCTACCGCGCCGCCAGCTTCCTCGACCTGAAGGAACCGAGCCCGCCGCAGCCGCCGCCACCCAGTCCCTGCTCCTGACCCGCCGTATCGGCGCACCCCGCTGCGTCAGCCTCGTCGACGACCTTCTCCCCCGCTTCCACCCCCACAGCCGCGCCCAGGGCGTCGCCGGAACTCCTCCAACTCGCTGCCGCGTAGGACCTGTCCAGGCGATCGTGTGCTCGGCAAAATGACGAGGTTGCCGCGTTGACCGAGGGAGGGGCAAAACGTAGCCACGAGGGCGTTGAATGATGGCTGGAGCGGAGTCGTGATGAAGAAGCCCTATTGGCAGCCCTACTGGTAGCGCCTGCGCATTCGCACAGTCGCTGAGCCGTGGGCCGGGTGGAAGGGACTGGGCGGACCGGAGTTCAGCCAGGTACCTAATGGGGCGTTGAGGGACTCGTCCCTGGAAGCGTGGGCCACCAAGTTCCTGCAGGAGGCCCGGAGCGAACTCGACGACCTACGCGGTGACCTGCTGATCGAGTGCTATGAGGAGCCGGCCCCCACTGTGGGCACAGAACCTGTGCACTGCGCCCGGGTGCCGCTGGGACCTGGGCGGCCGCTCATGTGACCGCCCGTGCCCAGATCGTTGTTGGGGGTATGGGGCGGGCCTTGGCGGCCACCGCATTCCTGCCCCTGACCTGCTCCCACTCCTGCTCGCGGGCCCACGCCCGGGCCGTCACCGTCTCGTGCAGGCCGGCACTCCGTCGCCGCACCTCGAAAGGGACGCCCTGGGCCGGGGCGCCATCGTGCTCTCGCTCTCTCCCCTCCGCCGCCGAACCGTGTGAACTCCTGGGGCACGGCTCGGGGATGCGGTAGGGGAGCTCTGCCTTGGACTGCTGGTCGGATCAGCGGATGAACCGCCGATGACGCCGTCAGCGTGATGTACGGCCGTGACCGCAACCGGCGCGGGCTCCGCTTGCCTCATGTCCGGCAGAACTGCAAGAAGCCGGTGAGGAGACCGAAGTGACGACCACCGTCCCCGAACACAGCGCCCCCCGCGCCTTCGTCGACCCCTATGCCGTCGATGAGGCCGAAGTCCTCTGGCCGGACCCAGCCGACTCGAACCAGGACACGGACTACCTGCTGCCGCCGCCGAACCCCGTCAAGCGCCTCAGCCTCACCATCGCCCCGCGCGACCAACGACGCATCGACCTGCACGCCGCGCTGACCGCGGCCGGAATTCCGCCATACCCCGGAGACCGCGACGCCATCGACCAGCTCAGCGCCCTTTCCGGCAGCGTCAACGCCGCACTCCAGCGCTGGCTGCACCACCCCCGATGACTCCACGCCCGACCTCCTGCACGCCGAGGGCCCGGGCCGGCACACACAGGGCGGCAGCTGTGGTGATCAGCAGCCTCTCGCTGGACGGAGCCTCTGCTCAGCTGCGCTCGGTCCGCTCCCTTCAGGCCCGTGGCCAGGGCGCGCACGTCCAGATGCCCGGCCGGCGCCTGCTCCTCGAGGTCGGGGCCTCCTAGGCGGTGAACCGTACGGGCAGGCCACTGGCGTGCAGGTAGTCGGCCGCGACGGTCGCGCCGAAGAGCTGGTTGCCATGTTCCAGCGCCGAGGCTTGCCGTTCGGCGGCACCGGGGGTTGCCTGCTGAGGGGCGAGCCGCGGCCTGCCACGTCGCCCCCTCTAGCTTGATCTTCAAGCTTGGCGGTCGTGGCAGTCTCGCGTGAGCGGCGGCGTACCACGAGTGCGGCCCCGATGGTGAGGGCCAGGCCGCCGGCCGCGGCGGCAGCGGTGATCGACCAGGAAGGGCCGTGTGCGACGGGCTCGCCGGCCACCGTGACGTGCTGTTTGGCTGTCTGCTGCCCATGGTGGCTGACCACGGTGAGCGTGTAGCGGCCCTTGGGCACGTCGTCGCGCAGACGGGTATGGCCCGCATAGACAGTGCCGCCGTCGTCGCACTTGCACCCGGGGTCGTCCAGGCTGCCCGTTTCGATGGTCAAAGAACCGTTGAAGATGGGTGATGTGACCGTCAGCGATTCCTCTTTCGGTGCGGCCCGCAGGTCCGTGAGGACCACCCGGACCTCACTGCCGGGCCGCACGCGGGCGGGTGTGTCGCTGCTGGGGAACGCGTCTCTCGGCCCGATGACGAACCGGCTGATCTCGGCCGAGCCCTCGGCCGCGACCTTGAGTCGCGCCGTGGCGACGGTACGGCCGTGACTGGTCGCGGTGACCGGATAGGTGCCGGCGGGCAGACCCGAACGGATGCGGTGCTCTGTTCCCGCCTGGTCGACCTGGACCGACTGCGTCGCCCCCTTTTTCACGGGAGCCAGGATGATCGGGCCTTCCAGGGCCGGGGAGGTGACCTTCGCCGTGTCCCATCCCGATGGCATTCCCTGGATGCTGAACCACAGTGCGTCACCTGCCTCCAGGATCCTGCCCTGAGGTACGTAGTACTCCAGGCGGACCGTTGCGGACGGGCTGCCGGCCGGTTTCGGGCTCGCCACCTCGGCCGACGCGCCTGCCACCGTTCCCAGCAGGGGCAGCACGACAAGCCCGACGCATATGGCCCGGACTGCGTTGCGGCGGAACAACGATCCCCTTCGGCAAGAGACGGTTGGGCCGGTCGGCCACATCGACTGATCGATCAGGAAGGGGGCGAAGTCGCGCAGTAGGTTGCCGGGCAACCGAAGCTCACGACATCGAAGCCTCGGGGCCACCCGCATCGTCCAACTCGTCGACGCCGGTCTCGTCGCCCGTCTCGCCCACCTGTTCGCCCTCACCCGGGCACAGTCCCTGGTGCTGGAGGGGTGGGCGCAACCAGCACTGGCAACCTCATCACCGCCATCGCTGCGGCCAAGGAGCAGCTGCTGTCGCAGGTGCTGTGCGCACTCGGGTCCGCGGCACCGGCCGCTCCATGTCCCGCCACATCGCCCGGCACTTCGCCACCTTGGACACATCCGCGCCGCCGACACGGAAACGATGCAGCAGGTCGACGGCATCGGCACCGAGAAGACCCCCCGTTCGTCGCCGAACTCGCCGAACTCGCCGCCGCTCATCGACCAACTCGCCGCCGCCGGGGTGAACATGACCGAGCCAGGTGCCATCCGGCCCACCTCGTACGACGGCGACGCCGGTGACCACGAAGAGAACACCGAGCATGCGGGCGGGCCCCCGGCCGGGATGACCATGTCGTCACCGGCGCGATGACCGGCCTCCTGGAGAAGCCCAGTCGAGAAACCGGATGAACGCGCTCATCGAACACGCCGGCGGCCGCTCCTCCTCCAGCGTCTCCAAGAAGACCGTCCTCGTCGTCGCCGGAGACGGCGGAAGGATCCAAGCGGGCCAAGGCTGAGATCTTCGGTATCCGCCTGGCCACCCCGGACGACCTCGCCGCCCTGGTCGCCGACTTCCTCAACTGAGGCCTCCAGCAAGGGATGTTCCTCAGCTCACACCGGCAGTCGGGACCGAGCGGGAACAACCCGAGAAAGTTGACCGTTCACCTATACGTGGCTGGTGGAGGGGACAGTGTCCCCGGGCCTCACCTATAGCCCATGGGGACGATCGTCCGGCTGAAGCCCCATGGAGCCTTCCGCCGAGAGGCGACCGCCCTCCGCCCGTCACCGCCTTACGGCCCCGGCTGGTCTCCCCCCGTCCAGCCGGGGCTTTCGCGTGCTCACCACTGGCGGGCCCACCGGGGACACCGTTCGACGCGACAGTCCAACAGCCGCCCCTTCAGGCGAGGTGGAGGTGGCCAGGGCCGTGGTCCGGTCGGTGACGATGGCCTGCTGCGCGGCCGAGGGTGACCTGACTCTCGCAGACCGCAGTGTGCCGCTTCGTCCGCACTGGGTCCTTGTGATGTCATCACCGCCACGCAGGGCTGCATCGAGGGCTGGAGGACGCGTTCGCGGCGGCGGGCGGAGTCGGCTCGCTTCCCCTCGATCATTGAGCTGGTCACGCGGTGGGCCTTTCGGGACGCGCCGGCCGACCGGTCACCAGGTGACCGGGAGTGCCTCGACGCCGTAGACCGTTGAGCCCTGACGGAAGCGGAGGGCGGCTTCGGGGACGGCGAGTCGGAGGGTGGGGAGGCGGCGGAGCAGGGCCGGCAGAGCGATTTTCAGTTCCAGTCGGGCCAGTTGCTGGCCGAGGCACTGGTGGGCGCCGAAGCCGAAGGACAGCTGGGCGACCGGGCGGCGGCGGAGGTGGAGGTCGTCGGGGCGCTCGGGGACGAGGTCGGGGTCGTGGTTCGCGGTCAGGGGAGAAAGCAGTACGTGCTCGCCCGCGGCGATCCTGTTGCCGTTGATGTCGACGTCGGCCACGGCCGTGCGCAGGAGCGGCGCGGCAATGGCGAGATGGCGCAGGAGTTCCTCCACGGCGGTGCCGGTGACCGTGGGGTCGTCGCGGAGGGCGGCGAGTTGGTCCGGATTGCGGAGCAGGACCAGCACGCTCAGGGCAAGCATGGTCGCCGTGGTCTCGTATCCGCCGACGAGGAGGGTGGTTCCGAATCCGATGAGTTCGTCGTCGGTGAGCTCCGCGCCATGCTGCCGGACCACAGAGCCCAGCACTCCGTCCCCGGGGGTGGCCCGGTTGCGGTTGACGATGTCCGCCATGGCCGCGTTCAGCTCGGCCGATGCGGCCACCAGTTGGTCGGCTTCGGCCGTCCCGTCCACGATCACCTGGGAACAGCGCTGGAACATGGACCGTGTCCCGTACGGGACGTCGAGCAGTTCACAGATCGCCAGTGAGGGGATGGGCAGGGCGAACGCCTCGACCAGGTCGACGACAGGTCCGTGTTCCACCATGGCGTCGAGGTGGTCGGAGACCATCGTCTCAATCGCGGGCCGCAGTTGCTCGACCTGGCGGACGGTGAAGCTGCCGGTGAGCATGCGGCGCAGGCGGGTGTGGTCCGGACCGCTGTAGGCAGGCAGGAAGCCCGGGTGGTTGTACAGGGTGCGCGGCAGCGTCGGGTCGATGCCGTTGCCCGTCACCAGGCGCTCGTCCGCGAAGGCGGCCCGGACATCGCCGTACCTGGTGATGACAACGGCTTCGATCTCGCCGCGCACCGGGTGGAAGACGCGCAGCCGCGGCAGGCCGTCCTCCTCGCGCATGCGCAGGAGGTCCGGCGACGGGGCGAACGGGCAGGTCCGGTCCCGTTCGGAGGCTACGAAGGACGCTGAGCGGTGATTGGGCATGGTGCATGCTCCTCAGCTGTGTCGATCCTGGGAACGCCGTCTTGTCGTGGTGGCGAGCGCCGGCCTAAACGCGGTACCGGGTGGAGGCGTGGTGCCAGTCGTAGGCGCCGCGGATGGTGGTCTGCAATGCCTCCGTGCAGTAGCGCTGCAGCAGGTGGCGTTCGGCCGGGTCGAGGTGGCTCGTCGCCGTTGCGCCCAGAAGGGCGCGGTGGGCGCTGGTGAACAGTTCCAGGGCTTCGCTCTGGCGGCGGAGGGCCCTCTCGATCGCTTCCGGCCGGGAGAGCCCGTGTTCCCGTTCCAGGCAGAGCACGAGGTTGTTCTGCTCCCCCAGTGCCGCGTCCTTGTCCAGGGAGACGACGTCGTTGTCGCAGATGATGAACGTCTTCGTCATCTCGCGCATGATCGACAGGTGCGGTAGCGCGTACAGGTGGTCCGGGAGGACGCACGAAGACAAGCGCTCGGCGAGGTCGATGACCGGTGCCACGCCGATGGTGTGGCGCCGGACGCGCAGGTACGTACTCAGGGACATGGGGGTGTCGGCCTGCCGGCTGCGCGCCTCGTGGACGTGGTGGTCGAGGTAGGAGGACCAGTGGGCTGCCGATCGCTGGAGCCAGTCCTCGGGCATGTCCTGGCAGCTGCGTCGTCGCATGTCGGCGAAGGCACTGGCCAGGGGCAACGGGGACGCCTCGCCGGTGGTGCCCTCCTTGACGAGTTCGACGAGGTGGCGGACCCTCTCGGGCGACCGGCCCCACTGTTCGTCGAGCGCGTCGTCGAACAGGAAGTACCAGGTCTGCTGGTCGACTCCGAGGTCCAGTTCGTTTCCGGTCGCGTTCGGATAGAACATGGCCGCGATCAGCGGGAACTGGCCCTTGAGGTGGTGGGCCTCCTCCGCTTCCGAGGACAGGAAGCCGAAG
The DNA here is from genome assembly GCF_035989285.1 of Streptomyces sp. NBC_01235. Taxonomy (GTDB): domain Bacteria; phylum Actinomycetota; class Actinomycetes; order Streptomycetales; family Streptomycetaceae; genus Streptomyces. The sequence continues at coordinate 10,668,514 of NZ_CP108513.1, read as the reverse complement.
GACTTCGGCCAGGCGAGGTGGCGGTCGTGAGCGGCTCGGAAGTCCGGACTGATCCGGCGGGGAAAAGGGACGAGAACCGGGGCCGGGGGCCCAGGGTTGGCCTCGGTCACCAGCACGGGCACGGACGGCCCTGCCGTCGATGTCATGGTGTGTCGCACCTCCAGAAGCGGGTCCGTTTCAACGGGCCGGCCAGGGTGAGACGCGCATGGGCAGCGCATTGGGCCGGATCAGCGCTTGGACCACCGGCCGGACCCGGCGCCCCTCGACCGGCTGCGGTCGCCAGCGCGAGACGATCGAGCGGAGGACGACCAGCATCTCGGTCATCGCGAAGTGGTCCCCGATGCACTTCCGGTTGCCGAGGGCGAACGGAACGTAGGCGCCCGGTGGAAGATCCTTCTCGGTACGGCTGAGCCACCGGTCCGGGTCGAATCGCAGGGGATCCGGGAAGTAGGCCGGGTCCCGGTGTATCGTCACCGCGCTGTAGATCAGCTCGGCCCCCTGCGGGAGCTCGACACCGCAGACCCGCACCGCCTCCAGGGCGCGCCGCATGAGCAGCCAGCTGGGCTGGTGCAGGCGGAGCACCTCCCGGAGGAACCGGTCGGTGAAGGGAAGCGTAGCTGCGCTGGGCAGGACGCCAGCGGGTAGCGCATCGCACTCGACCCTGATCCGATCGGTGATCTCCGGTCGCCGGCCGAGTTCGTGGAGCGCCCAGGACAGGGTGGTCGACGTGGTTTCGGCACCGGCCATGAGCAGGGACAGCAGCTCGTCACGGGCCTCCACGTCGGTCATCCCCTGCGGATTCCCGGGGGTGCCGGCGAACATGATCGACAGCAGGTCGCCGCGGTCGGTGGGATACTGCCGAGCCTGCCGGACAGCGGTGTCCGCGAGTTCGCGCAGCGCTGCGGCCGCGGACAGGTACTTACGGTGGCCCAGCGCGGGCGAGGACGCGATCGGCGCGGGCAGGACGGTGCCCACGAAGACCCCGCGCATCACCGTGGTCAGATGCTCGGCGACCCGCTCCCCCAGCTGGGCCACGGCCGCGGCGCCGTCCGGGCGCTCGGTACTGAACAGGGTCGCGACGAGCATGACCGTCATCATCCGACGCATCGCCAGATCCATGGCGATCACCTCGCCCGGGCTCCATGCCGACACCTGTTCCTCGGCGATGTCGGTCATCGTGCCGACGCACGCGGCGATGCTTTCACGGTGGAAAGCGGGCTGGAGCGCGCGCCGTTGACGCCGGTGGAAATCCCGCTCGGACGTGATGATGCCGTTCCCGATAAATGGCCGCGCGATGTCGAACAGCAGCCCTTTGCCGAACCTCCTGCTCTGCGTCACGAGAACGTCGTGGACGGCTTCAGGTGAGTTCAGGACGAACACCGGCCGATTCCCGAGGAATATCCTGACGATGTCGCCCTGCGCCCTGACTGATTGCAGGAAGTCCACCCGCTTGACGGCCAACTGCGGCACGTGGCCGAGTAAGGGAAAGCGGCCCGACGCAATCGGGGCCTCCACTGGAGCGGTGATGGAACGCACAGCCCTACACCTCCCTGAAATGTGAGCTCGAAAAGTCGCTCGTCTTCGGAAAGTTCGCTCGTCCGCGGTGCCCCGTGATCATCGTCCGCCACCTCCGGAGAGGTCAAGGGTCCGGCTGAAAATGCACGGCCGGAGTGTTTTGAGCCGAAGAATGTGAATTCCTTCGGAATTCAGACCGGAGTCGTCGGGCGTGCTACTACGGACGGCCCCAGCACTCCGAAGCCCACCTGAACTGGCCACTCATCACCATGATGACCCGGCGTCTGACCCGCAAGAGCGTCTTGTGTCCGCTTGATGGTTGAGGGTGCGCGGTGGCGTCGGTGCCGGGGACGCTGAAGGAGCGGAGGCGGCTGCCCGTGTGCGCGTGGAGGGGCTGCGGGAAGTCGCACGGTTGGCTTAGAAGTCATCTCATTTGGCTGGGTAAGCTGGCGGTCGTGGTGAGGATCGTTGAGCGGCTGGTGCCGGATGAGTTGTGGGAGCTGTTCCAGCGGGTGGTTCCGGAGGCGCCGTCGCGGCCCCAGGGTGGGGGCCGGCGGAGGCATGGCGACCGCGAAGTGCTGGCCGCGATCGTCTTCGTGGCGACCTCGGGATGCACGTGGCAGCAGTTGCCGACCGCGTCGTTCGGGCCGTCCGGCGCGACGGCTCACCGACGCTTCACCGAGTGGACGAAGGCCAGGGTGTGGGCCAAGCTCCACCGCCTGGTGCTTGACGAGCTCGGGTCCCGTAGCGAACTGGACTGGTCGCGGTGTGCGATCGACTCGGTGAACATGCGCGCCCTGAAAAGGGGGATCTGACAGGTCCGAATCCTGTAGACCGGGGCAAGTACGGCTCAAAGATCCACTTGATTACCGAGCGGACCGGTCTGCCCCTGTCCGTGGGGATCTCGGGTGCCAACGTCCATGACAGCCAGGCCCTGATCCCGCTCGTGAAGGGCATACCGCCGGTCCGGTCCCGCCGGGGCCCCCGGCGTCGCAAGCCCGGCAAGCTCCATGCCGACAAGGGCTACGACTATGCCCATCTGCGGCGATGGTTAAGCTGCCGAGGCATCCGGCACCGCATCGCCCGCAAGGGAGTTGAGACCTCCCAGCGGCTGGGACGTCACCGTTGGACGATCGAACGCACCATGTCCTGGCTCGCCGGCTGCCGCCGTCTCCACCGTCGATATGAGCGCAAGGCCGAGCACTTCCTCGCCTTCACAAGTATCGCCTGCACCCTCATCTGTTACCGGCGGCTCGGCCGCTGATGTGGGCCCGCAGCAGCTTCACCGCCAAGTGGTGGCCGTAGTGCTTGGCCATGTCCATGGGGGTACGACCGTCTGGATCGGCGAGCTCCGGGTCAGCCCCGAAGGCCAGCAGTACAGCAGTGGTGTGCACGGTCAACGGTTGACCGCTCTGCAGGGAGCCATCGCCCTCGGCGTCGATTGCGTGCGTCAGCAGCGTCATGTTGCTGAAGACCTCATCAGGATCGGCACCGTCGGCCAGCAACCGGGCCAAGGTCTCCGCATCCTCGTGCTCGACCGCGTGATGCGCGGGTGTCCAGTAGTCGCTCACCAAGGCATTCAACCGCCACCACAACACGTCTGCCAGCGACTATCTACACAATTACCCACCAATTGAGATGACGTCTTAGTGGGGACTTCGACCGAGCAGGCCACCGCGAGGACGTAGCCGATGCCGCGCTCTTCCAGAGCCGCCCTCAGTTTCGGGCTGCCGCCGTAGACCTCGTCACCGGTGACCCAGTCCACTTGGTGTCCGGCGTCCAGGAACCGTTCGATCATCGTGCGGGCCAGTTCCGGCTCGGTCGCGAAGACGGTGTCCTCGCCGAGCCCTGCTGCCTGGCAGCGGTCAGGGTCGCACGTCCACGAGCGCGGGATGTACAGCTCCCGGTCCACCGCCGCATGTCCCCGTGCGCCCGCGTAGACGAGATAGACGGCGACCTGGGAGTTTTCGATCCTGCCGGCGGTGCCGGTGTACTGGCGCTGAACCCCGACGGTGCGAGCGCCCTTCTTCACGTCACCGGTCTCGTCGACGACTAGAACCGCAGCCTCGTCGTGGAGGTGTTCGACGACGTATTCGCGTAGGTCGTCACGGACCGCGTCAGCGTCCCAGGCGGCGCGGGACAATAGGTGCTGCATGCCGTGTGGGCTGGTTTCCCCGGCCCGCTCCGCGATCGTCCAGCAGTTCTTCCGCGGCAGGTCGGACAGCAGACCGAGTACCAACCGCCCCGCCCGTAGCCGGGGTTCGTACCGTGCGAACCTGCCTGCGATCTGGCCCATGGCTATCTCGAAGGCCTCCCGCCATCGGCCGGGATCTACGCTGTGGGCTCCGGCAACCGTCTCGTCGTTTGTCCACACAACTCACGATGATCAACGGTGACCGCACCCATCCCTGCATCGGCCCTTACCGGCGTGATCACGATCTGCAAGACAGCGCCTTTACGGCTGCAAGGTCTCCTTTTCCGGACAGCACGGCCAGAAAGCGCTTGCTCCGCGAAGGGTGAGCACGCATGATGTCGACTATTTGCCAGCGCATCGCAGATCTCGGCGAGGGGGGAATCGTGCGGCGTTCCACTCAGAGGGCTGTCGAAGATCCAAAAATCGGCGCAACCCGTCCGAAGTCGGTCCTGGCGCGCAACCGCCCATTCCTTCTCCTGTGGTCCGGGGAGTCGATCAGCCTTCTGGGCAGTGAGATCAGCGTCGTGGCGCTGCCGTCGCTGGCGGTCCTCGCCCTGGGCACCGGCGCCGTCGGGGTCGGCGCGCTCATGGCACTGCAGTGGCTGCCGTTCGTACTGCTCGCGCCGATCATGGGCGTCTTCACCGACCGACTGCGCCGACGGCCGCTGATGCAACTCGCCAACGTCGCCCGCTGCGTCATCCTCGGCTCGCTGCCGCTGGCCGCCGTCCTGGGCCACCTCACCCTGGCGCACCTGTATGTTGCCGCGTTACTCAAGGGTGTCTTCGATGTGGTCTTCCAACTGGCATATCAGGCATACATCCCGCAGGTCCTCGACCGTGCCGACCTCGTCGAGGGCAACGTCAAGACCCAACTGAGCAAGTCGATTGCGATGACAGTGGGCAGGTCGGCCGGTGGCGGCCTGGTGAGCCTGATCGGCGCCGCCCGCGCTGTCGCAGCCGATGCGGTGTCCTACTTCCTCGCCGCCCTGTTGCTGCTGTTCATCCGCGAGAAGGAGCCTCGGCCGGCGCCCGCCGAGCGTGGCCTGGGCGCCACGCTCCGGGACATCCGGGGCAGCATCGCACTGACCCTTGGCAACCGCGTCCTGCGGTCCCTCACGCTGACGCTGACCTTCGGCAACATGGCGGTCTCGTCCACGCTCGCGATAATCATCGTGTACGCCTACCAGGATCTGCACTTCTCCGCTGGGCAACTCGGCCTGGCGTTGAGCCTGGGCAGCGTCCCGGTCCTCGTCGGCGCAGCACTGTCCCAGAGAATCAGCGGGCGGCTGGGAATGGGGCGCACACTCGTACTGACGCACGCGCTGCTCGGCCTCGCGTTCGCGCTACTGCCAGCCGCCATGCTGGGCGGCAAGCAGTTCGCGTTCGCGGTCGTCGTGGTGTCGCAGGGCATCTCCAGCTTCACCGGACCGCTGACGAACGTGGCCATCATCACGCTCATCCAGAAGGCAACGCCCGTGGAGGCGATGGGACGCGTCAATGGTGTCGCGCTGCCGTTCATCTGGGGAGCCAACGCGCTCGGCCCTGTCGTTGGCGGCGCCGTCGCCGCCATGACGGGCAATGCGGTCACTTTCATCCTCGCGGCCGTGCTGGCATGGGCGGCCATCGGATGGATCTTCAGGGGTGCTGTCCAGCAGCTCATCGACGACGTGCCGGACCACCTCCGGGTAGCCGTATGACCGAGATGATGTGCGGACCGCTGCCCAGGGCCGGCCAAGGGCCCTCGTGGCTGTCACGACGGGCAGGCGGCAGCAGGGCCTGCCGACGCGGCTGAGCGGACTCGGCACCCGTTCCTTACTGCCGACACGATCTACAGCTGGAGTACTAAGGGCCTGCCAGAGAATAACGTGTAGGTGGGCAACGCGCTGACCTGCACTTTCAAGTCCAGAAACTTGCAGGTTATTTTCCGGCGAGCCCTAAGGGCTGTCCCGCAATGTTCGTGCGGAATGGCGTCGGGGGCGGTTGTCGACCGGCGGTGAAGTCAGTCCAGGCCGGTCGCCCATGCCGTCAGCGCGGCGAAGTCGTCGATGGCAAGGCCGCATCGGGGGTCGATCCGGAGCAGCAGGGCGGGACCGTCGTGGTGTTCCTTCACCCAGGCGTGATCGGCCTCTGCGATCTCGTCGTCGATCCAAGCGAACGCCCGGCCTTTCGCCCACGCGACCATCTCAGGCGTCTTCCAGAACACACCGCCGCCGGGCTGAGCCCGCGGGGAGGGCCAGGGAATGAAGGGCAGCTCCGGCAATCCCAGGACTGGCGCGATGAAAGCGTTGGCTTCTTCCTCCCACGTGGTCGCCCACACCAGGTCGAAGGGAAGGGCATCCAGCGCCGGGCCGTGATCCGGGTTGAGCCACACCCGCAACGGCTTCACGGGCTTGTTCGGCAGTCCCCACTCAGTCAGTCGGCGTCGCTCGGTGGCCTCCCAGCGAGGCGTCAGTAGGCGGTGCGTCTGATAGCCCTCGGGCCGGCGGTGCGGCTTCGCGGCATACGGATTCAGCGGTCCGTCCACATCCACCAACAGCACTGGGCGCACCGGCTCATCCCCCTTGGTTCTGCGTCGCACGCTACCGGCCGATGACGAGACCGCCCAGTGAATTTCAGGCACGTAGGGATCTCCGTAAGTCCGGGCTCTGGGGTGGCGTGACTTTGTCCACGAGAACGGACGGCAGATGTTCACCACTTCGGGAGGCACCACTGACCGCCTCTGTTCGATTGCGGCAGTTCCGAAGAGTGAGTACCGGCGCCCCTGCCAGTCGGCTAGAAGAGGCCGGCGCGCATGTGGTGCGTGAGGTTCTCCAGGATCTCGCGCAGCCACGGGCTGCGGACGGCCGGCAACCGAACCAACGTGTGCTGGAAGGTTCCCGGGTCGGCCCGAAACAGGTGGTGGGGACGCGGCGCGGGCGGGTCGTCGCGGAGAACGCCGTCGGGCATGGTTCCTGAGACGGGGAGGTGGAGGTGTGGCTCGGGGAAGGCCATCCACATCCACACCCCGAACGGCAGCGGCACCGGGTATGCCGATGCGGCCGGGCCGGCCGGGCTCCAGACTTCCCCCGTCTGTGGGTGGGTCGGCACGATGACTATGTCGGCGTCCGTATCGCGGGCGGGCAGTCCGGGTCCGGCCAGGACGGCGCGCCGCGCCGGCTGGACCGCGGGCAGCAGGACGTCGAGGGCGCGTTGGAACACTTCCGCGATCAGGCCTTGCGGGACAGCCACCGGCCGGCCATCCGAGGCGGCCAGCAGGTGGGCCAGCGCCCGGCCGGCTGCCGCCTCCCATTGCGGGCTCCATGACCACCAATGGTCCAGCCCGAGCAGCGAGCCCCATCTCGTGATCGGCACGCTCGGGGGCGTGACCTTCCCCTCCACCAATAGTTCCGCCCAGGAGAGGATTGCGATGTCGGCGTCGTCGACGGGCAGGCGGTGCACGGCGTACGGCGCGAGCCAGACCGCCTGCCAGAGTGAGCAGTCGTCGATGCGGTTCGCCACGGGCAGGCCGCACGCCTCGCAAGCCATGTTGAGGCCGTCACCCCAGTCGAGGCCGCAGCAGTAGCCGCCGGCTTGCTCCGGAACGAGCACGGTGCCGCGGGTATCCCCGGGTGCGATGACGATGGTGCCGGGTGGGCCGCCGGACAAGGCGTAGACCGGAGCGTGGATGCCGCGGGCTGCCGCCTCGTCTGGATCGATCTCCTCCCACCTCCGCCACGGGTGCCCCCAGGGCTCCGGTTCCACGGCAAACGTGCCCGACTCCATGAGAACCGGGAGCTGAATCCCGTTCCCGTACTTCTGATGGGCGTGGGCCGGCAGCTCTACCTGAGACATCGGGTTGGTCAGCCTGGCGCCACACCCGGCACACACGAAAACGAACAAATGCCCTCCGCTAGAGAAACGGGGGGCATCGTCGCAGCTCTGCGGCGGACCGGCCAACCTGTTTTTCATCCGCCGCGCGGGACCGTGCACCGCCACGATGGGAAGCGTCACCGTTCGAATCATCGATGTGCCGAGTGCCCCCGAAGTGGTGAACATCTGCTGCCCGTTCTCGGGCTCTGGCTCAACTTCCGTGCTGTGAACGTAAATGCGCTGGCGGGCAAGGGTCGGGTTCTCAAAGTCGTGAAAGTGGGGCGTGGATGGACTCGTGGCGTCTACGCGGTCGATGTTCGCTGGTACGGCGCCGGCGGGCGGATGGGAGGCACACTGGTGTGCAAGGTGGATCACGAGGCCGCAGCAGTGACCGCGACAGCAGCTCTGACGGCGGCCTACCCACACCTGAGGCATGAGGCTTCTCCGCATCCGGCACTGGAAGGGTGCGAGGACGTGGAGTGGTTGTCCATTCCTGGCTGCCCGGTTGATGTCCCGGTCGTCCTACGCGGACTGCTCGATCCCGACGCGGCTGAGATGGCCGAACGTGCACTGGATTGGCTTGTGATGTCAGGACCAATGGCCATTAGTGGCACAATGCCGGCGGTCGTCCCGTACCTGCTGCGACTGACTGCCGATCCATCGATCCCACGCCGGAACGAGTTGTTCGGGCTCGTGCTCGTAGCCGCCGCCCTGTCCGCACCGACAGACCCCGACAGCGCGTGGGACCTGGCGGTCAGCGGCCCTGAGAAAGACCACCCTGAACGGGCCCTGTGCCGTGCGGCATTCGTTGCCGACGCGGCATGGGTGCGACGTCTGCTGGCCGACGACGAACTGCCGGCTGGCCTTCATCTGGACGAGCTCGAGAGGGCGTCCCTCGTCCAGGCGGCCGGACTGTAACGCGCAAAGCACCCCGGGCATGCTGACTGCCACTGCTGCCAGACTCCGATCCCTGATGGTCAGCCTGCGTCGGCTGTCGACTCGGAAGCCTCGGGCACTCCCGTGTGCACGGACACTCCGGCCACGTACTGCACGGAAGTTGAGCCAGAACCCGTTCTCGTGGACAAAGCCAGGTGGTGGGACGATCTTGATGTGACAGCAGTGATCACGGCGTCGGAGCCGTCTTGGATAGTCCCGTTCACCGGGCTGAACCCGCGCGCTTTCCGCAAGCTGATCACGATGCTGCGCCGCGAGGGAGCCGAAGTGCCGCGGCCCGGGCCCATGGTCGCTACCGCTGGAGGAGCGGATGTTGCTCGTTGTTGCTTAGTGGGCATTTAGAGATGCTCTATGTCGGTAAGTAACTTTCACGACTGTCAGGCTTGGGGTGCTTGCGCCTTACGTACATACTCGCGCCTATCGATCTGCGAACTTGGCTGCCCGTTTGCTCCGGCTCTCGTGCATGAAGTCCGTCTGGTTTGAAGATCAGGCAGAAACGCCCAGCAGTAGCGGAACGGGACCATCCGCCACATCCATGATCGCGCTACGGCGTGAGCCAGCGGAAGCCGTACCCCAGCGACCTGTCCGACGCCCGATGGGCCTTAATCGAGCCGACGTCGACGGCCTGGAGAAAGGCTCGGCTCGACCTCAGGCCCACCGGGCAGCCGGCCAAGGTCGACCTGCGCGACGTATTCAACGCGCTCCTCTACATCAACCGCACCGGAATCCCCTGGAAATACCTCCCGCACGACTTCCCCAATCACGGCAGCGTCTACGCCTACTACGCCGCCTGGCGCGACGAGGGAATCCTCGCCCAGCTCATCTACGACCTGACCGGTCTGGCCCGCGTGAAGGAAGGACGCAAGCCCGAACCGACCGCTTCCGTGATCGACACCCAGAGCGTGAAGACCTCCACCAACGTGCCCCTGACCAGCCAGGGAACAGACGCCGCCAAGAAGATCGTCGGCAGGAAACGGGGCATCCTCAGCGACACGATCGGACTCATCCTCGCCGTGACCGTCACCGCCGCGAGCCTGTCCGAGAACGCCGTCGGAATCCAGCTCCTCGACCAGGCCAAGAAGACCTACCCGACCATCTCCAAGAGCCGGGTCGACACCGGCTTCAAGAACGCCGTCATCGAGCACGGCGCCAGCCTCGGAATCGACGTCGAAGTCGTCAACAGAAACCCGGGAGTTCGCGGCTTTCACGTTGCCAAAAGGCGCTGGGTTGTCGAGCGAAGTATTGGTTGGATCATGCTGCACCGGCGCCTCGCCCGAGACTACGAGACCCTGCCCGCCAGCTCCGAGACCGTGATCCACGTCGCCTCCATCGACAACCTGACCAAGCGCATAACGGACGAGACGACACCCACCTGGCGAGGAACTTAATAGGAGATAAAGGGCAATCCACCTAGATCAAACGCCCTCTTAGCGATCAGTCAGCTCGAAAATGTCGATGAGATCCGACAAGGTTCTTGATGGGTCGCACCGCTGCGGGGGCCGTCTGTCTGGTCTCGGTGACCGCCATGGCATGACCCGCTATGGCATTCAGGGGCACCGCACCACGTGCCGGACTTCCAGCAGGCGACGTTGCGCGACAGAAATGGGTTGCAGTTGAAGATCGTGACGCGGACGCTTCCACCATGAAGATGCACGCCAACCAGCTGACGGTGTCACCTGAGACGGTGCGCATGTTGGTAGAGCAGCAGTTTCCTGAGTGGCGGAGCCTGCCAGTCAGGGGCATCGCGGCGCAGGGTACGGTCAACGCCATCTTCCGTATTGGCGATCGGTTCACAGCCCGATTCCCTCTTGAGTCCGCAGACGTCGAGTCGACGCGGCGCTGGCTGGAATCCGAAGCGGAAGCGGCTCGCGAGCTGGCAGGTCGCACGCGTTTCCCCACGCCCGAGCCGGTCGCGCTTGGTGAACCTGGGGCAGGTTACCCGCTTCCGTGGTCGGTGCAGACGTGGCTGCCCGGCGTCGTGGCCGCCAACGAGGACCCAGGCGAATCGTCTGCGTTTGCCCGTGACTTGGCCGATCTCATCGGCGACCTACGCGCGATCGACACGCATGGCCGCACGTTCGCCGGCACAGGTCGAGGAGGCGACCTGCGGTCCCATGACGCGTGGATGGAGACCTGTTTCAGACACAGTGAGCAACTCCTGGATGTCCCTCGGCTGCGCCGTATCTGGGCAACTTTGCGTGATCTGCCGCGAGGTGCAGCTGAGGACGCCATGGCCCATTGCGATCTGATTCCTGGCAACGTGCTCGTGTCCGCTGGTCGGCTTGCGGGGATTCTCGACGTTGGCGGCTTCGGGCCGGCTGACCCTTCGCTGGATCTTGTGAGTGCGTGGCATTTGCTCGAGGCTGGGCCGCGGCAGGTGCTCCGTGATCACCTGGGTAGCGACGACCTTGAATGGGAGCGAGGCAAGGCGTGGGCTTTCGTTCAAGCGATGGGGTTGGTCTGGTACTACGTCAAAAGCAACCCGGCCATGAGCCGGACGGGTCAACGATCCTTGGAACGTATCCTGGCGGACAAGTCGCTCGCGTGACTTGAAGCGGCTGCTGGTCGCGGGTGAGGAAATCTTGATGGGGCCGTGTGCAATCACTGTCTCTTTCGCAGTACTTCATCCCGCGGTTGTGTCCTGGGCCCGGGCGCTGGCGAGTCGGTAGGATTCCGTGCCGGTCTCGATGATGTTCCCGCCGAGGGTGAGGCGGTCGACGATGGCCGCGCAGAGTCGGGGATCGGTGAACGTTTTGGTCCACCCACCGAACGACTCGTCGGAGGCGATGGCGACGCTGTTCTTCTCCTCGCGTCCGGTGAGCACCTGGAACAACAGCTCAGCGCCCCTGCGGTCCAGCTCCATGTAGCCCAGCTCGTCTATGCAGTGAAGATCAACGCGCCCGTAGCGGGCGATTGTCTTGGTCAGGATCTTCTCGTCCGCCGCTTCAACGAGCTCGTTGACCAGCTTGGTGGCGAGTGTGTAGCGGACACGGAAGCCGGCCATGGCGGCCTCGGTCCCGAGCGCGATTAGCAGGTGGGACTTACCGGTGCCCGAGTCGCCGAACGGACACTGATCTGGCTGAAGCGGTCCACCCGCAGGGTGAACAGCCTCCCAGTCCCGAAGGGATCGTCGGGCAACGGCTGCAGCAGTGGCCGTTCAACGGCGTAGTACTCGCTCACCGGCCGCGGACGGGAGCCGATCCGGCGCCGTTCGTCTTCCTCATCCCACTGCTCAATCATCGCGTTCAGCTCGGCGAGGGAGGCGACCTCGGGGACCGGGACCATGTGATTGCGGCGGAACCAGCCGATCTGCCCCTCCACCCCGCAGGGCCCCGGCGTTCTACCCGGATGTCCGGGTTCGTGGTGATCATGTGATGCCGTAGAGGGCGAGCACGCGGGGCCGGTCGGTGTGGGTGCGTCGTGCGGAGGCGGTGTTGACGTAGCCGGCGAGGACGAGGGTGCCGCGGATCAGGTCGCGGAGGGCGGCCAGGACGGCGGGAGTGTTGCGGGTGCGGACCTGGGAGAGGTCCTCGCCGAAGGTCACGTCTCGTACCCAGTGGACGCTGTTCTCCACGGTCCAGTGTCCGCGGGCCCAGGCAGCGATCTCGGCGGCACTTGCCTGCTCGGCGGGCAGGTCAGTGATGGCGTAGACGGTTTCGCTACGCCACCGTTTCGTGCCTGGGGTGCGGCGTCGGCGCTGGATACGCAGGACCTGGCGGGCGTGCGGGAAGAGCAGGTTGTTGACGGATACGACCTGGACGCGGCGCTGTTCGTGGCGGCCATGGCCGGCGCTGTCGTCACGGTGGATGACGGGGATCTTCTTCCAGGGCAGGTCCTGAAGCTGCTTGGCGAGCTTCGTCTGGTTGGCCTTGATGGTGAACAGGTAGTGGGCGCCGCGTTGTTCGACGAGGTAGGTGGCGTGGGCACGTTGAGCGTGCAGAGCGTCCACAGTGATCACGGCGTCGGTTAGGTCAGCATCGTCGATCTGGTCCAGCAGGGGGCGCGAACTCGGGGATTTCGTTGGTCTTCGCGCCGATCTCGCGGGAGGCCAGGGTGATGCCGTCGCCGTGCTGTACGGCGGACAGGACGAAGACGCGGCTGCCGTCCCCGCGGCGGGCCCCGCGCAGGCACTTGCCGTCGACCGCGTAGGCCCGTCGCCGCCATGGCGGGGGTGTGTCCTGCTGCTGGGCCAGCCGGTGAGCACGCCGTTGTTCCCGTTCGATCAGCCCGTCGGGGGTGTGCGCCGAAGGGGAACGGGCGGGCGGCCTGTCGAAGGACGGGGCGCAGGGAGGCAAAGCCCGCCGCGCTGACCCGGGCGGGATCGAGCAGACCCAGCACGCGGCGCAGTGTTTTCTCACTCGGGACACGGAAGCGGCCGGTCAGCACGTTGTAGGGCAGCTTGAAGGCCGCCAGTTCCTGCGCGGTGGCACGCTGACACCACTCGGCGGCCGCTGTGAGCGAGTCGTTTCCGGCCGGTGTCATCGCGCAGACCGCCAGGGCCAGCAGGGAATCCAGGGCAAAGCGCCTGCCCTTGCGGGCGCGAGGATCAGGCACCTGCCCCAACTCGGCAAGCAGGCCGCGTACTTCATCATTGCTGCGGGTGGCGGACCGGGCCAGGGACAGAACCCGAGCGCGGGCAGGAGGAACGATGGGGGATGATGGAGGAACGAACACGGCACCCTTGAAGATCGTGAAGTCTAGACACCTCCATGATCCACAGGGGACGTGTTCGCCTGCGTTCGAGGGCCACCGCCGTCACCGATCATGACGCAGGACATCCGCGCAGAACGCCCTGGGCCAGTCCCTGTGGACAATCCGGTTCTCGGCGTCGAGCTGCCTCCACAGACCGGTCGACGGATATGACGTCATGATGTGGAACGTTTGTGGGAGGCGTCGCCTGCCTGATCGAGGTGGGGGTCGTCAGCCACCGGCGTGACTCCCCTGGTGGCTTCGGCGGCCCGCTCCTCGGCCTCGGGTGGCCCGACCCGCCGGACGCGCAGGCAGTTCTCGACGCCGAACCGTCCATGCGTGCGCTGCTGCTTGGCGGGGAAGTTGCGGTGCCCCTCCTCCATGGTGATGATCTCGGGCCTGTCGACCTGATAGCTGTGCCCTTCGTGGACGATTGTGGCGCAGCCGTCGGCGAGCACGTTCTTCATCCAGTCTGAACGCAGGTCGTACGGCAGGGCGATCACGAACCCGTCATCGGTTGCCACCGCCACGATGGGGGTCTCGTAGGCCCTGCCCGACGTTCGACCGCGGTGTCGGATCACGGAGGCGTACGCCCCTGGCGTGCCCGCGGATTTCATCTGCATTCGGTTGAAGACGGCACGGTTGACCCGGCGGATGGCGTCCAAGACCCGCGGAGAGCCCGCCCGCAGCCCGAGAACGACGACGATCACGAGGGCCAGGAGTCCCAGGAACAGGGCACCCACGAGCAACATCGCTAGCCGTAGCATCGCTGCCTCCCTACCGTGCTGGTGATACCTCTCAGTGTCGAGCCAGCACGACGCAATAACCAGGGCCCTTCGGCCCGTGCTGGAAGCCGATGGCCGCCGACGGCACTCCGGCTCCGGCATGTGGGTCTCCGAGCCGACGGCTCGGCCTAGCGCAGATCAACGCCTGGCTGGCCGACCTGCCAAGCCGGTGGACGGTGTCCCACGACGTGCGGCACGGGCCTGATCCGGTCCGGCCCTCACCTGACACAAAGCGGATAATCCGCGACTTTGCCGGGGCCGTGCTCCACCCCGCCCTTCTCGTGCGCGCCCTCAATTCCGGGCAGGCAATACAAGGCATCGATGCCGACCTCTTGATCCCCATCGGTGGTCCAGGTCAGCGCACGGCCCGGTACTGGTCGAACGACAGCCTCCAGTGGGTGGCCTACCTGCTGATTGCCTTCGGCTGGGTGTTGACGAGCGCCGTCATCGCGGGTGTCACCCGCGCCCTGCAGAAAAACTAGCGGGCGACAGCTGAGGTGAGGCGTCGCCAGCAGATGAGTGCGCATCCGAGGACGAGGAAGACACCTCACGACCTCAAGTCGTCAAGCCGCAGCGGCCAAGGCAGTTGGGAATGCGGTGTTCTCATCGAACAGTTCCCGTCGCTGGAGGCAGTGGAACATCTGTCCGAGCATGCGGTTGAAGAGGTTGCGCTGGGCGGCAGCGTGCCAGTCCCCACGCTCGTCGCGGCGGCGACGGTAGTGGGCCATGGCTCCGGGCGAGGCCCGGAGGGCGGAGAAGGCCCAGAGGTAGCCGGCGTGGTTGAGGCGGTCGTTCTTGACCCAGCGGCGGGTGATGCTGGACTTCTTGCCGGAAGCCCGGGTGATGGGCGAGGAGCCGGCGTATGCCTTCAGGCCGCGGGCGTCGGCGAAACGGCCGCGGTCGTCCCCGATCTCAGCGAGCACCCGGGCGCCGAGCTGGACGCCGAGGCCGGGAAAACTGAGGATGATCTCAGCGTCCGGATGCTGAGGGAAAGCTTCCTCCACAGCCTGGGCGAGGTCGTCGGTAGCCGTGCAGGCGGCCTGGAGCTGGACCAGGAGGGCGAGCATCTGCTTGCCGAGCGCGTCCTCGACGAGGGCAGGATGGTGGGTGCAGTCCTCGCGGAAGACCTCACGGAGGCGTTCGGTCTCGGCTTCGATGCCGCGTTGGCGACCAGCCCGCTTGAGGGCGGCTTGGAGCTGGGTGCGAGTCAGTCGAGCAGCTCGCGTGGGAGTTGGAGCCAGCTTGAGGACTTCGTGGGCTTCAGGGCGGCAGAGACCGTTCTTCCAGGACTCGAACGCCGCCAGGGCGGCTGGGTAGTACTCGCGCAGCAGGGAGCGGAGCTGGTTGGAAATCTGCTGACGGTTCCAGGTGGAGTCCTGCTGGGCGCGGGCGAGGACAGCGATGGCGCGGGCCAGGTCGCTGTCATCGGGCAAGACCCGGTGGGCGTGCATGTCGGTGCGCAGGATGTTCGCGAGCACCAGGGCGTCGCCCGGGTCGGACTTCTTGCGGGAGACGCTGTGCCGGTCGCGGTAGCGGGCGGCGGCCATCGGGTTGATCGCGAAGACCTTCCGCTTGCCCTGCCGCAGCACGGCGACCAGCAGACCTCGGGAGGTCTCGATGGCCACCGGGATCGGGTGTTCCTCGGTGTCGCCGTACTCGGCGAGCATCTCCAACAAGATCTTGTAGCCGGCCGCATCATCCGTGATGTGGCGTTTGGCCATCAGCTGGCCCGAGTCGTCGACCAGGGCGACGTCGTGCGTCCTCTCGGCCCAGTCGATTCCGCAGTAGATCAAGGCGTCCTCCCCATGGCGTGGGTGTTTGCGCTGGTCACGAGCGCATGCGGGCCACGCGGCGACCTAATTCCAGGACTCGGCGACAAGGCCGGTCCGCCACCTCACTAGCCGTTCGTGGCACCAGCGCGTCACACGGGCCTCGGTCTCGACGGGAGCTCGCAAAGCTCGGGCATATCGAGAGGTCATCATGCAGCGGGCTCGCACCACCAACGTCAACGAGCAAGCACGGCCTGGGGTAGTGGCGGTCACGCAGGCGCGAGCGCTTCGCTCTTCGCTCAAGGCTTCTCAAGCCAGGCTTCGTGTAGGAATCCGTCCGATGCCCACGCGACCACCACCACGAGTACGGGGACTGCACGCCGCTCTATGCGGAGGTCTCAATGAACCCGGTTCGCCGGACGCGTCGCAGCCCCCGTACTCGAACAACCCGCTGGAGCGACAACCGCTCTGTGTGGGCCGTTGAGAACGAATTAGGCTTCGTGGATGTCGTCGCGTATCTCCCAGCGGATCCGCAGGCGGCGGAACCAGTGCAGATGGGCGAACGCGCGCTCGACGACCCAGGGTTGGGTGCCAAGTCCGGAGCCGTGCTCGTGCCGCGGCGGGCGATCAGCGGCTTCACGCCGAGATCCCAGACCAGCCGACGGTACTCGTCGTGATCGTGGCCGCGGTCGCCCAGGACCACGTCTGGGCGGCGCCGGGGCCGACCGAGCTTGCCCCGCACCGGCGGCACGGCCTGGAGCAGCGGAATCAGCCGAGTGACGTCGTTGCGGTTGCCGCCGGTCGGGGTGGCGGCGAGCGGGATGCCGGTGGCGTCGGTGATCGCCCCATTGCGAAGCTCCAGCTGGGCTTCCTCGATCTGGAAGGCAAACTGCTGGCGGGTGCCCAAGGCTTGGGCTTGGTAGAGCTCTTGCCACAGTTCCTCGATGGCTGCGGCCGGCCCGATCGTCGCCCTGTCCACCCCCCGTCGACGCTGCAGCCCGGATGGTCCGAGCACTGTGGGGTAGCAGTGTGCCAACCTGGGTCACATATCACCAAAGGGCCTTTGCTGCACCGAAGTTGATCCTCCTTTGCAGCATGCCACCGAAGAACGTCCGCTCACGGACGGAGCGGGCTGGGCGAGGATCATGTTGCCCGGATACGGCAAGGACCAGTGACCTCCGACTGCCGGTCGATCTCCTAGCCTGCTTGATCGCGGCTGGAAGAGACTGTGTCCCTTCGGTTGGGAACGGCGGGGGAGACAAACGATGGCCACGATGAGAATCGGCACCGTCCGGGGCGCGGACGGACCGCCGCCCCCGCCGAGGGCCGGCCGGAACCGGCTGGCGGGTACCGCTCTGATCGCTCTGTCCCTGGCCGCCGCACTGATCTGCTACTTCGTCTTCGCCACCTGGCTGCCCACCGATCGCACCCGGTACCGGCAATACAAGGCGGCCGAGGCGTGCCCCGCCCGCACGGTGATACCGAGGCCGGAGGACTGCCTGCGGAAGGTCACCTTCACCGTCGAGGGCACCCGGAAGACCACCAAGAACATGCGGGCGACCCTGCTCGGCCCGGAGCCCTTCCCGAGGATGGTCGTGCCGTTCGGCGACCCGGGGCCGGTGCTGAGCGGGCTTCAGCGGGGGGACCGGGTCACCGGTACCGTGTGGCGCGGCGTCGTCGTGGAGGTCGCCGAGGGTGACGTCCGGCAGGATTCCGCCGACGCGCCTCGCGACGAACCCCAGATGACAGCTGCTGTCGGCACGTTCGCGGGGCTGCTGGCGGCCTTGGCGCTGTTGTTCGGTGCGATGCATCTGGCCAGGCCGCGCGACCCCGGGCTCTTCACCTGGCGCCCGTACGGCAAGTGGCTGCTCATGGTCACGGGGGTCACCTGCGCCGTCGTGGGTCTGTGCACCGTGTGGACGGGCCTTCCGTGGTTGCTCGTGCCCACGGTCTGCGGGACGGTCGTCGCAGGTACGGCGTGGTTCCTCCACCGAGACCTGCGGCTCGGACGGGTCGGCCGGTAGAAACCGATGGGGCAGGGCTCCGTCTCATGGGCCCGCCGCGCGGCGTGGTGCAGCGTCGGTTCCCTGTCGCCATGGCGTATCGGCGGGCGGCCGCCGCCTCAGCCGGGTGCGACGTTGTAGGCCACCGTGCCGGGCACGAACCGGCCCTCGATGTAGGGGAACGGCCCGTCGGGCAGGTCGTAGACGGCCTTGGCCGGGCCGGGCAGTGGCCGCTGCGGCAGGGCGGTGTCCCAGGTCGTGACCGGGGTCCTCCAGCGAGCCAGGGTCAGGCCGCTCGGCAGCGTGGCGTAGCGGTCGGCGTGGAAGTCGACGGGAGCGCCGCGCTCGTCGAGGAACACCCGTGCTGTCACGGACCGCGCCGCATCGGTGAGCGTTACGTCGAACGCGCGGTCGTCGAACGCGCGGTCGTCGAACGCGCGGTCGTCGACCGCTGCCCACGACGCGGCGGGGCCGAGGAGCATCGACGGTGCGAGCAGGACGGCGTCGTCGAGATAGGTGATCAGCTCGCTGTGGTCGAACTCCTCGCCCTTGCCGTCGGCCACGGGGACGAGGTTCATCAGCTTGACGAGCATCCGCCCACGTCCTTGGACGTACGTGTCCCGGCCGACGACCGGTACCAGGTGTGCGAGGCGGATCCGCAGGACGAAGACGCGGGCGATCTCGACGGCGGAGTTGTACTGCCAAGCCTCCGCCGTTGCCCAGCCGGCGTCGGGCCGCATGCGGAAGCGGCCGACGAAGCGGGCTCGGAAGGACCAGTCACGGGGCCTGCCGACGACGCCCATGAACCGCATGTAGCGCTGCACGGCGTCCGGCAGCCCTGCCAGGTCGGCGTCGGTCACCACACCTTCGGGGTGACCGGACCGCAGGCCGGCAGCGGCGACGTCCTCCACCAGCCGGTCGTAGAGGCGGTCCTTCGGCCGGAGCGGGTTCTCGTCCCGATTCCCGCGGCCTGCTCCTGCGCGTGTGCTGATCATCGGCCCTGGCTCTCCGGCGCGATGCCGCCGTGCGCGGCACCACCTCCATGCCACGCCTTGGGAGACCCGGCGGACAAGTGCCGTGAGTCCCCGCCGCTCGGGACCGGTGGTCACCACCTGCCGCCTGCCCACGACAAAGGACCAAGGACCCGGGACCCCGGACCCGGGACCCCGGACCCGGGACCCGGGACGGTTCGGCCCTACCCCGAGGCCTCTCTCTGCGTGGATGCTGGTGATGAAGTGGGCGAAGGATGCTCGCGATGAGGTGAGCGGACGTGACAGCGACGATCTCGGTTTCCGGACTGGTCAAGGAGTTCGGTGCGACCCGGGCCCTCGACGGTCTCGACCTGACCGTGGGGACCGGGGAGGTGCACGGCTTCCTGGGGCCCAACGGCGCCGGCAAGACGACCACGCTCCGGGTCCTGCTGGGACTGCTGCGCAGGGACGCCGGAACGGTTTCCGTGCTGGGCGGGGATCCGTGGCGGGACACGGTCTCGCTTCACCGCCGGCTGGCGTTCGTGCCGGGGGAGGTGAATCTGTGGCCGAATCTCACCGGGGGCGAGGTGATCGACCTGCTGGGCACGTTGCGCGGGGGCCTCGACCGGAAGCGCCGGGCCGACCTGTTGGAGCGGTTCCAGCTCGACCCGGGCAAACGGTGTCGCGCCTACTCCAAGGGCAACCGGCAGAAGGTGGCCCTCGTGGCGGCCCTGGCCTCCGATGTCGAGCTGTATCTCCTGGACGAGCCGACCTCCGGTCTCGACCCGCTGATGGAGACGGTCTTCCAGGAGGTGGTCCGGGAACTGCGCGGGGCGGGCCGGAGCGTGCTGCTGTCCAGCCACATCCTGTCCGAGGTGGAGGCGCTGTGCGACCGCGTCACCATCATCCGCGCGGGCCGGGCCGCCGAGTCGGGCACCTTCGACGAGCTGCGCCATCTGACCCGTACGACGGTGACCGTCAAGACCGCCAAGCCGATCGACGCGCTGGGCGAGGTGCCCGGGGTGCACGACCTGAGCGGGGACCGGGACCACACCAGTGCGCGGTTCAGTGTGGACCCGGGTGAACTGGGTGAGGTGCTGCGGCACTTGGTGGCGCTCGACGTCCGTGCGCTGACCAGCTCGCCCCCCACGCTCGAGGAGCTGTTCCTGCGCCACTACGGGGACGACATACGCGTCCCGGACGCCTCGGACACCGAAGCGGGCCGCTCGGACGCCGAAGCGGGTCTGGGGAGTGCGCGATGACCGGGCGGACGGCCGGGCTGACCGGCACGGTCGCGCTCACCCGGCTCGCGCTGCGGCGCGACCGGTTCACCCTCTCCGCCTGGGTTCTCGGGCTGAGCGCCTTCATGGCCGGTATCACAGCCATGAGCGTCAGCGGCCTCCCCACGCGCCAGGACGTGATCGAACAGACCGAGCTCATGGCGGGCAACGCGGCGATGCGCATGCTCGGCCTGGCCTCCGGCGCCAGTGTCGGCGGTTACACCCTGGTCCGCGGCTATCTCACGCTGGCGGTGCTTGCGGCGCTGATGAGCACGTTCGCCGTGGTGCGGCACACCCGCCAGAACGAGGAGACCGGGCGCGCCGATCTGGTCGGCGCGACAGTCGTGGGGCGGTACGCGGGGCTCGCCGCGGGAGTCGTCGTCACGGTCGGCGCGAACATCGCGCTGTCGGCACTGCTGGGCCTGGCGATGATCGTGAACGGTCAGCCGGTGGCGGGCTCGGTCACGGCCGGAGCGTCGGTCGGCGCGGTGGGCATCGTGTTCGCCGGTGTCGCCGCGGTCGCCGTACAGCTGTCGTCCACCACGCGCGGGGCGAGTGGCATCGCCTCGGCGGTCCTCGGTCTCGCCTTCCTGCTCAGCGGCGTCGGGAACATGCTCGGCCGGGCCGACGCGAGCGGGCTGCGGGTGGTCAGTGCCTGGCCGTCCTGGGTGTCCCCGATCGGCTGGGGCCAGCAGATGCGGCCGTTCGGCGGCGACCGCTGGTGGCCGCTCGCGCTGTTCGCCGTCCTTTTCGCCGTCCTGCTCGGCCTGGCCGGCGCGCTCGTGCGCCGACGGGATGTCGGCAGGGGCATGCTCCCCGAGCGGCGCGGCCACGCCGAGGCCGCGCCCGGCCTGCTCAGCCCGTTCGGGCTGGTCTGGCGGCTGCAGCGGGGCGCTCTGCTCGCCTGGGCGGTCGGCATGCTCGGGTTCGGTCTGGTCCTCGGCGCCATCGGCGGCGAGATCGCGGACATGAACGGCTCGGCCCGCGACTGGTACACACGCGTGGGCGGCACGGACCGGATCGTCGACGCCTACCGCACCTCGATCATCGGGATGGCCGGCATGGCCGCCGCGATCTACACGGTGCAGATCCTGCTGCGCATGCATACCGAGGAGACCGAGGGCCGTCTGGAGCCCGTCCTGGCGACCGCGGTGAGCAGGGCACGGTGGGCGACGGGCCACATCATGAACGCCGTACTCGGCGCCGCCGGGCTCCTCCTGCTCTTCGCGGTCGGCATGGGAGTGACGGCCGGCCGGACGCTGGGCGGAGGTGTCGCCGCCCAGCTGGGCGACCTGACGACGGCCGCGCTCGCCCAGCTGCCGGGGATCCTGGTGCTCGGCGGTGTCGTGGTCGCGGTGGTCGGGCTGCTGCCGCGGTGGGCCGGCCCGGTCTCCTGGACCGTGCTCATGGCGTCCGTCCTGCTTGGCCCGCTGTTCGGCCCGAGCCTGAAATGGCCCCAGTGGGCCCAGGACCTGTCGCCGTTCACCCATACCCCCAAGGCACCGGCGGCCGCGATCACCATGGCTCCCGTCCTCACCCTTCTCGTGGCCTTCACCGCCCTGGCGGTGGTCGGCATCGTCACATCCCGCCACCGCAACCTGGCCCTTCCGGCCTGAGCTCCCGACGTGGATGGGGACCGTGGCGGGCCTGCCGCAGATCTTCCGTGAAGGTGAGGCCGGAGGAGGAGGAACGGCTCGAAGGTGTGGCTGAAGTACCCGGTGTCCTGGGGCGATACCGGAGCACGCGTCGGAGCCCCCGGTGTTCAGGCAGCCGCCGTTGTCGCGCTGGAGCGGCGAACGGGAAAGCGTGTTGATCCCCTCGGCGACGGCCCAGACCTCCACGGTCACCGCGTGACTACTGCCGCGACCTCACCACACGCATCGACGCTGGACGTCCCGCAACAGCCCCCGGAGAAAGCCCCGGCGCCAAAGTGGTCGCATGGCGCTCGGCGGGCAGACAACGAGCACGGCGGACACGGCGGACACGGCCGTGGTGCAGCAGCGCGTCCGCAGACAGCGTCACCCAGGGCAGCCGGACGGCGAGGTCGTCACCGAGCCGCCACAGCTGGTTGTCCCAGCCACGCGCGCCGGGCCCTCAAAAGGACGCCTCCTCACCACAGGAGCCTGCTCAAACCGCGCAAACCTCACGGGTCAGGACACTGGGTAGACCAAAGTCTCACCGGTCACGGACGCAGCGATGAGTTTTCCCGACCCGGCAAGTCTCACCGCCGTTGTCGACAACACAGGAGGAACACGTGGCTCAGCTACTGAGAGTCCAGAACTTCAACGTCTCGAGCGACGGAATCGGCGCCGGTGAGGACCAGACCCTCGAGAGGCCATTCGGCCATGTCGAGCCCGAGAGGCTGTTCGCCTGGGCCGGCGCCACGGCGAGCTGGCCCATGCGCACCGACCCCGGGGGGAGCCGGGGTCTGGACGACTACCTCACGCGGGACTACGCGCGCAACATCGGCGCCGAGATCATGGGCCGCAACAAGTTCGGGCCCCAGCGTGGGCCCTGGCACGACCATGAGTGGCAGGGCTGGTGGGGTGACGAGCCCCCCTTCCGCACCCCGGTGTTCGTCATGACCCACCACAAGCGTCCTTCGTTCACTCTGTCCGACACCACTTTCCACTTCGTCGACGACGATCCGGCCACGGTCCTCGATCAGGCCCGGGAGGCGGCACAGGGCAAGGACGTCCGACTCGGCGGCGGGGTTACCACCATCCGGCAGTTCCTTGACGCCGACCTCGTCGACACCATGCATGTCGCGGTCTCGCCGGTGACGCTCGGGTCCGGTCTACGGCTTTGGGAGTCCCCCGATGAGCTGCTCGACAGGTTCCACCTGGAGGTCGTTCCCAGCCCGAGCGGGGTGACGCACCACCTGTTCTGGCGAAAGTGACCAGTCCTCAGGGCCGGCCCCGGACGGTTGTTTTGCTCCCGGGGCTGTCCTGAGGCGGGCCGTGTCGGCGTAGACATGAACGTCCCCGGTCTCGTACGGATGGAAAGGGACAGTTGCCGATGCGTTGAAACCTGCTGGATTCGTCGTGAGCGAGCTCACCGGCAACCGCATCCGCACCACGGCCGGCAAGCTCGGCCTCCCCCCACCTCGCGCGAAACCGTCAACGAGGTCACCCGCCGGGCCGGCAAGGGAGGGCCGCCCCGAGCGGCTGCCGGCCGCCCACCACCGTACCCATGGCGTGCGCTGCTTCCACGGCCGCTACTCCGTGGGCGAGGACCGGCTCTGGGGCGTCAACCACTGCCGCAAGGGCGCGGACCACACTCTCGCGGCGCTGAAGTCGATCCGGGCCGCCCGCCCGGACGTCGCCCCGATCCACATCATCCTGGACAACCTCTCCGCCCCCTGCGCCCAAGACGATCCGCGCCTGGGCCCGGAAGAACAAGGTCGAGCTGTGCTTCACCCGAGCTACGCCTCCTGGGCGAACCCGGTCGAGGCGCACTTGGGGCCGCTTCGCCGGTTCACCCTGGCCAACTCCAGCCACCCCAAGCACACCGTGCAGACCAACGCCCTTCACCCGCTGTCCGTGCCGGCGCAACGCCCACGCCCGCCACCCTGACGTCCTCGCCGCCCAGCGTCGCGAGCGCGCACGTATCCTCCCCCATCGAGAAGGGCATCCGCTGGGGCCGGTGGCCCACAGAGGCCGCAGCCTGATCGCCGGCCCCGGTGAACGTTCCGGGTCGGAGCCGAGTGCGGAACTGCTCGTCAGGGGCGGGCGTGAACACCCATGCCTCCGGAGACGATGAGATTGTCGCCGGTGATGTAGCCGGCGGCGTCCGAAGCGAGGAAGGCCACGGCTTCGGCGATATCGGCGGGAGCGCCGACGCGGCCAAGCGGGACGTCCCGGGCCCAGGAGTCGATCATTTCCTGGGAGACACCCATCTTGCTGTAGGCAGGGGTGTTGATCAGTCCTGGGCTGACGGCGTTGACGCGGATGCGGCGGGGGGCGAGTTCGAGCGCGAGGGACCGCATGAGGGGCAACAGAGCGCCCTTGGCGGCTGTCATGGCGGCTCCGACCCCTTCACCGGCGCCCACGGTGAACACGACCGAGGCGCCCTCGTTGAGGAGCGGGAGCGCCTTTTGCAGGGTGAAGAAGGTGCCCTTGACGTTGATGTCGAACAGGGCATCGAAGGCGTCTTCGCCGATTGACTCGATCGGGCCGGGACGGGAGATGCCCGCGTTGAGGAAGAGCAGGTCGAGGGAGCCGAATTGGCGGCGCGCCTGCTCCATTGCGCGGTCGATGTCCGGCAGGGACCGTGCGTCGGCCCGGACGACCGTGACGTCTTCGGGAAGTCCGGCGTTGGCGAGGTTGCTGACTCCGGTGACCATGACGCGGTAGCCGCGAGAGTGGAGCAGTTCAGCAGTCGCCTTGCCGATGCCGCTGGTTCCACCGGTGATCAAAGCTGCAGGTGCAGACATGATGCGTTCCTTCGCGTACTTCTGGGAGGCAGGGGGGTGATCGGTGAGCGGCTCCGGCCCGTGGGCGGCGGGCCGTGCCGCGACGGTCACCGTGTGACAGCGTACGACCGCTTGGCAGCGACTGCCAAGTTGCGCGTGAGCATCACTCTGGCAGCACTGAGTTAAGCTGGGCGCATGAAGCAGGAAGCGGAGACAGCGAGGGGTGCACCGGCCACACTGTGGGACCGGACACGGCAGCTGGCCTCCCGAGAGATCCTTGAGACGGCTCTGCGCCTGTTCACCGAGCAGGGCTACGACGAGACGACCATCGCCCAGATCGCCCGAGAGGCCGGTGTCTCCCAGCGCACCCTCTTCCGCTACTTCGGCACCAAGGAGGACCTTCTCGGTGGCAACCAGAACCGGTTTGGGCAGGTCCTGACGGACACGATCAGCGAACTGCCGGCCGAAGTCGGTGTCTGGGAGGCCCTGCGCGCCGGGGTTGCTGCCGTACTGGCCTTGCACGACAGCCGCGAACAGGCCCTGGAGCGGTTCCGTCTCCTGCACAACACCGCATCGCTGCGTGCCGGTTGGCTCGAAAAGCGACTGCGATTCCAGGAGGACCTGCTGCCGCTCATCGAGGCGCGCATGGACGCTGCTACCGGCAGCGTGAGCGTGAAGGCCCGCGCAGTGATCGCGACGGCGTTCGCATGCCTGGATGCCGCATCGATGACGTGGGTCGACAATGACGGCAAGGGCGACATCATGGACCTGTACGACGAGTGCCTGGCTGCAGTGCGTGGCTGACCAGCCCAGAAACAGTGGACCGACAGCGCCAAATTCATCGGCCTGACGCATATCACCAGCAACCCTGAGACCGACGCGGCGGACGTTCGGATCTTCGAAGAACGCGACCGCAGGATCGTCGCCCGGCTCGCCGCCGGACAAGAACAGCGGTCGCCGAGTCCACGAACGTCACCCCACAAGCGCGCACCCGCCTCATCGCCATCGCCGGGCGCTTCAACGCCCCGGTGACCATGCTGCGTTTCACCCCGGACCTCGGCGCTCTCCTCCAGCAGCACTCGGGGCGAGACCGTACTGACATCACCGCCGCAGACGTCCGCGCCTACGCCGCAGAAATGGCCTGGCACGCCGGGGCTGACCAACTGCGCTCCGAGGGCGCAAACGCCGTCCACGACGTCCCCGGACGCCGTCAAGGGGCCACGCCCGCCCAGGCCGCAGCCCACTTCTCATTCACCTGACAACTCGACGCATCCAGACCCGCCTTCCGGCGGCCCTCACGAACTTCTGCGGTGCAGCACCAGTGCCGCCCGGGCGACTGCCGCGCCCATGAGTACCGGCTCGGCGCAGGGCGCCCGGTCCGGAGAACTGGCACCGCAGGACCGGGGCTTGGCCTCGCAGGCCCCGGAAGTTGGCGTCGCGCTGCATTGCACCGTCGACACAGCACTCGGGCACTCCTCGATGAACCGGACCGCCATCAGGTACGCAGCCACGCCGCCGAAGCGAACCCCTCAGCGAAAGGGAGGCGGGCATCCGCGGATCTCCCGCTTCTACTGAGCGCCGAACGACGGCAAGCCCCACCTGATCCTGGTTGAGCTCGCTCCGACCGGTGCCGCGCACCGGGGCGCGCCATAGCCGTGCCTCCGGTGTCAGCGCCGGATCGACGCCCGGCGCAACCGCAGACACGCTTGGCTCGTCGGCTGAGAAGTGCCGGTCTCTCAGCCCCCGACGAGGGCGACGAGCTTGATGAAGACCAGGTCGGGACCGGCGGTGAGATCCACGACTTCCTCGAGGTCCTCAACCTGGCGATCGCCGGCCAGCACGAAGAACCCGTTGGCCAGGAAGGCGCGTTCGGCGATCTCGGCCTGACGCTCCCAGTCGATGCGGCGGGGCTCGCGGAGTCGGTAGCCGTTCAGCTCGGTCTCGGCGTCGTCGGGGCGGACGAGGCCGTTGAAGCGGTTGCTCGGGCGGGCGTTGTGCCGGGCGACCTCCTCACGGACCCGGAGCCTGATCAGCTCCCGTACGGTCATCCGTTCGGGCAGCCCGGCGACTTCCCACTCGGTGAGCGGCTTGCCCGTCGCGGTCTCGTCCCGGAATGTCACGGTGGCCATCAGGCACCTCGCTTGATCTGGCGGAGGATGGTCTCGTCGGTGATCTTGGTGTCGGCTGCGAGCAGGAATGCCTTGCTGAGGATCAGGGAGAGCCGTTCGTCCTCGAACGGCAGGAAAACCTTGCCGTCGCCCTTGCCGCGCGAGGGGACGATGCACAGGTAGGCGTCGTCGGGTTCCATCAGGATGTTGGCCGAGCCCAGATGGATCTTGTATGTTCCCAGGTCCCCCCGGACCGACAGGAAGCGGCCGTCGAGCGAGCACCGGCCGGCGATCTTCAGGCGCGGCAGGATCCGCTCCAGTGCCTCGCGGCGGACCTCGGCGCTCGCCGTCAGCGCACCGAACGTGGTCGTCCGCCAGTACACGGCATGGCGGTCCTCGCCCCGGTCGGTCCAGTCGGGATCGGCGGCGATCGACGTCACGCCCACGAACAGATCGACGTCCCGCATCGCCTCGCTGAACACCAGCTTGGGCACCTCCGCCAGCGCAGCCTCCCGCCAGCGCCGGCCGTCCCGCCGTTCGAAGCGGACCTGGTCGGTCGCGGCGTGCTCGGGTGCGTAGCCGCCGCCGTCGTCGTCCGCGGCGGGCTCGTGGTGGAAGCAGGCCCGCCACTCGCCGTCGCCGAACTCGGCCCGCGCCCTGCCGTCGTAGCCGCCGTCGTGCCGGCCGAGGAAATTGGCCTGCCAGCCGCGTTCCTTGAACAGCGCGTAGAGCTGGTGGTAGTGAACGACGTGGGCGGCGAACCGGTTGGAGTAGACGCCGGTCTCCTCCTCCGCCGGGGTGAGCAGGTAGATTTCCCGAAAGGCCTGTTTGAACGGCTGCCGCAGCCGCTCGGCGACGAGCCGCTCCCGCCACGTCCTGACGTCGCCCCTCGACGCCCGGATCGGATGCCACAACCGGACGCGCTCAGGCCGGCCGGGCGGCTCGGCCATCGGTGCCACCGCACGCCACTCGCCGTCGGCATCCTCGACGTATCGGAACTCCCAGATCAGACCGCGGACGAGGGTCCCGGTGACGGGATGGTCGCGGTAGTAGCGGCACCACTCGTCGTACGGCCACTCACGGCCGGCCGACATCAGCGCCTCGACGCGGGCCCGCTCGCCCGACAGTGTCCCCCGCACCTCCTTGGCCAGGGCCTTCAACTCCTGGAGCTCATCCGGGAAGCCGTCCTTCACCGCCGCCGGAGCCGTGCGGGACGTCTGCCCGTCGGGGCGTGTGAAGCTGAGCCGCACGGTCGCCGCTCCCTCGATCGCCACCCGTACCCGGTGTCCGCCCAACTCCTGTTCCAGCGAGCCGTCCGGCGCCAGGTTGTGGTCCGGCACGCTGCGCTCGATGAGCTGCTCCGCGGTGATGCCCTGCTTCCCGGCTGCCGTCACCAATGCCGTGTCGAGCTGCTTGCGCAGAGCACGGTGCTTGATGCGGGTCCGCAACCGCCACAGCACCTCCACAGAGGCAGGATCGCCGGTCTCCGCCAGCGCGTTGATCGCCGCGCCCGCCAGCTTGAGATCCTCGGCCATGCCGGTTCCGAGGCCGCCGGTCCGCAGAGCGAGCGCGTCGAGATGCCGCACCGCGGCCGGGCCGCCGGTCAGCGCGGCCGCCCAGACGACGCCGCGCGCCAAGTCCCCGTCCTTCTGGTGGACGACGTAGTGGTAGTGGTGATCGCCGTGGAGCCACCCGGTGTGTGCACCGTGTCCCCTGCTGCACAGCGGATCGTCCCCGGCCAGCGCCATCAGGACGTCGGCCACGAGGTCCCGCGCCGACGCCGCGTCCGCGAGTTCGAGGCACGTCCGCCGCCATCCCTGCGTGGGACGCGGACCCGACAGACTCGCCAAGTGCCTTATAAAATTTGCCAGTTCAGGCGTCGGCGAGGCCTTCGCACGGTCGCTCAGCGGGAAGGCCCAGGGAGCGTCGGCAGGGATCAGTCCCTCGGGGATGTGCGCCTCGTCCACGCTCGCGAGCAGCGCGCGCAGACGCTGGGCGAGCGACGCGCGCAAACGCGCCTCGACCGTGGCGTCCGTGAGTTCGGTGTGGGCGCGTCGCAGCCAGGGCGCGACCGCACGGCGGCCGTCGACGTCCAGCTGGTCGGCGGCGTTCAAGACCAGCCCCAACGCATCGGCGAACCAGAAGCCCATGCGGTACTCGGTCGCGCGCAGCAGCATCACCGCGACCTCCTCGGGCGTCCAGCCGCGCACCCGCGAGATCAAGGGCCCGATCTCGGCGTCGTACTGCCAAAAGCTCGTGTCGTCGAAGCGGGCGGCCAGCATGAGGCACAGGACCGCGGCCCTGCCCTCCTCGTCCGCGCAGGCCGCGAGCCGCCCTTCGAGCTCGGCCTGGGTCGCCGCGCCCGCGCCCCTGAATCGCCGGTGCTCGTGCCCCATGGCCCGACGGAACTCGGTCCGCTGTCGCTCCAGGAGGTCGACGAGCCAGCGGACGCGGTGGAGCGCGGCGGACCTCACGTCGTCGAGCGAGTCGTTCCTACGGGTTTCGGCCACCAAGGCGTCGTACAACATGGCGAGATGATGACAGGGGGCACTGACAACGCGATCAACTCGGACCAGCCCCGTCGCCCGCACGCCGAAGTAAAGCCGGCGCCGGCAGCGGCCGGGTCACCGACCAGAAGCGCCGGACCGGCCCCGCCCCGTCGATGGCCACCGCCTCACGCACCTCTCTCGGCACCGACCGCAGTCCGGCCGGCTTCCCCCGTTTCATGGCCGACCGAGCCGAGGTCGAGCGCTGGAAGCAGACCTTCGCCCTGTACTTCGGCGAGGTCGAGGGCGACCCGACGCCCGGCCGGCTCGGGCTGCACCCGGGGGCGTAGCGGCTCATGTCCACGGTCTTACCAGCCGTCCAAGGCATGATCGGTACGGTGGTATCGGGACGACCAGAGGGGCGGCACGACCGTGGGCGAGAAGGCGGAGATCACGACGGCGAAGGAGGCCGCGGATCACGAACTCATCCTGGCATTCGGCCGGCTGCAGGGTGCGGCCAACCGGCTGGAGTACATCCTCGGCCGGGCGCTCGAGGTGGAGTGCGGTATCAGCCATCTGATGTTCGAGGTGCTGCTGATCCTCGGCCGGGCGGGCGAGCCGGGGCTCTCGATGCGGGCCGTCGCCCAGGAGCAGGTCCTGACGACCGGCGGCGCCACCCGGCTGGTGGACCGCATGGAGGCGGCCGGGCTGGTCGAGCGCGCGGAGGATCCGGACGACCGGCGCGGGCGGCTGGTGCGGCTGACCGCGCTGGGCGAGGAGACGGTCGTCCGCGCGTCCCGGGTCCACCTGGAGAACATCAAGCGATACCTTGTGGACCCCCTGCCCGCGGCGGACCGGAAGCGGTTCACGGAGGATCTCCGGATCCTCAGCCACACGGCTCGGGACCTGCTGCCCCGCCTTCCCTGACCTGCTGACCAGTGGCAGCGCCAATGCAGTGACCTCACATCCGTGTGTCCCACCTCACAAGCATGTCGAAATATCTGACGAGTCAGTTACTGTTTTGTCAGATGAATCGCCCGCAACCCGCGGGCACCACTCCTCTGCCGAGGTCTTCGATGAAGCTCGTCTACGTCTTCGACGCCTACTGCGGCTGGTCGCACGGGTTCTCCGGAACACTGAGCCAGGTCGTCGCCCGCCATCCCGAACTGCCGGTCGAGGTCGTCTCCGGCGGCCTGTTCACCGGGTCGCGCCGGGTGCCGATCCGCGAGTTCGGCTACGTGCAGGGCGCGAATGCCAAGATCGCCGAGCTGACCGGCGCCGAGTTCGGTGAGGCGTACGAGCGGCTGATCGCCGACGACTCGTTCGTGATGGACTCGGAGGCCGCCGCGCGCGGTGTCGCCGCCCTGCGCCAGGCCGCGCCGGCCCGTGCGGCCGAGCTGGCCGTCACCCTGCAGCGGGCCTTCTACGTCGACGGCCTCAGCCTCTCCGACGCCGCGACCTACCGGAAGGTCGCCGAGGAGGCCGGGCTGGACGCCGACGCCGTGGTCGCCGCCTTCGACGGGTCCGAGGTGCGGGTGGCGGCCGGCTCCGACTTCCACCGGTCCGCCTCGCTGGGCGTCACCGGCTTCCCCACCCTGCTGGCCGTCGACGGCGACTCGGCCACTCCCCTGGCCCACGGCCATGCCACCGCCGACGAGGTCGACCGACGGCTGGCGGCCCTTCGTACCCACTGAACTTCCCCGTCCCCACCCGCCCCTCCCCGCAAGGAGTCATCCATGAGCACCCTCTCCTTCAAGGTCCTCGACCTGGACTTTCCGGCCGGCAGCAAGAACAAGACCGCCACGCTCGTCACCGGCGAGAACGATGCCCTGCTGGTGGACGCCGCCTTCACCCGCGCCGACGGCCACCGCCTGGCCGCCGAGATCCTCGACTCGGGCAAGAAGCTGACGACCGTCTTCGTCAGCCACGCCGACCCCGACTTCTACTTCGGCGCCGAGGTCCTCGCCGACGCCTTCCCGGACGCCGTCTTCGTCGCCACCCCGATCGTCATCGAGCACATCCAGCACTCCTACGAGGGCAAGCTCAAGGCGTGGGAGGCGCTCGGCCCCAACCTGCCCACCCGCCTGGTCGACCTCACCCCACTGACCGGCGACCTCGCTCTGGAGGGCCACCGCTTCGAGCTCAAGGGCGGCCCGGCCGGTCTGCCCGACCGACACTACCTGTGGCAGGCCGAGCACCGCGCCCTCCTCGGCGGGGTCCTGCTCTTCCAGCAGGAGCACGTCTGGGTCGCCGACACCCCCACCCCCGGCGACCGCGCCACCTGGATCGATCTCCTGGACGAAATGGCTGCCCTCGACCCGGAGTTGGTCGTCCCCGGCCACCGACTGCCCGCCACCCCGGCGGACACCTCCGCCATCACCGCCACCCGCGACTACCTCCTCGCCTTCGAGGAAGAGCTCGGCAAGGCCGCCGACGGCGCCGCGCTGACCGACGCCCTCGTCCAGCGCTACCCCGACAACGGCATGCTGATCGCCGCCCAGATCGGGGCGAAGGTCGCCAAGGGCGAGATGAAGTGGGGCTGACATGACCGAGTTCGCCGCATCCACCGCTCCGGCCGACGTCGTACGCCGCCAGTACCTGGCCTCGGCCGCCGGCGACCTGACCGCCCTGCGGGCCACCCTCGCCCCCGACGTGGAGTGGAAGGAGATGGCCGGCTTCCCCCTCGCGGGCACGTACCGCACCCCCGACGGGGTCACCGCCAACGTGATGGAGAAGCTCGGCCAGGACTGGGACGACTGGACCGCCCACGACGACACCTACGTCGTCGACGGCGAGAACGTCGTCGTTCTCGCCCGCTACACCGCCGCCAACAAGGCCACCGGCAAACCGATCGACGTCCGCGTCGCCCACCACTTCGTCGTACGCGGCGGACTCATCGTGCGCTTCGAGCAGTTCGTCGACACAGCGCTCGTCCGCGAGGCCATGACGCCATGACGCCATGAGCGACTGAGCGGTCCCGGTCCGGCGGCGGAGCAGCTCCGAGTTGTTCGGTTGCCCGCCGCCCGACCACCGCCTCCGACGCCTGCCCATCCGCTCCGACGGCTGAGCCGATCGCGTCAGTCGTTGTCGCCCCGCTCGCCCGTGGCGGTCTTGGAGAACCCGTCCTGCCAGGCGGCCTTCGCCCCGGAGTCGCCGATCCGGTACACGTCCACGACCGCGCCCGCGGCCACCCCGACGGACAGCACCACTGCCGCCACCCGCACGAGCAGCGCGGACCGGGACGAGGCCGACCGGGTCGACTGCTCTCCGGGAGCGGCCTGTGCCGCGGCCGACCGTCGCGTCGTCCACCAGAGCGCCGTCGCCAGCACGAACAGGCCCGCGGCCCAGGGGAGCAACCCGTCGCCGAGTTCGGCGTGCCGGCGCACCAGGGCGTTGCTGTCGACGTGCTCCTCCAGCCACTCGCCGGCCTCCGTGGCCAGGGGCACGCTCACCAGCGTCAGCAGGGCCAGCACCGGCAGCACGATCCCCATGCGCCGGGCGGCACTCGGCCATATCGCGCCGGCCACGACCGCCAGTGCGCTCAGGGGAACGAGCACGACGACGACGTGCACGATCAGAACGTGTGCCGGCAGACCGTTGACAACGGTGAGGCTCATCGGGTGTTCCTCCAGAAAGGCGACCGTGAGAAATCGGCTCGGGCACGTCCGCGCGTGCCGGCCGGTGGGGCGCGTCAGCCTGGCACAGGAATCTCTCAGGTTCCTCTGAGCCCACACCCTTCGGAAAACCTTGAACTTGAGTCCTGCGACCTCCGTTACCGCCCTCCACGGAGCGCATGGGGCCAAACGGCCCCTTGTGGCGCAGCCCGGCCGGAGACGCAGACTGGATGACGAGAGCACAGCCGTTCTCACGGTCCGAAAGCGGGTCTGACGCATGGACGGGCAGGTCACGGGCTCGACGGAGGAAATGCGGGTGCTGGTCGTGGAGGACGACCGCAGCATCGCGGAGTCCTTGGTGCGTGGCCTGCGGCAGGCCGGATACGCGGTGGAGGGGGTTCGTACCGGCCGGGCCGCCCTGAGCGCTGCGGTTCCCGACGTCGTGCTGCTCGATCTGGGCCTGCCCGACATCGACGGGGTCGAGGTGTGCCGGATGCTGCGCGCGCGGTCGGATGCCGCGATCATCGCGGTGACCGCGCGCGGTGAGGAAGCGGACCGGGTGGTGGCCCTGGACGAGGGCGCCGACGACTACCTGGTCAAACCGTTCGGGCTGGCCGAGCTGCTGGCACGGGTCCGGGCGGTACTGCGCCGTAGACGCCCCGCCGGCCCGGAGATCCTGCGGCACGGGCCACTGGCGCTCGACCTGCGCACCCGGCAGGTCTCGGTGGACGGCCGGCCTATCGCGCTGACCCCGAAGGAGTTCGGCATCCTGGAGTGCCTGGCCGCCGACCCGGGCAGGGTGGTGAGCCGGCAACAGATCCTGGAACGGGCCTGGGACGCCCACTGGTACGGGCCCACCAAGGTCCTGGACGTGCACATCGCGGCGCTGCGCCGCAAGCTCGGCGCGCCGGGGCTGATCGAGACGGTCTACGGGCACGGTTTCCGGCTCGGTGCGGCCGAGGGGACGCGGGAGCGGCCGTGACCCGGCGCCTCACCTGGACGCTGCTCGCCCTGACCTCCGTGCTGCTGGTGCTGGCGGTCGTACCGCTGGCCGTGCTGATGACGGCACGTGACCGCGTCGCCTTCCGCGACGATCAGCGGGCGGCCACCCGCGTGATCGCCGCGGCGGCCGAGGAGCATCTTTCCGACCGCAAGCCGGCGACCGGCATGCGCGAGGAGCTGGACGCCGCGGCACGAGCGGGGGACTGCGCCGCCGTGTACGACGCCTCCGCGCGCCTGGTGGCGAGTACCCCCTGTGCGGCGGCCCAGGGTGAGGAGGCACAGGAGCTGGTGAGGGACGTGCTGGCGGGGCACGAGCCGGAGCCGCCGGAGGACGAGGGCCGGCTGCTGGCCGCGGAACCGGCCGGTGAGGTCCGGCAGCCCGCCGGCGCCGTCGTCCTGGCCCGTTCCGCGGCCCCGCTCGATGCCCGTATCGCCGCGATCTGGGGATGGTCCGCGGCGATCGGCGCTGCGGGGCTCGCCGCGTCCGTGCTGCTGTCCGTCCGCTTGGCCCGCTGGGTGAGCGGTCCCCTGTCCGCACTCGACGCCACCGCCAGGAAGCTGGGCGAGGGTGCTCTCGCCGAGCGGGCCGACGTCGGCGGCGGACCGCCGGAAGTACGCCGTCTGGCCGCCACGTTCAACACCATGGCGGCCCGCACGGAGGCTCTGGTGCACGGCCACCGGGCCGTGATCGCCGACGTGTCCCATCAGCTGCGCACCCCGCTGGCCGCGCTGCGGCTGCGGCTCGACGTCCTGGGTACCGGTGCCGAGGGCGACACCGCGGCGGAGCTGGACGCGGCCCAGGAAGAGATCGCACGGCTGTCACGGCTGGTCGACGGGCTGCTCGCGGTGGCGCGCGCCGAGCAGGCGACGCCTCGGCCGACCATGGTCCGCGTCGAGGAGGTGGTGGCGGAGCGGGTGGCCGCCTGGTCGCCGGTGGCCCAGGAGCGCGGCGTGCGTCTGAGCGCGTCGGAGGGGCCCGCTCTGACCGCCTCCCTGGGCAGTGGCCACTTGGAGCAGATCCTGGACAACCTGATCGCCAACGCCCTGGACGCCGTTCCCGACGAAGGGAACGTGGCGGTCGGCCACCAGGTGGTGGGGGGCTCGGCCCAGGTGTGGGTGAGGGACGACGGCCCCGGGATGACCGACGAGGCGAAGGCGGTCGCCTTCCGCCGGTTCGGCAATCCCGCGGCCAGGGGCACGGGGCTCGGGCTGGCCATCGTCCATCGGCTGGTCACCGCCAACGGGGGCGGCGCGCGGTTGGAGGACACGCCGGGTGGGGGGCTGACCGTCGTCATGCAGCTGCCTCTGTGGGCGGGACAGCACTGAGATCTTCACCGGCTCTGATCTTTACCGGTTCTGAAGAAGACGTGAGCGGGTTCCCGGGTGCCGTGGGCACAGCCTGGAGGTGCACGCAGCCGATTCCGGGCCGCCGATCCACCAGGAGCCGCTGCCATGTCCCCCTCGCCCGACGATTTCGACCAGCCCCTGCCCCCGCCCGACCCGGCACGCGCACACGATCGCGATCGCGGCCTGCGGCGGAGCCGCCGTCTCACCCGCTGGATCGCCGTCGCCGCAGTGACCGGTGCGGCAGCCCTGGGCAGCCTCTACACCCACCTGCTCCCCGGGAGTTCGGCCTCACCCGTGCCGTCGAGCCCGCCGGTCCAGAACCCCGCAGCGTCCTCCGCCGTCGCCCCGAAAGCCGACGACGACGGGGACCACGGCGACTCGGCCCGTCACGAGAACGACGACGGCGAGGACGACGACGCGGGAGCGGCCCCCACGTCGCAGCCGGCACCTCAGCCCCCGGCGCAGCCGCCCACTCCCACCCGGCAACAGCCCCACACCACGACGGGGGCGTCATGACCACCCGCGCTCCCGCCCCGTCCCCCGCCGAAGCCGTGTTCCCGGCGCTCGGCACCACTGCCGTGCTGCTCGTGACCGACCCGGACGCCCTGCCGGCCGCCGAGGCCGTCCTGCGCGCCGAGCTGGCCGCCGTCGACCTCACCTGCAGCCGTTTCCGGCCGGACTCCGAACTCACCCGCGTCAACCTGAACGCGGGCAACCCGACGACGGTCGGCGAACGCTTCGCCGATGCCCTCCAGGCCGCTCTCCGCGCCGCCCGGCTCACCGACGGTGCTGTCGATCCGACCGTAGGACGGGCCATGACCGCCCTCGGCTACGACCGCACCTTCGCCTCTCTGCGTCCCGAGGACGCCCGCCCGCTGCCACCTGCTCTCCCCGCCCCCGGATGGCGGCGGATCGTCTTCGACGCGCGCTCCCGGCGGCTGCGTCTGCCCCCGGGCACCCACCTCGACCTGGGCGCGACCGCGAAGGCCCGCACCGCCGACCGCGCCGCCGTCCATGCCGCCGCGGTCACCGGCTGCGGAGTCCTGGTCAGTCTCGGCGGCGACCTGGCGGTAGCCGGTCCGGCCCCGGACGGGGGCTGGAGGATCGCCCTCGCCGACGACCACGCCCGGCCCGCCACGGACCACGGCCCGGCCGTCGCGGTGACCGGCGGGGCACTCGCGACCTCCGGCATCCGGGTACGCACCTGGCAACGCGCCGGACGCACCCTGCATCACATCGTCGACCCGGCCACCGGCGAACCCGCCACCCCCGTCTGGCGCACCGTGACCGTCGCGGCCGCCACCTGTGTGGACGCCAACACCGCCAGTACGGCGGCGATCGTCCTGGGCGACAGGGCGGTCGACTGGCTGCGCGGCACCGCTCTGCCCGCCCGGCTGGTGGCCCTGGACGGCCGCCTCGTGCGTCTCGGCGGCTGGCCGCCCGACTCCGCCCCCGCCACCACGCCCCGTGCCGCCCCTGGAGATCCGCGATGACGACCCTGGCCCTGACCGGAAGCCCCCTGTGGTACGCCAGCCGCGCGGGCGGAACCCTCGCCCTGCTGCTGCTCACCGCCACCGTGGTGCTCGGCATCGTCTCCGGCGGGCGGGCCAGTCCCCGCCGCGTCGCCCGCTTCGAACTCGGCGTGCTGCACCGCAACCTGTCCCTGCTCACTCTGGTGTTCCTCGTCGTGCACGTCGTGACGGCGGTGCTCGATCCGTTCGTCCACCTGGGGTGGGCGGTGTCCGTGGTGCCGTTCGGGGCGTCCTACCGTCCGCTGTGGCTCGGCCTCGGCACGGCCGGGCTGGATCTGCTGCTGGCCGTCGCGGTCACCAGCGGGCTGCGCCGGCGCCTGGGGGTGCGCCGCTGGAAGGCCGTGCACTGGCTGGCGTACGCGGCCTGGCCGCTCGCCCTCTTCCACGGCGTGGGCACCGGCACCGACACCCGGCTGCCCCTCCAGCTGTGGCTGTACGCCGGGTGCGCCGGCGCGGCGGTCGCGGCCGTGTGGTGGCGGCTGCTGAGGGCCGCCGCCCCGGGGCGGGTCGCCGGACGCCTGACCGCCGCCGTCGCCGCTGCCGCCGTACCGGTGATGCTCACCGCCTTCCTCGCCACCGGGCCGCTGCAGCCCGGCTGGTCCCAGCGCGCCGCGTCGACGGTGGTTCTTCCCGGGGGTGGACGATGACCTCCTCGGCCGCGGCGCGTTTCGCGCCCCATCCCCTCGCCCCCGGACCGGGCGATCCGGCCGCCCGGCTGCTGGCGGGCTGGTATGCCACCGGCCGACCGGCGACCCTGGCCGATCACCTGAGGCACTACGGGCCACCCCCCTTGGCCTCGGCGACCGGCGGCCGCACCCCCCTGCCGCTGGCGGAGGCCATGACGGCAGCCGGGCTCACCGGGCGGGGCGGCGCCGGGTTTCCCACCGCTCGCAAGCTGGGCGCGGTCGCCGCGCGGCGGGGCCGCTGCGTGGTCGTCGTCAACGCCATGGAGAGCGAACCGGCCAGCCGCAAGGACCAGTTCCTGATCGCCGTCGCGCCCCATCTCGTCCTCGACGGCGCCGTGCTGGCCGCCATGGCGGTCGGCGCGGACACCGTCCACGTGTGCCTGCCCCGCGACCGCGCTGCCCAGTACCGGCGGCTGAGCACTGCCGTGGACGAGCGCCGACGCGCCCGCCTGGACCAGGTACGGCTGCGTCTGCACGCCCTTCCGCACTCCTACGTCTCCAGCGAGTCGACCTCTCTGGTGCGCTGGCTCAACGGCGGCCCGGCCCGGCCCCAGGGCGGCCCGCCGCGCACCCACGAGCGGGGCGTCGGGCGACGTCCCACGCTGGTCCACAACGCCGAGACCCTCGCCCATCTGGCTCTGATCGCCCGCTACGGACCGGCCTGGTACCGGCAGGTCGGCACGCCGGACGAGCCCGGGACCCTGCTCGTCACCGTCTCCGGAGCCGTCCGCGCTCCGGCTGTGCTGGAGGTGGCGCTGGGCACGCCGCTCGCCACGGTCCTCGACCGGGCCGGCGGCGCCACGCAGCCGCTGCGCGCGGTCCTCCTCGGCGGCTTCGCCGGTACCTGGCTCCCCGCCGAGCAGCTGCGCACCCCGCTCACCCGGCACGATCTGGCCCCGCTGGGTGCCGCACCCGGCGCCGGCGTGCTCGTCGCACTGCCCGAGGCGTCCTGCGGGCTGACCGAGACGGCCCGCGTCCTCACCTACCTGGCCGCGCACAGTGCCCGCCAGTGCGGCCCCTGCCGTCTCGGCCTGCCCGCCGTGGCCGAGGACTTCACCGCCCTGGCCGCCGGACGGGCGGACGCGGACCTGCTGTCCCGTCTGCGCCGTCGCGTCGGCCTGCTGCCGGACCGGGGCGCCTGCCGCCATCCCGACGGCGCAGCCCGCCTCGCGGCCTCCGCGCTGCACGCGTTCGCCGACGACGTCGACCACCACCTCACCCACGGCGCCTGCCCGGCCGCCCACCGGCCGCCCCGGCTCCCCGTGCCACCCGCCACCGCCCCGGAGACCTGGCGATGAGCCGCGCCCGCACCCTGCGCATCGACCGCATCGCCTGCACGGGGCAGGGCCTGTGCGCCGAGTTGCTCCCCGAACTGATCGACCTCGACGAATGGGGATACCCGGTCCTCAAGGACAGGACCGTCCCCGACCGACTGCGCGCCCACGCCCGCCGGGCCGTCGCCGCCTGCCCCGTTCTCGCCCTGCACACGGACGACGACCGGACCTGACCAGCAGGTCGACCCCGCCGTACGGCCCAGGCGGCGGGGCCGTTCGTCCCCTGCCGGAAACGCCGACCGGCGCGATGTGATGGACGGGGACCGGAACGAAGGTCGCCGCGACAGCCGGACAAGGTGTGCCATGGACAACTCCACCGGAATCACCCTCACGGCACGGCTGCGCCGACTGACCGGCGCGGTCGTCTCCCCACGACTCGAACCCGCGCTCCTGACCGTCACCGCGGCGGCTCTGACGGCCGGCGGCATCGCCTGGCTCGTCGGCGCCGGCGGCCTCGCGGACCTGTTCTGGGGCCTGGGCACGATATCCGCCGTCCTGCCCGCGGTGGGGTGGGTGCTGCAGGCGCTGCGGCACGGGCGCGCGGGCGTGGACCTGATCGCCGTACTGGCGCTGGGCGGCACCCTGGCCGTGGGCGAGTACCTGGCCGGGGCCCTGATCGCGCTGATGCTCGCCACCGGCCGCACCCTCGAGGCCGCCGCCCAGCGGCGTGCCTCCCACGACCTGCGCGCCCTGCTCGAACATGCGCCGCGCTCTGCGCGGCGCCGTACGGACGCCGGGGTGGACACGGTGCCGCTGGCCGAGGTCGGTGTCGGCGACCTGCTCGTCGTGGGTCCCGGCGAAGTGATCCCCGTGGACGGCCGGGTGGAGAGCGCCGCCGCCGTCCTCGACGAATCGGTGCTCACCGGTGAGCCCCTCCAGGTCGAGCGGCCGCAGGGCGAAACGGTCCGCAGCGGTGTGGTCAACGCGGGCGGTGCCTTCGAGCTTCGGGCGATCGCGACCGAGCAGGACAGCACCTACGCGGGCATCGTGCGACTGGCCCGGCAGGCCGGGGCGGAGTCCGCGCCCGTGGTGCGGCTCGCCGACCGCTACGCGGCCTGGTTCCTGCCCCTGTCCCTCGTGGTGGCGGGACTGGCCTGGCTGATCAGCGGATCCGCGGTACGGGCGGTCGCCGTGCTGGTGGTCGCGACGCCCTGCCCTCTCCTGCTGGCCGCGCCGGTCGCGATCGTCTCCGGTCTCTCCCGCGCCTCCCGCCTCGGCGTGGTCATCCGCGACGGCGGCGCCCTGGAGAGCCTCGGCCGCGCCCGCACCTTGCTGCTGGACAAGACCGGCACCCTCACCGGCGGCCGCCCCCGCGTCCTGGACGTGACCGCCGCTCCCGGCCGTAAGCCCGCTGAGGTGCTCCGCCTGGCAGCGTCCCTCGACCAGTACTCGCCACACGTCCTCGCCCACGCCATCGTCGACACGGCCCGGGAACGCAAGCTGGAGCTGTCGGTTCCGGCGGACGTCACGGAGGAGCCCGGACGCGGCGCCTCGGGCACGGTGGACGGGCACCGGGTCTACATCGGCCGTCTCGACCCCTCGGACGTACAGCCTTCCTGGGCCCGCGCCGTCGACAATCGCGCCCTCCTCGACGGCGCGGCCGTCGCCTGGCTGACCGTCGACGGACAGCCGGCCGGCGCCGTCCTCCTGCGCGACCCCGTCCGACCCGACGCACCCCGCACCCTGCGCCACCTGCGGGCGGCGGGCATCGAACGGCTGATGATGCTGACCGGCGACCGCGCCGAACCCGCTCAGGAGGTGGCCGCCGTCCTCGGTCTCGACGACGTGCGTGCCGGGCTCAGCCCGGCCGGCAAGGTCGCCGTGGTGCGCGCCGAACGCGAACGCGCGGTCACCGTGATGGTCGGCGACGGCGTCAACGACGCTCCCGCCCTCGCCTCGGCGGACATCGGCGTGGCCATGGGGGCACGGGGCTCCACCGCCTCTTCCGAAGCCGCCGACATCGTCCTGACCACCGACCGCGTCGACCGCCTGGCCGACGCCGTCTCCATCGCCGTACGAGCCCGGCGCATCGCCGTACAGAGCGCGCTCGGCGGCATGCTGATGTCGCTCGCCGCCATGGCCGCGGCAGCCTTCGGCTTCCTCCCGCCCGCCGTCGGCGCGCTGCTCCAGGAGGGCATCGACGTCGCCGTCATCCTCAACGCCCTGCGCGCCCTGCGCGTCGACCAGACCGCACGACCGGCCCTCACACCCACCGCCGAAGCACTCGTCCACCGCTTCGCGGCCGAACACGACGACCTCCAGGACGTCCTCGAAGCCGTACGCGACGCCGCCGACCGGCTCTCCGACGGCCCCGGCCCCAAGGCCCTCTCGGCCGTCGAGGAGACCCACCGCCTGCTCACCGAACGACTGCTGCCCCACGAACACGCCGAAGAGCACCAGCTCTACCCCGCCCTGGCCCCCGCCCTCGGCGGCCCCGAGGCCACCGCCACCATGAGCCGCGCCCACGCCGAGATCGAACGCCTCTCCCGCCGCATCGCCACCCACCTGCGCCTGGCCCACGCCGACGGCGGCCTCACCCCCGGCCAACTCGACGACCTGCGCTCCAGCCTCTACGGACTGAACACCGTCCTGCGCCTGCACTTCACACAGGAGGAGGAGAACTACTTCTCGCTGGCCCCGTGAGAAGGCCCTGGCCTCGGCGACCATCCGGCTCGGGACGCGGGCAGCACGGGCAGGGCGCCGGCTCGGGACCCGGTGCGAGCGCGCCCGTGGTGGTCGACGACAGCACCGTCGGCTCCGTGCACCTGGTCATCTCGGCCGGCTCCGGGTCGGCGGGCCTGACCGTCGCCCGGGGCCGGGTGGCCTCGGCGCCGTCGCCCTGGCACTGGCACTGGCACTGGCACTGGCACTGGCCGTGAGCTGGTTCGTCACCGGCGCCTGACCGCTCCCGTGATCCGGGGCGCGGGCCGGGTCCGATGCCGGTGCCGGGTCCCGTGCCGGGTCCGGTACCGATGCCGGGTCCGGTACCGGTGCCGGGTCCGGTACCGGTGCCGGGTCCGGTACCGGTCGTCTCAGGTATGGATGATCTGGCCGTCGGCAGCGTGCTCGTAGAACTCGCCGACCATGATGATCCCCTGGACCGGGTCGACCAGATCGTCCTTGTCGAGCTCGAACAGGTCCGCGGCCACCTTGCAGGCGCAGAGGCCCGCGCCGGTGTCGGAGACCATCTCGATGAACTCGGGGATCGGCGGGATGTCGATCTTGTCCATCTTGGGCTCCATGTACCGACCAGATCCGGCACGTCGGGCATGCCGCCCAGCAGGGTCGGCAGGGTCGGCAGGTGCAGACCGGGGTTGCCGACGGTGTTCAGCTGTCGCGGGCGGGAGCGGACGAGGTGGTCGGCCGGGCCGGCCCGAACAGCGCCAACAGCAGTCCGGCGGGGTAGCCGTGGCCGTCGTCCTCGTCGACGACGACCGTGATCCGGAAATGCCGCTCGTCGTACCCGCGTTGCAGCCGGTTGACCGTCATGCTGCCGACGGTTCCGCTTCCGGGAATCAGGATGTGTTTGCCCATGTCGCCACTGCTGCGCGGGAGATGAGGACGGGTCATGGGCCACTGATCCCCACCCGAGTACCCGCCGGGCATGCCTTCGCCCAGCCCCTCGCTCCCCACAGCCGAGTTGCCGGCCGCAGACCCGCTGATAAAATACCCAGCAGGGTATATCGCCGCGGCAGCTTGCACGAGGGCCGAACGGCTCCTGCCGCACCCCGTCGGCCTCTCGATCCGCCGCGCCGTCCGCGGTCCACTGGAGTCCGACAGCAGTCGGCACAGCGAGAAGGGCCCGGCCATGACCGCGAGCACGCACCAGACCCTCGGCACGAACCGGCCGCAGTCCACGGACGTGAACCGTTTCGAGGTCACCCACGTCGAGCGGGACGCCTACACCGTGGACATCCGCGGCCACCGCCTCCAGGTCGACCAGCCCGTCGACGCGGGCGGCACGGACACCGCGCCCACCCCCACCGAACTGTTCGCCGCCTCCCTGGCCACCTGCGTCGCCTTCTACGCGGGGCGCTACCTGCACCGCCACGGCCTGCCCCGCACCGGGCTACGGGTCCGTACCGAGTTCGCCATGGCCACCGACCGCCCGCCCCGCATCGCCTCCCTGCGCATCGTGGTCATCCCGCCGCCGGAGCTCCCCGAACGGCGCAGAGCGGCCCTGCTGGCCGTGGCCTCGCACTGCACGGTGCACAACACCCTCCACCAGCCGCCCGACGTCGAGATCGAGCTGGAGCCATGAGCACTCCCCTGGCGCCGGTCGCGTCAGCATGGCTGGAGCGCATCCGGGCCGGGCTCATCGGGGACGACGAGATGCTGGACGGCCCCTACGGCCCGAAGCGGATCGTCTACGCCGACTACACCGCCTCCGGCCGCTCGCTCGACTTCGTCGAGGACTTCGTCCGCGAGCAGGTGCTGCCCCGCTACGGCAACACCCACACGGAGAGCTCCAGCACCGGCCTGCAGACGACACGACTGCGTGAGGACGCCCGCCGGATCATCCGTGACGCGGTGGGCGGCGCCGAGGACGACCTCGTGATCTTCTGCGGTTCGGGCGCCACCGCGGCGGTCAACAAGCTGGTCGGCATCCTGGAGCTGCGCCGGCCGCAGAAGCCGCCTGAGGCCGAGCGGCCGGTGGTGTTCGTCGGGCCGTACGAGCATCACTCCAACGAACTGCCCTGGCGCGAGTCGATCGCCGACGTCATCGTCATCGACGCGGACCAGGACGGCCACATCGACCTCGCCCGGCTCAAAGCGGAACTGCGGCGATACGCCGACCGGCCGCTGCGCATCGGCAGCTTCTCCGCCGCCTCCAACGTCACCGGCATCCTCACCGACGCCGACCGCATCGCCCGGCTGCTGCACGCGCACGGCGCCCTCTCCTTCTGGGACTACGCGGCCGCCGCCCCGTACGTCCCGGTCCGCGTCGCGGAAAGCGAGCCCGGCGCGGGCGACCAGAAAGACGCGGTCTTCTTGTCACCGCACAAGTTCGTCGGCGGCCCGCAGACCCCGGGGGTGCTCGTCGTACGCCGGGAACTCGTGCGCAACCGGGTGCCCACCGCGCCCGGAGGTGGCACCGTCGCCTTCGTCGACCCGCTCGGCCACCGCTACCTCGACGACCCGGTCGCCCGGGAGGAGGGCGGCACCCCGGCCATCGTCGAGTCCATCCGCGCCGGGCTGGTCTTCGCCCTCAAACAAGCCGTCGGCACCGACACCATCCAAGCCGCCGAGGAGCGCCACTGGCGGCAGGCACTGGACCGCTGGGACACCAACCCGCGGATCGAGATCCTCGGCAGCCACCACGCCCGCCGCCTGTCCATCATCTCGTTCCGCATCCGCCACGGCGAGCACTCCTACCTGCACCACAACTACGTCGTCGCCCTGCTCAACGACCTGTTCGGCATCCAGGCCCGCGGCGGCTGCTCGTGCGCCGGACCGTACGGCCACCGCCTGCTCGCCATCGACGCGGCCACCTCGCACGCCCTGCTCGACGAGGTCGTCCACGGCTGCGACGGCATCAAGCCCGGCTGGACCCGCGTCAACTTCAACTACTTCATCAGCGACACCGTCCGCGACTACCTCATCGACGCCGTCGACCTGATCGCCGCGCACGGCCACCGGCTCCTGCCCGACTACCGCTTCGACCCGCACACCGGCCTGTGGCACCACCACGCCGGTGCC
This sequence comes from Streptomyces sp. NBC_01235, assembly GCF_035989285.1. Taxonomy (GTDB): domain Bacteria; phylum Actinomycetota; class Actinomycetes; order Streptomycetales; family Streptomycetaceae; genus Streptomyces. The sequence continues at coordinate 10,624,282 of NZ_CP108513.1, read as the reverse complement.
ACCGATCCCCCGCTGCGTCTGACCGACGTGCGCTACACGACGGACGGCCGGCTCGCCGCACCCGCCGTCAGCCACCACCGGCTGGGCGAGACGGCTCTGTCCGGCCAACTCGACCACGCACGCGTCATACTCACCTGTCGTCCGGACCTCCTCGATGACGGCCCCACCGGGCTGCCGGCCGACTTCGAGCGCATGCGCTGGTTCCCGCTGCCGCCTGTCTGCCTGGACCAAAACGGGCCTGACGCCGGTTGACCCTTATACCCCGCGGGGTATAAGGGAGGAGCCCGGCAGCCAGGCCGACGATCGAACCGACCAAGGACAACTTCGAGGAGACCGGCGCCGGTTCGGAGATCGCGTTGATCGATTTCTGGGCGGCATGGTGCGGACCGTGCCGGATGTTCGGCCCCGTCTACGAGAGGGCGGCCGCACGCCACCCCGACATCACCTTCGGCACGGTCGACACCGAAGCACAGCTCGAACTCGCCGGGGCCTCCCAGATCTCGTCCATCCCCACGCTCATGGCCGTCCGCGACCGGACGGTCCTGTACTCGCAGGCGGGCGCGCTGCCGCCGCAGGCCCTGGAGGAGCTCATCGGCGGGATCCGGGCCGTCGGCATGAAGGACGTGAGCCGCCAAGCCGCAGGCCAGGCGAGAGCGAACTGACGCCCAGGGCACCCACGGAGCCTCCACGGGTGCCCTGGAACGCACCGCTCAGCGGTTACGCAGAGCGGCGAGCGCGGCGTCGAGATCGGCCGCCCGGGGACGGTTGTGGGGCAGCTTGCCGAGGACGGCCGCCATGCCGCAGGTGTTCGTGAGGGCGGAGAAGACCAGGCCACCCGCGATACCGGCCGAGATCAGCTGGAGGACAGGGTCCACGAGCAAACCCAGGAGGAGGCCGAGCAGGACCAGGCCGCCGGCGGTGAAGCGGACCTGGCGCTCCATGCTCCAGCCCGCCCGCGTGCCCGAGGCGGCCGGTGTGTGCAGATCGTGCCCCTCGGCGGCCCAGGCGCCGGTGCCGCCGACGAGGGTGGCGGTGGTGATGCCCTGCTCGGCCAGCAGCTTGCAGGCGTTCTCGGAGCGGGCGCCGGAGGCGCACACGACCAGGACGTCCGCGTGCTCTGCGGCGTGCCGTATCTCCGGCAGCGCGCGCCGGATGTGGTCGAGGGGAATGTTCAGGGCGCCGGGCAGGTGGCCGGAGGCGTACTCGGCGGGCGTGCGCACGTCGATGACGGTGAGCTCGTGCAGCCGGGTGCGGGCCTGGTCGGCGCCGATTGCGGCGGGGGCGGGAGAGCTGGTCATGGCAGATGTGATCCTTGATGGTCGACGTCGTCCCGAATCGGGACGTACAGTACCCCTAGGGGTATTTCTCGAGGAGTGATCGTGGAACTGGAGCTTGAGGGAGCGGATCTGAAGGCCGTGCTGAACCGGCTGCGCCGCGCGCAGGGCCAGATCTCCGGCGTGATCCGGATGATCGAGGAGGGGCGCGACTGCGAGGACGTCGTCACACAGCTCGCCGCGGCCTCCCGCGCGCTCGACCGGGCCGGTTTCGCGATCATCGCGACCGGCCTGCAGCAGTGCGTGGCGGACATCGACTCCGGGCGGAAGAACGGTGAGGACACGGACGCGATGCGCGCCCGGCTGGAGAAACTGTTCCTGTCACTGGCGTGAGAGCTCGCGCCGCGGCGGCCGTCACCGCGCCGCGTCGATCAGCATGAAGGCCGCCACCGCCAGCAGCACGACGGCGAAGATCCGCTGCAGCGTGTGTCCGGAGACCTTCGCGGCCAGCCGTTTGCCGTCCCATGCACCGAGGATCGCGGTCCCGACGAACGGGCCGACGACCGCCCAGTCCAGCCGCTCGACCGTACCCGCACGCGTCGCCAGCGCGGCCAGCGAGTTCACGGTGATGACCAGCAGGCTGGTGCCCACGGCGTTGCGCATCCGCATGCCCAGCACGCTCACCAGCGCCGGTACGGCGAGGAAGCCGCCGCCGACGCCGAGAACGCCGGTGACCGCACCGAGCCCGGCACCGGCTTCCGCGGCCCGCACCGGCCGCGCCGACACGGCACCCTCCGCGGCCGGCCCGGACCGCAGCATGCGCAGGGCGGCCGCTCCCGCGACCATGGCGAAGGCCGCCGTCAGCACGGCCGCCGGGATACGGGCGGCGAGCGCGCCGCCCAGCATCGCCGGGCCGATCCCGGCCGCCGCGAACAGCAGCCCGGTGCGCCAGCGCACGTGACCGTCGCGAGCGTGCGCGGACAGTGCGGTGGCCGATGTCAGGGTGACGATGACCAGGCTCGCGGTCGTGGCCCCCACCGGACTGAAGCCGAGCAGGTAGATCAGGGCGGGGACGGCCAGCACACTCCCTCCGCCCCCGAGCGCGCCCAGCGCCAGACCGACCACGGCCCCGGCGGCCAGGGCGAGTATGAGAGCGCTCACGCGACGGTGCCGTTCCCGCCGCTCATACCGACCACCGGCAGACCCGCTCCCGCCCAGTCGCGCATCCCGCCGATCACGTCCACGGCCACCGCGCCTCGGGCCGCCAGCAGTTCGGCGGCCTGCCGGGAGCGGTTGCCGGAACGGCAGATCACGACCAGGGGCCGCGCCTGCGCGTGAGCGGGCAGCCCCGCCCCGGCGGCCAGCGCGGACAGCGGCAGGTGCACGGCTCGGGGCGCGTGCCCCGCCTGCCACTCGTACGGCTCACGCACGTCCAGCAGCACGGCGTCACCCCCGCTGTCGGCGGCGCCGCCGTGGCCGGTGCGCGTGGCCGCCTCCTGCACGGTCACCCGGCCCGGGACTCCATGACCTCGTCGGAACATGCTCATTCGGTTCTTCGCTCCTGTTTCCCATCTCGGTACGGCAGATCGGCCGGGGGTCTGTGTGGCGCCTCGCGCCGTCAGGGGTTCCCGGCGGTGAGCCCGGCTCTCTCGGCCGCGTCGAAGGAGTCGTCGACGGCGACGACGACCCGGCCCGCGGCGTCCAGCAGGGAGGCGGCGACGGCGGCCCGCATGCCACCCGCGCAGTGCACCCACACCTCGCCGTCGGGGACCTCCCCGAGGCGACGGTGCAGCGTGTGGATCGGAATGTGGACCGAACCCTCGACGTATCCGCCCGCTCGTTCCGAGCCACGCCGGACGTCGAGGACGACCACACCCTCCGTCGGGTGCCGGCCCGCGAGGTCGGCGAAGGTCGCGCGGCGGAAGGCGGCCGGCGTCTCGCCCTCGCGGACCCAGTCGGCCGGGCCGCCGGTGGCCGCGGCGGCCGGACGGTCGATGCCTACCCGCACCAGTTCGCGCTGGGCGGCGGCGAGTTGCTCGCGCGACTCGGCGAGCAGCGTGACCGGCTTGCCCCAGGGGATCAGCCAGGCGAGATAGGTGGCGAGTTGGCCTTCGGCCTCGAAGTTGAACGAGCCGGACATGTGCCCGGCGGCGAACGCGACGCGGTTGCGCAGGTCCACCACCCACTCCCCCGCCGCCAGCCGGGCGGCGATCTCCTCGGCGTCGGCCGGCGCGGGCGGGGTCAGGTCGACGGGCGCTGGTCCGGCCGCGTTGGCAGGACCCATGTGCGTGTAGTAGGCGGGGATGTCGTCCAGGCCGGCCAGCAGGTCGGCGACGAAGGTGTCCACGTCCCGGGTGAGGGCCTCGTTGGACGCCTTCTCCTTGCCGATGGTCGTGGCACTGCCCTCAGCCTGGGAGGACGAGCAGAAGCTGCCGAAGCCGTGCGTGGGCAGCACCTCGGTCTCCTCGGGCAGCTCGGCGGCCAGCCGGTGCGCGGAGGCGTGCTGGGCACGGGCGAGCCGTTCGGTCAGCCGCGGCTCGACGAGGTCCGGGCGGCCGACGGTGCCGATGAGCAGCGAACCGCCGGTGAACACCGCGACCGCCGCGCCGTTCGCCTCCAGCACGTAGGAGGTGTGATGCGGGGTGTGACCGGGCGTGGCCAGCGCGCGCAGGGTCAGGCCGGCGTCACTGTCGATCTCCGCCCGGTCGCCGTCGCACACCGGCACGCGCTCGAAGGAGACACGGGCTCCGGCGGGCACCAGGTAGGCGGCGCCCGTGACCCGGGCCAGCTCCAGACCGCCGGTGACGTAGTCGTTGTGGACGTGCGTCTCGACGACCTGCGAGATCCGTACCCCGCGCCGGGCTGCCGCCGCGATCACCTGGTCGATGTCGCGCGGTGGGTCGACGGCCACGGCGGTGCGCTCACCGCCCGCGAGATAGCTCCGGTTGCCGAGACCCGACACCTCGATCGTGTCGACGAAGAACACGAGGTACTCCCTTCCAGCGAAGAATTACCCCATGGGGTATGTCTTCGACGGTAGCATGAGTACCCCGGGGGGTATTTTCAGGGACAGGCAAAGCCCGGGAAACATCTCAAGCGCACCGCACACCCGGCCGGACATCCGTCCCGCGCCACACGAACCGCCGAGAAGGGCCCACTCCATGCGCTACGACCGCACAGTCCACCTCCACACCGACTTCGCCACCGCCGTCGCCCGCACCCGCGACGCCCTCGCGGAGCAGGGCTTCGGCATCCTCACCGAGATCGACGTCACCGCCACCCTGAAGACCAAGCTCGACCACGACATGGAGGACTACGTCATCCTCGGCGCCTGCAACCCGTCCCTGGCCCACCGCGCCCTGGACACCGACCGCTCCATCGGCCTGCTCCTGCCCTGCAACGTCGTCGTCCGCCGCGACGGCGACCACACCGCCGTACAGGTCCTCGACCCGAACACCATGGTCGCCCTCACCGAACTCGACGCCCTGCGCCCCGTCGCCGAAGAGGCCACCCGCCGCCTCGACGCCGCCCTCGCCTCCCTCACCGCACCCGGCACGAGCGTCTGACGCCACCGGCTCAGCACAAAGCGGGCCGGACGACACCGCAGCACCGCAGGTTCTGATTCACCGCCGGCCGGGCCCGAGAGGCGCCACGCCCTGGCCACAGCGCTGTTCGGGGACGCCCGTCGCCCTGCTGCTGGAGCTGGGGTCATCCTGACCTCGCTGAGCCTGCTCGGCGCGGTCGCGCGGCGCTTCGCCCTCTCGCCCGTGCCGCTGTATCCGGTGGCCGGACCGGCCCTCGGCGACGGCGGCCTCCCACCCGTTCCGGCCGCCCGGGAGTTCATCGACACCGGCGACGATCAGCTGCTACGTGGCCCTGACCCCGTTTCTCGTCCCGCCCCTGTGGACGGGTTCAGGCAGGTCCACCCGGCGGTCAACCTCGAACTGATCGAGGGTCAGCAGGACGAGATGCGCCATGCCCTGCTCCAGGGCGCATGTGACCTGGCCCTGTTGTACGCGTTCGGCACCCAGCCCGGTCTGTCCTGCACGACGCTGCGCTCCAGCCGTCCGTATGTCATCGTGTCCGCCGGTCATCCGATGGCACAGCGCAAGGCTGTCTCACTCGCCGAACTGGCGGACGAGCCACTGATCATCTGCTCCGAGCCGCCGGCCCAGCAGAACGCGGACCACTGGTTCTCCCCCGCGGGAGCACAGCCGAACATCCGGTACCGGACCTCGAGCATCGAGGCGGTCCGCAGCATGGTCGCCCGCGGCCTCGGCTTCGCCACGTTGATCCAGTCCTGGCCGACCGACACCAGTGTCGAGGGGCTCCCCCTGGCATCCGTGCCCCTCAGCGACCCGCTGGACGAAGTCGAGCTCGTGATCGCCCAAGCGGCACACGTCACCCCCACCCAGCGGGCACGTGCCTTCCTCCAGTACGCCAAGGACGCGCTCGCGGGTCCGGACACTCCGCGGACCACCGGCCGACGGCCGTCGGGCGCTGGGCGTTGAACGCCGGATTGCTCGTACGCAACGAGCACCAGCCTGACACCACGCCGGCTCGCAGCGACCCCGGCCGTCGCTCGCGCCGCACCCGGTGCGCCTCCCCCGCCACAGCGGCTCCGGCCGCTGCGGACGGCAGGTCAGGCAGGTCAGGCAGGTCAGGCAGGTCAGGCAGGTTGAGGTACACGGAGCCGGGCGCTTACGAGCAGCTCTCCGGTCGAGGCCGTCACTGATCTCGACCGCGACCGTAGTCGCACAGTGCCTCTCGAGGATTCCCCTGCGGGCCTGCACCACGAGCGGTGCCACGAGCGCGGCAACTGTGCCGGCCGGGCAGCCGCGCCTTCGGCCAGGTGGGCGGGCGGGCCGCCGGCCGGCCGGCCGGTGGACGCGGTGCGCCGGCCACCCGGGGTTCACGGCCGGCGCAATCGACGACCGTCGTCGTGCCGACCAGCCCGGTGCGAACCCTTGCCGTGTTCGGAGGCCGGCCATGTCGTGCGGTGCCGGGCCGACTCGTCGACGCGAACGGCAAGCCCATCGGCGGCCAGGGCCCGCCCACGCTCGCAGGCAACTGGATCGCCGACCCCACGAGCGAACCACGGAGCCCGGTTACCGCCCGAACGGACTGCCGCGTCAGCCGTCGCGTTCCGCGCCGACGAGAACGAAGGCCATCGTGACGGGTTGGTCGCTGCGGTTGCGCCAGCCGTGGCGGGTGCCGTTCTGGATCACGATGTCTCCCGCCGAGAGGTGGGTGCACCGGCCGTCGTCGAGTTCGAGGACGATCTCGCCCTGCAGCACGATGCCGTAGTCCACGGTCGGCGTGGTGTGCATGCCGTCGGGTTCCATGAGGTCCGCGATGCCAGGCGAGTCGGCCCGCTGCTCCTGGTCGAAGGCGACGGGGTCGAACGCCGGGTCGGCCATCGCGGTGTCCGGCGGAAAGGTCAGCACGATGAACCGCGTGCCGCCGTTCACCGGCAGCAGGCTGGTGACCTTCGGTGTGGGATCCTCCCCTGTCCGGCCGACCGGGTCGCCGGGTTCGGTGGCCCACGGCAGGCGGGACACCCAGCCCGGAAGGCTGGTGAACGCCCGGCTGCGCGGGACGGGACCGTCGCTGACGACGACCGACCTGCCGTTCTCGTCATGGCCGGTGACGACTCTGCGCATGCCTTTCTCCTCCATCGCGTCAGTCGGGTCCGTGGGATTTGCCAGGGCCGCCGGACCTGTCGAACCGGTCGGGTCGGTCGGGTCGGCCGTTGCCCGGCCCGGTCGAGGGCCCGAGCTTGGTCGCCCAGGAGTCCAGGACATCCGCCACGGTCGGGGCGGGTGCCCTGAGCAGGGCCGATGCCACCGTGCGAACGAACAGCCGGTGGCGGTCGTCCGTGAGGTACTCCACCGGGGACTTGCCGTCCACCCGCGCGAGCAGCAGCGCCGGCAGCAGTGAAGCGGCCCGCGCCTCAAGGGCCGGCCGAGGCTCCCAGTCGACGCACCGGACGTACTCCTCGGCCAGCACCCGGGCGGACCGCAGGAGATCGGCGCGGCCCCCGGGTACCACCAGGCTCTTGAGGAGCAGATGGTTGACGCAGAAGGCGAGGTCGAAGGCCGGGTCTCCGTACCAGGCGCACTCGGCGTCCAGCAGCACGGGCCCGGACGGTCCGACGAGGATGTTCTTGGGACTGACGTCACCGTGCACCAGGGCCAGGTGCGTCGCGGCCGTGCGGTCGGCGAGGCTCTGGAGGATGTCGCTCAGACCAGGGTGCGCGGCAGCGGTGGCCAGCAGGTACGGCTCGATGCGCAGCGCGTGGAAGTTGTCGTCGGTGGCGAACTCCGCGGCGAGGGCTACGTTGCCGGCGCTCGCCGCGTGCAGGGTTCCGAGCAGCTCTCCGACGGCCGCCGCGGTCGCCACCCGCACCTCGCCGCACAGCAGCTGCGCCTTCCACATGGGGTAGTGCTCGGGGGGCAGGAACGCCATCGCAAAGAGGCCGGCTTCGGGGTCGTGGGCCAGCAGTTCGGGCACGCTCTCAGGGCGGTGCCGGGACGCGAACCGCATCCACGCCCATTCGAAGGCGTTGCGCGACACCGGTGCCTGCCAGTCGGCGGCGACCTTCAACTTGGCCAAGGCGCGTTTGACGCAGAGGGAACGTCCCGGCAGGTCCACTCGCCACAGATCGGACGAGACACCGCCGGTCAGGGGCGACCAGCGTGCGGCTTCGCCGGGTCCGGCGAGTTCGTGGGCGGTCAGGAAGTCGACCAGCGCGGTGTCGGGTACGGGGCCCGGGCTCACCTGTGCTGAGGTCGGGCTCATCACCGGTCACCCGACCCGGTGGTCGGACAGAGGGGGCTGTTGCAGGCGTGGGCCGGCGCCTCGCCCGCCAGGATCCGTACGACCTCCTCGGCGGCACGGCGGCGCAGTTCCGTGACCGAGGCGTCGGAGGAGAAGGCGATGTGCGGGGTGAGAAGCGCTCCCGGCTGGTCCAGCAGCCCGGCGGGGACGTGCGGCTCGGTCTCCAGTACGTCGAAAGCGGCTCCGTCCAGGTGCCCGCTGTCCAGCGCCTTGACGACCGCGTCGGTGTCCACCAGGCCGCCCCGGCTGACGTTGACCAGCAGACCGCCCGGTGACATCAGCTCCAACTGCTCGGCACCGATGATGTGGTGCGTGTCCGACGTGAGCGGCACGTGGAGAATCACCACGTCGCTGCGGCGCAGCAGCTCCTCCAGACCCACCATCTCCACTCCGGGGGCGTCCTTCGGCGGACGCGGGTCGTGGGCCAGGATCCGGCAGCCGAACGCGCCGAGCTTGCGCACGGTGGCGCGACCGATGCGCCCGTATCCGACGACGCCGCAGGTCAGCGTCGACAGCCGGCGCAGCCGGGCGCCGGCCGGGTCCCAGCGGCCGGCGCGGACCTCCCGGTCGGACACGGCCAGGCCACGCGTCCAGGCCAGCACCATGCCCACGGCGTGGTCGGAGACTTCCTCGACGCAGTAGTCCGGCACGTTGGTGACCCACACACCGCGCTCGGTGGCGGCGTCCACGGCGATGTTGTCGAGCCCGACTCCGAGCCTGGCCACGATCCGCAGATCCGGCGACGTGCCGATCGCGGTGGCGGAGACGGGGGCCCAGCAGGTCAGGATGCCGGCGGGCCGGTGCTCGGCCACCAGGTCCTCGATCGCCTCGGCGGTGGCGGGATCGGCGGGGCCGGTCACCAGGGTGTGGCCCGCCTCCTCGATGACCGATCGCTCGACGGAGTCGTCGGGCCAGGCGTAGTCGGTGAGCAGCACGGCGCCTGGGCGGCTCGGTGGTTTCATGACAGGTCGTCCTCGCAGAATCGTGCGGCCGCAGCGGACGGCCGGGTTTCACGCCCGGTCGCATCCGGTGAGCGGGTCTGATCGCCACCCGGAAGGGCGGCCGTCGGCATGTCAGGTTGGCCGTCGGCCGCCAGGGTGGGGTGGAGGGGGTCGCTGGGCTCGGGTCGGTGTCGCCGGCGCGCGCCGACTTGTGGTCGGTGCGGGCGCCGCAGTACGCCCCTGGAACGGGTCACGAGATGTCGGGGCACGTCGAATCACTTTGTCACAGCCACGTGATGCTAACGATAGCATTGCGGGTCTTCGACACGTCAAGAGTGCGACGCACACCCGATCGCCGGCCACCCTGCCGCAGTTCGCTCGGCGCCGAGGAACCGGTCGTCATGAGAATCGAGGAACGCCGAAGAAATCCGGTGTTCACATCTTGACGCGCCGGAGACTTCCCCTCCATGGTTCTGCCAACGCCGACCGTGTGACCGATAAGTGTCCGCACGTGGTCCGGCTGTCGAAGACGCCATAGCCACGGACGTCCCCGACGGGCGAATACGGCTGTATTCCGCACGCGGTGTCCGACCGCGCGGCAGCCCGTCGCCCGCATTTCGCCGGTCGACGACGCCATCGCTGTCGTCGACTCGAGTCCGTGTTCAGCTCACCGCTTCTCGTCATCGCCCGTACGGCCCCGTACCGGCGATGGATCCGCCGCGGCCTGCGGTGGCCCATTCCTTCTCAGGAGCCGCTATGACTCACGCAGCGCAAGTCGACACCAGTGCGGTGCCCGCAAGCGACACGCAGGAAAAGAGCCCGGCCCCCATTTCCCGTCCGATGATCGGGGTGGGCTTCCTGCTGGTGGTCCTCTCCTACATGGTCAACGCGATGGACCGCCAGGTCTTTCCTCCCCTGCTGCCCAACATCCGCGCGCAGTACGGGTTCTCCCTGGAGCAGGGCGGGTTGCTGGCGACGAACTTCACTCTCGGTATGGCCCTGGCCGGCCTGCCCGCGGGCTATCTCCTGGACCGCTTCCGCCGCAAGACCGTGCTGCTGGTCAGCATCGTGATCTACTCCCTGGGCACCATGGCCACGCCTCTGGCCACCGGTTTCGCCGACATGACCGTGTACCGGGTCGTGTCCGGCTTCGGGGAGGGCATGCAGTCCGCCGCCATCTTCGCGGCGATCGGTGCCTTCTTCGCCCACCGGCGGGGCCTCGCCTTCGGCTTCATCGGCATGGGCTATTCCATCGGCGTGTTCATCGCCCCGCTCATCGGCGTCCAGCTCATGAGCATGCACGGCACCTGGCACTCGCCCTTCTATCTGTTCGGCATGGCCGGGCTGCTGATCGCCGCCGCCGCCCTGTTCCTCGTCAAAACCGGTCTGACCGAGCACTCCGCCGAGAAGTTCGTCTCGACCAAGACCTACGAGTACATGCCGGCCTCCCCCTACAACCGCAACTCCATCGCGCTTGCCGTCCACTCGGTCGTCAGCGGCGTGGCCATCTACGGCTTTCTCGGCCTCTACCCGACGTACCTCATCAGCTCGCTGCACTACACCGCCGGACAGGCCGCACTGGCCATGAGCTTCCTCGGCTTCGGCGGCATGCTGGGCGTTCTCGGCGGCTGGCTCGGGGACCGCGTGGACCAGCGCAACCTGCTGATCCTGAGCATGGTCGCCGTCTCCGTCATCAGCGTGTGCATCTACGAGACACATCCCGGAGTCGGCATGCAGTACACGCTCGCCTTCCTCATGGGCGCCTTCGGCCTGGGCTTCATCTATCCCAACACCAACAGCGCGATGCAGCGGTCCGTCCGCCCCGAGCAGATCGGTCGCGCCTCCGGTCTCTTCGTCACCAGCTACTACGGGACGGCGGCGTTCTCGGGCCTGCTCTTCGCCGCACTGGTGGACACCTTCGACTGGAGCCGGGCCGGGCTGCTGCAGGTCACGGCACTGCCGCTGGTGGGCGCCCTGGCCCTGACCTTCGTCCGCCCCTCGAAGTTCAACAACGCGGTCCACTAGCGAGCCGGTCCGCCCGCCGGACATCTGCCGCTGTGTTGCACCGGGCGACGGCGCCCGGTGCAACACAGCGGCATTGCTCCGACAGGACACGGGAGCCCCCGCCGACATGCCAAGGGGCCTGCCCACCGGCGAGCGGTGGGCAGGCCCCTTGGCGAGATCGCCCGGCAGACGTCCGAAGTCAGAGACTCTCGGCCACGACCGGATTGCGCAGGACACCGATGCCCTCGATCTCCACCTCGATCTGGTCTCCGGGGCGGATCGGCCCGACGCCGGACGGCGTACCGGTCATGATCGCGTCTCCCGGAAGCAGTGTCAGATGACGGCTGAGGTAGCTGACGATGTCGGGAACGGCGAGCAGCAGGTCGGCAGTGCTCGCCGACTGCGTGACGGCGCCGTTCACACGGGTCGTCAGCGACAGTGCCGAGGGGTCGAGTTCGGTCGCGATGACCGGCCCGAGGGGAGCGAATGTGTCCTGCCCCTTGCCGATCAGCAGCGTTCCGAATGCGCTTTCCCTACGCTGGACGATGCGGTCACTGACGTCATTGCCGCACGTATAGCCGAGGATGTACTCATGGGCCTCGGAGGGCTTCACATGGCGGGCTTCCTTTCCGATGACGACGACCAACTCGCCTTCGAAATGGATCAGTTCGCCATCCGCCGGATAGACGATCGCGTCATCCGGTCCAATCGCGGCGGTGCTCGGCTTCATGAAGCACACGGGAACTTCCGGAACCTCACGGTCGGTCTCGTCGACGTGCGAGGCGTAGTTGTAGGCGAACCCGAAGATCCGGGGTCGCTCCAGCGGCGGGAGAATGACCACATCCCCGACTTCGTCGACCTGCCCCGCAGGGGACAGTCCGGTGAAGGGATCACCTTCGAATCGCGCGATTCTTTCGTCACCGGATTCCAGCTCTCCGTAGTGACGCGCGCCGTTGACGGCATACCTGACGATCCGCACGGAAACCTCCGCAACTAGGCAGCCGCGGGCGGCTGCACGGCCCATCCAGCAGTGCTAACGTTAGCACAAAGGCAATGATCAACCCGACGCCCTCACCCTTCCGACCACGGAGCGCGACGAGAATGCTATCGTTGGCATACGGAAAGTGACGACACCGGGATCAGTCAGCTCGAGGGGGCCTTACGTGATCACGACCAAGGACATCGCCGAACGCCTCGGAATCTCCGTCTCGACGGTCGGCCGGGCACTCTCCGACGATCCCCGCATCAGTGAGGAGACCAAGTTCCGGGTCCGCCAGGCCGCTTCCGAGATGGGATACGTCGGCAACCGGGCGGCACGGATGATGCGCGGAGCGTCCAGCAACGTGGTCGCGCTGGTCGTCCCGGACATCCGCAACAGCTTCTACTCGACGATCGCGCACGAGTTGTCCAAGAACATGGAGTCCGAGGGCTTCCAGCTGATGCTCTCGGAGACCGACGACGACCGGATGGTGGAGCTGCGCCACCTGCGCGAGCTGTCCGCCAACCGCGTGGCCGGCGTCATCATCGTGCCCACCGCACGCCCGCACGGCGACTCCGTCAAGCTCCTGCGCGGCCTGCCGCACCTTCAGTTGCTGCGCCGCCACCCGTCGCTCGGTTCCCAGTGGTTCGGTGTGGACGACCACGAGTCACTGCGCGAGGCCACGGCCCACCTGGTGGCCCAGGGCCACACCCGCATCGCGTACGTGGGCGGTCCCACGGAGCTGCCCACGGGGGCGGAGCGTCTGCGCGGCTTCCGCAGCGCCCTGAGCGAAGGTGGCCTGCCCGACGACGCAGGGCGCACGGAGCTGGGGCCGCCGTCGTCCGTAGACCACGGCCGCCAGGCGGTGCGCCGGCTCATGAAGGGCCCGGGTGCGCCCACCGCACTCGTGCTGGGATCGGTTCAGCTCACCATCGGGGTCCTGGAGGAGTTGTCCGAGCAGGGCGTGAAGGTGCCCGGGGAACTGTCCGTGGTCGGATTCGGGGACGAGCCGGGGTTCTCCTGGTGGGGTCCCGGGCTGACCACGGTCGGCCTGCCGATCCAGGAGATGGCCACCGGCTGCGCGCTGTGGCTGATGCGCCGGCTCAAGACCAAGCCGGACAACGACGGCCCGTACACGTCGGTCTCCCCCGGATCGTTGGTCCTGCGTGGCAGCACGGCGCCCCCTGCCGGAAAGGCTCCGTCCAGGTCCGTCTGAGCCAGGGCGGCGTCACCCGCGAACACCGAAGGCGCCCGGAGCGACGTGCTCCGGGCGCCTTCGCATGTACGGCGCGGGTCAGTACCTTCCGCTGCGCAGCCGCCCCATGACGCGGGCGGTGCGGGCGAGTTCGTCGAGCACCTGCCCGGCAGCGGCCTCGTGTATCTTGCCGGGCCTGAAATCGCCGCCCTCGACGAGTTCGTTGACGAACGGGATGCTCACGGTCGCACCGATCGGCAGCATCCTGAGGTTCGCCACGACCTGCTTGCCCATCTGCACCGCCCGGGTGCCCGCCGAGACGCCCCCGTAGCTCACGAACGCGGCCGGTTTGTGCTGCCACTCCACGACGAGGTAGTCCCACGCATTCTTCAACGGTGCGGGGAAGCCGCCGTTGTATTCCGGGGTGACGAAGACGAACGCGTCCGACGCGTCGACGATCCGGCTCCATTCGCGGGTGTGGCTCTTCGTGTACTGCCGCAGGGCGGGCGGATGCGGCTCGTCGAAGAAGGGGAGTGCGAGTTCGTACAGGTCGACGGTGTGCGACTCGAACTGGTCGTACTCCGTGGCTCGAAGAGCGAACCAGTCCGCGACGGATCTGCCCACACGTCCGGGGCGAGTGCTGGCCACCACGGTGGTGAGGGTCATGGGCGCCACGGAGGGCTGGAGTGTCATGTCGGACTCCCTTTCCTGTCGGCCGGGATCCGGCCCGACGGACCCACGCCGCCTGTGCTGTCCGTCCGTCCAGGAGGGCGCGGGTCCGCCGGAGTCCTTGCGGAGCGTCACGGCTGTGCGAACGATAGCATTCCCGTCCCAGTGAACCAACAGGGGTGCTAGACGGCGCGACCACTGGACCGGGCACCGCTCACCCCTTGACAGACCAGCCGACACTTTGCACGATTGCGCTATCGTTAGCACAGCAAGAGCCGCAGCGAACGAGCAACCCTCGCCGTCACCTTCTCTCTCGCGCCCAGCGCCCCCGCGCCGATGCAGATGCCGCCCCGCGGGGGCCGACCGCGCTCGTGCGTCGGCGAGGGGTTTCTCCCGTACGCCTTCCGTCGCCTCCGGCTGCGGGGGCGCCCCATGACAGGCACGGGGCATCTTTCATCGCCCCGATCGTCCGAACTCCGAAAGGTTGCACCGCAATGACAGACGCGCGGATCGCCAAGCTCCACGGCCGCAGGGTGTGGGACTCCCGCGGTCGGCCGACCGTCGAGGTCGAGGTACACCTCGCGGACGGCGCGACCGGCCGGGCCATCGCCCCGGCGGGGGCCTCGAGGGGCCAGGGCGAGGCGCTCGACCTGCGCGACGGCGGCAGCGGCTTCGGCGGGCTCGATGTCCAGCGCGCGGTGGGCTCGGTGAACCGGGAGGTCTCCCCCGCCCTCTCCGGCCGCGACGCGGGCGACCAGGAGGCCGTCGACCGGCTCCTGGTGGACCTCGACGGCACCCCCGACCGCGGCCGTCTGGGCGGCAACGCGATCGTGGCCACGTCCATGGCGGTCGTGCACGCAACCGCCGCGTCGGCGGGCGTACCCCTGTGGCAGCACTTGGCGGGCGGACGGCCGGTCCGCATCCCGCTGCCGGAGATCCAGATCTTCGGCGGCGGAGCCCACGCGGACCGCCGCGTCGACGTCCAGGACTTCATGGTGGTCTGCCCGGCGGCCCGCAGCTTCTCCGAGGCCCTGGACTGGACCGCGGAGATCTACCGGGCCGCCGGCAGTCTGATGCGGAAGGCCGGCAAAGCACAGGGCGTGGCCGACGAGGGCGGGTTCTGGCCCGCGTTCGACTCCAACGAGGAGGCGCTGGAGATGCTGACCCTGGCCATCGAGACCGCGGGCTTCGCGCCCTCCTCCCAGGTGGGCATCTCGCTGGACGTCGCGGCCTCGCAGTTCGGCTCCGCCGATCGGTACACGCTGGCCCTGGACGACCGCACGCTGGACACCGCAGCGCTGATCGACATGCTGGGCAGTTGGATCGAGCAGTATCCGATTCTCTCCGTCGAGGACCCGGTGGGCGAGGACGACCACGAGGGCATGCTGGAGTTCACCCGGCGCTACGGCCACCGCTGCCAGGTGATCGGCGACGACTACCTGGTCACGAACGCCAAGCGCGTAGAGGCGGCGGCCACCAGCGGGGCGGCGAACGCCGTACTCGTCAAGCCGAACCAGGCCGGTACCGTCACGGAGGCCTTCCAGGCGCTGCGCGCCGGAAAGGACGCCGGATTCGCCACGATCGTCTCGGCCCGTTCCGGCGAAACCGAGGACGTCACCATCGCCCATCTGAGTGTCGGCTGGGACGCCGGTCAGCTGAAGGTGGGCTCGTTCACGCGCTCCGAGCGAATGGCCAAGTGGAACGAGGTCCTGCGGATCGAGGAGTCGCTCGGCGACTCCGTGGAATTCAGCGGATGGTCCGCATTCACATTCGCCGGGGCCGGGCCCTCGACGACCAAGCCGTAAAACGCCCTCGAAGTATTACAGTCATCGAATTCCAGAGCCGATCCGAGCACGGAGATCAGCATGCTGCCACCGGTCAATCTGCGCCCCAGTTTCAACATCACCCGCTCCAGTCACGTTCGCCTCAGGGTCGCGGATCTGGCCGAGAGCCGGAACTTCTACGTGAACGTGCTGGGGCTGGTCGTCAGCGACGAGGACGAGCGCACCTGCTACCTCCGCGGCCTCGCCGAAGCCTGCCACCACAGCCTCGTCCTGGAGC
The DNA here is from genome assembly GCF_035989285.1 of Streptomyces sp. NBC_01235. GTDB lineage: Bacteria > Actinomycetota > Actinomycetes > Streptomycetales > Streptomycetaceae > Streptomyces. Next base: position 10,608,319 of record NZ_CP108513.1, on the reverse strand, counting down.
TGGACGAAGAGGGCGGCGGCACGTGCAGGAGGGTCGGCTACCGGGTGTTCTTCGACGAGGACCTCGACCTCGCATACGAGTGGTTTCGTGAGCGGGGACTGCCCGCCGAGTGGGTCGACGTCCCCTACCAGGGCCGCACCCTGCACGTCAGCGACCCCATCGGCACGCCGCTCGAACTGTGCGCGCACATGGAGACGCGGCCGCGGCTGCACATCGACTTCGCGTCCTACAAGGGTGCCCACGCCCAGCGGCTGGACCACTACCAGATCTTCGCGCCCGACACCTACGAGCTGTGCGCGTTCTACAGCGAGCTCGGCTTCCGCAACTCGGAGTACCTGGAGCACGGCGACAAGCTGCTTGGAGCGTTCATGTACCGCAAGGGCACCTGCCTGGACCTGGCGATCATCGAGAACACCGGGCCGGCCCTGCACCACTTCGCGTACACCGTCTCCGAGAGCCACGACATCTTCACCGCCTGCGACTGGGCGGGCATCCAAGGCTACGGCGACGGCGTGGAGCGGGGTCCGGGACGGCACGGTCCGGGCGGGATGCTCTTCGCCTACCTCCGCGACCCCGACGGCCACCGGGTGGAGGTCTTCAACAGCCACTACCAGACGATCGACACCGAGATCGAGCCGGTGCGCTGGGACGCGGGATCTCTGAGCACCAACGCCCGCTGGGGCCTGCCGGCTCTGGAGAAGTGGTACTTCGAGGCATCGCCCTTCGTCGGCGTGCCGCAGATTCCGCCGACCGAGCTGCCGAAGCCGATGTCGCTCGAGCGGTTCCTGCTCGAACAGTCCGCCCACTGACCTTTCGCGCGATCACGTCCCCCCGAGGAGACACCATGGCACGAGTCCCCTACCTGCGCCGCGAGGACGCGGACGAGGCGCAGAAACCCCTGTACGACCGGCTGGAGGCGGAACGCAAGGTACCGACAGCGAACATCTTCCTCGCCCTCACCAACGCGCCGGCCCAGCTGGACGCCTTCCTGACCTACGCCAACTCGCTGCGCGCCGCCGACCTCAGCCCCAAGCTGCGTGAACTGGCGATCCTGACCGTGGGCTACGCGACCCGGTCCGCGTACGAGGTCGCGCACCACCAGTCGCACGGGCTGGGGGCCGGGCTCACCGAGGAACAGCTCGCAGCGGTGGCCGACTTCGAGTCCTCCGACCTGTTCGACGGGGTGGAGAAGGCGGTGATGCGCCTCGCCAAGGAGTCCACGCTCCAGGTCGAGGTCTCGAAGGAGACGTGGAGTGCCGCCGCCGAGCACCTGACGGACAAGCAGATGGTCGAACTGTCGTTGTCCGTCGCCTGGTACAACTCCGGCGTCCGCATCATGGGGCTGCTGGACATCGACCTCGAGGACAATTACCCCAACCCTTTCCCGAATTCGTAGAACTCGGCGCCGTAAAGCCCCTCAATACCTGAGATGTGACTACCGGGCCGCCGGTCCGTCGCCTCGGTCGCCGGAAAATATTTCTCCGCCCCCGATCGCAGGGACGGAGCAGTTTCAAGGAGTATTTCAATGGCGAAAATGCTCGCTGCACGACTGCACGCGCTCGGTGAGCCGATGTCGGTGGACACCATCGACGTGCCCACCCCGCGGCCGACCGACGTGCTGGTGCGGGTCAAGGCGTGCGGGATCGTGCCGAACATGGCCAACGTGATCAACAACTGGCCCACCTGGTTCCCGCACCAGCCGTTGCCCAAGTTCCCCGCCATCTTCGGCCTGGACGCCTCCGGCGTGGTCGAAGCCGTCGGCGAGGCGGTGCTGAACACCAAGCCCGGTGACCGGGTCTACGTCAACCCCCTGCGGGGGTGCGGAAGTTGCCAGGTGTGCCGGGGCGGCGAACTGAGCCGGTGCCGTTACTTCACGCTGAACGGCTACTTCAGCACCTCCCGTGACGGCCAGCGGATCTTCGACCTCTACCCTTACGGCGGCTTCGCGGAGTACATGACCGCCCCGCAGTCCTCGATCGTCAACATCCCGGACAACATGACGTTCGAGCAGGCCGGCAAGCTCGGCTACATCGGCACGTCCTACGGCGCCCTCAAGAACGCCGCCGCAGGGCCCGGCCAGGTGGCGCTGATCGACGGGGTCACCGGAACCCTCGGGGTCGCAGCGACCGTGCTCGCGCTGGCCTCCGGCGCCTCCCGGGTCCTCGGTACCGGCCGTAACGAGGAGCTCCTCAAGCGCGTCAAGGAACTCGCCCCGGACCGGGTCGAGGTCTTCCGGCTGGGTGACGGTTCCACCGGCGAGTGGGCGAAGTCCCGCACCGGCGGCGAGGGCGCGGACTACGTGATCAGCGCCCTGGGTGCCAAGGCTCCGGTGGAGACGATGCTCGACTCGATGCAGGGCGTCCGCCGGGGCGGACGGGTCGTCAACGTCGGGGGCGTGGCCGACCGGCTGCCCGTGGACGTGAAGTGGCTCATGGACGAGCAGGTCCAGCTGATCGGCTCCAACTGGTTCAGCACCGCGCAGGGGCAGGAACTCGCCGACATGGTGGACACGGGCGCGCTGGACCTGTCCTACCTGCAGGCCAAGCCGTTCCCGCTGTCCAGGGTCAACGAGGCGATCTCGGGTCTCCAGGACCGCGACGGCGGGTTCAGCAACTACGTCATCAACCCATGAACCGCAGGCCTCCGTAGCGTCCGGACGCCCCTGGGCCGGACATGTCCCTGACGCCCGTACACACCCCGCGGCGGACCTGTTCTGCCCTGACGCCGCCGCGGGGTGCTTCACACAAGCCGTGCACACGGCCGGTGCTCTCGTCGCCACTGGCCCGGCAGGATGGAGGAGCCGGTGGAACTGCGCTGGCTGGAATCGTTCGTAACCGTCGCGGAGGAACTGCACTTCGCGCGGGCGGCGGACCGGCTGCATCTTGCTCCGTCGGCGCTCAGCGCCCAAATCAGGTCGCTGGAGTCGCACTTGGGCGTGCGGCTGATCGACCGCGGACGGCGCTCGCGCCCGGCGCTGACCAGTGCCGGGCAGCTGTTTCTCGAGGAGGCGCGGCTGACCCTCACCCAGGTCTCCCGGGCCGAGACGGTGGGCCGGCGTGCCGGTCGCGGGGAGTTGGGGCACGCCCAGATCGCGTACGTCGCCTCGGCCACGTTCTCCGGAGTGCTGACCGATGTCCTCACCCGCTGCGCGGCCCCCGGCACCGAGCTGACGGTGCAGGTGCGCGAGCTGGAGACACCGGCCCAACTGGAAGCGCTGGTCTGCGGGGACATCGACGTCGGCTTCCTGCGCTGGAGGCCGGAGTACCCGCCCGAAGTCACGGCCACCTGCCTGCTCACCGAGGACGTCGTCCTGGCGCTGCCGTCCGGCGCGCCACTGGCGGCGTACGAGGCGATACCGGCGGCGCAGCTGCGCGACGAGCGGTTCGTGGCCCCGCACTTCGACGAGGAGTACGGCTGCCGCGACCAGATCCTCGAAGTGGCGCAGCAAGGCGGGTTCAGCCCGCGGTGCGCTCCCCCGGTGCGAGATTTCATCGCGGCTCTGACTCTGGTGGGCGGTGGTCTCGCGGTGGCTCTGGTCCCTGATTCCCTGCGCCGCGTGCACATCCCCGGGGTGGCCTACCGTCCGCTGGCGGACGTGTCGCTGACCACCCGGCTGGTGGGTGCCTACCGCAGGAGCGAGACCTCGCCTGCGGTGCGCGGCCTGATCCGCCGCCTGCGAGAGGCCGCCGCCGCCACGATCACCGCAGACTGACGCCGCGGTGGTCCGGCGGACGGCACCTGAGCGGGCTGCACTCCGTGATCCGCAGGCTGCTCAGGGGCCTCGGCCCCCTGCTCGGCAGCGCCGTCAGGTCCGTTCGGGGGTTCTCGATGCCACCCGCGCCTGCGACCGCCTCCGCGTGCTCGCCTCTCCGGCCGTCCGGCTCGCCGGTCGTGATCGGCGTGGTTCTGCGTGGCACGCCCAGTCAGCGACGAACCGACGCATGTTTGTGCGCGGAATACGCACTGTCGGTGCAGGTCAGAGGGGGTGTTCCCGGCCTACGCTCAAGACGGCACCACAGACCGTGGCGGCGTCGGTCGACCGCCGCCGGGCAGAGGGACAGGCGGAGGAACACATGTCATTGATCAAGCACGTGGGGGTCATCGGCGCCGGGCAGATGGGCCGGGGCATCACGGAGGTCTGCGCCCGGGCCGGGCTGCACGTCACGTTGTGCGACGTGACGGAGGACAGGGCTCGTGCCGGGCTAGCAGGCGTGGCGGACTCCCTGCTCCAGGCGGAGAAGCGCGGCACCATCGGCCCCGAGGACCGCGCACATGCCCTGGCCGGGATCTCGGTCTCCGCCGATCTCTCCCGCCTGGCCCGTGCTGACCTGGTCATCGAGGCCGCCGTCGAGGACGAGCAGGCGAAGACGGCGCTGTTTCGGCAGCTGGACGAGATCGTCACCGACCCGGCCGCCATCCTGGCCAGCAACACCTCCTCGATCCCCATCGCCCGGCTCGCGGCGGCGACCGGACGGCCGGAGGCGGTGGTCGGCCTGCACTTCTTCAACCCGGTTCCCGTCATGCCACTGGTCGAGGTCATCCCGTCGTTGCAGACCTCCAAGGCCACGGAGCTGCGTGTGCGTGCTTTCGCGGGCGAGATCCTGGGCAAGAAGACGATCGTCACGGAGGACCGCGCGGGCTTCGTGGTGAACTCCCTGCTGGTTCCCTACCTGTTGGCAGCGGTGCGGATGGTCGGCTCCGGCACCGCGACGGCGGAGGACATCGACACGGGGATGACCGCCGGCTGCGCTCACCCCATGGGCCCGCTGCGCCTCGCCGACCTCATCGGCCTGGACACGGTCGCGGCGATAGGCGAGGCGCTGTACGAGGAGTACCGGGAACCGCTGTACGCCCCTCCCCCGCTGCTGCGCCGCATGGTCGAGTCGGGGCTGCTGGGCCGTAAGTCAGGACAGGGATTCTTCAGCTACCAGGCGGCCTGAGGGCCTGGGGCGACGCGGTGTCCCCGCGTGCCCGGGGCACCCTACGTCCACCGTCGTCACGGAACACCCGCTGAACGTCGTCGACGGGCCGCAGGCCGCCTCCCGGGAACTCATGCCGTAGGCCGTCTTTTGGCGTGGCTGACATGGGCCGGGTCCGGGAAACCCCAGCGCCTGCCGACGACGCCGACGGCAGGTGGTGCAGGGCGGGATCGGCGAGGCCGCGCCGGCACCGCGCGAGACGCCGTTCCCGGATCCGGCCCGGGACGGTGCAGCCCTGCTCCGCCGGCGACGTGTACAGGTGGCGGCGGCAGATGCGGTGTGCGGCCGCGGCACCCCGGGGCTCAGCCGGAGTCGGCGAGCCGCTGCTCCATGTGAACGAGGATGCCGGGTGAGCAGGCCCGGGCGTTCGTCCTCGCCCGCGACCACGTTGTCGGCGAGGCGAAGCGTGCCACGGGACTTCAGGTACTCCATCTGCCGGGCCAACCCGTACAGAAAGCCTGGCGGTCCTTCTGGGTGAGCGACCCATGCCCGGTGCGCTGGAGAGTCGGCTGGAAGAAGTCAGCCGCGTCCGAGCCGATGTGCCGGCGGATGCGCGCGAAGCTGCGCGGTACGGCCTGGCGAGGGGGTCCAGCCGCCCCGGGCGGGTCGTGACCGGCCTCTGAGCCGATCAGCTTGTGCGATCCGGCGGGGCCCCAACGGCCCCTCACCGGCGCTGATCAGGCACCGACGATCTCCTGCGACCTGAGCAGCCCGACAGTCCCTGGTCGGCTTCTTCAGGTGGCCCGGGGCTTCGCGGGGTCCGGACGACGTACGAGACGGTCCACCACTCGCCGACAGTCCGACGGCGGTTGCACCCCGCGCAACGCGCCCCTCGCGCGGGCACCTCCGCGCCGTCGAGCCATTCCGCGCGCGGCAGTTCAGGGCTCAGGCGGGCCGGCAGACCGATGTCCGCCACCAGGCCCCACACCCGGGAGGGGTCCGCCGCGACGTGAACGTCACAGCGGACCCTCGGCCCCTCGGCGTACCGTAGGGCGATCCTCCTCTTGGTCCGGCCGGACGGTCCGGACCTCAAGAACGGCGTCCGTCTCAGGCGTCTGTCTCAGCCGACTGTGCGGAGGGCGGCCATCTCCTGCGTGAGCTGGGAAGCCACCGCCTTCGTGGTGGTCAGCACGTCGGCGCCGTGCAGTCGGTCGTCGCAGATGTGGATTCCCCGGTCGCCGCCCATCGCCAGGACCTTGCGGATGACGTCGAGCGCGGAGTCGGGTCCCATGGAGACGACGGTGACATGGACGTCCGCCGTCTCCTTCAGCGTCAGGGCCTCTTCAGCCGCGCGCTCGTTGATCGTCCAGGACGAGTTCGGCGTCCTCGCGGTCGAGGGTGTGGTCGGCCCGGGACAGGGTGCGCTCGGCACCGGAGTCCGGGACCTGCTTGACGAGTACGACGATGTTCACGGGTGTCTTCCTTCAGCCTTCGGTGATCAGCGGAACGCCACCTGGCCGGTGATCGCCTGGCCGATGACCAGCGTGTGCATCTCACTCGTGCCTTCGTAGGTGAGGACGGACTCCAGGTTGTTGGCGTGGCGCAGCGGCGAGTACTCCAGGGAGATGCCGTTGGCACCCAGGACGGTGCGGCACTCCCGTGCGATGGCGATCGCTTCCCGTACGTTGTTGAGCTTGCCGACGCTGATCTGCTCGGGCCTGATGCGGTGCTGGTCCTTGAGCCGGCCCAGGTGCACGGCGAGCAGTGCGGCATTGCCCACGGACACGCTCATGTCAGCGAGCTTCTTCTGGGTGAGCTGGAAGGCGCTGATCGGCTTGTCGAACTGGACTCGGGAGTCGGCGTACTCGATGGCTGCCTGGAGCGAGTCGCGGGCCGCTCCGACCGCGCCGAACAGGATGCCGAAGCGGGCCTCGTTCAGACAGGACAGCGGTCCGCGCAAGCCCTCCGCGAGAGGCAGCCGCGCCGAGTCGGGCAGCCGTACGTTGTCGAAGTGGAGCTCCGAGGTGATGGAGGCGCGCAGCGACATCTTCTGCTTGATGTCCTGCGTGGTGAAGCCAGGCGTCCCGCGGGGCACGAGGAAGCCGCGGATGCCGTCCTCGGTCTGTGCCCAGACAGTGGCCACATCGGCGATACCGCCGTTGGTGATCCACATCTTGGATCCGTTGAGGATCCAGTCTCCCCCACCGTCGCGGACGGCCCTGGTGCGCATCCCGGAGGGGTTGCTGCCGAAGTCGGGCTCGGTCAGGCCGAAGCAGCCGATGGCCTCACCGGCGGCGAGCCGGGGCAGCCACTCCTGCTTCTGCTCCTCCGAGCCCCACTTCCAGATGGAGAACATCGACAGCGAGCCCTGCACGGAGACGAAGCTGCGGAAGCCGGAGTCCGCCGCCTCCAGCTCCAGGCAGGCCAGTCCGTAGCTGACGGCGTTGGTGCCGGCGCAGCCGTACCCTTCGAGATGCATGCCGAGCACGCCCAACTTGCCAAGTTCCGGGGCGAGTTCGCGGGCGAAGTGGGCGTTCTCGAACCACTCACCGATGTGCGGTCGCACCCGGTCGGCGAGGAACTTGGCGACGGTCGCCTGGATCTCGCGCTCCTCGTCACTGAGTGTGGAGGAGAGGTCGAGCAGGTCGAGAGGGTCCTTCATCGGCTTGGCGCCGTTCATCGTGAGCTCCTGGAGGTAGTGGTGATCGGTTCGGTCGCGGTGTCCGCGCCGGGAAAGGTCAGGTGACCGCTTCGTTCGGTGCGGAGACGTGGTCGGAAAGGCGGTGGAGAATCTCCGCGGTGTGCTGGCCCAGGCGCGGCGGCGGCAGGCGGTACTGCGCGGGTGTGCCGCTCAGCGCGATGGGGTTCGCGACCTGGCGGGAGGACGTGCCCTGTGCTCCGTCCGCTCTGTCAGCGGGTGCGGCGGGGATGTCGACGACGCCCGGAAGGCCGAGCTTCTGGGCGAAGGCGAATGCCTCGTCGAGGGTGTTGACCGCTCCGGCGGGCACCCCCGCGGCCAGCAGGACGGCCGACCAGCGGTCCGCGCCGGCGCTCCTCAGCCGTTCGGTCAGGATGTCCCGCAGGGCGGCGCGGTGTGCGACTCGGTCGGCATTGGTGCGGAAGCGGTCGTCGGCAGCAAGACCGGGATCCCCGACAACCTCGGCGAGCGCCGCGAACTGCCGGTCGTTGCCCACAGCGATCGCGATCGGGCGATCGGCCGCCGGGAAGGTCTCGTACGGAGCGATACTCGGGTGCGCGTTGCCCATGCGGCCCGGAACCACACCGGCGACGGCGAACGCCGACGCCTGGTTGACCATGGCCGACAGCAGCGAGCCGAGCAGGTTCACCTCCACACACTGCCCCTCCCCGGTGGCGTCCCGGTGCCGCAGGGCCGCGAGGATGCCGAGCGAGGCGTGCAGGCCGGTGATCACATCGACCAGGGCCACGCCCGCCTTCGCCGGCTCTCCGGCCGCGTCGCCGGTCACGCTCATCAGACCGCCGACGGCCTGCACGAGCAGGTCGTATCCCGGGATCTCCGCGCCCTCGCCGCTGCCGAAACCGCTGATCGAGCAGTAGATCAACCCCGGGTGCCGGGCACGGAGTTCGCGCCGGCCGAGCCCCAGCCGTTCCATCGTGCCGGGACGGAAGTTCTCCACCAGCACGTCGGACTCGGCGACCAGGGCGCGGGCCTGTTCGACGCCGGCGTCGGTCGTGAGGTCCAGCACGACGGACTTCTTGTTCCGGTTGACGCCGAGGAAATAGGTCGACGTGCCGTCGTGGTCGGCCGGAGGGTGCCAGGCCCGGGTGTCGTCCCCGATGCCCGGCCGTTCCACCTTCACCACGTCGGCGCCGAGGTCGGCGAGGAGCATCGTGGCGTAGGGCCCCGCGAGAACCCGGGAGAAGTCGGCGATGCGCAGACCGTCCAGCGCGCCGCGCCCCGCTCCGTCGAGAACGTCGGCCCATCCGTCCGGTGCGTTGTGCTGGGTGCCCACGCACCCTCCTCTCTGATCATCCTGTGTGTGCGAGGTGACTGCGTCTCGGCCGTTTCCCGTCACCACCAGCGCTCCACAAGCCGCGCCGGGTGGGTGAGTTCGACGAGCGGCAGGCCCTGGCCGAGGGGGGCGACGGACCGTACGACGTTCACCCGTGCCCCCACCGCGACCGCGACCGGCGCCGTCCCGGTGACCTGACAGAGCAGGTTGAAGCCCTCGTCCATCGCGACGAACCACGTGTTGTGCGGGGCATGGCCGTTCCGGCGCACGACGACCCCGGAACCCTCGCTGCGCTCCGGTTTGAAGGCCGTGGACCCGCAGGCACGGCAGAACGAACGGCGGTAGGCCGGCGTGCCGCACCAAAGGCACCGCTGGAAGAGGAGTTCGCGGCAGACCGCCGGTGCGTTCGGCGTGACGGCCGTGGCCGTGGCTGCAGCAACGGCCTCATGATCGTCTGCGAACTCGGTGTGTTCATGGGTGTCCGTCTGGAGCATCACGGCCTCCTGCACGCAGTCCGGTGACCGGAAAAGGGGTGGTCGGGATCCGATGTGGCTCCCTCACCCTGGCCCTGTCGCGGATCGCCGGTCAACGACGTACTGACGCATCTTTGTGCGCGCAATACGCTCCATTCGCTGAGGTCAGAGCCGGTTTCCTCGCGCTACGCTCCCTTAGGGCGTGCAGATCTTCGACTTGTGGCTTTCCGCTCGGTGGTTCGTTGGCCCGGCGTGAGCGGGTTGGATGGGCAACGGGCCGTGCCGGCAGCCAAGTTCGGGCGATTCTGCCGCACCTCGACGAGCGGCAGAATCGCCTGCTGACAGGGGCGGAGGCCCAGTCCCTCGGCCACGGCGGGATCAGAGCAGTCGCCCGCGCCGCCGGTGTCCGTGAGGCCACTGTGTCTGTCGGAGTGCGGGAACTCGACTCCGGAGAGGCCCCCTTGGGACGCATCCGCCGGCCCGGCGCCGGCCGCAAACACGTCGTCGACCGGAACCCAGCCGTTCGGGAGGCACTCCTCGCCCTGGTCGAGCCCGACGTCCGCGGGGACCCGATGTCGCCGCTGCGCTGGACCACCAAATCCACCCGCAAGCTCGCCGAGCAGCTGACCCGGCAGGGCCACCGGATCTGCGCGGGCACGGTGGGCGACCTGCTGCGCGAGGAGGGCTTCAGCCTGCAGAGCAACGCCAAGCCCCTGGAAGGCAAGCAGCACCCCGACCGGGACGCGCAGTTCCACCACCTCAACGAGCGGGCCCGCGACCACCAGGACTGCGGGGCTCCGGTGATCAGCGTGGACACGAAGAAGAAGGAACTGGTCGGCCCGTTCAAGAACAACGGCCGTGAAGGGGAGCCGAGAGGCGAGCCGGTGCGAGTCGACACCCACGACTTCCCCGACCGCGAGCTGGGCAGGGCGGTGCCCTACGGCATCTACGACGTCGCCGCGAGCACCGGCTGGGTCGACGTGGGCACCGACCACGACACCGCCGCGTTCGCCGTCGAATCGGCACCGACGTGCCAGGGCGATTCGTCAGCCCGTCGGCGTTCCTGGTCCCACCACGCCGGCCGCGAGCCGGCCAGGTGGACGAGCCTGCGATGTCCGAGCCATCAGGAACCCCGCCTCTTCGAGCACGGCGCTGCGCGAGCCATACGCTGACCGACGACCAGGTCGAACAGCACGGGTCGGCGTACCAGGCGTCCTCGGGCATCGAGCCGGACACGGTCTCATCCGCGCGCGCGGTAGTTCGGTCACGGATGCGGATTCCGGGCGGGGACGGCCCCGGGAGGCCTTCCACGTCGACGCCGTCATCAGCCGTCGGCGGCTTCCGTGCACGGCTGCCGGTAGGGCCGCACCGCGCGGCGCGCGATGGCGAAACGGTGCGTCTCCGACGGGCCGTCGTAGATCCGGAACGGCCGCACCTCCCGGTACAGACGGGCCAGCGGGGCGTCGGCGGCCGAGATGCCGAGGGCTCCGCAGATCTGCACCGCCCGGTCGACCACCCGGTTCACCGCCTCCGCCACGAAGGTCTTGGACACCGAGGTGAGCTGCGAGGCGGCGGCGGAGCGGGTGTCCAGCTCCCAGGCGGTGCGCAGGATCAGGGCGCGGCTCGCCTCGATGTCGATCTCGGAGTCGGCCAGCATCTGCTGGACCATGCCGAGGTCTCCCAGCGCCGAGCCGAACGCCATCCGGCTCCCCGCCCGTTGCAGCGCGACGTCCTGGGCGCGGCGGGCCGCTCCGAGCCAGCGCATGCAGTGGGTCATCCGGGCGGGACCGAGCCGGACCTGTGCGCCTTCGAAGCCGCGGTCCACCGCGCCGAGCACCTGCTCGTCCCCCACCACGCACTCCTCGAAGACGATCTCGCTGTGCCCGGCGAAGAGCGACTCGTCCAAGGTCTCGATGGTCCGGACGAGACGCATGCCGGTGGTGCCGGCGTCGACCAGGAACATGGTGGCGCCGCCCGGGTCGCCGGGGCTGCCGGAGGTGCGGGCCATGACGATGGCGAAGCCGGCTCCGTCCGCCCCGGTGATGAACCACTTGCGCCCGTCGATGCGCCAGCCGCCGGGAACCCGGGTCGCGGTGGTCCGCAGGGAGCGGGGGTCGGCGCCCGCTCCCGGAGCGGGTTCGGTCATGGCGAAGCAGGAGCGTGTGTCGCCCGCGGCGAGCGGACGCAGATACCTCTGCTTCTGCTCCTCGGTGGCCACGTTCTCCAGCAGGTGCATGTTTCCCTCGTCGGGGGCCGCGCAGTTCAGCGCCAGCGGCCCGAGCAGGGAGTAGCCGGCCGCTTCGAAGACCACCGCCTGCCCTCGCAGGTCGAGGCCGTGTCCGCCCCACCGGGTCGGCACGTGCGGAGCGAACACTCCCGCGTCACGGGCGGCCTTCTGCAGGGTTTCCCGCAGGTCCTCAGGGGCGTCGTGCACGGACCCGCCGCACTCGCGCTCGGCGGGAACGACCACCTCGCGCACGAACTCCGCCGTGGACGCGGCGAGTTGAGCGACAGTCGGATCGACATCGAACTGGATGGGCACGGGACCTCCCGCCGACGGGCGTACGGGCATCGGGTCCCGTCGCTTCCTAGAAACTGTATAGCGTCTTCAGTATCTTGCCGGGAAGCACCCGGCGACGGGAAGACGACAGGAGAACCACCCATGAGCCTTTCCCCCACCACCGAGCCGGTCCGGATCGTGCGCCACCCCGACGGAGTCGTCGAGCTGAGGCTGGACGATCCCGGGCGGGGCAACGCCCTGGACCTGAGGACGGCCGAGGCGCTGCGGGACACGGCCCGCGAGGTGGCCGCGGACCCGGGCGGCGCGGTGCTCCTGCGGGCGACGGGCGGCAGCTTCTGCGTGGGTGGTGACCTGCGCGCATTCGCCGGCCGGGGCGCGCAGACCGGCCCCTATGTGCACGCCGTGGCGACCGCCGCGCACGCCGCGATACAGGCGCTGCACGAGGTGCCGGTGCCGGTGGTGACCGCCGTGCGCGGCGCGGCCGCGGGCGGCGGGATCGGCCTCGCCCTCGTGGGCGACATCGTCCTGGCCGCCCGGTCCGCGCGGTTGCGGCTGGCGTACACGGCGATCGGGCTCACGCCGGACTGCGGGGCCTCGTGGTTCCTGCCACGCCTGGTGGGTCCCCGCAGGGCGGCGGACCTGATCCTCACCAACAGGGTCCTGACCGGCGGCGACGCCGAGGCGTGGGGCCTGGTCTCCCGGTGCGTGGACGACGATGAACTGGACGACGCGGCGTATCGGACCTCGGCCGATCTGGCCGCCGGCGCCGGTGACGCGCTGCGCGCCGCGAAGAGCCTGCTGCGCGCCGGCGCCGGTGACGAGCTGCGCCGCCACCTCGCCGAAGAGGCGCGGTCGATCGCCGCCCTGGCGGACGGCCGGGAGGCGCAGGACCGCATGGCGTCGTTCCTCGCCGCGCGAGGCCGCCCGAAGGTGGACGACAGCCGGGCCGGGGCCAGGCAGTCTGAAAGTGTTTCTTGAGTCCCTCTTCACTAACCAGCCTGCCGGGGCGTAACCTCCGGGCAACACAGAACCGAGGAACCGGTCACCACAGAACCGGGGAAAAGGTGTGGCGATGCAACCTGCTGCCGTGGACCTTCCGGACGCATCCGACGAGCCCCTCGCCGAAGCCGTCGTCGACCTCGTTCTGCGGGGTATGTGGCGCGGCCGGCCGGAGTGCGAGCACCGTCCGCTGGTCGAGGCCGGGCTGGCAATGGCGAAGGGGCCCGTGGTGCTGCCGACCGAACGTGCCAAGGCCGCCGCCGCGCAGCTCCTGCGGGTGCCCGCCGGCTCCGAGCAGGAGGAGCGGATCACCTCGGCGTACGAGGCGTTCCTGCCGGTCAACCGGAAGATCCGGGACGTGTGCACGGCCTGGCAGTGCCGCCCCGACGGCACCGCCAACGACCACTCCGACGACGTCTACGACGCCGGGGTGCGCGAGTCGCTGGAAGACGTGCACGAGGCCATCCAGCCCGTGCTGCGCAGGCTGGACGGGGTGCTCACTGGGAGCGGGCAGTACCTGACGGCCCTGGAGGACGCCCTCGACCGCTTCGACGACGGCGCGCCGGCGTGGCTGGCCTCACCGTTGTGCGACTCGTACCACACGGTGTGGATGCGGCTGCACCAGGAGCTGCTGCTCGTCCTGGGGATCAGCCGGGCCGAGGACGAGGCACGTGAAGAGGAACTGGTCACCAGGAGCCGGGGTTGAGTGTCACCGACCGCGAGGCGGGCACGGTCGCCCGGTCCGGGGCTCCCCTCGCCCTCTCCGGGGCCCCCGGCCGCGTCCTGGTGCCCTTCGGGCAGGGACGGATCCGGGGCCTCGACGCCGACGAGCTGGGCGCGCACGGCGCCGCGATGGACGGGCTGGTGGCCCTCGGGCTGCCGGTCGTGCCGGGGCTCACCGTGCCCGCCGGCGCCGCCGCCTCGCTGTGCGAACCCGACACCGCCGAAGCCGCCGTAGCCCTGGTCGAACAGCTCTCCGGGCGGCGGATCGGCGACGCGACCCGGCCGCTGTTGCTGCGTGTGTCGGCGAGCGCGCCGACCGAGATCGCCGGCCTGCCGCCCGACCTGGCCTGTCTCGGCGTCGCCCCCGCCCGTGCCGACGACCTGTGCGCCGTCATCGGGCGGGAAGACGCTCTCTACGAGGTGTGGGCCGCCACCGTACGGATGATCGCCGAGTACGCCCTCGACGTGCCCGGCGCGGTGCTCGACGACGCTCTCCTGGACACGCCCGGGCCGCGGGCACGGGTGGACGTGCTGCTGTCCCTGGCGGCGGAGCACGGCTCCCGGCCCTTCCCCGACGACCCGGCGCAGCAGCTCGCGCTGGCCGCCCGTGCCCTCCTGGGCCGGTGGGACTCACCGCGCGCGAGAAGGTCCCGCCGGGCCCAGCGGCTCCCCGCCGAGCTGGCGGTCGCCCTGCATGTGCAGGCCCTGCGCATCGGCCCGGCGGACCACTCCGGCTACGGCACGGCGGTGAGCCGCGATCCCGAGACCGGGCGCCTCTCCCCCCAGGGCTCCTTCTTCCGGGGTGTGCGCCGCAGCGCCCCGCCGCCGCACACCGGTGAACCGCTGGACAGGATCGCGGGCGGCACCGCGCTGCTGGAGCACTCCCTGCTCACCCTGGAGCGGCATCTGCGCGCGCCGGTGTCGGTCGACTTCGAGGTGCGCGACGACGAGATCTCCCTGCTCGCCGCCTCGGCACAACTCCGCCCGCCGCTTCGGGCCTCGGTGTGTCTGGCCGCCGACCTGGCCCGCGACGGGGCGCTCGGCCGCGAGGAGGCCGTACGGCGTATCACCCCGGCGCAGGTGCAGGAACTGCTGCACCCCCAGCTCCGGCTGACCGGCGGGGAGGAGCTCCTGGTGAGGGGACTGCCCGCATCGCCGGGGGCGGCTACCGGAGTGGTCGTGCTGTCCAGTGGGCGTGCCCTCGAACTGGCCGCGGACGGTACTCGGGTGGTGCTCGTGGCTGCCGAGACGACCCCGGCGGACGTGCCCGGGATGCTGGCCTCCGTAGCCGTGCTGACCGGCAGCGGAGGCATCGCCTCGCATGCCGCCGTGGTGGCGCGGGGCGCCGGCAAGCCCGCGGTGTGCGGCGCCGACGGGCTGCGCGTGGACCTGGCAGCCGGAACGGTTCGCTGCGGGGAGCGCGTGGTGCGCGAGGGCGACCCGGTCTCGCTGGACGGCCGTACCGGCGCCGTCTACGCGGGGACGCTGGACGTCAGTGTCGCCGGACCGCCGCCCGAACTGTCCACCCTGCTGGAGTGGGCGGACGGTATGCGCCGGCTGGGCGTGCGGGTCAACGCCGACACGGCCACCGAGGTGGAGACCGCCCTCGCCCTGGGCGCGGAGGGTGTCGGGCTGTGCAGGACGGAGCACCAGTTCCTCGGCGAGCGGTTGCCGCTGATCCGCCGGGTACTCCTGGCCGCCGACCCGGCCGCCCGCGACGAGGGGCTGCTGGCACTCGAGCACGCCCAGCACGAGGACTTCACGGCACTGCTGGCCGCCGTGGGCAACCGCCCCGTGACCGTGCGCCTGCTGGACGCCCCGCTGCACGAATTCCTGCCCGCCCCCGGGCAGGCCCTGGACGCGGCCGAGGAGCAGCAGGCCGCCGCGCTGCGCGAGGCGAACCCGATGCTCGGGCTGCGCGGGGTGCGGCTGGCCTTGCTGCACGAGAGGCTCTACCCGGCGCAGGCCGAGGCGCTCTTCACCGCCTGGGCCGATGTCGCCGCCACCGGGATCCGGCCGGAGCTGGAGGTGATGATCCCGCTCGTCAGCCTGCCGGAGGAACTGGCCGCCGCGGCCGCATACGTACGCGGTGCCGCCGACGCGGTCGCCGCCCGCACCGGGGTGGAGGTCCCCTACCGGCTCGGCACGATGATCGAGACCCCGCGCGCCGCACTGCTGGCCGGCGAACTCGCCGAGCACGCCGAGTTCTTCTCCTTCGGCACCAACGACCTCACCCAGCTCACCTACGGGTTCTCCCGGGACGACGTCGAGCGCCAGGTGCTCGCCAACTACCAGGAGCGCGGGTTCCTGACCGCCAGCCCGTTCGCCCGGCTCGACCCGCACGGGGTGGGCGCCCTGGTCGGCCTGGCGGCCGAGCGGGCACGGGGCGTACGGCCCGGCATCAAGCTGGGGGTGTGCGGTGAGCACGGCGGGGATCCGGAGTCGATCGCGTTCTGCGACGACCTCGGCCTCGACTACGTCTCCTGTTCCGCACACCGTGTGCCGGTGGCCCGGATGGCGGCCGCGCACAGTGCCCTGCGGGAGCGGCGCGACGAGAGCGGGAGCGCACGATGACAAGCACCGTGACCGACGGCACGGCCCCGTCCGACACCGAGCTCGAGGACCTGCGCGAGACCGTTCGGTCGGTGTGCGCGGACGCCGGCGGCACCAGCGCGGTACGCCGGCTGTCCGAGGAGGCTCCCGGCATCGACGCCGGGTTGTGGGACGCGCTCGGCCGGCAGGTGGGCCTCGCGGGCCTCGGCCTGCCCGAGTCGGCGGGAGGCATCGGGGGCCTCGCCGAGATCGCCGTGGTCTGCGAGGAGCTGGGCAGGACCCTGGCGCCGGTCCCGCTGTTGTCCTCCACCGTGCTGGCCGGGCAGGTGCTGGCCGGCTGCGGTACGGCCGACACCGCGCTGGCCGAGCTGGCCGGGGGCACCGTGCATGGCCTGGCGGTGGCCGCGCCCGACGGGACATGGCGACCCGACGCCGTGCCGGTGGCCGTCTCCTGGCAGGGCAGCGTCCCCCTGCTGCACGGCACCGCACCCTTCGTGCTCGACGGCGCCGACGCCGAGGCGCTGGTGGTGGCCGCGGCCGGGACCGACGGCGTGGACCTCTTCCTGGCCGACCCGCGCGAGCCGGGGATCACGGTGCGCCGGGTGCCCACCCTGGACCTCAGCCGGGGCCAGGCGGTGGTCACCTTCTCCGGCGCCCGGGCCCGGGCGCTGACCGCCGGCGGCGAGGGGGCGGACGTCGTCTCCGGCGCCCTGGACGTGGCCCTGGTGGCGCTGGCCGCCGAGCAACTGGGCGGAGCACAGGCCGCCTTGGACATGACGGTGGCCCATGTGCGCGACCGTACCCAGTTCGGCAGGGCGATCGGAGGCTTCCAGGCGGTCAAGCACGCCTGCGCCGACATGCTGCTCCAGGTCGAGGCCGCACGGTCGGCCGTGGTGCGCGCGGTCCGGGCGGACGGCTCGCCGAAGGCGCTGGCCGAGGCGGCGGCCGTGGCACAGGCGTGGTGCGGCGAGGCGTTCGTCTCCGTCGCCGCCGAGTGCGTGCAGTTCCACGGAGGGATGGGCTTCACCTGGGAGCACGACGCGCACCTGTACTTCCGGCGCGCCCAGTCCGACGCGGTCCTGCTGGGCGGCGCCGCACATCATCGGGAACGGCTGGCCGGGCTGCTGGCCTGGTGACGTTGTGGAAGGCGGAACGGCATGACCACCAGGGTCATCGACGAGTCCTTGTTCGAGGATCGGGAGTTCGGGGACGAGGCGTTCGACGGCGGGGATCCACCGCGGCTCGCGGGCGCCCGCTGCTCCGCGTGCGCGACCGTGGTCTTCCCCCGGCAGAACTCGTGCCCCAGGTGTGCGGGCAGGACCATGGCCGCGCACGTGCTGCCGGTCAGCGGGCGCGTGTGGTCGTGGACGCTCCAGGCGTTCCCGCCGAAACCGCCGTACCGGCCGCCGTCCGGTGGCCACCGGCCGTACCACGTGGGCTATGTGGACCTCGGCGAGGTACTGGTCGAGGCGCTGCTGGCGGTTCCCCGAGCGGAGATCCGGATCGGTCTGCCGGTCCGGCTCACCACGGTGCCCGCGTACCAGGACGAGGACAGGACCGAGGTGGTGACCTTCGCGTTCCGCCCGGAGCGGGACGGTGAGCGATGAGCGGGACCGACGACGTGTACGTGGTCGGATGCGGCATGCATCCCTTCGGCCGCGACGAGAGCGTCACCGGAATGGACATGGCCGAGCGTGCGGTACGCGAGGCGCTGGCCGACGCCGGTGCCGCCTGGGAGGACATCGGCTACGCGGCCGGCGGCTCCGACGTGTCCGGCAAGCCCGACACACTGGTGGGCCGGCTGGGCCTGACCGGAGTGCCGTTCGTCAATGTGCAGAACGGCTGCGCGACCGGTGCCTCCACCGTGCTCGCGGTGGCCAACGCGCTGCGCGCGGGCGAGGCCTCCCTGGGCCTTGCGGTGGGGTTCGACAAGCACGAGCGGGGCGCGTTCCACGTCTCCGCCGCCCGCTACGGCCTGGGCGACTGGTACGCCGAGACCGGCATGATGCTCACGACCCAGTTCTTCGCGTTGAAGACCCAGCGGTACCTGTACGAGCACGGGATCTCGGAGCGGGCGCTGGCGACGGTGGCGGCGCGGGCCTTCCGCAACGGCTCGCACCACCCCCTGGCCTGGCGGCGCAAGCCGCTGACTGAGCAGGAGATCCTGGACTCCGCCGAGGTCAGTCCCCCGCTCACCCAGTACATGTTCTGCTCGCCCGGACAGGGCGCGGCGGCCTTGGTGCTCGCGCTCGGCGACCGGGCGTTCGACCTGTGCGAACGGCCGGTCAGGCTGGCGTCGTTGGCCTTCCGGACCCGGCGGTTCGGTTCGTTCGAGGTGTTCTCGCCCTGGCTGCCGCCGGGACCGCACCACAGCCCCAGCGTCGACGCCGCGGAGGCGGTCTTCCGCACGGCGGGGGTGCGGCCCGCCGACGTCCAGGTCGCCCAGTTGCAGGACACCGACAGCGGATCGGAGCTGATCCACCTGGCGGAGACCGGGCTGTGCGGCCACGGCGAGCAGGAGGAGCTGCTGGCCGCCGGGGCCACCGATCCCACGGGCCGGATTCCGGTCAACACCGACGGCGGCTGTCTGGCCGGCGGGGAGCCCGTCGGCGCCTCCGGGCTTCGTCAGTTCCACGAGGTCGTACGACAGTTGCAGGGCCGGGCGCCGGGTGTGCAGGTGCCGGGCGCTCCCCGGGTGGGCTTCACCCATGTGTACGGGGCGCCCGGGATCAGCGCCTGCTCGGTCCTCACGGTGTGAAAGGGGCGGACACGCCATGCGGCACGGCAGCAGAACCGCGCTCGTCACGGGCGGGGCACGCGGAATCGGCCTGGAGATGTGCCGACAGCTCACGGACCGGGGGCTGCGGGTCCTGGTCGCGGCACGTAGGCGAGAGGCTGCCGAGGAGGCGTGCCGCGCCATCGGCCCTGCGGCACTGCCGCTGGCCCTGGACGTGACCTCCGCGAAGAGCGTCGGCGAAGCGGTCCGGGAGGCACGGGAGCTGACCGGCGGGATCGACGTCCTGGTGAACAGCGCGGGAGTGTCCCTGGACGGGGAGCTGCGGCCTCCGTACATCGATGAGGACATCCTGCGCGCGACGCTGGACACGAACCTCACCGGCGCCTGGCGCGTGACGCAGGCCGTCGTCCCGGCCATGGTGGAAGCCGGCTACGGCCGGGTCGTGAACGTCACCAGCTCGTACGGTTCCCTGTCGCTGATGGACTCCGGCCGGCATCCCGCCTACCGGATCTCCAAGACGGCGCTCAACGCCCTGACCCGTATGCTCGCGGCCGAGCTGGCCGGCACGGGTGTGCTGGTCAACGCGGCCGACCCCGGCTGGACCCGCAGCGCAATGGGCGGGCCGTCCGCCCCGCGCGGTCCGGAGGAGGGGGCGGACACCCCGGTCTGGCTGGCGACCCTTCCCGAGGGCGACGGGACGACGGGCGGGCTGTTCGCCGACCGCCGGCCACTGCCCTGGTGATGCGGCTCAGGTCGGTGACGCGGCGGACTTCGTCGGCTTCTCCGTCTTCTCCGTTTTCTCCGGATTCTCCGGCTTCTCCGGCTTCTCATCGGCGGCGACGATGCGCAGCGCCAGCTCCCTGACCGCCTCGAGGACGGACCGGGAGGGCATCTGGGACAGCGGTCCGCCCTCCGCCCGCAGCGCGGTGACAAGCATGGTCGTACTGATCAGTGTGCGGACCGCGAGGGCCTGCGCCGCGTGCCGGGCCTTCGCCGCGCGGGGGCTGCGCGTGGTGCCCTCGGGCAGATAGTCGTAGCCACGCTGGATGTGGCGCTGCTCGAACTCGTCCCGCAGCACCTTCACGTTGCCGTTGGCGGAGGCGACCTGGACCTGGTACAGCCGGGCCTCGTCCGGGTTCTGCTCCACCCACTCCCACACGGCGTCGATGACACGGACCAGCCCCTCCGCATCACCCGGCTCGGACTCCGGCCGGGCCGCTTCCACGACCGCGTTCAGCTGGTCGAAGACCCGGCGCATGGCGAGTTCGAGCAACTCCTCCTTGCCGTCGAAGTGGTAGTAGACGGCCGTGGGCACCACCTGGGCCTCGTCCGCGATGTCCTGGATGCTGGTCTCCGCGAAGCCGTTGCGGCCGAACACCCGCACGGCGGCGGTGATGATGTGCTGCCGCCGCGAGGGTCGGTGGGCGGGCTGCTTGCCGTTCTTCGTGGTGGCCATCATGCTCCCTGCCCGCTGCCGTGGACCCGCGTCCGCGGGCCCTGCGTACTGACCATTCTATCCAGTAACTCCAACCACCCGTCCGCATAATTCCTGCTACACACGGGCCTCCGGGGCACCAGGGTCCCGGCATACTTGACATCATGACGACATCCCGGACCCGCGCCGCTCACCGTCCCTCGCGCAAGCAGTGGGTCATCGAGGCAGCCACGGAGCTGTTCGCCACCCAGCCGCCGGACGAGGTGACGGTGGCCGACATCGCCGCTCGTGCCGAGATGACCTCGGCAGCGGTGTACTACCACTTCTCCTCCAAGGACCAGGTCCTGGCCGAGGGAATGCGGGTGTTCGCCGCCGCGCTGCGCGAGCAGTTGCGGGCACTCGCGGAGGCCCGTGAACCCGGCTCGGACATCGGAGCGGCTGTCACCGCGCTGCTGTCCTGGATGGGCGAACACCGGTCCGCCGCCACCGTGTTCTTCGTGTCGTCGGCCGGCATGAGCCAGGAAGCGGAGGCGCTGCGCCAGGAGAGCCGCACGGAGTTGCTGGACGAACTGGTACGGCTGATCCGCAAGGCCCGCGCGTCGGTCTCCGACGCCGAGGCGGCGGTGATCGGCCTGGGCCTGCTCGCGCTGCTGGAGACCGCGACGATCTCGCAGGTCCGGGGCGACGACGTCTACCGGTCGCTGGGGCACCGCTCCTTCGTCCGCGAGGTCGGCGATCTCGCGGAGCGGATCGCCGACCCGGCCCCCTAGCGTCGGATCACACCAGCAGGCGGAGGGGCTTGCTCAGCAACTCACCGACCGTGCGCAGATATTCGGCGGCGGGCGCCCCGTCGACGGCACGGTGGTCGAAGGTGAGGCTCAGGGTGAGCACCCTTGTCCGCAGGGGCCGGTCGTCCACCCATTCGACACCGTCCCTGAGCCTGCCCACCCCGAGGATCGCGACATTGCCGGGGTTGATCACGGGGGTGAAGAAGTCGACGCCGTATCCGCCCAGCGAGGTGACGGTGAAGGTGGCCCCTTCCAGCTGTGCGGGGGAGATCCGCCCCTCACGCGCGGCCTGGGCCAGGGCCTTCGACCGGTGTGCGATCTCAGGCAACGGCAGCGCCGCGGCGTCCTCGATGACGGGGACCATGAGGCCGCCCGCAACGGCCACCGCGAAGCCCAGGTGAATGCCGTCGAGCAGATGGACACCGTCCTCCCGCACCGTCGCGTTGAGCAGCGGGTGCTCGCGCAGGGCCAGGGCCGCGGCCTTCAGCAGGAAGTCTCCCAGGCTGGGCACCGGCAGTTCGCCGTCGGCCCACTCCTCCTTGAGCCGCTCCCGCAGGGACACCACGGCGTCCATCCGCACCTCGTAGCCGTGCGTCAGCTGTGCCATCTCCTGGAGGCTGGCGTGCATCCTGCGGGCGATGGTGCCGCGCATCCCGGTGAGCGGGAGGATGTCGCCGGGCTGGGGTACGGCGTCCCGGCGACGAGGCGCCGGAGCGACGGCGTCGAGGTCGGAGCGGCGGATCCGGCCGCCCGGCCCGGTGCCGTTCACCTCGGACAGGTCGATACCCCGCTCCTTCGCCAGCTTGCGGACCAGCGGCGAGGAAGGGGTGTCGACACCCGGCGGGTCCTGCGGGACGGGGTCGCCGGGGAGGGCGGCGAGGAACTCCTCCACGTCCTCGGAGACGATGCGCCCGCCCGGTCCCGTGCCGCGCACGGCGGTGAGGCCGACGCCGGCGGCCGCGGCGACCCGCCGGGCATTCGGCGAGGACAGCAGCCGGTCGCCCGTGCCGTTGACGGGGGGCACCGCGCCGGCGCCGACGGCGGCGGCCACGGCGGCCGTACCCGCACCGGACCCGGACCCGGCAGGCACCGGCACACCCGCACCGGACCCGGACCGGGCGGGCATCGGCGTACCCGCACCGGACCCGGCAGGCACCGGCACACCCGCACCGGACCCGGACCCGGCGGGCATCGGCGTACCCGCCGGGTCCGGTGGCTGCTCGCCGTCGGCCAGCAGCCAGCCGATGAGGGCCCCGGCCGGGACGGTGGCGCCCGCGGGGACCACCGGGTGGAACAGTCCCCCGGCCTCCGCCTCGACGTCCACGTCGACCTTGTCGGTGGCCAGTCGCAGCAGGGCGTCGCCCTCCGCGACGGCGGCACCGGTGGGCACCAGCCATTCGTCGATCGTGCCCTCCTGCATGGTCAGGCCGATCTTCGGCAGCAGAACCTCGACCGCCACGTCGGTCACGACCTTTCGAGGAGGCGCCGGCAGCCCTGGGAGATACGGGCGCGATCGGGCACGTACGCCTTCTCCAGGACCGGGGAGAAGGGCACCGGGGAGAAGGGGGCGCCAATACGCAGGACCGGCGCGTCCAGGTAGTCGAAGACGGTGTCCTGGATCTGGGCGGCGATCTCCGCTCCGAGCCCGCCGAAGGTGACGGCCTCGTGCACCACGAGCACCCGGTTGGTGCGGCGGACGGAGGCGAACATCGTCTCGGTGTCCAGCGGCTGCACGGTGCGGGGGTCGATCACCTCGATCTCCACGCCCTCGGCGGCGAGTTCGTCGGCCGCCGCGAGGGCCTCCCCGACCATGCGGCCGAGGGCTATCACGGTGACGTCGGAGCCCTGCCGCGCGGTGTGCGCCTGGCCCAGCGGGATGCCGTAGATCTCCTCGGGCACCTCGCCGGTGCTGCCGAGCAGGACCTTGTTGAGCATGACGACGACCGGGTTGTCGTCCCGGATGGCCGAGACGGTCAGGCCCTTGGCGGTGTACGCGTCGCACGGCATCACCACCTTGAGGCCGGGCACGTGGGCCAGCCAGGCCTCCAGGCTCTGGCTGTGCTGGGCCGCCGCGCCGAGGCCCGCTCCGGAGGCGGTGGTGATGGTGAGCGGCACGGACAGCGCGCCGCCGAACATGTACTTCATCTTCGCCGCCTGGTTGACGATCTGGTCGAGGCAGACGCCGATGAAGTCCATGAACATCAGGTCCACGACGGGGCGCAGCCCCCGGGCGGCGGCTCCCACGCCGAGGCCGACCAGGGCGGCTTCGGAGATCGGGGTGTCGATCATGCGGCGGGGTCCGAACTCGTCGAGCAGGTTGTCGAACATGCGGAACACGCCGCCGTATCCGGCCACGTCCTCGCCGGCGACGAAGACGTTGTCGTCCTCGCGCATGGCCTGCGCGAGACCCTCGTTGAAGGCCTTGACGTAAGTGAGTTTCCGCGTGGCGACGGCCGGTGTTTCGGTGGTGGTGGTCATCGGGCTTCCTCCGTGGATACCCCGGCCTTCGGGCCTGGGTGGGGGCTCCTCCCGCTTGCGGGGAAGAAACGGACTCCTGCGGAGCGGAGTGGGGAGAGCCGAGTCGCCGCCAGGGCGATTCTGAGTCCGCCAGTCACCGACCGACACCCCTCGCTCACATGGAATCTGAGAGCGTGTGAGATGTGACGCAGCAGGTCAAGCGTGCTTTCAAGTACCGCTTCCACCCCACGGACGAGCAGGCGGTCGAGCTGTCCCGCACGTTCGGCTGCGTCCGCCTCGTATACAACAAGGCGTTGGAGGAGCGCACGCGCGCCTGGTACGGCGAGCAGCGCCGGGTCTCCTACGTGCAGTCGTCCGCCGCGCTGACGGAGTGGAAGAAGACCGGGGAACTCGCTTTCCCGGCGGAGGTGTCCTCCGTCCCGCTCCAGCAGGCACCGCGGCATCTCCAGACGGCGTTCGGGAACTTCTTCGCCAAGCGGGCCAAGTACCCGCGCTACAAGAGCCGGAAGAAGTCCCGCGCGTCGGCCGAGTACACCCGCAGCGCCTTCAAGTGGCGTGACAGGAAGCTGACGCTGGCGAAGATGGCGAAGCCCCTGGACATCCGCTGGTCGCGCCCCCTTCCTGAGGGCGCGGAGCCCACTACGGTGACCGTGTCCCGCGACAGCACGGGGCGCTGGTTCGTCACGATGCTCTGCGAGGACGCCATCACCCCGGCTCCCGCCACCGGGGCGGCGGTCGGCCTGGACGCCGGGATCACCTCCCTGGTGACCCTGTCCACCGGGGAGAAGATCACCAACCCCCGGCACGAGCGCCGAGACCGGGCCCGCCTCGCCCGCGCCCAGCGGGAGCTGTCGCGCAAAGCGAAGGGCTCCGCCAACCGGGAGGAAGCCCGCCGCAAGGTCGCCCGCGTCCACGCGCGGATCACCGACCGCCGGCGGGACTTCCTCCACAAGCTGTCGACTCGACTCGTCCGTGAGAACCACACGGTCGTGATCGAGGACCTCACCGTCCGCAACCTGCTGAAGAACGGCAGGCTCGCGCGCGCCATCTCCGATGCGTCGTGGACGGAACTCCGGTCGATGCTGGAGTACAAGTGCGCCTGGTACGGGCGCGAACTCGTCATGATCGACCGCTTCTTCCCCAGCAGCAAGCTGTGCGAGAACTGCGGCACGGTCCGCGAGAAGCTGCCGCTGAACGTCCGCGAGTGGGCGTGCGACAACTGCGGTGCAGTGCACGACCGCGACGCGAACGCGGCACGCAACATCCTGGCCGCCGGGCTGGCGGCGTCTGCCTGTGGAGACGGTGTAAGACCTCAACGGGAGCCCTCCCGGACGGGGCAGTCGTCGGTGAAGCAGGAAACCCAGCGGGCGACCGCTGGAACCCCCCGCCTTCAGGCGGGGGAGGAAGTCAACCCGAGTAGACGTTGAGCAGCAGGTCGGCGGGGTCGGGCAGCGGGCTCGCCTCGGCGTGGGCGATGGCCTCGGCGATCTCCTCGCGCGTGCGCCGCCACACGTCGTCCAGCTCCGCACGGGTCGCGGTGTCTTCGGCGACCGCCCGGGCCTCGATCAGGTCGATGGGGTCGCGGGACCTCCACTCGGCGACCTCGTCGTCCGAGCGGTAGGGGTGACGCAGGCCCTTGACGCCCTGATGGTCGTAATAGCGGTAGGTCTTGGCCTCGATCATCATCGGGCCCGCGCCTGCCCGGGCCCGTTCGACGGCTTCCGTGGCGGCGCGGTGGACGGCGACGGCGTCCATGCCGTCGACGATCACGCTGGGCATGCCGTAGGAGGCGGCCCGGTCTGCGACGTCGGTGAGCAGCATGTGCCCGGACTGCGGGGTGAACTCCGCGTAGCCGTTGTTCTCGCAGACGAAGACCACGGGCAGGCCCAGGATCGCGGCCATGTTGGCACCCTCGTGGAAGGCGCCGATATTGGTCGCGCCGTCGCCGAAGAAGGTCACGGCGACGCTGTCCTCGCCCTTGTACCGGGCGGCGAAGGCGGCGCCCACGGCGATCGGGACGCCCGCCCCGACGATGCCGTTGGCGCCGAGCATGCCGCGGGTGGGGTCGTTGATGTGCATGCTGCCGCCGCGGCCGAGGCAGGCGCCGGTGACCCGGCCGTAGAGCTCGGAGTACATCTCGCGGAAGCCCACGCCCTTGGCCACGGCGTGTCCGTGGCCGCGGTGGGTGGAGGTGATCTGGTCGTCGTCGCGCAGGGCCGCCATCACGCCGGCGGCCACGGCTTCCTGGCCGACATACAGGTGCAGGAAACCGGGCAGTCTGCCCGCCTCCATGAGCTTTCCCGCTTCGGTCTCGAACAGCCGGATGCGCACCATGCGCTCATGCAGATCCATGATGACCTGCGGGGATTCCTTCGACGCCGTTGAAGCTCGTTGGGCCATGTCCGCCCCTTCGCCCGAGGGAGGTTGCCAAGCAATCGGACTTTCTTGTGCCGGTCTACAGTAACCAGCACGGGCACCTTACTGAAGAGCGTCTCTAATTACTATGCCCCCGGCCGGGTCGGTCCGCGCTCGTCCACCAACTCCACGACATTGCCCTCCGGGTCGCCCCAGAAGCTGATCCGCCGGCCGCGCGCCGGGACGACGGCCGGTTCCGACAGCGGCCGGGCACCCACGGCCCGCAACTCCGCCACCACGGGGTCCATGTCGTCGAGATGGAAGGTGAGATACGACAGGCCCAGGCGCCCGGTCGGCACGGCCGGCACAGGTGCCGCCACTGGGGACGACCGGGGAAGGATCAACTTGACGCGCCCCCCGGAGGGCACGTCCAGCCAGACGACCACCAGCTCGCCGCCGAGCCCGGCCGGGCCGCCGATGGACTCCGGGACGCGCGAGCGGTGCCCGGCGCGGCAGCCGAGCACGTCGCAGTAGAAGCGCTCCATGAGCTCCAGGTCCCGCACCACCACGCCCACCTCGAACGGCAGGGTCATGACCATCGCGCCCACCCCCACGGGACGTCGAGCGGCTACTTCGCCACTTTCTATTGACAGAGCACACTAAGTCCTGTTGCAGTTTCGGACACAACCCAGCCGTCGCATTCCCAAGCCCGTCACCGGCTCGCGGCTGGGAGGATTGTGAGGACATCGTGGTCCAGACCAGTTCGCCGGAGATTCGGGAAACAGATGCCGCGCGCCGAACGCCGGCCCCGACCCCCTCGGCTCCCGAATACTCCTCATGGATCAGCCAGGACCGCTCCACCGACGCCGCGTCCCTGACGATGCGGCGGGAGGCCGCCGAACTCGTCGAGCGGGTGATGGCGCACTACCGCGACAACACGACGCACGAGGCGGACGGCCAGTGGACGGAACCCGTGGCCAACTACCTCGACGCCGACCGCTGGCAGCGCGAGACGGACGCCGTCCACCGGAGCGTCCCGCTGCCGCTCGCCATGTCCTGCGAGCTTCCCGGGCCGAACACCTACAAGGCGATCGACGTGCTCGGCATCCCCGTGCTGATCACCCGCGACCGACAGGGCGCCGTGCACGCGATGATCAACGCGTGCCGGCACCGGGGGGCCAAGCTCCTCGAACCCGGCTGCGGGGTGTCGAAGCGGCTCACCTGCCCCTATCACTCCTGGTCCTACGACCTGGCCGGGGAGTTGCGGGGCGTGTACGCCGAGAAGACCTTCGGCGAGGTCCCGCGCGAGGGCCGCAGCCTCGTCGGGCTCCCGGCCGGGGAGCGCGCGGGAATCGTCTTCGTCTCGCTGGACCCGGCGTCCGAGCCCGACCTGGACGGCTGGCTGGGCGATCTGCAGCCCCTGCTGGAGGGCCTGCGGCTGGCGGAGTGCCACCACTACGCCACCAGCGAGCTGACCAGTCCCAACTGGAAGGTCACCCTGGACGGGTACCTGGAGACGTACCACTTCGCCTCGCTGCACCCGAAGACGGTGTTCGAGACGAACCTCTCGAACATGATGGCCCACGACACCTGGGGCCCCCATCAGCGCATCGCACCGGCCCTGCGCCCCATCGCGCAGGCGGTCGAGCTGCCGCCGGACCGACGCGACCCCGGCGACTGTGTCGGGCCCATCTACTGGCTCTACCCCGGCCTCGCGATCGCCGGCGGCTGGCGCCAGAAGATCGCCGTCTCCCTGGTGCTCCCCCGCACGGCGACCGAGTCGGTGACCCAGCAGATCATCCTGCTGCGGGAACCGGCGGTCACCGAGGAGGAACGCCAGGCCGCCGACCGGTTCGGCGAGTGGTTCCACGAGGTGGTCCGTGACGAGGACTACGCGACCACCTACGGAGTCCAGCAGGGCCTGAAGGCCCTCGACGGGACCGACTTCGTCTTCGGACGCAACGAGCCCGGACTCCAGCACTTCCACCGCACCATCCACGAACACCTGGAAAACGGCGCCACCGGCGCAAGAGCCGCCAGGTGAGCAACCAACAACACTCGCGGGAGAACACCATGGTGGCTACGGGCAGCCTCGACGGACGTGTCGCGGTGATCACGGGCAGCACGCGCAGCATCGGCCGCGCCATCGCCGAGCAGTTCCTGGCGGACGGCGCCACGGTCGTCGTCAGCGGCCGTTCCGAGGTCAAGGGCAAGCAGGCCCTGGAGGAGATGGGCGCCGGGGACCGGGCCGTCTTCCACCCCTGTGACGCAGGCAGCCAGGAGGACATCGAGGGCCTCGCCGACTTCGCCGCCGAACGCTTCGGCAGGCTCGACATCTGGGTCAACAACGTCGGCGGCAGTTCCGGCTTCGCCCCGATCCACCAGCTCAGCGACGAGGCCTGGCACGACGCCCTCAACCTGAACGTCAACAACTACTTCTACGGCACCCGGCGGGCGCTGCCCAAGATGCTGGAGGGCGGCTGGGGCCGCATCATCAACATCTCCTCCGTCGAGGGCAAGCAGGCCAACAAGCCGGGGATCAGCCACTACATCACCAACAAGCACGCCATCCACGGCCTCACCAAGGCGACCGCCTTCGAGTACGGCACCCAGGGCGTCACCTGCAACGCCATCTGTCCCGGCGCCGTCGACACCGATCTGATGCGTGCCGCCGGGCCGGCCGCCGCCGAGGCCGAGGGCATCGGTTACGAGGAATGGCTGAGCCGCTTCGCCGAGCACGCCGCCACGAAGAAGATCACCACGGTGGAGCAGATCGCGGCGGTCGCCTCACTGCTCGCGAGCGAGGTCGGGGCGGGTATCACCGGCGCGCTGATCAGCGTCGACGGCGGAACGGCGCAGTGGTAGGCGCGGGTACGGAAAGCGGGAGACCTCGGTCATGAAGAGCTGGATCACGGACTGGCAGCGCAGTGAGCGGCTGCCGCACTACACCCGGGCCAACGCGGGCGAGACCCTGCCGGACCCCGCAAGCCCGCTGGGCTGGACCCTCGTCTGGGGGCGGGGACTGCAGGGCTGGCGCAAGGGCTTCGTCGGGTTCGGCATCTACCGCGAGGAGGAGGTGGCCGGTCCCCGGCCGCCGTTCGTCGGGATGTTCGGCGGCCACTTCTACCTCAATCTGTCCCACATGCGGCTGTTCGGCATCCGGATGGGCCAGACGGCGGACCAGATCGACACGGCCTTCGTCGGTCAGCGTTCCGACACGCCGGAGTACGTGGCACACCCGGACGACCAGGACG
Source organism: Streptomyces sp. NBC_01235 (assembly GCF_035989285.1). Taxonomy (GTDB): domain Bacteria; phylum Actinomycetota; class Actinomycetes; order Streptomycetales; family Streptomycetaceae; genus Streptomyces. The sequence goes on along the minus strand of NZ_CP108513.1, from coordinate 10,579,092 downwards.
AGGAGCTGACCGCCAAGGCGGGCGCGACGCTTCAGCGGATGCTCGGCCAGGCCGGCTTCCCGGAGGCCGACGCCGACCGGGAACGGCTGCGCGCCCTGCGCCGCTCGCGCCCCGACCCGACGCAGCTGTCCGACGCCGAACTGGTGGCGCACGCACGGTCGTTGCTGGACGAGGTGGAGACGACCTTCCAGCGGCACGTCGAGTCGTCGCTGCCCGCGTCCGTCGGACCGGCGATCCTCGGCCCGCTGTGCGCGAGCGTGGACCGCCCCGGCGCCATGCTCGACCTGATCGGCGGTCTCGGCGACGTCGACTCCGCCTCCCCCTCGACCGGGCTGTGGACGCTGTCCCGCCAGGTGGCGGCCTCGGCCGAGCTGAGCGCGCTGTTCGACCGGGGTCCGGCCGCGGTGGAGCAGGCGCTCGACGCCGCGACCGGGGACGTGAAGGCGTTCCGTGACTCCTTCGAGGAGTTCCTGGCGGAGTCCGGCGACCGTGGCCCCAACGAGTGGGACATCCACGCGCTGTCCTGGGAGGCCGCGCCCGTCCAGGCGCTGGCCCTGGTCGACCGGATCCGGCACAGTCCCGACGACGACTCCCCGGCCGCCCGCCGAAAGCGGCTGACCGAGGGGCGTGAGCGGACGGAGCGGGAGATCCGGGCCGCGCTGCCCGAGGAGACGCAGCCCATGTTCGACGCCGGCATGCACGCCTCCCAGGTGTGGATCCCGGCCCGCGAGCGCACCAAGGCGAACTGTGTCACCGTCGTCAACGAGATCCGCATGGCCGTACGGGAGCTCGGTCGCCGCGGCGTCGAGGCGGGGCTCTTCGCCCGGCCCGAGGACGTGATGATGCTGCTGGACACCGAACTCGACGACTATGTCGCCGCCCCGGAGTCCTTCGGCCCCGTGATCGCGCAGCGGCTCGAGGAGTACGCGGGCCTGCACGACCTGGAGCCGCCGTTCTTCGTCGCCGACGACGCGCGGACCGACATCGACAGCTGGCCGCGACGCGCCGAGGAGCGGACTCCGGCGGCTGTCGGGGGTGATGTGCTCGGGGGTGTGGGCGGCAGCCACGGCACGTACACCGGCAGGGTGCGGGTGGTCACCGACCCGGCCTCGTGCGAGGCGCTGGAGCCCGGGGAGGTGCTGGTCGCGCCGATCACGGATGCGGCCTGGACCCCGTTGTTCCTGGTCGCCGGAGCGGCCGTCGTGGACGTGGGCGCGCTCAACAGTCACGCCGTGGTGGTCTGCCGTGAGCTGGGCATCCCGGCTGTGATCTCCGTCGAGGGCGGTACGCGACGGCTGCGGGACGGCATGGTGATCACGGTCGACGGCGACCGGGGCACGGTCACCGTGGACAGCGTCCCCGCACCGCTCGGCAGCTGAGAACTCCGCGGGCCCGTCGCTTCCCCTGCACCGGAGCGGCGGGCCCGCGGGCACGACCGCGAAAGGATTCCCAATGGAGTTGTCAACCCGGGTTGGTGACTCGTTGTGAGCGTGTCAGCCCAGCTCGACGGGCGTCTGTGGTGCTGCGAGCTCGAAGGGGCGGCCGTCGCGTATGAGGGCCCACAGGACGTTCAGGCGGCGCCTCGCGAGGGCGATGATCGCCTGCTTGTGGCCCTTGCCCTCGGCTCGCTTGCGTTCGTAGAAGGCTCTGGAGACGGGGCAGGAGCGGGCGGCGACCATGGCGGACATGTAGAAGACCCGCAACAGGCGGCGGCAGTAGCGCCGTGGTCGGCGCATGTTGCCGCTGATGCGCCCGGAGTCCTTGGGGACCGGGGCCAGGCCGGCGACGCCGGCGAGGCGGTCGGCGCTGGCGAAGACGCTCAGGTCGCCGCCGGTGTGGGCGATGAACTCGGCGCCCAGGACGGGGCCGAGGCCGGGCATGCTCAGGATGACCTCGGCGTGCGGGTGGTCGCGAAACCGGCCCTCGATCAGGGCGTCGGTCTCGGCGATTTCCTCATCGAGGGCCATCACCTCCCTCGCGAGCCTGGCCACCATGGTGGCGGCCAGCTTCTCCCCGGCGACGGCGGTGTGCTGGGCCTCGGCGGCCTCCACCGCGGTGGCGGCGATGAGCTGGTAGTTGCGGACCTTGCGGTTCTTCAGCCAGGTCGCGAGCCGGTTTCCGCCGGTCCGCCGGAGGGCGGCCGGCGTCTGGTAGTGGGTCAGCAGGACCAGGGCCGCTTTGGACGTCTTGTAGTCGAAGGCGCGTTCCAGGGCGGGGAAGTACTCCAGCATCTGGGCCCGCAGCCGGTTGATCGCCCGGGTGCGGTCGGCGGCCAGGTCCAGGCGCCGCGAGGTGAGGATCCGCAGGTCCACGGCGATGCCGTCGCCCCGGTGCAGCGGCTCCAGATCGCGGCGCATGCGGGCCTGGTCGGCGATGACGAAGGCGTCTTTGGCGTCGCTCTTGCCGTCGCCCCGGTAGGAGCCGGAAGCGTGGTGGACGGTACGGCCGGGGATGTAGAGGACCTGCTGGCCGTTGTCGGTCAGCAGCGCGATCAGCAGCGCGGCCCCGCCGGCGTTGAGGTCGATCGCCCAGGTCACCGGATCGCCGTCGCTCAACTCCAGCACATCGGCGATCAGTTTGAGCAGCGCGGTTTCGTCGTTGTCCACCCGCCGCGACAGCCGCCGCGTGCCGTCGGTGTCGATCACCGTGCAGTGATGCGCGGCTTTGCCCGCATCCGTACCAGCCCACAGTTCGGGCACGGCCACCTCCGAAGTCGTATCCGTTCACAGCCCAGCAGACGACCTCGCCAGCGTGTCCTTACCAAGCGATCTTGTGCCGCGCATCCCAATGAGTGGTCGAGTCGTCGCGGGATGCCGGGCGGCCAATCCTTTCAAGCCACCAACGGGCGGAAACCCATGAGCCACACCCGGCATCCCTGGGTCTTTCGATCCTACGAGTGACCGAAACCAACCCACCTACAACGTAAGGAAACCCGTGACCTCCGTGGCTGAGGAAATCATCGTCGCCGGCTGGATGGACTACGAACCCGGCGACCGCGGCACGATGCTGGAGGCCCTCGTCGAGCTGGGCCGGCGAACCCGCGAGGAGGAACCCGGCTGTCTCGACTACGCCATGACCGCCGATCCCACCGACGAGCGGCGCATCCGGGTGTACGAGCACTGGACCTCGCGGCAGTCGCTCGACGAGCACTTCGCCACCCCGCACATCAAGGACTTCCGGGCGGCCGTGGCGGGGCTGACCCGGGTCGGGGTCTCCCTGACGGCCCACACCGTCGCCGCGTCACGCCCCATGCGCTGAAAGACGGCGCCCTCCGACAGGGGGCGCCGTTTTCCGTGCCTTCAGTGGGAAGCGTCCAGCCGCACCAGCATCTTGCCGACGTTGCCGCCGCCGAGCAGGGACAGCAGCGCCCCCGCGGCGTTGTCCAGGCCGTCCACGACCGTCTCGCGCGGGGTGATCCGGCCCTCGGCGAGCCAGCCCGCGACCCGCCGCTCGAACTCCGGCCGCAGATCCTCGTGGTCGCGGACGATGAAACCGCACAACGTCAGCCGCTTGAGTACCGCCTGGATCAAGTGGTTGATGTCCACGGTCCGTCGGTCGCCGCCGAACTGGGACATCATGCCGCACAGGGCGACCCGGCCACCGGTCCGCAGCGCGTGCAGAGCCGCGGCGAGCTGCTCACCGCCGACGTTGTCGAAGTACACGTCGATGCCGTCGGGTGCCAGCCGGGCCAGCGCGTCGCGCACCGGCTCGGCACGATAGTCCGCGGCGCCGTCGTAGGCGAACTCCTCGACCAGCAGGGCGCACTTGTCCGGCCCGCCGGCGGTCCCGATCACCCGGTCAGCGCCCAGCATGCGCGCGAACTGGCCGGCGGCGGTGCCGACGGCCCCGGCCGCCGCCGACACGAAGACGGTGTCGCCGGGGCGCATCGCCGCGATCCGGGTCAGGCCCACGTACGCGGTGAAACCGGTCTGGCCGAGCAGCCCCAGCCAGGTGGGCAGCGGGGCGAGTTGCGGGTCGATGCGATCCGCCCCGTCGGTGTCCGCCCCGTCCAGCACGGCCCGCTCCCGCCAGCCCAGCTGATGACGTACGAAGGCACCGGGCGGTACGGAGGAACAGCGGCTCTCCTCCACGACACCGAGGGCCCGGCCGTCGAGCGGTGATCCGGGGGTGAAGTTGTGCGTGTAGTGCTTCTCGGTGGTCTCCAGCCGCCCGCGCATGGACGGGTCGACGCTCATGTAGAGATTGCGGACGAGGAGTTGCCCCTCGCCGAGGGGCGGCAGGGAGCGTTCCTCGACGGCGAAGTCACCGGGGGCCGGCTCTTTCTCGGGGCGGCGCACCAGACAGACCACCCGGGTGGTGCGAGGAGACACTGGGTCACTCCTCCGGCTGGGGCGCGGTGCGCCGCTGGGCGAGGCGGCCGACCCAGCCGGCCATCTGGAGGTCCGCGTGGCGCAGTTCGCCCGACTGCCACCGGGCCTGGAAGTCGAAGACGCCCCGCGCCCCCGTCCCGGGGTCGGTCACCTCGACCAGTCCGTCCTCGGTGAGCCGGTACACATGCCCGGTCAGCGGGTGGATCACTTGCTTGGCCATGGGGGCCTCACTCCTGCACTCGGCGGCGCACGCCGCGCTTGGTCACGGTCACCGGGCCCTCGACCCGGAGCCGGCAGGCGAGCCGGGTCAGGCCGTCCACCGGCCTGCGCAGGGACTCGATGCCCTCGCGCTCCAACGGGCCCACGGGGGAACAGTTCTCGGCGCCCTCGTCGACCTGGACGAAGCAGGTACGGCAGGTGCCCTGGCCGCCGCAGACGGTGGGCCAGCGATAGCCGAGCCGCCGGGCGGCGGTGAACAGGTCCTCGCCGGCAAGGACTTCGAGCTCGACGCCGGAGGGTCTGACCGCCACCCGGTGGGTCACTTGTCCATCCACTGGTCGAGCGTCCGGTTGAAGTGGCGGATGCGGCTCTCCTGATAGTTGGCCAGCGTGATGCCCGGCTTGCGCATCGCCTTCAGGCCCTGCTGGACGTAGGGCAGGTTCTCGCAGTCCTGGTCGAAGACGGGTCCGAGCACGCCGAGTTCGGGGATGTCGGCGAAGAGCATGTCCTCCGGCACCCAGCGAATCTTCGCCGGGGGCGGGATCTCGCCGGGCTGCTTCGGGGACGACATGAAGATGATCTCGGCGGTGCAGGAGTCGGGATCGAGGCCGTGGGGCCGGAACCGGTAGACGATGTTCGACTTGGCGCCGCCCCAGGGGTTGAAATTGGGGAACAGCAAGTAGTTGATGGCGTCCAGCAGTTCGGTGTCGGGGGTCCGCGAGAAGTCCTGGTGCGAGGTGGCCTCCAGTTGCTCGCGCATCCGCGCGGCCAGGACCTGACGGGCGGTGCCGCCGGGCGGGATCGCCGGCAGTTCGTCGCCCTCCTGCATCACCAGGTCACGGCCCTGGGCGGCGGCATAGAACGCGCGTGAGTCGTAGAAGGTCTCCAGGACGTCCTCCTCCGTGACGGAGTCCGCCACGTGCGGGCTGGGCGCGCCCTGGATGTTGATCATCCGGTTCCAGTTCGGCTGATCCGCCATGACGTCGTACTGCGAGTTGGCGTCGGCGAGCCACGGCAGCATCTGCGGGTGTGTGGCGATCACATGGAAGGACTCGATGAACGCGTCCTGTGCGATCTTCCAGTTGCAGGGCAGCACCTTGCCGATGTGCAGCGACTTGTAGCGGTTCTCCAGCGGCCAGATGTAGTAGTCGTCGAAGGTGCCTCGGTAGTTGTCGAAGGATTCGGCGTACGGGTCCATGTTGATGAAGACGAAGCCGCGCCAGGTGGCCACCTGGGCCTCGGGAAGGGCGAACTTCTCCGGGGTGACGTGCGGGAAGTCCCAGGCGCAGGGCGGGGTCCGCATCGTGCCGTCGAGGTTCCAGGCGAAGCCGTGGAAGGAGCAGCGGAACTCGCTGACGTTGCCGCCACCGGTGCGCAGTTTGCGTCCGCGGTGCAGGCAGACGTTGACGAAGGCGCGGATCTCGCCGGGGGCGGTGCGGACGACGATGAGGGAGTCGTCGCCGATCTCGTAGACCTCGTGGTCGCCGACCTCGGGAATCTCGCTCTCCAGGCAGGCGAACTGCCAGACGCGCCGCCAGACCTGCCGCATCTCGCGTTCGGCCCACTCGCGGGAGGTGAAGCGGGCGGTGTCGATGTCCTCGCTGCCGAGGAAGTCGTTGCGCTCGTACCGCAGGGCGGGGGGAACGGGGCGGCTGTCCTGGTCGAGGTAGTCCTGGACGCTGGGCCCGGGGCACCGCGCCGTGCCCAGCTCCGATGTTTCGTCCATCATCTCTCCTCCGGCAGAAACTTTAGAGTGAGTGTAGTTATCAGGCGCAGCCGGGAGCAACAGTCTCGTCGGCGAACGAGCCCCGTTCCCTCCAGGTCACCACGCAATTTCACCGTGGGGCTGGATTTTCTTGCGGCGACCCTCTCCCCAAGCCCGCCGGGTCATGTCACACTCCGACCCACTTGAGGCTGTAGTGCCTCATAAGTTTCTCCGTCCCGGGACGATCTTTGCCCGTCCCGGCCCCAGCACCGCGGGCCCCCCGCCCCGGGGCGACACAGAATCGATCCGCCTGACAGGAGCCGACCGCCGCGGACGCGGGAGCGACGCGGGTCGCGGCAGCTCGGGCGACACACCTCGGGAGTACTCAACGATGAGTTCCAGACCCGGCCGCGCGGTCCGTCGCGCGCTCACCTCGATCGTCCCCGTCAGTGCCCTGCTCGCCCTGGCGGCGTGCGGCACCGAGGCGACTCCGGCCGCCGATTCCGCCAAGGCGGCGGCCTCGGACTCCCCCGGCCTGATCGCCGCCCGCAAGGCCGTGGAGACGTACTCCGAGCACCCGGACCGGATCCCGGTCACCGAGCCGGTGGGCAAGAAGATCCCCTCGGACAAGAAGATCGACTTCATTCTGTGCGGCGTGCAGTCCTGCCAGGACCTGGCCAACTTCTTCACCGCCGGCGCCAACCAGCTCGGCTGGCAGGTGAAGCAGATCGCCACCCAGGGCACGCCGGAGTCCGTCCAGGCCGCCTACGAACAGGTGCTGCGCGACAAGCCGGACGCCGTCGTCTCCTCCGGATTCCCGCGCGCGGTGTACGCCAAGCAGCTGGCGCAGCTGAAGGCGGCGGGCATCCCGGTCATCCAGTCGAACGCCGACGACGTGGTGGGCGACGGCATCTCCCTGCTCAAGAACGCGCCCGACGATGTCGCCGTCCAGGGCGAGATGCTCGCCTCCTGGGTGGTGTCCGACAGCAACGCCCAGGCCGACGCCGTCTACTTCGACCTGCCCGCCTACACCATCCTCAAGCCCGTCAAGGACACGTTCGCGGCCAAGTACAAGGAGTGGTGCGAGGGCTGCGCGCTGGACACCGTCGACGTGCCGATCACCTCGATCGGCAAGGACATACCGGACCGGGTGGTGTCGTACCTCCGCTCGCACCCGAAGGTGACCCACGTCGTCTTCTCACTGGGGCTGCTCAACGTGGGTGTCCCGGCCGCGTTGAAGACCGCCGGCATCACCGGAAAGCACATCGCCGTGAACGTCGGTGACGCGCAGAACTACCAGTACATCCAGAGCGGCCTCAGCGACGCCGCGATGGCACTGAACTCGCACGAGGCCGCGTGGCTCCAGGTCGACGCGCTGGCCCGCCACTTCACCGGCCAGTCCATGGACGTGGACCAGAAGGCGGTGCTGCCCAACATGCTGATCACCAAGGACAACCTCCCGCCGCAGCTCGGTGACTTCCCGATCGTCGAGGACTACCAGAAGCAGTTCGAGGCGCTGTGGGGACTGAGTTGACCGGGCCGCTGCTGCGGGTGGCCGCCCTGTCGAAGAGATTCGGCGGCACCCAGGCGCTGAAGGACGTCGACCTCGAGGTGTCGCCAGGCGAGATCCACGCCCTGATCGGGCCCAACGGCTCCGGAAAGTCCACCCTCATCAAGATCCTCGCCGGCTACCACCACGCGGAGCCGGGCGCGGTGGCCGAACTCGACGGCGAGCCCTTCGACCTCGGCCAGGTCTCGGCCTCCCGGCACGACCGGCTCCGCTTCGTCCACCAGGAGCTGGGTCTGGTGGGCGAGTTGAGCGCCATCGACAACCTCGCCCTCAGTCACGGCTTCGCCCGCACGGCCCTCGGCAACATCCGCTGGCCGGAGATGGAGAGGCGGACCAACGCCCTCGTCGAACGGTTCGGTCTCGGCATCGACGTGCGCCGGCCCCTGGCGACGGCGACCCCGGTCCAGCGCACGGTGGTGGCCATCGCCGCTGCGCTCCAGGGCTGGGAAGGCCGCCGCGGTGTCCTGGTGCTCGACGAGCCCACCGCCGTGCTGCCGCCCGGCGAAGTGGCCCGCCTCTTCGACATCGTGCGGGAGGTCCGCGACGCCGGCGCCGGGGTGCTGTACGTCTCGCACCGGATGGACGAGATCTTCGCGCTCGCCGACCGGGTCACCGTGATCCGCGGCGGACGCCGGATCGCCACCCGCCCGGTCGCCGAGCTCACGCCGCGTTCGCTGGCGGAGCTGATGGCGGGCGAGGAGATGGAGACCGAGCACCGTCCGGCGCCCCCTTCCGGCCGTACCGACCCCGTGCTGGAGGTCCGCGACCTGTGGGCCGGACCGCTGCGGGGAGTCGGCTTCGACCTGGCCAGGGGCGAACGCCTGGGCATCACCGGTCTGGTCGGCTCCGGCCACGAGATCGTGCCGTACGCGGTGTGCGGGGCCCATACCGGGCAGGTGAGCGGCACGCTGCGGCTGCCGGAACGCTCCGAGCGGTGGACCCGGGCACGTGACGCCGACGGCCTGGGCCTGCCCCTGGTCCCGGCGGACCGGGCGCTCCAGGGGGTGATAGGCGGCTTCTCGGTCCGCGAGAACCTCACCCTGCCACTCCTGGACCGGCTGCGCGCCCGTTCCGGCCGGCTGCGCAGACGCCGCGAGTCCGCCCTGGCGGAGGAGTGGATCCGGCGGGTCGGCGTGCGTACGGCCGACCGCCATCCGGCCGGCGCCCGGATCACCACACTGAGCGGCGGCAACCAGCAGAAGGTCGTCATGGCCCGCTGTCTGGCCCAGCGCCCTCCGGTGCTGACGCTGTGCGAACCCACGGCGGGAGTGGACATCGCCACCCGCCTCCAGCTGTACGACCTGATAGAGCGTCAGGCCGATGAGGGCATGGGCGTCCTCGTGTCGTCCTCCGACACCCAGGACCTGCTCGCGCTGTGCACACGCGTCCTGGTGGTGCGGGACGGCCGGATCGCACGGGAGATCAGCGGACAGGACATCACCGAGCCCGCGCTCGTGCACGCCATGGAAGGAACCGAGTGACATGAGCCCTGGCATGAGCCCTGGAAGGAACCGAGTGACATGACGTCCACCCCGACCCGGGCGACGGAGCTCCCGCCGTCCGTACCGGAGAGATCCGAGGTGTCCCCACCGGGGACACCGGTCCGACGGGCGGCGGCCGCCCTGTCGTTCCGGAACATCGGCGCCGTGTACGTGTGGCTGGTCATCGTCGTGCTCTTCTCCGTCTGGGCGCCCGACACGTTCCCGACCACCATCACGGTCAAGCAGGTGCTGAACGGCAACGCCGTGGCAGGCCTGGTGGCGCTCAGCGTCGTACCGCCGCTGGCCGCACGTGTCTTCGACCTCTCGATCGCCTACACCATGTCGCTCACCAGCGTGCTGACCGCCCGTTTCCTGGCCTCCGCCGGACTCGGGCCCGGCACGGCCATCGCCCTGGCGATGACCGCGGCACTGCTGGTCGGAGTCGTCAACGCAATCGTGGTGGTGGTCCTGCGCGTCGACTCGTTCATCGCCACCCTGGCCACCGGCGCGCTGATCCAGTCCCTGATCACCATGGTCACCAACGACAGCTCGATCACCGGTGTGCAGTTGCTCGCGAAGCCGTTCGCGAGCATCGCCCAGCTGGACGTCGGCGGCATCACCCTGCCGGTGCTGTATCTGCTGCTCGCCGCCCTCGCCATCTGGTTCCTGCTGGAACACACCGCCACCGGGCGGCGGTTGTACGCGACCGGCTTCAACGCCGACGCGGCCCGGCTGCAGGGGGTGCGCACCGACCGGCTGCGTTTTCTGACGCTGGTGGCCTCCGCCCTGCTCTCCGGTTTCGCCGGCGTCGTCTTCGCGTCCTCGGTCGGATCCGGATCGCCGACCGCGGGCACCCCGTATCTGCTGTCGGCGTACGCCGCCGCGTTCGTCGGGGCGACCCAGTTGCGCGCGGGCCGCTTCAACGCCTGGGGAACGGTACTCGCGGTCCTCCTGCTCGGCACGGGCATCACGGGACTCGGGCTCGCCACCAGCGCGCAGTGGGCGGCGAGCCTGTTCACCGGCTCGGTCCTCATCGTGGCGCTGGTCCTCACGGGCGGCCGGATCGCCCTGCCCGCCGTACTGCGGCGCCGGACGGGGACCCGGCCGGATCCCATGACGAACAAGGAGGCCCGAGGATGAAGGCGGTTCAGTACCGGCGGGTGGGGCACGCCCCCGAGGTCGCGGAGGTCCCGGTACCCGAACCCGGCCCGGGGCAGGTGCTGTTGAAGGTGACGGCGGCGGGACTCTGCCACTCCGACCTCGCGGTGATGGGCTGGCCCGAGCAGCAGTTTCCCTACGCTCTGCCGATGACACTCGGTCACGAGGGTGTCGGGACGGTGGCGGACGTGGGCGCCGGTGTCACGGCCGTCGCGGAGGGCGAGGCGGTGGCGGTGTACGGTCCGTGGGGCTGCGGGCGCTGCCACCCGTGTGCCGAGGGCAAGGAGAACTGCTGTCCGCACTCCGCCGGCCTCGGCATCCTGCCGCCGGGGCTCGGCTCACCCGGTGCCCTGGCCGAGTACATGCTGGTGGACTCGCCCCGCCACCTGGTCCCGCTGAACGGGCTCGATCCTGTGCAGGCGGCCCCCCTCACCGACGCCGGACTGACCCCGTATCACGCGATCCGCAGGTCGCTGCCGAAACTGCTGCCCGGCAGCACGGCGGTGGTGATCGGCGTCGGTGGGCTGGGTCATCTCGCCGTGCAGTTGTTGCGCGTGCTGACCCCGGCCCGGGTCGTCGCCCTCGACGTGAGCGAGGAGAAGCTGGAGCTGGCAGGGAAGGTCGGCGCCCATGAGACGCTGCTCTCCGACGGCGAGGCGGCGGCACGGATCCGGGAACTCACCGGCGGCACGGGAGCGGAGGCCGTCCTGGACTTCGTCGGAGCCGAGGCGACCCTGGCCGTGGCCGCCGCGTCGGTGGCGGTGGAGGGCGACGTCACGGTCGTCGGCCTCGGCGGGGGGACGCTGGCCGTCGGCTTCGGGGGCGGGCTGCCGTTCGAGGTGTCGGCCTCCTTCCCCTACTGGGGCAGCCGGACGGAGCTCATGGAGGTCCTCGAGCTCGCGCGGCAGGGTCTCGTGTCCTCCCACGTCGAGACCTTCACGCTGGAACAGACGCCCGAGGCGTACGAGCGTCTGCACACCGGGGACATCAACGGCCGCGCGGTGGTACTGCCGCACGCCTGAGCCGCGATCGTAGAGGGGCCGGCGCCCGAGCCTCGCTCAGGCGCCGGCCCGCTCCCCCGCCGGGCTGCGCCCGCCCACCGCGCGCTCCACGCAGCGCCGCAGCACCGTCAGGAACTCCGGTGTCTCCCATGGCCCGCGATCCACTCGCCCGGTGTCGTCCACGCCGAGGTCCTGGATGTCGTAGCGGCCCCGGCAGTGGCCGAGGGTGAAGTAGCAGACCTCGCCGAGGCCGTGCCGCCTGAGGTACAGCACCGGACGGGGCGCGCGGTCGCGGGCCGCCGTGTCGCCCTCGGCGAAACCGCGGCACGGCCCCGTGTACTCGGCGTGCAGCAGCACCTCCAGCTCCCCGTGCAGCTCGCACACGTACAGCTCGTCGGTGACCGTGAAAGGCCTGATCCCCGCGACCAGGGGGTGGCCGGGCCGGGTCACCAGCACCTCGTACGGCTCGATCGGCGGGTGGGCGAGGAACTGGCTGCCGAGCACCTGCGCCACATCCCCGAGCAGCCGCGGAGTGGTGAACACCCTCGGCCCGCCACTCGTCGACGGCTCGATCACCGAGTTGGTGCCGTGCAGGGCGAGCCAGTGCCCGCCCCGCTCGACGAACCGGGCCAGTGCGGCCCGCTGCGCCGGGCGGGGCCGGACGTCACAGGTGTAGGTGACCAGCAGGTCGGCCTTCTCGAGCGCGGCCACGCAGTCGTAGTCCTGATACACGGTGGTGCGCACCCGTGGATGCTCACCGAGCAGCTCCAGCAGCCGGAGCCGCGCGTAGTCGACGTCGTGCCACCGGCCGCCGCAGACCAGTACGGCGTCCAGGCGGCCGGCCGGGCCCCCCACGGCTCAGTACTGGACGCGGGTGAGCAGCCCGCCGTCCACCACGAGGTTGACACCGACGCAGAAGGAGCCGGTTCGGCCGAGCAGGAACGCCGCCGCCGCCGCCACGTCCTCCGCGGTGCCGTAGCGGCCGATCGGCAGCTTGGCGAGCACCTCCTCGTACACCTCGGGGCGGCTGGTGCGGATGGTCTCCCAGGCGCCGCCGGGGAAGTCGATCGGGCCGGGCGAGACGGTGTTGACGCGGATGCCCTTGGGCGCGAGGGCGTGCGCGAGGGCCGACGCGTGCTGGACGACGGCCGCCTTGAGCGCGGAGTACGAGTTCGCTCCGGCCGGGCGCGCGGTGTCGGAGGCGTTGGTGGTGCCGATGGCCACGACGGCGGCCCGGTCGGAGGCCTGAAGGTACGGAAGAGCCGCCTCGACGAGTCCCGCGAACGGGATGAGGTCGCCGCGCAGACTGGCCTCCCAGGATTCGGGGCCCTTCACGTTGCCCGCCGACACGTTGGACACCACCAGGTCCAGGCCGCCGAGTTCGCCGGCCGCCCGCTCCACGAAGCCCGCGAGGGCGGCCGAGTCGGTGACGTCGACCGGTTCCGCGAACACCGTGGCCCCCTCGCCGCGCAGCTCGGCGGCGGCCTTGGCGAGCCCCTCCTCGCCCCGGGCGCACAGCGCCAGCGCGCAGCCCTCGGCCGCCAGGGTCGTGGCGATCGCCCGGCCGATGCCCCGGCTCGCGCCGGTCACCAGCGCCTTCGCGCCTGTCAGTCCCAGATCCATCGATGTCACTCCTTTGTGATTGCCGAAACGGTCCCGGTGGCTCCCAGGCCCGGAAGGTCCTTCACGCGCCGGGGAAGTCGCTCAGTTGCCGGGAAGCTGGGAGAACGGCGCCCGGTCCGCGCGCGGCTCCGGCGGCAGCTTCAGCACCCGTTCGCCGATCAGGTTGCGCTGGATCTGATCGGTGCCTCCGGCCAGCCGGTAACCCGGGGCGCCGAGCAGGTGCTGCGCCCAGGCGAAGGTGCCTGCCTCCCCGGTGTCGGCGCTGATCCGCGCCCCCATCAGCTCGGCGGCGACCTGCCCTGTGCGGGTGAGCAGGTCGGAGGCCATGAGTTTGGTCAGCGACGCCTCCGGGCCCGGCCGGCCGCCGGCTGCGCTGGTCCTGGCGACGCGGTCCACGGTGGCCGCGCGCAGGGCGGCGCGTACGTACAGGTCGGCGAGGCGCTGGCGGACCAGCGGCTCTCCGGTGCGGCCGAGGGAGCGGGCGAGTGCGAGGACGTCCGCGAAAGTGCCGCCCTTGCGACGGTTGCCGCCGCCGGAGGCCGTCCGCTCGAGGGCGAGGGTGGTGGTGGCGACCTCCCAGCCCTGGCCCGGTCGCCCGATCCGCAGCCGGTCCGGAACACGTACGCCGCTGAGGAAGACCTCGTTGAAGGAGGCGCCGCCGCTCATCTGGCGGATGGGGCGCACCTCGACGCCGTTGGCGTCCAACGGGACCAGGAAGGCGGTGATACCGGCCTGTTTGACCACGTCCGGGTCGGTGCGGGCGAGCAGCAGACCGTAGTCGGCGAACTGGGCGCCCGAGGTCCACACCTTCTGACCGTCGATCACCCAGCCCTCACCCTCCCGCCGGGCACGGGTGCGCAGGGCCGCGAGGTCGGACCCGGCACCGGGCTCGCTGAAGAGCTGGCAGGCCAGCAGGTCGGTGCGCAGGAACGCGCGCGCGTACGCATCACGCTGCTCGGCCGTCCCGAACAGGGAGACGGCCATCGCGACCAGGCGCACGGTGACACTGATCAGCTCGGTGGACGGCGGCACCTCGAAGGCCGACTCCTCCTCGGCGAAGACGGCCACATGGGCGGCGGTCAGGCCCGCGCCGCCCTTGTCCTCGGGGAGGGTCAGCGCCTGGTACCCGGCGTCGAAGCGGGCTCGCTGGTAGACACGGCAGCGCTCCAGGAGCAGGCGCTCCTCGTCCTCCGGGAGGTTGTGGAACACGGCGAGATCGGCGGCCCCTCCGGCGGACTCCGGCACCCGCGCCGGTTCGAGCACACCGGCCAGCCACTGCCTGACCTGCGTACGCCATGCGTCCGGATCGGGCTGGGACATGGCTCCTCCTCGGACACTTACCAGATGACAGTTTCAGTAACAGTGATCGGGGAGTGCGCCTTCCCAACCCCTGAACCTTGGGGGAATGACTCCGTCCGAGACCAGAGTGTTCCGTACTTTCTTGATAAACGCTACAGTCCCCGCATCCCCTCTCCCCTCGAATCGGGAGAGGCCGAGGAGCCGCCGGAGGAGCCATGTCGCTGCTGCCACTCGACCGTCGCGCCCAGGACACACCCGACGAGCCCGCCCTGGCGGACGACCTGGGCGTGCTGTCCTGGTCGGGCCTTGCCGACCAGGTGGCGCGGGCGACGACACGGCTGCTGGAGCTCGCGCCCGGCCCCGACGACCGGGTCGCCGTCCTCGGCGACAACGCGATACCGACACTGGTCGCCCATCTGGCGGGCCTGCGTGCCGGAGTGGGGACCGTGGCCACGTCCCGCAACCTCACGTCGGGCGAACTCGTCGACCAGATCATCGACGCGGGCGTGACCGGAATCATCGCCGGACCGGTGGGCGCGGGTGCCGCCCTCGACGCGGCCCGGGAACTGGGCCTTCCGGTCGTGATGCACGGAACCCCGGCGATCGGGCACGCCTTCGACTGGGCCCCGTGGCTCGCGGCCGCGCCCGCCGGGCGCACCGTCCCGACGGGCCGGCCGGCCCGGCCTCCGCTCGTCTACACCTCGGGAACCACCGGACGGGCGCGCGGCACCGAGGTGCGCTGGGTGAGCGGCCCGGTCGCCGACAGCTCCGCCTACCTCGCCGCGATGGCCGCCCGCCCCGGATTCCCGCCGGGACCGCACCTGGTGTGCGGCCCGCTGCAGCACAACGCGCCGCTGACCTCGCTGCGGCACCTGACGGCCGGTCAGCCGGTGGTCGTCCTCGACAGGTACGACGCGGAGACGTTCCTCAGCCGTGTGCAGAAGTGGCGGGTCTCCTCGACGGTGATGGTGCCCACCCACTTCCAACGGCTGCTCGCTCTCCCGGAAGAGGTCCGCGCCCGCTACGACGTCTCCAGCCTGCGGCAGGTGTCGCACACCGGCTCCGCGTGCCCGCCGGACGTGAAGCGAGCCATGATCGAGTGGTTCGGCCCGGTGCTGACCGAGTCGTACGGCGCCAGCGAGGCGGGAACCGTGGCCCGCATCAGCAGCGCCGAGTGGCTGGCGCACCCGGGCTCGGTCGGGCGTGTCCGGCCCCCGTTCGAGGTCCTGGTCACCGACGACGACGGCCGGCAACTGCCGCCCGGCGAACGCGGACTGCTGGCCTTCCGGGCTCCGGAGGACCAGGGCGTCCGCTATCACGCGGACCCGGACAAGACCAGGTCCGCCTATCTCTCCCCCGGCGTCTTCACGCTCGGCGACATCGGCTACGTCGACGGAGACGGCTACATCTTCGTCACCGACCGGGCCGCGGACGTCGTGGTCTCCGGCGGCGTGAACCTGTACCCGGCCGAGAGCGAGGCGGTCCTGCGGCAGCACCGGGCGGTCGCCGAGGTCGCGGTCATCGGCGTGCCCGACCCGGACTTCGGCGAGTCGCTGCGGGCGCTGGTCGTGGCCGCGGCCGACGAGCCGCCGGCCGAGGAGCTGGACCGGTTCTGCCGAGACCGCCTCGCCGCCTACAAGTGCCCGAAGTCGTACGAGTTCGTCCCCGAGCTGCTGCGCAACGCGATGGGCAAGCTCGACAAACGTGCGATGCGCCGCCCCTATTGGAGCTCGGAACGGACCATCGCCGGCTGAGCCGACCCGCCCGTCCCTCACGCGTACGAAGGATCACCCATGACCGAACTCCTCCTCATCCGGCACGGCCTCCCCCTGGCGGGCGTGTTCGATCCCGGGCTGTCGCCGGAGGGCAGCGCCCAGGCGGAGCGCCTCGCCACCTGGCTCGCGCACGAGGACGTCGACGCCCTGTACTCCAGTCCGTACCAGCGTGCCCGAGAGACGGTGGCACCCCTGGAACGGCTCACCGGCATCACCGCCACCGTCCTTGACGACCTGCGCGAGTGGGACACGGACGTCTCGCACCCCTACACGCCACCGGAGCAGATCGGCGCGGAGGATCCCCGCGCGGCGGCGCTCGCCGAGGGACGCTACGAGGACTTCGTGCCCGACCTGGACTGGGACGCCTTCCGCGCGCGTGCCGTACGGGCCATGGACACCATCCTCGACGCCCATCCCGGCGGGCGGGTCGCGGCCGTGTGCCACGGCGGCATCACCAACACCTACCTGGCGACGGTGCTCGGCCTGCCCACGATGTTCTGGTTCCACCCCGGCTACACCTCCGTCAGCCGGGTACGGCGCATGCCCGGCGGCCGGATCGTTCTGCACTCGGTGAACGAGACGGCCCACATGACCGCCGAACGTGCCGTCGACGCGTCCGTCTGACCGTCCCGTCCCCCACCCCAGGAGGTCCCGGCCATGCCCGGATCCGTCATCGTCGCCGGGGCCAGGACGCCCCTCGGCAAACTGATGGGCGCCCTGAGCACCCTGTCCGCGGTCGACCTCGGCGCCCACGCGATCGGCGCGGCGCTGGCCGCCGTGCACCTGGACCCGGCAGCCGTGGAAGCCGTCGTCATGGGCCATGTCGTGCAGGCCGGGGCCGGCCCCAACTCGGCACGGCAGGCCGCGGTCCGCGCCGGCATTCCGTTCTCCGTCCCCGCGAGCACCGTCAACAAGCTCTGCCTGTCCGGGCTGCACGCCATCGCCCTGGCCGACCTCTTGATCGCCTCCGGCCGTCACGAGGTGGTCGTCGCCGGCGGCATGGAGTCCATGTCGGGCGCCCCGCACCTGCTGCGCGGAGCCCGCACCGGCTGGAAGTACGGCTCGACCGCGGTGGAGGACGCCCTCGACCGTGACGCCCTCGTCTGCGCCTTCGACGGCGTCTCCATGGGAGCTGCCACCGAGCGGCACCAGCAGCCGTACGCCCTGACCCGCGAGGAGCAGGACGAGTACAGCGCGCTGTCCCATCAAAGGGCCGCCCACGCGCAGGAGTCGGGTGCGCTGTGCGAGGAGATCGTCCCCGTCACCGTGGCCGGGCGCCGGGGCGAGACGGTGGTCGACACCGACGAGGGCATTCGGCCGGGGAGCACCGCAGAGAGCCTGGGGCGGCTGAAGCCGGCCTTCTCCAGGACGGGCACGATCACCGCGGGCAACTCCTCGCAGCTCTCCGACGGCGCCGCGGCCGTCGTCGTGATGAGCGCCGAGCGCGCCCGCCGGGAGGGCCTGACCCCGCTCGCCGGGATCGGCGCCTACGGCACGGTCGCGGGCCCCGACCCCTCGCTGCTCGTCCAGCCGGCCGGCGCGGTCCGCGACGCCCTGTCCCGGGACGGCCGGCTGAAGGCCGCCGACCTGGACCTGTTCGAGATCAACGAGGCGTTCGCCGGAGTGGCCCTGGCTTCCGTGCGGGAGCTGGACATCCCTCTGGACAAGGTGAACGTCAACGGCGGAGCGATCGCGCTCGGCCACCCGGTCGGCATGACCGGAGCCCGGCTGGTGCTGACCCTCGCGGCGGAACTGCGGCGGCGCGGAGGCGGCAGCGGAGCGGCGGCCCTGTGCGGGGGCGGCGGCCAGGGCGACGCGCTGTTGCTGCATGTGCCGACGCAGGCCTGACCTCCCGGAGCTGAACCGCCATGAACGACCCGCTTCCCTTTGCCCCGACGACTCTCACGGTGGCCGCCCGCACCCTCGCGGCCGACGGCGTCGTCTCCCTCACCCTGCGCCGCCCCGACGGCGGGATGCTCCCCGCCTGGACGCCGGGCGCCCACATCGACGTGCTCCTGGACGGCGCAGACGGCCGCGACGGCGAGCTGATCCGTCAGTACTCACTGTGCGGACACCCGGCCGAACGCGGGGCCTGGCAGATCGCCGTGCTGCGCGAGCCGCGGGGCCGCGGCGGCTCCGCGTACGTCCACGACCACCTGCGCGAAGGCACCACCGTGCGGGTCCGCGGACCGCGCAACACCTTCCCTCTGCGGCCGGCCGCCCGCCATCTGTTCGTCGCCGGCGGCGTCGGTATCACGCCCATACTTCCCATGGTCGAGGCCGCCGAGGCAGCGGGGGCCGACTGGCGTCTGCTGTACGGCGGCCGCACCCGCACCTCCATGGCGTTCCTCGACCGTCTCGCCCCGCACGGGGACCGCGTGCTCATCCGTCCGCAGGACGAGCACGGCCTGCTGGACCTCGCCGCCCATCTCGGCGTACCCGAGGAGGGCACGCTGGTGCACGCCTGCGGCCCCGAACCCCTGCTGCGAGCGGTGCAGGAGCGGTGCGCGGGCTGGCCCCCCGGCACGCTGGGCGTCGAGCGGTTCGCCCCGGCGCAGACACCCGGGTCCGGCCCGACCGAGGCCTTCGAGCTGGAGCTCGCCCGTTCCGGGCTCACCCTCACTGTGCCGCCGGACCGTTCGGTGCTCGAAATCGTGGAGGAGGCCGGCGTCGTGGTGGACTTCTCCTGCCGGGAAGGTACGTGCGGCACCTGCGAGACGGACGTACTCGACGGCAGGCCCGACCACCGCGACTCGCTGCTGACCGAGGACGAGCGGGCCGCCGGCGACACCATGCTCATCTGCGTCTCCCGCTCGTGCGGGCCTCGCCTGGTCCTCGATCTGTGACGGCGATCACCTCAGACGCGGACGCGCGCGGGGCTTCCGGACTCGCCACCACGACCGGCCCCACGGCTTCGCCGTCCTCATGGTCAGGTGGGCGGCCCATACCGCCGCAAGGTCCGACCCAGCCCCCGAGGACCACACCGCGGCGACTCGTCGGAAGGGACCGCCGGTGGATCCCGTTGCCCGTCTCGGCGTCGTCGGATGCTGCTTCATGGGCTCCGGCATCGTCGAAGTCGCCGCCCGCAGCGGTATCGGCATCCGTGTCGCCGAGTCCGCGCCCGACGCCGTCGAGGCCGGCCGCCGCCTCCTCACCACCAGCCAGGAGACCGCACGGCGCACCCGTGACTTCGCCGAGCAGTTGGGCGAAGGGCCGTTCAGGCGCCCGACCGCTACGCGCACCCCATGGGGCCGCCGCGTCTGCTCGACCTCGTCGGCCTCGACACCGCCCAGGCCGTGGCCGAGTCGATGTACGAGGCGTTCAGGGAGCCCCCGTACGCGCCGACCGCGGACCCGCGAGGTCGGGCCAGGGCGTGGTGATCAGGAGCGACGGCTCAACGCGGTGAAACCGCCGTCGTGGTAGATCAGCGGTTGGCCGTGGCCGGCGAGTCCGCCGACGAGGGCTTCGGCCAGGACGATCCGGTGACCGGGCGCGGGTACCCGGGCGACCACGCGGCAGACGAGCCGGGCCAGGACACCGTCCAGAAGGGGAACGCCTCCGTATCCGCGGCGCCAGGCCGTCGGCGCGGCGAAGCGGTCGGCACCGCTGTGGGCGAACGTGGCCCCCAGTGCCCGCTGATGTTCGGCGAGGACATGCACTCCCACATACTCCGCCTCCTCGATGACCGGCCAGCACGAGTTCGACGTGGCGATGCCGAACGAGACGAGCGGCGGATCCAGGGCGACCGAGTTGAGCGATGTGGCAGTGAAACCCACGGGCTCGTCACCCTGCGCCGTGATCACCGCAACGCCGGCCGCATGCTGCCGGAACACCGAGCGCAGCGTCTCGGGAGAGACCGCGTCGTCGGCACCGGCCGTTGCCGAAGCTGCCATGGGGTATCCATCCTCCGTGTGGTGGGGCGCCGTTCGGCGCGGGTGCGCTGCCGAGCAAGGGGCGTCCGGGCGGTTACGGCTCCGGCTGGTCGAGCACCTCTGCCTCGACGCCGTTCGAGTCCATGATCACGGGCGCGTCCGCTCGACCGACGCGGGGTGGACGTCCGGACCCCTGACGCTCTTGAGTTGGCACCGGGCCTTTTCCCGCCGGGCGCGGTGCACCCAGCCCGAGACGCCCCGGCCGGCCGTCGATCACGGACGCGTCCTGGTCGGCGAAGCCACGTGGACCACGTGTTCCTTGCGACTCATGACACGCCTGCCGAGTATCGCTTCTGGATCACGCCGGCCACCTCATCCGTCCGGGTGTCCAGGTAGAAGTGCCCGCCGTCGAAGACCCGCAGGTCGAAGCCGCCGGTGGTGTGCCCGGCCCATGCCTGTACCTCGGCGATCGTCGCCTGGGGATCGTCCGTCCCGACGAGGGAGACGATCGGGCAGCGCAGGAGCGGACCCGGCACGTACTCGTACGTCTCGACCGCCCGGTAGTCGCTCCGCAGCACCGGCAGGATCATCGCCAGAAGTTGTTCGTCCTCGAGTATCTGGTTGTCCGTACCGCTCAGAGCGCGCAGCTCGGTCACGATGTGGGCGTCGTCGCGCAGGTGCATCGGCTGGGAAGCGGCACGCACGGTCGAGGGCGCGCGGCGCCCCGAGGCGAACAGGGCGAGGGGAAGGTTCCCGTCGCGCTCCAGGCGTCGCGCCACTTCGAAGGCGACCATGGCGCCCATGCTGTGGCCGAACAGGACCGTGGGGCGTGGTTCGGCGTCCCGCAGCTCACGGGTGATCAGGTCGGCGAGCTGTGTGATGTCCTCGACGGGCGGCTCCATGCGCCGGTCCTGCCGCCCGGGATACTGGACCGCCGCCACCTCCATGGAGAGGTGCAGCACACGCGACATCCTGAAGTAGTACGACGCCGATCCCCCGGCGTGCGGGAAGCAGATCAGCCGCGGACCGTCCTTCGGCCGGGGATGGAATCGCCTCAGCCATGAGGCGGCCGAGGTGGTGGATGCGCCTGTCATGCGTGCCCGTTCCCTTCTTGTGGGTCGACCCCGGTCGGGGGCGCGGTGGTCCTCACGCGACGCCCCCGGCTCCCGCGCCACGGCGCCTCACCGATCGGGAAGTCCGGCGCGTGCGCCACGTGCTCGATGACGAGGCTCAACTCGTCCGACATGGCCTGGGCCGTCGACGCCTCGAAGGCGTTCGCGTCGTACTTCAGGAAGACCTTGTAGCCGTCCGGCCCCTGGTAGATCTCGACCGTGACCGGCATCTCCCCGGAGTCCGGCAGGTCGTCGAAGGGCCTGAGGTCGAGCGGGCCGGGTGCCGTGCCGGCCGCGCCGGTGAACAGGGACGCCCCGTCGAAGTTCTGGAAGAGCAGGTTCGTGACGACCAGTTCGGGCCCCGCACCGCCTTCCTCCTCGGCGAGCGCCCGCTCGATCTCCAGCGCGGGATAGGCGCCGTGTTCGATGCCGCGTACGACCGCGCGACCGATACGGCCGAGGAGCGTGCCGAAGTCCTCGCCCTCGAACACGGAACAGCGGATCGGAAGGCAGTTGACGAACTGGCCGATCACGTTCTTGAAGCGCTCCTCGTACCGGGCGACCGTGGGAAACCCGACGACAAGGTCCGACTGACCGGTCAGGGAGTGGAGGAAGACCGCGTAGGTGGCGAGGAAGAGCGTTGCCACGCCGACCCGATGGGAACGCGCCCGTGCGCTGAACGCCTCCGTGACCTCCGCTGTCAGGTTCGCGAGGACGATACCGCTGCGCGGGACGAGTCCCGCCGTGTCCCGCCGGTCGCGTGGCAGCGCGAGTTCGCTTCGCGGCCCCCGCAGTTCGCCCAGCCAGTAGGCCCGATGGCTTTCCGCCGCGGGGCTCTCCAGCAGTGCGGATTCCCAGGCCACGAAGTCGGCATAGGTCACATCGTCCTGATCGGCACTCGGGGTCTCGTGCGACCGCAGGGCCGCGCCGTAGGCATCCTTCAGCGACCGCACCAGGACCGCTGCGGACGTACCGTCGACGACGATGTGATGAACCGTGACGAGCAGCAGGTGGCGCCGGTGCGCGGAGCCGGACTCCAGGGTCACGAGGTGTGCCCGTGCCAGTGGGCCCGCCGCCAGGTCGAACGGGCGGTTCGCCAGCTCCCGCAGGCCGTCGAGCTGGTCCGCCCGGGACTGTGCCGCGATGTGCGTCTTCTGGAAGGAGATGCCGCGCGATGTGTCGATCTCCATGCAGGGCGTGCCATCCACCTCCCGGAAGACGGCTCCCAGAATCGGGTGCGACCGCGATTGCGAACGGCATGCTTCTTCCAGCGCGTGCTCGTCGAAAGCGCCGTGGATCTCGAACAGAAGGGGGATGTTGTAGGTGGACGCGCTCGGGTGGCGCTTGTGCCTCTGCCACAGCCTGCTCTGGCTGCGTGACAGAGCCCAGCGCTCGGCGCCGTTCGCCTGCCGCCGGGACGCCACGAGGGCGTCGACGGCCGCCGCGCGCTGGGCCAGGAAATACTCCACCAGCCCGTCCAAGGACTCCACGTCGAACAACAGCGTCGACGACACGTCGTCCCCCAGATCCGCACGGATCACGTTGGTCAACTGCAGAACCAGCAACGAGTCCAACCCGTACGACGCCAGCGGCACCGCACCCTCGATCCGCTCCCGCGGCACCCCCAACACCTGCGCCGCCTTCTCCCGCAGGTAACCCGCAAGCACCTCGCCGGCACCGGCCCCTGCCGACACCGGGCCCGCCACCACCGCCCCCTGCGACACCGCTTCCGGAACGACCGGGCGCGGTGCCCGGCCCAGGACGATCTGCCTCGCGGTCCCGTCGCTCTCCGCGGCGATGATCTGCTGGCCGAGTTCGCCGGCCTGCGGCAGCACGGAGACGACCGTCCGGAAACCCTCGCCCTCCAGAACCTCGCGCCAGCCGTCGGGGGACAGTGCCGGGGATCCGGGGATGCGCAGCGGAGTGTCCTCGGAGAGCCACCACCCCTCCAGCAGACCGAAGGT
The DNA here is from genome assembly GCF_035989285.1 of Streptomyces sp. NBC_01235. Classification (GTDB taxonomy): domain Bacteria; phylum Actinomycetota; class Actinomycetes; order Streptomycetales; family Streptomycetaceae; genus Streptomyces. The sequence goes on along the minus strand of NZ_CP108513.1, from coordinate 10,555,982 downwards.
GAGGTGGCTGAAGACGTCGAATGTCGACAGCTCGTTCAGCACCAGCCAACCGCCGTCGCACAGTGCCGCCTTGGCATTGCGCAGCGTGTTGCGGATGTTCGCGGTCGCGTGCAGGACGTTCGCGGCCACGACGATGTCGTAGCCGCCCTCCTCGATGCCCTGACCGGCCAGTGGCTGTTCGACGTTGAACAACGCGCAGCTCAGGTAGGGCACATCGGGGCCGTGGGTGTCGCGCGCGTTGTTGAGGAATGCCTTGGACAGGTCTGTGTACGTGTACGTCTCGATGCTGTCCTGGAAGGGCCGCAGTGCCCTGAACAGGCCGACGCTCGTACCACCTGTGCCGGCTCCGATCTCCAGGATGCGGATCCGCGCGTTCGGGTCGTGGCGCAGCCGTTCGGTCACCAGGTCGACGACCGTGTCCTGCACGGCTCGGTTGAACGCGTCCGCCACCGGGGTGTCGCGGTAGCAGCCCTCGACGAGCTCGAAGGAGCCGCGGGGGAACATGACATCGGTCGGTCGCTCGACGCCCGTCAGGATGTCGGGCAGGGCTCGGAGCGTGGCGTCCACCAGCTCCAGTTCCGCCTTGACGCAAGGGTCCGAGGACCACGCCTGCCGGCGTTCGTCCCACTCGCGCATGGCCGTGTCCAAGGGCGGCGCGGCGTCCGGGATCACCCGCAGTGCCTGATCGAGCCAGGGCCTGTACCGCTCCAGGACGCCTGCCTGCTTGCACCGTGCATCGGCGTCCGCGTCCGCGGGAGCGCCCTCGCCGGGAGCCACCGCCCCGAGCGCCACGAGGTGCGCGCGCAGTAGCCGGCGGAGCATCGGGTCGCGTTCCTTCCCGCGCCATTCGGCGACGGCACGCAGCAGCCGGTACTCACCCGGATCCGTCTCGTGAGCGGTGAGCACGTGCGCGGGCACCCGCGAGAGGGCCCGCGGACGCACGGTCGTCCTTGCCGCCGGTTCGACGGTGCTCAGCGCGTCGAGTCCGGTGAGCTTGACGAATCCCAACTGGTCGTACGGGCCGCCCAACAGGACGTCGATGGCCTCCATCGCCTCGGGAGCCTCGATGGAGACGAGTCCCGCCCGGGTCATGCGCTGCCGGTAGTAGTCGGACGAGACGCTGCCCTGGCTCCCCCACCAGCCCCAGTTCATGACCTTCACCGGGCACTGCCAGTGCCCGGCCAGCAGGCGGGCGTAGGCGTCGACGAACACGCTGCCCGCGGCGTAGTTGCTCTGCCCGGCCGTCGTCGCGAAGGACTGGATGGACGAGAAGAACAGGGCGAAGTCCAGGTCCTCGCCGCCGAACACCTGCGCCGTGGTGACGGCGGCGTCGACCTTCGCCGACAGACTCGCGAGCAGCGTCGCCTCGTCCATCGTGGCGAGTGTCTGGTCGCGGAGCACGAGTGCCGCGTGCACGACGCCGTGGATCCTGGGGAACTCGGACTTGATCCGGTGGTAGGCGCCACGCAGTGACGAGTGGTCCGCCGCGTCGGCCTCGATGTAGCGCACGCTGCCGCGCCCGCGGACAGACGCCAGCTTGGCATCGAGTGACGCGTCGTGCGGACTGCGCCCGAGCCAGACCACGTGGGCGCCGAAGTCCTCCACCACGTGCCGCGTCCACGCGGTGCCGAGGCCGCCGGCACCACCGATCACGACGTAGACGCCCCCCTCGCGGTATCTGGTCGGCTGCGCCCCTTCGACCTCGCAGGGAGCCCACCTTCGGGTCAGCCACTGGCCCGCGCGGTGGACCCAGGAGTCCGCCCGGACCCGCGCCGGGAGCGCCGTGAGGTCCGCCGGCCACCGGGTGTCCGCCAGGTCGACCCGCCGCACGGTCCAGCTCGGGTACTCCTGTCCGAGCGAGCCGAACAGCCCGTGCAGCCCGGCGTGGGCGGGCCGAGTCCGCTCGGCGGAGTGGGTGGCAAGGGCGCGTCGGGTGACCAGGGTGATGCCGAGGGGGCTCCGGTCGTACTCCGCGCGCAGCAGGCCCTTGGTCATGCGGAAAGCGGCCACCACGCCTTCCAGCTGGGCGGCGGCGAAGCCGGCCGCGTCGGTCGCCGCCGGCTCGGAGTCCGGTGCTATCCACACCAGGTGGTCGACCGGCGCCACCGAGCGCAGGGCGTCGGCCACTTCGTCGATCGTGGCAGCGGGTCCGAGGTGCCACAGGGTGGTACGAGGGCACTGGCGCGTGAGGAGGGAGCGCTGCTCGGCGCTGCCTCCCACGACCAGCACATGGTCGCCGCGGCCGGGGACGGCCTCGGTGAGGGATTGAGGGGGCAGCACTTCCCATATCGGCGCGAAGAGAGACGGGGGCGCAGCCGTCACCCGGCGCGCGGTGTAACCGGTCATGCGGACGCATACCTCCCCCGCGTCGTCGACCAGGTCGATGTCGAGCCGGCTGAGTGACTCGTCCGTCCCCGACCTGTCCGAGGGGCGGACGACGGCCCACATGGACTCCGCACACGGCCCGAAGACGTCAAGCTGCTCCAGGGCGAAGGGAACGGTGGTCTCCTGCGGCATCCCGCTTCCCGCCAGGTGAAGCGCGACCGAGGACTGGATGGCCGAGTCCAGCAGCGACGGGTGCAGCACGAAGGGGGCCGCCGGCCGAGGCGCGGCGGTGGGTACCTGGAGTCGTGCCACCACCACAGCGGAACCCGTGTGCGCTTGGCGGACGGCGCGGAGGGCCGGGCCGTGGTCGATGCCGCGGGACACCAGCGCCTCGTGGATGCGCTCGCCCGACACCGTCGTGCGGCAGAGGCCGCGGAGGGCCGCCAGGTCGGTCCTGGGCGGGCGCGGTGCGTCGGACAGGGCGACCCTTCCCTCGCAGAACAGAGTGGGCTCCTCACCCGTCGAACGGAACTCGAAGGCGACGCCGTCGGACGCGGGTCGCACGAGGAGCTCCACGTCCGCCGGGGTGCCGTCCGCCGGGGTGCCGTCCACCGCGATCGGCTGCACCCAGGTGACGTTGCGCAGGCGCAGCGCCCTGGCCGGGGAGGCGCCGAGGAAGCGTGCCGCCGCTTCCCTCGCCATCTCGAGATACACGACACCGGGCAGGACGCGCTTCCCCTGGACCACGTGGTCGTCCAGGAACCGTCCGGTGTCCGCGAACATCACGGGGGAGCGCAGCACGCCGGGTTCGCCCTGAACCGATGCGATCTCCCGGCCGGCCGTGTCAGGCGTGCGGCGCGGGGCTTGTGAGCGGAGGTCCTCTCCGGCCCAGTGGCGCACCCGGGCGAACGGGTAGGTGGGCAGCGGCACGCGGCGGTGCCCACCGGAGGCGAACACGTCGTCGTAGTCGAGGGCTGCGCCCGTCACGTACAGGTCGGCCAGTGCTTCCAGATCCGCGCGCAGGGCGGGGAGATCTCCGGTTTCGGAGTCCGCACACCGGCGCAGCAACTCCCGGCCCCTGCGCGCAGCCTCCTGGTCCCCACGCCGTTCCGCGGCGTCGCCGACGAGGGCGCGGGGTCCGGCGAGGTCGGCTTCCAGCACTCGGATCAGGTCATCGTGATCCCGTACGACACACGCGAAGCGGTATCGGAAGTGCTCTCGTCCCACCATGAGAGTGTGCGCGATGTCGCCGATGTCCTGGTGCGGTTGACGACGACAGTGTGCCGCCAGCCGTGCCACCTGCTCGCTGAGCTGGTCACGCGAGTGGGCCGAGAGCACGACGAGAAGCGCCGGGCGTTGCGCACCGGAGGTTCGCGGCTCGGCCGGCAGCTCTTCCAGGACCAGGTGGACATTGGTCCCGCTCGCACCGAACGCGCTCACGGCGCCGCAGCGCGGCACCCCGTCGGAGGTCTCCCACGGGTGGGTGCGCGTACTGACGTAGAAGGGGCTGCCCTCCAGGGGAATCGCCTCGTTGGGGGCCTCGAAGTGGAGCGACGCCGGGATCTGCCGATGCCGGAACGCCAGGAGCACCTTGAGCACTCCGGCGATTCCCGCCGCGAACTGCGTGTGGCCCAGGTTGCTCTTGACGGAACCCACGGCGCAGTATCCCGACCTGTCGGTGTCCTCGCGGAACGCACGGGTCAGCGCACCGAACTCGATCGGGTCCCCCAGCTTCGTGCCCGTGCCGTGCGCCTCGACCATGCCGATGCGCCGTACGTCGATGCCGAAGGTGTCGTAGACGTCCCGCAGCAGGCGTTCCTGCGAGAGGGAACTCGGCGCCGTGAGCCCGTTGGTGGCACCGTCGTGGTTCACGCCGGAGCCGCGGACGACACCGTGGATGTGGTCACCGTCGGCGAGGGCGTCCTCGAGGCGCTTGAGCACCACGACACCGACACCTTCGCCGGGTACGAAGCCGTCGGCGCGGTGGTCGAAAGTGTGGCAGCGGCCGGAGGGCGACAGCATCCCGCCACGTTCCGCGAGCCCGTACAGCCGCGGTGTCGACTGGACGAAGACTCCGCCCGCCAGCGCCATCGTCGTCTCGCCCGACCAGAGGTCCTTGCAGGCCAGGTCGATCGCCACCAGGGAACTGGAACAGGACGTGTCGACCGCCAGAGCCGGTCCCCTGAGGTTGAGGAAGTAGGAGATCCGTCCCGGAATGACGGATCCCATGTTCCCCCACAGTCCCTGTACGGGGGCTGATTCCCCCTCACCTCCCGGGTAGTCGCCGGCCCAGCACCCGACGTAGACACCGCAGCGTCGTTCGTCCATCGCCCGGGCCGGGTATCCCGCGTCTTCGAGGGCCTTCCACGCCTCCTCCATGAACAGGCGCTGCTGTGGGTCCATACCGGCCGCCTCGACACCCGAGATGTTGAAGAACAGCGAGTCGAACTCGTCGATGCGGTCCAGAAAGCCACCGCGCAGCGGGCGCGGTGTCGTCGCGTCAGCGGTGCCGTCGCTCCACCGGGTCGTGGTGGTGACGAGGTCATCCCCGTCGGCCAGGTGCGTCCACAGTTCGTCGAGGGAGTCCGAGCCGGCGAACCGGCCACTCATGCCGATGACAGCGATGGGCGGTCGCCCTCCGGCCGACAGGCTCCTGGGCCCCTGGGGCGCCGTACCGGCGAGCGGTGCCGTCGCGGACCGCGCGGTCCCGGACACGGGCTCTGCGGCCGGCGGGTCCGGCAGCCGGCCGGTGGGCCGGGTGACCTCGATGGTGTCGCGGTAGGCCGTGAGCAGGTGTTCGGTCAGGCGGTCCGCCGAGCTGTAGTCGAACAGGATGCCCGTGTCGAGGTCGAGCGACAGGGCTTCGCCGAGTTCGTGCGCCACCCGTACCGCGAGGATGGAGTCCAGTCCGTAGTCGGCGAAAGCGGAGGTGCCGACGATGTCGTCCTCCCGCATGGCCAGGGCCTTCGCCAGGACGGCGCGTACGAGGTTCGGTACCTGTTCCTCGAGCGGCACAGGCGACGGCTTCCTCGCGCGCTCCGCCGCGCCGGACCGCCGCCCGGGCGGTGCGGCCGGAAGCGGAACAGGCTGCTGAGCAGTCGCGACCTGCTCCTTCTCGCTTCTGCTCGCGGTGGCCGGGTCGAGGTCTCCGATCCAGAACCGGTCACGGGCGAACGGGTAGGTGGGCAGGGCGATGCGCCTGCGTGTGGCTCCTGAGTGCAGCAGGTGCCAGTCGACCTCCAGCCCCTCGACCCACACAGCGGCCAGTTTCGAGAGCTTTCCCGCCCGTGCCCAACGCTCGACCAGCAGTTCCCGCACGTCCTCGTCGGCCATCTCGGCGACCAGCCCGGAGGCGGCACCCGAGGTGCTGCTCCGGTGCAGGCCCGGAACACGGATGTCTCCGGTGGCTTCGGCCAGGAAGTCACGCAGGGCGCTCAGCAGGGCCGGCGTCGAGGAGACGGCGATCGCCAGGCGTTCGCGCATGGCCTCGCGGCCGGTCTGCAGGGTGAAGGCGAGGTCGGCGAGGTCGACGTCGCCGTGTTCGACGAACTCCGCAAGACGCGCGGCGCCGTCGGCGAGCTGTTCGGGGGTGCGCGCCGAGAGGACGACCAGGTGCTCGGTGCCGTCGGCGGAAGACTGTGCCATTGCTGGGGCGTGCTCCTCGGTCTGCGGTGGCGTGTACTCCTCGACGATCACGTGGGCGTTCGACCCTCCGGCGCCGAAGGAGGAGACGGACGCGATCCGCGGCCGGCCTTCGGAGTGCCAGGGGGTCAGCTCGCGCTGGACGAAGAACGGCGTCCGTTCGAACCGGATGTTCGGGTTCAGGCTCTCGGCGTGCAGGCTCGGCGCGATCTGCCGGTGCCGGAGCTGGAGGACCACCTTGGTGAGCCCGGCTATGCCCGCCGCCGCCTCCAGGTGCCCGATGCCGGACTTCGCCGATCCGATCGCGCAGAACTGCCTGTCGCCGGTGTCTTGTTCGAACGCGGTCGTCAGACCTTGGATCTCGATCGGATCGCCCAGTTCTGTGCCGGTGCCGTGGGCCTCGACGTAACCGATGTCGCGAGCCGACACGCCGGCGCGGGTCAGGGTCTGGCGGATCAGTTCCGCCTGGGCGCCGGAGCGCGGCACCGTGTACCCGTTGGACCGCCCGCCGTGGTTGATGCTCGTGCCGCGGATGACCGCCAGGATCCGGTCGCCGTCGGCCACGGCCTTCGACAGCGGCTTCAGCAGGACACAGCCCACGCCCTCGCCCGGGACGAAACCGTGGCCGCCGCTGCCGAAACTGCGACAGTGACGGTCCTGCGACAGCATGCCCGAGTGGCAGAGTTCGACGTAGTCGAGGGGGTGGAGGTACAGGTTGACACCACCCGCGACGGCCACGTCGCAGGCGCCCTGGTACAGGTGCTCACACGCTTCGTGCACCGCGGTCAGCGATGCCGAGCACATGGTGTCGATGGTCATGCTCGGGCCGTTGAGATCCAACAGGTACGACGTGCGCGCGCTCAGCGAGGCGAACGAGAGCGCCGGAACCACCGTCTCACCGGATGGCAGGCGGCCGGCTCCGTGGCGTGCGTGGCCGGATTTGGTGACTCCCGCGAAGACTCCGACACGCCCTCCGTGGCGGCGGCCGAGCGACTCACGCGTGTATCCCGCGTCCTCGATCACCTCCCACGATGCCTGCAGGAAGAGCCGCTCCTGCGGGTCCATCGCGTAGGCGTCGCGTGGTGCGATCTGGAAGAAGAGCGGATCGAACGAGGCGAAGTCGTCGACGAATCCGCCCCACTTGCTGTAGCTGAGGCCGCCTGCGACCGCCGCCCGGCGGTCGGGCTCGTAGAAGCCCGTCAGCGGCCACCGGTCGCCGGGAACCTCGCTGATGCAGTCCCGCCCGTCCCTCAGGTTCGCCCAGAACTCGTCGGGGTTCTCCGCGTGCGAATAGCGCCCGCTGATTCCGATGATGGCGATGGGTTCGCGCACCGGCGGCGTGGGTGTCGCCGCCTCCCGCGGTTCCGGCTGCCGGACGGTCACCACCGCCGCGGCGCGAGGTTCCCGATGCGCCTCCTCGGCATACGGCGTGGACGGCGTGGGCCTCGACGGTGCGGCGGGCCCGAGGGACGCGAGCCGCTGCGCGATGGCCCGCAGCGTGGGCAGGTCGTAGAAGAGGGTCGAGGGCACGTCGTCGTAGGCCAGGGCGAGTTCCCTGTTCAGCTGGACGACCATGATCGAGTCGAGCGCGGCCGAGCCGAGCGGCTGGTCCACGTCGACGCCGTGCACGGGCATCTTCGTGACGTTGGCGAAGGTCTGGACGAGATGACGCAGGGTCTCCCCGGAACCGTTCCCACGGGGAGCGGGTTCCTGGGGCTCGGTCGTCGTGACCGCATCATCTCGTCGGCTCCGTGTGGCGGGTGTCCCGGACAGCCGACCGTGGTGAACCCACACCCGGTCCTCGCCCAGCCGCCACGCGTCGGACAGCGCGGCGACACCGTCGGCCGAGGACATCGGCGTCAGACCACGGCTGTGCCACAGGGATTCGAGGGCGGTCCGGGACACCGGCATCCCGCCGGCCGCCCACAACGGCCAGGCGATCGACACGGTGCGTCCGGAGCGTTCCCCGGCTGCCACCCGCGCGTTGCGGATCGCCGCGAACTCGTCGAGGAAGGCGTTGGCGGTGGCATAGTCGGACTGTCCCGCGTTCCCCGTGACCGCCGCCCCCGACGAAAAGGCGATCAGGAAGTCGAGCGGCGCGCCACCGATGGCCCGGTCGAGGTTGACCAGACCGTCTGCCTTGGGCGCGAGGACGTCCTCCCACTCCTGGGTCGTCTTGGTGGTCAGCGAGGCGTCGTGGATCACGCCGGCCGCGTGGAGGACGCCGTCGATCGGGCCGGCTTGCGCGCTGATGTCCGCCACCAGGTGGCGTGCCTCTTCCCAGCGTGAGACGTCGGCCCGGTCGTACCGGGCGACGGCGCCGGCGGCACGCAGTTCGCCGAGGAGCGCGTCGACGGCCTCGTCCCGCGGTGACCGGCCGACCAGGACGACGGTGGGGTTCGTGGTCGCGTTCGCGATCCAGCGCGCCACGACGGCGCCGACGCCCCCCGCACCACCCGTGATCAGGTACACGCCTCCGGGGCGCAGCAACCCGTCCTCCCCACGCGGCGGTGCCGTGACCGACTCCCATGTACGCACCAGGCGGAGTCCGTCGCGGTACAGCACGACGTCGTCGCCGCCGCGGGCCTCCGCCTCGAGGACATCCCTCAGGACGCCGTCCTGCTGCGGGAACTCCTCGAACCCGATGACCTGGCCCATGAGTTGGGGGGCTTCGAGCGTGGCGGTCCGCATCAGCCCGGTGAGGGCGAAGGCGACGGCCTGCGAGCCGTGGGCGGGTACGACCGCCTGTACGAGTGTCCTGCCCCGGTGGTCGTCGGCGGCCAGCTCACGGACGATCTCCAGGTACTGGCCCGTGACATCGCGGAACCAGGCGTCGAGCCGCTTCCTCCGCGACGTGACGGTGACACACCGCACGGTCGGGTCCCGGCGCTCGATGGCGTCTCGCGCGAAGCCGACCGCTTCGTGGAGCACCACGACGCGACGGGTGGGGGCGGCCGTGCCGTCACGGTCCGGTCCGATGGGCTCCGGTGTCCACCGGGGCACGAGAAGGGCGGTTCCCACGCCGGGGGGAGCGGTGGCGGAACCGGCGGCAGAGCCCGACGGGGCCACCGGGAGGTCGCGGCGTGGCGCGTGGCCGGGGATCCAGTGGCTCTCGCGTGCGAAGGGGTACGTCGGAAGGTGCGCGCGCCTCGGCGCGCGAACTCCGTGCAGTACCCGCCAGTCGGGTTCGGCACCCCGCGTCCAGTGCAGCAGGATCCGCCGGAGGTCGTCGGCCGGCTCGACGCCGTGCGGCGCACTCGCGGCACCGGAGCGTACCGCGGTGCCCCGGGCACCGCCCTCGCCGACCTGGCCGTCGGTGACGAACGCCCGTAGGACGCGTACGAGTTGCGCGCGGGACTCGACCACCCAGCCGACGCGCTCCGGCATCGCCTCCCGCCCCGCCTGAAGCGTCCAGGCGATGGAGCCGAGCGGGACGGAAGCGTGGCGCTCGTCCTCCAGATGGGTCAGCAGGTTCCGTGCGACGTCGCGCAGTTGTCCCTCCGTGCGGGCGGAGAGGGGGACGACCACAGCACCGACCGCAGCGCCGTCGCCGGCCCGGTCGGCGTTCGGGTCGACGTACTCCTCCACGACCACATGGCAGTTGGCGCCACCGAAGCCGAAGCTGCTGACACCCGCGCGCCGCGGTGCCGGCGTGCCGTCGCGACCGGGCGGGCGCCGCCAGGTCTCGTTATCGCGCACGAGGTGGAACGGGCTGTCGTCCAGCTCGATGTAGGGGTTGACCTCACGGCAGTGCAGCGTCGCGGGCAGGACGCCGTGTTTCATCGCCAGCAGCACCTTCAGCAGGCTCGCGACACCGGCGGCGGCCTCCAGATGGCCGATGTTCGTCTTGACGGACCCCAGGCCGCACATGCCGCGTCCGGCGGCGTCCAGGCGCCGGAAGGCGGAGCGCAGGGCCCGCACCTCGACCGGATCGCCCAGGGCGGTACCGGTCCCGTGGGTCTCGATGTAGCCGATCGTGTCCGGGTCGGTGCCGCCGATGGCCGCCGACACGACGTCGGCCTGGGCGTCGGCGTTGGGGGCGGTCAGCGAGTTCGCCCGGCCCCCGTGGTTCTCGGCGCTTCCGAGCAGCACCCCGAGGATGGCGTCACCGTCCCGTTCGGCAGCCGCCAGGGGTTTGAGGACGACGGCACCGACGCCCTCGCCCCGCACGTATCCGTTCGCGTCGCGGGAGAAGGTCTTGCACCGTCCGTCGGGGCTGAGCATGCCCGCCCGGTGGGCGCTGACGAACGTGTCCGTGCTGAGCAGCAGGTTCACGCCGCCCGCGATGGCCATGGCACAGGCCCCGGACCGGATGGCCTCGAGCGCGCGGTGGACGGCGACCAGTGAGCTGGAGCAGGCCGTGTCGATCGGCTCGCTCGGTCCTCGTACGTCCAGCACGAAGGAGACGCGGTTGGCGAGCATGGAGTGCGCGTTGCCCGTCGCGGTGAAGGCGTCCGGCTCGACGCCGTGCGCGCTGAGCAGGGTCGCGTAGTCGGTCCCCGAGACGCCGAGGAACACGCCGGTGTCGACCGGCAGGTCGGCGGGTCGGTAGGCGCTGTCCTCCAGTGCGCTCCAGACGGTCTCCAGGGCGAGACGGTGCTGTGGGTCCAGCAGTTCCGCCTCCCTCGGGTAGATGCGGAAGAAGCCCGCGTCGAACGCGTCCACGTCGTCCAGGACTCCGGCGTGGCGCGGGAAGTCCGCCGCCTCGACGACCCGGGCATATGTGTCGTCGTACCGGTGGACCGGGAACTCCGCGACCGAGTCCACACCGCTGACGAGGTTCGTCCAGTACTCGTCGAGGTCGCGGGCCCCGGGGAAGCGGCCGGCCGCGCCGACGACCGCGACGGGCATCGGCGTCCGCGCGGCGTCCGCCGCTTCGGCGAGCGGTGCCGCGGCGGTCGGCGCCTCGACGAGCGGCGCCACAGCCGCCGACGCCACGGCGAGCGGCGCCACAGCCGCCGACGCCACGGCGAGCGGCGCCACAGCCGCCGACGCCGCGGCGGTCGGTGCCGCGGCGGTCGGTGCCGCGGCGGTCGGTGCCGCGGCGGTCGGTGCCGTGGGCCGCTCGGCCGGCTCCTCGTCCTCTCCGGCCACGGTCCGGGGGGCCACCCGCTCCGGCGGGGACGGGCGCTCCGGCGGGGACGGGCGCTCCCCTGACGGGATCCGCTCCCCGAACTCCTCCACCAGGTGCCCTGCCAGCGCGTCGAGCGTGTCCAGGTCGAAGAAGACCGCCGGGCTGATCGGCACGCCGAACCGCTCACGCACCAGGTCGGCGAGGGTGACCAGGGTGACGGAGTCGAAGCCGAAGGCGTAGAAGCCGGTGGTGGTGTCGAGTTCGTCCGGCTCGAAGCCCAGGATGCCCGCCGCGAGGGCGCGCAGCTCGTCGGCGACGAAGGCGACGGCCGCGGTGTCGGAGGGCCGGGCCTCGGTCGCGGGGGCCGGCCGGGCCACGTTGTCGGGCTCCGGCGCGGAGGCGGCCGGGGTGTCCCGTCCGGTGGCCCGGTCCTGACGCACGACGGCGTTCTCGTCGCCCCACCACACGTCGGTGAGTTCGCCGACGAGCCGGCCCGTCCGGTTCACCAGCCGGATGCGTCCGCCGAGTCCGCCGTCCTCGGCGGTGAGGTCGAAGACGACGCGGGTCACGTCGGCGATGTCGGCCGACACACCGGCCTCGTCGATCCGGTGCGGCACCAGACGCGCCCAGCGGGGCACACCGGCCCGCTTCGCCACGAGCTGGACGCCGTGGGCGATCGCCGCCAGGACGGACGGCTCGATGCAGACGTTCCGCTTGACGTGGTTCTGCTGGAAGTCCGGCGCAGTCATGTCGAACACCAGGCGCCCGCCCGGCAGCCAGTACGCCGCCTGGACGCCGTCGAACATCTGCGGGCGCTCGATCCCTCCTTCCGCCAGTTCCGCCAGGAACCGCGCCCGGGTGAGAACGCCGAGGGCCTCGCGGGCGAGCTCGTCGGTGCCCAGACCGGGCACGGTTCCCCAGCGTTCCGCGTCGGGGCCGTCGCCGGCGTGCACGGTGAACCCCGCGACCGGTGTACGGGTGCCCGACTCCTCCTGGACGAACACGGTGCCGGTGCCGGTCCGGCCGGCGGCCGAGAAGGTCGTGACGAGCCGCGCCGCCTTGGCCCAGTCGATACGCCCAGGCAGCCGCAGCCCGCGGATCCGCGCACTGCCCGCGAACCCGGAGACACGGGCACAGGCCAACGCCGCGTCGACGGCGAACGTCGGGACGATGCGGGGTTCCTTGTCCTGCTGGTACCCGTAGTCGAGGAGGTCGTCGAGGTGGACGTCCAGCCCGTAGCGCAGCCCGTCGAGGTCGGACTCGTTCTGCCCGAGGAAGGGGTGGAGCGCGCCCCGGAACGCCAGCGGTGCGATCACCGAGGGGGCGTCCGGGTCCTCCTCCACCCAGCAGCGGACCTCGGCGAAGGGGTAGGCCGGCAGGGGCAGACGGCGCAGTCCACGGCCGTCGCTCAGCACGGTCCAGTCGACGCTCCGGCCGTTGGTCCAGGCGATGCCGGTGTCCCGTGCGACCGCGGTTCCCGGGCCGTCCCCGACGAGGGCGCGTTCGACGTCGCGGTCTCCCGCCAGGTACCGGTCGATGGCCTCGACGACACCCCGGTGGTCCTTGGCGAGGAAGGCCCAGCGCCGGGGCAGTTCGTTCTTGCCCACGCGGAGTGTGAAGGCGATGGACGCCAGGTCGGTGTCGTCCCGCGTGGCCATGAACGCGCGGAAGCGGAGCAGGTAGGTCTCCAGCGCCTCGTCGGTCATCGCCGAGAAGACGAAGAGCTCGTGGCGCCCGTCGTGGTGCGCCGTCGGGGCGGCCGTGTACTCCTCCACGATCAGGTGCGAGTTCATCCCGCCGGCGCCGATCGAGGTGATCCCGGCCCGGCGGGGGTGCTCGACGCGCCGCCCCTCCACGACCGTGACCGGCCTCCGCCAGTCGGTGAGCCGGCGTGGGACGTGGAAGGGGGTGTCCCCGAACGGGATGTCCCGGTTGAGATCGTCGCTGTGCAGCGAGGGCGCGATCTTGCCCTCGCGGAGCTGCAGGACGACCTTGGCGATACCGACCACACCCGCCGCCGCGAGAAGGTGCCCCATGTTGGACTTGACGGAGCCCAGAGCGCAGAAGCCGGTGTCCGCGGTGGACGCGCGGAACGCGTCGGTCAGCGCCTTGACCTCGATGGGGTCGCCGAGCGAGGTCCCGGAGCCGTGCCCCTCGACATAGCTGATGGTCCGGGGGTCCACGCCCGCGTCGTCCAGGGCCTTCTCCACCGCGCGGGCCTGCATCGCCACACTGGGCACGGTGAAGCCGTTGCGCGTCCCCGCGTTGGTGATCGCCGTTCCCCTGATGACCGCGTGGACGTGGTCGCCGTCCCGCTCCGCGTCGGCGAGGCACTTGAGGACCACCACGCCTGCGCCTTCGCCCAGGATGGTTCCGTCGACGCCGAGACCGTAACTGCGGATGACGTCCGAGGTGGCCGTCGTGAAGTGCTCCTGGGAGGAGGTGATGAGGTTGTACGGGTGCAGCAGGAGGTTCACACCGCCGGCGACGACCATCTCGCAGTCACCGGCGCGCAGCATCTGCACGGCCTGGTGCACGCACGTCGAGGACGTCGAGCACATGGTGTCCAGGAAGATCGAGGGTCCGGTCAGCCCATAGAAGTACGAGAGCATGTTGGGCATCGTCGCGTTGTAACTGCCGCTCTGCCGGGCACCGCGCACCAGGCCGTTCTGGAACCCGTACAGGCCGTAGTGGTTGCTCATGGTGCCGGCCAGCACGCCGACATCTCCCTGGTACTGCCGCTGGATCTGCTCACGCGAGTACCCGGCGTCCTCCAGGGCTTCCACGCCGAGTTGGAGGAAGAGCCTGACCTCCGGCGACATCTGCTCCGCGTCCCGCTTGGAAATGCGGAAGTAGCGCGGATCGAACGTGTCGATGTCCCGCAGGAAGGTGCCGGTGCGGATGACGCTCTTGCCCGGCTCGGCCCGGTCGCGGCTGTAGATGGCGTCGTGGTTCCAGCGGTCGCGCGGGACCTCTTCGAAGGAGTCGCGCCCCTCCTCCAGGAGCGCCCAGAGCTCGTCCATGGTGCGGGCTCCGGGGTAGCGGCCGGAGATGCCGATGATCGCGATGTCGTGGCGGTCGTCGGGCGCGGCGGGCGGCTGCGTCCCTTCGCGCGAGTCCGTTCCTTCGCGCGTGTCCGTCCTTCCGCGCGGGGCGACGGGGCGGGGCGGGGCAGTGGCCTCCTCCCGGGGCGGGTCGGGCGGCGGCGGTGCGTCCTGTCCGGCCAGGACCTTCTCCAGTTTCTCCCGGTGGGTGGCGATGAAGTACCCGGCCACATCGGCCACGTTCAGGTACTCGAAGAAGATCGTCTTGGACAGTGGGCCGAACAGCTGCTCGAGACGAGCGGTCATGTCGAGGATGCCGAGGGAGTCGATCCCGTACTCGACCAGGTTCACGGTGGGGTCGACGGCGTCCGGCTCGTGGTGCAGCACCTCCGCCAGGAGCCTCGTCAGCAGCGCCGTCGTGCCCGAGCGGAGGCCGTCCTCGGGGAGCGGGACGCGGTCCGCCGCGGCCTCGTCCCGGGGCGTTGCCGTGCGCTCGGGTTCCGGCGCCGCGACGGTGTCCGTGAGGGTGGCGTCGCGGCCGTAGGCCACCACGACGTGGTGGGGTCCATGGGCCAGTACGTGTCCCAGCGCGCGGACGCCCGCCTCCGTGGGCAGCGGCTCCCAGCCGTGCCGTTCGCGCATCGACGCGCGCGTCACGTCGTCGACCGTCATCCCGCCCTCGGCCCACAGCGGCCAGCTCACCGCGAAGGTCGCGCCGGTGCGCTCGCCGGCTTCGACGAGAGCCTGGCGGTGGCCGGCGAAGGCGTCGAGGAAGGCGTTCGCCGCCGCGTAGTCCGACTGTCCCGGATTGCCGTGGACGCCCGCGACGGAGGAGAACAGGACGAAGAAGTCGAGGTCGAGGTCGCGGGTCGCCGCGTCGAGGTGGATCGTTCCGCCCAGCTTCGGAGCGAGCACGGTGTGCAGGTCCTCGTGGTCCTTGCGCAACGCGTACCCGTCCCGCAGCACACCCGCCGCGTGGACGACACCGTCCAGCGAGCCGTGGGCGCGCACGATGGCTTGGACCGCTCCTGCCACGTCCTGCGCGCAGGTGACGTCGACGGCCAGGTAGTGCGCGTCGACTCCCTCGCCGCGCAGGGCACGCAGCGCGGCGTCGGTGTCCGGTCCGGATGCCGAACGGCCGCTCAGCACCACGGTGACGCCTTCCCGGCGCGCGAAGTACCGCGCGACGTGGCGCCCCAGGCCCCCGAGGCCGCCCGTCACCCAGTACACGCCGCCGTCCTTCAGCGCGGGCGCCTCGGGGCCCCGGACCCGCTCCGCGCTCTCCACGACGCGCCGGACGTGGCGTGAGCCGTCCGCGTCGTAGCGGACCTCCGCGTCGGCCGACCCGTCGGCGGCCTCGTCGCGCAGGATCCGCTCGATGTGTTCCGCGTCGGCGGTGTCCAGCCCCGCCACCCGGACCACGCGTCCTCCAACCGCCGGGTTCTCCAGGGCGACGGTCCTGAACAGACCGGTGAGCGGCGCGTGGAAGTGTCGCGGCACCCGGTCGTCGACCAGGACGACGAAGCGGTGGTCCTCCTTCGGTCTGCCGCTCAGTACGGTCCGCAGCGCGCCGAAGACGACGTCCAGCACCTCCCCCACGCCGTCGGCCACCTGGGTGCGCCGCACCCGCGGCAGGCGTTCGAACGACGCGCCGCCCGTGTCGGCGGTGCCGGAGACCCGCGCACCGGCGAGGTAGCCGTGCAGGACGGTACGGCGGGCGCTCGCGGCCCCTCGCGGGGAGAGCGGCACGGGCACCCAGTCGGGGGTGGCCGTGACGACGTCCTGTCCGTGCGGGGCCGCCGCCCGGGCTCCGACGGCCCTTTGGACCAGGCCGCTCACCCGGGCGGTCACCCGGCCCGCGCCGTCGCACAGGTCGATGTCGAACTTGTCCACCATGCCCTTGCTCCCAGCGCGCCGGACCCAAGCCCATGTCTCGGGCGGGCACGGGCCCGCGATGTCGATCTGTTCGAGTACGAACGGCAGGACCGGGTCCCGCGACGGCTCGGACGCCTCGGCCAACATGAGCGCCAGCGAGGCCTGGAAGGCGGCGTCGAGCACGCTCGGGGGCAGGATCAGGCCCTCGCCCGTGCCGGCCTCGTCCGGGTGTGCGATCCGCGCGAGCAGCCCGCCCTCGCCGCGGTGGATCTCTCGCAGCCCTCGCATGGCGGGCCCGTACTGGAGGCCCTGGCGACGCAGTCCCTCGTACACGTCGGGCACCGCGACCGTGTCGTAGGCCGTGCGCAGCGCGTCGAGGTCGACGACGGCCGGGGCGTCGAGCGGACGGATGTCGGCCGCTCCACGGCTGTGCACGGCACCGGAGCCGCCGTCCGGTGCGGTGTCCTGCCGCACCTGGAACGCGATGGTTCCGTCCTCTTCCCGTGAGAGCTCCACATGGACCTCTACGGGCTCGTCACCGACGGTGAGGGGGCGCAGCCACGTCATGTCCCTCAGGACCACGGCGGCCGGCTCCCGGCGGTCGCGCTCCACGGCCTGGTCGATCGCCGCGCGGACCATCTCCACATAGGCCGCCGCCGGCATGACGCGCACGCCGTCGACGCGGTGGGATTCCAGGAAGGGCTCGTCGCCGGTGAAGGTGGAGCTGAAGCGCTGCCCGGACAGCACCGAGGTGTTCCGGTGCACCAGCGGATGCAGGGCGGCGCGCTCCGTGCCGGCGGCCGCCTCGCGCCGGTCCGGGACGGTGAACCAGTGCGGCACACGCTCGAAGGGGTAGGCGGGCAGCCGGACACGCCGTGCTTGCGGGTATCCGGCGCGCTCACGCACCGCCTGCCAGTCCACCGTCTCGCCCTGTGCCCAGGCCCGTGCCGCGTCGAGGACCCCGGTGGGCTCCGCCACCGGCGTCCCTGCGCTGCCGTGGACGTCGGGATCGGCGGGCGTGCCGTCCAGGAACGCCCGGAGCGCGTCCGCGAGTTCCTGTCGGCCGGTGGCGGTGAAGGCCCGGCGGGCCTGCATCGGCTCGCGCCCGATCTGCAGGGTGTAGGCGATGTCGGCGAGCGCCTGGCGGGGCCGGAGCAGGGCGGTGGCCTCGTCGCCGGGGACCGGTCCCGCGAGGTGGTCGAGCAGTCGCCGTGCCACGGCACGCAGTTGGGCTTCGGTACGCGCCGAGAGGGGGAACACCTGGGGCCGTCCGTCCTCCGCCGCGGCCGGCTCGTCGTCCGGGACGTACTCCTCCAGCAGACAGTGCGCGTTGGTGCCGCCGAAGCCGAAGGAGCTGACACCGGCGCGCCGCGGCAGGACGCCGCCGTCCGGGGCGGTGCCGGGGGCGGCCCAGGGCTGGGTGTCGCGTACCACGTAGAACGGGCTGTCGTCGAAGTCGATGAGCCGGTTGGGCTCCGTGAAGTTCACGGTCGCGGGCAGCGTCCGGGTGGCGAGCGCTCCGATCACCTTGACGATCCCGGCCACGCCGGCCGCCGACTCCAGGTGGCCGATGTTGGTCTTGACCGAGCCGATGCCGCATGTCCCCGGGCGGGGCCGGGTGCCCTCGGCGGCGTGCAGGCGCTGGAACGCCTTCTTGAGGCCGAGTACCTCGATGGGGTCCCCGACGGGGGTGCCGGGGCCGTGGGCCTCGACGTAGCCGACGCTGTCGACAGGCACTCCCGCGCGGCGGTACACGCCCTCGATCAGCTCCGCCTGAGCCGCGGGGTTGGTGACGGTGAGCGAGTTGGTCCGGCCTCCGTGGTTGGTGCCGGATCCCTTGATCACCGCATGGACCGGATCCCGGTCCTCGACGGCCCTGGCCAGCGGCTTGAGCATCAGGACGGCACCGCCCTCGCCCCGGACGAACCCGTTGGCGCCCTTGTCGAAGGCGTGCGACCTGCCCGTCGGCGAGAGCATCCCCGCCTGGCTGAAGGCGACGAACAGCTTCGGCGACCAGGCCAGGTTGACGCCGCCTGCGAGCGCCATGTCGCATTCCCCGCTCCGCAGGGCGGCGACGGCCTGGTGGACGGAGACGAGTGAGCTGGAGCAGGCGGTGTCGTTGACGACGCTCGGCCCATGGAGGTCGAGGTAGTACGAGACCCGGTTGGCGACCACGGCGAAGTCGGTTCCGGTGGGCAGGTAGGCGTCGATCTTCGCCGCGTCCCGTTCCATCATCTCCGCGTAGTCCGAGTGGGAGACACCCATGAACACACCGGTGTTCGTGCCGGCCAGCGCGCTCGCCCGGTATCCCGCGTCCTCGACGGCCTTCCAGGCCAGTTCCATCGTCAGCCGCTGCTGAGGGTCCATGGTGGAGGCCTCGCGGGGCGAGATGTTGAAGAAGGCCGCGTCGAAGCACTCGGCGTCGTCGATGAAGCCGCCCCAGATGCTTCTCGTCCTCTCGGCCCCGCCCCTTGGGTCGCCGAAGTACCGCTCCTTGGGCCAACGCCGCTCCGGTACCTCCGTGATGAGGGAGCGGGCGGCCGTCAGATGCCCGAAGAGCTCGGTGAGCGAGTCGGAGCCCGGGAAGCGCAGGGAGAGGCCGATGACAGCGATGTCAACGGGGCGTTGAGGATCGCGGCGGCTCATCGGGCCACCTCGACCGGGACACCGCCGCGCCGGTGGTCCACGACCGTGCGCAGGTTCATCCGGCCGATCCGCGCGTTCCGCGCCGCCGCTGCCATGTGTCTCTCCTCGCCGAGGACGAACTGCCGGTTGAGGACCGCGGTCGACAGGAGGTAGACGAACGCCTGGTCCTCTTTGGTGCTGATCTCCTCGACCGGCGTCCGCATGATCTTCGCGACGAGCTTTCCGGCGAAGACGGGGTCGACGCATTCGATCTTGCGGAGCTCGGTGTCCGAGAGCAGGAGCTCCAGGTAGTCGGGGCGCTGGTCCTTGAACACCGCGCTTCCCGGCGCCCGGTAGGGCTGTTTGGGCCGGTTGACCGTCCACTGCGGAAGATCATCGGAGAACGCCTTCTTCAGCATCGCCTTCTCGTCGTATCCGTCGTCGTAGCGGAGGTTCACGGAGGCGGCCGCGCGTACGACGGCGGGGTCCAGGAAGGGGCAGCGGTTCTCGACGCCGTGGGCGAGGCTCGCGCGCTCCCCCTGCGTCGCCAGGAGGTATCCCGACAGGAGGGTCTTGTACTCGATCCACTGCGCCTTCTGCACGGAGGTGAGCCCGTCGTATCCGGGTGTGTTCCGCACGAGTTCCCGTATGGGCTCCAGCGGGTCTCCCGGGTCCTTGAGCAGACGTGTGGCGAACTTCCCGTTCTGGTAACGCAGTTCGTGCGAGAAGAGTCCGGGCACGCGTTCGGTGCTGAACTGCTGGAACAGTCCAAGGAGATGGGCCTTGCGCGCGGAGCCGAAGTGCGCGAGTTCCGGGTGGAGACCGCCCAGTCTGCGGATCCGCTCGTCCTCCGGCAGGTCGTTCCAGGACTCCCGGAGCATCGTCTCGCGGAACAGCGAGTAGCCGAGGAAGGCCTCGTCGGCCCCCTCGCCGCTGAGCACCGTCTTGATCCGCGCGTCCCGCACATGCCGGGACAGCAGGTACATCGGGACGAACGAGGTCCGGAAGGCCGGCACCTCGGCATGCCACACCGCGTCGACGAAGGCGTCGGCGATGTCGCGGTGCGACACGGGCAGCGACGAGTGCAGGGTGCCGAGATGGGACGCCACCAGCCGCTGGCTGCTCGACTCGTCGAACGACTTCTCCTCGAACTCGACGGAGAACGTACGTACCTGATGTGCGGAGAGCTCCGTCGCCAGCTTCGTCACGATGGAGGAGTCGAGGCCGCCGCTGAGGTACACGCCCACCTCGACATCGCTGCGCAGACGTACCTCGACGCTTTTACGGAGCGTCTCCCGTACGAAGGCGACGGCCTCCTTCTCGTCGCCCTCGAACGCGGGGCCGTCGACGCGCAGTTCCTCGTACAGCGCTACGGTGCGCCGACTTCCCGCGATCGTCAGGAAGCCGCCCATCGGCACCTGCCTGATGCCCCTGAACGGGGTGTGATCGGGCAGCGGAGCCCACAGTGCGTACACCGAGGCCAGTTCCCGCGCGTCGAACTCGTGACGGAACCCGGGGTAGGCCGTGAACGCCTTCATCTCCGAGGCGAAGAGGAGAGCACCGTCCTGCTCCGCGTAGAAGAGTGGCCGCTTGCCGTATCTGTCGCGGGCCAGGACCAGTGTCCCGGTCCGGGTGTCACGAATCGCCAGGGCGAAGGCACCGTTGAAACGGGCGAAGCACCCGGGCCCCCACTGGATCCACGCCTGCAGTACGACCTCGGTGTCCGACTTGGTGCGGAACGGCCTGCCCAACCCGCTGAGTTCGGCCCGGAGTTCCACATGGTTGTACAGCTCGCCGTTGAAGCAGATCCAGTACCGCTCGGCGGGATCCGCCATGGGCTGCGAACCCGATGCCTGATCGATGATCGCCAAGCGGACCGTCCCCATTGCCACACCGTCGTCCAGGTAGTAGCCGGCCTCGTCGGGCCCTCTGTGCTGGATTGACGACAACATCGATGCGATGCGTCCGGGTATCTCCTCACCAGGAAGGCGGGACGACGCAAAGCCGGCTATTCCACACACGCAGGTTTCCCCTACCTAGACGTCCGCGCCCATTTTGTGGGCCACAAAGGCGTCGATCGTGGCGAGCGACACGAAGACGTTGGAAAGTATCTCGTCCGATGCGATCTTCACACCGAACTCGGTCTCCAGGTAATCCATCAGCTGCAGATAGCCAAAGGAATCCATGACGCCTGCCTTGAAGAGATCGGTGTCCGCGGTCACGTCCTCACCGAAATCGACCAGGAACCGCTCTTCCATGTACTGCCTGATCTTCTCTGTCCTGAGCATTTCCTCAGCCCTCCGCTCTGATGTGCGCCACCATGCGCGTAAGATCCTTGCCGCCGATCTCCTGGTGCTCCAGGCCGTCTTCCAGCGACATGAGATATCGGATGCTTTCGGTCCAGCGCACCGGCTCGACGAGTTGTTCGGCCAGCCGTTCACGGATTTGACCGGGCGCGTGCGGGCGGGCCGTCACGTTCGATACGACGGGAGCCCGGGGCTCCTTGAAGACGATCCCCTGCAGAAACCGGGAGAACTCCGCCCGCACCGGTTCCATGTAGCGTGAATGGAAGGCACCGCCGACCCGCAGGGGAACGAATCTCACTCCCCTGTCACGGAGTACGGCATGGGCCGCCTCGAGCGCCTGGGCGGAGGCCGCGATCACCACCTGGGCGTCGGTGTTGAAGGCCGCGATGTCGACGCCCTCGACGTCGTCCTCCGCGAAGATCTCGGTCAGGCGGGCTGCCGGGGCGTTCATCACCGCGGTCATCCCGCCGCCGACCGCCTCAGCCATCAACTCGGCACGTCTGCGCACGATCCGCAGGCCGGTTTCCAGGTCGAACACACCCGCTGCCAGCAGCGCGTTGTATTCGCCGAGGCTGTGCCCCAGGTAGTAGTCGGCGGGGCGTTCCTCGCGGCGCTCGCGTTCGAACAAGTGGAGCGCGTTCACGGTGAACAGGGCGGGCTGGGTGAATTCTGTCCTCGAAAGCCGGTCATCGGGATCGTCCCGGCAGAGCGCGGCCAGATCGTACCCCAGCAGGTCGGACGCGTATTGCGTGAGCCCCGGATAGCTCCGGAAAAGGTCCTGCCCCATTCCCCGGAACTGCGAGCCCTGCCCAGGAAACATCAGTGCGAAGGTCATGGTTCCTCTTGAAACTCGACAGGGAGGAAAATGGCAGGCCGACCGCGGGGTCTCGTGAGTTGTGGGATCGGCGAAGTGGGGCGACGGTGCCTGACAAACCGTTCGCACCCGCCGAGGACATGAAAGCACAATGATCGACTTCGAACTAGCGGTCCGCCGGGCCGGTCAGTACCGCGGACCCGTCGAGCAGCTGGACTTCGATCCCGTAGGACTCGATGATGCCGAGCGCGTCCCGCTCGATCGACTCGGTGGTCTCACCCGCCAGAATGAACAGGCCTGAGCCGACGAAGAATCCCGGAACCCGGTTGAACACCTTGCCGATGTCCGGGATCTCGGAATAGATCACCGAATCGGGGCAGACGTCCAAGCCCCTGATGCGCTTGACCTGGCACAACGCGTCTTCCTGGAGGGCCGGGTGCACCCAGCCGGTGACTCCGCGGCCGGCTGCCCGCAGATCGAGGTGGGTCGTGGCCTTCTCCACGGCCGACGGCAGGTTCATGCACACCGCGATCGACTCGGCCAACAGGTCCAGACCGTACGCTTCCTGGAAGTGGCGCCTGATGTAACCGCCGCCGAGACGATTGGCCACCTCCAGGAAGACGAGGTCACCGTCGGGCGTGCGAAACGCCTCCAGATGGAACGACCCGTCACGCAGCCCCAGAGTGCCCAGTACCCGCTCGGTGAACTCGTGGATCTGCCGTACCTGCACAGGATCGTCGATGCAGACCGAGGCCAGGGCCTCCTTGCCGTACTGCAGATCGAAGCAGTTGCCCAGGTAGCGGGCGGCGCTGAGGAAGAGGATCTCGCCGTCGCGCATCAGGCCGTCGAAGTGGCACACGGCTCCCTCGACGAACTCCTCGACCTCATAGTGGTCCCGGATGCCCTCCGTACGCGCGTACCGCAGGAAGTCCCCGGCACTGTCGAAGATCTCGATGCCGAAGCTGGCGGCCTGGCTCCTCGGCTTGAGCACGACCTTCCCCGGCAGGCCGGCCGCGATGTCCTCCAGTTCGGCCGTCGGTGTCGCGGCGTCCACGTCCCAGTAGCGCGGCACTCTCACCACGCCGTTCAGTGCCTGCTTCATCAGGACCTTGTCCCGGAAGAGCAGTGTCGTCCTGACGTCCGTGCCGGGCAGGCCGAACTCCTCTCGGAGCCGGGCCGCGGGCAGGGTGGTGTTCTCGTAGAGGCCCACGATGGCGGACGGTTCTCCCAGGTCCCGCGAGAACTCCCTGACCAGCGCGATCATCTGCTCCGACGCTCGGTCGTAGTCGTCCAGGTCGACTCGGCGGGGCAACGCCAGGATGCCGACGCGCGCGAAGCGCCGACGCACGTCCTCCGGAAGGCGTGAAGCCGCGAAAGCGTCCAGGAGAAGCGTCACGTCGTACTTCTCGAAGTCGATCACGGCCGCGTCCTGATCGGCGAACCCGACATGCACCACATGTTCTTTGCTGGCCACCGCGCGCGCCTCCGGTCATTCGAGTCATCCGACGATTGATCAAGATCGCAACCGACCGCAGGCAACGTCCAGCTCCAGGAGTGCACCGTCAACCTCCAGGAGTGCACAGTTAATTGACTACCAGTCAGCCTCACGGCGGCCCTGATGTGACGATCACCACAGGTGGTTGCACGCCGGTGACCTGTCGGATTTCATAAGCCGCGGATCATGGAACCAACCCCCGACGGACCAGAGGCGTCCTCAGCGTTCCGTTCCGTGAGATGGGCTCTCGGCGACTGTTCCCATGCCTGTCATGCGCGCCGACCCAACATACCTACGTGCACTCACCACTGCCGTATGTCCGCGGTCTGCGACCGCTGTCCATCAGAACTGCTGCCGCTCCGGGCCTCTGGCACTCGGCGGCCGGCAACCCAGCAACGGAGGTGCAACTCACATGTGGGTCCTGGGCGTCAACTGGAATCGACACGACACCGCTGCCGTGCTCGTGGACGGCGATGGCACCATTTGGGCCTTCGCCGAGGAAGAGCGCTTCACACGCGTCAAACACGCCGAAGGCAGCTTCCCGGGGCAGGCCGCGCGGTACTGCCTCGAGGTGGCCGGAATCTCCTGGCGCGATCTCGATGCCGTCGCCATGGGCTGGGACATGCCTCGCTACCGCACCTGGCACGACTCCGAACGCCAGGAGATGTACGCCGCGCTCTTCGGTCCGGAAGCCGCCACGGGGCCGGCCCCCGAACTCGTCTTCGTCGAGCACCATCTGGCGCACGCCGTCTCGTCGTTCTACGCCTCGGGTTTCGACAAGGCCGGCGTCCTCGTCGTCGACGGCAGCGGCGAACTGGAATCCGTTTCGATCTTCGCCGGTGACCGCGCCTCCGGCCTGAGCCTCAAGCGCCGCTGGCCGCGCGGCTACTCCTTGGGGTCCATGTACGAGGCGGCGAGCCGGGTACTGGGCTTCGGCACCTACGGCGCCGGCAAGACCATGGGGCTGGCCCCGTACGGGCAGGGCTCGGAGTCCGCCCTCCTGCCGATGGGAGATCTGATCGGCGACGGCGGCTGGAAGAGCAAACCGCCCTTCGAGCATGAGCCCGACGTGCCGTACGAGGTGCTCACCGACTCGTGGATGGGCTATTTCGGTGACCGGTTCGGCCAGGTGACGCAGCCGACGGAGCACCTCGACCGCGATGCGGTGGCCGTACGGATCGCGGCGAGCGCTCAGCGCACCGTCGAGGAGAACTTCCGGGCTCTCTATGCCGAGACCGTCTGTCTGAGCGGCACGGACCAGGTCTGCCTCTCGGGCGGCGTCGCCCTGAACTGCGTGGCGAACGGCAAGCTTCCCGACCCCACCTACGTTCCGCCGTTCCCGCACGACGCCGGTGTCTCCCTCGGAGCGGCGTGGTTCGTCTGCCCGCCGAAGAAGGTGGAGCTCCTTCAATCACCTTACCTGGGCAGGGACTTGGGTACGGGTGACGCCGAACTCGACGGACTGAGGGACGCCGGGTTCCAGGTGTCGGACTTCTCGCCCGAGGCCGTGACCGACCTGTTGCTCACCGGTGCGATCGGTGCCGTGGCACAGGGCCGGGCGGAGATCGGTCCCCGGGCGCTGGGCCACCGGTCGATCGTGGCGGTCCCGCAGCCGTCCAACGTACGGAACCGGATCAACACACTCAAGAACCGTGAGCAGTGGCGGCCGCTCGCCCCGGTGACCCTGGCCGCGTTCGCCCCCACGCTGTGGCCGAGTCAGGGCCTTCGGGAGCGCTACATGGTCGGCAGCGCCGTGGTGTCCGGGCACGCGCGCGAGGTCATGTCGGCGGCGACCCACCCGGTCGACGGCACCACCCGGCCCCAGGTGATCGTCCCGGGTCAGGCACCGGTCGTGGAGAGCCTCCTCACGCGTCTGCACACGCTCGGAGAAGCACCGGTCCTGGTCAACACCTCGTTCAACGGGCGGGCGGAACCCATCGTCGACACCGCCGCCGACGCGGTACGCACCTTCAGGAACCTCGGGCTCGACTTCCTCGTCCTGGGCGAGCACCTCGTCCGCCCGGGCACGCCCGCCTCGGGCCAGGGGAAGTAGCCGGTGGCCTCGGCTGTGAGCGGAGAGGAACCCACACCGCAGTCGCGGCACCCCCGCGGGCGTACCCGTATGTTCGACGTACTGCGGGTACGCAACTTCCGCCGGTTCGTCATCGGCCAGGCGGTCTCCCTGACCGGCACCTGGATGCAACGAGTCGCCCAGGACTGGCTGGTCCTGGAACTGTCCGGGAACGACCCGATCGCGTTGGGCACCGCGACGGCGCTCCAGTTCCTGCCCATCATCTTCCTTTCCCTGTGGGCCGGGGTGCTGGCCGACCGGCTGAACGTACGCAAAACGCTAATGGTCCTGCAGGCTCTGATGGGACTGTGCGCCCTCACACTCGGCCTGCTCGACCTCGGCGGAGTGATCCAGCTGTGGCAGGTCTATCTGCTGTGCCTGGCACTCGGGTGTCTGTCCGCCCTGGACGCCCCCATCTTCGAGTCGTTCGTGGTCGAGATGGTCGGGGTGGCCAACGTCCCCAAGGCCGTGCCGCTGAACTCCATGACCTTCAACGTGTCCCGGATCGTCGGGCCGGCTCTTGCCGGAGCGGCGATCGGCTGGTGGGGCACGGGCTGGGTCTTCCTCTGCAACGCCGCCAGCTTCGCCGCCGTGGTCGGTGGCCTGCTGTGGACGGATCCGCGCACGCTGCACAGCACTCCCCCGGCGCAGCGCACGCCCGGACTACTCCTGGACGGGCTCCGCTACGTCCGCGGCCGAACCGATCTGATGCTGTTTCTGACGCTCACCCTGGTGGTCGGCACCTTCGCGAGTTTCCCCACGTCGATCCCGCTCTTCACCACCAGGGTGATCGGCTCCGGTGTCGGCGTGTACGGGCTCCTGTCCACGATGCTCGCGGTGGGCATGCTGATCGGCGCGACCTTGGCGACGCTGTACGCCGACAAGGTCGGCAACCGCCAACGGCTGCTGCTCCTGAGCTCTTCGGCGCTCGGCGCGCTGGAGGTGGTACTCGGTCTGATGCCCAGCGTGTGGCTCTTCGGCCTGATGCTGGTCGGAGCCGGCATCGCCACGACGGTCTTCGTGACCACGGCGCACAGCACCATCCAGCTCTCCGCCGAACCGGAGGTGAGAGGACGGGTCATGGGTCTCTACATGCTCGTCCTCCTGGGCGGCACCCCGATCGGCAGTCCCCTCACGGGTTGGCTCGCGGACACGTTCGGCGGAAGGGCACCGTTCGCCGTGGGCGGCGTGGTCACGCTGCTCACCGCCCTGGTGTGCGGTGTCCTCCTCAGCTTCGGGCCGAGAGGCCCACAGGTGAAGACGCCCGCGCCCGGCACCACGCGAGTCTGAACCCGCCGTCCCGCACCACGCCACCGCAGTAAGGAGATCAGCAGTCATGCCCGTCACTTTCGTGGGGTCCGCAATGACCAACGACGGTTCCGAGACCCGCGCACGCAGTGGTGCGATGTTCGACAAGGACTACACCCTGCGTCTCGCGCAGGCGCACGAGGAATCCGGCTGGGACCGCCTGCTCATCGCCTACCGGTCCAACTGGCCCGATCCCGCCCAGGTCGCCGCGTACCTCGCCGCCAACACCGACCGCATGGAGTTCCTCGTCGCCCACCGGCCGAACGTGTCCTACCCGACCTTCGCCGCCACCACGTTCGCCACGTTCGACCACGTCACGGACGGCCGGCTGACCCTGCACTTCATCAGCGGGGCCTTCGACGACGACCAGCAGCGGGAAGGCGACTACCTGACCAAGGACGAGCGGTACGCACGCACCCGCGAGTACATGCAGATCATCAAGAAGGCATGGACATCGCACGAGCCCTTCGACTACGAGGGCCAGTACTACCGCTTCACCGACTTCGTCAGCGACGTCTTCCCGGCCCAGCAGCCCCGGCCCGCGCTCTCCTTCGGCGGTTCGTCGGCGGCCGCCTACGCGGTCGGCGGCGCGGAGGCGGACATCTACGGGCTGTGGGCGGAGTCCCTCGCCGGCACCGCCGAGCAGATCAAGTCGATCCGGGCGGCGGCCCGCGCGGCCGGACGCACCGACACCCCCCGTCTGCACGTTGCCTTCCGCCCGATCATCGCCGCCACGGAGGAACTGGCCTGGGACAAGGCGCATCGCGTCGTCGACCGGATCCACGCCCGCAAGCAGGGACTCAGCAAGAGCGC
Source organism: Streptomyces sp. NBC_01235 (assembly GCF_035989285.1). GTDB lineage: Bacteria > Actinomycetota > Actinomycetes > Streptomycetales > Streptomycetaceae > Streptomyces. The sequence continues at coordinate 10,528,590 of NZ_CP108513.1, read as the reverse complement.
GGACGTCGCGTCGTACCGTCTGCGCCGGCTCGCCGAGAAGGGGGAGCGCTACGACCGCGCCCTGTGGACGGGGACCGTGGCGGCCACCGGTGGCGGTGGGCCCGTCGCGGCGCTCGTCGGCACGCCCGAGACGGTGGCGGCCGCGCTGCTCGACTACATCGATCTCGGTGTGGAGATCATCGCGGCGCACGGCTACGACTACGCGGAGGACGCCGTCGAGTTCGGCCGGGAGGTCATCCCGATCGTGCGCGAGGAGGTGGCGAAGCGGGACGCCCAGCGGCAGACCGGGCCTGCCGCCGAGACGCGCGCATCCGCTGTTGCGTCCGGCAGCCCGGCGGTCGGCGGCTGAGGCCGTCCTTCAGCTCGGACAGGACGACGATGCCACCGGGCCGGCGTCGTTCGTCTCCCGGCAGGTGTCGGCACCCGCGAGGGCGGCGGCGCCCCGGCCACCCCCGCGACGTCCCATACCGCACTGGTCCCAGGAGGGACAGATCCTGAGCACGACGCTTCTGGCACCGCTGCTGCCCCAAGGCACCGGGACGGCCGAGGAGTTCGACGACCCGGCAGGGGTGTTCCTCTTCCCTGAGGAGCATGCCTGGATCGCAAAGGCGATGGACAGGAGGCGCCGCGAGTTCGCCACCGTACGGCACTGCGCGCGCCGGGCGCTGGCGGAGTTGGGGCATCCGGCCGTACCGCTGGTGCCGGGGCGGCGCAGGGCGCCCACATGGCCCGAGGGCGTCGTGGGGTCCATGACCCACTGCGACGGCTACCGTGCCGCCGCGGTGGCATGCCGTACCGATGTCTGTTCCCTGGGCATCGACGCGGAACCGCACGAACCGGTTCCTGACGGCATCGTCAATATGGTGGCACTTCCGGGCGAGCGGCGGTTACTGGCCGAGTTGGCCCGCCACGACTCCACTGTGTGCTGGGACCGGGTGCTGTTCAGCGCCAAGGAATCCGTTTACAAGACCTGGTTCCCACTCGTCGGCGAGTGGCTCGGCTTTGCAGATGCCGAGATCCGCATCGACCCGCGCGGTCCGCTTTTCCGAGCCCGTCTCCTGCGCGAAGGCCGCGATCGGGACGGCCGGCGGCTCCACGACTTCCACGGACGCTGGCAGGTCCGTCGTGGCCTTGTCCTGACCGCCGTCGCGTATCAGCCGTGAGAGCCGACAGCACCCGCCCCAGGCCCCGTCACGTGGTTGCCCCGGGCGGGTCTGGGCGCGGTGACGTTCTGTCGGCCCGGCCATCGCCTTCGGGCAGTGTCGAGGCGAGTCGTTCGAGCAGGGCGGCAAGCTGCGTCCGCTCGTCCGCGCTGAGCCCGGAGAGGAGTCGACGCTGGTTGTCCAAGTGGACGGCGATGAGTTCGTCGGTCAGTTCGACGCCCTCGGCGGTGAGGGTGATGAGGCGTCCGCGTGAATCACTCTCGGCGACGGATCTGCTGACCAGGCCACGGGCTTCGAGCCGGTCGACCCGCTTGCTGATCGCGCCGGTGGTGACCAGGACGGTGCGGCTGAGCTCGCCTGCGGACAGCGCGTAGGGCTCCCCTGAACGCCGGAGCGCCGCCAGCACGTCGAAGTCACCGCCGCCCAGGCCCGCGGCCTGGAAGGGCGGGCGCAGCCGTTGGTCCAGTACCTCTGTGAGCCTGAAGAGCCGGCCGATGACGAGCATCGGTGCCGCGTCCAGATCGGGGCGCTCGTGTTTCCACTGTTCGACGATGGCGGTGATGGCGTCGGTCTGCATGCCTTCACTATATCTTCCACGGATGATAAATTGCCTTCCATGGAAGATGAATCTGTTGCTCCTGCCGCCACGCCGGTCGTCCTCTACTTCGATGCCGCCTGCCCCTTCGCCTGGGTCACCTCCCGATGGCTACTCGAAGTCGAACGGCTTCAGCCGATCGACCTTCGCTTGCGGATCATGAGCCTGTCCGTGCTCAACGAGCATCGCGAACTCGACCCCTGGTACCGCGAGTTCAACGACCGGGCCTGGGGCCCGGCCCGGGTGTGCGCAGCCGCCGAAGCCCTCCACGGCAACACCGTCCTGCGCGAGCTCTACACCGCGCTCGGCAGCCGTATCCACGTGGGGCGCAACAAGGACTACGACGCGGTCATCGCCGAGTCCCTCGACGAACTGGGACTGCCCGCGTCCCTGGCCAAGGCCGCACACACCGACGCGTTCGACGCGGACCTGCGCGCCAGCCACCAGGCCGGCCAGGAAGCGGTCGGCGAGGAGGCCGGGACACCCGTCGTCACCGTGGACGGCGTCGGCTTCTTCGGCCCCGTCCTCACCTCCGTCCCCAAGGGCGAGGAAGCGATCCGGCTGTTCCAGGCCACTTCGACCCTCGCCGGGATAGGGGCATTCACGGAGCTGAAGCGGGGGCGCGGTGCGCTCGACTTCCGCTGAACCGGGTGTTCGCACCCGGCGCCGACTCATCGCCGCGAGCCTGGCCGGCTCGATCGGCGACGGCATGTACGTGCCGCTGACGAGCGGGGTGCAGCAGGTTGATGCCCCCGGACCTGGCACCTGTACGGCGCCCAGCCGCCGCCAACGCCAGTGGGACGGCGAGCCGGTCCCGGACGAGCCCGTGATGTACATCGGTCTCGAACGTCCCGAGGGGCTGCACCCGGACTCCCGGTTCATCACCCTCGAAAATCTGCGCGACTTGATCCCGGGCTGAGTGCTAGCGTTGCCCGCGGCGAGGCCATGAAGGGGCTTCCTTCTCATTCACTCCAAATGAACTCAAGTCCTTTCGCTCTCCTCGCCCTCGACGTCGCTCCGGGCGGTGCCCGCGCTCACCGCGCGAGCGCCGCCCGAGCCGTTTTCAGGGCCCGTTCCCCGCAGCCACGGCCGAAGAGCACGGCGTGCACCAGCAGCGCGAAGAGCTGCTGCAGTCCGACGCGGTCCGCCCAGCCGTCGGCGAGGAGTGTCGCCCGCCAATAGCCGTCGAGTACGTGGTCCAGGCAGGGGCAGCTCCACCCCACTCGAGCCACTCTTCCGTCGCCCCGATGACGGTGGCGGCGAGCTTGCCCACCGAGTGTGCTGCGATCTCGACCCGGCTGAGGTGTTCCCCGGCCCCGACCATCGATTGCAGGTGCGGGACTCGTCCGACCTTCGACCTTGCCCCGGCTACCGACCTTGCCCCGGCTACCTCGAGAACTCGAGAAGATCACCCGCCGGCTTGCGGGGCAGGTCCGGGCGGCGGCGTGTGCGGGACTCGGTCGTGGGAGCGATCCGTGAGCGGGCTCCCGCGTCGCTCAGGGGCCGGGCCAGACGGCCGAGGCGTCGTCGCGGTGGGGGTCGGGCAGCCGGATCGGGCGTACCGGGATCGTACGGCCGTGTTCTTCGGTCACGGCTGTCCACGGGGCGGGATGCCCGGAGTAGGACAGGGTCGTGAGGGCGAAGACGTGGTCGGCGTAGACCTCGACGTATTCGCCGATGGTGAGGATGCGCAGGGTGGTGGCGGGTTCGGTCAGGACGGTCTCGCCGAGGCGGGTGCCGTCGGGGCCGGTGATCCAGAGGTTCTTGCCGTCGCAGACCACGGCAAGGACGGGGCGGCTGCTGCTTTCCGTGTCGGCACGCAGGGTGATGTGAACGGGCCCGGTGATGTCGATGTCGCCGACGGCGTGCAGGGCGGGCTGGTCGGTCTCCTCGCCGAGCCAGGCGTCGAGGCCGGGCCACCATTCCAGGCGGGGCGACGAACCCTCCCTTACGACAAGGGACTTGGGCTGAGCGAGCATGCCGCGGCAGCGGTCGCCCGTATCGGTGAGGCCGACCTGGCGGGGCGTGGTGTGCAGGACGACTCGGGAGCCGTCGGGCGCGGCGATGACGCGCGGGGCGTACGAGCCGGTCGGCCCGAGGAGGCCACGGCGGGTCCAGGGGCCCCGCAGGCTCGGCGCGGTCCACGACTCGAAGCCGCGGGTCGCGCCGATGGAGCCGAGCAGCAGCCAGCTGCCGTCGTCGAGACGTTCCAGGACCGGGCACTCCAGTTCGTCGACGTCGCCGGGTGAGATGAGAGGCGGCTGGATCGTCCAGTGCTCCAGGTCGTCGGAGGTGGCCCAGGCGACGCAGCCGCCGGACTCGACGGGCAGGGATGCGTCGCTGGCGCAGACCACCATCACCCAGCCCTCCGTCTCGTCGTCGCGTACGACGAACGGGTCACGCCAGGCCATCTGCTCGCCGGTGCGGTACCAGCGCGGGTCGGCCTCGACGACCGGCCCGGTGCCGTGGCGGCGCCAGCCGGTGCCGTCGGTGCGGTCGGAGTAGGCCAGCCCGACGGACTGGAGCGGCCAGCCGCCCGGCGTCAGTCCACTCACGCCCGTGTAGAACATCGCCATTCCGTCGCCGTGCCGGACGGGGTGCATGGTCCATACCGCCTGCTGGTCGAAGCGGCCGGGCAGGCCGACCCCGAACGCGGTGCCCTGCGGCTGCCAGCCGACCAGGTCGGTGGAGGTGGCCCGGCCGTAGGAGGTCTCCATCCGCAGGTGGTCGAACTCGGCCGTCCAGGGCCCCTGGAGGTGCAGCACCGCGTACGTGCCGGCCTCGTCCCGCAGCAGGGCGAAGTCGTTCACACAGAGGCCGGGCGGGGCGTATCGCATGCACAGTTCCTGTCGGCTCACAGCGCCCAAACGCGTGCGCTGACCATCGGCAAATACGGACTCTCTTGAGAATCGGCCCAAGTAAATATGAACGCAAACGCTTGCGCAACAAGTGGGTCGGGTTTACGGTCACGTCACCCACAGATCACACCGACGTGAAACCAACGGGAGGAACTGCGCCGTGACGGCCAGCATCAACGACGTCGCCCGCGCCGCCGGCGTCTCCGCGTCCACCGTGTCCCGCGCGCTGCGCGGCCGGCCGGGCGTCTCCGACGAGGTGCGGACCCAGATCGCGGCCGTCGCCGCGCAACTCGGCTACACCGCCTCCCGCTCGGCCTCCAGCCTGGCCAGCGGCCGGACCTACACCATCGGCGTGCTGGTCCCGTATGTGGGCCGCTGGTTCTTCGGCACCGTGCTGGACTCCGCCGAGAAGGTGTTCAGCACCGCCGGCTACGACGTGCTGCTGTACAACCTGGGCTCGGCGGAGACGCGCAAGCGTTTCTTCACCAAGCTGCCGGTCCGCAAGCGAGTGGACGCGGTGCTGTCGCTCCTCATTCCTGACGACGGGGAGTCTGCGGCGCTGCGCTCACTGGGGGTACCGCTGGCCACCACGGTCGGCGGCGCCCGGCCCGGATTCACCGTCGTCGGCATCGACGACCGGGCCGGCACCGAGAGCGCCGTACGGCATCTGGTCAACCTCGGCCACCGCCGCATCGGCATGATCAGCGGGGCCAGCGGGCCGCTGCACTGGACCACCCCCATCGAGCGCCGCAACGCCTACCTGGGCGTACTGGCCGACGCCGGGATCGAGCACGACCCGGCGTTGGAGGCGGACGGTGACTACACCGTCGAGGGCGGCGAGCGGGCGATGACCGCGCTGCTGGCCGCCTCCCGGCCGCCGACGGCCGTGTTCGCGCAGTCCGACGAGATGGCGATGGGCGCCCTTCGCGCCCTGCGCCGCCACCGGCTCAAGGCGCCCGACGACGTGTCCGTCGTCGGCTTCGACGACCACGAACTCGCCGACGTGGTCGGCCTGACCACCGTCGCCCAGCCGGTCGCCGAGCAGGGCGCGGAGGCCGCCCGGCTGCTGCTGCGCCAGCTCGACGAACCCGACGCCGCATCACCGGGGCATGTCCAGATGCCCATCCGCCTCGTCCTGCGCGAGACCACCGCCCCGCCCCGTCCGCGCGGACCCCAGTAGACCCCCCTCCCCTTGAGCCCCACACCCCCACGCCTCGACAAGTACGCCCGCACCACGAACCCTCGCCACAGCATGGAGGCACACACCATGAGCTCGACCAGCAGAAGGCACCGCCGCACAGCCTGTACGGGCCTGGCTCTCGCTCTGCCCCTGGCGGCACTGGCCGCCTGCGGCGGGGGCGGCGGCACCGACGCCGCCGCGGAGGCCGGCAACGGCAAGGGCACCATCAGTGTCTGGGCCCACCAGGGCCAGAAGAGCGAGGACGCCGCCCTGCAGGCCGCCGTGAAGTCCTTCAACTCCTCGCAGAGCGAGATCAAGGTCGAGCTGACACTGCTGCCCGGCAACGACTACACCAAGACGATCACCACCACCGACGCTTCCAAGCTGCCGGACGTGCTGGAGTTCGACGGCCCGACCATGGCGAACTTCGTCTACAACAAGAAGCTCGCCCCGATCGACGACTACGTCTCCTCCCAGACGATGGCCAACGCCACCGACGCCGCCAAGGCACAGGGCGAGATAGGCAACAAGCACTACGGCCTGGGCATGTACGACTCCGGTCTGGGGATCTACGGCAACAAGAAGCTGCTGGACGCGGCCGGAGTGAAGTACCCGACGAGCGTGGACGACGCCTGGACGGCGGACGAGTTCACGGCCGCGCTCAAGGCGCTGAAGGCCAAGGACTCCGACGGCAGGACCCTCGACGTCCAGGAGAACAACGGATTCGCCACCGAGTGGGGCACGTACGGCTTCGCCCCGATCGTCTGGTCGGCCGGCGGCTCGCTCCTGAAGGACGGCAAGGCGGAGGGCGCCCTCGACACGCCGGCCGCGGTCTCGGCGCTGAAGACCTTCCAGTCCTGGAAGACGTACGTCGACCCCAACACCGACGGCAACGCCTTCGCCAAGGGACGCGTGGCACTCAGCTGGGTCGGCCACTGGATGTACCCCACCTACAGCCAGGCCCTTGGTGACGACCTCGTCGTGCTGCCGCTGCCCGACTTCGGAGGCGGCCCCAAGACCGGCCAGGGCTCGTGGGCGTGGGGCATCGGCGCCGACAGCAAGAACGCCAAGGCCGCCGGAACCTTCATGGACTACCTCCTCAACGACACCAACGTCGCCGCGATGACGACGGCCAACGGCGCCCCGCCCGCCACCAAGACCGCGCTCGCCGCGAGCTCCCTGTACAAGCAGGGCGGCCCGCTCCAGCTCTTCGCCGACCAGCTCGCCAAGCCCTGCGGCGACAGCGCCATCACCAAGTCCTGCGTCGCCGTCACCCGCCCGGTGACCGCCGGATACCCCACCATCACCGCGAAGTTCGGTGAGGCCCTCAACTCGATCTACGGGGGCACCGACCCCAAGAGCGCCCTGGAGAAGGCCGCCCGCGCCATCGACCAGGACTTCTCCGACAACGCCGGCTACCAGATCCCGTAGGACCATCGGCCGGGGGCGGGCTCGCTCGAGCCGCGCCCGCCCCCGCCGGGAACAGGACCCATCCGTGACCGTCGAACCGGCGCCCGCCGCGCCCCTCGCCCGGGAGAAGGCCCCACCCGTGACCGCCGCCAAGTCCGCGCGTCCGGCACGCTCCGTGCGCAAGAACCGTGACTGGTTGCACGGACTGCTCATGTCCACGCCCGCCGTCGCAGGACTCATAGCCTTCGTCGGCATCCCGTTCGTCTACGCCGTCGTCCTCTCCTTCTACAACGTCCGCCTCGGCTCCCCGCTGGCACCGTCCTTCTTCGGCCTGGAGCAGTACCGGCGGCTGTTCACCGACCCGGACCTGTCCGGCCCCTTCCTGCGGGCCCTGCTGAACAACCTGACCTTCGCCGCGGTCGTCGTCCCCGTCCAGACGGGTCTCGCACTCGGGCTGGCGATCCTGCTCAACCGCAAGCTGAAGGCGATCGGGGTGTTCCGGTCCTTCTTCTTCATGCCGGTCGTCTTCCCGATGGCGCTGGTCGCCGTGATCTGGCGGCTCATCCTCGCCCGCAGCGACCAGGGCATGCTCAACTCCGCGCTGCACGCGGTGAGTTTCGGCAACTGGGGCGCCTTCGACTGGCTCGGCGACTCCGCCACCGCGATGGCCTCGATCATCGTGCTGTCCATCTGGCAGGGCGTCGGCTTCCAGATGGTCATCCTGCTCGCCGGCCTCCAGCAGATCCCGGGCGAGCTCTACGAAGCCGCCGAGCTCGACCGCGCCGGCCGCCTGCAGCAGTTCCGCCACGTCACCCTGCCCGGCATCCGCGGCACCCTCGTCTTCGTCGCCATGCTCACCTCGGTGCTCTCCTTCCGGGTCTTCGACCAGGTCTACGTCCTGATCCGCGGCGGCGGCCTCAACGAGGACGCCACCCGCACCGTGATGTACCAGGCCGTCACCACCGCCTTCGACCAGAACAACGTCGGCCAGGCAGCCGCGATCACCGTCGTCTTCTTCCTGATCGTCGTCGCCCTGACCATCGTCCAGCGCCGCGTCGTCCGGCCCGACAACGAGGACTGACCATGAGCACCGCCACGGGCTTCACCCGCCCACGTCTGCGTCGCTTCCTCGACTACGCCGTCCTGTCCGTCCTGGCGTTCGTCTTCGTGCTGCCCGTCCTCTACCTGTTGGTCGGCAGCCTCAAGCCGTCGGACGAAGTACTGAACGGCCTGTCCGGCTTCCTTCCCACCCACCTGTCCTTCGACAACTACACGGCTGTCCTCGACAGCCTCAACTCCGACAGCACCGGCTACTTCTGGCGCTTCATGGGCATCTCCGTGCTGCTGGCGTTCGTGGTGGTGACGGGCGGCCTCTTCGTCAACTCGATGGCCGCGTACGGGCTGTCACGGCTGAAGTGGCGTGGGCGGAACGCCGTCTTCACCCTCGTCCTGCTGTTGATGCTGGTCCCGTTCGAGTCGGTGGCCGTCCCCCTCTTCTACATGTTCAACGACCAGCGCAACACGCTCTACGTCCTGGCGCTCCCCTTCATCGCCAACGCCTTCTCCGTCTACCAGTTCCACACCTTCTTCCGCTCGATTCCGCCGAGCATCGAGGAAGCCGCCCGCATCGACGGCGCGGGCCCCTGGCGCACCTTCTTCGCCATCGTCGTCCCGATGTCGAAGCCGGCCTTCGCCTCCGTGGCGATCCTGACCTTCCTCACCCAGTGGGGCTCCTTCCTCTGGCCGGTCCTGATGGTCTCCGATCCCTCGGTACGCCCGCTGCCCCTGGAGATGAGCGTCTTCCAGGCCCAACTGCCCCCGGACTGGGGCCAGACCCTCGCCTTCGGCGTCCTCCTCGTCCTGCCCGTACTGATCGTCTTCGGCTTCTTCCAGCGCTGGTTCGTCCAGGGCGTCGCCAGCTCCGCCGTCAAGGGCTGAACGGCCGTTCCGGCCGAAAGGCAGTCCGCCACCGTGAGCGGCTTCGCGGTATCCGTGCCGTGGCCCTTGGCCTCTGGCCGTCTCCTTCTGCGCCCCCATGACCGCCCTGGTGCACGGCCAGGGTCCGGTCCGACATTCGAACGGACCGGACGCGACCCGGTGCATCGCGCCATGCGGGCGCGAGTACCGGGTCGGTCGCCGCCGGGGAGCGTCATCCGATGCGGATCTCGGCGAGTTGCAGGCGGTACGTGGTGGCCTCGTCCGAGGCCGGCCTGCCGAGCCGCGTGGCCTTCAGTCGCACATGGCGGCCGGTGGCGGAGGTGAGGGTGTAGGTCTGGGCGGCTCCGTCGGGGTTCGGTTCGGCGGTGACGGTGCGGGCGGTGGTGTAGGTGGCGGCGCCCTCCGCTCGGGTCTGGATCGTGAAGTCGACGGGGAAGCCCGCCGTGCCGCCCCCGGCTCCGCCGGTGTCGGTGCGCGGATGGAGGGTGACGGAGCCGATGGCCCGGTCGGCGCCGAGATCGACCTCGATCCACACGGGCGTGCCGCTGACGTCCGCGGAGGGGAAGTCGATGCTGGTGAAGCCCTTGGCGCCGGTCACGCTGGTGGTGGTGCCGTCCAGGACACGCGTCTTGCCCCAGTCACCGTTCTCCAGCGTGTAGTCGGCCGTGACCGTGGTCGCGGCGGTGGGGACGGTGAGTTCGGCGAGTTGGAGGCGGTACTTGGTGGTCTCGTCGGAGGCGGGCGTACCCAGCCTGGTCGTCTGAAGGCGCACGTAGCGGGCGGTGGTCGTCTTGAAGCCGTACGTCTGCACCAGCCCGTTGGGATTCGACTGCCCGGTGACGGTGCGGACCGTGGTGTACGTGGTGGAGCCGTCGGGGCGGGTCTGGATCGTGAAGTCGATCGGGAAGCCCGCGGTGCCGCCCCCGGCCGCCGGGGTGTCGGTGCGGGGAAAGAGCCGTACGGCGTCGAAGTCGGTGTCCGCGCCGAGATCGATCTCCACCCAGACAGGGTTGGCGCTGACGTCGGCGGAGGCGAACTCGTTGCTGGTGTAGCCCTTCGCGCCGGTCACACTGGTGAGCTGCCCGTCGGTGAGCCGGTTCCTGCCCCAGTTGCTGTTCTCCAGGCTGTTGTTGCTGCTGACCGGTCGGGCCAGGGCGAGGTTGTCGAGACGACCGGTGCCCGTCGCCGTGAACGTCCACGCGCCCGGCTGAACGGTGAAGTACACGAAGGAGGCGTCCTTGCCGTCATAGGTCAGACCGCTGACGCTGCCGGTGGAGGAGCCGTTGGTGTAGACGGTGGTGCCGCCTGCCATGACGACCGGCTGGGAGCCGCCGTACGTGGGCACGCCCACCCGGGCCGTCGTCCCGCTCGGTGAAGTGAGCGTCAGCGTGGCCTTGGTGCCATCGCGTGTGATGCCGAAGCGGATGTCGCCCTTGACCGTGGGCACCACGGTGTTGACCTTCACGAGGGTCCCGGTCTGCGGGATGACCTCGTACGTCGTCCAGCCGGGCTTGGTGGGGCGCACTCCGGCGGCGTAGGCGGACAGTGCGTACAGAGGGCCGCCGTTCCAGGCGTGGTTGTCGGTGCCGGCGGCCTTGTCCCACAGCTCCCACAAGGTGTAGCAGGCAGGGTCGGCGACCTGGGCGGCGTAGCGGTTGCGCATGCGCTCCTCGGCGACGGTGGCCGCGCCCATCAGATACAGCGCTTCGAGGACGTAGAACTCCATGTAGGGGCTGGCGTTGAGGTGGGTGCGCAGCACCTCGGTCACCGCCCGGTAGCGGGAGACGGGGGCCAGGCCCGCCACCACGGCCAGCGCGTTGGCCCGGTCGTCGGAGTCCTTGGTGTAGCCGGGCGAGCGGTATTCGTTCCGGGACGCGTTCCACAGCACCCGGTCGAAGTTGGCCTTGATGCTGTCGCGTTGGGCCTTCCATCCGGCGACGTCACCGCTGTTGCCGCTGAGCTCGGCCAGGTTGGCGGCGGTGTCCAGGGCCAGGTAGTACCAGCAGTTGTCGAGGACGCGGGCGTCGATGTTGCCGCCCCAGTCCTCCCAGTCCCAGTCCCCCTTGCGGTGGTTGACCAGGCCGTCACTGTCCAGGGTCCACAGCTTCAGGTACGTCTTCACCGCCGGGTAGGCACCGGTGACGGCGTCGGCGTTGCCGGTGTAGAGGTAGTACGTCCAGAACGACCACACCGAGGCGAGCATCTGGACGGGCAGTTCGCTGGTCCAGATGGTCGTCGGGACCGGTGAGTACAGCGCCCCGCTGTCCTTCTGCCAGGAGGTGAGCTGGGAGATGGCCTTCTTGCCCAGGGCATGCGAGCGGGTGTCGAAGGTGTAGAAGCCCTCCTTGAGCTGGTTGACCACATCGCCCCACCACTGGGCGCGCTCGCGGGTGGGGCAGTCCATGTAGTTGTCCCGCATGTTGACGTACATCGTGCGGGCTGCCTTGCCCCACAGGCTGTCCAGGAAGGGGTCACTGCTGCTGAACGAGCCGGCGAAGTCGGTGTCGTAACCCGACTCCCGGTACTTCAGCTCCAGGATCGTCACGCTCGCGGGAATCGTGTACTTCACCGCTGTACCACTCATCCACGCCAGCGCCTCGAACTCCTGGACCCCGCCCGCGCAGACGTAGGTGGCGCGCATGTTGTAGGCGGTGCCTGGCTCGATCCCGGTCAGGCCCGCGCCGTCGTCATAGTGATCGGTCTGGATGCCGATCACCGCACCCGCCGGAGCGTCCACCTTCAGATACGGCGTGACCTGGAGGTTGGACGGCAAGGCGGCCGAGATCGCGGTGGCCCCCTGCCCAGTGGACGGCAGCGTGGAGGCGTTGGTGTACGCCTTCAGCCCCGAGTACCGGAACTGCGGGACCGGCCGCTCAGCGAGGTTGTTCCACGGCGCGGCACCCGCCGCGCCGAAATCGGTGGGTGCGCTCCACGCGCTGTCGTCGAAGCCGGACGACTGCCACCCGGCCAGGGTCGTGGCGTTGCGGCCGTCGTAGAAGATGTTCGACTCGGGCAGCCGGAAGTTGACCTGCGTACCGCTGGTGTTGTTCGAGTAGCCCGGATGGACGGTGTGCCGCCAGCCGGTGTCGCTGACCAGCCGGGTGGTCGTCGAGCCGGCCTGGATGTCGGACTGGAACAGCAGCCCGCCCTTGCCGCTGCTGCTGTGCGAGAAGCCCTGCTTGCCGAAGTACCACACCAGCAGAGCGACCGTGTTGCTGCCACTGCTGAGGTACGGGGCGAGGTCGACCTCGTCGTAGTAGGTGTCCGTGCGGTTCGGGCCGCGCTTGAGCTGACCGTCGAAGACCACCAGCGTGCCGTTCACCCACAGCCAGTACTTCGAGTCCGCCGCGATCTGCGTCACGGCCTTCGACGGCACCGAGCCCAGGGTGAACGATCTACGGAACGCCACCCACTGATTCGTCGAACTCGACGGCGCCCAGATCCACTTCGCGGTCCAGGACACGGCGGCGGACGCGGCGGACGCGAGCCCGGGCACGACCAGGGAGCCCAGAGTGGGCGCGAGCGCAACGGCTATGGCCGAGCGCAGGATGGACCGACGCGTGGTGTCGGGCATGGCGGCTCTCCTATTTTCGAGGGGCGGTGGCAGAACGGTCCCGGCGTGGCTCGGTGGCCCGACGGGCTGAATCTCTTCAAGCGGCGGTTCGTGACGAGGGTGCGTCTCGTCGCCGACGTGTCGGTCGGTGACCGAGGAGCTGTCGACTCCGGGCAGGCCGAGGAGCGAACGGGTCCGCCCGGAGTCTGCGCCGATCGGCGGGTGAGTCCTGGCGCGCGTCAGACGACCATCCACTGCTGGTTCGCGCCGGCCGTGCAGGTCGCTTGGTCCAGGGCCGCCCCGTTGGCGGTCGACGCCCCGGCGACCTCGAGGCACTTGCCGCTGTTGACATTGGTGAAGGTGACGTAGCCGCCGATCACCGCTGTCCTCGTCCAGAGCTGGTGCGAGGCGCCGGTGCACGTCGACTGGACGGCCACCGCGCCGTCGGCGGCGGAGGCGCCGGAGATCTGCAGGCATTTGCCGCTGTTGACGTTGACCAGCTTGTAGGTGGAGCCCACGGCGCTGGGCACCCACTGCTGGTTGGCCCCGGAGTTGCAGTTCCCGGAGTTCACCGCCGCCGCGTCCGCCGTGCTCAGGCCCCAGACGTCCGCGCACTTGCCGCTGTTCCGGTTCAACAGGTGGTTGTTCGCGGCCCCGAGCGGTCCGGCGATGACCGGCCAGCCGTTCGCGAAGGTCACCTGACGGATGTCGAGGGTCTCCTGCCCGGAGTTGTCGCCGTCGTAGTAGTGGTAGGCGAGGAACTTGGAGGTGCCGTCGTCGTAGGCGTCGGCGCCACCGGCGGCCACCTTGGGGTAGGCACCGGTGAGGACGGTGGTTCCGCCGCCCGAGGCCATGTTCGTGCCGTTCTGGTCGAGGTACGGTCCCGTGATGCTGGTGGACCGGCCGACCACGGTGTAGTAGGTGCTGTTGACGCCGCTGCAACAGGTGCCCTTGGAACCGAAGAGGTAGTAGTAGCCGCCGTTGAGGATGATCGTCGGGTTCTCGATGCCGACGGCGATGTGCCAGAGGTTGTTGTCGGTGGTGGACAGCTTGCCCGTGGACTGGTCGAGGACGTGCAGGTAGGTGCCGCTGCCGGTCCAGGAACCCCAGGAGATGTACAGCCGGCCGTCCGGTCCCCAGTCGACGTTGGGGTCGATCGGGTAGTTGACGTCCGTGACCATGCCCTGGTCGGTCCACGGGCCCTCGATGTTCGTGGCGGTGGCGAGGCCCATCACCGCGTAGTTCGTGCCCCACAGCGACCCGGCGTAGTACAGGTGGTAGGTGCCGTTGAAGTACTTGATGTCCGGTGCCCAGATGTTCGGCGGGGTCGAGCCGAGCCTGGCGGTGATCCAGGACGGGGTGGAGTTCCAGACGTTGCCCACCTTCGTCCATCCGGACGCCGCGGTGGCGCCGCACGTCTTGCGGACGGTGATGGATCCGCTGGGGTTGAGCGAGTCGTTCTCGAACCCGGTGGAGAAGCCGTAGTAGCAGCTGCCCACCTTGATGACGCTCGGGTCGTGCATGCGGATGTCACCGCTGAGTGCCTGTGCCCGCCCGGCGGTGACCAGGCCGAGAACGGCCAGTACGGCGGCCAGTACGGCGGCGAGGACGGGACGACCGCCTCGTCCGCGCATCACGCGAAGGGGAACGCCTGTGTGTGGGCTGGGCACGCGAAACTCCTTTGTATCGGTGAGGTGTGGGTTCGAACAGGAACTCAGCCCTTGACCGCTCCCGCCGTCATGCCCGCCACGATCTGCCGGTTGAAGAACAGGAACATGATCAGCGGCGGGATCGTGATGAGCAGGATGTCCATGAAGAGCAGGTTGTAGCTGGTGCTGTACTGGCTCTGGAAGTTGAACAGCGTCAGCTGGACCGTGGCGTTCTGCTCGCCGGGCAGGAAGTACAGCGGGTTGGTGAAGTCGTTGAAGACGGCCACCGACTGCACGACGATCACCGTCACGATCACCGAGCGGAGCATCGGGAGGACGACCTGGAAGAACAGCCGCAGCGGAGACGCCCCGTCGATGATCGCGGCCTCGTCGAGTTCGCGCGGGATGGTGGCGATGAAGGCGCGGAACAGCAGGATGGAGAAGGACAGGCCGAAGGCGATCTCCACGAGGATCAGCCCGGGGAGGCTGCCGAACAGGCCGGCCTTCTGCAGAACCCAGATCGTCGGCACGACCGCCGGCGGGATGATCAGTCCGGACAGGACCAGGAAGTTGATCAGGCCGGTCCACCGGGTGACCCGCCGTTGCAGCACGAAGGCGACCATCGCCCCGAGGACGACCATCGCCGCCACACTGGCGACGGTCAGGATCACGCTGTTGACGAACGCGATGATGAGGATGTAGTCCCGCGCCTCCACCACCTGGACGAAGTTGTCCACCATGTGGAAGCCGCGCGGCCAGGAGAAGTCGAGGCGGGAGGCCTGCTGCGGGTCCTTCAAGGCCGTGAGCACGATGAACGCGAACGGGACGACGAAGACGACGACGCTGACGGCGACCGACAGGACGGCGAGCCAGGTACGGGCGGGATTCCTCATCGCTCCACCTCCTTGCCGGCCAGGAAGCGGGACAACGGGACGATGATCGCCGTCACGACCAGGAAGAGGATGACGTTCCCGGCGGTCGACAGGCCGTAGAAGCCCGCCTGGTACTGCTTGTAGATGACGGAGGCCACCACGTCGGAGCTGAAGCCCGGGCCGCCGCGCGTCATCGCCCAGATGAGGTCGAAGGACCGCAGGCCGCCGATGAGCGACAGGAGGATGACGGTCGATGTCGCCGGCCAGCTCAGCGGCAGGATGACGTTGCGGAACAGCCGCCATGGACCCGCACCGTCGATCTTCGCCGCCTCGTAGCAGTCCTGCGGGATGGACACGATGCCGGCGATGTAGATGACGGTGGCCAGCCCGACGCCTTTCCAGACGTCGACGAGGGCCACCGAGAACAGTGCGAGCGACGGGTCCGTCAGCCATCCCGGACCGTCGATACCAACCGCCGAAAGAGCCTTGTTGATCGCACCGGTGGACGGGTCCATGAAGGCGGTGAAGGTGATGCCGATGCCCACGGTGCTGACCAGCACCGGAAAGAACACCACCGAGCGCAGATAGCCGCGGGCGCGGATCTGGCTTGTCAGCAGGACCCCCAGGAGAAGGCCGAGGACCACCTTGAGCCCCGAGGTGACGACCGCGTAGACGAAGGTGTTGACGAAGCCCTTGACGAGGGCGGGCTCCTGGAAGAACTCGGTGAAGTTGTCCAGGCCTATGAAGGTCGACTTGAAGATGGTCCACCGGGTCAGGCTGAAGTAGAACGACGCGAAGGTCGGGGCCAGGAACAGCGTCCCGTAGATCGCCGCGGCCGGCAGGTAGAACCAGGTGGGATAGGCGCTGCGCATCCTGGTGGACCGACGCGTCCTGGTCGCCGCTTTCGGCTGCTCGGCCGTCGGCGGCCCGGTCGGTACAACTGTGGTCATCGGTCGACCTCTCTCGGGTGCCCCCCTTACTCCTTCCGGAGGCGGAGGCACTGGCTTCCGTCCCTACCAGCCCGACAGTCCGAGCTGCTGAGCCTGCTTCTTGACGTCCTTGTCGTACTGGGCGGCGCCCGTCTGCGCGCTCGTGATGCCCGAGCCGACCTGGATGGAGATCTGGTCGAGGCTCGGGCCCTTCACCGGGGACAGGAACTCCAGCGCCGGGCTCTGGGCGCCGTCCGAGAAGTAGGCGGCGACGTCCTTGGTGATCGTCGGGACATCCGTCGGCAGGGCGCAGCCCTTGACCAGGTACGGGCCGGTCGGAGTCGACGCCTTGGCCTGGGCGGCGCAGCCGGCCGGGCTCGCGGCGAACGCGAGGAGCTTCTTGACCGCCGCGAGTTTGTCTCCCGTGGTCGTCTTCGGGACGTACAGGGCGTTCGGGAACCACGCCGTCAGGCCGTTGGTGGAGGCGTCGTCGCCAGGCAGGGCGAAGAACCCGATGTCGTTCAGCTGGGCAGGGTTGCTCGTCTTGATCCCGCTGATGACGGTGGAGAGCATCGGATACTGGGCGCCCTTCCCGGTGGCCAGCATCTGCAAGCCCTTGACGAGGGTGGCCGACGCGAAGTCGGAGTTCTGCAGGTTCAGGTCGTGGATCTGCTGCAGGTGCTGGAAGCCCTTGACCGCGTTCGCGTCGGTGGCGAACTTCGCCTTGTTCTCCGTGTAGTTCTTGGTGAAGGTCGGCTCCGCGGCGGCGACATTGTGGAAGTCGCCCAGCACGAGGAGCTGGGAGGTCCAGGTGTCCTGGTAGGTCTGGATGACCGGGGCGATGCCGGCGGCCTTGATCTTCTTGCTGTTGGCGATGAAGTCCGCCCAGGTCTTCGGCGCCGTCAGACCGAGCTTGGCGTAGACCTTCTTGTTGTAGAGGACGCCACCTCCGAGAGCCGAGCCCAGGGGGACGCCGTACGTCTGGCTGTCGGCGGTGACCTGGCGCACGAATGACTCGTCGAGATTCTTGACGTACGCGTCCTGGGTGAGAGGCGTGAGGTTCTTCGCCGGGTCGATCTGCTGGAACAGCGAACCCACGTTGTAGACGAAGACGTCGTTCATGCTGCCTGTCTGCAGCCGCGTCTTGATGAGGTTGTCGCCGTCGGCTCCGCCAGGACGCGTCTCCACGCCGACTCTGATCTTCGGGTTCTCGGCCTCGAAGTCCTTCGCCAGCTGCTTGGCGGCCTGCAGGTTGTCGGGCGCGTTGTCGACCAACAGCTTGATCGTCGTCGCGCTGCCGTCCCCGCTGGACGAGCCGAGAGAGCCGGCGCTGCACCCGCTGAGCAGGAGCGGCAGAACGGCGGCTGCGGCAACGGCCGCCGTTCTCTCGGCGAGAGTGCTTGACCTCATGGACGTTCCTTCGTTCGAGCGTTGATGAATCGATTCAATTCGGCGATGGACACTTCTCGTCGATGCCTGCGCGGGACAGGCTTCGGAACGCCGCGACAAACGGAGTCACCGGGCCGACTGGGGCAGGCCCATAACAAATTCACCCAGGGCTGCGGATTCCCTGGTCACAGTCGACTGCCTCTGCGACTCTGGGCCGCCCGGCTGTGGCGCGACTGCCCAGAGAGCCCCTGGCGCGCTATCCGTTTTCGTGTAACGTGCCACAAAGGGACGCCCCAAAGGTTGGAGCGAAGAGACCGCGGCCGTCAAGCCATCTGCGAGTAACGTTCCGGAAACGCCAGATGGGGCCGAGCGGTGCATGACAACGGAGGTGGGCACCCCAATGCAACCGGCACGCGGCTCGAAGAGGGTCACGATCACCGATGTCGCGCGCAGCGCCGGCGTGTCCACCTCGGCGGTGTCGAAGGTGCTGAACAACGCCTACGGGGTGAGCCCCGCGATGCGTGAGCGGGTACAGACGGCCATGACCGCGCTGGGTTACCGCCCGCATGCCGCGGCCCGCGGCATGCGGGGCCGCACTTACACGATCGGCGTTCTCCTCGCGAGCATCCGCAACGCCTTCTACGCCGACCTCCTGGACGGCGTGCATGCGGCCCTGCGGGACACCGAGTACGCGCTGTTCCTCGGCTCCAGCGGTTCCTCCGAGATGGAGGACCAGACGAAACTGATCCACGCCATGGTGGACCGGCAGATGGACGGCCTGATCCTGATCGCGCCCGCTGTTGCGCGTACGGAGGTGGTGCGCATCGCCTCCGAGGTGCCGACAGCGGTGATCGGCCACCACGACCCCTCGCCGGCGTACGACTGCGTCGTCAACCAGGACGGGGCCGGCGTCGACCTGGTCGTCGACCACTTGGTCGCCCTGGGACACCGCGACATCGCCCACATCTCGCATCCGACGGTGCGCGGCAGCCAGTGGGAGCAACGGCCCGAGCACCACGTCCGGGCCGCCTACCGCGAGGCGATGGCCCGGCACGGCCTGGCGGACCTGGCCCGGGTGGTGCACTCCGGGTACTCGGACGAGGGCGGCTACCGCGGCGCCATGGAACTGCTGACCTCCACGCGTCCGCCCACCGCGATCTTCGCCGGCGCGGACGTCGCCGCGACCGGCGTCTTCCGGGCCGCCGCCGAGCTCGGCCTGCGCATCCCCGGCGACCTCTCGCTCGCCGGGTACAACAACACCTCGGTCGCCGCACTCGCGCCGGTGAGCCTGACCAGCGTCGACCAGGCGGGCGCCATGATGGGCGAGACCGCGGCCCGGCTGCTGCTGGAGCGGATCGAGAAGCGTCGTGACCGCGCGGTCGTCATGGCATCGACACCTCACCTGGTGACGCGCGGCAGCACCGCTCCTCCAAGGCCCTGAGCCGCCCGTGGCGCGACTTTGGGCACGGCCGAGCGCACGAGCCGGATGTATGTCGGATCCGCCGGTCTTCCTGCACACCTCTTGACATGCCGGGCAACTGTTCCTCACGGTTGAGTCGTTTCAAACGTGGAACGTTCCACACAGAGGCAAGGAGCCGACATGAGCCTTGGGCGTCCGGAACCCGGCACCGCAGTGGTGTCGGTTCGCTTCGAGCACCGGGAGGACGCGCTCGGCGTCGGCACCCCCGCACCCCGCCTGTCCTGGCAGGTCCGCACCGACGACCCCGCCTGGCGGCAGACGGCGTACGAGGTGGAACTGGACGGCGTCATGTCCGTACGGGTCGAGTCGGACGAACAGGTGCTGGTGCCGTGGCCCTTCGCGCCCCTGCCCTCGCGCAGCCGGGCAAACGTCCGGATCCGGGTGGCCTGCGGACCGGGCTGGAGCGACTGGAGCCCGCCCGCGACCGTCGAGACGGGGTTGCTGCACCCGGACGACTGGGCCGCCCGCTTCATCACCCCCCGCCACCACGGTGCCCTGGACGCGCCTGCCCCGGAGTGCGTGCGAACCATCGTGTTGCGTGGGGAGGTGGTTCAGGCTCGTCTGTACGCCACCGCTCACGGTGTCTACACCGCCACCCTGAACGGCACCCGGGTCGGCGACGAGGTCCTCGCCCCCGGCTGGACCAGCTACCGCCACCGGCTGCGCTACCAGACCCACGACGTCACCGCGCTGCTGAGGAAGGGTGAGAACACCGTTTCGGTGCTCCTCGGCAACGGCTGGTACCGCGGCCGCCTCGGCTGGTGGGGCGCCCGCGCGTCGTACGGCGACCGGCTCGCCCTGCTGGCGCAGCTCGAGGTCCGCTATGCCGACGGTTCGGCGGAGGTCTTCTGCACCGACGAGCAGTGGCGGGCCCGGGACACCGGCATCGTCGCCGACGATCTCTACAACGGTCAGCACACCGATCTTCGGTTCACGCCGGGCGAAGCCGACGGCCCGGTGGACGTGCTGTCCGACGAGGAGGCGGACCTGGCCCGGCTCGTCGCTGCGGAGGGCCCGCCCGTACGCGACACCGAGGTGCTGCCTGCCCTGAGAGTCTGGCAGTCGCCGTCCGGCCGTACCCTCGTCGACTTCGGGCAGAACGTCGTCGGCCGGGTCCGGCTGCGCGTGCGTGACACCACGGCCGGCGCGGAGGTCGTCGTCCGGCACGCCGAGGTCCTGGAGAACGAGGAGCTGTGCACGAAGCCGCTGCGCACCGCCGACGCCACCGACACCTACCTCCTGGCCGAAGCCGAGGAGGCCGTCCTCGAACCCTCGCTGACGTTCCACGGCTTCCGTTACGCCGAGGTCACCGGCGTGCCGGATCTGGTGGCCGAGGACCTGCACGCCGTGGTGGTGGGGAGCGACCTGCGCCGCACGGGCTGGTTCTCCTGCTCGGACCCGGATCTGGAGCAGTTCCACGAGAACGTCGTCCGGGGCGCGCGGGGCAACTTCCTGGACATACCGATGGACTGCCCGCAACGCGACGAGCGGCTCGGCTGGACCGGCGACATCCAGGTCTTCTCCCCCACCGCCGCCTTCCTCTTCGACACGGCGGGCTTCCTGTCCTCCTGGCTCGCCGACCTCGCCGCCGATCAGCACCCCGACGGCGCGGTGCCCTGGGTGATCCCCGACGTCCTGGACACCGAAGCCCCGACCGCCGCGGCATGGGGCGACGCGGCACCCGTGGTGCCCTGGGTGCTGTACGAGCGCTACGGCGACCTCGGCGTCCTGCGGCGGCAGTTCTCGAGCGCCCGTGCATGGGTCGACAAGATCGCCTCGCTGACCACCGACGGCGTGTGGGCGGGCGGCTTCCAGTTCGGCGACTGGCTGGATCCTGGCGCGCCGCCGGACGACCCGTTCGCCGCCCGCACGCCCGCGGACGTCGTCGCCACCGCGTGCCTGGCCCGCTGCGCCGACGTCGTCGCCCGCACCGCGGAGGTACTGGGCCGCGCCGAGGAGGCCGTACGGTACGCCGCGCTCGCCGAGCGGACCCGCGAGGGGTTCGCCCGCGCGTTCGTCACCCCGGCGGGCCGGATGCTGAGCGACTCTCCCACCGCGTACGCCATGGCCCTGCAGTGGGACCTCCTGCCCACGCCGCAGCAGCGTGCGGCCGCCGGGCGCCGCCTCGCCGACCTCGTCCGAACGAACGGCTTCCGGATCGCCACCGGATTCGTCGGCACCCCGCTGATGACCGACGCCCTCACCGCCGCCGGACGCCCGGACCTCGCCCACCGGCTGCTGCTGGAGAAAGGCTGCCCCTCCTGGCTGTATCCGGTGACGATGGGCGCCACCACCGTCTGGGAGCGCTGGGACAGCATGCTGCCCGACGGCACCGTCAACCCCGGCCAGATGACCTCCTTCAACCACTACGCGCTCGGGGCGGTCGCCGACTGGATGCACCGCTCCGTGGCCGGCCTGGCCCCGGCCGCACCCGGCTACCGCGAGATCCGCGTGCGCCCGCTGCCGGACCGCTCGCTCACCCACGCCACGGCCGTGCATCTCACTCCGTACGGCGAGGCGTCGGTGTGCTGGCGGCGCCGGGACGGCCGCTTCCACCTGAAGGTGATCGTCCCCGTGGGAACACGGGCCACCGTCCACCTGCCCGGTTCCGGGCAGCCCCCGATGACCGTGGCGCACGGCACGCACGCGTGGACCATCGACGATCCCTGCCTCGCCTCGGCACCGTCCGAAGTGGTCACCGTGCGGGACCTGATGGACGAGCCCAGCCTCTGGGAGCGCACGGTCGGCGTCCTGACCCGGCACGGGCTGGGGCAGGACTCCACGCAACTGGCCCGCCGGCTGGGGCCCTTCCTGGACCTGCCCGCCGGCCGACTGCCCGCGCTGCTGAACAAGGTCCTCTTCGAAGACGGCGGCGCCGACGCGGCAGCCGACCTGGAGACCCTGCTGAGCGGCACGGCGGACTGACGTCCTGCCGAACAGCCACATGAAGGCAGCCGGAACAAGGCAATCGCCGCGGCCCTGAACCTTCTGCCCCGGGAACCTCAGCGTCGCACGAGGTGGATCCGGTACGTCCGCGTCTGTGCCCCGTCTTCGCCGGTCACGGAGACGACGGCCACCTCCCCGCCGGGCTCGTCGAGCCTGTCGACGGCAACGATTGCGTAGGGGTCGCGTGCCGTAGCCGTGACCCGGCTCCGGTTCGGGGCGTCGGTGACAACCCGGTAGGTGGTCGTCCCCGGGTCGAACGACGGGATCGGCTTCCCGTCCACTTCGACGGACGCGGCGGCGGCGTCCGAGGAAACCCCCGGGGCCTTGGCGTACACCTCGATCTCGCTGACGGTGAGGTAGCCGCCCTGACGCGCGGTCATGACGACGCGCGCCTCGGACGCCGCTTCCGCCTCCACCGGGACGTCGACCACCGGCGTGCCCTCGGTCCCGACCGCAACAGGGTCGCTCGCGTCGACCCACGTACCGGTGTCGGCCGCCCGGACCTGCACCTTCAGGGTCTCAGGGAAGGAGGCGTTGTTCCCGTCCCGGTAGAAGTGCGTGACGATCCGGCTCAGGTCGCGTGCCCGCGGCAGCGTGAAGGTGACGGTGTCGGAGGGGTTCTTGCTGTTCCCCGGTTTCCAGTTGGACCAGGCCTTCTCGGACAGGTCGCCGTTGCGCAGGCGCTCCACGGAGTACCCGCTTTCGGTGAACGTGGCCGCGACCGAGACGCCGTCGTCCGCGGCGATGTTGGTCGCCACCGGTTCCGTGACCTGCACGCGTACCGTCGCGGCCACCGTGTCGCCGCCGACGACCCGGGCGACGCCGCGCAGAGTCACGACTCCGGTCGCGTC
Organism: Streptomyces sp. NBC_01235; assembly: GCF_035989285.1. Taxonomy (GTDB): domain Bacteria; phylum Actinomycetota; class Actinomycetes; order Streptomycetales; family Streptomycetaceae; genus Streptomyces. Next base: position 10,505,777 of record NZ_CP108513.1, on the reverse strand, counting down.
GAACGCCCCGCCGGGTGCCGGGTCCCAGGTCACCGGGAGATCGGTGCGGCCACCGTGCCTTCCGATGCCGACGACCGTGGCCGGAAGGTCCGGCGTACCACCCACGTAGGTCTTGGCGCGTCCGGGAAGGGTCGAGGCGATCGTGTCGACGGTGACGACCGCGCGTGCGGGGATCCTCCGCCCGAGGGGGTCGGTCGCCTCGCCCCTGACCCGCACCGTCCCGGGATCGCGCCACGTCCGGTCCGGCGGAAGGTGCCACACGACGGGGAGCGCGCCCCTGGCGCCGTCCCGGAACACCGGCGTCACCGTCTTCGGCAGCTCGGGCCGCAGGCCGGGGACGGTGAACGCCTGGGCCGGCTCGATACGCAGCACCGTCTCGTCGGTCACGGCCCAGCGCTGGTTCGCCGCCGAGGTCGGCGTGTAGGCGGACACCTTGGAACCGTCCTCGGTCGACTGCCCGGTGACGTCGATCAGGCGGCCGGTGGCAGCGTTGACGAATGTCCATGTGCCGTCGCCGGTCGTCGACATGACCCACTGCGCGGCTTCGGTGGCCTGGCCGTTTTCCGGCTCCTCCAGGACGGCCTGATTGTCGCGCACGGCGAGCCGCTTGCCGGTCCCGGCATGGGTGAGGGTGTAGCGCTCGCGGTTGTCAGTGCCGCGCGTCAACTTCTCGACGGACCAGAGCTGTTCCGCGCTGCCGGCGTCGGTCGTACGGATGACGACGCCACTGCCGTCGTCCGAGGGCGCCAACGACTTCCCGCTCTGCGCCCCCTGAAGCCGGTAGACATGCCCGGGCTGAACGAGGGCGGCATCCCGCGCCACGCCGGCGACCCCCTCGATCAGGAAGGTCGTGACCGACTTGGCGGGGACGACGAGCGTGGCCGACCGGTCGGTCACCGGGACCGGCGTGCCCCGTACGAGGGCGCCGTCGGTGCTCGTCACCACAGGCGTGACGGAGGCCCGCGGCGCGACCTTGCCGAAACGCGAGAGATCGAGGGTCACCGAGCGCGCGGAGGCGCCGGCGTTCACGTGCACCACGGTCGCCGCAAGGCCGGACTGCTGCACCGCGGCGACGCTCGACGGATCGTCGACCTTCACGAAGTGATCGCCGGGACGGATGTAGTGGGTGAAGTTCCGGATGGTGTGGAACTTGGAGTTGGTGCGGATCGGGCAGGTCTCCAGGGTGTCCTCGGCCGTGCAGTTGAACGGCACGTGGATGCTGCCCCAGTTCTTGCCCGCCGCGGCCTGCGGGATCGCGTCTTCGATCGGCTGCCAGAACACCCAGGCGGAGGGCTCCAGTTCACGCATGTCGTCGACCATCCGGGTGGCCATGCCGAGCCCTGGTTCCATGCCGGTGAAGTCGGTGCCGGTACCCCAGGTGCCCTCGACCTCGCTCATCCACAGCTTCTTGTCCGCGCCCTTGGCGATGTCCCGTGCGCTGGTGCGCATGCTCGTGCCGTAGGTGTGCACGTTGAGCTGGTCGACGGCGGTGCGGGCGGGGGTGCCGTAGGCGTTCCAGTTCTGGGTGAAGATGCCGGGGTTGGTCTCGTCCATCGCGGAGATCCGGGCGTCCGTCTTCGCCCCGTCCAGCGCCTTGTCGAGCGCGAGGATCACCTTCTGCTGGAGCTCCGGGCCCGCGTGCGCGCCCTCCTGGCGCCCGCCGGTAGGCCGGCCGTCGGCCCCGAGCTGGGTGCCCCAGTAGGGCGTGTTGGGCTCGTTGAGCGGGTCGATCGTGTCGAATTCGATGCCGTGCGCCTGCTCCAGACGCTCGGTCACCCGCACCAGGTAGGCGGCGAAGTCGTCGACGCGATCCGCGCGGATCTGGTCGGCGCTCGCGTCGAAGCCCCCGGAGACGTAGCCGCTGACCGTCTGGAACCAGGGCGGCGAGTTGCTGAACGCCTCCCAGCGACTGACCTTGTCCTTGATCTGGTCCATCCACCAGCGCTGGCCGGCGTCGGCGTCCCAGTTCCAGTGGTCGGCGTTGTTCGGGTCCCACCAGTCCATGTCCTGTCGGGTGGTTCCCTCGGGGGCCTTCCAGAAGCCCTCCATGGTGGCGCCCGTCTTCATGTAGTCCTTGCGGACGTCCGGGGCGTTGCCGCCGCCGATGTTGTACCGCGCGATGGTGAGGCCGAGGCCCTCCTCACCGAACAGCATGTCCACCAGCCGTCTTCGGATGGGGTCGGGATAGCCGCCCGTCGCGTTGGCGAACCAAACGAGGCTCGTGCCCCATCCCTCGAACTCCTGCTGCTGGTAGGAGGGGTCGACCCGTACGGTGACGGCACTGTGCGGTGCCGGGTCCGCGCTCGCCACGGGCACGGCCACGAGACTCGCGCCGAGAACCAGGGGAACGGTGGGCGCCAAAGCCCGGACGATGCGATGCCGATGGGGCACGGCACTCCCTTCCACATCACAGAGGCAAACAGAAGCGAACAGAAGGAATCGCGCTCAGGGCATGCTCGGGGACGGTAATGAACTCGTCAAGATGGCAGGCGAGTTGGGGGCACACCTGAGGGTTCGACGACTTCATTGACATGCTCAAGGCATCTCACTACCCTCCGGGACACTCGGGAAAGCGCTTTCCCTCTGTTGGGTTCGTTCGCCCCGGTGTTCGCACGACCGAACAAGCTCCGCCCAACTCGCCGCGGGAGGAACCGCATGAGGTCGCCGCCGCGCGCCGCACGCGGCCTTCCCGCTCTCACGCTCGCCCCGTTGCTCGGCGCGGCGCCGACGCAGACCAAAACCGCCGCCGAGAAGACGCCGGCACCACTGGCGCAGACGTCTCCCACCGGTTTCGCCGCAGTCGACGCGCTCGGCCGGAACGGCACCACCGGCGGAGCGGGCGGCCCGTGCGAGACCAACGGCACCGTGACCGAGCCGCGCACCTACCACACCTCCTGCTCGTACACGCCGGCCCCCGCGACCGACGTGCCCTCCCTCCTACTCTCCGGGGCGGGAGTCGGGAAGATCGGCACCTGAACGGCCGTCCCCCTGCACCCTCGCCACCGCCACACGACCACTGTCGATCCGCCCGCATCCTCAGCGGACGGACTGATCAGCCGTCGTCCCCACACACGACGGTCACCCCCACAGGAGGACCCCTCAATGAGTGCACGACGAGCCCCGACGACCAATCGGCGCACACCCATACCCCGGCGCACACCCAAACCCCGGCGCAAGAAGGCGGTCGTCGTCGCACTGACAGCCGCCGTCCTGGTCGGTCCCGGCGTCGCGCAGGCCACCCCGCAGACCGCGCCGGCGTCCCAGGAACGGGTGGCGGCGGCCGACATCGCCTGGACTCTCGAACGGGCGAGCAACCCCACCGCGGACCAGCGCACGGCCTACGACCTCATCACCAAGGCCATGAACGCCGCGGTCGCCCGCTACAACAACCTCAGCGACCTGGGCAGGGCGATCACCGTCCGCTACGACCCGGGTGTGCCCACCGCCGACGGCAACATCAACGGAACCATCCGCTTCGGCAACCGCGGTTACATGACCGAGCGGACCGCGTTGCACGAGATCGCCCACACCATCGGCGTGGGGACGAGCTCGCGCTGGTCCTCCCTCGCCGGCAGCGGCACCTGGACGGGCTCGCAGGCCACGGCACTGGTCAAGCAGTTCGACGGTTCGAGCACGGCCAAACTGTCCACGGGCGGTGGCCACTTCTGGCCGTACGGCCTGAACTACGAGAACGAGTTCTCGAGCACGGCGGCCGACCGCCACGTCCGGATCGTCGCCGCCATGGTGCGCGACGGTCTGTGATCCGGAGGGCTGGTGCCCGGGGCGCGAGCGCTCCGGGCACCGGCCCGCCCTCCGTTCGCGAAAGGCACCCGCATGCGCAGCAGACCCCTCGTTCTCCTGGCCGCAGCCACGGCCCTCCTGTGCGCGACGGCATCACCGGCGCACGCCGGCGTCCAGCCCGGCGTCACCTACCCGGGCGAGGGCACGTTCTACGGCGCGACCGGCGTCGGAAACTGCCTGTACGACGCCACCAGCGACATCGGCATCGCTGCCCTCAACCACACCGACTACGACAACTCCCGGATGTGCGGGGCTTTTCTCCACGTCAAGGGCCCCCGCGGTGAGATCACCGTGAAGATCGTCGACCGCTGCCCGGAGTGCAAACCCGGGGACATCGACCTCGGTGAACGTGCCTTCGCCCGGATCGCCGACCCCGTGGCGGGCCGGGTACCGATCACCTGGCAGCTCGTCAGCCCGGACATCGGCGGCCCCGTCGCCTACCGCTACAAGGACGGCTCCTCGCAGTGGTGGTGCGGCATCCAGGTGCGCAACCACCGCAATCTAGTCGCGACCCTGGAAGTCCGCACCGGCTCCACCTGGCGCCAACTGCCGCGCTACGAGTACAACTACTTCGTCTCGGAGAACGGCACCGGCTGCGGTTCCGACATCCGTATCACCGACGTCTACGGTGAGACGCTCACCGACACCGGCATCACCATCACGCCGAACGTCGACCAACCCGGCCGGGCCCAGTTCACCAAACGCTGATGGTGTCGAGGGCCTCCGCCCGCGCCGGGCCCGACGGCATTCGCTGCTCGGCCTCGGGAACGAGCCGGGTCACCGCCTCGGCCAGGGCCGGAGCGCTCACCTCTTCCCCGGCACCGGGCAGGAGGTGGGCCACGGCCCGCTCCGCCCGCCGGGCACCCGGGGCGCGCCCGGCGGGCAGCGCCGGCGCCTTGACCGGTCAACCGCCCTGACATTCCGCGGTCCTGCGTGCCGTCGGGACGCGTCGGCAGCTTCCGCGCTCTCGCGTCCCGGTCACCGCAGGAGCGGCAACACGAACTCTTCGACCGGGCTTGCGCCTGACCGAAGCCTCGACGCACAGGCACAATCGGTCAGGAAAGGAAGGCAGCGATGGCCGAGTGTGTGATTGAGGCGGACGGCATCGAGCTGTGCACCGAGTCCTTCGGCGACCCGTCGGATCCGCCCATCCTGCTCATCATGGGCACCGGGGCTTCGATGCTCTGGTGGGAGGAGGGCTTTTGCCGGATGCTCGCCGGGAGCGGGCGGTTCGTGATCCGTTACGACCACCGCGACACCGGCCGATCGGTCACCTACGAGCCGGGCCGTCCCGGGTACACCGCATCGGACCTGGTCGGTGACGCCGCCCGCGTGCTCGACGCCTATGAGATCCCAGCCGCGCACGTCGTAGGCGTCTCGGCCGGAGGGGCTTTCGCGCAACTGCTCGCGCTCGACCACGCCGATCGCGTCCTCTCGCTCGTCCTGATCAGCACGTCCCCCGCTGTACCCGGCGACCGCGAGCTTCCTCCGCCGACGGAGGAGTTCACGCGGTTCGTCTCATCCGCACATGGTGATTGGTCGGACGCCGAGTCGGTGATCGATTACGTGGCCGCCTACGCGCGCATGCTCTCCGGGAGCCGACGCCCGTTCGATGAGGCTGCCGCCCGTAGCCTCGTCCGTCGCGACGTCGGGCGCGCGCACGACTTCGCCGCGGCCCCCAACCACGACGTACTGCCGGAGGGCGAACTCTCACAGGCGCCCCTGTCCTCGATCGCCGTGCCCACGCTGGTGATCCACGGGGCCGCCGATCCGATGTTCCCGCTCGCGCATGGTGAGGCACTCGCAGAACAGATCCCCGACGGCACGCTATTGGTTCTGCGGGACGCCGGCCACGGGGTCGGACGAGCCGACTGGGCGACGATCGTCCCGGCGATCCTCGAACACACCGCCGCGGATCATGCCGTCTAGATGTTGCGGGTCATGACGTTGTTGACGGTGGGTTCGGGGCGGTCGGCGGGGCGGGATCGGTTGTGGACGGTCTGGCGCGGACGATGGCTTGGTCTCCTCGTGGACCGAACAGGTGCAGGATCTCCACGGTGCTCGTGTCCGCGGGGCCGAACCAGTGGGGCTCGGTGGTGTCGAACTCGGCCACTTCGCCGGGCCGCAGCGTGAAGTCCTGCGCCCCGAGGACGAGACGTAGCCGACCGGCGAGGACGTAGAGCCATTCGTAGCCCTCGTGGGTGACCAGTTCCGGCCGGCGGGGTGCCAGTACCTGCTTGAAGACCTGGACTCGGCCCGGGTACTGCGTCAGGGGCACGAGGACGCTGCCGCGCTCCTTGTGCACGGGCCGGAGGTGCACCCGAGGGTCACCGCTGGCCGGCGCCGCCACCAGTTGGTCGAGTGCGACGTGGTGCGCCCGTGCCAGCGGGATGAGGAGGTCCAGAGTCGGGCGCCGCTTGCCCGATTCCACCCGGGACAGTGTGCTGACGGACATCCCGGTCGTGGCTGCGAGTGCCTCGAGCGTGAGTCCCCGGTCCCGGCGCAGCCTGCGCAGCCGGGGCCCGATGCCGTCGAGAATCTGCTCCAGCTCCGCGTCCTTGGATCCTGTGTTCATGGATCCAGTTTTGCAGTGTTCGCAAAATTGATGGGCTGTGGTCGTCGTCCGGTCCGATCCTTGCCGGGCAGTGTTCCCGGACGTGAGAGGTGGACCTTGACCGCGACGACTCACCCTGTTCAGCCCATGCTGAGTGCGCGCAGGCGCTGGACGGTACTGGCCGTCTGCTGCCTGAGCATGTTCCTGGTGGGCCTGGACACCACCATCGTCAATGTGGGTCTGCCGGCCATCGGGCGCGGCCTGGATGTCGACACGCGCGGTCTCGAATGGATCGTGGACGCCTACACCCTCGTCCTGGCCAGTCTCCTGATCTCCTCCGGCGCACTGGCGGATCGCTTCGGACGCCGCCGGGTGTTCCAGTGCGGGCTGGCCGTGTTCGGCGCGGCCTCGCTGGTCTGCGCGCTCGCCCCGTCGGCGGGCGTGCTCGTCGCGGCCCGCGCCCTGCAGGGCATCGGCGCCTCGATGCTCAGCCCCGTGGCGCTCGCGATCGTGGTGAACGCGATGCCGGACCCGAAGGAACGGGCGCAGGCGATCGGCATCTGGGCGTCGGTGTTCGGGCTGAGCATGGCCGCCGGTCCCGTCACGGGCGGCGCGCTGCTCGCGGGGCTCGGCTGGCGGGCGCTGTTCTGGATCAACGCACCGGTCATCGCGGCCGCTCTGCTGCTCAGTACGGTGTTCGTGCCGGAGTCCCGGGCACAGCGGGCCCGGCGGCTCGACCTGCCCGGCCAGCTCCTGCTGACCATGGTCCTCGCTGTCGTGGTCGGCGTCCTGATCGAAGGGCCGCGCATCGGCTGGACGTCGTCTGCGGCGCTGGCGGGATACGCGTGGGCTGCCGTGGCGACAGCCGGATTCGTGTGGGTCGAGTCCCGCCGACGTGAGCCGCTGATGGATCTGCGGCTCTTCGGGCGCCCGGTCTTCAGCGGTGCCGTCGTGGGCGCGGTGGCGGTCTTCGTCGCCCTGAGCATGACGCTGCTGCTGAACACCCTCTACCTGCAGCACACCCGGGAATGGACGCCGCTGGCCGCCGGCGTGGCGACCTTGCCCCTGGCCGTCGGGGCGACCGTCTGCGCCCCCTGGTCCGGCCGCATGGTCGGCCGCACGGGACCGCGGCTGCCGCTGCTCCTTGCCGGCGGTTTCATCACGGTCGGCGGGCTCTGCATGGTTCGGCTCACCCCGACCACGAGCGTGCTCCTGCTTCTGGCCGCGTACTCGCTCATCGGCATCGGGTTCGGCTTCGCCAACGCCCCGATCACCAACACCGCGGTCAATGGACTGCCACCCGCCCGTGCCGGCGTGGCCGGGGCGATCACCTCCACCGCACGGCAACTTGGCTCCGCCCTCGGCATCGCTCTCGCCGGCGGCCTGGTCACGGCCACCAGCCCGACGGGGCTCGCACACGCGTCCCGCCCGGGCTGGATCCTGGTCGCCACCTGTGGCGTACTGCTCTTCCTCGTCGCCCAGGTATCACGGCCGGAGGAGGCCACCACGGGCCCCGCCTCCCCACAAGCGCGGTGAGCCACGTGCCTCACCGCAACGCACCGTTGTCCGTTGAAGGGCGCCGCCGCCTCGTCGAGCGCTGCCTCACGTAGATCGGTGCGCCGTCGGGCCGGGCGGCGCGGATGTACGGGCTGGTGCGGACCAGGACGGCGTCGTCGTAGGAGGGCAAGCTGCCGGGGTCGGGCTTCTGCGGCACGCTCACCACCGGCAGGTCCAGGCGCCTGCCGATGACCTCGGCGATCTCCCGCACCGGCACACCCTCGTCGGCGACCGATCTTCTGGGCCACCAGCCGGTCGGCCCAGGCGAACCACTGCTCCATGTCCCTGACGCCGTCGGTGTCTCACCCCCTCCGTCGATGCTCGATCCCCAGGTCACCGGCTCCCACGAGGTAGGCCGTCGGGCGTACGGAAACTACATCGACCCCCATCCCAAGATCATCCTCCGGGGGCTCGTCGGGTGTCCGAATCATCGAGATGCTCGGTGCAACCGGGACACTCGGTGTCGGCGACCGCGAAGAGGAGCCCCGCCATGAAGGCGATCGTCCAGGATGCCTACGGACCCACCGACCTCCTGGAACTGCGCGACATCGACCGCCCCGTACCTCGCGACGACGAAGTGCTCGTCGAAGTGCGTGCCGCCGGTGTCGACCCGGGTGTGTGGCACCTCATGACGGGACGGCCCCATGTGGCCCGCGTCGTCCTGGGACTCCGTAAGCCCAGAAACCCTGTCCGGGGCTGGGACGGCGCCGGACGGGTGGAGGCCGTCGGCGCGAAGGTGACCGACTTCAAGCCGGGTGACGAGGTCTTCGGCAACTGCGACGGCTCGTTCGCCGAGTACGCCTGCGCCAAGGCCGCAAGGCTCGCGCTCAAGCCGGCGAACCTCTCCTTCGTACAGGCCGCCGCCCTCCCGGTCTCGGGCATGACCGCCCTCCAGGCCCTGAGCGGCAAGGCCCGCCCCCGGCCGGGCCAGAAGGTTCTCGTCATCGGCGCCTCCGGCGGCGTCGGTTCCCTCACCGTCCAGCTCGCCACGATGTACGGCGCCGAGGTCACCGGCGTCTGCGGCCCCACAGGCGGGGACTTCGTCCGCTCCCAGGGTGCCGCCCACGTCATCGACTACACGCGCGAGGACATCACGGACGGCCCCCACCGCTACGACGTCATCGTCGACAACGCCGGCCTCCGCCCCCTGCCCCTCCTGCGTCGCGCTCTCACACCGCGCGGCACCCTCGTCATCGTCGGCGGCGAGGGCGGGAGCGCCTTCTTCGGCGGTATGAGCCGCGGCCTCCGGGCCGGCCTGCTCTCCCCGTTCATCGCCCAGAACCTCCGCAGCCTCATGTCCCTCCCTCGCGGCGAGGACCTCCTGACACTCAAGGACCTCGCGGAAGACGGCAGGATCACACCCCCCGTCGACCGCACCTACCCCCTCGCCGAAGCACCCGCCGCAATCCGTCACCTGGAGAAGGGTCACCCCCGGGGCAAGATCGTCCTCACGGTCTGACGGGCGGGTGACGTGACCTGGGCCGACTCCGCGCGAGTCGGGCCTCGGTCACGCGCTCCTGACGACCGGGACGGCCGACGCTGCCGAGCGTGGGACTCCTCGCCGTGGTCCACCCGCGCCACATGGCCGGACCACGGCACGATCCGTGGGAGGCGGTCGCGGCCGACTCCCGTGGGCGAAGAGGACTTCCCTGGCCGCGTCGCGATCGCTGAGCGAGGCAGGGTGACCATGACCGGCGGCGGCAGGCCGCGCGTGTCGGCCCCAAGGTGCCGCTGACAACCGTTGGTCCTTTCGCCCGCGTCGTAGCCGTGCGAGTTCCTCCCGACGGTTTCGGCGGCCTTGGCTCTGGAAGTCGATCAGGGTGGACCATCATTTGCGGCCGGAGTCCACAACATGGCGCGTCGCGTCGACGTTTCCGCGCCGGGGGTGCTTGCGGACGGCCGCCGGTGGGGTCTCGCGAGCGGGCGACGGCAACAGTCCCTCGACCAGGGCCCGTTCGTTGTCGGTGGTGACCGAGGGACAGCGGCGACGACGCGGCGCTGTCTGTGCCGTACGCGCCCGAAACAAGACCGGCTCAGTCGGTGTGGCGTCGGTCCGGGTCGAGTCGGCTGAGGACGGCGTGTACGAGGGCCCGGCCGGAGGCGGAGCGCGATACGCCGACTGCCGCAAGCTGATCCCGCCGCGCCGCCCTGAAGACCTCTTCCACGGCGCGGGCGTCCCTCGCGGGCCCTTGAGCCGTCAGCAGGCGGACCGGGCCAGTCCCGCAGGCAACTGCCCGCCACTTGGCCGAGACGCTTTCGACTCCCGCCGTCCCGGCCGCGTCGGGGCACCACGGACGGCACCGCAGGCCAGAACCCGCCAAGCCCCCACCTGCCCGGGACAGGACATGAAACATTTTGCGCGGCCGACCGCGTCGGTGAGGTGTAGGGCGACGCAACGGCATCGAGGGGTGGGCATGAGAAGGTCCCGGACATGGTCCCGGACGGATGAGTTCATGGAGTTCGCCGCCGCGCGCGCAGGGCATCTGCACCGCTCCGCGTGCTTGCTCACCAGCGGCGACACACACCTCGCCGAGGATCTGGTACAGGAGACGCTCAGCCGGATGTACACCGTGTGGGGCCGGATGTCCCGGATCGACAACCCTGCCGCCTACGCCCAGACCGTTCTCGTGCGTACGTTCATCACCCAGCGGCGTCGGTACTCCGCGACCGAACACCCCCTGGCCGAACTGCCCGACACAGTGGCCCTGGGCGGCACGGACGACCCGGCCCTGCGGCTCGCGCTGCTGGCGGCCCTGCGGGAACTGCCGCCCAAGGACCGGGCGGTGGTGGTGCTGCGCTATTGGGAGGACCGCAGCGTGCAGGAGACGGCCGACGCGATGAACGTCAGCTCCGCCGCCGTACGCACTCGCTCGAGCCGGGCGCTGGTCAAGCTCCGCGAACGGCTGGGGGGCGGCCTCACCGAACTGATCACCCCGGCCTGACCTCCTGGTCGTCCGTTCTCCCCTTCTCTTTTTGCGGCGGACAGCCGGGCCGAGGAGGGCCCGTTCCGTTCGCCGATCCGCTTCCCTTCCACGCCATTAAAGGAACTGGTGGTTTGCGCATGCACTTCGAAGACGAGTTCGCGAAGGTGCTCCGCGACACAGCGGGCAGCTTCACCGCCGACCGGCGTTCTCTGGCGGAAGGCAGCCTTGCCCGCGGCCGCCGCAGGCTGGCCCGCCGCCGGGCCTGCGTTGTCGCCGGCAGCGCGCTCGCCGTCGTCCTCGTGGCCACGGCCGGTGTCCGACTGGGCGGAGAGGGTGACGGTGACGGCAACGTCCGCGGCGAGCAGGCCGCGACACCGCGACCGGCAGACGACTACCGGCACTTCGCGGTCACCGCCGAGCAGATGGAGAACATCCTGCACAACGGCATGAACCAGGCCGGAATCGCCGTCATGAACCCGAAGGTGCAGGGAACCGGGAGCACCGACCGCGCCCGGGCCGCCACCGCCTCGATCGACTTCGGGGACACCAGGGGCATGGCCACAGTCACGCTGTCGGTGCGCCGCGTCGACCCGGCCGAACAGGACCTCAAGAAGCTGATCACCTGCCCGCCCGACAAGGATTCCCCGTACGAGGAGTGCACGACACAGGGCGACAACCGGGCCCTGAAGGGGTACACCGAGGCCGGCAAGGCGGGTGGGGTCAAGGAATGGGCTGTCACGATGCTCTCGCCCAGCGGGTACCTCATCGACGTCGCCACCCACAACCTCCCCGCGGCCAAGCAGACCGAGGCAGCGTCCGTGAGCCGCAATCCCCGTATGAGCCCCGGCAAACTGCGCTACCTGGCGATGTTCGTCGAGAGCTCCTTCACCGGCGACGGGGAGGCCAACTCGCTCGGAACGGTCGAGCCGGGCTCCGAGGCCGAATCCGGCGACATCCTGCCCGTCCTCAAAACCCTGCTGCCCAAGCGCCTCCACATCACCTCGGAAGGCGGCTCCGGAGCGGACGGGCACGTCGTCGTGACCGACCGGAAGACCGGCTGGCGGACCTACATCCAGGCCACGCGGACCTCCGGCGACAAGGAGTTCTGGAACGAGACCCTGGCCGACGGCACCAAGGTGGGCACCCTGCAGACTCCCGGCCTGCAGCCGGGAGTCGTACATCTGCGAGTCGACGCACTCCGGGTGAACGGCCTGTGGATGTCCATCAGTGCCTACAACGCACCCACCCCCACCTCCACACGCAGCGGAACCGCCCCGCTGATCACCACCGGAGAACTCAGGGCCATCGCCACCAGCCGAACCTGGCTCCTCGCACGCTGACGCCGGCAGCGCGGCGGGCACTCCGTTTCACGCCGCGCCCGAGCAAGCAGCGCCGGACCAGCACCGCCGCGAACGCCAACCGCACAGGCGCCGCCGCGAAGACAACCAGCCCGGCCGGCGCATCTGCCGAGCGGGACGCCTGCCGGGCGGGACAGGCAGGAGGGCCAACCCGTCTGCCGGGCGGGACGGGTGAGCGCCCGGCGCACGGGGCGCCCCCTTCAGGCGACACCGTGCAGGGCACCTGCCCTCCCCCACGGGCACGGCCGGCCCCCATCGTCGAACAGATCACCCCGGGAATCACCGGTAGGTGACCAGCGGAGTGCTGACTTGGATTCGCACCGGCGTTCCATGACGTGACTTGCCGCGACGGACCTCTACCGCCGTCCAGGGCAGCGCCGTTCGTTCGGCAGGCGGTGAGGAGGCCACCGCGGGCGGCTTCAGGAGTCCGCGGACAACGCCCGGTCGGCCGGCAGGCCACCTGCGGTCGCGCCTTGTTCGACGCCTTCGCCTCGAACGAATCAAGGACTACGAGCACAACACCGGCTCCTTCTCCGGATCGTCCTGGCCGAGGGCCACGGTGTGTGTGACGACGGCGGGGTCGACGCGGTCCAGATCCTTGCCGCGCCCCACGCTGGCGATCACCGTCGCCCCGCCCCAGTGGGCGAGCTGTGCGGCCAGGGAGCCGACTCCCCGATCGGCCTCGACGTCGCCGCGCCCCGGCGCCGGCCGCATCCGGTCCGACCGGGACGTGCGTGGTTGCCGGTATCCGATGGTGCAGGGGTCGTCATCGAGGCCCCCGCTCACCAGACTGAGCGGGGGACGACATTGACCCAAACGCCCCGACACACCCCGTCAAGTTCCGCAGCATGCGACCACAGGGGGAACTGTGCTCCGCATTCATTTCAGCAGTGCTGATCTCGGACGCTTACGTCTGGCCGCACGGCCGGACGTCATGTGGGAGACGATCCTGAGCCTTCACCAACTCGTCGGACCGAACCCCTTCTTCGCTTCCTGGAAGCGCATCGTCTGCAAGGCACTGGCCGATGCCGGCCTCGGCCAGGATGTACAGCTGCTGACGGCGATCATCCCGATCAGCTCCTACTTTCCCGACTTCCTGACTCCACCAGGACACAGCACAGCCCTTGACGCCGGAATCGACGAAGTCCTGTCCACGAGCAGATGTCGCCTGCGCACCGAAATCGAAAGACTCGTCGGGGCTCGGGGGTCACATCCGTCGACCTGGCTCGCCGGCATCGGCGCCGGAAGTCCTCCTGAGCTGCGCTTGCTTGGCGCGGCACTTCGCCGCTATCACGCCGTCGCACTGGCACCGTACGCACCTGCGACGCTGACGTGGGTCAGCCGCGACGCGGCCCGCCGAGCACAACTGCTCGTGGAGCAGGGCAGTGAGGCTCTGCTCAACACCCTCAGCCCCGGGCTGCGTTGGCGGCCCCCGGTCTTGGAGGTCACTCACCCGGTGACGCAGAATCTCCAGCTCGCGGGGCGCGGCCTGCACCTGATCCCCAGCTTCTTCTGCCACAACCATCCGATCGGATTCGCCTGTCCGGAGCTGCCCCCCGTCCTGATCTACCCGGTCGCACGCCCATCGCTGTGGATCCCGCAGACCTCGATGGCCGGACAGAGCGGACGGAGTCTCGAAGAGCTGATCGGGCCGACCCGCGCGGCCGCGCTGCGTTTCCTCGGCACCGGCCACAGCACCACCACGCTCGCTACCCGTCTGCGCGTCTCCGCTTCCACGGCCAGCCGCCACGCCGCCGCGCTGCGCCGGTCCGGTCTGGTCGCCACCGAGCGGCTCGGCTGCTCCGTGCTGCACACACGCACGCTTCTGGGAACCGCGCTGGTGCACGGCGGCTGAGGACGAGCACGGAATCCGCTGCGATGCGGGGCCTTTGCCGGTGAATGCAAAAGGTACGCCCGTGCGAGCGGATTCCGTAGCGTTCTTCTCCCACGGCCGCGTCGTCTGAACCCGCACACCGGAGGTGTGGCGGTTTTCAGAAACGCGGAATTCCCGATTCCGAAAGGAAGCGTGAGGAAAATGGCAGTGAGATTCAACTGGTCTCCGCGGAAGGCCGCCACGGCGGCCGCCATGACGGCGATGATGGTCATCGCGCCGGTGATCGCGGCGACCGACGCCCAGGCACTGGGCAACAACCGTGAGGTCTCGCGCAGTTGTGGCACCAACCGCGTCTCCAGCGGCTACACCGGAAGCTACAGCTGGGCCCTGACCGTGAAGGCGTCGGGAGACTGCGCCGGCCGGCTGAGCGCGGCTCTGGAGCGGAACAACGGTTTCTGGACGACCCGCGTGTACGGCACCAGCAGCCGCGCGTACGCCACCGACACCACCAACACCGTGGCTGACAGGTACGGCCTGCACTGGGGCTGCGACTCCTGCAATGTGACCAGGTCCTGACCTATGCGCAGGGCGACGATCGTCGTCGCGGGAATTCTGGCCGCCGCCGTCGTGGGCTGTGCCCCGGCCGACAACGGCGGCGGCCAGGAGCCTCCCGGCGACATACCGCTTCCCGGGCAGGAGTGGGCGCTGGCCGACGGGAAGGTCACTGCGGCGGAATACCGTACGGCGGTTGACCGATTCGTTTCCTGTGTGAGGGATGCCGGCTACGCCGTGAGTGATCCCGTACGCAGCCCTGCGGACAATCTGACGCTGATCTACGACATCACACCCAGCGGCGAGCCGGACACATACAACAAGGCCGTTCAGACCTGCAACCTTGCTGACCTGTCCCTTGTCGAGCCGACCTTCGTCGAGGCACATCAACAGGTCATGGACAAGGCCTTGAGGGTGGCGGTCAGCGACTGTGTGAAACGCCGGGGCGTCCGGCTGACGGCCCAGGAACGCAATCTCGCCGACTTCGCCGCCTCCGCCAAGGACGACACGAAGGTCGTCGACTGCGTGACCGGGCAGTGGAGGCGCGTCTACCCGAAGTTGCCGACGGTCGTGCCGCTGCGCTTCTGAACGGAACGGGGAGAAGCACGCGGGTCCGCCAGCGGTCCCGCCCCGCTCCGCGGCGGGACCGGCAGACCCCTCGGCGCGACGGTCGGCGGAGCGCTGGTCTCGAAGCCTGCACGGGAGGCCTCGCCCTCGTCGGCGGGCCGCCTGGTGCCGCCGGCCCCTTCTGAGCGGTTGCGCTCGATCGACAGCATGCCATCGCCCCGCTGTGCCGGCTTCCGGACATTGCCCGGTGGGCCCGGACAGCCGTACTCGTCGCGCCAGGAGGCTTTCTCCACCTGGCCGAGTTCCATCCCTTCGCCGACGTCCTGGCCGAAGACGGCCGCACCGTCGAAAACGACTGCTTCCGGCGTGACCCCATCGTCGAGGACGCACCCGGAAGCCATGACGACCCCAGCGCGCCGACCACTGCGACTGTGACGGTCGAACGGCGGCACGGCGTCGGCGATGTCGTCAGCGCCCTGACCGCCGCCCGCCTTGGCCTGGAGTTCCCGCACGAGTACAACCGCGGCCACTTCCGCCTTCCCGCAGGACTACACGTCCCCCAGGGTTCGCTCCGGGCGGCGAAGGCGGAGCAGGACAAGCCGGGGGGTGCCGCTCTTTGGAGTCGTCCCTGTCCCATGTGACCAGGAGGGCGTACGGCCAGGGGCAAGGTCCTCGACGGGCATGGGTCGAACTCCGTGAGCATCGATCGGGAGCCCCCCGGGTTGGACGCCTGCGCGAAATACGTAGCCCGATACGTGGTTCTACTGAGGTCCCCTCCCTCCCGGCCGTCTACGTTCGGGACGTCGGACGGCGCGAACGGTGTTGAGGGGACTGAGTGGCAGGCAACGCCCAGGGAATGCGGGGAAGTTGGGTGACCTTGCTGGTGGCGGGGAGTCTGCTGGCAGGCGGTTGTTCGGACCAGGGAGCGGCTCACGGGCCTTCCCGGCAGAGCGGTTCGCCCGCGGCCAGTGCTCCGGGGGCTTCGGCCGGTGCCGCCTCGGGCGCCGGGGCGACCCCGTCGGACGGCGCGTCAGCAGCCTCTTCCGTGTTCACGCCTGATGCCTCCCTCGTCCCCCGGACCTCGCAGGACGGGCGCGGCCTGGCCGAGTCGGTCGTGCTCACGCCGGGCGACTGGGGCCGGGGTTACGTCGCCCAGGAGCCGGCCGAAAGCGCGCCGGGCACCTGGGCCGTACTGGACGAGAGCTGCCGGTGGGAGCGGGAGAAGCTGCCGCGCGCGGTGCTGGCGAGCACGTCCCGCTACAGTCGGCTGCCGGCCGGCGGGGGCAAGGGCGCGGTCAAGGTGACGGCCGTCGCCACCGTGCACGCCTCCGTCCTCGGGGCCGACGAACAGCTGAGCGCCACCCTCGAAGAGGTGCTGCGCTGCCCGGAGCAGCAGCCCCGGTCGGACGAGCGGATCACGGGTCTGATGTCGCTCGGCACCCCCTTCGGCGCCCGCGACCAGGAGTACGCCGACGACTCCCTGCTGGAGGCGGGTCAGTACGTCGAGTACGGCGGCGCGGCTCAGCCGTACCGGTGGATGCTCGCCCGGCTGGGCACGGTCGTCGTGGCCGTCTCCGTGACCGGCGGCACCGGCTACACCGAACAGGAAATCAACCACATGGGCAGCAAGGCCCTGGCTCAGATGCTGACGCGCGTCGAGCAGCGGCTGAAGGGGAAGTGATGGAGCCGCTGCGTACCTCCGACCCCGCCAGGCTGGCGGGCTACCGGCTGCTCGGAAGGCTCGGCGCGGGCGGTATGGGTGTGGTGTACCTGGCCCGCTCGGCCGGCGGAACCCTGGTCGCGCTGAAGGTGATTCAGGCCGAGTACGCCGAGGACCCCGATTTCCGGGAGCGGTTCCGACGCGAGGCGGCCACGGCCCGCCGGATGACCAGCCCGTGGGTGGCGTCCCTGGTGGACGCGGACCCCGAAGCCGCACAGCCCTGGCTGGCGACCACGTTCGTCCCCGGTCCCTCGCTCGCCGAGGCCCTCGCCGAGCACGGGCCGCTGCCGGTGCCGAGCCTGCGGGTGCTGGGGGCGCGGCTCGCCGAAGCACTGGGTGAGCTCCACGCGGCCGGTCTCGTGCACCGGGACGTCAAGCCCGGCAATGTGCTGCTGGCGCTCGACGGACCACGGCTGATCGACTTCGGTGTGGCCCGCGATCCCGAGGACACCTCGCTCACCTCGACCGGTGTCGTGGTCGGCACGCCGGGGTTCCTGCCGCCGGAACAGGCGCGGGGCGGGCGGGATCCGGGACCCGCCGGAGACGTCTTCTCGTTGGGCTGTGTGCTGGCCTTCGCGGCGACCGGCCGTCCTCCCTTCGGTACCGGGTCTGTTGATGCCCTGCTGTATCGCACGGTGCACGATGCGCCGGATCTGGAAGGCGTTCCCGCGGAGCTCGCCGAGGCGGTGGCCGGCTGTCTGGAGAAGGACCCGGAGTTGCGGCCCACGGCCGAGGCACTGTCCGAGGCCCTCACGGCCGCCAGGCCCTCGTCGCCCGCCTCGCCACCCGACCCTCGGGAGGCCCTGAGGGTCGTACGTCCGCCAACACCCGTGGCCGACGGGATTCCCGGCGAGAAGGAGCCGGCCTCCGGCGACGAGGCCTGGCTGCCCGAGCCGTTGGTCCGGCTGATCGCGGAACGGTCGGCCGCCGGGCTCGCGCTGCCTTCCATCGACGACACCGAGGTCGACGCCGCGTCCGCCGGTACCGCGCCCCCCGACGCCGCTTCGACGGACACCCCAGGCGCGCAGCCCGCGCCCCGTGGCATCGGCAGACGCCGGCTCCTGCTCCTGACCGGGGGCGCGGCGGTCGTCACCGCCGGGGGCGGTCTTGCCGCGTGGGCGGCGCTCTCCCGTGACGGCGAGAACGACGCCCCCGCCCCGGCGTCCACGGCCCAGCCCGTGCACACCCTCGGTCTGCACGCCGAACTGACCGGTGATCAGAAGACGGTCGGCCGGGCTCAGGAGCGGGGGCTGCGGCTCGCGGTCGACGAGTTCAACTCCCGTGCGGACAGGCCCTTCACGCTCGCGGTGAAGACGGTGGACGACGGCGGCGATCCGGCCCGGTCGGTCGCGGCGGCCAAGGAGCTCGTCGCCGACCCTTCCGTGCTGGCGGTGATCGGTCCCACCACGGACGCCACCGCCCTGGCCTCACTGGCGACGTACGACGCCGCCTCGCTGCCCCTGATCGCGGTGTCGCCCGGCGCCACCGTGCTGGGGGTGATGGGCAGCCGTTCCTTCCTGCACGCCCGGGTGACGGACACGATCCTGCCGTTCTACCTCAACGCGTACCTGCGCGGCACCGCGAAGTCGCGCACGGTAGGGATCGTCGACGACCGGGCTGCGGACGCCTACGCCTGGGAGATCAGCAGCACCCTCGCCAAGATCATGCGGGACGCCCGCCAGCCGGCCGTGCCGAAGGTGGTCAGCGCCCTGCGCACCGACTTCGGGCCGACCCTGGACGCCCTGCTCGACGGGGGCGCGGACTCCGTGGTCTTCGCCGGCTACCACGACCGGGCCGCGCTGCTGGCCCGGGAACTGAGCAGCCGTGACTTCCCGGGGGCCAGGGCCGCCGCCCAGGGGGTGCTCGACGCGCGGTTCCTGTCCGCCGCGGGGGACGCGGCCGACGGCTGGGCAATCGTCGCCCCTGTCATGGACGCCACCGTGGCGCCCGAGGCGAAGACGTTCACGGCCGCTTACCGCAAGCGTTTCGACGCGGAGCCGGAGCGGTACGCCGTCGAGACGTACGACGTGGTGCAGCTCGCCGTGCGGACTCTGCGCTCGCTGACCACCGGGCGCCGCACCCGGCAGAACCTGACGACGGCGCTGCGCTCGGCCACGTACAAGGGGATCAGCCGGAACCTCGCGTTCGACAAGAAGACCGGGGCCCTGGTCGTCGACGGCAGCGGGGTCTACCTGTGGAAGGTCGACGACGGCCGGTTCGCGTACCAGGGCGTGGCTTCCTTCCAGGTGTCCACCTGATGGAGCGCTTCGTACCAGGTGTCCACCGGATGGGGCGTTGATGGAGCCGTTGCGCGGCGCCGACCCGGCCAGGATCGCG
Source organism: Streptomyces sp. NBC_01235 (assembly GCF_035989285.1). Lineage (GTDB taxonomy): Bacteria > Actinomycetota > Actinomycetes > Streptomycetales > Streptomycetaceae > Streptomyces. The sequence goes on along the minus strand of NZ_CP108513.1, from coordinate 10,486,573 downwards.
GGCTATCGGTTGCTGCGCCGACTGGGCGCGGGCGGCATGGGCGTGGTGTACCTGGCCCGCTCCCCCGGGGGCGCGCTCGCCGCGGTGAAGGTGATCCGCGCGGCGTACGCGGACGACGCGGGATTCCGGGCCCGTTTCCGCCGTGAGGTGGAGACGGCGGGCCGGGTCGCCAACCCCTGGGTGGTGCCGCTGCTGGCCGCGGACCCGGACGCGGAGTCTCCGTGGCTCGCCACGGCGTTCGTGCCGGGACCCTCCCTGTCGGAGGCGGTGCAGGAGTGCGGGCCGCTGCCGCACGGGACGGTCCGTGTCCTGGGGGCGCGGCTGGCCGAGGCGCTGGACGCGGTGCACGGGGCGGGTCTTGTGCACCGGGACGTCAAGCCCGGCAATGTGCTGCTCGCGGTCGACGGACCCCGGATGATCGACTTCGGTATCGCCCGGATGCCGGAGGACACCGCGCTCACCGCCAGCGGGATGGTGGTCGGCTCCCCCGGTTTCCTCTCCCCAGAACAGGCGCAGGGCAGGGGCCGGGAGATCGGGCCGGCCAGTGACGTCTTCTCGCTCGGCTGTCTGCTGGCGTACGCCGTGACGGGCGAGCGCCCCTTCGGGCACGGCTCCGCGGCCGAGATGCTGCTGCGCACGGTCCACGACGAGCCGGACCTGGACGGCGTACCGGCGCCGTTGCTGCCGCTGCTGCGGGGGTGCCTGGCGAAGGAGCCCGGCTCCCGGCCGGCCGTGGCCGCGGTTCAGCGGGCCCTGGACGGTGTCGGCGAGGGCGGGGGCTGGTTGCCGGAGTCCCTGACCCGGCTGATCGCGCGCCGTTCGGCCGCCGTGCTCGCCCTGCCGGCCGTCGAGGCGACCGAGGTGTCCGCAGCATCCGGGGCGTTGGGGGCGACGGTGGCCGACGCACCCCACGGCGACGAGACCGCCGTCGGCCCGGGAGGTGCCACGCGCCGCCGCTTCCTGGTACTGGGCTCGGTCGCCGGAGTCCTGGCGGCCGGCGGAACGGCGGCCTGGTGGACGGCGAACCGCCCCGGCGGCACCTCGGCCCAGGGAAACACAACCCGGCTCCCGCTCCTGGCAGTTGCCCTGCACGCCGACCTGAGCGGCAGCGGTCGTACGACGGGCCGCGCCCAGGAGAACGGCGTCCGGCTCGCCGTCGACCACCTCAACTCCCGTGCCGGCCGGGGCTTCGACCTGGCACTCCAGGTGCACGACGACGAAGGCGGCACGACCCGGGCGCGGCAGATCGCCCACCGGCTGGCGGCCGACGACCGGGTCCGCGCGGTGCTCGGGCCGACCACCGACGCCTGCGCGAAGGCCACCCTCGGCCTCTACCAACAGGCACGGCTCCCGATGGTCACCGTTTCGGTCGGACTCGACGAGGTGTCCCCCACCGACTACCGGGTGTACGCGGCCACCCGCCCCAATGACTCGACCCTGGTGGCGCCCGTCGTCGCGTACCTCGTCCGCACCGCCGGGGCGCGCCGAACGGTGCTGATCGACGACGCCGCCGAGGGCGACTTCAGCTGGCGTCAGTGCGCCGGTGCCGATGACGCCCTGAGGACCGGGCAGCGCACCACGGTCCGGCGCACCCTCGCCGCCGAGGACGACGCGGACGGCGACTTCCGTGCCCTCGCGAAGTCGGTGACGGACGCGAGGGCTGACGCCGTGGTGTTCGCGGGCGGGTACGCGCGGGCCGCGCGGCTGGCCCGTGCGCTGCGCTCCGCCGGCTACTCCGGTGCACGGCTGGCCACCCAGCGCGCCCTCGACCCCCGCTTCCTCACCTCGGCGGGCGACGCCGCCGAGGGCTGGGTGTTCTCCACCGCCTTCCTCGATCCGACCCGGGTGACGGCCGCGAAGTCGTTCGTCACCGCCTACCGCACGCGCTTCGGCACGGCCCCGCCCTGGCACGCCGCCGAGGCCTACGACGCGACGTTCTTCGTCGCCCGCGCCATGACCGGCGTGGGCGCCTCCGATGCCCAACGGAGCGCGATCGTGGGCCAGTTGCGCGAGACCGACTACCGGGGGATCACCAAACGGCTGCGCTACGACTCGTCCACCTACCGCTTCACGGACGCGATGTACCTGTTCCGGGCGACCGGGGGCGCTTTCCGCTGTCTCGGCGACTACCGGGACGCCACGGCCTGAGCTTCATTGTCTACGTGCGCCGGTCGAGGGCCGCACGTGTCATGAGGCCCGCCAGCGCCGAGCGGGACGACACGGAGGTCTTCCGGTAGATGGCCGACAGATGGGTCTCGACCGTACGGCGGCTGAGGTACAGCTTCGTCGCGATGGCCTGGTTGCTCAGTCCTTCGGCGACGAGTTCGGCGATCTCCCTTTCGCGTGCGGTCAGTTGGTCGAGTTCCGTGGGTGTGCGCAAGGCCGCCTCGGCCTGGGGACGCACGAGCGCGGCCAGGTCGGACAGCAGGCGCGCACCGCCGTCGTCGGCGATACGGCGGGCCCGTTCCCACATCGCGACGGCGCGCGGACCATCGCCCGCGGCCTGCGCCTGGACGGTCGCCAGCAGCAGGGAGTAGGCCTCCCAGACGCTCGCGCCGGAGGGCGCGTACACCTGCGCGGCACGCTCGAAGAGGTCAGCGGCCGCGCGGGCGTCACCGTGGTGCTGGGCGAGCGCCGCCTCGGTGCGCAGTGCCGCCCCGCGCTGACCGTGCAGCCCCATCCGGTCGGCTTCCTCGACGGCTCGCGCGGCCCAGCGCGCGGCCTGCTCGACGTCGCCGATCGCGAGGGCGGTGCTGACGAGGGTGTCCAGCTGGCCGGGGCGGATCGAGGGCTGCAACCCGAGCAGTTCGGGACCGCCCGCCGTCAGGAGGGCGTCCTGCGCACGGTGCGGGTCGCCGCTCACGAGCGCCGTGTGGCCGAGCACGCACCTGGCCAGCGACGCCCACCAGTGGCGGCTTCCGCCGGCCGCGGCGACGGCCTCCTCGGCGGTCGCCAGGGCCCTGGTGTCGCCCAGGGGGCGGCGCAGGAGAACGATCAGTGCCTTGAAGCACAGAGTGAAGGCCAGCAGATCGCTGCTGCCGATGGCTCGTGCGACGGATTCCGCCTCCTCGGCCGCTTCCAGGGCGGACGGCAGCCGACAGGTGTTGAAGTGCACGAAGGCCTTGCTGCTGAGCAGGTGGGGCAGGACGTGGACCTGGCCGCTGCGACGGGCGATGTCCAGACCGCGGTCGGCGTGGCGTTCGGCGTCGGCGTAGCGCTCCAGCAGGGCTTCCGCCCAGGCCAGCCACACCAGCGACTCGCACAGTTCGGTGAGGTTGGGGTCGGTCAGACCGTCCGCGAGTCCGGCGGCGGCATCGGCGAACCGGCGGGCCGCCGCCGTCTCCCCTTCGTAGGTCTCCCCCAACGCCCCCAGTGCCAGGGCCCCCATCTCTCCCATGAGGTCGCCGTGGGCGCGGGCCACCGCGAGCGTCCGCTCGATGTCGTCGCGTACGTCGGGGTAGGAAACGGTGTTCAGGGCGGCCATGCCCAGCGCGAGCCCCAGAGACACCGCCTGGCGGGGCTCGGGACCGGGACTGCGGACCAGTTCCCGCTGCAGCAGGGCGATCGCTTCCGGGGAGTGTCCGAGGTGCCGTTCCATCATGGCGCACAGCGCTATCGCATCCCCGCGCAGCGATGTGTCCTCGTCGTGCCCGGACCGGCTGATCAGTGTGTGGAGCAGATCGCGGCTCTCCCGCAGACTGCCGCCCACGCCGAGGGCTTTGGCGCGCGCCAGCGTCAACTCCCCACGCTGCCTTGCGTATACGGGCGTGTCCGGCATGAGCCGGAGGACGACGTCCAGCAGATGGGCGGCGGTCGCGGGCGCCGTGTGGGCGAACTGGGCGGCGGCCTCACTCAGTACGGCCGCCGACACCGGATCCCAGCCGACGAGCGACCTCTCGACGTGATGGGCCCGCTCGGCGGCGGAGGCTCCTGCCCGCGCCAGTTCGTCCGCCGCGCCGCGATGGATCTCGGCACGGCGTGGTGCGGCGGTGTTCTCGTAGACCAGTGCCCGCAGCAGCGGGTGGCGCAGCGTCCAGCGGCCGTCGGACGCCCTGCGCAGCAGATCGCGCCGGACCAGTGCATCGATGCAGTCGTCGAGGTCGTCCGCCGTGGTGTGTCCGGTCGTCAGGCTCAGCAGCGTCGCGGGCGTGGCGTCGTCGCCGAGGACCGCCACCGCTTCGACGGTGCGGCGCTGTGCCTCGGTCAGCGCGGTCAGTTCGTCCAGGAGCAGGGCTCCCAGTCCGCCCGGCACCCCGGAGGGGGTTCCGTCGTGGGGCCGGACGGTGCCGGCGCGCGACGACGCGCCGTGCCGGTAGGCGTGCAGAAGGCAGTGGAGGTAGAGCGGGTTGCCCTCGCTGGATCGATGGATCTCCTTCGCGTCGGCCGGTGGCAGGTCGCAGGCCAGCGCCTGGATCGCGTCCTGCTCGGGCAGCGGTCGCAGTGCCATGCGCAGCACGGCTCCGCTGTCGACGCCGCGGGTCAGAGCGGCGGCGAGCGAGTGCGGTGTCTGCCGTTCCCGGCGGGCCACGACCAGAAGCACCCGGCCGCCCACCGGGTGTCGGATCAAGTGGTCCAACAGCTCCAAGGACGCGGGGTCCGCCCAGTGCAGATCGTCCAGGGCCATCACCAGCCCGCTTCGTTCGCCGAGTCCGGTCAGTACTTCCGCCACCGCGCGATAGAGGCCGAATCGATCACGGTTGCCCGTGCGCGAGGCGCCCTGCGCACTGTCGGTGCCACGCAGCACCGGTGCCGCCGCCCGGGGCACGTCGTCCGAGTCGAGAAAGGCACGGTCGACGTCGGCGAAGGCGTCCGTGAACGTCTGGAACGGAGTGTGCCGCTCGTACTCCGTGGCCCTGCCGCGCAGCACGGTCAGCCCCTGCCGGCGTGCCCGCGCGCAGAGCTCGCTCAGCAGCCGGCTCTTCCCCATACCGGCGTCTGCGGCGATGTCGACGACGGTGGGAACACCGTCCTCCCCCAGACTGCCGATCGCCGAGGCGAGCCGCTCCAGTTCCTCGGATCTGCCGACCAGCATCGTCGCCGTCTCGTCAAACGCTGGCACCAGCGCATCTCCATTCCCCACCGAGCTCGCATGATCATTCCCGAGTGGTCACCTCTTCGCGACCTTCCCCGCACAACCAGGCGATACCTTCATAGAACCATCATTTCTCGGACTCACGTGACGCACGTGCCGGTTCCTGATCGCCGCAGGCTTCTGCCGACTCGGTGAAGGCCGTTGGCGGACGAGGCCCGTCGCGCCCGTCCACCGCCGCGCGGCGGGCACCCCCGAACTCCGCGGTCCACTCCCGCCGGAGCCGCACGACGTCCCCGTGGCTTCGCCCCACGAAGTCCAAGCAGGTGGAGGAGTCGGGCGTCGAACGCTCGCGCCTCGGCGCCACGCCGGACTCCGGCCGGTAGTTCGGTCGGCCGCAGCCCTCGCTCGTCGAGGCAGTGGCTTGGTCAGCGGTCCAGGTGGACGCGGTTGCGGGGGACGCGTGGGTCCGGTGATCTGGATCAGGGCGTGGGTCATGCAGTGGCCGCCGTCGAGGCCGGCCATCAGGAGGTAGTCGCCCGGGTACAGGCGGCGTTCGCGGATGAGGTGTTCGAGGCCGAGGAACCGGCCCACCCCGCGATCGTCCAGCAGTTCTCGCGCGGCAGATCCGACAGCAGGCCCGGCGCCAACCGCCCCGCCCGTAGCGGGGTCCGACCCGCGCGAACCGGCCGCGATCCGGTCCATCGCCGCCTCGAACGCCTCCCGCCATCGGGCTGGATCCATGCTGTGCCCCGCGGCCACCGTCTATCGTCGGTCCACACGACTCACGATGATCAACGGTGGTCGCACCCGTCTCCGCACCGGCCCGGGACCAGTCGACGGACCAGGAAAGCAGATCATGATCGCCACCGTCCTTGCCGTCATCGGGACGCTCCTCGGATCGATCGTCACCGGCACGTTCCAACACCTGGCTGCCGGCCGCGCCGAACGCGCAGCCGCCGCCGAGCAGTTGCGCCGCGACCGGCTCAACGCCGTGACCGCACTCGCCTCCGCCGGCTCCGACCACCGTCGGGCCTTGTGGATGCGCGGGGAGGCTCGGCTGCACGACGCCGGCAACAATGAGCTGGAAGAACTGCGAGCCAAGTCTCATATCACCCGCTCCGCCATCACCCGCCCCCTGGTTGCGCTGCGGCTCCTCGTGCCCGACCCGGCTGTCCACGCCACCGCACAGGAGATGGTCGTCGCCACCTACGACATGGCCGATGCCGCCACGAGCATCGAGGAGCTCACCGCAGCACAGGACACCGCACGGGCCGCACACGACCGCTTCATCGACGCTGCCGCCGCATACTTCAGCTCCAACACCTGACAGTTCCTCTGCCCCGCCGCCTGGAGCGGCTTGCTCCAGGCCGATGGCAAGCAGACATGAAGATCACGATCAACAGCTGGAGTCGGCGGGTTCGGCGCTCCACGTGATGTGCGGCGGTTCGACTCGTGCGCACAGGGGGCCGCCGTGCGCGTCGGACAGGCCGAGGCGTCCGACGAGCAGGCCGTCGCGTGCGGCGGCGGCGAGTACCTCGGCGGGCACGGCGTCGAGCATGAGTTTGGCGCGGCGGAACATCGTGAAGACGCCCGCCTCGTCGACCGTGCCCCAGGACAGGTAGACGAACCGGCGCCCCAGACGGTCCTGCACGTACGGGCCCTTCACCTGGGTACCGGTCGGCGAGGCGACGGCGGTGCACTCCAGGGTCCACGTCGCGGACGGGGCGTCGCCGGGCTGCGGCTCCAGGAGCTCGGCCGGCCGGTCGCGTCGTTGCACGGCGACATGGACGTTGCCGTAGGCGGGAGCGTTCCCGTCAGCGGAAGGCCGGCAGACGAGTCCGGGCAGGTCGACGGCGTCGATACGGATGCGCATACCCGCCATCATCCCCGCCCGGCGCCTCGCGGCCACGCCCGAGCGCGACACCCGGCCCCGGGGGACGCAATGCGGGCGAGCATGCGGCTGTTGTCCGCCGGAGTCAGTCCGAACTACGCGGACCGCAGGGCATCGCGCAGTCGTCGCAGATCGTCCGCGGGTCGGCTCAGGCCGTTCAGGCGCTGTCGGGCCTCCTCCGTACGAACGTCCGGGTGCACGCTGAAGGCCAGGTTCAGGGACTGGCGCACCATCCACTGGTCGTACGCCAGCAGCCGCCCTGCGTACGCCTGCGCCGCCAGCAGATCGGGTTCGGTGAGGGGTAGCTCCAGCAGTCGGGCCCGGAGACGGAGGAATGCCGAGCCCGCGCGCCCGCAGTCCTGGGCGGTCCGCCCGGCGACGGGGCCGGGCTCCCCGCACGCGGCCACTGCCGCATCAGCGGGCCGCTGAGCGGCCACCGCCTCGTCCAGCACCGCGAGCAGGGCCCGCGCCTGGGCCTGGCGCGACGGCCCGCCGGGAGCGGGACTGTGGTGCAGGCGCGCGAGGAGGCGTGCGGCACGGTGGCGCAGGGCGACGCCGGACCGCGTCACGGACCGGTCGGGCGGGCTGCTGGGTGCGGGCATGGATCCTCCTGGTCGGCGTGGCCGGCCCAGGAACCGTGAGCGCAGACGCCTCCGCGGTCACGGTGTGCCCCATCACCGGCGCACCCGCGTGCGGGGGCTGTGCTCTTCCAGTGTGCGCCTTCGCTCCCTCAGGCCGGGGCACCGGTACGCCGGTACCGCGGCGTCTTCAGCTTCCGGGCCGACGTCGGTCGCTTCAGGCGGGTGCTCGCAGGGGCGTTCTCACGCCTCCGGGCCGACGCGGTCGACGCTGTCGTCCCCGAAGGCGGCAGCAAGCGCCTTGGCGATCAGGCCGGGCAGTTCGGTCCGTCCGTCGTCCTCGGCCCAGCGCACCAACGCCGTGTGCATGGCGGCGAGACAGGCGCCTGCCGCCGCTTGGGCCTGGAACGCCGCGTCGGGGTCGGTGGCGTCGCCCCCGAGGGCGTCGACGATCGCCTGCTGAAGGGCGTAGTGATTGTCCAGGTGCCTGGCCCGCAAGGCGGGCGTCGAGATCATGAGCCGGAGGCGGGCGAGCAGGAACTGTTCGCCCGCTGCCGGGTCGTCGCCGTGGCCGCCGCTGGTCAGCGTCGCGGCCGAGTCGATGAGCGCTCCGCCGATGCGGCGGACGAGGGGCTGCGACGCGGACGACGCGGCGATCCGCTCGGCGACGAGCCGACCGTGCCGGTCGACGAGCACGAGGTCTTCCTTCGTGGGGAAGTGCCGGTACACGGTCATGGGTGACACACCTGCGGCCTCGGCGACGTCGGTCACGGTCGTGGCGTCGTATCCGCGCTCGGTGAACAGCCGTATCGCGTGCGCCTGAATCGTGCGCTGCGTCTCCGCTCGCCGTTGTGCTCGCAGTGTTGAGTGCTGGTCGGGCATGTGATAGACCCTACCGGAGTGGTAGTGACTACCAGATTGGTAGTCACTCACAATACGGGGGATGTGGCATGAGTGATCTGGCCGGCAGGACGGCTCTCGTGACCGGGGCGTCGCGCGGCATCGGGCAGGCGATCGCGGTCCGGCTTGCGGCACGGGGTGCAGTGGTCATCGTCCATTTCGGCACGGACGAGGCCGGTGCGACGGCGACGGTCGAGGCGATCGAGCGGGCGGGGGGAACCGCGCTCGCCGTGGGAGCGCGGCTGGGCGTGGACGACGACGTCGAGACGCTCTTCGCGGGAGCCGAGGCCGGTCTGGCCGGGCGGCCGCTCGACATCCTCGTCAACAACGCGGCAGCCGTGCCCGCCGGCCCGCTCGGAGTCACGACGCGCAAGGAGTTCGACCACCTCTTCGCGGTGAACGTGCGAGCGCCGTATTTCATCATCCAGCGAGCGCTGCCGCTGCTCCGCGACGGCGGCCGCATCGTCACGATCTCGTCCGTGGCGACCCGGATGGCCAACCCCGCCCAGACCTCCTTCGCCATGACGAAGGGCGCGGTCGAGACGATGAGCATGACCTTGGCCAACGAGCTCGGGGTCCGAGGAATCACGGTGAACGCGGTCGCTCCCGGCGCCACGCGGACGGCGGCCAACGGAGCGTTCTTCGAAGCACCGGGCCTGGCCGACCTCATCGCCGCGACGACGGCGCTCGATCGGCTGGGCCGGCCCGACGACGTCGCCGACGTGGTCGCGTTCCTCGCCTCCGACGCGGCACGCTGGATCACCGGGCAGGTCATCGACGCCAGCGGTGGCCTGTTCCTCGGGCCGCGCCCCTGATCGCAGGTCGTCCGCGACAACTCACCGCCGCCGAGCCGCTGCCCGAGGGGCCGGGACAGGGGTCGACCGTGCCGGTGACTGGCTGAGCGACCACGGTACTCATGGTGTCTCCTGTCGTGGAGCAGGCGTGGGACGAAGGGTGTTCGGCTCCGTGCGGGCAGGGCGAGGGGACAGTCGGGCGGGCGCGCGGTCGACAGCCGGCGGGAGCGGGGACGCGCAGGGTGTCGAAGGCCGTGCGGACGCGGGTTCGCAGCGCGTCGACGGCGCCTCGCTGAGCACGGTGGGCGGTGACGCCCGGTCAAGGGCGCGGTGGCGGAAGCGGACGGTCTGCCCGGGCCGCGCCTGTCCCAGGGGCGGACAGACCGGTGGCGGTGACCACGGCGAGGACGTCGAGGAGCACGTCGTCGGCCGCGATCACATCAACGTGGACGGCAAGTACCCCACTCCGGTGGCCAGTCACCTCGCCACGCCCTTCTCCCATCGTGCTCGACCATCCGCTCACCCTGGAACGCGCCCATCGGGGGCGAAGACGCGGCCGCCGCTTGCGGCGCCGGCTCCACGTGACGCCTGGCCGGAAACAGGTCGCCCGGATCGCTGCCCCACGCCGGTGTCACATTCGAGGGGTCGGCGGTGTCTTCATGGCAACAGGCGAACAGCCGAACAGGACCACCTACAAGGAGAACACCGTGGCGCTACGTCTCCCGAAGGCCGAGCTCCCCGCCGAGCTCGAGGACGACATGATCAAGCAGCTCGGTGCCGTGCCCGAGAACGTCGAGGTGCTGTGGCACAGCCCCGGGGTCGCCCAGGACAACTTGGAGTTCGGCGGCAAGGTGGGCGCGTGGAATGCGGCCGACCCGAGTCTCAAGTCGTTCGCCCACATGGCCGTCGCGGCACAGGTCGGCTGTAGCTGGTGCCTCGACGTCGGCTACTTCCACGCGCAGAACGAGAACCTGAACCTGGTCAAGGCGAGCCAGGTGCCGCGCTGGCGGGATTCGGAGGTGTTCACCTTGCTGGAGCGGGACGTGATGGGGTACGCCGAGGCTATGACGAACACGCCGCCGACCGTCACCGATGACCAGTACGCGAGCCTGCTCGAACGGCTCGGCCCGGCGGCGATGGTCGAGCTCACCGCGTACATCGCCTATGTCAACCTGGCGACCAGGGCCAACGTGGCGAACGGCGTCTCGTCGCAGGGCTTCTCCGAAGCCTGCGAGATTCCGCTGGCCGGGCGTCCCGGGACGTCCGACGTGGCGTCGACGGCATGATCGACGACCCCTTCGTCGTCCATCGCAGTCTGCTGTTCACGGTCGCCTACGAGATGCTCGGCTCGGGGGTTGACGCGGAGGACGTGCTGCAGGAGTCCTGGCTGCGGTGGGCCGACGTCGACCGTTCCCAGGTGCGTGACCCGCGGGCCTACCTGGTACGGATCGTCACACGACAGGCGCTCAACCGGCTGCGGACGTTGGCGCGCAGCCGCGAGGACTATGTCGGCGAGTGGCTGCCGGAACCCTTGCTGACCAGCCCCGATGTCGCCGAGGACGTCGAACTCGCGGACAGCGTCTCGATCGCGCTGCTGACCGTGCTGGAAACCCTCGGGCCCACGGAGCGGGCGGTGTTCGTGCTCCGCGAGGTCTTCGAGATGCCCTACGGCGAGATCGGCGAGGCCGTCGGGAAGTCCGCGGCCTCGGTGCGACAGATCGCGCGGCGGGCACGCGAACACGTGGCGGCCCGGCGGCCCCGGGTGCGGGTGAGCCGGTCGGAGCAGCAGACGGTGGTGGAGCGGTTCCTGGCCGCGTTGCGCACCGGGCAGGTGCAGGAGCTGATGGAGGTACTGGCGCCGGACGTGGTCCTGGTCGCCGACGGCGGCGGTCTCGCGGACGCCGCCCGGGCTCCCGTCCACGGGGCTGAACTCGTGGCGACGTTGCTCGCGCGCCCCGGCCGGGTGGTGTCGGCCGTGTGGCTCAATGGCGCGCCGGCGGGCCGGATCGAGGTCGCCGGCCAACTGGCCGCGGTGAGCCTGGTGGTGGAGAACGGGCGGGTCACCCGGATCCATGCGGTGGCGAATCCTCAGAAACTGACGCGGCTGGAGGAGCCGGCCCGGCTCGCCAGGTAGGAGCGCGACCGCGCCGAGCCGTGGGTGTTCCAGGCGGTGGGAACTGCCTGGAACACCCACGACCGCACAGTGGCCACAGGGTGACGTGCCTCGATCCAGGTGGAGGTTCGGCCCTCGAGTCGGCGGGGCTGGGCGTTTCCCTCGGCGGGCAGGTACTCACAGCTGGGGCACGAGATCAGACATCACGGCAGGCGGCAGCGACGGGTTGGCGGCCGCCGCTTCCACCACCTGCTGGTCGGCGTCGGTGAGCAGCTCACGATGACCGGCGGCGGGAGGGCCGGGTGGCCGCCGGCCATGGGCCTCGCCTGTTTGTCCGCCAAGCAGGCGAGCAGGAGCCCGGGCCGTCGCGTTCGGGTGCCGGGCGACCTCGCGGAACGCCTTCTGCGCCGGACAACGGCCCCTCGGGTCAGCGCCGCCCACGCAGCCTGCCGAGCAGGCGCTGGACCTGGGCCCGGCGCCGCGGGTCGGCCGAGGCGCGGCGGACCTGCTCCATGGTGCGCTGTCCCTGCGGGCTCCTGCTGAACCGCTTGATCTTCTCCAACATCCCTGGCACGACTGCCCTCCTGGATCGGTCGATGAACGAGGCCGGTGCAGCAAGGCCTGTGTGCAGTCCCGTCTACCCCGGCCTCGCCGCATCACCCCTGCCGTCGGAGGTGAGACCGCGCCGCACCGCTCAGGAGAACTCAGTCGTCGTTTCTGGTGTTCTCGCTCGGCAGGAACGTCTGGCGCGCCCAGAGGCTCAGCAGTGCGGTCGCGCCGACCAGCAGGGGCACCGGGTCACGGGCAGGAGGAGCCAACACATATCCCAGCGCCGTGACCGTGCAGACCGTCAGGGGAATGAACGCCGCCGCGCCCTCTATCCCCCATCGCAACGCCGGCGGGGCAGTGTCCAGGACGCTCGCCCCGCCGGGCACCCAAGGGCCGACAGCGACCACCAGCAGTCCCACGGTGTCGAAGGCGTCGACCAGCTGACAGGACATCACCTCGGGGCCGTGGGGGCCGACCGTCCACAGTCGCAGGGTGTCGCCGACCAGTGTGAGGGACAGCCCGGCGATCCCGACCCACAACGTGGCCGACTGGTCGCTCCGTACGAGACGGCGCAGGGCGAACAGAAAACTGAGGAACACGACTTCCGCGGTCCACAGGACACCGACCATCCCCGTCCCCAGCCGCCAGCCGTCACCGGCCCCCCGCAGCAGTACCCATCCCGTCATGAACACGGCTCCGGCGATGACGACCCCGTCAAGCACACGCCGCAGCACCACGTGCCGACCCGTGCCGGCGTCGGCCGCGACCACCAGACCGGCCACCCCCAGGCCGACCGTCAGCGTCACTCCGGTGACCACCACCGAAACGAGCAACGATCGCGCGTCCTGTCCCGAAGCCGGAGAGTAGGCCGACAGCACGTTGGCCGCCCCCCGGTACACACCCCCGGCCGCCGCAGAACCCCCCAACAGCAACAGACGCGTCCGCACCCGTCCGCTCGACCCCCATGCACGAAGCATCAAGGAGACCGTCAGCCCCCAGCAACCGGTGGACGGCCCGAAGGCCACCATTCGCGCCACCGCGCTCCCGGCCTCCCACGGCCCGCTGAAAGTCAGCGCTGTTCCGACGAGACACGCCACGCCCACCGCGCCCCAGGCCCACGCCCCGGTCCGACGACAGCGGCCCTCCCGGCCCCTGAGCGCGTCCGGCGACTTCCCCAATCCCGACATCAGGTGCGCCTTTCCACCGGTCCCCCGCCCGCAGGCCCTCCCCTCCGGCCTGCGGATCCATTCAGAGACCGTAAAAGACTCGCCACCGGCCCCGAACGGAACAACCGGCTCATTCACTCGTACTGCGTAAGAGAGGAGAGTTCACCGGCCCTCGGCTCTGCGCAGCCACCCCACAACCTCACCACCACCGGCGCTCCGCTGCGGGGCGCGCCACCGCACGGGGTCGGGCACGCCGACCGCCACGGGCCCACGTCGGCCAGGTCCCCGACGCCGCCGTCACTTGCCCCAGATCTTCCGGTACGCCTCCCGGTAGCCCGACGGGTCCCAGGTCGTGGCACCGGCGCTGTTGCGGGCCGTGGCGATGTGGACGGGGGCCACATACCCGCTGGCGGGACGGCTTGCGAAAGCGCGGTTGAACTCGTCGACGATCTGCCAGCCCTGCAGGGACAGCGGCTCGGGCACGGTGGCGGCTTGGTACTGCCTGTTGTTGACGCGCTGGAAGGCGGAGGGGTCGCCGTCGCCCGCGCCGATGTTGAAGGGCGGGCCGGAACCGTTCTCGCCGGCCGCGCGGAAGGCGGGGGCCGCGTCGGCGAAGTACAGGTCGTTGATGGCGACGGAGTGGGTCCACCGGTGGTGGAACCGGGCGAGGAGGGAGGAGATCTCCCGAGGGGTGCGGCTGCTCGCGTCCGGAATGGGGATGTTCTCGTAGGCGAGCAGCTCGACGCCCCGACAGGTGGCGAGCGCCTTCCTGATCAGCTCGGACTTGTTCCTGGCGAAGGGGATCGAGGAGTCGGTGATGAGCACGACCCCGGCGTGGCCGTTGGAGTGCGAGATGATCCACTGCGCGCTGATTGCGGCCACGTCCTCGACGCGGGTGGTGACGTTGGTGAAGAGCTCGGGCCGTCGGCTGGGGCCGGGCGCGGCGACCGCGTGCCAGCCGATGAGGGGGATGTGTTCCTTGTTGGCCCGCGCGACCTGCCGTGACGTCGAGTTGGGGTCGAAGCCGCCGATGACGATGCCCGAGGGCTTGAGGGCCACGGCCTCGCTCATCGCCGCCTGGATGCCGGTGGGACTGCCCCCGCCGTCGATCACCCGGATGTTCCATCCGATGACGCGCGCGGCTTCCCGCACCCCGTTCGCGGCGCCCGCGACCCCGGGATTGGTCATGGTCTGGGCGACGTAGACGATGGTCTTGCCCGACACCGCGCCGGGGCCGTTGGTCGGGCCGTCCCAGGAGACGTCGGTCTCCTCCGCCTTCGCGACGGCGGTCTCGGCCCTGGCCTGGACGGCGGGGCAGCCGCTCGGGCCCGTGGTGGACTCCCCCGGGCCGCGCGACGAGCCGCGTTCGCAGCCGACGAGGACGGTTGCCGCTGCCAGCAGGGCGCAGGAGGCGAGCCGGGCCGTGAAGACGCCGGGGATGGCTCTGCGGTTGCCGTACAAGGGAACTCCTCGCGTGGGAACGGGCGGAAGGATGCGGCCTGGACACAGGTGCTGCCCGCGGTGTGGGTCAGGGAGTGACGCCTGCCGAACCCCCGTCCTGGGTCGGGGCGGACGGCGGCCCGGCGGGCGCGGCGCGGGCCGCGACGACGCCGCTGCGCAGTCGGCGGCGGGCGGCGTATCCGGCCAGACCGACGGCGATGAGCAGGGTGCCCCCGTAGAACAGCGGGACCGTCCAGAAGTCGGCGCCGAGCTGGCCGATGCCGGTGAGGCCGACGGCGAGGACCGCGACCGCCACGACGGTGCCGATGGCGTTGGGCCGGCCGGGTTTGATCGCCGTGGAGCCGAGGAGGGCGCCGACGAAGGCGGGCAGCAGGTAGTCCAGGCCGACGCTCGGATTGCCGATCTGCTGCTGTGCCGCGAGCAGTACACCGGCGAATCCGACGATCAGCCCCGACGCGGCGAACGCGTACACGGTGTATCTGCGGGTCGGGATGCCGACGAGGTCGGCCGCACGCGGGTTGGAGCCGACGACGTAGAGGCACCGGCCGAGCGGCAGCCGCTCCAGCACCAGCCAGAGGACGACCGTGAGGGCGAGCACGTAGAAGGCGGGGACCGGAAGGCCGAGGAACGTGGAGTCGTAGAGGTCGGTGAACGCGGCCGGAAGGCCCTGCGGGCCGGGGACGATCCGGCCGCCGCCGGTGATCCAGCCGGTCACGGCGTACATCATGCTGCCGGTCCCGAGGGTGGCGATGAAGGAGTCGATCCGGCCGAACACGACGATGACACCGTTGAGGACGCCCACGAGGGCCCCTCCGACGATCACCGCGAGGCAGGCGAGCGGCCAGGGCCATCCGTCGCTCACGACGAGGTGCAGCACCGTGACGTGTGCCAGGCCGAGGCCGTAGCCGATGGAGAGGTCGAACGCGCCGGTCACGATGGGGACCATGGCGGCGAGCGCGAGGACGGCCGGGATCGCCTGGTTGGACAGGATGGAGTCGACGGTGTCCAGCGTGGGGAAGGTGCGGGGCAGGGCGAGGGAGAAGATCAGGAAGAGCAGGGCCGTGAGGGCGAGCAGTCCGTAGGAGCCGATGAGGTGTCCGCCCGGTCGGCTCGGTCGGCTCGGTCGACGCGGTCGTCCCCGGGGTGAGGAGGGGGAGGACGGGGCGGTCATGGGTTCGTCCCGGTTCCGGAGGGGGGCATGGCGGACGCGGCCCGGGTCAGCTCGGCTGCCGTGAGGTCCGCGCCGCTCAGCTCGGCCGTCACGGTCCCGCGGACGAAGACGAGGGCGCGCCGGCAGACACCCGCGACCTCCTCGAAGTCGGTGGAGATGAGCAGAACCGCGAGACCTTCGGCCAGCGCCTGGTCGAGCAGGCGGTGGATCGCGGCCTTGGCGCCCACGTCGACGCTCGCGGTCGGCTCCTCGAGGATCAGCAGGCTCAGGCCCGTCCGGAGCCAGCGGCCGATCATGACTTTCTGCTGGTTGCCTCCGGAGAGGACGGCGATGGGGGCCTCGCTGTCTCGGGGACGCACCGCGAACCGTTCGATCAGGGTGGCGGTCTCGGCGCGTTCGCGGCGGGGGCTGATCCAGCGCGGCGCCGACCGGCCTCCCGCGCGGGGATTGGCCAGGAGGTTCTCCCGCACGGACAGCTCGGCGAGACAGCCCTCCCGCAGTCTGTCGCCGGGCACGAGGCCGACACCGAGTCCGACGGCGTCGGCGACCGTGCGAGGGCGGTACGGCCGGCCGTGGAGAAGGGCCCGCCCGTCGAGAAGGGGGCGGGAACCCGCGAGGGCCCGGCCCAGTTCGGTGTGCCCGGCGCCCGTGAGACCGACCAGGCCCAGGACTTCCCCGGCCCGGAGTTCCAGGCTGACCGGGCCCGCGCCGGTGGTCCGTACACCGTCCAGGGTCAGGACGGCCGCCCCGTCGGCCGGAGCCGTGGCGGGACGGTGGGCGGTCAGCTCCTCGCCGACGATGTCGTGCACCAGACGGGCGGGACTGTGGGCTGCCAGTGCGCCGTGGCTGACGAGGCGGCCGTCGCGCAGCACGGCGAAGCTGTCGGCGACCTCGTACACCTCGTCCAGACGGTGGCTGACGTAGAGGATGCCGTGCCCCAGGTCGCGCAGGGCGTGCAGGACGCGGAACAGCTGGGCGCAGTCCGCGGCCGGGAGGCGGGCGGTCGGCTCGTCGAGAACGATGAGCTTCGCGCGTGCCGCGAGGGCTCTGGCGATCGCGACCAGCGAACGCTCGGCGGAGGCGAGGCCGGCGATCGGCGTGTCGGGGTCCAGATGTCCGGCGACGATCCGCAGGGCGTCGACGCAGCCCTCGCGGGTCAGCCGCCAGGAGATGAGCCCGGCGCGGCGCGGATACCCGGTGCTGAGGGCGATGTTCTCGGCGACCGTCATCCACTCCACCAGACCGAGGTCCTGATGGATGAAGGACATGGTGCGGGAGGCGGCATGACTTCCGAGCGGGTGCCCGTCGACCGTGATCTGTCCCGCGTCGGCGTGGTGGACACCGGCGAGCACCTTGATGAGCGTGGACTTTCCGGCACCGTTGGGCCCGAGGAGGGCAAGGACCCGGCCGGCGTGGACGTCGAGGTCGACCCCGGCCAGCGCGAGGGTCCCACCGAACCGCTTGACGAGCCCGCGGATGCGGACCAGGGGTTCCGCCTCGTAGGGGTGACCCGCCTCCACGGACGTGTCGGGAGCGTCGTGCACGGACATCTCCGGGGGTCGGCCTGGCGAGTTCTTCCCGACGTGCAGGGGGAATACTAGCGAGATCTATTGTGATCAATCGGTATCAACCATGCCATTTCACGCATTGTCTTCATGTGCCGGCGAGTTCGCATTCGGCCCAGATGACCTTGCCCTCCGAGAGATGGCGCGTACCCCAGGTCCGCGACAGCTGCGCGACGAGGAACAGGCCACGTCCGCCCTCGTCGGTGCTGGCCGCCCGACGCAGATGCGGGGCGGTGTTGCTGGTGTCGGAGACCTCGCAGATCAGGGTGCGGTCGTGCAGCATCCGCACCCTGATGGGCCCGGAACCGTGCCGGATGGCATTGGTGACCAGCTCGCTCAGTATCAGTTCCGCGGCGAACGCGGCCTCGTCGAGTCCCCAGTCGGCCAGTTGCCGGAGCGCGGACGCACGGACCTCGCCGACTCGGGCCGGGTCGGGGGGCAGTTCCCAGGTGGCGATCCGTCGGGGGTCCAGGGCGTGGGTGCGGGCGACGAGCAGGGCTATGTCGTCGCACGGGTGGGCGGGGGCCACGGTGTCCAGGATCGCCTGACAGGTTTCCTCGGGTGTGCGCTGCGGATGGTGGGCCAGGGCTCCGCGCAGCTGGTCGAGGGCCACGTCGACGTCGCGGTGCCGGTCCTCGATGAGTCCGTCGGTGTAGAGGACCAGCTGACTGTCCTCGGGGAGGTCGATCTCGACGGCGTCGAAGGGCAGCCCGCCGAGGCCGAGAGGGGGCCCGGCCGGCAGGTCGGGATAGAACACGCTGCCGTCGGGGCGGACCAGCGCGGGCGGCGGATGGCCGGCGCGGGCCATGACGCACCGCTGCGAGGTCGGGTCGTAGATGGCGTACAGGCAGGTCGCGCCGATGATGCCGGCGCCCTCGCCGTCGGGGTCCTCCCGGTCCAGGCGCCCCACCAGGTTGTCGAGGTGGATGAGTACCTCGTCCGGGGGGAAGTCGAGTTCGGCGAAGCTGCGTGCGGCGGTGCGCAGCCGTCCCATGGTGGCGGCGGAGAGCATGCCGTGCCCGACGACGTCGCCGACCAGGAGGCCGATGCGGGCGCCGGAGAGCGGGATGACGTCGTACCAGTCTCCGCCCACGTCGGATTCGGCGGGCAGGTAGCGGTGGGCGACCTCGACGGCTTCCTGATCGGGCAGCCCGTGCGGGAGCAGTCTGCGCTGCAGGGCCAGGACCATGGTGCGTTCGTGCGTGTAGCGCCGGGCGTTGTCGATGGACAGGGCGGCGCGGGCGGCCAGTTCCTGGGCCAGCGAACGGTCGTCGTCCCCGAAGGGGGCGGGATCCTGGGCGCGGTAGAAGCTCGCGATGCCCAGGACGACACCGCGGGCGACAAGGGGTACCGCGATGAGGGAATGCACATGGGCCAGCAGCTGGTCGGTGTGCTCGGGGTCCTGGGCGAGCCAGCCCGCGGAGATCGTCAGGTCGGGTTCCAGCACCGCGTGTCCGCCGGTCAGACAGCGCAGCTGGGGCGCGGTCGGGCCGAAGTCCATCCGCTCGCCGACGGGGCTGAAGGGGAGGCCGTCGCGGATGCCGTGGACCACCGTACGGCGCAGGTCGCCCAGAGGGTCGGCGGACTCCTCGCCCCGTATTACGGCCTCGGGCAGGTCGACGGTGACGAAGTCGGCCAGGCGTGGGACGGCCGTCTCGGCGAGTTCCTCGGCGGTTCGG
Source organism: Streptomyces sp. NBC_01235 (assembly GCF_035989285.1). GTDB lineage: Bacteria > Actinomycetota > Actinomycetes > Streptomycetales > Streptomycetaceae > Streptomyces. Next base: position 10,467,674 of record NZ_CP108513.1, on the reverse strand, counting down.
CGCACGTCCAGGGTGGTGCCTATGCGGGCGCTGGCCTCGGACAGCAGCTCCAGACGTCGTCGCGCGGCCAGGGCGTACGCCCCCACCTGCGGCTCCCCGACCAGTACGAGTCCTCTGGCCGCGGGCGGCGGTTCGGCAGCCGCGTCCGTCGCACCGCCGGTGCCGTCGGCCGTGAGCCCCTTGCCTCCGACGGAGAGTCGCGCGAGCCGCGAAACGGCGATGCCGACGGCGGGATGGGCGGCAAGGCCGGGCAGTTCTTCGACCTGGTACGGGACGGCCGGCGGTTCTCCTGGGGGGACTCCGGGGAGGACTGCCTCGATGGCGAAGCCCTCCGCCCCGGAGGCGCTCGTCACCGGACGGCTCACGAGCGTGATCCGCCGGCCGCCGGGCAGGGGCACGTCGACGGCGGCACACTGCGCACGGGAGAGCAACTCGGCGGCCTCCTCCATGAGGATCGCCTGATCATGGGGGCGCAGCTCGAGGGCAGGCTCGTCCACCGCGATGCCGCGGTGAGGTCCGGCGGCGGATTCGGCTCCGGTGGCCAGGTACGCCCGCAACAAGGCGCGCTCACGCGCGGAACTCTGCCCCAACAGCCTCCGCTCCATGGCCCGGGCCGCCTTGCGGATCACGGCGCTCAGCGCCGGGGTCTCGAAGCTGCGTGGATAGCCGAAACACAGGACACCCTCGATGCGTCCGCTGAGCGGGTCGCGCACGGGAAGCGCGACGCAGGCGTTTTGCTGGGAGCGCTCCGCGAAGTGCTCGGCGCCGTAGACGCGGATGTGTTGCCGCTCGGCCAGGGCGAGGCCGATGCCGTTCGTACCGGCGAACTGCTCGGCGAACACGAAGCCCGGCACTCTCTGGATCGCCGGAAGGCTTCTGACCAGCGACGGCTCACCGAAACGGCGTAGAAGGACCACCCCACGCGCGTCGGCGACGGAGATGTTGATCTCGCTGCCGGAGAACGTGGACTGCAGTCGGTCGAGCACGGGCACGGCCGCGCGGACGATCCGGCCGTCCGGGTCGAAGTCGTCCCGGAAAGGAAGATCGGACTGGTCCGGCGAGAGCCCCAGGGAGCGGCAGCGCTGCCATGAGTCCAGGATCGACGCTCGCACACCCCGCTCGACCGGCTCACCCTGCAGGAACCGCTCACGGAAACGAGCGGGCCCCGTGCCGTCCGTCGCACGCCCCGTCGGTATCGACTCCCTGCCAGGCCTCACCACGCTTCGCCTCACCCGCATCCGCGATACGTCACTCTTCGCAAATAATCTGACATTGACGAGGATACGGACATAACGAGCGCGAGTCATGGTTCGCCGGGGCCCTCACGCGTGGTGACCGGACGGGAGTCGGTCGTCACCCGCGGTCTAGAGGCGCGGCGCCCCGGTCACCGACATCACCAGCGAGTACAGGCAGGTGGTGGCCGTGATGAAGAGGCGGTTGTTCTTCGGGCCGCCGAAGGCGATGTTGGAGACGCGCTCGGGCACGCGCAGCCGGCCGATCAGGGTGCCGTCGGGGTCGTAGCAGTGGACGCCGTCGTCCAGGGCGGCGGCCCACAGACGGCCCTCGTCGTCGAAGCGGATGTTGTCGAAGTGGACGTCGCCCCGACCCTCGGCGAAGACCTTCCCGTCGGAGAGTGTGCCGTCCTCGCGGATGTCGTGCACATGGATCCGGGCGGCCCGCGAGTCGGAGACGTACAGACGCTTGCCGTCAGGGGACAGGATGACGCCGTTGGGTCCCTCGAACCCGTCGGCGGCGAGGTGCACGTCCCCCGTCGCGGGGTCGATCCGGTACACGTTGCACGCGCCGATCTCGGACTCGGCGCGATGGCCCTCGTAGTCGCTGACGATGCCGAAGTCCGGGTCGGAGAACCAGATCGTGCCGTCGGGGCCCACGACGGAGTCGTTCGGACTGTTGAGACGCTTGCCGTCGTACCGATCGGCGAGGACGGTCACGGTCCCGTCCGGCTCGGTACGGGTGACGCGGCGGTTGCCCTGCTCGCAGGTGACCAGGCGGCCCTGCCGGTCGAGGGTGTTGCCGTTGCTGTAGCCGGCCGGGGTGCGGAAGACGCCGACCGCGCCGGTGGCCTCGTCCCAGCGCAGGATGCGGTCGTTGGGGATGTCGCTCCACAGCAACTGGCGCCAGGCGGGGAGGTACAGCGGCCCCTCGGCCCAGCGGCATCCGTCGTACAGGACCTCCAACCGGCTGTCGCCGTTCGCACAGCGTCCGGTACGGAAGCGGTCGTCCAGGATCTCGTACAGGCCGTCGGCGGACATGGCGTCCTCCCAAGAGGTGGGGACAGGATTTCGTTCAACGTAACACGCAGTTGACCGAACCAGGTATGGTTTGCACATGAAGTCAGTGGATGACATCGACCGTCGGCTGATCGCCCTGCTCCAGCGTGACGCCACCCGGTCGTACGCCGCTCTGGGCAGGGCGGTCGGCCTGTCGGCGGGCGCCGCGCACGAGCGCGTGCGCAAGCTGCGCGAACAAGGGGTCATCCGGGCCACGACGGTCGACGTCGACCCCGCCGCGCTCGACCGCGGGGTCCTCGCCTTCGTGCTGGTCGACTCGACGGTGTGGATGGGCGACCGGGCCGAGGACTTCGCCGCCGTCCCGGAGATACAGGAGGCGCACGTCATCGCGGGCAGCGCGAGCGTCCTGGTCAAGGTGCGCACCGCGACCACGGAGCGGCTCCAGGACGTGCTGCGCCGCCTGTACACGATCGACGGGGTCAGCGGGACACAGGCAACGGTGGTCCTGGAGACGTTCTTCGAACGTCCGTTGAACGCCGGTTAGGCCGTTGCTGTCGGAGTGTTCCGCATCAGCCGACAGCCCTCGGCACCTTCTTTCGCGCCTACGACCGCACCTGACGCCGGAGCCGTTCGAAGCGGAAGGGCGCCAGGGCCTCGGGCCGGTCGCCGGTGCGGACGTACTCGGCGAGTCTGTGCCCGGTGACCGGGCCCAGCGTGACGCCCAGCATGCCGTGGCCGGTGGCCGCGAAGACGTTGTCGTGTCCCGGGACACGGTCGATCACCGGGAGTCCGTCGGGGAGGAACGGCCGCCCGCCCACCCAGGGGTCCCGGATCAGGCCGACCAGATCGTCCGGATCGTCGAACCAGCGGCCCAGATAGTGCCGGCTGGCGAGGGCGACGGCGACGACACGGCGCCAGTCGAGGCGGTTGTTGTTGCCGCTCAGCTCCATCGTGCCGCCGATCCGCGTGGTGCCGCCGATCGGTGAGGCGACGGCCCTGCGCTCGCCGAAGTACAGCGTGTGCCGGGGCGCCGGATCCAGGTCCACGGAGAAGCTGTAGCCCTTGCCCGCCTGGAGCGGCAGCGACTGGCCCAGGGAGCGCAGCAGCCCCGGGGAGCGCATTCCGGCGGCGATGACGACGGCCCCGCAGGGAATCTCACCCTGCGTCGTACGCAGCGCGGCGACCCCGCCGCCCCCGGACCGGAACCCGGTGGCCTCGGCGTTCTCGTGGACCTTCACCCCCTGGGCGGCGAGTGCCTCTCCGAGCGCCCGGGCGAACGCCTCCGGGTCGACGACGCCTTCTCCCTCGACGAGGTACGCCGCACGTACCCGGGGCGACAGCGCCTCGTCCAGCAGATGCGCCTCGGGTCCCGTGGTGACGTCGACGGGCATCGGGTAGTGGCCGTCCGCCATCTCCCGCTGGATCGCGAGGTGGTGACTGGCCTCGGCTTCCGACAGGAAGGCGTGCACCATGCCGGGCCGGGTCAGCGTCGTGTCGACCCCGGCTTCGCGCAGACCGTCGAAGAGGCCGAAGGTGTCGCGGTTCAGTTCGGCGATGGCCGCGTACCCGCTCCGGAAGGCGGCCGGAGTGCTGCTGCGCCAGAACCGCCACAGCCATCGTACGAACGCGGGATCCGGAAGGGGCCGGAGATAGAGCGGCGAGTCCGGGCGGCCCAGCGAGCGCAGGGCGTATCTCACAACTCCCGGGGCCGGTACGGGTGTTGAATGACTGAGGCAGACCCAGCCGGCGTTGCCCCGGGACGCCCCGGAGCCGAGGCCGCGCCGTTCGACGATCTCCACCGGAATACCGGCCGCCGCCAGGTAGTACGCCGTACAGAGCCCCACGACTCCGCCGCCGACGACCACGACGGGTCCCGCGCCGACCACGGGAGCACGGGTCATGACGCGGATCCGTACGAGGCGAGGAACTCCCGGGTCCGGGCCTGCGCGGGATGGTCGAGGACGTCCTCGGGCCTCCCCTCCTCCACGATGCGTCCGCCGTCGACGAAGACGACGTGGTCGGACACCTCGCGGGCGAAGGGCAGTTCGTGGGTGACCAGCAGCATCGTCATTCCGTCCGCGGCGAGTTCCCGCATCACGCTCAGTACCTCGCGGGTGGCCTCCGGATCGAGGGAGGACGTGGGTTCGTCGAAGAGCAGCACCTCGGGCTTCAGGGCGAGAGCCCGTGCGATGGCGACCCGCTGCTGCTCGCCGCCGGAGAGCTGGTCGGGCTGCGCGAGGCCGCGGTGGGCCACCCCGACCCGGCGCAGCAGTGTGACGGCCCGCTCCAGCGCCTCCTGCTCGGGCACGCCCGCCTTGCGTTGGGCCAGCACGACGTTCTCCACGGCCGTGAGATGCGGGAACAGGTTGAAGCGCTGGAAGACCATGCCCACGGTGCGGCGCAGCCGGGGCAGGTCGCGGCAGACCAGTCGGCCGCCGCTGTGCACCACCTCTCCGGCGACCTCGACCGTGCCCCGGTCCGGGCGTTCCAGCAGGTTGACGCAGCGCATCAGGGTCGTCTTCCCGCCGCCGCTCTGCCCGATGACGCTCACGATGCGGCCGCGGTCGACCTCGAGGTGTACGTCGTCGAGCACCAGGCGCCCGTCGAAGGCCTTGCTGAGGCCTTCGATCCGTACGACGGCTTCGGCGGGCGTCTGCCCGCCCGTCCCGGCCGGGGCTTTCGCTGTGGTGACGGGCTCGGTCATGCCGTCTCCTTCACTCGGACGTCCACGCCGGTGTCCCCGGCGAGCAGTGCGCGTGCGGCCCGCACCCGGCGTCGTCGCCACGGAGACAGGGGCACACCCGCCCGCACCTTCCGCTCCAGCAGCAGAAGGAGCTGGGAGAGCGGGTAGCACAGGGCGAAGTAGACGGCCGAGATGACCAGGTACACCTCCAGCGCCCGGAAGGTGGCCGAGGTGATGAGCCGCCCCTCCGACATGAGCTCGGCGGCTGAGACGGTGACCAGCAGCGAGGTGGATTTCAGCAGGTCGACCAGCATCGTGTTGGTGCCGGGCAGCGCCTGCCGGAGTGCCTGCGGCAGGATGACGTGGCCGAAGATGCCCACCTTGCCGAGGCCCAGCGCCTCTCCCGCCTCGGTCTGTCCCGCGTGCACCCCGCTGATCGCGGAGCGGAAGATCTCGGACAGGTAGGCGGCGTAGAAGACGACGAGGCTGAGGCAACCGGCCGTGAACACGTCCAGCCGGATCCCGGCCGAGGCCAGGCCGAAGTACGTCAGGAAGATGATGGCCAGCAGCGGGACGTTCTTGAACACCTCGGTGTAGACGGCCGCGACGGCGCGCGCCGGCCATGCCCTGCTCAGCCTGAGCAACGCCACGGCCAGGCCGAGGACCACCGCGCCGGCGAAGCTCACCACCGTGTACGAGACGGTGCGCCCGAGCGCGTCGAGCAGGTCGGGCCGGTAGTCGGACCAGGGGACTTGGAAGAGACCGGACGCCATGTCGTTCATCACCGCTTCTCCCCTCACTGCGATGCCGCGACGGACGGCGCAGTCCAGTTCTCGGGCCGGTCCACGCCCCGGCGCGCGGTGGCGACATCGGCGGCGGGCTCGAGGAACTGCTCGGGGTCACCGCCGTACTTCTTGACGAGCTTCGCCATCTCGCCGTTCGCGTACATGGCGTCGATCTGCGCGGAGATGGCCTGCTCCAGCTTGGTGGCCTTCTTGGGCAGGTAGAAGCCGGTCTGGTACGGCTGGAAGTATGCGTAGGCGGGCTTCGCCTTGACCTGTGCGGCGGTCGGCGGCGTCAGATACTCCGTCTTGATCTTCAGTTCGGGCCGTTCCTTCTGCGCCGCGATGATGAGGAGCGGGTCGAGGAACCCGACGTCGACCCGGCCGGCGCCGAGGTCGTCGAACACGCCGTTGGCGTCGGGGTAGGCGTGCAGCTCGGCGCCGGGCACGGACTGGATGGACTTGACCCAGACGTAGCCTTCGACCGTCCCGAGGTCCAGCCCCTTGAGATCGTCGACCGTCCGGTACGTCTTCCCGGACCGGACGGCCATCGCCGGCGGCGAGTAGTAGGGGGGATCCGTGAACAGCCCCTGCTTCTGCCGGTCGGCGGACCAGGCAACGCCGCCGATGGTGATGTCCACCCGGCGGGACTGCACCCCGGCGAGCATCCCGGCGAAATCGGTCACCTCGGGCTCGACCTGGAGGCCCAGCTGCTTGGCCGCGTAGTTGAGGATGTCTCCGTCCAGGCCGACGATCTTGTCACCCTTGACGCTGGTGTAGGGGGCGTACGGCTGGACGGCCACCTTGATCACGCCGGGCGTGAGCGTGCCCAGCGCGGCGGTCTTCGCGGACACGTTCTTCGGAGCGTCGTCGCCGCCCGAACCGCAGGCGGCGACTGTCGATATCAGGAGAACCGCCGACAAGGCGGAGAGAAGCGAACGCACACGGGTCATCGGCTTGGGCCTTCCGGAACGGCGCTGAAGGAACCCGCCCGTTCACTACGATGTGCCCCCGGCGGGGATGTGATGGGCCCATACGCTATGGACAGGCCCGCTGCACGTCACCGGTCACTTCGTACGAACTTGTGGCTGAAATCGCTCGCCCGGCTGTACGGTGCGTCCATTCTCGGAGGGGGCGGAAGGAACGTACATGCTGAGTCCGTCACTCGCTCAGGAGATCGCCGGGGACACCTCCGCGGTCATCGGCTTCAACGTGCTGATCACCGACGCGGAAGGCACGGTCATCGGCAGCGGCGACAGCAGCCGGGTCGGGACGTTCCACGAGGCGTCAGTCGAGGTGATACGGACCAAGGAACCCGCCACACACAGCGCGTCGCAGGCTCACCTGCTCCGGGGGGTGCGCCCTGGGGTCACCCTGCCGCTGGTCACGGACGGGCAGGCGGTCGGCACGGTCGGCATCACCGGAACTCCCGCCCAGGTGCGCCGCTTCGGGCTGCTGGTGAAGCGCCAGACGGAAATCCTGCTGAGGGAGTCCGTGATGCTGCGCTCCCGCCTGCTCGGCGAGCGGGCGGCCGAGAAACTGCTCGCCGACATCGCCTCGTACGATCCCCACGTCGTCGAGAGCGATTCCCTCGAGTTCCGGGCGGCCGAACTGGGCTTCGACCTACGACTGCGAAGGGTCGCGGTGGCGTTCGAGGTGAGCGTGCCGCCCGGGCCCGGTACGGGCGCCCGCCGCCCCGCCGCCCCGCCCGCCCGCGACATGGCGCTGGTCCGCTCGGAACTGCTCCGCACGGTCCGCGAAGTCTTCGCCGACCCCCAGGACATCGTCGCCGGTACCGCACCGGGCTGGATCGGCGTGCTGCACCGGCTCCCGGCCCGGAGCCCGGTGACCTCCCTGGCCGACGACTGCCGGCGCCTCATCGACGTCATCGCCGCCCAGGACGGCCTGCGTGCCCGCGCGGGAATCGGCGAACCGGCGTCGTCCGTCGGCGGCCTGCACGATTCCTACCAGGACGCGTGCGACGCGCTCCGACTGGGCGCGCGTCTGGCGGGCGACGCTCCCGTCGCCCGCCAGGCCGAGGACACCCCCGTCCGCCTGATCGCGGACCTGCGCGTCCATCAGGTCCTGGCCGCAGTCGGTCAACCCGCCCGCAACCGGCTGCTGGCACGCACCGCGGCGGACCTGCGCGCCCAGCCGGACTGGCCGGTGCTCCGCGACACGATCACCGCCTGGTGCGAGAGCGGGTTCAACCTCGTACGGGCGTCCGCCGACCTGCACATCCACCGCAACACCGTCGTCTACCGGATGAACAAGATCGAGCAGATCACCGGCCGTCCGCTGCGCGACCACCGCTCCGCCATGGCCCTGTACCTCGCCTGCCTGGCAGACCGACTGGGCAACGGCGTCGGCCCTGCGCACTGACCGTCCCGCCGTACCGGACCACCTTCCTCGACGTCCATCACTCATCGGCGGTCATACGACGATGCAGGTCATGGCCGCCCACAGCAGGGGCGAGTGCTCGATCCGGCCACCGGCGCGCCACCGGTCGAGTTGCTCGCGCTGCCAGCGGCCGAGCCGGTGCACGGGGTCGCGGTGCTCGTGGGCGGTGTCGACGGCGATGATCGCCTCGGACAGCGGGCGTACGGCCTCGGGCAGGCCGGCCAGCCGGTGGAACGCGAAGCTGGTCGGCAGCGCCCAGCGGGTGGCGGTGACCAGCTCGGCACCGTTGTGGATCATCGCTGTCGCCAGGCCGAACGACTCGGCGAACCGGAGATCGCCGCCGCTCTCGCAGCCGATGAGGGCGACACGCGGCGGCGCGGGCCAGATCCGCGCGCCCGGCTCTCCGTCGGCGCGCAGGGGAAGCGTGCCCAGCAGAAGGTCCTTGGCCGACAGCGGCCGATGGGTGCGGACCGGCTCGGCCAGGCCGGCGGTCCCCGGACCGCAGCACAGATGGAGCGTGCCGTCCTCGCTCTGCCCGCCCTCGACCGGCGCGCCGCTGACGTGCCCGACGTACAGGAGTCTGCGTGCCCCCTTGCGGAGCACGCCGCTCAGCCATTCCCGGTCCAGGTCGGTGCGGCGGAACGCCTGCGCCGGGGCGGCGACGGACGGTACGACGGCACCCGCGTCCAGACGGCTGCGGACGAACGACAGCAGCTCAGGGTCCGAGCCGGGCGGTCCCAGGACCGAGCCGAGCGGAGAGTCCGCCCGGAAACCGGGGACCCGGGGGTCGAGGACGAGAACGACCGTGTCGGCGTCGGTGTTGGCGTTGTCGTCGGTGTCCGGCGTCGGACGCGCGGCGGGAAGCTGCCTCCGCAATGACGCCGGCGCGGTGGTCACGACGTCCGCCAGGTCGATGAGCCGGACGTCTTCGTCGACGGCGAGCAGTTCCCAGGGGACCTGGGCGACCCGGGGAGACGGCTGGATCCGCACCAGCGGTCGGCCCGCGCGCGCCGCCACCTGGCGTATCTGTGCCGTCAGCCCCTCCGGCCACAGCGCCTCGGCCACCATCCGCGCGAGCCGGTGCTCCCTCCGCCGGTCGGCCATCGCTCCCGAGCCGAACGCGCGCCCCATTCCCTCCGCTCCTCCGCCCGCCCCGGGCAGCGCGGCGGCCAGCGCACGCACCGCCGCGTCGACCTCGTCACCGGGCCCGCGGCCGGAGCCGAACCCGCGGGCCCCGCCGGCCCACGTCCAGGTCATGAACAGGTCGCCGGCGTCGGCCAGTCGGACCTGGACCACCGGGCGGCTCGTCAGGTCCTCGGTGTTCCAGAACGGCGTCTCCCGCTCGTCCACGATCCGTCGGTGATAGCGGAACTCGGCCGCCGCGATGGGTTCCTGGAGCGCGACGCGGCCGGATTCCGGCGACATGCGCACCTTCGGAGGTGGCGCGACGCGCAGGCCCGCGGAGACGGCGGCCTCCGCCGCGACACCCCCGAGCGCCGTCGGGCCGTCGACGTGTCCGTACGCCTTCATGGCCGGGCTCGGGAAGACCGACCCGCCGTCCTGGGCGGCCCCCGGCGACCGCGGCGTACGGTCCACTGCCAGGGAGGCGCCCGCACTGCGGTGTTCCACCAGTTCGAAGAGCAGCCCCTGGTCCTGTCGGCGCACGGCGAGCCGGAAGACCAACCGCATGGCGTCGTCAGCAAGTTGCAGCCACTGACTGCGCGCATGGGCGGTGACGAAGTCGTAGCGCGCCGCCTCCAGGGCCAGTGCGGCGGGCAGGGCGAGCGAGAGCGCCGTGTCGACGGACTGCCTCTCGTGGTCGCCGTGGTCCGTCCGGTTCAGGTTGTCCTCAAGGGTTCTCGCGAGCATGAGGTCGACCTGCGCGCACCGCTCGTACACCTCCCGCTCCTGGTACACATCGCGGGCTTCCTGGGCCAGCCGCTTCATCTCGGTGATGTCGCCCCGGTCGTAGGCGTGTTGGGCGCTCAGCAGCATGGTGTCGGCGGCGGCGATCGAGGCACCGAGCCGTTCGAACCGGGCCAGGCTCGCCGCCGTCAGGTCGCCCGCGCCGGTGATGTCACCGCGCCGCCCGGCGAGAAAGCCACGGGCCTGTTCGCAGACCGCGAGATCACCGAACCGCCGCTGCCGCTCGAAGAAGGCGGACGCCTCGGCGAGCAGCCGCTCCGCGCGGTCGAGGTCACCCCGGTCCATCGCGACGTACGCCCGGTGCGCGAGCAGAGTCTGCTGCTCGCCGGTGTCCCCCAATGCCCGGAAGGCGTCCTCCGCACGGGCGAAGTAGTCCTCGGCCGGGTCGTACCGCCCGGTCGAGGCGCAGATCACGCCGAGGGCGGTCAGCAGCCGCGGCACGGTCTCCACCACCGTCGCGGGCAGTGCGGACAACAGCGCCGAGGCCTGCTCCTCGGCCGCTCCCCACTCGCCCCGCTCCATCAGCAGATGCACCCGGTTCAGGCCGAGTTCGGCCGAGCGCAGTCCCTCGGGATCGTCGAACTCGGGCAGTGTGACCGCCGCCTCGTCGAGGCAGGCCATGGCCTCGTCCAGACGCCCGGTCCTGCGCAGCAGGTCGGCTCCGGCGATCAGCGTCTTCAGCAGGATTTCCAGCCACAGTTGACGGCCCTTCGGCCCCATCGGCACCGATGCGATGCCGTCGAGCAGTTCCCGGGACCGTCCGACGGCGTCCTCGGCCCCCGGCAGGTCCGTGGCGGTGAGCCGGACGCTCGCGAGGTCGGACAGCAGGTGCGCCCGCAGGAACCGCACGTCGGGCGAGTCCTCGATGGACTCGGCCAGGGTGAGCAACTCCTCGTAGACAGCGCACGCGGCCGTGGGATCAGCCGCCAGCTGATGCCGCTCGGCCAGGGCGAAGCCGCTGTCGAACGGGTCCCCGTACAGCCGCGTCACCGCTTCGTTCTCCCCGAACTCGTCGCTGTCCGGCATCCGTCAGTAGTCCTCGTCGGTGGCAACGGCGGCGGTCTCGGCAAGGAACGGTCCCAGGGAGGCGTCGTGCGGCAGCGGGTCGTACGCCAGGGGCTGTGCCGCGGCGGTCAGCCGCTGCCGGACCAAGGTACGGATCGCGTCACGGTCGACGCGGCCGACTGCTTCACCGGACGTACCGGGGCGATCGGGACCGGGGCCGGGGCCGGGGTCGAAGCCGGGCAGCAGGACACCGACCTCGACACGCGGCGGCATCGCCCCGGCCGACAGGCCCGGGTTCGGCCCCAGGTCCACGTCCGCCAGGCCGGTCCACACGTCGTCCCGTCTGGCGAGGGGCACCCGGTTCGGGTGGCCACCGTTCACGTGGATCTCCGCGACGAGGGACGTACCCGTGGTGGGCGCCGCGCCGTGTGCGACGGCCTCGACCTCGATCTGGCGCCGCGCGCCGAGCGCGCGAGCGGTCCAGGACACCGCGTTCTCGGCCGCGTCGACGAAGCCGGGCGGATAGCGGCGCCAGTCGTTGGTCCCCGCGCCCCGGGCGATCAACCGGCCGCCCTCGACGAGCCGTTCGCCCGCCGCGAGGGCGTAGCCGTCGTGCCGAGCGAAGAGCACGCCGGGGTCGACCGGCACACCGGCCGGACGGCGTTGGTCCAGGGACGACCGGAGGCGGCGCAGGGCCGGCCCGTCCAGTCCGGCGTTGTCGGCCGCGTCGTCGATCAGCCGCAGGACGCTCTCCAGATGGCGTGCCGTGTCCGCCGACCGGGAAGCCGCGCGCCACCACTCGATCAGTGGGTCCAGGGCGGCCTGGTGGTCCTCGATCAGCTCGGCCACGCAGTCGTCGGGCTGATCGCCGTCGGCGTCGAACAGCTGCTGGCACCGGTGGGTGAGTGCGGCCAACTCCAGGCCGAGCACGTCCGGTTCGAGCGCCGGTATCCCGTCCGTGTACGAGGCCGGCCACCACCGGGCCGCCCAGTGCCCGAGGCCGAGCCGGGCGGCGTCGGCCGCGAGGGCGGTGGAGTCCGCCGCGACCCGTACCCCGGCCGGTTCCCCCTCCGCACGGTCGTGGACGGCGGCGGCCACGCGCTCGCCGTACAGCGCCCACAGCCACTGCTGGGCCCGGCCCGGGTCATGGACCTCCGCCGAAGGCGGGCCGGGGTCGCCGAGGACGGGCCAGGTCAGCACGGCGCCCGCGACATCCAGGACGGCCCAGGTGAAGTCGGGGCCCACGGCGACCACATCGTCGTAGGCCTCGGCGTGGCCGAAGGCGGAACCGATGTCCGAACCGGTCGCGGGACGAGTGGCGGGAGCGGTCCCGATCCGGATCGTGCCGTCCCCGCCCCGCGCGACGTGGACGTCGATGCGGTCCCGCGCGTCCCGGGCCATCACGCGCTCCTCGGCTCGGCCGACCGCGCGGGGGCCGCCGACAGGGTGCGCAGCGCCGACCGGACCCGGGCGCGATGGTCCATCATCACCGAGCGGGCGACGCCGTCGAGCACCGCCCAGGCGGACGCGAGGTCCTCCAGCGGTGCGTCGCGGACGTCCCGCCCGTGCAACCGCACCCATAGCCGTCGCATGTAGGCGGCCCACGGCGTACGAAGATCCTGGGCGAGGGCGTTCAGGACGCCGCCGTCCGGGTCGGGGCGGGGAGAAACGGTCATCCTGCGGGCACGGAGGACCGAGGCCTCGCGTCGCCAGCGGCTGTTGACGGCCCGGTGCGCCGCCGTGCGCCCCGCCGCGCCCTCCCCGGTGCCCAGCGGGTCGAGGCCGACCGCGAGCCGGCCGCCGAGGACCACGGCGACGCGCAGGCTCTCGTCGTACAGGCCGAGCGGAGCGCAACTGCGGCCGGTCTCCCGCGCGACGAGCTCCGGCACCGTCGGCAGTTCCTCGCGCCGGGCCGACGACTGCAGGACGGCGAAGAGCCGCTCGTAGAGCGTGCGGTCCAGCGGCGCGGAAAGCGTGGCCGTCGAGGCGCTTCGGCCGACCTCCGGACGTGGCGGCACCTGCCGTACGGTCAGCCCCAGATGCGCCGGCAGGTCGTCGCGGACCCAGACACCGCCCGCGTGCGCCCACAACGCCCGGCCGAACAAGCCCCCGTGTCCCGCCTCGACCATGGACACGTACTGCGGTGAGCCCTCCTCCCGGCCCGGCGCGGCGCAGGCTTCGAGGACCTCTGCCGCCAGCGCCGCCGCCGCGGCCGCGTCGGCGGCCGGGGCCGGGGTACGGCTCTCCCAGGCGGTGGCCAGCTCCCCGTCGAGCCGGGAGCGCCGGACGGGGTCGGTCAGGTAGCCCTTCAGCGCGTCCACCGTGCGTCCGCCGGCCGTGTCCGCCGCGTCCTCGACCACGGCCCTGGCGACGTCGTCGGCACCGGCCGAGGGCGCTCCGTGCTCGGTGGCCAGCTCGAAGCAGCGCTGGAAGTACAGGTCCTGGGGGTTGCCCGCGACGATGCCCAGCGCCCGGCGGGTCCTCTTGAGCAGAGTGAACCACTGTGCCGTCGCCGCGAGAAGCGTGCCGGACTCCCGGATCAGCCCGTCCAGGCGCGCGGCCTGCGCCGGTCCGAGGAAGTCCCCCGCGAGTTCGGGACGCAGCGCCGGCCTGACGATCAGCGGCAGCACGATCAGCTTGACCGTCCGGGTCAACGGCGCCCCACCGGGGCCGCTCAGCGATTGCAGCCCCGGCCCGAGGCCGCGCCAGGCATGGTCGACGACCATGGCACGCGGTCGGCGCTCGTCGGCCGGCCTGCTCGGGGGTGGCATGTGAGGAGCGTACGTCGACCGGCAACGCGCGGACGAACCTGGGATCGGTAGGCCTCCTGGGCCACTTAGCGTCCACACCGTCGAGCAGGACCGACGGCCCGGCCGAGGGCCGGCGGCCGCCGACCCCTCACATCACCGGAAGGGAAGAACGCCATGGGAATCTTCGGAAGGCGCAGGAGCCGCGAGGAACGGACCGCCGAGATCGTCGACCAGGTGGCCGGCGGCAAGGGGTTCTACGGACGCACCACACGCGCGTTCCTCGGCGCCGAGGACTTCGCAAGGGTCCAGCAGTCGATCGGCGCGTACAACTCCGGCCTCGGGGTACAGCAGTTGCTCGCCGCGGGGGCACCGACCACACCCGCCGCCGTCGTGTCGATCAGCGACACCGGCAAGCTGGTCAACCACGACCCGGTCGTGGACCTGGTCCTCCAGCCGTCCGGGGCCGCCGCCCCGATCACCCTCCAGACCATCGTCTCCAAGCTGCGGATACCCCGCGCCGGCGACCAGGTACTGCTGGTCGCCGATCCCGGCCGGCCCGGCGGTTACCTCTACGCCGGGGACGGCGTGGCACCGTGACCCCGAGACGGTTCCCGTCAGGACGGTTCCGCAGGCCGACGATCATCGTCAGGTCCGGCGGACGACACACCACGCCGTACGACGAACACCGGCTCCCCGGCCTGTGTGCGCCGGCGGACGTGCCCGAGCGTGGCCGAGAGACCGGAGCCGTGAGGTGACGGACGACGCGGTCGGTCCCGAGCCGAAGCAGGTGTCGAGGGTCGGTCCGTTCGATGCCCTGTTCCTGTACGTGACCGCCTCGGGGTTGTGCCTGTGCGGCCCGGTCATGCTGGGCCTCGGCGTCGTCGCCGGTGCCGGCCTCCTGCTCGCGGGCATCCTGTTCACTCCGCTCTGCACGCCCCTGGGCATCGCCCTCCGGGCCCACATCGACGTCGAACGGGAGGACAACCGGCGGCTCGACGCCGTCGGGGTCGTGGCCACGGCCGAGGTCACCAGCCTGACCGACTGGGCTGACGGGGAGTCGACCGGTTTCGTCGTCGGTCTGCGCATCGGTGGGCCGGGGTGCGGGGCCTTCGAGACGACCTGGAAGCGCTCACGGCATCCCGCCCTGCGCGTGAGCCTTCGGCTCGCGGCGGTGGTGGACCGGGACCGCAGGCTGTTCCGTGTCGAGCTCTGAGAGTCGAGAGAGGAGGCGCGGATGAGCGTGTACGACCTGCTGGAGCTGTGGTGGGTGGTGCCCGTGGGGGTGGTACTGCTCGGCTACGGGCTCTCGCTGGCCGGGCTGACCCGGGCCCAGCGAGCGGTCTGGCTGACAGCACGGATCGTGGAGGTGGGGCTGCCGGAGCACGGCACCTCCGAGAGGCCGGGCATACCGGTGACGGTCGCGTTCCAGGACCCGGCCACCGGGCAGGAGTTCGTCCTGCCGAACGACGGCAGGCACGGCGACGCGGTCAAGGAAGCCTGGGTGGGCCGAGAGGTCGACGTCCGCTACCCGCCCGGGAAGCCGCACCGGTACCGCATCGTGCTCCTCAACCCGGACGAGAAGAACGGCCGGGTCGTCCCGGACTGCACCGTCGCGCTGCTCCTCCTCGGGCTGGCGATCCACGCGACCGTCGTCGGCGGCTGGCCATGGGCGCTGCTCGGCTTCGGTTCCCTGCTCACCGCCGTGGCCGCGCTCAGCCCCGACATCCGCACGGCCCGTACCCGCGACGCCCTGCTGGCCTCGGCGGCAGCCGTCCCGGCGCGTGTCGTGGCTGTCACCAAGGACGTCTACACCGACGCGGAGGGCGGCGAGATCGTCAACCACGCCCCCGTCGTCACCTTCACCACCCGCGAGGGCGTCCACGTCACCGTCCTCTCCCGCGACGGCATCCCCAAGCCGGGTCTGTCCCTCGGCCGCGACCTCACCATCCACTACGCCCCCTGCGACCTCACCGTCCACACGCTCGACCTCGCGGCCGACCGCCGTGCCAACGCGCAGGCCGTCGGCACGGTGATCATCCTTCTGGTCATCGGCGTGGCGGCGGTGGTGACCGGCGCGCTCAGGCTGTGACACCCGGGCCCCCGAGCGGCGCGAACGGTGCTCAGCGGCCGCCCGTCATGGTTGGTGCGTGACGCTCACCTGCACGGCCAGTGCGCCGCTGTTGTCCTGCACGCAGGCCTCGGCGTCGTTGATCGCCAGTTGCAGGGTGCCTTTGCCGGCGGCGCGGAAGGTCAGCTTCCGCCCGACGGTGTGGACAGGGAGATTCCGCTCACCGGAGAGACGCGCGAGCAGGGTGCCGAACGGCGCCGTGGGCTTGATCTTGCAACTCTTCGCGCCGTCCAGCGACTTGTCGGTGTTCGCGTCGTAACCGGCCGGGCCGGTCATGGGTTTGTTCCGGTAGTCAACCGTCCACGCTCCCGAGGTGAACCGCACGGTGACCCGGTCTCCCCGCCGCACGGACACCCCGGTCACCCCTTGCCACCCGGTCGTGGACTGGACGACCTGAGTGGTGGTCGTCGTCTTCGGGTCCTTCTTGAGCGGCAGTACCCCGGCGACGAAAAGACCGCCGGCCACGCCCGCCGCCAGGGCCGCTGTACCGGCGAGTGCCCACCACAGCCGCTTCCGCCCCCTCGGGCGGGACGACTGCCCGGGCGCGGGCCCGAGTGAGGTGGTGTGCAGGGCCGTCGGCCCGCTCGTCCCGGCCGGGACGAGCCGTTCCTGGCCACTGGTCACCGTGTCCGCGTCGGCCGACGGGTAGGAGGGCGCGAACACGCGCACAGTCGCCGACGGCAGTGGTCCGGCGTCCGCCTCACCCGCCGCGACGCGCCGCAGCGCGGAACGCGCACTGGCCGCCGAAGGGCGCTCGTCGGGGGACTTGCGCAGCAGCGCCTCGACGACCGGGCGCAGCGGGCCGAGTCGCTCCGACAGAAGCGGTTCCTCATACGCCACCGCGTGCAGCGTCGCGGGCCGTGCCGGCCTGCGGAACGGGGGCTGCCCGCCGCAGACCGTGGCGAGGGTCACGCCCAGCGACCACAGGTCGGAGGCCGGGCCGACCTCCGATCCCATCACCCGCTCGGGCGCCATGAAGTCGAGGGAGCCGACCAGTTCGCCGGTGGTCGTGAGGAACTCGCCGTCGTCCAGGGCCGCGATGCCGAAGTCGGTGAGGACGGCGCTGCCGTCGCGGCGCAGCAGCACGTTGGCGGGTTTGACGTCACGGTGCAGAGTGCCGGCCGCGTGCACGGCTTCCAGCGCGTCGAGCAGTTGCAGACCGAGGACGGCCGTGTGCTGTGGTGTGAGCGGTCCGGTCTCGGCGATTCGGTGGGCCAGCGAGGGCCCCTCGACGAGTTCCATGACGATCCACAGCCGGTCCTCGGACTCGACCAGGTCGTGGACGCCGACCACGTGAGGGTGCGGCACCCGGGCGACCGCGCGCGCCTCACGGATCGCGCGACGCACCCGTATGCGGTGCTCCTCGTCGCCGTGCGTGAGGATGTGCAGTTCCTTGGCCGCGACCGGGCGGTCCAACAGTTGGTCGTGGGCGCGCCACACCGTGCCCATGCCGCCTCTGCCGAGGACCTCGTGGAGCAGATACCGACCGGCGATCAGTGGTTCCGGGCCGCGTTCCGAACGTGTCGCCGCCTGGTGATCGCCATCTCCGGATGTCACGCGCTCTCTCACGTTTCCTTCCCGGTGGACTGGACGCCCGCCGGCCGTCGTTCGTTCGAACGGGGGTGAGCATAGCGGAGCGCATCGTGGCCACATGCCGTCAACTACCGTGCGACAAAGGGTCTTTGATGTCCGTGAGGATTTAGGAGTGACGCGCGGGGCGCCGCCGGTCAGGTCCGGGACACCGGTCGTTGCCATCGGCGCGGAGCACCTTCCAGCCCGCGGCTGCATGGTCGAGGAAGCCCCGACGGAGGGACGGGAGCGAGTACCGGAGCTGAACGGCTCGGCCTGCAGGGTCAGTTCGACGGTCCGCTGAAGCGGGTTCCGCTACGCTCCGACCGCCGGTTCCTCCCACCCAGCCTCCCACACACCCTCCCGCTCCCGTACGGCCCGGCCGACGACCACGGCATCGGCGTACCGCACCCAGTCCCGCGCGGTCCCGGACGGATGCCGACCGGACCGGTGGGACGGGACGCAGGTCACACCGCCCGTCACGGGCCCATGCCACAGGCGGACAGCCGCTCGGGCAGGGCCGCCACGGCTCGTCAGCCGTCGCCCGAGCCGTCGTCGGGCACCCAGCGCAGCACGTCGGCGGCTCGGCAGGGCACCGAAGGCTTCGCGCGTCGTCCACAACGCTCCGTCAGTACCGCCGTGTGCAAGGGAATCCACGACGGCGCTCTCACCGCCCTGGCGCTGATGTCCTCGCCAGGGCCCGACGGATCTCGGCTGCGGGGAAGGGAGTGCGTTTGCTCTGTGTGAGCAGTCTGCGGTGGAAGCCGTCCAGAACGACCGCGTGGGGGGCGTGACGGTCGAAGAGCGCGCCGATGTCGGACGGAACCCCGTCGGGCCGGTGACCGTCGGCCCATGCACGCAGGAACGCACCGTGTTCGGTGCCACCGCGCACCTCGTCCGGCAGATGATGGCGCAGCAGATGGCTCGGTGCGTAGGAGCGGTCGTACACCAGGTGGTCGGTGAGGAAGGCGTCCTCCGCCGCCGAAAGGTCGAAGTCACGGCTCGACGCGAGCCCGAAGTCCGCGAAGTACACCTGTCGGCCGTCGGTGAGGAGGTTGGCGAAGTGCGCGTCGAAGTGGACCAGTCCGCGCGTGCTCATGAACTCCGTCCCCCGCACCAGCGCGTCCTCGGCCCACCGATAGGACGACTCGCCGTCCGGTCCCCGCCAGGTGGCTTCCCGGGCCTCGCCGAGCCAGGCGGCGAGCGTGTGGGGCACGTACTCCAGGAACAGCACCAGGCTGAACGAGGAGCTTCCGATCGCCTCCAGTCGGCGGCGCACGGCCGGCGAGCCCTCCCAGTGCGCGACGGCCCCTTCGACGCCCCCGAGCCCGTCGACGAAGCCGGCCGGTGCGCTGTCCGGCACAACCCGCCAGTGGTACAGCAGCGGGAAACCCGCGTACTGGTTCGTCAGCGCCCAGCCGGTGGTCATGATGTGCGCGGCCAGCTCACGCCAGGCACCGAACCCGGCCGACCCCGCCCCGTACTGGTAGAAGAGGGGAAGATCGAACAGGTTGGCGGTCGACCGCACGTGCTCAGGTCGCAACTCGACGTCCGTCAGCGGGACCCGCTTGACGAAGACGCGTGTCCCCTCGACGTCCATCTGCGCCGATCTTCCGCCGATGCCGGAACCGAGACTCGGAGCCGCGGTCACCGCGTCCGCGAGCCGACGGTCGCCGAGGAGGGACAGCCGTGCTCCCACGGCCGCGTACGCGGACACGCGCGCGGCATGCCCTGACTCGGTCGCATCCATCGGCGGCTCCAGCCTCACAGCGGAACGGACTGCTGTTGATCATGCCAGGTCTCCGGACCCGGCCAGGCCCGACGGCGTGTCCCGCTCGGCGCCGAGCGGGCTGCAGTCATGGCGACTACGAGGGACGAGAAGCGCGCCACCGTCCTGGCCCGCTTCGTCTCCGGCCTCGGCCCCGACGACGAGGAGCTCCTGCGGACCCTGCTCGACGACGGCCGGGAGGATCCCGAAGACACTCCGTGATCTACGCCGTCCGAGCCTGTTCCGTCCGTTCGTCCACGGCCGCGCCGATTTCCGACAGGAACGGAGCCGGGTCCGGTGAGGCCGCCAGCCGTGGCAGGACGAACGTCCACAACTGCGTCATGCGCTCCGCCGACAGCCACTCGCGGTCCGCCGAGCCCAGCACCTCGAATCCGGCCGTCGCCGCCACGATCACGGTCGCCGCGGCCTCGGCCGAGACGTCCTGCGCGAGCTCCCCCTCGTTCTGTGCCTGGACGACGAGATCGTGCACCCACGCCTGCCACCAGCGCAGCATCTGCGCCCCGTTCTTGCGGGAGGGATCATCGCTCAGCCGGAAACCCGCCCTGATCACGGGATCGGCGACCACCGCCAGCAGCAGGCTGCTGGCCGTGTGCACGAGTGACTGCAGCAGCGTGTCCGCCCCGCTGCGACAGCGCTCCGCCAGCTTCTCCACGGAGTCCGCCGCCGATCTCTCCACCGCCGCGGCGAGGTCGTCCTTGCTGGCGAAATGGAAATGCAGGGCCCCGGTACTGACACCGGCCCGTTCGCTGATGGCGGGAAGCGACGCCCGCGCGTAGCCTTCGGCGGCGAACACCTCGGCCGCCGCACGGACGAGGGACTGGCGCGTGCGAACCGCCCGTGCCTGCCTGACCATCATGCCTTCCTCCCCCACCCGGCCCGCACGGACAACGCAAGGCCGCGCCCTGCGCCCCGCCGAAACGTGGAGAGCATCCCATCAGGAACACCCCGGAGTAAACCGCGCGTTCGGTATTTTTAGCCTCGGTGCGGGCCTGTTCGTCTGCTGTCCACCCGTTGCGGTCTGCCTTGCGCGGACGCCGCCGATGAGGGCGCTGCCGGACCGGGCGGTCCGGCAGCGTCACCCGGGCGAAAACGCTCGTCTGGCGGGCGAGATGGGTCCCTGGTCAGGCGTGCGCGGGAGCGAGCAGCACGGGAAGCGACCGGTAACTGTTCATCAGGAAGCTGGGCAGCGGCAGGAGTTCCTCCGGCGCGCAGGCGAGTTCCATCCGGGGGAAGCGTTCGAAGAGCGCGGCGAAGGCGCTCTCCGCCTCCACCCCGGCGAGCGGGGCTCCCATGCAGCGGTGAGGTCCGTGGCCGAAGCCGAGGCTGTCGCGGTCTTTGCGCAGGACGTCGAACCGGTCGGCGTGCGGTCCGTAGCGCTCGGGGTCCTGGCCTCCGGCCGCGAAGGAGACGAGGATGGCCTCGCCCTTGCGGATCAGCACTCCGTCCAGGTCGATGTCCTCGACGGCGAACCGCATCGGCGAGTAGGCCCCGGGGGTGTGCACCCGCATGGTCTCGGCGACCACGTCCTGCCAGGTCGCCCGCCCCGCCCGCACGTGGTCCAACTGCTCGGGCCACCGCAGCAGCGCCCCCACCGCGTTCGTGATCAGGGCGGCGGTGGTGTCCTGGCCGCCGGCGATCATGAGGAAGAGGGTGCCCAGCAGCTCCTCCTCGCTGAGCCGGTCGTCCTGGTCGCGGGCCTCGATCAGCAACGACGTCAGATCGTCGCCGGGCTCGGCCCGTTTGGCCTTCACCAGCTCCGACAGCAGCACGAAGGCCTCCAGCCGCGCCGCCTCGATCTCCTGCCCGCTGATAGTCGTACCGAACACCGTGTGCAGCGCTGTGCACAGGGCATCGGTGGCCTCGCCCTGCGCGACCCCGAACAGCTCACAGATCACGCGCATGGGCAGCAGCTCGGCGAACGAGGCCCGCAGGTCGATCGGCGCGCCCTGATCGGTCGCCGCGAGCCCGTCGACGAGTTCAGCCGCGAGCTGCCCGACCCGCGGCCGCATCGCCTCCGAGCGCCGCGCGGTGAACGCCCCCGCCACCAGCCTGCGCAGTCGGGTGTGCGAGGCACCGTAGGCGAACAGCATGTTCTCGTTGGCAACCCACGGATACAGCGGCCACTCCTGGGTGATCCTCCCCTCGATGAACTCGGGCCAGTGCAGGCGCGCGTCCTTCGACACTCTCGAATCGGTCAGCAGCCGCTCCACGTACTGCTGCCGCACCACCGCCCAGGCCACCACACCGCCCGGCAACTCCACCTGGACAGCCGGTCCCTTGGCCCGCAGCATCGCCGCCTCTCCGGCGAGATCACGCCCCGTCACGTCCAGGGCATAAGGGCAGGCAGTCGTATCCATCGTCGTACTCCCTGGGTTCGTCTTGCACACATCGGCATTTGCGCTTGCCCAGGAGAAAGGGGCTTCCCCCGCCCTCCCCGCCCAGGACGCACGACGACGCCCCGGACGACCGTTCACCCCCACCACTCCCCCAGCCGCCCCGAACCCAACCACCGCCTCACCACCCGACCGCCACCACACCGCCACCGGCCTCCCGCCGGTGGGGCGATCAACCGGCCGCCTGAGTCGCCCCCGCCCCCCAACTGGCCTTCACTGCCTCCTCGTAGACCCTGGCGCCCCGGTCCGGAGCCGTATCCAGCTGCAGAAGCACCGCCGGCACCGCGATCCCCGCCATCAGATGGCGCTGAAGGTCCGCCACCCGCTCCGGCAGGTCCGCGTGCCCCGTCATGATCTTGGACAGCACCTGTACGCCCGTGAACGCCCCCACGAACATGCACGCGGCGGCGGCCACGTCGACATGCGGCAGCAGTTCGCCCTTCTCCTTCGCCCGCCCCAGCACGTCCGCGTTGTGAGCGATCCACCCGCTCATCGGCAGCCGCCGGTCCAGCTTGTCACTGGGCATCCCCTGATCCACCGTCAGCCGGATGCTCCCCTGGACCAGCGGATCACCCACCGACAGCAGATGGGCGAGCACGAACGCCTCGTCCAGTCCCTGCTGGAGCATCAACTCCCGTGCGGGCACGGCCGGAACCGCCTCCAGCTGGCTGGCCAGAACAGCCTGCGCGAGCTCCTCCTTGGAGGAGAAATGGAAGTACAGAGCCCCCTTGGTCACCCCGGCCCGGGCCAGGATCTCCGCGATCGTCGCCGCCTCGTACCCGACCTCCGCGAACACCGCCGCGGCCGCGACGAGGACTGCCCGCCTCGTCCGTACGGCCCGTTCCTGCAGCGCCACGCCCCCACCTCCGAGGTAGCTCCCCGTGATTCCGGCTCCGGAAAATATACCGGCAGGTCTGTCTCCTGCCACCTCGCGGGCGCCGCGCCCCACGCCCCGCAGCCCTCCGCCCCTCAGCGCCCCGAGCGGCGCTCACCGGCACAATCCCCGGAATCCCTGCCGGAGTTCCCGCCCCGCCTCCCGTTTCCCGCCGGCCCCTGATCACACCAGGCGTAACTGTTCCGCTCTTCCGGCCCAGGCACCCCTCAAATCTCGCCAATCAGCGCTGCCACAGTTTGCCGATTTCTGACTTGATAAGAAAACCGGTAGGTCCGTATCTTCTGGCTCACTGCACATCCAGACATCCAGCTTCCGGATCTGCGACAACGGGGAGAGGGTCATGGCCCTTCTGGCATTCCACAGCGGAGAGCGCCCCACCGGGCCGCACCGTGCCGACCACGCCCCAGGCCAGGTCTCCCCGCCGGACCCGGCCGGGGACGCCGCCGCCCATGGCCCGATCGGGGACGCGGCCGCTCACAGCCCACCCCCTGACGACTCGGTGCGGGCCGCCGCGACGGCCCGCGAACTGACCCGGCTGCTGTTCGACCAGGACGGCGAGCGGGAACGCGTCCACGCGCCATGGCGCCGCCTCATCGCCCAGGACACCTTCCGCCATCAGCCCGACCTCACCCCCGAACAGCGTGCCGCGCAGTCCTATGCCTGGTTGCGCCTGGTCAACGACACCCTCGGCGACCCCGAAGCCCTCGCCGCCGACCCGGCCCTCCTCACCGCCCTTCACGAGTGGGCGGCGATCGTCGACGGAGGCGGAGGGCTGACCACCGTCGCCAGCATCCACTACAACCTCTTTCTCGGCAGCCTTCTGGACCACGACAACAGCCCGCCGAGAGACCTCGCCGAGTTCACCGCCCTCCAGCGCACCGGCACCTTCCTGTGCACCGAGGTCGACCACGGCAACGACGCTCCCGCCCTGGAGACCACCGCCCACCTCGATCCCGAGACCGGCGGCTTCATCCTCCACACCCCCCACCCCGGCGCCGCCAAGTTCATGCCCAACACCAGCACCCTCGGCGGCCCCAAGTCCGCCGTCGTCGCCGCCCGCCTCCTCATCGACGGCCGTGACCAGGGCGTCTTCCTCTTTCTGACCCCGCTCACCGACCACAACGGCCCCCTGCCCCACATCACCATCACCCCCCTCCCGCTCCGCCCGAACGCCCCCGTCGACCACTGCCTCACCTCGTTCGACCATCTCCCCCTCCCCCGCCAGGCGCTGCTCCAGGGCGAACACGGTCGGCTCAACCCCGACAACACCCTCACCAGCGTGCTCGGCAACCGCCGTAAACGCTTCCTGACCTCCATCGCCCGCGTCACCGCCGGCAAACTCTGCATGAGCGCCGCAGCGATCGGCGCCTCGCGGGCCGCTCTCGCAATCGCCGTCCAGTACGGCAACCAGCGCCATGTCAGCGGGTCCCGGCCGGGGCGGCGCATCCCCATCAACACGCACCGCACCCACCACAGCAGGCTCCTCGAAGCCGTCGCCACCGCCTATGCCATGACCCTGCTCCACCGCTCCCTCACCGCTCAATGGAGCCGTCGGACCGCCGACGACCGCGACCACGTCGAGCGTCTCATCGCCCTCACCAAGGCCTGGATCACCTGGCAGGCCCGCACGATCACCCTCGAAGCCCGCGAGCGCTGCGGAGCACAGGGCCTCCTTCCCGCCAACCACCTGGCCGGCTTCCCCGAGTACGTGGAAGGGACCATCACCGCCGAGGGCGACAACCTCCTCATCACCACCAAGGCGGCCGCCGAACTCCTCCACCATCCGCCGGCCGCGCCCATCGCCGACCCCGGTCCGCCCCACCTCACCAACCCCCGCTACCTCCGCAACCTCCTCGCCCACACCGAGCACGCCTTCCACGCCCAGGCCCACAGCGCGCTCCGTCACGGCCCCGCCCACGATCCCCAGGCCCGCTGGAACACGGCCTCGACGCCCGCCCTCCAGAGAGCCCACGCGCACACCACCGTCCGTGCGGCCGACACCCTCCTGGCCACGCTCGCCCACACCAGCCATCAGCCCACGCACCAGCTCCTCACCGAACTCACCACCCTCTTCCTCCTCACGCATCTCGCCCCCCACACCGGGACGCTCCTCGCCGACGACCACATCGCCCCCCACCACGTCCACCAGCTGCCCGCCACCATCGACGCCCTCACCCACAGCCTCCAGCCCCACCTCACCACCCTCACCGACGCGTTCGACCTCCCGCCCCAGTACCTCGACGCCCTCCCCCTCATACGGAACGGCGGCTCGCGCCGGAGCGACGGGGACGAGGGGATGCCGTCCCGGCCGGCCGTGGTGTGAAGGAGCGCGCGGTGGTCGGCCCGGTGTCTCACCAGTGGTGGTGGATCTGGGGGCGGATCAGCTCGTCGTAGACCTCTTGTACGGCCTTGTGCGTGTCCTGGTCCAGGGGCGCCAGCGCGGCCGCGGCGGCGTTCGCGTGTGCCTGCCGGGCGTTGCGGGCGCCGGGGATGACCACGCTCACCGCTTCCTGGTCGACGATCCAGCGCAGCGCGAACTGAGCCAACGTCACGCCCTCGGGCACCAGCGGGCGGAGCCGCTCCACCGCCGTCAGGCCGGTCGCGTAGTCCACGCCGGAGAAGGTCTCGCCGACGTCGAAGGCCTCCCCGTGCCGGTTGTAGGTGCGGTGGTCGTCCGCGCCGAAGACGGTGTCGGCCGTGTACCGCCCCGAGAGCAGCCCGCTGGCCAGGGGCACGCGCGCGATGACGCCGACGCCTGCCTCCGCCGCGGCGGGCAGCACCTGTTCCAGCGGCTTGGTCCGGAAGGCGTTCAGGACGAGTTGGACCGTGGCGAGGTTCGGGCGGCGGATGGCGGCCAGCGCCTGCTCACAGGTGCGGACGCTGACGCCGTACGCCGCGACGGTGCCGTCCTCGACCAGCGCGTCGAGGGCGTCGAACACCGCGTCGCTCGCGTACACCGGGCCCGGCGGGCAGTGCAGTTGCACCAGATCGAGCCGCTCGACCCCGAGGTTGCGCCGCGAACGGTCTGTCCACGCACGGAAGTTGGCGGCGCTGTAGTTCGCCGGGTCCTGGGCCACGCGCCGGCCCATCTTGGTCGCCACGGTCGGCTGACCCGCGCCCGCCCGGCCGTACGAGCGCAGCAGTGTGCCGATGACCTGCTCGCTGCGGCCGTCCCCGTACTCGTCGGCGGTGTCGATGAAGGTCACGCCCGATTCGATCGCCGCCCGCAGCGTGCCGAGCGCGTCCGCCTCGTCGACCTGCCCCCAGCCGTCGCCGAGCTGCCAGGCCCCGAGCCCGACGACCCCGACCTGCCTGCCCGTTCGCCCCAGCGTCCTGTTCTCCATGATCAGGACTCTAGAGGGAAGGCGGGCGGGTTCGCCGGGGCTCATGTGGCTGGGCTCATGTGGCTGGGCTGTTGCGCCGGAACCCGAGTCTGAGCCCGGCCCGCCGCGTCACGGCTACCGGTCGGCGCGGGGCATCCGAACGACCGCGAATCCTTCCTCCAGGTCCACCGTCGTCCGGTGCGGCGGCGCGCCGTCCTCCTCGTCGTCGCGCATCACCAGTGCGGACTGGCGCTCCTTCAGTTCACTCTGCTTCCCCGGCGAGAAGCTCGCATGGAGCTGCTCGAACCCGGTCGCCGATATCTGGCCCTGCCGGACGCTGTTCCGCCAGGGCAGCCATCCGGCCCGCCCGGCACGGAGGAGCAGTTGGTCGGCGAAGGCCACGGCGGTGAGCAGAATGACCAGCCCGGGCAAGGTCACGAAGACGGCGAATCCCATGCGCCCAGTATCCGAGCCGGGGCCCGGTGCGGCTACTGCTTGCGCCCCACGCCGCAGTAGGCGTCGACAGCGCCGGTGAAGTTGGCCGAATCATCGGGGTTCGGACGCCACTTCGGCACCTGGACGATCCCCGGTTCCACCAGTTCCAGGCCCTCGAAGAAGCCGCCGATCTCCTCGATGCCGCGCACGTAGTAGGGTACGGCGCCGCTCGCGTTGTACGCCTCCGACGCGGCGATCATGCCTTCGCTGGTGGCCGTGCTGTCGCTGATGACCAGGTGGCTCCCCGAGGGCAGCCCGGCCATGAGCCGCCGGACGAGGTCGCGCGCCTGCTCGTAGTCGCCGACATGGCCCAGCGTGTTGAGGATCATCAGGGCGACCGGCTGGGATAAGTCGAGGGTGCCCGCGGCGGCTGCCAGGACGGCTTCCGGGTCGTACAGGTCCGCGTCCAGATAGGCGGTCTTGCCTTCCGGCGTGCTCGTCAGCAGGGCGTTCGCGTGGGCGAGTACGACGGGGTCGTTGTCGACGTAGACGATCCGGGCGTCCGGGGCGACGCGCTGGGCCACTTGGTGGGTGTTGTCGGCGGTGGGCAGGCCGGTGCCCACGTCCAGGAACTGGCGGATGCCCTGCTCGCCGGCCAGATGGCGCACCGCGCGCCCCAGGAAGTGCCGGCTGGTGACCGCGACGTCGACAAGGCCGGGGAAGATCTCCTTGATGTGGTCCCCTATCTCGCGGTCGACCTCGTAGTTGTCCTTGCCTCCGACGAAGTAGTTCCAGAACCTGGCCGAGTGCGGCTTGGACGTGTCGATCCGGCCGGGTGTTCCGGCGGTCTCGGTGGTCTGGGAGATGGAGTCCGACACAGCAAAGCCTCCTGCACAGGTACGTTGGTGATCAGAGGCCCAACCTAGGCGAACTTTCTTTCGGTTCAGGGCAGTTGAGAGCGCTTGCTAAACCCCCGCGTGCCGTTTCGGCCAAAAGCGGCCGCAGGCGACGGGAGCGCCCGACCGATGGGTGCGTCAGGTGGCGGTGTACCCGAGTTGGCGCCTCATGTACGGGGTCATGAGGGTCTTCGCCTTGGCCAGCACGGAGGTGCGACCGCCGAGCACCGCGCTCTCACCGCCCGGCACGGGCAGCACGGTCACTCCGTCGGCCGGGCCGAAGGGCACGATCAGCGGGGTGCGCTGGATCGGCCGGTAGAGGCGGGGCTCCCTGCGGTGCCTGCCGGAGTTCTGCAGGTGGACGCGGATGTTGTGGGCGGCGAGGTCGGCCTGGGCGAGCGCGGCGGGGGTGATCTTGAGCTCGGTGGCGTCGTTCACGTCGCCGACGGCGAACACGTCCGGCCGCCCACCGACCCGGAGCCGCCGGTCGACCTTGACGTGCCCGGCGGCGTTCAGCCAGTCGCCGTGTCCGGCCAGGCGCAGCCAGAGCGTGTTGGGCGTGGTGCCCGTGGCCCAGAAGGAGAGGTCGGCGTCGATGATGTCGCCGCGCGCGTCGCGGTAGGTGCCGAAGTCGTTGCCGGGGGACATGAACGAGTCGAGGCGGACCTGCACGTCGTGGGACTCCAGCCAGGCCAGCGCCTTGCGCCCGGCCCGCTCGCTGCCGGTGGAGTGCAGCAGCGTCGTCCCCGCGTGGGCGAGCGTGACCCGGGCGTCCGGCCGGGCCAGGCGGATCTCCGCGCTGAGTTCGACGCCGGAGGGCCCGCCGCCGACGACGAGGACGTGCTCGGCGGCGGCGACCCTGCGCTGGTGGCCGGCGAAGGACTTGAGGGTCTCCTCGGTGGTGGTGCCGGTGAAGCGGGCCGGTTCGGGGTAGTCGGCTCCGGTGGCGATCACCACCACGTCGTAGGGGAGTCGCTCCCCCGTCGCCAGCGCGACCTGCCGCTCGGCGGTGTCGATGCGGATCGCCTTGCCCACGACCACCCGGCCGTCGCGCAGCAGTCGGTCGTACGGGATGAAGGGGGTGACCGACCAGTCCGGGCGGACGCCGGCGCGCAGCGAGGCGATGCGGTGGAAGAAGACCTCCTTGCGGTCCACCAGCGTGACCCGCGCCGTCGCGTCCAGTCGTTTGGCCAGCCGGACGCCCGCGTAGCCGCCGCCGATCACCACTACGTCGCCGTCGCGCACGCGCGTCTCCTGTGCATGGGGGGAATGCGAGCGGCGGTGTGTGGGCTTCCTCGGCCACTCGAACTGCCGACGAGCGTAGCGCTTGAAACCTAAAGTTCACGTGTGGTCATGTGGACGTTCCGTGAAGCCATGGGGGCTGAGGCGGCTCAGGTGGTTCGCGGCCAGCCGCGCAGGAGGGCGGCGATTCCCGCGGCCGTGCAGGCGGGGTCCCGCAGCAGGTCGCGCAGGGCCACCGCGTCCTCGCGGGCGGGCTTCACCGGGATCCCGGAGGCCTCCAGGTACATCACGCCCGTGGCCGCGGCGACGGCCATGTTGGAACGGTCGAGCCAGCGGCAGCGGCCGAGTACGTGCACGAGGGCGGCGGCGCGGGCGTAGGGACCGTCGTAGATGGGCTGTTCGAGCAGTTCGGCGCGGTGGCAGGCGACCGCCGCCACCGGCACGCCGTAGTCGTCGGGGGCCGGATCCGCCGCGCCCGCGATCTCCGCGACCTGCAGGATCCAGGGGACGTCGATGTGGAGGTCCATCAGGCGGCGTGCGCGCCCGGGGCGTGCCGGTCGGCGTCCTCGGCCTCGTCGAAGACGCCCTGGTGCTCGTCGAGGAAGCGCCGGGCCGCGTCCAGGCCGCGCTGACGCAGTCCGTCGACGTCCTCCCGCACGAGGGCGGCGATGTAGTCGCCGAGGGGCAGGCCGCGGTCCCTGGCCCGGGCCCTGGCCAGCTCCGCGATCTCGTCGTCGACGCGCGCACCCAACTGTGTCTTCGCCATACGCAGACGGTAACAGCTGTTACCAACGGGCGGGAGGCCTTGAAGCGCGAAGGCGGCTCGCCCGTCCCCGTGGACCGGTGACCGGGTGAGCCGCCTTCCGCTCCCGTCCTCCTACGGCGTTCGTGAGGCCGGCCGGCGTCGCCTCTCAGCCGAACTGGCCCGGCTGATAGTCGCCGGCGGGCTGCTGGATGATGACGTTCAGGCGGTTGTAGGCGTTGATGATCGCGATGAGCGCCACCAGGGCGGTGAGCTGCTCCTCGTCGTAGTACTTGGCGGCGTTCGCCCAGACCTCGTCGGGGACGCCGCCGGCCGCGTCGGCGATACGGGTGCCCTGCTCCGTCAGCTCCAGGGCGGCCCGCTCGGCGTCGGTGAACACCGTGGCCTCGCGCCAGGCCGCGACCAGATTGAGGCGTACCGAGGTCTCCCCGGCGTGTATGGCGTCCTTGGTGTGCATGTCGGTGCAGAAGCCGCAGCCGTTGATCTGGCTGGCCCGCAGCAGCACCAGATTCCCGGTCGCGGTCGGCAGTGTCGAGTCCGTGACGGCCTTGCCCGCAGCGCCGAAGTGCTTCACGAGGGTGGCCGCGAGGGGGTTGCCGTAGAAGTTGAGACGCGCTTCCATGATGATCTCCTTGCCGTGTGGACGCTTACACAGCACTGACGGAACGCTCCGGCGGAATGTGACAGGCGGCCGAGCCGGACGGACGTGACGTGCGTCTCACTCGGGATCAGCGTCTCGGGCCGGCGCCGGCGGCCGCCGCGACGACGCGGTCGCGTTCGGTCCGGGTGAACAGGCCGTCGGACAGCCACGCGTCGGCAAGGGTGCGGACCGCTTCCACGAAACGGGCCGAGCTCGCGAACGGCGCCTGCGCCCAGAGGACGTCGAGGAAGGTCAGGCGGTCACCGCGGGCACGGTTCGGTACGCCCGAGTCGGTCGTACCGAACACGACGACCGGCTCCGCGCGCCTGAAATAGGCGTGGTAGCGGGTGTCGTCCGCCAGGTGGAACGGGGCCAGGGTCAGGCCGTGCGTGGTGAAGTGCAGGGGACGGCCCTCGGGGCGGACCGCGTCGGCCAGGTCGCCCCGCAGCGTGAAGTCCTTGTAGAAGGAGAACCGCCGGAAGTCCGTCGACGGGCTCCGCGCCACCAGCAGCACCGGCCCGTAGAACAGCGACTGGACGGTGGGGTCGTCCAGCGCCCGTTCGATGCGCAGGCGGTAGGGGGCGGTGACCGTGACCCGGTCGCCGCGCTGCCAGCTTCTGCTCAGGGTGAGGTAGCTGCCGGGCACCGCCCGGACCCGCTGCCGGACCCCGTTGACGGTGACGGTGAATCCTGCCGTGGCCCAGGACGGAACCCGGAGCTTCAGGTCGAGCGGGCCGCCGCCCTCACGGAACGTCAGCGTGCGGACCCCCTCGGCCGGGTAGGCGCTCGTCTGCTCGATGACGAGCCCCCGCTCCGGCCAGCGCAGGGTCGAGGCGATGTAGAGGTTGACGTACAGCGCGTCGCCGCCCGCGGAACGGAAGTAGACCGAGTCCTGGTACTTGGTGTGGTTCTCCATGCCGGTGCCGCCGCAGCAGGTGCCGGTGTTGTCGTACTCGCGCACCACCCCCGGCCCCATGCCGACGAAGTAGGTGACCTCCGGGCTGTCCGTGCTGGGCGCGTCCCGGCGAGAGGCCAGGATGTGGTTCGTCAGACCCCGCTCGTAGTAGTCCATGTAGGCGGGGGTCGGCTCGTGGAAGAACAACTGCCGGCTCAACTTGAGCATGTTGTACGTGGCACAGGTCTCGGCGTTGTTGTCGCCCAGGGTGGCCGCGATGGCGCCCCGGGCCCGGAACATCTCGCCCTGGCCCGTGCCGCCCAGGCTGTACGTCCGGGGGCCCGCGACCATGCCCCAGAAGTTGCGGGCCGCCGCCGCGTACTCCTCGTACCCCGTATGGTCGAACAGCCGCACATAGCCGGTGAACTGGGGGATGTGCTGGTTGGCGTGCCTGCCCTCCAGGATGTCCCGGTCACCGGCGCAGGCGTCCAGCAGCGCGGTGTTGTCGAAGCAGCGGGCGGCGGCGAGATGCTCCGCGCGTCCGGTGAGGGCGTACAGGTCCGCCAGCACCTCGTTCATCCCGCCGTACTCACCGGCGATGTAGATCGACCACATGCGCTCCAGCTGCTCCTTGGGCAGCCGGCCGAGCCGGCTGTGCACCCAGTCGCCCATCTTCGAGGCGATGGCGAGGGCCTGCGCGTTCCCGGCCAGGGTGTACGCGTCGAGGAGACCGCGCATGATCTTGTGGCAGGTGTAGTAGGGCGCCCAGATGGTGGGGTAGGTCGTGTAGCTCTCCAGCAGGATGAACTGGGTCTCCGGGTAGGCCGCCAGGTAGCCGGGGTGGCTCGGTTTCGGCGAGCCGTGCTCGGCCAGCGCCTGCTGGCACTCGCCGAGCGCGGCCACGAGGTGGTCGAGCTTGGTCTTCAGCGCGGCCTCGCGTGTGTCCGCGTACGCCTGGGAGACGAGGGTCAGGAAGTGGCCGCCGTAGTGGCCGCGCAGGTTGCCGTCGGAGGTCTCCCAGCCGCCCGGCGGCAGGGCGCCTCGGGTGTCGAGCCCGGCGTTGGCCCGGAAGACCGCCAGGATGCGATCGGCGGGGTACGCCCGGGCGTAGTCGAGCATCAGGTCCCGCTTGCGGCGGAAGACGCCGTCGCCGAGGGTCACCTGGTCCAGTGGGAACGGTTGTACCGCCCAGGTCGGCGGAACGGGTGCCGGGGCCGCGGTGGTCGGGAGCGAGGTCGACGTGACCGTGGGCTGCGCGGCCACGGTGGCGGCACGGGCAGCCGCCGGGGTCGCGTGCAGGAGCGGGACGGCGGCCGCGGTCCCGGCGGCCAGCCTCAACAGGTGGCGGCGAGTGGGGGGTTGGGACATGCTCGGTCTCCGATCGTGGGGGCGTCGGTCGGCATGGACGGTTGTGCTCGTGCCCCGGCCCTCACCCGGGGTCGGCGGTCACGGTGCCGGTGGCCGTGGCGCGGTGGGTGGTGCCTGTCGCGGTTCCCTTCAGTTCGAATGTCCCCGGCCCGGCATACCGGTCGGTTACCTCCCGGGGGGTGCGGTCGGCGGTGGGGACGTCGTCGGCAGCCACACGCGCATCGTCGAGGGCCCTCGGTTCGCCCAGGAGTGGTAGGGCACCAGGACGATGCCGGCGGGCTCGGCGGCGGGCTCGGCGGCCCGGTCGAGCGGCTGATACGGCCAGGGGGCCTCGGGCGGTTCTCCTTGTTCGGTGGCGAGTTCACCGGGGGCCACTACGGTCCCGTCCGGCCCGTCCTGCGGCTCGGCGGACGGATCCACCCGTACGACGTCGACCTCGTGGCCGTCCGGCAGGTCCACGGACTCGGCGCAGTACACCAGCGGCCCGCGCTGGACGGCAAGGGTGCCGCGTACGGCGTCGATGCGCGGGTCGGGCCCGATCCAGCGCGGCGCCATGGGCAGTTCGAGCCGGATCTCCTCCCCGGGCCGGAAGAGCCGGGTCACCGTGACCGTGCCCGGGGTGACGGCACGGTGTACGCCGTCGGGGTCGACGAGCCGTGCGGTGGCGCCCTCGGTCCACGCGGGGACGCGCAGCGACAGGGTCCACGGGCGGTCCGGGGACCGGACGATCCGTACCGTCACGCTCCCGCCCGAGGGGTAGTCGGTGCGTACGCTCAGCGCGACGCGGTGGCCGCCGGTGAGGGAGGTGGTGATCTCGGCGTCGGCGTACTGGTGCAGTTGGATGCCGTGGTCGTCCGTCGTCGCCAGGTACGCGGGAAGCAGCGCCAGGGTGCGGGCGACGTTGGTCGGGCAGCAGGACACCGCGAACCAGGGGGCGCGCAGGCCCGACTCGGCGCGCGGGCTCTCTGCGTCGGCGGGCGGTACGGTGCCGCGGCGTCGCCGGTGCAGGGTGTTGGCGTAGAAGAAGGCCCTGCCGTCCTCGGACGGCGAGGTCGCGACCACGTTGAACAGGGTCCGCTCCGCCAGGTCGGCGAAGCGTGGCTCGCCGGTGGCGAGCAGCAGCCGCCAGCTGAGCATCACGGAGGCGACCGCTGCGCAGGTCTCCGAGTAGGCGCGGTCCGGCGGGAGGACGAAGTCGTCGCCGAAGGACTCGTCCCGGTGGTGCGAGCCCATGCCGCCGGTCAGGTGGGTGCGGCGGGCGACGGTCGCCTCCCACTGCCGTACGACGGCGGCGAGCAGCTCCTCGTCGCCGGTCTCCACGGCGACGTCGACGGCGCCGGCCGCGAGGTAGAGGGCGCGCACGGCGTGGCCGCGCAGCACCGTGGCCTGCCGGACGGGCAGGTCGTCCTGGTAGTAGGCGCGGCCGAACTCGGGGTCGGCGAGGGTGCCGCGGCCGCGGCGCTCGACGAACAGGGCGGCCTGGTCGAGGTAGCGCTGCTCCCCCGTCGCCCTGGCCAGTTCGACCAGGGCCGTCTCGATCTCCGGGTGCCCGCAGACCCGTTCGATGCCGCCCCGGCCGAGGGTGGCGCAGACATGATCAGCGGCGCGCTGGGCGATCTTCGCCAGCTCACCGTCGCCTTCGGTACGGATCTGGGCCACGCCCGCCTGGATCAAGTGCCCGTAGCAGTACAGCTCGTGGCCCCATTCGAGGTCGCTGTAGCGGGGCTGCTGACCGGGGCGGCCGAAGGCGGTGTTCAGATAGCCGTCCGGTTCCTGGGCGGCGGCGATGGACTGTGTGAGCATGGGATCGAGGCCGTGTCCGGTCTCCCAGACCATGGCTTCGAGGAGCTTGTAGACGTCGGAGTCGGCGAACTCACGGCCCCGCCGGTCCCGTTGGATCCTGCCCTCGACGGCGGCCCGGAAGTTGCCGATCCAGCCGACGCGTTCCATCCAGTCGCGGCAGTGGGCGAGTGTGGCGGTGGCGTTGATCTCCCGGCGCCGGGCCCAGAAGCCTCCGGTGATCCTGACCTCGTCCAGGCCCAGCGGGTGCAACCGCCCCTCGGTCGGTGCTACGGGCAGCAACGTCGACAACTCTCTTTTCTCGCTCACCAGTTGATGCCTCTCATCCGGTTCGTCAGCCCTTGAGCGCGCCCGACATGAAGCCCCGCACGTAGTGCCGTTGCAGGAGCAGGAAGAGGAGCAGGCAGGGTACGGCGAGGACCACCACCCCGGCCTCGGTGGCGCCGTAGTCGACGGCGCCCATGCTCTGCTGGCGCAGGTTCGCGACGGCCAGCGGCAGGGGTGCCTTCTCGCTGTCCGAGATGAGGATCAGCGGCGCGATGAAGTCGTTCCATGCGGCGAGGAAGGCGAAGAGCCCCACGGTGATCAGCCCCGGCCGCACCGCCGGAAGGAGCACCCGGCGCAGGGCGCCCGCCGTGCCGCAGCCGTCGACGAGCGCCGACTCCTCCAGCTCGCGCGGGACCGCCTCGAAGGAGATCCGCATCATGAAGGTGGCGAACGGCAGTTGGAACATGGCCAGCACCAGGCTCAGCCCGAACAGCGAGTTCTGCAGATGAAGCCTGCCGAGCAGCACGTAGAGCGGGATGAGGAGGGTGGCGTACGGGACCATGAGGATGGCCAGCGTCAGCAGGAACAGCAGGTTCTTGCCCGGGAAGTCGAAGCGGGCGAAGGCGTAGCCGCCGAGCAGGGAGACTCCGAGGGTCAGTGCGACGGTGAGCGCGGAGACGACGGTGCTGTTGCCGAGGTAGCGCCACAGGCCGGCGTCGTAGTCGAGCAGCGTGCGGTAGTTGCCGAGGCCGTGGCCGGACTCCTGCGCCGTGCCGGGCTGGGCGCTGACCGAGGCCCAGGCGTTCCACAGCAGGGGGAAGAGGAAGATGACGGCCAGTCCGCCGGCGACGACGTAGTGGGGCGTCCGGCCGAGGGCGCGGGTGAGCACCGGTGTCTCCTTTCGCGAGCGGGTCATGACTCGTCGGCGCGGCGCAGGCCACGGAACTGCAGGACGTTCAGCAGGAGCAGTGCGGCCAGCACGACGATCGACAGGGCTGCCGCGGTGCCGAGGTTCAGCCGCTGGAAGGCCTCGCGGTAGATCAACTGCACGACGGTGACGGTGCTGTTGTCGGGTCCGCCCTTGGTGAGGACGAAGAACTGGTCGAAGGCGAGCAGTGATCCGGTCACGCAGAGGAGGAGGGACAGGGCGAGGGACGGACGCAACAGCGGGAGGGTGATGGACCGGAAGATCTGGCCGCGGTTCGCGCCGTCCATCCGGGCCGCCTCGTACACCTCGTGGGGGATGCGCTGGAGGCCGACGAGCAGGATCAGCATGTAGAAACCGGCGAACTTCCACACGACGAGGAACACCGTCGACAGCAGGGCGGAGGTCGGCGTGCCGAGGAAGGACACCGGGTCGTCGACGAGGCCGAGTTTCTCCAGGGTGCGGCTGAGCGGGCCGGTGGTGGGGCTGTACAGGCCCCAGAAGAGCAGGGATGCCGAGGCCAGGCCCAGGGCGCCGGGCAGGAAGTAGACCGTACGGAAGAAGCCGGCGCCGGGGCGGGACTCCTGCACGAGCAGCGCGAGAAGGAGGGCCAGACCCAGCAGGACGACGGTGACGGTCACGGTGTAGAGGAGCGTGAAGCGGACGGCGGGCCAGAACAGGGGGCTGTCGGTGACGTCGGTGTAGTTCTCGGGGGCGTTGGCGCCCTGGTCGCCCGCGAGCAGCGGCCAGTCGCTGAGCGACATCTGCCCGACGAGGAGGAGGGGCAGCAGGAAGAAGACGGCGACGAACAGGGCCGTGGGAGCGGCGTACCCGAGGCCCTGGACCTTGCGGGAGCGCCACAGGGGCGCGGCTGTTCGGGGTCGGCGGGCCGGACGTGCCGCCGGGGGCCGGTGCTCGGCGGTCGCTCGGTCGGGCGCCTTCACCTGCATGGCTCTCCTCTGCCGGGTGACGTGGGAGGGGTCGTGCCGGGGTCCGGTGCGTCCGGTGCCGTGCCGTTCAGTCGGCCAGCGAGGCGGTGACGGCCTTGTTGTCCTTCTCGACGGACGTTCCGTCGCCGAACACGGCGTCGCGCATCAGGGACAGCCAGGGGCCGTTGGGGTCGTTGAAGGTCTGGCCGAACTTCAGCGCGTACGGGGTGCGGCCGTCCGCCACGAGCTGATTGATCGTGACCAGGCGCGGGTCCGCCGCGGAGTACTTGTTGGACGCGAGGTCGGTGCGCGCCACGACGTCCTTGTGGGCGGCGACCACGTTCACCTGTGCGTCGTCGCCCAGGGACCATGCGAGGAAGTTCCAGGCCTGGTCGGCCTTCTTGCTGGTGGCGGAGATGCCGATGGCGTCGCCGCCGACGAAGGTGGACTTCCCGCCGTCGGGGCCGGGGATGGGCGCGACGCCGAGGTCCAGGTTCTTGGGCATCAGGCCCAGGGTGGTCGACGGCATGGGCATGACGCCGACCTTCCCCTTCGGGAAGACGCCGGTCCAGGTGGTGCCGGTCTCGTCGCGGGCGCCGGGGGCCACGATGTCGTCCTTCACCCACCCCCGGTAGGTGCTG
Organism: Streptomyces sp. NBC_01235; assembly: GCF_035989285.1. Taxonomy (GTDB): domain Bacteria; phylum Actinomycetota; class Actinomycetes; order Streptomycetales; family Streptomycetaceae; genus Streptomyces. The sequence goes on along the minus strand of NZ_CP108513.1, from coordinate 10,430,978 downwards.
TAGACCTTCTTCGCGGTGGCCGAGTCGAGCTTCGCCTCGGTGCCCTCCGCGTTCAGCACGTCCGCTCCCCCGGCCCAGATGGACGGCCACCAGGTGAAGACGCCGCAGCCACCGCAGTTGCCGCCGAAGAAGGTGCCGTCGACGCCGCCGCCCAGCGCGTCCACGGCCCGCGCCTGACGGTCCCACTCGGCCAGGGTGGTGGGCGGCTTCGCGGGGTCGAGCTTCGCCCGCCGGTAGAGCTCCTTGTTGTAGAAGAGCACCGACAGGTCGAGCGTGTGCGGGACGACGTACTTCTTGCCCTCGTACGTGCCTGCCTTGATGTGCGACTGGGCCAGCTTGTCGGCGAAGGGCAGTGCGTCGACGCGCTCGGTGAGGTCGGCGAAGAGCCTGCTGGTGGTGTAGTTCGGCACGAACACCACGTCGGAGGCGAAGAGGTCGGGGAGGTCGCGGGAGCCGGCGGCCGCGCCGACCTTGGCCTGGTAGTCGTCGGTCGGGATGACGGTCAGTTCGATCTTGTTCTTGTGGTTCGCGTTGTAGGCCTTGACCAGTGCCTCGCTCTGCGGCCGGGTCGCGGCGCGGGTCCACATCGTCAGCGTGGCGCCGTCGTCGACGCCCTTGGCCTCCGCGGCCTTGCCTTCTCCCCCGCCGTCCGAGCCGCCGTCCCCCGACCCGCAGGCCGTGACCAGGCTCGCGGCGGCGAGGAGCGCGACGACGCCGGTGGCGAGCCGGCGGATGGGTCTACGTGGTCCGGTCGTGCTCCCCATGACGTCCCCCTGAGTGTGGGTTCTGCGACGAAAAGGAACCGAAAAGGCTTTCTGAAAGCTAGGACTCGGCTCACGACCCGTCAATCCCCTTGCAGAGAACGGCTGTACGAGCTGCAGCACGAGCTTCGCCGAAACCTGTGAAAACGTCCTGGACGCACCCCGGCCGAAACTTCTCGCGTACGGTTTACGCACGCGACGCGAGACAGGAGAACATCCATGACACCGGCCGTCGGCCCCTCTCGTTCGCATCCCGCCACACTCAGCGACGTCGCCCGGCTGGCCGGCGTGTCCATCGCCACCGCGTCCAAAGCCCTCAACGGCCGCAGTCAGGTGCGGGCCGAGACCCGGCAGCGGGTGATCGAGGCGGCCGAGCGGCTGGCCTTCCGGCCGAACCAGCTGGCCCGCGGTCTGCTCGTCGGACGGTCGGGCACCGTCGGTCTGCTCACCAGCGACCTGGAGGGCCGGTTCAGCATCCCGATCCTCATGGGCGCCGAGGACGCCTTCGGGGCGGGCGAGGTCGCCGTCTTCCTGTGCGACGCGCGCGGGGACGCGATCCGCGAGCAGCACCATGTGCGCGCGCTGCTCGGGCGCCGCGTGGACGGTCTCATCGTGGTCGGCAGCCGGACCGACCCGCGCCCGTCGCTGGGCCGTGAGCTGCCCGTCCCCGTGGTCTACGCGTACGCGCCGTCGGACGATCCGGCGGATCTGTCCATCGTCCCCGACAGCGTCGACGCCGGCCGGATCGCGGTGGAGCACCTGCTGGCCTGCGGCCGCACCCGGATCGCGCACATCACCGGCGACCCGGGATACCTCGCGGCACGGGAGCGGGCCGAGGGCGCCCGGGCCGCGCTCGCCGACGCCGGGCTGGCCCTGGTCGGCGAGCCGCGGTTCGGGGCCTGGTCGGAGGGCTGGGGGCGGGCGGCCACCGCGCTGCTGCTCGACCGGCATCGGGAAGTCGACGCCGTGCTGTGCGGCAGCGACCAGATCGCCCGGGGGGCCATGGAAGTCCTGCGCGAGCGCGGGCACCGGGTGCCGGAGGACGTGGCGGTCATGGGCTTCGACAACTGGCAGGTCCTGACCACCGCCTCGCGCCCGCCGCTCACCAGCGTCGACATGAACCTGGAACAGGTCGGACGGGCGGCGGCCCACGCCCTGTTCACCGCGATCGGCGGGGTACGGCGCTCGGGGATCGAGACCGTGCGCTGCCGCGTGATCATCCGGGGGTCGACGGCGCCGCTGTCCTGAGCCGCGTCGTCCTGAACGTCACCGTCGGCGAACTCGGGCCTCGGTGCTCTCTCGCGCTCTCTCTTGACACCTCATCAGCTCGCTCCTACGTTGCGAAAACCTTTTAGGTGAGTTTCCCCGCACATATGTCAGGCACATGACATCGTCCGCTGCCTGCTGCCCGCTGCCCGCTTGCCCTCAACCCGAGAGGGAGCACCTCATGAAGCGCCTCCTCGTCGCCCTCGTGCTCATCCTCTGTTCCGTCTGTTCCGTGAACCCGGCCGCCGCCGCGCAGACCATCGGGTTCCCCACCTTCGGCGGACCCGCGATCCCGGCCCCGCCCGTCGCCTACACACCGGGCGACATGATGCGGAGCATCTACGACGCGGAGAGTTCGGGAACCGATTTCTGGATGGACCGTCTGCTGGCCCGCTCCGGCGACGACCCCGCCGGGCCCTGGCTGATGAGCCGTGGGCGCGCGCTGTTCATGAAGACCCACGACCCCTCGGTCCTCGGCTTCGGCGGTCATGTCGCCTACTGGGAAAGCATCAACGACAACAACGCCTACACCCTCGCGATCACCCCGGGCACCTACACCGAACAGGTCTCCCAACGGTGGCAGGCGCCCAGTTACTGGAAGAGCGTGCACACGAACGGCTCCGTCGCGGTCACGCAGACCAAGTTCATCACCGAGAACAACGTGGCGGTGACCAACCTGTCGATCAAGAACAACGGCAGCGCGTCCACCACCCTGCAGTTGCGGGCGACCTCGCCGTACGCCACCTCGGGCACCGGCAGCGAGCTGACCGGGCAGGTGAACGCCTACAACAACCTCACCACCATCCGGCCGAGGCTCACCGGCGACGGTTTCGCCGTGTCCGACGGCGGGCTCAACCGGTCCGTCACGATAGCGGCCGGAGCGACGGTCACCGCCAAGGTGGTGATGGGCTTCGTCACCGACGAGATCCCCGAGTCGCTCACCGAGTACAACGCCTACGCGGGTTACTCCAACGCCACCGCCTTCGCCACCCACGTCAGGGCGTACAACCTGTGGTGGGCGCAGAACGTGCCGTACATCGACGTACCCGAGGGCGCGATCAAGAAGAACATCTACTACCGCTGGTGGCTGATGCGCTTCAACAACCTCGACGCCGACATCCCCGGGCAGACCTTCCAGTTCCCGACGTCGACCGAGGGCGTCCTCGGCTACAACAACGCGATCGCGCTCACCCAGCCGATGCACATCGACGACCTCAAGTACCTGCGCAACCCGGCCTATGCCTACGGCGACTGGCTGAGCGTGGGCCAGGTCTCCAAGGGCGGCCGGTTCCTCGACAACCCCGGTGACCCGGAGAACTGGTCGAACAGCTACACCCAGTACATCGCCGAGGCGGCCTGGCGGAGCTACCAGATCCACGGCGGTCAGCCGGCCATCGCGGGCAACCTCGCCCACTATGCCGAGGGTGACGTCAAGGGCCAGCTCGCCTACTACGACCACGACAACAACAAGCTCATCGAGTACGACTGGGGCGCTCTGACGGGCAACGACGCCGACGCGGTCTCCTTCCACTGGAAGCCGGGCAACATGGACCGCGCCGAGTCCGCCTACCAGTACAGCGGCGCGCTCGCCGCAGCCCAGGCCTACGAGGCGACCGGCAACACGGCCAAGGCGACCGAGATGCGCACGCTCGCGACACAGATCAAGGACGCCATCGTCAACGTGCTGTGGAACCCCAACCGGCAGCTGTTCGAGCACCGGCTGAAGTCGACCAACGAGTGGGTGCCCTGGAAGGAGATCAACAACTACTACCCGTTCTCGGTCGGGGCCGTCCCCGACACCGCGACGTACAAGCAGGCGCTGCGTCTGTTCGACGACCCGGCCCAGTACCCCGTCTTCCCCTTCTACACGGCCAACCAGGCCGACAAGAAGGCCGCGGCCGACGCCGGGAACCCGGGCTCCAACAACTTCTCCACCATCAACTCCACCGTCCAGTTCCGGCTCTACTCCTCGGTGCTGCGCAACTACCCCAACTCCTGGATGACCGCGACCGACTACAAGAAGCTGCTGTACTGGAACACCTGGGCGCAGTACGTCGGCGGCAACACCCAGTGGCCCGACGCCAACGAGTTCTGGGCCGACTGGAACGGCACCGGCATCGACTACCGGTCCTGGATCCACCACAACATCCTGGGCAGCAGCAACTGGACGGTGGTCGAGGACGTCGCCGGTCTGCGGCCCCGCAACGACGCGAAGGTCGAACTCTCCCCGATCGACATCGGCTGGGACCACTTCACCGTCAACAACCTGCGCTACCGCAACGCCGACCTGACCATCGTCTGGGACGACCCGGCCGACGGAGTGGTGCGCTACCCGGGTGTCCCGGAGGGCTACTCGATCTACGTCAACGGCAACCGGGCCGCGACCGTCAGCTCGCTGGTGCCGTTCACCTGGGACCCGGCGACCGGGGACGTGACCACGAGCGGCACGGTCACCCACCACTCGGCCGTCGCCGGCCTCCAGGCCCCCAACCAGGTCGTGCAGAACAGCCCCCGGATGGTCGACATGCTCGCCAAGGCCGGCGTCGACCTGACCGGCGACCCCACCAACCTGGCCGCCGGGTCGACGACGACCGCGTCGTACACCGGATCCGGCAGCACCACCGCCGGCGCGGTCGACGGATACCCCACCAACGAGCCGTTCTGGGGTGCGGGCGGGTCCGCCAACAGCCAGGACTGGTACGAGCTGAACTTCGGCACCGCCCGCACGCTGAACGAGGTGCGGCTGTACTTCAAGGACAGCCGTCCGGCGAGTACGACCTACCGGGCGCCCTCCGCGTACACCATCCAGTACTACGACGGCAGTTCCTGGGTGAACGTCCCCGGCCAGACCAAGAGTCCCGCCGCACCGCGCGCCAACTACAACCTGGTGCAGTTCCCCGCGGTCAGCGCCCAGCGGGTACGGGTCCTGGCCATCAACGCCTCCGGCGCGAAGACGGGCCTCACCGAGGTCAAGGTGTTCAACCGGGGCGGGGTCCAGCCACCCCAGCCATCGGCCAACCTGGCGACGTCGGCGACGGCTTCGGCGTCGTACACCTCCTCCTGGGAGAGCGTGGCCGCCGTCAACGACGGGATCGACCCGCCGTCGTCCAACGACACGGTGAACCCGCGCTGGGGGACCTGGCCGGAGACCGGACAGCAGTGGGCCGAGCTGACCTGGCCCGCGGCGAAGACCCTCAACAAGGCCGAGGTGTACTTCTTCGACGACGACCAGGGCATCGACATGCCGGCTTCCTGGAAGCTGCAGTACTGGAACGGCGGCGCCTATGTCGACGTGCCCGGCGCGAGCGGCTATCCGCTGGTCAAGAACCAGTACAACACCGTCACCTTCACCGCCACGAGCACCACCCGGCTGCGGGTGCTGCTCACCGGCAACGGCACCAACTCCGTCGGCCTCCTCGAAGCAAAGGTGTACGGACCGTGACCCGTTCCAGATGCCTGTCCGCACTCATCGCCCTGCTCACCATGGCGGTCGCCTTCCTCGTGGCGCCGCCCGCGTCCGCCGCCGTCGCGTTCACCTCGACCGGCGTGAACCAGAACGGCGGCAACTGCCTCGACCTGCCGGGCAGTTCGACAACCAACGGTGCTCAGCTGCGGGCCTTCACCTGCTCCTCCGGCAGCAACCAGAACTTCGGCTACACCCTGGTCTCGGGGACGAGTGACACGTACACGATCACCACCCAGTCCGGCCAGTGCGTGGACGTCTACGGCGCGTCCACGGCGGACGACGCGGCGATCATCCAGTGGCCCTGCCACGGCGGTACGAACCAGCAGTGGCGACTCGTCGCGGTGTCCGTCGGCGGAACGGACAAGACGTTCAACCTGGTCTCCGTGAGCTCGGGCAAGTGCGTCTCGCCGAGCGGCGGGTCCTCGGCGTCCAACACCAACCTGGTGCAACTGCCGTGCGCCACCGCGAACGGCAGGGTGTGGCGGCTGCCCGCCTTCACCGGCGGCGGAACGAGCCCGCACACGTACGCCAACCCGCTCTCCCAGCATGGTCCCGACCCGTGGCTCACGTACTACGACGGCTACTACTACCTGGCCACGACCACCTGGAACTCGACGGTCACCATGCGCAAGGCGAGCACCCTGGCGGGGCTCGCCACGGCCACCGACCAGGTGATCTTCAACCTCACCCGGCCCAACGGCGCCGGCACGATGTGGGCGCCTGAGTTCCACCTGCTCGACGGCCCCAACGGGAAGCGCTGGTACTTCTACTACACGGCCGGGCGGGAGCCGTACGACCTGGGCACCCAGCGGATCCACGTGCTGGAGAGCGCCGGACTCGACCCGATGGGTCCCTACAGCTTCAAGGCCGACCTGCTCGACCCGACGCAGGACAACACCTGGGAGCTGGACCCGAGCATCCTCCAACTCAACGGTCAGCTCTACCTGTTGGGCACCTTCTACAACGGCTCGCAGCCGATGTTCATCCGACCTCTGTCGAACCCGTGGACGGCGAGCGGCACCCGCCGGGTGCTGTCCACGCCGACGTACAGCTGGGAGACCGTGGGCGGCGCGGTCAACGAGGGCGGCGAGGTGCTCCAGCGGAACGGAAAGACGTTCATCGTCTACTCCGCCAGCCACTGCTCCACGCCCGACTACAAGCTCGGCATGCTCACCTACAACGGCGGTGACCCGCTCAGCTCCTCCTCCTGGGTCAAGTCGCCGAACCCGGTCTTCCAGCGCTCCAACGCGAACGGCGTCTACGGTCCCGGCCACAACGGGTTCTTCAAGTCGCCCGACGGGACCGAGGACTGGATGGTCTACCACGCCAACGACTCCGCGGGCGGTGGCTGCGACATGAACCGTACGACCAGGGCGCAGAAGTTCACCTGGAACGCCGACGGCACGCCGAACTTCGGCACCCCGGTGGCCCTCGGCGTCACACTGACCTCACCGTCAGGGGAATAGTCGGATGAGACGATCTCGGTTCCTGTCCCTCTGGGCGGTTCTGCTCACTGTGATGATCGGTTCGGTCATGGGCACCGTCGCGATCGCGCCGCCCGTCCACGCCGCGACGGCGTTCACCTCCACCGCGGTCAACCAGAACGGCGGCAACTGCCTGGACCTGCCAGGCAGTTCCACCGCCGACGGCATCCAGCTCATCCAATGGGCCTGCCACGGCGAGGCCAACCAGACCTTCACCTTCACCCCGGTCGGTGGGACCACCGACCAATACGGCATCGGCACTTCGACCGGCGGAAAATGCGTGGACGTCAACGGAGCGTCCAGCGCCGACAACGCCACGATCGTGCAGCGGACCTGCGGCACCGGAACCAACCAGAAGTTCCGTCTCATACCCGTGACGGTCAACGGAACGAACAACGTCTTCAACGTGCAGGCGGTGCACTCCGGCAAATGCGTCGCCCCGTCGGGCGACTCCTCGGCCGGCGACACCGGCCTCGTCCAGTTGCCCTGCAGCAACGCGACGTCGCGGACATGGCGGCTGCCCGACTTCACCGGCAGCGGCGGCGGCCCGACCACGCCCCCGACAAAGACCGTCCGGGTGTACTGGCTGAAGCCCTCCGACGTTCCGTTCGACCAGCGGTACCCCGACGGCATCGTCAACGTGATGCGGGAAGCACAGCGCTACTACAGGCAGGAGCTCGGCAAGACCTTCACGCTGAACAACCCCGTGGTCGAGGTCGTCAACGGTGACCAGCCACGGAGCTGGTACGAGAACACGCCCAACGGCGGTGACCGTTACTGGTGGGCCGTCACGAACATGCAGAACGAACTCGCCAGAAAGTTCGGCCTGAACAACCCCGACAGCCGTTGGCTCAACGTCGGCGAGATCAGCGCCGAGGGAGAAGGCGCGGGCGGGGGCGCCAGCCCCGGATGGGTCGTCCTGAGCGGGCACGACGCCGACGGCGCCGCAGGCACCAGCGGACAGTCGATGAACCGCTGGTACGGCGGAATGGTGCACGAACTCGGCCACGCCTTCGGCCTGCCGGACTCGTCCTCGACCGACGGCACACCGATGTCCGCGTCCTTCTACGACTACCCCAACACCCACTTCAACCAGAGCCAGAAGAACCAGATCCTCAACGGCCCCTACGGGAGCTTCCTGTCCTGACGCCGACCGCCCCCTCGGGCGAGCAGCCGGACCGGTACCGGTCATCGGCGGGGCATCCGCGCTGCGATGCCCCGCCGATGTGTGTGTCGTCGCTCGTCAGCGCAGTGCGGCGAGGAACGGTGCGAGGGTGCGGGTCAGGGTGTTGTGCGGGGTGTCCGCGAACAGCGGGTCGAGGTGGTTCATCCCGTCGTCCGTCGCGTAACTGCCATAAGGAATACGGGAGTTGGCGACGACCTCACGGGCGGCCGAGACGATGGTCCCCTTGGCGTAGCTCGTCTGGAAGGCGTACAGCGGGGTGTCCAGGGCCTCGGTGTGCGCGAGCCGCAGACCGAGCGAGCGGGCCAGGTCGGTGTCCGCGTAGGGATCGGCGACGTCGAGGTCCACCGACAGGCGGGACGGCCAGTACCACTCCCACACGGCGGGCTCCGGGCCGCCCGCGTAGGCCGCCGCGACACGGCTGATGGGGGTGATGCCGGTGTCGACCCAACCGCGTACCTCGCCGGTGTCGGCGAGGTGCCCCGAGTGCACGCTGATGTCGTTCGGCCAGCCGATTCCGGCGTCCACCAGGGTGCCCAGCAGGCCGGCGTTGGTGACCGGGTACGACGGCCGCAGGGCGTCGGGCAGCCGGGGCTGCAGGACCGAGCGGCCGGCCGGGTCGAGGTGCGCGTACCAGCCCGCGAGCTGGTACCAGATCTGTGTGCTCTCCGCCCGGGAGCCCACTCCGACGGCGCTCAAGGTCATGTCGAAGACGGCTCCGCCGTCGATGGCCGCGAGCCGCTCGCGCACCTCCTGGGGCGAGTTGCGCACCGGCTGGCCCGTTCCGTCGAACGCCCCGCGCACCCCGCCGTCGACCAGGACGAGGGCGGAGAGGTCCCGGTGTCCGGGGCGGCCGTCGAAGTCCCAGGCCGCGTAGGTCATCGCGGTGGTGGCGCCCCAGGAGTGGCCGCCGAGCACGACCCGGCGGCGGCCGCCGTGGGCGGCGGTCCGTACGACCGCGTCCAGGTCCTCCAGGGTGCGGGCCAGGCCCCACCCCGCGACGTAGGCGGAGGCGGTGGGGTCCTGCGAGCGGTAGTGGCCGTCCAGGTAGTACCCGACCGGGTCCGCGGTGGCGAACCCGGAGCGGTCGGCGAGGTTCTCCTCACGCCGGTCGAAGGCCCACACCTGCACTCCGGGCACGGCCGCGACGAGGTCCCGGGCCACCAGCCGGAAGTCCCCGGCGGCCCCGAACATGCCCGGGACCATCACCAGCACGGTGCGCGCGGTGTCGGGGCCGATCTTGAGCACATGGACCCGGTCCGTCCCGGCCGGACCTCCTCCGGCACCCACCGTCAGGGGGACGTACGGCTCCCGCCCGACGGTCTCGCGCCGCCGCCCGGCCGCGGCGGCCGGGCCGGTCAGGGCGGACGCCAGGGCGAGTCCGCCGACCGTCCCGCCCAGCAGCGCCCGGCGCGACAGACCCCGCGTCATGAGGCGCACCCGCCCACGCGCCGGGTGCTCAGCGCCACGTCGTCCATGCGGACGTCGTACGAGGAGGGAGTGGGATTCGCCTGGTACAGCTGCCAGCCCAGCTTCAGCTTGTCGAAGCGCGGGAAGACGAAGTCGTCCGCCGTGCCGCCGTGGTCCTTCGTGGACACCGTCAGGTCGGAGCGCTCCACGCCGTCCTGGTAGACGGTGACGCGGTTGTCGGTCGCGTCGAGGTGGAATTCGACGCAGCTCCAGGTGCCGGCGGTGGCGGGGGCGGTGGTCTTCCAGGCGGTCCAGTCACCGGTGGGACCGAGATCGGAGCCGACGCCCCAGAAGTTGGCCCGCGAGGTGGGAACGTACTGGCCGCCCAACGGGCGTACCAGGGTGGGGGTGTCGGAGCCGGAGGCCTCGGCGATGGTCCAGTGCGCCCAGTCGGGGGCCGTGGGGAACCGGTCCACCCGCAGCCGCAGCCGGGCCCAGAAGCTGTTGCCGGCGGGCGCGAGGTCGGTCAGGACGAGGAAGGCGCGGCCGTTGCCTTCGGTATGGAGTCGCAGTTCGCGGCCGTGGCCGGTGGCACTGGGTTCGACGGTCAGTGAACCGTTGGCGGTGTCCGTGGTCCAGCCACGGCCCGCGGTGACCGGACCCAGCGGGAGGCGGTCGAAGCTCTCCCTGACGAGTGTTCCCTGTGTTGCGTGCGCTCCGTATGTTGCCTGCGTGTTCTGTGTTCCCTGCGGGACGGAGGTGGCCGAGGCGGTGGGGGGTATCGCGAGCAGCGCGGCCGAGGAGGCCAACAGCGCGGCGGCGATCTTCCGCATGCGTGTCATGGGCACACTATGCAACATCCGCCACAGCGGTCACACAGCCTGGTCCCCCAACAGCCCTCCGGACAGCGCCTGTTGGGGAACCGCAGGGGCGGCGACGGCCGGCTTGCGGATCAGCAGCAGCGCCGCGTCGTCGTGCAGTCGGCCGCCGACATGCGCCAGCAGTTCGTCGTGGATCGCGCCGAGGGTGCGCGCCGGGTCGTCGGAGAGGTGGCGGTCCAGGCCCTCGACGAGGGGGTAGAACTCCCGGTCGTGGTCGCGGGCCTCGATGACCCCGTCCGTGTAGAGCAGCAGTTGGTCTCCGTCGGCGAAGGGCAGCACCTGGAGGCTGGGTGTCTGCTCGGTCAGGGCGCGCAGGCCGAGGGGCGGGGCCGGATGTGTGGCCTCCACCGCCGTGACGTTGCCGGACGCGTCGATGAGCAGCGGGGGTGCGTGTCCGCAGTTCACCACTTCCAGCTGGCCGGGCCGCGGGTGTCCGGCGACCACGGCGGTGACGAAGTCGTCGGCGCCGAGATTGCGCGCGAGGCTCCGCTCGATCCGGTCGACGACGGCGAGGAGATCGGGTTCGTCGTAGGCGGCCTCGCGAAAGACGCCGAGCACGAGCGCGGCGGTGCCCACGGCCGGCAGTCCCTTGCCGCGCACATCGCCGACGATCAGCCGCACGCCGTACGGGGTGGGTATCAGCGCGTAGAGGTCCCCGCCGATCCGGGCCTCCGCGGCCGCGGCGCTGTAGCGGACGGCCACCTCGAACGGCCCGACCGTGGCCGGTACCGGCCTGAGCAGCGCGTGCTGGGCGGCCTCGGCGACCGACCGGACGTCCGCCAGGACCCGTTCCCGGCGCGTGCGCAGCGCTCCGGCCAGGGCACTCGCCAGGGTGACGGCGATCAGGGCGGCCAGTACGGCCGCCAGCTCACGGCTGGGAGCGCCGTCCCGGGTGCCGAACGCCGCGCCGAGGGCGGCGGCGAGGAGGCCGACGCAGAGGACACCGCGCGGCCCGTTGGTGGTGGCTGCCAGCGCGGGTCCGGCCGCCAGCAGGGGCAGCCAGATCATCCCCGCCCCGCCGACGAGGTCGGCGAGCACGATGACGAAAACGATCAGGACGGGCAGGAGGGGGCCTGCCACTCGGTAGCTGAACAGCCGCGTCGGGCAATGGTCGCCGCCATGGTTCCGGGCCTGAGTCATGCTTCGTCCGCAGTCCTCACCTGTGTGCCGGGCCGATCTGTGCACCGGCAACTTCCGAAATGTCCGTTTCCTCTAGGAGACGGGATCGGCCCGGTGCTCGCAAGGAGCAGATTTTCAGATATTGAATGCTCCCCCTCGTAAACGAGAGGGGGATTCCTGGCTCAGGCAGCCTTCCAGACCGGCGGTCCGGGAGGTCTTACGCCCTCGACACCAGCCGGGTTCAGACCTGCCCGGACGAGCATCACACGGGCGGAGTTCTTGTCCCGGGGAGAGACGACGCCGCACGCGGTGCAGGTGTAGGTGCGTTCGGACAGTGGCAGTGCGTGCTTGGTTCTCACTCCGCAGCGTCCGCAGTCCATGGTGGTGTGCGCGGGGTGCACCAGGCGCACGTCCCGCGCGTGCGTGCGGCCCATCTCGGTCAGGGCCCGCTTTGTGGCGCCGATCGCGGCGTCGGCGGCCTTACGGGCCATCGGCGTCCTGGCGAGGAACTTCGGGCGGAAGTCCTCCACGGCCACCGCGTCGTGGTCGGTCACCACGCGTTTGGCCCACTTGCGTCCGGTGTCCTGCCGCTGCCGGACCACCTTCCTATACGCCTTCGCCCGCAGGTGCTTCGCCTCACGGTAGCCCTTCGAGGCGGCCTGCCCCTTCCTGGGTTTGCGACGGGCCATCATCCGGTCGTACCGGGTCAGCTTCTGCCCAGCCTTCTTCCCGTGCTGGGCGTGCGGAAGGTCGTGCGCGTCTGAGGTGGTGGTCGCGGTCTCTCGCACGCCCCAGTCGACACCGATCACCCGGCCCGTCAACGGCAGGGGCCGTACCTGAGCCGGGACGACGAACGACGCGTACCAGTGTCCGACGCCGTCCTGATACACACGCACACTCGACGGGTCAGCCGGAAGATCACGGGACCACACCACGGCCAGCACGATTCCGCCCGCCAAATGCAATCGCCCGTCCTTCAGGCGGAACCCGCGCCGCGTGTAGTTCAGCGTCGGGTCCGCCTCGCGCTTCTTCTTCCACTTGGGCATCCCAGCCCGCTGCCGCAGAGGCAGCCGCAGCTTGACGTCTTTCTGTGCCTTCGCACGGGAGCGGCCGAAGTCCCGGATGGTCTGCTGCTGCGGGACCGAACTTCCTTCACGCAGCCACGGCGTGCGCTCACGCGCCTCCGTCAGCATCCGGTCCAGCTGCGCCGGGCCGCACGTCCGCACGTCCTTGAGGTGCGCCTTGTTGTACGCGTACACAGCCTTCGACTTTGCCACGCACTCGTTCCACACCCACCGACACCGGTCCCACTCGCCCAGCAGCCGCACGCGGGCAGTCGACGACACACGCACCCGGTACGTGTACCGGGCATGCCCGGCAACGTCGGCTTCCGCTGGCGTCGTCATGACGCCAAAGTAGCCTCCCCCGGCGGCGATCCGGCTTCTCCTGCCCCGCTCCGCAGGAATCCGGATTCTCCCCCGCAAGCGGGAGGCCCCCACCCCGGCCTGAAGGCCAAGGCATTCTCCAGGACCTCCGGTGAACGATCAGGTGGTGAGGGAAAGACCCCTGGTCACGCGGTCGGCGGTCGGGATCAGGCGGGCCAGGATCTCCTCGAGTCTGGGCAGCCGGTCCGCCGGCAGGGACACGCCGAGGGAGCCGAGGGTGTCGCCGCTGTAGACGGGCACGGCCACACAGACCGTGCCCAGGGTGTACTCCTCCAGGTCCGTGACGGCCGGCGCCACGGGCGAGGTGTCCAGTCGCCGCAGCAGTTCGGGGGCGCTGGTGATGGTCCTCGGCGTGAGGTCGGCGAGGTGGTGCCGGGATAGGTAGTCGTTGCGGGCGTCGTCGTCCAGTTCCCGCAGGACGGACTTGCCGAGGGCGGTGGCATGCCCCGCGTCCTCGAACCCGACCCACAGGTCGACGCGGGGTGCCCGGGGGCCGTCGACGATCTCGGCGACCCGGATCTCGCCCTCCTCGTAGAAGGTGAGGTAGGCGGCGGCCGCGAGCTCGTCGCGGAGGGCGGCGAGCGTGGGGCGGACCCGGCTGAGCAGCGCCTGCCCCCGGCCCGCGGTGTGCAGGGTCTGCATCCTGTCGCCCATGACGAACCCGCCGTCCGGCAGTTTCCGCAGGTAGCCGTCGTGGACCAGGGTTCGCAGCAGGTGGTAGGCGGTGGCCAGGGGCAGCCCGGTCTCGCGTGCCAGCTGTTTCGCCGGCGCGCCGTTCTCGTGCGCGCTCGCCGCCTCCAGCAGCCGGAAGGCCCGCTGCACGGAGGTGATGAGCGTGGGGCCGTCCCGCGCACCCATACGACAAGCGTGCGCCAGGTGCACGGCGCAGGCAAGGCGCGCGGGGCCGGGAGCGCTGCCCTGCCGGGGAGGCTGGCCTGCCCGGGGAGACCTGCCCGTCATTTCTCGAAGCGGTGGCCCGTGCCGGAAGAAGACCGAGAGGCGCCGAGAAGGCCATGACACCGCGCAGATACGCCGGCCGGCCCATCTCGGCGTCCGGGTCGGCACCGATGCCGCGGTGGATCCGCCCCTCCGCCCGCTGGTGCCGGTCGGAGGAGTAGACCCCATGTAGGTGCCCAGGGGGGACGTGGGCGAGCGCCAGGGCCGCTATGAGCGCGAGCAGCTGGAGCACGCCGGCGAGCACGGGACCCATCTGTTGTCTCAGAAACTCTCGGGGAAGATCAGGGCGAGCACGAGATGGCCCAGCAGGGCGACGGCCACGACCGGGCCGACAGGGTTCTGGGCGGTCACAGCTTCGTCACCCCCTTGGCCCCGAGGGCCACCAGCGCGAAGACGGCGGCCGTGGTGACGACGAAGGCCGGATCGGCCGTCGTGAAGTCCTTGGAGAGGTTCGAAACAGATGTGGACGGTTCGAGGAAACCCCGGACCGGACCGGATCGATCGTTCGTCGACACGCCCCTGACGGCGGCGCCCACGGCTTTGACGCATCTTTTACGGGCGGCTGTGGCCGGCGCGGATTTCCTGCGCCCACACGGCCGACTTTTCTGTCAAGGGCGATATTCCCCACACCCGGGCGGCGTCGGACAGCGGCCGTTTCCTGTGATGTCGCGGTGTTACGGTGGGCATCGGCCAGCTCTCTACACCTGAGGTTCAAGAAGTGAGAAATCGGCTCGTCGTCAAGGGTGCCCGTCAGCACAATCTTCGTGACGTGTCCGTCGAACTTCCCGGGGACGCACTGATCGTATTCACGGGTGTACCCGGATCCGGAAAGTCAAGTCTGGCTTTCGACACCATTTTCGCCGAGGGCCGACGGCGTTATGCGGAATCCCTGTCGGCATATGCGGGGCAGTTTCGCGGGCAGCTCGACAAGCCCGATGTCGATGCCGTCGAGGGGCTGTCCCCGGACGACGCCGGGCTCGGCTGTGTGAGTTTCGGCCGGCCCGCCCCCGCCCCGTCCGGCGGCGAGGCACAGCGCGTCAAGCTCGCCGCCGAACTCCAGTGCCGCACCCGTGGACGCACCCTCTACGCGCTCGACGAGCCCCCCACCGGTCTCCACGCCGCCGACATCGAGCGGCTGCTGCTCCACAGGGGGCAGGAGGGCGGCCACCGGGGCGCCCGGGTCGTCGCCGAAGGCCCGCCGGAACGGGGCGCGGCCGAGCCCCGGTCGCACCCCGGACGATTCCTGAACTCCCTGTTGGAGCCGGCATGAGTGTCACGGACGTACGGGAGGCGGAGGACGCCGAAGAGCTTCCGCTCGTGGAGGACGACGAGGCCGACGCGCCCGCTCCCCGGCTCTCCTCCGGAGGCGGCACCGTCGACCAGGTGAAGGACTACCTGCGGCTCATCGCCAAGGTCCGGCTGCTGACGGCCGAGCAGGAGGTGGAGCTGGGCAAGCGCATCGAAGCCGGTGTGTACGCCGAACACCTGCTCGCCGGAGAAACGGGCCCGGACCCGCACTTCCGCCGGGAACTGGCCCTTCTCGCCGAGGACGGCCACCGCGCGAAGAACCACCTCACCGAGGCCAACCTCCGCCTGGTGGTCTCCGTCGCCAAGCGCTACACCGGGCGCGGACTGCAGTTCCTGGACCTCATCCAGGAGGGGAACACCGGGCTGATGCGGGCCGTGGAGAAGTTCGACTACACCAAGGGCTTCAAGTTCTCCACGTACGCGACCTGGTGGATCAAACAGGCGATCACCCGGGCCCTGGCCGACCAGAGCCGCACCATCCGCATACCGGTCCACACCGTGGAGCTCATCAACCGGGTGGCGCGGGTCCGCCGCGAGCTGATCCTCGACACCGGGGCCGAGCCGACGCCGCAGGAACTCGCCGAGAAGGCGGGGATCCCGGTGGAACGGCTGGCCGAGCTCAGCGCCTACACCAAGGAACCCGTATCGCTCGACACCACCCTCTCCGAGGACGGCAACACCGAGTTCGGCGACCTCATCATGGACAGCGACTCGCCTTCCCCCTGGGAGATGGTCACCTTCGATCTCCTCCAGGGCACCCTGCGGAGCGTCCTGGCCGACCTGACCCCGCGCGAGGCCGGCATCATCTCCCTGCGGTACGGCCTCTTCGGCGGCCGGCCGCGGACGTTGGAGGAGATCGGCCAGGTCTACGGCGTGACCCGCGAACGCATTCGCCAGATCGAGGGCAAGACGATGAGCAAGCTGCGCCACCCCTCGCGCTCGCACGTGCTGCGGGACTACCTCGGGGACGAGTGAGGGCCCGGCAACCGTCTCTCTCCTCGGCGCCTACGTCCTGGCCGGGGAACCGGCGAGCCGCGCCGGCCATGCGGACGCCCCCGCCACCCAGGAGTCGCTCGACGCCCGCGAGTTGCTCACGCCTCATCCGAAGTCGCGTCGGGCGCACGGCATTTCGTGCACGCACCTTCTTTACGACACCGAGTGCCATTATCGTGGCTCCCAGAGTTTTCGTCACCGAGTGCCAATACTCTGCAACGAGGGAGTCCCGATGGCCGAGTCCCCGCAGGTTCGCGTCCCCGCCTCCGCCCCGCCCGCCGCCGGGACGGAGGAACCGCTCGCCGACCAGGTCCTCGTCGAGCAGGACCTGCTGGTCGAGGAGGTGTCCATCGATGGCATGTGCGGCGTCTACTGACCCGGCCACCGTCACGGCGCCCCGTGCGACCGAGGCCGGTTTCGACCTCGACGCCGCCTGGGATCTGCACCCGCAGGTGGCCGTGCGCCCGGAGCGGTTCGGAGCCCTGCTCTACCACTTCGGCACCCGACGGCTGTCGTTCCTGAAGGACCCCCGGCTGCTCGCCGCCGTACAGTCGCTGGCAGACCAGCCCAGCGCCGGGGCCGCCTGCCGGGCGGCCGGCGTACAGCCCGCCGAACTCGCCCGGTTCGGCGGGGCGTTGGCCGCGCTGGCCGCTTCCCGCATGATCACCGCCCGGCCGCTGCCGCGCGGCGAGGAGCCTCGGGCCGAGGAGGCACGATGACGGTCGCACCTCCAAAGGCGGGGCGCGCCGCCGTGCCCGCCAACCGCCTGGTGGACCACTTCCAGCACGGGCTGGACGCCCCGATCTGCCTGACCTGGGAGCTCACCTACGCCTGCAACCTGGCGTGCGTCCACTGCCTGTCCAGCTCGGGGCGGCGTGACCCGCGCGAGTTGAGCACCGAGGAGTGCAAGGCGGTGATCGACGAACTCGAGCGCATGCAGGTCTTCTACGTGAACATCGGCGGCGGCGAGCCGACGGTCCGCTCCGACTTCTTCGAACTGGTCGACTACGCGACCGCTCACCACGTGGGCGTGAAGTTCTCCACCAACGGCGTCAGGATCACCCCCGCGGTGGCGGAGCGCCTGGCCGCCGACGACTACGTCGACGTGCAGATCTCCCTGGACGGCGCGACCGCCGAGGTGAACGACGCGGTCCGCGGCGCCGGTTCGTACGCAACGGCGGTGCGGGCGATGGAGAACCTCGCCGCCGCCGGCCTGCGGGGTTTCAAGATCTCCGTGGTCGCGACCCGGCACAACATCCCTCAACTGGACGCCTTTCAGGCGCTCGCCGACCGCTACGACGCCCAACTGCGGCTCACGCGGCTGCGTCCCTCGGGCCGGGGCGCGGACGTCTGGCACGAGCTGCATCCGACCGCCGAACAGCAGAGGGAGCTGTACCACTGGCTGGTCGACCACGGTGAGAAGGTCCTCACGGGCGACTCGTTCTTCCATCTGTCCGCCTACGGCGACCCGCTTCCCGGCCTGAACCTGTGCGGTGCGGGACGGGTGGTGTGCCTGATCGACCCGGTCGGTGACGTCTACGCCTGTCCCTTCGCCATCCACGACGCGTTCCTCGCGGGCAATGTGCGCGAGGGCGGCGGCTTCACGGGCGTGTGGCGTGAGTCGCCCCTCTTCCTCGACCTGCGGAAGCCGCAGAGCGGCGGAGCGTGCACCCAGTGCTCGGCCTACGACGCCTGCCGGGGCGGCTGCATGGCCGCGAAGTTCTTCACCGGCCTGCCGTTGGACGGCCCGGACCCCGAGTGCGTCAAGGGACACGGGCGGAGCGCGCTGAACTCGGTCGACCGGACCGCGGTGCCGCGCCCGACCGGCGACCACTCGCACACCGGCCCGGTACACCGGGCGCCGGTGCGGCTCGGCATGCCGGGCCTGCGGCGCCCGGACCGGATGTGCGACGAGAGTCCCCTCGCGGGGCTGGCCGCGAAGGAGGCCCGCCATGGGTGACGGCGGTTGGTTCGAGACGGTGGCCGAGGCCCAGCGGCGGGCGAAGAAGCGCCTGCCGAAGTCCGTCTACTCCGCGCTGCTCGCCGGGTCCGAAAACGGCGTGTCCTACCGCGACAACACCGAGGCCTTCGGACAGCTCGGGTTCGCGCCCCATGTCGCCGGCCTGTCGGCCAAGCGGGACCTGTCCACGACGGTGATGGGCGAGGAGATCTCCCTGCCGGTCGTCGTCTCCCCGACCGGGGTGCAGGCCGTGCACCCCGACGGCGAGGTCGCCGTCGCCCGCGCGGCGGCCGCCCGCGGCACGGCGATGGGGCTCAGCTCCTTCGCGAGCAAGCCCGTCGAGGAGGTCGTCGCGGCCAATCCTCGGACGTTCTTCCAGATGTACTGGATGGGCGGCAAGGACTCCATGGTGCGGCACATGGAGCGGGCGCGGGTTGCGGGCGCCAAGGGTCTGATCGTCACCCTCGACTGGTCCTTCTCCCACGGCCGGGACTGGGGCAGCCCCGTCATCCCCGAACGGCTGGACCTCAAGGCGCTGGCCCGGTTCGCGCCCGAGGGCCTGACCCGGCCGCGCTGGCTGCTCGACTTCGCCAGGACGCGCCGCCTGCCCGACCTGACGGTTCCCAACGTCGTCGAACGCGGCCGGCGACCGCCGACGTTCTTCGGCGCCTACGGGGAGTGGATGAGCACCCCGCCGCCGTCGTGGGAGGACATCGCGTGGCTGCGCGGCCAGTGGGAGGGGCCCTTCCTCCTCAAGGGCATCTGCCGGGTGGACGACGCCAAGCGGGCCGTGGACGTCGGCGCCACCGCGCTCTCCGTGTCCAACCACGGCGGCAACAACCTGGACTCCACACCGGCGCCGATCCGCGCCCTCCCCGCCGTCGCCGAGGCCGTGGGCGACCAGATCGAGGTGCTCCTCGACGGAGGCGTCCGGCGCGGCAGCGACGTCGTCAAGGCCCTCGCGCTGGGTGCGAGAGCGGTCCTGATCGGCCGCGCCTACCTGTGGGGCCTGGCCGCGGGCGGTCAGGCAGGCGTGGAGAACGTCCTGGACATCCTCCGCGGCGGCATCGACTCCGCCCTCCTCGGGCTGGGACGCTCCTGTGTCCAGGAGCTGACGCCCGACGACGTGGTGGTCCCGCCGTACTTCACCCGAACCCTGGGAGCCGGATCCGACGCCTCGTCCCGTCCGTCGTCCTGAGAGGGAACCCAGGATGACCGAGCTGGCCTCCCTCACCTGGCCGGAGTTGGCCCGCCGTGAGCGCGACGGGCCGGTCCTGGCCGTTCCCGTCGGCGCCACCGAACAGCACGGGCCGCACCTTCCGCTGTCCACCGACACCGACATCGCCGTGGCCCTGGCCGAACGGCTGGCACAGGAGGTGCCCGGTGTCGTGGTCGCCCCGCCGGTGGCCTTCGGGTCCAGCGGCGAGCACCAGGAGTTCGCCGGCACCCTGTCCATCGGGCAGGAGGCCGTGGAGCTGCTCCTCTTAGAGCTGGTGCGTTCCGCCTGCGCGACCTTTCCCCGGACCGTGCTGGTCTCGGCCCATGGCGGAAACGCCGAGCCGGTCTCCCGGGCCGTACGGCGCTTGCGTGAGGAAGGCCGGCATGTCCTGGCCTGGTCCCCCCGCTGGGGCGGGGACGCGCACGCCGGTCGCACCGAGACCTCCGTCATGCTGGCGCTCGCGCCCCACCGGGTGCTCCTGGAACGGGCCGAGGCCGGCAACACCACGCCCGTCGGGGAGCTGCTGCCGCTGCTGCGAGGCCAAGGGCTCAAGGCGGCCACCGCCAACGGGGTGCTCGGGGACCCGGCCGGCGCGAGCGCCGAGGAGGGCAGGGCTCTGCTCAGCGGGGCGGCCCAGCAACTGGCCGCCCTGGTGTCGGGCCGGGCGGCAGGCACTGGCACGGCCTGACCACGCGTGATCCACGAACGGGCCGGCCGTCGTCCCTCAGGTTCGAACTCCGGCTGAGCCGGGCTCCGTTCGGGCGTGCGTCACGCGGGGCCTCAACGACACGGTGGAGCGGCCCCTGACGGCCGACCACCACACGCCGGAGCCGTAGGCGAGGTCGTCGAGGCGGCGGGCGACGCCGTAGCGGACCGGATCGATGTCGGGGCGAGCGCGCCAGTACTCCAGCGCGACGTCGGTGACTGCGGCCAGTGCCGCGGCCCGGCGTACCCGCCGGGACACCGCGCAGCCCACCGCGGTGACGGGCCACCAGTGCCTGGTCAGCAGGGCGGAGGTCTGGCTCAGCGCGCCGATCGCGCCCATGGCCGTGAGGGAGGACGCCAGGCGCGCGGGGTGTTCCGTGCCCCGGAGCTTCCGGGTGATCCGCGCCGCGGTCACCGCGCACACCGCGCCCGCCACCGGCACCGACCAGCGGCGCTGGGCCAGGAGGGCGAGGACGAACGCGGCACCCCACGGCGCGAGGACGGCCGGGGCGATGAACTCGGGGTGCCGTTCGGCCAGTGGATGTGCCCCGGTCCCGTAGACGGCCTTGCGCACGAACCAGTCGTCGAAGCGCACGCGATGCTCATGAGCGGCGTGGACCGAGGGCTCGTAACGGATTCGCCGGCCGTTCTTCACGACCCGCCACCCCAGATCGACGTCCTCCCCCACCCGCATCCGCTCGTCGAAGCCGCCGGGCAGGGCGTCGGTGCGGGCCACGGTGCAGGCGGTGGACGCCCAGGAGACGGAGGTTCCCGGGCGTACCTGGGCGGGGCGCGGGCCCAGGTCGAGTGAGGACCGGGCGTCTTCGTAGCGTGCGATCCAGCCGGTGGAGGCGGGGTGCGGGAGTCCCGTGATACGCGGGACGGCCATGGCGACACGGGGGTCCGTGAAGTGCCGCAGGAGTGTCGGGATCGCGCCCGGCGGCAGCACGACGTCGGAGTCCACGAAGACCACGTACGGCGTGGTGACCAGCCGGAGACCGGCGTTGCGTGCCCCGGCCGGTCCCAGGTTGACGTCCAACGGGACGAAGCGCGCCCCGTGCCGGGCGGCCACCGCCTCGACCGGCCCTCGCCGACGGGAGGCGTCGTCGACGACGATCACCGGGTGGTCCCTCCCGATGCTTGTCAGGAGCCGGTCGAGCGGGCGCGGGCGGTCACGGACCGGGACGACGAAGGTGTACCGGGGATCGTCGGGAGACGGCAGGACGTCGACGACGGGATGAGCCAGGCCCGATTCCAGGAGCCGGTCCGCGAGGACCGCGCCGGCCGGATCCCGAACTTCCACCGTGCGCCCGGTCAGCAGCGGGTGAGCGCGCTCCGTCAGGCGCAGGAGCCGCACCGGGGAACCGCCGAGCAGCGCACGGCCGCCGTCGAGGACACGGGTGTCACGGTCGAGGGTGACCACGAATCCCTCCGGGAGCGTCATCGTGGCCCCTTCCCGAACTGACCCTGGTCCCACGGACGTTGTCCTGTACCGTGAGGCTAATGGCACACGGTGTCAAAAGGGAAGGGGCCCAACTTCCGTGAACCGCCCGGATGTCGTGGTCGTCGGCGCAGGAGCGAGCGGCGCGGCGCTGGCCGCGCGGCTGAGCGAGGACGCGGGGCGTTCCGTCCTCCTGCTGGAGGCAGGGCCGGTTCCGCGCCGGGAGTCGGAATTCGCCGCGGAACTGCTGGACGCCCGTCTCGTCCCCGGCGCCCGGCCCGGCCGTCCGGCGGTCGAGCGGCACCTGGTCTCCCTGGCGCCGGGGCGGCCCTGCACGGTGACGCGGGGGCGCGTTCTCGGCGGTTCCACGACGGTCAACGGCGGCTACTTCATCCGGGCCCGGCGTGCCGACTTCGACCGCTGGGCGCGGGCGGGCGGCGACGCCTGGTCCTACGAGCGGATGCTGCCGTTGCTGCGCGACCTGGAGAACGACCTGGATCACGGTGCCGGGGCGGTGCACGGCGACCGCGGACCGGTGCGGGTCCGGCGAACGGACCTGCGGCATCCGGCGACCGCCGCGTTCCGCGCCGCGGCCCGCGAGCTGGGCTTTCCGGAGGAGCCCGACAAGAACGCCCAGGACGCTCCCGGGTTCGGCCCGGTTCCTCTGAACTGCGTCGACGGACGCCGGATCAACACGGGGATCAGCTATCTCCTGGGCGCCCTGGGCCGCCCCAACCTCCGTGTGGAGGGTGACTCGCCGGTGCGTGCGGTGAGCGTCGGGCGCGGCCGGGCGAGGGGTGTGGTCGTCGAACGCGGCGCAGGTGCCACCGTGCTAGAAGCGGACGAGATCGTGCTCTGCGCGGGAGCGCTCGCCACCCCGCGCATTCTGCACCGGTCGGGCATAGGCCCCGCGGCCGACCTGCGCCGTCTGGACCTGCCCGTCGTCCACGACCTCCCCGCCGTCGGCGCCCGGTTCAGCGACCATCCGCAGGTCGTCGTGGAATGGACACCCCGCCGGCCGCTGCCCGAACCGGTGGACTCCTGGCTCGGTGGTCTCCTGCACGGCTCGTCGTCCGACGGGGCCCACCCGGGCGATCTGGAGATCCTGCAGTCGCTGATACCGATGGCCGGCCTGGTGACGGGGCGCACGACCGTGCCCGGGGCACCGCTGGCGTTCCTCGTCTCCCCGCAGTCG
This sequence comes from Streptomyces sp. NBC_01235, assembly GCF_035989285.1. Taxonomy (GTDB): domain Bacteria; phylum Actinomycetota; class Actinomycetes; order Streptomycetales; family Streptomycetaceae; genus Streptomyces. Next base: position 10,408,185 of record NZ_CP108513.1, on the reverse strand, counting down.
CCTGCCGCCAGGGGCCGCACGACCATGATGTCGTCCGGCGGCGAGCCTGCCTGGAACATCGAGTACGGCTATCTGGGCACGGGCGGGGACAGACGCCGCATGCGCGAAGCGGTCCGCATGACGGCCTCGCTGGTGTCCACGGCGGCCTTCGCGGACGTGTCGGCGGGGCTGCTGGAACCGGCCCCGGAGACCCTTGAGGACGACCGGCTCCTCGACGGGTGGATCCGGGACCGACTCGGCACGGCCCAGCACACCTGCGGCACGGTGCCCATGGGTCCGTCGGGCAGTACTGACGCCGCCGTCGACTCCCACGGCGGCGTGCACGGGTTGGCCGGGCTGCGGGTCGCGGACACCTCGATCCTTCCCGTGGCCCCGCTACGCGGTCCGGCCGCGACCGCCGTCCTCGTCGGCGAGTTCATCGCTCGTGCGATGCGTCGCGGTCCGCGCTGAGCGGCAGCCCTCGGCCGGGGAGGGTCCGTCCCCGCCCTCCGCGCAGGCCAGGCCCGCCGATCCGAGACCGGCATCCAGCTGCCTGATGGCGCGGCGCAGCAGGTCCGACAGATCGGAGCCGGGCACGGACAGCCACTGCTCGTACGCCGCCACGGCGGCGGAGAGGGCGGCATGACCGGTGAGCCGGGGCACCAGCGCATCGGAGGGCAGTCCCGTGCGCTGCGCGACGAATTCGGAGACGATGGCCCGCCACGAGGCGTAGCGGAGGGTCGCGTCGGCCTGGAGGGTGGGCACCCGCAGGATGAGCTCCATGCGCTGCGCGTGCCAGGGGACGTCGGCGGGGTCGAAGCGATTGAACCGGACGACGGCCTCGCACAGCGCGTCCATCATCGGGGTGTCCGGATCGGCGCCTGCCAACAACGCCCTGAACTGCAGGAGATGGCCCTCGAAGTCGCCCCACACGAGGTCGTTCTTCGAGGCGAAGTAGCGGAAGAAGGTCCGGCGGCTGATGTGCGCGGCCGCGGCGATGTCGTCCACCGTGGTGCTGTCGAACCCGTGCCGGGCGAACAGCTCGAAGCCCACCCGTTCCAGTTGGGCCCGCGAGGTCGCCCGCGGCCGGCCCGTCCTGGCCGTCGCGCCGTCGAGGCGTGACTTCACACGGACTCCCTTCCCGCGCCCGAACACCGGGTCCCCGCCACCGCCCGCTGCCCTGTCGCCGACGTTACACCGTGAGCGGGTGGCCTCCGGATCGGCGCCCTCGCCCGCCGTCCGCATGTCATGTGTCCGACAAGACCCACAACCGCCCCCCGAAGAGCAACAATCGGACCATGTCACAACGAGATGATCTGACGAAGGCGATCGGTGAACTCTCCGACACGGAGGCCGTCCAGGCGCTGACGGTGCTGCTGGAGGACCGCGGGCTCCTTTCCCCGGCCAGGGACATGCCCGCGACGGACGAGGAGTTAAGAGGCGCCGTGGACGCGGCGGCCGCGGCGGAGTACCTGCCTCCGGGTCAACCACCGCTCAGCGAGGGTGACTTGGCGCGAGTGGCGCTGGAGTACGTGGCGGCCCTGGAGGATTGGAGAGGGGTGGTCGGTGAAGCCGTCGAGTACGTGTCGTCGTCGATCGACCGCTTCGACCCCGTGGTCGTCCCGGTCGGTGTCCTGGTCGTCACGCTCCTCCAGACGGAGGTCGTCGTGAAGCGGGATCCGCGCGGCAGATGGAGTCTGACCGTGCACAAGCGCGCCCTGCGGGACGCGGCGCTGGGCCGCCTGCTGGCGGCGCTGCTCTCCCACTTCACCAGCGGCAAGTAGCGCGGGGCCCGCCGTGACGGTTTCGGTGAGGGAGCCCTACGCCTGGCGCTGCGAGGAGTGCGAGCGGCCCTGCCGGGTTCCGGTCTGGCGCATCGTCGACGCCCGTGAGCGCGCCGACATCCTCGACAGCCCCGGCGATCCCGACGCCTTCGGCCCCGGCCTGCACTGGGTGGACTGCCCCGGCTGCGGCACCCGGACGTACATCGAGGCGCCGGTGCTGGTCCTGCGCCCCGGGACTACGGCGCCTGCGCTGTTCGCGACCTCCGTCACGGAGCTCCAGGAGGATCCGACGACGTCTGCCCTCGCCCTGCTGGAGCAGGCCGCGAGCGCCGGGGCCTTCCGCCGGGACCCCGTGGCCGAGCAGGTGATCCCGCTGCCGCGCAGGCAGCTGCCGTTCGTGCTGGCCCGCGACCTCGACCGGGACCTCGCGGATCCCGAGCGGGCCTGTCGCGAACTGGAGTCGTACGGGGCGCCGACGGTCGACAATCACCGGTTCTTCCTCCAGCACCTTGCCGAGGACCTGGGCCGGACGCGGACCGACGAGCTGCTGCGCGCGGTCACGGGAAGTCTGCCGGACCGGCTCGCCGAGCTGGTCCGCACGCACCCGGAACTCACCGGCGACACCCGGGTGCGCGACGCCGGACAGAAGGAGCTGCGCGCTGCCGCCGGCACCCCGCCGGAGCCGACGCTGCGCATACGCCAGCGTCTCCTGGACGACCTGTGCGGCGGCCGGATGCCGCCGGAGGCCGTGCTGGAGCGCTACTTCGCGTCCCTGGGCGACTTCGCCGGCGATCTGCGGGTCCGGCTGTACGCGATGTACGACGAGGTGCGTGCCGATGAGGGCCTGGCGGTGATCCCGCTCGCCCGCGACGCACTGGCGCTCGCCGAACAGCTCGGCGAGGAACCGGTGGGGACGGAACTCGCCGCCCGGCTCGGCGAGCGCCTCGTGCGCGCCGTGCAGGCCGGGCTCGACGTCGAACTGTCCGAGGCGCTGCGCGTGTTGGAGCGGGCGTTGCTGCGGCTGCCCGAGGGCGGTCTGCAGTGGGTCGAGGTGGCGAACAACCTCGCCGCCGCCCAGCACCTGCGTGAGGACGGCGACCGGATGGAGTGCTGGGAGGCCGCCCGCGATCTGCTCGCCCGCGCCACCGCCCTCGACCGCCGCGCGCACCCCGAGTTCTGGGCACGGATCCAGACCAACTACGGACTGCTGCTCGCCGAACGTCCGGGCGGCGACTCCGCCGACCTCGCCCTCGGCATCGACCACATCAGGGCCGGGCTACGGGAACGCTCTCCCGAGGGCGGCCGGGTGGACTGGTCGTACTCCCTGCTCAACCTGGGGCTGCTGCTGCACCGGCGCGCCGAGTCGGGCGACGTCCGGGAGGCGGAACGCTGCTACCGCGACGCCCTGCGACACCTGCTCCCTGGGGACGACCCCGTGCTGTGGTCCCAGCTCCAGTGCAACCTGGCCGACGTGCTGCTGTCCGGCGACTCCCCGGACCCGCACGGCGCCAGGGAGGCGGTCGAGGCCGCGCTCGAACTGGACGCCTCGCACCCGGGTCTCCTCGACACCGCTCGCCTCACCTGGCTGCTGGCCCGGGTCGCCGACCTCCTCGACGGACCGGACGGCGCCGGGAGCCTGCGGCTGCGCCGTGCCGCCCTGGCCGCCGCACCGCCGCTCGTCTCCCCGTCCCTGCACCTGTCCATCGCCCGGCAAGTACTCGACGCGCTGGCCACGGCCCAGGACTGGACCGGCGCGGCGGACGTCGCGTCCGGCATGCTGACCGCCGTGCACGCGCTCTACGACGCCCAGGTCACCGCCACCGGGCGGCGGAGCGTGCTCGCCCAGGCGAAGCGCGTCGCCCGCTGGGCCGCGTACCTGCTGACCCGCGCGGGCCGCCCGGATCGCGCGGTCGAAGCGATCGAACGCGGTCTGGCCTGCGAGCTGTCGGTGGTGGCCGGGCGCGGCGCGGTGGACCTGGCGGCGTTGGAGCGACTGGACCCCGCCCTGGTCCACCGCTACCGGCAGGCACGCGAGCGCTACCGGTCCCTGGACGCGGAGGCACCCGCGGCCCCGCCCGGCGGTCCGTCGGCCGCCTTCGTGCCCGTCTTTGACGCGCAGGCGGCGGCGGAACGGAAAGTGCGCACGGTGATCGAGGAGATCCGCGCGATCCCCGGCTTCGAGGGCTTCCTGCGCACCACCGAACTGGCGGACATCGTGCGCGCCGCCGACGGCACGGCGCTCGCCTACCTGGTGAACGCGCCCTGGGGCAGCCATGTCCTCGTCGTCCGCCGCGCCGGCGAGCCAGGAGCCGCGGACGACACGCCCGCCGTACGCGCCGTCCCCGTCCCCGAGGTGAGCAGCACCTCGATCGTCCACCTCCTGACCGTGGATCCGGACGACGACGCCGGCCTGGGACTGCTCATGGTCCAGCAGGTCGGGGCGCTCAAACGCCGCCGTGTGCTCCCGGCGGCCCTGGACCGCCTGCGGGGCCTGGCCCCGCTCCTGCGGCCCGTCGCCCGGCTCCTTGCGGAGGACCCTCGGCACGAGGCGGTCGTCGTGCCGACCGGGCTGCTGGGGCACGCACCGCTGAACGCCGTGCCGCTCGGCCCGGAGACGGACGAGGTGCTCGACGACATCGGGACGCTGCTGCTCGCCCCGTCGGCCGCCGTGTACGCCGCCTCCCGTTCCGCGGCCGGGCGGCCGGCGACGCCGGTGCCGCGGCTGGTGGCCGTCGCCGACCCCGACGGTTCGCTCCCCGGCGCCCGCAGCGAACTCGCCGAGATCCGGACGCTGTTCGAACCGCGGGGCGAGACGGTCCGCGCGCTGGGGCCCGACGCCACCGTGAACTGGCTGCTCGACCACCTCGCGGACGCGACGCACCTCCACCTCGGCTGCCACGGCAGCGCGGCCATCGGCGGCCGGGGCGGCTCACTGACACTCGCCGACGGCACCCTGGACCTGGACACGCTGGTGCGGCGCCAACTCCCGCACTGCCGCGTCGCGGTGGCCGGCGCCTGTCAGTCGGGCCACTACGAGATCGTCGAAACACCCGACGAGTTCGTGGGACTCCCGGCCGGGTTCCTCCAGTCGGGAGCCGCCTGCGTGGTCACCAGTCTGTGGCAGGTGAACGACATGGCGACCGCCCTGCTGATGACCCGCCTCTACGAGCTGCTCGCCCCCACCGGCGACACGCCGGGCGAGCTCCCCGCACCCGCACTGCGCCACTCCCGGACCTGGCTGCGCCGTCTCACCTGGGACGGCCTGGCCCGGTACACCGCCGCCCACCCCCATCTGGAGACCCTGACCCGGCGATTGGCCCCGCCGGCGACCGGCCGGGAGGGGTGTCCCTTCGCGTCGCCCGTCCACTGGGCCGCGTTCACCGCGTGGGGGGTGTGAGCACGCGGTGAACGAAGGGAATCCGCCCTCTCAGCCTCTCCAGGTCGGTCCGAACTCGTCGAGCGTGTATCGGGAGAAGGGGCTGTTCGGCGATTGCGGGGCGCTGATCTGCATGAACGTGTAGCGTCCGCCGGTCAGCCCGGAGACGGTCACGGTGGCCGGGGAGCGCGCTTCGGTGCCGTTGGCGCAGTTGGGCACGCACACCTTCTCCGACTCCCACCCGGTGGCGGTCGCCGTCTCCTCTCCCCAGTTCGTCCAGGTCAGGTCGTGGAGTCCGGCGCCGGCGTCCCCGCAGGCGAGCAGCAACTCGGTGGGTTCGACGAGGGGCTCCCCCGCACAGTCGGCGATGGCGCCCGGCTGTCTGGTCTGCTGCGTCTCGGCGGGCGTCGGCGCCTCGGCGCTGGGCGCCGTCAGCTCCGTGACCTGGTCCCGTGCCGGTGCGGACTGCTCCGGCGACTCGCTGTCCACGCTCCAGGTCGGTTCCGGGAGCGGTTCCTCGAGGGTCGGAGGGCTCGGCGTCGGCGTGGCGAGGGTGACAGGGCCACTGTCCCGGTCCGGCGCCAGGACCACGAGGGCCACGGCGATCACGCCGGCGAGGGCGAGGACCACGAGGGCGGCGAGCCAGAGCCGGGGCGCCACGGGCCCGGGCGTGGGCGGCGCTTCGACGGGGACCGGCGGAACGGGCGGCGCCACGGGCCGCGGGACGAGATCGGTCGGGTCCGCCGGGCGGATGCCCGAGCTCGCGCCCGGCTCCGGGAGGTCCGGCAACCCGCTCGGAACGAAACGGAGTTGAGCGTCCCCGGTGCGCCGACGGGCGATCAACTCGTCCACCGCCGGCGGCCAGGGACGCGTTGTGGGCGTGAGCGGGCCGATGGTCTCCAGCAGTTGGACCGGGGTCGGGCGCCCGGCCGGCTCCTCGGTCAGGCAGCCGGCGACGACCTGGCGCAGCCTCGCCGGGAGCACACCGACGTCGGGCCCGGCGGGCGGGCCGGTCTCCTGGACCGGCGGCTCGGCGGGTGCTGCGGTACCGCGTCGGCCGGTGTACGCCGCGACCAGCAGCCTGCCCAGGGCGACCATGTCACCGGACGGCTCGTGCGGCCCGGCGGTCTTCTCCAGCAGCATGGCCGGTGCGTCGCCGGCGACCGCCCGGTGGCCGGCGGAGCCGGTCAGCCGGACACCGTCCTTGGCGAGCAGCACGTTGGAGAGCTGGAGGTCGCCGTGCCCGCTCCCGGTCCGATGCAGCCCGGCCAGGGCACCGGCGAGTCCCGCGGCGATCCGCAGCACGGACTCCTCCGGCAGCCCGCCGACGGCGTCCACGGCCTCCGCGAGAGAAGGCCCGGAGTCCCACACCGACACATACGTACCGGTGTCCTTGCGTGGCGGCTCACCGTCACGCTGGAACCACGTCCTTAACCGGGGCCTCTCGGCGCCCACCGCGTCGGTCACCACTGTTCGCTTCATCCTGTCCCCCGAACCGGACGAACCAGAGAAACCTTCCGCCAACAAGTCTGGCCACGACGGCCCCTTACGACAAGAACGCCGTGCGCAAGGTGCCGATCGCCTGCGTGATGGCGGCTTCGGCGGCGTGGGTCTCACGCAGGGCGTTGAGCATCACGAAGTCGTGGATGATGCCCTGGAACCGCACGGCGGTGACGGGGACGCCGGCCGCGCGCAGCTTGTTGGCGTAGGCCTCGCCCTCGTCGCGCAGGACGTCGGCCTCGCCCGTGATCACCAGCGCCGGCGGCAGACCGGTCAGCTGCTCGGTGGTGGCGCGCAGCGGGGACGCGGTGATCTGGGCGCGTTCGCCCTCGTCGGTCGTGTACTGGTCCCAGAACCACTGCATGCCGTCACGGCGCAGGAAGTAGCCGGTGGCGAACTGGTGGTAGGAACCGGTGTCGAAACTGGCGTCGGTGACCGGGTAGAACAGCACCTGCTGCACCAGCGGCACCCCACCGCGCTCCTTGGCCATCAGCGTCAGCGCGGCGGCCATGTTCCCGCCGACCGAGTCACCGGCGACGGCGATACGCGTGGCGTCCAGCCCCTTGGAGGCGCCCTCCTCGACGATCCACCGGGCGACCGCGAAGTTCTGCTCGATGGCGACCGGGTAACGGACCTCGGGCGAGAGGTCGTACTCGGGGAAGACCACCGCGGCCCCGGCGCCGACGGCGAGCTCGCGCACCAGCCGGTCATGGGTGTGCGCGTTGCCGAACACCCAGCCCGCGCCATGGATGTACAGGACCACCGGCAGGGCACCCTCCGCGCCGGCCGGCCTGACGATCCGGGCCCGGACACTCCCCGTGGGGCCACCGGTCACGGTGACCCACTCCTCGTCGACCGCGGGCTTGGCGATCTCACCCGACTGCACCTCGTCGACCGCCTTGCGCCCCTCCGCCGGAGGCAGATCGAAGAGGAACGGCGGGTTCGCCGTCGCCTCCACGAAGGACTGGGCAGCGGGCTCGAGGACGGGACGGGCGGCGGGGGCGGTGTCGGTCATGGCGAGCTCCTCGGTTCGGGTACCGCGGACGGACTCCCGACGGTAGTCCTCGTCGGGGGCGGTGGCACGACAAGAACAGTAGCGCTCGATTAAGTCGTGCACAACTAATTAGGGTAAGACTTGCTAGGGCTCGATCAATTTGTGGGCGATAGAATCGAGAGGACTCGACCGATAGGGTGGTGGTCTCCCATGACCAGCGCAGGAACCAGGAGCCATGCCGTGGACCGAGCCGCCGGACCGAGCGACGGGTCGCTGCTCCTGGACGACCAGCTCTGCTTCGCCCTGTACGCCGCCTCCCGGGCGGTGACCGCCCGCTACCGGCCACTGCTCGACGAACTGGGCCTGACCTACCCGCAGTACCTCGTCATGCTCGTGCTGTGGGAACAGGACTCGATCTCCGTACGCGAACTGGGCACGGCGCTCCAGCTGGAGTCCAGCACCCTCTCCCCCCTGCTCAAGCGCTTGGAGGCGAACGGCCTGCTGCGCCGCGAACGCCGCCCCGACGACGAGCGCTCCGTGGCCCTCCGCCTCACCGATGCCGGCGCACGGCTCCGCGACCGGGCCGGCACCGTCCCCGTCGCGATCGGCGACGCCATGGGACTCACCGGCGAGCAGGACACCCTGGCCAAGCAGCTCCTCCGGCTGGTCACCGCGAACGTCACCGACGCCTGAGCCGCGGCCCGCCGGGCAGCCCGCCTACGGCGACATCGGCGTCGACGTCGTCACGAAGGCGCGTCGGCGGAAAGGACCGCGTTCCGTGCCGTCCGCCGTACGTCGACCGCGGTGAGCGCGAGTGCCAGCGGGCCCGGGGCCAGGAACGCAAGCGGCACCAGCATCCATGCGCACAGCGCCGCGGTCGCCACGGCGAGGAGCACCAGGGCGCTGCCGCCCGTGTCCTGTACGGCGTCGCGGGCGGCCTGGCGCAGGGCGACCGGCCAGGCGGTGAGCGACTCGGGGCGGGCGCAGGCCCGCAGGACCACGACTCCGGCCGCCGCCCCGATCGCGGCGGCCGGCCCGGCGAAGAGCGGCGCGCCCGGCAGGCCCGCCCCGGCCAGTGCCAGGTCGGCGGCGAACAACAACGCGCCCGCGAGGGCGACCGCCCCCGCCGTCAGATCGCCGAGGCGCATCCGCCGCCGCAACACGGAGAAGTACCGGCCCGCCGTGGCGGGACGGTCCTCGGTCGCGCCCCGCAGGACCGCGCAGGCCGTCGACAGCGCGGCCGGTGCGGTCAGCAGCGGCAGACAGGACACCGCGGTGGCGAGTCCGACGCTCAGCACGTCGGCGAACAGGGTCATCCGCGGGCCGAACACCTCGCCCGCCTCGCGCTGCCGTGTCCGGGTCATCCCGCTCACCCCTTCAGTCCCGAACTGGCCATGCCCTCCACCAGGAACCGCTGGAAGGCGAGGAAGAACAGCACGATCGGCAGCAGCGCGATCACCGACATCGCGAACATCGGGCCGAAGGCCGACTGGCTGGAGGCGTCCACGAAGGAGCGCAGGGCGAGGGTGAGGGTGAACTTGTCCGGGTCGAAGAGGTAGATGAGCTGGGTGAAGAAGTCGTTCCAGGTCCAGATGAACGTGAAGATGGCGGTGGTGATCAGCGCGGGGCGGGTGAGCGGCAGGATGACCTGGAAGAAGCTGCGGAAAGGGCCGCAGCCGTCGATGCGGGCCGCCTCCTCCAGTTCGCGCGGCAGTCCGCGCATGAACTGCACGATGAGGAAGACGAAGAACGCCTCCGTGGCGAGGAACTTGGGCAGGATCAGCGGCCAGTAGGTGTTCACCAGGCCGAGCATGTTGAAGATGATGTACTGCGGGATCAGCACCGCGTGGTGCGGCAGCATGATCGTCGCGATCATGAACGCGAACAACGGCCCGCGCAGACGGAAGCGCAGCCGCGCGAAGGCGTAGGCGGCGAGCGAGCAGCTGATGACGTTGCCGAGGACCGCGCCGCCCGCGATCAGCAGGGAGTTGCCGAGCAGCCGCCAGACGGAGACGTCGTTGACGCCCTCGAAGGCGGTCTCGTAGTTCGACCACTCCAGGTGGCTGGGAAGCAGGTTCAGGCTCGCGATGACCTCGTCGGCGGGCTTGAGCGAGGTGGCGAGCAGCCAGGCCAGCGGGTACAGCATGACGAGCAGCGCGGCCAGGCAGCCGAGGTGCACGGCGATCCGGCCCCGGCGAACCGGCTTGCGGGGAGCGGCGGTCGATGCGGTGGTGGTGGTCATCGGTCCCCCTCGGAGGCGTAGAAGACCCAGGAGCGGGAGGTGCGGAACAGCACGGCGGTGACGACGCCGATCACGAGCAGCAGCACCCAGGCCATGGCGGAGGCGTAGCCCATGTGGGAGGCGACGAAGCCGCGGTCGTAGAGGTAGAGGGTGTAGACGAGGGTGGAGTCGGCCGGGCCGCCCTTGCCCGCGCTGACCGCGAAGGCGGGGGTGAACACCTGGAAGGCCTGGATGGTCTGCAGGACCAGGTTGAAGAAGAGCACCGGGGACAGCATCGGCACGGTGACGGACACGAACTGCCGCCATTTCCCGGCCCCGTCCACGGCGGCGGCCTCGTACAGCTCGGCGGGGATCTGCTGGAGTCCCGCGAGGAAGATGACCATGGGCGCGCCGAACTGCCACACCGTCAGCAGGGCCACGGCCAACAGCGCCCAGCCCGGCTTGTTCACCCAGCCGCCGGTTCCGAGCAGGTTGTCCACCGTGCCGCCGTCGTTGAAGACCGCCCGCCACACCAGCGCGATGGACATGGAGGCGCCGAGCAGCGAGGGTGCGTAGAACGCGGACCGGTAGAAGCCCTTGCCGCGCTTCATGTTCTTCAGGGCGAGCGCGACGACCAGCGCGAGCGCGAGTTGCAGGGGCACGGCGACGACGACGTACGTCAGGGTCGTCAGGACCGAGCGCCAGTACCGCGGGTCCTCGGTGAACATCTGGGTGTAGTTGCGCAGGCCCACCCAGCGCGGCGCGTTGAACAGGTCGTAGTCGGTGAACGACAGGTACAGCGACACGGCCATCGGCAGCAGGGTGAGGACGCTCGCGCCGAGCACCCAGGGGGACAGGAACACCCAGGCGGCGCCCTCGCGTTCGCGTGCGGGGCGGCGCTCGGAGGCGGGCGCGGACCTGGGTGGCCGTGCGGTGGGTGCGGGGATGTCGGTGGTGGTCATGACCTCAGCTCCGCCTTCGCCTCGGTGACGTAGTTCTCGGCCGCCTCGCGGGGCGACATGCGCTCGTAGGAGACCTGGTCGTAGTCGCGCTGGAAGGTGGTCTGCAGGGCGTTGTCACCCGAGGGCGGGGCCTGCGGCGGGTCCTTCAGGGTGCCTTCGAGGGACGCCTGGTGGTCGGCGACCGTCCTGTCGAAGTCCTTCAGCTGCGCCGCGGTGTCCTTGCGGATCGTCTCGTTGACGGGGATGCCCCGGGTCGCGCCGAGGATCTTCGCCGCCTGGTCGTCGTTCAGGAGGAAGTCGACGAGCGCGGCGGCCTCCTTCGGGTGGCCGGTGTGGGCGCCGACGCCGAGGAACATCGACGGTTTGAAGTACTGGCCGGGTGTGCCGTCCTCGCCGGACGGCATCGGTGCGAGCGCGACCCCGGTGGGCACGAGGGCCCGGTAACCGCTGGACGGGGCGTCCCAGTTGAAGTCGGCGGTGGCCTTGCCGCGGCCGAGCGGGGTGTTCTCGACGGAGCCGTCGAGCTGGGTGGTCTGCTCGGCGGGCGACACGGCGCCCTCGCGGCGGAGCCTGTCGGTGAAGGTCCACCAGCGGGCGAGGTCGCCGGCGGTGAACCCGAGGCCGCCGGCCTTGGTGTAGAGGGACTTGTCCTGGCCGCGCAGCCACACCTCGAAGGCGTCCTCGCTCTGGCCGGGGTCGGTGGCGCCGGGCTTCCCGGTCTTCTTCGCCAGGGCGCGCACGGCGTCCGCCCAGTCGTTCCAGGTCCAGCCCTGCCGCGGGAGCGGCACTCCGGAGGCCTGCCAGGCCTTGACGTCGTAGACGACCGTCTCGGTGCCGCGGCCCTGCGGGATCGCGTACTGCGTACCGTCGACCCGCCCCGTCGCGAGCAGACCGGGGTCGATCTCACCGGTGCGCAGGACGTCCTTGACCTTGCCCAGGTCCAGCAGGACGTGTCCGGAGGCGTACTGGTCGATCTGGCGGTAGTCGAGCTGCATCACGTCGGGGGCGTCGCCGCCCGTGGCCTGGATGGCGAGCTTCTGCTTGTAGGCGTCGTAGCCCGAGAACGACGTCTGCACCCGCACGTTCGGATGCTGTTTCTCGAACAGGGCGACGGCCTGCTCGGTGCGGGCCGCGCGGTCGGGGTTGCCCCACCACGTGTAGCGCAGCACGACCTTCCCGCCGCCGACCGACTCCCCCGATCCCCCGCAGCCGGCCGACACCGCGCACAGCACGAGTGCGGCGGCCGCCGCGCAGAACCCCTTTGTCCTGTGCCCGGGCATGCCGAGGTCACCTCATCCCTTCCTCGGATCCGCTGTTGACCGCCCGCTATTCGGGCTTGTGGGGGAGCGTGGTCCCGGGCAGCGCGTACTCGTCCCTGCGTCCGCACATGCCGTAGCCGCCGAGCCGGGTGGGCGCCGTCTCGTACGCGGTCGCCTCGCGCAGGTAGGCCGGGTCGCCACCGTGGAGGGCGTCGAGTTGGGATCCCGTGCGCTCGGCGGCGGCGAGGGCGCCGCCCCGCCACAGCTCCCGCCAGCCGGGCACCTTGTCGCGCACCAGCCGGGCCGCCGCCCGCTGGAACTCCAGGTACGGGCCGCTGTCCCCGGCGACCAGGGCCTCGCGCAGGGCGAGATAGCCCTCGACGGCGAGGTCCCTGCGACGCCGCGCCGCCGTCGCGGTCTCCGGTCCCGTGCCGGGTGGCAGGGTCGCCGCGGCCGCGTACAGCTCTGGGTCGGCGAGTACCCCGGGCGGGAAGGTGAAGACGGCGTCCCCGGCCTCGGGCAGGCCGCTGTTCTGCATCAGCACGGTGATGCGCAGATCGCCGCCCTGCACCATGCGGTGCACCGTGCCCGGCGTGAACCAGGCGACGGAGCCGGGCTGCAGGGGGATGTCCCGGTAGCCGTCGGGGCTCAGCGTCTGCACCGCGCCCCGGCCGCCGGTGACGACGTACGCCTCCGTACACACCAGGTGCAGATGCGGGCTGCCGCCGCACACGCCGTCGGCGGCCTCCCAGTCGTAGGCGGTGAGGTGCGAGAGGCCGACGGCGCCGGGCAGCGGATGCCGAAGGGCGGGCCCCGGTGCGCTCACCACGGCAGGCCCGCCAGGTGCGTGCCGACGCGGTCGCGGTCCCAGGCGCCGTCGGCGACGACGACCCGGTAGCGGTAGGCGAAGGACTCGCCGGGCGGCAGCTCGAACTCCTCGAAGAACGCCCAGGAGAACGCGACCGTCGGGATCGGCTCGGCACGCACGAACCAGTGCGACGCGTGGATCGCCGTCTTCTCGTCGAGGTTCTCGGGCGCGTGGGCGAAGACGAGGGTGGAGTGGCCGTCGACGTCGTCGTGCTCGGTGGTGAAGGCGAGCCAGGGCCCCTGGGTGCCCATCAGTTTTCCGGCGTCGACGTCGGAGTCGGGGGCGAAGGCGGTGCCGCCCGTGAAGTCGCGGGGGCCGCGCCACTGCAGGCCGGTGTAGCCGGCCAGCTCGCGGCCCGCGGTCGTCGGGGAACCGAAGGCGAGCGGCGCGTCACGCACGTTGGTGAGGTGGATCGACCAGTCCAGCACCCAGGCTCCGGCCTCCTCGTCGACGGAGTGGACGGCGAGGCCGCGCCGTTCGCGTGCCCACTCCTCGCCGCCGTGGGCGACCCAGGTGAGCTCCTCGGTGACGGCGAGCCGGTCGTCGTCGACGGTGAACTCGCAGAAGCCGTCGTGCCGCATCGACCCGACGCGCTCGGGAAGGGCGAGGTAGCCCTGCCCGTGGACGTAGGAGTTGCCGCCCCAGAAGTTCTGGCCGGAGAGGTGACTCGCCGTCATCTGCAGGCCTTTGTGCCAGCGGTGGTCGCTGGGCCGGTAGCCGGTCACGGTGCGTCCGCCGAGGGTGCGCACCGGGTGGGCGTAGGGTTTGCGCGCCTCGAACGCCTCGGGGTCGGGACGGTAGACGTACCGGAGGATCTCCGTCCCGTCCGCCGCCGCGACCGCGATGTGCTCGCCGTACGCGTGACTGACTCGGATGCCCATGCGCGCTCCTCGGGGGCCAGTGGGGTGGTCGCCGTGCAGGGTCATGAAGCGGTGAAAGCGCTTGCTCCGGTGAGTGACCCTAGGTGCGCAGTGAATGTCAGGACAACCCCTGTGCAGGGACGAGTGGAAGGCCTTCACACCTCGGGGAGACACCCGCCGAAGCGGCGACCGGTGTGCGCCGCACGAGCTCACGGCCCCCGCCTCTCCGGCGCAGCCGGACGAAGCGGAACAGCGCCGGATGCCGCAGCGGGCGGCCGCCGAAGCAGCACCACGCGCCCTGACGACGGGGCACCGGCTGTGCGTCGCCGCCCTCGCCTTCTCGCCCGACGGCCGCACCCTGGCGACCGGGAGCGACGACCGTACGGTCGTCCTGTGGGACGTCCGCACCGGCGAACGCGTGGGCACTCCGCCAACCGGTCACGCCGACACGGTCCGGTCGCCGGCCTGGTCGCGAGACGGCCGGCCGGCGTCAGGCGCTGCGGGGCGCTGCCTCGGTCCTCAGGTGACGGGCAGTCCGTAGGCCCGGTCGAAATGCTGGGCCACGAGGTGTCCGGCTCCGTCGCAGGAGAGCTGCCAGTCGTTGACGCCGGTCTCGCGGCCGTCGGTGAAGTTCCACAGCAGGCGGCCGGAGGCGGTGTCGATCGCGTAGAAGCCGTTCTTGTTCTCGAAGGCCGGAACGTAGACGGCGTGCGCCCCCACCGCGATCGGGTTGTCGACGCCGAGGCGGGGGGTCTCGCAGAACCAGCGTCGCGAGCCGTTCGCCGCGTTGAAGGCGTGGACGCCGTAGGGGTCGGTGCCGGTGGCGTAGACCGTGTTGCCACCCGCCCCGAGGGAGGCGAACATGCCGCGTTCGGCCTTCGCCTTCCAGCGGACCGCTCCGGTGCTCAGGTCCAGCGCGATGAACTCGGAGCCGATGGCGAAGACGGTCTGGCCGAGCACGGCCAGACCCGGCCGGAGGTCGTAGCCCACCTGGTGCCGCCAGCGCAGACTGCCGCCGTCGCGGGTGGAGCGGACCGAGACGTTGCGCAGTCCGTCGGCGTAGACGAAGTAGTCGGAGGTGATGACGGGCTGCAGCGGAACGCCGACGTCCTCCGGGTCGATCGGTATGACGACGGCCTGGCGGGCCTTGAGGTCGACGCCGAAGACGGCGCTGGTGGAGGTCGCGACGCCCTGCTCCGCCGACTGACGCCGCAGCCTGGCACCGAGGACCGAGACGGCGTAGCCGTCGTAGCTGCCGAGCAGTTGAGTGAACTCGAAATCCTGGCCGAAGTCGAGGGTGAACTGCTCGGCGCCGCCGGCCGGGTC
The DNA here is from genome assembly GCF_035989285.1 of Streptomyces sp. NBC_01235. Taxonomy (GTDB): domain Bacteria; phylum Actinomycetota; class Actinomycetes; order Streptomycetales; family Streptomycetaceae; genus Streptomyces. The sequence continues at coordinate 10,393,056 of NZ_CP108513.1, read as the reverse complement.
CACGCCGATCACCGTCGCGCCGGTGCCGAGCGCGACCGCGGCGCCGTAGATCAGCTGGACGGGGGTGGGCGAGAGGCTGATGCCCTGGTAGACCCATTTGGGCTGGGAGCCGTTCTCGAGGTCGAGGCAGATCATGTTGCCGGGGCGGGTCTTCATCAGGGCCGTGCCGTCGTTGAAGACGGCCGGGGCCTGCAGCAGCGGGCCGCCGCGGTAGATCCAGGCCGGCTCGGGGGCCGGGCCGAGCGGGCGCACCCCTTGTCCGCCCGTCCCTGCTCTGACGGCGAGGGCCGCGCCCCCGGCGAGGGCCGTGCCGGCGGTCGCGGCGAGGATCACGCGCCGGGAGACACGGGAGCGTGCGGGGGCGCGGTGGTGAACGGGCGCAGCGGAACGTTCCGGCGCCGGTCCCTCCGGGATGACGAAAGGTTCCTGTTCCGGTGAGTCGGCGGTGCGCCCCGCGCCGCGGGCGCCATCTGCTCCGTCGGCGGCGTTGTCACGGGCCCCACCCACTCCGAGAGCGCGACGCGAACCGGCCGCGCCGTCCCCGGCGGCGGCTGTGTCGTACGCCGACCACCCCACCGTCGCGTACGCCGAGCCGCGCCGGCCGGACGCAGGCGGCTCCGGGTCGGGTACGTCGGCCCAAGCGGCCGGTGCGGGGGTCGGGGTTGGCGCGAGGCGGTCGAGGTCCATCGTGGCCGCCCGGTGATCGGCGATCATGGCGGCCACCGGTGCGGGCAGCCAGCCCTCCGTCAGCACCTGTTCGGCGCCGCCGGGAGCGCAGGCCGCGGAGAGCCGGTCGGGGCTGATTCGAAGGGCCGGGTCCTTGGCGTGACAGAGGCTGATGATCTTGTCCAGCGGCTCGGGCACCAGGGTCAGGTCGGCCGAACCGTGGACCACCTGATAGAGAAGGGCGGCCGGCGCGGCTCCGCTGAACGGCACGTGTCCGGACGCGGCGAACGCGAGCACCGAACCGAGGCAGAAGACGTCTCCCTCCGGCCCCACCGGATCACCGGTGGCCTGTTCGGGACACATGTAGTCGAGGGAACCGAACAGGGCTCCGGAGCCGGTGAGTTCATAGCCGTCCCGGGCGCGGACGATGCCGAAGTCGATGACGCGCGGGCCGTCCGCCGCGAGCAGCACGTTGGACGGTTTGAGGTCGCGGTGCACCAGTCCCTCGGCGTGCACCGCGATCAGGGCCTCGGCGATACCCGCGCCCAGCGCGAGGACCGTCTCCACGGGCAGCGGACCGTGTTCGGCGACCGCCTCGGCCAGGGTGGGGCCGGGTACGTAGGCGGTGGCGAGCCATGGCGTCTCGTCGTCCGGCGCGGCATCCACCACGGGTGCCGTGTAGACACCGCCGACCGCGGCCGCGGCCGCCACTTCGCGCCGGAAGCGGATACGGAAGTTCTTGTCCTCGGTCATCTCCGGACGAATGACCTTGACCGCGACAGTGCGGCCGGCCGACGACGTCGCCAGATAGACCCGCCCCATACCGCCTGCTCCGAGCCGGGCCACGAGGCGATAGGGCCCCAGGTGCTCGGGGTCTTCTGGGCGCAGTGGTTTCATGCCCTCGGCCGCCTGTTCTCGGTGGTGCGGGGCGGGAGTCCCGCCCACGCTGCGGGGGAAGGCCCTGTGGGGGGTCTGGCAACAGACTAGGGGCTGGAGTGGCGGACGAGAGCACTTCCCGACAGCCCTCTCCCCTTACCTGAAGGTAAGTGTCCAGCCCTCCTTCCGCCTCCGGAAGGCGATCTGACGCAACGTCAAAGGTCGGGTGACACGTGCTCGCCCTGCGGCAACAGTGCGCCATGAGCAACAAGTGCAGGGTGAAACCACTCACGCGGCCGAAGACCTCCGATGTGCCGAAGGTCACCCTGCATGATCTTCGACCGTGTAGGCGTCCGCGCGGGAGGCGGGTGGACGAGTGCGGCGACGGCGCCCGCCGGGCCGACGACGACGACGACCGTGTCGTGGACGTCGGAACGTGTCATTGCCCGCTCACGTCCCCGTGGTCCGTCGTCGGTTGCCGGGGAAGCGGGCGACCTTGCCGATGAAGCCCGTCGACACCTCGTCGTCCGGCGGCTCGGGCGAGGGTGAGGGCGGTGGCGAGGGCGGTGGCGAGGGTGAGGGCGGTGGCGGTGGTGAGGGCGGTGGCGAGGGTGAGGGCGGTGGCGGTGGCGAGGGCGGTGGCGGTGGCGGTGGCGGTGGCCAAGCCTCCCGCAGGTTCTCGTCGGCGGCGAGCGGCACGTGCGGGGTCGCCAGGTTCCGGCCGAGCTGCGGGGCCGGCTCGGCGGCGAAGGTGACCTCCGACTCCACCGGCATCCCGGCAGGCAGCAGGGGCGTCGGTCGCGCCCGGCCGGCGTTCGACGAGGCCCAGCCGTCCGAAGTCCTTCACCCCCTGCCTCCATCCGCCCCGGTACCGCAACTTCCCTACCCACCAGGTAACTTGACGCTTCATCATATAGTTGCCGACGGCGCGCGGTGATCCTTGATCCCCCGCCGCGCGGCCGGACACCCCACTGGAAAGGCACGACCCTGCGGAACGAACCGCACAGCCGCACCGACGACGCGTTCCCCGCCCTGCCCTCGCCCCGCCGGTCGGCTTTCTCCCCCGCGGCCGATGTCATCGGCTCGGAACTCGATCTGCACATGACCGGCAGCCACGTCGTACACGCGCTGACCCCGGGGTTCTGCGAAGCAGCCTCCGTGCACCTGCTGGAGCGCTGGCGTGTCGAGGAGCACGCGCATGTCGGCGCGGTCGCGCCCCGGATCGAGGCGCGCCGGCTGGCGCTGCGCGTCGGGCCGGGCGCGTTCGAGGACTGGGAGGGCATGCTGCCGGTCGGCGAGGTGATCGCCTTCCCCCGGGAGACACCCCACGCCCGCGCGCTCGCCGCCGGGCAGGCGCAGGTGCTCGACGCGGTGGACCCGCACACCTCGGAGCGGCTCATAGCCTCCGGAGACGTCGACGCCCGCCTCGGCGACCTCCTGAGCGTGTCGTCCTTCCTCGTCGTCCCCCTGCGGCTGCGGGACGTCGCGATCGGCTTCGTCACCTGCACGCGCGGGGCGGGCCGGGCTCCGTTCACACCGGCGGACGTGGCGTCCGTGGAGGCGCTGGCCGCGCGGGCCTCCGTGGCCCTGGACAACGCACGCCGTTTCGAGCGTGAGCGGCGCATCGCCCTGGCCATCCGCAACAGTCTGCCGCCCGGCACGGCCCAGGAGTTCGGGGGGTGCCGCACCGCGCACGGCTGTCTGCCCGCCGGTCGGGGCAACCTCGTCGGCGGTGACTGGTCCGACGTGCTGAAACGGCCGGGCGACCGGGTCAGTCTGATCGTCGGGGACGCCATGGGGCACGGTCCGGAGTCCGCCGTCGCGATGATCCAACTGCGCACCGCGGTCCGTACGCTGGCGGGACTCGACATCTCCGCGGCCGACCTCATAGGACGGCTCGACACGCTCGCCGGGGACTCCCCCGGCGTCTCCTTCGCGACCTGCATCTACGCCGAGTGGGACGCCCGGCGGCGCACCTGCACCCTGGTGGGCGCGGGACACCCTCCCCCGCTGCTGCGCGGCCCGGACGGCCGGACGGCCCCGGTCACGCTGACCGGAGCGGGCCTGCCCCTCGGGCTCGGCACGGGCAGCTACCAGGAGACCGTGCTGTCCGTGCCGGATCCGGCCCTGCTCGTGCTCTACAGCGACGGTCTGGTCGAGTCCCGCGACGCCGACATCGACCAGGAGATCACCCGCCTCGCGCGCACCGTGGACGCGGCCGCCGCCGTCGGGCCCGTGGACGGCGACGACCACGACGCGCTGCCGTCCCTGTGCCGTCGGCTCCTGCACGCTCCTTCCGGCACGGCCGGAGCCGACGACCGCACCCTGCTGCTGGCCGAACTGACGCCTGCCGGCGCCTGAGTTCGCGCCGTCCCGCCGCGTGGCCCGCTCAGCCTGTCAGGGTCGCCCACACCGCGTTGCCGCCGGTGAGTCTCGACCGGTCCACTCCCCAGGCCGAGGAGAGCTGCTCCACGAGGAGCAGTCCGCGGCCGCCCTCGTCGTCCGGACCGGGCTCGCAGCGGGGCAGTCCGCGGCCCGTGCGGTCGTGATCGTGCACCTCCAGGCGCAGGCACCCGTCCGTGACGAGCCCGACACCGCACAGGAACCGGGTGCCGAGCGTGTGCCGCACGGCGTTGGTGGCCAGCTCGGACACGAGCAGGACGGTGTCCGCGCACAGCTCGCCCGGCAGCCGCCACGCGGCCAGCCGTTCGCTCATGGAGCGGCGGGCCAGCGAGACGCTGGAGCGGTGGGCCGGGAGTTCGAGCCAGTGCGTCCGGTCGCGGCTCCAGGTGTCCAAGGGCTGGGGGGAGGAAGTCGTGTGGGGGGACACGGTGGTCGCCTTCCGTGGGGGGCGGGAGCAGCCAGAGGCCGGGGAAGGTGAGCAAGGGGCCCATGAGGAGGGGGTGTTCCGAACGGGCCACTGCGCCGTGAACGTAGGGGCGGTCCAACTCCACTGGGGATGCGGGAGCTTGCCAGGGGAACGCTCGTGTTCGGCGGCGCGGTTCACACAAGTAACTATGCTCGCACCCAAGTTCAAGCTGCAACCGACTGCCTGATAATTTCAGCGAGCCGGTATCGGTCTGGTCGCGTCTTCAAGCCGCTGTCAGACTCGTGTCGGTGACAGTCCTTCAGGAGGTAGGGCGTGAGCGAAGGCCGTTCGGGCACGGGCAGCACCAGTGCGCCCACCGTTTTGCGCATGATCCTCGGCCGGCGGCTTCAGGAGCGGCGGCAGAACGCGGGCGTGTCGCTGGAGGACGCGGCCAGGGCTCTGCGGGTGAAGCCCCTGACCATCCGCCGTCTGGAGAAGGCGGAGGTCGGCCTCAAGCCGCTGTACGTGGAGATTCTGCTGGCGCTCTACGGGGCCGCCCGGCAGGAGATCGAGGAGTTCGTCGCCCTCGCCGAGCGGGCCAACGCGCCCGGCTGGTGGCACCCGTACCGCGATGTGCTGCCGAACTGGTTCAGCGCCTACGTCAGCCTGGAGACCGCGGCCAGGACCCTGCGCACCTACGAACCCCACTACGTGACTGGGCTGTTGCAGACCCCCCGCTACGCGCGCGGAGTCCTCGGCGGGGGCTTCCCCAACGACCGTGACGAGGACCTGCGGCGGCGTGTGGACCTGCGGATGCGCCGCCAGAGCCTGCTGGAGAGAGCCGACGCCCCCACGCTGTGGGTGGTGATGGAGGAGGCCGTGCTGCACCGGGTGGTGGGCGGGCCCGAGGTGATGCGGGAGCAGATCGACCGGCTGCTGGAGGTCTCCGAACTGGAGCACGTGAGCGTCGACGTCGTGCCGTTCACGGCCGGCGCCCACGTGGGTGCGTGCGCCCCGTTCACCTACTTCCGGTTCGAGGAACCGGAACTGCCCGACATCGTCTACACCGAGATCCTCTCCGGTGCCGTGTACCTGGACCAGCGCTCCGACGTCGCGGCGCATCTGGAGGCGCACAACCGCATGTCCCTGCTGACCTCGGACACGGACAGCAGGTCACTCCTGAACCGTATGCGCAAGGAGTACTCATGACCGGCATCGACGGCATGGACAGCCACGTCCATCACGCTCGTCGCGCTCATCACGTTCACCACGTCTACAACGGGATGCCCGCCGCCGACCTGGGCGAGCAGGGCTGGGAGTCCCCGTGGAGCGGCCCCAACGGGGGCCAGTGCGTGCAGACGAAACAGCTCGCCGACGGTCGCGTGGCGATGCGGCAGTCGACCGATCCCGCCGGTCCGGCGCTGATCTACACCCCCGAGGAGATCGCCGCGTTCGTCGCGGGCGTCAAACGGGGCCTCGCCGACCATCTCGCCGCCGGCTGACCCCGAGCGCGCCCCAGCACGGACGGGCGGGACCCGGCCACCCCCGGCCTGCCCGACACCCCCCACGTACACACCGAAAGGCACAGGATGACCACCTCGAACGCCGCGCGGGACATCGACACCAGCAGGCCGCACTCCGCCCGGATGTACGACTACTACCTCGGCGGCAAGGACCACTTCGAGGTCGACAAGCAGGCGGCCGAGACCGTCGCGGCGGCCTACCCGGGCATCTTCGTGTGCGCCCGCGAGAACCGCGCCTTCATGCACCGGGCCACCCGGGTCCTCGCGCAGGAGCACGGCATACGCCAGTGGCTGGACATCGGCACCGGCATCCCCACCGAACCGAACCTGCACCAGGTCGCCCAGTCCGTGGTCCCCGAGGCGCGGGTGGTCTACGCCGACAACGACCCGCTCGTCCTGAAGTACGCCGAACGTCTGATGCGCAGCACCGCCCAGGGCCGCACGACCTACCTGGAGGCGGACGTCAACGACCCCGACACGCTGCTGAACGCGCCCGCGCTGGCCGAGGTCCTGGACCGGGGCCGGCCCGTGGCCCTGTCGTTGAACGCCCTCATGCACTTCGTCACCGACGCCCAGGACCCGTACGGCATCGTCGGCCGTCTGCTGGCCGCGCTCCCCTCGGGCAGCGCGCTGGCCCTGAGCCACTGCACGCCCGACTTCGACCCGGCCACCTGGCAGAAGGTCACCGACATCTACACGGGCGCCGGCACGCCGGTGCAGTTCCGCTCGCAGAAGGACGTCGCCCGCTTCTTCGACGGCCTGGACCTCCTCGACCCCGGCGTCACGGTCGGCCACCGCTGGCGCCCGGACAGCACCGTCGAGGCCACGGACGCCGAGGTCAGCCTCTGGACGGGGGTCGGCATCAAGCCGTAGCCAAGGCGACTGCCCGATGACACCGGGCCGGTGGGCATGCCAGGTTCCCGCAGGCCCTTGGCCTGTCCAGCAGCCGGAAAGGTACGTACATGCAGAACATGGCCGTCTCCATCGCGGACACCTACGCACTCGGCGCCGGGCCGTGGACTGTCGAACCGGTCACCCGGGGCGCGCTGGGGCAGATCTGGAAGTTGTCCGGGAACGGCTCCTCATGGGCGGTGAAGGAGCTTCTCTTCGGCTGTGACGAAGGACAGGTTCTCCGGGAGGCGGCACTGCGCAACGCCTCGGAGAAGCTGGGAATCGCCTCGCCGCGGCTGCTGCCGAACCGCGCAGGCGCCCACGTCTCACGGCTCGGCCCCTCGGCCGACGGGTCCTGCGTGAAGCTGTACGACTGGGTCGACGGGACTCGGGCGGACGCGTCCGATCCGGAGATCCTGAGCTGGTGCGGCCGGACCCTGGCCCTCCTGCACACGGCCGGCGCGGGCGCGGGCGGGACACCGGATTCCTGGTACGAGCAGTGCCCCGGGGAGGCCGAGTGGGCGAAGCTCCACGAGGAGGTGCGGCGGGCCGGCATGCCGTGGTCGGACGCTCTGGGCCGGTTCATCGCCACGTCGGCCGCGGAACTCGCACCGCATGTCACTCCGTCCGGCGCGGATGATCTGGTGACGTCACATCTCGATGTACAGCCCCAGAACGTTCTGGTCGGCCGGGCCGGGCCGGTCCTCCTCGACTGGGACAACGCCGGACCGATCTCGGCGGGGCGAGAACTCGCACAGGCCGTGTACGTGTGGTCGGGCGGGAACGGTTTCGACGCCGATTGCGCCCGGCGACTGGTGCGGGCGTACAGGGATGCGGGAGGCGGCCCGGTCGTCAAGGGCCTGGACTCGTTCTCGACGCTGTTCGCCACGGCCCTGAACTACGTCCGCGTCCAGGCCGAGTGCGCGATCGATCCGGCGGTGACCTCGGCGCAGCGCGAGTTCGCGAGCGGTCAGGTCGTCGCGGCTCTGGACGCTGTGCCGGACCTGACGGCCGTCTCACGGTTGGCGGAGGCGCTCGATGCCGTGGGGTGACGACGACCGCGACACCCGTCCCCTCCCGGCGGGTGTCAGTTCTCCCGGGCAGGGAGGCGGTCCAGGCCCGTGTCGCGCATGATGCGGTCGACGGTCTGGGCGAGGGTGCTGTCGGCACCGATGACGGTCTCGACGGCGCCCGGCAGCAGATCGAGGTCCCGGTACCAGTCGCGCAGGTCCGCCTCGCCGACCTCGTGGGCGATCGGCTTGCCGGCGTGGCGCAGCAGGGTTTCGGCGAACGGGATGTCGAGGTAGTAACCGTGGGTCGGGCCGCGGTGGTCCTCTCGCAGTCGCGCGAGCATGGCGCCGTAGCGGTCGGCGTACAGGAGGCCCTCGAGGACGACGTGGTACCCGGCGTCCAGGGCGTAGCGGGTGACGGCGTCGATCAGCCCGATGTTCGCCGCACCGGGCCGGTCGCGCTCGCGCAGCACGACCCGGCGGAGGTTGTCCTGCTCGACCAACGCCAGGCCGCGGCCGAACCTGTCCCGCAGGCCGGCCGCCACCGAAGACTTGCCTGCGGCGCTGTTGCCGCGCAGTACGACCAGCCGGGTCTCCCGGGTTCCCACCATCACGGCGGTCACGTTACCGGCCCGACGGCAGGGCCGGCTCGTGCGTCCGGCCGGTATCAGGCGGTGGGGGCGGCGCGCGGGGGCGTCGGGCGGAGCCGGTGCAGGCAGGCGCCGAGGACGGCGGCGTTGACGAAGGCGGACACCGCGATCCCGACGACGTAGAGGACCATGAACGAGCCGGTGCCGTCGAGGACGGCGTCGGGCAGGAGGGTGAGCAGCAGGCTCAGCGGGGCGGTCAGCAGCCAGGGGACCACGCCGGCCATGGAGGCGTCCGGGTGCGAGACGAACAGGGTGTCGAACGCGACGAACGCGAGCGCGGCGCCGACGACGGCCAGGTAGGCGCGAGAGAGCCAGTTGTCCGTCGCCGAGACGTAGAGCGAGCGGAAGCGGCGAGAGACGTTCACGGTGTCCTCCGTTGGTCGGATCCGGGCGGCGTCCCTCCCCTTCGAACACCGAGGAGGTGACAGCCCCACGATGTCCCGGGCACCGGCCGCCGGGCATGAGTACCTCTACTCATCCGGGTCTGAGCCGCGCGCCGGGTGCACCTGGCTGCTCGTCCCCATGAGTAGGGGTACTCATGCGGTCTGCCGCGACGCGCGCGAGGATCGGTGCATGACGAAGCGCAGACGGACCCAAGTCCGGCTCGGAATGCCGCTGTTGGCCGTACTGGGCATGGTGGCCGCGGGGTGCGGAACCGATCGGGCCGGGGACGACGAGGCCGGCGCCGGGGCGTCCGCGCGGGCCACGGGGCGGACGCCGAGTGCGCCGGTGGACTTCCCGTGTCCCGGCGAGAGCCCCACCCCGACGCCCTCCCCGACGGGGAACACCTCCGCCCCGGCCACGCCCCCCGTCGACCACTACGCCGAGAACCACGGCTTCATGGTGCCCATCCCCCTGCACGGTCAGCAGCGCTGCGACGGGCTCGCGGCGGCCCGGCGGATCGAGGCCGCGCTGGAACCGCTGCGCGAGCGCGGCGACTTCGCCCCGGACAGCACCCGCGGCGCGCTGACCGCCCTCGGTTACTCCGCCGGGAGCGTGCAGTCGTACCAGAACGGCTCCACCGGTGTCGGCTTCCTCATCGACGGCCAACCGATGTGCCTGGAAGGCAGCATGAACCGCGCGACCGTGGAGGCGGACGCCTTCGACGGCTACCCCGACCACACCGGCTGCGACCGTCCCTCGGGCGGTCACTGAACGGCGGGGCGGTCCCTCCCGTGGCGGACCAGCGGCAGGAACAACCGGTCCACGATCTCTTCCAGTTCGCCGTCCGCCGGAGTGCGGCGGGCCATGAAGAGATCGTGGAGGACGAGCACCACCGGTAGCGTGACCAGCCGGTCGGGCAGGGACTCGACGGCGTCGATCTCGGCCCGCCGGGCAGCCCGTTCCAGCACCGTCCGCATCCACTCATGGCCCGGCCCCTGGTTGCGTGACGCCACATAGGCGGACAGTTCCGTCGCCCGCCCCTCCTCCGCGGCGAGCACCTCGCGCACGGGGGCGAGTTCCCGCGTGCGTCCGACGACGAGACGCAGCAGGGCCAGGACGTCGCCGCGCAGGTCGCCGGTGTCGGGCGGCCCGTCCGGCAGCGGCGGCGCCTGATGGGCCAGCGCGGCCAGGACCAGCTCCCGCTTGGACGGCCAGCGGCGGTAGAGCACCGGACGGCTCGTGCCGGCCCGGTCGGCCACCGCCTCGTACGTCAGCCTCTCGTAGCCGACCGCGACCAGTTCGTCCCAGACCGCCTCCAGGAGCGCGGCCTCCAGCTCGGCCCCTCGGCGGCGCTTGCGCGGGGACCCTGTCGACTCTTTAGACACGTCATGTATCTTAACCTCGTCGATAAGATACACAGCGATTCTTATTGGAGGAGTCGGTCATGCGCGGCAAGGGCATCCACTACGACACGGGCACGTTTCCCAATGGCGACACGTCCCGTCCGGAGTTCGACCCCCGGGTCGTCGAGCGGGAGATGCGGGTCATCGCGGAGGACCTGCACTGCACCGCGGTCCGCATCACGGGCGGCGACCCGGACCGCATCGAGACCGCGGCACGGCACGCGGCGGCAGCCGGCTTGGAAGTCTGGTTCTCGCCGTTTCCCTGCGAGATGACGAACGAGGAGATGCTGCCGCACTTCGTCGACTGCGCCGAGCGAGCCGAACGGCTGCGTCGCGACGGCGCCGCGGTCCGGCTGGTCACCGGCTGCGAACTGAGTCTGTTCGCGCGCGGATACCTGCCCGGCGACACCTTCAGCGCCCGCGTCCCGGTCCTGGCCGGCCCCGGCCGCGAGGCCGCCCTCAAGGACATCCCCGACAAGGTCAACGCGTTCCTCGGCGAGGTCGTCGACGCCGTACGCCCGGTCTTCGGGGGCCTCGTCAGCTACGCCTCCTGTCCTCTGGACGGCGTGGACTGGAGCCCGTTCGACATCGTCGGCCTGGACGCCTTCCGGGGCCTGCGCAACGCCGCCACCTACCGCGACGACCTGCGCAAGGAGTTCGCCCACGGCAAGCCGGTCGCGATCCTGGAGGTCGGCTGCTGCACCTACCGGGGCGCGGGCGACTACGGCGGCGCGGGCTGGTACATGGCCATGGAAGCCGACGGCGTCACGCCCAAGCCCGGCCTTGTGCGCGACGAGGGCGAGCAGGTCCGCTACCTCGACGACCTGCTGCCCGTCTTCGAGGAGGAGGGCGTCGACTCGCTTTTCTGGTTCAGCTTCGCCGGCTACTCCACCCCCCACCGCACCTCCGGCCCGGACCCGGACCTCGCCTCCTACGGCATCGTCAAGGTCCTCGACGACCGGAGCGGCGTCCCCGCCGCCGAGCGCACCCACCCCGACCTGCCCTGGGAACCGAAGGAGGTGTTCCACGCACTCGCGGACCGGTACAAGGCCCTCCGGAAGTGACCGGATCCGTTCAACTCCCCTACCGGTATTGACGGATAATCTCAGTGCTCCCTGCACCGGCACCGGCACCGGCACCGGCACCGGCACCGGCACCGAGTGTCAGCGTCAAGCCCTGGCTCGCCGATCGGCAACCTCCTGCGCGGTGGGGTGCTCCAGGTGACAGCCCGGCAGGGTCGTCGACGCCGCAAGCGCGTGGCCTCGGAACGGGGCCCGAGATGCGGAGGACCGGAGTGCGACACGACGTCGCCGGAGCCGTTCCGGGAAGGGCCGGCGACGCGGTCGGGACGGCCGTCGTCGTTCAGGTCGGCCGTCAGCTCCCCCGCCGCCGTGACACACGCGGTGATCGCGGACGGCCCGGTCGGCGGCAGGGGCGGCCCGCCTCGGGAGTCCTCGCATCCGGCGAAGAGCAGCAGGCCGGCCGCGACCCGGGCCGCCCTCGCCCTGGCCGCATGGCGGCTGCTCGACGACTGAGGTAGATCCGCCTCGTCACCCCGGGCCCCCAAACGGTGGTGGACCACCACTGACCGCCAATGACCACCAATGACCATCACCGGAGCGGAAGCGGCCCTTCAGCCACAACCTGGGGTTCGCGGCGTCATTCTGTAACTGAGCTTTGCGCGATGCTGACGGCGATGACGAAGCGGGGACCGGCGTGAGAGCGATCGTCGTGGGGGCGGGCATCGGTGGGCTGGCCGCGACGCTGAGCCTGCGCCGGGCCGGCTGCGAGGTCACTCTCGTCGAGCGCACACCGCGGTTCGGCGAGGTCGGTGCCGGCATCCAGCTCGCGCCCAACGCCACGCGCGTGCTGCGCCGGCTCGGCCTGCTCGACACGGTCGCCGCCCAGTCCGCTCGTCCCTCCCACCTGAGCTTCCGCACCTGGTCCGACGGAGCCGAGATCTGCCGCTACACACTGGGCCGCGAGGCCGAGGAGGAGTTCGGGGCGCCCTATCTGCAGGTCCACCGGGCCGATCTGCACCATGCCCTGGCTGCCGGGATCCCCCCGGAGTCGGTGCGCCTCGACACCGTCGTCGTGGGCATCGACCAGGACGACGACGCCGCGTACGTGACCACGGCGGGCGGGGAACGCCTGCGCGCGGACCTGGTCGTGGCCGCGGACGGGGTGCGGTCCGCGGCCCGCGCATGGCTCTTCGGCGCGGAGCAGGCGGTCTTCTCGGGAACCGCCGCCTACCGGGTGCTGCTCCCGGCCGACGAGGTGGCCGATCTGAATCTGCCGGACACCGGGGTGTGGCTGGGCCCGGGCCGTCACTTCGTCCACTACTGGGTGCGCCGTCGTGAACTGCTCAACGTCGTGGCCGTGTTCGGGACGAAGGCGGCGCGGGAGTCGTGGACCGCCCGGGCGGAGCAGGGAGAGCAACTGCGCGAGTTCGACGGGTGGGACTCCCGGGTGCTCGGTGTCCTCGAACGCGCTGGGCAGGTGTTCCGCTACGGCATCCACACCCGTGCCCCGCTCGAGCGGTGGAACATCGGGCGGGTGACCCTGTTGGGCGACAGCGCCCATGCGATGGTGCCGTTCCAGGCCCAGGGCGCGGCGCAGGCGATCCTGGACGCCGCCGTGCTCGGCGACGCCCTCGCGGGTGCGACGCCGGCCGAAGTACCCGACGCGCTCGACCGGTACGTGCGCCGGAGGCTCTCGGCCGCGACCGGCGTCCAGGCCGGCTCCGCGCGGGCGGGCGAGGACTTCCACCTGCCGGACGGGCCCGAGGCCCGGGCGCGGAACGCCCGCATGGCGGCCCAGGCGGCCGAGAACGGGTTCGGCCCCCTGGCCGCCACCTGGGCGGTCGACCCCCTCGACCGCCCGGGGCCGTCCGGCGCACCCATGCCGCAGGCGCAAGGCCGGCCTGCGCGTCCGAGCTGATCGGCCGCCGTTGCCGTCCTGCGACTGATCCGCCCGACAGGTCCTCTGCCTCGGCCGGCCTCACACGCTGAGCGCGGCCCGTACGGTGTGCTCGGCGCCCGTTCCGCCCTCGCCGGAGGAGGTCACGCGGCCCGCCTCCAGGACGTGGTAGTGCTGGCCGGCGCGCATGGCGAAGCCGACGTGCTGTTCGACGAGGAGGACGGAGAGTCCGCCGCGCCGGGCGAGCGAGAGGATCGTCTCCTCTATCTCGGCGACGACGGACGGCTGGATGCCCTCGGTCGGTTCGTCGAGCAGGAGCAGCCGCGGCCGGGTCACCAGGGCCCGGGCGATGGCGAGTTGCTGGCGCTGCCCGCCGGAGAGCAGTCCGGCGCGGCGGCCGGACAGCTCGCGCAGGACGGGGAACAGGTCCAGGGCCTCGGCGATCGCCTCCTTTCCCTCGGAGCGGCCGTCGGCGACGAGTTGGAGGTTCTCGGCGGCGGTGAGGTGCGGGAAGCACTGCTGGCCCTGCGGGACGTACGCCATCCCGCGCGCGACCCGCTGGTGCGGGGCAAGGCGGGTGATGTCCTCGCCGTCGAGCCGCACGGTCCCGCCGGTCGGTTTGATCAGGCCCATGGCGGCCCGCAGCAGGGTGCTCTTGCCGGCGCCGTTGTGCCCGAGGACGGCCGCGACGCCGTCCTTCGGAACGGCGACGGTCACTCCGTGCAGGACGGTGGTGCGGTCGTAGCCCGCCCGTACGTCGTTGATCTCCAGCATGGGCGTCACGCCTCCTCGGCGACGGGTACGGAAGCGGCGGCCGGTCCGGGCGCGGGTTCTGAGGCGCGCCCGAGGTAGACCTCCTGGACCTCGGCGTCGGCCTGGACCTCGGCGACGGAGCCCTCGCTGAGGACCTTGCCGGCGTGCAGGACGCTGACGCTCCGGGCGAAGGAGCGCATGAAGTCCATGTCGTGCTCGATGACGACGACCGTGTGGTCCTCGCCCACCCGCTGCAACAGCTCGCCGGTGGCCTCGCGTTCGTCGTGGCTCATGCCGGCGACGGGCTCGTCGAGCAGCAGCAGCTTCACCTCCTGCACCAGCAGCATCCCGATCTCCAGCCACTGCTTCTGCCCGTGGGCCAGCGCCCCGGCGGGGCGGTCGCGCAGTCCGGTCAGACCGATGGTCTCCAGGGCCTTCTCGACCGGCTCGGGCACGCCCTTGCGGCGCCGCAGCATGGTCCACACCCCGCGGCCCGCGCCGGCGGCGATGTCCAGGTTCTGCAGGACGGTCAACTCCTCGAAGACCGTGGCCGTCTGGAAGGTCCGGCCGATCCCCAGCCGGGCGATCTTCTGCACGGGCCTGCCCAGCAGGTCCTGGTCGCCGAAGCGCACCGAGCCCGTCGCCTTCACCAGGCCGGTGACCGCGTCGACGAGCGTGGTCTTGCCCGCGCCGTTCGGGCCGATCAGGAAGCGCAGATCACCGGGGCGGATGTCCAGATCGACGCCGTCGACGGCGGTGAACCCGTCGAACGTCACCCGCAGATCGCGGATCGTGAGTCCCTCGCCGCTCATGCTGTCTCTCCCGTCGTACGAGTACCGGTACGGGTACGTCGCCTGCGCAGGACGACGCCGACGGAGGCGAGGCCGCCGGGCAGGAAACCGACCGCCACCACGAACAGCAGGCCCTGCAGGTAGGTCCACGCGGCGGGGAAGGCGTCGGAGAGCGTGCTCTGCGCCCAGGCCACGGCGATCGCGCCGAGCACCGCGCCCACCAGCGAGGCCCGGCCGCCGACCGCCGCGCCGATGACGAAGCCGATGGACGGCACGATCCCGATCAACGCCGGGGAGATGATCCCGACGGCCGGCACGAAGAGGGCGCCGGCCAGGCCCGCCATGCCGGCCGCGACGACGTACGCGACGAGCTTGACGCCTGCCGGGTTGTAGCCGAGGAAGCGCACCCGCTCCTCGGAGTCCCGTACCGCGACGAGGAGTTCGCCGTAGCGGCTGACGAACAGTTGGCGGGCGGCGGCCATCAGCAGGAGCAGGACGGCCGCGATGACGACGTACACCATCCGCTGGTTGACCGGGTCGCCCAGGTCGTAGCCGAAGAAGCCCTGGATGTCGGTGAGGCCGTTGGTGCCGCCGGTGGTGGCCTGCTGGCCGATCAGCCAGATGGACAGGGCGGCGGCCAGGGCCTGGCTGAGGATCGCGAAATAGGCGCCCTTGACCCGGCGTTGGAAGACGAAGAAGCCGAGCAGCGCGGCGACCGCCATGGGCAGCAGCACCGTCATGGCGAGTGCGAAGGCCGGGTTGGCGAAGGGCTCCCACCACCAGGGCAGGGCGTCGCCGGTGCCGTACAACTGCATGAAGTCGGGCAGTGTCTCGCCGGTGGCGGCGGCGTCGGCAAGCTTGAGGTGCATG
Source organism: Streptomyces sp. NBC_01235 (assembly GCF_035989285.1). Classification (GTDB taxonomy): domain Bacteria; phylum Actinomycetota; class Actinomycetes; order Streptomycetales; family Streptomycetaceae; genus Streptomyces. The sequence goes on along the minus strand of NZ_CP108513.1, from coordinate 10,377,511 downwards.
GCCATGGCGTAGCCGCCGAGGCCGAAGAAGACGCCCTGGCCGAGCACCATGAGCCCGCCCCGGCCCCAGGCGAGGCTGACGCCGACGGCGACGATCGCGTAGCACAGGTACTTCGCGAGGAGCGAGAGGCGGAAGTCGGAGAGGGCGAGCGGGGCCACGCCGAGGAGGAGTACGGCGCCGAGGACGAAGGCGCCGGGTACCCGGAAGCGTTTGAGCAGGGGCACGGAGGGCGCCGTGACGGTGGGCGTGGTTGTGGTCGTCATGCCAGGCTCCGGGTGCGCAGTGTGTACAGGCCCTGGGGTCGCCACTGGAGGAAGGCGACGATCGCCACGAGCACGATGACCTTCGCGACGCTGACCGTCGTCGAGTACTCGAGGACCGACTGGAGCACGCCGAGCGCGAAGGCGGTGATCACGCTGCCCTTGAGCTGCCCGATGCCGCCCACGACGACGACCAGGAAGGCGTCGACGATGTAGTTGGTGCCCATCGTCGGGCCGATCGGGCCGACCAGGGTGAGCGCGACACCGGCCACTCCCGCGAGGCCCGAGCCGATGAAGAAGGTCATGCGGTCGACCCGCCCGGTGGCGATGCCCGACACCTCGGCGAGGTCGCGGTTCTGCACGACGGCCCGGATACGGCGGCCCAGCGGGGTGAGCCGCAGGATGAGCGTGAGGGCGAGGACGCAGAACAGGGCCAGGCCGAGGATGAACAGCCGGCTGTTGGCGAAGGTGATGCCGCCGCCCAGGGAGATGTTGCCGGTGAGCAGGTCGGGGGCGTGGGTCTGGACGTTGGGGGCGCCGAAGACGTCCCGGGCGAGCTGCTGGAGCATCAGGGAGACGCCCCAGGTGACCAGCAGGGTGTCCAGCGGGCGGGTGTACAGGCGCCGGATGAGCAGCCACTCCAGCAGCGCGCCCATGGCGCCGGCGACCAGGAAGGCCACGGGCAGGGCGACGAGCAGGGAGACGCCGGCGCTGCTGACGGACTTCTGCAGGACGTACGTGGTGTAGGCGCCGGCCATGATGAACTCGCCGTGCGCCATGTTGATCACGCCCATCTGACCGAAGGTCAGGGTCAGACCGAGCGCGATGAGCAGGAGGACGGCACCGATGCTGATGCCGGTGAAGGACTGGCTGAGGATGACCGTCATGAAGCGGCTCCTGGTCGGGGACGGGAGTGCGGGCCGGCCATGGGCGTGACCCGGCCCGGTGTCGGGGCCGGGTCCCACCTCGGGGCCGGGGATCAGGACAGGCCGGAGGCCCAGTCGTAGCCCTTGAGGTACGGGTCCGGCTTGATCGGGCCGCCCGAGTTCCAGACCTCGGTGATCAGGCCGTCCGCACCGACCTTGCCGATCCGGGCCGTCTTGTGGACGTGCTGGCTCGCTCCGTCGACGGTGACCTTGCCCTCGGGGGCGTCGAAGGTGATGCCGTCCGAGGCCGCCTTGACCTTGGCCACGTCGAACGAGCCCGCCTTCTCGACCATCGCCTTCCACAGGTGGACGGAGACGTACGCGGCCTCCATCGGGTCGCTGGTCGGCTTGTCCTTGCCGTACTCGGCCTGGTAGGCCGCCACGAACTTGGTGTTGGCCGCGCCGGGCGTGGTTTCGTAGTAGTTCCACGCGGTCAGCTGGTCCTGGAGGTACTGGGTGCCGATGCTCTTCACCTCCTCCTCGGCGATGGAGACCGACAGCACCGGCATGCTCTTCGCGGTCAGCCCGGAGGACTTGTACTCCTTGAAGAAGGCCACGTTGCTGTCGCCGTTGAGGGTGTTGAACACGGCGTCCGCGCCGGAGTCCTTGACCTTGTTGACGATGGTGCCGAATTCCGTGGATCCGAGCGGTGCGTAGTCCTCGCCGACCACCGTCATCCCCTTGGCCTTCGCGTACGCCTTGATGATCTTGTTGGCGGTGCGTGGGAAGACATAGTCACTGCCGACGAGGTAAAGCTTGGTCAGACCCTGCTTCTTGAGGTAGTCGAGGGCCGGGACGATCTGCTGGTTGGTGGTGGCGCCGATGTAGAAGATGTACGGCGACTCCTCCAGGCCCTCGTACTGGACGGGGTAGAAGAGCAACGACTTGTACCGCTCGAATACCGGCTTGACGGCCTTGCGGCTGGCCGAGGTCCAGCAGCCGAAGGTGGCCGCGACCTTGTCGTCCTTGATCAGGGCCTCCGCCTTCTCCGCGAAGGTGGGCCAGTCGGAGGCGCCGTCCTGGCTGACGGCCTTGAGCTTCTTGCCGAGCACCCCGCCCGCTGCGTTGATCTCCTTGATGGCGAGCAACAGCGCGTTGTGGACGGTGACTTCGCTGATGGCCATGGTGCCCGACAGTGAGTTCAGCAGGCCGACCCCGACCGTGCTGCCGGAGGTGTCGGCGGAGGCGCCGGCCGCGTCCGTCGAGGTGCCGTCACCGGTCTTGGCGCCACAGGCGCTGAGCGCGGCGGAGGCGCCGACGGCCGAGATACCGGCCAACAGGCCTCGTCTGCTGATGCTGAGCCCGGACATACGAAACCTCCATGCCCCGAGGGGCGTGCGAAGAGAGCGGAAGGACACTGAGGACTCTGGGGAGGGAACGGATGAAGCGCGCTCAGCCTGCGAGGAGACTGTTTCCGCTGCGTTTCCACGCAATTGAAGATCAGTTTCTGGTGGAAGTAATAATGCGGGTATCGATACTTCCTGGGGAAAGGGCCTTTTGCGGTAGGCTCCCGTCAACCCCGCACGGGGAAACAGGACTTCGAGAACGCCCGATCCGGAGGAGTGCGATGGCGAGGCAGCCCCAGGAACTGCTCCGTCTGCTGACCCGTGCCGAACGTCTCGCCGTCCGCCGGGTCCAGTCCGTACTGGAGGAGTTCGACTGCTCGGTGGAGGCCTGGCAGGTTCTGGACCTGCTCTCGGACGGGCAAGGGCATCACATGACGGCCGTTGCCGACCACGCCTTCATGCCGGCTCCGAGTGCCACCAAGTTGGTCGACCAACTCGTCGACCAGAACCTCGTGTTCCGCAGGGTCGACCCGGTCGACCGCCGCCGGGTACTGGCCTACCTCACCCCGCGGGGCGTGCGGCGCCGGCAGCAGCTGGTCCGCGAAGTACGGGCCGACTGGGCGGAGTTGGAGCCGCTGCTCATGGACGACGAGCGGGGCGAGCGGCTGGAGGGCCTGCTGGAACGGCTGGCTGAGGTGCTGGAGGACGGAGGGAACGTCACGACAACTCGTGCGGAGCGCGCAGTTGGGCGAGGACGTTGAAGTCGAGACCCTCCGCCCGGGCCAGGTAGATGCGCTGGCGCACATGGCGGCCGTCCAGGCTCAGCAGACCCCGCGGGCCCTCGTACGAGACGGTGTCGGCTGCGGCCCCGATGGCGGACACGTCCAGCGTGCGGGCCCGTTCGATGAGCGCCGCGAGCAGCAGCACGCCCTCGTAGCAGGACTCGCCGAGACTGCCCGGGGTCGGGGCCGTCACGCCGAAGCGGTCGGCGTACTGCCCGTGGAAGTCCATGGTGTTCCGGTCGGCCAGCGAGGCGAAGAAACCGGCCGTGCTGTAGAGGTCGACGGTGGCCTCGGGGCCGCTGCCCAGCAGCATGTTCTCGTCCATCAGCGTGCTGAGCCTGAGACAGCGCTGGTCGAGTCCGGCGGTGGCGAAGGCCCGGTTGAAGCGGATCGCGTCGCTGCCGACCAGCAGCATCAGCACGGCGTCGGCGTCGGCCCGCTCGATCCGGCGCAGCACGTCGTGGAAGTCGTCTGCGCCCAGCGGAAGATAGGCCTCGCCGCAGACCCGGCCACGGGAGTCGCGTGCGTAGCGGCGGGCCGCCCGGGCGGTGCGCCGGGGCCAGACGTAGTCGTTGCCGACGACGAACCAGCGGCGCACGCCCCGGTTCTCGGTGAGCAACCGCATGGCGGGCAGCAGCTGCGAGGCGGGGGTCTCGCTCGTCAGGTAGACGCCGTCGGTGCGCTCGCCGCCCTCGTAGAGAGCGGTGTAGACGTAGGGCACCCGGTGGGCGATCCGCGGGGCCATCGCCTGCCGCACCGAGGAGATGTGCCAGCCCGTGACCCCCTGCACCACGCCCGTGGCCACCAGGGCCTCCACGTCCTCCGCGACCTGCTGCGGATCGGCGCCGCCGTCGACCTCCAGGAGCCGCAGCTCCCTACCCAGCACGCCCCCCGCCTTGTTGACCTCCTCGGCGGCCAGCCGGGCGCACATCTCGCAGGCGGGGCCGAACACCCCGGCGGGCCCCTGCATCGGGTACACGAGAGCGACGTTCAGAGTCGAGTCGTCGACCGTGAACCACTCGGGGGTGCGGAGTCGGACGGGCCGGTGCATGGCCCCATGATCGCCGCACCGCTCCCGGGGCCAAAGCGGCGGCCCGGATCGAGACCGATTCGTAGAAATGCGGCCGTGGTCGCAACGCGCGTCACCGTTCGGCGGGCTCAGCCTCCCGGTCCAGGGCGAGCGGCCGGGCCGCGTAGGTGATGCGGACGACGCCGTCGGCGTGCCGTTCCGGCTCCCCGCGCTGCGCCAACCTCGACGCGGTGCGCCGCCACCGGGCACGCACCGCGCCGTCCGCCTCCCAGCAGGCCACCGAGGGGGTGTGGCCGACCTCGCCTCAGCCGCCCAGTGCCGCGTCGACCACGTCCTTGGCCTCCTCCTGGACGCGGCGGAGGTGGTCGGGGCCGAGGAACGACTCGGCGTAGATCTTGTAGACGTCCTCGGTGCCCGACGGGCGGGCCGCGAACCAGGCGTTGGCGGTGGTCACCTTGATACCGCCGATGGCCGCGCCGTTGCCCGGGGCCTCGGTGAGCACGCCCGTGACCGCCTCCCCCGCCAGGGTGTCGGCGGTGACCTGCGCGGGCGAGAGCTTGGCGAGCAGCGCCTTCTCCTCCCGCGTGGCCGCGGCGTCGATGCGGGCGTAGGCGGGCGCGCCGAAACGGTCCGTCAGGCCGGTGTAGTGCTCCGACGGGGTCTTCCCGGTGACCGCCGTGATCTCGGAGGCGAGCAGCGCCAGAATGATGCCGTCCTTGTCCGTGGTCCACACGGAGCCGTCGCGGCGCAGGAAGGACGCGCCGGCCGACTCCTCACCGCCGAAACCGAGCGATCCGTCGACCAGACCGTCCACGAACCACTTGAACCCGACGGGCACCTCGACCAGCCGGCGCCCGAGGTCTGCGGCGACCCGGTCGATCATCGAGGACGACACCAACGTCTTGCCGATGCCCGCCTCGGCGGGCCACTGCTCGCGGTGCGCGTAGAGATGGGCGATGGCGACGGCCAGATAGTGGTTGGGATTCATCAGGCCGGCGTCCGGGGTGACGATGCCGTGCCGGTCGGCGTCGGCGTCGTTGCCGGTGGCGATGTCGAACCGGTCGCGCTGGTCGATGAGCGAGGCCATCGCGTACGGCGACGAGCAGTCCATGCGGATCTTGCCGTCCCAGTCGAGCGTCATGAAACGCCAGGTGGGGTCGGTGAGCGGGTTGACCACCGTGAGGTCGAGGCGGTGCTGCTCGGCGATGCGGCCCCAATAGGCGACCGACGCCCCGCCCAGCGGGTCGGCGCCGATCCGGACGCCGGCGGCGCGGATCGCGTCCAGGTCGAGGACGTTCGGGAGGTCGGCGACGTACGCGCCGAGGAAGTCGTGGCGGCCGGTCGTGGACGCGGCGAGGGCCCGGGTGTGGGGGACGCGCCGTACGTCCTTCAGGCCGGCCGCGATGATCTCGTTGGCCCGGTCCTGGATCCAGGAGGTGGCGTCGGAACCGGCGGGGCCGCCGCTCGGCGGGTTGTACTTGAAGCCGCCGTCGGCGGGCGGGTTGTGCGACGGGGTGACCACCACGCCGTCGGCGAGGCCGGCGGTGCGGCCCCGGTTGTGGGTGAGGATCGCGTGGGAGACGGCGGGCGTGGGCGTGTAGCCGTCGGCGCTGTCGATGAGCACCGTCACGCCGTTGGCGGCGAACACCTCCAGGGCGGTGACCCGGGCGGGCTCGGACAGGGCGTGGCTGTCGGCGCCGAGGAAGAGGGGGCCCTCGGTGCCCTGGGCGGCGCGGTACTCGCAGATGGCCTGGCTGGTCGCGGCGATGTGGTCGTCGTTGAACGCCGTGTTCAGCGACGATCCCCGGTGTCCCGAGGTGCCGAACGCGACGCGCTGTCCCGGGTCGGCCGGGTCGGGGTGCAGCGCGTAGTACGCGGTGACCAGCCGGGCGACGTCGACGAGATCCTCGGGGCCGGCCGTCCGGCCCGCTCGCTCGTGCATCATGTGCCCGCTCCTCCACATCGGTTGACCATTGGCTTGCGGTCCCATCTTCCCTTGTGGGAGTGGCTGTCCGCGAGTACGGGCCGGTTCTTCGCGGTTGCGCTCAGCGTCGGCGGCCCCGCACCGACCAGCCACTGCCGATGCCCGCGACGTGGAGGGCGAGCACCGCCAGGCCGAGAAGCATGAGGTTGGTGGAGGTGAAGGTGTCGTTGGTCGAGATCTCTGCCGCGTTGATCAGGAAGGCGATGAAGAACAGCACCGCCGAGATGATGGCGAGCACGGGTACGTCCCTTCGGGGTGTCGGTTCGTTCGGTGTCGTCGTTCTGCGGATGCCCCCGACCGGGCGCCGAACACCACGGAACCGGCCCGGCGCCGGCCGGGATCTGAGTAGCCGTACTCAGGCACGGGTCGTCCCCGCCGCACGACACTGGGGCCCCGACCGCCCTTACCGGAGGCTCCTTCGTGTTCAGCCGTGCCGTCATCGCCCTGACGCCGTTCTTCGGGCGGCTCACCGTCACCAGTGAGATCAAGCTGCGCCTGCCCGCGGGAACCATCTTCGTGGCGAACCACGACTCCATGGCCGACCCCGCCGTCGTCATGACCGCGCTGCGGCGGTTCGAGCTGGAGCCGGTGGTCATGGCGACCGCGGGGCTGTGGCGCGTCCCGCTGCTCGGCAGGGCGCTGTCCCGCGAAGGGCACATACCGGTCCGCCGTCGGACGGCACACGCGGCGCTGGCCCTCGACGCCGCCGCCGAGGCGCTGGCCGGCGGCCGGCACGTGCTCCTCTACGGCGAGGGCGGGCTGCCGCGCCGCAGGGACGCGGCCGCCACCGCGCCGGAGCCGTTCCGCACCGGCCTCGCCCGCCTGGCGCAGGCGACCGGCGCGCTGGTCGTGCCGGTGGGCCACGCGGGCGCCCGTCGGATCGCGTCGGGGTCGGCCGCGAAGCAACTGGCGGGCACGCTGACGGCCCCTGTCCGACGCCCGCACTGCCATGTCCACCTCGGCGCACCGCTGCGTCTGCCCTCGGAGACGGAGAGAGGCACGAGGGCAGCCCGGCTGGCCGTCACAGCGGCCTGGCGAACGGCGGCCCGCGCCGTGGGCGAAGACCCGAAGTAGCGAAGCTTCCCTGGGGCGGGCGTCTGATGCGCCATCCAAGCGAAGCTTCCCTGGGGCGGGCGTCTGATGCGCCATCCATCGGCGGTCGCGGACGACCTCCCACGCCTCCCGCACCGACGCCCCGCCGGGCGGGTCGGTGCCGCTTCTGTCGCAGCACCAGTGCCGTGAAGGCGGGCTCCTGAAGCGGCGGCCACCGGCACCCCGCAGAGCCGCCGTACGCCCGCCCACACCGACGCCGCGGGAGCCGAAGCGACCCGTCGGACCCGAGCGGCGGCGCCGCTTCGATCACCGCGTCAGCGGTGTGAGCAGGGCTCCGAAGGGGCCAACCGGACCGCGGCGGCAGCGCGCCCACCAGCGCCGGGCAAGCCCTCGAAGCGGCCGCCGGCTCCCCGGGCGACGCCACTGCCGAGCTTCCGCAGCAGACCCCTACCGAACCGCCGGCGGCGGTGCCGTGCTGTCCCGCAGTACCAGCCGTGTCGGCACGAGTGTCGTTCCGTGTTCCGAGCCGTCCGGGCGCATCTTGCGCAGCACGGCCTGGACGCAGAGCCGGCCGACCTCGGCGAAGTCCTGGTGCAGGGTGGTGAGCGGGGGCAGGAAGGAACCCGCCTCGGGGATGTCGTCGAAGCCGATGACGCTGACGTCCTCCGGCACCCGGCGGCCGCTTTCGTGCAGGGCGCGCAGCAGGCCCAGGGCCATCTGGTCGTTGGCCGCGAAGACGGCCGTACACTCCTCGCGGGCCGCGAGGTCGAGGCCGGCCCGGTAGCCGGACTCCGCCGACCAGTCGCCCCTGACGAGGGGCGGCGCGGTGCGGCCCGCATCGGTCAGGGCCGCGCGCCAGGCGTCCGCGCGGCGCTGCGCGGCGAACGAGCCCTCGGGCCCGCCCAGGTGCCAGACGGTCCGGTGGCCGAGGTCGAGGAGGTGCTGGACGGCGGTGCGGGTGCCGCCGGCCTGGTCGGTGTCGACGACGGTGTAGTGGTCGCCGGCGTCGGAGTCCACCACCACGACCTGGACGTGCGGCGGCAGTTTGACGGTGGCCGCGTCCAGCAGGTGCACCTCCATGATGACGATCACCGCGTCGACGGCCAGTTCCTCCAGCCGGGAGAACGCGCCGCGCACCTCGTCGGTGGTGGGGACGGCCACCGGCAGCAGCGTCACCGCGTACCCCTCGGCGGCCGCCGAGGTGGCGATCGCCTCCAGGGTGCGCACATTGCCGGTCGTGGACAGCGTGAACGTGATGACGCCGATGGTGCGGAACTCCCCGCGCTTGAGGGCGCGCGCGGCGCTGTTGGGCCGGTAGCCGAGTTCCTGCATGGCCGCGAGCACCTGCTGTCGGGTCTCCTCGTTCACGCCCGCGTAACCGTTGGAGACCCGCGAGACGGTCTGCGAGGACACCCCGGCGAGCCGCGCGACGTCGGCCATGGAGGCCGTGGCGCGGGGGCGTCTCGGCACCCTCGCCGGTGTTCTTTCAGCCATGTCCACTCGGTGTGCCCACCTCTCTGTCTGATCAGGTGTCACGGTCTGTCCCAGGGGACCCTTGACCATCGTTATCGGGGCAGTGTAGACATGCCGCCATCAGATGTTTACGTAAACATAACAGCTCATCGAGCCCCTTGCGTGGCTGATGTTTACGCAAACATCATGGTGGCGGTGGGGTGTCCGGAGATCTCCGCGCAGCACCGCCGGCTCCAGGACTGGACGAGCGAGGAACGACATGACGACGCTGCAACCGCCGGTGGCCGCCGAGGCGCGGCCGGCACCTCCTCCGGCGAAACGGGACCGCCGCTCCTGGACGGGGTGGGGTTTCATAGGTCCCTTCGTGGCCGTGTTCGCCCTGGTCTTCCTGGCCCCGATCGTGTATTCGATCTACCTGAGCCTCTTCCGCAACCAGCTCATCGGCGGAAACCAGTTCGTCGGACTGGACAACTACACGCGGGCCCTGCAGGACGACGCGTTCTGGTCGGCGGTCGGCCGAGTGGCACTCTTCCTCGTGATCCAGGTACCGATCATGCTGGGCATCGCCCTGCTGGTGGCGCTGGCTCTGGACAGCGGCCGGCTCTACGGCAAGAGCTTCTTCCGGATCACGATCTTCCTGCCGTACGCCGTGCCCGCCGTGGTCGCCACCCTGATGTGGGGCTTCATGTACGGCACCAAGTACGGCCTGGTGGGCGACATCAACTCCGCGTTCGGTGTCTCGCTTCCCGACCTGCTCTCCCCCGGCTGGGTGCTCGCCTCCATCGGCAACATCGTGACCTGGGAGTTCGTCGGGTACAACATGCTGATCTTCTACTCGGCGCTGCGGGTCATCCCGACCTCGCTGTACGAGGCGGCGGAGATCGACGGCGCCGGTCAGTGGCGGATCATCAGCTCGATCAAGCTGCCCGCGATCCGTGGCGCGCTCGTCATCGCGACGATCTTCTCGATCATCGGCAGCTTCCAGCTCTTCAACGAGCCGAGCATCCTGCGTCCGCTGGCGCTGAACTCCATCACCACGGACTACACGCCGAACTTCTACACGTACTCGCTGTCCTTCAACGGCCAGCAGCACAACTACTCCGCGACGGTGGCCATCATCATGGGCGTCATCACGATGATCGTCGCCTACGCCGTCCAGCTGCGCGGCATGCGCAAGGGAGCGTGACCCGATGAGCACCTCTGTCACCGCCTCCCCCGCGAAGAACACCGCCCCGAGGCTACGAACCCCCCGCAAGAAGCACACCCCGGGCAAGCCGAAGCGCAATGTGCTGCTGACGGTGCTGATGGCCCTGATGGCCCTCTACACCGTGGTGCCGCTGATCTGGCTGGTCATCAACGCCACGAAGACCCAGTCGGGCCTGGCCGACTCAGGCGGCCTGTGGTTCGCCCACGACTTCGCCCTGTGGGACAACATCCGGACCACCTTCACCTACCACGACGGCATCTTCGGCCGCTGGCTGCTGAACACCCTGCTGTATGTGGTGCTCGGTGCGGGCGGCGCGACCCTGCTGGCCGTGCTGGGCGGGTACGCCCTGGCGAAGTTCCAGTTCCCCGGCAAGCGTGCGATCTTCGCCGTGGTGATCGGTGCGGTCGCCGTGCCGGCCACGGCGCTGGCGGTGCCGACCTTCCTGATGTTCAGCAAGATGGGACTGACCGACACTCCCTGGGCGGTGATCATCCCGTCCCTCGTGTCGCCGTTCGGTCTCTATCTGATGTGGGTGTTCGCCGCGGAGGCGATCCCGACCGAGCTGCTGGAGGCGGCCCGGATGGACGGGGCGAGCGAGGTGCGGACCTTCTTCCAGGTCGCGCTGCCGCTGCTGGCCCCCGGGATCGTGACCGTGCTGCTGTTCACCACGGTCGCCACCTGGAACAACTACTTCCTCCCGCTGATCATGCTGAAGGACCCGGACTGGTACCCGCTGACGCTGGGTCTGAGCGCCTGGAGCTCCCAGGCACAGACCATCGGTGGCGACGTGATCTTCAACCTGGTGATCACGGGGTCCCTGCTCACCATCCTCCCGCTGATCGCCGCCTTCCTGTTCCTCCAGAAGTACTGGCAGTCCGGCCTCGCCGCCGGAAGTGTCAAGGAGTGACGTGGGCCGCGCCCCCAAGCCCCACATTTGAGCACCACCAGCACCACCCCCACCCTCACCTGTCCCACCCACGAAGAAGTGGAAGCAGCCCCATGCGCAGAACAACGAGCCGCATCCTGCGCGGCATCGCCCTCGTCTCCACCCTCGCCCTGGGCGTCACCGCCTGCGGCGGCTCGGACGACGACTCCGACACGAAGGCCGTCTCCGCCGGAGACGTCCAGGCGGCCCTGGACAAGGGCGGCAACATCACGGTCTGGGCCTGGGAGCCCACCCTGAAGACCGTGGCCGCCGACTTCCAGAAGAAGTACCCGAAGGTCAAGATCAACCTGGTCGGCGAGCGCTCCGGCGACAAGCACTACACCGCGCTGTCCAACGCGATCTCGGCCGGCAAGGGCGTCCCGGACGTCGCCCAGGTCGAGTACTTCGCGCTCGGCCAGTACTCCCTGACCAAGGGCCTGACCGACCTGGCCCCCTACGGCGCCGACAAGCTCGCCTCGAAGTACACGCCGGGCCCGTGGAACGCGGTCAGCGACGGCGACAAGGTCTACGGCCTGCCGATGGACTCGGGCCCGATGGCGCTGTTCTACAACAAGACGGTCTTCGACAAGTACAAGATCGCCGTCCCGACCACCTGGGACGAGTACCTGGACGCGGCCCGCAAGCTCCACAAGGCCGACCCGAAGGCCTACATCGCCAACGACCTCGGTGACCCGGGCTTCACAACCTCCCTGCTGTGGCAGGCCGGTTCGCGCCCCTACAAGGTCGACGGCACCAAGGTCGCCATCAACTTCGACGACGCGGGCGCCAAGAAGTTCGAGACGGTCTGGCAGAAGCTGATCGACGAGAAGCTGCTCGCCCCGGTCAACGGCTGGACCGACGACTGGTACAAGGGCCTGGGCGACGGCACCATCGCCACCCTGGCCACCGGCGCCTGGATGCCCGCCAACTTCACCACCGGCGTCCCGAACGCCAAGGGCCAGTGGCGCGCGGCGGCGATGCCGGCCTGGACCAAGGGCGACAAGGCAAGCGCGGAGAACGGCGGCAGCTCGCTGGCCGTCCCGGCGCTGGCCAAGAACAAGGAACTCGCCTACGCCTTCACCGAGTACGCCAACGCCGGTGACGGTGTCGCCTCCCGGGTCGGCGAGGGTGCCTTCCCCGCCACCAAGGCGGAGCTGGCGTCGGCCGCGTTCCAGAGCAAGAAGTTCGACTACTTCGGTGGCCAGGAGGCGAACAAGATCTTCGCCGAGTCGGCCGCGAACGTGGCGAGCGACTGGTCCTACCTCCCGTTCCAGCCGTACGCCAACTCGATCTTCAACGACACCGTCGGCAAGGCCTACGTCTCCGGCACCAAGCTGGCGGACGGTCTGAAGGCCTGGCAGGACGCCTCGGTCAAGTACGGCGAGGAGCAGGGCTTCACCATCGAGAAGTAGTCGACAAGCAGTCGGTACGCAGTAAAACGCCGGGCGGCGCGGCTCCCGGGCCGCGCCGCCCCCGTGCACCACCTTCGGAAGGACCGCCATGATCTCCACCCTCCAGTCCCGCATGCTGCGCGGGGCGGACGGTGACCCCGCTCCGCGTCTGGCCTACGGCGCCGACTACAACCCCGAGCAGTGGCCCCGGGACGTGTGGGAGGAGGACGTCCGGCTGATGCAGGAGGCCGGCGTCAACGTCGTCTCCGTGGGGATCTTCTCCTGGGCCCGCATCCAGCCGGGCCCGGACACCTGGGACTTCGGCTGGCTCGACGAGGTCATGGACCTGCTGCACGCGGGCGGCATCGGCGTCGACCTGGCCACCGCCACCGCCTCCCCGCCGCCGTGGCTGACCACCGCCCACCCGGAGATCCTGCCGGTCACGGCGAACGGTGAGACGCTCTGGCCGGGAGCCCGCCAGCACTGGCGGCCCACCTCGCCCGTCTTCCGCGAGCACGCCCTGCGGCTGGTCCGGGAGATCGCCGGCCGCTACAAGGACCATCCGGCCCTCGTCGCCTGGCATGTCTCCAACGAGCTGGGCTGCCACAACATCTACGACTACTCGGACGACGCGGCCCGCGCCTTCCGCGTCTGGCTGCGCACCCGCTACGGCGCCCTCGACGCCCTCAACCACGCCTGGGGCACGGCGTTCTGGTCGCAGCGTTACAGCGACTGGGAGCAGATCCTGCCGCCGCGGCTGGCGGCGTCGCACCCGAACCCCACCCAGCAGCTGGACTTCAAGCGGTTCTCCTCGGACGCGCTGAAGGACCACCTCGTCGCGGAGCGCGAGATCCTGCGGGAGATCACGCCCGGGATCCCGGTCACCACCAACTTCATGGTGATGGGCGGCACCAAGGGCATGAACTACCCCGACTGGGCGGGCGAGATCGACTTCGTCTCCAACGACCACTACGTCCACCCCGGCCCGCAGGACCGCGACGAGCTGTCCTTCTCCGCGAACCTGGTCAGCGGCATCGCGAGCGGCCGGCCGTGGTTCCTGATGGAGCACTCCACCAGCGCCGTCAACTGGCAGCCCGTCAACGTGGCGAAGCGGCCCGGCGACCTGGCCCGTGACTCGCTGCTGCACGTGGCGCACGGCGCGGACGCGGTCTGCTTCTTCCAGTGGCGGCAGTCGGCGGCCGGCGCCGAGAAGTACCACTCGGCGATGGTCCCGCACGCCGGTGCGGACAGCGACCTCTTCCGCGCCGTGGCCGATCTCGGAGCCAAGCTCAAGGCCCTTGCACCGGTGGCGGGTTCGGAGCGCGAGTCGGCGCCCGTCGGCATCCTGTACGACTGGGAGTCGTGGTGGGCGAGCGAGCAGGACTCGCACCCCACCTCGCTGCTGGACTACCGGCAGGAGGCGCTCGACTGGTACTCGGCGCTGCTCGCCCTCGGCGTACGCGCCGACCTCGTCACCACCCGCGCCGACCTCTCCCGCCACCAGGTGCTCATCGCGCCCGTGCTGCACGTCGTGCCGGCCGAGCTCGCCAAGGAGCTCACCCGCTACGCCGAGCAGGGCGGCCACCTCGTCACCACGTACTTCTCCGGGGTCGTCGACGAGAACGACCACATCTGGCTCGGCGGTTACCCGGGCGCCCTGCGCGACCTGCTCGGCATCCGCATCGAGGAGTTCGGTCCGCTGCTCGCCGGGGAGAGCGTGGAGCTGGACGACGCCACCTCGGGCAGTCTGTGGACCGACCGGATCAGCGTCACCGACGCCGACACCGAGGTCCTGGCGCACTACCGCACCGGGGTGCACGCCGGACGTCCCGCCGTCACCCGGCGGCCGACGGGCGGCGGTTCGGCCTCGTACGTCTCCACCCGGCTCGGCGTCGACGGGCTGCGCTCGCTGCTGCCGCGACTGCTGGAGCCGGCCGGTGTCAGCAGTGAACTGCCGTCGGATGTACGGGGGTTGGTCGAGCTGACCGTCCGGCGCGGTGCCGAGGGCCGGTTCCTGTTCCTGGTCAACCGGACCGACGACACGGTGCCGGTGCCGGGGATGGACGCAGAGGTGCTGATCGGCACCGGCGGCACGGAGGGCGCCCTCGTCCTCGGGCCGCGGGAGGTCGCCGTACTGCGCCAGTCCACCGTCTGACGTCACCCACCCGCACCCCACGACTCCCCGGCACGACCTGACCCGTGCCGGGGGCCATCCCCTCCCGCCCACGCGGCGGGAGGGGCCCACCACAGCGACCGCACCGCAGTTGGGAGCACAGATGGCACGCCGTACCCGCAGCAGACGGACCCTCGGGGCCGCCGCACTCACCGCGCTGGCCACCGGGGCCGCGCTCCTCAGCGTCCCCGTACAGGCGCACGCCGAGGCCGCCGTCACCGTGACGCCGGACCCGTCGTACAAGCAGCAGAAGTTCGAGGGCTGGGGCACCAGCCTGGTCTGGTTCGCCAACGCCACCGGCGACTATCCCCCGGCAATCCGCGAGAAGCTCGCGGGGCTGCTCTTCGGCGACGACGGCCTCGCGCTGAACATCGCCCGCTACAACATCGGTGGCGGCAACGCCCCGGACGTGAAGGACTACCTGCGGGCCGGCGGCGCGGTCGAGGGCTGGTGGAAGGCGCCCGCGGGCACCACCCGCGAGGACACCGACTGGTGGAGCGCGGACGACCCGGCCGACTGGAACAAGGACGCCGACGCCACCCAGCGGTGGTGGGTGGAGCGCATCAAGAACGACATCGACCACTGGGAGACGTTCAGCAACTCCCCGCCGTGGTTCATGACCAACAGCGGCTATGTCTCCGGCGGGTTCAACGCCAACACCGACCAGTTGAAGACCGACTCGGTCGACGACTTCGCCGCCTATCTGGCGGGTGCGACGAAGCGGCTGGAGAAGGCGGAGGGCATCAAGGTCGACACGATCGACCCGTTCAACGAGCCCAACACCGGCTACTGGGGCACCCGGCTCGACGCGAACGGGCAGCCCGTCGGCGGCCGGCAGGAGGGCGCCCACATCGGGCCCGAGCTCCAGCAGAAGGTGCTCGCCGAGCTCCCGGCCGCGCTGAAGAAGGCGAAGGTCAAGGCGGACATCTCGGCGATGGACGAAACCAACCCGTCCATCTTCGCGACGAACTGGAACTCCTACTCGCAGGCGTCCAAGGACGCCGTCGGCCAGATGAACGTCCACACCTACGGCACCGGGCAGCGCACCACCGTGCGCGACCTCGCCAAGGCGGCCGACAAGCCGCTGTGGATGAGCGAGGTCGAGGGCGACTGGGGCGACGGGCAGAGCTTCACGGACATGCGTCCGGGCCTCGGGCTCGCCCAGCAGATGGTGAACGACCTGCGCGAACTGGAGCCCACCGCCTGGGTGTTCTGGCAGCCGGTCGAGGACTACGACAACATGAAGCCGGGCGGCGAGTCCGCCAAGGGCGGCAACTGGGGTTCCATCCAGCTCCCGTTCAGCTGCACCAGGACGGACACCCTGCAGTCCTGTCCGATCTACACGAACACCAAGTTCGACACGGCACGCAACTTCACGCACTTCATCAAGCCCGGCGACAAGCTGATCAAGGTGGACGACACCTCCAGCGCCGCCGCCGTGACCAAGGACGGCAAGGGCGCCTCGCTCGTCCACGTCAACTCCACCACCGCGGCCCGTACGGTCACCATCGACCTGTCCAAGTTCCGCACGATCAAGGGCAACGCGACGGTCACGCCGACCGTGACCAGCGCCGACGGCAAGCTCCAGCAGCAGGCGCCGGTCAAGGTCGTCGACGGCAAGGCCACCTACACCGTCCCCGCCCAGTCCGTGACCTCCTTCGCCGTCAAGGGCGTCTCGGGTGTCGCGAAGAACGCGGGTCTGTTCAGCAAGGGTCACTCGTACACGCTGACCGGCGTGCAGAGCGGCAAGGCGGTGACCGTCGGGGCCAACGGCACGAACCTGGTCATCGGCTCGGCCAACGGCACTGTCGCGCAGCAGTGGCAACTGGACGCCCGGTACGGCAGGACCGGCAACCGCCAGCACTACGTCTTCGCCAACCCGGCCGAGGGCAAGCGCCTCGCCGTCCGCGACAACGTGCCGGTGGTGGAGCCCGACACCGGTGAGCGGGACCCCGCCACCGAGTGGATCATGTCGTCCACCGGTGACGGGACGTGGACCCTGGTCAACGTGGCCACCGGGCGCCTCCTCGAAGTCGGCGGCCAGGCGACCAACGAGGGTGCCGCCGTCACCACGTGGCTGGCCAACTCCGGTTCCAACCAGCGCTGGAGGGTCACGGACGTGACTCCGTAGCCTTTGGTCACCTGGCCTCCGCCCGCATCGCGATCGTCGTGATGCGGGCGGAGTGCTGTACGGGGGCGGGGGCGGTTGCCGGAACTCGCTCCAGCACGCCGCCCGCGAAGACGTCGTACAGCGGGAGCGTCTCGAGGTGGACGTAGCCGATGTGGCAGTCGCAGACGGCGAGCGGGCAGGGGCGCGGGCGCAGGGCGGCCCGGTACGAGCCGTCGTAGAGGTTGCCCAGTTCGGCGCGGACGAAGTGACAGCGGCGGACCGTGCCCTCGCCGTCGACCGAGATCACGGACTCGCCGGTGCGGCAGGGCAGCCCGGCGCTGCGGTGCGGGTGGCGGCTGTACGGGAAGAGCGGGTCGAGGGCGGTCCAGTCGTCGGCCTCGGCGTCCGCGTAGGTGTGGCCCTCGGCGGCGTTGATCCACAGGTAGACGTGCTCGGGCAGGTCCGTGCGCAGGCGGCGGGCCGCCTCGATGTGCTCGGGCAGGCCGACGACGCCGACGCTGAAGCGGATCCCGCGGTCCGCCAGGTCGCGGCACTTGGCGAGGAAGCGGTCGTAGGGGGTCTGGCCCGGGTGGTACGTGCACCACAGGGCCAGGGTGTCGGCGTCGGCCTCGGCCTCGGCGAGCCAGTCGGTGCGGCAGCTGAGGTTGGTCTGGATGGCGACCCGGCGGATGTGCGGGATGCGGGAGAGGTCGGCGAGGGTGCGCCGGTACCAGGAGCGGACCAGGCCCTCGCCCCACGGGGTGAACAGCAACGACAGCCGGTCGTCGGTCTGGGCGGCGGCCCATGCGGCGAACCGTTCCAGGGCGGCGCGGTCGGCACGCAGTCGGTCGGTCGAGTCGCGTCGCTTGGCGAACGGGCAGTAGGGGCAGTCGTAGTCGCAGGAGGCGAGCGGGCCGCGGTAGAGGAGGGTCAGGTCCATGGTGGGCCGCCTCACTTCCGCTCGTAGGCGGCCATGGCGGCGCGGACGGCCGGGGAGAACAGCTCGGGGCCGATGGCGTCGGAGTGGGCGAGGCCTTCGGGCGTGAGCCGAAGGGTCGTCGGGTCGGCGTCGGTCAGCCAGCCCCGGTCGGCGAAGTGTTCGAGTTCGGGGCCGAAGTCGTCGGCGGGTGCGCTGCCGAAGCGGGCACGGTAGTCGTCGAGGTCCAGGCCCTTGGCCTGGAGGAGCGACTGCAGGAGGTGACGGCGGCGCGCCTCGTGGGCGTTCATGGGGTGGCCGACCTCGGCGTGGGCGAAGTCGGCGGAGTCACTGGAGACGTAGTCGTCGATGATCCCCCGGATCTGGTGCATGTCGACGGCGTAGTCGAAGGAGTAGTGCAGGCCGGCCGTGTAGGAGCGGGCGCCGCAGCCGAGGCCGATCATGCCGTCGGTCTGGCAGGCGTGGTCGTCGGCGCCCTGGGGCGGGGCGTCGGTGCGGCGGAACATGCGCATGGACTGCTGGGTGTAGCCGTGTGCGAGGAGGTGGTCGCGGCCCGCGCGGTACAGGCGCAGCCGTTGCTCGTCCCAGGCGGGATCGGGGCCTGCGTGGTGGCCCGGGTCGGGGCTGCGGCGGTCCAGGCCGGTCAGGGGGCGGACGTAGAGGGGGTAGAGGTACAGCTCCTCGGGCCGCCAGGCCAGGGCCGCGTCCAGGGAGTGCAGCCAGCTCTGCTCGGTCTGGCCGTCGATGCCGTAGATGAGGTCGATGTTGAGGACCGGGATGCGGGCCTCGCGGACGCGGGCGAGCGCCGCTTCGACGTCGGCGCGGCGCTGCGGGCGTACGGCGGCCCGGGCCTCGGAGTCGACGAAGCTCTGTACTCCCAGGCTCAGCCGGGTGGCGCCTCGGCCGGCCAGGACGGCGAGGCGGTCGGCAGTGGCCGTGGCGGGCGAGGCCTCGACCGACAGCGGGACCGCGCCGAGGTCGGCGCCCATACGGTGCTCGGCGATGTCGCAGAGGCGGTCCAGCTCGGCGGCGGTGAGGAAGGTGGGGGTGCCGCCGCCGAAGGCCGCCGTCGCGAACCGCACGTCGTCCGTCTCCCCCAGCGCCTCCCGCACGGCGGTCGCCTGCCGTTCCAGGGCGTCCAGGTAGGCGCCGGTCAGGCCGTCGGGGGCGCCGATGCGGGTGAAGAGGTTGCAGAAGCCGCAGCGGACCTCGCAGAACGGTATGTGCAGGTAGAGGGAGAGGGCGTCCTTGGGTTCGGCCGCCCAGAGCTCGGTGAGGAGCGGGCGTTCGGGGAGCCGACGGTAGGCGGTCTTGTGGGGGTAGGCGTAGACGTAGTGCTGGTAGGGGCTGGTGCGGGTGGTCGGCTCGGCGGTGGTCATCGGGCGGCCTTAAGTCGGACGGGGTGCGGGGTCGAGGAAGAAGTGGGCGTACGGCACGGTCCACACGGACTCGTGGCCGAGGCGGTGGCCGGTGTAGCCGTCGTCGCCGTAGGCGGTGCCGTGGTCGGAGCAGACGATCGCGAAGCAGCGGCGCCTGCTGCTCGCGGCGGCGAACAGCCTGCCGATGTGCCGGTCCACGTACTCCAGCGCGGCGGCGTGCGTCTCACGGCTGTCGCCTGTGTCGCGGGTCGCGCCGGGCAGGTGGAACCAGTTCGGCTGGTGCAGGGCGGAGACGTTGACGAAGAGGAACAGCCGCTGTTCGTCCGGGAGTTGGCGTACGACGCGCTCGGCGCGGGCAACCTGGTTCTCGAAGGAGTGGGGCGAGGTGACGCCGAACTCCGGTGCCCAGTGGGACTCGTGGAAGAGGCCGGGCAGCACCGAGCCCAGCGGACCCTGCTTGTTGAAGAAGCCGACTCCCCCGATGCACACGGTGTGGTAGCCGTTCTCGGCCAGGCCGGAGACGAGGTCGGGGGTGTCGTAGACGTAGGTGCCGTCGGCGGTGGTCTCGCTGCCCGCGAAGCTCGCCGCGAAGAGGCGCGGATGCGGTCCGGGGGCGGCCGGGGTAGGCAGGAAGCCGGCGAAGATCGCCTGGTGGGAGGCGTAGGTGAAGCTGCCCGGGGCGTGCCGCTTCTCCCATCGGCCGCCGGGGAGGTGGCGGGCCAGGTTCGGGATGCGGCCTGCCGCCGCCAGTTCTTCGGCGACGTCGTGGCGCAGGGTGTCGAGCGTGACGAGGAGGAGGTCGTGGCTGCCCACGGTCTCGTTCATGTCCGGCTCAGGCATGCGGTGTTCCTGTTCTGTGCTGGGCGACGTCGCGCAGGACGGCGGCCACCTGGGTGGCGTAGGTGTCGAGGCCCTCCGCGCCGCTGCCGGGCAGGCCGGTGAGGCGGGGCAGCAGGTCGCCGAAGGCGTTGACCTCGCCGATCGCGGCTCTGCGCCAGCCGACGGCCGGCAGCAGGTCGACGCCGACGCAGAGGGTGCGCGGGAAACATGCCGCGGCCTGCTCGCACACGCCCAGCAGGTCGGCCCAGCGGGCGCCCGCCGCCTCGACGGCCTCCCGGGCGGTGTCCAGGTCGCCCCGCCGGCCGCCGAGGTGGAGGTTGGTCAGGGGCGAGCGGCTGGTGCGGACCACCGCGTGGGTGGCGCGGCCGGCCACCACGACGACCCTGAGGTCGGTGGCCCGGCCGTCCTGGGACGCCTTCGGCAGCCAGCGTTCGAGGTGCAGTCCGTCCGGGGCGAGCGCGTCGACGATGGCCGCGATGTCCTGCTCGCCTTCGTAGCGGCGCACCTTGAGGGAGTTGTACAGGCTGCCGTCGGCGGTGAGTTCGACGGAGGTGGTGGCTCGGATACGGCCGCCGCCGCCCGACTCGACGGCGAGGACGCCCGACGCCGACGATCCGTGCGCCGGTTTCACGAACAGCCGGGGCATCCGGTGCTCCCGCATCAGCGCCCGTACGTCGTCCCAGCCGCGCACCGGCGCGCCCTGCGGGCCCGAGGTGGGTGAGGCGGGAACGGGGACGTCCGCCGCGTCGAGGACGGCGTGGCAGAGCCGTTTGTCGAACAGCACGGCCAACTCGTCCGGGTCGTCGAGACGGACACCGCCGCGCAGTCCGCGCACCGCGGCGACGAGGCCGGCGTACCAGCGGGCCGAGCCCTCGACCCGGGTCGGGTCCTGGGCTCCGCGCAGCATCCGGTCGACCTCGGCGTTCTCACCGGGTGAGTCGATCCGGACGACCTCGTCGGCGGCGAAGTCGGCTCCCTGGTCACGGAGTACGTACGTCCAGGGGACGACGCGCGGGGCGGGCAGACCGGCCGCGCGCACCGCGTCCTCGAAGAGGGCGACCCTGCGGTTCCCGGGGTTGCCGACCACCGCGAAACGCGGCCCCAGGTCACTCGCCGACGGCGACATAACGTGCCCCCGTGTAGTGCCCGCGCCGTTGCACCGGGGTGAGGACGAGGTCGACTCCGTGCGGCTCCAGCGTCTCGCGCAGGCGCTGGACGAGTGCGTCGCTCAGGTAGTGGTGACGCAGGTTCAGGGCGCGAAGGTGCGTCAGCGGCTGACCGGACAGGAGCGCGGCGCCTCCCTCGTCACCCAGGGTGCCCAGGCTGAGGTCGAGGCTCTCCAGGCCCGCGACGACCGGTGCGGCGGCCACCGCGGCGGCGACGGCGTCCTGGATGTCACTGTTCTTCAGGCCGAGGTGGCGCAGTTCGGGGCTGTGGGCACCCAGGGCGGTGAGGAGCGGCGGGATGTCCTCGGGGGTGCACTCACCGCCGAAATCGGGGGTGCCCAGCCACAGCTCCAGGTGACGCAGGGCGGGGAACTCGCAGGCGGCCAGGGCCCGTACAGGGGCCTGGGGCAGACCGCCGGACTCGATCCGCAGGGTGCGCAGCCGGTCGTGGCGCAGCGGCTCGATCACCAGGTCCTCCCCTCCGCGCACCCCCAGTTCCTCCAAGAGGGGCCACGCGCGCAGGGCGCGGGTGACCTCGCCCTGTTTGATCCAGGAGATCTCCGTCTGCTCGGACTCGACGTCCGCGAGGAACAGGGCGCGCAGGTTCGGCAGACGCCGGGCGTGCGCGGTGAGGAGGTCCAGGGCGAAGTCGATGCCCCGTTCGGTCCGCCTCTCCCACCACATGCCGACGACGAGGGCGGTGACCTCCTCGGTGTCGACCGCCTCGAGGAAGCGCCCCCACAGCGGTTCGAAGTCCAGGTCCCACTCGGCGCTCAGCCGCCAGGCGACCGAGCCCGGCTCGGGCAGGGCCCGGGTGTGGTCGCCCTCGGCGCCGAAGGTGTGCACGGGCAGACCATGGAACTCTTCGAGATGGGAAGGGTAGTAGCGCATGGAGGTGGTGCTCACTCCCCCACGGCGACGTAGCGCCACACCGTGCCGTCGTCGTCCGCGTCCTCCTCGGCGTCGCCGCGGTCGAGGTTCACCTCGACTCCGCCGGGCTCCAGAGTCTGCCGGACGCGCTCCTGGAGTGCCTCGGTCAGGTAGTGGTGGTGCAGGTCGAGCTTCTTGAGGTGGGTGAGCGGCTGGCCGCCGAGCAGGGCGGCCGCGCCCTCGTCGGTCAGGACGCCCATGGAGAGGTCCAGCACCTCCAGCCGGGCCACGACCGGGGCGGACGCGACCGCGGCGGCCACGGCGTCCTGCATCTCGCTGTTGCGCAGGGCCAGGTGGCGCAGGTTCGGCAGGCGGGCGCCGGACAGGAGGGGCTCCAGGTCGGCGGCCTCGCTGTCGCCGCCGTAGTCGGGGGTGCCGAGCCACAGGTCGAGGTGCTCCAGCGCGGGCAGGTCGCTGCCGCCGACTCCGCGCACCACCTCCGCGGGCAGTCCGCCCGTCTCGATGACGAGCCTGCGCAGCGCGCCGTGGCTCAGGGCGGGGAAGCTCAGCCCGGATCCGCCGCGCACACCGAACTCCTCGAGCGCGGGGAACGCGGCCAGGAGGGGGGTGACGTCGGTCTGGTTGATCCAGGAGATCTCGCACTCCTCCCCCACCATGTCGCCCAGGAACACGGCCCGCAGGGCCGGGAAGCGGTCCCGGGCGGCCACCAGTGCCTCGATGACGGCGGCGGAGTCGTCCTCGTACGCCTCCTCCCAGGCTCCGACGATCAGGGCCTTCACTCGGGTGGTGTCGACTGCGGCGCAGAAACGGGCGAACGCCGCCGTCCAGCCCTCGCCCGCGTCGTAGACGTCGCTGGTGATCCGCCAGGCCGGCGCGTCCGGTTCGACCGGGCGGGGATTGTTGCCGGGGCGGGGGAAGGTGTAGGCGGGCAGCCCGTACAACACGTCGAGGTGGTGGCCGATGGTCATGCGGCTGCTCCTGAGGAGAAAAGGTGTGCGGTCCGTGATGTGTCCGCAGTTCTACCAACAGGCACTGACAACGCCCCTCGGCGGGGCCCTCGGTTCGGGGGCGTTGTCAGTGGTGGCCCGTACGGTCTTCGTCATGAGGCCGGTGCCCGGTGCGCCCGGCGAAGAGGGGAGAGCCGTGTACCGGCAGGGAGACGTGCTGATCGTGCCCGTCACGGAGGAGGCGGTGCCGCCGCACGTGGCGGTCGCGCCGAAGGAGCGGCGGGACGGGCGGGGCCGGCTCGTGCTGGCGCTGGGCGAGGTCACCGGGCACGCCCACGCGGTGGTGGGCCCGGGTGATCTGGTACGTGAGCCCGGACCGTTCGGTCCGCTGTTGCTGCACCTGCCCCAGGGCGGCCGGGTGGTCCACGAGGAGCATGCGGCGATCGCGTTGCCGAAGGGGTGGTACCGGGTGATCCGGCAGCGGGAGTACGTGCCCGGATCCGTGCGGATCGTCGCGGACTGAGCAGAGGGTGACGGAGGGGCAGTTGACGACGACAGAGTTTCCCGAGGCCGTGGCGGACAACCCCGCGGCTGTGGTGGAGGGCGCGTCCTCCGACGACGTCGGTGACTGGCGCGCCTGTGCCGCGGTGACCGCGCCCGCCGACCGCGCGGCCGCCGAGGACGGCGTGCGCCGGGCCTACCGGCAGGCCGGTCTGCCGGGCCCGGAGCGTGTGGTGTGGGCCGGTTCACCGCGTGAGGCGGTCACGCTGGTCCGGGACCTGGCGGGCAAGGGCGCCAGTGTCCGTGAGGCGGTCCGCAGCGCCCCGTGGGCCCGCGAACGGCACCGCCTGCACACGGAGTTGGGCCCGGCGGGCTGGGCGGCGCACTGGGCGGCGACCGGTGGGCGCCTGTGGGAGTCGACGCAGGCGCTCGTGGACCGGATCCGGGCCGGGGTGCTGGAGGATCTGGCCGACATGGAGAGGGGCGGCTCCGCCGCCGAGGCGGAGCTCCGGCTGGTTCTGCTGGACGCCGTGCTCGGCCAGCACGACGCGCCGTGGCTCGCCGCGTTCCCGACGGACGCGGGCCCGCTCGAAGGGCTGGCGGCCGTGAGCCGCAGCGCCGGCTGGTGGTGGCCGTTCGCGCACGTGGCGGTGGTGTGCGAACGGCCCGTCGCCCTGCACCGGGACGAGGCGGGCCGGCTCGACCACGGGGACGGCCCGGCGCTGGCCTACCCCGACGGATTCGCCCTGTACGCCTGGCGCGGCATGCCGGTGCCGGCCGATTTCCTCGCGGAACTGCCGGCGCTGACGCCGGAACGGATCCGGGCCGAGGAGAACGCCGAACTGCGCCGGGTCATGCTGGAGTACTACGGCTACGACCGCTATCTGGCGGACTGCGGAGCACAGCACGTCCACCGGGACGAGACCGGCACCCTGTGGCGGATCGACCTCCCGGACGACGAGCCCGTCGTCATGGTGGAGGTCCTCAACTCCACGCCGGAGCCGGACGGGACCCGGCGTACCTACTGGCTGCGGGTACCGCCGACGACTCTGACGGCGAGACAGGGCGTCGCCTGGACGTTCGGGCTCCACCCCGACGTGTACGCGCCCGTGCGGGAGACGTGACCCGGAAGGTCCCGCGGGCGGACCTCAGGCGCCGGTGGCGCGGGCCAGCACGTCGGTGACCTCGGCGCGGACCGCGTCCCGGGCCGTGGCGGACAGGGCGCCCAGGTCCGTGCCCGCCAGGGCCTCAAGGACCTGATCGGCGTCGGCGTCGTAGGACGTGCTCTCGCTGA
Source organism: Streptomyces sp. NBC_01235 (assembly GCF_035989285.1). Taxonomy (GTDB): domain Bacteria; phylum Actinomycetota; class Actinomycetes; order Streptomycetales; family Streptomycetaceae; genus Streptomyces. The sequence continues at coordinate 10,352,956 of NZ_CP108513.1, read as the reverse complement.
GCACCTCGTAGCCGTCGCGCACCGCCACGCGCAGGTGGCCGGGGGCGTCGCCGTCGGCGTTCACCGCGGCGGCGACGACGAGGGGCGGCGGGCCGCCCGCGTCGCCCTCCAGCTTGCGATAACCACTGGCCAGGGGTGTGCGCCAGCGCAGGGCGAGCAGCACATGACGCTTCGCCAGCAGCTCGGTCAGGTCGGTTTCGTACACGCCCTCGGGTTCCAGGACGACGGCCTTGGCGTCGAGGACGAGCGCGGCCGGGAGCAGGCAGCGCAGGGTGCTGCCGACGATGTTGCCGCCGACCGTGGCCGCCCGGCGCACCGCGCCCGTGCCCACGCCGGAGGCCGCCCGGTGCAGTACCTCGGGTACGGTCGCGTCGACACGGTGCAGCAGCACGGCTCCGCCGAGTTCCTCCGGGCCGACCGTGTTGGCCTCCGGCAGGTTGCGCAGCGACACGGCCTGCTCGGGAAAGCCGTCGCGCTGCCAGCCGGCCCACACCAGCGTGGCGCCGCCTACCGGTACCGCTCCCTCGGCCAGACACCGCTGTGCTTCGGATACGGAGGAGGGAAGACGCAACTGCACGACAACCGACCTGCCTTCCCTGGAGGTTCGTGGGGAGGAGACCGTGTCGCTCCCCCACGTGATCAATGGCAGAACGGATTCTGCCCAGGCGCGCGGGGGCGCATACAGGGCTCATGACTGCAACACGCTGCGCACCTTCAGCCGTTCAGCGCCAGCCAGGGCTGCGGGTCGGTGTAGGAGCCGTCGTAGATCACCTCGAAGTGCAGGTGGGGGCCGGTGGACAGGCCGGTGGAGCCGACCCTTCCGATCGGGGTTCCGGTCCGCACCGTCTGCCCGACGGTGACCTCGATGGCCGACAGATGGCTGTACGTCGTCTCCAGGCGTTTGCCGTCGATGCCGCCGTGGTCGACGACGACACGGTTGCCGTACGCCTTGGTCATGGCCGCGAACACGACCCGGCCGTCGCGGGCCGCGGACACCTGGGCGCCCTGGGGCGCTCCGAAGTCCACGCCGGTGTGGAGTTTGGTGACGCCGGTCAGGGGGTGCTGCCGCGAGCCGTAGGGGGAGGTGATGGTGAGAGTGGTGACGGGTGCCGCCAGGATCGCGTTCGCCTTCCCGCCGCCGCTGAAGTCCTCCCGGTCGAACGCCTCGTACCGCGTGAACAGGGCCTTCACCTCGGTGAGGTAGGTCTGCGCCCCGGCGGGCACCCGCCCGGCCTCGGTCACCGCGTCCGTGCCGACCGCGTACGCGGCGAGGGTGAGGTCCACGAGCTCGCCGGAGACGGTCCCCTCGGTCCTGAGGTCCGTGATCTTCCCGGCGAGGGAGCAGTCCTGCCGGCCCAGCGCCATGATGGCGTCGGCCGGATCGCGTGGCGAGGAACTGCCGTTGCCGTCGTCGTCCTTGCCCCAGGTCCGCCACTCGGCGGCCGTGAACGCGGCGATGCCCTGTTCGTCCGACGTCGTGGCGCTGTCGTCGTTCCAGCCGGACAGCTGGTCGATCTGGGCGGCGAGGAGGGACGGGGTGACGACGGTGCAGGCTTCGGCCGCCTTGCGGAGCCAAGGCCCGTACGTCTCGTCGACGCCGTCGGAGGCGGGCTGCTCCGGGCTCTCGCCGGGCGTCCAGTCCGACGGGAGGCCGCCGGTCAGGGCGAGGAACCCGGCCACCACCGACAGGGTGAGCAGGCCCGGCAGCACGAGCAGGGTGAAGGGGCCGGGACCGCGTCGGCGGGGGCGGGGCGCGGGCGGCTGCGGTCGGGGCGGGGTCGCCGGTTCGTCGGCCGGGCGGCTCTCGACGGCGTGCTCGTCGCTCACGCGGAGAGCTCCGGACGGGCCGTCACGAGCCGTTCCGGAAAGGTGCTGTTGTTCACGGCCGGACGTTAGCCCGCCGTCCGACCGACGTCACCGGACGCGGGGGCAGACCTCCTGTCCGCGAGGGCAGACCTGTCCACCGGCGCGCTGTCGTGGGCCCGGGCCTGTCGGAGGGCCTTGGTAGAAAGGGCCGCGCACGGGCCGGGACCCTGGTCGCCGGCTGCCGTCCCGCACGGAAGGCGCTCCTGCCTTGACCCTGGGTCACATATCGGAACTGCACGGCCTGCCGGTGTACGACTTCCCCCTGCCCGGGGAGAACGTCCCGGCCTTACCGGCGGCGGAGTCCGTCGCCTGGAGGCTCGTCCGGCACGAGAACGAACCGGAGGAGTTCGACGAGTGCTGGGACCACTTCCTGGACACCGTTGACCCTGCGCGCGTGCGGGCTCTGGTGCTGGGAGCGGGCGCCTACGGCTCCGAACTGGACGCCGGCGATCCCCACAGGACGGCCGAACTTCTCGAGGCCGCACGCGAGCGCCTCACAGGTCTGAAGGCCCTCTACCTCGCCGACCTCGAGTTCGGGGAAGCCGAACTCTCCTGGATCGTCCAGGGTGACGTGACTCCGATCCTGCACTCCTATCCGCGTCTCGAGGAACTCGCGGTACGCGGCTCCAACGGCGGCTTCGGCGGCGAACCGGGACTGCTGTTCACGCCCTTGCGCCACGAGCACCTTCGCACCCTCCGCTTCGAGAACGGCGGCCTGCCCGCCGAGGTGCCCCGCGGCCTCGCCGCCTCCGACCTGCCCGCCCTCGAGCACCTGGACCTGTGGCTGGGCGAGGAGTGGTACGGCCGCGACACCACGGTGGCCGACCTCGCGCCGATCCTGGACGGCTCCCGGCTGCCGGCGCTGCGCCGGCTGGGCCTGCAGAACGCCGACATCCAGGACGAGGTGGCCACCGCCGTCGCGTCGGCCCCGGTGGTGGCCCGGCTGACCGCCCTGCACCTGGGCCGCGGCACCCTGTCGGACACGGGCGCCGAGGCCCTGCTGAGCGGTCAGCCCCTGGTGCATCTCCAGGAGCTGGACCTGCACCACCACTTCCTGTCCGACGCGATGACGCAGCGGGTGCGGCAGACCCTGGAGCCCTACGGCGTGAAGGTCGACCTGTCCGGACAGGAGCACGCGGACGACGTGGGCGGCCGGTACGTGTCCGCGGGCGAGTGAGCGTCCGCGGGCCCATGACCTCAGCGCACCTCCACCAGCAGGTCACCACCCTCCACCTGCTGGATCCGGTTGATGGCCAGCCGTGACACCGTTCCGGCCTTCGGAGCGGTGATGGTGGCCTCCATCTTCATCGCCTCGATGGTGGCGATCGTCGCGCCGACCTCCACCTCGTCGCCCTCGGCGACCGCCAGGGTGACCACGCCGGCGAAGGGCGCGGCGACATGGCCGGGGTTGGTGCGGTCGGCCTTCTCGGTGACCGGGACGTCGGAGGCCGCCGCCTGGTCGCGGACCTGGATGGGCCGCAGCTGGCCGTTCAGGGACGACATGACGGTGCGCATGCCGCGCTCGTCCGCCTCACCGACGGCCTGCAACTCGATCAGAAGGCGGACACCCGGCTCGAGGTCGACGGAGTACTCCTTGCCCGGGCGCAGCCCGTAGAAGAAGTCCTTGCTGTCGAGGACGCTGGTGTCGCCGTAGGCCTGGCGGTGGGTTTCGAAGTCGCGCGTCGGGCCGGGGAAGAGGAGCCGGTTGAGGGTGCTGCGGGGGGTCTTCTCCAGGCCTTCGCGGTCCTCGGTGGTCAGCTCCTGCACGGGCTTGGCGTCGGCACGGCCCTGGAGCGCCTTGCTGCGGAACGGCTCGGGCCAGCCGCCGGGCGGGGTGCCGAGCTCACCGCGCAGGAAGCCGATGACGGAGTCGGGAATGTCGTACCGGTCGGGCGTCGCCTCGAAGTCCTGCGGGGACACTCCGGCGCCGACGAGGTGCAGGGCGAGGTCGCCGACCACCTTGGACGACGGGGTGACCTTCACCAGGCGGCCGAGGATGCCGTCGGCGGCGGCGTACATCGCCTCGATGTCCTCGAAGCGGTCGCCGAGGCCGAGGGCGACGGCCTGGGTGCGCAGGTTGGAGAGCTGTCCGCCGGGGATCTCGTGGTGGTAGACGCGCCCGGTCGGGGAGGCGAGGCCGGCTTCGAAGGGGGCGTAGATCCTGCGGACGCCCTCCCAGTAGGGCTCCAGGTCGCCGACGGCCTGGAGGTCGAGGCCGGTGGGCCGCTCGGAGTGGTCGGTGGCGGCGACGAGCGCCGACAGCGAGGGCTGGGAGGTCGTACCGGCCATGGAGGCCACGGCGCCGTCGACGGCGTCCGCGCCGGCCTGGATCGCGGCCAGATAGGTGGCGAGCTGGCCACCCGCGGTGTCGTGGGTGTGCAGGTGCACCGGCAGGTCGAACTCGCGGCGCAGCGCGGAGACCAGCTTGGCGGCGGCCGGGGCGCGCAGCAGGCCCGCCATGTCCTTGACGGCCAGGACATGCGCGCCCGCCTCGACGATCTGCTCGGCGAGACGCAGGTAGTAGTCGAGGGTGTAGAGCTGCTCCGCCGGGTCGGACAGGTCGGAGGTGTAGCAGAGCGCGACCTCGGCGATCGCCGTGCCCGTCTCGCGTACGGCGTCGATGGCGGGCCGCATCTGGCCGACGTCGTTGAGCGCGTCGAAGATGCGGAAGATGTCGATGCCGGTGGCGGCGGCCTCCTGCACGAAGGCGTCGGTCACCTCGGTCGGGTAGGGCGTGTAGCCCACGGTGTTGCGGCCGCGCAGCAGCATCTGGAGGCAGATGTTGGGGACGGCCTCGCGCAGGGCGGACAGCCGCTCCCAGGGGTCCTCGGCGAGGAAGCGCAGGGCGACGTCGTAGGTGGCGCCGCCCCAGCACTCCAGGGACAGCAGCTGGGGCAGCGTGCGGGCGACCAGCGGGGCCGAGGCGAGGAGGTCCTTGGTGCGGACACGGGTGGCGAGCAGGGACTGGTGGGCGTCGCGGAAGGTGGTGTCGGTGACACCGATGGTGGGCGACTCGCGCAGCCAGCGGGCGAAGCCCTCCGGGCCGAGGTGGACCAGCCGCTGACGGGAGCCCGCGGGCGGCTCGGTGTCCGGCAGCGGCGGCAGCTTGGTGGCCGGGGTGATCAGCTCGGGCCGCTCGCCGTGCGGCTTGTTGACCGTGACGTCGGCGAGGTAGGTCAGCAGCTTGGTGCCGCGGTCGGCCGAGGAGCGTGCGGTGAGCAGGTGCGGCCGCTGTTCGATGAACGACGTGGTGACGTGTCCGGCCTGGAAGTCGGGATCGTCGAGGACGGCCTGCAGGAACGGGATGTTGGTGGCCACGCCGCGGATGCGGAACTCGGCCACGGCGCGCCGGGCCCGTCCGATCGCGGTCTGGAAGTCCCGGCCCCGGCAGGTGAGTTTGACCAGCATGGAGTCGAAGTGGGCGCTGATCTCCGTCCCCGCGTGGGTGGTGCCGCCGTCGAGGCGGATGCCGGAGCCGCCCGGGGAGCGGTAGGCGCTGATGCGGCCGGTGTCCGGGCGGAAGCCGTTCGCGGGGTCCTCGGTGGTGATACGGCACTGCAGGGCCGCGCCGTGCAGGGTGACCGTCTCCTGCGACAGGCCGAGGTCCGCGAGGGTCTCGCCGGAGGCGATGCGCAGCTGGGCCTGGACGAGGTCGACGTCGGTGACCTCCTCGGTGACCGTGTGCTCGACCTGGATGCGCGGGTTCATCTCGATGAAGACGTGGTTGCCGGCGGGGTCGAGGAGGAACTCGACGGTGCCCGCGTTGCGGTAGCCGATCTGCCGGGCGAAGCGCACGGCGTCGGCGCAGATGCGGCTCCGCAGCTCCGGGTCCAGGTTCGGCGCGGGGGCGAGCTCGATGACCTTCTGGTGGCGGCGCTGGACCGAGCAGTCCCGCTCGAAGAGGTGGATGACGTTGCCCTCGCCGTCGGCGAGGATCTGCACCTCGATGTGGCGGGGGTCGACGACGGCCTTCTCCAGGAAGACGGTGGCGTCGCCGAACGCGGACGCCGCCTCGCGGGCCGCCGCCTCGATGGACTCGCGCAGCTGCGCGGGGTGCTCCACGCGCCGCATGCCGCGCCCGCCGCCGCCGGCGACCGCCTTGACGAACACGGGGAAGCCGATGTCGTCCGCGGCACGTACCAGTTCGTCGACGTCGCTGGACGGCGCCGAGGAGCCGAGCACGGGCACGCCCGCCTCGCGGGCGGCGGCTACGGCCCGGGCCTTGTTCCCGGTCAGTTCGAGGGTCCGCGCGTCGGGGCCGACGAACGTGATGCCCGCCTCCTCGCAGGCGCGGGCCAGTTCGGGGTTCTCGGAGAGGAAGCCGTAGCCCGGGTAGACGGCGTCGGCGCCCGCCCGGCGCGCGGCGGCGACGATCTCCTCGACGGAGAGGTAGGCGCGCACCGGGTGTCCCGGCTCGCCGATCTCGTAGGCCTCGTCGGCTTTCAGCCGGTGCAGTGAGTTGCGGTCCTCGTGCGGGAAGACGGCGACCGTGCGCGCGCCCAGCTCATAGCCGGCGCGAAACGCACGGATCGCGATCTCACCACGGTTGGCGACCAGCACCTTGCGGAACATCCTGGGACCCCTTCAGCCTGCCGGTGACGAGGACCATCGTGTCGGTGAGGGGCCGGGATGGCCATGTGAGGAGGGCCACTCACCGCGCGTGTCGCCCGATCGGACCGCCGGGTACCCGGGACCGCGGCCGGCGATCAGGTCTCGGTGGCCGCCGCTGCCGCCCTCCCCGCCCGGCGTCCGGGGAACAGGCAGCCGCCGAGGAAGGTGCCCTCCGGGGAACGGTAATCGTGGACTCCGCCGCCGCCGAACCCGGCGACCTCCCCGGCCGCGTACAGGCCTGGCACGGGGATCCCGGTGGCGTCCAGGACCCGGCCCAAGAGGTCGGTCTGCAGGCCGCCGAGGGGCTTTGCGGGTGAGGACGTCGAGGCGCACGGCGATCAGCGGCCCGGCGCTCGAGTCGAGGATCCGGTGGACGCAGGCCGTGCGGCTGAGCGTGTCGCCGGTGTGGTTCAGGGCGTTGCGGATGCCCATGACCTGCACGTCCTTGGTGTACGGGCTGTCGATCTCCCGGTCGCGGGCCTCGATCTGCCGCTTGAGGTCGGCGAGCTCGATCAGGTTGTCCCCGGTGAGCTTGTTCATGCCGGCGACCAGGTCGGTGAGCGTCGTGGCGACGACGAAGTCCTCGCCCTTGTTCTTGAACTTCTCGATCGGCTCCGGGGTCTGCCAGATCCTCGACAGCAGCTGCCAGACGTCCTTGTTGGTGAGGTCGGGGTTCTGTTCGGAGCCGGACAGCGCGAACTCCTTGGCGATGATCTTCTGGGTGGTGACGAACCAGGAGTAGTCGTAACCGGAGTCGGTGATCGTCTTGAGGGTGTGCAGGGTGTCGTAGCCCGGCATGTCGGGGGTGTTGAACAGCTGCCCCTCGGCGTCGAACCACATCGAGGAGGGGCCGGGGAGGATACGGATGCCGTGGCCGGGCCGGATCGGGTCGTATTTCCTGAGGCCCTCGGTGCAGTGCCACATCCGGTCCGGGTTGACGATGCGCCCGCCCGCCTTCTGCGTGATCGCCGGCATCCGGCCGTCGACGTGTGCGGGAACGCCCGTGGCCCACTGGTACGCCCAGTGGTCCTGGCCCTTGGGGTCGTCGACACCCCGGTCGAAACCGGCCGCGCCCCGCCAGTCCTGCCAGGCCAGGTCGTAGGTGTCCTTGACGCCCATCAGACGCTGTTCGTCGGAGTTGACGAAGAACAGGCCGCCGAAGGACCAGAACGCCTGCCCGCCGATGCTCGCCTCGGGCTCCTGGTCGAGGAGGAGCACCACGGCGGCGGTCGACGGCCACCTGGCCGGACTGTGCCCGCGGCCGCCCGGCACCGACGAACTCGCCCCGGACGCCCTCGTCGTGGTGGCACCCGCCGCTGCCCTGCCCGAACTGCCCTCGCTGTACCGGTTGTGCGTGCGCGCGCCGGACCTCGGCCGGGAGCAGGGGCTGCGCGGCCTGTACGACGTCACCCACTTCGCGGCCCGGCTCGCCCTGCCCGAACAGCCTTTGCTGGGGCCGCTGTTGAGCGACCGGCTCCTGGGCGTACTCGATCCGACGAACGACTTCCATCGTCAACTCGCGCTCACGGCGACGACGTTCCTCGACAACGGGCGCCGCCTGGACCAGACGGCCGCCGCGCTGTTCACCCATCCCAACACGGTCCGCTACCGGCTGTGCCGGCTCCGCCGGATCACCTCCACGTCCCTCACTGACGGTGATTCCGGCCCACTGGACGGACTCCACTGGTGGTGGGCGCTCACCTCGCGGCTGTCAACTCAGGGCCGAGCAGGGGCTGAGCACGGTCCTTGTTCTTCGAAAGTTCCGTTCGACTGGTCGGACATTGTTCGAGAAGTCTTGACGCGGCCATGTACACCGTTTGACACTCTCGCAACATCACGTCACACGGCTGAAACGGCGGTCCCCTATGACGCATAGAAAACGCTTCCGCGTCCGAGCGAGACGCGGAGCGGGACAACTCGCCGCGCTGACCGCCGTATCACTGCTCGTGGGGCTCGTCGGCACCACAACTCCCGTACAGGCGGCGGAGGTTGCCGACGTCTCCGAGGGTCTGGCCCTCTGGTACAAGCTCGACGCCACGTCCGGCACCACGGCGACCGACGCTTCCGGTCACGGCCGCGACGGCACGGTCAACGGCACCGCCGGGTGGTCGTCCACCGGCCAGGGCCTCGCCTTCAACGGCTCGGACACCTACATCAAGGTGCCGAACGACGTCATGAAGGGCATGGACGCGATCAGCGTCGCCATGGACGTGCGGATCGACGCCGGCCAGTCGACGCCGTACTTCCTCTACGGCTTCGGCAACTCCAGCGGAGGCAACGGCAACGGTTACCTGTTCACCACGGGCAACTCCCTGCGCACCTCGATCGCCACCGGCAACTGGTCGACGGAACAGACCACCAAGCCCGCCGACTCGCACAACCTGACCCGTTCGGTGTGGAAGCACCTCACCTACACGCAGTCCGGCACCACCGGTGTGCTGTACGAGGACGGCGTCGAGGTCGCCCGCAACACGTCCGTCACCATCACCCCCGGCGCCATCGGCTCCGGCATCACCACCGCCAACTACATCGGCAAGTCGGTCTACTCCGGCGACAAGCTCTTCAAGGGCGACATCCGCGACTTCCGCGTGTACGACCGCGCGCTGGCCGCCGCCGACGTGGAGCAGCTCGCCCTCCCCGTGGCCACGCAGGGTGTCGCCGACGACAAGGCCGCACTGGACCTCGGTGACACCGACGCCGTCACCGCCGACCTGGACCTGCCGAAGACCGGCACGGCCGGCGGCTCCGCGATCAGCTGGGCCAGCGACAACACCGCCGTGGTGTCGGACGCCGGCAAGGTGACCCGTCCCGCCGCGGGCGAACCGGACGCCCACGCCACGCTCACGGCGACCCTCAAGAAGGGCACGGTCACCGCCACCAAGTCCTTCGACGTCACCGTCCTGGCGGCCTTCGACGACGCGACCGCGACCCGCCAGGCCGCCGAGGCGCTCGAGGTGCACAACCTCGACGACGTACGCGGCAACCTCAGCCTCCCGGCGACCGGTTCCTACGGCACCGCCGTCACCTGGACCTCCGCACGCGAGGACGTCGTGTCCGCCGACGGCGTGGTCCACCGCCCCGCGCACGGCACCGGCGCCACCACGGTCGACCTGACCGCGACCGTCACCAAGGGCACGGCGCAGGCGACCCGCACGTTCACCGCGAAGGTCCCCGAACTCCCGGCGAAGGAAGCCCTCAAGGGCTACATGTTCAGCTACTTCACCGGCGAGGGCACCGCGGACGGCGAGCAGCTCTACGCCGCGCTGAGCAAGGGCAACGACCCGCTGAAGTGGCGGGAGCTGAACGACGGCAAGCCCGTCCTGACCTCCACGCTCGGCGAGAAGGGCCTGCGCGACCCCTTCATCATCCGCTCCCCCGAGGGCGACAAGTTCTACCAGATCGCCACCGACCTGAGGATCTACGGCAACGGCGACTGGGACGCCTCACAGCGCACCGGCAGCAAGTCCATCATGGTCTGGGAGTCCACCGACCTCGTCCACTGGACGAACCAGCGCCTGGTGCAGGTGTCCCCCGACAGCGCCGGCAACACCTGGGCCCCGGAGGCGTACTACGACTCCGACCTCGGCGAGTACGTCGTCTTCTGGGCGTCGAAGCTGTACGACAACGCCTCGCACTCCGGCGACACCTACAACCGGATGATGTACGCCACCACCCGCGACTTCTACACGTTCAGCGAGCCCAAGGTCTGGATCGATCGCGGTTACTCGGTCATCGACTCCACGGTCATCCAGCACGACGGCACCTACTTCCGCCTGTCGAAGGACGAGCGCAACAACACCTCCTCGACGCCCAACAGCAAGTTCATCTTCGAGGAGAAGAGCGACTCGCTGCTGAACCTCTCCTGGAACGCGGTCGCCGAGGGCATCGGCAAGGGCGCGATGAACGCGGCCGAGGGGCCGCTGGTGTTCAAGTCCAACACCGAGGAGAAGTGGTACGCCTTCCTCGACGAGTTCGGCGGTCGCGGCTACATCCCCTTCGAGACGACGGACCTCGCCTCCGGCACCTGGACCCCGGCCACCGGCTACGACCTGCCGTCCAAGCCCCGCCATGGCACGGTCCTGCCGGTCACGCAGGCCGAGTACGACCGGCTGCTGCGCGCCTACCAGCCGGACCAACTGGTCGAGAGCGTCGAGGACGTGTCGGTGAAGACGCGGATCGGCGAGGCACCGGTGCTGCCCGCGACCGTGATCGCCACATACGCCGACGGCGTCAAGCGCCCGGTGGCCGTGACCTGGGACGACGTCCCGGCGTCGGCGTACGCGCAGGCCGGCACGTTCACGGTGACCGGAAGCCTTCCCGACGGCGCCGCGCTCCCCGTACAGGCCCGGGTGACGGTCTCCGAGGAGGGCGCCGACGTGCCCGCCGACCTGCTGCTGCACTACGGCTTCGACGAGACGTCCGGCAACATCGCCGTCGACTCCAGCGGCCACGGCTACCACGGCACCTACGTCCGCACGCCCGCCTTCGGCACCGGCGTGAACGGCGGCTCGTTCACGATGTCCGGCGACTCCGCCACGTCCCCCTACGTGAAGATCCCGAACGGCGTACTGAAGGGCGCCGACAGCGTCACCGTGTCGACATACGCGAAGTGGAAGGGCGGCAACAACTTCCAGTGGCTGTTCGGGCTCGGGCCCGACAGCAACAAGTACCTCTTCGCCACCCCCTCCAACGGCGGCTCCAGCCTCTACTCGGCGATCACGAAGGCCAGTTGGTCGGCGGAGTCGAAGCTGACGGCCGGCAAGCAGCTCACGCCCGGCGAGTGGCGCCACGTCACCGTCACCCTCGACGGCTCGACCGGCACGATGGTCCTCTACGTCGACGGCGTCGAGGCGGCCCGCACGACGACCACCATCAAGCCGTCCGAGCTCTACGACGCGAACAAGGACTACAGCGGCTACATCGGCCGTTCCCTGTACTCGGGCGACCCGTACTTCGGCGGCGAGGTCGACGACTTCCGGATCTACGGGCGGGCCCTCACGGCCGCCGAGGTGATGGAGCTCAGCGGCAACACGGCGGGCATCGCCCGGGCCACCGCCTCCGCGCTGAAGGTCGACGCGCTCATCGACGACGCCGGCAGCCGCATCACGCTCCCCGCGAAGGAGGGCACCGATCTCACCGGCCTGGCACCGGAGTTCACCCTCGCCCACGGCGCCGCGATCAGCCCCGCCTCGGGCAGTGTCCAGGACTTCAGCAAGCCGGTGACGTACGAGGTGACCGGCTCCGACGGCAAGAAGCGCACCTGGACGGTCTCCGCGCTCATCATGAAGAGCCCGGTGCTGCCGGGTCTGAACGCCGACCCGAACATCGTCCGCTTCGGCGACACCTTCTACATGTACCCGACGACCGACGGCTTCGAGGGCTGGAGCGGCACGCAGTTCAAGGCGTACTCGTCGACCGACCTGGTGCACTGGACGGACCACGGCGTCATCCTCGACCTGGGTCCCGACGTGAGCTGGGCGGACAGCAGGGCCTGGGCGCCGACCATCGCCGAGAAGGACGGCAAGTACTACTTCTACTTCTGCGCCGACGCGAACATCGGGGTCGCGGTCTCGGACTCGCCGACCGGTCCGTTCAAGGACGCCCTCGGACAGCCCCTGCTCAAGGCGGGCCAGTTGAGCGGCCAGATGATCGACCCGGCCGTGTTCACCGACGACGACGGCCAGTCGTACCTGTACTGGGGCAACGGGCACGCGTACGTGGTCCCGCTGAACGACGACATGGTCTCCTTCGACGCCTCGAAGGTCACCGACATCACCCCGAGCGGCTACAACGAGGGCACGTTCGTGGTGAAGCGCAAGGGCACCTACTACTTCATGTGGTCGGAGAACGACACCCGGGACGAGAACTACCGCGTCGCCTACGCCACCGGCCCCTCCCCCACCGGCCCCTGGACCAAGCGGGGCGTGATCCTGGAGAAGGACGCCTCGCTGGGCATCCTGGGCACCGGCCACCACTCGGTCGTCCAGGTTCCGGGCACGGACGACTGGTACATCGCCTACCACCGCTTCGCGATCCCCGGCGGTGACGGCATGCACCGGGAAACCACCATCGACAAGCTGGAGTTCGACGCCGACGGCCTGATCAAGAAGGTCGTGCCCACCCTCACGAGCGTCGACCCGGTCACCATCGTCCACGCCGGTGCGGACGCCAACGGCGTCGAGGGCTCCGCGATCGCCCTGACCGGCACGGTCTCCGGGGCGGGCGGCGCGCGGTGGACGGTCGAGCAGGGCGCGCCCTGCACGGTCGCGGACCCGGCCGCCGCCCGGACCACGGTCACCTGCACCGACGACGGTTCGTACACCCTCACCCTGACCGGCGGGCGCAGCACCGACACGGCGGTCGTCACCGTGACGAACGCGGCCCCGTCGATCACGGCCGCCACCGGCCCGTCGGGCCCGGTGTCGGTCGGCCGGCCCACGGCCGTCACCGCCCGGTTCGACGACCCGGGTGCCGGTGACACCCACACGTGCGTGGTCGACTGGAAGGACGGCGGCAAGCCGGTCTCCGGCACGGTCACCTCGTCCGGCTGCCGCGCGGAGCACACCTACGCCGCGGCGGGCATCCGGCGTCCGGTGATCACCGTCACCGACGACGACGGCGCCTCGGCCGACACGACACTCCCCGAGCTGATCGTGTACGACCGTGCCGCCGGGCCGGTGGTGGGCGCGGGTACCGTCGCTTCCCGGGTCGGGCTGAAGCTGACGGGCCGGGCGTCCTTCTCGCTCGCGGCCGCCTATCTGCCGGGTGCCACCGCCCCGGCCGGAGAGGTCACCTTCGACTCCAGGCCGGCCCACCTGAAGTTCCGCTCCACCGGACTCGACTGGCTCGTCGTCTCCGGCTCCACGGCCGTCCTCCAGGGATCCGGCACGGTGAACGGCAAGAGCGGCTACGGCTTCCGCGTCACTGCGACGGACAGCCCGGACACCTTCCTCATCAAGATCTGGAAGAAGTCCGGCGGGGAGGTGGTCTACAGCAGTGGCGCCCCGGCGAAGGTCACCGGTGTCCTCACGGTCGGCTACCGGCACCGGTAGTACAACTGCCTGGCCCTTGATCCGGCCGGGCGGTTAAGGTCATGGGCCCCCTGCCCGAGGCAGGGGGCCCGATCGTTTCCTGGGGGGAATACGACGCATGCCCACACCTGAGCAGATCTGGCAGGACGCCGATCTCGCCACCCGGCGCCTGGCCGGGGTCGCCCTGAATCCCTCGACTCCGGAAGATGTCCTGCTGCACCTCCTGGCGAAGGCGCCGCTCGCCGTAAGGATGGTGCTGTGCCGGGACCGGGTGCTGCCCGAGACGGTCGTCGACGCCGTGATCGAGCATCCCGACCACCGCACCCGTAGCTTCTTCACCCGTAACCCCCACGTCGACCCGGCCCAGCGGGTACGGCTGGTGGACGATCCGCACTGGTTCGTCCGCGCCCACCTCGCCGAGGCCCCCCGGGTGACTCCCCCCGCCGAGCCCCGGCCGCTGCCGGACGACGCCGTCATCCGCATACTGAACACGTACGACCCCGAGCTCCTGGGCACCCTCTACCGGCAGTTCTCCGTCGAGCTGCGCCGCTCCATGGCGACGCATCCGGACGCGAAGGTCCGCGCCTGGGGAGTCGGCATGTGGGGGTGGCTGCCCGCCGAGACGCGGGCCGCGCTGCTGGCGGACCCCGACGACGAGGTCCGGGAGAGGGCCGAGGAGCATCTGCGCCACGAGGATCCCGCGTGGGTGGAGAGCGTACTGCCCGAACAGTCCTGCCACGCCCGCACCGGCATACTGCTTCACGACGCTCTCAGCAGGGCCGTCGTGGACAGTGTCCTCACCGCTCCGGCCGGTCCCGGGGATCGGGCGATGATCGCGGCCAACCCGAGTCTCCCTCCTGACGTCGTGGTCCTCCTGGCCGCCGATCCGGACCCGGAGGTCCGGTGGGAGATCACGCGCCGCGCGGACCTCGGTCCCGCCGAGCGCCACGCGCTGGTCACGGATCCCGACCCCGGCGTACGCCGCATGCTCGCCCGCCACCCGGACCTCGACCACGACGAGCGCCGTGTCCTCGCGGCCGACCCCGACCCGAAGGTCCGGCTGTCAGTGTCCGTCCACCCCGCGTGGACCGAGGAGGAACGGGCCGCGATCGACTACGAGGTCCCCCTGGACGAGCCTTTCTGCTTCTACCCGGAGCGTCTGGTGCCCCGGGACCCCGAGGCCGTCCGCCGGGACGCGCTGTCCGCTCACCCGATGCTGCGCCGGGAGGCGGCGAGGGAGCACAGCCTGCCGCCGGACCTCGTGGCCCGGCTGGCCGCCGACGACGACCTCGGCGTCCGCGTCCTGCTGGCCCAGAACCATCCGGACGCCCCGTCGGCCCTCCTGCTGCGCAGCTTCCTGGAGTACACCGGTCCCGAGCGCGCGCATCTCGTCACCCGGCCGAACTTCCCGACCGACGGGCTGGCCGTCCACGCCGAAGACGAGGATCCCGCCGTCCGGGCCCTGGCCGCCCGCGACCCCGAGACTCCGCCGGCCACCGTCGAGCGGCTCACCCGGGACCCCGACCCCGCCGTGCGGGCGGCCTTCGCGCGCCACCCGAACCTTCCGCCCGACCGGCTGGCGGAGCTCCTCGACGACGAGGAGCTGGCCCACCACGCCGCCGCCAACCCGGCGTTGGCGGAGAGCACCCTCCGCGCCCTGGTGGCGGCGCTGCCGGTCAGCTGACGGCCAGCAGCGCCTCCAGCGCCGTCGCGGTCTGCGGGTACCGGGCGAGGAGGGCCGCTCCGGACGACGTCCCCTCCGGGGTCTCCCACGTGCCGTCGTAGCCCAGCAGGTCGGCCAGCGCGTCGCAGGTCGCGGGGTGGGCGGCCAGGAGCGGCAGGCCGCCTCCGGTGCCCGCCGCCGACTCCAGGTGCGCGGGCGGCGGTTCCTGCGGGAGGCGCCACTGCGGTACCCAGGCGTCGAGTTCCGTGAGCCGGGCGGGGAAGACGCGGCCGGCCTCGCGGATCAGCAGCGGGGCCAGCTCGGTGCCGCTCGCGCGCAGGGTCGTGACGAGGGTCGGCAGCCAGGGCAGCAGGACCGGGTCCGGGAGACGGGCGAAAGCGTTCGACACGGCCTCGACGACGAAGTCGGCCAGGCCCGGCACCGGTTCCAGGGCGTGCACGAACCCGCTCAGGTAGCGGGGATAGGCGGGGACGACCAACGGGTTGCCGAGCAGTTCGTCGCAGCGTGCCCGCAGTGCCGTCCTCGCCAGGGTGCCCAGGTGGGTCTGCGCCGCCCACAGCAGTGCCGTGCGGGAGGGCTCGGTCGGGTGGGACTGGGCCAGGGCGAGTTCGAGCTGGGCGCGGTCGCAGCCGAGGGACAGGGCGAGGCTCTCCATGCCGAACAGGAAGCCCAGCATCGCCGCGACCTGGCGGACGGTCGCGTCGTCGTCGGTGAACGCCGTCGGCAGCAGGGTGCAGTAGTGCGCGTAGCCGGTCTTGACGAACGACTCGATCCAGGGCGGGAGCACCGGCTCGGCGGTGCGGTAGTAGGTCAGCAGGCGGCGGACGCGGCGCAGCACCTCCGGCGCGCCGTCGACGGTGCGTTCGCTCGCCAGGACCTCCAGGGCCCGGGAGCCGAGTTCGTCGGCGAGGCGGCGGCTGCGCAGGAGGAGCGTGGCGTCCTCGACGGCCTCCAGGACCTGGGCCGCCGTGGCCTGGGGCGCGTATGCGGCGCGCCGCAGCCGCTGTTCGAGGACCTGCTCGATGCTGACGCCCTCGTAGCCCAGTTCGATGAGGGCGCGCTGGTGGGTGCCCAGGGCCAGGTCCCAGGACTCCTGGATGGGACGCTCGCCGAGGCGCCGTTCGCCCATGATGGGCCGGGCGGCGCCGGCCGGCAGCAGGCGGCGCAGCATCCACAGCAGGTCGGAGCAGTGTTCCAGTTCGGGCCGGGAGGCGATGTCCAGCAGGGCGCGCCGCACTCCGCGCTGCTGGAGCTTCAGGTTCAGCGGGGCGAGCCGGTCGTGCACGTCACGGGCCAGCGGCGGCAGCGCGTCGTAGCCGACCTGGCCGACCCGGTCGCCGCCCATCATGATCTCGACCAGCCGGCCCACGTCCCGCCGGCCCGGAACGGCGTCCTTCTCGATGCAGGTGACCGCCGCGTCCTGGAAGTCGTACGGCGTCGGCTTGGCACGGTCGCGCATCCCGGCCAGCAGGATCGACGTCTCGAAGACGGCGATGGCGTCGGCGGTGGAGGCGAGGTAGCCGTTGCGGCGCGCTGCGCGCACGATCTCCACGGACCAGCCGAGCAGTTCGGCCTCGTCGAGGGCGTCGAGGGCGGGCGGGCGCTGGAGGAAGCCCGTGAGCCGGTCGGCGGGCGGGGCCGTGGGAGCGGGAACTGCGGGGAGGGCCTTCTTCGGCGTCGCGCTCTTCTTCGTGCCCGCCTGGCCTTCCAGGCGGTACGGGCGGACGCCGGTGCGCCTGACGTTCTTCGCCCATTCCGTCGCCGCGATGGACACCGAGCCCGCGGCGAGGCCGAACTGCGCCTCGATCGCCGCGTGGCTGGACGGGATGAGGCCGTGCCGCCACTTGGTGGGGCTCGGCGGGCTGATGGTGAAGGTGTCGCTGCCGCGCACGCCGAACTCCGCGACGCGGCTGGCCGCGTGGAAGGCGCCACAGACGTAGAGACAGTCGGCGGGATCGGTGCCGGTGGCGGCCAGGTGCTCGCGCATCCTCGTCCACATGTACCGCTCGCGGTCCTCGTCGACCCGTACCTTCCCGGGGTCTCCGGGGGCGAGGCGGCGAAAGAGGCTGCCGATGAGCAGCATCACCTGGCGGTAGGTGTCGTGGTCGCTGTCGCCGAGGGGCAGTTCGACGTACTGGTGCCACCATTCCGACCAGTGCCGTACCCGGCCGTGGCGCAGGAGGTGCTCCTCCAGTTCGGCGAAGCGCGGGCGCAGGTCGCCGATCTCCACGCCGACGGCGTCGCCGTGCAGGGCGGTCTGCTCCTCGGCCTGCGGCGCGTCGGGGTCGGCCTCCGGCACGGAGTCGGCGTCCGACTCGGTCTCCCACTGGAAGACATGGTCCGAGGAGCGGTCGACGAGGACCAGTTCGACACCCGGGGTGTCGAGCGCGTAGGCGATGGCCTGGTACTCGGCGGAGGCCTCGGTGACCGGGGCGACCACCGAGAGCGGTGACCAGTCGGCGGGGAAGCCCTCGACCTCGCTCGCGAACGCCTGGACCGCCACCGGCAGCCGGCAGTTGCGCAGCTCGGTGAGGAGGGGCGCCATGTCCTCGCACAGCTCCAGGTAGACCACCTTCGGCTGCTTCTCGCGCAGCCGGCGGGCCATGGCGATCGCCGAGGCCGGTGAGTGGTGGCAGACCGGGAAGATCTCCAACGGCTCGTCCACCGCGCGTTCGACGTCGTCGACGATGCCGCGCAGGATGCCCTCCAGGGCTCCGGGCCCGTCGGCGAACGCCGTTGCCGCCTCGTGCAGTTGGCCGCGCAGCGCCTCGAAGGTGCCGCCGCTCATGACAGGGTCGCGATCGCGTCGCGGCCGCCTTCGAGGAACTCCGGCCAGGAGCCCCCTTCTTCCTTGCTTCGCGGTTCGACGACGCCGTGCAGGTACTTGTTGAGGATGGCGAGGTCCTCGGGCGCGCGCCGGGCCAGGGAGCCGACGAGGGAGGAGGCGAGGGCGTGGGCGGTGAGGGCGCGCTCGCCGAAGAAGTTGCTGTGCAGGATGGCGTCCTCCAGGACGCCGATCTGCTCGGCGGTGGACAGGGCGGACTCCAGTTTCTCGTCGTCGCTGCCGGCCGCTGCCGAGGAGGCCCGCAGATCGGCGAAGCTGCGCAGCAGCACGTCCAGCAGGGTCGGCGGGACGTCGAGCTCGATCTGGTGGCGGCGCAGCAGTTCCTCGGTACGGAAGCGGACGATCTCCGCCTCGCTGTTCTTGTTCGTCACCACCGGGATGCGGACGAAGTTGAAGCGGCGCTTGAGCGCCGAGGAGAGGTCGTTGACGCCCCGGTCGCGGCTGTTGGCGGTGGCGATGACCGAGAAGCCGGGCTTGGCGAACACGATGTTGTCGCTGTCCTGGTCGCTGCCCAGCTCCGGGACCGAGATGTACTTCTCGGACAGGATCGAGATCAGCGCGTCCTGGACGTCGCTGGTGGAGCGGGTGAGCTCCTCGAAGCGGCCGATCGAGCCGGACTCCATCGCGGTCATGATCGGCGAGGGGATCATCGACTCGCGCGACTGGCCCTTGGCGATGACCATCGAGACGTTCCACGAGTACTTGATGTGGTCCTCGGTGGTGCCCGCCGTGCCCTGCACGACCAGGGTGGAGTTGCGGGAGATCGCGGCCGACAGCAGCTCGGCCAGCCAGCTCTTTCCGGTGCCGGGGTCGCCGATGAGCAGCAGGCCGCGGTCGGACGCGAGGGTGACGATGGAGCGCTCGACGAAGCTGCGGTCGCCGAACCACTTCTGGGCGATCTCCCGGTCGAGGCCGTCGGCGCGCTCGGAACCGAGGATGAACAGGCGGACCATCTTCGGCGACAGTCGCCAGGAGAACGGCTTGGGGTTGTCGTCGATCGACTCCAGCCAGTCGAGTTCCTCGGCGTACTTGAGCTCGGCGGGGGCGCGCAGCAGGTCGGTCATGGAAGGGCCTTTCTCGATAGGGGGGAAGTCCTAGGCGAGGAACGTCTTGAGTTCGTGGACGAGCTTGTTGATGTGGCCGGAGATCACCGGTGTGCCGAGGGCCTTGAACCGCTCCCGGAACCAGGGGTTGACCTCCTGCCGGCCGGAGCTGGTCACCGAGCCGACCGGGATGAACTTGACGCCGGAGCGGTGGACTTCCTCGATGGCTTCGAACAACGGCTGGGAGCGGTCGAACTCGTAGAAGTCCGAGATCCACACCATCACGGTGTTCTTGGGCTCGGCGATCTTCGGCCGGGCCATGGCCATGGCGACCGGGCCGTCGTTGCCCCCGCCCAGCTTGGTGCGCAGCAGCACCTCGAACGGCTCGTTCACCCAGGGGGTGAGGTCGAGCGCCCGGGTGTCGTACGCGATCAGGTGGACGTCCACCTTCGGCAGTCCGGCGAAGATCGACGCCAGGATGGTGCAGTTGACCATGGAGTCGAGCATCGAGCCCGACTGGTCCACGACCACGATGAGCCGCTGTGGAGTCGTCTTGCGGGCGGTGTGGCGGTAGTAGAGGCGGTCGACGTAGAGGCGTTCCTCTTCGGGGTTGTAGTTGGTGAGGTTCTTCCAGATGGTCCGGTCGAGGTCGAGGTTGCGGAACACGCGCTTGGGCGGGACGGAGCGGTCGAGCGCGCCGACCGTGGTCTTCTCCACCTGGGTGCGCAGCACTTCGGCGACCTCGTCGACGAAGCGGCGGATCAGGGCCTTGGCGTTGGCCAGGGCGACGCCGGAGAGGTTGTCCTTGTCGCGCAGCAGCTGCTCGATGAGCGACATGCTCGGGGTGAGGCGGGCGGCGAGCTCGGGGTCGGCGAGCACTTCGCGCAGGTGCATGCGCTGGACGAGGTCGGCTTCGATGGCGCCGAGTTCGGGGCCGATGCCGGGGACGAGGCTGCCGAGGTCGGGAGTCGTTCCTCGACCGCCGCGCAGCTCACCGGGCCGGCAGCCGAGCGCGCGCTCCAGCCAGCCCGCGTCGCTCTGCCAGCGGGACAACTGCGCGGCGCCGACGGCTCCGGAGCCGGTGGCGAAGACGTTCAGCAGCACCTTGGACACGAGTGCCGCGCGCCGTACCTCGGCCGCACGATCGCGCGCGCCCTCGTCGGCCGAAGCCTCGGTGCCGGCGTCGGTGCCTGTCCCGGTCCCGGTCCCGGTCCCGGTCTCGGTCTCGGGAACCATCAACCCGTCGAATTCCGCCGCCAGTTCGGGGTGGCGCTGCACGATGGAGTCGACGGAGGTCTGCGGGTCCAGCAGTGCGGGCGGCAGGCCGATGTCCTCGACGACGGCGAGGCTCGCCGACTCCAGGCCGGCCTGCTCCTCGGGGTCGAAGAGGCGGGCCAGCAACCGCCAGTAGAGGACCTGTCGGCGGTTGTCGTCGGGGACTGCCCGGGGCATGTGGTCGCTCATTTCCGCAGCAGCCTCCCCGCTCGTTCGCGCAGGACGGTCACGGCGTCCGTGGCGGCCTTCTCGGCCCGGACGCCGGCCTTGTCGGTGGTGCCGCCTGCCCACGCGCCCGCGTGGAGCGCGACGACCTTCTTGCGCACGGTGGTCTCGACGGCGAGCGGCTGGAGACGGAACCCGCCGCCGTCCCAGCGGAGCAGGCCGATGCACGCGCTGGAGGCGGCGACCGCCTCGGGGGTGAGCGGGCTCGCGGTCGGGATGCGGTCGGTGTCGACGGGGAGGTCGTGTCCGGCGACGGCGAAGGTGAGGGTGACGCCGTCCTGCCTCCTGTCGTAGCCCTCCAGGAACACCGGCTCGGCGATGCGCGCGGGGTGACGTTCCAGGGGCGCGGTGGGCAGGGCGGTGGCGGTCGGCAGCAGGACCCGTGCGGTGGTCATGGCGTCGGCGGGTTCGCCCCTGCGTGCTCGCGTGTCGTCCCAGATCAGGTCGCCCTCGCCGGTGAGGGGCATGGCGTCGAGTTCCATCGCCCGGCCTTCGCCGAGGGCCGCGAGCAGCGACAGGTGGGGCCGCAGCAGCTGCCAGACGCCGGCCTCGACGACGGTGTCCGGCTTCGGCACCGAGACGCCGGCGCGGACCAGGCGGGGTGCCGTGCCGTCGGCGGGTTCGAACACCGCGTGGACCTGGGCCTGCGCGGCGGTGGCGTGTTCGTGCAGGTCGACGCCGAGTGGCAGCAGACGGCCGGTGGCGGTGCCGAGGGTGGACGGGTCGGCGGCGTCGGGCCGGGTCAGCAGCAGGGCGCGGGACCACAGGTCGCCCCAGCGGCGGGCAGGGATCCGTTCCAGGGCGGCGCCGGGGCAGGAGGCGGCGAGTTCGGCGGCGAAACCGTCGAGCAGGGTGGCCAGGCGGCGCAGCTCGGGGTGCGGCAGCATCGCGGAGACGATCGGTGCGGCTCCGCCGGCCAGGTCGTGGTCGATGCCCTGCCAGCCGGCGCGCGCGAGGTCCGACAGCCAGGTGCGGGCGGCCGCATGCAGGTTCACCGTCGGTCGCTCGGCAGGAGCCGTCGGCGCGTGCTCCTCCCGCCTGCGGCCCGTCACCTCGTCGACGCCTGCCGTGAGCGCGTCGTGCACGGCTCCGAAGAGGGCGGTGCGGGCGGCGGCGAGGGCGACGAAGTGGTCCTCGCTCGCCGCTCCGGCCGCGGCCTTCTCGGCGGCCTCGGCGACCCGCGCGGCCAGCGGCGTGCCGGCGACGGCGCGGGCGAGCTCGGTGAGGTCGCCCACCCGGTCGGGCCGGGGACGCATAAGACCGGCGACCAGCGTCCGGTCGAAGGCGTCGACCGCCGCCAGGGCCTCGTCCAGCCCCTCCACGGGCGCGATGAGCCCGCCCGTGTGCTCCTCCGCGCCCGAACCGGGCTCACGCGGGGGCGCCGCGGACGAGGCCGCCGCCCGCGTCGGCGGGAACCAGTGCAGCTCCGGCAACGGGATGGTGACCGGGGCCAGTTCCAGGTAGGCCAGGTGGCGCAGGAACCGGCTGAAGACGGATGCGGCGGCCGCCTTGCCGTCCGCCTGCGGCGGGCGGGTGCCGGTCATCGCGGCGGTGAGGGCAGCGGCGTCCGTCTCCGCGCCGGCGGGCTCGACGCGCAGGTAGCGTGCGACCCGGTCGGCACCGTACTGCAGAACGGCCTCGGTGATCAGGGCGCGGATGTGATTGCAGAACGAGCCGCGCGCGCCGCCGCAGGGGCGGTTGTTGTTGGTGCTACAGGCGAAGGCGTACGTACCGGCGGCGACCGACGAGACGTACACCCGCTCGATGTCCGAGCCGCTGGAGACCACGCCCTGCAGGCGTCCGTCGGCCAGTTCGACGAAGGGGACCTTGGCAAGCTTTCGCGGTCGCGCGGGCGGCACCACCCGGGCGGTACTCGCGCTCTCCCAGTCCGACAACGCACCATCTCCTTTGCAGCACAAGGCTCCACACGCCGAATCGGCGCAGCACAGGGGGGTTGCCGCACCGGATCGGCGCGACACTGACGAACTTACTGGCGACCACTGACAACGCCGTCCGACGGCAGCTCCTGACGTCGTCCGGCGAGCGCCGACGACGCCGTCCGCATGCCGGTCGGCGTGGGCCCGCGGGGTGTCCGGCTCTTCTAGAATTCCGATGATCATGCTCGGGGGCGACGGCAGGAGCATGTCGACGTGAAGGGGCGGGATTGAGCGGGGAACGGGCGGCGTTCGGGGCGCTGCTGCGGGAGTTGCGGTTGTCCGCGTCGCTGACCATCGAGGGTCTGGCGGAGGCCTCGGGCGTGAGTGTGCGGGGCATCGGCGATTTGGAGCGGGGGCGGCGGGCGGCTCCGCAGCGGCGGACGGCCGCCGCGCTCGCGGACGGTCTGAGCCTGGACGAGAAGCTGCGGGAGCGGCTGCTCACGGCGGCGCGGGCCGGGCGCACCGGGGGCTACAGCCCGGTGGGTGTGCGGGCGTTCCCGCGCGGGATCGACGACTTCGTGGGCCGGGCACGGGAGTTGACCCGATTGACAGCGTTCGCGGAGCAGCAGGCCGCCGCCCAGCCGGTGGTGGTGGCGGTCTCCGGGCCGCCGGGCACGGGCAAGACGACGCTGGCGCTGCACGCGGCCCGGAATCTCGCCGACCGGTTTCCCGACGGGCAGTTGGTGCTGGACCTGGGCGGCACGGACGACGAGCCGCCCGGTCCCGCGGAACTCGTGCTCAGCGTGCTGAAGGCCCTCCAGGTGACCGACCGGGACCTCGCCCAGGCCGGGCCGCAGGGTCATCCCGCGCTGTACCGGCGGCTGTTGGCGGAACGGCGCTGTCTGCTGGTCCTGGACAACGCCCGTGACGAGGGCCAGGTGCGCCCGCTGCTGCCGGCCGCGGGCGCGGGCATGGTGGTGGTGACGAGCCGCCGCATGCTGACCGGGCTGGACAGCGTGCACCGGCTGCCTCTCGGGGTGCTGAACCCCGCGGAGGCCGCCGAGTTCCTGGCCTCCCTGGTCGGAGCCGAGCGCGCCGCCGCCGATCCGGCCGCCCTCGCCGATGTCGCCGAGCGCTGCGATCATCTGCCCCTCGCCCTGCGGGTGGCCGGCAACTGGCTTGCCACCCGCACCGGTTGGACCGTGCGTCGGCTCGCGGACCGCCTCTCCGTCGAGGAGCGCCGCCTGGACGCGCTGGCCGCCGGGGACGTACGTGTGGCCGCCGCCTTCGATCTGTCCTACCGTCAGCTGACGCCCTCGGCCGCCCGCCTGTTCCGACGGCTCGCCCTGGTCCCCGGCCAGGACACGGCGGCCCCCGGCGCCGCCCGGCTCACCGGACAGCCGCTGTTCGACGCCGAGGACACCCTGGAGGAGCTGGTCGAGACCGGGCTGCTGGGGACGGACGGGGACCGCTATCGCCTTCACGACCTGCTGCGGCTGTACGCCCGTGCCCGTCTGGAGGCCGAGGAGAACGCGCGGGACGTGGACCGGGCCCGCACGGCGTTCTTCCGCTGGCTGCTGGAGACCGCCGTCGTCGCGGGCCGTTGGTTCGAGCCGGACCACGGCGCTCCGCCGCCCACCTGGCAGGGAACGGTGGACCTCTCGACCGCGGGCCGGGCCCGCGCCTGGCTCCAGTCGGAGGGCGCCAACTGGCTGGCCGCCCTGCGCGCGGCCGAGGCCGCCGGCGAGCACGCCACGGTGGTGGAGGTGGCCGAGGCCCTGCACTGGTTCTCCGACCAGTGGATCTTCTGGGGACACTGGCCCGAGGTCTTCGGCACGGCCGCCCGGTGCGCACGGGCGCTGGGCGATCCGGTCGTGGAGGCGACACAGCTCAACTACCACGCCTGGGCGCTCCTCGTCTGCGAACGCCGCCATCAGGACAGCCTTCTGCGCTCCGCCGAGGCCCTCTCCGTGGCGGAACGGGCCGACGATGCCGGTCAGCAGGCCTGGGCCCACATGTACCAAGGCTGGGCGCTCCAGCAGATCAGCGACCTCGGACCCGCCGCCGACCACCTGCACCGGGCCGCCCGCCTGTTCGAAGGCGTCGGCGACCTGCACGGCGGTCTCCAGGCCCGGCACGGACACGCCATCGTCCTGGAGAAACTGGGCCTGCCCGAAGAGGCGCTCGCGTTCTACCAGGACACGCTCGACTTCCTGGAGCAGGTCAGCGACCGACTGGAACCGCATATCGCCGACATCACCCGGCTCGGGCTGCACGCGGGCCTGGGCAGCAGCTTCGGCGCGCTGGAGCGCTGGGCGGAGGCGGTGGACCGGCTGAACACCGCTGTCGCGATCTGCCGGGCGAGCGGCAACACCGCCCTGGAGAGCCGCCAGCTCGTCAACCTCGGTAACGCGTTACTGTCTGCCGGACGTCCGGCGGAGGCACGCGCGGCCTTCGCGCGCTGTGTCTCCCTCGGTCTCGACGCCGACCCGAAACCGGTCGCCGAGGCTCGCGATCTCCTCGCCCGTCTCGACGCGCCCTGACCTCGCCCGCCCGTCCCCGGGTCGCCGCACCACGGAGACGGGGGCGGGCTCGCGCCGCCGACGGGCGAGGTCCCTCGCCGTGCCCCCCATCCTGCTGGCGCGGCCTCCCCCGCGTCTTTTCCGACAGCGCACCGTGCTGTTCCCTCAG
Organism: Streptomyces sp. NBC_01235; assembly: GCF_035989285.1. GTDB lineage: Bacteria > Actinomycetota > Actinomycetes > Streptomycetales > Streptomycetaceae > Streptomyces. The sequence continues at coordinate 10,327,808 of NZ_CP108513.1, read as the reverse complement.
CGCACAACGGACGGCGGTGCCGACGCCGTCCGCGTTTCTGCCTGCTTCCTGCCTGGAGACCGCCGTGGGCCGCTGGTTGGCTGATGACGGCGGGAAGATCGGGCCGACGCCCGATCTCTCCGCCGGTTTCGCACAGGTGGAGAGGAGAGCCAGGTGGCCCTGGTGCTGACGACTGCTTCGGTGCCCGACGGGGAGAAACTCACGTACTGGCGGGACGCGCTGGGCAGAGCGCTGGTGCCGATGGCCGTCACCGCGCGGGCCGACGGCCCCTTCGAGGGACGGATCTCCACCAAGTGGCTGGGGCACCTGCGCATCTCCACGATCGACGCCGACGCGCACCGCATGAGCCGCACGCCCGCGCACATCGCCGACGCGGCAGCGGGTCCGGCCGCGGACCAGGTGGCGGTCGGCGTCCAGAGGGTGGGCACGGCGACGCTGATCCAGGACGGCCGCCGCACCTTCGTGGGCGAGGGCGACCTCGTCGTCTACGACACGGCACGACCCCACTCCCTGGACTATCCGCGCCGCTTCTCCACCCACGTCGTGCACATGCCCCGGCGGGCGGTGGGGCTGCCGGAGGAGGGACTGCGCCAGGTGACCGGGACCGCGATCCCCGGGACGGACGGCATCGGCGCCCTGCTGGCGACCTTCCTGACCTCCCTCACCGCGTCGGTCCCGCCCTGCGCCCCGGCCGCCGCCGCCAGTCTGGCCACGGGTGTCGTGGACCTCTTCGCCACACTGGTCGATACGCGCACCCCGCGTGTCACGGCACCGCGGACGCACCCCGGTGACCACCTCGTGCTGCGCGTCCGGGACCACATCGACCGGCATCTCGGTGACCCGGACCTGTCCCCGCAGACCGTCGCGGCGGCGCACCACATCTCCGTGCGCTATCTGCACCGGCTCTTCGAAGGCGAGGGCGTCACGGTCGGCCGCCTCATCCAGCAGCGCCGTCTGGAGCGGTGCGCCCGGGAACTCGCCCGCGCCGACGACTCGGCTCCCACGGTCTCGGCGGTGGCCCAGCGCTGGGGTTTCGCCAACCCCGCCCACTTCAGCCGGGTCTTCCGCGCCGCTTACGGACTCTCCCCACGCGAGTGGCGCGGCGCACAGAACGCCCTGCTCCCGACCGGCTGACCCGGGCCGACGGTCAGCGGTCTCCCGGTCGGCGGGATCGGCACGCCCTCGATCGGCCGCGGCCCGACGCCAACGTGTACAGCACGGCCAGCCCGGCGACCGTCGCCACCGCGGCGGCCCCGCCCCGGGAACGCCGTGCCAGTACCGAGCCGGTGGACCGGGCGGACAGGGCCGAGCCCGCGCTGAGCCAGGAGCCCACTGAGGCGAAGGAGACGGCGGAGCCGACTGACCCCACGGACAGGAAGCTGCCGACCGAGGCGACGGACAGGGCGCTGCCCACGGAGCCGATGGAGAGGAACGAGTCGACGGAGCCGATCGACAGCGCCGAGTTCTTCGACCACAGCGAACGCCAGGAGGCGTCGGGGCTGTCACGCGTCGTCACGGGGAGAGTCGTCACAGGGCGAGTCGTCGTGCGGCGAGTCGTCATGGGTCGAGGATACGTTCGACGCGGTCAGGACGGCGGCCAGTCGCGGTAGGCGATGCGGGCCAGGTCGTGGACCTCGCCGACCGTGCCCCACTCGTCGCCGCCCAGCCGGGCCAGGGGCCGCAGGCGCCGGATGTCGGGGCGTCCGTCGACGATGACGTCCTCCCGTACGGCGGCGTGCACGACCTCGCCGAGGACCAGGGTGGAGTTGCCGATGCCCAGGGTCGAGTGCAGCCGGCACTCCAGCGCGACGGGCGAGGCGGCCACGCGGGGCGGTTTCACGCGCGACGAGGGCTCCCGCGCGATGCCCACCGCGTCGAACTCGCCCTCGTGCGCGGGGAAGTCGACGGCACTCGCGTTGATCTGCTCGAAGAGCGGCTCGGATGCGAGGTTGACGACGAACTCGCCGGTGGCCTCGACGTTGCGCAGCGAGTCCTTGCGGCCGACGGAGGTGAACTGGACGATCGGCGGGTCGGTGCAGGCGACGGTGAAGAAGGAGTGCGGTGCAAGGTTCGCGGTGAACGGGTCCACTGCCGAGACCGTGGAGACCCAGGCGATCGGCCTCGGCACCACCACTGCGGTCAGAAGCCGGTAGAACGCTGTGGTGTCCATGGCCCGGGGATCGAAGTCGATGCGCATGTCGATCAGTATCCCGCGCTGAGCCGAAGAACATATCGCCAGGTCAGCGGCACGGCGAACCCGCGAAAGCCGAGGAAGGTCCGGGTGTCGAAGGATCCGAACCCTGAAGCCGGCAGAGCAATGCCCACCGCCACCGACCTGTCTCTGTGGGACGACTTCGAGGTCCCCGCGCAGGCCCGACGCGGCCAGGTGACCCTGAGCCTGCACGACCACCTCGCCATCTACGCCCGCAATCGCCCAGCGGCTTGCCTGCGCATCTCCTCCGACCGATTCGGTCTGGAGGCCGGCGTGGACCGCCGGCATGGTCGTCTTCGCCGCCCACGCGGGTCGAACCTGCGGATCGGGGCCCGGGTGCGGTGTGCCGTCACTTCGGTTGGGGGCGGCTGGCGGGGGGCTGCGAGGAGATCTGGTCGATGTCGGGCATTTTGTCGATCAGCCAGTGGACGCTGTTGTCTCCGCCGAGTTCAGGGAAGTGCGCGATGGCTTGGTTGCACAGCCACATCAGGTGTTGCTTCATGGTGTGGGAGCCGGACTTCTTGATCTCGGCGGGGAAGTCGTAGAACTCGAAGGTCGGGGCGGCGAAGACGGGCACCGTCGCCGGCTCGGTGCGCAGTTTCGTGGCGGGGGTTTGCATGAGCAGGTCGGCGATGCTGTAGAGCAGGCCGCTCATGGCGGAGACGAAGGTGCGTTCGAGGTGGTAGCGGGGGCTGGCCGTCTCGGCCGCGAAGGTCGCGGGCAGGTTGTAGAGCTTGTCGAGCATGGCGAGGGTGTAGAAGTAGGCGGCGTTGAAGAGCTGGGCCAGGCTCGCGGCGGGCTCGTCGAAGTCGCGGCCTCTGGGGTCGACAGGAACGTTGCGCACGTTTCCGATGGGCTCGATGCCTTGCTGGATGCGCAGGAAGCGGGCGTAGTGGGAGAGTTCGTCCAAGCCGGGGGTGGGGTTGACCGGGTCGATGGGGACGGTGGCCTTGGCGGGGTCGACGCCCTCCCCTTGTTCGACGACGATCTGCAGGGCTTCGCGGGCGGTGGTGAGGTCGGTGATGAGGATGGGTTCGCCGCCGCCGTCGCGGTTCCAGTACGCGCGCTGGTACTGCCAGGCGGTGCTGTCCTTGGCGTACTGCCACAGCCTGCTGCCCTCGGCGCGGTCCACGCGGACCAGGCCGTCCTCGATGGCCCGGTAGAACTGGCCGAGGGTCTGGTACTGGTCGGGCTGCGCCGGCGCATGGTGCTCGGCGGGCAGCTCCAGTGGCAGGAAGACGTCCTTCATCAGCTCGGGCGAGCAGGGTTGCAGGTGCAGTTCGAGGTCGGGGACACGGTGCAGCATCTTGCTGGGGTAGCTGGGGATGAAGTGCTTGTCGTTGAAGGTGATCCGGTCCCCCGCTCCGAGGGCGACCAAGAGGTTGCGGACCAGGCACAGGTGCAGCATTTCCTCGATCGCGATCGCCACGATGGTGCGGAAGGCGGAGATGCCGGGCAGCCACTGGTTGTGGCCCTTGGTCTGGATGGAATAGGCCGCGTACAGGTACATCGGGATGGTGGACATCTCCACCTGCGCCGCCTGGTGGAGATGGTTGACCAGGGTTTCGTAGTCCTGGATCGGTTCATTCGGATTCACGCGAACCAGGGGCTCGATCGTGAAGGGCAGGCCGGCAGTGGTGCGGGTTGTCATGGTGGCTCCAGTTCGCTTGCCGGGCGCGGGCGACCCGGACAGGGACGGGGTGGGGGCGTACCGCTCACGCGGGCGTCCGCGCCTGTGCGGTGTGGCGGGGCTGGGTGGCGCCACCGCTGCCGGCCTGCGGGGCCGTCTCGGTGACGACCACGGTGTGGCCGCGGCGGCCCAGTGTCAGCAGGACCGGCCGGGCCGGGGGTGGTGCGGGGTCTTGGCCGTGGGCGACGGCGGTGGCGTAGGTGTGCACGGGATGCCGGCAGGCCAGCAAGCGGTGGGGGTTCGGTTCGGCGGCGTCGTACACCTCGGCGAAGGCCCGCTCGAAGCGGGCCAGGTCGACGACGAGGTCGACCCACGGGTCACGTTCATCGGCAGGTCGCCCCGCGTCGGGTCTGCCCTGGATCAAGTGGGCGGGAAAGCCCTGCATGTAGCGGTCGAGGGTGTAGCCGCGCGGAGGAAGGGCGTCAAGGTACTCCGTGGCGAGGACGTCGAACGCCTCGGGGCCCAGCAGGTGGCGCAGCGCCGGGAAGCAGGAGTGCAGGCTGCCCAGCAGACGTAGCCGGTAGCCGCGCTGGTAGACCGCCAGGCGCTCGTGGGCGGCCTGCCGCGAGGAGCTGGTGAGGACGTCTGCGACCCGGTCCGCTCCTTCGCCCTCCGCTCCGTGCGGGTGCAGTATCGCGGTCTGGAACCAGCGTTGAAGACCGGCCAGGTCCGCGGGCCCTGCCGCATCGGCGGCACTGTGGTGCGGGGCCGGATGCGCGGTGGTGGGCATTCACCCTCCCGCCACTGCGGCCGCCACCGCAGCCCTGGCTGCCGGTACTGCGCGCTCGGCCAATTGCCTTGCCGGGCCGAGGTGGTGCACCAGGTCGGGGAAGGAAGGCAGCCGGTCGTCCCACTCCAGCAGGGTGGAGACGGGACCGCTGCGCGCCAGCACCGCGGCGTACAGGTCCCACACGGGCGGCGTGACGGGCCCGTCGTGGGTGTCCATCAGGTGGGTGCCGGCGTCGGTGTGACCGGCCAGGTGGATCTGCACCACACGGTCCAGCGGCAGCGCCGCCAGGTAGGCGTGCGGGTCGGTGCCGTGGTTGACCGCCGAGACGTAGAGGTTGTTCACATCCAGCAGCAGCGCGCAGTCCGCCTCGGTGACCAGCCGTGCGACGAACTCCTCCTCCGGCATCGTGGAGGCGGTGAAGCCCACATACGAGCTGGGGTTCTCCAGCACCAGCGGGCGCTCCAGGACGTCCTGGACCATCCGCACCCGCTCGGCCATATGGGCCAGGGCCTCCTCGGTGAAAGGGACCGGCAGCAGGTCGTGCGTGTTGACCCCGGCCACCCCGGTCCAGCAGATGTGATCCGACACCCACGCCGCACCGACAGCGTCCGCCAGACGCCGCAACCGGGCCAGATAGTCGAGATCCAGTGGATCGACACTGCCGATGGACATCGACACCCCGTGCAGCACCACCGGGTACCGGTCAGCCACCCGGTCCAGCACATGACGCGGAAAGCCGCCGGAGTCCAGGTAGTTCTCGCTGATCGCCTCCAGCCAGTCCACACCCAGCCCGCCCTCCAGGTGATCCAGGACCCATCCGTGATGCGGAGCCCGCAGACCGACCCCGAACCCCAAAGCGGGAAGCGCGAAGCGGGAGATCGAGGAAATGCCCCCGCTGCCGGGCGGTGATGTCACGAAGCAGCCCCGTCGGGCCCGGCCGTCACTGCCGCACCCTGCCGCGCTGCGCCGTCCTGCAGCCTGCGCTTCTGCTTGTCCTGCTCCGTCACTTCGTACGGCGGGACGACGTCGTCCGGGTAGCCCTCGCCCGGAGCGGGACCGAACGGGATCCCGGCCTCGTACATCCTGGCCTCGAACAGCTGCCGGGCCAGCTTCCACACGCTCTTGCCCTTCAGCGGGCCTCCGGCGAACACCCGGCTGACGTTGATCGGGCTCGCGCAACTGCCGTTCTCACGACACGCCTGCGTACCCGGCCTGGCCAGCTCCGCGTCCGGCCCGGTGTAGCCGCACCCGCCCTGCCCCCGGCACTCGTTGGCACCGTGGCACACGTGCAGCACCGTCGCGCACCGGCCCATTCCCGCCATCGGTGCTGTGCCGTCCCGGTCATGCCCCTTGCAGGCGTTCAAACCCATGCAGACATGCAGCTCGGTGATCTTCTGGAGCTCCGCCGCCCCAGCGCGCGGCCCGCCCGACTCACTCGCCATCCGCCGCCGAGCACGGCCCAGCGTTCCGCCGGCCCGCACCGCCTCGAACGCCTCCAGGACCGCCGGATCATGCGCCACCCGGCCATCGCCGTCGCCATCACTGCCAGCCATGGGCCTACCTCCTCCATCGAAAACGGCCCCGACGACGGGCCCCTTGTCGTCCACGTTTGGTCAAAGGCGGCGCAGCAACGCCGACCTGTACATCTCAGCCTCACGGGGACCAGCCAACGACGCACGGGGAGCACCGCTATCCGGGTCAGGCGCCATCTGAAGCCCTGCGGACCCGCACGTTGGCGAAGCCGACGGGCCTGGCAGTGCGTCAGGACCGACTGACCGATGGCTTGGAACGGGCGGGGGCGGGGCGCACCAGGTGTTCCAGCAGAAGCTGAACGCGCGGCTCACGAAGGTCTGGTGGCGCCGGATGGCGGCATCGGAGCGGACCTGGAAGTCGGCCCGGCCGGGTTCGTCCTTGACATGTGGGCAGCTCTGCTCGACCAGTGCCGCAGCCCGTGGATCCGCACGATTTCGGCGAGAGCGGCGAGCGGGTGGGGCGATCAACGACGCGGCGGGCGCCCGGGAGGAGCAGGTCGATGGCCAGGTACCAGGTCGCCTTGGCCGGGAGGGTGGCCGGGTCGGCGGTGGCCACCACCAGGCGGACGTTCCCGTCCCGCCCCCACCGGCCCGGCCGGGCCCCGGCGGCCCACCGGGTGGCGGTGTGCCCGTCGCGGAACGTGCGCTCGGTCCGCGACCAGTCACCGGGATGTTCCGCATCCCACCAGGCCAGGCGGCCGGCAGCGTCGACGGGAGTGTGGGCGTCGGGGCCGTAGGCCCAACTGCCGGGTCAAGGTCTGCCGACGGGATCAATCGTCCACACGATCGATTCCATCGTCCATTGCGGGAGCGACGACCTCCGACCTGACCTTGGCCACCGCCGCGGCCACCTGTTCCTGTACGGCGTCCGCCGGCGGGTCCCCCTGCACGGCGCAGACCAGGTCGCGGGCGAGGTGGTGCAGCTTGGTGTTGGTGTTCTGGGAGGCCAGGACCAGGACACGCCAGGCCTCCTCGGCGCCCAGGCCGAAGGAGGCCATGAGGATGCCGCGGGCCAGGTCGATCACGGGGCGGGTCTGCATGGCGCGCCGCAGTTGTACGACCTCGATGCGCAGGTCCCGCAGGGCGCTGCCGTCCGGGGTTTCGGCGGGCCCGCCGGAGCGGTGCGCGGCGCCGCTGCCCTCGCCGCCTCCATGGCCATCGCCATCGCCATCGGGGCAGGGAGCCTCGAACAGTGTCCAGGTGCCGGTCAGGGCCAACAGCCGGTCGACCGCCGGGCCGGTCGTGCGCAGGGCGACCGTCTTCCCCTGCCTCAGGGACTGCTCGCGCAGACCGAGCAGCACGTTCAGGGCGGAGCAGTCACAGAACGCCACACCGCCGAGTTCCAGGTCGACACCGCCGGCCGCGGCGCCGAGAGCCGCGCGCAGGGCGTACTCCAACTGTTCGGCCGCCTCGAGGTCGAGCTCACCTCGCACCGCCACGACGACACGGTCGCCGTCGGGACGGACACCGATTTCGGGCCCAGGAACGGGCCGAACCACATCAGCAGGTTCCGGCATGACCGCCTCCCCCGGTCACTCCACACGTCACCATCAAGACTCACCCCCTGCCCGTCATACGTCAACCGATACATGAAATGAAGTTCCGGCCTTTGTATACGTGAATCTCCAGGCGTAGGATTGACGCATGGAGGGAGTGCCCGAGCCACACAACGGATGGACGTTTCTGACCAATCACGCCCGCGTGCTGGCCGTCATCGCGGACGATCACAGCGCCCGCATCCGGGACATCGCCGCGCACTGCCGGCTGACGGAACGAGCGGTCCAGAAGATCATCGCCGACCTCGAGCAGGACGGCTATCTGTCCCACACGAGGGAGGGGCGCGGCAACACCTACCGGATCGAGCCCGGCAAGGTGCTGCGCCATCCCGCCGAGGCGGGGTTGAGCGTGGCATCCCTGCTCTCACTGCTGATCCAGGACGAGGCGGGCCGCGTCAGGCGCCCCGAGACCGAGGCGCGCGCTCCCCGTTCGTGACCGTCCCGCACGGCCGGCGGGTGGGCGCGGCGGCGGCGAGAGACGAAGGTCACGAATACGTATCGGACATTTAGCGTTTCAATCTTCACACCAGTCACACAAGTTGGCTAGGTTGACGCCAGACCGCACGAACGACTCCGGCGCATACCGCCGGGTCAGGCGGCCCAACAGTCCCGCAGGGCACAGAGCTTGGGGCACCCTCGACTCGGGGGTCGCCCGGATCCGGGGGCCGGTTGCGCCCGCGGAGCACGGAAGGAGTACGTCTGCCATGGCGACGGAGGCGTTCGAGCCCAACCGGGCGGAGATCCAGCAGGCGGTCAACGCGTTGTACGACCGGGCCGAGAACGACACCGGGAAACACAACGTGACACGCGCCCAGTCGGGTGGCGGCCGCCGGTCCGGCGTCTCCTTGAACCGGGGGCGCGGAGGGGCCGATCCGTCGTTGGAGGCAGTGACCCGCAAGTGGTTCGACGCGGCGCGCAACAGCATCGGTCCGACCGTGCCGGCAGTCCTGCCCACCGACCGTATGCCTGCCCGCCCCATCGCCCCGGCGACTCCCCGTGTGCCGAAGGAATTGGAGAGGGCCTTCGAGAGCAGTGCGCCGCGCGCACGGCTCGAACTGGAGGCGCCCGAGCGCCGGGTACCGGAGCTGACCGCGCGAGCCGTCGCCGCGCTCCCCCCGGCAGCCGAGCAGACGCTCGAGCCGCGCCGAGCGGAGCCCAAGGCCCTGGCGCCCTCGCCCCAACCGTCGCCCGCGCCGTCGATGACACAGCCGATGCCTCAGCCCTGGAACACCGGGCAGCAACAGGTGTTCCGCACGGAGGCCGCGGCCGCGTGGCCGAGTCAGCCACCGGCGGCGCCGAGCCCCGACGCGGCCTCACAACGCGGCGGAGGTGGCGACGACCAGCTGCCCGAGTTCAAGATCATGACGCCGGGGGCCGGCTCCGCGCGCGTGAGCGCCACCCCCGAGCCCGCCTTCCCGACGTCCGAATTCGGCGTCGCGAAGCCCGCGTTCAGCTTCCCGATGCCCGAAGTCGACCCCGCGACGGGCACATTCATCCTTCCCGACTTCGATGCCGTCGGCGCCATTCCCGCGTCGGACACCCTGGCGCCGCAGACCGGCCCGTTCGCCTTCCCCATGCCGGACTCCGCCGCGACCATGCCTGCGGCCGACACCCCGATGCCCCAAGCCGGACCGGAAACCGGGTCGTTCAGCTTCCCCATGCCGGAAGCTGCCGCCGCCACACCGGCACCCGGCGTCCCGATGCCCCAAGCCGGACCGGAAACCGGGTCGTTCAGCTTCCCCATGCCGGAAGCTGCCGCCGCCACACCGGCAGCCGGCGTCCCGATGCCCCAAGCCGGACCGGAAACCGGGTCGTTCAGCTTCCCCATGCCGGAAGCTGCCGCCGCCACACCGGCACCCGGCGTCCCGATGCCCCAAGCCGGACCGGAAACCGGGTCGTTCGCCTTCCCGATGCCCGACGCCGGTCCCGCCACCCCGCTCGCCGACACCCCGCTCTTCGCTGCCATGAATGCCGGGGGCGGCTTCCTGACCTCCGAACTCGGTGTGGCGCAGCCTCCGTTCAGCTTCCCGTATCCCGCAGCCGACTTCACCCCGCCGACCTCCGATGCCCCGATGCCCCAGATCGGCCTCGCAACGCCGCCTGCCGGCATTGCCGTGTCCGAGGCGGCCCTGACCGTGCCTGCGGCGGGCTTCCCGCATCCCGAACTCGTGGGCGCTGCCTCCGTTTCCGGCTACCCGGCTCCAGGAGTCGGCGTCGCCCCGATGCCGAGCATGGCGGCCCCCGCAGGGCCGGTCCTCGTGGCTCCCGCCCCCGCCGCCGTACCCGCCCAGGCTCCGATGCCCGTTTCGGCCACGGCCCCCGTCGGCACCACCTTCAGCGCGACCGGCACCGCCTATCTGGGCAAGGCTGAAAAGGCGCTCGCCTTCGCGCGTGCGCAGATCGGGCGGCCCTGCCTCCCGGGTGCCACAGGACCGGAGTCGTACGACTGCTCCAGCCTCACCCAGGCCGCCTGGCTGGCCGCCGGGGTCAGCCTGCCGCGGTCCGCCATCGACCAGGCGAAAGCCTTCACTCGGGTCGGCCTCGACGAGCTCCGCCCCGGCGACCTGGTGTTCTTCCACGACGACCTCAGCCACGTCGGTCTGTGCACGGACGGTGCCACGATGGTCCACGCCCCGGGTCCGGGCGCGTACATCCGCGAGGAGGCGATCCTCCCGTTCGGGGATGCGCTGCGCGGCGCCGTTCGTCCCGCGTGAGCGGGCCGCCTCCGTGGTGCCGTGTGGCCGGTAAAGGGGCATCGCGGGGGCGCTCGTCGCGGCGACACTGACGTCCGGTGCGGCGAAGGGGAGGGTGACCCGATGGGGGACGCGCGGGAAAGCGTGCGGAAGGTGGAACGGGGGCGCGGCAGGCCGGGTTGTCCGGTGCGCCGCGGCGCGGACGGAACCTGGGAGGTCCGGGGGTATCCGGCCGCCCGTGAGGTGCTGCGCGCCGGGGAGACGGTGCAGGCCGGTCTCGGGATCGAGACGGTGGAGAAGCTGCCGTCCCGCATCCGTCGGCCCGTGCTCTACCAGGACGGTCCCGGCCACCGCGAACAGCGGCGGCAGACCGCCCGGTTCTTCACACCGCGGCGCGTTGACGAGCACTACCGCGAGCTGATGACCCGGGTCGCCGAGGAGCAGCTGGCGGTGCTGCGGGCCGCCGGTACGGCGCAGCTGTCCGACCTGAGCTTCGCCATGGCGATCGAGGTGGTGAGCGACATCCTCGGGCTCACGCACAGCCGTCCGGGTCTGAAGTCGAGGCTGGAGCGTTTCTTCCCCGAGGAGTTCGGGCAGCCCGGGCTGACCAGCCTGCGAGGTCTCCACTGGCTGCTGCGCCAGAACGTGAACTGGCTGAGCATCCACCTCGCCGACGTCCGCCCGGCGATCCGCGCGCACCGGCGCCGACAGCGGGACGACCTGATCTCGCACCTGCTGGCCGAGGGGTGCTCGGGTGCGGAGATCCTCGGCGAGTGCCTCACCTACGCCGCGGCGGGCATGGTCACCACGCGCGAGTTCATCTGCGTCGCCGCCTGGCACCTGTTCGACGACCCACTGCTGCGGGATCGGTACCGGGCGGCGGAGGAGCCGGAGCGGCTGGAACTGCTCCGGGAGATCCTGCGGCTGGAGCCCGTCGTGGCACGCCTGTCCCGCCGGGCCACCGCGCCGATGCGGGTCGGCGGGGCGTCGGTCGGCCCCGGGGAGCTGATCACCGTCTTCGTCGACGAGGCCAACGCCGATCCGGACGTCGTCGGCCGCGCGCCGGGCCTCCTGCGCCCGGGCCGGGTGCCGGCGCTGGGCCCGGGGCCGGCAGGGCTGGCCTTCGGGGACGGCGCCCATCGCTGTCCGGGCGCCGGGATCGCCGTACTGGAGGCGGACGTCCTGCTCAGCAGGCTCTTCGCGGTCGACGGTCTGCGGATGACCGGCAGACCACGGGTCTCGTTCAAGGACGAGATCGGCGGCTACGAGATCAGGAACCTGACGGTGACGGTGCCCACGCGCCGGGGCTGAGTCGCCGACTCCCTCAGTGCGTCGCGGAGTTGGCGCGCGCCTGAGCTCTTCTGGCGTTGTTGTGGATGCGCAGCAGGTGTTTGGAGACGGCGCACGGTGCCATGTCGAAGTGACACTGACGGCACGTGCGGACGTGCTCCTCGTAGGCGGTACGGGCCTCTTGCAGGGCATCCTCTGGAGAGGGCATCGGGGGTCCTCCGAACGGAACGACTGTTACCGGGGGCCGGAGCTACTCACCAGTAGGGCCCGCGTCAAGAGGATTTCATCATGTTACTTACGGTAGCGGAAAATGGGATTCCGGCCGGTTCGGGGAACCGTACCCGCTCACGTGGCGTGAACTGATCAGTGCATGACGACGGACGGGGGTGCCGGATGCGGTGGGGAGTCAGGCGGCGACAGAGCGCGTCCGAGGGGGACGGACGCGAACGCGTGGTGGAGGAGCTGCACTCCGCGGCGGCCGTCGCCGAGCAGAGCGGCGGGGCTGGGCGGTACACGGAGGCGGTGCGGCAGTACCGCAAGCTGGTCGACCGGGCCACCCGCGCCCTGGGGCCGCACGACCCCGAGACGCTCCGCATGCGCCACCAAGGCGCCCACTGGACCGGTGAGTCGGGGAAACCGGAGGCCGCGATCGAGCTGTTCGCACGGCTCTTCGCCGACCAGGAGACGCATCAGGGAGCCGGCCATCCGCACACCCACCTGGCCCTTCACCAGCTGGCCCACTGGCACGGCCGGGCCGGCCGTCACGAGGAGGCCGTGCGCCGGTACGAGGCGATGCGGCGCACGGCCGAGGCGGAGGGCCGTACCGAGGCCGCGCTGGACCTCCAGTGCAACGTCGGGCACTGGCAGTCGGAGGCCGGCGACACCGCCGCCGCGCTTCGCACGTTCACCGAGATGCTGCGGAGCGCCGAGCGGGAGCTGGGCCCGACCCACCGGATCACCGGCATCGCCAGGAACTACTACGCGCGACTCGCCGGAGGCCTGCCGCTCGGCCAGGAGGGCGGCCACGACGGGGTGGGGGACCTCTTCGAAGCGGCCCGCGCCGTCGAGGCGGCGGGCGACGTGCGGCGGGCCATGCGCATGTACAGGCAACTCGCCGACACCAACGAGCAGTTGTACGGGGCGGGCAGCGAGCAGACCCTGGACGCGCGCGTCGCCCAGGCGAAGGCGGCGGTCGCCGCGGAGGAGTTCGCGACGGCGAGCGGTGTCTTCCAACAGGTCCTGGACTGCCTGGAGTTGCGGGGCCAGGGTCCGGGAGACCCGGAGTACGACATCCTGAGCGCCCAGCGCGACGGGCTCGCCGCGCGGGCCGGAGAGACCGTGCTGCGGGTCGGCCAGGAGGCGGGCCGGGCGCTGGCCCAGGACGTGGTCTCGGCGCCGCTCACGGCGTTCGGCCTGCTGACGGGCCGGAGCGGGACCGGGGTGGCCACGGTGGTCACCGGCATCGCGGAGCAGACCGGCGGTCGCGGGCCGCGGGCGGTGCCCGTCGAGCGGTGGCAGCTCCTGCTGAACCAACTGGCGGACCAGGGCCACGAGGTGTTCGCCCTCTACTTCGCCCGCCCCGCACCGGAGCCGACGGCCGAGGACGCCGACCTGTGCGGGCGGCTGGGGCTGCCGGCGGTGTGCGTCGAGGCACGCGACGGCGAACGGGTCGACGCGCAGGCGTTCTCGTTCGGGCCCGACGGCCCCGTTGCGGTGACGTTGCAGGTGGTCGCGGCGGAGGAACCGCGCGACCGACCGCCCTCCCCCGCCGCACCGCCCGCGGCCACCGTGTTCGACGACGGGGCCCAGGCTCTCGGCGACTGGCGCGGCCAACCCCGGGCCCGCGCGTCCCGGATGGCCGACGACCCGCCCGCCTTCGGCTCCTACGAGGTCCTGCAACGCATCGGCAAGGGCGGTTTCGGGCGGGTCTACCTGTGCCGGGACGCCGACGGAATCCTCGTCGCCGTCAAGACGCTGCACGCCGAGTACGCGGCGGACGCCGACATCCGGGAGGGTTTCGCCCACGAGGTGCAGGCCGCGCGCCGGGTGCGCGAGGAGCGGTTCACCGTCCCCGTGATCGCCGCCGACACTGCCGGTGACACCCCGTGGATGGCCGTGCCGTACGTCTCCGCGCCGTCCCTGCAGGAGTTCGTCCAGCGGTTCGGCGCGCTGGACGAGCCGACCGTGCGCCGCGTGGGCGCGGGCATCGCGACCGCGCTCACCGCGATCCACGAGGCGGGGATCGTCCACCTCGACCTGAAGCCGGCCAACGTGCTGATGACCGAGGACGGGCCGCGCGTCATCGACTTCGGCATCGCCCAGATCGAGCGGCTGACCGAGCCCCGCGAGGGGTTCGCGGGCACCTACGCGTACGCCTCCCCCGAGCAGCTGCGCGGCGACGCCCGCTTCACCCCGGCCAGCGACGTCTTCTCCCTCGGCACGCTCCTGGCACGGCTCACGCTCGGCCGTCTGCCGTGGGGCAGCGACGCACCGGCCGTCGTGGAGAACATCCGTACGAACTCCCCCGACCTGTCGGGGCTGCCCGCCGACCTCGACCGCGTCGTCCGGGGCTGTCTGCACCCGGACCCCGCCCAGCGGCCCACACCCGCCGAGGTCGCCGCGGCACTGCTTCCGGAGGCGGCCGGGTCGGGACCGGTCGACGCACCGTCGCTCTCCGCAAAGGCCCGCGACCTGATCCGCGAGCACGCCACGCTGCCGGTCACCCTGCGGCACGAGACGCTGGCGTACACGAGGAGCGAGACGCAGCGCACCACCGTCGCTGGTGCCGGTGACGCCGAGACGGCGAAGGCGAGCGCGGCTCGGATCGACGAGGCCGAGGACCGGGTGGCGCGGTCGCGGGAGACGGCCCGGGAGATCGAGGCGCGGGTCCTGGCGTGGGAGCAGGGTGGCGGGTCGAGGTCCACTGAGCAGGCTCGCCGGGAGTGCGGGGAGTTCCTCGCCGAGGCCCGCGAGCGGCTGGGCGGCCGGCATCCGCTCACCCTGCGGCTTTCGGTGTCGTACGCCCTGTTGAGCTGCGCGGAGCCGGGCGGGGTCGCCCGCGCCGGGCGGGCGGTGGCGGAGGCCGCCGTGCACCTGGGCGAGGAGCATCCCACGGTGCGCGACGCCCGCACACTGCTGGCGCTGCTCGACGCGGGCGGGATGGGCTGAACGACCGCTTCTGCAAGCCGTTGTGAGGTGCCGTCAGGAGTGCGAGGATGCGCGGGACCTGCACATCACGACGGGGAGGCTGCCTTGACGGACGAGGACGACGGTCGGCGGGCGGCGCGGGTGTTCGACGCGCTGGGAGCCGCGTACGAGAAGGCGTTCGCGCACTCGGAGGCGCACCGCCGGTCCCTGGAGTGGCTGCTCGGCCGGCTCGGGCCGGGCAGTCATGTGCTGGACGTCGGCAGCGGCACGGGGCGGCCCACGGCGGAGACCCTCGCACGGGCGGGTCACGAGGTGCTGGGCGTCGACGTCTCCCCCGTCATGGTCGACCTCGCCGCGCGCCAGGTGCCGCAGGCGACGTTCCGCTGCGTCGACGTGCGTGAACTCCCCTTGGAGAAAAGCTCGTTGGACGCTGTCTGCGTGTACTTCTCGCTGCTCCAGATGGAACGTGAGCAGCAGAGCGCCCTGATCGGCCGGCTGGGGCGGGCGCTGCGGCCCGGAGGCAGTCTCGCGCTCGCCACCGTGCCGCTGGACGTGGAGGGGGTCGACGCCGTGTTCATGGGGCAGCCCGTGCGGGTGACCAGTTTCGCCGGCGAGGATCTCGTCGACGTGGTCGCCGGGGCCGGACTGACCGTGCTGGCCGAGGAGAACGTACTGTTCACCCCCGACCATCCCGAGGCCGTGCCCGAGCCCCATCTCTTCCTCCGCTGCGGCAGGGAGTAGGACCGCTCAGGGTTCGACGCGGGCGGCGAGCGCCAGGACCACCGCCGCCGCACCCGTGCCCAGCAGCGCGCCGGCCACGACGTCGCCCGGGTAGTGCACGCCGGTGTGGATCCGTGAGTAGCCGACCGCACAGGCCAGCAGGCCCAGCGGGACCGCGGAGACCGGCAGGGTCGGGCCGACGGCGGCGGCGAAGGCGACGGCCGAAGCGGTGTGCCCGGACGGGAACGACGCGGACTGCGGCATCGGCACGTGCCGGCCCGGGAACGGCGAGTCCTCGGCACGGTACGGCCGCGGACGGCGTACGAGCTGCTTGCCGAGCAGGTTGGCGGTCGCCGAGGCGACGCCGATGGCCGCGACGCCGAGGGCGGCGGCACGGCGCGGGCGGCCGCCGCGCAGGGCGAGCGCCGTGGCGACCGCGAAGGAGAGCTTGGAGTGGTCGGCGGCGGCCGACAGCCGGCGCAGCGCGGTGTCCAGAGTGGGTGTCCTGGTCACCGTGACCGTCTCGTACAGGGCCTGGTCCATGGTGGCCAGGTCACTGACCAGACGCGGGGTGGAAAGCTTCGGCCGGCGGTCAGACATCGTAGGCCTCCTTGATCGTGCGGGGGTCGGGATGGCCGAGCGCGAGGCGGACGATGCGCCGCCAGTCGACCGTGGGGGGCGCGTAGGCGGCGCCCGGGCGGTGCCGGGGCACCCGGACCCGCAGCGCGGCGGGCCGTACCGTGCACACGACGGGGGTGGCCAGTTCGAGTGCCTCGCCGTCGACGGCCACCGCGATGCGCTCCCGGTCGGCCTCGACGACGACCCGCCGGGAGGTCACCGAGGTGATGCTGCCCGCGCGCTCGCCGAGCAGGGCGAGTTCGGCGGCCTGGGCCGCGCCCTCCACCCGGACGCCGATCACTCCGAGCAGTCCGGCGTCCAGCCGGGGACGGCGGCCGCCGCCGAGCGGGTCGGCGCGGGCGTAGGCGTTGTTGCTGACCAGGAGGGCCTGCGGCGCATGGATGTGGGTGTCGTCCGTGCGGACGTCCAGGGTCGGGCCGGAGCCGCCCTGCAGCAGGTCGGGCAGGTGGTCGAGGGCGGTGGCGGCCTTGGCGTCGCGGTACTCGGGGCTCTGCACTATCTCCGCGTACGCCCCGAAGGAGACGGTGTTCACGAAGGGCCGTCCGCTGACGTCGCCGAGGTCGACGCGGAGTTCGACGCCGTGGGTGAGGGCGTCGAGGCTGCGCACGGGGTCGGCGCGGTCGAGGCCCAGGTCCATGGCGAAGTGGTTGCGGGTACCGGCCGCGACGACCAGGAAGGGCACGTCGTGTTCGGCGGCCACGGCCGCGACCAGCGCCTGGGTGCCGTCGCCGCCCGCGACGCCGAGCAGGTCCGCGCCCTCGGCGACGGCCCGGCGAGCCTCCACCGCCGGGTCGACATAGGTGTCGTCGGTGCCGAGCAGGACCACCCGGGCGCCGAGTTCCTCGGCCCGCTCGACAAGACCGTGCTTCTCGACCTTCCCGCCGCCGGAGCGGACGTTCATGATCAGGACCGGTCGGCGCGGTGGCGGGGTCTTACGGCCGTGCGTGCCCTTGGGTCGGCGCACACTGCGCAGCGAGGCCCGGGCCGAGGCCAGGGCCCCCGCCCACAGGGCGAGCGCGCCCACCGCCACCGGCCACAGGCCGGACATGGCATACATCACCAGCACGCCCATGGGCGCGACGACCGCCAGCAGGCCGCCGAGCAGCCGGGGGCCGCCACGATGCGCCAGCATCCACCACACGCCCGCCCCGGCCAGCGCGAGAAGGGCGAATCCGGCGAGCAGGATCAGCCAGCCGCCCGATCCCGCGCCCGCCATCACCACCGCGACGCAGACCGCGACCAGCACCAGGGCGAGCCTGGCCCAGCCCCGTGCGCGGGCGACGGCGTCCCGCTGTGCCGGGCCGAGGTGCGGCAGCGCCCATTTCGTCCTACGTGTCTCGTTCACCGTGCGCCCGCCATGCTCCGAGGCTCCCTGTTGTGCGTCGACAGCGCCAACGATCTCGATCAATTGTCCATGGCGCAGCACCCGGGTGTGACCACGGATCCGGTGTGGGCGCCCGTGTCGACGTCCGTGTCGGCGACGGCGTCGAGGCGGCAGAAGCAGGACGCCTGTACGGGTATGTCGGCCAGGGCGGACGCAAACTTCAGCCGCTGGGCGACGATCCGCGCCTCGGCCTCCTTGCCCAGCCGGACCAGGCACTCGTGGAGGCCGTGCAGGGACCAGACGTTGCCGGGGTGCTGGGAGGGGCGGGGCAGCGTGTCGTCGAGTCCGAGGTCGGCTCGGTAGACCGCCTCGGCCTCCACGATCCGGCCCTGCTCCAACAACAGGGCGCCGCAGGCGTGACGGGTGGGCTGCATCCAGCCCCAGGGCTCGTCGTAGGTGAGGTCGTCGTCCAGCGCGACGGACCGCTCCGGGGCGGCGAAGGCCGGGCCGTGGTTGCCCTTGCGGTACTCCAGTTCGCCGTCGAGCATCGCGGAGGCGATGGCGAGGACGTCCCGGCAGGTGTTGTTGAACAGCCTGCGGGTCTCCGGGACGCGGTCGACCGCCGCCAGGCCGCGCAGCCGGTCGGCGACCCGGAGTGCGGTCTCGGGGGGGTGGGCGACATCTCCATCGGCGCGGACCGCGGCCTCGACGCAGGCGACGGCCTCCTCGTGGTGGAAGGCGTACGACCACACCAGCCCGCGGTCGAACCACCGTTGGGCCTCGGGGGACGAGGTCGTCACGGACCGGCCGTAGGTGTCGAGGTCGTAGTACTCCGTGGACGCCGTGCGGCCGGTGCTCTCCGTGTGCTCCGTGTGCTCCATGGGGCTTCCGTCGTCGCGCGCGATTCGAGCGACGGATACCGCGCAACAGAGTGCCGGGGCGGTCTCTTGCGGGCGGGAGTACCCGGATTGGCTGCACTCAGGGCCCGTCGGCGGTGCGACGGGCCCTCGTCGAGTGGCTGGATCTCAGTGCGTACGGCGTGCGTTGCGCCACAGCACGACGAAGCCGGCGATCACCAGCAGGCCTCCGGCGGCCGCGGGCCACAGGTCGGCGCCCGTCTCGGCGAGTCCGCCGCGCTGGACGGCCTGCGGTTGGGTCCCACCGGGGGCCGTGGTGTCGGGAGCGGTGGTGGCCGGAGTGGTGGTGTCCGGAGTGGTGGTGCCGGGAGCCGTTCCGGCCGGGGCCGGGGTCTGCTCGGGGGCGGTCACGGGGGTGCCGATCTCGCCCTGCGAGCCGGTGGCGGGCGGCGCGGAGGTGGCCGCCTTGGCCGAGGGCTTGGTGTAGACACGGGACTCGGGGCTGCCGGTCACGCCACCGGAACCGGCGTTGCCCGCGTTGGGCTCGGTGCCGGCGGGGTCGGTGGTCGCGGGCTGACTCGCGGGTGCCCCGGGAGCCTGGGACGGTTCCTGCGTGCCCTCGCCGGAGCCGTTGTCGCCGTTGCCGTTGCCGTTGTTGTCGCCCGAACCGTTGTTGCCGCCGTTGCCGGAACCGTTGTCGTCCCCGTTTCCGTTGGAACCGTCGCCCGACCCGTTGTTGCCGCCGTTGTCGGCACCGCCGTTGGAACCGTCGCCCGACCCGTTGCCCGCGCCACAGGTGCGGCCCTCGTTGATGCAGTCGGCCATCTCGCGCATCAGGTCGTCGTCGAAGACGTTGATGAAGTCGCCGTGGTCCGTCACCGGCTTGTGCAGCTGCTCGGGGAAGGAGTCCACCGCGAACAGCGGGGTGGTCCTGCCGCCGTCGGCCAGGCTCGGCGCGTCGACGTCGTACACGATGCGCTGCACCAGCTGCGGAACGGCCTTGAAGCCGGCCGGGCAGGAGCCGTCGGCTGTGGCGAAGGCGACGTGGGTGCGGTGGTTGGCGCTGTCGATGTTGGTGCCGTCCCAGCAGCTCTGGAAGCGGAACGTGCGCACCACGTCGCTGCCGGCCGGGCAGAGCGGGTACTTGTCCTTCAGCTGCCGGTCCTCGAACCCGGTGCAGCTCCAGGACGCGTTGGCGTTGGCCGGGCCGTTGACGAACGCCTTGGCGTCGCCGGTGATGATGCGCAGCAGCCGGGGCATGGCGGTGACCTGGCTGCGCGGGTTGCCGACGAAGGTCAGCGTGACGTCCTTCGGGGTGACGATCTCGCCGGCGTTGCCCTCGATACCGCCGCCCGGACTGCCCGCGTCCTGCTCCCGAGTGCCGTTCTGCAGACGCAGGACGGGCCAGTAGTAGGTGGACTTGTCGCCCTGGTCCACACAGCTCGTCCCGGCCTTCGCCAGGTCGTCGTCGGAGGCGAAGGCGCTGTTGGACTGGTTGCCGACGTAGTCGTGGAAGTGGTGGGCGCCGTTGGTGACGCCCGGGGCGACGATCACGTTGTCGGAGTTGAACAGGCCGTTCGCGTTGACTCCGCAACTGGTGACGAAGGTGCCGCGAGAGGGGCCGGAACCGGGGTCCGGGGTCTGCTGAGCGGGCTGGACGGTGCTGATGTCCGCGTAGTCCGCGGCGACGGGCCCGTTCCCGGCCTGGCCGCCGTTGCCCTGCTGGTCGTTCTGCCCCGCCCCTTGGTCCTGATCCTGACCCTGCTCACCCTGGCCCTGGCTCTGCTCCTGGTCCTGGTTCTGCTTCTGGTCCTGGTTCTGTACCTGCTCCGCGGTGATCCGCAGTGTGCAGGCGGCGAGGGCGTCCAGGCCCTCCGGGCGGTCGCCGGCCCGGTCGATGGCGTCCGCGATGCGCTGGATCGTCGCGCCGCGCTTCTCCTTCAGCGGGTTCATGACCGCGTTGTCGGCGAAGGAGTTGTCCTCCCGCACGGCCTGCGCCTGGTCCTGGAGTTGGTGGTAGGCGGCGGCGATCTGCTCGTCGAGGAGGGCGAGTTCGCGGTCGACCTCGGGCGCGGCCCCCTCCGGGACGGACGTCAGGCCGCTGCCGACGTCGGGACAGTCGATCGTGACGGCGCCGACTCCCGCCACTTCCACGGAACCGCCGTCGGTGGCCGAGGCGTAGACGTTCGCCGCCATCAGTCCGCCACCGCCGAGGATCAGCGCCACGGCCGCGAAGCTCGCGCGTCGTCCGCCCGTCGGGCGTCTGCGCCTGTTCTGTACCAAGGAGTGCTCCTACGCGTCGTCGGCGGCTACGGGCATGAAATCCCCCGGCCTTATACGCAGGACGACGCAGGGCTGTTCAACTACCCCGCGAATTCATAGCAACATCTCAGGTTTGACGCTCTGGCCTGGACCTTTCCGTGGGAGCGGAAGACAGGTCCCCCGTCATTCCGCCGGCACGTCCGCAGATCGGGGCAGGGGCCTGCCGTCGACGGTGCGCACGTTCGTGCAGCAAGCCCAGGACGATGGCTGCGGCCACCGCGATGAGGTGCTCGCGGCCTGCGAGGTTGGGCTTGGCGATCGACTCGAGCACCATCGAGCCGCCGGTGAGCGTGAACACGATGGGCGCGCGGCGGACGACCGAGAGGTACGTGAACAGTCCGACGACCGCCGCGGACGGGCCGGTGTCGAGTACGTGACCGACCTCAGGTGGTAGCCCGAGACCCCACCAGCCCGGCCCCATAGCCAACATCACCCGCACGGTGAGCGTGCCGGCCAGGGTGGACGCGTAGGCGATCAGCAGGGTCCTGCGACGGCCGAGGGCGAGTTCGGCCAGGGCGAAGGCGAGGAACAACTGGGTGATGCCGGCCCACACGGGCAGGTCGAGGGCCGGGACGTACAGGGAGACGGGGGTGCGCAGCAGGGCCAGCCACAGGGGCAGGTCGCCCTGGACCCCGCCGAGGAGCCGCACCGCCGCCGCGCCGGTGGGGTGCTGGGCGATGGCGTGGAAGAAGATCACGCCCGCGCAGGCCACGAACGCCAGCAGCAGCGCGGCGGGACCGCGCCGGCGCAGTTGTCGGAGCGGATCGACGACGATGCCGTACCACTCGCCCCGCAACGTCCGGCCGACGAACCTGGCCGCGTGCGCGAGCACGCCGCGGAGCGGCCTGTCCTCGGGCCGGCCGACGAGCGTGTCGCCCCCGGCACGGCTGTCCCGAGGCTCGCCCTCAGCGCCGCTGTCGCGAGGCCGCTCCACTTCCGGACGCAGGATGCTCAAGGTCTCCCCCAAACACTCGTCGCACGAGGTTTCGTACGAGTCACGCCCTGGTAGACGCAAAGACGGCCTGCGAGGCTCACTCCCTTCGCAAGCCGTCTACCTCACACTTCGCCGGGGCACTCGCTGACACCCGGTCACGTCGGCGTAACCGAAGTGGGCTAATGTCACGTCCGTGGAACGCACTGACCAGCGGAACATGACCCCGGCCAGGTTACGTCGCACAGTGGGCCCGACCGGCCCCGGCGCCCCCGGCCCCCGCCCGTCCCGGACGACCGCCGCGTGAACCGCCCGTCGCCCGTGGAGACCCGCCCCACCGTCGAACCCGTGCCGGCCCTGCTCGCCGACGGCCTCCTCACCGAACGGCTCGCCCTGGCCGTACCCGAGGCCACCAGGGTCGTGGTGACGGACTACGAGATCCCGCCCGGCGGTTCGCTGCCCTGGCACTACCACGAGGGCCGGGTCGTCGCCGTGGTGACTGCGGGCGTCCTGACCCGGACCCTGGCGGACGGGTCCGAGTGCGTGACGCCCGCCGGCGGGTGCGTCGTCGAGCCGGTGGGGCCGCAGGGCGTGCACATGGCGCAGAACCGGGAGCGGGAGCCCCTGCGTATCTGCGCCCTCTTCTTCCTTCCGCAGGGCAGGCCGCTGTCTACGCGCGCAGAACCGCCGGCCGCCGTCGCGTACGGCTGACGTGCGGCGGGCCCGTCCTGGTCAGCGTTGTGGCCGACGGCCCGCCTCCTGGTACGGCAACGTCTGCTCGGCGACCGGCCGCGTGGGCTTGGGCAGGGTGGGCTTGGGCAGGGTGGCGACCTCCTCCTGCGCCTCGAGCAGCTGCCGCGCCCCGGCGTCGGGGAGCACCGGTGCGAGCGGCGGGCGTCGTCGACGCCAGTCGCTGACGGTCTTGCTCATGCCGCTGTGGATTCCCACCCCGAGCGCGGATGTGACGGCACGTCACCCGTCCACGCCGGAGAGCGGCCGGGGCCCCTCGGTTGCCGGGGCCCCTCGGTTACAGTGCCCCGCCGGCATCGGGCCGGTACCGAGAGGAGACACGGCAGTGCGCTTTGGGGCGGGGAACGTGGGGCACGTGGGGCGGGGACTGACGCTGGCGGCCCTGGTGACGGGGCTGGTGACGGGCTGCACGGCTGAGGGCGGGAGCTCGGACGCCGCGTCGGGCGCGTCGGCGAAGACGACCGCGAAGGTCGCGCAGCGCGGAGGGTCCGTCGGGGCCTCCGGGTCCGCCTGCGAGCTCCCGGTCACCTTCGACATCGCCGAGTTCTGGAAGGCCGAGGCCGTCGACGCCGGGGAGGCGACCGCCACCACCGGCGACCTGGCCGAGCTGGCCGACGCGTTCCTGCGCCAGGGCCCGGTCACCATGGCCTGCGAGGTCGACGCCAAGCCGGCGGGGAAGATCGGGTTCCTCCGCGTGTGGACCGGTGAACCGGGCGACGCGGACGCGCGCAGCGTGCTGGAGGACTTCGTGGCCGCCGAGAAGGGGGCGAGCGGGGCCAAGTACCGCACGTTCAAGACGGGCGACGTCACCGGCACCGAGGTCGAGTACGTCACCACCAGCGAGCTTCTCGAGGAGACGAAGGCGGAACACGCGCTCGCCGTCACCACGTCCCAGGGTCCCGTCGTCCTGCATCTCGGCGGTATGGACACCGAGGAGCACGAGGCCATGCTCCCGGCCTACGAGCTCGCCAAGAGCACCCTGCACGCCACCACCGCCTGACCGGTCCACAGCCGGGCAGGCGGCCCGTCGTCGCGCGGCGCGGATGCGCATCGGGCCAGGTGTGGCGCATTCTTGCTGTGTCGCCCAAGCGGCGGCGCACGGACGAGGTAGGGCCGATGACTGGGAGCGCCGGGGACGAGCGGAAGCCGTCCGGACCGCCGCCCGCGCTGCTGACCCGGGCCGTGGCGGACGCGCTGCGGGCGACGGGCGGCCGCGCCGGTGGTGTGTACCTGTGCTCGGCCACGTCCGGGCTGCTGCGCCTGGCGGTCCTCGCGGGGCTGCCCGGCCGGCTGTTCCGCCCCTGGTGGCGGGTGCACGTGGACCGGCCGTTCCCGGTGGCCGACGTGTTCCGGACGGGCGTACCGGTGGTGCTGGCGAACGCCACCGAGATGATGCGCCGCTATGCGCAGTTCGCGGCGGGCCTGCCCTTCCAGTTCGGTTCGCTGTACGTGCCCGTAGTGGCGGACGGGCGGTCCTTCGGTGTGCTGACCCTGCTGCGCCCGGCGGTGGCCGACGGGGCGGAGGTGCTGGCGGAGCGTGAACGGGTGACGGCCGTGGCGGCCGCCCTGGGCGCGGCCCTGTTGCGGCTGGAAACGGACGGCGGGACCGTCACCTGGGACGACGAGCCGCTGTGCGTACGGCCGCCGGCCGTGGGACCGGCCCCGGGGCGCGTCGGGCGGTTCTCGTGGGACCCGGCGACCGACGCCGTCACCCTGGACGAGCGGGCACGGGCCCTGCTCGGGCTGCCCCCGGGCGAGCCCCCGGGCACACTGGACGCCCTGGCCAGGGCCGTCGACCCGACGGACGCCCACCGCCTGCCCGAACTGCTGCGCGAGACGGCCCAGGGCCGGCCCCCGCCGCTGCCGGTCCAGGTGCGCACCAGCGAGGGCGGCCTGCGGCTGCTGGAGCTGTGGGAGGCGACCGACGTGGAGGCCGGGCCTGCGGGTGGCCCCGCCGCGCCGCCCGCCACACCCCGCCCCCTCGCCGGCGTCCTCCTCGATCCCGGTCCGGGCGCCCTCGCCGACGGAGCCGCCGATCTCCTCCCGGAGGGCGTGTTCTGCCTCGACCGGCTCGGGCTCGTCGTCTACGCCAATGCCCGCGCCGGGCACCTCCTGGGCGTACCGCGGGAACGGCTGGTCGGCCGGTCGCTGTGGGAGGCCGTGCCGTGGCTGACCCAGCCGGCGTCCGAGGAGCACCTGCGGGGCGCCCTGCTGACGCCGGAGCCCGCGCACTTCCACGTGCGGCTGCCCACCACCGCCGACCCGCTCTCGGTCCCGCGGCCGTACGAGGGCGACTGGCTGCGCGTGTCCCTGTACCCCGGCGCGGATCTGACCACCTGTACGGCGGTCCCCGCGAGCCGTGTGCCGCACGCCGCGGCCCCCGAGCCCGCGGACCCGGACGCCCCCGCGCCGGACACCGCCGCCTCGGCCCCGCTGTCCTACCGGCCCATCGTCCTGGCCATCGCGCTGACGGAGGCGGTGACCGCCCGCCAGGTGTCGGCGGTTGTCATGCAGGAGCTGTTGCCGGCGTTCGGCGGCCGTCGGCTGGCCATCTACCTCCTCCAGGAGCGGCACCTGTACCTGGCGTGGGAGTCCGGCTTCCCCGACGGCTTCCTGGCCCCCTTCGAAGGGGTGGGGCTGGACGCCCGGCTGCCCGGCGTGGAAACCCTCACCACGGGCCGTCCGCTCTTCTTCGACTCGATGCAGCAGCTCGCGGCCGCCTACCCGGGCATCGCCCTGGACGCGTCCGAGGGCGCCCGCGCCTTCCTCCCGCTGATCGCCTCCGGCCGCCCGGTCGGCTCGTGCATCCTCGGTTTCGACGGTCCGCGCAGCTTCACCTCCGAGGAGCGCACCGTGCTGACCGCGCTCGCCGGTCTGATCGCCCACGCGATGGAGAAGGCCCAGCGCTACGACACCGAGGCGGCTCTCGCCCGCGGGCTCCAGCAGGCACTGCTCCCCCGGCGGCTGTCGCAGCACGCCGGCGTGGAGACCGCCGGCCGCTACCTGCCGGGCACCGAGGGCATGGACGTGGGCGGCGACTGGTACGACGTCGTGGAGGCAGGGGACGGGCTGGCCCTGGTCATCGGGGACGTCCAGGGGCACGGGGTGCAGGCGGCGGCCACCATGGGGCAGCTGCGCAGCGCGGTGCGGGCGTTCGCGCTCAGCGACCGGCCCCCGGAGGAGGTCATGGGCGGTACGAACCGTCTCCTCATCGACCTGGACCCCGGTCAGTTCGCCAGTTGCTGCTACGTCCGGCTGGACCCGGCCACCGGTCTGGCCCGGGCGGCCCGAGCCGGGCATCTGCCGCCGCTGCTGCGCCACCCCGACGGGCGAACCGAGGTCGTGGAGCTGCCCGGCGGTGTCGTGCTCGGAGTGGATCCGCGCGCCAACTACCCGGTGACGGAACTGCGGCTGGAGCCGGGCGCGATCCTCGCCCTGTACACGGACGGACTCGTCGAGCGGGCCGGTCACGACATCGACGAGGGCATCACGGCGCTGCGCACGGTCCTGGCCGAAGCCGACGCTCACGCGGGCCGTTCCCTCGCCGATGTCGCCGACCGGCTCACCGCGACGGCCCGGCAGGCCGTCGACCGGCCCGACGACATCGCCCTGCTGCTGGCCACCCGGCGCGGGGGCGGCGGAAGTCGCCCAAGGCGAGCGTGACCCGAGGCGAGCGTGACGGGGACCGTCCGTGACGTTCCGTGACGCCTCTCGCCTCACGCGGCCGGGCAGTGTAGACATGGCACATGGTCCGACTCCTGGGGCGCTCGGATGCCCGGCCGGCCCGTCGTCCCCGGAGCCTGCGGGTCCGGCGTACGCCCGAGTCCGCGCTGGGCGGGCGCAGTCTCGCCGCGCAGGTGTTCGTCCTGCAGGTGGTCATCGTGCTGGTGCTGGTCGTGGCGGCCGTGGTGGCGCTGCTGCTCCAGGTGCGGCACGACAGTACCCAGGAGGCCCGCAACCGCTCCCTCGCCGTCGCACAGACCTTCGCCAACTCGCCGGGCATGGTGGAGGCGCTGGACAGCCCGAATCCGACGGCCGTGCTCCAGCCCCGGGCCGAGGCCGCCCGCAAGGCCGCGGAGATGGACTTCCTCGTCGTCATGAACACCGACGGCATCCGCTACACCCACCCCAAGCCGGACCGCATCGGGAAGAAGTTCGTCGGGACCATCCAGCCGGCGCTGGACGGCGGCATCGTGGTCGAGGAGGTCGACGGGACCATCGGCCGGCTGGTCCAGGCCGTCGTACCGGTGAAGGCGGCCGACGGGAGGGTGGTCGGGCTGGTGTCGTCCGGCATCACCACCGCGCACGTCGGCGGCACCGCCGACCGTCAGCTGCCGCTCGTCCTCGCCAGCGCCGCCGTGGCCCTCGCCCTGGCCACGGCGAGCACGGCGCTGGTCAGCCGCCGGCTGCTGCGTCAGACGCACGGGCTGGGACCGCGCGAGATGACCCGCATGTACGAGCACCACGACGCCGTGCTGCACGCCGTACGGGAAGGGGTGATCATCGTCGGCGGCGAGGGCGACCTGCTGCTCGCCAACGACGAGGCGCAGCGGCTGCTCGACCTGCCCCCGGACGCCGAGCGCCGGCAGGTCCTCGACCTGGGCCTGGACCGGGACACGGCCGAACTGCTGGCCTCCGGGCGGATGGTCACGGACGAGGTGCACCTGGTCGGGGACCGGCTGCTGGCGATCAACCAGCGGCCCACCGACCTGGCGGGCGGACCGGCCGGCAGCGTCGCCACGCTGCGCGACTCCACGGAGCTGCGCGCCCTGTCGGGCCGGGCGGAAGCGGCCCGCGAGCGCCTCGACATGCTGTACGCGGCCGGGGTGGCCATCGGGACGAGCCTGGACGTGGCCCGGACGGCGGAGGAGCTGACGGAGCTGGCGGTGCCGAGGTTCGCGGACTTCGCGACCGTCGACCTGTTCGACGCCGTCCTGGACGGCGAGGAGCCGGGGGCACGGGGCGCGCTGCGGCGCACGGCGATGAGCGGGATCCGCAAGGGCGCGCCGCTGTACGCGGTGGGCGAGCGGATCCGGTTCGTGGACTCCGCCCCGCAGGCCCGCAGTCTCGGCGGGGAGCGGGCGGTCCTGGAGGCCCGTCTCGCCCAGTCTCCGGGCTGGCGTGCCCAGGATCTCGAACGGACCGAGCAGGTCGTGGAGTTCGGCATCCACTCGCTGATCACCGTGCCCGTGCGGGCCGGGGCGCTGATCCTGGGCGTGGTCAGTTTCTGGCGTTCTGAGCGGCCCGATCCCTTCGATCCGGACGAGGTGGTGCTCGCGGAGGAGCTGGTGGCGCGGGCCGCGATCTCCATCGACAACGCGCGCCGCTTCACCCGTGAGCACGGCATGGCCGTCACGCTGCAGCGGAGTCTGCTGCCGCGCACCCTGCCCGAGCAGAACGCCCTGGACATCGCCTACCGCTATCTGCCCGCCCAGGCGGGCGTGGGCGGTGACTGGTTCGACGTGCTGCCCCTGTCCGGGGCCCGGGTGGCGCTGGTCGTCGGTGACGTGGTGGGCCACGGGCTCCACGCGGCGGCCACCATGGGGCGGCTGCGCACCGCGGTCCACAACTTCTCCGCCCTGGACCTGGCGCCCGAGGAACTTCTGGTGCTGCTGGACGAGCTGGTGGCCCGGATCGACCAGGACGAGGCGGCGGACGGCCTCAACGCGCCCGTCACCGGGGCGACGTGTCTGTACGCCATCTACGATCCGGTCGCCCGGCGCTGCACCGTCGCCCGCGCCGGGCATCCGCCGCCGGCGCTGGTCCATCCCGACGGCCGGGTCGAGTTCCCCGACGTGCCCGCCGGGCTTCCGCTGGGGCTGGGCGGGCTGCCGTTCGAGACGGTCGAGCTGGAGCTGGCCGAGGGGAGTTCGCTGGTGCTGTACACCGACGGGCTGGTGGAGGACCGGGAGCGGGACATAGACACGGGTCTGGAAATGCTGCGCACCGCCCTGGCGCCGAGCGCGGACGGCTCGCCGGAGCAGACCTGCCAGGCCGTCCTGGACGCGATGCTGCCGGCCCGCCCGAACGACGACATCGCGCTGATCGTGGCGCGCACGCGGGCGTTGGGCGTGGACCGGGTCGCCGAGTGGGACGTGCCGATGGACCCGGCGGCGGTGGGCGAGGTGCGGGCGGCGGTGGTCCGGCAGCTGGCGCGCTGGGACCTGGAGGACCTGTCGTTCACGACGGAGCTGATCCTGAGCGAACTGGTCACCAACGCGATCCGCTACGGCAGCGGGCCCGTGGGCGTCCGCCTGCTGCGCGACCGGACCCTGATCTGCGAGGTCTCCGACAGCAGCAGCACCTCACCGCACCTGCGGTACGCGGCCATGACGGACGAGGGCGGGCGCGGACTGTTCCTCGTGGCCCAGCTCACCGACCGCTGGGGTACCCGCTACACACCGAAGGGCAAGGTCATCTGGGCGGAACAGCCGCTGCCGTGACGCGGGTTGACGCCCGGGTTACTCATAAATGATGGTTATGAGTCCATAGACCGGACCCGCGTACCGAGTAAGGCTTGCCTCAGCTTAGGCTTCCCCCGAGTCGATCTGTCGCCACTCGAAGGGAACCTGATCATGCCCCGCCCCCTGCGGGTAGCCATTGTCGGAGCCGGCCCCGCCGGGATCTACGCCGCCGACGCGCTGCTCAAGTCCGATGTGGCCGCCGACCCTGGTGTCTCCGTCGATCTCTTCGAGCGCATGCCGGCCCCGTTCGGCCTGATCCGTTACGGCGTCGCCCCGGACCACCCGCGCATCAAGGGCATCATCACGGCCCTGCACCAGGTCCTCGACAAGCCGCAGATCCGCCTCTTCGGCAACGTCGACTACCCGAACGACATCAGCCTGGACGACCTGCGCGCCTTCTACGACGCCGTGATCTTCTCGACCGGCGCGACGGCCGACCGCGAGATGTCGGTCCCCGGCATCGAGCTGGAGGGCTCCTACGGCGCCGCGGACTTCGTCTCCTGGTACGACGGCCACCCGGACGTGCCGCGCACCTGGCCCCTGGAGGCCGAGAAGGTCGCCGTCCTGGGCGTCGGCAACGTCGCCCTCGACGTGGCCCGCGTGCTCGCCAAGACGGCGGACGAGCTGCTGCCCACGGAGATCCCGGCGAACGTCTACGAGGGCCTCAAGGCCAACAAGGCGCTGGAGATCCACGTCTTCGGCCGCCGTGGCCCGGCGCAGGCGAAGTTCTCCCCGATGGAGCTGCGGGAGCTGGACCACTCCCCCAACATCGAGGTCATCGTCGACCCGGAGGACATCGACTACGACGACGGCTCGATCGCGACCCGGCGCGGCAACAAGCAGGCCGACATGGTCGCCAAGACGCTGGAGAACTGGGCGATCCGCGACGTCGGCGAGCGCCCGCACAAGTTGTTCCTCCACTTCTTCGAGTCGCCCTCGGAGATCCTCGGCGAGGACGGCAAGGTCGTCGGCCTGCGCACCGAGCGCACCGTCCTCGACGGCACGGGCAACGTCAAGGGCACCGGCGAGTTCAAGGACTGGGACGTCACGGCGATCTACCGCGCCGTCGGCTACCTCTCCGAGAAGCTGCCGAAGCTGCCCTGGGACCTCGACTCGGGCACCGTCCCGGACGAGGGCGGCCGGGTCATCGAGGAGTCCGGCGCGCACCTGCAGTCCACCTACGTCACCGGCTGGATCCGGCGCGGCCCGGTCGGTCTGATCGGTCACACCAAGGGCGACGCCAACGAGACCGTGTCCAACCTTCTCGACGATCACGCCAACGGCCGTCTGCACACGCCTGCTTCGCCCGAGCCGGAGGCCGTGGACGCGTTCCTCGCCGAGCGCGAGGTCCGCTTCACCACCTGGGAGGGCTGGTACAAGCTGGACGCCGCCGAGAAGGCGCTGGGCGAGCCGCAGGGCCGCGAGCGCGTGAAGATCGTCGAGCGCGAGGACATGCTGCGGGAGAGCGGCGCGTAGTCCGAGGGGCAGGGTTCGGGGGCCGCTTCGCGCTGTTGACAGGCTCCCGAACCCCACCTCACGGGCGGCTCACGGCAGTTGCCGGTATTCCGCTGGGCAGCATGATCGACGCCTGTTAGCGTCCCGGGGTGTTCTCCCTCCACGAACCCCCCTTCTTCACCCGGCTGCGCGACGCACACCGGATACTCGTCGCGGGTGCGGGCGGCGGCTTCGACGTGTACGCGGGCCTTCCGCTGGCGCTCGCCCTGCGGTCTGCGGGCAAGGACGTCCACCTGGCCAACCTGTCCTTCGCCGACCTGTACGGGCTGCCCGCCGAGGTCTGGCAGGAGCCGGACGTGGCGGCGGTGCGCCCCGACACCCCGGCCCGCGGCGACTACTTTCCCGAACACACCCTGGCAACCTGGCTGGACCGGCACGGCCTGCCCGCCACGGTGTATGCCTTCCCCCGGACCGGCGTGAAGCCCCTGCGGGACGCCTACCGTGCCCTCCTGGACCACCTGGGCGGGATCGACGCCGTCGTCCTGGTCGACGGCGGCACGGACATCCTGATGCGCGGCGACGAGCACGGCCTCGGCACGCCGGAGGAGGACATGGCCAGCCTGGCGGCCGTGCGCGCCCTCGACGAGGTCCCGCACCGGCTGGTGGCCTGCCTGGGCTTCGGCGTGGACGCGTATCACGGCGTCAACCACGCCCTGGTCCTGGAGAACCTGGCCGCGCTGGACCGCGACGGCGCCTACCTCGGCGCGTTCTCCCTCCCCCGCGACAGCACGGAGGGCACCCTCTACCTCGACGCGGTCGCCCACGCCCAGGCCTCCACCCCCGGCCACCCGAGCATCGTGAACGGCTCGGTCGCGGCCGCCGTACGCGGCGACTTCGGCGACGTGCGCTTCACCGAGCGGACGCGGAACAGCGAGCTGTTCGTGAACCCGCTCATGGCGCTGTACTTCTGCGTCGACGCCGTGGGGCTGGCCCGCCGCAACCTCTACCTGGACCGGCTGGAGGACACCGTCCTCATGCGCCAGATCAGCACCCGCGTCGAGGAGTTCCGGGACGGCCTTCCCGTCCTGCGGCAGCCCCGGGCGTTCCCCCACTGAGACCGGTCGGTCAGCGGGCCGCGAGGTCCCGTCCGCCGATGACGGCCGGCGCCGCGGTCGGGAGCGGCGCGGCGGCGCCCTGGGACACGAAGGCGGCCGGTGTCACGGCGGGGACGGGCACGTCGAGCCACGGGTACAGGGCGGCCGGCGCAGCGCGAGGACCGACAGGCCGAGGACGGCCAGAACCAGGGTGGTCTCCGCGTTCGCGGGACGGTGGCGGGTACGCCACACGAGCCGGCCGAGGGCCGCGACGACTCCGAGCCCCCGCCGACGCCGCAGCGGCCCGCCCCGACGCCGCCTTCACCGGGACATACGCCAACGGCTGCCACGGTCCGCTGACCGTCACCGCGTCCGGCGACGAGCTGACCATGCGGCTGGGCCCGAAGCCTACGACGTTCCGGCTGGCCCACTTCGACGAAGACACCTTCAGCTTCCAGATCGTCGGCGAGAACGCCGTCGGGCTGTCCGGCGTCACCTTCCAGGGCGATCGGGACGGCAAGGCGACGCGGGTGACGGTGGAGGCGTTCGACGAGAACGGGCTCGGCGTCTTCACCCGCCGTCGACCGGCAGCCGGACAGCCTTCGTCAGCCGTCGTCGCGCGGGTGGGTCTCGATCACCCGGGCGTGCACGTCGGCCCGGAGGTAGGCGCTGCCGTAGTCGTCGGAGAGGTAGACGCTCATCGACGGGTCGCTGTGGAAGACGGTGGAGGCGGGATTGATCGTCAGATAGCGACTGGTGGGCTCGGGCACGCCGAGGGACTTGGCGGCCCTGGAGAGCAGCGCGGGCACGGCGTCCCAGTCGTAGGTGTTCAGGTCGACGGGGACCGCGCCGCTCATCACGGTTCCGCCCGGGCCGTCCTTCACCGCCACGTCACCACCCCGGTAGATGTACCGGTCGTAGAGCTTCGGGTGGCCGTCGACGGGCGCGTCGGCGATGGCGTACTCCCCGTACACCACGAGGCTGGTGACCTTCGTCCCGCCCATGGCCGAGGTCAGCTTCGCCACCGCCGTCTTGACGCCGTTCCCGCTGAGCAGGTCGACCGTCGCCGCGGCGGGGGCGCCGGACGAGCCGCCGGAGGACGCCTGCCGGGCGCTCTGCGACACGGACGGGCCCGGCGTGGGCGCACTGCTGGTGTTGTCGTTCTTCGTGTCCGGAAGCAGCGCCCACACCAGGACACCGGTCAGCGCCGTGGCCACGACGGCTCCCGTGACGGCCGTGGCGCGGGCGCGCCGGCCGCGGACCGGGGTGCCGGCCTGCGACGGGGTGAGCGTGACGGCGGCGGCGGGCGGAGCAAGGGGATAGGAGGTCGGCAGGGCCTGCTGGGCCGAACCGGACGCGAACGCGGCGCCCTGCGTCGTGGACGGGCCGGGTGCGTTCCCGGTCACGGCCGCGAGCATCCGGTCGACCTCCGCCGCGTCGGGGCGGGCCTGCGGATCCCGGACGAGCAGCGCCGTGAGGACGCCGGTCAGCGCTCCGGCCCGGCGCGGTGCGGGCACGTCCTCACCGAGCACGGCGGCCAGTGTGGCGAGCGTGCTCGCCCTGCGCAGCGGATGGTGACCCTCCACGGCGACGTACAGCAGCATCGCCAGTGACCAGAGGTCGGCGGCGGGACCGCCCTCCTTGCCGCTGACCCGTTCCGGCGCCATGAAGTCGGGCGAGCCGATGACGGCGCCGGTGGCGGTGAGGCCGGCGGACTCCCGGACGGCGGCGATGCCGAAGTCGGTGAGCACGGGCCGCCCGTCGGGGCGCAGCAGGACGTTGGCGGGTTTCACGTCGCGGTGCTCGATCCCGACGGCGTGCGCGGCACGCAGCGCGGACAGCACCTCACGGCCCAGACGCGCGGCCTCGACGGGGGTCATCACACCCCGCTGGAGCCGGTCCTGGAGAGAGCCCCCCTCGACCAGCTCCATCACGATCCACGGATAGGTGTTCTCGCCGCCGTCGACGATGTGGTGGATCGTGACGACGTTGGGGTGGTGGACCCGGGCCAGCGCGCGGGCCTCCCGCAGGACGCGCTCGCGCAGCGTGCGGGCGCCCTCGGGGTCGTACTCGGCCAGGTCCGGGTCCGGGGGCCGGACCTCCTTCACGGCCACGTCCCGGCGCAACGCCAGGTCGTGGGCCCGCCACACCAGGCCCATGCCTCCGCCGCCGAGTCGCTCGACGAGTTCGAAGCGGCCGTCGACAACACGTCTGTGGGGTCCCCCTGTGCTCATGGAGGGAGCTTAGGGGTACTCACCGACAGGCAGTGTGTCCGCCGGAGGGGGCACACCGCGAATGGTCCGCCGGGCCACGGGCATGCTGTGAACGAGGTCACTTCCGGCGGTCCGTGCCGGAACCATCATCCCCGGACCGCTCCCCGCTCCCCAGCTCGCCCGTCGCCCTCCCCTTGTTCCTCCCCCACGAAGGACATGTGCTTTGGCTCTTATGCACCCTGACGCCCCTTCGGCCCGTCGTCCGGGCCGCTCCTGGACGATCCGCGTGGTCGGACACCGGGACCGCACCGCGTCGGTCACCTGCTCCTCGGCCTGCGCGATGCCGCCGCGCTCCCGGGACGTGGCGGCCCTGCGCCGCTTCGCCGAGGCCCACGCGGCCGCGCACGCCAGAGCCGCCGCGGTGCATCACGACGCGGCCTGCTGGTGCCGCCGCCAGCGGTGCGCCGCGCACGAGGGCACCCGGATCGCCTGCGCGGGCGCGGTCGTCCTCGTCCTGCGGCACGACCCGTCGGTCGGCCAGGTCTGGACACTCAGCGAAGTCTGCTCCGCCTGCGCCCCGTTGATGCCCCACACCCGCGTCCTGAGCCGGGCGGTTCCACCACCGCCGCGCGTTCCGGATGCGGAGACGGACACCCGTACGAGTCCGGGGTCAGGGCCGAGCCCGACCACAGGTACAGGTCCAGGTACAGGTACAGGTACAGGTGCAGGTCGGGAGGCTCACGGCCGTCCGGCGCCGACCGTGGGGCCGCCGCGTCTCGTCCCCGGCGGGTTCAGCGCGCCCTCGTCGGGCGCCGGTGCGGGCCCGGAGCGCGGTGGCGGGCGGCGGCGCGGCGTCGGCGGCCGACGCGGCCGTGCGGAAGCGGAGGGCGGCGGGGTCTGACCGGGCCGGGTACGGCTCGGCCGCCGGGCTCCGTCAGGGCTGGTACCGGGACTGCGGCGGGATACGGATGGGCAGGGCGCCGAGGGTCCGGCCGCGCGCGGCCGACGGCGGGGTCGGCAGGCCACGGGTGACGACGGGCCGGTCCTCGGTGAACCGCGTCGCCACGA
This sequence comes from Streptomyces sp. NBC_01235, assembly GCF_035989285.1. Taxonomy (GTDB): domain Bacteria; phylum Actinomycetota; class Actinomycetes; order Streptomycetales; family Streptomycetaceae; genus Streptomyces. The sequence continues at coordinate 10,293,121 of NZ_CP108513.1, read as the reverse complement.
GCTCGGCGATGCGTGCGCCGCTGCGCCGCCCCTCCAGGTGCAGACGGCCGACGTTGGCGCGGTCGTCGGCGAGCAGCGTCAGGACGGCGGACGGCCCGGCCGCGTACGTCGCGAGGTATCCCCCGGCGCCGCGCACCAGTAGTTCGCGGAACTCGCCGCGGGCCGCGAGATCGGCCATGCGGCACCCCACGGCGAGCGCCGCCGCGGTGAGCGCGGCCAACCCTTCCGGCTCCACATCCGCCATGTCCTGGGCGAGGACGAGGCCGTCCACGCCGGCCGCCAACGCTCCCGTCAGCTGCGGCATACGGCTGCGCAGCCGGTGCAGTTCGTTCAGAACCTCGGCCTCGACGGCCATGACCGGTTTCCCTTCGGCGCGTTGTCGACTGATGCGGATCAAGTACGGTGCGGCGCACGGTGGTTCTTGTGCCCTTGAGGCTACGGAAAACAGCAGACGCAGACGATGGCTTTGGCAGGGTCGGGTTCCCCGGGCCGGGTCGGACGCCCCCCTCGACTCCCGTCGCCGGGCGCACCGACGGGTCGGTCGGGGCGCGCCCGCACTCGGTGGAGGGTCACCCGCGGCGGCCGGCGCACGCCAGACCGCGTCGATCGCGTGGATCGCGTTGATCGCATGGATCGCGTGGATCGCGTGGATCGCGTGGATCGCGTGGATCAGGCCGGAGGCCGTGCTCTGCCGGCTGCCACGGACCTTGGGGACGTTCTCTGCCAGGGCGCGCCCGCGCTGGACGCACAGCCAGGTGCCCGGTCACGGGGCGGACCGCGCAGCCGGCCCAGTCCCGCAGGTCGGCGGAGTCTCCGCACGTATGTGAAACAGCGGAGCGTGCTCAGCCGACGCCGGCCGACCACTCATCGCGCTCTGTGCTTCTGGTCACATCGATATCACCTTCTGTCATTTACTAGGACGTCCTACTATCCACTCAGTCAGAGTTCCCGCGATCTGCCTGGGAAGGCTCCATGAGCGATCTGCACCGCCCCGTGCACCCCGTCCGTCTGGTCACGGCCTCGGCCCTGTTCGACGGGCACGACGCCTCGATCAACATCATGCGGCGCATCTTCCAGTCCCAGGGCGCCGAGGTGATCCACCTCGGGCACAACCGGTCGGTGCGGGAGGTCGTGGACGCGGCGCTGGAGGAGGACGCCCACGGTGTGGCCGTCTCCTCCTACCAGGGCGGGCACGTGGAGTACTTCGAGTACCTGGTCGAGTCGCTGCGCGCGCAGGGAGCGGACCATGTCCGTGTGGTGGGCGGGGGCGGAGGCGTCATCGTGCCCGAGGAGATCGCCCGGCTGCGGGGCAGCGGGGTGACCATCTTCTCCCCGGAGGACGGGCAGCGGATGGGCCTGGCCGGGATGGTCAACTCAGTGGTGAGGGACTGCGACTTCGACCTCTGGGACGGCAGGCCGGCCGACGCCGCCGCTGTGCTGGCGGGTGACCGGTTCGCGATCGCCCGTGCCGTCACGGGTGCGGAACTCGGCAAGCTGCCCGGGGAGTTCCTGGAGCAGGTGCGTGCCGCGGCGGTGTCGCGGGCGGTGCCGGTGCTCGGCATCACCGGCACGGGTGGCTCGGGAAAGTCGTCGCTGACCGACGAGTTGGTGCGCCGGTTGCGTGTCGACCAGCAGGACAAGCTGCGGATCGCGGTGATCGCGGTCGACCCGACCCGTCGCCGGGGCGGCGGCGCGCTGCTGGGCGACCGGATCCGGATGAACTCCCTCGACGGCAACCGGGTGTTCTTCCGCAGCCTGGCCACCCGGGGCAGCCGCGAGCTTCCCGAGCACCTGGCGGACGTGATCGACGTGGTCAAGGCCGCCGGGTTCGACCTGGTGATCGTGGAGACGCCGGGCATCGGCCAGGGCGACGCGGCGATCGTGCCGTTCGTCGACACCTCGCTGTATGTGATGACGCCGGAGTTCGGCGCCGCCTCGCAGCTGGAGAAGATCGACATGCTCGACTTCGCCGACGTCGTGGCGATCAACAAGTTCGAGCGGCGCGGCGCCAAGGACGCGTTGCGCGACGTGGGCCGCCAACTGGTGCGCAACCGCGAGGCGTTCGGGATGCGCCCGGAGGACATGCCGGTGTACGGCACCTCGGCGGCCACCTTCAACGACGACGGTGTCACGGCTCTCTACCAGCACCTCAGGACCGGCCTGGCCGGGAAGGACCTGCCGCTGTCGGAGGGCACGCTGGCGCCGGTCGACGTGCGCCACTCCTCCGGCATCCGTCAGGTGGTCCCCGCGGACCGGGTGCGCTACCTCGCGGAGATCACCGACAGCGTCCGCGCCTATCACGCCGAGACCGGCCGGCTGACCGAGGCGGCACGGCGGGTGCAACGCCTGGAGACGGTCAGCGGCGAACTCGTCGCGGCCGGTTCCGACGCCGCGAACGTGCGGGCACTCCTCGAAGACGCCCGCGAGAACCTCCCGCACCAGGTCACGCAGCAGATCCGGAACTGGCCCGCTGTCGTGGCCTCCTATTCCGGTGACGAGCAGGTGGTGAAGGTCCGGGAGAAGGAGCTCCGCACCAGGCTGACCCGAGAGTCCCTCTCCGGAAACAAGATCCCCCGCGTCGCGCTGCCCCGCTTCACCGACCACGGGGAACTGGTGCGGTTCTGGCGGCGGGAGAACCTGCCCGGCTATTTCCCCTTCACCGCCGGGGTGTTCCCCTTCAAGCGCGACGGCGAGGACCCGGCCCGGATGTTCGCCGGCGAGGGCGACCCGTTCCGCACCAACCGGCGCTTCAAGCTGCTCTCCGAGGGCCAGCCGGCCACCCGCCTGTCCACCGCTTTCGACTCCGTCACCCTCTACGGCCGTGACCCCGACGAACGCCCCGACATCTACGGCAAGGTCGGCACGTCCGGCGTCTCGGTGGCCACGCTGGACGACATGAAGGCGCTCTACGACGGCTTCGACCTGATCGCGCCGACCACCTCGGTCTCCATGACGATCAACGGACCCGCCCCGACCGTCCTGGCGTTCTTCCTCAACACCGCGATCGACCAGCAGGTGGAGAGGTTCCGTGCCGCCGAGGGCCGCGAACCGTCGCCGGAGGAGGCGGCCGAACTGCGGGCCCACGCGCTGGCGAGCGTGCGGGGCACGGTGCAGGCCGACATCCTCAAGGAGGACCAGGGTCAGAACACCTGCCTGTTCTCCACCGAGTTCAGCCTGCGGATGATGGCCGACATCCAGGAGTGGTTCATCGCCCACAAGGTCCGCAACTTCTACTCGGTGTCCATCTCCGGCTACCACATCGCCGAAGCCGGCGCGAACCCGATCAGCCAGCTCGCCTTCACCTTGGCCAACGGCTTCACCTACGTCGAGGCCTACCTGGCGCGGGGCATGCGCATCGACGACTTCGCCCCGAACCTGTCGTTCTTCTTCTCCAACGGCATGGACCCCGAGTACTCCGTCCTCGGCCGGGTGGCCCGCCGTATCTGGGCGGTCGCCATGAAGGAGAAGTACGGCGCGAACGAGCGCAGCCAGAAGCTGAAATACCACGTCCAGACCTCCGGACGCTCCCTGCACGCCCAGGAGATGGACTTCAACGACATCCGCACCACGCTCCAGGCACTGATCGCGATCTACGACAACTGCAACAGCCTGCACACCAACGCCTACGACGAGGCCGTCACGACCCCCACCGAGGACTCCGTTCGCCGGGCCCTGGCCATCCAGCTGATCATCAACCGGGAGTGGGGCCTGGCGATGAACGAGAACCCGCTCCAGGGCTCGTTCGTCATCGACGAACTCACCGACCTGGTCGAGGAGGCCGTACTCCAGGAGTTCGAGCGGATCAGCGAACGCGGCGGCGTGCTCGGCGCCATGGAGACCGGCTACCAGCGCGGCCGCATCCAGGACGAGTCGATGCTCTACGAGCAGCGCAAACACGACGGCACGCTCCCCCTCATCGGCGTCAACACCTTCCGCAACCCCCACGCCGACACGGCCGAGCCCGGCGCCGTCGAACTCGCCCGCGCCACCGAGGAAGAGAAGGTCTCCCAGCTGGGACGCGTGCGGGACTTCCAGCAAGGTCACCGTGACGCGGCACACGCGGCCCTGACCGCCCTCAAGGACGCGGCGACCGGCGACCGCAACGTCTTCGCCGTCCTCATGGAGGCTGCCCGGGTCTGCTCGCTCGAGCAGATCACCGACGCCTTCTTCGAGGTCGGCGGCCAGTACCGCCGCAACGTCTGACCCAACGGAGAGGACCCCCCATGGATCCCGTCACCCGCCTCGGCGTCGTCGGCTGCGGCCTCATGGGCTCCGGCATCGCCGAAGTCGCCGCCCGCGGCGGCATCGACGTCCGCGTCGCCGAAGCCACGTTCGACGCCGTCGAGGCAGGCCGCCGCCGCATCACCGCCTCCCTCGACCGGGGCGTGCGGCGCGGCAGACTCGGCGAGGAGCAGCGCGATCAGATCCTCGCGCGGCTGTCCTTCACCCACGACCTCGCCGATCTGGCCGACCGCCAGTTCGTCGTCGAGGCCGTCGCCGAGAAGCGCGACATCAAGACCGATGTGCTGCGCGCCCTGGACAAGGCGGTCGAGGATCCCGCGGCGATCCTGGCCACCAACACCTCCTCGATCCCCATCGTCGACCTCGCCGTCGCCACCGAGCGGCCGGGACAGGTCATCGGCATGCACTTCTTCAACCCCGTGCCCGTGCAGCGACTGGTCGAGGTCATCCCCGCCCTCACCACCAGCCAGGAGACCGTGCGGCGCACCCGCGACTTCGCAGGACAGCTGGGCAAGGAGGCCATCCAGGCGGCCGACCGTTCGGGCTTCGTCGTCAACGCCCTGCTCGTCCCCTACCTGCTCAGTGCCGTGCGCATGGTGGAATCCGGCTCCGCACGGCCCGACGACATCGACCGGGGTATGGAACTCGGCTGCGCCCACCCCATGGGCCCGCTGCGCCTGCTCGACCTCATCGGCCTCGACACCGCCCAGGCCGTCGCCGAGTCGATGTACGAGGAGTTCAAGGAACCGCTCTACGCGCCACCCGCACTCCTGCGCCGCATGGTCGCCGCGGGCCACCTCGGGCGCAAGAACGGCCGAGGCTTCTACGCCTACGACGCCTGAGCTCCGGCCGGGTGGGAACTCACCCCACCCTGCGGAAGAGCGCGGCCAGGGCCTGCCCGCCGCCGATGCGCATCGTGACGATGCCGAGTTCGAGGTCCGGGCGGACCAGGTCCTTGGCCACCCGCAGTGACAGGATCGCGCCGGTCGCGTCCACCGGGCAACTACGACGCGGGGCTGGTCCGGCCCCGACCCTGAGCGGCCGGACCCCCGCACGGCTCACTCCTCGATCCGGTCCACCAACCCCCAGGCCAGGGCGCGTTCGACCGCGACGGTCCGGCCGTCGAGGACCAGGAACAGGGTGCGCCGGCGGCCGATCCGGCGCGGCAGACTGACCGTGCCCCCGGCGCCGGGGATCAGGCCCATGCCCAGCTCGGGCAGGCGGACCCGGGTGTCCGGGGCGGCCACGACGCGGGAGGCGAAGGCCGGAAGCTCGATGCCCGCGCCGACGCAGTGACCGTGCAGCCTCGCCGTGAGCCGTCCGCCGACGGCGTGCAGCCGGGCCGCCGCACCCGCCCGGGTGCGGATGAGGTGCGCGGCGGCGAGGTCGGTGGCGGCGCCGAACTCGTCCAGGTCACCGCCGGAGCTGAAGCAGGGCCCGTTGCCGTCCAGGACCACCTCGCGCACGCTGTCGTCCCAGCGGGCGATGTCGAGAGCGCCGGCCAGGGCGTCGCGCAGTTCCGCGCCGTGGGCGTTGCGCCGCTCGGGGCGGTTGAGCGTGATCCGCAGGACGGCGCCCTCGCGGCGCACCAGAACGGGGTCGCCGCTCGTACGGGGAGGCGCGGGGCGCGGACCGCGGGCCGCGAGCCACCCGGCGAAGCCCGACCCGCCGAGCAGCGTCGAGTACGCCAGCGACTCCGCGTCGAGCGCCTGCGGCACCGTCAACCGTGCCTGAAGAAGGAGGAGTTGGTGCAGCACCAGAGCAGCCTGCGGCTGCTCCTCCGCCCGGCCGCGCAGGAATTCGGCCTCTGTTTCCGGGTCTTCGACGGCGACCGTGGCCGGGGACCCGGCGGCGTCCACCGAGCCGTGGCGTGCGCGGGGAGCGGGTACGAGCGTCAGGTCCAGGGAGTCCAGGAGGGCGCCGGGACAGTCGGGAACCGTGCGGACGGTACGCCCGACCAGCAGCCGGTCGCCTTCACGGGCTCGGCGGACGGCACGCCGGAGGTCGGCGGCCGTGGGTGCGGGCGTCAGGTCCAGGTCGACGACCAGCAGTGGCCGGTACGGTCCGGCCTCGCCGTCGAGGAGGTCGGCGTCCGCCGCGCCGGCGGCGAGTTCGGCGACGGAGATCGGTGTGGTCGGGGACACGACTCCGGTCTACCATCCCGGCATGTCCGACCAGGCGCCCGGCAGCCCGCCGCGGGCCACCCGGCATCGGGGGCCCGTCGGCGCGACGGCGCCCCGCGCGGACCGGCCTCCCGTCGGCGCCACGCGCTCCCCCCGCCCCTGGTCCGCGACCGCTCCGTCCCGGATCGCCGAGGACTGGGCCCGCAGCGGCGTCCCTCTCCTGACCGGCCACCCCGACGGACCGCCGCTGCTTCCCCCCGGCGGAGCGGCCGCCTTCGCCTCCTGGCTGGCCGACCATGTCGCCTCGGCCGGCGGGGCGCGGCTCGACGGGGCCCGGCTGCTCGCCGAGCGGGCCGCGTTCAGCGGGCGGGGACGGCGGGGGCGGCTCTCGGTCGGCGGCAGTTGCCGTCTGCTTCCGACGAGGGACGGCTGGGCCGCCGTCTCCGACGCGCGTCCGGACGACCCCCTGCTGTGGAGCGCGCTGATCGGCCGGGATCTGGACGCCGAGGCGCTCCCCCGCCGGCTGGCCGACTGGCTGGCCGCGCACGACGGAGCGGAACTGGACGAGCGGGTGGAACTCCTCGGTCTCGCGGGCGGGACGGTCGGGCCCCGCCCCGAGCGCGCCTGTCCGCTGCCGGGACCGCCACGGGACGTGGCAGGCCTGCTGGTGGTCGACTTCAGCTCCCTGTGGGCCGGTCCGCTGTGCGCGCATCTGCTGGGGTCGGCGAGGGCCAGGGTGGTCAAGGTGGAGACACCGTCCCGCCCGGACGGGGCCCGGTTCGGCGACTCCTCCTTCTACGATCTGCTGCACGCGGGCCACCACTCCGTCGTCCTGGACCCCGGCGACCCGCGGGGCCGCACCGCCCTGCACGAGCTGGTCGGCCGGGCGGATGTGGTGATCGAGGCCTCCCGGCCCCGCGCTCTGGCGGGATTCGGACTGGACGCGGAGGCGGAGGCGGCCCGTGGCTGCACCTGGATCTCGATCACGGCGCACGGGCGCGCCTCGGGACGGGTCGGCTTCGGCGACGACGTGGCCGCCTCCCGCGGACTCCTCGCCACGGACGCGGACGGGGGGCCCGTGTTCGCCGGTGACGCCGTCGCCGACCCGCTCACCGGTCTGCTCGCCGCCGCGCTCGCCCTGTCCGAGCAGCCGGGGGGAGGCGGTGTGATCTGGGACGTGTCCATGGCGGACGTGGTGTCCACCTGTCTTTCCGCGTCCGCCGGTGACGCCCGCCTCGTCGGGCGGGGCGACGACTGGCTGGTGGACACCGGCCGCACCTCGTTCCCGGTGGCCGTCCCACGCCCACGGCGTCCCGTCGCCGCCGCCTCGGCGAGCGGCGCCGACACCGCGACCGTGCTGCGCGGTCTCGGGATTCGGCTGCCGTGAACGGACTGGTCGTCCGGGACACGGAGATCGACGGCCCACGCCGCCGCGTCCGCGCCCCCGAATCCGAACGTGATCGTGGCGGGAGAACCACACCGCGCTCGAGCCGACGGGGACCTTCGCCGGCGGCAACCCGTTGCTCAACTGCATCCACGAGAACCAGCGCCGCAGCCCGCTGCTCAACCACTGGGGCTTCCCCACCGACACCTCCTGGCGGGACCCGGCAGGGCTGGACCGCCGACACGGAGCTGTTCACGGACGGCGCGATCCTCGGCTTCGCGGGGGGCGCGGACGTCTGCGACCGTTTCCCGCCGTCGCTGCGCGACGCACGGCCGCCGGAGGCCCGATGCCGGTCCACGCGCCGTGCGGGCCACCGGCGTGGTGGCCCACCGGCACGACATCTGCCTCCAGGCACCGGACGACAGCTTCCCCCCACGGTCCCTCACGGCACCGGACCACTGCCGGCACGTCAGCCTCGTGAACTGACCGTCCTCTCCCGGCCGTCCAGCGCGTGGACCGCCGGTCGGCCGGTGTCCGCATCCTCGACAGGCGTCCGTGGTGCCAGGCGCAGCGCGACGACGGCGAATGCCGCGAGCGACGCGGCGACGGACAACGGGTGCCCGACCAGCCACGTCTGCACGCCTTCGAACGGGTCGGAGGACGTCAGCGTCGCGCGCTCCAGCATCCAGGAGGCCGAGAACAGCAGGCCGAGGGCGGCCAGGGCGAGGCGGAACGCGGGATAGAAGGCCGTGCGGGCCAGGACGAGCAGCGACGGCATGATCAGGGCGACGACGAGCAGCTGGGTCAGTTCGATGCCCAGGTTGAAGCCGAGGAGTGTGGTGACGAGGGACCCCCGGTCCAGGCCGAGGTCGCCGATGAGCGAGGCGAACGCCAGCCCGTGGACGAGCCCGAAGCCACTGGCGACGAGTACCTCCCCGCGGGCCACGAGAGGGCGTATCGCGTGGACCGCGGACACGGCGATCGAGAAGGCGATCAGCGTCTCCACCGGCCGGGACGGTACGTGGATCGCTCCGGCCGCCGCCAGGGCCAGGGTGAGCGAGTGGCCGACGGCGAACGCGGAGACCACGTGCACGACGCGGCGGATGCTGCGCCGCCTCGACGCGCGGGCGGCGCGCCACCGGCCGCCCGCCGCCACCAGCGGGGCCGGGACGAGCAGCATGAGGAGGAACAGCAGGTGATCGGCCCCCTCGCCGACGTGCTCCGTCCCCAGGCGTACCGTCGTGACGAAGCCCCGCAGCCATGACCCTTCCCCGGCGGGGACGTTCAGGCTCTTGGTGTCCCAGTCGAGGACCCCGAGGGTCTCGGCGTCGTCCGCCTCGAGGATGCCGCGGTCGAAGTCGTAGCGGACGGTGGCGATGACCCGGTGGGTGACCAGTTCCTCGACGATCACGTCGTAGCGGAGGTCGAAACCGGTGACGCGCCCGTCGGGCGGGCGGATCTCGAGCGGATAGACCAGATGCGCCGTCGCGTCGATCGTACGGACCACCGGCGTGCCGAGCGTCACCGTCCAGGGGGTGCCGTCGTCGCCGACCGCGGCGATGTGCTCGGCGGTGTAGTCGCCGAGGAACGTCCGGTCGGCGCCGACGACGCTCGCGGGGGTGAGCTCGCGGTGCACGGCGATGGCCAGCCGGTCGATCGGCAGCTGCACCTCCCCCGCGACCTCGTCGTCACGGACGTCGAGGAGCACGGCGGAGGTGCTCATCGGGTGGGCGCCGGCCGGTGACGCGAGGCCACCGACCAGCGTCATTGCCGCGAGCACGAGCACGAGCGCGGACAGGAGCCGACGCACGGCTGATGTCCCTCCCACCGTCACTCCCAGCCGTAGTCGGCGGTCTCGTCCCGGAAGATGGTGTGCTGGTGGATCCCGTCGGTGGACGCGCCCGGCTGGTTGGAGAACTCGACCCATGCCGACGGGCCGTCAAGTCGGACGTATGTCTGGTCGTTGTCCAGCGTGGTCCCGCCGCTCCACCCGATGTACGTCCGGTCGTACTCCGAGACGTACTTGGCCAGCAGCCGCGCCGCCGCCTTCTCGTCGAGGTCGTCGACCCACGCCCTGAGCATCGCGGTGACCTTGGCCTGCTGCTTCTTGGTGAGGCTGCTGACCAGGACGCCCTCCGGCTGGGCGGGGAAGGGGCCGTCGTGGCCGGGGCCGAGGTAGAGGTCGTCGAAGCTGCCGTCGATCTCGGCGGCGGTCAGTTCGTCCGCGGTGAGGGACTGGATGGCGGCGATGGTGGAGGTGCGCTTGTCCTCCAGCGGGGCGTAGTACAGGTTCTCCCAGTCGAACTCCATCGGCTCCACGGCGGTGAGGGTGGGCGAGATGCTCACGCTGGCGCCCGCGTAGGTGAGGTTGTAGGCGGCGTGGTGACCGCCGTACTGGAGCGTGAACTCCCCGGACTTGCTGGGCGTTCCGAAGAACGAGATGTAGTACCACTCCGAGCCGAAGTTGGCGCCGCCGCCTCCGCCGGGGGGACGGCCGCCACCGGTGGGCGTCGCCGTGGGGGTGCCGGACGGAGCCGTGGTGGGGGTGCCCGTCGGGGTGCCGCCGCCCGGGCCGCCGGTGTCCGGGAGCGAGGCGAGGTAGTCGTCGGCCTTGCGGATCTCGACGAGTTCCTCGTAGCCCTTCTTGCTGAGCGCGGCTTCCATGACCTTCAGGGCCGCGGCCTCCTGTGCGTCGGTGAGGTCGCCGAGTTTCAGGCCGTTGCGCTCGACGACGGGCGTCGGGAAGTTGGACCAGCCGGTCTTCTTCGCCGGGTCGTCGAAGTCGTAGAGGACGGTGTCCTTCTGCTCGTCGGACAGCGTGGCCAGGAACGCGTTGGCGGCGGCCACGACCTGCCCCGTGTTCGCGCCGCCGGCGCCGGTGCGCAGGGCGGACGCCGGTACCGCCTTCGGCTTCGGCTTCGTCAGTGCCGCCGACGACGACGCCTGGCCGATGCCGGCGCAGCCCGTGACGCCGAGACCGAGGCAGACGGCGAGGACCACGGCGGGGTGCGCGCGCAACCGCCGGCGATCCGGGTTCGACGACGGCGACGCGGGGGCGCTCTTCGCGGCCATCGGTGGGGGAACGGACGACATGGGGGGCTCCTGCGGGGGGTGTGAGTGATCGTGCTGCGGCCCTCATGCTCGGCGAGTGATCTCAGACCCGGTCAGGAGCCGGTCGGGAATTCGATGAGAACCGGCGGGCCCGGAGCGGTGTGCCATCATGCCCGGATGCCTGATCGTGTCCTCATCGCCGACGACGATCGCGCGGTCCGTGAATCCCTCGCGCGCGCACTGGAGTTGGAGGGGTACGACGTCGTCACCGCCGCCGACGGGGTCGAGACGCTGACCCGGGTCCGCCGGGAGTCCTTCGACGTGCTGGTCCTCGACGTCATGATGCCCCATGTCGACGGCATGGCCGTGTGCCGCGTGCTGCGCGCCGACGGTGACCGCACACCGGTCCTCATGCTCACCGCCCGGTCCCGCACCCCGGACCGGGCCGCCGGCCTCGACGCCGGTGCCGACGACTATCTGCCCAAGCCCTTCGCGGTACCCGAACTGACGGCGCGGCTACGGGCGTTGCTGCGCAGAGCCGCCCTGGCGCCGACGCCCGCACGGGAGACCGGGGACGCGAACAGGGGTGATGCCGTCCTGCGCATGGCCGCGCTGCGGATCGCTCCGTCGGCCCGCCGGGTGTGGTGGGGCGAGGAGGAAATACCGCTCACCAGGACCGAGTTCGACCTGCTGGAGCTCCTGGTGCGCAACGAGGGACTCGTCCTGGACCACCAGACGCTCTACCACCAGGTGTGGGGGCGCGACGCCGGAGTGGACGCCAAGAACCTCGCGGGCTACGTCGGGTATCTGCGGCGCAAGCTCGGCGCGGCCGGAGCACCCGAACTGATCCACACCGTGCGCGGCGTGGGGTACGCGGCGCGGCCATGACCCTGCGTTCGCGGTTCGCGCTCGCCTTCGCCGCCATCGGGGCCGTGGTGGCGGTCCTGGTCGGAGCGCTGAGTTATCGCGCCGCCTCCGACCGGGTCCTCGCCGAGATCGACCGGACACTGCGGTCGGCCACGGTGGCCCTGGCGCACGCCCAGGAGCAGGGACAGCAGCCACTGTCCTCCGAGGTGATCGCTCAGGCGCCGGAGCTCTTTCCCGGGCCGGACCGCCCCGGTCCCGGGGACGAGCCGGAGCGGCGACTGATCCTGCAGGCCGTCGCCGTCGACGGATCCGCCACGCGCGTCGGTGGCCCGCCCGTGACGCTGCCGGTGTCCGACGCCGGGCGGAACCTGGCCGCCTCGGGCGAGGCCGGGGACACGGACATCGCCGAGGTCGTCGTGGCGGGCCGCACCTACCGTCGGCTGACCACCGCCCTGGGCGAGAACCGGGGCGCCCTGCAGGTGGCCGTCCAGATCGACCAGACCCGCCACGTCCTGGGCGGAATGGCCAGGGAGATCATGGCGGTCAGCCTCGCGGTCACGCTGGTCGCGGCCGGCGCGGGACGACTGGTCGCGGGACGTATCACCCGGCGCCTGGTACGGCTGGCCGAGGTCGCCGAAAAGGTCAGCGCCGACGGCCGGGGCAGGTTCGGCACGTCGGATCTGCCGGGCGGACGAGACGAGGTGGGCCGACTGTCCACGTCGTTCAGCAGGATGCTGGGCCGTATCGCGGCCGCCCGCGACGCCCAGGAAAGACTGGTGCACGACGCCGCCCACGAGCTGCGGACCCCCCTCACCAGCCTGCGCACCAACGCCACCGTGCTGCGCCGCGTCGCCGAGCTCTCCCCGCAGGCCCGCGACCGGCTCCTCGAGGACGTCGAGGGCGAGACCGGCGAACTCGCCCACCTCGTGGACGAACTCGTCGAACTGGCGCTGGCCGGCGGCCATGAGGAGGTCGAGGAGTCGGTGGAACTCGCCGTGGTGGCCCGCCGTGTCGCGCGGCGCGTGTACCGACGCAGCGGTCGCCTGGTCCACGTCGACGCCGACGACAGCGTGGTCCGTGGCCGCCCGCAGGGCCTCGAACGCGCGCTGGGCAACCTGCTGGAGAACGCCGCCAAGTTCGACCCGGACGGCGACGAACCCATCCACGTGCACATCCACCGGGGGGCGGTCACGGTGTCCGACCGTGGACCGGGTATCGACGCCGACGACCTCCCCCGCGTGTTCGACCGCTTCTACCGTGCCGACACCGCTCGCGCCCTGCCCGGCTCCGGACTCGGCCTCGCCATCGTCCGCGATGTGGCCGAAGCCCACGGGGGCACCGTCAGCGCGGGCCCTCGCCCCGGCGGCGGAACCCGGATCGGCTTCACCGTGGCCGGGTCCCGTGTGCAGCCCGGGTCCGGAACCGACTGACACCCTCCTCACCGTGAAGCGGTGGCTGAGCCGGGGCGGCCAACGGCCCTGCATCAGACGGAAGGAGCTCCGGTGAGCGCGCCCACCCGGCCGGTGTCGAGCGAGCAGGAGGCGCTGACCCCGGTGCGGGCGCTCTTCTTCACGAGCGGGGCGGGGGCGTCGTCGGACCGCGGTTCGGCGGCGGTCCGGTTGGCGTGCCTGCGGATCACGGCATCGACGGGGTCGGCGTGCCTGGTCTTGACGGTCGCCTCCTGAGCCGGCCGCAGGGCCTCGGCGATCGCGCGCGGACGCCGACCACCGGAGGCGTCATCGGCCGCGGACGGTGACGCACGGGCGGCCGGGCCGGCTGGGTGTACGCGCAGCCCCTGAGCGCCCTCGACGACCGTCTCGGCCACGAACCGCCACGCGGACAGGGCTCGCCCCGACGCGGATGGTGGGCGAGCCCTGTCCGCCGGGTCCGATTCTCGGGTTCCGGCCCCCGGCGAGCCCATGGGTGCGCGGACGCCGGCGTTGGTGAACGGCGCACACCCCGAACGAGCGACACGCACCCCGTACATACCCGTACGCATCCGGACGCGTGACCTGTGCCGTGGTGGGGAAGGCGCGCCTGGACGGGGTGTCTTCGGGCGCCCGCGTCACCGACCCTCTTGATCGCCCACGGCCCGCGGCGCGCGATACTGGCCTCGTACGTCTTCGTCTCGTCGCCCGCCCTCACGAATGGACTCATGCACATCGCCGCGACCGTTCCGCCCACGACTCCCTCCACGGTGTGGCAGGCCCGTGGCCGCCACACCGGCCCCGCCGCGCCGGACGTCCTGCGCAAGAACCTCCAGGCCCTCAAGGACACCGGGACCGTCCAGGACTTCAAGGAACTGCCCGACGCCGACACCCCCGAGGGGGAGACGGCCTTCGAAGCCCGGTGGCAGGTGGCGGAGGAGGTCACCGTCCGTGCCCGGCTCACACTCGCCGAGTGGTCGGGCCGGGGGCAGGAGTGGACGCTGACGGCGGAGGCGGAGCGGCCGTGGGACCTGCGGTGGCCGTCGCCCGCCGGCCTGTTCTGGCCGTGGGACGCGGACACCCCGTGGGGGCACGAGACCGTCACCGGTGAGCGGTTCCTCGACACCAACCCGCTGCCGGCGGACGAGAAGGAGCTGCGGCGTACGCTCCGGAGCGCCCTGCGCGACACCTGGACCGTCCACGTCGTCGTCCACGAGGCCATGACGCCCACCGAGCAGGGCCTCCGGTCGCTGGTCCCGCTGCTGCCGCCCGGTCTGCACCACCGGGTGATCGAGCACCGGGCGGCCCCGCACCAGTTGCGTACCGTGAACTGGGCCCTGAAGGAGTCCAGGGTGGAGGTGCCGCGCGGCGGCGCGCTGGTGCTGCCCGGCGTTCCCGCTCCGGCCGACTACGACGCGGCCGACTTCTCGGTGCGCAGCGTGTTCCTGGACGGCACGCATCCCACCGAGCTGCTGGACGCGGTACGGCGCTTCGCCGCCCTGCCCACGCCGCTGCCCGAGGGCGCCGACGCCGCGCTCACCGCGCTGCGGGAGCAGTGGCAGCTGCTGACCCTGGAAGAGGAACTCGCTCGTGAACGCAAGCTCGTGGCGATGTACAAGGAGGCGCTGGAGGCGATGACGGAGTCCCGGGACCTGTACCGGGAGGCCGCCGAACACGCCCACGAGGCACTGGACGCGTACCGGGAGGCCGCCGCCGAGGCCGGCGAACCGCGACAGGCGCCGGCGAGGAAGAGCGGCTCCCCCTTCCAGCAACTGGGCCGGACCCTGGAGCGCTTCAAGGAATCGACCAAGAGCCTGCGACCGTTGTCGACGACGCCGGCTTCCCCTGCTCCGGCCGACTCGCCGCAGCCGGACGACACCACCGACGACGACGAATCCCAGGCGACCGACCGGTAAGGTCGCGATCCGCCTTTCGCCCCCGACCGGGTGCTGACGGGCCCGCAGGAGGCCCGCCGGCACGATGTCGGCCGACTGCGCGCCACTCCCGCGTGCTCCGCGTGGCGCGGCGGCCGGGACAGCACGGCCACCAGCCGGGCACGTCCTCCAGGGGCCGGTCCGTGCCGACCACCCGCAGCACGTCGGCCGCCGCCTCCGTACCCTCCTCGGACTGTTCGGGCATCGAGATGAGTTGGGCGACGTCCTCCAGCGGCCGGTGGGCCGCTGCGGCGTGGAGAAGGCCGTCGACGGGACCGGGGTGGACGGGGCCGCCCTGGCTCGGCGGAACTGTCTCCAGCCCCCGACGGGGGCGGGTGGTGTCACTGGGGGTAGCGGTGCGGTGGCGCTCGTCGCGCCGGTGAGAGGGGACGGGGCGGTCCGGAAGGGACCGTGAGGAGCGGGTGATCAGGCCGACCCTCGCCGAAGGGTGCGGTCGCCCCTGCGCCCCCGAGATGCATCCGTTGCGGTAATCCCCGCGGAAACGGGAATTCGGAAACCGAAAGCGGGGAAATCGACAGACAGGGACCACGGGACAGGGTCCGGACGGAGAAAGACAAAGAGAGCAGACGCCGCACGACGGACCATATGGGAGGGCCCGTGGATGCGCCAACCACGCTCGTCGTCGTCGCTGTGGTGTCGGCCGCGGCCCTGTTCGCCGTAGCAGCCGCGGTACTGGTACGTCTGGTCCGGGCCCGCAGGGGCCTGAGACGGGCGGGACTTCCCACCGGCCCGCGCTGGGTGTTCTGGGGCGCGGTCCTGTACTTCGTACTCCCGACCGACCTCCTGCCGGACCCGGTCTACCTCGACGACATCGGCGTCCTCCTGCTGGCCCTGCGTTCCCTGCGTCGCGCACCCGATCAAACCCCCGCGCACACCCCTGAGCACGTCCCCGACTGACCGCTCCGGAAGACGTTTTCACTCCCGCTCGACCCGATCTCCCCTGCTCCGCGCCCTGTTCGGTGCCCAACTCCCCGATGATCACGGAGAGTAAGGAAACCAACCACCCGTTCGATTCGTATAAGTGACTGAAGGTCGCACCCATCCAGCACCAAGCAGCGGGCCCGAGTGACGTCGCACAGCGGCACCGCTTGATCGAGGCAGTACCGACGAGGGAGAGACGATGCAACCGTTCACGCTCAACTACGCACGGCCTGCGGCCGAGTTGGAGTTCAGCACTCCGTACGCCTATGACCCCGGACTGCAGTTGAACGTAACTCTCGACGGCCGGATCGCCGCTCGTGACCACGCCCTCCTGAGAGAACTCGGGACCACGACCTCGACGGCGGGCTCCAAGACCCACTTCGACGACTGAACACGGGCCGACGAACATGACCGTGCTCATTCTGACCTGTGAAGAGGACGTCACGGCGGACATGGTGGTCGTGCACCTGAACGCCGCCGGCGTTCCGGTCGTCCGGCTCGATCCCGCCGACCTCACCCATTCCGTCGCGCTCTCCGGCGAGTACGTGCACGGGGCCTTCCGGGGCCATCTGTCGTCCGCCGGACGGCTGGTGAGCCTCGACGGGCTGCGGTCGGTGTGGATCCGCCGGCCCGGCGCCGCGGCCGCCCGGGCGCCCGAACCGTCCGCGTGGCTCACGGAGGAGGCCTCGCAGGCGCTGTACGGGATGCTCCGCGGTACCGGGGCACGCTGGATGAACCACCCGGACGCGTCGCTGCGCGCCCGGCACAAGCCCTGGCAGCTGCGGCTCGCACAGCGCAGCGGCCTGCCCGTGCCGGCCACGCTCATCACGACGTTCCCGCAGGCGGCGCGCGAGTTCGCGGACCGCTACCCGGACCTGGTGGTCAAACCGGTGTCCGGGGCGCATCCGCAGGATCCGCCCCGCGCGGTGCCCACCACCCGGGTCCCGCCGGGCGCCGACTTCGCCGCCGTCGCCTACGGTCCGACGCTGCTGCAACGCCGGGTGGCCAAGCGGGCCGACATACGGCTGACCGCGGTCGGCGACCGCATGCTGGCCGCCCGCAAGGAGACGGCCCCCGGCAGCGACCCCGAGGTGGTGGACGTGCGCTTCTCGCCCTCCACCACGCCGTGGCGCCCCGTCGACGTCCCGCCGCGCCTCGGCGAGGCCGTACGGACGTATCTGCGGGAGGCGGAACTGGCCTACGGCGCCTTCGACTTCGCGGAGGACGCCGACGGCACCTGGTGGTTCCTGGAATGCAACCAGTCGGGGCAGTTCGGCTTCGTGGAGGTGGACACCGGCCAGCCGATCGCCCGCACGATCGCGGAATGGCTGGCCGGGTCGCCGTCGGAGGCCGGCACCCGGCACGCCGACCGGTGCGGCTCCGCCGCCTCCTGACGCGGACGCGGCGGGAGCTCGCAGGGAGCGCCCCCGCCGCGCCGGGTCCGGCCGCGGACCGTCGTCAGACGGCCAGGGACAGTCCGCTCTCCTCGTCCTTCGCGGGCAGCGCCGCCGCGGACTCGAGCAGGGCGTCCGCCGCGGCCACCGCCTCCCGGACGTCGGCCGTGCCCATCAGCACGCACAAGGTGTACGTCACGTCCCGCAGTTCACGAGCCGCCTGCGGGCTCTCCCTCTCCGCCTGAGCGATCTTCAGCGTCGCATAGCGGGTCAGCAACGTCCTGGCGACCTTCGGGTCCGGAACGATCACGAGCGCCCCTCTCTCTGTGTTGCGCTGCGTGTGCCCGGACCTGGGCGATTCATGCATTCCGGCCGCTCATGTCACCCGCCGGGGTCATGATCCGGCCACGTACTGTTACGCGACCTGCCCGCTGTGCGGTTGCGGGTACGCCCCGCTCCGGCGGAGGAGTTCGTCGTGCGTGCCGGTCTCCAGGATCCGCGCCCCCGCCCCCGCTGCACCTTCTCCGCGTCCGCCTGCCCCAGGCGGCCTTGTAGGCCGACGTGTTCCGGAACCGCGCCCAGTCCGCGTCGCCGACGGCGCGGGCAAGTGTCCGGTTTTGGCCATTTTGCGCACGGTCAGGTCCTCGATCACGATCGTCTGGTTTTCGCGAACGCGCCGGGGGGTCAGCGTGTGCAGTGGGCAAGGCTGCGTCGGGCCCTGGGTGATTGCGGCGCACCGGACGCACTCCAGCCTGGCCCGGCCGTCGGCCGCGGGTCCAATGGAAGAAACCGAACGCATTCAGCAGCGTGGGAGCTGAATCGTGGTGGGGGCCGGTGCGCGTGCGGCGAACTATTGTCGGGCCGGTGAACCTGGAGACGCCGACCCTGCGGTCCCTGCTGGCCTTCGAGGACGGCGACGCGGTGCGCCTGCTGTGCGCGCCCGCCGCACCCGACACCGTCGTCCGGCGGATCGCCGTCGGCCTGGACGACCTGGGTCCGCGCCGGGAGCGCCAGGAGCCTCCGCAGGACCAGGGCACCCTGCTGCTGGCCGTGGGCTCCGTCCCGGACGCCGGGACCGTGCGGGAGGCCGCCCGGCGGGGCGCCTGTGCCGTCGTCCTGGGCGACATCGACGGCATGGGTGACACGGGCGACACGGGCGAGGAGGTCATCGGTGCGGTGGCGGCAGCCCGGGAGACCGGCATCGCCCTGCTCGCCCGCGCCGAGGGCACCGACTGGGCCGAGGCCGCCGCGCTGCTGAGGTCGGCACTGTCCTACGCCCGGGCCGGCGACGGCGAGGACGCCGACGCGCTCCGGGGCCCGGAGGCGGCGCCCTCCCTCGCCGTCCTGGCGGCGCGGGTCGCGGCGTATGTGAAGGGGTCGATCACCATCGAGGACACCCGGTTGCGCGTCCTGGCCCACTCCGCCACCGGCCCGGGCGCCGACCCGCTGCGCCGGACGGTCATCCTCGGCGGCCGGGTGCCCGACTGGCGGGTCGCCGAGCTGCGGCGCAGCGGGCTGCTGCGCGCGTTGTGGACCTCCGAGGACGTCATCCACCGGCCCGCCGACGGCGACAACCCGGAGCGGCTGGTCGTCGCCGTGCGCAGCGGGCGGGAGGTCCTCGGTTCGATCTGGGCCGCGGCCGACGGCGCCGCCCTGGCCCCGGACGCCGCCCGGTACCTGCGCACGGCCGCCGGGCTCGCCGCCCCGCTGCTGGTGCGCGAGCGGCTGCACGAGAGCGGCACGGCGCACCGCCGGGAGGCCGCGCTGCGCGGTCTGCTGCACGGCCTCGGGGACCGGCGCACCCACGCCTGGTCGCTCGGCCTGTCCCCGGACGCGCCGTGCGCGGTCGTGGTGGCCGAACGGAAGGAGGGCGCGAAGGCCGACGACCGGGCGCTGGACGTCCTCGTCCTGGAGGTCTCGGCGCACCGCCCGGGGACCGGGATCCTGCGGGACGGCGACCGGCTCACGCTGCTGCTCACCGGCGACGCCCCGGCGAAGGAGCACGAGGCCGCCGTACGGGGCGTCGTACGCGAGCTCGACGCGGTCGTGTCCTCGCTGCCGGGGTCGGCGGCGGTGTGGCTGGGCGTCGGTCCGGTCGTGACTCCGGAGCGGGCCTGTCTGTCCTGCGAGCGGGCCGTGCTCGTCGTGCGGGCGCTGCGGGAGCGGGAGGCCCGGGCGCTGGCCGCCGGCCGGCCCCGGCCCGCGCGGCACGCCGACGCGGCCGGGGCGGGCGCGGCGCTGGAGGTGCTGCGGATGCTGGACGCGGCGCGCCCGGTGTGGGAGTCCGGCGGCGGGCCGGTCCACGACCTGATCCGCACGGACCTCGCCGCGGGTGGCGAGCTCGTACGGTCCCTGGCGGCGTACCTCGACACCGGGGGCGACGTGCCGGAGGCGGCCCGTCGGCTGGTCGTGCACGCCAACACGCTCCGTTACCGGCTGAGCCGGGTCCGGGAGCGGTACGGGGTGGACCTGGACGATCCCGACACCCGGCTGCTGCTGACGCTCGCCGTGCGGCTGACGGCACCCTGACCTTATGCGTGGACACGAAGGTTCCGGTTGTCTTTGTGCGGTTCCCCAAAGACGTACGGGCGGCGCGGGGGCGAGTCTGGAAGTGGAAGTGTCACCCGACTCCGTGACGCCCTTCCTCGTCCGAAGGAGACCAGATCGTGCTGCTGCCCACAGAGAACCATCAGGCCGACGCCTCACCCGACTCGCGGGTCGCGCTCGCCGTCCGGCGGGCCGTCGCGGACGGGCTGGTCGGGGCGGACCGGCCGGTGGCCGGCTTCGTCGACGTCCGGGGCGTACGTGACAGCGTCGCCGGGCTGCACGCCGCGTTCGCGCACGTGCCGGACGTCCTGCACACCTTCGCCGCCAAGGCCTGTTCGCTGGTGCCCGTGCTGCGGCTGCTCGCCGACGCCGGCATGGGCTGCGAGGTGGCGAGCCCCGGGGAGCTGCGACTGGCCCTGGACGCGGGGTTCGAGCCGGCGCGCATCGTGCTGGACTCGCCGGCCAAGACCCGTCAGGAGATCCGTGAGGCCCTCGCCCTGGGCGTCGCGCTCAACGCGGACAACCTCGACGAGCTCGACCGGATCGACGCGCTGCGCCCCGCGGACTGTGCTTCCGTGCTCGGGGTGCGGGTCAACCCCCAGGTCGGCGGCGGGTCCATCGGCGCGATGAGCACGGCGACCGCGCACTCCAAGTTCGGGGTGGCCCTGCGCGACCCCGGGGCCCGCGCCCGGGTCGTCGAGGCGTTCGCGCGGCGGCCGTGGCTGACCCGGCTGCACGCGCACGTGGGTTCCCAGGGCTGCCCGCTGTCCCTGATCGCGGAGGGCCTCGCGGCGACGCACCGGCTCGCCGAGGAGATCAACGCCCACGTCGGCCGCCGCCAGGTGACCAGCCTCGACCTGGGCGGCGGGCTGCCGGTGAACTTCGCCGACGACACGGTCACGCCCACGTACGCCGAATACGTGGCGGCGCTCACCGCCGCCGAACCGGCGCTGCTGGACGGCCGCTATCAGGTGGTCACCGAGTTCGGCCGCTCCCTGATCGCCAAGAACGGCTTCACCGCGGCGCTCGTCGAGTACGTCAAGGACGCCGGCGGGCGCCGGGTCGCCCTCACCCACGTCGGCGGTCAGATCGCCACCCGTACCGTCTTCATGCCGGAGGCGTGGCCGCTGCGGGTGTCCGCCTACGGTCCGGACGGCACGCCCAAGCGGGCGCCCCTCGTGCGGCAGGACGTCGCCGGGCCGCTCTGTTTCGCCGGGGACGTGGTGGCGCACGACCGGCCGCTGCCCGCGCTCGCCGAGGGGGACCTGGTCGTGCTCCACGACACGGGCGGCTACTACTTCTCGGCGCACTGGTCGTACAACAGCCTGCCGAGGGCCGCCGTGTACGGGTACCTGCTCGATGCCGGTCACGTCTCGTTCGCCACGGTCCGGCCCGCGCAGACGGTGCGGGAGATCTCCGCGGAGAGCGGCCTGGCCCAGGCGGACGCCCTGCTGACGGGTTTCGCCGCCCCGGTTCGCCCCTGACGGCGTCCGGCACGCATCAACGGCCCGATCCGGAGCACCCGGCATCTCGTCGCCTGACGAGGAGAGAACCGTGCTCTGGGTCGCCGTACTCCTGCTGCCGCTGTTGTCCGTCCTGCTCGTGGTCATGGACCGGGTCGAGGATCGCCTGTTCGCCCCGGCCCGGGCCAGGCGACGCCATGCCGGGCAGCGGCGGCATCTCCGTCTGGTCGGGGGCACCTCCTCGGGCGCGGGGACGGAGGACGCGCGGGCGGCCTGAAGGGCGCGGACGGGGGTGTCCTCGGCGCCCTCCGTGTGCGAGGCTCGCCCACGGTCGGTCACTCGGCAACGGCAGGGAGAGTCAGCGGTATGCGCATCGGTCTGCTCGGCACCGGTCCTTGGGCCCGGATGGTGCACGCGCCCGTCCTGGAGGCCCACGACGCGCTGGACTTCGTCGGCGTGTGGGGGCGGCGCCCGGAGGCCGCGAAGGAACTGGCCGACCGTCACGGGACACGGGCCTACGACGAGGTCGACGCCCTGCTCGACGACGTGGACGCGGTGGCCGTCGCCCTGCCGCCGGAGGTCCAGGCGCAACTCGCGGTGCGGGCCGCCGGGGCCGGCTGTCATCTGCTGCTCGACAAGCCCGTCGCCACGACGGTGGCGGGAGCGCGGGCCGTGGTGCGGGCCACGCAGGAGGCGCGGGTCGCCTCGGTCGTCTTCTTCACCACCCGGTTCATGCCCGAGGCCGGTGACTGGATCGCCGAACAGGCGGACACCGCAGGGTGGTTCACGGGACACGCCCAGTGGCTGGGGGACGTCTTCCACGGTGCCGACGACCACCCGTTCGCCACGCCCTGGCGCGGTGAGAAGGGCGCCCTGTGGGACGTGGGCCCGCACGCGTTGTCCGTGCTGCTGCCCGTCCTCGGCGAGGTCCGCCGGGTGACGGCAGCGGCCCACGGCCCCGGCGACACGGTCCACGTCGTCCTGGACCATGTCACCGGCGCCTCCAGCACCCTGACGCTCAGCCTGACGGCCCCGCCCAAGGCGACGGGCGCGAGCGTCGAGATCCGCGGCACGGCCGGGATCACCCGGCTCCCCCAGGGCGGCACGGACGCCGCCACCGCCCTCACCCGGGCCGCCGACGCCCTCCTCACCACGGCCCACGACGGCCCGCCGCACCCCTGCGACGCCGCGTTCGGCCTGCGCGTCACCGAGATACTGGCCGACGCCGAGGCCCTGTTGGAGGGCGCGGCACGCTGACTCAGTCCTCCTCGAACGCCTCGTCACTCCACCGGAACCAGGCCTCGTCCCCCTGGATGTGCAGCAGGAACTCCGGGACAGGTCCTCGGGGCGAGATCATCGACACCCGACGGCGTATCTCGGCCTGAACGACTTCCCACGCCTCCCGGTCCTCGTCCTCCATGAGCGCCAGTTCCCGGGTGAACAGGGGCTCGACGGCGTCGTACGCCCGTCCGGCGCTGAAGCGTCCCGACAGCCAGGGAAAGTCGGCCTCGGCGACGGCGATCTCGCCGATGTCCTCTCCGCCGTCCGTACCGCGCACGTACCAGACCTCGCCGTCGAACCCCATCGTGCCTCCGTCACCCCCGGTCGATCACCCTGGGGACAGCCTGCCACCGGGGTCTGACAGTCGATCGTCAGCCGACCTCGAAGTTCACCCGCTCCCGGACCACCGGATAGCCCGCCCTCGTGAAGTGGGCCGCCATGGGGACGTTGTCCTGGTCGGTGGCGGCGGCGATGAACTCGGCGCCCCGGTCGACGAGGTAGTGGGTGCACTCGGCGAGCAGGTCGTAGGCGTATCCGTGTCCCCGGTGTTCCGGCAGCACGCCGATGAAGCCGACGCAGGGGCCGGAGGGGTTGTGAGCCGGGATGTGGATGCCGGCCAGTTCTCCGTCGGGGGTGCGGGCGATCTGCCACCACTCGCGTGGGGAAGGGCACCAGCGGAAGAAGTCCAGCTCCTCCTGGGCGGCCTGGTCGAGGCCGCCCGCGTCGATGGCCTTGCGGGCGTGGGCGTCGAGGGTGTCGCAGTGGATGCGGCGCAGGGCGTCGAAGAAGACCGTGTCGTCGGGTTCGGGGGCGAAGCGCAGGCGTCCGGGGCGTTCGGGCAGCCCGCATTCCGGCGTCCAGCGGTAGACGAAGCGTTCTACCAGCGGGGTCTGGCCGGCCGCGCGGGCCGCGGCGTGCCGGGCCTCGGCGGCGGCCCGCACGGCGGGGTCGTCTCGCCGGCCTCCGGGCATGACCAGGTTCAGGCCGACCTGCCAGGGGGCGGTGCGCAGGAGCTCGGCGGCGGCCTCCTCCTCGCCGTCGGCGAAGTCGAACCACTCCACCACGAGCGGTTCGGTGTCCTCGGGCCCACCCCACCAGACGGCGCGGGCGACGACCCGGCCGTCCCGCAGGGCGACGCGCCTGAAGTCGGGCCGGTAGGTGACCTTGCCGAATGCCTCGGCGGCGCGCAGCGGGTCGGGCAGGGTGTCGAAGAGACGGACGTCGCTCTCGTCGAGAGCGCGGATGACCAGATCGGTCACGGATTCCTCCGGGTCGCGTACAGCGTGGTGCGCTCCCGGGGCGTCGGACGAGGGTCAGACGCGGCACGCCGGGGTCACGGAGTGGGAGCGCGGGACGAATGTGGTTCGCATGGCGCTCGCCTCCTTCCGTGGGTCTGCGGGCGTGCGGTCACACGGTAGGGAGTCGTCGGCGATCACGTCCACCGATTTTTCGGAGTGCGGCGGCCGATGCCGGGGTGGAGCGTAGGGGTGTGGGACGACTGGACGGGGACCGGCGGGGCTGGCTGCGGGGCGCTCCGCCGCCGGGCTGGGTGCGGGCGCTGCCGCTCGTCCTGATCGTGTGCGTGTGCGTGGCTGCGCTGGTCAGCTCCGAGCCGCTGGACCTCGGCTTCCTGCTGGGCGCGATCCCGCCGCTGGCTGTGCTGTCGTACGGTCCCGTGGCGACCGGGGTGCTCGGCGTGGCCGTGGTCGTGATGCTCAACGTGCCCGCGTTCCACCTCGACCAGCCGGGCCAGACCGACGTGCTGACGGTGTGTTTCGTCGCGGCTCTGAGCGTGTTCGTGGCGTTCGTGCGCCGGCGCCGTGACCTTCAGCTGGACATCGAGCGCACGATCGCCGAGGCCGCCCAGAACGCCCTGGTGCCGCCGGTGCCCGAGCGGGTCGGGTCGGTGCGCTGCGCGGGTCTGTACCGGGCGGCGCAGCGCGGGACGCTGGTCGGCGGCGACTTCTTCGACGTGCGGATGAGCGCCCATGGGGTGCGGGCGGTGCTGGGCGATGTGCAGGGGCACGGGCTGGCGGCGGTGGCGACGGTGGCCTCGCTCCTCGGCGCGTTCCGGGAGGCGGTGCTCGACCAGCCGGCCCTGGAGGCGGTGGCCGCCCGCCTCGACCGGCGGCTGGTGGTGGACTCGGCGCGGGTCGCGCACGCCGAGCTGTTCGCGACGGCCGTCCTGCTGGAGTTCACCCCGGGCGCGGACGCCGTGCGCATCGTCGTCTGCGGGCATCCGCCGCCGGTGCTGCTGCGCGACGGCACGGCCACGGAGGTGGACGTCGTCCCGTGGACGCCCCTGGGGCTCGGCATCGCGGACGACGCCCCGCTCACCTCCCACGTCCTGCCGCTGCGCCACGGCGACCGTCTCTTCCTGGCCTCCGACGGCGTCTCGGAGGCCAGGGACGCCGCCGGCGTCTTCTACCCCCTCCTCGACCGGCTGCCGTCCCTCGCCGCCGGCGCCGACCCGGCGACCACGGCCGACCGCGTGTGGCGCGACGTCCTGCGTCACTGCCCCGCCATTCGCGACGACGTCACGATGCTCGTTCTCGCGCCTGCGCGTCCGCGGCGGCGCTGAGCCCCTCCGACTCCCCCTCCGCGTCGATGTGCGGCAGGATCCGGTCCAGCCATCGCGGCGTCCACCAGGCGTGCTTCCCCAGCAGCGTCATCACGGCGGGCACCATGAGCAGGCGTACGACGGTGGCGTCGATCAGCACACTGACCGCGAGGCCCAGGCCCAGCATCTTGACCACGATGTTGTCGCTGATGATGAACGCCGAGAACACGCTCACCATGATCAGGGCCGCGCAGGTGATGACCCTCGCGGTGATCTCCAGGGCGTGGGCGACGGAGTCCTTGGCGTCGCCGGTGCGCAGCCATGCCTCGTGGACTCGGGACAGCAGGAAGATCTCGTAGTCCATGCTGAGGCCGAAGATGATCGCGAACATCATCATCGGCACATAGCTCTCGATGGGCACGTCACCGTTGACGCCCAGCGCGGGGCCTCCCCAGCCCCACTGGAAGACGGCGACGACGACACCGTACGAGGCCGTGATCGACAGGACGTTGAGGACGGCGGCCTTGACGGCGACGAGGAGGCCGCGGAAGACGGCCAGGATGATCAGGAAGGCCAGGCCGACGACCACCCCGATGATCAGGGGCAGACGGCTGGCGACGATGTCGCGGAAGTCGACCTGGGCGGCCGTGGTGCCGGTGACATAGCCCTTGGCGTCGTAGCCGGAGACCGCGTCGGGGAGGGTGTCGTCCTCGAGCCGGTTCGTCAGGTCGGTGGTGGTGGCGTCCTGCGGGGCCTGGGTGGAGTAGACGGTGGCGATCAGGACGTCGCCGTCCTGGGTGGCCGTCAACGGGGTGACCGTGGCCGCGTCGGGCACGGCGTTCAGGGTCTTCTGCGCCTGGGAGGCGAGGTCGGAGCGTTTGTCGGAGGGGACGGAGGTCTGGTCGATGACGACGGTGAGGGGCCCGTTGGAGCCGGGGCCGAAGGCGCCGGTCATCAGGTCGTAGGCCCGCCGGTCGGTGAACGAGGTCGGGTCGGCGCCGTCGCCGATGTGGCCGAGCTGGATGGAGAAGACGGGGATCGCGAGGATCGCGATGACGGCGACGCCGGCCCCGAGGTACTCCCAGGGTCTGCGCTCGACGCGCTTGGCGTAGCGGTGCCAGGTGCCGTGCGGGGTGGCGCCCGGTTCGGCGTCGGTCTCGGCGACCGGTTTGCGCACGTGGTAGCGGTCGATGCGGCGGCCGATGAGCCCGAGCAGGGCGGGCACGAGGGTGAGGGCGCCGACGACGGCGGTGACGACCGTGACGGCGGCGGCGAGGCCGAGCTTGCCGATGAAGGACACCCCGGAGGCGTACAGGCCCGCGAGCGCGATGACCACGGTGGTGCCGGAGACGAGGACGGCCCGGCCGCTGGTGGCGTTGGCGTGTCCGGCCGCCTCGGCGGGGTCGGACCCGTTCATCAGGTTCTGCCGGTGCCGGGTGGTCAGGAAGAGGGCGTAGTCGATGCCGACGCCCAGGCCGATCATGGTGGCGAGGGTGGGCGAGACGGTCGCGAAGGTGAAGGCGGCGGCCAGCAGCCCGAGGCAGGCGAGCCCGACGACGACGCTCACCAGCGCGGTGACCAGGGGCAGCCCGGCGGCGATGACGCTGCCGAAGCCGATCAGCAGGACGACGATGGCGACCGCGAAGCCGATCAGTTCGCTGACCCGGTCGTCGGCGGCGGGGCGGGCCAGTTCGCCGAGTGAGCCGCCGTACTCGACCTCGGCCCCGGCCGCCCGCAGCGGCTGCACGGCCTGGTCGACGCCGGTCAGGTAGTCGTCACCGAGGGTGGAGGGCTGGACGTCGAAGCGGACGGTGATGTAGCCGGTCTTCCCGTCGCCGGAGACCGGGCCGACCTTGGTCGGGGTCTGTGAGAGGGGGTTCTGCGCGCTGAGCACGTGCGGGAGTTTCTGCAGGTCACCGACGGTCGTGGACATCTGGGAACTGAGCGCGCCCAGGGCCTGCTGGTCGTCGTGCAGCACGATCTGGCTGCTGTAGCCACCGGCCTGCGGATCGTGCTCCTCCAGCACGTCCAGGCCCTTCTGGGACTGCACGCCCGGCAGTTGGAAGTTGTCCTCGTAGGTACCGCCGACGGAACGGCTGAGCACCTGAAGGGCGACCAGGGCGACGAGCCAGGCGATGATCACGACCAAGAAGTGGCGGGCGCACCAGGCGCCGAGCCTGTGCAATCCCCCGCGTCGCGGTTTCCCGGCAGTGGTCGATTCCATGAGCTGGGCCTTCCTGCCGTGCGGTGTGCCGCACAGTGGTTGGGACGCCCCGACACAGCCCATTAGACGCCGTCCCGATCATCGTGGCATCTCGGACGCATCCGCCCGGGCAGCGTGGGATTGCAGGGTGCGGCCCCAGGATGAATGGTGTTAGTGGACCCGATGACCGCACCGGGCCGAAGCAGCCCTTCGGACGCGAGGAGCAGACATCATGCCGACGTCACAACCCGGCGCCGCCCGGCCCTCCCCGGACCGCGCCACCCCGGACCGCCTGCTCCACACGCGTACCGGCACCGAGGTGTCGCCGGAGGACGTGGTCCTGGCCACGGGCAGGGACCTGACCCCGCGCAACCTCGAGTGGGCCAAGCGCAAGATCGACAAGGAAGGCCAGAGCGCGATCGAGAAGCTGCTGCCGTAGACGCCCCTTCACCCTTTCGCCGCGGCCCCCCGCACTGCCAGACTGCGGAGGGTGCCCGACTTCGACATGCTCGTCCTCGGATCAGGTCCCGGCGGTCAGAAGGCCGCCATCGCCGCGGCCAAACTGGGCCGCCGAGTCGCCGTCGTCGACCGCCCCGACATGGTCGGCGGGGTCTCCCTCCACACCGGCACCATTCCCTCCAAGACGCTGCGCGAGGCGGTGCTCTATCTCACCGGTCTCACCCAGCGCGACCTGTACGGACAGAGCTACCGGCTCAAGGAGAACATCACCGTCGGCGATCTGACGGCCCGCACCCAACACGTGGTCGGGCGGGAGATCGACGTCATCCGCAGCCAGTTGACCCGCAACCACGTCGCCCAGTTCGCCGGCACCGGCCGGTTCGTCGACGACCACACGATCGCCCTGCGGGAGATCACCGGACAGGAGCGGCTGATCAGCGCCGAGCACATCGTGATCGCCACCGGGACGCGGCCGGCGCGGCCGGACAGCGTGGAGTTCGACGGGCGGACCATCCTCGACTCCGACAACGTCCTGACGATCGAGCGGGTTCCACAGTCCATGGTGATCGTCGGCGCCGGTGTGATCGGCATGGAATACGCAAGTATGTTCGCCGCGCTGGGCAGCAAGGTGACGGTGGTGGAGAAGCGCGCCGGGATGCTCGACATGTGCGACGTCGAGGTCATCGAGTCGCTCAAGTACCACCTGCGGGACCTGGCGGTGGCCTTCCGGTTCGGGGAGACCGTCGCCGCCGTGGAGCGGCATCCGCGGGGTGCGCTGACCGTGCTGGAGAGCGGGAAGAGGATCCCCGCGGACGCGGTGATGTACTCGGCCGGCCGACAGGGCCTGACCGACGAACTCGACCTGGACAAAGCCGGGTTGGCGGCGGACCGGCGCGGCCGCATCGAGGTCGACGAGCACTACCGCACGCCGGTCCCGCACATCTACGCCGTCGGCGACGTCATCGGTTTCCCGGCGCTCGCGGCGACCGCGATGGAACAGGGCCGGGCGGCCGCGTACCACGCCTGCGGCGAGCCCGTCGGGCAGATGCACCACCTCCAGCCGATCGGCATCTACACCATCCCGGAGATCAGTTTCGTGGGGCGGACGGAGGACCAGCTCACCGAGGAGCGGGTGCCGTTCGAGGTGGGCGTCGCGCGCTACCGCGAACTGGCCCGCGGGCAGATCATCGGCGACGCGCACGGCATGCTGAAACTGCTGGTCTCGCCCGAGGACCGGACGCTGCTCGGCGTGCACTGCTTCGGCACCGGGGCGACCGAGCTGATCCACATCGGGCAGTCGGTGATGGGCTGTGGCGGGACCGTCGACTACCTGGTCGACGCGGTGTTCAACTATCCGACGCTGGCGGAGTCGTACAAGGTCGCCGCGCTCGACGCCACCAACCGGCTACGGCAATTGGACCGGATCGGCGACTGACTTCCGCGAGGCGCCGCTCGGGGTTTTCGTCATGAACATTACCCATCCGTCAATCTTGAAAGCTCAACCGTTGGGGCTATAGTCACTCGCACACTCGGTGTGACCGTCCGGCGACGCAGTGCTGGAACGGTACTCTCCGTGCTCTTCTCCGCCGACGTTTTTCGAGGTCATCCCTCTCGACGCGCGGCGGCGCTCCACTGCTCCACTCCTCACCCCCCATACGCCGTCGGGTCGTTCCCGCACGGGCGGCGTGCACGAAGGAAAGCAGCACAACCATGAGCAACAGCACCGGAAGAGGGCTCCAGGCGAACGTGCTGGGCACCTTCGACACGGTGGTGATGGCGGTCGCCGGCAGTGCCCCGGCGTACTCCATCGCCGCCACCACGGCGGTCCTGGCCGGCGCCGTGGGGCTGGCCGGTCCGGCGGCTCTGCTGTACTGCGCGATACCGATGCTGGGCATCGCGCTGGCGTTCAGCCGGCTCAGCAGGATCGACGTCAACGCGGGGGCCAGTTACTCCTGGGTGGGGCGCACGCTCCATCCCTTCCTGGGCTTCATCAGCGGCTGGGCGCTGGTGATCTCGGCGACCATCTTCATGGTGGCGGGGTCGCTGCCCGCCGGGGCGATGACGCTCGCCCTGTTCGACGAGGGCCTCGCCGACAACACCGCGCTGTCGACCGTCGTCGGCGCCGCCTGGTTCCTGGTGATGCTGGCGGTGGTGCTGGGCGGGGCCCGGCTCACCGTGCGCGCGCAGCTGATCATGTCGGGCGTGGAGCTGGCGATCCTGGCGCTGTTCGCGGTGCTCGCCCTCTTCCACACGGACAACTCGCTGCCGTTCGACTGGTCCTGGCTCGGGTTCAGCCACTTCGACGGGGTGTCCGGGTTCGCGTCCGGCGCGCTGGTCGCCGCCTTCTACTATTGGGGCTGGGACGTCACCAGCAACCTCAGCGAGGAGACCCGCAACAGCCGCCGTACGACCGGTCTCGCGGGGCTGATCGGGGTCGGCATCGTCTTCCTGCTGTTCGAGGTCTTCACCATCGCGGTGAACGTCGTCCTCAGCTCGCAACGGATCGAGAACAACGGGGCGAACGTGCTGGCGGCGCTGGGCGAGGAGGTGTGGCCGGGCTGGGGCGGCAAGCTGCTGATCGTGGCGGTCATGCTGTCGACCGTCGCCACCCTGGAGACCACCCTGATCCAGGTCACGCGCTCGCTGTTTGCCATGGGCCGCGACCGTACGATGCCGTCCGCGCTGGGCCGGGTGCACCGCACGTGGAACACTCCCTGGGTGGCGATCGCGGTGGTGGGCGGCGTGGCGCTGGTGCTGTTCGTCGCCTCCAACGCGCTGGGCTCGGTGGGCGACATCCTGGCCGACGCGATCTCGGCGATCGGCCTCCAGATCGCCGTCTACTACGGGCTGGCGGGCCTGGCGGCCGTTGTCGCGTACCGCAGGACCCTGCTGAGGTCCGCGTCCGACTTCCTCCTCGGTGGACTGTGGCCGCTGTTCGGCGCCCTGTTCATGTTCTGGATCTTCCTGGAGTCGCTCGGTGAGCTGAACCCCGCGGCGGTCGCCATCGGCATCGGCGGGCTCGCCGTCGGACTGATGCCGATGCTCTGGTACTGGCGACAGGGCAGCGACTACTACCGGCCCGCCCGGCTGGACGCCTCACGGACCGTGGAGGCCGGCTATGTGCCCGACGGGCGCCCGGCCGCGCGCTCCGCCGCCCATGAGGGTCTGTCCACCGACTTCTGAGAAGGAACCCGATGGCGCGGGACCGTTTCGCTCCCGATTTCGACCCCGACTGCGGGGACGCTCCGCTCTCCTCCACCCGGCACGACATCGTCATCGGCCGCTGGCAGGGCCTGCGGGACCTGCTGCGCGCGACCGGCCCCGACTGGCTCGCCCGCGGCCACCGGGTCCGGCTCCTCGCCCAGGCCTGCGCGGGCAGTTCGACCGTGGAGACCTGGCTGGCCGCCGAGCCGTACAGCGCCGACGCGCTGGTGCTGCGGGCCGCCACGGAGACGGCCCGGGCGTTCAACCTGGCGATCACCGCGGGGCGGGGCGCGCCGATCGACCAGACCCGGATCGACGCCGCGGTGCTGGCGTGCCTGGCCGCGGCCGAGGCCTATCTGGACGATCCGACGCCGTGGACCTCGCTGATCTCGGTCGCCCGCCTCTATCCGGCCGGGGTGCGCCGACAGGAACTGGCCCGCTGGTGGGACGAGTTGCACCGGCGGGACCCCTACAGCATGGAGGGCCACCTCCAGGTCCTGCACTACTACTCGGCCCGCTGGCACGGCTCGCACGGTCTGATGTACGACTTCGCCCGTGACGCGGCCGGCGTGGCCCCGCCGGGCTGCCCACTGCCGGTACTGGTGCAGTACGCGCGCGTCGAGGAGTTCCGCCACTCCCTCGACACCACGCGGGGCCGCTCCACCGCGGTGGGCCTCGGCCAGCACTGGAACAACGACGGCGCCGTCAGCGACGTCCGCCGCACCTGGGACCGCTGGATCATGGGCCGCAAGGAGGACACCGTCGCGCCGGGCGAGCTGCGCGACGTCAACTACCTGGCCCACGCGGCGTGTTCGGCGGGCATGGCGGACGTGGCGACGCCACTCCTGGAAATCCTCGGCCGCCGGGCGACGCGGACACCCTGGTCGTACACGGGGGATCCCGCGCAGCAGATCGTGAGATGGCGCAAGGAGTGGGGAGTGCGCGACTGAACACCGGCGGACGACGGATTTGGATCGGGTTCGCCGGCCACTTCTCCTTGACCCGGGCCACCTTCCACACCACCAGGGCGACGGCCCAGGCGGCGAAGAACAGGCCGACGACAACGAAGCCCAGGGTGTTGAGGTCCATGCCGGCGATCCCGTCCCAGAACCGTCCGTGCAGGCCGAGCCGCTCCGCCGACAGGCCGAGGAGTTCGACGGTGCAGGTGACGAGGGCCAGGGACAGGCCGGTGACGGTGACGGTGACGGTGACGGTGAGGTGAGGTGAGGTGAGGTGAGGTTGTAGTAGACCTTGCGGACCGGCTGCGTGTAGACCCGGGGTGTCACGCGGTGGCGGTCGGACCGTCCGGCCTGCTGCGGCGCCGCTCGACCATCTCTCGGCTGAGTTCCTCCGTCTCCGTCTCCGGCAGCCGTTCGAAGCCCTCCTCGGTGATGACCGAGACGATCGGGAAGATACGGCGGTTGATGTCGGGGCCGCCGGTGGCGGAGTCGTCGTCGGCCGCGTCGTACAGCGCCTGGAGCGCGGCCAGGGCCGCCTCGCGCCGGGACATGTCGGAGCGGTACAGCTTCTTCAGCGACCCGCGGGCGTACGGGGAGCCGGAACCCTCGGCGTGGAAGGGCGACTTCTCGTACAGGCCGCCGGCCACGTCGAAACTGAAGATGCGGCCGCGGGCGCCCGGTGCGGCGGCGGTGTCGTAGCCGGCGAGGAGCGGGACGACGGCGAGGCCCTGCATGGCCTGGTCGAGGTTCTGCCGGATCATCGTGGCCAGCCTGCGCGCCTTCGCGGCGAGGGTCATGGGGACGCCCTCGACCTTTTCGAAGTGCGTGAGCTCCACCTGGTACAGCTTCACCATGTCCAGGGCGAGTCCGACGGTGCCGGCGAAGGCGACGGCGGTGTGGTCGTCCGCCGGGTGCACCTTCTCCAGGTCGCGCTGGGCGATGAGGTTGCCCATCGTGGCCCGGCGGTCACCGGCGATCAGCACGCCGTCGCGGTAGGAGAGGGCCAGCACGGTCGTACCGTGCGGAAAGCTGTCGGGGGCGGCCCGGACACCGTCGGGGAACGCTCTGCGCGTGGGCAGCAGTTCGGGCCGGTGCGCCGCCAGGAACTCACGGAAGGACGAGCCGCCCACCGTGAAGAACTCGTCCGCCGGCCGTCCGTCGTGTCCGCTCTCCGCCATGCCACTCCCCCTCGCCGCTGCCTCCGACACCCCCTACCTACCTGCGCCCGACGCCCGGGAAACACATGTACGGCCCACAGGATCCGATGTCCGGAGCCCACCACTTCGGCTCACAGCGCTCGGCCGCGGGCCAGTGCGCCGAGCACTGGCAGGCCGGGGACCGCAGGACGTGGTTGGCGGAGGCGACGCCGAACCGCGCGGCCACGAGCGGCACCGCAGGTCCCGGCAGGCGGACGCCCCGGTCCCGCGGTGCGCCGAAGAAGGCCGGCGGCGCCTGGGCGACGACCTGGCTGACGTGGGCCGTCTCGTCCCAGCCGAGGCCCGTGTCCGGCGGACGAGGAGCAGTTGGGCCAGGGTGAAGGCGCCGGCCACGGCCGCGAGCGGCCATGCGCCGGGCCGGCGACGCGACATGCCGGGCGCTCTGGCGGGGTGCGTCGTCGCCGGCCGACGAACGTGGCGTTCCCGCCCCGGGCCATCGTCCACCCCTCGTCATCGACCGGAAAAACACGATCAAAGCAACCCGCACCGTTCCGCCCTGCGGGGTGGAGTACGGCCAGATGGGTTTCGCGCCCGGCCCGGTCCTCAGCGGGTGTTCGGCCCCCGGTGCGGGGGTTGCCCGGGGGCTGGTCGCGTCGGTGCGGGCGGCATGGCGCGCACGACGGGTCCGTCACCGTTCACCCTTACCGGCGTGCCGTGGTGACGGATCGTCAGAGGTGGGCCGGACAGCAGGGTGTAGGCGGTCTTGTCCGGGCCGATCTCCACGCGCAGGCGGCGGCCGAGGAGCTGGACGCTGAAGGCGAGTCGGCTGAACGTCTCGGGCAGCCGGGGTGCGAAGCGCAGGCCGTCGCCGTCGCCGCGCAGCCCGCCGAAACCGGCGACCAGCGCCATCCAGGTACCCGCCAGGGAGGCGATGTGCAGTCCGTCGCGGGTGTTGTTCTCCAGGTCGGCCAGGTCCATCAGCGCGGCCTCGGCCGTGTAGTCGTAGGCCAGGCGCAGATGGCCGGCCTGCGCGGCGATCACGGCCTGGCAGCAGGCCGAGAGGGAGGAGTCGCGGACGGTCAGCGGCTCGTAGTAGGCGAAGTTGCGGGCGAGTTGTTCGTCGTCGAAGTGGCTCGCGCAGGTGTACATCGCCAGGACCAGGTCGGCCTGTTTGACGACCTGTTTGCGGTAGAGGTCGAAGTACGGGAAGTGCAGCAGCAGGGGGTACTGGTCGGGGCGGGTGCCGGCGAAGTCCCAGCGCTGGTAGCGGGTGAAGCCCGCATGCTGTTCGTGTACGCCGAGTTCGTGGTTGTAGGGCACGTGCACCGCTTCGGCCGCGTCCCGCCAGGCCGCGCTCTCCTCCTCGTCCGCACCGAGCCGGGCGGCCTCCTCCGGGTGGCGTTCGACGGCGTCGGCTGCGGCGAGGAGGTTCGCGCGGGCCATCAGGTTGGTGTAGGTGTTGTCGTCGGCGACCGCGCTGTACTCGTCGGGTCCGGTGACCCCGTCGATGTGGAACGTGCCGTGCGCGTCGTGATGGCCGAGCGAGCGCCACAGCCGGGCGGTCTCCACCAACAGCTCGACGCCCGTGCTCCGTTCGAATTCCGCGTCCCCGGTCGCGGCGACATACCGTACGACGGCGTCGGCGATGTCGGCGTTGACGTGGAAGGCGGCGGTCCCGGCCGGCCAGTACGCCGAGCCCTCCGAGCCCTCGATGGTCCGCCAAGGGAACGCGGCGCCGCTCAGCCCGAGTTGGGTGGCGCGCTCGCGGGCGGCGGGCAGGGTGTTCTGCCGCCAGCGCAGGGCCTCGGCGACGGCGCCGGGCGCGGTGTAGGTCAGCAGGGGGAGCACGAACGTCTCGGTGTCCCAGAAGGCGTGGCCGTCGTAGCCGGAACCGGTCAACCCCTTCGCGGGTATGGCACGTTGTTCGGCGCGGGCGCCGGCCTGCAGGACGTGGAAGAGAGCGAAGCGGACGGCCTGCTGGATCTCCTCGTCGCCGTCGACCTCGACGTCCGCGCGGGACCAGAAGTCGTCGAGGTAGTCACGCTGGTCGTCGAGTAGACCGTCCCAGCCGCTGTGTCCGGCCGCCGCGAGGGCCGCCTCCACCTGGTCGCTCATCGCGGGGCGGGATCGGGCGCCGGACCAGCCGTGGGCGACGAGCTTCTCCACGCGCAGCCGCTCACCGGGCTCCAGCACGGAGGTGACGGTGAACCGGGCGACGTCGACGTTGCTCTCGCTGTCGGTGGTGGTCCGGTCGGGTCCGGTGACGGTGTGGTCGGCGGCCACGGCGACCCGCAGCCCGCTGCGTTTGGTGCGGTGGACGAGCCGCAGCCGGCTGCCCACCGCGATGTCCTCCTCCGGCTCCAGCGGCGACTTCAGGGCGCGGGCCGCGCGCGGGTCGCCGTTCGGGTCGGGCAGGCTCTCGTTGGTGACCAGCTCGGACTGGATCACCACCCGGGAGCGGCTGCCGACGGCCTCCACCTCGTAGGCGACGGCGGCGACGGCCCGCTGGGTGAGCGAGACCAGCCGGATCGAGCGCACCCGGACCGTGGACCCGGCCGGCGAGGTCCACTCACAGGTCCGCTCCAGGACGCCCCGCCGCAGGTCGAGCACCCGCTCGTGCGCGACGAGCCGGCCGTAGCGCAGGTCGAAGGGCTCGTCGTCGACCAGCAGCCGCAGGACCTTGCCGTTGGTGACGTTGATGACCGTCTGCCCGGACTCCGGATACCCGTAGCCCGCCTCGGCGTAGGGCAGGGGGTGCAGTTCGTGGACCCCGTTGAGGTAGGCGCCGGGCAGGCCGTGCGGTTCGCCCTCGTCGAGGTTGCCGCGCCAGCCGACGTGTCCGTTGGAGAGGGCGAACACGGACTCGCTCTGGGCCAGGACGTCGAGGTTGAGCTCCGTCTCGCGCACGCACCAGGGCTCCACGGCGTACGACCGGTGAGTGATCACGCCCGCCCTCCCTGCCCACGCAGGTCGTCCAGATCCTTCACGACGACGTCCGCGCCGTGCGCGTACAGCGCGTCGGCCTGCCCGACCCGGTCAACGCCGACGACATACCCGAAGTTCCCGGCGCGGCCCGCGTCCATCCCGGCCAGCGCGTCCTCGAAGACGGCCGCCCCCGGCGGCTCGACACCTAGGTCGCGGGCGGCGGCCAGGAACGTGTCGGGGCGCGGCTTGCCCGGCAGGCCCCGCTCGGCCGCCACGACGCCGTCGATCCGTACCTCGAAGAGGTGCTCGGCGCCGATCGAGCGCAGCACGTCGCGGGTGTTGGCGCTGGAGGAGACGATCGCCGTCCGCAGGCCACGCGCGCGTGCCGCCTCGACGTAGCGCAGGGTGCCGTCGTAGGCCTCGACGCCCTGGGTGCGGATCCGGTCCAGGAGCAGCTCGTTCTTGCGGTTGCCGAGACCGTGGACGCTCTGCGCGTCCGGCGGGTCGTCGGATTCGCCCTCGGGGAGTTCGATGCCGCGGGAGGCGAGGAAGGTGCGGACGCCGTCGGCGCGGGGGCGGCCGTCGACGTACTCGTCGTAGTCGGCGCCCGCGTCGAACGGCTGGAAACCCTCGCCCACGCGCGCGTGCAGGAACGCGTCGAAGGTCTCCTTCCAGGCAGCCGCGTGCACCACGGCCGTCCGGGTGACCACCCCGTCGAGGTCGAAGAGGCAGGCCTGGATGGCTTCGGGAAGACCGAGCATCGTCGTCATACAGGCCTGGTTCCCCCGCATCGGGCCCCTCACCTGTGTGGCGCACACCACATCTGGGCGCCGTGTCGTGCGCGGTCAGTCGTGCGGGAAGGAGTGGTGCTCGTGCGCGATCAGCCAGCGGCCGCGCTCCTTGCGCAGACCGAAGGTGAGCCGCAGCCTCAGCGTGGGGCACGCGGCGAGCTCCTCGGGTGTGCCGCAGCGCAGCAGGGCATGGGCGTACGCGACGTCGTGACCGGCGGTGACGTCCAGGGTGTCGATGTCGAAGCGGGCGCCCTGGGCCTGCCAGACGAAGAACGGCGGCCAGGTCGCCCGGTAGGCGGCCAGGCCCCGGATGCCCTCGTGGGGCGCCGGCACGTCGTACATCACCAGGTCCTCCGCGTGATGGTCGAGGACGGTGTCGAGGTCGCCCCGGTGGACGGCGTCGGCCCAGCGGGTGATCAGCGTGCGGATCTGCGTCTCGTCGTCGGACACGGGCGTCCTCCTTTCGTTGTGGGTCTCCTTCCAGGAGACTGCGACACTCTGCTGTGTGCTCACTTTCGACGACCTGCTCACACGCGCCCGCTCCCTCGCCGGGGACGGCGGCGGGCGTGCGCTCCTCGGTATCGCCGGCAGCCCAGGCGCGGGCAAGACGACCCTCGCCGAGCGCCTGGTGCGGGAGCTGAACGGCACCGGGGAGCCCTGGGTCGCGCACGTCCCGATGGACGGCTTCCACCTCGCCGACGCAGAACTGGACCGCCTCGGCCGCCGGGATCGCAAGGGCGCGCCCGACACCTTCGACGCGGCCGGGTACGCGGCCCTGTTGCGCCGGCTGCGTGAGGAGCCCGCCGACAGCACGGACGTGGTGTACGCGCCCGGCTTCGAGCGGGTCCTGGAGCAGCCGATCGCCGGGGCCGTGCCGGTGGCGCCGACGGCCCGGCTGGTCGTCACGGAGGGCAACTACCTCCTCCTCGGCACCGGCCCGTGGCAGCGGGTGCGGGCGGAGCTGGACGAGGTGTGGTTCTGCGAGACGGACGAGGAGGAGCGCGTGCGCCGACTGGTCGCCCGGCACGTGGAGTTCGGCAAGGGGCAGGAGGAAGCGGTGGCCTGGGTGGCCAGAAGCGACCAGCACAACGCCGAGCTGGTCGCGGCGACGAAGGAACGGGCGGACCTGGTGGTGCGGATACCCGTCTGACGCCGACCGCGTTGTCAGTGGCTGCCGTTACGGTCGGTGGCATGACTGACGGAATCGTATGGCTGGTGGACGACAGCGGTTGGACGTCCGGCGTCGTCTTCGCGCGGGGCATCTCCCCCGAGGAACTCGCCGTACGCATGGGAGGCGCCCCGGACTGCGCGACGGAGCCGATCACCCACGCGGAGGTGTCGGAGCTCGAGATGGAGATCTACCGGCCGGGCGGGGACGGGGACGGCGTGATCCGCGCCGGCAGATCCGGGGAGTGGTCCTTCGCCCTGGAGTACGGCGACTCCACCGGCGGTGACCTGCTCGAGGAGATATCCGCGGACGGCGTCGAGGCCGTGCACTACGTGCCGCCCCTGGAACACCCGCCCGCCACCTTCCACTACACGCGCGACGGCGTGTCCCTGACCGGGTACGGCCTGACGGAGGAGATCTGGCGCTGGGGGCAGGAGCCGGATCTCCTCCTGCCCGACCTGGTCGCCGCGGGCATCCTGAGCGCCGACGGGAAGACGTACCTCCCGCCGGAGGACGAGCACTACAAGACGGCGTACCGCCGCAGCCTGGGTGTGGTGGAGCGGCGGTTCGGGCTGTCCCTGTCCCCCGCGTTCCTCCGGGACGCCCGGCTGCCCGCGTACGCGGTGCGCGGCGAGCCGGACATGGACCTCAGTCGCTGACGGCGCGCAGTGTCAGCTCCGGCTCGGCGTGCGCGTCGTCCGGTCCGAGTACGGCGGTGAAGGCGTCCGTGGTCACGGTCAGGCCCTCCTCGCCCCACGCCACGGACACGGTGAACGGCTCCTCGGTGCCGTACCGCACCGCGAAGACGTGCAGGTCGTCAGGGGCGTCGGCGACCGGCCCGGCCTCCAGGGCGGTCGAGGCGACCAGGTGCTTCCAGCCCTCGTCGGGGTTGCCGTAGCCGCGCGGGTCCTCCGCGAGGGCGAAGGCGGCCTGTTCCTGGGTGAGTTCGGCGCGGGCGTCGAAGAAGTCGTCGCCGGTCGCCTCGGGGTGCGTCAGACGCAGGGTGCCCCCCGAGGAGACGGATGCGCGTGCCGTACGACGGACCCGGTCGCCGTCGTCCTCGGCGTACGGCAGGCCGGCCAGCAGGTAGGGCGTGCCGTCGAGGCGTTCCACGGCGACCGTGGTCCACAGGGTGGTGCCGTCGGTGACGTACAGGGAGCGCACATGACGCAGGACATGGTCACGGCCGACGACCGGCTTGGTGACCAGCTTGGCGGTCAGGCCGTCGGCGCGGACGTCGCGCACGCGGACCTCGCCCATGGGGCGGCACAGCAGGAAGCCGTCGGTGACGGGGCCGAAGCCGTGCTGACGGTTGACGGCGGCGGGCAGGTAGTAGGCGCCGGCCGCCTCGATCACCGCCGGCGTCATCCGGTTGTCGAAGGCCACCGAGACCGTGCCGGCCCGCAGTTGGTGCCGTGCGGCCTGCGGGGAGGGCTCGCGATGCCAGCGCGTGGTGTCCTGGATCTGCCAGACCAGCATCCACGCGAAGTGCCCGTCGACCCCGCCGTCCGCCTTGGCCGCGTGCCGGGCCCAGCGGCTGTCGCCCCGGTAACGGCCCAGGTCGGAGCCGATACGGGCGCCGAAGTAGCGCAGCCCGAGGACCGACTCGAAGGCGGAGTGCTGCTCGCTGTAGCGGGGGCCGCCCTTGTCGAAGCCGCCGCCGGTGAGGCGGGCGTCGATGTAGCGGGCGAGCGCGTCGCCGTCCTCGGCGAAGATCTCCTCGCCGCTCACCCGGTGGGCCTGGGCGAGGAAGGAGAGGGAGATCGGGCCGTAGTTGTTGTCGTAGGCGCCGCCGTGCTCGGGGGGCAGCAGGGCGCCCCGGTCGCGGACCCGGTGCGCGCGGATCTCCTCGGTGTACAGCGCGAGTGCGCGGGACCGGACCCGGGCTCCGTCGGAAGCGGGCAGATGGCGCGCCAGCATCAGACCGCCCACCACGCAGCCGATCGCCTGGTTGCCCGCCTCCTGCGGGTTGAAGAAGGTCGCCTCGGTCAGCCAGCTCCAGTAGCCGCGCGCCACCTCCAGCAGTTCTGCGCGCTGCGCGTCGTCCACCGGTCCGTCGGCCGTGTCGAGGACGTCGACGGCCTGGAGCAGCGCCCACACCGTGCTCGGCCAGTCACCGATGGGGTGCGCGCCCGCCTCGAGGACGTACCGGGCGTACGGGAGACCCGAGTCGCGCACGGTGAGGTTCGGGTAGCCGGGGTTGTCCTCCCGGTAGACCCGCTCGCGCAGATGGAAGGCGAGGCTGCGGCGCACCGCCTCCGGCAGGCGCGGGTCCTTGGTGCGCTGCCAGGCCAGGGCCAGCAGGGACGTGATGCCGAGGGAGGTGTCGCCGATGTCGTCGAGGCAGTCGGGGTGTTCGAGGTTTCCTTCCGGCGTCAGCCGGGCCAGCGCCTGCTCGGTGACGTCCGCGAGGACCGCGTCGTACGCCTGCGGGGTGTCCGGCAGGTCGTGCAGCGGGCCGCGCTGGTGCGTGAGGTACACGGGGATCAACCCTTCATGCCTGGGGTGGCCATGGCGTGGTTCGTCGGGGTCACACGACGGGTGCGGGCCGGCGGGCGTGCAGTGCGACGGTCAGTGTCTGCGGGCCATGTCCACCGATGTAGACGCGGTTCCCGGTCGTCGCGTCGGTACCGCCCACCACGGTGTGGTCCTGCCCCGGGTCGTACCGCAGTACGTCGCTCCGGTCCGGCCCGGCAAGCGATTCGCCTGCCTCGATGTCGGCCTCGACCCGGATCTCGTCGTCACCGACCCGGTAGGTCATCGGCCCGGTCGTCAGGCACCAGCGTCCGTCGCCTATCGGTACGGCGCCCTCTGGCACGCCGCCGGGCCGGAAGGTCAGTTCGAGGGCCCAGGGCACCCGTGGTCCGCTGATGTCGATCCGCAGGTCGGCACCGTCGTCCCTCAGGTCCACCTCGACGCGGGTCGTGTGTGAGACCTCGTCCCGAGGCCGGTCCGGGAAGGCCATCGCGGCCGAGAAGCGTCCTTCGTCCGCCATCCGGTAGGCGCCGTCGTCCCGCCGCTGGTCCGGCGGGAGCGGCTGGTAGTAGGCGGCCGAGAGGGTTTCGGTGAGCCGGTAGCGGCTGTCGGCGAGGCGTTGCATGTCGGCGGCGCGGAACGGGCCCAGGTCGAAGAACCCCCGCGAAAGACGGACCGCGTCGAGGACGGCGTTGCCGGCGAACAGGCGCAGGAAGGTGGGGTTGCAGGCGAGGCCCGAGCGGATGCGCCGGTGCTCGGGCACGTCGGAGCCGCCGTACACCACCGTGTGCGCGGTGGCCGAGGCGCGTGCGGCGAGGCGTGCTGTGGTGAGGTACCGGTCGCGCGGAAGTGCCTCCGCGGCCGGGGCCGGCAGGGCGCAGCACAGGTCCGGGGTGAGGAGGGTCTCGGCGAGCAGGTCGGGGTCGTCGATGCCGCCGGCGGCCGCCAGCCGCGCCACCCGGGCGAAGTCGCCCCGGCCGGTGCGGATCGCGAGCAGCCGGTAGTGCGGCAGGTAGGGCGTCAGCGGGAACGGGCGGTTCTGGTCCTGCCGTCGCGAGTGGACGGTCTCCACCGTGCCGTCCGGCCTGATGAGGTCCAGGGTCGTGGCGAGATTGCGTTCGACGGCGTACAGCAGGTCGGCGCGGCCGAGGACCTCGGCCAGCAGGAGCAGCGAAGGGTTGGACACGTGGGCCGCGTAGTTGGCGCTGCGTTCCGAGTACAGGCCCTCCGCGTCGATGTCGACGCCCTCGGCGAGCCACTCCTCGACGCGGTCGAGCAGCCGGTCGTCCGGGAACGACCGGTGCAGCCGGGCCAGCGCCGCGGACAGTTCCCAGCGGTGGTTCGGGGTGTGCACCCCACCGGTCAGGAGACTCTCGGTGGCGGCGCCGGCGATCTCGGCGAGCACGGCCGCGACGTCGTGCAGTTCCGGCCCCGCGCCGGCGGCGAGGACGTGCGCGTCGCACACGTCGTTGACGGTGAACGCGGAGTCAGGCGGTGACTGCACGTTGTCGCCGCCGGCGAAGAGGCCGGTGGTGGTCTGCGCGGCCCGCAGAGCGCGGAGGTGGGTCATCGCGGCGGCGACGGCCTGCCTGCTGCCGTGCAGTGCCGAGTCCGGGGAACGGTACGCCGCGACCAGAGTCTTCACCCGGCGTGCCAGAACGCGGTGGGTCACACCGGCCGGTTCCTCGCCAGGACCGGCCGCCAGCGGGGCGGCCGGCCGGTCGGCGGCGCCGGCCACCGCGCGGACGAACTCGTGGTCGAGCGGGGTGGGCAAGGTCAGTCCTTCAGTCCGGCGTTGATGTCGGCGCCCATGACGTAGCGCTGGAACACCAGGAAGATCGCGATCAGAGGGATCATGGAGATGACCGATGCGCCGAGCAGTACCGACCAGTTGATGTTCTGCGCGCCGACGATGCTCTGGATGCCGATCTGCACGGTGAACTTGTTGGGGTCGTTGAGCATCAGAAGCGGCCAGATGTAGTCGTTCCACCGCCACTGGAAGGACAGGATGGCGAGGGTCAGCATGATGGGCCGGGAGAGTGGCACCATGATCCGCAGGAAGATCGACAGTTCGCGGGCGCCGTCGATGCGTGCGGCCTCCACGAGTTCGTCGGGAACCGTCAGGAAGA
Source organism: Streptomyces sp. NBC_01235 (assembly GCF_035989285.1). Taxonomy (GTDB): domain Bacteria; phylum Actinomycetota; class Actinomycetes; order Streptomycetales; family Streptomycetaceae; genus Streptomyces. The sequence goes on along the minus strand of NZ_CP108513.1, from coordinate 10,250,436 downwards.
ACTGGCGGAACATGAAGCATCCGGTCGCGGTGAGCACGGCCGGGAGGATGATGCCGGCGAACGAGTTGTAGAGGCCGAGGTTGCGGACCACCAGGAACTCCGGGGCGAGCATGACCTCAGACGGCAGCATCGTGGTGGCCAGGATGCAGATGAAGAAGACCTTGAGCCACTTGTTGTCGTACTTGGCCAGCGCGTACCCGGTGCAGCAGCTGACTCCCACCGTGAGGATCGTCGTGATCACGCACACGATGGCCGTGTTGATGAAGTACTGGGAGAAGTTGGCACTGCGCCACGCCGTCAGGTAACCCGACAGGGTGGGGTTGTGCGGAACCACCGTCAGCGGATAGGAGAACAGGTCGCTGGCCGGCTTGAGGGAGCTGAGGATGAACCACAGCACCGGCAACCCGTACAGGCACGCCAGGATCCACAGCAGTGTCGTCGCGGGCACCGCCCGCCGGAGCCCACCACTACCCGCCCTGCGGGGCCGCTTCTTGGAGACGGCCCGTCCGGGATCGGCGTCGACCGGGCGTGGCATGTCTGTGGTTGTCATCGGTTCTCCACCCGCCGGTTGACGATCAGCTGGATGATCGCGACGGCCATCAGGATGAGCATGAGCACGAATGACGCGGCGCTCGCGTAGCCGATCTGGCCCCGTTTGAAGCCGGTCTCATAGATGTACTGGACAAGCAGGTTGTTCGACGTGCCGGGTCCGCCGTTGTTGAGGGCGACGAACACCGGGTATTCCTTCATCGCGTTGATCGTGTTGAGCAGGATGACGATGAACGAGGTGGGAGCGATGCTCGGCAGCGTGATGCTGATGAACTGCCGCCAGGGGCCGGCGCCGTCGAGGGAGGCCGCCTCGTAGTACGACACCGGTACGTTCTTGATCGCCGCGATGAACAGCAGCATCGAGAAACCCGTCCAGGCCCAGGATGCCGCCATCACCACCACTATCAACGACAGGTCCGCGTTCGACTGCCACGGAACGGCACTTCCGCCGAGCTTCTCGATGACGTAGTTGACCAGTCCGAAGTTCTCACCGAACAGCCACCGCCACAGGACACCCACGACAATGGGCGACAGAAGCCACGGGATGAAGAAGATGACGCGGGCGACCGACGCGCCCTTGGCGTGCTTGCCCACCACCAGGTTGGCGGCGAGCAGCGAGAGCGCGAAGTTCAGCGGTACGAAGAGCACGGCGTACAGCAGCGTCCGGGTCAGCGCGTCGTAGAAGGTGGAGTCCCCGAACAGGTTGTGGTAGTTGTCCAGTCCGATGAACTGGAACGCCCCCACACCCGTGTAGTTCGTGAAGGAGTAGACGAGCCCGATCACCGCCGGCCAGACGAAGAACAGCGCGAAGAGCACAACATTGGCCGCGATGAGGACGAGCGGCGCAAGGATGTACTTACTGCGTCTCCTGGGCGGGCTCGCGGACACGGCGGACACGTCCGAGGCGCGTTTTGTCATCTTCCTGACTCCGTGCTGGTCGAATGGATTCCTGTGGGCTCACGCCATGAGCCCGGCATGCGTGGGCGCCCAGGCCGGGCGGCGGTGTTGTCTCGACCCCGCCGCCCGGCCCTCTGGCCTACGATCAGCCGCCGACCTGCTGGTTGTAGCCGGCCACGATGTTCTCCAGGGCCTTGTCGGCCGACTGCTGGCCGTTGATCGCCTTGCCGAGCTCCGTCTTGGTCGGGTCCTCGGTGAGGCTCTTGCCCTTCAGCACCCAGTTCGTCTGCGCGCCGCTGAAGTAGCCGGAGATCGGGGCGTAGAGCGGGATCGACTCGTTGTACAGCTTGAACGCCGCCTGCGCCGCCTCGGAGGTGAAGGGGTACTTCGGGTTCAGACCGCTCTCGACCGGCAGGAACCCGGACGCCTCACACAGCGCCTGGTAGTGGGCCGGCTCGTACAGCCAGGACAGGAACTTCGTCGCGGCGGTGGCCGCGTCGCCGTTGTTGTTGAAGCCCACCGTCATGCCGCCGCTGTTGACGTCGCTGGCCTGCACAGGCTGGGCGGGAGTCGGGACGCTCGCCCACTCGAACTTCTTGATGCTCTCCGCGAAGGAGGCAACCTGCCACACGCCGGACCAGTAGGCGACCACGTCACCGCTCTGGAACATGGCCGACGGGTCGGCGCCGCTGGTCCACACCGACTTCGGCATGGTCTTGTCGTCGTTCAGTCCGACGAAGTAGTTCACGGCCTTCTTGGTCGCCGCGTCCACCGAGAACTTGCCGGAGGAGTCAGCGTGGACGTACTGCCCGCCCATCTCGTACACCATGGCACGGAGCCTGGACGGCGACTGGTCGAACGTCAGGGAGTACTTGGCGCCGGTCTTCTCCCGGACCGTGTCCGCCGCCTTGATGAAGTCCGTCCAGGTCCAGGTGTTCTGGGGCGAGGTCGGGACGGCGACGCCGGCCTTCTCGAACAGCGTCTTGTTGATGAACAGGCCGGACGCGGTGACGTCCGAGGGGATGGACAGCACCTTCCCGGACGAGTCCTTGGCGAGGAAGTTGGCGTTGATCTTGTTGGTCTTGTTGTTGGCGATGGAGCTGAGGTCGATCAGCTTGCTCGACCAGATCGGGTCCAGCGCCGGCACGGCCGCCACGTCGGGCAGGGAGTTCGCCTGCGCGGCGTTGTGCAGCTTCGTCGGGTAGCCGTCGTAGGGGATGTTGACGAGCTTGACGTTGACGCCGGTTTCCTTCTTGTACTGCGCCACCATCTTCTTCCAGCCCGCGTCCTGCCCCGGAACCGTGGAGATCCAGAACGTCAGCGACTTGGAGGTACCGCCCGAGTCGGATCCCGACCCGCAGGCGGAGAGCAGCAGGGCACCTGCCGTGGCCACCGCAGCGAGGGGAACCACGCGGCGTATGCCGCCGCGGCCGAGTCGGCGAGAGCGCCGCACACCCACATTGGTCATCTTCGATCCCTTGTTTCGTCGTAGGGGACGGAGCACGGCGCCGACAGAGGCGGCACAGGTGCATTTTGCAGGAAGGTTTGCTTTCCGAGGGCGCGGCCTCGCCCGGCCGCGTCATCCTGACGGGAGAGGGTCCCCGGCCGCTGTGGCCGTCGCCGCACAAGTACGCCCTGGCGCGGTTGCCGTACGTCGAGTACGGGCGGGACGCTCACCCCAAGCCGACGTCCCGGCCGACTTAGAAAGCGCTTGTCCGGACATTGGCAGACCGAGTCGCGGGCCGTCAATCCTTGGCCCGCGCGGTCTCGGTCACGGTTTGGACTCCCCGGGCGACCGCGAGCCGTGCGGCGCCCGTGACGGTGCCGGAATCCCCGACCGTGCTGCTGACCACCTCGGTGGGCCAGCTCAGCCGCGCCAGCTCGGCCCGCACCCCGGGCAGGAGCTGCGGATCCGCGCCGGTGCTGCCCCCGAGCACGATGAGACCCGGGTCCAGCACGGCGGTCACGGCGGCGGCGAGACGGCCCACGTCCACGGCATGGCGGCCGACGACCGCGCCGGCCGTGGCTCTGCCCTCCCCGGCGAGGGCGAAGAGCCGCTCGGTGGTGCGCGGGCACGGCCCGTCCGCGACCTCCCAGGCCTCCCTGGCCCGGCGCAGCAGGGAGCGGGCGCCGATGTACTCCTCCAGGGCCTCCTGGCGCGGCTCACGGCCGTCGTCCCAGGGATAGGGCAGTCTGGCCAGCTCTCCGGCGGCCCCGTTCGATCCGCGCAGCACCTGCCCTCCGACGACGATGCCGAGACCGATGCCGACGCCGATCCGCAGATAGCCGAAGGTGTGGCGGCCCCGGGCGGCGCCCTCGTGCAGTTCCGCGAGCGCCGCGCAGTTGACGTTGTTCTCCAGGTGGACGGGCACGCCCGGCGGCAGCGCGACGGCCATGGCGTCGAAGACCGGGCCCGCCTTCTCGGTCGCCGGGCGCATGCCGCTGCCCCGCAGGTCCCGCGCCGCGACGTCACCGACGGCGACGACGATGGAGCGCAGCGGAACGCCGCCGGGCAGCGCGGCGAGCGCCTCGCGCACGGCGTCGGCGGCGTCCATCCGGGAGGCGGTGGCCTCGGCGAGCAGGGCGCCGTCCAGCGCGCAGCCCCTGACCCGGGTGCGCGCCGGGCCGAGATCCACGGCCAGCACCGCGCCGGCGGCCGGTCCGAGGCAGTAGACGGCGGCCGAGCGGCCGGTGCCGCTGGAGGAGGTCCCGGAGTGCGCGGCGAGCCGAGCGGCCTCCAGTTCCGCCACGGCGGAGGACACCGTCGGCTTGGACAGCCCGGCCAGGCTGGCGAGCTGCGGCCGGGTCGCGCTGCCCGCCTGGGCCAGCACGGCGAACACCGCGCTCGCGCTCTCGGTCAGGCGGGGGGCTTCCACCACGTCGAGTTCCACAGTTTCCCCCACACGGGTACAGGGCCGCGCGCCCGGCCGATCGTCTCGGCGGGCTGCGGCGATGGGATGCTCCGACGTCGCGCGTTCCCGCCCCGCGGCGGCCCGGACGGGCCTCCCGGTGGTCGAGTGCGCGATTCCTCTTGACGCACTGTACTTCGTTAGTTAACTTCCTAACGAACTTCACGGTATACGCCTGCCGTGCTTCGTCAGAGGCCCGTCCCGGGGCTTCCCTAATTCGCTCAAGAGTTCATCCAGGCTCGCCTTCCTTCGGTCACGGTTCGCCCGCCGTCGCAGTTCCATGCAACGACGAAAGAGGATCCGTGCAGGACTCTCCCCCTTCGTGCCCCCTCGTGGTCGGCGTCGACGTGGGCGGTACCAAGACGCATCTGCGCGCAACCGCGGGCGACGACGTCGTGTCCGACCACGTCCGCGCCAGCAGCGGCTGGCGGCCGCACGACCCGGTCGCCGCCGCACACTGGCTGGCCGGCCTCGTCCACGAGGCACTGCCCGAGGCCGCACACCCCGTCGCGCTCGCGGTGGGGGCGCACGCCTGCGAGACCCCCCTGCAGTGCGCGCAGATCCGTGTCGCGCTTCAGGAACTTCTCGGCGTTCCCACGCACATCGTGGGCGACGCCGAGTTGCTCGTTCCCGCCGCCGGACTGGACAAGGGCGTCGGCCTGGTCGCCGGCACCGGCTCGGTGGCGGTGGGCAGACTGCCCGACGGCGGCCCCGTCCAGGTGGGCGGCTGGGGCGCGGTCCTCGGCGACGAGGGCGGCGCCGCCGGTCTGGTCCGCGAGGCGGCCCGGGCCGTATGGGCGGCCCACGATCGCGGAGAGGCGCCCGACGCCCTGGCCCACGGCCTCGTCGCCGCCTTCGGCGTGCCCGAGGTCCCGGCGCTCGGCGCGGCTCTGGAGAGCGCCACGGACGTCTCCGCCGAGTGGGGACGGCACGCCCCCGTCGTCTTCGCGGCCGCCGCCGAGGACTCCGCGCTCGCCAAGACCGTGATCGCCGAGGCCGGTCGGGCGCTCGGCGCGCTCGTCACCCGGCTCGCCACGCGCGGGGTCCCGGTCGACGACGTGGTCGTGGCGGGCGGCACCGTGCTCGGTCAGCCGGCGCTCTACGAGGCGTTCACCGCCGCGCTCGCCGACGCGGTGCCGGGGGCCCGGCCGCAGCCGCTCACCGTGCCGCCGGTAGAGGGCGCGGTGGCGCTGGCGCGTTCGCTTCTGTGAGCCGCCGGCCTCACGTTCACCTGCACGACACGCACCGGTCGCCGGGCCATCGCAGAAGAGACACAGCCCGGCCGTAGATCTTCGCTCGTACGCGTCATCCGGCTCACAAGTCATCAGAAGACCCACGAGCCGCACACGATCGCACCTCTTCCCTCTGGCCCCACGGCCGAAGAACTCAAGAGAGGCACACACATGCCGTCACCCGCCGGGCTCAGCTCCCCCTCGGCCGTGAACAGAAGGCGCTTCCTGAAGGTCTCCTTCGGTGGCTCGGCGGCCCTGGTCGCCGCCCCGACGCTGGTCTCCTGGCTGGCCGCCGCCGACGCCAAGGCCGCCACCGCCCCGCTCCCGTTCGTCGACGACTACAAGACGAACGTCATGACGAACCTCACGCCCGAGACCAACGCCGTGGTGCGGGTCCTGGGCGGGTTCGCGCAGGTGTGGAAGACCGGTGCCGCCTGGAACACCGGAACGCCGCTGCGGCCCGAGGTGCTGCGCGCCAACATGCGCTACTGCGCCCGGATCACCACCGCCCGCACGGACGCGCAGGCCAAGGAGGCGTTCGTCTACGACCGCCAGCACCAGAGCTACGCGATGATCGCGGGCCTGGGTCCGCTGGCCGACCTGTACAGGGCGGGCGCCAAGGCGGTCACGTCGATCACCGGCGCGCCCGACGGCACCCCGCCCGCCAAGATCGACGACGCGGTGCCGGCCGGCGCCCCGGCGGGTTCCGCGCTCGGCGCCGGCTCACACGACTCCGCGCTCGGCAAGGTGGCCGAGCTGGTCGACACGGTGCGCGGCCCGTACGCCTCCGGCAACCCGGGCAAGTACGCCTTCCAGTACCCGCGCCCGTGGCGCATGAACGAGGACAGCGAGGTCGTCGACACCGGCAGGAAGGACGCGCTCGGCTACCCCGTCTACGACTCGAAGGTGGTCGTCGCCCCCCAGCTGCTGCGTCAGCGCAGCACCTCCCCCGTCGACGACGGCGGCTACCCCAGCGGCCACACCAACGCCTTCCACCTGGCGTCGCTGGCGTTCGCGTATGCCGTGCCCGAGCGGTTCCAGGAGCTGGTGACCCGCGCACTGGAGCTCAGCCACACCCGGATCGTCTCGGGCATGCACTCCACGGTGGACGTCATCGGCGGCCGCGTCATGGCCACCGCCCTCGCCGCCGCCACGCTCGCCGACCCGGCCAACGCCGAGCTGAAGGCCGCGGCCCGCGCCCAGGCCCTCGCCTACTTCCAGGCAAAGACCGGCACGACGGCCGACACCCTGTACGACTACGCCCACTCGGACGCCGGCGACGCCTACGCCGACCGCGAAGCCAACGAGCGTGCGGCGCTCCCCCGGCTGACCTATGTCCTCGAGCGGGAGGGCCGCCAGAAGCCGCTCACCGTGCCCAAGGGCGCCGAGGTGCTGCTGGAGACCCGGCTGCCGTACCTCACCGCGGCCCAGCGCCGCGAGGTGCTGCGCACGACCGCGCTGCCCTCCGGGTACGTCCTGCTGGACGGCTTCGAGCAGTGGGGCCGGCTCAACCTGTTCGCGGCGGCAGACGGTTACGGCGCCTTCGACTCCGACGTCACGGTCACCCTGGACGCGTCCAAGGGTGGCTTCCAGGCGGCCGACGCCTGGCGCAACGACATCGAGGGCGAGGGCGGTCTGACCAAGCGCGGCTCCGGCACGCTCACCCTGACCGGGCACAACCGCTACCACGGCGGCACCGTGCTGGAGGAGGGCGTGCTCGTCGCCGGGCACGCAGGCGCCCTCGGCCAGGGCGATGTGCGGCTGGCCGGCGGCACGCTGCGCGCGGGCGCGCCGGTGCGGGTGCGCGGAGCGTGGGCCCAGGAGTCCGGCGCGGTGCTGGACCTGACGCTGCGTGGACACCACGGGCCCGTCCTCACCGTGTCCGGGCGGGTCCGGCTCGACCGGGGCTCGGTGCTGTCGCTGCGCCTCGACGCCGAGCAGCCGCCGGCCGCGGGGACGACCGTCCCGGTGATCGACGCCTGCGCGCTGCGCGGTCAGTTCGACCGCGTGGAGCTGAACTCCGACCGGCTGCGGGCCGTACCCGTGTACACGGCAGACGGTCTGTCGGTACGACTCCTGAAGCGGTAACGCCCCTGGTGGCGGGAGCTGATGCAGAGTGGGCCCATGAGGCTGCTCCGGATCGCTCCCGTCACCGCCCGGCCGGTGTCACCGCAGGGCGGATGATGGCGCGCGAACTGCACTCGGTCCTGGAGCCCGCCTCCGACGCGGGGCCGGCCCGACCCTCGCCGTCGGCCCGCCGACGGTGGCTCGTCCCGCTCCTGGTGGTGCTCCTGCTCGCCCAGACGGCCGTCGCGATGGTCACCTCCGCGGTGCGGCAGACGCCGACCATCGACGAGCCCGTGTACGTCGCCACGGCCGCCGACTACCTGCACGAGCACCGTGTGCGCTACAACCCGGAGCATCCGCCCCTCGGCAAGCTCGTCGTCGCCGTCGGCGTGGCCTTCGCCGACCCGCACGTCGACGCCTCGTTCAGCGGCACCCAGGAGGCGGCGGGCCGGCACCTGTTGTACGAGTCCGGCAACGACCCCTGGCGGCTGATGCTGTGGGCCCGACTGCCGGTGATCGTGCTGACGCTGCTGTTCGGCATGGTGGTGTTCGCCTTCGCCCGCGACCTGGCCGGCCGCGCCACCGCGCTGACGGCGCTCGCCCTGTACGCCCTCTCCCCCGACGTCGTCGCGCACGGCTCGCTGGCGACGCTGGACGTCCCCGCGGCGGGCTTCCTGCTGACGTCGGCGTGGTTGCTGTGGCGGGCCCGCCGCGGCAGGGCGCGCCTGTACCTGCCGCTCGCCGGGGCCGCTCTCGGCGCGGGCCTCGCCACGAAGATGAGCGCGCTGCCCGCGATCCCGGTACTGGTGGCCCTGGCCGCGCTGTCGATGTGGGCCCGGCGGCCCCGCGACCTGCGCAGGGCCCTGCTGGGGGCGGGCGTGGTGGCGGTGACCGCCGTGGCCGTCGTCTGGGCCGCCTATCTCGTGGTCGATCCGCTGCTGCGCTGGGATCCGCGGTCGGCCCACGTGCCCGTGGTGCACGGCCTGCGCGGGCTCCTCGTCCGGCTGCTGCCCTTCCCCGAGGCGTACCGGGACGGCATGCGGATCCAGTTCGGCCTGGAGAACGAGACGTGGCAGGGCTTCCTGTTCGGCCATGTGTACTCCGGCTCGCGGTGGTACTACCTGCCGGCCGCGCTGGTCGTGAAGACTCCGCTCGGCACGCTCGCCCTGTGGACGGCCGGGGCGGTCGCGATGATCGCGGTGCGCCGGCTGCGGCCCGCGGCGCCGTACGTGCTCGTCCCGGCCGCCGTGCTGCTGGCCTCGGCCATGACCGGGTCACGGGACCTGGGCACCCGGTACGCCGTGTTCCTGCCGATGTTCCTGGCCGTGGCCGCGGGATGCGTCCTCACGGTGCGCATACGGTGGGCGCCGGTGGTGGCGTCGGCGCTGGTGGCGTTCGTCGCCGTCAGCTCGCTGCGGACGTATCCCTACTACCTGCCGTACTCCAACGAGGCGTTCGGCGGACCGGCGAAGACGCATCTGCGGCTGCACGACTCCAACGTGGACTGGGGCCAGGACCTGGGGCGGCTGGCGGACCGGCTGCACAGCCGGTACCGCGGCGAGCGGGTGTGGCTCGTGTACAAGGGCAGCGGGGTGCCCGCCTACTACGGCATCAAGGCCTCCGATCCGCGGCAGGTGCCCGCGAGCGAGGTGCACGGACTGCTGGTCGTGTCGGACTCCGCCGCCGCCAAGGCGAAGGGCCCGCTCGCGGAGCTGCTGCGCTCCAGCCGGCCGGTCGACGAGGTCGGGCATTCGATCACCCTGTACCGGCGATGAGCCGCGGTCACCGGGTGTGCGAAAGGGCGTCCTCGCCCTCCCTGACCGGCGGGGTCCCTGAAGTATGTTGAGTTTCGTGGAAGACAAAGGAGGCGCACCGGTGCCATCGCCTCAGCAGGCACGCGCACAGGCATCCGCGATCACCTCGGGCAGAACCGGTCCGGAGACGGAGGTGTCCCCGACCTCCCGGCTCCGGGCGCTCTTCGACGGGCCCCATCTGTCCCCTGGCCAACGGCGTATCGCCCAGTATCTGATCGAGCACATCACCGAGGCGGCGTTCCTGTCGATCACCGACCTCGCCGAACGCGTCGGGGTCAGCCAGCCCTCGGTGACCCGGTTCGCCGCGGCGGTCGGCTTCAGCGGGTATCCCGCGCTGCGGGAGAAGCTCCAGTCGATCGCGCTGGGCGCCCTGGCCGGCGGTCCGGCGGCGGCCGAGGTGAACCGGAGCAACGAGCTTCAGGCGGCGGTCGACGCGGAGATCGAGAACCTGGAGAACCTGCGGCGCGACTTCGCCGATCCGGACCGGGTCATCGACGTCGGCCGCAAGCTGTCGCAGTCGACGCCGCTGACCATCCTGGGGCTGCGGATCTCCGTCTCGCTCGCCGAGTACTTCGCCTACGCCGCCCGCCGGGTCCACCCGGACGTGCGGCTGGTGACCCGGGGCGGCAGCGTCGCCTACGACGCGCTGCTGCAGTCCCGGGAGGCGGGCGGGACCTGGGTGCTGGCGTTCTCGATGCCCCGGCACGCGCAGGAGACCCTGACCGCGGTGCGGGTCGCGCGCAGCGCCGGTCTGAAGGTCGCGCTGGTCACCGACCTGGCGTTGGGGCCGGTGGCCGACGAGGCCGACGCGACCTTCGCCACCGGCACCGGGTCCCGCCTGGTCTTCGACTCCTACGCGGCCCCCGGGGTGATGGCGGCGGCGCTGCTCCAGGCCATGACGGACGCCGGTCCCGAACGCACCCAGGCCAGGCTCGAGGAGTACGAGCAGATCGCCGAGCAGCACCAGTTCTTCCTGCGTGAGTGACCGCCGCTCCGAGACCCCCCTCCCCCTGAAGTACACAGAGGGATCATTCCGGGCAATTCACGCATGAATGTTTTCATACGCCTTGCAAAGCCGACGGCATATATAAATACTGCTCACGGCCGCACCGCCCGCCAAGGGCTCCTGTACGGGCACCCGAAGCCGCCGTCCCCTACCCGCGTCGGCGCCCAGGGTGTTCGGGGCATCGCTTGCGCGAGCGCCCGTGGCGGCCCCGGTCATCCCCTGGACCGGGGCCGCCCCGAACCGTCGGACCACCGTCACGACGCCACACACCCGGAAGCGATGATCATGACCCTGACGACGACGCGCATCAGCTCGGACTGGCCGTGCCAGGTCAAGACGCCCGGCAGCTACGACTGGGAACGCTCGGCGGCCAAGTGGCTGCGCGAGCTGGTGCCCGCGCGCTACGCGAGCTACCCCGCGCTGCTGCGCCACCCGGTACTGCTCGCCCGCCATGCGCAGATCCAGGTCCAGAACGAGGTCCGAGTGGCCCGCACCGCCCTGCAGACCGCCCGCGCCGACCTGCCCCGGCTCGGCCTGCCGGAGTCGGTCATCGAGCACACGATCAAGATGTACGCGGCCGAGGTCATGCAGTTGCAGCACATCGCCCGCAGTGTCCGCGCGGTCACCCAGGCCCTCGTGGAGCAGAACTCCGGGCGCTGAACGGGACGATCCGTTCCGCCGTCCCGACGGACATCACGCCTGGCGGGGGCGTTGTCACGAGACCCCGATCGGATCCCCGTCCGTGTGCGATGCTCAAGGCGTGACGAGCGAACCCGCCCTGCCCGCGGAGTCCGGTGGCGTGCCCGACATGGCCGCACTGACCCGGGTCGTGGCGCGCCAGCGCGCCGAGATGGACCGGCTGCAGGAACTGGCGGCCACCTCGGCGGTGCTGGAGCGTGCCAAGGGCGCGCTGATGGCACAGCTCGGCTGCTCGCCGGACGCCGCGCAGGAGGAACTCCAGCGGCGGGCGAAGACCGCGCGGCGGACGCTGCTGGAGGAGTGCTGGATCACCCTCGGCGCCCTCGCCCCGCCGCCGCCCACCGCCCCGGAGCAGGCTCCGGCCGACGCGGCCGTGCGGGCAGCCGCACCCGCCCAGGGCGCCGAGGAGATCGACGCCGCCGCCCTCGGCCGTCTGAGCCGGGCCCTCGTTCGCGTCGGCACCCGGCACGATCTCGCCCGGTGCCTGCTGGAGCAGCTCGGCCCGGACGTGGCGGCCGACGCCGTGATGATCTTCGCGCGGCTGCCCGCCGGCGGACTGGAGCTCGTCGGGCACGCCGGCATCGACGACACGCTGGCCTCCCAGTGGAGACGGGTGCCGCCGCTCGCCGGGATCGCCGCGCTGGACGCCCTCGAGGCCGGCCGGCCGCGCTGGCTGGAGGACCTCCGCGAGGACCGCAAGCGGTACCTGCTGATCGGGGACCCGCCCGAGCGGTGGGGGTCCCGGGCCTGGCTGCCGGTGGGGACCGGGGACACGGCCGACTTCGCGCTCGGGATCCTGCGCCGCCGCGAGGGCGCCTTCCCGTCCTGGGTCCGCGAACGCCTGCTGGCCGTCGCCCAGTTGTGCGCGGGCCCGCTGCGCACGTTCGGCACCCGGCAGGGATCTGCCGTGGGCGCGGCCGCGAACGCCGTACAGACGGTGTTCGACCGGCTGCCGGTCGCCGCGGTGCTGCTCGCCCCGCTGCGTTCCCCGTCGGGACGCGTCGAGGACTTCCGCATCGACGCCGCGACCGCTGTGACCTCCGACGGCGTGGGCCGCAGCGGGCGCGAGCTGGTCGGTCTGCGCTTCCTGGAGTGCTGGCCGGAGATAGCCGACGAGCCGCTCTGGCAGGGTTGCCTGGACACACTGGCCGGCGAAGAGCCCTACGAGGGCGAGCCGTTCGCCCGGCAGCAGGTGGTGGCCGGGGTCAGCGAGCTCTCCACGTACTCGGCGCGGGCGGCACGGCTGGGCGACGGACTGGTCGTCAGCTGGGGCAGACACGACCCTTCCGACCGGCAGGAGCAGCGGCTGGCGGACGTGCAGCGGCTGGGCAACCTCGGCTGGGCGACCTGGAACCTGGTCACGGGCGAGGCGAACTGGTCCGCCCAGGTCTTCACCATCTTCGAGCGTGATCCCGCTCAGGGGGTCGTCCCACTCGCCCGGCTCCCCCGACTCGCCCTGCCCGAGGACGTGCCCGTGCTGGCCCGTACCGTCGGGGAGCTCGTGCGGCACGGGCGGCCCTGCGACGTGCCGTTCCGGATCGTCACCCGCGACGGCATCCGCCATCTGCGGGTGGTCGCCGAGGCGGTGGCGGACATGGACGGCACGCCCGTCGAGGTGCACGGCTTCGTGCAGGACCTGACCGCGCAGCGCAGCGCCGAACTCGCGCTCGTCGCCAGCGAGCGGGCGATCCTCACCCAGCACGGGGTGCTCCAGGCCGAGCGCACGGTGGCCGCCCGGTTGCAGGACGCGCTGCTGCCCCTGCCGAAGCAGCCCGTCCAACTGGCCGGGCTGCGCGTCGACATCGCCTACCTGCCCGCGCAGGCGGGCCTCAGCGTCGGCGGCGACTGGTTCAGCGCCATCGAACTGCCCGACGGCGACGCCCTGTTCGTGGTCGGCGACGTCGCCGGTCACGGCGTTGGCGCCGTCGCCGCGATGGCCCTGCTGCGATTCACCGCCAAGGGCATGGTCATCACGGGTTCGTCACTGACCGGGGCGCTCGCCCGGCTCAACGCCCTGCTGCTGCACTCCCGCGACCCGCACGGTTCGGCGACCATGGTCCTGGCCCGCTACAACCCCGGCGAGCGGCTGCTGAAGTGGGCCCAGGCCGGCCATCCGCCGCCGTTGCTGGTGCGGGCCGGTGCGGCGCACTACCTCGAGCGCCCCTTCGGGATGCTGCTCGGCGCGACCGACACGCCTCGCTACGAGGAGGCGGAGGTCCGCCTGGAGCCCGGCGACCGGCTGCTGTTCTACACCGACGGCCTGGTCGAACGGCCCGCGCAGAGCATCGACCGGGGTCTGGAGCGGCTCGCCGGGGCCGCCACCCACCGCGGCGCAGCCGGGCCGGCCCCACTGGACCGGCTGCTCGGCGCGATGCTGGACCCCGAGGGGCGCGACGACGTGTGCGTGCTCGACATCCGGGTGCCGCTGCCGCGGAACAGCGAGCGGTAGAACCCTCGGTCGTCGCGCCGCCGCCAGCTCATCCGGTGCCCGAGGCGGTGCGGGACTCCAGATCGCGGCGGGTGTCGTCGCCGTAGACGCCACTCTCGTCGCCGCGGATGCCGTACCAGAGCTGGAAGCGGGCCACGGCCTCGGTGAGAACGGTGTCGTAACGGCCGTCGGTGGGGCCGTTGTCGTACACGTTCGGGATGCGCAGCAGGCGCTGCTGGAGGTCCGTCACCTCGGGGCCGCTGTCGCCCTCACGGAGGGTGCCGGCTCCGTCGGGGTCGGCGGACTGTGAGGATGTGGCGGCCGGGGTGGGGGTCGGCGCGGGCGTCTGTGCGGCGGCCTCGCTGCCCCGGCCCGGCAGCAGGAGCGCGCAGGCGAAGCCGACGAGCGCCGCCGCGCACACACCGACCGTGATGGCGCCGCGGCGCAGGCCCGCACCGGAGTCGGTGCGGGCGCGTGTCCGCGCGCGGTCCGCGACCGGTGCGACCCCGGCGGATCCGCCCCGCCCCCGCACCGCCCTTCCGCCGCCGCCGGGCAGGGATCCGGGACCGCCGCGCTCCCTCGCCCAGTCCCGGCCGCCTCGGGGCGTCGTCGTGGTGACCGCGCGTGGGCTCAGTGGCGGGAGCTCCTCCGTCTCCCACTCGTCCTCGGCCTGCTTGGCCGGCAGGGGTATCGACTCGTAGGCGTTGGTGTCCTGGGTCAGTTCGGTCATCTCGCGGAACAGCTCCGCGAGGGCATCGGTGTTGCGCGGTCGCAGGACCCGAATGGGTTCCAGGACCGGGCGTTCGTGCGGCTGTCCGGGTTCGGCCGGTGTCGGCACGCTCGTCTCCCTCCCGTGGGTCCCCCAGGAGGGATACGGACGCGCGGGCCGCCGGGTTCAGCCGGCGCGTTCAGTGGGCGCTTTCAGCGGGCGAGGAAGCGGTGCAGGGAGCGGGTGGCCGCGGCGACGAAGGCGTCCCGTCCGGCCTCGTCGAGGGCGTCCAGGGACAGGTACGGGTTGAGGTCCTCCAGCTCCATCAGCAGCAGTTCGCCGTCGGGGGCCCGGCAGGCGTCGACGCGCTGGATGCCGTGCGCGAGACCGTTCCAGTCGACGAAGCGACGGGCGAACTCCAGGTCCCGCACGGTGGGTTCGTACGGCTGGAGCTGCCAGCGTCGGTCGGGGTCCGGGGCGTGGAGCGCGTACTGGAAGTCGTGGTCGACATAGGTGAAGGAGACCTCGTAGACGAAGTCGACGCACGGCTGGACCAGGACCGAGCCGTCGGCCAGGGCGGGCAGGGCGTCGGGCGGGACGATGCGCAGGCCCAGGGAGTCGGCGCCGAGCCTGGGCTTGACGACGTAGCGGTCGGCCTCGGGAAGAAGGTGCAGGTGCTCGGGGCGGTCGACGGTGGGGATCACCGGGAATCCCTCGGCGGTCAGGTCGAGGAGGTACTGCTTGCCCGCCATGTCGGCGCGGCCGGTGAGCGGGTTGTAGACGCGTACGCCGTCGTGGAGCGCTCGCTCCCGGAAGGCCTCGTACTCCTTCTGGTAGCCCAGGACCGGGCCGCTGTTGCGGACGACCACGCCGTCGAAGGCGTGCATCAGGGCGGCCGCGTCCCTCGGATGGCACAGGGCCAGGTCGAAGTCCGCGCGCAGCCGTGAGGTGAGGAAGACGTCCTCGTCGCAGTAGCGGCGCCCGCGGGCCTGGTAGGCCAGGTCGGTGACATAGAGGAGACGGGGACGGGCGGCGGGCATGCGGGTCTCCTGGTGGCTGTCGAGCGGTGCGGAAAGGTTACGTCAGGCGGCGAGCGGCGATCCGGGGCGGGACGGCCGTGACGGGCGGGACTCCTGGTCGGCGGCGGAGAGGCGGGTCGTACGATGACCTGACCGTCGTTTTCTCCCGAAGGGCTCGTCGACTCCCGTGACCACCGCAACACTTCTCGACGGCAAGGCCGCCGCGGCCGACATCAAGAGCGAACTCGCCCTCCGGGTCGAGGCGTTGAAGGAGCGTGGCGTCACTCCCGGGCTGGGCACGATCCTGGTCGGCGACGACGCGGGCAGCCGTTCCTACGTCGGCGGCAAGCACCGCGACTGCGCGCAGGTCGGCATCGCCTCGATCCGGGTGGAGCTGCCCGCCGACGCCTCCCAGGCCGATGTCGAGGCCGCCGTGCTGCGGCTCAACGCCGATCCGGCGTGCACCGGCTTCATCGTGCAGCTCCCGCTGCCCGCCCACATCGACACCCACGCCGTACTGGAGCTGATCGACCCGGTCAAGGACGCCGACGGGCTCCACCCGACGAACCTGGGCCGCCTGGTGCTGGGCATCCCGGGCCCGCTGCCCTGCACCCCGCGGGGCATCATCGACCTGCTGCGCCGCAACCGCGTGCCGATCACCGGCCAGCAGTTCTGCGTCATCGGCTGCGGTGTCACCGTGGGCCGGCCACTGGGCCTGATGCTGACCCGCAGCACCGAGCACGCCACGGTGACCCTGTGCCACGAGGCCACGCAGGACACGGCCGCGCACGCCCGGGAGGCGGACGTGGTGGTGGCCGCGGCGGGCGTGGCACACCTGGTCAGGCCGGACTGGATCAAGCCGGGGGCGACGGTGCTGTCCGTGGGCCTGACGCGCACGGTCGAGGGCATCCTCGGAGACGTCCACCCGGACGTGAGCGATGTCGCCGGTTCCTTCGCACCGCCGATCGGCGGGGTCGGGCCGATGACCCGGGCGATGCTGCTGACCAACGTGGTGGAGGCGGCGGAGCGGATCTGAGGCCGGCACCCCCTGCCGGGGCACTCGGTTCCCTGCCCGGAGGGAACTGAGTGCCATCGGTGCCGCTCAGGTGTTACGTTCCCGTCCATGAGCGCCACTGAGAAGGCGGAGGCCAAGCCGCCCATGCGGGACGCCCTGGTCGCGGCGGCCTTCCGGCTGTTCCTGGAGCGGGGCTACGAGCAGACCACCGTCGACGACATCGTGGCGCTCGCGGGGGTCGGCCGACGGTCCTTCTTCCGCTACTTCCCCTCCAAGGAGGACGTGGTCTTCCCCGACCACGAGCGCTGCCTGGCCGACATGACCGCCTTCCTCACCGCGAGCGGGAAGGACCACGAGCCGGTGCGCCGCGTCTGCGACGCCGCCCGGCTGGTGCTCCTGATGTACGCGGAGAACCCCTCGTTCTCCGTGCAGCGCTACCGGCTCACCAAGCAGGTGCCGGGGCTGCGCGCGTACGAACTGTCGGTGGTGTGGCGCTACGAGCGCGCCCTCGCCGAGTACCTGCGGGGCCGCTTCGCCGGTCGGCCCGACGGCAACCTCCGCGCCGACGTGATCGCGGCCGCGGTGGTCGCCGCCCACAACAACGCGCTGCGTTCCTGGCTGCGTTCGGACGGCCGGGGCGACGCGAGCGCGACCGTGGACCACGCCCTGGGGTATGTGCAGTCGGCTTTCGGCGCGTCCCCGGCGGTCCCGGAAACCACCGCTCCGACCGCCCCGGCGCCTCCCGCCGACGAGCAGCCCGAGGACGTCGTCGTCGTGGTCTCCCGGCGCGGGGCGCCCCTGTGGCGGGTGGTGCAGGAGATCGAGACCACGCTCGGCCAGGGCCGACCCTCGCCGCAATAAGGGTACGCAGTGCCTTTACGACTGGCACTGAGTGCCATACGCTGTGGGCGTGCACGGTGGCACGGTGAGCCGGGCACGTGCGTGCACGGGTGAGCCGCGCACGTGGATTCCGGCCGAGTGCAGGGAGTTGACCCGCGTGTACCACCACTCAGGAAATGCCGTTCAGCAGGCCGCCGGCTCCGCGGCGGGCGTCCTCGACCGTGCGAACGCCGACGGCGACACGATCCTCTTCCAGCGCTGCACCTGGTGCGGCACCGCCATGTACCACCGGCTGCTGTGCCCGGTGTGTCAGGGCAGCGACCTGCGCACGGAGCGCAGCGAGGGCACCGGCACGGTCCGCCACGCCACGGTGGTGCACCGCAACACCCCCGCCGCGCGCAACGTGTCACTGGTCGAGATGGCCGAGGGATTCGTCGTCCGCGGCCGGGTCATGGGCCCGCTCATCGGCATCCACAGCGGCGACCGCGTCCGGCTTTCCACGGTCAAGGACCCGGTACGCGGCGAACCGGTCTTCCAACTCCTCGACGAGCCGTACCGGGCCTGGCACTAGGACCCTCGGGTGACCGGGGCGAGGCCCGGCAGCAGGTCCTTGACGCGGACCGGCCGGCCCGTCTCGAAGCACTGGTTCGCGGCGAGCCCCACGGCGAGGGCGAGCGCGCCGTCGCGTTCGGTGGCGGTGCTTGCGGTACCGGTGGCGCTCGCGGTGCTCTCGGATGCCGTGGGTCCGAACAGCGCCTCCAGCATCCGGGTGTCTCCCCCGCCGTGCGCCTCGTGCCGTGTCGTG
Organism: Streptomyces sp. NBC_01235; assembly: GCF_035989285.1. GTDB lineage: Bacteria > Actinomycetota > Actinomycetes > Streptomycetales > Streptomycetaceae > Streptomyces. The sequence continues at coordinate 10,232,447 of NZ_CP108513.1, read as the reverse complement.
ACCGGGATGTCGACCGGCGGCCGCCACAGCGGCCGCAGCGTCAGCCGGACACCGCCCGCGTGCTCGGCCGCCGTGTCCCCGTGCAGCGCTCCGCTGTCGGAGGTGATGCGGGTCCGGGGCGGCTGCCAGCGGCTCTCCTCGACCTCCAGCTCCAGGCGTCCGGCGCTGCCGTTGACCATCACCCGGTAGCCCTCCCACGGGGAGTAGGCGGTGAGGTGGTACGTCATCGTCGCGCCCCGCGTGTACCGCACCAGGACCGCCATGTCGTCCTCGATGGTGACGGGCCCGCCGAAGACGTTGCGGTCGCGGTGGTAGCCGTCGTCCCCCTCCGCGTCGAGGTAGAGCGCCCGTAGCGTGTCGTCGGCCGCGAGGTCCAGCGCGAACGGGTCGTCGGCGGCCTCCTCGGCGCCGTGGGCGCGGTCGTACGGGCGGCGCAGACCGTGCCGGGCGCCGGCCTCGGGGCCGTAGAAGGCGAGCCGGCCGTAGCCGAAGACCTCGTCCGGCTCGTCGGCGAGCCACCAGTTGACCAGGTCGAAGTGGTGGCTCGCCTTGTGCACCATCAGTCCGCCGCTGTACCGCTTCTCCCGGTGCCAGCGGCGGAAGTAGTCCGCGCCGTGCCGGGTGTCGAGCAGCCACTCGAAGTGGACGGAGAGGATCTCCCCGACCGCGCCCTCGGCGAGCAGCGCGCGCACCCGCTCGTGCACGGGGTTGAAGCGGTAGTTGAAGGCGACGGTGAGGGAGTTGCCGGTCTCGCGGACGGTGTCGAGGATGCGGGCGCAGCGGACCTCGTCGACGGTCATCGGCTTCTCGGTGACGACGCGGCAGCCCGCCCGCAGGGCGGGCACGATGTAGCGGTCGTGCTCGGCGTCGACGGTGGTGACGACGACCTGGTCGACGTCCTCCTCGGCGAGCAGGTCGGCGAAGTGTTCCGGGTCCCACTCGGTGGCGGGCGGGGCGCCGGCTCCGGCCAGCAGCCGGTTGTGGAAGGCCATGCGGGTGGGGCTGGGATCGCAGAGGGCGACGACACGGTGGCCGGGGCGGACGGCGAGATCCCGGGTGAAGGTCTGCGCGCGGTGTCCGGTGCCGACGACTGCCGTGCGGAGGTGGGGAGTTCGGCTCATGCAGGTGGCCTTTCCCCGGGCGCGGTCGGGCAGTCCACCTGGCCGGTTTCTTGTCCTTGCGGGGCAGAGTCCGCCGGCACAGGCAACCCACAGGACCCGTTCGGCTTCCTTCGGGACGTGAGGGGCGCCCGGTACGGACGGGGCCCCCGCGCTCCGAGTATTGAGGAGTGGACCCTTGATCCGTGCCCGGCGAATAGGTGTCACCGCCGTGGCCGCAATCGCGGCCCTGGCGGGAACACCGGGACTGGCACAAGCCCAACAACCGTCCGAGACGAGACCGTTGACCTCGCCCGCCGACAGCGGGCTGCCGCAAGGGTGGCAGATCAGCGGGAAGGGCGCCGCACGCGAGCTGGTCTGGCGGTCGCCCACGCCCGTGCCCATCGGCGACGCCCGCGTGGAGTTCCACACGGGCGACCGACTGCTCGGCGTACCGAAGGCGGGGAAGGACGGCCGCACGTTCCGGCTCTCCCTCGACGAGACCGGCGACACCTCCCTGAAGGACCTGCGGGTACTGGCGAGCGGACACCGTCTGGACGCGCCCGCCGCCAACTCCGCCACGGGCGAACGGCGTTCGCTCACCGCCGAGCAGCCCCCGGCCCGGACCCCCGCTCCGGCTCCCGCCAACTCCGTCGACCCGGGCAAGCCCGGCGCGTACCGCACGGTCAGCGGCGAGTACGCCCTCGACCCGGTGAAGCTGCCCGGATACGCCCAGCCGATCGAGATGCAGGCCGTCGTGGTGGCGCCGAAGGGCGCCACCGGCAAGCGGCCGCTCGCGCTGTTCCTGCACGGCCGGCACACCACCTGCTACACGCCGGGCAGCGACGACCTCGACATCTCCTGGCCGTGCCCGGCGGGCATGAAGTCGATCCCGAGCTACAAGGGCTACCTGCAGGACCAGCAACTCCTGGCCTCGCAGGGTTATGTGACGGTGTCGATCTCTGCGAACGGCATCAACGCCCAGGACTCGGAGGCCGAGGACGCCGGCGCGCAGGCCCGTTCCTCGCTGGTGCGCCGCCACCTCGCCAAGTGGGCCGACTGGGCAGCCCACCCGGCCACCGCCCCGGCCGCGGTGCCCGACGCGGCGAAGGCCGACCTCTCCCGCGTCCTGCTGGTCGGCCACTCGCGCGGCGGCGAGGGCGTCAACCGGGCCGCGATGGACAGCCTCTACCCGGCGCCCGCGGCCCAGGACGGCTACCACGGGCCGGTCCGCTGGAAGATCCGTGGCACCGTCCTCATCGGACCGACGATCTTCGGCCAGAATCCGGTCGCCGACGTCCCGTCCACGACCATCCTGCCCGGCTGCGACGGCGACGTCTCCGACCTCGAGGGCGAGACGTACCTCGACGGCACACGCGGCATCAGCAACGGCACCGCCCTGCACAGCGCCGTGTACGTGGTCGGCGCCAACCACAACTTCTTCAACACGGAGTGGACGCCGGGCAAGGCCGTGGCGCCCTCCTTCGACGACTTCTACGACGACCCTGAGCAGCCCGACCCGGTGTGCTCCAAAGGCACCCCGACCCGGCTGACCGCCGACCAGCAGCACCAGGCCGGCGCCACCTACATCGCCGCCGCCGCCCGGCTGTTCGTGGGCGGCGACGACCGGGTGCGGCCGCTGCTCGACGGCACCGGACGGCGTGCTCCCTCCGCCGACCCGGCCCGCGTCCTGACGCACGCGGTCGGCGCCCGTCGCACGGGCGGTTTCCTGCCCGACGGCGGGGTCGGGGTGACCGGCGGCCGAGTGTGCTGGGCGGATCCCGACCCGGCCAGGGCGTGTCTGGACTCCGACGCCAAGGGGAGGTCCCCGCACTTCGGGTGGTGGGACCTGGAGAAGGACACCGGCAAGAGCGCCGTCGCGCTGAACTGGTCCGCGCCGGGCACCCCGGCGAAGATCACTTCCACCGCTCCCGTCTCCCTCTCCGGAGCCAAGAGCCTGGCGCTGCGCGTGTTCGTACCGCCGAACACCACCGGGACCGAGCTGGACGTGTCCGTCACCGACTCCACCGGCCGCCGCGCCCAGCTCGGCCGGGTCGGCGTCGACGGACTGCCGGGCTCGGACCGCACCGCCTCCTACTGGGCCCGCGAACTGCGGGTCCCGCTGACCGCCGCCACCCGCGCCGGGCTCGACCTCAGGCACGTCAAGTCCCTTGAGCTGACTCCGCGTTCGGGTTCCGGGCAGGCGTGGTTCATGGACGCCTGGGGCTGGGCCCCCGGCACTGTGGCGGTGCGGGCGGCGGCGCTGCCGCGCGTCGACGTCGGCCGGGTCACGGTCAAGGAGGGCGACTCCGGTACCCGCACTTACCACATCCCGGTCCAGATGTCCGGACACGGCAGCGGCAAGGTCCGCTTCTACGTCGTCGACCCGGCGACCGGCGATCCCACGGAGAAGCTGGTCACCGTTCGGCCCGGCAGCACACCGATCGACCTGCCGGTCGAGGTGAAGGGCGATACGCGTTTCGGCAACGACCAGCACAACGACCTTCTCGTGAAGGCCGTACGCGGTGCCGTCGTCGGCTCCTACCGGGGAGGGGTCACCGTGGAGAACGACGACCCCGCACCCGAGGTCAGCCTGACCCCGGTCGCGGACAAGGTGACCGAGGGCGGGACGCTGAGCTGGCGTATCTCCCTGTCGGAGCCCGTCGACGTGGACATCTGGCAGCCGGTGCGGGTGTACCCGGTCACCGAGGGCGCCGAGCTGTCCACCAAGGACGTGGACCCGCAGTGGCTGATGGACTACTCCGGTGATCTGCCCGACCCGGAGCGCCCGCTGTCCGAGGCGAACCTGTGGGTGTGGATGGGCATCCCGGCCGGGACGACCACCACCGACTTCACGGTGCCGACGGTGAAGGACCAGCTGGCCGAGCCGGTCGAGTCGGTGCGCCTGGCTCTGACGGACGACGACGCCGAGCCGCTGCCGCCGGTGCTGACGGGCACGGTGACGGACGTGCCGTAGACCGCGCCGCGAAGCTGCGCGGAAAGGGGGCATGGACCGGCCGGTCCATGCCCCCTCACCTGTCCCGGCCTCTGTCCGCTCACAGGGTCACGCGGATCCCGACCGTTCCGTCGAGCCCTCGCCGCAGCCGGCTGCCCAGGAGCGTCAGGCGCCCCAGGACGCCGTACTTGCGCGCGAGCAGGGTGCGGTAGCGGGCGGTGGTCTCCGGGTCGCAGATCTCGGCGGTGGCCGGGACCTGCTCGCCCGTCGGCCTGCCGCGCACGTCGCACGGGCCGACGAGCACGTCACCGCGGGCCCGGATGCGCTTCACCTTCCAGGCGTCGGCGGCCGACCAGGCTCCGAGCGCGTCCCCGTCACGCACCACCCACACGGGTGTCGCGACCCCGGTCCCGTTCTTCCGATAGCTGGTGATCAGCAGATATTTGCCCGCCCCGAGCCGATCGAGCGCGTTGTCATCCATTCCCGCAGTCTAGGCACCCGGGCGCGTCACCACCTCGGCAGTCTCAGCTCGTAGTCGGGCTGGATCCGCCGCATGCAGCCGGTGTCGTCCCGGCCGCGTACACCCGAGTCGAGGTAGCGGCGGTGCAGCCGGTCGAGGGCGTCGTGGTCCAGCTCGACTCCGAGGCCCGGCCCGGTCGGCACCGTCACCGCCCCGCCCGTCAGCTCCCAGGACGCCGGGGACGATCACGTCGTCGGCGCTGTTCCACGGGTAGCGGGTGTCGCAGGAGTGGTCGAGGTTCGGGATGGCCGCGGCGACGTGGGTCATGGCGGCGAGGCTGACGCCCAGGTGCGAGTTGGAGTGCATGGACAGGGCGATCCCGAACGCCTCGCAGACGGCGGCCAGTTCGCGGGTGCGACGCAGTCCGCCCCCGTGGTGGTGGTCGGTGAGGAGCACCTGGATCGCGTTCCGCTCGATCGCCGGCCTCAGGCGTTCCCAGGCGATCACGCACATGTGGGTGGCCCTTGGAGGCGATCAGGGGCAGCAGGTGCTGGTCCCGGATCATCAAGAGGCCGAGGACGCCGGCCGGCGGACGGCCGAGGCCATCCGCCGTACGCCCTCGGTGAGGATCTCCGGCGAGGTGGCCAGATTCAGGCGTACGTGCCCGGCCCCGCCGGTGCCGAAGTCCGGCCCGGAGTTGAGGGCGACCCGGCCTCGCTCCAGGAAGACCGAGGCCGGATCCTCCCCGAGGCCCAGCGCCCGGCAGTCGAGCCAGGCGAGGTAGGTCGCCTCGCCCGGTCGGTACTCGACACCGGGGAGGTGCTCGGCCAGGAGGGCGGTGAGCAGGCGCCGGTTGTCGTCCAGGCCGGCCAGCAGGGCGTCCAGCCAGGCCGTGCCCTCGCTGAGGGCGGCGGTGTGGGCGAGGACACCGACATGGCTCGGCCCATGGCCGACCTCCTCGGGCAGCAGGGCCAGATCGGCCGCCGCCGCGGGGCCCGCCACGGCCAGGGCCGCCTTGAGCCCGGCCAGGTTCCACCCCTTGGACGCCGACATCAGCGACAGGCCGCTCTCCGCGCCGGGGACGGAGAGGTAGGGCACGAAGTCGGCCCCCGCTGCGGTGAGCGGGGCGTGGATCTCGTCGGCGACCACCCGGACGCCGTACCGCCCGGCGAGTTCGGCGACGGCCGACAGTTCCCGGGCCGTGTGCACGGTGCCGGTCGGGTTGTGCGGGCTGCACAGCAGGTGCGCCGCGCGTCCACCGCCCGCGACGGCGCGCCGGTACGCCTCCTCCAGCACGCCGAGGTCGAGCCGCCCGTCGGCGTCCAGGGGCGCCTCGGCGATCCGCCGGTCCAGGTGCTCGACGAACGGGAAGAACGGCGGGTACACGGGCGGGTTGACGATCACCGGATCGCCGGGCCCGGTCACCAGCTTCAGCATCTCGACGACGCCCAGCATCACGTCGGGCACGATCGCCGTCCGCTCGACGGCGAGCCCGTCCCAGCCCCACCGCTCCGCGGCGAACCCGGCCAGCGCCTCGGCGTAGGCCGTGCCCGCCGGATAGCCGGTGTCGCCGAGCGCGAGGGCCTCCGTCACCGCGCGGACGACCGGCTCGGCGAGAGGCACGTCCATCTCCGCGACCCACAGCGGCAGCACGTCGGCCGGATGGGTATGCCACTTCATGCTCGTACGGCGCCGGAGCACGTCGAGGGTGAGGGCGCGCAAAGGGTTCGGTTCACGGGACGTCTCGTGCGGGATGCTGGTCATGGGGCACAAGATAGGGGGCTGTGGTGTGACCTGGGATCATGCGAACGGGACATCCGTGGCGGACGCCGCCGGAATCCCGGAGATCGCCTGCGACGAGTCGGGCTCGGACGGCGAGAATCTCACCGGCGGAAACACCGATGTGTTCGCCCACGCCAGTGTGCGGCTGTCGGTCGATTCCGCCGCCGGGCACGTACAGGAGATCCGCGACCGGATCCGTTCGCCCGCCGAGGAGTACAAGGCGAACCATCTGCTCCGGGAGAAACACCGGGCGGTCCTGGAATGGCTGCTCTCGGAATCGGGCCCGCTGTACGGGCACGCCCATGTGCACCTCGTCGACAAGGCCTTCCTCGTCGTGGACCGGACCGTCGACCTGCTGCTGGGCGATCCGGAGGCGGCCGTTTCCCTCTTCCGTCAGGGGCGGCCGACATTCACCGACGCCGAGTGGCGGCAGTTCCTGGAGGCGGCCAACCAATTGTTGTGGGTGCGCCACGAAGACGAACCCGACGTGCCTGTCGAGTACTTCTTCCGCACGGTCGAGGAACTACGGCGGCGGCATGTGGGGACACCGGCAGCGGAGATTCTCTCGCGGCTCTCGGGAGAGAGGTCCCGCGCGTTTTCCTACCGGGCCGGAATTCAGGACGGGCCGTTCGTCCTCACCCCGGTCCTCAATCCCCTTCTCCCCTCCATCCTGCACACGGCCGCCCACTGGAGCGCCGAAGGACGTCCGGTCCGGCTCGCGCACGACCGGCAGAACATGCTCACCCCGGAGCGGATCGCCTGGATCGAGGACGCGGCCCGGAAGCGGGGCATCCGGCTCGCCGGGCTCCGGCTCGTCGTCTCGCGGCTCGACGCACGGGTGCAGCTCGCCGACTTCCTCGCCGGCATCGCCCGCCGGATCGCCTCCGACGAGCTGGGCGGCCGCGGCGACCCGGCGCTCACTGCGCTGCTGCGCCCCTACACCGGTGCGGCGGCCGTGTGGGGCGACGAGCGGAGCTGGGCGCGGCTCGGCCCGGCGACGGAACCCGGGGGACGGTCGGCACAGGTCAACTCGGGTGTCTAGATTGCTTGTCGCCCGAGTACGCCACCCTTCCTCGACGTCCCTTCCTCAGTGCCCCTTCTTCCGCACTCCTTCATTCCGCCCCACTTCCGTACAGGAGCCGATCCGTGACCGAGAACGCACAGGCCGTCGACGTGGCCGCACAGTCGCCGTACACCCGGATCAACACCAACCAGCCGCACACCGCCCGCATCTGGAACTACTGGCTGGGCGGCAGGGACAACTACGAGGTCGACCGGACGACCGGTGACCGGATCCGGGAGTTACACCCGGGCATCAGCGAGTACGCCCGCGCCGACCGGCTCTTCCTGGGCCGTGCCGTGGAGCACCTGGTGACCGACGCCGGGATCCGCCAGTTCCTCGACATCGGCACCGGTCTGCCCACCGCGGACAACACGCACGAGGTCGCGCAGCGTCTCGCCCCGGAGTCCCGGATCGTCTACGTCGACAACGACCCGCTGGTCCTGGCGCACGCCCGCGCCCTGCTCACCAGCACACCCGATGGCCGCACGGACTATCTCGACGAGGACCTGCGCAACGTGGACGCGATCCTCGAGCACGCCGCGAGGACGCTGGACTTCAGCGAGCCCGTCGCGCTGGTCCTGCTCAGTGTGGTCATCTTCATCGGCGATGACGAGGACCCGTACGGGCTGGTCCGGCGGCTGGTCGACAGGCTGCCTTCGGGCAGCGTGCTGGTGCTGTCGCACACCGTCACCAGCCCGGCGATGCCCGATGTGGACGAGGCGGTGAGGTTCTGGAACGAGCACGGCACGCCGAAGCTGACCCAGCGCACGCCCGAGGACGTGGCCCGCTTCTTCGACGGCCTGGAGCTGCTGGAACCGGGCGTGGTGTCGTGCTCGCGCTGGCGTCCGGAGGGCACCGGGGACGGGACCGAGCCGGAGGAGGTCGCGATGTTCGGCGCAGTGGCACGCAAACGCTGACGTGATCGCCGGAGCCCTCCCCGGCACGGGACGGGACGACCCGGATGTGATCACTTCCGGGCTGAACGCTGACGGGTTCCGGCACGTATGGACGGTGAGGGCGCTCAACGACCGGAGGGCCCCGCGGTGTTGAGGCCGCGCGTTCGGGGTTTCGGGAGCCATGCATGAGGCACGTACGACGACGGACCGTCCGGCGAGTGACGCGGCTGGCGGCAGTCGGCGGACTCCTCCTGGGAGGAGCCATGGTCACACAGGCGGCCATGGCGAGCGAACCACCCGCCACGTCGGCGGTGCCGCGCAGTGCGGCGGAGTCCGTCGTCACCAATCCGGGCGCGGCTCTCGTCGCGAAGTTCGGCACCGCGCGTACCGCGGGCACCTGGATCGGCTCCGACGGGCAGCCGGTCGTGGCGGTCACCGACGAGCAGACGGCCGACGCCGTCCGGGAGGCGGGCGCCGAGGCGAAGGTCGTCTCCCACAGCATGAACGAGCTCAAGTCGGCAGCGGCGACGCTGCGTTCGGCGCCCAGGGTGGCCGGCACGGCTTGGGTGATGGACTACCGGTCGAACCAGGTCGTCGTGCAGGCGGACAGCACGGTGTCGGCCGGCGACTGGTCGCAGCTGACGCAGACCGCGGGCGGCATCGGCGGCTTCGTGCGCATGGAGCGCACCACCGGCACGTTCACCACCCGGATCAACGGCGCGCTGCCGATCCTGTCGACCGGCGGACGCTGTTCGGCCGGCTTCAACGTGACCAACGGATCGAACGACTTCATCCTCACCGCCGGGCACTGCGGGCCCACCGGCTCGACCTGGTTCGCGGACAACCAGGCCAAGCAGCAGGTGGGCCAGACAGTCAACTCCAACTTCCCCGGCAGCGACTTCTCGCTCGTGCAGTACGCGAGCGGCAAGGCGGGCGACGGTGCCGACGTGGTGGCGATCGGCAACGGCAACGGGGTGAAGATCACGGGCACGGGCGACGCGGCCGTCGGCCAGCGGGTGTTCCGCAGCGGCAGCACCAGCGGACTGCGCGACGGCGAGGTCACCGGTCTGGACGCGACGGTGAACTACCCGGAGGGCACGGTCGGCGGGCTCATCGAGACGAACGTGTGCGCCGAACCCGGCGACAGCGGCGGCCCGATGTTCTCCGAGGGCGTCGCCCTCGGTATCACCTCGGGCGGCAGCGGCGACTGCAAGACGGGGGGTACGACGTTCTTCCAGCCGGTGACGAGGGCGCTGGCCCAGCTCGGGGTGCAGCTGATCGTGGCCGCGCCGTCCGACGCCAACAACCAGGGCGGAAACCCCACGGCGTCCGACGCTCCCCAGCCGACCGCCTCGAACACCCAGGCGGCGATCGCCCCGGGCTCGACCTCGCCGGGCTCGACCACTCCGGTGACGGGCATCGGCAACAGCGCGACCCTCGCCTCCCGGCTCACCGACCCCAGGAACATCGGCCCCGGGCTGCTGGTGATCGCGGGCAGCATGGTCGCCCTCGTCGCGACCCGGTACATCCGCGCCGAACAGGACCGCAAGGCCTACCAGCGGTACTACTCGGCGACGTGGGGCTGAGCGGGACAGCGAAAGGGCAACGAAAAGGGCACCCGGTCAGGGTGCCCGCTTCGGAAAGGGAGGCTCGGGGGTCCTCGGGGAGTGTCAGGCGGCCTCGACCGGCTGGGGCGCGGCGGCCCACTCCAGGACGAGCCGCCGGTACTCCTCGCGCTGCTCGACGCTCAGTGTCCCGCCCGACCGGAGCCACAGGGCCCGGATCTCCTCGTTGACCTCCGCGGCCGATCGCTCGGAGAGGGATTCAACAGTGGTGGACATGGTGTGAATCTTACGGCGTCCGAGGTGAGGGCCGCGTGAGTCATCACGAACGAACCAGACATACCGGACGTGTTACTGATCACGTCCATCTGTCAACCCCCACCCCCCTGTTCAGCCCTCCGCGGCCCCCAGCACCAGCACCTGGATCGCCAGCACGGCAGCCCCCTGCGCCCAGTCGTGGAAGTCGGACACCTTGGTCTCCAGCTCCACCGGGGCGGCCAGCGGATGCCGGTGGGCACGGATGGTCGCCTCCACCGTCGCCCCGCCCACGCCCATCAGACCGACGCCCTCCCCGGCGAGCAGGATCTTCTGCGGCATGACGAAGTTGGCGATCTGCGCGACCAGCGTGCCCAGGGCGCGGGCCGCCTCGTCGACGACCCGGGCGGGCATGGGCTCCCCGGCGGCGGCCAGGGCGAGGATCTCCTCGTACGTCCGCTCCCGGCCGGTGGCGGCCTGTACCTGGTAGCGGATGTTGGGGATGGTCAGCAGCGAGACGGCGCTGCCGCGCTCACCGTCGGGGGTGAGCGGTCCGTTGGGGTTCACGATCCAGTGCCGGCCGAAGTCGCGGTCCTCCTCGGCGCAGGAGACCCGCTTGCCGCCCAGGACGAGGCCGTAGCCGATGCCCGCGCCGATGGTGAGGACGACGAAGCGGTCGAGGCCACGGCCGGCGCCGAACCAGGTCTCGGCCTCCACGAGCGCGGCGACGTCGTTCTCGACGACCACCGGCAGCCCCGTACGCTCCTCGACCAGGGCGGCCAGCGGAACGTCCCGCCACCCCAGGAAGCGTGACTCCCCGACCACCGCACGGACCCGGACGAGCCCGCCCACCCCGATGCCGATCCCCGCGAGGCGTGGGTGGGTGCGGGCCAGCTCGTCGGTCATCTCGCCCAGCACGCCGACGACGACGTCGGGGTCGTGCGAGGTGAGCGGGCGGTCGTAGCGGGCGACGATGTCGCTCCGGAGGGTGGTGACGACGCCGTACACCATGTCCCCGGTGATCTTGAAGCCGATGAAGGAGCCGGACTCCGCGACCACGTCGAGTGGCTGTGAGGGGCGTCCCTGCCGCGACTCCGCCGGGGCGCCCGCCTCGGGCACCTCGACCAGCAGGCCCGACTCGATCAGTGGTTTGGTCAGCCGGGTGAGGCTGCCCGCGGAGAGGTTCAGCCGCCGCGCGATGTCGGTGCGTGACAGCGGGCCGTGGACGAGCACCTCGATCGCGACCGAGCGCTCCCCCGAACTCAGCGGCAGCCAGCCGGCGGTACCTGTGGTCATGAGGGTCAGACTCCCACACGATTTATTTTGCACTGGAAGTATCCAGGTCACTATAGGTGCCAACAAGGTCACGGGAAAAGATGTTCTCCCACCTCTTGACGCCTGGATTCTTTCGGCCCAAAAGTAAATGGCCGAGAACGAGCCGCCGCAGACGAGGGAGTCTCCCGATGACCATCGCCTCCAGCAGTCCTCCGTCGCACCGTGAAGGGCGGGGTGACGGCCGACTCGCCGCGCTGTTCCTCGCCCCGGCCCTGCTGGGGTTCGTGGTCTTCCTGCTCTATCCGACGCTGCGGGGCGTCTACCTGAGCTTCACCCGCTTCAACCTGCTGACGCCGGCGGAGTGGGTGGGCCTGGACAACTACGTGCGGATGGTCCACGACCCCATCTTCTGGGACTCCCTGAAGGTCACCGTGGAGTACGTCGTCCTCAACATCGGTGTGCAGACGGTCGCGGCCCTCGCCATCGCCGTACTGCTGCAACGGCTCACGCAGTCGGCGCTGCTACGGGGCATCGTGCTCACCCCGTACCTGATGTCGAACGTCGTCGCGGGCCTCGTCTGGCTGTGGATCCTCGACACCCAGCTCGGCATCGGCAACGAGATCGTCAGCGCCCTCGGCTTCGACCGCATCCCCTTCCTGGCCGACGAGACCTGGGCCATCCCGACCATCGCCCTGATCAACGTCTGGCGGCACGTCGGCTACACCGCCCTGCTGCTCTTCGCCGGTCTCCAGGCGATCCCGAACGACGTCTACGAGGCGGCCAGGGTCGACGGCGCGGGCGAGTGGCGGATGTTCTGGCGGATCACGATGCCGCTGCTGCGTCCGGTGCTGGCGGTCGTGCTGATCATGACCGTGATCGGGTCGTTCCAGGTGTTCGACACCGTGGCCGTGACCACGGCGGGCGGTCCCGCGAACGCCACCAACGTGCTCCAGTACTACATCTACGGCTCCGCCTTCGGCCGTTTCCAGTTCGGCTATGCCTCGGCGATGTCCGTCGCCCTGCTGGTCGTCCTGAGCGCGATCACCGTCCTGCAGTACCGGCTCACCCGGGCCGGCCGGACCGACCTCGGCTGAGGGAGACACGGACATGGCTGTCGCGACGACAACGACACCCCCGACCACCACGACGACGACCGGCATACGGCCGGTCCGGCGCAGGATCTCCTTCGGCCGGGCCGCCGCCTGGACCGCGATGGGCCTGATCGTGCTCATCACCCTGCTGCCGTTCTACTGGATCCTGCGCACCGCGCTCTCCTCCAACGCGGGCCTCGGCGCCGACCCCGCCAACCCGCTGCCGGTCGGTCTCGGCACCGGCGGGTTCGAACGGGCCCTGGGGCTCCAGTCCGCCAAGGAGGCGATCGCGCAGGGCGGCGCCGGGGGCGGGCTCGACTTCTGGCGCTATCTGCTCAACTCGGTGATCGTCTCGACCCTGATCACCGGCTGCCAGATCTTCTTCTCGGCGATGGCCGCCTACGCCTTCGCGCGGCTGCGCTGGCGGGGCCGGGACAAGGTGTTCGGCCTGTTCCTGGCGGGGCTGATGGTGCCGACCATCTTCACGCTGCTGCCGAACTTCGTGCTCGTCAAGCAACTCCACCTGGTGGACACCCTGTGGGGCATCGCGCTGCCCAGCCTCTTCATGACCCCGTTCGCGGTGTTCTTCCTGCGGCAGTTCTTCATGAACATCCCGCTCGAGGTCGAGGAGGCGGCGCTGCTCGACGGCGCCGGAAAGGTGAAGATCTTCTTCCGGGTGATCCTGCCCATGGCGTCGACGCCGGTCATCACGCTGTCCGTGCTGACGTACATCACCTCCTGGAACGACTACTTCTGGCCGCTGATGGTCTCCTACAGCGACAGCTCGCGGGTGCTGACGGTGGCGCTGGCGGTCTTCCGCGCGCAGACCCCGGCGACCGGCGTCGACTGGTCCGGGCTGTCCGCGGCGACGCTGATCGCCGCGCTGCCGATGCTGGTGCTCTTCGCCTGCTTCGCCCGCCGCATCGTCAGCTCCATCGGCTTCACCGGGATCAAGTGAGGGAACAGTGACCCGACTTCGTACGCTCACCGCACTGGCCGGAGCGCTCACGCTGTCCCTGGCGACCGGCTGCGCACAGGGCGGCTCCACCGGGGCGTCCGCGCACACGGTGACCTACTGGCTGTGGGACGCCAACCAACTGCCCGCCTATCAGGCCTGCGCCAAGGGCTTCGAGCGGGAGAACCCCCAACTAAACGTCAAAATAACCCAGTTGGGCTGGAGCGACTACTGGACCAAGCTCACCGCCGGGTTCATCGCGGGCACCCAGCCGGACGTGTTCACCGACCACATCCAGAAGTTCGGCCAGTTCGCCGATCTGAAGGTGCTGGAGCCGCTGGACGACCTCGGCGTCAAGGACTCCGCCTACCAGCCGGGACTCGCCGCCAACTGGATCGGCCAGGACGGCCACCGCTACGGCACCCCCAAGGACTGGGACACGGTCGCCCTCTTCTACGACGCGAAGCTGGCGAAGGCCGCCGGACTCACCGCCGGGCAGCTCTACGGCCTGTCCTGGAACCCGAAGGACGGCGGCACCTTCGAGAAGGCCATCGCCCGCCTCACCGTCGACCGCAACGGACGGCGCGGGGACGAGCCTGGCTTCGACAAGGACCACGTGAAGGTGTACGGCCTGGCCAGCCAGGGCGGCGGCTACGGTGACGGCCAGACCCAGTGGAGCATGTTCACCGCCTCCGCCGGATGGAGCTACACGGAGAAGGCGCGCTGGGGCACGGACTACCAGTACGACAGCAAGACCTTCCAGTCCGTCGTCAAGTGGTACTTCGGCCTGGCGGAGAAGGGCTACATGGCCCCGCTCTCCGACTACAACGTGCAGTCCAACCAGGGCAACACCCAGGTCGCCGCGGGCAAGGCGGCCGCCGCCTTCGACGGCGCCTGGATGATCTCCACGTACCACGGCTTCAAGGGCAAGGACATCCAGTCCGCCCTGACGCCCGTCGGCCCGACCGGCAAGCGGGCCACCATGATGAACGGCCTCGCCGACTCCGTCACCAAGGGCTCCCACAACAAGGAGGGCGCCCGGAAGTGGGTGGCCTACCTGGCCTCCGACGCGTGCCAGACGATCGTCGGCAGGTACGGCGTCGTCTTCCCCGCCACTCCGGCGGGCACCGACGCCGCCGTCGCCGCCTACAAGAAGCAGGGCATCGACGTCTCGGCGTTCACGGAGCCGGTCGCCGACAAGAAGGACTTCCGCACCTTCTCCTACCCGATCACCAACTACGCGGCGGACGTCACGGCGCTCATGCAGCCCGCCATGGAGGACATCTACGGCAACGGCAAGCCGGTGAGCAGTCTCGACGAGACCAACAGCCAGATCAACCTGATCCTCGACCAGTGAATCGACCTCTGAATCGACTTCGGAAGGGCACGCCACCCATGACGTTCTCCCTCGGCATCGTCGGCGCCGGGCAGTTCTCCGGCCAGTTCGCCAAGCTGTTCCTGGCCCACCCCGGCGTCGGCGACGTGTACGTCACCGATCTGCTGCCGGAACGGGCCGAGCGGCTGGCCGCCGCGGAAGGCCTGACGGGCACCTTCCCCTCCTACGAGGCGATGCTTCAGTCGCCGGCGGTCGACGCGGTCGCCGTCTTCACCCAGCGCTGGACGCACGGCCCGCTGGTCCTCCAGGGCCTGGACGCGGGCAAGCACGTGTACTCCGCCGTCCCCATGGCGATCACCACGGAGGAGATCTCGGCGATCATCGACGCCGTCCGGGCGACCGGGCTGACGTACATGATGGGCGAGACGAGCCAGTACAACCCGGCGACGGTGCACGCCCGCAACCAGATCGCCGAGGGCGCCTTCGGGCGGCTCTTCTACGCCGAGGGCGACTACGTCCACGACATGGACCTGGGGTTCTACGAGGCGTACCAGTACAGCGGCGGCGCGGACTGGAGGTCGACCGCCAGCTATCCCCCGCTGCTGTATCCGACGCACTCGGTGGGCGGGGTGCTGGGCGCCTGGCGGACGCACGCGGTGAGCGTGTCCGCGATCGGGGTGGTCGACGCACGGGGCGACGGCGTCTTCGACAAGGAGGTGAGCCGGTTCGGCAACGACTTCTCCAACGCCACCGCGCTGTTCGAGGTGGCGGGCGGCGGCTCGTTCCGTACGAACGAGTTCCGGCGGGTCGGCTACCCCTCCCACATCCGCGAGTCCCGGTTCCGCTTCTTCGGTACCGAGGCGAGCATGGAGCAGCTCGCGACGGTGGCGCTGTGGCAGGACAAGAAGGGCGTCAAGGACATCAGCGAGCTGCTGGAGCCCAAGCCCACGCTGTCCCCCGACGACCCGTCGCTCCAGCACATCGCGCCCGATCTGCGGGCCGCCTTCACCTCGGGTTCGGCGCCGGTGCACGACCGCTCGCGGCTGCCGCGGGAGTTCGACGAGCTGCACAACGGGCACGAGGGCAGCCACCACTTCCTGGTGGACGACTTCGTGACGGCGGTCAACACGCGCACGCTGCCGTCCGTGAACGCCTGGGTCGCGGCCCGCTACACCCTGCCGGGCATCGTCGCGCACGAGTCCGCGCGGCAGGGTGGGGCGAGGCTGGAGATCCCGGACTTCGGGGACGCGCCGGAGGCGTGACGCCCGGGGACGCCGGGCGGCCGCGCCGCCTCAGGAACCTCGGTGGACTCAGGTGCCCGGCTTACGGCCGTAGACGAAGACGTCGTCGCCGTTCTTCAGCAGCGACCAGTACTTCTTGGCGGTCGTGGTGGTCATGTTGACGCAGCCGTGCGAGCCCGGCGGGTTCCACATGCTGAGACCGACGGAGTGGAAGGCCTGGCCGCCGTCGAAGAACTGGCTGTAGGGCATGGGCACGTTGTAGATCGTCGAGACGTGGTTGATGTGACGCCAGTAGATCTTCTTCAGACCGGTGCGGGTCTCGTACCCGTTACGGCCGGTGCGCACCGGGACCGGGCCGTAGACGAGCCTGCTGCCGTCCTGGATCCAGCTGAGCTGGAGGGTGAGGTTGACGCAGGCGATGCGGCCCTTGTTGGTGGGGCACTTGCCGGCCTTGTTGGGGTTGCTGCCCACCGCCTTCTGCTTGTTCATGAGGTCCATCACACCCCACGTGACAGGCCCGGCGTAGCCGATGTTCGGGGTGATGCCGTGCTTGTTCTGGAAGGCCTGGATGGCCTTGCAGTCGGCGGTCGACTGCTTGCCGTCGACGGGCCGGCCGAGGAACTTCTCCACCTGCTTCTGGTACGGCCCGGCCTGCGTCGAACAGCTCGCGGCCTGGGCCGGTGCCGCCCCCAACGCGAGTGTCAGCGGCGCGACAAGGCCGGTGACCCCGAGCACGACGGCCCCTCGTCTGCGTATGTCCCCCATGACTGCCCTCTCCCTGACGCGATTGCGCTCTCGTCAACCTAGACCGGCGGGCGGGGGTATCGGTTGTAGTCCTGCTCAGCCTGTGACGAAACAGTCACCTTCTCGGCCGTGAACGTCCGGGCTTGCCCACCCGGTCGCTCACACCTCGTCGCACTCCCGACTGCCCTCCCTACCACAGGACGGTCATCACGGGTCGCATCCACCAGTCCCCAGATTCAGGAACAAAATGTGACCAGATGCGACAAGGTGGGTTGTTCGCATTTGCCGGCTCCGCCGTGCGGCCGCAGGCGACCAGCAGGAGGTCCCGGCCGGCAGGCGACCGTCGACGACGGCCTCCCGCACGGGGTTCGCGAGGGACCGGGACAGCGGTCCGGGGCGCTCGCGCCAGGGGCCGGGGGCGGCGGCCAAACCCTCGTGCATCGGTCCATCGTGCATCAGTCCAGTTTCCCCGAAGTGGACCATGCGGTGCCCGGGACACCCGGCCTAGGGTCCTCGGTATGCACCCCACGCTCGCCGACGACCTCTCCCGGCTCCCCGAACTCCTGCAGTGCGCCCGCGACTTCGCCGCCCGCGAGGTGACCGGCCTGGACGAGCGGCCGGTGGTCCGCCTCGACAGGACGCCGGACCGGACCTCGCTGCCCGCCGAAGGGGCCGGGGCCGACGGCGCCCTCACCCGGTTCGCCGAGCGCTGGGCGCCGGGCTTCTCCGGCTCCGCCGGGCCGCGCTACCTCGGCTTCGTCACGGGCGGCGCCACGCCCGCCTCGGTCACCGGGGACTGGCTGACCAGCGCGTACGACCAGAACGTCTCCGGGGCCGCCGGGTCCTGGGCGGCGGCGCTGGAGCGGGAGACAGTGGCCTGGCTGCGGGAGCTGTTCGGGCTGGGCGAGGCGCACTCCGGGGCGTTCGTGACCGGTGCGACCGTGTCGAACACGGTGGGGCTGGCCGTCGCCCGGGAGTGGTTGGGCGAGCGGCTGGGGGTGGACGTGTCGCGGGAGGGCGCGGCCGCGCTGGGTCCGGTCGACGTGCTGTCGGGCAGCCCGCACTCCAGTGTCGCCAAGGCGCTGTCGGTGCTGGGCGTCGGCCGGGACCGACTGCGGCAGGTGCCCGTGCTGCCGGGCAACCGGGAGGCCGTCGACGTCGACGCGCTGGAGGCGGCCCTCGCCGCGCTGGAGGGCCGGCCGGCGATCGTCGTCGCCAACGCGGGCACCGTCAACACCGTCGACTTCGACGATCTGCGGGCGATCGCGGCCCTGAAGGAGCGGTACGGGTTCTGGCTGCACGTGGACGCGGCGTTCGGCGGGTTCGCCGCCCTCTCCCCCGCGTACGCCCACCTCGTCGACGGGCTCGACGCCGCCGACTCGGTCTGCGTGGACCTGCACAAGTGGCTCAACGTGCCCTATGACGCGGCCGTCCAGTTCACCCGCCGCCGCGACCTCCAGGTGCGGGTCTTCCACAACGCCTCGCCGTATCTCGGACTGCCCACCGGCGAGCCCGACTTCGTCCACCTCACTCCGGAGAACTCCCGGCGGCTGCGGGCGCTGCCGGCGTGGTTCTCGCTGGTGGCCTACGGGCGGGACGGGCACCGGGAGATCGTCGAGCGCAACGTGGCCCTCGCGGCCCGGCTCGGCGAGGGGATCGCCGCGCTCGACGGGCTGCGGCTGCTGGCGCCGGTCCGACTGAACGTCGTCTGCTTCACCCTCGCCGACGACCCGACGCGGGAGCGGGTCGCCGCGCTGGCGGACACCGTGGCCGCCTCCGGGGAGGCCTTCCTGACGCCGACGGTGTACGGCGGGGTACCCGCGCTGCGGGCGGCGTTCAGCAACTGGCGTACGGCGGAGGCGGACGGGGATCGGGTGCTGGCCGCGCTCACTTCGGCACTGTCCGACTGAACGTCACGGACGTCTGCTGCTGCGGGAGTTCGCGTCGGGAGCGGACCGGGGAGAGGAACACGGGCAGGAAGTTCACCGCCAGCAGCGCGCCGCCCACCCAGAGGGTGGCCCGCACTCCGGCCAGTTCACCGATCAGGCCGGAGACGGCGGCGCCCACGGCCAGCGCCCCGGTCAGCAGGAAGCGGAACGTGGCGTTCATCCGGCCGAGCAGGGCATCCGGGGTCATCCGCTGGCGCAGGCTCACGCCCAGGACGTTGTCCACGCCGGTCTTGAACAGGACCAGCACCCAGGCCGTTCCCGCGATCCACAGCCAGGGCCCCCGGTCGATCAACGGCACGAGCAGTCCCGAAGGCGCCAGGACCAGACCGGCGAGACCGAGGGCGCGGCCGTGCCCGAGGCGTGCGGCCAGCCGGCGGGCGCCCCAGGCGCCGAGCAGCAGGCCGAGTCCGCCCGCTCCCCAGAACAGGCCCAACGCACCTGCGGTGAGCTGGAGTTCGCGGACGAACAGGATGGGCAGCATGGTGGTGACGATCTGCGAGCCGAAGTTGGTGAGGGCGGCGGTGAGGGCGAGCGCGCGCAGTTCCCGGTTGCCGAGGACGTGCCGTACGCCCTCCGCGATCTGGGCGCCCAGCCGGACCGTGTGCGGCGGGCGGGGGGTGTCGTCCCCGCGTCCGAGGGCGCAGAGCTGGAGCGCGGAGGCGAGGTAGGCGCCCGACGCGCAGACCACGGCGACGGGCGCGGTGAGCAGTTGGACGAGCCCGCCGCCCGCTCCCCGTCCCGCGATGTTGCCCACCGCCTGGAGGCTCACGACCGCAGAGTTCGCCCGCACGAGGGCGGCGGGGCCGACGAGTTGGGGCAGGGCGCTCTGCGAGCCGACGTCGAAGAACACGGTCGCGCAGCCGTTGAGCAGGACCACCGCGTACAGGTGGCCGAGGGTGAGCGCGTCGAGCTGCCGGGCGACGGGCACGGAGCAGAACAGCACGGCCCGCGCCAGGTCCGCACCGATCAGGATGCGACGGTGGCGCATGCGGTCCACCCAGACCCCGGCCGGCAGCCCGATGAACAGGAACGCCAGCGTGCTCAGGGTGGCCAGGGCGCCGACCTGTCCCGGGCTCGCGTCCAGTGCGGTCACGGCCACGAGGGGCACGGCGACGTAACTCACGTTGGTGCCGAGCTGGCTCAGTGCGGTGGCCGAGAACAGGACGCGGAAGTCGCGGACGCGCCAGGGTGAGGCGGCCGACTGTGTGGGGGTCTGCACGGGTGAACGCTGCCCGACGGCCTGGGGCAGGACAAGTGAAAAAATCTCCAGGTGCTGTTAAGCGCCGCTACCACGTCAACAGGACCGAAATCTCACTGGAGTTGAAGAAGCCTGCACTCAGCGGTAGCCCGTCGTGTCCGCCGGCTTCCCCGCGTCCTGGACCTCGACCATGTAGCGCCAGGCGTCCGGGCGGCTGCCGTCGAGGTCGGTGAAGCCGTACTCCGGGGCGAGGCCGCCGCTGGAGAGGGACCGTCCGTTGTGGCGGGCGACGTCGGGGTCGGCGGCGAGAGCGGCGACCGCGCGGCCGACGTAGCGGGGTGTCTCCGAGATGGCGAAGTGGGGAACGCGGTCGAGGGCGTCGCGCCAGTTGTCCTCGCGTACGCCGAACTGGTCGAGCATCAGCTCCGAGCGCAGCCAGCCGGGGGTGAGCGCGACGGCGGTGGCGCCGCGCGGGCCGAGTTCGTGGCCGAGGGCGAAGGCCATGCGCAGGACGGACGCCTTGGCGAGGTCGTAGAAGAAGTTCACGCGGTAGGTGTCGCGGTTGTACTCGGCGGTGCCGTCGGTCATCTCGACGACCAGTCCGCCCGGGCGGCGCAGGAGCAGCGGGAGGGCGTGGTGGCTGGTGATCACGTGGGTCTCGACGGCGAGCCGGAGCAGCCGCAGCCCGCCTGCGAGGTCGTGCTCCCAGACGGGGGTGTCCCACTCGAAGAGGTTCTCGGCGCCCCAGATGTCGTTGACCAGGACGTCGAGGCGGCCCTGTTCGTCCGCGACGCGGTCGACGAGGGCGCGGACCTGCGCGGGGTCGAGGTGGTCGGTGGGGACGGCGATGCCGAGGCCGCCTGTCTCGGTGACCAGGTCGGCGGTGTCCTCGATCGTCTCGGGGCGGTCGTACTCGGAGCGCCGCTCGCGCGTGGTGCGTCCGGTCACGTAGACGGTGGCGCCGGCCGCCCCCAACTCCACGGCGATACCGCGTCCCGCGCCCCGGGTCGCCCCCGCGACCAGTGCGACCTTGCCTTCCAGCGGCCCTGACATGTCCGGCCTCCCTGCCTCGTGCGAGTGGTGTCGCTTCGAGGATCCCGGGAAAGCCGGACATCTCCTGTCACCTTTCGGCGGTTCTCACCCGGCCGGGCGCAGCCTGTCCTCCAACGCGGCGTCGTCCGCCAGGAACCACAGTTGACCGCCGTGGTTCGCCTCGTACACGAAGTCCCGCAGCGCGGAGCTCTCGGCGAGGTGCCGGGAGACGTCACCCACGACGGCCAGCCTCAGGCGGTAGTTCACGAACTTCTGCACGACCGCGCCCGCGACCCCCGACCGCAGCCGGAAGAACGCGTCCCCCATCCGTTCCGCGGGCACGGCGACGAGAGTCGCGTCCTGGCCGAACGCGTCGCCGATCAGGTCGAGCGCGGCGCTCTCCCCGTCGAGCGGTGGGCCGTCGGGGGCGCACCGCAGGACACGGGTGTCGTGGAGGGTCACGAGTGCATTGGTCATGTCCGTGATCGTAGGGTCGTACCGCGCGCCGACGCTTCCGTGTTTCTCCTCTGGCATCCCGGGCCGGGTCAGTGGCCGCGGGCGATCCACTCCTCCAGGTGGGGAGCCTCCGCGCCGATGGTCGTCGCGTCGCCGTGACCGGTCAGCACCTTCGTCTCGGGCGGGAGGGCGAGCAGCCGGTCCTTGATGGACGTGATGATCGTCGGGAAGTGGGAGTAGGAACGGCCGGTGGCGCCGGGGCCGCCCCGGAAGAGGGTGTCGCCGGTGAAGAGCACGCCGAGCCCGGGGTCGTACAGGCAGACCGCGCCGGGCGCGTGCCCGGGGGTGTGCAGGACGGTGAGGTCGGCGCCGGCGGCCTCGATGACCTGGCCGTCGGCCAGGTGGGCGTCGGGCTCGCGGTGCGGGTGGGTCAGCTTCCACAGCGGCAGGTCGTCGGGGTGCAGCCAGATCGTGGCGCCGGTCGCGTCGGCGAGGGCGGGCGCGGCGGAGACGTGGTCGTTGTGGGCGTGGGTGCAGACGATGGCCGTCAGTCTGCGGTCGCCCACGGCGGCGAGGATGGCGTCGGCGTCGTGCGCGGCGTCGATGACGACGACCTCGTGGTCGTCGCCGACGAGCCACACGTTGTTGTCGACGTCCCAAGTGCCGCCGTCGAGGCTGAACTGGCCTGAGGTGACGAGGCGTTCGATGCGCGCGGACATCACAGCACCACCACCGAACGCAGGACGTCTCCGTGGTGCATCCGCTCGAACGCCTTCTCCACCTCGTCCAGTCGGATGGTCTCGGTGACGAACGCCTCCAGGTCCAGGCGGCCCTGCAGATGCAGGTCGATCAGCATCGGGAAGTCACGCGAGGGCAGACAGTCGCCGTACCAGGACGACTTCAGCGCCCCGCCCCGTCCGAAGACGTCCAGCAGCGGCAGTTCCAGCTTCATCTCCGGGGTCGGCACCCCCACCAGGACCACCGTCCCGGCCAGGTCACGGGCGTAGAACGCCTGCCGGTACGTCTCCGGGCGCCCGACCGCCTCGATCACGACATCGGCACCGAACCCGCCGGTCAGCTCACGGATCGCCTCCACCGGGTCCGACTCGCGCGAGTTGACCGTGTGCGTGGCACCCATCGAGCGGGCCGTCTCCAGCTTGCGGTCGTCGATGTCCACCGCGATGATCTTCGCCGCACCCGCCAGGTTCGACCCCGCGATCGCCGCGTCCCCCACCCCGCCACACCCGATGACCGCAACCGTGTCACCCCGGCCGACGTTGCCGGTGTTGATCGCCGCCCCGATCCCCGCCATCACGCCACAGCCCAGCAGCCCCGCCACCGCGGCCGACACCGACGCGTCGACCTTCGTGCACTGACCCGCCGCCACCAGCGTCTTCTCCGCGAACGCCCCGATACCGAGGGCCGGGGACAGCTCCTGGCCCGTCGAGGCGAGGGTCATCCTCTGCTTGGCGTTGTGGGTGTCGAAGCAGTACCAGGGCCGCCCCCGCAGACACGCCCGGCACTGCCCGCACACCGCACGCCAGTTCAGGATCACGAAGTCCCCGGGCGCCACGTCCGTGACGCCGTCCCCGACGGACTCCACCACACCCGCCGCCTCATGCCCCAGCAGGAACGGAAACTCGTCGTTGATCCCGCCCTGCTTGTAGTGCAGGTCGGTGTGACAGACCCCGCAGGCCTGGATCTTCACCACCGCCTCACCGGGCCCGGGATCGGGGATCACGATCGTCTCCACCCGCACCGGCTCGTCCTTGCCCGGTGCGATCACTCCGCGAACTTCCTGCGGCATGCTGCTGCCCCTTTCCTCGGCGGTCATCCGTCCCGGTTCCGACCCTACGTGTGACTGATCGGTAAGGGCACGAGCGCGGGGCCGAGACGCGTGCCCTGAACACGTGCTTGCGGCCACACCCCGCCTCCGCCGACGTAGCCTGAGGGCTCCGACCGACCCACCGAGGAGCCCAGTGACCAACGCAGAGGCCGCCGGCGGCCGACCCCCGTGGCGACTGTTGCTCGACTACGTGCGGCCACACCGTTGGGCCCTGCTGGCGGGTGCGGCGCTTTCGCTCGTCACCGGCGCCACCGGGCTGCTCCTGCCGCTCGTGGCACGGGGTTTGATCGACGACCTCGGCCACGACCGCTCGATATCCGGGGCGTTGCTGGCCCTGACAGCACTGGTCGTCGCCAACTCGGCACTGGGCGCTCTGGGTTCGTACGTGCTGCGGCGCACGGCGGAGTCGGTGGTGCTCGGTGCGCGGCGGGCACTGTCCTCGTATCTGCTGCGGCTGCGGATCACGGCCGTGGACCGCAGCGAGCCCGGCGACCTGATGGCCCGCATCACCTCCGACACGACGCTGCTGCGCGAGGTCACCACCGACTCGCTGGTCGGCCTCGGCACCGGCGGTCTGACGCTGGCCGCCACCGTCGTGATGATGGGCCTGGTGGACCCGGTGCTGCTGGGGGTCACGCTGGCCGTGATCCTGTGCGCGGGGACCGTCCTCGGGGCGATCGTGCCGCGTATCAACCGGGCGAGCCGTCGCGCGCAGGACGCGGTCGGGGTGATGGGGGCCTCGCTGGAGCGGGTGCTGGGCGCGCTGCGCACGGTGAAGGCGTCGGGCGCCGAGCACCGCGAGGAGGCGACGCTGCACACGGCGGCAGAGGAGTCCTGGCGGCAGAGCGTGCGCGCCGCCAAGTGGTCGGCGGCCGCGGGCAACACGGCCGGCCTGGCGATGCAGACCGCCTTCATCACCGTCCTCGCGGTGGGCGGGGCGCGGGTCGCGACGGGCGCGATCGAGGTCGGCACGCTGGTGGCGTTCCTGCTGTACGTGTTCTACCTGATGTCGCCGATCCAGCAGGTCGTGGGCGCGATCACCCAGTACCAGACGGGTTCCGCGGCCCTGAGCCGCATCCAGGAGGCCCTGCAACTGCCCGCCGAGCCGGCGTCCCGTCCCGCACCGCTGCCCTCTTCCGCATCCGAACCGGCCTCGCTCGCCTTCACCGACGTCCGTTTCCGGTACGCCGACGACCTGCCGTACGTCCACCACGGCGTGACGTTCGCCGTGCCTGCCCGGGGCATGACGGCATTCGTCGGACCGTCGGGCGCCGGCAAGACCACGGTGTTCTCGCTGATCGAGCGGTTCTACGACCCCGAGTCCGGCACGATCACCGTCGACGGCCGCGACCTCGACGACTGGGAGCTGTCCCATCTGCGCTCCTCCATCGGCTACGTGGAGCAGGACGCCCCCGTGCTGTCGGGCTCGCTGCGCGACAACCTGCTGCTGGGGAACGCGGAGGCGGACGACGACACCGTGCGGCGCGTGCTGAAGACGACCCGCCTCGACGGCCTGGTCGCGCGGCTGCCGCAGGGGCTGGACACGTTGGTCGGACACCGTGGGACGAAGCTGTCCGGCGGCGAGCGGCAGCGCGTGGCCATCGCCCGCGCCCTGCTGCGCCGCCCGCGGCTCCTGCTGTTGGACGAGGCGACCTCCCAGCTGGACGCGGTGAACGAGGCGGCACTGCGCGACACCGTCGCGGACGTCGCCCGGACGACCACCGTCCTCGTCGTCGCCCACCGGTTGTCGACGGTCACGATGGCCGACCGGATCGTCGTCATGGACGCGGGCCGGGTCCGCGCGGTGGGCACGCACCGTGAGCTCGTGGCGGGCGACCCGCTCTACGCGGAGCTGGCGGCCACCCAGTTCCTCGCGACGGTCGAGTGAACCGGCGGGTCATGGTTCGCAGGCGCGCATGCACCGGGCGAGCCGTCGCAGCCGCTCGGCGTCACCGGTGCGGGGGCAGGTGAGACAGGCCCCGGCCGGCCTGACGGCGTAGAACACGCAGCAGCCGGTGCGAGTCGGGTGCCGACGGCCGTCCTCGCCCGTGAGGAGCCGGAAGTCGGCGCCCGCCGGGTACGGCACGCCCCCGGGCGGCGCGTCGCAATGCTTCCACGCGTCAACCTGCCCGTGCCGGACGGGTCGTTGGCGGGCAGCTCGCTCGCGATGGGCGGCCGTCCGGCACCTTCGGCATGGACGCCGCCCGCGCCGAGCCGATGATCCGCGCGCGCGAGCTGCGGGGACGACGTACCCCGAGCTCGAACTGCTCGGCGTGGACGCCCACTTGGCGAGTGCACCGGAGGCCGACGAACAGCGGTGACCGGGTGGCGTTCTCGCCGGCGGGGGCGTACGCGTGGAACATCTCCCACCACGGCCTGTGATGCACCCGAGGCCCGGCTCCCCTCCCTGGACGGGTGAGAACCCGAGCTTGAACGTGGGCGGGGGCCGCCCGGTCGTCCGGACGGCCCCCGCGAGGAGCAGGTGTGACGCTCAGCCCTGGATCGCGGGCAGCAGCCCGGTGACGGGGGCGACGAGGTCGGTGGCCTGGTGCAGCTCGTTCAGCTTGTCGAGTTCGCTCACCTGCCTGGAGATCGGCGGGAGGTCGGCCCGGTGCTTCGCGGGAATCTGGTTCGCGGAGAGCGAGTCCAGCACGGCGATCGGGTTGAACCGGCCGGTGTTCGGGGCTTCGGCCGCGTTCGCCAAGGGCGCCGCGAGGCCCGTGACCCCTGCGGCGAGAGCGGCGAGTGCGGCGATGCGTCGAGTGGAGATCATGCCCTCAGCAACGCCGCGGGCGCCGTCGCGGACACGGGCGGGCGCCGGCACTCACCCCACAGGCGGAGCGAGGCCGCTGCGCTTGCCGACCCGGGCGTGCCGGAGGAGCCTCGAAGGTGAGGGACCGGCGGCCCGTCCTCCCCTTGGCCGCGGCCCTCGGAGGAGGTCACCATGGGCACCGCGGCAGGCTCCGCATTCGACACCGAGACCCTGCGCAGGGGCATCGAAGGACAGACCGCGACGACACTGCTGTCGCTCTACGCCGACGACGCGGAACTGCGCGTCGTCGACCACAACACCCAGCCCAGTCAACCCAAGGTCCTGCACGGCCGGGACGAGATCGCCCGGATGCTCGACGACGTCTACAGCCGGGACATGACCCACAAGCTGGAGGAGTGCATCGTCCAGGGCGATCGCGCCGCCTACAGCGAGTCCTGCCGGTACGCGGACGGCGTGCGCGTACTCGCCGAGTCGATGATCACCCTGCGTGACGGCAAGATCGTCGAGCAGACGATGATCCAGGCATGGGACGAGTAGGAAGGAAGACCGCGGGGGTCCACTTCACCTCCCGCCTGACCTGGACCTTCTCGGTCCGGGCGGGGCTGGGCCGGTCGCGTCCGGCCCGGCCTCCGCTGCGGGCCTTGGCTCTCGTGGCAGGCCGGCGCGTGTCCGTCGCCCTGCTGCGGACAGCACTGAGAGCAGCACGGTCCCGCCCGCGTCGCCCGCCGCCGTCCGCCGTTCGAACGCGGTGTGGCCGACGCCGGTGACGCCGTACCCGCACGCACCGCCGGCCGCCGCCCTCGTGGACGCGGGCGATCAGGCCCTCGCCCCTCGGTCGGGCCGAGCCGCGCGGGCCGGGCCTCGTACGGCGGGCCTTGGCGGCGCAGCATCAGTGCGCCGCTCCCCCGCTCTGCCTGCCGCAGTGGCTTTCGCGTGGGAACTCCCTTCCACCGCCCACGAGTTGAGCTGCGCGGGCGCGTATCGCCGCCGCAGCCGCCGAAGTCGCCCTGCAACGCGACTGGTTCAGCGGGACGGACTCGGCGGCGGATCGTGCCGCGGCCGCGGTGGGTGAAGCCACGCGGCCCCGGCGCTCGCCGCGTTGCGCCGTCGGGCGCACACGTTGCGCCGTCGGGCGCACATCCCGCGCGAGTCGCACCGGGCGACGTGCGGCGCGGCGAGGCACCTCGGCCCGATCACCGCCCGAACGAACTGCCCGCCCGCGAGGCCCTGAGCCACCGTGACTGGCGCTGAGGTGGAGCACCACCGGGGAGCGGTCCGCACAGTCGATGCCGTGCGCCTGGGCGATGAGGTCTATCAACCCAGGAGTGGATCATGTCGCAGGCCGTACTCATGGATGGCACCGCGCTTGCCCGCCGCATCGTCGAGGAGACCGCCGAGAGGGCAGCCGCCCTCACCGCTCGCACGGGCACGGCGCCGTGTCTCGCGACCGTGCTGGTGGGCGAGGACCCCGCCTCGGTCACCTACGTCCGCATGAAGCGCAACCGTTGCCGCGAGGCCGGTGTCGGCTCCCGGCACGTGGCGCTGCCCGCGCGCACGACCACCGGGGAACTCGTCGGCACGCTCCGGGCGCTGTCGGCCGACCCGACGGTGCACGGGATCCTGCTCCAGCACCCGATGGGCGGGCACATCGACGAGCGGGCCGCGTTCGAGGCGATCGAGCCCGAGAAGGACGTCGACGGCGTCACCTTCGCGTCGTTCGCGACGATGAGCTTCGGCCTGCCGGGCTTCGTGTCCTGCACGCCGGGCGGGATCATGCGGCTCCTGGAGGCCTACGGCGTCGACCCGGCCGGGAAGCGGGCCGTCGTGGTGGGCCGCAGCGCCATCCTCGGCAAGCCCGTCGGCATGCTGCTGCTGGCCCGGGACGCCACGGTGACGTACTGCCACTCCCGCACCCGGGACCTGTCACAGGCCGTGCGGGAGGCGGACATCGTGGTCGCCGCCGTCGGTCGGCCCCGGCTGATCGAGGGGCGGGACATCAAGCCGGGCGCCGTGGTCGTCGACGCGGGCTACAACGCGGGCAACGTCGGCGACGTCGACTTCGAGTCGGCCGTGGAGCGGGCCTCGCTGATCACCCCGGTGCCGGGCGGCGTCGGCCCGATGGCCATCGCCACGCTGCTGGAGCAGACCGTCGAGGCGGCCGCCCGGCAGCTCGGGGAGGCGGGGGCCTGACCCACCGGTCAGGCCCCGGCCCGGTACGTCAGGTCAGCGTCCACTTCTGGTTGTCGGCGGTACCACAGGTCCACAGGACGATCGGGGTGCGGTTGGCCGTGCCCGCCCCGTTGGCGTCGAGGCAGAGACCCGCGTTGACGTTGGTGATGGTGCCGTCGCTGTTGACGTTCCACTTCTGGTTGTTCTGGCCGTTGCAGTCCCAGATCACGACCTTGGTGCCGTTGGTCGTGCCGAGGTTGTAGGCGTCCAGGCACTTGTTGCCGTACACCACGAGTTCCTTGCGGGAGGTGTACGTCCAGGCCTGGTTGGAGCCGCCGTTGCAGTCCCAGAGCTCGGCCTGGGTGCCGTTGGTGATGGTGCTGTCGTACATGTCCAGGCAGCGGCCGGACTGCTTGCCCACGACAAGGGTGCCGTTCGCGCCCGGCAGGGGTTTGACGGTGATGTCGGCGAGGGTGGGCGCGTTCGTGAAGGCGAGCGTGTTCGACGAGCCCTTCGACAGGGCGACCTGAAGGGTGATCGTGCCCTGCGCCGAGCCCGTCGGCGGGAAGGAGACGGTCGTCGTGGTCTGGCCGTTGACCTTGAGGGTCGCGGTGCGGGCGGTGGAGGCGGTGTTGGTGTAGGCGACGTCGACGACCTTCAGGCCGGTGCTCCCGGCGACCACGCCGGAGAAGCTCGACGTGCCGGTGTACGTGCTGCCCGACGCCTCGGTGCCGCCGGTGACGGTGAGCATGACCGAGCCGCCCGCCGGGACGCTCGCCGTGTAGCTCGTGCCGTACGTGCCGACGTCGGCGCGCGCCCACGGGTCACGGACGGTCGCGGAGGCGTTGGTCAGCCCCAGGTCGGACCAGCGGACGGTGATGTTCGCGGCGGCGGAGGTGCGGTTGAGCAGCACCGCGGCACGCTTGCCGGTGCCGGCGAGGACCTTGCCGTACACCTGGAGCCCACTGCTGTCCTCGGCGACCTTGACGCCCTGGAGACCGCGCGCGTCCTGGTCGACGGCGACGACCTCGGGGTTCTTGAGGATGTTCGCGGTCTCCGTGGTCATGGTCGCCAGGTTGTTGCCGGCCAGGAGCGGGGCGCCGGAGATGGCCCACAGGTTCATGTGGGTGCGGTTCTGGGCGGCGGTGAAGCCGTCCATGCCGACCATCAGCATGTCCGGGTCGTTGTAGTAGCCGGTGTGCTGGGAGGTGGGGTGCACGTTCCGGTCATAATTGGTCAGCAGGTTGGTCATGGACGGCTTGTTGCCGAACAGGATGATGTCGTCGTTGGTCCGCCACATCGCCCCCTGCCCCGGCGCCCAGTTCCACGGGTTCTGCCGGCCCCAGTTGCACAGCGACAGGGTCATCGGGCGGCCGGTCGTGGTCGTGGCCTTCGCGATCGCGTCGCTGATGGCCTGGTACGTCGTCGCCGCGTCGAGGCCCTCGGCGTCACCACCGCACCAGTCGACCTTCACGAAGTCGAAACCCCACTGCGAGAACTGGAGCATGTCCTGGTCGTAGTGGCCCTCGCTGCCGCTGCCCGGGGCGGCGGGGCGGCCGGTCGGGAAGTAGTAGCCGCAGCCGTCCTTGCCGGCGTCGGTGTAGATGCCGGCCTTCAGGCCCTTGCTGTGGATGTAGTCGGCGATCGCGCTCATGCCGCCGGGCCACTCGGACTGGTCGACGGTGATGTTGCCCCCGCTGTCACGGGTGCCCTGCCACCAGCCCTCGTCGATGTTGATGTACTTGTACCCGGCCGCCGGCAGGCCCGCGGCGACGAACGCGTCGACCTGCTGCTTGATGACGTTGTAGTCGATCTTCGCGGCGAAGCTGTTCCAGGAGGCCCAGCCCATCGGGGCGGTGGGCACGGCGATCTGGCGCGAGGTCGCGGCCTCGGCCGTGCCGGGCTGGGCGAACAGCAGGGCCGCGGTCGCGGTCAGCAGGAGGGCGAGCGCGCGTACGGCGGCGGATCTGCAGCGCCGGACGAGGCTGGAGCGGGGTGGGGGAAGCATGCGGCGGCTCCGGAATTCGAACTATCGAAATATCGAACAAGGGTCGGCGAACCGAACGTATTGCGCGCCGAAAGTAGAGCCGCCCGAGAGGGAAGTCAACGGCTGTGACAGAAGTAGTGTGACCGGTCACGAAGAACGAAGTGGCCGTTTTCGTGGGGTCGTTCACCCACGGCAGGGATCCGCGCCGCCATACTGTCCGTCGTGCGAGTGGCGATCATGACGGCGGGATCCCGGGGCGACGTCGCCCCCTTCACGGGACTGGGCGAAGGGCTCGTACGCGCGGGACACGAGGTCACCCTGGTCACCCACGCGCGGTTCGCGCCGCTGGTGGCGGGCTCGGGGGTGGGCTTCCACGCGCTGCCGGTCGATCCGCGGGCCGAGCTGGAGTCCGAGCGCGGCCAGGGTCTGCACCGCAGCACCACCGGCCCGGGCAAGTTGCTGCGGGTGGCCAGGATGGCGCGGGCGCTGGTCGGGCGGATGACCGACGACCTCCTGACCGCCGCCCGCGCGAGCGACGTCCTGCTGCTGTCCGCCTCGGTGGCACCGCTCGGGCACACCATCGCCGAGGGTCTGTCCCTGCCGAGCCTCGGCCTCTACCTCCAACCCGTCGCCCCAACAAGGGAGTTCGCGCCGCCGATGCTGGGTGGCGGCTCGTGGGGAGCGGTCGGCAACCGGCTCGCCGGGCACGGTGTCGGGGTGGCAGTCGAGCAGATCTTCGCCCCGGTCCTGCCGACGGTACGGGCCCGGCTGGGGCTGCCCGCCGTACGCCGTCCCGGCGCCGGGCTGCGGGGGCGGGAACGGCACGGCTGGCCGGTCCTGCACGGCTTCAGCCCGCTGGTGGTGCCCAGGCCCCGCGACTGGCGGGCCGGGCTGGACGTCACCGGGTACTGGTGGCCGTACGACCGCGAGAGCCGACTCCCGCCTGCCCTACGGGAGTTCCTGGACGCCGGGTCCCCGCCGGTCTTCGTGGGCCTCGGCAGCGCGACCGTGCCCGACCCGCGGCGGCTGAGCGGCGAGATCGTCCGGGCGCTGCGGCGGGCGGGGCTGCGCGGGGTGATCCAGCGCGGCTGGGCGGGCCTCGCCGCCGACGGCGACGACATGCTGACCGTCGACGACGTGCCGCACTCTCTGCTCTTCCCGGAGACGGCCGCGGTGGTCCACCACTGCGGAGCCGGCACCACGGCGGCCGGCGTACGGGCCGGGGTGCCCGCCGTGCCGGTGCCGATCCAGTTCGACGAGACCTTCTGGGCCGACCGCCTGGCCTCCCTCGGCGTGGCCCCGACGTCGCTGCCGCTGCGCCGGCTCACCGCCGACACCCTGACCACCGCACTCGTCCGGGCCACCAGCGAGCCCGAGTACCGCGAGCGGGCACGGGAGTTGGGGGCCAGGGTGCGCGGGGAGGACGGGGTGGGGCGGGTGGTGGAGGCGGTGGCACGGCTGTCGTCCGGCCGCTCGGGCGGGAAGTTCTAGGCGGCCTCGGGCACCCACCCCGGCGGGCGCAGTATCCCCAGCAGCTGGCGCACCAGTTCGTCGACCACCTCGTCCAGGGTCGCGTCCACCCACCCCGCGCTCCAGTCGTGGAGGAGGCCGTTGACGCTGCCGATGAAGGCCGTCGCCGCGAGGCGGTAGTCGCGCGGTGCCGCCTCGCCGCGGGTCGCGGCCGCCGTCGCCTCGGCGCAGATGAGGTCGATCCAGCGGGCGCGGCGGGCCAGACGCTGTTCCTCCAGTCGGGGGCTGACGCCGACGATCTCGACGAAGGTGATCCGGATGCGGCACGGGTCCGCCGTGACGTTGCCCGCGTAGGCGCGGAAGATCGCGGTGACGCGCTCGGCGAGCGGCAGGCCCTGCGCGGCGGCGAAGGCCGCCACCACCGCCTCGTCGGCCCAGTCGTTGACCTGGAGGTGCAGCGCCGCCAGGACGTCCTCGAGGGTGCGGAACTCCTCGTAGAACTGACGGGTCGACAGGCCGGCCGCCTCACTGAGCGACGCGACCGTGGTGCCGCGGTAGCCGGGCGCGCCTCCGAACAACCGCAGCGCCGCGTCCAGAAACCTCCCGCGCCGCTCGGCCTGCCGCTGTTCGGCGGTCTTGCCGCCGTATCTGCCGGTCGGCGCCCTGAGCCTGCCCGTCACTGACCCTCCCTCGTCGCTCCGTGCTCCCCCGCCGCCAATTTTGTCGTGCACGGACTCTTGTGGCGAAGGGCACCCCTTCCTTACTTTCCAGTAAGTCAATTCTGAACGCACCCGTCTTCAGATTCGGGCGGTCCGCTCCGCCCTGCCCCGCACCTTCCCCCACTTCCAGAGGAGAGAGCAGCCATGCCTGCCTTCAGACCCAGGCACCTTTGCTCCGTAGCCGCCGCCCTCGTCCTGACCGTCACCGCTCCCGCGACCGCCGCCACAGCCGCCACCGCCGCCTCGGACACCGCGACCGCCGCCGCCCTGCGCGAGGTGCTCTTCGTCGGCAACAACTGGGAGGGCACCGCGGACGTCATCAAGTCCAGCGGGGACTTCGCCAAGGTGGGCCGGATCAACGTGATCCCCGACAAGGCCGCCCGGATGGCGGAGATCAACGCCGATCCGATCAAGTGGATCTACTTCCAGGCCATCCGCAACGGCGTCGGCGAGGGCCACGACCAGTTCGTCGACGACATGTACACCACGCCGGACGGCGCCTCGGTGGTCGTATCCCGCCCGAGTTTCGCCGACGTCGTCTCCATCGACCTGGCCACCGGGAACATCAACTGGCGCTTCCCCGTGTCCGGTTACCGCTCCGACCACATGGCCGTCTCACCCGACGGCACCCGGGTCGCGGTGTCCGCGTCGATCTCGAACACCGTGCACGTCCTGAACATCAACACCGGCAAACAGCTCGGCTCGTTCAAGACCGGCGACAAGCCGCACGAGAACATCTTCAGCAAGGACGGCAAATACATCTACAACATGTCGATCGGCGACGTGAACACCTCACAGGACGCCCCGTGGCAGGACTTCACGAAGGGCGACCGGCGCATCACCGTCGTCGACGCGAACACCTACCAGCAGGTCAAGATCATCGACATGCGGCAGCGGCTGGACGCGATCGGCCTCACGGACTACTCGGACGCCGTGCGCCCTGCGGTCTTCTCGCCGGACGAGTCCAAGCTGTACTTCCAGGTCTCGTTCTTCAACGGCTTCTTCGAGTACGACCTCGCCACGGACCGCATCACCCGCACGAAGACCCTGCCGAAGAACCCGGCGACCAGCGACGACCGCACCACCTTCGTCAACGACTCGCGCCACCACGGCATTTCGATGAGCCCCGACGGCAGCAAGCTGTGCGTCGCGGGCACGATGGACGACTACGCGACGGTCGTCAACCGCACCACGCTCCAGGAGGGCCCGCTGGTCACCGCCTCCAAGCCCTACTGGGCCACGGTCAGCGGCGACGGCAAGGACTGCGTGATCTCCGAGAGCGGCGCCGACCAGGTCACCGCGATCGACTTCGCCACCGGGCAGAAGGTCGTGTCGATTCCCGTGGGCGACCATCCGCAGCGGGTCCGGCTGGGCCATGTCGCCGCCGACTGGACGGGGACGGCCGGCTGACGCCCCCTCAACCGGCTTGAGCCTCGACCGCCTTGAGCACGACGCCCGCTCCGTCCTCCGTCGCCGTACAACCCGCGGCGGCGCGGGCGGAGCGGGTGTACGCGGGGTCGCGGACGGCGCGGTCGAGGGCGTCGGCGAGCGGTTCGGCGGTGAGAGACCGGAACGGGAGGGGGGCGGTGGCGGCGCCGAGTGCCGTCAGCCGCTGCGCCCAGAACGGCTGGTCCGCCGTCACCGGCACGGGTACCGCGGGCACCCCGGCGCGCAGTCCGGCCGCCGCGGTGCCCGCTCCGGCGTGGTGGACCACCGCGGCCGTCCGGGGGAACAGCAGCGCGTGGGGCACGTCCCCGACGGTCAGGACGTCGTCGCCGTCGGCGGCCAGCCCTGCGCTCCCGGTCTGCAGGATGCCGCGCAGACCGGCGGCGCGCAGGGCCCGTACGGCGATCTCGCTCAACCGCTCCCCGTGTCCCCGGGCCATGCTGCCGAAGCCGACGAACACCGGTGGCGGACCGGCGGCGAGGAAG
Organism: Streptomyces sp. NBC_01235; assembly: GCF_035989285.1. Lineage (GTDB taxonomy): Bacteria > Actinomycetota > Actinomycetes > Streptomycetales > Streptomycetaceae > Streptomyces. The sequence goes on along the minus strand of NZ_CP108513.1, from coordinate 10,198,204 downwards.
TCCTCCACCTCGGGCGGCAGCCGCTCGGCCGGGTCGACGTACGGCCACCAGGTGCCGGCCACCTCCAGGCCGGGGCGCCAGTCGGAGGGGCGCGGCACCAGCGCGGTGCTGAAACCGTGCAGGACCGGCCAGTCGGCCCGCTCCTGGCGACGCCGGGTCGCGGCGGGCGTCAGCGCGGGCAGCTCCAGCCGGCGGCGCAGTGCGGTGACGGCCTGTATGTAGAGGCGGTCGGCCATGTGCAGGGCCAGGTGGCCGGCGGCGCGGTTGGCGGGGCGGCCCAGGGAGCGGGCGCCGGCGACGACGGGCGGGAAGTCGCCGGTCGGGGCGGCGGGCTGGAGATACACGCCCAAACCGGGGATGCCGGTCGCCTCGGTGAGGTGCCAGCCCAGCGGGGCGGTGGTGGTGGACAGCAGGAGCAGCTCCGCGCCGCTCGCGGTCACCACGTCGGCGAAGCCCTGCCCCAGCTCGGTGACGAACGCGGCGGCGGTGCGCATGAGCGCGCGCCGGCCGCCCGCCTCCCCCTCCGGACGGCCGGGCAGGCCCCGGAACTCCAGCCCCGCCGCGCGCACCAGCGGCGCGTGGACGTCCGTGGCGGCGAGGGCGACGTCGTGTCCGGCGCGGCGCAGGTGCGCGCCCAGGCCGGTGTACGGGGCGACGTCGCCACGGGATCCGGCGGCGGCGATCAGGATTCTCACGGGTTCTCCTCGGCAGCGGTGCGGGCCGCGTTGGCGTGGACGGCCTTGCACAGGTAGGCGGCGAGACCGGGCCGTTGCTGCGGCGGGGGCACGACGAGGGCGAAGGCGCGCGGGTCGGCGGCGAAGTCGTCGGCGATGCGGCGGTGCATGGCGGGCGGGCAGGCGGTGAACCACCGGCTGACATGGCGGCGGTGTTCCTCGGCCAGGTCCATGACCCGCTCGCCGTCGGCCGGCTCCTGCGCGTCGAAGGCGTCCAGCAGTTCGGTGCGCCAGTCGGCGGCCTCGGCCATCAGCCGGCGCCAGTCCTCCTTGGTGTGGGCGGCGGCGCGGGCCATCGCCTCGCGCTGCCCCGCCGAGTCGGCCCACTTCAGCCGTGCCTCGGTGGCGTAGCTGAGGTCGAAGGCGATGTCGCCGAAGACCTCGAACCGCTCCTCGGGGGTCAGCCGCACCCCGGTCTGCTGGACCTCGATGGCCCGCTCGGCGACCTCCGCCAGTCGCTGGAGCCGGGCGATCTCCTCCCTGAGTTTCCGCTGCCGGACCCGCAGGTGTTGCAGGGCGTTCGCCTGCGGGTCGGCGAGGATGGCGGCGATCTCGTCGAGGGAGAAGCCCAGTTCGCGGTAGAAGAGGATCTGCTGGAGCCGGGCCAGATCGGCGTCGTCGTAGAGCCGGTAGCCGGCCCGGCTGCGACCGCCGGGCGTGAGCAGTCCCGTCCGGTCGTAGTGATGCAGCGTGCGCACCGTCACTCCGGCGAAGGCCACGACCTGTCTCACGGAGTACGTCATCCACCTGCCCTTTCGTCGAGGCCAAGCCTCAACCCTGACGCAAGGGGAGGGTCAAGCCGCCGCTACCCCACCTTCTGCGCCACCCACGCCGACAGCTCCGTGCGGGCGGCCGCCAGCAGGGTCGCGGAGGGGGCGGTGGCCCCGTTGGTGACCAGGGCGTAGTGCACGGTGCCCGAGTCGGGGGCGCTGAGCAGCAGGCGTCGGCTGCCCGTGCCGCCCGGTTCGGCGGCCGCGGCGATCTTCGTGGTCGTCGTGTACGCGGGCGGGGCGTACACGGTTCCGAGGTCGGAGACGACCGTGGTGGTGGCGGTCGGGAAGGAGGCGGGCAGGTGCAGTTCGGTGGGTGCCGTGCCGCCGTTCGAGCGCCACACCAACAGCCCGTACTGGCCGGTGCCGACGAGCTGTGCCGTGTTGGGCAGGGTGCTGGGGACCGGATTCCAGGTGAGGGTGGTGGAGCCGTCGCGGGAGCGGTCCTCGTAGGTGAAGGCGACGGTCGTGCCGGACGTGGCGCTCGGGTAGATCCGGTCCAGGAGACGGGCGTCCTGACGAAGTGTCACCGTGCCGCTGTCGTCGAGACGTACGGCGGAGAGGTCCTCGTCGTTCCAGCCGTCGCCGGTCGTGAGGACCTTGTCGGCGTTGCCGTTCATCAGCTCGTGGTGACGGCCGTTGTAGATGTCCCACTGCCACTGCGAACCGGAGAGGACCGGGCCGGAGGTGGCGGGTGTGGTCCACCAACTCGCGCCTTTCACACGGGAGTCGAGGGCCTGGTACATCGCCTTCAGGACGGTCGGCGCCTTGCCGGCTGTCGTGCCGTTCAGGGGGTGGCCGAACTCGCTGACGATCGCCGTCGTCCCGGCGGCCGACGCGCGGTCGCGGACCGTGCCGAAGTCGGTGACGTACTGCCCGTTCTCCGCGTTGCCCCACATCAGGATGCCGGAGATGGCCTTCTGGTCGTAGAAGTGGGTGTTGAAGACGTAGCGGGAGCCGAGCGTGCCCGCGTCGAGGAGGCCGCCCTCCTCCTTGGTGACGTTGCCGTTCCAGAAGAGGTTCGGCTCGACGAAGGCGGGTTTGTCGGTCCAGCCGGCCGCGTCCATCCGGGCGCGGAACTTCACGTAGAAGGGCCACAGGAGGTCGCGTTCCCAGGTGCGGCTGGCCTGACCGGAGTCGTAGGTGCCGGCGTAGGGCTCGTTGTAGGGGTCGAAGCCCAGGACACCGGCGAACTCCTCGGTGGTGAGGTTCGCCTTGATGTACGCCATGGTCTTCTGGGCGGTGGCCAGGAAGTAGTCCTGGAGACCGTGGTTGTTGTGCCAGAAGTCGTACTGGGCGGCCTTCACCGCGCCGTTCTGGGTGATGTTCTGGCCCCAGAGGAGACAGATGCCGCAGGACTCGGTGGGGTAGCTGCCGAGTGCCACCGCCCACGCGGGGGCGCCGTCGCCGGTGTACCAGCTGCCCGAGTTGAACAGGTAGCGGGAGTACAGGTCCTGGTGGAAGTCGGGGTAGACCCGGATTCCGGCGTCGAGGAAGGCGCGCATCTGGTCGGTGGCGGCGGCCAGGTAGGTGGTGTCGACCTGGCCGCGCACCGGTTCGGCGTAGGCCCAGGAGAGCAGGAAACGCACGGAGTTGCCGCCGCCGAGGGCGCGCAGGGCCGTCGCCGACTTCTTGGCGTCGGCGACCGAGGCGAAGGGCAGGCCCTTGTTCTCGGCCAGCTTGGTCTCGCCGGAGACGTTGTAGCCGCGCAGCACGACCTCGCGGCCGTTGCCGTCGACGAAGCGGCCGCCCGACACCGTGAGCGCCGTGCCGTCGAAGGAGAGGGAGTCGGGGAGCGTGGCGGCGGCGGTGGCGGTCGGGGAGCCCGCCACCGTCAGGAAGCCACAGAGTCCGCAAAGGACAACCAGAACAGCGAGCAGACGTGCCCGGATATTCGGCATGTCCACTACAGTCCGGTGCTTTCCGGACACCGTCAATACCTTCTGACCCCCGAGTAAGTTCATTCCCTGCCGGCTCAGTTGGCCACCCGACCGGTCACGTTCAACAGGTACTCCTTGCGGTTCAGCGGGTTGTGGTCCGTGCGCGGCCGCTCCGGCGGGGTGCCGTGGGTGACGGGCGCGTAGTGGTCGAAGCCGCTCTCGCACTCGCCCTCGCCCCGCGTCAGCCCCGGAATGCGCTGTTCGAGGCCGTGCACCCGCGCGGCCGGCACCACCCCTTCCAGCACGCACAGCGCGCCCCTGGTGGCCGTCGTGCGCGGTACGGCACGCAGCGCGGCGAGCACGGGCAGCAGCGCGCCCAGGGTGTCCGCCGGGGCCTCGACGCGGAAGCGGTGCATCGGCTCGTACACCTGCGTCCCGGCCCGGCGCAGCGCCTCGGTCAGGACCAGCGGGGTCAGGCCGCGGAAGTCGTGTCCGGTGCTGGACATGCTCTTGTCGAAGCCCTGGTGGGCGTGGCTCTGGCGGGGCCAGTAGCCGGAGTGGGTCATGGTGACGGCGCAGTCGGTGACCTGCCAGCCGTGCAGCCCCTGGCCGAGGGTCTCGCGGACGGTGTCCTCGACCGCCTTGAAGAACGCGTACGGCATGGCGCCCAGTTCCACGTCCAGGCCGAAGCGCACGCCGCTGTCCGGCGGAGCCGGCTCGACGCGCAGGCCGACGGTGGCGAGGAAGGGGTTCGCGTCCTTCTTGATGAACTCCACGGCCGCCCCGGTGCCGGCCGGCCGCTCGACGCACAGGGGTGTCGTCTCGCGGAAGGTGACGCGCAGGCCGTGGTCGTCGGCGAGGGTCGCCTGGACGACCTCCTTCTGCACCTCGCCGTAGAGCGACACGGACGTCTCCTGGCGGAGCTCGTCGTGGCGCAGGCCGATCAGCGGGTCCTGCTCGGCGAGTCGGGTGAGGGCGAGGTGCAGGGAGCGCCGGTCGGCGTCCGGACCGGGCTCCACGACCGTCTCCAGGGTCGGCGGCGCGAAGAAGTGGCCGTGCTCCTCGCGGGGTGCGCCGAGGCTGTCGCCGACGCGGATGTCGGCGAGTCCCCACAGCCGGGCGATCCGGCCCGCGGACACCGCCTCCTGCCGTGCGTCCGCGCCCCGGTCGAAGACGCTGATCGCGGTGACCTTGCCCGCGCCGTCTCCGTACGGGACCCGGTCGCGGGTGCGCAGGGTGCCGGAGAACACGCGGGCGTAGGCGATCTTCTCGCCCGCCGGGCCCCGCTCCACCTTGAAGACCGTGCCGGACAGCGGGCCGTCGGGGTCGCCGCCGGCGGCGGGCAGCAACTCCCGGAGGCCGGCGATCAGTTCGGGCACACCGGCGCCGGTCGTGGCGGAGCCGAAGTAGACCGGGTGGACGAGGGCGCGGCCGGTCTGGGCGAGGAGGGCGGCGCGCGCGTGCCGCGGTGTGACGGTGCCGTCGACGTAAGCGGACAGGAGGTCGTCGTCGTGCTCGGCGAGGACGTCGAGGTCGCGCACACGACCGGGCCGGAAGGCCGCCGCGGCCGTTCCCAGTCCCGTGACGGTGCCCATCGGGACGACCGGCACCGACAGCCGCTCGGTCAGCTCCCGCAGGACACCCTCGTCGCGTGCCCCGCGCCGGTCGATCTTGTTGACGAGGACGAGGGTGGGGATGCGCAGCCGGCGCAGGGTCCGCATCAGGATCCTGGTCTGCGCCTGGACGCCCTCCACGGCCGAGACGACGAGCACGGCCCCGTCGAGCACGCCGAGGACCCGCTCCACCTCGGCGATGAAGTCCGGGTGGCCGGGGGTGTCGATCAGGTTGACGGTGACGTCGTCGACCTGGAACGAGACGACGGCCGACTTGATGGTGATGCCGCGCCGGCGCTCCAGCGCGAGGGTGTCGGTCTGCGTGCTGCCGGCGTCGACGCTGCCGATTTCGTCGATGACTCCGACGGAGTGCAGCAGCCGTTCCGTGAGGCTGGTCTTACCCGCGTCGACGTGGGCGAGGATCCCGAGGTTGAGCACGTGCACGAAGTGTCATGTCCTTTGAAATGGGGGGCGTTCCTTCCTGCTGGGTGGACATGAACGATGTGCGCATCTGTGCTCCTGTTGTCTTCGACGGGTCTCCCGGAAGGTGGTACCCGCGCAGTGCAGCAGAACGGCGGGCGGAGCGGCAACGGATTAACGTTCGGACATGCGCGAGATTCTCCCGGTGCTGAACGGGTGGTACGCCGCCGGTGTGCCGTTCGGGCTCGCCACCGTGGTCGCCGTGAGCCGCAGCGCCCCGCGTGACCCGGGCGCGGCGATGGCGGTGGGGCCGGGCGACGAGGTCGTGGGCAGCGTGTCCGGGGGCTGTGTGGAGGGCGCGGTGTTCGAGCTGGCCCAGGAGGTCGTGGCCGACGGGAGCGCCCGGCTGGAGACCTTCGGGTACAGCGACGAGGACGCCTTCGCCGTCGGGCTGACCTGCGGCGGCGAGATCACGCTGCTCGTGCGTCCCGTCTCCCCCGGCCTCGACCCGTCGTTCGGGGCGGTCGCGGAGTCGGTCGCCGCGGGCGAGCCGGTGACGGTGGCCACGGTCACCGACGGCCCGGCTCCCCGCGGGGCCACCCTCGCGGTCTGGCCGGAGCGGACCTCCGGCACGCTCGGCACGGACGGCCTGGACGCGGCCGTCACGGCCGACGCGCGCGGTGAGCTCGCCCTCGGCGTCACCGGCGTCCGCCACTACGGGCCGCGCGGCCAGCGGCGTGAGGACGCCGTGTCGGTGTTCCTGCACTCCTTCGCACCGCCGCCGCGCATGCTGGTGTTCGGCGCGATCGACTACGCGGCCGCCGTGGCCCGCATCGGGGACTTTCTCGGCTACCGGGTCACGGTGTGCGACGCCCGCCCGGTCTTCGCCACCCCGAAGCGTTTCCCGCCGGGCGTGGAGGTGGTCGTGGACTGGCCGCACCGCTACCTGCGCGGCACGGACACCGACGGGCGCACGGTGATCTGCGTGCTGACCCACGACCCGAAGTTCGACGTGCCGCTGCTGGAGGTGGCGCTGCGCCTGCCCGCCGCCTACGTCGGGGCGATGGGCAGCCGCCGTACCCATGACGAACGCCGGGCGCGACTTGTCGAGGCCGGGCTCACGGACCGTGAGCTGTCCCGGCTGCGCTCACCGGTCGGGCTGGACCTGGGGGCCCGTACGCCCGAGGAGGTCGCCGTGTCGGTGGCCGCCGAGATCGTCGCGCTGCGCTGGGGCGGCAGCGGTGCTCCGCTGACGGCGACGGCCGGGGCGATCCACCGTGCGACGGGCGGTCAGGCCCCGTCCGCCCGGTAGTCCGCGACCATCTGCTCCAGATGACGCGGGGCCGCCGTGACGCGGGCCGGGTGGTCGCGGAAGAACGGGTCGTTGTGGACCGGCAGCGACCCGGCCAGGGCCCAGCCGCGGGCGCGTGCCCACGTGGCGTCGTCGGCGCCGACCGCCTCCCGGAAGACCGCGCGTGCCGTGGCGGGCAGGAACTTCCACGCGGGCTGAAGGTCCACCGCCGGGCCCGCGGCGGCCAGGGTGCCGAAGTCGTCCCTCAGTTCTCGGCTGCGCTCGAACCGGGAGGTGCCCCCATCCGCGCCGAGCCGGCCGTCACGGAGCAGCAGGTTGCCCGCGTCGAGGTCGCCGTGGACCCACAACGGAGGCTTCCGCCGGGCGGGCGCGGCGAGCGCCGCCTCCCACACCTCGGTGACCGGGCCGGTGTCGACCAGCCGGGACTTCTTGAGCGCCTCGATCTTCGGCCGCACCCGTGACTCGTGGGCGATCGAGTCGCGGTCGTCGCCCAGGGGCACGCCCCGGAAGGCGTTGCTCTGCTGCGGGCCCGGTCCGCCGGTGGGGTCGGCGCCCTGGAGGGCGGTGAGGAAGCCGGCGAGGTCGAGGGCGGTGCGTACCGGGTCGGCCAGGGCATAGGGGGTGGCCGTCTCCCCGTCGAGCCGGCGGTACACCGACCACGGGTAGGGGTGGCCCTCGCCGGGCGCGCCCTGGGCGACCGGCTGTGGAACGGGGCAGCGGCAGGAGGGGCCCGAGACGGGGCAGCCAGCGCTGTTCCCGGGCGACCTGGCCGGTCCGGTGCGCGTAGCGCGGGAGCCGTACGGACAGGTCGTCGCCGAGCCGGAAGGTGGCGTTGTCCATGCCGGACTTCGGGACGGGGGTGACCGGGAAGTGGGCCCGGTGCGGGAACTGTGCGGCGAGCAGATGGCGTACCAGCGGGGTGTCGATCAGCACGTCCTCCATGACAGCGGGGGGCGACGGCGGCATCCACCGAATTCGGGGGTGTAGGACGCGCGCAGAGGGGTAGTCGCCCATAACGGACAGGCATGCATGTCCTCTGCCCTTCGTCTCACGAAGGAAGGAGGTCCGTTGAAGAAACGCACACTCGCAAGTTCCGGGCCGCCTCCGACCACCTCGGCCGGGGCGGCCCGGTTCTGCGTCAGCGCGGCGGCAGCCGGTGCAGGACGACGTCCGTGAGCCGGCCGTCGGCCGCGGAGGCGGTCAGGTAGGTGCAGTGCGGCTGACGGCGGCGGTCGGTCGGTGAGCCCGGGTTGAGCAGGCGCGGTCCGCCGGGGGCGGTGGTGTCCCACGGGATGTGGCTGTGGCCGAAGACCAGGACGTCGAGGTCGGGGAAGCGGGCGGCGCAGCGGGCCTCCCGGCCCTGGGCGGGGCCCGTCTCGTGGACCACGCCGAACCGCAGTCCGCCCAGTTCGGCGTAGGCGACCTCGGGCAGCCGGGCGCGCAGGTCGGGTCCGTCGTTGTTGCCGTACACGCCGACGAGTCGTCGGCTGCGGCTCTCCAGCAGGTCGAGGGTGGCCGTGTCGACCCAGTCCCCGGCGTGGATCACCACGTCCGCGTGCGGGAGCTCGTCTAGCAGCGGGGCGGGGAGCGACTTGGCGCGCTTGGGCAGGTGGGTGTCGGACATCAGCAGGAGGCGCACGGCGTCAGAATACAAAATCAGCAACTCGGGCGAATCGGGACGGGTAGGGCGTCTGCGGCGGGGTTAGCATCGGGCCACACGCACCCGTCGTCCCGCGCACGGCAAGCGATCCAGCAAGGGGGCCAGGAGCCCGATGCCGGTCAAGGTCAGCGTCATCGTCCCCGTCCACAACCCCGGTCCCGCCATCGAGGACTGCGTCGCCTCGCTGCTGAGGCAGTCGCTCCCGCCGGACGCGTATGAGGTGATCTTCGTCGACGACGGCTCCACCGACGCCACCCCGGCCCGTCTCGACGCGCTGGCCGCCGAGGACCCCCGGGTCCGTGTCATCCACCAGGAGAACTCCGGCTGGGCGGGCAAGCCGCGCAACGTGGGCATCGACGCCTCACGGGGCGAGTACGTGATGTTCGTCGACGACGACGATCACCTCGGCGACGAGGCCCTGGAGCGGATGTACGCCTACGGGGTCGCGAACGACGCGGACGTCGTCGTGGGCAAGATGGCGGGCAAGGGGCGGGCGGTGCCGGTGGAGCTGTTCCGCACGAACCGCCCGCGCGCCTCCGTCGAGGACGCGCCGCTCATCGACAGCCTCACCCCGCACAAGATGGTCCGCCGGGCCTTCCTGGTCCGCACCGGCCTGCGCTTCCCCGAGGGGCGGCGGCGCCTGGAGGACCACGTCTTCGTCACCGAGGCCTATCTGCGCGCCGGCAACGTCTCGGTGCTGAGCGACTACGTCTGCTACTACCACGTCCGGCGCGACGACTCCTCGAACGTGAGCCTGCGGCGGTTCGACCCGGCGGAGTACTTCAAGAGCCTCCGGGAGGCCCTCGACGTCGTCGAGCGGTACACCGAACCGGGTCCGCTGCGCGACGGGCTGTTCCGGCGCTGGCTGCGCGTGGAGATGGTCGAGCGGCTGCGCGGACGGCGCTTCCTCGACCTGCCCGAGGACTACCGCAGGGAGCTGTTCGAGGAGATCCACGGGGTCGCCGTCGAGCGGTTCGGGCCGGGGGTGGCGGAGCCGCTCCAGCCCACCCAGCGGGTCGTCGCGGCGCTGACCGGCGACGGGCGCTACGACGACGTCGTCGCGTTCGCCGAGTGGGAGGCGGGCGTCGGACTCGCCGTCGACCCGGAGGGCGTCGAGTGGCACGACGGCGCGCTGCGGATCACCTTCGCCGCCGAACTCACCCACGACGGCGGGCCGATGACGTTCCCGTCCGCCGGGGGCTCCCCGCGGTGGCCGCCGCGGGACATGGCCGAGGCCGTGCGGTGGCTGGGCACGGACACCGTGGACCGCTTCGACCGGACCGTGCCCGACCTGCTGCTGCGGGAACGGACCAGCTCGGCGCAGTACTTCCAGGCGGTGGAGGTGGTCCACGAGACGGTTCCGGCCGCCGGGGACGGCAGTCGGGTACGGCTCGTGCTCCGGGCGACCGCCACCGTGGATCCCGCCACCGCGGTGAGCGGCGGCCCGCCGGGCGAGGGACTGTGGGACGTGTGGGTCCGCGTGGGCCTGGGCGGCTGGACCAAGGAGCTGCGGCTGGGCCCGGCGCCCCGCCACGGCCGGCCCGCCCCGCCCGCCGGGGTCGTCGCGGGGCGGGTGGTGCTGCCGTACTGGACCGACCGGTACGCGAGCCTCGCGCTGGACGTCGGCCACGCGAGCACACGGCTCGGCCTGGGCCGGGTCGCGGCCGGGGACGTCACCATCGTGGAGGACCGCCTCCACGTGACCCTCCCCCTCTACGTGCCCGAGGCCGCCGATGCGCTGCTGCGGCTGACGGGGGTGAGGTCCGGCGGCTCCCGCGAGGTCTTCGGGACGCTCTCGCCCGGCGGGCGGCTGGAGGTCGCCCTGCCGGGCGGTGACCCGCCGGGCCGGACCTGGCTGACGACCGTGTGCCTCACCCCGGAAGCGGACGGGGCGCGCTTCCATCCGCTGCCCTTCGCCCTGCACGTCACGTCCGACGGTGTCCTCGTGGTGCCGTCACCCCAGCCCGGCGGGGTACGACACGTGGCCCACAGGGTGCGCCGCGCGCTGTACCGGGCGCTCGGAAGGATCACGGCACGGGGGAAGTGACGGCCTGCGGCCACCCCGTCTGCGCAGGTCGGCCGTGCCTCCGCTGGAGGGGCTCCCACCAGTCGCGGTGCTCCCGGTACCAGGCGACCGTCTCGGCGAGCCCGGTCGCGAAGTCGTGGCGGGGGCGGTAGCCGAGCTCGGTGCGGGCCTTGGTCCAGTCGACGCGGTAGCGCAGGTCGTGGCCCTTGCGGTCCTCGACGTACACGACGCGGTCCCAGCCGGCCCCGCAGGCGTCGAGGAGCAGACCGGTCAGCTCGCGGTTGCTCAGCTCCGTACCGCCGCCGAGGTGGTAGACCTCGCCGGGGCGGCCCTTGGTGCGGACGAGGTCGACGCCCCGGCAGTGGTCCTCGACGTGCAGCCAGTCGCGGACGTTGCGTCCGTCGCCGTAGAGGGGGACCCGCTCGCCGTCCAGGAGGTTCGTGACGAACAGCGGGATCACCTTCTCGGGGAACTGGCGCGGGCCGTAGTTGTTGGAACAGCGGGTGACGCGGACGTCCAGGCCGTGGGTGTGGTGGTAGGAGAGGGCGATCAGGTCGGAGGAGGCCTTCGAGGCGGAGTACGGGGAGGAGGGGCGCAGCGGATGGTCCTCGGACCAGGCGCCGGTCTCGATCGAGCCGTAGACCTCGTCGGTGGACACGTGCACGAACGGGCCGACACCGTGCCGCAGGGCCGCGTCCAGCAGCGTCTGGGTGCCGAGCACGTTGGTGCGGACGAACTCCCCGGCGCCGTCGATGGAGCGGTCGACGTGCGACTCGGCGGCGAAGTGGACGACCTGATCGGCCGTGGCCATCAGCTTGTCGACGAGGTCGGCGTCGCAGATGTCGCCGTGCACGAACTCCAGGCGCGGGTGGCCGTCCGGCAGGTTGGTGCGGGTGCCCGCGTACGTGAGCTTGTCCAGGACGGTGATGTGCACGGCGGTGTCCTCGGCCGCGTCGCGGCCGAGGAGGCCGCGCACGTAGGCGGATCCGATGAAGCCGGCGGCCCCGGTGACGAGGAGGTTCATGGAGGAATCTCTACCGTGCCGGGGCCGCCGGGGACGAGCGGCGGCTGGGACAGGTCCTGGGATCCGCCTCGGCTCAGTGCTCCAGCACCAGCTCGCTCCACACCTGCTTGCCGCCGCTGACCGGCACCGTCCCCCACGCGTCGGACATCGCCTCCACGAGGAGGATGCCGCGCCCGCCGGTGGCCTCCCAGCCCAGGTTGGTCGGCTTGACGGGGGTGCGGGGCGAGGTGTCGGTGACGGCGACCCGCAGCCGCTGGTTCATCAGGGTGAGGTCGAGGCGGACCTGGCCGTCGGTGTGCACCAGGGCGTTGGTGACAAGCTCGGAGACGACGAGCAGGGCCGCGTCCGCCGCGGCGTCGGTGATGCCCCAGGCACGCAGGGTGCGCCGGGTGAAGCGGCGGGCGTGCCGGGACGCCTCGGGCACGCGCCACACCGTCCAGCCGTCGCGCAGGGGTTTGACGGCCATGCCGTCGTAGCGGATGAGGAGCAGGGCGATGTCGTCGCCGCGGTGGGCGTTGCCCAGCAGGGCGTCGGCGACGAGGTCGAGGTGGGCGGGGTCGGAGGCGGACAGTTCGTGGGCGAGCCGGTCGAGGCCGGTGTCGATGTCCAGGTCGGCGGATTCCACGAGCCCGTCCGTGGTCAGCGCGATGACGGTGCCGGGCAGCAGCCGCAGCGGGGTCATCGGGAACTCGGCCCGCGTCACGACACCGAGCGGGGGGCCGCCTTCCGTCTCGACGATGTCGGTGGAGCCGTCCGGGTGACGCAGGACGGGCGGCGGGTGCCCGGCCCGCACGCACCAGGCGGTGCCCTCCTCCATGTCGACGTCGACGTAGCAGCAGGTCACGAAGAGGTCGGTCTCCAGCTCCATCAGGAGCCGGTTGGCGTGGGCCACGACCACGTCCGGCGGGTGGCCCTCGGCCGCGTAGGCGCGCAGGGCGGTGCGCATCTGCCCCATGAGGGTGGCGGCGCCCGCGCTGTGTCCCTGGACGTCGCCGATGACGAGGGCCACGTGGTGGTCGGGCAGCGGGATCACGTCGTACCAGTCGCCGCCGAGCTCCAGCCCTGCGGTGGCGGGCAGGTAGCGGGCGACGGCGACCCCGCCGGGGAGGAGGGGCAGGCGGCGCGGGAGCAGCTGGCGCTGGAGCATGCCGACGAGTTCGTGCTCGGCGTCGAAGGCGTGGGCCCGCATCAGGGCCTCGCCCGCCAGACCGGCGGAGGCGGTGAGCAGGGCGCGCTCGTCGGGGCCGAAGTCGTGCGGTTCGTCCCAGCCGATCAGGCAGGCGCCGGCCATGCGGCCCCCGGCGGACAGCGGCAGCACGGCCAGGCCGCCCGGGCCGACCTCGGCGAGGGCCGGTTCCAGGTCGGTTCCGGCGGGCCAGATCCGGGCGCGGCCCTCGCGCAGGGCGGCGGCGAGGGTGGGCATGGTCTGCACGGGCGCGTCGGGCCACTCGGAGCGCCACTCCAACCGCCACAGCTCGGGCCAGGACTCGGGTTCGGGCGGGTCGAGGACGGTGACCACGAGCCGCTCGTTCTCCAGTTCGGCGAGCGCGATCCGGTCGGCCCGCAGCGGCTTGCGCAGGGCGGCGACGACGGCCTGGCTGACGTCGTGGACGGTGCCGGCGGTGGCGAGCGCGGCGGCCAGGCGCTGGACGCGGACGACGTCGGTGACCTCGTCGCGCAGGGTGGAGACGTCGGCGACGGTGCCGACGAGCCGCGCCGGTCGGCCGTCGCTGCCGGGCAGCAGACGGCCGCGCAGTCTGAGCCACCGGGGCGGTCCGGCGGGCTGGAGCACCCGGAACTCCAGCTCGCGGTCGCCGATGGACATGTGGTCGGCCTCGACGACGGACATCAGTGAGGGCAGGTCCTCGGGGACGGTGAGCCCGAGCAGGGTCTCCACCCGGCCGTCGAACTCCGTCCGAGGCAGGTCGAACAGCGCCAGGATGTCGTCGCCGACGTCGACGCGGCCGGTGTCCATGGCCAGGCTGAAGGCGCCCGCGCGCGGTTCCTCGCCCTCGGCGGGGGCGGCCGGGGCGGGGAGGGCGACGGCCTCGGCGACGAGCTCCAGGCAGGTGCGGTCGTCGGCGCCGAAGCCTCCGGGGCGCTCGCTGACGGCGAGCAGACAGCCGTCCGGGCCCGCGCCGACGGGCAGGGCCGCCAGATGGACGTCGCGGGCAGGCATCCGCCGTGACTCCGCGCAGTCGGCGAGCTCTCCCGGGCCCAGCCACACCGGCCGGCCGGTGCGGTGGGCGTCGGCGGCCGGTGACCGCCCGGCGCGGGGATAGCTCTCGCGCAGCCCGTACAGCGTCCGTGGGACTCCGGCGGACTCGACCAGGCTCAGCAGCTCACCGTCGTCGCCTGGTCTGTAGACGGCGGCGAGGGCCGCGCCCGCGAAGACGAGCGCCTGTTCGAGCGTACGGCGTACCCGTTCGGGCGAGACGGGATCGGCCGTGATCGTTTTGAGGGCGATTTCGGCACACAGGGGTCCCGTTCTGCGCTCCGCGGCACCCTTACTGACCACGTCCGCAATTACAGCGCCTACGGGCCCGCGGCGCAGCCCCTGTGTCCGTTTCATGGAGGCGCGAGGGGCGCGGAATGGCAATCGTGCTGGGGCCGTGGAGGCCCACGCTCGAAAGGAACCGAACATGTCTTCACGCGTGCGTTCCGCACAGTGATCTCGTGACAGGCGCGACCGTCCGCGGACCTCACCGTCTTGCGAGTCTCTTGGCCGGGCCCACGAAGGGGGACGCATGGACAAGCGGTACGAGGTGTACGCGCTGACGGACGCGCACTTCTACGAGACGCCGACCGGCTGAGCACGGACGGGACCGCCGCCCCGCTGTTCGACACCGCGCGCCGGCCGGTCCCCGAGGGCTGGGAGTCGGCGCGGATCGGGGCGCACGCGGGGCGCCCCTACACCGCCGCGCGCTCCGGCCGAGGGGGCATGGGGGTGAGCCGACCGGGTACACGGCGGCTTTCGGGCGGGCCCGGCGCTCGCCGTGCGCGTCGCGCCGCCAGGGGGCAGATTTGGAGCCTGGGACCCGTGCGGTGCCGGGCGAGGGCGCGTCTTCCGGACCAGCCCGACCCGGAGCTACGGCGTCCGGGCCTTTGCCGGTGAGCCCCGCGGCTCCGGGGTGATCAGAAAGACACGCCCTTGGGAGGTGGCGACCGTGCCCGAGCAGACGTCCGGTCAGGCTCCGGCGGCCGTGTCGGCGCCGGTCGGCCGGCCGCTGCTCTCGCTGGCGCTGACATCGATGATGGACGCCGTCGGGGCGCACTCCGGTGCCGTGTATCTGCGTCCCGGCGACGAACCGATGCTGGAGATGGCGGTGATGGCCGGGCTGCCCCGGGCCTTCGCGGCACCCTGGGAGCGGGTGGGGCTGAACGCGCCGATCCCGGTCGCCGAGGCGGCGCGCGAGCGGCGCCTGGTGTGGGTGGGCGGGGAGGAGGACATGGCCCGCCACTATCCGCGGATCGCCGTCGTCCTGCCGTATCCCTTCGCGCTGGCCGCTCTGCCGGTGGCGACCGCGTCGCGGGTGTACGGCGCGGTCTTCGTCACCTGGCCCGGTTCCCATCCGGCGGAGCTGTCCGACCGGGAGCGCCGGGAGCTGACGTCGGCCTGCGAGCGGCTCGCGCTGCGGCTGGAGCGCGCCGCGGCGCAGAACCGGTCGGTGCGCGCCGAGTCGGATCTGCTGGACGCGGGGCCGCTGGGCGGTGTCTCGGACACGCTCGGCACGCTGGAGGCGGCACGGATGGTGGCCCGGCTGCCGTACGGGATGTGCTCGCTGGACCTGAGCGGGCGGGTGGGCTTCGCCAACTCCGCCGCGTCCGAACTGCTCGGTGTCCCGGTGAGCGGACTGCTGGGCTCGCAGCTGTGGGCGGCCGTGCCATGGCTGAACGATCCCGTCTACGAGGAGCGCTACCGGGCCGCGCTGATCAGTCAGAACGCCACCTCGTTCGTGGCGCTGCGCCCGCCCTCCGAGTGGCTGTCGTTCCGGCTGTATCCGAGCACCACGGGGCTCAGCGTGCGGATCAGCCGGGCCCGGGTGGTGTCGGAGATGCGCCCGTCCGCCCCCCGGACCGGGGACGCGCCGACCCTGCTCGTGTCGATGTCGCAGGCGCTGAGTCTGGCCGGGGCGCTCACCGAGACGGTGAGTGTGCAGGACGTGGTGCAGCTGGTCGCGGACGAGATCGCGCCGGCGGTGGGCAGTCAGGCCCTGGCGCTGCTCGGTGCGCGGGCCGGCCGGCTGCACGTGCTCGGGCACCACGGGTATCCCGACCCGCACACCGTGGAGCGGTTCGACGGGATGCCGCTGACCGCCCCGACCCCGGGCGCGCGCGCCGTCGCCCACGGCGTCCCGGCGTTCTTCGACTCCCGGCAGCAGCTGGAGCACCTCTACCCGGCCCGGCAGAGCATCCCCGGCGGCTTCTCCGCCTGGGCCTTTCTGCCGCTGATCGCCTCCGGCCGCCCGGTGGGCGCCTGTGTGCTGGCCTACTCCGAGCCCCACCCGTTCTCCACGCACGAGCGGGCGGTGCTGACCAGCCTGGCCGGGCTGATCGCACAGGCCCTGGACCGGGCCCTGCTGTACGACGTCAAACACCGGCTGGCGCACGGGTTGCAGGCCGCGCTGCTGCCGCCCTCGCTGCCGTCGCTGCCCGGTATCGAGGCGACCGCCCGCTATCTGCCCGCCACGCGGGGCATGGAGATCGGCGGGGACTTCTACGACCTGGTGCCCTCGCAGCCACTGCCGGCGGCCGTGATCGGGGATGTGCAGGGGCACAACGTGACCGCGGCCGGGCTGATGGGGCAGATCCGGACCGCCGTGCGCGCGTACACGACGGTCGGGCAGGAGCCCGCGGAGGTCATGCGCAGCACCAACCGGCTGTTGATCGACCTCGGCTCCGAGCTGTTCGCGAGTTGCCTGTACCTGCGGCTGGACCCGGCCCGCGGGCGGGCGGTCATGGCCCGGGCCGGGCATCCTCCGCCGCTGCTGCGCCGGGCGGACGGCCGGGTGCGCGTCCTGAACCTCGCGGGCGGCCCGCTGCTGGGCATCGACGCCTCGGCGACGTATCCGACGACGGAGGTCGAGCTCGCCCCCGGCTGTGTCCTCGCCCTGTACACGGACGGGCTCATCGAGACGCCGGGCGTGGACATCGAGGACGCGGTGGCCGACCTGGGGCGGCGGCTCGGCGAGGCCGGGGACCGTCCGCTGGAGGAGCTGGCCGACGAGCTGGTGGGGCACTACGCGGCGGCGGAGGAGCGGATGGACGACGTGGCGCTGCTGTTGCTGCGGGCCCGGGGGGACGCCTGAGGGCCGTCGCCCGGCGCGGACATGAACGGTCCGGCCCCCGCCGGAGGGCCGGACCGTTCAGATGATGCCGTGTCAGTGCGACTCGGTCACACCCGAACCGCCCTCCTGGCTGTTGCCGGACTGGTCCTGGCCGTTGCCGGTCTCGTCCACGCCACCGTTGGCGTTCTCGTCAGCACCACCGTTGGCCGCCGCTTCGCCGCCGCCCTGAATGGCTTCGCCCGTCTGGTCGTCGATGCCGTCACCGTTCTCGTCCACGGCACCAGCACCGGCTCCCGCGCCGCCGCCCTGAATGGCTTCGCCCGTCTGGTCGTCGATGCCATCGCCGTTCTCGTCCACGGCACCAGCACCGGCTCCCGCGCCGCCACCCTGAATGGCTTCGCCCGTCTGGTCGTCGATGCCGTCACCGTTCTCGTCCACGGCACCAGCACCGGCTCCCGCGCCGCCGGCGCCGGCGCCGCCGGCGCCGAGCGTCGCGCCGACCGCGGCCAGGGCGGTGGTCACCGGCTGGAAGAAGGTCTCGCCGCCGACGGTGCAGTCGCCGCTGCCGCCCGAGGTCAGGCCGATCGCCTGGCCGTCCTGGGTGAAGAGCGAGCCGCCGCTGTCGCCGGGCTCTGCGCAGACGTCCGTCTGGATGAGGCCGGTGACGGTGCCCTCGGGGTAGTTCACCGTGGCGTCGAGGCCGAGGACCTGACCGTCGTTGAGACCGGTGGTGCTGCCCATCCGGAAGACCTGTGTGCCGACCGTCGCGTCGGCGGCCTGGGAGATCTGGACGGTCTGCTGACCGGTGTTGACCTCGCTGGGCGCCTGGGTGTTCGGGTCGTCGTACTTCACAAGCGCGAAGTCGCCGTCGCCCGGGAAGGTCGCCTGGTCGACCGTGGCGATGGGCTGGCCGTCCTGGGAGTCGGACCACTGCTTGGCCGCTACCCCGCAGTGACCGGCCGTCAGGAAGGCCGGGGAGCCGTCGCCCGCCGTCACGTTGAAGCCGAGGGAGCAGCGCGCTCCGCCGCCGAATATCGCGTCGCCGCCGGAGACGAGGGGCTTCAGGGTGCCGGCCGACTTCTGGATCGTCGCCATGCTGGAGCCGAGGGTCTTCACGGTCGACTCGATCTTGTCCCACTTGGTGCCGGTGACCGTGGAGTCGGCGGTGACGAGGATCTTGTTCGTCTTGGGGTCGACGGCCCAGGAGGTGCCCGGGATGGTCGCCTTGGTCTTCAACGTCTGTGCGGCCGCCTTGAGTTCGGCCGTGCTGTTCTCCACCTCGCGGACCTTGGCGCCCGCCTTCTTCGCCTGCACGACGACGTTGTTCTCGTCACCGGAGACGTTCACGACGTTGACGACGAGCTGCTTGCCGTCGGAGTCGTAGTAGGAACCGGCGAAGGCGTCACCGAGCAGCTTCTCGAGCTGTGAGGCGAGGTCCGAGGCGTCGCCCGCCTTCAGGGTCTTCACCGTGGCAGCGTTGTTGGAGCCGCCGTCCTGGGAGGCGTTGGCCTGGGGAAGCAGGATGGCCGCCGCTCCGAGCGCTGCCACACCGCCAGCCGCGACGATGGCCTTGCGCTTCGTAACTCGCTTGTGACTCAAAAAACTCGACCTCCTGGGGGACGGGGTCTGGCTGCCGGGGTTCGGCAGCTCCGTACAGCGGCGCCTGGTTGGCCATCAGTACGCAGGGGTCGCGCGGCGCGTTCAATCGCGTTTGCCAACTTCCTTTGCTAAACGCTGAATCGGCCATGACCCGAGTCCGACTTCGCCGCCCGGGGAACAATCGCCCATATGACGATGACGACCGCCGAAGCCGACAAGATCCTTTCCGACAACTTCGCACCCTGGGTGCTCGCCCTCGGCCTGTCCGTCGAGGCGCTGGGCGAGGACCGGGCGATTCTGCGTCTCCCCTGGTCACAGGAGCTGGCACGGGAGGGCGGAGGGCTCTCGGGGCAGGCGCTGATGGCGGCCGCGGACACCGCCACCGTGATCGCCGTGTCGGCCGCCCGCGGGGCCTACGGACCGATGACGACGGTGCAGCAGTCGACCTCGTTCCAGCGCGCGGTGGCCGATTCGGATGTCCTGATCCAAGCGGTGCTGACGAAGCTCGGGCGCCGGATGGCGTTCGCGGACATCACCATGACGGCCGAGCGGACGGGTGAACTGGCGGCCCGGGCGAGCACGGTCTACGCCCTGCTGGGCTGAACACGCCGGAACACTTCCGAATCGACACCGTTCGTAGTCGGTCGGTGACGATCCGTTCCGATCGGCAAGCGGAATCCCCGCTTCAGAGAATCTGCACATCGAAAGCCCAAGCGGGTCACCGGAAGCAGGGGTTCTGCACAACTCGTCGACGCCGGCCACGCCATTGGGGCGGGAGTGTCGTATTCGCCGCGAGGGCGCAGGGCGCTCATCCGAGCGAACCCCTTCCGTGGTGTGAAGAAGTCGCCGACAACCCGTGGGCGCACGTGCACGGTTCAACGCTCCTGTGACGCAAGTGCCCAGGTGGGACCGGGGATTGATTGGCTGCGTCGGCCGCAGACCTGCTTTGATCCATCGCACCGCAGGGGCCGCACGGCTTCCGGAAACGGGTGCCCGGCACCAGCGGTCGCGGCCGTCATCTGTCCCCAGAGGGGGCCGCTCCCCCTTATGAGATATCCATGTGAAGGGAAGTTCCACCATGAACTCCACCCCCCAGGTTGAGACCGTCGAGATCTCCGACGCCGAGCTGGACAACGTCTCCGGCGGTCTGTCCCTGAACGCCCTCGGCACCGTCACCGGCCTGGTGGACGGCATCGCCCCGGTCTCCGGCCTGGTCGACACGGCCGTCGGCACGGTCGAGGGTGTCACCGGCCTCAGCACGGCCCCGGTCACCAACCTGGTCGCCGGTCTCTGATCGCGCCCTTGTGACCCCCTGTGAGTCCCGGAGCCGTCACCCGGCTCCGGGACTCATCGGCGCCCTGAATCTCCTGAGGTAAGCCCCGTGCAGTTCCGCCAACAGGCCCTCGCCAAGCTCCAGTCGCCGGAGGAACTCGACCTGCCGGTGCGTTTCGCGCGCCCGCAGGGCTGGCTGGTGCTGTCCGTGACCGTGGCCGTCATGGCGGCCGGGTCCGTGTGGGCGGTGACCGGCTCGGTCACGTCCACGGTGAGCGCGCCCGCCGTCCTCACCCACGGTGAGGGCAGCTACATCCTGCAGAGCCCCGCCGCGGGCCAGGTCACCGCCGTCCTGGCGAAGGAGGGCGAGCGGTTGCCCGCGAACTCCCCCGTGCTGAAGGTGCGGACGGCCGAGGGCGACGCCGTGGTGCGCACGGTCGCCGCGGGCCGGATCACCGCGCTCGCCGCCACCATCGGGCAGATCATCTCCACCGGCGCGAACGTCGCCGCGGTGGAGAAGGTCGCGGGAGCCGACGACCCGCTGTACGCCACGGTGTACGTGCCCGCGGAGAACGCGGCCTCCATACCTGCGGACGCGGCCGTCGACCTGACCGTGCAGACCGTGCCGTCCCAGGAGTACGGCGTGCTGCGCGGTCATGTGAAGTCGGTTGACCGCACGGCCCAGTCGGCGCAGCAGATCTCCGCCTTCCTCGGCGACAGCCAGCTCGGGGAGCAGTTCACCGAGGACGGGCGCCCGGTGGCGGTCCTGGTCCGCCTCGACAGGTCCTCGGCGACGAAGAGCGGCTACGAGTGGTCGTCCGCGGACGGACCGCCGTACGCGCTCGCCTCCATGACCATGGCCACGGGTTCGATCCGGCTGGCCGACCAGCGTCCCGTCGATTGGCTGCTCCCGTGACCGCCACCGAGCAGACCCGGAGCCGACGGCGTGCCGCGCCGCCCCGGCGCACGGTCCCCAAGAGCAGCGTGAAGACCGTCCGTACGCCCACCGTGCTCCAGATGGAGGCCGTGGAGTGCGGGGCCGCCTCGCTCGCCATGGTCCTCGGCCACTACGGCCGGCACATCCCGCTGGAGGAGCTGCGCATCGCGTGCGGTGTCTCCCGCGACGGCTCGCGCGCCAGCAACCTGCTGAAGGCGGCCCGCAGTTACGGTCTGACGGCCAAGGGCATGCAGATGGACCTGGCCGCCCTCGCCGGGGTGCGGACACCCGCGATCCTCTTCTGGGAGTTCAACCACTACGTCGTCTACGAGGGTCTGGGCCGGCGCTTCGGCCGCCGGGGCGTGTTCATCAACGACCCCGGCAAGGGCCGGCGTTTCGTGCCGATGGAGGACTTCGACGGCAGCTTCACCGGTGTCGTGCTGGTCCTGGAGCCCGGCGAGGACTTCGAGCGGGGCGGGCGCAGACCGGGTGTGCTGGGCGCGATGCCGGCCCGGCTGCGGGGCACCGCGGGCACCATGCCGGCGGCCGTGCTGGCGAGCCTGCTGCTGGTCCTGGTGGGCGCGGCGGTACCCGCCCTCAGCCGGACCTACATCGACATGTTCCTGATCGGCGGTCAGACCTCCCTGCTGACCGTGCTGTTCGCCTCCATGGGCACCTGCGTGGCCCTCACGGTCGCCCTGACCTGGCTTCAGCAGGCCAACCTCCACCACGGCCGGATCATCTCCTCCACCCTCTCCAGCGCCCGCTTCCTGCGCCATCTGCTGCGGCTGCCGGTGACCTTCTTCTCGCAGCGCAGCCCGGCCGACCTCGTCCAGCGTCTCCAGTCGAACGACGCGGTCGCCGAGACCCTGGCCCGCGACCTCGCGTCGGCGGGCGTGGACGCGGTGGTCGTCGTCCTGTACGCGGTCCTCCTCTACACCTACGACCCGCAGCTGACCTACGTCGGCATCGGCGTGGCGCTGCTCAACATCGTCGCCATGCGGATCGTCATCCGCATGCGCGCGACCCGGACGGCGAAGCTGCGCGCCGACAACGCGCGGCTGACCAACACGGCCTACACCGGGCTTCAGTTGATCGAGACGATGAAGGCGACCGGCGGCGAGGACGGCTATTTCCGCAAGTGGGCGGGGCAGCACGCCACCACGCTGGAGGAGCAGCAGCGGCTGGGCGTGCCGAGCGCCTGGCTGGGCGTGGTCGCGCCGACGCTCGCCTCGCTCAACAGCGCGCTGATCCTGTGGATCGGCGGCATGCGGGCGATCGAGGGCCATATCTCGGTGGGCCTGCTGGTCGCCTTCCAGGCGCTGGTCACCCGCTTCACGGCGCCGCTGACCCGCCTGAACGGCGTCGCGGGCCGGATCCAGGACTTCGCGGCGGACGTGGCCCGGCTGAAGGACGTGGAGAACTTCCGTGCCGATCCGCTCTACGACCGCCGCTCCGGCGGCGACTCCACGCGCCGGCTGCAGGGGCACGTCGAGCTGGAGAACATCACCTTCGGCTACAGCCCGCTGGACAAGCCGCTGCTGACCGGTTTCGACCTGAGTGTCGGCCCGGGGCAGCAGGTGGCGCTGGTCGGCGGCTCGGGGAGCGGGAAGTCGACGGTGTCCCGGCTGATCTCGGGCCTGTACGCGCCCTGGGAGGGCGTGATCCGCATCGACGGGCAACGGCTCGAGGACATTGCGCGCGGGGCGCTCGCCTCCTCCGTCTCCTTCGTCGACCAGGAGGTGTTCCTGTTCGAGGGCTCGGTCCGCGACAACGTGGCCCTGTGGGACCCGTCGATCCCCGACGACGCCGTCGTCGACGCGCTCAGGGACGCGGCGCTCTACGACGTCGTCATGCGGCGGCCCGGCGGCATCCAGAGCAAGGTCGAGCAGGACGGCCGCAACTTCTCCGGCGGGCAGCGCCAACGCCTGGAGATCGCCCGGGCGTTGGTGCGCCGGCCCAGCATCCTCGTGCTGGACGAGGTGACCAGCGCGCTGGACGCGGAGACCGAGCAGGTGGTGATGGACAACCTGCGCCGGCGCGGCTGCGCGTGCGTGGTGATCGCCCACCGGCTCAGCACGGTGCGCGACAGCGACGAGATCGTCGTGCTCCAGCACGGCACGGTCGTGGAGCGCGGGCGGCACGAGGAACTGGTGGCGCGCGGCGGCTCGTACGCGGCCCTGGTCAGGGAGCGTTGAGATGACGGCCGTGTCGGAGGGCGACGTCGTCCTCGCCGCACTGGGACAGATGGGCTCGCGGATCGACTGCGCGGGCTTCAGCCGGCTGGACCTGGAAGGCCCGCAGGTGCTGTGGCTGGTCGCGTCGGGCGCGCTGGACCTGTTCGCGGTGGATGCCGAACAGCAGGGCCACTGGCACCACCTGGGCCGCCTGGAGGCGGGAGCGCTGCTCCTCGGTCCGGTCGCCGGTCCTCAACACACGCTCGTCGCACGTCCGTTGCGCGACTGCGTCGTGCATCGCATCGGCCTGCGCGAGCTGTACCAGCCCGCGAACACCCAGACCTGGTCCTACGACGAGTACGGCAACCCCCAGTACGTGCCGCCGACTTCGAGCCCCCTGGAGTACGCGCTCGCCCTCGGTGTCGGCCGCGGTCTGTCGATCCTCTTCCAGGCGCCGATGGCCACCGAGCGGGCGGCGGAGGATGGGGGCGCCCCCGTGCGAGTCCATTCGAGCAGGGGGGACGACGACGACGTCTTCTGGATGCAGGTCCCGCCGGGCAGTGTGCAGTACGGCCAGGTGTACGGCGCGGAAGCGGCCGCCGACCTGCTGATGGACCCGGCGGTGTGGCAGTCCATGGTCGACCAGCAGTACCGGCTGCTGACCACGCTGGACCGCTGGATCGAACAACTGGAACGCACCCACGAGACACGCACGGCCGCCGGGATCAAGGCGGGTGAGGCGGTCCGTGCCCAGGCCGACCGGACGCTGCTGGCGTCGATCGGCAAGAAGTCGGGGCAGCGCACGACGTCCGCCGACGCCGACGCCACCTTCGCCGCCTGCGGACTGGTCGCCAGGGCCGCCGGGATCACCCTCGCCGAGCCCGCCCGGATGGGCGCCGACAGCGACCGTCTGGACCCGGTCGAGCGGGTCGCCCTCGCCTCACGGGTGCGCGCCCGGGCCGTCCGCCTCGACGGTCGCTGGTGGCGGGACGACGTGGGCCCGCTGGTCGGGCACCGGGCCCTGTCCGGGGCGCCGGTCGCGCTGCTGTGGCGGCGCGGCGGTTACGTCGCCGTGCACCCCGCGACCGGGCGGGAGACACCGGTCGAGAAGGCCAACGCGGAGGAGTTCGAGCCGCGGGCCGTCATGTTCTACCGCCCGCTGCCGGAACGGAGGCTGGGCCCGCTCGGCCTGCTGCGGTTCAGCATGCGGGGTACCGGCGGGGACCTGACGAACCTGCTGCTCAGCGGGCTGGTGACGGTGGCGATCGGGGCGCTGGTGCCGATCGCCACCGGCAAGGTGCTCGGCGAGTTCGTGCCGAGGGCCCAGCAGGGGCTGATCGTGCAGGTGTGTCTGGCCGTCATGGTCAGCAGCGTCGTCGCGGCGGCGTTCATGCTGCTGCAGAACCTGACCATCCTGCGGCTGGAGGGCCGTGTCGAGGCGACGCTCCAGCCGGCGGTGTGGGACCGGCTGCTCAGGCTGCCGACGAAGTTCTTCGCGGAGCGCTCCACGGGCGAGCTGGCCAGCGCCGCCATGGGCATCAGCGCGATCCGCCGGCTGCTGGCGGGACTCGGCCCGTCGGTCGCGCAGTCCGTCACCATCGGCGCGATGAACCTGGGGCTGCTGCTCTGGTACAGCGTGCCGATGGCGCTGGCCGCGATCGGCATGCTGGTCGTCATCGCGTCCGTGTTCCTGGCGCTGGGACTGTGGCAGGTGCGCTGGCAGCGGCGGCTGGTCGTGCTCTCCAACAAGCTCAACAACCAGGCGTTCCAGACCCTGCGGGGACTGCCGAAGCTGCGGGTGGCGGCCGCCGAGAACTACGCGTACGCGGCCTGGGCGGCGCAGTTCGCGCGCAGCCGTGAGCTCCAGCAGCGCCTCGGCCGGATCAAGAACCTCAACACGGTGCTGGGCTCGGTGTACCTGCCGCTGTGCTCACTGCTGATGTTCATGCTGCTGGCCGGTCCGGCGCGGGGTGCGCTGTCCGCGGCGGACTTCCTCACCTTCAACACGTCGATGACGATGCTGCTCACCTCGGTCACCTCGCTGACCGGCGCGTTCGTGTCGGCGGTGGCCGCGCTGCCGTTGTTCGAGGAGATCCGGCCGGTGCTGGAGGCGACGCCCGAGGTCCGCACGGGGAACACCCGCCCCGGCCCGCTGACCGGCGCGCTCGAAGCCCGCCGCCTGTCCTTCCGCTACTCCGACGACGGTCCCCTCGTCCTCGACGACGTCTCCTTCGAGGTGCGGCCGGGCGAGTTCGTGGCGATCGTCGGCCCGAGCGGCTGCGGCAAGTCGACACTGCTGCGGCTCCTCATCGGCTTCGACAAGCCGGTCTCGGGCAGTGTGCTGTACGACGGCCAGGACCTGGCGGCCCTCGACCAGTCGGCCGTGCGCCGGCAGTGCGGGGTGGTGCTCCAGCACGCCCAGCCGTTCACCGGCTCCCTGCTGGACGTCATCTGCGGCACCGAGGCCTACACGCCGGAGGAGGCGATGGCGGCCGCCGAGATGGCGGGGCTCGCGCAGGACATCAAGCACATGCCGATGGGGCTGCACACGATCGTCTCGGGCAGCGGGTCGGTCTCGGGCGGCCAGCGCCAGCGCCTGATGATCGCCCAGGCGCTGATCCGCCGGCCGCGCATCCTGTTCTTCGACGAGGCGACCAGCGCCCTCGACAACGAGACCCAGCGCACGGTCATCGAGAGCACCCGCAAGCTCAACGCCACACGCGTCGTCATCGCGCACCGCCTGTCGACGGTGATGGACGCCGACCGGGTCGTCGTGATGGAGAACGGCAAGGTCGCCCAGCAGGGCCCGCCCGCCCAGCTCCTCGCGGACACGGGCGGACGGCTGCACGAGCTGGTGCGGCGGCAGTTGGCGTAGCGCCTCGCGGGCGGGGCGGTCAGTCCCGTCCGGGCACCGGCGCGCCGGAGGGGAAACCGGCCTCGACGTAGGCGCGGTAGCACGTCTCCCACCGCACGGCGGCCCCCGCGCCCTCGTTCCCCGCCCTGACGTCCAGGGCGGCCAGGCACACCTCCCACCCGGCGGCGTTGCGGGCGGCCGTGTCGGCGGCCTCCAGGACGTCGGTCAGGGTGAGGCGGGTGTGCGCGTCGTCGACCGCTTCCAGGTCGAAGCGGAGTTCGTCGCCGCCCCACGCGAAGGACAGGTGGCGGGGCGCGTCCACGGCGAGCACCCGGCCGGTCGACTCCGGCATGTTCGGGTCACCGCTGAACCGGATCGTGCCGCCGCGACGCAGCTCGATGTCGACGCGGGACGGGAACCAGTGGGCCAGTTCGCCGGGGTCGGTGACGAGTTGCCAGACACGGTCGGCCGGATGGCCGTAGGCGCGGGCGAGGCGGACGGCGGGGCGGCCGTCGTCCAGGGTGAGATACGTACCGGTGGGCGCGGTCGGATCGGTCGGATCGGTCGGCATTTCGGATCAGTCCTTTCACTTACGGGTGCCCGGCTCACGGCCGCTCCGGGACCCCTACCCACAGCCCCGGGACCCGGGCGGTGCGCATCTGCGTCGCCGCGACCCGCGGCCGCCGCGAAGCGGGCCGGGCCGGGCCGCGCGTGAACTCCATGCGGACGCCGGGGGACTCCGCCCACGGCGCTCCGATCCGGCGGGCGATCCCGATCGAGGGGCGGACGCAGTACGTGCCGCGGTCCTCGGTGCCGGCCGCGAGCAGGATCGGGAACGGGACCGTCCGGGGTGCCGCCTCGTCGGGGCGGAAGCCGGCGAAGGCCTCCCACACGGTGCCGAAGAGGTGGTCCGGGTTGGCGAGGAACCGCTGCCACAGGTCGGCGGGCCACCGGTAGGCGCCCTCACCGCGACTCGTCTCCCGTCGAACCGGCGCCCGGCCGCCGGCCGGGCCGTCGATCAGCGCGCGGGCCCCGGACGCCTGCTCGGTCGGCCTCGTCGGCCCGCCGTCGCGGTCGGTGCGGTCCTGGCTGCGGGAGTTGCCCCGCCGGTCGTGGGTGATCACCGTGCAGGCGTCGGCGAGGTCCTCGGCCACGACCGTGCAGTACCCGGCGTCTCCCCCGGGTCCGCCGATCATCAGCAGCGCCGGGCCGATGCCGCGCACCTCGTGGTACAGCCCCGTGCCGTCGACGTCGGACACGCCACCGCCCATGCCTGGACTCCCTCACTAACGAAACTTTGCCGTTTCGCTGAAACTCGTCTAGCCTCGATGTGTACGAAACCGTTTCGTTTACGTGTTCTTTGCCCTTCACGTCCTGGAGTGGTTCCCCATGCCCCCGAAGACCTTGACGGACGGCACCCGCACGGGTGCCGAACAGCCGCCGTCCGCAGCATCCGCCAAGAAGTGGTGGATCCTCGCAGTCGTCGCCCTGGCCCAGCTGATGGTGGTGCTGGACGCCACCATCGTGAACATCGCCCTGCCGTCCGCGCAGGCGGACCTCGGCTTCTCCGACGGCAACCGGCAGTGGATCGTCACCGCCTACGCGCTGGCCTTCGCCTCGCTGCTGCTGCTCGGCGGCCGGATAGCCGACCTCTTCGGCCGCAAGACGGCCTTCCTGGTCGGCGTCGTCGGCTTCGCCGCCGTCTCGGCGCTCGGCGGCGCCGCGACCAACTTCGAGATGCTGGTCACCGCCCGCGCACTCCAGGGCGCCTTCGGCGCGCTCCTCGCACCGGCCGCGCTCTCCCTGCTCAACACCACGTTCACCGACGCCAAGGAACGCGCCAAGGCGTTCAGCGTCTACGGTGCCATCGCCGGCGCGGGCGGCGCCGTGGGCCTGCTGCTCGGCGGCGTCCTGACCGACGCGCTCGACTGGCGCTGGACGCTCTACGTCAACGTGGCCATCGCCGTCGTCGCCTTCGCCGGCGGCTGGCTGCTGCTCTCCAACCACCGCGACGCCGAGAACTCCAAGCTGGACGTGCCCGGTACCGTCCTGGTCGCCGCCGGCCTGTTCTCCCTGGTGTACGGCTTCTCCAACGCCGAGACGCACGACTGGGGCTCGGCGCGGACCTGGGGCTTCCTGATCGCGGGCGGCGTGCTGCTCACGGCCTTCGCCTGGTGGCAGAAGCGTGCCGCGCACCCCCTGCTGCCGCTGCGCATCCTGCTCGACCGCAACCGCGCGGCCTCCTTCTTCGCCGTGCTGATCTCCGGCGCGGGCATGTTCGGCGTCTTCCTCTTCCTCACCTACTACCTCCAGCTCAACCTCGGCTTCAGCCCGACGAAGACGGGTGTGGCGTTCCTGCCGATGGTCGGGGCCCTCATGGTCGCGGCGCAGATCGGTACGACGGCCCTGGTCCCGCGGCTCGGCCCCAAGGCGGTCATCCCGCTGGGCTTCGCGATCGCCGCGGTCGGCATGGCCTGGCTGACCGGGATCGGCGTCGGCTCCGACTACGTGAGCACGGTGCTGCCGCAGCTCGTGATCACCGGTATCGGCCTGGGCCTCGTCATGCCGCCCGCCATGCAGATGGCCACCGGCGGGGTCGCCGCCGAGGACGCGGGCGTGGCCTCCGCCACGGTCAACGCCATGCAGCAGGTTGGCGGTTCGATCGGCACGGCCCTGCTCAACACCCTCGCCGCGAGCGCCGCGACGGACTACCTGGCCGGGAAGGACCCGACCGACAAGCTGGTCCAGGCGCAGGCGACCATCGAGAGCTACACCACCGCCTTCTGGTGGTCGGCCGGGTTCTTCGCGGCGGGCGCGCTCATCGCGTTCCTGCTCTTCCGCCGCGGGGTGCCGCAGCAGGACGCGGACGCGGCACCGGTGGTCCACATGTGACGGCCCCTGGCCCAGGAGCCGCACCGGGGAGAGGGGCCGCCGTCCGCGAGGGACGGCGGCCTCTCTGCGCCGCGTGTTGTGCCGTGTGCCGGACTCCGGGCCGAGCACCCAAAACAGGGCGGGCGACCGGAGGTTTACGCCTGGGTACTCGACGGTCCATGAGAATCAGCGTGCTGGACGTGGGGTCGAACACCGTGCGGCTGGTGGTGGCGGACGCGGCGGGCGGGGTCCCGCTGCCGGTGCACACGGCGAAGTGGCGGCTGAGGCTGTCCGAGCAGGTCCGGCCCGGTGCCCCCATTCCGGACGAGGCCCTGGAGCGGCTCGTCCGCGCGGTCGCCGCGGCGTCCCGGACCGCGGAACGGTGGGGTGCGGCGGGCCCGCTGGCCTTCGCGACCGCCGTGGTGCGCGCCGCCCCCAACCGGAGCGAGGTGCTGCGCACGGTCCGGGCGCGGACCGGCGTCGCGCTGTGCACCCTGCCGGGCGAGGTGGAGGCCGAGCTGACGTTCCTCGGCGCCCGCCGCTGGATGGGCTGGCGGTCGGGACCGCTCGCCCTGCTCGACATCGGGGGCGGATCCTTCGAAGTGGCCTTCGGCCGGGGCCGGCTGCCGGACTACGTGGCCTCGCTGCCCCTCGGCGCGGGCCGCCTCACCCACGACTTCTTCGCCGACCACGACCCGCCGCCCCCGGAGCTCGTCCGCGCGGCCCGGCGCAGGATCCGCCACCAGCTCAGGGACGTGGCCGCCCGGATCCGCTGGGAGGGTCCGCGTACGGCGGTGGCCACCTCCCGCACCTTCCAGCAGCTCGGCCGGCTGTGCGGGGCCCCGCCCGGACGGCACGGCCCGTTCATGGACCGCACCCTGCGCCGCCGGGACCTGGGCGAGGCCATCGACACCCTGGCCGCGCTGCCCGCAGCCGAGCGCGCCCGGCTGCCCGGCATCTCCGCGCCACGCGCCGCACAGAGCCTGGCCGGTGCGGTGATCGGGCACACGGCGATGAAGCTGACCGGACTGAGAACGGTCACCGTCTGCCCGTGGGCGATCCGCGAGGGCGTCATGCTGCGCCACCTGGAGGACGGCCCGTCCTGGTGGGCGGAGGTCACCCGGCCCGCCGACGAAGCCGCTCCCGTTGAACCGGTCCCCCTGCGCCTGGCGAAACACTGATTCCGCGCCCGACACCGACTCCGCGCCCGCGGCGGATGTCGGGCGCGGCGGATATCGGCCGCGGCGGGACCGCGCTTCTCTCACGGTCCGCCTGCTCCGGGGAAACGCGATGCCGGAGGCCGGCGGGCGGCCCCACTCCGCCCGTCCGGCCTCCGGGTCGGGATCGCGGTGGTCCCGTGTCAGGGGCTCGCACTCCCCACTTCACGAGCCTCTTTCGGCGTCCACGGGGGCCACGCGATCCCGGTCTCAGAACGCGAAGAGGCTGCTCCCGGCAGCGTTCTTCACGCACTCGTTGGCGAAGGCGCGCTCGAAGGAGACGCGCTTGCCCCGCCAGACGCCGTCGACGGTCACGACCACCGGGTCGTACTGCTTGGTGCAGTTGGCGTCACCCGGGCCTGCCAGGGAGTCGAGGTCGCCGTCGGCGGCGCGCAGTTCGGCGCAGGCGAGGGCGGCGGCGGGGTGGGTGCCGGAGGGGGTCGGCGCGCAGTTCAGGGTCACGGCCCTGGCCGCGTTGACAGTGGCGGCGCTCTCTCCGTGGCCCAGGGTCAGCACGAGTGCCGACGGGGCGTAGAGGGAGGTCGGCGCTGCGGCCGGGGCGGCGAGCGCGGACCCGGTGAGGGGTCCGCAGACGGTGGCGGCCGTGAGGCCGAGGGTCGCTGCCCAGCGCGCGGTGTTCCGCATTGTGTGCATCCTTCCGCTCGATTCGGGGGTATGCCGGTCCGACTCGGTCAGTGCCGAACGCGGCGAGCGCGAGTCTGCCGAGTCCGTCGCCGAATATCACCTCGACCCCATGCGTTTCAGTAACCTTGCGTATTGAAACAGTGGCGTGAAGTCACGGAATTCGAACGTTCCAACGCCGAAAGCAAGCGCTTCGTGATCCCTTCGATCCGTTCGGTGACCGGTTTTCATAGCTTCGTTAATCGGCCTGAAACATTCCGCTCCCGCCCTCGGCCCGCCCCCGTTCCGCTCTCGGCGGACTCCTCCGCGGCCCCTTGTGTTCACGTACCTGCGGCGTAATGGTGATTACATGATTACGACCGAGCAGAGAGAGAAGCTGAGGGGCTGGTTCGCGGGCCGGCTGCCCGACGACCTCTTCGTGGAGCTGACCGAGGTGACGGTCGACCGCGAGGAGATCACCGTGATCGGCCGCATCCCCGCGCCCCGGCTGGCCGAGGACGCCCCGGCCGCCGAGCGGGAGGCGGCCGTCACCGCCCGGATCCAGGAGTTCCGCGAGCGCACCCGCGAGACCCGGATGGCCGTGGCCCGCGACGCCGAGCACCGCTTCCGGCGGAAGGTGTCATGGGGTGCGGTGTGCGACGGCGAGCGCGCCCTGTTCACCCACGTGGCCGCGCCGGTCATGACCCGGCTGCGGCAGCCCGAGCGCCAGGTCCTCGACACGCTGATCGCCGCAGGCGTGGCCCGCAGCCGCAGCGACGCGCTCGCCTGGTGCGTCCGGCTGGTCCAGCGCCACACCGACGACTGGCTCACCGAACTGCGGGATTCCCTCGAACACGTCCAACGGGTGAGGGCCCAGGGACCCGACGCGGACCCGGACGCGAGCCCGGACGAGAAGGAGGTGGCGGATTCGTCCACTCATGACGCGGAGGAAGGATGATTCGTCCTCTGGCCGGGGTTCTGCCCCACGCCGTACCTTCGGCAGACCCCGACCAGGACGGCATCCGCCCACGTCGCCCACCCGGCGGCGACAGGGCGGCCGTTCACCGTGCCGCGCCACCCCTCGCTCCACCCGCGCCCGCCCCGCTGCCGGAGCACCCTTGACCCCGCTGTCCCTGGCCGTCGCCGCCGTGCTCCACCTGACGCCGCTGCGGCTGTTCCCCGAACCCCGGGCCGCCTGCGGGCCCGAGGGGCGCGACCGGCCCGGACCGTGACGTGGCGGTGCCGCCGATCACCGGTCCCGGCCCGGTGGTCGCCGAACTCTCCGCCGTC
The DNA here is from genome assembly GCF_035989285.1 of Streptomyces sp. NBC_01235. Classification (GTDB taxonomy): domain Bacteria; phylum Actinomycetota; class Actinomycetes; order Streptomycetales; family Streptomycetaceae; genus Streptomyces. The sequence goes on along the minus strand of NZ_CP108513.1, from coordinate 10,166,639 downwards.
CCGCCCCGGTCGGCCGTCGACGGCCAGGGCCTGCCCGGCGGATCACGTCGGAGGAGAACAGCGGCGGCTGATCAGCGCGGGTGAGCGGGGCGATGGGGGTGCCCCCGCACGAGCACCCTCGAGCGTGGTGGGGGCGGCCACCACGACAACGCCCGTGGGGGCACCTCCCGCTCGAGCGAAGCCGATAGCCGGGGAGGGCATGCGCCCCCCGCGTCTCCGGCATGATCCGCCGGACATGCCCTGACCGCCCCGCACCTGCCCGCCGGTATGGTCGCCCTGCCACACACGCTCGACCACAGGACGACGAGAGGCGGCACGGACGGATGGCCAAGCACTGGGCGGACTTCCAGTACGAGATCTATCTCAACGGGATGACGGGCGCGGTCCCCCGGCTGCCCACCGACCTGACCCGGCTGGAGGAGCTCACCGAGCAGCGGCTCGGGCCGGGTCCGGTCGGCTATGTGGCCGGCAGCGCGGGGAACGGCAGCACCGCGCGGGCCAACCGCGCCGCCCTGGAGCGCCGCCGGATCGTGCCGCGCATGCTGCGGGACGTGCACGAGCGGGACCTGTCGGTCGAGGTGCTGGGCCGTTCGCTGCCCGCGCCGCTGGCCCTGGCGCCGGTCGGCGTGCTGTCGATCATGCACCCGGAGGCGGAGTCCGCGGCGGCCCGGGCCGCGGCCGCGCAGGGGGTGCCGTACATCCTGTCGTCGGCGTCCAGCACGCCGATCGAGCAGGTGGCCGAGGCGATGGGCGACGCCGAGCGCTGGTTCCAGCTGTACTGGTCCAAGGACCGGGAGGTGTCACGGAGTCTCCTCGGCCGTGCGAGGGCGAGCGGGTACACCGCGCTCGTCGTCACCCTGGACACCCCGCTGCTGGCGTGGCGGCCCCGCGACCTCGACCAGGCCTACCTGCCGTTCCTGCACGGCGTCGGCACCGCCAACTACTTCACCGACCCGGCCTTCCGGGCGGGCCTGGCCAAGCCGGTGCACGAGGACCCGAACGCGGCCGTCCTGCACTTCGTCAGCCTGTTCGCGGACCCCGGCAAGACCTGGCCGGACCTGGCGTTCCTGCGGGAGAACTGGGACGGGCCCATCGTCCTCAAGGGCGTCCTGCACCCCGACGACGCCCGGCTGGCCGCCGACGCCGGGATGGACGGGGTGGTGGTCTCCAACCACGGGGGCCGGCAGGTGGCCGGTTCGGTCGCCGCCGCCGACGCGCTGCCCGGGGTGGCGCGGGCGGTCGGCGACCGGCTGACCGTGCTGTTCGACAGCGGGGTGCGCACCGGCGACGACGTCTTCAAGGCGCTCGCCCTCGGCGCGCGGGCTGTGCTGCTGGGCCGGCCCTACGTCTACGGACTCGGCCTGGACGGACAGCCCGGCGTCGAGCACGTGATCCGCTGCCTGCTCGCCGAGTTCGACCTCACCCTGGCCCTGTCCGGCCACGCCGGCCCGGCGACCGTCGGCCCGTCGGACCTCGTCGAGGACGCGGGGTGACGGCCGGCGGGAGCAGAGCGGTGCGGTCGGGCACCCACGCGGCGGCCGGGTCGTCACCCTGTGCGGCCACCGCTCACCGCCACACCCGCCGGTCCGACCGGCGCCTCACCGAGGGCTGGGGGCTGTTGTTCGGATCGGCCAGGGCTCGCCGGCCCTGGCCCGCGCTCCTCTGAGGGGAGGACTCCCGGCCGCGTTGGCGTCGTGGCGAAGCCCCGCGTCGACGCCCCCTCCGGCTTTCCGCCGCACACCCCGACGCCCCCGCGCGGCCGTGTCGCCAGGGCCGCCGGGCGGCTCATCGGCGGCGTGCCCGGCGGCGCGGGTGTGCGTGCCCTCCTCTGAGGGGAGGACACCCGGCCGCGTTGGCGTCGTGGCGAAGCCCCGCGTCGACGCCTCCTCCGGCTTTCCGCCGCACGCCCCGACGCCCCCGCGCGGCCGTGTCGCCAGGGCCGCCGGGCGGCTCATCGGCGGCGTGCCCGGCGGCGCGGGTGGCGTCCTTCAGGCCGTCCGGTCCGAGAGGTCGACCGGCTGGGCCGACGGGGGTGCGTCCGTGCCGGTGACCGCGAGGGAACCGGGGGAGGCGGAGGCGACGTCGGTCAGCCAGCGCTGGCCCGGAGAGTGGTCGCGGACCTTGACGACGACATCGGCGCCCGGGGCCTCGCCGGCCGTCGCCAGGGCGAGCGCGTCGTCCCAGCGGGGCAGCAACTCGCCCTGGACGGTGAGGTCGTAACGGACGTCGTCGCCCCGGGCGTCGCCGGCGTCGGCGCACGCGCCGAGGATGACCACACCGGCGTCCGCGTGGGAGTCGACGCACAGCTCGGAGTGGGCCGCGCTGCGCAGCTGCCCGTCGTCGCTGTAGGACCACTGCTGCGTCCCGTCGGACGAGCAGTCCGCGAGTTCGACGGCGGCGCCCGCCTTGGCCTCGCCCCGGATGTCCAGGCACAGGTCGGCCGCGGCGTTGCGCAGCCTGGTCTGCCGTGGTGCGCTGGGCAGTTGGGCGGTGTCCGGGGCCGTGGGCGAGGCGGTGGCGGCCTGCGAGTCGGTGCCGGGGACGCTGCCGCTGGTGGAGGCGGCCGGGTCGGCGCCGCCGTCGTCCGACCACATGCCGGCCGCGAGCAGGGTGGTCAGCAGGCCGGCCGAGGCCAGGCCGACGCCGGTGAGCAGCGCGCGCGGCGACCGCGCCGCCCCGGACTCCCGTCGGCGGGGCGAGGGGATGCGCGAGAGCAGGGTGCCGCGTCGGCCGCGTGTGCCGCCCCCACGGTGCCGGGCGGAGCCCTTGAGACGTACCGTCTGCTGCTTGGTGCGGCCGGGGCGGGTGTCGTGGTAGCGACGGGCGCCCCAGCCGAGAACGGCCTCGGCGAGCAGCACGCCGAGGCCGTTCTCGAAGTGGCCGAGCTGTTCGGCGGCGGAGCGGCAGTAACGGCACGCGTCCAGGTGCTGGCGCACGTCGGGCAGCAGGTCGCCGCCGCGGCGGATGGGACCGTCGAGGAGCCGGTTGTAGAAACGGCAGTCCTTGTTCGGCGCGAGTTCCCGATGGGCGCGGACGACGCCCTCGCGGAGCTTGTCCCGGGACTGTTCGAGGGCGGCGGACACGGTGTCGGTGTCCATGCCGAGCAGCCCGGCGGCGACGGTGATCTCCTCGGCCTCGACCTCCACGTGCCACAGGGCGCAGCGGGCGACCGCGGGAAGGCCCTGGAACGAGCGTTCCGCCAGCACCCGGTTCTCCGGCGTCATGGACTTCGCGGACCGCATGCCGCGCGCGCCGGCGGGCTTGCGCAGTACCGGCAGAACGCCGGACAGCCCCTCGTCGGCGGACCACAGCCGGGCCATGTCCCGCACGGTCACCAGCAGTCGGGGGCGCAGCGCGGTGGCCGGCTCGCCCAGCTTGAGCCGGTCGAAGACCTGGTGGAAGGCGGCCGCGGTGATCATGGACGCGACGCTCGAGGAGGAGGCGAGGCAGATGACCGCGTACTCGTGCACCGGCCGCCAGTGCCGGGCGATCAGCAGGGCGGTGGACTGTGCGACCTCGCTGTCCGCGCCGCCGCGTATCCCGGCGGCGAGGGACTCGTCGGATTCTCCTGGGCCCCCGCCCGGCGGAGGGTAGGGCGGAAGGGGAGGCTGAGCGGTGGGCACTGAGCGAATTCCTTTGGTACGTACCTGTTCGGTGCGGCAGGGAGCGCGAATTCGCCTCCGCCGACGAACGCAGGGGACCCGGCCATGACCCCCGCACGGGTGGTTCACCATTGCACAACTAAGTCGCGCACAACAAGGCGGTGGCTGAAGCTGCCCTTTGTTGAAAAAATGTCGATAGGCGACGCCGAGTCACTCCGTATGCCTCGCCTTTTCGCCGGCCTTTGACGCCAGGGCCGGAATCCGCCCGTGCGCCCCGTGTGAAACCCGCGCACGCGGCGGAGCGCCGCGCACGCTCCCGACGCACCGGCCCGCGTAGTTGGCTGGAACCCGGCCACTTCCTCGGAGGCCCCGCGCAGGACGGCGGCTCTCCTGCGCCGAACGGCCGCCGGCCTTGTTCCTCCCGCCCTCGGCCGGCGGCCCAAAACTCTTTCCGTTCGCCTATATCTGCCAGGACCGCAGCCGGTCCGCCGCGCCGTAGACGTCGGTCTTGCCGTCGATCAGGTCACGGGCGAGGTCGACGAGCGCGCCGTAGGGCGGATCGATGCCGACCCCGCTGGTGAACATGTACGCCACCGCCGTCGCGCAGGCGAAACGGGCGTTGGCCGAGGGCAGTGGCTTGAGCAGAGTGAGCGTGTGCAGCAGCGCGGCGGCCCGCCAGGCGGGGTCGGAGTCCACGCCGAGCTTGGGCGGGTCGACCCGGTGCCGGGCGACGGCGGCGACCAGCGCGGAGAAGTCGTTGACGGTGGGCTGCTCGGGCAGGACCTCTTCGTGGCGCTGGAGCAGCCAGGGCACGTCGATGTGGATGACGGCTGTCATCGGTCAGGCGACCCGCCCCTCGCCCCTGGCGGAGCGTTCGTCTTCGGGGAAGGCGGCCGCGAACTCGTCGGCGTGGGACGCGAAGAACGTACGGAACGCCTCCGCGCCCTCCTGGAGCGCCCGGTGCCGTGCGATGTCGGCCGCGGCCGCCTCCCGCACGAGCGCCTTCATCGACGTACCGCGTTCCTTGGCGATCTGCCGCAGGTCCTCCAGCTCGCGATCGCTGAATTCCACATTGAGGGCTGGCATGCCCTTCACGGTACCGCGCGGGTACTTACTCGTAAATATCCCCAGGTCAAACTGATGACCGCGCGGTACCGATGGGTGTCCTGCCGGTGTCCGACCCTGCACGCTCCTGACCGGACGGGGCCTATCCCTGATCCGCAACGAAGGACGCCATCCGGGCCAGCGCCGCGTTCCAGTTGATCGCGGTCTCGTTCGTCGACCAGGACTGGATGTCGTCGATGTAGCAGAACTGGCCCACGCAGCCCTGGAGCTTGCTCTGCGCGTAGGGGTCCTGGATGCTCGAGTTCGCGCCGCCCGCGAGGGTCCCCGCCGGGGGTTCCGGGAGGCTCGGGTCGAGCTGGTGGGCGTACCAACGGCTGTGCTGGTGATGGGAGTCGACCTCGCCGTAGCCGGTGACGTACGAGATGTTGAGCGCGTTGCGGCCGAGGACGTAGTCCATGCTCTGGACGGCCGCGTCACGGTACTTCGAGGCTCCCGTGATGTCGTAGGCGGTGGCGATGACCACGGCGTTGTTGAGGACCTGGTGGCTGGAGCCCCAGTCGTAGCGGTTGCCGTCGGGGGCGTAGGGCATGCCGTACGGCTGTGCGGCCAGCGTGGCGAGGTAGGTGTCGGCGCCCCGCACCACCGACCTGCGCACCTTGTCCCGGCCGGGCAGCTTGTTCGGGACGGTCGCGAGATCGAGGCGGCCGGCGGCGGCCGTGCGGGACCAGTCGAAGCCGTTGGGGACGAAGAGGTCCGCGGTGTGCACCGGGGAGTTGAGCACGTGGTAGGCGAACCGCTTCTCCCCCGTGGTGAGATACAGCTCGGCGGCCGCCCAGTAGAACTCGTCGGTCGCGTTGTCGTCGTTGTAGGCGCCGCCGCCGTTGCCGTCGTTCGGGTCGGCGTACACGTCCGGATGGGCGAGGGCCGCCGCCCAGGCCTTGCGCGCGGCCGTCAGGGCCCTCGCCGCGAACGCCTTGTCGTAGGGGCGGTACAGGCGGGCCGCCTGTGCGGCCGTCGCGGCCAGGTTGAGGGTCGCGGCGGTGGTCGGCGGGTGCAGTTCGCGCTGCTGCGGGTCGTCGCTCGGCAGCAGCGGCAGGCCCGTCCACTGCGCGTCGTGGATCTTGTGGTGGGCCATGCCCGCGAGGGGCTGCCCGTCCGGTACCTGCATCTTCAGCAGGAAGTCGAGCTCCCAGCGGGCCTCGTCGAGGACGTCGGGCACCTTGTTGCCGCTCTCGGGGAGGGCGAGGGTGCCGTCACCGAGCCCGGCCGGACGGCCGGTGCGGGCGAGGAGGGAGCGCTCGTAGGTGCTCAGCAGCTCCCAGGTGGCGATGCCGCCGTTGACGACGTACTTGCCGTGGTCGCCGGCGTCGTACCAGCCGCCGGTGACGTCGAGGCTGTAGTCGCACACACCCGGCCGGCAGGGGACGGCGGAGTCGCCCTGGTTGGGGGCCACGCCCACATGGCCGGCCGCCCTGCCGTAGCCGGGCCGGAGGTCGTCGCGGATCGCGATGCCGCTGCGCTGCGTGTAGTAGTACTTCACCGCGTCCAGGCGCAGCCGGTCGTAGGCGGCGGTGCCGATGTCGAAGGGGCGGCTGGTCTCGCCGTCGGCGACCAGGGTGAAGCCGGCGCCGCGCGTGCGGTAGGCGCCGAAATCGATGGAGTGGACGTTCTGCCCGGAGGACACGTCGAGGCCGCGCGGCACGCTCCAGCCGTGCGCGACCGTCGCCCCGGCGCTGTTCTTCAGCTGCCAGGGCAGCTTCGCGCCGGCGTCGGTGACCAGGGTGGCGTTCTTCGGCCCGGCGGGCAGATAGCCGACCTGGTTGACGCGCACGCGTGGCCCGGTGTCGGGCTCGTACACCTCCGGCGGCACCCCGCCCAGCAGCGACACGTCGTCCAGGCAGAACCGCCAGGGCTCGGCGCTCCCGCCGACCTGGAAGGCGACCTGGCCCTCGGCGCTGTCGACCGGCGAGGTGAAGGTGTAGGAGTACGACTCCCCCGACGCGCTCAGCACGGGGCTCGCCTCGTACCAGGTGTCGTACGGGGACACCCCGAGGCCCACGATCGCCCGCACCGCATGTCCCTCGGGCACTCCGGAGGCGCTGAAGGAGAACCGGTACGACGACCCCTTCGCCAGGGTGATCGCGTTCTGGCCGACGGCGGAGTCCCAGCGGTTGACGGTGCCGCCCGGCACGTCCGCGCACAGCCGGCCGTCGGTGAGGCCGGCGGTGACGTTGCTGGTCCACCACGGGTCGGCGGTCGTGTCGAATCCGCCGTTCCTGACCTGCTCGGCCTCGTCGGCGCCGGCCTGCTGCGCGGGCAGCGCGGTGAGCGCCGCGCCCAGCAGGGCCGCGAGGGACAGCAGGGCGGTTCTGCGTCGTTTCACGTCCAGGCTCCTCGGGGAGGTGCGGGACGCTGCCCACGAGGTACGGATGGGAGCGCTCCCAGGGAGGGGTCGCAGGACATGCTTGTTGGAGTCATGACACCCCGTCAACTGTGCGGACGAGAATGCCCTCGGGCCGTTGTCAGTGGTGCGTTCTAGGGTGGGTCGTCCGAGAGAACTCACCGCCCGCGCCCGATGGCGGAAACACGACGACGAACAGGAGGTCTCCATGACCACCCTGCCCGACCGGCCGAACACCGCCCTGCTCGTCATCGACGTCCAGAAGGGCGTGGTGGCGGGCGCGCCCCGCCGCGCCGAGGTGATCGCGAACATCGACACCCTGATCGGCACGGCCCGCGCGCAGGACGTGCCGGTCATCTGGGTGCAGCACTCCGACGGCGAGCTGGTGCGCGGCAGCGAGAACTGGGCCTACGTCGAGGAGCTGGTCCGCCTCGACTCCGAACCGCTCGTCCACAAGACCTACTTCGACTCCTTCGAGGCCACGGACCTGGAGTCGGTGCTCGCGGAGCACGGGGTGGGCCGGGTCGTCGTCACGGGGGCGCAGACCGACGCGTGCATCCGCTCGACCCTGCACGGCGCCTTCGTGCGCGGGTACGACGTGACGCTGGTCGGCGACGCCCACACCACCGAGGACCTCAGCGAGTACGGCGCTCCGGCACCGGAGCAGGTGATAGCCCACACCAACCTGTACTGGTCGTGGCAGAGCGCGCCCGGCCGCAGCGCGGGCACGGTGGACACGGCGAAGGTGACGTTCGAGGCGGCGGACGCGGGCTGAGGTACGGCCGGGAGGTGGCGCTCGGGCGCGGTGGTGCCCAGGCCGATCGGTCCGGTCCGTCCGGCCCGGGCACCACAGGATCCACGCAGGTCGACCGGTCAGCCGGTCACGCCTCCAACCTGCTGATGCGGACCGCTCCTTGCACCGTGCCGGGTGCGCCGCTGGTCAGCTTCAGCCGGAGCTTGGAGCCGCGGGCCGGGTCGAAGGTGAGAGCCGTCGGCGCGTCCGAGGCGGTGGCCCAGTCGACGGCCGCTCCGGTGACCGGCACGTACCGCTCCCCGTCCCAGACCTCGGCCTCGACCGACGCGGGCAGGCTGTGCGTGGCGTCGACCGTGAAGGACACCTCCGCCCGGTCGAAGTCCCGCGTGCGCCCGTAGTCCACCGACACCCAGTCCTCGGGCCGGGCCCCGCCGAAGGCGGGCAGCAGGGCGGTGGCCGCCTTGGCGAAGGCGTTGGACCAACCGGTGGCCGGGTCGCCGTCCAGCAGGGCGGCGGGCAGGGTGTCCGGGCGGCCGGAGTAACTGGCGTCCGCGTAGGGGTAGGTCACGGGCTCCGGGTGCTCGGGGGCGAAGGCGGCGGCCGGGGTGGTCGCGACCGTGCGCGCGTGCGTGGTGCGCACCGTGGCGGTGCCCTTGCGCAGGCCGTCCACGCGGGCGGTCACCTTCAGGGCGCCCGCCTCGGTGCCGGAGCGCACGATGGCGAGGGCCTTGCCGTGGAAGGCGGTGCGGGTACTGGCCTGGTAGCGCTCGGCGCTCTCCTCCCGCCCGTTGTCGAGACCTGCCAGGGAGCCGCCGGTCACCGCGAAGGAGATGAGGTGCTCGGCGTCGGGCACGACGGTCCCCCGCGCGTCGACGACGTCGGCGGTGACGAAGACCAGTGAACGCCCGTCCGCCGGAAGGGACTTGCGGTCCGCGGTGAGACGTACGGCGTGCGGGGCGCCGGCCGTGCGCAGGACGTCGGTGGCGACCGTCCTGCCGCCCCGGCGGGCCACCGCCTTCAACTCGCCCGGCGCGTACGGCACCTTCCACGTCAGGTGCAGCTTTCCCGCACTGCCGTTCGGGCTGGTGTAGCTGCCGGGGTACGGGCCGGTGGTGAAGGTCTTGTCGTCGCCGGGGGCCTCGGTCGTCTCCAGGTAGGTGCGGCCGTCGACGGTCTTCTTCGTGTCGAACTTCCGCACGCCCAGGGACTTTCCGTCGAGATACAGCTCCACGGTGTCGACGTTGGAGTACGCCCACACCTCGACCGTGTCGCCCGCCTCGTGGTTCCAGGTCATCGGCAGCAGATGGACCATGGGCTCGTCGACCCACTGGCTGCGGAAGAGGTGGTACATGTCCTTCGGAAAACCGGCCGTGTCGACGGCGCCGAAGAAGGACGCCTTCACCGGGAAGACGTTGTACGGCGTCGGCTCGCCGATGTAGTCGATGCCGGACCACAGGAACTGCCCGGCGAACCACTTCCGGTCGCGGTCCTTCTTGTGCCCGTACTCGCCGCTCATCGTCCAGGAGGCGAGGTTGTTGTCGTAGGACGAGGTGGCCCGCCTGCCGGGGGTGTGGTTCTCGCCCGTGTTGAGGTGCTCGGGCTCCTGATAGGTGCCGCGGGTCGAGGTCTGCGAGGACGACTCGGACTCGAAGAGGAACAGGTGCGGGTAGGTCGCGTGCAGGGCGTCCACGGACTTGGCGGTGTTGTAGTTCAGGCCGAGGCCGTCCAGCTTGGCGAGCATCAGGTCGGCGGCGGAGCCCTTGGCGGGCGGGGTGCGGTACTTGTCCGAGCCGATGATGAGCGGCCGGGTGTCGTCCACGGCCCTGATGGCGGTGATGATGCGGTCCGCCATCGCGAGACCGGCGGTGGAGGTGGAGTCGGTGATCTCGTTGCCGATGGACCACAGGAGGACTGCGGGCGAGTTGCGGGCCGCGAGCACCATCTCGGTGGCGTCCCGTTCGCACCACTCGTCGAAGAACCGCCCGTAGTCGTAGCGCGTCTTGCCGGTCTTCCAGCAGTCGAAGGCCTCCACCAGCATCACGATGCCCAGCTCCTCGCAGACCTGGATCATCTCCGGGGACGGCGGGTTGTGGGAGGTCCGGAAGGCGTTGACACCCATCGACTTCATGATCGTCATCTGGCGGCGGATCGCGTCGACGTTCACCGCCGCCCCGAGGGCACCCAGGTCGTGGTGGAGGTCGACACCCTGGATCTTGGCGTGGCCGCCGTTGAGGTGGAAGCCCTCGTCGGGGTCGAAGCGGAAGGTACGGATGCCGAACGGCGTGCGGTAGCTGTCGGTGCGCTCGCCCGCGACGCGCAGTTCGGTCTCCAGGGTGTAGCGGTGAGGGGTCTCGAAGTCCCACCGCCGCGGATCGGCCACGGTGAGTTCGTGGGTCTCCGTGGCCCGGTCGGCGACGGAGACCGTGGAGGACGTACGGGCGACCGTGCGGCCGTTCGGAGCGAGGATCCGGGAGACGACCTCCACGTCCGAACCCGTGCCGGACGCGTTCACCACCGTGGTCGCGACCCGGACGACGGCCCGTTCGTCGGTGACCTCGGGGGTGGTGACGTACGTGCCCCAGCGGGCCACGTGCACCGGCTCCGTGACGACCAGGCGGGCTTCGCGGTAGATGCCGCTGCCGGAGTACCAGCGGCTGCTCGGGAGCCGGTTCTGCACCTTCACCGCGATCACGTTCTCGGTGGTGCCGTCGGTGTGCAGCAGGTCGGTCAGGTCGAAGGCGAAACCGGTGTAGCCGTAGGGGTGGCGGCCGACCTCGGTGCCGTTGCAGTAGACGTAGGAGTCCATGTAGACGCCGTCGAACTCGACCGAGATCCGCCGGCCGGCGTGGGCGGGCGGCAGGGTGAAGGCGAGGCGGTACCAGCCCAGACCGCCGGGGAAGAAGCCGGTGCCGCTGGTCGTGCCGTTCTGCGTGGTCGGGGTCTGCTCGATGCTCCAGTCGTGCGGGACCGCCACCTCGCGCCAGGTCGAGTCGTCGTAGCCGGGGGCGGCGGCGTCCGCGTACTGCCCCGTCGGGTCGGTGATCCCGCCCGGGTCGACCAGCGCGAAGCGCCAGCCGTCGCGCAGCGCGACCGCACGGCGGCCGGAGGCGCTCTGGGCGGCCTCGGCGGCCTGAGCCGCCGGGGTGCCGAGGAGCGCTCCTGCGGCCGGTGCCGCCGTGGAAGCGAGAAGGACCGATCTGCGAGTGACCGTCATGGTCGGCTCTCCCTCATCAGGAACCAGAAGTACTCACAACTGATCGTTAACAAACAGAATCTGACGACGGGCCACTCATGCCCGTCAAGGGTGCGGCGGCGGTCTCCCGCCCCATGCCCTCCCCCGGGCTCCATCGCGCGACATAGGCCGGATTTGGCACTTGACTCCGGCAGGACAACGCTGTCTCGCCGGGCACCGGGGGTTCCCGTCCGCGCACGAGCGCGACGCACTAGGCTGGAACGGAAGTGACGCGCCCGTTCACTGTGAGTGTCCGCGATGGAGTGGCGAGATGAGCCCGGAGTATCCGTTCGACGAGGCCGCGACGGCCCGGGCTGTGGTCGACGACGCCGGCACGCTCGTCGGGTGGAACGAGGGCGCCCGGACCCTGCTGGGCTGGTCCCGGGCCGATGTCGTGGGCCGGCCCGCCGCGGCACTGCTCACCGACCGAACGCCCGTCCCCACCGGACCTCGCTGGGACGGAACGGTCACTTTGCGCCACCGCGACGGCCGTCCGGTACGGGTGTGGCTGCTCGCCCACCACTCCCCGGCCCGGGAAGACGGCCCGGGGCACTGGCTCGTCCTCACCCCGCTGGCCGGGGCCGGTCCCGGCTCGCCGGACGACCCCCTCGCCGCCGCGGCGCTGGTCCAGTCGCCCTGCGCCGTGGCGGTCTACGACGAACGCCTGCGGCTGCGCCGCATCAACGAGGCCATGGGCGAGGTGATCGGCCTGCCCGAGGAGCGGATCCGGGGGCTGCGGCTCTCCGAGATCGGCGGCAGACCGCAGAGCGCCGAACTGGAACAGCACATGCTGCGCGTGCTCACCAGCGGCCGGGCGCAGGACGTGCAGACGTACACGCGGACCGACGGCGAGGCACCGGCGCACGCCTGGCTGGCCCGGATGGCGCCGGTCACCGACGCCGACGGACGGGTGCGGGGCGTATGTCTGGCCGCCCACGACTTCACCGACAACTACCTCGCCCGCGAGCGGCTCCAGCTGGTCAACGAGGCGAGCGTCCGCATCGGCAGCACCCTGGACGTGACGCGGACGGCCCAGGAGCTGGCGGAGGTCTGTGTGCCCGCGCTCGCCGACTTCGTCAGCGTCGACCTGCTCGACCCGCGGGACGGCGGGGACCCCCCGAGCAGCTTCGAGCCGCCGCTGAGCCTGCGGCGGGCCGCGCACCACTCGGTGAACCCCCACTGCCCGGAGGCGGTGACCAAGCCCGGGGAGGCGCAGGACTACCCGGCCGGGTCGCCCCAGGCCGACTCGCTGGCAGCAGGGCACACCATCGTCGGCACCGTGGCCGGAGGCGGTCTGGACGCGTGGCTCGCCCGGGACCCGGCACGCGCCGCACGGGTGCGGGAGATCGGCATCCACTCCACGATGTCCGTGCCGATCCAGGCGCGGGGCGTCACGCTCGGCGTCGCCGTCCTCACCCGGTTCCGCCGGCCGGACCCGTTCAGCCCCGACGACGTGCTGCTGGCCGAGGAGATCACCGCCCGGGCCGCCGTCTGCGTCGACAACGCCCGCCGCTTCTCCCGTGAGCGCGACACGGCCCTCGCGCTGCAGCGCAGTCTGCTCCCGCGCACCCTGCCGCGCACCGCCGCCGTCCACGCCGCCTCCCGCTATCTGCCGGCCGCCCGCGCCGGTGTGGGCGGCGACTGGTTCGACGTGATCCCGCTGTCCGGGATGCGGGTCGCGATGGTCGTGGGGGACGTGGTCGGGCACGGCGTCCAGGCCTCGGCCACCATGGGCCGGCTGCGCACCGCCGTGCGCACCCTCGCCGACATCGACCTCGCCCCCGACGAGCTGCTCACCCACCTCGACGACCTCGTGGTCCGGCTGTCCGAGGAGGCCGGTGGCGAGGGCAACCCCGGCGAGGTCGGGGCGACCTGTCTGTACGCGGTGTACGACCCCGTGTCACGGCGCTGCACCCTGGCGAGGGCCGGGCATCCCCCGCCCGTACTGCTGCGGCCGGGCGGCGCGCCCCGCCGTGTCGAGCTGCCCGCCGGTCCCCCGCTGGGCCTGGGCGGGCTGCCGTTCGAGTCGGCCGAGCTCGAACTCTCCGAGGGCAGTGTGCTCGCCTTCTACACCGACGGCCTGATCGAGTCCCGCGAGCGGGACGTCGACGAAGCCCACCGACTGCTGAGCCGGGCCCTGGCGGCGTACTCGGACTCCCTGGACGAGATCTGCGACCGGATCCTGCACGCCCTGCTCCCGGCCGGCGGCGCCGACGACGACGTGGCCCTGCTGCTCGCGCGCACCCGGGGCCTGCCCGCCTCCCAGGTCGCGACCTGGCACATTCCCGCCGACCCGTCGCTGGTCGCGCCGATCCGCAAACAGGTGGTCCAGCAGCTCGCCGAGTGGGAACTGAGCGACGCGTCGTTCACGACCGAGCTGGTGGTGAGCGAGCTGGTCACCAACGCCATCCGGTACGGCTCCCACCCCATCCGGCTGCGGCTGATCCATGACGCGACGACCCTGATCTGCGAGGTCTCCGACAACAGCCACACCGCCCCGCACCTGCGCCGGGCCAAGACCTGGGACGAGGGCGGCCGCGGCCTGCTCCTGGTCGCCCAGCTCACCCAGCGCTGGGGCAGCCGGCACACCCCCGAGGGCAAGACGATCTGGGCGGAGCTGAGTCTGTTCGACGAGGCATGAGCCGGCCCCGCGGCCCCTCGGCGGGTGTTTCACCCGCGCGTGTTGTCATGGACGGACACCCGGACCAGTTCGATGGGCGGGCGCCACCCCACCCCCGCTCCCGGAGATCCCCCTGAACGCCCCGCTCGCCGAAGCGCTGTCCGTCGTCCTGGCGAACCTGATCAACAACCTGCCCGCGGTGCTGGTGCCGCTCGGCGCCCCGGCCGGGACCGGGGCGGTGCTCGCGGTGCTGCTCGGGGTGAACATCGGCCCGAACCGACGTACGCCGGATCGCCGGGCGACGCTGCTGTGGCGGCGCGTGGTGCAGGTCGGGGAGGAGCCGGCCGGGCCGGCGTTCACCCATGCCCACCGTGCCGGAGCCATGCCGGTCCCGGCCGCCGTGGCGCTGTGGGCCTCGCCGAAGGTGGTCGGCGTCCGACCGCTCGGGTCAGCGGCCGCCGCCGAAGCCGGAACCCGAGCCGTAGCCCCCGTATCCGCCGCCGTACCCGGACCCGCCGTAGCCGTACCCGGAGCCTCCGGATGAGCCCGACTGGCCGCCCGGCGAGCAGGAGTACCAGTAGTAGTACGAGCAGGACGTGTTGTTCGAGCCCGAGGAGGAGCTCGTCGGCGGCGTGGCCGTCGGGGTGGCGGACGGCGTCGGCGTGGGCGTCGGGGACTTCGCGGCCCTGGGCGTGGGAGCCGACGCCGGGGTGTCGGAGAGGGTGCTGTCGGCGCCCCAGTTGACGAACTGCATCTGCGGGTCGGGCTGCGAGGTGTCGATCACCCAGCGCTGCGCGGCGCTGTCCACCCGGTTCTTCAGGACGAGGGCGCCCGAACCGTCGGTGGCGGCAGGCGCCAGCGCGAGGTTCTGGCCCGAGCGCGGGACGAGCGTGCCCTGGAGCGTGAAGTCGTACCGGACGTTCTCGGGGTCGGGCTGGGAGGCACCCGCGCAGGGGGCCAGCCGGACCGAGTAGCCGAGGCGGGAGTCGAGGCACAGGTCGGCGTTGGCGGCGCTGCGCAGCAGCCCGTCCGGTGCGTACGTCCACTGCTGGCCGGCCGCGGAGGAGCAGGCGGCGAGTCCGGTCTCGGTGCCGCTGACGGCCTTGGTGCCGACGATGCCGATGCACAGCCCGGAGGCCACGTTGTGCAGCCGGCCGCGCAGGGTGCCCTGGGCGTCCTCGCCCGCACCGATCCAGGACGGGTCGGAGGTGGCCGTGTCCGTCCCGGGGGCCGGGGACTTCGCCGCCCCGCTGTTCGCGACGGGGGCGGCCCCGGTCCCGGAGTCGATGACGGCCCACACCACGAGCGGCAGGACCACCAGTCCGCTCACCGTCAGGACGGCGGCGGTGAGATTGCGGCGGCGGGCGGCGCGGCGGGCCGCCTTCTGCGCCGCGCGACGCGATCCGGGGCGGGAGTCGGTGCCGGGCGCAGACCGGGTGCTGGAGGGGGAGCCGGCCCGCGATCCGATCCGGGAGAGCGCACCCGCTCGCAGTCCGGCGCGGGAGTTCGCGCCGGCCTCGGCCGTGGCGCCGGGCCTCGCGGGAGCGGGGCCGCCCTCGGTGAAGGCCTCGCCCGCATAGCTCGGGGGCCGCTCCGCGGCCGGCTCAGCGCTCTCGCCGGCCACCCTGACCTGCACGTAGGCCGCGGCGGCCCAGCCCAGGATGCCCTCGGCCAGGGCGGCGCCGAGCAGCCCCTCGAACTGCCGCAACTGGTCGGCTGTGTGGGCGCAGTGCCTGCACTGTTCCAGGTGGCCGCGCAGGTCCGGGTCGACGTCGCCTCCGCGACGGCAGGTGACGTCCAGCAGCCGGTGGTAGCGGTGGCACTCGTCGTCGGTGGCGAGTTCGCGGTGCACCTGGAGGCACTCCTCGCGAAGCCGCTCGCGGGCCCGGGCCAGTTCGACGCGGGCGCCGTCGTCCTCCAGGCCCAGCAGACCGGCCGGGACCGCCAGGGGCTCCGCCTCGACCTCGGTGTGCCAGAGCAGACAGCGGGCGGACTGGGGCAGTCGCTGGAACGCCCGGGACAGCGTGCGCCGGTGCACGGGCGGCAGCAGCCGGGCTGCCGCGCGGTCGCCGTCCTCGCCCTCGGAGCGCAGCGCGGGATGCAGCAGGTCACGGCGGCCGTCGGCGTCCCACTCGGCGGCGATGCGGCGCACGGTGACCAGCAGATGGGGGCGCCACGCGGCCGTCGGCCCGTTCTGCCGCAGGGTCTCGCCGAACAGCCTGGTGAAGGCGGCCGTGGTGAGCATGCCTGCCGCGCGCTCACCGTCGGTGCACAGCCGTGCGTAGGCGAAGGCGGCCTCCCAGTGCCGGTCCAGCAGCTCGCCGACGGGATGCGGCGCGGGTGATGCCCCCGTCCACTTCTTCAGCTCCGAGCTCAGCTGTTCGTCCGTCGCGTCGAAGCGGCGCGCCGAAGGGGAATTCGACAGGCCTAGGTCATTCACGGTCTGCGTTCCTTCCGGGGACATGCGGCATTAAGTACATACCATCCGGTATGCGACCCCGCCCACGAAGCGGGATCGACCAGCACAGGGTTCGGCACCTCTGACGTCCACGGCGGGACAGCTCTTTTGAAGCGTGGGGGGTGTGAACGGGAGGCGTCTCGTGCGCACAGGTCAGAAAACGTTGTCCGTGCGCCGACAAGGCACACCTTCGCACAGCCGGACCAGGAGGAACAAGGGATCTCACGGTTTCGTGCATTGCGTGCGGGCCGAAGAATTTTGACGAAACGTCAATCCGGGATCGCCCTCTGGGGTGGTCACTGTATGGGTGTCCTTTTTGGCGTCCCTTTTGAGGTGCCTTTCGGGACGGAAATCGCGTCGCGTATTCCGTCCCGGTACGCGCCCGGCGGTGTCCCGTAGCGGGCGCGGAAGACGCGGCTGAAGTGGAACGCGCTCGCAAAGCCCGAGGCCGTGGCGACACGTTCCACGGGGAGGTCGGTGC
The DNA here is from genome assembly GCF_035989285.1 of Streptomyces sp. NBC_01235. Lineage (GTDB taxonomy): Bacteria > Actinomycetota > Actinomycetes > Streptomycetales > Streptomycetaceae > Streptomyces. Next base: position 10,150,026 of record NZ_CP108513.1, on the reverse strand, counting down.
CTTCCAACAGCCGTGCGGCATGGCGCAGTCGCGCCTCACGCAGGGCCCGCATCGGGGACTGGCGGACCTGCTCGGCGAACAGGTGGGCGAAACGCGAGGGTGACAGGGCGACCTCCTCGGCGAGCGAGCGCACGGTGTGCGAGGCGCCCGGCTCGGCCGCCATCCGCGCCTGGGCCCGGCGGACGCGGTCGTCGAGGCCCACCCGGGCCGTGGGAGTGCGCGCCGAGGCGGTGGCCAGCAGGACGGCCTCCTCCAGGGCGCACAGGGCGAGTTCGCGGGCGGCTGCGCTCTCGGCCACCACGATCCCGGCGCCGCCGGCCGGCTCTCCGGCGTCGGCCCAGCCGGCGTCGGCCCAGCCGGCGTCGGCCCAGCCGGCGTCGGCCCAGCCGGCGTCGGCCCAGCCGGCGTCGGCCTGCATGCGCCGCCAGGCGGCCTCGACGCGGTCGTGCAGGGCGACCGGGACGGGCCGGGCGAGGTACAGGCCGTCCCCGGTGTCGTACGGGCGGAGCCAGGGTGTCCAGGAGGGGCGGGCCTGGCAGTGGGCCCACCAGAACCGCCAGTGCCGGGCACCGGGTTCGACGCCGTAGGCGTGCGGGACACCGGGCGCGAGCACCACCAGGTCCCCGACGCCCGCCCGCACCTCGCCGCCGCCCTGCCGCAGCCGCCCGCACCCGCCCGTCGTCCAGGTGAACAGCCAGCTGTCCGAACCCCGCGGCCGGTTGACGCCGTACCCCGCGCCCTCGTCGAAGTGACCGACCACCACCAGCCCGGGCGGCGGCGAGGGATCCCCGGACACGGCAGTCCCGGGCAGGTCGTCAGCACGCATGGGCATCCTCCGGTACGCCGTGTCCGGCTCAACATAGGCGGGTCGACCAAGGAGGCACACATGACCGTCCCGGAGATCGGCCTGACCCCGGCCGGGCTGCGACAGTACGAGGAGGACGGCTTCACCGTCGTCCGGGGGCTGTTCGGACCCGACGAAGTCGACCGCCTGCGCGCCGAGTTCGCGGCGCTGCAGGCGGCCGGCGAGCCGGTGCCGGGGCACTTCGAGCCGCGGACCGGTGACGACCCCCTCGACCGCTACCCGAGGGTGATGCACCCGCACGAGATCAGTCCCCTCGCCCGCCAGGTGCTGCTGGACCCGCGGCTTGGGAGCGTGCTGGAGGAGCTGCTCGGCGAGGAGTCGCTGGCCGCGCAGAGCATGTTCTACTTCAAGCCACCGGGCGCCCGGGGTCAGGCGCTGCATCAGGACAACTTCTATCTGCGGGTCGAGCCTGGCACTTGCGTGGCGGCCTGGCTGGCCTGTGACGTGATCGACCGGGAAAACGGCGGCCTGGAGGTCGTACCCGGCACCCACCGGATGGGGCTGTTCTGCCCGGAGGAGGCGGACGCGGAGGTGTCGTTCGCCAGGGAGTACGTTGCGCCGCCGGCGGGACTGTCGGCCGTGCCGGTCGACCTGGCGCCGGGGGATGTCCTGTTCTTCAACGGCAGCCTGGTGCACGGGTCGCAGCCCAACCGGACGGTTGATCGGTTCCGGCGGTCGTTCATCGGGCACTATGTCGGGCGGTCGGCCCGGCGGATCGGGCGGTACTACCGGACCCTGTCGATGGGGGGTGAGCGGGTGCCGCTGGCAGTCAGTGAGGGGGCTGGGCCCTGCGGTACCGAGTTTGCACCGCAAGGCCCGCATTAGGTACTGCGTGGTTGTGCCGTCATGTGGCCGCGGGTCCGTGGGGGCTGGTCGCGCCCACGCGGCGGAGCCGCATACGGATACGGACCCGCACCCCTGGAGAAACGCTTCAGTGGCCCGCGACCGAATGCGCGAGGTAGGGCTGCTGCAACTCCTCCAGTTCCTTTTCGCTCAGGCGTAGTTCGGTCGCCGCCACCGCGTCCTCGATGTGGTGGGGCTTCGCCGCTCCGATGATCGGGGCGGTCACCGTGGGCTGGTGGAGGAGCCAGGCGAGGGCCACCCGGGCGCGGGGGACGCCTCGGTCGGCCGCGATGCGGGTGACCGCCTCGACGATGGTGCGGTCGCCCTCCGGGTAGAGGGTGTTGCCGAAGTCGTCCGTGGAGCTGCGCCCGGTCTCGGTGCCCCAGTCGCGGGTGAGGCGGCCGCGGGCCAGGGGACTCCACGGCAGGACGCCGACGCCCTGGTCCGCGCACAGGGGCAGCATCTCGCGCTCCTCCTCGCGGTAGAGGAGGTTGTAGTGGTTCTGCATCGACACGAACCTGGTCCAGCCGTGCCGCTCGGCCGTGTACTGCATCTTGGAGAACTGCCAGGCGTACATCGAACTCGCCCCGAGGTAACGGACCTTGCCGGCCTTCACCAGGTCGTGCAGCGCCTCCATCGTCTCCTCGACCGGGGTGTGCGGGTCGAAGCGGTGGATCTGGTACAGGTCGACGTAGTCGGTGCCGAGGCGGCTCAGGCTGTGGTCGATCTCGGACAGGATCGCCTTGCGGGACAGGCCACCGCCGTTGGGTCCGGGCCGCATCCGGCCGTGCACCTTCGTCGCGAGCACGATCTCGTCGCGGCGGGCGAAGTCGCGCAGGGCCCTGCCGACGATCTCCTCGCTGGTGCCGTCCGAGTAGACGTTCGCGGTGTCGAAGAAGGTGACCCCGGCGTCCAGGGCCTGCCGGATGAGCGGACGCGACGCCTCCTCGTCGAGCGTCCACTCGTGCGTGCCCCGGTCGGGGAGCCCGTAGGTCATGCAGCCCAGACAGATCCGTGACACGTCCAGACCCGTCGAACCGAGCTTCACGTACTGCATCGTTGCCGCTCCTGACATCGGTGTGGAGTACAAGACTGCAACGGACCGGGTCACCGAGGTCAAGGAGTTCATGGCGCGGCCCTACCTGTTTCCAGGGGCGCCCGGCTGGGAGGATGTCGCCGGCTTCGCCCGCGGCGGGCGCCGGCCCACACGAAGCAGCCGTATGTCCGAGGTGGCCGCGGCCGGCCCGGACCTGTCCGGAAGGGACCACCGCATGACCGAGGTCCGCATCACCCACGTCGGCGGCCCGACCACGCTCATCGAGGTCGCCGGTCGGCGGTTGCTCACGGACCCGACGTTCGACCCGCCCGGCCGCCGCTACGGGTTCGGCTGGGGGACCTCGTCCCGCAAGGTCTCCGGACCGGCCCTGGACGTCGACGAACTCCCCCCGATCGACGCCGTGTTACTCACCCACGACCACCATGCCGACAACCTGGACACGGCGGGGCGCGCCCTGCTGCCCAAGGCCGGCGTCGTCCTCACGACGCCCTCGGGGGCACGCCGGCTGGGCGGCAACGCGCACGGGCTCACCCCGTGGACGACGTGGCGCCTGAACTCCCCCGGCCTGCCCACCATCCAGGTCACCGCCACCCCGGCCCGCCACGGCCCGCCCCTGTCCCACCCGATCGTCGGCGACGTGACCGGCTTCGCCCTGCGCTGGGAGGGCCAGCGGCACGGCGCGCTGTGGATCTCGGGCGACACCGTCCTGTATCCCGGTGTGCGCGAGGTGGCCCGACGACTCGACGTGGGCACGGTCCTGCTGCACCTCGGCGGGGTCGGCTTCCCGCTGTCCGGGCCCGTCCGCTACACGCTCACGGCGCCCCGGGCGGTGGAGCTGTGCCGTGCGCTGCGCCCGCACACCGTGCTCCCGGTGCACTACGAGGGGTGGTCGCACTTTCGGGAGGGCCGGAGCGTCGTCGAGGCCGAGCTGGCGAAGCCGGCGTCCGGCGACCTCGGCGAACGGTTCTGTTGGCTGACTCCCGGCAGCGCGACGGACGTCTCCGTGTGACTCAGCCGAGCAGGTCCAGCGCCCGTTCCCAGCCGAACTCCTCCCCCGCCACACCGTCGTACGGGTATCCGAACCGGACGCCCATCCCGCGCAGGCGTATCAGGCTGTCCTGGTAGGCGGGGTGGCCCGCCAGGGTCTCGTTCACGCAGGGCAGGACCCCGATGGGGACGCCGAGGCCGGACACCTCGCACAGGGTGCCCAGGGCGAGGGTGTCGGCGATCCCGGCCGCCCACTTGTTGATGGTGTTGAAGGTGGCCGGGGCGACGACGACCGCGTCGGGCTCCGGGAACGGCCGCGGATCGCCGGGGCGCCGCCAGGCGGAGCGGATCGGGCGCCCGGTCTGCGCCTCGACGGCGGCGGTGTCGAAGAATCCGTTCATGGCGAGGGGTGTCGCGATGACGCCGACGTGCCACTCCCGCTCCTGCGCTGCGGTGATCAGCCTGCCGACGTCCGCGGCGATGCCCGCGGCGCAGACGACGACGTAGAGAAAGGGCGGCTGCTCGTCCTGTTCGGTCACCCGGGAACCCTACTCAAGCGGGAAGGACAGCCCTCGCTCGGCGTCGGGGCGTGGGCCGTGGATCCGGCGGTCCGCCTCCTCGATCGGCACGTCGTTGATGCTCGCCTCGCGGCGGGTCATCAGCCCGCGCTCGTCGAACTCCCACAGTTCGTTGCCGTAGCTGCGCCACCACCCGTCGGCGGCGCGCGACTCGTACTGGAAGCGGACGGCGATGCGGTGGCCGTCGTGGGCCCACAGGTCCTTGCGGAGCGCGTACTCGTCCTCGCGCGCCCACTTGGCGGTGAGGAACTCCACGATCGCGGCCCGGCCGGTCAGGAAGGTGTCGCGGTTGCGCCAGACCGAGTCCTCGGAGTAGGCGAGCGCGACCTTGTGCGGGTCGCGGGTGTTCCAGGCGTCCTCGGCGGCCTGGACCTTCTGGGCCGCGGTCTCCCGGGTGAAGGGCGGCACGGGCGGGCGGCTGTCGGACATCGAGGTCTCCTCACGCACGGTCATCGGGGTCTCCCCCTACGCGGAGAACGAGCGTTCTCCACTCCTGCTGCTAACGTAGAGAACGCTCGTTCTCCCGTCAAGGAACCCCTGAGGAGCGGTGGTCGCCATGGACAGCGCAACAGCCCGTGAGCAGGCGCTCGACGCCGCGGAGACGTTGTTCTACGGGCGGGGCGTGCAGTCCGTCGGCATGGACGACGTCCGGGCCGCCTCGAGGGTCTCGCTCAAGCGCCTGTACCAGCTGTTCCCGGCCAAGGAGCAGTTGGTGGAGGCCTATCTGGAGCGGCGGGACGTGTGCTGGCGCGGGCGCCTCGCGGAGTCCGTGGCGCGGCAGGAGGACCCCCGGGAGCGGATCCTGGCCGTGTTCGACTGGCTGGAGGGGTGGTTCGGCGAGCCGGACTTCCGGGGGTGCGCCTGGATCAACGCGTACGGCGAGCTGGGTGCCACCTCGGAGCGCGTCGCACACCAGGTACGGGCGCACAAGCGGGCGTTCCGGGACTACCTCGGCGCCCTGGTCGCCGACGCCGGCCTGCCGCCCGCCCTGACCGGCCCCCTGTTCCTGCTGGCGGAGGGCGCGATGGTGACGGCCGGGATCAACGGCGGCACCGCCCCGGCGGCGGAGGCACGCGAGGCGGCACGGCTGCTGTTGGGCTGAGAAGCACCCTGGGGACGGGTGACCGCCGGACCGAGAAGCACCCCACGACAGGTGACCGCCGGACTGGGAAACGCCCCACGACAGGTGACCGCCGGACCGAGAAGCACCCCACGACAGGTGACCGCCGGACCGGGAAACGCCCCGCGACGGGTGACCGCCGGACCGAGAAGCACCCCACGACAGGTGACCGCCGGGCCGGGAAACGCCCCGTGACAGGTGACCGCTGGGCCGGGAAACGCCCCGTGACGGGTGGCCGCCGGACCGAGAAGCGCCCTGGGGGCGGGTGTCAGCCTGCCGTCGCGGACACCTTGATCGCGCCGACGGGACAGGCCCGCGCGGCCTCCTTGACCATCGGGTCGCCGCCGCCGTCCTCCCGGCCGGGCAGCAGGGTGCTGAAGCCGTCGTCGTCCTGGGTGAAGACGCCCGGGGCCGCCAGGGCGCACTGGCCGGCGCCGATGCAGACGTGGGTGTCGATGTCGATGTGCATGGCGGGGGCCCCTTACCAGGTCACGGGGAGGTCCAGCATCCCCTGGATCGCGTCGCCGGGCTTGATGCGGACCTCGTCGGCCGGGACGGCCAGGCGCAGACCGGGAAGCCGTTCGAGGAGGGTGCCCAGCGCGATCTCCAGCTCGGCGCGGGCCAGGTTCTGGCCGAGGCACTGGTGGATGCCGAAGCCGAACGCGACGTGGTGGCGGGCGGAGCGATGCCAGTCGAGGGTGTCCGGGGCGGGGTAGGCGGTCTCGTCGCGGTTGATGACCGAGGTCGAGAAGACCACGCCCTCCCCGGCCCGGATCGTCGTCCCGGCCACCTCGATGTCCTCGGTGGCCTGCCGCAGCAGCCCGTCAGCGATGGACAGCATCCGCGTCAGCTCCTCGACGGCCGTCGGCAGCAGCGACGGGTCGGCGCGCAGTTCGGCCAGCCGCTCGGGGTGCCGGAGCAGGGTGTAGGTGCCGAGGGAGATCATGTTGGCGGTCGTCTCATGGCCCGCGACCAGCAGGATCGCGGCCAGGGATATCGCCTCGTCGCGATCCACCGTGCCCTCGCGCAGCTGCTCGCGGGCCAGGGCGTCGAGGACGCCGTCGCCGGACGGCGCCTCCAGCTTGCGGTCGATCAGCGCGCCGAGGTAGGCGTCGAGCCGGTCGCGCGCGTCGCGCACCTCCTCAGCCACCTGGCTGCGCAACAGCCGTCGCGACTGCTCCTCGAAGAACTCGTGGTCTGCGTAGGGGACACCCAGCAGTTCGCAGATCACCGTGGACGGTACGGGCAGCGCGAAGGCGTTCACGAGCTCCGCGGGCGGCCCCTGCGCGAGCATGGCGTCGATCCGCTCGTCGACGATCCGCTGGATGGCCGGGCGCAGGGCGGTGGCGCGTTTGAGGGTGAATTTGGCGACCAACAGGCGGCGCTGGGCGTGGTGTTCGGGGTCGTCGACGTTGAGCAGGGCGAACCGGCGGTCCTGCAGCGCCTTGGAGCGGGGCGAGATCGCCGGGCAGCCGGGGCGGGTGCGGTCGCTCGACAGACGGGGATCGGAGAGCAGGGCGCGGGCCGCGTCGTGACCGGTGACCAGCCAGGCGGTGCTTCCGTCGTAGAGGGTGACGCGGCCCAGCGGACGCGAAGCACGCAGAGGGTCGTAGGCGGTGGGCGGCTGGTAGGGGCAGGTCCGGTCCTGCGGGAAGGCGACGGACGCCGGACCCCGCGCGACATCCGTCCCACCAGCCACCTCTGCCATCCCTGTCACCTCTGTCATCTCTTTGGTGTAGGTCGTGTCCGTCGTGTCCGTCGTGTCCGTCATGGGTGACCTCGCAGACGAAGAATGCGGCGTGCCGATCTCCATTAGATGCCCTGGGCATCTATAGGACGACGCGCAGTTCGGCCAGATCGACGAATGGGACGATTCGGCCGGAATCATTCGCTCCGGCGTGGCATTCCCGGGCCGGAGGCGGGCTCGGACGGCCGCGGACATGGGCGCCGGCGAGAAAACAGGTTGCCGCCCGCCCGTCGTCGGCCCCAGGATCCGGCCATGTCCACGTGCGATGCCCGCCTGCCGCTGCCGCTGATGTCCGCCGCCGCTCTTCCGGCGCGGGTCCGGCAGCAGCCCGGCCGTCACCGGAGGCGCGACACCGCGCGACCGTGACGGCCGCGCTCGTCGCGGGCCTGGTCGCGGGATACGGCATCGCCGTACCCGTCGGCGCGGTCGCGACCTACCTCGTCTCCCTCACCGCCCGCACATCCCTGCGCACCGGGGTGTGCGCCGCGCTCGGCGTCGCCACCGCGGACGGGATCTACGCCCTGGTCGCCACGGTCGGGGGCGCCGCCGTCGCCGCCGTGCTGCGGCCTGTGCTGACACCGCTGCGCTGGGCCTCGGCCCTGGTCCTGCTGGCGCTGGCGGCGCGGGGCGCGGTGACGGCCGTACGCCAGTACCGGACCCCCCGGCTCAACACCCGTTCCGCGCCGCCCCCGCCGAGCCCGGCCCGGGCCTACCTGAGCCTGCTGGGCATCACCCTCCTCAACCCGACGACCGTGGTCTACTTCACCGCGCTGGTCCTCGGCACCGGCGCCACCGATTCCGTACGGCCCCTGGAACAGGGCGTGTTCGTGACGGCGGCCTTCGTCGCGTCCGCGAGCTGGCAGCTGCTGCTCGCCGGGGGTGGTGCGCTGCTGGGCCGGGTACTGACCGGCCACCGGGGGCGGCTGGTGACGGCACTCGTGTCGAGCGGGGTGATGACGGCGCCGGCCGTGCAGATGATGACGTAGTCGTGCGAGATGTGCCGCGAGACGGATGAATCACGCGGGTACCGGTGTTGAAGCACAGCGCGGGTCGGACGTACGTGACACGGACGGGTCGACGACGCGACGATACGGCGATGCGACGACATGTCGACATGACGAAGGGGACGGATGCCATGCCTCTCGAAGGCGAGTACGAGCCCAGCCCGACGCAGTGGGTGCGCGAGCAGGTGGAGCAGTACGAGCGCTCCGGCGGCACCGAGGGGACGACGCTGCGGGAGACGGGCCTGCCGGTCATCCTGCTGACGACCCGGGGCGCGAAGAGCGGGAAGATCCGCAAGACGCCGCTGATGCGGGTCGAGCACGACGGCCGGTACGCCCTGGTCGCCTCCCAGGGCGGGGCCCCGAAGCACCCCGTCTGGTACCACAACGTCACGTCCGATCCCCAGGTGGAACTCCAGGACGGGCCGCGCAAGCAGGACATGACGGCCCGTGAGGTCACCGGCGCGGAGAAGGCAGAGTGGTGGGAGCGCGCCGTCGCCGCGTTTCCGCCGTACGCCGACTACCAGAAGAAGACGGACCGGGAGATCCCGGTGTTCGTCGTGGAACCGGACGCCGGCAGCTGACCGGAGGAACCCTCCGAGGGTCAGCTGAGCGGAGGAAACCCCCTCCACGGCCACGGATCCACGGACCCGGACCCGGACGAGATCCCTCCGGGAGTTTCGTAGAAAAATCTGCCGCGGGTGCGTATGAACGGGCGCGCACCGGGCACCCGAAGGTCAGGCCCCGCCGCGTTCCCCCGTCGCGGCGGGGCTTTCACGTGTCTCGCGCGCGGGGCGGTCGGTCACGTCGAGGAAGATCCGGTCCGCCTCGGGAACCGTGTGGGCGATCGAGCGCTTGATGCGGACGGCGACCTCCTCGACCCGCTCGCTGTCCAGGCCCGGCATGAGGTCCACGCGAGCCGCCACCAGTGTCGAGTCGAGGCCCGTCTTCATCGTGAACAGCGCCTCCACGCTGTCGATCTCGGGCTGGGCGTCGAGGAGCGCGCGGATCCGCGCCCCGGTCTCGGGGTCGGCGGCCTCGCCGATGAGCTGATCGCGGGCCGTACGGCCGAGTCCGTAGGCGACGTACACGAGCAGCACACCGATCGCCAGCGAGGCACAGGCCTCCCAGACGACCTGTCCGGTGACCATGTGCAGGGCCATGCCGATCGCGGCCAGGGTGACGCCGAGCACCGCCGTGCCGTCCTCGGCGACGACCGTGCGCAGGGCCGGGTCGCGCACGCCCGCGAGGCCGCCGCCCTGCCTGCGCACCTGGTGCAGGGCCCGCAGCAGCGAGACTCCCTCGGCGACGAAGGCGACGCCCAGCACGATCAGGCCCACCACATAGCCGCTGAACTTCTCGTCGGCGCCGGTCCGCAGGGCCTCGACGCCCTGGAAGAAGGAGAAGCAGCCGCCCATGACGAAGATCCCGACGGCGGCGAGCAAGGACCAGAAGAAGCGTTCCTTGCCGTAGCCGAAGGGGTGCTGTTTGTCGGCCGGGCGTCGGCTGCGGCGCAGCGCGGCGAGGAGGAAGACCTCGTTCAGGCTGTCGGCCACGGAGTGCGCCGCCTCCGACAGCAGTGCGGGCGAGCCCGCGACCACGCCCCCCACCGCCTTGGCGACGGCGATGACCAGGTTGGCGGCGAGCGCCACCAGCACGGTGAGACGTGTCCTGTGATCGGCTGTGGGGTCGGTCGTGCGGTCGGTCGTACCGTCGGCTGTACTCACCATCGCCGACTGCCCCGGCCGGTCGGGCTCACACCGTGCCGTCGGCGGAAATCGGGGAACGCGGTCAGCAGGACGTGCACGAGCAGCGCGGTGAGCAGCGGGAGGAACCATGAGCGGCGGGGGCGACGGCAACAGGGCGTACGGACACACGGCGTTCAGGCGGTCCAGGAGTCACTTCACCGACCGGATCACCGCGGACGGCCGGGACGGCTGGCCCGTGGCGGCCGGCCGTTACCGTCTGGTGGTCAGCCGCGCCTGCCCGTGGGCGAGCCGGGCGGTGATCTCCCGGCGGCTCCTGGGGCTGGAGGACGCGCTGTCGATGGCCATCGCCGACCCGATCCAGGACGACCGCAGCTGGCGCTTCACCCTCGACCCGGACGGCCGCGATCCGGTGCTCGGCATCCGGTATCTCGGCGAGGCGTACGACAAGCGGGAAACCGACTACCCCGGCGGGGTCAGCGTGCCGGCGATCGTGGACGTCCCCAGCGGCGAGCTGGTGACCAACGACTACCAGAGGCTCACCCTCGACCTCGCCACCGAGTGGACGGCCCTGCACCGTCCCGGCGCGCCCGACCTCTACCCGGACCGGCTGCGCGACGAGATCGACACGGTCATGGCCGACGTGTACAAGGATGTCAACAACGGGGTGTACCGGGCCGGTTTCGCGAGCGAACAGGGCGAGTACGGGGAGGCGTGCGCGGGCGTCTTCCGGCGTCTGGAGCTGCTGACGGACCGGCTGGCCCGGCAGCGGTATCTGGTCGGCGAGACGATCACCGAGGCGGACATCCGGCTGTTCACCACACTGGTGCGCTTCGACGCCGTCTATCACGGCCACTTCAAGTGCAACCGCTGGAAGGTGACGGAGAACCAGGTCCTGTGGGCATACGTCCGGGACCTCTTCCAGACGCCCGGCTTCGGTGACACCGTCGACTTCGACCACATCAAGCGGCACTACTACCGGGTGCACACCGGCATCAACCCGACCCGGATCGTCCCCCTCGGCCCCGACCTGGCCGGCTGGCACACCCCGCACCACCGCGAGGAACTCGGCGGCCGCCCGTTCGGCGACGGTACCCCGCCCGGCCCGGTGCGCGCCGACGAGGAGGTTCCCGCGGGGGGACGGCCCTGAGACAACCCGTCCGACCCCGTCCGCGCAGCGCAGAGAGAAGGAGTGAGGCACCCGTGGCCAAGAAGAAGAAACTCCCCCTTGTCTACCAGCCCGTCGGCTTCGTGCTGGGCTGGGCGAGCGGCGCCCTGGCCGGGCTCGCGTTCCGCAAGGCATGGAAGGCGATACGACACGAGGACGACGCCCCCGACGCTCTGGACCGGGACCGCGGCTGGGGCGAGATCCTGCTGGCCGCCGCGGTCCAGGGCGCGATCTTCGCAGCGGCCCGCAGCGCCGCCGACCGCACCGGCGCCAAGGCGATAGAACGGTCCACAGGAATCTGGCCGGCCAAGGAGAAGGGCGGCCGGGACTGAGCGCCCGCGAACGGCGCGGGGCAGCAGGGAGACGGGGGGCCGTCGGCAGGGAAGGCGGTGGGTCGTCGGCAGAGGAGGCGGCCCGCCGGGCGGCCGGTGAACCGTCGACGGGCCGGGCGGCCGGTCCGCGGTCGGCGGACCACACAGCCGGTGAACCGTCGACGGGCCGGGCGGCCGGTCGGCCGTCGACGGACCACACAGCCGGTCGGCCGTCGACGGACCACACAGCCGGTGAACCGTCGGCGGGCCGGGCAGCCGGTGGGCCGTCGACGGGCCGGGCGGCCGGTCAGCCGTCGGTGGGCCGGGCGGCCGGTGGGCCCGGGACCGGTGGCTGCCGCGTTGTCGGCTCCTGGGACAACGCGGCGGCACGGTGCGCCCCGGTCTCATCCCTGTTTCGGTGCCGTGGAAGGCTCGAGGCGGAGGGTGAACGAGTGACCCGACGGGTCGGCGTAGCCTCGTTCCTCCTGGGGGCCGGGGGCGCCCTTGGTCTCCAGGGGGCGGCCGCCCAGGCCCACGATCCTGCGTTCCACCTCGTCGAGGTCGTCGACGAGGAAGTCCAGGTGGGCCTGGAGCGCGTTCTCGGGGCGCGGCCAGCTCGGCGGGGTCGCGTTCACGTCACGCCGGAAGGCCAGGCGGGTGCCGTCGGCGCCCCTGATCTCCACGCGGTTGGCGGTCGTGTCGGTCTCCTCGGCGTCCAGCAGCCCCTTGTAGAACTCGGCGAGCTTCTCCGGTTCGGCACAGTCGAGCACCACGACGCCCGCTTTCACCAATGCCATGTCCTGTTCTCCTCCGCGAAATCCGGGCGGGGGCGAGCGCGTCCCGTCCCCGAACCTTGCGGATACCCCCGTTTCAGTCGGCCACCAGCCACTCCCCGTCCCGCATCAGCTCGCGCCCCTGGAGCTCGTCGGCCTCACGCCAGGCCTGGATCCGGCCCGGGAGGACACGGAAGTACAGGTAGGGCGCGGACAGTTCGCGCGGATCGAAGCCGGTCTTGCCCGCGAAGATCTCGGCGTCCTCCTCCGGCAACTCGGCGGGCGGCACGGCGACGGCCGTCCCCTCGATCATCACGACGTCCCGGGTCGGTCCGACGCCGACCCGCGCGACGCCGGTGGCCAGCAGGTTGCGGCCGGTGGGGCTGGTGGCGGGGGTGGCGAAGAGGAGAGTCGCGCCGTCCCAGACGTAGGAGAGCGGGACCAGGTAGGGGGCCGCGCCGTTCTCGGCGGCCGTGGCCACCCATGCGTCCACATCGTGTTCCAGCCGGTGAAGGGTGTCGAGCTTGCGCTGCTTCGCGAGGCGTGCGGGTGCTGGCGTCATGTCTCCAGTGTGGCCTCCACCTGCCCGTTCTCGCCTTGTTTTTCGCCCGCCGCCCCGGACGACCGTCAGAGGGAGCGACGGAGGGTGACGGTGCGCGGGGTGAAGCCGTGGCGTTCGTAGAAGCGGATGGCGTCGGCGTTGTCCGTGTAGGCCGTCACCTCGGTCTGACCGGCGCCGTGTTCGGCGGCCCAGGCGAGGAAGGCCTCGACGAGTCGCGCCCCGGCGCCGTCCCCGCGGTGGGCGGGGCGGACGTACACGCTCATGAGGGTGGCGGACCGCACCGGCCGCATGGGCGAGGGCTCGGTGACCGACCCCATCAGGTGGCCGACCACCTGTCCGTCGCGCTCGAGGACGAGGACGAGGCGGGACCCGTCTTCGAGGGCGGCCGCGAAGGACGCTTCGCCGTGTCGGCGCGGCCAGTCCACGTCGACGCTCGGGTCGCGGGTGCCCGCATCCTCGGCGAAGAGTCCGGCACTGGAGGCGACGAGCCCCGGTATGTCCTGCGTGCGGGCCACGCGCACGGTCACTTCTCGGTCGGTCACCTCTTGATCAGTCATGTCCCGCAGGCTAGCGGCCCCCTCTGACAGCTGGACTTCTTGGACAGGTGTCCCGCTATAGTGGACACCTGTCCAAGAAGTTGAGGGAGACCATGGAAATCCTGGCGAACGTGCTCGTCGTGCTGGTGGCCGCGCTGCATCTCTACATCCTGGTGATGGAGATGTTCCTGTGGCAGAAGAAGCCGGGGATGTCGTTCCACGGCCTCGACGCGGAGATGGCGAAGCGGACCGCCGCGATGGCCGCCAACCAGGGGCTCTACAACGGTTTCCTCGCGGCGGGCCTGGTGTGGGGGCTGATCGCCGCCGACCCGACCGGGTTCCGGGCGCAGGTGTTCTTCCTGTCCTGCGTGATCGTCGCGGGCGTGTACGGCGCGGTCACGGCGAACCGCCGGATCCTGGTGGCGCAGGCCCTGCCCGGCGCGCTCGCCCTGGCCGCCGTCCTGATCGCGCAGTGACGCGCGCCGAGCCCGAGGACCCGCGGGCGGCCCGCACCCGGGCGAGGCTGCGTACCGCACTGCTTCAGGAGTGTGCCGAGCGGCCGCTGGAGGAGGTCGGCGTGGCCGCGCTGGTGCGGCGGGCCGGTGTCGGGCGGGCCACCTTCTACGTGCACTATGCCGACCTGGAGGCCCTCGCCGTCGACGCCTGCGCCGACGTCGTACGGGAGGCCGTGGAGGCGCTGCACGCCTGGCAGGGGCGGCCGGACCCGGTCCGGGCACCGGCCGCGCTGGCGGAGTTCTTCGGCTCGCTGGCCCCGCACGCCGCGCTGTACCGCACCCTGCTGGCGCCGGGCGGCGGCGGGCCGCTCGGCCGGGTGCTGCACCGGGACCTGCGGGCCTACAGTCTGCGCGAGCGCGAGCGGGCGGGCGCGGCGGACGCCCCGCTGGTGGCCTCCGCCGTCGCCGCCACCTTCGCCGGCGTGCTGGCCGACTGGCTGCACGGCGATCTCGACGGCACGCCCGGTGAGATCGCCGACCAGGTGTGGCAGTTGCTCGTCGCGCTGCACGCGAGCCGCTGAGCGGCCCTCACGCGCAGGCCACCATCTCCTTCGCCAGCGGCCAGGCCTCGACGCCGTCGGACGTGCGGACGTAGGCCGTCGTGCGGTCGTCCGTCAGCCACAACTGCCAGTCCCGGTAGCGGTATCCGGTGTCGTGCGCATCGGCGGGCATGCGGACGTCGCCGTCGTACGGGGAGGTGAGGAGGTCGCCTTCGAGCACACCGTCGGGGTCGCGGACGTACTGCCGGTGGTCCTTGGCCGGGCCCATCCCCAGGAAGTGCGCCTTCTGCCAGCCGCAGTGCTCCGCGCCGGCGTAACTGCTCAGTGTCGTGGTCGTCACCCGCTTCCCGTTGCGGTCGGTCCAGATCTCCTGGTCGCCGGAGTCGGTGACGCTCGCGGGGAGTTCGGCCGGATCACAGGAGGCGTTGGTCTCCGGGCCCCAACCCGGCCTGTTCTTCTGGTCCTTGGCGACGACCACCGCCACCTTCGTCCGGCCGCCGACGTCGTAGGAGTACAGGACGCGGTCGGTCTCCTCGCGCTCCACACGGAATCCGGAGCGCGGACCTGACGGCTCGAACATGTCGAAGTAGAGCCTCAGCCCGTCCTCGGGCGTGTCACCGCCGTCGTGCTCGCTCCACCCGTCGGGCCCGCCGCCCCAGGAGATCTCCCCCTCGCACTCCAGCGCCCGGCCCGCGGCACCCGACGCGATGAGCGTGGCCTCCGGGGTGTCCTCGTCCAGCTGCCTGGTGGGGATGTTCAGCGGGCCGCTGTACGGCGTCGCCGCGGGCGCGCCGTCGACGATCACGTCCCTGTCGTCCTCGGCGCCGCATCCCGCGGCAGCCAGCAGCGCCGCCGTCACCGCGACGAGCCCTCTGCGCATGTCCGTCCCCATTCCGTCGACCGTTCCTGCGCCACTTCGACGCCGCAGCGGACCGCAACGTTCAGCGGGCCGTCTGGAACGTCCTGCGGTATGCCTGCGGGGAGACCCCGATGGCCGCGTGCAGGTGCTGGCGCAGTGAGGCGCCGGTGGCGAAGCCGACGCGGCCGGCGATCTGGTCGACGGAGAGGTCGCTGGCCTCCAGCAGGTGCCGGGCGTGCACGACGCGCTGCTGGATCAGCCAGCGGCCGGGGCTGAGGCCCACCTCGTCGTGGAAGCGGCGGGCGAAGGTGCGCAGGCTCATCCGGGCGTGTGCGGCGAGGTCGGCCAGGGTGAGGGGTTCGTCGAGGCGCTCCAGGGCCCAGGCGCGGGTGGCCGCCGTGCTCGCCGCGCCGGTCTCGGGGACCGGCTGTTCGATGTACTGGGCCTGGCCTCCGTCGCGGAACGGCGGGACCACGCAGCGGCGGGCCACCTTGTTGGCGAGTTCGCTGCCGTGGTCCCTGCGGACGAGATGCAGGCAGACGTCGACACCGGAGGCCGCGCCCGCCGAGGTCAGCACGCGGCCGTCGTCGACGAAGAGGACGTCCGGGTCGAGGTCGACCTGCGGGTACCTGCGGCGGAACTTCTCGGTGACGTGCCAGTGGGTGGTGGCCCGGCGGCCGTCGAGAAGGCCGGCGGCGGCGAGGACGAAGGCGGCGGTGCAGATGGAGACGATGCGCGCGTCGGGCCGGATCCGGGCGAGGGCCTCGGCGACGCCGTCCGGCAGCTCGTCGGTGACCCGCTCGGGTGCCACGGGGGCGACGACGACCGTGTCGGCCGTGGCCAGCGCCTCGGGGCCGTGCTCGACACCGATCGTGAAGTCGGCGTTCGTGCGCACCGGACGGCCGTCGACCGTGCAGGTCAGGGTCTCGTAGTTGCCGTCGGCCGCGCCGAAGATGCGGCTCGGGATGCCGAGCTCGAAGGGGTAGACGCCGTCGAGGGCGAGGACGACCACACGGTGCGTGCGCTGCTTGCCAGCCATGGCACGATCCTATCGAAGGTTGGCAATCATGCCATTTCTCGGGCGGGTGCGGCCGGGCAGGCTGGTCACCATGAGCAATACGAAGCGCGTGAACACGGTGAACACCATGCGTGTCATCAGCCAGGACGTCCTCGGCGGTCCCGAGGTGCTGAAGGAAGTGGAGGTGGAGCGGCCCGCCCCGCGCCAGAACGAGGTGCTGGTCCGGGTGCGCGCCGCCGGAGTCAACCCGACCGACTGGAAGCACCGCGCCATGGGCGGCCGCCTGGGCGACCCGCCCTTCGTCCTCGGCTGGGACGTGTCCGGAACCGTCGAGGCGGTCGGCCATGGCGTGGCCACTTTCAAGCCGGGCGACGCGGTCTTCGGCATGCTGCCGTACCCGTGGGGCCACGGCTCGCACGCCGAGTACGCCATCGCCCCGGTCCGCACCCTGTGGCACAAGCCGGCCGGGATCGACCATGTCCAGGCGGGCGCGCTGCCGCTGGTCTCGCTCACGGCCTGGCAGGCCCTGGTGGAGAACGCCGATCTCCAGGCCGGGCAGCGGGTGCTGATCCACGCGGCCGCGGGCGGTGTGGGGCACGTGGCCGTGCAGATCGCCAAGGCGCGCGGCGCGTATGTGATCGGCACGGCGAGCGCGGGCAAGCACGGCTTCCTGCGGGAACTCGGCGCCGACGAGGTGATCGACTACCGGGAGACCGACTTCACCGAGGCGGTGAAGGACGTCGACGTGGTTCTGGACACCCTCGGCGGGGAAACCTCCGTGCGGTCCCTGCGGGTGCTGCGGCCGGGCGGGATCGTGGTGTCGATCCTGCCGGTGAGTTCGGACGCGTTCTACGAGGAGGCCGAGCAGCTCGGCGTCCGGGCGGTGTGGGTGCTGGTGGACGCCGACCGGGCCGGGATGCGGGCGATCGCGGAACTGGTCGAGGCGGGCAAGCTGCGCGCCACGATCGCGGGAACGTTCCCGCTGGCCGATGCCGCCGAGGCGCACAGGCTCGGCGACACCGGCCGGACCACCGGAAAGCTGGTCCTCACGGTCGACTGACGGGCGGTCAGAACGTCAGCACGGGCTTGATGGTCTTGCCCGCCGTCATGTCCCGCACCGCCTGGTCGATGTCGGCGAACGCGTAGGTGCCGATCAGGCGGTCCAGCGGGAGCCGTCCTTCCTTGACGAGCTTGACGAGCGCCGGGATGAAGCTCTGCGTCTCGGCGTCGCCGAGGGTGAGACCGACGACCTGCTTGCCGCCCAGCAGTCCGTTGACGTCCAGGGCGACCTCGGTGCCGAAGGGCGGTGCGCCCACGACGACGAGGGTGCCGCGGGCGGCGAGCGCGTCGACGCCCTGCCGCAGTACGGCCGTGCTGCCCGTGGTCTCCACGATGCCGTCGGCGCCCTGCCCGCCGGTGATCTCCGCGATGGCCTCCCCGAGAGCGGCCTGGCCGGCGTCGACGGTGTGGGTGGCGCCCAACTCCTTGGCCAGTGCGAGGCGTTCGGCGACCTTGTCGACGGCGATGATCGTGGTGGCCGGGGTGAGCGCGGCCGCCATGACCGCGGACAGGCCGACGGCTCCGGCGCCCAGGACGACGATCGTGCTGCCGTTCGCCGGCTTCAGCACGTTCCAGACCGCGCCCACGCCGGTCTGGACTCCGCAGCCCAGCGGGGCGATCGACGCCAGCGGTACCTCCGGGTCGACCTTGACCAGGCTGCGTTCGTCGACCAGCGCCCGCTCGGCGAACGACGACTGGCCGAAGAAGTGGCCGCCGAGGGCCTCGCCGTCCCGGCTGATCGTGCTGGTGCCGTCGGCGCGGCGCCCGCCGATGAGGTTCAGCGGCAGCCAGGTCGCACAGTA
The DNA here is from genome assembly GCF_035989285.1 of Streptomyces sp. NBC_01235. Classification (GTDB taxonomy): domain Bacteria; phylum Actinomycetota; class Actinomycetes; order Streptomycetales; family Streptomycetaceae; genus Streptomyces. The sequence continues at coordinate 10,132,018 of NZ_CP108513.1, read as the reverse complement.
GGCGGGGTGGCCGCCGTGGCAGTTGCGGCAGTCGCCGCAGGAGGTGAAGGACAGCACGACATGGTCGCCGGGGGCGACCCCGGTGACGGCCGAACCGACCGCCTCCACGACTCCCGCGCCCTCGTGGCCGAGGACTCCGGGCAGCGGGAAGGGCAGTCCGCCGCTCGCCACGCCGAGGTCGGTGTGACACACCCCGGCCGCCACCAGGCGGACCAGCGCCTCGTGCGGTGCGGGGTCGTCGAGGACGACGTCGGAGAGGGTGAAGGGGGCTCCGCCGGACTCGACGACGGCGGCGCGTGTGGTGGTGGACATCGGTTGAACTCCCTTTGTTCCTACAGGTGTTCCTACAGGCGCGTTCAGTCGAGCGAGACGACGACGGACTTGACCTTGGTGTACGAGTGGAGCGCCTCGGGGCCGTACTCGCGGCCGAAGCCGGAGTCCTTGACGCCGCCGAAGGGGACGGCCGGGTCGAGCATCGCCCAGTCGTTGACCCAGACGATGCCGGCCTGGAGGCGGTCGGCGACGCGGTGGGCGCGGGCCAGGTTGCCGGTCTGGACGCCCGAAGCCAGTCCGTACGGCGTGGAGTTGGCCAGGGCCACTGCCTCGTCCTCGGTGTCGAAGGGCTGGACGGTGAGGACCGGGCCGAAGATCTCCTCCTGCACGACACGGGAGTCGTTGGCGAGGTCGGCGATGACGGTCGGCTTGTAGTAGTAGCCGCCGTCGAGGTCGAGGCGCTCGCCGCCGCAGACGATGCGGGCGCCCTCCTTGCGGGCGAGGTCGACGTACTCCTCGACCTTGCGCAGGTGCTTCTCCCCCGCCATCGGGCCGACGACGGTCTCCACCTGCCGGGGGTCGCCGACGGGCACGCCCGGGACGGCCTCGGCGAGGATGTTCAGCAGGGTGCTGTAGACCGGGCGGGCCACCAGCAGACGCGGGCCGCCCATGCAGAACTGGCCGGTGTTGAAGACGAAGCCCTTGATGACCGCGCCGACGGCCTTCTCCAGGTCGGCGTCCTCGAAGACGATGTGCGCCGCGTTGCCGCCGAGTTCCATGGTGACCGGCTTGAGGTTCTCGCCCGCGATGCTCGCGGCGTGCCGACCGATCGCGGTGGAGCCGGTGAAGGCGATCTTGTCGACGCCGGGGTGCCGCAGCAGCGCCTCTCCGGCGACCGGCCCGCTGCCGGTGACGACGTTGACGACGCCGTCCGGAACGCCGGCCCGCTGGAGCAGTCCCGCCATGTAGAGGGCGCTGAGCGGGGTCTCGTCGGCGGGCTTGTGCACGACCGTGTTGCCGGCGGCGAGGGCCGGGGCGATCTTGGATCCGGCCAGGATCAGCGGGAAGTTGAACGGGGTGATGGCGGCGACCACACCGATCGGTCCCCGCTTGGTGTAGGCGAGGGCGTTCATGGGGGTGTCGCGGTTCGCGCCGTCCAGGGAGAAGGCGAGGGACGCGAAGTACTCGTAGTCGTTGGCCGCGTTGGTGACGTCCACGGCGTGGGCCAGTGTGATCGGCTTGCCGACGTCGAGGCTCTCCAGCCGGGCGATCTCGTCGGCCTCCGCACGGATCAGCTCCGCCACCCGGAGCAGGACGCGGCCGCGCTCCCGGCCGCTCAGGCCGGACCACTGTCCGGCGTCGAAGGCCTCCCGCGCGGCCCGCACCGCCGCGTCCACGTCGGCGGCGCCCGCCTCCGCGACGGTGGTGACGACCGCGCCCCGGGACGGGTCGACCACCTCGGTCCGCGCTCCGTCCGCGGCCTCGCGCCACTGTCCCCCGATGAACAGTCGACCGGGGTCGATCTCGAAGGTGGTCATCACCACTCCTCAGCATCGTCGCCAAGATTTCAACCAACAGGATTCCTGTTGGTCCGCAGTCTCATTACAGACAGGTTTCCTGTCAATGGTCTACGCTCGGACTCATGGTCGGCACCCAGACAACCAAGGCAGCAGCGTCCGCACCTCAGCCCCACAGGGCGACCCCGTCCCTGCTCTACATGGTGAAGCAGGTGGAGCTGGTCGTGCGATCCCACCTGGACGAGCTGGTCAAGCCGTCCGGGATCACGGCGCTGCAGTACACGGCACTCACCGTGCTGGAGCGGCACGACGGCCTGTCGGCCGCCCAGCTGGCCCGGGACTCCTTCGTCACCGCCCAGTCCATCGCCGACCTGGTGCGCTCCCTGGAGGGGCGCGGCCTGATCCGCCGCGAGCGCAATCCGCGCAACCGGCGCGAGCTGCTGATCCTGCTCACCGAGGAGGGGCGGGAGCTGCTGGAGCGGCACGCCGGGCCGGTGCGGGAGCTGGAGGAGCGTATGGTGCGGGAGCTCACGGCCCACCAGACGGAGCAGTTCCGCACAGCTCTCTCCAAGGCGTGGCACGCGCTGTCGTAGGGCTCCACCCACCCGTTCGCGCACCCCTTCGCGCACCCCTTCGTTCACGACGCGAAAAAACTCGGACACTGCCGGTTGCATTTCGAAGACATATGTCAATCGAACATGCTGGAATTCACCCCATCGGGGGTAACTTGCTGAGGCGGGGAACTGCTGCTTGCTCCCCGGCCGTTGGAGGCTCCCGACCGGTGGAGCGGGTTGGAGGCGATGTCGTCGTGCAGCAGGAACCCACGGCGGACACCCCGCACCTGCACGTCCGCCGGGACCGGGGGTACACGGTGCTGGAGTTCCGCGGTGAGATCGACATCGTCGCGGCCACGGAGATCGGCCCGCACCTCGACGACGCGACCGCCGGTCCCGCCCCGCGCATCGTGATCGACCTGACCCGGATCGAGTTCTTCGACTGCTCCGGGCTGCGGCTGCTGTACCGGGCGCGCGACCGGGTCCTCGGCCACGGCGGGCAGCTGCATCTCGTCTGCGCCCATCCGCTCACCCTGCGGATCCTGCGGGCCACCGGGCTGTCCCGGCTGCTGCCGCCCGCCACGACGCTGGACGCGGCCCTGGAACGGCCCGAGGCCACGTCCGGCACGTTATGACAGCGCCCCGAAGCGCCACCGGCTATTCGCCGCGCGCCGCGTCGAACAGGGCGCTGACGGACTCGCCGTTGTGAATGCGGCGCACGGCCTCCGCGAGGGCGGGGGCGATGGACAGGATCCGCAGCTTGTCGGTGTGCTCCTCGGCGGGCACCGGCACGGTGTTGGTGCACACGATCTCCAGGACGTCGGGCTGCTCGCTGAGCCGTTTGAGGGCGCCGGCCGCGAACAGGCCGTGCGTGCACGCCACTCGTATCGAGCGCGGTGCCAACTCTCTGAGCCGGTCCAGGAGTTCGAGGACCGTACTGCCCTTGGCGATCTCGTCGTCGAGGACGATGACGTCCCGCCCGGCGACCTCGCCGATGACGGCGCTGATGCTGACCCGGTCGTCGGCGTACCGCTGCTTGGCGCCCGCCGCCACCTGGGCGCCGATCATCCGGGCGAAGGCGGCGGCCTCCTTGGCGTTGCCGAGGTCCGGTGAGACGACGGTGGTGCGGGTGAGGTCGTAGCGGCGGAAGTGGGCGGCCAGCTCCCGATGGGCGTGCAAGTGGTCGACGGGCATCGAGAAGAAGCCGTGCACCTGGGGCGAGTGGAGCGTAATGGCGAGGACGCGGTGCACGCCTGCCGCCGCCATCAGGTCGGCGACCAGGCGTCCGCCCAGCGAGATCCGGGGCGCGTCCTTCTTGTCGGAGCGGGCGTAGGAGTAGTGCGGCATGACGACGGTGATCCGGCCCGCCGACGCCCCACGGGCCGCGTCGCACATCAGCAGCAGCTCGACGAGGTGCTCCTGCACGGGCCGGACCAGTGGCTGGACGAGGAAGACGTCCCGTTCCCGGCAGTTGGCCTGGAGCTGGACCTCCAGGCAGTCGTTGGCGAACCTGCTGAGGCGGGTGGGGCTCAGGGGCACGCCGAGGTGGGCACAGACCTCGGCGGCCAACTCGGGGTGGGCACTGCCGCTGAACACGGAGATGTCTCGCACGATCGGCTCCTCGCTGATCATGTCCGGCTGGGGCGGGAGCTCTCATGCTACGGACCACGTCCGTTTTGCCCACCCTCAGGAGTGCCCCGGAGTCCCCCGGAGTGCCCAGAGCCCCGCGAACCCCTCAGGTGCCGAGGAATCCGGTCACCACCTTCCGGTAGGCCTCGGACTGCTCGAGGTCGACGAGGTGGTCGGCGCCGGGCACGGTCAGCAGGGTGGCGTCCGGCAGGACCTCGTCGTAGTCGCGGGCGATCCCGGGGTTCTTGGGTTCCAGTGACCGGTGGGCTGCGCGTGGGGCCGGGGCGGGGACTCGTCGAGGGGCTGGAGCACGGTGAGCCGGGCCCCGGTGGAGGCGGCCGGCAGCAGGGCCTCCGTGATCAGCTCGGTGACGCCCTTGCGGCGCACGCCCGCGTGCAGGGCAGCGCGCAGGTCGCGACGAGCGCGGCGACGGCGGACACCGCGAGAAGCGCGAGGCCGACGTGACGCGAGGTCGGCAGACACCGCGAGGAGCACGAGGCCAACGGACACCGCGAGGTCGGCAGACACCGCGAGGAGCACGAGGCCGACGGACACCGCGAGGTCGGCGGACACCGCGAGGAGCACGAGGCCGACGTGCCGCGAGAAGCGCGAGGCCGGCGGTGCTGGTGGCGGTCGCCCAGGCAGCCACGGCCGCCCGTCGCGGAGACGGCCGGCCGGGTGGTTCACGAGTCGCCCACCACCGTCGTCCGGCACGCACGGCCCGCCCATGCGGTGGTCGACGTCGAGATGACGGACGACCGCGTCCTGTCCGGGTGACGGACGACGGGACCGGTACGGCGGCGAGCGGCAGCCGGGCGGCGGGCCGGGGCTCGGTTCCATGCGGGAGCGGGTCACCGGGCTCGGCGGGCGTGTCGAGGCAGGGTTCCTGCTCCAGCGCAGCGCGCCGGAGGCCCTGATCGACGGCATCCGCACGCTCGCGGCGGGGCGAGGCGCTCCTCGGGCCGTCCGTCACCCGCCGGCTGCTCGCCGAGTTCGCCCGCGCCACCCCCGTCGAGCCGACGCCGGACACGGCCCGCCGGCCGGCCCCGCTGACCGACCGGGGGCACGCGGTGCTGCTCCTGCTCGGCCGTGGCCTGTCTCGGCCGTGGCCTGTCTCGGCCGTGGCCTGTCCTACGCGGAGATCGCCGGACGGCTGCGCGTCGGCGAGGCGACCGTGAAGACGCACGTCGGCCGGGTCCCGGACCAGCTGGACCGGCGCGACCGGGTGCGCGCGGTCGCCTTCGCCTTCGACCACGGGCCGGTACGACGGGGCAGCTCACTTCCTCGACCTCCGTGACCCTCCTGTCACAGGTCGTCAACAAGGCGGTCTGACAGCGGAATTGGCGGGCATCCGGACAGCAGGAAGGAGGACCGTCTGCATGACGACTTCCATCAGGTCCACCAAGCCCGACAAGTCCGACAAGCGCCTCCCTCGGCGGATGCCCGGCTGGGCCAAGGTGCTCACCGCCGTCGTGGTCGTGCTCGTCGTGATGTTCGCCGGGATCCGGCTGAGTCTGCTGCCGGGACTGCGCGACTTCTTCGGCACCGAGACCCACGACCGCTCCGGCCCCGCCCTGCTCGAGTCCATCCAGGACATGAGCCGATACGACGCCGCCTCCGGCAACTTCCAGGTCGTCGTGGACCTGGAGAAGGACGCCAAGTACCTCCCCGACGCGCTGCGCGGCACCCGCACCCTGTACGTCGGGGCGGGCACCGTGGACGCCTACGTCGACCTCGGCAAGGTCGGCGACAAGGACGTGACGGTCAACGACGACCGCACCTCGGCCACGCTCCGGCTCCCGCACGCCCGGCTCGGCACTCCGGCGCTGGACCCCGACCGCTCCTACGCGGTCTCCAAGCAGCGCGGTCTCCTCGACCGCCTCGGCGACCTCTTCTCGGACAACCCCAACGGTGAGCAGGCCGTGCAGAAGCTCGCGGTCCGGCACATCGGCGACGCGGCGAAGGAGAGCGGACTGACCGCGCGCGCCGAGACCAACACCACCGACATGCTTCGGGGGCTGCTGCGCTCCCTCGGCTTCAAGGAGGTGAAGGTGGCCTACGGCCCCTGATCCCCGCACGCGGCGCCCGGCCCCGCGTCAGCCGCCGAGCACGCCGGGCAGTGCCAGTGCGCCCAGTAGTGCTGTGCCGGCCAGCAGCCCGGCCACGTAGTCCCCGATGTGCCCGGACTGCAGACGGCGCAGGGAGAGCGCCCGGCCGGGGGCCGCGAGCAGTCGCGGCCGGGCGACGGCGACGGCCGCCAGACCCACGGCCGGCAGGGTCGAGGTCAGGCCCAGCAGTGCCCCGGCCCAGGTCCAGTGGACGGAGGTGACCGCGCCTCCCGATCCGGTCTCGTTCACGGCGTGCGCGACGACGTGGGCGAGACCCGGGGCCACCCCGGCTGCGACCGCCGCCGCGAGCAGCAGCGCGGGGACCAAAGTCATGGTGTCGGGGATCCGGGCCAGCCGTCCCCGGGTCTCCGCGGACCCGGGCACCGTCGGTCTGCATCCCTGGGCGGTTAGCGGGTAATCGCCTTACTACGCAGGGAAGTTGAACACTGGAGGACCGCATGGCCCGTGCAGCCCTACGTCCGCGTACCCTGTTCCGCCCGCGCGCCGCCAAGAGCGAGGAGCCCGCCACCCCGACAAAGCCGAAGAAGGAGACAGCCAAGCCCGCCACCCCCAGGAAGACGGCCGAGAAAACCGGCAAGACCGGCAAGACCGGTAAGGCTGGTAATGCCGGTAAGGCTGGTAAGGCTGGTAAGGGGGACAAAGGCGCCGCGGCGAAGAAGTCGTCACACGCCGAGCGGCCGTTGCCGTTCCCGCTGCGGCTGCTGGCGATGCTGTTCGCCTTCGCGTTCATGGTGGCGTTCGCCGTCGTGCTCGCCCGGCTCACGCTGGAGCCGTCGCCCGCCTCCGAGTCCCTGGTGCACTCCAACCTGCGTCCCGGCGACTCGCTGCGGGCCTACCTCGACCAGCCCGCGTTGCGTGACGCCGCCAAGCAGATCGGCGGGAACGTGCTGCTCGGCGTGCCCTTCGGGATCCTGGTGCCGGTCGTCGCGCCCCGGGCGCGTGGGGTGCTGCGGGTGCTGCTGCTGACCGCGGCCGTCATGCTGCTGGTGGAGTTCGCCCAGGGCGCGCTGGTGACCGGGCGCGCCTTCGACATCGACGACGTCATCCTCAACACCACGGGCGCGCTGGTCGGTTACCTGCTCCTGGGGCGCAGGGTGAGCCGTGCGGTGCACGCGCGGGAGCGGCACCTGTGACGGGGCGCAGGGGCAGGAGACCGGGCCGCCGTCAGCGCGGGGCCCAGGTGTACTTGCCCCCGCCCACCCAGCGCACGACGTCCGGGTCGTCGAGGTCATGGACCGTGACGCCGAACGCTGCGGCTATTTCGAGGACGTCGATGACGGCCCTCGCCTCACCGACCACCTGACCATCGACTTCCACGATGCGGAAAGGCGTCGGGCCCGGCTGCACCCCGAGCACCATGATCCGCGGGTGGGAAATACGGAGGCTCGCAATTTCGGTCATGACATAGAGGGTAGAACGCAACCTACCGGTATGAATCATCCGATCATCACCAAAATGTGACGTCCAGGGCGAAACGCGACGCCCGTCATGCGGTCCGCGCGCAGGTGGGGAACTCTGGAGCCAGGAGGTGGCGATGGATCCCGTCGAGGCCCTGGACCGGATCGCCTTCCTGCTGGAGCGGTCCCTGGCGCCGACCTACCGCGTGCGCGCCTTCCGTACGGCGTCCCGGGTACTGGCGCGGCTGCCCGTGGCGGAGGTCGAGCAGCGGGCGGCGGCCGGGACGCTGGAGTCGCTCAAGGGTGTGGGCCCCAAGACCGCCCAGGTGGTGCGCGAGGCGCTCGCCGGGCACGTGCCGTCGTATCTGGAGAAACTGGAGGGCGAGGCCGGCCGGCCGCTCACGGACGGCGCGGGGTCCCGGCTGCGGGAGCTGCTGCGCGGGGACTGCCATGTCCACTCCGACTGGTCGGACGGCGGCAGTCCCATCGACGAGATGGGCCGGGCCGCGGCCGCGCTCGGCCACGAGTGGACCGTGCTCACCGACCACTCGCCGCGCCTGACGGTCGCCCGCGGGCTCTCGCCCGAGCGGCTGCGCCGGCAACTGGAGGTGGTCGAGGAGCTCAACGCGACCTGGGCGCCGTTCCGGCTGCTGACCGGCATCGAGTGCGACATCCTCGACGACGGGTCGCTGGACCAGGAGCCGGAGCTGCTGGAGCGGGTCGACGTGGTGGTCGTGTCCGTGCACTCCAAGCTGCGCATGGAGTCCCGCGCGATGACGCGCCGCATGGTGAACGCCGTGCGCGATCCCCACGCCGACATCCTCGGCCACTGCACCGGTCGGCTGGTGAGCGGGCGGGGGCGGCCGGAGTCGGAGTTCGACGCGGACGAGGTGTTCGCGGCGTGCGCCGAGTCCGGTACGGCCGTGGAGATCAACAGCCGGCCCGAGCGGCTCGACCCGCCGCGCCGGCTGCTCCGCCGGGCCGTGACGGCGGGCGTGCTGTTCTCGGTCGACACCGACGCACACGCGCCCGGCCAGCTGGACTGGCAGATCCTGGGCTGCGCGCGGGCCGAGGAGTGTGAGGTGCCCGCGGAACGGATCGTGACCACGTGGCCGCTGGCCGCACTGCTGGCCTGGACGCGGGAGGGGCGGGTGCCGGCGGGCCTGGCGGGCCGCTGAGGTGGTACTCGAAGGGCTCGAGAGAAAGGACCCGAGATGACCCGCGCCGCCGTGTTCGACATCGACGGCACCCTCGTCGACACCAACCACCTGCATGTCACCACCTGGTGGGAGGCCTTCCGGCAGGCGGGCCACCGGGTACCGATGCACGCCGTGCACCGGGCGGTCGGACTCGGTTCCGACGACCTGATCGCCCACCTGCTCGGCGACGACCGCGACAAGGACGAGGACGCCGAGCTCAGCGCCGCCCACAAGGCCCTCTACGGGCAGTACTTCGACCGGCTGCCGCCACTGCGGGACGCCGGCCCACTACTGCGGCGGCTGCGCGACGACGGCTGGACGGTCGTCCTCGCCACCTCGGCGAGCGGGGGCGAGCTGTCGGCCCTGCGGCGCGCCATCGACGCCGACGACGCCATCGCCGCCACGGCGAGCGCGGACGACGTGGCGCAGGGCAAGCCCTCGCCGGAACCCGTGCAACACGCCCTGGAGCTGGCCGGGGCGCCTGCCGAACGCGCCGTGTTCGTCGGCGACACCGTGTGGGACATGCGCGCGGGCCGTCGAGCCGGGGTGCGCTGTGTGGGAGTCCTGTCCGGCGGCACCCCCCGCGCCGACCTGCTGAACGCGGGCGCGGAAGCCGTCTACGACGGCCCCGCCGACCTCCTGGCGTCCCTGACGGCAAGTCCGCTGGCCTGAGGCGCGGGCCCCTGGGGGGCCGCGCCGGGCCACGGGGCGGGGGCCGGGTCCAGGGGGCGGCGGGTGCTGAGCGCGGTGATCGGTGGCGCCGTCAACGCGCGCTCGGCCGTGCCGCCCCCGGTCACCGCCGGGCAGCGGGGGGCCACGGCGACGGCCGCCGAGCGGTCCCTGGGCGCCCGACCGGAACGGCGGCGCGACGGGCCGCGTCCGGCGCGGCACCGGAGCCGCCCGAGCCCGCACCCGACCACCGACCCACCGCGCAGACCACACCGGTCCCTCCCGACTCTGCCAGGCAGCGGCGGGAGTGGGCCACGGCGACGGCCGCCGAGCGGTCCCTGGGCGCCCGACCGGAACGGCGGCGCGACGGGCCGCGTCCGGCGCGGCACCGGAGCCGCCCGAGCCCGCACCCGACCACCGACCCACCGCGCAGACCACACCGGTCCCTCTCGACGCGGTGCCCGAGGCGGCGGACGACCGCCGACGACCGCGGGACCGGTCATGTCACGGCCCTCACCCACCCCGCGCCGTCGCGGCGGACGACGACCGGACAGCCGGGGCGGAGCGGGAAACGGTGACACACATCACCGCGCGCCACGGCCGGACCCCGGAACACCCACCGGTAGTTCCCCGTTGAACCAACCGTGGGTGCGGATGGGACAGTGTCCCCGGGCCTCACCTTTTGCCCACAGGGACGATCGTTCGGCTGAAGCCCTGTGGAGCCCTCGCCGAGAGGCGACCGCCATCCGCGCCCACCGCTTGGCCGCCCCGACCGTGATTCCCCCGTCCGGTCGGGGCTTTCTCCTGTCCGGGACCGCGGACCACGGTCGCACTTGACTTCGAGAGCACTCCAATTCGTAGCGTTCAGGTCATGAGCAACAGCGACACGCACAGCAACGGCACCGCACAGCACAAGATCGGCTCGGGCTTCGGCGCCACAAGCACCGCCGACGAGGTCCTGCGGGGCGTCGACCTGACCGGGAAGCTGGCCCTGGTCACGGGCGGGTACTCCGGGCTGGGCCTGGAGACGACCCGCGCGCTCGCCAAGGCCGGTGCCCACGTCGTCGTCCCCGCGCGGCGCCCGGCGGCGGCCCGCGAGAACCTCGTCGGCCTCGACGACGTCGAGACGGAAGAGCTCGACCTCGGCGACCTGGACAGCGTGCGCGCCTTCGCCGAGCGGTTCCTCGCCTCCGGCCGCAGCATCGACCTCGTCATCGACAGCGCCGGGATCATGGCCTGCCCCGAGACCCGGGTCGGCCCCGGCTGGGAGGCCCAGTTCGCCACGAACCACCTCGGCCACTTCGCCCTCGTCAACCGCCTGTGGCCGGCGATCGAGCCCGGCGGCGCGCGGGTCGTGTCCGTCTCCTCGCGCGCCCACCACTTCTCGGGGATGCGCTGGGACGACGTCCAGTGGCGCCGGGGCTACGACAAGTGGGAGGCGTACGGGCAGGCCAAGACCGCGAATGTGCTCTTCGCCGTCCACCTGGACCGGCTGGCCCGGGACCGGGGCGTGCGCGCCTTCTCCCTGCACCCCGGCGGCATCATCACGCCCCTGCAGCGGCACATCCCCAAGCAGGAGATGGTGGAGCGCGGGTGGATCGACGAGGACGGGAACGTACTCAACCCGCAGGGCTTCAAGACCCCGGAGCAGGGCGCGGCCACCCAGGTGTGGGCGGCGACCTCGCCGCAGCTGGCCGGGATGGGCGGCGTCTACCTCGAGGACTGCGACATCGCCGAGCCCGCCGTCGACGGCGACGAACGCTCCGGCGTCAAGGCCTGGGCGACAGACCCGGAGCAGGCGGCGCGGCTGTGGGAGCTGTCCGCCGAGCTGACGGGCGTGAACGCGTTCGGCGCGTAGGGGCCGGTCCGCGTCACTCCCCGCCGCCCTCTTCCGCGGGTCGCGGTGGACGACGAGCACGGGCACGACGAGCTCGGGCACGGGCACGGGCACGAGCACGGGCACGGGCACGGGCACGACGAGCTCGGGCACGTCGAGCACGGCCGGTTCGGCGGCGGGGCATCGCCGCGTGCGCAGGGCCCGGCCGGGTACTCGTCGGTTCGCCATGCCCAGGCGTTGCAGGCGGGTGTTGGCGGAGCCGACGGCCGGGTTCTCGCCGAGCAGGAAGTAGCCCTTGCACGCGCCGTCGAGCTGGGCCGGCACCGTGTCGTAGGTGGAGTGGGAGCCGGTCAGGCGCGGCAGGTGGTCGAAGCAGAAGTCGTTGTCGGGGGTGGCCGCGTCGCCGTAGTAGGCCTTGAGGAGGCTGACCATGTAGGCGCGCATGTTTCGCCCAGAAGCCCTTCTCCGTGCGGGTGGCCGCGACATGGTCGTCGAGGTCCATGTGGGTGTGGGCGTGCGGCATGGGGAGAGCCCGGCAGCAGGTTGAAGAGGGTGGGGATGTCGCTGGAGCCCTGGATGGAGGCGTGGCCGCGCAGCGCCTGGATGCCACCGCCGGGTCGGCCGATGTTGCCCAGCAGCAGCTGGAGCACGCTCGCGGCGCGGATGAACTGGTTGCCGGTCGAGTGCTGCGTCCAGCCGACGGCGTAGACGAAGGCGCTGGTGCGCTCGGGGCCGGAGTTGGCGGTCAGCGCGTCGCAGACGCGGCGGAAGGTCGCGCGCGGGATGCCGCAGATCTCCTCGCCCCTCTCGGGGGTGTAGCGGGCGTAGTGGCGCCTGAGGCTCTGGTAGACGCAGCGCGGGTGCCGGAGCGTCTCGTCGGTGGGGGCGCGGTGGCCTGTGCGGGCGCCGCCGGAGCCGTGCGCCTCGGGGCCGGACGCCCTGCCGGTGCGGTCCTCGTACTGCTCGTCGACCTCACCGGTGGGCTGCTGCACCTCGACGCCCTCGTACTGCCAGGTGCGGGGGTCGTAGTGCGCCTTCTCCTCGTCGAGGCCGGAGAAGACGCCGTCGAGGTCCTCGGTGTCGCGGAAGTCCTCGCCGACCAGGGTGGCGGCGTTGGTGTACCTCAGGACGTACTCGCGGAACTCCTTCTCCTCGGTGAGGACATGGTTGATGATCCCGCCGAGGAAGGCGATGTCGGTGCCGGCGCGGATCGGGACGTAGAGGTCGGACAGTGCGCTGGTGCGGTTGAAGCGCGGGTCGACGTCGATGATCGTCGCGCCGCGCTTCTTCGCCTCCATCACCCACTGGAAGCCGACCGGGTGGCACTCGGCGAAGTTGGAGCCCTCGATGACGATGCAGTCGGCGTGCTGGAGGTCCTGCATGAACGTCGTGGCGCCGCCGCGGCCGAAGGAGGTGCCGAGGCCGGCGACGGTGGAGCTGTGGCAGACCCGGGCCTGGTTCTCCACCTGAACGACGCCGAGGCCGGTCAGCAGCTTCTTGATGAGGTAGTTCTCCTCGTTGTCAAGGGTCGCTCCGGCGAGGCTGGCGATGCCCATGGTGCGGGCGGTGCGCATGCCCATCCCACTGCCAGGTCTCGCGCCGGGTGCGGACACCCCGGTCGGCGACCATGTCCATGGCCGTGTCCAGGTCGAGGGGTTCCCAGTCGGTGCCGTGCGGGCGGCGGTAGAGGACCTGGTGGCGGCGGGCGGGGCCGGTGGTCAGCTGAAGGGTGGCCGACCCCTTGGGACAGAGCCGCCCACGACTGACGGGCGACGCAGGATCCCCCTCGATCTGCACGACCTCGTCGTCCTTGACATACACCTGCTGCCCACAGCCGACGGCGCAGTACGGGCAGATCGACGGGACGACGCGGTCGGCGGTGTCGGTGCGGGGGCGCAGCCGCTCGGTCCGCGCGGACTTGGCGGCACTGCCCCGGCCGGTGCGGCGCCGGTGAGTTGGCGTAGGACGGGCCATGAACGGACCCGGTCGGCCATGCCCATGCGAACTCCTCAGGCGGACGGCTCGTCGGGGACGGGGTGGTCGGACCGACCGCTGTCCGCGCGCGGGGAACCCTGGCGTCCGGTGCCCGCCTCATCGGTGTCCGGGACGTCCTCCGCGGGCTCCCGAGGCGACTCGGCGTCGGCGACGTCCCAGGGGTCCTCGCCCCCGTCGGCCTGCTGGTCCGGCAGGTCACGCGGGATCGGCGCGCCGTTCTCACCGGGGCCTTCGTGGCGATGTACGCCCACGACGTCCTCCCTCCGCGCCCACGCCGCACCGGACGCGAACGAACGACTCCCCCGAACGACGATCGCCCGGGCGACACGCGAGTACCTCCCGAGCGACCGGCGAAACGTGGGGGCGGGGCTTCGCCCCCCCTGCCCGAAACCGCGGGTCAGCAGGGCGCGCGGTGAGCAGGGCGCGCGGTGAGCAGGGCGTGCGGGCTCAGCCTGGGGTGCGGTGTTCCAGGGCTGTTCGCCAGGCGGGGGACGGGCCGGTGGGGGCGGGGTCGGGGCGGCGGCCGCCGCGGCCGAAGAAGTCGGCGAGCGGGAGGATCGCCGCGCCGACGGTGACCGCGTCGGGGCCCAGCCGGCCCAGCTCGACGGTGACCTTCCGCGCCGGGTGGCGCAGCGCGTACGCGGTGGCGTGGCGGCGGACGGCGGGCAGGAAGCGGGCGCCGAGTTGCAGGCCGGCCCAGCCGCCGATGAGGATGCGCTCGGGCTGGAAGAGATTGATCAGGTCGGAGAGGCCCGCGCCCAGGTACTCCGCGGTCTCCTCCAGAACGGCCGACGCGACCGGGTCGCACGGTTCGGACCCCGTGGCCGGGTAGGCGGCGGCCAGCATCGCCGTCAGGGCGGTCTCCTCGTCCGCGCCCTCCGGCGGCCGGCCCCCCTGCTCGCGCCAGCGTTCCAGCAGCGCCTCGGCGCCCGCGTAGGCCTCCAGGCAGCCGAGGGCGCCGCAGCGGCAGCGGCGGCCGCGCACCCGGACCGTGAGGTGCCCCCATTCGACGGCCCGGCCGTGCTCCGCCTCGGGGGCGACGAGGCAGGCGCCGACGCCCGAGCCGAAGAGGACGACGACCGCGCTGTGCGCGCCGCGTCCGCCGCCGAACCACATCTCGGCCTGGCCGAGGGTCTTGGCGCCGTTGTCGATGAAGTACGGAACGGCCCCGGGGAGCGGCGAGCTATCCCGCAGGAGTGCCTCCAGGCGGACGGCGTCCCAGCCGATGGTCTGGCCGTGCACGACGGCGCCGTCCTCGGGGGTGTGCTCGACGATGCCGGGTACGCCGATACCGACCCCGAGGAGCTGTTCGGGGGCGATGCCGGCCGCGGCCAGCACCTCGGTGATCCCGTCCCGGACGTGGCCGACGATCCCGTCGACCTCGTACCGCCGCTGCTTCAACGGCCGTTCCGTACGGGCGAGTTCGGTGAGAGTCAGGTCGAACAGCCCGATCCGCACCCGGGTCTCTCCGATGTCCACGCCGATCATGTGGCCACTGCCGGGGGCCACGCGCAGCAGCATGCGGGGACGGCCCCCGTCGGAGTCGACGCTGCCGGCCTCCTCCACCAGCCCGTCGGCGACCAGGTCGGCGACGACGTTGCTGATCGAACCGGAGCTCAGGCCGGTGGCCGGCCCGAGTTCGAAGCGGCTGAGGGGTCCGTCGAAGTAGAGCCGTTGCAGTACGGCCGCACGGTTGGCCCGCCTCAGATCGCGTACCGTGCGCCCGCTCCGCCCCGTCACGCCGCTCCCTCTCGCACCCAGCCCGACCTGCAACATACCCCTGCGGCAGGGTGCGCCGCGCCATTCCTCCGACCCTCAGTTCACGATGTGAGCCGAGAGACGTCCGCGGCCTCGATCTCGCCCAGCGCCGCCATGAGTTCCGGTGCGACCCTCTCCCGCACCCACCGCTCCTGATCCGCGCCGACCGCCCGCGGAACCGTCTCGGCGAGCATGATCAGGTAGAGGTAGGCGCGGTAGAGGGCGAGACGCAGCCGGGCGGACGCGTCGAACGCGGCGTGGCCTCCGGCGTCGCGGTAGCCCCCCAGGAACGCCTCGTCCTTCCTGATGTCCCCCAGCAGCGCCAGGGAGACGAAGTCCGCGATCGGGTCGCCCCAGAACATCCGCTCACCGTCGATGAGTCCCCCGATCCGGGCTCTGCCGTCGGCATGGTCGACCAGGACGTTGCCCGGCCACAGGTCGAAGTGGACCAGGCGCGGGACGGTGACCTCGTCGAGGGCGTCGTACGCGGTGCGGGCGACGGCGGCCACCTCGTCGACGGGACGGGGCAGCCAGGCACCGTAGTGGCGGGCGTCGGCCAGGACAGCGTCGACCATCGCCGTGAACGCGGTGCGCCAGTCGGGGGCGAGCGGGCCGAAGGCGCCGGTGGGGTAGCCGAAGCCGGGCCCGGTCACCTCGTGCAGACGGGCGACCTGACGGCCCAACTCTCCTCGTAGCTCCGCCTGTTCGGCCGTGGTGAGCGAATCGTTCCAGGGGGCGCCCGGGGACACCGTCATCAGCAGCCAGGCCTCGTCGAGGGCCACGACCCTGGGCGCCGGGACGCCGGCCTCGGCCGCCCCGCGGCAGAACTCCGCCTCGCCGAGAAGCAGTCGGCTCTCGTAGCTCAGGCCCGGCGCCGTGGGCGCGACCTTCAGTACGTAGCGGTCGCCGTCCGTGAGGCGGAGCTCCTCGACGGTGTTGTACGTGCCGCCGCCGAGCGGTCCGAGGTGGGCCAGACGGTCGGGCGGGATCCCCGCCGCCTCCAGCGCGTTCCGGGCCCGTGCCCAGGAATCCGTCACCCGTCCATCCCTTCCTCCCGGTCGGCCGGCCGCGTACCCGTCCTCGACGTAACGCCCGTCCGAGACCAGCCGGTTGAGCCATGCCTCGGCGGCCGTGTCGTCGGCGCCGGGCGTGCGGTCCCGGTACAGGGTACGGAACGCGTCCCGGACGCCCGGCGCCATCCGCGAGCCGTCGCCGCACACATGCACCCGGGCTCCCTGGGCCGGCAGGCGCCGGGCCTCGTCGGCCTCGGCGGTCATGCGGTGCTGGACGAACAGCATCCCGTCCTCGGGGGCCGCGCTCAAGGCCGGGCGGGGCGAGACCGCCCCGGTGGTCTCGAAGGGCGCGCAGCTCCTCGGCGTGCAGGAAGTCGGCGTGCAGGAGGTCGGCGTGCAGGAAGTCGGCGTCCGGCACGTCTCACCGAAGTAGCAGACGGCGGGCGGGAGTTCGGCGCCCGCGGCGAGGGCCGCCGTGCGGTCGGCGACGACGCCGCGCAATGGCGCGCGACCGGTGCCGACGGCCACCATGACCACGGGTGTGCGGTCGTCGACGTGCCGGGATCCAGCGTGATCCACTCGGGTGCTGGGGCCGTGGCGTCGCACTGCATGTTCGTGCGGCGGGAAAGGCGTGTGAGGGGTTGCGGAAGTGCCGGGCGGTGGCTGTCAGGCAGGCCGCGCCGGTCATTAGGCTGGCCGGATGACCACCGCCCCCACCGTGCTGTCCATCGCCCTGGACGAGACCTCGGATCCCGTGCTGCGCCCGCTGCCCGTGGAGGTGGCGGCGCTGCTGGACGAGATCGGTGCGCCGCCCCGGCTGGTCGCTCATCTCCGGGCCGTGCACGACGTGGCGGCCCGGCTCGTCGACTGGGCGGGCCGGCACTGCCCGGCCCTCGTCATCGATCGGGAGGCGGTGCTGTTCGGTGCGGCCACGCACGACATCGGCAAGACCCTGCATCCGGGCGAGCTGTCCGGCCCCGGCGCCCGGCACGAGGAGGCCGGGCGGGAGCTGCTCCTGGCCCGCGGGGTGCGCCCCGGACTGGCACGGTTCGCCGGGACCCACGCCTCCTGGACGACCCCGGACGTCGGCCCGGAGGACCTGCTGGTGAGCCTGGCCGACAAAGTGTGGAAGAACAAGCGGGTCGCCGAGCTGGAGGACCTGGTCGTGGCGGAGCTGTCACGGGCGGGTGGGCGCCCGGTCTGGCAGGAGTTCCTGGATCTGGACGAGTTCCTCACCGGTCTCGGGGAGGACGCGGACTCGCGACTGGCCTGGCAGGCGGCGCATCCCGTCCATGGGTGAGCGGGCACAGCGGGACGCGTGATGTGGCGCAACCGCGCGCTTCCGCTCTTCGACCGGGTGTCGGTGCCGGTCGCGGTGTGCGATGTCCACGGCGCCGTCCTGCCGGCCAATCCGGCGATGCCCGCCGAGTGCGGGACGATCCCGGGGCGGCTGCGCGGGCGGGCTGTGCTGGAGCTGTTCCGGCCGCGGGAGGCGACCCAGGTGGAGCGGATCGCCGCGGCGCTGCGGCTGCGGCACCGCTCGCGCTACCAGGTGTCGGTGTGCCGGCGGGCGCCCGGAGGCATGGAGCGGCACGGGGAGTTGACGGCGGACCCGGTGAGCGACACCTTCGAGGAGACGCCCGCCCTGCCGGTGATGTTGTGTGTCCTCGACGAACGCGCGCCCCGAGAGGCGGCTTCCCCGGTCCGGGGCGCGCCGGCCGGGGCGAGGATCCTCGCGCTGCTCGCCGGGGGCGCCACCATGGCCCGCGCCGCCCGCGAGACCGGCCGCACCGCGGCCGGCGTGACCTACCACCTGCGGCGGCTGTCCGCGCGCTGGGGCGCGGCCAACCGTACGGAACTCGTCGCCCGCGCCTACGCGCTGGGTGTGCTTTCGGCCGGGGCGTGGCCGCCGGTGCCGGCCGGCGACGAGTAGGCGGCGTCGGCGGTAGTGGCGTCCGCCCGGGCGCGGGCGATCACGTCCTCCGGCGAATCGGCCGTACCCGCTCCCATCGGCGCCCCGAAGCGGGCCAGGGTGTGCCACACCATCTTCAGGTCCTGCAGGACGTACCGGCCGGTGCGGGCCGCGTCGCCGATGATCCGTGGGTCGACCACGCCGTCCTCGGCGATGCGGGCGCCCAGGTCGGCGTACTCCCGTTCCCGGTAGGCGGCGTGGCGGTAGAGCTCCTCGACGGTGATGCGGTAGCCGGGGTGCCAGGCGAGCGGGCAGGGCAGCGAGCGGGCCGCGGCCTCGACGGACGTGCCCCGGTAGCTCGCGTCCAGGACCAGGGCCTCCACGTCGCGGGCGAGGTCGACGCCGCCGTGGACGTGGGCTTCGACGTAGTCGTTCAGGGCGTCCCGCTCGTCCGCTTCGGCCAGCGCCAGCAAGGACATGCCGGCGGCCACACCGAAGTCGGTGGGCTCGGCCGCGCTGTCCGGGTAGCAGAACGTGGCGCGGGCGAGCGTCCGGGCGGTCAGCCGGAAGTGGGAGGAACCGAACCTCGGGGCCGCGCCCACCACTTGGCGGCGGAAGTCGAGCGCGCCGTACACGGGTCGCTCGCGCGGGTCGGCATCGTCGTAGGCCCCGCCGAAGATACGGCTCTCCCAGCGCCACCGGTCTCCGCCGGGGTGCGCGGTGAGGCCGCCGTTGCTGGTGCCGGTGACGAACTGGGAGTGGTAGGCGCCGTCCCGGGCGAGGGCCCGGAGGACGGAGGCGCCGCCGGCGTCCCGGTCCGGGTGGAAGTTCAGCGTGATGCGCAGGTCGGGGTCGAGAGCCGGGCCCCTGGAGCGGGCGGCGACGTGGCGGAGGGCCGACCGCGCCCGCAAATTCACTGGCGTCCCCTTCCGAGGCTATCTACCCTAGGGTAAAACCTAGACATCCTAGGTTCACCTGTTTCAGGAGACTCCCCCATGAGGCCGCTCACCGAGCCCGCCATCCGTACCTCCTTCGTCAACTGCTCCAAGGGTGAGGCCAAACGGCTGTTCGTGCCCCGAGATCTCGACCAACTCCCCTGGGACGACCTGGACTTCCTCGGATGGACAGATCCGGGGGCACCCGACCGCAGCTGTCTCGTGACCGAAAGGCAGGGTCAACTCATGGGTGTCACCCTGCGCTTCCCGACCTCGCGGCGCGGCTTCCCGCACCGCGGCATGTGCTCGCTGTGCCTGACCACCCATCCTGGCGGCGGGGTCTCGCTGATGACGGCGCGCAAGGCGGGCGCGGCGGGCCGCGAGGGCAACTCGGTGGGTCTGTACATGTGCACGGACCTGGCGTGCTCCCTCTATCTGCGCGGCAAGAAGGCCCTGGAGCCGGGGGCCCGCTTCGAGGAGAGCCTCACGCCGGCGGAGCAGATCGCCCGCGCGACGGGCAACCTGTCCGCCTTCCTCGACAAGCTGTACGCCTGACCCTCGGCCCTCCCCGACCGCGAGCACGATCTTGCCCCGGTTGTCCCGGCTCTCCAGCCGCTCGCGCGCGGCGCGCGCCTGCCCCAGGGGCGGGACGGTCTCGACCGGGACCCGGTAGTCGCCCGCGGCCACCCGCTCGGCCGGCTCGCACAGGTCCGGCCGCGGGTCCCAGCCGTGCAGTTGCAGGCCGGTGAGCTGGAAGCCGGACTGTTCCCGGCTCTTCCTCGACGACTCCCGGGCCCGCCGCCGCTGGTGCTCCATGGACCGCTGCGGCGACCAGGCGAAGGTCGCCGGCTACCGGTCGCGCAACCGCGCCGCCTCCACCCGGTGAAGGTGGATCAGGACGTCGTGGGTGGCCGCGAGAGCCACGTCGGGCATGGTGTCCGGGTAGTCGGTGCCGATGCTGCGCGTGGGCCGGGCCCGTGACAGCCAGGTGCGGGCCGGTTCGCCGACCGAGCGCAGGTCCACGGCGTAGTCGCGGTACCGCACCCGGTCGAGAGTCCACTCGTTGCTTCCCGGTGCCGCCGGACCCAGCGTCCAGCGCCGGATGTCCCCGTCGGGGCCGGTGGCGTTGAACGAGCCCCGGTCGAAGGTCACGCCGACACTGACGTACCCGGCGCCGAGGCTGTCGCGCAGGAACGCGCCCTGCTGCTTGGGGTAGTGGGCGGGGTCGGCGGGCACGTACCCGACGTGCGTGTCGTGCGCGGACAGCAGCACCTTCGTGCCGGTGTGCTCCCGCCACGACACCACGTTGTCGGCCATCGCCTCGTCGCGGTAGCGCATCGCGGCCGCGAGCTGGGCCGGGTCGACGTAGTCGAAGGCGTACTGGCCGGCGGTCCGGTCGATGGCGGTGGCGTTCCGGAGCATCCGGTCGTACGCCTCCCGGTCCGCGCCCGGCTGCCGCCGGCGCAGCAGCTCCAGTGCCCGGCCGGTGCGTTCGGCCATCTCGACGCGCTGCGCGTAGGGCTTGTTCAGGTACTCCTCGATGTAGGCGCCGGTGGCCGTGGTGGGCCGCAGTCCCCGGTAGAGCTCCGCGAGACGGGCCGACAGCTGCGGGTGGTGGGCGGCCACGTAGGCGGTGACCTCGTCGTACACCTCTGGTCCGGTCCAGGCGATGTCGTCGCCCATGAACCGCACCGGGTCCTCGGCGTGGCGGACGTTGTAGGCCCGCATCCACTTCACGAGCCCGAGGTAGTCCGTGTTGTTCCACCACAGGTAGTCGCGCTGGAACTCCTCGCTCATGATGCGCGCCGGGTCGCCCTTGCCGTGCACGACGTAGTCGTCGAGGCGCAGGCCCGTGCTCCAGGGGGCCTCCAGGGCGAAGGTGCGAAAGCCGCGCTCCTCGACGAGGTGGCGGAAGACGCGGTCCTTGAGGGCGAAGAAGTCGTGGCTGCTGTGGGTGGCCTCGCCGAGTCCGACCACCGCGGCGTCGCCGGTCATCGCGTCCAGCGCCCGCAGGTCGGCGGTGTCGCCGCCGGGTTCGACGGTGCGCAGAGGGTGGGCGGCTCGGTCGAGGGCGGCCACGACGGTACGGGCGTCCGCGACATCCGCACCGGATGTGGCGTTCGTGGCGGAGGCTGCGTTCGAAGCGTTCGAGGCGTTCGTGGCGTTCCGGGCAGAGGCGCCGGCCGGCGCGGCGACCGTCGCCACGCAGAGCGTGCCGAGCAGGGCGAGGACGATCCCGATGCCTGATCCGGTCCGGTGACGATTCATGATCCGAGCCTCACGCGTCGGACGCGGTGAGACCATCCGGCGGCCCACCGTCACCGGATGCGGGTGGCCGGGGGACGACCACGGGGGCCTGCCCCATGGCCTTCCTGGCCCGCCCTGGCCTGCCTGCTCTTCCCCGGCCGCCGGGGAAGATCTAGGCTCACCCGCGGCCGGAAACGTTCGAGGCTGGTGGGGAAGGGGAACTGGTCTGGGGATGCGAGATGTAAGTGAGCGTGCGGCGCCGCTCGTGCGGTTGGTGCAGCGCCACCGGGAACCTGTGGTCGTCCAGGCGCTGCGGGCCGCCGCCGCGGCCACGATCGCGTATGTCGTCGCCCTGCGCCTGAGCCCCGAGGCGCTGCCGCTCACCGCGCCGCTGACCGCGTTGCTGGTCGTCCAGGTCACCCTGTACGCGACGCTCACCAACGGCATCCGCCGGGTGAACGCGGTGGTGGCCGGCGTTCTCGTCGCCATCGCCTTCAGCCTGCTGGTGGGCCTGACCTGGTGGAGCCTCGCGCTGCTGATCGTGGCGTCGCTGGCCGTGGGGCATCTGGTGCGGGTCGACGAGTACGTCCCCGAGGTGGCGATCAGCGCCATGCTGGTGCTCGGGGTGACCACCGTCGGGGACACGGCGTGGGCACGGGTGGTGGAGACACTGATCGGCGCGGTCGTCGGACTCGGCTGCAATGTGCTGCTGCCGCCTCCGGTGTGGGTGGAGGAGGCGGGCGAGTCGATCGAGGGACTGGCCCGCCGGCTGCGGCAGCTGATGCTGCGCATCGGCGAGGAGGCGGCCGGCCGTACCCCGGTCGAGCGGGCGGCCGCCCGGCTGCACGAGGCGCGCCGTCTGGACCACGACGTCGTCCAGGTGGACGCGGCCCTGCGGCAGGCCGAGGACAGCCTGCGGCTCAATCCACGCGTGCGTGAGGGGCTGCTGCACCGGGTGGTGCTGCGGACCGGTCTGGACACCCTGGAGATCTGCACGGTCGTCCTGCGGGTGCTCGCCCGGACCCTCACCGACCTCGCCAAGGAGCGCGATCCACAGCCGCTGTTCCCGCCCGAGACCGGCGAGGCCGTGGAGCGGCTGCTGTGCGAGATCGCCGACGCGGTGGTCAGCTTCGCGGTGCTGGTGACCACGAGCGTCAGCCTCAACGCGGACGCCGCCGAGGCGCGGCTCACCGCCGAGCTGCGGCAGGCCGCCTCCACCCGCGACAAGCTCGCCCAGCTGCTGCTGGAGCAGCTCCAGCACGACGCCCGCCAGTGGCAGCTGCACGGCGCGGTGCTGACCGAGGTGAACCGCATCCTCGACGAACTCGACACCGAGCACCGCTCCCGCCGTCTGCTGGAGGAGCTGGACCGCGTGTCACGGGAACAGCGCGAGCGCATGCCACGTCTGACCCGGCTGCGAGAGCGCCTGGGCGTTCAGGAGCAGCTGTGGCGGAACCGTACGGGGATCTGACGGCGTTCTCTCCGAGGGATCGCCGGGACGGGGCCGGCGCGGGATGCGAGAGGGCGGGCCGATGGCCGACACCACTGTACGGATCGACGGGGACACGCTGAGGCTGCCGGGCGGGGTGGTGGTGCGGTTCATGCGGACGCTGCGGCTGCCGGAGAAGGGCACGCACGACCTGCCGCCCGGCCTCGGCGTGTTCCCGGTCCGCCGGGTCTGCGACCACCCCGACACGGTGCCCGCCGAGTGGCTGGCGCGCGGCGGCGTGCTGCTGCCGATGTACCTGCGTGAGGCGATGTGGCTGAGCTTCGCGGGCTCGACGGAACCGGCCGCCCTCCAGGTCGGGGCGGGCAAGGTGTGCGCGGTCTCCGGCAAACCGTGGAGCGACCGGCTCTCCCGTGACCCGCAGAACTACGTCACGCTGCCTCGTCAGCCCTGGCTGGACGGCATCAACTCGGGCCGGGGCACGGTGCGCCAGTTCGTGGCGGTGCCGCTGGGTCTCGGGGCGACCGTGGAGGGCCAGGTCACCGGCGAGGAGGTCTGGGGCGGGGTCCAGCTCCAGTCGTTCCCGCTGAACGAGGCCAAGCGCGCCGAGTGGCGCGAGGCGGAGCGCCGCCATCCGGCCCCGAGGCCGCCGGGTCCGATCGGCGGCGGGTACGGCGCCCCGCCCGCGCCCGGTGCGCCCCCGATGGCGGCCGCCGCGGCTCCCGCTGCGGGGAGCGCTCCCCGTAGCCGGGCGGCCGCAGCGATGGGCCTGGGCGTGGGCGGTTCGATGCGGCAGGAGGTCTACAAGGACGTCCGCTCCCTCACGGACTACGCGGAGCGGCCCGCCGCGCGGGTCTTCGTGCACCTGGTGACGCCCCCGGAGTGGCGCCGCATCACCGGCGAGGAGCCCCCGCCGTCCCCGGTGGACCGCGCCGCGTACACCAAGGCCGGGCTCCCCTGGTACGACTACTACGACAACGACGCGCACGATGTCGCCCCCAGCGACACCCTGGCCGCCGTGCAGCCGGTCGGCGAGTGGCTCGGCGCCGACCTGGACCCGTGGCAGCAGCCCGCCCCCGGGCAGGTGCACCACCTCAAGGACGCGCCGGGGAAGCCGGTGGAGGACGGCGACTGGTAGGGCCGCTCCCCCGTCGTCCACACACCCCGCCGGGCTTCCGCTTTTGCGTTCGACGGCCGGTCGGGGTCAAGGTGGCTGTCACGGCGGATGCGTACGACGACCTGAGGTGCGGGCCATGGGCAGTGGGACGGAAGCGGCGCGAGGGGGGTCCCCCCGCTCGAGCGAAGCCGAGAGTGGCGGACGCTGGAGCAGGCGCCGCTTCGTCGGGGTGCTCGGCGGCGCGGCGGCGTCGGTCCTGGCCGGGTGCGGCAGCGACGGCGACGGCGGCTCACCCGAGACCGAGGAAGCGCCGCAGGCCGCGCCGCCCCAGCAGCCGTCGTCGTCCGCGTCGCCACGGTCCACGCCGGCGGCCTCGCCGACCTCGTCCGGCCCCCGGCCCCTCTACCTGGGCACCTACACCTCCGCCGAGGGCGGCGGGAAGGGCATCGGTGTCGCCTCGTACGACCCCGGCTCGGGGCGGATCACCGGCCGGGGCACGATCACCGGCGTCCCGGACCCGTCGTACCTCGCGGTGCACCCGAACGGCCGAACGCTGTACGCGGTGAACGAACGCGAGGCGGGTGCCGTGACCGCCGTACGGCTGTCCGACGAGAAGGTGCTGGGCAGCCGGGCCACGGGCGGGACGTATCCCTGCCATCTGTCCGTCCATCCGGGCGGGCGGTGGCTGCTGAGTGCCGACTTCGGCTCGGGCAGTGTGGCCGTGCACCCGATCGACGCCTCGGGGGCGCTCGGTGAGCGCACCGACCGGGTCACACACACCCGTCCGGCGCCCCGGAAGGGCCAACAGGGGCCGCACGCACACCAGTTCATCACGGCCCCGGACGGCGGCCATGTCCTCGCCGTCGACTTCGGCACCGACACCGTGTACAGCTACCGCCTGGACGAGAAGGCGGGGACGCTCACGGAGGTCGCGCAGGCGCACACCCGGGCGGGCGCCGGTCCGCGCCACCTGACGTTCCATCCCGGCGGCCGGTACGCCTACCTCGCCAACGAGGCCGACGACACGGTCGCGGTCTGCGCCTACGAAGCGTCGAGCGGCCGGCTGACGATCGGGAAGCCGCAGCCCACGGGCGCCAAGGCGGGCACCAACTACCCGGCGCAGCTGGCGGTCGCGTCGGACGGCGCGTACGCCTTCCTCGCCAACCGCGGCGACAACAGCCTGGCGCGCTACGCCGTGGAGGCGGACGGGGCCCGGCTGCGGCTGCTCGGCACGGTGCCGGTGGAAGGGGACTTCCCCCGGCAGATCGCCCTCTCGCCGGACGGCGGCCTGCTGTTCGCCGCCAACCAGCGCTCCAGCAGCGTCAGCGTGTTCCGGGTGGACGGCACGAACGGTGGACTGCGGCTCGCGGGCGAGCCGTTCGCGTCACCCGTCGCCGTCTGTGCGCTGCCGCTGTAGGGCGCGCGGGCAGGCTTCGGCGGCCTGGGTGAGCAGGACGTGCATGCGCTCGGTGAGCTGCGCGACGTCGTCGGCGGGGGCGTGGAAGGGCAGGCGCACGTCGCCGTGGGCGCCGGCGCGCTCGATGCGCAGCGTCAGCCCGTGCCGGTCGACGGCGAGCGGCTGGACACGGACGGCGCCGTGCAGGCTGTCCCGCCGGACGAGCCGGATGAGCCGCTCCACGGCGTCGGGGTGGGCGTCGGCGAGATGTGTGAGCAGCTGGGCCTCGGCGGTGGCGAGCGGGTCGGGCTCGGCCTCCGCGAACTCCTCGAGGGCGACGACGACCGCGCCGGTGGCCGGCTTCAGCACGACGCGGGCGGCGTGGAAGGCGAGGTGGCCGTCCTCGGGCGTGAACCAGCCGGCGAGCCAGAGCCGGGCGCGGATACGGCTGCGCACGGGAACGGGCGCCACGTCCGCGAACTCCAGAACGGCGGACGGCTCGCCGCGGGGCGCGCAGATCGCCGCCGTGAGCAGGGCGCTGTCCTCGGGCACCCGCAGGATCACCCGGCCGTCCGCGTCGACGGTGTGCGCGCCGACGAACTCCTCGCGCCCGCCGTCCGCGGTCACCGCGCAGGACCACGAGGCCGCGAGCACCGAACGGGCCCGCTCGGCGGCGGAAGGCACGGCCGCCCAGCTTTGGCTGTCACCCATCCCAGAACCTCCTTAGGTAAGCCTTGCCTAACCTATCGGAGATCCGTGCCCACGCCAACCACCCGCAAGAGCCCTTCCCCCACCCCTGTGTGCGGGCGGTCGATGACCGCGCTGCTTGGGGCATCGCGACCGACTACGGGGGAAATGGCTTCGCCGTGGGGACCTGACCGGCTGGGCTGTTCACGCCGCGACGTTGCACCGGCGCCTTGGGCGCGCGGGCACCACCGGGAGCGGCCGGGCGATGGACGGCCTCAACGCCGACCACATCGACGACGTCGGCGTCGAAGAGATCGCGAGCGCCATCCACGGCAACACCGCGGCGCTGCCGCACCTCGCCGACACCATCGCCCGCACCACCACCACCGTCTGAACGACCGCCCCCCGAACAGGGCTCGCCGTCGACCACGGCGCTGCGGGCGCCTACCGGCTGGTAGGCGCCCGCTGACGAAGACTGCCGGCATGCCACAGGGGCTCGCCCGTCAGCCGACCGGCTTGAACGTCCACATCAGGTTGGTGCTCTGCGTCCACGTCCACTGCTTGGTCACGGACCCCGCGGGGACCATGCCGCCGCCGTCGAGGACCAGTCCCGTGCCGCGGTTGGCGATCGAGTACTGGCCGTTGCCGCGGTCGGTGATCTGCCACTGCTGGTTGGTGCCGCCGTTCCAGGGGCCCTGCCGGGCCGGGTCGCCGTTGTTGGTGGCGCCCCAGCCGTCGGCGACCAGGCCGTTGGTGCGATTGGCGAGCCTGTAGTAGCCGTTTCCGAGTTCGATCGCCTGCCACTGGACATTGGCGTTGTCCACCGGCTCCCACTGCTTCAGGTTCGAGCCGCTGCTGAAACTGCCGCCGCTGTCCAGCGCCAGGCCGCTCGTGGCGTTGCCGAGGCGGAAGTACGTGGCCGGGTTGAACGTCACCTTCAGCGAGGCGATGGCGTCGTTGTTGCCGGTCGTCCGAAGGTCGGCGGCGTTCGAGGTGAACGTCCAGGCGGTGCCGGTGAAGTTGTCGCCGGAGTAGCCCGTCACCTGGTAGCCGTTGGGCACCAGGATGGAGGAGGCCTGGGCGGGCCCCAGACCGGCGGCGGACAGCTGGGAGGAGGTGTAGCTGCCCAGCGGCAGAGCGGCGCGGGTGCCTTGGTAGCCGACGTTCTGGAACACCGTCGGTGAGACCCTCTTGGGCATGCCCTGGACCTCGACGCACACCACGGAGAGGTCGGCGTTCGGCGCGGTGGCCGGCACGGTGACGTTGATCTGGTCGGTGACGGTGTACGAGAGCGAGACCGAGGGGTTGTTCAACAGATAGACGCGGCTGATCGTGTTGTCGATCGCCGGGATCTGCAGCTGGCCGTTCGTGGGCCAGGTGAAGACATGGGCGAAGAGCTTGCCGTTCTTCTTGGTGACCCTCCCCCATGCGGGGTCGCTGAGGAACGGGCTGCCGCTGGTGCCGTGAACGCTGTCGCTGTGCGTCGCCATCCATGAGGCCAGGCCGTTCAGGACGGTCTGGGATCCCGATGTGACCGAGCCATCGCCCTTGGGGCCGATGTTCAGCAGGAGGTTGCCGTCCCGGGACACCACCGTGACGAGCTCTTGGAGGACGTCCTTGACGGATCTGTAGGTGTTCTCCTTCGACGCGTTGTAACCCCAGGCGTCGTTCACGCTGGCGCACCGCTCCCACTGTCGGCCCATCGGCTCGGCGGGTATCCCGAACTCCGCGACGTCGTAGTCGCCGAGACGGTGGCCCCGCTTGACCCGTTCGTTGACGATGAGGCCGGGCTTGCGGGAGATCAGCCAGTTGTAGAGGTCGACGCCGTCCGACTCCAGCCACCAGTCCTGCAGGGTGGCGCTGGACGGCTCGTTGAACCAGTCGCCGTCGAACCACAGCAGTGCCGGGTCGTAGCGGTCCAGCATTTCCTGAAGCTGCGCCTTCATGTCGGCGATGTAGCCCGTGCGGGCGGCCAGCGACGACATCGTCGTGAGGCCGTTGTCGTGGCGGTCCGTCTGGGACGGGTGGTTCCAGTCGAGGATCGAGTAGTACAGGCAGAACTTGACCCCGCGGCTCTCGCACTCGGTCTTGAGCTGCATGAGCGGGTCGGCCTGGAAGCCCTTGTAGTCGTGCAGGTTGTACAGCTTGGTGCCGGTGGTGTCGGTGAAGCCGGGGACGTTGGAGTCCCACATCGCGTAGCCCTCGTGGTGCTTGGCGGTGATCACGAGGTACTTCATGCCTGCGTTCTTGGCCAGCTCGGCGATCTGGGCGGCGTTGAACTGGGTCGGGTTGAAGTTCTGGGTGACCTGGGTCTGGTAGTTCGCCTTGCTCCACTGCTGGGTGG
The DNA here is from genome assembly GCF_035989285.1 of Streptomyces sp. NBC_01235. GTDB lineage: Bacteria > Actinomycetota > Actinomycetes > Streptomycetales > Streptomycetaceae > Streptomyces. The sequence goes on along the minus strand of NZ_CP108513.1, from coordinate 10,103,963 downwards.
TGAACGCCCACTCGCCCTGGCCGAGCTGCGAGTACGACCCGAAGTGGATGAACATCCCGAACCGGGCCTGGTACCACCAGTCCATCTTCGAGGGGACGGCGTACGCCTCGGCGGTGGAGGGCCACAAAGCCTGCGGCAGCCCGAAGGCGGCCACTCCTCCGGCAAGGGCGGCGGCCTTCATCAGAGAGCGCCTGCTGAGGGAGGCAGAGGACATGGTGCGGCTCCATGTGTCAAGGGGAGGGGTGACAGGGCGCTGGGAGCGGAACGCCGGCATGGCGGGCCGTGCTCCGCGTCACCGTACAGAAGACATCGGATGGATTTATAGGAGAACGACGATGGCCGCGTCTACAGCTGAGACGAGATTGACCCAAAGTTCGGAGAAAAGCAGGAGGTTCGCGGAGGTGTGTCGAGCCGGAAAGATCACTCACTCGTCATCGAGCGAATCTGCATACATCGGATCTCTTGTGGGTGACTCTTCCCGATCAGAGCCCAGGAGCCAGGGCTGAACGGCTCAGTCGAGCGGCGGGGGCGTGACCCGGACTTCGCCGGCCTTTACCAGGCCGCCGGGGTGCAGTCGGCTGCGTCCGCCACCGCAGGTGTCGGTGTCCGTGATCGCTCCCCCAAGGCCCGCGAGACGCACCTCGCGGCGGTCGTCCGCAAGCGGGTGACCTCCACCGGGCTGACCGGCAACGAGGCGCTCACCGCGGTTGGGGCCGAGGTCGTGGAGCTCCTTGGCCTCGCGTTTGAGCGCATCCCCGGCCGGCGCGAGCTGTCCAAGAACGCCCTGTCCGTCCCGGAGTTCCGCAAGCGGTACCTCCACTCGGCGACGGCCGGCCTGCACGTCATCGCAAACGCCATCGCGTCGGCCGCATCGCCGGTGTCGATCCGCGCAAGGTGGTGGACGCCCTCGCCGAGCTCCCATGGCAGCGCGATGCTCTGCGAACCGTTCCCGCCGACAAGGAGGCCGGCACCGAGAAGTACGCGGTGCACGTCTTCGGCACCGGCGACGCCAGGAGCCCCAGACAGACCGACCCGCTACGACAGGCTCGTCGCCCGCAACGCGAAGCTCAAGCGGCGCAACCGCGAAGTCACCAACTCGAAGCCGCGAAGGGCGTCACACGCCTGACCTCCAATCCCTCCAGGCGGTCGACACCCAGCTGAGAAAGTGGTCAACGGTCCACCGCAGACCGTGGCCACAACCTCCCCGACGATCACCCCGGGTACGAAATGACCCCCAACAGCGCCCGCGTGCACAGCTCCCGTACCTGATCCCGTGACAGGTCCGAGCCCCGCAGCCACTCCAGACAGACCGCCGTGGTGAAGGCCAGCCAGCCCCGCACCGCCAGCCGTACGTCGGGCCGCTCCTCGAAGACCGGGCCGAACTCGGGGTCGGCGCCGAGGGCCGCCAGGATCTGGCCCTCCTGCGCCGCCAGCGCCCGCTGATAGACCTTGCGCACGGCCTGGTCGCCGGCCGCGTCCGCGCGGTGGAAGGCGCGGTAGCCGTGGGCGTGGGTCTCCACGTACTCCAGGTAGGTGTCCAGGCCCGACGCGAGCCGCTCGCGGACCGGGACGCCGGGGACCGCCGCCGTCATGCGCAGCATCCGCTCGCTCTCGCGCTCGACGACCGCCGCGAAGAAGTCCCGCTTGGTGGGGAAGTAGTGGTACAGCAGCCCACGGGAGACGCCCGCGATCTCGGCGACCTGCTCGATCCACACGTCGTCGTAGGGGCTCTCCGAGAACAGGCGCGCGCCGACCGACAGGAGTTGCTCCCTGCGCTCCTCGGTACTGAGTCGGCGGCGGGTGCGCTCCCCCTGGTTCGCGGCCATGCCCGCACTTTACTTGACGCCGGTTCAACAGCGGGACCAGACTGAGGCGCGTTATTGAACCCACGTACAACACGCTCAACCTGCCGCTGCATCAAGGGAGATCGCGTCATGGCGGAGACGACGGGGACACCAAGGACGACGGGGACGACGGGGACGACGGGGACGACGGGGACGACGGGGACGACGACCGGGGACGTACTGCCGAAGGGGTTCCGCGGCGCGGAGCTCGGCTGGCCCATGCTGGAGCGCATTCCGCATCCGCCGCGCCGGCTCCCGCTGCTCGGCGACATCCTGGGCGCGAGCCGGCGCACGCCCCTGCAGGACTCCCTGCGCTACGCCAGGCAACTCGGGCCGATCTTCCGGCGCAAGGCCTTCGGCCGGGAGTTCGTGTTCGTGTGGGGCGCCGAGCTGGCCGCCGACATGGCGGACGAGGCGCGGTTCGCCAAGCACGTGGGGCTGGGGATCGCCAACCTGCGGCCCGTCGTCGGGGACGCCCTGTTCACGGCGTACAACCACGAGCCGAACTGGCAGCTCGCGCACGACGTGCTGGCCCCGGGGTTCAGCCGGGAGGCCATGGCCGCCTACCACCCGATGATGCTGGACGTGGCAGAGCGGCTCACCGGCCACTGGGACCGGGAACTGGCCGCGGGCCGGGCGGTGGACGTGCCGGGCGACATGACCAAGCTGACCCTGGAGACGATCGCGCGCACCGGCTTCGGGCACGACTTCGGGTCCTTCGAACGCGCCAGGCCGCACCCCTTCGTGACGGCGATGGTGGGCACCCTCAGCTACGCGCAGCGCCTCAACACCGTGCCCTCCCCCGCGCTGCTTCGGCGGGCCACGCGTCGCAACGAGGCCGACATCGCCTACCTCGACCGCACCGTCGACGCCCTGGTGCGGGCGCGCCGCGACCAGGGCGGCGGGGACGGCGACCTGCTCGACCGGATGCTCGACACCGCCCACCCCGAGACGGGCGAACGACTGTCGGCACAGAACGTGCGGCGCCAGGTCATCACCTTCCTGGTCGCCGGCCACGAGACCACCTCGGGCGCGCTCTCCTTCGCCCTGCACTACCTCTCCCTCAACCCCCAGATCGCGGCCCGCGCCCGCGCCGAGGTGGACCGGGTGTGGGGGGACGCGGCCGTGCCGGGATACGAGCAGGTGGCGAAGTTGCGTTACGTCCGCCGGGTCCTCGACGAGGCGCTGCGGCTGTGGCCGACGGCGCCCGCGTTCGCCCGGGAGGCCCGCGCCGACACCGTGCTGGGCGGGGAGCATCCGATGCGGCGGGGCGGCTGGGCACTGGTGCTCACGGCGATGCTGCACCGGGATCCCACGGTGTGGGGGCCGGACGCCGAACGGTTCGACCCGGACCGCTTCGACGCCCAGGCCGTACGCGCGCGTGCCCCGCACACCTTCAAGCCGTTCGGCACCGGGGTACGGGCCTGCATCGGACGGCAGTTCGCGCTGCACGAGGCCACGCTCGTGCTGGGGCTGCTGCTGCGCCGCTACGAGCTGCGGCCCGACCCGGCGTACCGGCTGCGCGTCACGGAGCGGCTGACGCTGATGCCGGAGGGGCTGCGGATGCATCTGGAGCGGCGCACACCGATGTCGTCGGGCGGGCCGGTCGGCGAGCGGAGCGAGCCGACGGCGCGCTCAGCGCCCCGCTGCCCAGTGCACGGGGCGGGTGACTGACTCCGGCAGCTTCGTGCCCGCGCTGCCCCGGGCCGCGTTCAGCTGCGGCTGGGTCAGGAAGAACGCGCCGGTCAGATCGGCGTCCGTCAGGTCGGTGTCGCGCAGGTCGGCGCCGATCAGGTCCGCTGCGCGCAGGTCCGCGCCGGTGAGGTCGGCGGCGATCAGACAGGCGCCGCGCAGGTTCGCGCCGCGCAGGTCGGCGCCCTTGAGGCGGGCGCCCATCAGGTCGGCGCCCCGGCGCTCCTTCTTGCGCCCGGCCATGCCGGCCCGGGTCAGTTCGCTGGTCTTCAGGAGCAGCACGTTCACGTCCTGGCGGTGTGCCGGGACGTCGAGCACGGCCAGCTCGTCGGGGGTCAGACGGGTCAGTTCCTCGGTCTTCTCCAGGGCCCGGCGCAGTTCGGCGCGGATCGGGCGGGCGGCGGGGAGGGTGAGCGCCTCGGTGAGGTACCACAGGAGTTCGTGGAGCTGCCGGACGACCGGGAACACCTCGGCCATGCGGCGGGCGTCCTCGCGCGGGGCCGTACGCCGGTCCCGGCCGCCGAAGGTGAGCTGCGAGACCTTCTGCCCGGCGCCGAAGCAGTCGTAGACCGTGCAGCCGGTGAAGCCCTCCTGGCGCAGCCGCGCGTGGATGCCGCAGCGGTGGTCCTCGCCCAGGTTGGGGCAGGCCTTGCCCGCGGGCTTGTCGATCGCGAAGTCCGCGGAGCGTGCGAAGGGCAGGGCCACACAGCACAGGCCGAAGCAGTTCCCGCAGTCGCCGCGCAGTTCGGTCCGGTCCACCGTCGTCTCTTGCATGCCGTCCACCCTACTGACCTGCGGCGCCGGACTACCGGCTGAACAGCTCGAACGCCACGGCAGGCCGCCCGCCGAACCGCTCGCCCACGGAGTTCGCCACCCCGGTCAGGAACGTCCGTGCGTAGACTTCCGGCTCCTCGTCGGTCAGCGCCTCGATGTAGGCGCGGTGTTCGAGGAGCGAGCCCACCGCCCGTTCCAGTCCCGCCGAGGCGTCCACGGCGTGGGTGGGCGTCGCGGACCCGGCCACGGCGACCCAGCGCACGCCGTTCCAGGGCTCCAGGCCCTGCTCGGTGAGTTCGGGGAAGATCCAGCGGTTGCCGGCGTCCCCGGCCGCGTCGAGGGTGGCGCGGCCGACGGCGACGTGGTCGGGGGTGTTCCAGGCGACCGAGCCCCAGGTGTCGCGATGGTTGAGGGTGATGACGAGTTCGGGCCGGTGCCGGCGGATCGCGGCGGCGATGTCCCGGCGCAGGGCGAGCCCGTACTCGATGACGCCGTCCCGGTGGTCGAGGAACTCGACCGTCGACACGCCCACCACGGCCGCGCTCGCCCGCTGTTCCCGCTCGCGCAGCGGGCCGCACTCGGCGGGCGCGAGGGTGTCGATGCCCGCCTCACCGCGGGTGGCCAGCACATAGGCGACCTCACGGCCGGCGTCACTCCAGGCGGCGACCGCCGCGGAGCACCCGTACTCGAGGTCGTCCGGGTGCGCCACCACGGCCAGGGCACGCTGCCAGTCCTCGGGCATGGGCTGGAGCTGAGGGATCGTCGGCTCGGTCATGTCCGCAGATTAGCCGGTGACGGTGACATCACGCCTCGTCACGGGTGAGCGCGAGCAGGCGGTCCAGGACGCGCGGGCCGCCGGCCCGGACGCCGTCGTGCTCGAACTCGTCGGTGACCCAGGTGCGCAGGCCGCGGATGGCGCGGGCGGTGCGCAGGGAGTGGGCGGTGTCGACGTACAGGTCGTCGTGGTAGATCGCGGCCGCGACCGGGACCTCGTTTGCGGCGAGGCGGGCCGGGTCGTACAGGGGCGGCCAGTCGGTGCGGGCGGCGAGGAGTTCTGCGGTCTCGCGGAGCGGGCGCAACGCGGGGTCGGTGTCGAACATCCAGGGGTGGATCGTCTCCCCGGTGAGCAGCAGCGGTTCGTCGCCGGTCAGCGTCTTGGCCGCGTCGAACTGCGGGAACTCCGCGCGTACCCGGTCGGCGGCCCAGGCGGTGGGGCGGGTGTCCCGGCCGTAGATGGCCTCGTGGACGAGGGCGTAGAGGGGGTGTCCGGCGTACGAGAGGAGGCCCTGGATCTCCTCCTGGAAGGCGTCGGACAGCTCCGGGCCCCGCGGGGTGGGGACGAAGGCCTCTTCGAGGAGGTGGTGCAGGCGGTGGCTGCCCTCGCCGCCGCCGAGGAGGATGCCGACCGTCTGGAAGGCCTCGACGGTGAGCCGGTAGCCGCTGGGGAGCGTCACCTCGTGGCGCAGGAGGTGGTCGGCGATACGGCGGGCGCGTTCGACGTCCTGCGGGTAGCGGGCGTAGTGCGCGGCGACCTTGCGCTCCATGCGCGGGTAGGCGGCGCGGTAGACGTCGTCGGCGTGGGCGTCCAGCGAGGGCAGGCCGCCGGTGATGAGGGCGGTGGCGAGGCCCTCGGGGGCGAGGGAGAGGTAGGTGACCGTGCAGAAGCCGCCGAAGCTCTGCCCGAGGACGGTCCAGGGGGCACCGCCGGTGACCTCTCGGCGGATCAGCTCGCAGTCGCGGACGATGGAGTCGGCGCGGAAGTGCGCGAGGTAGTCGGCCTGTTCGGCCGGTCCGCCGCGCAGTGGCAGCGTCTGGCGGTTGGCCGGGGTGGAGTGGCCGGTGCCGCGCTGGTCGAGGAGGAGGACCCGGTACTCCTTCAGCGCACGGCCGAGCCAGGCCGGCTTGCCGACGAACCTGTTGGCGCCGAAGCCGGGGCCGCCCTGGAGGTAGAGCAGCCATGGCAGGTCCTGGTCCGCCTTGTCGCTCGCGACGACCTCGCGGGCGTAGAGCCCGATCGTCTCCCCGGCCGGGTCGGCGTGGTCGAGGGGCACGGTGAAGCGGCGGTCGGTGAGGACGACGCCGGGCTGACGGTAGCTGACGGACAACAGTGGCTCCCGGGACGATCGGTGTACGGACCGCGTCCCAGTTCAGCACATGTCCGGGCGGCTCCGGAGCCCGGGGGATCATGAACTCCTGCTGAACGGGCGCTCAGCGCGGATACCGAACCGCCGTTCAGCGCGCCGCGAGGCTGGACCGGCGCACCACCAGCTCCGGCTGCAGCACCACCCGCCGGTGTTCGTGCCGCCCGGCGCGCGCTCCCCCCTCCTCGGTCTCCTCGGTCTCCTCCAGCAGCATCTCCGCGGCGAGGGCGCCCATGGTGACGGCCGGCTGGCGCACGGAGGTGAGGGGGACGGCCGCGGCGGCGGCGAACTCGATGTCGTCGTAGCCGACGATGGCGAGGTCGTCGGGAACGCCGACGCCGGCCGCGTACATGGCCTGCAGGACGCCGAGGGCGAGCAGGTCGTTGGCGCAGAACACGGCGGTCGGACGGTCGGCGAGGCCGAGCAGGCGGGCGCCCGCGTCCCGGCCGGCGGCGACGTCGAGCCGTTCGGTGGGCAGCTCGCGCAGGCGCTCGGGGCCCAGGCCCGCCTCGGCGAGCGCGTTCAGGGCACCGGTGCGGCGGTCGCGGACCTGGGTGAAGCCGGGCGGGCCGCTGACGTAGGCGATGGAGCGGTGTCCGGCGTCGATGAGATGCCGTACGGCGAGCGCACCGCCCGCCACGTCGTCCACCGACACCGAGCACTCGGTGGTGCCCTCGGAGACCCGGTCGACGAGCACGAAGGGGATGCCGTGCCGGCGGAAGGACTCGATGTTGCGGCCGGTCGCGTCGGCCGGGGTGAGCAGCACGCCCCGCACCCGCTGCTCGGCGAAGAGGGACAGGTACTCGGCCTCCTCGCCGACGCTCTCGGCGCTGTTGCAGACCATCACGCCGAGCCCCGCGTCCCGGGCGGCCCGCTCGGCGCCGCGGGCGACGTCGACGAAGAAGGGGTTGCCCATGTCGAGGACGAGCAGCCCCATGATCCGGCTGCGGCCCGCGCGCAGCTGACGGGCGGACTCGCTGCGGACGTAGCCGAGCCGGTCTATCGCGGACAGCACGCGCGCCCGGGTCTCGGCGGCGACCGTGTCCGGACGGTTGATGACGTTCGAGACGGTGCCGACGGAGACTCCGGCGGCACGGGCGACGTCCTTGATACCCACCGACTGGGCCATCGGGCGGGAACCTCCAGAAAGATGAGGAGCGGCGGGTGCGCGTTCACACTACCTTCGTGGTTCGCACGCACCCGCCACTGCCGCGTCGGTCACGGTCTCCCGGTCCCGACGGTACGGATCAGGCGGGCAGGCTGAAGTTGAGCGAGCGGAGCGCCGAGGGCGTCGTACCACTGGACTTCTCCTGGTACATGATCGACAGGAAGTTGTCCTGCCCGATCCGCGTCTCGTCGATCACGACCTCGCCGAAGGCGTTCAGCCCGGCGCCGACGCCGTCGTACAGCACCGTCCAGTCGGTGTACCCGGAGGCCTTGGAGGCCCCGGCGATCCGGCAGAAGGGGAAGATCGCGTACGCGTTGCCGTACTTGTCGAGGATCAGCTTGGTGCGCTGGCTGGAGTTCAGCGGCACCGGTATCTCGGTCTTCTGCCAGGTGCCCGAGGAGTTCTTGCGGACGTGGAAGGCGCGGCCGTTGGTCGTGCGGTCGGTGACGTAGTTCGTGGTGCACTGGCCGAAGCGGCCGGGCACGTAGCTGATGATGGCGTGCGGCAGGCCGGCCGAGTCGGTGAACTGGCTCTCCTGGTTCATCAGGGAGTGGTCCGGGTTGAGCGCGTCCACCACCAGACCGGAGTCGGTGACCGAGACCTTGTCGGAGCCGCCCGTGGTGCCGACGACGCTGCCCGCGTTGTTGCGCCAGGTGCGGCCGCGGTCGTCGGAGTAGACGTAGCCGGTGTCGTGGTTGGTGATGCCGCCGGTGTTGCACATCACGGCACCGTTCTGCTCGCGCCAGGTGAAGAAGGCGTGCAGGCGACCGTTGACGTCGTAGTCGATGCCGTGCAGGTACATGTTGCGGGCCGTGCTGGAGCCGTGCTCGCTGGTGTAGGTGCCGGTCGAGGACGTCCACTCGCCGAGCGCGGTCCAGGACGAACCGTCGTATTCCGCGAGGGCGTTGCGGCCGTTGCCGGAGATCCCGGCACGGTAGCTGAGCTGGAGCTTGCCCTCGGGTGTCGAGATGAACTGCGGGTAGGTGAACTGCGTGGTGAGCGCGAGCCCGTCGAGGGTGGACTGGGGTGCGCCGAAGCGGCTCGTGTCCCAGCTCAGGCCGGCGGGGTTGTCCATCAGCCCGGCGACCGACTTGACGTAGGTGAACCCGTCGCTGTGCGAGTCCATGTTGAGGTGGAGCCGGCCGTCGACCTTGGAGATGCCCATGGAGATGACGTTGTGGGAGTCGTTGGTCTTGAGCGTGTGGCCGACCTTGACGGTGGACCAGGTGTTGGAGCCGAACACACGGCGGGCGACGACGGCGTTGCGGTCGGCGGTGTACCAGACGGCGTACTGGTAGCCCTTGTAGGTCAACATCGCGTTCTTCTGGAACGAGTTGTTGTTGACCAGGCCGTCGTAGGAGACGAAGAAGAGGGCCTGGGAGTCGAGCAGGGTGCTGCCGGTCAGGGTGACCGACGGGCCGGGGTCGGCGGCCCGTGCGATGCCGGCGGCGAAGGCGGGGCTTACCACGGCGGTGGCGAGGGCGGCGCCCAGCAACGTACGTCTTTTCATCTCGGGGGACTCCATTGTCGTGCGAGAGCGTAGGGGAAGGGGCGGTCGGGAGGGGCGGCGGGGAGGGGCGGCGGGAGGTGTCAGGCGAGGTGGAACACCTCGGTGAGCGGTTTCATGGCCTCGTCGGGGCGGGCGCCGTCCAGCGACTCGAAGAACGGCGCCATCTCCGCCTGCCAACGGGCGTTGACCTCGGCGGCTTCCATACCGGCCTGGGCGGCCGCGAAGTCCTCGGTCTCCAGGTAGCCGACGAGCAGGCCGTCGTCTCTCAGGAAGAGCGAGTAGTTGTGCCAGCCGGTGGCCGAGAGAGCGTCCAGCATCTCCGGCCACACGGCTGCATGGCGTTCGCGGTACTCGGCGAGCCGGTCCTGACGGACCTTGAGCAGGAAACAGACGCGCTGCATGAAGTACCGCTCCCGGATCAGAAGTTGAACTGGTCGATGTTCTTGGCGTCGAACACGGTCGGCTTGCCGAGGCTGATCACACCGTCCTTGCCGATGGTGTACGTGGTGCCTCCGGCCTTGAAGGTCTCGCCCTCCGCGCCGGTGATCTGGCCCGAGACGAGCGCCACCGCCGTCTGGGCGGCCAGCGCGCCGAGCTTCGAGGGGTCCCACAGCTCGAAGCCCTCGACGGTGCCGTTCTTGACGTAGGTGCGCATGTCGTTCGGGGTGCCCAGGCCGGTCAGCTTGACCTTGCCCTTGTACTTGGAGCCCGACAGGTACTGCGCGGCCGCCTTGATGCCGACGGTGGTCGGGGAGATGATCCCCTTCAGGTTCGGGTACTGCTGGAGCAGGCCCTGGGTCTGCTGGAAGGACTGCTGGGCGTCGTCGTTGCCGTACGCGACCTTGACGAGCTTGACGTCCTTGTACTTGGCGTCCTTCAGCTCGTCCTTCATGAAGTCGATCCAGGTGTTCTGGTTCGTCGCGGTCTGCGCGGCCGACAGGATCGCGATCTCGCCCTTGTAGCCGATCTGTTCGGCGAGCAGCTGCACCTCGGTGCGGCCCAGGTCCTCCGCGGAGGCCTGCGAGACGAAGGCGTTGCGGCACCCGGGGTTGGTGTCCGAGTCGTAGGTGACGACCTTGATCTTGTTGCTCATGGCCTGCTTGAGCGCGGTGCACAGGGCGCCCGGGTCCTGCGCGGACACGGCGATCGCGTCGACCTGCTGCTGGGTGAGGGTGTTGACGTACGAGACCTGCCCCGAGGTGTCGGTCGCGCTGGACGGGCCGACCTCCTTGTAGCTGGAGCCCAGCTCCTTCAGAGCCGCCTCGCCGCCCTTGTCGGAGGAGGTGAAGTACGGGTTGTTGACCTGCTTGGGCAGGAAGCCGACGGTCAGGCCCTTCTTGGTGGCCGCGTTCGGGTCGGCCTTCCCGGCGGAGGCGGCGGCGCCGGTGCTCTCGCTCTTCACGTCCTCCTTGGTGGTGCCGCCGCAGGCGGTGGCTGCGAGGGCGAGGGAGGAGACGGCGGCGAGGGCCGCGCAGGCACGGCGGAGAGATGACTTGCGCATCAGGGGGTTCCTTTACGAGGGTGAGCGAGGCGGGGGTTACGCCGTCGAGGTCGAGGCTGCGGCTCTACGGCCCGCCCGCGCGACGGAGATCTGGCGTGCGACCCGGGGGCCGAGCACGGAGACGACGAGCAGTACGCCGGTGACGACGATCTGCGACTGTGCGGACACGTCCTGGAGGCTCATCACGTTCTGCGCCGCGCCGAGCAGGAAGACTCCCGCGATCGCGCCGCCGAGCGTGCCCTTGCCGCCGTCGAAGTCGATGCCGCCGAGAAGGACGGACGCGATGACGGACAGTTCGAGGCCGGTGGCGTTGTCGTAGCGGGCGCTGGCGTAGTGCAGGGCCCAGAAGATGCCGGTGAGGGAGGCCATCAGGCCGGTCACCGTGAACAGGATCAGCTTCTGTCGCTTGACCCGGATGCCGGCGAACCGGGCGGCCTCCTCGCTGGCGCCGATCGCGAACAGCGAGCGGCCGAACGGGGTGGCGTGCAGGACGACCACCGCGATCGCGAGCAGGACGACGAAGGGCAGGAAGGCCTGCGGGAGGAAGGTGTCCCCGAGGCGGCCGGCCGCGAAGTCCAGGTACTGGGTGGGGAAGTCGGTGACCGCGTCGGAGCCGAGCACGATCTGCGCGACACCCCGGTAGGCGGCCATCGTGCCGATGGTGACGGCGAGGGACGGCAGCCCGAGCCGGGTCACCAGCAGGCCGTTGACGAGCCCGCAGACGACACCGAGCAGCAGGCAGATGGGGATGATCGTCTCGATCGTCATGCCCTGGTTCCACAGGACGCCCATCACCGAGCCGGACAGGCCGGCCGTGGAGGCGACCGAGAGGTCGATCTCGCCGGAGACCACCAGCAGGGTCATCGGCAGGGCGATGAGCGCGATCGGGAGGGTGTTGCCGATCAGGAAGGACAGGTTGAGGGCGTTGCCGAAGCCGTCCACGAAGGAGAAGGACAGCAGGAGCAGGACGATCAGGAGGGCGCCGACGACCGTGTCCCAGCGGACGGCACGGGTGAGCGACTCAGGCACGAGCCTCCCCCTTCTCTACGGCCGGCTTGATGGACGCCGACTTCTTCTTCAGGGCGGACGCCACCCGCACGGCGACGATCCGGTCGACCGCGATGGCCAGCAGGAGCAGGACGCCGTTGATGGCGAGCACCCAGACCGAGCTGACGCCGAGGGCGGGCAGGACACTGTTGATGGAGGTGAGCAGCAGCGCGCCGAGTGCGGCGCCGTAGACGCTGCCGGAGCCGCCGGTGAAGACGACGCCGCCGACCACGACCGCGCTGACGACGGTGAGTTCGTAGCCGTTGCCCGTGCTTGAGTCGACGTTGCCGAACCGGGCCAGGTACATCGCCCCCGCGAGGCCGGCGAGCCCGCCGCAGAAGGTGTAGGCGGCGAGGATGCGCTTGCGCACCGGGATGCCGGCGAGGCGGGCGGCCTCCGGGTTGGAGCCGAGCGCGTACAGCTCGCGCCCGCTGCCGAAGTGCTTGAGGTAGTACGCGGTGGCGATCAGGACGGCCAGCGCGATGAGCGCCAGCCACGGGACGGCGGAGAGACCGCCGGAGCCGAAGTCCACGAAGCCGCCCGGGAGGTCGGCCGCGGTGATCTGGCGGGAGCCGACCCAGATGGAGTCGATGCCGCGGATGATGTACAGCGTGCCGAGGGTGACGACCAGGGCGGGCACCTGACCGAGGCTGACGAGCAGGCCGTTCAGGAGCCCGAAGCCGACACCCAGCAGGACGGCCAGCAGGATCGCGATCCCCGGGTCGCCGCCGCCGTGCAGATACGTACCGGCGGCGAAGGCGCTGATGCCGAGGGTGGAGCCGACCGACAGGTCGACGTTGCGGGTGATGACGACCAGGGACTGGCCGGTGGCGACCAGGACCAGGATCGTGGCGTTCAGCAGCAGGTCCTTGATGCCCTGCTCGGACAGGAACTCGCTGTTGCCGGCCTGGGTGACGACGATCATCACCAGGAAGACGACCAGGATGGCGAGCTCGCGCATCTTGAAGACGCGGTCGACCAGCCGGGTGCCGCTGGACTTGGGCACCTCGGCGACGGGGGCCTCGTGGGAAGTGGTCACCGTCATGCGGCGGCCCTCCCGGTGGCTGCGGCCATCACGGTTTCCTCGGTGGCGTCGGAACGGGGGATCTCGGCGGTCAGGCGCCCCTCGTGCATCACCAGCACGCGGTCGGCCATGCCGAGGATCTCGGGCAGGTCGGAGGAGATCATCAGGACGGCGACCCCGTCGGCGGCCAGTTCGCTGAGCAGCCGGTGCACCTCGGCCTTGGTGCCGACGTCGATGCCGCGGGTCGGCTCGTCGACGATGAGCACCTTCGGCCCCGTGGCCAGCCACTTCGCGAGGACGACCTTCTGCTGGTTGCCGCCGGACAGCGTGTTGACGGTGTCGGCGATCCTGGCGTACTTCACCTGGAGCTTGACCGCCCAGTCGAGGGAGCGGCTGCGCTCGGCGCCGCGGTCCATCAGCCCGGCCTTCACCGTCGTACGCAGCCCGGTGAGGCCGATGTTGCGCTCGATGGACATGTCCATCACCAGGCCCTGGGCGCGCCGGTCCTCCGGGACCAGGGCGAGGCCCGCGGCCATCGCGGTGGAGGGGGCGCCGTTGGTGAGCGGACGGCCGTCCACGGAGACCTCGCCTCCGTCCCAGCGGTCGATGCCGAAGACCGCCCGGGCGACCTCCGTGCGCCCGGCGCCGACGAGTCCGGCCAGGCCGACGATCTCGCCGCGCCGCACTTCGAAGGAGACGTCGGTGAAGACGCCCTCCCGGGTGAGCCGGCGGACGCTGAGGGCGACCTCGCCCGGGGTGACGTCCTGCTTGGGGTAGAGCTCGTCGAGGTCGCGGCCGACCATCCGGCGGACCAGGTCGTCCTCGGTCATGCCCTCGATCGGCTCACTGGCGATCCAGGCACCGTCGCGCAGGGTGGTCACCCGCTGGCAGATCTCGAAGATCTCCTCGAGGCGGTGGGAGATGAAGAGGACGGCCGCGCCCTGTTCGCGCAGGGTGCGCACGACTCCGAAGAGGCGGGCGACCTCGCTGCCGGTGAGGGCGGCGGTCGGCTCGTCCATGATCAGGACACGGGCGTCGAAGGAGAGTGCCTTGGCGATCTCCACGATCTGCTGGTCGGCGATGGACAGGCCGCGCGCCGGACGGTCGGGGTCGAGGTCGACGCCGAGGCGCTTCATCAGGGCGGCGGTGGCCGCGTGGGTGGCCTTGTGGTCGATCCGGCCCAGCGCCCGCCGGGGCTGGCGGCCCATGAAGATGTTCTCGGCGATCGAAAGGTCGGGGAAGAGCGTGGGCTCCTGGTAGATCACGGCGATGCCGGCGTCGCGGGCGTCGCCGGGGCCGTGGAAGGCGACGGGCTCACCGTCGAGCAGCACCCGACCGGCGTCCGGTCGGTGCACCCCCGCGAGGGTCTTGATCAGGGTCGACTTGCCCGCGCCGTTCTCACCGGCGAGGGCGTGGACCTCACCGGGAAACAGCTCCAGGGAGACGCCCCGCAGGGCGCGTACGGCGCCGAAGGACTTGGCTACGTCCCTCAGCGCCAGCACCGGGGCTGGTCCCGTGTCGGACGGGTGGGTCATGGGTGGCTCCTCGACGACGTCCGCGAACCGGTTCCCACCGAGAGCCGGGGGCCGTCACGACGTCGTGAAAGGTTTCAACTGGATTGCCGGGACGTTAGACATGCCGGGCATGTGACGTCAATGGGTGCGTGTCGAAAAGTTATCGATAGCCGAAGGTCGCATGGCGGTCACGAGCAAAGGGCCTGGACGGAGGGCTTGACACTCTCCCGGCTGGCTCATAGCTTCCCGTTCTGAATCGTTTCATCCGGGAGTCGTTCCGGACTGATGCCACAGGAGCCCGAAGTGACCGACCTCGCCGCGGTGAAGGCCGTGCTGAAGACCCAGGCCGTCGAGACGCCGTCGTGGGCGTACGGGAACTCGGGGACCCGCTTCAAGGTGTTCGCCCAGGAGGGCGTCCCGCGCACCCCGCAGGAGAAGCTGGACGACGCCGCACAGGTGCACGCGTTCACCGGCGTCGCCCCGACCGTGGCGCTGCACATTCCGTGGGACAAGGTGGAGGACTACTCCGCACTTGCGAAACATGCCGAGGACCGGGGCGTGAAGCTGGGGGCGATCAACTCCAACACCTTCCAGGACGACGCCTACAAGCTGGGCAGCATCTGCCACCCGGATGCGGCGGTGCGGCGGAAGGCGCTCGATCATCTGCTGGAGTGCGTCGACATCATGGACGCGACGGGCTCCGCCGATCTGAAGCTGTGGTTCGCCGACGGGACGAACTATCCCGGGCAGGACGACCTCCGCGAGCGGCAGGACCGGCTGGCCGAGGGCCTGGCCGAGGTGTACGCGCGGCTCGGGGACGGGCAGCGGATGCTGCTGGAGTACAAGTTCTTCGAGCCCGCCTTCTACTCGACGGACGTCCCCGACTGGGGGACGGCGTACGCGCACTGTCTGAAGCTCGGCCCGAAGGCACAGGTCGTGGTCGACACCGGGCACCACGCGCCCGGAACCAACATCGAGTTCATCGTCGCCACCCTGCTGCGGGAGGGGAAGCTCGGCGGGTTCGACTTCAACTCCCGGTTCTACGCCGACGACGACCTGATGGTGGGAGCGGCCGACCCGTTCCAGCTGTTCCGGATCATGTACGAGGTGGTGCGCGGGGGCGGGTTCACGTCCGAGGTCGCGTTCATGCTCGACCAGTGCCACAACATCGAGGCGAAGATTCCGGCGATCATCCGTTCCGTGATGAACGTGCAGGAGGCGACGGCCAAGGCGCTGCTCGTCGACCGGTCGGCGTTGGCTGCCGCGCAGGCGTCCGGCGATGTGCTGGAGGCGAATGCCGTGGTGATGGACGCCTACAACACCGATGTGCGGCCGTTGCTTCGTGAGGTGCGGGAGGAGATGGGGCTGGACCCCGAGCCGATGGCGGCTTACCGGCGGTCCGGGTGGGCCGAGAAGATCGTTGCCGAGCGGGTCGGTGGGGAGCAGGCCGGCTGGGGCGCGTGAGCGTCCGCCGAGATCTGTGATTCGCGGGCTGCGGGCCCGTCGTGGCCGGTCGCACCCACGCGGCAGAACCGCACATCGATACCGCCCGCGCCCCTGGAAAGCATGCAGTCACCCTCTTTCACGTAAGGACTCGAAGTTCATGGCACCGCACCCCGAAGCCTCTGCTCTCATCGGCCGGTCGCACCGGCTCGGCGCTGATCCTCGTAACACCAACTACGCCGGCGGGAACGCCTCCGCCAAGGGAACCGACACCGATCCCGTGACCGGTGGGGACGTCGAGCTGATGTGGGTGAAGGGGTCGGGCGGCGACCTCGGCACGCTCACCGAGGCCGGGCTCGCCGTACTGCGGCTGGACCGGCTGCGGGCACTGCAGGACGTGTACCCGGGGGTCGAGCGCGAGGACGAGATGGTCGCCGCGTTCGACTACTGCCTGCACGGCAAGGGCGGTGCGGCGCCGTCGATCGACACCGCCATGCACGGGCTCGTCGACGCCGCCCACGTGGACCATCTGCACCCCGACTCCGGTATCGCGCTCGCCTGCGCGGCCGACGGGGAGAAGCTGACCGCCGAGTGCTTCGGCGACGCCGTCGCCTGGGTGCCCTGGCGGCGGCCCGGCTTCCAGCTCGGGCTCGACATC
This sequence comes from Streptomyces sp. NBC_01235, assembly GCF_035989285.1. GTDB lineage: Bacteria > Actinomycetota > Actinomycetes > Streptomycetales > Streptomycetaceae > Streptomyces. The sequence continues at coordinate 10,087,647 of NZ_CP108513.1, read as the reverse complement.
GCCGCCATCAAGGCCGCCAACCCGCAGGCCGTCGGATGCGTCCTCGGCGGGCACGGGATCACCGCCTGGGGCGACACCTCCGAGGAGTGCGAGCGCAACTCGCTGCACATCATCCGCACGGCCGAGGCCTTCCTCGCAGAGAAGGGCAAGGCCGAGCCCTTCGGTCCTGTCCTCGACGGCTACGAGGCGCTGCCCGAGGACGAGCGGCGGGAGCGGGCCGCCGTGCTCGCGCCGCACGTGCGGGCCATCGCTTCCCAGGACAAGCCGCAGGTCGGGCACTTCACCGACTCCGACGCCGTCCTCGACTTCGTGGCGCGGGCCGAGCACCCGCGTCTTGCCGCGCTCGGCACCTCCTGCCCGGACCACTTCCTGCGCACCAAGGTGCGGCCGCTGGTCCTCGACCTGCCCCCGACCGCTCCGCCGGCCGAGGCCATCGCGCGGCTGAAGGAGCTGCACGCCGCCTACCGCGAGGAGTACGCCGCCTACTACCAGCGGCACGCCGAGCCCGACTCCCCCGCCATGCGCGGCGCCGACCCCGCGATCGTGCTCGTCCCCGGTGTGGGCATGTTCTCCTTCGGCAAGGACAAGCAGACCGCGCGCGTGGCCGGCGAGTTCTACGTCAACGCGATCAACGTGATGCGGGGCGCCGAGGCGGTGTCGACGTACGCGCCGATCGAGGAGTCGGAGAAGTTCCGCATCGAGTACTGGGCGCTGGAGGAGGCCAAGCTCCAGCGGATGCCGAGGCCCAAGCCGCTCGCCACCCGGGTTGCCCTGGTGACGGGGGCCGGGAGCGGGATCGGGAAGGCGATCGCGCACCGTCTGGTCGCCGAGGGCGCGTGTGTCGTCGTCGCCGATCTCGACGCCGAGAACGCCGCCGCCGTCGCGGAGGAGCTGGGCGGGCCCGACAAGGCCGTCGCCGTCACCGTCGACGTGACGTCCGAGGAACAGATCACCGCTGCCTTCGAGGCCGCCGCGCTCGCCTTCGGCGGGGTCGACCTCGTCGTCAACAACGCCGGGATCTCCATCTCCAAGCCGCTTCTGGAGACCTCGGCGAAGGACTGGGATCTCCAGCACAACATCATGGCCCGCGGTTCTTTCCTCGTCTCGCGTGAGGCGGCGCGGGTGATGATCGCGCAGGGGCTGGGCGGGGACATCGTCTACATCGCGTCGAAGAACGCCGTCTTCGCCGGACCCAACAACATCGCCTACTCGGCCACCAAGGCCGATCAGGCCCACCAAGTGCGGCTGCTGGCCGCCGAGTTGGGCGAGCACGGCATCCGCGTCAACGGGGTCAACCCGGACGGCGTGGTGCGCGGCTCCGGCATCTTCGCCGGTGGCTGGGGTGCTCAGCGCGCGGCCGTGTACGGGGTCCAGGAGGAGAAGCTGGGCGAGTTCTACGCGCAGCGGACCATCCTCAAGCGTGAGGTGCTGCCGGAGCATGTCGCGAACGCCGTGTTCGCGCTGACGGGCGGGGAACTCACCCACACCACCGGACTGCACGTCCCTGTCGACGCGGGTGTGGCGGCCGCGTTCCTCCGGTGACGGCCGTGAAGTCGTACGCCGCTGTCGACCTCGGCGCGTCCAGCGGGCGTGTCATGGTCGGCCGCGTGAGCCCGGACTCGCTGGAGCTGGCTCAGGCGCACCGCTTCCCCAACCGGCCGGTCCGGGTTCCGGAGGGGCTGCGCTGGGATGTGCTGTCCCTGTACGCGGGGGTGCTGGACGGGCTGCGGGCGGCCGGTCAGGTGGACTCGGTCGGCATCGACAGCTGGGCCGTGGACTATGGCCTGCTCGACGCCGACGGGGCGCTGCTCGGCAACCCCGTCCACTACCGCGACGCCCGGACCGAGGGTGTCGCGGAGAAGGTGTGGGGAGCCGTCCCGGCCGCCGAACTCTACGCGGCCACGGGCCTTCAGTACGCGCCCTTCAACACCCTGTACCAGCTGACGGCCGCGGCTTCCTCGGCCCAACTGGCGCAGGCCCGGCGGCTGTTGCTCATCCCCGACCTGCTGACCTACTGGCTGACCGGCGAGCAGGGCACCGAGCTCACCAACGCGTCCACCACCCAGCTCATCGATCCCCGGACGCGCGACTGGTCCTACGACGTCGCCGCCCGGCTCGGCGTCGACCTGAGCCTGTTCGCGCCCCTGCGGCAGCCCGGCGACCCGGCCGGTCTGCTGCGGGCCGAGGTGCTGGAGGAGACGGGACTGACCGGGCCCGTGCCGGTGACGGCCGTCGGCTCGCACGACACGGCGTCGGCCGTGGCCGCCGTCCCCGCCACCGGTGAACGGTTCGCCTACATCTGCACCGGCACCTGGTCCCTGGCCGGACTGGAACTGGACGCGCCCGTGCTCACCGAGGAGAGCCGCGCCGCGAACTTCACCAACGAGCTGGGGCTGGACGGCACGGTCCGCTACCTGCGCAACATCATGGGGCTGTGGCTGCTCCAGGAGTGCGTACGGGCCTGGGGCGACCCGGAGCTGGGCGGACTGCTGCGGGATGCGGCCGCCGTGCCCGCGCTGCGGTCGGTGGTGGACGCGGGGGACGCGGCCTTCCTGGCCCCCGGGCGGATGCCGGAGCGCATCGCCGAGGCGTGCCGCGCCTCCGGGCAGCCGGTGCCCGCCTCTCCCGCCGAGATCACGCGCTGCATCCTGGACTCCCTCGCCCTCGCCCACCGGCGGGCCGTCGAGGAGGCCCAGCGGCTCGCCGACCATCCGGTCGACGTCGTCCACATCGTCGGCGGCGGCACCCGCAACGCGCTGCTGTGTCAGCTCACCGCCGACGCCTGCGGGCTGCCGGTGGTGGCCGGTCCGACGGAGGCGGCCGCGCTCGGCAACGTGCTCGTCCAGGCCCGGGCCCACGGGCTGGTGGGCGATCGCGCCGAGATGCGCCGGCTGCTCGTCCGTACGCAGCCCCTGACCCACTACGAGCCGCAGGGCGACGCCCAGCGCTGGCGCGAGGCGGAGGCCCGGCTCGCCGCGTGGTGAGCCGGGGCTCACCCGGGTCCCCATACCGGACTACCCTGCACTCATCCGATGACCAACCCCTAGGAGCCGCGATGCGTGTCGCACTGTTCCTGACCTGTGTCAACGACACGCTCTATCCGGACACCGGCCGTGCCGTGGTGAAGCTCCTGACCAGGCTGGGTGTCGAGGTCGACTTCCCGATGGCCCAGACCTGCTGCGGGCAGGCCCACTACAACACCGGCTACCGCCATGAGGCCGAGCCGCTCGCCCGGCATTTCTCCGATGTCTTCGGGGAGTACGAGGCGATCGTGACGCCGTCCGGGTCCTGCGGGGCGATGGTGCGGGAGCTGTATCCGAGGATGGGCGAGCGGGCCCGGGCCGAGGGGCGCGGGGACACCCTCGCCGCCACGCTGGCGCCGGTGGTCCCGAAGACGTACGAGCTCACCGAGTTCCTGGTGGACGTGCTCGGGGTGACGGACGTCGGCGCGTACTACCCGCACACGGTGACCTATCACCCGACGTGTCACGGACTGCGGAGTCTCGGACTCGGGGAACGGCCCCGGCGGCTGCTCCAGGCGGTGAAGGGGCTGGAGCTGGCCGAACTGCCCGGCGCCGACGAGTGCTGTGGCTTCGGCGGGACCTTCGCGCTGAAGAACGCGGACGTCTCGGCGGCGATGGGCGCCGACAAGGTGCGCAACGCCGAGTCGACGGGCGCCGAGGTGCTGTGCGCGGCCGACAACTCCTGCCTGATGCACATCGGCGGGACCATGGCCCGGCTGAGGACGGGCATGCGGCCGGTGCACATCGCGGAGATCCTGGCGAGCACGGAAGAGGAGCCGGCCCTGTGAGCGGGACGTTCGTCGGGATGCCGGCGTTCCCGAAGGCCGCGCACGAGGCGGTCGGCAACGCGACCCTGCGCGGCAACCTGCGGCACGCCACGCACACCATCCGCGCCAAACGCGCGGTCGCCGTCGCTGAACTCGACGACTGGGTGGAGCTGCGCGAGGCCGGCAAGCTGATCAAGGACCACACCCTCCGTCATCTCGACCGGTACCTGGTCCAGTTGGAGGAGTCGGTCACGGCGGCGGGCGGCACGGTTCACTGGGCCGCCGACGCGGACGAGGCGAACCGGATCGTGGCCCGACTGGTCAAGGAGACCGGCGAGCCGGAGGTCGTCAAGGTCAAGTCGATGGCCACGCAGGAGATCGGGCTCAACGAAGCGCTCGAGGCCGAGGGCATCCGGGCCTACGAGACCGACCTCGCCGAGCTCATCGTGCAGCTCGGCAAGGACCGCCCCTCGCACATCCTCGTCCCGGCCATCCACCGCAACCGGGGTGAGATCCGGGACATCTTCCGCGCGGAGATGAGTGAGTGGGGGCGCCCGGCTCCCGAGGGCCTCACCGACACGCCCGCCGAACTCGCCGAGGCCGCCCGCCTCCATCTCCGGGAGAAGTTCCTGCGGGCCAAGGTGGGGATCTCCGGCGCGAACTTCATGGTCGCCGAGACCGGCACCCTGGTCGTCGTCGAGTCCGAGGGCAACGGGCGGATGTGCCTCACGCTCCCCGAGACCCTGATCTCCGTCGTCGGCATCGAGAAGATCGTGCCGACCTGGCGGGACCTGGAGGTCTTCCTCCAGACGCTGCCCCGCTCCTCGACGGCCGAGCGCATGAACCCCTACACGTCGACCTGGACCGGGACGACGGACGGCGACGGTCCGCAGACCTTCCATCTCGTGCTGCTGGACAACGGCCGCACCGACACCCTCGCCGACGAGGTCGGCCGCCAGGCCCTGCGCTGCATCCGCTGCTCGGCCTGTCTGAACGTCTGCCCGGTGTACGAGCGAGCGGGCGGCCACGCCTACGGCTCCGTCTACCCGGGCCCGATCGGCGCGATCCTCAGTCCCCAACTCCGGGGCATACAGAGCGAGATCGACGCCTCACTCCCGTACGCCTCATCCCTCTGCGGAGCCTGTTACGACGTCTGCCCGGTCGCCATCGACATCCCGGAGGTGCTGGTGCACCTGCGGGAACGGGTCGTCCAGGGCGGGCCGGTGACGCGGGACGGCAACAAGGTGGTGCTGAAACCTGCCAAGGGCCATGCCGCCGAACGCGCCGCGATGCGGGCGGCCCGCTGGGCGTTCGGCCGCCCCGGCGCCCTGCGCACCGGGCAGCGGCTCGCCTCCCGCACCCGCCGCCTGCACCCTCGTACCCTGCCCGGTCCCGGGAAGGCGTGGAGCGGTACGCGGGATCTGCCGGCCGTGCCCGCGGAGCCGTTCCGCGACTGGTGGCAGCGTACGAACGGCGGCACCACCGGCAAGGAGGCGGCGAAGTGAGCAGCAGGGAGCGGATCCTGGGCCGGGTGCGGCGCGCGCTGGCCGACGTGCCGCCGGACGACACCCCGTACGGGGAGGCCGTCGCGCGCGACTATCTGCGCGAGCACGGCGACCGGAGCGTCGAGGAGACGGTGGAACTGCTGGCGGAGAACCTGGCGGACTACCGGGCCGTCGTCCACCGGTGCGGTGAAGGTGAACTGCCTTCCGTGGTAGCCCGGTTGCTCGCGGAGCGGAAGGCGGCGACCGTGCTCGTGCCGCCCGGGCTGGAAGAGGCGTGGCTGGCGGAGACGGACGTCGCGCGCGTGCCGGACCGGGGTGAGAGCACCGCGCACGAACTCGACCGGGTCGACAGCGTGGTCACCGCGTGCGCGGTGGCCATCGCGGAGACGGGGACGATCGTGCTCGACGGCGGGCCCGACCAGGGCCGTCGCCGGATCACCCTCGTGCCCGACCACCACATCTGCGTGGTGCGGGTGCCGGACCAGGTCGTGTCCTCCGTCCCTCAGGGCCTCGAACGGCTCGATCCCGGACGTCCGTTGACATGGATCTCGGGCCCCTCCGCCACCAGCGACATCGAGCTGGACCGGGTGGAGGGAGTGCACGGCCCGCGCACGCTGGAGGTGATCCTGGTGGGCTGACGGAGCCTGTTCAGGAGTAGGTCATCGCGCAGCCGTGGCGCAGGGAGTATTGGGCGGCGCGCAGGTACACCGCCGTGTAGAACGCGGTGGCGAGGTCGTCGGCCCAGGGGCCCGGCCGGGCCGCCGCGACCTCCTCCGCCTCTCCCTCCAGGAACCACAGGGTCAGTTCGAGGTTGCCGGAGGTCGCCGGTATCAGGTCCAGCGGCAGACCGAGGGCCGCGGCGAGCCGCTCGGCGACGGCGAGGACGTACGGTGCTCCGACGACCAGCGTCTCGTCCGTGTACGCGGAACCGACGGGCAGCTCGATGCCCTCCTCCAGCGCGAACGGGACCAGGAGCGACCAGTCGAGGAGGGTGTGCCCCTCCTCAGGGGGCAGCCGTGCCCGGCACAGCTCGACGAAGCCGTCCATCGACGGGCTCATCTTCTCCTCGAACCACCCCGGGCCTTGGGGGGCCTTCGGTTCGTACGGCGGCAGTCCGCGCCGCTCCAGCTCCCTGTTCAGGGCCGAGGCGACGTCTCCGTAGCCGTCCTCCCCCGGGGCCGACCAGTCTTGCGGACTCACACTCACGAGATAGACACCCATGGGCGCAACGTACCCGCCGCCACTGACAACATCGACAAGGGAGGTGAACAAGCGCTTAGATATGTGATCGGACCTGTCCAGCCGCGATCGACTCCCGGAGGCCCCGTTGTTCACGTCCGTCGACGATGTCTCGGCCCGGCTCGCCGAGAGCGGCTATCTGGCCTCCCCCGCCGTCGCCACGACCGTCTTCCTCGCCGACCGGCTCGGCAAACCGCTGCTCGTGGAGGGCCCGGCCGGGGTCGGCAAGACGGAACTCGCCAAGGCGGTGGCCGAGGTGGCGGGGGCCCGGCTGATACGGCTGCAATGCTACGAGGGTGTCGACGAGTCCCGGGCGCTGTACGAGTGGAACCACGCCAAGCAGTTGCTGCGCATCAGCGCGGGCCGCGACGAGACGTGGGACGAGACCCGCACGGACATCTTCAGCGAGGAGTTCCTCCTCCCGCGCCCGCTGCTGACCGCCATCCGGGGCGACGAGCCGACCGTCCTGCTGATCGACGAGACCGACAAGGCCGACGTCGAGATGGAGGGGCTGCTCCTCGAAGTGCTCAGCGACTTCCAGGTCACCGTCCCGGAGCTGGGCACGATCACCGCGACCCGCCGCCCCTTCGTCGTCCTCACCTCGAACGCCGGACGTGAACTGTCGGAGGCGCTGCGCCGCCGCTGTCTCTTTCTCCACATCGGCTTCCCCGAGGAGGAGCTGGAGCGACAGATCGTCCGGCTGCGGGTGCCCGGCATCGACGCGGCGCTGGCCGAGTCGGTGGTCCGGGTGGTCGGCGCGCTGCGGGCGATGGACCTGCGCAAGGCGCCCTCCGTCGCCGAGACCATCGACTGGGCGCGCACGCTGCTCGCGCTCGGCGCCACCACCCTCGACGAGAGGGTCGTACGCGACAGTCTGGGCGTGATCCTCAAGCACCAGGACGACGTCCTCAAGGCCGGTGCGAAGCTCGACCTGGACGCCGTGTGAGCGCCGATGTCGCCGACCGTCTGGTCGCATTCGTCGCCGCGCTGCGCGCGCACGGCGTCCGTGTCGGCACCGGCGAGACGGTGGACGCCGCCGAGGCGACGGCGGCGCTGGGGTTCGCGGACCGCGGGCTCCTGCGCGAGGGACTGGCCGCGACGCTGCTGCACTCGACGGACCAACGGCGGCTGTTCGACACCGTCTTCGACCTGTACTTCCCGCGCGGCGTCGGTGCGCCCCAGGACGAGCCCGGCGACCGGGACGACCTGCGCGACCGGCTGGCCGCCGCGCTCGCCGCGGGCGACGAGGCGGTGCTGGCCCGGCTGGCGATCGAGGCGGTCGACGGGCTGGGCGGGTACGGGAGTTCACCGGGCGCGGAGGGCTGGTCCTCGTACCAGACCCTGGAACGGCTGCGCCCGCAGACCCTGTTGGCGCGGGTGCGGGACGACATCCGGTCCCGGGGCGGTGACGTCGGGTTCGCCGACCGGCTCCTCGAGGACGAGATCCGGCGCCGCATCGAGGCCTTCCGCGCTCTGGTGGCCCAGGAGGCGCGGCGCCGGGTGGCGGAGCGGCGCGGGCGGGACGAGATCGCCCGGCGGGCGGTGGCGCCGACCGCTGACCGGGTCGACTTCCTGTACGCGGGGAAGGACCGGCTGGCCGAACTACGCCGGACGGTACAGCCGTTGGCCCGCAGACTCGCCACCCGCATGGCGGCGCGCCGCCGCCGGGCCTCCCGGGGCACCATCGACTTGCGGCGCACCCTGCGCGGCTCCCTCTCGACAGGCGGGGTACCGATGCGGCCCGTGCTGCGCCGCCGGCGTCCGGCCCGCCCCGAACTGGTGCTGCTGTGCGACGTGTCGGGCTCGGTGTCCGGCTTCTCCGACTTCACGATGCTGCTGGTGCAGGCGCTGCACGACCAGTTCGGCAAGGTGCGCGCGTTCGCCTTCGTCAACCGGATCGACGAGGTGACGGGGCTGCTCCAGCACGGCGCGGCCGATCCGGAGGGGCTCGGCGCCCGGATCCGGGCCGAGGCGCGGCTGACGGGCTATCACGGCAGCAGCGACTACGGCGTCGCCCTGGGCGAGTTCGTGGAGCGCTACGGCGCGGCGGTCGGCCCGCGCACCACCGTCTTCGTGCTGGGCGACGCCCGCACGAACATGAGTGATCCGAACACGGCCGCGCTGCGGCAGATCTCCGAACAGGCGCGTCACGTGCACTGGTTGAACCCCGAGCCCCGGCCCCAGTGGGGCACGGGCGACTCGGCGGCACCCGAGTACGCCGAGCTGGTCGCCATGCACGAGTGCCGCAACGCCCACCAACTCGGCGTCCTGGTCGGCAGGTTGCTCCCGGTCTAGCCGTACCCGCCGGCTAGCTCTCCTTCGCCTTCGCGTAGTCCTTCGCCATCCCCCCGGCGAAGTCGTACACCACGCACTGTTCGTCGCCGACGACCCAGGCGTCGTGGCCGGGCGGGACCACGAAGACGTCGCCGGGGCCGACTTCGGCCTCGCCGCCGTCGTCCATCGTGATGTGCATGCGGCCCTGGACCACATAGCCGTTGTGGTGCACCTCGCAGCTCTTGGTTCCGGCGATCGGCGCCACGGACTCGGTCCAGCGCCATCCCGGTTCGAAGGTCCCGACGGCGAAGTCGAGGCCGGTCATGTGAACGGCCTCCAGGTGGCCGCGGGGGAAATCGCGTCGCTCGTCCGGCTTGTCGAGCGTCTTCACTTCCATCATGACGCTCCCTCCTTCCGGCCGCGCTTCATCGCGGCCGGGGCCCGTCTCCCCGGCGGCAGGGGCGTCACCGGTGGGGGCCGAGCCCCACACCTCCATGGTCCGCCTGTCCACCGACAGCCGCCAGTCGGAGCAACCGCCCCTGTTCAGGCGGCGCCGCCGCACAGCTCCGCGAAGCGGCCGGTGTCGATGTTGCCGCCGGAGATGATCACACCGACGCGCCGGGGCAGGGTGTCGACCCGTCCTGCGAGGAGGGCGGCGAGCGGAGTGGCGCCGCTGGGCTCCACGACGATCTTCAGGCGTTCGAAGGCGAACCGCATGGCCGCGCGGATCTCGTCGTCGGAGACCAGGACGATCCCGTCCACGAGCCGCCGGTTCACCGAGAAGGTCAGCTCCCCGGGCGTGTGCAGGGCCTGGCCGTCGGCGATGGTGTGCGGTACCGGGATCTCGACGCGCCGGCCCGCCTCCAGCGACCGCTTGGTGTCGTCCCCGGCCTCCGGTTCGACGCCGACGACGCGGATGCCCGGCCTCAGCCCCTTGACGGCGGTCGCGCTGCCGGCGATCAGCCCGCCGCCCCCGACCGGCGCCAGCAGGGCGTCCAGATCCCCGGCCTCCTCCAGGAGTTCGAGCGCGGCGGTGCCCTGGCCCGCCATGACGTGCGGGTGCTCGTAGGGCGGGATCAGCGCCAGGCCCCGCTCGGCGGCGAGCGCCTCGGCGACGGCCACCCGGTCGCCGGTGTAGCGGTCGTACGTCACGATCTCCGCGCCGTACCCTGCCGTCGCCGCCCGCTTGGAGCGGGGCGCGTCCTCGGGCATGACGATCACGGCGGTGGTGCCGAGTTCTCGCGCGGCCAGGGCGACGGCCTGGGCGTGGTTGCCGGAGGAGTACGCGGCGATGCCCCGGGCGAGCTGCTCGGGGGCCAGCCGGGAGGCCGCGTTGTAGGCGCCGCGGAACTTGAAGGCGCCGACGCGCTGGAAATTCTCGCACTTCAAAAGGACCTCCGCGCCGACGATCCGGTCGAGGGTCCGCGAGCGCAGCACGGGTGTGCGGTGCGCGACGCCCTTGAGCCGGGCGGCCGCGTCGCGCACGTCGTCGAGGGTGATCGGCGGGGGTGTGGTCGTCACGGATGTGCTCCCTCGGGGGTGTCGTCGGTGCCGGTCGCCGCGGTCCCGTGCGCGGCTCTGGCCTGGGAGAGGTAGCTGTAGGCGGAGGCGCGGGAGATGCCCAGGCGGGCGGCGACCTGCTCGATCGCGCGGCGCACGGCGAACACGCCGTGTTCGTCCAGGCTGCGGATGAGCGCAAGCCGACGCGAGCGGTCGAGGCCGGCCCAGGTCTGGTCCTGGCGCAGCAGATGGGCGTCGAGGAGGGCGTCGACGACGGAGTCGATGTCGTCGCCGAAGGTGGTCACGGGAGCGTCGGCCCGCACTCCGGTCGTCCCGGCGAGCGCGGCCAGCAGGCCCTGCACCCGGTCCACCTCGGTGACGTCCACGTTGACGCACAGCGCGCCGAACACCGCGCCCGTGGAGTCGCGCAGCACCATCGTGGACGACTTCACGAGCTGTCCGGCGCCGGTGCGGGTGACGTAGTTCAGCTCGTCGGCGGCGTCGTCGCCGCGGGCGAGGACCCGCATGCCGATCTCGCTCATCGCCCCGCCGACCGCCCGCCCCGTCACCGACCCGGCGACGGCGACGACGGACTTCTCCGGCCGCCGGTAGTCGTGCAGCACCACCTCGCACACCGGCCCGAAGGTGGCCGCGATCCCGTCGACGACGGGGGTGAGCGCGCGCAGGATCGCGTCCCGCTCGGTCTCCCGGGTTTCCATACCCGCATTAGACCACGAATCCAGACACTGGACCAGGTGTCCAACACCTCCCATGCGTCGACACCTTCAGGGGAACCGTCGATCAAGGGGGTGGTGTCGCCAATTGCCGTTTCCCTAAGATGTGTTGTCGGCCGCGCCAGTCCGTGGCACGGCGGGGAACTGGGGGAAGAGATGCAGCCCGGCAAACAGCTGTCCACGTCGATCGATGCCACGGTTCCCACAGCCGCGCGCATGTACGACCACTACCTGGGCGGCAAGGACAACTACGCGGCCGACCGCGCGGCCTGCGAGGAACTCGACAAGGTCGTCCCGAGCACCCGCGTCCTCGCGCTGAACAACCGGCGCTTCCTGCAGCGGGTCGTGAAGACCCTGACGCAGGAGTACGGGATCCGGCAGTTCCTCGACCACGGCTCAGGCCTGCCCACCCAGGACAACATCCACCAGGTCGCCCAGCGCATCGACCCGAGTTCGAACGTCGTCTACGTCGACAACGACCCCATGGTGCTCGTGCACGGCCGGGCCCTGCTGGAGCAGGACGAGCGGACCACCGTCATCCACGCCGACATGCGGGAGACGGAGGCCATCTTCGCCCATGAGGACACCAGGCGCCTGATCGACTTCTCTCAGCCGGTGGCCGTGCTGTTCAACTCGGTCTTCCACTGCATCCCCGACAGCGACACCGACGGGCCGCAGGCGGTGGTCCGCCGGGTGACCGAACACCTCGCCCCCGGCAGCTATCTGGTGATGTGCCAGCTGGTCAGCGAGGACCAGGCGGTCAGGGAGTTCGTCACCGACTTCATGGACAAGGCCACCCAGGGCCACTGGGGCCGGGTGCGCCAGGAGAAGGACGTCGCCGCACTGTTCGAGGGCCTGGACATCCTCGACCCGGGACTGGTGGAAGTGTCCACCTGGCGCCCGGACACCGAGGTCGCACCCCGGCAACTCACGCAGGAGTGGATCGAGTTCGGCGGCGTGGGCCGCCTCGGCTGATCGTCAGGCGTAGCGCTGTTTCGCTATCGACGCCAACAGGGCCTGCGTCTCACGCGGGTTGAGGGCCTCGTCGGCCAGCCGGTCCAGCGCGACGCGGTACTCCTCCGTCTCGTCCTGGTCCTCCAGGAAGGTGGCGCTCCTGATCTGTTCGAGATAGACGACGTCGGGCAGATCGGCACCGCCGAAGCGCAGATAGGTGACCGGTATGGCCGGCGCGGAGGCGTGCGTGACGTCCAACGGCACCACCTGGACGGTGACATGGGGCAGCCCGGCCAGCTCCACGAGGTGGGCCAGCTGCTCGCGCATCACCTCGCGGCTGCCCAGCACCCGCAGCAGCACCGACTCGTCGAGGATCGCCCACACCCGCGGGGCGTCCGGTCGCCGCAGCAGCTCGGTGCGCCGTGTCCGCAGCTCCACCCGGCGCTCGACCTCCCGCGGCGGCGCCGACGGCAGGCCGCGCTCCACGACGGCCCGCGCGTACGCGGGGGTCTGCAACAGGCCCGGTACGTACTGGATCTCAAAGGTACGGATCGCGGTGGCCGCCTCCTGCAGACCGACCAGCCGGTCGAACCACTCGGGCATCAGCCGCTTGTCGTAGCGCTGCCACCAGCCGGGCTCGCCCGCCTGCCGCAGCAACCGGAGCAGCACCGAGGCCTCGTGGTCGTCCGTCTCGTACAGCGACAGGAGCGCGCGGACGTCCGCCTCGACGGGCGGCCTGCGCCCCTTGCCCGCTTCGATGCGCGACAGCTTCGCCGGGCTGAACCCGATGGCGCGCGCGGCCTGCTCCTGGGAGAGTCCGGCGTCCTCCCGGATACCCGCCAGCTGCACACCGACCAGCATTTTCAGCAAGGTCGGGGCGGGCTCGGCCCGGTTCAGATACGGTTCGAGGCGGGAGACACGAGACGACTCGGCAGACATCCTGACTCCCCGTGGACCGGCAGACGACAGAGCTCAGTATCGCATCCGAAGCCCTCCGGCCGCACGCGGCAGGGGAATTGACACCGTCGGGACGCCGCGAGCCGACCGGCGGAGCCCGTCCACCAAGTCCACTCGTGACCCTCACCCGGCCTTCACGCCAGGTGGTCGAACTCCCCGTCCTTCGCCCCGGCCACGAACGCGGCCAGCTCGGCCGGCGTGTACACCAGGGCCGGCCCGTCGGGGTCACGGGAGTTGCGCATCGCGACGCCTCCCCCGTCCAGGGCCGCGACCTCCACGCAGTTGCCCTCGGCGTTGCTGTGACTGCTCTTGATCCAGCGGACGCCCAGCGAGCTCGCCCGTACTCCGTTCGGCGCTGACGGCACTTCACTCTCCTCGCTACGTACGCGCAATTTCCCGTGAAATTGCACGAGGACCATCGTCAGCGTGGATAATAGCCATGCCGTCAACCACCTTTCCGGCAACCGTCCTGACGACGCTTCAGGGAGATGCACCGTGTCATCACCTGCGCAGTTCCGGAGCCACGAGTCCGTCTCCGTCCGTGACTCGCCCAGAACCGCCGCCCTGCGCCTCACGGGCAGCCGGGAAGGATTCACCCAGGCACGGGACTTCACCCACCGCACCCTCGACTGCTGGTCCCTGGACCACTGCACCGACGACGCGCTCACCGTCGTCACGGAACTTGCCGCCAACGCGGTCCTGCACGGACTGCCGCACCCCTCGGCGAACGAGTTCGACGTACGGCTCAGACTCACCCTGCGCAGATCCCACCTGGTGTGCGCCGTCACCGACCCGAGCGACAGCCTGCCCGTCTACCCGCACACCGGGGATGCCCTCCTGGAACACGGCCGCGGACTGCACATCGTCGAGGCCCTCTCGGAGCACTGGGGCTGGACCCGGCGCTCCCCCGTGGGCAAGACCGTCTGGGCCATGCTGCCGACCCGCCCCCAGCCCTGATCCCCGACCGACGGCTGACACCTGACATGACTGCCACGAAGAGAAACGCACCGCTCGAGGACCTGGGACACGTGCCCTGGCCCGAGATCAAGGACTCCACCGGGTCCGCCGAGGCCATCCCGTTCCTGCTGACCACCCTCGCCCGGGGCGACGCCGACAGCGCCGACTGCGCGCTCGGCCAACTGCGCCGAAGAATCTGCCAGTTCGGCTTCGTCGTCGACGAGGCGACGGCGGCGACGGTGCCTTTCCTCTGGGAACTCGTCCGCCTCCCCCAGGTCACGTGCCGTGCGGAGATCCTGCGCCTGCTGAAGAGCATCGCCGACACCCGGCAGTGGGAGACCACGGCCGCCACGTACCCCAAGCTGCTCCACCACCCCGACGACTACGTGGGCTGGGAACGCGCGGCCCGCCACGCCGTTCACGCCCAGCGGGACGTCCTGCGTCAACTCCTCGCCGAGCCGGACACCGAGATCGTAAGGGCCACCACGGAACTCGCCGCGACCCTGACCGGCTGACGCGACCCTGACCGGCTGAGGAGCCGGCGCACAGCGCTCACCGAACCCGGCCCGGTTCCTTCTGCGCAACATGGCACCCGACCGCTAAGTTGTGCCGCATGAGCAACCTTGACCGCGCGCCCGTGCCCAGTGTGTGCGGCGGCCGTGGATTCGTCGTCGCCGAACCCGTTCGCGAGCTGCTGAGCCCCCGGTATGTGAAGCTCGGCGAGTCGACCGAGGTGCGCCGGCTGCTGCCGAACCTCGGCCGGCGCATGATCGGCGCCTGGGCCTTCGTCGACCACTACGGCCCCGACGACATCGCCGACGAGCCGGGCATGCAGGTCCCGCCGCATCCGCACATGGGCCTGCAGACCGTCAGCTGGCTGCACGAGGGCGAGGTGCTGCACCGCGACTCGACCGGCAGCCTGCAGACCATCCGGCCTCGCGAACTCGGGCTGATGACCTCGGGGCGCGCGATCAGCCACTCCGAGGAGAGCCCCAAGGCGCACGCCCGCTACCTGCACGGCGCCCAGCTCTGGGTCGCGCTGCCGGACGCCCACCGGCACACGGACCCCGGCTTCGAGCACCACGCCGACCTGCCCACGGTCACCGCCCCCGGACTCACGGCCACCGTGCTCCTCGGCGACCTCGACGGCTCCACCTCACCCGGAACGGCGTACACCCCCATCGTGGGCGCCGATCTCGCGCTCGCCCGCGGCGCCGACGTACGGCTGCCGCTCCTGCCCGACTTCGAGTACGGCGTACTGTCGATGTCGGGCGAGGTGCACGTGGACGGGGTGCCCGTCCTGCCGGGCTCGATGCTCTATCTCGGCTGCGGACGCACCGAGCTGCCCCTGCGGGCCGAGTCCGACGCGGGGGTGATGCTCCTCGGCGGCGAACCGTTCGAGGAGGAGCTCGTCATGTGGTGGAACTTCGTCGGGCGGTCCCAGGAGGAGATCGCACAGGCTCGCGAGGACTGGATGACGAGCGCCCGTTTCGGCGAGGTGAGGGGCTACGACGGGGATCCACTGCGCGCACCGGAACTGCCGCCGGTGCCGCTGAAGCCGCGGGGAAGGGTGCGCTGACCTGGGAAAATCGGGTCTCCGGTCCAGAGAGTTCGAGACCAGATCACCGCTCGTCCCGCATCGCTGATCTGCGGTGGTGCGGACCCTCGGAGGCCGCCGCTCAGGCGCTTCCGAGGGAGTCCGCGTTTCCAGGGTGTGGGCATCTGTGGGCAGCCTTGGGCGGACGAATGCTGACCCATTGCTGACTTTCCTGACGGGCCGTCAGGGCATGGTGAGGCGGGGTGTACGCCGCTGGCGGCCCGGCGCAGGGACCGATCGACTGCATGGCGTCAGCGGCTGACGCTGACCCCTGATCCCATTGGCTCACGGAGACGGGCGTCGCAGGACGGTCACTCGGGTGATTGTGGGAACCCAACAGGTCTGGGTGCAGCGGGGCGAGCGCGCGCCCCTTGCGACGCACCGTCTGGCACGGGCGAAGCCTTCGGTAACCCAGACGGCCAAGGCTGGCGCAGCGTTGTTCCGCCAGGTTGGTGCCAGTGCACCCCAGGCCACTAACTTCGCGAGCCTGCCGGGCACGAAGTGCAGGGATGGCGGCAATCTTGGACGGCTCAGGCGGTCCCAGTGAGCTTGTTCCGCTTGGACGGACACCATTGGTGTGGTGGTCAGGCTGCGAGTGCGGTCTCGTAGTCAGCGGGACTGCGGTGCGGTCAGGGAGGCGACGTTCGTCCTCAACGGGCGCCGCAAGCTCCGCCGTACCGTGATCTCTCCAGGAGCGCTGGCCAGGCGGTGAAGGGCGGTGTTTCCTGCGAGGAGGGACATCTCCCGTGTCGTGTGTGCCGTGTGCCGGTTCGCGCCCACCTACAGGAGGTACTGCCACTTGGTCATGCGGTCCTTCAGTTCGACGGTCGGCCCGTCAAGCGTGAAGGTTCCGTCTCCGCGGTGGTGGAAGAGCTGCGGCTCGGGCTGCGAGGGGTCGGTCCATGCCCTGACCGGCTCAAGGAGGAAGAGACTGTAGGGGGCCACGAGGCTGCTGTCGGCGACCCTGCACTCGATGTTGGCGAAGCACTCGGCCACGAGCGGTGCCTGTACCTGCTCACCAGCTACGGCGGTCAGGTCGAACTCCTCGAACTTGTCCACGTCGGCGCCCGAGCAGTTGCCGATGTCGACCACGGTGGCGGCCATGTCCGCCGTCGGGACCGAGATGACGCATTCGCCGGTCTCGACGAGGGCCTGGTAGCTGTGGTCCCAGGGGCCGATGGTGCACCCGATCAGCGGCGAGGCGTGGCGCACCATCATGTTGAACGCGTTGGTCATGACGTTCGGGATGCCGCGGTGCCGGGTGGTGACCAGGATGACGGGGCCGGGTTCGATCAGACGGTGAACCTGGTCCAGGGGGGTGGGGCTGAAGGTCCTTCACGGTGATCATGTCTGCTCCTGACGCCGTGCGATCCGAGCGTCGGCGGCCTGGCCGGCGCGCGCTGCCTGTCGCCTCGAGTGTCGGCAGACGGACGCACCGCTATGAAGGCCGCGTTGTTCCTGGGTGCGGCAGGACCAGCCTCCACCGGAGCTCACATCCTCATGATCGCCGTTACTGCTCGTTGACGGCGAGGTCGGCCACGGGCGCAGCCGCCTGGGCCGGCTTCGGCTGGGTGGCCATGGCCCTCAGCGTCTCGAAGGCGGCCGCCGTCGGGCTGTCCGGTTCGGCTTGATAGACCACCAGTTGCTGGTGCGGGGCCCCGTTGACCGTGAAAGCCGCGAATTTGATGTACAGGTCTCCGACCTGGGGGTGTTTGAGATGCTTGCCTTCTTGGGACTTGCTCTTGACGTCGTGCATCTTCCAGATCCCGGCGAACTCCTCACTCTGGGCGGACAGTTCCGCCACGACTTCAGCGATGCGGGCCGATTCGGGGTCGTGTCCGTAGGCGGCCCTGATTTCGGCGACACAGGAGTGCGCGGCTCGCTCCCATTCCTGGTAGAACTCGCGCCCTGCCAGGTCGACGAACACCATGCGGGCGAGGTTGTCGAACTGGTCGAACCCGCCGTGGAGGGCCGTGGCGAGGGAGTTGGCCGCCATGATGTCGAGGGCCGGGCCGACGACGAAGGCCGGAGTGTGATCCCATCCGTCCATCAACTGCAACAACTGGTGGCTGACGTCCGTCTCGCCCCAGTCGCGCGGGCGTTGCGAGGTGGTGAGGCAGAGGCGGTTGAGATGGTCTGTGGCCTCCGCGTCCAGTTTGAGCGCCTGTGCCACGGCGTCGAGGACCTGCGGGGACGGGCTGTTCTCGCGTCCCTGTTCCAGCCTGATGTAGTAGTCGGAGCTGACTCCGGCGAGCAGCGCGACTTCCTCTCTGCGCAGTCCCGGCACCCGACGTCGCCCGTGTTCGGGCAGACCGACGTCGTGCGGCTTCAAGGCTTCTCGGCGGGCTCTGAGGAAATCACCCAAAGGCGTCCCATTGCTCATGCGGCAAGACTAGATGGTTTTCAGCCGATGAAAAATATCGGTCGCGCAATGTAACACAAAATGATACATCTTTCGCACAGAGTAATTCCCTGCCTTGTTTGATGGGGTTTTCCGGTCCTCCGTGACTCGCTGCGGAGGCTGGGCTGTCGGCAGGGGGCAGCTGAGGGCGCGGGCGACTCGAACGTCACGCCGGCGAGCACCCGTGAAGACCTCCCGCCGTCCGTCACGGCCTTGCCCTCGGGGGGACCACAATCCTGGGAGTAATGCACCCACCGTCGACAGAACTCTTCCCGGCGTTCTCCGCCTAGCCTTGGCAGCATGGACAACGACACGCACCCTGACTCGGTTGGAGGGCTGGGTCAGTTCCTCCGCTCCCGAAGAGAACGGCTCAGCCCTGCTGTAGCAGGACTGCCCAGCGCCGGCCGCCGAAGAGTGCCCGGCTTGCGGCGCGACGAGGTCGCGACACTCGCAGGTGTCAGCCTGAGCTACTACAGCCGACTCGAGCAGAGCCGTGAACTCAGCCCCTCACCCCGGGTGTTGGAAGCCATGGCCCGCGCACTGCACCTCGGGGAAGAGGACAAGCGAGAACTCTTCCGGCTGGCCCGGCCGGCAGCCCGCCGTACGAAGTCCCCGGTCCGGGTCGAGCGTGTCCGCCCGCATCTGCGGCAACTGATCGAAAGCTGGACCAGGACGCCGGCCTTCATCATCGGCCACGCCCAGGACCTGCTGGCCACCAACGCATTGGCCGACGCCCTCTACCGTGACTTCGCCCAGCACGACAACGTGCTGCGCATGCTCTTCCTGGACCCTGCGGCGAGGTCCTTCTACCGGAACCCGGAGCGGGCCCGGCATCGTGCGGTCGCCGACCTTCAGCAGACCGCCGCAAGCACTCCGGAGGATCCCCGCATCCTGGAGCTCGTCGGTGAACTGTCGGTGCGCAGCGGCGAGTTCCGCTCCCTGTGGGCCCGCGAGTACACCCGGGTCCCGCCCTACGACGTCAAACAGGTGCATCACTCCGTCGTGGGAGACCTGGAGTTGCGGCACGAGGCCCTCGACATCCGCAGCGTCCCGGGACAGCAGCTCATCATCCTGCAGGCCGAGCCGGGCTCCCCCTCCGCCGACGGACTGGCCCTGCTGGGCTCCATCAGCGCACCCGAAGTACCTCACCAGCAGAATCCCGCACACGGCGCCTGAACCAGGAGACCGCCGGAAAAACCGTCTCCGGCGGGACACGCATATGCCCCGCCGGGCCGGCACGCGACACGCCCCAGGCTGTTAGCACGCATTCCTCTCGACGGCACCCGGAATTCCGGCCAGGAAATCACCGGAAAGACGCACCTTGCCGGGTGTCAGTGGATCGGAAACCGGCTGTCACACGTTTTCCGCGCGCTTGGTTGCGGCAGCCTGGATCGCTTCCCGGGCCTTCCGCGAACTCCCCATGCCGAGGGCGTCAGCGGCACGCGCCTCGCACGCGATGAACCCCGGTTTCTCCTTGCGGTCGATCTGGTGGGACAGGCGGCTGTGCTCCCAGCGGGCCTCGGCTCCGGGATCACTTGCCCGCAACACGCTGTCGCGGACTCCGACAAGGATGCCAGGGGGCGCAGTCCATGACTGAAGGGCCCGAGTACTGCCACGACTGATGGTCCTGGGCCCACTGGAGCCGCTGCGCAGCCTTCATCGCCCTGGAGCCGACGGGCACACTCGAATACGTCAATCAGGAAATCCCCGAAAAATGGGGAACCGACGAAAGAGGTTTTCCCCATGGCTACGTGGTTTGTCACCGGCGCCTCCCGCGGAATCGGTGCGGAAATCGCTCGCGCCGCCCTGGCAGGCGGTAACAATGTCGTGGTCGCCGTGCGAAACCCGGAGCGGGTGTCGGCCGATCTGAAGGACTCCGACAAGGTCTTCGCGGTCGCCCTGGACGTCACGGACAACGACAGCATCCCGCAGGCGGTCGAGGCCGCCGTGGACCACTTCGGCGGCATCGACGTCCTGGTCAACAACGCCGGCCGAGGCCTGCTCGGCGCGTTGGAGGAGATCACCGACGCGGAGGCCCGGTCGCTGTTCGACCTCAACGTCTTCGGCCTGATCAACGTCACCCGCGCCGTACTGCCCGTCATGCGCAAGCAGGGATCGGGCCGACTGGTGCACATCGGTTCCCGCTCCGGTTTCGAGGGCGAGCCCGGTGTCAGCCTCTACTGCGCGTCGAAGTTCGCCGTCGCCGGCGTCAGCGAGGCGCTCTCCGTCGAGATGGCGCCGTTCGGGATCCAGTCGATGGTCGTCGAGCCTGGTGTGTTCCGCACCGACTTCCTCGACGCCAGCTCCTTGTCGGTCGCCGCGGACCGCATCGCCGACTACGACGACACCCCCGCGCACGTCACCGACCCCGACGCCTCCAAGCTGATGGCCGACCTCATCCACGACATCGACGTCCTCCAGAGCGCCGACATCGCCGAGACCGTCGCCTTCATGGCCGCCGTCCCGCGCCACGTCAACCTCACCGAGATCACCATCCTGCCCACCGCCCAGGCAATCTGAGGCCCGTCCCGTCAGGGCGGGGAGGGACAGCCGGAACGCTGTCCCTCCCCGCCCTGACGCATGCCCTCACCGCCTCACGGTGCCGGGGTGGTGTCCGAGCCGGGCCGGCGCCGCCCTCGCCCACGGGGCCGAGGGTGAGCCGAGAGACGATGCGGTAGCGGTGAGGCCTGAGGCACCGTCATGACCTGTCGGCGGGAGACGAGTTCCTGGGTGATCTTCTCGGGTGCCACGAACATTCCGCACCCGTGTTCCCGTACCAGCAGACCCGCGGCGACGAGCTCGTCGACCGCTGCGCGCAGGGTCGGGCGGGACACACCCCGCTGGGCACACAGGGAACGCTCGGAGGGGATCGCGTCCCCCGGGCGGTGCGACTCGAAGAGGCCGAGGTCTAAGCTCCGGGCCATGCGCGTATTGGTCTTTGGCCACGCCGTCGATGGGATCGTCGAAGTGGGCGTTGGTGCAGGCGACGGAGCCGTTGGTGACCCCCTGGCAACTGCTGCCCCTGGAGCTGGGGTTCGGCTCGGGCCAGACCTGGCGGCGGCGGCTGGAGCGGTGGCCGCCGCGGCCGTGCGAGCCATCATCGGGGCCCCGGTCACAACAACGCCGTGACCGGGCCCCCGGGATCAGCTACCGCGGAAGGTGCCGACCGCCGCTAATTCCGGTACCGGAACACGATCCGGCCACGCGTCAGGTCGTACGGCGGGAGCTCCACCAGCACCCGGTCTTCCAGCATGATCTTGATGTAGTTCTTGCGGATCTTCCCGCTGATGTGCGCGAGCACCTGGTGGCCGTTCTCGAGCTCCACGGTGAACATGGCGCTGCGCAGGCACTCGACGACCTTGCCCTCGACTTCGATGACGTTCTTGTTCTTCGTCATCGCACCAGCTCCAGGTTGCTGCTCATCGGCCGGGCGCCCATGCCCTCGAACAGCGCCGAGGCTGCTTGGTTGGACTCGTGGACTTCGGTCCAGGCCGCGGCGAACCCGGAGCGGTGCAGCGTCCCCAGCGCGTGGGCCAGCAGCGCCCGCGCGATGCCGCGGCGCTGCTCGCCGGCCCGGACCGCGACCAGCCCGATGCGCGGCCGGTTCACCGTCACCACCCGGA
Organism: Streptomyces sp. NBC_01235; assembly: GCF_035989285.1. GTDB lineage: Bacteria > Actinomycetota > Actinomycetes > Streptomycetales > Streptomycetaceae > Streptomyces. The sequence continues at coordinate 10,066,116 of NZ_CP108513.1, read as the reverse complement.
TCAGACCCAGGTAGCGGTCCGGCGCCGCGGCCACCGCGTACTTCGACGGATCGACGATGGTGTCGCCTTCGGGGCGGGGAATTACCTCCGCGGGCATCGACTGCCACCCGACGGTCGCCTCGGCTTCGTCACGGATCGCGCGGTCCACCGCCCGCAGCAGACTCTCGTCCGCCTGACCGGCGGGCACGATCGTCACGCCCGAAGGCGGCAGGACGGCTTCGAGCCCTGTGACCCGCGGGTCGGTCGGCACGACGTACTCCCACTCGCGGCGCCGGATCGTGAACCCGGCCCGCCGCCAGCCGGCCGTCAGCTCGACGTCGGCTTCGTCGACCACCGTGTACAGCGGCGCCGGCAGTTGCGCCAGCATCGCCTCGGCGAGCCGGTCGAAGGCTGCGTCGTGCCAGGCGTCGATGCTGACGAACAAGCGTCCGTCGGGCCGGTGCGCCGCATGCCCGCGGCCGACCACCAGGTCGTCATCCAGTGCATGCCATTGCCTGTCCGCGACGCGGGTGATCATCACCGCGTTCTCGCTCAGGCCAGATGTGAAAGGCTTCGTGTTCATCGGAGTGTCCTTCCAGGAGTGCCTCGATCTCAGGCGCTCCTGGCGACACCGAACGTCAGCCGCCGGACCGTGACGGGTTGAGGGAGCACCCATGGGTAACTGTGTTCACGGGGCTCACCTCCATATGACGACTTCACGGTCCGCCACGAAAGTAGCAGCGGGGCGCCGCCTCGCTCAAATCCTTTTCCATGAGCTCGTAACGTGATCATGATCCGGTCTTCTTGAGGCGTCTCCGGCAGATGAGGCAGCAAGCCAACGAGAGGAAGGAGTCGTGGAGCAGGGGGTGAAGCACACCGTCAGTTCGGTCACGAGGGCTGTGCTGACCTTTGGGAAGGTGAGCAGGTGCACGGGCCGCCCGGTCATCACCCGCCGTACGCGACCAGCGACCGGCTCGGGCAGGGCCCGGAGGGCCAGGCGCAGCGGATCGCCCAGCGCCAACCCGATCGGAGCGATCAGGTCGAGAAGGATGTTCTGGACAGCGGTCGGCCAGAACAGCGGTCGTACACGGACAGCGCGGACATCGTGGCCACGACGAGCGTGCCGAGGCCGAGGAACGCGAAGGCCCCGACGCGGGTCCCGGGCCAACGCTCGCCCCGCCGCTTCAACCACAGCCCCCCGTCATGGCGGAGCGGGTGCTTCGGTGGTACCGGAGTCCGGCCGAGGGACTGGAGGGCGAGGGGCCGGTGCCCGAGCCCTTGGAGTCCGATCGGACGAGCAACTCCCGTCTGGTCGAGGCGGTCCGCCGGGACCTGCATCGCGGAGCGTGCGGGGGTCAATCACTCGAGCATCTACCGGCGGTGGGGTGACGCCCGGACCATGATCAACGACCTGGCGACCTACCGGCTCGACCCGGACCGCCCTCTTTCCGGCACCGGAGACCTGCGGGCCGATCTGACCGCCTGGGCGCAGGAGCTGATCAGCCACTACAGCAAGTCGGTGAACGCGGCCCAGTCGCGCGGCGGAGCCGCTGCGGCCGGCGAGAGCGAGTCGGACTGCCTGCGCGACCGGCGGGCAGAGGCAGCCGCCTTCGCCGCCCGGCCCGGCAGCGCCTTCAGTAGCGACCAGGTCATCGACCGGGTGGTGGCCCCCATCATCTACTGGGTCATCTTCCTGCCCTGGACATTGCCCGACATCGATGCCCGCACGTACGTCGACGACCTCTGCGGCCAGTCCGCCTGATGCCCCGAAGTACGGCAACGACCTCCCCAAGAAGAACCGACGATGAGCACGTGCCGAGTCGCACAGGTCATCGCCCCGAACGGCCTCGGCCCCTGCGACCGCTTCGGCCAGGGCGGCAGCAGCGGTTCGATCAGCGCCCGCAAGTCATCGTCCACGATCCACGGCCGAGTCGTCACACCCGCCGAACGATCAGATCGTCACAACGGTCACGCCCAACCGGGGCACCTCAGCAAGATCCTGTTAGGAGCTCTACGTGCGGCGCACCCAGGACAGCCCGCGGTGGCAGGGGCTCCGCCGCCACAGAGCGCTGCACCGGGGCATCAACCCGGACAACGTCATCCTCTCCCCGACCGGCCCTCAGCCTCGCGTGCACGCACCGGCACCCGCACCGGCAGAGTTCAGCCCCGGCTACCGGCCTTCCCGCACTCCTGGTGGAACGTGCTCAGGCCCGAGCCGGGCATGTTGCTCGGGGTGTCGTCATCGGTCTGGTCCGCGTAAACGGTGTACCTGCTCGTGTCAGCGGTCGCGTCAGCGAGTCCCGTGTCCCCGTCGCCGAGGCGGGCCTCCGTCTGATAGACCCCGTCGCCGGCGTAACTGAACACCGCCAGGTCGGGGTAAGGGTCGTGATCGTAGTCGGCCACGGCGATGCCACGCGTCTCGCCGAGGTCGAGATGCCGGGTGTGCTGTCCCCGGCCGGAGCCCGAGAAGGGGCCCGACACCAGCTCGGCCACGGTCGGCTCGATCGCATCATCTCCCTGCTTCTGACCGGTGGCCACCACGACCAGGTCGCTCCAGCCGTCGCCGTTGAAGTCGGCCACCGACGCCAGCACGTCTTCCTCTCCGGCGCCGGAGCCGCTGACCAGCTTCCTCACCCCGACCGGCGTGCCGTAACCCGCCTCCTTGCCGAACGCGACGGTCAGTCGAGCACCGGTCTGGGAGGGATCGGAGACACGGTCTCCGAGACCGTCGCCGTCGATGTCGGCCAGCAGATCCCCCGACGGCGTCACGCACGACGTGATCGAGGGTCTGCCCGTGGGTCGTGGAGGTGCTCCTCCGAACGGACTCACCGCAGGCGCCGAGCAGCGCCGCGGCTGGCGCCAGGGCAGCCGCCTGCCTGAACAGCTGTGCACGCCGGCTCGGATGGCTCGTTGTTCGCATGACTGTGACAAGCACCTTTCAGACAACGGGGGATGACCGGCTGAAGCTCCGAGCGTAGGCGGCAACGGCGCCGGGAATGGGTCACGTCCGCTGGAGTGGTGTATTGACGGCCACTCGGTGATCTCGTTTTGAGGTTATGCGGTGAGTTCGGTCGGGAGGACGGTGTCGTCGGTTTCTGACTCGATCGGGTGGAGGCGAGCCTTGGCGAGCAGGTCGAGTCCCATGTATCGGCGGGCTTCGGTCCACTCGTCGTTCTGCTCGGCCAGCACCGCGCCGACGAGTCGGATGAGGGCGGTGCGGTCGGGGAAGATGCCGACCACGTCGGTGCGGCGGCGGATTTCCTTGTTCAGTCGCTCCTGCGGATTGTTCGACCAGATCTGCCGCCAGATCTCGCGGGGGAACGCGGTGAACGCCAGCAGTTCGTGCTGGGCGGAGTCCAAGTGGGCTGCCGCCTTGGGGAACTTGGCCTCCATCGCGTCCAGCACATGTCGCATCTGGGCCTGGACGGCGTCGGCATCGGGCTGTTCGAAGACCGTCCGCAGCAGTGTGGCCACCCAGGGCTGGGCGGACTTCGGCACCTGGCTGAGCAGATTCCGGGCGTAATGCGTGCGGCATCGCTGCCAGGAGGCGCCGGGCAGGACAGCGCCGATCGCGTTCACCAGGCCGGTGTGGGCGTCGGAGACGACCAGCTGGACGCCGGACAGGCCACGGGCGGTCAGGGAGCGCAGGAAGGCGAGCCAGCCGGCGCCGTCCTCGGCGGTGGCGACGTCGATGCCGAGGATCTCGCGGTGGCCGTCGGCGTTGACTCCGACCGCGATCAGCGCGTGGACGTTGATGATGCGGCCGCCCTCGCGGACCTTCTGGGTCAGTGCGTCGACCCAGACGAACGCGTAGGGTCCGGCGTCGAGGGGCCGGTTGCGGAACGCGGCGACCTGCTCGTCCAGGTGCTTGGCCATCGCGCTGACCTGCGACTTCGACAGCTGGGTGACGCCGAGGGACTCGGCGAGCTTCTCGACTCGGCGGGTGGAGACGCCGAGCAGGTAGGCGGTGGCGACCACCGAGATCAGGGCCTGCTCGGCCCGGCGGCGCCGTTCGAGGAGCCAGTGCGGGAAGTAACTGCCCTGGCGCAGCTTGGGGACGGCCAGTTCGACGGTGCCGGCCCTCGTGTCCCACTCGCGTGGGCGGTAGCCGTTGCGGTGGTTGACGCGTTCGTCGCTGACCTGCCCGTATTCGGCATTGCAGAGGGCGTCGGCCTCCGCGGACATGAGGGCGTCGGCGAACGTCTTGATCATCGCGCGCAGCAGATCGGGACTCGCCGCGGCGAGGTTGTCCTCGGCGAGGGCGTGCAGGGGCAGACTGTCAGGTGCGGTCATCGTGCTGATCTCCTTCGAGGCTTCGACACTTCGAAGATCAGCCGGTGGCCGTTCATCTATGCGGGCACCATCCCGATGCCGGAGCAAACCCCCGGATCAGGTCGAACCCGTACACCACTTCCCTGGACGCAACCCGGGAATGGCCGAGCCTGCCGACTCGCACCAGGTGCCGATCGAGGGCCCCGAGCCGCATGGGACCTTCCGTCGTCCTCCTAGGAGTGCGCGGGGTCCTCCCGGGAAGACATCGAGCAACGATCAGTTCCAGGCCTTCCATGTCGGCCACCTCTGCTGTGCGTGGGCCGGACGCTCGGCCGGCCTACACGGTGGCGTGTGCGATCGGATGCGCGGGAGAGGGGTTCGGCCGGTCGGGGACCGACGTACGGGGAACCGGGCCACGGCATTCTCAGCAGCTGCGTTCCTCGGAGTCCGGATGGGCCGAGACGCCTCGCTCCGCGAAGACCTTCTGGGCGACGAAGGTGGCGTTGAGGGACTTGGGCATGCCGCAGTAGACGGCCGCATGGAGCAGCGCCTCGACGATCTCATCAGGCTTCAGGCCGACGTTGAGGGCTGCGTTGATGTGGACATCGAGCTGCGGCTCGCAGCCACCCAGGCCCGTCAGCATGCCCAGCGTGACCAGTTGGCGGTCCCGCGGGGCCAGTTGCGGGCGGTTGTACATCTCTCCGAATGCCCAGGCAACCACCTGGTGGCCCAGCTCGGGGGAGATGTCGGCCGGCGAGTCGATGACCTTCTGTCCGCTCTCGCCGTCGATGCTCGTCAGTACGGCCATGCCGTGGTCGAAACGCTCCTGCCGGTCCGTCGCGCTGTCATGGGTGCTCATGGCTCCGCTTCCTCTTCCTGTCGTTTGGCGGCCTGTGCGTTGATGGGCGGGCGTGGTGTCCCCTCGGGAGGGCACGGGGTCATTCGGCGCGATGGTGGCGGAGAGCGGGCAGGGCCAGGAGGGCGCCCAGGACGAGCGCGGCGACGACGACACGGAGGATGCCGCCGAAGCCCAGGCCGGTCAGGGCGCCGGTGAGTTGCGGGCCCAGGCTGGCGCCGATGAACATGCTGCATCCGTAGAGGGCGACGGCCGCGCCGCGGGCGTGCGGGGCGCCTGCGTTGATGGTCTCGACGACGGCGGGCGCCGCTGCCGCGACGGCTGCCACGAACAGCAGCAGGGCGATGGCCAGCGGCACGGTGTGGCCGCCGAGGAAGGAGCCGGCCGCGACGGCGAGGGCGGCGAGCGCGAAGGCGAGGACCGCGCGCAGGGGTGCGGCCAGGCGCTGGAGCAGAGGGGCGAGCACGGGGACGGCGACCAGGGCGGGCAGTGCGCTGACTCTCAGGGCGAGGATCGCGGAGGAGTTCCCGGCGATGCCGGCCGGTCCGGCAATGGCCACCGCCGTGTAGACGGCGACGAAGGCGGACATCAACGCCACGGTCGACAGGTACAGGGCGACCAGGCGCGGCCGGCGCAGCAGCCGTGGCATCGCCGCGAACGCCTGGCGCAGCCCGCCGCCGGTGCCGTGGCGGAGGGTGGGCCGCAGCACGCGGCTCACCGGGATCAGGCTCAGGGCCATGAGGGCGGCACCGATCCAGAAGACCGCGCGCCAGCCGAGCCCCGTCGCGACGGCCTGGGCGCCGATCTGCAGGAGCACGGCGGCGGCGAACATGCCGCTGGTGATACAGGTCAGGGCGGTGCCGCGGCGCTGTGGGGCGATGTGGTGGACGGCGTAGGAGAGCGCGGAGGGAGCGAAGGTCGCGGCGGTGAGTCCCTGCACGCTGCGCAGGGCGATGGCCGTGGGGAGGTCGGAGGCAGCGCTGACCGCCAGGGTGGCTGCCGTGGCGGCCACGAGCCCGGCGGTGATCACGGCACGCGAACCGTAGCGGTCCGAGAGGGGACCGGCGAGGAGGAATCCGGCGGCGTAGGCGAAGCCGAACGCCGTCGCGGTCCAGGTGACCTGCTCAGGTGTGGAGCCGAGCGCGGTGGCCATGGGGTGCAGCAGGGCCAGGACGGTGTACATCTGGCCGACCATCAGGACGCCCAGCGCGGTCAACAGGGCGATGGTCGGTGCGGCGGGGGCCCAGGTCGGCGGTTGGTCCGGTGTGCTGGTCCCGGCTGTGTGCCGGGGGGATGTGGTGGGGTGGGACATGGGAACTCCAGAAGGGGGCGTCTGGTTGCCGCCCCGTGTGGTTGAGCGCGGCACGATCGGCCGATGGGCGCCACCGGGATGCGGTGGGTTCCCCCGGCCGTGGGAGGAGCGGCCGGGGGACGATGGAGGGGACGAGCCAGTGGGCGGGAACGCTCAGGCAGCCGGGGTGTTCAGCACGTACTCGCGCGAGGCGTGCACCTCGCCGCGCAGGGCGGCCAGGTTGACGTCGAGGACCTGTCCGTCCCACTTGCGGGGCTCGCCGTTGATGAGGACGGCGCTGATGTTGCGGGCGTCGGAGCCCAGCACGATCGTGCCGATCGGGTCGTTGAGCGGCATGTTGTTGAGGTCCTCGGCCTGGATGACCAGCAGGTCGGCCTTCTTGCCCGGGGCGAGTGAGCCGGTGACGCCGGCCAGGCCGTTGGTGCGGGCGCCCTGGAGGGTGGCGAAGTCGAGGACGTCGCGGGTGGTGATGCGGGAGGGCTGCTGGTCCGTGCCGTAGACGGCGTTGACCGCGCGCATCCGCTGAATGGCGTGCAGGGCCCGCATCTGCGTGAACATGTCGCTGGCGAGGGCGACTTCGACGTCGATGCTCAGTCCGGGGCGGATGCCGACGGACAGGGCCTCGTCGACGGCGGGGATCGCGGTCTCCAGGCCGATCTGCGCGTCGGACGTGGGGGCGAGGGCCACGGTGGTGCCGGTCTCCCCCATCGCCTTCCATGCCTCGGAGGTCAGCCCGGTGGAGTGGATGAGGGTGACGTCGGGGCTGAGGACGCCGTCCTTGGCCCAGCGCAGGACCGCCTCGGAGGAGGACGTGCCGAAGACGGCGTCCACGCTCACTCCAATGCCCAACTCCTTGGCGACGCGGGCGAGTTCGGGGCCGTAGGCGAGCGCCGGTCCGGCGATCTCGTCGGTGGCCAGGGTCGCCAGGCGCAGTGTGAGCAACTGGTCGTCGCTAGTGAAGTACTGGTCCTTGAGGCGAGTCAGGTCGCCGGGCCACTGTCGGTCCCACGCGCCGAAGTGCGGGCCCATGGAGGCGTGCACGCCGCGGATGCCGGTGTCGAGGAGGGCCTCGATGGCAGCGTCGGAGTGCTCGCGGGTGCGGGAGTTGTGGGAGAAGTCGAGCATGGTCGTGATGCCGCTGTCGATCGCGGTCAGGGCGGCCAGTCTGGTGCCGATGTACATGTCCTCGGGCCGGTAGACCGTGGCGTAGCCGGCCAGGGTGGCCATGACGTAACCGCCGAGGTCGTCGACGTCCGGCATGATCCGGCGCAGCTGGGCCTCCCAGGCGTGCCGGTGGGTGTCGACGAAGCCGGGGGTGAGGATCGTGCCGGTGGCGTCGACGACCACCGCACCGTCCGCGTCGAGGTCGCGGCCGACGGCGGTGATCGTGTCGCCGTCGACGAGGAGGTCACCGCCGTCGATGACGCCGAGGTCGGGGTCCATGGAAACGATGGTGGCGCCGGTGAACAGGATGCGCCGCCGGTCGGCGGGCCGGCGCCGGAGCTCTTCGAGCACGGCGGCGCTGGTGGTGTCGTTGACGTTCATGAGAGGTCTTCTTTCCGTATGCCGGAGAGGGCGGGAGGACATGGGCCGTCCGCTGGAAAGGGCGGAGAGGGCAGGGAGGGTGGGTCGCCGGGGAGGGTGCCCGAGGCTGTTCGGATCCCAGCCTCGGTCGCGCCCGCTGCGGCAACCAGGCCGCGGTCTCCCCAGGTGTCGCGCACCCAGGATCGTGAGTGCGCCGACCGGGGGGGGGAAGGTCAGCCGAGCTTCATGACGTAGCCCGCGTGGTGCAGTTCGTCGCCCTGGAACTCTCCGTAGGCCCAGAAGCCGAGGTCGTCCAGGTAGTCGATGCGGTCGCCGTCGATCCAGTACCGGCCCTGGTAGGCGTGCGGGCGCCCGCCCCGGGTCTCGTCGTAGCGGCCGTCGGCGGTGAGCTCCTGGTGCAGGAAGTCGTGTCTGTCGATCCAGACGCCGACGCGCGGGCTGCCGGTCAGGTCGGCAGCGGCCGGGATGCCTGCCTCGGGGGCTGCGGCCCGGTCGGGGACGTCGGTTCCGGCCCACAGGACCGGCCGGCCGGCCGCGACGAGTGCGCGCACCTGCTCCGGGCGGGTGATGAGGGCGGCCACCGCGCTCGGCACGTCGGCGGCGAGTTCGTCGGGCACCGCCAGGAAGTCGGGGGTGTTGCCCGGGGTCAGCGTCGCGACGTACTCCGAGCGGTGGCCACGGCCGCCGGCCAGCGCCACGGTGTCCACGACGGCGGGGGCGATGGTCATGCCGGTGCAGTCGACGACGATGGCGTTGTCGTCCGCCGCCGCGGTGATGATGCCGGGGCCGACCCCCACGACCAGGGAACCGACGAAGAGGAGGTCGGCGCCGGTCATGGTCCCGATCAGCGGGTCCATCGTCAGGATGCGGGCGTTGGTGAACAGGACGGGACGCCCCTCGTCGTTCGAGAGGATCTCGTCGAGGGCCTCGGGGTTCCAGCGCACGGTGCCGGTGGTGTCGGTGATGCTCATTGCATGCTCCTCGGTGGAGTCGCCTCATCGGTGTCCCCGCTGCGCGAAATGAGCGCCGGCGCAGGTCCGAGGCGAGTGTTCGGCAGCTACGGCGGCTGCCTGACCACCAGGTTCGTTCTGCGGTGGAATCGGAACCAGGCCGCCTTGTCCCTAGGTGTCCGGCACCCACGATCCGTCCCGCCGCGTGCGACGGAGGGGGCATGGGGCGGTCTCGAACAGCCCGCGCCGCGGCCGTACCGCACGAAGGACCCCATCGCTCGCGATGCTGGGTGCGCGGCACCCAGGAAGCTCCCACCTGGGGAGACGGCGGCCTGGTTGCCACCGGCCGCCGGGGCGATCGTAGAGCCATGACCAGCAACGACACGCCCCGCGACCCGCACCCGTACGTCGGGATGTGGGTGACCGCGGACGGATTCGTCCGCCAGGAACTGCTGCCGAACGGCCGCTACGACGAAGCCCGCGGCAACCGCCGCAGCGCCTACACCGGGAGTTACACCGTCACCGGCAACCACCTCGACTACGTCGACGACACCGGCTTCACCGCTACCGGTGACGTCCGCGACGGCGTTCTCTTCCACGAGCACCTGGTCCTCTACCGCGAGGGCGACGCGCACACCCGGTAGGAACCCCGCCTCAGACCAGGATCCGCATGCGGGCAACAGGCTCCTCCACCTCGCTTGGGCCGGCGTCAATGATTCTGCAGGTGGGACAAGGAGATGCACCTCTTCGTCGAGCTGCTGGACTCAGGGGCCAGTTGGGTCCAGAACCGCGCCGGTCACGCGTGTGCACACGGGTGGATGGCGTCGCCGCTCCGTGCGACCGGCGCTCTCTGGGTGGTTCAGGCGCTCGCCGTCGTGGTGTGTACGGCGTCGGCCGCGGCCAGCGCGTCGGCGACCAGGTCGGCCGTGTCCTCTGTGCCCGCGGCCAGCCGGACCAGGCCCGGCGGAACCGATTCGGCGATCCGTTCCTCGCTGAGCATTCCGCGCCACATGGACGCCGGATGCACGGCCAGCGACTCCAGGCCGCCGAGGCTGGCCGACCGGAGGGAGTAGCGCAGCTTGCCGAGGAACGCGTCGGCCACCTCGAATCCGCCGGTGAACTCGATGCCGAGCACCCCGCCGAAACCGCTCATCCGACTGGCCGCCAGCTGGTGCTGCGGGTGACTCGCCAGACCGGAACAGTGCACCTTCGCCACGGCCGGGTGCTCGTTCAACGCCTGGGCGAGCGCCTGGCCGTTGGCGTTGTGCCGTGGCACCCGCAGGGGCAGGGTGCGCATACCGCGCAGCAGCAGCCATGCGTCGATGGGGCCGAGGGTGGCACCGGTGAGCAGGCCGACGTCCCAGATCCGGTTCAGGAGCTCGGCCCGGCCCGGCTATCACTCCGGCGGAGACGTCGGAGTGGCCGTTGAGGTACTTGGTCGCGCTGTGCCAGACCAGATCGATGCCGAGGTCGGCCGGCCGCTGTCACCGTTCCCGTGACGGCCACGGCCACGGTGACGCCGGTGACCACGGCGTCCGCCCCGTCGAGTTGCTCGACGGTCAGCGACGGACCGTCCGGCAGCCGGGTCCAGGGGCCGTGGGGCACCAGATCCTCGGGAAAGCCTGGCGGGATCACCAGCGTGCGGGCTCCCGTCCGCTGCAGCGCCTCCGCCACGGCGGCGGACGCCCGGGCTTACGGTACCCGGACGACCGTGGCGCGGTAGTCGGCGGCGCGCTCGCCGAACAGCCCGGCCGTCCGCGTCCGTCCCGGCGTGATCCGTCGAAGGACGGGTGGACGCGAGCAGGTCGTCTGGGTCCGGGGAACGAGGTACGTCCTGCAGAGCACCGCGGATGGCGCGCAGCACGGGCCTTTCTGTTGGTGTAGACGTCGCAATCCACACCGAACCGGAAGGCCCTCACCTGTTCAAGATCCCTCAGCCGAGACCTGGCTCACCCGTCCACAACCTCCCGAGACAGAACACCTGGCGCCGCTCGGCCCCGGGGCGGGAGTAATGGGGTCGGAGGCAGCCGGGCTACGCCGACGTCAGGGGCAGAGCGGCGAAGGCATGGCGTTCCCAGAGTCGACGGGCGGCCTCCTCCGGGTACGCGGTGACCGTCGGTTCGGTGTCGAGGAGCTGGACGAGACGGCGCTCGGCGTCGTACGCGGGCCAGCCCGGGTCACCGCCGGCCGCGAAGGCGGTCCAGGCGGAGCGGAAGCGGGCGGAGAGCGCCTCGGTCTCGGGCGAGGGTGTGGGCCCGATCAGCATGGCACCGAGGCCGCCGTACACGCCGAAGGTCAGGGGTACATCGAGGCCGTGACAGGCGCCCAGAGCGCCGCCGTTGGCGGGTGCGGCCCAGGTGAGCTCGTACACGTGCGCCTGTCCGCCGCCGGCCACCTGCGCCTCTGCCAGGTGAAGTGAGGGCATGCGGAAGAGCCAGTCGGACTGCACCAGTTCGAACAGGTACTCCGCCGAGGCGTCCGGGAACGCGGAGCGGTAGGCCTGTTCGCCGTCCGGCGTCGGCCCGAACAGGCCCAACGCCATGGAGGCCAGGCCCTCGTCCACCCGGCCGAGCAGCCCGCCGAGCATGAGGAAGAGACGGTATTCGTCCCGGTTGTGCCCGGTGATCAGCTCCACGTCCCGTGCGGCACCGCTCGCGAGGGCCTGCCAAGGCGTGGTGGGCAGGACATCGCCGTCGACGACGGGCGAGAAAGGGGTCGGGGTGAGAGCGACCGGACCCCAGCGATGCACGTACTCGCGCATCCGGGCGGTCAGTGCGGCTCCCGCCTCAGGGAGCTTCCGCGGATCCACACCGGACAGATCGGCGACCGTCGGGCGCAGTCCCAGCCCGCCCGCCAGGGCCTCGGCGATGTCACCGGCCAGTGCGCCGGAGAAGAAGGTGCCAGGCACACTCTGGGCGACGGCCCGCCGGAACAGACCCCGTGCCCGCGGCATGGCCATCAGCGCGGCGATGGACCCGGCGCCTGCGGATTCGCCGAAGACGGTGACCCGGTCGGGGTCGCCGCCGAAGGCGGTGATGTTCTCGCGCACCCACTCCAGGGCGGCGACCTGGTCAAGCAGTCCGCGATTCGCGGGTGCGCCCTCGATCAGGGCGAACCCCTCGACACCGACTCGGTAGTTGAGGGTGACCACGATCAGATCACCGTCACGGGAGAGGCGGCTGCCGTCATAGGCCGGGTCGTCGGCAGAGCCGAACTTGTACGCGCCACCATAGATCCACACCATCACCGGCCGTCGTGCGGCCGGGTCCGTCCCCGGCGTCCAGACGTTGACGGTCAGCCAGTCGTCACCGGCCGGAAGGCCTACCGGAGGCTCGGCCTCGGGGCCCATCGGCTCCTGCGGAGGTGGCGGACCGAACGCGAACGCCTCCCGCACACCGTCCCAGCCGTCCACTGGTCGCGGCGCCGCGAACCGCGCCTCACCCACCGGCGGCTGTGCGAACGGGATACCCCTGAAGACCTCCAAGCCACCCTCGCGGCGCCCGCGGACCGCACCCGCCACCGTCCTGACCTCTGGGAACTCGCTACTGCTCATCGTTGACTCCTCAAAGGACCGGCTGCCGGGCAGGCGGTCCGCACACGGGATTCAAGTCAGGTGACCGAAACGGAATGCGGGGCCGCCCCATTGACACCGGCCGACCGTCGCCCGAGACTCACACCATCTTTCAGTGAACCATATTTCACCAGACGAACAGGCTTGTCGGCGGGATCGTGCTTCAAGGCCCCGCAGGGCCAACACCGGGAAGACCGTCCGGAGACGGGTGCGGCTTCGGCCGGAGACGTGGCACGTCTCCGTCCGAAGCCGTCCTGGCCCGCGGCGTACTGAACGTCAGCCCGGGAGCACCGTGACGGGCGTGGTCATGGTGCGGGTGTGGTCGACCATGCGCTCGTCTCCTTGCAGGGTCACCTGGACGGGGACGCCGGGATCGCCCGCCGACCGGGCGACGGTGAGCGTGATGCCGCCGGGTTCGACGCGTCGGCGCAGGTCCCTTCCGGTGAAGCTGGTCATGTCCGCGTGGACCTGGAACTCGACGGCACGGGTTTCACCGGCGGCGAGGTCGACACGGGTGAACGCGATGAGCTGACGGACGGGGCGGGTGACCGAGGCGACGGGGTCGGTGAGGTAGAGCTGGGGCACAAAGGTCCCCGCCCGTTCGCCGGTGTTGGAGACCGCGGCTCGTACGGTGATCGTCGCGTCGACCGGCACGGCGGCTTCGTCCACGTGCACGTCCCCGATCGCGAAGGTCGTGTACGACAGGCCGTGGCCGAACGGGAACGCGGGTGTGGGGTCGATGTTGCTCACGCCGTCGCTCTTGAGGGCGAGCGGGGGCGCCAGGTAGGTGCCCGGCTGGCCGGCCATGTCACCCGGGATCTGGACCGGAAGGCGACCGGAGGGGTTGATCCGCCCGGAGAGAACCCCGGCGATCGCCGCCGCGCCCTCCTCACCGGGGAAGAACGCCTGGACGGTCGCGTCCGCGGTCCGGGCGTGTCGGCCGATGGCGTACGGGCGGCCCGAGACGACGACGAGGATCGCACGGTTCGCCGCACCGAGGACGGCCCCGACGAGCTCGTCCTGCACTCCCGGAAGCGTCAGATCACCGACGTCGCAGCCTTCCCCGGAGGTTCCGTGACCGAACATGCCGGAGCGGTCGCCGACGACGAGAACCGTCACGTCGGCCGCCGCGGACGCGGCCACCGCCGCTTCGATACCGCTGCGGTCGTCCCCGATGACGGAGCAGCCGACCTCGTGCCGCACGGCGGCATCGGGGAACTCCTTCCGGATGGCGTCCAGCACGGTGGGTGCCTCGATGCCCATGGGGATCTCGGGATTGTGAGGCAGGACGTGGTTGGGGAACGAGTAGCAGCCGAACAGGCAGTGGGCGTCGTCGGCCGCGGGGCCGATCACAGCGACGGAGCGCGCGCCGGTGAGCGGCAGCAGGTCGGAGGCGTTGTCGAGCAGGACGACGGACTCCTCGGCCAGCGCGCGGGCGATGCCTCGGTTGCGGGGCGAGTCGAAGTCCGCGGGGGCCGTGTACCGACGGGGATGCCAGTCCGGGTCCAGCAGGCCGAGTTCGGCCTTCTGCGTCAGGACGCGCAGCACCGCGCGGTCGAGCAGGGCGACGGGGACGCGGCCGTCCCGCAGCTGGGCCTGCAGGCCTTCTCCGTAAGCCGTGGTGTGCGGCAGCTCCACGTCGATGCCGGCGTGCAGCGCGGCACGTGCCGCGTCCGGGATGTCGGCCGCCACGTGGTGCAGGGAGGCGAGGAAGGCGATCGCCCAGTAGTCGGACACCACCGTTCCCTCGAACCCCCAGCTTTCGCGCAGGAGTTGGGTGAGCAGGGCCTCGTCCGCGCCGCAGGGCACGCCGTCGATGTCGTTGTAGGCGTTCATGACCGAGCCGACCCGGCCCGTCACGACGGCCTTCTCGAAGGGGACGAGGACGACGTCGGCGAGTTCGCGCGGGCCCAGGGCGGCCGGGGCATGGTTGCGGGCGGCGCGGGAGGCGGAGTAGCCGGCGAAGTGCTTCAGGGTGGCGACGACACCACCTGACTGCAGGCCCTGGACATAAGCCAGCCCCAGCTCCGAGACGAGGTAGGGGTCCTCGCCGAGGGTCTCCTCCACCCGGCCCCAGCGATAGTCGCGTACGACGTCCAGGACGGGTGACAGTCCCTGGTGGACACCTACGGCCGCCATGTCCGAGCCGATGGCCGCCGCCATCCGGTGCACGAGGCCGGGGTCGAAGGTGGCCGCCCAGGCGAGCGGGGTGGGGTAGACCGTGGCCTGCCAGGTGGTGAATCCGGTCAGGCACTCCTCGTGGGCGATGGCCGGGACACCGAAACGGTTCGCCGCGATCACCCGCTCCTGAAGGGCGGCCAGCCGATCACGGCCCGTTTCGGGATCCAGGGGTGCCGTGCCGAACACCCGCGTCAGGTGTCCGAGCCCGTCCACGATCGCCTCGTCGAAGCTCTCGGCGCCCCGAAAGGTGTCCTGCATGGGGGCGACGTCGCCGGCCATGTCGTGGCCCGGCCACGTGCTGCCGAGCTGCGCGATCTTCTCGCCCTCGGTCATGGCGTCGAGCAGGGCCCGGGCGCGGTCGGACGCAGGCAGGACGGGATCGTTCCACAGCCCGGTCGTCGCCGGGCGCTCGTCGCTGATCGTCAAGGGGTCATCCGTTTCTGTGACGGGTGCCGCGAACGGCGTGGTTCGGAGAAGTCGAAGAAGGCGTGTGCGGGCAGGCCGGACCGGAGTCGGGCCCGGGCAGCGGTCCGGCGGTCCTGGGGAGGCGGACTCACGGGACGGCACCGAGAGGAGGTTCTCCTCGGCACATGGCGGTGCCCGGGCCCGGCTTCGGGCTCCGTCCCCTCGTCGGGTCGGACGGGGACGGCGGTACCTCTACTTGCCGCCGGCTCCCATGAGACCCGCGACGAGGGCCCGTCGTGCGAAGAGGTAGACGACGAGAATCGGCACCGCGGACATCAGCACCGCGGCCAGGAGGGCCGGGACGTTGGCGCCGTACTCGGAGACGAAGTTGTACAGGCCGAGGGTCACCAGCTTCGTGTCCTCGGACTGGGCCATGATCAGCGGGAACAGGAAGCCGTTCCATGCCTGCAGGGCCGCGAAGACGGACGCGGTCGCGATGGCGGAGCGCGACATCGGGATGACCAGAGTCACCAGTGTCCGGGCCGGACCGGCGCCGTCCAGGGCCATGGCCTCGTACAGCTCGTTGGAGATGTCCCGCATACCGCCGCTGAGGACCAGCACGCTCACGGGGAGCGCGAAGGCCGCCGTGGGCAGGATGATCCCCCACAGGGTGTCGTACAAGCCGAGGTCGTTGACGATGAGGAAGAGCGGGATGATGACCGCCTGGGAGGGGATGGCCAGGCCCAGCAGGAACAGGCGGAACACTCCCTTGGTGATCCAGCCCCGGCCGCGGACCACGGCATAGCTGATCGGCACGGCGAGCGCGAGCACGATGGCGACGGTGGCCACGGCGACGACGACGGTGTTCCAGATGTAGTGCAGGAATCCGCTGTCCACCACGGTGTGGAAGTTGTCCCACGTCACCGTGGAGGGGATCGAGACCGGTCCCTTGTCGGTGTACTTCGTCTGCGGTTGCACCGCGGTGTTCACCAGCGCGTAGAGCGGGACGCCGATGATCACCAGCCAGACGAGGGCGGCGGCGCCGGCGAGGTAGTTCGGGCGCGTCCTCACAGCCCCTCCATTGTGCTCGTCATCTTGTCGTACCCACTGAGCTTCGTGAGAAGGACCGAGGCCACGGTGGCGAGCAGCAGCAGGAAGCTCGCGATGGCACTCGCATACCCGTAGTCGTACGTGCGGAAGGCCGTCTGGTACATCGAGAAGGGCAGGATCGAGGTGTCCGTGCCGGGGCCGCCGTTGGTCAGCAGCAGCACGATGTCGAAGGCCGTGAGACCGCCGATGACCATGAAGGTGGTCGAGGTGATCATCGTGTTGCGCAGCTGCGGCAGGGTGATGTGGACGAACTGCCGCACCCGCCCCGCGCCGTCGATCGCGGCCGCCTGGTAGAGCGTGTGCGGGATGGAGCGGGCGGCGCCCTGGTAGAGCAGGCTGTGGAAGGGGACGAACTGCCAGCTGGTGACCAGGACCAGACAGGCGATCGAGCCTGCCTTGGAGCCGAACGGATTGCTGCCGCCGAACAACCAGTCGACCTTCGACGGCAGGCCGAAGTTCGGGTCGAGCAGCTGCCGCCACATGATGGCCGTGGCCGCTGTGGACAGCAGCAGCGGCAGGAAGAAGATCGCCGACAGGACGGCACGGTTGCGCTGGTGGCCGGCCGCCCAGACCCCCAGCAGGATGCTGATCGGCGCCTGCACCGCGATGTTCCCGACCAGCAGGACACCCGTGACGAGGGTCGACTGCCGGACCTGGCTGTCGCCGAAGAAACGCGACCAGTTCTCCAGGCCCGTGAACTGCGGCGAGCTCAGGCCGTCCCAGTGGGTGAAGGAGAGGTAGAGCACTCCCGCCATCGGCACGATCGCGAAGACGAGGAAGAACAGCAGCCCGGGTACCGCCCAGGCCACGCCGGGCCGCTCCAGGGTGGGAGGAGCGGCCCGGTCGCGTGCCCGGTGCTTGCTCACGGGCCGCGAAGTCGTTGCGGAGACCACGTGGACTTGCCCTTCCTACTTCTTGATCGCCTGGACTGCGCTGACGAACTGCTCCGGCGAGCTCTGTCCGTTGAACAGCTTCTGGATCTCGGTCAGCAGCGGGGTGCCCAGGGTGAGGCCGAGCGCCTGGTCCCAGGACTGGGTGAAGGACGGGGCCTTCGCCACCATGTCGTACTGGAACTTCGCGTACGCCGGGTCGGGCGCCTTGGCGAGCAGCTTCTCGGCATTGGACGTGACCGGCACCTCCCCCTTTTCGATGAGCCCCTGGACGTAGCTGTCGCTGTAGGTGGTCTTGAGGAACTCCGCCGCGGTGTCCTTGGCGGCGGCGGTGGTCACCGAAAGGTAGTTGGTGGGGTTCCCGACGACGTTGCCGACGTCGCCCTTACCTCCCTCGACGCTCGGGAAGGCCACGTACCCCAGGTCGTTCTTCACGAAGTCGGGGGCCTCGCCCTGCTGGACGGCGTACTCCCACGAGCCCATCAGGACCATCGCCGCCTTGCCCTTGTTGAGCAGGGTGGAGGTGCCGCCGGCGCCGTAGTTGACCGAGCCGTAGTTCTTGCCGAAGGCGCCGCCGTCCACCAGCTCCTTGATCATCTGGGCGGTCTTCAGGACGGCCGGGTCCCCCCACTGCGACCAGTCGCCGTTCTGGATCTTCTCGAAGAGCACCGGACCCGCGAGGCGGTCGACGAGGTACTCGACCCACATCAGCTCCGTCCACGAGGAGCTGGCATTGCCCGCGAGCGCGAACGGTGTGATCCCCTTGCCCTTGAAGACCTTCACCAGGTTCTGCAGCTCGGCGTATGTCTTCGGCGGCTCGACGCCGGCATCGGCGAAGACCTTCTTGTTGTAGAAGAGGAACACGGGCTGCGTGCCACGGCACGGGATGGCGACCAGCTTGTTGTCGACCTTGCCGGCGGCCAGCGCGGAGGGCAGGAAGTGCGTTCCCAGCATCCCGTCGAGCTCCACGAGCTTGCCCGCCTTGACGTAGTCGTCGAGGCTGCCTCCGCCCCAGCTGAAGAACATCCCGGGCATCTTCGCCGAGCCCATCGCGGTCCGCAGCTTGTCCTTGTACCCGTCCGTGGCGATCACGGTCATGCTGACCTTGCCCTTGCC
Organism: Streptomyces sp. NBC_01235; assembly: GCF_035989285.1. Classification (GTDB taxonomy): domain Bacteria; phylum Actinomycetota; class Actinomycetes; order Streptomycetales; family Streptomycetaceae; genus Streptomyces. Next base: position 10,047,929 of record NZ_CP108513.1, on the reverse strand, counting down.
GGCGGAGTTGAAGGAGTCCACGGCGGTCTTCTGCACCGAGTTCGTCGGGTCCTGGAGCGTCCAGAAGTCCACATTGCCGGTGGGCGAGGACGTGGAACTGCCGGACGAGCCGCAGCCCGCCACGGTGACGCTCAGCGTGGTCGCCGCCGTCGCGGTGAGAAACCACCGTCGGGACACTCTGTTCATCGTTGAACACCTTTCGAGTCGGCAATGCCCTCTGTACGGGTGTGCTCACCCGGCAGGCCGTCCCGGCCTGTTCGCACTGAGGGATGTGGGTCGATGGCCATGACCGTCAGGTGCTTTCGCGCAAGGGTTGCGTCCCGTTGCTCCTGCGGTTGAGCTGGCGTCGGTCACGCTAAGCGGCGCAATTCGGCCGCGGCAATACCGGAAGGGCTTCAGTTCCGAAAGACTTTCGCAATCCGAGGGCTTGCGGAATTCGAGGTCAGGCGCTCCCGTCCTTCTCGACCCGGGGCGGGGCGGTGGACATGCGCACGACCAATTCAGTCGCGAGTTCCCTGCGCGTCGTCGCAGGAGGCCTGCCGTCGGCCAGGTGCAGCAGGACGCGCGTGGCCTCCTGACCGAGCTCACGGAACGGCTGCCGTACGGCACTCAGTGGTGGCGAAGCCATGGCAGCCACCAAGGTGTCGTCGAACGACATGACCGACAGACCGCTCGGCACGGCGATACCGAGCCGTCGGGCGGCCTCCAGGGCACCGAGGGCCTGGACGTCACTCGCGGCGAAGAGAGCCGTCGGCCTTTCGCTCCGGTCCAGGACGCTGCACGCAGCGCCCAGCGCCTCGCCGTAGTCGAAGTCCGTCGACCGGACGAGCGCGGGATCGTAGGGGATCCCGGCCTCCGCCAGGGCAGCCCGGTAGCCGTGCAGACGGGCGGACCCGGCCAGCGAACTCGAACGGCCGGCCAGCATGCCGATCCGGCGGTGCCCGAGTCCGATCAGGTGCTGGACCGCGGTCGTCGCACCGTGCCAGTTCGTCACCCCGACACTCGGGATGTCCACGCTCGGCGCGTTCAGGGGATCGACGAGCACCACCGGCAGCCGCTGATCCAGGATCCTGCGCTGGTCCCGCTCGGCGAGAGCCGAGATGACGATGACGACTCCCGCGGCGCCGAGCGCCACGGATTTCTCCAGCCACTGGGCGATCGATCGCCTGCCGGTCGTGCCGACGGTCGTGTGGACGCCTGCCTCGGCCGCCGACTCCACGATGCCCCGGACGACTTCCAGGGTGTACGGTCCGGCCAGGTCCCGGAACACGGCCAGGATCTGCCGCGGTCGGCGCGCGTCGGTCTCCCATGTACGGACGTAGCCGTGTTCCGCCAGCAGTGCCTCGATCCGGGCCCGCGTCGCCTCAGACACGTCGCGCCGCCGGTGGACGACCTTCGAAACGGTCGCGAGCGAGACGCCGACCTCGTTGGCTATCGAGGTGAGAAGCCCGTACTGGGCGTTCTGGCGCGACCTGGCTGGGCCCCTCACTTCGGCGTGGACCTTCCTGTCGGCGTCCGCAGACTGTGTGCTGAGCGAAAGTACACGCCGACTCGATCACGCCGTCCGGTGCAAAGCGTCGGAAAGCCCGAAGACCTGCGGAAATTCAACGCTGTTCGGTCTACGAAAGTCTTTCGTAGGTCGTGTGGGCAACTCTTGTAGGCTCCCCCGCAGCCTGTTCGAGCCGCTCAGGCACGCTACTTCCGGGAGGCCGGGCATGCCGGTGCACAGCATCCACGACACACAACCCGCCGACCGCTGGGAGGATGCCTTCCTCTCCGGTAACGGCGAGTACGGGATCATGGTGTTCGGGCATCCCCACCGGGAACGGATCGTCCACAACCATCACCGCTACGTGCTCCCCAACGAGTCCCTCGGGATGCGGCCGCCGCCCGTCGCCGCCCGTCTCGAGAACGTCCGCCACCTTGTCCTCGCCGGGGAGCGGGAACAGGCGCAGCGCGAGTTCTCCGACGGCAGGGCGATGGCCTGGACTCAGTCCTTCCATCCGGGGCACGTGCTGCATGTGGACGCGGCGGCCGAGGAAGGCCCGGTGGAGCGCTACCGCCGGGTCACCGACTTCGCCACTGGCGAAGTGCGGGTCACCTGGTCCGACGGCGAGCGGGAGTGGGCACGGCGCGCGTTCGTGTCGCGCACCGATGCCGTCGCGGTCGTCGAGATCACGGGTCCGCGGCTCGACCTGACCATACGGCTCTCCGGCGAGCTGCCCGACCGCCCCTCCGACGTCACCTTCACGATGTCCGCCGAGGCCGGCGGGGACGGTGAGGCGTCACTCGCCGTCGTGGGGGCGTATCCGTCCGGGCCCGGTGCGGCGGGATTCGCCGGCGTCACCCGGGCCGTCGTCACCGGTGGCCGGGTCGGGGCGGAGGGGGACACGGTCCGTGTCGAGGGGGCGACGCGCGTGGTCCTGCTGACTCGGATGGACCGCTCGGCGCCCCTTCCCCGCACCGACGTGCTCCGCACGACTCTGGCCGAACTGGCCCCCGAATACGACGAGTTGCTCGCCCGCCACGCGCCCGTACACGGCGAACTCTACGGCCGGGCCGAACTCGACCTGGGCGTGCCCGACAGCGCCCGCAGCCTCCCCGTGAGCGAGCTGCTCGCCCGCGCCGACCCCAAGGTGCTGGACAACGCGCTGGTCGAGGCGCTGTTCCACTCCGGCCGCTACCTGCTGCTCAGCTCCAGCGGGGTCCTTCCGCCCCGACTGACCGGGCTGTGGCTGGGGGCCTGGGGCGCGGCCTGGTCCGGCGACTACACCACCGACGCCAACATCAACCTCCAGATGGCCGGGGCGGTCCTCACCGGGATGCCCGAGCTGATCGCGCCGTACGCCGCGTTGATCGGCGGGCAGATCGAGGACTGGCGCACCAACGCCCGCACGATCTACGGCGCCCGCGGAGTCCTCGCGCCGAGCCGCACCGACGGCGAACACGGGCTGCTGTTCCACCTCGACGACGACTGGCCCTGGACGATGTGGCTGGCGGGAGCGGACTGGCTGCTGTTCCCGCTGCACGAGTACTGGCAGGCGACCGGCGACGACGACTTCCTCGCCCGTACCCTCGCCCCCTGGCTCATCGAGGCCGCCGTCTTCTTCGAGGACTTCCTCACCCGCGAGGACGACGACGGACACGTCGTCCTCGTCCCGTCCTACTCCCCGGAGGTCGGCCCCAAGGACGAACGGGGAGCGGCCGGGGTCAACGCCACCATGGACGTGGCCGCGGCCCGGCACGCGCTCTCGACCGCCGCCGACGTCTGTACGCACCTCGGCATCGAGCAGGCCGCGACCGTCCGCTGGCGGGCGCTGGCAGAGCGGCTGCCGCCGTACCGCGTCGACGACCACGGAGCGCTCGCCGAGTGGGCGTGGCCAGGGCTGGAGACCGCCGACGACCACCGGCACGTCAGCCACCTCTACCCGGTGTGGCCCCTGCACGACATCACCCCGGACGACACCCCCGACCTGGCCGCCGCCGCCCGCGAGGCGCTGCTGCGGCGCGGTGACGAGAACATGTCCGCGCACGGCAGCCTGCACCGCGCCCTGTGCGCGGCACGCCTGAAGGACGGCGAGACGGCCAGGGCCAACGTCCTCAAGATCGTGGGCCGGAACATGATCTTCCGGTCCCTGATGACCTCGCACAACCCCGATCTGGAGATCTACAACGCGGACGCCGCCCACTGTCTGCCGGCCGTGGTCGTGGAAATGCTGCTCGACTCCCGTCCCGGGACCTTGGAACTCCTGCCCGCCCTGCCCCCGGAGTGGCGTTCCGGCAGTCTGCGCGGCATCGCCACGCGTGCCGGAGTGAGCGTCGCCGAGATGACGTGGGACGTGACGGCGGGCTTCGCCCGGGTGGTTCTCACGTCGCCGCTCGAGCGGGACGTCACCCTTGTATACCGTGGTGCCGCGGACCGACGGCAGATCGTGCACCTGCTGCCCCACTCCCCCACCACGGTGACCGTCCCGCTCGTCTGACGTCAGAGGGGCGGACCCTCGCCCCTCGTGACATCGGTCAGCCGGCCTGTCCTCACTCCGTACCGACTGGCTCCGTACCGACTGGGCGGCGCACCGACGTCGAGGTGCGCAGCACGAGTTCCGTCGCCAGCTCGATCCGCGACGACGCGGGCGGCCGTCCCTCAGCCAGGTTGATGAGCACCCGGGTGGCCTCGTGGCCCAGTTCCTCGAAGGGCTGGCGCACCGCGCTGAGCGGCGGGCAGGCCATGGCCGCCACGAGGGTGTCGTCGAAGGACATGACCGCCAGGTCCTCGGGAACGCGGAGCCCGTGCTGACGGGCGGCCTCCAGGACACCGAGCGCCTGCGCGTCGCTCGCCGCGAAGACGGCCGTGGGCCGATCGTCGGAGCGCAGGACCTGCAGGCTGGCGAGCAGCGCCTCTTCGAAGTCGAAGTCGGTCGAGCGCACGATCGCCGGGTCGTACGTGATCCCCCCTTCCTCCAGCGCGGCCCGGTAGCCGTGCAGCCGCGCCGCCCCGGCCAGCGAGTGCGACCGTCCCGCGACCATGCCGATCCGGGTGTGCCCGAGTCCCAGCAGGTGCTGCACCGCTTCCCTGGCCCCGTTCCAGTTCGTCACCCCGATGCTCGGGATGTCGTGGCTCGGCGCGCTGAGCGGGTCGATCAGCACGACCGGCAGCCGCTGCTCGACGATGCGGCGCTGGTCGTCCTCGGCCAGCATCGAGATCACGATGATCAGTCCGGCCGCGTCGAGCGCCACGCACTCCTCGAGCCACTGGGAGATCGAACGATGACTGGTCGTCCCGGTCACCACGTCCACGCCCAGCTCGTCCGCCGCGTCCACTATGCCGCGGACGACTTCCAGCGTGTACGGCCCTGACAGGTCCCGGAACACCGCGATGATCTGCCGCGGCGCCGCCGGATCATGCTCTCCCGGACGAACGTATCCGTGCCGCGCGAGCAGCTCCTCGACCCGGGCGCGCGTAGCCGCACCGACGTCATGACGCCGGTGCACCACCTTGGACACCGTACTGAGCGACACCCTCGCCTCACTGGCGATGCTGGTCAGCAAACCGTACTGCGCATCCCCGCGCGTCCTGTCCCGACCTGTCACTCGTGCGCCTCGCCTTTGAACTGTCACCCGAAACTCCGCCGCAAGCTAACGGGACGAAATGCCCGGAGGCAAGGCTCCTGTGCCGACGGCAGCCACCGCACCGCATTGCTCACGCTCGCTGTGGACCGTCGGGAGTGCGCAGGACGGCGTCGATCACACCCCGTTTTTCGCCTCGCTCTTTGGGGTGTACGGGGACAGCGGGGCTCTCGGGGATGAGTGGGCAGGAGTCGACGTATCCGGCACCGGCGGCCTTGACCCGCTGCCGCAGCGTGGTGTCGAGCCGGCGGGAAAGGTGCTCGCCCGCCGTGCGGATCTTCTCCCCATCTGGTCGGTGCCGGAGACGGTGTGGCGGCAGTGGCAGAGGGCGTCGTTCCCGGCGGACTCCCCGCCACCGATCATGTGCCACAGTGCCCCGGCTGTGACACGGGCCCGGGCCGAACTCGACCTGGGTGTGCCACCGTACGGGCACGGCTCAGCGGGGTACGGCCGCATATCGCGGCCGCACCCCGCTGGTGTCGGCTAGTTACGGCTCCACTTCTGGGTGGCGTTGCCGAGGGCCGTCCACAGCTGCACCTTCGATCCGTTGGCGGTCGCCGAGTTGGTGACGTCGATGGCGTGACCGTTGGAGCGGTTGATGACGGATCCGTCCAGTCGGAACCACCACTTCTGACTGGACTTGCCGTTGCAGGTCCAGAGGATGAGCTTGGTGCCCGGGGTGGTGCCGTCACCGTCTGCGGCGAGGCACTTGCCGGCAACGCGGAGTTCACCAGCGGTGGTCTGCGTGATGGTCTGGTTCGCGTTCCCGGAGCAGTCCCAGATCTGCACCTGCACACCTGTCTGGCCGTTCGGCACGTCGAGGCAGCGGCCGGAGTTGGCACCCTTCAGCGTGAAGGTCGCGTCCGTCGGCAGCGGATCCTGGACGAGCTGCCACTCCTGTGCGTCGTCCGCCGAGGGATTGCCGGACGCGTCGATCGACGCCTCGAGGTCGACGGCGCCGTTCTGGGTCGCACCCGTCATGAACAGGCTCGTGTTACGGACGGACCGGATCTTGTAGTACCCGTCGGTCGAGGAGACGAGGGTCCACTGCTTGTCGGTGGCTCCGTCGTCGACCCACTGCGCGAGCTTCTGCCCGGCCGTGGCGTTGCCGGTCCAGATGGCGGCCGAGCGGCCGCCGGCCTTGTTGAGCAGGGTGACGTCGTTGCCCTTGGCGGTCAGGTGCCAGCGCTGTGTGTCGTCCGTGGCGTTGCGGTCCCGCAGGACGAGGTCGGGGACGTTGCCGGTGAGGTTCGCGTCCTGTGTCTTGCCGGCGTCGGGGCTCAGGGCCTGACCGGTCGCGCGGTTGACGAGCGTGGAGTAGGTCCCGTCGGACCGGCCGAGGTCGACCTCGCCGTAGCGCACGGGACCGTAGCCCGTGCCGAAGTCGGCTTGGAGGATGACGACGCGTCCCGTGCCGTCGACGTACTGGAGATTACGGCTGTACCCGTTGGTGACCGGGGTCTGGTACTCCTTCCAGGTGCCGTCGCTCTTGCCGGACTCGTTCACCCAGATGTTGCCGCTGCCGGCCGCGTTGTAGAGGATCCGCCCGTCCGGCATCGGGACGAGCACCGGGCTGCCGCTCGTCGACAGCGTGTGTCCCCCGGAGGGCACCGGCAGGTTGTTGATCGGGAGATCCGTCACACTGTTCGGGTAGAACTTCAGCGGGTCGTCCGCGAGCCTGTATCTCACGTTCGTCCCGCCGCCCCAGTACTCGTAGGTGAGCAGCCATTTGCCGTCGGTGGTCGGGGCGATCGTCGTCATGCCGGGGCGGCCGTTGCCGATCAGTGTCTTTCCGTTGAGGTTCTCTGTCGTGCCCGGGACATCGACGATCGGCTGGCTGCTCCAGGACGTGCTGCTGCTGCCGTTCCAGGTCTTGTGCACGAGGATCTGGTTGTACGAATCCGTGGCCGTGTCGTCGTCCGGGTCGCGGGTCGGTATTCCGGTGTCGGCGTTGAAGCCGAGGTAGTCGTGCTCGTCGGAGTAGTAGGCGACGAGCTGGCCGTTCCGGGCGATCAGGTACGGCTCCCAGACCGGGTCGGACTGCCTGTCGGTGTTGGCGTTCGAGACGCGGCTGCCCGACCACCCACCGGCGGCGATGATGTTCTGGAAGCTCCAGGTCGCGCCGTCGTCGGTGCTGGAGTACAACGCGATCGCCACGTCCTTGCGGTCGCCGTCACCGTCCGGTGTCCAGTTGGGGTCGGCCGCCTTGTGCTCCTTGTAGTAGTAGTCGTCCCCCGAGACGACGCTCGCCAGGAGCAGGGTGCCGGCCGTAAGGGATCCGACGTCCTGCGGGAGCACATAGAGATACGGGTTCGTCCAGTTGCTCGTGTACTTCGCGTACTGGGAGTCACTGGACAGGTAGGCGGGGGCTTGGAGATCGGTCAGCTTCTGCCATGTGGTGCCGTCGTCGTCGCTCTTGTAGACGGGCAGCGTCTGTCCCACCGGGTCGCCCTTGCTGTTCTCGAACGACGCCACGATGCGGCCGCTCGGCAGCTGGGCCGACTTCGGGTAGAGAACACAGGGCTTCTTGTTGCATGTGGCGCTGTCCTGCGACACGTACAAGTTCGTCTGGCTCGGCTGATACGCCGACGCACTCCCCGAGGAGGCGACGGCGAATACCGCGCCCAGACCGAAGGCTGCCGCTGCCGCGAGAACCTTCCGTGCCATTTTCTGGATCATTCCGATTCCTCTGAGCGTATGGTTAGCGGCCATTGGAGCCGGAAAAATCAGCTCCGCGACCAAACAAAGGGAAACCATTTAGCGATCCGCTCGCCGCTTGCATCGTGTGAAAGCACCGAGGTGAAGTTCGGCATGTGACGCCGACTGCTGGTGGGGCGGACCCGACTGTGATTCAGCCCAAGGTGGTCCTTGTGGTAGCGCACAGTGCACCGCGACAGCTCACATCAGACTGCGGTGCGACAGACCGGAAAGGCGTACACCTGTCCGCCGGCGGTTACTCATGGATGCGAATCACGGTCAATGAGACGTGAGCCGGATGGGGAAAGTATTAGGACCCGGCGGCGCTGTGTCACTGGTGTGTTTCCGAAAGTGTTTCGTAAGCCGCCCGTCATCGAGTGTTGACGTTTCGGCAACCATGACGGCGTGACTGCCCGGGACACGACCTACCCGCCGTCACCGCGATGTCGAGGTGCGCCGCCGGCGACCGCCACATCGATTCGATGTAAATATCGATTCGATGTGACCTGTGAGACGATGCCCTCATGCTGGAACTCGCCATACTGGGCTTCCTCGCCGAAGGCCCCCTGCCGGGTCACGAGCTGCGCCGCCGTGTCTCCCACCTGACCGGCTACACCCGCCCGGTCAGTGACGGCAGCCTCTACCCGGCCATCAACCGCCTCGCCAAGGCGGGCCTGCTGGAACGGCGGGCCGACCCGAGCGCGGGCGCCTCCCGCTACGTGCTGAGCCTGACGGAGGCCGGGCGCGCCGAGATGCTGGAGCGGCTGCGCAAGCCGGCCGACCACGAGATCACCGACTTCACCCGGTTCCACACGGTGCTGTCGTTCCTCTCGCACCTGCCCGACGTCGCCGAACAGCATGCGGTGCTGCGCCGACGCCTCGCCTTCCTGGAGGAGCCGGCGAGCTTCTTCTACGACGGTGACCGGCCGATGCGAGCCGAGGAGGTCGCCGATCCCTACCGGCGCGGCATTCTCCTCACCGCCCGCGCGACCAGCCGCGCCGAACGCGCCTGGCTGCGCGAAGTACTGGGCGAGGAACCGCCCGCGTACTCCTGAAAGACAACGGAGGTACATCCGTGCTCGCGTCCTGGTACGACGAACAGGGTCCCGCTCCCGCCGTCCTGCACGTCGGTGAACTGCCCGACCCCCACCCCGGCCCCGGCGAGGTCCGCGTCCGCGTGACCGTCTCCGGCGTCAACCCCGGTGACACCAAGAAGCGTCGCGGCTGGCTCGGCTCCTCGATGCCGCACCCCCGCGTGATTCCGCACAGCGATGCCGCCGGGGTCATCGACGAGGTGGGCGACGGTGTCGACGCCCGCCGCGTGGGGCAGCGGGTATGGGTCTACGGCGCCCAGTCCTACCAGGCCTTCGGCACCGCCGCCCAGTACACCGTCGTACCCGACCATCAGGCCGTCCGGCTCCCCGACCACCTCGGCGACGAGCTCGGCGCGAGTCTCGGCATCCCCGGTGTCACCGCCCACCGCGCGGTGTTCGCGGACGGCCCGGTCGACGGCCGACCGGTGCTCGTGCACGGTGTCCTCGGGGGCGTCGGCTCGCTGGCCGCCCAGCTCGCCCGCTGGGGCGGCGCCACCGTGATCGGCACCGTACGCCGTGGGGGCGATCTGGACCACGTCGACCCGGCTGTCATCTCCCACGCCGTGGCCCTGGACGCCGACGACCCGGCGGCGGCGATCCGCTCGTACGCGCCCGACGGCGTTCACCGCGTCGTCGAGGTCTCCTTGTCGGCCAACGCCGACCTCGACAACGCGGTCACCGCGCTCGATGCCGTCATCGCCGCCTACGGCACCCACAGCGACCGTACCGAACTCCCCTTCTGGCCCCTCCTGTTCAACAATGTGACCGTGCGTCTGCTCGGCAGCGACGACTTCCCGGCCGCGGCCAAGCGGCAGGCCGCGCGCGACCTGACCGCGGCGGCCGCGGTCGGCGCCCTCGGAGTCGACGTCGGTGACCGCTTCCCGCTGGAGGACATCGCCAAGGCCCACGACCGGGTCGACGCGGGCGGGCGCGGCCGGGTGCTGGTGACCGTGCCATGAGGAGTCGTGAGGAGGAGAGGCATTAGTACCGCAGTACTAATCGCCGTGCGCCGATTCGGTTCCACAGGAGGCAGGGAGCGCGAAAACCCGCCCCTAGCTTGAGATCAAGGGTCGATCGGGCCCCTGCTCACGCAAATGATCTCTTCTCCTGGTGGGAGTAATCCGTGGCCACCTTCCTCTATCGACTGGGACGATTCGCCTTCCGGCGACGACGCCTCGTCCTCATGTTGTGGATCGCCGTCCTGGCCGCCGTAGGCATCGGCGCCACGAGCTCCACCGGCTCCACCTCGGACAGCTTCACGCTGCCCGGCACCCAGTCCCAGAAAGCCATCGACCTGCTGGGCAAGGAGTTCCCGCAGGCCTCCGCGGGCGGGGCCTCCGCCCGGGTCGTGTTCGAAGCACCCGACGGGCAGAAGCTGACCTCCGGAGCCAACAAGGCCGCGGTCGAGTCCCTGGTGGCGAAGCTGGAGAAGTCGCCGCAGGTGTCGAGCGTCTCCGACCCCTTCACCAGCGGCCAGGTCAGCAAGTCCGGCGCCATCGGCTACGCCGGGGTGACCTACAAGGTCGCCCAGGCCGATGTCAGTGACGCCGCGCACAACGCCCAGACCTCCGTCGTCGAGCAGGGCGAGAAGGCCGGCATCACGGTGAGCCTGGGCGGCGACGCGGTCGCGGACAAGGCCGCCAGCAAGGCGGCCGAGCTGATCGGGCTGGGCGTCGCCGCCGTCGTCCTGGTGATCACCTTCGGTTCGATGATCGCCGCCGGACTGCCCCTGCTCACCGCGATCCTGGGCGTGGGCGCGGCCATCCTGTCGATCACCATCGCCACCCAGTTCTTCGACATCGCCTCCCAGGCCTCCACCCTGGCGCTGATGCTGGGCCTGGCCGTCGCCATCGACTACGCCCTGTTCATCGTCTCCCGTTACCGCAACGAGATCCGCGACGGCCACGACCCGGAAGAAGCCTGCGGACGGGCCCTGGGCACCGCCGGCTCCGCGGTCGTCTTCGCGGGCCTCACCGTGATCATCGCGCTGGCCGGCCTGAGCGTCATCGGCATCCAGATGCTCAGCTCCATGGGCCTGGGCTCCGCCTTCGCCGTCGCCGTCGCCGTCGTGATCGCGCTGACCCTGCTGCCCGCCCTGCTCGGCTTCGCCGGTACGCGGATCATGAAGGGCAAGCTGCAGTCCCGCCGCATGAAGGCACTGGAGCGCGGCGAGGGCGACTCGTTGGGCGTGCGCTGGGCGAAGTTCGTCACCCGCAACCCGGTCAAGGTCCTCGCCGTCTCGGTGATCGGCCTCGGACTGCTGGCCATCCCCGCCATGTCGCTGCGCCTGACCCTGCCCGACGACTCCATGAAGCCCCCCGCCAGCACCCAGCGCCTCGCCTACGACACCCTCAGCGAAGGCTTCGGACCGGGCTTCAACGGTCCGCTGACCGTGGTCGTCGATGCTCGCAACAGCGACGACCCCAAGGCCGCCGCCGCGGACGCGACCGCGGTGCTGGGCAAGCTGGACGACGTCGCCTCGGTCCGTGACGCGGCCTTCAACAAGTCCGGCGACGTCGCCATCATCGGTGTCGTCCCGGAAAGCGCCCCGACCAGCCAGGCCACCAAGGACCTGGTCGCCGACATCCGCGACCACAGCGCCGCCCTGCGCACCGACACCGGCGCCGACCTGATGGTCACCGGAACCACCGCGGTCAACATCGACGTCTCCACCAAGCTCGCCCAGGCCCTCATCCCCTACCTCGCCATCGTCGTCGGCCTGGCCCTGGTCCTGCTCCTGCTGGTCTTCCGCTCGATTCTGATCCCGCTCAAGGCCGCCCTCGGCTTCCTGCTCACCATCGCCTCCACCCTCGGCGTCCTGGTGGCCGTCTTCCAGTGGGGCTGGCTCGCGGATGTCTTCGGCGTCGACCAGACCGCACCCATCGTCAGCGTGCTGCCCATCCTGCTGATCGGCGTCGTCTTCGGCCTCGCCATGGACTACGAGGTCTTCCTCGTCACCCGGATGCGCGAGGAGTACGTCCACGGCGCCGCCCCCACGAAGGCCGTCGTCGAAGGTTTCCGGCACAGCGGCCGGGTGGTCACAGCCGCGGCGGTCATCATGATCTCCGTCTTCTCCGGCTTCCTCCTCGACGACGCGGCACTGATCAAGTCGGTCGGCCTGGGACTAGCCTCGGCGGTGTTCTTCGACGCCTTCATCGTCCGAATGACCATCGTCCCGGCGGTGCTGGCCCTGCTCGGCCACCGCGCCTGGGCCCTGCCCAAGTGGCTGGACCGCGTCATGCCCGACGTGGACGTCGAGGGCGAGAAGCTGCGCCACGTCCTGGAGGCCGATCAGACGAGCACCGCACCCGCACCCGTACTCGCCGGCGTGGTCGCCGGGGCCCACCCGGGCTCGGACGGCTACGGCACCCCGCAGGGCTTCACCAGCGGCTCGGGCGCCGATGCCTCGGACACGGCTGCGTTCACGTCGCCGCTTCCCCAGCACCACCACGGCAGGCCCCGGGGACTGTCCGGGCTCAGGCAGCGCGGCGCGGACAACCACGGCGCCGAGACCCCCGCGGACACGGACGCCGGGTTCCACGCGGCCTCGGGCAGCGGCTTCACCGGCGTCGACAGCCCCGGCGACACGGAGACACCGAGCCGTCGTGCAAGGCTCCGCAACAAGAAGCTGGGACCGTCCAAGTTCAAGCAGCGTCTCGCACGCGGCGGTGACTCCACCCCGACCGCCGACACGACCGAGTCGAAGGCCAGCACGATCAAGGGGATACGGAAGAAGATGTTCCGCAAGCGCTGACAGGAACGAGTGGCAGCGGCAGCTGCCGACCACCGCCCGATCGCCAACCGGAACGGCCACCTCCCACCGGCCGACTCCCCAGCCCCGCCCGCCGGTCCAATCCCCCGGGACCGGCGGGCGGCCCCCGACCCGCGAAGGACTCCCCCGTGACCGTACCGAGCGCCCCCGCTCCCCGCCCGGACGACGACCGGACCCTGGAGGCCCTGGCGAGCGATTCGGTGATCGCCTCGGTCGCCTATCGGCTGGCCGCGCTGCGGCGGGCCGACCAGGCCCACCCCAAGGTCCGGCACTGGGGTGTTCCGGTCATCTGCGCCGCGCTCGGTCTCAGCTCCCCCCTCAACCCCTACAACACCGGCGACATCCCGGCGCAGTTGGCACTCATCGTCGCCTTCGCCGTCCCGCTCCTGTGGCGGGAGCGCCGGCCCATGCTCGTCTTCGCCTTCACCACCGCCGTGTCCGTGGTGGCCCTTCCCCTGGGGGTGTTGACCGGCGCCGAGTCCGCACGCGTGGTGGCCCTCTTCAACGTCGGCCGCCACTGCACGCCGCGCCAACTGGCCCTCGCCGTCGGTGTCACCACCGCGCAGCTCGTCGCGTGGGCGGCCGTGTTCAGCGGGCGCCAGCTGGAGTACGCCACACGGCCGGAGGTCGTGACCCTGTTGGCGATGACCGCGATGGCGGCGTTCGCAGCGCTCGGTCTGCTGAGCCGGCTGGCCGGCGCCTACATCGACGCCCTGAAGAAGGAACGCGACCAGCAGGCCCGCCTCGCCACCGCGCAGGAACGCGCCCGCGTCTCCCGCGAGATGCACGACATCCTCGGCCACACCCTCTCCGTCATCGTCGGCCTCGCCGACGGCGCCGCCGCCCTCGCCGAGACGAAACCGGAACGCGGCGCCCAGACACTCCGCATCATCAGCTCCAGCGGACGCGACGCCCTGGCCGAACTGCGCCGCCTGCTCGCCGTCATCGGCGAGGACAACGACCGGGCGGACGCGGCGCCGCTCGCCCCGCAGCCGGGTCTGAACGACCTCGAGCCACTGCTGGACCGCGTCCGCGCGGCCGGCCCCACCGTCGCCCTGGACGCCCAGGGCGACCTCACCGGCCTGTCCTCAGGGCTCCAGCTCTCCGTCTACCGCATCGTCCAGGAGGCCCTGACCAACACCGTCAAGTACGCCGGCTCCGACACCTCGGTCCGCGTGTCCGTCGCGGCCGGCCCGGACGCCGTTCGTGTCACCGTGGAGGACACGGGCCCGCCCCGCTCCGCCGCGACAGGCCGTCGCCGCTCGGGCGGCCGCCGTGGCCTGGTCGGCATGCGGGAACGTGCCGCTCTCTACCAGGGCACCGTCACCGCAGGCCCCAACTCCCAGGGCGGCTGGACCGTCCGCGCGCTCCTCATCCCCGACCCGCCCTCCCACTCCCCGGAGAAGCACCGCTCATGACCACAGTCCTCATCGTCGACGACCAGGCCCTGCAGCGCATGGGCTTCAGCATGCTCCTGGAGGCCCAGCCCGACATCACCGTCGTCGGCGAGGCCACCAACGGCGGCGAAGCGGTCCGCATGACGGCCGAGCTCCGGCCCGACGTCGTCCTGATGGACGTCCGGATGCCCGGCATGGACGGCATCGAGGCCACCCGCCGCATCGTGGAGTCCGGCGACCGCTCCCGCGTCCTGGTGCTCACCACCTTCGACCTCGACGAGTACGCCTACGATGCCCTGCGCGCCGGAGCCAGCGGCTTCCTGCTCAAGGACGCCCTGCCCGAAGAACTCGTGGCCGGCGTCCGGGCGGTGGCCGCGGGCGACGCCGTCATCTCCCCCGGCCTCACCCGCAAGCTCATCGACACCTTCAGCGACCGCCTCCCCGGCCACACCCCCCAGCAGCAGCGCCGACTCGACGACCTCAGCCAGCGCGAACGCGAGGTCCTCACCGCCATGGCGACCGGCTGGACGAACGGGGAGATCGCCGAGCGACTTCATCTGGCCGAATCCACTGTCAAATCCCACATCGGCCGCATCCTCACCAAGATCGACGCCCGCGACCGCGTCCAGGCCGTGATCTTCGCCTACGACACCGGACTCGTACGCCCGTCCTGACCCCCTACCGGCCCCGCCCCGCTCGCCCGACTCCCCGCCCCGTGTTCACCGCTACGTCCCCGAAGCCCGACCACCTCGGCAGCACCGCAGTCGAGCATCCACGACGAAGAAACAGGACACAGCAATGGGATCACTGGCACGAACCGGCATGGGCGTGGCCCTGGCGTGCGGGGTACTGGTCACCGCCGTCAGCATCGGACAGAACTCGGACGGCGACGGCGACGGCGACGGCGACGGCGACGGCGACGGCGACGGCGACGGCGACGGCGACGGCGACGGCGACGGCGACGGCGACGGCGACGGCGACGGCGACGGCGACGGCGACGGCGACGGCGACGGCGACGGCGACGGCGACGGCGACGGCGACGGCGACGGCGACGGCGACAAGGAAAAGGCACAGACAAAGGCGGCGGCTCCGGCGCCGGCACCGCTCGAGGGGCCCTACGTCGCCCTCGGCGACTCGTACACCTCGGGCCCCAAGATCCCTCCCCAGACCGGCGATCCGGTCGGCTGCGACCGCTCCGGACGCAACTACCCGTCCCTCGTCACACAGGAACTCGGCATCAAGGCGGCCGACTTCCGTGACGTCAGCTGCAGCGGCGCCACCATCGCCGACCTCACCGCCGCACAGTCCACCGACAACGGCACCAACCCCGCGCAGCTCTCAGCTCTTTCTGCCACCACAACGCTGGTCACCCTCGGCATCGGCGGCAACGACATCGGTTTCAGCTCGATGATCACCAAGTGCGTCACCACAGGAACGCTCTTCAAGCTGGCCGACAGAATCACGGACATCACCGACAGGGCACCGTGCAAGGAGAAGTACACCTCCGACGGCACCGACGACGTGGCCCAGAAGATACGCGCCACGGGCGACCGACTCACCGAGGCTCTGACCGAGATCGAACGCCGGGCGCCCGAGGCCAGGGTCTACGTCGTCGGCTACCCCGCGATCCTGCCTGCCGACGGCACCCACTGCGGCGGCAGCGTCCCCCTCGCCCCCGGCGACGTCACCTTCTTGCGCCAGAAGCAACAGGAGCTCAACACCATGCTCAGCGAACGCGCACGGGCCGCCGGAGCGACGTACGTCGACACCTTCGCCCCGTCCACCGGACACGACGCCTGCTCCCCGGCGGACACCCGCTGGATCGAACCCCTCCGGCCCAGCAGCCCGGCAGCCGTCGTCCACCCCAACGAACACGGTGAACGAGGCATGGCCACCGCCGTCCTGAGCGCCATGAAGAACTGAGGACACCACACCGGGACGTGAGCCTCGGGCCACCGTCGGGCAGCCCGCCGAATCCACGTCCCTCACGCACCCGCGACTCCGGGCGCGTGTGCTCGAGCGGAGCGCGCACCCGGTTCGCACCGGCCGCCCGTGGGGACAGGCGCCCGGTGCGAGGAAGGGCCCGGCGGCGATCCGGAACACATCACGATCCGCGGCCGGGTCCTCACCTCCGTGCTCCGCCCCGCTCCGAACATGGCGGCCGAAGGCCTCAGGGCCCGGTCCGCCGGGAGAAACGCCCGCATGACCACCGTACTCATCGTCAACGACCAGGCTCTGCAACGTCTCGGCCTGCGAATGTTCCTGGAATCCCAGCCCGACCTCACGGTCGTGGGCGAGGCGACCGACTGCGCCCAGGCGGTCCGAGCCGCCGCCGCTCTCCGACCCGAAGTCGTCCTCATGGACATGGGCCGAACAGACGTCGACCGCGTTCAGGCCATACGCCGCATCGCCCGACCCGACAGCCATGCCGAGGTGCCTCGCACCGACCCGGCGAGCGGGATCCCCCCGCGGGTGCTGGTGCTGATCCCCTCCGACGGCGACGAGTACGCCTATGCCACCCTGCGCGCGGGCGCCGGCGGGCTCCTGCTCAAGGACGCCCTCCCCGAGGAACTGGCCGCAGCCCTCCACATCGTCGCGCTGGGCGGCTCGGTCCTGTCTCCTCGTCTCACGCGCGCCCTCATCGAGGCCGTCCGTGAACGGGACTCCACCGACAGCCTCGACCGAAGACGGAGGCTGTCCTGCCTCACCGAACGCGAAACCGAAGTGCTTGCCGCTCTCGCCTCCGGCTGGAGCAACACGGAGATCGCCGAGCGGTTGTCGATAGCGCCGACCACGGTCAAGACCCACATCAGCAGCATTCTGGCCAAGATCGGCGCCCGTGGCCGCGTCCAGGCCGTCGTGTTCGCCTACGAGACGGGTCTGGTCAGGCCGCCATGGCAGCAACCTCGTCCGCGCGAATCAGACTTCTCGGATCAACCAGGAGGAGGGTTCCGATCCGCGTAGAGGCGATGGCCTGACGCGAGTGCGGAGGTCGGGTACTTGGGTCTTCGGCCGGTGCGGCGAGTGGGGGCACCTCCCACGCCTTTGAGGCAGTGGGAGAGCGTGCCGGGCGTCGCGACGGGGCGAACGTCGCCTGTCACGGCACTAGGTTCCAGAGCCGTCGCGATGCGGACGGGCACCGCGGACCGCGCTCAACAGGCTGTCCCAGGACTGCTGGAACTTCTGGATTCCCTCGGTCTCCAGGGCCTGTACGACCCCGACGTACGAGATACCCAGCCTCTCCACGGTGTCGAGGTGGGCTCGGGCCTGCTCGTAGGTGCCGGTGATGGAATCGCCCTTGACCTCGCCGTGGTCGGCAGTGGCTTCCAGCGTGGCCTCGGGCATGGTGTTGACGACGCCGGGTGCGACCAGTTCGGTGACGTAGAGGGTGTCCGGGTAGGCGGGGTCCTTGACGCCCGTCGAGGCCCACAGCGGGCGCTGCTTGTTGGCATGAAGCCGCTCCAGCGCCGCCCAGCGGACGGAGGGCGGCGTCGATCCGTCGGCGGAGCCGAACACCTCCTCATACGCCTGGTAGGCGAGGCGGGCGTTGGCGACGCCGGCCTTGCCGCGCAGCGCTTTGGCTTCCGGAGTGCCCAAGGCGTCCAGCCTCTTGTCGATCTCGGAGTCGACGCGGGAGACGAAGAACGAGGCCACCGAGTGGATCTCGGAGAGGTCCAATCCTCGCTCCCTGGCCTTCTCCAGGCCTGCCAGGTAGGCGTCCATGACGGCGCGGTGGCGTTCCAGCGAGAAGATCAGCGTGACGTTGACGCTGATGCCGTTGCCGATGACCTCGGTGATCGCCGGCAGACCCGCCCTGGTCGCCGGGATCTTGATGAGCGTGTTCGGACGGTCCACCAGCCAGGCGAGGTGCCTGGCCTCGGCGATGGTCGCTTCCGTGCCGTGTGCGAGGCGGGGGTCGACCTCGAGGGAGACCCACCCGTCCCGCCCGCCGGTGTTCTCGAAGACCGGACGCAGGATGTCGGCGGCGTCGCGGACGTCCGCCGCGGTGATCATTCGGACGGCCTCGGAGACCGTCACCCCCCGCAAGGCCATGTCGTGGATCTGGTCGGCGTAGTCGCTCCCGTCGCCGATCGCCTGCTGGAAGATCGTGGGGTTGGTGGTGACGCCCACCACGTGCCGCTTCTCCACGAGTTGGGTCAGGTTGCCGGACGTGATCCGCTTGCGCGACAGGTCGTCCAGCCAGATCGCCACGCCTTCGTCGGCGAGGTGCTGGAGCGGTTCGTCACTCATGGCAGGCGCGTCTCCGATGGTCTCGGGCAGGAGGGATTCCCGGGCGGCGGCGACCACGGCGTCGGCGGTGAGACCGAACTCGCGGAAGAGAACCTGTGCGTCACCGGAAGCGCCGAAATGCTCCAGGGAGACGACACGTCCGGCGTCCCCGACGTACTTGTGCCAGGTGAGACCGATGCCCGCCTCGACCGCGACGCGTGCCCTCACCTCCGGCGGCAGGACGCTGTCCCGGTAACCACGGCCCTGTTCCTCGAACCACTCGACGCAAGGCATGGACACGACTCGCGTCGGCACCCCGTCGGCCTCCAGCCGCTCGCGTGCCTCGACGGCCACGTGCACCTCGGAACCGGTGGCGATGAGGATCACCTCGGGCGTCCCCGTGGAGGCCTCGAGCAGGACGTAACCGCCCTTGGCGGCGTCCTCGTCGGGCTCGTACGTCGGCACGCCCTGGCGGGTGAGGGCCAGACCGTGCGGGGCGCCCTTGCCGAAGACCTTCGTCCAGCGCCTGAGGATCTCGCGCCAGGCGATCGCGGTCTCGTTGGCGTCGGCGGGACGGACGATGTTCAGGCCGGGGATGGCGCGCAGCGAGGCGAGGTGCTCGACGGGCTGGTGGGTGGGGCCGTCCTCGCCGAGACCGATGGAGTCGTGCGTCCACACGTACGTCACCGGCAGGTGCATGAGGGCGGACAGACGCACGGCGTTGCGCATGTAGTCGGAGAACACCAGGAAGGTGCCGCCGTAGATACGGGTGTTGCCGTGCAGGGCGATGCCGTTCATCTCCGCGGCCATGGAGTGCTCGCGGATACCGAAGTGGATCGTGCGCCCGTAGGGGTCGGCCTCCGGCAGCGGGTTGTCCGCCGGGAGGAACGACGACGTCTTGTCGATCGTGGTGTTGTTCGAGCCCGCGAGGTCGGCGGAGCCGCCCCACAGCTCCGGGATCACCGCGCCGAGCGACTGGAGCACCTTGCCGGACGCGGCACGCGTGGCGACGGACTTGCCGGGCTCGAAGACCGGGAGCTGCTCCTCCCAGCCGGCCGGCAGCTCGCCCGCGGCGATCCGGTCGAACTCGGCGGCCCGCTCAGGGTTGGCGGTACGCCATGCGGCCATTGCCTTGTCCCAGGCGGTACGTGCTTCCCGGCCCCGCTCCCCCAACGCGCGGGTGTGTGCGAGGACCTCGTCCGTCACCGCGAACGTCTCTTCCGGGTCGAAACCCAGCACGCGCTTCGTGGCGGCGACCTCCTCCTCGCCGAGCGCGGAGCCGTGCGCGGCCTCGGTGTTCTGCGCGTGCGGGGCGGGCCAGGCGATGATCGAGCGCATCGCGATGAAGGAGGGACGCTCGGTCTCCGCCTCGGCCGCCTTGACGGCCGCGTGCAGTGCGGCCGGGTCGAGGTCGCCGTTCTCCTTGGGCTCCACCCGCTGCACGTGCCAGCCGTACGCCTCGTAGCGCTTGGCGGTGTCCTCGGAGACGGCCGTCTCGGTGTCGCCCTCGATCGAGATGTGGTTGTCGTCCCACAGCAGGATCAGGTTGCCGAGCTTCTGGTGACCGGCCAGCGAGGACGCCTCCGCGGAGATGCCCTCCTGAAGACAGCCGTCACCGGCGATCGCGTAGACGAAGTGGTCGAACGGCGACTCGCCGGCCGGGGCCTCCGGGTCGAACAGACCGCGCTCGTAACGGGCGGCCATCGCCATGCCCACCGCGTTGGCGACACCCTGGCCGAGCGGGCCGGTCGTCGTCTCGACGCCCGTGGTGTGGCCGTACTCCGGGTGACCCGGCGTCTTCGAACCCCACGTGCGGAACGACTTCAGGTCCTCCAGCTCCAGGCCGAAGCCGGCCAGGTACAGCTGGGTGTAGAGGGTCAGGGACGAGTGGCCCGCGGACAGCACGAACCGGTCGCGGCCCACCCAGTCGGCGTCCGCCGGGTCGTGCCGCATCACCTTCTGGAAGAGGGTGTACGCGGCAGGCGCCAGGCTCATCGCCGTACCCGGATGGCCGTTGCCGACCTTCTGTACGGCATCGGCGGCCAGGACGCGGGCGGTGTCCACGGCCCGCTGGTCCGACTCGGTCCACTCGAAGGTGGCGACGGGGGTGGGGCAGGATGCGTCCACGGGCGGGGACGGGTTCACGGACGAACTCCAGGATGTGCGAGGGGACGAGGAACGGCGAGGGGGAGAGTGGGCGCGGCGATGCCCCTCCCGCCGGGGAGAGCAGGAGGGGCAGCCTGCGGTGGGGCTCAGGTCGACCGTGTGGCCCGGGTCGCTTCGGTCACTTCCCCCAGAGCTTCCGGTACGCCTCGCGGTACCCGCTGGGGTCCCAGGAGGACTTGCCGCCGCTGTTGTCGGCCGTGGCGATGTGGACCGGGGCGACATAGCCGCTCGCGGGCTTGTCGGCGAAGGCGCGGTTGAACTCGTCGATCATCTGCCAGCCCTGCTCGGACAGCGGCTCGGGAACCGTCGCCGACTGGAACTGCTTGCTGTTGACGCGCTGGAAGGCGGACGGGTCTCCGTCGCCCGCGCCGATGTTGAAGGGGGCTCCGTTGCCCTGCTTGCCCGCTGCCCGAAGTGCTGGGGCGGCGTCGGCGAAGTAGAGGTCGTTGATGGCCACCGAGCTGGTCCACTTGGTGCCGAAGCGGGACAGCAGCGCGGACACCTCCTGGGGCGTGCGGTTGCTGGCGTCCGCGATGGGGATGTTGGACGTGGTCAGGACCTTGACGTCGGAGCAGGTGGCGAGCTCCTTCTCGATCAGGTCCGACTTGCCCTTGGCGAAGGGTATGGACGCGTCGGTGAAGACCACCACGCCCGCCCGGCCGTTGGACTGGCTGATGATCCAGTCGGCGCTGATCCTGGCGACGTCCTGCACCTTGGTGGTGACGTTGCTGAAGAGTTTGGGGTCCGTGCTGGGGCCGGGGGCGTCAACGGCGTGCCAGCCGATGAGCGGGATGCCGGCGGCGTTGGCCTGGGCGACCTGCTGTGCGGTCGACTTGGGGTCGAAGCCGGAGAGCACGATCCCGTCCGGCTTGACGGCGACGGCCTGGCTGAGCGCGGCCTGGATGCCGGCCGGGGTGCCCTGGCCGTCAATGATCCGTACGGTCCAGCCGATGGCCTTGGCGGCTTCCTTGACTCCGTCGGCGGCGCCGGCGACTCCCGGATTGGTCATGCTCTGGGCGACGTAGACGATGGTCCTGCCGGGGACCGCCTTGGGGCCGGTGGTCGGGCCGTCCCAGGGAGCGTTGACGTCCTCGGCCGCCTTGACCGCGGTCTTGGCCGTGGCGAGGACGGCGGGGCAGCCGGCCTTCGTGTCGGCGACGGCGCCGGCGGTGCCGGCCTCCGAACCTCGAGTGCAGCCTGCGGCGAACGCGGTGACCACGGCGAGTGCTGCCACAGCTCTCAGGGGTGCTTTGCGGGTGTGGTGGTACGACACGGACGGGCTCCTTGCTGACGTACGGGGAGGGTGGGAAGGCGGCCGGCTCATCGAGGTGGATGGCGTCCGGACGACGGGCCGCCTCGGCTGTGACGGGGCGGCTCTGTGGATCTAGTCCGTTGTCGTGGACGGCGGCGGGGGCGCGGATTCCGAGGCGGCGACGGAGGTCTGCACGGAGGCGGCCGGCGCGGCGGACGCCGACGGTTCGGACAGCGACGTGCGAGTGGCGGTGGCACCGGCGCGCAGACGGCGGCGGGCGGAGTAGCCGGCCAGGCCGACGGCGAGGAGGAGGGTGCCGCCGTTGAACAGGGAGGTGGCCCAGAACTCGGCTCCGAGCTGCTGGATGCCGGCGAGGCCGATGGCGAGGATGGCGACGGCGACGACGGTGCCGGCGGCGTTGGCGCGCCCTGGCTTGATGGCGGTGGAGCCGAGCAGCGCGCCGACGAAGGCGGGCAGCAGGTAGTCCATGCCGACGCTGGGGTTGCCGATCTGTTGCTGGGCGGCGAGCAGGACCCCGGCAAAGCCGACCACGATCCCGGAGCCCGCGAAGGCGTAGATGCCGTAGCGGCGGGTGGGGATGCCGACCAGGTCCGCGGCGCGGGCGTTGGAGCCGATGACGTACAGGTAGCGGCCGAGCGGCAGGCGTTCCAGCAGCAGCCAGAGGACGACGGCGAGGCCGAGGACGTAGAAGGCGGGTACGGGCAGGCCGAGGAACTTCGAGTCGTACAGGTCCGTGAAGGCCGGGGGCAGTCCGGTCGGGCCGGGGACGATGCGCGCGCCGTCGGTGATCCATCCGGTGCAGGCGTACAACACGCTGCCGGTGCCGAGGGTGGCGATGAACGAGTCGATCTTGGCGAACTCGACGAGCAGTCCGTTGAACACGCCTATGACGCCGCCGCCGACGATGACGACGAGGCAGGCCATGGGCCAGGGCCAGCCGTTGTTGACGATGAGCTGCATCGTCAACACGTGGGCGAGGCCGAGGCCGTAGCCGACGGAGAGGTCGAACTTGCCGGTGACGATGGGGATCATCGCGCCGAGGGCGAGCATGGCCGGGATCGACTGGTTGGACAGGATCGACGAGATGTTGTCGAGGGTCGGGAAGGTGTCCGGCAGGGCGAGGGAGAAGACGAGGAAGAGCAGGACGGTGAGGGTGAGCAGGCCGTAGGTGCCGATGAGGTGACCGCGCAGACGGCCGCCGCCCCTGCCGCGGGACGGTCCGGTCGGAGTGGTGCCGGTCGTACGCCCACGCTTGGGCGCTTTGTCGTCGACACCGGTCGTGGACCGCTGGGCTCGGCGGGAGAAATGGGTCTCGGTGGCCATCAGTGGTTGCCCGTTCCGGTCAGCGCCGGCATGGCCGACGCGGCATGGGTGAGTTCGGTGACGGTGAGGGCTTCGCCGGACAGTTCCGCCGTGACGCCGCCTCGGACGAAGACCAGGGCGCGGTGGCAGACGTCAGCGACCTCCTCGAAGTCGGTGGATATGAGCAGGACGGCGAGCCCTTCGGCAAGGGCGTCGTCCAGGAGCCGGTAGATCTCGGCCTTGGCGCCGACGTCGACGCCGGCGGTCGGCTCCTCGAGGATCACCACGCGGCGGCTCAGGCGTAGCCAGCGGCCGATCATGATCTTCTGCTGGTTGCCGCCGGAGAGTGTGGCGATCGGCGCCTCGGAGTCGGCGGGGCGCACGCCGAACCGCTCGACGAGCGACCTGGCCTCGGCGCGTTCCCGCCCCGGGCTGATCCAGCGCCAGGGGGCGCGGGCGTCTGCGCGGGGGTTGGCCAGGAAGTTCTCCCGCACGGTGAGTTCGAGGGCGCAGCCCTCCTCCTGGCGGTTGCTGGTGACGAAGCCGATGCCCGCGTCGACGGCCGCGGCGACCGAGTGGGGGTGGTACGGCCTGCCGTCGAGCAGGACCTCGCCGCCGGTGAGGGGCCGGGCTCCGGCGAGAGCGCGGCCCAGATCCATGTGGCCGGCTCCGGTGAGACCGACCATGCCGAGGACTTCCCCGGCGCGCAGTTCCAGCTCGACGGGACCGGTGCCCTCGGCGGTGACGCCCGTCAGGCGCAGCACGGTGGAGGCGGGGGCGCCCGTGTTCCGGGAAGCAGACGGGCGGTGGCTCTCCGGCTCGTGCCCGACGATGTCGTGCACGATCCGGTCGGGGCCGTGGTCGGCGAGGATGCCCTGGCTGATGAGGTGGCCGTCGCGCAGGACGGCGAAGCGGTCGGCCACCTGGTAGACCTCGTCGAGGCGGTGGCTGACGTAGACGATGGCGTGACCGCGGTCGCGCAGGGTGTGCAGGACGTCGAAGAGCCGCGCGCAGTCCGCGGCGGGGAGGCTGGCCGTCGGTTCGTCGAGGACGATGAGGCGGGCGCGGGTGGCCAGTGCGCGGGCGATGGCGACGAGGGAGCGTTCGGCGCGGGTGAGGTCGGCGACGGCCGCGTCCGGGTCGAGGTGACCGGCGACTATCTCCAGGGCCTCGGTACAGCGCCGGCGCACCTGCCGCCAGGACACGAGCCCGGCGCGGCGGGGGTAGCCGGTGCCCAGAGCGACGTTCTCGGCCACCGTCATCCACTCCACCAGGCCCAGGTCCTGGTGGATGAAGGACATCTCGGTGGACGCGGCGCCGGAGCCGAGCGGGTGACCGGCGACGGTGACCTGGCCTTCGTCGGCGCGATAGACGCCGGCAAGGATCTTGATAAGTGTAGATTTTCCGGCACCATTGTGTCCCAACAGGGCGAGAACACTGCCTGCCTGGATGTCGAGGTCCACATCGGCGAGGGCGAGGGTGCCGCCGAACCGCTTGCGCAGTCCGCGGATCGTCACCAGGGGGCGGGAGGCCGCGTGCCCGTCGGGCGACGGAGAACTGGGGGCTGTGTCGTCGGGAGCGTCGTTCACGGACTTCTCCGGGGGATCTGCAGGCCGAGGACCGATCCATCGGCTCGACCAGAATCCTGAACTCATCACAGCATGCTGGTCAATACTCCCGTCGACATATGTTGCTCCAAAGTTACGGCGGCCGTACGGAGAAGTTCCGTACGGCCGCCGTTGCAGCGATCACCCGCAGCCCCCTGTCCGGCCGGGGCGCCCACGTCACCTCATGCGCCGCCCGCGGACCGTCCTTGCGGAAGCATGGGGTTCTCCAGCCCTGCCGCGATGGCGCGCAGATCCTTCAGCAGCGCGCCGCGGAACTCGTCGTCGAGTCGCGCCTTGAGCACGGTGACGCTGATCGCGAAGGGGGCCGAGTCGGTACGGAATCCGGTGACCGGCACGGACAGGCACAGGACGCCCGCCGTGGCCTCCTCGTCGTCGATCGCGTAGCCACGCTCACGGGTCGCCGCCAGGTCTTCCAGCAGCGCCGGCACCGAGGTGATGGACCGCCCGCTGAGCGCGGGCAGTGTGCGACCGCGCAGTCGGTCCTCCGCCACCGCCGGATCCAGAGTCGACAGGATGGCCTTCCCGGTCGCCGTGCAGTTCGCGGGAAAGCGGTCACCGATGTTGGCGGTGAGCCGCAGCGGCTGAGTGCCGTCGTATCGGGCCAGGTAGAGCACGTCCAGGCCGTCCAGGACGGCCACCCGGGCGGTCTCGCGCGAGATGTGCGCACTGCGCCGGCACAGCTCGTAGAAGTCGCGCAACTGGTCGACCGTGGACAGATAGCGGCCGCCGAGTTCCACCAGCTTGCGCCCGAGGCCGAAGCCCGTGCCGTTGCGCGTGATCATGCCCGCCGCCTCCAGGGAGGCGCAGAGGTTCCCCGTCGAGGACTTCGGCAGCCCCAGGGCACGCGCGATGTCACTCACCGACAGGGGTCGGCCCTCCGCCTCGCCGAGCACGTCGAGGATCGCCACCGCTCGGGTCACCGCCGGGACGAGGCTTCCCGGGTCGCTTGCGCTCACCGTCGTTTCCACCCATCATTCTGTACGTCGTTCAGCATGTTGTTATTGTCCCTCGTCTGTCACCGAACGACAATGCCGTCGCCGCGCGCTTTGCCATCGAGATTCGCCGAGACTCCCGACCGTAGCGTGCCTTCCGGGCCGGCCGACGACACCCTCCGAGCCTTGGAGCGCTGAGCAGCTCATGACCAGCAGCCCAACCCCTTCCCCGTCTCCTCCCCTTCCCGACAACGGCCCTCGCCTGTCGCGCGAGGAGTTCGACTCCCTCTTCGACGCCGTACGGACATGGGGCCGCTGGACCCCCGCCGACCGCGGCGCGTGGAACCGGGTCACCCCCGCCCACGTCCAGCGTGCCACCGCCCTCGTCCGCAGCGGCACCACCGTCCCCATGGCCCTGCCCTGGAACACGGTGCCCGGCCCCGACAACGGCAAGCCCGCTCTGCACTACATGTCCGACCTCGGCGACGTCGAGGCCCCGGAGCCCTCCTGCCACAAGGACTTCATCGCCGTCGACTACCACGGCAAGGGCGTCAGCCACCTCGACGCGCTCTCCCACATCGCCTATCGCGGTCAGCTCTACGACGGTCACACCGCCCGCGAGGTCGTCGACGCCGCCGGCGCCCACTTCGGCGCCGTCTCCGCCCTCGGTCCCCTCATCACCAAGGGCGTTCTGATCGATCTGCCCGCCGTCCTCGGCACCGACTGGCTCGAGCCCGGCACCGCCGTGCACGCCGAGGACGTCGTCGCCGCGGAGAAGGCGCTCGGCGTGACCATCGCCGAGGGCGACGCGGTGCTGCTGCGCTCCGGTCACTTCCGCCGCCGCGCCGAGCTCGGCGCCTGGAACCCCGACAACGCCAGCGCCGGCTTCCATGTCGACGCCGTTCCCCTTCTCGCCGAGCGCGGGATCTCCCTGCTCGGCGGCGACGGCGACAGCGACGTACGGCCCTCCCCCGTCGACGGACTCCACTCGCCCGTGCACGCCCTCGCCATCACCGCCATGGGCGTACCGCTGCTGGACAATCTCGACCTGGAGGCGTTGTCCACCGCCTGCGCGACAGAAGGCCGCTACGAGTTCCTGCTCGTCGTGGCACCGCTGAACGTTCCCGGTGGCACGGGCTCGCCCGTCAACCCGGTCGCGGTGCTGTGATGAGGAACTTCCAGCCGGCCGACGGCCGGTTCACCGTCGGGGTCAGCCGCGACTTCCTCGACGCGGACGGGAACAACGTATGGGGCGACATCCGGCTCAGCGAGCTGGACGCCGCCGGAATCAGCTGGCACTACCTCCCGCGTGACACCGACGAACTCCTCGCCCCGGACATCGCCGGCCTGGACGCCGTCCTGTTCGCCGCCCCCGCCGTCACCGCCCGCACCTTCGACGGCGTCACCCGGCCCCCGCTTCTCTTCGCCCGCTTCGGTGTCGGCTACGACGCCGTCGACCTCGACGCCTGCACGCGCCACGGCGCCCTGGTCACCATCACCCCGGACGGCGCCCGACGCCCCGTCTCCACCGCCGCCCTCACCATGCTGCTGGCCGTCCTGCACAACGTCACCGCCAAGGACCGGCTGGTACGTCAGGGACGCTGGTCCGAGAGGGAGCAGTGGATGGGGCTCGGGCTCACCGGCCGCAAGGTCGGACTGCTCGGGCTCGGCAACACCGCCCGTGACCTGGTCGGGCTGCTGCGACCGTTCGACACCGAGGTCATCGCCTACGACCCCTACTGCCCGGAGGAAACCGCCCGGGAACTCGGCGTGCGTCTCGCCGACGCCGACACGGTGATGGCCGAGGCCGACGCGGTGATCGTGATGTGCGTGCTGACCGAGGAGACCCATCACCTCGTGGACGCCCGGCGACTGTCCCTGATGAAGCCCTCGGGCGTGCTTGTCAACGTCGCCCGCGGGCCGATCGTGGACGAGGCGGCGCTGATCGACGCGCTGCGCGCCGGCCGCATCCGCGGCGCCGGACTGGACGTCTTCGAGTCCGAGCCTCCCGGCGCCGACAACCCTCTGCTCGGCATGGACAACGTCGTCCTCAGTCCGCACAGCATCGCCTGGACCGACGAGATGTCCGCGGGGAACGGCGGGAGCGCGGTCCGGGCCGTCCTTGACGTGGCAATCGGCCGGCTGCCGCGCTTCGTCGTCAACCGGGACGTGCTCGGTCACGCGGGCCTCTCCGAGCGGCTGGGTGCCCTCGCGGCGGATACGGGGCACCACGCGCCGGCGGTGGTGACCCCGTGAGCTCGCCGTCTCCCCGGTCCGAGACGGTCGGCTTCGTCGGGCTCGGCGCGATGGGCCTGCCGATGGCGGCCAACCTCGCGAAGGCGGGCTTCGACGTCCTGGTCTGGAACCGGGGCCGCGCCCCGCTCGACGCCGCCGTCGCCGCCGGCTGCCGTGCGGCCGACCGTCCCGCCGAGGTCGCGGCCGGCGCCCGCACCGTCGTCACCATGCTCCCGGATCTGCCTCAGGTCCGGGACGTGTCGGCCGGCGAGGACGGACTGCTCGCGGGGCTGGACCCGGCCGCGACGGCCCAGGCGATGGACACCCTCGTCGTGATGGGCACCGTCTCCCCCGTCGCCGTGCGCGCCCTGGCCCAGGAACTTCGTCCCCACGGCGTCACCGTCATCGACGCTCCCGTCAGCGGTGGCGTGACCGGCGCCCGCGACGGCACCCTGTCGATCATGGCGGGCGGAACGGAGGACGCCGTCGAACGCGTCCGCCCGTACCTGACCGCCATGGGCTCGACCGTCCGCCGCATGGGCGACACGGGAGCCGGATCGCTCGCCAAGGCATGCAACCAACTCGTCGTCGCCGCAACCCTGGTGGCGCTCGCCGAGGCCGTCGTGCTCGGCGAACACGGCGGACTCGCCCCGGCGGCCCTGCTGGAGGTGTTGGCCGGCGGTCTCGCCTCCTCGGAGGTTCTCGCCCAGAAGCGCCACCACCTCGCCGACAGCGACTTCACCCCCTCCGGCCCCGCCCGCTACCTCAACAAGGACCTCGGCTTCGTCCTGGACAGCGCCGCGGACGCACACGTCGAGCTGCCGCTGTCCACCTCCGTCGCCCGCCTGTACGCGGCGATCGACGACCGGGGGCTCGGCGGCCTGGACAACAGCGTCGTCCTCCGACTGTTGCGTGAGGACAACAGTCCCTCCCACCCGCACCACACCTCGAAGGACTGAGCAAATGCAGACAGGAATCGTCGGTCTCGGACGCATGGGCGGCAACATGGCGGCTCGCTGGCGCGACCGCGGCCACGAGGTGATCGGCTACAGCCGCACCTCGCCGGACCGTGACGTGAACTCCCTGGAGGAACTGGTCGGCAAGCTCGCCGCCCCCCGCGTGCTCTGGTTGATGCTCCCGGCCGGTGACCCCACGCGCCAGGCGCTCCGGCAGCTGGCCGACCTGTTGTCTCCGGGCGACGTGGTGGTCGAGGGCGGCAACTCGCGCTTCACCGACGACACCGAGCACGCCCGGATGCTCGCCGAGCACGGCGTCGGCTACGTCGACTGCGGTGTCAGCGGCGGCGTCTGGGGCCGGGAGAACGGCTACGGGGTGATGTGCGGCGGCGCGGACGAGCACGTCCGGCGCGTCTGGCCGCTGCTGGAATCGCTCGCCCCGGAACAGGACGGCATCTGCCACGCCGGCCCGGTGGGCGCCGGCCACTACGCCAAGATGGTTCACAACGGCATCGAGTACGGCATGATGCAGGCCCTCGCCGAGGGCTACGAACTGCTGGAGGCCAGCGAGTACGTCCCCGACGTTCCGAAGGTGCTCGCCTCCTGGCGGCACGGCACGGTCGTACGCTCCTGGCTGCTCGACCTCCTCGTCCGCGCCCTGGAACAGGACTCGGGCCTGGCCGGCCTCTCCGGCCGGGTCGACGACTCCGGCGAGGGCCGCTGGACGGTCGAGGAGGCGGTACGCCTGGCGGTGTCCGCCCCCGCCATGACCGCCGCGCTCTTCGCCCGCTTCGCCTCCCGCAAGCCGGACGCAGCCCAGCTGAAGGCGCTCGCCGCGATGCGGCAGCAGTTCGGTGGGCACGCCGTGCACGCCGCGCCGACCGTTTCCGCCGGCTCGGCCTGACCTGAAGCCGGGTCACCGCCAGACCGCCATGTCCGATCAACCGGCCTCGGACCGGAGGGAGTCACGGGCGAACGGGGAGGCGCCGCGGGCCGACGCTGCTGGTGGCCGGGGCATTCTTCATGGAGAACCTGGACGCCACGATCATCTCCACGGCCGCCCCGAGATGGCCGCTTCCTTCGGGACCGGGCCTGAGGCCGTCGGTGTCACCGTGACCGCCTATCCGGTGGCTCTGGCCGCGTTCCTCCCCGTGAGCGGCTGGGCCGCGGACCGTTGGGGCGGCCGGCGCGTCTTCGCCTGGGCGATCGCGGTGTGCACCGTCGCCTCGGCGCTGTGCGCGGCGGCCGACGGTCTCACCGAGCTGGTCGTGGCGCGGGTGGTGCAGGACATCGGCGGAGCCATGATGGTGCCCGTCGGGCCACCGGCCGTCCTGCGCACCACTGGTCGCCGTCCTCTTCGCGGGCGGCGTGTGCCGGTCCGTCCCGCTCAGCGCGTACGCCTCGATCGGCTTCGCCGACACCGGGCGGGAGCGGACCGCGGACGCCAACGCCCTGTCGAGCACCGTGCACCGGTCGGCGAGCGGGATGGGCGTCACCCTGGCCGCCTGGGCCCTGCGCGCGGCGGGAGCTCTCACCTCACAGCTCGGCCTGGCCGGTCCGACACGGCTCTGTACCGTGGCGTTCGGGTTGCTCGCCGCGCTGCCGCCGGCCTGTGCATGGGAGGCGTTGCGGCTGCGACGGGACGCGGGGGCCGCAGGCACCGCGCCCGTCACGCGTCGAGCGGCGCACGCTCCTGTCCCGCAGCGTCGGCCGGGCAGGTGGGGCCTGTGAGCACGCCGACGGCAGGTGAGCGTGGCCGCTCACGGGCGCCGGTGCTGAGCGGACAGGTCCCGCAGCATCTCGTAGCACCGCTCCATCCATGGCCGGGTCTGCGCCATCCTCCGTACGGCGACCGGGTCCGGGAAGACGGTGCGATGCGGACGGGCCCAGACATCGGCGGGCAGGGCGCAGAGGTGGGGCACGGCGCCGAGTGCGCGCCAGCCGAGGAGTGCGGCGCCGAATCCGGAGCCGGCCGTGTCGTCGGTGATCTCCAACGGCATGTCGAGCGCCGCCGCTACGATCTCCGCCCACAACGAGGACCGCAGTGCTCCGCCCGTGGCCCGCACCGAGGCGATCGGGGCCCCTGCCGCGACCACCGAGTCCCGAACCAGCGCCAGTTGCTGTCCGACGCCCTCGATCATGGCCCGGGTCATGTGGGCTCTGCCGTGGCCGCGCCGCAGTCCGATCAGGGCTCCGCGGGCATCGGGATCCCACCAGGGGGCGCGTTCGCCGAGGAGGTGGGGCAACGCGGTCAGGCCCTCGGAACCCGGCTCGACCTCGGCGGCCTCCTTCAGCAGGTCGGCTACGTCGACGCCGCCGAACGACTCGGCGGCCCACTGGGCGACGACTCCGGCGTTGCTGACCGCTCCGCCGAGCACCCACAGGCCGTCGGCGAGGTGATAGCAGAACACACGGCACCTGTCGTCCACGCCCGGCCGCTCGCGTACGACGCGGAGGGCGCCGCTGGTGCCCAGGGACAGCGCGGCGGTGGCAGGGGCCGTGGCACCGACGGCGAGGTTGGCGAGCGGTCCGTCACCGGCGCCGGCGACCACGGGCAGTCCGGCGGGCAGGCCCAGCGCGGCGGCCGGCCCGGGCAACAACGGGAAGGCGGTGGTCGGCGACACGAGTTCGGGAAGTCGTTCGCCCGCTACTCCGGCGGCCTCCAGCGCGGGCCCGTGCCATTCGGCGGTGTGGATGTCCAGCAGCCCGCTCGCGGAGGCGCACGAGAGGTCGGTGACCAGTCGGCCGGTGAACCGGGCCAGGACGTAGTCCTTCATGCCGCACCAGGCGGCCGTGCGCCGGAACAGGTCCGGCTCGTGCGCGGCGAACCAGGCGAGCTTGGCCACCGGTGCCATGGGGTGCACGGGTGTGCCGGTCGCCCGGTGGAGTGCCTCCCCGCGCTCGGAACGCAGCCGCCGGGCGATGTCGGCCGCCCGGGTGTCGGCCCAGCTCAGGGCGGGGGTGAGCGGTTCGCCGGAGGAATCGAGGGCGAGCAGTGTATGGAGGGCCGCGCTGAAGGACAGCCCCCGCACGGTAAGTCCCCGTCGCGCGCAGTGCTCCGCACTCTCGCGCACCGCGTCGGCGGCCCCGGCGAGCACGGTCGCGGGGTCGTGGACGGCTTCACCGTCCCGCCCCGCGCGCAGCGGGGCCGGGCGTTCGACGGTCCACACCGGGCGGTAAGCGGCGTTCACCGCGACCACCTTGGTGGCGGTGGTGCCCAGGTCGATGCCGAGCACCACCTCGCCGACCTCGTTCATGGCGGTCTCCGTTTCGGCTCTGTAGACGTCGGGACGCTAACAGCATGTGGAACCGATGCCAAGATGCTGTACGCGAGCATGTGGATTCACACAGATGCCAGCGGAATCCATTGCCTTCTCGCTACCCATTGACCAATATACTGTTTTCAGTACAGCATTTCGTCCAGGAGGTCAGGTGTCAGGAGATACAGAGGTCGGCGTGGCCGGGCTCGGAGTCATGGGCTCCGCCATCGCGCGACGACTGCTCGGCTGCGAGCGCGCGGTACGCGTCTACGACATCCGGCCGGAGGCCGTCGCGGAACTCGCCCTGGAGGGGGCCGCCACGGCGCAGTCACCCGCCCTGCTCTCCACGTCGGGTGTGGTGATCCTCTCCCTCAACACCGCGGAGATCGTGGAGCGGGCGGTCTTCGGACCGGGCGGGATCCTGAGCGCGGCTCCGGACGGCGTGCTGGTGATCGACATGTCGAGCGTCGACCCCGGCCGCACGCGCGAGTTCGCCGAGCGTGCCGCGAAGTTGGGCGCCGGCTGGGTCGACGCCCCGCTGTCGGGCGGCGCACCGGCCGTCAAGCGCGGCGAGCTGACGTTGATGCTCGGTGGCGAGGTGGAGCACGTCGAACGCGCGCTCCCCGTCCTCGGCGCTCTGGCGTCCCGGCTGACGCACCTCGGCCCCGCCGGTTCCGGTCAGCTGGTCAAGGCCGTCAACCAGGTGCTGGTCGGCTGCGGATTCGCCGCGCTCGCCGAGGCGGCCGCCCTGGTGCGGGCGGCCGGCCTTCCGTCCCGGCAGGTGCTCACCGCGCTCACCGGAGGCAGGGCCGACTCAGCACTCCTGCAGGAGTTCTTCGTCAAGTTCGCCGAGGCCGACCTCTCCCCCACCGGGCGGATCAGCAACATGGTCAAGGATCTCGACTCCGCCCGCGACCACGCGCGCTCCGCGGGCGTGCCACTGCCGGTCACCACCGCCGTCGCCGAACTGCACCGCTGGCTCGCCGCAGCCGGCCACGGCGACGCCGACAACGCCGCGCTGATGCACTACTACGCTCCCTTGGAGGTACGGCCGTGAAGGCTCCCGCCCTGTTCGACCTCGCCGGCCGCCGCGCCCTGGTGACCGGCTCCAGCAAAGGCATCGGAGCCGCCCTCGCCACCGGACTGGCCGAAGCGGGCGCTGAAGTCGTCCTGAACGGCCGCGACGCCGGGGCGCTGGAGCGCGCCCGGCAGGAACTGGCCGAGAAGACCGGGGCCAAGGTGCACACGGCGGCCTTCGACGTCACCGACGACAGGGCCGTGCAACGGGCGGTCCGGGAGATCGAGGACGGCCTGGGCCCGCTGGACATCCTCGTCAACAACACCGGCGTGCAGCACCGCGAGCCGATGCTGGAGGTCTCCGCGGAGAACTTCGAGCGGGTGCTGCACACCAACCTCACGAGCGCCTTCCTGGTCGGCCGCACGGCGGCCGTCGGGATGATCGAGCGCGGCCACGGAAAGATCGTCAACATCTGCTCCGTCCAGACCTGGCTGGCCCGGCCCGGCATCGCCGCCTATGCGGCCTCCAAGGGCGGGCTGGCCATGCTGACGCGCAGCATGTGCGCGGAGTGGGCCGGATCCGGACTGACCGTCAACGCGCTCGCCCCCGGTTATGTGGTCACCGAGCTGACCCGGCCCCTGGTGGACGACCCGGCCTTCGACTCGTGGATCCGGGGCCGCACCCCGGCCGGACGCTGGGCCACGGTCGAGGACCTGGTCGGCACGCTGGTGTGGCTCGCGGCGCCGGCGTCGGACTTCGTCAACGGTCAGGTGATCGCCGTCGACGGCGGACTGACCGCGGTCGTCTGACCCCCTGTCCACGCCCCCACTGCCATCCACTGCCATCCACTGCACGCAACCGACAGAAGCAGCCGAAGCGTTCGGCAGAGAGCGGGACGAGAACATGGACTCAGCGACGATGCGGGCCGTGGTGGCGCACGGCGCTGGCGACCTCCGCCTGGAGGATCGCCCGGTACCGGTGCCCGGCCCGGGCGAGGTCGCGGTCGACATCCGGTACGGCGGCATCTGCGGCTCCGACCTGCACTACTGGCGCCACGGCGCGGTGGGTGAGTTCCGGCTTCGCGAACCCCTGGTGCTCGGCCACGAAATCGTGGGCCGGGTGCGCGAGGCGGGCCCCGGCACCCAGGCGCCGCCGCCGGGGACACCGGTGGCCGTGCACCCGCTGGCATCCTGCGGGAGGTGCCGGCAGTGCCTCGCCGGGCGACGCAACACCTGCCTGGACACCGGCTACTTGGGAAGTGCCGCCAGGAACCCCCATGTACAGGGCGGCTTCGCCGACGTCCTCGTCGTACCCGCCGAGCGGGTGCTCGCACTGCCGGAGGGCCTCGACCTGCGGCTGGCCGCGGTGGCCGAGCCCGCCGCGGTCGCCTGGCATGCCGTACGACAGGCCGGCGACGTGCGCGGCAAGAGGGTGCTGGTCACCGGAGCGGGGCCCATCGGCTGCCTCGTCGTGGCGGCACTCCGGGCCGCCGGTGCCGCCGAGATCACCGTGACCGACGTGCACGAGGCTCCGCTGGCCGTCGCCAAGCAGGTGGGCGCCACCTCGGCCGTACGAGTCGGCGCCGACGCCGACCGGCTGGACGAACTCGCCGCGGACATCGCCATAGAGTCCTCGGGCAGCCCGGCAGGGCTGCGCACCTGCGTGTACGGAGTCGACCGGGGCGGCCTCGTGGTGGGCCTCGGCCTGCTGCCGCCCGGAGACACTCCGGTGGCCGCCAACGCGCTGATCACCCGGGAACTGCGACTCGTCGGCTCCTTCCGCTTCGACGACGAGCTCACCGAGGTCCTCCGCGCACTGGCCGACGGCCGCCTCGCGGTCGAGCCGGTGGTCACCTCCTTGGTGCCGGTGGCCCACGTACAGGAGGCGTTCGAGCTCGCGGCCGACCCCGCCCGCTCGTGCAAGGTGCTGCTGGACTTCGGCGGGCAGGGAACCTGACGCGGCATCCGGATCCGGCCGACGCCGCACGCGCCCCGGCACCAGCCCCGCCCCCTCACCCGCAACGGAGTTCACCATGTCCGGCACGCCCTCCCGCCGCCCCCTTGTAGTGGTCAGCCGCACCGGCCTTCCGGGAGACGGCGTCGGGCGACTCGCCGCCCGTTTCGATGTCACCGCCTGGCCGGAGGCCGCGCCGCCGGCACCCGCCGAGCTGGCCGGGCTGGTCCGGGGCTGCGAGGGCCTGCTCGTCCTCGGCACTGACCGCGTCGACGCCACACTGCTCGACGCGGCGGGCCCCGGCCTGCGGGTCGTCGCTCTTGCGTCGATGGGCTACGACAGCGTCGACGTGACAGCCGCCGTGGAGCGCGGCGTCGTCGTCACCCACACCCCCGACGTACTCGCGGACACCACCGCCGACGTGGCGATGGCGCTGATCCTCATGGCCAGGCGCCGCCTGCCCGCCGGCATGGACGCGCTGCGCCGCGGCGCATGGGGCGCCTTCCGCATGGACGCGTTCCTGGGGCTCGACGTGCACGGGGCCACCCTCGGCCTGATCGGCTACGGCCGGATCGCCCGTGCCGTCGCCCGAAGGGCCGCCGGTTTCGGCATGCGCGTGCAGCACCACCACCCGCGGCGCAAGGAGGACGACGAACTGTCCCGCTGGGTGCCGTTCGACGAACTTCTGCGGACCAGCGACGTGGTGTCCGTGCACACCCCGCTGACGGCAGAGACCAAGAGCATGATCGGCGCCGCCGAACTCGCTCTGATGAAACCGACCTCGACATTGGTCAACACCGGTCGCGGCGGAGTCGTGGACGAAGACGCCCTGCTGGTGGCGCTGCGCCGCGGGGAACTGCACTCGGCCGGACTGGACGTGATGACCGACGAACCGCGCACGGATCCTTCCGACCCGCTCTTCGCCGAGCCGCACTTGGTGGTACTGCCGCACGTCGGTTCGGCGACGGAGGCGACTCGTGCGGCCATGGTGGATCTCGCCGCCCGCAATGTCGCGGCGGTCCTGGACGGGCACTCGGCTCCCACGCCGATCCCAGGCACTCCGGGCCTGCCCGGCCGGCACCACGTGGCGGCAGGTCCTACGGAGTCATGACATGGTGCCAGTCCCGTGCCACGGTTGACCGACCCCTCCGACCGATGCCGGCGGTTTTCTGACCGCCAGCCGTTCCGAAGAGCGCTGACCTGCGGAAACAAGGGCGAAGTTCGATATGTGGTGGCCTTCGCCAGCCGGTCCCAGGAAGAGATCGCGCAGGCTCGCGAAGGCCGTCACCGGTGGCCGGGGGCGCGGGGGCCCGCCCCCAGTGCCCCGGCGGCACCAAGGTCGCCTCTGCCACGACCGGCGTGGTCCCGACCCGCAGGACCCGCTGCCCACGCGCCGACCGGTCAGCGGTCCGTTCGGCGCGTGGACGGCCGGTTCCTCGACACGCGAGGCCCGGATCAGCAGATCCGGGGCAGTTGCTCCCCGATCGGCAGATCGACCACCCGCGTTCCCCCCAGGCCGGTCCGGGCCACGACCATGCCGGGATGCGCCTCGACGGCCTCACCGATGATCACGGAGTCCGCGCCCAGCGGATGGGCTCGCATCGCCTCCAGGACGGCGTCGGCGTGCTCGCGCGGGACGAAGGCCACCAGCTTGCCCTCGTTGGCGATGTACATGGGGTCCAGGCCGAGGATGGCGCAGGCGTTGGCCACGGCCGGCGGGACCGGGACGTCGCGTTCCCGGATGACCACCCCGGTGCCGGAGGCCGCCGCGATCTCGTTGAGCGAGGCCGCCAGGCCGCCTCGGGTGGGATCGCGCAGCACGTGCAGGTCCGGGGTGACGGCGAGCATGGCGTCCACGAGGCCGCCGAGCGCCGCGCAGTCGCTCTTGATCTCCACTCCGAATTCCAGGCCCTCGCGCACGCTCATGATCGCCACCCCGTGGACGCCGATGGCGCCGCTGACGATCACGACGTCGCCGGGGACGACCCGCTGAGGACGCAGATCGACGCCCGCCGGGACGAGACCGATGCCCGCCGTGTTGATGAAGATCCCGTCGCCGTGGCCTGCCTCCACCACCTTGGTGTCGCCGGTGGCCACCTCCACACCGGCGGTGCGCGCGGCCGCCCCCAGCGCCTCGGACACCCGCGTGACCGCGTCCAGCTCGACGCCCTCCTCCAGGATGAAGCCGCAGGAGAGGTAGGCGGCGCGGGCTCCGCTCATGGCGAGGTCGTTGACGGTGCCGTTGACCGCCAGGTCGCCGATGCTGCCGCCGGGGAAGAACAGCGGCCGCACCACGTAGGAGTCGGTGGAGAACGCCAGCCGGGCACCGCCCAGGGAGAGGACGGCGGCGTCACCCATCTGGGCGAGCACTTCGCCCCCGAAGGCGGGCGCGAAGATCTGCTGGACCAGCTCGGCGGAAAGGACTCCGCCACCGCCGTGGCCCATGACGACGCGCGGCCGGTCGCGCACCGGTGCCGGGCAGGTCCACGCCTCGATGTCGAGGGCGGCGGCGGGGAGATCGGTGGTGTCAGACAACGGGGCTCGCCTCCCGGGCCGTGGTCGTGGGCATGTCCAGACGCCGGTAGAGGTAGTACGCCGCGCAGGCGCCCTCGCTGGAGACCATGGTGGCTCCCAGGGGGGTGCGAGGGGTGCACAAAGTACCGAAGGCCTCGCACTCGTGCGGCTTGAGCAGCCCCTGGAGGACTTCTCCGCTGCGGCACTCGGCGGGTTCGGCCGTCCGGATTCCGCCGACCGGGAAGCGGTGCTCGGCGTCGTGGTCGCGGTACTTCGACGACAGCCGCCAGCCGCTGTCGGGGATCACCCCGATGCCGCGCCAGGCCCGGTCGGTGGCCTCGAAGACGTCCTCCAGCATGGCCCGGGCGGCCGGGTTGCCCTCCGGGCGGACGGCACGGGCGTAGGCGTTGTCGACGGTGTGCTCACCGCGTTCCAGCTGGCGGACGGCCCGGCGCACGCCTTCGAGGATGTCCAGTGGCTCGAAGCCCGTCACGACGATCGGGACGCGGAAGCGCTCCGCCAGTTCCGGGTACTCCTCCACGCCCATCACGCTGCAGACGTGGCCGGCCGCGAGGAAGCCCTGTACCCGGCAGCTCGGCGAGGACATGATCGCCTCGATGGCGGGCGGCACGCGGACATGGGACACCAGCATGCTGAAGTTCGGGATGCCCAGCTT
This sequence comes from Streptomyces sp. NBC_01235, assembly GCF_035989285.1. Classification (GTDB taxonomy): domain Bacteria; phylum Actinomycetota; class Actinomycetes; order Streptomycetales; family Streptomycetaceae; genus Streptomyces. The sequence continues at coordinate 10,009,699 of NZ_CP108513.1, read as the reverse complement.
CCGGGCCTGATGGACCGTCATGGCGTTGGGGGGCGCCGTCGTCTCGAAGCCGATGCCGAAGAACACCACCTCGCGGTCCGGGTTCTGCTGCGCGATCCGCAGCGCGTCGAGCGGCGAGTAGACGACGCGCACGTCGCCGCCCTCCCCGCGGACCTGGAACAGGTCCCGGCCCGTGCCCGGCACGCGCAGCATGTCGCCGAAGGAACAGAAGATCACCTCCGGTCGGGAGGCGATCTCCAGGGCCTTGTCGATGACCTCCAGCGGGGTCACGCACACGGGGCAGCCCGGCCCGTGGATCAGTTCGACCTCCTTGGGCAGAAGCTGGTCGATGCCGTGGCGGATGATGCTGTGCGTCTGCCCTCCGCACACCTCCATCAGCGCCCACGGCCTGGTCACCGTGGCGTGGATGTCGTCGAGGAGCCGACGCGCCAGCTCCGGGTCCTGGAACTCGTCGATGTACTTCACTACTTGCGCACCTCTTCCACCGGGTCCACGCCCGCCTCCGCCGCCGCCATCTCCCAGGCGTCGCCGAACTCCTCCTGCAACATGCCGAGTTCGGCGAAGAGTTCGAGCGTCTGCCGCGCCGACTCCTCGTCCAGCCGTTGCAGGGCGAACCCGACGTGGACGATGGCGTACTCGCCGACCCGGAGGTCGGGCAGGTACTCCAGGCACACCTCCTTGACCACGCCGCCGAAGTCGACGGTGGCCATCCGGGTGCCGTCCCGGTCCTCGATGTCCAGCACTCTGCCGGGTACCGCCAGGCACATGAGCCTCTCCTCGCTGTGGTCGCGCGTTTACTCAGTCGGTGGGAGTGGGAGTGGCGCGGGCGGCCACCATCAGCTGGCCCAGCGCCAGGCCGCCGTCATTGGGCGGCACCAGGCGGTGCCGCAGGACCGTGAAGCCGTCCTCGCGCAGGGTGGCGGCACAGGCAGAGGAGAGCAGCGTGTTGGCGAACACGCCTCCCGTCAGGGCGACCGTGTCCAGCCCGTACCGCTCTCGCGCCCGCGCGCAGATCCTGTGCACCAGCCCGGTCACGCCCCGGTGGAAGCGCGCCGCGACCAGGGCCGGCTCGATCCCCGCGCGCAGGTCGCCGACGATCGCCGCGAGCACGGGTGCCGGATCGGCCCGTACGACGCCGCCCCCGTTCTCCTCCGAGGCGTGAACGGCGAAGGCGTACGCGGTGGTGTCCTCGGCGGGCGCGCGCAGAGCCGCGCCCTCCAGCTCGACGGCGGCCTGTGCCTCGTATCCGGCCCGGTGGCACACCCCGGCGAGAGAGGACACGGCGTCGAAGAGCCGGCCCATGCTGGACGTGGGGACACAGTTCAGGCCGCGCTCCAACTGCCGTTCCAGAAGGCGGAGTTCGTCGGGCGGGCAGGCGGCGGTACAGGCCAGGTCGTCGGACCAGCCGATCCCGGCCGCCCTCAGATGGGTCAGCGCCATGCGGTACGGCCGGCGTACGGCGGCGTCGCCGCCGGGCAGCGGGACGTACGCGAGGTGCCCGAACCGGGTGAAGCGGTCGTAGTCCGCGAGCAGGAACTCCCCGCCCCACACGGCTCGGTCGTCGCCGTGGCCCGTGCCGTCGAAGGCGACGCCGATCACCGGCCGGGTGCCGTCCAGCCCGTGCTCGGCCATCGCGGCGGCGACGTGCGCGTGATGGTGCTGGACGCGCACGACGGGCCGGTGGGCCGCGTTCCGGTCGGCCCACCGGGCGGAGCGGTAGCCGGGATGCCGGTCGGACACCAGGCTCTCGGGCCGTACCCCGGTAATGGACTCCAACTGCGCAACCGCTTGCTCGAAGGCCCGCTGCGTACCGACGTCGTCCATGTCACCGATGTGCGCCGACAGCCAGGCGCGGCGGCCCGCTCCCAGACAGAAGGCGTTCTTCAGGTCTCCGCCGACGGCGAGGGCCGGCCGCACGGGCAGCGGGAGGGAGACCGGCAACGGGGCGTAGCCACGGGAGCGGCGGATCACCAGCGGCTCCCCGTCGCAGACGCGGACCACGGAGTCGTCGCACGGGACGTGGATCGGCCGGTCGTGCGTGAGCCAGGCGTCGGCCAGGTGCGCGAGCCGCTCCAGCGCCTCGGTGTCGTCGGTGACGATCGGCTCACCGGACACGTTGCCGCTGGTCATGACGAGCAGCGGGGGGCCGTCCGGGTCGCCGGGCAGTCCGAGCAGCAGATGGTGCAGGGGCGTGTACGGCAGCATCACGCCGAGGTCGGGACTGCCGGGCGCGACGGCCTCGGCGGGCCCCGAGTCCCCGGTGGCGTACGACGGGTGCGGACGCCGCCTCATCAGGACGACCGGCCTGGCCCGGCCTTCGAGCAGGTTCCGTTCCTCGGGGCTCAGCCGGACGAGGTGCCGGACGTCGTCCGCGGTCCTGGCCATGACGGCGAACGGCTTGTCCCCGCGCGCCTTCCGGCGGCGCAGGAGGGCGACCGCCGACCGGTTCGTGGCATCGCAGGCCAGGTGGTAGCCGCCCAGCCCCTTCACGGCGAGGATCGCACCCCGGCTCAGCAGTGTGCGTGCCTCGGTGACCGGGTCCGCCTCCTCGACACTCCTGAGCCCGGACCGCTGGGCGACGAGCAGCCGCAGACGCGGTCCGCAGGCCGGGCAGGCGACCGGCTGCGCGTGGAAGCGGCGGTCGGCGGGATCCTCGTACTCCCGGGCGCAGTCCGGGCACATCGCGAAGCCGGCCATGGTGGTGTTGGCCCGGTCGTACGGCACATCGGTGACGATCGTGAAGCGCGGGCCGCAGTGGGTGCAGTTGACGAACGGGTGGCGGTACCGCCGGTCGGCCGGGTCGGCCAGCTCGGCGAGGCAGTCGGCGCAGGTGGCGGAGTCCGGGCTGACCAGGGTGCGGGCCGGTCCGTCGGTGCGGGAGGCGAGGATGGTGAACGCGGTGCCGCCGACGGGAGGCATCTCCTGGTGGTGGACGGACTCGACGCGGGCCAGCGGGGGTGCCTGGGCGGCGATCCGGTCGCAGAAGCCGGCGACGGCCGAGGCGGCGCCCTCGACCTCCACGACGACGCCCTCCGCAGTGTTGGTCACGTGTCCGGCCAGGGCGAGTTCGGTGGCGAGGCCGTACAGGTAGGGCCGGAAGCCCACGCCCTGCACCACTCCTCGGACGGTGACCCGGCGGCGCAGCGGAGTGTTCTCGGCGGTGGCGGCCGGGGCCTGCGGACCGCTCACGAGTGGGTGTGGGCCATCGTGCCGGTGGCCTCCGTGTGCGCGTGGGTGTGACCGTGGTGACGGGGCGGCCGGGCCATGACCGGCGAGTGCACGGGTGTGCCGTCCGCGGCCGCCAGCGCCCGGTCGAGCAGGGCGCCGACTCCCTGCCCGCGGCGTGCCGAGGTCAGGACCACCTCGACTCCGGGGTTGACCTGCTCCACGTTCGCGCGGAACGCAGCCTCGTCGAACTCGACGGCCTGCGCGATGTCGGTCTTGGTGACCACGACCAGGTGGGCGAGGCCGAAGGCGGTGGGGTACTTGAGCGGCTTGTCCTCGCCCTCCGTCACGGAGGCGAGGGTGACCCTCAGCGTCTCCCCCAGGTCGTAGGAGGCAGGGCAGACCAGGTTGCCGACGTTCTCCACGAACAGCAGCCGGGTGTCGTCGGGCAGCCACCCGTCCAGGTGTCCGGCGAGCATCCCTGCCTCCAGATGGCACAGCCCGTCGGTGAGCACCTGCTTGACCGGGACGCCCGAACGCGCCAGGCGTGCCGCGTCGTTCTCGGTGGCGAGGTCGGCGGTCAGCGCCGCGACGGGCACGGACCGCTCCCGTGCCCGCAGCAGTTCGCGCTCCAGCAGTGCGGTCTTGCCGCTGCCCGGACTGGACAGCAGGTTGACGACCGTGGTGCCTCGAGCCGCGAGGTGAGCGCGCAGTTCGTGGGCGCTCAGGTCGTTCTTCGCGAGTACGGCCTGCCGCAGGTCGACGACACGACACATGGTTCAGCGCTCCTCGGAGATCGGTTCGCGGGTGGGCGCGTGCGGGGGGCCGCCGTCCTCCCAGTGCACGTCGAGGATCTGCAGTTCCCGGCCCGCGAGCAGGTCGGTACGCGTCCCGCCGCACAGGGGGCAGGTCAGCCGGGGCGGCATGCCGACGGCCCATTCGTGTGCGCAGGGCGTGCAGCGGGCCCGCCCCGGCACCGCTTCGGTGACCAGCTCGGCGCCTTCCAGCAGGGTTCCGGCGCAGGCCACTTCGAAGCAGAAGGCGAGCGCATCGGGTACGACGCCGGCCAGTTCGCCGACCTGGAGCCGTACCGATCGCACGGCCGTGACGTCACCGGCCCGCTCGGCGGCCTCTGCCACCTGGTCGACGACGGCCAGCGCGACGGACATCTCGTGCATGGGACTCCGTCCTTCCGCGGCCTGCCTCCGCCGGGCTTCATTAGAGGCGCGCACACCCGGGTCGCGCGGACCGGCACGCCGTCACCGGCCGGCAGGTACGCCGTTCGACGCAACGCGCGGCACACCGGGTGGCGCCCACGGTTCACATCCGTCGGATCCGCAGGTAGCGCCTGAGGTCGGGAAGCACCTCGGCGAAGACGGCGACCATGGCGGCGAGGGCCGCTCCACCGATGACGATCTTCTTCATCCGTCTCTCCTCATGTCGAGGCCTCAGCGGTTGAGGCCTGCCCCACGGACGGCTCGCCGTCCCACAGCAGCTCTTCGATCAGCCGGACGGCCTCCGGTACGGCGTCGGACACCGGCGCGCTGAGACCGATGCCCTCGTCCACCGAGGCCGGTTCGCATCCGACGACCAGGACGCGGCGTGGCGGTTCGCCGCCGGTCCCGGCGCACAGGGTGCCCAGCAGCGCCAGGACGGCGTCGGGGGTCATCCGGTGGCCGTCCAGCGCGGCGGCGCCGGGCGAGGGGCTCTCGCCGCCGACGTCGTGTTCGATCACGTACAGCGTGCCCGGGGCTTCGCCGCGTGCCGTGGCGTCCACGAGGACGAGGGTGTCGTAGCCGTCCAGCAGCTGGTAGGCGAGGTGCACTCCGCGCACCCCGATGTCGACGACCTCGATGTGTCCGGGCAGATCGCGCTCGGCGAGCCGGCGGGCGGTCTCCACGCCGAAGCCGTCGTCTCCGAGGAAGATGTTGCCGATGCCCGCCACCAGAGTCCGTGCAGCGGTCCGCGCGGGAAGGTTCATACGTCGTCCTCCAGCGGTGTGACCTCGTCGGGCTGGAAGTACAGGAACCGTCCCTGCTCGCGGCGGATGTCGGCGCCCGGGTCGCCCTCGACCGTGACCGCTAGGTGCACGCCGCCGTCGACGTCGTGCAGCACGGCCTCGACCTTCGCGGTGCGGCCCCGCAGGAAGATGTCCTGCGCGTCGGTGCGACGCAGGCCCGGGTGCAGCTCGACACGGCTGCCCTGGCCCACCGACCGGCCGTCCACGACCACACGGTCTCGCGCCGGGTCGAAGCCCGCTTCGCTCGCGGGGTCCCACCAGGGGGTGTCCGGCCGCTGCACCCCGTACTCGTCGGGGAAGCCGCCGTCCGGGGCGGCGGGGCCCCGGCCGGTGACCTCGCGCAGACTCCGTACCGCCCCGTGCAGCCGCTCCAGCACCTCGGCCGGCATCGAGTCCGCCAGCTCGATCACGGCGGCCGCCCGCTCGTCGGTGCCCCGGGCCTCGCGTTTCTCCTCGTCGGTGAGGGCCGCGGTGCGCAGCGCGAGGATCTCGTCGATCTCGGTGGCGTCGTAGAGCGCGCCGGGGCTCTCCGGCGCGATGGCCGGATGGTCCTCCAGGATGATCGGCGAGGACAGCACGAGGTCGGCGCGGCCGGGCTCGCCCGCGAGCACGGGCCAGGTGTGCAGGTTGCGGCAGGCGGCGGTCGCGCCCTTCGCCCACTCGGGGGGATCGGTCATCGACAGGAACGATCCGGCGCTGAGGGCCATGAGCATGTGGGTGGCGACCAGGGAGCGCGGCAGCGCCGCGTCCCGGTCGGCGCCGCGGCCCTCGGGCGGCGTCCAGTCGCCGGCGTTCTCGACGACGGCGGTCAGGCGCACGGCCCGGTAGGGGCCGTCGAGTTCGCGGGCGGACAGCCGGACCGTCCCGCTGATCTCCTCGCACCGCCGGACCACTCGGCCGACGGTGCGGCCGGCCGCGTCCAGGACCGGTGCGGTGTCCTCCCGAGCGGGACGTCGGAAGGGATGGGTGACGCCGTCGCCGAGGAGTTCGTCCACCGACGCGACCACCTCGACACGCTCCTCGCTCCCCTCGTCCCAGGGCACCAGCACCCGGTCGTCGAGGCGGAGTTCGGCGACGGTGTCGAAGCCGCCGTCCGGGCGGGCCCGCTGCACCGTGCGCCGTCGGGCGTGCAGGAAACGCACCTCGACCGAGAGGGTCGCGCCCGCCTTCGGTTCCATCAGGCATTCGGTGTGCTGGAAGTCGTGCTCCTCGCACTCGGCGCCCCAGCCGGGCGGCACGAGCACCCCGAACTGCCAGCGCAGCCGGTTCTTGGCGGCCGAGGCGCGGTACGGGTAGAGCACGTAGCCCTCGAAGAGGACGGCGTCGGCCACCTGCCGGGCGAGGGCGAACCGCTCCTCGGTCTCGGGGGCGAACGCGGTCACGGTCACGGTTCGGTCCTTCCGGTGGTGCCGGTGAGCGTGCGGAACGGGTCGCTCGCCGGCGGGTCGGCGGCGGCGCTGCCGTCGAGCAGGGCCTTGAGGGTCGCCTCCCAGGAGGGCAGGGCGTGCCGGGAGCGGTAGGCGAGGAGGGCGTCCATGGTGTCGCGCGGCAGCCGGATCCAGCCGCACCCGGGGAAGTGCTGCTCGACCATCTCCCGCCACGTGGCGACCGGCATCCGGAAGGCCGCCTCCCGGTCCCAGGGGACCGGCTCGACCTGGAAACCGCCGGCCCCGGTGAACGCCGTGCCGGAGAAGAGCATCAGCAGCGGAACCTCGCCGCCGGTGAGGGCGGTGAGGTAGCGGGTGGCGGCGACGTCCATGTCGTAGGTGCAGGGCACCACGAGGTCGGCCTCGGTCTCTCCGGTGAAGCCGGGGACCATGAGCGAGACCTGGGCGAACTGCACAGGCTGGAGGGTGCTGCCCCAGCGGGAGCGCTCGCCGAAGAGGTCCGCCAGCCCGCCGGCCTCGGCCGACTCGTAGGCCCGGCGGGCGGGTTCGATACGGATCTGGCAGCGCAGCGCGAGGGCGTGCACGCGTGCGTCGCCGGCGGCGGTGACGCGCAGCCGGAAGACGAGGGTCGGTCCGGCGGCGTACCGGTCGGCGCGGACGCCGGTGCAGGCGAAGGAGAACTCCGTCATGGCCGCACCGCCTCGTCCACCGGCCGGGCGCGTCGCGCGACGTCCACGAAGAACGCGTCGAGAGCGGCGCGAGCCTCGGATCCGCCGTCGAAGCCCTGCCACAACAGGCGCATGCGGCCGACGAGTTCGTAGCAGATGTCGATCGGTACGAGGTGGCACTCGCATCGGCCGTCCGTGCGGCGCAGCAGCAGCGCCTCCACGTCGGGTTCGAGCAGCTCGGCGAGGCGGCTGCCGCCGAGGACGTCCGTCCACGTGGCCGGTTCGAGTTCGCTCTCGGTGGCTCCGGCCGGGCTCGGGTAGAGGGCGACCAGCCGGTCGAGCGCCGCGTTGCGGAAGAGGAAGGCGACGCCGACCGGGATCTGCAACGCCTCCCACGCGCTCTCGTCGAGGCGGTGTCCGGGGTCGGTGAGGTAGCGGGCCGGGACCGTGCGGAAGCGGCCCGCGGCGGCGCCCGGCTGTTCCATCAGCAGCGCACAGGCGGCGCAGGCGCAGACCAGGGCGCGCTTCTCGGTGTCGACCAGGTGGCGGTGGTCCGCTTCGGCCACGGCCACCGCGCACAGTTCGCATCGCTCCGGCCGGGGTGGACGCTCGGAGAGGAATCTGCGCAGGCCGGAGGGGCGCGCATGCCGGGCGGGCGCCGGGGACGCGCTCACCGGGTCCTCGTCGGCGTCGGCCCGGTACCGATCTGGAGGAGTGCGGGCCCGGCGGGCGCGGTCTGTACGTCGACGGCCCTGACCTCAGGCGCGAAGCAGGCGAGCGCCGCCCGGGCGGCCTCCCGGGCGCTCGCGCCGGAGCCGCAACCGCAGCCGCCGGCCTCCTGGGCCCGCAGTGTCAGGGTGCCGCTCTCCTCGTCGAAGTCCACGACGTCCAGGGCGTGTTCCCGGACGGTGTCGAGGGCCCGGGCGATGCGGGTGTCGCGGTCCTCCGGGTGCAGGTCGTGCAGGACGAGGAGGCTCGCGACCAGTTCGTCGCCGAGCAGTCCTGCCGGCGCTTCGCCGGGAGCGGAGGACAGCAGGTGGAGGATGCGGGCCAGGCCGGCGCCGTAGAAGTCCATGAGGGACCGGACGAGTTCCTCCGCCGCCGCGGCGGCGTCCGGGTCGCCGCTCGCGGCCAGCCGGTCCAGTACCTCCTCGACACGGCGTCCGGTCTGTTCCGCGTCGACGGCTCGCGCCGCCGTCGGCGCGCTCATCCGCCCAGTCCGCTCAGGCCGGTGGGCACGTGCATCGACTTCACGGTCTTGCCGCCCCCGACGTACATGTGGACACCACAGGGCAGACAGGGGTCGAAGCTGCGGACGGCGCGCATGATGTCGATGCCCTTGAAGTTGTCCGGGGTGTTCTCCTCGAAGATGGGCGTGTTCTGCACGGCGTCCTCGTACGGGCCCGGCGTTCCGAAGGTGTCCCTGGTGCTGGCGTTCCAGGGCGTGGGCGGGTACGGGTGGTAGTTGGCGATCTTGCCGTCGCGGATCACCATGTGGTGGGAGAGGACGCCGCGGACCGCCTCGGTGAAGCCGACGCCGATGCTCTCGTCCGGGACCTCGAACTTCTCCCAGGTCTGGGTGCGTCCGGCCCGGACCTCCTCCAGCCCCTTCTCCGCGAAGTGCAGGGCGACGGCGGCGGTGTAGGCCTGGAAGTAGGTGCGCGCGCGGTTGCGTTCCAGCGCGTTGCTCCACTTCGGGATCTTCCACTCGAAGCTGGTCTCGGGCCGGGTCATCGTGCGGGGCAGGTTGATGACCACGCTGTGACCGGTGGCCTTCACGTAGCCGGTGTCGACGAGTCCGGACAGGGCGGTCGACCACAGGCGGGCGATGGGGCCGCCGCCGGTGTCCAGGGCGAGGTGGTCCTTGCCGTCGAACCAGCGCGGGGACATCACCCAGCTGTACTTGTCGTCGAAGTTCCGCTTCTGCGGGGCCGGGATGGTGTGCTGGTTCCACGGGTGGCGCGGGTCCACCGGGTTGCCGAGCGGGTCGTGGGTGACGAACTGTTCCTGGCCCTGCCAGTCCTCGTAGTAGGAGCTGCCCAGCAGGATGCGGATGCCGAGGTTGATCTCGGTGAGGTCGTTGGTGACGAGCTTGCCGTCGACGACGATGCCGGGCGTGACGAACATGCGCCGGCCCCAGTCCGTCATGTTGGCGTAGGTGAAGTCGCAGTACTCGGGGTCGTTCAGCGCGCCCCAGCAGCCGAGCAGGACTCGCCGGCGGCCGACCTCCTCGTACCCGGGCAGCGCCTCGTAGAAGAAGTCGAACAGGTCGTCGTGCAGGGGCACGACGCGCTTCATGAACTCCACGTAGCGCATCAGGCGGCTGAGGTAGTCCGTGAAGAGCTGTACCGAGGCAATGGTTCCGACGCCGCCCGGATAGAGCGTGGAGGGGTGCACATGGCGGCCCTCCATCAGGCAGAACATCTCCCGGGTGTAGCGGCTGACCTGGAGGGCCTCGCGGTAGAACTCACCCTCGAGGGGGTTGAGCGAACGCATGATGTCGGCGATCGTGCGGTAGCCGTGCTCCGCGGCGTGCGGGGCCTCGGTGCGCTCGGCGAGTTCGAGGACGCCGGGGTTGGTCTCCCTGACCATCTTCTCGCAGTAGTCGACCCCTACCAGGTTCTCCTGGAAGATGTTGTGGTCGAACATGTACTCCGCGGACTCGCCGAGGTTGATGATCCACTCACCGAGGTGCGGTGGCTTCACTCCGTACGCCATGTTCTGCGCGTACACCGAGCAGGTGGCGTGGTTGTCCCCGCAGATCCCGCAGATGCGGCTGGTGATGAAGTGGGCGTCGCGGGGGTCCTTGCCGCGCATGAAGACGCTGTAGCCACGGAAGACCGACGACGTGCTGTAGCACTCCGCGACCCGCTTCTGCTTGAAGTCGATCTTCGTGTGGATGCCCAGGCTGCCCACGATCCGCGTGATCGGGTCCCAGGCCATCTCCACCAGGCCGCTGCCGTCGCCGGCCGCCTTCGTCTTCGGTGCCATCTGTGTGCCGTGCCCTTCGTTGCGCGGGAAATTCGTGTGTGTGGGGGGGTGCACGAAGCAGGGAGCGGACTACGCGCCGCGGACGCTCACCACGGGGGTCGGTATCCGGTGGTGATCTTGTCTCCGGTGCGGCGCCACTTGGGCTCCTTGTCGACGGTCCTGGCCGTGATCGACCGCAGCTTGCGGACCACGGCGCCGTAGGCTTCGCTGGCGCCGCTCGACACCTTGGCGCCGGGGGGTTCGTCCATGAACGGCATGAACTTGTCGGGGAACCCGGGCATGGTGCAGGCGATGCAGATGCCGCCGACGTTGGGGCAGCCGCCGATCCCGTTCATCCAGCCGCGCTTGGGCACGTTGCACTTGACGACCGGGCCCCAGCAGCCGAGCTTGACCAGACACTTCGGCGAGTCGTACGACAGGGCGAACTCACCCTGCTCGTAGTAGCCCGCCCGGTCGCAGCCCTCGTGCACGGTGGCCCCGAACAGCCAGGTCGGGCGCAGCTTGTCGTCCAGCGGGATCATCGGAGCGGCGCCGGCCGCCTGGTAGAGCAGATAGGTGAGCGTCTCGGAGAAGTTGTCGGGCTGGATCGGGCAGCCGGGGACGCACACGATGGGGATGCCGGCGTGGGACTTCCAGTCCCAGCCGAGGTAGTCGGGCACGCCCATCGCGCCGGTCGGGTTGCCCGCCATGGCGTGGATGCCGCCGTAGGTGGCGCAGGTGCCGATGGCGACGACCGCCAGCGCCTTCGGGGCGAGCCGGTCGATCCACTCGCTGGTGGTGATCGGCTGACCGGTCTCCGGGTTGTCGCCGAAGCCGCACCAATAACCCTCGGGCTTGATCGCCTCGTTGGGGATGGAGCCCTCGACGACCAGGACGAACGGGTCGATCTCGCCCCGCTCCCCCTTGAAGAACCACTCGATGAACGTGTCCGAGCCGCCGACCGGACCGCACTCGAAGTCGATGAGCGGCCAGTGGACGGCGATCTTCGGAAGACCCGGCAGCACGCCGAGCACAATCTCCTCGATGCTGGGCTGCATGGCCGCCGTCAACGCGACCGAGTCGCCGTCGCAGCTCAGCCCCGCGTTGATCCAGAGGATGTGGATCGTGGGTGTCTCGTCGGCGGGCGCGCCGCCTGCGTCCACAGCGCCCACCGTGCCCGGCGTCGCCTCAGTCATGGGACCGCCTCCTGGGGAGGTAAGGGATGAAGGCCTGCATTTCGACCTTCGGCTCTCTTCGTATCAGCCGTTCGGCCGTGACGTGACGCTGTGGAGGGCCGTTCCGGTGACATCGGCGGCACCGGGGACCGGAGCGGTTTGCGCAACCGCCGGCACACCCAGGTGCGGCGGCGTGCACGAGGGCCGCTCCTTGCGGACGAAGGAACGGCGCAGAGCGTGATACGGGGCGTCCGGGTCGTCGAAGGCCCGGCGCATCCGGGCCAGCTCCCGCTCACGGAAGCCGGCCAGCGGGGTCACGCTCTCCAGCCGGTCCAGCTCCGTCTTCTTCGCGGTGATCCGTGACGCCGTCGCCGGAAGTGACGCCAGGCGTGCCGCCAGGCCGCCGACCTCCCGCGCGAACTCATCGGGACCGCGGTCGACCACCCGGTCGACGAGCCCGAGGCGCAGTGCGCTCGCCGAGCTCACCGGCAGAGCCTCACGCATGAGCCGTTCGGCCGTCGCGGCACCCACCCTGCGCGGCAGGGTGTGCGTCCAGTACTCCGAGCCGTACAGGCCCATCAGACGGTAGTGAGGGTTCAGTACGGCGCCCGAGCGGCACCACACCTCGTCGGCCGCCAGGGCGAGCATCACCCCGCCGGCCGCGGCGTTGCCCGCGACCGCCGAGACCACGAGCCGGTCCGTGGTCGTCAGGACCGCCTCGACCAGATCGTCGATGGCGTTGATGTTCGCCCAGGACTCGGCGGCGGGGTCGGCGGCGGCCTCGATGACGTTGAGGTGGATCCCGTTGGAGAAGAAGTCCCGTTCGCCGCCGAGCACCACCACCGACGTGGGCCGCGCGCACGCTTCCCGGTAGGCGTCCAGCAGACGCCGGCACTGCTCCGTGCTCATGGCCCCGCCGGGAAAGGAGAACGACAGGAAGCCCACGTTGCCGTCCTCCCGGTAGCGGATGTCCGTCCAGGTACGGCGCCCCGCCTCGGACAACAGGGGCAGGGCGTGCTCGGGCAGCGACGGCAACCGGTCCCCCAGGGCCCGCACGGCGGGCAGTTTGAACGTGGGCGGCTGCCCGGGCCCGCGCCGGGGCCGCAGCTCGGAAATCCACACGGCGCCGTCCTTGGTGGCCCGGCAGATTGCCCCGGCGCGGGTGGCCAGCAGCTCGCCCGGGCGGCCGCGCAACACGCTCTCGGGGTGACCGCCGTGCAGATACCACTCGCCGCCGAGCAGCGTGTCCAGCACACCGGGCTGCGAGTCCGCCGCCCTCAGCTTGCGCAGGACGTCCTGCGTGCAGTCCTCGGTCCAGTCGACCCGCCGGACGCTCTGGTCGAGGTAGGGGCGCGGGCGGAGGCGGACGTCGGCCGTGTACGGCGCGTCCTGCCTGCACGGTACGTGGGTTCCCCCGGCGAAGCGCTCCACGGCGAGCAGGACGGCCTCGAGCGCGGCGTCGGCGATCTCGCCCCGGTACAGCTCGCTCTTGGACATCGGAGGGAACCGGCACGGGACGCAGGCCCACACGTCACCGGCGTCCATCTCCTCATCGGCCTGCAGGACGGTGACGCCCCACTGGTCGACGCCGTCGTGGATCGCCCAGTCCAGGGAGGACGGTCCGCGGTCGCCCACGGGCCCCGGATGGACGACGAGACACGTGTACGCCGTCCACACTTCCTCGGGGATCGCCGTCTTCAGCATCGGCGCCACGATGAGCTGCGGTGCGTGCCGCCGCACGGCTTCCGGCAACGGGCTGCCGGGCAGGGCGAGTTCCACCGCCACGGTGTGGCCACGGTCGCGCAGTTCGGCGTGGGTGCGCTGGGTGAGGCTGTTGAACGCGCTGGCCAGGATCAGGATGTGCACGGCTGCCTCCGGGCGGACGAACGGCAGGCAGGGATGGCCGCCGACCGCGATCCTCGGCCAAGCCGGCCCGCCGTCCCGGACGACAGACAGGGGGGGTCATCCGAAAGCGGGCGTCGATCCGCCGTCCGGCCTCACCGGGCCGGTGCCGCCGCGGCACCGACTCGGCTCACCGAGTCGGCCGCGGTGAACGATCACCGGCGATGTAGGCCGCTGGTAATGCGCTGCCACGGGGAGCGGGTGGCACCGAAATGGGTCTCGTGCGTCCAGATGTGGGTGCACGACCGGCACTGCAGGTGGAGCAGGCTGCCTGCGTTGGAGAGCAGGTAGCGCCAGTGCTCGGAGCAGGTACGCCCCTGCTCGCAAGGGGCGCAGCCGCGATGGTCGGCGCAGTTCGGGCAGGCCACCCAGGCGCGACGCCCGATGTCGGCCTGCGGGTCAAGGGGCAGCATGGCCGCCCCCTGTCCGCGGCAGCACTCCGGCCGAGACCAGCTCGTCGTACACGCGCTGCTGCTCCGCGTCGAGGCCGGAATACAGCAGCTCGTACGCGGCTTCCTCGCCGCGCAGCGCGGCTATGGGGTCCCAGTCGGATCCGAGAGCGTCCAGGACATGGGCGCGCCGGAGCATTTCGTGGGAGCTCAGGTCGACGGCCAGCTCGACCAAGGGGCTGCTGTCCGGTCGGTCGGCCGCAGGCCTGCTCACTGCGGCGGGTTCGTCCGGTTCGTCGGGAAGGGCGCGGCCATCGGGGGACATGCGACCGAACGTAGGTATGCGCTCCTCGGCCAGGCAAGAGCAGGTGGGAGAAGTCACAAGGGGGATGCTCGACGAACAGAATTTAGTAGCCATGGACATAGTAGCCATGTAATGTATCGCCCATGAGCGAGAGCAGGGGTTCCGAACGGGCCACGCCCGGTTTCCTGGTGTGGCGACTGTCGACCAAGTGGCGCGTGGCCGTCGACCGGGCGGTGGCCCCGCTCGGTCTCACCCACGCGCAGTACTCCCTGGTCGCCTCGCTCTACGGCATGCAGCGGGACGGCGAACGCCCCAGCCAGCGCCGCCTCGCCGACCACACCGGGCTCGAGCCGCTCTACGTCTCGAAGCTCGCGCGCGCCCTGGAGTCCGCGGAGCTGATCGAACGCACCCGTGACCCCCGGGACCCACGCGCCGTACAACTGGCACTCACCGAACAGGGACAGGACGTCACACGGCGGGCCGTCCAGGTGGTCCAAGGGTTGCTGGAGCAGTTGCTGCAACCGCTCGGCGGCCTGGACAGCCCGCGGACGCGCACGTTCAAGAGCGAACTGGCGGTCCTGCTCGACGTAACACTCGACCTCACCGACGAAACCCCTCAGGAGTAGTGATGACTTCCACCGCACAGCCCGCCGGCGGCCGCACCATAGGCCTCGCGCACTACGCGGGACGCGCCGTCCTGGAGCACGTCCTGGCCCGCCACGGCGTCACCTTCCAGCAGCAGATCACCCTGCGGACCGCCGTCACCGCCGACGGACCGCTGGACCTCGGCACGCTCGTCGAGGCGGTCACCGGGGCCCTCAAGGTCGAGGCGGCGGACGTACGCGTCACCGTCGACGCACTGCTCGCCAAGGGGCTGCTGTCGGCCGACGGCCCGCTGATCAGCACCACGGACGCCGGGCGCGAACTGTTCGCCGCGGTCACCGCAGAGACGGGCGAGGTCTCGGCCCGGATCTACGCCGGGATCCCCCCGGAGGACCTGGCGACCGCCGGGCGCGTCCTCGCGCACATCACCGAACGGGCCGACGCGGAGCTGGCGGCCCTGGCCCCGTAGCCGCCCCCGGGTGACCACCCCAGGTGGTGGAATATTCAACCACCAGGTCCGGTTGTCGGCGTCGAAGGAGGTCACGAGTGGACATGACATACGAGACGACGCACGACTCCGCGTACTACGGCCACGGAACGCCGGCCGAGCGGTGGGAGCGGGCTCAGCTGTTCTTCGCCGCGAAGGAGTACGCCGCCGCCGCGCGGGTGCTGGCCGGTCTGGTCGAGGGGGTGCCGGAGCAGACCGGTCCGCGGCTGCTGCTGGCTCGCGCCTACTACCACTCGGCCCAACTCCGCCGCGCCGAGAGTGAGTTGCGCGTGATCGTCGAACGCGACCCGGTGGAGCACTACGCGCGGCTGATGCTGGGCCGCACCCTGGAGCGGCAGGGACGGCACGAGGAGGCGGGACCCCATCTGCGCCTCGCCTCGGCGCTGACGGGGGACTTCCCCGAGGCCTGAGGCACCCCGCTCGCACGGAGCCGGAGCCGTGACATCCGCGTGGCCCCACGCGCTCACGGCTCCGGCCCTGGGTGTCGAACGCCCTGAGCCACATACCGCGTTGGCGCTCTTCTCCGTGCTCGCCGGCCTGCTGTCGGCTTTCCTCCTGGTCGGCTGGCGCAGCACACGCTCCCGTCGACGCCGCAACGATTGGGCCTTCCGGGAGGACTGGAACTTCTCTGTCCACGGGCCGACGTTCGTCCTGCTGTGCCTGACGACGGAGGCAGACATGTGGTGGTTCGAGACGGACCGGACTCCGAGGTCCCGCTGTCCCGTCGGCTACGGCATGCCGGTGGTCGCCGCCTTCATGGCCCACCGCTGGTACCGCTGCTTCGGTGCCCGCCTGCGCACGCCGCTGCGAGGGCGGAGCGGCGCGGGCGGGACCGGCGACGACGCTCCGCGGGCCGGGCGTCGAGGCCGCGGGCCGGGCGTCGAGGCCGCGGGCCCGCCGAGCGGGACGGGCCCGGACAGGCGGCCGGGCTCAGACAGCCGCCCGCCGCCCTCGACGGTGCGCGATCTCCCCGAGGACGATGTCCACGACCAGGAAGCCGGCGAGCGGGATGCCGAGGAGCGGCACGAAGTAGCCGACCACGGCGACCGCCGCCATCAACGGGACGAGGACGTACGGCGGCACCTGCGCCCAGGCGCCGCGCGGGATCGGGCGGCCGAACGCGGAACCACGGCCGCGCTGCCACCACATGCGGTAGCCCCACACGATCAACAGGATCAGCGACAGCGCCAGGAGCATCAGCGCGATCTGGTTGACCAGGCCGAACAGGACGCCGGTGTGCAGGTCGATGCCCCAGCGCGTCAGCTTGGCCAGCAGCGGGTAGTCCTCGAAGCGCAGCACGTCGACGACCTTGCCGGTGGCCGGGTCGATCGCGACCGAGTCCTGCTTCTCCGGCCAGCTGCGCTGCACCTGCTTGACCACGTACGCGGAGGAGGCGTCCGCGGGCGGGACGATCTCGACCGGGTCGCCCAGCCCCTCGGCGCGCGCGGCGGCCAGGATCCTGTCGAGGCCGACGCCGTGCTCGGCGTCCCCGCCACTGCCGGAGGCCGCGTCGTGACCGGCGTGCTCGCCGCCGACGACGGCCGCCGAGACCGACGGGGTGGACTGGCCGAGAGAGGTGCGCAGCTCGTCGATGTTGGCGCCCGCGTACGTCGACCAGGTCAGGCCCGTCGCGGACAGGAAGACGAAGCCGGCCGCGGCCCAGGCGCCGACGGTGCCGTGCAGACCGAGCGTGCGGCGCCGGCCACTCGTGCCGCGCACCTTGCGCAGGGCGCGGCGGCGGGAGAACCACAGCACGAGGCCGCCGCCCGCGATCACCCACAGCCAGCTCGCGGCGAGTTCGCTGTAGAGGCGGCCGTTCTCGCCGAGGTGCAGGTCGCGGTGGAACTCGTCGATCCAGGTGCGCAGCGGCAGCGCTCCGGTCGAGCCGTACTGCTCCAGCGCGCCGCGCACCTCGCCGGTGTACGGATCGACGAACACGGCGAGGGTGTGGGTGGCGTCGACTCCCTTGACGCCGGACAGCATCACCCGGGTCGTGGCGTCGTCCTCCGGCGAGGGCCGGACGGCCGAGACCGTGCCCTCGGGGTGGGCCTTGCGCGCGGCGTCCACCTGCTCGGAGATCGGCAGCTCGGTGTCGCCGACCGGGACGGTCATCTCGTGGGAGTACACGAGCTTCTCGGCCTGGAACGCACCGGCGTACAGGAACCCGGTGGTGGCCGCGACCAGCAGGAACGGCGCCACGAACAGGCCGGCGTAGAAGTGCAGTCGCAGGACCAGCGGGCGCAACGGGGCCCACGGACCGCGGGACTTCGGCACGGGGGCTGCTGCTTGCGGGGCCTCGTCCGATGGGGGTTCCCCCGCTCGAGCGGAGCCGAGAGTGGGGGGTGTCGAGGGAGCGGTGGACATGGGCGGGCTTCTCCGGGGTCAGGGGGAAGGGGGGCGGAGGTAGTGGTCCGGAAGCTGGGAACTGGGGCTGAGGACCAAGGACTTGGAACTGGAGGCTGGGGGCTGGCGGCTGGGGACTGGCGGCTGGGGACTGGGGGCTGGCGGCTGGGGGCTGGCGGCTGGGGACTGGGGACTGGGGGCTGGCGGCTGGGGGCTGGGACTGAGGGCTGGCGGCTGGGGGCTGGCGGCTGGGGATTGGGGGCTGGGACTGAGGGCTGGCAGCTGGGGGCTGGCGGCTGGGGATTGGGGGCTGGCGGCTGAGGGCTGGCGGCTGGCGGCTGGCGGCTGGCGGCTGGCGGCTGGCGGCTGGCGGCTGGCGGCTGGCGGCTGGCGGCTGGCGGCTGGCGGCTGGCGGCTGGGGGACGATTTCCAGCCGTGACGCACCAGTAGTCGGAAGGGGGTGGCACCGAGTTCCCGCCACTTCGAGTGACCTGCGTCACATGCCGTCCGGCCGTGGCATCCTGGCCCGATGGCATCTCCCAGTCCCCGCGCGCCCCTTGCCGACCGGATCGAGGAACTCCTCGCCCCCGGCGGCCCGTTGCCCATCGTCGCGGCCGGCGACCCGGCCCTGCGCGTGGGCACCGTGCGCTACGACGGTCAGCTCGACCCCACCCTGCTGGCGCGGTTCGTCGAGGCGCTGCGCGTCACCATGCACGCGGCACCGGGAGTCGGCCTCGCCGCGCCGCAGGTCGGTGTGGAACTGCGGATCGCGGTCATCGAGGACCCGGCGCCGGTGCCGGAGGAGGTGCGGGTGGCCCGCGGGCGGGTGCCCCAGCCGTTCCGGGTCCTGGTCAACCCGTCGTACGAGCCGGTCGGTTCCGCCCCCGCCGCCTTCTTCGAGGGCTGCCTGAGCGTGCCGGGCTACCAGGCGGTGGTGACCCGGCACGCCGAGGTCCGGCTGACCGGCGAGGACGAGCACGGCCGGCCGCTGGACGAGGTGTTCGGCGGCTGGCCCGCCCGGATCGTCCAGCACGAGACGGACCATCTCGACGGCATGCTGTACCTCGACCGGGCCGAACCACGGTCGCTCTGCGCCAACCAGGCGGTGCTGGAGCGGTGGGCGCAGCCGACTCCGGTGGCGGCGGCGGAGGCGCTCGGGTTCCCCCTGCCCGGCTGACCTCGCCGCGCGCGTAACCTTGTTCCCTCACACGGGGAGGGACAATTGAGCAAGGTCGTCTTCGTACACGGCGTCGGCAAGCAGTACCTGAGTGAGGACTCCCTGGCACGGGACGTCGTACCGGAACTGCTGGGCGGAGCAAGGCTGGCCGGCGGGCCGGTCCCCTCTCCCGACGACATCGGCGTGGCGTTCTACGGTGACCTGTTCCGCCCGGCCGGCACCCGTGCCGGGCGGGAACTCCCCTACGACGCGGGCGACATCGAGTCCGACGACGAGTTCGCCCTCCTCATGGAGTGGTGGGCCGAGGCCGCCCGCACCGACCCGGCGGTCCCCGGCCCGGCGCAGGCCGGCACCCGGGGTGCCGTCGGCTGGGGCGCCTCCCGGGCCCTGCGACTGAACGCGGTGCGTGCCGCGCTCGACGCCCTGACCGGCGCCCGTTTCCTGACCGGGGTGCTCGACCGGGCGCTGATCGGCAGTCTGAAGCAGGTGACCCGTTACCTCGGCGACGGGGACGTCCGCAGCGCGGCACGCGACCGGCTGTCCGACCGGATCAGCCCGGACACCAGGGTCGTCGTGGCCCACTCCCTGGGCTCGGTCGTCGCCTACGAGACGCTGTGCGACCCGGAGCGCAACCGCGACTGGGACGTGCGCATGCTGGTCACCCTGGGCTCTCCGCTCGGCATGCGGGCGCACGTGCTGGACCGGCTCGACCCCTCCCCCGAGGGACGCCGGGCGGTATGGCCGAAGCCGCTGCGGGCCTGGACGAACATCGCCGACGCCACCGACATCGTGGCCGTCGTCCGGGACCTGCGGCCCGCCTTCGGTGACGGCGTGACCGATGTGGCCGTGCACAACGGCAGCCACATGCACGACGCCACGCGCTACCTCACCGCCGTCGAGACCGGCCGGGCGATCACGGCGGGGCTGCTCCCCGAGGCCGGCTGATGCGCTATCTGGTCGCTGCGGGCACCCGGCACTACCGGGAGAACGCCGAACTCCCCCTCGCGCACGAGGACGTCGACCGTGCGGTGGACCTCTTCGCCTCGATGGGCTACGAGCGGGTCCTGACCGCGGTGTCCTACGACCCCGACTCCGCGTCCTTCGAGGACGCGCTGGCCGACTGGTGCGCGACTCCCGCTCTCACGGCCGAGGACGTCGTGGTCGTGTACTACGCCGGGCACGGCGACCGGGCTCCGACCGGCCAGTACCGGCTGGCCTGCGCGGGCAGTGAGACGCGCCGCCCGCGTTCCTGGCTGTCCCTGCCCCACCTGGCGGAAATCCTGGCCACCTCGCCCGTGCGCAACGTGCTGTTCGTGGTGGACGCCTGCCACGCGGCGGCGGCCACCGCGGAGATCGGCACGATCACCGACACCATCGTGGCGGGCCGGGGCCGCTCCGATGCCTTCGGCGCGGGCACCTGGCTGCTGGCCTCGGCCCGCCATCGCGACATGGCCCTGGACGGAGCCTTCGTCGTGGAGCTCGCCGAGGCGTGTGCCCGGGGCGACGGTCCCTCGCAGCGCTATCTGGCGCCCAGCACGCTCGCCGAACGCGTCAGCGCGTCGTTCGTGGCGGCGGGCAACGCGCAGCGCGCCGCCTGCTCCTCGGTCGACCAGTCCGAGCGGCCTCCCTTCTTCACGAACCCCGCGTTCGATCCGTACGCCGAGATCGTGAGCGACGGCCGGGCCCAGGGAGACGTTTCGGACCTGTCCTCGCACTTCGAGCCGCGTGGCCGGGGCGTGGAGCACGTCCACGATCCCGGCTCGTACTTCACCGGGCGCGAGCGGGCGCTTGCGCAGGCCCGGGCCCATCTGGACGGGGACGAGCCGGGACGGCTGCTCGTCGTGACGGCGGAACCCGGGTCGGGAAAGTCGGCCGTGCTCGGGCGTCTGGTGCTGGACGGCCACGCCGACGCCTCGGTCAACGCCCACCACCAGACCCTGGAGGCCCTGGTGGGCCGGATCGCGGCCGCCGCCGACGTGCGCGCCGCCACTCCGGTCGCCCTCTTCACCGCCCTCGCGGAGCGCCGGCGGCCGTTCCGCGTCGTCGTGGACTCGCTCGACGAGGCGGGCTCCGCCGGCGACAAGGCCGAGGCCCGCCGTATCGCGTGGGAACTCCTGCGGCCGCTCGGGGCGGTGGCGTGCGTCAGGCTGGTGGTCGGCTCACGGCGGGAGCTGCTGCCCCATCTGGGCGACCGGGTTCCGGTCGTCGACCTCGATGACGACCGGTACGCGCGGGACACGGACCCGGCCGCATACGTGGCGAAGATCCTCGGCGACACGGGAGCGCCCTACGCGGCACACCCGGAACTCGCCCTCCGGGTGGCGCACGAGGTCGCCCGCCGTGCCGGGCGCTGCTTCCTGGTCGCCCGGATGACCGCCAGCGCGCTGCTGCGCGGGCCGCTGGTGGACACCGCCGTGCCCGGCTGGTCCGAGCAGTTGCCCTCGGACGTGGGCGGCGCGTTCGAGGCGTATCTCCAGCGTCTGCCCACGGGGCGGCACGCCCGCACCGTCGCGCTGCTGACCACGCTGGCGTTCGGCGCGGGCAACGGACTGCCGCGCAGGATCTGGCTGTCGGCGGCGGCGCGCCTTTCGGGTATCGCTCTCGCCCAGGCGGACATCGACCTGCTGCTGGAGGAGGACGGCTCGTACCTGGCCCATGCGGAGGTGGCCGGGACGAAGTACTTCCGGCTCTACCACCAGGAGCTGACCGACCACCTCAAGCAACGGGCGCTCGCCCACCGGGACATGACGGACCTTCAGGAGTGCTTCGTCGAGATCCTGCTGGAACTCGTGCCCGACAAGGACTGGTCGTGCGCCCACCCGTACGTCCTCGCCCATCTGGCCACGCACGCGGCGCCGGCGGGACACCTGGACGACCTCATCGAGGACGCGTCGTTCGTCGTCCACTCCGACCCGGCCACGCTGCTGCCCGCCGTACGACAGGCCGTGCGCAGGCCCGTGCTCGCCATGGCCGTGGAGCGCTACGCCTACCTGGTGGCCGACAGCGACCCCGGTTCCGTCGACCGGGCCGCCCTGCTGGCGTTCGTGGCGGCGACGTACGGGGAGGACGGGCTGCGGCGCCGGGCGTCGGGGCTGTCGCCGGTGCTGGGGGACGTGCGCGTAGAGCCTCGGGAGATCACCCCGCATCGGGTGGTGGGACGCCATGAGGGCGAGGGGTACGCGACCCGCGCGTACAACCCGCACTGGACGATCGAGCAGGTGTTCCTGCCGTCCGGCGGCCGGGTGGTGCTGGCCGCCCCGCCGCGGGCCCCGCACGTCCATGTGTGGCGACTCGACAACCCTTCGCAGTCCACCGTCCTGCCTCATCCGGCCGACGTCGTGGGGCTCGCGGTGCTGGACGACGACAGGAGCCCGGCACGGGCGGTCACCCTGGATGCCGTGGGGGACGTCCGGATCTGGGACGTCGCGGACCAGACGCTGCTCCACACCGCTTCCGGCGGGGACACCATCCTGTTCGACTCCGGGTTCCTGCCCGACGGCACGGCCGTGCTGCTGTGCGGGAACACGGAGCGCGTCGTCGTCCGCTCCCTTCCGGCGCTCGACACGCTGGCCGAGGCCGCGTGCGAGAACCCGAGCAGGTTCGCCCACGGAGAGATCGGCGCCACCGCGTGCCTGGCGTACGACGAGGACGGGCGGGTCCGGCTGCTGGTCTGCGACGGCCGGCTCGGGCGCGTCACCCTGCATCCCCTCGCCGGGGACGGCGACGCCGACGTGAGCGTACTGCTGGACGGTGCGAGCGAGCCGTTCCTGATGTCGCACATGCACGGCAGCGGCGGGACCGTCGCCGCAATCGGGGAGAGCCGCACTCGTCTGACGCTCCTGCACCCGGGATCGGGGCGCGCGGTGTCCAAGGCGTTCGACGGCTTCATCTGGCAGGACTGTGGCTTCGCGCTCGGCAGCGAGGCGGATCCCGTGTTCGTGACGCAGAACAACGACGACCTGCTCGTGGTACGTCTCGACGCCCCGCCGCAGCCCGTCGCCGCACAGGACAGGGCGGCAGGTCACGTCGACAGGCTGACGCCCGCCTTGCTGCGTGACGGTCTGTACGGGGTGGGGGTGAACGACATCGCGGTACGCGTGGTGGACATCGCCACCGGGGACGCGATCGGGTCGGCGATGTGGGGACACGAGGGCGCGGTGTGCGCCCTGCGTCTGCTGCCCGTCGACGGCGGTCGCGGGCCGGACGTCCTCGCCGTGGGCAACGACGGCACCGCACGGCTGTGGAAGTGGGGGGACCACGAACGCCCGGCCGAGCCCGCGGCACCGAGTGGCTCCGTCGGCGGGGCCGCCCCTGAAATCGAGTCGCTGATCGCGTGGCCGGCCGCCTCACCGGGTGTCCTCGCCCTGTCCGGTACCGAGGCTCGTCGTGTCGTCCCTGCCACGGGACGGGACGGCGGTTCGACATCCTCGCCCTTGCGTGGTCTGTACGCCGATGTCGACGACGAGCAGGACTGGACCGTCGACTCCGAGGGCGCACTGCACGCGCTGGCATGGGCCTACGGGGGGCACTTCCGGCTGGAGTCCTTCTCCGAAGCCGTGCCGGCACCGCCCGGGGTCATTCCCATCTCCCATCTCGTCTGGTCCCGGGTGAGGCCCGGCGAGGAGGGTGAGCCGACCGAGCTGACGTGGTTGAGCGGCGACTGCGTGGGCGGTGCGGTGTCGGGTCATCTCCTGCCGCCCACCCGGCTGTCGCCGCACGCGCGCGTCCTGGCCTTCGACCGGATCCTCGGGCGGTTCCGGCTCCTGGACGCCCCCGACGCGCAGCCCGACTGGACGGAGCTTCCCTGGATGCTCGATCCGCTGCGGGACCAGGCATGCTCAGCGGCGTTCGTCCTGCCGTCCGGGAGCACCGCGCTGATGACGGGCGTCCGCAAGCCCGTGGGCTGGGAAAGCAGCGTGGCCGGGCACTCGAAGCCGGCCACCGTGGCGGGCGAGACGGTCCCGAGGCAGCCGTCCGGCCGCACGGACGGGCGACTGTGGAACATCTCCGACGGCGCGTGCGACGAGGGTGCGCCGGTGGAGCTCCTCGACGACGTGTGGCTCCTGCTGGCCCACCACGGCGCCGACGGGACCCGCTGGGTGGCCCAGCAGGGCTGGGACGGCACCACCCGGGTCGTCCACCTGCCGACGAACCGTCAGTACGAGGTGGCGGGTCCCCGACCCGACGTGTCGCCGGACCCGTCTCTCCGTCGCACGCTCGTATCGGGAAACGACCACTTCATACGCTGGACCGAACTCCCCGACGGCACCCCCGTCCTGCTGCTCCTCGACGACCGGGCGTCCGACGACTCCCGTCCGGCCCCGGTGACAATGTGGGACGCGACGACCCCGGACATCCTCCACCGCCTGGCCGTCCCCGCCTGCCGCATCCTGTGGGCCGGGCCCGCGCCGAGCGGCGAGACGCTGGTGGCGTTGAGCGACGAGTACGGCGTCGCGCTGTGCCATCTCCCGAGCGGTGACCGGGTCTGGGCGGCGCCCCTGCCCGCCCTCGTCACCTCGCTGGTCCCCCTGCCGGACAGCCCGGCGCTGGACCTGGCGGTGGGGACGCAGCAAGGTGTCGTCCTCCTGCGCCCGAGGCTGTCCCGCGCCTGGCAGGACAGCCTCGGAATCAGCTGAACGTCCCTGCTTCTGGGCTCAGTTGTCGCGGAACGCCTCCAGCAGCCGCAGCCACACCTCGCTGATCGTCGGGTAGGACGGGACCGCGTGCCACAGGCGGGCGATGGGGACCTGGCCGACGACCGCGACGGTCGCGGAGTGGATCAGTTCGCCGACGCCCGGGCCGACGAAGGTGACTCCGCGCAGTATCTCCTCCTCCAGGTCGACGACCATCCGGGCGCGGCCCTTGTAGCCGTCGGCGTAGAGGCCGGCGCCCGCCACCGAGGTCATCTCCACGTCGACGGCCCGCACCCGGTACCCGGCCTCTTCGGCCTCCGCCAGGGAGAGGCCCACGGCGGCGGCCTCGGGGTCGGTGAAGACGACCTGGGGGACGCACTGGTGGTCGGCGGTGGCCGCGTGGGCGCTCCAGGGGCCGGTCTCGGTCAGCGGCGTTCCGGCGGCGCGGGCGACGATGGCGGCTCCCGCGATGCGCGCCTGGTACTTGCCCTGGTGGGTGAGCAGGGCGCGGTGGTTGACGTCGCCGACGGCGTAGAGCCAGTCGGTGCCGGTGACCAGGAGGCTGTCGTCGACCGTGAGCCAGGAGCCCGGTTCCAGGCCGACTGTCTCCAGGCCGAGGTCCTCGGTGTGCGGGGCGCGACCGGTGGCGAAGAGGATCTCGTCGGCCTCGATGCGGTCGCCGCCGCCGGTGACGACCACGACGGTGCCGTCCGCGGTACGGGTCACCGACTCGACCGAGGCGCCGGTGCGCACGTCGGCGCCGGCCTCGGCGAGCGCCTCGGCGACGAGTTCGCCGGCGAACGGCTCCATGCGGTTCAGCAGGCCCTTGCCGCGCACGAGCACGGTGACCTGCGAGCCGAGGGCCTGATAGAGGGTGGCCATCTCGGTGGCGACGACTCCGCCGCCGACCACGACGAGCCGGCCGGGCACCGCCTGCGCGCTGGTCGCCTCCCGGCTGGTCCAGGGTTTCACCTCGGCGAGTCCCGGCAGGTCGGGCAGGACCGCGCGGGTGCCGGTGGCGACGGCTACGGCGTGCCGGGCGGTGAGCACCTTGTCGCCCACGGTGACCGTGCGCGGGCCGGTGAGCCGGCCGTGGCCGCGGTACAGGTCGGCACTGATGCTCTCGAGCCACTGGGCGGCGCCGTCGTCGTGCCAGTCGGAGGTGTAGTAGTTGCGGTGGGCGAGGACCGCGGCCGCGTCGAGGGGGCCCTGGACCGCCTGGCGCAGGCCCGGCACGCGGCGGGCGTCGGCGCGGGCGATGACCGGGCGCAGCAGGGCCTTGCTGGGCATGCAGGCCCAGTACGAGCACTCGCCGCCGACGAGTTCGCTCTCCACGACCGCGGTGGTGAGACCGGCCGCGCGGGTGCGGTCGGCGACGTTCTCCCCCACGGGCCCGGCCCCGAGCACCACGACGTCGTACACGATGGTTTCCGTTTCCGTCATGGGGTCAGTCTGGTGGGTGGTGTGGCCGGTGACCACACGGGTAGGGGCGCGGAATACGCGACCGGCCGACCGCGTTGTGCGGACGGCTTCACCCCATGTCAGGACACCCCTGGCAGGAAGCACCGGGAAGAGGGAATCACGCCATGAGCAGCACCGTGGAGCTCACCAAGGAGAACTTCGACCAGACGGTCACCGAGAACGACTTCGTGCTGATCGACTTCTGGGCGTCCTGGTGCGGGCCGTGCCGTCAGTTCGCCCCGGTCTACGACAAGGCGGCGCAGGAGAACCCGGACCTGGTGTTCGGCAAGGTGGACACCGAGGCGCAGCCGGAACTGGCCGCGGCCTTCGGCATCCAGTCGATCCCGACGCTGATGATCGTGCGGGACCGGGTCGCCGTGTTCGCCCAGCCCGGCGCCCTGCCCGAGGCCGCCCTCACGGACGTCATCGGACAGGCGCGCAAGCTGGACATGGACGAGGTCCGCAAGTCGATCGAGGAGCAGGCCAAGGCCGAGGCCGACGGTGCTCCGGCCGCCCAGGGCGAGTAACTCCTGGAGAGAGTCCCCCGACTCTTGAAAGAGTCCCCCCGGATGAAAGGGTCCCTCCTAGAACGGGTACGGCGCGACGTCGCCCCGCACGGTCGTCCAGCGCACGTCGGTGAAGGCCTCCAGGTTGGCCTCGCCGCCGAAGCGGGCACCGGTGCCGGAGGCGGCGACGCCACCGAAGGGTGCGACGGCCTCGTCGTTCACCGTCTGGTCGTTGATGTGCACGATGCCGGTCGGGACGCGTTCGGCGAGGTCGAGGCCGCGGGCGGCGTCCCGGGTGACGATGCCGAGCGAGAGGCCGTAGGAGCTGCGCGCGGCCAGGGCCGCCGCCTCGTCCGCCGTAGTGAAGGGGCGCACCGGGGCCACCGGGCCGAAGACCTCCTCCGCGTAGGCGGGGGTGTCGTCGTCGACGCCCGCGAGGACCGTCGGCCGGTAGAAGAGGTTCTCGTGCGTGCCGCCCGCGGCGAGCTTCGCGCCGGCCGCCGTGCTGGCCTCCACCAGTCCGTGCACCTTGGCGAGTTGGCCGTCGTCGATGAGCGGGCCGAGGTGGACCTGCGCGCGGTGCGGGTCGCCGACGGCGAGGGCGTCGGCCTTCGCCGCGAGCCGCTCGACGTACTCCTCGTAGAGGGAGGCGTGCACCAGGTGGCGGCCGGTGGTCATGCAGATCTGGCCCTGGTGGAAGAACGAGCCCCAGGCGGCCGTGGAGATCACCGCGTCCAGGTCGGCGTCCTCCAGCACGATGAGGGCGGAGTTGCCGCCGAGTTCCAGGTGCGCGCGCTTGAGGTGGCGTCCGGCAGCCTCGCCGACGGCGCGGCCGGCCGCGGTGGAGCCGGTGAAGGAGATCACCGGGACGCGCGGGTCGGCGACCAGGGCCGCGCCGGTCTCGGCGCCGCCCGGGAGGACGTGCAGCAGGCCCTCGGGCAGGCCCGCCTCCGCGAAGACCGCGGCCAGCGCCAGGCCGCCGCACACGGCCGTGCGCGGGTCCGGCTTGAGGACGACCGCGTTGCCGAGCGCGAGGGCGGGGGCGACGGAGCGGATCGACAGGATCAGCGGGGCGTTGAACGGGGAGATCACGCCGACCACACCGACGGGGACGCGCCGGGTGTACGACAGCCGGGGCGCTTCGCTGGGCAGGACCTGTCCGGCCGGCCGGGAGGCGAGGGCGGCGGCCTCGTAGCACTCCTGGGCGGCGACGTGCAGCTCGAAGTCGGCCTTGCCGGGTATGGAGCCGGACTCGCGGACGATCCAGTCGCGCAGTTCGTCGGCGTGCGCGGCGAACAGGTCGCCGGCCTTGCGCAGCACTCCGGCTCGGACGAAGTGCGGGACGCGCGCCCACTCGGCCTGCGCGGCGCGGGCGGCCTCGGCGGCCGGACCGACGTCCGCACCGCCCGCCAGGACGACCGTGCCCAGCGAGTCGCCGGTGGCGGGCTCGGTCACGGTGTGCTGGGGTCCCGAAAGGGTGCGGGACTGCCAGGTCTTGGGGTCGAGCAACGGCATGACGGCTCTCCGATCAGTGAACCCACGGGACTGACGGCTCACACGGGAAACGGAAGTCCCGTGCAGTCGCCGCCAGTTCGGCGGCGGCATGGCGGGATGCGGTGAACCGGCGCACCCCATCTGGTTGAGCGTGCAACATCCTAGTCATGTGTCCGGTCGGGGACTTGGAGAGACAGCCGGGAGAACGCGGGTCAGCTGGAGTCGCGGTGGACCACCGTGGCTCCGAACAGTTCGTGCGACTCGGGGGCGGCCGCGGGGTTGCGGACCGCCCGGTCGACCAGCGCGGCGAGGTCGCGGCCGGAGGGCAGCGCGATCCGGACGGTGCTGAGCCTGGGCCGCAGCAGCCGGCCGAGCATGAGGTCGTCGGCGCCGATGACGGCCACGTCCTCGGGCACGCGTAAGCCCTCGTCCTGCAGGGCGCGCATCAGCAGCATGGCGTACTCGTCGTTGTAGGCGAAGACGGCGTCGAGACCGAGGCCGGGCCAGCGGGCCGCGAGGGCGGCCGCGGACTCCTCCGTGTAGGCGAGGGGCAGCTCGGTGACGGTGGCGTCCGTGCCGAGCAGGGCTTCGCGGACGCCGGCGAGGCGGGGCGCGGCGAACAGCTCCAGGCCCGGCTCCTCGGGGACGACAGCGCCGATCCGGCGGCGACCGCGGGCGTACAGGTGCCCGGCGGCGCCGCGGCCGACGTCCGCGTGGTCCAGGAGCAGCGCGTGGGCGCCCTCGACCCGCTCGGAACTGAGGCTCACCACGGCGCGGGCACCGGACCGCTTGAGGACCGCGACCGCCTCCGGACCGATGCCGGGGCTGGGCACCAGCACGGCGACGGGCCGCAGCTCGGCCCAGGCCCGGGCGGCGTCGTCGCCGCGCAGACCGGTGGCGCCGTACTGGACGACGGTGTAGTCGAGGCGGCTGAGCGCCCCCTGGAAGTCGTGCACGAACTGGCTGTAGAGCGGACCCGCCGGGACGGGCAGGGTGGGCATCAGGACCATCCGGCTGTGTCCGGCACGCAGGGTGCGGGCGGCCGCGTGCGGCACGTACCCGAGTTCCTTGGCGGCCTCGTGGACACGGCGGCGGGTGGGCTCGCTGATGCGTACGGCGCTGGTGTTGTTCAGGACGTAGGAGACGGTCGCGCGCGAGACGCCGGCCAGGCGGGCCACATCGGCGCTCGTGGGCACGGGGCGAGGCGCCGGCGACTTCGTCGGCGCGGGCGTGTTCGGTATCTGCACCATGACGTACGGCATCTTGGCAGAAGCTGTGAGCGGGGTCCCGGGCGGGGGACGTCGAAATCCAACGAACCATCAACGAACATGTTCGTGACGTACTTGTTCGCAACGAACATGTTCGTTACCCTGAGCACATGACAGGACGACCCCACTCCCCGCGCAGTCGCCGTGAGCGCCCGGCCAAGCCCGCCCTGACCAGGGAGGGCATCGTGGCCGCCGCCGTTGCGGTGCTGCGCGCCGAAGGCCTGCGCAAGGTGACCATGCGCCGCCTCGCCGAAGAGCTCGACACCGGCCCGGCCTCGCTGTACGTGTACGTCCGCAACACGGCGGAGCTGCACGCGGCCGTGCTCGACGAGCTGCTGGGCACGGTCGGCCCGGCCCCGGCCGGGGGCAGCTGGCGTGAGCGGCTGGAGCGGGTGCTCACCGCGTACACCGCGATGCTCTTCGACCACCCGGACCTGGCCCGCTCGGCGATCACCGCCCGCCCCAGCGGCCCGCACTACCTGAACCTGATCGAGAACCTGCTGGCGCTGCTCGCCGAGGGCGGGGTGCCGCCCGCGCAGGCCGCGTGGGGCGTGGACCTGCTGCTCCAGCACGCCACCGCGACCGCCGCCGAGCACGCCGGCGACGGGGCGTCCAAGGAGGACTGGGACGCCGTCTCGGACGCACTGCACGCGGCCTCGGAGCGGACCCACCCGCACATCGCCGGCCTCGCCGGACCGCTGCTCTCGGGATCGCCGCAGACCCGCCTCGCCTGGGGGTTCCAGGCACTGATCAACGGCATCGAGCGGACCGCCGTACCCGAATGAGCCACGAAGGAACGAGGGAGAAGTCATGAACCACCCCGTGAACCACTCCGGGAAGCACTCCGGGAAGCACTCCGGGAAGCACCCCGTGAACCACTCCGGGAAGCACCTCGAGCACCACCCCATGGCGATCGTCGGCGCCGGACTCGGCGGTCTCACCCTCGCCCGGGTGCTGCGTGTGCACGGCGTCGAGTCGGCCGTCTTCGACCTGGACGCCTCCCCCGCCGCCCGCACCCAGGGCGGCATGCTCGACATCCACGAGGACTCCGGCCAGGAGGCACTGCGCGCCGCAGGACTGTACGAGGAGTTCCGGGCGCTGGTACTGCCCGGCGGCGAGGCCACGCGGGTCCTCGACAAGGACGCCGTAGTCCGTTTCGAGCAGGCCGACGACGGGACCGGCGGGCGCCCCGAGGTCGACCGCGGCGCCCTGCGCGACCTGCTGCTGGGCTCGCTGTCCGAGGGCGCGGTCCGCTGGGGCGCGAAGGTCGCCGGCGCGCGTGCGCTGGGCGACGGACGGCACGAGGTGACCCTCGAGGACGGCTCCGCCTTCACCACGGACCTGCTGGTCGGCGCCGACGGAGCCTGGTCGCGGATCCGCCCGCTGCTCTCCGCCGCCCGGCCCGCCTACACGGGCGTGTCGTTCGTCGAGACGTACCTGCGGGACGCGGACGTACGTCATCCGGTGAGCGCCGAGGCCGTCGGCGGCGGATCCCTCTTCGCGCTCGGCGCCGGCAAGGGATTCCTCGCCCACCGCGAGCCCGACGGCAGCCTGCACGTCTACACCGCGCTCCGGGTTCCCGAGGGCTGGGCCGACGGCGTCGGCTTCGACGACGCCGAGGCGGCCAAGCGCCACGTCCAGGGGCACTTCACGGACTGGGACAAGAGCCTGCGGGCGCTGGTCGCGGACGCCGACGGGCCGCTGGTGGCGCGCCCGATCCACGCCCTGCCGGTCGGACACCACTGGGACCGCGCCCCCGGCGTCACCCTGCTCGGCGACGCCGCCCACCTGATGTCACCGTTCGCGGGCGAGGGCGCCAACCTGGCCATGCTGGACGGCGCCGAACTGGGCCTGGCCCTCGCCGCGCACCCGGGCGCGCCCGAGGTCGCGCTGGCCGCTTATGAGAAGAAGCTGTTCCCGCGCAGCGCGTCGGCCGCGTCCGAGTCCGCCCACAACGGCGTGGCGCTGTTCGCCGAGGACGCGCCGCAGCCCGTGGTCGACCTCTTCACCGCTCACCCCTGAACCGTCGTCACCCGGTCGACCAGGTCGTTCCAGCCGGCCTCCAGCCGCGCCGGCGGCAGCCCGCACTGCCGGGTGAGGTGGTGGATGAGGACGGGGCTGAGGTACCCCATCAGCGTGTGGGCGAGCAGTTCGGCGTCCGCGCCGGGCACCGCCTGCCGCAGCAGCAGGACCAGGTGACTGTGGTGGACGCGGCGCACGGGCACGGAGTACCGGCGTTCCGGTCCGGGCTCGGCCGCGAGCTGGAGATCCAGCTGGTCGACGGCGCGCCTCAGCATCGCGACACCGAAGGCCCTCAGCCGCTCCACGGGCGGCGCGCCCGGCCCCAGCGGCGCGGGGCCGCTCAGGAACGCGGCCTGGAACAGCTTCTCCGAGTGGTCCAGCAGCGCGGTCAGCAGCCCGGTGCGGTCGCCGAAGCGGCGGAACACCGTGCCCTTGCCCACGTTCGCGGCCGTCGCCACCGCCTCCATCGTGACCCCGGCCGCCCCGTGCTCGGCGATCAGCCGGGCGGCCGCGTCCAGCAGCCTGGCCCGGTTGCGGGCCGCGTCGGCACGCAGGCACGGCTCGTCGCCGACCGACCCGAGTTGCAGCAGCTCGGGCCGGCCGGTGGTCTCCTCGGGTTCCGGACAGGGCGGCAGAAGAGCGGACATGAACTCAGCGTAAAGCACCGGGAATGAAACTGGACCGCGGTCCGGTTAGGGTGCTAGAACATTAAACGGACCTCGGTCCGGATCCGTCACAGCAATGTTTCAGCCTCTGGGAGTACCCATGTCTGTCCGCATCCTCGCGCTCGTCGGCAGCCTCCGCGCCGGTTCGACCAACCGTCAGCTCGCCGAGGCGGCCGTCAAGGTCGCTCCCGAGGGCGCCGAGGTCGACCTCTTCGAGGGCCTGGCCGAGATCCCCTTCTACAACGAGGACCTCGACGTCGAGGGCAGCGTGCCGGCCACCGCCGCCAAGCTGCGTGAGGCCGCCCAGGCCGCCGACGCCTTCCTGCTCTTCTCCCCCGAGTACAACGGCACCATCCCGGCCGTCCTGAAGAACGCCATCGACTGGCTGTCCCGCCCCTACGGCGCCGGCGCCTTCGGCGGCAAGCCCGTCGCCGTGGTCGGCACCGCGTTCGGCCAGTTCGGTGGCGTGTGGGCGCAGGACGAGGCCCGCAAGGCCGTGGGCATCGCCGGCGGCAAGGTGATCGAGGACCTGAAGCTCTCCATCCCGGGTTCCCTGACCCGCTTCGCGGAGACCCACCCGGTCGACGACGCCGAGGTCGCCGCCCAGCTGACCGAGGTCGTGGCCCGTCTGCACGGCCACGCGGGCGAGGTCGCGGCCGCCTGAACGCCGTAACACCCACGTAGGCGACGAACGGGGTCCGGCGCGTTCCGGGCCCCGTTCGTCCTGCGCGCCCCTCATCCGGAAGTACTCGTCCATCACCGACAGTAAGCACGCGCTCGCCTCCGCGGCGGCGGCGCCGGCCGCGGCGAGTTCGGCGCCCGGCGCGGGCGCTCCCCGGGAGTGGCCGAACGGGTCGATGTCCACGCCCACACGCATGTCCGTCTCCGGTCATCCGCTGTTCCGGCCGTTCCGGCTCTTCCCCCGCCCGTCGCCGACTCCGGTGACGCCAGGTGCTGGAGCTGCTCTCGAAGTCAACGGGCAGGCCGGGGTCGAATGTCGTTCAAGATGCAGACCGTTCCCGGTCACGTCTGATAGGGGTGGGGGATGCGGACCCTTTATCGACGACTGCTCGACCTGATGCCCCGTATCGGCGTCCGGGTGACCGATCTCGGGCCGGGGACGGCGGTGGTCTCGCGGGGCGGCGGTCCGTACGAGGCGACTCGTGCGGACAAGGACACCTGGGTGCTGAGGCGGACCACCGACGACGCGCGTTCCGAGGTCGCCCGAGGCGCCGCCGTGCGGCTGGGCGACACCGGCGCGCTGCTCCTCATGGACGCCCCGGAGCGGCAGGACGAGCGCAGACTGCAACTGGCGGCCGCCGAATACCTCTGCACCCAGCACGTGGCCGCGATGCTGGAGCTGTACCGCGTGAACTGCGTCTTCGACGTCGGCGCCAACAGCGGCCAGTACGCCAAGCGGCTGCGCAGGCTCGGCTACACCGGCCGGATCGTCTCCTTCGAGCCCACGTCCGAGACGTTCGCCCGGCTGGAGAAGGCCGCCGCGAACGACCCCGACTGGCACGTGTACCAGTGCGGGCTGGGCCGTGAGGAGACGACGGCGGAGATCCACATCGGCTGGCAGACGATGAACTCCCTGCTGCCGGCCAGCGACTACGGCAAGGGCCGCTACACCCGGTTCACGAAGGCCGACACCGAGGAGATCCGCGTCCGCCGGCTGGCGGAGGTCATGGACGAGGCGCTGGACGGCCTCGCCGAGCCGCGCCCCTACCTGAAGATGGACACCCAGGGCTATGACCTGGAGGTCTTCGCGGGGGCCGGGGAGCGGATCGCGGAGTTCGCGGGGATGCAGTCCGAGGTCGCCGTGCTGAAGCTGTACGAGGGCAGCCCCGGCATGGGCGAGGCCGTCGCGGCGTACGAGGCCGCCGGGTTCGGCATCACCGGCATGTACCCCGTGACGCGCGAGGCGACCACGGGGCGGGTGATCGAGTTCGACTGCGTGATGATGCGCGCGGACGCGGCGCCTACACCGTAGAGCCGTCCCGCACCGCCTCCTCCTGCCGCTTGGATGCCCGCAGGCTGGTGAAGGTCGTGACCGCGAGGACGAGCACGATGAAGCCGAGCGAGAACGGAATGCCGATCTCCGGCACGTGCACCCCGGACTCGTGCAGCGCGTGCAGCACCAGCTTCACGCCGATGAAGCCCAGGATGACCGACAGGCCGTAGCTGAGGTGGACCAGCTTCTTCAGCAGGCCGCCGATGAGGAAGTACAGCTGCCGCAGGCCCATCAGCGCGAACGCGTTGGCCGTGAACACGATGTACGGGTCCTCGGTCAGCCCGTAGATGGCGGGGATCGAGTCGAGCGCGAACAGCACGTCGGTGGAGCCGATCGCCAGCATCACGACCAGCATCGGGGTCATCACCCGCTTGCCGTTCTGCTCGATCCACAGCTTCGTACCGTGGTAGCGGTCGGCCACGCCGAAACGCTTCTCCACCGCCTTCAGCAGCTTGTTCTCCTCGTACTCGTCCTCGTGTCCGTCCTTCTTGGCGTCCTGGATCAGCTTCCACGCCGTCCAGATCAGGAAGGCGCCGAAGAGGTAGAACACCCAGGAGAACGTCGAGATGATGGCCGCGCCGGCGGCGATGAACACCGCGCGCAGCACGAGGGCCACGAGCACACCCACCATCAGCACCCGCTGCTGGTACTGCGAGGGCACCGCGAACCTGCCCATGATCAGGACGAACACGAAGAGGTTGTCCACGCTCAGCGACTTCTCGGTGATGTACCCGGCGAAGAACTCCCCCGTCGGCTTGCCGCCCCCGAAGAGGAACACACCCAGGCCGAACAGGCAGGCCAGGACGATCCAGACGATCGTCCAGGTCCCGGCCTCCCTGACCGAGACGTCGTGCGGTCTGCGGCCGATGAAGAAGTCGACGGCGACGAGCGCGCACAGAGCCGAGACGGTCAGCAGCCAGACCGGGAGCGAGACGTTCACTGGTGGTACTCCTGATGCCTGTGGGGGTGGAAAATCGTTGTCGAACCGGCCTGTCCCTTTCCACCCCACACAGGTGAACAGAGGGTCATGTCCTGGCAACCCGAGAGAACCGGGGACGGGTGTCACCCGCCGAATGGCGGGCAGGTTCCGCCGTACGGCGGTGCTCCGACGAGCGGCGGATGCGCCGATCATGGGCCGCACGAGCCGCCGCGCATCCGCGTTCCGCGTGAGGAGAAGCCCATGACCTACGTGCCGCCGCCCTTCGACCCCGAACTCGCCGCCGCGCTGGAACTGATCAAGGAGATGATCCAGCCGGGCATGACCCTCGAGGACATCGAGGCCGTCCGGCAGGGGCCGGGGATCGCACTGCTCGCCGAGCTGGACCTGACCGTGGGCGGCGCCTTCGAGGTCGAGGACCGGACGGTGCCGGGGCCAGAGGGCTCCGCCGAGATCTCGCTGCTGATCTGCCGGCCCACCTCGCCGGCCCCCGACCGGCCGCGTCCGGTCGTCTACCACGTGCACGGCGGCGGCATGGTCCTGGGCAACAACCGGGTCGGCGTGGACGTCGTCCTCGACTGGGCGCGGGAGCTGGACATGGTGGTGGTGTCCGTGGAGTACCGGCTGGCGCCCGAGCACCCGCATCCGGCGCCGGTCGAGGACGTGTACGCCGGTCTGCTGTGGACGGCGGAGCACGCCAAGGAGCTGGGCGCGGACCCGGAGCGGATCGTGATCGCCGGGGCCAGCGCGGGCGGCGGCCTCGGCGCCGCCCTCGCCCTGCTGCTGCGCGACCGCCAGGGTCCGCGGCCGCTCGGCCAGGTGCTGATGTGCCCGATGCTGGACGACCGCAACGACACCCCCTCCAGCCACCAGATGGCGGGCCTCGGCGTCTGGGACCGTACGGCCAACGAGACCGGGTGGACCGCCCTGCTCGGCGAGCAGCGGGGCGGCCCGGACGTCTCCCCGTACGCGGCGCCCGCCCGTGCCGAGGACCTGTCCGGGCTGCCCCCGGCCTTCCTCGACGCGGGCTCCGCCGAGACCTTCCGGGACGAGGTCGTCGCCTACGCCTCCCGGATCTGGCAGGCCGGCGGGGTCGCGGAACTGCATGTCTGGCCGGGCGGTTTCCACGGCTTCGACGGCTTCGCGCCGCAGGCCGCGCTGTCCAAGTCGGCCCGCGCGGCCCACCTGGACTGGCTGCGCAGGCTGCTCGCCGAGTAACTCCCGCGGGCAGGGGCTCAGCGGCGCTTGAACTCCACGGGACCGGCGTTCATCTCGATGGTCCCGTCGGGGTGCAGGACCGGCCGGCGTTCCGTCATCCGGGCACTGTAGGCCTCGACGTGGTGGATCGCGGCCGCGTCGGCGGCGGTGAAGTCGACGAGCGCGATCGCCACCCAGTACCGGGTCTTGGTGTTCTCGAAGAGCGGGACGGTGACGGTGGAGCCCCGGCCGTCGTCGACGACGACCTTCGCGCCGAAGCTGCGGAACGAGCCGAAGCCGTTGCTGACCGCCGAGTACGCGCACAGCAGGACGTAGCCCTGCTCGTCGGGACGCACGATCCGCACGGCCTCTCGGCCGGGGACCTTGGAGTCGCCGTCGAGGCGGATGTACGGGCGGTTCTCGAGCGAGCCGAGGCTCTTGTAGTAGACGACGTCGGCCTTCTTGCCCTTCTTCGCCGTAGCCGGTTCGGCCCCGGCGGACGGCCGCCCGCCGGGACGCAGCGGCTCGCCCCCCGCAACGTGCCCGGACTTGACGAGGGTGCCGGGCACGTCGGGGCCGCGCAGGGCCTTGCTCGCGGGCACGAACAGGGCGTACAGGTCGAGGTCGGCGCCGGCCCTGCGGCGTCGCTCGCTGCCGCCGTCCCACTCCAGGGCCACCGTGACGACGAGGTCGCGGTCGGCCTTGTCCAGGCTGAGGGAGACCTGGCTGCCCTTGTCGAGGCTGATCTTCCCGAGGGGTGGCTTGACCAGGCTCGGCGGGGGCGACACGGGAGCGGGCGGGGTCTCCACGGCCGACGGGGCCGACGGCTCGGGCGGCACGGGCGGCACGGGCGGCACGGGCGGCACGGGCGGCACGGGCGGCTCGGGCGGCGGTGGCATCTCCTCTTCGGCGACGTCGATGCCGAAGTCGGTGGCGAGGCCCGCCAGTCCGTCGGCGTAGCCCTGGCCGATGGCGCGCAGCTTCCACGTGCCGGCGCGCCGGTAGAGCTCGGTCAGCAGGACCGCGCGTTCGCCGTCGGTGAGGGCCGGCGGGCGGAAGACGACCGGTACGGCGCCGCCCTGCGTGGCACGCACCTGGACGTTCTTGACATCGCTGAACGTGCGCGTCGTGTCGTCGGGGTCGCAGCTGGCCACCAGCACGACCCGGTCGACGTCCGCGGGCAGCGCGGCCGGGTCCACCTCGACGCGCTCGGGGCCGTCGGCGTCGGCGGCCCGGTGGCGTACGGCGTCGGACTCGGCGGAGGGCTGGTTGTAGAAGACCAGGTCGTCGTCGGACCTGACCCTGCCGTCCGCGGCGACGAGGAGGGCGCTGAGGTCGACCGGGTCGCCCTCGGCGAACAGCTCCACCGTCACCGGCCCGGCCGCCAGCGCCGTGTTCCCGCCCTTGCCGAGCTCCGGCATGTCGCTCACCCCCGCACGTGCTCCGTCAATTTCCCGCCACTGTGTCACACGCTGTGCGCGGCCGACCCCCGTTGCCGGTTCCCGAGCGGAAGCGACGGCCGCACCCCTCCTCGGCGGGGGCCGCGTGGCGCATCATGGCCGTATGAAAGAGCTGGCCGGGCGCCTGACCGCGCTGGACCCGGACGCCGGGGCCGCCGTGCGGGTCATCGCCTACTTCGACCGGCTGGCCGAGTCGCGGGCCGGAGTGGAGGCGCTGGTGCGCGGCGCCGCGGTGCTCGCCGGTGTGCCCGCGCGGCTCGTCGACGCCGACCGGCGGGTGCGGATCCGGGTGGAGGCCGACGGCACGCGCCGGGACACGGATCTGCCGCCGGACCCGGCCTGGCCGTCCACGGGTCTGACGCCCGACGGCGTTCCCGCGCTGTGGCTGGAACGCACCGGTGCGGTGCCCAGCGTCGTGGACGCGGTGATCCTGGAACGGGCCGCCGGGGCGGCACGTCTCGTGCTCGACCGCACGCGTGGACGGGCCCCGCTCGACGATCCCGCCCTGATCGAGACCCTCCTCGACGCCACGGCAGCCGAACCGGCCCGGCTGCACGCGGCCCGTCGTCTCGGCCTCGATCCCGCCGCCCCCGCCCGCGCGCTGGCCACGCCCGGCGGCCGGCCCCGGGTGCTGCCCGCGGACGGCCGGGACGCGGTGCCCGCCGGCCGGGCCGGTGTCGGGCC
Organism: Streptomyces sp. NBC_01235; assembly: GCF_035989285.1. Classification (GTDB taxonomy): domain Bacteria; phylum Actinomycetota; class Actinomycetes; order Streptomycetales; family Streptomycetaceae; genus Streptomyces. The sequence goes on along the minus strand of NZ_CP108513.1, from coordinate 9,971,746 downwards.
CGCCGTACCGGTGCCGGACCTGCCCCGCTCCTGGACCGCGGCCCGCACCGCGCTCCGCTTCACCGCGGACGGCACCGCGCAGGATCCCGGTCCGCGGGTCGTGTACGCGGAGGAGCTCGGCGGCATCGCCCTGCTGGCCGACCTCGTCGGGCCGGGGGCCGAACCCCCGCCGGACGTCCACGCGGTCGAGGCGGCGGCCGCGGACGCCCCCTGGCTGCTCGCCACCCTGTACGCCGTCACCGCCACGGCGAGTCTGCGGGCGGCGGCGGCCGAGGCGAACGTCCACCACTCCACGCTCCAGGACCGGCTCGTGCACGCCGAGCATCTGCTGGGGTGGCCGGTGCGCACGCCCCAGGGCCGGCTGCGGCTGCACCTCGCGCTGACGATGCGGCGGCTGGCACGGCCGTAGCGGGCACTCCGCGCGGGGGCGACAAGAGCGGGCGACAAGAGCGGGCGACAAGAGGGGGCGTCAACCGATCGGTTGAACGGGGATTGCACCGTACGCCCGTCATCCGCTCCGTCCGGACGACACGAACCGGCCGCCGGGCCCGGCAGAATCGACCTCGACCGTGGCGCCCGGTCTCCCACCCCCCAAGAGTCCAGAGAGGTCTCCCCAGCATGACCGGCTTCCCCAGCAGAAGGCGTCTCCTCGCGACCGGGGCGGGTGCCGCCCTCGGCGTCGGCGCCCTCGGTACGCCCCCCGCCTCCGCGTCCACCGCGACCACCTCGGCCGCCTCTCCCCGTCGGACCGGCTCCGGCGGCGAGGAGACCAGGTCGCTCGACGAGCTGTACAAGGCCGCGCTCGCGGAAGGCGGCAAACTCGTCGTCTACGCCGGTGGGGACACCCCCACCCAGCAGGACGGCACCAAGGCGGCCTTCCTGAAGGCCTTCCCGGGCATCGACCTGAAGCTGATCGTCGACTACAGCAAGTACCACGACGTACGCGTCGACAACCAGCTCGCCACCGGCACCCTCGTCCCCGACGTGGTCCAGCTTCAGACCCTCCAGGACTTCACCCGCTGGAAGACCCAGGGCCGTCTGCTGCACTACAGGCCCGCCGGGTTCTCGAAGGTCCACGACACGTTCAAGGACCCGCAGGGCGCGTGGGTCGCGGTCGCGGCGATCGGCTTCAGCTTCATGTACGGGCCGGACGCCGTGGGCTCGGACGCGCCGCGCACCCCGCTGGACCTGGTCGACCCGAAGTGGAAGGGGAGGATCGCCTCGTCGTTCCCGCACGACGACGACGCCGTCCTGTTCCTGTACTCGCTCTACGTCAAGCACTACGGCTGGGACTGGGTGGCTGGGCTGGCCGCGCAGGACGTCCGGTTCGCGCGCGGCAGCAACTCGCCCGGCGACGCCGTGCGCGCCGGGCAGTACGCGATCGGCGTCGGCGGCTCGGGCGCGCCGCTCGCCACGGGTCCCGTGAAGTGGGTCGTCCCCGACAGCGCCCCGTTCATGGCGTGGGGCCAGCGGGCGGCGATCCTGAAGCAGGCCGCGAACACCACGGCCGCCAAGCTCTACCTCAACTGGCAGCTGTCCACGGCCACCCAGCAGAACTCCTTCAACGGCTGGTCGGTGCGCACCGACATCACTCCCCCGGCCGGTCTGAAGCCGGTCTGGGAGTACCGCAACGCCAACATCGACGGCTTCCCCCGCTTCATGTCCGACCGGGCCGAGGTGGAGCGTCTGAAGCAGACGTTCGCCCTGTACTTCGGCGAGGTCAAGGGTGACCCGACGCCGGGTGTGCTCGGACTGCACCCGGGGGCGTGACGGACGGCACCCGCCGTTCTCACACCGGCCCTACAGCCGACGGATAGACTCGGCTCCCCTGTTCGAACGGATCATCTCCAAGGGCGTCCAAGGGGTTTCTGCCGTGTCCGACCGCGCTCCCGTCCGTACCTCTGCGAGGACCGTCCACGGGAGCCGGTCGGCGTTGGCCCACTTCAGTCATCTGACGTTCTTCGTCGTCGTCGGCGCCGGTCTCGTGCGGCTCGTGCAGCTGAGGATCGGGCTGTGCTGGGACATCGTGACCGTCAGCGGGCTGCTGGCGCTGGTGTACGCGGGCGGGCTCGCGGCCGGCGACCGGCTGGGGCGGTACGGCCGGCCCGGGTGGGTCGCCACGCTGGTGGCGCTGTGGACCGTCCTCGTCCTCCTCGCTCCCGCGTCGCTCACCGCCGCCTACGTGTGGTGCGCGGTGCCTCTGGCCTGCGCGGCGCTGCGGGCGCTCGGCCGCCGGGCGGCGGGAGTGGCGGTGGCCGTGCTCACCGTCGTGCTGGCCGGTCAGCTCATCCGCAGCGTCGGGCAGTTCGACCCGGAGATCGTGCTGATCCCGGTGGCGGCGGTGTGGGGCACGGTGGCCCTGTACCGCACCCTGCAGCGCGACGCCGCCGAACGACTGCGGCTCGTGGAGGAGTTGCGGGGCACCCGGGACGTGCTCGCCCGGCAGCAGCGTGAGGCCGGGGTGCTGGCGGAACGAGCCCGGATCGCCCGGGACCTGCACGACACGCTGGCCCAGGAACTCGCCGGCGGGGTCATGCTGCTCCAGGCGGCGGAACGTGACTGGGACGCCCGTCCGGACGTGGCGCGGACCCGGGTCCGCGCCGTCGCCGACGGTCTGCACGCCAACCTCGCGGAGACCCGCCGGATCATCCGGGACCTGACGCCGTCGGCCGTGGACGAGGCCGGTCTGGAGGGCGCGCTGCGGCTGCTGTGCGCTCGCGCGCAGGCGGAGGGAGCGGTGGCCCGGGTACGGTTCCGCTCGTTGGGCGCACCCCGCCCCGCCCTGGACGGCCAGGCGGCCGCGACCCTGTTCCGGGTCGCCCAGAGCACCCTGGCCAACGTGCGCGAACACGCCCGCGCGGTGAACGTCCTGGTCACCCTGCACGGGCACGCCGACCGGGTGGAGCTCGAAGTGCGCGACGACGGCGCGGGGTTCGACGTGGGCCGGGGCGGGACCGCTGCGGTGCCGGGCCGTGGGCTCGGACTTCCGGCGGCCCGGGCCCGACTGCGTGAGTGCGGTGGCGATCTGGAGGTCGGCAGCGCGCCGAGGCGGGGTACGTGGGTGCGGGCCACGGTGCCCGCGTCGGCTGCGGCCCGGCCGGCCGGCGCGCCGAGTGCGGTGGCCGCCCGGTGACCGGTGCTCCGTTGCGTCTGCTGCTCGCGGACGACCACGCCGTCGTGCGGGCCGGGTTGCGGGCCCTGCTCGAGGGTGAGCCGGACCTGGAGGTGGTCGCCGAGGCCGGCACCGGGGAGGAGGCCGTGCGGCTCGCGGCCTCGCTGGTCCCGGACGTGGTGCTGATGGACCTGAGGTTCGCGGGCGGCGCCGGGGCCAAGATCGACGGGATCGAGGCGGTGCGCAGACTGGGGGTCGCGGTGCCGGGGGTCCCGGTGGTGATGCTGACGAGTTACTCGGGACGGGTCGATGTCGTGCGGGCGCTGGAGGCGGGGGCGCGGGGCTATGTCCTCAAGGCCGGTCCGCCCGAGGAGCTGTTCCGGGCCGTGCGCGGCGTGGCCGCCGGGGCGCTCGGGCTCGGCTCGGAGGTGGTGGGCGAACTGGTCGCCCAAGTGCCCGCTCCTGCACGGGAGTTGAGCGGGCGGGAGGTGGAGGTGGTGCGGCTGCTGGCGGACGGGCTGAGCAACCGGTCCATCGCCGAGGCACTGTTCCTGAGCGAGGCCACCGTCAAGACGCACCTCGTGCGGGTCTACCGCAAGCTGGGGGCGGACAACCGGGCGGCCGCGGTGTCGGAGGCGGTGCGCCGGGGGCTGCTGGACCTCGCCTGAGCCGTGCTGGACCTCGCCTGCGACGTACGGACGGGGCACCCGGCGTACGGGTGCCCCGTCGTCCGGCGCTTCAGACCGTGGCCTGCTCGGGCGCGACGGCCGGGTCGGCCGCGCCTTCGCCGGCCGCCGCGGTGCGGGCGGCGGGGATGACGGCGGCGATGGCCGCGGAGACCAGGGCGAGTCCGCCGCCGACGAGGAGCGCGGTGCGGAAGCCGTCCTCGGAGGCGAAGGTGTGGCCGCCCATGGCCGTGGTCATCTGGGCGAGGATCACACCGATGACGGCGGAGCCGATCGAGGTGCCCAGTGAGCGCATGAGGGTGTTGAAGGCGTTGGCGGCGGCGGTCTCCGTCAGCGGCACCGAGCTCATGATCAGGGCGGGCATGGCGCCGTAGGCGAGACCGACGCCGCTGCTGGTGATGATCGTGACCAGCATGACGCCCCAGGCGGAGCCGATCAGCGCCATGGAGGCGAAGTAGCCGGCGGCCAGCACCAGGGTGCCGCAGACCAGGGTGAACTTCGGGCCGCGGGCGTTGGTGAGCTTTCCGCCGAGCGGGGAGACGATCATCATCATCAGCCCGCCGGGCGCCATCCACAGACCGGCCGCCAGCATCGACTGCCCGAGGCCGTAGCCGGTGGCCTCCGGGAACTGCAGCAGCTGCGGCATCACCAGCATGCTCGCGTACATGCCGAAGCCGACGAAGACCGAGGCGACGTTGGTGAGGAGCACCCGGGGGCGGGCCGTGGTGCGCAGGTCGATCAGCGGGTCGGTGGTGCGCGTCTCCCACACCCCCCAGCCGAGCAGCGCCACTACGGCGACGGCGAACAGGCCGAGCGTGGTGGCCGAGCCCCAGCCCCAGTCGGCGCCCTTGGAGACCGCGAGCAGCAGAGCGACCAGACCGACGCCGAGGCCGAGCGCGCCGGGCAGGTCGAAGCGCTGGCCCTTGGCACCGGCGGGGACGTCCGGGACGAGCTTGAAGATCAGCACGGCGACGACGGCGGCCAGGGCGGCGGAGCCCCAGAACAGCGCGCGCCAGTTCGCGTACTGGGCGACCGCGGCGGCCAGCGGCAGGCCGATGGCGCCGCCGATGCCCATGGAGGCGCTGACCAGCGCGATGGAACCGCTCAGCTTCTCGGCCGGTACGACGTCCCGCAGCAGCGCGATGCCGAGGGGCACCATGCCCATGCCCATGCCCTGCAGACCGCGTCCCACGATCATCGTCACGACGTCGGAGGCGAAGGCGCACACCACCGAGCCGACGACCAACGGTACGGAGCAGGCGAGCAGCATCCGGCGCTTGCCCACCAGGTCGCCGAGGCGGCCGACGACCGGCACGCACACGGCCGCCACCAGCAGGGTGACCGTGATCACCCAGGCCGCGTTCGAGGACGAGGTGTCCAGGATCTGCGGCCGAGCGCGAGGGAATCGTCGAGGTCCTGGACCAGGTGATGCGCGACTGGTCCGACGAGGACAGAGCCGCCTTCGCCGCCTGTCTGCGGCGCTTCAACAACGGCATCGAGGCCATCGGCGGCCGCCCCTGGCCGCGCCCCTGAGGGCCTGCGCCGGTCAGTCCGCCGTCCGCGCGAGGCGGAAGCCGACGTCGTCCACCCGGAACGTCGGGTGGCTGCGACGCCGTACGGAGGCCCGGCAGCTCCAGTGCTCGTCGAACCAGCCGCCGCCGCGCAGGACCCGGTAGGTGCCGTAGACCTCGGGATCGTAGAGGTCCCAGCACCACTCCCACACGTTGCCGAGCATGTCGTGCAGACCCCACGGGTTGGGGAGTCTGCCACCCACCTCACGGATCCGTTCCCCGGAGTTCTCCCGGTACCAGGCGATGTCTCCGAGCGGCCCGTAGCGCGGCCCGTCGGTGCCCGCACGGCAGGCGTGCTCCCACTCCGCCTCGGTGGGCAGCCGGTACCCGTCGGCCAAGGCGTCCCACGCGACGGCCTCGCCCTCGGCCCGGACGTCGTACACCGGCGTCAGCCCCTCGCGCAGGGACAGGGTGTTGCAGAAGTGCACCGCGTCCCACCAGGACACGCTCTCGGCGGGCAGCCGGTCTCCCCCGGCGCCGTCCGCGGACCGGCCGGTGACGCGCGCGTACAGCTCCCGGGTGACGGGGTACTCCCCGAGCTGGCAGCCCGCCACCTCGACCGCCCAACTGCGGTGTGTCCGCCGGTCCGAGAGCGTGACCCGCCCCGGCGGAACGGCGATCATCCGGTACTGCGTCCCCGTGTTCATGAGCAGATGATCTCAGCCCAATTGCTGGATGGTGCCCCCGAGTTCGGTCCGCAGCCGCTCCAGCAGCTTCGGCTGGGCACTGACGACCCAGCGGGAGCCCACGAGGTACTTGCCCCCGTAGACGCCGGCGGACTCCAGCCAGGTGTCCTTCAACCGCTCCTCGGGGAAGGTGGTGATGGTGTAGTCGGCCTCCTCCGTGTGGCAGACGCCCTGGCGCAGTTCGTCCGCCTCGATGCGGATCTTGGCCGTGCAGCCGGTCAGGCCGGCGATCACCTCGACCTTCGCCGGCGCCACGACCCCGGCCGCGGGAGCGGCGGTCACCGCTGTGGGCGTGGGCGTGCTCTTCTCGGCCGTGGCGTCCTCGCCGCCGCCGCAACCGGTGGCGAGGGGAAGCAGGGCCAGGCTGCCGGCCAGTGCGGCACCGCGCACGAGGTGGGCCGTGGACTGCTGAAGCACGTACAACTCCGTTTCCGGCGCTCTTCCCGGCCACGCATGTGGCCGGGCGTTCGGCAACGGGTACGGGTCAGCACAAGTGGCCGTTCATTCGATCTCCTCCGCGAGGACCAGCCGGGCGAGGTGCTGCTGAGGGGCGGGGACGGTGCCGGTGCGGGCCAGCAGGGGGATCGGGAGGTTCAGGGCGTTGCGCAGCGAGGTGTGCAGCTGGTCGCGCTGCCCGGGGTCCAGCTCGGTCTGGGCCGTGGCCTCGCCCTTCGGCGGGTGCAGGGCTCGGCCCAGGGCCGCCAGGGGGGAGAGCCAGTCGGCGCCCTCCGTCAGGTCCTCGCCCGGCGGCAGGTCACCCACCGCCGCGAGCGCGGCACGGGCCAGGGGTGCGTCGGAGTGGGCCTCTCCCCTGCCGTCGGTCTGGCTCAGCAGTCCGTTCCCGTAGGAGCGCACCGTGTGCAGCTGGGTGTCGTCCATCTCGGCCGGGAACGGGAGTCTCGCCAGGCGGGGGTCGGTGCGCAGCCGCTCGTGCGAGGCCCAGAACCGGACCAGCGGCTCCACGTGGAGCGAACGGGTCGCCCGCAACCCCAGTTGGTGGGCGAGCAGGACCGCGCCCCTCGCATGCAGGGGGCTGCTCCGGCCGTGCCGCTCCAGCAGGAGGGTCACGGCCAGGACGTCCGTCAGCTCCAGATCCAGGTCGGCCGCCTCGGGATCGGGGGCCAGGTGGTACGCGGCCACACCGTGCTCGGTCAGCCAGCGCCGCAGTGCCTGGCGGGCCTCGGGCGAGAGCGGGACCTCGGGTGCGCGGGGCAACCGGTACGCCTCGGCGACGACCTCCTCGTCGGCGCAGGTCGCGAGCAGTGACGCCTGCCTATTGGCCGCGTCCGTGGCGACCTTCTCGGCGAGGCGCTTCGGCAGGTCCACCCGGTGCCGACGCAGCCCGACCGGGACGACGCCGACGGTGCCCCGGCCCGGCCCGGTGTCCAGCCGCTCCACCTCGCACCACAGCGGTTCCCCCGCCCCCGCGCCTTTCTTCGAATCGGCCCGCAACTGCACGACGACTCCGGTGGGCAGGGCGCGCGCCACCCTCGGCTGCGGCCCGTCGGCCGCCCGCTCCCGGTCACCGCCGGGGGCGACCCGGAGCCGGGTGCCGGGCCGCAGTGCGAGACGCGCACGCTCCACGTCGCGCGCGTGCAGCACCGACACCGTGTCGTCCGCCAGCCGGCGGACCCGCAGGGGCCGGGCGCCGTCGACGAGTGCGGCGCGCAGCTCACCGGCCGTGGGGTCGGGCAGCCACGAGGCCCGCTCGGTCGGCATCCAGTGCCAGCGCCGGTCGCGGTCCGCCTCCAGCAGCAGGCCGTGCGGCGGCCGGTCGGGCCCGTCCGACGGGACCAGCACCCCGCGCGGCGTGGCGTGCAGCTCGTCCGCGTGGGGCGGCAGCGGGGCGAGCGGCAGGCGGACGTGGAGCACCGGGCCGACGCCGGCTTCCCGGTCCCGGTCGGCGGGGAGCATCGACCGGCACCACAGTCGCCGGCCTCGTACGTCCTCCCGCTCCTCGTGAGGCGAACGGCCGCTGAGGAAGCGGGCGGCATCGACGGCCAGCTCGTCCGGAAGCCCGGGAACCACCTCCCGCAGGGGCAGCAGATGCAGGGCTCCCCCGCAGCGCACCACGAGGTCGCCGCCGCTCTCGGCCAGCGCTGTGCAGAGCATCGTCGCTCGCTCCGGCAGCGTCCCGGTCGGCTGGAGCCGTCGGGACACGGTGACGGACTCCTCGCCCCACTGCTCGACGGTCACCGGCAGACAGCCGAGCTGCTCCAGCAGCACCGCCGGCTGCCCGGCGATCAGGTCGCGCAGCCAGCCGCCACCGGGCCATCCTTCCGCGGCCGCGCTCAGCTCGACGCGGCGGTGCGGCAGGCCCAGGAGCGTCGGGCTGCCCTGGGGGTCGAGGCCGAGCAGGGCGCAGTCGCCTGGCGCCGGACCCGCCTCGGGTGCGCCGGACAGGATGTTGGTGGCGCTGTCCAGGACGACCGCTGTGGCTCCGGGCATGGCCGAGTGCAGCGTGCCGCCCGGCGCGAGGCCGGAGGCGGGATCGACCACCGGGTAGCGGCAGCGGAAGTGCTTCGCGCCCAGTTCGACGCCGTTCCTGCCCGGTACGGCGCGCACCGGCAGCCACACCCGGTCCCGCAGGCCGGCCGACCAGGCGGCGCGTGGGCCCGGCCGCCAGTCCGACAGCCGCAGGCCGCGCGGTGCGGCGAGCGCGCCCCGGACCACCTCCAGACGCACCTGATCGCCCGGGCCGAAGCGGTCCCAGGAGAGATCGGCCAGCGGGTGACCGGACGGCCCCGTGACCAGTCGGCCATGGACCTCGATGACGCGGCCGGGGCTGAGTTCGAGCCACAGACCGTAGGCGATGCCCCTGCTGTCCCGTGCCGGTCCGGCCACGGTGTACCAGTCGGGGCCGGGCGGGCGCGGCACCTCGGTCAGCGTGGTCGCGGGCAGGGCGAAGTTCCGCAGCAGTCGCTCGGGCCGGTAGCGCAGTGTCCAGCCGCCGTTGCCGTCGTCGTCGAAGAAGAGGGGCGCGCGCCAGTACTCGGCGGCGCCGGTCCCTTTGGCCCCGTCCGGCCGGCGCCTCCCCCACCGGGCGCGGAGGTCCTCCGCGGTGCCGTCGGCGAAGGTGAGCCGGGACCAGGGGACGGGGCCCTCCGGCGCCTCGCCGCCGCCGAGTCGGAGGGGCCTGAGGACGGCCTCCGCGCTGTCCTTGTTTCCCGTGTCGACCCTGCCGGCCCGCACCTGGGCGCGGGGGCCGGGGAACGCGGCCGTCACCTTGCCCCCGCTGCGGAGCAGCACGGCGGTCAGGGGGCGCGGCGTCCTGCGCAGGCGGCTCGCCAGTGCGTCGGTCACCCCGACGGACAGGGCGGGCAGCCCTCTGACCCGGAACGCGGCGGGGCTGTCGCCGCGGCTCGCGTGTTGCTCGATGAGCGCGGCACGGCCACCCCGCCCGTCGCGGTGGAGGTACTCGTGGTCCGGTCGCTGCGCCAGGCCGACGAACAGCCCTTCCCCGCCACGCGGGAAGAGCCGCACCAGCGCGCCCTTCCCCTCCTTGCCGGCGAACTTCCCGGACTCCTGCGGCAGTTCGAAGACGACACCGGGCAGGACCTCGACCGTCCGCCCCTTGTCGTCGGCGACCACCGCGAGGAGCGAGCCCCCTGCCTGCCGTACGGCGCTGACGAGTGTCCGCGCGTCCCTGGCCGGCGCGGAGGTGAGTATGCCCCGCCAGGTGCCGGGCGCCGCGCCCTGCGTCACCTCGACCAGGAAGACGACTCCCCGGTACTGAAGGGCCGGGTCGGACTCCTCGTCCGTGCCGTTGGCGCCGACCTCGTCGTAGATCCGGGGCAGGAGGTTCGGCCGTACGGAGAAGTCACGTGGGTACACGCGCACCTTCAGCTCGGTTCCCTCGGGCTGTCGCACCGACTCCGGCAGCTTCAGGGTGAGATACGTGCCGTCGGCGTCGCGCGTAATGCCGTCCGCGACCATGAAGAGGCGATTCCTGGCGGGTCCGCCGGCGTCGTGCGCGCCGATGAACCGGGGTTCCACGTAGCGGAAGATCCGCCTCTCGCCCTTGGTGTCGAAGTATTTCTTGTGCTCGAAGCGTGCCAGCACGCACAGTTCCGTCGCCTGGGCGCTGTCCCCCAGCAGCCGCAGCACCTTCTCCTGGTCGTGCCTGGAGAGATGGGCGGCGATGTTCACGTCCTGGAACCGCTCGTCGGCCCGCGGTACGAAACGGGGTGTCAGCCGGACCCGCCTGATCCGTACTTGGCCGGTGCTCGGGTCGGCGAAGACGGTGACCTGGTGGACGAAGCCGTCGTCCTGTGCTTCGTGCGCGACCCGGGTACCGGCCTGGACCCGGATGTCGTCCGACCGGAAGTCCACCGTGACCCGGCCGGAACCGGCCTCCTCGTGGTACCTCAGGCGCAGCAACTGGTCGCCGTGGAACAGGGGGAACGCCTCGCCGCAGGGTGCGCCGTCGCAGGTGAGTTCATCACGGCGCAACGCGACCGTGTAGCCGCGTCCCCACTCGAAGCGCCACAGGGTCTCCCCGTTCTTCTGGAAGGTTCCCACGTAGTACAAGTGCAGCCGGCGCCGCAGTTCGCACACCTGTCCCTTCTTCGCGGACAGCGTCGTGGACAGGTGGCGGGCGAACTCCGCGGCGTCGAGCGGCGGCACCTCGCTGGTCGAGGCCACGAGTTCGCCGTCCTGCACGACGATCCGTGCCCTGACCTCGTCCAGGGAGTACCCGACCGCCCGTACGAAGGGCATGTCGTCGCGGCGTACCGGCACCCGGTGCCCGCGCACGACCAGCGTTCGGCCGCTGAGAACGCCGGTTTCCGTCAGGGGTTCCCCGTCGTCGTACGCCTGGCGCCAGAGGTCCTTCTGGGTGCGCGGCCGGTGTGGGGCGGCCTTCGGAGCGGTCCGGGGGCCGGGGCCCACGTCGAAACACCGGTGGAGACCGATCGGGTGTCCGGCGGCCGGCCCGTCCTCGTGGGGGCCGTCCGAGGTGATCTCGAAATGCGTCCCGGTGATCGGGACCTTGCCGGCCGCCACGATCTTGCCGGCCAGGAGGGAGGGCAGCGTGCCGACCGCGTCGGACGTGCCGATCCGTGCGAGCACCAGCGACATCTCGCGGGATCGGACCGGGTACGTGCCGAGGGCGGCTCGCACGGTGACGCGCGGGCGGGGGCGTTCGGCCGGGGGCGGGGCCATGACGATCTCGCCGGTGTCCCGCCGGGCGTACAGGGCGGACTCCTGGTGGCCGGGTCGGCCGACGAGTCCCTGGAACTCCCACGGCTTCCCGGGGGGCTCCGGGAGGTTGCCCACCGGGTGCAGCGGGGTGCCGCGCACCTGCCGCGGGGTGAACAGCCAGCCGTCCTGTGTGCGCGTACCCCGGAACGTGGTGCCGGCGTCCCGGACGGGCGCGCGGAAGGCGGCGGCGGGCAGCGCGCACGGACGGGGCTCCTCGCCCGGGGCGCGCAGCCAGACGTCGTAGGAGTCGACCGTGCCGTCCAGCAGCGGTATCAGCTTGACGACGACACCCTCGACTCCCGTGCCGGGAGGTGTGGTCGACCCGAGGTTCGCGCACAGGTCCCGGTCCGGAAGGGGGGCCGTGTCCCGGCCGGGACTCGGCGTCATGGCAGTGACCTTGGTGACGCTCATCGTGAGGCCGGGGACGGCCTTGTCCTCGAAGAGCAGTCCGGAGCGCTCCAACAGGACCGGGAAGCCCGCTCCGGCCAGCGCCCCGACCGTCCTCGGTCCGGGACCGGGCCGGCCCAGTGACCGGACCGCGAACGTGTCGCGCGGCTCGACCTGCCAGAACGCGTCGAAGCGCGCCCCGCTCGGCGGCTGTTCCGCGTCGTCCAGGCGCTGGACGCGCAGCAGCTCGCCGGTCACCCTGGCGGCTCGGGCGGCCGGTTCGTCCCAGGGCCGCGGCTGGAACAGCCGTTCCGGGCCGGTGCCGGACTCCACTCCGTCGACGATCACCCGGTGGGGAAAGCCGGCGCCCGTCGGATAGCCGGTGAGGTCGTCGACCCGCACCCGCCAGAGGGGCGTCTGGCCCGCCCTGGCATCGTCCGGGTCGGGGGTGGCCCGCCACGGCCGTGCCTCCGGTTCGTCGAAGAGGCCCAGCCAGTCGACGTTGCGGGTGTCGCGGCAGTCGCCCGACGCGAGGGCGGGCCACCGCCTTTCGGCTCCCTCGGGCGGGTCCGGGAGCAGGTCCAGCCGTGGATCGGGACCCTTGCCCAGCGCTACGTAGACGAGCATCCCGGGGACGGGCGCCGCCTCTTTCTCCTGGAGTTCGTCCTGTTCGGGGGCGACCGGTCCGCGCGCCGAGGGGGTGAGGACGGCCGTGAGCGCTTCCGGGTCCGCCCAGTCCTGGGGCCGCAGCAGGTAGCTGCGGCCGGCGACGGTCGAGAAGCGCCGCGCCCCGGACTCCTCGGCGCTGTCCGCCTCTGCGTCGCCCGCGTACACCAGGACCGTCGCGCTCCGGTCGCCCGGCGCCCGGTACGGCAGGTCGTCGGCGACGAGTTCGGTCAGCGAGCGGTCGACGGGCAGCCACCGGCCGCTCGCCCCGTCCCAGCGGGCGAGGGTCGAAAGGGCGTCCGGGGAGGCGGAGCCGCCCTGTCGGGCGACCACCTGTGAGAGGTCCGGCTCCCAGAGCACGGCGGCGGCCCCGCCGTCGACCACGTAGCCCGGCACCCCGTCCACGGCGACGCGCACCGTGCCGTCGTCGTTGCGGACGCCGGCGCCGCGTACCTCACCGTCGCACGGGTCGGCGCGACCCGCGCGGCGCGCCTTGTCGCCGTCCGCCTGCTGCCAGACCTGACCCGCCGGGTCCCACTCCACCTGCACCACACAGGGGTCGCCGACGCCCAGGTGCCCGCCGTCGTCGGCGGGCAGCGGCGACTCGGCACCCCAGTTGATCCGCGCACCGGTCGGCGCGGCACCGCGCGCGCAGACCACGCCCAGGACCGTCCGGGGCTGCGGGCTGCCGCGCCATGCCTCGAGCCGGGCCTGTCGTTCGTCCGGGGAGAGGGCGCCGAGATCGATGGCCCCGGAGCCGTCCCTCCCGTTCTCCTCCGGCTCCAGTTTCCAGGGGCCGAGACCGGACCAGGCCTCCCCGGTCCGGTGTCGCAGGCCCTGGGCGACGACCAGCCGGGGGTCCGCCCGCTCGTCCCCGGGACGGCCCGGCAGGCTGAGCGCGTACCGTTCCCACGACCTGACGAAGGTGTCCCCCAGGGTCTTCCCGGGGTCGGAGGTGAGCCTGGTGGTGGCCGCCGCGGCGACGAACGCGCGGACCTGGGCCTCGACATCGGCGCGGGCCCGGCGCCCCTCGATCACCTCCCACGGACCGGTCGTCGGCTCGGGGGACCGCTGCGCGTGCCAGTTACGGCGGCGGATCGCGTCCAGGGCCTGTTCCCGCAGCCGGTTCATCCCCTCGGGCGGCAGCGGACGCGCCGCGTCGGCACCGGGCCGCAACGCCTCCTCCGACAGCAGGAGTTGGTAGTAGCGCGGGGCTTCGGCGCTGAAGGCCACGACGGCGCCGACGACCCGTTCCAGGACGCGCCGGACACGGTCCTGGGCGTCCACGCCCCGGTCCGGTGTCCGGAACATCTCCAGGGCCGCCCGGCGGATGAAACGGCCCAGGTGGTTTCGGTGGGTGACGCTGTCCATCAACCGCTGCCAGGAAGTGACCCACCGCTCGCCGTCGGCGATGCTCTCCGGCCGCTCAGCGTTCAGCAGGGCGGCCACCCTGAGGGTCTGCAGGGTCAGCGGGACGGCGCCGATGTCGGTGAGGAACCGCTCGAACGGCTCCCGGTAGTGCTGCCACTCCGCCGGGTCGAAGGGGTCGGGGACGAGCAGATCGATCTTCCCCTGGTAGTGCTGCCAGGTCTGCGCCTCGTAGCGTTCGGCGACGAGTAGATCGTCCAGGCGGAGTCCCGGTGGTACGGCTTCGCCCCTCCGCCGGGCGGTCTCCCGGTCCCCGCGGTGCCACTCGATGAGCTGGTCCAGCCGCGACATCCAGTCCCGGTCGATCTCGGCGAGAGCCGCCGTGACGAGGTCCGGTGTGAAGTCCTCCCCGAGAGACCTCAGGAACGGCTTGGTGGACGCGTACGTCTTGCGACGGGAGCCCTTGCCCTCCTTGAGCGCCTTCTCCGCGTCCTCCACCCGGTCGACGGGAAGGAGCCGGTCGACGGCCGTCGTCAGCACCCGGCGGGCGTGGGGCACACTGCCGTCGAACCAGTGCGGCCCGTGCGCCTCGTCGGTCCCGGTGAGCCGGGCACCGGCCGCGGAGTCCGTGATCCAGTCCCGCACGCCGTTGAGCGCGGGGCGCGAGAACAGGTGGTACCACTGGCTCTTCTCCTCGGCCTCGCCGACATCACCGGGGCCGTCGATCAGGAAGTCCGCGAACACCGACACGGGGATCTCGGGGTACAGCCCCCGTCCGGCGCGTCCCACGGTGAGATGGCCGTGCATCACCAGCGCGGCCAGGCGCACGTCCACCGTCAGGTCGTGCGGACGGGACTGGGTGCGCAGGGCGTTGAGGAAGAACCGGCAACTGGAGTCGGCGAAGACGTCCTTGGCGTGGAACAGGAAGGCCACGGCCGGGTCGGTCGGCCGCCGCCCCTCGGTGTCCGGGGCCGGCACCGGATCGTGGGCCTCGCGCAGGAGCCGCACCGCGACCGGGGCCAGAGCCATGACGCGCAGCAGGTCGAGGTGGTCCCAGCCCCGGTACCAGGAAGCGGGGGAGTCCCTCTTGGGCCCGAGGGTGAAGCGGTTGTCGCCCCGCCACATCCAGGGCGAGCACACCACGTGCGGGGCAAGGCCGTCCGGATCGTCGCGGCCGGTGACCGAGGGCGCCCCTCCGGGGCGGTAGGGCCTGCGCACCATCGTGCCGATCCAGTCGACGGCCGTCTGCCGCTCGGAGTCGGTCGCCTCGGCGGACGGAAGGACGGCCAGCGCGCCCCCGGCCAGGGTCCTCTTCTCGTACCTGGCGGGCGCGCCCCACCAGCGCGCGGCCGACACCAGCGCCTGCGCGGGCGCGTCCTCTGCGAACAGTTCCCACAGGACCAGCTGCCACAGAGCGGTGCGTACGCGTGCGTCCGAGAGGCCGGCCGAGCCGCAGCCCAGCCGGGCCAGCACCTCCCTCGCGCGCGCCCCGGCGCCGCGTCTGTCCCCGGCCCAGCCGCGCAGGAGCAGGCCGGTGCCCAGCTCGGTCTCGAAGCGCTTCGCGAGATCCTGCGGGTCGTGGTCGTGCTGATCCTGCCCGTCCTGCGGGTCCTCGGCGGAAGCGTTGTCCCCGCCCTGGGCGCGGGCGGGGAACCAGGACCGGGCGACGGCCGTCAGCAGATCGGGTTCGAGGTCGGCCGAGCCCTGTCCCGCGTGCCACACGGCCGTGCGTACGACGTCGTCCGCCTCGCCCGGGGAGGCGGACAGGACGGCGTCGACGGCGACGAGCAGCGGCAGCCGTCCCAGCCGGTTCGCCAGCGCGTCGGTGACGACCTCGGGGCGGTCGTCTCCCACGCAGTACCGGGCGGCGCCGGGCGGGTCCTGCGCCACGGCGGCCACCAGCAGGGTGAGGGCGAGCGTCTCGCGCACGGTGCCGTCGAGGTCCTGGTAGGGGATCGCCTCGGTGGGTACGGACGCGGCCCGCTGGTCACAGGCGCGCAGCAGTTCGGCGACCCGCTCGACGTATCTCGGCTGCGGGGAGCCGTCGAGGGACTCTTTCAGCAGGTCGGTCAGAGTCCGCCGCATCTCGGCATCGGCCGGGGCGGCCCACTCCACGAGGCCTTCGCAGAGCCGGGTGGCCATGGCATGCGCGCCCACGCCGAGCGCGCGCCCACCGGACTCGGGCCCACCGGACTCGGGCCGCCGGGCCGCCGCGAGGACGTACGCGAGTCCGTGCAGGCGCAGCGAGGGCTCGCACTCCACCAGTTTCTCGACGGCGGCGGCCAGTTGGTGCTCGTCGCTCTTCGTCGAGCGCAGGATCTCGAGGATGTCGAGGTAGTCGGCGCTCTGCCGGATGGTGAGACCGAGACAGGAACAGAGGTACCAGGCAGCGAGCACGAACTCTCCTCGTGTGTCGATGAGGGGTGGTGACGGAGGTGCAGGTGCAGGTGCAGGTCAGGCGGGCGTGTCGAAGGGAGGGTGCGGGGTGAAGAGTGCGCGGCGCAGGTCCTCGGCGAAACGGAGGTTGTCGCCGTCGGGTTCGGCGGGTTTCTCGTGGAAGCCGACGGCGCGCCGCATCCACTCCGCGGGTTCGTCTCGCAGCAGCCGCACGGACGCCGCCTCCAGCGGCCTCGACGCGAGCGCCGCCCAGCCGGCGGGGGACAGCCGGCCGTTGGGGAACTGCCCGTTGACAGGGGCCAGTTCACGGATCGGCACGGACCGGCCGACGCCGGCCCGCAGGGCGGTGGTCGCGGCTTCGTAGGTCTTGAGACCGAGCAGGAACTCCAGGTCGGCCGCTCTGCCCTCGGCCGTGTCCCGGCCCTTGGGCGCGCGCCGCAGGTACGCGAACACCCGGCGCAGATCCTGGGGGACCTGACCGTCCCAGACCGGTCGCGGGACGGCCCGCGCAGGATCGTCCCCACGGCGCAGGAGTCCCAGTGCCACGCGGGTCCGGACCGGCTCGGGGAACAGAGCGGGCGGCAGCCACAGCGGGTCGACGGGTCTGGCGCCCTCCGCGGGTTCGCCCGTCGGCGTGGGAAGCCCTTCCGCGGCGGCCAGCCAGACGTCCAGGTGGTCGTCCCGGGTGGCCGCGGCGGCCAGGGAGGCGTAGCGCCCCTCGTCGTCGTCCCGCTCCAGTGCGAGAACCCTGAGCAGTGCCTCTATCTCGGGTCGAGTGCCGGTCCGGAACAACTCGGTGGCCAGGAACGCCGGATCCCTCAGCAGATCGGAGTCCTCCTCGTCCGCCTCCAGCTCCTCGATGAGCTTTCTCGCGTCGTTCAACCGCCGCTCGTCCGCGTCCTGCTGACCCCGCTTCCGCTTGTAGCGGTCGACCCGGCCGCGGGCCGACAGTCGTCCGGAGGGCTGCGCGTCGCGGTGGCCGGCGGTGGCGTCCGCCGGTGGAGCGGATTCCGTGGGAGTGTGCCAGGCGGTGTCCCCCCAGCGCACCCGGGTCAGCACCGCCGGCGCGATCCCCGACCCGTCGTCCCGCGCGGGCAGCGACCTGGCCGCCTCTTCGGCGGCACTGAGCAGGGCTTCCTCGTCGTCCCCTCTGATGTGCAGCACCAGCGCAGCGCCGGGGAGCAGCGAGTCGATCGCCCCCATGAGGTCCACCGCGGGGCGCACGTCGCCCGGAGCGCAGCCGTCGGCCGCGTCCCAGCACACCTCGAATCCCATCGAGGAACCGTCGGGGTGCACCTTCAGGTGCGCGTTCCAGCCGTACGGGCGGGCGACCAGGAGGTTCAGGGCGTCCGGGGAGCCCGGGATCTCCACGCCGTGGCACGGCACCTCGTACCACTGCCGCCGGGTCAACAGCTCGGTCCCGGGCGCCGGTTGCTGGCGGACGGCCGGCGGCCGCTCGGGCGGTTTGGAGACGGGGGCCAGCGGGCCGTACTCCACGAGGTGCAGTTCGTCGGCGAGCCGGGCGCCGGGCCGGTCGGCCAGGATGCCGCGGATCGGGCCCCGGTCGAGGCCCCACAGGACGTCGAGCCGATGCGGACCCGTGTCGTATACGAGCCGGTCCGCCGTGGCCCGCTGCGGGGACACGACGGGAAACGCGGCGAGTTCCTCGCGTGCCACGGCCGGTGCCGGCAGCCGGAACCTGGCGTCCGGCACGGACGCGGAGGTGTGGAGCACGGGGAGCCATCCGGACGTGTGCACCGCGCCCCGGGCCCGGGCCAGCGCGTTCTCCACGGAGTCGCCGTCATGCAGCCCGGACAGGAACACCCGGGTCAGCTCGGCCGCCACCGTGTCGTCCACCAGGCCGCGTATCCCGACCACCCACGGCACCCCGCCGTCGACCAGCGTCCCGGCCACGCTGCTCCAGCCACTGTGCGGGTCCGCGGTGCCGGCGCCCGTTTCCGTGGCCGTGTGACACGCGGCGAGGACGGCGACCTGCACCTTCGCTTCCCGGAGTATGCGGGCGAGTTCGGCCGCGGGCAGCAGCTCAAGGTCCTCCGGGCCGCCGGGCCCGGTGAGCACGATGCCGTCGGCGGTGCCGTGGCCTCCGAACACGAACGCCCACGCGGGGGTGGCGAGGACAGCGGACAACTGGTCGCGGCTGATGGGGTCCTGGGGCACCACCGGCTCGTAGCCCGTGCCCCGGAGCCGACCGGCGGCCTGCATGGCGCTGGCCGCGGAGACATGCCCTCCGGCACCGGGCTTCGCCCCACGGAGTCCGAAGCGCTGATGGCGGTCGAAGACGTCCAGCGCGGTGGCCACGACCACCGGTCCCCGGGCCTCGCGGGCGAACGCTTCCGCTTGCGTCGGGAGGAAGGAGGCGACACGCCTGCGGGCCACGGAGACCGCCTCGTGGAGGTACAGGAACCGCCATTCCGGTCCGGCGCCGGTGGTGTTCACGTCCACCGAGCTGATCTCCCAGGGGACGGAGGCCAGTTCCGGGTCGGTGGTCTCGATGCACAGCCGGACTCCGGCCCGCTGCTGCCGGGCGCCCTCCAGAGCGGTCCGGAAGCAGGCGGCGATCTTCCTGGGAAGCAGCGCGTTCCCCATGTCTCGCGCCACCTCGGATTCGGTGGTGGCGCGTTTGTCGAACAACTCGGCTAACTTCCGTACCCTCTCGACGAGAAGAGACACGCCCGGGACGTGGATGCCGGCCTCCACCGCGTACACGTCGAACCGGAGCCTGCCGGAACCGCCCCCGGTTTCACCGGGTTCCGTCGGGGACGTCCTGACCAGGCGAAGGGTGAAGTCCCGATACTCACAAGGCCTGTTCTGCCCGACCACCGTGCCGTGCTCCCTCGCCCGGGCCCCAGGCCCGGTGACGTCTTCGGACGGCCGAGGCGAGGCATGCTCTCTCCCCCAGATTACGTACTGATGAACAGATTTGTGCGGGAAAAGGGACTACTTGACAGGACTGAGACTGGCAGGATGACCGGGCGCCCTGATCCAGCCGCACCCGGAGGTGTCAGCAGTCGTGCGTTCCAGCCGTCCCGACAGTCCCGACAGTCCCGCGTTTCCCGGCCCGCCGCGCACCGTCACCGACTCGCGCGTCCGAACCGCTGTCCACGCCCCCGGGTGGCACGAGGTCTCCGACGGGACCCGAGCCGTTCTGGCCGAGTTCTACGAATGCTCCGACGATCTCGACGACGACGAGTTCGACGACGGGCTCCGGGAACTCGTCGACACGCACGCGGACCTGAAGGACCTCGTGCAGCAAAGCGAGTTGAACGACGACAGCCAGGGCCCGCGAGGGGTCGACATGCCGCCCGAGCCGGATCCGGGGGCGGCCGGGCTCCCGGGGCCGTTCGGCACCCCGAACCCCCCACAGCAGCAGCCACCGCAGCCGGTCGGCGAGCAGCCCCCGGCCACCGGGAACGGCTCCAACGGCGGCGGGACCGGCTGACCCACAGGGGTCACACGAAGGCAGGCGAAGGTACGCGAAGACGGGGGGGGGGAAGATGCCGACCAGTGTCGTCGCGCTCGTCGTGTTGCTCGTCTCCGCCGCGCCCGGGTACGTCTACGTCCGTATCGTCGAGGTGCGTCGGCCCCGGCGCCGGCGCACCTCCCTCCTGGAACTCGTGGACCTGGTCTGCGTGGGAGCCGTGGGCAGCGCCGTGGGGACGCTGGTGGTACTGCTGCCGGCGCCGCACTGGACGGCGCTGCTGCCGCTCGAAGGGCTGCTGAAGGGCTCCCCCTACCTCACCGCTCATCCCTGGCAGGCCATCTGGTCGGGCGTCCTGGCGTTCGTGATCAGCCTGGTGGTCGCGGCGTCGGCCGGGACGGTCGTCGCCCGCTACGGCGGCACGGCGGTCCGGCACACCCCGTCCCCTCCGCTGCGCAGGGCAGTCGAACTGACGCCGCCGGGGCATTCCCTGTGGCTGGCGGTGGAGTTGACCGACGGACGGCTGTGGGAGGGCAAGCTGCTGAGCATGGACGGCGAGCGGGACACCCTCGGCGAGGGCGACCTGGTGCTCCAGTGGCCGCTCGCGGTCACCGAGCCCGGGAAGGAGAGGCGCCACCACCCGGCCCGGTTCGTGGCGATACCCGGCCCGCAGATCGTTCTCGTCCACGGAGCCGACCTGCCGCGCCGGCCACGTACGGCAGCCCCGGAACCGGTCTCCTCGCCGGAGGCCTCCCGCCCGGACGCGTCCGGCTCGGCACCGGCCGGCCCGTGATCGTGAACCACTGAGCGGGGGAACGGGCCCCGGGCGGTGTCAGCCGGCGCGCTCCGGGCCCGACGGGGCGCCTCGGAGCGCGTGGGCTTCGGCGAGCAGGAGGTAGGCGGCTGCCGTCCAGGTGTAGGCGCGGTCGCGCAGGCCCGTGCCGGTGAGGGCGTCGAAGTTCTCGGCGAAGCCGTGGGTCTCGCACAGGCGCCGGAAGCGGGTGCTGATCTCGTCGGCGAGGCGGTGGTGGCCGGCCCGGCGCAGACCGTCCTCGACGAGGACGGTGGCGGGTGCCCAGATGGGGCCGCGCCAGTAGCCGTCGGGGCGGTAGTGCGGTGAGGTGGGCAGTTCGGTGGCCAGGCCGTACGGGGTCAGGTGGGCCTCGATCCGGGTGGCCAGCGTCTTGGCGACGTTCTCGGGCAGGTGCTCGCCCAACGCGATGGGCATCAGGTCGAGGAGGCTGGAGCTGCCCCAGGTGTCGCCGCTGTCGGCGCCCCGGGCGACGAACCACTCGCCCGTCCACAGTTCGTCGAGCAGGGCCGCCTGCGTCGTCCGCGCGGTGCGGGTCCAGCCGCGCGCGTCGTCGTCACGGCCGAGTTCCGTTGCCAGAGCGGCGAGTTCGTGCAGTTGGAGGACGAGGAACGCGGTCAGGTCGGCGGTGACGACGACGCGTTCGGGGTCGAAGGTCGTGGCGTTGTCCCAGCCGCTGTCGTTGCCGTGCTGGTAGTGGGGCAGGGCGGCGTCCGGTGCGCGGCGCACGGTGAGCCAGAAGTCCGTCCAGCGTCTCAACCGGTCGTAGACGTCGGCGAGTTCGGCGTGATCGAGGGGTTCGGGGAGGCGCCTGCGCAGGTGGGCCAGGGTCCAGCCGTGGATGGGGGGTTTGACGAAGTTGTGCAGGACCTCCGAGTGGGTCACCGAGTCGGGCAGGCCCCCGCTGTCGTCCTGGTGGTCGAACGGCAGCGAGAACTGGTCCCAGGCCAGCGCGGGCGCTCCGGGCGCCAGGGCGAGGGCGTTGAAGCAGTGGTCCCAGCTCCAGACCTTGTCCATCCAGTGCTTGGACATCAGCACCGCCGGCCGGGTGACCAGCCCCGCCGGGTCGACCGTCGCCGACCACAGGACGTATACGGCGAGTTCGGCGGCCGGGGTGTGTGCCGTGCGCCAGGGGGCCACCGCGTCGGCGAAGTCGGCGAAGGCCTGCTCCGCCGCGGCCACGACCTCGCCGAAGGTCGTCCGGGCGCGGTGGGGACGGCGCGCGCTGTCGAACTCCTCGACGGCGGCCTCCCAGGTGCCGTCGGTGTCCGTGGTGATCGTGAGTCCGCGGTCGGCCTCGCCCAGGGCCTGGCTGCCGAGGACGTCGTCCACGACGCCCGACAGGACGGTGACCCGGTAGCGGCGTCCGGTCTCGTAGGAGGTGAACACGTACGCGCCGTCGGCCGGGTCGCGGAAGAAGTACGTGCCCGTGAAGGGCGTCAGGGTCCGCTCCGCGGCGGTGACGCGCAGGGCGAGCCCGGTCCCGCGCAGGCGCACGGTGTCGGGTGACGCGTAGGCGAGGTCGACGCGCCCGCTCCCGTGGGTCCAGCTCAACAGGCTCGGTGTCGCCGTGACCAGAGTGTCGGCCCGGTCGCCCGTCGCCGGGTCGAGGGGGACGAGGCGCAGGACGGCGTGCATGCCGTTCTGGTGGGAGACCAGGTGAAGGTCTTCGGCGTACGTCCCCTGCGCCAGGACCGGGGAGACGTCGAACCAGGATCCGTGCGTGCTGAACGGTATGTCGTGGAGGGAGAAGGCCGGGCCGGGGCGGGCGGCGGTCATGAAGGGGCTACTCGTTTCTTCAGCGGGATCGGCTCTTCGGCCGGATCGGATCTGCGGCGGGATCGGTTCTGCGGCCGGAACGACGGCGGCCGGTCAGTCCTTGACGGCTCCTGCGGTCACGCCGGCGGCGACGTAACGCTGGGCGAGGACGAGGATGACCGCGGCGGGCAGCGAGGCCACGACGGCGGTGGCCATGATGGCGTTCCACTCCTGGTTGTTGTTGCCGATGTAGTGGTAGATGCCGAGGGTGATCGGCTCGTGTGTCCCACCGCCGGCGAGGGTGCTGGCGAACACGAAGTCGGACCAGGACCATAGGAACGCGAACAGCGACACCGTGACGACGGCGTTGCGGCTCATGGGCAGCACGATCGACCGGAACGTGCGCAGGGGCCCGGCTCCGTCGGTCCTGGCGGCCTGGAGCAGCTCCTCCGGAATGCCGGACATGAACGCGGTGAAGATCAGCACCGCGAACGGGACGGCCAGCGTGGAGTCCGCGACGATCAGGCCGGGCACCGACTGAAGCAGCCCGAGGCCGAGGTAGATGGCGTAGAAGCCCATCGCCATGATGATGCCGGGGATCATCTGGGCGACCAGGAGGAGGAAGCTGACGACGACGCCGCCACGTGGCCGCAGCTTGGCGAGCGCGTAGCCGGCGGGCGCGGCCAGCGCCACGGTGAGGACGACGGTGCCCAGGCCGATGACGAGGCTGGTGCCGAGGTAGGGCAACTGCTGGTCCAGGACGGCCCGGTAGCCCTCCAGCGTGCCGCGCACGGGGAACAGGTCCGGCGGGCTCTTGCGCATGTCCTGGTCGCGGGTGAAGGACACGTTGAGCATCCAGTAGACCGGGAAGAGCATGATCGCGGTGAGGAGGAGGCCCGTGGCCGTCTTCCACCACGTGGTACGGCCGGGGCGGTTCATGGTGGGCGCGCTCACGACAGTGCCTGCTTTCGCTGGACCCTCAGATACACCAGGCCGAAGACCAGGGCGGCGACGACGAGCAGGTTCCCGACGGCCGCGCCGGGGCCGAAGGCGGGCAGCAGGTTGCCGAAGCCGAGCTGGTAGGACCAGGTGGCGAAGGTGGTGGACGAGTCCGCCGGGCCGCCCTTGGTCATGATCCAGATGATGTCGAAGACCTTGAGCGTGTAGACGAGGCCCAGCAACAGGGTGATGGCGGACACCGGGCGCAGCAGCGGGAAGGTGATGCTCCAAAAGCGACGCCAGGCGTTCGCCCCGTCGAGGGCCGCCGCCTCGTACAGGCTCGTGGGGATCGACTGCAGACCGCTGTACAGCACGACGAGGTTGAACGGGACGCCGATCCAGATGTTGGCGACGATCACCGAGGTCAGTGACCAGGACGGCGAGGTCAGCCAATTCACCGGCCCGATGCCGAGTGCGTGCAGGATGGCGTTGACGATCCCCGACTCGCTGTTGAGCATCCACGACCAGGTGGAGGCCGACACGATCAACGGCAGCAGCCACGGTACGAGAAACAGGGCGCGCAGGGTCGCCGACAGCCGGAAGTGCTGGTTGAAGAAGACCGCGAGGGCCAGGCCGATGGCGTACTGGAAGACCAGGCAGACGGCGGTGAACACCACGGTGTGCACCAGCGCCGGTCCGAAGGCCGGGTCCTGCAAGACGGTTTCGAAGTTCTTCAGGCCGATGAACGGCGCGTCGCCCCGGACGAACGAGCGGACGGTGTAGTCGCGCAGGCTCAGGTCGAGGTTGCGGTAGAGGGGATAGGCGTAGAACAGGCCGAGGTAGAGGGTGACCGGGGCGAGGAACGCCCAGGCGGCCCACTGCTGGGAGGCAGGGCGGCGGCGCCTGGGCCCGGGGAGGGCCGGGGGCGGGGCAGGAGAGGCCGCCCCGGTCCGGTCGAGCGCGGTCCGGCTGTCCGGTGGGTGTGTCGTGCGGTTCATCAACAGCCCCTGGGCTTCGACTACTTGACGGCGTCCTGGGCCGCGCCGAGCGCGTCCTTGGGGGACTTGGCACCGCTGAGGGCGGACTGGACCGCCTTCCACATCTGCTCGGAGATCTTGGGGTACTTGGTGCCGAGGTCGTCGCTGGTGCGTCCCTTGGCCGCCTTCACCGCCGCGACCCAGGGCTCCAGCTCGGCGTTCGCCGCGACCTGCTTGTTCTGGACCTCGGCGGTGGGGGCCACGTAGGACAGGGTGGTGTCGGTGGCGTAGAGGTTCTCGGTGCTGGTCAGGCAGGTCACCAGCTTCTGCGCGGTGGTGTAGCGGCCGGTGTCGTCCTGGACCGGGACGGTGACGAACTCGCCGCCGGTCGGGGCCGCCGCGTTGCCCCCGTTCGAGGCCGGTACGGGCACAACTCCGTAGTCGAAGCCGGCCTTCTCGGCGTTCGCGAGCTGCCAGGTGCCGTTCTCGGCGAAGGCGTAGTCGCCGCTCGCGAACTCCTGCCAGCTGGTGGTCTGGGTGTTGTTGATGACCGAGTTGGGGGCATAGCCCTGCTTCAGCCAGTCGGTCCACAGGGACAGCGCCGACACGCCCTGGGCGGAGTCGAGTTCGGTGAGCTTGGCGCCCGAGCCCCACAACCACGGCAGGAACTGGAAGCTGCCCTCCTCGGTGCCGATCGCGGAGAAGGTGATGCCCTTCTTGCCCGCCTTCTTGACCTTCCCCAGCGCCGCCGTCAGCGACGTCCAGTCCTTGACCGAGGCGACGTCGACGCCCGCCGCCTTGAGAACGTCCTTGTTGTAGTAGAGGGCGAGGGTGTTGGCGCCGATGGGCGTGCCGTACGTCTTGCCGCCCGACTGGCCGGCCGCGAGCAGGTTGGGGTCGGCCTTGGAGGTGTCCAACTTGTTGTCGTCGGTGGTGGTGAGGACGCCGGCCTCCGCCAGGGTCGACACCACGGGGTTGTCGACGATGAGCAGGTCCGGCGAGTTGCCCTGCTGGGCCGCCAGGAGCACCTTGTTCGTCAGGTCGCTGGTGTCGAACGCGGTGCGCTTGATCTTGACTCCCGCCTTGCCGCCGCAGCCGTCGAGCAGCTTCGCCCACGCCGAGTCCTTGGCGAACTGCGGGTAGGGGTCCCAGACGGTGTAGGTGCCGTCGTCCTCGCCCTTCGCGGCGGAGCTGCCGCCGGAGGAGCAGGCGGTGGTGCCGGCGGCCAGGGCGACGACGGTCAGGGCCACGGCGGTGAGCCGTCGTCCGGTGGTTCTGTTCATGGCGCGGTCCTCTGCGAGGTGGATGAGGGCATGCCGAAGACGACGGGCACGCCGAAGTGGTGGGGCGACCGACCGGCGCGCGGCCGGTGACGAAGCGGAGCCGGAAGTTGACGGACCGTCAGAACTGGTTGCCGGAACCGGAGTCCGGGACGCGGTGGGCCGGCCCGGTGCTGGAGCGAAGGGAGATGGGCGGCGCCAGCAGGTGGTGGCGTGGCGCCGCGTCGGGGTGGCCGAGACGCTCGACGAGCAGGTCGACGGCGAGGCGCCCCATCTGCTCCGCGGGCACGTCCGCCGCGGTGAGCTGCGGGGTCACCGTCTCCGCCCACCGCCCGGCCACCACCCCGGTGACGGAGAAGTCACGCGGTACATGGCGGCCCGCCACGGCCAGGCCCCGGTAGAGACCGCCCAGCGCGGCCTCGTTCAGAGTGACCAGGGCCGTGGTGTCCGGGTCTTCCTGCAGGATCCGCTCCAGGCAGGCCTGCCCCGAGGGGGCGTCGTCGCCGCAGCAGTACGTCCGTACGGTGAGCCCGCGCTCGGCCGCGGCCTTCGTGAAGCCCTCGATGCCACGGTGCGCCGACTCGTAGCCGGCCCGCAGCAGGTGCTCGGGCCGGTTCACGAAGGCGATCCTGCGATGCCCCAGGTCGGCGAGGTGGTTGACGCAGGCGGCCGCCAGCGCGGTGTGGTCCAGCCCGACCCACCAGTCGCCGTCCGAGCTGGCCGTGCGGCCGATGCAGACGGCGGGGAAGTTCACCTCGCCCAGGTGGTCCACCCGGTCGTCCTGGAGTCTGATCTCCATCAGGATCGCACCGTCGACCCGCCGCTCGGCCAGCAGCCGCTGGAACGAACGGTCGCTGTCCACACCGCTCGGGGAGAGCAGCACGTCGTAGTCGTAGGCCGCCGCGGCCTCCACCACACTGCCGATGAAGTCCAGCTGCATGCCGGTGTAGTGGTTGCCGGCCGGCGGGAAGACCAGGCCGATGGTGCTGGTCCGGCCGTTGGCCAGGGCCCGCGCGCTGGCGTTGGGCCGGTAGCCCAGCTCGTCGATGACCTGCTGGATCTTGCGCCGGGTCTCCTCCGACACCGCGCGCTTGCCGCTGAGGGCGTAGGACACGGTACTGCGCGAGACACCGGCACGCTTGGCGATCTCACCGATGTTCACGGCAACACTCCTTTGTCGAACCGGTTCGCGTTAAGGGAAGTTAGGAGCGACGGGAGCCGCTGTCAATGCCTTGCGCCGAGTTCCGGGTAACTGCTGACCGATCCGGGTCGAAGGTATTGCTCGGCCCTTTTCGGCGGTGCTAGCTTCCGGCACGCATTCTTTCGAACCGGTTCGACTCCTATGACGGATCACCTCACGGAGACCTCAGTGCGACGCACCCGCAGCAGAACAGGAGCCGGCGTCGGTGGCACGGCCCTGACGGCCCTGGCCGCCCTCCTCGCCGTACCCGGCGCCACCGGCACAGCCCGCGCGGCGGAACCCGAACAGCTCACCATCGACCTCGCCACGGACACCGGCGCCTTCCACGGCGGCGCGTCCGGCTCTCTCTACGGGGTCTACGGCGACGGCGTGCCGAGCCGCAACGTCCTCGAAGGCATGCACGTCCGCACGGTGTCGACCAAGGCCCAGGACGGGCCCCAGCATCCGGGCGCGGACGCCCTGGAGATGCTGCCGCCGTTCGTGGACTCGGGCGGCAAGGACGTCTACGTCTACATGACCGACATCTACCGCGGCTTCCCCTACCAGTGGCCGGGCCCGGACGGTCCGGCGCGGCTCGCCGACTTCGAGGCGAAGATCAAGAAGCAGGTCCAGCAGGTTCTGACCATGGGCGCATACAAGGACCATGTCGTCTACGTGCCGTTCAACGAGCCCGAGGGGAACATGTTCGGCACGGGCGAGTGGAGCTACAACAAGGTCTCCTGGCTGAACGACCCGCAGTACTACTTCGCGGCCTGGAAGGAGGTCTACCGCCTCATCAAGGGCCTCGACCCGGACGCCCGTATCGCCGGCCCCAACACCAGCGTCCTCTACGCCCAGGTCAAGGGCTTCCTCCAGTACGCCAAGGCCAACGACGTCGTCCCCGACGTGATGACCTGGCACGAGCTCTCCAGTCCCGCCGCGGTCCGTACGAACGTGGCGAGGTACCGGCAGATGGAGAAGGACGTCGGCGTCGGGCCGCTGCCGGTCAACGTCAACGAGTACGGCCACAACTACCACCTCTCCGTCCCCGGCCAGGTCGTCCAGTGGGTCTCCGCCATCGAGGAGTCCAAGATCGACGCCGATCTCGCGTACTGGAACATCGACGGCAACCTCAACGACTCGGCCGTCGAGGCCAACAAGGGCAACGGGCAGTGGTGGCTGTTCAACGCCTACGGCCAGATGTCCGGCCACACCGTCGAGGTGACCGCGCCGCACCCCAACCAGCAGTACACCCTCCAGGGCGTGGCCACCCTCGACGCGGACAAGAGGCAGTCCCGGGCGCTCTTCGGCGGCAAGAGCGGGGACGCGGACGTCGTCTTCAGGAACATCGACCCCAAGCTGTTCGGGACGACCGTCCACGCCACCGTGCAGGAGATCCCCTGGACCGGCCAGGTCGGCGACTCGGCCCAGCCGCTGCGCCTCGCCGACAAGGAACTCGAGGTCGGGGCGGACGGCACCGTCACCCTCCCCATGACCGGCATGAACGAGATGTCCGCCTACCAGGTCGTCCTCTCCCCCGGCGGCCACGGCGGCGTACCGGCCGAGCCTTCGGTGAGCTGGCGCAAGACGTACGAGGCGGAGAACGCCACGTACACCGGCGGCGGCTACTCGAGGAACGGGCCCGAGGGCACGCCCTCCCACGTCGGCGGGTTCGCCACCTCCGGCACCTACAACGTGGGCGGCCTGCGCACCGGCTCCGACGGAGTGCTCGCCTTCGACGTCGAGGTCCCGCAGGACGGCACGTACGACCTGAGCGTCTTCGCCAACTCCTACAACCTGTACGACCTGGTGAAGGAGCAGGGGCCCACCAACGTCTTCCTGCGCGTGGACGGCGCGGATCCGCAGGAGCTGCGGCTGCCGCTCGGCTACAAGTGGGTGGTCTGGGGCCACACCGACACCACGGTGAAGCTCAGCGCCGGCAAGCACCGCATCACGCTCGCCGCGAAGGACCCGGACCTGGGCGTCACGAAGGGCGACGCGATCATCGACAAGGTCGATCTGTCGCTGCGGGACGGGCACGTGGCGGCGCCGGCGGTCTACGAGGCCGAGTACGCCACCCTCTCCGGAGCGCTCCCCCGCTACGACCGTCCCGGCGCCTCGGGCCCCGGCGCCGTGCCGCTGGCCAAGGGCGACTCCGCCACCTTCTGGGTCCACAGCGCCGCCGGCGGTGAATCGACCCTGTCCGTCGACCACTTGGGCGGTGGCCGGGCGAGCCTCTCCCTCAACGGCGAGAAGCTCGACGTACCCGAGGTCGGCGGGCCGAAGAAGGGCACGGACCAGGTCCGGGTGTTCCTGTCCGGCGGCATCAACAAGATCACCCTCACCGGTGCCGTGCACGAACTGGTGCTGGACCGGCTGCGGGTCGCGCCGTCCAGCGGCCCCCTCACGACCAAGGTGTACCAGGCGGAGGACGGCCGGCTGACCGGCGCCGCCAAGGTGAGCGACGCCTACACCTTCGCCTCCGGCGGCAGGGCGGTCACCGACATCGGCGACGGCAAGGCCAACGCCCTCAGCGTCGACGTCGTCGCCGAGAAGGCCGGGCGGCACGCGGTGACCATCCGCTACTCCAACGCCGAACAGGCGCCCGCCACCCACTACAACCCCGACCCGATCGCCCGGCACGCCGACCTCTCGGTCAACGGCGGACCGGCCCGACGGGTGCTGTTCCCCACGACCTTCCACTTCAACAACTTCTGGGAACTGACCGTCCCGCTCACGCTGAAGAAGGGCGCCAACCGGCTCACCTTCACCGCCGAGGAGCTGCCCGACTTCAACGGCGACACCTACAACCAGTACGACCAGCGCTCGCCGTACGCGCCGGTCATCGACCGCATTGCCGTCACCCCCCTCGCACAGAAGCAGTCCTGACGCCTCACCCCCTTGGAGAGCCGCACATGCACCCCCGTTCACCTCGTCCGGCGACCAGAACCGCCGTCCTGCTGACGGCCCTGGCGGCGAGTCTGCTCCCCGCCACCGCCTCGCACGCCGCCGACACCTCCGTCACCGTGGACTTCGCCACCGCCGGCGGAGCCCCCACCTACCACGCCTCGGGAATGATCTACGGGATGACCCCGGACGGGGCGCTGCCGCAGGACCACTTCTTCAAGGACGTCAAGTGGCACTTCATGCGGGCCGGCGGAGCCCAGCTCAACAACGGCGGCTACGGCACCAGCCTCGCCGGCTACCAGACCCGCTGGAACTCCACCCTGGCCCAGTACAAGCGGACCACCGCTCTGGGCGGCACGTTCGTCCTGCTCCCGCACGACCTGTGGGGCGCCGACGCCACCACCACCCAGGGCTGGCCCGGCGACAACGGTGACTGGACACTTTTCGACAACTTCGTCACCCAGCTCATCAACGACGTCCGCGCCAACAACATGACCGTCCAGTGGGACCTGTGGAACGAGCCCGACGGCCGGAACTTCTGGGGGCCTTCGCAGACCCAGTACCTGCAGATGTGGTCGCGCTTCTACGCCCGCGTCCGGGCCGCGTTCCCGGGCCAGCTCATCGTCGGGCCCAGCACCGCGAGCCAGCCGAACTCGTCCAACACCTGGTGGACCACGTACCTGAACTACGTCAAGGCCAACAACGTCGCACCCGACATCTACAGCTGGCACGACGAGCCGGGCGACCCGGTCACCGACGTCGGCCGCGCCAACTCCACGCTCGCCGCAGCCGGGTTGACCAACACCCGCCCCTACCAGATCAACGAGTACGCCACCCTGTCCATGCAGTCCCCCGGCGGCGGCGCCTGGTTCATGGGCCGCCTGGAACGGGCCGGCGCCGACGGCCTGCGCGGCAACTGGGCCTCGGGCACGAACCTCCACGACTACGAGGCCAACCTCCTCACCAAGAACAGCGCCGGACAGTACCTGCCGCTCGGCGAGTGGTTCATGTACCGCTACTACGGCTCCCAGACCGGCAACATCGTCAATCTGGTCCCGGGCGCCGGCACCGACGGCCTGGCCACGAAGGACAACTCCGCCAAGAACGCCAAGGTCCTGCTCGGCAGCAACGGCAACACCGGCACCGTCACGGTCAACCTCACCGGCCTGAACACCACGTCGGTCGTGGAGAACAGCAGGGTCCGGGCGGTCGTCCAGCGCGTCCCGTACAACAACGGAGCCGCGGTGAGCGGCCCGGAGACGGTCTCCGACACCACGCTCACCGTCAGCGGCAACTCCGCCTCGCTGACCCTCCCCTGGTCGAACGCCAAGGACGGCTACACCGTCACCCTCCTCCCGCCCTCCAACACCACCGTCTCCACGGTCGCCGTGAGCCAGAACAGCGGGCAGTGCCTGGACGACACCGACCTGAGCACCGCCAACGGCACGCAGTACCAGCAGTACTACTGCGAGGGCGGCTACCAGCAGATGCTCGACCTCAAGCCGGTCGCCGGCCGGGCCAACACCTACACCGTCGTCGACGAGCACAGCGGCAAGTGCCTGGACGTCGCGGGCGCCTCCACGGCCGACGGAGCCGCCGTCGTCCAGTACACCTGCAACGGCGGCACCAACCAGATGTTCACCCTCTCCCCCGTCACCGCACTCGGCAACAGCCACGACTACCAGCTCGTCGCCGTGCACAGCGGCAAGTGCGTCGACGTCTCCAACGTCTCCACCCAGCCGCGGGCCCTGGTCCACCAGTGGACCTGTGACCCCGCGAGCGCCCTCGGCACCAAGAAGAACCAGGTCTGGCGGCTGCAGGGCAAAGCCTGAGCCCTCGCCCGTCCGCTGCTCCCCCGCACCGAGGGGCGGGCAGCGGACGGAGAGCGCGCCACGGGCAGACAGGCGCCTGCACGCCACACCCGCGCGGGCCACCCGGTCATGAGCGGTGTCTCGGCCCCGTCGGTGCGCGGGTGGGCCACGCTCCGCCCGGCCGGGTCACCCGCCGTACCAGGTCCGCCCAGGCAGCCTGCAGACGTGCCGTGGACACCGCATGCTCCTTGCGCAGGCAGTCCGCCGTCTCGAAGCTCGCGAAGGGGAGGAGGGCGTGGGCGAGCAGGTCGTGGTCCGCCTCGATCCCCGCCCCTCGAAGGAGGGTTGAGATGTGGCGGTGGAAGGCCCGTCCGGTCTCCGGACCGTGGCGGCGCCCGTAGATCACTTGCCGTCCCAGCGCGGCCCCCAGGTCCGCGTCAGCACCCGTGCGCTCCACCAGGGCACTGCCGAACGCCACCAGTCGAACCGCCGCGGGTGTCCCCGGCCCCAGCGGCGGCGGGCCTGAGGCGTACGCCTCCTGGAACGCGGCCTCGGTCTCGCCGAGGAGGGCGGGCAGCAGCCCGTCGCGGTCGCCGAACCGGCGGAAGAGCGTGCCCTTTCCGACGCCGGCCGCCTCCGCGACCGCCTGCATCGTCAATGCCCGGCTCCCCGTTCGGTCACCAGTTGTGCGGCCGCCGCCAGGAGCCGGGCGCGGTTACGGGCGGCATCCGCCCGCTCGGCGGTGAAGTCGTCGGTGCGTTCTCCGACGACGGGGTCATCGTTTCCTCTGCGGCCTCACGCGTGCGTACACGACTCCGTCGTCGATCCCCGCCGGGTACCCGGGGACGGGCCGTGTCGCCGGTGGGTCGAGCGGCTCGCCGGTGCGCGGATCGAAGCGGGAGACATGCGGCCGGCACTCGACGGTGCCGCCGTCCACCTCCCCGCGGCCGCACCCGAGGCGAAGCGGGCCGTAGCGCTCGACACCACCCTCGGCCTGCTCGCCTCCGCCCATCCGCCGGGCCGACCGTCTGTCTAAGGTACAGAGAGATCACCAGCTGCCCGGGAGTGCCCATGATCGGTATCCGTCGGACGCGTGCCGCCGACACCGTCGATGCCATCGAGCCTCCGAGCAACGCCGAGACGGTCCTCGGTGTGCTGTCGGTGACGGTCCTGGTGGAGGTGCTCGGCGTCCTGTCCGGGTCCGAGGTGTGGCTTCTCGGGCTCCTGGTCTTCCTGCCGGGAACGGCGTCGGCGCTGTGCACCGTTCAACAGACCAGGTTCGTCGCCGCGTGGACCACCCTCTTCGTCACCTTCACCGTGCTCCTGCGGGCCGGTGACGGGGGCAGACCGCTCGACCGGGCGCTGCTGGTGCTGCTCACCCTCGCCCTGGGAGCCGCCTCCGTCTACGCCTGCCACCGGCGCATCGGGCGCGAGCACGAGATGCTCCGCCTGCGCTCCACCGCCGCCGCCATGCAACGGCACATCCTGCACCCACTGCCCGTGGTCACCGACGACGTCCTGGTCAACGGCGTCTACGAGCCCGTGCAGGAGGACCGGCTCGTCGGCGGCGACATCTATGACGTCGTCGCCTCTCCCTGGGGCACGCGCGTGCTGATCGGCGACGTGCAGGGCAAGGGGCTGGCCGCCGTGGGCGCCGCGTTCGCCGTCATCGGCGCCTTCCGCGAGGCCGCCCACCGTGAGCCCACGCTCACCGCGCTCGTCGACGCCCTCGACGCCGCCGTTGTCCGCCACAACTCCTACGCCGAAGAGACCGGCGAGGACGAACGGTTCGTCACCGCCCTCATCATCGGCGTCGACACGGGTGCGGAGGCGCAGGTCGTCAACTGCGGGCATGTTCCGCCCCGGTTGGTGCACGACCGCGCCGTCACCACCCCGCCCCTGGACTCCGGCGTCCCGCTCGGGCTCGCCGAACTGGCCGCCGAGCCCACGACCGTGGGCTGGTTCACCTTCCCGGCCGGTTCGACGTTGCTGCTGACCACCGACGGCCTCACCGAGACCCGCGCCGCCGACGGCACCTTCTACCCGATCGACGAACGCCTGCTGAAGCACCTCGACCTCTCCCCCTCCGAACTGCCCCGGGCGCTGCACGAGGACGCCCTCGCGTTCGCCGGGGACGACCGCCGGCACGACGACGTCGCCGTCCTGACCGTCCGCCGGTCACCGCGCCGCTGAGCGACGGGCCGGTCGACCGCACCCCACGGCCCGCACTCAGCCGACCCACATGGTTCTCATGGCCGAATGAGAGAAGCTCGGCCCATGTCTGGCGCTTCCGGTACACGTGAAGGCACGGTTCGCGTGCTGATGGTCGACGACGAGCCCGAGCTCACCGAGCTGCTGTCCGCGGCGTGGCCGAGGCGGGGTGGCGGTCCTTCTCGGCGGAGGACGGACGCGGCGCGCTGCGCATCGCACGGGACTGCGCCCCGCATGTCGTCGTCCTCGACGGGATGCTGCCCGACGTGGACGGGGTCGAGGTGCTGCGCAGGCTGCGCAGCGAGAACAAGCGGCTGCCCGTGCTGATGCTCACCGCGCGCGACGCGCTGGAGCACCGGATCGACGGGCTGTCGGCGGGCGCGGACGACTACGTGACCAAGCCGTTCTCCCTGGAGGCGGTCATGCTGCGGCTGCGCGGTCTGCTGCGCCGGGCCGGCCCGGCGCAGACGTGCGACCAGGGATCCGTGCGGGTGCTGGGCGACCTGGTGCTGGCCGAGAGCACCCGCGAGGTGCAGCGCGACGGCACGCCGGTCCAGCTGACCACCAAGGAGTTCGACCTCCTCCGGTTCCTGATGAGCCATCCGCACCAGGTGCTCAGCAAGGCGCAGATCCTCGACCACGTCTGGAACGC
Source organism: Streptomyces sp. NBC_01235 (assembly GCF_035989285.1). GTDB lineage: Bacteria > Actinomycetota > Actinomycetes > Streptomycetales > Streptomycetaceae > Streptomyces. The sequence goes on along the minus strand of NZ_CP108513.1, from coordinate 9,937,706 downwards.
GTCGTTCGACGGCGAGGGGAATCTGGTCGAGGTCTACATCTACGGTCTGCGCGCGAAGATCGACAAGGGGCGGGCGCCGATGATCCGCACCGTGCGCGGTGTGGGGTACGCGATCAGAGCCGCGGACGAGTGGACGTGAGGGGCCGGCGGCCCTGGACACGCCGGTCGGGCCCCGGTCTGGGCCGGCGCTCGCTGCGGGTCCGGCTCGTGCTGTTCGTCTCGGTGGCCCTGGTCGTGGTGTGTGCGGCCATGGCGCTCACCACGGTGTTCGTCCAGCGCGTCTATCTGCTGGGGGATCTGGACCAGCGCGTCACCGACGCCGCCGAGCGCAGCCAGGGTGGTCTGCAGCGCCGGACGGGCGGGGCGACGGATCTGGGGTTCCTCAACGAACGCGGACAGCCGGCCGGCACCCTGGCGGCTCGTTTCGCCGACGGGCAGGTGATCGCCGCCGAGGTGGTGACCGAGGACGGCCATCAGCGGGTCCTCACCACCGCTCAGCGCGCCGCCCTGAGGGGGATCACCACGGACGGGTCGCTGCACACCCGCACCGTCCCCGGCCTGGGAGCGTCATCCCGGCCCGGTTTCGCGTGTGCGGGGGCCGCGGGACGACCTGCCGTTCGCCCGGCCCTGCGGCCGAAACGTCGTGCCCGTTGGGCCCCCGGCCCTGGTAGGTCTATCGTCTGAATCGTGGGCCAGAGCGTGGGAGGGCGGCCGATGATGCCGCAGGACGAGGCCGTGATCGGCTGTACGGGGAAAGTGCTCGTCGGAACCCGCGGATCCGCGGGCCCCGGCGAGATCCTGGTGCGGGTCAGAGGCGGTTCCGAGACCTTTCTCGCCTGGTCGGAGGATCCCCTGCCCACGGGGGTGACGGTTCTCGTGATCGAGTCGCGTGGTTGTCGCGAGGTCGGCGTCATCGAGTGGAGGGATCCATTGGACGCGCTCGGCGATCTCGCCGACGCCGACTGAGGAGTAGAAAGAGAAATGTTCGGATACCGCGTTCCCGCTCCCGACGAGGCGATGTTGATCTCGGGGGGCCGGCGGGGACTGGGGGGCGCGCCGTTCCGAGTGGTGACGGGGCACGGCAAGTTCGTGCTCCCGGTCTTTCGCAAGACCCGTTTCCTCACCCTGTCGATGTGCGAGGCCGAGGTCACCGAGACCTGTGTGACCAGGCAGGGCATCGCGCTGCACGTCCGCGCCGTCATCGCCTTCAAGGTCGGCAACGACCACGAGAGCATCATCAACGCGGGCCAGCGCTTCCTCTCCGACCAGGACCAGATGTCGGTGCTGACCGGCCGGATCTTCGCGGGTCACCTGCGCGCCATCATCGGCTCGATGACCGTCGAGGAGATCGTCACCGAGCGGCAGAAGCTCGCCGCGGAGGTCCTGGACACCTCGAAGATCGAGATGGCGAAGATCGGTCTGATCGTGGACTCGCTGCAGATCCAGTCGATCGACGACGGCGACACCGGCTACATCGAGGCCATGTCCGCACCGCACAAGGCGGCCATCCAGCGGCAGGCCCAGATCGCCCAGGCACAGGCCACGCAGGCCTCGGTCGAGGCGGAGCAGGTCGCGGCACGCAACCAGGCCGAGTACGCCCGGCAGACCGCCATCGTCAAGGCGGAGTACTCGGCCGAGGTGGACCGCGCCCAGGCGAAGGCCGCACAGGCCGGACCGCTGGCACAGGCCCACGCCCAGCAGGAGGTGCTCGCCGCCCAGACCGAGCTGGCGCAGCGCCAGGCCAAGCTGCGCCAGCAGCAGCTGGTGGCCGAGATCGTGAAGCCCGCGGAGGCGGAGGCGGAGCGGATCAGGGTGCTCGCCGCCGCAGACGCGCAGCGTATGAAGATCCAGGCCGAGGCGGCGGCCTCCTACGACCGGGTCGCGCTCGACCGGATGCTGATCGACCAGCTCCCGCAGATCGTGAAGGAGGCGGCCGGTGGTCTCGCCGGCGCCAATGTCAACGTCCTGAACGGCGCGGACGGCCTGGGCGAGATCGCCGCCGGCCTGGTCTCCCAGGGCCTGACGATCCTCGACTCGGTCCGCCAGAACCTGGGCGGCCAGGACTCCGCCGAGGGCCGCCGCCCCGCGGAGGGCAACGGCAGCGCCCTGCTCCAGCTGCACCCGGGCAAGGACAAGAAGGCGGACGACGGCCCGGTGGACGTCGACTGACGGCGCCCTCGAAGGGCTTCGGCCCGGGGACCGGAGTCGGTCCCCGGGTGCCGCCCGTCCCGGGTCCGCGCAGGCCTGCCGATCACCCGCCGCGGTCAGCGCAGGGCGCCCTTGGTGGCGTCCGCGATGAAGCCCCGGGCGAAGAAGGTGAACACCAGTACCAGGGGGATGACGGACAGCAGCACGCCGGCCATCACCATGCTGTAGTCGGTGGAGTGGCCGGCGTACAGCTGGGCCAGCGCCACCTGGAGGGTGAGGCGGTCGGGGTTGACCAGCATCACGAGCGGCAGGATGTAGTCGTTCCAGGCGGCGATGAAGGTGTAGATCCCGAGGAACGCCAGGGCCGGGCGGACGCACGGCAGCACCACGTGCCAGTACAGCCGGAAGAAGCCGGCGCCCTCGATGCGGGCGGCGTCCAGCAGTTCGTCGGGGACGCTGGTGGTGGTGTACTGGCGCATCCAGAAGATGCCGAAGGCGTTGGCGGCGGCGGGCACGATCAGCGCCTTGAGGGTGCCCAGCCAGCCCAGCTGCACCATGATCTCGTACTGCGGGATGATCGCCAGCTGGGTCGGCAGGATGTACATCGACAGCAGCACGCCGAAGAGGAACTTCTTGCCGGGGAAGTCGTACTTGGCGAAGGCGAACGCTGCCAGCGAGTCGAAGAACAGCACCAGCGCCGTCGTACAGACCGCGACGATCACGGTGTTGAACAGCGATCCGAAGAAGTCCATCTTGTCGAACAGGTGCTGGATGTTGGCCAGCAGGTGGTCGCCGAACCACAGTTTCGGCGGGTAGCTGTAGATGTCCTGCGAGGTGTTCGTCGCCATGACGACGATCCAGTAGAACGGGAACACCGAGATGACGACGCCGAGCATCAGGATCACATGGACGCTGAGCCCCCGGACGCGGTTGCGGTTCAAGCCGTTCATGGCCGTCGCTCCTTACGCTGCACCAGGCGCCAGTTGATGAGGACGATGAGCAGGATCAGCAGGAAGAAGGCCCAGACGATGGCGGCGGCGTAGCCGAAGTCGTTGTTGTCGAAGGCCTGGTGGTAGAAGTACAGCAGTGTGGTCATGCCCGCCTGGCCCGGACCGCCGGAGTTGGGGTTGGTGGACGCGTCGCTGTTGAACAGCACCTGGGGTTCGGTGAAGCTCTGCAGACCGGTGACGGTGGAGACCACCACGGTGAACAGGATGATGGGCCGCAGCAGCGGGATGGTGACGGAGAAGAAGATCCGTACCGGGCCGGCACCGTCCATCCGGGCGGCCTCGTAGAGCTCCGAGGGGATCGCCTGGAGGCCGGCCAGGTAGATGATGGCGTTGTAGCCGGTCCACTGCCAGGTCATCAGCGCCGCGATCACCAGCTTGATCGTCCACTCGTTGCTCATCCAGGGCACGGCCGACACGTGCAGTGATCTGAGGACGGCGTTGATCAGGCCGAAGTTGTTGCTGAAGATCGCGCCGAAGAAGATCGCGATGGCCACCAGCGAGGTGATGCTGGGGATGAACAGGGCGACCCGGTAGAACGCGGTGAGACGTCTGGTGGAGTTCACCAGCACCGCGAGCACCAGCGCCAGGAAGAGCATCGGCACGGTCGACAGCACCCAGATGACGAGGGTGTTGCGCACGGACAGCCAGAACACCGGGTCGTCCCACAGGAAGCGGAACTGCTGGAACCCGACGAAGTGCATGTCCCCGATGCCGTCCCACTTCTGGAACGCCAGGTACACGGTGTAGATCACCGGGAAGAACATGAAGACCGAGAAGATCAGGTAGTACGGCGAGATGGCCAGGTACTGCGGCCAGTGCCTGGCGACCCGCCGTCGCGGCCCGCGCCGGGCCCCGGCCGACACCGGCCGGATCCGTGGGGCGCGCCGCCCCGGACCGTGCGAGCGGTCCGGAACGGCCTGTCCGGTGGGGCCCGTGTCGGATCCGGAGGTCGGTCCGGTGGGTGCCGGGCCGGCTACCGGGCTTGACGACATGTCACTTCACTCCCTGCCGCTGGGCGATCTGCTTGGCCTGGCCGACCGCGTCCTTCCAGGCTTCGTCGGGGTCCTTGCCCTTGGCCTCGATGCTGGTCAGCTCGCTGAAGAAGGGCGCGGAGACCGCCGCGTCGGCCGGGGCCTCGTAGGCGGTGGGGATCTTCTCGGCCGCCGGGCCGAAGATCTCGATGCTCTTCTGGCCGCCGAAGAAGGCGTCGCCGCCGGTCAGTGCCGGCAGGTTGTACGCGGCCGGGGCGGTCGGGAACAGGGCGGCGTCGGTGAAGCCGCGGGCCTGGTTCTCCGGGCTGAGGATCCAGCTGATGATCTTGAAGGCCTCCTCGGGGTTGCCGCTGGTCGCGGGGATGGCCAGGAAGGACCCGCCGAGGTTGGACGGCCCGCCGGGCAGGCTCGCCACCCGCCACTTGCCCTTGGTGCCCGGGGCGGCGTTGCTGATGTCCAGCGCGTGCCAGGCGGCGCCGATCTCGGTGCCCAGGGAGCTGTTGCCGATCGCGGCGTTCCACGTGTTGTCGTTGATCTTGGCGTCGATGCCGAGCGTGTAGGGCTTGACGGCGGTGGTCCAGGCGGTGCGGATGTGGTCCTGGTCGCCGATGAACCTGTTGTCCTCGTCGATGAACCGCTGGGTGCCCTGGCCGATGACCATCGAGAACACCGAGCCGATGTTGTTGATCAGGAAGGTCTTGGGGACCGCCTTGTGCAGTTCGACGCCGGCCTTGAAGTAGTCGTCCCAGGTGGACAGTTCGGAGGAGACCTTGGCCGGGTCGGTGGGCAGCCCCGCCTTCGCGAAGAGGTCCTCGCGGTAGAACGTGGCGCAGGGGCCGATGTCGATCGGGAAACCGATGAGCTTGCCGTCCTGGGTGGTGGCCTGCTTCAGCTTCCACGACAGGTACTGCGGGGCCAGCTTGTCCGCGCCGACGGTCTTCAGGTCGACGAAGCGGTTGGCGTTGGGCAGGAACGAGGCGATGTCCTCGCCCTTGATGCCGGTGATGTCCGGGGCGGACTGCGCGGCCCTGAGGCCGGTGAGCAGCTTGGTCTTGAAGTCGCCGCCGACCACGGAGGTCTTGAGGGTGATGTCGGAGAAGTGCTTCTTGGCGTCCGCGACGACCTTGTCGCTCAGGCCTCCCGACCAGTACCAGAGGGTCAGGTTCTTGCTGTCCTTGCTGCCGCTCGATCCGGAGCCGCCGCCGCACGCTGCGGTGGCGCCGGCCGCGGCGGCCGTCAGTACGGCGGCCTGAAGGAATCGTCTGCGGGAAAGGTCCACGGTCTTCTCCTAGATTTCGGCGGGTTCGGCGTGTCCGGCATGCCCGACAGGACCTGTGGGTCGTGGCCGCGGAGGGGCGCGGCGGGAGGCCGGGTGGCTGAAGAGCATCGGCGTGGGTGTGGACCCTTCAGCCACCCGGGGTATGTGACCTGGTTCTCTCAGACGGTGCCGACGCGTCCGTGACGGCGGAATATGCCGTTCATCCGCTTCGGCCGACCGGAGTGGGGTCCGGACCTGGCTCCGAATTACGCAAGAGAGTGCACCCGGTGCGCGGGTTTGACAAGGGTCAAGCAGGTATCGAGACATTCATGCGCGACTTTGCTTGAGTTTGGCGCGTTCGCGAGTATGGTCTGCCGCATGCTCCCTGACCGAAGACATCAGCTGATCCTGCGCGCTCTGCGTGCGGACGGGCCCACCTCGGTGGTCGCCCTGGCCGACAAGGTCGGGGCGAGTCAGGCCACGGTCCGGCGCGACCTCGCGCAACTGGAGGACGAGGGACTGCTCAAGCGGGTCTACGGCGGTGCCGCCCCCGTCGTGGGCGAGGACGACCCGTTCGCCGACGTGGCCGGCGTCCGTGTCGAGGCGAAGGACGCCCTGGGCGCCTGGTGCGCAAACCTCGTCAGGGACGGCGAGACCGTGCTGCTCGACATCGGCACCACCGCTCACCGGGTGGCCCGCCATCTCCACGGCCGCTCCCTGACAGTGATCACCAGCAATCTGGCCGTCTACGAGGAGCTCCAGGACGACAAGGACGTCCAGCTGATCCTGTTGGGCGGTGTGGTGCGGCGCGACTACCGTTCGCTGGTCGGTTTCCTCACCGAGGACAATCTGCGCCAGGTCCACGCCGACCGGCTGTTCCTCGGCACCAGCGGGGTCCGCCCCGACGGCCAGGTACTGGACACCACGGCCGTCGAGGTGCCGGTCAAACGGGCGATGATCGCCGCCAGCGCCCAGGTGGTCCTGGTGGCGGACGCCGGCAAGTTCCCCGGCACCGGGATGGCCCGGGTGTGCGGTCCCGAGGAGCTCGACGTCGTCGTGACCAACGCGCCCGGGGACGAGAAGACCTGCAATCGACTGCGCGAGGCGGGAGTTGAGGTGGTCGAAGTATGAGACTCACGATCCTGGGCGGCGGGGGCTTCCGGGTCCCGCTGGTCTACCGGGCGCTGCTGGGCGACCGCGGCGAAGGGCGCGTCACCGACGTGACCCTGTACGACCTGGACGCCTCACGGCTGACGACCATCCGCAAGGTCCTCGCCGACCAGGCGGCCGGGCATCCCGACCCGCCGGCCGTCACCACCACGACCGACCTCGAGAAGGCGGTCACCGGAGCGGACTTCGTGTTCTCCGCCATACGCGTCGGCGGACTCGCCGGCCGGGCGGCGGACGAACGCATCGCGCTGGCGGAAGGCGTGCTGGGCCAGGAGACCGTCGGCGCGGGCGGCGTCTCCTTCGGGCTGCGCACCGTCCCGGTGGCGGCCGCGGTCGCCCGCCGCATCGCCGCCCTGGCTCCCGACGCCTGGGTCATCAACTTCACCAATCCGGCCGGCCTGGTCACCGAGGCGATGACCGCACACCTCGGGGACCGGGTGATCGGGATCTGTGACTCCCCGGTGGGCCTGGGCCGCCGCGTGGCCGGGGCGCTCGGCGTCGATCCGGCGCGCACCCGCCTGGACTACGTGGGGCTGAACCACCTGGGCTGGCTGCGCGGTCTGTACGCCGACGGCCGGGATCTGCTGCCGTCGCTGTTCGAGGACGAGGCCGCGCTGACCTCCTTCGAGGAGGGCAAGCTCTTCGGCGCCGACCTGCTGCGCACGCTCGGCGCGCTGCCCAACGAGTACCTGCACTACTACTACTTCAGCCGTGAGTCGGTGCGCTCGGCGAGAGCCGCGGAGCAGACCCGGGGGGCCTTCCTCCACTCCCAGCAGCAGCGCTTCTACACCTCCGTGGCCACCGTCGACGGTTCCTCGCCGGCGCCACGCGCGGCCTGGAACGCCTGGGACGCCACCCGGCTGGAGCGCGAGACCACCTACATGGCCGAGAACCGTGAGGCCGTCGGCATGGGGGAACGCGACTCGTGCGACCTCGAGTCCGGCGGCTACGAGCAGGTGGCCCTCGCCCTGATGCGGGCCATCGCGCTGGACGAGCGGGCGACTCTCATCCTCAACGTCCGCAACCGCGGCCGGATCCCGGTCCTCGACGACGACGCCGTCATCGAGGTCCCCTGCCATGTGGACGGCAACGGCGCCCATCCCATCGCCGGAGCCCCGCTGCCCGAGCACGGCACGGGTCTGGTGTGCTCGGTCAAGGCCGTCGAACGCGCGGTGATCCGGGCCGCCACCACCAGCGATCGCGCGCACGCCGTCAGGGCCCTGACCATCCACCCCCTGATCGACTCGTACGCCGTCGCCAAGCGCCTGCTGGACGCCTACCAGGGGCACTTCCCCGAGCTCGCCTACCTGGGCCGCTGACCTTCGAAGGCAGCTGTTCAGCACGTCGGCGGTGGGACTCGGGCCTACGGAGGGGTCACCGCCGTCACGGCGTCGCGCGCAGAGGGAAAGGGACGCGCCGGAGGTGCCCGACGCCCTGGCCGTGCCGCGTCGGGCCCTCGACGCCCCGGACCCGGCGAGGGAGTCGTACGAGCTGGGCGGCCGGCTCGGCGTCCCCCGTTCCCTCGCCGAGCCGGGCCTGGCCGCCACCGACGTCGACCGGGCCGTGAAGGTCGCGCTCGGGGCGCCGTACGCCAACCCTCGCCAGGCATCCGCCGACGACCGGTGGACCGCCTGCACGCGGCGTACACCGGTGAACCGCCGCGCAGCGGTTGACGGCCCTCCTCAGGCCGTCCGCAGCGGTGCGGGTCAGGCCCAGGCCGTCACCGGCACGAACGAGCTGTCCTGTCGGAAGAGGTCCGTGCCGTCGGACAGTTCCACGCGGAGTTGGTAGTTGTAGTGGCGCAGGTAGTAGCCGGGGTAGTTGTACGACTCGAAGCGGATCGCATCGCTCGTCGTACCGGTCCGGGCGACGAAGGTCGCGTCCCTCGCGAAGGTCGACGTGCCGTCGTTGGCGTCGAAGCGGCCGCGGAAGGAGTAGTGGCGCAGGTAGTTGCCGGACGCGTCGCGGAAGGAGTAGGCGTTCGCGTCGGCGAGACCGGCCACGACGGTGAAGGTGGACGCCTGCTTCTCGGCGGTGGTGCTGGAGCTGGTCACCACGGGGAGGTTGAGCAGGGCGGACTGCTCCTGCCAGTAGCGGGTGGTGTAGTTGGCGGAGCGCAGCGAGCGTGTGGCGTTCTTCGTGAGGGTCGGGCCGCCGGTCACCGTCTCCTTGATGACGGTGAAGTGGCGTGCCGTGCCCGAGATGCTGGGCAGGGCCTTGGGCGCGGTCCAGGTGGCGAAGGTGTCGTAGCTGTCGCTGTAGTAGTACTTGCCGTCGCCGTACCCGTCGAAGAAGATCCGCCAGGCGCCGTTGTCGAGCTGGATGACGGACGGACCCTCGCGGTAACTGCCCCAGCCCGCCCAGTCGCCGGTCTTCTTGATCGTGTAGGGGCCGGCGAGGCTCGACGCCGTCGCGTACTCGATGTACTTCGCCGTCTCGTTCTTCGTGAAGGCGTGGTACGTCGAGCCGGACTTCACGATGTACGTGTCGATGTGGTTCGACCCGATGCCCGACAGGGCGACCGGTGAACTCCACGTGGTCAGCGCGGAGTCGGTGGCCTTGAGCAGATACGGCGTGAAGATCCACTCGTCGCTGGTCACCGAGCAGGACACGATGACGTTCACACTGCCGTCGCTGTCGACGAACCACTCCGGCGCCCAGGCGCGGGAGAGGTTGGCGATCGGGACCGTGTAGTCGTACAGGAACGTCCAGTTGACCCGGTCGGAGCTGCGGGCGAAGCCGATGGTGGTGCTGGCGTCCTGCCAGGTGTGGGTGGTGTAGGTGACGTAGTAGTAGCCGTTGGTGTGCTTGAAAATGCTCGCGTCGCGGATGCGGTTGCTCGGCGGGGTGTAGGCGGAGGACTGCACCAGCCGGAAGTCGGTCGCGTCGTCGGACTGGTAGACGTTCACCGTGCCGTCGTTGCTGTTGAGGAACGGGACGATGGTGTAGCGGGTGGCCGATCCGGCGGCCGGCGCGGCGGCGAGGGCCGTGCCGAGCAGGCCGGGCGCCTCACCGAGCACGAGCGCTGTGGCGGGCACCGCGGCCATCGCGCGCAGCAGGGCACGGCGGGACGGAGCGGGGGGACGTGTCGTCATGGTGCGGCTCTCCTACGGCTCAAGGTTCGAAATTCCGAACACAGTTCGGAACATCGATCGGAAGGTAGGGGTGAGACCGGAACACGTCAATCCTTCGCGCAGGAACAGATGATGCCTGTGCGGCGACTGTGGCACCAGCCGTGGCCGCGGGAGGCGGTCGCGGGCTCCCCGTCCGGACGAGCGGGTTCCGCCCGTACGCTGTGACCATGGACGATGCGTCGATGGTCGGGCTCATGGGGCGGGTCACCGGGACGATCGGGCCGGGGCTCGTGGGTGAGGTGATGGTCCGGGTGCGAGGCGGGGCCGAGCACTTCCTCGCCTACGCGGCGGACGGCACGGGCCGCATCGAGTGCGGCACGGTGGTGATGGTGGTGGAGCACCTGCCGCCCAGGACGGTCTACGTCACTCCCGCGTACGACAGTTGAGCCCACTGCGGCGCAGGTGAGAGCGGCTTTGTGAGCCTTCGGGAACGTAAGCGTCAAGATTGCAACAAGGATTCGCCGACGCCTTCAACCTGGGCTCGGGCAGGCGCACACTCCCTTCGTTCGGTGCCGAAAGGGCACCATCCAAAGGGGGCGTATGCCGATGGTTGTCGGCGTCGTTGCGGGGGTGGCGGTTGTCGCCGTCCTCGCTCTGGTCGGTCTGTTCAAGATGATGTGGCGGGTCGCGGAACCCAACGAGGCACTCGTCATCTCCGGCTCCAACCACCGTACCGAGGGCCTGGAAGCGGGGATGGGCTTCCGTATCGTCACGGGGCGCGGCACGCTCGTGATGCCCGGGGTGCAGGTGGTGCGCAAGCTGTCGCTGGATCTGAACGAGACCGAACTGCATGTGGACTGCGTGACGCACCAGGGCATACCGCTCAAGGTGCGGGGCGTGGTCATCTTCAAGGTGGGCGACGACTTCGTGTCGATCGCCAACGCGGCCCGGCGTTTCCTCGACCAGCAGAAGCTGATGTCGGAGCGGGTGCACAACGTCTTCGCCGGTCATCTGCGGTCCATCGTGGGCGGGTTGACGGTCGAGGACATGATCCGCGACCGGGAGAAGCTCACCGGGCAGACCCGTGCCGCCTGCGGTACGGAGATGGAGAAGCTGGGCCTGATCGTGGACTCGCTGCAGATCCACGAGATCGAGGACCCGACCGGCTACATCCAGAACCTGGCGATGCCGCACGCGGCGGCCGTGCAGCGGGACGCGCGCATCGCGCAGGCGGAGGCGAACCGTCTCGCCACGGAGGCGGAGCAGGCCTCGTTCGCGCGGATGGCGGAGGCCACCCGGGACAGCGAGATCCTCCAGGCGGGTTACCAGGCCGAGCGTGACAAGGCGGGCGCCAAGGCCCGTCAGGCGGGACCTCTCGCCGACGCGGCCGCCCGGCAGGAGGTCGTCGTCCAGGAGACCCGGGTCGCCGAACTCGAGGCGCACCGCCGCGAGCAGCAGCTCCAGGCGGACGTCCGCAAGCCCGCGGACGCGAAGGCGTACGAGAAGCGCACGCTGGCCGAGGCCGAGCGTGACGCCCGGATCTCGGCGGCGCAGGCCAAGGCGAAGGAGACGGAGCTCGCGGCCGCCGCCGAGGCGAGCCGGGTCAAGCAGGCCGCCGGCGCCGAGGCCGAGGCGACCAAGACCCGGGGTGCGGCCACCGCCGCCTCGACCCGGGCCACCGGTGAGGCCGAGGCGGCCGCCGCGCAGGCCAGGGGTCTGGCGGAGGCCGAGGCGACGAAGGCGCAGGGTCTCGCGGAGGCGGAGGCCATCAAGGCCCGGGCCGCCGCGCTCGCCGAGAACCAGGAGGCGGTCGTCGCCCAGCAACTCGCCGAGAACTGGCCGGAGATCGTGCGGGCCGGCGCGTCCGCGTTCGGCAACGTCGACAACATGGTGCTGCTCAACGGCGCGGACGGGATGGCGGACGTGTTCGCCAAGGCGCTCACCATGGGCGGGACGGGGCTCGGTCTGGCCCGTCAGCTGCTCGCCTCGATGAACCAGAACGGGCAGGCCCCGAACGGGACTTCGCCCCTCAACGGGATCGCGAGCCCGCCTTCGAGCCCGCCTTCGCAGAGGGTGCCGGTCGAGGAGAAGTGACACAGCGGTGAGACCGGCGTGAGACCGCACCGGTGAAACGCGGTCACGGGGGCAGCCTCTAAGGTGCCCCCGTGACCGCGTTTACCGATGCAGATGCAGACGTCCCGGGCCGCTTCGGCCCCTCCGCCACGACCGCGGCCGACCCTCGCGAGGTCGGCCGGGTGCGCACCGAGTACTCCCCCGCGCACGACGGTGACCCCGATCCCGGCGAGATCGTGTGGACCTGGGTGCCCTTCGAGGAGAACGACGGCCGGGGCAAGGACCGCCCGGTGCTCGTCGTCGCCCGGGAGGCGGGCGGCACCTTCCTCGCCGTGCAGCTCTCCAGCAAGCGGCACGACGGCGCAGCAGGGGGCGCGGCGAAGCCGCTCCAGTGGAGCCGGGGCTCGTCCCGGTGGGTGGCCATCGGCAGCGGGCCGTGGGACCGGACCGGGCGGGACTCCTGGGTGGACGTCGACCGCGTCCTCAGGCTCCACGAGGACGGCATGCGGCGCGAGGCCTGCGCGCTGGACCGGATGCGGTTCAACCTGGTCCGCCACCGGCTGCACGAGCGCTACGGCTGGACCTGAGGGCCCTGCGGGCCGAACGCTCGCTCGAAGGCGCCCAGCACCGCACGCCCCGGCGTCCGGTCCAGCACTCCGAACACCACGTGCTCGAACGTCCGTCCGAACCGCCCGCCGGTGCCCAGCAGCGCCCGGAACGCCCCCGCCACCTGCGCGGGGTCGTTGCGGAACACCCCGCAGCCCCATGCGCCCAGGACCAGGCGCCGGTAGCCGTGCGCGGCGGCCGTCTCCAGGACGCGCTCGGCGCGGACGGCCAGTGCGCGTGGCAGCTCGGACGTGCGCTCGGGCGCCGTACGCAGCACCACACCGGCGTTGGGCGCGGCGGCCGTCAGGAAGCCGACGGTGTACGGCTCCTCCAGCAGGCGGCCCCGGTCGTCGCGGAAGACGGGCACGGCCGGTGAGTGGATGACGCGGTCCGTGTAGAACGGGTCGCGGTGGGCGCGGTGGTGGTCGTAGAACTCCCGGGCCGTGATCAGGCAGGTGTACAGCGCGGAGGCCCGACACAGGGCCTCCTCCTGCGCCTGGGCGCCGTTGAGGTAGCCGCCGCCCGGGTTGCGGGCGGAGGAGAAGTTCAGGACGGCGAGGGAGCCGGCGCCGGCGAGCCGACGGGCGACCTCCAGGCTGCTCTCGCCCGTGACCTCGACGAACGTGTCCGCCGGTGGGGTCTGCGGCGCGGGCAAGGCGACCGGGTCCGGTCCCGTCATCCGCGTTCCCGTCCTGGCCGCCTCGATCGCCGCCGCGAGGGACACCTCGCGCCCGTCGGACGTGCGGTAGCCGCCCGCGGCGACGATTTCCTGCGTCTCCCGCGCGATACCGCGCAGTCGCGCGCTCATGGCGCCACCCCCGTGGACTCCATGCTCGCGCGCCGCGCGGTCACTCGTGCCCCGCCCGTCTCCCCCGCCGTGCTCATGCACGCATCGTGAGCGATCCTGGACATGCGGTGCAACAGAGTTTTCGGGGCCGGGTAGCACTGAGCCGACATGTCGAAAACGCGCAGGAAACATCCCGAAATCGGCATGGGATCAGCTGGGAATCGACGATTCCCGGTCCCAAAAGTGCCGTTGTGCACCCTTGTGCGATTCGATTCGAGGGACTTGGGTGGGACGAGCTATGCCGGTCCGGCCGCACCGAGGCCGGGCCGGTGGCATGGTGGAATCTCAGGAGGATCCCGACATGTCCGATTCGGTCACCGACTGTACCGACAGCACCGAAGGCACCGAGCGCCGCACCGCCCTCACCGAAGCCGAGGTGGAGGCCCTGGTCAGGGGCATCTGCTTCAAGACCGGTCCGCCCCGCACCGTCGGGGTCGAGGTGGAATGGCTGGTCCACGAGCCGCGCGCACCGCATCTTCCCGTCCCCCCCGAACGACTCGAAGCGGCCTACGCCGCACTGCGCACCGTGCCCCTGAGCTCGCCGCTCACCGTCGAACCCGGCGGCCAGCTGGAACTGAGCTCGCCGCCCGCCGCCTCCCTGATGGAGTGCGTGGGCATCGTCTCCGCCGACCTCGCCGCCGTCCGCGCGGCCCTGGGCGAGCACGGCCTCGCCCTCTCCGGCAACGGCACGGATCCCTGGCGCCCACCCCGCCGGTTCCTGCGCGAGCCCCGCTACGACGCCATGGAGACCTGCCTCGACCGCACGGGCCCGGCCGGCCGCGCGATGATGTGCACCTCGGCCTCCGTGCAGGTCTGCCTGGACGCCGGGTACGAGGAGCCCGGCCCGCTGGGGCACGGGCGGCGCTGGTGGCTGTCGCACACGCTGGGCGCGGTGCTGGTGGCGGCCTTCGCCAACTCCCCGCTGCTCGACGGCAACCCGACCGGCTGGCGGTCCACCCGGCAGTTGCTGTGGATGGAGATCGGCGCCGGCCGCGCGGGCGGGCCCGTCCTGGACGGCGAGCCACGCGCCGCCTGGGCCCGGCACGTGCTGGACGCGCCGGTGATGTGCGTCCGGCGCGACAGCGGGCCGTGGGACGTGCCCGAGCGGCTCACGTTCCGCGAGTGGACCCGGGCGGGAGGACCGACCCGGGAGGATCTCGACTACCACCTCACCACCCTGTTCCCGCCGGTCAGACCGCGCGGCCACCTGGAGCTGCGCATGATCGACGCGCAGCCCGGCGACGACGGCTGGATCGTCCCGCTCGCCGTGACGACGGCGCTGTTCGACGACCCGGAAGCCGCCGAGAACGCCTACCGCACCGTGAAGCCGCTGGCCGAACGGGCCCAGCCGCTGCCCGCCCCGCACAATCGGCTGTGGATCGACGCGGCCCGGTACGGGCTGACCGACCCCGAGCTGCACGAGGTCGCCGTCGCCTGCTTCACCACGGCGCTGCGGGCCCTGCCCCGCCTCGGCGCCACGGACGGCGTCATGGACGCGGTGACGGACTACTTCGACCGTTACGTCCTCAAGGGCCGCACCCCCGCCGACGACCAGCTCGACCGCCTGCGCGGCACGGACACCCGCGCGTACGGGAAGGACCTCCGCCCATGACCGAGCCCGCCCTGGACACCGAGCCCGCCGTGCACGCGGCGACCGCCCTGGACGCGGAGACCCTCCGCGCCCGTGTCCTCGCCTCGCTCACCACGGCCCGCGAGCGCACCACGCTGCTGACGAGCTGCGTGGAGGAGCCCGACCTCACCGCCCAGCACTCCCCGCTGATGTCCCCGCTGGTGTGGGACCTCGCGCACATCGGCAACCAGGAGGAGTTGTGGCTGCTGCGCGCGGTGGCCGGCCGTGAGGCGATGCGCCCCGAGATCGACGGCCTGTACGACGCCTTCGAGCACTCGCGCGCCGAACGGCCCTCGCTGCCGCTGCTGCCGCCCGCCGAGGCCCGCCGGTACGCGGCGGAGGTGCGCGGCCGGGTGATGGACGTGCTGGAGTCGGCCGACTTCCAGGGCACCCGGCTGACGGAGGCAGGTTTCGCCTTCGGGATGATCGCGCAGCACGAACAGCAGCACGACGAGACGATGCTGATCACCCATCAGCTGCGCACCGGCCCGCAGGCCCTGACCGCCCCCGACCCGGAGCCGGTGCCGCTTTTCACCGGCCCGCCCGAAGTCCTCGTCCCCGGCGGCCCGTTCACGATGGGCACGTCCGGCGAACCCTGGGCGCTGGACAACGAACGACCCGCGCACCGGCGCGAGGTGGCGCCCTTCCACATCGACACGACCCCGGTGACGAACGCCGCGTACCAGGCGTTCATCGAGGACGGCGGCTACGACGAAGAGCGCTGGTGGACGAAGGAGGGCTGGGCGCACATCCGCGGGCACGGCATCCGCGCCCCGCTGTTCTGGCGGCGCGACGGCGGGCAGTGGCTGCGCCGCCGCTTCGGCGTCACCGAGGAGGTCCCGCCGGACGAGCCGGTGCTGCACGTGTGCTGGTACGAGGCCGACGCCTACGCCCGCTGGGCCGGACGCCGGCTGCCCACCGAGACCGAGTGGGAGAAGGCGGCCCGCTTCGACCCGGCGACCGGCGGTTCGATGCGCTACCCGTGGGGCGACGCCGACCCCGGCCCCGAGCACGCCAACCTGGGCCAGCGCCACCTGCGCCCGGCCCCGGCCGGCAGCTACCCGGCCGGTGAATCCCCGCTCGGTGTACGGCAGTTGATCGGCGACGTCTGGGAGTGGACGTCCAGCGACTTCCTTCCCTACCCCGGTTTCCGGATGTTCCCGTACAAGGAGTACTCGGAGGTGTTCTTCGGCCCCGAGTACAAGGTGCTGCGCGGCGGTTCGTTCGCCGTGGACCCGGTGGCCTGCCGGGGCACCTTCCGCAACTGGGACTATCCGATCAGGCGGCAGATCTTCTCCGGATTCCGCACCGCCCGCTCGGCCGGGGCCGCCTGATGTGCCGTCACCTCGCGTATCTGGGCCACGAGGAGCCGCTCGGCCGACTCCTCGTGGAGCCCCCGCACGGCCTGTACCGCCAGTCGTGGGCGCCGCGCCGGCAGCAGTACGGGACGGTCAACGCCGATGGTTTCGGGGTGGGTTGGTACGCCGAGGGAGACCCGGTACCGGCGCGCTACCGCCGGGCCGGGCCCATCTGGGCCGACCTGTCCTTCGCCGACCTGGCCCGGGTCGTGCGCAGCCGCGCGCTGCTGGCCGCCGTCCGCGACGCCACCCTGGCCGGGGCCGACGCGGAGGCCGCGGCGGCGCCGTACGCGGCCGGGACCTGGCTGTTCAGCCACAACGGGGCGGTCGCGGACTGGCCACGCTCGCTGGAGCCGCTCACCGGCTCGCTGCCCGCCGCCGAGCTGCTGACGATGGAGGCCCGCAACGACTCTGCGTTCGTGTGGGCGCTGGTCCTCGCCCGGTTGCGCGGCGGGGACACGGAGGGCCAGGCGCTGGCGGACACGGTGGTCGAGGTCGCCGCGGCGGCCCCCGGCTCCCGGCTCAACCTGCTCCTCACCAACGGCGAGACCATCACGGCGACCGCCTGGGGCGACACCCTCTGGTATCTGGCGGAGCCCGGCCGGGGCACGGTCGTGGCCTCCGAACCGTACGACGACGATCCGCGCTGGCAGGAGGTCCCCGACCGCACCCTGCTCGCGGCGAGCCGCGCCGACGTCCTGCTCACCCCGCTCAAGGACCCGAGCCCGGACGTGGCATCCGCACCCCCCAAGGAGCCCTGCACGTGAGTCCGTTCCAGATCACCCGCACCCTCCCCGAAGACGCCACGGACGCCGCCCTGCGCGCCGACGTCCGGCGCGGCCTCGCCGCCGGCCCCAAGACGCTGCCGCCCAAGTGGTTCTACGACGCGCACGGCAGCGAACTGTTCGAGCGGATCACCGAACTGCCCGAGTACTACCCGACACGCGCCGAGCGCGAGATCCTCGTGGACCGCGCCGGCGAGATCGCGGCGGCGGCCCGCGCCCGCACGCTCGTCGAGCTCGGCTCGGGCTCCTCGGAGAAGACCCGCCACCTGATCGACGCGCTGACGGCCCTGGACACGTACGTCCCCGTGGACGTCAGCGAGAGTGCCCTCACCCAGGCCGGGCAGGCCCTGATCGCCGAGCGGCCCGGACTGAACGTGCACGCCCTGATCGCCGACTTCACCGCGGAGTTGTCCCTGCCGGACACCCCCGGCCCGCGCCTCGTCGCCTTCCTCGGCGGCACGATCGGCAACCTGCTGCCGGCCGAGCGCGCGGTGTTCCTGGCCTCGGTGCGCGCGCTGCTCGCGCCGGGCGACGCGCTGCTGCTCGGCACGGACCTCGTCAAGGACGAGCGGGTGCTGGTGCGGGCGTACGACGACGCGGCCGGGGTGACGGCCCTGTTCAACAAGAACGTCCTGTCCGTGGTCAACCGTGAACTGGGCGCCGACTTCGACCCCGACGCCTTCGACCACGTCGCTCTGTGGGACGCGGAGCACGAGTGGATCGAGATGCGGCTGCGCTCCCGTACGGCGCAGACCGTGAAGGTTCCCGCGCTCGACCTCGCCGTCGACTTCGCCGTCGGCGAGGAACTGCGCACCGAGGTGTCGGCGAAGTTCCGGGAGGAGGGCGTGCGAGCGGAACTGTCCTCCGCGGGGCTGGAGCTGACCCACTGGTGGACGGACGCTCCGGGCCGCTTCGCGCTGTCGCTGAGCACCGTCAGTACACGGTGAGCACACCGTGAGCCGAACTCACGCGTCCCTCCCCTCGCGCTCCGTCGCGGCTTGGGGCACGGTGGAGTGACGCGTGGCACACGTGACGACGCCGTCACGGCCGAGAGGAGCACCCTGATGTCGAACCACACCTACCGGGTCACGGAGATCGTCGGCACCTCGCCGGACGGTGTCGACCAGGCCGTCCGCAACGGCATCAGCCGCGCCTCGCAGACCCTGCGCAACCTGGACTGGTTCGAGGTGATCCAGGTGCGCGGTCAGATCGAGAACGGCGACATCGCGCACTGGCAGGTGGGCCTGAAGGTCGGCTTCCGTCTGGACGAGTCGGACTGAGGGCCGTACCTGAGGGCCGTACCTGAGGGCCGAGGCCTCGCGCGGGCCCGGCCGTACGCCGGGCCCGCGCGCGCCGGCCCTCAGGTACGGCCTTCGCCCTCCTGCGCCTGCTTCAGCGCGCCCGAGGGGGCCGTCCAGCGCGCCCGGACGACGGTGAAGCCGGCCCGTTCGGCGTCGTCGCACACCAGTTCGTCGTCGTCCACGAGGACACGCACGTCCCGGTCGCGGGCCAGACGACGGAGAATCTCCAGCTTGGTACGCCGGGCGGGCCTGCGGTCGTCGTTGCGCCGCATGTGGACGCGCCCCTCCGGCAGCCCCTGCGTGGCGAGCCACTCCAGCGTGTCCCGTCGGCAGCGCTCGGGCCGGCCGGTGAGGTAGACGACCTCGCACTCCTCGGCGTGGGCCAGCACCAGCGCGACGCCCTCCGGGATCGGCGGGTCCTGCGGCGCGGCCGCGAAGAACGCGGCCCAGTCGCGCGGCGCCCGCTCCAGGAACCGCTGTCGGTGGGCCGTGTCGGCGAGGGTGTTGTCCAGATCGAACACGGCGAGGGGCTTCTTGCTGCTGTCGGTCACGACGTCCACCCTAGACAGGCCGCCACCCCGGCAACCTTTCCTCCCCCGGCGCCCACTGCCCCTGCGACAGCAGGCAGGCACAGTGGACTTGCGGAGGCGGGAGAGCCCATGCGCAACGCGTCGATCTGGACGGTGGCGGTTCTGAGTGCGGCACTGGTGACGGTGTCGGGCCCGGCGGGCGAGGCGTCCGCCGCGCCCAGGACGCTGGTCGTGGCGACGAACGGGAACGACTCGGCGCCCGGCACACTCGCCCAGCCGCTGAAGACCGTTCAGCGGGCGGTGGACCTGGCCGCCCCCGGCGACGTCATCACCGTGCGCGGCGGCACGTACGCCCTCACCGACAACATCACCATCACCACCTCGGGCACCGCCTCGCAGCCCATCACCCTGGGCGCCTACGGCGGGGAGCGCGTCCGCATCGACGGCGAGCAACTGCCCGCGAGTCACACCCCGGTCGGCGGCAGCATCCCGCGCGCGGAGCGCGGGGCGATCCACCAGGAGGCCTCGTACTGGCGGATCTCGGACCTGGAGATCGTGAACGGCCCGTACGGCGTCTACTGCGACGGCTGCGACGGGAACGTGTTCTCCCGGCTTGCCACCCACGACAACTACGAGTCGGGCTTCCAGCTCCAGGGCGCCTCGGCGAACAACCAGATCCTGAACCTGGACAGTTACGCCAACCGGGACCCGCGCAAGAACGGCGAGAGCGCCGACGGTCTGGCCATCAAGGAGGGCAGCGGGACGGGCAACGTCGTCCGCGGCGCCCGCCTGTGGAACAACGTCGACGACGGTTTCGACGCCTGGAAGTTCACCTCGCCGGTACTGATGGAGAACACGGTCGCCTACGGAAACGGTTTCAACCGCTGGAACTTCCCGGACTTCGCCGGTGACGGCAACGGGTTCAAGCTGGGCGGGGGCAGTCCGGCGCCCGCGGTGGCGCACACCGTACGCAACTCGGTCGCCTTCAAGAACGCGGCGCACGGCTTCACGGACAACGGCAACCCGGGCGCCCTCGCCCTGACCCGGGACAGCTCCTACGCAGACGGTGGCACGGGTTTCGACTTCGACACCTCGGGCGCCAAGGCCGTCCTCACGAGCAACCTCGCCGTGGCCGACGCCCGCGCCTCGGCGCTGGGTTCGGCGACCGTTTCCAGCGGCAACTCATGGGATCTGGGCGGCACTTGGAACGCTTCCTCGGTACTGAGCACGGACACCGGGCCGCTCACCGGTGCCCGCGCGGCCGACGGGACACTGCCGGCCGCGCCGTCGTTCCTGGTCCCGCGCGGCGGGGCGGCCGTCGGGGCACGGTTCTGACCCGCACGTCCTCGAAGCTCACCCAGAGCCCACCGAGGAGGTCCCCATGGCCGTCCCCAGGCGGAGGATGTCCCGCAGCAACACCCGGCACCGGCGCGCCCAGTGGAAGGCGAGCACGCCGCGGCTCGTACCGGTCACCGTCGGCGGTGTCCGTCATCTCGTGGCCCGCACCTGGTGAAGGCCTACGAACGCGGCCTGCTGCGCCCCGTGGGCCGACCCGGCACGCCGGACGGCCTCCCGCCCGTCACGGGTGAGCCCCGGCACGCCCTCGCGCGGTGAGGAATCCTGCGGGCCCCACGGTGTTGAACCCTGTATGAGCTCCGTGATCGCCTCGGCCCGCTTCTCCGTCCTCGACCGCTCGCGCGTCCGCGAGGGACACACCGGCGCGGAGGCGCTGCGGGACACGGTGCGGCTGGCGCAGGAAGCGGAAGCGCTGGGATACCACCGGTTCTGGGTGTCGGAGCACCACGGCGTACCCGGGGTCGCCGGATCCGCCCCGACCGTGCTGGCCGCCGCCGTGGCCGGTGCGACGCGCACGATCCGGGTCGGCAGCGGCGGGGTGATGCTGCCCAACCACCGCCCCCTGGTCGTGGCCGAGCAGTTCGGCGTCCTGGAATCGCTGTTCCCGGGGCGGATCGACATGGGTCTGGGCCGCTCGGTGGGTTTCACCGACGGGGTGCGCCGGGCCCTGGGGCGCGACAAGGACGACGCGGACGACTTCGCGGGGCAGATCCAGGAGCTGCTCGACTGGTTCCTCGGCACCTCGCCCACGGGGGTGCACGCGCGGCCCTCGGAGGGGCTGACCGTGCCGCCGTTCGTGCTGGCCATGGGCGAGGGCGCGGAGATCGCGGCGCGCGCGGGCCTGCCGATGGTCATCGGCGACCTGCGCGACCGCGAGAAGACGCGGCGCCGCGTCGACCACTACCGTTCCCGCTTCCGGCCCTCCCCCTGGGCGTCGGAGCCCTATGTCGTCATCTCCGGGACGATCGCCGTGGCCGGGACGCCCGCGGCGGCGCGACGGCTCCTGGTCCCGGAGGCCTGGTCGATGGCGTACTCGCGCACCCACGGCACCTTTCCCCCGCTGCCGCCCGCCGAAGAGGCCGAGGTCCGCGCGATGACCGCGAAGGAGCGCGGCTTCTACGAGTCCGCCCTCACCGGCCATCTCGCGGGGACCGAGGAGCAGGTCGCGCACGAGCTGGAGGCGGTGCTGAAGGAGACGGGGGCGCAGGAGGTCCTGGTCACCACCAGCACGTACGACCGTGCGGCCCTGCTGGACTCCTACCGCCGGCTGGCCGGGATCGTGTACGGGGAGCGGGGCGGCGGCTGACCGCCGGTTCCTGAGCCGGTCCCCCGCCGCCCTGCCGGCCGGCACGGCGTGGACGCCCTTGCCCGCCCCTGTCTCCGAGCGCGTCGCGCGGCCCGCGCGCATAGGATTGCGGGGTTTGTCCCGCCCGGCACGCGCCGCGCGGCCGAAGACCCGTACGGAGTTCCCCTCATGCCGAGCCCCCACCAGCCGCACGGCGACGATCCGTCCGTGCGCGACGGGTACATCAGGGTCCGGGACGCCCGCGAACACAACCTCCAGGGAGTGGACGTCGACATCCCGCGCGACGTGGTGGCCGTGTTCACGGGGGTGTCCGGCTCCGGGAAGTCGTCGCTGGCGTTCGGGACGATCTACGCGGAGGCCCAGCGCCGCTACTTCGAGTCGGTCGCGCCGTACGCGCGTCGGCTGATCCACCAGGTCGGCGCGCCGAAGGTCGGTGGGATCACCGGGCTGCCCCCGGCGGTCTCGCTCCAGCAGCGCCGCTCGGCGCCCACCTCACGCTCGTCGGTGGGCACGATCACGAACCTGTCGAACTCGCTGCGGATGCTCTTCTCCCGGGCGGGCGACTACCCGCCGGGCGCGGAGCACCTCGACTCGGACGCGTTCTCCCCCAACACGGCGGCCGGGGCCTGCCCCGAGTGCCACGGGCTGGGCGAGGTCCACCGCGCCACCGAGGAGTCGCTGGTACCGGACCCGTCGCTGTCGATCCGTGAGGGCGCGATCGCCGCCTGGCCGGGCGCCTGGCAGGGCAAGAACCTGCGGGACATCCTCGACACGCTCGGTCACGACGTCGACGTCCCGTGGCGGGAGCTGCCCGCCGGGCAGCGGGAGTGGATCCTGTTCACGGACGAGCAGCCGGTGGTGATCCTCGACGAACCGACGACCGGCCTGCACCCGGCCGACGTCGAGGTCCTCATGCGCCAACTCCACGGACTGGTCGACGCCGGGCACACGGTGATCGTCGTCGAGCACGACATGTCCGTGGTGGCGGGCACGGACCGGGTGATCGACCTCGGGCCCAGCGGCGGCCACGCGGGGGGACGCATCGTGGCGACGGGCACGCCGGAGGAGGTGGCCAGGGCGGAGGGGAGCGCGACGGCTCCGTATCTGCGACGGACGCTGGGCGCTCTCCCCTAGTGCCATGACAGGCGACGTTCGCCCCGTCGCGACGCCCGGCACGCTCCCCCACTGCCTCAAAGGCGTGTGAGGTGTCCCCCACTCGCCGCACCGGACGCCGCTCCTTCACGGGCAGACGTTGCCTGTCACGGCACTAGTGTGCTGCGCCAGAAATCCTGAGGGTTATTTACTACCCTGTTGCCATGTCGCATTCGGGCCCTTCTGCTGTGGAGATCACGCTGTCCGAGTCCGAGCGTGCCGAGTTGGTGCGCCGGACGAAAGTGCCGGACCGGCGCTCGGCCGAGAAGGCCCGCATCATCCTGGCGTGCGCTGACGGCATGTCAAATGCAGGTGTTGCACGGATCGTTGGCGTCCAGGCCAAGACGGTTGGCAAGTGGCGTCGAGCTTTCGCCGCAGAGCGGATGGCCGGGCTTGAGGACGCCGGCTGGATCGGGCGGCCGAAGGCCGACTTGGTCCTGGACGAGGCTGAGCGGAGACAGCTGACGCAGTGGGCGCGGCGGGCGAAGACCGCCCAGTTCCTCGCGCTGCGAGCCAAGATCGTGCTGCGCTGCGCGGAGGGCGGCACGAACCAGCAGGCCGCGGCCGACCTCGGCATCGACAGGTCGACCGTGGACCGCTGGCGGGCCCGGTTCATCGCCGAACGCCTCGACGGTCTGCATGACGAGCCCCGCTCGGGCCGGCCGCCCTCGATCCTCCTCGACCGGGTCGAGGAGGTCATCGTGGCCACCTTGGAGTCGACCCCGGACAGGGACACGCACTGGTCACGGGCCTCGATGGCCCAGCGCACCGGCCTGTCGAAGTCGACTATCGGCCGGATCTGGAAGAAGTTCGACCTCAAGCCCCACCTGCAGGATTCCTTCAAACTGTCCACCGATCCACGGTTCGTCGCCAAGGTCGTCGACGTCGTCGGCCTGTACCACCATCCGCCCGAGAAGGCGGTCGTGCTCTGCGTGGACGAGAAGTCCCAGATCCAGGCACTGGACCGCTCGCAGCCGGTCTTGCCGATGATGCCGGGCATGCCCGAACGCCGGACGCACGACTACTACCGGCACGGCATCACCAGCCTGTTCGCCGCCTTCAACATCACTGACGGCACCGTCATATCTCAGCTCCACCGCCGCCACCGTGCGATTGAGTTCAAGAAGTTCCTGGTCCGGATCGACAAGGCGGTGCCCGCCGGGCTCGACGTCCACCTCGTCTGTGACAACTACGCCACCCACAACACCGCCGAGATCAAGACATGGCTGGGCAGACACCCCCGCTTCCACGTCCACTTCACCCCGACGGGCTCCTCCTGGATGAACCAGGTCGAGCGGTGGTTCGGCCTGCTGACCGACAAGCTCATCCG
The DNA here is from genome assembly GCF_035989285.1 of Streptomyces sp. NBC_01235. Classification (GTDB taxonomy): domain Bacteria; phylum Actinomycetota; class Actinomycetes; order Streptomycetales; family Streptomycetaceae; genus Streptomyces. The sequence continues at coordinate 9,913,780 of NZ_CP108513.1, read as the reverse complement.
CCGTGGCGTGCACAGGTCCGTGAAGGCCCTGGAGGATGACATCACCGCGTGGATCGACACCTGGAACGAGAACCCACGGCCCTTCACCTGGACCAAGACCGCAGACGAGATCCTCAACTCCCTCGCCGACTACCTCACCAAGGTCGGAACCGCCAGCCAGAAAACAGAGCAGAACTAACCCTCAGGATTTCTGGCGCAGCACACTAGTTGCGCTGCTCCCGCCAGGACCGGTAGTGGTCCAGCAGAGTTTCCTCGATCGGGCGGTAGGTGAGGCCCAGTTCCTCGGTGCTTCGTCGGTTGTCGACGTGGAAGCGGATGCCGAGGTGCCCCCGGATGTAGTCCTGGGAGAGACCGAAGGCGGGGCCCAGGATGCGGACCGGCCAGTGCGGGAGGGCGGTCCGGGGCAGGCGCAGGTTTCCCGGGTGGTGCTTCAGCAGGGCTCTCGACATCTGGTGGAAGGAGGTCATCTCCTCGGCCGCGACGATGTAACGGCCGTGCGCTTCGGGGCGTTCCGCCGCCGCGATGTGGGCCGCCGCCACGTCCCGTACGTCGGCCGTGGTGAAGCTGAAGTCCGGGGCGCCGTAGAAGAAGTAGCCCTTGAAGAGCTCGTCCAGGAGAAACAGGCTGCCGGACTCCGAGGCGGGGGTGAGGGAGGGGCCCAGGATCAGGCCGGGGTTGACGGAGACCATGCGCCAGCGGTCCTGCGCGGCCTCGGCCTCCCAGGCCGCGCGCTCCGCCACGGTCTTGGCGTAGTGGTACGGGTTGTTCTCCACCGTGCTGGTGGTGTTGAAGTACTTCTCCGACAGGGTCTGGTCGTCCATCTCGCGTACGTCGGCGTAGTCGCCGAAGATCGCGCCCACCGTGGACGTGAAGACCAGGCGCTCGACGGTCTCCGTGCGCTCGATCGCCGCCACGACGTTGTGGGTGCCCCGCAGGGCCGGTTGCACCACGTCCCGCAGGCCGTCCTTGATCTTCTCCGGCATCAGGAACGGCGAGGCCACATGGAAGACCACCGCGCAGCCCTTCGCCGCCTCGTCGAAGGAGCCTTCCGTGAGCAGGTCCGCCTCGAAGAGGTCGAGACGGCCGGGATGGGCGTCCCGCAGGGCGTGCAGAGGCCGGAGCTTGGCCGTGTTCGCCGTGCTGCGCACGGTGGTGTGCACGTGGTGGCCGCGTTCCAGGAGCTGTCGCACGAGATGGGCGGCCACGAAGCCGCTGCCTCCCGTCACGAGCACCGTACGGCCGGCCGGGCTTCCGCTCACGCGCGCTCCCCTCAGAGGTCGGGATGCTCATGATCCCATCATGGGCGCCCGGCACCCCCTCACTTACCGGCAATTCGTCGAACCGGTATCCGTCGAACCGGCCGTCGTCGGCCCAGGCCCCGCCCCTCCGGCGCGTACCTGCGCTGGGGCGCCGTTTCGCTCCTCGACGCCCTGGAGCGCATCGCGGCGACCGGCGGCCCGGCGGCGCAGCGGGTGCTGTGCGCGCGGGTCGAGGCGGTGGCCCGTCGGGCGGCCCGTGTCGCCGTGCCGGTCGGCCGGGGCGATGACCTGCTGCTCCTGCGCCCCGCCCAGCACCTGGGCCCCGGCCGCCGCGGCCAGCGCCGCGCGGTCGGGGTGGCTGCCCGGTGCGAGTGCGGGCAGTACGTCGACCTCCGCCACCAGACCCCGCGCCGACACCACCCGCCACAGCGAGGCGAGCAGCGGGTCGTCGCCGACGAACGCGGCCGCGGTGCTGGCCGCTCCCGCGCGGTCCAGGTAGCGGATGCGTACGGGCTGGACCGGTACGCGTGCGTCCAGGGCGGCCTGGAACACGGCCCGCCGGAAGTGTCCCTGGGCGCGGCCGCACCAGGTGCTCCCCTCCGGGAACACGGCGACCGCCCGCCCGGCCCGCAGCACGTCGGCGATCCGGGCGACCGTGGCGGGCAGTGCGCGCAGCCGGTCGCGGTCGATGAACAGGACTCCGCCGCGTGCGGCCAGCACACCCGCCACCGGCCACCGCCGGATCTCGGCCTTGGCGAGCATCCGGGCGGGGCGTACGGCGGCCAGCAGCGGGATGTCCAGCCAGGAGATGTGGTTGGCGACCAGGAGCAGCCCGGTGGCGGTGGGCGCGGGCGGGCCGGTCACCCGGATCCGCACCCCCGCCGCCCGCACCACGGTCCGGCTCCACGACCGCACCACCCGGGCCGATATCCTCCCCCGCAAGCGGGGGGACCCCCAGCCCAGCGGCGACAGCACGACCCCGGCCAGGACCAGCACGACCACCGCCGTGAGCCGCAGCACGGCCCGCGGCAGGCCCGTGAGGGACGTCGTCGTCTCCACGCACGCCCGCGGGGTGCAGGGTGCGCTGGGCAGCCAGACGCTCATCAGGCCGGGACGAGGGAGAGGAAGTGCCGCAGGTAGCGCTGGTTGACCCGGCGCATCGACAGCAGCACGTACAGGTCGGCGACACCGAAGTCGGGGTCGTGGGCGGGCTCCCCGCACACCCAGGCGCCGAGGCGGAGATAGCCGCGCAGCAGTGCCGGGAGTTCGGTGCGGGCGGCCGGGGCGGTGCCGTTCGGGGTCCAGGGCAGCAGCGGCCGTACCCGGAACTCCTGCGGGGCGAGGTTCTTCTCGCGGACCCGGTCCCAGGTCGCCGCCGCCAGGGTGCCGCCGTCGGCCAGCGGGATGGAGCAGCAGCCGGCCAGCCACTCGTGGCCGCGGTCGACCATGTAGCGGGCTATCCCGGCCCAGATGAGGCCGATGACGGCGCCGTCGCGGTGGTCGGGGTGCACGCACGAGCGGCCGACCTCGACCAGGCCGGGCCGGAGCGCGTCGAGCGGGCTCAGGTCGAACTCGCCCTCGGAGTAGAGCCGTCCGGCGACCGCGGCCCGCTCGGGCGGCAGCAGCCGGTAGGTGCCGACCACCTCGCCGGTGCCCTTGTCGCGGATGAGAAGGTGGTCGCAGTACGCGTCGAAGGCGTCGGTGTCCAGGCCCGGTTCCGGGCCGTCGAGGCGCGCGCCCAGCTCTCCGGCGAACACCTGGTGACGCAGCCGCTGTGCGGCCCGGACGTCGTGCTGGTCGCGGGCGAGCGACACGAGGTAGCCGGAACCGCCGGGCGGGGCGGCGAGAGCGGGGGGCGAGACGGGCATGGCGGTCATGGAGGTCTCCTGCGCCGAGCGGAAAAGCATGGGGACAGTGCATGGGGAATCTGCACCTGCTTTCTTCCGCGGCCGGCTGGCCTCGGCGTGTCCGGCGCGGGACCCGTGGATGTGCGGCTGCTGAATGCCGGGAGTCGCCGCCCGGCGGCCGGCCCGGCGAGCGTGGCCGGCGCCGGCCACAGCCACACACCGGCCCGTGCCGCCGGCCGGTCGTGCGGTGCTTCGGAGGCGGGGGCACGGCCCGTGCCTGGGGCGGGAGGGGAGAGAAGCGACATGCCGACAGCCACAGCGGCGAACCGGGCGGACCGTATGCACGACCCGCCCGATTCATGCCGCTCGTGCCTGTTCGGTGTCGGGTGGGCGAGGGCCTGGCGGGACCGGGGATGAGCACCACTCCCGGTCCCGCCCGTCCGCACCTTGTCGGCGAACGCTTTTGATGTCTGCCACGCCGGCCCTGCGGCGCTACCGCTTCGCGACCTTCCGGGTGGCCCGCAGCCACTCCTTGTTCATGCTGGTGATGGACACCAGCGGGATGCCCTTCGGGCAAGCCGTCGCGCACTCCCCCGCCAGCGTGCACCCCCCGAACCCCTCCTCGTCCATCTGCGCCACCATGTCCAGCACCCGCGTCTCCCGCTCGGGCGCCCCCTGCGGCAGGACGTTCAGGTGATTCACCTTGGCGGAGGTGAACAGCATCGCCGCCCCGTTGGGACACGCGGCCACACACGCCCCGCACCCGATGCACTCCGCGTGCTCGAACGCGAAGTCGGCGTCCGGCTTCGGCACCGGCGTCGCGTGGGCCTCGGGCGCGGAGCCGGTCGGGGCGGTGACGTAGCCGCCGGCCTGGATGATCCGGTCGAAGGCGCTCCGGTCGACGACCAGGTCCTTGACGACCGGGAAGGCGGCGGCCCGCCACGGCTCGACGTCGATCGTGTCGCCGTCGCGGAAGGACCGCATGTGCAGCTGGCAGGTGGTGGTGCGTTCCGGTCCGTGCGCGTCACCGTTGATCACCAGGCTGCACGCGCCACAGATGCCCTCACGGCAGTCGTGGTCGAAGGCGACCGGGTCGTCGCCGCGCAGGATGAGTTCCTCGTTGAGGGTGTCGAGCATCTCCAGGAAGGACATGTCGGGCGAGATGCCGTCCACCTCGTACGTGGACATGGCGCCGTCGGCGTCGGCGTTCTGCTGCCGCCAGACGCGCAGGGTGAGCCTCATGCGTAGCTCCGCTGGGTGGGGTGGACGTACTCGAAGACCAGGTCTTCCTTGTGCAGGGTCGGGGCCTCGCCGGTCCCGGTGAACTCCCAGGCGGCCGCGTACGCGAACTCCTCGTCCCGGCGGGCCGCTTCGCCGTCCGGAGTCTGGGACTCCTCGCGGAAGTGGCCGCCGCAGGACTCGGCGCGGTGCAGCGCGTCGAGGCACATCAGCTCGGCGAGTTCCAGGTAGTCGACGACCCGGTTGGCCTTCTCCAGCGACTGGTTGAACTCCTCGCCGGTGCCGGGCACCTTGATACGCCGCCAGAACTCCTCGCGGATCTGCGGGATGCGCTCCAGGGCCTTGCGCAGTCCGCTGTCGGTGCGGGCCATGCCGCAGAACTCCCACATGAGTTCGCCGACTTCGCGGTGGAAGGAGTCGGGGGTGCGGTCGCCGTCGACGGACAGCAGCAGGTTCAGCCGGTCCTGGGTAACCGCCAGCACCTCCTGCACGACGGGGTGTCCGTCGCTCACCTCGCCCTGGTGCGGGTTGCGGGCGAGGTAGTCGTTGATGGTGGCCGGCAGGACGAAGTAGCCGTCGGCCAGTCCCTGCATCAGCGCGGAGGCGCCGAGGCGGTTCGCGCCGTGGTCGGAGAAGTTGGCCTCACCGATCGCGAACAGGCCCGGGACGGTGGTCTGCAGGTCGTAGTCGACCCACAGGCCACCCATCGTGTAGTGCACGGCCGGGTAGATCCGCATCGGCACCTCGTACGGATCCTCGTCGGTGATCCGCTGGTACATGTCGAAGAGGTTGCCGTACTTCGCCTCGACGGCCTTCCGCCCCATCCGCCTGATGGCGTCGGCGAAGTCGAGGTACACGCCCTGTCCGCCCGGCCCCACTCCCCTGCCCTCGTCGCAGACGTTCTTCGCCGCGCGGGAGGCGATGTCACGCGGGACCAGGTTGCCGAAGGACGGGTAGATGCGCTCCAGGTAGTAGTCGCGCTCGTCCTCGGGGATCCGGTTCGGCGGCCGGTCGTCGCCCTTCGCCTTCGGCACCCAGATACGGCCGTCGTTGCGCAGCGACTCGCTCATCAGCGTCAGCTTGGACTGGTGGTCGCCGGTGCGCGGGATGCAGGTGGGGTGGATCTGGGTGAAACAGGGGTTGGCGAAGTACGCGCCACGCCGGTGCGCCCGCCAGATCGCGGTGGCGTTGGAGTTCATGGCGTTGGTCGACAGGTAGAAGACGTTTCCGTAACCGCCGCTCGCCAGTACGACCGCGTCCGCGAAGTACGTGTCGACGCGCCCGGTGACCAGGTCCCGCGCCACGATCCCGCGGGCCCGGCCGTCGACGACGATCAGGTCGAGCATCTCGGTGCGCGGGTGCATTTCGATGTTGCCGGCGGCGATCTGCCTGCTGAGAGCCTGGTAGGCGCCCAGCAGCAGCTGCTGGCCCGTCTGGCCGCGGGCGTAGAACGTACGGGACACCTGGACGCCGCCGAAGGAGCGGGTGTCGAGCAGGCCTCCGTACTCGCGGGCGAAGGGCACGCCCTGCGCCACGCACTGGTCGATGATCTCCACGGAGATCTGCGCGAGCCGGTGCACGTTGGACTCCCGCGCGCGGAAGTCGCCGCCCTTGACGGTGTCGTAGAAGAGACGGTGGACGGAGTCGCCGTCGTTGCGGTAGTTCTTGGCCGCGTTGATGCCGCCCTGCGCGGCGATGGAGTGGGCGCGGCGCGGGGAGTCCTGGTAGCAGAACTGGACCACGTGGTAGCCCTGTTCGGCGAGGGTGGCCCCCGCGGAGCCGCCCGCGAGTCCCGTGCCCACCACGATCACCGTGTGCTTGCGCCGGTTCGCCGGGTTGACCAGCTTGGCCTCGAAACGGCGCGTGTCCCAGCGCTCGGCGACGGGGCCGTCGGGAGCCTTGGTGTCGGCGAGGGGCTCGCCGGTCTCGTAGTCCACGAAGTCAGTCATTCAGCTCACCACTCCGGTCATGACGCCCACGGGGACGGCGATGAAGCCGGCCGTGAGCAGCAGCGCGAGGACGTCGGCGACGGTCTTCAGCACACGGTCACGGGTGCGGCTGCCGACGCCGAGGGTCTGGGCGGCGCTCCAGAAGCCGTGCCGGACGTGCAGGCCGAGGGCGAGCATCGCGACGATGTAGAGGACGTTGCCGTACCAGGTGGAGAAGGTGTCCACGACGTTCTGGTACGGGTGGCCCTCCTGGAATCCGCCGCTGTGCACGGTGCCGGTCGTCAGGTCCAGGACGTGCCAGACGATGAACAGGCCGAGGATGATCCCGCCCCAGCGCATGGTGCGCGTGGCGTAGCTCGCCCGGGGCTTCTTGTGCACGTACTTGCTGGGCCGCGCCCTGATGTCGCGGCGGCTGAGCTGGTACGCGGAGACGGCGTGGGCGGCGACCGCGGCGACCAGCACCACACGGATCAGCCAGAGCGTCCACTCGTAGTGCATGAACGGTTCGCCGACCGTGCGCAGCCAGTGCCCGTAGTGGTTGAACTCCTCCGGGCCGAAGAAGATCTTGAGGTTGCCGATGACGTGGGCGACCAGGTACAGCAGCATGATCACGCCGCTGACGGCCATCACGGTCTTCTTGCCGACGGAGGAGTCCCACACGGTGCGTGCCATGGACGGCCGTCGGTCCGTCCGCGTTGCCAGAGCCATGGGTCAAGACGCTAGGGCCGGACGGCCCCATCGGTCCAAGACATGGTCCGCCTCGATTCCATAGGCCGTGGCTATCGAGGCGTAGGGTTGCGGCATGCAGTTCCAGCAGCTCCAGTACTTCGTGGCGGTCGCCGAGACCCGGCACTTCACCCGGGCCGCCGAGCTCGTGCATGTCGCGCAGCCCTCGCTGTCGCAGCAGATCAAGGCGCTGGAGCGGGAGTTGGGCGCGGATCTGTTCCTGCGGGCGCGCGGCAACATCACGCTCACCGACGCGGGCGAGGCGCTGCTGCCGCTGGCCCGGCGGATCCTGGCGGACACCGAGACCGCGCGGTACGAGGTGCAGGAGCTGGTGCAGCTGCGCAGCGGCCGGGTGCGGCTCGGGGCGACGCCGAGCCTGTGCACCGGTCTGCTGCCCGACGTGCTGCGCGCCTTCCACGACCGCTACCCGGGCATCCGGTTGCTGATCGAGGAGAGCGGCTCGCACGACCTCGTCCGGGAGCTGGCCCGCGGCGCCCTGGACCTCGCCCTGGTCGTCCTGCCGCTGCCGACCCCGTCCCCGGCGCTGACGACGGTGGAACTGCTGCGGGAGGACCTGGTCGTGGTGTCCTCCCCCGAGGCGTCCAAGCCGGGCGGCGGGCGGCGGGCCGTACGGATCGCCGATCTGGAGGGCGAACGCCTGGTGATGTTCCGGCACGGTTACGACCTGCGGGAACTCACCGTGGCCGCGTGCCGGGCGGAGGGGTTCGAGCCCGACTTCGCGGTGGAGGGCGGGGAGATGGACGCGGTGCTCGGGTTCGTGCGGGCCGGGCTCGGGGTGGCCGTCGTCCCCCGGATGGTGGCCGCCCGGTCGGGCCGGGGGCTGCGGGTCACGCCGCTCGCCCGGCCCGGACTGTCCCGCACGATCGCCCTCGCCCACCGCAGCGATGTCGCCCCGCCCCGGGCGGCGCGCGAACTTCAGCGGATGCTGCTGGAGCGGTGAGCTCGGCTCGGGTCAGCCGGCCTCAGGTCAGCACGGCCGGCTTGAGTACCTCCTCGCACCACTGCCGGAAGCTCGTGGGCGCGGTGTCAGGGGTGCTGGGCTGTGCGGCGCCGTAGAGGCCCTGGCCGTTCTGGGCGGCCACCATGTCGGCCAGGCCCTGCGCCCAGGCCTCGGAGGCGCCGAAGCGCAGCGCCGTCGCCTTGAGGTCGGCGCCGCTGATCTGCCGCACGCGCACAGGACGGTCCAGTACCTCCGAGACGACCCGCGCCATGCCCTCGGGGGTCAGGTCGTCCGGGCCCACCAGCGGTACGTCGCCGGACCCGGTCCAGGAGTCGTCGAGGAGCAGCCGGGCCGCGGCGGCGCCGATGTCCCGGGTGGCGCAGGTGCGCAGCACGCGATCCTGCGTGAGCGCCACGGACCACTCGTCCCCGTCGCGGAACGCGGCCACCTGGCGCAGCAGGTTCTCCATCAGGGCCGGTGGGCACAGCGCGCGGTAGTGCACCCCCGTCGCGGCGATCGCCTCGTCCATGGCCAGTGACGCCGAGAGCTGTCCGGCGTTCCTCGCGATGCCTCGGCCGAGCGTCGAGACGCCCACGACCCGTTCGACGCCGTGCGTCCCGATCGCCTCGCACAGCGCCTCGGTGAAGGCGTGGAAGTGCCCTTCGACGCTGTCGGCTCCCGGCGTCGGAGGCACCAGCCAGAACACCTGGTCGGCGCCCTCGCACGCCTCCTTCAGGACGGCCGGGTCGGCATGGGAGCCCTGGACGACCTCCACGCGTTCGCGCGTCTGCGGCAAGAGCCGGGCGGGGTCGCGGACGATCACGCGGACCGGTGGCGTGCCGTGGCCGGCGTCGAGCAGACGGGCGAGGACCTCGCGGCCGATCTGGCCGGTCGGAGTCGTGACGACAATCATGAACTGCTCCATGAGCGAAGGTGGTTGGGATGTCGTCGAGCCTGCCCTTCGGCCGGGCCGAACTGAAGGACCCATCGGCTCGCGGTTGTTACCCTCAGAGCAATACCGAACCGAGGGGGCCGCCCATGGAGTCCCGACCGCTGCGCTACTTCGTCGCCGTCGCCGAGGAGCTCAACTTCACCCGCGCGGCCGAACGGCTCGGCATCTCCCCGCCGCCCCTGTCCCGCGCGATCCGCCGGCTGGAGGCGGAGCTGGGCATCACCCTGCTCGAGCGGACCACCCACAGCGTGGCGCTGACCCCGGCGGGGACCGTGCTGCTGTCCGAGGCCAGGACGGCGCTGGACGCGCTGGAGGCCGCCGGGCGACGGGCCCGGCGGGCGGCCGCCCCGGAGCCGAAGCTGGTGCTGGCCGTGAAGGCCGACGGCGACGCGGGGCTGCTGGAGGCGCTGTGCGCGCGCTACGCGCAGGAGCCGGCGGCCGTCCCGGTCACCGTCCGCCTGTGCGGATGGCAGGAGCAGCCCCGGCTGCTGCGTCTCGGCGAGGCCGATGCCGCCCTGGTGTACGAGCCGTTCGACCGCACCGGCCTCGACACCGAGATGCTCACCACCGAGCCGCGCGTCGCCGCCCTCGCCGCGAGCCACCCGCTCGCCGCCCGTGACCGCCTGACCCTCGCCGACCTGGGCCTGCGCCCCGGCGACCTGCACCAGTACCTCCACGAGATCCGCAGCCAGGGCCGCGATCTCGCCCAACTCCTCACCCTGGTCGGCCTGGGCCGTGTCGTGCCCCTGCTTCCCGCCTCCGTCGCCATGCGCTACCCCCGGCCGGGCGTCGTCTACCGCCCGGTGCCGGACGCCCCGCCCGCGGCTCTGGCCATCGCCTGGCCGCAGCAGTCCCGCTCGACGGCCACGGCCGCACTCGTCCGTGCCGCCGCGTCGGTCGCGCAGGCGGCCGGGGAGGACGGAACCGTGCGGTCCCTACAGGAACGGGAAGCGGGCTGACGGCCGGGCGGGGACGTCGTCCGACGGCGCTGTAGTCAGGTGCCCGATGGCGGGGCCCACGCGACGCGACCGAGGTGCGCCGCCCCCGCCATCCCGCTCACCCCGCCCCCCTCACCCCGTCGCGTCCACCAGGGCCAGTTCGTGGAGCCGGTCCGGCGGGCCCGGGCGGGCGTAGTACCAGCCCTGGGCCGTGTCGCAGCCCAGTATGCGGAGCTGCTCGGCCTGTGCGCCGGTCTCCACTCCCTCCACCGTGACCGCGAGGTTCAGGCTGTGGGCAAGAGAAACGATCCCCTCGACGATCTTGAGGTCGACGGGGTCCGCCGGGAACTGCTGCATGCCCTGGGTGAAGGAACGGTCCAGCTTGAGGACGTTCACCGGGAGGCGGCGCAGGTTGGCGAGGTTGGAGTAGCCGGTGCCGAAGTCGTCGAGGGCGATGTCGACGCCCATCTCGGCGAGTTGGCGCAGGGGTTTGAGCAGGTCGTCGTCGGCGCCGATCAGCGCCGACTCCGTCACCTCCAGGCACAGGGCCTCCGGCTCGACGCCCGCGCGCTCCAGGATGTCGACGGTGTCCTGGACCAGGCCGGGGTGGGTGAGCTGGCACGGGGAGAGGTTGACGTTGATGCGGAGGGGATCCGTGTCGCCGCGCCGCTCCCGCCACTCGCCGGCCTGCCGGACCGACTCCTGAAGGACCCAGCGGCCGAGCGGCACGATCAGCCCGGTGTGCTCGGCGAGCGGGATGAACCGGTCGGGGCCGAGCACCCCGTGCTGCGGGTGCAGCCAGCGCACCAGGGCCTCCGCGCCGCGCACACTCCCGTCGCCGAGGTGGACGAGCGGCTGGTACTCGATGAAGAACTCGCCGCGTTCGAGGGCCGCAGGAAGCGCCGTGGTCAGCCCGTGCCGGGTGATCGCGCGGGCGTCGGCCTCCGGGTCGGCGAGCTCGAAGCGGTTGCCGCCCGCCGACTTGGCCCGGTACATGGTGATGTCGGCGCTGCGCAGCACCTCCGCCGCGCTGCGCTCCCCGGCCGGCCCCTCGACGATGCCGATGCTGCCCCGCACGGTCAGCTCACGGCCGTCGATGCTGACCGGCGCGAGCAGGGCGTTCATGATGCGTGCGGCGAGCTCGTCGACCTCGTGGCGGGTGTCGGGGCCGGTGGTCAGCGCCACGAACTCGTCGCCGCCGAGGCGCGCGACCATCTCGCCGGGCGCCGTCGCGCAGGACTGCAGCCGGTCGGCGACCTCGACGAGCAGCCGGTCGCCGGCCGCGTGTCCGAGACTGTCGTTGATGGTCTTGAAGCCGTCCAGGTCGAGGTAGCACAGACCGAAGCGCTGGCCCTCGCCGACCCCCAGCGCCTTCTCCAGGCGTTCGAAGAACAGGGTGCGGTTGGGCAGGCCGGTCAGCGCGTCGTGGGTGGCCTCGTAGCGCAGCCGGAGGTTGAGCAGCCGGCGCTCGGTGGTGTCCTCCATCAGGGCGAGCTGGTACTGCGGGTTGCCGTCGGCGTCCCGCAGCAGGGAGACCGTCAGGTTGGTCCACAGAACCGTTCCGTCCGGGCGGCTGAACGCCTTCTCCGTGTGGTAGTGCTCGCGGTCGCCGCGGACGAGTTCGTCGTAGAGCTTCCAGGTCTGCGGCGCGTCCTCGGGATGGGTCAGGTCCTGCACCCTGCGGCCCCGCAGGGTCTTCTCGGACCCTCCGAACATGCGCAGCAACGCCCCGTTGACCTGAAGGACGTTGCCCTCGAGGTCGGCGATGCCGATTCCTATCGCGGCGCCCTCGAAGACCGCGCGGAAGCGGGCCTCACTCGCGTGCAGCGCCTGCGCGACCACGCCCTGGGCCCGCAACGCGGCCTGGGCGATGGCCTCCTGCTCGGCGAGCGTGCGCTCGCGCAGCGCCTGCGCGTACCCGGCCGCCATGGCGTGCTGGAGCCGCGAGGCGCGGGTGCGCAGGTCCTCCTGGGGGCCGTCCTCGCCGCAGTAGAGCACCAGGTAGGCGTCCACGCAGTCGAGGGCGCGGCTGAGCGCCTCGGGGTCGGTGCAGTGCACGTCGACGAGGGCGGCGCCCACCGCCTTGCCGGCGTCCGCGTCGAAGGCCCGCTCCAGCAGCGCCTCGCGCAACCGCCGGGCCGACGGCAGGAGTTGCTCCTCGAGTTCGGGCCGGGTCAGCGACGTCGAGGTCACCGGGAACACGGCCCGGCTCCAGATCGTCACGAACCGCCTCAGTCTGTCCTCCGGCCCGTCCGGCTCCGCGCTCACGACGTACGCCCCACGCCGGCGAAACCGGAGAAGGCCCAGGGGTCGTCGTCCTCCGGCGCCGTGTCCGGCCGCCAGTGCGGCATCGGCACCAGTCCCGGTTCCACCATGTCGTACCCCTCGAAGAACCGCTCGATCCCGGCACGCGAGCGCATGATCAGCGGGTTGCGAATGTCCTTGTATACGTCCACCGCGCCCTCGGCCCGCTCCGGCGGCAGCGGGATTCCCTCGTACGAGGCATGCGTGAGCACGAGCAGACTGCCGGGCGCGAGCGCGGCACCGAACTCGGCCACCGCCGCGTACGGATCGTCCGCGTCCTCCACGAAGTGGAGCAGGGCGACGAGCAGTAACGCCACCGGCCGCTCCAGGTCGATGAGTCGCTCCACCTGCGGGCTGCCGAGGATCTCCTGCGGCTTGCGCAGGTCGGCGGCCACGACGTCGGCGTCGGCGTTGCCGGCCAGCACCGCCTGGCTGTGCGCGACGGCCACCGGGTCGTGGTCGACGTAGACCACGCGCGCCCCGGGGCTCGCCGCCTGGGCGACCTCGTGGACGTTGCCGAAGGTGGGGATGCCGGAACCTATGTCGAGGAACTGGGTGATGCCCTCGCCGGTCGCGAAACGCACGGCGCGGCGCATGAACGCCCGGTTCGCCTGCATGATCTTCGGGAGTCCCGGCATGAACTCCATGGCCCTGCGGGCCGCTTCCCGGTCGACCTCGAAGTTGTGCGAACCGCCCAGGTAGTAGTCGTAGATCCGCGAGACACTCGGCACCGAGATGTCGATGCTCCGAGGGGCCCAGGCGGGACGCTCCATCTATCTCTCCAAGGCGTAGGCGATCCGGTGTTCGAGCTGAGGCTACTGATCGCCCGCCAAACGGGCGAGTGGAAACGGAAATTGACCGTCCGTTCCCGGTCACTGCCTGCGGCACGTGCCGAATCGACGACCCCCGAGGGGCTACGAAAAGTGCCCGGGCCGCTCCGGAGAGTTCCGAAACGGCCCCGAGGGCGGCGAAAGTCTACGCATACGCGGTATCAACGGGAAAACGACGATCCGCCCCCTCCGTGCGGCGTGGAGGGGGCGGACCGGTGATCGGACGCGCTGGTTCAAGCAGTTGCGGGGATCAGCCCTGGGGAGGTGATCTCTACTGCTTGGGCGCGCCGACCAGGTCTCCGTTGGGAGCCACGGCGTACCAGGTACCGCCGACGCCTTGCCCATTGATGTCTCCGGGGGCCTTGTCACCGGAGAAGGTGTAGATCGGGAAGCAGTTGATGGTCTGCTGCGGGTCGCCGTCGCCCCGGGTGAAGTTCATGTAGCCCTTCTTCTGGATCCCCTTGGTGTCGGCGAAGTCGACGGGCTCGACGACCGGCCACTTGTCCCGGCAGGCGCCGTTGCAGTTCGACACCGGCTTCGGCCACGCCTTGTCCTTGAGGAAGCGGTAGACCGTCATGCCGCTCTTGTCGACGACGATGTCACCGAGGTTGGCGTCCTTGCGGACGGACAGCCCCGCCTGGGCGGAGTCCGAGCCCGAACCCGAGCCCGAGTCCGACTTGGCCTTCTTGCCGTCGGGGGCCAGGGCGAACCACTTGTTGCCCACGCCCTGGCCGGTGGTGTCACCCGCCTTGGCGTCCTTCGCGTAGTAGTAGGCGGGCCAGCCGCCGACGGTGAGCTGCTTGCTGCCGTCGGGGCGGGTGACCTCGCCGAGCAGCGACTTGTCGATGCCGTCACCGGCGCTGAGGTCGTCGGCGGACACCGGCGGCCAGGTGGTCGCGCAGTCGCCCTCGCAGTTCGACTTCGGCGGTTCGGCGGTGTCCGCGTCGAAGCGGTAGAGGGTCTTGCCGGCACTGTCGGTAAGGATCTTGCCGAGCTCGGCGTTCGCGGAGATGGCCAGTTCACCGGCGCCCGCGGTCTGAGCGCCGGTACCGGTACCCGTGCCGACACCGCCGGTCACGCTGGCGCTCGCACTGGCGCCGACCCCGCCGTAGCCGCTGCCGACGCCGCCGATGCCACCGGCCGGGGCCGTGGCCCCGACGTTCTGGCTCGACGCCGACGTGCCGCTTTCCGATCCGCACGCCGAAGTCAGCGCCAGAACGGCCACGGTGCCCGCCGCGAGTGAGGCGCTCCGCCAGGTGGTCTTCATCGTCAACAACTCCCCGATCGTCACAAGGGTGTTGCAGCGCCCTGCTGCGCCGCCGCACGGCCCTGAGTACGCATGCGGGCGGTCGTTGTGTTCAAACCCGGCACAAAAAACTTTCCGCGACCTGTGACGCGACCTGTGACGCGGCCGGTGAGTCCGCCTGCGAGGCGGCCAGGGTCGGCCGGGTGGGTCGGCCGGTGGTTCGACCTGCCACTCGGTCGCACATGCACGCGACGGGCCGGATGCGCGGACGCACCATCGGCAAACCTTCGGACCCGAACTTCCCCCGTTCGGGGCAATCCCCGCCGGGCGCAGGCGTGGGCCGCCGCGTGAGGCCGCATGATCTCCGTCGTGCAAGGACCCCAGCAGACCCGATCCGCCCTCGTCACAAGGGCGTTGGCCCTGGTGATTGTGGCCTGGATCCTCGCGGCCGCACCGGCCGGGGTGGCCGCGGCCGACGCGTGCGCATACGCCTCGACGGGCCCGGACGGCGTCGACGCGGTGGCGGTCGCGGGGAGCAACTCGTGGCCGACTCCCCCGGTGTGCCCGCAGCAGACGCCGACACCCACCCCGACTCCCACACCACCGAAACCGAAGCCACCGCCCAAGCCGACGCCGCCCCCCACACCGACCCCGACCCCCAGCCCGCCCCCGAAACCCACCCCGACGCCGCCCCCCGAGCCCGGGCCGCCCGCGCCGAAGCCGCGCCCGAAGCCACCGGCGCCCGCGCCGCCCCGGCCCGCGGCACCCCTCCCCCGGCCGGCCCCCACCCCGACGCCGACGCCGACTCCCACCCCTACGCCCTCCCCCACACCACACCCCTCCGCGACCTCGGTGACCTATCCGGCGTACCGCTCCTCGGTGCACCAGCGGCCCGCCCCCGGTGGCCAGTCGCCGGTCACCTACGTCCTGCTCATCACCGTGCCCGCGGTGATCGCCGTCGCCGCGCTGCGACCGCGCTAACGATGATCCTGGAGGCATCACTTGCCGGAATGGCTTGTTCTCACCCTCGCGATGCTCGCCGCGTGCGCGGTGGTGGTCGTCGTCACCCTCGTACGGCACCGCAGGGCGCCCGAGGACGAGGACCCCTCCGAGACACCGGACGTCATCGAGTACATGACGATGTGGATCGGCGTGGTGTACGCCATCGTGCTGGGCCTGGCCATCGCGGGTGTCTGGGAGGCGCGCAGCGTCGCCCAGGACCACGTGCAGGCGGAGGCCCAGGCGCTGCACGAGATCTCGGAGCGCGTGCGGGTCTACCCGGCGGACGTCCGTGACCGCATTCGGGAGGATGTCAACGCCTATGTCGGACACGTCGTCACCACCGAGTGGAAGAAGATGGCCGACGACGGCGAGGTGACCGAGCGCGGCGACGAACTCCTCGAACGGATCCGGGTCGACGTCACCGACCACCAGCCGACGTCCGACTTCCAGGCGCAGGCCTACCAGCCGCTGCTCGACCAGATGGCCGCCGCCGACCAGGCGCGCAACGCCCGCGCGGCCTCGACCGGGGCGACCATGCCCGGCGTGGTGTGGTTCGGGCTGCTGGCCGGGGCCGTCATCACGATCGGCATGGTCTTCGCCCTGCAGATCCGGCGTACGCCCCGTGAACTGGTCCTGGCCGGACTGTTCTCCGCGCTCATCGCCTTCCTGCTCTTCCTGATCTGGGACTTCGACGCGCCCTACAGCCGGGGCATCACCGCGTCGGCGGAGCCGTTCCTCCACCTCTTCCCCCGATTCAAGGGATGAGGTCCCGCACGATCCAAGGGATGAGGTCCCGCAAGGGCTGACGCCCGCTCACCCTCACGTTCCCGCACCGGGGGACGGCCGCCACGCCGCCGCCGTCCCCCGGTCGCACGAACGGCGTCCCCTGTGCGGCCCACACGCTTACCCCATTCGCGCGACTGCGATCGCGGGAGCGCACACATGTTCCTAGCGTTTCGGTCATCGAGGTGCATTGATCGCGCAAGCGGAAAAAGGTCCGCAGCTGCTCCTCGGGGACCGGAGGATCCACCATGCGCGCGATACGCGTCGCTTCGGCCGCACTGCTGGGCGTGACCGCCCTGACCCTCTCCGCACCGGTCGCCTTCGCGAGCGGCGACGACGACAACCACTACGTCATGTCCAACGGCTATGGCGTGCTGCCGTTGACCATCGCGGCGGGCGGGCAGATCACCCTTCAGGTGGACCGCGGCGCCAGTGGCTGCAGAAGCTCCGTGACGGTCTCGTCGGGGGTGTTCGACACGGTCGTCATCCCGAGGGGGTCCTCGTCGGCGGTGGCCCTGGTCGACTGGGAGGCCAGGGTGGGCGCGTCGTACCGGGTGACGTTCGCCTGCGGCGGCATCAGCGCCGTCAAGGAGCTGACGATCGCCGGCGGCCGTCCGGACCATGTCACTCCGGTGCCGCGGGGTGTGCAGGCCGGCGAGGGCGGCAGCGTCGCCGGGTTCGACCTCGAGGAGATCGGGCTGGGCACCGCGCTCATCGCCGGATCGGTCGGCGCCGCGTACTACCTCTCGCGGCGCCGTAACGGGGAGGACGGCGGCTGACGGCCGACGGCCCCGCCGCGCGCAGGCCTTCGCCCCGGATCCCAGCAGGGACCGGGGCGAAGGCCTGTGTCACGTGCGGCCTTCGAGGGGCGGGAGCGGAGCTCAGATGCGGCGCTCGGCGCGGCGCCGCATCCAGAACAGACCGCCGCCGACCACCGCCGCGGCGACGAGCCCGCCGCCGATGGCCATGTCGGTCGGCGTGGCGCCGCTGGTGCTGCTGCCGCCGAGACCGCCGCGGACGCCGCCGATGACGGTGAAGGCGGCCGGGCGGGTCAGGGTCCGGCCGGAGCAGTTGACGGTGATGTCGTACGGGCCGGGCCGGGCGTTGTCGTTGATGGTCGCCGTTCCCTTGGCGGTCTGGTTGGCGCCGCTGATGGGGGTCAGCGTGGCCTGCGCGAAGGCGGGCGACGTCATGAAACCGCCGCCGGGGCAGCCGTCGACGGTGACCGTGATCTGTCCGCCGCGGGCGATGACGGCGGGCAGGACGACGATGTTGCTCGGGCTGACGCCCATGCCGTCGCGCGCGAGCGCCGTGGGAGCGGCGAGGCCGAGGGCGGCGACCGCGGCGGCTGAGACCGCCGAGGCCGCCAGGACACGAGTGGTACGCATGTGATCCTCCGCGGGAGGCGCCCCGGGGCCCGTCCCCGGCATGTCGGCGAGAAAGCACCTCCCGGAAAGACCCTCAGATGCCGTGCGCGCGCCCGCATTTCGGGAATGGTCCGTCCTGGTGAGAGGACACGCCGGGCGACATGCACACAATCGGATATCACCGCAGGTCACGGACCGTCAGAAAATTCCTGCCGTCGGCAACTCGGATGGCGCACCGAAGGACATGGGGGCCACCCGTTCGCTGCTGCCCCGTCGCCGGTTTCCCGCTCGGGACTTAGCGTTCTCGTATGCGCGAAAAGGACGTGGCGACGGCCGCGTCGAAAGGGGATGGCGAATGTCTGCGTACGAGCTGTCCGAGGTGGCGGAAGAAGAGGAGCGGCAGAAGAAGCGCGCCCCATGGGGCGTGATAGCGCTTGTTCTGCTGACCGGTCTCGCGCTCATCCGCAACGGGTCGGGGGAGTTCGACATCGGCCCGCCGCAGCCGGCCTCGGCGGCGGCCGCGGACAGCCGCACCGCCGGCGCCTTCGGCCGGACCCCGGCTCCGCTGCCGTACGCCGTGCCGGACCGGGTGCAGATCCCCGCCATCCGGGTGGACGCGCCGGTCATGCCGGTCGGCCTGGACACGGACGGCTGGGTGGCCGCGCCGCCGCCGGAGGACCCGAACCTGGCCGGCTGGTTCACGGGCGGGGTCTCTCCCGGCGAGAAGGGGACGGCGGTCGTCGTCGGCCATGTCGACAACAAACTGGGCCCCGCCGTTTTCTACGGTCTCGGAGCTCTGAAGAAGGGAAACCGCGTCGAGGTGGCGCGGAAAGACGGAAAGACCGCGGCCTTCGAGATCTACGGCATCGAGGTCTTCGAGAAGAACAACTTCCCCGGTGACCGCGTCTATGCCTCCAAGGGCTCTCCCGAACTGCGGATCATCACCTGCGGCGGCGGTTTCTCCAAGGCGAACGGATACGACGGGAACGTCGTCGCCTTCGCCCGCCTGGTCGAGGTCCGCTGAGCGGATCCCGACCGGGCGGGCGGGGGCTCTGCGTCAGGTGTACCGCCGGTGCGGGACGGTGATGTGATAGCCGGAATCCAGAAGCTGCGGCAGATATCTGCGCAGCGCCCGCACGCTCTGGGAGCGGTCGCCCCCGGCGTCGTGCGAGAGCACCACGACGCCGGGGGCGGCGCCCCGCTCGACCCGGTCGACGATGGTGCCGGTGCCGGGGGTGGTCCAGTCGAGGGTGTCGACGGTCCAGGCGAGGGGTTCCATGCCGAGTTCGGCGCCGAGTTGGAAGGCGGCGCGGTTCCAGGCGCCGTAGGGGGCGCGGAACCAGCGGGGCCGCTCACCGTAGCCCTCCTCGATGACGTCGCTGGTGCGGGACATCTCGGAGTGGATCTGACGGCGGGTGAGTGTCGTGAGCAAGGGGTGGGACCAGGTGTGGTTGCCGACGATGTGGCCGTCGTCGGCCATGCGCCCCAGCAGCTCCTGGTTGTCGACGGCCATCCCCCCGCACACGAAGAACATCGCGCGCACGTCGTACTCGGCCAGTGTGTCGAGGATGGCGGGGGTGTAGCGGGGGTCGGGGCCGTCGTCGAAGGTCAGCACCATGGTGCGGCCGCGGCCGGTGATCCTCAGCAGCGGTTCGCGGCGCACCGTGGTGCGGGCGGGCGCGGCGCGCGGGGGGCCGTAGCCGGTCAGCGGCTGGAGGCGGTAGGCGGAGGGCTTCAGCGGGAGGCTGCGCGCCGGGCCGCCGGCGGCGGGGGCGGCGGCCTTCACCGGCTTGCCGTCCCCGCCCCACACGAACACTCCGGCCGTGCCGACCGCTCCGACGGCGGCGGCGCCCGCGAGCAACGCACGGCGCCGCGTGAACAACTGATCCTTCTTCATGCAGTCATCAGTCGCCCGGCCGACCCCCGACGCACCACACCGACACCGCACCGGCGGCACGATTCCACCCGACCGGCGCAAGGCGGGTCGGTCAGCGGTGCCGTACCAGGGGGAACGGGAGCGTCTCCCGGATGGTCAGGCCGGTGAGGAACATGATCAGGCGGTCGACGCCGATGCCGAGGCCGCCGGTCGGGGGCATGGCGTATTCGAGGGCGTCGAGGAAGTCCTCGTCGAGTTCCATCGCCTCGGGGTCTTTGCCGGCGGCCAGCAGGGACTGCTCGGTGAGGCGTCGGCGTTGTTCGACCGGGTCGGTCAACTCCGAGTAGGCGGTGCCGAGTTCGGTGCCGAAGGCGACGAGGTCCCAGCGTTCCGCCAGACGGGGGTCCGTGCGGTGCTGCCGGGTCAGCGGGGAGACGTCCGTGGGGAAGTCCTTGTAGAAGGTGGGGAGTCGCGTCCTCTCCTCGACCAGGCGTTCGTACATCTCCAGGACCACGTCGCCTCGGCCGTCGTCCGGTGTGTACGGGACTCCGGCGCGGTCGCAGTGCCGGTGCAGGACCGTCAGGTGGGTGTCGGCGTCGATCTCCTCGCCGAGGGCTTCCGAGATCGCGCCGTGGACCGTCCTGACCGGCCACTGCCCGGAGATGTCGTACTCCCGCCCGTCCTTGCGGGCGACCGGCGCGCCGAAGGCGGCCGTGGCCGCGCCCTGGATCAGCTCGCGGGCCAGGTCGAGCATCACGTCGTAGTCGGCGTACGCCTGGTAGGCCTCCAACATCGTGAACTCGGGGTTGTGCTTGTAGGAGACGCCCTCGTTGCGGAAGGTGCGGCCCATCTCGAAGACCTTCTCCAGGCCGCCGACGCACAGCCTCTTCAGGTACAGCTCTGGGGCGATGCGCAGATGGAGGTCGAGGTCGTAAGCGTTGATGTGGGTGGTGAAGGGGCGGGCGTTGGCGCCGCCGTGGATCTGCTGGAGCATCGGTGTCTCGACCTCGAGGTAGCCGCGCTCCAACAGGCCCTGGCGCAGTGCCTGTACGGCGGTGGAGCGGGCCCGGACGATGTCGCGGGCGGCGGGGCTCGCGACCAGGTCGAGGTGGCGCATGCGGACCTTGGCCTCCGGGTCGGTGAGGCCGCGTCGTTTGTCGGGCAGCGGGCGCAGGCACTTGGCCGTCAGCTGCCAGGTCGTCGCGAAGACGGTCGGTTCGCCCTTGTCGCTGACGCCCGCGGTGCCCGTGGCGACGATGTGGTCGCCGAGGTCGGTGTCGGTCCGGAAGGAGCCGAGGGCCTCGCGGGTGAGGGCGAGTTGGTGGTCGCCCGACCAGTCCCGCAGCGTCACGAAGACGATGCCGCCGAAGTCGCGGACGCGCATGATCCGGCCGGCGACGGTGACCGTCTCCCCCGTGCGGATCTCGGCGAGGGTGTGGGTGGGGGGCGGGACGCCGACCGGGTAGGGGTCGATGCCCGCCGCGCGCAGCCGGTCGAGCTTGTGGTGGCGGACGCGGACCTGCTCGGGCAGGCCCGCGTCCGCACCGGTGGCCCCGGCCTCGTCCTCTCCGCCGAGGCCGAGCGCCGCCAGGGAGGGCAGGCCTTCGGTGGTGGCGGGGCGCGGCCCGCCCTGCGGGAGCCGCTTGCCCCAGAGCTTGCGCAGGGAGGGTACGGAGACGAAGCCCTCGGCGATGCCGGAGGCGAGACCGACCCGGGCGAGGGAGCCGGCGTCGCCGTAGCAGAGGAAGCGGGGATACCACTCGGGGTGGTACTTGGCGTTGGAGCGGTAGAGGGCCTCCAGTTGCCACCACCGCGAGAAGAACAGCAGCAGGCGGCGCCACAGCCGCAGGACGGGTCCGGCGCCGATGCGGGCTCCCTCCTCGAAGGCCGAGCGGAAGACGGCGAAGTTCAGCGAGATCCGTTGGATGCCGAGCTTGGGGGCGGCGGCGCACAGGTCGGCGACCATGAACTCCATGACGCCGTTGGGGGCGGAGCGGTCGCGGCGCATCAGGTCCAGGGAGATGCCGTCCGTGCCCCAGGGGACGAACGAGAGCAGGGCGAGCAGGCGGCCGTCCTCGTCCAGTGCCTCGACGAGGAGGCAGTCGCCGTCGGCGGGGTCGCCGAGACGGTCCAGGGCCATGGAGAAGCCGCGTTCGGTCTCGGTGTCGCGCCAGGCGTCGGCGCGGTCGATCACCTCCTCCGTCTCCTGGTCGGTGAGGGTGGAGTGGCGGCGGACCCGGCAGCCGGCGCCGGTGCGGCGCACCCGGTTCACGGCCTGCCTCGTGACCCGCATCTCGCGGCCGCCGAGGTCGAAGGAGGCGACGTGCAGGATCGCCTCGTCGCCGAGTTGCAGGGCGCCGAGGCCGGCACGGGCGAAGGCCTTCGCGCCGTCCTCCGAGGCGCCCATGACCGCGGGCGCCCAGGCGTGGCGGCGGGCCGCGTCCAGCCAGGCGGCGATGGCGTGCGGCCAGGCCTCGCGGTCGCCGACGGGGTCGCCGCCGGCCAGGCAGACGCCGGCCTCGACGCGGTAGGTGACGGCGGCCTTGCCGCTGGGCGAGAAGACGACGGCCTTGTCGCGCCGGGTGGCGAAGTAGCCGAGGGAGTCCCGGTCGCCGTAGGCCTTCAGCAGGGAGCGGATGCGGGTTTCCTCGTCGCCGTGCAGGGCGGCTTCCATGCGCTGGGAGCGGAAGAGGGTGGCGGCGGCGTCGAGGAGGGCGAGGGCCCCGAAGAGGCCGAGGAGGAAGAAGAGGGCGTGGGGCGGGCGTCCGTCGAAGGAGCGGGTGGAGACCAGGCCGCCCAGGACGCGGTTGGCGGCCCATCCGAAGCGCTGGCCTTCCGGCAGGGTGCCCGGGAACAGCTCCACCAGTCCCCAGCCCGCGAGGATCGCCAGGCCGAGCCCGACGAGCAGGACGGCGAGCGCCCGCCGCAGGGCCGCGCGGCGGGAGGCGGCGTAGAACTCCCCGCGGGCGACGACCAGGAGGACCAGGGCGAGCGCGCAGACCACCAGGGACGGAACGGACTGCGCGTACAGGCCGAGGGCCACGCCGAGGCTGTCGGTGAGGACGAGCAGACCGAGGTAGACGACGACCAGCCACCAGGCGGCCTTCTTGCGGGCGGCGGTGGCGGCGGCGAGCAGGAAGAGGAAGACGGCGTAGGCGAGGTTGGCGCTGACCGGGACGATGAGGAGGTCCAGGAAGCGGACGACCGGGCGCAGCAGGCCACGCAGGGGCGGGATGAGGGCGAGCAGGACGCACAGCAGGCCGAGGGCGCCGAAGAAGGCGGCGAAGCCTTGGGGCACCCGGCTGAGGAGGCGGCCCGCGGCTTGCCGTGTCGGGCCCGGGGTGTCCTCGGCCGTGGCCCTCTCCACGGTGGCACTCATGTTCCGACTGTAGGAACACCCGGGCCGCCCCGCCCGTCGAAGGCTGGAGGAGTGTGCCCCACCCCGCGTCTGCGGCATGATCGGCCGGACGGGTCCTGGCCGGACCTGCGGGTTCCGATAGCCTCTGGGCCGTGACGGAACAGCACTCGCAACAGCCAGCGCACCAGTTCGAGCGGGGCACGGACGGGCCCAAGGTCATCCTCGTCGGCGTGGACGGCTCCGACACCTCACTCCGGGCCGCGGCCTACGCCGCCGGTCTGGCCCGGCGCCAGCACGCGCTGCTCGCCGTGGTGTACGTGCAACCGGTGCTCGCGGCGGGCGCGGCGCTCGGGGTGCCGGTGGCGGAGGCGACCGACGAGATCGCCGAGGACCTGGTCGCGCAGATCAGGGAGGCCACGGAGCGGACCCGGGGGATATTCGACGTGCGCTGGGAGTTCCACACCTTCCCCGGCGACCCGTACGGCGGCCTGGTGAAGGCGGCGGACCAGCTGAAGGCGGACGCGGTGGTGGTGGGCGCCTCCGAGCAGGCCGGCCACCGGATCGTGGGATCCGTCGCGGTCCGGCTGGTGAAGGCGGGGCGGTGGCCGGTGACGGTGGTGCCGTAGCACCCCCGTCACCCCGAAGGCACCGGCCGTTACTCCCCCATCACCAGCCCGTCCTTGGCCGCGCCCCGGCTGAGGACGACGTCCCTGATCCGGTCGCGCACTCCCTCGACGTCGGCGCCGTGGGCGAGGGCCTTGTTGAGGTCGACCACCCGTCCGGCGTCGATGTCGAACATCTGCGGCACGAACTCGGCCTTGCGCACCTTCCAGCGGCCGCCGTGCCGGGCGGGCGGGGCGAAGGTGAAGCGGGCGACGGTGGACTGGTTCCCGCGCGGGTCCTGGACGCCCTGCGGGTTGAACATCTCGCCCGCGATCTGGTCGCCCATGCCGTAGACGACCCAGGTGCCGTTGACCTTCTCGTAGGCCTGGGGGACGTGGGCGTGGGTGCCCAGGATCAGGTCGATGTCCGGGCGGCCGTCCGTGCGGGAGGCGGTGAGCGTGCGGGCGAGGGTGAGCTGGCGGTCGTCCGGACCGTCCTGCCATTCGGTGCCCCAGTGCACGGAGACGACGACCACGTCGGCGCCCGCCTTCCGGGCGGCCCTGGCGTCGGCGACGATCCGGTTCTCGTCGATGAGGTTGACGGCCCAGGGCTGTCCCGGCGGGGCCGGGTAGCCGTTGGTGTCGTAGGTGTAGGCGAGGTGGGCGACGTGCGCCGCGCCCGCGCGCAGGAGCGTCACCGAGTTGGCCTCGGCCTCGGTGCGCGCGGTGCCCGCGTGCCGCACGCCGGCGCCGTCGAGCGCGTCGAGGGTGCGCTGTACGCCGGCGGCGCCGTCGTCGAGGCTGTGGTTGGAGGCGGTGGAGCAGCCGTCGTAACCGGTGGCGGCGAGGGCCGGGGCGATCTCGGGCGGGGACTTGAAGACGGGATAGCCGGTGTAGTCGCCGTTCGCGCCGTAGACGGTCTCCATGTGACACAGGGCCAGGTCGGCGCGGGAGACGACGGGTTTGATCCCCTCGAACATCGGGCGGAAGTCGTAACCGGTGCCGCCGGCGTCGAAGCGGGCACGGTCGATGACGGTGGCGTGCGGGAGGATGTCGCCGGAGGCCACGAGCGTGAACCCGCGGGCGGCGGACGGCGCCGGGAGTCCGGACCTCTCGGCCGGCCGGTGGTCTCGGGCCTGGCAGGCGGCGGCCGACGCGAGGACGGCCGTCAGGGCCAGGGCCACCTGGCGTCTGCGTGCGATCACCTGGTCACCCCACTTCACAGGAATTGTCATATTTACGCACGCATCAGTAGTAATCCATGAGAGGCGGCGGACCGCCCCGGCACTCCCTTCGTCCAGGGCCGATGCCCGCGATCGGCGTAGCCCGGACCGTTCGTCGAACCGTTCGTCGACGCGATCGACCGTCCGCCGCAGATCCCTGTGCATGCACTGTCCCGAACCGGCGCACTGCGGTGCCATACGCCCATGACCGCCGGAACCACCCTCACCGCGACCGGGCCGACGACCGCCGAGCACGAGCTCGCCGCGCTCCAGCGCGAGCACGGCCGGCCGCTCTTCGCGCTGCTGCTGAGGCTGTCCGACGGCGACCGCCAGCGCGCCGAGGACCTCGTCCAGGAGACCCTGGTGCGCGCCTGGCAGCATCCCGAGGCGCTGCGCGCGGACTCCTTCGACTCCGTACGGCCCTGGCTGCTCACCGTGGCCCGGCGGCTCGCCATCGACGCGCGCCGGGCCCGGCAGGCGCGGCCGGCGGAGGTCGGGGACGCGGTGCTGGAGAACGCGCCGGTGTACGCCGACCATGCCGAGCGGGCGGCCGCGGCCCTCGATGTGCGCGAGGCTGTGAAGACACTCACTCCGGAACACCGTGAAGTCCTGGTGCTGGTGTATTTCCAAGGGGCGAGTGTGGCGGAGGCCGCCGAAACCCTCGGAATTCCACCGGGTACCGTGAAGTCCCGCGCGTACTACGCGCTGCGCGCCCTGCGCCGGGTGCTTCCGGGATACGCGGCCGACCTGCGCTGAAACCCACGGCTCGGTCAAGCCTCCGTAAAGCGCCTTGCCGAGGACCCCCTTTGAGTAATCGGGTGTCCTTATCCGTGTTCCGGATGGGGTCCTGTCGCCGGATTCCCGTCCGCCCGCCGGGCCGACGGGAATCCGGCGACAGGGCCCCAGAGTCCCGGCGACGGGCGACGCGCACGCACCGGAGGAAGGCAGGAAGGGATGCTGCACAGAGGTCACCAGAGCACGGACGGCACCGGCGGCGGTGAACTCACCGTCCCCATGGCCTGGTTGTACGCCGAGTACATCGCCGACGAACTGCTGCGGACAGGCGATCTGATGCCGCCGACGTCCTTCGAGTTCCGCGCCGGGCGCGACGCCCTGGCGCTGACCATCTTCCTGTCCGACACCGACGGCGAACTGTCCGGCATCCGGGTCGTCACCCAGTTGGAGACCTGGCTTTCGCTCACGGCGTACGACCAGCCGTGGCAGGACTGGGTCGGCGAACGTATGACCCAATTGACGGCCGAAGCCGCCGAGTTGGACGGTCCGGCCCCGGACCTCGAACTGGCGGCCGCGGCCTGGCGCTGGCTGGAGGAGACGGAGCTGCTGGCTCCCGACCTCAACGCGGTGCCGGGCGGTGCGCCGGTGGGCGAGGAGGACGGACCCAAGGTCTGGACGCCGGCCTGGCAGCTCGGACTGCCTCTCGGCCACCTCGCGATTCATCTTTTTTAGATTCGCACCAATCCGCGGGCCGGACCGCTCCGAACATCTGGGTCACGATTCGGTACGCGGCTTGAGTGATTCGCCTGTCGGGTGCGTACCGATGGGAGCAAGGAGTAACCCCACTGGCACTCAACGGCACGAGGTTTCGGCATGAGGTCCCTGGAAAGGCATCGCGACGTCGGCGCGTACGCGCTCGGCGTGCTGGACGAAGCGGAAGCCTTCCGCTTCGAGGACCACCTCATGGAGTGTCCTCAATGCGCGGCGCAGGTCACCGAGTTCGGCCCGACCGCCCGACAGATGATGCTCTACCGGCGTGCCACCCCGCGCGCCGTGCACCCCTTCGCCGGGCCCGGCCCGCAGCTGCTGGACCGGCTGCTCGGCGAGGTGGCGGCCCGGCACCGGGCCGTGCGCCGGCGGGTGCTGTACGCCGTGGCCGCCTCGGTGGTGATCGCCCTGGCCGGTCCGGTGATCGCGATGATGGCGGGCGGTGGCAGCGGCGCCGAGGACACCGTGCGGGTCACCGCGACGGACGAGAAGTCCGGGGTGTGGGCGCAGGTCACCACCGCGAACGAGGCGTGGGGCAGCCATGTGGAGCTGAAGGTCAAGGACGGGGCCGGCCCCCGCTCCTGCCGCCTGATCGCCATCGGCCTCGACGGCTCCGAGCAGACGGTCACCAGCTGGATCGTCCCCAAGCACGACGCCCGCCCCAACACCATGCAGGGCGCCGCGGCCTGGCACCCCGACGAGATCGCCCGATACGAGTTGCGCACGGCGACCGGCGAGCACCTGGTGACGCTCGACGCCCACTGACATCGGCCCGAAGTGAGTTCAGGTCACTTCGATGTCGACGTACACCGGGCAGTGGTCCGACGCCTTGGGCTTGTTCTGCCCGAGGCCCGGGAAGTGCTCGCCCTTGTAGCGCGTCGCCCGCAGCGGCATGCCCTTGCGGAGGATCACGGGCGGATCCGGGATGCGGGCGCCGAAGGAGGCAGAGGGCAGCAGGTGGTCCAGTCGGCGGTACTCCTCCCTCCTCCGAAGCAGTGCGTCCACCGATGTCCCCGAGGACGACGAAGGGCTGGTCCGCGGGCTGCCGGCCGAAGCGCTCGACATCGTCCCGGAAGCGCCAACGCGCGAACAGGTTCTCGCAGTCGAACGTGGCCAGGCGGACTGTGCTGGACATGGCCCCTCCACGCGGCAGCGGCAGCGGTCGTCGGCCGGGACGGTCGGGCGGACGGCAGGTCGGCGACACGCCCCTGCCGCCACCGCGCGTACGTGATGTCCGACGAAAGCCCGATCGGTGATTTCCGCGTCTCTCCCTGCGAATGGACCCACAAGCCGCCAGGGAAATACGCAAGTTGAATCCCGCACCATTCCGGCGCGACGTGCGCTGTGTGCACGATGTGCGCGATGTGCGTGATTTGCGGCGGCGCGGTCGACGGAAGAAAATGACACTGACGACGTGGAACCACCGGAGGTGGAGCCACCGATGGAAAAGACCCTGCACATCCTCCTGACCGAAGAGGACGCGGACGCCGAGGCGATCGCGGAGCGGACCGAAAAGCTGCGCCAGGATCTTCTGCAGCTCGACGTGGACTACGTCACGCCCCTCACCGGCGAGGAAGAGATCCCGCCCGGCGCCCGGGTTGTGGAGATCGCCACGATCGGAGCCCTGCTGGTCGGCCTGGGCAGCTCGACCGCCGGGCTGTCCCAGGTCATGACCGCCATCCGCGAATGGCGGTCACGCTGTCATGGCTCTCGCCCCACCCTGCGGCTGAAGCTGGACAACGACGAACTGGAAATCTCCGAAGCGACGACGGAACAGGTGTCGGAGGCGTTCGACCTGTTCCTCGGCCGCCATTCCGCCATCGAGGCATGAGCCATGACCACCACCCGGCATGCGCTGATCATCGCCAATGACCGTTACGACGACCAAGGGCTGAAGAAGCTACGGGCACCGGCGCAGGACGCTGCGGCTCTCGCGGGGGTTCTGCGGGATCCCGAAATCGGCGATTTCGAAGTCGACGTCATGGAGAACAAATCCGTCCAGGACCTTCGCCGGTGTATCCAGACCTTCTTCAACAAGCGCAGACGCGACGACACGCTCCTGGTGCACTTCTCCTGCCACGGGATCAAGAGCGAGTCCGGCGAACTGTACTTCGCCGCCAGGGACACCGACCATGAACTGCTGGATGCCACTGCGCTTCCCTCCCACTTCGTGCGCCGGTGCATGTCCGACACGCGGGCAGGCAGGACCGTTCTGTTCCTGGACTGCTGCTACGCCGGCGCCTTCTCGCGGGGGTCGTCCACACGCGCCTCCGGGAAGGTGCACGTCCTGGAATCATTCGCGGGCGACAAGCCTCCCGGCGGGCGGGGCAGGGCCGTCATCACGGCGTCCAACTCGATGGAGTACGCCTTCGAGGGACCCGACCTCGCCGACTCCGCTCCGCAGCCGTCGGTGTTCACGCACGCGGTGGTGCGGGGACTGGAGACCGGCGAGGCCGACCGCGACGGAGACGGCGAGGTCTCACTCGACGAGCTGTACGACTACGTCTTCGACCGCGTTCGGGACGCAAACCCGAACCAGACACCCCAGAAGAACGTGGAGATGGAGGGGGACCTGCATCTGGCGCACAGCAGGCGTGGCCGCATCAAGATCGTCAAAGCCGACTCGCCGGATGCCCTGCTGGCCGGCATCCACAGCGACAACGTCATCACCCGGCAGGGGGCCGTCCTGGAGCTGCGGTCCCGGCTTCAGGACGATTACCTGCCCGTGGCCGAAGGGGCGCGCCAGGACCTCGAGGAGATCGCGCGCGCCGACATCCATCAGGTCGCCGAGCAGGCGCGCAGCGCGCTGCGCGAGATCCGCGTGACGCCCTCACCGGACCGTCTGGACTTCGGTCGGGTGACGCGTGGCTCGGTCTCCCCGCGGGAGTCGGTGGCCCTGGGCGGCCCGCCCCTGGCCCGGCACTGTGTCGCCCAGTCCACGCAGTCGTGGCTGCGGGTCGAACCGGTCCCGAACGGTCTGAACGTCAGCGTGGACACGACCAACGAGGGGCACCTGTCCGGTGACATCGTGCTCAAGGGCGTCGCCGACGACGCACAGGTCCATGTGGAGGCGGTGGTGACACCCGCATCCCCGACCGTCTGCCCCGACCCCCCGGAACGACCGCCGGAAACCGGTCCCGAAACCGGTCCCGACACGGCCGTCATCGACCCGCAGTCATCCGTGACGCGCACGCAGGAGACAGTCACCACGCGCCGTCCGCCCTCGCCTCCGCCCAGGCCCCACCGGGCCCCCGCCCTCGCCGGCGTCGCCCTCGCCCTCGCCGTCACGGCGGTCGTCACGGTCGTCCTGGTCGTTCGGAAAGCGGCGGACGCCGTGGACATGCGGCTCGACGACGGGCGCTCGGGTCAGATCGAGTGGTACGTCCACGATCTCGGCGCGCTCGTGCCGCTCACCATCGCCCTGATCGCCGCCCCCGTCGCACTCGTCCTGAGCGCGCTGGCCCGGCACGATCTGGACGGGCGGCCGGACCGCTACCCGAAGTCGGCGTCGCACAGCACGAGGTCCGTCCTCTCATGGGCGAAGGGCCTGGCCGTGCCGTCCCTGGTCCTGGCCGTTCTCGTGTGGGTGACGTACCTCGTGGGCAGCGCCCACTGGTGACCTACTTCAGCAGCCGGGACATCCGGCGGTCCGCCAGCGGCTTGCCGCCGGTCTGGCAGGTCGGGCAGTACTGGAGCGAGGAGTCGCTGAAGGAGACCTCGCGGACGGTGTCGCCGCACACCGGGCAGGATTCGCCGGTGCGGCCGTGGACGCGCAGGCCGCTCTTCTTCTCGGCCTTGAGGCGCCCCGCCGCCACACCCCGCGAGCGCTCGACCGCCTCGGTGAGCGTCGTGCGCAGGGCCTCGTAGAGGGTGTGGGTCTGCTCGGGCGTCAGGGACGCCGCGAGCTTGAAGGGGGACATCCTCGCCGCGTGCAGGATCTCGTCGCTGTAGGCGTTGCCGACGCCCGCGATCAGGCTCTGGTCGCGCAGGGCGCCCTTGAGTCGGCGGCGCTCGCCGGCGAGGAGTGCGGCGAAGCGGGGCTCGTCGAAGTCGGCGGCGAGCGGGTCGGGGCCCAGCCGGGCGACGCCGGGGACCTGCTGCGGGTCTCGGACGACGTACACCGCGAGCCGCTTCTGGGTGCCGGCCTCGGTGAGGTCGAAGCCCTCTCCTGTCTCCAGGGCGACCCGCAGGGCGAGGGGGCCCCTGCCGGGGCGCGGCGGGCCGTCGGGAAGACGGTCCTTCCAGTGCAGCCAGCCCGCGCGGGCGAGGTGCGTGACGAGGTGCAGTCCGTCGCCGGTCGTCAGGTCGAGGAACTTGCCGTGCCGGCGCACGGCGGTGACTTCCTGTCCCTCCACGGCGGTGACGGGCGGGTCGTACGTCTTCAGCACGCTGATCGCGACGGGCAGCACGCGCACGATCTCGTGGCCGACGAGATGTTCGGCCAGGAAGTCCTTGAGCGCTTCCACCTCGGGGAGTTCCGGCATACGTCCAGAGTGCCACGAGGGGTCACCGGTCCTCACGTCACGTCCTCACGTCACGTCCTCCGTCTGCGGTCCTCGCGTCTGCGGTCCTCGCGTACGACGAACTCGCACCACACGCACTTGCCGCCGCCCCGCGCCTCCACGCCCCACGCGTCGGTGAGCAGGTCCACCAGCAGCAGGCCCCGCCCCGAGACACCCGACTCGCCGGCCTCGCGGCGGCGCGGGAGGGCGCTGGAGGAGTCCTCGACCTCGACGCGCAGCCGGCGTTCGCCGCCGGTGAGCGCCCGCAGGGTGACGATCGCGGAGCCCTCGGTGTGCATGAGGGCGTTGGTGATCACCTCGTCGGCGACCAGCTCGATCTCGTCGGAGCGGTCCCGGGCGCCCCAGGCACGGACGGCGGCGCGGATCATGTGCCGGGCCTCGGTGAGGGCCTCCGGGTCGCCGGGCGCCACGTGCTGCTGAAGCCGGCTCCCTGCCTGCGGGCTGTCCGGGCCGCGCCGGCGCAGCAGGAGCAGGGCGACGTCGTCGTCCCCGCCCTGCTCCTCGGCGACCTCGATGAGCTGGTCGGCGAGCTTCCGTACGTCCGCGGGGCCCGCGGCGACCATGGCGGCGAGGGCCCGCATGCCGTCGTCGACGTCGGCGCCGGGCTTCTCGACGAGACCGTCGGTGCACAGCAACAGGGTGTGGCCGGGGTCGAGCTCGACGGTGCCGACGGGGTACTGCAGGCTGCCGAACTCGGCGGACAGGCCGAGCGGCAGGCCGCCGGGCACGGAGATGCGCCGGCAGGTCCCGTCGGGGGAACGCAGAAGGGGGTCGATGTGCCCGGCGCGGACCACCTGCACGACCCCGGTGGAGAGGTCGGCCTCCGCGTACAGGCAGGTGGCGAAGCGGTCGGTGTCGAGCTCGTGCAGGAAGACGGAGGCCCGTGCCATCACGGTGGCCGGGGTGTGGCCCTCGGCCGCGTAGGCCCTCAGAACGATGCGCAGCTGGCCCATGACGGCGGCGGCGTGCGTGTCGTGACCCTGGACGTCGCCGATCACGGCGCCGACCCGGCCCCCGGGCAGCGGGATCAGGTCGTACCAGTCGCCACCGATGTCCCGGCCCAGGGAGCCGCCGATGGTGGCGGCACGGTAGCGGACGGCGACGTCGGCGCCGGGCACGCTGGGGATGGTGCGCGGCAGCATGGCCTGCTGGAGGCCCTGGGCGATGTCCTTCTCCTGCTCGTAGAACATGGCGCGTTGCAGGCTCTGCGCGATGCTGCTGCCGAGCGCGACGAGTATGTTGCGCTCCTCCGTGGTGAAGCCGCGGCGGTCGCTGTAGAGCAGGCCCATCGCGCCGATCGGGCGGGCCTGCACGATGAGCGGCAGATAGGCCGCCGAGGTGATCTTCAGGTCGGTCAGGTGCGGCCACAGCACGGGATAGCCGCCCGCGAACTCCTCCGGTGACTCGATGAAGCGGGGCGTGAGGGTGCGCACGACCTCGCTCATCGGGTACGGCTCGTCGATCCGGGTGACCAGCGTGCCGGGCACGAAACTGCCCTCCGGCCCCTCGGCGATCAGCCGGATCCGCCCGGCCTCGACCAGGCCCATGACGAGGCTGGTCGCGCCGAGGTGGGTGAGGCCGTGGGTGTCCTTGAGGACGTCGATGACGTCCTGCACGGTGCGGGCGTGCGCCAGGGCCGCCGTCGTGAGCTGGACGACGTTGGTCTGCTCGCGGCGCGCGTCGTCGAGGGCGGCCTCGTCACGGCGGGCGGCGAGGTCGCTCAGCTCGTCGGTCGCGTCGCGCACGATGCCGACGATGCGGCGCGGGCGGCCGATGTCGTCGCGCCGGATGCAGCCCTGCGTGTGGGTCCAGCGCAGAGTGCCGTCGCGCAGCCGCATACGAAAGTAGGCGCCGTAGTTCTCGCTGCCGTCCTTGATGGCCTGGGAGACCAGCTCGTCCAGCCGGGTGCCCTCGGCCGGCGGGACCCGGACGGCGAGGGAGGCAGGGTTGCCGTCGTACTCGTCGGGTCGCAGGTCGAAGATCTCGTGAGCCCGGGCGTCCATGTGGAACTGCCCGGAGTCCAGGTCCCAGTCGAAGCTGCCCATGCGGTTGAGCGCCAGGATCGGATCCGGGTGGGCGGGCCAGTCGTCCGGGAGTGACAGGGCGCTCGCTCCCCGATCAACCATGGGGCCACCTTGCCAGGATTTGCCCGATTCTTCGACCGGGGGCCTTCAGCCGGGGAGGATGTCGGACTCGTCGGGCCCGTCGGGGATCAGCCCGCCGCCGTCGGGCGGATCGGGGACCTCCGGGACGGTCTCGGGGCCGATGGCGCCGGGGTCGACTTCAACGGCTTGGTCGGGTTCGAGGACGACGGGGAGACCGGGGGCGTCGGGTTCGACGCCACGGTCGCGCGCGGCGTGGGGGCCGGGGTCGGGCCCGGCGTCCGAACCTGCGGCGTCGAAGGTGTCGGCGAAAGGGTCGTCGAGGCGGTCGGTCAAGAGGACGCGCCCCTCGACCGCCGGCGCGATGACCTCCGAGTCCGGCGCCGGATCCTTCCCCGCCTCGCCGCCGTGGCCGGCGACGAGAAGCGCCGCGGCGAGCGCGCAGGCGGTGACGAGACCGGCAGTGGGTAGTCGCACGACCACTATTGTCTGCTCCACCCACCCTCGTCACGCAAACGGAAGCAGGGGAACACGCATGGTGACGAGGTCAGAATGGAGAAGAGGAGCGCACGGTCGTGGACTGGTTCACCGCACCCGAGTACTGGCTGAGCCGGCTGGTCTTCCAGCGGGCCCTGGCCGGCGTGTACCTGGTCGCGTTCCTGACGGCGGCGTGGCAGTTCCGGGCGCTGCTGGGGGAGCGCGGGATGCTGCCGATCCCCCGCTTCGTCGAGCGGGTGCCGTTCCGGACGGCCCCGAGCCTGTTCCAGCTGCGCTACTCCGACCGCCTCTTCGCAGCCGTCGCCTGGACGGGCTGCGCGGTGTCGGCGGCGCTGCTGGCGGGGCTGGACGGCCGACTGCCGCTCTGGGCCGGGATGGTGCTGTGGCTGGTGCCGTGGGCGCTGTACCTGTCGATCGTGAACGTCGGCCAGACGTGGTACTCGTTCGGCTGGGAGTCCCTGCTGCTGGAGACCGGCTTCCTCGCCGTGTTCCTCGGCAACGACGAGGTGGACCCGCCGATCCTCGTGCTCTTCCTGGTGCGCTGGATCCTGTTCCGCGTCGAGTTCGGCGCGGGCCTGATCAAGATGCGCGGCGACCCCTGCTGGCGGAAGCTGACCTGCCTCTACCACCACCACGAGACCCAGCCGATGCCGGGCCCGCTGAGCTGGTTCTTCCACCACCTGCCCAAGCCGCTGCACCGCGTCGAGGTGGCCGCGAACCACTTCACCCAACTCGTCGTGCCGTTTGCGCTGTTCGCCCCGCAGCCGGTCGCGACGGGGGCCGCGTCCCTGATGATCCTGACCCAGCTGTGGCTGGTGCTGTCGGGCAACTTCTCCTGGCTGAACTGGATCGCCATCGTCCTGGCCGTGCCCGCCCTCGGGCTCCCCTCCGACCACCGACCGGCCGCCGCCGCGCCGCTCTGGTTCGAGATCGTGGTCCTCGCCGCGGCCGCGCTCCTGCTGTTCCTCAGCTACCACCCGGTGGTCAACATGCTCTCCCGCCGCCAGGTGATGAACCGCTCCTTCGACCCGCTGCACCTGGTCAACACCTACGGCGCCTTCGGCAGTGTGAGCCGGATCCGTTACGAGGTGGTCGTCGAGGGCACGCTCGACGACGTGCCGCGCGAGGAGTCCGACTGGCGGGAGTACGAGTTCAAGGGCAAGCCTGGCGATCCCCGGCACTGGCCGCGCCAGTTCGCCCCGTACCATCTGCGTCTGGACTGGCTGATGTGGTTCGCCGCGCTCTCCCCCGCGTACGCCGGGCCCTGGTTCGGCGCCCTGGTGGAACGGCTGCTGGAGAACGACCGCGACACCCTGAAACTGCTGCGCCGCTCCCCCTTCCCGCCCGACGAGCCTCCGCGCCACATCCGCGCCCGCCTCTTCCGCTACCGCTACACGACCTGGCGTGAGCTGCGGGAGACGGGCGCGTGCTGGGAGCGGACGTACGTGCGGGAGTACCTGCCGCCGACGCGGCTGGCGAGGGCGGCTCAGAGGTCGTAGACGCGGACGGCGGTGGTCTCGAAGATCTGGTCGTGGTCGCACGGGTCGGTCAACTGCCGTGCGAGGTCGAGGACTTCGCCGTACGACGCGGTGGGCGTGCACACCGGCCAGTCCGAGCCGAACATCAGCCGGGCGGGGCCGAAGGCCTCCAGTACCGTGTGCGCGTACGGGCGCAGGTCGTCGATGCTCCAGGACACGGGATCGGCCTCGGTGACCATGCCGGAGAGTTTGCAGACCGTGTTGGGCAGGGCGGCGAGGGTCCTGATGTCGCAGGCCCAGGGCTCCAGCGCGCCGGAGGCGATGGGCGGCTTGCCCAAGTGGTCGAGGACGAAGGTGAGTTCGGGCAGGGAGGCGGCCGCCTTGGTGCAGGCCGGGAGCTGGTGGGGCAGCACCACCAGGTCGTGGACCAGCCCCGCGTCGGCGACGGCGGCCAGACCCCGCCGTACGTCCGCCCGCAGCAGCCACTCCGGGTCCGGCTCGCCCTGGACCTGGTGCCGGATCCCCTTGAGGTACCGGCCGCCGGGGAGTTCCCGCAGCCGGGCCAGTTCCTCGGCCACATCCGGGCGGGTGAGGTCGGTCCAGCCGACGACGCCCGCGATCAGCTCGTGCCCGGCCGCGAGGGCGAGGAACTCGGGGGTCTCCTCGGCCACGGTGACCGTCTGGACCAGGACGGTACGGTCGATCCCGGCCGCGCGGGCCTGCGGCACGAGATCCTCGACGGCGAAGTCCCGCCGGAGCGGGCTGCCTTCGTCGATCCAGTCCTGGTCCCGTACGGACAGGTCCCAGACGTGGTGGTGGGCGTCGACGGTCATGGCAACTCCCCTCCGGTCATGGCAACTCCCAGACGACCGGCAGGCCCGCGCCGGCTCCCTCGTCGGAGTAGTCGTGCACCACGTCCAGCAGCTCGGCCATCCGCGCCTGCCACACCATGTTGACCGGCAGTTTCTCCAGCTCGGCGAGGAGGCGGGCGTAGTCCTCGCACTCCAGGACGTGGAACAGGTCCGTGCCGCTGCGCCAGATCGTCCAGGAGGTGGTGCCGGCGGCTCGGATGGCGTCCGTCAGCTCCTTCGGCACCTCGCGGTGTGCGGCCTCGTAGGCGTCGATCCGGTCGGCGCGGACCTTGGTGTGCAGGGCGACCCTCATGACAGCTCCTCCGCAGGCAGTAGTCCGGTGTCCCTGAGCTCTTCCCAGAGGGCGTCGGGGACGGCGGTGGCGAACTGCTCGGCGCAGTCGTCGGCCTCGGCCGCCGAGCGGGCACCGACCAGGACGCTCGCGACCGCCGGATGGGCGGCGCAGAAGGCCAGCGCGGCGGCCCGCAGAGTGACGCCGTGCCGGTCGGCGACCGCCTTCATGCGCAGGGCGGTCTCCAGCAACTCAACCGGCGCCTGGGCGTAGTTGTACGTCGCACCGGCCCTCGGGTCTGCCAGCAGACCCGAGTTGAAGGCGCCGCCGATGATCACCGAGACGCCCCGTTCGACGGCCGCGGGCAGCAGTTCGGTGCGGGCGCGCTGGTCGAGCAGGGTGTAGCGGCCCGCGCAGAGCACCACGTCCACGTCGGTTTCGCGGACGAACCGGGTGAGCATCTCGGCCTGGTTCATACCGGCGCCGATCGCGCCCACCACCCCCTCCGAGCGCAGCTTCTCCAGGGCGGGAAAGCCCTCCCGGAAAGCCTGTTCGGCATGGTCGTCGGGGTCGTGCAGGAACACGACGTCGACGTGGTCGAGGCCGAGCCGTTCGAGGGAGGCCTCCAGGGAGCGGCGTACGCCGTCGGCGCTG
This sequence comes from Streptomyces sp. NBC_01235, assembly GCF_035989285.1. Classification (GTDB taxonomy): domain Bacteria; phylum Actinomycetota; class Actinomycetes; order Streptomycetales; family Streptomycetaceae; genus Streptomyces. The sequence continues at coordinate 9,877,417 of NZ_CP108513.1, read as the reverse complement.
AAGTCCCACACCCGGCGATGCGTGGCGGGCACCGCGAAGCCGTTGGCCAGGTCGTCGCCGCACGGCGGGTGCACGGGTTCCAGACGGCGGCCCACCTTCGTGGAGACCGTGTACGCGGTGCGCGGGTGCTCGCGAAGGGCAGCGCCCAGGCGCCGCTCGGACAGACCGAGCCCGTAGTGCGGCGCGGTGTCGAAGTAGCGCACGCCCCGCCGCCAGGCGGCGGTCACGGTGTCGTACGCCTGCTCGTCGGTGACCTCGGTGTAGAGGTTGGCGAGGGGTGCGGCACCGAGGCCGAGGGCGGTGACCTCGACGCCACTGCGGCCGAGGGCGGTCACCGGGGGCCCGCCGGGCGCAGCCTCAGGCCCTGCATGCCGCCGTCGACGGCGAGGGCGGTGCCGGTCGTCGCGCCGGACAGGGGGCTCGCCAAGTAGGCGATGGCGCCAGCGACTTCGGCCGCGCTGACCAGGCGGCCGGTGGGCTGGCGGGCCTCCAGGGCGGCGCGCTCGGCGGCCGGGTCGTCGGCCGCGTCGAGCAGCCGGCCGACCCACGGGGTGTCCGCGGTACCGGGGTTGACGCAGTTGACGCGGATGCCCTCGCGGACGTGGTCGGCGGCCATGGCGAGGGTCAGCGAGTACACCGCGCCCTTGGTCGCGCTGTACAGGGCACGCTGCGGCAGGCCCGCGGTCGCGGCGATGGAGCAGGTGTTGACGATCGCCGCGTGGGAGGAGCGCCTCAGGTGGGGCAGGGCGGCGCGGGCCGTGCGGACCATGCCGACGACGTTGACGTCGAGGACGCGGTGCCATTCGGCGTCGTCGTTGTCCTCCACGGTGCCCTGGGCGCCGATGCCCGCGTTGTTGACCAGGACGTCCAGCCCCCCGAGGTCGGTGACGGCGGCCGCGACCGCCTCCCGCACCGAGGCGTCGTCGCCGACGTCGGCCCGGTAGCCGAGGAGGGGTTCGTCCACGCCCGACGCGTCCAGGTCGAGGACGGCGACCCGGGCGCCGCGCTCGGCCAGGAGCTGTGCGGTCGCCCGGCCGATGCCGGAGGCACCCCCCGTCACCAGGGCCGTCAGCCCTTCGAAGTCGCTCACGCCGCCTTCTCCTTCCGGCTCTTGAGGTCGGCGGCCCAGAAGCCGCCGCCGGGATACGTGTACCGCGCGATCGACTCGGGCCGCATGGCCGCCGAGAAACCGGGCGCGGTGGGTGCCGTGCAGTGACCTTCGCGGATCACCACCGGATCGAGGAAGTGGTCGTGCAGATGGTCGACGTACTCGATGACGCGGTCCTCGGTGGTGCCGGTGAGGGCGACCGTAGTCGAACATCGACAGGTGCTGGACGAGCTCGCACAGGCCGACACCGCCCGCGTGCGGGCACACCGGGACGCCGAACCCGGCCGCCGGCAGCAGAATGGCGAGGTTCTCGTTGACGCCGCCGACGCGGGCCGCGTCGAGCTGGAGGACGTCGAGGGAGCCGGCCTGGAGCAGTTGCTTGAACAGGACACGGTTGTGGACGTGCTCGCGCAGTGCGTCGATCGCGGCGACCTGCACCTCGTTGCCCCGGCCGATGGCGAAGGTGAGGCCGTGGCCCTCGTGGCCGTCGGGCGCGTCGGTGCGCAGGACGACATAGGCGGCCGAGTAGACGGGGTCCGGGTTCATCGCGTCGGAGCCGTCGAGCTCGCGCGAGGCGGGGAAGCGGACGTCGTGGGTGTCGACCGCGATGACGCGGGTGGTGGGCGGGGGCGCCATCGGCCGGCTCTCCTCGTCTCGCGGGCGGTTCGTGTGGTGTGCGGTTCGTCTGGTGTGCGAGCCGGCGGTTGACGCATATTTATCAGACCACTTCGCTGCGACAACACCCTTCGGCCGGAGATTCGGCGCATTTTTGCCCCAAGTGGTCCGACCACCTCCATGGCTAGACTGCGGCGCACCAGCGACAGGAGAGGCCCTGTGGAAGACACCCCGTCCAGCGCCCCCGCCCCCAGGGGCACGGTGACGCAGCGCGCCATCGAGCGGATCAAGGCGATGATCGCCGACGGTCTGCTGGAGCCGGGTCAGCGGCTGCCGACCGAGCGGGACCTCGCGGCGCAGCTCGGCATCTCCCGCAGTTCGATGCGTGAGGCGATCCGCGCGCTCACGGTCCTCGGTGTGCTGGAGGCGCGGCACGGTTCCGGCATCTACGTCACCGCGTTGAAGGCCGGCGACCTGCTGGAGACGTTCGGGGTGGTGGCCGACCTCTCGCGCGGGCCGCGTCTGGTCGAGCTGCTGGAGGTGCGCCGCGTCCTGGAGTCGACGGCGACGGCACTGGCCGCCGCCCGCATCACCGAGGAGCAACTGGCCGTCGTGGAGGGGCATGTGGCGGCGATGAACGCCACCGACGACCCGGAGGAGATCCTCGCCCACGATCTCGCCTTCCACCGCGCGATCGCGACGGCCGCCGGCAACGAGACGATGGCGGCGATCCTGGAGGGCCTGTCCTCGCGCACGTTCCGCGCCCGTGTCTGGCGCGGCTACCAGGAGGAGGGCGCGTTCACCCGTACGCGCCGCGAACACGCGGCGATCCACCGCGCCCTGGCCGCCCGCGACCCGGAGGCCGCCCGGGCGGCGGCCGCCGCCCACGTGGGCGAGGTGGAGGAGTGGCTGAGGGCGCAGGTGGGCACCTGACCGGGCCCTGGGCGGTCGGGGCCCGCGTGGCGTACGGGCACCCCTCGACGCGGCGCTGCGGGCGAGGCACAGTTCTCCCTACGTGACGTACTCACGAGTAGTGCACGCACACCGAGGGAGCTGCCTGTGACCAGCTGGGTCGGCCGGACCGCCGTCGAGATCGCCGCCGCCGTGCGGGAGAAGCAGGTCACGCCGCGCGAGGTGGTGGCGGAGCATCTCGCGCGGATCGAGCGGCTGGACGGCCGGATCGGGGCGTTCCGTACGGTGCGGGCGCAGGCGGCGCTCGCCGAGGCGGACGAGGTGGCCGCCCGCGGCGACCTGGCCGGACTGCCGCTGGCCGGGGTCCCGGTGGCGGTCAAGGACAACCTGGCCGTGCGGGGCGAGTCCACCCGCGTCGGCTCGGCCGCGACACCGGACACCCCGGCCGGCGCCGACCATGTCACGGTGGCCCGGCTGCGGGCGGCCGGTGCGGTGGTCGTGGGACTGACGAACGTGCCCGAGCTGTGCGTCTTCGGCACCACGGAGGGCGTCCACGGCACCGCCCGCAACCCGTGGGACACCTCCCGTACGGCCGGCGGTTCGTCCGGCGGCAGCGCGGCCGCGGTCGCCGCCGGGATGGTGCCGATCGCGCTGGGCAACGACGGCATGGGGTCCTTGCGCATCCCGGCGGCCAACTGCGGCCTGGTGACCGTCAAGCCGGGCCACGGCGTCGTCCCGGCCGGGATCGGGGACGGCGACTGGTTCGGGATGTCGGAGAACGGTCCGCTGGCGACGACGGTCGAGGACGCGCGGCTGATGCTGTCGATCCTGGCCGGCACCGACGTCGCGGGGGCCGAGGAGCGCGGCGCGCTGAAGATCGCCGTCTCCGTGCGCAGCCCGCTGGCCGGGGTCTCGGTGAGCGGGCCGTACACGGGCGCCGCCCGGGAGGCGGCCGGGGTGCTGGTCCGGGCGGGGCATCATGTGGAGCGGGCCGAGCCGCCGTACCCGCTGTCGCTGGGCGTCACCTCGCTCGCGCACTGGACGGCGGGCACGGCCGTGGACGCCTCGCCCCTCGACCCGCGGCTGCTGACCCGGCGCACCCGGGTGCACGCGGCCGTCGGCCGGCGCTTCGTGAACGGGGTGCGCGACGGCTCGGCGCGGGAGGGCCTGCGCCGACGCCTCGAGCCGTTCTTCGCGGAGTACGACGTGCTGCTCACACCGGCGCTCGCGCGACGGTCGCCGAAGGCGGCGCCGTGGCACGAGCGGAGCTGGCTGCGCAATGTCCTGGTGAACACGAACTACTCGCCGCTGACCCCGCCGTGGAACCTGACCGGCTGGCCCGCGATGGCGGTCCCCTTCGGCACGCTGCCGTCGGGCGCTCCCACGGCGGTGCAGCTGGTGGGCCGGCCGGGGGCAGAGGGCGAACTGCTGCGGCTGGCCGAACAGTTGGAGAGCCTGCGGCCCTGGCGGCGGACGGCTCTGCTCGACTGAGCGACGAGGCGGCTGCCTGGAGACGACACAGGCTCGGCATGGGCGTGCCGGGCGCACGCCCATGCCGTGGGTGATCGCGAGCCGGTCAGTCCACGCTGGGCAGGATGTGGGGCTCGGCGAGGTCGTCCTCGTAGCCCGCGAGGCGGATCGGGGCGGAGCGGGCCCACACGTCGAGGCTGCCGATCTCGCCGGGCCGGCGGCCGGCCCGCTCCGTGCGTTCCTTGGGGCGTTGCTCGCGATTCGTCTTCTCCGGTGTCACCGCGCACTCCTTATATGTCGGATCACCCTCGGGGCGTGCCGACCAGTCTGCGGTCCGGCACCTGACGCTCCCTCGGATCTGGCTCAGGTCTGTCAAGGACGCGGTGGCGCCGGCAACTCCTGCGGAGAGCAGGCCGTTGTGAAGCGGCTTGTCCCATGACGGACCGTGGGGGCGGGTGTGGGTGGCACTCCGTCCTGCTGTCCGTCGACTACAGAGTAACCAAATGAGCGGGGGTCCGCTCGATAGGGCTGAAAATTTTGGGTAACCATGGCGAGTCACCCTCAGATCCTCGTAGGTGAATTGAACCCTTTTGCGCCCTGATGCACCTTTTTAATTCACCCGTCCGGGCGACAGCCGTGCAGTTCAAGTGCCGTTCGTCCGGTCGCAAGCCGGCCATGATCTGCTGACGTCCGGCAACGGCTGTCTCGCGGAAGGACAGACGCATGGAGCTGCGCGGCGTCGAGGAGCTGATGGACCTGCTGTACGCCTGCCGGGGCGTGCGGGGCACCCCGGACCGCGGTGTGCCCGGCGTCGACCTGCACGATCACGCGCTGCAGACGGCCGCACTGCTGCGCCGAAGTCGCCCCGCCGACAAGGAACTCCAGCTCACCGGGCTGGTCCACCCCATCGGCCACCTCCTGTGCCCCACCGACGCCACCGGCCGGTCGGAGCGCGCCGCCGACGCCGTACGGCCACTGCTCGGCGCCCGCGTCTCCCGTCTCGTCGGCCTGCACCCCTGGTTCGACACGCCCGCCGACGACGACCTGCTCAGCCTGCGCCAGGCCGACGAGGACGGCCGGGTCGCCGGGTTCGACGCCGGGGTGCTGGAGGACTGGCGCACGGTGCTGGAACTGGTGGCGGCACGCAACTCACGTCTTGGGGCTGTCGACTGACGGCCCACCGTGAGACCGTACGCCGATGACGTCGTCGTACGCGTTACGGGGCAGGGCCGCCGTCGTCACAGGGGCCACGCGGGGCATCGGCCGGGCGGTGGCACGGGCGCTCGCCGACGCCGGTGCGCGGGTGTGCGTCAGCGCGCGGGACCCGGACGAGGTGCGGCGGGCCGCCGGGGAGCTGGGCGGGGTGGGCCTGGCCGGCGATGTCGGGGACCCCGGACACCCCGAGGAACTGACCGCCCTGTGCCTGCGCGAGTTCGGCCGACTGGACGTCCTGGTGAACAACGCGGCGACGAACCAGCCCTACGGCCCGCTCATGGACGCCGACCCGACGCTGTGGCGAGAGGCGTTCACGGTGAACGTCGAGGCACCGCTACGGCTCGTACAGTGCGCCTGGCACGACTGGATGCGCGAGCACGGCGGAGTGGTCGTCAACATCTGCACGGAGGGCGCGACCCACGTAGGCCCCCACGTGGGCGCCTACGGCACCGGCAAGGCGGCCCTCCTCCACCTCACCCAGCAGCTCGCGGGCGAGCTGGGACCGGGGGTACGGGTGAACTCGGTCTCCCCCGGACTGGTCCGGACCGAGATGGCCCGCTTCATGTGGGAGCCGCGGGAAGAGGAGATCGCGCCGACCCTGCCGCTGGGCAGGATCGGCGAGCCGGAGGACGTGGCGAGGGCGGTGGTATGGCTGGCGTCGGACGAGGCGGCGTGGGTGACGGGTGCCGACCTGTTGGTGGACGGCGGGACGCGTGTACGCGCGGCACATGTCGCACGTCAGGGGCGCGGGGCCACATCGATCGGCGGCTCCGCCGCGGGGCGCGACCAGCCGCAAACGACCCGCACCCGGCCACCGGCGTGAAGCAGCCCTACCACTTGCCCGGCACGTAGTCCTTCAAGAACACCCCGTACACGTCCTCCCCCGCCTCACCCCGCACGACCGGGTCGTACACCCGCGCCGCGCCGTCGACCAGGTCGAGCGGAGCGTGGAAGCCCTCCTCGGCGAGCCGCAGCTTGTCGTAGTGCGGGCGCTCGTCGGTGATCCACCCGGTGTCGACGGAGGTCATGAGGATGCCGTCGGTCTGGAACATCTCCTGGGCGCTGGTCCGCGTGACCATGTTCATCGCGGCCTTGGCGGCGTTCGTGTTGGGGTGACCCGCGCCCTTGTAGCCGCGGCCGAAGACGCCCTCCATCGCCGAGACGTTCACGACGTACGCGCGCCCGCTCGTCGCCTTCTGGGCGGCCTCGGCCATGGCCGGGCGGAGCTTGCTGATCAGGATGAACGGCGCCGTGTAGTTGCACAGCTGGGTCTCGAGAAGCTCCACCGGGGAGATCTGCTCGATGGTCTGCACCCAGGTGTTGGTGTCGACCACGTCGGGGACCAGGCCGCCCGCGTCGATGGCGGTGCCGTCGAGATGCCTGGCGACGCTGGCGTTGCCCGCGACCAGGGCGAGGTCGGCGACCTGCTGGGCGTCCAGGCCGCTGATGCCGACGGGCAGCGCGGCCAGCCCGTCCACCGCGCCGGAGCCGAAGGCCCCGATGACGTGGTGGGCGGGCAGCTCACCGGCGGGCAGCGGAGCGCTCTCGCCGTCGACCAGGGCGGCGTAGGCGGAGGGCAGGCGGCGCACGGTCTGCGTCGCGTTGTTGACGAGGATGTCGAGCGGGCCCGCTTCTGCGACCTGGTCGGCGAGGGCCACGGCCTGCGCCGGGTCGCGCAGGTCGATACCGACGACCTCCAGACGGTGGATCCAGTCCGCCGAGTCGTCCATGGCCTTGAAACGGCGGATGGCGTCCTTCGGGAAGCGCGTGGTGATCGTCGTGTGCGCGCCGTCGCGCAGCAGCCGCAGCGCGATGTACATGCCGATCTTGGCGCGGCCTCCGGTGAGGAGGGCGCGCTTGCCGGTGAGGTCGGCGCGGACGTCGCGCTTGGCGCGGTTCAGGCCGGCGCAGTCCGGACAGAGCTGGTGGTAGAAGTAGTCGACCTCGACGTACCGGGTCTTGCAGGTGTAGCAGGAGCGCGGGCGCTGGAGTATCCCCGCGATCCTGCCCTCCTCCGTGGCCGAGGACGGGAGGATGCCCTCGGTCTCGTCGTCGATGCGCTGGGCGGAGCCGGTCGCGGTGGCCTCCGTGACCGCCTTGTCGTGGGCGGTCTTGGCGGCCCGGCGCTCCTGGCGGCGGCGCTGCTTCACGCTGCGGTAGATGCCGGCGGTGGCGCGGCGCACAGCGATCGCGTCGGGGTGGTCGACGTCCAGCTTGTCGAGCTCCTCCAGCACGGCGAGGCAGAGGGCGAGCCGCTCCGGGTCGATGCCGGGCCCGTACACGACCTCGTCCACGACCTCCTCCGTGACCGCCGTCGAGCCGTCCTCTGTCACCGTCATCGCGCTGCCGCTTCCCTGATCACCCGTGCGGCGCTCCGACCGAGTCCGCCTCCGAACGGAGAATTTTACGGAGCGCCGGGCCCCTCCTCCAAACCCGTTCCCGTCAAGAGCCGCAGGCCGTGATGAGCGTCTCCACCTCGGCGGTCAGGGCGCGCGCGAACCGGTCGAGATCGGGGACGGCCTCGGCGTCGGCGACGAGCCCGTAGTGGACGTGGCCGCGGTAGGTCGAGACGGCGACCGCCAGGGCCTGGCCGCGGGCCAGCGGGGCGTACGGAAAGACCTCGGTCACCGCGTTCCCGCCGAGCTTCAGGCCGAGACTGGGAAGCGGCACGCTGGTGACCAGGATGTCGAACCAGAGCCTGGCGGCCTGGCCGACCAGCGGGCCGCCGAGGCGGTGACCGAGGGCCGGGACGTGGTCGGCGAGCAGGGCGACGGCGCCGGCGCCCCGGCCGGGTCCGGCGTCCTTGTTGCGGTCCATGGCGGCGCGGACCGTGCCCAGGCGGCGCAGCGGGTCCGGGTCGTCGACAGGGAGCCTCATCAGGTACCCGGACAGCCGGTTGCCCTGGGGGTGGGCGGTGCGCGGGCGGCGCTTGGAGACGGGGATGAGGGCACGCGGGACGACACCCTCGCTGCCGTCGCCGCGTTCGTCGAGCCAGCGGCGCAGGGCCCCGGCGACGACCGCGATCAGCACGTCGTTGACGGTGCCGCCCTCGGTCTTGCGGATCCGGTGCACGTCGTCGAGATCGATGACGACCCCGGCGGTGCGGCGGGTGCCGGTGGGCCGGGCGGTGAGCGCGGGGGTGGGGCGCATGCCCAGGGTGTGGACGGCGACGGAGGCGCCGATGTCGAGGGCGCGGCCCACGTCGGAGACGGCCCCGCGCAGCAGCCCGGGCAGTCTGCGCACGTCGGGGAGGAGCCTGTGGGGCGGCTCGGCGGGGCGGGGCCGGGGCGCGGGCAGGTCCATGGGGTCCAGGACGGCCGCGGCCAGTGTCAGGGCCCGCAGACCGTCGGCGAGGGCGTGGTGGAACTTGAAGAGCACGGCGAACGAGACGCCGTCCGCCCCCGGCAGCACGTGCGCCTCCCAGGGCGGGCGGCCGCGCTCCAGGGGCCGCTGCATCAGCCGGCCCGCCTCGGCCTGGAAGTCGGCGGTGGGGGCGTGCAGCGTGACGTGGTGGAGGGGGTCGAAGTCGGGGTCCGGTTCCCGGGTCGCGCCGCCGAAGGCGAGCGGGCGGCGCAGGTCGAACGGCTGGGCGCCGTCGAAGGGCCGCCACAGGTCCCGGATCCGCATGCGCAGCCCGGGGACGGCGGCCGCGCGGGCGGTGAGCAGATCGGCCGCATGGGCTCCCGCGGTGGGCGAGTGCGCCGCGAAGACGCCGAGCGCGCCCAGGTGCATGGGGTGCTCGGCCGACTCGAGGTTCCAGAACGCCAGGTCGAGGGGGGCCAGCAGATCATCAGCAGTCAAGGGCTTGCCTCACATCGACGAAGGGTGAGGCAAGCAGTCAAGCGCGCCCAGGTGATTACGGTCAAGTACGATCAGGCTACGTACAGTTAACAGCCCATTAAGTTCAGGACACCCGCTGGCCCTTCCCCAGGGCGATCACGCCGCTCGTCGAGACCGTATACAGCTCCGCGTCCCGCTCCGGGTTCACGCCGATGGTCGCACCCGGAGGGACCTCGACGTTCTTGTCCAGGACCGCCCCGCGCACCACCGCGCCCCGCCCGATGTGGACGTTGTCGTGCAGGATCGAGCCCTGGACGACCGCTCCCGGGTCGACGACCACGCCCGGGGACAGGACGGACCGGGTCACCTGGCCGCGGATCAGACAGCCCGCACTGATGATCGACTCGCTCGCCATGCCGCCCGCGCCGAAGCGGGCCGGGGAGAGCTGGTTGGAGTGGGTGTAGATCGGCCAGCTGCGGTTGTACAGGTTGAAGGTGGGACGCTCGGCGATCAGGTCCATATGGGCGTCGTAGTACGCGTCGAGCGTGCCGACGTCCCGCCAGTAGCCCTGGTCGCGGCTGGTCTCGCCGGGGACGTGGTTGCCGCTGAAGTCGTAGAGCTGGGCCTCGCCGCGCTGGGTGAGCTGGGGCAGGATCGAGCCGCCCATGTCGTGCACGGAGTCCTCGTCCTCGGCGTCCCGCTGGAGGGCCTCGATGAGGGCCTTGGTGGTGAAGAGGTAGTTGCCCATCGAGGCGAACACGGTCTCGGGGTCGTCGGCCAGGCCGGGCGGGTCGGCGGGCTTCTCCAGGAACCGCTCGACCGTCTGGCCGTCCGAGCCCGGGGTGATCACCCCGAAGGCGGAGGACTCGCTGCGCGGGACCCGGATCCCGGCGACCGTGACGCCCGCGCCGCTGTCGATGTGCTGGGCGAGCATCTGCCGCGGGTCCATGCGGTACACGTGGTCGGCGCCGAACACGGCCACGTACTCGGGCCGCTCGTCGTAGACCAGGTTCAGCGACTGCAGGATGGCGTCGGCGCTGCCCAGGTACCAGCGCTTGCCGAGCCGCTGCTGGGCCGGGACCGGGGTGACGTAGTTGCCGAGCAGGCTCGACATCCGCCAGGTGGTGGTGATGTGCCGGTCCAGCGAGTGCGACTTGTACTGCGTCAGCACGCAGATGCGCAGGACGTCGGCGTTGACAAGGTTGGACAGAACGAAGTCGACGAGCCGGTACGTGCCGCCGAAGGTGACCGCCGGTTTGGCGCGGTCCGCGGTCAGGGGCATGAGGCGCTTGCCCTCACCGCCCGCCAGCACGATTCCCAGCACCGAAGGCCCACCTCGACGCATGGCCGCTCCCCTCACCCTGCTTGGATACCCATGGCTGCCCCGGCGCGGGGCTCCCTACGCCTGTTTGAGGATCTCCTCGTACAGCCGGAGCGTACGCCGTGCGACGGCGTCCCAGCCGAACTCTCTCACCGCCCTGACCCGTCCGGCCTCTCCCATCCGGTGCCCGGCCACCGGATCGCAGAGGACCGCGTCCAGTGCCCGCGCGAGGCCCGCCTCGAAATCCTCGTCCACCGGTACGAGCGTCCCGCTCACCCCGTCCTCGACGACCTCGGGGATCCCGCCGACCCGGGAGGCCACGACGGGCGTGCCGCACGCCATCGCCTCCAGGTTCACGATGCCGAGAGGCTCGTACACCGAGGGGCAGACGAACACGGCCGCGTGCGTGAGGAGTTGGATCACCTCGGGACGCGGCAGCATCTTCGGGATCCAGTGCACGCCGTTCCGGGCGCGGCTCAGTTCCGCGAAGAGGTCGCGGAACTCCTGGTCGATCTCCGGAGTGTCGGGCGCTCCCGCGCACAGCACGACCTGCGCGGCGGGGTCGATGTCCCGTACGGCGCGCAGCAGATGGGGCACGCCCTTCTGCCGGGTGATGCGCCCGACGAACAGCACGAACGGGCGCTGCGGGTCGAGGCCGATCCGGGTGAGGGCGTCGGTGCCGTGGTCGGGGCGGTAGAGCGCGGTGTCGATGCCGTTGTGGACGACGTGGACCCGGTCGGGGGCCAGTGCCGGATAGCAGGTGAGGATGTCCTCGCGCATCGCGCCGGAGACGGCGATCACCGCGTCGGCGGCCTCCACCGCGGCCCGTTCGGCCCAGCTCGACAGGGCGTAGCCGCCGCCGAGTTGCTCGGCCTTCCAGGGGCGCAGGGGCTCCAGCGAGTGCGCGGTCACCACGTGCGGGACGCCGTACAGCTCCTTGGCGAGGTGGCCGGCCAGGTTGGCGTACCAGGTGTGGGAGTGGACGAGTTCGCGGCCTTCGAGGGCGGCCGCCATGGCGAGGTCCACGGAAAAGGTGCGCAGCGCGTCGTTGGCGCCGTCGAGCGCGGACCAGGGACGGTGGCGCAGCACGCCGTCCACACGCCCCTCGCCCCAGCAGTGCACGTCGAGGTCGACCAGCCGCCTCAACTCGCGGGCGAGGAACTCCACATGGACGCCCGCACCGCCGTACACGTCCGGGGGATACTCCCGGGTCAGCAGTCCCACTCGCACCCGGAACCCCCAGTCTCAGCGGTCGGCTCCCTTCATGGTCACCCAGACGGGGCGCGTGGGGAAGAGCGCGGGGGTCGTGTGAAGCAACAGTCGCCGCAGACGCCCCCGTCGGGCACCCGGTAGTACAGGCAGCAGCTGCGGCGGCGGAAGGCGGTGCCGGTCGGCGTGCCGGTGTCCGCGAGGAACGTGCCGGTGTCCGCGAGGAGGGGGTGCGTGAACAGTTCGGCGGTGAGGGCACGCGCGCGTGCGGCGACGTCGGGGCGGCCGTGCGCCCCGGCCCACTGGTCGAGCTGCCGGGCGGATCCGGCCAGCGCCGATCCGGCGTTGCCGCGCAGCAGGCCGGGCGCGACCGGGTGGCGGGCGCGCAGGGCCGCGGAGAGGGGTTCGAGGTGGCCTTCGAGGACGGTCTCGGCCACGCTCGCCGCGTCCCCGGGCCGGGCCCGCACCTCCGTCAGCCACAGGTCGTCCGGTGCGCCCGCGTCCGGGTCCCAGCGCAGCAGTCCAGGGGCGAGGTCGGGGACGCGGCCGTACAGAACCGCGCAGCCCAGCGTCACCGACCACAGCCGGGCCGCGAGCCCCTGCTGCGCGACGGAGGCGCCGATCCGGTCCTCGGGGGCGCGCAGGGTCCGGGAGACTTTCCGGACCCGGAAAGTCAGCGGATCTCCGTAAACATCCGATGCCGCGTTCTGCGGCGTTTCCGCGTAGGCCCGCGCCAGGGTCGGCAGTCGGCGGGCCGGCCCTCCTGGGCCCCCTAGTGGTGTGCGCAGGGCGAAGAAGCCGCCGAGCGGGCGGAGCGCGGCGAGTTCGGGGTCGAGGTCCACGAGGTGCAGTAGTACCAAGGAGGGTAGGGGTCGTGATCAGGGGGATCCCCGGTACGTCACCCGCCTGAGGGAGGACGGTGGGCCCGTCGTACTCCATCGGTAGTAGGACCCATTGCGTGCTCAGGGACGACGACGGGAACACATCGACAAGGCATCGTGTTGGTTATGAGAGCCGAGTGTTCGCCGCGCCGGGCCCCGCGCCCACGCCTCACGCAGAGGAGCAGCTCATGAGCGCCCTCGCGTTGTCCGTCGTCCTGTCGCTCGTCTCCGCTGTCGCGTACGCGGGCGGGGCGATCGTGCAGGAGCGGGTCGCGGTGTCCTCGCCCGACAAGGAGTACGCCCCGCTGCGCCGGCCGAGCTGGTGGGCCGCGGTGGCGATGAACGGTCTCGGCGCAACCCTTCACGTGGTGGCTCTCGCCTACGGTCCCCTCAGTCTGGTCCAGCCGCTCGGCGCGCTGACCATCGTGTTCGCGCTGCCCATGGCCGCGCTGTTCGTCGGCCGCAGGGCCGGGGCGACGGCCTGGCGGGGCGCGATCATGGCGACGGTCGGTCTCGCCGGTCTGCTGTCCCTGGTCGGGGCGGCCGACGCGCAGTCGCTGAGCACCCCGCAGCGGGTCACGGTGGCCGTGGTCACCGCCGGTGCGGTGGTGGCCCTGATGGCCGCCGCGCGGGCCGCACACCGGCATCCGGCGGTCCGCAGCATGCTGCTGGCGACGGCGGCGGGCATAGCGTTCGGCATGTCGTCGGTGTTCACCAAGACCGTCGCCGTCGACTGGACCGGCGGCGTCTCGGCGGCCGACGTCCCGTCCCTGGCCGTGATCGGCGTCCTGGCCACGGCGGGCATGCTGCTGTCGCAGGCCTCCTACCGGGGTGCGGGCCTCGCGGCCCCGCTGGCCACGCTCACGGTCGTCAACCCGGTGGTGGCGGCCGCGGTCGGCATCACGATGTTCGGCGAGACCTTCCGCTACGGCACCACCGGCACCGCGCTCGCCCTGAGCTGCGGTGTGGTGGCGGCGGGCGGGCTGATCCTGCTCACGACGGAGCGCCTCCAGGGCGGGCAGGCGGAGACGACGGCGCAGGCGGAGACGGCCCCGGCCGGCCTCCCCGCCGCGCGGGCGCAGGCCGGCACCGGCAGCCCGACATCGGCCCCGGCCGTGGCGGGCGAGGTGCTCGGCGAGATCGAGATCCCGGAGCAGATCGAGATCCCGGAGCAAGAGGTCGCCCCGCTGCTGGAGGACGTGCGGGAAGAACGGCGCGTACCGGCACCGGCCTCGGCCGCCGGCGAGGAGGAGCCGTCCGACTCGGCGGACGAACTTCCGTGGTACTACACCCAGGGCTGGGGAGGGCTGTCCGTCCCGATGCCGGTCGTCGACCGGCATCGGGTGCGGGTCAAATCCTGACGCCGCCGGCCCGCAGATAGGCCACCGGGTCGATGTCCGAACCGAAACCGGGCCCCGTCCGCACTTCGAAGTGCAGATGCGGGCCCGTGCTGTTGCCGGTGGAGCCGGACCGGCCGAGGCGCTGGCCGCCGCTCACCGACTGCCCCTCCCGTACGGAGATCGCCGACAGGTGGGCGTACTGCGTGTAGCGCCCGTCCGCGTGCCGGATGACCACCTGGTAGCCGAAGGAACCGCCCCAGCCCGCGCTCACCACGCTGCCCGCCTTGACCGCCTTGACGGACGTGCCCGTGGGCACGGGGAAGTCGACGCCCGTGTGGTAGCCCTTCGACCAGGAGGAGCCGGTCGCGTGGTACGGCGTTCCGGTGCCGGCGCTGACGGGCGCGACGAGGGAATGGCCCGTCGTCGCCTTGCCGTCGGCGTCCTTGGTCTTGGTGCTCTTGGCCGGCTTGCTCTCCTTGGCGCCCGGCGCCTTCGTGGTCGGCGCCTTCGTGCTCGGGGCCTTGGCGCTCGGGGCCTTGGTCGCGGCACTCGCCCGGTCGCTCAGGCTGAGCCGCTGGCCCGGCAGGATCAGGTCCGGGTCACTGCCGATGGTCGTCCGGTTGGCCGCGTACAGCCCTCGCCAGCCGCCCTTGACCTCCTCGGTGTCGGCGATGCCGGAGAGGGTGTCGCCGGAGACGACGGTGTACATCTCCGCGGTGCCCGCCCGGGACTGGGGCGTGCTCTGCGGCCGCACGTCCTCGAGGGACGTCCTCGAGCCCTTGGCGGAGGACGTGGAGGCCTTGGAGGCCTTCGTCCCCTGGGTCGTCTTCGCCGACGTGCCGTTCGGGTGGACGTCGGGCGTGTCGCCGCCCCGGCTCAGTCCGGCCCGCACCGAACACACCGGCCAGGCTCCGGGCCCCTGCCCGTCCAGGACCTTCTCGGCCACCGCGATCTGCTGGTCCTTGGTGGCCAGATCCGCACGGGGCGCGTAGTGGGTGCCGCCGTACGCCTCCCAGCTGGACTGGGTGAACTGCAGCCCGCCGTAGTAGCCGTTGCCGGAGTTGATGTTCCAGTCGTCGGTCGACTCGCAAGCGGCGACCTTGTTCCAGGTGTCCACGTCGGCCGCCTGGGCGACTCCGGTGCCGATGAGCGGCATCGCCATGCCGACGCCGCCCGCCGTGACGGTGAGTGAGGCGCGGTTGATCCTGTTCGGCTGATACCGGCGGTGCCGGCCGCGTACGGCCATGGAGATCCCCCTCGACAAGCGTCAGGAGGGGCAAAACTAAGGGCTGCGAACTGGCCATGACAAGGCGACAACCGGCCGCTCCGACGCGGCCGGGAGCACTGGGCACCCTGCCGGGAAACACGTCGCGAAACCCGTCAAGATGGTCCCTAGGACGATCAGCACCATACTGACGGGCACACCCCCGGAGGAGCCAACCGTATGAGCACTACAGCGCAGATCGGCGTCACGGGACTCGCGGTCATGGGCCGCAATCTCGCCCGCAACTTCGCACGCAACGGCTACACGGTCGCGTTGCACAACCGTACGGCGTCACGTACGCACGCTCTGGTCGAGGAGTTCGGCCACGAGGGCGAGTTCGTCGCCGCCGAGACCGCCAAGGAGTTCGTGGCGGCACTGGAGCGCCCCCGCCGCCTCGTCATCATGGTGAAGGCCGGTGAGCCGACCGACGCGGTGATCCGGGAGTTCGCCCCGCTGCTCGAACCCGGCGACATGATCATCGACGGCGGCAACGCGCATTTCGCCGACACCCGCCGCCGCGAGCGCGAACTGCGCGAGCAGGGCATCCACTTCGTCGGCGCGGGCATCTCCGGCGGCGAGGAGGGCGCGCTGCACGGACCGAGCATCATGCCGGGCGGCTCGGCGGAGTCGTACGAGTCGCTGGGCCCGATGCTGGAGAAGATCTCCGCGAAGGCAGCGGACGGGGCGCCCTGTGTCACGCACGTCGGCCCGGACGGCGCGGGCCACTTCGTGAAGATGGTCCACAACGGCATCGAGTACGCCGACATGCAACTGATCGGTGAGGCCTACCAGTTGCTGCGCGATGTCGCCGGGTACGAGCCGGCGCAGATCGCGGAGATCTTCCGCACCTGGAACACGGGCCGCCTCGACTCCTACCTGATCGAGATCACCGCGGAGGTGCTGTCCCACGTGGACGAGGTGACCGGCAGGCCCTTCGTGGACGTGGTGGTCGACCAGGCCGAGCAGAAGGGCACCGGCCGCTGGACGGTCCAGATCGCCCTCGACCTGGGCGTGCCGGTGTCGGGCATCGCCGAGGCCGTCTTCGCACGGTCGCTGTCGGGGCACGCGGCGCTGCGCGAGGCCTCGCGCGACCTCGCCGGGCCGAAGGCGTCGGCGCTGAGCGAGGCGGAGGCGCAGGTCTTCGCCGACCGGGTGGAGCAGGCGCTGTACGCCTCGAAGATCGTGTCGTACACGCAGGGCTTCCACGAGATCGCCGCGGGCAGCGAGGAGTACGGCTGGGACATCGACCTCGGCGCCGTCTCCGCGATCTGGCGCGGCGGCTGCATCATCCGCGCCGCCTTCCTCGACCGGATCCGCGCCGCGTACGACACCCGGGCGGACCTGCCGAGTCTGCTGTCGGACGAGACGTTCGCCTCGGAGATCGCGGCGGCGCAGGACCCCTGGCGCGAGGTGCTGGTGTCCGCGACGCTCCAGGGCGTGCCGACGCCCGGGTTCGCCGCGGCGCTCGCGTACTACGACGCGCTGCGCGCGGAGCGGTTGCCCGCGGCGCTCACGCAGGGGCAACGGGACTTCTTCGGGGCGCACACGTACCGGAGGGTGGACCGCGAGGGCGCGTTCCACACGCTGTGGGGCGGGGATCGGTCGGAGGTGGGTGCGTAGCGCCCGCCGACCCCGCCCACGCGGCGGAGCCGCATGCCGATACAGTTCCGCGCCCCCCTTCGGGGCGCGGAACTGTATCGGGGTCAGGTCAGGGGTGGGCCCGGTTCCGGGTTCGGGACCGGTTCCGGGCCCGGGGGGACGGGGGACGGTGAAGGACCCGGGGGTGGGCCCGGGGTCGGTGGCGGTGAGGGCGTCGGCTCCGGGCCGGGGGGTGGTTCGGGAGTGGGTACCGGGCCGGGAGGTGGTTCGGGAGTGGGTACCGGGCCGGGAGGTGGTGGTTCGGGGGTGGGAACGGGACTGGGGTACGGGTCCGGGGGGCCGGGTGTCGGTCCGGGCCGGACGGGGTCGGGCTGCGGGGTCGTCATGGTGTCCTCCGGCCAGTCGTGAGGCTTGGCTCTGGACTACTCCCCCGCGTACCCGGCGCCGCCGCGGACACTCACCCGGGTGGGCTCATCCGGCCTGTGCGGCCCGGGCGCCCGCCGAGAGGCCCGGCCGGGGGCTGGACAGCACCGGTACGACCGTCCGGACGAGGTGCTGGGCCGGGGCCATGGAGCCCTGGGCCAGGACGATCGCGTCGGCGTCGGTGACCGCGTCGGCCTCGGCCGCGACCAGGCGCGCGCAACGCTGCGTGTCACCCGCCTCGAAGTGGGCCCAGGCGCCCTCGACCAACAGGGTGCGGATCGTGACGGGACGGCCGGCGCGCCGGGCCTCCTCCTCGATCAGCTCGACGGTCGGGGCGAAGGTGCTCTCCACGGTCGCCAGGACGACGACGCGTTCTCCGGCGGCCACCGCGGCGGCGGCCATCGGGCGGTCGCCGCGCACGACGGGGACGCCGGTCACCAAGGCGGCCTCCTCGGCGACCGCGCCTATGGTCGAGCAGGTGCACAGCACGGCCGCCGCGCCGTCCGCGACAGCACGGGCCACGGCGGTCCGTACGTCGTCCGCGACCGCCTCGGGACCCAGCTCACGCGCCCGCGACAGCAGCGACTCGTCGACCATGTGCCGCAGCTCAAGGCTTGGGTGGTCCTCGTCGCGCAGCGCCTCGAAGACCGGTACGTGGAGGTGTGAGGTGTGCAGCAGTGCCAGCGTCATCGGTCAGAACTTCCCGGGGTGCGCGCGCAGCCAGTCCTTGGCGGCGCCCAGCAGCTCCGGGTCGGCCGCCGGAGCCTCCTCGGGGTGGCGGGCGGCCCACTTCACGACGTACGGGCAGAGCGGGGCGACGGGGATGCCCTCGCGCCCGGAGAGGGCGTACAGCTCGCGCGCCAGCGATCCCGCGATGCCCTTGCCCTCGTGGGCCGGTTCGACGATGGTGTGCACCGGGACCAGGGCGGGTGCGGGCGACTCCAGGACGAAGTACTCGATGCGGCCCACGACTTCGCCGTCGTCGCCCAGGGCCTCGAGGCGGCCCGCCGCCCGGTCGTCGCGGATCTCGATGTCCTTCATGGGCACTCCCGGTGCGATGGGTGCGAAGCCTGCTTCGGCCAGTTCGGTCAGACCGATACGGCCTGCGGGCTGCGCTCCTGGTCGGAACCCGGTACCGGCTCGGAGGGGTCGGCGCCCAGGGCCACGATCAGGTTGTCGCGGTCCACGTGCACGACCCGTGGCTCCAGAGCCCGTGCCTCGGCGTCGGTCACCTGAGCGTAACTGATGATGATCACCAGATCCCCGGGATGTACGAGATGGGCGGCGGCACCGTTGATCCCGACGACGCCCGAGCCGCGCTCCCCCTCGATGACGTACGTCTCCAGCCGCGCCCCGTTGGTGATGTCCACGATGTGGACGAGCTCACCCGGCAGCAGATCGGCCGCGTCCAGCAGATCGGCGTCGATGGTCACCGATCCCACGTAGTGCAGGTCGGCCTGGGTGACGGTGGCACGGTGGATCTTGGACTTGAACAGAGTACGCAGCACTTTGGACTCCTGGAAGACGGCTCCCTGCCTACTTTGTGCAGGTCAAGGGCGTTCTTCACTCTACACGGGCAGGCGTCGGACTCGAAGATTGTGAGGAACATCGATTTCACTCGGTCAAGAAGGCTCCTCGCCTGCGCTTCCGCTAAACCAGGCTGTTGCACCATCGCCGGCCAAGCCCCCCGCTCGAGCACCTGTCTCGGAGTGTGCGAGGACTCATGCTGACCAGATGCTGACTTACCTGATGCGGGCTCTGCGGAAGATCTGCCGGGACTTCAGCCGTGCCATGCCGCGTTCGACGGGAGCTCTGGCCTGGGCCAGTGCGCGGTTGACGGTGTGCTGTGCGGGGGTGAGTTCGCCGCCGGGTGGGCGTCAGAGCCCGGTGGTGACCCAGGGGCCGGTGCCCTGGTAAGCGCGGTCGGCCAGTACGGGTACGCCCTGCCGCTCGCAGATTTCGACTGGATCACGCCACGGCGCCAGGACGGAGGCAGGCAATCCACGAGTCACCGCCTGACGAGACGGCGGCGCCTCAGGTGTGCTGCTCAGCGCCCAGCAGGGCCTTCGCCGCTTAACGCGGTCACGGCCCAGCTGGTCATGGTCGACGACTCCCCATGCTGCTGCCGGGTCGCCAGGCACCGGTGACCGCGAGGCAGGCGGAGGGTCCACGTGCCGTGGCTCAGCTCTACAACGTCTGTGGTGCGGCCCGCTCCCGGCCGTAGCTGAACCCGTCGTCCGGCAAGCCGGCTCGTGCTAACTCGCCTCGTGGAACGACACGACACTCGGGTGCCGCCCGGGTCCCGGCGCGCCCCCGTCCAGGCACTCGGCCACGGTCGGTCGGGGACACACCTGGATCCGGAGACACGCGGGTTCCCGGCCATCCACGGTCGCCGCCACCCTCGCCCGACCGCAGGGAAGAGTCAGTCAGTGTTACGAGGCGATCAGTGGAAGCGCGTTGAACACGTGGTCTTGCCAGAGGCGGCGCGAGGCATCCTCCGGGTAGGTGTCGGTCATCGGCTCCGTGTCGAGGATGCGCGTCGGGCGGTGCTCGGTGTCGTAGGTGGGCCAGCCCGGATCGCCGGTCGCCGCGAAGGAGGTCCAGGCGGCGCGGACCAGACCCGAAAGGGCATCGGCCTCGTCGAGGTGCGCGGGGCCGATCAGTTCTCCGCCGAGGCCGCCGAACGTACCGAACACGAGCGGGATGTCCAGCGCGTGGCAGGCGCCCAGGGCACCGCCGTTCGCCGGAGCGGCCCAGGTGAGTTCGTAGAGGTGGACCCGGCCGCCTCCCGCCACCTGGGCTTCCGCGAGGTGCAGTGAGGGCATGCGGAAGAGCCAGTCGGACTGGACGAGCTCGAAGAGGCGTTCCGCCGGAGCATCGGGGAAGGCGGTGCGGTAGGCGTGCCCGGGGTCCGCGCCCGGCCCGAACGTATGCAGCGCTACGGCCGCCAGTTCCTCGCCGACCTGGCCGAGGAGCCCGCCCAGTGCCATGAACAGCCGGTACTCGTCGCGGGTGTGCCCGATGATCAGGTCCACCTCGCGTGCGGCGCCGTCGGCGACCGCCTGCCACGGTGCGGCAGGCAGGATCTCTCCGTCGACCACAGGGGAGTAGGCCGTCAGCGTGTGCGCGACCGGTCCCCAGCGGTCCGCGTACTGATTCATCCGGGCGCCGAGGGCAGCCCCCACCCCTGGGAGTTTGTGCGGATCCACCGCCGAGAGGTCGCTCACCGTGGGCCGCAGCCCGAGCTCGCCCGCGAGGGCGGCGGCGATGTCGGTGGCCAGCTCGTCGGAGAAGAAGGTGCCGGGCACGCTCTGTGCGATGGCCCGCCGGAACAGGCCTCGCGCGCTCGGCATCGCCAGCAGCGCGGCGACGGACCCGGCGCCGGCTGATTCGCCGAACACGGTGACCTGGCCGGGGTCGCCACCGAAGGCGGTGATGTTCTCCCGCACCCACGTCAAGGCCGCGACCTGGTCGAGCAGTCCGCGATTCGCCGGCGCCCCCTCGATGCGGGCGAACCCCTCGATGCCGACTCGGTGGTTGAAGGTCACCACGACGAGATTCCCGTCACGGGCCAGCCGACTGGGATCGTAGGCGGGGTCGTCGACGGAGCCGAACTTGTAGGCCCCGCCGTAGATCCACGCCATCACCGGGCGCTTCGTCGCCGGGTCCGGATCCGGTGTCCAGACATTGACGGTGAGCCAGTCCTCTCCTCCGGGCGTGGGAGCGGGTATGGCAGGGCTCAACGGCTCCTGCGGTGGCGGGGGACCGAACACGAACGACTCGCGCGTGCCCTCCCATCGCCGCACCGGCCGGGGCGCGGCGAAACGCAAGCTCCCCACCGGGGGTTCGGCGAAGGGGATGCCCCGGAAGACCGCGAGACCGTCCTCGTGCCGGCCGCGCACGACGCCCCCCACGGTGGCGATGTCGGGAATCGGTTCTGTGGCCACGACACTCCTCATTGAGCTCTACCGACCGCCACGCGGTCGCTGTACGAAAACCAGGCGTCGGCTGCATGGTTCTTCAGGGTCCCGGACGGCCGCGCAGGTTTGATCGTGGAGCCGGGGCGACGACGAGATCCTCGCCCGGGCGGGCGGACGGGCGGACGGGCGGGCGGACAGGCGGAAAGGCCGCGCATCACTTTCAGGATCGTGCGGTCCGAACCCGCGGAAGCCGCCTGTCCGCGACGGGCGGGCACCTCACGCGAGCGAGGTCCACACGCTCTTGACCTCCGTGTACGCGTCGATGGCTGCGCTGCCCATCTCCCGGCCCCAGCCGCTGGCCTTGAACCCGCCCCAGGGGGCGGAGGCGTCCACGGGGTTGGGCATGTTGATGAACACCGTGCCCGCCCGAATGGAGCCCGCCACGCGGTGCGCCGCGCCCACGTCGCGGGTCCATACGGCCGCCGCCAGGCCGTACTCGGTGTCGTTGGCGCGGGCGACGGCCTCGTCCTCGTCGTCGTACGGCAGGACGGACAGTACCGGGCCGAAGATCTCCTCGCGGGCGATGCGCATGTCGTCCCGTACACCCGTGAACACGGTCGGCTGGTAGAAGAAGCCCGGCAGGTCGTCGACGGGGGCCCCGCCGGCGAGCAACTGGGCGCCTTCCTGGACCCCGCTGCGCACCAGTGCGTGGACGTGGTCACGGTGTTCGCCGGTGACCAGGGGGCCGAGCTCGGTGTCAGGTGCGCTGCCCGCGCCGAGTCGCATCCCGCTGACGGCCTTGGCACAGCGCTCGGCGAACTCGTCGGCGAGGGAGCGGTGGACGAGGAACCGGGTGTAGGCGGCGCACACCTGGCCGCTGTTGAGGAGCGCGCCCTGAAGACAGCCCGTCACGGCCGCGTCCAGGTCGGCGCCGGGCAGTACGAGGCTCGGTGCCTTCCCGCCGAGTTCGAGCGTGACCCGCTTGAGGTTACCCGCGGAGGCCCGGACGATCTCCCTGCCGGTCTCGGTCGAACCGGTGAAGGAGACCTTGTCCACGCCGGGGTGCTCGACGAGGGCCCGGCCGGCCTCGGGACCACCGGTCAGCAGGTTGATGACGCCGGACGGCACACCGGCCGCCCGGCACAACTCGACGAGCCGCACCGTGGTCATCGGGGTCTGTTCCGCGGGTTTGACGATCACGGTGTTCCCGCAGGCGAGGGCCGGTGCGATCTTCCAACTCGCGATCATGAGCGGGAAGTTCCACGGGGTGATCAGCGCGCACACTCCCACCGGCTCACGCTTGGTGTACTGCAGCACGCCGGGGAAGGACAGCGGTGCCGTCTCGCCGTAGATCTTGGTGACCCAGCCGGCGTAGTAGCGGAAGTGCTCGGCAGCCGCGGCGACGCTGACCGCCATGGAGATGCCGAGCGGCTGGCCCTGGTCGCGGGTCTCCAACTCGGCCAGTTCCTCGGCGTGTTCCTCGATGAGGTCGCCGATGCGCCACAGGATCCGGGCGCGCCGGGCCGGGGTGAGTCCCGCCCACTCCGGGTTCTCGAGGGCGGCGCGGGCGGCCCGTACGGCCGTGTCGGCGTCCGCGGTCCCCGCCAGGGAAACCTGGGCGTGGGGCTGCCCCGTCGCCGGGTCCAGGGTCTCGAACTCCGCTCCGGAGGCCGCGGCTTGCCACTCGCCACCGATGAAAAGGGTATTGGTCACAGCTGTGCTCCCAGGATGAGGTCGGCGCAGCGCTCGCCGATCATGACGGCAGGTGCATGGGTGTTGCCGGAGGTGACGGAGGGCATGACGGAGGCGTCCGCGACGCGCAGCCCGGCCACGCCGTGTACGCGCAGCTGCGGATCGACGACCGCCATACGGTCGATGCCCATACGGCAGGTGCCCACCTGGTGGTGATAGCTGAGGAGGGTCCGCTTGATGTACGCGGCGACCTCCGCGTCCGTACGCACGTACGGTCCGGGTGCGACCTCGCGGGCCCGCCAGTCGCCCAGCGACTTCTCCTCGCCGATCTCCCGCACCTGCTGCACGGCCCGCACCATGGCCGCGAGGTCCGACGGCTCGGAGAAGTAGCCAGGGTCCAGGGCAGGAGCCTGGGTGGGGTCGGCCGAGCGCAGCCACAGGCGGCCCCGGCTGAGCGGACGGATCGTCCCGGCGAGGACCGAGAAGCCGTGGCCCTGTTCCGGAACGTTCATGTCGGGCACCGGCAGTGGCAGGTGGGACATCAGCGGCTGCAGGTCCGGCACGGCCAGCGCCGGGTCGGACTTGGCGAAGTAGTGGGCCTCCAGTTTGTTGGCCGTACCCTGCGGCACCGGCCGTGCCGACTCCCACACCACCGGAGCGAGGGTGTGGTCGTGCAGGTTCGCGCCCACGCCCGGCAGGTCCGCGGTCGTCCCGATCCCGAGGGCCCGCAGCTCGTCCGCCGGCCCGACACCGCTGAGCAGGAGCAGCTGGGCCGACCCGATGGTGCCGCCGGACAGGATCACGTCCCCTTCGCAGCGGATCTCCGTCGTACGGCCCTCGCGCAGCAGCTCGACGCCCCGCGCACGGCCACCGTCCACCAGGACGCGCGTGACCGCAGCGCCGGTCATCACTGTCAGCAGCGCACTGTCGAGCACTGGCTGCATGAAGGCGGTCCACGCGCTGACGCGCTTGCCGTCGCGGATGTTGCGGTGCAGCAGGTTCACGCCGAGCTGGTCCTGGCCGTTGCAGTCGTCGTTGTACGCGATCCCGTAGTCCTGGCACGCCTCGATGAAGGCGGTGGTGACCGGGTTGGGAGAGTGGTTCCGGCTGACGGGCAGCGGACCGCCGGCCCCGTGGTAGTACGACGCGCCGTCCTCGAAGTCCTCCGAGCGTTTGAAGTACGGCAGCACCTCGTCGTACGACCAGCCCGCCGCTCCCTGGTAGGCCCAGCTGTCGTAGTCGGCCCGGTGGCCGCGGACGTAGATCATGCCGTTGAGGGCGCTGGAGCCGCCGAGGACCTTGCCGCGCGGCCAGAACACCTGGGTGCCGGAGGCGTGCCGCTGGGGTTCTGTGGTGTACGCGTGGTCCTGCGGGGAGTTCCACAGTTCCCACAGCCGCCCCGGGTCATGGATGGCCGGGTTGTCGTCCCGGTCGCCCACCTCGATCAGCAGGACGGCCCGGCCGGCGTCCACGAGTCTGCGGGTGAGGGCACAGCCGGCGGAGCCGGCGCCCACCACGATGTGGTCGTAAACGGTGTGTGTTGCTCGCATGACGGGAGGGTCACAGGCGGACGGGCTGTGCGCTTGTGCCGTTGTGCACGGGCTGTTGCGGAGGCGGGCACGAACGGCTGTGCACGGGCGGACGGACCGGCCCTGCGGCCGGGCGCACATTGCCCCTGCCGGCCTGTGGGCGACCTGGCAGCTGCGGCGGGTGACCGGGCCGGACCGCGTGGGCGAACGGCTGGTCCGAGGCAGCACGCGACGGGCCAGGACCACCGAAGTGGTCCTGGCCCGTCGCGGGAGTCGCAGAAAGGGGGGTCGGTCAGGACACGGCGGATGCGCTCGTGGTTCGCTCCGCAGCGCCGTCGCCGACCGCCGCCGCCGCCTTCCTGCGCAGGACGGCGGGAGCCGTCTCCTTCAGCCCGAGCGCGAGCAGGACGACCAGCCCGGCACCCGCCGCTGAGATGTACATGGCCGTTTGAAGCCCCCAGTTGTCGGAGGCCCACCCGGCGATCACCGGAGCGAGGAAACCGCCGGCGAGCTCACCGATGCCCATGACCAGGCCCAGGGCGGTCGCCAGCGCGCCACGGGGGACGGTCTCCGCGGGGATGGTCGCCATGAACAGGGTGAAGCAACCGAGACCCGTATACGTGAGCACGACCACTGCGCCGAGCACCAGAGGACTGCTCACATACACCACGGCCAGGGGGCAGAGCGCGGCCATCACCGTGAAGACGATCAGTGTGTTCTTGCGGCCGAACCGGTCCGAGACCCCCGGTGTGACGAAGCCCCACAAGACCCACGCCACCCCGAGGCAGGTCACGACGCCGCTCATCGTCGCAGGTGAGAAGCCCTTGACCGAGATCATGTAGACAGGCGCGAACGTGATGATGACGAAGAACCAGGTCATGTACGCACAGGCGATCAGCACGCAGAGGATGATGTTGCGCTGCCGAAGGATGCTGCCGATGCTCGGCTTGGCCGCGGCATCCGCGGATTCCGCCACGGGCGCCGTCATCACACCGCCACCCGGCGGCTCCTCCCGTACCGACCGCCAGATCCACAGGGCGAGCAGCAGGCCGGGGACGATGGTGATGACGAACGCCAGTCGCCAGCTGTACTGCGTGGCGATCCAGACCACCGCGAGCGGGCAGAGGATGCCGCCCAGCAGTCCGGCCGAGGACCCCTGAAGCAGACCCATGTTCAGCCCGCGCCGGTGCTCCTGGGACGCCTCCACCATCAGGGACTGCGACGCCGGCAGTACGGCGCCTTCCGCCAGCCCCATCAGCGCCCTGGCTCCCAACAGAGCGACGAATCCGGTGACCAGCCCGCTCGACGCCGAGAGGCAGGAGAAGAGCACCACCGCGATGATGATCACGGGCTTACGACGGCCGAGCCGGTCGGACAGGCGTCCGGAGATCATTCCGGACAGGGCCCAGGTCAGCGCGAGGACTCCGGCGAGCGTGCCCAGCGCGGTGTTCGAGAGGGGGATGTCCTTACTGATGAAGGGGACGAGGAAGAACAGTGCCTGCCGGTCGAAGAAGACGAGGCCGAAGCCCAGGAAAAGGATGACGAGCAGCTTGTTCTCGTAGCGGCGGGCGTCGGAGCCGGCGCCACCGAGCGGAGGGGGCGTGGCGGATCGCTTTCTCAGCATGAATGCCTCATTCGTCGGATGAGCGGGAGCCGGAGAGGCAGGAAGGGAGAGCCGTGGGGAGAAGAGACAGCACGGGGCTGTCGATCAGCGCAGTGATGCGCTTCGGCCCTGGGGAGGTCGGGACGTCAGCCCGTTCTTGTGTCGGTGGATGTTCCTGCGTAAGCCGCTCACTGTCGCCCGCGAGGCGGGCCCGTGAGGAGTGTGCGGCTCTCTCTCACGACGGGAGGGTGCACCTCGGCGGCCCACTCCGGCTTGCGTGATGGTGCACCGGCCCTTGCCGGGGCGGGCACGATCGGCAGATTCGCCGTGTTCGGGACGTACTGCGACACGCAGCGAAAGGCCAGCGAAAGGCCGGCGAAACCCCGTGACCGCCGCTGAGCGCTCGCTAGGCGCCCAGCGCCGTGCGCCCGGCCCCGCGTGCCTCCGACGGGCTCATGCCGTAGGCGCTCTTGAAGGCGTGGCTGAAGTGGGCGGGGTCGGGAAAGCCCCAGCGGCTTCCGACGGTGGCGACGGGCATATGGGCGAGCGCGGGGTCCGCGAGGTCGCGCAGGCACTCGGCGAGACGACGCTCCCGGAGCCAGCCCGAGACCGTGTATCCCCGCTCGGCCAGCAGCTTGTAGAGGAAGCGCCGCGAGATGTGGTGGGCGGCCGCGATCCGGTCGGGGCCGAGCCCCGGGTCGGAGAGCCGCTGCTCCATGTACGTCAGGATCCGCCGGGCCAGCAGCTCCCGCCCGTCGTCCTGCTGCGTCACGTGCACGGCGCACCGGTCCGAGAGCATCGCGCCGACCAGGTCGACCACGCTGTCCGCGAGCCGCGGCGTGCCGACAGCGTCCAGCTGCCGCACCTGCCCGGCCAGTCCGCGCAGGAACGGGTGCACCACGGGCCCCAGTCCGTCGCTGCACGACACGGTGGTGGCGATCATGCGGGTCAGGTCGCGCTCGGGCAGCCGGAGCAGGACCCGCGGGAACATGAGCACGAGTGTGCGGTACGGCTGGTCGAAGTCGAGTGTGTACGGGTGCCGGGTGTCGTAGATGGCCAGCTCGCCCGGCTTGAGCAGGGCCTGGCGGTCCGCCTGGGTCAGCATGCACTGCCCGGCCAGCTGAAGACCCACCTTGACGAAATCGGCCGGGTCGGAGGCGATGTGCCTACGGGTGTGGGCGACGCCGTGCGGTTCCGCGGCCACCACGGACACCTGCACCGCGCCGAGCTGGGCGGTGTGCAGGGAGGCCCGGAAGTCGGGAACCTCGCGCGGCAGCGCTTCCAGCGGCACGAAACTCTGGCCGACCACTTCCCGCCAGAACTCGAAGCGTCCTGCGGAGGTGTCGTCCGACGGAGTCGTCATCGAGGGCATGGGTCTCCTCTGCGGGCCCTTCGGCAAGCCGGCAGGTAGGCGTGCCGCCGGATACTAACTGTCGTATCCGGTTTTTACAAAGTGTGATGAATGAGGTGTATGAGAAGATCCCGAATCTGTCGAGGCGCGGCGAGAGGGTCCCCGAAGGGCGCGAAGCACCTACGGGTCCCCCACCGCCGGGAGCATCAGCCGAGACCGTCCGCACCCACCTGAACCGCGGACTCGTCGAGGACGGTGTCGGTCACGGGCTGCGGGTGCCCGGAGAGGTCGAGGACGGGGGCGGCCTCCTTGTACCAGGACTCGATGACGGCGTTGCCCCAGAAGTCGCGGCGGCGGTCGTCGCGCACGTTCCAGCGGTACGTCTCGTGGTCCGGGTCACCGGTGTAGTAGTCCGAGGTGTAGATCTCCACGCGGTGGCCGTCGGGGTCCCTCAGGTAGAGGTAGAAGGCGTTGGACACGCCGTGCCGGCCGGGGCCTCGTTCGATGTGGTGCTCTTTGTGCAGCGAGCCGAAGAGGTCGGCCGCGCGCAGTACCTGGTGGGACTCGTGGGTGGCCACCCCGAGGTGGTGCAGTCGCGGCCCGGCACCCCCGGTGAAGGCGACGTCATGGACGGTCTGTTTGCGGTACATCCAGGCCGCGTACAGCTCGTGCTCGTCACCCTCGATCGTTTCCGAGCAGCCGAAGCCGAGGGACTGGTAGTGGGCGTAGGCGGCCGGGATGTCGGGGGTGCAGATGTTGAAGTGGTCCAGGCGGGCGATCTCGGCGCCGTGGCGGATGTCGTAGCGCTGGATGAGGCGCTCGGCGCGGGCGATCTCGTGGAAGAACTCCACGGGGAAGCCGAGCGGATCGATGACGCGGACCGCGTCGCCGATACCGTGCGTTCCCTCGCCCTTCTTCAACCGCTTGACCGGGCAGCCGAGTCCGGCGAAGAACTTCTCCGCCTTGTCGACGTCCTCGGGGGTGCGGACGCGATAGGAGATGTGGTCGAGGGCCGCCAGGTCGCCCTTGCGCAGCACGAGCGAGTGGTGGGTGAGTTCGTCCGTGCCGCGCAGGTACAGGGACTCGGCGTCCTCGTACTGCACGTAGAAACCGAGCATGTCGACCCAGAACCAGCGGGCGGCACCGAGGTCGGTGACGGTGAGCTGGGCGTAGGCGGACCGGACGACGTCGGGGGCGTTCGAGGCGGTCATGATGCGGCTCCGAAGCGGGGGGTGTGCACCTCGGCGAGGGCGACGTGGACGATCTTCGATTCGGTGTAGAAGTCGATGCTGTGGGCGCCGCCCTCGCGGCCGACGCCGGAGGCCTTGACCCCGCCGAACGGAGTGCGCAGGTCGCGGACGTTGTGGGAGTTGATCCAGACCATGCCGGACTCGACGGCGTGCGCGATGCGGTGGCCGCGCTTGAGGTCCGAGGTCCAGACGTAGGCGGCCAGACCGAACTGCGTGGCGTTCGCGAGTTCCACGGCCTCGGTCTCGTCGTCGAAGGGAGCGACCGCCACGACCGGGCCGAAGATCTCCTCCTGGAAGATACGGGCGTCGCGTTCGACGTCGGCGAAGACGGTGGGCTGGAGGTAGTTGCCGTCGGCGAGGTGGTCGGGGCGGCTGCCACCGGCGACCAGACGGCCCTCCTTCCTGCCGATCTCCACGTAGTTCAGGACACGCTCGTAGTGTTCGGGGTGTACCAGTGCGCCGACCTCGGTGGCCGGGTCGGAAGGGAGCCCGACGCGTACGTTGGCGGCCCGCTCCGCCAGTCGCCGCGTGAACTCCTCGTACAGCGGGCGCTCGACGAGTACGCGTGAACCTGCCGTGCAGCGCTCCCCGTTGAGGGAGAACACGCCGAACACGACCGAGTCCAGCGCGGCCTCGAGGTCGGCGTCGGCGAAGACGACGACCGGGGACTTGCCGCCCAGCTCCATCGACACCGTCTTCAGGTGCTCGGCGGACGACCGGATGATGTGCCGACCCGTGTCGGTGGAGCCGGTGAAGGAGATCAGCGGTACTTCCGGGTGGTCGACGAGGGCCTGGCCGGCCTCCTCACCGATGCCGTGGACGATGTTCACCACCCCGGCGGGCACACCTGCCTCTTCGAAGATCTCCGGCCACAGCGACGCGGACAGCGGGGTCCACTCGGCCGGCTTCAGGATCAGCGTGCAGCCGGACGCCAGCGCGGGTGCCAGCTTCCAGCTCTCCAGCATGAACGGAGTGTTCCAGGGAGTGATCAGCCCGGCGACCCCCACCGGTGTGCGCACCACATAGCTGAACTGGTCGTCGCCCTGCCGGAACGCCTCCTCGCCGAGGGCCACGATGACATCCGCGAAGTAGCGGAAGTTCTCGGCGGCGCGCCGCGCCTGGCCGCGCGCCTGCGCGATCGGCAGCCCGGAGTCGTACGACTCGAAGGCGGCGAGCCTGTCATGACGGGCCTCGACGGCGTCGGCGATCCGGTTCAGGACACCCGCGCGTGCCCGGTTGGACAGCCCGGCCCACTCCGGGAACGCGACCCGGGCAGCCGTCACCGCCCGGTCCACGTCGGCCGCGGAGCCACGCGCGGCCTGTGCGTAGGCCGTGTTGGAGACCGGGTCGGCGACGTCGAAGGTGCGTCCGTCCGCGGCGTCGACGAGGGAACCGCCGATCCAGTGCGGGATCACGGGGGGAAGGTGCTCAGGGGTGGTGCTCACTGCGTGGCTCCGATCTGCTGGGTGAGGTCTGCGCCCTCGCGGAGCAGCGCGCGGATCTTGGACAGGCCCGCGTCGGTGGGAGAGGTGAGCGGCGGGCGGACATGAGGTGACGCGATACGTCCCTGCTGGTGCAGCACCCACTTGGCCGGCGCCGGGTTCGTCTCGACGAACAAGAGGTCGACGAGCGGGTGCAGGCGGTAGTGGAGATCGCGGGCACCGTCGAAATCGCCCGCCTCCCACAGCTCGTACATCCGAGCCACCGCGCCGGGCGCGAGATTGGCGACGGCCGAGACGAAACCCGCACCGCCGAGTGCGAGCAGCGGCAGACACAGCAGCTCGATGCCGGACCACACCAGCAGTGAGCGCCCACAGGCGTGCAGCACGCGCGAGAAGTGCTCGAAGTCCTTGGTGGTCTCCTTGACGCCCACGAAGTTCTCGAAGTCGGTGAACAGCCGCTTCACCGTCTCGGGCGCGATGTCGACGGCCGTGCGCGAGGGCACGTTGTAGGCGACGATCGGCAGGTCCGGGAACTCCCGTGCGACGGTCGCGTACCACTGGTACAGCGCCTCCTGCGTGGGGCGCGCGTAGTACGGCGTGATGACGAGCGCGGCGTCGGCTCCCAACTCCGCTGCGGCGGCAGTGAGTTCGAGGGTCTCGTCGAGCTTGTGGGATCCGGTGCCGGGCAGGAACGGGACACGGTCACCGATCTCCTCGACCGCCGTCCGCATGCCCGCGATCCGCTCGCTGACGCTCTGCGCGCTGGGCTCGCCGGTGGAGCCGCCCAGCGAGATGCCGTGCGAACCGGACTCCAGCTGGAAGCGGATCAGCGCGCGCAGGCTGTCGTGGTCGACGGCTCCGTCCGAGGTGAAGGGGGTGATGGCGGGAGCGATGGAGCCGCGGATGGCGGACGGGTCGCTGCGGAATTTCATGTGGGCTCTCCTTGCGTGCTGTGCTGCTTGCGCCACCGCTCGTACATCTCGTGCCAGTCGGGACCGAGGGGATACAGGCCGTCGATGTCGTGTCCGGCGCGCACCTGCTCGGTGATGAAGCGCTCCCGCTGTTCCTGCTCCCGGCAGTCGGTGATCAGGTCCTCGGCCAGCTCGGGCGGTACGACGACCACGCCGTCCGCGTCTCCCACCAGCAGGTCGCCGGGCTGCACTAGGGCTCCGCCGCAGGCGATCGGCACTCCCGTGTCCCACGGCACATGGCGGCGGCCGAGGACAGAGGGGTGGGCTCCGCCGTGGTAGACGGGCAGCCCCAGTTCGGTGACGGCGACGCTGTCGCGCAGGCCTCCGTCGGTGACCACCCCGGCCGCGCCGCGCTGTTGGGCCCGCAGGGCGAGGATGTCGCCGAGCGTGCCGGCGGATGTGTCCCGGCGGGCGTCCATGACCAGCACATGGCCGGGTCGCAGCTGCTCGATGGCCCGCTTCTGGGCGTTCATGCCGTTGCCGTACCGCTTGAACAGGTCCTCGCGCAGCGGCAGGTAGCGCAGCGTGTGGGCGACGCCGACCATCTTCGTGTCCGGCCGTGTGGGACGTACCCCGTCGATGGACATGTGCGGCAGTCCGCGCCCCCGCAACTGTGCGCTGAGTGTGGCGACCGCGACCGAACGCAGTCCGTCCTCGATGCGTTCGTCGAGCAGTGCCTCGGGTGTGTACGCGGCTCCGTGGGCGGCCTCGCGTTCGGCCGCGTCCGTCCTCGGCATCGCTCCGTAGGTCTCCAGGGCGGGCCCGGAGGCGATGGGGTTGCGCAGCCGCCCGGTGGACTGCCCGCCGCAGGTGACCTCGACCTCGACCGTGTCGCCGGGGGAGACGACGGACGCGCCGGCGGGAGTGCCCGTCAGGATCACGTCCCCGGGCTCCAGCGTGACCAGTCTCGACAGATCGGCGACGAGCTGTCCGAAGGGGAAGAGGAGCGTGTCGGTGGTGTCGTCCTGCACGAGTTCACCGTTGACCCAGGTACGCAACTGGAGTGCGCCCGGGTCGAGTCGGCGGGCATCCAGCAGCCGCGGCCCGATCGGGGTGAAGCCGTCGGCGCCCTTGGAGCGGAGGTTGGAGCCGCGGTCGGCATACCGCAGGTCGTAGACCCCGGCGTCGTTCGCGGCGGTCACCCACCGCACGTGGGACCAGCCGTCCTCCGGCCGCACCCGCTGGGCCCGGCTGCCGACGACCAGGGCTATCTCGCCCTCGAACCCGAGAAGTTCACACCCCTCCGGGCGGACGATGGCCTCCTTGGTGCCTGCCAGCGACGAGGGGGGCTTGAGGAAGTAGGAGGGCTGGGCCGGGGTCCGGCCGCGCTCCTTGGCCCGGCTGGGGTAGTTGAGATGGACAGCGATGATCTTCGATGGGGGATTCCCCAGGGGGTGCGTCATCAGGAGCGCTCCAGGAACGCCTGGACCTTCGCCCTGTGAGGCTCGCGGTCGTACGACTTCACGTACGCGCCGGCCATGCGGACGGGGTCGCCGAAGAAGTAGTACTCGTACAGGGCCTGGCGGCTGGAGAAGGCGGAGATGCAGGTGTCCCAGACGAGACGGAAGAGCTTCACGCGCTCGGCGCCGGTGAGGGTGGCCGACTGGAGGTAGGCGTCGATGTCGGCGGCCGCCGGGCCGGTGATGTCGAGTTCGGTCGGGGTGGCCATCAGGCCGGAGGCGCCGAGCTTGCGCAGGATCTGCGGGAAGCGCTGGTAGAGCTTGGGGTAGAGGTTGCGGGCGGCGTTGAGGGGGGCCCAGGCCGGGGTCAGCACCCCGTACTCGTTGACCTCGGCGTCGGCTTCCGCCGCGCGCAGGAAGGCGCGCAGCGTCTCCAGGGTGGTGATGATCTCGGCGATGTCCTCCTGGACGTGCTGGAACTGCTCGATGCCGATGGCCTCCGTGAGCAGTGTCACCAGTCCGAGGACGTACTCGGTCTTGGCGGTGGTGCGGGTGACGACCTGGTGGGTCATGTGCACCACGGAGGACGTCTGGGAGTAGAAGCCGTTGCACAGCTCGGCGTCACCGAGGGCGAAGCAGCGCTCGAAGGGCACGTGCACGTCGTCGAAGACGACCACACAGTCCGATTCCTCGAAGCGGGAGGCGAGGGGGTGGTCGTGGCGGGGACGGTCGTAGTCGAGGGGTTCGCGGGCGATGTAGCGCAGGCCGGGGGTGTCGTTGGGGATGGCGAAGGCGTACGAGTACGGCTTGTCCTCGGGGGTGCCGCGGAGCACGGTCGAGGGGAAGACGAGCATCTCGTCGGCGAAGGGGGCGATGGTGGCGAGCATGCGCGCCCCGCGGATCACCACGCCGTTGTCGTCCTCCTTCACGATGCGCGCCGCGAGCTTGCCGCCCGCCTGCTGGGTACCGGCCACCGCCCGGTTGACCTGCGGCGGGATCAGCGTGTGTGTGCACAGCAGATCCTCTTCGCGGGCCTTCTCGTAGTAGCGGCGGATGTTCTCGCCGAAGGCGGGGTTGGCCTGGGCGAACCAGTCGGCGGCCGAGGCGAGCGCCATCAGGGAGCTGTTCATGTAGTCGCCGGTGCGGCCGAGCATGCCGTTGCTGTGGTCGGCCCACACCTTGAATGCCTTACGGCGCTTGACGAGATCGTCGGGTGTGCGGGGAGTGAGGAAGGACGTGCCGACCGGCTCACCGGAGGTGGGGGAGGCGTACGTGAGGACGTCCTTGTGTTCCTCGCTGTGCTGGAGGTCGTACAGCTCGGCGTAGGTCTGCACGACGTTGCGGAAAGCGGGGTGTTCCTGGATTCCCCCGGTGAGCGTCTCGCCCTGGATGTGCACGGTGGGGCGGGACTGGGAGAGGCGATCGAGGAATTCCTTGCCGGTGCGTGCGGCCATGGTGGTTCTCCTGGGGAGTGGGGTGGGGCTTGAGAAGGGGGGTGGGGCGGGTGGGAGAGCTTCAGAAGAGGTGCTCGATGCCGTCGGTCGACTCGGTCGTGGACGCGAAGCGGCTCCAGGCGTAGGTCAGGGCGTCGCCGTCGCGGTGGCCGAGGTCGGTGACGCGGCCGAGGACCAGGGTGTGGTCGCCGCCGTCGTACGCGCGCCAGGGCTCGCACTCCACCCAGGCGAGCGGGTCGGCCAGCCGCGGGACGCGCGCGTCCTCCGCCCAGCGGGGCTCCGCGGTGCTCGGGGCCCCGGCGAACAGCCGGGCCAACTGCTCCTGTTCGGCACCGAGGATGTTCACGCAGAAGGGCCCGTCGGTCAGCTGGTCGTGGCAGCGGGCCCGGCGGGCGACGCTGACCAGGACCAGCGGCGGTTCGGCGGACACGGACGTGAAGGAGTTCATGGTGGCGCCCCGCGGACCGCTGTCGGTCGCGTACGACACCACCGTGACGCCGGTGGCGAAGCGGGACATGCAGGCGCGCAGCGCGCCGGGACTGGGGGGAGCGAATGCTTCGGGCATACGAGGTTCCTTGGGATCGATCGCCCGCCACACCGTCCCCCTTGACGGAGGAGGAGGAACGGCCGGGGCTACCCGGCCGCACATCGGGACGCACGGCCGGGAGGAGACCTGCCCCCTGACAGAGCCAGAGGACAAAACGGGGCGACTAATACTCAGAGCATGTAATCAATGCTTTGATTAATTGGGGACCGTACCCCCGTCGGCATCTGGAGGGAAGCCCTCGGGTGAAGGTTTTTTACGGTCCGGAAACCTGGACGGGGGCCGACGCGTGCCCGCTTCCCGAGTGCGGTCCGTGATGCCGCCCGACCTAGACTCCGACCTGTGACCCAGGAACCAGAACCGCTGGATGCCGACCACCTGCACTTCTGGTCGTTCATTGACCACGCCGTCGACCGGGCCTCGCGGGAACTCCCCGGCATCGACCCGCTCGCCATGCGGCTGGTGCTCACCCTCCACCGCGCGGCCAACATGCTCGTCTACGACCTCGAATCCGCCGTACACCGGCCTCGCGGCTGGTCATGGCCCGGCTTTCGAGTGCTGTTCGCCGTCTGGTTGTCGGGTCCGGTCGAGGCGAAGAAGGTCGCGGAGCTGTCCGGTATGAGCCGAGCCGCCGTGTCGGCGCTGGTGAACACGCTGGAACGGGACGGCCTGGTGAGCAAGGAGCGCGCCTCCTACGACGGGCGCGCGGTTCAGCTCGGCCTCACCGAGGCCGGCCTGCACGCGATCACCACTGCCTTCCAGGCACACAACGCACGTGAACAGGAGTGGGCGGGCGCACTCAGTGAGGCCGAGCAGCAGACCCTCATCGAGTTGCTCGGCAAGCTGACCGCGCACTCCGCGCACTTCGACGTCCGGCATCGGACCTGAGGGGCTTTCCCAGGGCAAAGAGCCAATGGCAGGCGTCCGACCTAGCGGACGGCGACTGCTTCGCCGCCCAAGCGGCCTACTCGAGCCGACCGAACTCAGCGCTTGGTCCAGCGCTTCCTCGGCCCGGCCGGCGAAGAGCGCCGACATGCCGAGGTTCCACTCCGCGCCGGCGCTGAAGGCGCGCGCCCCACGCGGCACCCATACCTCGATGAAACGGGCGGCGAAGTCCGCGACGGTCTGCTCATCGCCTCGCGCGGCTGCCAGCCATCCGAGACTGGCGCGGCACTGCGCCGCCAAGAGGTCGCCGCCGGTCCCCTCGGCCACTTGGAGCCCCTCAAGGGCGTTCGCCGCGGCCGAGGTCCAGGAGCCTTGCGCGATGTCCAGCGCCACGGTCTGGGCCAGCGCCTGGGTCAGGGCGGTGACCACTTCCGTGTGCCGCAGCATGTCGGTCTCGCGGCGGAGCGCCTCCTGCAGAGCGGACTCGATGCCCCAGGCCACCGCAAGCGGTGCCGGTGGCATGAGGAGCCAGGAACTGCCGCTGAGCCGGGTGAGGACCTCGGCGCCGGGGGCCACGACCTGGTCGCGGTCATCGGTGCCGCCTTCCCGTTCCTCCGTCCAGCATGCGCGCAGCAACGGCAGCAGATCGGCGTTCGGGAAGTTCCCTTGCGGGAGCCGCCGCTCCAGCCGCTGGAGCGCCTCGCGCTGAAGTCCGCTGTGACCGGCCGCCCACGCCGCCCGCAGCGCCATGTTGCCGAGCCTGAACGCCTGCCCGGGATCGGCCACCCGTTCCATGTCTCCCGGAACTCCCCGCCTTGCGATGCTTCAGCTTCGCCGGCCTATGTGTGTTGGAGTGGATCTGCTCGTGCACCCGGTAGACGTCGTCGGCCACGGCATTGTTGATGTTCACCGCCCGGGCTTCCCCGTTCCTCCACGATCGTCCGCTGACCGAGTTCGTCCTGCGTGTCGTAGCCGGCCTCTTCACGCTGCTTGCCGAGAGCTTCCCGGAACCGAATCGTGTACGGGTGCGGGCAACGAGCCGGCCTGGAACAACCGCACTCCTTGAAGAACGACCCCATCTCACGGGCGAGTTGTCGAGCCACGCATCAAGCCTTCCGAACGGGCGCCGGGCGGCACAGCAGGGCCTGTCGCGGGCCGCAGGTCAGCGAGCCGGACACCGTGCCGGCCTTTTGCTGACCTTTTGCTGACCAGGAGGCGACAATCAGGGCTCTGACCTGCGGAAACACCCAAACGCTAGATCTTGGACTTGAACATGGTGCGCAGCATGTTGGACTCCTGAAAGACGGCTCCCTGCCTGCTCTGTGCAGGTCAAGGGCGGTCTTCACTCTACATGGGCGCCCGTCGGAGTCGATGATTGTGAGGAACATCGCTTCACTCTGGAGACAAGGCTCCATGCCCGGCCTTCCGCGCCAACCAGGCTGTTGCAACTCCACCGACCAGGTGCCTGTTCGGACAGCCTTCTTAGGAGCTGCTCGACGACTCCGTCGTAGGCGGCCTTGAGGGTGTCGTTTCTCCAGCAGCCCCACGGCGTCGACGAATTGTTCGGCGCCGCTGCTCTGCTCCAGCCACGATGTCAGGTCCGCCAGCACCCCCGTCCTGGTCCGGTCGGCGATCACGTAGCTGCAACGCCTTGTCCAGCAGATACGGCCAGCCACCGGTCGCCTCCGCCAGGCGCGTCAGCCGTTCCTCCGTCTCGCACAGGCTGTGGCGCCGAAATGCGGTGTGGTGAGGAACGGGGAGCCGGGGGCCTGGATCAGCGCTGCTTGTCGGCCTCGGACGGCGCCCAGGGCATGATGACGTCCTGCTAGCGCTCACGAGTCTCCGGATCGACCGCGTCCGGTCGGGAAGTGCGGAACAGTCGACCGTTCCTGGGGCCAAGTGGTCCTGCGGCTGCCATACTTGGGGCCATGGGGGAATTTGTGGAGTTCACCTTCGACGACGGCCAGGCTGTGCTGCTGGAGGTGTTCCCCAGTCCGCTGGCCGACTCCACGGCCGCAGGGGGGACGCCCGGTTCCGCTCCTCTCGTGCCCGTCGCGGGCGGCGGGCAGGGACGGGTCGCCCGGGCGACCCGCGGCGCGTTGCGCCAGGTACTCAAACCGCTGGTTCCCGTCCTTCAGTCGGTGCACGACACGGTATCCACCATGGACCGGCGGCCCCAGCAGCTCACGGTCTCCCTCGGCGTCAAGGTCGGCAACGACCTCACCCTGGGCATCGTGGCCAACAAGGGCGAGGCGAGCCTCACGGTGTCGGCGACATGGGATCTGGAGGATCCTTCCACTTCGGCGACGGCTCCTGTGCCACCGGAGTAGCCGTGCATCCGACGTACGACGGTGACCCGGATGCCGGTGTCCGCCGAGCCTGGGTCACCGTGCACGCCGGTGCGTCGGAACAGGGCCTGGGCGCGGGCGTGGTCGTCGCCGAGGGATACCTGCTCACCTGCGCCCATGTGATCAACGTGGTGCTGGACCGGCCCCAACTGGCCACCGCCCGGCCGAGTGTGCGGGAGATGGAGCGCGTCACCGTCTCCCTGCCGTGGGCCGGCCCGCAGCGGCACGCCGTCGAGCTGGCGGGCTGGCTGCCTCCCCTGCCGCACGCCAATCAATGGTGGGACGGAGATCTCGCCCTGCTGAAGACCAGGTCGATACCCGAAGGCATCGTGCCCGTGCCCGTCGGAGAGACCCGCGGCAGACGCCTGTGGACCTGGTACCACCACGGAGCCCCCCGCTCCCTCGTCGACGTCCATGTCCAGACCGAGATGGGCCCCTGGTACATCCTCGACCCTGGCCGCGCCCCACTGCGGATCCTCCCCGGTCACAGCGGAGCCCCGCTGTGGGACCGCGAACACGGCTGTGTGACCGGCCTGATCGTGTCGACCGAGCCCGACAACCCGCGCTCGTACGCCATCAGGGCCTCCGAGGTGATCAGGTTCCTCACCTCCGCCGGCGTGGTCCCCGCGATGACCCCGGCGGCCTACGACGCCCGGACCAGCGCCTGCCGTGACGACCTGATCGACGCCCTCGACGACTTGCCCGGGAAGAAGCTGCGCCGCTGCGCGGAACGTGTCGGCCACGCCCTCGGCCTGCGCGACACTCCGCGCACCAGCACAAGCATCGTGGACGCCGCCCTGCTGCACCCACGCGGCGTGCCGATCCTGCTGAGCGCACTCAAGCAACCCGGGGACCTGGTGCAGCGCGTGAGGGACGCGGCGGCCGGGCTGCGACCGGTGCGCCTTCTCACGCAGGCCGAGCACGACGAACTGATCGCACTGCTCGGCCCCGGCGCACATCCGGAGCTCCGCGCGGCGGCCCGCCACGCCGTACCGCACTTCCTGCTGCCCGACCCCGGCACGTCGGACATCGACACCCTGATCGAGGATCTGGAGGACCGCGCCGTCGAACCGGGCGTGGTGCCGCCCCTGATGCAGGTCGTGGAGGAGGCGGCCGCGGCCCGGCACGAGGACGGAGACGCCCTGCGGGACTGGTCAGAGCGGATGACCGACCGCCTGGGTGTCAGCCGTGCGGCGGCCGGGCAGTGCCGCTGGTCCGCCAACTCCCGGGCCTCCGCACGCACCGTGCAGCCGGTGCTGCGTGTGTGGCTCTGGGCGCCGGAACCCTCGGCGGAGTCCTTCCGCTACGAGATGCGGCTCTACGACGACCGCGGCAACGAGGGCCCGGTGTGGAGCAGCGGCCAGAGCCCGGGCAGCCGTGCCGAGCTGTGCGCCCGGCTCTCCGAGGCCGTCCGGGAACTCGACCACTACGACGACACGGCGGGCGTGGAGTTTCTTCTGGAGGAGGGCTTCTTCGGCCTGGCCGTCGACCGGCTGCCGACCGATGCCGGCCTGCAGGAGCCCCGGCACCTCGGACGGGACCGGGTGGTGGTGCTGCGTGGCCAGAGCATACGCCGCCCCGGCGTATGGAAGGCCCGCTGGGAGCAGGGGCGCACATCCACGACTGGTCCCTACGTGATGCTCGACCACCGAACCGCGGACAGCGTCCTCACCCGCCAGGATGAGATCGCGCTGGTCATCGCCTGCTGTCCGCCCGAACAGCGCAACGCCGCGCTGGCCCTGTGCCGCTACCTTGGCGTGCCGGTCGTCCTGTGGCATCGCGGCGCCCACGGCACGGACGCGGCGGAGGCACTACGCACCGTGGTACCCGAGGACTGGCCGCGCCGCCTGCGCGAAGAGGTCAGACTGCGGCGCGCAGAGGCACCGGAGGACACCACCCACATGGGAGCCCATCTCGCTCTGTTGTGGGAGGACCCGAGTTGGGCGCCGCCGCGGCAGCGGCTAACCCACCCGCCGACAGGGGAAGGAGGCGTCGCGTGAGCAGCGATCGCCCACAGGAACGGCTCTTCCGCGGTGACGGGGGGACCTACGACGACGCCGTGCCGCTCCCCGTGGCCCCGCCCTGGCGACGGCCGCGGCCGGACGACGACGCCCAACGGCGCCCGTACCTGATCGGCGAGGAGCAGGTGGAGGTGGTCAACGCCGCCCTGCGGCTGCGTCGGCCTCTGCTGGTGACCGGCGCGCCCGGTACCGGTAAGTCGTCGCTCGCCCACGCCATCGCGGCCGAACTCGGGCTCGGACCGGTACTGGTCTGGCCTGTCAACACCCGCGCCACACTGACCGACGCCCTGTACCGCTACGACGCCATCGGCCGGCTGCGGGAGCGGCAGGAGGGCACCGACGACATCGGCAGCTTCGTACGCCTCGGGCCGCTGGGCACCGCGCTGGCCACCCGCCACGAGGGACGGCCGCGGCTCCTCCTCATCGACGAGCTCGACAAGAGCGATCTCGATCTGCCCAACGATCTGCTGTTCGTGCTGGAGGAAGGCGAGTTCACCATCCCCGAACTGGCCCGCCTCCCCGCGCAGCAGGCCCAGATCGACGTCCACGTCCAGGGCTCGCAGGAGAAGGTACGCGTGCGGCAGGGGACCGTCCGCTGCCAGGACTTCCCCTTCGTGGTGATCACCAGCAACGGCGAACGGGAGTTCCCGCCGGCCTTCCTGCGGCGCTGCGTCCGCCTGGAACTGCCGGAGCCGGACCAGCAGCAGCTGGAACGCATCGTCCGGGCGCATTTTTCGCAGGATCTCCCGGACCTGGACGCTCAGTGGCCCCGGGTGGAGAGGCTGGTCAGCTCCTTCATCACGGACCGCGACGCCCGCGGCCTCGCCACCGACCAGTTGCTGCACGCCGTCCACCTCCTTCACCAGGGCGTCCACCCCGAGGCCGCTCACCTTCGGAAGGCGGTGCTGCGTGAGCTCAGGAGCGGCGGCGCCCGCTGAGCCCGACGGACTCCTCGTCGCCCGGCTCCACGCCGTCCTGCGCGACGCCGGAGCGGAACTGTCCCCGAGAGAACTGAGCGACGTCCTGTGGCTGGCCCTGCACACGCCCGGGAAGCGGGAAGCCGGCGCCGTCACGCAAGCCGACACCCTGCCCACCGCCGGAACCGATGCCGCAGCCCCGGCCCCGTTGGAGCCGCAACCGGAGCCCGCCGCGCCGACCGCGCCGGGCGACGCCCGGCGATCGGTCCACGCCCTCGCCGCCACGGGCGCCGGTGGAGGGCCCGGCGCGCCGATCCGCCTCCCTGGCATTCGGGGCCTGCGTCACCCCTTGAACGTCGTCCGGGCCCTGCGCTCGCTCAAACGACGAGTGCCGTCCGCGCACCGCTACGAGCTCGACGAGAGCGCCACCGCCGAGTCCATCGCCGACAGCGGAGTCGTCGACGCCGTGCTGCGGCCGGCCAAGGACCGATGGCTGCATCTCGTCCTCGCCGTCGACGACGGCCCGTCCATGCGGGTGTGGCGCGACACCGTGGCCGAACTGACCGACGCCCTGTCGGGCTCGGGCATCTTCCGTTCCGTGCGAGTCAGCCCGCTCGACGCCTCGTCTCTGCTGACCGGCGGCCCGACCGTCGTACTCACCGTCACCGACGCGGTCGCCGACCACTGGTACACCGGCACCGCACAGCGCAGCCTGGCCGCCCTGGCCCGCAGGGCACCGACCGCCGTGATCCATCTGTTCCCCACCGGGCTGTGGAGCAGAACCGGGGTGGCGGCCGAGCCCATGCTCGTCCGTACGACCGCGCCGGCACCGTCCAACAGCCTGCTGAGGACCCGTGATCCCTGGCTGCCCCCTGGCTTGAGCCCGCCCCCCGTTCTTCCCGTGCCTGTGATGGAACTCGACGAGGCGAGCCTCCGGCCCTGGGCGGACCTCATCGCATCACAGGGAGGAGTCGCCGCCCTGCGGGTGACGGACGCGGCCGCCCCGGTCGAGGCCGCGTCCCTCGACGGCACGGAACAGCCCGGGTGGGGCAGTGTCGCCGACCGCGTCCGCCGCTTCCGGGCGAACGTCTCGCCGCACGCCTACCAGCTGGCCGCCCACCTGGCGGCCGTCGATCCGCTGACGCTTCCCGTGATGCGGCTCGTCCAGGCCGCGGCTCTGCCCGAGACCAGCTCGGCCTGCCTGGCCGAGGTCCTGCTGAGCGGCCTGATGCGGGTGGACGACCCGCTCGCGGGTCAGGACGTGTTCGCCTTCGCGCCGGAGACACGGGATGTGCTCCGCGCGGTGATCAACAGCGGCTCGGCACAGCGCACGGTCGACCTCGTGAGCGACTACATCGCACCACGCCTCGGCCGCACACCGGAATTCCCGGCGGTGATCGCGGAGCGGACCGGCACGCTGACCCTGCCGCGTGACGGGCACCCGCTCGCGGAACTGGCGCCGGTGGACGGATCCGGGGCGGACCACGGGCGTGGGGATGCGGAGCCCTCGCCGTGGGAGTGGCGCACGCACAACCTGCCCCGGCGTCGTACCACGCGCTGGCTGCCCGCCCTCGCCGAGGTCGTGGAGGAGATCGTCGGAAGCCTGGTGCTCGGCCAGGACCCGCCCGTCGTGGTGCGCGGGCCGGCCGGCTCGGACAAGACCACCATCGCCCTGGAATACGCCCACCGGACACGGAACACCTACACGGTGGCGTGGTGGGTGGACGCTCGCAACGCCGCAACGCTGAGGACGGGCCTCGGGCACTTCATGGCAGCGGTGGCACCGACGTCACAGGCCCCCCAGGAGACATCCGTCGAGCAGGCACGGAGGTGGCTCGGCTCCCACACGCGCTGGCTCCTCGTCCTCGATCACGTCACGGACGACCACGAGGTCACCGCGTTCCTGGAGCAGGTCGCCACCGCACCGGGCCATGTCCTGGCGACGACCCGCCTCGACGTCGCGTCGGCGACGGCGACGATCCTCGACCTGACCGGTGCCTACCGGGCTCGCAGCGACTCCCTCACCGGCCTGCGCCACTCCCGCACCCTGTACAGACAGCTCGCCCACCTGCTGTGCTCCGACCCCGACGCCACGGACGACCCCGACCACCGCCATGTGCGCCTTCCTCCTGAGGATCCCGAAGCGGGGCAGCAGGGTCTGGCGGTGCTCCTGTGCACACTGGACGGATGGCACAGCGTCCACGACCGGTTCGGCGCCGCGGTGAGTGACGCCGTCCTGGTCGAAGCGGCCCGCCGGCTGGTGGCCGGTGTGCGGGACGACGACACGGTGGCCCGGCTGGGCACCGACTCGTTCGCGA
The DNA here is from genome assembly GCF_035989285.1 of Streptomyces sp. NBC_01235. Lineage (GTDB taxonomy): Bacteria > Actinomycetota > Actinomycetes > Streptomycetales > Streptomycetaceae > Streptomyces. The sequence continues at coordinate 9,834,635 of NZ_CP108513.1, read as the reverse complement.
TTCTCGTCGGCGGCCTCGATCCGGTGGCAGCGCGGGACGTGGCCGAAAGGCTGCGCTCCGACATCCTCACGCCGATCAAGGTGGACGGCAGGGGCTTTCGGGTCGGCGCCCGCTTTGAGATCCGGTGGGGCCAGTGCGGCACGGATCCCGACGAAATCATCCCGTCGGAGCGTCAGGACGATGTCCGCCCCAGGGCATCCGAGCTCCAGGGGCATCTCACGGACGCGCTGTGTGAGCTGGAGTCTCTGGACGACGAACCGGGACGCCTTCTGTTCGCCGAACTGCTCGGGGAAACACTGGGCCAACCCATCACCTTGCGGGGCGCTCTGCAGCGGGAGGACGTCGCCACCCTGGTGCGTGCTGCACTGGCCGCACAGAACGGGCGGCAAGCCCTCATCGATGTCGTCACGGTGTTCGAAGGAGCTTCGGCGGGCGTGACGTTCGCGGGGCGGCTTGCCCTGGCCGATGATCCGTCCGTCCCACCGCGACAGCGCGACAGCACGGAGCCGGACCGCGGCCGCCTGGCCCTTCTGGGCCGTCTCACCGACGCGCTGAGCACCATGGAGTGCATGGAGGACCCGCCAGGTCGTGCGCAGTTCGCCGACCTTCTCGGGGACCTGCTGGAGCGACCGATCGACGTGCGCGGCGCATCGCCGCGCGAGGACGTCGTCGTCGCGCTGCGCACGGCGATGCAGGTCCACGGCTGGGCCCGGACGCTGCTCGACGTGGTCCGCATCCTGGAAGGGCCCGCGGCGGCCGACGATCTGGCGTGGCTGACCGCCGCCGCCCCGATGCCCGAAGTCAGCGGGGTCCTGCCCGCCGCGGACGAGACAGGCGCGCGCGCCCTGCTGCGAGCCGCCGACGACGAACTCTCCGCCACCGATCTGCACGAGGCGCTCTCCGCCGAACTGACCGTCGTGCGTCCGCCCACCGGGCTGCGGTCCGAACAACTTCTCTCATGGGCGCTGAACTTCAACGCACAACCCGACGCCCTGCCGCCGGCCGTGCTGCTCATGGAGTGTGCGGCGCGGCTGGTCCGCTCACAGGCCCACCGGACCGCCCTGACCGCCTGGGTCGACGCCTGGACCGAGAGCGCCGGGCTCACCGAGGCTCTGCGGCGACGCCGCGCCGCCACCAGGAGGAAGATGTGAGGCAGACAGCGGCTCACGCCTCGCCGGACGTGCTAGCTTCACTCGCGGGGTCGGTGCATCGGCCCCGCGGGGGGAGGTCGGTGAAGCCGTCGGCGACATGGGCGAGTTGAAGCGAACGTCGGACCCGGACCTGCTGCTGGGTCTGACCGAGGCGTTGTGCGAACTGTCCTGCATGCAGGACCCGCAAGGGCGGTTGATGTTCGCCGATGTGCTGGGTGAGCAATTGGGCGCCCCCGTGGACCTGCGGGCCGTGCGGTTGCGGGAGGATGCCGTCACGCTGACCCGAGCCGTGCTGCAGGTCCGCGGGGGCGAGTCGGTCCTCGTCGCGGTGGTGCGGATCCTGGAGGGGATGCCGGCCGCGGCCGAGATCGAACGGCTGCTCGCGTCCGGCGGTGCCAGCGGCCTGGCGCAGTCCCTGCCCGGCCCGCTGTCCCAGCAGGATGTGAACACGGCGCGCATGCTCCTCCACCAGGCGGCGGACGCCCTGCCGGGGCCCGCCGTGCGCGACGGCGTCGCGGACGAGCTTGGCATGCACCTCCCCGTCGGCCTCACTCCTGCGCAGCTCTTCTCCCACGTCTTGGAGTTCAATACTCAGCCGGACGGGCTGCCGCCCGCTGTGCTGGTCATGGAGCACGCCGCCGCCTCTGTCCAGGTCCCGAGCCGGCGCAGGGCCCTGTCCGCGTGGGCGGAGGAATGGGCGAGGCGGGCCGGACTGCTGTCCGAGCTGGAACGACGCCGGGCCGACCGCCTTCGCAACCGCCCTGACCCGTCCATCCCCCCCTGTCTGGTCGTGATGGTCGAACCCGCGCGCGACGGTACCGGGGAGATCGTCGTGCGACCTTGGCTCAACACGGTCCCCGGCCGCTGGCACCCCCTTCCCGCGGAACCGCGGACGACCACGCTCGACGGCCTCGGAGCCGCCGTCGAACAGTCCCTGCGACAGTTGGCGCGGCTGCTGTCGGCTTCGGTCGGGGACACGTCCGGCGCCGTCCACCCCCCGCCCTTCATCGAGTTCGTCCTTCCCCACGACCTGCTCAACCATGACGTGGCCGGACTGGCCTACCAGGTCGGAGAAGGTCGGTCACTGCCCCTGGCGCTCAGGTACGGGGTGCATCTGCGCAGCCTGGAGCGAATGCGCAGCAGCGACCCGCTGCTGAGAAGACAGTGGCAGGAGCGCTGGCGGGCCCTGCACCGCAATGGGGTGCTGGCGTGGGAGGGGCGGCAGTCGAGTGTGGGCGGGGCGGATCGGTGGCACGTGGCTCTGGCGGCCGAGCCAGGCTACACGGCGGCCGTCCTCGACGCGCCGGACGGCGGGGACTCGTCGTCCGCCCTCAAGGCGGTCATCGCCGCGGGAATCGGGCTCGCGGTCTGGGATCGCCGGGGGGTGTTCCACGCCGAGCGCAGAAGCGTCATGTCGGCCGTGTTCGCCTCCGTGACCTCGGCGGAGCAACTGCCCCACGCGATCCAGAGGCTGCGGCGCTCCGCCGAACTCCGCGAGGGGGGGCCCTTGTTGCTCGGTCGGCACATCGCGTTTCTCTGGGACGATCCCACCCGGCTCGTCGACCAGACCGAGCCCTGGGAGAACGGCCCGGACAACGACACCTTCGGCAGCGAGGAGAGCTGGACATGAGCGGGACGCCCCCGGAGAACCGACCGGGCTGGCATGTGTTTCACGGCACGGGGGTCCCGGACGGGGTGCCCGTGGACCTGCCGGAGGCGCCGCCCTGGCGTAGGTTCCGCGGGGGGCCGGGCCTTCCGCCGCCCCCGGACGACGAGGAGGCCACGCGCCGCCGCCTCGGGCAGGTGGAGCCCGTGCCCCAGCTCGACGAGGCGAGCATCGAGACGGTCAACGCGGCCCTGCTGCTGCGCCGCCCGTTGCTCCTCACCGGGCCGCCCGGCGTCGGCAAGTCGACTCTCGCCTATCTGGTCGCGCGCGAACTGGGCCTCGGGCGTGTCCTGGTGTGGAGCATCGTCAGCCGTACCAACCTGCGGGACGGACTGTACGCGTACGATGCGCTGGGCCGTGCGCAGGCCATCGCCGCCTGGCGGGCCGGTGGTCCCGACTTCCCGGGGGCGGACGGCGTCGAACGCGGAACCGGCGGCCAATCCCTGCCATCGCTGGGCGACTTCATCACCCTGGGGCCCCTGGGCACCGCGCTCCTGCCCTACGACCGACCCCGGGTCCTACTCATCGATGAACTGGACAAGAGCGACCTGGACCTGCCCAATGATCTGCTGCATGTGCTGGAGAACGGAAGCTACGAAGTGCCGGAACTGGTGCGGGACTCGCACGACAGCATGGTCGTGCACATCAGTGATCCGGGCGAACGAGCAATGGTGCGCAACGGCCACGTGGAGTGCCGGGAGTTCCCCGTGGTCGTGATCACCAGCAATGGCGAGCGTGAGTTCCCCGCCGCTTTCCGCAGACGCTGTCTGCCCGTGGAGATGACCACCCCCAGCCGGGAACAGCTCCTCGCCATCGTGAGAAATCACTTCAGGGCACTTCCCGCCGACGCCGAGAACCTGGTCGACCTCTTCCTCGACCGGGTCAGCTCGGGTGGCACCCACTCGCTCGACCAGTTGTTCAACGCGGTTCAGCTCACCACGGCCGGCGGCCTGGGGGACGACGGGTCGGGCGACCGCCTCCTCAAGATGCTGCTGCGCGACCTTTCGATGGGCCGCTGAATGACCGGAACCCCGCGCGAGCGCGCACCGGGACACGAGGAGCCCGCGGGGTCGGGGCCGTCCGCCTCCCCACCGCCCGAACCGTCCTCTTCCGAAGAGCATGGACCGGACTGGCAGGAAGTGGCCGACGCTGTCTGGCTGGCAGCGCACTGGGAACGGACCGGGCGTACCGTCCGCAGGGAGCACGTGCCGCAGCAGGGTGAGCACTGGCCGTCTGAGGAGCCGCCGATTCCGTCGCCGGAGTCCTCCGCGCCGGTGCCGGAGCCGTCGAGCGAGGAGCTGCCGGTCTCCCACGCGCGGGCCCTGCCGACTCCCGACCCCGAGGGCCTCAGCCGTCTCCACCTCGGCTCGCCCCTACTGCCCTCGGTGCGACCTCGGGCACCCGGCCGGGGAGCACGTTCGGCGCCGTTGGCGCGTGCCCTGCACCGGCTCCAGCGGCGTGTGCCATCCCGTGGCACGGTGCTGCTGGACGAGGAACTCACGGCCGAGCAGATGGTCGTCGACGGGCTCTGGATGCCGTCGTTCAGGCCGGTCCTGGACCGGGCCTTCGATCTGGTCCTGCTCGTCGACACCGGCCCCACCATGACCGTCTGGCGGGAGGAGACGCAGGCGCTCCAGGACGCCACCGTGCACAGCGGCGCTTTCGGGAACGTCCTCACTGTCCAGGTGGACGTGCCGGACACGGGACCGCCGGCCTTGCGCCGGGGCTCGGCGCCCGGCTCCGGGGACCTGGGGGAGATCGTCGGCGGCGGGGGCGGTCGTGTCTTCCTCGTCGTCACCGACGGCATGGGCCGCGGCTGGGCCACGGCGGCCGCCGACGCGTTGCTCCGCCGGCTCGGCGCCGCGGGGCCCACCGCCGTGGTCCAACTGCTGCCGCCTCATCTGCGGCACCGCGCTTCCCTCACGCCCCAGGTCGCCACACTGAAGGCCGGCGGATTCGGAGCCCCCGGCTCGGAACTGCGCCTTGTGCAGTGGGGCGACGAAACGGACCCGATCCGACCGCTGCCCTGGACGGACGGCAAGTCACCGGTCGTCCCCGTGCTCACGCTGAAGCACGGATCCCTCGCGGCCTGGGCCGATCTCGTCGTCGGGGAGCCGGGCGTCCGTGAGCTTCCCGTGGTGCTGGCCGGGTCGCTGCACGCCGGTCGGCCCGCTCCCGGTCTCGTCCCGCCGCGGCGTCCCCCCGACGCGGCCGCGGCCGTACGCCGCTTCTTCGGCCAGGCCACGCCGACCGCCCGTCGCCTCGCCACTCGGCTCGCCGCCACACCGTTCGAGTTCGACCTCATCCAGCAGCTGCGCCACCACCCCAGCGTGAGAGCCGACACGGAGCACCTCGCCGAGATCCTGATGGGCGGGCTCATCGACTGGGACCACGACGGCGGGCAGGCACCGGAGTTCGCCGCCGGGGTCCGCGAGGCGCTTCTGGCCGCCACGACGCGTCAGCAGCTGGCCATGGTCGTCGACATCCTCGGTGGGCTTTCCGCGGCGGGGGAGCACGGTGTCGCCCTGCGTGCCGCGCTGCGCGATCCGGTGGCGGCCGCGCTGCCCGACCCCAGTGCCGGGCAGTGGCTGCGGGCCGAGCTGGCGGTGATGCGGGCGCTGTCGGGGCCCTACGCGCAGCGCGCTCGGCGGATCGAGTCGGACGGCGTGCCACACCACCGCGGCGCTGCGGTGCTGCCGCCGGCGGACGGGATCACTCCTCGCGAGACCGTCGTCGATCGGTCGCCTGTCCCGGACGACGAGTCGCCCCTGGCCGAGGTACCCGGTGAGGCCGCGGCGGGCACCCCGCACGTCGGTGTGAACCAGGACGGCCCAGAGGCTGCCGGGACACCATCCCGTTCACCCGCCCTCATGGTGAACGTCCCCGCGCGCAACGAGCGGTTCGTGGGCCGGACGGCCCAGCTGCGGATGCTGGCCGACCATCTCACCGACCACAGCCTCGTCTGTGTGCTCCCGCATCCCGGGCAGGGTGCAGGCGGTGTCGGCAAATCGGAACTGGCGCGGGAGTACGTCCATCGGCACGCGCACGAGTACGACCTCGTCTGTTGGGTCCGGGCAGCAGGCAAGGGCCTTCTCCTGCCGTCGCTCGCCCACCTGGCGGCCCGACTGGACCTCACTCCGACGGGCGGCACACAGCTCACCGTCCAGTCGGCCGTACCGGTCCTTCTGGAGGCGCTGCGCAGCGGTTCGCCGTACGACAGGTGGCTGCTAATCCTCGACGGCGCGGATGACGTCGACGAGGCCATGCGACACCTCCCCGTCCACGGTCCGGGCAAAGTCCTGGTCACGTCCCGCAACCTGGCGTGGGCGCAGGTGGCGCTCCCGGTGACGCTGGAGGGCTTCGAGCGCGAAGAGACGGTGGCACTCCTGCGCGGGCACATGCCAGCCCTCCCGGAGCGGGAAGCCGGACGGCTCGCCGAAGCCCTCGGGGACATGCCCCTGGCCGTCGAGCAGGCGGGCACCTGGCACCTGAGCACCGGGATGCCCGTCGACGCGTACGTGAACCTGATCCACCGTCATCACTCGGCCGACCACCTTCTGGACGCGGCACCCGGCCTGCCCGTCCCTCTAACTGCGGTCTGGGACATCGCCCTGACAATGCTCGAGGAGCTGGCGCCAGGCGCCCCCCGGTTGCTGGACGTGTGCGCCCACCTTGCTGCCGAGCCCATCCCGCTCGCCGTGTTTCGCGCCCCAGGAAGGGCGCCAGTGGGCGAACCCCTGTGCGAGTCGGCGGAGCTGCGGCATTCCCTCGCAACGCTGGTCCGGCTCTCCCTGTTGAACGCCGATGAGGACAACGACACCGTGCGCCTCGACCGGGGGTTCCAGCAGTTGCTGCTGGCCGGTCTGTCGGCCGAGGAACATCAACGTACGCGCGAGGAAGCCCACATGCGGCTCGCGGCGGCCGGGGGCGACCCCGCCGACTCCCCGGCGGCTTGGCAGGTCCTCCCCTCACTGCTGCCGCACCTGTCGGCCTCGCAGGCGGTGGACAGCAGCGATGCGACGGTTCGGTCGCTCATCCATCGGACCGTGCTGTTCCTCGGCGGCTGCGGCGAGGTGGAGGGTGCCCTGGTCCTCGCTGAGGAGGCCAGGGCAGCCTGGCTCGCGACGTCGGACGAGGAGGACAGCGACGTCGTCCGCATGACGAGGACCTGTGCGTCCCTGCTGCGGCGCAGCGGTCGCGTCGCGGAGTCGGTGCCCCTCTCCGAGCAGGCCCTACGCATGGCCCGGCGAGTAGCGTCCGATTCCGGGAGCGTGGTCGCCTCCTTGTCCGAACTGGCCGTGGCGCGCCGCCACGGAGGCCGGCTCCAGCAGGCACGGGAGCTCAGCGAAGAAGCCGTGAGGCTGGCCCGGTACCAGTTCGGTGCCGACCACCGGGTCACGCTGGATGCCGCCCACCAACTTGGCGTCGATCTGCGCTGGTGCGGCCGATTCGACGAAGCGCTGTCCGTCGACGAGGAAAACGCCGGACACCGCCAACAGACCCTGGGCGCCACCGATCCAGCCACCCTCGCAAGTCTCGATTCCGTCAACCTCGATGTGCGGGAACGCGGCGACTACGCGGCCGCCCGCCACGCCCAGGAAGACCTCCATCGCCGCACCCTCTCCGTGTTCGGCGAGGAACACCCGCTCACATGGCACATCGCCGACAACCTTGCCGTCTGCCGACGTCGCGACGGGGCGCTCGAGGCGGCCGCCGAACTGTCAGCCGAAGCGCTGTGGCGCTTCGAGGCCCTCTACGGCCCCGAGCACCCCCGCACTCTGGCGGTCGCGGTCCACGCGTCGGCCGACAGGCGTCTGGCCGGTCGGGCCGCTGCCTCCCATCAGCTTGCGGCGACCACGGCACCGCGTCTTGCCGCTCGCCTCGGCGAGGACCATCCGTACACCCTGACCGCCCAGGCCGACCTGGCCGCCGCGCTACGCGGGCTCGGCATGCTCGACGAGGCGTGGGAGCTCGAGGAATACGTCGCTCGTCGGATGGACGCGTCGGTGGGTTGCCGTCATCCGATGACGCTCGGTGTCGCGGTCGCCAGGGCCACCACGGCTCACGCCCGTCTGGACTTCGAGCGAGCACGGGACATCGACGAGGCCACCATGACGCTGCTGACCGAGACGATGGGGGAACGGCACCCGTTGACGCTGGTGTGCGCCGCCAACCTGGCCCTCGATCACCGAGGACTGGGGCACGGCGCCGAGGCCGAGGTTCGACAGCGCGTCGCCGTGGCGGGGTTCGCCGCCGTCTTGCGGTCGGACCATCCGTGGCTGCTGGCGGCACGTCAGCTGCGGCGCGTCGAGTGCGATGTGGCGTGCGTGCCCCTGTGACGCAGCACTTCCCCGGGCGGGTGCGATGCGAGTGGCGCGATGCCGCCACGGCCGGTTGGGCTAGGACCGGCGGTGGAGCCTCGCCATCCCGCAGAGCCCTTCGCCCCAAGGGGGCCGCGCTCATGAACGCCGGTGCGGCCGGCCCGAGGGCGACCGGATACAGTGCGCGAGACGGCAGCCTGGTCAGGGAGGGGAAGCGTGACCGACACCAGCGACACCCGACCCGTCGACAGCGAAGCGCAAGCGCCGCAGCAGAGCCGACTGATCCGCCTGATGCGCTACATCCCCCTGATCGCCCCCGTCCTGCTGTGGGCCGTGCCCTGCGGGGTGCTCCTGTACACCGGCCAGCACTGGCCGCTGCCCGTCACGCTCGCCGGCACCGTCCTGTTCGCCCTCGGCCTCATCGGTATGCCGCTCGCGATGGTGCGCGGCCACGGCCGGCGCCAGCAGGACCGGGCAGCGATCCTCGGTGACACCCTGCTGGGCACCAGCTGGGTCCTGTTCACCTGGTCCGTTCTGCTCGGCGTCCTCTTGCGGCTCGCCCTGACCGTGGCCGGCGTCGAGGAGAGTCAGGACCGGGCCCGAATCGTCACGTGGGCCGTCCTCGGCGTCACCGCCGTACTGCTCGCCTGGGGGTACGCCGAGGCCCGCCGCGTGCCACGCGTGCGCCGACTCGACGTGCGACTCCCGCGGCTGGGTGCCGGGTTGGACGGCACCCGCGTCGTCCTCATCACCGACACCCACTACGGTCCCCTCGATCGCGCACGCTGGTCGGCACGGGTGTGCGAGACGGTGAACACCCTGGAAGCCGACCTGGTCTGCCACACCGGCGACATCGCGGACGGCACGGCCGAACGCCGCCGCGCCCAGGCCGCCCCCCTCGGAACCGTGCGGGCCACCCGGGCCCGGGTCTACGTCACCGGCAACCACGAGTACTACAGCGAGGCCCAGGGCTGGGTCGACCTGATGGACGAGCTGGGCTGGGAGCCGCTGCGCAACCGCCATCTGCTGCTCGAACGCGGAGGCGACACCCTCGTGGTCGCCGGCGTGGACGACGTCACCGCCGAGTCCTCCGGCCTGGCAGGCCACCGCGCCCACCTCGCCGGAGCCTTGAACGGCGCCGACCCCGACCTACCCGTCCTGCTCCTGGCACACCAGCCCAAGTTCATCGACCGGGCAGCAGCCGCCGGCATCGACCTCCAACTCTCCGGCCACACCCACGGCGGCCAGATCTGGCCCTTCCACCACCTCGTCCGCATCGACCAGCCCGCCCTCGCCGGCCTCAGCCACCACGGCCCCCGCACCCTCCTCTACACCAGCCGCGGCACCGGCTTCTGGGGCCCGCCGTTCCGCGTCTTCGCCCCCAGCGAGATCACCCTGCTCGTACTCCGCTCCCCGCACCCGCCCACCTCGCCGTAGCAGTGCGCGGGCCGACACATCCGCTTGGAGCAGTCCACCAGCTGAGGGGTCCGACGTCGACAGATGACCAGGCTCGTCTCGCTGGGGAGAAGATCCGGACCAGTCCCGGGCCGACGGCTCCAACGAGCCACACGTAGCCACGCTTACACAGGTCAGCGACGCATGACGCTTGTACCACCAGCAGACCAAGAATCTTCCTTGTTCATACAGTCCCACCGAAGAGGGGGTGGGTCCGGCGCCTCCCCTGACCTCCGCCTCGCCCTGCTCGCCGCCGCCGCGCTCGCCGCTCTGCTCATCGCCGACCCGTCCGGGATGAGCAAAGCGGAGACCGAGCGCATCTGGTTGCCGTTCGCCATATGGCTACTGGCCTCGTGTGCATTCCTGACCCGACCCCGCGCCTGGCTCGCCGCGCAGGCCGTGATCGCCCTCCTTCTCAATCACTTGCTGCTGACCGGCTGGTGACCGGCGGTGCCGGGCCCGGCACGGGCTGGGGGCGTCGGGATGGACGTACACGGAGTGCCTGACGACCCGACCAGGCCGTGCTTCCTCGATCAGGTGGCTCGTCGCCCTGGTCACGCATTCATCGCCCACGCCGCCGAGCGGCACGTTTCGCGGGCAAGCCTGCCCCTCTGGCGGTGGGGCTCGCATGTTCACGTTCGTCGGGTACGACGTGTCGGCGCAGACCGCCCGTGAGCGGTGAACTCCCCGGTCAGCCACTGCCTTCCGGGCCTTGGTATGCGCAAGGCGCCAGGAGTCGGTGCCGGTCCCGATGATGTCGCCGCCGAAGGTGAGCCGGTTCACGAAGGCCTCGCAGAGCCGTGGGCCAGTGAAGTCTTCGTCCGGCGTGACCATGAGCTGATGACCGACCGCCCGGAGCGCCGACCGATCGCGCGTCAGTCGGGGCCGCTCCAATCGAAGGGGAAGTACTTGCTGGACCTGCCGCTGCGGCTCCAGCTGAAGCCGAAGGCGTCGGCCTGATCGGTGGTGGACCGGCCCCAGGTGGCAATCTGTCCCGGGCCGACCTCGGCACCGGGGGCGTTGTGGACCTGGACCCGTGCCCCCTCGGCTGTGGTGGGACCGGTGAGGGCCTCGGCACGGGCGGTCACCCGGCCGGGAATCTCAGCGCGCCACGCCCCCAGGTCCTCGTCGACCTCGACGGTGATCGGAGCGACGTCCATGCCGCGCATCTCGGGTCCGAGGACCTCGACGAACTGCTGTGGCCAGCCACCGGCCTCCCCGCCGAAGATCGCGCCGAGTGCGGCGCGCTGCTGGTCGTCGGCGCGCTCGTCGACGAAGACGGCGGCATACGGGTCCGTGTGCTCGCCGGTCCACACGTTGCCGGTGAAGGACCCGAGCATCAGGACATTCAGATCGTCGAGCCGGACATCCCCGAACTGTCCCTCGCGTATGTGCCAGGCAAGCACGCCCTCGCAATCGCCCTCGGACGGGGGCTGGGCGAATGTGCACGGGCAGGGTATGGCGCAGTTGCAGGTGTCGAACCAGTCGCCGACCACGCGCCAGGGCGGGCTGCTGGTGGTCTGCTCAGCCATCTCGCTCCTCCTCTCCCGGTATACGGAGCGGCGTCACTTCCAGGGTGCTCCTCGCCGACACGAAAGCGAAGCGGCCTTCGGAGGCAAGGGGAGCCGGGAGGCGCTGACGGGGACGCCGGCACGCATACGTCGCCCTGGGGCGACATCCGTCGCGGTCGTCGACGCACCGGGTGGGCCCGGTCACTGTCATGAGGGCTGCCGCCCGGGTCCCGGTCCTCCGCTTTTGAGGCCGGCGATTCCGTGATCTGCTGGAGATGTCTTCGGAGTGCTCATCGCGGCCACCGAAGCGGGCGTCCTTGGGAGGCATGCCGTGCCGCATCTCCGGCTCGCCCCGCCGGAGCCCACCCGGCTTGGGGTCCTGCTGCCGAGGCGTGATCTGGCCCTCGGCTGGCTTCTCCTGACCCTGATCGCCGCTCTGGCGTGGGTGCTCACGGCCGCGCAGTCCCGCGACATGGGGATGGAGCCGGGCACCATGGGTCTGGCGCTCCCGCTCTTCCTGCTCCTGTGGGTGGTCATGATGGCGGCGATGATGCTGCCGTCGCTGGCACCCTTGGCTCTCACCTGGGTACAGGCGATCAACCGCAGCACCGCGGGCCGCGTCCGTGCGCTGCGCCTCACCGAATTCGTCGGCGGCTATCTGCTGGCCTGGGCCGGCTTCGGACTGCTGGTGTACGGGGCCCTGGCGGCGACGGGGCACCTGGTCGACGCCCACCCCGAGTCGGGGCGCTGGATCGGCGCGGGCGCGTTCCTGCTGGCGGGAGTCCAGCAGTTCGGGCCGCTGAAGCGGGTCTGTCTGCGGCACTGCCGCAGCCCGATGTTCCAGCTGTTGCGGTACGCGCGGTTCCGGCCGTGGGCGAAGGATCTGCGGGTGGGCGCGCACCACGGGCTCTACTGCGTCGGCTGCTGCTGGGGGCTGATGATCGTCCTGATCCCCCTCGGCGTGATGAACGTGGCGGCGATGGCGGGCCTGGCGGCGGTGATCTTCCTGGAGAAGCTGTGGCGGGGCGGCCCCTGGCTCAGTTGGGCGGTGGGCGTCGCCCTCCTCGTACTGGCCGTGCTCGCCCCCTTCCAGGACTGGCTGCTGCCGGGTTTGCAGATGTCGGGTCCGTCGATGGACCAGATGCTGGGTGCGGCGCTCTGACTGGCTGTCGATCATCGCGCCAGGTGGCCCTCCGGCGGCTGAAGTATCCGCCGCTCGACAAGCAGAACGGCACCACGAAGTTCATCGCCACGCGCACGGCCGTGGCCGCGCCGGCGTCCCCGGACGCGACGGCAGAACCCTGGTTGGCCAGGGACAACACCGTGCCGACGAGAAGGGCGATCGGGATGCACCGCCTGAGGGGCACGCGGGAGAACACCGATGGCGGCGGTCGCGGCGGCACCGGCACGGGAGGAGCCATTCCCGGCCTGCTCCCGTGCCGACCCGGTGCGACGAAACGGCGCCCTGCGCCTCTACCCGCGCCCGGTGGGCGCATGCGGGAACCACAGGGATCTCCGTCGCGTCGCCGGCGGTCGGAGCGTCCGTTGCCGGTGCTCAGGAGTCGCTTTGTGAAACCCGTTGTCAGGAGTGCCCGTTGTAGGGCGCGAGCCACCCTGCGGCGTGGCGGTCGCCGCGTGTGAAGACGGCGCCTCCTCGTCGGCCTCTCGAAGAGTCACCGGGATTGCCCGGCGGGTGGTCGAGTATGGCGGGGGTGCCGTCGGAGACGTACCGGATCGTCGTCGCGCCGTCCCAGAGGCAGATCACCGCGCCGTGCGGGGCTTCCACGCGCAGTGAGCCGGAGTGCCGGGTGAGGGCGGTTCCGGTGGCGCGCTGCTTGAGCAGCGCCTGGTATCGCGCCGGTGTGATCGCGCTGTCGCGCGGCGGGGTGGTGCCCGTCCAGTCGGGGGCACCGATACCGCGATCGCGCGCCGCGCGCCACATGCGCGGTACGAGACGCGGTGCCAGCCGCGGTGTGGCCATCCGGCCGCACATCCACAGCAGCCGGCCGGCGCCCCGCTCGGGGCCGAGGGCGCGCCAGCGGATGCGTTCGGCGAGGTCGGCGGCCACGACGGCCGCCCAGGGGTGGACGGTACCCAGCTCTCCCTGGGCACCCAGCCAGGCCAGATAGCGCTGGGCCTCGTCGAGGACGGCCGTCAGGCTCTCGGCCGGGATGCCGAGCACGTACCCGGCGCGCGCGGCGAACGCCTGGGGGCTGGTGGCGACCAGCAGCAGCACCGCGTGGGCCAGGTCTCCCGGCAGCAGTCCCTCGTCCTTGTCCGGTGGTTCCTGATCGGTCTCCAGCTGCTCCGTCCGGCCCTGGTGGCGCAGCACCCTGCGCAGGGTGGCGCGGGCGCGGTCGCTGAACGCGGCCTCCGCCAGTTCCGGCAGCCGGGTGGCCAGCACCCTCGTCAGTGCCCGTTCGGCGTGGTCGGGGTCCTCCGGTACGGGCAGGTTGCGTACCGCTTCGGACAACTCGTGCGCCAGGACGGCGTCCACCATGAAGCGGCTGGTCAGCGTGCCCGGTTCGGTCGGTTCCAGGAACGTGTCGCCCCCAGGTCCGGCATGCCGGCGCAGGAAGCCGGCCTCCTCCAGACAGTCCACGGCGTCATGGAGCGGCTCGACACTGTCGTGCCCCTGATGGAAGGCGAATGTGTCGGTCCACCAGTCCTCGGCCTCCTCCAGCGAGGTCACGCGTCCCTGCACCAGTTCGGCCAGCAGGTGGTCGGGCAGCCGGTCACCGATACGCGAACGCACGGTGTAGCCGAGGGTCAGCCGCGCCTGCCATGCGGGGCGCTCCGTCTCGTCCGCCAGCAGATAGGCCCAGCCCTCCCGCTCTCCCGCGCCGACCCGTCCGGCGCGGCCGAACATCTGCTGCACCATGGACACCTCGATCCGATTCTGGCCGAGGCGGCCGTCGCGCACGACGACGGCGCGGGCGGGGAGGTTCACCCCGGCTGCCACGGTGGAGGTCGCGACCAGGACGTCGCTCTCCCGGGCCCGGAACGCCTTCTCGGCCTCGCGCTTGTACGGCCAGTCGCGGTAGTGCAGTCCGACGCCGACGCTGCCGCACAGCCGCTCGACGATTTCTGTGTCGTCCGCGTCGACGCCGCGTGTCGGGGCCCCGCGGTCCGCGGCGATGGCCAGTGCCGTCGCACGCACTCCGCGCTTGCTGCTGCAGAAGACGAGCACGCTGCCATCCTCGTCGGTCACGGTCCGGACCAGCCGCACGGCGGCGGAGGTCCGAGCAGCGGTGGACCGCATGGAGCGTTCGCCGTCGCGTGCGGCGGGCAGCAGGGGGATCTGCCAGGTCAGCCGGGTCGGCCGCCATGACGTACGGATCAGCCGGGCCCCCAGCCAGTCGGCGACCTCGTCGGCGTTGGCCACTGTCGCCGACAGTCCGACGATGCGGGTCTGGGCACTGTCCTCGCGTACCCGCGTGAGCACCGCTTCGAGCACGGCGCCCCGCACCGGATCACCGAGCAGGTGGATCTCGTCGACGACCAGAGCGCCGACCTCGGCAAGGACACCGCCCAGCGACCCGTTTCGGCAGATCGCCTCGAACTTCTCGGTGGTGGCGACCCAGATGTCGGCCTCGCGGACGAGTTCGGTGTCGGTGGCGTACTCGCCCGTGAGCCGGACGATCCCGATGCCGTGCCGCCGCCAGTTCTCCAGTTCACGGTCGAGTTCGTCGGTGAGCGACCGCTGGGGGACGAGCCAGGCCGCCTTGCGGCCCTGCGCGTGGGCGCGCAGCGCGGCCACCATGCCGATGGGTGTCTTGCCCGCGCCGGTCGGGGCGACGACCATCACATGGCCGTCGTCCTCCAGGAGGGCGGGAACGGCTTCGGCCTGTGCCGGGTTGAAGGTGGGGTGCGGCAACAGCCGGGTCCAGTCCTCGGGAACCAGATCGGTGACCGGTACGTACGGGGCCTCGTCGGCGTCCGGCAGGTCCGCCAGGGCGTCCCACTGGGCCTCGAACGCGTCCCGGGCGGCGTGCGCCCCGGGTCCCGCGACGGGCGTGGGCGGCATGGGGGAACCCAGGCCCGCGAATGCGCGGGCGGGGTGGGCCACCAGATCCGTGGGACTGCCGAACTCGCCCACCGTGCCGACCTGTTCGTCCTCCACCCAGTGCCGGACGCTGCGGAACGCAATGCCCCGCTCGGCCAGGTGGGCGCGCAGGTCGTCGAAGGCGGGGCCCTCGGGCAGGATGATCCGGATGTCGTCGGCCGCCGTCACCGCCCCCTCGGGCGGCCGCCAGGCAGGGTCGGTGACCTTGCGCCAGAACAGGCGGCGCTTCTCCGGCTCGGCCGGCATCGGCAGATCCGTCGGCCAGGCAGGGGCGGGAGATGCCGCGACAGCGGTGATGGTGACGCCCGGCCCGGTGGGGCAAGGGCCGAGGAACCGTTCCCAACTTCGTGCCCCTTCGGACACCCACGGCAAGTTCGTCCGTGCTGTCACCCCGACCCGCGTCCCTGTCGGCCCCACCGCGCCCGTCCGGCGAGACGCCCGCGCCGGGGGCACGGCACCGGACTCGTTCGCCTCGCCGGGCTCCACCGCGTCCGACTTCGCCGCACCGGGCCGCGCGCACAGCTTTTCGTAGGTCTTCACGCCCAGGTCCGCGAGGGTGTACGCCGCCGGGCAGACCGGGCAGACGACGGCCACGTAGCGGTAGACCTTCCCCGCCGACTCGTACGGTCTGCGCAGCGAGTGCATCCGGCCGTCGCACTCGGGGCAGGGGCGTGCCACCTCCTCCTCGTAGGTCCAACCGGGTTCGGCGAAACGGGCGATGAGACCGTCGGCGGGCAGGACGACGCCCCAGCGCTCCCGTACGACCTCCACGACCGGCAGACCGAGTTCGGCCATGTCCCCCACGCGTCTCCCCTCGTCCACCCGGTCGGCAGCGCTGTTCAGTCGACGATGATGCCGGGATAGCAATGATCATGATTCCACTCGGGCTGAATGGCGTACCCGCAATAGCAGAGTTCCGGTCGGGCCGGCTTCCCCTCCGAGCGGCGGCGCAGGGCGACGGCGAGCGGTTGCCGGGCGAGCCAGGTCTCGGCAGTCTCACCGGCCCATCGGCCGAGCGACTCGGGGGAGGCGCCGAGCCCGTGCAACAACCCCTCGAAGAGGACATCGGCCTGCCGGAGCAGGAACCGCAGCACGTTGCCGCTGTAGCGGGGGTCCATGTCGTCCAGGCGATGGCGGCGGTCCTGGGCGTCCTGCCAGACCTCGTCCTGGTTGAGGAGCGCCACATAGTGCTCCTCCAGAGTCCAGGTCCTGTCGGTTTCGGGGGCAGTTCCGCTCAGCCGCTCGCGCAGGGTCCGGTATGCCTCGTGCGCCGTGCGCAGTGGCTTCTCGAACGCCCCGGGGTTCTGCGACGCGAGGCGCTGGTAGATCTCCACGCTCTGCGCGGTCACGGCCAGCGCCTCCTCGGCACGGCCGCTCTGCGCGAGGTAGGTGCCGAGGGAGGAGAGGTCATCGGCCAGAGCGTGTTCATGGGCGGTGGGGTTGGCCGTCGCCAGTCGGCATCTGATGTCCGCCGCCTCCCGCAGGGCGGCCAGGGAGTCGTCGCGGCGGCGTGCGCCCCACAGCAGCAGCCCAAGAACGGACAGGGCCGTCGCCAGGTCGGACTCGTCGACCGCGACGGACCGGTCGAACTCGGACGTGGAGACCGCGGGTCCGCCGGCCACCAGCCGCCGGATGAGCGCGACCGCCCGTTCGGCAGCCGTCCGGGCGTCCGACCACCGCCGCTGCTGCCGGCACAGAACGGCCTCGTTGACCAGGGTCACGGCCAGGCCGGGCCCGTAGGTCTCGGGGTCGGTGGCCGCCAGCCTCTGGAAGATTCCCATGGCCCGCTGGGTCACGGCGAGGGCCGCCTCGGGGTCCCGGGCCTCGGACAGGTTCACGCCGAGGTGGGAGAGCGACAGGGCGAGTCCGGGTTCGTGCGCTGTGGGGTCGACGTCCGCCAGTCTTCGGAAGAGACCGACGGCCTCTTCGGCGGCGTGGCGGCTGGCCTCCGTGCGGTCAGCCGAATGAGCACGCTCGCTCAGCTGGGCCAGGGCCATGGCGAGCGCAGGCTCGTACGTGGCAGCGTCGACGGCGGCGAGTTTCCGCAGGAGAGCGACCGCTTTCTCGGCCGCGGCCACGGCGTCCTCCCGATGGCCCGCCCTCTCCAGCCGGAACCCGAGGTTCTGGTACAGCCGGGCGTGCGCGGAGGAGTCCTGGGTGGTGGAGAGGTGGCGTTCGGCGAGGCGCTCGGTGACGGCGGCGATACCGGCATCGAGATCTGCCTGTCCGCGGTGGGGGAAGTACGCGTCGACCGCCTCCAGGACCTCGGTGTCGAGGTCGACCGCGGCCAGCGCGGTCAGGGCCGCGCCGCCGGCGGCGACGGCCAGGGCTGGGTCCGTGCGCAGCAGGGTTTCCAGGTACCGGGCGGCGTGCGGCCAGCGGTGCGGTGCCGCCGTGGAGGCCAGGAAGGTCAGGGCACGGGCCAGATGAGCAGGCGGCGAGCCGTCCGGGTCGCGGGCGACGAGCGTGCCGATGAAATCCGGCGCCCAGGGAGCCGTGGGGTAGCCGGTCGTGTCGTGGCCGGGGAGGGCGAGGGCGAGGAAGTCCTCGGCGAGCCGGTCGGGGTAGAGGGGTTCGAGGACCGCGCCGGGCTCCTCGGGCGGGTAGCAAGTGGCGTGATCGGCCAGGAGCCGCGCGGGGCGCTCCATGCCCAGGCCACCGAGCAGGGCCGTGCCGTCGTGGTGGGTGGTCGCGCCGGCGAGCGCGGCGGTGAAGACCACCTGGCTCATGACGCCGGGCGGGGTCTCGTACTCCAGGCCCTCCAGGCGGAGTTCGTGGAGCCGGGTCCAATGCCTGCGTTCGCGGTCGAGCAGATATGCGGACAGGCCCGCCATGTCCTTCGGCGGGCTGCCGCCGCGGACGTGGGCGTCGACGGCCACCAGCGCGGCCATGTGCAACGCCAGGACCAGGCCGAAGTCCGACCGGTCCAGATAGCCGGGTACGGCGATGGCGTTCGGGTCGGCGAGACCGTAGTGGGCGGCGAAGCAGTTGCGGGCGACGGTGAACATGGCTCGGCGGGCGTCGAGTCCACCGCGGCGCTCATCGAGCGGTCGCAGTGCGAGGTCGCCCGCCTCCGTCCTGGTGTCCTCCAGCGCGGAGCGCACGGCGGGCCAGGGGGCGACGGACCGGGCCAGCAACAGCAGTCGGGTCGGCAGGGGCCCGTCCAGCAGCTTGTTACTGAACAGCCACGTCAGATGGGAGAGGGGCCAGCGGTCGGCGTAGTCGACGACCAGGAGGAGCCCCGCGGCGCCATCGAGCCGCAGGTCCTGGCTTCCCGGGTGCGGGTGGATCGTACCGGCGCCGTGAGTGGCCGAGACGACCTTCCAGCCCCTTGACGCGCTGTCGGCCGCGAACTGCGCAGCCAACCGGGTCTTGCCCTGGCCGCCGGCTCCGTGCAGCCAGAGGGCGGCGCGGGGACCGTCACCGTCCCGCCATGCGGCCAGCTCCGCCCGCTCCTCGGCCCGACCGGTGAAATCCACGACCTGGAAGCGGGCGTTGAGGAGCCGACTGGGCTGGGAGGCGGGTCCGACCGTGTCCCTCTCCCCGAGTGAGAGGGCGGGGGCCAGGCCCGGAGCAGGTCGATACCGGGAGAGCAGGTAGACCGGGCCCCGGTCGGGGAAGACGTGCAGGTCGGCGCCGATGACGCCGTAGCCGAACCCGCCGTCGACGCGGACCGTCTGCCGTGGTCCGGCTCCGGGCCGACTCACCGGGCGGCTCCGGTACCTCCCGCCTGTCCAGGAGGCGCCGGGTGCACGATGACATTGCCGCCCAGAGCCGCGAAAACCTGTCCGTTGTCCTTGGCCACGTTGTTCTGCACCTGGGGCTGCCGCGTCTCGGGCAACCGCTTCTTGATCTCCTCGGTCAGCTCACGCAGTTCGTCCGCGGCGTCCGGGTACTCGTCCAGGAGCGATTCCAGCTCCAGCATCCACACGGGGAGCAGGCTCTGACGTACCCGCTCGGCGTCGTCGGCCCTCGCGACGAGGGCCTCGTTGTTGTCGAGCTGGGCCTCGATGGCGGTCTGTCGGTCCTCTCCGCGGCGGCGGAACAGCCGTGCGACTCCGCCGCGCGCGACCGTCCACGAGTCGGTGGCCATGGCCGCGACGACCGTGGTTCCCCCGACCAGAACAAGTTCCTCCAGCATCTTGTCCCTCTCCCTGTGACCCAACGACGTTGCCCTGCACGGACATTGTCCCCTCTTATGATCCAATTCCGCACCGGGCAGCCGCGTTTCCTCTCCTGCGCCGCCACTGAATTTGCAGGTCATGGGTCTGGTGTGCGCGGGGTTCATGGTGCTCGTGCTGGTCGTGGGCGGATGACTTCGGTGAAGATCGTCGGTCACCGGGAGACTTCGCGCCTCGTCAGGACCAGCAGGGCCCTCGCCAGAGCAGTACTCCCACTTCGGGCCGGTGCGGACCTTGCCGAGAACGCGTGTGTGCGCTGATGTTGAACCGGGTTCGTTGGATCTTCACGAACGAGCGACCTGCGCCGGCGGGGCTGGGCGGCGAAGTCCCAGGAAATTTCCCCGAGTTGACGGTGATACGTTCATGGACATGCCGATGGGATACGTGGCGACGACCGTGCTGTTGACCTGGTGCACCTTCTTCGCCGTTGTCGCGCCACGTCGGCCCCGACCACTGGCGACCATGAGCTTCTGGTTCGGCATGGTCCTCAACGAGGCGCCGTTCCTGGGCATGTTCGCCGTGGTGGCCTCCACGGCATTGGCCGCCGCCCAAGGCGATCTCGGGTCACCGGCCAGCAAGGTGACGGCCGCGGTGGCCCTCGCCACCATCCCCGGGATGGCCGTGTCCGCCTGGCGGGGCCTGCGGACGGACCAGGTGGTCGGGCTCGCCCTTGAGCAGGGCCTCGGCACCGACTGGCAAGATCGTGTGCACGTATCGCTGCGCCGCCACCGGCCCTGGGCCCGCATCCTGCTGCTACCGGGCCTGATGCGGCGGCATGACGTGGAGCGGATCCCCAACATCCGCTACGGGGACGCCGGGCGCCGGAATCTGCTCGACATCTACCGCCGCCGCGACACACCGCACAACGGGCCGGTCCTGATCTACTTCCACGGCGGCGGGTACACCAGCGGAGCGAAGAACCGCGAGGCACGGCCCCTGCTTTACCGGCTCGCCGGCCAGGGGTGGGTGTGCATCAGCGCCAACTACCGGCTGCGGCCCCAGACCACTTTCCCCGGCCATCAGATCGACGCCAAGAAGGTCATCGCCTGGGTCCGCGAGCACGCCCCCGAGTACGGCGCCGATCCGTCGAGGCTGTTCGTGGCGGGCAGCTCAGCCGGCTCCAACCTGGCGGCCCTGTGCGCGCTCACGCCGAACGACCCGGTGTTCCAGCCCGGATTCGAGTTGGCCGACACCTCGGTCACCGCGGCGATCTGCCTCTATGGCTACTACGGCCACTTCTTCGGCGAGGAGCCCGACGCAACGCCGTCCCCCAACCAACCGTATGCGTACCTCAACCCCGGTGCGCCACCGTTCCTCATCGCCCACGGCACCAAGGACGCGCTGGCGACCGTCGAGGGCGCCCGGAACTTCGTCGACCGGCTGCGCCGTGTCTCGGACAGCACCGTGGTCTATGCCGAACTGCCCGGCGGACAGCACTCGTTCGACCTGTTCCACTCCCCGCGCTTCGAGGCCGTCGTGGACGGCGTCGAAGCCTTCGCCGCCTGGGTCCTGGCTGCTCCGCAGCGCACTCCCGACTCAGCCCGCTAGGTCGTTTCTGACCGCTCCTGCTGGGTGGTTGGATCAGGGTCGGGGCTGGGCATGTGGGTCGTGGCATGTCGGCCGGGGTCGTTGTCGGGTTCGGCTGCGACGACCCTGCTGCCGCTCTTACGATCCGTCACCGGACCGGTACGCCGGGAGACCGTGGGAGGGCGTGGGGATGCGGGAGCTGGAGCCGGCTGAACCACAGGTCGTGGCCGTTCTCGCGGACTCCGGCGACCCGGTCACACTCGATCAAGGTGCCGTCCAGGATCACGTGCGTGATGCCCGACTCCTGACACACTTTCGATATCTCGTGCAGGCCGGGTGCCTGGTCGGCGAGGACACCGATGCCTTCGTGCAGGTAGCGGTAGCCGGTGGCCCGGGAGACACCGGCGTCGCGGGCCAGGCAGTGCACGCAGCCGCGCTCACGGAACCAGCGCAGCACCAGCACGGCCTGCCGGAACGGCCCCAGCGCCCTGGAGCCGCGCGGGGTGCCGATCCGACGCCGTTGCGGCGAGTAGCGGGCGAGGAACTCGACGATGTGGCGCGGGACATCGAGCGTGGCAGCATAGGTGACCGACGTGAGCCTCTGGTTCGCCAGACGACCATGCAGCGAGAAGCGTCCTACCAGGGGCTTCACGGCCACCCGCGGCCGGGGGCTCCAGTGCGACCCGGCCATGCACCCAGATCGCAACACCGGGCAGATGCGCTCCCGAGCGGAGGGCCGGAGCAGGAGTAGCGCCGTGGGCGCTACGAGCAGAAGGCGCGTTCTCGCCCTGCCTGCCAGTTGCTCTGTCGGGCTGGGGCCGCCGGTAGCCATTGCGCGAGCAGTCCCTGGCCAGGCATGATGCCCCGCGTTGCTCGTGCGGCAGGGGGAAGAGCTGTGAACCAGGAAGCCCGCAATGGCGGAGCGGAATCATCGGGAATGGTCGGCCGAGTCCGCTATCGGGCTTCGTGGCAGCAGTCCCTGCCACTGGGCCTGTTCCTCGGCGCCGCCGTGCTGATGCAGTTGTCGAACTCCTTGCTGTGGGCGCACCAGCGGCCCGGGCTGCCCGGCCTGCCGCTCGAATCGCGGGTCCTGGCCATGGTGCTGCCGTTCTTCGTCACGCTCGAACTGTGGGTGCTGAGCCGCTACGTCGGGGTAACCCTGACTCCTGAGGCGGTCGTCGTCCACAACCTGCGCCGCCGGACCATCCCGTGGACCAACGTGGCCGAGGTCGCGGTCGAGCCGTTCACCGGCGGACGGCGGGTGGTCCTCTACGAGACGGATGGACGCCGCACCGCGCTACGAATGCCCAGCTCCGGTTTCCTGTCCCGCGACCGCCGGTTCGACGACAAGGTCGCGACCATCCGAAGCTGGTGGCTTGCCAACGGCGGCGCGGCCCGAGTCGAAGACACAGCTGGTGAACTCGGCGCCTGGGGGCATACCTACGGCCGGCTGCCCGAGCGACTGGGCATGCGACCTGCGGCAAGCCGGTCGGTGCCCACGGTCCTGCTGCTCGGCTGGCTTGCGGCTGACGCGGTGATGGCGGGGTTCGCCGAGGGGCCCGGCGCTGATCACCCGACGCTCCTTGGCCGCACGCTCGGCGCACTCGTCGCGATCTCGCTGCTGCTGGGCGCGGGCTTCCTGAGCTTCGGTAGAGGCGTCATCCTCACTGCCGACCACCTGGTCATACGAGGGCTGCGGCCCCGAACCGTTCCCTGGGACGAGATTCAGGGGATCGCCGTCGAGCGCCACCGAGGCGGGCGCAGGCCTGTCGTCCTTGAAGCGAGCAGTCGCCGAACGCCATTGCCGGTACCGCGTGTCGGACGCGTGCTCTGGGACTCGGAGTTCGAAGCCAAGATCCAAACGCTACGTCACTGGTGGCGCACCCACGCGGAGATGGGCACGACCCCGACCGAAGCGGCGCTCCAACCCTCGGACCAGCCACCGCTCCTTCCCTACCGCGGACCGCGTCTGTGGCAGAAGGGAGTGTTGGCCCTGGCGTGCATCGTCCTCGGCTACGAGATCCTCCTGTCAGTTCTGGTCGGATCTCTGTTCCTCACCGCCGGGCAGTGAGAAAACCTCACTGGGCCGGCCAACCGCATCGCCCACCCGCACCGCCCACCCGCAGATCCCGCCCCATTGGAGTACCAACTCACCCCGGCAGGCACACGACTTGAGGTCGTGCTGGTCACCGTGGCCGCCTGGGTCGAACACGGCCTTCCCCGCACCGGCTCGTTCCGCGTCGGGATCGGTAACGAAGACCAGGTTCTCATTCTCCGCATCCTTGCCGGTTAGATCACCGGACTGGACACGGAGATTTGATCAGCCCCAAGCCGAACTCTTCGGCGACTGCTGCCGACGGCTCGCATGCCCGAGGCGCAGGTAAGCGCCACTCACCCGTTCACAACTCGCCCGTTCTGAAATCCGCGCTGCTCTTGAGGACCGCAGAGTCCATGCTCCAGTTCTCCGGCTGGACCCTCTCCCAGAGACTTCCCTTGCCGAGTTCCCTTCCCAACCGCTCTTCTCGCCTGAACCACTGCTCAGCACTTCTGATCCTGTTGGGGTGAATTTCGTCGAGCAGGGCGTAATCCCTGGCGACGCCTGCGGGAACAACGATCGTGCCGCCATCGGCCGGAAGTGCCTGGTACTACAGCCGTAGATCGTGATCTTGCTGGCCGGAGCCGGCCGGGGGAAGAAGCCTCGGTGTCCCCACGGGGGGAACCCCCAGCACTGCCCTGAGGACAGCGCATCGGCACGTCGGGGGGAGAGCCGGATGGGCCGATCCCTTCATCGCTGGTGGGATGGTCGTCGACCACCGGCTCCGGGAGCGGAACACCAGGGGCCACAGCCTGAGCGCTGAACACGCAGGCAACCCGAACAGGACGGGGATCATTATGCATGTGCCAGGAAGGCGTCGGCGGGACCTGCTTGTCCTGAGCAGCCTGGGCGCGGTTCTCTTCGCCACGTCGACCGGGACGGCGGCGGCGAAGCCGCCGCAGGGCGATCCGCTCCAGCAGCAGGTGGATGCGGTCCACGACACCGGGGCCGTTGGTGTGTCCGCCGAGGTGACGTCACCGGACACACGTGACATCGCGCGCGCGGGGACGGCCGAGAGGGGCACCAGGAGGCAGATGCCACTGAACGGCAGATTTCGGATCGGCAGCGCCACCAAGACCTTCACCGCCACGGTCGTGCTGCAACTCGTCGGCGAGGGGCGAATGTCCCTGGAGGACACCGTCGAGCAGTGGCTTCCGGGAGTGGTCCGGGGCAACGGCAACGACGGCAGCCAGATCACCGTGCGGCAGCTGCTGCAGCACACCAGCGGCATCCGTGACATCGGGCCGGAAATACCCGCGTTGAAAAGCGCGGACGGCTATCGAGCCGAGCGATTCCGCACCTACACCCCCGAGGAGTTGGTGGGGCTGGCGATGCAGCTCCCTCCCAAATTCTTCCCGGACGACGAACAATGGTCGTATTCCAACACCAACTACATTCTCGCCGCGATGATCATCCAAAAGGTCACCGGTTGGAGCTGGGCGCAGGAGGTGAACGACCGGATCATCCGCCCGCTGGGTCTGAGGGACACCAGTACGCCCGGCACCTTCCCGTTCATCCTGGGCCCGCACGCCCAGGGCTACGCGTTCGGCACCGGCACCGGCACCGGCACCGACGTTACGGTGCTCAATTCGAGTATGGCCGTCGGCTCCGGATCGGTCATCAGCACCGCGCACGACCTGAACCGGTTCTACGCCGCGCTGCTCGGCGGCCGTCTGCTGGCTACGGCGCAACTCGACGAGATGACGACCACCGTGAACGCGCCCGAGCTGGGCGTGAGGTACGGACTCGGTCTTGCCGAGATCCCGTTGTCCTGTGGTGGCAGCTACTTCGGTCACCGGGGCGAACTGCTCGGCTATATCACCTGGGGTGGCGCCACCCGAGACGGGACCCGGACCGCCGTGGTGTACGTCAGCAGTGACGGCGGTCAGGACACCGAGCAGGCCATGATCACACTCGTGGACCAGGAACTGTGCCGGACCCGCTCCTAGAGCGTGTGCCGAGTTCAGATCTTCATCTGCGGCTGCGAGTTCCGGAGTGGCGCGAGGCCGTCGAAGACGATGGCGAGCATCCGGTCTCGTACCTCCTCCTTGAGGTGGGCGTGTGCGGAGGCTCGTGATGTGGCCACGAGCAAGGCGTACACCTCGGGCAGTTCGACGTCATCTCGGACGGCGCCGGCGCGTTGGGCATGCTGAAGCAGAGCACCGACGGCTCGACGTAGTCCGTCCGATGCCTGAGCGGCGTCGCCGCCGTTGTCACCACCGGCCTCGAGCAGCGCCTCGGCTATGGCGATTTTGCCGGACGCGTCGGCGACGAGGTGGCTGAAGAAGTCGAAGAACGCTGCACCCGGGTCCGTGGCGTGAAACAGCGTTTCGGCCTGCTCGCGCAGGCGATCGAACCGCTGCACGAGAGCGGCCTCCAGCAGCGCCGCTTTGGTGGGGAAGTGACGGAAGACTGTGGCGATGCCGACGTTGGCCAGGCGGGCCACCTCTTCGGTGGACGCAGACTGGCCGCCCTTGCCGAATACCTCCTCGGCGACGTTCAGAATCCGCTCGCGGTTGGTTCGCGCGTCAGCGCGTTGCGGCCGTCTGCCGCCCATCTCTCGGTTACCTGGGGTGCTCATCGCGCTTTCACTCGTATGCCGCTATCCGAAGTCGCGACTCCGTATAATCGGAGTCCGCACTTCGGATAGTAGTGCGATGCCACTGCACGTCGGCGCAGACGACAGGAGAGTGTCATGACCCAAGCCCTCAGTCCGCGGGAGGTTTTCCTCGCGCTCGTGAACGGTGTTGCGGAGGGCCGCTGGAGCGAACTGCCCGATCTGTATGCGGAGCAGACCCATGTCGTGCACCCGTTCGACCCGCTTCGTGCTGCCGCACTCCGTACCCGCGACGAACTGCGCGAACACTTCAGGCCGACCGACGCCGGCCCCCGGCTGCACCGTCGGGCAACCAACATCACGATCCATGAGACGACCGACCCCGAGGTCATCGTCGCCGAGTTCGAGTACCAGGGAACAGTCGCAGAGACCGGCGAACCCTTCGCGCTGCCCGGCATCTTCGTGCTGCGGGTGCGCGACGGTGAGATCATCAGCTCCCGCGACTATTTCGACCATGTCACCGCCGCCCGAGTCCGCGGGCGACTCGACGTACTTGTCGCGGCCGTGCAGGCGAGCAGTGCCACCTCGGCCTAGAGCGTGTGCTGTTCAGATCTTCATTGGAGGCTGCGGAGCCAGACGACCACGCCGCGCAGGTGGAGTCCGGCAAGGTGGCTGATAGGGGTCTTGGCGTAGCGGGTGGCGAGCCCCCGCCATTCCTTGGTGGCGTCGGCGCCAGTGTGAACAGCGGAGTCGGTGCCCGGTGGTGTGCCGGGGCTGTGTGACGAGGGTCGTGAACAGGTGCTGGATCTCGTTACGGGTCAGTGGGATCAGCTTGTGCTGGGTCTGCTCGGCGGCGGTGACGGCGGCGAGGAAGGCGTGGGCGAGCATGGCGAGGGTGACCCAGCGGTGCCAAGAGGTCCAGCGTCTGACCTGGTGTTCGTCGAGACCGGCCAGGGTCTTGGATGATTGGAACGTCTCCTCGATGGTCCACCGCCGCCGGCAACCATAACGAAGGTGGTCAGGGGGTCTCGGCGGTCGAGTAGCAGCGGTAGTAGGCGAGTTCGCCGGTGCGGCGGTTGTGGCGAGTGGTAGGTGCCGGTGTCCGGGCCGCCCGTCCGCGATCACGGCCAGGGCCCAGTCGTAGTGGCGGTGGCCCTTGGCGCCGGCTCCGGCTCCGGCGGAGAGTTTCTGCCAGGCCCGCTTCGGGATCTTCTTCACCAGGTCATCGGCGCGCTCTTTCCGGCCCGGGTGGTGATGTGGTGGTCACGGGCGACGGCGAGGACGTATGCCTGGCCGCGTTGTTCGAGGGTGTTACGCAGGGGCGTGTTGCCGCCGTATGCCTCGTCGACGGCAACCCAGGCCGCGGTGATCCCGACGGTCAGGGCCCGGTCGATCATGCGGGCGGCGAGCTGGGGTTTCGTCGCGAAGGTGTGGTCCTCCGGAATGCCAGCGGCCCGGCACCGGTCGGGGTCGTCGGTCCAGCAGCGGGGCACGTAGGGTTCCCGGTCGATCGCGGCATGACCTCGCGGGGTGGAGTAGGCGAGGAGGACAGCGACCTCGCTGTTCTCCGACGCGTCCGGCGGTGCCGGTGTACTGGCGCTGGACCCCGACCGTGTGCGTGCCCTTCTTCAGGTCACCGGTCTCATCGACCACCAGGACGACGTCTCCTGTGCCGAGGTGGTCGACGACGAAGCCGCGCAGATCGTCACGGACGGCGTCCGCGTCCCACTTCGCCCGTGCGAGCAGGTGCTGCAGCCGGTCGGGGCTGGCATGGCCGGCGTGCTCGGCCGGCGTCCAGCAGTTCTTCCGTGGCAGGCCCGCCGGCAGGCCGAGGACGAACTCCCGTGCTTGCCGCCGCAATTCGACCCGTGCGAACCGGGAGGCTATCCGGCCCATCAGGACCTCGAACGTCGCCCGCCGGCGAGCGGGATCTGGGCCGTGCACCGCGGCCATCGGTTGTTCGTCTGTCTTCACACACCGATGATCACTGGTGGCCGTACGCATACCCGGAACCGGCTCCGACCAGCAAGATCACGATCCACGGCTGTAGTACTCAGGTGGCGGCGTTGATGGCTGTACCGGCCAGGGAGGCGCTCGCCGCGTCGACGGCGATGAAACCGAGGCGCGAGGCGCTGTTCGAGGACATCGGCACCCCTTCCACGGGGTGGAGGCCCCGGAGAACCGGTGCGAGGACCTCGGCTTCGGCAGGCTCGTCGACGGGCGCACCCAGGTCACCCCGGACCCGGCCTCTCCTCGGGCGCGGTGCCCCGTGCGGCGGGCTGGGCGACGAGTGCGGAGAGGGAACGGTCCGCCGGCCGGCCGATCAGCTCGGGGTGCACGAAGAACCCCTTCTCCTCCTCGGGCTTGATCTCGTCGGTGGTCAGCGGGTTGGCCCGGGCCCAGTTGTCGCAGCGGACTCCGGTGATCTGCCAGCAGACCTCAAGGCCTGCCCCGCCCCCCGCGATCGCGAAGGTGTGATCGGCGAGGGGGCGGCTGACGTGGAGATCGGGGGCCGGGGCGCCGACGGCGGTGAGCTGATAGCGGAAGGACTCGTTCAACGACTCGAACCAATCGGGCAGTTCGACCGTTGCACGGCCGTCCTCGTCGAGGACGGCCGTGCCGTCGTAGGCGGTCTTCAGCTCGGGGGACACGACCGCCGCGTGGACCAGATAGCGGTCTTCGGGCTGGATCGGGTGGTCGATCCTCATGCGGCTCGCGCCGTCGGACACCGTTCCGGTGATCACGACGTCGCCCTCCAGGTAGGCGGCTCGCGACGCCCCCGTCGCGTACAGACCGGTGGCTCCGTCGGCTTTGACTCCGTAGCCCTGGGCGCTGGTGCCGCTGACGCCCGGACCGAAGGTGCAGGTGCCCTCGACGCCGGGATTCGTGCCGCCGCCCTTGCCGAACACCCCGGCGTTCCCCGTACTGCTGCCGGACAGGCCGGGCCCGGCACCTCCGGTGCCCTGTACGCCGGGATTCGTGCCGCCGCCCTTGCCGGACACTCCCACGCCCTGCGTACTCGTGCCCGAGACACCGGTGCCCTGTGTGCTCGACGCAGAGACACCCGCGCCACTCGTGCTCTCGGCGAGGACGCCCGCACCGCTGGTGCTGATGCCCTTGAGGCCGGCGCCGCCGCTGCCGGTGCCGACGACTCCGGCGCTGGATCCGCCTCCGGTACCGGTGACGCCGACGCCCTGCGTACTGGTGCCGGACACGCCCGGGCCCGAGGTGCCGGTTCCCTCCACGCCGGCGTTCGCACCGCCGCCCTTTCCGGTGACGCCGACGCTCTGCGTACTGGTGCCGGACACCCCGGCGCCCTGCGTGCTCGTACCGATCACACCCGCGCCGGACGAGCCGACGCCTTCGACGCCGGCGGAGGTCCCACCCCCCGTGCCGCGGAGACCGACACCGCTGGTGCTGGTGCCCGAGACGCCCGGGCCTTCGGTCGCGCGGCCCGTGATACCCGCGCCCTGCCCTCCCCCCTGACCGGTGACGCCGTCGCCCTTCGTGCTGCTGCCCGAGAGGCCGGGGCCGTCGGTGCTCGTGCCGGACACTCCCGGCCCGCCCGTGGCCTTCCCGTCCACGCCCGGCGAGGTGCCGCCGCCCTGGCCGAGGACTCCGGAGCCTTTCGTGCTCGTTCCGGAGAGCCCGGGACCGGCGAGGGCGGTGCCGACGACGCCCGCGCCCGTACTGCCGCCCGTGCCCGTGACACCGTCGCCCTGCGCGCTGGATCCCTGGACCCCGGGGCCGGTGACACCGGTGCCCGTGACGCCCGGGCCGGAGCCGGTGCCCTCGCCGGAGACGCCGGGGCCGCCGGAGCTCGTGCCCGCCACCCCGGGGCCGACGGTCGAAGACCCGAGCAGTCCTGGTCCGGACCCGGTGGTAATGCCGGACACGCCCGCGCCCTGGACGCTCGTGCCCTCCACTCCAGGACCCCCGCTGCCGATGCCGATGACGCCGGGGCTGCTGGGAGCTCCCTTGCCGGTCACCCCGGCCCCTTGGGTGCTCTCGCCTTGCACGCCCGGGCCTTGGCCGCCAGTGCCCAGCACCCCGGGACCGGATCCGTTGCCGATGCCCGACACGCCGACCCCGCCGGCGCTGATACCCACGACGCCCGTGCCCCCCTGGACGTGCTGGGACCGGCCCACGACTCCTACGCCACCGTGCTGTTTGGTGTCGCCGAACACGCCGCCGACCGGCGCCTCCGTCGTGCCCGTGTTCCCGGTGCTGCCGATGACACCGCTGCCCCCGGAGCTGTCCCCCCACACGCCGAACAGCTGCGGGTGTGGATACGCGCTGGGGACATCCTGTCCCTCGACCTTTGACATGGCCGTCTCCTCTCGGTGTGCCGAAGGGCGTTCCGGACGGTCACTGATAGGCGAGCTGGACGCAGAAGACTTTCACCGCTTTGGCCGGATCCGCGTTCTCGAGGTCAACCGTCAGGAAATAGCGGTTCGAGTCATTCGAGATCTTCACCTCGCGCTCCGGTACGACAGCAGTGCCCAGCGTTGTGGACTGGATGAGGAAGCCGGTGCCGCCTCCGCCGTCCTTGATGTCGCGGGCCACGAGGGACACCGTCAGCGTGCCGGTGCTGGACAGATTGGTCCCGGTCGCGAGCAGCGACTGCACGAGAGCACCGTCCGGAAGCACGATGTTCATGAAGCCGTGCGCCTGGGTCTTCTCCGCCGGCTTCTCGACCATGTCGATGCCCTGTGACCAGGGCGGCACCTCGGCTCCGGCGTCGCTGTAGCGCATCAGGGCGGGGGTGAGCGTGAGATGTCTCGTCAGCGCGCCCAGCGAGTCGATGATCGGGTTGATCTGGTTGTCCGCCAGTGCGGCGAACTCGGCCTCCAGCAGGTGGAAACGGTAGTTGAGTCCGTCCTCGCCGCCCGCTTTGACGCGGTCCTGGTTGTCGATCCAGTCCTTGTGGCTGAACTGGGGCTTGTAGGGCTTAATCATGGCGGTCCTCCCTGCGCAGGTGGATGAAGGGAGACGAGAAGAGGTCCGCGACGTGGTAGGTCGGGAAGGTGTGCAGGCGGGGCCGTTCCGTCTCCTCGTGATCGAGACCGGCCAGGGCCCGCAGGCGGTCGGTGCGGCATTCCACGCCGAGGGGGTGGAACCAGTTGAGGACGTTGAGGATCAGGTCGTACTGCTCCTTCGTGACGGCCGCATCAGGAATCGACTCCAGTGTGGGTTTGAGCCGGACCTCGCACTGGTAGGGCCGCAGCCCCTCGGCGGGGAGATACGTGGCCCGGATCGTCACCCGTCCGGGCGCGACGCCGACGACCGTGCACACCGGGGCGTCGGGCGTCGCCGGTTCGGCGGTGCCGTGGCCGTCCGGAGTGGACGACCACGCGAGCACCTCGCCCACGCCGGTGCCCAGCGGAAGTTCGGCGTCGAGCCGCGGCGGGGCGGGAGGGTCGTCGGCGAGAGGCGAGGGATCGGCGAGGAGCACGGTGCCGCCGTGGCGCGGAGCCATGACGAGGCAGGGCGGGTACGGGGTGCCGGAGGGGCTCGCGGCGAGGGCGGGACCGCCTCGGCCGGGGCTGAACACCTGCGGCAGGCGGACGTCGGTGGCGACGTCGACGAGGTGCACCCGGCCGACCGTCGAGGGCGAACCTTCCGTCGCCACGTACAGCAGCTTCCCGTCGCCGCTGAGGCTCAGCGCCACCGGCTCGGCGCCTGCGGGGAATCCGTCGATGAAGGCCGTCGGATTGCGGCCCGGCGGGCGGTAGACCCGGATGCTTCCGCCGCCGTCCGGACCCGCTCCGGGGCAGATCACGTACAGCTTCTTCCCGTTCGCCGTGACGGCGCCGGAGTGGGCCTTCGGGTCGCCCGTGTCGACGGTCTCGCGCAGGGTCAGTGTCGCGCGTTCCACTCGGCACCATCGGCCGTCGTCCAGAACCGCGTACAGGAAGGGGCTGTCGGCGGCAACCACGAGGGACTTCGGCACGGCGGGCAGTTGCAGCGGGGTCGCCTGCTCTCCGGTCGTCAGGGCGAAGGCACGCAGGGTCTTGTCGCCGCAGCCGGCGTAGAGCCGGTCGGTGTCGGTCGCCAGGGCTGCGGGGCCGGGGCAGGTGAGGTCCGACAGGGTGGTGGCCGGCTCCAGGTTCGCGGGAGTCAGGGCCGAGATGCGGCCGAGCCGTTCGTGCGCCACGAAGAGGCGTCCGCCGCCGAAGGCGACAGCACCGGGGAAGGGGTCGACCCTGCGTGAGGTGTCCAGGCGGATCCGGGGAGCGGGGCGCCGGGAATCCGCCTTGAGGGCGAAGGAGGTGATCCGGTGCGAGCCCGGCTCGGTGAGGAAGACCTGTGAGCCGTCTGCGGCGAAGCAGGCCTCGGTGGGTTCGGCGGCGGGAGTGACCTCGACCGGGACGGACTCCCCGGCGTCGACCTCGCTCGGGCCGGACACCGTGAGTTGCTCGCCGGGAGCGACGGCGACGCGCACGGTCTCCGGTCCGCCCGGCTCGGCGGGTGCGTCGATCCGGATGTGGTCGAAGCCCGCCGCGAAGGTCCGTGCCGCGAGGGCCGAGGCGGTCAGCCTGGAGTGACGGAGCCGCAGCGCCCGGCCCTGGGCATGGAGGGCGGTGTCGGGGTCGGATTCCGTGGGCTCGCCCGGGGCCGGTTCGCCCTCTGCCTTCGGGACGTACGACATGAGCACCATGAGGTCGCCGGCTGTTTCCGAGAGCAGGTCGAGCAGCCGGTCGAGGGCGTCGGCGGTGACGCGCTGCATCATCCGGTTCCCGGGCTCGGTGCGGTAGTCGACGGGGCGTGGGGGTCGGGTCAGGTCGTCGGTGCGTACGCGCAGCATGTGCGGGTCGAAGTCGTTGGTGGGCGGGCCCGCCGCGGCCACCTCGGTGGCGTCGCGGCGACCGGTGCCGCTGACGCTCTGTCCGGCCGTGAGGGAGGTGTCGGACAGGCCGATCCGGATCCGGCGGGTGCCGCTGCCGACGTGGCCGCGGCGCACGACCTCGACCCGGACCGAGACGTCGCCGGCGGCGACGGCGTGCACGGTGCCCGGCTTGCGCGGCAGGAAGGCGGCGTCACCGGCTCCCGAGCGGAGGACGGACCAGCGGATCTCGGCGTCGGCGAGGTGGGAGGGATCGGGCTCGATGCCGAGGACAAGAGCGCCGCCTTCCGTGACATCCGGCAGGCCGAGGGGCGCGTCCGTGGTGCCCGTGGTGATATGGAAGACATCGCCGCGCGGCTGGGCCGCGTAGATGTGGCCCTCCCTGGTGTGATGGACCCAGCCGAAGCCGGCCGCGTGGGCGAGCGCGCCGAGTTGTGCGGGGCCGATGGTCGGCGCGTGGGTGAGCAGGAGGGCGCGCCCGACGCCGTGCAGGCCGGTGGCGGTGGCGTCGTACGCCTTGAGGACGTGCAGTGCACCGGGGGCCGTCTCACCTGGATTCGCGGGGTCGCCTTCCGCCGGGCGGCCCAATCCTGCGAGGCGGTCGAGGAGAGCGTCCAGGGCGCGGACGACGACGAGTTGCATCCGGCGGCCGTCCTTGTCGTCCTCGAAGGTCAGTCCGGGCCGGTCCGGGTAACTGATGAGCCAGGCGGGGTCGAAGTCGGGTTCGTCCCGGGCGGCGGTGCCGACGGCGGCCTCCTCGGGCGTGCCGACTTCGCCCGCGGCGGTGACGGATTGACTCACCGGCAGCTCCGTCGGCAGGACGCGCAGGGGGTGTCCGCCCGTGGCCACGGCCTCGGTCCGTTCCCGCACCACGAAAGGCTCGGGGTCTTCCGGGTCGGCGGCGATCGCTCCGGCCGCCGTGTTCACCGCGGCCTGGAGTCGGTCGGGGGTGGGCAGGAGCCAGCGGTGGAAGATCCGGAGCCGACGGCGGTACTGCTCGTCGGCTTCGCCGGTGACCGGGTCGAAGGTGTCACGGGCCGCGCCGGAGACCCGCACCTCCTCGATCAGGCCCGTGTACTGCGCGGTGGTCGCCGCGTCCTCCAGGGTCTCCGTGGCCCGGCCGATCACGAGCTTGGCGGTGCTGGTCAGCGCGCCGAGGGGTGCGTCGGTCGCGTAGCGGGCCACCTCCTGTCCGTCGACATGGAGCACGACGGCGGCGGTCGGTCCCTCGCGGGCGAGCACGCCGGCGATGTGGTGGAAGGCTCCGTCGCCGAGGTCGCGGTCGGCGAACAGGTCGACCTCGTGGCTGCCGTCGGAGAGGGAGAAGCGGAGGTTGTGGTCGATGCCGCGGAAGGTGCCCACCGTCAGGGCCCAGCCCTTGGCCTCGGGGGTGTTGGGCTTCTCGCGTTTGGCGACCACGGCTCCGGTCGTGGTGGCCCGGTCGGGTCGCACGACGGCCTCGACGGTGAAGTCGGCGGTGGCCGGGAGGGCGAAGACCGGAGCGTCGTCGACGCTGATGAAGCTCTCGCCCGGCCCGAAACCGAAGGCGTGTGCGAAGCGCCCGGTCCGACCGCTGCGGGCGCCGGTGTTGTGACCCTGGCGGGCGGGTGCGGCGGCGTCGACGACGGTGGTCACCTC
This sequence comes from Streptomyces sp. NBC_01235, assembly GCF_035989285.1. Taxonomy (GTDB): domain Bacteria; phylum Actinomycetota; class Actinomycetes; order Streptomycetales; family Streptomycetaceae; genus Streptomyces. Next base: position 9,800,620 of record NZ_CP108513.1, on the reverse strand, counting down.
GGCGTCGGGGTCCGGGGGTTCGTCCTCGTCGGACGGCGGGACGTCGTCGAGGTGGAAGAGCGCGATCGTGGCGTCGTCCACCGTGTGTGGCCGGGGCGGGAAGCGGGGTGCGCCCAGGTCGAGGCCGAGGAGGTCGAGGCTGGCGCCGTGGGCGGTTTCGGTGTTCCGCTGTGCCGTCACGTCCCGGAGGTGTTCGGCGATGACCTCGTGTTCCGCGCCGATGACCCAGAGCAGTTTGGCCAGGTTCCCCAGCAGTGCGGTGACCTCCCAGGTGACGGTCCCGAAGCCGCGGGCGGGGGTGAGGGGGGCGAGGTCGACGAGCTGCAGCCGGTCGGTGACGTCGGCCGCGCGGCCGGGGATCGGGACCGTCACGGCGCGTCCGGCCGGGTGGCCCGCCGGGATCCGTACGTCCACGTGTTCCTTGCGCGCGCCGGTTTCCCGGGTGAAGGAGACCCGGACAGTGAGGGGTTCGGTGACGTCCTGCCGTGGGGTGAGCAGATAGCGGGGGGAGGCGGGCGGCTTGCCGTAGAAGCGCTCGTAGCCGGCGAAGTCGTACTTGCGGACGGGGATCGTCCCGTCGTCCCGCGCGGGGTCGAGCGGAACGGTCATGCGCTCCATCCCCCGGTCGTACGTGGCGGGGAGGGCGTCCCGCATGACGGCGAGGGCGCCGCCCGGCAGCGGGTCACGGAAGCGGAGACGGCCGCAGGGTGTCGTCGTGCTCATGTGACCACGACCTGGAGGTCGGCCATGGAGGTGTCCACGGAGAAGCGGGCGATCTCGTCGGGGGCGAGGTCCAGGTTCTCGCCCACGGACAGTTCCTGGGAACCGCCGTAGATGCCTCCGTCGTAGTAGGTCTGCCCGAAGGCGGGGGCGAAGCGGCGCAGCCGCAGGTTCTGCACGTCCACCACGCCCGCGGCGGTGCGGGCGCTGAGGACGATGTCGGAGTAGAGCACGCCGTGTCCGAGCCGGAGCCGGTTGACGGAGGCTCGTACGGCGTCGAGGATCGCGCCCTTGACGGCTTCCTCGTCGTGGCCCGCCTCGACGACCAGGGTGGCGCGTATCCCCACGTCGACCTGGTTGGCCGCCAGGACGTCGGGGAAGATCGACACCGGCCGCCACTGCCGTATGACGTCGAGGACCTCTTCGTACACTCCGGCGACTAGCGCCTCGCCACTGTGCCAGGGCCAGCCGGGCTCGGCGGCCACGACGATGTCGAAGAAGTAGGGGGAGCCGGTCTGGCGCTCCCTGGAGAAGGCGCGGCTGCCGAAGCGGAAGGTTCCGAAGGAGCGCCGGGTGGCCTCCACCCCGCCGAGGGGGTCGAAGATCGCCGCGTCTCGCACGCCGTTCACATCGAGCACCTGGGCGAGCAGCGCTTCCTGGGTCCACACGGTGCGGGGGACGCCGAGCAGGCGGGCCCGGTAGACGGCGTCGGACTCGCCGAGGTCCCCGTCGTGGAAGGTCTGTTGCGCGACGGCCTCGACCTCGGCGGTGCCCAGGTTGAGGTTGTGCCGGGCCCATTCAGGGTCGAGTCGCAACTTGCTGCCGGCGGGGATGTTCCCGTCGTCACCGCGCGCGACGGCCTCGACCTCGACCGTCGCGGTCGACTGCTCCGTGGTGAGGATGACGGCCCGTGCGCTCCGGAAGGCCAGGACGGGCTCGTCGGCGACGGGCACGGTCACGATGACCGTGCCCTGCGGAAGGGCGTAGCGGCGGTCGGATTCCGGCTTCGCGATCGTGAGGAAGACGGGGCCGCGGGCGCGCAGCTCGCGGCGGGGCACTCCGAGGTCGCAGCCGAGCAGGTCCAGGCTGGGGCCCTCGGCGGTGGTGATGAAGGTGCCGTAGTACTGGGATTCCAGGGCCCGCCACAGCTCGTGGGTGTCGAGGGCCGCGGCGTCCAGGACCTTGCGCAGGGCGCTGCCGGAAGTGAGGTCGACATCGTCGCCGAACATGGCTCGGGCGCGGGTCTGCTGGTCGGCGATGATCCGGTCGATGCCCTTGACGACGAACCCGTCCTCGCCGACGCCGAACCGTTCCTCGGAGGTCATGGGGTTCCCCTTGCTCGGAGGGTGAGAGTGGTGTTCGCGATGGTGTCGACGATGGCGTAGACCGCGTAGACGCGTGCCGCGTGCGCGGCGGCCACCTCCCGGCGGTGGGTCTCCTCGTCGAGTCCGGGCCGCAGCTCCAGATAACGCGGGTCGTCGTCGAAGAACACCTCGCGCACGTCGGTGACCCGAAGGTCCGAGCTGAGGCAGCGGACGAGTTCCATCGTGAGGAACTCCTTGCGGGTGGGCAGGTCGTGGGCGTAGGCGCTGATGGCCAGGCGGTCGAAGCCGAACCGGGTGTTGAGCCGGTCGCTGCCCGTCTGGGTGGCGACGCCCAGCTCCAGCGCCTGGCTCAGGGCGTCGGCGTCGACGACGAGGGCGAGGTCGTGGGAGCGCCCGTCGAGGACGAGGTCCCCGTCGTCAAGGGCGAGGCTGCGGCCGAGACTCGGTGCGCCTTCGCGCGGGACGTCGCCGGACAGGTACGGGCGGATGGCGGCGGCCAGTTCCGGGCCGGCCGCCGAGGCGCGGAAGGCGGTCGCGAGGGACGCGGTGGGGGGCGAGGGGCCGGCCCTGAGGGAGTCTGAGGCCTGTCCTCCGGGCCGGCCTCCGGCCTCGCCGGCGCCGGCGCCGGCAGGACGGTCGTCGCGCGGTTCCAGCGGTTCGTTCTCGATCATCAGAGGGTCTCCAGCACGGTCTGGCCGGGGTTGGCCACCGTCCACCGTCCGGGGCCCTGCCCGCTCGCGGTGACCCCGGAGGCCGTGGCCAGCAGGACCGGGGTGCCGCCGACGGCAAGCTTCTTCGACCATCCGTCGGGGGTCGCCGGGGTGATGACGCAGGGCTGGGGCCCACTGGGAGTGGTCGCGGTGCAGGGTGTGATCATGCCCGGTACGGGGGTGGCAGCCGAGCCGAACGCGAGGCCGCTCTCCTTCCCGGCGAGGACGACTCCTTTGCCCTTGACGGTGACCCGGGGGTCGCCCGCGGCGAGCGTGAGCCTGCCCTGGTGGGTGCACTGGATGATCGCGCCTTCGACGACTACGAGAGACATCAGCTGATCGCCACCTTTCCCTTGCCGATCGTGAGGGTCACTCCCCCGGACTTGAGCACCACGTCCTGCGTTCCACCGTCGACGGTGACGTTTCCGTCGGCGTCGATCTTGACGGTGGTCCCCGACTTGTGGGTGAGCAGGAAGACTTCGGCGTCCCCTTCGGTGGGCCGGTCGCCGACCGGTGAGCATTCCTTCTCGCCGATCGCGATCTTCAGCCCGATCGCCTCCACGACCCGGCGGCCGTCCGCGGCGATCAGGTCGTTGGCGCCCTTGCCCGTGGGCTTGGGCGAGTTGCCGCTGGTGAGCTCGGTGGGCAGGCAGAGCCACCAGTCGCCCTCCTTGGATTTCGGGCGGTCCGCCTTGGGATCGTTGGCCCACAGGAAACCCGTCACCACGGCGTCGTCGGGGTCGTCCCTGACCTGGTTGAGGAGGGCGCGCATGCCGCTGTACACCGGGACCGAGAGACCGACGTTGTGCCAGGCGAAGGGTGACGCGACAGGCTTGTCGTGCCGTTCCCCGTTCTCTCCGGTGACCGCCACGTCCACGCTGGGCGACGCCATGGCCTCGTTGGGCCGCTGGCCGACGAATACGCTCGCCACCCGCTGGGCCGGCTTGGCCTTGTCGACGTGGCCGACGTCGACGGAGGGGGTGGCGGCGGCACGCTCCTGGGCCTTGCCTGCGATCAGGTCGGCGATCGAGTGGGCGGTCGCCTTGCGGGCGAGCTCACTGCGCCGGTGGTTGCCGCCTTCGATGCTGAACTCCACGGCGCGGCCGGAGCAGGTGTATCCGTTCCGCGGCGAGAACGTGTGGGTCAGCTGGAGGACGCGGAAGCCCCGGAGCGGCTTCTCGTAGCCCTCCACTCCGGCCGCCACCATCTGCCCGGCCCGTAGGGAGGGGACGCCGAGCACCGTGAAGTCGAAGACCGCCACCTTCTCCGGGTCGGTCGGGTCGGTGGTGAGGGTCTGTTTGCCGACCGCTTCCAGCTGTGCGGGTTTGAACTCGGCCAGCCGGGCGACGGTCATCGTCTTGTGCGCGACGAGGCACTCCTCGCTGAGCATCATGGCCGCGAGCACCTCGTCCTTGGGAATGTCGGGGAACCTGCTCGCTTCGGGCGGATGGCTGAGGGTCTTCCCGCACTGGACCGCCCCGTCCTGGACGAGGATTTCGTACCCCCATTTGTCGGCCATTCCTCTGAGCAGCGCGAAGGCGTTCTTCCCGGTCCTGTTGATCTCGCGGAGGTAGGCGCAGGGTTCCTCCGGCCCCACCACCTTGACCCCGGCGAGCCCGGCGATGTGCTCCGCCGCGTCGTAGGGCGTCGTCTCGGGCTTCGAGAAGGCGGCCCTGGGCGGATGGCTGCCCGGGTCGGTGTGGTTGAGCAGCCGGTACGCGGCCTCCTCGAACCCGGTGAGGCGCAGGGCGAGCGGAGGGAACCGGGTCGTCGACTTGATCGCGTCGACCCTGCCCGACAGGACCACTTCCCGCCCGGAGGGGTCGTCCAGATATCCGAGGTGGATGTCGACGTCAACTCCGCCCTCGGGGCCGGTCTCCTCCACGAGAGCGGCCGTCAGCGCCTTGTGAAGGTCGACCGGCAGGTCCGCGAAGGTGATGTCGAACGTTCCCGGTTCACCGATCTCGTACTTGATCACGATCTCGGCGTCGGCCAGCACCGACCCGCTGCGGGCGTCGTTCGAGATCTTCTGCCGCAGGATCGGGAAGTCGAGCAGGTACCAGAGGATCACGCCCATCGCCGTGCCACCCCGATCACGATCCGGGAGCCGTAGTGGCCGCTTCCGTTGAGGTTGCCGCGGGCCACCGTCGCCTCGACGAGCTTGACGGCCAGCGGGCCCGCCGCGTGGACGAGGTCCGGCTCGGGAACGAGCTTGCGCAGGAAGAGGACGCGCGGGCCGTCGGGGCCGGGGCCGGTCACCCTGAGCACCAGGTGGCCGGGGGGCACGGGCTGCAGTTCGGGCTTGATCGGCTGGGGCACTCGGCTCCACTCCGCGAGGTCGTACAGCGTCTCGGGCGGGTCGTCCTCGCCCCCGTCGAAGTTGGCGTACAGGGCGAAGTCGTAGGCGATGTCGCCCACCGGACACCGGAAGACCTGCGGAAGCCCCGCGTCGGGCTCGACCGGAAGTCGGTGAAAGAGGAGTTCGGCGGTCACAGTCCACCTCCCAGCTGGCGGGCCGGAGAAATCATCTCGCTCACGCTGGGGATCGCGACGGAGCCGGCGGCGAGCGCGAGGTCCATGGCTTCCCCGAGCATCGCGGTCAGGCTGGAGCGGGGGACCTGTTCGAGGCTGATGGTGACGTCCAGGGCGTCGCGCTTCTGGTTGGACTGGGTGAAGCGCAGGCTGGTGATCTGCATGTCGAGGCTGACGGTCATCCCACAGACCACCGGCAGCCCGGCCACCTTCATCAAGGGCGCAGTGGAGCCCGCCAGCGCACGCGAGGTGAGCGCCATCGCCTCCAGGCCCTTCTTGGACAGCAGACGGGTCCTGCCGACGAGTACGGCTTCCACACTGATCGATCTGGTCGTCGGCGCGACGAGCTGGGCGAGGCGGCTGCCGGCGATCCTGGCCACCTGATACCCCTCGCTGAGGGACAGGCTGGTGACCGTGAACAGCGGCACCGCGCCGATCAGGACGGGAACGTTCACACCGGCGGGCATGGTCCGCGCCTACCTTCCCCGGTCATCTCCCCGGCCTCCTCGCTTGTTCGCTCGCTTCTTCTTCCGCGCCGGCTTCGACGGGTCCTCGACGACGTCGTACAGAGGTTCGCCCAGCACGTCTTCGGTACCCACGTCGACGCGAACGCGCGGTTCGGGCTCGACGCGAATGCGCGGTTCGGGCCCGACGCGAATGCGCGGTTCGGGCCCGACGCGTACGCGGGGGACGTCTGCGGACGACTCTGCGGGCTCGGCCTCGGTGGCCACCCTCGTGCGCACTTCCGGCTCGGACAGGGGCTCGGTCTCGGACGTGGTCGCAGGCTCGGGCCTGCCCTCAGGCTTGACCTCGGTCTTGGCCTCGGTCCTGCCCTCCGGCTCGGGCAGAGGCTCGGTCTCGGACGTGGTCGCAGGCTCGGGCCTGCCCTCCGGCTTGACCTCGGTCTTGGCCTCGGTCTTGGCCTCCGGCTTGGGCTTGGCCCCGGTCTTGGGCTTGGCCTTGGGCTTCGCCTTGCGCTTGGGTGTGGCCTCGGATTTGACCTTGACCTCGGCCCTGGGCTTGACCTCGGCCCTGGGCTTGACCTCGGCCCTGGGCTTGGCCGTGGGCGTGGGCTTGGCCTCGGCCTCGGCCTTCGACTTGACCTCGTCCTTCGGCTTGGGCTTGGCCTCGGCCTTCGACTTGGCCTCGGACGCGGGCTTGACCTCGGACGCGGGCTCGGCCTCGAGCTTGGCCTCGAGCTTGGCCTTCGCCTTCGCCGGGGGCTGGGGCTTCGGTACCTGCTCGGGTCCCGTCGTCTTCGGACTCGCCTTCCGGGGCGCCCTTGGTGCCCTCTTCTTGCGCGGTGGGGCCTTCACCGTCTCGAGCAGCTCGAGCTGCTCCGCGTCGGTCAGCCACTCCAGGTTGTGCTTGTACCCGTCGAACCACTGGGCGAAGTTCTCGTGTCCCGTGCCCGTGGCGGGTGGCGGGTGCCACCCGTGGATGAGGTCCTCCTTGATCCTGGACATCTCGTGGATCACCCCGTCCGCCCCGCTCTGCTTCCTGGCCTCGACCAGTCGCCTCGTTATCTCCTTGTAGTAGTTGTCCGTGTGCAGCACCTGATGACGTGTCCCGGCCTGCGGAATGATCTTCGGGTCCATGGAGGTCTTGGGCAGGTAGATGCCGTTCAGCGGGTCGTCATCGGGATTGACACCCGCCCATTCGAGGATGTCCCTCGCAGGCTCCGCGCGACGGTCCGACGCCGGCGCGGGGTGGTGCGCGTCCTCCCCGTACGCCTTGTGCTGGCCGATGCCCTCCATGGACGCCGTCAGCTCGTGCGACGGCGACCCGGCCTCCCCGGTCTTCGACTTGAGCTCGTCGCGGGCGCCCAGCTGCTCCGCCGGCGCCTCACCGGGCTCGTGGTGCAGGGCCTTGGCCTCACGGCTCGTCTTCGCCTCCGCCTCCGCCACGATCTCGGCGACGTGTCCCTCGGTCGTGCCCTGGGCCTTGAGCAGGTCCTCGAACTTCTCCAGGTGCTCCATCGCCTTCGCGGGGTCGGTCTCGGACATCCGCGCGATCTGCCGTAGCGCGTTCCCCATCTCCTTCGGGTTCTTGACCTTGTTCTTCGGGAACCGCTTGCGCAATTCCTTGATCCGCTGCCGTACCGGGGCCCGTTCGGCGACCGTCGCCTTGACACGAGGTGCCTTGAGCGGCCGATCCACCCTCCGCCAGGCCCCCTTCTTCCCCTGGCGCAGCTTGTCGAGGAGCTCGCTGAACTCCACCGCCTTGCCGTCGGCGACGTCTTTCGCGCGGATCTTCTCGAGTCTCGCGATCATGGCGTCGAAGGCCTCCGCCTCTCCGGCGGAGCGGGCGTGCATCTGTCCCACGACGGCGATCCCGTACTGGTGAACGGCGTCCATGCGCCGGCTGTCCCCGGCCAGCATCGCCAGCAGGTCCGCCTTCACCTCGGCCTGGGCCCCGATCCGGCCGAAGCCGATCTGTTCCAGCATCTTGGTGAACCGAGCGCCCTCGCCCTCCTGGAGCGCCTCGGCCACCCTGTCGACCTCGGCGATCGCGAAGCCGTCCTTCCCGGTCAGCCGACCGAAGGCGTGTGCCAGCTCCGGTGTGAGGCCACCCGACTTGGCGCCCAGCACGCGCAGGACCTCGGCCTTCCCCCGGATGTCGGTGATGACGGAGCCGAGCCGTGGATGCTCCATCAGCGCTGCCAGATGGCTGCCCTTGGGCACGTCGACCTCTTGCAGGAGCACGCCGAGGCGGGCGCCGTCCTCCTCGGGCAGCATGATCAGCAGGTCCACGACCGCATGTTCGTCCTTGAGCCCGTTCAGTACGGCGCTGCCCGCGTGCAGTGCCTCGGCCAGCCGGGTGAACCGTGCGGCGATCTTCTCGCCTTCGAACACCTTGAGCATCTTGAGGAAGCGCAGGATGGCGACGATCTTCTCGATCTTGACGAGTGCCTCGACGGCGGCCTGGATCTCCGAGATCCAGGTGAGCGCCTCGATGATCACGGCCCATTTGATCCTCGTGGCCGCGCGTGGGCCGACCCCGAAAAGAGCGGCACCGCGCAGACCGTCGACGAGTGTGGCGCCGACCTTCTGGATCAGGACCTGCAATTGCCTGGTCGACTCGGCGTGACCGTAACTGGCCAGGTAGCAGGTGACCGTGAGCTTGAGGAGCTCCCAGAGCCCGGAAAGGATCTTCTCGGGCTGGGTCAGCATGATCTTGAAGGAGTCGAGCGTCCCCAGGACGAATCCCATCGCCGCTCTGACGGCCTCCTCGAATTCGATCATCATCTTGAGGTTGACGACGGCGGTCTGCTCCTGCTCGACGTTCCGACTCAGCCCGGCGTCGTGGTGCATCGACAGGTTGAGCGCCTCGGCCACGAGTCCGATGAACTCCCGTACGGTCAGGGATTTGTGGTCGCCGAACTTCTTGCCGACCTCCGTGAGCAGCTCCCAGAGCTCGCTTCCCATGTCGGCGAAGAGCTGCTCGTACAGGCCGGCCCGGATCAAGCGGTCCCGGACCGCCTGCAATTGGGCCAGGCCGTCCAGCGAGATCATGATCTGGATGATCGCGTGCCGTTGTTCTTCGAACGTCCACGCCTTGACCAGGATCTCCAGATACCTCTCTCTCGTCTTCTCGTCCACCAGGGCGAACGCCTTCGCGTTCATCTCGCCCAACTGGGCGGCGGCCTTCTCCAGACTCTCGTCGTTCCCGGCGAGGCCGGCGTCCACCAGGCGGTCGAGATCCTGGAAGGTGAGGACCCTCAACTCCTCGGCCGAAAGCCAGTGTTCCTGGGTCGACTTGCTGATCTGGATCCAGCGTTTGCCCTCCTCCACGCTCCCCCACACCCAGCCGCGTTCCTTGGTCCACAGCAGATTCACCCCGTACCGGTGACCGTCCAGCGTGGTGACGACGGACAGGACGTGGAAGCCCGTGAAGGTGCTAATCCTCTGGCCCTCGAGCTCCCGGCTCGACACCTCTTTGCCGATGGTCTCGTCGGTGACGGTGGGTGCGGTGGCGACGGCCCAGTAGAAGCTGTCCGACGTCCCGAGCGGCCCCTGAAGGACGGCGAAGGAGCGGGCGCCGAAGAGGTGGTCGCCCAGTTGGACCGCATGGATGAGGCTGCGCGAGCGCGCGTGGCGGGTCGCCTCGCCCAGCATCACGAGTTGGGTGGCGCCGATGACCATCACGGCGCGTCCGTCGACCGGGCTCGGCCCCTGGAAGACCTCGCGCCGCGGATCCGTCACCACCGTCACGCCGGGGTCCTGTTCGGAGCCCGCCCCGGCAGCCCCGCCCGCCTCGCCGGACACGTCCGGCGCGGGTGCGGCCGCCGTCGTCGTCGGCGCCCCTGTGCCGATGGTGGCGGTGGGGGCGGGGGCGGCCGCCCCGGGAAGGGGCGGCGCCTGCGGCGCGGTGTCGGTGGTGGGGGTACCAGTCCCGGTGCCGGCCGTGTCTGTCATGGCGGCCGTCTCGGAGGTCCCTTGTGCGTCGGCCGGCGGCGCGCCGACGTGTGCGGTCTCCTCTGTGCCGTCCCCTCGGCTCTCGCCTCGGTCAGCCGCGCCGGTCCCCTGTCCGGCACCGCCCTTTCCTTCCTTCTCGTCCTCCTCGTGCGCTCCCGGCCCTTCTCCCCCTCCGTCGTCCGCGTCGGCCACGGCCATGGCGAAGGTGAGGTGGCCGCGACTGCTCGGAGTGGGCTCCACCGGTGTTCCGGCCGCCGACCCGTCGCCGGCCGGTGGCCACCCCTGCCGTGGACCGGTGATCCCCGCGCTCTCGTCGTCCTTGTCGATCGCGTCGGCGACCGCGCGGAGCAGCAGTGCTTCCAACAGTCCTTCGTAGGTGTGCCGTTCGTCGTCCCCGGTGAACGCGACCGACGTCGGCAGATGCAGTCGCCGGTACGCCACGCCGCGTACCGCCGTCTCCGCGGCGGTGCCGGGGGTGGCTTCGACGGGTGTGTTCACGGCGCCGCCCGCGAGCGATCCGACTCCTCGGCCGGGACGATCTCGGTGTATCCCGCCGCCGCGATCTTGGCCCGTGCGAAGCGCAGGCGTGCGATCAGAGCCTCCTCGACCACCTCGACCAGGCGTTCCAGAGCGGCGGGCGAGGGAGTCCCCGTGATCTTTACGGTGATGGGGAAGTGACAGGTGATCGTGGGCATGTGAACACTCCGGGCCGCGAGCTCAGCTGAGGGCCTCGTGCAAGGCCTCGTAGATTCCCGACACGAGGTCCTGGCGGGTCTCCTCGGCGATGTCTCCCGCCAGGACCACCTCGATCGGGAAGTGGAAGTGGAGGTCCGCCCCCGGACCGGAGACCACGACGGGCTCCGGCCCTGCGACCTCGGGCAACGTGCCCTCGGGTTCGACTTCCTGATGCGACATGGGGTCCTCCGCACTCCGGTCAGGCGCTGGTGGGGGTGACTTCCAGGCAGACGCAGTTGAAGGTGGTGGTGGGCACGCCGTCGATGAGGATCGTGCTCGCCGCGGACGTGATGTAGCAGTCGTTGAACACGATCTGCTGGAACGTCCAGTCGTTGCCGGAAGCCTCCTGGAGCCCGATGTTGAAGCTCTTGTGCTCCAGAGCCATCTGGGTGAGCTTGGCGACCGCCGGGCCGATCGCCTTCACCGCCATGGAGAAGGTGAACGCCTTGGGCTGGACGACGTGGGCGACGTTGTCGGCCTCCAATGAGTGCAGGGGCTGCACCGGACTGTTGAACGTGGGGTTGAAGGAGTCGATGGGGGTGACCACGGTGGTGTCGAGCATCACCGTCAACCGGGTGTCCCACTTGACCTCGGGCATCTCATCGCTCCTTAACCCTTGAGAACCAGCTTGACTGCGATCTGGTGGATCACGCCCGCGTAGACGACCGAGACCTCCATGTCGACATTTCGGCCGCTCCGCCCGTTGCCGATCTGTACAAGCTCGTCGGCGTTCAAGGTGGCGCGCTCGCGTTCCAGGAGCACGAGCAGCGGGATGTGGATGGTGTAGTCCTCGATCACGCCCCGGGTCACCAGCGGTGAGAGCACGCTCTGGACTAGCGTCACGACCGTGCGCAGGCCCGGGCGGTCGATGCGGAGGTCTCCGACGGCCTCGATCAGCGCGGCCTTGATGCGGAAGCTGATGTCGTCGAGCGTCCGCACGATGTCGATGTACTTCTTGTTGCCGCTCGGGCTGGCGGTGAGTCCCTCGCCCAGGTACAGGCCGTGCCCGGGGAGCATCACCGGGCTCGTCACCCAGTTGATCGAGTTCTCGTAGTAGGTCTGGGTCTCGGTGGCCGTGAAGAGGTCGGGCATCTCGATGGAGACGGGCTTGAGCAGGAGGGAGATGTGGGGTTCGTGGCCCGCGATCACTCCGGCCACCGCCGCGGCCACGTCGTCCTTCGCCGACTTGTGGGCGACCAGAACCATCCGGTTGTCGTGGATCGCCCCCTTGTTCAGGGCGATCTGCTTGGCCTGCGTCAGCGTCTGGTCCAGCATGGCGACCCCGATGCGCTCATTGCCGTCTCCACCGGTGTTGGAGACCTCGGCGACGTGCTTCGCCAGGCGTTCGACCGGGTGGTTGCTGCTCGGCTGCTCGTTCAGCGGAGTGTTGGCGAGCACCACGATCTGCGCCGGGACGTCCTTCGCCGCCGTGAGCGCGGTGGACCAGGCCGGACTGTCGAAGGCCACCTCAAGGCCCCAGACCCGGGTCGGGGGCGGGGTCTGCCGGAAGGCCAGCGAGATGGCGGCGGCGAGGTCGCTCAGGCCCAGCCCGACCACCGGGTCGTCCACCGCGTGAGCGGTCTTCAGCTCCTTGTCGAGAGTCAAGGTGAACTTGCCACCCGCCGCGTCGTCCACCGCCGTGATCGTGCCGACCTCGACCGCCTCCTCCTTCCCGATCGCGACCTCTGTACCGATCGGGAACTTCGCCGCGGCGGTGGCGGTCCTCTTGGGGGGTTCGACCTTGTCCGTCAGCTTCGTCGTCCCCTGCGGGTACGCCTTCACGGCCTCGCTCGGGTAGGTGAACGACTGGGCCGGCGAACCCGTGCTCCCGAGGGCTCCCTTGCCGATGACAAGGATGTCCCCGAAGGCTCTGGTGGCGGGCGTGAAGAGATCACTGCTCGCTGTGACAGTGACGTAGTTGAACGGCATCGACTGCTCCTCACCGTGTGCGCGCCCGGTCTCCGAGGGCTGGGCGCGGCCGGTGCCCGCCGGCCTTCAGGGTGCCGTCTCGAAGGCGGCGACGAATCCCTGGGTCGCCAGCAGATCGCCGACCAGTTGCTCGGTCGTCTGTGACGGTTCGTCAGTCGTGGTGGCGGGGAAGACCGCCAGCCACGCGCTGGAGGCGAGCATGGTGCCGCCGTCGTGGACCTCCGGCTGCGGGCTCGCCGCGTCGACCGCCCGTCTGGCCTGGCTGAGCCGGCGCAGCGCGTCGACGAGGTCGAGGCGGTCGAAGAAGAGGGCCGACACCCGCAGGGGGAGGCTGCGGGGCGGCGCTGTCGGATCGAAGGGGGGTGGATCGGCGTACTGGAGCCGGTAGGGCCGCTCGAACTCGTCCTGCCGTGCCCCGGCGCCGTCGGCTGCCGCCCATGGCTCCGCGTCCACGGAGGCGAGGAGGCTGCCGGCCGGTGCCGCTTTCACCGCGACCACGGTCTCCAGCGACATGTCGATCCAGTGGACGGGGGGTGTCGCCGGGATCTCGACGGTGGCCCGGGCCTGTTCGGTCGTGGGGATCGACTTGTCCCACGATCCGTGGACGGCGATCGAGGCGTGGACGGCGGTCTGGAACTCCGTGTGGGCGATCTCGACGGACTCCACCGACCTGATGTCGAGGAAGGACGGGTCGTAGACGGAGACCAACAGCGACCGCACGCGCTCGTGCTCCGGGTCGGTGGCGGGAAGGAGCAGCGTCTTCACGTTCTCCGGCCGCAGGTACCGGAGCGTCAGACCGTCCGTGAAGGGAATCGCTGACATCTCGCTGTCACCTTTCCAACGTACGCCGAGGAGATGGTCGGGTCATTACGGGCCGGGCAGCCTCGATCTCCGCCCGCGTCAGCCGGTATTGAACTGGGGGAGGCAGTAGGCGCAGCCGTTGTAGCCGCGGGCCAGAGCCTCCTCCATGCGCGCGTACGGCTTCTTGTTCGCCGAACTGAGCCGTTCCCAGAAGGGACAGGTCTCGATGTGCACCTCGCCGCTCCTCGGGTTGCCGAAGAACCACTCGTGCAGGTCCTTGACGGCGGTGATCTCGATCGTCATGCGTCCGGCCACTTCATGGTCCTGGACCTGGGTGGCGATGAAGTCGTAGTCCTTGAGGTGCACGGCCTCGTGGGAGAAGTCGATGGTGAGGTCGGCCGACACCTCGTCGTTGGCGTCGAGCCGGAAGCCGTCGACGACCGCCGTGTCGCCACCCGACATCTGCAGCGTGGAGCGAACCGGTCCGGTCTCCGTCACCTCGACGTGGCTGAGGGTGGCGGGCTCGACGATGCGGCTCAAGGTCCGGATGGTGATCTGGGTGTCCGGCGGCATGGCCGTGGCGTCCAGCTCCCACGAGCCGTCCGTCGCCGTCGGCGCCCCCCGAAGTGTGATGGTCATTCTGGTCTGGCCGCCGAGGACGGACTTCTGCGGGTACACGTTGCGCTGGCCCACGTTGTTGTCGAAGCGTACGAGGCGGTCGTGCGGCACCGACGCACCCGAGGTGGCGACGACGGCGGGGTCGTCCGAACCGTCCACGACCGCGATCAGGCATTCGTGATCGGGGATGGTCGGTGTCCAGGGGAAGGGTCCGACGCGTACCGATCCGCCGGGTGGGATCGGTACGTTGATCATCTCCTTGCTGATGACCTTGAAATGGTCGGGCCACGTCATGCCGGTGCCCGGGTCGCACCGGCGCGTCTCGACCGTGAACCTGTCCGCCTGGGCCTCGGCGGTCCCACGGTTGTGCACGCGCACGTACAGGTAGTTCGGCCGATTCATGATGGGTTCCTGGTGCCCCGCCTCCGGGTCGTCCCCGGGGCCGATCTCGTTGCGGACCCAGATGTCGGGGGACGTCCAGAACGGGTCCGTGTCGCTGCCGCTCGGCACGAGGCCGGTGTCCCCCGGCCTGTCCGCGATGAAGACGTCGACGTCGGGCTTCGCAAAGAGTCCCTGGCGGACGAACGCGTCGTTCATCACGTTGCGGTGCAGACCGCCGTTGACCGTGACGTCCGCGGCGATGAGGGTCTCGGCCAGGTGGACGGCGTTCTTCTTGCTCTGTGTGGTGTCCGCCCCCAGGCGCGGCACCGTCGCCAGAAGGGTCTTGATCATCTTGTCGGCGGCCTTCTGCCGCACGACACCGTCTTTCGACTTCCCGCCCATGCCGAGGTAGCACTGCCACAGCGCCGAAGCCAGCATGGAGGCGCGCAGGTCGGCGGTGTAGTCGTCGAAATCCGCGTCGTCGAAGCGCTGGGTCAGGTCGAGCCGGCGGTCCCGGCTCCACGCGTCCTGAAGGTTGTTGTCGAAGGGGAACGTCTCGGTCCGGCGGTTCCCTGCGGGGTTGAACCGGTCTCGGTAGATGCCGGCCATGGCGTCGCAGATGCTGTGCTCGTACTCCAAGGTGCCCGTCGCGCCGGGCCGGAGCCATTGCACGACCCCGTGCGTGTACTCGTGCACGATGATGCCGAGGTCGGCGGCCCCGGGCACGAGTTTCATGTCAAAGCGCATCCGCGGGGGTGTCGTCGTGCCGATCCACTCGCTCTTGTCGGTGCTCTCGGCTCCCTGCGGGTCGACCTCGACCTGGACCATACGGGCGTTGAGCGTCGGGTTGCCCAGGCTGCGGAGATAGCGGGCGAAGGAGTCGGTCCAGTAGTAGGCGTTCGCACTGAGGAATGCCTTGTTCTTGGGGTGGGTGTCGAACACAAAGGTGGCCGAGTCCGATTTCGGCTGGGGGAAATCCGGGGCATCCCAGTCGCTGCAGCGGCACCACTCTCCCTCGAGGTGGAACATTCCGTCGCCGTCGGCCGGCGCGATCTCCGTCTGGACCTCGTGGGCGAACGGCTTCAGCTCGGCGTCGGTCGACAGGGAACTCAGCGAGCCGTCGTTCGACTCCGTCACGGGGTCGGGCACGTAGACGTTGAGCGTCGCCGTCACGTACTTCCCCGCGACCTCGATCCAGAACAGCTTCCCGCCGACGGCGTCCACGACGACCCGGAAGTGCTCGAAGGGGCCGGTGGTCGCGACGACGAGGTCGTGGACGAGGTGCAGCTTGCCGTCCGGGCGCCTCTTCCCCTTGCTCAGGAGCGCGACCGAGGCGGCGGGGCGATCGGCCGCCGGCAGCGGGGGCCTGGACGTGTCCCGCAGGTAGACCAGGTTGTCGCGGACGACGGCAGCGGCTTCGTACCCCTCGCGGAAGGGCGCGAGCGCGCTCCTCTCGACGACGTCGGGGGCCTGGGCCTCGCTCGCGTCGGGGGCGTCGGAGACGTCGGGCTCCGTCGTGTTCTCCACCTGCACGACGGCCGCCCGGCCGGTGTCGGCCACCATCTGGAGCGTGGCTCCCAGGATGGGCACGTCCTGGTGGAACTGTTGATAGCGGACGTTCAGCGTCGCCGTGTCCTGGTCGTGGCCGACCTCACGGAGGTCCGCGCCCTCCGTCCCGAGGTCCTTCGCACGCTCTCGTACGAAGGTGTTGACGGCCCTTCGGGCGGTCGGCGCGCGGAAGAGGGTCGCGCCCGGGTCGAGGTACCTGCGCAGGACGCCGTCGGCGCCCCTGTGCTCACCGACCCCGGGAACCAGCCTCAGGGGCAGGTCGGGCTGCGGGCCCGGGTCGTTCCTGTGCCTTCGTTCCTCGTTTCGGCCCATGACATGCTCCTTTGCGCACACGGATCCATACCCCCCGGCGGCCCGCCCCTCGGAGATCGACGCCGTCGCGCGGACACAACAGTCGGTCGGCCGCTGCGGCGCGGATGACGGTGGGATTCGCCAAGGGGCCTCCGCGGAAATAGGAGTCGGGACGGTCGGCAGCACGGCGCTCTGTGGCACCGAGAAGAGAATGCGGCCGGAGCGGGCGGTCGTCAGACCGTCCCGCAGGGCGCACGGTTCCGTGGCGTCCAGGTCGACCGTGTGGCTGCCGGCGCTTCCGACGTTCGCACCGGGGAGGGGGTTGGCCTCCTCGCCGACCGGAGTGCCGAACTCCTCCATGGCCGCAGGGCCCACGTAGGTCGGAACGGTGGCAGGGAGCCGTGCCACGCCGACCGCGTTGGGCCGGCCTGCACGACGATGTCGGGCACGTGGTCGGTTCCGTCGATCGGCACGCCCTCGGCGTCGACGAGGACATCATCGACGGCGACTGTGCCCGGGAGTTCGTGGACGATCGCGGTCTCGAGATCGCCGACAATCATCCGCGACCGGCGTTCGGCAGCCTCGGCGAAGATGCTTTTCTGGCTGTTCGTCAGCCCCTGGCGGAACCTGCCGTCGGTCTGGAAGAGCGAGGAGGTGCGGGCGATCTTCGCCGCGGGTTCCCTGTCGGCAACCGCCATGTACGTTTCAAGGGTACTGTCGCTCTGCCTGCCGCCCATGGCTCCTGCTCCCATCGCCTGCAGCCGCGGCCCCCTCACCAGCTTAGCCACATGCACACTGGTTGACCACGCAACCAGATTGGTTGAGAACTTCATTGCTCGGCAGCCGTCCTGATCTGCCGTCACTGTCTCTCGAACCGCCATGCCGCGATGTCTCGGCAGCGGATGCGGACGACTGCGGCCGACCGGGTGGAGCGGTCGGTGGGCCACGGCGGCCGGCGAAGTCGGCAGACCGCCGGCGGCCGGCACCACGCCGGTCGTGTCCCTGCGGCGAGCGCGGGCAAGGGCCAAGTGTGGCGGAGGGCTGTCCTCGAAGGGGAGGGCGCACTCCTTCACCACGGCGCGTACGGCCGGTGGCGGACAGCGCGTGTTCCGCGGTCGGGGCTCTCCCAGCAGATCGGCCGGACGACCGTCGGACTCTCCCGGCTCCCGTGAGACCGCGCAGTGGTGCTCGAGCCGAGGGTCAGCGGAGTGTGGGTCGGCTGGACCAAGGGCCGACCGTACGCATACCACCTCACACCGATACGGCCGGCCATGTCCTGAGGCGTCCCGGACGGCTGTCCGAGGGCAGTCTCGGCAAGGATGCCCGCTCTGGCGGTTGCGGACGAGACTTTCCTCCTCCGTACGGTACGTGCGGTCGGGGTCGCCCTTGAAGGAAAGCCAGTTGAAGGAGGTCGTCACCCAAACGTCGTCGTGGACGAGGCCCTTGGCGTGGGTGCTCTTGAGCCGGGTGAAGGTGACTTTGTCCCTGTACCGGTTGGCGAGGTTGGTGAGCTTACGGACGGCTACTGGGTCGAGGTCGATGACCAGGACTCGTTTGCGGAACTCCGCGGAGAGGAACTCTGCGAGCCCTGCCGTGGTCGTGGTCTTCCCGACGCCGCTTTTCGGATTGACGGTTGAGATGACATGAGCTTGGGAGCCATGTGCTTCTTCCTCCGTTTGAGGTGGCGCCGAATCCGACTCGCCCGACATCCGGACCACTCCGCGGGTCCGCGAGGGGAGCCGGCGTCCGTCTACGACCCCGGCGGGAAGAACGGCACCCGTTTCCTGGTGATGCAGTACGTGATCGGGCCCGCGCCGGCTGATCATTCCAAGGGGTGTCTTGTGGCTGAGGGTCACAGCTGAGTGCGCGGTCGCTGTCGAGGTGTTCAGGGGCGCCAGGTGATTTTGGCTGTGGCGCGCTCAGTTGACGGCAGAGAGCTGGCGGGCGAAGCGGCGGACGGCATCAGTGAAGGCATCCGGGTCGTCGAAGTTCGCGAGGTGTCGTGCCCGCGGGATCAATTCGACGCGAGCGTGCGGATGCGCCCGGGCGAAGTCCGCCTCCTCGGCGCGGAAGACGGCGTCCTTCTCGCCGTTCAGGATGAGGACCGGAGCCTTCACATAACGCATCGCACCCGCGTCGAAGCGTCCGAATACTTCGCCCCAGGCTGCCGGCAGGGTATGGAAGGCGTAGCCGGAGCGAATGGTCGCCTCCACCACTTCCCGTGGGTAGAGCCGCAGCAGCAACCGGTCGTTCCACCGGGCCAGGCGATCCGCCGGCATACGAGGGACCAGCCTGGCGACCCACCGATAGGGCACTGCCCGGAGGCCGCGGGTGGAGGCGCTGGCTCCCGCGAGGATCAGCCCGCGCAGTTGTTCCGGACGGCGCCGCGCGAACTCCAGCGAGGCATATCCGCCGAGCGAGTGTCCGACGACCAGAGCCGGCCCGCGGTTGATCGAGTCCACCGCGGAAGCGATGATCTCCGTCGCAGTGCTCAGGCTCCAGGGCTGAGCCGAGCGCTCTCCGTGGCCGGGCAGGTCGACGGCGACTACCGGGAATTCGTCCCGGAGAGCGGCAAGCTGCATGCTCCACTGTCCCGCGCTGAAGCGCGTCCCGTGAACGAAGACTATGGGCACTGCATCCGCTGCTGTCATCAGTCCCCCAGGTGACACCGTCCTCAGGCCGACTCTACCGGCGGGATCTTCCTCGCGATCAAGGGAGATGCCAGAAGGTGGTCAAACGGCCAACTGTGTGGCGCTCAGTCACGTGTTTCCGGAGACGAGAACGAGGGCGTCCAAGATCGTTGTGTGACGAACAACCTGGACACTTTCGCGACAGCACTCTGGGCGACGACCGACGATCCGCTGTCAAGACTCCGCGTTCAGTAAGTCATGACGGACCGGGTTCGGCCACAAGCCGCACATGCGGGCAGCCGGACCGGACGGACAGGGCCGACATGACTACCCCTCGAACCGTCCCGGGCGGAGCAATTACCACTTGAACTGGAGGAATGCATGCCGGGCGCGCCTTCCTCAGGCACCTGCGGCACCTCGCTCCGCCCGGCCACGGGCCTCGACGGCCGCCAACACCAGAGCCAAGTGGCGTTGCGAGAACTCTTGACGCGCGGTCGGTGAATGCGTACACATTGACCGCGCGGTCAGACCGCGTGGTCATGTTACTGACCTCGTTCGATGTATGCACTGGCCCATGGGAGACTTCATGACACAAGGGGTGGAGCGCGGTGCGGGCTCCTCCGCTCCGCGCAGTGCTGACGTGGCCAGGCTGGCCGGCGTCTCACGCAAGACGGTCTCCAGGGTCCTCAACAACGAGCCGTACGTCTCCGACGAGGCCCGCCGACGTGTCCTCGCGGCCGCCGAGGAGCTCGGCTACCGGCTGAACCACGCCGCCAGGGCACTTGCCTCGGGACGCACCCGTTCCATCGGTGTCGTCGCTCTGGGAACCGCCGGGTATGGAACCGCCTCCCTGCTCGTGGGCATTGAGCAGGCCGTACGGGACGCCGGGTACGCGCTGCGCGTGGTGAACACACCGGACGGCGCCCCTGAGAGCATTGCCGACGCCGTGGAAGCACTCCTCGAACAGGGCGTGGACGGCGTCGTCGTCTCCGAACCCATTGTCGAAGGAGAAGTCCCGCTCGGTGTCGACGTGCCGGTCCTCTTCCTCGGAGCGCCACCAGCCTTCGCTGCCGCCCGGACACTGACCGTCGGTGTGGGTGCCCAACAGCTGGCGCGCGCGGCCACCGAACACCTGCTGGACCTGGGACACCCGACCGTCCATCACCTCGCGGGGCCGCGGCGGTGGTACGCCACCAAGGACCGCATCGAAGGATGGCGTGCGGCGCTGGCGGCACGAGGCGCGCACGAACCGCCTCTGCTGAACGGTGACTGGTCGGCGGCCTCCGGGTATGCCGCGGGCCGCGAGCTGGCCTCGGACCGCTCGGTGACCGCGGTGTTCGCCGCGGGCGACGAGATGGCCATCGGACTGATCCACGGCCTACGGGAAGGCGGACGTCGTGTGCCGGAGGACATCAGTGTCGTCGGTTTCGACGGCAACCCCGTCTTCGCCTACGTCTCCCCTCCCCTGACCACCGTCCGTCAGCCTTTCGAGGCCGCGTCAAGCGAAGGAATCCGGCTTCTCCTCCACGCCATCGAGAACCCCGACACCGAACTGCCACCCGCGAATGACCCACCCGTCGAACTCGTCGTCCGCGGCTCGACCGCACCCCCGCCCTCCCTCTGGCCCACCCCGCATGCCACTGAGCAGGCGTAGGCCCAAACGCCCGGGGCGCCCACATCTCGCCATTCCGCGTTTGCGCGCCGCGCCCCCTGCGCTCGCGAGTCGCGCCCGGCTGTTCCCCGGGTTGTCGCGCACAACGAACTCCATCGCTTCCGCCGGATCTGTCCCAGGGACGGCGGGCACGAAACACCCGTTCCCTTCCCCGCTCGGGAGCCACACATGTCCCCCGCACAGTCAAGCGCCAGACCCGACGCCGCTCCACGTCCCCGCCCCGCCACTCTCCTGTTCCCGCTGCTCGCCCTGATCGTCGCGGCGGCGACACTGGTCCTGCCCGCCGCGGGCAGGGCAGACGCCATCTCCCGCCCCGCCCAGACGATTTACACGCCGCCGTCCAGCTCCCCCGCCCCCGGCTCGCTCTACCCGCGAGGACTGCGCCTGCAGCACAACGGCTCGGCCAACGGCACCATCCTCGCCACCTTCGAGCAGTACACCAACAGCACCCCCGTCTTCCCGATCTACCGCAGCACCGACAACGGCACCTCCTGGACGAAGATCTCCGAGGTCGCCGACACCCAGAACGGCTGGGGCATGCGCTGGGAGCCCGAGCTCTTCGAACTCCCCAGGGCCATGGGCGGCTTCCCGGCCGGCACGATCCTGGCCGCCGGTGACTCAGTCCCTGCCGACAGGTCGGCGACCAAGATCGACCTGTACGCCAGCACCGACCGCGGGCAGACCTGGACCTTCGTCACCAACATCGCCACCGGTGGCGAGGCGATATCCAGCAACGGCCACACCCCCGTGTGGGAGCCCTACTTCCTGGCGTCCGGCGACAAGCTGATCGTCTACTACTCCGACCAGCGCGACACCGCCCACGGCCAGGAGATCGTCCACCAGGTCTCCACGGACCTTCGCACCTGGGGCCCGGTCGTGGACGACGTGTCGAAGCCGACCTACGCGGACCGGCCCGGCATGCCGGTGGTCACCCAACTGCCCAACGGCAACTACGTCATGACCCACGAGTACTGCAACGCCCCCGAGGGCGGCTGCTCCGTGTACTACAAGATCTCCGCCGACCCCGAGGCGTTCAACTCCGCCACCGACCAGGTCCTGCGGGCGACCGACGGCACGATCCCCAGCGGGGCGCCATTCGTCACCTGGCTGCCCACCGGCGGCCCGGGCGGCACCCTCGCCGTCAGCGGCGACACCGTGGAAGACCTGTTCCTCAACACCCAGAAGGGTGACCCGAACGCCTGGACCCGCATCCGCGCCAACGTCCCCCGCGGCTACAGCCGCGACCTGCTGCCCATGCCCGACGGGCACAGCCTGATGGTGTTCAGCGCGGGCCGCGCGGGAGTGAGCACCCTGAACCCCGTGCAGTACAGCGTCATCGACCTGGGCGGCGGGATCTCCGACGGCGCCACCTACACCGTCTCCAACGCGGGCAGCAACCTGATGCTGACCATCGCGGGCGGCTCCACCACCAACGGCACCGCCGCCACCCAGCAGAACGCCGACAACGCCACCGACCAGCAGTGGCGCTTCACCCAGCAGCCCTCCGGCTACTTCAAGATCTTCAACACCGCCAGCGGCAAGGTCCTCGGCGTGCAGAGCCAGTCCACCGCCGACGGCGCCAAGATTCTCCAGTGGGACGACAACGGAACCCTCGACCACGAATGGGCCATCGCCCCCCACCCCGCCGGCGGCTACACGCTCACCAACCGCGTCACCGGCAAGCTGCTCGAAATCCCGGGCGCCTCCACCGCCACCGGCACCGCCGCCGACCAGTGGAGCACCTCCGGCTGCGCCTGCCAGCGCTGGAACCTCACCCAGACCGCCCTGCCCCCGCTGGGCACCGGACAGTACGTCCTCGTCAACAAGAACAGCGGCAAGTACCTCGACATCCCCGGCGCCTCCACCGCCACCGGCACCGCCGCCGACCAGTGGCGTAACTCCGCCTGCAACTGCCAGCTGTTCACCTTCCAGTCCGCCGGCAGCGGCGCCTGGACCATCAAGAACGTCAACAGCAACCTCAACCTGGACATCCGCAACTCCTCCACCACGGCAGGCGCGGCCATCGTCCAGAACACCGCCTCCAACACCGACTCGCAGAAGTGGACGCTCACCGACGCGGGCAACGGCTACTACAAGCTCCGCAACGTGAACAGCACCCTCATCGCGGGCGTCGCCCAGTCCTCCACCGCCGACGGCGCAGCCGTCGTCCAGTGGAACAGCCTCGACGTCGACGACCAGCTCTGGAAGATCGTCCGCATCAACTGACCCAACGAAAGGCAGGGGTGACCGGCTTCTCGCAGGCGCGGGCTCGCCGACCGGACCGACGAGCCCGGCCACCCCTGTTCCGAACCGCGTCCACCGCCCGCAGCCGTGTCGCAACGACTCACCGTCCGCACCCTCATGTCCGAGAACCACATCTCGTGCGACTGCGGCGCCGCGATCCGGGAGAACGGCCGGCTGGACGCGAGCTGCAACCGGGACACGTCTCCCGGTTGCACCTCGCGCAGCCGGTCACCCGACCCGGATGCCACCGGCCCACCGCGTTCGTCGGCGTGACGCGTGCCGAGAAGACCTACCGCTTCATCTCTGGAAGAAGTGAGTTCTGACATGACAGGTTCCCCTACTCGCCGGCACGTGCTGAGCGGGGCAGCTGCAGGAGTGCTGGCCTCGTTGGCGGGGATTCCGCTTGCCGGTACCGCGTCCGCTGCGACCTACACGGCGCCGAATCCGCGTGTGTGGGTACACATCAATGATGGGTGGCGATTCATCAGGCAAGACGTCGCAGGTGCGCAAGCGCCCGGGTTCGATGACTCCGCATGGGCTTCGGTCACCACGCCCCACACCTGGAACGCCGTCGACGGTGCCGACGGCGGCAACAACTACTACCGCGGAGTGGGCTGGTATCGCCGCCATTACACAGCGTCTTCCGAACTCGCCGGGAAAAGGCTGTACTTGCAGTTCGCCGGGGTCAACCAGGTCGCCGACGTCTGGGTCAACGGCATGTATCTCGGGCAGCACAAAGGCGGATACGCCCGGTTCAGGTTCGACGTCACCGGCGTGCTCGTCCCCGGCGGGAACAACGTGATCGCCGTGAAGGTGACCAACGCCTACGACACCGGCATCGCGCCGGTGAGCGCGGACTACTCCTTCGAGGGCGGCATCTACCGCAACGTGAGCCTGTGGGCCATCGACAACCTTCACGTGCGGATGACGGACTACGCGGGTCCCGGCGTCTACCTACGGCAGAGCAATGTGACCACGGCGTCGGCCTCGGTGACCGTGACGACGAAGCTGTGGAACGACAACAGCGCCACCAGATCGGTGGTGGTCCGCACCGTCATCGCCGACAGCAGCGGGAACGTCGTCGCGGACACCAGCACCACTGCGCGCTCCCTTGCCGCGGCCACCGGCGCGGACATCAGTCAGACCGTCACTGTCAACAGCCCACGCCTGTGGAACGGTCTGGCGGATCCGTACCTCTACAACGCCAGCG
Organism: Streptomyces sp. NBC_01235; assembly: GCF_035989285.1. GTDB lineage: Bacteria > Actinomycetota > Actinomycetes > Streptomycetales > Streptomycetaceae > Streptomyces. Next base: position 9,776,835 of record NZ_CP108513.1, on the reverse strand, counting down.
TCGAGATCCACGACGTCACCGCGGGCGCGGACAGGGTCACTGATGTGGTGACCGAACGCCTGGGCCTTCGCTCCGTCGCGATCGATGCCGGCACCGGCTTCCGGCTCAATGGCAGCCACCTCGGCCTGCACGGCGTCAACCTGCACCAGGAGCGGGCCGTCAAGGGCTGGGCGATAACCGACGCCGACCACACCCAGGACTTCGACCTCATCCAGGAAGTCGGCGCCAACACCATCCGGATGGCCCATTACCAGCACGACCAGAAGGACTACAGCCTCGCTGACGAACGCGGGCTGATCGTGTGGGCGGAGATCCCCGTGGTCAACTCTGTCACCGACTCGACCGCCTTCACCGCCGGCACTCAGAATCAGATGCGTGAGCTGATCCGGCAGAACTACAACCACCCGTCGATCGTCTTCTGGGGCATCGGCAACGAGCAGACCGACTACAACGGCACCGCCACGAACACGCTGCTCCAGTCACTGGCCGACATCGTCGCGTCCGAGGACCCCGACCGGCTCTCCACCTACGCCGTGCGCGGCGAAGACCCCGACGACGCGCAGTCAGGGCTGCACACGCAGACAACGGGCTTCAACAAGTACCTCGGCTGGTACTACGGCTCCAAGGACGGTGAGCTGGGTGCATGGGCCGACAACCTGCACACCACCTCCCCGTCCCGCAGGATCGCCGTGTCGGAGTACGGCGCCGGCGCCAACACCACCCAGCACGCCCTCAACCCGCCGAAGCCCTCACCGGGTGGCTCGTGGCACCCCGAGGAGTACCAGTCGCTGTTCCACGAAGCGGCCTGGAAGCAGCTCGCCGCCCGTCCGTACATCTGGGGCTCGTTCGTCTGGGCCATGTTCGACTTCGCCTCCGACGGCCGTAACGAAGGAAGCCGGCCCGGCATCAACGACAAGGGCCTGGTCACCCACGACCGGCAGATCCGCAAGGACGCCTTTTACTGGTACAAGGCCAACTGGGCGAGCACTCCGACTCTTTACATCACCAGCCGACGCTGGACCCAGCGCACCGACGCCACCACCGAACTGAAGGTCTACTCCAACGCAAGTCAGGTCACCGCCACTCTCAACGGCACCTCCCTGGGGACCCTGAGCGGTAGCGACCACATCTTCAGGTGGGCCAACATCACACTGAAGCCGGGGCAGAACACCGTGGCAGTGACCGCGACCATCAACGGCTCCACGTATACCGACAGCATCGACTGGACTCTCGGCTGAAAACCTCAACCTTCAGAAGAATGAGCCTTTTCAGCGCTGCCGCTCCAGAGTGAGGACGGCAGCAGAGATCGACGACATTCGATTCGGGCCGCACCGGGACCTGCGGAAGATCCGCCACGACTTCAGTCGTGCGACGCCGCGCTCGACCGGTGCCCGTGGCCTGGACTGCGTGCGGTTGACGGTTCGCCGGGTTGGCGTGAGGCCACGGCCTGGCGGACGCCCGCGAGGTGTCGTCACCCATGGTCCGGCTCCGTGCGACGCCGCGCTCGACCACCCCGTCCGCATGTCCGTTGCGCTCGGCAAGCGTGGCGTAGAGCTGGTCGAGATCGTCGTTGATGGGCACGTCAGCCGGACTGCGACCGCGGCAGGACCCAGCCGGGCGACCGGGACGTCGAGCTCGCACTGTCGACGGCCGACCATGCAGACGGTGGCGCCCTCAGCGACAGAACGTTCGGCGGCGCCGAGTCCCAAGCCGGTGGCGCCCCCGGTACGACAACCGTGCGCCCTTCGAATCGCTTCAGGTCTGACGTTGCTCCAGTTGGTGAGCTTGGAGGAAGGTCCGCTGTTACCTGGGTCCAGCAGGGCCAGGCAGGTCTGCCTTCATCGGCGTAGCTACGATGGGGTGGAGACGACCATCGGTGAGTTCCTGCGAACCCGACGCGAGCGCATCACGCCTGAACAGGCGGGGCTGCCCCCGTTGGACGAGTTCACGCGAGGTCGGGGAGAAGCCGTGCGGCCAGCCGCAGTGGGTGTCGAAGGCGTAGACGAGCTTCGTCGAAGACCTCGGCAAAGGTGTGGCACCCACAGGATGCGAGCGGTTCGCCTGAGGAAACAGTAGCTGACATGTCAGGCATTTTCGACGTGTGTGAGGCGGCCACACCACCGTGGTGGCGCCATCGCACCAGCGTGGCCGCAGGTCAGGGCAGCCGGGGCAGCACGTCCCGAGCCGTGTGACTGAGGATCCGGAGACTTTCCGCGAAGCGCTCGCGATCCACCGCGGGGAGGGGCTGCACGAAATACCGCTTGATGTTCTCCAGGTGCACCACAGACGCGCGTACGGCCGTCTCCTCGCCCAGCGGGGTCAGCCGCACCAGCTTCCCGCGTCGGTCCTCGGGGGATTCCGCGCGCGTCACGAGACCCGCCGCCTCCATGCGGTCCACCAGCCGGGTGGCGCCGCCGTGGTGAGGACCCGCTCCTGGGCGATGGCCCGCATCGAAAGCCCCGGCTCGCCCGCTCGTCCGAGGATCAGCAGCACCTCGAAGACCAGGTGGCGGATGCCGCACTCCACCTCGAGCGCCCGCCCGAGGATCAGCAGCACCTCGAAGACCAGGTGGCGGATGCCGCACTCCACCTCGAGCGCCCGCCCGAGGATCAGCAGCACCTCGAAGACCAGGTGGCGGATGCCGCACTCCACCTCGAGCGCCCGCCCGAGGATGTACTCCAGCCGGTTCGCGGCCCCCTGCAGTCGTCCGAACGCCAGAATGAGCTCATGGTCGGCAGCCTCCTTCGCCGTCCTGATCTCCGCTTCCTCGCCCACGACCGCGCCGCCCCTCTCGTCGTCCCGGTACCAGCGGACCGATCATGCCGGGGCCGACCGGGGCAGCGCAGTCGGCTCATCCGGGCATGCGGGACAGTCGTGCCATGCAATTCCGGCATCGAACGACACAGAGCCTCCTGCACAGGGGTCACCATGCGACCCCGCGCCGGCAGGAGGCTCTGTGAAGGGGCCAGTAGTCGGTCAGTTGATTCGGACGATCTTCCAGAGCTGGTCGTCGACGTTCAGGTCCGTCCACTGGACGACGGGAGCGCCGTTGCTGGTGGAGGACTGGGCGACGCCGGCGTTGAGGCCGCTGTTGACGTTCTTGAGTTCGTAGTAGCCGTTGCCCGCGTCGGCGAGCGTCCACTTCTGTGAGTTGGCGGCGGAGGGCGTGTTCTGGACGACGACGGCTCCCGCGGCGGTGGAGCCGCTACGGATGTCGAGGTTGAGGTTGCTGTTGGCGTTCTTGATGGTCCAGGCCCCGCCGCCGGCGGACTGGAAGGTGTACATCTGGCAGAAGCAGGCGGAGTTCTGCCACTGCTGGGCGGCGGTGTTGGTGGCCGTCGAGCCCTGGGGGATGTCGAGGTACTTGCCGCTGTTCTTGTTGACGAGAATGTACTGTCCGGTGCCCAGCGGCGGCAGGGCGGTCTGGGTGAAGTTCCAGCGCTGGCAGGCGCAGCCGGTGTCGCTCCACTGGTCGGCGGTGGTGCCGGTGGTGGTGGAGGCGTTGGGGATCTCGAGGTACTTGCCGGTGACGCGGTTGGTGAGCGTGTAGCCGCCGGCGGGGTGGGGGGCGACGGCCCATTCGTGGTCGAGGGTGCCGTTGTCGTCCCACTGAAGGATCTTGGCGCCGTTGGCGGTGGACTGGTTCTCCACGCCCAGGACCTTGCCGCTGGCGATGTTGAAGATCTTGAAGAAGCCGGAGGGCTGCGCTACGAGGCGCCACTGCTGGTCGGTGGCGTTGTCGGTGTTCTGCTGGGTGGCGTAGGCGCCGTTGGTGGTGGAGCCGCCCGCGATGGCGAGCTTCAGGCCACTGTTCGCGTTGGACACCGTGTAGGTGGCGCCGTCCGAGATACCGCCACCCAGATCGATGGTGCCGTACGTGACAGGGTTATGGAGGTTGCTGCCACCGCTCCCTCCACTGAGCACCAGCAGGCTGTGGCCGTCGGCCAGGGGCAGCATGCCGCGGCTGTAGCCGCCGGCGACAGTGGAGTTGATGCGCGTCCAGGTGTCCGCGGCGCCGTTGGCCGTGTTGAGGAACAGGTCGCCCGTGCTGTAGGTGCTGACGACGAGGGTGCCGTTCGGGCCGCCGGTGGGCAGCCATGTGATGTACGGGGTGCTGGTCGGGACCACGCCGTCCGTCGAACGCAGGGGTATGCCTGTGACGGAGTTGAACGCCTCCGGGTCAGCGGAGATCTTGTAGTAGACGGCGAAGTTGCCCGCGGGGGAACCGCCGTACTCGTACGTCATGACGTAGTTGCCGTTGGGCAGCTTGGCGACGGTGGGCATGCCCGGGCGCTGGCTGTAGGTGGGCATCGCCACGTCGTCCACGACCGGGCCCCAGGTGCGGACGTCCGTGGAGACCTGGTGCACGACCTTCTGGCCGTGGGCGGGGTCGCGCTGGTCGGAGTAGTAGACGATCAGCTTGCCGCCGGAGACGAGGAAGAAAGGCTCCCATACGGGAGTGTTGCCGTTCGTGTCGAAGGCCGCGCCGCCCGTGGCGATGTTGCTGACGAAGGTCCAGGTCTGCCCTCGGTCGGTGCTGGCATAGACATCGATCTTGATGGCCGAGCGGTCGGCGGGGACGGAGGCTCCGGCGGCGAGAATGGTGCCTGCCGGGAAGTCGCCCATCGCTGTGGGAAGTTCGAAGAGCTCGGGCTCCCAGCGCATGCCCCAGCCGTTCTGCGTGTCGGCGACCTCGGAGATCTTCGTCCAAGCGTTGCCGTTGTCGGTGCTGCGGTAGATCGGGAAGACAGGTGTGCCAGTGGTGTACTGCTCGAACGTCGCCAGCATCGTGCCGTTGGCCGAGCCGTTGTACCGCATGCGCATCGCCCGCGGGTAGAGCGACCCGGGCGAGGGCGCATCCGACGGCGGCGTGTACATCGTCTGCGACGGCCGGGCCAGAGCGTCCGCGCGGCCCGCGGCGGGCAGAACCAGCGTCGCCACCGCGGACAGCAGGGCGAACAACAACGTCAGCAGGAAGAGGGGACGGGAACGCGGAGCGGCGCCGGGTCTGGCGCCTGTCTGCGCAGGGGACATTGCGGCTCCCAGGGGAAGGGATGGAGGTGTGTTTCTGTGCCCGCCGTACGCCGGACTGATCCATGCGCGGAACGGCGGAGTCGATGAGTGAAGTCAGCCGACGCGACGGCGCCCGACGTCGCGGCGACGATGGCTCCGACGAGCCTCTCGGAACGAGGGCCCTCGGGCGACAGAGGTGCGGCTCATGCGTGGCCCCTTCTCAACGTGCAACGGGGGCAGTTGCTCAAATGGTGCGAGGCACCGTCTCTCCGCGGCGGGAGGGCGGTGGCGCGGTCGAGCCGCGGACGACGAGATCGACCGGTGGCTCGCTCGCCGGAGGCACATCCTTCTCCGGCTGCTCGACGGCGTGCACGAGCAGCCTGATGCCCTCTCGTGCCGCGGCGTCGAAGGGCTGACGCACAGTGGTCAGCGGCGGGGTGACGTAGGCGAAGACGGGGTTGCCGTCGAAACCGACCACGCTGATGTCCTCCGGCACCCGCCGGCCGGCCTCCCGCAGGGCCTGGATCAGGCCGATGGCCATCTCGTCACCCGCCGCGAACACCGCGGTCACCGAGCTGTCCGCAGCCAGTACGCGGCCTGCCGCGTAACCGGATTCGGGTGACCAGTCGCCTTGGATCACCGGCGGTTCGGGCGCGCCCCGTGCCGCCAACGCCGCCCGCCAGCCCTCGGCACGGTCCTTCGAGGCGTACCAGCGTTGCGGGCCCGCGAGGTGGTGAACGGTCGTGTGCCCCAGATCCAGCAGGTGGTCTGTGGCCGCCCGTGCCAGCGCATGGGCGCCGACGCCCACCGTCAGGGTCCGGTCGGAGGGGATGGACGGCGGCGCCCCCAGAAACAGGACCGGCACGTCGATCCTGACGGAGACCTCGCCTTCCACGACGGGCTCGGAGACGACGATCCCGTCAACTCCCTGTTCAAGGAGCGCCATCACAGCGCCGGCGATGCCTTCGGGGTCCCCGTCCGGCGTGTTGACCACACGCAACGCGTAACCGGCGTCGCGTACGGCCTTCTCGATGCCCACGAGCAGCATGGCGGTTCCGTACCCGGCCGTCCCCAGGGCGACGACACCGATGGAACGATTCCGGCCCGAGGCCAGTGCCCTGGCCGCGTGATTCAGCCGGTACCCGAGTTTCTCGGCGGTATCGAGGACGCGTTGCCGGACCGTGTCGGAGACGTACGGCTCGTTGTTGAGGACCCGCGACACCGTCTTGCGCGAAACGCCGGCCACACGGGCCACATCCGCGCTGCGCGGCGCGGGCGAACCCGCACTGCGTCCCACCACTGGTGTCATGAGAGCTCCTGTCGGCCGTATGCCTGCTGCCTGCCGTCTCGCCGTCTGCTGCCTGCATCAGGCGAGGTCAGCTGTATGACCGCGTGGTCACTGACCGCGCGGTCATATCTAGACAGCCGGACGGTCGCGCGTCAAGAGCCCGTGCAGTATTTCTTCCGCCGACAGGCCGGGCAGCCCTGCACCGAGCGGCCCGCTCGACATGTTCTCCGCAGAGCCTTGACAGTGGGTCCCTGGAAAGTTCAGTCTTCGACGCGTCGACCGATCGGATCTGTCCGATCGCGTTTGTTTCTGGTCGTATCGCCGACCGCATCCCGCCACGCCCCCTTGAGCCGATGCGCCATGCCCGGGTTGTGACAGCCCCTCAGGAGCCGAAATGCGCCGTTCATCCCTTGGTCAGCCCATGCCTGGTACCAGCCGCCGCGCCGTGCTGCGCGGTCTCGGTGGGGCCGCTCTGCTCGGTACCGGTATCCCGCTGCTGTCCGCGTGCGGCGGCAGTGGCACCGCGGCCGACCCGAAGACCGTCACCGTCGGATCCAACGCGTCCGACGCCGTCCCGAAGAAGGCATACGGCGACGTCTACGCGGCGTTCACGAAGCAGTCCGGGATCACGGTCGACATCAACACCAAGGACCACGGCACGTTCCAGGAGCAGATCAACTCCTACCTGCAGGGCACGCCGGACGACGTGTTCCAGTGGTTCGCCGGCTACCGGATGCAGTTCTTCGCGGCCAAGGGGCTGGCCACCCCGATCGACGACGTGTGGAAGACGATCGGCGGCAACTTCCCCAGCGCCATGCACGACCTCAGCAAGGGGCAGGACGGCAAGTACTACATGGTGCCGCTGACTACGTCCCCGTGGGCGGTCTTCTACCGCAAGAGCGTCTTCCAGCAACACGGCTACGAGGTCCCCACCACGTGGGACGCGTACGTCGCCCTGTGCAAGCAGATGAAGAAGGACGGGCTGGTCCCGATCGCGTTCGGCGACAAGGACGCCTGGCCGGCGATGGGCTCCTTCGACCAGATCAACTTCCGCCTCAACGGCTACGACTTCCACGTCGAGCTGATGGCGGGCAAGGCTTCCTGGACCGACGCCAAGGTCCGCAAAGTCTTCGACACCTGGGCCGAGACCCTCCCCTACCACCAGGAGGGCGCGGTCGGACGCACCTGGCAGGATGCCGCCCAGACACTGGTGGCGAAGAAAGCTGGCATGTACATGCTCGGCATGTTCGTGGCCCAGCAATTCAGCAACAAGGCGGACCTGGATGACCTCGACTTCTTCGCCTTCCCGGAGATCGACCCGACGTACGGCCAGGACACCGTCGAGGCGCCCACCGACGGCATCATGCTCAGCAAGAAGCCCAAGAACCACGCCGGCTCCGTCAAACTGCTCGAATTCCTGGGCACGCCGGGGGCCGAGGAGACCTACCTGAAGGCCGACCCGAGCCTTATCGCCGCCTCCACGAAGGCCGACACCTCCGGCTACAGCACCCTTCAGAAGAAGGGCTACGAGATGATCGCGCAGGCGAAGCACCTCACGCAGTTCATGGACCGCGACAGCCGGCCGGACTTCACCTCGACGGTGATGCAGCCGGCGCTGCAGAAGTTCGTCCGCGACCCCAAGGGCATCGACAGCCTGCTGACGTCGATCGAGCGCCAGAAGAAGACGATCTTCGCGTCCGGCTGAGACCCTCCTGCTGAAGCGGATGAGCACCCACACCATGACCGTGGACACCACGAAGACCCCGGAGGCGGCCGCCGTGCCGCCTCCGGGCACCGCATCCCCGAAGAAGCGGGTTCCGCAGGGCCACCGGCGCCTGCTGACCCGCCGCGACCGGCTCACGCTCGGCCTGATGGCCGGCGTGCCGACGATCCTGCACGTGGCCCTCGTCTGGGTCACCGCGCTGGCCTCCATCGCCCTGGCCTTCACCACCTGGGACGGCATCGGCTTCGACTCGATCAAGTGGGTCGGGCTGGACAACTTCAAGGAGCTGTTCAGCAACAACCCGCAGTTCTGGCCCGCCGTCGAGCACAACGTCATCTGGTTCGTCGTGCTCATCCTGATCCCGACGCCGTTCGGACTGTTCCTGGCGGTCCAGCTGGACAAGAAGATCCGCTTCAGCCGGGTCTACCAGACCGCGTTGTTCCTGCCCGTCGTGGTCTCCCTGGCGGTCACCGGCTTCGTCTGGCAACTCGTCTACAACCCGGACACGGGCCTGATCAACAGCCTCATCGGCGCGAACAAGCCCGGCCACTACATCGACTGGATCGGCGACCCGCACCTCAACCTGTGGGCCATCCTCATCGCCGCGTCCTGGCGCCACGCCGGCTACATGATGATCCTCTACCTGGCCGGCCTCAAAAGCGTCGACCCGGCCCTGCGCGAGGCCTCCGCGCTGGACGGCGCCAACGAGTGGCAGACGTTCAAGAACGTCATCTTCCCCACCCTGCGGCCCACGAACACCGTCGTCCTCGTCGTGACGATCATCGAGGCCCTGCGCGCCTTCGACCTGGTCTTCGTCTTCAACAAGGGCGCCCAGGGCACCGAACTGCTGTCGATCCTGGTCACCAACAACATCATCGGCGAGTCCAGCCGCATCGGATACGGCTCGGCGATCGCCGTCGTCCTGCTGGTGATCTCCCTCGCCGTGATCATCCCCTACCTGATCTCCACCTTCCGGAAGGAGCGGCGAGCATGAGCGCGACCCTCACGGCCAAGCAGCGCACCCCCGTCCGCCCAGCCCGGATCCTGCTGCACACCTTCCTCGCCGTCACCGCCCTGGCCTGGGTGGCACCCCTGCTGTGGGCGCTGTTCGCGGCCCTGCGCCCGTACGCCGAGACCAGCACCAAGGGCTACGTCTCCTGGCCCGACAAACTCGGCTTCGACAACTTCACCAACGCCTTCCAGCAGTCGGACATGCTGCACTACTTCGGCAACACGCTGCTCATCGCCGTCCCGGCCGTGCTGCTGACCCTGTTCCTGTCCTCCTGCGTGGCCTTCTACGTCAGCCGCTTCGACTTCCGCGTCAACCTGTTCCTGCTGCTCGTCTTCACGGCCGGCAACCTGCTCCCGCAGCAGGTCATCATCACCCCGCTGTACCGCCTGTACCTGCTCGTCGACCTGCCCGGCATCACGACGAGCGGCAAACTGTACGACTCCGCGCTCGGCCTGGTCCTGATCCACGTGGCGTTCCAGTCCGGCTTCTGCGCCTTCGTGCTGAGCAACTACATGCGCTCCCTCCCGCACGAGCTGACCGAGGCCGCCCTCGTCGACGGCGCCTCCGTCTGGCGCCTGTACTGGCAGATCGTGCTGCCCCTGTGCAAGCCCGCGATGGCCGCCCTGGCGACCCTGCTCTCCATCTGGATCTACAACGACTTCTTCTGGGCGATCGTGCTGATCTCCACCGGCGAGAACATGCCGATCACCTCGGCCCTGAACAACCTCTCCGGCCAGTACTTCACCGACCCCAACCTGGTCGCCGCCGGCGCCCTGCTCACCGCGATCCCCACACTGATCGTGTACTTCGTGCTCCAGCGCCAGTTCGTCAGCGGCCTCACCCTGGGCGCCAACAAGGGCTGAGCACCCCCCTCAAGCCACCTGTTTCTGCTATCTCGGAGCACCACCAGTGAGTACTCAACGCCGCCTTCGCCTGCCCGGCATCGCCTACGGGGGTGACTACAACCCCGAGCAATGGCCCGAGGAGGTCTGGAGCGAGGACATGCGCCTGATGCGCGAGGCCGGGGTGACCATGGTCAGCGTAGGCATCTTCTCCTGGGCGCTGCTCGAACCGTCCGAGGGCGTCTACGACTTCACGAGGATGGACCGGATCCTCGACCTCCTCCACGAGAACGGCATCGCCGCCGACCTGGCCACTCCGACCGCCGCCCCGCCCGCCTGGTTCTTCAAGGCATACCCGGAAGCGTTGCCGGTCGACCAGGACGGCCGGCGGCTGTGGCCCGGCAGCCGCCAGACCTTCTGCCCCAGCAGCCCCGCCTACCGCAGAGCGGCTCTGCGCATCGCAGAAGCCATCGCCCAGCGCTACGCCGCCCACCCCGCCGTCGCCATGTGGCACGTCCACAACGAATACGGCTGCCACAACCCCGCCTGCTACTGCGACACCAGCGCCGCCGCCTTCCGCACCTGGCTGCGCGCGAAGTACGGCGACGACCTCGACGGCCTCAACCACGCCTGGGGCACCACCTTCTGGAGCCAGTGGTACTACGACTGGGACGAAATCCTCCCGCCCCGCGTCACCGCGGCTCCTCCGAATCCCACCCATCAACTCGACTGGCGCCGCTTCTGCTCCGACGAACTCCTCTCGCTGTGCACCGCCGAACGCGAGGTGCTCCGCCGGGTCGACCCGAACATCCCCGCGACCACCAACCTCATGGTCCTGCGCACCTTCGACGCGCTCGACTACTGGCGCTGGGCACCCGAGTTGGACATCCTCTCCAACGACCACTACCTGATGTCCGACGACCCGGAGGCGGAACTCGACATCGCCCTCAGCGGCGACCTGATGCGCTCCCTCGCGGGCGGACCGTGGTTCCTCATGGAGCACTCGACCGGTGCCGTCAACTGGCAGCCGGTCAACCGGGCCAAGGGTCCGGGAGAGATGCGGCGCAACGCGCTCTCGCACGTGGCGCACGGCGCCGACGGCATCGCCTTCTTCCAGTGGCGGGCGGCGAAGGCGGGCGCCGAGCAGTGGCACTCGGCGATGCTGCCGCACGCGGGAACCGACAGCGCCATCTGGCAGGACGTCGTCCGACTGGGCAAGGACCTGAAGGCCCTGACCGAGGTGCGAGGCTCCACGGTCGCGGCGCAGGTGGCGATCGTATGGGACTGGGACGCCCGCTGGGCACTGGAACTGCCCTCCCAGCCCAGCGGCGAGCTGCGCTACCAGGACCTGGTGCGCGACTGGTACGCGCCCCTGTGGCGAGCGGGCGTCGCCGTCGACTTCGTACGCCCCGACGACCCCGGTCTCGACCGCTACAAGCTCGTCCTCGCGCCGTCGCTGTACCTGGTGACGAACGCGGGCGCGGACAACCTCACCGCCTTCACCGCAGGCGGGGGCACGCTGGCCGTCGGCTTCCACAGCGGCATGGTCGACGAGAACGGCCACATACGCCTCGGCGGCTACCCCGGCGCGTTCCGCGACATCCTGGGGATCGTCACCGACGAGCTCTTCCCCTTGCTGCCGGGAGAGACAACGGGGCTGGCCGGTGAAGTACCCCCGGGTGCCAGGGCCGACCTGTGGTCGGAACGGGTGCGGCTCGCCGGCGCGCTGGCAGTCGTCTCCTACGCCGACGGTCCGTTGACCGGCCTGCCTGCCGTCACTCGCCATGCATATGGCAGCGGCACCGCCTGGTATCTGGCGACCCATCCCGACCAGGACACCCTGGCCACCCTGCTCCACCGCATCCGCCAGGATGCCGACGTCGCCCCCGAACACCAGGTGCCCGCCGGAGTCGAGGTCGTCCGGCGCCGCGGCGCCGAGGCCGACTTCCTGTTCCTCATCGACCACACCGGAAAAGGAACCGAAGCCCCCGCCACGGGGTTGGAGCTCCTCACCGGCACCGCGGTCACCGGAACCGTCTTCGTCCCTCCCGGAGGTGTCGTCGTCGTCCGAGAACCGAACCGCATCACGTCCTGACGCCGAGTAAGAAGGCACTGTCAGCGTCTGGCCGACGTCGCCCGCAGCGGCCGGTCCGCAGTGCCGCACCCGCGCCCCGGACCGGTCGCCTCCGTCCGGCCGCCGGATCGGCTCAGCCGCGGTCAAGCCGTATTGGCCGGGCGGCAGCCGGTACGCGGAGCCCCCGTCTGCGTACCGGGGAAACCGTATGCGCTCGCCCCGACGCGAGGAACGCACAGGCGGACACCACGCGAACGCGCTCATCCCGGCCAGGAAGAGACCGTGACGGGCCTGTCACCGCTCGGGCTGCTCGCCCCGGGCGGCACGGTGACCGGCGGATCGGCCTGGCTGGCCGGGACCCGGATCACCGGCCTGCCGGAGCGGGAACTGCAGCGCATCCGCGGCAGCGAGATCGCCCTGGTGTCGCAGGAACCCATGGTGGCACTCGACCCCAACTTCACCATCGGCTCCCAGTTGGGCGAGGTCATCCGTCGCACCGGTGACGTCCCGGGCGGGAAGGACGCCGTACGGCGACGGATCCGCGTGCTGCTTGCGAGAGGTGCCGGACGCCGGGTCCGGCTGATCGCTCTTGGAGGAGCGGCGTTGTCACTTCGGTCGGATGTGAGCCGACCAGCGGCGGGATCGACGATCAATGCCACCGTCCTGACGCATCGTCAGGACGGATCCAGGGGCCGCGGCCGGCCGCGTCACCCCTTGCCGATCAGATCCGCCGGAAACGCCCCCGCGGTCATCGCGGCGCGGGTGAACGTCGTCCCGAGGGCCGTCAGGCGTGCCACGCCCTCCGGGCCGAGGTGCTCGTACGGAGCCCGGTCCAGGCGGTCGGTCTCCTGCTCGATCTCCTCGCGGAGGGCGACGCCTCGCTCGGTGAGTTCGCCGGTGCTGTCCAGCAGCCCGCGGTCCCGGAGGCGGGCCGTCGCAGCGTTCCAGTCGTCCTGGCTCCAGCCACGGGTGGTCATCGCCCACCTCGGTGTCATGCCCTTGCCCGTGGCGGTGTGGGTCACCATCGCCTCCAGCCCGTCGAGGCCCGCGGACATCAGCGCGACCAGATGACCGTCGCCCCGGTGCTCGCGCAGCAGGGTCGCCCCGTGCCAGTACGCGAGGTGCGGCTCGTCGGGGGCGGGAAGGTCGGCGTGCGCCGAGTACAGAGGCCGGGCACCGCGCCCACAGGCCTCGGCGGCGCGCAACGCCAGCCGCGCGGCCTCCGCCATCTCCGCGGACGCCACCGCCTCCTCGCCCAGCAGCCGCCGCAGGGTGGCGTCGGCGGCACGCGTGCGTGCCGCGAGCACGTCCTGCGGGGTGGCGATCGACCACACCGCGGGCACGTGCCGGGCCACGAGATCGTGCTTGTAGTTGTAGAAGGCCGCCGTCACCACGCCGGCCCCGACCGACCCCAGCGCGGCCGCCCGCGCAGCGAAGGTCACGGCCTGCGGATGGGTGATCCCGAGAGCACCCAGCTCCCGTCCCAGGTCGGGCGAGAAGTAGTGCGTCGCGTGCAGGGTGTTGAGCGGGGCGGCACAGCGTCGACCGGCGCGCGGCTCGAGGGCGGCAGTAGTCATGCCGGCAGGTTACCGACTGGTCATTACGCCCCTGCCCCTGGGGGCTCACTGCCTCTCTCCCCTTGTGGGCACAGCGGGTGGCGTCACCGCGGATCACCGGGGAGAACACCGCAGGCCGTATAGTTGCGCTATGAGCAACCACTCGGCAGATGACGAAACGCCGGCTCCCGCGGTGAACGGGGTGCAGTCGGTCGACCGTGCCGTCAGCGTCCTGGAGATCCTCGCCCAGCGCGGTGAGGCGGGCGTCAGCGAGGTCGCCGCCGAGATCGACGTCCACAAGTCGACCGCGTTCCGTCTGCTCGGGGCGCTGGAGGCGCGCGGTCTGGTCGAGCAGGCGGGCGAGCGGGGCAAGTACCGGCTGGGCTTCGGGATCGTACGCCTGGCGGGGGCGGTCACGGGCCGTCTCGACATCACCCAGCAGGGTCGGCCGGTGTGCGAGCGGCTCAGCGAGGAGATCGGCGAGACCGTCAACATCGCCGTCCTGCAGGAGCACTACGCGGTCAACCTCTACCAGGTGCGCGGCCCGGGCGCGGTCGGTACGCACAACTGGGTCGGGCAGCTCACCCCGGTGCACGCGACGTCCAGCGGCAAGATCCTGCTCGCCCACCTGCCGACGAAGGAGCGCGCCGAAGTGCTCGCGGCATCCGGGTTGCAGAAGCTGACGCCGCACACCCTGACCGCCAGGACCGAGCTGGAGAAGAACCTCACCGAGGCGCGGGAGCGCGGGTACGCGGTGACGCTGGAGGAACTCGAGATCGGACTGCACGCCATCGCGGCCCCGATACGTTCCCACCACGGCGAGACCGTCGCCGCCCTCAGCGCCTCCGGCCCCGCGTACCGCTTCACCGAGGAGCGCATCCACGAGCTCGCACCCGTGCTGGTCCAGGGCGCCGAGGAGATCAGCCACCGGATGGGCTACGCGAGCTGAGCCTCCCCCGGCCCAGGTGAGGGGGCGTCGCCGCGCTCCAGGCGTACCACGACGCTCTTGGACGTCGGTGTGTTGGAGGTGTCCGCCACGGAGTCGAGCGGGACGAGCACGTTGGCCTCGGGGAAGTAGGCCGCGCAGCATCCGCGGGGCGTGTCGTACGCGACCGCGCGGAAGGCCTCGGCCCGCCGTTCCGGGCCGTCCGGCCACTCACTGACGATGTCCACCAGCCCGCCGTCGGCGATCTGGCGCTCCGCGAGGTCGTCGGGGTGGACGAAGACCACCCGGCGTCCCTGACGGATGCCGCGGTAGCGGTCGTCGAGGCCGTAGATCGTGGTGTTGTACTGGTCGTGGCTGCGCAGTGTCTGAAGCAGCAGGCGACCGGGCGGGACGCGCAGCACCTCCACCGGGTTGACCGTGAAGTTGGCCTTGCCCGTCCTGGTGGGGAAGCGCCGCTCGTCGCGGGGAGCGTGCGGCAGGGTGAAGCCGCCGGGGCGGCGTACCCGCGTGTTGAAGTCGGCGAAACCGGGCACGACCCGGGCGATGCTGTCGCGGACGGCGTCGTAGTCGGCCTCGAGGGCCGCCCACGGCACGTCGCCGCCCGGACCGAACAGGCTGCGTGCCAGCCGGCCGACGATGGCCGGCTCGGAGAGCAGGTGCGGGGAGGCGGGTCGCAGCCCGCCCCGGGAGGCGTGCACGATCCCCATCGAGTCCTCGACGGTGACGAACCGGTCCGTCCCGTCCGGTCCCCGGTCCCGCTCGGTACGGCCCAGGGCGGGAAGGATGAGGGCCTCGCGTCCGCAGACCGCGTGGGAGCGGTTGAGCTTGGTGGACACCTGGACGGTCAGCCGGCAGTTCCGCAGGGCCCGCTCGGTGGCCGCCGTGTCGGGGGCGGCGGAGACGAAGTTGCCACCCATGGCGAAGAAGACCTTCACCTCGCCGGCGCCCATCGCCCGGATCGTCTCCACCGCGTCGAACCCGTGGTGGCGTGGCGGGTCGAATCCGAACTCGCTCTGCAGCGCGTCGAGGAACTCCGGCGTCGGCTTCTCGTAGATGCCCATCGTGCGGTCGCCCTGCACGTTGGAGTGACCGCGCACAGGGCACACTCCGGCGCCGGGGCGCCCGATGTTGCCGCGCAGCAGCAGGAAGTTCACCACCTCCCGGATGGTGGGCACGGAGTGCTTGTGCTGGGTCAGTCCCATGGCCCAGCACACCACGATCGACCGGGCCGACATGACGTCGCGGGCGGTGGCCTCGATGACATCGCGCGACAGCCCGGTCGCCTCGGCCACGTCGTCCCGGTCGAGTTTGCTCAGCTGTTCGGCGTAGGCCTCGAAGCCGTCGGTGTGCGCGGCGATGAAGTCGCGGTCGAGGACCGTGCCGGGCGCGGCTTCCTCGGCGTCCAGCAGCAGCCGCGACAGCGCCTGGAAGAGCGCCAGGTCGCCCCCGAGCCGTATCTGCAGGAACCGGTCCGAGAGGGACGTGCCGGCACCTGCGACACCGCGGGCGTTCTGCGGGTTCCTGAAGCGCAGCAGCCCGGCTTCGGGCAGAGGGTTCACCGTGACGATGCGCGCACCGCGCCGCTTGGCCTTCTCCAGCGCGGACAACATCCGCGGGTGGTTGGTGCCGGGGTTCTGCCCGACGACGAAGATCAGGTCGGCGCAGTACAGATCGTCGAGGTGGACGCTGCCCTTGCCGATGCCGATCGTCTCGGTGAGCGCCGAACCGCTCGACTCGTGGCACATGTTCGAGCAGTCCGGCAGGTTGTTGGTGCCGAATTGCCGTACGAGGAGCTGGTAGAGGTACGCCGCCTCGTTGGAGGTACGGCCCGACGTGTAGAAGGCGGCCTCGTCGGGGCTGCGCAGCTCCTTGAGCTCCCGGGCGACGATGTCGAAAGCCGTCTCCCAGGGGACCGGCACATACGTCTGCGAGTCGGCCGGTTTGTACATCGGCTCGGTGAGGCGGCCCTGCTGGCCCAGCCAGTATTCGCTGCGGCCCGCGAGCTCGCCCACCGGGTGCGCGGCGAAGAACTCCCGCGTCACCCGGCGCACGGTGGCTTCCTCGGCGACGGCCTTGGCACCGTTCTCGCAGAACTCGGCCCTGCTGCGGTGGTCACCCTCGGGCCAGGCGCAGCCGGGGCAGTCGAAGCCGTCCTTCTGGTTGACCTTCAGCAGGGTCAGCGCGGTGCGCCGCACGCCCATCTGGTCGTACCCGATGCGCAGCGCGTGGGTCACCGCGGGGATCCCGGCGGCCCACCTCTTGGGCGCGGTCACCTCCAGGGCGTCCTCACCGGGGTCCTCGCGCGGCGCCTTGCGTGCCATGTCTGCCTCTCCTCGTCGGTATGCCGATGGAACTGCTGTCATGCGGCCGGGTGCCGGATGCGCCGATGCGATGCTCGCCGGGCACAGGACGCCAGCCTGTTCGAACAAGGAGCACGAGAAGGGCCCGCACGGCCCGGGCCGGTGTGTTCCTCGCCCATGCCGTCGGCCATGGGCGAGTTTCTGGGCCGTCTGCGCCGACTTCGAGGGCCCTGTGGTCTGCGCGCGCAGGACTGCTCGACCGTCGGCTCCACCAGCCGGAGCACACCGGGTCACCCGCGCCAGGGGTGCGCCCGCCGTGCCGAGCCGTTCACCCGTATTCCACGGCAGCGTCCAGCAGCCAGTCCGTCAGGTAGTCGGCGAAGGAGGAGCGCACCAGCACCCAGAACCCGGCCCTGGGCTCGTCCCGGGCCACCAGGACGACCTGGGTGCGGGCCAGCGTCGTCTGGGCGCAACGGCCGGGGCCGAAGACACGCGGGTGCAGATCCAACCGGCAGCCGTGGGAGAGCAGGTCGCGGGCGCGCGGTCCGCCGACCAGGACGGTGGTGCGCTGGGCGGAGACGTCGGTGACGGAGACGGGGTCGTCCCCGGCCGCCGAGCGGATCCGGCTCTCCAGGTCCCGCTGGGTGCCGGGCAGGCCCACCAACAGCCATTCGTCGGGGCCGAGCCACAGCGCGCTCAGATCCCCCACGCGCACGACGGTGTCGGGTTCCAGGGGCAACGGGAGTCCCAGGGCGAGTCCGACGGCGTCCGCCGCCGGGCTCTTGGCGTCGAGGCGGACGTTCAGCTGGGCCAGGAAGGGGACTTCGGCCAGGCGGACCGCGCCCCCGCAGGAGTGCGTCGCGGCGGCAAGGCGGCCGGCGGCGTGCGCCAGAGGGCTGCGCTGCCGTGCGGTCAGGGTGGTGTCAGCCATCGCGGCGGGCTCCCTCGGGGTCGTAGAGGACGGGGCTTGCGACGGTCACCGGCAGCAGCCGGTCACCGACGGGTGCGTAGAGGCGTTCGCCGATGCGGTCCCGGCCGCCCTTGATCAGGGCGAGCGCGAAGGTCCGGCCGAGCGCCGCGCTGCGGTAGCTGGAGGTGACGTGGCCGAGCATCGGGACGGGCGGGGCGGGCAGTTCACTGTCGGCGACCAGGTGGGTGCCCTCGGGGAGGAAGGCGGCCGGGTCTTCGGGGAGGAGGCCGACGAGGTGCTTGCGGTCGGGGCGGACGGCGTCGGCGCGGGCGTAGGAACGCTTGCCGATGAAGTCGGGCTTCTTCTTCGACACCGCCCAGCTCATGCCGAGGTCGTGCGGGGTGACCGTGCCGTCGGTGTCCTGGCCGATGATCGGGTAGCCCTTCTCGGCACGCAGGACGTGCATGGTCTCCGTGCCGTACGGGGTGATGCCGTACGGGGCGCCTGCCTCGTGCAGCGCCTCCCACAGGGTGAGGGCGTCCCAGGGCGACACGTTGATCTCGTAGGCCAGTTCGCCGGAGAAACTGATCCGGCACACGCGCGCGTCGATGCCTGCGACGGCCGTCTCCCGCCAGGCCATGAACGGGAAGTCGTCGTTGGCCACAGGCAGTTGGGGCGCCAACGAGCCGAGGACCTCCCGAGAACGCGGACCGACCAGGGCCACGGTGGCCCACTGTTCGGTGACCGAGGTGCAGTGGACCCGCAGTTCGGGCCACTCGGTCTGCAGCCACTCCTCCATCCAGTCCAGGACGGCTGCGGCGTTGCCGGTCGTGGTGGTGACCAGGAAGCGGTCCTGCGCGAGGCGGATGACCGTGCCGTCGTCGAAGAGCATCCCGTCCAGGCGGCACATGACGCCGTAGCGGATCATGCCGACCTTCAGGGTGCTCATCATGTTGGTGTAGAGCCGGTCGAGGAAGAGCGCGGCGTCCGGGCCCTGCACGTCGATCTTGCCGAGGGTGGAGGCGTCCATGAAGGCCACACCCTCGCGGGCGGCGCGGCATTCGCGCAGCACGGCGGTCTCCATGTCCTCGCCGCCTCGCGGGTAGTACCAGGGGCGCTTCCACTGGCCGACGTTCTCGAAGAGGGCGCCGTGCGCGACGTGCCACTCGTGGACGGCGGTCGTGCGGATCGGGTCCGACAGCGCGCCGCGGTCGCGGCCGGCGAGGGTGGCGAAGGAGACGGGGGTGTACGGCGGACGGAACGTGGGCAGGCCGAGCGCCGAGATGTTCACGCCGAGGAGTTCGGCGACTATCCCGCTCGCCAGGAACCCGCCCGTCCTGCCCTGGTCGTTGGCGGTGCCGGCCGTGGTGTAGCGCTTGGTGTGCTCCACCGAGCGCAGACCCGCCCCGGTCGCCCGCGCCAGGTCGTCGACCGTGACGTCGCGTTGGAGGTCGACGAACCGGGGGGCTCCGGTGGAGGTGGGGACGGCGAACACCTGCATGGGCGCGGTGTGCGGCTGGGCGGCGACGGCCGGGAGGGCCGGCGCCGCGGCGGTGTAGCCCTCCGCCTCGACCGCGCGGGCGCCGGCCTTCGCGCCCTGCGCGAGGGTCGTGGCGAGATCGAAGACCCCGTTCGCACTGCCCGCGACCTCCACCGCCTGACGGCAGCTGTCGGGCACGAACGTGCCGAGTACGTCGTCGTGGCGGAGCTTGCCGCCCGCCTGGCTGAACAGATGCGCGACGGGGTTCCAGCCGCCGGAGACCAGAAGCAGGTCGACGGCGAACTCCCGCTGTCCCGAGGCCACTTGCTGTGCCGCGGGCTGCCCGTACGGGGCGACCGTCACGGCGGTGAGGCGGGGCCCGCCCTCCGTGTCCGTGACCGCGTGTCCGGCCAGCACCTCGATCCCGGCGGACCGGGCAAGCTCGGCCCACTCCCCCGGCTCGGACCGGGTGTCGACGATCGCCGCGATCTCCACTCCGGCCCCCGCCAGGTCGAGTGCGGCGGCGTAGGCGCTGTCGTTGGTGGTGAACACGACCGCGTGCCGGCCGGGCAGAACGGAGTAGCGGTGGAGGTACGTCCGGGCCGAGGCGGCCAGCATCACGCCGGGGCGGTCATTGTCGCCAAACGCCAGCGAACGCTCGTGGGCGCCGGTCGCGAGGACCACGCGCCGGGCGCGGATCCGCCAGACGCGCTCGCGGGCGACCTGGTCCGGGGCCTCGGCGCCGAGGTGGTTGGTGCGGTGCTCGACGGCGAGGAGGTGGTTGTCGTCGTAGTGGCCGAAGACGGTGGTGCGGCGCAGGACGCGTACCTCGGGGGCGGCCTCGAGCTGTGCGTGCGTCGCCTCCACCCAGTCGAGGTGTTCGCCGGTGCCGAGCAGGCTGCCGCCGGGTTCCGGCTGGTCGTCGGCGAGGACGACGCGTGCGCCGCTCCGCGCTGCCGCGGCTGCGGCTGCGAGGCCGGCGGGGCCCGCGCCGACGACCAGCAGGTCGCAGTGGGCGTGTACGGCGTCGTAGCGGGCGGGGTCCGGTTCGGTGGCGAGGCGGCCCTGGCCGGGGAGGCTGCTCGCGACGAGGCCGTCGTACAGCTCTACGGTCGTGGCGGGGAGCATCGGCTCGGGGAAGGGTTCCTCGATCTGGATGACGGCGTTGGGTTCTTCGACGCCGGCGGAGAAGATGCCGCGGGGGCGGCCGAGTTTGATGCTGGTCGCTGCCGCGATCACGCCGTTGGCGAGGAGGGCGGAGGCCAGGGTGTCGCCGCGGTAGCCCTGGTAGTCGGTGCCGTCGAAGGTGAAGGTGAGGGGTTCGTCCCGGTCGACGCGGCCGCCGGTGGTCAGGCGGAACGGCTGGGTCTCCCCCATCCCGCCCCTTCCCGTGTCCAGGGGCCTGGCCCCGGACCCCGCTGGGGGCTCTGCCCCCAGGCCCCCGTTCGGCCCTGAAGGCGCCTCGTCCTCAGACGCCGGACGGGCCGAGACGGCCGACCTGGGCTCCGTCGTGGGCGGGCGCGCCTCCCCCGCCCGATACACCGCCAGGATCTCGTTCGTCGACGTGTCGCGCACCGCGTTGAACCACCTGCGGCAGCCCGCCGCGTGGCTCCAGCGCTCGGCGAACGGGCCCTTGGGGTTGTCGCGGAAGAAGAGGTAGCGGGCCCACTCCTCGTCGGTCAGTTCCGCGGAGTTCTCCGGGTAGGCCACATGGGCCTGGCCGCCGTAGTGGAACTCGGCCTCGTCGCGGGGCCCGCACCACGGGCAGGGGATGAGCAGCATGGTTCGGCTCCCTAGTGGGCCACCGCGGCCGCGCCGTGCTCGTCGACGAGCGCGCCGGTGGTGAAACGGTCGAGCGAGAAGGGGGCGTTCAGGGCGTGCGGGGTGTCGTGGGCGATGGTGTGGGCGTAGACCCAGCCGACGCCCGGGGTGGCCTTGAACCCGCCCGTGCCCCACCCGCAGTTGAGGTAGAGGTTGTCGACCGGGCTGAGGCCGACGATCGGCGAGGCGTCGGGGCTGACGTCGACGATCCCTCCCCAGGTGCGCAGCACGTGGGCGCGGGCGAAGACCGGGAAGAGTTCCAGGGCTGCGGACATCTGCTCTTCGATGATGTGGAATGCGCCGCGCTGGGTGTAGGAGTTGTACGCGTCGATGCCGGCGCCCATCACCAGCTCGCCCTTGTGCGCCTGGCTGACGTACACGTGGACGGCGTTGGACATGACCACCGTGGGGTGGACCGGCTCCAGGAGCTCGGAGACCAGGGCCTGCAACGGGTGGCTCTGGACCGGGAGTTCGATGCCTGCCATGGCGGCGAGGACCGAGGTGTGGCCGGCCGAGCACAGGGCCACCTTGCCCGCGGCGATGGGACCCAGCGTGGTCTGGACGCCGACCACCCGGCCGCCGACCACGTCCAGGCCGGTGACCTCGCAGTTCTGGATGATGTCGATGCCGGCGGCGTCCGCGGAGCGGGCAAAGCCCCAGGCCACGTAGTCGTGCTTGGCGATTCCGGCGCGCGGCTGGTAGGTGCCGCCGAGGACCGGGTAGCGCACGTCGGGTGAGATGTTGACGATCGGGCAGACCTCTTTGACCTGCTCGGCGTCGAGCCACTCGGCGTCCACGCCGTTGAGCCGGTTGGCCTCGACACGGCGCACGCTGTCGCGGACGTCCTGCAGGCTGTGGGCGAGGTTCAGCACGCCGCGCTGGGAGAAGAGGATCGGGTAGTCGAGCTCCTGCGCCAGCCCTTCCCACAGTTTGAGGGCGTGTTCGTAGATGCCTGCGCTCTCGTCCCACAGGTAGTTGGAGCGGATGATCGTGGTGTTGCGGGCCATGTTGCCGCCGCCCAGCCAGCCCTTCTCCAGGACCGCGACGTTGGTGATGCCGTGGTTCCTCGCCAGGTAGTGGGCGGTGGCCAGGCCGTGTCCGCCGCCACCCACGACGATCACGTCGTACGAACGCCTGGGCTCGGGATTGCGCCAGAGCCAGTCCGGGTGGTCGGGGAGGTCGGCGCCGGGGGTGCTGGGGCTCATCGGACGTCTCCGTCGTGCGAGAGGTGCGGGTAGAGCGGGTACGTGGCCGCGAGTGCCTCGGTGCGGGCGCGCAGTGCGGTGACGTCCGGCTCGGGCCGGAGGGCCAGCGCGATCACGTCGGCGACCTCGGCGAAGTCCTCCTCGGTGAAGCCTCGGGTGGCCAGCGCGGGGGTGCCTATGCGCAGGCCGGAGGTGACCATGGGCGGGCGCGGGTCGAAGGGGACGGCGTTGCGGTTGACGGTGATGCCGATCTCGTGGAGCAGGTCTTCGGCCCGCCGTCCGTCGAGTGCGCAGTCGCGGAGGTCGACGAGGACGAGATGGACGTCCGTGCCGCCGGTCAGGACCTTCACTCCGGCCGCGGCCGCGTCGGGCCGGGTGAGGCGCTCGGCGAGGATGCGGGCGCCGGCCAGCGTGCGGGCCTGGCGTTCGGCGAACTCGGGCGTCGCCGCCACCTTGAAGGAGACGGCCTTCGCGGCGATGACGTGCTCCAGGGGGCCGCCCTGCATTCCGGGGAACACCGCCGAGTTGATCTTCTTGGCGAGGTCGGCGTCGTTGGTGAGGATGACACCGCCGCGGGGACCGCCGAGCGTCTTGTGCGTCGTGGTGGTGACCACGTGCGCGTGGGGGACGGGGCTGGGGTGCAGTCCGGCGGCGACCAGGCCCGCGAAGTGCGCCATGTCGACCATGAGGAGGGCACCGACGTCGTCGGCGATGCGCCGGAAGGCCGCGAAGTCCAGCTGCCTCGGGTACGCCGACCAGCCCGCGATGATCATCTTGGGGCGGTGTTCCTTGGCGAGGCGTTCCACCTCGTCCATGTCGATGAGGTTGTCGGTCTCCGCCACGTGGTACGGCACGACGTTCAGCATCTTGCCGCTGTAGTTGATGCGCATGCCGTGGGTGAGGTGCCCGCCGTGTGCGAGGTCGAGGCCGAGGATCGTGTCGCCGGGCTGGAGCAGGGCGAAGAAGACGGCGGTGTTCGCCTGGGCGCCCGAATGCGGCTGGACGTTGGCGAAGCCCGCCCCGAAGAGGGACTTGACGCGCTCGATGGCCAGGCGCTCGGTGACGTCGACGTGTTCGCAGCCGCCGTAGTAGCGGCGGCCGGGGTAGCCCTCGGCGTACTTGTTGGTCGCGACCGACCCCTGGGCCTCCATCACGGCGGACGGCGCGAAGTTCTCGGAGGCGATCATCTCGAGGGTGGACTGCTGGCGGTGCAGCTCTGCGCGGAGGGCGGCGTGGACCTCGGGGTCCAGCTCCGCCAGGGGGGTGTTCAGCGCGTTCATACGGTGTTCGCGTTCCTCTCGGCGGCCTCGACGACGTTGGCGAGCAGCATCGCCCGGGTCATGGGTCCCACTCCCCCGGGCATCGGCGCGAGCCATCCGGCGACCTGGGCGGCGTCCGGATGTATGTCGCCCACGAGCCCGTGGTCGGTGCGGGTGATGCCGACGTCCAGGACCGCCGCGCCGGGGCGCAGCATGTCCTTGGTGATCAGTCCGGGCGAGCCGGCCGCCGCGACGACGATGTCCGCCTCGCGCACATGCCAGGCCAGACCCTTGGTGCCGGTGTGGCAGAGGGTGACGGTGGCGTTCTCGGACCTGCGGGTGAGCAGCAGTCCGATGGGCCGTCCGACGGTGATGCCGCGCCCGACCACGCACACGCGTGCCCCGGCGATCGGCACCTCGTACCGGCGGAGCAGTTCGACGATGCCGCGTGGGGTACACGGCAGCGGGGCGTCGACGCCCAGGGTGAGCCGGCCGAGGTTGACGGGGTGCAGCCCGTCGGCGTCCTTGGCCGGGTCCATGCGTTCCAGTACGGCGTTGGCGTCCAGGTGGCGCGGGAGCGGGAGCTGGACGATGTAGCCGGTGCAGGCCGGGTCGGCGTTGAGTTCGTCGATGACGGCCTCGACCTGCTGCTGGGTGGCGTCGGCGGGCAGTTCGCGGCGCAGGGAGGCGACGCCCACCTGGGCGCAGTCGCGGTGCTTGCCGGCGACGTAGGCGTGGCTGCCCGGGTCGTCGCCGACGAGGACGGTGCCGAGCCCCGGGGGGCGTTCGCCGGTCGCGGTCGACTTGGCCACGCGCTCGGCGAGTTCGCGACGGATGTCGGCGGCGGTCGCCTTGCCGTCAAGCAGCTGTGCGGTCACCGACGGTGCTCCTTCCGACTGGGCTGACGATGAGCGCCCCACAGTGGCGCGGGGCTGTAGCGATGGGCGGCTCCGCCGCGTGGGCGCGACCTGCCACGACGGGCCCGCAGCCGAACGACCCGCTCACCCACGAAGACGGGACATCGTGGGGTCGAAAAGGGGCTCCTCGCTCACGACCGCCTCGACGCGCCGGTCGAAGTAGCCGATGTGGACCGTCGTCCCGGGGACGGCGAGCTCCGCGGGGAGCCATGCGTACGCGATCCCCTTACCGATCGTGTAGCCGTAGGCCGCACTCGTGACGTACCCGACCGCACGGTCACCGTCGAACACGGGCTCCTTGCCCATCACGACCGACCGCGGGTCGTCGATGGTGAGGCAGGTCAGCTTGCGCCGCACGGCTTCCTTGCGGCGCTCCAGGGCGGCTTTGCCGATGAAGTCGCCCTTGTCGAGCTTGACGGCGAAGCCGACGCCGGCCTCGTAGGGATCGTGCTCGTAGGTCATGTCGGTGCCGAAGGAGCGGTAGCCCTTCTCCAGGCGGAGGCTGTTGAAGGCGCCACGTCCGGCGATGAGCCCGCCGAGGGGCCTGGCCGCCCGCCACAGGGTGTCCCACAGCTTCTGGCCCTGGTCGGCGGTGGTGTAGAGCTCCCAGCCCAGCTCACCGACGTAGGACAGCCGCATCGCGGTGACGGGCACCGAGCCGATGTGGGCGCGCTTGGCGCGGAAGTACTTCAGGCCGTCGCCCGAGAAGTCCTCGTCCGTCAGCGGTTGCAGGACCTTGCGGGCCAGCGGGCCCCACAGGCCGATGCAGCAGGTGCCGGGGGTGATGTCGCGCACCTGGACGGTGCCGTCGGCGGGGAGGTGGCGGGTGAGCCAGTCGAGGTCCAGGTTGCCGTTGGCGCCGACCTGGAAGAGGTCACGGGCCAGGCGGGCGACGGTGACGTCGCTGCGGATGCCGCCCTTGTGGTCCAGGAGCAGGGTGTACGTCACCGAGCCGACCGACTTGGCGACCTTGCTGGTGGTGAGCCCCTCCAGGAAGTCCGCGGCGCCCGGGCCGCTGACCTCGAGTCGCTTGAGTGCCGTCATGTCGTACAGCGCGACGGTCTCACGGGTTGCCTGTGCCTCGGCACCGACGATGGGTGACCAGAACTGCGCGGCCCAGTCGTTGGGGGTGGGAATGCTGCGGCCTTCGACCAGCCCCGCGTTGGCCTCGTACCACTGGGGGCGCTCCCAGCCGCTCGCTTCCAGGAAGAACGCGCCGTGCTCCTGCTGGCGGGCGTGGAAGGGGCTCGTGCGGATCGGGCGCGGGTCCCCCGACGGCTGGAGGGGGTGGAGGATGTCGTAGACCTCGACGAAGTTCTGACAGTCGCGGGCCAGGACGTACTCCGGGGACAACTGGTGCGGCTCGAAGCGGTTGACGTCGCACTCGTGCAGGTCGAAGGACGAGCAGTGGCCGTCGACGAGCCATTCGGCCATGGCGCGGCCCACGCCCGCGGAGTGGGTGACCCACACCGCCTCCGCGACCCAGAAGCCCTTGACGTCCGGGGACTCGCCGAGGAGCGGGAAGTTGTCGGTGGTGAAGGAGAACAGGCCGTTGATGCCCTCCTCGACCTTCGCCTCCGCGGTCGCGGGGAGCAGCGACCGGGTCTCGGTCCAGGCGTCCTCGAAGTCCTCCTCGGTGAACTCGAGGACCGACGGCATCCGGTCGGCCTCGTCGACGGAGAGGATGTCGTCGGCCGAGACGGGCATCGGGCGGTGGCCGTAGTAGCCGATGCCGATGCCGTCGAAGCGGTCGCGGTAGTAGAGATCGGCGTCCTGGTGGCGCAGGATCGGCCGCACCGCCTCCTCCGTCTGGCCCGCGAGCGCCGGGACCGGTCCGGTCCAGGCGAGCTGGTGGGCGAGCGGGGTCAGCGGGAGGTTCATGCCGGCCATGCGGGCGATCTTCGGGCCCCAGATGCCGGCGCAGCACACCACGATGTCGGCCGCGAGCTCGCCCTGGTCGGTGAGGACACCGGTCACCCGGCCCTCGCTCTGCTGGACGTCGAGCACCTCGTGGCGGGCCAGGAAGGTGACGCCGCGCTCGGTGGCCCGGCGGATCTGCGCCTCGACGGCGAGGACGGCCTTGGCGAGGCCGTCCGTCGGTATCAGGAGGCCGCCGAGGATCCTGTCCCGGTTGACCAGCGGGTGCTGCTCGACGCACTCGTCGGCGCTCAGCAGCCGGGCCTCGATGCCCCAGGCGGTGATCCAGCCGTGGCGGCGGTGCAGTTCCGCGAGGCGCTCGGGGGTGGTCGCCACTTCGAGGCCGCCGACCTGCAGGAAACAGGGCTTGCCGTCGACGTCGAGGGAGCAGAACTTCTCGACGGTGTAGCGGGCCAGCTCGGTCATGGTCTTGGAGGAGTTCGTCTGGAAGACCAGGCCCGGGGCGTGCGACGTGGAGCCCCCGGTCGCGGGGAGCGGGCCCTGGTCGACCACGGTCACTTCGGTCCAGCCGCGCGCGGAGATCTCGTCCGCGAGCGCCGCTCCCACGACACCCGCTCCGATGATCACCACTCGGGGTCCCGCCATCGCCGCACCTCCGGATTCAAAACCAGTCGAGTTGCTTGCAGCGCAACATGGTTCAGGTTGCGCAACTCAATGTGCCTGTCACGAGGAGGGGGTGTCAAGGGGTCGGTGACGTCGGCAAACAGCCCGAAACACGGCAATGCCCGGCGGGCGGCGCACACAGGTGCACACCGCCCGCCGGGCATCTCGGACCGTCTTCTCGACGCGGGCTACTTGAGCCAGGCGTCGACCTTGGCGCGGTTGGCCTCCACCCACTTCTTGGCCGCCGCGTCGGGCGACATCTTGTCCACCGCGATGTACTTGGCCACGGTGTTCTGGTCGTCGTTCGTCCAGTTGAAGTTCTTCACCAGGTCGTAGGCCGGACTGCCGGATTTCGCGAACTTCGCGCTGACGATCTTGTCGAGGTCGTAGACGGGGTAGTCACAGGCGATCTTCGCCGCGTCGGCGTCGCACCCGGCCGTGTACTTGGGCAGATCAACCTTGACCAACGGCACCTCGGACAGGAACCACTGCGGCTCGTAGAAGTAGCCGATCACCCATTCCTTGTTCTTCTCGGCCTTCCGGAAGGACTGGATGAGCGCGGTCTCGCTGCCCGCGTACACCACCTTGAAGTCCAGTTTCAGGTTCTTCACCAGTGCCTCGTCGTTGGTGACGTACGACGGGTCGCCGTCCAGCAGCTGACCCTTGCCGCCGGACTCGGAGGTCTTGAAGTTGGACGCGTACTTGTCCAGGTTCTTCCAGTCGGCGATGTCCGGGTGCGCCTTGGCCAGCCACGGCGGCACGTACCAGCCGATGATGCCCTTGTTGCCGGTCGAGCCGGCGGCCACGGCGGTCTTCTGCTGGGTGATGTACTTCTTCTTCAGGTCGTCGTGGCCCCAGTTCTCCAGGACGGCGTCAACCTCGCCCGTCCCGAAGCCCTGCCAGGCGATCTCTTCCTTCAGGTCCTTCTTCTTGACCGTGCAGCCGAGGTCGTTCTGCGCGACGTACGCGACGACCGCCGCGTCCGCCTCGTAGCCCACCCACGGGTTGACGGCGAGATTGAAGGTGCCGCACTTGCCCGAGCTGTCCGAAGCCGAGGAGCTGTCACCGACCTTCGCACCGCCGCAGGCGGTGAGGGTGAGCCCGAGAACGGCCATGCCGGCCGCGCCGACTCTCCACTGTCGTACCTGTGTTGCCATCGTCAGTGCTCCTTTACGCGCTCACGCGCCGCGCCGCTGCCTGAGTGATCCGGTCGAACATGACTCCGAGAAGGACGATGGCGAGCCCCGCCGCAAGCCCCTTCCCGTACAGCTGCCCCTGCGAGAATCCGGCCACGACGTCGTAGCCGAGGGCGCCCGCTCCCACCAGGCCGCCCACAACAACCATCGACAGCACGTAGATCAGGCCCTGGTTGGTGGCGAGCGTCAGGGCGCTGCGTGACATCGGCAGCTGAACCTTGGTGATGATCTGCCAGGTGTTGCACCCGGCGGAGGTGGCCGCCTCGACGGTGGTCGCGGGGACCGCCCTGACCCCATCCGCGATGATCTTGATGGCGACCGGAGCCGCGTAGACGATCGCGGCGACGATGGCCGTGAAGCGGGTCGCGCCGAACAGCGCCAGGAACGGCACGAGGTAGACGAACGGCGGCATGACCTGTGCCGCGTCCAGGGAGGGCCGCAGCACCCGGTCCACGAGCGGGCTGCGCCCCATCCACACGCCGAGGACGATGCCGAGCAGCATGACCAGCACCGTCGCCACCAGGGTCGACGCCAGCGTCGTCATGGCGTCCGACCACAGGCCGGTACCGACCAGCAGGCCCAGGCAGACGGCCGTGGTGACCCCGGCCCGCCAGCCGCCGAGCACAGCGCCCAGGGTGATCAGCACCGCGCCGACCAGCCACCACGGGGAGTCGGTGAGCAGCGACTGGAACGGGTTGAGCAGGCCGTTGGTGATGCCGTCGCGGAAGGCGTTGGTGAGGCCCGAGAGGTTGTCCTGCACCCAGGTGGTCGCGGTGTCCGCCGCGCTCGCGATGGAGCTGCCGAGGCTGCCGTCGCCGGGGAACTCCGCCGCCCACACATAGGTGTGCGACATGTAGAGGAGGACCGCCGTGACCGCCGCGCCCGCGCCGAGCAGCGGCCTGCGCCACTTGAGGAAGCGGTTCTTCGAGCGCCGGGCCGTCTCCGCACGGGCGCTGGCCGCGGTGGTGACCCGGTCGAGGACGATCGCCATGACGACGATGGCGAGCCCCGCGTTGAAGGCCGTTCCCACGTCGAGCGACTGCAGAGCCTGGACGACGGTCTTGCCGAGGCCGGGCGCGTCGATCAGGGCCGCGATGGTCACCATGGCCAGGGCGGCCATGATCGACTGGTTGACGCCCATCACCACGGTCCGCTTGGACATGGGCAGCAGGACCTTCAGCAGTGCCTGCCGCCGTGTCGCCCCCAGCGACTCGGCCGCCTCGACGGTGGTCTCCGGCACGGAGCGGATGGCGTGCGCGGTGATGCGGATCGCCGGCGGCGCCGCGTAGACCACGGTGGCGATCGTGGCGGAGGCGCCGCCGATGAGGAAGAACAGGGTCAGCGGGGCGAGGTAGACGAAGGTCGGCATCGTCTGCATGAAGTCCAGGAAGGGCGTCACGATCCGGTTGACCCGGTCGGACAGCCCCGCCCACACGCCCAGAGGGATCGCGAACAGCAGCGCCACGAAGACCGCGGAGAGGGTGAGCGACAGGGTGTCCATGCTCTCCTGCCACAGACCCTGCAGCCCCAGGAAGGTGAAGCCCGCCACGGCCAGCAGGGCGACCCGCCAGTTGCCCACGGCCCAGGAGACGTAGCCCACGACGCCGACGACGCCGAGCCATCCGATCTGCGGCAGGGGGCGGCCGGCGGAGGGCTGTGAGATCAGGTGCTGGATGAAGGTCACCAGGTTGTCGATGACCAGGCGGATCTCGTTGAAGAAGTAGAGGAAGAGCGGGTTGGAGTTGCGGTCCGCGCCGATCGAGTCGTTGACGTCGTTGAACCACCGGTGCAGATCGGTGAGGTCGGCCGCCGCCAGGGTCAGGGTCTGCTTCCCGCGGAAGATGACGAACAGGAGCAGCCAGGCGGCCAGGATCGCGGCCACCACCGTGCGCCGGCTGACCTTGCGTACGCCGGCCAGCGGTGCGGACTTCTCCAGGGCCACGGCCATCACGCGCCGCCTTCGTGCCCGGCGACCACCGCGAGGATCTCCTCGTCGCCGACGATGCCGAGCAGCTTGCCGTCCTGAACGACCTTGACCGGCTTGTCGGCCGCCAGGACCGCCCGGGTGGCCTCCTTCACCACGACGTCCGGGCCCAGCTCGGGACCGTCCAGGGCGTCGCCGTCCGCCGGCGGGCGCATGATCCACCGCAGGGTGAGCACGTCGCCGCGCGGCACGTCCTTGACGAATTCGCGTACGTAGTCGTCGGCGGGGGCGCCGACCAGTTCGTCGCCGGTGCCGCACTGGACCATCTTGCCGTCGCGCATGATGAGGATGCGGTCGCCCAGCTTGAGCGCCTCGGAGAGGTCGTGGGTGATGAACACCATCGTCTTGCCGACCTCGTGGTGCAGCCGGATGACCTCGTTCTGCATGTCGCGGCGGATCAGCGGGTCGAGGGCCGAGAAGGGCTCGTCGAAGAAGAGCACGTCCGGATTGCCGGCCAGCGCCCGGGCGAGGCCGACGCGCTGCTGCATACCGCCCGAGAGCTGGTCGGGGTAGGAGTTCTCGTAGCCGGCGAGGCCGACCAGTTCGACGATCTCCATGGCCTGTTTGATGCGTTCGGCCCTGCTCATACCGCAGATCTCCAGGCCGAAGGCCACGTTGTCGACGACGCGACGGTGGGGCAGCAGCCCGAAGTGCTGGAAGACCATGGAGAACTTGCGGCGCCGCAGGTCGCGCAGGCGTTTGGCATCCGCCTCGCGGATGTCCTCCCCCTCGAAGACGAGCTCACCGGCGGTGGGTTCGATCAGTCGGGTCAGACATCGCACCAGCGTGGACTTGCCGGAGCCGGACAGCCCCATGACGACGAACACCTCGCCCTTGCGGACGTCGAAGTTCACGTCACGTACGGCGGCGGTGCAGCCGGTACGGTCCATGAGCTCACGGCGGGTGAGGCCGCACAGTTCCTCGGACTCCGGAACCCGGTCGGCCTTGGGCCCGAACACCTTCCACAGCCGGCGCACGGATATGACCGGAGTACCGTCGGAATCCTGGGGCGCGCCGCGCCGCTGCGGCACCTCGGTCTGTGTTGGGGTCATGATCGACCTCTCTTCGGCGTTCAGCCGCGGAACCAGTGCTGCGGCCGGGGTTGGATGTTCTGCCAGATGTGCTTGGGCTCTCGGTATTCGTCCAGGCCGCTCGGTCCCAGTTCCCGGCCCACGCCCGAGTGCCCGAAGCCACCCCATTCGGCTTGCGGCACATAGGGGTGGTAGTCGTTGATCCACACCGTGCCGTGGCGCAGCCGCCCGGCGACCCGCTGGGCCTTTCCGGCGTCCTGGGTCCACACGGCTCCGGCGAGTCCGTACTCGGTGTCGTTGGCGATGCGTACGGCGTCCTCCTCGTCGGTGAAGCGCTCGACGGTCAGCACGGGTCCGAAGGACTCCTCGTGCACCACGCGCATGTCCTGCGTGCACTCGTCGAGCACGGTCGGCGGGTAGTAGTGGCCGTTCGCGAGGGCGGGGTCGTCGGGCCGCTGCCCGCCGCAGCGCAGGACGGCGCCCTCGGCGATCCCCGCGGCGACGTACGCCTCGACCTTCGTCAGGT
Source organism: Streptomyces sp. NBC_01235 (assembly GCF_035989285.1). Lineage (GTDB taxonomy): Bacteria > Actinomycetota > Actinomycetes > Streptomycetales > Streptomycetaceae > Streptomyces. The sequence continues at coordinate 9,745,211 of NZ_CP108513.1, read as the reverse complement.
GCTGCTCGGAGATCAGCGCTCCGGTCTCGGCCTCGGGGTCGAAGGGGCCGCCCAGGCGGATCTGCCGGGCGCGGCGGACGACCTCGTCGACGAAGCGGTCGTGCAGGGAGTCCTCGACGATCAGCCGGGCGCCGGCCGAGCAGACCTGCCCCGAGTGCAGGAAGACGGCCGTGAGAGCGAAGTCCACGGCCGTCTCGAAGTCGGCGTCGGCGAAGATCACGTTGGGGTTCTTGCCGCCGAGCTCCAGCGCGACCTTCTTCACGGTCGCCGCTGCGGTGGCCATGATCCGCTTGCCCGTTTCCAGCCCGCCGGTGAAGGAGACCATGTCGACGGCCGCGTCCTCGGACAGCGGTGCGCCCACCTCGGGCCCGGCGCCCAGGACGAGGTTGGCGGCGCCGGCCGGGAGCCCGGCCTCCTCGAGTGCCTTCATCAGCAGGATCGAGGTGGAGGGGGTGAGCTCACTGGGCTTGAGGACGATCGTGTTGCCCGCGGCCAGGGCCGGGGCGACTTTCCAACTGGCCTGCAGGAGCGGGTAGTTCCAGGGGGTGATCAGCCCGCACACGCCGATCGGTTCGTAGACGACACGGCTGACGGCGTCGTCGCGGCCGGTGTCGATCACGCGGCCGGCGTCGGTGCCGGCGATCCCTCCGTAGTAGCGGAAGCAGGAGACGACGTCGGCGATGTCGTACTCGCTCTCCACCAGCCGCTTGCCGGTGTCCAGCGACTCGGCGCGGGCGAAATCCTTGGCGTCGCGCTCGAGGATGTCGGCGGTGCGCAGCAGCAGTGCGCCGCGCTCACGCTCGGGGGTGCGAGGCCAGGGACCCTCGTCGAAGGCGCGGCGGGCCGCGGCGATCGCCGCCTCGGTGTCGGGACGCGTCCCTTCCGATACGGTCGCAGAGAGCGTGCCGTCAGCGGGACAGCGGATCTCCCTCAGGCCCCCGGCCACCGGATCCCGCCATTCACCGTTCACATACAGGTCTGCCACGCGCCATGCCCTTCAGCTGAAATGCGTTGCGCATCGTGCATCCAATTGCTTGTGGTGGAACACCCTGGCCAATGTGCAGACATACGTCAAGAGGTTGGCGGATGACGATTTCGCAAGGGCCCAACGGCCCCTTCTCTCTTGACCAAGGGCCCCGCCTGCCTGGACCATGTTGCGCATCGCTCACTGAGTTGTGCAATACGCACCAACGGAGGCAGCCGTGTCCCCTAGACCGCAACCTGGCCGTGAGTACGTCCTCACTCTCTCGTGTCCCGACAGCGCGGGACTGGTCCACGCCGTGAGCGGCTTTCTCGTCAGGAACTCCGGCAACATCCTGGAGAGCCAGCAGTTCGATGATCGACTCCAGGGCCGTTTCTTCATGAGGGTCCACTTCGACGTTTCCGATCCAAACGCGGATCTGCAAACTCTGCGTTACCGGTTCGGTCCCGTCGCCGAGGCCTACCGGATCTCCTGGACCCTGTGGGACGCCTCGACGCCCACCCGGACGCTCATCATGGTGTCCAAGTTCGGGCACTGCCTCAACGATCTGCTCTTCCGCCGGCGCACCGGGGCCCTCAACATCGAGATCCCCGCGATCGTCTCCAACCACAGGGACTTCGAGGGGCTGGCGGAGACCTACGGCATCCCCTTCCACCACGTCCCGGTGACCAGGGACACCAAGGCCGAGGCCGAGGCGCGCCTCCTTGAGCTGGTGCGGGAGCTGGACATCGACCTGGTGGTGCTGGCCCGCTACATGCAGATCCTCTCCGACGACCTGTGCAAGCAGCTCGAGGGCCGCGCCATCAACATCCACCACTCCTTCCTCCCCAGTTTCAAGGGCGCGCGCCCCTACGAGCAGGCCTACGACCGCGGGGTGAAGCTCGTCGGGGCGACGGCGCACTATGTGACACCGGACCTGGACGAGGGGCAGATCATCGAGCAGGACGTGGTCAGGGTGGACCACTCGCTCGACCCCGGTGAGCTGGTCACGGTCGGGCGGGACGTGGAGGCACAGGTACTCGCGCACGCGGTGAAGTGGCACAGCGAGAGCCGCGTCATGGTGTACGGCAACCGCACGGTGGTCTTCCGCTGAGCAGGACGCGTACGTATACGAACGCCGGACGGGCACATCCAGCCCGTCCGGCGTTCGAGGGAGAGGCCCCTCAAGGGCCCAAGGGGGGTCTGGGGGCTCGGCCCCGGCAAGGCCCGACGCACCGCCCTCAGCCGCCGAGCCGCTCCAGCGCGGCGCAGCGCCACGCCTCCGTCTCGGCGATCTGGTTGAAGGTGAACAGGTGCAGGCCCGCCACCCCCGCCGAAGGCGCCGTGACGGCCTCCTCCGCGCGGGTCAGCAGCCTGTCGGGCGAGTAACCCCCAGGCGTCGCGAACCGCAGGAACCACGACGCGTGCTTCGTCAGGAACCGCGTCGACTCCCCCACGCCGATCTTCGTCGCCATCGCCAGCAGCTTCGCCCGCTGCACCGGCCCCGCGACGCCCAGGTGGACGGGCAGGGTGATGTCCCGGCGCCGGATCCGGGCGATCCACTCCCCCAGCACCCGCGGGTCGAAGCAGAGGTTGCTCACGATGTACGTGGCGTGCTCGCGCTTGTCCCACATCGCCTGGATGGTGAGGTCGTCGTGGATGAGCGGATGGCTCTCGGGATAACCGGTGACCCCGACGCGGGCGAAGGGCCTGCCCAGCTCGCTCAGCCTGCGCAGCACCGGCAGCGCACCGTCGTAGGCGCCGGCCGGCGGGTCGGCGTCGCCCGCCGGGACGAAGACGTCGTCCACGCCCGCCTCGCGCAGCCGCTCGACGACCTCCTTCAGGTGCACCTCGTCGCGCAGCAGCCGCGCGGGCACGTGCGGGACGACGCGGTAACCGTGCGCCGCGAGCCGGGTGGTGAGATCGAGGGTCGGTTCCAGGCCCTTGACCGGCGACGCCGTGACCGTGACCACGACGTCGCTCGGAACATGGGCGAGGACCTTGTCCTCGGTCGCCTTCGCGGGCAGCACCTCGTAGCGGACGCTGCTGAGCAGCGTCCGGAGCCCTTCGGCACCCAAGGTCTACCCGGCCTGCTTCTGGGCGTCACGGTGGCGGTAGTACGCGGCCTTGGAGGCAGGCAGCGGCTCCTTGCCGAGGATCAGGTCGGCGGCCTTCTCGGCGATCATCATCACCGGCGCGTAGATGTTGCCGTTGGTGACGTACGGCATCACCGACGCGTCCACCACACGCAGGCCCTCCACGCCGTGCACACGCATGCTGGCCGGGTCGACGACCGACATCTCGTCGGTGCCCATCTTGCAGGTGCAGGACGGGTGCAGGGCGGTCTCCCCTTCCTTCGCGACCCAGTCGAGGATCTCCTCGTCCGTCGCCACCTTCGGGCCGGGCGAGACCTCCCCGTCGTTGTAGGGGGCCATCGCCGGCTGGTTGAGGAGCTTGCGCGCGACGCGGATCGCCTCGACCCACTCGCGGCGGTCCTGCTCGGTGGAGAGGTAGTTGAAGCGCAGCGCCGGGTGCTCGCGCGGGTCCTTGCTCTTGATCTTCACCGAGCCGATGGCGTCGGAGTACATGGGGCCCACGTGCACCTGGTAGCCGTGGCCGCCGGCCGGCGAGGAGCCGTCGTAGCGGACCGCGATGGGCAGGAAGTGGAACATCAGGTTGGGGTAGTCCACGTCCTCGTTGCTGCGGGCGAAACCGCCGGCCTCGAAGTGGTTGGTCGCGGCGGGTCCCTTGCGGAAGAGCCACTGCAGTCCGATGAAGGGGGCACGCCACTTCGCCATGTACGGCTGCATGGAGACCGGCTGCTTGCAGGCGTACTGGACGTAGACCTCCAGGTGGTCCTGCATGTTCTCGCCGACGCCCGGCAGGTCGTGGACGACGTCGATGCCGAGGGCGCTCAGCTCCTGCGCGTTGCCGATCCCGGAGAGCTGGAGCAGCTGCGGGGAGTTGATCGCGCCGCCGCAGAGGATGACCTCCTTGGCGCGGACCTGCTGAAGGGCGCCCTTGCCGCGCCGGTACTCGACGCCGACGGCACGCTTGCCCTCGAAGAGGACGCGGGTGACGAGCGCACGGGTCGTGACGGTGAGGTTGGGCCGCTTCTTCGCGGGCTTGAGGTACGCCTTCGAGGCCGACAGGCGACGTCCGCGGTGGACGTTGCGGTCGAACTTGGCGAAGCCTTCCTGCCGGTAGCCGTTGACGTCGTCGGTGGGTGCGTAGCCCGCTTCCTGGGTGGCCTCGAGGAAGGCTCCGAAGAGCGGGTTGGTCGCGGGACCGCGTTCGAGGACGAGGGGGCCGTCATGGCCGCGGAACTCGTCGTCCGGGTCGGCCGCGAGACAGTTCTCCATCCGCCGGAAGTACGGCAGACAGTGCGCGTAGTCCCAGGTCTGCATCCCGGGGTCGGCCGCCCAGCGCTCGTAGTCCATCGGGTTGCCGCGCTGGAAGATCATGCCGTTGATGCTGCTGGAACCGCCCAACACCTTGCCGCGTGCGTGGTAGACGCGCCGGCCCCCCATGTGGGGCTCGGGCTCGGACTCGTACTTCCAGTCGTAGAACCGGCTGCCGATCGGGTAGGTCAACGCGGCGGGCATGTGGATGAAGACATCCCACGGATAGTCGGAACGACCGGCCTCCAGTACCAGCACCCGGTTCGCCGGATCCGCGGAGAGTCTGTTCGCCAGTGCGCTGCCGGCCGATCCGCCGCCGACGATGACGAAGTCGTATTGCACAGGAGCCATGGTGCCTCGTCTCGCTCGCGCCGTAGATACGCGAGGCATGCTAATACCGGTAGCGTCATACGCACCAGGTTGCGAACAACGCAACTTGCAAGGTCTTTGTTTCGCCTTCGTTGCTTGCAGTGGTGTTGTTTACTGCGCGTATAGTTCTGCTGTGAGCAACCACAGTCAAGACACCGAAACGTCAAACTCGCAGGCCGGCGGCGTGCAGTCGGTCGACCGCGCCATCAGTGTCCTCGAGATCCTGGCCCAACGCGGCGAGGCGGGCGTCAGCGAGGTGGCCGCCGAGATCGATGTTCACAAGTCCACCGCGTTCCGGCTGCTCGGCGCCCTTGACGCGCGTGGCTTGGTGGAGCAGGCGGGCGAGCGGGGCAAGTACCGCCTCGGGTTCGGCATCGTACGCCTGGCCGGTGCGGTCACCGGACGCATCGACATCACCCAGCAGGGGCGCCCGATCTGCGAGCGTCTCGCCGAGGAGATCGGCGAGACGGTCAACATCGCCGTCATGCAGGAGCACTACGCGATCAACCTCTACCAGGTGCGCGGCCCAGGCGCGGTCACCGCGCACAACTGGGTCGGCCAGCTGACCCCGCTGCACGCCACTTCCAGCGGCAAGATCCTGCTGGCCCACCTGCCCGCCAAGGAGCGCGCCGCACTGCTGTCCGAGGCCGGCCTGAAAAAGGTCACCCCGCACACCATCACCGCGAAGACGAAGCTCGAGAAGAACCTCGCCGAGGCCCGCGAGCGCGGCTACGCGTGGACCCTTCAGGAGCTGGAGATCGGCCTGCACGCCATGGCCGCACCGGTTCGCGACCGCGAAGGACAGGTCATCGCGGCGCTCAGTGCCTCCGGACCCGCGTACCGCTTCACCGAGGAGCGCCTGCACGAGCTCTCCCCGGCGCTGCTCAAGGGTGCGCAGGAGATCAGTCACCGGATGGGCTACCTGGGCTGACCGGCCCCACTACTGCGAGCGGCTGCCCAGGCGCTCGTTCACCCAGTCGTGGAAGGCTCCGATGTGGTGCTCACTGGGCACCAGCACGCCGCCCTTGGCGTACATGCGGGAGCTCATGCCGGGCTGCGTGCGCTCGCACGCGTCGAAGTCCTGGCGGTTGACCCGGTCGAAGAGTTCCACGGACCGGCTGACGTCCTTGCCGCTCTCGACGACGTGCGGCAGGTAGAGCCAGTCGCACTCGACGATCGTGCGGTCGGCGGCCACCGGGTACATCCGGTGGAAGATCACATGGTCGGGGACGAGGTTGACGAACACCTGCGGCCGCACGGTGATCGCGTAGTAGCGGCGGTCCTGGTCCTGTGCCACTCCGGGGATGCGATCCAGTCCCTCGGAGCCGTCGACGGTGAAGCCCTGGATCTCCTCGCCGAACTCGGCACCGTGGCCGACGTAGTACTGGGCGGCGTATCCGTCGGCGAACTCGGGGAGCACCTCGGTGAGTTCGGGATGGATCGTGGCGCAGTGGTAGCACTCCATGAAGTTCTCGATGATGAGCTTCCAGTTCGCCTTGACGTCGTAGACGATCCGCCGGCCGACCGACAGGTTGGCGATGTCGTAGCGCTCGATCGACTCGACGTCGCCGAGGCGGGCGACGACCTCGCCGATGACGTCCTCCTCGAAGGAGGGCGGGTTCTCCGCCAGGCAGACCCAGACGTAGCCGAGCCATTCGCGCACGGCCACGCTCACCAGGCCGTACTCGGTGCGGCCGACGTCGGGCATCTTGGTGAGGTTGGGCGCGGCGACGAGCTTGCCGTTCAGGTCGTACGTCCAGGCGTGGTACGGGCATTGGAAGGCCCGCTTGACCTCGCCGCTCTCCTCGGTGCAGAGCTTGGCTCCGCGATGCCGGCACACATTGAAGTAGGCGCGGATGGCGTTGTCCCGTGCGCGGGTGACGAGGATGCTCTCGCGGCCCACGTCGACGGTGCGGAAGGCGCCTGGCTTCGCCAGTTCCGAGGCGCGCGCGACGCAGAACCACATCGCCTCGAATATGCGCTCCTGCTCCTGGGCGAAGATCGCCGGATCCGTGTAGGAGGAGCCGGGAAGGGTGGCGATCAGGCTGTCCGGCAGACTGGTCGAGGTCACGGTGCACTCCTCGGGAAACGTCGTGGAGGGGTCATTCACGCGCCGGGAAGAGCAACTCCGGACGGCGTTGTGTATGGAGCAACGCTGCGCGCCATATGCAACCGCAGCATGGGATGCCCCAGGGGCGATGTCAAGACGTCGCGGCGGCGAGCTGCTTGCGCCAGCGCGTGAACAGCCGCGGCTGGTTCATGCCGAGCACGGCGACCGGTTCCCCCGAGCGCCGGTAGACGGCCAGGACGTTGCGGTCGTCCACGGCGCCTTCCTCTACGGTCACACTGTCGGCGCCGGCCGCATGACCGGCGAACTGGATCCTGACGCCGTACTGGTCGGACCAGAAGTACGGCGGCCGGGGCACACCGGGTTCCACCGCACCCCCCGCCAGCAGCGTGGCGACGGCGGCGTCCGGGCGCTCCCGCGCACCGGTCCAGTGTTCGACGCGACGATGGGCGCCCACGCGGGGGTCGTACCAGTTGGCGCAGTCGCCGACCGCGATCACCCCCGCCAGGCTGGTGCGGCCGTCGGCACCGCACTTGACGCCGTTGTCGAGCTCGACGCCGGATCCCTCCAGCCACTCGACGCAGGGGCGGGCACCCACGCCGACGACGACGATGTCGGCCGGGATGCTGCGGCCGTCCTCGAGCAGGACGGCGTCCACACTCCGCTCCCCGCTCAGCCCCTTGACACCCACGCCGCACAACAGCCGTACGCCGTGGTCCGCATGGAGCGCGGAGACGATGCCGCCCATGGTCGCGCCCAGCGGTCCGGCGAGCGGAGTCGGGGCGACCTCGACGACCGCCACGTCGAGACCGAGGGCGTAAGCGGTGGAGGCGACCTCGGCGCCGATGAATCCGCCGCCGATCACCACCAGCCGTCCGCCCCGGGCCAGTTCGTCGCGCAGGGCGCGGGCGTCGTCCAGGGTGCGCAGGGTGTGCACTCCGGCCAGGCCCTCGGTGCCGGGGAGCCCGCGCGCGGCGGCGCCGGTCGCGATGACGAGGCCGTCGACGCGGACCTCCCGCCCGTCGGCGAGCCGCACGGCGCGCCGGGCGCGGTCGAGTCCGGTGGCTCGGGTGCCGAGCAGCCACTCCGCCCGCAGGTCCTCGTCGTCCGTCTCCAGCGCGAGATCCGCCTCGCCGAGGGTGCCGGCCAGGAACTCCTTGGACAGCGGAGGCCTGTCGTACGGGCGGTGCGTCTCGTCGCCGATGACGACCAGCCGCCCGTCGTAGCCCTGCTTCCGCAGCGAGCGTGCCGCGGACAGTCCCGCCAGCGAGGCACCCACCACGGCCACGGTCCTCACGCGGAACCCCCAGCGAGCCGGGACGCGACACAGGGCGGGAGGTTGGGGGCGTCCGTCGACACCCGGACGTGGATCATGCCGTCCTCGACGACGACCTCGTGCGTCCGGACCGCGAGCTTGGCCGGCGGAGCGTCCACGGCGCCGGTCCTCAGGTCGAACTTCGAGGCATGCAGTGGGCATTCCACCTCGCAGCCCTCCAGCCAGCCGTCGGCGAGCGAGGCGTCCTGATGGGTGCAGGTGTCGTCGATGGCGAAGATCTCGCCGTCGTCGGTATGGAACACCGAGACCGGCGGATCGATGTCGAGCCGGAAGGCCTCACCTCGCGGGAGATCCGCGAGACGGCACGCGGGAATCTTCATGACACCTCGGTGCGTATAACGAAACGGATTGCGGTAAGCGCAACGCCAGTGTGAAGTCGGCCCCGAACCCTTGTCAAGGAGTTCACAGGCCGGACAACTTGGCGCGTCAGGTTGCCCTTGGCGCAACATATTGCGTAAAAGAAAACAGGACGAGCAGGCGCCTCACCCCTTTCGGGCACATGAAGGCGGCCCGCCTCCTCGCCCCGCGACGGACGAAGAAACGGGCGCGTCGCCCTCTTCCCACCAAGCGGTCAGAAACCCCGGTCGATCCACTCCTGAAGATGCGGAGCCTCGGCGGCGAGGGTGGTCGTCTCCCCGTGCCCGGTGTACACGACGGTGTCTCCGGGAAGCGTGAGCAGCCGGTCCCGGATCGAGTCGACGATGGTGGGGAAGTCGCTGTACGACCTTCCCGTCGCCCCCGGCCCGCCCGCGAAGAGCGTGTCGCCGCTGAAGAGCGCGGTCAGCGCAGGCGCGTACAGACAGATCGCGCCCGGGGCATGACCGGGGGTGTGCAGCACCGTCAGATCGACCCCGGCCACGGCCAGCACCTGCACGTCGGCCAGATCGCCGTCGGGCATCCGGTCGGGGTGGGTCTGCTTCCACAGCGGCAGGTCGTCCCGGTGGAGCAGGATCGGGGCGCCGGTGCGTGCCGCCAGTTCGGGCGCGGCGTCGATGTGGTCGTTGTGGGCGTGGGTGCACACGATGGCGCGCAGCGTGCGCCCGCCCAGGGCTTCGGCGATCGCGTCGGCGTCATGTGCGGCGTCGATGACGATCGCGTCGGCGTCGTCCCCGACGATCCACACGTTGTTGTCGACGTCCCAGGTACCACCGTCCAGCGAGAACGTCCCCGAGGTGACGAGACGTTCGATGCCGGCGCCGGCCATCAGAGGACCACCACCGAGCGCAGGACGTCGCCCTGGTGCATCCGCTCGAAGGCCTTCTCCACCTCGTCCAGGGCGATGGTCTCCGTGACGAACGCGTCCAGGTCCAGACGCCCTTGCAGAGAGAGGTCGATGAGCATCGGGAAGTCCCTGCTCGGCAGGCAGTCCCCGTACCAGGAGGACTTCAGCGCGCCGCCGCGGCCGAAGACGTCCAGCAGCGGCAGCTCGAGCTTCATCTCCGGGGTGGGCACCCCGACCAGGACGACGGTGCCGGCGAGGTCGCGGGCGTAGAAGGCCTGCTGGTACGTCTCCGGCCGGCCGACCGCCTCGATGACGACGTCGGCACCGAAGCCGCCGGTCAGCTCACGGATCGCCTCGACCGCGTCGGTTTCCTTGGAGTTGACGGCGTGGGTCGCGCCCAGCTTCCTGGCCGTGGCCAGCTTGTGGTCGTCGATGTCCACCGCGATGATCTTCGCCGCCCCGGCCAGCTTCGACCCGACGACCGCCGCGGCCCCGACGCCACCGCAGCCGATGACGGCCACGCTGTCGCCGCGTCCGACGTTGCCGGTATTGACGGCCGCACCGATGCCCGCCATCACCCCGCACCCCAGCAGTCCGGCGGCGGCGGCCGACGCGGCCCGGTCGACCTTCGTGCACTGCCCGGCCGCCACCAGTGTCTTCTCCGCGAACGCGCCGATACCCAGCGCCGGGGACAGCTCCTGGCCCGTCGAGGCGAGGGTCATCCTCTGCTTGGCGTTGTGGGTGTCGAAGCAGTACCAGGGCCGCCCCCGCAGACAGGCGCGGCACTGCCCGCACACCGCCCGCCAGTTGAGAATGACGAAGTCGCCGGGCGCGACATCGGTGACGCCCTCCCCCACCGACTCCACGACACCCGCCGCCTCGTGGCCGAGCAGGAAGGGGAAGTCGTCGTTGATGCCGCCCTCGCGATAGTGCAGATCGGTGTGACAGACCCCGCAGGCCTCGATCTTCACCAGCGCCTCGCCCGGGCCGGGATCCGGCACGATGATCGTCTCCAGGCTGACGGGGGCACCCTTGCCCCGCGCGACGACAGCACGGACCTGGTGCGTCATGGCCACTCCTCGGCTGGTACGAGCACTGAGTCTGATGTTGCTCATTACGACACGCATCTCACGTGCCGCAACAAAGCATCGTTGAGCGCCCACCGGAGGTCAAGGATTCGGCACGCACCACACCGCGCAGAGCGCCAGGGAGAGAGGTCCCGCGGTCCGGCTGCCGAGCGAGGTGCCGCACGAGGACGCCACCTCCGCCCTCGTCGCCGAGGGACACAACGCCTTCGCGCTGGTACTCGGTGCCGCGGAGCACCGGGGCGGCCGGTTCGGAGCATCGTCGTGGGGGTCGAGGAAGGGGAGGACGGCGGCACGGCGTCGCAGTTCGCGTTCCGGGAGGCTCACGTGCGGAGCTGCCCGCTGACGGCGGTGCACGCCTCGAACCCGTCGTCCAGGGCGCTCACCCCACGGTCGGCTCCCTCGTGATACGCCCTGGAGGCCCGTCGACGCCCACCGTCCCAGCCCCGGATACGACCGACGGGACTGCGGCCCGCGGAGACGGAACCGGCCGGCGACGGTGGGCCTGGGCCGAAACCGGCCCGGCAGGGACTTTCCGCCCTGTACCCCGAACCGCCGCCGTTCGACGGTGGGAGCAGGTGGTGGTGGACGACCGGCTGGTTGCTGGAGTCCGAGTCATGACCGCACAAGGTTCGCCGTACGCACTGGGCGAAGCGCCCGGCGCAGGTCCGCCGGACCGACACCGACGGTGTCGTGCGGACGGGAGCGGCCCTGGTGAAGCCGGGAACTCCCAAGGGCGCCACCGTGCGGGTGCGGGCGGACCGGGACGAAACCGTCACCACCGCGCCGGTGAGCACGCTCAACGCGACGAGCACCGGCCGGCTGGTGGGCGGTATGGCGGCGCTCGGCCTGGCCGCCGGGACCCGCGCGGCCCGGGCGGGCATGCGCCGGGTCCTGGGCCGGAGAAGGCACGCGCGGTGGGGCGCCGAGTGCGCATCGAGATCACCGGCTGACCCGCCGACCCGGTCGACGGCGTGCGGGACCGGGGGCGGCCGGCCTCCTGGGCTCATCGGTCCCGTGCGGCCGCCCGTCGCGCGTGGCACGTTGGATACAGCACCACTCTGAGGAGAGGGCGGCGTCATGAGAGCGCACCTCGGCGACCAACTCGTCATCGAACGCACGACGACCGGCGCCGCCAGGCGCGACGGCGAGATCGTCGGACTCCATCACGAGGACGGAACTCCGCCCTACGACGTGCGCTGGTCGGACACGGACGAAGTGACGCTCGTGTTCCCCGGACCCGACGCACACATCCACCATCTCGAACACGAACAGCCCCCGACCGCCCACGCCCCTCAAGGCCCCGACACGGCCGAGGCAGAGGCCATGCCACCGGGGACACTGCGCCCCGGCGACATCGGCCGACGCGTGGCCGTCGAACGCCGCAGACAGGGACTCAGCCGCGAGGAGACGGCCCGCCGCGCACGCATGTCCCCCAGCTACCTGGCATACCTGGAGGAACGCCCTGCCGAACCGAGCATGGCGAGCCTCATCAGACTCGCCGACGCACTGGCCACCACCGTCACCACGCTGCGCGGAGGAGGAACCGAGGTCCCACCCGGCCAGGGACAGTCGCTGCTGCATCCCCGACTACGGGACATCGGCCCGCAGGAATGCCGCACCCTGCTCTCCACCCACGGCGTGGGGCGCATCGCGGTGTGGGCGTCCGACGGCCGCCCCGCGGTCGTGCCGGTCAACTACGACGTCATCGACGACGTCATCGTCTTCCGGACCGCGCCGGACTCCACGCCCGCGGCCGCTGTCGGAACCGAGGTCGCCTTCGAGGTCGACCACATGGACGAGGCCCTCAGCCAGGGCTGGAGCGTCCTCGCCGTCGGCCCCGCGAACGTCGTGACGCAGCCCGACACCGTCCGCAGGCTCACCGAACACGCCCACACCACGCCATGGGCAGGCGGTGAACGCGACATGTGGGTCTCGATCCGGCCCGAACACCTCACCGGCCGCCGCATCACCGCGGCCGAAGGGTGAGGACACGCTCCGCCGAAGAGCGGTACCGTCCCCACGCCCCTCGAAGGGCTTGCGACGACCCGGACGACACCGTCCCACAAGTGGGTGACCGCCCTCGTACACGACGCGGTGACCACGCCGTCGATGCGCAGGGCCCAGCCCTGCGGCTGGACCTGGTGCCTCTTGCGGCGCTCTCCGAGTACGGGTTCTCGCTGCGTCGTCGCGGCCGCTGGGGGTGCGCTCACGGCGCCTGTGCGGGCGGCTCCAGGTCGGCGTGCCCGACTCGGAGGAGTCGGCGATCCGCGTCGTACCGGCCGGCCGGGCCGTGCCCATCGTGCCCCCGACCCTCACCTGCCCTAGGCTCCAGAAGCGGTTTTCGGTCCGCTCGACAGGCCGTGGGGAGACACGGATGAAGTGGTTGGTCTCGCTGGTCGGCGCCGGGCTCGTCATGGTCACCCTGCGGGATCTGTTCCACACGCTCTGGCACCCCACACGCCACGGTGGCCTCAGCCGCCTCGTCATGACGGCACTGTGGCGCCTCGCCCGGCGTTTGCGCGCGCCCGGCCGCGTGGTCGGGCTCGTCGGGCCGCTCGCCATGGTCACGGTCGTGAGCATGTGGGCCGTCACCGTCGTACTGGGCTGGGCGATCGTCTACTGGCCCCACATGCCCGGGGCGTTCACCTTCTCCCCCGGTTCCCAGGCGGCACAGGAGCCGGCACTGCTCGACTCCGTGTACCTGTCGCTCGTCACGGTGGCCACCCTGGGGCTGGGCGACATCGCACCCGACGAGGGCTGGCTTCGTCTGGTCTCACCGCTCGAAGCCCTCATCGGTTTCGCTCTCCTGACCGCCACCGTCTCCTGGGTGCTGGAGATCTATCCGGCGCTGACCCGCAGGAGGGTCCTGGCCGTCCGGCTGGCTCTGCTGCGTGACGCGGAGCCGACGACGCGGCAGATCGACTGCACCGCGGGGGCGCTGCTGCTGGACAGCCTGGCCACCGACGTCGCACGCGTCCGCATCGACTTCACCCAGTACGCCGAGGCGTACTACTTCCATGACGGAGAGGACCACTCGTCGCTGGCGGCCATGGTCGGTTACGCGGTCGTGCTCGCCCAGCGCGGGCAGGTGGCGGGACGGCCGGAGGTGCGACTGGCGGGTGCCATGCTCGCCGGTGCGTTGAAAGACCTTGCTGCCATCCTCGACCAGCGTTTCCTCCACACGGGCGGCCCGCCGACGGCCGTGTTCGCCGCCTACGCCGCCGACCACGGCCGTGACGACGCTCAGCCCTGAGCGACCAAGGGAGGCAATTCCGAGAAGCGGAGTTCCGTCCTGCGGGGCGACCCCACGGGCCGCGGCCGAGCGTCCGGTCATCGACACCCGGGACGAGCGGGTTCGTGGCGATGACGGGGACGGCGTCGACGACGGCCCCGCGCTGCGTCCGACCGGCATCGGCGTCGCCATGGGGTGGCGCGGCACCGAGGTGCGCCAGGCGGCCGATCCGGTGCCGGCCGACGACAACCCGGCCACGAGCGGCCACGCGGTGACGCGGCCGCCTGTGCTTCGCCATGCGCGAGGGCGGCGGGAAGCCGACACTGGTCATGAGGACGAGACCAGCCGGGGCGGGTCGCACTCCACGAGCTCTTCCCGCGCCGGCAACGACGCCGGAAGGACACGACCATGACGACAGCCCGGGAGATCATGCACGCCGGTGCCACGTGTGTGCAGGAGAGCGAAACCCTTCAGGACGCGGCGCGCCGGATGAAGGAACTGGACGTCGGAGCCCTGCCCATCTGCGGGCCGGACGACCGACTCCACGGGATCATCACGGACCGCGACATCGTCGTGAAGTGTCTCGCCAGGGGCAAGGACCCCAGGACCATGACCGCCGGCCAGCTGGAGCAGGGCAAGCCGGTCACGATCGATGCCCAGGCCGATGCCGTCCAGGTCCTGCACACCATGGAGGAGCACAGGATCCGCCGGCTGCCGGTGACCGACAACCATCGCCTCGTCGGCATGATCAGCGAGGCGGACCTCGCACGTCACCTTCCCGAGGACCAGGTCGGCCACTTCGTCGAGGTCGTCTGCGCGACGGTCTGACCGCCCCGTCGTCGTCTCTCCGGCGCGTCTTCGTCGAGACACTGCTTGACCACAGGAGGTCGTGATGGGACGTCTCAACGAGCGGGTGGCGATCGTCACGGGTGGAGCCAGAGGGATAGGCGCCGCCGTGGCACGGCTGTTCGCCGCGGAAGGCGCAGCCGTGACGGTCGCCGACGTCCTCGACACCGAGGGAGCGGAACTGGCGGCCGAGCTCGGCGGCCCGGCCCGGTACGCGCACCTGGACGTCAGCACCGAGGACGACTGGCAGAAGGTGGTGGCGGAGACAGAGGGGGAACAGGGCCCGGTCTCGGTGCTGGTCAACAACGCCGGCATCCTCGAGTGGGGGACCATCGAGGAACAGACCCTCGCGTCCTTCCGCCGGGTCATCGACGTCAACCTCCAGGGCGCCTGGCTGGGTATGCGTACGGCGGCTCCTTCGCTTCGTCGGGCCGGTGGAGGCGCGATCGTGAACATCTCCTCGATCGCCGGCATCACCGGCTACGCGGGCATCGGAGGCTACGTGGCCAGCAAGTGGGGGCTGCGCGGCCTGACCAAGGCCGCAGCACTGGAACTGGCCCCGGACGGGATCCGTGTCTGCTCGATCCACCCCGGCGCGGTGCGCACCGCGATGACGGCCGACTTCGACGACTCCTTCACGGCCGCACAGCCCCTCCCCCGGTTCGGTGAGCCCGAGGAGGTCGCCCGCATGGCGCTCTTCATCGCCACCGAAGCCACCTTCTCCACCGGCGTGGAGTTCGTACTGGACGGCGGCGTCACCGCCGGCCCGCCGACCACCCTGACGGCCGGGCACTGATCGGGCCGCAGCTCACCGGCGAGCCGGCCGATCCGGGCGGACCGCAGGCGCACGGCTCCTGAGTCGTCGTTCCGCCGAGGTGACCCGGGGCGCTCCAGGCGTGCACCTGGTTGGAGGGTGCGAGCGTCGGCGGGCCGGGCACCACATGCGCGACAGGTGGCGGGAGCCGCAGGAAGCGGTCGTGGCGGTACCGCCACGACCCCGGCGGGTGGGGCTGGTTCGCCATGGCAGTCGGCTTGATCCTCTTGCGTCCCGCGCCGATCGTCTTCCGCGTACCGCTGTTCCTGTGCGGCCGTGGCCGCACGCGCCCGGAAGGGCCGTGGAATAGTGGAGGAGACGGGAATCGTCTTTCCGTCAACGGCCGGTCGGCCCCGGAGGGAGGCAGGTCCGGTGTCCGTACGTGAACTCGACACGACGACCGTGACAGCCCTGGTCGAAGACGCCACGGCCGCTCCGTCCATGCACAACGCGCAGCCGTGGAAATTCCGCTTTCTGCGCGGTGACAGCACCGTCCAGGTGTACTCCGACCTCGAGCGCGCCATGCCCCAGACGGACCCCACGACCCGCGCTCTTCACCTGGGGTGCGCCGCCGCGCTGTTCAACCTCCGCGTCGCCGCCGCCCACGCGGGCTGGGCATCGGCCACCGGGCTGCTGCCCGACCCGGCGAATCCGCGCCTGCTCGCGGTGGTACGGCTGACCCGCCCGGCGCTTCCCGGGGACGGCCTGGAGGACGACCTCGTCCCGCTGTATCCGGCGATCCACCGCCGCCGCACCAGCCGACTTCCGTTCACCGACGAGGAGATCCCCGCGGCCATCAAGGACGCCCTGAGCGCCGCCGCCCTCCTGGAGGGGGCACGACTGGCCTTCCCCGACGCCTGGCATGTACACACACTGCTGGACCTGGTCCACGACGCCGAGGGGCGCGACGCCCTGGACGCCGCCGCCACCGCGGAACTGCGGCACTGGACCCGGGTGGGCACAGAGGCGGCGGAAACCGCGAGCGACGGGGTACCGGAATACGCCTTCGGCCCCC
The DNA here is from genome assembly GCF_035989285.1 of Streptomyces sp. NBC_01235. Classification (GTDB taxonomy): domain Bacteria; phylum Actinomycetota; class Actinomycetes; order Streptomycetales; family Streptomycetaceae; genus Streptomyces. Next base: position 9,728,859 of record NZ_CP108513.1, on the reverse strand, counting down.
GCAAGCTCTTTGGCAGGGCGCCGGTGCGTGACTTCGCCGCCCGGCTGCGCCTTCCCGGCCGCGAGGCCGCCGCGTTCGAGAACGCGCCCCAGCTCGCCGTGCTCGGCACCACCCACGACCGGCCGGGTGACTGGCTGCTGGCGGGCCAGGCCATGGAACGTGTCCTGCTCCAGGCCACCCTCGACGGACTCGCCACCTCACTCACCTCCCAGCCCCTGGAATGGCCCGAACTCCGCTGGACCGTGCGCGACCCTCAGTCGGCGATGGGATTCATCCATATGGTCCTCCGGCTCGGATACGGTCCTGCGGGCCCCGGCACCCCGCGCCGCCCCGTGCAGGAGGTGCTCGACATCGAGTGAGCGGCGGCCTCACCCGCCCTGCCGCTTCGGGGCTCGCCGCCGGTGCCGCAGGATCGACAGGCTCCCGGCGGTGCACCTGTTCTCCACGGTGACGGAACGACGCCTGCCGGACGCTGACGGCCGACGGCCACGGGTGATCCCCCGCCTTCTCCGGCGGGGGATCACCCGTGCCGCGGACTTCAGCCGACGAACTCGGCGACGGCGGCCTTCAGTTCGCTCAGTCCCTTCTTCGCGTCGGTGAAGAACATCCCGGTCTTCGGGTCGGTGTACAGCTCGTTGTCGATGCCCGCGTAGCCGTGGCCCATCGACCGCTTGATGACCACGACGCTCTTCGCCTTGTCGACGTCGAGGATCGGCATGCCGGAGATCGCGTTGCCGGGGCGGCGGGCGATGGGGTTGGTCACGTCGTTGGCGCCGACGACGAGCGCGACGTCGGCCTGCGGGAACTGCGGGTTGGCCTCGTCCATCTCCTTCAGCTGGGTGTAGGGCACGTTCGCCTCGGCCAGGAGGACGTTCATGTGGCCCGGCATGCGGCCCGCGACCGGGTGCACGGCGTAGCTGACGTCGATGCCGTGGGCGGTGAGCAGCTTGGCCAGGTCGCCGAGTTCGTGCTGGGCCTGGGCTGCGGCGAGGCCGTAGCCGGGGACGAAGACGACCTTGCTCGCGTACGCCAGCTGGATCGCCACGTCGTCCGCGGAGACCGGCCGCACCTGGGCGGCCCCGCCCGCACCGGTCGCCGCCGGAGCGCCGTCGCCGGTGCCGAAGCCGCCGATGACGACGTTGGCGATGGAGCGGTTCATGGCGTCGGCCATCAGCTTGGTGAGGATGCCGCCCGAGGCGCTGACGAGCATGCCCGCGATGATCAGCGCGGTCTCGTCGAGGACGAAGCCGGCCATCGCGACCGCGGATCCCGTGAAGGCGTTCAGCAGGGCGATGACGACCGGCATGTCGGCGCCGCCGATGGGCAGCACCATGGTCACGCCGAACAGCAGGGCCACGGCGGTCAGCCCGTACAGCGCCGTACGGGAGTCCGGCGCCAGCACCAGCCAGACCGTGCCGGCGACGAAGGAGGCCGGCAGCAGCACGTTCAGCAGCCGTGCCCCGGGGAAGACGACGGGCGCCCCGGACACGATCCCTTGGAGTTTGCCGGCCGCGATCAGCGACCCGGAGAAGGTGACCGCGCCGATGACGATGTCCAGCGCGCCCGGCACGGAGACCCTGGCGCCGAGTGCGGCCGCGTCGTCGGCCTGGAGCAGGTCGTTCACGGCGATGAGGGCGGCCGCGCCGCCGCCGACGGCGTTGAAGAGGCTGACCAGTTGGGGCATGGCGGTCATCCGCACCTCGCGCGCGGCCCACAGGCCGAGTGCCGCGCCGACGAGACCGCCGGTGCCGAGCACGAGCCAGCCGGTGCCGCTGATGGTGCCCTCGTCGGCCACCAGCCACACGGTGGCCCCGATCGCGACGGCCATCGCGAACGCGGAGAGGGTGTTGCCGCGGCGGGCGGTGCGCGGGTGGTTCATCAGGTGCAGGCCGATCACGAAGCAGGCGGCCGCGCCCAGGAAGACGTAGTGGACGGCGTTGGAGACGGTGTCCATGGCGGTCACACCTCCGCCTTCTCTTGCGTTCCGGAAGTCTTCTTCTCCGCCGCCGGCCGGGCCTTGAACATCTCCAGCATCCGGTCCGTGACGACGTATCCGCCGACGACGTTCATCGCGCCGAAGACCATGGCCACGAAGGCCAGGACGTAGCCGAGCCAGGTGTGCGACTCCGCCGCGATCAGCATGGCGCCGACGACGACGATGCCGTGCACCGAGTTGGAGCCGGACATCAGCGGGGTGTGCAGGGTCGCGGGGACCTTGCTGATGACCTCGATGCCGACCAGCACGCTCAGTACGAACACGGTGATCGCGGTGAGGAGGTCGAGGTCGTTCATGACGTTTCACCTCCCATGAGGGCGCCCGTGATCTCGTCGGCCGGGTCGAGGACGAGTTCGCCCTCGCGCACCAGGTGGCGCAACAGGGCGACGAGGTTGCGGGCATAGGCCGTGGACGCGGCGGTGGCCATCGCGGAGGGCAGGTGGCCCGCGCCGATGACGGTGACCCCGTTGTCCAGGACGGCGGTCTTGTCGGGTTCGGAGTCCTCGACGTTGCCGCCGAGTTCGCTCGCGGCGAGGTCGACGACGACCGAGCCGGATTGCATCCGCTCCAGCACGGACGCGGTCACCAGCAGCGGCGGCTTGCGTCCGGGAACCTGGGCGGTCGTGATGACGATGTCGGAGCGGGCGATGTGCGCGTCGAGCGCCGCGCGCTGGGCCTGCTGCTCGGCCTCGGTCAACTCCCGTGCGTAGCCTCCCCGTTCGGCGCCCGGTTCTCCGTCCGGCGGGCGCTGGACGTCGAGGAACCGGGCGCCGAGGGACTCCACCTCCCCTCGTGACGCGGGGCGTACGTCGTACGCCGTGACGGCGGCGCCGAGGCGGCGGGCCGTGGCGATGGCCTGCAGTCCGGCCACTCCGGCGCCGAGGACCAGGACCTGCGCCGGGCGCATGGTGCCCGCCGCGGTGGTCAGCATCGGGAGGAAACGGTCGTAGGAGTCGGCGGCGAGCAGGGCGGCCTTGTAGCCGGCGACATTGGCCTGGGAGGTCAGCGCGTCCATGGACTGGGCGCGGCTGAGGGTGCGCGGCAGCAGGTCGAGGCTCACCGTGCGCACTCCGCGTCCGGCCAGTTCCCCGACCAGGGCAGGGTGCCGCAGCGGTTCGAGCAGGCCGATCAGGGTCTGACCGGCGCGCAGCGCCCCCGCGGTCTCCGGGTCGGGCGCCGCCACGCACAGGACGGCGTCCGCCCGTGCGTAGAGCTCCTGCGGGGGTACGACGCTCGCGCCGGCGTCCGTGTAGTCGGCGTCGGTGAACCAGGCTCCCGAGCCCGCCCCGGTCTCGACCAGGACGTCGAGCCCGGCCCGGCGCAGGAGGGTGACGGCCTCGGGGACGAGGGCGACCCGGCGTTCGCCGGGAGCCCGCTCCCGTACGGCACCTACGGTGACGGTGGCCATGGTGTGCTGCCTCTCCCTGTGGCCCGGTGGGTGCCGGGCCACAGACCTCTCGGAACTGTCAGAACTCGAAGACGAGCCGTGCTTCGGCCCGTCCGCCGAGGACTTCGTCGAAGGAGTCGTTGACCTCCTCCAGGCGCCGGGTCTCGGCGATGACCTGGGTGCGTCCGACCGCGTGCAGCGCGAACACCTCGGTCAGGTCCTGGCGGGTGCCGACGATGGAACCGATGACGGAGATGCCACCGATGACGGTCTCGAAGATCGGCACGTTGATCGACGCGTTGTCGGCGGGCAGCGCGACCATGACCAGGCGTCCTTTGGGGTTGAGCGACCTGTAGGCCTGCTCGAAGGCCCTGGGCGCCGCGGCGAGCACGATCGCCACGTCCGCTCCGCCGGACTTCCTGATCTCCTCGACCGGGTCGTGGGTGCGGGCGTTGACGAGTTCGTCGGCGCCGAGCCGGTGGGCCATGCCGAGCTTGTCCGGTTCGAGGTCGACGGCCGTGACCAGGCCGCCGACGAGGCGCGCGTACTGCACCGCGAGGTGGCCGAGTCCCCCGACGCCGAACACGGCGACGCGTTCGGCCGGAACCACGTTCGCGACCTTCACGGCCTTGTACGTGGTGACGCCCGCGCAGGTCAGCGGTGCCGCGTCGAGAGACGACACGCCGTCGGGCACGCGGACGACCGCGCCCGCGTTGGCGACGGTGTACTCGGCGTAGCAACCGTCCACGGAGTAGCCGGAGTTGACCTGCGACCGGCACAGGGTCTCCCAGCCGGAGACGCAGTAGCGGCAGGTGCCGCAGGACGAGCCGAGCCAGGGGACGGCGACCCGCTTGCCGAGGAGCGCCTCGGAGACGCCGGCGCCGACGGCCTGGACGGGGCCGACGCCCTCGTGGCCGGGGATGAACGGGGGATGCGGCTTGACGGGCCAGTCGCCGTGGGCCGCGTGGATGTCGGTGTGGCAGAGCCCGGAGGCCTCCATGCGGACGAGTACCTGTCCGGGGCCGGGCTCGGGGACGGGCAGGTCCTGGATCTCCAGGGCCTTGCCGAATTCGGTGACCACTGCTGCCTTCATTTTCTCTGCTCCTCAACTGCTCCGGCGCCGGGGCGCCTTGATCCGGGTGACGAAGTGCAGCCCGTCTCCGGCCGCGAGGGAGAAGCCGCCCGGCGTGCCCGGTTCGACGTCCAGAAGGAGGAACGGGCGGCCGAGCGCCTCGTACAGGTCGGCGTTGATGTGGAAGGTGCAGCCGTGCACCACTCCGACGAGCATGTCGCCCTCCCCCAGGGCGAATTCCCCGCCGGGGAAGCACATCGGGTCGCTGCCGTCGCAGCAGCCACCGGACTGGACGAACATCACCGGTGCGCCCTGGGCGGCGCGCAGGGCCTCGATGGCCTTGCGGGCCGCCCGGGTGACGGTGACACGTCCCGCGGTGCCGTTCTCGACGTTCGCGAGCATGTCGTCGCGCTCCTTCCTAGAACAGCCCGAGCGGCTTGGTGCCGTAGCTGACCAGGAGGTTCTTGGTCTGGCTGTAGTGCTCGAGCATCATCTTGTGGTTCTCGCGGCCGATGCCGGAGACCTTGTAGCCGCCGAACGCGGCACCGGCGGGGTACTGGTGGTAGCAGTTCGTCCAGACCCGGCCCGCCTTGATGGCGCGGCCCATGCGGTAGGCACGGGCGCCGTCGCGGGTCCACACGCCGGCGCCGAGGCCGTACAGCGTGTCGTTGGCGATCTCGAGGGCCTCGGCCTCGTCCTTGAAGGTGGTGACCGCGAGGACGGGTCCGAAGATCTCCTCCTGGAAGACCCGCATCTTGTTGTCGCCCTTGAGAAGGGTCGGCTCGTAGAAGTAGCCGTTCGCGAACTCCCCGCCGAGCGTGGGCCGGTGGCCGCCGATCAGCAGTTCGGCACCCTCCTTGACGCCGATCTCGACGTACGAGGCGATCTTCTCGACCTGCTGCTTCGACACCTGGGGGCCGATCATGGTCTCGGTGTCGAGCGGGTCGCCCTGCTTGATGGCGCGGATCCGCTCCAGGCAACGGCCCATGAACTCCTCGTAGATGTCCTCCTGGATGAGTGCGCGGGAGGGGCAGGTGCAGACCTCGCCCTTGTTGAACGCGTACAGGACGAGTCCTTCGACGGCCTTGCTGAGGAAGTCGTCGTCGGCTGCGGCCACGTCGTTGAAGAAGATGTTCGGCGACTTGCCGCCCAGCTCCAGGGTGACCGGGATGATGTTCTGGGACGCGTACTGCATGATCAGACGGCCCGTGGTGGTCTCACCGGTGAAGGCGACCTTGGCGATGCGCTTGTTGGTGGCGAGCGCCTTGCCGATCTCGGCACCGGGGCCGTTGACGACGTTGAGGACGCCGGGCGGCACGATGTCGCCGACGACCTCCATGAGCTTCAGGATCGACCAGGGGGTCGGCGACGCGGGCTTGATCACCGTGCAGTTGCCGGCGGCGAGGGCGGGTGCCAGCTTCCACGCGGCCATCAGCAGCGGGAAGTTGAACGGGATGATCTGTCCGACCACGCCGAGCGGCTCGTGGAAGTGGTAGGCGATCGTCTCCTTGTCGATCTCGGTGATCTCGCTCTCCTGCGCGCGGATCGCGGCGGCGAAGTAGCGGAAGTGGTCGGCGGCGAGCGGGATGTCGGCGGCCAGGGTCTCGCGGACCGGCTTGCCGTTCTCCCAGCTCTCGGCGACGGCGAGTTCCTCGCGGTGGGCGTCGATGGCGTCCGCCATCTTGTTCAGGACCGCGGCGCGCTGGGCCGTGGAGGCCTCGCCCCACTTGTCCTTGGCGGAGTGGGCGGCGTCGAGGGCGAGTTCGATGTCCTCGGGTCCCGACTTCGGGATCTCGCAGATGAGCTTGGCGGTGGCGGGGCACAGATTGGGCGTGTACTGGCCCGTGGTGGGCGCCTGCCACTTGCCGCCGACGAAGTTCTCGTAGCGGGGCGCGACGTCCACGACGCTGCCCGGTGTGCCCGGAGGCTGGTACTTCATGACCGTCTCCTTTTCTTCTCTTTCCGCTCACGACGAGGGGTGATGTGCAGCACGCTAGGAGTGGGAACGCTGCAACACCGCTGCATGCGGGCGGAGCTGGGGGAACGCGGCAGCGCCGAGGTCGAGCGCGCCGGCCCTGGCGGCTGCCGCGGCGCGCTGCGGCGAGCCGCCCGGGAGCGAGCGGGCGAGCACCGTCCAGGCGGTGACGTCGTCGGCTCCCCAGGACGCGCCGACCCAGCGGCGCAGCAGTCCGGCGTCACCGCTGCCGAGGACGGCCCCGCGCAACTGCTGCTCCAGGCAGCGGCGGTGCTCCACGACGACCGGCGCCTCGGACCGCGGCAGAAGCGGGCCGGGATAGCGGGCGAGCGCCTCACCCACCCGGCCCTCGGCCAGCAGTCGGGAAACGTCGTCGAAGTCGGTCCGCACGGGTCGAAGCAGCGCGTACGGGCGGGACCCGAGCAGGTCCGGGCCCAGCACGGCACGCAGCCGGGTCATCTCGGCGCGCAGCGTCGAGGCGGGCACCTCGCGTTCCGAGAGTTCCACCGCGAGGCTGTCGCCTGCCATGCCCCGGCCTGCCAGAGCCAGCGCCAGCACGATCTCGCTGTGCCGCGGACTGAGGTGGAGCACTCGGCCCGCGCACTCCAGCAGGGCGCCGTCCCGGCCCAGCGCCCACAGGCGCACCTCTGCCGGAGGTACCGTTTCTTCACGGTGCACGTGCCCGTCCGGCCCGAGGAGGGGCGCGAGCGGCATCCGGGCGAGCTGCGCCTCGGCCACCAGCGCGGCGGCTCGCACCGCGGCGAGGGCCGGCGGCGTGGCGATGGTGGGCCCGCCGGACAGGTCGACCACGCCGAGCACGCGGCCGGTGGCGGGGTCGCGCACCGGGGCGGCGGCACAGGACCAGGCGTATACGGCCGCGCTGTAGTGCTCGCCCCTCACGATCTGGACGGGGCGGCCCAACTCCAGTGCGGTGCCGGGGGCGTTGGTGCCGGCCTGTCCCTCCGACCAGACGGCTCCCTCGACGAAGTGCATGCGCGCGGCCCGTCTCATGGCCCCGGTGTCCCCCTCGATCCAGAGCAGGGCTCCGTCGGCGTCGGCGACCGCGAACACATGCCCGTCGTCGGCCGCACCGGGACCCAGAAGTTCGCGGAACAGGGGCAGTACGACGGCGAGGGGATGGGCTCGGCGGTAGGTGCTCAGTTCCTCGGACGCCCAGCGCATGGGCGGCGGGCTGCTGCCGTCGGGACGTACGCCGCGTGCCCGGCAGCGCCGCCATGAGTCGGTCACGAGACCCCGCACACCCGGCTCATGGTCGGGCGAGGCCACGAACCGCTCGTGGGCGGCTCGCAGCGCGGAGAGCGAGGCGTCGCTGGAAGCGTCCATGGCATCTCCCGTGTGCCTTCCTGCCGACCCCGGCACGAGGTCATGCCGGGAGAGTGCCGACCCAGCCCCCAGGCTCGTGCGGCGAATTGACCAGTGGAATGGGCCGAACAGCCGGAACATACGGCCGTACGGCCCTAGGTGCGCGGAAAGCCTCACTCGGCGGCCGGTCGGCGCCGGGGTCCGGCGGCACAGTGCCGAGGACGCCGTCGGCCCAAGGGACGTGGACGGCAACGGTCTGCACGGCGAGAACACCGGCAGGACAGAGCGTCCCCGCCGAGGTCGGCCACGTCGGGATGCGGCAGCCGGCCCTGACATGCTGTCTCCGTCGCGCACGCCTTCCGCACCCTCCGGCGCATCACCCGATCCCCCGCAACACGCGGGAACCGATGCCCACCTGACCAAGCGTTACCGGTCCTGCGCGTGGATCACCGCGACGGGGCAGTCGGCGTGCCGCAGGGCCGCTCGGCTGACCCGGGCCGGCCAGGCGGTCGCCGATCCGCCCCGGCCGCGTGTGCCGATCACGACGAGCTGGGCGTGCGTGCTCGCCTCGACGACCGCTCGGCGCGTCCCGCCCCGGACGCGGGGACGACGCACGCTGATGTCCGGATACTGCTTCCGCAGCGCGGCCAGCGTGTCGTCGGGCCGGTCCTGGGGCTGACCATGACGCGTCCCGGACCCGTTCAGCACCACCACGTCCGTTCCCCGGGCCGACGCTTCGGCGAAGGCGAACTCGGCCGCTCCCCGGCCGACGTGTCCGTGGTCGCAGGCGAGCACGACGGGACCGGCCGGGTCCGGCCTGCCCCGCACCATCAGCACCGGAGGACCTCCGTGGGCGGACAGCCGCAGGGCGACCGAGCCGCGTCGCCCTCCTGCGGAGCGGCTCGCCGGCCGGCTGCCGACGACGGTGAGCGACGCGCCGCGCGACTCGGTTTCCAGCACCGTCAGGGGTTCACCCATGAGGACCGTGTGCGTGATGCGCAGGCCGGGCGCGGCGACGCGGGCCCGGCGCTCGGCCTCCGTCAGCGCGCCGTCGGCCGAGCCGCCCGCCCCGACCGCGCCCGGATCCCACGGGGACACGCCCGGCGGCACCTGGGCCGCGGACCACTCGAAGGCGTGTGCCAGCCGCAGCTCCACCCCCAACCGGTCCGCCTCCCGTGCGGCGGCCTCCACCGCGGCCAGGCTCGACGCCGAGCCGTCCACTCCCACCAGTACAGGGCCGTTCATGACGGCTCCCCCTTTCCCCTCGTACCGCCTCAGGTGACCCCAGGCTGTCCTTCGAAGGGGCGCTCCGGCAGGGGCCGGTCGGGTCCGTGAAGCGCACCGTCCGGCCCTGTCCGTCCAGGACCCGCGGCCCGCGGCTCAGGCGAGGGCGGCGCCCGCCACCCTGAGCACGTCCGTGACCGGACGGCGGGGCAACTGCCGTACACACCGCGGATACCCGAGGCGGAGGATCATCTGCGGGAAGGCCCCGCCGCTGAGCGTCTGGCGGATCCTCCCCCGCAGGGAGGGAACCTCCAGCGGCTGTGTGCAGAAGGCCGCCATGACTCCATGGCCGGCCGCTTCGAGCAGGACCCGCTGGAGGGCTTCACCCGCCCGCAGCCAGGCAGCCGGGTCGTCGTGGTCCGTGCTGAGTATCACGACCAGTCCCTGTCCTCTTCCCGAGGGCCGGCCACCCGCAGGCGCCGAGAACATCCGCGTGAGGCCGGCGTAGTCCCGCCCGGCGAAGACCGTGGCGTCCGGATGGGTCACGTCCGCGTCGACGGGGATGCCGTCGCACCGTGGCTCACCGGGCCACCAGGTCCACCGCGCCTGCTCGGCGGCGTACTCCGGACGGGATCTGCGGGCGTCCTCGGCGCTGCGAACCAGCTCGGCCAGATGCCGTCTGCTCGCCCGGTCGGCGACGAGATCCAGCGTGGCGCCGGCACGGCGCGCGTGCCCGCGCAGGACGTCGGGCAGCGACGGGGGCAGCGGATCCGCCAGGAACGGCCCGCGCACCGTCCGGCGTCGCCGCAACGCACCGAACAGGCGCTCGTCCTCGGGCGCCGGGCGCCGGTAGGCACCCCACGCCACCCGGGCCAGGAACGCCGGGTCCGCCGGGCGCGGAAAGCACTCGACGACCGGGTTGAAGCCCAAGTGGCGTACGGCGAGCCGGATGTTGAACAGGGCAGCCCCACAGCTGATCGTCATCTCCCTGCCGCGAGGGTCGGCGAGAAGAAGTCTCCGGGCACCGTCCGCGTGCACCTCGACACCCCTGTCGTCGTCCTCGGCAACGAAGGTCCAGGGCTGCGTGTTGTACGGAGACGGAGCGGTGACGGCGGCTCGGACCAGGTACGCGGATGCGTGGCAGGGGTCTGCGTGAACGTCGGACATGATCGGGAACACACCTTTCTCCAGCTCGGGTCCGCAGCCGTCGAGGCCTGAAGTCGCCCTCAGTCGTGCGGGACCAGCGCGACCGGCCGGGTCACGTGGTGGAGCAGCGCGTGGGCCACCGGACCGGTGTGCGTACCGACCGCGGCCCGCCGCCGACGACGGCCCACCACCAGCAGTCCGGCGCCGCCCGCGGCACGTACGAGGACGTGGGCCGCGCGGCCCTCGTGGAGGTTCTCCCGGACGACCACGTCGGGATACTTCGCGCGCCATGGTGCGAGCAGCTGCGTGAGTTCGCGCTCGGCCTCCTCCCGGATCCGCGTGCGCTCCTCGACGCCGGGGACGGCGCTGGTGAGCGGCACGTGCCAGGCGTGCACGGCTCGCAGTGGCGCCTTGCGGAGTTCGGCCGCGTGGAACGCGAAGTCGAGGACGTCGTCGCAGGACGCGCCGATGTCGACGGCGACCGCGACGTCACGGTGGGGAGTGTCGGCCGAGGCCTTTCCCGAACCGTCGGGGAGGTGTTCGTCCGCCGCCGTCTCGCCCGCCCGGACGAGGACGACGGGCCGGTCGACGTGGGCCACGGTGGCCATGGCCACCGACCCCGACATGAAGCCGCCGAGCCCGCCCGTCCCCTGGCTTCCGATGACCAGCAGTTCCGCGTTCTCCGCCTCGGCGAGGAGCGCGGGACCGGGCGGCCTGCGCACCTGCTCGGCGGCGATGTACAGCCCCGGGTACCGATCGTTCAGTAGTTCGAGGGCTGCGCGCAGCACCCGCCGCGCGTGGTACTGCGGGGCCCGGATCTCGGGCAGGGCCGCGTCGGCGTCGTCGTCGGGCAGGCCCTCCCAGGCGTGCACCAGACGGAGCGGCAGTCCTCGGCGAAGGGCTTCCCTGGCCGCCCAGTCGGCCGCGGCGAGGCTTTCCTTCGAACCGTCCAGACCGGCCACGACGTGCCTCGTCATGACCGTCACCTCCTTCGGTCGGAAGCTCCGCTAGATATGGGGGACGACGGCCACGGGGCAGCCGACGTGGTGGATCGCGGCGTGGGTGACGGGTCCGGTGCGGGGGCCGAGCGGGCGTTCGGCGAGGCGGTGGCCGACGACGAGGAGACTCGCTCCGGTCGAGGCCCTCACCAGCGCGGTCGTGGGCTTGTCGTCCACCACCGTCTCCAGGACCTCCACGTCGGGGTACTTGTCGCGCCATACCTGGAGCACGGCCTTGAGGAAGCCCAGCCATTCCTCGCCCTGCCAGGAATCCTGCTCCAGAGCGATGTCGCCGGGGCCGAGGCCGACCGGGCCGGCCGCGTGCCAGGCGTGCACGGCCCGCAGCCGCGCGTGCCGGAGCCGGGCCGCCTCGAAGGCGAACTCGATGACCTCGTCGCAGGCGTCGTCGAGGTCGATGGCGAGCACCACGTCCCGGTAGCCGGTGTCCGTCGAGGCGCTTTGGTCGCCTGTCGGCACGTGTTCGTCCGCCGCCTCCTCGTCCGCCCGGACCAGGACGACGGGGCGCGTGGCCTTCGCGACCACGCCGAGTGCGACGGAGCCCACCAGGAATCCGGTGAAGCCGCTCAGTCCGCGCGAGCCCAGGACCATCAGGTCGGCCTGGTCCGCGGCCTTCAGCAGGGCGGCGACGGCCGGGCCCTCCATCTGCTCGTCGGTGAGGCGCACGTCCGGGCACTCGGCGCGGACGCGATCCTCCGCCTGGCGCAGGGAACGCCGGGCCAGATGCCGCTGGGCGGCTCCCGCGATCTCGCGTTCCTGCTGGCGGGGGTGCCAGTCCCAGGCGTGCACCAGGCGCAGTGGCCGGTCGCGTCGCTCGGCCTCGCGGGCCGCCCATGCGGCGGCGGCCAGGCTCTCGGCGGATCCGTCGACTCCGGCGACAACGGGGGAAAGCATGTCGGCACCTCCAGCGCTCGGTCTGTCATGCACTACCAGCGTCGCGCCGCGGCCGGTGCGGGGGCAGAGGCTGCCCGGTCCCCTCGGGGGGCCGTCCGGCCCCTCTGCGTGACGCCGACCGTCAGTCCGTAAGGACGAGGTGGCACCTCTCGCCCGGCGGTACGCAGACCGCCCGGTCCGGCAACCGGATGTCGATCGGTGAGCGGTCGGACGGCGGCACCGTCACCTCCAGTCCTCCGCGCTCCAGGCGCAGCCGCACGCCCCAGTGCCCCTGGTAGCGGAGGGAGAAGCCGTAGGCCGACAGCTCCGGCAGCGGCACCGGATCGAGCCACAGCGCGCCGGCCCGGGTCTCCAGTCCGGTCAGTCCCCGCTGGACGAGGTCGAGGGTGCCGGCCATGGCGCCCAGGTGGATGCCCTCGCCGGTGGTGCCACCCTGCAGGTCGGCGATGTCGCCGCGCAGGGCCTCCTGGCAGTACGCCCACGCCTCGGCGCGCCGGGCACGGGCGAGGACCCAGCCGTGGACCAGGCCGCTGAGTGTGGAGCCGTGGCTGGTGCGCAGGAGATAGTGGTCGACCGTCCGGCGCCAGATGTCGTCGTCCAGGCGATGGCCCAACCGTCCGAAGAGGCCCTGGAGTTCGTAGGGCGAGAAGAGGTAGCCGAGCATGAGGACGTCGGCCTGCTTGGACGCCTTGTAGCGGTTGACGGTGTCGCCCTCCGCCTCCAGGATCCGGTCCAGGCGCCGGATGTCGCCGTACCGCGCGCGGTAGTCCTCCCAGTCGAGTTCGGCGAGGTCGCCATAGCCCTCGAACTGGCTGACGACACCGTCGTGGAAGGGTACGTGGAGGGTGCGCGAGACGCCCTCCCACTGTTCGAGTTCGCCGTCGTCCAGGCCGGTGCGCTCGGCGAGTTCGCGCCGCCGGGGTTCCGGCAGGGCCCGCAGTACCTCCAGGGCGCGGGTGAGCACCCAGGCGGCGGTGACGTTGGTGTACGCGTTGTCGTCGAGACCGGGCCGCCGCGCGTCGGGATAGGCGTCGTGGTACTCGTCGGGTCCCATCACGCCCCGGATGCGGTGCCGGCCCAGTTGCTCGTCCCAGGTCGCCGAATCGGCCCAGAAACGGGCGATCTGGAGCAGCATCTCGGCGCCCTTGGTGTGCAGGAACTCGGTGTCTCCACTCGCCTCGCAGTACTGCCACACGTTGTACGCCACCGCCGAGCCGACGTGCCGCTGGAGCCGTGAGTGATCGGGCAGCCAGCGCCCCGAGCGGGGGTTGAGGTGGAGTTCCTGCGTCTCCTCGCGTCCGTCGCTGCCGCTCTGCCAGGGGTACAGCGCACCGCGCCGGCCGATCGCGCGGGCGGCGGCACAGGCCCGTTCGAGGCGGCGGTGACGGTAGCGGAGCAGGGCGCGGGAGACTTCCGGGAAGTGCAGGTTGAGGTACGGCAGCACGAACAGCTCGTCCCAGAAGACATGGCCGCGATACGCCTCCCCGTGCAGCCCCCGGGCCGGTACGCCGACGTCGAGGTCCGCCGTGTGCGGGGAGAGGGTCTGCAGGACGTGGAAGAGGTGCAGCCGCAGGATGTCGCCGGCCTCCCCGGGGACGTTCAGTTCGGCCCGTCGCCACAGCTGGTCCCAGGCCGTCAGATGGTTGTCGAGCAGCTCGTCGAAGACGGGCGCCGCTCCGACCCGGTCGATCGCGGCGTCCAGCGGGTCGCTGATGGCGGGATCGCGGGAGGTGTGCAGGGCGACGGTCTTGTCGACCGTGACGGTACGGCCGGGCAGCAGCCTCAGGCGCACGCGCCGGCCGACGCACGGTGCCTCGTGCCAGGTGGTGACCGGCCCGTCGGCGGTCAGCCTGAACGCCATGCCGATGCGGATGTCGGAGGTGCGGGTCCGGCACCGCAGCCACACCGTGTCCGGCTCGACGGATCCGGTGTGCACCCGGGTCAGGTGACGCCCGTCCAGGTCCCGGTAGCGCGCGACGCCGGAGTTGGTGACGCCGCCGTCCAGTGCCGCCTCCACGTCGAGGTCCCCGGCGAACCCCTCGGCCGTGAACTCGGTGCGCAGGGCCGCCAGATGGGGATCGGCCATGTGCACGAGCCGCTGCTGGCGTACCGTCAGCGCGCGCCCGTCACCCAGCGCGTACCGCGACCGGCGCTCCAGCAGCCCCGAGGCCAGGTGCAGCACCTGGCCGTGCTCCAGCAGTTCCGCGGTGTCCGGGGTGAGCCACTGCTGCCCGGCGAGGCGGAACCGGAGCGGCAGCCAGTTCGGGACGTTGACCAGGTCCTCGTTCTCCACCCGGCGCCCCGCGACCTGAGTCGTGAGGCGGTCGTAGCAGCCGGCCACGTAGGTGCCGGGACAGTGCACGTCGTCCGCGACGCACTCCGGCAGCGCCCCTCGCGTGGCGAAGTAACCGTTGCCCAGCGTGCACAGCGACTCCCTCAGGCGCTCTTCCGCCGGGTCGTAGCCGTGGTACTCCCACGTCCAGCCCGTCACCGCCGTACTCCCTCGGCACCGGCGGCGAGCGGTTCTCCGAGGTCGCGCACGACGATGCCGGCGCCGTGTGGCCGAAGCCTGTGAAAGGCGGCGGCACCGTCGAGCCGGGACGTGCCGTCCGCGTTGCGCGGGTAGTCGTCAGCCGTCATCACTCCCCCTACGGGCGGGCACGTACAACGATCACATCGTCTGCGGCACGACTGCCACCGGGCAGTCGGCGTGGTGGAGCAGCGTGTGGCTCACCCGGCCGAGCTGCAGTCCGAGGTGGCCGTGCCTGCGCCGGGCCCCGACGACCACCAGGTCGGCGGCGGCCGAGCGGCGCACGAGGACGCTGTGGGCCGGGCCCTCGACCGTGACCCGCCGCACCCGGACATCCGGATGGTCGACCAGGGCGTCCCGCAGCAGCGCGTCGAGCAGGGCCGACGCCCGTTCCTCGTGCCGACGCACCGGTTCGTCCGCGAGCGCGGGATCGTCGGCGCTCTCGCGCGCGGGACAGCGCCAGGCACGGACGACGTCGAGGGTGCATCCGCGTGCCTCGGCCTCGCGGAAGGCGAAGCGCGCGGCCTCCGTGCCGGTCACGGGCTCGGCCGCGCCCAGCAGGACCCGCTCGTGGGAGCCGGCCAGGGCCGCCGTGTCGCCCCGGACCACGATCACCGGGCAGTGCGCGCGGGCCGCCACGGCCAGCCCGACCGAGCCGAGGAGCAGGCCCTTCAGCTCACTGCGGCCGCGCGATCCCGTCACCAGGGCGAAGGCGTTGTTCCCCTCGCGCAGGAGAGCGTCCACCGGCTCGTCGGGAACGATGTCGGTGGTGACCTTCGCATCGGGGTCGCGCCGGCCCGCGCGCTCGGCCGCGGAGGCGACGAGGTTCTCCGCGAGCACGCGCTCGGACGATCGGCTGAGGCGGTGGGACGGGGTGGCTCGCTCGTAGCTCTCCCAGAGGGAGGCGTGCACGAGCCTCAGCGGGAGACCGTGCCGGGCGGCCTCGTCCACTGCCCAGTCGACCGCCGTCAGGCTCCCGTCGGATCCGTCGACGCCCACGACCAGGGGGAGTGTCATCGTCCCCACCGCCTTCCCTACAGCACAGGGGTCCACCTTCACGGTCCCACCGGTCGGCGGACCGCACGAGGGGCGGATGGGCCCTTGGCGGGGACATTCGGCCCCTGTGGCCCGCGGGCCGGTGGCCGGAAGCTGAAGTCGCGGACCCATAAGGGGAGTTCGCGACCAGCGACACGCAGGGAAGCGAGGCTCACGTCATGAAGCCCACGAGGACAGGCGCTCTCATGGTCGACGACGTCGTCACCGCGCGGTGCGACACGCCGTTCAAGGAAGTGGTACGCCTGCTCGAAGAGCACGGCATCAGCGGGCTCCCGGTGATCGACGAGGACCGCAAGGTCATCGGTGTGATCTCCGAGACCGACCTCGTGCTGCGTCAGGCTCGCGAGCCGGAGTCCGCCGGAGTCCGGGCGCGCTGTCGGCGCCTGCTCAGCGGCCGTGCCCGGCACGCCGCCGCGAAGAACCGTGCGAGGACGGCCGGCGGGGTGATGTCGACGCCCGCCGTCACGGTGCGCGCCGACGCCACGGTCGCCGAGGCCGCCCGGCTCATGACGGAGCACCGTGTCGAGCGGCTGCCCGTGGTGGACGAGGAGGGCACGCTCGCCGGCATCGTCACGCGCCGGGACGTGCTCCAGGTCTTCCTGCGCACCGACGACGAGATCCAGCAGGACGTGCAGCGGGAGGTCTTCCTCAACACGCTCTGGCTGGCCCCGCACACCGTCGAGGCGACCGTGCGGGACGGTGTGGTCACGCTCACCGGTCAGCTGGAACGGCGCAGCGAGATCCCCGTCGCGGTCGGCATGACGGGGCGGCTGGACGGCGTGGTGGACGTCGTCGACCACCTCTCCTACCGCATCGACGACAAGCCCGCGCAACCCACCGGCCTGGCCGTGCACGGCGTCGCCGACGACTGGCTGCGCAAGCTCTGAACCGGTGCTCCGGCGCCGGTCACCTCCCGGGTCGCATCGGGGAGTACGGAAGAAAGGACAACGGTCATGATCGCCATCCTTCTGGTCGTCGCCACCGTGCTGGGCGCCTGCCTGGTGTTCGGCTACAGCTCGTTCGTCGTCGGCTTCTCACTGATGGCGGTCGGCATCCTGGGACTCATCGCCTTCCTGTCGACGCCGGGCGCGGTCCTGCGCCCCGGTGAGCGGGAGTTCGTCGAGGAACGGCACTACTTCGGCAAGAACGACGACCACCGGGAGTTCCGGAAGTGATCGTCGCCGTTCGCGACCCGTCGAGCGCGACAGTGTGCGTGGCCGGTGGTCCACCGGCCACGCACACCTGATGCGGCGCGACGCGCCCTGTCTCAGCCGCGCCGCACCCGGCTGGTCCCGGTCCTCCCTTCTCCTGAGGGACCGGGACCGTGAAGCCGGAACACACCCGCTTCCACGCGTCAGTCGTGCACGCGTCAGTCGTGCGGGACCACCGCCACCGGCGCGGAGGCGTGCTGGAGCACCGCGTGCGTCACCGGGCCGATGCGTCCGCCGACCAGCGCCTGGCGCTTCTTCCGCCCGACGACGACCAGTGAGGCGTCCCGCGAGGCGTGCACGAGATGGCGGCCGGCGCCGCCGATGACGCCCTGCTCCCGCACCTCCACGCCGGGGAACTTGTCCTTCCACGGCCGCAGGAAGTCGCTGAGTCCGTGCCGGGCCTCCTCCGCCAGTTCGGCCTCGAGATCCGGCTCCAGGACGGTGGCGTGGCCGTAGACGGCCGCGGGGTTCCAGCCGTGGACCACCCGCAGGCCGGCCGCGCGCCGCCGGGCGGCCTCGAACGCGAACTCGACGACGGCGTCGGCCGGGTTCTCCACGTCCAGTCCCAGCACGACGTCGCGGTAGGGAGTGGTGATCGCCCCGGCACCCGCGGCGTCCGGCAGATGCTCGTCCTCGGCGCGCTCACCGGCCCGCACGAGGACGACGGGCCGTTCCGCGCGCGCCACCACGGTGAGCGCGACGGAGCCGACCAGGAACCCCGTCACCGTACCGAGGCGTCGGGATCCCAGGACCAGCAGTTCGGTGTCCTCCGCGGCGGTCAGCAGGGCCGGGACGGGCTCCTCCTCGGTCTGCCGGGTGGTGATCCGCAGACCGGGGTGGCGCTCCGTGAGCCGTGACTCCGTCTCGCGCAGCAGGTGGGCCGCCCACTCGCGCTGGGCGTCGAGCGCGCCTGGGTCCGGAACCCCCGTGAAGGGCACGTACAGAGGGCGCAGCGGGTCCCCGGCATGCAGGAGACGCAGGCGCGTCTCTCGTTGTACCGCTTCGCGAGCGGCCCAGTCTGCGGCTGCGAGGCTTTCGGGCGAGCCGTCGAGGCCGACGGTGATGGCGAGCATGTGCGGACCTCCTTCAGGGATGCACCGTCAGTCTCCGAGCCACGCGCCGGGGGCAGGAGGGGCCAGAGGTCCCCGGCCCAAGCCGATCGGCCCCCCGGGCCAGGGGCCCGCGGGGGCCGCCGGGCGCGTCAGGAGTGCACCGACACGCGGTGGTTGTCGCGCTGCGGCCGGTGCGGCGTCCGTGGCGGCGTCCGGTGGGCCCGGCGGCGCAGCAGCCGGACGGCGACACCGTCGAGGGCCGCGGTGAGGACACAGGTCAGGCCCACCGCCAGCACGAGCAGTACCGCGAACCGTTCCCAGAATTCCGGTGTGAGACTGGTACCCACTGTGCTCGCCCTCCCTGGTCGGATCGTTCTCCCTGCCAACAGCGAACTCCGCCACAGCTCGGGGCGCATGAGCCGAGAGGGCCGGACGGGGGTGCGGAACAGCCCTTGCACCGTGGGGCCGCACGGGCCCCTGCCTTCCCGGAGGACAACGGCTTGTGATCACCCGTCGCCGGTGGGGAGCCGTACGGTGAAGGTGGTCGATCCCGGGCCGCTGTCGAGGGTGACGCCTCCGCCGTGGGCCTCTGCCACCGCCGCCACGATCGACAGGCCGAGACCGGCGCCGGTGCCGCCGCCCGTGTCCTCCGTGCGGCGACGCTCCCCGTGGGTGAAGCGCTCGAAGACCCTTGGCTGAACGTCCGCGGGGACGCCGGGGCCGTCGTCGTGGACCTTCAGCACCGCCGTTTCGCCGTCGGTCTCCAGCGAGATGGTCACCGTGCTGCCGACGGGCGTGTGCAGGCGGGCGTTGGCCAGCAGGTTGGCCAGCACCTGATGGAGCCGGTGGGCGTCGCCCGGCACCGTCACCGGCTCCTCGGACAGCTCCAGCGTCCAGCGGTGTCCGGGGCCGGCGGCCTGCGCGTCCGTCACGGCGTCCAGGACCAGGCGGGTCAGGTCGACGGAAAGGCGTTCCAGGGGGCGGCCCGCGTCGAGGCGGGCGAGGAGCAGCAGGTCGTCGACCATCTCGCCCATGCGGGCCGCTTCCGCCTCAATGCGTTCCAGGGCCCGCACCACCTTGTGCGGGACCGGGCCCGGGTGCAGCAGCGCCAGTTCCGCGTGGCCGCGGACCGATGCCACGGGCGTACGCAGCTCGTGGCTGGCGTCGGCGGCGAAACTGCGCAGCCGCTCCTCGCTCGCGTGCCGTTTGGTCAGCGCGTCCTCGACGTGGCCGAGCATCGTGTTGAAGGCGCTGGCAACCCGTCCGACCTCACTGCGCGGGTCGGCCTCGGGCGCGCGCGGCCAGACATCCACCTCGCCGCTGGAGAGCGGCAGCCGGCTGACCCGCGTGGCGGTCGCGGCCACCCGGCTGAGCGGTCGCAGCGACCAGCGCACCCACAGTGCTCCCGCGACGCCGGCGACGGCGAGCGCCGCGCCGAAGACGACTGCGGCGACGAGTACCAGCCGGTGGACGGTGGCCTCGACGGACTCCGTCGGCAGCCCGACGATCAGGACGTCGCCGTCCCTGCCCTCGGCCGCCATCACGCGGTAGTCGCCCAGCTCCGAGAGATCGATCGGGTGCCCGTCGCCGTCGGTCGGCACCGCGGCGAGCCTTCTCCTGTCCGCGGCGTCGAGCGCGACGTTCAGCGCACCCGTGCCCGTGCTGGAGCCCACCACCTCGGCGTTGGTGACCGTGTCGCCGACCAGCCGGGCTCCGAAGGTGCCGACGGTCTGACGGCGGGTGTCACCGTCACCGTCCTCGTCGCCGTCGTGGTCCGACGGCCGGCTCACGCCGTGTTCCAGGCTCGCCGGGAACCGTACGCCCGCCTCGCGCAGCTGCTGGTCGAGACGGCCGGTGAGAAAGCCGTGGAGTGCCACCACCGCTGCCACCCCGACGGCCGCGCAGCTGACCGCGAGCAGCACGACGAGGCCGGCGGTCAGCCGCGCCCGCAGCGTGTGCGGCCGGGGCAGGCGCGCCGTCCACCGCCTCGCCCCGCGCCGGAGCGGATGGCGCGCGAGGCGCTGCCGCAGCCCCGCCCTCACCGGGCCACCGGCTTGAGCACGTATCCGGAGCCCCGCACCGTGTGGATCATGGGCGGGCGGCCCGCGTCCACCTTCTTGCGCAGGTAGGAGATGTAGAGCTCGACGACGTGGGCCTGCCCGCCGAAGTCGTAGGACCACACGCGGTCGAGGATCTGCGCCTTGCTGAGCACGCGTCGCGGGTTGCGCATGAGGAAACGCAGGAGTTCGAACTCGGTCGGGGACAGCTCGATCAGTTCGCCACCGCGGGTGACCTCGCGGGCCTCCTCGTCCATGACCAGGTCGCCGACGGTCAGCCGCGGCCCGTCCTCCGCCTGCCGGGCCATACCGGCCCGGCGCAGCAGTCCGCGCAGACGGGCGACGACCTCCTCCAGGCTGAACGGTTTCGTCACATAGTCGTCGCCGCCCGCCGTGATGCCCGCGATGCGGTCCTCGACGGCGTCCCGTGCGGTCAGGAAGAGCACGCACACGTCGGGGCGCACGGCGTGCAGCGAGCGCAGCACGGCGAAGCCGTCGGTGTCCGGGAGCATGACGTCGAGGACGACGGCGTCGGGCAGCAGCTCACCTGCCTCGGCGACGGCCGAGACGCCGTCGCCCGCCGTGCGCACCTCCCAGCCCTCGTAGCGCAGGGCGCCGGAGAGGACCTCCGCGAGGTCGGGGTCGTCGTCGACGACGAGGACCCGGAGCGGGGCGCCGTCGGTCCGGGTCAGAGCGGGGCGGCCGGAGCCGCGGGGTCGGGGAGTGTTCATCTCAGTTACCAGGATGCGGTCTCTCCGCGTCCCGGGCTGCCTCCTCCACCTCTGAGTTCGCTCTGAGTCCGCTCTGAGTGCGCCGTGCCGCCGCCCCGCTCTGCTCGCCCGGGCGACCCTTCCCACCTGCGGCGGGACCGATCCGCCCCACCGCGCGCTGAGAGCGGGCTCAGAGGTTGCGGCGGCACAGTGTGGTCCCGGACGGCCGAAGGGACGTACGGACAGTCGAAGGGACATGCGGATGACGACGGTGTACGCGCAACGAAGGGTAGCCCCCGCACCTCCGGCGCCGAGGCGTTCCCCCGTGGGCCCCGTGCTCGCCGTCCTGTGGGGCGGCGCAGCCGCCGTGGTCGCCCTGTGGTGGCACGACACGGGGTCGGTCGTGGGTGCCGCGGGCTGGCTGACGGGGGCCGGGCGGATCGCGGGACTGCTGTGCGGGTACGCCTGCGCCGTCCTCGTCGCTCTGATGGCCCGCGTCCCGCTGCTCGAGCGGCGGATCGGGGCGGACCGGGTGACGCGGTGGCACGCGATGGCGGGCCGCTACACCGTCTGTCTGCTGGTGGCGCACGTCGTGCTGATCCTGCTCGGGTACGCCGCTCAGGACGGCTCCTCGCTCCTGGACGAGACACTCACCGTGGTCCTGGACTATCCGGAGATGCTCAAGGCCACCGCCGGCACGGTCATCCTGTTCGCGGTCGGGTTCGTCTCGGCGCGCGCGGTGCGCCGTCGGGTCAGCCACGAGTTCTGGTACTACGTGCACCTCCTCACGTACGCCGCGGTCTTCCTCGCCTTCGGCCACCAGCTCGCCCTGGGGTCCGACTTCATCGGCAGCCCGCCCGCCCAGGCCGCCTGGTACGCGCTGTACCTGGGCGTCGCGGCCCTGGTCGTGTGGTTCCGCATCCTCGCTCCGGTACGCCTCAACCTGCGGCACCGGCTGCGGGTCGACTCCGTGCACAGGGAGGCGCCGGGCGTGTACTCCGTCGTCGTCCGCGGCCGGCGGCTGCAGGAGATGGGCGCGCGGCCGGGGCAGTTCCTGCGCTGGCGGTTCCTCACCGAGGGCATGCGCTGGACCTCCACGCCGTACTCCCTGTCGGCGCCGCCGCGCCCGGACCTGCTGCGCATCACCGTCAAGGCGCTCGGCGACCACAGCGCCGCCGTCCCCCTGCTGCGGCCGGGCACCCGCGTGTGGGCGGAGGGCCCCTACGGGGCACTGACGGCGGACCGGCGGACCGCGCACAAGTCCTTGCTGGTCGCGGGCGGTGTCGGCATCACCCCGCTGCGGGCCCTGTTCGAGACGCTGCCCGGCGATGTCACCCTCCTCTACCGCGCCCGTACGGCCGAGGACCTCGCCCTGGGCGGCGAGCTGGAGGCCGTCGCCCGGTGGCGCGGGGCGAAGGTCCTCTACGCGCTCAACGGCCCGCACGGCGAGCGCCCGGACCTCACGGCCGGCTCCCTGCGTGCGGCCGTGCCCGACCTGGACGCCCACGACGTGTACCTGTGCGGCCCGCACGGGTTCGCGCGGGACCTGTACGAGGCGCTGCGCGCCGCCGGGGTCCCGGACAGCCGTATCCACCACGAGTCCTTCGAGCTGTGAGGCCGTCTTGCACACGTTGAAGAAGAACCGCCCGCTGCGCCGCATCGTGCTGGCGAGCGCCGCGACCGTCTCCGGGATGGTGCTGCTGCTGTCGCTGAAGCCGCACACGACACCGTCCGTCGCCGGGTTGGCGACCTCGCCCGCGCCGTCCAGCAGTTCCAGCACGTCGGGTGGCACGACCGGGTCGGGCGGATCGAGCGGATCGGCGGCCACGGGAACCCAGACCCTCACCGGGGACTCGGTCCAGACCCGCTACGGCCCCGTCCAGGTCCGTGTCACGCTGACGAACGGGAAGATCACCGACGTCACCGCGGTCGAGTACCCACAGGAGAACCCGAGAGATCAGCAGATCAACGCCTATGCCGTCCCACAGCTGACCAGAGAGGTCCTCACGGCCCAGAGCGCCGACATCGACACCGTCTCCGGAGCCACGTACACCAGCGACGGCTACCGCGAGTCACTGCAGTCGGCACTGGACTCCGCGAGCCGCTGACGTCTGCAGGCCCTACGGCTTCGGTGCCGGCACCCGCCACACCAGCGCGGTGCCGCCGCCCTCGGGCTTGCCCAGTTCCAGGCTGCCACCCAACTGCTCGGCGCGTTCCGCCATGTTGCGCAGCCCGCTGCGGCGGCCGCCCTCCGGGATCCCCACGCCGCTGTCGGTGACCGACAGCCGTACCTCCCGCCCGTCCGTCGCCAGGAGCACATCGGCCCGGTCCGCGCGGGCGTGGCGGGCGATGTTGGTCAGGGCCTCGGAGAGCACCGCCACCACGTGGTCGGCGATCTCCTTCGGCACGTCGGTGTCCAGCAGGCCCTCCATGCGGACGCCGGGGGGGAACCCGAGGACCGGCGCGGCCTCCCCGACCACCCGCACGGCGCGGGCCCGCAGGCCGGCCTCCCCCACGCCCTCGCGGGTACGCAGGCCGAAGATCGTCGACCTGATGATCTTGATGGTCTCGTCCAGGTCGTCGACCGCGCGCACGACGCGCTCGGCGGCCTCGTCGTGCTCGATGAAACGGCCCGCGCTCTGCAGCGTCATACCGGTGGCGAACAGCCGCTGGATCGCCAGATCGTGCAGGTCGCGTGCGATACGGTCGCGGTCCTTGAGCACCGCGACCTCCTCGGCGTCCTGGCGGCGTTCCGCCAGCTCCATCGCGACGGCGGCCTGTGCGGCGAAGGCCTGCAAGGTCTCGGCCTCCGTCGCCGAGAACACCGGCCGGCCGACTTCCCGCGCCAGCAGGACCACGCCCCGTGCGCCCGCCTCGCCGGTGCCGATGGGCACGGCCACAGCGGGGCCGAGTCCCCCGAAACGCGGAGGTTCCAGCGAGATGCGCTCGTCGTGGGTGACGTCCTCGGTGGTGACCGGGGTCTCGCCGGAGAAGGCCAGCCCCATCAGGCTCCGGTCCATCGACAGCACGAGCCCCCGGTGCGCCTCGGCGTCCATTCCGACGGCGATCTCCACGACGAGCGACCCGGTGTCCCCCATGGGCAGCGCGACCGCCGCAAGGGCGGATCCGGTGATCTCACCGGCCCGCTCCGCAATCAGAGCGAGCACGTCGGTGCTGTCACCGCCGGACATCAGGCTGTGGGTGACCTCCGCGTTCGCCCGCAGCCAGCGTTCCCGGAGCCGGGACTCCTCGTACAGCCGGGCGTTGTCGATCGCGACTCCGGCCGCCACGGCCAACGTCAGCGTGACCGAGATGTCGTCCTCGTCGAACTGGCCGCCGCCCCGCTTCTCCGTCAGGTACAGATTGCCGAAGATCTGGTCGCGCACCCGGATCGGGACGCCGAGGAAGGTGTTCATCGGCGGGTGGTGCGCCGGGAAGCCGTACGAGGCCGGATGCTCGGAGATCTTCGCCAGGCGCAGCGGCTCCGGATGGCGGATCAGCTCTCCGAGAATGCCGTGGCCCTCCGGATACGGGCCGATCCGGGCGATCTGCTCCTCGCTGACCCCGACGGTGTGAAAGGCCGAAAGCCGCCTGCCGTCCGGGCCGATCACGCCGAGCGCCGCGTACTCCGCGTCGACCAGGGCCGCGGCGGCCTCCACGATGCTGTGCAGGGCCTGCTCCAGATCCAGCTCCCGGCCGACCGACAGCACGGCCTCCAGCAGGCTGTGCACCCGGTCGCGGGTGCCGCGGGCCGCGTCCAGGCGCGCCTGGAGCTCTTCCAGCAGCTCGTCCAGCCTCAGCTGCGGCAGCCGTACGCGGGCCTCCTCGGAGCTTCCCACCGGTCTTCCTCCAGGTCCCCTCAACGCACGGACACCCACCGGTCCGATCATGTGTCACCGTAATGGTTCAGCCGCCGGATGCGGTAGCGAATGGGGCCGACTGCCCAGGACTGCTCCTCAGTGCCCCGAATTCCGCCGGCAGCGGCTCTGGCCTGCACCGCTGACTCGTGCGCGGCGCACCCCACGACCGACTCCGTCGGGCATGCCCACGGCGAAGGGACGGATCCGCCTGGGCCGACCGGCCCCGGTGGAGGGGACCGACAGCACCTGCCCCTCGCGGTCCCGGCGGTCGGACGCTGGAGAAGTATCCAGCCCGCAGCCCGACGGAGGAGACCGACGTCATGGTCCGTTACGTGTACGACTTCGCAGAAGGCGGCCGTGACCTGGCCGACCTGCTCGGCGGCAAGGGCGCGAACCTGGCCGAGATGACCCGGCTGGGGCTGCCGGTCCCGCCGGGATTCACCGTGACCACCGAGGCCTGCCGGGCCTTCCTCGCCACCGGCACCGAGCCGGACACACTGGCCCGCGAGATCTCCGAGCACCTCACCGCCCTGGAGCAGGCCGCGGGACGACGGCTGGGTCAGCCCGACGACCCGCTGCTGCTGTCCGTCCGCTCCGGGGCGCGGTTCTCCATGCCCGGCATGATGGAGACGATCCTCGACATCGGCCTCGACGACGACTCCGTCCTCGGCCTGGCGAAGGTCTCCGGGAACGAGCGCTTCGCCTGGGACTCCTACCGCCGTCTCATCCAGATGTTCGGCAGCACGGTCATGGGCGTCGACGGCTCCCTGTTCGAGAACGCCCTGGCCGACCTCAAGCGAACCCGGGGCGCGGTGAACGACCTGGGCCTGAACGCGGCCGACCTGGCCGGGCTCGTCACGACGTACAAGGGCCTGATCCGCCGGGAGACCGGTGAGGACTTCCCGCAGTCCCCGGCCGAGCAGCTGCGCCGGGCGGTGCTCGCCGTCTTCGAGTCCTGGCGGGGCGAACGCGCCCGGGTGTACCGCCGCCGCGAGCACATCTCCGAGGACCTGGGCACCGCGGTCAACGTGCAGACCATGGTCTTCGGCAATCTCGGGTCCGACTCCGGCAGCGGCGTCGCCTTCACCCGCGACCCGGCCACGGGGCGGCCCGGCCTGTACGGCGACTATCTGGCGAACGCCCAGGGCGAGGACGTCGTCGCCGGAATCCGCAACACCGTCCCGCTGACCGCTCTGGGGGACCTGGATCCCGTCTCCTACGAGCAGCTGCGCGGCCACCTGCGGACGCTGGAGACCCACTACCGGGATCTGTGCGACATCGAGTTCACCATCGAGCGCGGCCGGCTGTGGATGCTGCAGACCCGGGTGGGCAAGCGCACCGCCGAGGCCGCGTTCGCCCTCGCCGCCGAGCTGGCCGACGAGGGCCTGATCACCTCCGACGAGGGTCTGGTCCGTGTCAGCGGGGACGGTCTCGCCCGGTTGATGTTCCCCCGGTTCGACACCTCGGCCGTCGGCGAGGCGCTCGCGCACGGTCTCCCGGCCTCTCCGGGTGCGGCCGTGGGCGCCGCGGTGTTCGACTCCGCCGAAGCCGTCCGCCGGGCCGCCGCCGGCGAGAAGGTCGTCCTCGTCCGCCAGGAGACCACCCCCGACGACCTGCCGGGCATGATCGCCGCACAGGCGGTGCTGACCAGCCGCGGCGGCAAGACCAGCCACGCGGCCGTGGTCGCCCGCGGCATGGGCACGGTGTGCGTGTGCGGCGCCGAGGAACTCACCGTGGACACGGCGGCGCGTCGCTTCACCGTGGGCGACACCACCGTCGAGGAGGGCACGGTCATCTCCGTCGACGGCTCCGAGGGCGCCGTGTACCTGGGCGCCGCCCCGCTGGTCGACTCCGCGGTGATGCGCTACTTCGAGACGGGTGAGAGGCCGGCCGGGCTGGTCGAGGCCGTGGCCCGCGCCATGGAACGGGCCGACGGCGCCCGGCGGCTGGAGGTGCGGGCGAACGCCGACACCCCCGAGGACGCCGCCCGCGCCCGGCGGTTCGGCGCGCAGGGCGTCGGGCTGTGCCGCACCGAGCACATGTTCCTCGGCGAGCGCCGCAAGCTGGTCGAGGCGATGATCCTGGCCCGCGACGAGACCGAGCGCGAGCAGGCGCTGGGCGCGTTGCTGCCGCTCCAGCGGCAGGACTTCATCGGCATCCTGGAGGCGATGGACGGTCTGCCGGTCACCATCCGGCTCATCGACCCGCCCCTGCACGAGTTCCTGCCCGACCGCACCGACCTGGCCGTGCGCATCGCCACCGCGCAGGCGCAGGGCTCCGTGTCCGAACCGCACGACACCGAACTCCTCGAAGCGGTCAACCGCATGCACGAGGAGAACCCGATGCTCGGGCTGCGCGGCGTGCGTCTGGGCCTGGTCGTCCCGGGACTGGTCGCCATGCAGGTGCGGGCGATCGCCGAGGCGGTCGTGGAGCGCACGAAGGCCGGGGGCTCCCCCGAGGCGGAGATCATGGTGCCGCTGGTCGGCGCCGTCGAGGAACTGCGCATCGAGCGCGAAGAGGTGGAACGCGTCCTCGCCGAGGTCTCCAAGGAGTCCGGCGTCCCCGTGCACTGCCCGGTCGGAACCATGATCGAGCTGCCCCGGGCCGCGCTCACGGCCGGCCGGATCGCCGAGGAGGCCGAGTTCTTCTCCTTCGGCACCAACGACCTCACGCAGACCACCTGGGGCTTCTCCCGCGACGACGTCGAGGCGGCCTTCTTCTCCGCCTATCTCGACCGGGGCATCTTCGCCACCTCACCGTTCGAGACCCTCGACCGCGACGGAGTGGGCCGGCTGGTCCGGATCGCGGTCGACGAGGGGCGCGCCGCGCGCCCCGACCTGAAGATCGGCGTCTGCGGCGAGCACGGCGGGGATCCGGACTCCGTCCACTTCTTCCACTCGGCCGGACTGGACTACGTCTCCTGCTCGCCGTTCCGCGTCCCGGTCGCGCGGCTGGAGGCCGGACGTGCCGCGCTCTCCACGACGGAGACCAGCGACAGCAGGTGAAAGGAGGTGGGCGGCATGGCTCGCATCGTCGGTGAGGTGATGACCCGTGAGGTCGTCGAGGCGCACCGGGAGACATCGTTCAAGGACGTCGTCAGGCTGCTGGACCGGCATGGGATCAGCGGACTGCCCGTCGTGGACGAGGACGACAAGGTGGTCGGAGTGATCTCCGAGACCGATCTGATCCGCCGCCAGGCGGCCCGGTCCGCGGACGGCCCGCCACGGCGCCGGCGGATGCTCCCGCTGGGCCGCTCCGCCCGGCGCGCCGAAGGCCGCGCCACCACGGCGGCGGAACTGATGTCGAGCCCCGCCGTCACCGTGCATCCGGAGCAACGGATCGCGGACGCCGCGCGCGTGATGGAGCGTCACGGCGTCGAGCGTCTCCCGGTCGTGGACGAGGAGGACCGGCTGATCGGCATCGCCACCCGGCGCGACCTGCTGCGGGTCTTCCTGCGCACGGACGACGAGATCCGCCAGGAGGTCCGCGACGAGGTGGTGACCCGCGCGCTGGGCCTGCCGGCCCACAGCGTGGGCGTCTCGGTCCGGGACGGCATGGTCACGCTCGAAGGGTCCGTGGAGGAACGCGACGCCGTCCCGCAAGCGATCCGCCTGACGTATCGGGTGGACGGGGTGGTCGGCGTCGTCAACAGGCTGAACCTCCGCTTCGACGCAGGGCCGGTCAGCCCTACGAAGGGACCATCGGGACCTGGGAGGGAGGGTCGCTGAGGAGAGACGCTGCTGGTGGGAGCGGTACCCCCTTCCCGGGCTTCCGCTCCCTCCCCCCGCGCCGCCGCCCCGCGGCGTCGCCCTTTCGACGACGGAGGCCCGCCCCCATGACCCGCCACGACGAACCCAGCGCGACCACCGGCCCCACCGCCGCGCCGTCCGACATCGCCATCGCGGTGGACCACCTGGTGACGAACGGGCTCAAGGCACTCGCCGACTACGAGGCGCTCGATCAGGAGCAGGTCGACCACATCGTGAAGAAGGCCTCGGTCGCCGCGCTGGACCAGCACACCGAACTCGCGCGGCTGGCGGTGGAGGAGACCGGACGCGGCGTCTTCGAGGACAAGGCGGCCAAGAACATGTTCGCCTGCGAGTACGTCACGCACAGCATGGGCCCGATGAAGACCGTCGGCGTCATCGCCCGCGACGACATCGACGACATGATCGAGGTGGCCGAGCCCGTCGGCGTGGTGTGCGCGATCACGCCCGTCACCAACCCGACCTCGACCACCGTCTTCAAGGCGCTGATGGCGCTGAAGACCCGTAACCCGGTCGTGTTCGCCTTCCATCCCTCCGCCCAGCGCTGCAGCGCGCAGGCAGCCCGCATCGTGCGGGACGCGGCGGTCGCCGCGGGCGCGCCGGAGCACTGCGTGCAGTGGATCGAGACCCCGTCCGTCGAGGCGACGGGCGCCCTGATGCGCCACCCGGGCGTCTCGCTGATCCTCGCCACCGGCGGCAACGCGATGGTCAAGGCCGCCTACTCGGCCGGCAAGCCCGCCCTCGGCGTGGGCGCCGGCAACGTCCCCGCCTACGTCCACCGCAGCGCCGACGTGCGCCGGGCCGTCAACGACCTGGTGCTGTCGAAGTCGTTCGACAACGGCATGATCTGCGCCTCCGAACAGGCCGTCATCCTCGACGAGGAGGTCTACGACGCGGTCCTCACCGAATTCCGCACCCTGCACGCCCACTTGGCCACCGCCGAGGAGAAGGCGAAGCTGGAGACCTTCCTGTTCCCGGTCGGCGCCGCGGGCGCGGGCTGCGAGCCCAAGGTCAACGCCGCGGCCGTCGGGCAGAGCCCGGCCTGGATCGCCGAGCAGGCCGGATTCTCCGTGCCTCAGGACACGTCGATCATCCTGGTCGAGGCCGACCGGGTCGGCCCGGACGAGCCGCTCACCCGCGAGAAGCTCTGCCCGGTCCTCGCCGTCCTGCGCGCCGGCTCCGAACAGCAGGGCTTCGACCTGGCCGCCGACATGGTGGCCTTCCACGGGCAGGGCCACAGTGCCGTCATCCACACCGAGGACATGGAGCTCGCGGAGGCGTACGGCAGGCGGATCAAGACCGTGCGGATCATCGTCAACGCCCCGTCCTCGCAGGGTGCCATCGGCGGCATCTACAACAGCCTGCTGCCGTCGCTGACACTGGGCTGCGGCTCCTGGGGCAGCACGTCGGTGTCCAACAACGTCTCCGCCGCCCAGCTGCTCAACGTCAAGAGGGTCTCGGTGCGCCGCAACAACCTGCAGTGGTTCAAGGTCCCGCCGAAGATCTACTTCGAGCCGCAGGCCATCCGCTACCTCGCCTCCATGCCGGACATCCACCGCGTCACCGTCGTCACCGACGCGACGATGACCCGCCTCGGACTCGTCGACCGGGTCGAGCGCGTGCTGCGGCGGCGCCGGGAGCCGGTCACCATCCAGGTCATCGACAACGTCGAACCCGAGCCCAGCATCGACTCGGTCCGGCGCGGCGCCCGCCTGATGGGCGACTTCCGCCCGGACACCATCATCGCCCTCGGCGGCGGCTCCCCCATGGACGCGGCCAAGGTGATGTGGCTGTTGTACGAGCAGCAGGCCGAGGGCAAGGACGTCGACTTCGCCGACATGCGGCACAAGTTCTCCGACATCCGCAAGCGGGCTTTCCGCTTCCCCGTCCTCGGCAAGCTCGCCCGCCTGGTGTGCATCCCCACGACCTCGGGCACCGGCGCCGAAGTGACGCCGTTCGCCGTCATCTCCGACCCCGCCACCGGCAAGAAGTACCCGCTGGCCGACTACGCGCTCACCCCGAGCGTGGCGATCGTCGACCCGCTGCTCACCACCGAGCTGCCCCGCTCGCTGGCCGCCGACAGCGGCTTCGACGCCCTCACCCACGCCATCGAGGCGTACGTGTCCGTCTACGCCAACGACTTCACCGACGGCCTCGCCCTGCACGCGATCCGGCTGATCTTCGAGAACATCGAGGGAGCGGTCAACGACCGCGCGGCCCGGCCCCAGGCCCGGGAGAAGATGCACAACGCCGGCACGATCGCGGGCATGGCCTTCGGCAACGCCTTCCTCGGCATCGTCCACGCCATGTCCCACACCCTCGGCGCCACCTTCCACATCGCGCACGGCCGCACCAACGCCGTTCTGCTTCCGCACGTCATCCGCTACAACGGCACCGTTCCCACGAAGCTCACCGGCTGGCCCAAGTACGAGCACTACCGCGCCCCCGAGCGCTTCCAGGACATCGCCCGCGCCCTGGGCCTGCCGGCCGCCACCCCGGCCGAGGGCGTCGAGTCGCTCGCCTCGGCGGTGGAGCGGCTGCGTGACGCCGTGGGCATAGAGCCGACCTTCCAGGCGCTCGGCGTCGACGAGCGCGCCTTCCTCGACGCACTGCCCCAGCAGGCCCTGAACGCCTACGAGGACCAGTGCGCGCCCGCCAACCCGCGGATGCCGATGCTCGACGACATGCGGGAGCTCATGCGCACGGCCTACTACGGCCGTACGCAGGACCGTCCGGAAGCCGAGCGGGCTGAACGGCCCTAGGGTGCGCCTACCGCCGCCTGCGCCCCGGTCACGCTCCGGCGGCGGTCGCGGCAGGGGCTGCGGGCCCTTGCCGCACCGCCGTCCGGCCCCGGCCGAGCGGGCCCGGTGGGGTCGATACGCCCGAGGTGATGGGGCCCTTCGGCCCCTCTTCGGCCCCCTGCCGCCGAACTGCGCCGAGACACCGTCCGGTGCCTGCTACACAGGAGACCGCCGCTCCCACACGATGCGGCCCCCTTCCCCCCTCGTCCGCCCTTCTCGGGAGATTCCATGCTGTCCGCAGAATCCGCCGCACTCGTCCGAGCCACCCTGCCCGCCGTGGCCGGAGCCCTCGACGAGATCACCACCCGCTTCTACGCCACGATGTTCCACGACCGGCCGGAACTGCTCGACGGGATGTTCAACCGCGGCAACCAGGCCAGCGGCGCCCAGCGCCGCGCCCTCGCCGGGTCGATCGCCGGATTCGCCGGCGCGCTGCTGGAGAATCCCGAGGCCCGGCCGGACGCGCTGCTGTCCCGCATAGCCCACAAGCACGCCGCCGTCGGTGTCACCGACGACCAGTACACGATCGTGCACAAGTACCTCTTCGGCGCGATCGCCGAGGTCCTCGGCGACGCGGTCACCCCGGAGGTGGCGGCCGCCTGGGACGAGGTCTACTGGCTGATGGCCGGCGCCCTGATCAGCCGGGAGGCCCTCCTCTACCAGGACGCGGGCGTTCAGCCCGGCGGGATCTGGCGGCCCTGGACGGTCGTCGAACGCCGTGCCGAGACGCCCGACGTGGTGTCCCTCGTGCTCCGCCCGGCGGACGGCGAACCGGCGCCGCGGGCCCGCGCGGGCCAGTACGTGAGCGTCCGCGTGGCCCTGGCCGACGGCACGCACCAGCTGCGCCAGTACAGCCTGTCCTCGGACCCGGGCGGAGAGCTGCGGCGGATCACCGTGAAGCGGGTCACGGGTGCCGCCGACGCGCCGGACGGCGAGGTCTCCACGCTGCTGCACGAGCACGTGGGCGAGGGGGACGAGCTGCTGCTGTCGGCGCCGTTCGGCGACGTCTTCCTCGACGAACCGGCGGACACCGCCGCGCCGCTCGTGCTGGTCTCGGGGGGCATCGGCTGCACCCCGATGACCGGCATCCTGGCGCACCTCGCCGCCGTCGGCTCGACCCGCCCGGTCCTGGTCCTGCACGCCGACCGCTCCCCCGGCGACCACGCCCTGCGCGCCGACACACGCGAGCTCATTGCGCAACTGCCGGGCGCCCGCGCCGTGTTCTGGTACGAGCGTCCCGGATCGGAGGAACCGGACGCCCGCACCGGCCTGATGGACCTGAGCGGATCCGAGCTCCCCGACGGCGCCACGGTGTTCCTGTGCGGCCCGCTGCCCTTCATGCGGGAGGTGCGCGGACAGCTGCTGAGCGCCGGGGTTCCCGCGCGACACATCCGCTACGAGGTCTTCGGCCCCGACCTGTGGCTGCCCGACACCGCGGCCTGAACCGCACCGCATCTTTCTGACATCCCGAGGAAGGACCCCGCATGACCACCGACCGCGCCCATGAGACTCCCCTGGTCCGGCTGCGCTCCGACGGCGCCGTGGACGAGGAGACCCTGGCCTACGCCCGTACGAAGATCGACGCCGTCGTGCGCAGGCCGGGCCTGCCCGTCGTCACCGGCGAGGTGCACCTCGTGCGAGCGGCCGCCCACCACGCCGGCCACCCGTGGTCGGCCACGGCCGACCTGCGCATCGGCGGTCGTCAGGTGGTCGCGGCGGCCGAGGAGGCGACGGGCACCGAGGTCGTCGACCGGCTCCAGCACCGGCTGCGCCGCCAGACCGACAAGGCCGCCCAGGCCTGGGACGACGGACACCGGACGACGGTCCCGCCGTGGCGCGGCGGAACCGGGCAGTCGCGTGCCGAGGGCCGTCCGGACCAGTGAAGTGACCAACGGCCCACTGACGGAAGGCCCTGACGACGGGAACCGTGGATCCACGGTTCCCGGTCGACGGCGAGAACGAGGAGTTGTGTGATGGCGAAGGCATATCTGGTGGGCAGCGGGATCGCGGCACTGGCCGCGGCGACGTTCCTGATCCGCGACGGCGGCTTCGAGGGCTCCGACATCCACCTCTTCGAGGAACAGCGGACCCTCGGCGGCAGCCTGGACGCGGGAGGCACGCCGGACGCCGGCTACACCATGCGCGGGGGGCGGATGTTCGAGGCCGAGTTCCGCTGCACGTACGACCTGCTGTCCGGCATACCCACCCTCGACGACCCCGCCGTCTCCGTGACCGAGGAGATCCTGGCGGGACACGAGGACTTCGCCTGGGACGACATCGCCCGGCTCGTCGACGGGGACGGCAAGATCGTCGACACGTCCTCCATGGGCTTCTCCGAGCGCGACCGGCTGGAGCTGGTCCGCTGCCTGGCCACCCCCGAGGGGCACCTGGACGGCAAGCGGATCACCGACTGCTTCGGCGAACACTTCTTCACCACCAACTTCTGGTTCATGTGGTGCACCACGTTCGCCTTCCAGCCCTGGCACAGCGCGATCGAGTTCCGCCGCTACCTCAGGCGCTTCATCCACCTGTTCTCCGAGTTCGCCTCCATGTCGGGCATCCACCGGACCCGCTACAACCAGTACGACTCCATCGTGCGGCCGCTGACGGCCTGGCTGCGCGAGCGCGGCGTCACCGTCCACACCGGCTGCCGTGTCACCGACCTCGGGTTCACCCCGGGCGTCCGCAGCGGCACGGTCGAGACCCTCCAGCTGAGCAGGGACGGCCACGACGAGAAGATCACCGTCGCGCCCGAGGACCTGGTGTTCGTCACCAACGGCTCCATGACCGACGCCTCCAGCCTCGGCACGCACACCTGCGCACCCCCGCCGGCTCCGCAGCGCTCGGACGCCTGGCTGCTGTGGCACCGGCTGGCCCGCGGACGCGAGAACTTCGGCAACCCGGGCGTCTTCGACAAGCGCGTCAAGGAATCCCGCTGGGAGTCGTTCACGGTCACCACGAAGGACCCCGCCTTCCTGAAGGCGCTGGAGGAGTTCAGCGGCCGTCCGACCGGCAAGGGCGGCCTGATGACCTTCACCGAATCCAACTGGCTGCTCAGCATCGTCGCCAACCGGCAGCCCGTCTACCGCGACCAGCCCGAGGATGTCGGGGTCTGGTGGGGCTACGGCCTGTTCCCCGGCCGGGCCGGCAACCACACGCCCAAGCCGATGACGATGTGCACCGGCCGGGAGATCCTCGAAGAGGTCCTGCACCATCTCCCGTTCGACGAGCCGACGGCGGCCCGGATCCTTCAGACCTCCACCGTCGTGCCCTGTGTGATGCCGTACATCACCAGCCAGTTCCTGGCCCGTCGCCGCGACGACCGGCCCCGGGTCGTGCCCGAGGGATCGGTGAACCTCGCCTTCGTCGGACAGTTCGCGGAGGTGCCCGACGACGTCGTCTTCACCGTCGAGTACTCCGTACGCACCGCCTGGGCGGCGGTGGCGCAGCTGCTGAAGCTGGACAAGCGGCCACCGGAGGTCTACAAGGGCCACCACGATCCCCACGTGCTGGCCGCCGCTCTGGAGACCATGCACCGGTAGCT
Source organism: Streptomyces sp. NBC_01235 (assembly GCF_035989285.1). GTDB lineage: Bacteria > Actinomycetota > Actinomycetes > Streptomycetales > Streptomycetaceae > Streptomyces. The sequence goes on along the minus strand of NZ_CP108513.1, from coordinate 9,694,238 downwards.
CACCAGGAGCGCGAGGGACGTCCGGCCCTACGGCCCGGGACCATCGGCACCTGGGGGAACAGAGCGGCCCGGGAGACAGTGAGGGCAGGAGCGGCACCGATCCCCCGCGGTGCCGCTCCGTTCGCGTCGCCTCGAACGGCCCGGCAAGGCCCACGCGTGGCTGCGGGAGACGGAGAACTGTGAGTGAGTGACCCAACGATACGGAAACCTGCCATGGCCGACGACCCGTCGAACACCTCGGAAACACCCAGGAGCATCGAGCTGGACGGCGTCGAGGCGCTACGGCTCCTGGGCAGCGTGTCGCTGGGGCGGATCGTGTTCACCCAGCACGCGCTGCCGACCGTCCGCCCCGTCAACCACGTGCTGGTCGACGGCGACATCGTCATCCGCACCCACGGTGACGCCGCGCTGACCCGGTACACCCGGCAGACCGGGGGTCAGGGGGCCGTCGTCGCCTACGAGGCCGACGACATCGACCCCGACACCCACCTCGGCTGGAGCGTGGTCGTCACGGGCTATGCGCGGCTGGTCACCGAAGCGCGGGAACTGGCCCGCTATCGGGCCTTGTTGCGTCCGTGGGTGTCGGAGCGGATGGATCACGCCGTCCGCATCAGCCCCGATCTGATCACCGGGGTTCGCCTCGTGGCCCACGATCCGGCCCCGTCGGCCTGAACGGTGCCGGGGCCGGCCGGTCATCCGTGGGGCACGACGACCACCGGGCAGTGCGCCCGGTGCACCAGGGTGTGGGCGACCGGCCCCAGGCGCGGGCCGAGCACGTTCGTGCGGCGGTGGGCGCCGATGACGACCACCGCGGCCTCCTGGGTCGCTGCCGCCAGCTCGTCCGCGGGAGCGGCGCGGACCGTGTGCGTCACCACCGTGACACCGGGATGCCGGTCCCGCAGGCGCGTGAGGGCGTAGCGGGGTACGGCCTCCTCGGCCCGGGCCTTGCGTGCCAGCCGTTCCTGACCCGGACTGCGCGCCGGCACGGGGGAGGGAAGTTCGGGGGTGAGGTGGCGATGGCTCCAGGAATGCAGGACGCGGAGCGTCGCACCGCGCCGTTCGGCCTCCTGGAAGGCGTACGCCGCCGCCCGCACGTCCGTGTCGTCCGCCAGGCCGAGCAGTACGTCCCGGCCGTCGTCGCACGGGTGGTCCCCCCGGACGACCAGAAGCGGTCCTTGCGTGAGCGCGGCCAGCCTCAGACTCACCGAGCCGAACGCCGGTCCGGTCAACGCGCCCAAGCCGCGTGTTCCCACGACGGTGAGATCCGCGTCCGCGCTCGCGCGCACCAACGCACGCACCGCACCGCCCTCCGCCGCGACGCTCTCCACGCGCAGCCCCGGATGCCGTACCTGTGTGCGCGACACGGCGTGGTCGAGGACCGGTGCGGCCTCGTCACGGTCGGGGACCGCGTACAGCACGCGCAGAGCTACGCCGTGGCGTACGGCCTCGGCCGCGGCCCAGTCCAGCGCCCGCACGGAGATCAAAGAGCCGTCCACTCCGACGACTACGTGATGCAGGGTCATGGCCTTACCTGTCCTTTCTTCGAGTGACCGTCCGGTGGAGGGGACGCTCGATGAGCGCACCGGCCTCCCTCGGACGATGCTCCTCGTGCGCCACCGCCGCGGGCAGCAGCCGGGAGAACCCGCACGAACGCCGAACGGCCCTTGTTTCAAGGGCCGTTCGGTCCGGGCCGGGACAGGGCTGGGTGGTCCTGAGGGACCTGGTGACCGGAGTTCAGGAGGGCAGGCGCACTGTGCACCGGGTGTGTCCGCCGACGAGTTCACGCCCGGTGACCAGCTCCGGGTCGATGCGCACGAAGACCTCCTGCGGTGCCGGCGCCCAGGAACGCGGCCCGGTCCGCAGCAGCCGTGCGTGCTCGGCGGGGTCGGTCACGAGCATGGCCGTTCCCATGACCACGACGTTCCAGCCGGAGTGGGTGGCGGCGTCGACCTCGTCGGCCTCGAAGGCGACCACCGCTGCGTCGATAGCGCCCACCAGTTCCGAGGAGGCCGAGGTGCGCACCAGTACCGCGCCGTCATCGTCCAGGCAGAAGTTGACCGGCAGAACGGCGGGCAGCGCGTGCCATGTGTACACGATGCGCCCGACAGGCACCCCGGCCAGCAGGCGCAGGCACTCCTTCCGGTCGAGTCCGCGGAATCCGTCGTCGGCGTCCATCTGCCTTCTCGTCTCTCACCTGATGCAGCGGTCCTGTACCGGTCCATCCTCGAGCGGTGAGGAAATCCCGGCCAGGGACCATCGGTCCCTGGCCGCTCTGAGAACGTCCCTGTTCAGACCGCGATGCGACGTCCCGTGACGGCATACGGTTCGATGCGTATCCAGACATCGCGCCGGCCTCCGGTCCACGGCCCGCTGTACGCCGCTTTCGCGAGCCGTTGCTCCTCGCCGAGGTCCGTCACCGCGCGCGCGTGGCCGCGCACCAGGACGCTCCAGCCCTGGCTGAACATGTCGTCGATGCGGTCGACCTCGAAGGCGACCGGGCTGCCGGACGCCAGGGACGGCGTCGCGCCGGGGGCGGTCCTGAAGACGATCGCGCCGTCGACGACGCTGTAGTTGACGGGCACGATCACCGGCCCGAAAGCCGTGGACACGGCGAGCCTTCCCACCCCGTGCGACGACAGCAGCCGAGCGCATTCGGTCCTGCTCAGCTCGGTGAACTCGGGGACACGCCCGGCTCGTCCAGGACCAGGGGGCAGATCGGCGTCGCCTCCGGTGAGCGCCGAGACCGTGGTCTCCAGCACCGCCGCCAGCGTGAGCAGCGCACCCCGGCCCGGCCTGGCCTCAGGATGCTGCTCCAGGTGCGCCAGATAGCTCGGGGCCATGCCCGCTCGAGCGGCCGTCTCCTCTCGTGTCAGCCCCAGTTGCACACGGCGTGCGGCAAGTCGGCGGCCCAGGTCGCCCGAGGGCGCGCCGTCCGTCGCGTGCGCATGCGTCTGTTCGGTCATGGCCCGTCACGTCCTCTCGTCAGGCCGCCCGGACGGCGACCTCCTCGTGCGACTGCCCGCCGAGCACCACCTTGAGGGCGCCGGTGTCGGCGGCCCGGGCGAAGACGTCGTACGCCTCCTCCATGCGATCCAGCGGGAAGGTGTGGGTGACCAGCTGTGCGGTGGGCAGCCGGCCGGCCGCGGCCATGCGCAGCAGGGTGGGTGTGGAGTGGGTGTCCACCAGACCGGTGGTGATGGTCACGTTCTTGATCCACAGGTCTTCGAGGTGCAGGATCGCCGGCTTGCCGTGCACGCCGACGTTGGCCACATGGCCACCGGGCCGCACCATACGGGTGCACATCTCGAAGCTCTCCGGCACACCGACCGCCTCGATGACCACGTCCGCGCCGAGTCCGTCGGTGAGATCATCGACCAGCTGCTCGGGGGCCTCGGCGGCGTCGGCCACGGCATCGGCGCCGAGCCGCTTGGCGGCCTCCAAGCGGGACGCGGCGAGGTCGACGGCGACGATCCGCTCGGGGGCGAACAGGCGCGCCGTGGCGATGGCCGCGAGGCCGATGGGGCCGGCCCCGACGACGGCGACGGTGTCGCCCGGACGAACGTGCCCGTTGAGCACGCCCACCTCGTAGGAGGTCGGGAAGATGTCCGCCAGCAGGACGGCGTCCTTGCTCTCCACCGCGCTGGGCAGGGCGTGCACGGACAGGTCGGCGTAGGGGACGCGGACGTACTCGGCCTGGGTCCCGTCGATCAGGTGGCCGAGGATCCAGCCCCCGCCGCCGCGGCACTGGCCGTAGCTGCCCTCGCGGCAGTAGCGGCAGCGGCCGCAGGCGCTGATGCAGGAGACCAGCACGCGGTCGCCCGGACGTACGGTCCGGACGTCGCTGCCGATCTCCACGATCTCGCCGACGGCCTCGTGACCCAGGACCGTGCCCGGGCGCACCTCGGGCACGTCGCCCTTGAGGATGTGCAGGTCCGTACCGCAGATGGTGACGGCACCGACCCGCACGATGGCGTCGGTGGGTTCCTTGATGGCAGGGTCCGGGACATCCTCCCAGGCGGACTGCCCGGGGCCGTGGAAGACGAAGCCTTTCATGACGCTCCTCACCATCCTTCTTCACGTATCGAAATTGCCCCACACATCCAGCTTGTCCGGTATTCGGCTGTTCCGCTTGGGCCGTCCGGCCCCCTCGCCCGCAGGACGGTCCCTGCCGTCGGCCCGCGGCGCGGAGAGGGGCCGGACGGACCCACCCGGCCTGGGACCGAACGGCCCTTCCGCGCACCCGTCCGACACCGGTTTTCTCTCCCCATGGCCACTCACCGCACGACGTCCACGCCGTACCGAGCGCATCACACCGTCGGTGGCGCGACCGTCGTGACCCTGCGGGGCGAGATCGACCTCCTGACGGCGCCCGCGCTCACGGCACGCCTGGACGCGCTGACCGCCGGTCCGCGCCCCGACCTGGTGCTCGACCTGCGTCCCGTGTCCTTCATGGACTGCGCCGGGCTGGCCGTGCTGTGCCTGGCGTTGAAGCGGGCGAGGGCCCGGCACGGCCGGCTGCGACTGGTCACGGACAGCGTCCGATTCCTGCGGATCCTGCGCTGCACGGGCCTGACCGGCACCTTCGACATCCACTCCCGGTGGCCCGAGGACCTGGCCGGTGGGCCGGTCGCGGAGTCCGTCTCCGCCTCGGTCGGCTGAGCCTTCGCCCGAGCGGGTCCTCGGTCGACCGGGTCGGACGATGGCGGGCCCCGTGCCCGAGCGGCCTACCACTGTTCCCGACCTGGTGTGCGGCGCGGGGTGGCCGGCCCCTCCGGGCCGTATCCCAGGCGCATGAGCAGCTGCGGATGCGCGGTGCCGTCGCAGGCGTCGGCGAGGGCGTCCCGCAGGTCGGCCCATTCGACGGGCTGATGCAACACGGACGCACGCACGCCGTGGGCCGTCGCGACGAGCCACACCCGCTCGAGGGCCTGCCCGGCGCGCAGCCAGTCGATTCGACGGTCGTGGTCGGTGGTCAGCGCGGCGATGACCGGGGCATCCTCGAAGGGCCGCGCGATCAGCCGTTCGGGATGCCGTTGTGCGGTGAAATCGCGCAGCGGGAGCCTCTCCCGGGCGTCCTGCGGGCCCAGCGCCGTGCGGGGCAGACCTGCGTCGGGCGCCGGTTCCAGCTCGCGGTGCACCCAGTGGCGGCCCTCGGCCGCCCGGTGCGCGTCGAGGCGGTTGCGCCGTTCGGCCTCGGCGGTCAGCCGCAGCATGCGGGTCGTGTCCACCTCCTCGGAGAAGCGCAGCGACGCGCCTTCCGCAAGGGCCACCGCGGCGAGTTCGTCGCGCACCGCCGCGGGCAGCGGCCGGCTGGTGAAGGGGAAGCGGCTGCTGTGCCTGCGCCAGATCGCCTCGTAGAGATCCACGCGCCGCTCCTCCCCCTGCCCGGCGGTGAGCTCCGCGGGGAACCCGGCGGGCCGCACGGTGGCGAGCAGGCCGGGGTCGTCGGGGCTGGGCAGCAGACGGGTGACCGGTGGCCGGCCGAAGTGGGTCAGCGCCACCCGCAGGTTGAACACGCAAGCCCCGACGGAGAGGAGCAGGGCCCGGCCCGTGGGGTCCGCGTGCCGCAGGCCCCTTTCGGGATCGGCACGCACCTCGAACGTCGCTGTCTCCGGGTCCAGCCCGAAGCGCCACGGCTGGGTGTTGTGGATCGAGGGCGCGGCGACCGCGGCGGAGACACAGGTCTCCACGAGCGCCGCGCCGAACGTTGTGCTCTCCATGAGGCCCTCCTCGCACGGGGGCGTCGGACGGCTGGTCCTCTCCTACGAGCATGGGCGCCCCGCATCGCCTTCGGCAGGGGCGAAGGTCCTGGGCGAGGCTCCGGGCGGGCCCCGTGGCCCCTTGGGCTGAACGGCCCTTCCCGGCCGCGGAGTCGGTCCCGGCCGGCCCTGCGGCGGCGCCTGGTCGGCCCATGCCGCGGCAGGGCCTCGGCTGTCACCTTCGGAGTGTCACGACGACGACGAGGAGGTGCGGACCGATGCCCGGTGGCACGTACGCGAGGAAACGGTTGTGGCGGTGGCGCAGCAACCCGCTACGGCGACGCGATGACATCGTCGAGGCCTGGATCGTGCTGGCCGTGTGGGCGGCCTTCGCCGTGGGCGGCACGGTCGCCGGGCTGGCGACCGCTCATGCCGCGGACGAGGTGTTCGCACAGCAGCGAACCGAGCGTCAGTCCGTGCGCGCCGTGCTCCTGAAGGACGTCCCGCTGGGCGCCCCCACGATCGGGGGCACCTCCGATCTCCGGATGGCCACGGTGCGCTGGACGGCGTCCGACGGCTCGGCCCGCACGGGCCGGACCCTGGTGGACACCGGCCTCAAGGCCGGATCCGGCGTCACGGTCTGGCACGACGCCCGGGGCCACCTCATCGCCGCGCCGCCGAGCTCCACGGAGGCGGCGATCGAGTCGGGCGTCCTGGGCGCCGCAGCAGCGGCCGCCCTGGGCGGCCTGGTGTTCGGTACCGGAGCGGTCGCCCGGTGGCGTCTCGACCGGCGCCGCGTCGACGAGTGGGGCAGGGAATGGGATCAGGTGGGACCGCAGTGGGGCCACAAGACCAGCTGAACACACGACGGATTCGGGCTCCGGGCCGCACGGCGACCCGGAGCCTTCCCGTGTGTCCACGACGCGAAGGTGCGGGTCCCGCTGCCGCGCCTGAAGGCCGACCGCGGGGAAACGGGTGATCCCTGCCCGTACCGACCCGCCGGCGCAAAGCCGTCGCGCGGTCGACCGGTCCGGGCGAGAGGGAGCGGGAGCGTGCTGGGCCGGGCCGCCTGCCGCGTTGCCGTGGTTCCGCCCGGACGACGCCATGAGGCCGGCCCGGGTGCCCGCTTCGCGCGGGGCATCGGGGCCGACCTGAGTGGGCCGGGCAAATCCTCTCCTCCTAAGCGTGCGTCAGAGCGTCGGCGATGCCTCCCGCCCAGGCCTCGATCGCGCCGAAGTCCCGGAAGTCGCCGCCCTTCCCGGAGCGGACGATCATCTTGGCCACGCGCCCCTTGGCGCCTTCCTCCAGGCGCCCTCCGAACGTGACGTGCTCCCGGACTTCCAGTCGGGCCATGGCCCGCTGCACGCCGCGCACCGGCGGGATGTCCCGCTCGGAGGCCGACGCGTCGAGCGGTCCGCTGCTGAAGAACCACACCGGGCGCTCGGCGAGCAGGGCGCGGTGCCGGCGGACGAACCGCCGCGCGTCCTTGTGCCAGCGGCCCGCGTAGAGCCCGCCGCCGACCACGACGGCGTCATACCGCGCCACGCTCGTCACGGACCGGGCCGGCAGCGCCTCCACGGTCAGCCCGGCCTTGCGCAGGACATCGGCGACGGCTTCGGCGATCTCCGCCGTGGATCCGTTCGTCGTTCCGTAGGTGACCAACACGGTGTCGGTCATGGTGGTCCGCCTCCTCTCACAGTCGGCGCAGCCAGTCGTCGGCCACGCCGTGCATTGCCTGTACCTGTTCCTCGGTCCGCAGGCGTGCGTCGTCCAGCCGGTAGGTGAGCTTGCCGACCACGTCGACCACGCCGTCGATCCGGCGCGTCATGGAGACGGCGATCTCGGTCTCGCTCTTGCGTTCCATGTGTCCGGTGAGCGTGACCACGCCCTCCGCCACGGAGACCTCGACGCTGCGCGGCGGCAGCCACAGGGCGCGCACCAGGACTTCCTCGATCACCTCGGTGCGGATCTCCTGGTCGGGCCGCAGGAAGACCTGGAGGAGGTCGCGGCGGGTGACGATCCCCACGAGGCGGTCCTCCTCGTCGAGGACGGGGAGGCGTTCCACGTGCCGCTGGGCCATGGTGCGGGCGGCCTGGACGATGGTGTCGTCTGCGTGCACGGTGACGGCCGGCCGCGTCATCAGCTCACCGGCGGTGCGGGCCTTGCCTTTCGCGGTCCGGCGCTTGCCGCCGGGTGTCAGTTCGGCGAGCTTCGCGCGGTGCTTTTGCTCGTACGGGTCGGGGGTGGTCGCCTGGTGCATCATCAGGTCCGTCTCGGACAGGACCCCGACGACCTTGTCGTCCTCGTCGACCACCGGCAGTCCGCTGATCCGGTGGGCCGCGAGCAGCCGGGCCACCTCCTTGAACGGTGTGCCGTACTCGGCGCGGACGACGTCCGTGGTCATCACGGAGCCGACCTTGTGGTGCCTCATGGCCGTTTCCTCCTCAGCGCAGTCGGCGCAGATAAGGGTCCTGGGGGCGGCGCGGCAGCAGGCGTATCCGCGCGTCGAGCACGGTGACGCCGCCCGGTGTCGCCAGGACGGGGTTGAAGTCGGCCTCGGCGAGTTGCGGCAAATCCGCCGCCATCCGGGACAGCCGCAGCAGCAGCTGTTCCAGGTCTTCGAGGTCGACGGGGGTGTTTCCGTTCGCACCCAGCAGCAGCGGGGCGCACCGCGGCGAGGTGATCAGCTCGTGCACGTCGCGGTCGGTGAGCGGGGCGAGGCGGGCCGCGTGGTCGGCGAGCACCTCGGTGGCCGTGCCGCCGAGCCCGAACAGGACGAGCGGGCCGAAGACCTCGTCCTGGACGACACCGGCGAACAGCTCGGTGCCTCGGGCGGCGAGCGGTTGCAGGACCACGCCGGTCATGAGCCCCGCGAAGCGGGTCTCCAGGTCGCGGAACGCGGCCCGCACCTGGGAGTCGCCGCGCAGGTCGAGGTGGACGGCGCGCTGCTGGGACTTGTGCAGCAGCCCGGGCCAGTGGGCCTTCATGACCACCCGGCCGTCGAAGCCGCGCAGCCGGTCGGCGGCGAGCACGGCGTCGTCCTCGGTCTCCGCCCAGGCCCACGGGATCTGCGGAATTCCGTAGCAGGCCAGCAGGTCGGCGCAGGTGCGCGGGTCGAGCCAGCCGCCGTCCGGCTGCGTGGCCAGCTGCTCCTCGACGACCGTGCGGGCCCGCACGGTCTCGATGTCGTCGAGGTCGGGGACGACTCCGGTGGGCCGGGCGAGCCAGGCGGCCCGGTCGGCGGCGTGAGCCAGCGCGCGGGCCGCCGCCTGGGGTTCGGCGTAGGAGGGGATCGTGCCGCCGTCGGCGGCGGGCAGCAGCCGGACGGACCGGTCCTGCTCCAGGCGTACGGCGAGCACCGGGCGCGCCCCCCGCCCGGGACCCGCGGTGACGGCCCGTACCAGGTCGTCACCGGTGGCCGCGGCGACCGCCGTGGGCACGAGGGCCACGATGACGGCGTCGATGCCGGGGCAGCGGGTGAGGCGGTCGACGCACTCCGTGAGCTGTTCCTCGGAGACCGCGGCCGTGGCGTCGACGGGGTTGCCGATGGCGGCGCCGTCCGGCAGCACCGCGAGCAGTTCGTCGATCATCGCGGGGGTGAACGGGGGCAGAGCCAGCCCCGCCTCGGCGCAGGCGTCGGCGGTGAGCACTCCGGCGCCGCCCGCGTTGGTGACGATCGCGACGCGGCTGCCTTCGGGCAGCGGCTGGGAGTGCAGCAGGGCGGCCGTTTCGAGGAGCTCGCCGACCGAGCGGGTCGCGGTAATGCCGGCCTGCGTGAACAGCGCGCCCCGGGTCATGGTGCGGGTGGCGGCGGCCGCCGTGTGCGAGGCGGCGGCCTTGCGGCCCGCGTCGGTACGGCCGGCGTCGACGGTGAGGACCGGGATGCGGCGCGTCACGCGGCGGGCGGTGCGGGAGAAGGCGCGCGGGTTGCCGAAGGACTCCAGGTGCAGCAGGGCGAGGTCGGTGCGGCCGTCGCTCTCCCACCACTGCAGCATGTCGTTGCCGCTGACGTCGTACTTGTCGCCGAGGGAGACGAAGGAGGAGACGCCGATGCCCAGCCGGGACAGCCCGTCGAGCAGCGCGATGCCGACCCCGCCGGACTGCACGGCGACACCGGCCGACCCGGGGCGGGGGTGCTCGGCGGCGAAGGTCGCGTCGAGGCTCAGCTCCGGATCCGTGTTGGCGACGCCGAGGCAGTTGGGTCCGACGAGCCGCATGCCGTAGGTGCGGCAGGCGGTCAGCAGCGCCTCCGCCTGGCTGTGGTCGAGGCCGGCGGTGACGACGACGAGCGCGCGCACCCCGGCCCGGCCGCACTCGTCGGCGACGGCCGGGACCGCGGCGGCCGGCACGGCCACGACCACGAGGTCGGGGGTCTTCGGCAGGGCCGCGACGGACGGACAGGACGGCACACCGAGCAGCGACGTGACGTGGGCGTTCACGGCGAAGAGGCGCCGGGTGAAGCCACCCGTGCGCAGGTGGTGCAGGATGGCCCGGCCCACCGACCCGGGCGTGCGGCCGGCGCCGACCACGGCGACCACGGCCGGCCGCAGCAGGGGCAGCAGGCTGGCCACGTCGGCGGACCGGCCCCGGGCCTCGACGGCCGACAGGTAGGTGTCGTCCTGGTCGAGGTGGACGGTACAGCGCACTTCGGGTCCCTCGAAGCGGCGGGAGGTGCGCAGGCCGAGGTCGGCGAAGAGGCGCAGCACCTCGTGGTTCTCGCTCAGCGCGTCGGCCGTGAAGGTGGTGATGCCCTCCGCGCGCGCCGCCGAGACCAGGTGCTCGACGAGGAGGGTGCCCACGCCCCGGTGGTGCAGGCCGTCGGCGACGGCGATGGAGATCTCCGCGCCGTCCGTCCCGCCGCCGTCCTTCTCCCCGCCGGTGTCGTACTCGGCGAGACCGATGACCCGGCCGTCCACCTCGGCCAGCAGAGCCCGGTAGCCCGGGTGGGCCGGGGCGCAGGCCCGGTCGGCGGCCATGGCGGCCGAGCGCCGGCTCGCCGCGAAGAACCGCAGGCGGAGGTTCTCCGGCGACATCTCCTCGTAGAGCCCTTCCAGCTGGCCGTGGTCCCCCGGCAGCACCGGCCGTATGCACACGGTGGTGCCGTCCGCGAGCAGGGCGTGGACCGAGGGCCGGTCGAGCAGGTCGTCCGTCATCGCAGGTCTCCTCCATGGCTTTCGCTACTTCGATCGTCCGGCGGAGCGCAGGGGCGTCACAGGTGCTGTCCGGGGGCGTACCGGGGCCGGTCGGCCCTCGCCGCGCAGCCGATCGGCCCCCGCCTCGCCCTGCGGTGAGCCGTCCGCTCGCTCAGTCGTCCGCCACCAGTGCCGTCAGGTCCAGGAGGCGGTTGGTGTAGCCCCACTCGTTGTCGTACCAGCCGAAGACCTTGGCCAGGGTGCCGTTGGCCTGGGTGAGGGCGGGGTCGAAGACGCAGGACGAAGGGTCTCCGATGACGTCGCGGGAGACGATCGGAGCCTTCGAGACGCGCACGATCCCGTTCAGCGGGCCGTCCGCGGCCGCCTCGAAGGCGGCGTTGATCTCGTCCGCGCCCGCCTCCCGGGCGAGGACGACGGCGAGGTCGGTGAGCGAGCCGTCCTCCACGGGCACCCGGAGCGCGATCCCGTCCAGCGCCCCGGCCAGCTCCGGCACCACCAAGCCTACGGCGCGGGCGGCGCCGGTGCTGGTGGGGATGATGCTGAGGGCGGCCGAGCGGGCCCGGCGCAGGTCCTTGTGCGGGCCGTCCAGCAGGGACTGGTCGTTGGTGTAGCCGTGGATGGTGGTCATGACGCCGCGCTCGATGCCGAAGGCGTCGTCGAGCACCTTCACCATCGGGGCCACGCAGTTGGTGGTGCAGGAGGCGGCGGAGACGATCCGGTCGCGGTGCCGGTCGTAGGTGCGGTCGTTGACGCCCATCACGATGGTGGCGTCCACGCCCTTGCCGGGCGCCGACAGCAGCACCGTGTGGGCTCCGCCCTTGAGGTGCTGGGCCGCGGAGTCCCGGTCGCGGAAGCGGCCCGTGGACTCGATGACGATGTCGGCGCCGTAGTCGGACCAGTGCAGGGCGGCCGGGTCGCGTTCGGCGGTGACGGCGATGCGCCGGCCGTCGACCGTGATGGAGCTGTCGTCGTGCTCGACGTCGCGTCCGATGCGCCCGAACGTCGAGTCGTACTCCAGCAGATGGGCCAGGGTGGCGGGTGAGGTGATGTCGTTGACGGCGACCACCTCGACGTCCTGGGTGCCTTCCTCCGCGCGGTCGAGGGCGGCGCGCAGGTAGGTGCGGCCGATACGGCCGAAGCCGTTGATGCCGACGCGGACGGTCATGGCGATGAGGTCCTTTCGGGGGTGAGGGGCGGTGGAGAGGGACGGTCAGGCGTTCCAGGTCCAGTCGGCGACCTCGGGCAGGTCGGTGCCGTGCTCGCGGATCCACGCCTGGTGGCGGGTGCGGGCGTCGGCCATCTGCTGGCGTACGACGGCGGCGCGCACGGCGAGACCGGGGACGCGGTCGATGACGTCCATGACGAGGCGGTAGCGGTCGAGGTCGTTGCGGACGACCATGTCGAACGGCGTGGTCGTGGTGCCGGACTCCTTGTAGCCGCGCACGTGCAGGTTCTTGTGGCCGGTGCGGCGGTAGGCGAGCCGGTGGATCAGCCACGGGTAGCCGTGATAGGCGAAGATCACCGGCTTGTCGGTGGTGAACAGGCCGTCGTACTCGAAGTCGCTCATGCCGTGCGGGTGTTCCTCGCGCGGCAGCAGCCGGGTCATGTCGACCACGTTGACCACGCGGACGGCGAGGTCCGGGAGATGTCGGCGCAGCAACTGCGCGGCGGCCAGTACCTCCAGGGTGGGCACGTCGCCGGCGCAGGCCAGGACGACGTCCGGCTCCGTGCCGTTCTCCGTGCCGGCCCACTCCCAGATACCGGCGCCCCGGGCGCAGTGCGCGCGGGCCTGGTCCATCGACAGCCAGTCGAAGCAGGGCTGCTTCCCGGCCACGATGACGTTGACGTAGTCGCGGCTGCGCAGCGCGTGGTCCGCCACCGACAACAGCGTGTTGGCGTCCGGCGGGAGGTAGACGCGCACGACCTCCGGGCTCTTGTTGAGGACGTGGTCGACGAAGCCGGGGTCCTGGTGGGAGAACCCGTTGTGGTCCTGGCGCCACACGTGCGAGGTCAGCAGGTAGTTGAGGGACGCGATGGGCGCGCGCCACGCCAACTCCCGTGAAGTCTTCAGCCACTTGATGTGCTGGTTGACCATGGAGTCGACGATGTGCACGAACGCCTCGTAGCAGGAGAACAGCCCGTGACGTCCCGTCAGCAGATAGCCCTCCAGCCAGCCCTGGCAGGTGTGCTCCGAGAGGATCTCCAGCACCCGGCCGTGGTGTTCGAGGTGTTCGTCGACCGGCAGGTGCTGGGCCTGCCACGCCTTTCCGCTGACGTCGAAGACCGCCTGGAGCCGGTTGGACGCCGTCTCGTCCGGGCCGACGAGGCGGAAGTCCCGGCGTCCGCCGGTGTCCTTCATCACCCGGGCCAGGAGGTCGCCGAGAACGCGGGTCGGCTCGTGCAGGGTCTCGCCCGGCTTGTCTACGGGCACGGCGAACTCGTCGAGCGGGGCGACGGGCAGGTCGCGCACGAGCAGGCCGCCGTTGGCGTACGGGGAGGCACCGAGCCGCTTGGCGCCACCTGGGACGCAGGCCAGGACGTCGGCGACGGGGCGGCCGTCGGCGCCGAAGAGCTCCCTGGGCCTGTACGAGCGCAGCCAGGCCTCCAACTGGCGGAGGTGCTCGGGGTTCTCCCGGACGCCGGCCAGCGGCACCTGGTGGGCGCGCCATGTGCCCTCGACGGGCTCGCCGTCCACCTCGGCGGGGCCGGTCCAGCCCTTCGGGGTGCGCAGCACGATCATCGGCCAGTGCACGCGCTCGCTGACACCGTCCTCGCGGGCGGTCTGCTGCATCACGGCGATGCGGTCCAGGGCGTCGTCCATCGCCGCCGCCATGGCGCGGTGCACCTGGAGCGGGTCGTCGCCGGTCACGTGGATCGGCTCGTGGCCGTATCCCCGCAGCAGCGCGTCGAGTTCGGCCTCCGGCAGACGGGCGAGGACCGCCGGGTTGGCGATCTTGTAGCCGTTGAGGTGCAGGATCGGCAGGACGGCGCCGTCGTGGACGGGGTCGAGGAACTTGTTGGAGTGCCAGGAGGCGGCCAGCGGTCCGGTCTCCGCCTCACCGTCACCGATCACGCAGGCGACCAGCAGCCGAGGATTGTCGAAGGCGGCGCCGTACGCGTGGGACAGCGAGTAGCCGAGCTCACCGCCCTCGTGGATCGAACCGGGCGTCTCCGGGGCGACATGGCTGGGCACGCCGCCGGGGAAGGAGAACTGCCGGAACAACCGGGCCATGCCCTCCCCGTCCCTCGGCACGTCCGGATACGTCTCGCTGTAGCTGCCCTCCAGCCAGGCGTTGGCCAGGATGGACGGCCCTCCGTGACCCGGCCCCCAGACGCACAGGGCGTCGAGCCCGCGCGCCTTGATCACCCGGTTGAGGTGGGTGTACACGAGGTTGAGGCCGGGCGAGGTGCCCCAGTGACCCAGCAGTCGCGGCTTGATGTGCTCGGGCCGCAGAGGCTCGGTCAGCAGCGGGTTGGACATCAGGTAGATCTGTCCGGCGGCCAGATAATTGGCGGCCCGCCAATGCGCGTCCAGGGTGCGCAGTTCGTCGTCGGAAAGTACGGTGGCGTCCTGGTGTTCGACCTTGGACATGGGGGAGACTCCGGAAGTCGTCGGCGGAGAAGTCATCGGGTGGTGGAGGCGGCATGGCCGGCAAGAAGGCGGCGGAGCTGCCGCGCAAGACGTACGAGAAGGAACTGCTGCGCCTGCAGACCGAGTTGGTGAAGGTGCAGGAGTGGGTGCGGGCGTCGGGGACCCGGTTGGTGGTGGTCTTCGAGGGGCGGGACGCGGCGGGCAAGGGCGGCACGATCAAGCGGGTCGCCGAGCACCTCAACCCGCGTGTGGCCAGGATCGCGGCGCTCCCGAAGCCGACCGAGCGTGAACGCACCCAGTGGTACTTCCAACGGTATGTCGAGCACCTGCCGGCGGCCGGGGAGATCGTCCTGTTCGACCGGTCCTGGTACAACCGGGCCGGCGTCGAGCGCGTGATGGGCTTCTGTACGCAGGAGGAGTACCGGCTCTTCCTGCGGCAGTGCCCGATCTTCGAGCGGATGCTGGTCGAGGACGGGGTCCTGCTGCGCAAGTACTGGTTCTCGGTGAGCGACACCGAGCAGCAGGATCGCTTCCGGCGCCGTCTGGACGACCCGCTGCGGCGCTGGAAGCTCTCCCCGATGGACCTGGAGTCGATCACCCACTGGGAGGCGTACTCCCGGGCGAAGGACGAGATGCTGGTGCACACCGACATCAGCGAGGCGCCCTGGTACGTGGTGGAGAGCGACGACAAACGCCGGGCGCGGCTGAACATGATCGCCCATCTGCTGGCCTCCGTGCCCTACCACGACGTCCCTCCGCCCGTCCTCGAACTGCCGAAGCGCCCGGAGTCGACCGGCTACGAGCGCCCGCCGCGCGATCTGCAGACCTACGTCCCCGACCACGCGGCGGGCCTCTGAGCAGCCGGCCACTTCCTTCACACCCGTTCGGGTACGACCGCGACGGCGCAGGCGGAGTGGTGCAGCACCGCGTGGGCGACGCGCCCCAGCTGGAGTCCGAGGTGGTCCGGGTTGCGCCGGGCGCCGACCACCAGCAGGTCGGCCTCGTGCGAGGCGGCCAAAAGGACCCTGCGGGCCGGACCCTCCACCGTGCGCCCACGCACCTCCATGTCCGCCGGCGCGTCCTTCAGCGCCTTCTCCAGAACCTCGGCGGCGTGCTGCTCGTGCAGCCGCGCGGGTTCACCGGCGAGCAGGGGGTGGTCGGTGCTCTCGTGCGCGGGGCACCGCCAGGCCCGTACGGCGTCAAGGGTCGCGTGGCGCACCCGGGCCTCCTGGACGGCGAAGCGCAGGGCGGCGGAGTCCGTGCCCTTCTCGCCGACGCCCACCACCACGCGGCCGCCGCTCCCCGCGCTCACCCGGTTGTCGTGGCCGCCGCCCAGCACGATCACCGGGCAGGCGGCGTGGGCGGCGACGGTCAGGCTGACCGACCCGAGCAGCATCTCCACGAAGCCGCTGCGGCCGCGCGTGCCGAGCACCAGGGCAGTGGCGGCGCGTCCCTCACGGACGAGCGCGTACTCGGGCTCCTCGGGCAGCACGTCGGTGGAGACCTCGACGTCGGGCCGGCGCAGGTGGGCGCGCTGCGCGGCGACGCGCACGATGTCCTCGGCCGTGACCTGCTCGAACGGCTTGCCGAGGTCGTCCGCGAGGGACTCGCCCTCGTACCGCTCCCAGAGGGAGGCGAACACCAGCCGCAGCGGGGTCCCGCGCAGGGCGGCCTCGTCGGCCGCCCAGTCGACGGCCCGCAGGCTGGGTTCGGAGCCGTCCACGCCGACGACGATCGGGAGGACCATCGTGCTCACCGTCCCGTGGCCATGTCGAAGACGATCCGGGCCTTGACCTCGCCGCGCAGCACCTCGTCGATGGAGTCGTTGACGGAGGCGAGCGGGCGGGCCTCGTAGATGACCCTGGTGCGGCCGGCCGCGTGCAGCTGGAAGACCTCGGCGAGGTCCTGGCGGGTCCCGACGATCGAGCCGATCACCGAGGTGCCGTTCAGGACGGTGTCGAAGATGGGCACACGGACCGTGCCGTGCGCGGGAAGGGCCACCATGACCAGCTTGCCGCCGCGCCGCAGCCCGGAGTTGACGGCCTCGAAGGCCGCGTCGTTCACCGCGAGCGCGATCGCCGCGTGGGCGCCGCCGTGCCGCTTGAGCACCTCGCCGACGTTCTCCTTGCGCGCGTCGATGAGGATGTCCGCGCCGAGGTCGGCGGCCAGCTGGAGCTTCTCGTCGGTGACGTCGATGGCGGCGACCGTGGCACCGGCGATCTTCGCGTACTGCACGGCGAGGTGGCCGAGGCCGCCGATGCCGGAGATCGCGACGAGCTGGGTGGGCTTGACGCCGGCGACCTTGAGCGCCTTGTACGTCGTCACGCCCGCGCAGGTCAGGGGCGCCGCGTCGAGGGCGGTGATGCCCTCGGGGACCGGCTGGGCGAAGTCGGCCCAGGCCAGCATCTTCTCGGCGTACCCGCCGTCGCAGCCGTAGCCGGTGTTGATCTGCTGCTCGCACAGCGTCTCCCAGCCGGACAGGCAGTGCTCGCACCGCCCGCACGCCTTGCCGAGCCACGGGACGGCGACCCGCTGTCCGACGGACAGGTGGGTGACGCCCTCGCCGAGCGCCTCCACCAGGCCCACGCCCTCGTGCCCGGGGACGAACGGCGGGTTCGGCTTCACCGGCCAGTCGCCGTGCGCCGCGTGGATGTCGGTGTGGCACAGCCCGGACGCCTCCACCCGGACACGGACCTGGCCGGGGCCGGGCTCCGGGTCGGGGCGCTCCTCGATGACCAGGGGCTCGCCGAACGCTCGTACGACCGCTGCCTTCATGGCTCTCTTCTCCTCGGGAGTGATCGGGGGATCGGGGGTGGGTCAGCTGTGGGGGACGACGGCGACGGGGGCGGTGGAGTGGTGCAGGACGGCGTGCGTGACGTGTCCGACGTGGGCGCCGAACGGGCTGCGGCGGATGCGCCGGCCCACGACGACGAGGGAGGCCTCATGGGAGGCGTCCACGACGTAGACGGCCCCGCTGCCGTAGCGGGACTCCTCGACGACCTCGACGTCCGGGTACTTCTGCCGCCAGGGCCGCAGCACCTCGGCCAGGGCCTCGGCGTCACTGAGTGCCAGCGCCTCGTGCAGCGCGGGGTTGGCGGGCATGCCGTACGCGTAATACGGCGGCGGGTTCCAGCCGTGGACGACCCGCAGGGACGTCGCGCGGCGCTTCGCGGCGTCGAAGGCGAACTCGATCAGCGTCTCGTCCGGGTGGTCGACGTCGAGTCCGAGGACCACGGGCAGGAAGGGCGTCGCGGCGGACGGCACACCCGCCGGGTCCATCTCGTGCTCGTCGGCGGCCGCCTCCAGCGCGCGGACCAGCACCACGGGGCGGTCCGCTCGCGCGACGACGGACAGGCCCACGGAGCCGACCATGAACCCGCCGATCCCGCCGAACCCGCGCGAGCCCAGGACGAGCAGCTCGGCGCTCCTGCCCGCCTCGGCCAGGACGTCACCCGGGTTTCCGGAAAGCTGCTCGGTCGTCACCTCGACACCGGGGTGGCGCAGGACGATGCCCTCGGCGGCCTCGCGCGGGATCCGCTCGGTCCAGTGCTGCTGGGTCTCGCCTCCCAGGAGAGGCGCCTGAGCCATCGGTTCCGGTACCGGCTCCCAGACGTGGACGATCTTCAGGGGCAGGTCGCGCAGCTTCGCTTCGCGGGCCGCCCATTCCGCGGCGGCTCGGCTCTCGCGCGAGCCGTCGAGACCTACGGTGATGCTGCGGAGCATGATCTCCACCTCCTGGGGCGAGGGATCGTGGGGCGAGGGATCGTGGGGCGAGGGATCGTGGGGCGAGGGATCGTGGGGCAAGGGATCGTGGGGCAAGGGATCGTGGGGCAAGGATCTGATTCCAGCGTCGTCTTCCGGGGCTTCCTCGTGCAGGGGCCACAGGTCCCGAGGTGGGGCCGACCGACCCCTGCACGCAGGTGGGGTTCAGCGCAGCCAGCGGTGGTCGCGGACGAACGGCAGCCTGGCCCAGAGCCGGCCCGCGCCCAGGGTGTCGCCGGCGGCGGCAGCGGCCAGGACGATCAGGGCGACTGCGTAGATCAGGTGGTAGTCGACGAACGGGTTCGTCGACATGCTCGCAGAGCCGTCCGAGAGGTGCTTGGCGGGCGGCCACTCGGCGATCCACATCAGCGCCATCATCACGGTGCCCGCGAGGGCGGCGAACCGCAGCGCGACCCCCGCGACCAGGGCGAGGCCGATCCCGAGCAGACCGAGCATGAACAGCCGGTCCGCCCACGGCTCGCCGGCCCAGGAGTGGAAGGTGGACTCCATCGGCCCGACGGCGACGGAGCCGAGGAAGCCCTTCGTCGGCGAGCCGCCGTCGATCCAGCCCTTGCCGGACGGGGTGGCGTAGCCGAAGCCGAACGTCTTGTCGAGGAAGGCCCACAGGAACACGAACCCCGTGAGCAGACGCAGGGACGCCAAGGCATAAGCCCGCGCGGTGCTCGTGCCGGCATGTGCCGAGACGGCGGACTCGGAGGAGGTGGCGGTCCGGTTCCTGCGCAGCGACGGCAGGTGGAAGCCGGAGCTCCGGTGAGGGTGCTCGTGCACGGCCATGGTCGTGATTCCCTTCGAGGGGGTCGGGTCGTTGCCTGACGTCACTTACTCTGGCCGCGCGCACCGGGCGTCACCGGATGCCGAAGGTCTGCACACAGGGGGCCGAACGGCCCTGTCTTCAGGGGCTGTTGGGATCGGTGCGGCACAGCGGACACGCAGGCCGTCCACCGTGGTTGTCGCGCCCGGTCGCCCACCGGTGGATCATGAGGTCAGACGACGGAAGGCGGCAGATGTCCCAGGGCTCGGGCGGACGACACGTCTCGCAATGGCGCCGGCAGGTGCCCGGCCTCGTCGCGCTCCTCGGCTACCGGCGCTCGTGGCTGACGGGTGACCTGCTCGGCGGCGTGACCGTGGCCGCGTACCTCGTACCGCAGGTCATGGCATACGCGGGGGTGGCCGGGCTGCCGCCGGTGACCGGGCTGTGGGCGATCCTGCCGGCCCTCGCGATGTACGCCCTGTTCGGTTCCTCGCGGCTGCTGTCGGTCGGCCCCGAGTCCACGACCGCCCTGATGACGGCCACGGTGGTCGCACCGCTCGCCGCCGGGGACGCCGGGCGCTACGCGTCGCTGGCGGCGGCCCTCGCGGTCACGGTCGGGCTGCTCTGCCTGGTCGCCCGGGCGGTGCGGCTGGGCTTTCTCGCGGACCTGCTGTCCCGCCCCGTCCTGATCGGCTATCTGGCGGGCGTGGCGCTCATCATGATGGTGGACCAGCTGCCCAAGCTCACCGGGGTGCGGACGACCGGCTCGCAGTTCTTCCCCCAACTGTGGTACTTCGTCACCCACCTGACCGACGCACACCTGGCCACGGTCGTGTTCTCGGCGGTCACGCTCGTGTTCCTCTTCCTGATGGCCCGTTACGTCCGCGCCGTGCCCGGTCCGCTGGTGGCGTTCGTCCTGGGCACCGCCGCCGTCGTGGTCTTCGACCTCGACGGGCGGTACGGGCTGAAGGTGATCGGCGAGGTCCCGTCCGGTCTGCCGGGTCTCGCCGTCCCGGACCTGAGCGAGCTGCCGCGCCTCGTCCTGCCCGCGCTCGGCGTGCTGCTGGTCGCCTACACCGACTTCGTCCTCACCGCGCGGGCGTTCGCCGACCGCGACGACGAAGGTCCCGGGCTCGACGCCAACCAGGAGTTCCTCGCCCTGGGCGCGGCCAACCTGGGCGCCGGGGTGCTGCACGGCTTCCCGGTGAGCAGCAGCGCCAGCCGCACCGCGCTGGCCTCCTCGGCGGGCGCCCGCAGCCAGGCGTACTCGCTGGTCGCCGGGGCGGTGGTGCTCGCGGTGCTGCTCTTCCTGAGCCCGCTGCTGACGCGTACGCCGTCCGCCGTGCTCGGCGCGCTCGTCGTCTACGCCGCGGTCCGCATGATCGACCTCGCGGGCTTCCGGCGGTTGGCGTCCTTCCGCCGCCGGGAACTGTTCCTGGCGCTCGGCTGCCTCGCCGGGGTGCTCGCCCTGGACATCCTGTACGGCGTGATCGTGGCCGTCGGCCTGTCGGTGGCCGAGCTGCTGACCCGGGTGGCGCGTCCGCACGACGCCGTCGAGGGCCTGGTGCCCGGTGTGGCCGGCATGCACGACGTCGACGACTATCCGCAGGCCCGTACGGTTCCCGGGCTGCTCGTCTACCGCTACGACTCGCCGCTGTTCTTCGCCAACGCGGAGAACTTCCGGCGCCGCGCCCTGGCCGCCGTCGACCAACAGAGCGGCCCGGTCCGCTGGTTCGTCCTCAACACCGAGGCCAATGTCGAGGTCGACATCACCGCCCTCGACGCCGTCGACGAACTGCGCCGCGAACTGACCAACCGGGGCGTCGTGTTCGCCCTCGCCCGCGTGAAGCAGGACCTGCTGGACGACCTGGAGGCGTACGGCCTGGTGGACTCGGTCGGCAAGGAGCGGATCTTCCCGACGCTCCCGACGGCCGTGGCCGCGTACCGCGCGTGGCTCGGCGGGCATCCCGGCGGTCAGTAGGCGGGCACGCCCTGCTCCTGGAAGCGTGCGCGGACGCCGTCGATCAGAGCCGGGTCGGGGACGGGGGTGTCGCGCAGCGGGAAGGGGATGCCGAGTGCCTCGTACTTCGGGGCTCCCAGCTTGTGGAAGGGCAGTACGTCGACCCGCTCGGCGGTGCCGAGCCTCGCGACGAAGTCGGCCAGGGCGTCCACGGACCGCGGATCGTCGGTCCAGCCGGGGACCAGCACATAGCGGATCCACATCGGGACGCCGAGCCGGTCGAGGCGGGTGGCGAAGCTGAGCGTGGGAGCGAGCCGTCCGCCGGTCAGCTTCCGGTAGGTGCCGATGTCGAAGGACTTGATGTCCAGCAGCACCAGGTCCGTGTCGGCGAGGAGCTCGTCCGTGGCCCGCACGCCGAGGAAGCCGGACGTGTCCAGGGCCGTGTGCAGTCCGGCCTCCTTGCAGCGGCGCAGCACCTCACCGGTGAAGGCCGACTGGAGCAGCGGCTCTCCCCCGGTGATCGTCACCCCGCCGCCGGCCGTGGTGACGAAGGCCCGGTACTTCTCGATCTCCGCCATCACCTCGTCCACCGTCACCTCCCGGCCGTCGCGCATGTGCCAGGTGTCGGGGTTGGCGCAGTACAGGCAGCGCAGGGGGCAGCCGCTGAGGAACAGCACGAACCGGGTCCCGGGACCGTCCACTCCCGTGGACAGGTCCCAGGAGTGGATCCGGCCCGTCAGCGGCTCGGCCATGGTGCTCACAGCGATCCGTGGAAGGTGCGGCTGATCACGTCGAGCTGCTGCTCGCGGGTCAGCCGGACGAAGTTGACGGCGTACCCGGAGACCCGGATGGTCAGGTCGGGGTACTTCTCCGGGTGCTCCATCGCGTCCTCGAGGGTGGCGCGGTCGAGGACGTTGACGTTCATGTGGAACCCGCCGGCGCCCATGTAGGCGTCGAGGATGCCGACCAGGTGGCCCGCGCGCTCCTGGGGGACGTGTCCCAGTCCCTCCGGGGTGATGGTCGTGGTCAGCGAGATGCCGTCGCGGGCCTGCTCGTACGGCAGCTTGGCCACCGAGAGCGCGGAGGCTGCCACGCCGTGCCGGTCACGGCCGTTCATCGGGTTGGCGCCGGGGGCGAACGGCTGTCCGGCCCGGCGGCCGTCGGGGGTGTTGCCGGTGTGCTTGCCGTAGACGACGTTCGAGGTGATGGTCAGCACCGACTGGGTGTGCTCGGCGTCCCGGTAGGTCGGGTGCTTGCGCACCTTGGCCATGAAGGACTCCACCAGGCCGACGGCGATGCTGTCGGCGCGGTCGTCGTTGTTGCCGTACGCCGGGAACTCGCCCTCGGTCCGGAAGTCGACGGCCAGCCCCGTCGCGTCCCGGAAGACCTTCACCCGGGCGTGTTTGACGGCGGACAGGCTGTCCGCCGCGACCGACAGGCCCGCGATGCCGCAGGCCATGAAGCGGTGCACGGGGTGGTCGTGCAGGGCCATCTCGATGCGCTCGTAGGCGTACTTGTCGTGCATGTAGTGGATGACGTTGAGCGTGTTGACGTATGTCCCCGCCAGCCAGTCCAGGACGCGGTCGTAGGCCGCCGACAGTTCCTCGTAGTCCAGGTACTCGCCCGTCAGCGGGGGCGTCTCGGGGGTGACCTGGTCGCCGGTCATCTCGTCCCGGCCGCCGTTGACCGCGTACAGCAGCGCCTTGGCCAGGTTGACGCGGGCGCCGAAGAACTGCATCTCCTTGCCCACCGCCATGGCGGAGACGCAGCAGGCGATCGCGGTGTCGTCGCCGTTGCGGGGGCGCAACAGGTCGTCGGACTCGTACTGGACGGCGCTGGTGTCGATGGACACCTGCGCGCAGAACTCCTTGAAGCCGGCGGGCAGTCGGGGCGACCACAGGACGGTGAGGTTGGGCTCGGGGGCGGGGCCGAGGTTGTAGAGGGTCTGCAGGAAGCGGAAGGAGGTGCGGGTGACCAGCGGGCGGCCGTCGTCGCCGATGCCGCCGATGGACTCGGTGACCCAGGTGGGGTCGCCGGAGAACAGGGCGTCGTACTCGGGGGTGCGCAGGAACCGGACGATCCGCAGCTTGATCACGAAGTCGTCGACGAGCTCCTGGGCACGGGACTCGTCGAGGACGCCTTCGTCCAGGTCGCGCTGGAGGTAGACGTCGAGGAAGGTGGAGGTGCGGCCCAGCGACATCGCGGCGCCGTTCTGTTCCTTCACCGCCGCGAGGAAGCCGAGGTAGAGCCACTGCACGGCCTCGTGCGCGGTGACCGCGGGACGGGAGACGTCGCAACCGTAGGTCGCCGCCATGCGGGTCAGTTCACCCAGGGCCTTGATCTGCTCGGCGAGTTCCTCGCGGTCGCGGATGACGTGCTCGCTCGACGGCTCGGCGTCCAGCCGGGCCTTCTCGGCGCGCTTGGCCCCGATCAGCCGGTCGGTGCCGTACAGCGCCACGCGCCGGTAGTCGCCGATGATCCGGCCGCGGCCGTAGGCGTCGGGCAGCCCGGTGATGATGCCGACCTTGCGAGCGGTCCGCATCTCGGCCGTGTACGCGTCGAAGACACCGTCGTTGTGGGTCTTGCGGTAGGTCCCGAAGACCTGGGTGACGAACGGGTCGGGCTCGTAGCCGTACGCCTTGAGGCCGTTCTCCACCATGCGCAGACCGCCATTGGGCATGATCGCGCGCTTCAGCGGGGCGTCGGTCTGCAGACCGACGACGAGTTCGCGGTCGCGGTCGATCCAGCCGGGGGCGTGCGAGGTGATCGTCGACGGCGTCGCGGTGTCCACGTCGAGGATGCCGCGCGCCCGCTCCTCCGGGAACAGCGAGCCGACCTTCGCCCAGACGGCCCGGGTGCGGTCCGTGGCACCGGTCAGGAAGGACGCGTCACCGTCGAACGGGGTGTAGTTGGCCTGGATGAAGTCACGCACGTCGATCAGCTCGCGCCAGCGGGTCCCGGCGAAGCCTCGCCAGGCCACGGTGGCCTGGCCGCCGACTGTCACGGTTGCGGTCATCGCCGTTCCTCTCCTCGGTTCGGGTCCTGCGCTTCCATGCTTGTCGTCGGTGATCGACGCGGGGAGTGCCGGGCAGCGCCCACGGCCGGGCCGTACGGCCCCGGGGCGAGAGGCCGTACGGCCCAGCCCGTCAGCCGGCCGTGAGATCCGGGCGGATCAGGGTGCCCGAGCGGCCGTGCACGATCTCGTACGCCGCGTCCAGGGCTCCGATGGCGGCGAGCCCTCCGGTCCGCTCGACGAACCGGGCGGCGGCCTCGGCCTTCGGCCCCATGGAGCCCTCGGGGAAACCCTTGCGGCGCAGTTCGGCGGGGGTGGCGTCGAGGACGGGCTGCTGGGCGGGGCTCCCGAAGGCCTCGTACACGCACGGGACGTCGGTGAGGATCAGCAGGAAGTCGGCCTTGAGGTCCTCGGCGAGCAGGGCGGCGGTGAGGTCCTTGTCGATGACCGCCTCCACGCCGGTCAGCGCTCCGGTGTCGTTGTCCGCGGTGACAGGGACGCCTCCGCCGCCCGCGCAGATCACCAGGGTGCCGCTGTTGAGCAACTCGTGGACGGTGTCGGTCTCCAGGATCCGTTCCGGCGCCGGGGAGGGGACGACTCGCCGCCAGCCGGTGGTGTCCTGCGCGATGTGCCAGCCGCGCTTTCGGGCGAGGGCGCCGGCCACCTCCCGGGGGTAGACCTGGCCGACGAACTTGGTGGGCCGGGCGAACGCCGGGTCGTCGGCCCGCACGAGGGTGTGGGTGACGAGGGTGGCGATGTGGCGGCCCGGCAGGGCGTCGTGCAGCGTGCAGGCCAGCAGGGAACCGATCATGCCCTGGGTCTGGGCGCCGAGCAGATGGAGGGGGTAGGGAGCGCTGAGGGCGGGGTCGGCGGCGCTCTCCACGGCGAGCAGACCGATCTGGGGGCCGTTGCCATGGGTGAGGACGAGTTCGTGTTCATGGGCGAGGGTGGCCAGGGCGGCGGCGACCCGGTCGATGTTGGCCTGCTGGACGGCGGCGTCGGGGCGTTCGCCGCGGTGGAGCAGGGCGTTGCCGCCGAGGGCGACGACGATGCGCATGGCTTCAGTCCTCCAGGGTGGCGACGAGTACGGCCTTGATGGTGTGCAGCCGGTTCTCCGCCTGGTCGAAGACGATCGACGCGGACGAGGAGAAGACGTCGTCGGTGACTTCGAGTCCGTCCAGGCCGTAGCGGTCGAAGAGGTCCTGGCCGAGGCGGGTGCGGCGGTCGTGCAGGGCCGGCAGGCAGTGCATGAACTTCACGTCCGGGTTGCCGGTGGCGGCGAGCGTCTTGTCGTTGACCTGGTAGGGCAGCAGCAGCTCGATCCGCTCCCGCCAGGTGTCGGCGGGCTCGCCCATGGAGACCCAGACGTCGGTGTGCAGGAAGTCGGCGCCGCGTACGGCGGTCTCGACGTCCTCGGTGAGGGTGATGCGAGCGCCGCTGCGCTCGGCCAGTTCCCGGCAGGTGGTGACCAGTGCGGGGTCGGGCCACAGCCGGGCGGGGGCGGCGATACGGACGTCCATGCCGAGCAGGGCGCCCATGGACAGCAGCGAGTTGCCCATGTTGTTGCGGGCGTCGCCGAGGTAGCAGTAGGCGATGTCCGGCAGGGGCCTGGGGCTGTGCTCGTGCATGGTGAGGACGTCGCACAGGCTCTGGGTGGGGTGCGCGGTGTCGGTGAGGCCGTTGTAGACGGGCACGCCGGAGTGGGCGGCGAGCGCGGTGACGAGGGACTGGGCGGAGCCGCGGTACTCGATGCCGTCGAACATGCGGCCCAGTACGCGGGCGGTGTCGGCGATGGACTCCTTGGCGCCGATGTGGGTGTCGCCGGGGCCCAGGTAGGTGGTGGCGGCGCCCTGGTCGGCTGCTGCGACCTCGAAGGCGCAACGGGTGCGGGTGGAGGTCTTCTCGAAGATCAGCGCGAGGTTCCTGCCGGTCAGCCGGGGCTGTTCGGTGCCGGCGCGCTTGGCCGCCTTGAGGGTGGCGGCCAGGTCGAGGAGATGGTGGATCTCGGCGGCGGTGAAGTCGAGTTCGCTCAGGTAGGAGCGTCCGCGCAGGTCGATGGTCATGATGGTTCCCCCTGGGTCAGACAGCCGGGTCGCGTTCGACGGGGCAGCTCATGCAGCGCGGGCCGCCGCGGCCGCGGCCGAGCTCGGCGCCGGCGATGGTGACGATCTCGATGCCCTGCTTGCGCAGGTACGTGTTGGTGGTGACGTTGCGCTCGTAGCCGACGACGACGCCGGGGGCGAGGGCGAGGAAGTTGCTGCCGTCGTCCCACTGCTCGCGCTCGGCGTTGCGGATGTCCTGCGGGGCGGAGAGCATCCGGACCTTGTCGAGGTCGAGGGCCTCGGCGAGGGCGGTGGCGAGGTCGGAGTTCGGGGCGACGTCGAAGCCGCACCCGCGGGCGCCGCTGGGCGTGAGCGTCCAGGAGCGCAGGGAGTCGGCCAGGCCCGGGTAGATGACGAAGGTGTCGTGGTCGACCATCGTCAGCACGGTGTCGAGGTGCATGTAGGCGCGGGCGGCGGGGAGTTGGACCGCGATCAGCCGGTTCGCCGTGCCGTCGGCGAAGAGTCGGGCGGCCAGGTTCTCCACCGCCTGCGCGGTGGTGCGCTCGCCCATGCCGACCATGACGGCGCCGTTGCCCAGGACGTGGACGTCACCGCCTTCGAGGGTGCCCACCGAACCGTCGAGGATCGACGCCGGGGCGATGCCGGCGAACATCGGGTGGAAGCGGTAGATGGCCTCGGCGTGCAGGCTCTCGCGCCGCCGGGCCGGCTTGGCCATCGGGTTGACCGACAGGCGGTCGTACACCCAGCAGGAGTTGTCGCGCGGGAAGAGGTGGTTGGGCAGCGGGGCGAGGGCGAAGTCCTCGGCGTCCAGCGCGTTCCAGACCAGGCTGTGCGGGGTGGCGAGCGGCAGGTCGCTCTTGAGGAGTCCGCCGATGAGGTGGCCGGCGAGGGTCTCGCCGTCGAGTTCGGCGCACCGTGCGCGCACCGGGTCGATGAGCGCCGGTCCGACGGTGGCCGGGGTGATCACCCGGTCGAGCAGCCAGTCGCGGGCCTCGCCGCCGTCGAGGGTCTGGGCGAGCAGGTCGGCGAAGTAGTGCACGCGGGTGCCGTGGTCGCGCAGCACCTGGGCGAAGGCGTCGTGTTCCTCCCGGGCGCGCTTGGCCCACAGGATGTCGTCGAAGAGGAGGGCGTCGACGTTGCGCGGGGTGAGGCGGGAGAGTTCGATGCCGGG
Organism: Streptomyces sp. NBC_01235; assembly: GCF_035989285.1. Lineage (GTDB taxonomy): Bacteria > Actinomycetota > Actinomycetes > Streptomycetales > Streptomycetaceae > Streptomyces. The sequence goes on along the minus strand of NZ_CP108513.1, from coordinate 9,667,053 downwards.
GCGGTGCAGGATCACCTGGCGCAGGCGGCCGACCTCGGAGTCGACGTGGAACGTGTTCATGGCGTTGTGTCCTCTGCCGTGAGGTGGGCGGTGGTCAGTCCTGGGGGCGGTGGCTGTTGCGCTTGCGCGGACCGCCGACGCGGTTGGTGCCCAGTCCCCGGGAGAGCCGCTTGGGCGGTGCCGGGGTCTCCGGGGCACGTTCCTCGCGCGGAGCGCGGGCGGCGGGGATCACCGCGGCGGTGTCGCCGTACCGGCCCTGGCCGCGCTTCAGCCACACGTAGACCGGCACGCCGAGCAGCAGCACGAACAGTCCGTAGTAGACGGTCTGGTAGCCGCTGCCCTGGATCGACCAGTAGGAGAAGGCCAGCGCCAGCGCGGCGACGGTGACATCGCGGGCGAGGCGCCGCGGGCTGAGGGTCTCCCTGCCGCGCACCAGCAGCCAGTACAGCTGGGCGGCGGCGGAGAACAGGTAGGGGACCACGGCGGTGAACACGCTCAGCAGAACGATCTTCGTGAAGACGTCCTCGAAGCGGGTGTAGCTGAACACGGTGATCAGCGAGGCCAGCACGGTGGAGGCGATGATGCCGAAGACCGGGACACCGCTCTGTCCGCGCAGCTTCGCGAAGGCGTCGGGGAAGAGTCCGTCGCGGGCGGCGGCGTACGGCATCTCGGCGCACAGCATGGTCCAGCCGTTGAGGGCGCCGATGCCCGAGATGATCGCGGCGACGGCCACGACGTCTCCCGCCCAGGTGCCGCCGAAGATGTTGTTCGCGGCGTCGGTGAACGGCGCGATGGTGCCGCCCAGCGCCCCGTGCGAGACGGTCCCGAAGACCGCGAGCGTGCCCAGGATGTAGATGACGGCGCACAGGAGCGTGCCGTAGACGGTGGCGCGCGGCACGTTGCGCTCCGGCTCGCGCACCCGGCCGGCGACCACCGAGGCGGCCTCCAGCCCGAGATAGCTGAACAGGGCGATGGCGGCCGCGGCGGAGATCGCGCCGAGCGCGGACTGACCGCTGGCGTTGAAGGCGCCGAAGTTGGCCGGGTCGATGAAGAACAGCCCGATGGTGGCCATGAAGACGAGCGGCACGAACTTCAGGACGGTGGTGATCACCTGGAACGCGCCGATGTTGCGGACCCCGGTGAGGTTGATCGCGGCCGCTGTCCAGAGGCCGGCGAGGGCCAGGCTCATCGAGATCCACGTCCTGTGACCCGTGTTCACGAACACCTCGACGTAGCCGACCCAGGCCACGGCGATCGCCGCGTTGCCGGCCCACGCGGTGATCCAGTACGACCAGGCGTTCAGGAATCCCGCGAACTCGCCGAAGGCCTCCCGGGCGTAGACGTACGGCCCGCCGCTCGCCGGTACCCGCTTCGACAGCGCCCCGAAGGTCAGCGCGAGCGCCAGCGCGCCCAGGGTCACGACGACGAAGGCGACCAGGGAGACCGGCCCGAACGGGGCGAGCGCGGAGGGGAGGGCGAAGATTCCGGTGCCGATGATGCTGCCGATCACGAGCGCGGACGCGGCCGGGAGTCCGAGGGCCGCCTTGGGCGCCGCTCGCTCTCCACTCGCTGAGGTCCTGGGCATGGCTGTGCTCCTTGTGCAATCGCTGCGGGTGAGTCGATCCGCGAACGATGCTTCTGCGCCACGCAGGATCAGGGCAGCGGCCACTCGGACCCGCGCAGGTCCCGATGGTCCCGGTCCGAAAGGTCCATGCAGCCGGAAGACCTCCCTTCGGTACCGAACGGCTCGGTCAGGGGACCGAGTGGCCCATGGCCCGCCCCGCAGGGTCCGGCACAGCCTGGGGGTGGAAGTCCGTACACCCCGCCGTACTCGCCGCCCCGGAGGCATGTCATGAACGCTTCCCTCGCCCCCAGTCCGAGCATGCTGCGCTCGCTGTCCGCCGAACACCGCCAACGGCTCCTGCGCGTCGCCCGGGAGGTGTCGATCCCTCAGGGAGCGCGTCTGTTCGAGGAAGGTGGACGCGCCGACCGCTTCTGGATCATCCGCACCGGATCGATCCAGCTCGACATGCACGTGCCGGGCCGTCGGGCGGCTGTCATCGAGAACCTCGGGCACAACGAACTGGTCGGCTGGTCCTGGTTCTTCACGCCGCACGTCTGGCACCTGGGCGCCGAGGCGACCACACCGGTGCGGGCCTACGAGTTCGACGCCACGGCCGTCCGGTCGATGTGCCAGGACGACGCGGCCCTGGGCAACGACGTCGCCGGGTGGGTCGGTGAGGTACTCGCGCACCGTCTGCGCGCGACCAGGACCCGCCTCCTGGACCTGTACGCCCCGTACGGCGCCGGCAGCGCCGTCTGACCCGCCCCCCCCGAACGAACACCGAAGGAGTGTCCATGCACGGCACGCCGCACATCGTCAGTGATGTCATGACCCACACGGTCGCCGCGGTCGGTCGCGGGGCGGCCTTCAAGGAGATCGTGCAGCTGATGCAGGACTGGAAGGTCAGCGCCCTGCCTGTCATCGAGGGCGAGGGCCGGGTCGTCGGCGTCGTCTCCGAGGCTGATCTCCTGCCCAAGGAGGAGTTCCGCGACAGCGACCCCGACCGGTATACACAACTGCGCCGCCTGTCCGACATGGCGAAGGCCGGCGGGGTCACCGCGGAGGAACTCATGACCTCCCCAGCCCTCACCGTCCGCGCGGACGCCACACTCGCCCAGGCCGCCCGGACCATGGCCCGGGCCAAGGTCAAGCGGCTCCCCGTGGTCGACGTCCTGGGCATGCTCGAGGGTGTGGTCAGCCGTGCCGACCTGCTCAAGGTCTTCCTCCGCACGGACGAGGAGATCGCCGAGGAGGTACGGCGCGAGGTCGTGTCCTACCTGTTCCCCATGCCGGACTCGAACGTACGGGTGGACGTGCGCAACGGTGTCGTGAAGCTCGTCGGCCAGGTCCGGGCCACCTCCCTGGTGCCGGTGGCGGCACGGCTGGTCCGCGCCGTCGAGGGAGTCGTGGACGTGGACTTCGACCTCACCCGGCACGCGGAACCGAACGACGCGCCCGCAGGCGACACCGAGAGCGTCGACTCCGCGTGAGCCTGCCCGGACCGGGCGGCCGCCTCCGTCGGTCCGGGCCCTCACCTCACCGGGCACGGTGGCCCCGAGGGCACAGTGGGCCGGTCGGCCCTAGTACATTCGGTCCAGGGCGCGTGATGATCGGCATTACGGGCAGCCCGCAGCCTGTCCTCCATCGGGGAACGAGGGGTCACATGCCAGAGCCACGCACCTTCAACGAGCAGAACCCGATCCGGGTGTTCCTGCTGGACGACCACGAGGTCGTCCGCCGCGGCCTGGCCGATCTGCTCGACGCCGAGCCGGACATCGAGGTGATCGGCGACGCGGGCACCGTGGACCACGCGCTCGCGCGAGGACCCGCGCTGCGCCCCGACGTCGCCGTCCTCGACGTGCGGCTGCCGGACGGCGACGGCATCTCGGTCTGCCGGGAGCTGCGCAGCCAGATGCCGGAACTGGCCTGTCTGATGCTGACCTCGTTCGACGACGAGGAGGCCCTGCTGGACGCGATCATGGCCGGCGCGGCCGGCTATGTCCTCAAGCAGATCAAGGGGTCCGACCTGGTCTCGGCGGTGCGCACGGTGGCCTCGGGCCAGTCGATGCTGGATCCCGCGACCACGGCCCGTCTGATGCGCTCGCTGCGGGCCGACCCCGTGGAGACCCCTGCCGTGCCGTCCGAGCTGGCGAGCCTGTCACCGCGCGAGAGGGACATCCTGGCCCTGATCGGTGAAGGGCTGACCAACCGCGAGATCGGCAAGAAGCTCTACCTGTCGGAGAAGACCGTCAAGAACCACATCTCCCGCCTCCTGGCCAAGCTGGGCGTGCAGCGCCGGGTCCAGGCCGCCGTCCTCGCTTCCCATCTGGAGCAGCCGGAGGCGGGCGAACCCCGGACCAGGTGAGGTCGGACAACCCTGCGGCGCCGGTTCGTGACCCTGCACTGCCTCGAACGGGGCGTCGTCCCGGTTCCCCGGGGCGCGCTGGGCTCTCACCGGCCAGGCGCCTTTCACTCGGCTCGCTCAGCTCACTCGGCCTCTTCACCGCCGGTCCCGGCTCGGGTGCCGGCTGCCCCCTCCAGGTCCGCCGCCAACTCCGCCCTCCAGTGCGCGGACATCCGCAGACTCAGGATCGTCGCGGCAGCCGCCGGCGCGCCCGCGGCGACGAACTCGCGCAGTGCGCGGCCCGCCTCCATGCGCAGGGCCCACGCGCTGAAGTCGGTCTGGGTCACGGGGCTGTTGTCGTCGCGCCAGGCGCGCTGTCCGCCCACCAGCTGCCGGGCCGCCCACACCTCGGCGGTGAGGGTGCGGATGCGCAGGTCCAGGGGGCTGTCCGGGGAGAGGTCGACCGGTTCGCCGCGGGCGGTGCGGGCCAGCGCGTCGCTCGCCTCGTCGTACCTGTCGAACCGGGTCTCCGCCGCCAGTCTCGCCAACTGCGAGGCCAGCGCGGTACGCAGCAGGGCGGGCGGTGTCCGATCGATCAGTGCGGCCAGGTCGAAGTCGCGGACCACGCCGACGTATCGGTTCGCGGCCTGGTCGACGTCCTCCAGCACGGGCAGGAGCAGGGCGCTCGTCAGCTCCGCGTCGGTGTCGTCGTCCGGCCGGTACGTGATGCCGAACTCCCCTTCCAGTTCGGCCAGGAAGCGGGCGTACGCGGCCGTCGACCCGGGCCAGTGGTCGCCGCCCTCGCGCGGTGACAGGACATGGCGCGCGCTCTCCGGGCTCGGTACGCCGTCCTCGGTGACCGTGACCTGGACCTCCGGGCCCCGCCTGGTCAGGGCCACCGCGCGCGTGCCCGTGGAGACCCTGCGCAGCACCGCCGGGCGGGTGAACTGGGCGGCGCCGCCCTCCTGGGTCGCGTAGGCCCATCCGCCGGCGCTGCCCGCGCGGACCATCGGACGGTACGCCGCCCACGGCGAGCCCGCCGCCTCCTGGGCCCGGCCGCGCGTGCGCGGGCGGACGGTGTCGGGTACCGCGCCCAGCCGACGCAGCAGTTCGGCCGGGGTGAGGTGCTCAGCGAAGACGACGTCGGGCTGGGTCGGCGGGGGCGGTGAGGGGGTCCTGTGCCGGATCCAGGTGAGGCGCGCGCCGGTACCCCGGCCCTCCGGAGCGAGGAACGGCTCGGCGGGAGCCGGCGGCTCCGGCTCCGGTTCGGCGGACTCGGCGGCCAGCGCGAGTGGGGAGACCGGGTCGGGGACGGCGGTCCTCTCGTCGTCCCACAGCAGGGCGCCCTCGTACGCCAGTGGTGTCCTGCCGTTGAACGGGCGGCCCCTTTCCAGGGCGTCCGCGAGGTCGGCCAGTACATGGCGGAGGGACGCCCACCCCGTGAAGGAGGGGCTGTCCTCGTCGAAGTATCGGCCGGGGCGGCCCCAGTTGCGGCCGGGGTGGCAGGAGAGGAACAGGCCGTCGGAGGACTGCCAGCCGACACCGAGGGTGATGAGCAGCCAGTCCTGGTGCCAGTAGGTGGCGATTTCGTCGTAGTCCTCGTCGTCCTCGTCGAGGACTTCGGCGTCCGGGACGTCCGCGCCGATGCCGCGCAGGAACGTGGTGCTCTTGACGATGTCCGCGAGGCTGGACGGCGGCCCGTAGAGCGCCAACACGGGTGCTCCGGGCTGGAGTTCCACGCCGTCGTGGCAGCTCAGCGAGGCCACCAGATCGGGGTGGAAACGGATCCCGAGCGCGCGCTCGGCAGCCCTGATGTCCGACGGCGACGCGGGCGGGCGCAGTTGGGCGTGGCTGACGGGCGCGTGGCGCAGCAACCAGGCGTCGATACGGGTCCACGAGTCCTCAACCGCGGGAATACTCATGATCGGACCATACGGGCTGCCACTGACATCGACCTTGGCAGGCAGGTTCTGGTGGTCGTGGCTCTGCCACTGACCGACGTCCTGCTGGGCTGTCTTCCCGTTGTTCTGCCGTGACACCCTCGCCAGGACCGGCATCGCCGAGGCGGCGGCCGGCGCAGCCCTCGCGATGTCCTGGACGACTTCCGCGGCCTCTCCTTCGGCACCGCGCTCTCCTCCAGCCCCGCCGCCCTGCCCACCCTGCTCGTCTTCGCCCGCCCCGGGCACGTCCTGTTCGGCTGGCGACCGGCCCTTCGCCCCCGTGGCCGCCGGTCAGTACTTCGCCAACGGCCTCGCCGGCGACATCGGTCCACTTCACGCTCGCGGCCGTCAACCGCACCACCGCCGACGCCCTCTCCCCCCACGAGGACCCCGGCGGTGGGATACAGACCGCTGCCGACGGTGTAGACGAAGTTGTTCGATACGGCGAGGACGCGTGGGGGCCGGGGCGGGTAACAGCCGGTCTCCGGCGCGGACCTGGGACCGGGATGCCGCTCGGTCGGTGTGGTGTGACACGCACAGCAGGCTGCGGTAACGGGCTTGTACACCACACCCCTTACAGGCCTCACATCGCGCCGGTCGGAGTGAGGCCGTCACAGCACGGCCGTCACAGCACGGGCACCTCGGTCATCCCCGGCTGCTCGAACTGCGTCCGGTACAGCTCCGCGTACCGTCCGCCCGCCGCCAGCAGTTCCTCGTGCGTACCGCGTTCCACGATCCGGCCGGATTCGACGACGAGGATCAGGTCGGCGGCGCGCACGGTGGACAGGCGGTGGGCGATGACGACCGCGGTGCGGTCCGCGAGCGCCTCGGCGAGGGCCTCCTGGACGGCTGCCTCGGAGGTGTTGTCGAGGTGGGCGGTGGCCTCGTCGAGGATGACCACGCGCTGGCGGGCCAGCAGCAGCCGGGCGATGGTCATGCGCTGGCGTTCACCGCCGGAGAGCCGGTAGCCGCGTTCGCCGACGACCGTGTCGAGGCCGTCGGGCAGGGACCGGACGAGGTCGTCGAGGCGGGAGCGGCGCAGGGCGTCCCAGAGGTCGTCCTCGGTGGCCGTCGGGCGGGCGAGCAGGAGGTTCGCGCGGACGCTGTCGTGGAAGAGGTGGCCGTCCTGGGTGACCATGCCCATGGTGGCCCGCAGCGAGCTCGCGCTCAGGTCGCGGACGTCGACCCCGCCGACGCGGACGGCGCCCGAGTCGACGTCGTAGAGGCGCGGCAGGAGCTGGGCGATGGTCGACTTGCCGGCGCCGGAGGAGCCGACGAGGGCGACGGTCTGCCCGGGGTCGGCGCGGAAGGAGACGCCGTGCAGGACCTCGGCGCCGTCGCGGGTGTCGAGGGCGGCGACCTCCTCCAGGGAGGCGAGGGAGACCTTGTCGGCGGACGGGTAGCCGAAGCGGACGTCGTCGAACTCGACGGAGACGGGGCCCTCGGGGACCTCGCGGGCGTCCGGTTTCTCCTCGATGAGCGGCTTCAGGTCGAGCACCTCGAAGACCCGCTCGAAGCTGACCAGCGCGCTCATCACCTCCACGCGGGCCCCGGCGAGGGAGGTCAGCGGGGCGTAGAGGCGGGTCAGGAGCAGGGCGAGGGCGACCACGGCGCCCGGTTCGAGGGTGCCCTTGAGGGCGAAGTGGCCGCCGAGGCCGTAGACGAGGGCGAGGGCCAGGGCGGAGACGAGGGTCAGGGCGGTGATGAAGACCGACTGGGCGGTGGCCGTCCGGACGCCGATGTCCCGGACCCGGGCCGCCCGGGCCGCGAACTCGGCCGACTCCTGCTCCGGGCGGCCGAACAGCTTGACCAGGGTGGCGCCGGGCGCCGAGAAGCGCTCCGTCATCCGGGTGCCCATCGCGGCGTTGAGCGCGGCCGCCTCCCGCTGCATGCCGGCCATCCGGCTGCCCATGCGGCGGGCCGGGATCACGAACACCGGCAGCAGGGCGAGCGCGAGCAGCGTGACCTGCCAGGACAGGGTGAGCATGACGGCGAGGGTGAGCACCAGGGTGACCAGGTTGGAGACCACTCCGGAGAGCGTGTTGCTGAACGCGCGCTGGGCGCCGATCACGTCGTTGTTGAGTCGGGAGACGAGCGCACCCGTACGGGTACGTGTGAAGAACGCGACCGGCATCCGCTGCACATGATCGAACACGGCCGTGCGCAGATCGAGGATGAGTCCCTCCCCGAGCGTCGACGAGAGCCTCCTGCCCAGGATGCCGAGCGCCGCCTCCAGCACCGCGATGGCCGCGATGAGCAGGGCCAGCCGGACGACCTTGCCCTCGTCACCGTGCGACACGATCGCGTCGACGACCCGCCCGGCGAGGACGGGGGTGGCCACCGCGAGCAGTGCGGTCACCACCCCCAGCAGGACGAACAGTGCGATCCGGCGGCGGTGCGGGCGGGCGAACGCGCCGATGCGGCGCAGCGTCTCACGGTCGAAGGGGCGGCGTTCCTGCTGGGCGTTCATGACACTGTGCAGTTGCATCCACGCGGTGGTCTCCATGCTCATGGGACCGACCGTAGAACCTCAAGCAACGTTGAGGTCAATGTTCTCCAGATATCCCCGGCATCCACCGCGTCGCCGACCGGTACGAAGACCCGGACAAAGGACCAGACGAAGGACCCGATGACCGTACGCAATGTTCCGTCCCCGCTTCCGCAACCCGCCGTTGGCGCCGTGCGGAGAACCTCTCCGAGTGTGACAGCGGTTCCCGTTCCCCCAGGCAGGCCGGCCCGGCGTGTGCCGGTGCGCCAGGTCCTGTGTCTGCTTCCGCTCCTGCTCGTCACCGTGGTCGCGGTGCGGCACCGGTCCGTCCTCGCCGAGGGGTTCACCCAGTTGCGGAGAGCGGAGTGGCCCTGGCTGCTGGCCGCGGCCGGGGCGACCTGTCTGACGTGGGTCGCGGCGGCCTTCACCCGGCAGGGCGCGGTCGTGGAGCGGCTGCCCGGGCGGCGGCTGCTGGCCACGCAGTTCGCGGCGGGCGCGGCCAACCACCTGCTGCCGACGGGCCTGGGCGCGAGCGCGGTCAACCTGCGGTTCATGACCGTGTGCGGGGTGCCGCTGGCCCGCTCCTCGGCGGCCCTCGCGCTGTATCTGCTGGCGGAGGGTGTGGCGAGGGTGGGCCTGCTGGCGGTGCTGCTGCTCGTCTTCCCCGACGCGCTGCGGCTCGGTTCCCTGCTGCCGGACGGCGTGCTCGGCCCGCTGCTGGGGGCGCTCGGGGTGGCGGCGCTCGTGGCGGCGGGCGCGCTCGCCCTCGTACGGCGGCTGCGGTCGGCGGTGTGCTCGTTCCTGCGCACCGCGCTCGGCGAGGCGCGGTCGGTGCACTCCCGGCCGGCCCGGGCGCTGGCCCTGTGGGGCGGTTCCCTGGCGTTCCCGGTGCTCCAGGCGGCCGGCCTCGCCGCGGTGGGACAGGCGTTGGGGCTGCCGGTGCCGGTGGCGCACATGGCGGTCGCGTATCTGGCGGCGACGGTGGCGGTCGCGCTGGTGCCGACGCCGGGCGGGATCGGCTCGGTGGAGGCTGCGCTGGTGGTGGCACTGGTGGCGGCGGGCGGCCCGGTGGCGGTCGCCACCGCCGTGGTCCTCGGCTACCGGATCATCACCGTGTGGCTGCCGCTGGTGCCGGGGGCGTTGACGCTCGGGGCACTGGTGCGGATGAAGGTCATCTGAGCGGCCTTCGGGTACGGCGCTTGCCAGGAGGCGGTGCGGCGGGACGGCCGTCCGCGGACCAGGAGTTCGTGGCCGGGGAGCTCACACCCGCGTACGCCGCCCCCGGTGCTGTCGCGTCCGTACGCGGGGGCGATTTTCGGCCGGGTTCGCGGGAACTGCCCCGGTGGGGCCGCCCTGAGCTGCGCGATCCCGTCGGCGAGGCCGGTTCCTCGGGTACGAACTCCCGTGTCGGATACGGCAGGATGAGCGGTTGCGCCTCCTCCGTTCGAGGGGCGCGACCGCACTTCCCGGAACCGAGCAGGTGACATCGTGACGAGACTTCACATCCGGCCGTCGGCGGCCCCGTTTGCCGCGGATCGACTTCCCGGAGGTGACCGGTGAACCGCGCCCTGACCCTGGACGACGGCGTCATCGCCGGAATCGCCCTGGCCACCGGTCTGTTGGCCGCCTTCCTGTCGCGCACGCTGCTGCGCTGGCTGGGGAAGCACGCCAAGCGCACGAAGTGGAGCGGCGACGACGTCGTCGTGGACGCGCTGCGCACCGTGGTGCCGTGGGCGGCGATCGCCGCCGGCGCCGCGGCCGCGGGCGCGGTGCTGCCGCTGACGAAGGCCGTCCAGCACACCGTCAACCAGTGTCTGACGGTGCTGCTGATCTTCGTGGTGACCGTGTCGGCGGCGCGGGTCGTCGCCGGTCTGGTGCAGTCGGTGACCTCCTCGCGCTCCGGTGTCGCCGGGTCGGCCACGATCTTCGTGAACATCACCCGGATCCTGGTCCTGGCGATCGGCTTCCTGGTGGTACTGCAGACGCTGGGCATCTCCATAGCCCCGCTGCTCACCGCCCTGGGCGTCGGCGGTCTGGCCGTCGCGCTCGCCCTCCAGGACACCCTCGCGAACCTCTTCGCGGGCATCCACATCCTCGCCTCCAAGACCGTCCAGCCCGGCGACTACATCAAGCTGAGCAGCGGCGAGGAGGGCTACGTCGAGGACATCAACTGGCGTCAGACGACCGTGCGCGCGCTCTCCAACAACCTCGTCGTGATCCCCAACGGGCAGCTCGCGAAGACGAACATGACCAACTACATGCGTCCCGAGCAGCAGTTGACGATCCTGGTGCAGGTGGGCGTGGCCTACGACAGTGACCTGGAGCACGTGGAGCGGGTGACCATGGAGGTCATCGAGCAGGTCATGACGGGTGTCGAGGGCGCTCTTCCGGACCACGAACCCGCCATCCGCTTCCACACCTTCGGCGACTCGCGGATCGGTTTCACGGTGATCCTGGGCGTCGGCGAGTTCAGCGACCAGTACCGGATCAAGCACGAGTTCATCAAGCGCCTGCACCGCCGATACCGCGAGGAGGGCATCCGGATCCCGGCACCGGCCCGGACGGTGGCGTTGCAGCAGGGCGCGGTGGTCATCCCGCAGCAGCGCACGGCCGACGACGTCGTGCAGGGCGAGGTGTCCGCCCTGCACGACTGACGGCGGCCGACGCCTCAGAGGGTCGCGGAGTTCTCGTGCCAGCGTCCGCCCGTCCGGCGCGGGGCAGTGAGGGACGGCGTCACCGGGGTGACCGTCCAGTCGGGATGGCCGGGCATCCTCGGTGTCGTCGTGCCGTACAGCCAGTCCCGCAGGAACCCGGACACGTCCTGGCCGGAGACCCGGCAGGCGACGGCGATGTAGTCCTCGGTCGACGCCGAGGAGTTGCGGTGGCGGGCCAGGAAGGCCCGCTCGACCGCGTGGAAGGCGTCCTCGCCGATCAGTTGCCGCAGTGCGTACAGGACGAGGACGCCGCCCAGGTAGCGCTGGCTGTCGAAGAGGTTGACGGCGTTCGGCGCGGCGACCGGGCCGGAGGTCTTGCGCCACTGGTCGCCGCGCGCGTAGGTGTCCTTCATCCGGGCCTCGAAGGTGGTCAGGCCCAGGGAGTCCGCCCAGCCGCGCTCGTAGCGGTACAGCAGCCCGTAGAAGTCGGCGTGGCCCTCGTTGAGCCACAGGTCGGCCCAGGTGGCGGGGCTGACGCTGTTGCCGAAGTAGGAGTGGACCAGCTCGTGCATCATGTGCGAGCCGATCTTCGGCTCCGCCTGGAGCAGGAAGTTCGGCTTGTACAGGGTGAGGGTCTGGGTCTCCAGGCCCGTGAAGTCGAAGGCGTTCGGGTCGTCGGAGTTGCAGGGCAGCAGGCCGTACGTCTCGAAGGGGTAGGCGCCCAGCCGCGCCTCGATCCACTCGACCAGGCCGGGGGTGAGGGCGAGCGCGGGCTCCAGCGCCTCGGCCCGCGCGGTCGGGACGACGTCACGCAGGGGCAGTCCGTGCGGTCCCCGGCGCTCCTTGACGACGTAGTCGCCGACCGTGATCTGCACGAGTTCGGTGGCGATCGGCGAGCGGGAGCGGTAGGTGTACGCGATCCGGTCGCCGGCCAGGTGCTCGGTGCACACGAGCGAGCCGCTCGCGACGGCGCGCAGGGCGGCCGGGACCGTGATCCGGCAGGTGAGGTCCGCCTTGTCCGACGGGTGGTCGTTGCAGGGGAAGACGGTGTGCGCGGAGTCCGGCTGCGGGCAGACGGCGAATCCGTCCGGCGTGGGCACCCAGGCGGTGTGCGGGAGCGCGCGACGCGGGTCCGCCGTGTACGTCACACACACGGTGACCCGGGCCCCGGCGGGCAGGGGCCGGGCGGGGGTGATCCGCAGCTTCTCGTCCACCTGTTCGAAAGTGGCCGTGCGGCCGTCGACGCGGACCGTGTGTATGTCCAGGCCGAGGGAGTCGAGCGAGAGGCGGGTGAGGGGCTGGGCGGTGCACAGTTCCAGGGTCGCCGTGGCGTCGACGAGGGCGGTCGCGGGGTCGTAGGACAGGTCGAGGTGATAGGCGGCGACGCGGTAGCCGTCATTGCCGAGGGCCGGGAAGACGGGGTCACCGAGGGTCTCCGGCGCCGGACCGGCACCCGACTTCCCGCCCGTGTCCTTCGTGTCCGTGCCCGCCACGTCCGCGTCCTTCGTGTCCGCGTACGCCGCGTTTCCCCCGGTCAGGACGGTTGCCGTGCCGATCAGGGCGGCCGCAGGGGCCGTCAGTCTGCTGCGATATCTCATGGTCCGCTTTCGCTCGGGCGGCCGGGTGGTCGGACCGGCCGCCGGATCAGTGGGCGCTCACCCTCCATGACCACCGGTCGGGGCTTGGCGGTTGCCTGAAAGCGGTACTTCCTCACACGTCCCGCACGCGGACGCGATCCGCTGTCGAGTCGACCCCCGGCACGAGATATCTTGATGTCGAGCAATGTTGCAGACGTGGAGCGGAGCACCCGGTGACTGACTCGACCATCATCTATACGCACACTGACGAGGCCCCGGCCCTGGCGACGTATTCCTTCCTGCCGGTGGTCCAGGCGTACGCCTCGCAGGCCGGTGTCTCCGTGGAGACGCGGGACATCTCGCTGGCCGGGCGCATCATCGCCGTGTTCCCGGAGTACCTGACCGAGGACCAGCGGATCCCGGACGCCCTGCACGAGCTGGGCGAGCTGGCCAGGACGCCCGAGGCCAACATCATCAAGCTGCCGAACGTCTCGGCGTCGATCCCGCAGCTCAAGGCCGCGGTCGCCGAGCTGCAGGCGCAGGGCTACGCGCTGCCGAACTACCCGGACGACCCGAAGACCGACGAGGAGCGGGAGATCCAGGCCCGCTACGACAAGATCAAGGGTTCCGCTGTCAACCCGGTCCTGCGTGAGGGCAACTCCGACCGCCGCGCCCCCGCGTCGGTCAAGAACTACGCCAAGACCCACCCGCACCGCATGGGCGCCTGGTCGTCGGAGTCGAAGACCAACGTCGCCACCATGGGCGGACACGACTTCCGCTCCACCGAGAAGTCCGCGGTGATCTCCGAGGCCGGCTCGCTGAAGATCGAGCTGGTCGCCGAGGACGGTTCCACCACGGTTCTCCGTGAGTCCGTGCCGGTCCTGAAGGACGAGGTCGTCGACGCCTCCGTGCTGCACGTGGCCGAGCTGCGCGAGTTCCTCACCGCGCAGATCGCCCGCGCCAAGGCCGAGGACGTCCTGTTCTCGGTGCACCTCAAGGCCACGATGATGAAGGTCTCCGACCCGATCATCTTCGGTCACGTGGTCCGCGCGTTCTTCCCGAAGACCTTCGAGCAGTACGGCGCTACGCTGGCCGCGGCCGGCCTCTCCCCCAACGACGGTCTGGGCGGCATCCTCAAGGGCCTGGAATCCCTCCCCGAGGGCGAGGCCGTCAAGGCCTCCTTCGAGGCCGAGATCGCCGAAGGCCCGGCCCTGGCGATGGTCGATTCCGACAAGGGCATCACCAACCTGCACGTGCCGTCCGACGTCATCGTCGACGCCTCGATGCCGGCCATGATCCGCACCTCCGGCCACATGTGGGGCCCGGACGGCCAGGAGGCCGACACCCTCGCGGTGCTGCCCGACTCCTCCTACTCCGGCGTCTACCAGGCCGTGATCGACGACTGCCGCGCCAACGGCGCCTTCGACCCGTCGACCATGGGCTCGGTCCCGAACGTCGGTCTGATGGCGCAGAAGGCCGAGGAGTACGGCTCCCACGACAAGACCTTCGAGATCAAGGCGGCCGGCACGGTCCGCCTGGTCGACCAGGCCGGCAACGTGGTGCTCGAGCAGGCGGTCGCCGAGGGCGACATCTTCCGCGCCTGCCAGACCAAGGACGCGCCGATCCGCGACTGGGTCAAGCTCGCCGTCACCCGCGCCCGCGCCACCGGCGACCCGGCCGTGTTCTGGCTGGACGAGACCCGCGCGCACGACGCCCAGCTGATCGCCAAGGTCAACGCGTACCTGGCGGAGCACGACACCGAGGGCCTGGACATCCGCGTTCTCGCCCCGGAGGAGGCCACCAAGCTGTCGGTGGAGCGCATCCGCCGCGGCGAGGACACGATCTCCGTCACCGGCAACGTCCTGCGTGACTACCTGACCGACCTCTTCCCCATCCTGGAGCTGGGCACCAGCGCCAAGATGCTGTCGGTCGTCCCGCTGATGGCGGGCGGCGGCCTGTTCGAGACGGGCGCCGGCGGCTCCGCCCCGAAGCACGTCCAGCAGCTGGTCAAGGAGAACTACCTGCGCTGGGACTCCCTCGGCGAGTTCTTCGCGCTGGTCCCCTCCCTGGAGCAGTTCGCGACGTTCACCGGCAACACCCGCGCCCAGGTCCTCGCCGACACCCTCGACCGCGCCACGGCGACCTTCCTCAACGAGGACAAGTCCCCGACCCGTCGCGTCGGCGGCATCGACAACCGCGGCAGCCACTTCTTCCTGTCGCTGTACTGGGCGCAGGAGCTGGCGGCGCAGACCGACGACGCGGACCTGGCCAAGGCCTTCGCCCCGCTCGCCGAGACGCTCGCGGCGAACGAGCAGAAGATCGTGGACGAACTGCTCGCCGTCCAGGGCAAGCCGGCCGAGATCGGCGGCTACTACCAGCCCGACCCGGCCAAGGCGGCGGCGGTCATGCGCCCGTCGGCCACGTGGAACGAGGCCCTGGCGTCCCTGAGCTGACCCCCTGAAGCACCCCTCCGCCCCGACCGGCATCCGCCCGGCCGGGGCGGAGCTGTGTGCCCTCCAGCCCGTCAGGCGTTGGAGGCGAGGTCCCCACCGGGGCTGAAGCGGGGCCTGGGGGGTGGCAGCTCCCGGGGGGACGGGATGAGCCGGGGCTGCGCCTTCCCGCTCCTGAAGCAGCGCGACCAGGTCGCGGCCGAGGCGGGGCCGGCGGCCGAGGCGGGGCCGGCGGACGCGCCGGGCACCGGCCGACCGGTGGACGCAGGTCGTCGCCCCGTGGGCACAGGTCGTCGCCCCGTGGACGCAGGTCGTCGCCCCGTGGGCACAGGTCGTCGCCCCGTGGGCACAGGTCGTCGCCCGGTGAGCGCGGGTCGTCGGCAGGTGGGCGCGGGTCGTCGGCAGGTCGATGGCGGGTGACGGGCCGTGGACCGGGCGGCGCCGTACCCGCCACGGGTCGAGGCCCTGCCCCTGACGGCCGCGACGGCGCCGGCAAGCACGGCGGCAGCGAGCGCGGAACAGATCGGCCGGGCGGGCTTTCGGCTTCCTGGTCGAGACGGATCAGATGGCGGCGCCGGCGCGGGAGTTGCTCCGCCGGACGTTCACCAGTCCCGTGTTCCGATCAGCTCCTCCACGTCCGCGTCCGCGAAGCCGTAGGCACGGGCGACGAACCAGAAGTCCTCGGCCAGCTCCTCGCGTGCCACCGTCTCGATCTCGCTGTCGGCCGCCCAGAAGGCCTCCTGAAGATCGTTGAACTCCTCGGTGGCGGCGTGGGTCAGGACGTACAGCGCGGCGAGGTCGGCCGGCCGCTCGGCCTCGATGCGCTCGCACAGGCGCGACAGGATCTGCTTGCCCCGGTCCACCAGGTGATCGGGGTAGTAGTCGTCCCCGTACAGCGCCTTCAGGAAGGCGTGTCCCGTCACCTGCTCGTTCGTCACCGCCATGCCGTTCTCCCGCCCTTCCCCGACCGTGTTGTGATGGCACCTCCGATCATGCACCACACCACTGACAACGCCCCGGGAGCAGCCTCATGACCCCTGCCGCACCGTCCTTCGCGTTCCTGCCCGGTGCCTCCGGCTCACCGGTGATCCTGCATGTGCCGCACTCGGCGCGGGAGATACCGGCCGAGGTGCGGGCGGGCATCGTGCTGGACGACGGGGCGCTGGAGCGGGAGCTGGACCACATCACCGACTCGCACACCGCGGAGATCGCCGAGGAGGCGGCCAGTCTGGCGGGCGTGACGCCCTGGCGGTTCGTGAACCGGCTGTCGCGGCTGGTCGTCGATCCGGAGCGGTTCCCGGACGAGCGGGAGGAGATGCGGGCCGTCGGCATGGGTGCCGTCTACACGCGGACCACGCATCGCGAGGTGCTGCGGCTCGCGGAGACCGACCCCGAGCCGCTGGTCGCACGCTACTTCCGGCCGTACGCGCAGGCGATGACCGACGCTGTCGCCGAGCGGCTGGCGGCCGTCGGGCGGGCCGTCGTCGTCGACGTGCACTCCTATCCCAGCCGGCCGCTGCCCTACGAGCTGCACGGGGAGGGGCCGCGGCCGCCGGTCTGTCTGGGTACCGACGCCTTCCACACCCCGCCCGGGCTGCTCGCCGCCGCGCGGGAGGCGTTCGGGACGGCGGTCGGGGAGACCGGGCTCGACAGCCCGTTCTCCGGGACGTACGTGCCCCTGGAGTACTACGGGACGGAGCCGCGGGTGAGCGCGCTGATGGTGGAGATCCGGCGGGACACGTACATGACCGAGCCGGGCGGTCCGGCCGGCCCGGGGCTCACCCGGCTCGCCTCGGCGCTGGCGTCCCTCGTGGCCGCCGTCACCGGCTGACCTTGGGCCGGAGCGCTCCCGCGCGGCAGGCGAACCGGGCCGGCGAGGTTGGAGGGCATGGCCGAGGAGACCACCACGCTGACCGGCCGGGCCCCACCCCGGCTGCGGGACCGGCCCTCGCTCGACCTGAACGACACGGAGTTCGACCCCGGTCCTGGCCGGGCCGATGCGGGAGGGCCCGCTGACCCGGATCCGCCTGCCGCACGGCGAGGGCCGGGCCTGGCACGGCCACCCGCTACGCGGACGTACGGTGCCCAACGATCCGCGGTTCGGCCACACCGAGCTGACGATCCGTCAAGCAAGGTGGACGGCACCGCACTTCAGGCGCGCCGTCAGGCGCGAGCTCTCGGGGCTCAGGCGCGCAGCCACTCCGTGACGACAACCTCCCCGCCGGTCCGCAGGCGTAGGGCGAACGGGCCGGTGGGCGGTGTTTCGCAGGCGAAGCGGCCCATGTCGTCGGCAGTGAGGGCGGCGCCCGCCCGGGGGCCGTGCAGGACCTCGATGGAGGCCGACTGGGGCGGCAGCAGCTGCCCCATGAGCCCCTCCCCGGTCACCTCGACGTCGACCGTCAGCCCACCCGTGTGGAAGGTCAGCATCCGCGGCACGTCCTCCGCTCCCCGCACCGGGAGGGCGTCGACCAGCGAGTCGAACGTCAGCTCGGCGATCCGGGCGTCCAGGTCGTGCAGGGCGTAGGCCTCGATGGCGGCCCGCCGCAGTTCGGCCGGCACCGGGTCCAGGATGGCGGCGGCCTGGCGGAGTTCCTCCTCCAGCCGGTCGTGGTCGAACTCCTCGTCGACGAAGGGGACTTCGCCGAAGATGTCGTCTCGCTCGTCGTCGTTCATGGCGTTCACAGGGCTCCCCGTGCGTCGAGTCGGGCGCGCAGGCGGCGCAGACATCGCTGGCGCATCGGTCCGATGCTGCCGACGGCGATGCCCAGCGCGGCCGACACCTCCTGATAGCTGGGCGGCGGCGAGGCGATCAGCACCCGCAGCAGTTGTCGGCAGCGGTCGCCGAGCGCCTCGAACTCCTGCCACAGGAACCGCACGCGCTCGCTCTGCGCGGCCGCCTCCTCCGAGTCGAGGACCGACTGCTCAGGAGTCCGTTCCTCACTGGCCCGGTCGAGCAGCTGGGGATCGTCGGTCGGCGTCAACCGCCTCAAGCCCTTGATCACTTTCAGGCACTCGTTGCGCGCGGTGCTCGCGAGCCAGGAACCCGCCTTGTGCGGCTCGCGGATCCGACCGAGATGCTGGGCGAAGCGGAACCAGACGGTCTGGTACACCTCGTGGCCGTCGGCGTCGGAGAGCCGGTGCGCGCGCACGACGGACCAGACCAACGGGCTCAGCCCGTCCACCAGCGCTTTCCAGGCCGCCGTGTCACCGTCGACGGCGGACCGGACGAGCGCGCCGACATCAGTACGGTCCACGGTCCCACCCCTCGTGTACGGCCTGTCATCGTACGCCGTGGCGGGGCTCGTCTCGGACCTCATGATGCCCTCACGCCGGACCGACCTGGACCGGGCGCCAGGTGGGCGGACGCAGGGCCAGTACGTGGGCCCCACGCACCTCGGCGAACTCGGTGTTCGCGGTGAGCAGTCGGCGGGCGGCGGCACGTGGATCGGTCTCCTGGTGCGCGGTCATGCAGGCGGCGACGAGCCCGGCCACCACCGGAGTCGCGAAGGACGTCCCGCTCCAGGCGGCCAGCCCCTCGAACATCACCTGGTCCGGCTTGCCCGGGGTGACCTGCTGCGCCTCGCTCAACACACCGGTGTGGCGTGGAGATCGGCAGGTGCAGGAGTAGGTGAAGCCGTAGCGGCAGGCCTCGTAGGTGGAGTGCTGGTAGACGTACGGGACGGGTGTGTCGAAGCCGGTGAGGGCGCTGGTGAGGCGCTCGCCGGGGGCGTACACCTTCACCCAGGCGCCGTGGTTGCTGAAGCAGGCGCCGAACTCGCCGTCGCCGCGCAGCGCGCCCACCGACAGCACCGCGTCGGCGTAGTCGGGCAGGGCGGCGTAGGCGGCGGGCCAGAAGGGCGCGGCGCTGGCGTTGTTGCCGGCGGCGGCCACCAACAGGGTGTCGTGCGCGCGGAGTTCCTCCATGAACGCGGCCACGCCGAGCAGGCCGTCGACGCGGCCGTTGGAGGTTCCTGCGGAGAGGCTGATGATGTCGGGCCAGCCGTCCTCGACGGCGTCGAAGAGCTTCTCGCCGAACTCGGACTCCAGGATCGCGCCGGCGTCGTTGAGTGTGTTCCGCACGGTGACGTCGGTGTTGGGGGCGACGGCCGCGACGAGTCCGGCGATGAACGTGCCGTGGCCGACGTACTGCTGGAGGATCCCGTCCTCGTCGGTCTCCCTGAGCTGGGCGTCGCCCTCGGTGTGGGCCAGCAGCGGGTAGGAGCGGTAGTCGTGCGTCAGACCGGTGTCGATGACGAGCACACCGACGGCGCCGTCCGCATCGTGGGCCTCCTGGGCCGCGGACGGGTTGGGCGGCTCGGTGCGCGGGGCGGGCACCGGCTCGTCACCGGGGCAGGCGTTGACCGCGATCGACACCACGTGGTTGCGGCTGACCAGTCGACGGCCCGCGCGTCCCTCCGCCTCCCGCAGCGCGCGCAGGGCACCCGCCACGGTGTGGTCGCCGGCGCGGCCGCCCTCCCCCGGGTCGCCGACCCGGACGCGGGTGATCCCGGAGCGGTTGGTCTGCGGGCCCGCCCGGCGCACATGATCCGGGACGAGGCCCTCGGTCGCGGTGAAGTGCGAGCGGACGGCGTCCTCGACGACCTGGGCCTCCTCGCCGTCACGGGCGAGGACGACTCCCTTCTCGTAGATGAACTCGGCGGAGTCGTCCGGCCCCATCGCCAACGGGACGTCGGACAGCGCGCGTTGGATCTGGTCGAACTGCTCGTGGAAACGCTGTGGTGCCATGGCATGTCCTCCCCTACAGCCGGTGGTCGTCAGCAAGACCCGCGAGGAGGTCGTCTGATACAGGTGGTGCGACGACGGGTTCGGGTGGTGCGGTTGCGGAGTCGGGTGGTGCGGCAGCGGCCGCGCGCCCCCTCATTGCGCCGACTTCGTTGACTCGACGTCCAATTGTTACTGGTGGATACGCTGCCGAACCGGTGTGGCGTGCAGACCGGAGCACTACCATCCGTGGAGTGACAGCGGGAAACGACAGGGTTCTCGAACTGCTGCCGATGGTGTTCGCCGCCCCCAGCGAAGCGTTGTCGCGGGCGGAAGGAGTGCTCGACACCGATCCGACGCCGTTGCACGCCTCGGTCGCCCACCAGGTGATCGGCATCTGGCAGCGGGACTGGGGCGACATGCGTCTCGCCCTGGACCATCTACGGCGCGCCCGGGATCTCGCGGCGCGCTCGGACTCGGCCGAGCGGGAGGCGGACGTCCTCGGCACGCTCGGCGTGGCCCTGGTGCACGCGGGCCGCACCCGGCAGGGGCTGGCGGCGTTCGAGCGCGGCGTCGAGCGCGGCACGGGCCACACCCGCGCGCGCGTGCTGTACCGGCGGGCCTACTCCTTGTGGGTGCTCGGCCTGCATCGCGAGGCGCTGGAGGACGTACGCCGGGCGATTCCCGTGCTGCGCGGGGCGGACGACGTCATCTGGACGGCGCGCGCCCTCACTCTGCGCGCCACCGTGCACCTGGCCCTCGGGGCGGTGGACCGGGCCGAGGCGGACTTCACGGCCGCCGAGGCGCTGTGGGACACCACCGGCCAGGAGCACGACAAGGCGGACGCGGTGGAGAGCCGGGGGCTGGCCGCGTTCCGCTCCGGGGATGTTCCTGCCGCGCTGCGGCTCCTCGACGAGGCGGAGGAGCGCTACGCCAAGCTCGGCACGCCGACGTTCATGCTCAACATCCGGCGCTGCGAGGTCCTGATGGCGGCCGGACTCGCACCGGAGGCACTGGCCGAGGCGGACGCCGCCATAGGGGTGCTGGACGGCATCGGCGGGCAGTCCACGCGCAAGGCGGAGCTGCTGCTGGCGGCCGCGAAGGCGGCGCGGCTGGCGGGTGATCCGGGGACGGCGATCGCGCGCGCGGCGGTGGCCGAGCGGCTCTTCGCGGGGCAGCGGCGCACCTGGTGGGAGACGCACGCGCGACTGGTGCTGATCGAGGCCCGGGTGGCCACCGGGCGCGCCTCGGGCCGGCTGGTCGCGGACGCCGCCAGGCTCGCCGAGCGGCTCGCCGCCTTCCAGGCGCCGGCCGCCCCGGAGGCCTGGCTGCTGGCGGGCCGGATCGCGCTGGAACTGAACTGGACGACGGACGCCGAACGCTATCTGCAGATCGCCGCCCGCAGCCGGCGCAGCGGCCCGCCGCTGGCTCGGATGACGGGCTGGGCGGCGCAGGCCCTGTGGGCGCGGGCCGCCGGCTCGGGCCGGGGTGTGCTGGAGGCCTGCCGGCGCGGACTCGACGTCCTCGACGACCACCGCACGACGCTGGGCGCCTCCGAACTGCGGGCCCGGGCCACCGCGCAGGGCGCCGAACTCGCCGCGCTGGCCCAGGAGGTCAGTCTGGAACGGGGCGGGCCACGGCAGTTGCTGGTGTGGAGCGAACGCTGGCGGGCCACGGCGCTGTCGACGCCGCCCACCCGGCCGCCGGCCGACCCGGCGCTGCTGAGCGGGCTGACCGCGTTCCGGGTGATCGCCGACCGCGCGGAGGCTGCCCGGATGGAAGGCAGGCCGGTGCCGACTCTGGAGCGTGAACAGCGGCGCCTGGAGCGGGAGATCCGCTCCCGGACCCTGCACATCCGCGGGGTCACGCCCTGGGGCGGCGACCGGTTCGGCGGCGACCGGTTCGACGCGGGCCGGCTGCTGGAGCGGCTCGGCGAGGGAGGGCTGATCGAACTCGCCGTACTGGACGGGCGGGTTCAGGCGCTGCTGTGCGGGGGCGGGCGGGTGCGCCGGTTCGCGGGCGGGCTGCTGGCCGAGGCGGAACGGGAGGCCGAGCACGTCCAGGCCGGGCTGCGACGGCTGGCCCATCCCGGGGCGGAGGGCCGGCTGCCGGTGGTGGAGGCTGCGGGGCGACGGCTGGAGGAACTGCTGCTGGGCGAGGCGGCGGAGCACCTGGGCCCGGGTCCCCTGGTGGTGGTGCCGCCGGCCCGGCTGCACCGGGTGCCGTGGGCGCTGCTGCCGTCGCTGCGGGAGCGGGTGGTCAGTGTGTCTCCGTCGGCCAGTGGCTGGCTGCGGGCGCGGGAGACCGAGCCGCCGCCGGGCGGCCGACAGGTCCTGGTGCGGGGACCGGGGCTCGCGACCGGCGGGGCGGAGGTGCCGGAGGTGGCCGGACGGTACGGCGCACCGATCGTGCTGGAGCAGGCCGACGCCCATGTGCCGCGCGTGCTGAGGGAGTTGGACGGAGCGGCGCTGGCGCACATCGCCGCGCACGGCACGTTCCGCGCCGACAGCCCGATGTTCTCGTCGCTGCGCATGGCGGACGGTCCGCTGATCGTCCACGACTTCGAGCGGCTCGCCCGCAGCCCGTACCGGATCATCCTGTCCAGCTGCGACACCGCCCGGCTCGCCTCGGTCGGCGCCGACGAACTCCTGGGCCTGGTCACGGCGTTGCTGCCGCTGGGTACGGCGGGCGTGGTGGCGAGCAGCGCGCCCGTCAACGACGCGGCGGTCGTCCCGCTGATGCTGGCCCTGCACAAGAGCCTCGGCGCCGGTCTGTCCCTGGCGGAGGCCCTGCGGGACGCGCGCGCCTCGCTGCCGGGGGACGCGCTGCACCAGGCGACGGGGTGGGCGTTCACGGCGTTCGGCGCGGCGTGACACGCCCTGGGCCCGGCCTGCTCAGGCCGGCTGCTCCACCAGCCACGGCAGGGCCCCGCGGTCGCCGGCGCCGAGGCGGGTGTAGGCGCTGTAGAGGTGGTTGCCGACGGTACGGACGGACAGGGTGAGCCGTTCGGCGATCTGCCGGTTACTGAGACCGGCCGCGGCGAGGGTGACGATCTGCCGCTGACGGGCGGTGAGTTCGCCCAGGACCAGGCCCGACAGCGCCGGCGTGCGGGCCCCCTGGCAGCGTCGGGCCAGGGCGACGGCACGCGTACGGGCGGTGCGGGCCGCGCTGGGGTCGCTGTGCGCGCGTACGGCCTGCGCGTGCGCCTCGGCGGCGAAGAGGAGGAACCCGCGCTCCTCAAGCTCGGCGGCCACCGCGTCCAGGGCGGGACCGTCGCCCCGCGCGAGCGCACGGGCGTGACGGGCGAAGACGCCGTCGGCCGGGAGCTGGGGTGCGGCCCACTCGGGGGCCCCGAGCCGGACGGCGTCGTAGGCCGAGTAGGGGTCGTGACCGGTGCGAGCGTCGCACCCCTCGGACAGGCCCCGGGCCGCGCGAGCGTCGCACCCCTCGCACAGGCCCCGGGCCGCGCGAGCGTCGCAAGACGCGTGATCGCCGCGGGCTGTGCCGGCCCCACAACCCGCGGACAGGCTCTGGCCCGTGTCGGCGCCGGACCCTGCGGGCAGGGGCCGGTGCGCGTGGGCGGAGCAGGTGACGGCGGTCTCAAGGGTCTTCAGGGCGGTGTCGAGGTCTCCGCGGGCGGCGGGCGGCCAAGCGGCTGTGCCCGGGTGGTCGGCGAGGGGTTCGACCAGTGCGCCCGTCTCCCCCGACTGGGCGGCGGCCAGGGCCAGTTCGGTGCGGCAGACGTGGTCGTGCGGGGCCTCGGCCAGGCCCTCCCTCGCCCAGGCCGCCGCCTCGCGCAGTTCTCCCCGCAGCCGTGAGAACCGCGCGCGGACGGCGGCGTACCACGGCGGTACCGGTTCCCCCTCCGCGACGAGCCACTCCCCCACGGGCGTCGGCGCCGTGCGGACGTCGGCCCGCTCGATGCGGCGGGTCAGCTCGGCCGCCTCGGCGTCGAGGGCGGGCGCGACGGACCGCCGTCGGCCGGTGAGCCGCCTCGCGCGCAGCCGGCCGGCCGCGGCACGCAGGACCGTGCCGTGCAGGGGGTGGGCCAGGCGGACGGTCGTCTCGTCGGCGGCGACGTCGAGAAGGCCGTCCGCCTCCAGGCGTTCGAGGGTCCGCAGGTCCAGGGTGTCCGCCGACAGCGGCAGCGGTTCCGCGAAGGCGAGGCGGTCGAGCGCCTCGCGTTCGTCGGGGCAGGGGCGGGTGAGGACGGCGGCGGTGCGTTCCCGCAGGGCCGCCGTCACCGGGACCCGGCCGCGCCACGTCCACTCGTCGGTGTCCGCGCCCCGGGTGAGCAGGCCCCGCTCGCGCAGCGCGTCCAGCAGGTCGCGCAGGAGACGCAGGTCGCCCCGGCACAGCCGGAGCAGACGGTTGGCGGTGAGGGGCTCCAGCGGCCCGCCGGCGCCGGCCGTGAGGAGCTGGACGGTCTCCTCGTGGGGCAGGGGTTCCAGGGTCAGACGGGGCAGCAGTTCGCCGGTCCACAGCCGGGAGACGGCGCCGGGCGCGGGCGCTCCGTCCGTCACGAGGACCAGCAGCCGGGTGCGGCCCTGGACGGCCAGCTGATGGACCAGGGCCGCGGAGGTGTCGTCCAGCAGGTGCGCGTCGTCGACCAGCAACAGCCGTATGCCCGCGAGGAGTTGGACGGCGCGGTGCAGGGTGACGCCTTCGGGCAGCAGATGGGCGAAGGCGGCGAAGGACTGATCACGGGTTTCGGGGGTGCCGGCCACCCGGGCGCAGTCGGTGCCGCGGACCGCCTCCATGGCGAGGCGGGTGCGGCCGCAGCCCGCCGGTCCCGTGATCACGATGCCCGGCCGGGCGCCCGCCAAGGAGCGGCGGACGAGCTCCAGTTCCTCGTCCCGGCCCGTGAACGGCCATGGCAGTCGCAGGGTCCTGGCGTGCGGTTCGAACGTCGTCACATCTACTGGAGTCGGCATACTCACCCCTGATACAGGGCGACTTGAGTAGCCCCCGACTCAGGCCCCCGGACGGTCCCGCACGGCACCCTGGAACCCATGACCGCCCGTTACTGCTCGCTCGCCCAGCAGTCGGCCCCCGTGTTCGCCCCGGGGCTGGCCGCCGAGCGGCTCGGCGCGCTGATGAGCGGGCGGCGGATGTGGGTCAACGGCACCGTCCTGCACTACTGCTTCTTCGACGGCGAGGGCGACGGGTCGGTCATTCCCCTGCCCGGCTCCGGGGGGACCCGGTGGGTGTCGTGGGTCGGCGGCGAGGACCAGCGGCAGGTCGTGCGCGACTGCTTCCGCGAGTGGCGGGAGCTGGGCATCGGGGTGTCGTTCACCGAGGTCGCCCACCGCTCGGAGGCGGAACTGCGCATCGGCTTCCAGCTGGGTGACGGCTCCTGGTCGACGGTGGGCCGGGACGCGCTGTCGGCCGGTCTCAACGAGCGCACCATGAACTTCGGCTGGGACCTGACCGCGCCCGGGGAACGTGCGACAGCTCTGCACGAGATCGGGCACGCGCTCGGCATGCAGCACGAGCACCAGAGCCCGTTCGCCGGCCTCCACTGGGACGACGAGGCCGTGTACGCCGACCTGGCGGGCCCGCCCAACCACTGGAGCCGGGACCGGACCTGGTTCAACATCCTGCGCAAGCTGGACCCGGCCGAGGTGAACGGATCGGTGTGGGATCCGCAGTCCGTGATGGAGTACCCCTTCTCGGCGGGGCTGATCCTCGAGCCCGAGCAGTTCCGCGGCGGTGTGCATCCGCCCGGCGCGCTGTCGCCGCTGGACAAGGAGTTCGTGCTCGGCTGGTACCCGCCGCTCGACACGCCCCGGCCGCCCGCGCTGGTGCCGTTCCGTTCGGTGCCGCTGTCGCTGGGACCGGGCGAGCAGGCCGACTTCACCGTCGAGCCGCGTGAGACCCGCGAGTACACCTTCGGCACCTTCGGGGAGAGCGACTCGGTGGTCGTGGTCTTCGAGGAGCGGGACGGCGAGCCCCGCTTCCTCGCCGGACACGACGACGCAGGCACGCCGCACAACGCCACGATCAGGGCCCGGCTCGTCAGGGGCCGCCGCTACTTCGTCCGCGTACGCCTGTACTCCGGCTGGGGTTCGGGCGAGACGGCCGTCATGTGCTGGTGAGCCGTACGGCCGCTCAGAGACCGCAGTCCGGCGCCGGGGGAAGCGCCGGGCCGTCACCTTCGGGGGAGGGTGACGGCCCGGCCACACCGGTTCGCCGTGGGACTCCCGTCCGTCAGCTGGACCGGGACGAGTGACCCCGTCGACGCCACTCCTCGGCGAGGAGTTCGTAGGAGCGGACGCGGTCGGAGTGGGCGTGGGTGATGGTGGTGACGAGCAACTCGTCGGCGTCGGTGGCCTCTTGGAGCTGCTCCAGCTGGTCGGCGACGCGGGAAGGGGAGCCGACGAACTGGGTGTCCGTCCGGTCCTGGACGAGGGCCCGGTCCTGGTCGCTCCAGGCGTGGGCGCGGGCCTCCTCCGGTGTCGGGAACTCGATCGCGCCCTCGGCGGTGCGGATGCTGCGCACCCACAGACCGTAGCCGGTGGCGAGTTCGTGGGCGCGGGCGTCGTCCTCGGCGACGACGACATCGGCGGAGACGCTCACGTACGGCGCGTCGAGGGACTCGGAGGGCTTGAAGCGGTCCCGGTAGCGGTCCACCGCCTCCAGGACGGTGGCGGGGCTGACGTGGTAGTTCGCGGCGAAGCGCAGGCCCCGGGCGCCCGCGACCTCGGCGCTCTGGCCGCCGCTGCTGCCCAGGATCCACACCTCGACGTCGGCGCCCTCGCCCGGTACGACGTGCGCCTCGACGCCCTCCGGGGAGCGGTAGGTGCCGGCCAGCAGGGCGAGGATGTCGTCGATCTGGCCGGCGTAGTCCTGCGATGCGGCGCCCGGGAGCAGGAGCAGCTTGCGCTGCAGGGCGATCCGGGGCGAGCCGAGCAGGCGTTCGAAGGAGAAGCGGGGCGGGATGAGCAGGCCGCCCGGGGCACGGCCGTCGACGACCGGGGTGGCCGTGGGCGACGGGGCCGCCTTCTCCCCCGGCGGACCGCCGCCCGAGCGGCCCAGGCCCAGGTCGAAGCGGCCGGAGTGCAGCGCGTCGATCAGGCCGAACTCCTCCACCGTGGACAGGGCGGTGCGGTGTCCGAGCTGTACGGCTCCGGAGCCGAGCCGGATGGTGGAGGTCGCGGCGGCCGTCAGAGCGAGGACGACCGCCGGGGACGTGCCCGCGACGCCGGGATTGAGGTGGTGTTCGGCGAACCAGTAGCGGGCGTAGCCGAGGCGTTCGGTGTGCTGGGCCAGGTCGATGGAGTTGCGCAGCGCGTCCGCCGCTGTCGAGCCCGAGGAGATCGGGACCAGGTCGAGCACGCCGAGCGGGATGTCAGGCATGGGTCGGCTCCTCGATCGTCGGCTCCTCGGTGGTCGACGGCGTCGGGAGCACCGGCGCCCAGGCGAACGGCGGGTCGGGTATCTCCTTGCGCAGCACCGACGCCACCTCCGACTGGAACAGCTCCAGCGAGTCGCGGTGCCGGACGTCGGTGAGGCCACTCGCGTCTGCGTGGAGGTGCAGCACGGTGTGGCCGAACTGCTCGTGGTAGCGGTGCACCTTGTCGATGACCTGCTGCGGGCTGCCGATCAGGGCGGAGCTGCGCTCGACGAAGTCCTCCAGGGACTCGAAGACGACGGGCAGTCCGGCCTGCTTCTGGAAGGCGAGCGTCCCTTCGAAGACAGGCCGGTACGCCTCGACGGCCTCCTGGGAGGTGCGGGCCACGTGCAGTCCCGCCGTGCCGGCGCCGACCGCGAGTTCGGCCGGGTCGTGGCCGTAGTGCTCCCAGCGTTCGCGGTAGTGGCGGATCAGCTCGGCGTAGGGCTCGATGGGGTTGGTGACGTTCGCGGAGAACAGCGGGTCGCCGTATCGGGCGGCCAGGTCGACGGACTCCTTGCTGGTGGCGCTGCCGTGCCAGACCCGGACGGGCTGCTGGTACGGCCGGGGCCACACCTCGGCGTCCGTCAGCTCCGGCCGGAACCGGGTCGCCGCGGTGACCTTGTCGTTGCGCCAGATCTGCCGGAACACCTCGTAGCTCTCGGCGTTGCGCTCCCACTGGTCCTCGGGCGTGACCTGGAACAGCTCGCGCTGGGCGGCGCCGTTGCCCTTGCCGATGATCAGCTCCAGCCGGCCGCCGGAGAGGTGGTCGAGGGTGGCGTAGTCCTCGTAGGCGCGCACCGGGTCGAGGAGGCTGAGGGTGGTGACGGCGGTGAACAGCCGGATCCGCCGGGTCAGGGCGGCCATGTGGCTGAGCACGACCGGCGGCGAGGAGGAGATGAACGGCCGCTCGTGCCGCTCCCCCACGCCGAAGCCGTCGAAGCCGAGCTCCTCGGCGAGCAGGGCGTTGTCGAGCACCTCCCGGAAGCGGTCCTGGGTGGGCTTCCGGATGCCGGTGACCGGGTCCGGGCGGTGCACGATCAGGGTGATGGCGAGGAACTTCACGATGCCGCCCGCATGGCACCCGACTCGTCGTCCGGGAGAGCGAGGCCGAGGTGGTCCCGGAGCGTGGTGCCCTCGTACTCGGTGCGGAAGACGCCCTGTTCCTGGAGGAGGGGGACGACCTTGTCGGCGAACTCGTCGAGGCCGCCGGGGGTGATGTGCGGGACGAGGATGAAGCCGTCGGCGGCGTCGGCCTGGACGTAGTCGTTGATCGTCCGGGCGACGGTCTGAGGGGATCCGACGAAGTTCTGGCGGTTGCCGGTCTCGATGACCAGGTCGCGGATCGACCAGTTGTTGGCCTCGGCGAGCTCCCGCCATTCGCGGGCGGTGGCCAGCGGGTCGCGGTACATACGGACCTGGGCGCGGCCGCGGGCGATGTGGTGCTCGCCGAGATCCGGTTCGATGTCGGGCAGGGGCCCTTCCGGGTCGTAGCCGGACAGATCCCTGTTCCAGACGAACTCCAGGTGCTTGAGGGCGGTGGCGCCGCTGACCTGCCGGCGGCGCACGTCCTTCGCGATCTCCTCGGCCTCGGCGTCGGTGTCGCCCAGGACGAAGCTCGCGGCGGGCAGGATCAGCAACTGGTCGGTGCGGCGGCCGTACTTGGCGAGGCGGGACTTGACGTCGGTGTAGAAGGCCTGGCCCGCGTCGAGCGTGGCGTACCGGCTGAAGACGGCGTCGGCGCCGGCGGCGGCGAACTCGCGGCCCTCGTCGGAGTCGCCGGCCTGGAAGATCACCGGGCGGCCCTGGGGGCTGCGCGGCACGTTGAACCGGCCGTGGATGTCGAAGTGCTGTCCCTCGTGGACGAAGGCCCCGGCCTTGGCGTCGCTCAGGAAGGTGCCCGTGCTCTGGTCGGCGACGATCTCGTCGCCCTGCCAGGAGTCGAAGAGCTCGTGGGTGGTGGCGAGGAACTCCTTGGCGCGGGAGTAGCGCTCCTCCTGCGGGAGGAAGCCGCCGCGGCGGAAGTTCTCGCCCGTGAAGGCGTCCCAGGAGGTGACGACGTTCCACGCGGAGCGGCCGTCGGAGAGGTGGTCGAGGCTGGCGAACTGGCGGGCCACCTCGTAGGGCTCGTTGAAGGTGGAGTTGATGGTGCCGGTCAGGCCGAGTCGGTCGGTGACGGCGGCGAGGGCGGCGAGGATCGTGAAGGTGTCGGGGCGGCCGACCACGTCCAGGTCGTAGATCCTGCCGCCCTGTTCGCGCAGGCGCAGGCCCTCGGCGAGGAAGAGGAAGTCGAACTTGGCGCGTTCGGCGGTCCGTGCGAAGTGGGCGAAGGAGCTGAACTCGATGTGGCTGCCGGCCCGCGGGTCGCTCCACACGGTGGTGTTGTTGACGCCCGGGAAGTGTGCGGCCAGGTGGATCTGCTTCTGCGGCTTGCTCATGGTGGGGTCTCCCTCCCGCTCAGGCGACGGCGGTCGCGGCGGCGTAGCGGTTGGCGGGGCGGGTCAGGCCGAGCAGCCCGCGCAGGGTGTCGGCCTCGTAGGCGCGGCGGAAGGCGTCGCGGCGCTGGAGTTCGGGGACGAGGCCCCGGGTGATGGCCGGGAGGTCATGGCCGGCGACGGCGGGGCGCAGCCGGAAACCGGTCAGGCCTGTCGCCTGCAACTCCTGGAGCAGGTCCGCGAGTTGGGCGGGCGATCCGGCGAATACCCGGGCGTCGCTCGTGTACTCCTCGCCGGCGAGGGCGTCGAGGCGGTCGAGGCGGGCGGCGGCCTCGGCCGGGTCGTCGTCGAGGAAGACGACCAGGTCTGCGAAGACATGCAGCGGCTCGGCGGCCCTCCCCGCCGCTTCCTGTTCGGCACGGATCTCGGCGACGATCGCCCGGGCCTGGGCGGTGTCGTGCGGGGTGACGTAGCCGACGTCGGCCGCGCGGGCCACCAGACGGTACGGGACGGTGTCGTGTGCGAGGGCGGTGACCAGGGGCTGGCCCTGCGGCGGGCGCGGGGTGATGGAGGGGCCCTTGACGCTGAAGTG
This sequence comes from Streptomyces sp. NBC_01235, assembly GCF_035989285.1. Taxonomy (GTDB): domain Bacteria; phylum Actinomycetota; class Actinomycetes; order Streptomycetales; family Streptomycetaceae; genus Streptomyces. The sequence continues at coordinate 9,636,894 of NZ_CP108513.1, read as the reverse complement.
GCGGCCCTCGAAGTCGATGTAGTGGAGCTTGTCGCGGTCGATGAAGCGGCCCGTGGCCACGTCCCGGATCTCCGCATCGTCCTCCCAGCTGTCCCAGAGGCGGCGGACGACCTCGACGTAGTCGGCGGCCTCGTCGAACAGATCGGCCACCAACTCCTGGGTGGCCGGGGCGTCGTAGGCCTCGATGCGGGGGATCGTGCGGCGGCCGAAGTGGGCGGCCTCGGTGGGGCGGGCGGTGATCTGGACGCGCAGGCCCGCGCGGCCGGTGCTCACGTAGTCGAGGGTGGCGATCGCCTTGGAGAGGTGGAACGGCTCGGTGTGCGTGGCCACCACGGTAGGGACCAGGCCTATGTGCCGGGTGAGCGGGGCGACGCGGGAGGCGACGAGGACGGCGTCGAGCCGGCCGCGCACCTGGTCGGTGCGGTCGTCCGGGTCGAGGAAGTGGGAGGACTGCGGGCCGAGGCCGTCCTCGATCGTCACGAAGTCGAGCAGTCCGCGCTCGGCCTCGGCGACCAGGTCGGCCCAGTATCCGGCGGTGAACAGCTCACGGGGTCGGGCGACGGGATCGCGCCAGGAGGCGGGGTGCCAGCCGGTGCCGTCCAGCGCGACGGCGAGGTGCAGAGGGGAGGAAGAGGGAGTCGAGGACACGAGGGCGCCTTCCTGGAGGTCCGTACGAGAGCGCCGGCCCACGCCGAACGAGGCGGCGGGGCAGGGCGGAGACGAGCGCAGCGAGATGGGGGTCCCCCGGCCGAAGGCTGGGGAAGGGTCAGGAGCTACAGAGCGCGCCGGCCACGCGCTGGAGGTCGATGTGGGGCCGGGAGTGGAGGTGTACGGCGTGGCATATGTGGATCACGGCCGTCCCCTCCCTCTTCTGGGCGCCGGCACGCTGCTCAGGCGGCACCTCACACATCTCGTCATGAGTCACAACGCCCCGACCTCGCCGGATGTTCCCGGCGTGCGCACCGACGCTATGGTCGAGCGGCGGCGGAGGATGAAGCCGAGGGACTCGTAGAGGCGGATCGCCGCGGTGTTGTCGGCGGCGGCGTGCAGGAACGGGGTGTCGCCACGGTCGCGGATGCCGGCGCCCACGGCTCGGATCAGCCTGGTGGCGAGGCCCTTGCCACGGTGGCCGGGGTCGGTGCAGACGGCGCTGATCTCGGTCCAGCCGGGCAGCCGCACCCGTTCGCCGGCCATGGCGATCAGGCGACCCTGGTGGCGGATGCCGAGGTAGGTGCCGAGGGCGATGGTCCGCTGGAGGAAGGGGCCGGGGCGGGTGCGGGCGACAAGGTCGAGAATCTCCGGCACGTCGTCGGGGCCGAGGCGTACGGCCTCGGATGCGGGTTCGGTGCGGAACTCCTCGGTGGCGACGAGCTGGACGCCCTCTCCTCCGCCGATGACCTCCCAGCCGTCGGGCACCCGTTGAACGGGCTTGATGCGTACGGGCGTTCCGGGGCCGACGAGGGTGAGCAGGTCGGCCCAGGCGGCCGGGTCCCCGGGGTCGGCGAGGGCGGCGAAGTCGTAGACGTCGGCCGGGTAGCGCGCGGCGCGGCCGACCCGGGCGGCGAGGTGGGAGTGCGGGCCGACGAGCGCGGCCCACACGGCGTTGTCGAGGGGGTGCGGGTGCGTGACGGTCGGAGCTCCGCCGCCGCGGAGGTCGATCGGGGTGGCCACGGAGGCAAAGTCCCTTCCTGTCGTACCTGTCGTTCCTGTCGTTTGCAACTCAACTTCCATGTGTCATCGCTATGGTGACGATCGATCAGGAGTTGTCCAGCGGCAGTCCGGGCGGGTTGATCTCGGACTTGGCGACGGCCTCGTTGGAGAGGATGTAGGCCGCCAGCCACTTGGCGTACTGCCCGTTCTCGATCAGGTAGTCGATGGCGTCCGCGAGCGGCTTGGCGAGGCCGCTGTCCTTCTTGGCGGTGGCGGCGATCAGGCCCTGGAGCGTCTCCCCGGCGCCGGAGAAGGTACCCGCGTTCCGCGTCGCACTGGCGGTGCCCGCGGTCTTGGCGACGTTGTAGGCGATGCCGGGGTTGGGGCCGAAGTACGCGTCGATCTTGCCGCTTGCGAGCGCCAGGTAGATGCCGTTGCGGTCCGGGTAGTACTTGATGGTGAGCTTCTTGCCCTCGGCCTCGAGCTTCTTCTTCCACTCCAGGAGGATCTTCTCCTGGTTGGTGCCGGAGCCCACGGTGACGGTCAGGCCGGCGAGGTTCTCGTAGTTGCCGTCGAAGTTCCACTTGCTGGACTTCTTCACCTCCCAGCCGAGGTTGTCCTGGCGGTAGGAGGCGAACTCGTACTTCTTCTTGCGCTCCTCGGTGTCGGTGACGTTGGAGAAGGCGACGTCGACCTTGCCGCTGTCGATGCCGACGAAGAGGTTCTCCCAGGTGAAGTTCTTCGTCTCGGGCGTCAGGCCGAGGACCGCGGCCACCAGGCGGCCGAGGTCGGGCTCGGCACCGGTGAGGGTCTTCTGGTCGTCGCCGACGTAGGCGAGCGGGGCGAAGCCGGAGGGCAGGGCGCCGATGCCGATGTTCAGCTTGCCGCTCTTCCTGATCGCGTCGGGCAGTTCGGCGCTGATGGACTTGACCTCGGAGACCTTCAGGGCGGTCTCCTTGGCGGCGCCGTTGGACACCCGGCCGATGGTCACGCTGCCGGCCGCGCTGTCGGTCGTGGTGGCGGCCTCGCTGTCACCACCGCAGGCGGCGAGCCCGGTGGCGAGGGTGGCGACCGCGGTCGCCGCGGTGATGCCGCGAATCAGGCTGCGTCGGGTGAAGTGGGCAGACATGGCCGTCCTTTGTGACTGATGTGACTGGGCGAGAGGGTGGTGGCGTGGGGGGAAGTCGTGGGGCGCGTCGGTGTCAGAGCACCTTGCTGAGGAAGTCCCGGGTCCGCTCGTGCTGCGGTGAGTCGAGGACCTCGTCGGGCGGGCCCTGCTCGACGATCTTTCCGCCGTCGATGAAGACGACCCGGTCGGCGACCTCTCGGGCGAAGCCGATCTCGTGGGTGACGATGACGAGGGTGGTGCCGCTGGTCGCCAGGTCCTTGATGACGGCGAGTACTTCGCCGACGAGTTCGGGGTCGAGGGCGGAGGTGGGCTCGTCGAAGAGGATGACGCCGGGGCGCAGCGCGAGGGCGCGGGCGATGGCGACGCGCTGCTGCTGGCCGCCCGACAGCTGCCGGGGGTAGGCGCCGGCCTTGTCGGCGAGGCCCACCCGGTCCAGGAGTTCGCGGGCCAGTTCCAGGGCGGCGGGCTTGGCGAGTTTCCCGGTGGCGACCGGCGCGGCGGCGACGTTGTCCAGCACGGTCAGGTGCGGGAAGAGGTTGAAGTTCTGGAAGACGAAGCCGATCCGGCCGCGCTGGGTCAGGATGGCCCGTTCGCTCAGCTCGCGCAGCCGGTCTCCGTGCCGGCGGACGCCGATCAGCTCGCCGTTGACGCCGACGTAGCCGATCTCGGGCTTCTCCAGGTGGTTGATGACCCGCAGCAGGGTGGACTTGCCGGAGCCGGAGGGTCCGAGGATCACGGTGACCTCGCCGGGCCGCACGGTCAGGCTCACGCCGTCCAGGACCCGGTGGGCGCCGTACCACTTGTGTACGTCGTGCACCTCGACGGCGGCGGGCACGACGGCGGCGGTCTCGGCGCTCTGTACGGTCTCGGTGGTCATACGGCGGCCTCCCGGCGGATGCGGGCCCGCAGGTCGGTGAGACCGGTCCGCAGTTTCTGAAGCGGCGTCGGCGGCAGGGAACGCGTGGCGCCCCGGGCGTAGTACCGCTCGACATGGAACTGGACGACGGAGACGAGGCTGGTCAGGATCAGGTACCAGACGGTGACGACCAGCAGCAGCGGCACGATGTCGCCGGGGTAGGTGGCCCCCATGGTCTGTGCGGTACCGAACAGGTCGAGCAGCGACACGTAGAAGACCAGCGAGGTGGACTTGACCAGGCCGATCAGCTGGTTGACGTAGTTCGGGGTGATCGACCGCAGGGCCTGCGGAAAGACGATCTTCCAGAACTGGTAGCGCTTGGGCAGGCCGAGGGCGGCGGCCGCCTCGTGCTGGCCCTGGTCGACGGAGAGGATGCCGCCGCGGACCACTTCGGCCGCATAGGCCGCCTCGTTGAGGCTGAGGCCGACGACGGCGATCACCATGTCGGTGGCCAGCCGGGACTCGTCGAAGCGGAAGAACGCCGGGCCGAAGGGGACCCCCACGCTCAGGGTCTGGTACAGGGCGCTGAAGTTGTAGAGGAAGAGCAGCACCACGATCAGCGGGATGGAGCGCAGCGCCCATACGTAGGTCCAGCTGACCGCGCGCAGCACCGGGCTCTTCGAGAGCCGGGCGAGGGCGAGCAGGATGCCGCCGAGGAGGCCCAGCGCCGCGCTGTAGGCGGCCACTTCCAGGGTGATCAGCAGTCCGTCGAGAATCACCGGCCGCAGGAACCAGTAGCCGAAGCGGTCCCACTGGTAGAAGGGGTTGGAGATCAGCCCGTGTGCGAACTGTGCCACCAGGACCAGTGCCACGGCGGTGGCGATCCAGCGGCCCGGCCGGCGCAGCGGCTGGACGCGCTGGGCGGTGAGCTTCTCTGACGGGGTGTCGATGGCGGGTGCGGCCTCGGCGAGGGTCACGGCGCCTGGGGGTTCACTCATGGGAGGCTCCGGCGGGAGTCGGACACCCCGGGGCACGGCGATCGTGGACGGCTCGGGCGCGTCGGAGGCAGGGCGGCGGCGGGGCGCTCTGCGTCGGGAACGCGGCAGGCACGGCGCACGGATGCGTACGGCAGATCCGGGGTGGGGCGGACAACGGCACACCGCTGGGGCGGTGTTCGTCAGGAACGCGAGGGCGGGGCGAAGGCTGGCGGGAGGGGGGTCAGCCCTGACAGCCCCGACAGCGGGCACGGCCCGGTGCGGTACACAGTGCGCTGTTCACGCGGAGGAGGTCGACGGCGCGATTGGCGACGAGGATGTCGAGGTACGGCCGTACGCAGCCCCGGGGGCGGCGGGGAGCCGTCCGAGGAGCTGCGTACATGTCCGTCACCGTCACCGTTCCGGCCCCTTGGGGCCCTCGCGCTTACCGATACGTCGTTACCGAAACGTCGGTCCGGTCGTCACCTGGGGCACCCCACCGCGGAGCGAGGGTTGCCGGTCAGCAAGCCAGGGCTTGTCGCTGACGCTCATGACCGTTCTGGGCCGTAAGTAAGACAGTTGCCCGAACGGATGTCAACGCCGGTCCAATGAGTGGACCGGGCTCAGGGGCGGTTGACCTGCGGTCGGTCCTCGGCGCCGTCCGCCGCGTGGGTCTCCCAGTCCAGGATCTGGACAGCCGCGCCGGCGGCCTCCAGGCCCTGACAACGGGCGTGGTGGCGGCGGGCGATGGCGTCCAGGTCGAGGTGGGCGCCGAAGGCCGGGTGGGCGGCCAGCCGGCGGGCGTAGGCCCACAGGGCGGGGTGGCCGGCGATGCGCTGCACGGCGGCCGCGTCGAGGTGATTGCGGTGCACGGTGTCGAGTTGGACCAGGGTGACCCACAACTCGACGTCCGCTGCGGTGATCTGATCGCAGATCAGGTACTGATGCGCGCCGAGCCCCGGCTCCAGCACACCGAGCGTGGTGAGCAGCGTGTCGAGGGCGGCGGCGCGCTCCGCCTCCTCGGCGTCGGCCGCTCCGGCGCGCTGCGCGGCCGCCTCGATCCCCTGCGCGCACATCCGCTCGACGGCCTCGATCTGCGACTCGGCGCCGCACGGGTACAGCGTGGCCCGGCCGCCGCCGAACCTCCGGGCGAGGTCGCGGGCGATGTCGGGGCCGTGACTGCTCACGATGCGCCCCGACCAGTCGTCGCTGAGCACGGGCGCGAGGGCCGGTCCGGTGTACCGGTGCGCGCTGGCGTCGTACAGCGGGCGCAGCGCGGAGTGGCCGCCGTCGGGACAGTCCGGGACGGCCGGGAGGAAGGTGACCGGGCAGACCCGGTCCAGGCCGAGGAGGCTGTGGGTGACGGCGATGCGCAGACAGTCGGGATCGGCCGCTGCCAGGTGGAGGCGGTAGCGGCCGGGCACGGCGTAGTGGCCGCTGCGCGCGTCCCGGCCGATCCGGCCCCGGAAGGCGGGGGCGGGCCGGGCGGACGGGTGGGCGGCGGCCAAAGGTGTGACGGACATGACTCTCCCTGGGGGCGGGCGCGCTGAGGACGTGCGCGCGGCGGTTGCGACGTCGGGCGGGAGGGCGTGGCACTCGTCCACGCGCGCCGGACGAAGCGGTGCCGAGAAGGGCACCACCGGGGCGGTTCGGCGCGCGGACGGGCCGGAGCTCAGCCCAGGGGGATCGCGCTGCAGACCCGCTGCAGGTCGATGTGACGGCGGGAGGTGAGAAGGGGCGACGACCACGCCGTGCGACTCGCTCGGCTGGTGACCGGCTCCTGGCGCCCCATTGTTTCCCTACCTGTTCACTAGGATTCCGGAATCGAGTGTCGATCCGCCTGGAGCGCCCGTCAAGAGGGCGTCCACCAGGTGAGTACCGGGCGCACCCGGTGAGTCCGTGGGTCAGGGAAGAGCGGGTTCCTCAGTCGGAGGCGGGCAGCGCCTTGGGCGCCCTGATGGTCAACGGCTCGCCTCCGTAGGTCAGTGGGCCCGCGCCGGAGGTGGTGCAGAGCAGTTCGAGGGTGTCGGCGGCGTCCACGTACCGCTTGCCGACGAGTGTGCCGGGGGCCTCTGAGGTGGGTGGCCCGGCGGGGACCTGTCGGGCGGGGAGCATGGGGACACCGCCGCATTCGACGGTGGCCGAGGCGTCCTCGGGGGCCCGGATCACGATCACACGGGTGCTGCCGGTGGCGGCGGCGAGCTGGTCACCGGGGCGCGGGGTCGGTGCGGGGGACGACGCCATTGCGCGGTGCTCCTTCTGCCGGGGGGCGAGTGCTGTCGCGGCTGGGGTGGTCAGGCGCTCCCCCAGTCGGTCCAGGTCGAACGACTGACGGGCGAGCCAGAAGCGCAGGAAGCCGGTGAGCGAGTAGCGCAGGAACAGCGCGCCGCCCACCACGGCGGCGGCGACCCCGCCGAGGCCGAGGGCGAGCGCGTCGCCCTGGCCGAGGCTGGAGTCGGTGGCGTGGGCGAGCGGGAAGGCGAGGCCGCCGAGGACCAGCCCGGCGAGCATCAGCAGCCCGCCGAGGCGGAGCCAGAGGGCGGCGCGGGCGGCGGCGGGGTCGGGGATCTTCAGCTCGGCGAGTGTGCGGACGAACCGGTCGGCCCGGTCGGTCTGTTCGGACCGTCCCGCCGGGCCCGTCCGATCCGTCCGATCCGTCCGATCCGTCCGATCCGTGTGGTGGGTGTGGTGGGTGTGGTGGGTGCTGGTCATGCGGTGCTCCCCAGGTAGTAGGAGGAGAGTTCGGCGTGCAGGGAGCTGTCGGGGTGCCCCTGCCACTGGATCCGGCCGCGGACGAGCACGGCGGCGTGGTCGGCGATCTTCAGTACGGCGGCGGCGAACTGCTCCACGACGAGGACGGCGACCCCCTGGCGGGCGATCTCGGCGACGAGTTCGTACAGTTCGCCGACGACCAGTGGGGCGAGTCCCATGGAGAGCTCGTCCAGGAGCAGGACGGCCGGGTCGGTGGCCAGGCCCCGGGCGAGGGCGAGCATCTGCTGCTCACCGCCGGAGAGGGTGCCGGCGTGCTGGGTGCGGCGGCTGCCGAGGACGGGGAAGCGGGCGTACGCGCTCTCCTCGATCTCCTCCCGGCCGCGGCCGGTGAAGGTCATCATCAGGAGGTTCTCGCGGACCGTGAGGTTGGGGAAGACGCCCCGGCCCTCGGGGATGAGGCAGACGCCGGCGCGGGCGAGGTCGCCGGGGCGGATCCCGGTGGCGTCCCGGCCGCCGAGCAGGATCCGTCCGCCGCCGGGCGGGTGGACGCCGGAGGCGACCTTGAGGACGGTGGTCTTGCCCGCGCCGTTGGGGCCGAGGAGCGCGACGACCTGGCCGGCGGCGACCGCGAGGTCCACGCCGTGCAGGACGGTGATGCCGGCGTAGGCGGCCCGGATGCCCGCGAGTTCCAGCAGGGGCCTCTCGGGCGACCGGCGCGCGGGGTGCGCCGGCGGGGCGGTCCCGGTCGTGGTCATGTCTCCCCCAGGTAGGCCGCGAGCACGGTCTTGTCGCGCTGGACGCGTTCGGGCGGTCCGGCGGCGACGACTTTGCCGAGGTCGAGAACGTGGACGTCGTCGCAGACCGTCATCACGAGGCTCATGTCGTGTTCGACGAGGAGGACGGCGGTGCCGTCGGCGGCGAGGGCGCGCAGCAGGGCGGCGAACCGTTCGGTCTCCTCGGCGTCCTGGCCCGCGGCTGGTTCGTCGAGGAGCAGGACGCGGGGCCTCAGGACGAGGGCGCGGCCGACCTCGACGAGGCGGGCGATGCCGGTGGGCAGGGCGTCGGCGGGGGCGTCGGCCTGGTCGGTCAGGCCGAGCCGGGCCAGGACCGCGTCGGCCGTGCGGGCCGCGTGCCGGCGTTCGGGGCCGAGTTCGGCGGCGACGAGGAGGTTGTCGCGGACGGAGAGCCGGCCGAAGAGTTCCAGGTGCTGGAAGGTGCGGGACATGCCGCGCCGGGCGCGGCGGGCGGGGCCCTCGCGGGTGATGTCGCGGCCGTCGAGACGGACCCGGCCGGTGCGGGGGCGGCGCAGGCCCGAGACGACGTCGAACAGGGTGCTCTTGCCGGCCCCGTTGGGTCCGATGAGCCCGGTGACCCGGCCTGCCTCGGCGGTCAGGGACACGGCGTCCAGGGCCCGGCGTCCACCGAAGGAGACGGTCACCTCCTCAGCCTGTAGCAGTGGCACGGCTCAGCACCTCCCCGTCCTCGGGCCGCCAGGGCCGGCGCACTCCCCACCACTCCAACGGCAGCTCGAGGGGCGCTTGTTGACGGGCGGCTGCCCGGATCCGCAGAGCCACGGCGGCGGCGAGGGCGACGGCGAGCAGGAGTCGGCCGTCGGCCGCCCCGAGCGCGGCGAGCAGCCAGCACCCGGCCAGTACCGCGCCCAACGCCCCCAGCAGCAGCCGTTCTCGGGCGAGCGGCGCCCACTCGGTACGGAACCGGGCGATGACCCCGCTGGGGCTGTGCGCGAGTCCCATCCCGGCGAGGGCGATCAGCAGGGCGGACAGGTCCTGGGCCCAGCTGCCTAGTTCGCCGAGCGCCTGCGTCGGCACGACGAACGCGACGCCCGTGAAGAGGCCCGCTCCGACATGGCCGAGTCCGGCGATGACCGCGATCAGGAAGATCGGCAGCCCGGCGACGAGGTTGAACTGCTCGGCGGTGACCGTCTGCACCTGCATGCCGTAGAGGGCGCCGCCCAGTCCCGCGAGGCCGGCCGACAGCGCGAAGACGGCGACCTTCGCGCCGAGGAGCCGTCCGCCGAGGGTGGCGTACGCGGCCTCGCTGTCGCGCAGGGCGATGAGCCGGCGCCCGAACCGGCCCCGGCGCAGATGAAGGCGAAGACGGCGGTGGCGCCGGTCCGGGTGTCCAGGCCGCTCGGCAGCCGGTCCCCGTACCGGGCGGCGAGGTGCTCGGTGAGGTGGTCCTGGAGAGCGCGGCGGCGGTCGCGGACATAGCCGCGGGCGGGTTCCTGACCGGTCACCGCCTCGGCCAGCACCACGCTGTGCACCCGGGCGAGGGTGGGGTGGTCCTGTTCGAAGGCGACGGTCTCGGCGAAATCGCCGGCCCAGTCCTCGCCCAGCCTGCGGTCGGCCAGGTTCTCCCGGTTGAGCCGCTCGCGAAGGTTCAGCACCTCCAGGAACAGCCGCTTCTTGCTGGGGAAGTAGTGCAGGACGCCCTGCCGGGTGAGCCCTGCTCGCTCGGCGACGGCGTCGATCGAGGTGCCCTTGAAACCTCGGGCGGCCAGCACCTCCAGCGCCGCTTGGAGGATCTCCTCACGCCGTGCGGATGCCACAGGCCGACCCTTTCCGCCGTTGGACGGGTGTCCGCTCACAGTAGCGATTCCGGGATGTTCCTCACAGACCCATGGCACGCAGCGCTGCGCGGGCGGCCTCCTGCGCCGGTCCCGGAACCGCCGGTCCCGGAGCCGCCGCGCCCGCCACCTCCTCGAACAGCCGCACATCTTTGGCGAGCAGTCCGCCCGCGTGGCCGGCGATCCGGTCGAGTGTCCCGCCCGCGTCGACCAGTCGCTCCAGCGCGAAGCTCGCGGAGCTGCCGCGCGGGAGGATCCGGCCGAGGCCGTCCGGATCCAGGCCCAGTCGGCCGCCCAGCGAGAGGGCGTCGGCGGCCAGTCCCAACTGAGCAGTGAACAATAGGTTGTTGAGGAGTTTGGCGATCTGTCCGCTGCCTGTGGGACCGAGGTGGACGACCGGGTCGCCGTAGGTGGCGAACACCGGGCGGCAGGAGACGAAGGCCTCGCTGTCCCCGCCAGCCATGACCAGCAGGGTGCCCTCGCCGGCGGCGCGTCCGCCGCCGCTGACGGGTGCGTCCAGCACGGACACGCCCTGGGCGCCGGCCCGCCCCGCGAGACGACGGCAGGTGTCGGGGTGGACGGTGGAGTGCACGGCGATGATCCCGCCCGGACGAAGGCCGGCGAGCACCTCTTCGCCCACCTGCCGCACGTCACCGTCGTCGACCACGCACAGGCACACCAGGTCGCTGGCGGCCGCCAGTTCGGCCGGTGAGCCCGCGGTCCTGGCGGCGGTGTCGGCGAAGGGGACGAGGGTGGCGGGCCGCCTGGCCCACAGGGTGGTCTCGAAGCCCGCCTCGACGATCCGGCGGGCCATGGGCGCGCCCTGGCCGCCCAGTCCGATGAAGCCCACATGCATGGGGTCTCTCCTCAACTCGTCTTCACCGGCCTCAACTCGACCGCTTCGGCCTCAACTCGTCTTCTCCGACCTCAACTCGACCGCTTCGGCCTCAACTCGTCTTCTCCGACCTCAACTCGTCTTCTGCGGGCGCCAGAACACGGCCAGCAGACCGGCCGTCGCGACGACACCCACCCCGAGCACCACTCCGGCGCCCGCCCACCCGGTCACACTGATGTCCGCGGCCTCGTCGATCGCGTACTCCCCCGGCCCCCACGCCCCCAGCGCCACCGCGAGGACACCCAGGACGAGGACGTACTCGTAGCCCTCCTTGAACACGAAGAACCCGTTGCGCCGGTGCGCGAGCAGCCCCGCCACCAGCATCACGGACAGCACCGCCGCACAGGCCAACGGCGTGAGGAAGCCGGCCAACAACAGGACCCCCGCGCCCAGTTCGGTCAGGACACTGAACCAGGCCTGCAATCGAGGGCGGGTCAGGCCGAGGCCGCCGAACCAGCCCGCCGTGCCGCTTATGCCCCCTCCGCCGCGCCAGTGGTTCCAGCCGTGGGCCACCATGACCACGCCGAGAACGCCCCGTACGAGCAGCAGAGCGGTGTCCGAAGCCTCACTCATCCCCACGTCCCCTTCTCCGTCGGCAGCGCCTGCACACCCAGCGCGCACTCCTCGACGAAGGCGAGGACATTCAGGTGGTAGGCGACAGCGGTACGGCCGACGCTGGTGTTGTGGCCGGCGCCCGCCTGTTCGTGGCGTACCACCCGTGGGGCTCCGGTGAACATGGAAGCGAGGTCCGCAAGTCCCTCGGGTCCGTTCGCCCACACCTGCTCGTACTCGGCGAGGGTGAGGTGCACGGGCACGGGGACCCGGGCCGCGAGCTGCGCGAACTCCTCCTGCCAGCCCTCGCGGTGGCCCTCGTAGGCGGGTGAGGCGGCGCCGATACGGCGGCCGCCGTGCACATCGGGCGGGTAGGCGTGTGGCGGATGCCACAGCGCCTGGCGGATGTGGGGACGGGCACGGCTGGGGTCGCGCCGCCACTCCTCCATCGCGCGTACCGCCCGCGGGTGGTGGACGCGTCCCATGCCGGCCAGCTCCACGCCGAGCAGTTCGGCGCCGCGTGGGTCGCTCGCCATGCGCACGGTGAGTTCGCAGCCCGCCGAGTGCGCCCAGACGAACACGCCGACCCCGCGTTCCAGGCCCTCCAGCAGCGCCTCCACGGCCGTGTACGCGAAGTCCGTGCGCTGCTCGGGCGTCCGCATCCGCTCCTCGTGCGCCGCGGAACTGCCGTAGCCCGGTCGGTCGAGGGCGATCACCGTGAAGCCCGTCGCGGCCGCCGTCCGCAGGAGCGAGAGCCGCGGGTGGCCGGGATGGTCGAAGTAGGCGGAGGTGGTGGCGCCGCCGTGCAGGGCCACGATCACCGCCTGCGGCCTCGCCACCTCGGCGACCAGGGCGGAGGCGGGGACGCCGCGCACGTCGACGACCTGTCGCCGTACGGCGGGGACGAGTCCGGGTTCCACCGAGGGTGTGGGTGAGGTCATCCGTCCGTCCTGAGCAGGAGTACGCCGCCGGGGGTGAGCCCGCCGCTGGAGACGACGGCGGTCCGCGCGCCCGCCACCTGCCGCGCGCCGGCCTCGCCGCGCAGTTGGAGCACGGCCTCGTGCAGCAGGCCCATGCCGTGGGTGCGGCCGTGCGAGAGCTGTCCGCCGTGCGGGTTGAGGGGGACGACCCCGTCGCGGGCGATGTTCTTGCCGCCGTCCAGGAAGTCGCGGGTCTCGCCGATGCCGCAGAAGCCGAGCGCCTCCAGCCAGGACAGGCAGTTGAAGGTGAAGCCGTCGTAGAGCAGCGCCACGTCCACGTCGGCGGGGCGCAGCTCGGTGCGGGTCCACAAGTGGGCGGCCTGGCCCAGGACTTGAGGTTCGTGGGTGAGGGTGGCCTGGTCCCACTCGGGGCGCTCGACGATCTGGGTGCCGACGGCCTCGATCCGTACGGGCGTCCCCGGCAGGTCGCACGCGACGTCCGCCGCGGAGACGACGACGGCGGTCGCCGCGTCGCAGGGCACGTCGCAGTCGTACAGGCCGAAGGGGGTGGTGATGGTGCGTGCGGACAGGTAGGCGTCCATGGTGAGCGGGTCGCGGTAGATCGCGTCCGGGTGGCGGGCGGCGCCCGCGCGCTGGTTGAGGGCGATCCAGCCGAGGGTCTCGCGCGTGCTGCCGTAGCGGTGCATGTGGCGCTGCGCGTTCATGGCGAGCGCTATCGCGGGCGACACGGCGCCGAAGGGTTTGAACCAGCCGTCGGGGCCTGCCGGTCGAGGAAGCCGGATCCGTCCCTGCCGGACGAGTTCGGCGTGCGTGGCCTCCCACACGGTACGGAAGCACAGCACGTGCCGGGCCAGTCCGGCGGCCACGGCGAGCATCGCGGAGATGACGGTGCCGCCGGGGCCGAAGGTCTCCATGGCGCCGTTGTGCCAGACCGGGCGCACCCCGAGGGCCGACTCCAGGGCGGTGAGGCCTCCCTCGGCGAAGCCGCCGTACACGCCGCCGCCCGGGTAGGTGGACAGGCCGTCGATGTCGTCGAAGGTGAGTCCGGCGTCGGCGACGGCCTTCTCGCAGGCCTCGACGGTCAGTTCGAGCGGCGGGACCATGAGGCGGCGGCCGAGACGTGAGGCTCCGGCGCCGCTGATGACGGCCCGTTCCTCGAACTTGCGGCTCTTCGAGGGCGTCCGGACGTGGGCGCGCATCCGCTCCGGTGCCGGGTCGTCGGGCGGGAGCGGGGCCGGGGGCGACTGCTGGGCCGTCGGGCGGAACAGGGGCAGCCAGGTCTCGCCCGCCCGCTCGAAGACGACCTCCATGCGCATGCCGAGGCGGAGGTCCTCGGGCGCGCAGTCGACGAGGTTGGTCGTCAGCCGGACGCGGGGGTCCTCCTCGATGGCGACCTGGGCGACGACGAAGGGCGAGGGCAGACCGGGGAACGGGAAGCGGTGGTTGAGCGTGAAGCCGATGAGGGTGGCGCGGCCGGAGACCTCGCGGACCGCGGTGGCGTGCGAGCGGCAGTGCCGGCACACCGGCTGCGGCGGATGGATCAGGGCCTCGCAGGCGGTGCAGTGCTGGAAGCGGAGCCGCCCGTCGTGGCCGGAGGTCCAGAAGAACTCGCTCTCCTGGGTGGTCTGCGGCTGCGGACGGGCGGCGGTTGCCTCGGGCGGGGTGCTCAACGGATCTTCGCCTCCGCCTTGCGGACGGTGACCGGCTGCGCCAACCCCTGTTCGTCGCAGGCCTGTTGAAGGGTGACGAGGGTCTCCTCCAGGCCTGGGCCGAGACGGGACCCCGGGGTGAAGCCGGCCGGCAGGTGACGCATGCCCTGGATGACGCCGATGGTCTCGTAGTGGACGGTGCCCTCCGGCTCGCACACGAAGTCCGGTACCCGGTCGAGGACTTGGAGGAGCATCCGCTTGAAGACCGTACGGGCCACGTTGGATCCGATGCAGCGGTGGATGCCGAGGCCGAAGGCGGTGTGCCGGTTGGCGGGGCGGGCGAGGTCGACATCGTCCGGGTCGGTGAAGACGGCCGGGTCGCGGTTGGCCATCGCCCACGACAGCCACAGCCGGTCGCCCTCCTTGAACTCCTTGCCGGCGATCGCGCAGTCCTCCGCGACGGTACGGCCGTCCCCGGGCGCCGGCGTGAAGTAGCGCAGGAACTCCTCGGTCCCCGAGTCCAGCAGGGTGTCCCGTTCGCGGCTGAGCCGGGCGCGTTCGTCCGGGTGGTCGGAGAGCCACTCCAGGGCGTGGGCGGTGAGCGCGGTGGTGGTGTCGAAGCCGCCACCGATGAGCAGGGCGAGGGCGCCGACGAGGTCCGCGTCGGACGGCGACCGGCCGTCGACCTCCATCCGGGCGAGGGCATCGGCGAGACCGGGGCGGGGGCGGGCGCGGACCTCGTGGAGGGTGGCGCCGATGTCCTGGAGCATGGCCTTGTGGGCCTCGACCACGCGGGCCATGCCCGGCGAGTTCGGCGGGGTGTAGACGCCGGCGTGGGCGGGTTCGTTGTACAGCTCCCACTTCTTCAGCGGGATGCCCATCATGGCGAGGGTGAAGACGGCGGGGACGATGTTGGCGAGGTCGTCGACGAAGTCGATGCGGCCGGACTCGATCCGCTCGTCGAGGCAGGCCCGGGCCACCTCGTCGATGAAGGGGATCCAGCGGGCGACGGCCGCCGGGGACAGATACGGGTTCAGCGCGTTGCGGTAGGCGCGCTGCTCGGGCGGGTCCATCTCCAGGAAGCCGCCGCGGATGCCTCGCCCGCGGGCGGGCGCGGGGATGTTGATGCCCTGGTAGCCGCGCCGCTCGCCGTGCACGTCGTGGTCGTTGGAGAGCTTGTCCTGCTCGCGGGCGAAGGCGAGCAGTTCGCGGTTGCCCGCGGCCACCCAGTGGCCGCCGTAGGTGTCGGACCAGGCGAGCGGGCAGCCCGCGTGGAAGGCGCGGGTCTGCTCCTCGAACCGGTCGCGGTACTCGGGGGCGTGCCGGTCGAAGTGGACGCGGGGCTGTTTGCGGGTCTCGTCGTCGGTCATCGGGTGCCTGCTCTCTGCGCTCAGAAGACGCTGATCGCCCGCTCGGGGCAGGACCGGACGGCCTCGACGACGCGGTCCTCCTGGCCCTCGGGGACCTCCTCGACGGCCGGTGCCGAGTGCCCGTCGATCTCGCTCAGTTCGAAGACCTCCGGGGCGCGCATGAAGCACAGGGTGTGGCCCTGGCAGCGTTCGGGGTCGACGCGTACCTTCACGTCACTCAACTGCCCTTCGTTTGCGGTCGGTTCAGGTCCGGTCAGGGTCAGGTCAGGTCAGGTCAGGTCGGACGGGGACTTGCCGACGGAGGCGAGGGTGGCCGGCTCGCCGTAGTTCCCCTTGTACTTGTAGGCGACCGCGTCGCAGCGGTAGGCGCCCTGGTCCGGCTTGAAGTCCGCCGGCTGCCAGCCCTTGGTCGTCGCCTCGACGACCGAGTAGCACTTGGGCGGTTCCTTCGAGGCGAGGTCGAAGGGGGCCTGGAGCCCGCCCGCCGTCCAGTCCGTGTTCTTCAGCGCGTTGTCGTCCACGCACTTGCGCGTGAGTTCGGCGCAGTCGCGGGCCGAGGTGGCGAACAGCAGCCAGGCGGAGAAGGCGCGCAGCATGGGGTAGGTGACCTGCTTGCCGGGCGCGTACTTCTCGAACAGGTCGATGACCTGTTGGGTGGCCGGGTTGTCGGCCGCGCTCTCCAGCGGGGCGGTGGCGAAGAGTTCGGCGTAGTTGTGCTGCTTGGCGAGGGCGGTGCCCGCGAGTTGCTGGAAGGCGGGGCCGTAGGCGTTGCTGTTGGCGTCGATCCAGTCGGGGGTGTAGCCGATGTTGGTGAGGGCCTGCTCCAGCTTGGCGAGGCTCGCGAAGTCCCCCAGGAAGACCAGGCCCTTGACGCCCTTGTTCTTGATGGACTGGGCGTAGGGGGTCCAGTCGGAGACGCCGGCCGCCGGGTAGAGGTCGTTGTAGGACACCTTGCCGCCGAGGCCCGCGATCGCCTCCTTGAACTGCCCCGCCATGACCTTGGTGACCGGGACGTCGCCCGCGATGATGCCGGCCTTCTGCGCCGAGTCCGGGTACTTCTCCTTCATCAGCCACGCGTAGTAGCCGGCGTACTGGAAGTACCCGGCGGTCGGCTGCGAGGCCATCACCTGGAGGTCGGAGCCGATCGCGCCGATCTGACTGGACTGCGCGGGGAAGGTGGGCAGCAGGCATTTCAGCCGGTCCGGCGTGCCCAGACTGTCCAGCGCGGATCCGCCGCCCACGAGCGCGAAGTCCGCCTTGCAGGCCTGAAGAACGCCCTGGCGGACCTGCATCAGCTTCGTGTCACGGGTGACGGGGACGATCTCGCGGCCGTTGATGCCGCCGGCGGCGTTGCACCAGGAGGTGAACACCTTCGCGGCGTCCGGGAACTCGGAGTTCTTGGTGAAGCCGACGTCCGACATGACACCGACCTGGATCTTCTTGTCGGTGACGCCCTGGACGGCCGAGGTCTTGGCGGTGCCGGGGCCGCACACGTCCTTGAGGGTGCCGAAGTCGGCCGAGGCCGGGGGCGCGCCGGCGGCCGGGGTCGCCTTCTGCGCGGCGTCGGTGCCGGTGTCGTCGTCGGAACGGGTGGAACAGCCGGCCAGCAGCACCGCGACCACGGTGACCGAGCCGATCAGCAACCTGCGCAAGGTGCCTCCTCGGGGAGCTCGGACGCCGTCGTCCGAGGGAGGTGACGAAAAGTGCGGGGTCAGGTGACCGCGCCGCCCGCCTTGAGGGCGAGGATGCGGTCCCAGTCGTAGCCGAGCTCGGAGAGGATCTCCTCCGTCTGCGCGGCGAACTCGGGAGCGGGGCCGAGGCGCGTGTCCTCGACGTCGAACTGGACGGGGCTGGCGACGAGTTCGAGCTCGCCGGCCTGTCCGATGTAGCCGTTGGCGCGCACCTGCGCGTCGGCGGCGGCCTGGAAGGTGTCCTGGACGGGCGCCCAGGGGCCCTCCAGCGCGGCGAGGTCCCTGGACCACTCGGCGAGGGTCCGGGTGGCGATCACCTCGCGCAGGATCTTCACCGCGTCGTCGGTGTGCGCCGCGATGGACTCGACGGTGGCGAAGCGTGGGTCGTCCGCGAGGTCGGGACGGCCGAGGCAGCGGCAGACGTCCGCCCAGAACCTCGCCGGCTGGAGCATGACGAAGGAGAGGTAGCGGTCGTCGGAGGTGCGGTAGAGGCCGGAGAGCGGGTTGGCGGGCGAGCCGTGGGCGCTGGGCGTCACGCCCTCCCAGGCCCGGTCGAGGTGCAGGGACAGGCCGATGGAGTGGCCGAGCGCCCACAGGCCGCTGCCGAGGAGGGAGACGTCGACGACCGAGGTCTCGCCGGTGCGCTCGCGGCGCAGGAGCGCGGCCGCGATGCCGCCCGCCAGGTTGGTGCCGGAGATCGTGTCGCCGTAGGCCGGGCCGGGCGGACTGACCATGCCCTCCGTGCCGGGCGGGGTGATGGAGGCCGCGGTGCCGGCGCGGGCCCAGAAGGCCGTCATGTCGTAGCCGCCCCGGTCGGCCTCGGGGCCGCGCGGACCGAGCGCGCTCCCCCGGGCGTACACGATGCGCGGGTTCACGGCCCGGATGTCGTCGACGTCGATGGCGAGGCGGGCGCGGGAGGCGGGCAGGAAGCTGGTGAGGAACACGTCCGCGCCCCTGACCAGCTCGTACAGCACCTCGCGGCCCTCGGGCGACGCCATGTCGAGGCCCAGGGAGCGCTTGCCGCGGTTGGCGTGCGCCACGTTGGGGTTGGGATCGCCCTCCACCTTGAACGAGCCGGTCTGCCGCAGTCCGCGCTGCGGGTCTCCGGTGACGGCGTGCTCGACCTTGACGACGTCCGCGCCCCAGTCTGCGAGCACCGCACCGGCGGAGGGCACGAAGCCGTACATGGCGACCTCGAGAACCCGGATGCCCTCCAGCGGCCTCATACGACCACCCGGGCGAAGGACTTCTCCTCCAGGAACTCCTCGAAGCCGGCCCGTCCGCTCTCCCGGCCGACCCCGGACTGCTTGTAGCCGCCGAAGGGGACGTCGGGGGCGAAGTAGTTGCCACCGTTGATGGAGAAGGTGCCGGTGCGGATCCGGCGGGCGACGCGGATCGCCCGCTCCTCGTCGGCGCTGTGGACGGCCCCCGACAGCCCGTACCTGGAGTGGTTGGCGATACGGACCGCGTCCTCCTCGTCGTCGAACGGGATCACCGCCAGGACCGGGCCGAAGACCTCCTCCTGGGCGATCTCGCTGTCCGGGGCGACATGCGCGAGGAGGGTCGGCTCGTAGAACCAGCCGGGGTCGATGCGGTGGCCGCCCCGTACGAGGGTCGCCCCGTCGGCGACGGCCCGCCGGACCATGCCGTCGACCTTGTCGCGCTGCTGCTCGCTGATGAGCGGGCCCATGGTGGTGCTGGGGTCGGTGGGGTCGCCGACCTTGACGCGTTCGAGACCGGCCGCGACGAGCTGCACGATCTGGTCCTGGTGGGCGCGCGGGACGAGGAGGCGGGAGGTGAGGGCGCAGCCCTGGCCGGAGTGGGAGCAGATGGTGAACGCGGCGAACATGGCCGACTTCACGAAGTCCGCGTCCTCGAAGACGATCATCGCGGACTTGCCGCCGAGTTCGAGGAAGACCCGCTTCACGGTGTCGGCCGCGGCGGCCATGATGCGGCGGCCGACGGGGGTCGAGCCGGTGAAGGTCACCACGTCCACGTCCACGTCGGGGTGGGTGGTGAGGAGTTCGCCGACCTCGGCGCGCGAGGAGCCGAGGACGTTCACGACCCCCGGCGGGATGTCCGTGTGTTCGGCGATGAGTTCGCCGAGCGCCAGGGTGATGAGGGGGTTCTGCGGGGCGCCCTTCAGGACGACGGTGCAGCCGGCGGCGAGGGCGGGGGCGAGCTTGGCGAGGGCCAGCTGGTTGGGGTAGTTGTACGGCAGGATCGCCGTGACGACCCCGGCGGCCTCCTTCTCCACCCAGCGGTGGTGGCGCCGGCCGCGCGACTCGATCTCGCCCAGGTCCTCGCTGAACTCGCACTTCTCCAGCAGGTCGGCGTAGAACCTCACGATGCCGATGGGCTCGTCGAGCTGGGGTCCGTGGGTGAGCTGGAGGGGGGCGCCGACCTCGGCGACGGTCAACTCGCGCAATTCCTCGCGGTGTTCGTCGAGGGCCTGGTGCAACTGGCGCAGGCAGCGCAGTCGCAGCTCCTTGTTCGTGGACCAGTCGGTGGTGTCGAAGGCGCGGCGGGCGGCGGCCACGGCGGCCTGGGCGTCGGCCGGGGTGGCGTCGGGGGCGTGGCCGAGCAGTTCGCCGGTGGCGGGGTTGTGGGAGGGGAACGTGCTCTCGGCGGCGGTCAGCCTGCCGTCGATCAGCTGGGACTTGACGACCAGGGACGGGTTCTGGGCGGGGGCGCTCACAGCCGCACCACCTGTCCGCCGTCCACGGCCAGGATCTGACCGGTGAGCCAGCTCGCGTCGTCGGAGAGCAGGAACAGCACGGCGCCGGCCTGGTCGGCCGGGGTGCCCATGCGCTTGAGGGCGAGGGACTGCACCATGGCCCCGCGGTACTCCTCCGGGACGATGCTGCGGGTCGCCTCGGTGTCCGTCGGCCCCGGCGCGATCGCGTTGACCCGGATGCCGCGCCCGCCGAGTTCGGCGGCGAGGGAGACCGTGAGGTGGTTGATGCCGGCCTTGGCGAGTCCGTAGAAGCCGGTGGGCTGGTAGGCGGCGGTGGAGGACTGGTTGACGACGGCCGCGCCCTCGCCCAGGTGCGGCAGGACGGCGCGGGTCACGTGCAGGGCGCCGAGCAGGTTCACCTTGAGGAACCGGTCGAGGTAGTCGTAGTCGACGGTGACGATGCCCTCGCGACGCATCCCGTGGAAGATGGCGGCGTTGTTGACCAGGTAGTCGATGCGACCGAGTTCCCGCACGACGGTGTCGGCGAGCTCCTGTGCCGAGGCCGGGTCCGCCACGTCGACCCGCACGAAGAGGGCGTCGCCGATCTCCTTGGCGACCCGCTGCCCCTGCTCCTCGTTCAGCTCGGCGACCACGACCTTCGCGCCCTCGGCGGCCAGTGCCTTGGCGTACCCCTCGCCGATGCCCTGCCCGGCCCCGGTGACGATCGCCACCTTGTCCTTGAACCGCATCCCAGCCCTCCTGGTTCGGTCGACCCCCGACGTCAGACCCCGGATGACCGGAAACTACATTCTCTATTTGCGCGAATCAAGGATTCGGACAAGAGAACCTGATGTTCTCCACTTCCGGCCCCCGGCATGGTGAGAATATGATTCTCGCGAATGGAAGGGGTATTTCCATGATCGAATCGAAGGCCTTGAGCCCGTCGCTCGGGGTGGAGTTCACCGGCGTGACCGACCCACTCGACGGCACCTTCGTCGAACGCGCCGCCGAAGCCCTCAAGTGGCGGGGGATACTCCTGGTCCGCGGTCTGCACCTCGACGACGACCGGCAGCTGGCGTTCAGCCGCAGGCTGGGCGAGGTGGTCGCGCTGCGCGGCCAGGAGATCTTCCCGATCTCCGTCAACCCGGCGAAGAGCAAGAGCGCCAAGTACCTGAAGGGCGCCTTCCACTGGCACCTCGACGGCACCAGCGACGACGTCCCCGTCAGGGTGACCACACTGACGGCCCGTCATGTCGCCACGGTGGGCGGCGGAACCGAGTTCTCCAGCACTTACGCCGCCTACGAGAACCTGCCGGAGAAGGAGCGCGAGCGTTACGAGAGCCTGCGTGTGGTGCACAGCTTCGAGGCGGCGCAGCGGCTGGTGACCCCGGACCCCACGGAGGAGGAGCTGGCCGGCTGGCGCACCCAGCCCACCCATGAGGTGGCTCTGGTGTGGCGCCGCCGGGACGGCCGCCGTTCCCTCGTCACCGGCGCCACCGCCGACCACGTCGTCGGCATGGACCCCGAGGAGAGCCGGGCCCTGCTCGACGAACTCCTCGACTGGAGCACCCAGGAACGGTTCCGCTACACGCACGACTGGACGGTCGGCGACCTGGTGGTGTGGGACAACACCGGGATCCTGCACCGGGCGCTGCCCTACGACGAGAGCTCCGAGCGGTTGCTGCACCGGACGACCGTCGTCGGCGAAGAGGCCTTCGCATGAGCCCGGAAGCAGCCGCGGCGGCGGGCCCGGTCCGGACGGCGGTCGTCACGGGCGGCGCCTCCGGCATCGGCCGGGCCGTCGCCCGGCGGCTCGCCGAGGACGGCATGAAGGTCGCCGTCCTCGACATCGCGC
The DNA here is from genome assembly GCF_035989285.1 of Streptomyces sp. NBC_01235. Lineage (GTDB taxonomy): Bacteria > Actinomycetota > Actinomycetes > Streptomycetales > Streptomycetaceae > Streptomyces. The sequence goes on along the minus strand of NZ_CP108513.1, from coordinate 9,615,356 downwards.
CCGCCGGGGAGGGCTACGGCCTGACCGTCGACGTCTCCGACCGGGCCCAGGTCGACAAGGCGATGGACTCGGTGCGCGAGCGCCTCGGGCCGGTGACGGTGCTGGTGAACGCGGCCGGCAAGGACGGTTTCACCCGCTTCGCCGACCTCTCCTTCGTGGACTGGCAGCGGGTGGTCGACATCAACCTCAACGGTGTCTTCCACTGCGTGCAGTCCGCCCTGCCGGACATGTGGGAGGCCCGCTGGGGCCGGATCGTCAACATCTCCTCCTCCAGCACGCACTCCGGGCAGCCGTTCATGGCGCACTATGTCGCCGCCAAGTCCGCGGTGAACGGGCTGACCAAGTCCCTGGCCCTGGAGCTCGGCCCACGGGGCATCACCGTCAACGCGGTCCCGCCGGGCTTCGTCGACACTCCGATGCTGCGCACGGCCGAGCAGAAGGAGCGGCTCGGCGGCTCCATCGAGGACCACATCGCCCGCACCCCCGTCCGCCGGGTCGGGCGCCCCGAGGACATCGCGGCCGCCTGCTCCTTCCTGGTGAGCGAGGAGGCCGGTTACATCACCGGCCAGATCCTCGGGGTGAACGGGGGCCGCAACACATGACGCGGCTGCCCCCGATCCCCTTCGAGGAGTGGGACGCCGAGGTCCTGCGCCCGCTGACCGGCGGGCGCACGACACCGCCGTCCAACGCTCTGGGCCTGCTCCTGAACCACCCGCACCTGGCCAGGGCGTTCCTGACCTTCAGCACCCAACTGGTGTACCGCGGTTCGCTGCCCGCCCGGATGCGGGAACTGGCGGTGCTGCGGGTCGCCTGGCGGCGCCGCTGCCGCTACGAGTGGGCGCACCATGTACTGATGGCCGATCGGGCCGGGGTCACCGAGGAGGAGTTGGAGCAGGTGCGGCAGGGCGCCGACACCTTGGTCAACCGGGCCGTGGACGAACTGGAGAGCGCCTCCTCCCTCTCCGACGAGACCTACGCGGAGCTGGCGAAGGAACTGGACGAACGACAGCTGATGGAGTTCGTGTTCGTCGTCGGCGCCTACGGGCTACAGGCGATGGCGTACAACACCTTCGAGGTGGAGCCCGACGCCGGGATGGACGACGCCGGGATGGACGACGGGGGGATGGACGAGACCCTCGTATAGAGCACGGACGGCGAACCGGGGCGGCAGCCGTGTCCGTGCCGCGTGTCCGCCCCCTCCTCGCGACTACCCAGGTGGTGGACATGCAGCACGCCAGGCGGCCTCTTCGCGTCATTCAGTGGGCCACGGGGACCATCGGCAGGCGGTCGCTGCGCGCCGTACTCGAACATCCGCACATGGAACTGGCGGGGGTCCACGTGCAGACTCCGGACAAGGCCGGGCGCGACGCGGGCGAACTGTGCGGGACGGGCCCGACGGGGGTCACCACGACCCACGACATCGACGCGATCCTGGGCCTGGGCGCCGACTGCGTGCTGTACATGCCGCGGGCGGCGGACGACGACGAGGTGTGCGCCCTGCTCGCGTCCGGCGCGAACATGGTGACCACGGCCGGCGGCTTCCATCACCCGGCCGGCCTGGATCCCGCCCTCAAGGAACGGGTCGAGGACGCCTGCGCGCGGGGCGGGACCTCGCTGCACAGCACCGGCAGCAGCCCGGGGTTCATCACCGAGGCCGTACCGCTCGTCCTGGCCCCCCTCCAGCGGCGGCTGGAGACCCTGACCATCCACGAGTACGCCGATCTCTCCCGACGGAACTCGCCCGGGCTGCTGTTCGACGTGATGGGCTTCGGCCAGGTGCCGACAGCCGCCTTCGGCGAACGCCGCCTCGCTCACCTCCGGTCGAGCTTCGGGCCGTCCCTGCGACTGGTCGCCGACGCCCTCGGCCTGCCCCTCGACGCCGTGGAGGCGCACGGGCGACTCGCCACCGCGGCCCGCACCACCGCCATCGCCGCCGGCCGCCTGTCGGCCGGTACGGTGGCCGCGCAGCGCACGACGGTGTCCGGTCTGCGCGGCGGTCGTACGCTGCTGCGGTTCCACTCGACCTGGTACTGCGCCACGGACCTGGACCCCGCCTGGGACCTGCGGCCCACCGGCTGGCATGTGACGGTCGACGGCGACACGCCCCTCGACATCGACATGCGGTTCCCGGTGCCGCTCGACCGGATGGGCGCCGTCTCGCCCGGCTACACCGCCCACCGGGCCGTCAACGCCGTCCCCGCCGTCTGCGCCGCGGCGCCGGGGGTCCGTACGACCGTGGACCTGCCCCTGTTCACCGCGGCGCTCGGCTGAGCTCAGTCCTGCCGGACGTGCTGCTTCATGTCGTCCAGCCGGATCAGGACGGGATGGCCGGACACGCTCAGCGCGTTGCCGTGGCCCGTCTGGTGGATGTCGAAGACGGACTGGAGAGCGGCGTAGAAGCCCTGGACGTCGAGGGTCTGGTTCACGGCTCGTTTGGCCTGGCGCAGGCCGAAGGGGGGCATCCGGGCGATGCGCTCGGCCAACTCGCGGGTCGCGCTGTCCAGTTCGTCGAGCGGGACGACCTTGTTGACCATGCCGGTCCGCTCGGCCTCGCGGGCGGTCAGAGGCCGGCCGGTGAACAGGATCTCCTTCGCCTTGCGTGCCCCCAACTCCCAGGTGTGACCGTGGTATTCGACGCCTCCGATGCCCATGTGCACCACCGGGTCGGAGAACTCGGCGTTCTCCGCGGCGACGATCAGGTCGCAGGGCCAGCACAGCATCAGCCCGGCGGCGATGCACTTGCCCTGGACGGCGGCGACGGTGGGCTTGGGCAGGTTGCGCCACTTCAGCGCGTACTCCAGATAGCGGCGCGTCTCGGCGTCGTAGATCCACTCCAGGGTGATCTCGCCGGGTCCGGGCCAGCGGTCCTTGAGGTCGTGCCCAGCGGAGAAGTGACGGCCGTTGGCGCGCAGGACGACGACCCGGACGCCCTCGTCGCGGCCGGCCCGGGTGAAGGCCGCGTCGAGGTCGTCGAGGAGGGCCATGGTCTGGGCGTTGGCGGCCTCGGGGCGGTTGAGGGTGATGGTCGCGACGCCGTCCTCGGCCGCGTACAGGATCTGGTCCATACGGCTGGCTCCTCAGGGGTGGTCAGCGGGGCAGGCCGAGGACGCGCTCGGCGATGATGTTGCGCTGGATCTCGCTGGTGCCGCCGGCGATGGTGCCGGCGAAGCTGCGCGCGTACCGCTCGAACCAGCTGGAGACGAACGCCTCGTTGTTCATGTGGTGGTACGGGCCGGTGAGCACCGGATGCGGCAGCCCCTCGGCGCCGTGGGCCTCCAGCGCGTGCAGGGAGGCGGACTGGACGGCCTCGGAGCCCAGCAGCTTGAGGACGGAGATCTCGGCGGGGTCGCGGCCTGGGCCGAGCCGGCGGTGGCCGAGCAGGCGGTGGCCGAGCAGGCGCAGCGCCTGGAGGTCCATGAGGAGCGTGGCGTACCACTCCTGGCCGGCACCCGCTTCGGCCGCGTCGCGGATCAGGTCCTCCAGTCGTTCGGCGTACGACAGCCAGAGCAGGGTGCGTTCGTGGCCGAGGGAGCCGTTCGCCACCCGCCAGCCCTCGTTGAGGGGGCCGACCAGGTTCTCGCGGGGCACGCGCACGTCGGTGAGGAACACCTCGTTGAAGTCGAGGTCGTCGGCGGCGGCGATCGAGCCGAAGGGGCGGCGGACGACGCCCTCGGTGTCCGTCGGGACGAGCAGGGCGCTGATGCCCTTGTGCCGGGGGGCGTCGGGGTCGGTGCGGACGAAGGCGAGCAGGACGTCGGCGTCATGGGCGCCGGAGGTCCAGATCTTCTGGCCGTTCACCGTGAAGGTGTCCCCGTCGAGGACGGCCCGGGTGCGCAGGGAGGCCAGGTCTGAGCCGGCCTCCGGTTCGCTCATGCCGAGGGCGGCGGTGATCTCCGCGCGCAGGACCGGCACGGCCCAGCGGGACTTCTGCTCCTCGGTGCCGAAGGTGAGGAGCGAGGCGGCGATGATGCCCAGGCCCTGGGGGTTGAAGCTGTGGTAGATCCGGCGGTGGGCCAACTCCTCCAGATGGGCGAGCTGCTGGGGCAGCGTGGCACCCCGGCCGCCGTACTCGGGTGGCTGTCCGGGCAGCAGCCAGCCGTGGTCGAAGAGGGTGCGCTGCCAGCGTCGTGCCCAGTCGGGGACGTGGGCGCTGGAACGGGAGCGTTCGCGTGCCTCGGCCTCGGCGGGGAGGTGGGCGTCGAGGAAGACCGAGAACTCGGCGCGGAACGCGGCCACTTGGTGGTCGTCGGCAAGCCTCATCACAGGACCAGCGCCTTCCGGTGGACGGCCGCGGTGCCGAGGAGCAGGTCGCAGGCCTGGGCCCGCTTGAGAACGAACTGCAGCTCGTTCTCCCAGGTGAAGCCCATGGCGCCGAAGAGCTGCAGGCCGTGCCGGAAGACCAGGCGCTGGCACTCCCCCGCGGCGGCCTTGGCCATGTGGGCGGCGTCCGTGCGACGCGGGTCGTTCTCGGCGATGGTCAGGGCCGCGAAGTGGGTGAGCACGCGGGCGCGTTCGATCGCCACGTGCATGTCGGCGGCCTTGTGCTTGACGGCCTGGAAGGAGCCCAGCGGCCTGCCGAACTGCACCCGCTGCTTCACGTGCACGAGGGCGAGATCGAGGATGCGTCGGCAGGCACCGACAGCGGTGGCGGCGAGCCCGGTGAGGGCCAGGTCCGGCACCCCGGCGACGAGTTCACCCTGGCCTTCGACACGGGCCACATGCAGGTGGGGGTCGAGGACGGGGACCCGCTCGGCGGCCAGGTCGGCGCCGCGTACGACGGTGACGCCGGCCGGGGTGAGCAGCGCGACCTCGTCGGCGCGGTCGGCGTCGAGGACATGGCGGCCGACGCCGTCGAACACCGCGGTGCCGCTGCCCTCGGGAAGACGCCCGGTCAGCGGGGCGAACCAGGTGGCGGTGGCCAGGAACGGCGTCGGGTCGGCGACGTAGCCGAGCTCCTCAAGGATCAGGGCGAGTTCGAGCGGGGGCGCCTCCAGCCAGCCGAGCCGCAGATACGTGTCCCACTGCTGGTCCTCGGGCCGGCCGCGCACCTTGGCGACCGTCTCGCGCACCGTACGCCGAAGCAGCCGCTGCTCCTCGTCGAGTTCGAACTCCACGCCCGGCCTCCGCCCTCTCACCGTACCGGCGACACCACCGGGCGAGAATAGCATTCTCCTTATAGGGAAGTAAGAGTCTTGCTTATGGGGGAGCGCAGTTCGGTAGGGGGAGTGCCCTCCGCTTTCACATATGTGGAGTACCGTTCTGCTCATGAGTGCCGTCCCCGTAGATCCGGTCGAGACACCCGAGCCCGCCTGGCGGCAGCGCGCCGTCGAGCGATCCACCCGCGCCGCGAAGCTCCGCGCCGAGCAACGCGTGCAGCGCTTCCTGGACGCGGCCCAGGAACTGATCGCCGACAAGGGCACCACCGACTTCACGGTGCAGGAGATCGTCGAGCGTTCCCGGCAGTCGCTGCGCAGCTTCTACCAGCACTTCGACGGAAAGCACGAGCTGCTGCTCGCGCTGTTCGAGGACGCCCTGTCGCGTTCGGCCGTCGAGATCCGCGAGGCCGCCGCGACCGGACGCAACCCGCTGGACAAGCTCCGGATCGCCGTCGACCTGCTCTACCGATCCTCCGAGCCCAAGTCGGGCGCGCAGTCCCCGCTGTTCACGGACTTCGCCATCCAGCTGCTCGTCAGCCATCCCGACCAGGTGGCCACCGCGCACCTGCCGCTCCTCGGCTTCTTCACGGAGCTGGTGGAGGAGGCCGTCGCGGCGGGCCAGGCCACCTCCCCGAAGCCGCGCCGCACCGCGTCGCTGATCATGCAGACGGCGATGTTCACGGCCCGGGCCCCCTCGGCGCCGGTCGGCGCGCATCCGTCGCCCATCTCCGCGCAGGAGGTGTGGGCGTTCTGCCTGGGCGGGATCACGGGCGGGGCGGCTGCGCCAGGCACGGCCGAGGCGACCCCCGAGGTGGAACAGCCGGTCGCCGCCGCGAAGAAGGCCCCCGCCGCGCCGGCCGCCAGGAAGACGGCGGGCGCGCGCAAGACGGCGGCGAAGAGCACCGCCACGAAGCCGGCCACGGCGAGGACGTCCCGCAGCAAGGCCTGACAACAAGTCCTGGCAGCAAGTCCTGGCCACAAGGCCTGACAGCACACGGTCCGCCATCAGGGTCCCCGTAGAACTCTCCTACGGGGACCCTTCGCCCGCGCCCGTGCCCGCTCCTGCGGAGGGCTACGCCCCCAGCGAGCCCAGCACCCGCCGCGACCCCTGCACCGCGGTCCGTTGCATCAGATCCACCACACCCCGGATCCCCGCCATCTCCGATCCGCCCCCGGCCCGCCCGGGCCCCCCGTGCCGCAGCGCGGGCAGCGGCGACCCGTGTCCCGTCGTCCGGCCCATGGTCGCGGAGTCCAGCAGGTGCAGCCGCCCGTGCCAGGCAGCGGCCTCCCCCACGAAGCCGACCGTCCAGGGCAGGTCGTCACTCACCACCGACGCGGCGAGGCTGCCGCGCCCGCGCGCGAGCAGGTCCGCCGCATGCCCGGTGTCCCGGTAGGCCAGCACGGTCGCCGCCGGGCCGAACGGTTCCACCTCATGGGGTGCGGCCGCGTCCGGGTCGGCGGAGACGAGGAGGGTGTCGAGAAAGGCGCCCCGCTCGGCGTCGGCGTCGACGACACGCACCTTCTCCGGGTCGCCGTGCACGAAGCGGCCGGACTCGGCGATCCTTCGCACGGCCCCGCGTACGTCGTCGCGCTGCGCGAGGCTGACGACCGCGCCCATCGTGACGCCCTCCGCGACGGGGTTGCCGATGCTCACCCCGGCCAGCCCGGCGGAGATCGCGTCGAGGGCTGCGGACTCGTGTGCGCGGGGGACGAGGACACGGCGGATCGCGGTGCACTTCTGGCCCGCCTTGACCGTCATCTCGGTCACCACCTCGCGCACGAACGCGTCGAAGAGCGGCGAGCCGGGGGTGACGTCCGGGGCGAGCACGATTGCGTTGACGGAGTCCGCCTCCGCGTTGAGGCGGACGGAGCGGGCCACCACGTTCGGATGGGTGCGCAGGGTCTCTGCGGTGGCGGCGGAACCCGTGAAGGAGAGGACGTCCTGCTCGCCGAGCAGACCGATCGCCGGCCGCACCGAGCCGACCACGAGCTGAAGGGCCCCCGGCGGCAGGACCCCGGCCTCGGTCACGATCCGGACCAGGTGCTCGGTGAGGTACGAGGTCGGGGTGGCCGCCTTCACCACGCTCGGCATTCCCGCGAGCACGGCCTGGGCGAGCTTCTCCAGGGGCGCCCACACAGGGAAGTTGAAGGCGTTCACCTGGAGCATCAGGCCCGGGGAGGGCGTGACCAGGTGGACGCCCAGGAAGTCCTCGCCCCGGGCGAGGCGTTCGGCGGGCCCCTCGACGAGGTACGGGGCGTCCGGGAGTTCGGCTCGCGCGCGGGCGGCGTAGTCGCGCAGGACGCGGATGCCGCCGTCGACGTCGTAGCGGGCGTCGTTCAGGGTGGCTCCGGCGCGGGCGGAGAGGGCGTACAGCTCCTCGCGGCGGGCGCGGACGGCCGCGGCGACGGCGTCCAGGAGGTCGGCGCGCCGGTGGAAGGTCAGGGCCCGCAGCGCCGGGCCGCCGACGCGGCGCGCGTGTTCGAACGCCCCGGCGAGGTCGAGGCCCTCGGAGGAGACCCGGCAGACCAGCTCTCCGGTAACCGCGTCGCGTACGTCGGCCGCCGTGCCGTCGGTGGCCGTGGGGGTGACCCAGGTGTCCTGCAGATGACTCTGGAGCATGGGGATGCGGCCCGCTTTCTTCGAGGAGGCTTCGGGGAGGGGGCGGGTCAGTCGACCGGGTGGTGGCCCCAGATGTCGGCGGTGTAGACCCGGCTGACCCAGGTGCTCTCGTCGACCTGCACGCCGCCCGCGCCGATCTCGATGCCGAATCCGGCCGGTGAGGTCATGTAGAAGGAGAACATTCCGTCGTTGGCGTGCTTGCCGAGCGTGGCCATGAGCTTCACGTCGTGCTCACGCGTGCGGTCGAGGGCGCGGCCGACCTCCTCCGGGCTGGTCACCTCGCACAGGATGTGGTGGGTGCCCTCGTTCTTGTACGACCGGATGAAGGCGATGCTGTGGTGCCGCGGGTTGCAGCCGAGGAAGTGGAAGGTGCCCCAGGGGTAGTCGGCGGTGTCACTGAGCCGGAAACCGAGGACGTCGCAGTAGAAGTCCACCGCCTCCTGCACGTGGGGTGTCTTCATCACCACGTGCCCGAGCCCCTGCTCCCCGGTCACGAAGTCGACGCCGAGCGGTGACACGAACCGGCCGGGTGCCAGACGGCGGCCGCAGAACAGCTCGGTGCGGATACCGAGAGGGCCGGTGAAGTGCACCATCCGAGCCACCTGGCGGTCCTGGCACTCCTCGTCCGTGCCGACGGACACCTCGACGCCGGCCTCCTTGAGGCGCACCGTCGTCTCGTCGATCGCCGCGGGATCGCGCACCTCCCAGCCGATGACCGTCAAGCCGCCCGTGGGCGCCTCGGTCAGCCACATGCGGAACGGGTGCTGGTCCATCCGCAGCCGGTACCGCGCCGGCCCCTCCGGCTCACCCGGCTCGACCGCGAGGCCGATCACGTTGCGGGCGTACTCCGCCCATGCTGTCGGGTCGGGCGCAGCGATGCCCACGTACCCAAGGCTCTGGATCGTCATGGCAAGGACGATATTTGTTAGACCCTTGACGGTCAAGACTCATACGAATACGTTGACGCCATCGAGCCGAGGAGGTCTGACGATGTCGGGAGAAGTGCCCGAGAAGGCCCGCGTGCGACCCCGCGACGAGGGCGAGCTGCACGAGAAGACACTGGCGTCGCTGGCGCCGTACCGCGATCAGGACGGCCGGATCTACACGATCTGGGCGACCCTGGCGCACCACGAGGACGCGCTGCGCCGCTTCATCGTCTTCGGCAACCACGTGCTGGGGAAGAACACCCTGCCGCTGCCGTCCCGGGAGCTGATGATCCTCCGGATCGCGGCCCGCGCCCGGGCCGCCTACGAGTGGGACCAGCACGTACGGATCGCCCGCCGCGCCGGGCTCGCCGACGACACCATCCTGGCCGCCGTCAACGGCGACTGGGACGGGCTGGACGAGCTCGACCGGGTACTGCTCGCCGCCACCGACTCCCTCCTGGACCGCCAGGGCGTGGACGACGAGCTGTGGGGCCGGCTGACCGACCACCTGAGCGTCGAGCAGGTCATCGACGTCCTCTACACCGTCGGCCAGTACCTCACCATCGCCACCGTCATCAACACACTCGGCGTCCAGGTGGAGGGCGGGCTCGCCCTGCCCCTCCCCCGGCCTGCCGACCGGCCCGCCGACCAGAAGGAAGAAGAAGTCGCATGAAGCTCGCCAACCTCGCCGGGCGCCCCGTCGTCGTCCGTGACGACCGCGCCCTCGACATCGCGGACGCCAGCAAGGGAGCGATCGAGCCGCGCCTGGAGGTGCTGTCCGACCTCGCCCTCCACGACGAGCTGCGCGCGATCGCCGAGCGCGCCGACGACGCCGACTGGAAGCCGTTCGACCAGCACGACCTGGGCCGGGTCGCCAAGCCGTACAAAGCCATCGGCGTCGCCCTGAACTACCGCGCGCACGCCGAGGAGTCCGGCCTTCCCGTGCCGGACGAGCCGTCGGTGTTCGCCAAGTTCGCCTCGTCGGTGGTCGGCCCGTACGACTCGGTCGTGGTGCAGGCTCGGTACGACAAGGTCGACTTCGAGGCGGAGCTCGTGGTCGTCATGGGCAAGGAGGGCAAGAACATCTCCGAGGCCGACGCCTGGTCCCACGTGGCCGGTGTCACCGCCGGTCAGGACATCAGCGACCGCAAGGAGCAGTGGCGCAAGCCGATCAACCAGTTCACGCTGCCGAAGTCGTACGACACCTTCAGCCCGATCGGCCCGTACCTGGTGACGCTCGACGAGTTCGCCGACCCCGACGACATCGAGGTGGCCGGCTGGGTCGACGACCTCGAGGTGCAGCGGGGCCGCACCTCGGACCTGATCTTCAGCGTGCCCGAGCTGATCGCCTGGCTGTCGAAGCGGGTGACGTTCGAGCCCGGTGACCTGATCTTCACCGGCACCCCGGCCGGCTGCGGGGTCCGCCGCACCCCGCGGCTGTACCTCACCGAGGGCAAGGTCCTGCGGACCGAGGTCACGGGTGTGGGCACTATGGTCAATCCGGTCGTCGGCGGCTGACACCGGCGAGGCCGGAGAAGGAAGGGTGGGAGACGTGACGGACACCGTGCGCGAACCGGAGACCTCGAGTACGAGCCGGACCCGGGAGTTCTCGGAACTGCTGCGCCACCAGCATCGTGAGCTGGGCACGACCGATCCCCGGGACCTCGACGCGATCGAGATGGTCACCGACCTCACCCGCCTCGAAGCCCGGCTGACCAAGGACTTCGAGAAGCACGTCCACCGGCCGCTGGGCCTGACCTGGGCGGGCTTCAGGATCCTGAACGCCCTGTGGGTCTACGGACCGCTCGGCCAGCAGGACATCGGCCGGGTCTCCGGATCCACCCGGGCCAGCATCTCCAGCGCGCTGGCGACCCTGGAGAGCCGCGGCCTCGTCACCCGCGAGCGGGTCGAGACCGACCGCCGTCAGCTGGTCGTCGAGCTCACCGCGGAGGGCCGCCAGACCCTGCGGCTGGCCATCGAGGCCCAGACGAAGCGCGAGCGGGCCTGGACGGGCGTCCTGCGCGACGACCAGCTCAGTGAACTGGTGCATCTCCTGCGTACGCTGGTCAACCAGGAGACCCCGCCCGCGGAATGACCGGGCCCGGGGAACCGGTCCACCACAGGAGTCGTGCTCGGAGCCGCCGCAGCACGACCGTCGAAAAACAGTTAGAACCTTTACCGTCAAGCATCTAACAGTAGGTTGGTTTCTCAAGGGAGAGAATCATGGTCCGTCGTGTCGTCACCGGTGTCAGCCCGAGCGGGAAGCCCGTGATCGTCAGTGACGGCGAGCCGCCGCGCACCAATCAGTCCGTGCACACCCCCGGCTTCGCCCGCTCCCTCGTGTGGAACACGGCGGCTCCCGCCGTCCCGTCGGCCGACCCGACGGCATCCCTGAAGTCCTTCGTGCCCGCGCCGGGCGAGACGGTCGCGCTGACCGTCACCTTCGCGCCGGCCAGTGTCTACGCCGACCCCAGCTGGGACCCCGCCGCCGCGGCGGCGGAGCAGCTGGAGTTCAGCCCCGGTCTCGCCGAGCTCTTCGAGCCCGACAACCCGGGCATGCACACCACGCCCACCGTCGACTACGGCGTCGTCCTCACCGGCGAGCTGGTCCTCGACCTCGACGGCGGCGAGACCGCGGTCCTGGGGCCCGGCGACATCATCGTGCAGAACGCCACACGCCACGCCTGGCGCAACAACGGCACCGAGCCCGCCACGGCGTTCTTCGTCCTGATCGGCGCAGGCGGCACAGGTGGCACGGCATGAGCGCCGTGCCCGCGGTGACGACGGCGGCGCCCGGAGCGCCCGTCGTCGACCTCGACCTCGCCGACCTGCGCCGCGACCCCTACCCCGCCTACGCCGAGCTGCGCCGCACCGCACCGCTCGCCTGGGTCCCCTCGGTCGGTCGGCACCTGCTCACCCGGTACGAGGACATCGTCCTGGCGGAGAAGCTCCCCGAGGTGTTCAGCTCGCGCGAGGAGGGCTCGCTGCTGCTGCGCACGGTCGGCCCGAACATGCTCCGCGAGGACGACCCGAACCACCGGCGTCTGCGGTCCGCCGCGGAGCCGCCGACCCGTCCGCGCCAGGTCCGCGACCTGTGGGCAGGCGCCTTCGAGCGCACGGCGCACGAACTGCTCGACCGGATCGCGGGCAGGGGCGAGGCCGACCTGATGGCCGACTTCGCCGAGCCGCTCGTCGCCGCCAACCTGGCCCTGGTGCTGGGCCTGCGCGACGCGAGCGCCGAGGACGTCGCCAACTGGTCGCGGGCGATGATGGCGGGCAACAGCAACTACGCCGACGACCCCGACATCTGGCTGCGCGCCGAGCGGGCCACCCGGGCCATCGAGGACGCGGTGGCCCGGGCCGCCGAGGCCGCCCGGCGCGAGCCCGACGGCTCGGTGATCTCCTCCATGGTCCACGCGGCCGGGCCGGTGGATCTCGCCGAGATCCAGAACAACGTCAAGGTCATCATCGGCGGAGGTGTCAACGAGCCGCGTGACGTCTTCGGCGTCGGCGCCTGGGCGCTGCTGAACCGTCCCGAGGTGCGGGAACGGGTCCTGAAGGAGCCGTCGAGCTGGAAGCGGGTGTTCGAGGAGACCGCCCGCTGGGTCTCGCCGATCGGCATGTACCCGCGCCAGCTCACCCAGGACCACGAGATCGCCGGGCTGACCCTCCCCGCCGGCAGCCGCGTGGCCCTCGTCATCGCCTCCGGCAACCGGGACGAGTCGGTGTTCGAACGGGCCGACGAGTTCGACCTCGACCGGCCGCACCGTCCGCACCTCGCCTTCGGCGGCGGACCGCACTTCTGCATGGGCGCGTGGGTCGCGCGCCACGAGGTCAGCGCGATCGCCTGGCCCCTCGTCTTCGGCCGCCTCAAGGGACTCCGCCTCGCCGAGGGCGCGACAGCATCCGACAGCGGCTCCGCCGCGGGCCGCCTGGACGGCTGGGTGTTCCGCGGGCCGACCTCGCTGAACGTCACCTGGCAAGCAGCCTGAGCCGTCCCCATCGGGAGGACTTCATGCCCACCGTCATCTTCCAGTTGCCCGACGGGACCGAACGCAAGGTCACCGCCGCGTCGGGGACCGTGCTCATGCAGGCGGCCGTCTCGAACGGCGTCCAGGGCATCGTCGCCGAGTGCGGCGGCAACGCCTCCTGCGCCACCTGCCACGTCTACGTCGACGCCGCCCAGTCCGAGCTGGCGGGAGGGCCGAACGACGTCGAGGACGAGATGCTGGACTTCACCGCCGCCGAACGCCGGCCCACCAGCCGGCTCAGCTGCCAGGTACAGCTCTCCGACGCCCTCGACGGCCTGGTGGTCCACGTGCCCGAGGAGCAGGTATGAGCACAGGTACGACGCGCACCGCGGGTGTGGTCGTCGTCGGCGGCGGGCAGGCCGGCTTCAGCGTCGCCTCGACCCTGCGCGCCTGCGGCTACGCCGGCCCGGTCACCGTGTGCGCCGCCGAGCCCCATCTGCCGTACCAGCGGCCGCCGTTGTCCAAGAAGGCCCACACCGAGCCGGACGAACTGCGCGTCTCCCTGGTCCCGGAGTCCTTCTACGCCGAGCGGGACATCGACCTGCGGCTCGGCGACGACGTGGTCGCCCTGGACCTCGCCGCCCGCACGGTCCGCACCCGCGCCGGCAAACGCGTGCCCTACTCCCACCTGGTGCTGGCCACCGGCGCCCGCAACCGGCCCCTGCCCGTCCCCGGCGCCGACCTGGCCGGCGTCCACGCCCTGCGCTCGCTCGACGACGCGCTGGCCGTCGGCCGGGCGCTGGCGACGGCCCGTGACGTGGTCGTCGTCGGCGGCGGCTTCATCGGGCTCGAACTCGCCCAGGTGGCCCGGGCCCGCGGCGCGCGGGTGGCCGTCGTCGAGCTGGCCGACCGGCTGCTGAGCCGGGCCGTCTCCGCGCAGCTCCAGGAACACCTGCGGCAGCGGCACGAGGAGTCCGGTGTCCGCGTCCTGACCGGGACGGCCGTGCACGCTGTCGAGGGCACGGACCGGGTCCGGCAGGTCGTGACCTCGGCCGGGATCCTCCCCGCCGACCTCGTCGTGTACGGCATCGGAGCCGTCCCCAGGGACGAGCTGGCGCGGGACGCCGGCCTGGCCGTGGACGACGGTGTGCTGGTCGACGAACAGCTCCGCTCGGTCACCGACCCGAGGGTCTCCGCCGTCGGCGACTGCGCCCGCCACCCCCACCCGCACGCGGTCGGCCCGGTCCGGCTGGAGTCCGTGCAGAACGCCACCGACCAGGGCGCGCTCGTCGGCCGGCGCCTCGCCGGGCAGCCCGCCCGGTACGAGAACCTGCCGTGGTTCTGGAGCGACCAGGGTGCCGTCAAGCTGCAGATCGCCGGGCTGCGCGTGCCCTCCGACGAGGTCCGGCTGGTGGCGGGCGACACCCCGGGACGACTCGCCGCGTACGCCTTCCGCGAGGGCAGGCTGGTGGCCGTCGAGACGCTGGACTGGCCCGCGGAGCATCTCGCGGCCCGTCGGCTCCTCGATCGGCCGACGCCGGTCCTGGCCGACGAGCTGACGGGCACGACGCTGGGCGGGCTCGCCCGCGCGAGACGGGCCGCGGAGGTGCCGTCATGACCACGACCTCCTGGTTCGGCGCTCACCTCGTGACGAGCGCGGCCGAGGCGGGCTCCCGGCCCGCCCTCGTCTTCGAGGCCCGCTCCTGGACCTACGCCGAGCTGGACCTGGCGGTCCGGCGCACGGTCGCCCGGCTCGACAAGCACGGGGTGCGCGCGGGCGACCGGGTGGTGATGCAGGGCACGGCCCGGCCCGAGGCCCTGATCACCCTGTTCGCGGTGACGCGGATGGGAGCCGTCCTCGTCCCGCTGCACCCGCAGGTGACGGGCGGCGAGCTCGCGGTCGTGTGCGAGGAGACCGCCCCGACGGCGGTGGTCGCGGGCGAGGGCTTCCCGGCGGGCACGGGCCAGCGTCTGACGTGGGAGGACCTGCATCCCGAGGACGAGGGTCCCGAGGCGCCGGTCTCCGATCCCCCGGCCGGCTCCGACATCGCGGTCATCGCGTTCACGTCCGGGACCTCCGGCCGCCCCAAGGGCGTCGCCCTCACCCACGACAACCTGTTCCGGAGCATGGCGGGCGCCCTGGCTCGGCTGCCCTTCGACGAGGACGACACCGCGCTGGTCTCCACCCCGCTGGCGCACGTCGCCGTCCTGGGCGGGCTGCCGCAGTGCACGTGGGCGCGGCGCGGGACGGTCGTCCTGGCCCCGCGCTTCGACCCGGACCTGTTCGTCGACCTGGTCCGCGACCACCGGGTCACCTGCGCCTTCGCCGTCCCCGCCATGTCCGCCCTGCTGGCCCGCCACCCCCGCTTCACCGGCGGCGACCTGGACACCCTGCGGTGGATCCTGTCCGGTGGCTCACCGGCCCAGACCGCCACCCGCGAGCAGTTCCGGGCGGTCGGGATCGGCGTGGTCAACTCCTACGGTCTGACCGAGACCAGCGCCGGGGTCACCTACTCCGCGCCCGACGAGCCGGCGACCTCCACGGGCTCCCCCGTCCCGGACGCCGAGCTGACGGTCGTGGACGCGACCGGGGCTCCCGCGCCCGTCGGCACACCCGGTGAGATCTGGGTGCGCGGTCCGTCGGTGGCGTCCGTGTACTGGACAGCCGCCGGGCCGGTGCCGGTGACCGACACGGAGGGCTGGTTCCACAGCGGTGACCGGGGACGGTTCGACGACGAGGGCCGCCTCACGGTCGTCGGCCGGCTCAAGGAGACCATCATCACCGGCGGCGAGAACGTCGACCCCGCCGAGGTCGAGAACGCGCTCGCCGACTTCCCCGGGGTCGTCGAGGTCGCGGTGTCGGGGGCGCCGGACCCCGTCTGGGGCGAGGTCGTGACCGCCTTCCTCGTCATCGACACCGGCACCCCGACCCTGGACGACGTCCGCGGTCACCTCGACGGCCGGCTCGCCCGGCACAAGTGGCCCCGGCGGCTGTGCGTCGTACCCGCACTGCCGCGCGGGGCGACCGGAAAACTGCAGCGTGCGCGGCTGACGACGCTGCTGAACGACTGACTCCCCGTCAGCGAAACCGCTCGACCCCGCTCATCACTCCACAACTCCCAGAGACAGCACCGCCGTTGGTGCCGTCTCCCCCACTCCTACCCTCAACCCGAGGAGACGCCATGAGTGCGACCATGCGAGCCGCGCGGATGCACCACGTCGGCGAGCCGATGAAGCTCGAGGAACTGCCCGTTCCCGAGCCCGGCCGTGGTGACGTCCGCGTGGCCGTCCACGCCGTCAACATCGTTCCGAACCTCGCCAACATCCTGAACATGTGGACCACCTGGTTCCCGCACAGCCCGCTCCCCACCCTGCCGGCGATCTTCGGCCTGGACCCGGCCGGGGTCGTCGAGGCGGTCGGCGAGGGCGTCGAAGGCGTCGAGGTCGGCGACCGGGTGTACGTCAACCCGGGCCGCTCCTGCGGCTCCTGTCGCTCGTGCCGCAGCGGCGACTCGATCAACTGCGCCAGTTACGCCTTCGCCGGGTACTTCGGCTTCTCCCCGACCGCCCTGAACCTGCTCGACCGCTACCAGGGCGGCCTCGCCGAGTACATGGTGGCCCCGGCGTACAGCCTGGTGAAGCTGCCGGACTCGCTGTCCTTCGAGGCCGCCGCCCGCTTCGGCTACCTCGGCACGATGTACTCGGCCCTGCGCAAGGCCGGTGCCGGACCGGGCAAGACCGTCCTGGTCAACGGCATCAGCGGCACCCTCGGCATCGGCGCCGCGCTCCTCGCGCCCGCCCTCGGCCTGACCCACGTCTACGGCACCGGCCGCGACAAGGGCCTGCTGGACCAGGTCGGCAAGCTGGCGGGCGGCCGTCTGAACCTGCACTCCCTCGACGACGGCCCGGTCGACGAGTGGATCCACGAGCAGACCGACGGCTACGGCGCCGACATCTACGTCGACGCCCTCGGTCCGGGCGCCCCGCACGAGACCTTCCGGGCCGGCATGCGGGCGATGGCACGCGGCGGCATCGCGGTCAACATCGGCGCCGTCGCAGGTGATCTGCCGATCGACATCCACCGGATGATGGACCAGCAGCTGCGCCTGATCGGCTCGGCCTGGTTCACCTCCGGCGAGGGGCAGGTCATGGCCGACATGGCGGGGGCCGGTCTGCTGGACCTGAGCCCGCTGGAGCACCAGGTGTTCCCGTTGGAGCAGGTCAACGACGCCATCGGCGGGATCGCCGAACGCAACGGCGGCTTCAGCAACTTCATCATCAGCCCGACGGCCTGACGCCGGCGAAGACTCAAGGAGACTGACGATGCACGCA
Source organism: Streptomyces sp. NBC_01235 (assembly GCF_035989285.1). Lineage (GTDB taxonomy): Bacteria > Actinomycetota > Actinomycetes > Streptomycetales > Streptomycetaceae > Streptomyces. The sequence continues at coordinate 9,598,351 of NZ_CP108513.1, read as the reverse complement.
CCGCACACCGGGCGCCCGGCCGACCCCCTCGACCTCCTGGAACTCGACAGCCTGCTCACCCCGGACGAACGCGCCGTACGCGACGCGGTGCGCACCTTCTGCGACCGACGCGTCGACCCGTTCATCGCCGAGTGGTTCGAGCAGGGCGAGATCGAGGACATCCGCGGCCTCACCAAGGAACTCGGCGAACTCGGTCTGCTGGGCATGCACCTGGAGGGCTACGGCTGCGCGGGGATGAGCGCGGTCGACTACGGCCTGGCCTGCCTGGAACTGGAGGCGACCGACTCCGGACTGCGTTCCCTGGTCTCGGTGCAGGGCTCGCTGGCCATGTACGCGATCCACGCCTTCGGTTCCGAGGAGCAGAAGGAGGAGTGGCTGCCGCGGATGGCGGCGGGCACGGCGATCGGCTGCTTCGGGCTCACCGAGCCCGACTCCGGCTCGGACCCGGGCAGCATGCGCACGGCCGCCCGCCGGGACGGCGACGACTGGGTTCTCGACGGCCGCAAGATGTGGATCACGAACGGTTCGGTCGCCGACGTGGCCGTGGTCTGGGCCCGTACGGAGGACGGCATCCGCGGCTTCGTCGTCCCCACCGACACCCCGGGCTTCTCCGCGCCGGCCATCAAGCACAAGATGTCGCTGCGGGCGTCGGTCACCAGCGAGCTGGTCCTGGACTCCGTACGGCTGCCGGCGACGGCCGTCCTGCCGGACGTGCGGGGGCTGCGCGGTCCGCTGTCCTGCCTCAACGAGGCCCGGTACGGCATCGCCTGGGGCGCGATGGGCGCCGCGCGCTCCGCCTTCCGGGCGGCACTGGACTACGCCGGCGACCGGGTGCAGTTCGGCCGCCCGATCAGCGGATTCCAGCTGACCCAGGCCAAGTTGACCGACATGTCCCTCGAACTGTCCAAGGGCACGCTGCTGGCCCTGCACCTCGGCCGGATCAAGGACGACCGCGGACTGCGGCCCGAGCAGGTCAGCTACGGCAAGCTCAACAACACCCGGGCGGCGCTGGAGATCTGCCGTACCGCGCGCACGGTGCTGGGCGCCAACGGCATCTCGCTGGAGTACCCGGTCATCCGGCACGCCAACAACCTGGAGTCGATCCTCACCTACGAGGGCACGGTCGAGATGCACACGCTGGTGATCGGCCAGGCGCTGACGGGCCAGGCGGCGTTCCGGTGAGCGCCGGGCCGGGCGCGGACATCCGCGGGGTCGGGGTCGTCGGCTGCGGTCTGATGGGCGCGGGCATCGCCGAGGTCTGCGCCCGGGCCGGCCTGGACGTCGTCGTCCACGAGGTGAACCCGGGTGCCGCCGAGGCCGGCCGTGCCAGGATCACCGCCTCGCTCGACCGCGGCGTACGACGCGGCAAACTCTCCGGGGCGGACCGTGTCGCCGCGCTCGGCCGCCTGCGGGTCTCCACCGACCTGACGGACCTGTCCGACCGGGACCTGGTGGTGGAGGCGGCGACGGAGGACGAAAAGGTGAAGGCGGCGCTGTTCGCCGAGCTGGACCGGATCGTCGTGAGGGAGGACGCGCTGCTCGCGTCGAACACCTCCTCCCTACCCATCATGAAACTGGGCATGGCCACCGCCCGCCCGCACCAGGTGATCGGCGTGCACTTCTTCAACCCGGTGCCGGTGCTGGAGCTCGTGGAGATCGTGCCGTCGTTGCTGACGGCACCTCAGACACAGGTCCGGGCGGAGGAGTTCGTCACCCAGGTCCTCGCCAAGAAGGTGATCCGCGCCCAGGACCGGGCCGGCTTCGTGGTCAACGCCCTGCTCGTGCCGTACCTGCTCTCCGCGATCCGGATGCTGGAGTCCGGGCACGCCTGCGCGGAGGACATCGACACCGGCATGGTCCTCGGCTGCGCCCACCCGATGGGCCCGCTGAGCCTGGCCGACCTGATCGGCCTGGACACCCTCACCGCCATCGCCGAGGCGATGTACGCGGACTTCAAGGACCCGCTGCACGCCCCGCCGCCCCTGCTGCTGCGCATGGTGGAGGCCGGGCTGCTGGGCCGGAAGTCCGGGCGCGGCTTCCACGACTACTCCGAGAAGGACAACTGACCTCATGACACAGGAAGTTCGCGGTGTCGTCGCACCGGGCAAGGACGAGCCGGTGCGGGTGGAGACGATCGTGATCCCCGATCCCGGGCCCGGTGAGGCGGTGGTGAGGATCCAGGCCTGCGGGGTCTGTCACACCGACCTGCACTACAAGCAGGGCGGGATCAACGACGAGTTTCCGTTCCTGCTGGGGCATGAGGCGGCGGGTGTGGTGGAGTCCGTCGGGGACGGCGTCACGGACGTGGCGCCCGGGGACTTCGTGATCCTGAACTGGCGTGCGGTGTGCGGGCAGTGCCGGGCGTGTCTGCGGGGGCGGCCCTGGTACTGCTTCGACACCCACAACGCCAAGCAGAGGATGACCCTCGCCTCGACGGGCCAGGAGCTGTCCCCGGCCCTGGGTATCGGGGCGTTCGCGGAGAAGACGCTGGTGGCGGCGGGTCAGTGCACGAAGGTCGACGCGTCGGTGTCGGCCGCGGTGGCGGGGCTGCTGGGCTGTGGCGTGATGGCGGGGATCGGGGCGGCGATCAACACCGGCAACGTCGGCCGGGGTGACACGGTGGCGGTCATCGGGTGTGGCGGGGTGGGGGACGCGGCGATCGCGGGGTCGAACCTGGCGGGTGCGGCGAAGATCATCGCGGTGGACATCGACGACCGCAAGCTGGAGACGGCCCGCTCGATGGGTGCCACGCACACGGTCAACTCGCGCGAGTCGGACCCGGTGGAGGCGATCCGCGAGCTGACCGGCGGGTTCGGTGCCGATGTCGTGATCGAGGCGGTCGGCCGCCCGGAGACGTACCGGCAGGCGTTCTACGCCCGTGACCTGGCCGGGACGGTGGTCCTGGTGGGGGTGCCGACCCCGGAGATGAAGCTGGAACTGCCGCTGCTGGACGTCTTCGGACGGGGCGGGGCGCTGAAGTCGTCCTGGTACGGCGACTGTCTGCCCTCGCGTGACTTCCCGATGCTGATCGACCTGCATCTGCAGGGCCGCCTGGACCTGGAGGCGTTCGTCACCGAGACCATCCGACTGGACGAGGTGGAGAAGGCGTTCGAGCGGATGCACCACGGAGACGTCCTGCGCTCCGTGGTGCTCCTGTGACGTCAACTCATGTGCGGGGCTTGGCCGTTGCGGCGAAGGTGTCGGCGGCCGTGAGGTCGAAGTCGCCGTGGTCGCTGCCGAGCCCCTGCGCGACGAGAGCGGCGGCGGCGCTGCCGAGAACGGCGGCGTCGCTCGGCGCCCGGCCCAGACCGACGCCCCGCAGGTAGCCCGCCGAGAACGCGTCGCCGCACCCGGTGGTGTCGACGACGTCGACGACGAAGGCGGGAACCGGTTCCGCGCCGTCGGCCGTCACCACGAGCGCGCCCTCGCCGCCGCGCGTGACGGCGACGACGCCCGCCCCGGCGTCCAGGAGCTTGCGCGCGCCCGTCAGCAGGTCGTCCTCGCCGGTGAAGCCGAGCACCTGGTCCTCGTTGGGCAGCAGATGGTCGATGTACGGCAGAGCCGCCTCGATCTGCTCGAAGCTGCCGAGGACGCCGGGGGCGAGCAGGTCCACGGAGGTGACGACACCGTGTTCCTTGACGTACGACAGGATGCGCGTCGCGACGTCGACGCCGATCAACTCCGGTCCGCCCAGGTGCAGGTGGGTGGCCTCGGCGAGGGCGTCCCAGGGGACGTCGTCGAGGCCGTAGGTGATGTTCGCCCCGAGGAGGTGCAGCGAGGGGCGGTCGCCGTTGGGCCGGATCGGCAGGACGCTCGCGGAGGTGGCGGTGTCGGTGCGGCGGACGAGGAACTCGGTGTCGATGCCTGCCCTTTCGAGCAGTTGCACCAGCATGTCGCCCGTCGGGTCGGAGCCGATGGCGCCGGCGCTGCGCACCTGGGCGCCCAGCTTGGCGAGGGTGAGGGCGGTGCCGCCGGCGGTCCCGGCGGCGGTCATCCGAATGTCCTCGACGAGCGTCGCCCCCTGCCCCTCGGGTATCTCCTCCACGGGCCGCACCAGTACGTCCAGCACGTGCACGCCCATCGTGAAGACCTTCATCGGTTCTCCCCCTTCATCGGCTCTTCCTCCTGCGCGGGTGGTACAGGCGGTACGGGGTGGGTGCTGCCGTAGTCGCGGGCGATCGCCGCCTCGATCACCGCGAGCTGCTGCTGGTCGTCGAGGAAGCGGGGGCGGCCCATGGCGGCCGCGCGCTGGTAGACCCCGCAGGCCCATTCGAGGAGCAGGGCGTTCTCCACGGCCTTGTCGAGGGTCGTCGCGTGGGTGAGCGCGCCATGGTTCGCCATCAGGGCGGCGCTGCGGCCGTCCAGCGCGGCGAGTACCGACTCGGCGAGTTCGCGGGTGCCGAAGGTGGCGTACGGCGCGACCCGCACCGTGCCGCCGAGGGCGAGCAACTGATAGTGGATACAGGGAAGTTCGTCGATGACGCAGGAGACGGCGGTGGCCATCGGAGCGTGCGTGTGGACGACCGCGCCGGTGCCGTAGCGGCGGTAGACGCCGAGGTGGAGTTCCAGTTCCGAGGTCGGCCGCAGGGTTCCGGCCACGACGTCTCCGTCGAGGTCGACCACGGTCACCTGGTCCGGGGTGAGCCGGGCGAGGACCGCTCCGGTCGCGGTGATCGCGACCCGGTCCTCGACGCGCATGCTCACGTTCCCGGCCGTGCCGATGAGGAGGCCTGCGGCCCCCAGGCGCCGGCAGGCGTCCGCCACGGCGGCCCGCTCCTGACTCAGCGCCGAGCTTGAGGCGGTCATGGGCGTGAAGGTAGCCTAAACATGAAACAAAGTCACGTTCAGGTTTGGAGGCAGTCCCTTGGTCCAGGCGACCGCGGGCCCCGACGGCGGCACTCCCCTGCGCCGCACTCCCCGGCAGGCGCGCAGCAGGGCACGTCTGGCACTGGTGCTGGAGGCCGCCGAGCGCATCCTGGTCGGCGAGGGCGTCGAGGCGCTCACCACGACGCGGGTCGCGGCCGAGGCGAAGGTGTCGGTCGGGTCGCTGTACCAGTACCTCCCCGACCGCGGCGCGATCATCGAGGCACTGGCGGCGGGCTACTTCGCCCGCCTGGAAGCCGTCATGGACGACCTGGTGCGGACCGCGCCCCGGGAGCGGTGGGACGATCCCGTGGGCGTCCTGATCGACACGTACGCCGACGTCTACCGCACCGAACACGGCTTCCGTGCCCTGTGGTTCGGCAGCGGACTGACCGAGCGGACCCGGGCGGCGGACCGCGAGCACAAGCGCCGGATGGCCGACGGGATCCGCCGGGTCCTGCTCGCGCTGGGCGTCGCGGGCGACGACGAGGCACTCGCGCGGGCCTGCCACGCCGCGATCCTGGCCGCCGACGCACTCGCGCAGGAGGCCTTCCGCCGCGCCCCGGAGGGCGACACGGACCTCCTCGAGGAGGCCAAGGCCATGCTGCGTGGTTACCTGACGGACGTCGTGGCTCGCTACCGGCATGACGACGGCCCTCGGTACGACGGTAAGGCCCTAGGCTGACCGTCATGACCGACAGCGACCTCACCCCACAGGACTGAACCCATGGAGCTCGCCTTCACCGGCCGGGTGATCGAATGGCGCGGGCCGGCGCCCTACTACTTCGTCCGGGTACCGGGCCAGGAAGCCGCCGACATCCAGGAGGTGGCCGCGATGGCCACGTACGGCTGGGGCGTGATCCCGGTGGAGGCCCGGATCGGCGAGACCGTGTTCGAGACGTCCCTCTTCCCGAAGGACGGCGGCTACCTGCTGCCGCTCAAGGTCGCCGTGCGGAGGCCGCAGGGCCTGACCGAAGGGGACGACGTGACCGTGCGGATGGCCGTGCGGCTGTCCGCCTGACGGTTCGGACGACGAAACCCCCGAACCCGTGGGTTCGGGGGTTTGCGATGCCCTTCGGCATCTCGCTGTCGGGACGACAGGATTTGAACCTGCGACCCCTTGACCCCCAGTCAAGTGCGCTACCAAGCTGCGCCACGTCCCGAGGCGTTTCCGCGGCGGTGAGCTGCGGGAACGCGCAGGTAAACCTTACCGCACGGGGGCGGGTGCGGCGGTCGACGCCTGGTGGGCGGCCGGGGCCGACGGGCGGGTGGTGCGCGAGGCGCTGGAGGGCGAGTCGGAGTTCTTCCAGGCCTGCCGCGCGTCGCTGCACGGGGCCGGCGGCCCGCTGTTCGCGCGGGCGCGGCAGTCCGGCGTCGCCCGCACCGACATGGACTTCGGTGATCTGCCGCGCCTGGTCGCCGGTGTCACGGCGACCGCCTTCGTGGACGACGCCCAGGGCGACCGCGTCCTGGCCATCGCCCCGGACGGGGTGCGCGCCGGGCGCCGAGACACCCCGGTCAGCCCGCGAGCGGGTGGTCGGGGTCCAGCAGGGCCGCGATCCGCTCGACGATCGTCTGAGAGGTGTTGCCGGCAGGGGCGTTCGGGCCCACGGTCGTCGAGACCGCGATGGACAGACGCTCGTGCGGCTCGTACGCCATCACGGCCGCGTAGCCGAAGAAGGACGGGTTCTGCACCACCCAGCCGTTCTTGACGACGACGCCGACGCCGAAGTGGAAGGCCTTGGTCATCGGCAGGCAGACGGTGGCGGGACAGGTGTCCGTCGGGTGCCCCAGGCCGACCGTGCCCGGGTTCAGCTGCGTGCGGAAGGCGGCCGGTGAGAGCAGTTCGCCCGAGCCGACGGCCTGCCCGGAGCGGGCGAGGTCGCAGATGTCCTGGGTCAGGACCGCGCCGGGGGCCGTGGTCCAGGACGGGTTGAAGTAGGTGGACTCCTCGTAGGTGCCGCGTTCGTCGTCGTAGGCGTGCAGGACGGGCGGCGGGATGAGCGCGGTGTCGTTGTTGCGCGTGTTGCGCAGGCCGAGCGGATCCATGACCCGCTTCCACAGGAGGCGGTCGAGCGGGGTGCCGGTGATCTTCTCCAGGGCGCGGCCCAGGAGGACGAAGTTGGCGTGCGAGTAGCTCCAGTTGGTGCCGGGCTCGTACCAGAGGGGGTGGCTCAGGGAGATCCCGACGACCTCCTCCGGTGTCCAGTGCTGCCACGGGTCGGCGTAGAGCTTCTTCAGGAAGACCGGGTCGGTGACGTAGTCGTGCAGGCCCGAGGTCGAGTCGCCGAGCATGCGCAGGGTGATCTCGTCGCCGTGCGGCAGGTCGGGCAGCCAGCGCGAGACGGGGTCGTCGAGGTCCGCCTTGCCCTCGTCGACCAGTTGGAGCAGGACGGTGCCCATGAAGGCGATGCCGACCGAACCGGTGCGGAAGTGCATGGCGGGGGTGGCGGGCACGTCCGTGAGCGACTCGCCGACCGCGCCGGTGACGAGTTCACGCCCGTCGACGGTGACCTTGACGAGGGCGGCCTTGAGATCGAGGTCCTTCTTGGCCCGGCGGACGATGTCGAGGACCTGGCGGGCCTGCCCCTTGGGTTTCCGGGTGGCGGCGCACGCCTGGTCGTGGCCTTCGGGGACCGCGCTCGCCGCCACCGTCTGGAAGCTCGTGGCGAGGAGGGCGGCGGCGCACAGCAGCGCCGTACGGGTACGCGTCATACGCGCACTATGGGCTGATCGTCACACCGGCTCCGGCGCCAACACTCCGGACACCGCCGCCCCGGAACCCGTACGGAGGAGTTGACATGAAAGCTGCTTTGGTCTGACCTTTGATATGTTTCACACATCGCGTCGCATCCGGTAGAGGGGTGTCCCCGCCGTGGACTTCGAGCTGACCGAGGACCAGAACACGATCCGCAAGGCCGTCGCCGGGCTCCTGAAGGACTTCGACGACCGGTACTGGATGGAGAAGGACCGCGACCGCGCGTTCCCCGAGGAGTTCTACGCCGCCGTCGCGGGCGGCGGCTGGCTGGGCGTCACGATCCCCGAGGCGTACGGCGGCCACGGCCTCGGCATCACCGAGGCCGCGCTGCTGCTGGAGGAGGTCGCGCGCTCCGGCGGCGGGATGAACGCCGCCAGCGCGATCCACATGTCGATCTTCGGTATGCATCCGGTGGTGGTGCACGGTTGCGAGGAGCTCAAGCGGCGCACCCTGCCGCGCATCGCCACCGGCGACCTGCACGTGTGCTTCGGTGTGACCGAGCCCGGCGCCGGACTCGACACCACGAGCATCACGACGTACGCGCGCCGGGAGGGCGACCACTACGTGGTCAGCGGGCGCAAGGTGTGGATCTCCAAGGCGCTGGAGTCGGAGAAGATCCTGCTGCTGACCCGGACGTCCAGGCTCGACGAGGTGGACAGGCGCACCGACGGGATGACGCTGTTCCTCACCGACCTGGACCGCGACCACGTCGACATCCGGCCCATCCCGAAGATGGGCCGCAACGCCGTCACCTCGAACGAGTTGTTCATCGACGACCTGCGGGTCCCCGTCGAGGACCGGGTCGGCGAGGAGGGGCAGGGGTTCCGGTATCTGCTCGACGGGCTCAACCCGGAACGCATGCTGATCGCGGCGGAGGCACTCGGCATCGGGCGCGTCGCGCTGGAGCGGGCCGTGCGGTACGGCCGCGACCGGGTGGTGTTCGGACGGCCCATCGGGATGAACCAGGGCGTGCAGTTCCCGCTGGCCGACGCGCTCGCCCGGCTGGACGCGGCCGAGCTGGTGCTGCGCAAGGCGACCTGGCTGTACGACAACGGCCGGCCCTGCGGGCGGGAGGCGAACACCGCCAAGTACCTGTGCGCGGACGCCGGGTTCACCGCAGCCGACCGGGCCCTGCAGACCCACGGCGGCATGGGCTACTCCGAGGAGTACCCCGTGGCCCGCCTCTTCCGCGAGGCCCGGCTGATGCGGATCGCGCCGGTCAGCCAGGAGATGGTCCTGAACTACCTGGGTTCACACACACTGGGACTGCCGAGGAGTTACTGATGAGCAGCGGGGCTGCACTGTTCGATCTCGCGGGACGCTCGGCGCCGGTCACCGGCGCCGGTCACCGGCGCCGGTCACCGGCGCCGCGGGCGGTATCGGTTCCGCCGTGGCCGAGGCGCTCGCGCGGGCGGCGCTGCCGTTCCTGCCGGAGGACGGCCGGGGCAGGATCATCAACGTCACGTCGTCCGCCGGCCTGGTCGGCACGCTCGGCCAGGTCGACCACTCGGCCGCGAAGGCGGGGATCGTCGGCCTGACCGAGTCCCTGGCCGCGAACCGGCCCGCAGGAACATCCTCGTCAGCGCTCTCGCCCCGCCGGCCGCGACCACGATGACCGAGACCATCCGCGCGAACGAGAAGTTCGCACCGCGGATGCCGGCCCGGATCCCGCTCGGACGCCGGCCGGAGCCTGCGGAGGTCGCGGCGGCGTTCGTGTTCCTGGCCTCCGAGGCGGCGTCCTTCGTCACGGGCAGATGCTGCCGGTGGACGGCGGCATGGTGATGTGACAGTCGGCGGAGGCGGCGTATTGAATGGTTCGGCCGAAACACCGAAATCGCCGTTCCGCCAGAATTCGACGCCCTGACGAGAGGCCCGTCCCGTGCCGCGCTCCGAGCAGCCCGCCCCCCGTTTCGAGACGCTGACCGTCCCGAAGGCGTCGGACGTGCTCGCGGCAGAGGTGCGGGAGAGGATCCTGTCCGGGGAGTTCGGTGAGGGTACGGCGCTCCCTGCGGAGCGGCAGCTGGTGGAGCAGACGGGTCTGAGCCGGGCGACCGTGCGGGAGGCGCTGCGCATTCTGGAGGTCGAGGGGCTGCTGGAGATCCGGCCGGGGCGCGGGGGCGGGGCCTTCGTGCACCGGCCGGGGCGGGAGTCCCTGGCGAACACCGTGCAGCTGGTGATCCGGGGACAGCGCATCCGTCTGGAGGCGCTGCACGAGACGCGCGAGGCGATCGAACCGGCGTGCGCCGCACTGGCGGCGCGGCGCCGCACCGACCGGGATCTGGCGGAACTCGACGCGGCCCACGCGGAGTTGGTCGGGGCAGGTGAGGACGTCCAGCGGTTCCTGCGCGCCAACGTGCGCTGGCACACGGTGGTGGCGCAGGCAGGCGGAAACGAGCTGCTCATCGGTTTCCTGAGCGCGCTCTCCCGGTCGATCCACGCGGCCACGAACCTGGAGCGGTTCATGGACGCCGACATCCGTGAGCTGACCGCTCGCGCCCACGCCCGGATCACCGACGCGATCAGAGCCGGCGACGAGGCGGCGGCCGCACGGCGGATGACTCGTCATGTGTGCGGTTTCGCGCAGGCGGCGGCCGAGGTGGATCACCGCACGTCGATCTGAGAATGTGATTCTCAAATATGTGCAACACCATTGACAGTTTCGGTCTGACCTTTAATACCATCCGGGTATGAGCGAGGTGCGTCCCGTACTGACCGTGGCTGCCGACGGCGACATCCGTATCGTCACGCTGAACCGCCCCGACCGACTGAACGGCGTCTCCGCGGACCTGCACCGCAGGCTCTCCGAGGTGTGGCGCGAGCTCGCGGAGGACACCGGGGCGCGGGCCGTCGTCCTCACCGGCGCGGGCCGGGCGTTCAGCGCGGGCGGCGACTTCGATCACCTGCGCCGCCACCACACCGATCCGGAGCTGCGGGAGCGGTCGATCCGCCTGGACCGGACCATCCAGACCGAGCTGATCCGCTTCCCGCTGCCGGTCGTCGCGGCGGTCAACGGACCGGCGGTGGGCCTGGGTTGCTCCCTGGCGCTGGGCTGCGACCTGGTGCTGATGGCCGAGGACGCCTGTCTGGCCGACCCGCATGTGTCGGTCGGCCTGGTCGCGGGCGACGGCGGGGTGACCCTGTGGCCGCTGCTGACCAGCCTGCTGCGGGTGAAGGAGTACCTCTTCACCGGGGACCGTATCCCGGCCGCGACAGCGGTCGAACTGGGGCTGGCCAACCGGGTGGTGGCGAGCGATCGTCTGATGGACGAGGCGCTGGCCCTGGCCCGCCGGCTCGCCGCGCAGCCCGCCGAGGCCCTGCGCGCGACGAAGGCGGCACTGGCCGCGGTGGTCGAGCAGGTCTCGCGCGGCGGCATGGAGGCCGCGCTGCTGGCGGAGCGGGCCACGATGACGAGCCCGGACCACATCCGCATCGTCGAGGAGCTCGCCTCCCGGGCCGGCCGCCGGAGCGCCCGCCGGGCGGCAAACGAGGAGGACTGAGCGTGGAGACAGAGGAGTTCCTGCTGGTCCGCGAGCTGCTGCGGTCCTTCGCGACACGGCACCGGATGGGCTCGGCCGACGACGTGAAACCCACGGCCCGCACGGCGGCGCAGGAGGCGCTCGCCGAACCGGGCCTTAACGGACTGCGCGCCACGGCGCGGCCGGTCGCCACCGTCCGGGAGTGCGCGCTGCTCGCCGAGGAGCACGGCGCCCAGCCGCTGACCACGTCCCTGATGGGTACGATCCTGCTGGCGCCCGAGCTGATCCGCCTGGTGGGCGGGCAGGTCCTGGACGGCACACCCACGATCGCCCTCGCGCCCGACCTGCGCTTCCCTTCCGCCGACCCCGGCGACCGGCGCGCGGGCCTCACCCTGCTGGTGGTGGAGGACGGCATGCCCGGGTTCACGCGCGGCAGGGTGCTGGACAAGTTGGGCATCAAGACGCAGGACACCGTGGAGCCGGCCTTCGACGACGTACGGGTGCCGGTCGCCAACCGGCTCGGCGAGGAGGGTGCCGCCTTCGGCTACCTGGGCCACAACCTGCCGCAGGAACGGATCACCGTCGCGGTGGGGTCGGTGGCGCAGACGCGGGCGGCGCTCGACACGACGATCGGGTACGTGAAGGAGCGGAAGGCGTTCGGGCGGACGGTCGCCTCCTTCCAGAACACGAAGTTCGAACTGGCCTCCGTGGCAGCGGAGTTGGAAGCGGCTCAGACCATGCTCGACCGCGCCGTCCTCGAACTCGTCGACGGGCGGCTGTCCGGCGCCGACGCGGCGAAGGTCAAACTCTTCTGCACCGAGACCCAGGCCCGCGCCGTCGACCGGTGTCTTCAACTCTTCGGCGGATACGGCTACATGCTGGAGTACCCGATCGCCCGGCTGTACGCGGACGCGCGCATCACCCGTATCTACGCCGGGACGAGCGAGGTCATGAAGGTCGTCATCGCCAAGTCCTTGGGGTTGTGAGACATGGGGACGGCGAGACAGGGAGGACGGTGCGGCATGGAGGACGGTGCGGCATGGAGGACTTCTCGGGTCGGCCCGGTGTCGCGTTCGTCGCGGGGGGAACGGGCGGCATCGGCTCCGCGATCGTACGGACGCTGGCGGCACGCGGCAGCGCGGCGGTGTTCACCTACCGGGCCCGGCGGGAGGCGGCGCAGGCCCTCGCCGACGAGGTGAAGGGAGCCGTGCCGCTCGCGCTGGACCTGACCGACGAGGCGGCCACGGCCCGGGCGGTGACCGCGAGCGCCGAGGCGTACGGCGGCATCCACACACTCGTGTACGCGGCCGGTCCGCATGTGCCGATGCGGCATCTGAGCCGGGTGTCGCCTGCCGAGTACCGGGCCCAACTCGAGGCGGACGCCGTGGCGTTCTTCAACCTCGCGCATCCCGCGCTGCCCGTCCTGCGCCGGAGCCGGGGCGGCATCGTCGCGGTCACCACCGTCGCCACCCGGCGCTTCCCGGTGCGCGACGGGCTCTCCTCGGGCGCGAAGGGAGCCGTCGAGGCGGTCGCCCGCGCCCTGGCCGCCGAGGAGGGACGCTACGGGGTCCGCGTCAACTGTGTCGCGCCCGGCATGCTCACCGACGGCATCGCGGGCCGGCTGATCGATTCGGGCGAGCTGAACGACGAGGCCCTCGCCGTCACCCGGCGCAACATCCCGCTGCGCCGGTTCGGGGAGGCGGCGGACATCGCGGAAGCGGTGTCCTTCCTCGCCTCGGACCGGGCCGGGTTCATCACGGGACAGTCGCTGGGGGTGGACGGCGGCTACAGCGTGTGAAGCGGACGGCCCCCGACGTAGGCGGCCCGCACGACGTCCGCCGACAGCACGTCCAGCGCCTCACGCAGGGGGACGTGGAGCAGACACAGGTCGGCGACGGCGCCGATCTCCAGCCTCCGTATGTCCGCGGGCTGTTCCGGGCGGCCGAGGAACATCTTCAGCGCGGCCTCGGGGGTGACGGCCTCCCCGTCGTCCCGCTCCACCGCGGCCCGCATCACCGCCCACGGGTCATGGGTGCCGTACGGCGCGTCCGTGCCCGCGGCGACCGGGACGCCCGCGTCGGCCAGACTCCGGCAGCGGTACAGGTGCGGCCGGTCGTCGGGGTGGACGTCGGTGGCGTAGGCCTGCGCGCGTTCCACGGGGAAGTGCGGCTGGGTCACCACGGTCACACCGAGCCGCCGGATCCAGTCGACCGTCTCCGCCGGGACGACGGCCCCGTGCTCGATCCGGTCGCCGGCGACCGGGCCTGCCTCGTCCAGGGCGAGCAGGGTCACGAGCAGCTGCACCCGGGTCACACAGTGGACGGCGACCGGCCGGGGGCGCAACCGGGCGACGGTGGCGGCGAGTTCGGCCGGGGTGGGGAGGGCCGGATCGTCGAGCATGAGCTTCACCGGCGGGTCGACGCCCATCACGACGAGCCGCTGGGGCAGCACCGACAGGGCCTGGGTCAGGCCGTGCCCGGGGTGGGGGTCGGCGTTGGTGAATCCGGTGACCCCGAGCCGGGCCGCGCGCCGCCCGACCCCTTCCAGATCGAGGTGTACGCGGGGGACGAGATGCCGCAACCGCTCGTCCTCCCGCCAGAAACGCCCGTCGCCGTCGCCGTCATCGTGCCCGTCGAGCCCCGTCGCGCGCAGTGCGGCGCTGTTCAGGAACCACATCGCGCCGCTCCGATGCTGGACGCGCACCGGGCGGTCGGCGGCCACGGCGTCCAGCACCCACCGGTCGAGCTCCCCGGCGACGCTCTCGTGGTAGCCGACGGCCCGCACCCACTCCCCCGGGGCGCCGCCGCGCAACGCCGCCGCAAGCCCCGCGCGGCCTCGCACGTCGGCGGGACCGACCCGTACCGAGGCCGCCTCGGCAGCCAGGGCGGCCAGATGTACGTGGTGGTCGTGCAGACCCGGCAGCAGTGCGGCGCCCCGCCCGTCCACGTCGACCGGCCCGGCCAGTCGCCGTCCGATCCCCACCACCCGCCCGCCCTCGACGCGCACGTCGACCCGCCCCCGGCCCGCCACCTCCACGTCCCGGATCAGCACGGCCGCACCCGGGCGCGAGCGCGTGCCGAGACACGGACGACCGTGAGCGTGCCCCGCGCCCCCGACGCCCGGTCGGCGCCCGCAGCCCCGAGGAGGGCCGGCTCGGCGTGCGGCGCCGCCGTGCCGTCGGGGCGGGCCAGGCTGACGGCGGCCCAGCCGTCGGCGGTGGCGAGCGGTCGCCAGGAGCCGCCCGCCGAGGTGCGGCCGGGCGGGGCGAGACCGGTTGGGCGCGCCCGCGGGAAGAGGGCGGTGGGCAGGTCGACGGGGACGCCGGTGAGGGCGGTGAGGGCGGTGAGGGCGGTGAGGACGGTGAAGTCGCGCACGGCGGCGGGGAGGGGGGCGAGGCGCCGCGCCGCGGTCTCCGTCCAACGATCTTCGATCCAACGATCTTCGAGAGCGGCATTCTTCATTCGGCGAACACCCTTCTCCCCCGGGGGTCAGGCAACATTACACTCCGTGGTCGTGGAGCCGCCGTTCCCGCTGGTCGACCGCGACGGCGCCGGAGCCGGTGCGCCCCCGGCGACAATCCGCGTCCTAGTGGGGAGTGGCGGCCGCACCCCGGCCCGCCTCCCGGTGGTTCGACGCGCTGCCGACCGCCGTCCCCGATGCGGCGCGGCCGTGGGTGGGGTGCACGAATCACCGGGTGCGCGTGGGCACGGAGTCCGGCGGCGCTGCTCCAGCGGTGCGCTCCGAAGGTGAACGCCCACCTGTACGGGGCCCGCGTGGGTGCGGGCGTCGCCGGCGGCGTTCGCGGGGCGGGCGAGAGAGAGGGGAAGGGAGAGGAGGAGGGAACCAGGCGCAGGACCGACCGTCAGCGTCGCCTCGTCCTGCGGGCGCGTACCGGTGCCGTCGAGCTCCGTACCCGCAACTCGACCGCCAGGCCGGTCGGTCGGGGCGGGGGTGGCCGGTTCTCGATGGTCGCGGTGAGGACGGCCACGGCATGATCGGTGACGGCTGCGAAGTCCTGGCGGAGAGTGGTCAGCGGTGGGGAGAGGTAGGCCGCCGCGGGGATGTCGTCGAAGCCGACCACGCTGACGTCGTGCGGCACGGTCAGGCCGACCTCGACGAAGGCCCGGACCAGACCGATCGCCATCTCGTCGTTGGCGGCGAACACCGCGGTGACGTCCGGGAGTCGGGCGAGCTCCCGGCCCGCCGCGTATCCGGAGGCGGGGGTCCAGTCGCCGTCGGCGGGCAGCGGCGGCTCGGGGGCGCCCGCGGCGGCCAGCGCCTCGCGCCAGCCCCGTACCCGGTCGCGGGCGCTGAACCAGTCCTGCGGGCCGGGGACGTGCCACACGGTGCGGTGGCCGAGGGCGAGCAGGTGCTCGGTGGCCATCCGGGCTGCGGCGACCCCGTCGGCCTGGACGACGGCGCTGCGGCCGGCCGCCGTGTCGACCGGGGCGCACAGGCCGACGACCGGCAGGTCGGTGTTCAGACGGGTCGGTTTGCCGACGTCGATCGGCTCGACGAGGACGACGCCGTCGACGCCCTGCTCCAGGAGCGACTCGGCGGCGACGTCACTCCCCCGGCCCTCGGAGGTGGTCGCCAGCGCGAACGCGTACCCGGCCCGTTGCACGGCCTTCTCCAGACCGAAGAGCAGGGAGGTCGGGCCGTGCAGCGCGGAGCCGAGGGAGACGACGCCGATCCTGCGGTAGCGGCCCAGCAGGAGGGCGCGGGCGGCGGTGTTGGGGCGGTAGTCCAGTTCACGGATGACCCGCAGGACGCGGTCGCGCACCCCGGGGCTGACGTGCGGCTCGCCGTTGACGACCCGCGACACCGTCTTCTGCGAGACGCCGGCCGCGCGGGCGACCTCCGTCATCCCGGGTCCGCGACGGGGCCTGCTCGACGACATGACGTGCTCCGGTCGGGTCGGTGACCACGCAGTCAAGCCGGTCGACGACCTCCCGAGGACCGGCTTGACTACGTAGTCATTCCAGTCTTCGCGGCAGCCCGGCCCGCGTCAAGACCCGTCTCACGGGACGACTCGACAAACTCTTCCGGTCACTCCACAGCCGACACGCAGAATTTTCCCATCCACCCGCACCACGCCGGGAATGCGCGTTCCGATTCGGACATGCGGTCCAAAGGAACCCATTTCTTGCGGTCGTTCATGTTTCTACCGTGTGAGTAGAGGGTGAACGGGACAGCGCCGGAAAGGAATTCAACCGTTTTCCTACGCCCTGGTCCTCGTCCACGACTGACCGAATCATTGCGGCTGGATACCAGCCGATCGTTCGATCGTTGACCAGTGAGTAACAAGCGCACTACCTTTCAACGCGTTTCGAGCACGCGCTTGAGAACGGTGTTCCGCGGTAGACCTCTCCCCGCCGGAATCCGGTGAGCCGCCTTTGCTGTCCCGAACCCCCCACCGTGCAGTCTCACCCTTGATTCGGAGAATCATGACGTCCGCTGTGCGTTCCGAGGACATGATCATCGGCATCACTCCTTTCGGCGAACCCGATGCCGGGCTCGCCCTGGCGGTCGGCCGGGCCGGCGGGCTCGGCGTACTCGACCTGGGGTCCGGCGGCCCAAGAGCCCGCGAGGCCCTCGCCCGCCTGCGCCGCGCGTCTTCGGGCAGCTTCGCCGTCCGGGTCGGCGCGCACTGCCGGCTCACCCCCGCCGACCTGGGACCCGACGGCCCGCACACGGTCGTCCTGACCTCGGACGTCGTGCACCCCCCGACCACGGGCGCCGTGGACTGCGCCGCCGCGCCGTGGCCGGTCGCCGGCCTCGCGGCACGCCACCGCGTGCTGGTCGAGGTCACCGACCTGGAGGGCGCGCGGCACGCCGTGCGCGCCGGGGCGCACGGTCTGATCGCCCGCGGCGCCGAGTGCGGTGGCCGGATCGGCGAGCTGAGCACCTTCGTGCTGCTCCAGCAGCTCCTCGCCGCGCCCGAGGTGACCCTGCCGGTGTGGGCGTGCGGCGGCATCGGCCCGCGCACGGCCGCCGCCGCGGTGGCCGGAGGGGCGGCCGGTGTCGTCCTGGACAGCCAGCTCGCGCTGCTCGCCGAGTCGGCGCTGCCCGAGCCGGCCGCCGCGGCGCTGCGCACCCTGGACGGCTCGGAGACCGTCGTCCTGGCCGGTCACCGTGTCCTGCTGCGGCGCGGCCCGGACGCCCCGCGACTCCCGCAGGACGCCGGACCGGAGGCGGTGGCGGCGCTGCTCGGCGCGCAGGACCCGCGCACCCAACTGCTCCCGGTGGGCCAGGACGGATTCCTCGCCGCCCGGTTCGCCGAGCGCTGGGGCGACGTACGGCGGACGGTGCGCGGGCTGCGGGACGCGGTCCTGGACGCCGTACGTGACGACACGGCCGTACGGGCGCTGCGGGCTCAGTCACCGATGAGCCGGGCGCTCGGGACGCGGCTGCCCGTCGCACAGGGGCCGATGACACGGGTGAGCGACGGGGCCGCGTTCGCCGCCGCGGTGGCGGCGGACGGGGCGCTGCCGTTCCTCGCCCTGGCGCTGGCCGACGGCGCGCGGACACGGGCGATGCTGGCCGAGACCCGCGGCGCGGTGGCCGGCCGGCCCTGGGGCGTGGGCGTGCTCGGCTTCGCACCGGAGGACGTGCGCACCGCCCAGCTGGAGGCCGTACGGGAGCTGCGGCCGACGCACGCGATCATCGCGGGCGGACGGCCGTCCCAGGCGCAGGCGTTGGAGCGGGAGGGCATCCGGACCTTTCTGCACGTGCCGTCGCCCGGGCTGCTGCGGCAGTTCCTGGAAGCCGGTGCACGCCGGTTCGTGTTCGAGGGCTCGGAGTGCGGCGGGCACGTCGGACCACGCGGCAGCTTCCCCCTTTGGGAGGCCCAACTGGCCGTCCTGGACGACCACTTGGACGGCGCCGACGCGAAGGACGTCGAGGTGTTCTTCGCGGGCGGGGTGCACGACGAGCGATCGGCGGCGATGGTCGCCGCGCTCGCCGCGCCGCTGACCGCGCGCGGAGCGGCCGTCGGCGTGCTGATGGGCACCGCGTACCTGTTCACCGAGGAGGCGGTGGCGCACGGCGCGATCCGGCCGCTCTTCCAGCGACAGGTCATGGACGCCGAACGCACCACGCTCCTGGAGTCGGCGCCGGGTCACGCCACACGGTGCGTGCCGAGTCCGTTCGCCGCCGGCTACCGCGACCAGGAGGCCCGGCTGCGGGCCGAGGGCGTGCCGGACCGGCGGATCTGGGAGGAGCTTGAGCGGCTCAACGTCGGCCGGCTGCGCACCGCCAGCAAGGGCGTGACACGGGACGCCGACGGCTCCCTCACCCCCGTCGACGAGCGACGCCAGCTCGCCGAGGGGATGTTCATGGCCGGAGAGGTGGCCGTACTGCGCTCGGCGACCACGACGGTCGCGGCGCTGCACGAGTCGGTGACGACGGGTGCGGTGGAGCATCTCTCGCTGCGCGCGGCCGAGTTGGGTCTGGCGAGGGAGGTGCCGGAGCCCGCGACCCCGGCCCCGCTGGACATCGCCGTCGTCGGCATGGCCTGCATGTTCCCGCAGGCGCCCGACCTGCCGACGTTCTGGGCGAACGTCGTCGGGGGCGTGGACGCGGTCGGCGAGGTCCCGGCCGACCGCTGGGACCCGGCCGTCCACCACGGCGAGTCGACCCCGTCCAAGTGGGGCGGCTTCCTGCCCCGCATCCCCTTCGACCCCCTGCGCTACGGCATCCCGCCCACGTCCCTCGGCAGCGTCGAGCCGGTGCAGCTGCTCTCGCTCGAGGCAGCCAGGCGGGCCCTGGAGGACGCCGGATACGGCGACGGGGGGCGGGAGTTCGACCGCTCCCGCACCTCCGTGGTGTTCGGCGCGGAGGCGGGCAGCGACCTGTCGAACGCCGCCACGCTGCGGGCGGTGCTGCCCTCGTACTACGGCCACGTCCCGGCGGCCCTGGACGACCAGCTCCCGCGGCTCACCGAGGACTCCTTCCCCGGCATGCTCGCCAATGTCATCTCCGGGCGGATCGCCAACCGGCTCGACCTCGGCGGCGCCAACTACACCGTCGACGCCGCCTGCGCCTCCTCGCTGGCCGCGGTGGACGTCGCCTGCAAGGAGCTGGTCGGGGGCACGTCCGACGTGGTGCTGTGCGGCGGCGCCGACCTGCACAACGGCATCAACGACTACGTCCTCTTCTCCTCCGTGCACGCCCTGTCCCCGACCGGCCGCTCCCGGGCCTTCGACGGCTCGGCGGACGGCATCGCGCTCGGCGAGGGCGTGGCCTGCGTCGTCCTCAAGCGGCTCGCGGACGCCGAACGCGACGGCGACCGGATCTACGGTGTCATCAAGGGCCTCGGCTCCTCCAGCGACGGCCGCTCCCTCGGCCTCACCGCCCCCAGGCCCGAGGGGCAGCGTTCGGCCCTGGAGCGGGCCTACCGCAACGCGGGCGTCTCCCCCGCCGACGTCGGGCTCGTCGAGGCGCACGGCACCGGGACGGTCGTCGGCGACCGCACCGAACTCCGCATCCTCAGCGAGGTGTTCGGCGAGGCCGGGGCGAAGCCGGGCGGCTGCGTGATCGGTTCGGTGAAGTCTCAGATCGGGCACACCAAGTGCGCCGCGGGACTCGCCGGCCTGATCAAGACCCTGTTGGCCCTGCACACCGGCGTCAGGCCGCCGACGCTGCACGTCGAGGCCCCCAACGCGGCCTGGGACGCGGACAGCAGCCCCTTCGCCTTCCATACCGAGGCCCGGCCCTGGGCGGCGCCCCCGGAGGAACGGGTCGCCGGGGTCAGCGCGTTCGGCTTCGGCGGCACCAACTTCCATGTGGTGCTGGGCGCTTACGCCGACGGCGTGCCGCCGGTGCGCGGACTGGACGCCTGGCCGGCCGAACTGTTCGTCTTCCGGGGGCGGGACGAGACCGCGGCCCGCCGTGCGATGGAGGACCTCCTCAAGGCCGCGCAGGCGGAGGGCGGGCCATGGCGCCTGCGGGACCTGGCGCTCGGCGCGGCGCGCCGCTCGGACGCGAGCGGGGACCCGGCGCGGGTCGCGGTCGTGGCGACGGACGTGGACGACCTCATCGGGAAGCTGCGACGGGCACTGGCCGATCCCACCGAGCACGATCCGGCGCGGGGGCTCCACCGGGCAGGGCCGGAGGATCCCGGCGACGCCAAGGTCGCCTTCCTCTTCCCCGGCCAGGGCAGTCAGCGCACCGGCATGCTCGCCGACCTGTTCGTCGCCTTCCCCGAGCTGCGCCCCTATCTGGAGCTCGGCCGCGCCCACGCCGACACCCTGTACCCGCCGACCGCCTTCGACGACGCCGTACGCGACCGGCAGCGGGCCGCGCTGACCGACACGCGCGTGGCCCAGCCGGCCCTGGGCATCGCGGGCCTCGCCGCGCACGCCGTGCTCACCGCGGCCGGGGTGCGCCCGGACATGGCCGCCGGGCACAGCTACGGCGAGCTGGTCGCCCTGTGCGCGGCCGGCGCCCTGACCCCCGAGACCCTGCTGGAACTGAGCTCGGAGCGGGCGGCGGCGATCCTCGAAGCCGCCTGGTCCGAGGGGGCCGCCGGGGCCGCCGGGTCCGCCGGGTCCGACGGGTCCGGCGGAGGGGATCCGGGGACCATGGCCGCGGTCGCGACCGGCGCCGAGGAGGTGGCGCAGGCGCTGAAGACGGCGAACGCGCCGGACTCCGTCGTCGTCGCTAACCGCAACTCGCCCACGCAGACGGTGATTTCGGGGCCGTCCGACGCCGTGGCCGAGGCCGTACGACTGCTGCGCGAGGCCGGTCTGGGGGTCAAGCGCATCCCCGTCGCCTGCGCCTTCCACAGCCCGCTGGTCGCCGGTGCCGCCGACCGGTTCGCCGGGGCGCTCGCCGCCCGCCCGGTGCACGCCCCCGAGTTCCCGGTGTGGTCCAACCGCACGGCCGCCCCGTACCCGGCCGACGCGGACGCGGTACGGGCCGAACTCGCCGCCCAGATCGGCGCGCCGGTCGCCTTCGTCGAGCAGGTCGAGGCGATGTACGAGGCCGGAGCGCGCGTCTTCGTCGAGGCCGGTCCCGGGTCGGTGCTGACGCGGCTGGTCGGGCAGATCCTCGGCGACCGTCCGCACCGCACGGTGGCCTGCGAGCCCCGGCCCGGCGGTGGACTGCGCGACTGGCTCGACGCACTGGCACGCCTCGCCGTCGCGGGGCTGCCGGTGCGCAGCGGGTGGCTGCTGCGCGGCCGGGACGCGGTGGACGCCGTCCGCACTCCCGTGCCGAAGCGGCCCGGCTGGACGGTCGACGGACAGCTGGTCCGCACCGCCTCCGGAGCCCTCCTTCCCGGTGCGCTCGCGCCGGCCCGACGAGTCGTGGACCCCGCCGAAAGGACCGTGACGACTGTGACGACGAACCCCCCGCACGGCGTCCCGTCCGACCGGGACGCGCTGATCTCCGAATTCCTGCGCACCAGCCGGGAGATGATCGCCGCCCAACGGGACGTGCTGCTCACCTACTTCGGATCCACCCCGGGCGCGCAGATCGCCCCGCCCGTGGTGGTGGCACCGCAGGTCGTCCAGGCGGTGCCCCAACTCCCCACGGCACAGACCGAGGTGGTGGCCCCGGTGCCGGAGACGGCCCCGGCGTCCGCCGCCGAGGAGCCCGCCGGGAGCACCGACGTCCAGCAGCTCGTCCTGGAGATCATCAGCGAACGCACCGGCTACCCCATCGACATGATCGAGCCCGACCTCGATCTGGAGGCGGACCTCAGCGTCGACTCCATCAAACGGGCCGAGATCGCGGGCGAGTTGGCCAGGCGCCTGGGCGCCGGGGCCGGTGCGGACCTCACGTCGATGGACGACGACGAGCTGGAGGAGCTGACGAAGGCACGCACCGCCGCCGCGGTGACCGAGTGGCTGACGGCCCGGCTGGGCGGACCGGCGCCCGTGCCCGCACCTGTACCGGCGGCCGAGGCCGGTGAGTCCGTCGCTGCCGGGGAGCCCGTACCGGCCGTGCAGGTCACGGAGGAGGTGACCGGCGAGCCGCCCCGGCGGCACGTGCTGCGGCCGGTCCCGCTCGCCGACGGGACCGCGGCGTCGGCCGAGGCCCTGACCGACCCGGCGACCGCCCTCTCCGGCACCCGCTGGACCGTCCTCGGGGACGCCCCCGAGGTCGTCGCCCGGCTGGTGTCGCACGGCGCCGACGTCACCGTGCGCGCCCGTGATCACGTCCTCACGGAGGCGGACGGGCCGGTGGACGGCGTGCTGTACCTCGGTGCTCTCCCGGCCGCCGAAGACACGCCCGTCCTGCCCGACGCATTCCCTGTCCTCAAGGCGGCCCTGACGCGCGGCCCGCGGTGGCTGCTCGCCGTCCGGAGCGCCGACGACGAGAGGCCCGACGCCCGCACCGCGGGGCTGCGCGGGCTGTTCCGGACCGTGGCGCGCGAGTATCCGCAGACCCTCGCCCGGGTCGTCGACCTCGCCGACGCCTCGCCGTCGGCCGTGGCGGACGCGGTGGTCGCGGAGGCCGTCGCACCGGACCGCACCCCGGTCGTGCTGCGGACGGCGGCGGGCCGGCACGGCTTCGAGCTGGTGGAGGCGCCGCTCGGCGCGCTCGGCAGCACGGGCGCCGGTCCGGCCGGGGACGGCGCGGCGGAGGCCGCCGCGCTCGGACTGGACCGGGACTCGGTCGTGCTGCTGGCGGGCGGCGCGCGGGGCATCACCGCGCAGTTCGCCGCCGCGCTCGCCGGTGCCGCCCACTGTCGTCTGGAACTGCTCGGCCGTACCCCCGCCCCGGACGGCCCCGAGGACGCGGACACCGCGGCCGCGCGCACCCCGGCCGAGCTGCGCGCCGCGCTGGCCGCCCGCGGCGGTCTGAAGCCGGCCGAGATCAACCGTGCCGCCGAACTCGTCCTGGCCCAGCGGGAGATCACGGCGACGCTGAGCGAGCTCACCGCGCTGGGCAGCCGCGTGCGCTACCGCTCCGTCGACTTCCGGGAGACCGAGGCGGTGCTCCAGGCGGTGAAGGAGATCCACGCCGAGCACGGCCGGCTCGACGGGGTGGTCCACGCGGCCGGTGTGATCGAGGACCGGCTGGTCGCCGAGAAGACCGCCGAGTCCTTCCAGCGGGTCTTCGGCACGAAGGCGACCGGCGCGGACGCCCTGCTCACCGCGCTGGAGGAACTGCCCGCCGCACCCGCGTTCACCGTGCTGTTCGGCTCGATCTCCGCGGTCCTGGGCAACCGGGGCCAGGTGGACTACGCCGCCGCCAACGACGCGCTGGAGACCCTCGGCGCGGCCTTCGCCGCCCGCACCGGGCACCGTGCGGTGACCGTGCACTGGGGTCCGTGGGCGCCTGCGGCCGGTCACGGAGGCATGGTCGGGGTGGAGCTGGCCCGCGAGTACGCCCGGCGCGGCATCCGGCTGATCGATCCCGAGGAGGGGACCGCGGCGCTGCTGCGGGAGCTCGCCTGGGGCGAGGAGTCGGCCACCGCCGTCGTCTACACCGCCTCGGGCTGGTGACGGCCGCGGTGACGTCACCCCGACCGGTCGACCGACCGGGTGGGGTGACGGCCCGTCATGTTCCCGTCGCCATCGTCGGGATGGCGGTGCTGCTGCCGGGCGCGGCCGACCTGGACGCGTACTGGCGGAACCTGCGGGACGGCGTGGACGCGATCGGCGAGGTGCCGGAAGGTCGCTGGGACGCCGCGTACTACCGTCCCGGCAGCGCGTCCGACCCGGCCGTCGCGGACCGGGTGTACGCGCGGCGGGGCGGGTTCGTGGACGGGCTGGCGGAGGTGGAGGTCACCCGGTTCGGGATCATGCCGAACTCGGTGGCCGGCACCGAGCCCGACCAGCTCATCGCCCTGCACGTGGCCTCGGCCGCCCTCGACGACGCGGGCGGCACCGACCGCCTCCCCGACCGCGGGCGCGTCGGCGTCGTCCTCGGCCGGGGCGGCTACCTCACCCCCGGTCTGGTCCGGCTGGACCAGCGGGTCCGCACGGCGGGCCAACTCGTGCACACGCTGGGCGAGTTGCTGCCGGACCTGACAGGCGATCAACTCGACCGGGTACGGGCGGCGTTCACCGAGCGGCTCGGTCCGGACAGTCCCGAGTCGGCGATCGGTCTGGTGCCCAATCTCGCCGCCTCCCGGGTCGCCAACCGGCTGGACCTGCGCGGGCCGGCGTACACCGTGGACGCGGCCTGCGCCTCGTCACTGGTCGCCGTGGACCAGGCGGTGGGCGAACTCGCCTCCGGGCGCTGCGACCTGATGCTCGCCGGGGGCGTCCACCACTGCCACGACATCACGCTGTGGAGCGTCTTCTCCCAGCTGCGCGCCCTCTCCCCGAGCCAGCGCATCCGCCCCTTCCACCGGGACGCCGACGGCATCCTGATCGGTGAGGGGACGGGCGTCGTCGTCCTCAAGCGGCTGGCGGACGCCGAGCGCGACGGCGACCGGGTCTACGCCGTGATCCGGGGCACCGGGGTGGCCAGCGACGGCCGGGCGGCCGGGCTGGTCAACCCCGACCCGGGTGGTCAGACGCAGGCGGTGCGGCAGGCGTGGCGGGCCGCCGGGCTCGACCCGGCCGAGCCCGGCTCGATCGGTCTGCTGGAGGCCCACGGCACCGCGACCCCGGCGGGTGACGGCGCCGAACTGACCACGCTGGCCGAGGTGTTCGGTCCCGGCGACGGTGAAGCGGTCCTGGGGTCGGTCAAGTCGATGATCGGGCACACCATGCCCGCCGCCGGGGTCGCCGGCCTGGTCAAGGCCGCGCTCGCCGTCCACCACCGCACCCTGCTCCCGACACTGCACTGCGACGACCCGCACCCCGCCCTGGCCCGCACCCGCTTCCGCACCCTGGAGAAGGCCACCGACTGGGAGACCACCGCCGGCCGGCCCGTGCGCAGGGCCGCCGTCAACGCGTTCGGGTTCGGCGGGATCAACGCGCACGTGGTGCTGGAGGAGGCGCCGGGCGCCCGCGGGACCCGCGCGAGCGCCCCGGCCCGTCCGGTCCTGGAGGTCGCCGAACCCGAGCGGGTCCTGCTGCTGGCCTCCGATTCCCCGACGCGCCTCGCCGCCCTCCTGGACGCCGAAGACGACACCGTACGGGCCGCCGGACTCGACCCCGCCCACCCGCACCCGGACGCCGGCCCGGCCCGTCTCGGCATCGTCGACCCGACCGCCAAGCGACTCGCCCTGGCCCGCCGCGCGGTCGCGGGGCAACGTGCGTGGCACGGCCGCAGCGACGTCTGGTTCCGGCCGAGCCCCCTGCTGGGCGCCGGCCACGGCAAGCTGGCGTTCCTGTTCCCCGGGCTGGAGGGCGACTTCACTCCCCAGGTCGACGACGTGGCCGCCCACTTCGGCCTGCCCACCCTCTCGGTCGACGGGGACCGCACCGGCGACGTGGGCCGGCACGGCTTCGGTGTCGTCGCCGTCGGTCGTCTCCTCGACACCGCGCTGCGCCGCAGTGGCATCGTGCCGGACGCGGTCGCCGGGCACAGCGTGGGCGAGTGGACGGCGATGGCGGCGGCCGGGCTCTACGGAGGGGAGGAGGTCGACGCGTTCATGGCGGGCTTCGACCCGGACTCGGTGACGGTCCCCGGGCTCGCCTTCGGTGCGATCGGCGCGTCCGCCGAGCGCGTCCTGGCCGCCCTGGGCGAGGAGGACCGGGCCGGGGCGGGCCTCGTGCTCTCGCACGACAACGCGCCCGGCCAGTCGATGGTGTGCGGCCCGCAGGCCGCGGTGGACGACTTCGTGCGGGCCTTCCGCGCCCAAGGCGTCCTCAGCCAGGTGCTGCCGTTCCGGTCGGGCTTCCACACGCCGATGCTCCAGCCCCATCTCGGCCCCATCAAGGAGGCCGCCGACCGGTTCCGGCTGCATCGGCCGCACACCCCGGTCTGGTCGGGGACGACCGCCGCGCCGTTCCCCTCGGACGAGGCGGGGATACGGTCCCTGTTCCTGAGGCACCTGCTGGAACCCGTCCGCTTCCGGCAGTTGGCCGAGGCCCTGTACGCGGCCGGCCACCGGGTGTACGTCCAGGTCGGCCCCGGTCAGCTCGGCTCCCT
Source organism: Streptomyces sp. NBC_01235 (assembly GCF_035989285.1). Taxonomy (GTDB): domain Bacteria; phylum Actinomycetota; class Actinomycetes; order Streptomycetales; family Streptomycetaceae; genus Streptomyces. The sequence goes on along the minus strand of NZ_CP108513.1, from coordinate 9,572,251 downwards.
CGTCGGCGACACCCTGGGCGGCCACGACCACCTGGTCGTCGCGGCCAACTCGCCCCACCGCACGGGACTCGCCCAGCTCCGCCGGGTGGCCACCGCGCTGTGGGCGGCGGGGGCCGCGGTGGCGCCCTCCCTGACGCCCGTCGAGGCCGCGAAGGCCCAACGTCCGTCGGTACGACTGGACTTGGGCGGATCCCTGGTGTCCCTCGCCGCCCAGCGGCTCACCGAACTGCGGGCCGAGTTGCGCACCGCCCCCGCCCGTACGACGAGCCCCGGCGGAGATTCGCCGCTGGACGCCCTCGTCGAACGCTCGCCGATGGCAGCCGAGCTGAGCGCCCTGCTCCGCGAGACGGCGGACACGGCCGCCGCCCTCATGACCACGAGGCCCGCGACTCCCCTGCCCCGACGACAGACCGGCCCCAGGCACAGCACCGTGCGTGTCTCCCCCGACACCATGCCCCACCTCCTGGACCACTGCTTCTTCCCCCAGCGGCCCGGTTGGCCCGACGTCGCCGACCGGTGGCCTGTCGTCCCGGCGACGACGATCGTGCAGCACATCATGGACGCGGCGGTGGACGCGGCTCAGGAGCCGGCCCCCGGCAGGGTGCCGGTCGCCGTGCACGGCGCGCGGTTCGAGGAGTGGCTCACCGCCACCCCCGCCGTCGACGTGCCGGTGACCGCGACCCCCGAGGCCCCGGACCGTCTCGCCGTCTCCTTCGGCCCCCGGGCCCGCGCCACGGTGGAGCTCGCCACGGCGTACCCTGCCCGGTCCCCCGCCCCCTGGCCCACCGACCCCGGCACCGAGCGCACCCCGGAGCACACCGCCGCCCAGCTCTACGACGAGCGCTGGATGTTCCACGGCCCGGCGTTCCGGGGCGTCACCGAGCTCACCTCGATCGGCGACCGCCATGTTCGCGGTGTCATCACGACCCCGCCCGCGCCGGGCGCGCTGCTGGACAACGTCGGCCAGATCCTCGGCTACTGGATCATGGCGACCCGCACGGAACGGACGGTCGTGTTCCCGGTCGGGATGCGGGAGATGCGCTTCCACGGGCCGCATCCGGCGCCGGGGACCGAGGTGGGCTGCCTGGTGCGGATCACGAACCTCACCGACTCGTTCCTGGAGGCCGACGTCCAGCTGACGGTCGGGGGCACGGTGTGGGCGGAGCTGTACGGCTGGCAGGACCGCCGCTTCGACAACGACCCCACGACCCGGCCCGTCGAGCGCTTCCCGGAGCTCAACACCCTGTCCGAGGCCCGGCCGGGCGGCTGGCAGCTGCTGCACGAGCGGTGGCCGGACCTGGCGTCCCGCGAGCTGATCATGCGCAACTCCCTGGGCGGCGCGGAGCGTGCGCAGTACGCGGAGCACGCGCCGCGCGGGCGCCGACAGTGGCTGCTGGGCCGGATCGCGGCCAAGGACGCGGTCCGGCGGTGGCTGTGGGACCAGGGCGAAGGCCCGGTCTTCCCGGCGGAGCTGCGGGTGCGCAACGACGGGGCGGGCCGCCCGTACGTCACCGGCGTGCACGGCCGTGTCCTGCCCGCGCTGGACGTCTCGCTGGCCCACTGCGCGGAGGCGGGCGTCGCAATCGTCCGGCCGCACACGCCGGGCCCGGGCCCCGGGATCGACATCGAGGAGGTCACCGACCGCACCCCGCAGACCCTCGCCGCCGCTCTCGGCGCGGACGAACTCGCTCTGCTGCACGGCCTGTTGGAACAGACCGGGGATTCCGAGGCCCTGTGGTTCGCCCGCTTCTGGGCGGCGAAGGAGGCCGTCGCGAAGGCGGAGGGCACCGGATTCGGCGGCAGGCCACGGGACTTCACGGTGTTCGACGCGACCCCGGCCGGCGACCGGCTGACCGTCGCGGGCCGCCTGGAACGCGCCTACGTCGTGCACTGCGCCTCGGCCGCCAACCCGCCCCGGTTGCCGGACCGTTCGTACGTAGTGGCTTGGACGACGGGACACACGACCCCTAAGGAGTACGACGCCCGATGACTTCCCCCACCCCCCACACCCCCGTCACCGCCGACGAGGAGTCCGTCCTCGCCGACCTCACCGGCATGCTCGCGCGGCTCCTGGAGGACGAGTACGGCCTCGACGACGTCGAGATCGGCATGACGACGACCTTCAACCGTGACCTGGAGCTGGAGAGCATCGACCTGGTCACCCTGGCCGGTCTGCTCCAGGAGCGGTACGGCGACCGGGTCAACTTCGCCGAGTTCCTGGCCGGCATGGAGTTCGACGAGATCATCGAACTGACCGTCGGCCGACTCGTCGAGTACGTCGTGACGAGCCTGAAGGACGCGGGGGCGAGCTGAGTCATGGCGATGGTCGACACCGGCGCCGTCCGGTTGCACGTACAGCGGATCGGCCCCCGGGAGGGCCGGCCGGCCACCGCCACCGTGGTGCTGGTGCACGGTCTGCTCACCGACAGCCTGGCCAGCTACTACTTCACCGTCGCGCCCGCGTTCGCGGCCGCCGGCCTCGACGTCGTCATGTACGACCTGCGCGGGCACGGACGCAGCGAACGCCCCGCCGACGGCTACACCGTGGACGACAACGTCGACGACCTGGAGGCGCTGCTCGACCGGCTGGCGGTGACCGGCCCGGTGCACCTGGTCGGCAACTCCTTCGGCGGCACGATCGCGTTCGGCTACGCGGCCCGGCACCCGGAGCGGGCGGCGAGCGTCAGCCTCGTCGAGTCCGAACCGGCCACCGCCGCCTGGGCGGTGAAGCTCGGTGGGATCCTGGACCGGGTCGTGACCCAGCTCGCGTACAACGAGCCGGACGCGATCCGCTGGATCACCGCGAACCGCAGCCACAACACAGCGCGCCTGGCCAAGGGCGCGGCCCGGCTCGCCCGCGAGACCAGCCTGGGCCGGGACATCCCGGCCAGCCAGGTCCTGACGGACGATCAGATAGCGGCGGTGCGCTGCCCGGTGCTGGGCCTGTACGGCGGCGACTCCGATCTCGCCGCACTCGCGCCCTGGCTCGAGGCGGTGCTGCCGGACTGCCGGACGGTGGTGATCCCGGGGCACGAGCACTCGGTCCTCGTGGAGGCCTCGGGGACGGTCGGCGGGCACATCCTGTCGCTCGTCGACGAGACCGGGCGGGTGGCGGCGGAGGCGGCCGGATGAGCCGGTTCCTCTTCGTCGTACCGCCGTTGGTCGGGCACATCAACCCGATCGTCGGCGTCGCCGCCGAACTCACCGCGCGCGGGCACCTGGTGGCATGGGCCTGTCCCGATCCGGAGCTGGTGGGACGGCTCGCGGGTTCCGGGGCCGGAGCTGTCTTCGCGTGCGGCGAGGCCCCCCAGGGTGAGCGGCCCGCCGACCTGCGCGGTCCGCAGGCGCTGAAGTTCCTGTGGGAGTGGTACTTGCTGCCGCTGGCGGAGGCGATGGCGCCGGGGGTGCGGGCGGCCGTCGAGACGTTCCGGCCGGACGTGGTCGTCGCCGACCAGCAGGCCTTCGCCGGGGCGCTGGTCGCGGAGCGGCTGGGTCTGCCGTGGGCGACCTCGGCGACCACGTCGGCCGAGTTCACCGACCCCCTCTCCGGGCTGCCCAAGGTCAGGGAGTGGCTGGAGGAGCGGCTGGCCGAACTCCGGGCCGCCGTCGGGGATCCGGCGGGCACCGCCGACCCCCGCTTCTCCCCGCATCTCGTCCTCGCCTTCAGCACACCGGAGTTGGCGGGTCACTCGCGTGACGGGGTCCGCTGGGTCGGACCGTCGATCGCGGCGCGCCCGTCCGCCGCCGGCTTCCCCTGGGAGTGGCTCGACCCCGGCCGCGCCACCGTGCTCATCACGCTCGGCACCGCGAACACCGATGTCGGCGGCCGGTTCCTTCAGGAGTGCCGGAGCGCGCTGCGGGAGCGGGCCGACCGGGTACAGGGCGTGATCGTCGACCCGGGCGGCACGCTGGAGCCGCGCGGCGACGACAAGGACGTACTGGTCGTGCCGTCCGTTCCCCAACTCGCGCTGCTGGAAAGGGGAGTCGGCGCCGTTGTCTGCCACGCCGGGCACAACAGCGTGTGCGAGGCCCTGTGGCACGGCGTTCCGCTCGTCGTGGCTCCCATCCGCGACGACCAGCCGGTCGTCGCCGGGCAGGTCGCGGACGCGGGGGCGGGGGTGCGGGTCCGGTTCGGCCGGGTCACCGCGCGGAAACTGGGCACGGCCCTCGACTCCGTCCTGGACGACCCCGCCCACCGCGCGGCGGCCGGCCGGATCCGTACGGCGTTCCGTGCCGCGGGCGGCGCCTCCGCCGCAGCGGCCCATCTCGACGAACTGGCCAGGGAGTTCAGATGAGCCAAGAGAGCCAAGAGAGCGAGCCCGCCGGAACCCGCGAGCGGATCGCCGCGCTGCGCCCCGCCTACCAGGCGGACATCGCGGCCGGCCCGGACCGCTTCTTCGAGCCCCGGAGCACCTCCTGCCCCTGGTGCGGCTCGGACGAACTGACCACCCGGCTGCGCACCACCGACCTGCTCCAGCACAAACCGGGCCGCTTCGTCCTGGACCGCTGCGAGGCCTGCGGGCACACCTTCCAGAACCCCCGGCTCAGCGCGGAGGGCCTGGAGTTCTACTACCGGGACTTCTACGACGGGCTGGGCGAGAAGAAGCTCGGCGACACCTTCGGGGGCCGTACGAAGATGTACCGGGGGCGGGCCGAGTCGATGCTGCCGCACGACCCCGAGCCGAAGACCTGGCTGGACGTCGGCACCGGGCACGGTCACTTCTGCGCGGCCGCCCGGGAGGTGCTGCCCGGGACGACGTTCGACGGGCTCGACTTCACCGACGGCGTCGAACTCGCCGAACGGGAGGGGCGGGTGGAGCACGGGTACCGGGGCAGCTTCCCCGACCTCGCGCCCGAACTGGCCGCCCGCTACGACGTGGTGAGCATGTTCCACTACCTGGAGCACAGCACCGATCCCGACCGTGAGCTGCGCGCCGCCCGGGAGGCGGTCCGTCCCGGCGGCCATCTGCTCATCGAGGTGCCCGACCCCGAGAGCCGCTACGCCCGGCTGCTCGGCCGCTGGTGGCTGCCCTGGCTCCAGCCGCAGCACCTGCACTTCGTACCGGTGGCCAACCTGCGGGAACGGCTCGCGAGGCTGGGCTTCACGGTGGTCGCGGAGCAGCACGCCGAGCCGCACGACCCGGTCGACCTGCTGGCCGCCGTCTGGCTGGCGCTGGACCACGCGGCGCCCCGCGACGACGCGCCCTGGCTGCCCGAACGGCCGGGCGCGCTGCGCCGCACGCTGCGCGCGGCCCTGCTCGTCGCCGGGATTCCGGCGCTGATCGCGGGCACCCTGCTCGACCGGTTCGCGGTGCGGCCGCTGTCGCACCGGCTGGGCGTGTCCAACGCGTACCGGATCGTGGCCAGACGCGACTGACGGGTGGGTGCGCCCGCGGGGACCGCCGTGTTAGCTTCGCTCCATTCCCATCAACAGGAATCCTGGCGATGGACGGTACGGCTCGAGGAACGGAACCCGCATGTCCATCATGGCCAGACCCGCGGTGGCCGCTCGCGCCGCCAAGGCGCTGCAGGGCCTCACCCGGCTGTCGAGCCGACGCTCCGGAGGCCCCGGCTCCGCGGCCGCCTGGCAGTCCCGCTTCCCTGAATACCCGCACGACGTACGGGAGTTGACGATCCCGACCTCGGTCGCCCCGGCCCCGGTCACGGTGTACGCGCCCCCGGCCGGGACGGCGACGCGTCCGCCCGTGCACGTCAACTTCCACGGCGGCGGCTTTGTCATCTCGGCCCCGGAAGTGGACGACGCGCTGTGCCGGCTCCTCGCCGTGGAGGCAGGAGTGGTCGTGGTCAACGTCAAGTACGTCGTCGCCCCGCAGCACCCGTTCCCGGCGCCGACCACACAGGCGTACGACGTCGTCCGGTGGGTCGCGGCGCACGGCGCCGAGCAGGGCTGGGAGGGCGGGCGGCTCACCGTGGGCGGGCAGAGCGCGGGCGGCGCGCTCGCCGCGGCCGTGGCCCGGCAGGCCCTGGAGCAGGGCGGGCCGCCGATCGCGCTGCAGGTACTGCACTATCCCCCGCTGGATCTCGCGACACCGGCCAAGGACAAGAAGGCGACCGTCGCCAAGCCCATGCTGCGCCCCTGGATGGGGGAGATCTTCGACTCCTCCTATGTGCCGGATCCCCGTGAGCGCGCCCACCGGCTCGTCTCGCCCGCGGGCGCCGCGGACACCGCCGATCTCAAGGGCATCGCCCCGGCGCTGGTGATCACGGCCCACCAGGACCGGCTCAGGAACGAGGCGACGCGGTACGCCGAGCGGCTGGACACGGCAGGTGCCCTCGTCGAGCTCCACGACGTCGGCGGAGCCGACCACGGCTACGACACGAAGGACGACGAAAAGGCCCGCGCCACCTACACCCTCATCGCCCGTCACATCAGGCGGGCGACCGACGCCGAGGTCTCCGGCGCGTCGTGAGGGGCGCGGGCGCGCGTGTGACGCGCGCGTTCAGCGCACCGACGCCGTGGCCGCCTCCGCGACGATCTCGGCGACCGCGGCCGGCTGCTCGACGAGAAGGAGGTGCCCCGCGTCCGCGACGGTGACCATGCGGACGTGCGGACAGGCCCGCAGGTCGCGCCGCTCGTCGTCCGTCAGGCCGATCGTGTCGCGGTCACCACGCACCACCCAGGCGGGCACACCCGCCCCGCACAGCCTCGGGACCAGCGACGGATACCGGTCCAGGTAGGCGTAGTAGCCCCGTACCATCCGGCGGCAGGCAGCCGGGTCGTTGCCGCCCATGACCGCCGCCAGCGCCTCGGCGCGCCGCGGCGGCAGTTCGTGTCTCACGGCCCGGGGCAGCAGCTTGAGCATGGCCGTCCAGGCCGCGGCGCCCAGCCCGGGCACCCGGCCCACGGCGTCCAGCACGGTCAGGAACCTCGGCTCGTCGCCGCGCGAGAAGGTCGGCGACAGCAGCACCAGCGGGCCCTCGAAGAGGCCCAGCGCGGCCATCTCGATCGCCACGTTCGCGCCCAGGCTGTGCCCGACGACGGCGTCGCAACCGGCCTCGGCGGCGAAGCGCGCCATCAGCCGGGCGTAGTGCTCCATGGACACGTCCTCGGGAGCCTCTGTGTGCCCGAACCCCGGCTGGGTCACCGCGATCATCCCCAGCCCCGCCACGGCCGGCTCGGCCATGAGGTCCGCGTAGAACTCGGTGGTGCACAGCCCGCCCGGAATCATCAGCACCCGGTGCGAGGCGTTCGTGGCGCCCGCTCGGCGGACATCCCAACGCTCACCCATACCTCGAGCGTGACCCCGGACCCGCTCCACCGCACCCCGAGCGGACCGCCCCCGGACGCCGGACGCCGGCCCCGCACCCGATGTGCGGCGGCCGGCGTCCGTCGTCGTCACCGGTGGCAACCGGTGCGAGGCCCGCTCAGTGGGCGCCGACCAGCTCCTGGTCGGCGCCCTGCGGTGCCTGCTCGGAGCTGCGCAGTGCGGCGATGCCGATGAAGACCATGGACGACAGGCCGGCGATCGCGAAGGCGGTGAAGCCCCAGTCGCCGTGGTTCGCGGCGAGCAGCTGGCCACCGAGCCACGGGCCGAAGACGGCGCCGAAGCGGCCCATGCCGGAGGTCCAGCCGACGGCCGTGGCCCGGTTGTCCGCGTGGGAGCGGATGGAGACCGTCGCGTAGATCATCGTCTGGGCGCTGTTGAGGAAGACTCCCGTGAGGAAGACGACGATCATCGTCACGCTCGTCGGCATGTGGACGCTGAGCAGGAACACGCCGGCGGCCGTCAGGGCGAACCAGACCGCCGAGATGCGCGGGGCGCCGAACCGGTCGGCGGCGCGCCCGGCGACCAGCATGCCCACGATGCCGCCGAGGTTGAAGACGACCACGAAGGACAGTGCGGAGCCGAGCGCGTAGCCCTCGGCGCGCATCAGGGTGGGCAGCCAGGTGGCGACGCCGTACACGAGAAGGAGACCGCCGAAGGAGGCCAGCCAGTACAGCAGGGTCTGGGTCCGCTCACCGCCGCGGAAGAGGTCCCGCAGCGCGTTCCAGCGGTCGGCCGCGCCCTGCTTGCCGGACTTGGCGGCGGGCAGTTCGACGTCGTGGCGGGCGGCCAGTTCACGGGCCTCCTCGATGCGGCCCCTGGCGACGAGGAAGCTCAGCGACTCGGGCAGCAGCTTGGCGAGCACCGGCGCGAAGAGCAGCGGCAGCACGCACACCCAGAAGGCGGCACGCCAGCCGACCGGGTCGATGAGCCACTTGGCGACGTAGGCGGAGAGGATGCCGCCGGCGTGGTGGGCGGTCATCAGCAGGCCGATGACGATCGCGCCGCGGCCACGCGGGGCGTAGTCGGAGACCATGCTGATCGCGGTGGGCAGCAGGCCGCCCAGGCCGACGCCCGCCAGGGTCCGGCCGAGGCCGAAGACCTCGACGCCGCCTGCTGTCGCGCAGACGCCGGAGGCGAGGGAGAAGAGGACCACGCAGCCGACCATCAGCTTCTTGCGCCCGATCCGGTCGGCGACGGTGCCCGCGGTCAGGGCGCCGACCAGCATGCCGAAGGTGGCGTAGCTGCCGAGGTCGCCGGCCGTGTCCGGGGTGAGGCCGAAGGTCTTGGTCTCCAGCAGGTGAGGCAGCACCGAGCCGTAGATGAACATGTCGAGGCCGTCGAAGAGCACGGCCAGCCAGCACAGACCGACGACCAGGAGGGCCAGTCTGCTGCCGCGGGCGGACAGGGAGCGGGAGGGGGAGGAGGACATCCTTGTTTTCCTCTCGTGCGGGCGGGGTGCCCCGACGCTAGAGACTCGGGCCGAAACTCGTCAACGTTTTTGTCAACAATCTCATCGACAGTTGAGTCCGCCGTCGGGGCGAAGGGGTGTCAGGCGACCGGTGGCGTCCCGTGGGTGTGGAACGACTCGATGGTCTTCAGCCCCCAGGCCTGGCCCTTCCTGCGCTCCTCCTCGGTCCAGGTGATCAGCGGCCAGTCGGGCGCCAGCACCAGCCGCGTGAGCGGGTTGCACAGCTCGACGCGGTTGCCGCCGGGCTCGTAGACGTACAGGAAGAACGTCTGCTGGATGGCGTGCTTGTGCGGGCCCGTCTCGATGAACACACCGCTGTCGATGGCGAGGTCGGCCGCCCGCAGGATGTCCTCGCGGGTGTCGGTCGCGAAGGCGACGTGGTGCAGCCGGCCGGCTCTGCCGGTCCAGTCCGAGGTGTAGACGACGTCGTACGACTTGTTCGTGTACGTCAGCCAGCGCGCCGCGACCGTGCCCGTGTCGAGCCGGATCTGCTCCGTGGGACGCGCGCCGAGCACCCGTTCCTGGAACTCGGAGTTGGCCAGCACGTCGGCGGCGAGGAAGTTGATGTGGTCCAGGCGCCGGACGCCCACCCCCCGGTTGGGCTTGGCCTGCGGCTGGTTCTTCAGCGCGGGTTTGAGCTCGTCGGGAGCCTGGTAGTGCTCGCTCTCCCAGTACAGCGCGTGCTCGTGGCCGTCCGGGTCGGTGGTGACGTACAGCTTGCCGAGGCCGGGTTCGTCCTCGACCCAGTGGCCGGTGCCGCCCGCCCCCTCGACCGCCTCGACACGGCGCCTGAGGGCCTCCTCACTGGAGGTGCGCAGGGCGAGCCGGCCGAGACCGGGCTGCTCGCGGGCGGTGAGCACCAGGCTGTGGTGCTCGTAGTCGTCGAAGGTCCGCAGGTGGACGGTGTCGCCGTCCTGCCCGTTGACGGTGAGCCCCAGGTAGTCGGTGAAGAAGCCGACGCTGGCATCCAGGTCCGGGGTGAAGAGCTGGACGTGGCCGATGTGGGCGATGTCGCCGAGCGGCGGAGTCATCGTTGACCTCCTTGGGGGTGCGGGGGAATCGGGGCCGTCTCGGCGGACCTGGGGAAGACGGTGCCGTCGAAGATCTTGCGGGCGGTGCGGACCACGGCGGTACGGCGGGCGGAGGGCATGCCGTCAGAGGTGGTTCCGAAGCTACTTTCGATGTCCAGGAATCCGGTGGGGTGTTCTATGCGAACTCGGTCACTGTCGGAATCAATCTGCGCAAGCTCGGCACCCACGCTGCCTTCGATCCGCAGCCCGGCGGCCACGCCGGCCGCACCGAGCACACCGATCGAGGTGTGGCAGCGCACCGGAATGAAGGTGCGGGTGGTGACCGCGCCGCCGTCACGGGGCGCGGCGAGCAGCGTGAGCTTGGGCACGGTGGCGTCCGAGACGTCGCCGAGGCCCATCAGGCGGCCCGCCTCGAGGCGGATCGTGCGGAGCCGGTCGGCGAGGGCGAGGTCCTCCTCCAGGTCCCGAGGTGACTCGTAGCCGGTGACCTTGAGGGCGGTGGCCTCGACGAGGACCGTCGGCATGCCGTTGTCCACGCAGGTCACGGGGACGCCGTCGATCACGTCCCGGACGTTCCCCGTGGGCAGCAGCGGACCCGCGCCCGGCGCGAACTCGATCAGCACGGGCGCGGCCGACCCCGGTACGCCCGATATCTCGGCGTCGCCGGTGTACCGCACCCGGCCGCCGGGCGTCGGGAAGGTCGCCGTCGCGTAGTCACCGCTGTTGACCATGCGGATACGGACGGCGGTCTCCTCCTCCCCCGCCGCGACGAGTCCGCGTTCGACGGCGAACGGGCCGATGCCCGCGAGGATGTTCCCGCAGTTCTGACGGTCACTCACCTCCGGTCGGTCCACGGCGACTTGGAGGAAGAGGTAGTCGACGTCGGCGCGTGGGTCGGCCGAGGCCGAGACCACGGCCACCTTGCTGGTGAGCGGATGCGCGCCGCCCAGGCCGTCGATCTGGCGCGGGTCCGGGCTGCCCATGACCCGCAGCAACAGCTCGTCGCGCAGGGCCGGTTCGGCGGGAAGGTCGTCGGCGAGGAAGTAGGCGCCCTTGGAGGTGCCGCCCCGCATCAGCAGACAGGGCACCTCCTCGGGTACGCCGGTCACGACGACTCCCCCGTGTACTCGTCGTACGTCCGGTACTCGACGCCGAGCCGCTTCAGGGTCTCCCGCAACCCGTAGCGGTCCAGGCCGAGTTCGCCGTCGAGGAAGGCGGCGCGGGACCTGGCCTCCTTGGCCTCGCGGGCCTCGGACGCCGCCGCGGTCGCGCGGGCGCTCTCGCGCGGGACGACCACGACACCGTCGTCGTCGGCGAGGATCACGTCGCCCGGGCGGATCACCTGGCCGTCGATCGCGACCGGCACGTTGACCGAGCCACCGGTGGCCTTGACCGTGCCTTGCGCGGAAATCGCCCGTGACCAGGCCGGGAAGTCCATCTCGCGCAGTTCCTGGGTGTCGCGGACACCGGCGTTGATGATCAGTCCGCGCACCCCGCGCCGCCGGAGCGCGGTGGCGAACAGCTCGCCGAACATGCCGTCGGTGGACGGGGAGGTGGTGGTGACGACCAGGACGTCACCCTCGCCGCACTGTTCGACGGCCGCGTGGATCATGAGGTTGTCGCCGGGCCAGCTGAGCACGGTGACGGCGGTGCCGACCATCCGTGCGCCCTGCTGGACGGGGCGGATCCCCGGTCCCAGCAGGCCGGTTCGGCCCATCGCCTCGCTCACGGTGGCCACCCCGAAGGCGGCCAGCGCGTCGACGTCCCGCTGCTCCGCCTTCGGCGGGTTGGTGACGATCACGCCGCTCATGCTTCCTCCTTCCGCGGAGCTGCGCTCCGGCTCCGCTGCGGCCGGGTGCCCACTCCGCTTCGCCCCGCGGATCCCCAGCCTCCTTTGCGCCTCGGCTCGCTCACGCCAGTTCCTTCGCGATCTGCGGGTACGGGCGCATGAACGCCTCGGCCATCGTCTTGTGCGCCAGGCCCAGGTTGGGGCCGGCGTTGCGCTTGAGCTGGACACCCCGGCGGACGGCGAGGTCGGTGTAGTAGTCCCACAGGTGCTGCTGGGCGCCGAGGCACTCCATCGCCTTGCGCTTGGTCTCCCAGACCTCGGTGATGTCGAGCAGGACCTCGGGCCGGAAGCCGCTCATCTCCGGCTGGTGCGGCTCGAAGCAGAAGACCGGCGGCGCGCCGATGATCTCGCCCTCGCCCGGGTAGCCGATCGCCTGCGCGAGGACACGGGCCTCCAACGCCATGCGGTGGGCGGCCGGGTGGTCGCCGTTGTACGGGTCCTCGGCGGGGTGGGTGAGGACGACGTCCGGCTGGGTGGCCCGGTAGACGGCGACGAGGCGGTCGGTGAGCTCGGCGGAGGCCACGAGGGGGTAGTCGCCGGCGTCGAAGAAACGGACCTCGGCACCCAGGGTGGCGGCGGCGCGCTCGGCCTCGTCACGACGTATCGCCTTGATCTCGTCGAGCGTCCTGCCCTCACGCCACGCCTTGGCGGACTCGCCGCGCTCGCCGAAGGTGAGGCAGGCGATGGTGATCTTCTCCCCGCGGGAGGCGGCCAGGGCGATGGCGCCGCCCGCGCGCCACACGAAGTCCCCGGCGTGCGCGGTGACGACGAGGGTCGATCGGGGTGATGGGGGTCCCCCCGCGCGAGCGCCGTCGGGCATGGGGGAATCGGCGGGCGCGTTGGCCTGGGTCATTCTCAGATCTCCTCGGTGACAGGTGGGCGCCCGCCCCGCGCAGCCGTGATCAGTCGCGCAGCGCCTCGATCACGCTGGTGAGGTGGGCGCGGACGGCCCGATCGGCCGCCTGCGGATCCCTGGCCCGGATCGCTTCGATCATGGTCAGGTGCTCGTTCAGGGATTGCTGCGGCCTCCCCGGCCTCAGCGCCAACTGGAAGCGGTGACGCACCAGTTGGGCGTTCAGCCGCTCCAGCAGCTCCTGCGCGGTCCGCTGGCCGGAGAACTCCCGGATACGGAGGTGCAGTTCGTGGTTGAGCTCGGAGTAGGTGACCGGTTCGCCGTCGGCGACGGCCTTGGTCATCGCCGTGCCGAGTTCGGTCAGCCGGAGCAGCTGCTCGTCGTCGGCCGTGACGGCCGCCTTCGCCGCGCACAGTCCTTCGAGGACCATGCGGCACTCGGTGATGGCGACCGCTTCGTCCACGGTCACCACCCGCACCCGCGAGCCGCGGTTGCGGATCCGCTCGACGAGTCCCTGGGACTCCAGGTCGATGAGTGCCGCGCGGATGCTGGCCCGCGTCACACCGAACTGCTCGGCGAGCTCGTTCTCCACCAGCCGCTGCGCCGGTGCCATCTCGCCGTGCAGGATCGCCTGCCGCAGCTGCGCCAGCGCATGCTGTTTGGCCTGCTCCCCGGTGCTCGGACGGGCTTCTTTCGGCATGGTTGCCCTCCCTGAGTGAGTGCGTATCGAACCTAAATCTAGCGAAACAAGATTGTCAACAATTTTGTCCGCCGTATTGCCCGCGGACGCCAACGGGCCCGCGGGCAGACGCTGCGGGACAGGCCCCGGGTGCTACTTGATGACCGCGTTCGCCACGACGACGATCACGCCGAGCAGCGCGTCCACCGCTCCGATCAGCACCGCGACCGCCCAAGGGCGGCGGGACCAGCGCGCCGTGACCAGACCCAGGGCGAACAGCAGGGAGACGTTGAGGGCGAACGCCGGGTACTCCACCCCGTTCGCCGGCCACCAGCCCCAGCCCGCGCCCGCGAGCACCAGGACCGTGGGCAGCACGGCCGCGACCAGCGGCCACTCCTCGACGAGGGTGCGCAGCGCGTCCCCGCGGCGGTGCGGAGCGCGCTCGGCGATGTAGTGGGCGTAGCCGTGCGCGAGCGCGGAGGCGAGGGCCGTGACCAGCAGCCAGACGGCGTCGTAGCGGCGGCTGTCCCGGGAGGTGTGCCCGTACTGGGTGAGCGCGGCGACCATCGAGCTCGCCAGGACCGCGCCGTAGACACCGCCGAAGAGAAGGGCCTCGCGCGGGTCGTGCCGGTGCGGGTCGTGCCGGTCCGCCGCCGCGGTGTCGTCCGCCATGGGCTCCACGATCACCCGGTCCCGCACGGCCCGCCAGTGGTGACGAAACCCGCTCCGAACTGCGCCGATGCCGTGCCGAGCCGCCGCTGAGGCGTACCCGGTCAGTCCCTGGGCGGGGGCGCCGTCGTCCCCCGGACCTCCAGGCTCGGCGCGGCCAGGTGCAGGCGCCCCTCTCCCCCGGGCCGTTCGAGACGGTCGAGGAGGCAGCGGGCGGCCCGGCGGCCGACCTCGTGGCCGGCGCCGTCGACGGTCGTGAGCCACACATGGCGCAGCCGGGAGATGCTGGTGTTGTCGTAGCCGACCACGGACAGGTCGCGCGGCACGCGCAGGCCCAGTTCCTCGGCCGCCGACAGCACGCCCACCGCCGTCATGTCGTTGACGGCGAACACGGCCGTGGGCCGGTCGGCGCGGGCGAGCAGGCGGACCGTGGCCCGGTAGCCGCCCTCCTCGGTCATGTCCCCCGCCTCGACCAGCGCCCCGTCGGCCGGCCCCCGCGCCCCCATCGTGGCCTCGAAGCCGCGTCGGCGCAGGTCGGCGACGGCACCGTAGCCCGCGAGGTGGGCGATGCGGCGATGCCCGAGTCCGACGAGGTGCTCGGTGACCAGGCGGGCGCCGTGCTCGTCGTCGTTCGCGACCAGGTCCACCCCGGCCGGCACCGGCTCACGGGCCCCCGCGACGACGACCGGCATCCGGGCGGCGACGGTCTCCAGGGCCGCCGGGTCGGGCAGGGTGCCGACCACGACCAGCCCGTCCGCCCCCAGGTCGAGGAAGGGGCCGGCCGGATCCTGGCCGACGTGGCGGTTCAGCCGGGCGTCGGCGAGCAGCATGTGCAGACCGCTCGCATGCAGCAGGGAGTTCAGGCCGTCCAGGAGGTCGACGTACCAGGGGTTGCGCAGGTCGTGCAGCAGGACGCCGACCGTTCGGGTGCGCTGCTCGCTGAGGCTGCGCGCGGCCGCGTTGGGCCGGTATCCCAGCTCGCGCACGGCCCGCAGGACGGCCTCCCGCTTCTCGGCGCGCACCTGGCCGGAGCCGCGCAGCACGAGGGAGACCAGCGACTTGGACACTCCGGCCCGGTCGGCGACGTCACGGATGGTCGGCGGTCTCATGGTGTGGACCGTTCCATGCGAGCCGCGGGTTGTCAAAGGTCGGCGAAGGAGCTTGACACTCTCGGGAAAACGCCCTCAGGGTGGCCTGGACAGGAAATGGACCGGTCCAAAGAGGGGCTGTCATGGTGGATGCGCTCGGAGTCGCCGTCGTCGGGTTCGGCTGGATGGGCCGGGTGCACACCCAGGCGTACGCCCGCGTCCGGCACCACTATCCGCGGCTGGCCCTGCGTCCGGAGCTCGTCGCCGTCGCCGAGGAGGTGCCCGGCCGGGCGGAGGAGGCCGCCGACCAGTTCGGCTTCGCCGCCACCACCCGCAACTGGCGCGAGGTGGCCGCCGACCCGCGCGTGCGGGCCGTCAGCATCACCGCGCCGAACTTCCTGCACCGCGAGATCGGTGTCGCGATGGCCGAGGCCGGCAAGCACATCTGGATCGAGAAGCCGGTGGGCCTCACCCCGCAGGACGCCCGAGCGGTGGCGGACGCGGTGGCCAAGGCGGGCGTCCAGGGCACGGTCGGCTTCAACTACCGCAACGCGCCCGCCGTGGAGACGGCCCGCGACCTGATCGCCTCCGGTGACCTCGGCGCGGTCACCCACGTCCGCGTCCGCCTCTTCAGCGACTACGCGGCCCACCCGGACGGCGCTCTGACCTGGCGGTACGAGCGGGAGCGGGGCGGCAGCGGGGTGCTGGGCGACCTGGCCTCGCACGGCGCCGACCTGGCCCGCTTCCTGCTCGGCGACATCACCTCCCTGACGGCCGACACCGCGGTCTTCGTGCCCGAGCGGGCGCGCCCGACCGGTGCGACGGCGGGCCACAGCCGTGCCGCCGGCGGCGAGCTCGGCCCGGTCGAGAACGAGGACTACGTCAACTGTCTGCTGCGCTTCGCCTCCGGCGCCCGGGGCGTGCTGGAGGCCTGCCGGGTATCGGTCGGCGAGCAGAACAACTACGGCTTCGAGGTGCACGGCACCAAGGGCGCGGTGTTCTGGGACTTCAGGAGGATGAACGAACTGGGCGTCAGCCGGGGCACGACGTACCAGGACCAGCCGGTCAGCACGGTGTACGTCGGCCCGGGCGACGGCGAGTTCGGCGCGTTCCAGCCGGGCGCGGCGAACGCCATGGGCTACGACGACCTGAAGGTGGTGGAGGCGTACCGGTTCCTGCGCTCGGTCGCCGAGGGCGCCCCGCACGGGGCGACGCTCGCGGACGCCGTGCACAGCGCGACCGTGCTGGAGGCGATGACCCGGTCCGCGAAGAGCGGCTCATGGGTGGACGTGCACCCGTAGGGGTGGTGATGGGGACACCCCCGGTTCGGTCCTCAGGCCCAGGGACTGCGCGCCCCGGGAACGGCAGGCTTCAGGGGTCGGCAAACGCGAGTACGAACCCGCGGACGCCGGCGCCGAATCCGTCACGCCGAGAACTCGGGGGACCCCCATGTCCGAAGTCGCCGCCCGCCGTCTGACCGGCCTCGCCGCCGTCGTCGCCGCGGTCGCCCTGATCGTCCAGGTGCCGCTGTACTTCATCTACGACGGCCCGCCGCCGGACGGCAACGTGCTGTCCCGGCTGCTCATCGGGATCGTCGCGCTGGCCTCCCTGGTCGTGTTCGTGACGGCGTTCCGGGAACTGGTCGGGCGGGTGAGTCCCGCCCATGCGTGGGTCGGCTCAATCGCCTTCTCCACCGGCCTCGTCTACGCCACGATCACCCTGGTCTCGATGGGCCTGGAGGCCGGCGCGGTCATCGCCGTCGACCACCCGATCGACCCGACGATCGACGTCAGCGGCACCTACATCCTCTACGGGTCGATCTCCCGTCTCATGCTGGCGCTCTTCCTGACCGCGCTCGGGTACGCCGTCTCCCGGACCCGTCTGCTGCCGCGCTGGACCGGACGCTCGGCGTACGTCCTGGCCGGGATCAACCTGGCCTTCGTGCCGTCGCTGTTCTTCGGCAACGACCCCGCGTTCTTCTACGCGGCGAACGGCTGGGGCACGACCGCGCTGATGGGGGCCGTCCTCAGCTACTGGCTGCTGGCCGTGGGCGTCGCGACGTACCGCGGCGCGGCACGCGTCACCCCGGTGGCCGAGTCACCGGCCGTCCGGCACTGAGCAGCGCACAGCCCGCGCCCCGGGCGGCGGCCCGCCTCAGCCGGCCGCCGCCTGGGGCGGCATGTTGTACGGGGTGACCACCTGGATCGCCGACGGCAGCATGGGCCCGGCCGGCGGCAGCGCGCCGTGGGCCCGCATCACGGTGTGGCAGGCCTCGCGCACGTCGTGGCGCAGGTCGTGGTGGAGGACGGCGGACAGCCGGTGCTCGCGCAGCAGCCGGGTGTTGTCGTGGTCGAGGTCGTGCGCGACGAACACGGCGCACTCGCGGCCGAGGTCGGCGAATGCGCGCAGGGTGGCGATGTTGCCCCCGCCGATGGAGTAGACGGCGCGGATGTCCGGATCGCGTTCCAGCGCGGCCCGCACGAGGTCGTACTGGGTGGCGTCCAGCCCCTGCCCCTCGGCGATCTCGACGAGCACCCGCTCGGGATGGCGGGCCCGCATCACGCTGCGGAAGCCCATCTCGCGCTCCTCCTCGTTGCGGAAGAAACCGCTGCTCAGGCTCGTCAGCACATTGCCGGGGCGGTCGCCGAGCCACTGGCCCATGAGGTAGGCGGCGGTGGCGCCGGCGGCCCGGTCGTCGATGCCGACGTAGGCGAGGCGGGCGCTGGCGGGCAGGTCCGTGACGAGGGTGACGACCGGGATACCGGCGGCCACCAGCCGGCCGACGGCGGCCATGATCTCGGGGACGTCCGGCGCCTTCAGGATCACCCCTTGCGAACCGCGCCGGGCTATCCGGTCCAGGGTGGCTACCTGCTCCTGCACCGGTCCGGTCTCGCGGAAGTGGAAGCGCGAGCGCAGCACGGCCGGGTGCAGGGACGGCAGCTCGGCCTCCAGGGCGGCCCGCACGGCGGTGGTGAATCGTTCCGGCGCCTGCATCACGATGTCGATCATGAAGGTGCGGCCGACGAGTCTGACCTGGGTGCGCTGGCGGTCCAGGTCGGCGATGGCCCGCTGGACCTCCTGCGCGGTGGACTCGCGCACCCCTCCCCTGCCGTTGAGGACCCGGTCGACGGTGGCCTCGCTCAGACCCGCCTGACGTGCGATCTCACGGATGGGAAAGGGGTGACCCACGGAAGGCTCCTGGGAGGTGTGTCGGGAGGTCTGCTGGAAGGTCTGCCGGGAGGTCGGCTTGAAGGGTTTTTGATGGCTGTCTGCTGGTTGCTCGACGGTTTTGTCATGACAAGAATGGCAGCGCTGAGCCGCCATTGTCATCGAAGGGACGACGATGTCCTTCACCTCCGTGCCGGGCCGTGCCGGGAACCATGCCTGGCTGACCGAGCAGGACTGCGACCTCGACTCCTTCCGCCCGCTCGTCGAGCGCGGTACCGACCTCGCCGACTTCCCGTACGCCGCGGGGGTCGAGGAGAACGTCCTCGTCTACGACAGTGAGCGCCTGCGCGCCGCCGGAGCGGACCGTGCGGTGCGCGCCGAGCTGGTGCGGGCCCTGACCGACGGTCCCGGCGTCGTCGTCTTCCGGGGCGCCTTCCCCGATCCGGCGGTCGTCGACCGGACCACCGCCGTCTTCGACGCGCTCATCGCCGAGCAGCACGCCTCGGGCGCGACCGCCGGCGACCACTTCGCGAAGCCCGGCGCCAACGACCGCGTCTGGAACGCCCTGGAGAAGGCCGCCCTGTACGACGCGGAGGCGTTCGCCGACTACTACGCCAACGACGTCCTCGCGCTGGTCTCCCGAGCCTGGCTCGGCCCCGGCTATCAGGTGACCTCACAGGTCAACGTGGTCAACCCGGGCGGCGCGGCGCAGAGCCCGCACCGCGACTACCACCTCGGGTTCCTCTCCAACGACGCGGCCGCCGCCTACCCGGCGCACGTCCACCGCCTCTCCCCGGTGCTCACGCTCCAGGGCGCGGTCGCGCACTGCGACATGCCGGTGGAGTCCGGCCCCACGCTGTACCTGCCGTACTCGCAGACGTACGAGCCCGGCTACCTGGCGTGGCGGCTGCCGGAGTTCCAGGAGTACTTCGGCAGCCGCCACGTCCAACTGCCCCTGGCGAAGGGCGACGCGGCCTTCTTCAACCCGGCCGTCCTGCACGCCGCCGGCACCAACCGCACCACCGACGTACGACGGATGGCCAACCTGCTCCAGGTGTCCTCGGCCTTCGGGCGCGCGATGGAGAGCGTGGACCGGGAAGCGGTGGCGAACGCGGTCTTCCCCGTCCTGCTGAAGCGGCGGGCGCAGGGCGTGGGCGAGGAGTGGCTGGAGCGGGTCGTCGCGGCGAGCGCCGAGGGCTATCCGTTCCCCACCAGCCTCGACAACGACCCGCCGGTCGACGGCCTGGCCCCGCCCGCACAGGCGGACGTCGTGCGACGGGCGTTGCACGAGGAGTGGACCCCGCAGGCGCTCCGCGACGAGCTGCGGGCCGGCGCCCAGCGGCGCACCAGCTGAAAGGAATCTCCGCACATGGGACTTCTCGACGACAAGGTCGTCCTCGTCAACGGCGGCAGCCAGGGGGTCGGCGCGGCCGTCGCGCGGGCCGCGGTCCGCGAAGGCGCGCTCGTCGCCGTCACCGGACGGCGCCCGGAGCCGGGCGAGGCTCTGGTGGCGGAACTGACCGCCGCGGGCGGCAAGGCACTCTTCGTACGGGCCGACCTGGCGGACGCCGAGCAGGCGAAGGCGTCGGTGGCCGAGACGGTGGCCGCGTTCGGCCGGGTCGACTGCCTGGTCAACTCGGCCGGGCTCACGTCTCGGGGCACGCTCCTCGACACCACGCCCGAGCTGTTCGACCAGCACATCGCGATCAACCTCAAGGCGCCGTTCTTCGCCATGCAGGCGGCGGTGGCGGACATGCTGGCCCGTGAGGCGCCCGGCACGGTCGTCAACATCATCACCTCCTCGGCGCACGGCGGTCAGCCCTTCCTCGCGCCGTACGTCGCCGCCAAGGCCGGCCTGGTCGGTCTGACCCGCAACGCCGCGCACGCCCACCGCTTCGACCGGGTCCGGATCAACGGCCTGAACATCGGCTGGACGGCCACCGAGGGCGAGGACGCGACACAGAAGTCCTTCCACGGCGCCGGGGACGACTGGCGCGAGCAGGCCGCCGCGCGGCTGCCCATGGGCAAGCTGGGCCAGCCGGACGAGATCGCCGACTTCGTGGTCTTCCTGCTGTCCGACAGGTCGGGCGTGGTCACGGGTTCGGTGATCGACTGGGACCAGAACGTGCTCGGCGGACTCGACTAGACCTCCTCCTCCCCTCCCCTTCGCTCGCCCCCGGCAAGACCCTCAAGGAGCTGCACCCCCATGCGCATCGGAATCCTCGGCCTCGGCCGCATCGGCGCCTTTCACGCCGAGACCCTCTCCGGACTCGACGCCGTCGAGTCGCTCGTCGTGACCGACCCGTTCGCGGAGGCCGCCAAGAACGCGGCCGAGCGGTTCGGGGCCGAAGTGGTGGACTCGCCGGAGGCCCTGCTGGCCGCCGGTGTGGACGGCATCGTCGTCGCCGCCGCGACCGACGCCCACCCCGCCCTGATCCTGGCCGGTGTCGAGGCCGGCATCCCCGTCTTCTGCGAGAAGCCGGTCGCCAAGACGATGGCCGAGGGCGTGGAGGTCCTCAAGGCCGTCCAGGGCTCCGCCGTCCCCATCCAGATCGGCTACAACCGCCGCTTCGACGCGGGCTTCGTCGCCGCGCGGGCGGCCGTGCGGGCCGGCGAGCTGGGCACGCTGCACACGGTCCGCTCCACCACGCTGGACCCGGCGCCGCCGCCGGCCGCGTACATCGCCGCCTCCGGGGGCATCTTCCGGGACTGTTCCGTGCACGACTTCGACATCATCCGCTGGGTCACGGGCCGCGAGGTGACCGAGGTGTACGCGGTCGGCGGCAACCGGGGCGCCGACTACATCAAGGAGGCGGGCGACGCCGACACCACCGGCGCGATCCTCACCCTCGACGACGGCACCATCGCAGTTGTCTCCAACTCCCGCCACAACGCCCGGGGTTACGACGTACGGATGGAGATCCACGGCTTCACGGACTCGATCGCCGTGGGCCTGGAGGACAAGCTGCCGCTGCGTTCTGTGGAGCCCGGGGTGACCTTCCCGGCCGGCACACCGCACGACTTCTTCATGGACCGCTTCACCGCCGCCTACCGCGCCGAACTCACCGCCTTCACCGAGGTCGTGGCCGGCACCCGCCCCTCCCCCTGCACGATCGAGGACGCCCTGGAGGCGGGCTGGATCGCGGAGGCCTGCACGCTGTCCCTGCACGAGCACCGGCCGGTGACGATCGCGGAGGTACGGGCCGCCTGATGAGCCTGCGTGAAGGGCGAGCGGGGAAACCGTCCCCGCTCGCCCTTCACGACTCTCACAGGCCGTAGCGAACCGCGAACTCGTCCGGGTCGTAGGCGTCGCGCGCCGGGTCCCGGGGAATGGCCGGCCGCTCCTCCACCGTGTCCTGCGGGCGCACCCGCTCCGGCAGCGCACCGAACCTGGCCCGGCGCCCGGCCTCCGCGGTGTCGGCCTGCTCTTCTTCCTGCATCTCACCCTCCCCGTCCACTGCTCCACACACCTCGCACCGTCTTGAACGTTCTCACTGCGCCGCCGGTTCCGCCGGCAGGTCGAAGACGTGGTCCGGGGAGATGATCGTCGTGATCGCGTCGCCGAACAGGGTGCTCGGCTCCTGGTTCTTGTAGTTGATGTCGGTGTTCAGCACGACGACGAGGGTCGCCCGCGCCGACGGCAGATAGACCGTCAGCGACTCGTAGCCGGGCAGCGAGCCGTTGTGGCCGATCCAGCCCTGCACGTTGAAGAGGCCGAGACCGTATCCGGCGCCCGGGATGGGGGTGGGCGGTGTGGTCAGCCGCTGCTTCTGGGTGGCAGGGCTGATCATCCGGTCACCGTCGGGCAGTACGCCGGTGGCCACGGTGCGCGCCCAGATCCGCAGGTCCTCCAGAGTGGAGATCATCGCGCCGGCCGCCCAGCCCCAGGAGGGGTTCCAGTCGGCCGAGTCCTCGACCTTCCCGGTCGCGGTCTGGTTCGTGTAGCCCTGGGAGTGCGGCGTCGGGAACTCGTTGCCGGTCGGGAACAGGGTGTCGTCGAGACCGGCGGGATCCAGGATGTGCTCGTGGATGTAGTCGTTGAGATGCGAGCCGCTCATCTTCTCGACGACCAGGCCGAGCAGGATCAGGTTGGTGTTGCAGTAGTAGAACTTCTCGCCCGGCGGGAACAGCACGGGGTGCTTGAAGGAGTAGTCGAGCAGCTGCTGCGGAGTGAACGGCTGCTGCGGGTCGGTCGTCAGCGCCTTGAAGAAGTCCTCGTCGGCGGAGTAGTTGAACAGTCCGCTGCGCATGCCGGCCAGCTGCCGCAGGGTGATCCTGTCGCCGTTCGGCACGCCGTCGATGTACTGGTCGATGGTGTCGTCGAGGCCGATCTTCCCCTGGTCGACCAGTTGGAGGACCGCCGTGACGGTGAACGTCTTGGTCTCGCTGCCGATCCGCATGAAGAGGTCCGGAGCCATCTCCTGACCGGTGCTCTTGTCGCGGACGCCGAAGGACTTCACGTACCGGCCTCTGTCGGGCGTCCAGATGCCGACGGTCGCACCGGGCACGTTCGCCTGCTTCATGACGCGCTGCACGGCCTCGTCGACCTGCTGCTGCACGGCGGGGGTGAGTTCGACGACGCCGTCCCCCGAGGAGGACGGCGAGGGTGGTTCGGTGGCAGTGGCGACGGCGGCGGCCGAGGAGGGCAGTGCCATCGCCCCGCCCGCGGCCGGCACCAGCAACGCCCCCACCGCGGTGACGACGACGAATCCCCTGCGCAGTCGAATGTACGGGTGTGTCATGGGCTCGCTCCCGCAGTCAGGAGGTTTGCGCCGCAGGCCACAGCCGCACCGAGGGGCACGGGCCGCGTGCGGCCCATCACCACCACCATACGAGCGCGGGCGCGCCGCCGCCTGTCGGCGACGGCGCGACGCGCCTGGTCAGCGACCCGTCATGCCCCGCAGGACCGCAGGAACTTCCGGGTACGCACCGCGATGGGCAGCGGCGCGTCCGGCTCGCACGGGTACATGTCCTGCTCGACGATCGCGAACAGTTCGACGCCCAGCCGCTGCGCCGCGACCAGGACCGGCTCCAGCTCCGGTACGCCGGACGGCGGTTCGCACATCACCCCGCGCTGGACGGCGGGCCCGAAGGGCACCTCGTTCTTGACGACGTCGGCGAGGATCTCCGGGTCGACCTGCTTGAGGTGGAGATAGCCGATGCGTTCGCCGTAGGTCTCGATCAACTGGACGCTGTCGCCGCCGCAGTAGGCGTAGTGACCCGTGTCCAGGCAGAGGTTGACCAGTTCGCTGTCCGTGGAGTCGAGGAAGCGTTCGACGTGGTGCTCGGTGTCGATGTGCGTGTCGGCGTGCGGATGGACGACGAGGTCCAGACCGTACGTCTCCTTCACCTCGTGGCCCAACCGTTCCATGCCCTTGGTGAGATGGGCCCACTGTTCGCCCGTCAGCTCCGGCGGCTCCAGGATCTCGGCCGTCTTGTCGTCCCGCCAGAAGGACGGGATGACGACGAGGTGCCTGGCACCCATCGCCTGGGTGAGCGCGGCCACTTCGCTCACATGCGCCCAGGTGGACTCCCAGACGGAGGGGCCGCGGTGCAGGCCGGTGAAGACCGTGCCCGCCGAGACGCTCAGCCCCCGCCGGGCCACCTCGTCGGTGAGCCGGGCCGGGTCGGTCGGCAGATAGCCGTAGGGGCCGAGCTCGATCCAGGAGTAGCCGGCCTCGGCGACCTCGTCCAGGAAGCGTTCCCAGGGCACCTGTCGAGGGTCGTCCGGGAACCACACGCCCCAGGAGTCGGGGGCCGAGCCGACGCGGATGCGGTCGAGAGCGTTCACCATGTCAGGGCCTCCCCTCTGCCGGGCCCGCCACGGGAGCGGTGAGGTCCTTCTCCTCCGGGAGCTTCTCGACGTCCACGCCACGCACTTGCGCCAACTCGTGTTTGAGGGCGGCGAGTTCGGTGCCGCCGGCCATGTGGTTGGTGAGTTCTTCGAGGCTGACCTGGCTGCGGTCGGCGGAGAGTTCCATGGTGCCCAGGCGCAGGACGCTGAAGTGGTCGCCGACCATGTAGGCGTGGTGGGGGTTGTGGGTGATGAAGATGACGCCGAGGCCGCGGTCGCGGGCGGCCGCGATGTACTTCAGGACCACGCCGGACTGCTTGACGCCGAGGGCGGCGGTGGGCTCGTCCAGGATCAGCACGCGGGCGCCGAAGTAGACGGCGCGGGCGATGGCCACGCACTGGCGCTGGCCGCCGGAGAGGGTCCCGATGGGCTGTTCGAGGTCGTCGAGGACGATGCCCATCTCGCGCAGTTCGTGGTCGGCGGTCTTCTTCATCCTCTCGATGTCGAGACGGCGCACGGGCCAGGGGCCCTTGGTCATCTCGGAGCCGAGGAAGAAGTTGCGCCACACCGGCATCAGCGGCACGGTGGCCAGGTCCTGGTAGACCGTGGCGATGCCCTTGTCGAGCGCTTCGCGGGGGGTGGAGAAGCGCACCGGTTCGCCGTCGACGAGGAACTCGCCCTCGGTGTGCTGGTGCAGTCCGGAGATGATCTTGATGAGGGTGGACTTGCCGGCGCCGTTGTCGCCCAGGACGCAGGTCACCTTGCCGGGGTGGACCTTCAGGTCGACGCCGTGCAGGGCACGGATGTTGCCGTACGACTTGCCGGCGTTGCGCAGCTCGACGAGCGCGCGGTCGCCGTCCTCGGGGACGGTGTCCGCGATGATCGCGCCGTGCGTGCCGGTTCCGTTGCTGGTGGTCATTCGGGTCACCTCCGGGTCGCCGTGCGGCTGACCCACAGATTGATCAGGACGGCGCCGAGGAGCATCACGCCGAGGAAGGCCTTGAACCAGTCGGGGTTCCAGCCGGCGTAGACGATGCCCTGCTGCACCATGCCGAACATGAACGCGCCGAAGACCGGGCCGATCGCGCTGCCGGCGCCGCCGGTCAGCAGACAGCCGCCGATCACCGCCGCGGAGATGTAGATCAACTCCTGGCCGACGCCCTCGCCGGACTGCACGGTGTTGAACGTGAACAACTGGTGCATGCCGACGAACCAGGCACCGAAGCCGACCAGCATGAACAGCGAGATCTTCGTGAAGGCCACGGGCACGCCGACCGCCCGCGCGCTCTCCTTGTTGCCGCCGACCGCGAAGATCCAGTTGCCGTACTTCGTGCGCAGCAGCACCCAGGTGGCGATGGCCGCGAAGACCAGCCAGTACACGATGGTGATCTTCACCTGGACGCCGCCGACGTCGAAGGACGACGCGAAGACCTTCCTGGCCTGGCCGAAGCCGTCCATGTCGCTGATGTCGTCGGTGGCCACGTTGGTGGTCACCAGCTTGGTCACCGCGAGGTTGACGCCCTGCAGGATCAGGAAGGTGCCCAGGGTGATCAGGAAGCTCGGCAGTCCGGTCTTGACCACCATCCAGCCGTTGAAGAAGCCGACGGCGAGGGACACCAGGAGCGCGACGACCACACCGACCCAGACGTTCATGGTCAGTTGGTAGCTGAGCATGCTCGCGGTGAGCGCCGAGGTGATGACGGCGACACCGGCCGAGAGGTCGAACTCGCCGCCGATCATCAGCAGCGCGACCGGCAGGGCCATGATCCCGATCGTCGACGACTGGTACAGGATGTTGGCCATCGAGCTGCCGTCACGCACCGGCGGCGCGGTGATCAGGAAGAACACGTACACCGCGACGGCACCGAGGAACACGCCCACCTCGGGGCGCGCCAACAGCCGTATGGCCAGGGAACGTCGAGCGGTCCGGCCGTCGCTGTCCTTGCGGCCGGGGGCCGGCGGTGTGGTCACCGCCGGCTCGGCATGCTGGGTCATGCTCATCACCGGGTGCCCTTCGCGGCGAACGAGGCGACCGCGTCGACGTTGGACTTGTCCACGAAGGCGGGGCCCGTCAGCACCGGCTGCTCACCGCCGCCCATGTAGTTGCCGTTGTTCTTGTAGAGCCACAGCGAGTCGATCGCCAGGTAGCCCTGGAGGTAGGGCTGCTGGTCGACGGCAAACTGGATCGTGCCCTTGCTGATGGCGCTCGTCAGGTCCTTGTTGAGGTCGAAGGTCGCGATCTTGGCCTTGCTGCCCGCGTCGGACGCGGACTGCACCGCGGTCAGCGCGAACGGGGCTCCGAGGGTGACGACGTAGTCGATGGCCTTGTCCTGGCTCAGCTTGGCGGTGATCGTCGACTTCACCGACGGCATGTCCGTGCCGTTGACGTAGAGGGTCTCCGTCGTGCCCGAGAACGTCTTCTTCACGCCGGCACAACGCTGGGTGAGGCCGATGTTGCCCTGCTCCTGGATGACACAGACGGCCTTCTTGGCGCCTTCGGAGTTGAGCCGGTTGCCGAGGGCCTCGCCGGCCACGGTCTCGTCCTGGCCGAAGAACTCCATCAGACCGAGGTTCTTCCACTCGCTGACACCGGAGTTGAGGCCGACCACGGGTATCTTCGCGGCCTTCGCCTTGGCGACGACGTCCTTCAGGGCATCCGGCTTGGCGAGGGTGACCGCGATGCCGTCGACCTTCTGGTCGATGGCGTTCTGGATCAGGGTGGCCTGGTTGCCGGCGTTCGGGTCGGCGGAGTAGACGAGCTTGACGTTGTCCTTGGCCGCGGCGGCCTCGGCGCCCTTGCGGACGATGTCCCAGAAGGTGTCACCGGGCGACTGGTGGGTCACCAGGGCGACGGTCATCTGCGGTGTGCTCGCCTTGCCCGCGGAAGCGCCGTCCGCGCTCTCCTCGGACTTCTTTCCGCCGGAGCTGCTGGAGCAGCCCGCGAGGGTCAGGGCCACCGCCGCGGCCATGGCCACGACCGGGGCGATTCTGCGCGAGCGGGAGGGAGAAGAGCTGTCCATCTTTCCTGCACCTCACTGTGCTACGGGGAAAACGACGGGGAAGGAGAGGGCGATCGCAAGGATCCGAGGCCCGTTTCTACTCAGATTGGGGCCATGGAGCCAGGTCCGCGACTGTTCAGGAATCGCGGACCCGGCCCGTGCGCTGCTGGGACCGGATCCAATCCCTTGACGAGCTCACTGTCAATACTTTGTTAAGACATCATTTCACGAGCAGGTCCGAATGTAAGAACAAACCCTTGACATTGCGGGCCCCCTGGACCTACACCTGGGAGACGCCGGGCCCCCCGACCACCGTGAGGAGCGTCGCGCATGGCTGAGTCAGTCCAGCCCCTGGACCTGATCACGATGGGTCGCATCGGAGTCGATCTCTACCCCCCGCGAACGGGTGTACCCCTCGCACGGGCCGAGACATTCGAAAAGTTCTTCGGCGACGGCGTCACCGACGTGGCGGTCGCGGCCACCCGTCTTGGCCGTACCGCTGCCGTGCTCACCCGCGCCGACGACCTGGACTTCTTCGCCCTGCGCGCGGCCCGGGTCCTGTGGATCAACGGCACCGCGCTGGGCGCGGAACCCGCCCGCTCGGCCACGCTGGCCGCCCTCAAGGTGCGCGACCGGGCGGCCATCACGGTCTTCGACCTCGACCTGCGTCCGGCGTCCCGGCCGGACCCCGGGGACGGCCGCCCCTACTACGCCGAGGCGCTGCGGCACGCGACGGTCGCGGTCGGCGACCTCGACGCCTGCGAGATCGCCACCGGAGTGCGCGAACCCCGCGCCTGCGCCGAGGAGTTGCTCGCGGCAGGCGTGGAGCTGGCCGTCGTCCGACAGGGCCGCGCGGGCGGTGTCCTCGCCGTGCACCGGGACGGCACGAGCGCCGAGGCGGCCGCCCGGCCGGTCGAGGCCGTCAACGGCGTGGGTGCGGCCGGGGCGTTCGGCGGCTGCCTGGTCCACGGGCTGCTGTCCGGCTGGGAGTTGAGACGGATCGTGCGCTACGCCGAGGCGGCCGGCTCTCTCGTCGCCACCCGTCCCGAACACGACTGCGCGATGCCCACCCAGGCCGAGGTCGAGGAGCTCCTCGCACACCACTGACCGGCTCCCGTCCGCTCCCGCCCCACCCCACCCCACCGAACCGAGGAGGTGCCCCGATGGCGAAGACCAGCGACCGCTCCCGTGCCGTGCCCGGCTCCGCGCTCGACGTGCTGCACTTCGCGCTGGACCGCACCAGCCCGGTGCCGCTCTACTACCAGCTCGCCCAGCAGCTGGAGGCGGCGATCGAGCACGGCGCGCTCGCCCCCGGCAACCTCCTGGGCAACGAGATCGACCTCTCGACCCGCCTGGGCCTGTCCCGCCCGACGGTCCGCCAGGCCATCCAGTCGCTGGTCGACAAGGGCCTGCTGGTACGGCGGCGGGGAGTCGGCACGCAGGTCGTGCACAGCCAGGTGAAACGGCCGCTGGAACTGTCCAGCCTCTACGACGACCTGGAGGCGGCCGGGCAGGGGCCCACCACGCACGTCGTACGCAACGAGCACGTGCCGGCGACCGCCGATGTGGCCGCCGCGCTCGGCATCGCGGAGGGCAGCGAGGTCACGCTCCTGCAGCGGCTGCGCGCCACGCACGGGCAGCCGGTGGCGTTCCTGTGCAACTACCTGCCCCCGGCGCTCCTGGACCTCGACACGGAGCGCCTGGAGTCGACAGGTCTGTACCGGCTGCTGCGCTCGGCGGGCATCACCCTGCACAGCGCCCGCCAGACCATCGGCGCCCGCTCCGCCACCGCCGAGGAGGCCGCCCTCCTCACGGAGAAGGAGGGGGCGGCCCTGCTCACCATGCAGCGCACGGCCTACGACGACACCGGCCGGCCGGTCGAGTACGGAACGCACATCTACCGGGCGTCCCGCTACGCGTTCGACTTCCAACTGCTGGTCAGACCCTAGGCACGCAGCTCTAGCGCGGCGCCATCCGCAGCGCGCCGTCCATGCGGATGGTCTCGCCGTTGAGGTAGTCGTGGTCGACGATCGCCAGGGCGAGCCTGGCGTACTCCTCGGGCCGGGCCAGCCGGCGCGGGAAGGGCACGCCGGCCGCGAGTCCGGCGCGGAACTCCTCCGACACGGTCGCCAGCATCGGCGTCTCCACGATGCCCGGGGCGATGGTGCACACCCGGATGCCGTACTGCGCGAGGTCGCGGGCGGCGGGCAGGGTCAGGCCGACGACCCCGCCCTTGGAGGACGCGTAGGCGGCCTGGCCGACCTGGCCGTCGTATGCGGCGATGGAGGCGGTGTTGACGATGACGCCCCGCTGGCCGTTCTCGTCGGCCTCGGTCGCGGCGATGGCCTCGGAGGCGAGCGCGAGCACGTTGAAGGTGCCGATCAGGTTGATCTGGATCACCTTGGCGTACAGGCCCAGGTCGTGGACGCCCTTCTTGCCGAGGATCCGCGCCGACGGCCCGATGCCCGCGCAGTTGACGACCGTCCGCAGCGGGACGCCGGACCCCGCCGCGGTGGCGACGGCGGCGCCCACCTGCCCGGGGTCGGTGACGTCGGCGGGCACGTAGGTCACGCCGGGCACCTCGAGTGCCTTGTCGATGCCGTCCTTGAGGTCGAGGGCGAAGACCCGGGCACCGCGCTCCGCGAGAGCCTTCGCGGTGGCCGCGCCGAGGCCGGACGCACCGCCGGTGACAAGGGCGGCGGTGTTGTCGAGCTGCATCATCACTCCTTGCCGAGGACGGTGAGCACACCGCCCTCGTCACGGTCCAGCGCACGGGAGATGATCATGCGCTGGATCTGGTTGGTTCCTTCGAAGATCTGCATGACCTTGGCCTCGCGCATATAGCGCTCCACCGGGAAGTCACGTGTGTACCCGTACCCCCCGAGGACCTGCACGGCGTCCGTGGTCACCTTCATGGCATTGTCCGTGGCCACGAGTTTGGCGATCGACGCCTCCCGTGTGAAGGGCAGGCCGAGGTCCTTCAACCGCGCGGCGGACAGGGCGGTGGCCCGCGCCGACTCGATCGCGGCGCCCATGTCGGCCAGCACGAACGCCAGGCCCTGGTGCTCGATGATCGGCTTGCCGAACGTCTCCCGCTCACGCGCGTAGCGCACCGCGTGGTCGAGGGCTCCCTGGGCGAGGCCGGTGGCGACGGCCGAGATGCCCAGACGGCCGCAGTCGAGGGAGGCGAGCGCGATCTTCAGGCCCTGCCCCTCCTCCCCTATCCGGCGCTCGACGGGCACCCGGACGTCCTCCAGCCGCATGGTGGCGGTCGCCGAGCCCGTCAGGCCCATCTTCCGCTCCGGCGGGTCGGCGCTGAGCCCGGTGGTGCCTGCCGGAACCAGGAAGCAGGAGATGCCGTGCGCGCGGTCGTCGGAGGTGCGGGCCATGACCGTGTAGAAGTCGGCGTAACCGCCGTGCGTGGTCCAGGCCTTGGTGCCGTTCAGAACGTACTCGTCGCCCTCGCGGACCGCGCGGGTGAGCATGGCCGCCGGGTCGGAGCCGGCGTGCGGCTCGGACAGGCAGTACGCGCCGAGCAGCTCTCCGCCGAGCATGTCCGGCAGCCACCTGCGCCGCTGCTCCTCGGTTCCGAAGCGGGCCAGCGGGAAGCAGGACAGGGCGTGCACGGAGATGCCCACGGCGACGCTCGACCAGACCGCGGCGACCTCCTCCAGCACCTGGAGGTAGACCTCGTAGGGCTGACCCGCCCCGCCGTCCTCCTCGGCGAAGGGAAGCCCGAGCAGGCCGCTGCGCCCGAGGGTGCGGAAGACGTCCCGGGGGAACGCTCCGTCCGCCTCCGCGTCGATGACCCGGGGTGCGAGTTCCTTGGCGGCGAGGGTGCGGGTGAGCTGGATGAGCTCGACGGCTTCCTCGGTCGGCAGGGCGCGAGTGGCAGGCATGGTGACCTCCACGTAGGAGTACAGGCGAGTACTGGGAATGATACTGGAGTGCGTACGAACGTATCATTCACAGTACGGCAAGAAGGTGCGGGGCGGCACTCCGCCACCGGCCGGGTGTCAGGAACCGGGTGTCAGGAACCGGGTGTCAGGAAGAAACGGCGTGCACGATCAGCGAGGCGAGCTGTTCGTAGGCCTCCGCGTCGGTCAGCCCGGTGCGGGCCTGGAGCTCGCCCTGCTGGATCTGCCGCATGGTCGCGGCGGCGACCTCGCCGACGAACGCGGTGTGCACCTCGCGGAAGGCGCCGTCCGAGACACCCTCCGCGATCAGCCGGCGCACCCGCTCCGCGGCCATCCGCGTGTTGGCCTCGTACACCTCACGGGCGGGCGGGAAGTCCGCCACGTCGTCGAGGAACCGGCGCGAGAGCGGGCGCAGTTGTTCGGCCACGGCGGTCAGGTACACGCGGACCCGGTCCGAGGGGTCGTCCGTCTGCGCCACCCGCTTCTCGACGGCCTCGGTCGCCCCGCGGAAGTAGTGCTTGACCGCCTCCACGACCAGCCCCTGCTTGCTGCGGGCGAGCTGGTACAGGGTCGTCTTGGAGCAGCGCAGCCGCTCGGCGAGGTCGTCCAGGGTGAGGTCCGAGAAGCCCTCCGCCGTCAGCAGCGCGACAAGGCGTTCCAGCAGGTCGGCCTGTCTGGCGGTGCGGCGGGGGGACGGCATGATCCCAGCCTAGCCTCCCTGGTTACTCTCCGGTCACTCCCCGGTCGTCAGTGCGCGGCGTCCAGCCGGGAGCGCTGGTCCCCGGTCAGCTCCAGGTCGACGGCGGCCAGGTTCTCCTCCAGCTGCGCCACCGACGACGCCCCGGCCAGCGGGACGATCGCCGGTTCCCCGCCCAACTGCCAGGCCAGCACGACCTGGTTGACGCTCGCGCCGGTCTCCCGGGCGACCTCGCGCAGGACGGCGAGGCGGGCCGGGGTTCCCGGGTGGTCGTAGTCCGGCGGCAGCGGCCGGTCCCGGCGGGTGTACGCGCCCTTGAGCAGCGGGGAGTACGCGACAAGGGTCAGGCCGGGCTCCGCCCGCAGATAGCCGAGGAGTTCCGGGCCGGCGTGTCCGAGGCTGCCGTCGGGAAAGAGGTCGTCGGGGATGTCGGTGCGCGGGCGCAGGTGGCTGTGCTGGTACTGGAGCACCTCGTAGCCGGGCAGTCCGGCCGCGGCGGCCAGGGCGCGGGCCCGCTCCACCCGCCACATGGCCTGGTTGCTCACCCCGAGCAGGCCGACCGTGCCCTCCGCGACGAGCTCGGCGAAGCCCTCGACGGTCTCGCGCTGCGGGACGGCGTGGTCGTCGATGTGCGCGTAGAGCAGGTCCAGCTTCTCGACGCCGAGCCGGTCCCGGCTGCGTTCGGCGGACTCGCGGATCACCTTCGCCGAGAGACCCTCCGCGTTGTCCGTGTAGCCGGTACCGGGGGCCAGGGGGCGGGCGCCGAGCTTGGTGGCGAAGACGATCTCGTCACCGACGCCCCGGCTGCGCCGCCACCGGCCGAGCAGCTCCTCGCTCTGGCCGCCCTGGCCGCCGTCGGTCCAGAAGGCGTAGTTGTCGGACGTGTCGACGAAGTTCCCGCCGGCCTCGACGTACCGGTCGAGTATCGCGAAGGACGTCGCCTCGTCCGTCACCGAGCCGAACAGCATCGCCCCGAGCGCGAGCACGCTGACCTCGCGGCGGGTGGCCGGGTCGGCGCCTATCGTGCGGTACTTCATGGTGGATCCTCCCGTTCGGCCGGTGTCGGTCCGTCCTCTCCGGCCCGAAAGGGAGTCTTCCGCTTGAAGCGCACTTCAGGGCAAGCGCTTTACCTCATCCGGTGCCGCTCACCCCTCCGTTCGACCAGCCCGCCGCCCGCCGCCCGCCTTGCAGTCTCGTCGGGGTCCGGTATCGGATGACCGTCCCGTCGACGGTGCGACGGCGTACTGGCCCTGCCGGGCCGCCGACGGCGGACCACGGGTGAGCGAACCGACCGATGCCTTCGCCCACCGAGGCATCGGGACCGGCGACCGGACGGCGGGAGGGCAGCCACGCCCACCAGGTCCTCCTGGGACCCGGCGGGCCGCTTCGCCCCGGCCTTCCATGACGCTCTCCGGCGACCCTTGACTCTGGGACGCGCCGGGGAGGACAGTTGGATTTACGACGTATATATACCTCGTAAGACACAGGAGCGTCCCGCTATGGCGTGGAGCGAACCGTCCTCGGCTCCCTCCGGGAGGAAGCGCCGATCTGTGTCGTTTCCGGACGGTGACGTCCCCCGGCTCGGCGGAACTCCCGGCGGCGCCCGGCCGGACACGGTCCGGCCGGAGCGGGGACCCAAGACCGCGCCGTCCACGGTCCTCGTCACCGGCGGGGCCGGCTTCATCGGCAGCCACGCCTGCGTGGCCCTGCTGGACCACGGCTACGAGTTGATCGTGGTGGACGACTACTCCAACAGCACACCCCAGGTCCTCTCCCGCGTGGAACGGCTGGCCGGCCGCTTCGTCGGCGCCGTCTACGAACTGGACATCCGTGATCGCCGCTCCCTCTCGGCCGCCTTCGACCGACACTCTGTGGACGCCGTCGTGCACTTCGCCGCGCACAAGGCCGTGGGCAGGTCGACACGGATGCCCGTCCAGTACTACGACTCCATCGTCGGCGGCACCACCACCCTGCTGCGGACCATGCACGAGCACGGGGTGCACCAGCTCGTGTACGCCTCGTCCTGCTCCGTCTACGGCGACGCCGGAGGCAGGCCGCTGACGGAGACCACCCCCGCGCGGCCCACCAGTCCCTACGCAGCCGCCAAGTGGATCTGCGAACAGATGCTCGCCGACGTCTGCCGCCGCTGCCCGGAATACACCGTGCTGTGCCTGCGGTCCGGCAACTCGGCCGGTGCCCACTCCAGCGGACTGCTCGGCGAGGACCCCCGCGGCACACCGGACAACCTGATGCCGCACATGGCTCAGGTGGCCGTCGGCCGCCACAGCCGCCTCCCCGTTTTCGGTGGCGACTACCCCACGCACGACGGCACCGCGGTCCGTGGCTACCTCCACGTCATGGACACCGTCGAGGCACACCGCGTCGCGCTCGACCATCTAGCCGACGGACCGGGCATGCACGTGTACAACCTGGGTGCCGGCAAGGGCAGTTCGGTCCTCGATGTCGTCGCCGCGTTCTCCCGGGCATGCGGCAGACCCGTTCCGTACGAGGTCATGCCCCGCCGCCCCGGCGACGTCGCCGAAGTCGTCGCCGACGCGACCGCCGTGGAGCGCGCCTGGGGCTGGCGCCCCAAGCGGAACCTCGCCGACATGTGCCGGGACTCCTGGCACTTCCAGCGGCTCAACCCGCATGGCTACGCGGGCTCCGCACGGCGGCCGGAGAGGGAGGAGTGGTACGACCCGTAGGACGAGCAGCCGTCGGTTACGTGCGCCGCCCCCGTCCGGGGAGACCGCGTGAGGAGATGCAAGGGACACGCATGGGTGCCTATGCTCTATACGAAGAGCACAAGTTGATGCTCCGAGGCAGCCCCCGGTGTCCTCCGCCCAGGGGAGGCGCTTGCTCTTGCTGCTGTCCCATCGGCTGATGGCCGCCTATGTCGCGCTGGTCGGCGTGTTTACCTCCCTGTACATGACCTTCCCTGAGCTGCGTTCTCCGCTCTGGGCTGTCATCGGGCTGGGAGGTGGCGTCGCCGTCGCCACCGGTGTCCACGTCCACCGGCCCGCGCACCGCCGGCCGTGGTGGATGCTCGCTGCCGGGCTGCTGGCCTTCGCCGCGGGCGACGCCTTCTACCACGTGCGGGAGACGTACTTCCACGCCTCCCAGTCGTTCCCGTCGCCGTCGGACGCCTGCTACCTCGCCGTCTACCCGCTCGTCGCCACGGGGCTCTTCGGCCTGGTCCGGCACCGCCGGGCGGACCGCGACCTGTCCAGCCTGCTGGACGCACTGATCGTCACAGCCGGGCTCGCCCTGCCTGTGTGGGTCTACCTGGCAGAGCCCTCCGCCGAGCTGGAGGGCCTGACCTGGCAGCAGCGGGCGATCAGCATCGCCTACCCGCTGGGCGACGTTCTGGTGCTGGCGCTGCTGGTCCGGCTGCTCACCCCCCGCCCCGTGTCCGGCCGCAACGGCGCCGTACGACTGCTCGCCCTGGGCACCCTCACCCTGCTCTGCTTCGACATCGCCTACGGGATCCTCCACCTCAACGGCAGGTGGCAGGCCGGCACGCCCCTGGAAGCGGGGGGGATCGTCTTCTGCACCGCGTACGGGCTGGCCGCTCTGCACCCCTCCATGGCGGAGCTGACCGCGCCGGAGTCCCCGGCCCAGTCCCTGTCCTCGTCCCTGTTGCCGCCCTGGCGCCGACTGCTGCTGCTCACCGGGGCCACGCTGATCGCGCCCACGGTCCTGGTCCACGAGAAACTCGTCGGCAACGTGGACGACGCGTCGGTGGTGGCCGCCTTCTCCGCCGTGCTGTTCCTGTTGGTGATCCTGCGGCTGGCCGTGATGGTCGTGGCGCATCGCAAGATCGTCGTGCGGGAACGGGAACTGCGCACGGCGTCCGCCTCCCTGGTGGCGGCAGTCTGGCCGGAGGACGTAGCGCGCGCCTGCGACACCGCGGTCAGTGCGTTGTTCGGGCCGAACGTCCGGCACGCCACCATGCTCCTGCCGGGCCGGGACGCACAGTCGCTGTACACGCGCCTCGGCTCCACCGGCACCGAGCAACGGGACGTCACCCAGAGCGCCGCATCTCCCCGGGACGGGCCTGCCGACTCCGCCCGCTACCGCGACGTCATGGTTCCCGTCGCCGCCCTCGTCCCGGACATCACCGACCGGCTCGAGGGGCTGCCCATGGCGCTGCTCTGTCCCTTGGTCCAGCCGGCCCGCCCGGTCGGCGGCGAGCTTCCGGGCGTGCTGGTGGCGGCGGGACCCGAGCGTCAGCTCACCGAGATACGCGACTCGCTGGGGATCCTCGCCTCGCACGCGGGGCTGGCGACGGAACGCCTCGCCCTCCGGCAGGAGATCATCCACAAGGAGAGCGAGGCGTACTTCCGCACCCTGGTGCACAACGCCTCGGACGTCATCCTCATCGTCAACGAGGACACGACCGTCCGCTACGCCAGTCCGTCGGCGCGTGCCGTGTTCGGCCGCGTCGAGCTGATCGGTTCGCGGCTGCGGGAACTGGTGGACCCCCGGGACCGGGGCCGGGTGGACCGGACCGTGACGGCTCTGGTGAGCGACGGGCAACAGGAAGTCCACGACAACTGGTGGGTGACCCCGGCCACGGAGGACACGGAGGACACCGAGGGAACGGACCGCATCGAGGTGGACGTGAGATGCCGTGATCTGCGGCACGACATCACCGTGGGCGGTCTGGTCGTCACACTCCGGGACGTCACCGAACAGCGCAGGCTGGAGCACGAACTCACCCAACGGGCCTTCCACGACTCCCTGACCGGGCTGCCCAACCGGACCCTGCTGCTGGAGCGGACCGAGCGCGCACTGCTGCGCGCCCGCCGGGATCCGGCCGTCACCTGTCTGCTCTTCATCGACCTGGACGACTTCAAGAACGTCAACGACACGCTGGGCCACTCGGTCGGCGACCGGCTCCTGGGCGCCGTGGGCGAGCGTCTGTCGAGGATGCTGCGCCGCAGCGACACCGCCGCCCGGCTGGGCGGCGACGAGTTCGCGGTACTGATGGAGGACGTGAAGCAGCCCCTCGACGCCGAACTCCTGGCCGCGCAGGTGATCCAGACACTCAATCAGCCCTTCCAACTGGCCAGCGACTCGGTGAGCGTCTCGGCCAGCGTGGGTGTGGCCACCGCCAGGGACAGCACGGACGCGGAAGAGCTGCTGGCGCTCGCCGATCTGGCCCTGTACGCGGCCAAGGCCGCCGGGAAGCGCCAGTGGCGCCGCTTCCGGCCCCAGCAGCGCGTCCGCATGGTGGAGCGCCACGAACTCCAGGCGCGGCTGAACGACGCGGTCAACAGAGGGGAGTTCGCCCTGCGCTACCAGCCGGTGGTGGACATCACCGCAGGTGACGTCGTCGGCTTCGAGGCCCTGGTCCGCTGGCCGCACTTGCGGTACGGCATGGTCCCGCCGGACCAGTTCATCCCACTCGCCGAGGAGAGCGGGCAGATCTCACCCCTGGGCGCCTGGGTGCTGCATCACGCCACAGCCGACATCGCGTGGTTGCAGCGCAGCGCCCAGCGGTCGCCGGCGCCGTACGTCAGCGTCAACGTGTCCGCCCGGCAGTGGCACGGCACGGAGTTCTACGACGAGGTGTGCAGCGCTCTCGCCACCCCCGGTCTCGTCCCGGGCACGCTGCTGTTGGAAATCACCGAGTCGGTGCTCATGCAGCGGGACACAGAGATCGACGCGCTTGTCCTGGCGCTGAAGGACCTAGGGGTACGCATCGCGGTCGACGACTTCGGCAGCGGATTCTCGTCGCTGCGCTACCTCAGGGAGTTCCCCGTCGACGTACTCAAGATCGACAAGACGTTCATCGACGACATCACGCGCAATGCCCGGCAGGTGGCGCTCGTCGAGGGAATCATCCGCCTCGCCGACACACTCGGCCTCGAGGTGATCGCCGAGGGCATCGAGGAGCCGGCACAGCAAGAGGTGTTGGCAGACATCGGGTGCCGGTTCGGGCAGGGGTACCTTTACGCGCAGCCGATGACGGTGGAGCAGGGCGAGGCCGTGCTGCGCCGGAAGGGCGGAGAACGGGCGTCGCCTCGGGACTGAGGCCTCGGGACTGGGAAGGACCACGACCGCGCACCTGCCCCGGCTTCGCCCGGGACCCCGCGATCATGGACGCCGTCGAGCCCGCCGTCCGGCAGTACCCGGGTCAACGCCGGTCCGACGCCGACGCTGAGCGGCATCTTCAAGGCCCGGCCTCACCCCCCGCCGACCAGGAACGACCTAGAGTCGACACAGGCGCAGCACGACACGGCCCGACCGTTGGAGGCAGGACATGGCCAAGGAGCAGGCCGAGGCACGGGGCAAGGACGTGGACCCCGCGCCGGCGCGCCGGGCCAGTGACCGCGGCCGCTACGGCCGGCTGAGCCGGGAACGCGTCCTGGCCAGCGCTCTGGAACTGGTGGACCGGGAGGGCCTGAGCGCGCTGAGCATGCGCCGGCTGGGCGCCGAGCTCGGCGTGGAGGCCATGGCGCTCTACCGGTACGCGGCGAGCAAGGACGCCCTGCTGGACGGACTGGTCGAGGCGCTGTACCTCGAGCTGGAGGAACGGCTGGCCGCCGAGCCCGAGCCCGAGGCCTCCGCCGCCGCCGCCGCCGACGCGCCTGCGTGGCGCACCGGACTCCATCGCGTCGCACGGACGATGTACGACGTCTGCCTCACTCATCCTCAGGCGGTACCGCTGCTGGCCACGCGCATGCTGGCCGTTCCGCTGGCGCAGCGCCCCGCTGCCGTCCTCAGGAACCACGAGCGCTTGCTCGCTCTGCTGCTGGAGGCCGGGTTCGACGAGGCCACCACCGCCGCCGTCTTCCGTGCCTTCACCGCCTGGCTGCTGGGCTATGTGTCCGTGGAGCTGCAGCCGATGGTGGACAACCCCGAAGAGCCCGACCCCGCGTTCCGCCTCGGCCTGCACCGCATGTCGCCCCAGGAACTGCCCAGACTCCGTCAGGCCGCCCCGGCCCTCGCCGAGCCGGGCGGGCTCGAGGGATTGACCGCCGGGCTGGACGCCCTGCTCGACCGTCTCACCCGGGCGGACCGCAGGGAGCAATAGCGCCCGCTCTGAAGCGGTGAACCGCTCCGGGTCCGACGGAGGCTCGACCATCAGGGCCGCCGCGCACTGCGTCGTAGGGTCGGCGCGCTCTGCGCATCGGCGTTGTCAGGGACGTCGTCGGCTCCCCGCTCCGGATCTTCGCGGGAGCCCGCAGCCACGCCGTGCCACCGTCGACCGCACCGGGCGCCCCATCACGCACGACGGCACCCCGACCGCACTCACTTCACACCGGCGCGGGCCAGACACGGCAGGCCCAGGGAGACCGTCATGGCGGCAAGCAGGCCCGCCGTACACGGCACCCAAAAGCCACGCCGTGCCACCGTCGACCGCGCCGGGCGCCCCATCACGCACGGCGGCACCCCGACCGCACTCACTTCACACCGGCGCGGGCCAGACACGGCAGGCCCAGAGAGACCGTCATGGCAGCAAGCAGGCCCGCCGTACACGGCACCCAGTAGCCTGCCGAGGCCTCCGCCGCATCGACCACCCACCCGGCCGCGGCGTAGCCCAGCGCCACCCCGGCGGAGAGGCCTGAGACGATCCAGGTGATGCTCTCGGTGAGCCGGGCGGCCGGCGCCAGGTGGCCCACCAGCCCCATCGTGGTGATCAGGACCGGCGCGATGGACATGCCCGCCATGAAGAGCATCCCCGCCAGCACCGCGAGACCCGGCGCGAACAGCAGCGGAGCCATCGTCACCACCATCGCACAGACGCTGACCAGCAACCGCCGCGTGATCGCCCCCCGCGGCCTGATCGCGCCGAAGACCGCGCCCGCCAGGCCCGAGCCCAGCGCGTACACGCCCAGCAGCAGGCCGGAGAGCGCCTTGTGGTGGTGTGCGTCGGCGAACGCCACCGTCACGACCTCCACCGAACCGTAGGACGCGCCCACCCACGTCGCCGTCAGCACCGACAGGCCGAGCCCCGGAATGCGCAGCGCGCTTCCCCCGCCGCGTTGCGGCTCGGTGCACACCGGCGGTTCCGTACGCCCCTGGGCGGCGAACAGCAGGACACCGACGGCGAGCAGGACCGCGGCCGTCAGCGGTCCGGCCTCGGCGCCGACCCTGGAAGACAGCGTGATCGTCAGGATCGGGCCGACGACGTAGACCACCTCGTCGAGCACCGACTCCAGCGAGTACGCGGTGTGCAGCAGCCGCGGTGACTCCCGGTGGATCTCCGCCCAGCGGGACCTGACGAGCGCGCCCATGCTGGGCATGCAGCCCGCTACCGCCGCCGCGACGTACAGCGCCCAGGCCGGAGCGGCGTACCGGGCGCACAGCAGCAGCGCACAGATGGCGGCGACCGTCACGGCCATCGCCGGGAGGACGACCCGGCGCTGGCCATGACGGTCGACCAGCCGGGAGATCTGCGGTCCGATCGGCGCGGTGGCGAGCGCCTGCGTGGCGGAGACCGAGCCGGCGAGCCAGTACTCACCGCCGCGCTGCGACAGCATGATGACGATGCCGACGCCGATCATCGACTGCGGAAGGCGTGAGACGAAGCCTGCGGTGGAGAAGAGCAGACTGCCTGCAGGAGAGAAGATCCGGCGGTAATCGGAGAGCATGGACTCCACGCTCCGTCAGGAGCCGATCGTCGCTGGGCGGATCCGGTCCGGTTACCACATCCTCCTTGTGCTCCATTTTCACGCAGGGCGCGGTACGTCGCGACGCGACGCGGTATCTCGCCCTGCACGTGCGGGAAATGGTGAGCCGAGTTAGCTTGATGGAAGACACGTCGATGTCCCGGCGAGAAGGAGCCCGCACAACGCCGACCGCGTATAGCAGCGATCGTGTTCACAGGCGACCGGAGCCGAGTCCCGGCACCCCGGAGAATTCTCCTTTGCCAGCCCGATCCTACGGGCTTCGCCGCCGTCGCCCGGTGCCGTTCGCCCAGCTCGGCCCACTCGACAAGTGGCCCTCCCAGGAGGTTAGTCGGGATGAAGGCGCGACTGCGAAGCCAGGCCGTGATGGCTACTGTCAGCACATGCATCGTGGTGCTGACGGCGTTCTACTACATATTCCCGGCCCAGCGGCTGATATTCGTCGCCATTGGGGCGACCGGCGTTATCGGTATTGCCCTGGGCATTCTTCTCAATCGCCCCGCTCATCGACTCCCCTGGCTGTTGCTCGCCGCGGGAAACCTTGCCTTCGCCGCGGGCCAGACCGCCCAGATCGTCCTCATCCAGTTGTCCCATGAGCAGATCCCTTTCCCATCGATCGCCGACGGCTTCTATCTCGCGGCATATCCGCTCTATGCGGCCGGGCTGCTGGGCTTCGTGCACTGGCGCACGAGTTGGCGCGACCGCGCGAGCCTCGTCGACGCGCTGACGCTGACAGTCGGCCTGGCGCTGGTGTCGTGGCTCTTCCTCATCGATCCGTACGCCCACCTCGAGGGTCTCACCTGGGTGCAGAAGGCGTTCTCCATCGCCTATCCGCTCGGCGACATCCTCGTACTGGCGATGCTGCTGCGCCTGCTCGCCGGCGGTGGCGGCAAGAGCCGCTCGCTCATGCTGCTCACCGCGGGCACTGTCGGCCTGCTCACAGCCGACGTGGCCTACGGCCTGATTCAACTGAACGGGACCTGGCGCACGGGTACCGCGGTCGATCTCGGCTGGGCCGTCCTGTACGGCGCCTGGGCGGCCGCCGCGCTCGATCCGACCATGCGTTCGCTGACCCAGCCGGTGCCTTGGCGCGCCGAGACCGGCATGGGCCGGCTGAGCCTGCTCACCCTGGCATCGTTGATCGCGCCGGCCATCCTCCTGACGGAGGCGGTGCGCGGCGTGAGTTCCAGCGTCGGCGTCATCGGGGTGTTCTCCGCGGTGCTCTTCCTCCTCGTGCTCTACCGTCTGGCGGGCGTGGTGGCGACCCACCGGCGGGCGGTCGGCCGGGAGAAGGTGCTGCGCAACGCGGTGTCGTCGCTGGGCGGAGCGGGCGATCTGCGGGATGTGGCCGCCGCCGTGCACCGCGTGGTGACGGAGCTGATGTCGCACGGCCCACCGCGTTCCGCGCTGCTCACCGTGCCGGACGACACGCTCTGGTTGAACGGGCCGCACGTCGG
Source organism: Streptomyces sp. NBC_01235 (assembly GCF_035989285.1). GTDB lineage: Bacteria > Actinomycetota > Actinomycetes > Streptomycetales > Streptomycetaceae > Streptomyces. The sequence continues at coordinate 9,530,654 of NZ_CP108513.1, read as the reverse complement.
CGTACGCGGGCCGCTGTCCGCGCCGGTGACCGCAGCCGTACGGGAACTGATCGCGTCCGGCGAGACAAGTCTGGTGGCCCTCGACGGTGCGGGGCCCGATCTTGCCGCCCGCCTCACGGGCCCGGACGAGGAGCCGACCCGCACCGGCCATGCGCTGGTCTGCCCGCTCACCTCGCAGGATCACCCCTCTGGCGATCCACTGATCGGGGCACTGATCGTGGCCGGGGACGAGCACGAGCTGCTGGTGTTCCGCGACACACTGGCGACTCTCGCTGCGCAGACGGCACTTGCCGTGGCGAGGGTCGCGCTCGCCGAGGAAGTCAACCGGCGCAACAGCGAGATGTACTTCCGCACACTGGTGCAGAACGCCTCCGACGTCATCCTGATCCTCGACGAGGACGACCGGGTCCGTTACGCCAGCCCCTCCGCCGACCAGGTGCTGGGCGTTCCGAACCTGGAGGGCACCCAGCTCATCGATCTGGTGCCGCCGCAGGACAGCCGCGCGGTGGTCGAGACGCTCGGCCGGATACGGAGCCGCGAGTACCAGAGCAGACGCGAGCACTGGCGCATGGTCCGCACCGACCGCGCGACCATCGAGGTCGAGGTGAGATGGAGCGACCTGCGCGAGGAGGCCACCGTCGGCGGGGTGGTGCTCACCCTGCGGGACGTGACCGAGCAGCGCAAGCTCGAACGCGAACTCACCCACCAGGCGTTCCATGACTCGCTCACCGGCCTGGCCAACCGCGTGCTCTTCCAGGAACGGGTCAACCACGCCCTGACGCAGGCTCAGCGCGAGGGCACGGTGGTCGGCGTGCTCTTCGTCGACGTGGACGACTTCAAGGTCGTCAACGACATACACGGCCACGGTGTGGGCGACGAACTCCTGGTCGCGCTGTCGCTCCGGCTGCAGACCACCGTCCGTGCCTCCGACACCGCCGCGCGCATCGGCGGCGACGAGTTCGCACTCCTGGTGGAGGGCTCCGTCACCCCGACGGGCGTGGAGAAGTTCACCGAACACGTGATGACCGTGTTCGCCGAGCCGTTCCGGCTCAGTGTGGGCCCGGTGAGCACGTACGCCAGCGTCGGCGTCGCGACGACGGAGGACAGCATCGACTCGGTCGAACTGCTGACACACGCCGATCTCGCCCTGTACGCGGCGAAGACGGCGGGCAAGCGCCAGTGGCGCAGCTACCACCCGGAGCTGCAGAGCGGCATGGCCGAGCGCGCCAAGTTGCAGGAGGGCCTGGACAGTTCGTCGATCGAGACGTCGTTCATGGTGCTTTACCAGCCCATCGTGGACCTGGCCAGCGGGCGGATCGCCGGCTTCGAGGCGCTCGTTCGCTGGCCCCACTCCACGCGCGGCATGGTGCTGCCGGAGCAGTTCATCACGCTGGCCGAGGAGAGCGGGCAGATCGTCCCGCTCGGCGCCTGGGTGCTTGATCAGGCCGCGGCCGAGGCTGTCCGGTGGGAGGACTCCGTGCTGGACCACGGGACGGCCGACCACAACGCACCCTACGTCAGCGTGAACGTGTCGCCGCGTCAGTTCCGGGACGACGAGTTCCACAACGTGGTCCGGCGCGCCCTGCAATTCTCCGGCATCGACCCGTCGTCTCTCGTATTGGAACTGACCGAGAGTGTGCTGATGTACAACGACGAGCGCATCCTGGCTGAGATGAGTTCGCTCACCGATCTCGGCATCCGCTTCGCGATCGACGATTTCGGAACGGGCTACTCGTCGCTGAGCTATCTGCGTGAGTTCCCGATCTCGATACTCAAGATCGACAAGTCGTTCATCGACCAACTCGGGCGCTCGCCCGAGCAGTACGCTTTGGTCGAGGGCATCACACATCTCGCCGACACACTCGGCCTCACCGTGATCGCCGAAGGAGTGGAGAACGCGAGGCAGCAGGAGTTGCTGATCTCCATGGGCTGCCGACTCGGTCAGGGGTACCTCTTCGCCGAGCCGGTCAGCGCCGCAGAGGCGCAACACCTCGTCCTCGCGCCGCCGCTCGTCCGCCTGGCCGGAGTGCCCGGGGCGCCCGCGGAGGGGAAGCGGTGATGGCGGCGGCCCTCTCCCGCGGGGGGGCGCAGGTCGTGCTCCGCAGGACGCCGCGCGAGGCAGGAGGCCCAAGGTGACGGAACGTGATCACCCGTTGGCAGAGTCGGCTGCGTGCGTCGTACTGCGCAACGACGAGGAGCAGTACGCCATCTGGCCCGCCGATCGCCGGATTCCGGCCGGATGGCGCCGGATCGGCGGACCGGCGTCCGCCGCGTGCTGCGGAAGCCTCGTCGACCGTCTGTGGACCGACATGCGGCCCGCAAGCGCCCGCGCCGGGCGTCGGCCCCCGGGTTCCGGGCCGAGCACCGTGCCCGAGCTGGTCCGGGAGCAGGCGCGGCGTGAGCCGTCCGCTCTCGCGGTGCTCTCGGACGAGGGCCGGCTCAGCTACGCCGAGCTGACCAGCCGCGCCGACCGGCTTGCCCACGAGCTGCGGGAGTCGGGCGTCGGCGCGGAGTCCGTCGTCACCGTGTGCCTGGACCGCGTGCCCGAGTTGGTCGTCACGCTGCTGGCGGTGCTGAGCTCCGGCGGCGCGTTCCTGCCCCTCGACCCGGCGACTCCGCGGCACCGGATGGCAGCGCTGGTCGGGGAGACCGGTTCACGCCTCGTCGTCTCGAGCCCCGAGCACGCCCCGATGTTCACCGGATGCGAGGCGCGGATCGTCTACCCCGGGGCCGCCGGGGAACCGGCCACGCGGACGCCGTCGGCGGGACCGCCGCCGTCGGCACACGGTCCCCGGCCGGACGACCTCGCCTACGTGATCTACACCTCGGGATCCACCGGGCCTCCCAAGGGTGTGATGATCACCCACCGGTCGCTGGCCCACTCCCTCACCGCGGCGGCCCGGGCATACGAACTGACCCCCGGCGACCGAGTGCTGCACGCCGCGGCGCTCGGCTTCGACACCTCACTGGAGCAGAACTTCGCAACGCTGATCAGCGGCGCGACGCTCGTCCTCGCGGGAACACATACGTGGGCGCCCAGCGACCTGCTGCACCGCCTCCCGGAGCACGGGATCACCGTCGCCGACCTGCCCCCCGCCTACTGGCATCGGATCGTCTCCGTCCCGGACGGCGACGAGAGCCTCGCGTCGCTGAGGCTCGTCATCATCGGCGGCGAGATCGTCACCGCGAAGGACTGCCGCGCCATTCTGCGCCGGATCCCCGGCGCGCGGCTCGTCAACGCCTACGGGCTCACCGAGACCACCATCACCTCCACGCTCTGCGACCTGAACGAGGAAGTCCTCGCCGCGCCGGACACCGCCGTCGCCCCGATCGGCAGGCCCCTGGAGGGCAATCACGTCCACGTGCTCGACGCCGCACTGCACCCGGTGCCGCCGGGCGAGCGCGGCGAGATCTACATCGGCGGACCGGGGCTGGCGCGCGGTATCTGGCGGCAACCCGCCCTGACCGCACAGCAGTTCCTGCCCGACCCGCACGGCTCGGCGCCGGGGGGTCGGATGTACCGGACCGGGGATCTGGGCCGCCGGCGCTCGGACGGCAACGTGCAGGTCCTGGGCCGGGTCGACGACCAGATGAAGATCCGCGGGTTCCGCGTCGACCCGGCCGAGGTCGAGGCCGCGCTCGTCTCCCTTCCGGAGGTCGGCCAGGCGATGGTGGTGGCCCGGACGCGCGCCAGCGGCGACCGGGAGCTCATCGCCTACTTCACGCCGGCCTCGCCGCCGGCCGACGGCGAGGCGGTAGTGCCCGCACGGCTGCGGTCGGCACTCGCCGAGATCCTGCCGGGCTACATGATCCCGGCGGCCTTCCACGGGGTGGAGCGGCTGCCCGTCACGCCCGGCGGAAAGCTCGACCGGCGGACCGTGCCGGAACCCGGGACCGCGGCGACGACGGCCGACGCCGACGACCGTCCGGTGCCGCAGGGGATGGCCCTGTTGTGGGGCCAGATCCTGGGTGTGGACCGCGTCCGTCCGCACGACGACTTCTTCGAGCTCGGCGGCAACTCGCTGCTGGCCATGGAAATGCTCGCCCGGACCCGTGTCGTCTTCGGCATCGGCATCACACAGATCCGCGACCTGACCCGTTCGCTGCTGCGGTATCCGACGCTCGCCGCGTTCGCCGAGTCCGTGCGCCAGGCACGTGCCGGCACGCTGGCCCACCCGGACGGCGGAAGCGTCGACTTCGTCGCCGAGACCGATCGGCGTGTTCCGGCAGTGGGCCGTGGCGCGCCGGCTCCGGACCCCCGTCGCCCCGGCGACGTCCTCCTCACCGGGGCGACGGGGTTCTGCGGCGCGCACATGATCGACGAGCTGCTTCGCAGGACGACGGGACGGATCCTCTGCCTGGTCAGGGCCTCCGACGACCGGCACGCCATGGAGCGGATCCGCGCGAGCCACCAGCGGTACGTCCTCAGCGATCTGCTCAGCGAGCGCGTCCAGCCGGTCGTCGGCAACCTGGGCAAGCCCGGACTGGGGCTGTCCCCGAGCCGGTTCGAGGAGCTGGGATCGGTCATCGACGCCGTCTACCACTTCGGCGGCCAGGTCAACTTCATCTACCCGTACCACGAGTTGCGCGCGGCCAACGTCGACGGAACATACGAGATCATCCGCCTCGCCGCCGGCCGGGCCGTCCCCGTCCACTTCACCTCCAGCATGGCAGTGCTCGCCGGATTCGGGCCGGCCGGCGTGCGCGAGGCGACGGAGACCACTCCGCTGCGCTTCCCCGAATATCTGTCGGTGGGATACGTGGAGACCAAATGGGTCGGCGAGGCGCTGCTGCACAAGGCGTCCGCCGCGGGCCTGCCGGTCGCCGTCTACCGCCTGATGGACATCACGGGCAGCAGCGGAACCGGCGTGATGAACACCAGCAGCGAGATGGCCGCCCTCATCAGCTTCATCGCGCGGACCGGGCTGTGCCCTGACATCCCGCTGCCGCTGGACTTCCTGCCGGCCGACCACCTGGCCCGCGCGATCGGGCACATCTCCACCCGCCATCCCGCTCGCGGCGAGGTCTACCACCTCACCAACCCCCGTCCCACGCTGCTGGATTCACTCGCCGAGCGCCTGCGCAGGCGGGGTTACCCGGTCCAGACGATCCCCTACGCCGAGTGGATCGCCACGCTGGTGAAGTACGCGGCCGGGCACCCCACCGACCCGATCACCCCGTTCGTCCCGCTCTTCGTCGACCGGTGCGCCCGCGCCGACATCACCGTGAGCGAGATGTACTTCCAGGGCGTTTTCCCGGAGTTCACCCGCGGCAACGCGGAACGTGCGCTGACGGACGCCGGGATCGACATTCCGCCGGTGGACGCGGGGATGATGGACCGCTACATCGACTTCCTCCAACAGGCCGACTTCGTCCGGCCGGTGGAGAGCCAGGCGCAGGGAGCGGCACGGTGGTGAGCCGATGCCCCAGCTGGGAGGCGCTGGACCTGCGGGAAGCGGCGCCCGACGGTCCGGTGGCCTTCTCCGCCGACATCGGTCCGGCCTGCCTCCTGGCGGCGTACCGCGCCGGGGTCTATCCGTTCCCGGCATCCAACGAGTACACCCGCACCCTCAACGAGGTGGTCTTCGCCGATCAGGTCCAGGAGGGCCGCATCCGGCTCGTGGGGGAGGAATCGGCCGACCCCTACGCCGTCTCCTGGTGGTCGCCCGACCCCAGGCCGGTGCTGCCCGTCTCGGCCCCGCACCTCAGCCGCAGTCTCGCCCGGCGGCTGCGCAACCGGCTGCCGTGGTCGACCAGCCTGGACCGGCGGTTCGAGCGGGTCGTCCGTGAATGCCGCGCCGGCCGCACCCCCCTGTGGCTCACCGAAGAGCTGATCTCAAGCTTGATCACCCTGCACGATCTGGGTCACGCCCACAGCGCCGAGGTGTGGGAGGACGGCGATCTGGTCGGTGGCGTCTTCGGCCTCCAGCTCGGATCGGTCTTCAGCATGGACTCGATGTTCTTCCACCGTCCCGGCGCCTCGAAGGTAGCGGTGACGGACCTCGCGGCGCGCTTCGCCCAGGCCGGCGGCGTGCTGCTCGACGCTCAGCGGGACAGCCCGCACGTCCGCAGCCTGGGCGGCGTTCTCGTGCCGCGAGAGCAGTACATGCGACAGCTCCGCCGCACCGCGCGCGACAGCCTCCCGATGCCCACCGCCACCTTGCCCGCCCGCCGCCTCGCTCAGCCGAGGGGATCGCATTGCCCCCCTTCGTCGCCCGATGGCCGCTGAAGCGATCCCTCGCCGTGGGAAGGGCAACAGAACCGTCAAGGAGCGCTCGGTCTCCATCCGGCCCCAAAGACGATCGAGAGACCACCTCGGATCAATCCGAAATGCCCCCTGACGCGCGAAGAGGTGCAGGTCGGGGTGGAGATGGGCAGGTTTGAGCGCCCGGTGGCCGTGGTGGCCGCCGGGTGTCCGGGTTCTGGATGTCAGGCTGCGGCCTGGATCGGGTTGAGGGTGACGGTGCAGCCGAGCTGGTTGAGTGCGGTGATCGCACGGCGGGTGGCGCGTTCGGGGTCGCGCTGGGCGAAGTAGGTGCCGCCGAGGTCGTGGTAGGGGAGGTTGTCGGTGAGCATGTGCCAGATCGCAGTGATGATCGAGTGTTCGACGGCGACCAGGGCCCTGAGCGGGCCGCGCCGGGCGGTCAGCCGCTTGCAACGGGCCTGCAGGTAGGTGTTGTTGGTTCTCACCGCTCCGAAGACGGCCAGGCCGAGGGCTCCTTTGAGATACGGGTTGCCGGGGCGGCTACGTCAGCGTGAACGTTTCCGGCCGTCAGTGGCGCGACGAGGGCTTCGTCGGCGAGGTGGCCCGGGCCCTGAGTACTCCGGGCCCGGTCCCGGGCTCGCTGCGGCTGGAGCTCACCAGTCGGTGACTCGGAGCGACCGCATTCCACCGGAGCGGAGTCCACGATCCACGCCTCGTCGCTCCACAGCGCCGTGGCGGTGGCCGGCACGCGGATGGTGCGGCGGATCAGCGAAGCCGCCGCCCGCAGGCGCTTGTTGTAGCCGGGTTGCTGGAGCAGGTAGGGGAACTGGGGGCGCAGGTGGGCATGGGTGTGCCGCAGCCGGCGGGCCTCGCTGGTGAAGCCGAGCAGGGCCTGCATCACCGCCGACGTGACCAGTTCGGCGTCAGTGAGCTTGGGCGCCATGCCCACCATCGGTCGCTACGGGGCCATGTGCGGAACCGCTGTCAGCAGGTCGTCGGTTCCCTCGTGGAGTGCGGTCGCGAGGGTGTCCAGGTTGTTCATCGCACAACGATCTTGGACACCCTTGTTCACGTCTCCACGGGCATGGGAATTGATTATCCAGGTGTGATCCGCGCGCCTTGAACTCGACGTCCATGCGACGCTGCCGCACTACGGCGGCTCCGGGGCGGTGCCGATGAAAGGGCGAACGCCGTTTCCACCAGGGCGATATGACTGGACGCCGTCGGCGCGTTGCCCAGTTGACGACCCGCGTCCGGGTCCCACTGCTCGGCGAGCAGACCGACGTCGTTGCGAATGGCAAGCACCCGTTCGAATGCCTCCCGGGCCTGCCGCGGATGCCCCGTCGCGGCGAGGCCGTGGGCGTACCACAGAGAGCACGACACGAACGCGCCCTCGGCGCCAGGCATGCCGTCCACACCGTGCACGGCACCGCCGTCGTGATCGTATCGACGCATGAATCCCGCGTGGTTCAGCTGCCACATCGCCTGCAGCGTGCCCTGCACCCGCAGGTCACCGGCGGGCAGGAAGCCGAGTCTGGGGATCAGCAGTGCCGAGGCGTCCAGGGCCGACGAGCCGTAGGACTGCACGAAGGACTTCTGCCGCGCGTCCCACCCCTTTCGGCAGACCTCCCGGTGCACCTCCTCGCGCATGGCCCGCCATTCAGCCGAGGACCCGTTTCTGCCAAGCAGTTCCCCCATGCGCACAGCGCGGTCGGCGGCCACCCAGACCATGACCTTGGAGTGGACGAACTGCCTCCGCGAACCCCGTACTTGCCACATCCCCTGGTCCGGCCGGCCCCAATGCCGCTGGAGGTGGCCCATGAGTACTTCGACGAGGTTCCAGACATGGGCCGGCATGGGGATCCCGGCCCGCAGCGACAGCCAGAGCGTGTCCATGACCTCGCCGTACACGTCGAGTTGGAACTGGCTCATCGCGGAGTTCCCGAACCGGACCGGTTGCGATCCCTCGTAGCCCGGCAGCCACGGCGCCTCTGTCTCCGTGAGGAGCCGCTGCCCTCCGACGCCGTACACGGTCTGCAGATGGGCAGGGTCGCCCGCTATCGCCCGCACCAGCCAGTCCAGCCACGCCGTGGCCTCCTCCCGGTAACCGCTGCGGAGCAGGCACGACAGGGTCAGGGTGGAGTCGCGCAGCCAGCAGTGCCGGTAATCCCAGTTGCGCTCCCCTCCGACACATCCGGGCAGAGAGGTGGTCGGCGCCGCGATGATGCCGCCCGTGGGGGCGTACGTCAGAGCCTTGAGGGTGATCAGGGAACGCACCACCGCGTCCCGCCACGGTCCCTCATAGCGGCACCGACCGCTCCAACGCCGCCAGAAGTCAGTGGTTTCCTTCAGCGCCGTCTCCGCCGGAACGAACAGCGGTGCCGGCGGCTCGTACAGATGCGACGGCGACCACACCAGGGTCATGGCGACCCTCCGGCCGACCGAGACCGTGAAGTCGAGCACGGTGGAGTCCTGTTGGCCGTCCGCCTCCACCGGTCCGTCGGCATGCAGCCAGACAGCGTCCGGGCCGGCTACCGCAACCGTGCCGGATTCGGCGGCCCGGATCCACGGTACGACGCGACCCTGGTGGAAGCGCAGTCGCAACTCGCTGCGCATGGACACGGAGCCCCACAGGCCCTCGACCATGCGGACCAAGCACGGCGACTGAGTACGCGGAGGCATGAAGTCCGTGACCCGCACCGCGCCGGTTCCGCTCTGCCACTCCGATTCCAGGACCAGCGTGTCCGCGCGGTAGGCGCGACGGGTACAGTTGCCGCAGCCGACGGGAGCCACCCGCCAGAACCCGTTGTCCTGCGTGCCCAACAGCGCGGCGAGGCAGGCCGGCGAGTCGAAACGGGGCAGGCACAGCCACTCGATGGAACCGTTCCTGCCAACCATGGCGGCGGTTTCCAGGTCGCTGACGAGGGCGTAGTCCTCGATGGGCGCGTTCATGATCGGATCCACTCGTGGTCGCCCCCTCCTCGCAGGGCCCGCTGCAGCAGCGGATCCCACCAGGAGCGGTGCGTTCGGTACCAGTCGACCGTCTCCGCGAGTCCCGTGGCCAGATCCTTGCGCGGAGCGAAGGCGAGCTCCCTGCGGATCTTCGTGAAGTCGACCGAGTAGCGACGGTCGTGGCCCTCGCGGTCCTCGACGAACCGGACCATCCCCCAGTCGGCACCGCAGGACCGCAGCAGCAGTCCGGCCAGCTCCCGATGGGAGAGCTCGTTGCCCGCGCCGATGTTGTAGACCTCGCCCGGGCGCCCGCCGGTACGCACGAGTTCGATGCCGCGTACGTGGTCGTCGATGTGGATCCAGTCGCGGATGTTCAGGCCGTTGCCGTACAGCGGCACCGCTCTGCCCTCCAGCAGACCGGTGATGAAGAACGGGATGACCTTCTCGGGGGACTGGTGGTGCCCGTAGTTGCTGGAGCACCGGGTGACGCGTACGTCGAGGCCGTGGGTGCGGTGGTAGGCCAACGCCATCAAGTCGGACGCCGCCTTGGAGGCCGAGTACGGCGAGTTGGGCCGCAACGGGTCGGTCTCCGGCCAGGAGCCCGCGCGTATGGATCCGTAGACATGGTCGGAGGAGATGTGGATGAAGGTGTGCAGCCCGCTCCGCAGGGCCGCGTCGAGCAGGATCTGCGTGCCCAGGACGTTCGTATGGATGAACCCGTCGACACCCTGGAGGGACCCGCCGGCGGGGGACTCCGCGGCGAAGTGCACCACCTGGTCGTGTGCGGCCACCAGCCTGCCGACGAGGTGCGGATCGCAGATGTCACCGCGGACGAAGGAGAAGCCGGGCGCGTGGCGGACGTCGTCCAGATTGTTCGTGTTGGCGGCGTGGGTGAGCTTGTCGAGCACGGTCACCCCGACACCGGGCGGCCCATCGGGCCCGAGCAAGGTGCGGACGTAGTGCGAGCCGATGAAACCGGCTCCGCCGGTGACCAGGATTCGGGTCTTCGTCATGACGGGATCTGCACTTTCCTGTGGCGGGCCCCATACGGCCCGGGGATCAGGCCATGACAGGGGTGCACTGCGAGCCCGGTGATGATGTGCGCCTTGATGCCAGGCAGCTCCGCCGTCGGTGTCACCTGCGGGGGCGTCGCAGGCAAACCGACGGCGGTACCGTTCGGCTGTCGCGCGCCCGGGATGAGCGTCCTGTTCCGCATCATCGATCACCGCCGAGCAAAAGTTCTTCAGAGACGTATATTTACGACGTATACGTACATCATTCGCCTGCTGGCGCTCCAGGTCAACCCGTCATGGATCGTGGGCGATGTCTTGCGGGCATTGATCGAGCCGCCACTGCCGCCCTGCCCCGGGAAGTCGCCCGGGTCACGGCTGGTGGCGGACCGGCCCTGCCCGCAAGGCATCCCGCACGAGGACACCAACCGCACCCGTCAGGCACGAACATCTCGCCGGCCGGCACCAAGGGATCCTGGTTGGCGATCAGGTCCAACCGCCCACCCGGAAGCGTGCGGACCTCACGCAGCGCGGCCGGCAGGGCACAGCCGAGCATCACCTCGGCCCGCACCCATTGCACCGCCGGCGTGTCGTCATCCTCGGCCAGTGGCTCGACCCAAGCAGCGGCGCAGCCGCGAATGACCGCCCACGCCCGCTCCCGGGGTCGGAGATTCCGCCGTCCAGAGCCTCGGCCACGCCGAACGAGCCGATCACGCCGCGAACCCGTACCGGAAGCGCCCGCCGCATCACCCACGAGGCAGCCATACAGGGCCCGCCCGAAGCTCTGGTGGATCCTCCACGGCGAGCATGAATCCGACGAACGCCGTGACCCGACCGCACTCGCCGAGATCGTGTCACGAGCTCCTGGAAGAACACCGGGGAGTAAAGCGATCGAGCCGCGCGACGGGTCGGTCCAGCCGTTTCTCACAAAGCTCCCCATGCCTGCAACGTGGGCATCGGCAAAGGCAGTTCGGTCGTCACCGCGCTCTTTGAGGCGTACGACCGCACCATTTCGAACCTTTCGCTTGAGCCAGGTCGGGCGCCGTTGCCACTACCGCCGCCCTTCCAACTGCGAGCCAGGCAGCACAATTCAGCACCTATGACCGAATTATCCCCCAGTGTGTCGGACATCACTGGAGGCGGCTCGGTATGTTCAACTCGGGTGCACGGCAAGTATTTCCGCGAGAAGTCCGCGTGCTTCGACACGGACCAGGCTCTTGCGGATCGCATTCGCCTCGCGCAGAGTCCTGGACCATTCAGCCCGCCATTGCCTTGCGCATAAGCAGGCTCAACTGCCGAGCATGGGGGGCGAAAGGTCACACCGTACATGCCAACAAAAAACAGAGCTGGAATTCCGCGACGCCGCCGCCCCTTTTCCACGCGGGCAAAGGTGGGCGCCCTCGTACTCGCCGCCGCCGCCCTCACCGGAGGCACCCTCACCCAGGCCGCACAGGCCAAAGCATCGACAACAGCCGTCGTCGTCGACTCCCTGTCCCTGTCGGCGGCACCGGACGGACAGCTCAAAGCCACCGCGCGGGTTCACGCCACGAAAACGATCAAGGTACAGGCACTGGCTGTCGCCGCGCGATCTGCCAACGGCGGAGTCTATGATTTCCCCGGAGCCACCGCGCCCACCCTCACCACTTCGCCCACCAGCTACACCTCGGGCAGTCGGACATTCCCCACAGGCACTTACACCTATTTCGTCTCATACAAGCTGCACGGTGACTGGTACCGCCTTTCCCCGGTGAATTCCTTCACCTCTGGAGCCAGCTCCACGCCCCTGCCGACAGCAACACCGACGGCCACAGCTTCCGCTTCCGGCTCCACCTCAACGCCAACCGCCTCACCCACGCCCACGCCCACGGCGTCTTCGGCAACCGCCAACGCACCACTGGGTATCCCAGGGACGTGGCGCAACGTATTCAGCGACGAATTCAGCGGCACGGCCCTTGATGGCTCCAAGTGGAACCCGAACTGGCTCGGATGTTCCGGCTGCACCACCCCGCCCGTCAACTCCGCCGAAGAGTCCGCCTATGCCCCGTCACAGGTAAGCGTCAGCGGCGGATACCTCCATCTGAAGGCCATCCAGCAGCCGACAACGGTCAACGGCAAGACGTATCCCTACGTCTCCGGCCTGGTGGAGAGCAACGGGAAGGCCCAGTTCACCTACGGCGCTTTCGAATCCCGTATCTACACTCCCGCGTCCGGCACACAGATCGCCAACTGGCCGGCCTTCTGGACGGACGGGCAGAATTGGCCGACCGACGGCGAGATGGATGTCATGGAGGGTCTCGGTGGCTCAGCCTGCTACCACTTCCACTCCTCCTCCGGCGGTCCGGGCGGCTGCGCCTCCGGCTCCTACACCGGATGGCATACCTACGGCGCCGAGTGGAAGCAGGGCTCGGTCACGTTCTACTACGACGGCAAGCAGGTCGGACAGATCACGTCCGGGATCACGTCCGCTCCGATGTATCTGATCCTCAACAACGCCATCAGCTCCATCCATGGCGGACCCACTCAGGTCCCCGCCGACATGATGGTCGACTACGTGAGGGTCTGGCAGCACTGACCCGACTGGTGCACCCTCAGGCGCCGGCCGCTTCTCCCCCGGCCGGCGCCGCTCGAGGTCCGGTGATCCAGGTTCCCGGGCAGCGGAAGGCGGTACAGCCCCTGTCCCATCCAGACGATGTCTCGGGTACACGCACTCGCGCCCCCACGGATGCCGTCATCCAGTCAAGCACTCACGCTGAGCACGACATGAGTATCCACCAGGGCTTCACCGACCGGACGTGCAGGACTCCTCGATCCCGCACGTTGATCTACGCGTCAGTCGACGGACAAACCTTGCTCGGCATCGTGAGCACGCAGTACTCCGGTAGTGCGGTTGCACCGCCGTAACCCCACGTCATTGACCGATCCGGGCACGTGTCGACCTCGCCAGCCGACGCGTCACCGAGCCCATGAAGCGGATCGCTTCGATCACCGACGGCAGCGGATCATCCCGGCAGAGCCAGGCCCGTTCCGTAGCCCTCTCATGCAGGAGATCAGGTGGCAGCCGACGCTCCGTACGCAGCCATACCGCCACCGATGGAAGATCCAGTTGGCCGGCGACGAAGATCCGCCCCTCGGCCTGAGGACCATCGGGTACTTCTCGGCCGGTCAGATCCAGATGCATCGCGCGCACGACGTCGACTCCGTGAATGTTTTCGAAGAGGCGGAACTGGGCGCCGATACGCGGGTTGAAATCCACCAGTTTGTACCGGCCGTCCCGGCGGTCGTATCGCCAGTCCAGGTCCGCCACTCCGCTGTAGCCGATACTGCGGCACAGATGGCCTGCCAACTCAGCCAGCTCCGGGTTGCGCAGCGCCACGGCTCGAGTGGTCACCCCTGCGTACGGCGGCCAGGAACGCAGCTTCAGGCCGGTGAACACGACCCGCACCACGCCACCTGGACCGCAGTAGAGGTGGGTGATCCAGTCCTCCGCCTGCCGCCTCGGGATGTACTCCTGCATGAGGACAGGCGGCATCGAGCCCTGGAAGCGGCCGAGCAGCTCGCGTTCGTCGCGCACCACCGTCGTGCCGCAGACGGCAGGCGTGCGCAGACGACTGAACGGCTCCAGATTCTTGAGCACCAAGGGGTAGCCGAGTTCACGCCCCGCGTCGATCAGCTCATCGTGGTCCGCCGGAGCTCGCGACCGAGGCGAAGGCACACCGGTCTCGGCGCAGATGCGGTGCATGGTCGCCTTACCCGCCAGGAGTCGCGGCAGGCCGGGCGGCACGGGCGGGAGCAGGAACCACTCCTTCAGCCGGTCGGCGTACTCGGCCAGCAGGACCGCGACCTCATCATCGGTCGATACCGGCACACACCGCCTACCGATCGCCCGGCCGATTGCAAGCAACACGTCCGTGAGCCGATCAGGTTCCTCCCACCCGGTCGTCGGCCAGACGAAGCTGCGTGTCACATGATGTGACAGCGCGACAGGGGTGAAGCGGTCCTCGACGATCGCATGGACCGGCACACCCAGTCTCCCTACCGTTCGTACCACGCCCAGGCCGCCGTGATGCTGTGGATAGTGGCCGACTTTGGCGAGGAGCACGGGCACCTCGTCGTCGAGCAACGAGACCACCCACCCTCTCTTTCGGAAGGAGTCAGTGCGGGTGCGGCTCTAGCATGGAGAAGAAGACAGATCGTACATATCCTATTATCTCAGGTACTGCGGAGCGCGCCTGCGCATACTCGAAGAGGTCTGGCATGAACCCTCCGGCCAGGATGCCCCGACTCCTCGGTTTGTTGCCCCTGTACTTTCCCCGAGCGTTGGGCGGTATGGACGACCGCCTAAGGGCCCACCGGCTGGTGCGCGGGATGGGTCGGTGCGACATCACCGTGACCCGACGCCCGTCCCGGCTCCAGGCGGACCTCCTGGTGTTCGAGCTGCGGCAAGGCTCGTGGAACGTCGTCGTCAAGCACCCGAGAAGCGGGTGGGGGGCGACCACCGTCGCCCGGGAGCGGAAAGCCCTGCAACGACTCGGCGCAGATGAGCGGCTCGGCCCCTGGCGCCCTGTGCTGCCCCGGGCAGTCGGATCAGGGCCGGGACTCTCTGGAACGCTCCTGCAGAACAAGCTCCCGGGTGTCCAGGCCGAGCATCTGATACGGAACAACCCACGGAACCCGGATCGCGCCGCTGCGCCCGCACTACGCCTGCTGGCGGACCTGCGGGGGGCGACCGGTCGTCGCCGTCCAGCAGCCGAACAGGCCGGACCCTGGTGCGAATCACAGCTGACGATCCTCCGTGCGGGTATCCCTCGTTACGGCGCAGGCCGGGGCGCGGCAGCACTCGAGGCGCTGCGCCATCGACTGGACGCGGCACTGGCCGACGCCGTGCTGATCGAGGGCTGGACCCACGGCGACTACCACCCCGGAAATGTGCTGCTCGACGGTGAACCTCTTCGGGTCACAGGAGTCTTCGACTGGGGCAACGCCCACGTGGACGGTCCATGTGAGATAGATGCCTACACTTTCGTCCTGGCCCTGCGCAGTACGCTCACTGGCCGCTCGCTCGGTGACCTGGTCGCCGACACACTGCGCACCGGCCATCCGTCCGATGCCGACGGCGCTCTTCTCGCACTCGCCGGAGTGGATCCCGACCAGGACACCGGCAACCCGCTGGCACTCACCTTGCTGACCTGGCTGTGGCATGTGGCGGGCAACCTGCGCAAGTCGCCACGATTCGGGCACAATCACTGGTGGCTCGCTGACACACTCGTACCCGTCCTGCGGGAGTCGTGCCGATGGGCCGGCGCCGCGTCATGACGGACCAGCTGCCCTTTCACACCCGTGCCATCGCCCGGTTTCTGCTGCCCTGGCGCGTCGGCACACTGCCCGGGGAAGCGAAGCGGACGGACATCTGTCGCCTGGCCGACCGTCTGCAGCGGATGCACCCTGATAGCAGCGTCCCAGGCAGGCCGCGAGAAGGGAGTCGACATGCCCCCGAGCACCGGATCCGCCGCCCGGCACAGAGCGGCCAAGAACAAGGCGATCAGTGACTCCCGCCGACGGGCACCCGTCGTCGTCGTCGGTGCCGGCCCGTACGGGCTCGCAACGGCCGCTTGGCTGAGTGCGGCAGGGGTACCGCGACGCGTTTTCGGTGAACCCATGGAGAGCTGGCATACGCATATGCCCCAGGGCATGTGTCTCAAGTCGGTGCCCGCGGCCTCTTCCATCTCCGCGCCAGAGTCCGGATACCGGCTCGAGGACTTCCGCGCCTGCCAGGGGCTCGTACCCGTGGGCGATCTGTACCCGATCCCTGTCGAGGAGTTCATCCACTACGGACGATGGTTCCAGGAGCGCCGCGTTCCCGAGGTGGAGCGGCAGAGGGTGCGCGCTGTTCAGGCCGTGGACGGCCTGTTCGGTGTCACCCTGGACTCCGGTGAGCAGTTCCTCGCCGAGCACGTGGTGATGGCCACCGGACAGGTTGCTTTCGCTCACGAGCCGCCCGAACTGCGCGGCGCCTTCCCGGCCGGTCTGGTCTCCCACACCAGTCGGTACCGTGATCTGACCGGGTTCGCGGGGCAGCGGGTTGCCGTCCTCGGTTCGGGGCAGTCTGCGTTGGAAAGCGCCGCCCTGCTGCACGAAGCGGGTGCCTTCCCCACCGTGGTCGCCCGCGCCGCGTCCGTCGGGTTCGGTGACCCCCCGAGTACCGACCGACCGGCCGACCGGTCCCGCCCCGTACGGATGGTGAAACCAGGCTCACCTCTGGGTCCCGGATGGTCCCTGTTGGCTTGCAGCTACGGCGGTGCCGCTTACCGGCATCTGCCGGAACGGGTACGCACCCGGCTGCTCCACAGCGTGCTCGGACCCTCCGGCGCCTGGTGGCTGCGGCAGCGCGTGGAGGGTCGCTTCCCGGTGTTGTGCGGCCGTACCGTGCGCTCTGCGCGACCGGAGGACGGGATCGTGCGCCTCGAGGTGGTGGACACCGACGGCCGGACGGAGGCGCTGCAGGCTGACCATCTGCTTCTCGCTACGGGTTACCGCGTGGACATCGACCGGCTCGGGCTGATGTCGTCCGAACTCCGCCGGGAGCTGCAGACCTTCGACGGCGCCCCACGCCTGTCGGCCGGGTTCGAGTCCTCCGTGCCCGGTCTGTTCTTCACGGGGCTTGCCGCCGCTCCGACCTTCGGCCCCGTTCTACGGTTCGTCGCCGGCACCGGACTCGCCGCGCGCAGAGTCGCCCGCGCTGTCGTCGCCGGGACCCGGGGCCCACGGTGACAGACTGCCCGCGGCTTCCCGGGAGGCCGACAGCGTTCCGCCTGAGCGGATGGAGACTGCTCGTGGACCAGATGGGCGTCCAGCAGTGCTGACGCACCGTCAGCGGCCGTCAGGCGGGAAGCGCCCGGTAGGGTCGTCCGGCCGACGCCCTCGCCCGGCGGTACGCCCGCCAACCCCGGGTGCGTATTCCCTCGGCGAACGGGGCGACGGGGGCGCCCTCGCCCCGGGTCCAAAGTCGGAAGCGTTCCCGGCCGGTGTCCGCCCGCACCATGAGCCGGGCGAACCACAGCGGGTCGTCCCGGGACGAGCTGAAGGCCGAAGCAGCTCGGATGGCGGCCGCCGAGGTCCAGCCGGACTCTCCCACCAGCGCGCGAACCCGGCTGCTCGAGTAGCCGTGCGGGTAGGCGAACGAATCGAGGGAATGACCGAGGGCGTCCTCGAGCTCCCGCTTGCATCCGCCGATTTCCTCCCTCAGTGCCTTGCGCGGCAGGGTGTCGAGTTGCGCATGAGTCCTGCTGTGTCCGCCGATCTCGAAGCCGGCCTCGTCCAGTTCCCCGACCTGAGCCCAGCTCAGCATGGCGACGGACGGGAAGGGTCCGCGGCATGACGGCGGTCCCTGGGTCGTCAGGGCGCCGGTGGTGACATACAGAGTGGCGGGAAGTCCCCGTGCGGAAAGCAGCGGAGCCACCGTGGAAGCGAAGTCCGCGTATCCGTCATCGAAGGTCAGCACGGCGGACCGGGGCGGCAGTTGGGGGCCACCGAGCAGCGCCGCCACCAACTGCCTCAGCGGGACCAGGCGCAGGCCGCTTTCGGCGATGACGTCGAGGTGCTCCACGAACGTGCGTGGACTCACCGTGAACGGCGCGAGCCACGACGGCGGGTCGTCGGACACCGCGTGATAGAGGAAGACGGGTATGGCGTTCATGGGCTGCCTCCCGCCAACGGCTCCGTCGATACCTGGGGCGTCCGTGAGAAGTCCTGTGGCCCCGGCGATCGGAGCCGTCCGACGAGGTAACCGGTGCCAGTGGCGCAGACCCCGGCGGACAGCGCCCCCAGAGTACGCACCGCGCCAGGGCGGCCCGTCCGACGCAGATTCCTGGCCAATGCCCGCGGAATGGTCGTCCGCAGATAGGCGCGCTCGCTGGCCAGGGCCGGGCCGCTGCCGTCGTACCGTGCCACCAGCGCCTTGGACAGCCCCTCGCCGTAGCAGCGGGACCGGAAGTACGACCAGCGGGTACGGGCTTCGGGGACCCGGTGGCGGACCGCTGCGGCCGGCTCGTACAACAGGACGGCGTCCGGGCGGCGGGCCGTAATGCGCAGACACAAGTCCGTCTCTTCGCACCCCGCGGTCGGCCGGTTGCTCACCCGCCCCAGAGTGTCAAGGAATCCCCCGACCGCAAGCAGCTCCGTTCTGCGGAACGACATGTTGGCTCCGATGAAGTTGCGTACCGGAGCGGTTCGTTCGGGCAGTCCCCGGTAGGAGCAGCCGACGACCCAGTCGAACTCTGGGGGGAACCACACCGGCCGCCGGGTGGACCAGCGCGGTCTGACCAGTCCGCCGACGCCCGCCACCCTGGGATCGTCGTAGTGTGCCATCAGACGGTCGGTCCAATCGGGTTCGGCCGCCGCGTCGTCGTCGAGGAAGGCGACCACGTCACCGTGCGAGACCGCCACACCCGTGTTGCGCGCCCCCGACAGGCCGCGGGGCCCACTGCTTGGCACCACCCGGACAGCAGGCAGCGCCTTCGATGCCCGCTCGTACAGGGCCTGGCAGTGGTCAACGACCAGCACGACCTCGTCCGCAGGTCTGTTCTGGGTCAGCACCGACGCGATCGCGGCCCGCAGGTCGTCCCACCGGTCGAGGGTGTAGGCGCAGACGACGACCGACAGGGCGGAGACGGGGTGAGTGGAGAGCATTGCGTCATTCATGGGGACCTCTTGGTTACGAGCAATCGCCGCCGGCGCACCAAGACGGGGACCGCGATCGGACAGTGGACGGCGAGCCAGGACACGTCGGCTCCGGCGACGCCCCTGTTCGGCAGCAGCATGTGCGTGGGTCTGAGAACCAGGACGGACAGCGTCGATTCGGCAGGCCATGACAGGCGCAGTAAGGCGTCCGGTCAGAATCGTTCGGGTTCGCCGGTGAGACGTCCGCGCAGATAGCCGCAGGGGCCATATGCCATCCCGCGCACTTCCAGGAGGGCAAGGCGCCAGGACCAGTCGGCCTCGGGGTCGGCTCGGCGCCCACGCGTTCGCGTCATGGCGTAGTGGATGCCGCCGGGGAGCCTGCGCAGCAAGGTGGGCAGCCTACGAGGATCGCTGGCCATCGCACCGGTGAGATAGGCGGCGAGCCCCGCCCCGTATCCGAAGACTTGTGCGGCTACGGCGTCCCGCGTCCGACGATGCCGGTGCCAGACGATGGCACCCGGTTGGTACGCCAACGTATGACCGGCAGTCAGGACCTCGAAGAAGGCGAGCAGGTCGTCACCGCCACGGGCAGGGGTTCCGGCGCCGGTGGCGGCGTCGAAACCGCCCAGCGAGCGGAGTACGTCGGCGCGGAAGGCCATGTTGGCTCCGGAGCCGAAACGCCCGGCCGTGAAGGGGAAGAGCGGGTCCGCCGGGGGATCGGACAGCGACCAGGTGCGAGGTGTGTACCCCTTGGCGAAGCCGCCCTGACGCTCCAGCACGGTCTGCGCCGGAGTCTCCAGCTCAGCGGGGACGATCAGTCCGGTGACACAGCCGACGTGTGAGTCCCGCACGAACATCTCGGCCAGGGCGGCCAGCCATCCCGAATCGACGAGTGTGTCATCATCCGTGAAGGCGACGACGGCTCCGCGGGCGTGCACCAGCGCCCGGTTGTGGGAGCGGGCCAGGCCGGCGACAGGTTCGCGGACATAGAGGACCTTCTCCGGGAACTCGCCGCGAACCAAGGCTTCGGCCGCACCGTCGGCCGGGGCGTTGTCGACCACGATGATCTCGAACTCGGGGTAGTCCTGGCTCAGCAGCGAATGCAGGCAGCAACGCAACTGCTCGGGCCGGTCACGGGTGGCCACGATCACGCTGATGGGGGGTGCCTGCTGGAGTGTGCGGCGCCGTACGGCCTGACAGGGGGGCCACCCGGCGGAGCAGCCGTCGAAAGTTCCGGCACGGTCTGCGACCCGATGCCTGGCGAGCTGATCTGCCAGTTCCACGTGGGCGGCGTGGGTGACCGCCCGCCACAGGCCGGCGGCCCCGGAGGCGTCCGCGGCACTGACCATGCCCAGCGGATGGCCATGGAGTCGCACGAGAGCGCGCACCCGCCCCCGCGGTTCGGGCAGCAGCGGGCCGGCCGGAAGCCGGAACTCGCCCGGGCGGGCCAGATCGACATCGACCACACGGACTCCGGCACGGATGGGGGTGGGACGCACCGCGACGGAGGTCATGACGCGGTCCGCACGCTCGCCGTGAGGGAATGCGCGCCCGGCCTTTCCGAGAGCAGAGTCCGCAGCACCCGGCGCCCGTCGGATATGGCATGCAGGTTGGAGCGGCCATTACGTCGGGGCAGTTCAAGGCTGGGGACCTCGGCGATGCGCAGCCCGGAACGCAGGGCGTGCACGATCATCTCGGCCTCGATCTCGAAGCCGGTGGCATGCAGGTCCAACTGATCCAGGAAGCTTCGCCGGAAGGCGCAGAAGCCGTAGCAGAGATCGGTCAACGACGCGTGGTAGAGCCGGTTGGCGGCGGCCAGAAGCACCTGATTCCCCATCCGCCTGATGGGAGTGATGTCCAGGGAGCCACCGCCCTCGACGAACCTCGAGCCTTTGACGAAGTCGTAGCCGTTCTGGAGGAAGTGCAGGTAATGGGGGATTTCGGCCGGCGACATGCTGCCGTCGGCGTCCATCATCACCACATTCTCACCGGCCGCTGCGAGAAAACCCGCACGCAGGGCGCTTCCCTTGCCCGGGCCCTCCTGCCGGACGAAGCGCACGGTCGGCAGGCAGTGCCGGGCCATGGGAACCGTCGCGTCGCTGGAGTCTCCGTCGACAAGGATCACCTCATCCACGCATGCCGGGATCTGCTCGAAGACCCACGGGATGTTCCGCGCCTCGTTGAGGGCCGGCACGACCAGGCTCACTGTGGCACTCGGCCCACTCTCGCCGTTGGTGATCGACTCGCTGTACATGGATCTCGTGCCTCCGAACGCCTACGACATATGTTTACGATGTATATCTACACTTTCGCCCGATTTGGGCATGGCGTCAAGAGAGACCGACGAAATTTCCTCGATCACTTCGCGGCAGTGGCTGAAGCGGGGCCCAGGAGTCGTGCAGGGCCGAGTTGCATGGGCGATCGTGGCCGTCGACGACAGTGGTGGGAGACAGTGCCGCCGCTGCCGGACACCCGGATGCAGCGCCAGTCGGTCACTCTTGCCAGACCCGCACCCAGTCGACCTTCATCTGTGCCGATTTCACAGAGGGCGGCGGGGACTGCGGAAGCCCGACGGCCAGATCGACCAAGACCTCCATGGGAACGTGCGGAATGCGCTCCGGGTCGGTCACCCGGGCCCGCGCGACACCGTCCACGTACCAGGTCAGCTCGTCGCGGGTCCACAGGAGCGCGAACACGTGGTACCTGGCATGGAAGTTCACCGGACCATAGGTCTCCCGCTCCTTCCGGGGGACACCGTCCCGCCCCCGCCAGTGCGTGAACATCGAGACCTGCCGGGTGCTTCCGAGGAACTCCATGATGTCCAGTTCAGGAGGCGTGTACCGGGACGCGGGCATCATCCAGAAGGCCGGGAACATGCCGGCCTGCGGAGGAATCCTGATGGCCGCCTCGAAGTACCCGTAGGTGAAGGTCCGCCGGGGGCGGGCATCCCAGTGGTCACGGCCGGTGGAGATCATGCCGGACGTCCACGGATAGGTCTTGCCGTCGCTGCCCCGGGTGACGCGGCGGACGGCAGTCAGGGATACTGCACCATCCCTCACGGAGACCTGGCCGGGGAGGTACCACTGCTCCTCGTGGTTGCTGCTGTTGGTGCACCCGTTCCGGTTCCAGTCGTAGCAGGTGGCCCAGCGGCGGGTATCGAGGGGCGATCCGTCGAACTCGTCGTGGAAGACCAGCTTCCAGTGGCCCGGAGCAGGCGGCTCCGGTACGGTCGCGCCCCCGCAAGACGCCGTCAGGAACAGCGCGCTCGCGGCGAGGGCCCGTCGGACCCGCCGGAGCGGCACGACTACCGCCGCCTGCGGGCCGCGATCACGACGGTGACCCCCACGGCCAGGCCGGTACCGGCGACGAACGGCAGGAGGCCCGGGACCCGCCCACCGGGTTGCGCCGGGCGGTCGGCGGCCGGACCGCCGCGCCGGGCGGGTCCGGTGTTCCGGGAAGCGCCAGGGTCCTTGGTGGTTTCTCGCTCCGGTGCAAGCGGCTGGGACGGGTCGGCCGGCGGCGCCACCGGATCGGGATCCGGGGCGGCCCGCAGGGCCCGGGGGCCGGCGCGGCCGGGCAGTGGCAGCAGTGCCAGGCTGGAGGTGACGACGGCGAGCGCCATCAACACGCGGAGGGTGGTGAACGCACCATTCAGGTAGAAAGGCACGACGGCCAGTACCGACAGCGCAAGACTGACCACCACAGCCAGGACGGCCGTCTCCAGGATGGCCGTCCAGCCGATCTCGCGCTCCTCCGCCGACCGGGCCCACCGAGCGGCCGCCAGGCCCGGGCAGACCAACAGAAACACCGCCGTGACCAGGGCACGCAGGGCGCTACCGGCCGAAAGTTCGGTTTCCGCCGCCACAGCCAGCCAGCCGGACACCGCGAGGCCGCAGCGGAGCGGGAGTCCCCAACGCGGCGCAAGTCCCGTGCGGAGCAGGGTCATCGCCCCCCTCCCTTGCTCGGGTTCTCGTAGCGGTAGACGACGGCGTCCTTGTTGCGGTAGACGGTCACGAAGCCGCGCGCCTTCGGAATCTCGGACTCCAGGCGCTGCACGAGGTCGGCGGGGAGGGTCCCGTTGAGGTAGCACTCGGCGGCCTGCGCCCTGCTCAGGACAATGTAGGCCGGCTTGGCCGCGGTGGCGTGCGCGAGGAATGGCTCCAGGCCGGCCAGCGGATCCCGCACCAGCCGCCGCCGGTCGCTGAGTTCCTGCTGGTCCAGTTGCAAGTGGGGATGCTTGTCGTAATACGCGTCCAGACCTGGAACGGCCGAGGTCAGGGAGACGATCAGGGATCCGGGACGAGTTGCTGTGACGAAGCGGCCGGCGGCGACCTCGTCCTTGGTGAAGTAGTTCGCCGCTTCCTTGCCGTAGTAGCCGAAGAGCAGCCCGCCGAGCAGCGCCAACAGCACGGGATAGACAGCGAGGGAGCGAAGCAGCGGTCGCCGGCCCCACTGGAAGAACAGCGTGGCGACCAGGAAGGCGGCTGCAGGCAGCGCGAACAGATAGGCGCGGAAGATCATCTCGCCGCCGTACGCATTCGCGACCAGCAGCGGCAGTGGAGCCAGTACGAGCAGGGGAAGACCGGTACGACGGGTCCATGAGCGAGTCAGGAAAGCGACGGCCGCCAGCAGGAAGACGGCGGCGGAAAGACCACGGTCGATCCAGGACACCTGAACCTGTCCCGGGGCCGCAGTACCCAACGCGGCCAGTCCGGAGACGACGTTGGCGTCGGGCTGGACCAGCGCGCCCAGGAACTGGTGCAGATTGGACGAGACATAGGGCTTTGCGACGGTAGCGTCCCAAGCCGCCGTCAGGAGCACCGCACCGGCCGCGACCGGCAGCATCACACGTCGGTTACGGCGCGGAAGCGACAGCGCCACCAGGGCGCTGATCATCATCAGCGGTGTCAGGGGATGCGAGCAGATCACCACCCCCTCGATCAGCAGTACGATCACCAGCCTGCCGAGCGGCCAGCCGGTGGGCGTGGAGCCCGGGGGACGGCGTGCCGAGGAGGGCAGCTGAGCCAGGACCAGGGCGATCAGCGTCACGAAGAGCAGAAACGCGAATGCCTGGGGAGCGAAGTAGTCCTGCCCCACCCAGGAGCACGAGTAGTAGACCCACGCGGCTCCCCAGATCAGCCGCCGGTCACGCGTCACCGCCCGGTAGATCAACAGCAGGGGGGCAAGCAGCAGCGCGTTGAAGACCGGCGGGGTCCAGACCGCAATGCTTTGCGACGACTCAAGGCCCGTCACCTGCAGGAAAAACGCGTTGAGGTGGAAGAAGCCGGGCCATTGGTTGTAGAGGTCGAGCTTGCCCGCATTCGGGACTCTTCCGTCGTTCCGGATCACCGCGTCGACAATCGCGACGTGCTTCCACGCCCAGCCGTAGCGCAGAGTCGGATAGAGCAGCGTGGGTGTGGCGTGAATGACCGCGACCAATCCCAGGACGTAGGCCGCGAACCAGCCGTTGGCGGTCCGTCGGTCGGACAGCGCCAGGCAGAAGCCGAGGGCCAGCAGGCCCAGAGCGACCCAGAACAGTACCGGGAGCACCTGCAGCAGGCCCAAATCCGCCATGCCGGTCAGGTCCACACCACGCAGGGACGCCAGCCACAGGGCGAGCGCGACGGGCAAGGCCACCCGTGCGCACCACTGGCGTTGCGCAGTGCCCGGCGGACCGGTCCGCCGGGCTGTGGCACTGACGAGCGCCCCCAAGCGACCGCTCGTCAGCGTCGGGTGCTCATCCATGAGGACGCCTCCCGCGGAGCGGGTGCAGCGACGATGCGCGGCGTCACGGGCACGTACGGCGGCACTCCCGTTCGTCGGTACAACGCAGACCCCGTTCGTCGGTACAACGCCAGCGATCTTCTCTCGCCATGTCGCAAAACGGTCGAAACATCACATTACTGTCGTTGGTTGTGATCGGCAGTTTGTGGCGGTCAGGCCGGATACCGCTCCGGTCGCAGGCCGGTCGCTTCCGACTTAGGCTGGGCAGAACGAACAGCCCGGAGGCACAACGATGCGTAGCTGCCTCATGGAGTCACCTCAAACGCAGACTGCCCGTACGGGCCAATCGTCGCCGCCGAGCCCGGACCCCATGCGCCCGGGAGCCACCTACGGGCGATCACGATGAGCTCGGGACTGGGGAAGCTCCTGCGGGGGACCGACGAGGGGGCCCTGCGATCCAGAGACCAGTTGCTGCGCAACGGCCACGTGCTGACGTTCAATTCGGTCCTGACCGCGGCCCTGGGGGCGGCATACTGGGCATTCGCCGCCCACAACTACGACGCCGACACGGTGGGCCGCAACTACTCGGCGGTGTCGGCGATGATGCTGCTCGCGGGTGTGGGCCAGCTCAATCTGACCAACGTGCTGCTCCGCTTCGTACCCACGGCGGCACAACGCACCCGCCGGTTGGTGACCAGGGCCTATTTGGCGGCCTGCGCATCGACCGTGTTCCTCGCGGGAGCGTTCCTGCTTCTGCAGCCCGTGCTCTCGCCGGGACTGGGCTTCCTGCACGACCCGCTCCTGGGGCCCTGCTTCGTCCTGGCGAGCGCGGCATACGCGGTCTTCGTCATCCAGGACGGGGTACTGACCGGGCTTCGGCGCACGGACTGGGTGGTACTGGAAAACGCCGTGTTCGCGGTGGCGAAGATCGTACTGGTGGGGGTGTTGGCCGTCACCCTGCCGGCAAGCGGAATTCTGCTGTCGTGGACGCTCGCGATTGCCGTCGCCGTCACTGTCACCAACGGCTTCCTGTATGCCAGGGCCTTCCCCCGGCACGCCGAGACCGCGCTGGACGAGCGCGCCGACGCCAGCAGGCCCACGGCCGGCTACATCATGGCGGACTACGTCGCCGCGCTGTTCTGGCTCGGCGCAACCGCCTTGCTCCCGATCCTCATCCTCAACCGCCTCGGACCCGACCAGGCAGGATTCTTCTCACTGGCCTGGCTCGCCGGGTTCTCGCTGTACCAACTGAACGCCAGCATGGGTGAATCGCTCATCGTGGAGGCGGCGAACGACCCGGCTCAATTGGTCAAGCAGTGCCGCAAGGTGCTACGGCACACCGGGATGCTCCTGGTGGCGGGCACGGTGGTGCTCTGCGCGGCGGCACCCCTGGTGCTGCGGGTGTTCGGTGCCGACTACGCACGGAATGGGGCCGGACTGCTCCGGCTGGTGGCTCTGTCGGCCGTCCCCAATCTGGTGGTGATCACCGCCGTCAGCGCCTGCCGTGCCCAGCGCCGACTGCGCATGCTGATGGGCATCCTGGCCGTGGTCTGCTCGCTGTCCACCGGCCTGTCCCTGGTGCTGCTGCCAGTGCTGGGCATCGCAGGGGTCGGCGCGGGCTGGCTCATCGCACAGACCACGGTGGCCTTGTGGCTGTGGTGGCAGAAGCGGCTGTGGCTGCCTGTCGGCCGGTCGGCACCGCGGACGGGATGAAGGAGACGAGTCACCACAGGAGACGGCTGATCGCTCCGGCGCATCCGGCCTCAAGAGCTCGCAACACGATCATGATCGGTACGAGTTCTCAGGGACCCTCAGTTCCCCGCTCGGAAATCCAGTGCTCCGCGGCTCCACGGATACCGTCCATCCGGCCCTGCAAGCGCGTCAGCGGTTCCCGTTCCAGCCGGTACTCCGTGAGGGGCCGCTCCTCGCCGCCGAGGCGCACCTTGAACTGCTCCAACGAAGCGATCCCTCCGGACTCCCCCATCTCGTAGTAGCGGCAACCCGCATCACAGGCCTCCTCGATGGAGCGGAGATGAAGAAGGTAATTCGCTCTCAGCCGACCGGCCGTCTCCTTGTCACTGTAGCCGCGCCAGTAGACGCCGACCTCACCGTGGAGCAGCGTGATCATCGCGGCCACGGGTCTGCCCTCAACAGTGGCGACCCGGATGCGGCAGGCACCCGGAAGGGCAGCGGCGACCGCGTGGAACTTGGCAAGCGGCTCCGAGCGCCGGCCTCGCCTTCGCATCACGACCGGGGGCACGTGCCGTTCCCGCGCCAGCCGGTCGAGCCACCGCAGGTAAAGGTCGTAGAAGTGCTCGACCAGTTGCGGCGAATTCCCGGTCTCAATGATCAGCCCGGCCTCCTCGGCCCTGCGTTCCGCGACGCGCATGTGCCTTCGCGTGTTTGCAGACCATCGCTTGGACCATATGGCGTCCATACCGCCGTCAAGGTCGAGAACATGCACGGTGCGCGGCACGGAGACGAATCCCGGCGCCGGGCCCGGCCACGCATATGCGGCGTCGAAGGAGGGACGGAGTCTGGTGCGCAGCGCCCGATCGGTGACGAGGTCGGCAAGAATGAGGTCGACCTCCTCGGGCCGCACCCCTCCGGGCGCCAGAATGCCTCCCGTGCCCCAGCCGGGGGGAAGCGACGCCCGCACGGCGAGCAGGTGCGGCCGCGCCGGCCGACACACCATTGGCAGGACGAGCTCCCGGCCGTCACCAGTCCGGTAGAGCCGACCGGCGTCCTTCCAGCCACCGACCGCGCAAAGGCAGTCCAACCATTCGGGCAGGTGGAACACCATGGCTCCGGGGTCGGCGGCGAGCACTCGCGCCCAGGTCTCTCGCGGAACCGGACTCGTGGCGCGTACCGGCCCGTTGCCGGTACGGATCTCCCATTCCCGCGATTCGCGCGGCCGTACCTGCCGGTGACTCATCTCCGCCTCCTCACGTTGTGGACTCGTCCGTCAGCGGAGACCCGCACGCGCCACAGCAAGCCTGGCCAGCCGGACAGGCATTCCCGCCCGGCCGGCCTCCGGCACTGCCAGCAGAGCCGTCAGTGCCGTGTCGGCGGGGGACAGCCCAGGCGCGCGGCAGCGAGGGCAGCCGCCCGGGCGGTGCCCCAGCAGTCGCTCCACCGCGTCGGCCAGCCCGGCCTGGCAGGGCCGGCGCAGGACCGTGAGCCCCGCCGCCCGTACCGCCGGGGCGGCGTTGCCTGGCGCAAAGCCGTTGCGCGCCCACCGCAGTAGCGGGATGTCGGTGGCGCTGTCGCCCACGGCCAGCACGGGGCGGGCACCAGCGGGGGCGCCGAGCAGGTTCAGCAGCGCCGCGAGGCCCGCTGCCTTGTCGACGCCCACGGGAACGAAGTCGGTCTGGGTCTCGCCCTGGACGACGGCGAAACCAGCGGCTTCGGGACGGCGGGTCACCTCGCGCACGGTCGCGTCGTCCAACGCTGAGCGGTGCGTGCCGGAGCCCCGGTGCGCCCGCACGCACCGCCGGTACTGCGGGTCAAGTGCCACGGACGGCAGCCCTGAGAGCAGACCGGCCAAAGCGGAGGGGTCGGGGCCGGTCACGAGTGAGGTCTCGCGGTCACGCGCGGAGTCGTACACAACGGCGCCGTATTCGGCGACGCCACCAGGCAGCCCGTACGCACGGCAGCGGTCGCGCACCTCCGGTACCGGACGTCCGGTGGCGAGCAGTACCTGGTGCCCATGGGCGAGCAGTCCCCGCAGGGCAAGCATCCCGGTCGGTGTGGATACTGGGGCGCCGGACACGTCCGTCTCCAGCACACCATCCACGTCCAAGGCGCACCACCCTCCCGGAAGGCGTGGGTGCACTTGCGCGAGATCGTCGCCTTGGAGATCGAGGTCCGCCAGATAGAGGCCGGCGAGATACTCCTGAACGGCCCGGGACCGCGTCCGTCGGGCGGTGGCCTCGTGCACAGTGGAACCGGGGGCCGAACCGGCAAGTCGCTCGGCGTTCCAGCCGTGCACAGCCTGGTACACACACCATCGGGCGGCCGGGATCCGGCTGCCCGTGAGCCGTTCGTAGTCGCCCAGCAACTGGTCTGCGTGCTCGGGCAGGGCTTGCGCCGCGCCTGCCAGATCGTAGGCCGCGTCATAGTCCGCCAGGTCCAGATGGCTGAAGAACCCTTCGTCAAAGTCAGCCTTGGCCCATCCCTCGGGACCAGGCCACCAGCGTCCGAAGGCCGTCTGCCCGTCCACCAGTGAGGCCGCCTCGGTGCGCAACAGGTCACGCAGCAGCGGATCGATCAGCAGTGGTCGCAGAGGGCCCGCCAGCCGTCCGCACCTGTCGGCGAACACCCGCGCGCCGACCTCCCAGACCGGCTGACGCCCCTTCAGCAGCGAGCTGCGATCCGATGCGAGCGGCAGCCGCTCACGACGGCGGGCGACGTATCGGGCGACATCCGCCACCAGGACGTGTTGCGTCGGGGCAAGGTCCAGCAGCCGGCCCGGCTCCCCCGGCAGGCGGTCCCGCAGAAGCACTCCGTCGTGGAACCCGTACACCCGGGGCACAAGACCGTCGAGCGCGTCGGCGACCTCGACGGCGTGGCGGCCGAAGTAGCCGGTCCCAGCGCCCTGCGCGACCATGTGCAGTTCCCTGTGTCCGGAGCCGGCGCGTACCACGGCGGTGAACGACACCGCGACATGGGACCAGCGGGAGGGAAGATCCGGCTCCCCCACGGCAATCGTCAGCACCTCCTGATCCGGCAGCAACTCGGCCAGACTGCGGCGCAGTTCCTTCTCCCGCATTCGGTCGCGGATGTGCCAGTCGGCCGGCGGCAGGACGACACTCGGACATCCGGCGATGGATCCGGGAAGCGGTCGGTCGTCGAAGGCGGCGAGGAGCATGACGATTCGTTCGGCTGGAAAGCCCGCGCGCCGCAGCCCCTTCACTGCCCCGGCCAGTGTCTCGCCGGTGGACGGCGGATCGTCGATCAACAAGGCCAGAGCGCCGTCACGCCGTGCGGACCGCAGCGCGGCGGTGTCGGCCCACGAGGCCGCTTCCGCGGGTCTGGTGATGCGGACCTCCACCCGCGCATACCCCTCGGCCCGGAGGGCGGCCGCAACGAGGGGGGCGAGATAGCCGCCCGAGGTGAGCAGGCCGAACACCACAACCCGACGATTCCGGTCCGGATACCGGTGGGCGAAGCGTGCGACGAGCTCGACGACGTCGCGGGGGTGCTGGTCAAAACTGCGAAAGCAGGACGGAGGCCGCAGCAGACTGTCCGCGAGCAGCACGGCTACTGGTTCCGGCACCTCGGCCCCTATGCGCGCCAGGAGGTGCGACGTCCGCCTGGTCGCCTCGTCCCGGCCCTCGGCACCATCGGGTGGAAGGGCCACGACGGCGTCTGCCAAGGCGTCGGTCACCTGCTGGGCGGCTGACAGCCAGACCCGCAGACGGCGGTGCGCCGACAACAGCGCTCCAACGGTCGCGGCACCGTTCAAGGCGAGTCGCAGCACGGTACCGGGCCCGGTGCCGTCGAGGTGTCGTGCCGCCCGGCTGATCAGCCAGGAGGTGCCTTTCAGCCGGTCATGGCTGACCTGGACGATGCCAGCCGCGAAAAGGTAGGCGTCGAGCGGGTCGCCGCGGTCCGCTGCGGCGAGCAGCCCGCGGTACAGCTCGGTCACGTCTGCGTGCAGGTCGGGAACCGCCTGCCGGATGCCATGCATGTCGCTCTGAGGAATCAAGACTCCTCCTACCGCTCGAACCGGCGCCCGTCACGAGGCACCAGGCCGGTGCCACCGCGGGACCGTGTCTGTGCTCTTGCCACGTCCCGCACCCTGCGAGAGCGGATTGTCAGGCGTCTTGGAAGCGGATCAAGTGTTTGGCGGCGGCTCGCAGGCCACGCTCTGCCACGGAGACCGGTAGCCGCTCACGGTAGTACCGGGGAGACGAGAAGCTGTCCGCTCCGAAGCGCGCCTTGAATGCGGCGAGGGAGGATCCGGGCCGGGACTCTCCCATATCGAACCGTCGACAGCCCGCGGCACATGCGTCCTCGATCGCCAGCCGGTAGAGCAGGGGATTGGCTTTGACTGGATGTGCCAGATCTCGGTTCATGGCCGCTCGCCACAGCTTGGCGTGGGAGCCATGGCGCAGCACCACGATCGCCGCGGCGGGCTCACCCGCACGCCAGGCCGTCCACACCGTGCACGAGGTGCCGAACGCGCCAACCACCGCTTCGAGCCAACTCTTCGGAAAAGCCCTCGTCCTGCGCCAACGGGCCAGCGCCAGCGGCTCGTGCTGCTGCCGGGCCCAGCGTACGATCGACTGCTCGTACAGGTCGTAGAAGACAGGGACGAAACGGCCAGTGCGGTCGACCTGCACCTCTGCATCCGAGCGTTCGGCCTGTCGGATCTCGTGGCGCAAGCGCTTATGGAAACGGCGCTCCCAGACGGTGCCGAATCCGCCGTCGAGATCCAACACCTGTGTCATATGAGGCTCCGTCCGGAAACCCGCCGACGCGGCACTCGCCCACACGTCGTCATCCCCCGGCCGGAACCGTATCCCGACCCGGAAGGCCGGTAGCTGGTCGAGGTCGTCCAGGATCGCCCGTGCCTGAACCGAACTGACGCCGCCGGGAGAAACCGGCCCGCCGACACCCCAGGCGGCGGGCCAGGACTCGACCGCGTCCAACCGCTGTTCCGGGCGCTGTCTACGGCGGACGAGCGGGAGCACGATCTGTCCGCCGTCCTCGAATTCGTAGAGCCGGCTGGCGTCCCGGTACGGGCCCGTGGCGCACAGGCATTCGAGCCAGGTGGGGGTCTGGGTGACGTGCGTGTCCGTGTCCCGGCCAGTCAGCTCCCACCAGATGTCACGTGGGGCGGGGGTGGTGACGTGCACCGGACCGGCCGCGGTGTCGATCAGAAGTCCAGCGGGTGCGTTCACAGTCTTCTCCTGCAGGGGAGTGGGTTCCGAAAGGACGCCGCTAGCGGAACGAAGACTCACGTACCTCCATGTATTGATCGTAAGTGGGCCGGGAAGACCGGGCATCCTGGACCGCAGGTCCCACGGTCATGGCGACTCCTGCGCACACACCTCGTTGAGCACGGACACGACGTTGTCGGCGACCCAACGGTGGCTGCGCCCGTAGCGGGCCGATTTCGCCACGTTCCCCGCGACGTGCCACAGCCAGGTCAGCAACGTGAACGCGGTCTCGCCCTCGGAGTCGGAAGCGAGCACCCCTGCCTCGGCGAGCAGTCGCCGGTCCTCGGGCAAGAGGGAAGCGCGCCGCACCACATCGGCGACGACATGTCCGAACTGGCGCCCTTCGAGCTGGTGCCGCATGGTCAGCACAAAGGTGTGGCAGTCGAGCATGGCCGGGCCGTCGGGGAGGGCGCCTGCCCAGTCGATCACCCCGCACAAGTCCCCGTGCCGCCGCGTCAGCAACACATTTCCGGGATGGAAGTCGCCGTGTGTCCACGCCACCAGCAGACTGCGGCCGGCCAGTGCGCGCACCAGGCGGTCGCGCAGCAACGTCATGGCTTCCGCGCCCTCGCCTCGGCGGCACCAGCGGACCTCTTCGGCGAGAACGCTCAATCGGGGGTCGACCCAGTCGCCCAGCCGGGCCGTCACCTCCTCCCTCCGGCCAGTGGCCCGGTGCAGCTCACGGATCGCGCCGAGCGCGGACTCCGTGACCGGGCGGGCCAGCTGAGGGGAACGCTGCAGCAACACGTCGCCCTCGATGCCGGGCAGGCAGCTTTCCACCACCAGCGGCAGCGGTCCTTCCAGTCGGCACTGCTCCACCACGGGCAGCAGCAGCCGCCACGCGCCGAGGCTTTCGTCGTGAGCCAGCCGCCGTACGGCGTTGCATTCCTCGGCCAGCGATGCGGTCGCACGGGCGCTGCGGGGGTGCTTGACCAGGACGGGTGGCGTGGCGTCGCCGTCGAGGCGGAACACCAGGAGATCGGAGAGTGTCCGTCGAGGCCCACGCGGGTGACCGTAGGGGGCGCCGCCCGCACGGAGGGAACCTGCCAACCGGCGGGCGATCACGAGGTCGACCGGACGGGTCAGCAGACCTGCGGGATGTATCGGCAAGAACCCGCGCAGCTCCGCTGCAAGGTCCATCCGGCCCTCCTCTCAGCCCGAGATTCCCGAAATGTATGGATATTTCTCATCATCGCGGTGACTCTGACGCCGGGCCACTCGGCCTGTCGGCGAATCGCCGTGCTCGGCTCACGACCCCCCGAGTCGCCCGCGTGCTTTCACGTGCCGGCTCGTGTGCGTTTACGCCGGATATGGATGCGATACCGCCTGGTCACGGCATGCCGAGGCAGGCGAATGGCACGTGACTCAGGTGCGGACCAAGCCCGGCGGGCCAGTGACCGCGGCCGGAACGGCCGGCTGAGCCGGGAGCGCGTGCAACCTCTTCTTCGAGTGGTCCGTGGACACCGCCGGCCCGAACCGCTTCGTCCTCCTGGAGGCCTTCGCCTCCCGCGAAGCCGGTGTCGAACACGTCGACGCCGATACTTCAAGGCGGCCATGGCATGGATGCCGGACGTCGTCGCCGAGACACCCGAGATCATCAGCGTCGAGACCGAGGGGCAGGGAAAGTCGGGCGGATCCACAGGCTCCCCGGCCGATTCACCGTCGGATCCCCCTCGGATACGGCTACGGCCTGTCCGCCCAGACGCCCCTGGAGATTTTCGGACGCTGAACACAGCGTCGGGTTCGACGGTGGCGAACCGTCGAACCCAACGCCACATGTGGAGACCACGAGGTCAGGGTTGCTCAGTGAATCACCGGCACTCCCGGACAACTCGTCAGGTCGGTATTGCGCGATGAACCGTCGGTCAGGCGACGCTCACGCAAGCGTTGGCCTGGAGTGCCGCGGTGGTGGCGAGCACCGCCTTCAAGGCCAGGCTGATCTGGACCTGGTTGGGCGGGATGGTCGCCAACGCGGCGGACAGGGCCGCGATGTCCTGCTTCAGCTGGAGAGCGAGAGCCGCACAGATCGGCGAGGGCGTGGGCACCGTCGGGAGACACAGTTGGGCCCGAAGCTGTACGACTGTGGCCTGGGCCGCGGTGACTGCCGCCTGGGCCGCGACGACGTCGGGCGGCGTGGCGGCCAGAGCCGTCTGGGCGGCCTGCAGCTGCGTGGACAGCTGAGCGCTCAGAGCGGCGCAAGTCTCCGACGTGGACCCCACGGTCTTCGAATCCTGAACGACAGGGACAGGATTGGTGATCTGCGGGGTCGTGGCTGCTGTGGCTGCCGGAGCGACAGCCATGGCCAGGGAGGTCAGGACCGCGGCCGACGCGACAACGGGCCCGAAGCGCTTGAGAGATGGCATTCCGAATTCCGCGCCTTTCTTTGTGTGTGAGTGAGAAAGCTGGTGGGGAAGTCCCCGTATCCAGAAGGCCCTGCAACGTGACCGACGGCAATCCAGTCATCCTGTCCGCTCGGGGCCACAGGCGGCCCCAGGCGCCCGTAGTCGGCAGAAATCCCCAGTTCAGAAACGTGCGGAGCAGGCAATTCGAACCGCGGTGCCCATTGCTGTGAATGAGTGGCCCGAGAGGCGACGAACACGGTCGGTCACACCCGCACCTCGCGCCCGCGCGTGGCTCTCCGCCCTCCGCCCTCCGCCCTCCGCCCTCCGCCCTCCGCCCTCCGCCCTCCGCCCTCCGCCCAGAAAACGATCAAAAGCCCTGCCTCACCAAAGGGAGACAGGGCTCTGACGCATGAACAGCAAAAAGTCAGGGGGTTCGCGCAGGGCTGGGCGTCGGGTGGCTGCACGGGCAGCCGGGTGTCCGGGCCCTCGGTGGTCGGGCTTCACCCTCGATGGGTTGAGACGACGGTGCGGCCGATCCGGCCGAGGGCGGTGATTGCGCGGCGGGCGGCGAGCGCGGTCACCCGCCGAAAGACCGCAGCGGCATGCTCCGCCACGGGCTCCGACCTGCTGCGTTGCAAGTCGGGACGACAGGATTTGAACCTGCGACCCCTTGACCCCCAGTCAAGTGCGCTACCAAGCTGCGCCACGTCCCGGTGCGCTTCGCACGGCGTGCCGTGTGATCGCGCGAACAGAACCTTACCCCACACCGGGCACTGCGCCGAAGGGGGCCCGGGCGCGGGACAATCGCCGTATGGACCGTTTGGGCAGCACAGGAGGTACGCGCGGCGACCGGCCCACCGGTGCCCGGGACAGGGACGGCGAAGGGCGGGCGCGCAACGCCCGGCCGCGGGACGGGCTCGGCAGGCCCCTGCCGTACGGCACGGCCGGGGTGGAGCGGCAGCCCGAGGGGGTCGTCCGCACACCGGAGGAGACCGTCGCCGAGGCACAGGCCCTGCTGGACGACGGGAAGCCGTTCCACGCGCACGAGGTCTTCGAGGACGCGTGGAAGTCGGGCCCCGAGTCGGAGCGCGCCCTGTGGCGCGGGCTCGCCCAGCTCGCGGTGGGTCTGACGCACG
Organism: Streptomyces sp. NBC_01235; assembly: GCF_035989285.1. GTDB lineage: Bacteria > Actinomycetota > Actinomycetes > Streptomycetales > Streptomycetaceae > Streptomyces. Next base: position 9,495,662 of record NZ_CP108513.1, on the reverse strand, counting down.
CGGCCCGGGGGAACCTCACGGGCGGGGCGCGGCTGCTGCGGCGCGGCGCGGGGGCCGTGGAGGAGTGGGCGGCCCAGGCGGCCGGCGCGGGCGCGGGAGAGGGGCGGCCGTACGGGATGGATCTCGCGGGGCTGGCCGGCTGGGCTCGCGAACTGGCGGACACGGTGGAGCGGACCGGCGCGGCGGTGGACGCAGGCGACCGGGCGCCGCGGCTGCGCTGACACCCGGCACGGTCACTGTCAGTGGCGTACGGCAGACTCGTGGCGTGCGAGAGATTCATGTCATCGGTATCGGCGCGGGCGACCCCGACCAGCTGACCCTTCAGGCGGTCAGAGCGCTGCGGAACACGGACGTGTTCTTCGTCCTGGACAAGGGCGAGGTGAAGAGCGACCTGACGCGGTTGCGCCACGACATGCTGGACGCGCACATACCGCAGGGCCGGTACCGGGTGGTCGAGGCCCGGGATCCGGAGCGGGACCGCCGGGCCGGCGGCGCGGCCTACTCCCCGGCCGTCGGCGACTGGCGCAGCGCCCGCGCCGACATCTACGAGCGGCTGATCGCCGAGGAGCTCGGCGAGGACGAGAGCGGCGCGTTCCTGGTGTGGGGCGATCCGGCGCTGTACGACAGCACGCTGGGCATCCTTCAGGAGGTGCTGGCCCGGGGCACGGTGGCCTTCACGTACGACGTCGTCCCGGGGATCAGCAGTGTCTCGGCGCTCGTCGCCCGGCATCGGACCGGGCTGAACCGGGTGGCCCGGCCCGTGCAGATCACCACCGGCCGCCGGCTCGCCGAGGGCTTCCCGGAGGGGGTGGACGACGTGGTGGTGATGCTGGACGCCCATCAGACCTTCCGGCAGTACGCCGAGGAGGACGTCGACATCTATTGGGGCGCGTACATAGGCACCCCGGACGAGATCCTCGTCTCCGGTCCGATCGCCGAGGCCGGCCCCCGCATCGAGCGGCTGCGTGCCGAGGCCCGCGAGCGCAAGGGCTGGATCATGGACACGTACCTGCTGCGCCGCAACCCGGATCGGGAGTAGCCCCCGAGCGGCCCGTCACCTGTGCGCGGATGGCGTGACGGCGGTCGCCCGCCTCCCCGCCTGGATCAGGAGCGCCAAGCACCGCACCGAGGTGCTCCGCGCCGTCGACCGCATCCGCGCCGCCGTCACGGCGCCCTGAGCCCCAGGCGGTCCAGGACGGCCGCCACGTCCGGCACGGCCGTCACGCCCGTCGGCAGCGGTGGGCGCCGTACGACCACCACCGGCAGCCCGAGTTCCCGCGCGGCCGTCAGCTTCGCGACCGTCGCCGTTCCCCCGCTGTCCTTCGTCACCACCACGTCGATCCGGTGCTCCCGCAGCAGCGTCAGCTCGTCGGCGACGGTGAACGGCCCCCGCGCCAGGACCAGCTCCACGTCGGACGGCATCGGAGGTGCGGGTGGTTCCACGGACCGTACGACGAAGTGCGGCCCGTCGAGGTGGGCGAAGGCCGCGAGGCCGAGCCGGCCGGTCGTCAGCAGGACCCGTCGGCCCAGGCCGGGCAGCAGCTCGGCCGCCGCCTCCAGCGACGCCACCTCGTGCCAGCGGTCCCCGGCCCCTGCCCGCCAGCCCGGGCGGCGCAGTACCACCAGCGGCAGACCGGTCGCCGCCGTGGCGCTCGCCGCGTTCGCCGTGATGCCGGTGGCGAACGGATGCGTGGCGTCCACGACGGCGTCCGCCCGCTGCTCGCGCAGCCAGTCGGCGAGCCCCTCCGCCCCGCCGAACCCGCCGATGCGTACGTCCCCGTCGAGCGACCCCGGCCGGGACACCCGGCCCGCCAGCGACGAGGTCACCCGGATTCCGGGGCGGGCGGCCAGGGCGGCGGCCAGTTCACGCGCCTCGGTGGTGCCGCCCAGCACCAGGACGTGCCGGGTCACGCCGACTCCCGCACGACGACCCGGCCCGACGTCGCCGTCGGACCGCCGGCGTCGAGGCCGAGGACCGTACGGGCTGCGCGCCGGCCACAGGCCTCGGCGTCGATATGCGGCACCAGACATCTCTCCCTGCCCCGATCGACTCGTCACCGGCGGTCAGTCTAGGCAGCCGTCGCGGGACCTCCGCGCTCACGCTTCATCCGTGAGCGAAGCGCGTACGACAGCACCACCCGGCCTCCTCGACGGCTTCTGCCTGGAGATGACCGGCAAGGACGTGCCCGGCCTGGAGGAGGCCCGGGACACCATCCCGCCCGGCACTGAGACACCGCCTCCCAGGCACCGTCTCCGAGGACGCCTCTTGCATGTTCTATGCCATAGAGCATAATTACTGACCGGTAGCAGGTGCGGCCCCGTCCGAGGGCCCGCGCACCGACGTCAGGAGGCGTCCACGTGAGCCCGCGCAGGAGCGACAGCCGCGAGCGGATGGTCACCAGTGCCGCCGCTCTGCTCGGGGAGCACGGGGCGGGCGGCGTGAGCATCGACCGGGTGCTCGCCCACAGCGGGGCCCCGCGCGGCTCGGTGTACCACCACTTTCCCGGCGGCAGGACCCAGCTGATCGACGAGGCGGTGGTGTTCGCCGGGGACTTCATCGCCGGCCTGATCGACGCCGCCATGGACGACCCCGACCCGCTGCGGGCCGTCGACGGGTTCTTCACGCTGTGGCGGGAGCGTCTCCTCCGCAGCGACTTCCGGGTCGGCTGTCCCGTGGTGGCGGTCGCCGTGGAGACCGACGACGGCGCCCCGGAGCACGCCCGCTCGGCAGCGGCGGCCTTCGCCCGCTGGCAGGAGGCCCTGGCCGCCCTGCTGCTGCGCCACGGCCTGCCCGAGGAGCGCGCGCGACGGCTGGCCGCGTTCGTGGTGGCCGCCGTCGAGGGCGCCGTGGTCATGTGCCGGACCGAGCGGAGTACCACCCCGATCGACGCGGTGGCGGCGGAGGTCCGCGCCCTGCTGGAGCACGCCCTGCGGTCCGTCGGCCGGGAGTCCTGACCGGCGCCCGGTGCGCACGCCGTTGGGCGTCCCCCCTGTGCGTCCCCCTGTGTGTCCCCCCTGTGAAGGAGTCGCCATGCCCACGCTCGACCGCCAGGACACCGTCTTCGTCCTCGATCTCGGCGACGGCGAGAACCGGTTCCACCCCGACTGGATCGCGGCCGTGGGCAGCGCGCTGGACGAGGTGGAGAAGGCGGACGGGCCGCGTGCCCTGGTGACCGCCGCCACCGGGAAGTTCTACTCCAACGGCCTCGACCTGGACTGGTTGTTCGCCCACGCCGACCGGCACGTGGACTACGTCGTCTCGGTCCACGGACTCTTCGCGCGGCTGCTGACCCTGCCCGTGGTGACCGTGGCCGCGTTGCAGGGGCACACCTTCGCGGCGGGCGCGATGTTCTCGCTGGCCCACGACGTCCGTGTGATGCGCGCCGACCGCGGTTTCTGGTGCCTGCCCGAGGCCGACATCAACATCCCCTTCACCCCCGGCATGTCCGCCCTCATCCAGGCCAGGCTCGCCCTCGCCCCGCGGTCCGCGCACGAGGCCATGGTCACGGCCCGGCGCTACGGCGGCCATGACGCGCTGGCCGCCGGGATCGTCGACCACGCGGTCGACGAGGACGCCGTACGCGCCACCACCGTCGAGATCGCCGCGGCACAGGCCGGCAAGGCGGGCGACACGCTGCGCACCATCAAGTCCCGCCTGTACGCGCCCGTCCTGGCCGCGCTGCGGGACACCGACAATCCCCTGGGCGACTGAACTCCCGTACCGGGCACGCCCCTTCGAAAGGAACCGTCTTGACCACCACCGACCGCACCGAACCCGCCGACCGCACCGAACGTGCCGATCTCGCCGCCCTCTCCGGTCTCGATCTCATGCGTCTCGTCCAGGCCGGGAGCATGAGCGACGTGCCGTCCATCGGGCGGCTGCTCGGCATGCGTTTCGACGAGGTGGAGCACGGGCGTGTCGTGGTCTCGCTGGGCACCCGGCCGGACTTCGCCAACCCCCTCGGCACCGTGCACGGCGGCATCGCGGCGACCCTGCTGGACTCGGCGCTGGGCTGCGCGATCCACACCACCCTCCCCGCCGGTACGGGCTACACGACGCTGGAACTGAAGGTGAACTACATCCGGGCCGCCCGCACCGACGGCCAGACCCTCACCGCCGAGGGCAACGTGATCCACGTGGGCCGCCGCACCGCCACCGCCGACGGCAGGGTGCTCGACGAGCGTGGCCGGCTGATCGCACACGCGACGACCACCTGCATGATCCTCCCGGCGGACGGCTGACCCCGGCGTTATCGTCCCCCTATGGACGCGGTGCGTGCCGTACTCATCGACATCGACGGGGTTCTCACCGTCTCCTGGAAGCCGCTGCCCGGCACGGTCGAGGCGCTGCGGGCGGTCCGGGAGGCGGGGCTCGGCGTCGCCCTGGTGACCAACACGACCTCCCGTACCCGCGCCTCGATCGCACGGACGCTGGCGGAGGCGGGGTTTGCGGTGGCCGCCGAGGACGTCCTCACCGCGCCCGCCGTCACCGCCGCGCATCTCGCCGAGCGGTACCCGCAGGCGCGCTGCACGCTGCTGAACAGCGGTGACATCGGGGCGGACCTGACCGGCGTCACCCTGGTCGACGACGACGCGGCGGACGTCGACGTGGTGGTCGTCGGCGGGGCCGGGCCCGAGTTCGGGTACGAGGCGCTTGACCGGGCCTTCGGGCATCTCCAGCGGGGCGCGCGGCTGGTGGCGATGCACCGGAACCTGTACTGGCGTACCGACGCGGGACTGCGGCTGGACTCCGGTGCGTTCGTGACCGGGCTGGAGGCGGCCGCACGGGTGACGGCGGAGGTGACCGGGAAGCCGTCCCCCGCGTTCTTCGCGGCGGCGCTGCGTCACCTCGGGGTGGGCGCGGACGAGGCGCTGATGGTGGGCGACGACATCGAGTCGGACGTCCTGGCGGCGCAGCGGGCCGGGATCACCGGGGTACTGGTGAGGACGGGCAAGTACCTGCCCGAGACGCACCGGTCCGCGAGCGGCACGCCCGATCACGTCATCGACTCCTTCGCCGACCTGCCGGGCCTCCTGCGGCGATAGGACCTGTCCCGCGCTAGCGAAGCAGCAGTTGCAGGCCGCCCACCACCGTCGCCGCGATCACCAGTCGCTCGAACAGCCGCTGGTTGATGCGGTGCACCGCCCACTTGCCGAGCAGCGCGCCGGGGACGACGAACGCGACGAGGGCGGCGTCCAGGAGCAGCGAGTGGCCGTCGATGAGGCCGAGGCCCGCGCTGAAGGGCACCTTCGAGACGTTGACGATCAGGAAGAAGAACGCGGAGGTGCCGAGGAAGCCGAGTTTGCGGAAGCCGGCCGAGAGCAGGTACATCGACATCACCGGGCCGCCCGCGTTGGCGACCATCGTGGTGAAGCCGCCGAGGACGCCGTAGGAGCGGGCCTTGATCCGGCCGGCCCGGGTGACCACCGCGTCGGGTTCGTCCGTCGCGTCGGCCGTGCGGCGCCGCCACACCGTGACGCCGGCCATCAGCAGCAGGATCGCGCCGATCGACGTCCGGACGATCCCGTCGTCGGCCCACACCAGGAAGAGCGTGCCGAAGACCACGCCGGCCGCGACCGCCGGGAACAGCCGCCACAGCGTGGGCCAGTGGGCGTGCCGCCGGTAGGTGAGGACGGCCAGGACGTCGCCGGCGATCAGGATCGGCAGCAGGACGCCCGTGGAGGCCTTGGCGGGCAGGATCGCCGCGAAGATCGCCAGGCTGACCGTGTTGGCCCCGCTGACAGCCGTCTTGGAGAAGCCGACCAGCAGGGCCGCGAGGGCGAGCGCGACGAACTCCCAGCCGGTGATGTGCCACAACGTCATCGTGTTCATGCGGGGACCGATGCTACGCACATCTAACGGATGCCCACAGGGCCGTCTCGCCAGGTGGCCGACGGCTGCGGCGTCAGTGCCGCTCCACCAGCACGGCGGTGCCCTGCCCGACGCCCACGCACATCGTGGCGAGCCCGCGTTCGGCTCCCGTGCGACGCATGCGGTGCAGGAGGGTGGTGAGGATGCGCGCGCCCGAGCAGCCCAGCGGGTGGCCGAGGGCGATCGCGCCGCCGCTGGGGTTGACCAGGTCCGGGTCGATGCCGAGCTGGTCGACGCAGGCGAGCACCTGGGCGGCGAACGCCTCGTTGAACTCGGCCTCCTGGACGTCCTCGACGCCCCACTCGGCGCGGGCCAGGGCCTTGCGGGTGGCGGGGACCGGTCCGATGCCCATCACGTCGGGGTGGACGCCGGCGGAGGCGCCGGCGACGTAGCGGCCCAGGGACTCCAGCCCCAGTTCGTTGAGTGCCTCCTCGCTGACGAGGAGGAGTCCCGCGGCGCCGTCGTTCATGGGCGAGGCGTTGCCCGCGGTGACCGTGCCGCCCTCACGGAAGACGGGCTTCAGGCTCGCGAGCTTCTCGAGCGAGGTGTCCTCGCGGATGCCCTCGTCGGCGTCGACCACCACACCGTCCGGGCGGCGCACGGGCAGGAGTTCGTCGTCGAAGTGACCGTTCTTCCGGGCCAGTGCGGCCAGTCGGTGACTGCGCAGGGCGAACTCGTCCTGGAGGGCGCGGGAGATGCCGTACCGCTCGGCGACCTCCTCGGCCGTCTCCCCCATGGCGAGCAGACCGTGGAGATCCTTCATCGCGGGGTTGACCAGGCGCCAGCCGAGCCGGGTGTCGACGGTCTCCACCCGGTGCGGGAGAGCCTCGTCGGGGCGGGCCAGCACGAAGGGGGCGCGGCTCATCGACTCGGAGCCGCCCGCGAGCACGATGTCGGCCTCGCCGGCGGCGATGGTGCGGGCGGCCGTCGTGACGGCCTCGAGCCCGGAGGCGCACAGCCGGTTCACCGTGGCGCCGGGCACGGTCTCGGGGAGGCCGGCGAGCAGGGCGGCCATCCGGGCGACGTTGCGGTTGTCCTCGCCCGCCTGGTTGGCGGCGCCCCAGTACACGTCGTCGATCCGGGCCGGGTCGAGAGCCGGCACGTCGGCGACCAGGCCGCGGATGACGGCCGCGGCGAGATCGTCGGGCCGCACGCCGGACAGGGCTCCGCGCAGTCTGCCGACGGGGGTGCGGCGGGCTGCCGCGAAGTGGACGGGGCGCACGACGGGACTCCTTGGTTAGCACTGCTAGTTTTCGACTATAGACCCCGGCCCGGCCCCCTGGGAAGATCGGCGGACCCTCGAAGACCTTCACCGACGCAGTTGGAGGAGCGATGACCGAACACGTCCTCACCGGGACCCGCGGCACGATCGCCGTGCGGGAGTGGCCGCATCCGAGCCCCCGCCTCCTCGCCCTCGTGGTGCACGGCTACGGCGAGCACGCCGGCCGTTACGAGGAACTCGCCGACGTCCTGCGGGGACACGGGGCGGCCGTCTTCGCCCCCGACCACATGGGGCACGGCCGGTCGGCGGGCGAGCGCGTGGTGATCGAGGACTTCGAGGACGTGGTCACCGATGTGCACGCGGTCGCGGAACTCGCCCGGGCCGCGCACCCGGACCTCCCGCTGGTCGTGATCGGCCACTCCATGGGCGGGCTGATCGCGGCCCGGTACGCCCAGCGCCACGGCGACACGCTCGCCGCGCTGGTGCTGTCCGGCCCGGTGATCGGCGGCTGGAAGCTGCCGGAACAGCTGCTGGCGCACGAGGAGATCCCCGACATCCCCGTCCGTCCCGCCGCCCTCTCCCGCGACCCGGCGGTCGGCGCGGCGTACGCGGCGGATCCGCTGGTCTGGCACGGGCCGATGAAACGGCCGACGCTGGAGGCCTTCGCACGGACCCTGGAGACCGTCGCCAAGGACGGCGACATCGGCCCGCTGCCGCTGCTGTGGCTGCACGGCGACGACGACCGGCTGGTCCCGCTGCCCGGCAGCCGGACCGGGGTGGAGCGGCTGAGCGGTGGCGCGGCGACCGAACGGATCTACCCCGGGGCCCGGCACGAGGTCTTCAACGAGACGAACAAGGCGGAGGTGTTCGCGGACGTGACGCGCTTCCTGGACGGGGTCCTCTGACGTCGGTTTGCACCGGTTCGCCCTGGGCACCCGCGCCCTCGTGTGGGGCCCTACCGCCCGACAGGACACGACGAGGAGGAGCACCGTATGACGTTCGTGAAGAGCCCGCTGCCCGAACCGGCCCGCCAGGTCACCTACGACGCGCTGCAGAGCACCCTCGTGGATCTGCTCGGCCTCTCCCTGGTGGGGAAGCAGGCCCACTGGAACATCGTGGGGCCCCGGTTCCGTTCGAGCCGGGGGAGGATCGCGGCACCGAGAAGCCGGATCCCGTCACCCAGGACCTGCTGCGGCATCACCGCCGAGCTGGAGAAGCAGCGGTGGATGTTCGAGGCCGAGAACTGGCCGCGCGAGAAGTGACCCGTCCGGAGGAGGCCCTGCCATGACTGACGCCCTCGAACTTGACGCGCTGTGGGAGGACTTCCACCGCGCGGTGAACATGACCTCACAGGAACTGGCCGCCTGGCTGCGGGTGCGCGACGCCGACACGAGCGCGGAGCCGCTGCCCGAAGAGGCGGGCAGCCCGACCGGACAGCACGTGCTGGCGATCCTGCAGAAGCGGCGCACCGACCTGACCGACGACGACATCCGGGTGATGTACCGGGTCGTCGACACGGTCGCCGAGCAGGCGGACGTGGAGAACGAGCCCGCGTCCGAGGAGACGCGCCGCCGCCACCGCCTGATGACGATCGGCCACGACCCGCTCAGGCCCTAGGGCCTGTCCGGCGGATCATGCCGCAGACGCGGGGATTGGCACGCACATCTGCCGCGTTGTCGTCGGTTGCCAACGCTCCGCGTTGACGCCCTCCTCCGCCTTGCAGCTGCACGAACCAATCGCCGCTCACCTGCGTCGATGAGGCACCGCAGCTTTCCTGCAACCTGATCCGCCGGACAGGCCCTGGCCCGCCCGCGCGGCCGTGCGCGTGGCTCAGCCGGCGAGCCGGGACAGTGCCGCCGACACCAGGGTGCGCACGCCCGGCACCAGCACCGACAGGTCCGGCGCGAACAACGGGCTGTGGTTTCCCGGCACACCCTCGAACTTCTCCCGCAGCTCCTGCCCCGGCGCCGCATCCCACACGGCCGCCGGGGTCGAGGTCACGTACCAGTAGTCGTACGGCACACCCCTCGGAGCGAGGAGGGAGAAGTCCTCACTGCCCATCGCCTGACCGAAGTCGAACACCGTGTGCTCGCCGAAGAGTTCACGGTGCACGGCGGCGATCTCCCCGTCCAGGGCAGGGTCGTTGACGGTGTTCGGGTAGCCGGGGTGGACCGTGATCTCGGGTGGGACGGGACAGCCGGCGGCGGCGCACTCCCCCTCGACGACCCGCCGGATCGCGGTGAGGACGCGCTCGCGCACCCTGGTGTCCTGGGTGCGCACGTTCAGCGCGAGTTGGGCCTCGGCGGGGATGATGTTGGGCTTCGTACCGGCGTGGAACCGCCCCACCGTCAGCACCACCGACTCGCTCGCCGCGACCTCGCGCGCGACGACTGTCTGCAGCCTGGTCACGATGTACGCGGCCGTCACCACCGGGTCCACGGTCGACTCGGGCCGCGAACCGTGGCCGCCCACGCCGTGCACGACGACGTCGACGTCGTCCGAGGCGGACAGCGTCAGGCCGGGGGTGTGCGGGTAGAACCCGGCGAGCCCGGGCGCGGCATGCTGGCCCAACAGCACGTCGGGGCGCGGGAAGCGGGTGTGGACGCCGTCCGCGACCATGGCCGCCGCGCCGCCCTCGGCCTCCTCGGCCGGCTGCCCCACCACGACGAGCGTCCCGGACCAGGTCTCACGGGCGGCGGCGAGCGCCTCGGCGGCCGCCGCCAGCCAGGTGACGTGCAGGTCGTGGCCGCAGGCGTGCATCAGCCCGTCGACGGTGGAGGCGTACGCCAGCCCGGTCGCCTCCCGCACGGGCAGCGCGTCCATGTCGCCGCGCAGCCACACCACCGGCCCGTCGCCGCCCGCGAGCACACCCACCACACCGGTACGGGCCACCCCCTCCGTCACCTCGTACCCGGCCGTGCGCAGCCGCTGCGCGAGCTTCGCGGCGGTGCGGTGTTCCTGGAAGGACAGCTCGGGGTGGCGGTGCAGGTCGGTGTAGAAGCCCTCCAGGCCCCCGCGTTCGAGTCCCGAGGTGATCTCCCGGGTCAGGCGGGCGACATCGGCCGGTGCGCTCATTCCGCTTCCCTCTCCTCTGCTCCCCGCAGCCTAGGCCGAACGGCTGAGGAGCGGGGCGGGAACCGGGGCCGTTCTGGCCGTTCGGCCGAGGCGGGGGTGGGCCCGGCCGGGCGAAGGTGGAGGCACTTCCTCCACCCGCCTCCGCCTCAAGGGGTACGTGATGCAGCACAGCAAGTTCGTCGTCGGCGCGATCGGAGGCGCCGCCGCCGTGGTGGCCCTCGGCGGTCTCGGCACCTACCTGCTCTCCGGCACCGAGTCGACCACCGGGCTCGACTCCGCCGGCACGGTCATGGTCGACGGCCACAAGGCGCTGGCCCCGAACATCGTCACGGGCCGCATCCAGAGCAAGTACCACCCGCTGCCGTGGGTCGGGAAGAAGGTCTCCGTGACCTGCCCCACCGGTCTGAAGGCCGTGGCCGGCGCCACCGTCACCTGCGTGGGCAAGGAGAGCGACGGCAAGAGCGTCGACATCCCCGTCAGCGTGGTGAAGGCCGGCGCCGACTCGGTCACCTGGAAGTTCGAGCGCTGAGAAGGGGCGACGGGACATCATGAACACCGTTGTGGCCGCCTACGGCCTCGTGAAGAAGTACGGCTCCACCACCGCCCTGGACGGCGTGGACGTCGAGGTCGGCGAGCGCGACTCCCTCGCCGTCACGGGCCCGTCGGGCTCGGGCAAGTCCACCCTGCTGCACACCCTCGCGGGCATCGTCCGGCCCGACGCCGGCCAAGTTGTGCTGCGCGGTGAGCGAAGCGAGGTGGGGGTCCCCCCGGCCGAAGGCTGGGGGCGCATCGACGACCTCGGCGAGAACCGGCTATCGAGATCGCGGCCTGGGCCTGGCAGCACGGGTACGGGCAGCCCCCCGCGCGTGAGCGCGGCCGGCGTCAGAGGTCCAGGACGCGGGCGATGGTGCGCAGCACCCCGTTGTCGTTGTTGGAGGGCGCGAGGTGGCGGGCCCGGCGGACGACCTCCGGGTGGGCGTTGGCCATGGCGAACGACCAGTCGGCGGCGTCCAGCATCTCCAGGTCGTTGAGATAGTCGCCGAACACCATGGTCTGCGCGGGGGTGATGCCCAGCTCCCGCTGGAGCCGGCGCAGCGCGGCGCCCTTGTTGGCGGTGCGGTTCATGACGTCGACCCAGTGCTCGCCGGAGACGACGACCTGGTGGGTCCGCGCGAAGGGTGCGAGCGCCGGGGCCGTGGTCGCCTCGGCGGACCCGAAGTCGAACAGGGCGACCTTGACGATGTCGTCGTCGACGGCGGTGACGTCCTCGACGACCCGGTGGCGGACGTAGTACCGGCCCACCTCGGCCAGGAAGGCCTCGTCGGCCCGCTCGACGTACGCGGACCGCTTCCCGCAGACGACGGCGCCCACGTCGACGCCGGCGGCCACGAGCCCGTGCACGACCCGCGTCAACCGCTCGACGACCTCCGGGTGAAGCGGATCGGAGCTCAGCTCCGCCCCGTCGCGCACCACGTACGTGCCGTTCTCCGCGATGAACACCATCCCGTCGGCGACCTCGGCGAACTCGGCCGCCAGCGTGGCGTACTGGCGTCCGCTCGCCGGGCTGAACAGCACCCCGCGCTCACGCAGCCGCGCCAGTGTCTCCCACAGGCCCTCGGGCACCTTCTTGTCGTCGTCGAGCAGCGTGCCGTCCATGTCGGTGACGACCAGGCGTATGTCGGCGGGGCCGGCCGACGGCTCGGGAGCGGTCAGCCGGGGAGCGTGCGAGTAGGGCATGTCCTGCTTCCTGTACGGGATCACCGGATTTTCACCCTACCGGGGACAACGGTGATCATCCGGCGGCACAATGGCGGGCACAGGCCCGGGACGCGGGCCGGGACGCGGGAAGGGGCGGTCACGTGAGCGGGCCGACACGGCTGGACACCAGCGTGGCGCACAACGCACGGGTGTGGAACTACTGGATCGGCGGCAAGGACAACTACGCGGTCGACCAGCGGGTCGGCGAGCACGTCGCCGGGATGTTCCCGCTCATCCGGGAGATCGCCCGCGCGGACCGCTGGTTCCTGGGGCAGGCGGTGCGGTTCCTGGCCGAGGAGCGCGGGGTGCGGCAGTTCCTCGACATCGGCACCGGGCTGCCGACGGCCGACAACACCCACGAGATCGCGCAGCGCGTCGCGCCCGAGTCGCGGATCGTGTACGTCGACAACGACCCCATCGTGCTGACGCACGCCCGCACGCTGCTGACCGGCACCGCCGAGGGCGTCACCGACTACATCGACGCCGATGTGCACGACCCGGCCGCGATCCTCGAACGGGCGGCGGGCACCCTGGACTTCACGCGTCCGGTCGCGGTGATGATGCTGGGCATCCTGAACTTCGTCCTCGACGTCGAGGCGGCCCGGGAGATCGTGCGGAAGATCATGGCCGACATCCCCTCCGGCAGCTTCCTGGTCCTGACGCACCCCACCCACGACAGCGCGGTGGGCGGTGAGGGCCAGATCCCGGCGATGGAGTTCTGGAACGAGAACGCCAAGCCGCCGATCACCGCCCGCAGCGGCGCGGAGATCGCCGCCTTCTTCGACGGCCTGGAGCTGCTGGAGCCGGGCCTGGTGTCGTGCTCGCGCTGGCGCGGCGAGGCCGACTCCCTCGCCGTGGTACCGCAGTACGGCGCGGTGGCCGTGAAACCCTGACGGGCGCAGGCACACACCGGACGTACCGGACGTGCCGATCGTGGAGGACGCATGACCCCCCTTGCCGACCTTGCCGATCCCGTCCCCGGCGGGCGCCCGGGAGACGTCGAGCGGGCGACCGCCCTGAGCGGCGAGCTGTCCGGCGCAGGCGTTCAGGGAGTCGTCCTGGCCCATGTCGACACGGCGGGCGTCTGCCGGGTGAAGACGATCCCCACGGCCCGGCTGGCCTCGGCGGCGGCCTGGGGCGTGGGGATGTCGCCGGTGTTCGACACGTTCCTGGCGAACGACCACATCGTCGCCACCGACGTGCTGGGCTCCCCGGACGGCGACCTGCGTCTGTACCCGGACCTCGGCCGGCTCGTGGTCCTGGCGGGGCAGCCCGGCTGGGCGTGGGCGCCGGTCGACCGTGTCACGCAGGACGGCGAGCGGCATCCGGGCTGCTCGCGCACCTTCCTGCGCCGCGTCGTCGCGGACGCGGCCCGCGCGCACGGTCTCGCCTTCAAGGCGGGCATCGAGATCGAGTGGGCCGTCGGCCTGGACTCGGCGCCCGCCGGGGAGTTCGTCCCGGCGACGTCCGGGCCCGCGTACGGCGCGACCCGGCAGGTCGAGCTGAGCGCGTACACCGCCGACCTGCTGGCCGCCTGCGCGGCGCAGGGCGTGGACGTCGACCAGGTCCATCCCGAGTACGCGCCGGGCCAGTTCGAGATCTCCGTGGGCGCCCTGGACCCGGTGGCGGCGGCCGACCGCAGCGTCCTCGTCCGCCAGACGATCCGCGCGGTGGCACAACGCCACGGCCTACGGGTCTCCTTCTCCCCGGCGGTCGTCGCGGAGGGCGTCGGCAACGGCGGGCACGTCCACCTCTCCGCCTGGCGCGACGGCACGAACCTGCACGCGGGCGGCGAGCGGCGGCACGGCATGACGGCCGACGCGGAGGCGTTCGCGGCCGGTGTCCTGGCCCGCCTGCCGGCTCTCACGGCGGTGACCGCGCCGAGCCCGGCGAGCTATCTGCGCCTCAAACCCTCCCAGTGGGCGGGGGTGTTCACCGCCTGGGGCCTGGAGACCCGCGAGTGCGCGGTGCGCCTGGTGCGGGGTACGGCGGGGCGGCGCGCGGAGCAGGCGAACCTGGAGGTCAAGCCCGTCGACCTGGCCGCCAACCCGTATCTCGCCCTCGGCTGTCTGATCGCCGCCGGACTGGACGGGCTGGCGTCCGGCGCCGCCCTTCCGCAGGAGACGGACGGGGATCCGGCGCGGCTCGACGCGGACGAGGCCGCCGCCCGGGGTGTGCGCCGGCTGCCGACGTCGCTCGCCGGGGCCGTCGCCGCGTTCCGCGCGGACGAGGTACTGCGGGCCGCGCTCGGCCCGGTTCTCGCCGATGCCGTGACCGCCGTACGGCAGGGCGAGATCGACGCCGTCGACGGGCTCGACGACGAGCGGGTGGCCGCGGCGTACCGCTGGAAGTACTGAGATGCCAGGCGGACCGGTCCACGAGGCGCTCACCGAGCTGGAGCTGGTGGACCACCACTGCCACGGCGTCGTCACCGGCCCCCTCGACCGGCCGGGCTTCGAGGCCCTGCTCACCGAGGGCGAGCCGTGGCCCGGCGTCTCGACCTTCGACACACCGGCGGGCGTGGCCGTACGCCGCCACTGCGCGCCCCTGCTCGGCCTGGAGCGGCACGCACCGGCCGACGTCTACCTGGCCCGCCGCGCCGAACTGGGCCCGGGGGAGGTCAACCGGCGGTTCCTCGGCGCGGCCCGCACCGGCGTGTTCTGCGTCGACACCGGGTTCGCGCCACACTCCGTCACCACGCCCGCCGAACTGGCCGAGAACGCCGCAGGAGCGGTCGCCCACGAGGTCGTACGGCTGGAGTCCGTCGCGGAGGCGGTGGCCGCGAGAGGCGTCGAGGCCGGCGGGTACGCCGACGCGTTCCGGGCGGCGGCGCTGGACGCGGTACGGCGGCCCGGGGTGGTCGCGGTGAAGTCGGTGGCCGCGTACCGCACGGGCTTCGACCTCGACCCGGCCCGGCCCCCTGACGCCGACGTCACCCGGGGCGCGCGGCGCTGGCTGGCGCGCGGCGGACGGCTGGACGAGCCGGTGCTGGTCCGGCACCTGCTGTGGACCGCCGTCGACCTGGGGCTTCCGCTCCAGCTGCACACCGGCTTCGGCGACAACGACATCCGGCTGCACCGCGTGGATCCGACCCGTCTCACGGACTGGCTGCATCTGACGGCGGGCACGATCCCGGTGCTGTTCCTGCACTGCTGGCCCTATCAGCGACAGGCCGCCTACCTGGCCGCGGTGTTCGAGCAGGTGTACCTGGACGTGGGGCTCACCCTGCATCATGTGGGTCCGACGCGAGCGCGGACGGTACTGGAGGAGGCGCTGGAGATCACACCGTTCCGCAAACTGCTGTACAGCTCCGACGCCTATGGTGTGGCCGAGTTCTACGCGCTCGGCGCGCTGGCGTTCCGCCGGGGCCTTGGGGATCTGCTCCAGGACCGGGTGGACGCCGACGAACTGGGCCTGCCCGACGCGCTGCGCCTGGCACGCTGGGCCGGAGCGGACAACGCCCGCCGGGTCTACCGGCTTCCCGACGGACACTGAAAGTATGATCAAACAATGTCTGACTTGACCGAAACCACGCCGGGTTGGCTGAGCTCCGACGAGCTCGAGATGGCGCGCGCCCGTATGCCGATCCTGTACGTCGAGGCCGTGCCCGTGCGCGTCGACGACAGCGGCGAAGTCACCAGCATCGGCCTGCTGCTGCGGATCGGACCGGACGGCAATGTCAACCGCACCCTGGTCTCCGGCCGGGTCCTGCACCACGAGCGTGTCCGGGACGCCCTGCTGCGCCACCTGGAGAAGGACCTCGGGCCGGTGGCCCTGCCCCGTGTGCCGACCTCGCTCCAGCCGTTCACGGTGGCCGAGTACTTCCCCACGCAGGGCATCACCCCGTACCACGACCCCCGCCAGCACGCGGTGTCCCTGGCCTACATCGTGCCGGTGACCGGCGACTGCCGCCCCCGGCAGGACGCCCTGGACCTGGTGTGGTTCGACCCGCAGGAGGCCGCCTCGCCGGCGGTGCAGAGCGAGATGCCGGGCGGGCACGGGTTCCTGCTGCGGCAGGCCCTGGCCCACGTCGGCCTCTCGGCCTCCTGAGCGGCATGGTTCCGGCTCAGCGAGCGCTGGTCGGGGCCGCGGGAAGCCGCCCCTGCACCCTCGTGGTGTGCAGGGGCTGCTGCTGCGGTGACGCCCGCAAGCACCCCGGCTTCGACCACGACTGGCAGCTGGAGCGGCTGCGCGCGGCCGCGGCCGCTTCGGGCGGCGGCTTCGCGGTCCGTACGACGGACTGCCTCGGCCCCTGCGACCAGGCCAACGTCATCGTCGTCCAGCCCTCGGCCACCGGCCGCCGGGCCGGCGGCCGGGCCACCTGGGTGGGCTTCGCCATGGACGACGACTGCACGGAGGAGATCCTGGCGTGGGCGGCGGCGGGCGGCCCCGGCCTGGCCGCACCGCCGGTGACACTGGAACTGCAGTTCATCGCGCCGCCGAGGAACTCCCGGGTCCGCAGCCGCCGTTAGGGCGCCCCGTGGGCCCGTCGACCGCGCCCGGGCGGATTGGGCCCGCGGATCTTGATGCCGTACGTTGGCCCGATGGGGGCAACGACAGCGACAGACGTACGGGTCGAGAAACGTTCCGGCGGGGCGGCACGCTCCTCGGTGCTGATGGCGCTGGGCACGGTCGTGTCCCGGGCGACCGGGCTGATCCGCCAGGTCCTCCAGGCCGCCGCCCTGGGCACCGGCCTGCTGGCCAGTACGTACAACACGGCGAACACCGTGCCGACGAGCCTGTACACCCTGCTCATCGGCGGCGCGCTGAACGCCGTGCTGGTGCCGCAGCTGGTACGGGCGAGGGCCACCCACGCGGACGGCGGGCGGGCGTACGAACAGCGGCTCGTCACCCTGGTCGTGTCCGTCCTCGCCGTGGGGACCGCGCTCGCGGTGTGGGCGGCCCCGAGAATCGTCTCGCTGTACATGCGTGACACCCCGGACACCCACGAGGCGTACCGGCTCACCGTGGTCTTCGCCCGCTTCCTGCTCCCGCAGATCTTCTTCTACGGCCTGTTCAACATCTACGGCCAGGTCCTCAACGCCCGCGAGCGGTTCGGCGCGATGATGTGGACCCCGGTCCTCAACAACGTCGTCCTGCTGGGCATGTTCGGCACCTACCTCGGCCTGATGACCGTGCCGGAGCGGGTGGCGGACATCACCGACACCCAGGTCCGGCTGCTGGGCGTCGGAACGACGGCCGGCATCGCGGTGCAGGCCCTCGCGCTGGTCCCGTTCGCGCGGGCCGCCGGGTTCCGATTCCGGCCGCGGTTCGACTGGCGCGGCTCGGGCCTGGGTTCCGGGGTGCACGCCGCCAAGTGGACCCTGCTGCTGGTGCTGACCAACCTCGTCTCGCTGACGGTGGTCACCAACTACGCCAACGCGGTCGACCAGAAGCTGCCGGACGCCGGCGCGGGCTACTCGGCGTACATGTACGCGCAGACCATCTGGATGCTGCCGCAGTCGGTGGTCACGGTCTCCCTGGTGACCGCGCTGCTGCCGCGCATGAGCCGCGCCGTCGCGGAGGGGCGGATCGCGGACGTGCGGGCGGACCTGTCGCGCGGGCTGCGTGTGAGCGGGGTCGTGATCGTCCCGGCCGCGTTCCTGTTCCTGGCCCTCGGTCCGCGGATCTCGACCCTGCTGTTCGCGCACGGCGCGGCCGACGCGGCCTCCGCCCAGCCGCTCGGGCACATGCTCCAGGCGTTCGGGCTCGGCCTGATCCCGTTCTCCGCGCAGTACCTCCTCCTGCGCGGCTTCTACGCCTTCGAGGACACCCGCACCCCGTTCTTCATGGCGGTCTGGATCGCGGCGGTGAACATCGCCCTGGCCACCGCCTGTCATCTGCTGCTGCCCGACCGCTGGGCGGTGACCGGCATGGCCGGGGCGTACACCGTGTCCTACCTGGCCGGGCTCGCCCTCACGGCACGGCTGCTGCGCCGGCGGACCGGCGGCCGGCTGGGCGACGGCGCGCTGCGGCGCACGTACACCAAGCTGGTGGCCGCGGCCGGCCTCGCCGCCGCCGCGGGCTGGGCGGCCGACCGGGCGTGCGCGGCCCGGCTCGGTGGCGGAACCCTGCCGACCGCGACCGCCCTCACGGCCGGCACCCTCACCCTCGGCCTGGTCTACCTGGTCCTGGCCCGGCTGACGAAGGTCGACGAGCTGCGGGGACTGCCGGGACTCCGGGGTCTGCGGTGACGACGGGCTCGGGCTCGCCCGCCTCGGAGAGCAGGGCGGCCAGCGTGGCGCGGGCGCGGGCCACGCGCGAGCGGACGGTGCCGACGGGACAGCCGCTCACGGCGGCGGCCTCCGCGTAGGGCAGACCCAGCAGCTGGGTCAGCACGAACGCCTCCCGCCGGTCCTCCGGCAGCGCGGCCAGCAGATCCAGCAGGACGACACCGTCGTCGAAGCCGGGCAGCCCGCGCGGCTGGGACAGCTCGACGGCCCGCTGCCAGTCGGCCGCGTCCGACAGCCGCGGCCGGGCGGCTGCGGACCGGTGGCTGTCGATCACCGCCCGGCGCGCGATGGACAGCAGCCACGCCCGCGCCGAGGAACGTCCCTCGAAGCGGTGCAGCCCGCTGAGCGCCCGCACGAACGTGTCCTGCGCCAGGTCGTCCGCCGCCTGTGGATCGGCGCTCAGATGGGCGACGTAGCGCACCACGTCCCGGTGCAGGGCGCGCACGAACCCCTCGACGGCCGCCGCGTCCCCGCCCCGCGCGGCCAGCGCCAGCGCGGTCGTCGACTCGTCGGCCGGCGCCGCCTTGCCGGCCCGCTTCACGCGCGGCGCGCCGTGCGGTGTCCGGTGCCTCTCGGCCTTGGCGCCGTCGTGAACCCTGCGGTGCCTGTCGGCCTTGTCGTGCCCTGCGGTCATGGCGCCTGATCCTGACAGCGCGACAGCGCATGTCACGCGCGGTTGGGCGAATCCACAGGGATGCCGGGGCGACTCACAGCGAGGCGACTCACAGCGAGGGCCGTGTCACCGGGCGGGAGGACGACGAAGGCCGCTTCCCCGTCCGCTGACACGGCTCGCTGATCATTTGTCGGCGGTCACGTGGTCCGGAAGTCGTCCATCCGCTCGCCCTCCGCCTGGGACGGCTCGGTTCTGGGGACGTCCGGGTGCTGCTCCACGGCCGCACGCTCGGCCGGTTCGTCGCGCTCGCCCTCGGCCTGGGAGGGTGTGTGCGAGTACAGCCAGCGGTCGTAATCCGAGGCTCCGGTCTTCACGGCGGGCCTCCCTTGGTCGCTTGTCTTCCATACTCCTCCTGGGGGCGCTGCGGGACCAGCGCGGCCGGAGCCGGACACGCCGAAGCGGCCGCGTACGCCACGGGCGCCCGTCCGGCGGCGTGCCGGTGGCTCCGCGATCGCCGCGCGGGCGGAAGCGGTGATCGGCACCTACGGTGGTCTGGCAGGGCAGGAAAGCCGAACGGACACCGAGGAGGAGCCGCGATGGATGAGCACTTCGTCTGGGTGACTACGCGCCGTCTCAGGCCCGGCGCGTCGGAGGAGTTCGAGAGGGCATGGCGCCCCTCCCCCTACCCACAGGGCCTGCACCGCGCCTTCGCCTACTGGTCCGAGGACGGACAGGAGATCACCGGGGTGTCGTTCTGGGACTCGGAAGAGGCATGCGCCGTCTGGCGGGCCTCCGAGCCGGAAGCGCGCCGGCGTGCGGCCATGGCCCCGTACGTCGTCGAGGAGCGGGAAGGCTTCTACCGCGGCCGTGAACTCACCGTCCCCCAGCGTTAGCCGTGGGCGACTGGAGCCACCCCGGCGTGTGTCGGGCCGCAGGCGCGCCGGGCGCGCGGCGAACTACGGTGGAGGCATGAGCGAGATCGTCGTCGTGTACGAGCTCGACAAGCCGATCGCCAAGCGCTCCTCCCTGGGGACACCGGCTGCCGAGGAACCGCCCGTCCGCACAGTGCATGCGGCGCCCTCCGCGCCGGGGGCGCCCACCGCGACAGGACCGCGGACCCTCTGCGGCAAGGACACCTTCGCCATGGAGACGGCCCGCTGGAAGCCCTCCGAGCACCCCACGGCGCCCTGGTACCCCGCGGAGTACGCATCTGCGGTCTGCTCCGACTGTGATGCCGTGATCAAGACCTGACGGGCGTGAGCGCCGCTCACCGCCCTTGTTCCACGCACTCCTTGAAATGCTCCAGATCGCTGCGGACGAGCCGCTCGATCGCGTTCACCTGGGCGAATCCCTTCGGCCCGCCGAAGGTCTCCCTGACCGTGTCGGGGTCGTACTCAAGCCGTGCCTGGACTCGGGTGTGGTTCTGGTCGATCGGGCGCAGCGAGAAGGACCCCATCAGGTCGGGGGCGCCCGTGGTCTGCCAGTCCATCACGCGTTCCCCCGTACGGTCGGAGACCTCGGCCTCGAACGCCCGGACCCGGCCGCCGGCCTCGACGTCCAGACGCGCGCGGCCCTCCGTCTCCGAATGGACCTCGCGCACTCCGTCCACGAAGCGCGGATAGTTCTCCACCCGGTGGAGATCGTTCCAAGCCTTGTCGATCGGAACTCCGACATCGATGTGCTCTTCGAGGGTGCTCATGGCCCACCTCCAGGTTCGGCTCACGACACATGTCCTTCTGTGTTCCAGTGTGCGCCCGGCACCGGCCCCGTCGCCCGAAACGCGAGACGGACCGACCACCATGTGACCGACCGGTTGGTGGGCGCAACCGCACGAATGACAACCCGATCGACCGGTTCGGCGGGGCGAGCCCGGAAAACGATCGAGGGCCTTGCCCCACCGAGGTGAAACAAGACCCTGACCTGTGACTATGGAGCGGACTCCCGTCGGGACGACAGGATGTGAACCTGCGACCCCTTGACCCCCAGAAGTGCGGGTCGCCCGCGGATCGTGACCTGCGGGGTGCACCGTCAGTCCGCCCTCACCGGATGCGTAAGGTTCGCTCCGGTCGCCGGGTCGAACACGTGCGCCTTGGCCATGTCGACCCGCAGCTCCACCGGCTCGCCCTCGCGGGCACGCGTGGCGGCGCCCAGGCGGGCCACGATCTGATGGGTGTCGGCGCCGGTGTCGCGCAGGCCCGAGTCCTTGGCGAGCTCCTCCAGTTCGGCGGTCGTCGCGGGCCCGCCCTCCGCGGTGAAGTAGACATACACATCGGAGCCCAGCGACTCCAGTACTTCGACGGTGGCGGTGAAGACCGGGCCCGTCCGGTCCCGGTCGTGTGACAGGGCGATGTCCTCGAATGCCTCCGGTCGTAGCCCGACGATGACCTCGCGGGGCGCGTTCTGCCTTTCCAGCGACTGCCTCGTACGGTCGTCGAGGGGCAGGTCGCCCAGGGGCGAGCGCAGGGCACTGCCCTCCAAAGTGGCGTTCAGGAAGTTCATCGCCGGGGAGCCGATGAAGCCCGCGACGAAGATGTTGCGCGGCAGGTCGTACAGCTCGGCAGGTGTGCCGATCTGCTGGACCAGGCCCTGCCTCATGACCACGACCCGGTCGCCGAGCGTCATCGCCTCGGTCTGGTCGTGGGTGACGTACACGGTGGTCGTGCCGAGGCTCCGCTGCAGCCGGGAGATCTGGGTGCGCATCTGTACCCGCAGTTTGGCGTCCAGGTTGGACAGCGGCTCGTCCATCAGGAACGCCTTGGGATCACGGACGATCGCCCGCCCCATGGCCACCCGCTGGCGCTGACCGCCCGAGAGGTTGGCGGGCTTGCGGTCCAGGTGCTCGGTGAGGTCGAGGATCCGGGCGGCTTCCGTCACCTTGGCGTTGATGGTGTCCTTGTCCACCTTGGCCAGGCGCAGCGGGAAGCCCATGTTCTCCCGGACGTTCATGTGCGGGTACAGGGCATAGCTCTGGAACACCATGGCGACGTCGCGTTCCTTGGGAGCCAGGTCGTTGACGACCCGGTCTCCGATGCGCAGGACGCCCTCGGTGATGTCCTCAAGTCCGGCGATCATGTTCAGAGTGGTGGACTTGCCGCATCCCGACGGACCGACCAGGATCACGAACTCGCCGTCGGCGATCTGCAGGTCCACGTCCTTCACGGCGAGGGCCCCGTCGGGAAAGCGCTTGGTGACTCCGTCGAGGATGATCTCGGCCATGGTGGTGCCTCCTTGCCTTCATGCCTTCCGGTTCCGAGCACTGCGGTCGGTGTCCCGGACCGGTGGCCTGTCTGCCGCGGTCGGCCCGTTCACCCCTTGACTGCCCCGGAGGTCAGTCCGGCGACGATCCGCCGCTGGAAGAACAGGACGAAGATGATGATCGGAATGGTGATGACCACAGCGGCGGCGGCGATCGACCCGGTGGGCTGCTGGAACTGCGAGCTCCCGGTGAAGAACGCGATCGCGGCAGGCACGGTGCGCGCGGACTCGGTGGACGTCAGCGAGATCGCGAACAGGAAGTCGTTCCAGCAGAAGATGAACACGAGAATGGCCGTGGTGAACACGCCCGGCGCGGCCAGCGGCACGATGACCATCCGGAAGGCCTGCGCGGGCGTCGCCCCGTCGACCTTGGCGGCCTTCTCCAGATCCCAGGGGATCTCCCGGAAGAACGCCGACAGGGTGTAGATCGCGAGCGGCAGGGAGAAGGTCATGTACGGGATGATCAGCCCGATCCAGGTGTCGAAGATCCCGATGATCCGCTCGATGTTGAACAGCGGTGACACCAGGGAGATCGGCGGGAACATGGCGATCAGCAGGGACATGCCGATGAGCACCCGCTTGCCGGGGAAGCGCAGCCTGGCCACCGCGTAGGCGGCCATGGTGCCCAGCGCCACCGCGATCACCGTGGCGATCAGGGCGATACCGATCGAGTTGATCAGCGCACGGGTGAACTCGGTGGTCTCGAAGATGCCCCGGTAGTTCTCCCAGGTCCAGTCCGTGGGGATGTAGTTGCCGTCCGTCAGGGTGCTGGGGTCCTTGAACGACAGCGCGGCGATCCACCACACGGGGAACAGGGCGTACAGCACCACCACCACGTTCATGACACCCCATCGGGCGGCATGCGTCCTTCCCGCCGCGGCCATCAGCGCTTCACCTCCGCTCCCGGTGCGGCGGTGCCGAACAGTTTGACGAAGGCGAAGGCGATGATCCCGACGCAGATGAAGATCAGGACCGAGATCGCCGACCCGATGCCCAGGTTCAGCGAGGTGAACAGGTTGTCGTACCCGAGGATCGACAGAGAGCCGGTCCCCTGGGCGCCCGCGGTCAGGATGTAGATGTTGTCGAAGATCCGGAACGCGTCCAGTGTGCGGAAGAGCAGTGCCACCAGGATGGCCGGTTTCATCAGCGGCAGCATGACCTTGGTGAAGCGCTGCCAGGCGGTGGCGCCGTCCACCATGGCCGCCTTCAGGGTCTCCTCGGGGACCAGTGCGAGGCCCGCGAGCAGCAGCAGGGCCATGAACGGCGTCGTCTTCCACACCTCGGCGAGGATGATCAGCCAGAGGGCGGGCCACTGTTCGGTCAGCGGGGCCGCTCCGCTGGGCAACAGCTCGGCGAGGTATCCGAGGTCCGGGGTCCAGGCGTACTGCCAGGAGAAGGCGGCGACCACGGTGACGATCCCGTACGGAACGAGGACCGACGTGCGGACGACACCGCGCCAGAAGATCGTGCGGTGCATCACCAGGGCGAGCCCCATGCCGAGGACCAGCTCGATCGCCACGGACACGGCGGTGATGAACAGCGTGACCCAGAAGGCATCCCACCAGAAGGGGGAGGACAGCACCGCCCCGTAGTTGCTCAGGCCCACGAACTCCGCCCGTCCGGGAAAGCGCAGGTCGTACCGCTGGAGGGACAGATAGACGGCGTACCCGATGGGGTAGGCGGTCACAGCGATCATGACGACGACCGCGGGCGCGCAGAGCAGCCAGCCGAGCCGCCGCTCCTGCCTGGCGCCCGCCGAGAGTGCCGCCCGGTCCGGCCCCGCCTGCTCCGCCTCCGCCTCGGGGGGCGGCGGGGTTCCGGCCGGTTGCGCCCGCGTGCTCATCTCGGGCCGTCCGAGGACGAGGCCCGCGCGCCGCGGCGCCGGCTGACGGGGTGGTGCGGCAGGAGGTGGTTCACGGGATCACACCCTCGGATCGCAAGGCATCGTCGATCTGCTCCCTGATGGTGTTGACGGAGCTCTCCGGTTTGATCGCGGCCGGCGGAGACAGCGTGTGGGAGACCGCGATCGACACGTTCTGGTAGACCGGAGTGATCGGGCGCACGCTCGCCGACTCCAGGGCGGCCAGCACCTCCCGCGAGAAGGGGTACTCCTTCATGAACGCGGGCTCGTCGTACAGGGCGCGCAGGGTGGGCGGCAGACCGCCCTCGAGTGCGGCGGTGAGCTGGTTCTCCCGGTTGCGCAGGCACAGCGCCGCCTCGAAGGCCAGGTCGGGGTGGCGCGAGTAGGCGCTCACCGCCAGGTCGATGCCGCCGATGGTGGGCCGTGCCGGGCGGTTCGCGTCGACCCGAGGGTACGGCGCCCAGCGGAAGTTCTTGAACAGCTCGGGGTTGTTCGCCTTCATCGACGGATAGACGAACGGGTAGTTGAGCTCGAACGCCGCCGTCCCCGACTCCATGGCGAGCCGGTTCTGGTCCTCCATCTGGTTGGACAGGGAGGGGTCCGCGGCCGGGGACTTCGCCAGATCACGCATGATCCCGGCGGCCCGCACGGCAGGAGGACCGAGGGAGGGCTCGGTCGCGCTCGCGTTGAGGATGGAGCCGCCCGCACTGTTGATCAGCGTGTTGAACCAGACGGTCAGGCCCTCGTACTGGGCGCCCTGGATCTCCACGAAGTGCGGTTTGCCCTGCCGGGCGAGGGCGCCGGCCATGTCCAGCATCTCGCTCCAGGTCCTGGGTGGGGTGGGCACCAGGTCCTTGCGATACCACAGCAGTTGGGTGTTGGTGTTGTACGGGACGGCGTACAGCTTGCCCTTCCAGGTCGAGGTCTGCAGCGGTACGCGCAGGGTGCCCTCGACAGCCTGCTGCTTCGCCGCCCCCGTCCATTCCCGGATCCAGCGCGCCTCGGCGAACTCCGCCGCCCAGGTGACGTCCAGGCCCAGGATGTCGAGCGAGTCGTCCTCGGCGGCGAGTCTGCGCACGAGCTGCTGGCGCTGGCCGTCCGCGGCACGCGGGAGCTTGTTGTAGCTGATCCTGTAGCGTCCGCCCGAAGCCTGGCTGCACCGGTCGGCCGCCTTCTGGAGCGCACCGGAGTCGTCGGGGAAGTTGTACCAGTTGAGGGTGGGCCTGCCGAAGCCCTCGTCACTGCCACAAGCGGCCAGCACCGACGCCAGCAACGGCAGTACGGCGAACGCCCGCAGCCATCGCGTCCCTCTGGAACGTCCCTTGTGACCCGAAACGGGCCGGCAGCCGCACCTCGCGTGCACGCGCTTCACACCTCGCTTCCGGACGGTGGCACGGGACTCGGACCTCGCAGCGTTTCCCTTCCGGCGAACACTAAATGCCACATAAAGCAAGATCAAGCACATATCGCACCCAATCGCCCACCGCGGCCCACCAGTGGGACCGACTCGGCGAACCTGCGGGCAGGGACGAACCGGCCGGCAGGGAAGGGGGGACGATTGACTTCGGCTGGTTCCACTGCTCTACGGCAGGGTGCGCGATCTGTTCGACATGGAAGAGACCGCCGAACCCGATGGGGGCGCCACTTGTGCGCGGTCGGGCACGGTCGGCCGGACGCGGTATCAAGGGAATCGTTCGCGCAGGTAAGAGTGTTTGACCATCGGACCGGCAACCCACCTTGACCGAGTCAAGATGCGCCACATGTCCCCATGGCGCTCGGTCCAGAACCGGTCC
Organism: Streptomyces sp. NBC_01235; assembly: GCF_035989285.1. Classification (GTDB taxonomy): domain Bacteria; phylum Actinomycetota; class Actinomycetes; order Streptomycetales; family Streptomycetaceae; genus Streptomyces. The sequence goes on along the minus strand of NZ_CP108513.1, from coordinate 9,469,980 downwards.
CCGAAAACGACGAAGAGGCCACTTCCGGTGAACCGGAAATGACCTCCGACCTGCTACTTCGCAAGTCGGGACGACAGGATTTGAACCTGCGACCCCTTGACCCCCAGTCAAGTGCGCTACCAAGCTGCGCCACGTCCCGTTGCCCGTCTGACCTGGGGTTTCCCCTGGCCGAACGCGCATGGAAACAATACCGCACTCGGGTCGATGGTCGCGCACCCGTTTCTCGCGCCCCGGCCGCCGGGCGCCCTCAGCCCCCCGAGGACACCCCCAGGTCCGGATACGCCTCCAGCAGTCGCTGTGGGGCCGCCTGCCGCCAGGAGTCGGCCAGGATGTCCCGCAGCTCGTTCTCGTCCTCGAGGGCGGCCAGCCGGGCGCGCACCCAGGCGAACTGGGCCTCGTGGTCGGCGATCCAGAACTTTCCGGGCTCGGCGAGCACCAGTTCGTCGCGCTCCTCCTTGGGGCAGCGCACGGCGAGGGAGGTCTCCTCCTCGGGCAGCGTGGCGAACATCTTCCCCGCGACCCGGAAGGTGGGCATGTTCCAGGCGATCTTCTCCGTCGTGTCCGGCAGGGACAGGGCGATACGGCGTACGTCTTCGGCGTCCGGCATGCTTCGCACCGTAGCGGCTGCCACTGACAGTCACCCGACTGCGACGTGTTTGTAGTACAGGGTGGTCGGGCGGAGGACCCCGGCCGGGCTCGCCGCGTAGTCCGGGATCACCCCGACCCTGGTCCACCCGGCGGCGCGGTAGAGGTGTTCGGCGGGGCTGTCGGTCTCGGTGTCCAGGTGGAGCAGGGTGACGCCGGCCGCGACGGCGGCCTCCTCGGCGGTGGTCAGGAGGGTGCGGCCGAGGCCCTTGCCGCGGGCGTCCGGGTGGACCATCAGCTTGACAAGTTCGGCGCGGTGCCGGCTGTTGGGCTTGTCGGGGAAGGCCAGGCTGACGGTGCCGACGACACGGTCGCCGTCCTGGGCCGCCCAGACAGCGAGCCGTCCGGCGGCCACGCCCCGCGCGCGCTCGCTCCACCAGGCGACGGCCTCGGCCCGGTCGAGCGGGGCGAGGAAGCCGACGGAGGCGCCGCCGTCCACCGTGTCGACCAGAAGACCGGCCAACTCCTCGACCCGGTCGAGCAGTCGAGGGGCGTCGAGGCGGGTCGCGGTCACGGCAGCACCACCACCAGCACGTAGCGCACACCGTCGGAGCCGGAGCACCGGAACCGCGTCGGCCCCCACACCCGCAGCCGCAGACAGTCGCCGGCGTCGAGGTGGTGTTCGATGCCCTGGGCCGTCACGTCGAGCGCGCCTTCCAGGACCCAGATGTGCTGTTCCAGACCGGGTACGGGCGGCCGGTCGTACGCGATGTCGGCGCCCGCCCGCAGCCGCCCCTCGACGAGTTCGCCGCGCAACCCGGCGTGCGGCGGCGACACCGACCGCCGCACGAACCCGGAGGCCCGGTCCTCCCACACCGGCTGCCCGGCCGCCCGGACCAGCAGCGCGGGCTCCGCCTCGACCTCGCTGAGCAGCTGGGACATGGTCCGCCCGTACACGCCGCACAGACGGTTGAGGAGCGAGGCCGTGGGGCTGGTCTCGGCGCGCTCGGCCCGGGACAGGGTCGAGCGGCTCACCCCGCTGCGCTCCGCCAGCTCCCCCAGGGACCAGCCGCGTTCGGCCCGCAGTTCGGCCAGCCGGGCACCGAGCCGGGCGTCGACAGGATCCGGGGCGGCCCCGGCGTCATCCAGTTTCATATCCGGGACGGTATCCCAGATATGAAACAGCCAGGTTACGGGTCGGGGTTACGTCCGGGACACCTCTCCCAGCGCGTCCAGCACGGGGCGGATCAACGGGTGCTCCTCCGCGCCCCGTCGTACGGCCGCGAAGACCCGGCGGGTGGGCGCCACGCCGTCGACGGGCCGTACGACCACTCCGGTCAGGTCCATGCCGCGCAGCGCCGAGCGGGGCACGAGGGCGACGCCCGCGTCGGCCGACGCGAGGGCGACCACGGCCCGGAAGTCGTCGGAGGAGTGTTCGAGGCGAGGCTGGAAACCGGCGTTCTCGCAGGCCAGTACGACCACCTCGTGGCAGGGGTTGCCGGGGTACGGACCGATCCACGGGTCCTTGGCCAGCTCCGCGAGGGGGACCTCGGCGGCGCCGGCCAGGCGGTGGGCGACCGGGACGACCGCGTCGAAGGGCTCGGCGTAGAGCGGGACATGGGTCAGGCGCGGGTCGTCGGCGGGCGGGGCACCTCGGTACTCGACGGCGACCGCGACGTCCACCTGCCGGTCGAGCACCATCGGCAGGCTGGCGTCCCCCTCGGCGTCCTGGACACGGATACGGATGCCGGGTGCCGACCGGGCCAGGAGGGCCACGGCGGGCGCGACGACCTGGGCGATACCGGTCGCGAAGGCGGCGACCGTGACCGTGCCGGCCGCGCCCGAGCTGTAGGCGGCCAGCTCCGCCTCGGCCCGTTCCAGCTGGGCCAGGACGGCGTTGGTGTGGCGGAGCAGGATCTCGCCGGCGGGGGTCAGCCGTACGCCCTTGGCGCCGCGCTCGACCAGCCGGTGGCCGGTCTCCTGTTCCAGGGCGGTGAGCTGCTGGGAGACGGCGGACGGTGTGAGGTACAGCGCGGCGGCAGCCGCCGTCACGGTGCGGTGGTCGGCCACCGCACGGAGGATGTGGAGCCGCCGTGCTTCGATCATGAGATCGATTATCGCAATATGTCCGGGTCAGCCGGCCCCCGCCGTCCCCTCAGCCCGCCAGCTCCGCCCGGGCCGCGACGAAGGCGTCCACGGCCCGGTTCACGTCCTGCGTGGAGTGCGCGGCGGACAGCTGGACGCGAATGCGGGCCTGCCCCTGCGGGACGACCGGGTAGGAGAAGCCGATCACGTACACGCCGCGCTCCAGCAGCAGCTCGGCCATCCGGGCCGCCTTCGCCGCGTCGCCGATCATGACGGGTGCGATGGCGTGGTCGCCGGGGAGGATGTCGAAGCCCTCGTCGGTCATCCGGCGGCGGAACACGGCGGTGTTCGAGGCGAGCTTCTCCCGCAGGTCACCCGCCGACTCCAGCAGGTCCAGGACCTTCAGTGAAGCCGCCGCGATGACCGGGGCCAGGGTGTTGGAGAAGAGGTAGGGGCGGGAACGCTGGCGCAGCAGGGCCACGATCTCGGCGCGGGCGGCGACGTAACCACCGGACGCGCCGCCCAGCGCCTTGCCCAGGGTGCCGGTGACGATGTCGACGCGGTCCATCACACCGTGCAGCTCGGGGGTGCCTCGGCCGCCGGGGCCGACGAAGCCGACGGCGTGCGAATCGTCGACCATGACCATGGCGTCGTAGCGGTCGGCGAGGTCGCAGATCTCGGCGAGCGGCGCCACATAGCCGTCCATGGAGAAGACGCCGTCGGTGACGATCAGCCGGCGGCGCGCGTCGGACGCGTCCTTCAACTGCCGCTCCAGGTCCGCCAGATCACGGTTGGCGTAGCGGAAGCGGCGGGCCTTGGACAGGCGGATGCCGTCGATGATCGAGGCGTGGTTGAGGGCGTCGGAGATCACCGCGTCCTCGGGGCCGAGGAGGGTCTCGAAGACACCGCCGTTCGCGTCGAAGCAGGAGGAGTACAGGATCGTGTCCTCCTGGCCGAGGAAGGCGGCGAGGCGCGCCTCCAGCTCCTTGTGCACCTCCTGCGTGCCGCAGATGAAGCGCACGGACGCCATGCCGTAGCCCCAGCGGTCCAGGGCCTCGTGGGCTGCGGCGATCACCTCGGGGTGGTCGGCGAGGCCGAGGTAGTTGTTGGCGCAGAAGTTGAGGACCTCACCGGGCCGGCCGCCCGCGGTGACGGCCACGGCCCTGGACTGCGGGCTGCCGATGACCCGCTCGGGCTTGTGCAGACCGGCGGCGCGGATCTCGTCGAGGGTGGCGCGCAGATCGTCGCGCACGGAGTCGAACATGGGGGAACTCCTAAGGAATGCAGGACGGATGCGGGTGACTTACGCGGTCCAGTCGAGGACGACCTTGCCGCCACGGCCGCTCGCGGCATCGGCGAAGGCCGCCTCGAAGTCGCGGTAGCCGTACCGGCCGGTGATCACGGGGGCGAGGTCGAGGCCGCCCTCCAGCAGGACCGACATCGCGTACCAGGTCTCGAACATCTCACGGCCGTAGATGCCCTTGATGGTGATCATCGAAGTGACGATCCGGGCCCAGTCGACGGCGAACTCGGCGGTCGGCAGCCCGAGCATCGCGATCCGGCCCCCGTGCGTCATGTTGGCGATCATGTCGCGCATGGCCTCGGGCCGGCCGGACATCTCCAGGCCGATGTCGAAGCCCTCCCGCAACCCCAACTGCCGTTGCCCGTCGGCGATCTGCGACTCCGACACGTTCAGCGCCAGACTCGCGCCGATCTTGCGGGCCAGCTCCAGCCGCTCCTCGCTGACGTCGGTGACGACGACGTTGCGGGCGCCGGCGTGCCGGGCGACGGCGGCGGCCATCAGCCCGATCGGTCCGGCGCCGGTGATCAGCACGTCCTCGCCGACGAGCGGGAAGGACAGGGCGGTGTGCACGGCGTTGCCGAACGGGTCGAAGATCGCCGCCACATCGAGGTCGACGGGAACGCGGTGCACCCAGACATTGGCGGCGGGCAGGGCCACGAACTCCGCGAAGGCGCCGTCGCGCCCGACGCCGAGGCCCACGGTGGCCCGGCACAGATGACGGCGCCCGGCGAGACAGTTGCGGCACTTGCCGCAGACGAGGTGTCCCTCGCCGCTGACCCGGTCCCCCACCTGGATGTCGACGACGTCACGGCCCGTCCCGACGACCTCGCCGACGAACTCGTGCCCGAGCACGAGCGGTGTGCGGATCGCCTGCCGCGCCCAGCCGTCCCAGGACCGGATGTGCAGGTCGGTGCCGCAGATGCCGGTGCGCAGCACCTTGATCAGTACGTCACCGGCCCCGACGGCGGGCTCCGGGACGTCCGCGAGCCACAGCCCGGGCTCCGCCTTCTCCTTGACCAGCGCCTTCAACGCTACGGCTCCTGTGGTGAGGGCCCGGGCGCGGGCAGGCCGCAGGGCCCCGCATCCGGGAAGACGTGTGGATTCGCCCAGCAATCTGCCGCACTCCACCCACCCAGGTCCATCGAGCTTTTCTTAAGCGCCGCCACAGGTTTCCTACACGCCCCGGCCGCTCCTAGGGCCGCGTCTGCCCCTCCAGCCGTGCGACGAGGTCGGCGGCCGTCGCCTTGATGGTCTCCAGGCCGGCTTTTCCCCAGGGCCGGGGCGCGAGGTCGGCGACGCACACCGTGCCCAGCGCCATGCCGGTCGTGTCGATGAGCGGGGCACCGAGGTAGGAGCGGATGCCGTACTCGTCGACGACCGGGTTGCCCGCGAAGCGCGGGTAGTCGCCCACGTCCTCCAGGACCAGCGCCTTGCGCCGGACGACGACGTGCGGGCAGTAGCCGTAGTCGCGGGGCAGCCGGCGGCCCACCTCGGGCTTGCCGCCACGGGCCGCCCGGCCGCCGGCCGGGGTGTGCAGCCCGGCGAAGAACTGCCGTTCCTCGTCGAGGAAGTTGACCATGGCGTACGGCGCTCCGGTCACCTCTGCGAGGCGAGCCGCGAAGGCGTCCAGGGCGGGCTCCGGCTGTTCTCCGAGGCCGAGTCGGCGCAGCCTCCGGGCGCGGGCGGGAGCGTCCTTGTCCTCGGGGGTGAGCAACAGACGACCGGCCGGGCGCGGCGGGTCGTAGCTCATGGCCGGGCTCCGTCGCTGTGGAGGTGGGTCATATGCGGCTCCGGGGCGTTGTGTGCGGCGGTCACATGTGGGCGCCGCGGCTCGGCTGCGGTGCGGCCGGCGCGTGGGCGATGAGGTGTTTGACGAGGGTGAGCAGGGTCTGGACGCCGGAGGCGGAGATACGGGCGTCGCAGCGGACGACGGGGACGTCCGGGTGCAGGTCGATGGCGGCGCGCACCTCCTCGGGGGTGTAGCGGTGGGAGCCGTCGAACTCGTTGATGGCGATGATGAAGGCGAGTCCGCGTTCCTCGAAGAAGTCGACGGCCGCGAAGCACTCCTCCAGGCGGCGGGTGTCGGCGAGGATGACCGCGCCGAGGGCGCCCTCGCACAGCTCGTCCCACATGAACCAGAAGCGTTCCTGGCCGGGCGTGCCGAACAGGTAGAGGACGTGTCGCGGGTCGAGGGTGATGCGGCCGAAGTCCATGGCGACGGTCGTCTCGACCTTGTTCTCGATGCCGTCGAGGTTGTCGGTCGCGGCACCGACCGTGGTGAGCAGCTCCTCCGTGCTGAGCGGCGCGATCTCGCTCACAGCGCCGACGAAGGTCGTCTTGCCGACCCCGAACCCGCCCGCGACCAGGATCTTCAGGGCGGTGGGGAAAGGGTCGGGGCCGCCTTCGTGAGCTCCGTAGTCGTCGTACCCGCCGTACTTGGGGTGCTCGCCGTACTTGGGGTGCTCGCCGTACTCAGAGCTGTCGTCGTAGTCCATCGAGCACTGCCTCCAGTAGGGCCCGGTCGGTGGGGTTGTGGTGGAACTCGGGGGGCTTGGTGGTCAGCGCCCCGCAGTCGAGGAGGTCCGACAGCAGCACCTTGGTGACCGCCGCCGGCAGCTTCAGATGGGCCGCGACCTCGGCGACCGACACGGGGATGCGGGTCAGGTCGAGCGCGGTCGCGTGTTCCGGTCCGAGGTAGCCGAGGGGGGACGCCCCGGTGGCTCTCACCTGCGACATGAGATCGAGGGCGACGCTGGGCCTGGTTCTGCCGTTGCTGACCGTGAACGGGCGCACCAGCCGTCCGGCCGCGTCGTCGAGCCACGGCCCGTCGCCGGCCGCCACCACGCTCAAGGCCCCATCACCGACGGTTCGACGGCGTGCTGCCGGGGTGCGGTCATCAGATACGGCCGGACGCTCTTCACGAGCATCGCCATCTCGTAACCGAGCACGGCCGCGTCGGCCTCGCGGCCGGCGAGCACGGCGAGACACGTGCCGGAGCCCGCGGTGGTGACGAACAGCAGCGTCGCGTCGAGTTCGACGACGACCTGCCGCACGTCCCCGCCGTCGCCGAACCGGACGCCGGCGCTGCGACCGAGGGAGTACAGGCCGGAGGCCAGGGCGGCCATGTGGTCGGCGCTGTCGGGGTCGAGGCCGTGGACCGATTTCACGAGCCCGTCGCAGGAGAGCAGCACCGCGCTCGTGGTGTGCGGTACGCGCTGCACGAGGCCGCTCATCAGCCAGTCGAGATCGGATACTTGGCCGGTCGGCGCATCGCTCGCCATGGTGGATCGACTCCTTGGGGTACGAAGGTCTGCGGGAGCGCTGGGGGTGGGGGTGATTGTGCTCGGCGTGCTCATCCGGCTGGTGTGCTCCCGTCGTGCCGGGCGGTGGATGGATCGGTACCGGGCAGGTCCAGCCCGTCTCGCGCACCGCGCTCCTCGGGCGGCGCGGCCGCGTGCGCGGGAGACTCCTCGGCTGTGCGGGACCGGCCGTGGTCCGACACGGGGTGCGGGGCGAGGGGCAGGGGGGCCGACGGGTCCGACGGGTCCGACGGGTCCGACAGCAGGTACGGAGGCGGGTCCGTGACGTCCGCCTCCAGGCTCTGCTGGGCCTCGGCCAGGCCGATGCCCCGCTGGAAGGCCGCCATCAGGCCGGGGTCGTGGGCGGCGGGCTGCTCGGTGTCCTGGCGTGGGGCCGGACCCCCGCGCAGTTGGGGCACGATGTGCTCCTGGGCGCGGCGGCGGGGCAGTTGGGGCTTGCCCATGGTGCCTCGCACGGTGCCGATGCGCGGGGTCGGTGCGATGCCCGCGTTCTCCTCGACGACATGCCGGTCGGCCTGCCGGATGCCGGGCACGGCCTCGGCCGGGTTGGCCCGCGTCTCGCGGGCGCCGCGCACGGGCAGGGGTGCCGGCCGGCGTCCGTGTGCACGCGGGGCGTCCGGCTGGTGCGGGCCCGACTCGGCGGCCCCCGCCGAAGACCCATCGCGCGGCTCCGCTTCGGAAGCGGTCCGAGCCCGCGGGGCCGTGGCCGCACGGCCGGTGTCCGAGGCGCCCTGCGGCCGCGCGGTGACCAGGGGCACCCCCGAGGCGGGCGTGCTCTGCGTCGGCGTCCACGCCCGGCCCGAGTCCGAGACGCCCGGCCCTCCCGGCAACCCGGTGGACGTGCCGGGCGCCGCGGAGCCCGGCGCCCACGCCGAACCGAGCAACGGACCCCTGTCGGCACCCCCGGGCACCTGAGCCGAACCCAACGGCCGGCCCGCGTCACCAGCGCCGTACCCCGGAGCCGAACCCGGCAACCGACCCGCCTCACCAGCGCCCCGCACCTGAGCCGAACCCGGCGACCCGCCCACGTCACCAGCGCCGTACCCCGGAGCCGAACCCGGCAACCGACCCGCCTCACCAGCGCCCCGCACCTGAGCCGAACCCGGCGACCCGCCCACGTCACCAGCGCCGTACCCCGGAGCCGAACCCGGCAACCCGCCCGCGTCGACAGCACCCTGCACCTGGGCCCAGCCCGAGGCCCGGCCCGCATCGCCGGCGCCCTGCAGCTGAGCCGAACCCGGGGCCCGGCGTACGTCGGCGGCGCCCTGGACCGAGGACCACCCCGCACCGGCGGTGTCCCCCACCTGTCCCGCCATCGGTGACCGGCCCGCGTCAGCCTCCGTCGCTGCCCCGTCACGCGTCCGGAACGGAACCGGGGAGCGGCCCGCGCCCGCGGGGTCCTGCGGCTGCGCCGCGCCTGGCCGTCGGCCGCCGCCCGCGGTGGTCCGGGGGCTGTGCGGCAGTGCGGGAGCAGGGGTTCGGGCCGCCCCGGCACCGATCGCGGACTGCGGTCCGGGGCGGGGGGTCCGGGTCTGGGGGGCGGGTGGCAGGGGGGGCCGGCCCCCGTCGGACGCGGTGGGTACGAGGGGCAGGCCGGCGCCGTCGGTGTCCGGGCCCTGCGCCACGGCTCCGGGGGCGGCGGAGGGCGAGCCCAGCAGGGCCTGCGGGACGACGAGGACGGCCTGGACGCCACCGTAGATGTTGTTCTGCAGGCGGACCCGGATGCCGTGCCGTCGGGCGAGCTGGGAGACGACGAACAGGCCGATGCGGCCGTCGGCCAGCAGCCGGCCGACGTTGACCTGGTCGGGGTCGGCGAGCAGGGCGTTCATCCGGTCCTGCTCCTCGACGGGCATGCCGAGGCCACGGTCCTCGACCTCGACGGCGAGCCCGGAGGTGACGAGGTTGGCGCGCAGCAGCACCTGGGTGTGCGGGGCGGAGAACACCGTGGCGTTCTCGACCAGTTCGGCCAGGAGGTGGATGACGTCGGCGACGGCGTGGCCGCGCAGTTCGCCGTCGATGGGCGGGACGAGTTTGACCCGCGAGTACTGCTCGACCTCGGCGATGGCGGAGCGCAGCACCTCGGTCATGGAGACCGGGTTGCTCCACTGCCGCCGGGAGACGGCCCCGCCGAGGACGGCGAGGTTCTCGGCGTGGCGGCGGATCCGGGTGGCGAGGTGGTCGACGTGGAAGAGGCCCTTCAGCAGGTCGGGGTCCTCGATCTCGTTCTCCAGCTCGTCGAGGATCGAGATCTCGCGGTGCACCAGGGACTGCAGGCGCCGCGCGAGGTTGACGAAGACCTCCAGCTTCTGCTCGCTGCCGGCCTGGCTGGACAGCTGCGCGGCCTGCACGACGGCGGTGACGGCCCCGTCGTGGGCGTGGGCCAGGTCGGCGGCGAGCAGCTCGAAGTCGTCGGCGTCGTGGCCGGGCGGGCCGCCGCGCGATGCGCGCGGGGGCGGGGCCTCGCCTCGGCGCAGCGCCTCCATGACGGCGCGCAGGTCGGCCTCGCCGCGCGCGCTGCCCCGGCGCAGGGCCGCGACGCGGTCGCTGACGGAACGGGCGGCGCGGTCGGCGGCCACGGCGGCGATCACGATGCCGACGCCGGTCACCGCGACGGCGCCGGCCAGGACCGCCCACAGGGTCGTGCCGGGCCGGACGCCGGTGGAGCGCACGGTGAACAGGATGACCGCGCAGGCGCTGAGCGCGACCGCGGTCGGGGGGAGCACGGCCAGCCGCAGCAACTGGGGCCGTATGTGTGTCTCGGCCGGCGCTGGTGCGGTGCGGGTGACCGGCCGCCCGTGCCGCCCGCCCTCGCGGCGGTCTGCGCGTGCGGCGGGTGCGCGGAGGTGAGACATCGGTGTCCTCGTACTGGTCCGTCGAGCCTGGCTGTCGGTCGGGAGAGCCAAGATTTCGGCCCGGTGTCGCCCGACGGCCACTCACAGTAGTCGGCAACGCATCATGTGCGGTGGGCAGTTGACAAAGTCTCACAGAGACCGTCCCGCTCTGGTATGAGGCTTCGCACGGCAGACCGATAAGTCAGGGAGAGTCAAGGCGCATCCGCGAAAGAAGTCGATCAGACCTGGTCAGAGGTGATCCCAGAAGGGCGGCACGGACCGGGGGGCCCACATCTCCCGGTCCGTGCCGCCGGCTTTCCCTCACCCCGACCGGCCCGCCGGAACGGCCCCCGGCGCTTCACCTCCCCCGGCCGAACCCCTCGGATCGTCACGCACTGTATTGGCCGTGGCCTTGACTTCCGGGCCTGCCTCGTGCGGACCGACTTCGATCACGAACAGGGGTCGCCTTCGCGTGTCACCCTCCTTCGGATCAGCGGTCTCGTCACTGTGGTGTTGCCGCCGCGGCTTGGGTGAGGAGTCCGCCGACAAAGGCGGTCAGCCCCTGGGGGTAGGCGTCTCGCCAGGACAGTGGCGCCCATTGGTCGGCGAGGGCGGCGAGGTGGAGGAGTCGGGAGGCACCGAGGCGGCGGGTGAGGGCGCGAGGTCGGTGGCTTACATCCGCGCGCTCACCGCGACCGTCCGGAGCACCGGGCTCGATGTCCGCAGCGCGGCCTGCCGGGTGACTTGGGCGGACGGTGCAGCCGCACGCCACGAGTTCGTCGTCGCGCCCCGGCACGTGGAGCGCGCACGAGTCGGATCGTTTCGCCGCCCCGCTGGACGGCGCCATCGGCCGCGAGGCCCCGTCCCGGCCGACCGGTACCCGGGCAACCGTGCGATCAAGGTTGCCGACTCGTGCCGCACCACCGTCACTTCGGCGTCCGAGGCCTCTGACCGCGGTGCCCAGGGGCCGAGTTCGGGATCGTAGGTGGAGGTCGTCGAGTTGCCCTCGTCAAGGCACGGCCAAAAGGGCGCTGTCGCCCGGTCCGCTCCCGAGCCGCCCCGGTCTCAGCCCTCGCCCACGAGATCGAGGTCTTCGCGCGTCGTCTTCGAAGCGATCGCCGGGACGGGCCACAGGCGGTTGAGGGGCGCCGACACATCCCGCCACCAGGGATGCGCGGGAACGTCACCCGCGGGCTCGAACGGCAGGCCCGGGACGGGCAGAGCGACCGCCTGCCCGACCGCCTTCGCCGCGGCCAGTGTCCACTCGCCGGGCTCCGCCCAGGGGTGCAGCGAGAGAGTGAACGAACCCCAGTGGATCGGGAGCAGGACCCCGCTCGCCTCTCCTCCTTGCAGGTCGAGGTGCGTCTGGACGCCCTGAGCGGGGTTCATGTGAATGTCCGGCCAGCCGCCGGGCAACGGCGCGGAGTTCGGGTCGTCGTCGGGCCAGAAGTCCGAGTACGCGCCGATCTGGATCATCGTCGCGTCGAACGGCCCGTGGTCGGCGCCGATGTCCTTGAAGCCCTCGAAGTAGCCGGTGTCGCCGCTGTGGTAGATCCGGTGCTCCTCGCCGGCGACCACCCAGGAGGCCCACAGGGTGTGCTGGGTGTTGCGCAGGCCGCGGCCGCAGAAGTGGCGGGCCGGGGTGGCGGTCAGGGTGAGGCCGCCCACCTTCGTCGCCTCGTGCCAGTCCAGCTCGCGCAGCCTGTCGGCGGAGACGCCCCAGCGTTCGAGGTGGGCGCCGACGCCGAGCGGCACGGCGAAAAGGGTGTCCGTGCCCGCCAGTGCCTTGATCGTGGGCATGTCCAGGTGGTCGTAGTGGTCGTGCGAGATGACGATGACGTCGACCGGGCCCAGCGCGGCCAGCGGGAGCGGGACCGGGTGCAGCCGCTTGGGTCCCGCGAAGGGGAACGGGGAGCAGCGCATTCCCCAGACGGGATCGAACAGGACCCGCTGCCCGTCGATCTCCGCGAGCACACTGGCGTGCCCCATCCACGTCAGGCGCAGGCCCGTGGCGGGCGGCGCGGCGAGGTCGGCGAGGGTGGTGGCGTGCACCGGGATCCTCCCCGTGGGGGCCCGGCGGGAGCGCTTCTCCTTGTCGAAGAAGTTCTTGGCGAAGTCGATCATCCCGCCGCCCGAGGGGCGGATCTGCGCCGGGCCGCCGGGGTTCTGGAACACCCCGTCCTTGAAGTGGGGCGATCTGCGGATGCGCGCCATGCGCTCACCGCTTGGGTCCGCGCCGAAGGCCTCGGGCTGCGGAGCGCGGAGCCCGGAGCTCAGGGAACGGAAACCGGACACGGTACCTCCAGGTGGAGTCGCTGAGGCGTTCCATTATGGTCGCCCCCTCCGACAAGACGGGGCCGCCCTGGTCGCACCGGGCCGCGAACCCGCTTTTGACACGGCTACCACGGCCTTCCGATACTGACTCACAGTTCAGTACCAGTCGTTTTCCCGGGCACCGCCCGCGCCGGTCGAGGAGCCCGTATGACCGCCCCCTTCCTGTCGCTCACCTGGACCGACCACGTCACCGGCCGCCAGGGCTTCCTGGTCGTCGACCGGCTCGTGCGCGGCGTCTGCAGCGGCGGGCTGCGGATGCGGCCGGGGTGCACCCTGGAGGAGGTGGCCGGGCTCGCCCGCGGCATGAGCCTCAAGGAGGCCCTGCACTACGACCCGGAGGCCCGCTATGTCCCCCTGGGCGGTGCCAAGGGCGGCATCGACTGCGATCCCCGGGATCCGGAGGCGTACGGGCTGCTGGTGCGGTACCTGCGCGCGGTGCGCCCGTACGTGGAGAGCTGCTGGACCACCGGCGAGGACCTGGGCCTCACCCAGGACCTGGTGGACCGGGCGGCCGCCGAGGCGGGGCTGGTGTCGTCCGTGCAGGCGGTCTACCCGCTGCTCGACGACGAGGCCGCGGCCCGCGCGCGGCTCGCGGCCGCCTTCGCCGTCGAGGTGGACGGCATCGGACTGGACGAGCTGGTCGGCGGCTTGGGGGTCGCCGAGTCCGTGCTGACCGCCCTGGACCGGGCCGGGGTCGCGTACGCCGGGACCCGGGTCGCCCTCCAGGGGCTGGGCACGATGGGCGGGGCCACGGCGCGTTTCCTCACGCGCGCGGGGCTGACGGTCGTGGCCGTCGCCGACATCAAGGGCACGATCGCCAACCCGGCCGGTCTCGACGTCGAGGCGCTGCTGGCCGCGCGGGACGCGCACGGCACCGTGGACCGGGCCGCGCTGCGCTCCGGGGACCTCGAACTGCCGGGCGACGCCTGGCTGTCGGCGGACGCGGAGGTGCTCGTGCCGGCCGCGGTGTCGTACGCGATCGGGGTCGAGGAGCAGGAGCTCATCGGCGCCCGGTGGATCGCTGAGGCGGCGAACATGCCCGTCCTGCCGGAGGCGGAGGCGCTGCTGCACGCGCGCGGGGTGAGCGTGCTGCCGGACGTCGTCGTCAACTCCGGGACCAACGCCTGGTGGTGGTGGACGCTGTTCGGCGACATCGGCGCGGACGCCGACGAGGCCTTCGCGTACACGCGCCGCTCGATGCGCGCCCTGGTGGAAGTCGTGCTGGCTCGCGCGCAGGCGGACGGGACGACGCCCCGGGCCGCCGCGCACGCGATCGCCGCGCGGCGGCTTCCGGTGATCGCGGAACGGTTCGGCCGCCACCGCCCGGTGCCGTGCGGGCCCGCTCCGACGAAACCGGCCGGTCCGGCGGGCCTCGCGCCGACGGATTAGGGTGACGGCGTGGCAAGGGTCCGGTTGAGTGTGGCCGAGCGGCGTGAGGAACTGCTGCGGGCCGCCATCGAACAGATCGAGGCGCGGGGCGTGGCGGCGGTCAGGATCGCCGACGTCGCCGCGGCCCTCGGGGTGAGCAACGCGCTGGTGCTCTACCACTTCTCGACGAAGGAGAAGCTGGTCGCCGACGCGTTCGCCTACGCGGCCGAGGACGACTTGGCGCGTCTGCGCAAGCTGGTCGGCCGCCGGAGCACGGCACTGCGTCGGTTGCGGTCGGCCGTGCGCTGGTACGCGCCCACGGGCCAGGCCAAGGGCTGGCGGCTGTGGATCGAGGGCTGGGCGGTGTCGTTGCGCGAGCCGGCGCTGCGGGAGGTCGCCCGGGACCTCGACAAGGAGTGGAAGGCCGCGCTCGCCGAGGTGATCGCGGAGGGCGTGGCCGCGGGCGAGTTCCGCTGCCCGGACCCGGCGGGCACGGCCCTGCGGCTGACGGCCCTGCTGGACGGGCTCGCCGTACAGCTGACGTCCTATGCGGGCGCGGTGTCCCGGGCCCGCGCGCAGGAGTGGGTCGACGAGGCGCTGGCCCGGGAACTCGGGCTGGGCCCCGAGACGTTGAGCGCCCAGGAGCGCTGAGAGCGGCCGCGGCCGGCACCCGCCCGACCCGGCCGGGCCCGGCGGCCCGTCCCCGCTCAGTCCAGCTCGTACACCACGGTCACGGTCGCCGTCGCCCGGATCTCGCCGGGGGCGACAGGCGCGGCGCCGGTACCGACACCGGGGGTGTCCCCGGCCGACGGCACGGGGCGCGGCGAGCTGGACGCGTCCTCGCTGAGCGAGACGAGCCGGCCCAGCCGGCGGCCGCTGAGACGGGCGTACTGCGCGGCCTTGGTGCGGGCGTCGTCGTGCGCGGCCTGGCGGGCGCGGGCCCTCAATGGGGCGGGATCGGAAAGGCCGAAGGCCACGGAGTTGATCCGGGCCGCGTCGCCGGTGACGTCGGTGATGGCCTGGAGGACCGCGCCGGTCCTCGCCACCTCGCGCACCTTCACGGAGAAGGACTGCGCGGCCTGGTAGCCCTTCAACCGCGCGGTGCTGCCCGTGTAGTCGTAGACGGGATTGAGGAAGACGCTCTCCGTGCGGATGTCCCGGTCGGCGACGCCCTGGGCGCGAACGGCGCCCAGCAGCGCGGCGGCCGCCTTGTTCTGGGTCTCCAGTGCGGCCTGCGAGGTCTTGGCGGAGGCCTCGACGCCGGCGCCGACGACCGCGAGGTCGGGCGGTGCGCTCGCGCCTCCCTCGCCGGTCACCGTCACGGTGGCGGGGCTGACCGGCGCGAGCCGGACGGCCGCGGCGGGTGGGGCGGGCGCCGCGGCGGCCGTGGGCGCGGCGAGTGCCGGGACGCCCAGGGCGAGCAGGGCGACGAGCGCCGCGGCGGCGGGCGTACGGGGAAGGGGCATGCGGGTCCGGTCCTTCGAGGTGTCGGGCGGGGACGGTGTGCGGAGGGGGCGGATGCGGGTGCGGTCATCCCAGCACCCGTACCGGCCCCCGCCCGCGCACCACTCCCGTGCGCTCACCTCACTGGTGGAGCGGCCTGCCGTACGGCCTCGACGGCCGACCGCGCTCCCCCGGGGTCACCTGCTCAGGCCACGGCCGCGATCCGCATCCTGATGTCGTCCGGCGACAGCGTGCCCTTGGCGGTCACGTGGTCACCGGAGGACTCGCCGCGCAGCCGGCGTCCGATCCACGGCACCAGGTACTCGCGCGCCCAGTGGACGTCGTCGCGCCGCACCTCGAGAGTGCCGCGCGGTGGGAGCAGCGGCCAGGGCTGCTCCGGGTCGGCCGGAACCTGGAGGCCGAGGACCTGCCCGGCGCGCAGCGCCACGCGTGTGTGCCCCTCCGGGGAGAGGTGGAGCCGGTCGCCGTCCCAGGCCCTGCGGTCCTGCACGGACTTCAGGGACCACAGGTCGAGCACCGGACAGCCGTACCGGTCGGCGATGGCACGGACATGCCCGTTGTAGGTGGCGATCTTGCCGCGCAGGTGCTTGAGCACGGGGACGCCACGGGTGTCGAAGCCGGTGGTCACCATGACCGTGCCGGCTGCGGCGGTCAGGGACGCGATCGCGCGCTCGAAGCGCTCGGCGACCTCGTCCGGGTCGGTTCCGGGCCGGAGGATGTCGTTGCCGCCCGCGCAGAAGGAGACCAGGTCCGGGGCGAGCTCTACCGCCCTGGTGAGTTGGTCCTCCATGATCTGGTCGAGCAGCTTTCCGCGGACCGCGAGGTTGGTGTAGTTGAAGTCGCCCTCGGGCCGCCGGTCCGCGAGGAGTACCGCGAACCGGTCGGCCCAGCCGACGAACGCCCCGTCGGGGCCGGGGTCGCCAACGCCCTCGGTGAAGCTGTCCCCCACCGCCACGTACGACCCGATCACTGATCTGTTGTCATTCTTCGAATCGTCTGCCACAGCAGTTCATGATTCACCTTCGAATGTGACTTACGCGACCGTAGGAAGGGGTTGACGGACGGTGAGATAAGCCACTCCTAAAGAATGTGCCAATCAGGGAATAAGCGACCAGGCCCGGAAGTCGTTGATCCGGAAGTGGCTCCAGGTGGTCCGGAACGCGAAGTGCCCGCGCGAGTACGGCTCCGGGTCCGTGTAGTCGAAGACGAGCCGGCCGTTGTTCCACCAGCGGACGGCCGAGCCGTCGGAGACGATCCGGACGTGGTTCGGCTCGTTCGCCACGAGCAGCGGCTCGGTGTAGTCGTAGACCAGCGGGCGCACGCCGGCCTCGCCGACGTAGCGGCGCAGCCGGGTGGTGGTGTTGGTGTTGGCGCCGTATCCGACGTAGTACGCCTTGAGATGGTCGTACTCGGCGAGGGCCCCGCCGCGCGGGGTGGCGAACAGGTCGTCCGGGGAGCGGACGTCGACGGCGTTCCAGAAGTTGTTGAGGTCGGACACACGGTCGTTGATCCCGCCCGCGGAGACGGGCGTGGCGACGTATTCGAGGACGTACGGCCCCGCGAACGGCCGCTTGAACCAGATCGTCGCCCCGGCGGGCACGTCGACCTCCAGCGTGCCGCGGGAGGCGGTGACGGTGCCGCCCCTCTCCAGTTCCACGGCCCACTGGCGCAGACCGTGGCGGAAGTCGTCGTGGGCGATCAGGCGGCGGTGGCGGGGGCGGGCGTTCGCGGTGGCCGCGGGGGCGAGGGCGGCGAGGGCGGCGCCGACGGCGAGGGCTCCGAACGCTCTGCGCTTGGTCGTCACGGGAAACGGCTCCTTCGGTGGGCGGGGATGGTGAGGGACGGCTCGGGGACACGACGGGTCCCGGTGCCGAGGCAGTGGTCGGTGTACGTGGACTGGAGGTACCCGCGGACGGGTCCGGCCGAGGCGGCAGGCGGGGTTCTGGGCGAGCGTGCACAAGCGGGTACCGGTCGGTTTCGGTGGTGGTGTGGAGGCGCAGGGCGGTGTGGTCGGCGGTCTCGGCGAGGATCTCCTCGCGGCAGTCGCCGAGGAGGTCGCCGTAGCAGGGGGTGGCGCCGCGGACGTCGGAGACGACACCGGGAGGGTCGAACACCGTCGCGCCGGCCTCGGTCACCGGGTCCCACTTCTCGACGCGGTTGAAGACGAGCAGTTCTGACGCCTTGTCACCGATCCACCAGATTACGGAAGTTGACGCTGGGCGTGGTGGGGGGAGACCCTCCCGTCCCGGACGTTGAAGACGCCCGCGCCGGGCCGGGTCACGTCGGCGGTGGACGAGCCAGGCCACCGAAAGGCCTCCCCCGCCGGTGCCGGACCCGACCGACACATCGCCCCGCCCGCCGACACCTCGGCCGACGGTGACCCGGCTCTGGAGGGGCTCTTCGTCGCCGTCGGCCGTGGCGAATCCGAACCTCCGCTCCGGCCGGCGGGCGCGCCGCCCACCGGCCGGTGCGGCTCGGTGTCGATGGCGGCGCCGTCGGCCACGGCGGCGCTGCGGGACAGGGCCCAGGAGAACGGGGCGGCGCCCGCGGCTGCGGCGCCCTTGCCGACGGTGCGTCGTTCGACGCTTGACACGGGGACCTCCGAGGGTGGTAGAAAGCGCTTGCTCCCTGACGGAGATCACTGTGGCCCCACTCCGCCCCGCCTGTCGATGGGGCGAAAAGGGCCGCCATACGACCGCAATGAAACGATCATGAAGGCGCAAAGTCGCACGCACCGGTCGGCGCGCGCCGGGCACACCGGACACGTCAGGCATCTCGGACACGCGGATACGCCGAAGGCCGGACCCGGGGATCGGGGTCCGGCCTTCGGCAGCGTGTCAGGCGTGTCAGGCGTGTGGTCGTCGGCGGGGTCAGCCGACGGCGACGCCGTGCGAGCGGAGGTAGGCGACCGGGTCCACGTCGGAGCCGTAGTCCGGCGTGGTGCGGATCTCGAAGTGCAGGTGCGGGCCGGTCACGTTGCCGGTCGCGCCGGAGAGCCCGACCTGCTGGCCCGCGGTCACGGCCTGGCCGGCCGAGACGGAGAGCTGGGAGAGGTGGCCGTACTGGGCGTAGTAGCCGTCGGCGAGCTTGATGACGACCTGATTGCCGTACGCCCCGCCCCAGCCCGCGGAGACGACGGTGCCCGCGCCCACGGCCTTGAGGGAGGTGCCGGTCGGGACGACGAAGTCCACGCCGGTGTGGTAGCCGCTGGACCACATGCTGCCGGCCACGTGGTACCCGGTTCCCACGGTCGCGCCGGCCACGGGGAGGGTGTAACCGCTGGAGGTGCTGGTGCTGCTCTCGGCGGCCTGGGTGATCATCTTCGAGGAGGACGAACCGGACGACGAGGACGAGGCCTTCTTGTCGGACGTCTTCGAGGAGGAGGACGAACCGGACGACGACCCGGCGCTGCCGGTCGTGGCCTTCTTGCCGATCGAGAGCTTCAGACCGGGGTGGATCAGCGACGGGTCGCTGCCGACGGCCTGGCGGTTGTCCTGGTACAGCTTCTGCCAGCCACCGCTGACGTTCTGCTCGTCGGCTATCTTCGAGAGGTAGTCGCCGGACCGCACGGTATAGGTCCTGGCACTCGTGGCAATGACCTTCTTCTGCGCCACCGGAACGGACTGCACGGCCTTTTCCGAAACAGACTGCGAAACGGACTGGGAAACCGTCTGCGCAGCGGACTGCGAGGGAGCCGCGTGGGCGCCGGTGGCACCCATGAGCGGAAGGGCGAGCGCGGCGCCGCCGGTTCCGGCGACGGCGATGGAGCGAGTGAAGCGCTGGGTCTTCGGACGGCGGTGCTTACCCTTCGCGGGCATGGCGAATTCCTCTCCGGCGCCTGCGAGGTGAGCTGTCGGGTGCGGACTGGAGATGCCCGGCCGCGCCGAGGCGCAGCTTTACCCCAAGCCTGTTCCGGGACCGGAACAGGCGGTTCTACCTGTGGGTCCCCCGCTCCTGCCGGGTACGGGTGAGTGTGCGGACACCGGACGGCGGCAGGATTAGGCGTCCGTCCGGATTGGTGTGGAACGTAAGCGACCAAGACGCACAGGGACAAGCAGAGGTTGCACGGACAACGCATTTCTCTTGATCCGCTGTGAGAATTCCCGGTCACACTCCGTCAATCGAAAGGCCCGCCTTTTGCCAATCTCCCTGGAAAAGCATGCGAATTACGTGAACATGACGGACGACGTACGGTCACGAATATGACGCTGCTCACGTGACACATCTCCAGGTTCCTTTATTCCAGAGCGAGTTGGAACTAAGGATTCAATTCGGACAGAACGCTCAGATGCGACGCAGCCGGATAACCGTCGCATCAAGGTCGCCCCGCAGCCCGGTGCGCAGCCCGTGATGCAGCAGCACGGCACCCCGGTGAACTTCGCCCGTTTCACGGCATTCGTACGAGACTGTCGGGTCGAGCCCACGCAGCCGCAGCGCCGGAACGGGCTCGCCGAATCGCTGGGCCTGGAGCCAGGCGAGGACGACCGCTTCGTCGCCGCGTACGTACTGGACGGCGCTCAGGCCACCGGCCGGGGGCCGCAGCCGGTAGAGGTCGCCGTGCTGCACGAGGGGCCGGATGTCCTTGTAGAGGTCCACCCACTCCCGGGCCTCGGCAAGCTCCTCCTCGCTCCACTCGGAAAGGTCCCCGCCGACGCCCAGCACCCCGGCCATGGCGCTGACGAACCGGAAGCGCAGCGAGCTGACCCGGCCGTTGAGCTGGACGTTGGGGCTGTCCGTGACCCACGCCGCCATGACCCGTGCGGGGTGAATCTGACTGAAGCCGTGCTGGATGTCGAGCCGGTCGAGCGGGTCGGTGTTGTCGGAGGTCCACACCTGGTCGGTGCGACTCATGATCCCGAGGTCGATGCGCCCGCCGCCGCCCGAGCAGGACTCGAAGGCGACGCCCGGGTGGGCGGCCCGCAGCCGGTCCAGCAGGGCGTACAGGGCCCGCACGTGGTCCACCCAGAGGCGCTGCGGGTAGGGGTCGTCAGGCCAGCCGGCGTCGGTGAAGCAGCGGTTGAAGTCCCACTTGACGTAGTCGACGGGGGCGCTGGAGAGGAGTGCGTCGAGCTGCTCCCAGAGGTACTCCTGGACATCCTCGCGCGCGAGATTCAGTACGAGCTGATTGCGGAACTCCGTCCGCTTTCGTCCCGGTTGGAACTGCACCCAGTCGGGGTGTGCCCGGTACAGCTCGCTGTCGGGGTTGACCATCTCGGGCTCGACCCAGATGCCGAACTGCATGCCGAGGGCGTGCACGTAGTCGGCGAGGGGCTTCAGGCCGTTCGGGAAGCGGTCGGGGTTGGGCCGCCAGTCGCCGAGCCCGGCGTGGTCGCCGGTGCGCGCCCCGAACCAGCCGTCGTCGACGACGAACAGCTCGACGCCGATCGCCGCGGCACGCCGGGCGAGGGTCGCCTGCTGCTCCTCGGAGATGTCGAAGTAGGTGGCCTCCCAGGAGTTGAAAAGCACCGGGCGGTCCTGTTCGGCGTCCGGGACGACGTGCGCCCGCTGGTAGGCGTGCCAGGTGCGGCTCGCGCCGCCGAACCCGGCGTCGCTCCACAGGCCGGCGAAGACGGGCGTGGTGAAGGACTCCCCCGCCGCGAGGCGTAGCAGACCCGAGTCGTCGTAGCCCGCGCCGCCGGTGATCTGCACGCGCGCGTCGGGGAGTTGGGCGACAGCGATCCGCCAGGAGCCCGACCAGCCGAGGGCACACCCGTAGACCTCGCCGCGCTCCTCGGTCGCGTCGGTGTCCAGCGCCACCCAGGGCAGGTGCTGGTGCCCCGTGTGGCCGCGGCGGCTGCCGATCACCTTCTCACCGTAGGTGAGGGGGGAGCGTGTGAGCCGCGACTCCGCCGCCCAGCGGCCGTGCAGCTGCGACAGCCGCCAGCCGTCGCGCTCGGGCAGGCTCCAGGTGGCGGAGTCAGCGCGCAGCAGCTCCAGTGGCTGCTCGCCCTCGTTGCGCAGGGTCGTCCAGCGCTCGACGACATCCCCTCGCATCCGGTAGTGCAGGGTGACGCAGAGCCCGCCGTCCCGGAAACGCAGCCGCAGCCCGTCGCCGTCGGTCTCGTACGCCTCGAAGGTCCACTCGGTGCCGCGCCGCTCGTCGGTGCGCACGGACAGGGCGGGCCGGACGAAGCGGGGGCCGCCCTCGACCGGGTACTCCTCGCGGCCGTCGAGCGGGGACTCGAAGGACGCCCCGCGCTCGGCCGCCGGGAGTACGGCGAGCGCCTCGGCGTCCGCGAGCGCGATGCCCGGGCCCCAGTGCAGGTGGACCAGCTCGTCGGCCTCGGTGAGGTGGAGGGCGTAGCTGCTCGTGGGCCCCGAAAGGAGCCAGGTACGGCCGTTGTCGGCGATCTCGGGCATCAAACCCCCACTAATTCGAACAGGTGCGATCAAGCACCAACATCATCGAATGAGGTCGGCCCGCCGGGCAACTTCCGGCGGACAAGTCGTCACCTGGGTGGACGTCCGGTTTCTCCGGGCTGTGGACAACCCGTTGCCCTGGGAATCCATATCGTATGGTCGTGGAGGTGTCCCGTCGGCCACCACGAGCCGCGCCGACGGAGACCGACAAGGAGGGAGCCCCAGTGACGCAGCAGATCCCGTCGACCGAGCCCGAGCTGGCCGGCGTGCGCAACTTCCGGGACGTGGGCGGCCTGCCGACCGTCGACGGCCGGCGGGTGCGCCACGGCGTGCTGTTCCGCAGCGGCCACCTCGCGCACGCGAGCGACGAGGACGCCGCGTTCCTCTCCGACCTGGGCCTGCACACGATCTTCGACTTCCGCAACGCGGCGGACCAGAAGCTGGAGGGACCGGACGTCGAACTACCGGGCGTGCGCAACGTGAACCTGCCGCTGTCGGACCCGGCGGACGGCTCCGAGTTCTGGAAGATGGTGCGCGACGGCCACATCGACCAGCTGCGCGAGATCCTCGGGGACGGCAAGGCCGCGGGCCGGATGATCGCCTCCTACCGCTCGATCGTCAAGGAGCGGACGGCGGAGCACTCGCGGGTGCTGCACTCGCTCGCCGAGGACAGCGTCCCGGCCCTGATGCACTGCGCGGCGGGCAAGGACCGCGCGGGTCTGTCGATCGCAGTGACGCTGCTCGCCCTGGGCGTGGAGCGCGAGGCGATCCTCGCCGACTACCTGGAGTCCAACGCCAAGCACCGCCGCTACAAGGTGCGCCGCAGCGCCACCTCCGCCGACGCGTACTCCCCCGAGGTCATGGAGCTGCTCAGCCCCCTGTTCGACGCCCGCGCGGAGTACCTCGCGGCGGCGCTCGAGACCATCGAGGAGATCTGGGGCGGCGTCGACACCTACCTGGAGGAGGGCCTCGGCCTCTCTCCCGAGACCCGTGAGCGGCTGCGGGAACGGCTGCTCGACTGACAGACGCTTCGGCGCCGCTCCGACATCGCTCCGGCACCGCTGCCCGAGCGGGCCGGCCCTACTGGCCGGCCCTACTGGTTGGCCCCCACCTCGAACAGCAGCCAGAGGAAGCCCGCGAAGAGGTGCCCCACGGCTATGTAGATGATCAGCCGGATCCACAGGGTGCGGGGGAACTTCTCCTCGAAGTCGCTCATGGTGTCTCTCCGGTCTCTGAAGGGGTCGGGCCCAGGCACAGCGTGGCCGTGGGGCTCTGCAGCAGGGTGTGGACGAAGAGGAGCTCGACCCCGTCTGCGTCCTGCGCGGCGATGCGGTGCGGGGTGAGCGAGTCGAAGTGCGCGCTGTCCCCCGGCCCGAGCAGGTCCGTGGTGTCCCCGAGGCGCAGCCGCAGCCGCCCCCGCAGGACGTGCAGCCATTCCTCTCCGGGGTGCACCCGCACGATGTCGCCCTGGGAGCCGTACGGGACGTGGACGCGCAGGGCCTGCATCCCGCGCCCTGAGGCGCCGGCCTGCCAGTACGTCCAGCCGCCCGCACGGGTCGGCTCCATCTCGGCGGCGCGTACGACGGCGTCCCGGTCGGCGACCCTCTCGCCGAGCAGCTCCGAGACCGTCGTACCGTAGATACGGGCGAGCGCGAGCAGCATCGGCAGCGAGGGCTGGCGCTGCCCGGTCTCCAGGCGGGAGAGGTGCCCCGGCGACAGCCCGGCGGCCCGGGCCGCGGCCTCCAGGGTGAGGGCGGCCCGGCGGCGCAGGGCGCGCAGCTGGGGGGCGACGACGGGAAGAGCCTCGACGTGTTCCGCCGACGGCTCGGACTCGGGCGAGTTCATGCCTCCATTTCACGCCCGACTTGCCTCAGGGGCAAGTTTCTTGCCTCTGAGGCAAATCGACCGAGGCCGCCTCAGCGGTTGGCCACCGCCTGCTTCACCAGGGTCTTGCTGAAGTCCCACATCAGCCCGCCACCGCTGTGCGCGTCGTCCATCACGGCGGTGAAGGCGTCGACGAACCGGTCCACCTCCCGCTCGCCGATGATCAACGGCGGGATCAGCTTGATCACCTCCAGGTGGTCGCCGGAGACCTGGGTGAGGATCCGGTGCCGCTGGAGCAGCGGCACGACCACCATCTGCGCGAACAGTCCCTTGCGAGCCGCCTGGAGCATGGTCCAGCGGCTGCGCAGCTTCAGTGACCGGGGCTTTCCGAACTCGATGCCGATCATCAGGCCCCGGCCGCGGACGTCGGCCAGCAGCTCGTAGGTGTCGATCAGGGCGGCGAGCCGGGATTTCAGGCGATCGCCTGTCAGCCGGGCGCCCGCGACGATCTGCTCGTTCTCCATGACGGACAGCACCGCAAGCCCGGCCGCCATGGCCTGCGCGTTGGACCCGAAGCTCGCGGAGTGCACCAGCACCCGGTCCATCGACGAGTAGACCTTCTTGAAGATCCAGTCCTTGCCGAGGGTGGCGCCCACCGGCACATACCCGCCCGACAGCGCCTTGGCCACGCACACCAGGTCCGGCTCGACGCCCTCCTCGTGCTGGTAGGCGTAGAAGTCGCCGGTGCGGCCGAGGCCGGTCTGCACCTCGTCGGCGATGAGCAGTGCCTTGTGCTTGTGCAGCAGTTCCTGGGCGGCGCGCAGATAGCCGGGCGGTGCCTCGTGCACGCCCTTGCCCTGGATCGGCTCGACGATCAGGGCGGCGACGTCGCCCTTCTTCAACTCCCTCGCCAGCGCGTCGAGATCACCGAGCGGGACCGCCGTGTCGGGCAGCAGGGGCGCGAACCCGTCCCGGAATCCCGACTCGCCGTTCACGGACAGCGAGCCCGTGGTGAGTCCGTGGAAGGCGTGGTCGCAGTACAGGATCCTCGGTCTGCCGGTCGCGTACCGGGCGAACTTCAGCGCGGTCTCCACCGCCTCGGTGCCGCTGTTGCCGAAGAACGCCCGGTCCAGATGCGGGCTGTGCGAGAGCAGCTTCTCGGCCAGCAGTCCGGGCAGCGGCTGGCAGTCGAAGCGGGTGAGGTCGGCGAGCTGGGCGTCGAGGACGTCGTGCAGCGCCTTGCGGACGACGGGATGGTGGCGGCCCAGGCCCATGACGCCGAACCCGGCGAGCATGTCCAGGTAGTCGTCGCCGTCCGCGTCCCAGAAGTACGCGCCCTCGCCGCGCTCGTAGACCTTGTCGAAGCCGATGGTGTGCAGCATGCGCGGCAGTTGGTGGTTGA
The DNA here is from genome assembly GCF_035989285.1 of Streptomyces sp. NBC_01235. GTDB lineage: Bacteria > Actinomycetota > Actinomycetes > Streptomycetales > Streptomycetaceae > Streptomyces. Next base: position 9,445,104 of record NZ_CP108513.1, on the reverse strand, counting down.
GGTACTTGCCGTGCAACTCGTAGCGCTCGGCTCCTCGTTCGGCCAGGAGGGCGCCGAGGTCGAACTCCGTGGTCATTCAGCTTTCTCCTTGACTGCGCCGACGACGAGGCCGTCGGCGGACCTGACGTCCTTGACGGCCAGGCTCGCGCTGATCCGGCCGGCCACCTCGACGGGCGTGAGGCCGATGTCGGCGAGCACCTCGCCGCGCTTGGCGTGCGCGAGGAACTGCTCCGGGATCCCGAACCTCCGTACGGGCACGTCGACCTCGGCATCGCCCAGGGCCAGCGCCACCGCCGAACCGACCCCGGCGGCACGGCTGTTGTCCTCGACGACGGCCACCAGACGGTGCTCGGCGGCGAGGCCGGGCAGGGCCGGGTCGACGGGTTTTACCCAACGCGGGTCGACGACCGTGCAGTTGACGCCCCGCGCCGCCAGCAGCTCGGCGGCCTGCAAGCACACCGGCGCCATGACGCCGACGGCCACGAGGAGCACGTCGGCCCGCTCGCCCCGGTGCAGCACGTCCATGCCGCCCACCCTGCCGACCGCCGGGATCTCCGGCCCGACCGACTCCTTCGGGAAGCGGACCAGCGTCGGCGCGTCGTCCACCGCTACCGCCTCCCGCAACTGCGTGCGCAGTCGCTCGGCGTCGCGCGGGGCCGCGATGCGCAGTCCCGGGACGACCTGGAGGACGGACATGTCCCACATGCCGTTGTGGGACGCGCCGTCGACGCCGGTCACCCCGGCCCGGTCCAGCACGAACGTCACCCCGCAGCGGTGCAGGGCCACGTCCATCAGCAACTGGTCGAAGGCCCGGTTGAGGAACGTGGCGTAGACGGCGACGACGGGGTGCAGGCCGCCGGTCGCCAGGCCGGCCGCGCTCACGGCCGCGTGCTGTTCGGCTATGCCGACGTCCCACACGCGCTCCGGGAAGCGTTCGGCGAACCTGCCGAGCCCCACCGGGTGCAGCATCGCCGCCGTGATCGCCACGACGTCGTCCCGTTCCTCGCCGATGGCCACGATCTCGTCGCCGAAGACGGACGTCCACGACGGCCCGCTGGAGGGGCTGAGCGGCGCGCAGGTCAGCGGGTCCATCACACCGACGGTGTGGAAGTGGTCCTCCTCGTGCGCCAGCGCGGGCTCGTAGCCCCGCCCCTTCTCGGTCAGGCAGTGCACCAGCACCGGCCCGTGGAAGCGCTTGGCCCGCCGCAGCGCGGACTCGACGGCCTTGAGGTCGTGCCCGTCGATCGGGCCGACGTATTTCAGGCCGAGGTCCTCGAACATGCCCTGCGGCGCGAACGCGTCCTTGAAGCCCTTCTTCGCGCCGTGCAGCGACTCGTAGACCGTGTGCCCGACGACCGGCGTGCGCAGCAGGACGTCCTTCCCCCAGGCCAGCACCTTCTCGTAGCCGTCGGTGGTGCGCAGGGTCGCCAGGTGGTTGGCGAGCCCGCCGATGGTCGGCGCGTACGAGCGCTCGTTGTCGTTGACGACGATGATCAGCGGCCGGTCCTTGGCGGCGGCGATGTTGTTCAGCGCCTCCCAGGCCATGCCGCCGGTGAGCGCGCCGTCACCGATGACCGCGACGACATGGCCCTTCTCGCCCTGCACCTGGCGGGCCTTGGCGAGCCCGTCGGCCCAGCCGAGCGCGGTGGAGGCGTGGCTGTTCTCGATGACGTCGTGCTCGGACTCCTCACGGGAGGGGTATCCGGACAGGCCCCCTTTGCCGCGCAGCTTGGAGAAGTCCTGACGCCCTGTCAGCATCTTGTGCACATAGCTCTGGTGGCCGGTGTCCCACAGGATGCGGTCGACCGGCGACTCGAAGACCCGGTGCAGCGCGATGGTCAGTTCCACCACGCCCAGGTTGGGCCCGAGGTGTCCGCCGGTCCTGGCGACCGCGTGCACCAGGAAATCCCTTATCTCTTCGGACAGTTCACCGAGTTCCGCCTCGGACAGCGCCTTCAGGTCACGTGGTTGCCGGATGTTCTCCAGGATCGTCACGTCGGGCCCCCTTCGGTCCGTGCTGTTCAACTCACGGTGACGGCCGGCTCCCCCGACGCGACGCCGTCCTGTTCCATCTGTTCGGCGATCTTCATGGCCTCTTCGATGAGGGTCTCCACGATCTTCGATTCGGGGACGGTCTTGATGACCTCGCCCTTCACGAAGATCTGGCCCTTGCCGTTGCCGGAGGCGACCCCCAGGTCCGCCTCCCGTGCCTCGCCGGGGCCGTTGACCACACACCCCATGACCGCGACGCGCAACGGGACCTCCATGCCCTCCAGGCCCGCCGTGACCTCGTCGGCCAGCTTGTACACGTCGACCTGGGCGCGGCCGCAGGACGGGCAGGAGACGATCTCCAGCCGCCGCTGCCTGAGGCCCAGGGACTCCAGGATCTGGATGCCGACCTTGACCTCCTCCACCGGCGGCGCGCTCAGCGACACCCGGATCGTGTCGCCGATGCCCTGGGACAGCAGCGCGCCGAAGGCCACCGCCGACTTGATCGTGCCCTGGAAGGCGGGGCCCGCCTCCGTGACGCCCAGGTGCAGCGGGTAGTCGCACTGGGCGGCGAGCTGACGGTAGGCCTCGACCATGATCACCGGGTCGTTGTGCTTGACGGAGATCTTGATGTCCCGGAAGTCGTGCTCCTCGAAGAGGGACGCCTCCCACAGCGCCGACTCCGCCAGGGCCTCCGGGGTCGCCCTGCCGTACTTCTGGAGCAGGCGGCGGTCCAGGGAGCCGGCATTGACACCGATGCGGATCGGGGTGCCGTGGTCCTTCGCGGCCCGGGCGATCTCCTTGACCTTGTCGTCGAACTGCTTGATGTTGCCGGGGTTCACCCGGACCGCCGCGCAGCCCGCCTCGATCGCCGCGAACACGTACTTCGGCTGGAAGTGGATGTCCGCGATCACCGGGATCTGCGACTTGCGGGCGATCGTCGACAGGGCGTCGGCGTCGTCCTGCGTGGGACAGGCGACCCGCACGATCTGGCAGCCGGACGCGGTGAGCTCGGCGATCTGCTGGAGGGTGGCGCCGATGTCCGACGTACGGGTCGTCGTCATCGACTGCACCGACACAGGGGCCCCGCCCCCGACCGCCACCGGGCCGACCTGGATCCGCCGCGACTCACGTCGCGACGCCACCGGCCGGACCGGCACCTCGGGAACGCCCAGGGAGACGGCGGTCATGCCGTCACTCCCGGTTTCCGTTGACGGTCTCGCGCAGGGCACGCAGGGACTCCTTGAGGGAGCCCATGGTGGCGAGGACGGCGGTGGGCTCGTAGCCGCAGTGCGCCATGCAGTTGGCGCAGCGCGGGTCCTTGCCGCGACCGTACTTGTCCCAGTCGGTGTCCTCGATCAGCTCGCGGTACGTCGGCACGTACCCGTCGCTCATCAGGTAGCAGGGCCGCTGCCAGCCGAAGAGCGAGTAGTTCGGGATTGCCCACGCGGTGCACGGGAAGTCGACCTTGCCCTCCAGGAAGTCCAGGAAGAGCGGGGAGTGGTTGAGCCGCCAGCGGCGCCGGTTGCCGCCCGAGAAGGCCTTCTTGAACAGCTCGCGGGTCTGCTCAACGCCCAGGAAGTGCTCCTGGTCGGGCGCCTTCTCGTAGGCGTACGCGGGCGAGATCATCATCTCGTCGACCTTGAGGTCGTCGTTGAGGAAGTTGAGCACCTCGATGATGGTCTGCGGGGTGTCGGTGTTGAAGAACGTCGAGTTGGTGGTGACCCGGAAGCCGCGCCGCTTGGCCTCCTTGATGGCCGCCACGGCCTCGTCGAACACGCCCTCCTTCGCCACGGACTCGTCGTGCCGCTCGCGCAGCCCGTCGATGTGCACGGCGAAGGCGAAGTACGGGGAGGGCGTGAATTTCTCCATCTTCTTGCGCAGCAGCATGGCGTTGGTGCAGAGGAAGACGTACTTCCTCTTGGCCACCAGCTGCCGCACGATCTCGTCGATCTGAGGGTGCATCAGGGGCTCACCGCCCGCGATGGACACCATCGGCGCACCGGACTCCAGCACCGCGCCCACGGCCTGGGCGACCGGCATGCGCTGCTTGAGCACTCCCGCCGGATGCTGGATCTTGCCGCAGCCCTCGCACTTGAGGTTGCAGGCGAAGAGGGGCTCCAGCTCGACGATGAGCGGGAACTTGTCCCGCTTACGGAGCTTCTGTTCGGCCAGGTATGTAGCGACCTTGATGGACTGGCGCAGCGGCATGGCCATGTGGCTCACCTCCGGGGGAGCAGAACATTACGGTGCCATTCGAAAAAAGCAGGCAGGACGGAGCGGAGAACACGGAAAGCTGATATTCCACCGCGCACCGTGCCGATCCGGACGAGTTCATGTTCTGGAGCGTCCACGACCACTCGGACGGCCGCAACCGGGCGCAGATCCGCGCGCACGGCGCTCAGGAGCGTGGCCGCCGACTCCATGTCGACCGCGATGGCGCCGGTCGCGAGCAGGTCGCCCCGTTCGTGACCGCGCACGACGTGGTCGGAGCCGGTGAGGGGGCCGGTGTGGACGGTGCGCCCGGGCAGGGTGCGCACGAGCTCCTTGACGAGCAGTTCGGTGCCGACGCAGGGGACGCTGCCGCGCGGGTCGCGGGTCTCCTCGGCGACGACCAGGTCACCGGGGTGCATACCGGGGGCGAGCCCGGCGCAGAAGCCCGTGGCGAGCACGGCCGCCCCGTCGAGCACCGGGTCGGCCAGGACCCGGGTGACGGAGCGCTCCGCCGCCTTCGGCCCCATGCCCGTCCGCAGGACGGTGACCGGCCCGTCGGCCCCGCTGCGGTCGCCCATGCGCAGGGCGAGGTGCTCGATGCCGAGCGCGCACGCGATCAGCAGCGGGGCAGGGACGGGCTGCGCGCTCATTCAGCTCCCCTCTGCCTCGGAAGCGGCCGGCTGGGCACCGGGCAATGTGCTGAACGGCTCGCCGTGGACGTACCGGCCGAGTGCGGTCAGCGGGAAGACCTGCCGGTACAGGTGGTAGTTGATCGAGAAGTCCCACGGAAAGCCGGTGCCGGTGAAGTGGGGCTCGTCCCAGGAGCCGTCCTCCCGCTGGGTCTGTGCCAGCCACGCGATGCCCCGCTCGACGGCCTTGGCGTCCTTCTCCCCCGCGGCCAGCAGCGCCATCAGCGCCCACGCCGTCTGGGAGGCCGTCGAGGCGCCCCGAGCGCTCCACCGGGTGGGGTCCTGGTAGGAGCGCAGGTCCTCGCCCCAGCCGCCGTCGTCGTTCTGCACCCGCTCCAGCCAGGCCACCGCCCGCCGGATCGCGGGATGCCGGGCGGGCAGGCCGGCCGCGGTGAGGGCGGGCACCACCGACCCCGTGCCGTAGACGTAGTTGACGCCCCAGCGCCCGAACCACGAACCGTCCGGCTCCTGTTCGGCCAGCAGCCACTGGATTCCGCGCCGGGTGCGCGGGTCGTGCGAGAGGCCCTCCACCGCCAGCATCTCGACGACGTGCGCCGTGACGTCGGCGGACGGCGGGTCGATGACCTCGCCGAAGTCGCAGAACGGCATCCGGTTGGGGAACGGGCTGGTGTTGTCGGCGTCGAAGGCGCCCCAGGCCCCGTTCCTCGACTGCATCCCGAGGTTCCAGCGCACCCCGCGCGCGATGGCCCGGTCCATCCGCTGCGGGTCGTGATGCCTGACCCGGCGCAGCGCGAGAACGACCTCGGCGGTGTCGTCGATGTCGGGGTAGTTGTCGTTGTGGAACTCGAACGCCCATCCTCCTGGCGGGAGTTGGGGCCTGCGCACCGACCAGTCGCCGGGGCGCACCACCTGCTCGCCGAGCATCCAGTCGGCGGCCTTGACCAGTTGCGGATGGTCCGGGGGCAGGCCCGCGTCGGCGAGCGCGATGGTCGCCAGACAGGTGTCCCACACCGGCGACTGGCAGGCCTCGATCATCCGGGCGCCGTCCTCGCGCCACACGGCGTAACGGTCGAGCGACTCCAGCCCGGCCCGCATCACCGGGTGTTCGAGGTCGTAGCCGAGCAGGTGCAGCGCGATGACCGAGTACACGGCGGGCGGCTGGATCCCGCCCCAGCAGCCGTCGTTCTCCTGGCGTTCGATGATCCAGCGGGCGGCCGAGTTCATGGCCGCCTTGCGCAGCCTGCGCACCGCGACCGACCGGTATCCGCGCACCACCTTGTCGAGCCGCTGGAAGAGCCCGTCCCAACTGTTCACCGGGGCAAGGGGTTTGGGCGGGTTGGGACGCGCCGGGTCGGTGTGCAGCTCGTCGAGCGGGAACGGCGCCGGGCGCACCGGTCGCTTGGCCGACACGACGGTCAGCGGCACGATCGTCTGCCGGGCCCAGCAGCCGAAGTTGTAGATGCTGAGCGGGAACCACTTGGGGAAGTACAGGAGCTCCGGCGGAAGTTCCGGCAGGTCCTCCCACTTCCACCAGCCGAACAGGGCCAGCCAGATCCGGGTGAAGACCCGGGCGGCCGCGATGCCTCCCTGCTCGCGGACCCAGGCGGAGGCCCTGCTCATGTGGGGTGCCTCGGGGGCGTCTCCGGCCAGGCGCAGGGCGACGTACGCCTCGATGGTGGCGGAGAGGTCGGGCGGCCCGCCGTAGAAGGTGGCCCAGGTGCCGTCCTCGCGCTGCTCGCCGCGGACGAAGAGGGCGGCGGCGCGGGTGGTGGCCTCGTCACGGATGCCCAGGAACTGACGGAGCAGCAGGTCCTCGGCGTCCATGGTGACGTTCGTCTCGAGGTCGCCCTTCCACCAGCCCTCGGCGTCCTGCCGCGCGAGCAGGAAGTCGGTGGCGCGCCGCATCGCGCGTGCGGCGGCTTCTTGTACCCCGGCCGCCACGGGGATGGTGATGTCGGTTTCGCTGGCCGCGGCAGCGCGGGGCGGGAGGGCCCCGGTGCTTCCGTCGGTCGTCGCTGTCATGGCTTCCCCTTCGTGCAGTGTGCATGTCGTTGCGTCTGCTGTGGGTCCGCCGTCGGCCGGTGCTCTGACTCCTCGCACACCGGCCGGCGACTACGCGAGGGCTATTCGACCGATAGTGATCATCTCTTTCGTACGACGACGAAGTCGGCGAGCGCCGTGAACCGGGCCCGCACCTGCTCGGGCATGTCGACGGCGTTCAGGGCTTCGATGGCGATGGTGTGCTGACGGCGTGCCTCCTCGGCGGTCCACTCACGGCCGCCGGCCTCCTCGATCAGGGCGGCACGGGCCGCGAACTCCTCCTCGGAGAAGTTCTCGAAGTCGCTGCTCTTGGCGTCGGCGGCGAGGATCTCGCCGAGCCGCTCGGAGGCGGAACCGCCCGCCGCGAGCGCGGCCACGACCGGCAGGGACTTCTTGCGCTGGCGCAGGTCGCTCCAGGTCTGCTTGCCGGTCGAGACCGGGTCGCCCCAGATGCCGAGGAGGTCGTCGACGGCCTGGAAGGCCAGGCCGAGGTGGTAGCCGTACTTCTCCAGGCGATCGGCGCTGCGGTCGTCCGCGCCGCCGAGCACGGCGCCGATCGAGCTGGCGCAGGCCAGCAGGGCGCCGGTCTTGTTGCCCTCCATCTCCAGGCACTCCTCGACGCTGACGCGGTCGCGGTGCTCGTAGGAGATGTCCTGGGCCTGGCCGTCGATCAGGGCGCGGGTGGCGGTGGTCAGGCGGCGGGTGGCCCGGCCGGCCTCGGCCGTGCCGAGTTCGAGGAGGATCTCGTTGGCGAGGGCGAACAGGGCGTCGCCGACCAGGATGGCCTGCGCGGGGCCGTGCACCTTCCAGACGGTGTCGCGGTGCCGGCGCTGTTCGTCGCCGTCCATCAGGTCGTCGTGCAGGAGGGAGAAGTTGTGGACCAGTTCGACGGCGACCGCGCCGGGGATGCCGACCTCGGGAGCGGCCCCGGTGACCTCGGCGGAGAGCACGGCGAGGGCGGGGCGGACGGCCTTGCCGCCGTCGCCGTCGGTGGGGTTGCCCTGGGCGTCGATCCAGCCGAAGTGGTAGGCGGCGACCGTGTCCATGGGCGGAGCCAGCCGGTCGACGGCCGCCCGCAGCACCGGTGTGGCCAGGGTGCGGCCGCACTCCAGGAGCGCGGTCACGTCCACCGCGGTCCTGTGAGCGTCCGGCGTGGCCGGGGGCACAGTGGGCACAGTTTCTCCTCTTGTTGCGGTACCGGAGGGGGTGCGGGGGTGTGCCGAGCCGTGCTGATCGAGCATCACGCGGCCTCCTCGAAGTCGAAGAGGCGGCGGGGGCGGGGCCGGCCCAGGGCGCTCAGCGCGGCGTCCGCCGCACTCACGCCGCTGCGGACCGCACTCTCCATGGTCGCGGGCCACCCTGTGGCGGTCCACGCTCCGGCCAGGTACAGGCCGGGGGCTTTGGTGCGGGCGCCGGGACGGAGGCGCCCGACGCCGGGGGTGGGGGCGAACGTCGCCGTGCGCTCCCGGGTCACGAAGAAGTCCCGCACCTCGGCGCCGCGCGTGCCCGGCAGCAGCCGTTCCAGCTCGGGCAGATAGCGCTCGCGCAGCGCGGCGACGGGGGCGTCGATCTCGCCGTGCGCGGCGGACTGGGACAGGGCGAGGTACTGGCCCTCGCGCAGCCCGGAGGCGTGGGTGCGGTCGAAGACCCACTGCACGGGCGTGCCGAGCGCCGCGAAGAAGGGCTTGTCGAGCACTTTGCGGTCGTAGACGACGTGCACGTTGAGGATGGGCGCGGTCTCGATCTCCAGCAGCCGCGCCGCGTCGTCGAGCGCGCCGTCGGGGAGCAGGTCGTAGGTCTCACGCTGCGGTACGGCGAGCACGACCGTGTCCGCGCGGAGCGTCTCGCCCGGAACCTGAACGCTCCAGGTCCCGTTTTCGTCAGGAGAGAGGGAGGTGACGCGTGAACGGACCTCGACCCGTACGCCGGAGGACTCGAGCGCCTTGCGCGCCAGCCGGTCGTGCAGTTCGCCCAGCGGGACATGCGCCCAGCCGATGTCGGCGGCGCCCGGGTCGGACAGCAGACCGGTCTTGAACACCATCGCGGCGAGCCCCAGCGAGGAGTCCCCCGCGACCGCGTTGAGAGTGGCGACCCCGACCAGGTCCCACAGAGCCTCGACGGCGCGTGCCGACTGACCGTGAGCGGTCAGCCAGTTGCCGAAGTCCTGTGTGTCCAGGGTCGGGTCGGCGAGGTCGAGCCCCTTGAGCGCGAGCGCGGCCCGGCCCACCCTGGCGCGTTCGGCGAGCGAGAGGTGCGGATACGTGGCGAGGCTGCGCCCCAGATGCAGCGGCACGGGCAGCGCGTCGCGCCGCAGTCTGCCCAGCCGCCGCCCCTCGGGCTTGGCGAGGTCGACGACGGGCACGTCGAGCCGGTCCTGCAGTGGCGCCAGCGCGCTGCCCTCGATGCGGTCGAGGAACCAGCGGTAGGCGGTGCAGCAGCGCAGGTACACATGCTGTCCGTTGTCGACGGTCAGTTGGCCGCGCTGGAAGGAGAAGGCCAGGCCGCCGAGCCGGGGCCGGCCCTCGAGCAGGGTGACGCGTACGCCCGCGTCGGCGAGCGCGAGCGCCGCGGTGACACCGGCGAGCCCGCCCCCGACGACGACGGCGGTACGCCGTGAACCACCGGACACGTCCGAGGCGTCAGCGAGCTGCTCGTCGTTCATCGTGCACCCTCCCGTGCAGGCCGGCCATGGTGCTTGAACTCTGCACCGCAGGCCGTCGCACTCAGGGACGCCGCGCCGGACCGGAGGGTTGCGTGCCGCTTTTCTCCGGAGGAATCACCTTGGCCCACTTTGTCGCTCGCCGCGTCCATCAGGTGCGCCTCCTGACGGTCTGCCGCGACACGTGCCGGGCGTCCAGGCCCGACAGGCCGCGCACGGCGACGTAGGCCTTCTCCCGCCCGGGCAGCGAGACCCGGCCGCGCAGTACCGCCTCGGGGTCGCGCTCGATGCGGTCGAGGAGACGGCGGTAGATGCCGGCCATGGCGGCGACGCAGGCGCCGCTGCGCCGGTCGAGCATGGGCAGCAGCCGGTAGCCCTCGGCGAAGAGAGTGCGGGCCCGTCGCACCTCGAAGTGCACGAGACCCACGAAGTCGGAGCCCTCCGGGGGCTTCGGCCCGTCGAACCCGGCCGAGCAGCCGAACTTGGCGAGGTCGTCGGCGGGCAGATAGGTCCGGCCGCCCTCCGCGTCCTCGCGGACGTCTCTGAGGATGTTGGTGAGCTGGAGCGCGAGCCCGAGTGTGTCGGCGTACTCCGGAGCGCGTTCGGCGCCGCGCGCCCCCGGTTCGGTGCCGAACACGCCGAGCGAGAGCCGCCCGATGGCGCCCGCCACACAGCGGCAGTACGCCTTCAGGTCGTCCCAGGTCTCGTACGTCTCGCCGCGCACGTCCATCAGCACGCCGTCGATCAGCTCGTCCAGGCCGCCCAGCGGGACCGGGAAGGCCTGGGCCGTGTGCGCGAGGGCGACCGCGACGGGGTCGGTGTCGTCCTCCTCGATCTCGCCCTCGCGGACCCGGGTGAGCAGCGCCCGGGTGTCCTCGAGCCGGGCGGTCTTCACGTCGCCGTCCAGCGCGCCGTCGCCGATGTCGTCGACGCGGCGCGAGAAGGCGTACAGCGCCGACATCGCGCGGCGCTTGGGCGTGGGCAGCAGCCTGATGCCGTACGCGAAGTTACGGGCCTGCTGCCCGGTGACGGCCTCGCAATAGCTGTAGGCGGCGAGTACCGGCGCGGACACGTGCGGTGACGACTCCACGGTCCGGATCACCCCTCTCCTCGCAGGGTCACGCCCACCTCGCGCAGCAACTGGAGCTTGCCGGGCTTGGGCGGGCCGGGAAGTACGTCGTAATCAGCGGCGGCGATCGCGCGGATCGCCGCCCTCCCCCCCGCCACGAACCCCGCGAGCAGCAGTCTCAGCCTGCCGTGGACGCTACCCACCAGGGGGGCGCCTTCACTCAGGAGATCGCGGGCGCGTTGCGCTTCGTACGCGACCAGTGCGCGCACCGACGCGCCCGCGGTTTTCGTGGCGAGATCCGCCTCCTGGACGTGAAAGCGCTTCATGTCCGTGGCGGGCAGGTAGACGCGGTCGCGACCGAGGTCCTCGGTCACGTCCTGAAGGTGTTCGACGATCTGCAGCGCGGTACAGATGGCGTCGGAGCGGCGCACGCGCTCGGGGGTCGAGGTGCCGGTGACGGCCAGGACGAGACGGCCGACGGGGTTGGCGGACAGTTCGCAGTAGGCGAGGAGGTCGTCGTAGGTCTCGTAGCGGGTGACGAGCTGGTCCTGCCGGTTGGCGGCGATCAGGCCGAGGAAGGGCTCGGGGGTGAGCGAGCGGCGGCGGACCGTGGGCTGGAGGCGGCGCAGCAGGGGATGGCGGGGCGCGCCGTCGAACCCGTCGAAAACACGATGCAGGTCGGCCTCGAAGGCGTCCAGCAGGAGCAGGCGGTTCTCGGCCTCGACGGCCGGCACGCCGAGCAGGTGGGCGTCGGCGCCGCCCGGGGCGAGGTCGCCGTCGCCGATGTCGTCGACGAGCCGGGCGAAGCCGTACACGGCGGTCAGGTCGTCGCGCCAGGCCCTGGGCAGAAAGAACGGGGCCACGGGGAAGTTCTCGTCGGCGGCCTTGTCGAGCGTGCCGCGCTCCGGGTCGCCGGTGGGTGGCGCGACAGGCGCCGTCATCGTCGACCGCCCGGGGCCGGGACGGCACGGCCTGCGCTGAGCTGGGGAGTCTCCGTAGCCATTGCCGTCACATCTCCCGTTCTACACTGCGGACCCAATACGCACTATTTCGGACACGCCGCCCGGCCACGCGCACGCCTGCCCGACCATGGACGCTGCGCATTATCGCCCCACTTGACGCGTTTCGGGACCGGTCCAGCTTACGTTGTACAACGCAGGGCGGTTCGCGGGGGTGTCCTGCACATCACAACAACACACCGATTGGCGTCAAGATTCCTAAGGCGACCCGGAGTTGACGTTTCCTTTGCAGACGCAGGGCCCCGCCGGGAAGTTCCGGCGGGGCCCTGGTCGCATCGCCCTACCTGGCCGAGAACTTCTCGTACTCCTTGAGGACCTCGTCGGTCGGGCCGTCCAGGCGCAGTTCGCCGCGTTCCAGCCACAGCACGCGGTCGCAGGTGTCCCTGATCGACTTGTTGCTGTGGCTGACCAGGAACACCGTACCGGCCTGCCGGCGCAGCTCCCGGATGCGTTCCTCGGAGCGCCCCCGGAACTTCGCGTCGCCGGTGGCCAGCGCCTCGTCGATCATCAGGACGTCGTGGTCCTTGGCGGCGGCGATCGAGAAGCGCAGCCGGGCCTGCATGCCGGAGGAGTAGGTGCGCATCGGCAGGGAGATGAAGTCGCCCTTCTCGTTGATGCCGGAGAAGTCGACGATCTCCTGGTAGCGCTGCTTGATCTGCTCACGGGACATGCCCATGGCCAGGCCGCCGAGGGTGACGTTGCGCTCGCCGGTGAGGTCGTTCATCAGGGCCGCGTTGACGCCGAGCAGCGAGGGCTGGCCGTCGGTGTAGACCCTGCCGCTCTCCGGTGGGAGCAGGCCGGCGATGGCACGCAGCAGCGTGGACTTGCCGGAGCCGTTGGAGCCGATCAGGCCGATGGCCTCGCCGCGGTGGGCGACGAAGGAGACGCCCCGCACCGCGTGCACCTTGCGCACACCGCGTTCCTCGCCGCCGCGCTTGACGATCCGGCTGAGGGCCGCCGTGGCGCTTCCCTTGGCGGCCTTGGCACCGTGGACCCGGTAGACGATGTGGACCTTGTCGGCGATGACGGTCGGGACCCGCTGTCCCGTGCGCTGCCCCTGGAGTGGCTCAACCACGGCCGTACCTCTCCTCCGCCCTCCAGAAGTACACGAAGCCGCCGACGGCGAGCAGCGCGGCCCAGCCGCCCGCGACGGCCCAGACGTGGTCGGGCAGGTTCTCGGCGCCGTACTCCTCGATGAGCGCGAAGCGCATCAGGTCCATGTAGATGGCGGCCGGGTTCCACTGGAGGATGCTCGCCGCCCACTGCGGCTTGTCCGCGAGGAAGACCGGGATGGAGAACATCACGCCGGAGGCGTACATCCACGTCCGCATCACGAACGGCATCAGCTGCGCCAGGTCCGGGGTCTTCGCGCCGGCCCGGGCGAAGACCAGCGCCAGGCCGGTGTTGAAGCAGAACTGCAGGGCGAGCACCGGGACGATCAGCGCCCAGGACAGGTCCGGGTAGCTGCCCATGCCGATGACCACCAGGAACAGCACGAGCATCGAGTACAGCAGCTGCTGGAGCTGCTGGAGGGCGAAGGAGATCGGCAGCGAGGCGCGCGGGAAGTGCAGGGCGCGGACCAGTCCGAGGTTGCCGGAGATCGCGCGGACACCGCTCATCACCGAGGTCTGCGTGAAGGTGAACACGAAGACGCCCGTGACCAGGAAGGGGATGTAGACCTCCTTGGACATTCCCCTGCTGGCGTCGAGCAGCACGCCGAAGATCATGAAGTACACCGCCGCGTTCAGCAGCGGAGTGGCCACCTGCCACAGCTGGCCGAGCTTGGCCTGGCTGTACTGCGCGGCCACCTTCGCCTGGGAGAACGCCAGGATGAAGTGGCGGCGCCCCCAGAGCTGGCGGACGTACTCCCGCAGCGGGGGGCGTGCACCGCTCACGGCCAGCCCGTACCTGGCCGCGAGCTGCGCCGCCGTGAGGCCTTCGTCGGGCGACGGAAGCGCACTCACCAGGCCTCCGACGTCATGCGTTGTCTCACTCACAAGTAGGAAACTTTCGTCTTCGGGATGCGCAGCCTTGACGGGCTGGCATGAGCCGGCGGGCCCGTGGTACGACCCGGGTGCCTCAGGGACGAGCTTGTCAGATCACCGGGGGCCGGCCCAGTCGGGTCAGCCGCCAGACCGTGCGCCACTTCATGGGCCTGCGCGGTCCGCACGGAGTGTTCCAGCCTTCCCGGAAACCGCCGAACCAGGCCTTCAGCGCGGAGCCCGAGGGGCGGCGCGCCAGCGTGAGCAGCAGCCAGACGCCGAGGTAGACCGGGACCAGCGGGGCGGGAAGGTTGCGGCGGGCCAGCCAGACGCGGTTGCGGGCGACCATGCGGTGGTACACGGCGTGCCGCGAGGGGGCGGTCGTCGGGTGGTACAGCACCATGTCGGACCGGTAGTCGATCATCCAACCGGCGTCGAGGGCCCGCCAGGCCAGGTCGGTCTCCTCGTGGGCGTAGAAGAACTCGTCCGGGAGTCCGCCGACCTCCGCGAAGACCTTCGTGCGGACGGCGTTGGCGCCGCCGAGAAAGGTGGTGACCCGCGAGGAGCGCATCGGGTCGGAGGCGCGCAGCCGGGGTACGTGGCGGCGCTGGGTGACACCGGTGTCCGGGTCGGCGATCCGGAAGCTGATGATGCCCAGCTTCGGATCGGCGTCGAAGGCCCGGCGGCACAGCTCGGCCGTGTCGTGGTGGGCGAGGAGGCCGTCGTCGTCCAGGAACAGCAGGACGTCGACGTCACGGCCGCTGGGGCCGAAGGCCTCGATGCCGACGTTGCGGCCGCCGGGGATGCCGAGGTTGTCGGGCAGTTCGACCGTGCGCACGCCCTCGGGGACGTCCGGGACGGGCGAGCCGTTGCCGACCACGACCACCTCGACCCGGTCACCGTCCTGCTTGGCGACCGAGTCGAGCAGGGCTCTCAGCTCGTCGGGGCGGTTGCCCATGGTGATGACGACCGCGCCGACCGTTATGCGCGCGCTCACTTCAGCCTGCTCGACACGAGGATGGACACCAGGTGCAGCAGAGTCTGCAGCAGCGCGATGCCGGCCAGTACGGCGACGCCGAGCCGGGTGAAGAACAGGTCGCCGCGCACCTGGTCGACGACCGCCAGGACCAGGATCAGCAGGGACGCCTCGATGCCGAGGATCAGCCGGTGGAACTTGAGCGCCGAGGCGGCCCGGCGGGCCAGCGCCATGCCGGAGGAACGCGGTTCGGACGCCGACTCCTTGACCGGCGGCAGGCCGCCCTGGTGGCGGGCGACGCCGACGAGGTCGGTCTCGGCCTTGATCAGGATCGCGCCGAGCGCGGCCAGCGTGCCGAGGAAGGCCCACAGCCAGTCGATCCGGCCGCTGCCCCACAGGTCGGCGGCGCGCAGCCCGAAGCCGACCAGGACGGCGGCGTCGGTGAGATACGCCCCGACCCGGTCCAGGTAGACCCCGCCGAGCGAGTACTGCTTCTTCCAGCGGGCGACCTCGCCGTCCACGCAGTCCAGCAGCAGGTACATCTGGACGCACACCACGCCGAGCACGGCACCCGTGATCCCCGGCACCAGCAGGGCCGGGGCCGCCAGTACTCCGAAGACGGTCATCAGGTACGTGAGCTGGTTGGGCGTGACCCTGGTGTCGACCAGGTAGCGGTCGACCCGCAGGGACACCTCACGCATGTAGAGGCGTCCCATCCAGTGCTCACCGCTGCGCCGGTCCTTCACCCCCGGAGGGTGGACGACCGGTCTGAGTTCAGCTACCGATGGCCTTGACATAGTCGGCGTAGATGTCCTTGATCTGTTCGGTCTTGAGGTCGAGGTGTTCGAGGATCGTGTAGCGGCCGGGCCGGGTCTCGGGAGCGAACTCCACGGCGCGGACGAACTCGTCCACCGTGAAGCCGATCTCCTCGGGCAGGACCGGCAGTCCGTGCCGGCGCAGCACCTGGGCCATGTGGGCCGACTGCTCGTGGGCTCCGCGCAGGTACATCGCGAAGGCCGCGCCGAGTCCGCACTGCTCGCCGTGGGCGGCCGCCCGCTTGGGGAAGAGCAGGTCGAAGGCGTGGTTGATCTCGTGGCACGCGCCGGAGGACGGGCGGGAGTCGCCCGACACCGACATGGCGATGCCGCTGAGCACCAGCGCCTCGGCCAGCACCTGGAGGAAGTCGGTGTCCCCGATGCCGCCCGGGTGCCTGAGGACCGCCTCGCCGGCCTGGCGGGCGATCGCGGCGGCGAGGCCGTCGATCTTCTCGCCCTTGACCCGGTTGGCGAGCTCCCAGTCGGCGATGGCCGAGATGTTCGACACCGCGTCGCCGATGCCGGCGCGCACGAACCGCACCGGGGCCTCCCGGATGACGTCGAGATCGATGACGACCGCGATCGGAGTCGGGACCCCGTAGGAACCGCGGCCCGCGTCGTTGTCGAGGGTGGCGACGGGCGAGCACAGGCCGTCGTGCGCGAGGTTCGTCGGTACGGCGACGAGGGACAGGCCGACGCGCGCCGCAGCGAACTTGGCGCAGTCGATGATCTTGCCGCCGCCGAGGCCCACGACCGCGTCGTAGTGGCCGGCCTTTATGTCGCTCGCCAGCCGGACGGCGTCGTCGATGGTGCCGCCGCCGACCTCGTACCAGGTGGCACCGGGCAGGGCCGGGGTGAGGCGCTCGCGCAGCCGGGCGCCCGAGCCGCCGCTGACGGCGATCGCGAGCTTGCCCGAGTGCGAGATGCGCTCGTCGGCGAGGACCCCGACGAGATCGTCGAGGGCACCCGGGCGGATGTCGACGACGACCGGCGACGGGATCAGCCGGGTCAGTACTGACACGCGATCTCCCGTCC
Source organism: Streptomyces sp. NBC_01235 (assembly GCF_035989285.1). GTDB lineage: Bacteria > Actinomycetota > Actinomycetes > Streptomycetales > Streptomycetaceae > Streptomyces. Next base: position 9,428,656 of record NZ_CP108513.1, on the reverse strand, counting down.
ACGGGCGAGATCGTCGTGGTTGTCGATCTCGACCCACTTGACGTCGCCGATCGGCGCCACGTCGATGCGGAAGCCTCCGTTGACGAGCTCCTGGTAGCCGTGCTCGTAGAACTGCTGCGGGTCGGCCTCCCACACGGTCTTGAGCGCCTCGGCCAGCTCGGGGGCGGCGTCGCCCTCGATGAGGGTGACACCGATGTACTCGCCGGTGGCCTCGGCCGGGTCCATCAGCTTGGTGATCCTCTGGACACCCATGTCGGGGTCGACGACGACCTTCATCTCCTCGTCCGCGAGGGACTTCACGGTGTCGATCGCGAGGATGATCTGCCTGCCGTCGCCGCGGGCGGCCAGCAGCGTCTTCTCGACGGAGACCGGGTGCACGGTGTCGCCGTTGGCGAGGATCACACCGTCCTTGAGGGCGTCACGGCCGCACCACAGGGAGTAGGCGTTGTTCCACTCCTCGGCCTTGTCGTTGTCGATGAGGGTCAGCTTGAGGCCGTACTTCGCCTCCAGGGCCGCCTTGCGCTCGTACACGGCCTCCTTGCGGTAGCCGACGATGACCGCGACCTCGGTCAGACCGATCTCGGCGAAGTTGCCGAGCGTCAGGTCCAGGACCGTGGGTTCGCCCTCTATGCCCGCGGGCCCCACCGGCACCAGTGCCTTGGGCAGGCTGTCGGTGTAGGGGCGCAGACGGCGTCCGGCGCCGGCCGCCAGCACGAGGCCGATCATGCGGGTTCTCCTTCATCGTGTACGGCGGGAGCGCCGCCCTTGTGGGCAGCCACCCAGAAGCGGATGCTCTCCATGAGCACCACCACGGCGACGGCCACGGCGAGGACCGCGAGCGCGACCGGGAACTGCGAGGCGGTGAGCAGCGCGGCCAGCACGGCCACGAGCAGCGTCCGCCCGTCCTGCCCCCCGATGGCGCGCACCAGCCAGGCCGGCGGCGCTCCGGCATTGCCGCGGATGCGGTACACCGTGTCGTAGTGATGGTAGGCGACGGCGGCAACCAGACCGAAAGCGGCGGGAAGCGCCCCGTTCACGTCCGCCTTGGCCGCCAGGATCAGCACGGTGCCGTACTCGGCGGCACGGAAGAAGGGGGGGATCAGCCAGTCGAGGGCGCCCTTGAGGGGGTGGGCGACGGCTTCGGCGGACAGCAGGACATAGGCGCCGGCCATCAGCACGACCCACCAGCTCGGTCCCCACAGCCAGGCCCCGAGCGTCACCATGACGCCACCGACGGCGGCGCTGAGCGGCCCCGTGACACGGGGCGGGCCCGGCAGGAACCGCACGAGCAACTCGGTCAGGGGCCCGTTGTCCGCGAGGTCCGCCAGCGCCTGGGCCGCCCGGTCCGTGCGCCTGGCCTTGCGGGTCAGCGAGCGCAGCACACGCCCCGCCGTGGTGTAGGTCGCCGCGAAGGCGCAGCCGATGAGGAGCGCGTAGAAGGTGATGCGGGGGGTGGTGGCCGCGGTGAGGACGGCGATCATGGCCCATCGTTCGCCGATGGGCAGCACTATCATCCGGCGCACCCAGACCGTCCAGCCGACGCTGTCGAGCTTGTCGGAGAGGGCGGCGGTGGGGCTGGTGTTGGCGGTGGCGTCGTGGTTGGCCTCGTTGAAGGAGAAGTCCACGACGTGTCGGCAGGTCTGCAGGACCATGGCGCCCAGGGCGAGGGCCCATACGTCGTCGCCGCCGCGGGCCGCTCCGAGCGCGAGGCCGGCGTAGTAGGCGTACTCCTTGGCACGGTCGAAGGTGGCGTCGAGCCAGGCGCCGAGCGTGGAGTACTGCAGGGAGTAGCGGGCGAGCTGGCCGTCGGTGCAGTCCAGGACGAAGGACGCGATCAGCAGCACGCCCGCCGCGACGAACCCGCCCCGGGTGCCGGTGGCCGCGCAGGCCGCCGCGATCAGCGCGGTGATCAGCGAGGCGGTGGTGACCTGGTTCGGGGTGAGGCCACGGCGGGCGCACCAGCGCGCGACGTAGCGCGAGTACGGGCTGATGAAGAAGGTGGTGAAGAAGCCGTCGCGGGCCTTCACGGCCGACTTCAGGCGGACGGCCTCGTCGTCGACGGCGGCGACGGCCTGCCGTGCCTCGTTGCGGGCCTGCGGGTCGGCGGGGACCTCCGCGACCAGGCTGCCCAGCTCGGGGCGGTGCACGTCGACGCCGTCGGCGTCGAGGGCGGTGACGACGCGGTCGGCGAGGCTGCCGACGGCGAGTACGGTGCCACCGCTCGCGGAGTTCTCCCGGGCCATCGCCCGGGTCAGGGCCTGGCGGCCGGCCGGCTGGGCGGTCACCGCGCCCGGGATCGCGGCGAGCGGGAAGCGGGGGTCGGTGAGGCCGAGGCGCAGCGCGTGCTCGTGGCCCACGAAGCGGGCGTCCACCACGGCGACGCGCTGGTCACCGGGGACGGCCGCGAGGAGGGTCTCGGCGTCACCGGCGTCGGAGGCGGTCCGCACGTCGAAGCCGAGGGACCGCAGGTCGCCCTCGATCGACGATCCGGGGACCGGCGAGCCGGTGAGGATGGCGGTCGGCAACCGAACTCACTCCCTGGGTCCGGCGCGTTCACGCCGGTCATGTACACGATGGGGGCGCCCCTTGGCTGCACCGGCGACTTCACCAGTGGCTGCACCAGGCGGGCGGCATGTCGGCAGAGGCTATCGGATGCCGGGAAGGCCGTGTTCACCGCCCGTTCAGGCACGATCGACGAGGTCCGACAGCCCGGCTTGAACCCGGCTTGAACCGGCCTTTGCCGAGATCATCATCGGTGATCGGCGGCCCGGCCGACAAACCGCGCCCCACAGAGCCGACATCCGGGACATAGCCCGCCGGACCCGAGCGCCGACAACGGTCGGCATAGGGTCTACAGACATGACGTGGCTGATCACCGGCGGAGCCGGATACATAGGGGCGCATGTGGCACGGGCCATGACCCGGGCCGGGGAGCGCGTCGTCGTCCTGGACGACCTCTCCACGGGCGCCGCCGCGCGGCTCGGGCCGGACGTGTCGCTCGTGAAGGGCTCGGCCCTCGACGCCGGCCTGGTCGAGCGGGTCCTCGCCGAGCACTCCGTGACGGGCGTGGTGCACCTGGCCGCCCACAAGCAGGTCGCCGAGTCCGTGGCGCGGCCCACCCGCTACTACCGGGAGAACGTGGGCGGTCTGGCCACCCTCCTCGACGCGGTCGCCGAAGGCGGGGTGCGACGGTTCCTCTTCTCCTCCTCCGCGGCCGTCTACGGCAACCCGGACGTGGACCTCATCACGGAGGACACCCCGTGCGCCCCGGTGAACCCGTACGGCGAGACCAAGCTCGCCGGGGAGTGGCTGGTCCGGGCGGCGGGGCAGGCGCACGGCATCACGACGACGTGCCTGCGGTACTTCAACGTGGCCGGGGCGGCGGCGCCGGAACTGGCCGACACCGGCGTCTTCAACATCGTCCCGATGGTCTTCGACCGGCTCACCCGGGGCGAGGCCCCGCGGATCTTCGGCGACGACTACCCGACGCCGGACGGCACCTGCGTCCGTGACTACATCCACGTCGCCGACCTGGCCGAGGCGCATCTGGCGGCGGCCCGGCGGCTGACGGCGCCGGACGCGGCGGGCGATCTGACGGTGAACATCGGCCGGGGCGAGGGCGTCTCGGTACGCGAGCTGGTCACCCTCATCGGCGAGGTCACCGGCGACACCCGGCCGGCGGTCGTCGAGGGGCGCAGGCCCGGGGACGCGCCGCGCGCCGTGGCCTCGGCGGAGCTGGCCGCCCGCGAACTGGGGTGGACGGCCCGGCGGGACGTGCGCGAGATGGTCGACTCGGCGTGGCGGGGCTGGCGGCTGCACCACTCCTGAGCAGCAGGTGAGGGCGCCCTGACCTGCGGTTCGTTTCCGCAGGTCAGGGCATATGACAACGGTGTTCAGTACCGCGTTGCCGGATACCCCCCACCCGTAGTTCACTGTGAGCCCGGGCAGAACACGACGGGCCGCGACGGACCACAGAAGGGCTGCTTCCATGGGGGCTGGGCACGACCACGGCCACACGCACGCGCCGACCACCGGCACGGCCGCCGCGGCGTACCGCGGCAGACTGCGCGTGACGCTGTCGATCACGCTCGGCGTCATGGTGGTCGAGATCATCGGCGGGGTGCTCGCCGACTCCCTCGCGCTGATCGCGGACGCGGCCCACATGGCGACGGACGCGCTGGGCCTGGGCATGGCGCTGCTCGCCATCCACTTCGCGGGCCGGCCGCCGAGCGCGACCCGCACCTTCGGGCTGGCCCGCGCCGAGATACTGGCGGCCCTCGCCAACTGTCTGCTGCTGCTCGGTGTGGGCGGCTACGTCCTGTACGAGGCGGTCCAGCGGTTCTTCACGCCGGCCGCCACCGAGGGCGGGCTGATGATCTGGTTCGGCGCGATCGGCCTGGTCGCGAACATGATCTCGCTCACGCTGCTGATGCGCGGCCAGGCGGAGAGCCTGAACGTGCGCGGGGCGTTCCTGGAGGTGGCAGCGGACGCGCTGGGCTCGGTGGCGGTGCTGATCTCGGCGGTGGTGATCCTCACCACCGGCTGGCTGACCGCCGACCCGATCGCCTCGCTCGTCATCGGCCTGATGATCGTGCCGAGGACGGTGAAGCTGCTGCGCGAGACCCTCGACGTGCTGCTGGAGTCGGCCCCCAAGGACGTCGACATGGCGCAGGTGCGGTCCCACATCCTCGCTCTGGACGGGGTGGAGGACGTCCACGATCTGCACGCCTGGACGATCACCTCCGGCATGCCGGTGCTGTCGGCGCACGTGGTGGTGCGCTCGGACGTGCTGAACGCGATCGGCCACGAGAAGCTGCTGCACGAGCTCCAGGGCTGCCTGGGGCACCACTTCGACGTGGAGCACTGCACCTTCCAGCTGGAGCCGAGCGGGCACGCGGAGCACGAGGCGCGGCTCTGTCACTGAGCGTGCACCCGTCGCGCCCACCGCGTGATCCGTACACACGTTCCGGGCGGTTCCCCACGCCCGGCGCCGGGCAAGATCACCTACTGGATCCCCTTGCCGCGCGCGGGACATGCGCGCTTTCGCGCGAAGTGCCGGTGGTGCCGGACGCGTACGGCAGACTGGGGATGCGAGGACCGATGCTAAGGATGGGTATGCCGATCACACCTGCCACCGCGACACACAACTCGTCGAACGGCACCGCGGACGCGATCTTGCTGGAGCTGGTCGACGAGAACGGCGTCACGATCGGCACCGCGGAGAAGCTCGCCGCCCATCAGCCGCCAGGACAGCTGCACCGCGCCTTCTCCGTGTTCCTCTTCGACGAGCGGGGCCGACTGCTGCTCCAGCAGCGGGCACTGGGCAAGTACCACTCCCCCGGCGTGTGGTCCAACACCTGCTGCGGGCACCCCTACCCCGGTGAGGCGCCGTTCGCGGCGGCCGCGCGGCGCACCTTCGAGGAGCTGGGCGTCTCCCCGTCGCTGCTCGCCGAGGCGGGCACCATCCGCTACAACCACCCGGACCCGGACTCGGGCCTGGTGGAGCAGGAGTACAACCACCTGTTCGTCGGGCTGGTGCAGTCCCCGCTGCGGCCGGACGCGGACGAGGTCGGCACCACGGCCTTCGTGACGCCCGGCGAACTGGCGGAACGGCATGCGAAGGACGCCTTCTCCTCCTGGTTCATGACCGTGCTGGACGCGGCGCGGCCGGCGGTCAGGGAGCTGACGGGTCCCTCGGCCGGCTGGTGATCCTCAGGGCACCCGCAGGGGTTTGAGCGGCAGGGCGGCCCAGATCACCTTGCCGCCGCTCGCCGTGTGCTCGACGTCGCACACCCCGCCCGCCTCCCTGGTGATCTCCCGCACCAGGAGCAGTCCCCGGCCGCCCGTCCGGCCGTGGTCGGCCTCCAGGGCGGTCGGGCGGTAGGGGTGGTTGTCCTCCACGGACACCCGCACCCACTCGGCTCCGACGGCGATCTCCACCGCGAGCACAGGCGACAGCAGCGCCGCGTGCCGGACGGCGTTGGTCACCAGCTCGGAGACGATCAGCAGCAGCCCCTGGGCCAGGTCGTCCGAGACGGGCACGCCCTGGCGGTACAGCAGGTCCCGCACCGCGTGTCGCGCCTGCGGGACGGAGGCGTCCACGGCAGCCGCGGTGAACCGCCAGACGCCTTCGTAGGGCAACGGTTGCGGCACGGCTTCCCGAGGGGAATCGGGAGGTCCGCCCGGGCCGCCCTCTGGGCGTGGGTCGGGCCCGCGCCCGTGATCGTCCATCGTCCGGTCGCCACCCTCGCGCTCGATTGTCACCACACGTCGAGTGTTGGTAACGAGGCGCTTTCCCCCGGATGACTGAACAGAAGTCAGCAGTTATCGAGCGTTTCCGACCACCAGTGGATGACCCGGTCGACCGCATGACTGTTTCTGCCATCTTCGCGCCGCCTTCGCGCACTCTTCGGGTTGTACGGGTTCGGCGGCGCCGGCCCTCCCCTTTGGGGTGGCTTTGCCACCGGTGTCGGCTCTCTCACGCCGTCCACCCCGACCACCCGGGAAACCCGGTGGTTAGCATCCGGGGCATGGAGCCCGCACTGCTGCACGGCGTCACCGACGCCGTTGCCACCGTCGTCCTGCACCATCCCGCGAAGCGCAACGCCATGACGGCCGCGATGTGGGCGGCGCTGCCCCCGTTGCTGGACGCCCTGGCCGCCGATCCCGGTGTACGGGCACTGGTGCTGACCGGCGCGGGCGGGACCTTCTGCGCGGGGGCCGACATCTCCACGCTCCAGGACGCGCCGGACGAGACGCAGACGCTGGCGAAGCGCGCCGAGGACGCCCTCGCCGCGTTCCCCAAGCCGACGCTGGCGGCGATCCGGGGGCACTGCGTCGGCGGTGGCACGCAGCTCGCGGCGGCGTGCGACCTGCGGTTCGCCGAGGAGGGCGCGCTGTTCGGGGTGACGCCGGCGAAGCTCGGGATCGTCTACCCGTCCTCCTCCACCCGGAGGTTGATGTCCCTGGTGGGTCCGGCCGCCACCAAGTACCTCTTGTTCTCCGGCGAGTTGATCGACACGGAGCGGGCGCTGCGCACGGGGCTGGTCGACGAGGTGCGGCCCGCGGACGAACTCGAGAAGCGTGTCGGGGAGTTCACGCGAGTCCTGGTGTCCCGCTCGCAGCTGACGCAGGCCGCCGCGAAGGAGTTCGCGAACGGGCACACGGACCGGGACGCCCACTGGCACGCGCAGGCGCGCGGCAGCGGCGACACCGCGGAGGGCATCACCGCGTTCCTGGAGCGCAGGGAGCCGCGCTTCACCTGGACCACGTCCGGCTGACCCGGTTGCGGGCGTGCGGGGCCCCTCGCCGCACGGGATGAGCGGCGTGCGCGGGTCGCACGCGCGCGTGCGGGACTCGTCCGACGGCCGGGTGGGGGCGACCCGCGCATGGACGGCCGGGCGCACGGTACCCGGGGTGTCCAGGACAGCCCGAGGGACGCCCGAGGCGAGCCCGAGGGGAACCGAGTGGAAGGGGACGTACGTGTTCCGTGCGATCGCGGACGTGTTGCGGCAGATCGGTTCGGCGGTGGCCACCGTGGTGACCCTGCCGTTCCGGGCCCTGGCCCGGCTGTTCGGCGGAGCCTCCGGCTCCGCGCACGGCCGCAGGGCCTGAGGCCCGCCGGGAGCGCGCCCTGATCCCCGGGTGTCGGTGCCACCTGCCACAATTGCCGCGCAACCTCAGTGGAGAAGGCGGTACGGGATCGTGACGACACCCGGGTCCATCGAAGTAGGGTCCATCGAAGGCAGGATCGCCGAGGAACTCGGCGTACGGGAGCGGCAGGTGAAGGCCGCGGTCGAACTGCTCGACGGCGGTTCGACGGTGCCCTTCATCGCCCGCTACCGCAAGGAAGCGACCGAGATGCTCGACGACGCGCAGCTGCGCACGCTCGAGGAGCGGCTGCGCTACCTGCGGGAGCTGGAGGAGCGGCGGACGGCGATCCTGGAGTCGGTGCGCGAGCAGGGCAAGCTCACCGACGCGCTCGAGGCGCAGATCCGCGGGGCCGAGACCAAGGCGCGCCTCGAGGACATCTACCTGCCGTACAAGCCCAAGCGGCGCACCAAGGCGCAGATCGCACGTGAGGCGGGCCTCGAACCGCTCGCCGAGGCTCTGCTCGGCGACGCTACCGTCGACCCGCTCGCGGCGGCCGCCGCGTTCGTCGACGCGGACAAGGGCGTCGCCGATCCGCAGGCCGCGCTGGACGGCGCGCGGGCGATCCTCACCGAGCGGTTCTCGGAGGACGCCGACCTGATCGGCGAGCTGCGCGAGCGCATGTGGGTGCGCGGGCGGCTCGCCGCCAAGGTGCGCGACGGCAAGGAGGAGGCGGGCGCGAAGTTCGCCGACTACTTCGACTTCGCCGAGCCGTTCACCGCGCTGCCCTCGCACCGCATCCTGGCGATGCTGCGCGGCGAGAAGGAGGAGGTGCTCGACCTCGTCCTGGAGCCGGAGGAGCCCTCCGAGGTGCCCGGTCCCTCGTCGTACGAGGGGATCGTGGCGGGGAGGTTCGGCATCGCCGACCGCGGCCGGCCGGCCGACAAGTGGCTGACGGACACGGTCCGCTGGGCGTGGCGCACCCGTATCCTCGTCCACCTCGGCATCGACCTGCGCCTGCGACTGCGGACGGCCGCGGAGGACGAGGCGGTCAACGTCTTCGCCGCCAACCTGCGCGACCTGCTGCTCGCCGCCCCGGCCGGCACGCGCGCGACGCTGGGCCTGGACCCCGGTTTCCGCACGGGCGTGAAGGTCGCCGTCGTCGACGCGACCGGCAAGGTCGTGGCGACCGACGTGATCTACCCGCACGTCCCGGCGAACAAGTGGGACGAGGCGATCGCCAAGCTCGCGCGCCTGGCGAAGGAGCACGCGGTCGAGCTGGTCGCCATCGGCAACGGCACGGCGTCCCGCGAGACCGACAAGCTCGCCGGTGAGCTGATCACCAAGCACCCGGAGCTGAAGCTCACCAAGGTGATGGTGTCCGAGGCCGGCGCCTCCGTGTACTCGGCCTCCGCCTTCGCCTCGCAGGAGCTGCCCGACATGGACGTGTCGCTGCGCGGCGCGGTGTCGATCGCGCGCCGGCTCCAGGACCCGCTCGCCGAGCTCGTGAAGATCGATCCCAAGTCGATCGGTGTCGGCCAGTACCAGCACGACCTGTCCGAGGTGAAGCTGTCGCGTTCGCTGGACACGGTGGTGGAGGACTGCGTGAACGGCGTGGGCGTGGACGTCAACACGGCCTCGGCGCCGCTCCTGTCGCGCGTGTCCGGCATCTCCTCGGGCCTCGCCGAGAACATCGTGGCGCACCGGGACACGAACGGGCCCTTCACGTCCCGCTCCGAGCTGAAGAAGGTGGCGCGGCTCGGTCCGAAGGCCTACGAGCAGTGCGCGGGCTTCCTGCGCATCCGCGGCGGCAGCGACCCGCTGGACTCCTCCAGCGTGCACCCCGAGGCGTACCCGGTGGTCCGGCGCATGGTGAAGACCTCCGGCCAGGAGGTGGCCTCCCTGATCGGCAACACGGGTGTCCTGCGCTCGCTGCGGCCGACCGACTTCGTGGACGAGACGTTCGGCCTGCCGACCGTCAGCGACATCCTCAAGGAGCTGGAGAAGCCCGGGCGCGACCCGCGGCCCGCCTTCAAGACGGCCACCTTCAAGGAGGGCGTGGAGAAGATCTCCGACCTGTCCTCCGGGATGGTCCTGGAGGGGGTGGTGACGAACGTGGCGGCCTTCGGCGCGTTCATCGACATCGGCGTCCACCAGGACGGCCTGGCGCACGTCTCGGCCCTGTCGAAGACGTTCGTCAAGGACCCGCGGGACGTCGTCAAGCCCGGTGACATCGTCAAGGTGAAGGTCCTCGACATCGACATCCCGCGCAAGCGGATCTCGCTGACGCTCCGGCTGGACGACGAGGCGGCCCCGCAGGGCGCCCAGGGCCAGTCCTCCGGCGGGGGCCGCCCCCAGCGCGGCGGCGGGCGTCCGCCCCAGCAGCGACAGCAGGGCGGCCAGCGCGGCAGCGGCGGCAGCGGCGGCAGCGGCGGCAGCGGCGGCAGCGGCGGCAGCGGCAGCGGTGGTTCCCGCCAGGCTCCCCCACCGGCCAACAGCGCGATGGCCGACGCACTGCGCCGAGCGGGTCTGGTCGACCCGAAGAAGGGCAAGCGCTGAGAACGGCGTGAGTCGGGCCCCGGGCGTGTCTCAGGCCGGGGCCCCGCGGACGGCAGCGGCGCAGGGCAGAAGCGGGGTCTCGCCGTGCGGCCCGGCCCCGGTCTCGGTCCTGGCCGAAAACCCGTTGCCGAAGATCATGCGATCAGCAGACTGAACCCATGACCGGACGCGATCCCAGGACCGACCTCCAGACCTACCTCCAGGACGCCCGTGACGTGCTGGTGTGGAAACTGGAGGGGGTGTCGGACTACGACGTGCGGCGGCCCATGACGCCGACCGGCACGAACCTGCTGGGGCTGGTCAAGCATCTGGCGGGCGCCGAGGCGTTCTACTTCGGGGCGACCTTCGGGCGGCCCTTCGCCGCGACACCGCTGTGGATCGCGGGGGACGCCGAGCCCAACGCGGATCTGTGGGCACGGGCCGACGAGACGCGGGAGGAGATCGTCGGACTGTACCGGCGGGCCTGCGCACACGCCGACGAGACGATCGCGGCACTGCCGCTCGACGCGGTCGGCCGGATCCCCGGGGACCGGGGCAGCGAGCTCACGCTCCACCACTGCCTCGCCCACATGATCGCCGAGACCCAGCGGCACGCCGGGCACGCCGACATCGTGCGGGAGCTGATCGACGGGGCGACGGGCCAGCGGCCGGGCGGAGCCAACACGGCGGAGGGCGACGCGCAGTGGTGGGCGGCGCACCGGGGGCGTGTCGAGCGGGCCGCCCGGGACGCGGGCGGGCTCGCGTAGCGGCTACCGCTCCGTCACCTTGCCGTCCGCCACCTCCAGCCGACGCGTCACATGGACGGCGTCCAACATGCGCCGGTCGTGGGTGACCAGGAGCAGCGTGCCCTCGTAGGCGTCGAGGGCCGACTCCAGTTGCTCGATGGCCGGGAGGTCGAGATGGTTCGTCGGCTCGTCGAGGACGAGGAGGTTGACGCCCCGACCCTGGAGCAGCGCGAGGGCGGCGCGGGTGCGTTCCCCGGGTGACAGGGTGCCCGCCGCCCGCATGACGTGGTCCGACTTCAGGCCGAACTTGGCCAGTAGGGTGCGCACCTCGACCGGTTCGGTGTCCGGGACGGCGGCGCGGAACGTGTCGAGCAGCGGCTCGGAGCCGTGGAACAGCTGCCGTGCCTGGTCGACCTCGCCGACCAGGACGCCTGAGCCCAGGCCGGCCTGTCCGGCATCCAGCGGGACCCGGCCGAGGAGCGCGCCGAGCAGGGTCGACTTGCCGGCGCCGTTCGCACCGGTCACCGCGACCCGGTCGGCCCAGTCGATCTGCAGGGACACCGGCCCGAGGCGGAAGCCGCCGCGCCGCACCTCGGCCTCGCGCAGGGTGGCGACCACCGCGCCGGAGCGCGGTGCGGCCGCGATCTCCATGCGCAGCTCCCACTCCTTGCGCGGCTCGTCGACGACGTCGAGGCGTTCGATCATGCGCTGGGTCTGCCGGGCCTTCGCGGCCTGCTTCTCGCTGGCCTCGCTGCGGAACTTACGGCCGATCTTGTCATTGTCGTTGCCCGCCTTGCGCCGGGCGTTCTTCACGCCCTTGTCCATCCAGGAGCGCTGGGTCTGGGCGCGGTCGTGGAGCGCCGACTTCTTGTCGGCGTACTCCTCGTAGTCCTCGCGGGCGTGCCGACGGGCCACGTCCCGCTCCTCCAGGTAGGCGTCGTAGCCGCCGCCGTAGAGGTTGATCTGCTGCTGGGCGAGGTCGAGTTCGAGGACCTTGGTGACCGTGCGGGTGAGGAACTCGCGGTCGTGGCTGACGACGACGGTGCCGGCGCGCAGGCCGGTCACGAAGCGTTCGAGGCGCTCCAGGCCGTCGAGGTCGAGGTCGTTCGTCGGCTCGTCGAGGAGGAAGACGTCGTAGCGCGAGAGGAGGAGGGAGGCGAGCCCCGCGCGGGCGGCCTGCCCGCCGGAGAGGGACGTCATCAGCTGGTCGAGACCGACGCCGAGCCCCAGCGAGTCGGTGACCTCCTCGGCGCGCTCGTCGAGGTCGGCGCCGCCGAGGTCGAGCCAGCGCTCCAGGCTCGTGGCGTAGGCGTCGTCGGCGCCGGGCGCCCCGTCGACCAGGGCCTGGGTGGCCTCGTCCATCGTGCGCTGCGCCTCGGCGACGCCGGTGCGGCGGGCGAGGAAGTCCCGCACGCTCTCACCGGGGCGGCGCTCCGGCTCCTGCGGCAGATGGCCGACGGTCGCGGTCGGCGGGGAGAGCCTGAGCTCGCCCTGCTCGGGCGCGGTGAGCCCGGCGAGCAGCCTCAGCAGGGTGGACTTGCCCGCACCGTTGGCACCGACCAGCCCGATCACGTCTCCGGGGGCGACGACGAGGTCGAGCCCGGAGAAGAGGGAGCGGTCGCCGTGTCCGGCGGCGAGGTTCTTGGCGACGAGGGTGGCAGTCATCAGGTCGTAGATCCTAGTGGGCGTCCGGGGACGCGGTCGCACCCGTCTTTCCCGCGATCCCGCCGAGGGTTTCTCCGTGATCTCGCTGATCGCCGGCGTGGTCGGCTAACGTCCGGGCGTGGACACTCAGTTGAGCAGCGATGTGATCGTGGTCGGCGGCGGGGTCATCGGGCTGACGACGGCCGTCGTCCTGGCCGAGCGGGGCCTGCGGGTCCGGGTCTGGACGCGCGATCCGGTCGAGCGGACCACCTCGGCCGTGGCCGGCGCGCTGTGGTGGCCGTACCACATCAAGCCGAAGGTGTCGGCGCGGGCGTGGGCACTGCGTTCACTGGGGGTCTACGAGAACCTCGCCGAGCGGCCCGAGGCGACCGGGGTGCGCCTGGTCGACGGGGTGATGGGCGAGACCGACCTGGCGGACGTCGAGGGCTGGACGGCGGGCCGGCTGACCGGGCTGCGGCGGGCCACGGTGCGCGAGTACGGCGCCGGGGGCGGCATCCGCGTGCGGCTGCCGCTGATCGACATGTCGACGTATCTGCCGTGGCTGCGGGAGCGGCTGCTGCGGGCGGGCGGCACGGTCGAGGAACGGACGGTGACCGACCTGGAGGAGGCCGAGGCGCCGATCGTCGTCAACTGCACGGGGCTGGGCGCCCGGGAGCTGGCCGCGGACCCGTCGGTGCGACCCGTACGGGGCCAGCTCGTCGTCGTGGAGAACCCCGGTCTCGACACCTGGCTCGGCTCCACCTCTCCGGACGGCGCGATGGCCTACTTCTTCCCGCAGCCCGGGCGGCTGCTGCTGGGCGGCACCGCGCAGGACGACGACTGGTCGCTGGAGCCGGACCCGGAGGTGGCCGAGGCGATCGTCCGGCGCTGTGCGGCCCTGCGGCCGGAGGTCGCCGGGGCGAGGGTCCTGGAGCACCGGGTGGGGCTGCGGCCGGCCCGGGAGGCGGTACGGCTGGAGCGGGCGGAGCTGCCGGACGGGCGGGCCGTGGTGCACCACTACGGGCACGGCGGGGCGGGCGTGACCGTGGCGTGGGGATGCGCGGAGGAGGCGGCCGAGCTGGTGCTCTCGGCCGCCTCCTGCTGACCGGTCTCCGGTATTGGGGGACTAGGGGATCCGGTAGGTGTCGTGCGGTGTCCGTACGCCGTCCAGTGGCCCGGCGTCGGGCGTGGCCGCTGCCGCCGCCGCGGACGTGGCGCGGGCGAAGGCGTCGGCTCCTCCGACGAGCGGGACCCGGGCAGAGGTGCGGGACAGGTCCAGGGTGAGGGTCGGGGTGTCGGCGGGCGGGTCGATGAGGTCCTTGTCGGTGCCCGCGACGATCAGCGCCAGACGGTGACCGGCCGGGACCACATGGTCGGTGGCGGCCAGGTCGAGGGTGAGGGTGTAGGCCTTGCCCGGGGTGAGCGGGACGCCCTTGCCGGGGTTCGCATAGGTGCCGAGGTCGGCCCAGCCGCGGCTGACGACCGTGTAGTCGACGTCGGCCGTCTTCGCCCTGGTCCCCTTGAAGCAGGCACTGTCGCCGGCCGTGCTCGCGCCCCAGCAGGTGCGGTCGGTGAGGGTGCTGATCCCCTCGCCGCTCGCCGCGTAGTCACGGATGATGTCGGGGCCGAGGTCGACGAGGACGGCCGTGAGGTGGGCGGTCGCGGTCGTGGGCGTGGCGGTGACGGTGACCTTCGAGGAGCCGGACAGGCGCAGGTCGCGGGTGAGGGGACCGGTGGTGAAGCCGGCCTTGTCGGGGGTCGAGGCGTCGATCTGCGCGGCCCAGTCGGTCTCGCTCAGCTGCGGGTTGTCGGTGAAGGCCGCGGTGCCGGTGCCCTTGCGCAGGCCGAGCGTGCCCACGCCGGGCCGCTCGCCGGTCGAGGGGCGCAGGGTCGTGGTCCGGGTGCCGTGCGGGGGCCAGACGCCGGAGGTGACCCACTGGTCGGGGTGGCGCTCGATGTCGGCCATGGGCTCACGGTCGATGCCGTTGTCGTAGCCGAGGAGTTCGTGGTCGAACCAGCGGTGCAGGGTGTCCACCCAGGCGGTGCGGCGGAAGTCGAAGGGGTCGACGTGGCCGGTCTGGGAGAGCCAGATCTTGCGCTCGACGCCGTTCTTCGCGAGGGCGTCCCACCACTGGCCGAAGTGCTTCGTGCGGACGTTGAGGTCCTGCATGCCGTGGATCAGGAAGACGCTGGCCTTCACCCTGCCCGCGTCCTTGACGTAGTCGCGTTCGGTCCACAACGACGTCCGGTCGCCGGTGCGCGGAGCCCCGTCGACGATCTTCTGCTGGACGGCGGCGCACCTGGCGCGGGCGTCGGGGCTGTCGACGTAGTCGGAGAGCCAGTCGGGGCCGGAGTCGTAGAGGGGGGCGCCCTGGGCGAAGTAGTAGTCGTACCAGGAGGAGATGGCGCTGATCGGGACGATGGTCTTCAGGCCCTTCACGCCGGTGGCGGCGACGCCGTTGGCGATGGTGCCGTCCCAGCTCTTGCCGATCATGCCGGTTCTGCCGTTGGTCCAGCCCGCCTGGGCGGTCGCGGTGCCGGTGCGGGTGGTGTAGGCCTTGGCGCGGCCGTTCAGCCAGTCGACGACGGCCTTCGCGGACTGGATGTCGGAGCGCCCACCGACGTCCACGCAGCCGTCGGAGCGGTTGGTGCCGGCCAGGTCGACGCCGACGAAGGCGTAGCCGCGCGGCACGAAGTAGTTGTCGTAGAACAGCGGCATCTGGACGACGTTCCCGGCGGCGTCGTACGTCTTGAGCTGGCTCTCGTTGCCGCGTCCGCAGCAGGAGTAGTAGGGGCTGGCGTCCATGATGACGGGCACCTTGCGGCCCTGTGCGGCGGGTTCGCGGGGGCGGACGATGTCGACGGCGACGCGGTCCGTCCGCCCGTCTCCGTCGCCGTCGAGTCCGGTGTCGACCCAGACGGCTTCGCGGATGGCGTTGTCGTAGGAGTAGACCGGCCCGCTCTCGCGCGGGGCGCTGTGGGCGGCCGTCGGGGTGAGGAAGGCGGCCACCAGGAGGGTGATGGCGGCGGTCGCGAGCGGTCTCCAGATCGTGAAGCGCATGCGTGTCGACATGCGCGGGACGGTACCCCGGTCAACTCCCGTGCAGAAGAGGGCAGATGGGGAGCCGCAGACGATGGGCCGCCGGTGGCCGAAACCCGCCTGCGGAGGCGGTTCGCCCATGGCGGCCGAATGGCGATCGTGTGACAGGGGTGACGGTGGACACCTGCTGGGCACAGAGACTCAATAGGCTCCGAACAGCCTTTGTACCCCCACGATTTGGAGCTTTCGTGCACCGCAGACTCATCGCGCCGGGCGCACTCGCTGCCGCGTCCGTGTTGCTGGCGATCCCGGCTTCCGCCGCGGGCTACTCCCCCGGCGCGTCGGGCATCGGCGACCCCTACTACCCGGCGTACGGCAACGGCGGATACGACGTCTCCCACTACGACCTGCGGCTGACGTACCAGCCGGCCACGGACGAGTTGGCGGGGACGGCGACGATCCTCGCGAAGACCACCCAGGACCTGTCGAGCTTCGACCTGGACTTCCTGCTGGACGTCAGCGAGGTACGGGTCAACGGCACCGCGGCCGCCTTCACCGCCTCCGGCGAGCACGAGCTGGTGGTCACCCCGAAGACCCCGCTGGCGAAGGGAACGTCCGTCACGGTCGTCGTCCGCTACAGCGGGGTGCCGTCGACGAAGAGCGCGTACGGCTTCTCCACCTGGCACCGCACACCGGACGGCGCGGTCGCGGCGGACGAGCCCGAGGCGGCCTGGTGGTGGTTCCCGAGCAACGACCACCCGCTCGACAAGGCGACCTACGACGTGTCCGTGGCCGTGCCGGACGGCACCCAGGCCATCTCCAACGGCACGCTCCAGTCGACGACTTCACGCCTGGGCTGGACCCGCTACAACTGGCGCCAGAACAAACCGCAGGCTACCTATCTGGCCACGCTGGCGCTGGGGAAGTTCGACGTCACGACGAGCACGTCCGAGGGCGGCGTGCCGGTGATCAACGCCTACAGCGAGGACCTCGGCGACAACGACGGGGCGGCGCGGGCGAGCGTGGAGCGCACCGGTGAGATCGTCGACTGGCTGAGCGGCTACTTCGGGCCGTACCCGTTCAGCACGGCCGGCGGGTACGTCCCCAACACCACCACCTCGTACGCGCTGGAGACGCAGAGCCGCGTGTACTACAGCCCGAAGCAGTTCGCGAACGGCTCCAACACCTCCGTGGTGGTGCACGAGTTGGCGCACCAGTGGTACGGGGACTCGGTGTCCCTCAAGGGCTGGAAGGACATCTGGCTCAACGAGGGTTTCGCCCGGTACGCGCAGTGGCTGTGGTCCGAGCACGAGGGCGAGGGCACGACGCAGGAGCTCGCGGACTACGTGTACGCCTCGCACCCGGCCGACGACACGTTCTGGACGGTGAAGCCCGGCGACCCGGGCGCGGCGAACCAGTTCGACCTCGCCGTCTACGACCGGGGCGCGCTGGCGGTGCAGGCGCTGCGGAACGAGGTCGGCGACGAGGCGTTCTTCACGATCCTGAAGGGGTGGCCGCAGACGCACGCGTACGGCAACGCGGCCATCGCCGACTTCCGGCAGTACGCCGAGCAGGTCTCCGGCAAGCAGTTGGGCGCGCTGTTCGACACCTGGCTGTTCCAGCCGACGAAGCCGGCGGCGCCCGTGGCGCGGACCGCGTCGATCGCGAAGTCGTCGGCCGTGCCCGTGCAGCCGAAGTCGTGGAAGAAGATCGCGGCGACAAACTCCCTGCACGAGGGCTGAGTTCGCGGAGCGCCCGCCGGGTATCACCCTGTGAAGGAAGCGTGGAGACCGAGGGGAGCCAGTCATGGCGGGGGCGGGCAACGGCAACGAGAGAACGTGGCGGGTGCTGGCGGGGATCGGCGGGGTGGGGGTCGGTATCGGCCTGATCGCGGGGGTCCCCGTGCTGAGTCTGCTGGGGGCGCTCTGCGTCTTCGCCGGTCTGATCGGGCTGATGGCCACCCGGCGCAGGTAGCCGCCCGCGTCCGCTACCGCGGGGCCGCCGCCAGGAGCGCGT
The DNA here is from genome assembly GCF_035989285.1 of Streptomyces sp. NBC_01235. Lineage (GTDB taxonomy): Bacteria > Actinomycetota > Actinomycetes > Streptomycetales > Streptomycetaceae > Streptomyces. The sequence goes on along the minus strand of NZ_CP108513.1, from coordinate 9,411,082 downwards.
CGCGGGACAGGGCGGCGCTCTCGGTGGCCGGGACGGTGCATGCGTACGCCCCGGCCACCGCGCCCAACCGGGCGCAGCCCTGTGGCGGTTCACCGCTGAGCAGGCCGAAGACGAACGCGGCGGCGAAGGCGTCGCCCGCACCGTTGGAGTCCACCACCGGCGCGGGCGGGGCCACGGCCGGTATGTGGGTCAGCTCGCCGCCGGCCAGGAGGTGGGCGCCCTCGGCGCCGGCGGTGACGACGACCGCCTCGGCACGGCCGTGCGCGCCGATCCGGCGCATCGTCGCCTCGGGGTCGGTGAGTTCGGCGGCGGAGAGGAAGACGACGTCCGCGGCGAAGGCGAAAGCCTCGTGGTACGGGTTCTCGCCGTCCCAGTTGTGCAGGTCGGTGGAGATACGGACGCCCGCCGCGCGCAGGACCGGCAGGGCGTCGGCGCAGCCGGAGGTGATGGACACGTGCGCGTGGCGGCTCGCCTCGGCCAGCGCCCGCAGGGTGTCCTGCGGGAAACAATCGTCCGCTCGCCCGCGGCTGGTGTCGTACAGCGACAGCCGCCGCCCGTCCGGGCTCACCAGGTTGACCGCGCGCTTGGTACCGGCGGACTGGGGGACGGCGGTGAGAGGGATGCCGTGCTTCTCGTGCAGGGCGCGGACCAGGTCGCCCTCCGGATCGTCGCCGAGGAGGTCGAGGTGGTGGGTGCGCAGACCGAGGGCGGCGAGGCTCAACGCGACGAAGTCGCCGGTCTGTCCGGCGCGGGTGCGGATCCCGCTGTCGATCATGTAGCTGTCGGCGTACGGGAGCGGCAGCTCCGGTACGTACACGATGGTGTCCACCCCTGCCCCGCCCAGGACCAGGACGTCGATGTCCCTGTCTTCCCCGTAGGCGTCCATATGCGTTACCCCTCCCCGTGGTCGTACACCGTCACCGCGACACCCCGCTTCACCAGCCGCTCACTGACGAGCGGTTCGACACGGGACCACTTACCGCCGGCCAATCCGCAGCCTATCCGGGGCATGTGCACCGACGCGCCGCGTTCTGTCGCCGTCTCGGCCAACCGGGCCAGGGCCGCATCGATGGCGTCGTAGCGCACGGGGACACCCTTGCTGCCCGTTCGCACGCCGCGCTGGCCGATCATGTTGGCGACCCACACGTACGGCTCGACCTGGACGAGTTGGAGCGCGCCCAGTCCGAAATCGTTCGAGGCGCGCTCGCGGTGCCAGGCGCGGTAGGCCGCCTCCGGCTCCGGCCAGCGGCGCGACAGCGCCAGGACGAAGCCCTTTCCCCATCCCCCGATGTCGTTGCAGACATGGGCGATCACCTTGACGCCCTTCACCGATGGCACGGTGGCGTCGCCACGGACATACGTGATCTCCGACATGACGCCACCGTAGGCGACGCCACTGACAGTGGCGTCGGCCTGCTACTTCTGGTTCCGAGTGAGCTGCGACAGCTCCTGGTCCGCCGCCCTGGACACCCTGGTGCGGACCGCGTACCAGCCGCCGACCAGGGCGGCCGCGATCACCGGGATCAGCAGGAGGGTCTTGCGGCCGACCTCGGGGTCGTTCCACATCGGACCGAGGAAGGCGATCAGGAAGGCGATCGTGACGCTCTCCGTGACCGAGCTGCCCGGCAGGCGGAAGGAGGGCCGCTCGACCAGACCCGCCTTGGCGCGGCGGACGAAGAGGACGAGGAGGGCGAGGAGGAGGACCGAGCCGACGTAGAAGAGACCCACGCGCCACATGATCGAGTTCACCGCGCGCGGGACGACCTCTCCGGTGCGCCCGGGCTCGGTGTGCCCGGGGTTCCGTACGGTCGCGGCCCGCGGCTCCCGGGTAGGGGCGCAGACCAAGGCGGCACCTTCCCAGAGCGGGGGGTGACCGTGCGGTGGTCGATGTCACACGGCGTTGCCTCTCACGCGACCCTCACCGCAGCTCCTCACTCCGCTGCCCCGGGTTTCACAGCACTGGTGCGACAGCGATACTGCTGCGCATGACGATCGAGACCGAGGAGCCGGCCCTCACGGTCGACGAGCTGGCCGCCCGGGCGGGGATCACGGTGCGGACGGTGCGCTTCTACAGCGCCAAGGGGCTTCTGCCCCCGCCGGTCATCGGTCCGCGCCGGGTGGGCCACTACGGTCCGGCGCACCTCGCGCGCCTCGCGTTGATCGAGGAGCTGCGACAGCAGGGCCTGACGCTGGCGGCGATCGAGCGCTACCTCGAGCGGCTGCCGCCCGGACTCGACGCCCACGACCTCGCCGTGCACCGGGCCGTCGTCGCCTCCTGGGCACCGGACGCCGTGGAGACGGTGACCGGGGAAGAGCTGGGGCGGCGGGCGGGCCGGGCGCTCGGCGAGGAGGACGTGGAGCGGCTCGTCGCGATGGGCGTGGTGCGGCGTGAGAAGGACGCGTACGGGGTCGACCTCGGGCTGTTGAGGCTGGGCGTGCGGCTCCTCGACGTACCGCTGTCGCAGGAGGCGATCCTCGCGGCCCGGACCGTCCTCCTCGACCACGCGCGCGCCGCGGCCCACGAGCTGTCGCGGCTGCTGCGCGAGGAGGTGCCGGAGCGTGACGCGCAGGCCGTGCGGTCGCTGTCGGCGCACATGCAGCCCCTGGTCGTCCAGGCTCTGCTGACGGCCTTCCAGCGGTCGCTCACCTCGGAACTGCGGGAGTGGCTCGGGGAGCCGCCGGCGGACGGCTCCCCTTGATGGGCCTCGACGGGTTCGAAGGGCCGGTGCCTCAGCGCGCGTCGGTGAAGGTCTCCCCCCGCTCCGCCTTCGCCACCAGCAGCGCGGGCGGGGTGAAGCGGTCGCCGTAGCGTTCGGCGAGCTCCCGCGCGCGTGCCACGAATCCGGGCAGCCCGCCCCGGTAGCCGTTGATGTACTGCAGGACGCCGCCGGTCCAGCCGGGGAAGCCGATACCGAAGAGGGAGCCGATGTTGGCGTCCGCGACGGACGTCAGCACGCCCTCCTCGAGGAGCTTGACGGTGTCGAGGGCCTCGGAGAAGAGCATGCGTTCCTGCATGTCCTCGAAGGGGATCTCGACGCCCGCGCGCGTGAAGTGCTCGCGCAGGCCCGGCCACAGGCGGACTCGTTTGCCGTCGTCGGCGTAGTCGTAGAAACCCGCTCCCCCGCTGCGGCCGGTGCGGCCGAACTCGTCGACCAGGCGGTCGACGACGGCTTCCGCGGGGTGCCCGGGCCAGATGCCGCCCGCCTCCTCCACGGCCCGCTTCGACTCGCCCCGGATCTTCTGCGGGAGGGTGAGCGTCAGGTCGTCCATCAGGGCGAGCACCTTGCCCGGGTAGCCCGCCTGGGCCGCCGCCTGCTCGACGGAGGCGGGCTCGATGCCCTCGCCGACCATGGCGACGCCCTCGTTGATGAAGTGGCCGATCACCCGTGAGGTGAAGAAGCCGCGCGAGTCGTTGACGACGATCGGCGTCTTCCTGATCTGCCGGACCAGGTCGAAGGCGCGCGCGAGCGCCTCCTCGCCGGTGCGTTCGCCCTTGATGATCTCGACGAGGGGCATCTTGTCGACGGGCGAGAAGAAGTGCAGGCCGATGAAGTCGCTCTGGCGCTCGACGCCTTCGGCGAGGACGGTGATGGGGAGGGTGGAGGTGTTGGAGCACAGCAGGGCGTCGGGGGCGACGATCTGCTCGATCTCCTGGAAGACTTTGTGCTTGAGGGCGGTGTCCTCGAACACGGCCTCGATGACCGCGTCGCAGCCTGCCAGGTCGGCGGGGTCCGCGGTGGGCGTGATGCGGGCGAGCAGGGCGTCCGCCTTCTCCTGCGTGGTGCGGCCCCGGGAGACGGCCTTGGCGCACAGCTTCTCGGAGTAGACCTTGCCCCGGGCGGCGGCCTCGGCGGAGACGTCCTTCAGGACCACGTCGATGCCCGCGCGGGCGCACGAGTAGGCGATGCCGGCGCCCATCATCCCGGCGCCCAGGACGGCCACCCTGCGGACCTTGCGGGGCTCGATGCCCTGGGGACGGCTCACACCGGAGTTGACGGCCTGGAGGTCGAAGAAGAACGCCTGGATCATGTTCTTCGACGTCTGTCCGGCGGCCAGTTCGACGAAGTAGCGGGCCTCGATGACCTGCGCGGTCTCGAAGTCGACCTGGGCACCCTCGACAGCCGCGGCGAGGATGCGCCGCGGGGCCGGGTAGGGAGCGCCGTCGGTCTGCTTGCGCAGGGTGGCCGGGAAGGCGGGCAGGTTGGCGGCGAACCGGGGGTTGGCGGGAGTGCCGCCGGGAATGCGGTAGCCCGGCCTGTCCCAGGGCTGCTGCGACTCGGGGTTGGCGTCGATGAAGGCGCGGGCCTTGGCGAGGAGTTCCTCGGGGGTGGCGGCGACCTCGTGGATCAGGCCGTTCTCCAAGGCGCGCCGCGGGCTGTACTGGGTGCCCTGGAGGAGGACCTTCAGGAGGGCGTCGGCGATGCCCAGCAGGCGGACGGTGCGCACGACGCCGCCGCCTCCGGGGAGCAGGCCGAGGGTCACCTCGGGGCAGCCGATCTTCGAGCCGGGGGCGTCGAGGGCGACGCGGTGGTGGCAGGCGAGGGCGAGTTCGTAACCGCCGCCGAGGGCCGCGCCGTTCAGGGCGGCGACGACCGGCTTGCCGAGGGTCTCGATGCGGCGGAGGTTGCGCTTGATCTCCAGGCCGCCGTCGAGCAGCGCCTGAGCGGTCTCGGGGGTGACGCGGATGAGGTCGCGCAGGTCGCCGCCGGCGAAGAAGGTCTTCTTGGCGGAGGTGAGGATGACGCCGCGGATGGAGTCCTTCTCGGCCTCCAGGCGGTCGGTGACCACGGCGAGCGACTCGCGGAACGCCTGGTTCATGGTGTTCGCGGACTGGTTCGGGTCGTCGAGGACGAGGGTGACGAGGCCGGTGCGGTCCTGTTCCCAGCGGATGGTGGTGCTCTGTGTCATGACGGGGTCTCCGTAGAAGTCTCTGGCTGCGCCGGGCTGGTCAGACGCGCTCGACGATCGTGGCGATGCCCATGCCGCCGCCCACGCACAGCGTGGCGAGGCCGTAGCGCTTGTCCTGGCGCTCCAGTTCGTCGACGAGCGAGCCGAGGATCATCGCGCCGGTGGCGCCGAGCGGGTGGCCCAGGGCGATGGCGCCGCCGTTGACGTTGACCTTGTCCAGGGACAGGCCCATGTCCCGCGCGTAGCGCAGGACGACTGCCGCGAAGGCCTCGTTGATCTCGACGAGGTCGATGTCGTCGATGGTCAGGCCGGCCTTCGCGAGGGCCTTGCGGGTGGCGGGCGCGGGACCGGTGAGCATGATGGTCGGCTCGGAGCCGGAGACGGCGGCGGAGACGATCCGCGCGCGCGGGGTGAGCCCGTAACGCTCGCCGACCTCCTTCGAGCCGATCGCGACGAGGGAGGCGCCGTCGACGATGCCGGAGGAGTTGCCCGCATGATGGACGTGGTCGATCTTCTCCACCCAGTGGTACGTCTGGAGCGCCACCGCGTCGAAGCCGCCCAGCTCGCCGATGTCGGCGAAGGAGGGCTTCAGCCTGGCGAGGGAGTCGGCGGTGGTGCCGGGGCGCGGGTGTTCGTCGTGGTCGAGGACGACGAGGCCGGCGCGGTCCTTCACCGGAACGACGGAACAGTCGAAGCGGCCCTCCTTCATGGCCGTCGCCGCGCGCTCCTGGGACAGGGCCGCGTACTCGTCGACGTCGCGCCGGGAGAAGCCCTCGATGGTGGCGATGAGATCGGCGCCGATGCCCTGGGGCACGAAGTTGACGGCCAGGTTGGTCATCGGGTCGTTGAACCAGGCGCCGCCGTCCGAGGCCATCGGCACCCGGGACATCGACTCCACGCCGCCCGCGAGGACCAGGTCCTCCCAGCCCGAACGGATCTTCGTGGCGGCCAGATTGACGGCCTCCAGACCCGAGGCACAGAAGCGGTTCTCCTGCACGCCCGCCACCGTGTCCGGCAGACCGGCCGCGATGGCGGCGATGCGCGCGATGTCGGAGCCCTGGTCGCCGACGGGCCCCACGACGCCGAGCACGATGTCGTCGATCGCGGCCGGGTCGAGACCGGGGAAGCGGCTTCGGAGCTCGTGGATGAGACCGACGACGAGGTCGATGGGCTTCGTTCCGTGCAGGGCGCCGTCCGCCTTGCCGCGACCGCGCGGGGTGCGGATCGCGTCGTACACGTACGCTTCGGTGCTCACTGGTAGGCCTTTCGGGAGGGTGGGCCGAGCGGGGCGGGGTCAGTCGCCCTGGTGCGGGAAGTCCTGCACGGGGGTCTTCGCGAGGGGCTTCTCGGGGGTCACGGGGTTCTTCTCAAGGTCCGTCACGAGCCCCGGTATGTCCCAGTCACGGGCCACAGCGCGCGTGTCGGCGCCGGGGTGCGCGGGTCCGGTGCGGACGGCCGTGGGCGTGGCGGAGAACCGGGGTGCGGGGGCGGGCTGGGTGATGCCGCCGTGGTCGGTGAAGGTGCCGCGGGCCGCGAGGTGCGGATGGTGCGGGGCCTCGCGCAGCGACAGCACGGGCGCCACACACGCGTCGGAGCCCTCGAAGAGAGCCGTCCACTCGTCCCGGGCGCGGGTCCGGAAGCGGGCGGCGACGGCCTCGCGCAGCTCTCCCCAGCGCGTCCAGTCCTTGCGGGCCTCGCGGAAGTCCCCGAGGCCCAGGAGGTCCACGAACTCGTCGTAGAACTGCGGCTCCAGGGCGCCGACGGCCATGTACCCGCCGTCGGCGGTCTCGTAGGTGCCGTAGTACGGGCAGCCGCCGTCGAGGAGGTTGGCGGCGCGCCGGTCCTGCCAGCCGCCGGCGGCGAGCATGCCGTGGATCATCGCCGACAGGTGGGCGGTGCCGTCGACGATGGCCGCGTCGACGACCTGGCCGGTGCCGTGCGCGTGGGCGTGGTGGAGCGCGGCGAGGACGCCGACGACGAGGTAGAGGGAGCCGCCCGCGAAGTCGCCGAGCAGGTTGGCGGGGGGCGGCGGCGGCCGGTCGGGGGCGCCGATCATGCCGAGGGCGCCGGTGAGGGCGATGTAGGTGACGTCGTGGCCCGCGCGGTGGGCGAGGGGGCCCTCCTGGCCCCAGCCGGTCATCCGGCCGTAGACCAGCCGGGGGTTGCGGGCGTGGCAGTCCTCGGGGCCGACACCCAGCCGCTCGGCCACTCCGGGCCGGTTGCCCTCGATGAGCACGTCGGCGCGGGCGGCGAGGTCGAGCACGCGCGCGGGGCCGTCGGGCGCCTTGAGGTCGACGATCACCGAGCGCTTGTTGCGGTTGGCGACGTCGTGGGCGGGGTCGATGGCGAGGGAGGACCCGCCGGGGCGGTCCACGCGGACGACGTCGGCGCCGAGGTCGGCCAGGAGCATGCCCGCGAAGGGCCCGGGGCCGATCCCGGCGAGTTCCACCACACGTACGCCGGCCAGCGGGCCGTGGCCGTCCGTCCGTCCCGTCGTCATCCAGCCCCCTTGCTGTGACACAACCGATGTAACACCAGTGATGCTAGGAACACGTTCCAGTGGACACAAGAGTCGAGCGAGCAAGCGCTTAGCCACTTTTGGGGGCACCTGCCGTCGGTCTCCGCACCCCTCACGCTAGCCTCGGCCACCGACAGCGGCGCGGGCTGCACGGCAAAGGGGTGTCATGAGCAGGCTGAAAAAGTCGGACCGTCCGTACGACATCGTGCTCTTCGGGGCCACGGGCTTCGCGGGAACACTCACCGCAAAGTACCTCGCCGCCCACGCGCCCGCCGGTCTGCGCTGGGCGATCGCCGGCCGCGGCGAGGAGAAGCTGGAGCGACTGCGCGAACGGCTCGGCGTGGACGTCGGGGTGCTGCGGGCCCACGTCTCGGACCCGGCGTCGCTACGCGCCCTCGCGGAGCACGCGCGCGTGGTGGCCACGACCGTCGGCCCTTATCTGACGCACGGCGAGGAACTCGTCGCCGCCTGCGCGGACACCGGTGCCGACTATCTCGACCTCAGCGGTGAGCCGGAGTTCATCGACCTGATGTACGTCCGGCACGACGCACGCGCGCGTGCGACGGGCGCGCGACTGATCCACGCGTGCGGCTTCGACTCCGTCCCGCACGACCTGGGCGTCTACTTCACCGTCCGGCAGCTTCCGCAGGACGTGCCGCTGACCGTGGACGGCTTCGTGACCGCCGACGCCACCTTCTCGGGCGGCACCTTCGCCTCCGCGCTGGGCCAGTTCGCGCGCGGCCGGCAGATGGTGTCCGCCGCGCGGGAGCGGAAGCGGCACGAACCGCGGCTGATGGGCCGCCGGGCCGCCGCGCCGGTGGGCGCGCCCCGGTTCGCCCCGGAGGTCGGCGCCTGGGCGCTGCCGCTGCCGACCGTCGACCCGCAGATCGTGCTGCGGTCGGCGAGGGCGCTGCCGCGCTACGGGCCCGACTTCCGCTACCGGCACTACGCGGCCGTACGTCGGCTGCCCGTCGCCGTGGGCGCGGTCGCGGCGGTCGGGACGCTCGTCGCGGCGGCCCAGCTGCCGCCCGCCCGGCGCTGGCTGTCGGACCGGCTCAGGCCCGGTGAGGGGCCGAACGCGCAGAAGCGGGCACAGAGCTGGTTCTCCGTGCGGTTCGTCGGCGAGGGCGGCGGCCGACGGGTGTGCACCGAGGTCACGGGCGGCGATCCCGGCTACGACGAGACGGCGAAGATGCTCGCGGAGGCGGCGCTGGCCCTGGCCTGCGACGACCTCCCGCCGACGGCGGGGCAGGTCACGACGGCGGTGGCGATGGGCGACGCGCTGACCGAGCGGCTGATCCGGGCGGGCATCCGGTTCCGGGTCGCCGCGAGCCGCTGAACGGGCCCTACAACGGCCACTGCACGAGCGTGTAGATCATCCCGACGATCCAGCCCAGCCCCGCCAGGACGGCGAGGATCAGCGCGGCGTTCACGGCACGCTCGACAGGACGGCCGGGGTCGGCGAGGGGCTTCGGAGCACGGTGCGTGGTCATGCGGGCCAGCCTGCCGAGCGCGGGACCGGTCGTACATCCGTACAGGTACTCAGACGACGTACTCAGACGCCCGCGCCTCGCCCGGCCCTCGCCCGGAGCGCCCCTTGTCCTCGATTTGGGACCTTCCCCGCAGTCCACCCGGTCCTTCCCCGGCCCCCGCGCTGCGAAGTGCCAACAAGGACTTCAATGAAACGATTGAAGTGCTTGATCGGAACGAAAGGGGAGCAGCATGAAGTTCGTTCTCGAAGTCACGGTGGACGAGGGCGAGTTGGCCCGGGACCCGGTGGGTGAACTGGGGCGCATCCTCCGGTACTGGGGCGGCAACCTGAAGCACTACGCCCTGGAGGCCGGGGACGGTTCGGCGGTCTACGACTCCGCGTACGAGGAGGTGGGTCAGTGGCGGATCGTGGCCTCCTGAAGCGCCTTCCGGCACAGTGAGTCCGCCCTGCGGGTCGTCTCCGGGAGGCGGAACTCCGGGGCGAGGGCGAGAGTGTGGGCGCAGGCCCCGTCCAGAGTGACCCGGTGGCCGACGGACACGAAGACCGGCTTCACACCCGCCCGGGTGCGCAGCGCACGCCCCACCACGTCGCCTTCCGCCAGCAGCGGGGACGCCGATCCGCGCGGGGCGTCCGGGTCGTCGTACGTGAACGTGAACGGGTTCTTGGCGACGCCGATCGTGGGCAGGCCGGTGAGGACCCCGAGGTGGCTGGCGAGACCGAAGCGGCGCGGGTGCGCGAGGCCGTAGCCGTCGCAGACGACCAGCCCCGGCTCGCGGGGCAGCTCGTCCAGCGCGGCGAGCACGGTGGGGATCTCGCGGAAGGCGAGCAGTCCGGGCACGTACGGAAAGGAGATCCGCCCGACGGCGGTGGCCTCGGCGACGACCTCCAGGCTCGCCGCGTCCAGCACGACGGCCGCCGCCGCGACGACGTCCCGCTCGTCGTCGTAGGCGACGTCGACCCCCGTGACGTAGCCCGTCCCGGGTGGCGGCCCCGGCTCGTCGAGCACCACCCGCGCACGCAGCTCGTCCTGGACGGCGCGGGCCTCTTCCTCGGTCGCGGGCCAGCCCGCGGGAATCTCTACGGTCGTCATGGTGGGGACGAGCGTACGGCTCCCGGGGGCGGGCCCGCGATCACGTTCCGGGGCGGCCGCGTCAGCTCTTGCCGCCGAGCGCGCGCTGCAACTGGCTCTTGTTCATGTCCGACCGGCCCTTGACGCCCCGCCGCCTGGCCTCCTCGTAGAGCTGGTCGTACGTGGGCCCCTGGGAGCCCTTGCCGGACCGCAGCCCGCCCCGCCTGCCGGACGACATGTCCTGGGTGGAGGTGCGGCTGGCGGTCTTCGACTCGCCGGCCCGGGCACGTTCCTTGTTGACCGTCCGCGCGGCGATCTCCTTCGCCCGGTCGGTGCTCTCGCCCCGGTCCTCGGCGCTCTCCTTGATGTGCTCGTACTGGCGCTCCCGCTTGGGGCTGGAACCGCGTGGCATGGGCGCTCACTCCTTTCGTGTTCGCGCCCACCGGGTACCCCGAAACGCGGCTCAGCTCTCCAGGCGGGCCACGCGCCCCTGCTCGCCGGCGGCCCAGCAGCCGAGGTCGGGGGTGCAGTCCACGGTGTCGTACGAGCCGGCGTCGAGGGTGCGCCAGGTGCGGCCGGCGTCGGTGGTCAGGTCGGTGCCGGTGGGGCCGACCGCGAGGGCGGCGGTGCGGCTGTGCGGGAGCCAGGCGACGCCGGAGCGGTAGGCCGGCGGGGGTGTGCCGGCGGCCCGCCAGGTGCGCCCCGCGTCGCCGGTCGTGGCCGCGGCACGCGGGGAGGGCTGGTCCGCGCGGTAGTCGCCGCCGACGGCGAGGCCGTGGGTGCGGTCGCGGAAGGCGAGGGCGAAGACCCCGCGCGCGGGGTCCCCCGCGGGGATCGGGGTGTCGGTGGCCGTCCAGGTCGTTCCCCGGTCGGAGGAGTGCAGCACACGCGCGCGTGCGGCGCCTCCGGTGGCCAGCCAGACATCCCTGGTCCCGGAGGCCACCAGGCACTGGCCACTGGCGGCGAAGCCCGCCTCCCCGTCCAGGGCGGCCGGCATGCCGTCGTCGGGCAGCACCTTCCAGGAGCGGCCGCCGTCGCTGGTCGACAGGATGCGGAACCGGCCGTCGACCGGGTCGCTCATGGCGAGGCCGTGGCGGCGGTCGAAGAAGGTCAGGCAGTCGTAGAAGGCGTGGGCGTCGGTGTTGCGGAAGGACTCCGTCCAGGTCGTCCCGCCGTCTTCGGTGCGGTAGACGCGTGAGGCCTCGCCCTCGCCGATGGCGAGCACCACGGCGCGGCGCGCGTCGAACGCCTCGATGTCCCGGAACTGCAGGTCGGCGGCGCCGGGCGGCGAGACGTTCCGCCAGCTCTCGCCGCCGTCGGTGGTGCGCAGGACGGTGCCCTGGGTACCTGCCACCCACGCCGTGTCACGGTCGACCGCAGCGAGGCCACGGAACCGTACGGCGGTGGTGCCGGTGCTCTTGAGGTCCCAGTGCGGCGCCACCGGGCCCGGTGTGTGCGCCTGGGCGGGCAGGGCGGTCAGGACGGCGAGCGCCGCCCCACAGACCGCCGCGGCCACTCGGCTACCCCTGTGTGCTGTCCCTACCGTGCGTCGCGTGTTCCCCAAGCGCCTCATGGCGGGCGAAGCTAGCCCACGGCTTTCGGTGCCGTCCAGATGCCCTCGATCGCCTCAACCTCCTTATGGGCCACGGCAGGAGAGCTGAGTCACTTACGTGCATGAAACGCGGTGACCGAGGTCACTCGGAATCGGTGTGCACGGATCGGCCGGTTCCGGCGTCTCTTCCAGTGTCCGGACGCACCGCCCGGAAGTTCGTCCCGCCGTCACGAGGGAGCAAGGCGTTGTCCACCGTCATCGAGCAGCCCGTAGAGGCCCGTCTGGTCGCCGCCGCGCCTCGGATGCAGAGCATCCCCGCCACACTGCACTACGACCGGCACGATCCCTTCGCCGTCCGCATCACCTTCCCGGCCCCGGCCACCCTGGAGGGCGTCGAGGTCTGCTGGACGTTCGCCCGCGATCTGCTGGCCGCCGGCCTGCACGAGGCCGAGGGCCACGGCGACGTCCGCGTCCGCCCCTACGGCTACGACCGCACGGTGCTGGAGTTCCACGCGTCCGAGGGCACCGCCGTCGTGCACGTCCACTCGGCGGACATCCGCCGCTTCCTGCAGGCCACCAGTGAGCTGGTGCCCGCCGGCACGGAATACCGGCAGCTCGACCTCGACCACGGCCTGGCGGAACTGATGCGGGACGCCTTCTGAGCCGTTTAATCCTTTGACGGCCCGCCCGGGCCCTCCTACGGTGTGAAACGGTTCTGTTGCCGCCGATAGGAGAAGGACGTTGCTCGTCTGAGGTCCCGAGACACCGCGCCCCACGTCTTGAGTGTGTGCGCCGCGTGCGACCTCGGCCTGCGAGCCGTCCCTGCGGAGCGGGACCGTCTTCCTGCCTCCGCGCTCCCCCGCTGCCGCGGTGGTCGCCGCTTTCCGGTGTCTCGACACGCGTTGCCCTGACCGCACACGCAACCGCGAGGCCCGCCTTGACTCATTCCATCACCTGTTCCTCCCTCGCCTTCTCCTGGCCCGACGGCACCCCCGTCTTCGAGGGGCTCGACGTCGCCTTCGGCTCCGGCCGGACCGGACTGGTCGGCGTCAACGGCTCCGGCAAGTCGACGCTGCTGAAGCTGATCGCCGGAGAACTCGCCCCCGCCGACGGCACCGTGCGCCTCGCCGGCGAGGTCGGCCACCTCCCGCAGAACGTCACCCTGGACACCGCTGTGAAGGTCGACGAAGCGCTCGGCATCGCCGCACAGCGGGCCGCCCTGCACGCCATCGAGGCCGGTGACGTGTCAGAGGCCCACTTCGAGACCGTCGGCGACGACTGGGACGTCGAGGAGCGCGCCCTGGCCGCCCTCGGCGAGCTCGGGCTCGGCCACGTCGCCCTGGACCGCACCATCGGCGAGGTGTCGGGCGGCGAGTCCGTCCTGCTGCGGCTGGCCGCGCTGCTGCTGCGCCGACCCGACGTCCTGCTGCTCGACGAGCCGACCAACAACCTCGACCTGTACGCCCGGCGTCGGCTGTACGCGGCCGTCGCCGCCTGGCCGGGCGTGCTGGTCGTGGTCAGCCACGACCGGGAGCTGCTGGACCTGGTCGACCAGATCGCCGACCTGCGGGCCGGGGAGATCACCTGGTACGGCGGCAACTTCTCCGCGTACGAGGAGTCCCTGGCCACCGAGCAGGAGGCCGCCGAGCGCATGGTGCGCGTCGCGGAGGCCGACCTGAGGAAGCAGAAACGCGAACTGGCCGACGCCCAGGTCAAGCTGGCCCGCCGCAAGCGGTACGGGCAGAAGATGTTCGACCAGAAACGCGAACCGAAGATCGTCATGGGGGCGCGCAAGCGCGCGGCGCAGGAGTCCGCGGGCAAGCACCGGATCATGCACGAGGAGAAGCTCGCCGAGGCCAGGGAGCGGCTCGACGACGCCGTGGAGGCGGTACGGGACGACGACGAGATCCGCGTCGACCTGCCCTTCACGGCCGTACCGCCCGGGCGCGACGTCCTCACGCTCCAGGATCTCCGGCTCGCGTACGGCGCGCGCGTGGCGGGCGGTTTCGACCTGCGCGGTCCCGAGCGGGTGGCGCTGGTCGGGCGCAACGGCGCGGGCAAGACGACGCTGCTGCGCACGATCGCCGGGGAGCTGGCGCCGCAGGCCGGCGAGGCGCACGCGCACGTGCCGCTGCGTTTCCTGCCCCAGCGCCTCGACGTCCTCGACGGCGAGCTCACGGTCGCCGAGAACGTGGCCCGGTTCGCGCCGGGCGCCACCAACAACCGGATCCGGGCCCGGCTGGCCCGCTTCCTGTTCCGGGGCGCCCGCGCCGACCAGAAGGCGGCCACGCTGTCCGGCGGAGAGCGCTTCCGGGCGACCCTCGCGGCACTGATGCTGGCCGAGCCCGCGCCGCAGCTGCTGATGCTGGACGAGCCGACCAACAACCTCGACATGGCCAGCGTCCGCCAGCTCACCACGGCCCTGGAGTCGTACGAAGGTGCCCTGATCGTGGCCAGCCACGACCTGCCGTTCCTGGAGTCGATCGGCATCACACGGTGGCTGCTCCTGGACGGGGAACTGCGCGAGACGACGGCGCAGGAGGTGGCGGAACCGATCTAGGAACCGGGTCTCGGCCCGGGCCTCCCTCCGGACTCGGGCCGGGTCTCAGGTCGGGCACATTGTTACTGTGGGGTTCTGTCCTGGTGGTACCGCGCTGCATGATGGCTGACCGGCGTCGTCCCGTGGACGCCGGTAGGGCCTGCCCTACGCCACCGCCGATTCGGAGACCTGGACGTGCCCAGCAAGAAGGCCCTCATCCGCCGCCCCAGCCCGCGCCTCGCCGAAGGTCTGGTGACGCACGTCGAGCGGGAGAAGGTCGACGTGGACCTCGCCCTGGAGCAGTGGGAGGCGTACGCCGAGGCGCTGCGGGCGCACGGCTGGGAGACCGTCGAGGTCGACCCGGCCGACGACTGTCCGGACTCCGTGTTCGTCGAGGACACGGTGGTGATGTACAAGAACGTCGCCCTGATCGCGCGCTCCGGCGCCGAGTCCCGGCGCGACGAGACCATCGGGGTCGAGGAGGCCGTGGCGCGCCTCGGCTGCTCGGTGAACTGGATCTGGGAGCCGGGCACACTGGACGGCGGTGACGTGCTCAAGATCGGCGACACGATCTACGTCGGCCGGGGCGGGCGGACCAACGCGGCCGGCGTCCAGCAGGTGCGGGCCGCCTTCGAACCGCTCGGGGCGCGGGTCGTGGCCGTGCCGGTGAGCAAGGTGCTGCACCTGAAGTCGGCGGTCACGGCTCTGCCCGACGGCACGGTGATCGGTCACATCCCCAAGGTGGACCGGCCGTCGCTGTTCCCGCGCTTCCTGTCGGTGCCCGAGGAGGCCGGTTCGCACGTGGTGCTCCTCGGCGGCCCGCACGTGCTCATGGCCGCCAGCGCGCCGAAGACGGCGGACCTGCTCGCCGATCTCGGTCACGAGCCCGTGGTCGTCGACATCAGCGAGTTCGAGAAACTCGAAGGCTGTGTGACTTGCCTCTCGGTACGACTGCGCGAGCTGTACGCCTGAACGGGTGATCGGATCACCATGTCAGCCCTGGGACCTGCGGATCCCGGGGCTGTTCGGCGTGTCCCGAATTGCCCGACGGAACATGGCTGATCAGCGCTCTTTACAGCATCCTTAACCTACGGGTTCGTAACCTACGGGTTCGTAGCCTACGATCCCGTAAGTTCCGGTCTCGCTCGCCGGATTGTTCCACTCCGCTTCACGTCCCCCTGGAGTACCCGTGACGATCGCCTCCCCTCACCTCGGCAGCCCCGCCGTCTGGACCGACGCCAAGCTGTTGCACGCGCTGGAGGAAGTGGTCGAGACCGAACTCAACCGGCACCTGAAGGTCACGAAGGACTGGATGCCCCACGAGTATGTGCCGTGGAGCGACGGCCGCAACTTCCCCGGCTTCTTCGAGGACGGCGAGGCCTGGGACAAGGAGCAGTCGAAGGTCACGGAGATCGGCCGGATCGCGCTGGTCGTGAACCTCCTGACCGAGGACAACCTGCCCAGCTACCACCACGAGATCGCCTCGCTCTTCGGTCGCGACGGCGCCTGGGGCACCTGGGTGCACCGGTGGACGGCCGAGGAGGGCCGCCACGGCATCGTGATGCGCGACTACCTGCTCGCCTCGCGCGCGGTGGACCCGGACAAGCTGGAAGCGTTCCGTATGACCCACATGAGCGAGGGCTTCGAGTCGGACAACGGGCACTCCATGCTGCACTCGGTCGCGTACGTCGCCTTCCAGGAGCTGGCCACCCGCGTCTCGCACCGCAACACCGGCCACCAGTCGGGCGACCCGGTCTGCGACCGCATGCTGGCGCGCATCGCGACCGACGAGAACCTGCACATGGTCTTCTACCGCAACCTGCTGAAGGCCGCCTTCGAGCTCGCCCCCGACCTCACCATGCAGGCCGTGCGCGACGTCCTCGTCAACTTCCGGATGCCCGGTCACGGCATGCCCGGCTTCGAGCGGTTCGCCGCGCAGATGGCGATCGGCGAGGTCTACAACCTGCGCATCCACCACGACGACGTCATCCAGCCCGTGCTGCGCTTCTTGAAGGTCATGGAGGTCGACGGTCTCGGCCCCGAGGGACAGAAGGCGCAGGAGGAGATCGGCCTGTACATGGGCGGCCTCGACTCGGAGGCGTCCAAGTTCGACGAGAAGCTGGCCGCACGCAAGGCCCGCATGGCGGCCCGCGCCGCGGGCTGACCACTCTCGCCGAACGGCTCGCACGGGGAAACGACTTCCCGGTGCGAGCCGTTCGCTGCCTGCGGCATCATGCCCGCCGAGGGGGCGGGGCGGCTGGATTCGAACCAGCGTGATCCGGTTTTGGAGACCGGTGCGACTGCCTCTGCGCTACGGCCCCGCCCTTGCCCGGGAGCGTAGCGCCCTGGCCCGTTGCCGGTGAAGGCTGGTCCTCGCTCACCACTGCGCCTCCCGGTAGTCCTTCAGGAACACTCCCCACACCGGGTGGCCGGCCTCGCCGCGCACGATCGGGTCGTACACGCGTGCCGCGCCGTCCACGATGTCCAGCGGTGTGCGGAAACCCGCGCCCGCCATCCGGGCCTTCTTCGGCGCCGGGTTCTCGTCGGTGATCCAGCCGGTGTCGACGGCGCACATGTGCACGCCCTGCTCGGCGAGTGCGGCGGCACTGGTGCGGGTGAGCATGTTGAGGGCGGCCTTGGCCATGTTGGTGTGCGGGTGCCCGGGCATCTTGTTGCGCACGGCGAACCGGCCTTCGACGGCGGTCACGTTGACCACGTACCGGCGCGGACGCGGAGAGGCCAGCAGCAGCGGCAGCAGCCGGTCGCACAGCAGCGCGGGGGCGAGGGCGTTGACGAGCTGGGTCTCCAGGACCTCGGCCGGGTCGAGCGCGCCGAGCCGGGCCGACCAGGAGTTCTCCGGGGAGGGGTCGGGCAGCAGCCCGGCCTCGTCCGCCTCGCGCAGGGCGGCAGGCAGCGCGGAGACCGACCCGCCGAGCCCTTCCAGCATCCGCATCGGAGTGAACCCGGGCGCCCCGCGCGCCCCCTCGGGCAGCGCGTCGCACTCGCCGGAGGCCAGCAGGGCGTACGACTGAGGCGGGCGGCGCACGGTCTGGGCCGCGTTGTTGACGAGGATGTCGAGCGGCTCGCCCTCCCGGCGCAGTTCCTCGCACAGGCCCAGCACCTGCCGCGGGTCACGCAGATCGACGGCGACGACGGTGAGCCGGTCCAGCCACCGCGCGCTGCCCGGCTCGGCACGGAAGCGGCGAACGGTGTCGTGCGGGAACCTGGAGGTGACGACGACCTCCGCGCCGTCCCGCAGCATCATCAGCGCCAGCTGGAAGCCGATCTTCACCCGGCCGCCCGTCAGCAGGACACGGCGCCCGCTCAGATCGGTGCTCAGGGAGCGGCGGGATGCGTTGTCGGCGGCGCAGGCAGGGCAGAGCCGGTGATAGAAGGTGTCGACTTCCCGATAGGGCGACTTGCAAACGTAGCAGGTGCGCGGCCGCTGGAAGAGGCCTCCTCCGCCGCCGTCCGCCAGGGGCGCGTCCTCACGCCGGTCCAGGGCGCCGGTCGCGGTCGCGGCCATCGCCGCCGCGTCGGCCGCCGACACCTCGGCGCCTCGGGCCTTGCGCCGACGCAGCCGTCCGTCGCGCGCGAAGGACGCGGCGACCTGCTCGGCCCCCAGGCGTACGGGATCGTCGACGGGCAGGGCGCGCAGTTTGCCCATGACGTCGTGGAAGGCGGCCAACTCGGCCTCGGTGACCGGCGGGACGACCGCCGCCCCGATGTTCCCCTCACTCATTCGTCCCCGCCCCGCCCTGTCCCTGCCCGGCCCTCGCCGTACCGTGGTCCCGACCGGATTCGAACCGGCGTATCCACCCTGAGAAGGTGGCGAGTCTGCCTCTGCTCTACGGGACCGCACACGCACCCGGACGACCGGATTCGAACCGGCGTGATGCGCCTGAGCCGGGGGTCCCCCCGCTCGAGCTGAGCCGAGGGTGGGGGAGACGCGCCTGCCCTGCGCTACGTCCGGACGCGCCCCCGGATCCTAACCGCACCCCCGCGACGCGGTCTCTCGGATTTTCGGGGTCGGCGCGACGGTACGGGTCAGGGCGCCGTGCGCCTGATCTGCAGGCGTTCCTTCTCGGACAGGCCGCCCCAGACGCCGAAGCGCTCGTCGTTGGCCAGCGCGTAGTCGAGGCAGGCGGAACGCATCTCGCACATGCCGCAGATGCGCTTCGCCTCCCGCACGGAACTGCCGGGCTCGGGGAAGAAGAAGTCCGCCCCGGTCTGCGCGCACAGCGCCTCCCGCTGCCAGGCGAGGTCGGGTGTGGGAATCGTGTCGGTGTGCATGGCGAGAATCGTGCCCGGCGGCGAAAAACGTTCCATCAACGCCGCATATACGCGCCGCGGCAGGGCCCCCGGCCGTCCCGATGATGTCCCGGTGGCCACCGCGACGCACGGCGGCGCGCGGACGGCGCGGAACACTCGCAGAACAGGGCGCGCCCCGGTCGCGACCGAAGTGACCGCTTGTCCCTCTCCCGCCCGTGCCCGTGTTCCGGCGGCGATTGTCGGTGGGCGGTGCAAGACTCGGCAGTGCAGAGAACGGGACCCCTTCGAGGAGGGCAATGATGCTCACCACCCGTTTCGTCAACGGCGCTCCGAACTGGATCGACGTCGGCACGTCCGACATCGACGGCGCCACCTCCTTCTACGGCGCTCTCTTCGGCTGGCGGTTCCAGTCGGCGGGACCCGACGCCGGCGGCTACGGCTTCTTCCAGCTGGACGGGAAGACCGTGGCGGGCGGCGTGCAGACCACGCCCGAGCAGGGTCCGCCGTCATGGACGGTGTATTTCCAGACGCCGGACGCGGAGTCCACGGCCAAGGCCGCCGAACAGGCCCACGGCAGGGTGTTCTTCCCGCCGATGGACGTGATGGGCCAGGGCACGATGGCGGTCCTCGCCGACCAGGCGGGTGTGCCGTTCGGGCTCTGGCAGCCGGCTCTGACCAAGGGCTTTGACGTGGCGAACGAACCCGGCTCCCTGTGCTGGGTCGAGCTGTACACGCCGGACATCGCCGCGGCAGCCGCCTTCTACCACGCGACGCTGGGTCTGGAGACCTCGGCCGTCCCCTTCCCCGGCGGCACGTACACCTGCGTCAACCCCTCCGGCGCCGGGGAGAACGCGATGTTCGGCGGGATGGTCCCGCTGGCCGACGACCCGACGGAGGCGGAGTCGGGGCCGTACTGGCTGCCGTACTTCGAGGTCGCCGAGGTGGACACGGTCGTCGCCAAGGCGGCTGAACTGGGCGGCAGGGTGCGGATGCCCGCCACGGACGTCGAGAGCGTCGGCCGCATCGCCAAGCTCGCCGATCCGTACGGGGCGCGCTTGGCGGTGATCAAGAGCGTGCCGCAGGAGACGTGACGCGGCGCGGGAAGGTACGGCGGACGGGGGTGGGGACGGAAAACAGGGCTGGGCACGGACTGGCCTAGGCCGAGGTGCGGCGCACCAACGTGGTCGGCAGGACCACACCACCCGGTTCGTCGTCGCCGGTGCGGCGGTCGAGGCGGCGCAGCAGGAGGCGGGCCATGATCCGGCCCATCTCCTCGATGTCCTGACGGACCGTCGTCAGCGGCGGGTCGGTCTGCTCGGCGACGGGCAGCATGTCGTCGAAGCCGACCACGGCGACGTCCTCGGGCACCCGCCGTCCACGTTCGCGCAGGACGCGCAGGGCGCCCGCGGCGGTGAGGTCGTTGGCGGCGAACACGGCGTCGACGTCGGGGCAGCGGTCGAGGAGTTCGCGCATGGCCCGCTCGCCGCCGCCGGGGGTGAAGTCGCTCTCGACGACGAGCCGTGGGTCGCTCTCGCCCATGATGTCCCGGTATCCGTCGAGCCGGTCCGCCGCGGACGTCTGGTCGAGGGGGCCGGTGAGGTGCGCGACGCGGGTGCGGCCGAGACCGGCCAGGAGGCGTACCGCCTCGCGTGCGCCGCCACGGTTGTCGCTGTCGACGTACACCACGTCCCGCGTGCCGTCGCTCCAGCCGGGGCGCCCGCCGAACACGGTCGGCACACCGGCGCCCTGGATCAGGCCGGGGAGCGGGTCGTCGAGGTGCAGCGAGAAGACCAGTGCCCCGTCGACATGGCCGCCGGCGAGATAGCGGGCGACCCGGGCGTGGTCGTCGCGGCCCTCGGTGAGCAGCAGCACGAGCTGGTTGTCGTGGGCCGTCAGCTCCTTGCTGATACCGCGGAGTTGGAGCGCGAAGAAGGGGTCGGCGAAGACCCGGGTCTCGGGTTCGGCGATGACGACGGCGACGGCGTCGTGCCGCTTCGTCACCAGGCTGCGCGCGGCCTGGTTGGGGACGTACCCGAGCTCCTCCACGGCCCGCCGGACCCGTTCGACGAGCGGCTCGCGGACTCCGTCCCCGCCGTTGACGACTCGTGACACGGTCGCCCGGGAGACCCCCGCCCGGGCGGCCACGGCCTCCAGCGTGGGGCGCGACACTGTCTCGGTCACTTCGGAGCTCCTCCTGGCCGGCTGGCGATCAGGATAGCCCCGGGTGACGGAGCGGTGAGAGCGCTCTCGCCGCCGAGCGTCAGTGCTGGTGCGGCTCGTAGCCGGGGATCGTGCCGTCGGGCTTCTTCACCAGGAACAGTCCGACCATCCCCATGTCGGAGTGGCTCTGCACATGGCAGTGGTACATCCACGCGCCGGCGCCCACCCCCTCCCCCGCGAGCACCTGGAAGCCGAAGGAGTCTGCCGGGCCCACGATCTTGTTGTCGATGACCTGGCTGGGGTCGTCGGCACCGGTGAGCATGCCGGTGCGGTTGTCGGCCCAGCGGTGACCGTGCAGGTGGAAGGTGTGGTAGTACTCGCCGTGCGTGATCATCACGAACTCGACCCGATCGCCCACCGTCGCCTCGAAGTCGGGACCCTGGTGGCCCGAGTGGGCGGGTCTGTTGTTGATCGTCATGTCGTTGAAGACGATCGTGTGGGTCGCGTCGGGCAGCACGTCGCCCTTGCGCCGGACGATCACCGGCCCGTACAGGCCCTTGCGGATGCCCCCCGTACCGTGTTCCGTTCCGACGACGTGGTCGTGGTAGTGCCAGTAGCCCGCGCTGCCCGCCCGCCAGGTGCCGTCGGTGCGGCGGCCGGGGGTGTGGGTGCGCCAGGTGTAGGTGCGGGTGCCGCCGGGTTCGACGTCACTCCTGTTCAACGTCGTTCCGTCGCTGGACACTTCGTAGTCCAGGCCGTGGACGTGCAGACTCGCGGCCACGTCCAGGGTGTTCTCGAACTCGATGTGGAGGGTGTCGCCCTCGTTGAGTTCGATGAGCGGCCCGGGGATGGACGCCTTGCCCTTCTCGAAGCCGTAGCCGAACTGTCCGTCGGCGAGCTTCTCGGCGTACAGCTTGAGGTGTCTGACCGCTCCCCCCGTCGGCGCGGT
Organism: Streptomyces sp. NBC_01235; assembly: GCF_035989285.1. GTDB lineage: Bacteria > Actinomycetota > Actinomycetes > Streptomycetales > Streptomycetaceae > Streptomyces. The sequence continues at coordinate 9,389,623 of NZ_CP108513.1, read as the reverse complement.
CTTCGCCGGCAGGTCGGCACTCACCGCCTCAGGCCCCAGGAACAACGATGTCGCGACGGCGGCGCCGCCCAGCAGCACCCGCCGGTTGAACCCGCGCCTGTCCATGCCGAACTCCCCACCCTGGTACGGAATTTGCGACGATGAAGAAGACGAGCCTGTGATGAACCTGTGAGACGGTACCGGTCGTTCCGTCGTTTCTCCACACCCGGGACAAAGTTCGTGCCACTGCGGTCATAGGTATTGGCGAGCCGTGCAAAGGGGTCTAGCTTCCTTGGCGCTGTCGCTGTGACCGAGGAGGTGCCCATGCACTTACGAGGGTTGAGCAAGAGAAGACGAATCCGGGTGACGACCGTGGCGTGCGGGACGCTCGTCGCCGGCCTGCTGTCCGCCCCCGCCGCGGACGCGCGCCCGGCCCCGGATCCACCCCTGACAACGATGTCCGTGAAGTCGCCGCCGGGCGGCGCGAACGTACGTGTGCTGATCTTCCACGGGTCGGCCGCGGCCGGGGAGGAGTCTCCGGTCGTCAACGCCGGTATCGAGGCCATCGAGCGGATCGGGCTGTCCGGTCCGGCGGACCAGCGTTTCGCGGTCGAGGCCACGGACGACGCCTCGGTCTTCACCGACGGTACGAGGCTGGGAAGTTACCACGCGATTGTGTTCCTGACCGGGGGCGGTGACGTCCTCGACCCGGAGCAGGAGGCGGGTCTGGAGGCCTATATGGAGGCCGGCGGCGGGTTCGTCGGCGTCCACGACGCGGCCCGCGCGGAGCCGTACTCGGACTGGTTCACCGGTCTGATCGGCGCCCGCCCGGCGGCCTCCAGCCCAACGGCCGTGCAGCGGGCGACCGTTGAGGTCGGCGACCGCCGGCATCCGGCCACCAAGGAGCTGCCGCTGGAGTGGAAGCGCCCGGACCTGTGGCCGAACTGGGTGAAGAACCCGTCCGGCGAGGTGCACACCGTGGCCCGGGTGCGCGAGTCGACGTACCAGCCGGGCGTGAGCGCCAACGGCGCGGATCATCCGGTGAGTTGGTGCCGCGACTACGACGGCGGCCGCTCCTTCTACACGGGCATGGGCGGCACGGTGTCCTCGTACGACGAGACGGACTTCCGTGCGCATCTGCGCGGCGCGCTGCTGTGGACGGCCCGGCTGGTGCGGGCGGACTGCAAGGCGACCATCACCGGGAACTACAAGGCCGAGCGGCTGACCCAGCCCAACCGGCCCGGGCAGAACGACCAGATCGGCGAGCCGCACGGCCTGGTCACCGCGTCCGACGGCCGCGTTCTCTACATCGGGCGGGGCGGCGCCGACTCCTCCCAGCCCGTGATCACCGACTGGAACAACCCGGACGTCGGCAAGGGCAAGGGCCAGATCCACGTCTACGACCCGGCGACCAAGAAGGTCACTCTGGCCGGGGAGTTGACGGTTTTCGGCAACAAGGGCGGGGGCGACGAGCTCATCAAGGTCGAGGAAGGGCTCCTCGGTATCGAGCTCGATCCGCGTTTCGAGCAGAACGGCTGGGTGTACCTGCACTACACACCTCACTCGGGCGTCAACCGTGAGACACGGATGGCCGAGCGGCGCGTCTCCCGCTTCACGCTCGACCCCGCCACGAACAGGCTCGACCTGGGAAGCGAGAAGGTGCTGCTCAAGTGGCCGGTACAGGTGCACAGTTGCTGTCACGCCGGGGGCGGGATGGCCTGGGACTCGAAGGGCAACCTGTACATCGCCACCGGTGACAACAACTCCAGTGGTTTCAGCGACGGTTACTCCGGCAACAACCCGCAACCGAACTTCAAGGGCGTTTCCTTCGCCGACGCGCGCCGCACCGCCGGAAACACCAACAACCTCAACGGAAAGATCCTGCGCATCCATCCGGAGCCCGACGGCACGTACACGCTTCCGGCGGGGAACCTCTTCACGGGCCGGGAGACCGAGGAGGGCGGCGGCAAGACACGAGGCGAGATCTATGTGATGGGCGTCCGCAACCCCGCGCGGATATCCGTCGACCGCACGACGGACATCCTGTACGCGGGCTGGGTCGGTCCGGACGCGGGCGAGCCGTCGACGACGTGGGGTCCGGCGAAGTACGACACGTTCGCCGTCATCACCCAGGCGGGCAACCGCGGTTGGCCGTACTGCATGGGCAACAAGCAGCCCTACCGGGACCGCAGTCTGCCGGATCCGTCGCAGCCGCTGGGCTGGTACGACTGCGACCACCCGAAGAACGAGTCGCCGAACAACGACGGTCTGATCAACCTGCCGCCGGTCACCGGCAACAACATCTGGTACTCGCCCCAGGGCGGCGCACCCGACTATCCGCGCGACGCGAACGGCGTCCCCTCGTACCGCAAGGACCAGGCGACCTACCGGCTGCCGTGGCTCAAGGGCGGCGGGCAGGCGGCGATGAACGGGCCCGTCTACCGTTACGACGCCACGAGCGCGAGCGCCACCAAGTGGCCCGCGTACTGGGACGGCAAGTGGTTCGTCGGCGACTTCTACGACGCCGACCAGCCGCGCAACGCGGTGGTCATGGACCCGAAGACGCAAGGGTCGGGCGGTCTGCCGGTGCACTCGGAGTCGCTGAAGAAGATCGTGCCCGTCGGCAACGACGGCATCAAGAACCTCATGGACTGGAAGTTCGGTCCGGACGGAGCTCTGTACGTCCTCGACTACGGCCGCGGCTTCTTCACCTCGGACGCCAAGTCGGCACTGTGGCGCATCACCTACACGGGCGGCGGTCCGACACCGGCCGCCGACCGGCTGGCGAGGGGGGCGCAGTGACACGGGGGACACGGCAACGAGGAATCTGGACGGCCCTGTTGGCCGCCGTACTGATGATGCTCGGGCTACAGGCGGCACCGACGACGACGACGGCGGCGGCGGCGGCACAGTCCGGACCGACGGCCGCCGACCAGGTGCTCACCTGGACCGCCGGCGACGGCATCACCCAGTACGTGTCGGCACCGACGACGGCGGTGGCGGGTCGGGCGACGATCGTCTTCGAGAACAGCGTGGCCACCGGCAACACCACCGGCATGCCCCACACGTTGACGTTCGTGACGAACGATCCCGAGTTCAACGACGACGTCGCGCTGAACATCCTGGCCAACCCGAACGACGACATGGGCGGTCGGCACACCGCCGAGGTCACCCTGACCCCGGGACGCTACTTCTATCACTGCACGATCCCCGGCCACGGCCAGATGCAGGGCATCCTCGTGGTGACCGAGGGCGGCGGCCAGGACACGACCCCGCCCGAGACGGCGGCGCAGGTCACCGGCACACAGAACGCGCAGGGCGAGTACGTCGGCTCGGCGAGTGTCGCGATCGGCGCGACGGACGACGGCGGGTCGGGTGTCGACGGCATCCAGTATGCCGTCGACGACACGGCCGGCTGGATCCCGTACACCGCCCCGGTCGTCGTCGACCAGGTCGGCAGCCACAGGATCCGCTACCGGGCGTTCGACAAGGCGGGCAACGTGTCCGCCGAGAAGACGGCCGCGTTCACCGTCGTCGCCCCGCCCTCCGACGACACGTCACCACCAAACACCTCCGCGACGGTGACCGGCGAGCAGAACGCCGACGGGTCGTACGTCGACATGGCGACCGTCACCGTGTCCGCCTCCGACACCGGATCCGGGGTCAACACCATCGAGTACGCAGTGGACTCCGGGATCTGGCAGCGATACACCGCGCCCGTGATGGTGCATCAGGTAGGCGCCCACACCGTGCGATACCGGGCCACCGACAAGGCGGGCAACGTGTCCGCCGAGAAGGACGTCCGGTTCACGGTGGTCGCGGCACCCCCGCAGGACACCACGCCCCCGGTGACCGGCGTGACCGTCGAGGGCACGAAGAACTCCGACGGGGCGTACGTCGGCAACGCCAAGGTGACCGTGAGCGCGACGGACGCGGGCGGGTCGGGTGTCGACCGGATCGAGTATTCACTCGACAGCGGACCGTATATCGCATACAGCATTTCGGTGACGGTCGACCGTGCGGGTCCGCACACCCTCGCCTACCGGGCCACCGACAAGGCGGGAAACACCTCCTCCGCGCGCACGGTGACCTTCATGGTGGTGTCCAGCCAGGTACCGGCCCCCAACTGCCCCGAGTACGACGAGCGGTTGACGGTCATCGTCGGCACGGTCGACTCCGGGGTGCCGAACCGGCTGACCAACAGCCGGTGCCGGATCAACGAGTTGATCGAGGACGAGAAGGAGTGGACGTCCCACGCGCTGTTCCTCAAGCACGTGAAGACGGTCCTGGACAAGTTGTTCGCCGAAGGGGTCGTCGACCAGCGCGAGTACGACGCCGTCCAGGAGGCCGCCGCGCGGTCCGGGATCGGTGAGCCCGGCCAGACCGAGGGCTACCGCACGATCCTCGACGGGACCGCGGAGTCGTTCGCGCGATGGCAGCAGGTGGGCGGCGGCTCGTTCGCGCTGAACGCCGACGGATCGATCACCTCCGGCACGACGCGGGACGGCCTCGGCATGCTGTGGTTCCCGCAGCGCAAGTACGGCGACTTCTCGCTGAAGCTGCAGTGGCGCGACGACGCCCCGGGCACGGGCAACGCCAACTCCGGTGTGTTCGTGCGCTTCCCGTGGGTCCACGACCACCCCGAGGAGCCACGGCCGGAGTGGGTCGCCATCAAGTACGGCCACGAGGTGCAGGTGCTGGACCGGCCCGACGGCGACATGTACAAGACGGGGTCGGTGTACGGCTTCGACCGGGTGGGACTCGCCGGGGCCGGCGTCACGCAGAAGGGCACCTGGAACGACTACGAGATCAGGGTGGTCGACCAGCACTACTCGGTCTTGCGCAACGGCGTCCTGATCAACGAGTTCGACAACACCGGCGGCCAGGAGTTCTCCCCGCCCCGCTCGGACGACCCGGGCACGGACGGACGGCGGTTCGCCTCCGGCTACATCGGGTTGCAGGTGCACGGCACGACGGACGTCGTCTCCTACCGGGACATCCGGATCAAGGAACTGTGAGAGGAGCCGACTTGTCAGCGGCGTGCGGCAAGCCGTGATCAACGGCGGCCGCACGCCTCGCCCGCCCCGGGCTGGACGCCCCGGGCGGGATGCACCGGGCGGGATGCACCGGGCGGTTCTGTCCGTCTAGGAGGCTTCCGGCTCGTCCGAAGGGGTCTCGTGCCGGGCCCGGCTCGGCTGCACCCGCTTCGGCTCCCCCGGCATCTTCGGATACTCCGGGGGATACGGCAGGTCGCCCAGACCGTGCTCGTGTTCGTCGCGGCGGGCGAGTTCGAGGAGGGCGTCCAGGGAGAAGGCGTGATCGTCCATGTCGGCGTGCACGTCGCCGAGTTCGGCGTAGCGGGCCGGCATGGTCGCGAGGTCGAAGTCGCGGGGCCGGGCGTCACCGACCTCCTCCCAGCGCAGCGGCGCCGAGACGGGGGCGTGCGGGCGGGGGCGTACGGAATAGGCGGAGGCGATGGTGCGGTCGCGGGCGGTCTGGTTGTAGTCGAGGAAGATGCGTTCGCCCCGTTCCTCCTTCCACCACTTGATCGTCACGTGCTTGGGCATCCGCCGTTCCATCTCCCGGCCGACGGCGACGGCCGCCCGCCGGACCTGGGTGAAGGTCCAGCGGGGTTCGATCGGCACGAAGACGTGCAGGCCACGTCCGCCGGAGGTCTTGGGCCAGCCGCGCAGCCCGCCGAACTCGTCGAGGACGGCACGCAGTTCATGGGCGGCGCGGACGGCGTCGTCGTAGTCGGTGCCGGGCTGCGGGTCGAGGTCGATGCGCAGTTCGTCGGGGCGGTCGACGTCGGTGCGGCGCACGGGCCAGGGGTGGAAGGTGAGCGTTCCGTACTGGGCGGCCCACAGGACGGCCGCCTCCTCCGTGGGGCACATCTCGTCGGCGCTGCGTCCGCTGGGGAAGGTGATGTGGGCCCGCGGGATCCAGTCCGGCATGTTCTTCGGCGCCCGTTTCTGGAAGAAGGACTCGCCACTCACGCCGTCCGGGTAGCGCTCCAGGGTGGTGGGGCGGTTGCGCAGGGCGCGCAGGATGCCGGGCGCGACCGCCTGGTAGTAGCGGGCGAGGTCCAGCTTGGTGAAGCCGCGCTCCGGGAAGAACACCTTGCCCGGGCTGGACAGCCGTACCGTCCGGCCGGCCACTTCCAGTTCCACCGCATCGCCCATGCGAGCCACGGTAGACATACCTCTGAAAGCTCGCATCAGCTCGTACGAGCCCGCATCGGCCCGCACACCGGGCGGTCCGCACGATCGGCGCGCAGAATCGGAACATGGATCTGCGGCGAACCCAATAAGGGCTGGTCAGATGCCATATTGGCTCGCCCTCTCACGTGTTTCTCTCACAATCTCTCACCCGAGCCCATGCAGACCGTCGAGCGCGGCAGCCGCCGAACGAAGATCCTCAGCGTCCGGAGCGACGTACTTGGCCTTGGTGAACGCGGCATTCGTGTGACCCGCCCACGCCGCGAGGACCACGTCGGGCACGCCACTGACAGCGAGGTACTTCAGCACCGCATGGCGAGCGTCGTACAGACGCACCCGGCGCAGGCCGAGTTCCTCCATCAGAGCGCAAGCGCGCTCCCGGAGATTGCGCGTATCGAGCGGCACCCCCAGTTCGTCGACGAGCACGTAGCCCGAGAGGGTGTACGCCTCGCCGGCCGCGAGCCGCTCGCGGGCCTGGAGCGCCTTGAAGCCCTTCAGCGCATCCCACACCAGCCGCGGTAGCGGCAGGGTGCGTTCGCCACTGGTGGTCTTGGTGTCCTTCTCGACGGTGTAGTGGTTGCGGACCATGGTGCGGGTGTTGAGCACCGACACCGTGCCCCTCACCAGGTCGACGTCTTCTTCCCAGCGCTGTCCCGCGACTTCCGCAGGACGCATGCCAATCAGGGATTCCATGAGCGGCGCGCACAGCCGGTCGTCGCGGATGCCGGTGACGTACTGCTGGACCTCCGCCACGTTCCACGGCTGGACCTTGGGATTGCGGCGCTTGTCCTGCTTGCGAAGCTGCCTGGGGACGTGGACGTACTCGGCGACGTTCGCCCGGACCATCTGCCGTACGAACGCGCGGCCGAGGATCTCCTTCAGCCGAGAGAGGATCGTGTCGACGCTGGTGGGCCTGAGTCCGGTCACCATCTCGGCCGGCTTCTCGGGGTCTCCGGTGAAGAGGATAACGGGCCGTCGGCGCCCCTCGGCGAGGAGCCATTGCACGAAGGTGTCGCAGTGGTCCTCGGTGAGTTCCTGGAGTCGGATAGTCCCCAGGCGGTCTTTGATGTAGCTCAGCTGCGTCTCGTAGCTGGGGACCGTGGTTGCCTCGAGGTCCTCCTTCTTCTTGGTGAACCACTCGTCAACCCACTCCCCCACCGTGATCTTGTTGGGGACGATGAGCGTGCCCGCGTCCCGCTGGTGACGGATGCGGGCGTACTCCGCTTCGGCCTCCTTCTTCGTGTCTTTGGTGATCGTGAGCTGCTTGCGTTTGCCGTTCTCGTCGCGGCCGACGTCGACCACGAACCGGTACCGGGTCTTGCCGTTCTGCAGGATGACCTTCTTGATCTCGGCCATTCCCTCCCCCACCTCCTGTGTTGACGGCCCCGTGCAGGACCGCCCTAGTTCGCATGTTCGTCCAAGCCACGGAACGCCTTGGGCAGCGGCGGTGGCTCGTGGTTCACAGCCCGAAGGGTCTTCCGCAGAGCCTTGACCATGTCGCGCAGCGACAGAGCCAGCTGGGCATCGGCGTCCGCGACGGCCTCCAATCGCGCGCGCTCGTCGCCTTCCGAGAGGGTCGACTGCAGGCGGGAGTCAGCGGCGCGGGCGGCCGCCTGCAGGCATTGGTGAACATAGTCCTCATGCTGCCGAAACAGCCCGATCGCCGGCGGCGGCTCCCAGCGCTGAGTCTCTCCTTCGCTCCCGGAAGGCGCCGGATACGGACCCTCGGCTCCGAACCACTGAAGTGCCGGCCACGTCGACCTGATATCGCCGGGGGCCAGTTCGACCTCCGGTTCGCCCAGCGGGAACAGGAGCGATACGGGAGCCACGTCAAGAGCTCTGGCAAGGACGACCACGTCGGCGACGGTGACCGACTGCCGGAAGCCCTTCTCCAGCTTGGCGATCACGGAGCGGTCCAGCGGGTGCCCGAGCTCGGCAGTGCGGTTGGCCAGGGCCTGGGCTGTCATACGTCGGCCGCCCACGCCTTCGCGGGCTCGGGCGACCTCCCTGCCCACGCGCTGAGCCACGCGGGCGTTGAAGTCCTTGTCAGCTTCTTGTTCCATACCGGAACACTAACCGACCTTGACACCGCATGCCAGACCATCCATGATTGAGCCACCGTCCGGGAACAACATTCGGGCACTACAGCTCCACTTTGTTCTGCTACGGAACACGAACAGAACGGAACGCCACAGTGAGCCACAGCCCCGCTACCGCGGTCCGAGGCATGTCGGAGGCCGAGGTCCTGGCACTGCCCGTATCCGTGCCCCTTGAACTGGCCAACCGCGCGCTGGGCCTGGGTCGGACCCGCGGCTACCAGCACGCGAAGAACGGCACCTACCCCGTCAAGGTCCTGCGTCACGGCGTCGCCTACCGCTGCCGCCGCGCCGACCTCCTCAACTACCTGGGCATCGAGACGGCTGCGAGCGACGCCTGATGCGCGCCGTTCCCACCCTCGACGAGGTCCGTACCTGGCCCGCCACGGTCGGAGTACCCGAGGCCGCCCGCGCGATCGGCGTATCGAAGTCGCACCTGTACGACATGGTCCGAAGGGGTGAGGCGCCGGTCACGGTCCTGACCTTCGGCGCGCGCCACAGGATCGTGACGGCTTCTCTCGTCCGCCTTCTCGAAGGCGCATGAAACGACCCCTCCCGCGCCGGCACTAGAGATGCCAGCGAGGGAGGGGCCACGGCACCAATCCGAACAGCAGCAAGACCCCGCCTCAACCACCACAGTCGCGCGGGGCCCTGCACGAAAGAACGGACAAGCACCGTGAACCAGATTACGACCAACCCGACCGTCCCCGTCAACGCGTCCACCTCGCAGACCGAGGTGCGCCCGGGCACCGAGCAGATCGACCGGCTCGCCGCCGTCCTGCCCGCCGCGATCGAGCAGGCCATGCGAACCGCCGTCCCCGAACTGTTCTCGCCCGAGCTGGCCGCCGAGTTCGCGAAGGCCATGGTCGCCGAACTGCGGAACCCGCAGCAGGACCAGCCCGCCGGCTGCCCCGTCTATCCCGGCCTGTGCACCGAGACCGAACCCGGCCACTACGACCACAGCGGCCACGACCACTCGGTAACCACCAAGGACGGCCATCACCTCCTCGACGTCGGATTCGTGCAGCTCTCCGACGGCGGCCCGGCCATCGTCTACCTCGGCGGCATGAGCCACGAAGACCTCCTCCCCGACGAGGTCCACGCGAAGACCGCAGAGCTGCGGCGCCTCCTCGACGTGGCCGACGGGATCGCGGACCGGCTCATCGCCGAGCGCGACGCCCGCGCGTGATCTCCCGTCCGGCTGCCGTACTCGCCGCCAGCTCGTGGTCGGCGGGGGTACGGCGGCCGGACACCACAACCCGCAGTCCACATAACTCGCGAGACGGCCGGCGCAATGCCGGGAACCCGCATCCGCCTCGCCTCGCGAATCGGACAACAACATGCGCGACACATGGCAACGGGGCCCGGCCAGCACGCCGAACCCCGCACCGCCCGACACCGGGCACGCGACAGACAGCAGCGTAGCTGGCACCACAGACGGCGCGATGCCGAGAGACGCCGAGCTGGACTTGGGGGCGATCCTCGCCCGCATCGGCAGCCTCGACGACGAGCAGCTGCAAGCCCTCGTCGAGGACCTCGACTCCGCCGTGCACGCATTCCTCGGCGGCCCGCCCGGCGACACCGACATGGACCTGATCACGGTGGCAGCCGCCGCCCGCATCACCCTCCGCCGCCGCAAATCCGCCGCAGGCCGACGCCGCGCAACCCAACGCATCCGCCAACTGATCAGCACGGAGAACGTCCAGTGAGCGACGGCACCGCCTTCAACCGGATTGCCGACCGCATCCGCACCCTCGGCATCCCACACCGGTACAGCGGGGGCGCCGCATGACGACCATCGCCTACACCGCCATCGACAGACTCCGCGACATCCTGCGCGACCTCGGCGAGCCGACCCGCATGGACCGTGGCGACAGCTTCCGCACCCGTGGGCGCTGTCACGACGGTGACAGCCCTGACACCGTGTCCGTGCGGCGCAGCGACGGCAAGGTCGACATCCATTGTCACAAGTGCGATGGCGACGACCAGTACCTGACGGCTATCGGATGGACCGTCGCAGACCTCTACGACGAGCCGCGTGAGCACAACCAAGGGACGTTCGCGGCGGCACCCCGGCCTCGGCCGAAGCCCTCCATGCAGAAGACCTCACGGGCCCGGACAAAGGCCAAGAGGCCTCTTCGCGGCGAGACCGCCAGCTATCAGTACTGCGACGAAAACGGCACACCCTTGTTCGAGGTCGTCCGGATCGAGATCCCAGGCCAGTCCAAGGACTTCAGGCAGATCGGTGCGGACGGCTTCTACGGCACGCCTGGTATCCGCCGCGTCCTCTACCGGTTGCCGGACGTCATCAAGGTGGCGCAGGCAGGCGGATACGTAACCCTCGTCGAGGGAGAGAAGGACGTCGAAACCCTCGTCGCCGTGGGAGTTACAGCCACCACGATGCCCGGTGGCGTCGGCATGGGATGGACGGACGAGTACACCGAGTCGTTGAAGGGAGCGGCCGAGGTGATCGTGGTCGCCGACCGCGACGCCAAGGGCCGCGAGCACGCGGAGAAGGTCGCCGATTCCCTGGAGCGGCACGGACTCGCCTACCGCATCCTGGAGTCCGACCGTGCGAAGGACATCACCGACCACTTCGCGGCCGGCGGGACCCTGAACGACCTGGTCCCAGTGAACGCCCCTTCCAACTGCGCGAACGACCAGGCGGAGATCCCGCCGACCCAAATCCAGATGGAGTTCTGGAACTCCCGCGAGTCCCTGGCCAGCATCAGGCGCCTCGCCCATTCGCGACTGTTGCCCGCAGACACCACACTCGCGGCGATCATGGCCCGTGTGTCGGGCGCGGTCCCTCACACGTTCACCGCGAAGAGCCCTATGGGACACGCTTCCCTGAATCTCGCGGCCGCCATGATCGGTGGACCGTCAGCTGGTAAGAGCCAGTCCGCCCGCGCGGCGCGGCTGGCCTTCCCGGCCCCTGATCGCCTTCAAGGCCGCGACGGGCTGCCGATTGGCAGCGGCGAGGGCATGACGGAGGTCTTCATCGGGCTGCAAGAGCAAGAGACCGGGGAGGTGAAGAAGGGGCCAGGCGGCACGGAAACCCCGGTGACCGTCCAGGTGCGTATGCAGATCCACCACAACGCGTTCTTCTACGTCGACGAGGGCAAGTCCATTGGCGACTTGGAAGAGCGCGGCGGGTCGACGCTCGGCGAGACGATCCGGCGCGCCGCCATGGGCGAGGCGCTCGGGCAGACGAACGCCTCGCAGGATCGGAAGCGGTTCGTCGCCCCCATGTCCTATGCCATGGGCGTCCTCGTCGGCCTCCAACCGTCCATCGCGTCGACCCTGTTGAAGGACGCCGGCACGGGCACACCGCAGCGGTTCCTGTGGCTGTGGGCCCGGGACGTGACCATCCCGGACGAGGTTGTCGAGCACGCCGGAGTGATCGACGTTCACGCGATCAACGACCCGAGCTACGGCGGCACGGTGGTGTTCGAGGTCCCGGCCCAGGTCGCGGCGGACATGCGCGCGAAGCGCCTGCACGCGGTACGCACCGGCGGCGCTGACACCGATGAGATCAACGGCCACGAGCCGGTCATGAAGATGAAGTTCGCGGCGCTGCTGGCGATCATCGACGGCCGATACCACATGACCATGGACGACTGGCGTCTCGCGGAAATGCTGTGGACGACGTCGTGCGCAGTCCGGGACGAACTGATCGGCCTGGCGGCGCGTGAGGCGATCGCAGCCCGCAGGGCCGCCGAGGCTGCAGAGATCGACCTCGCGGCACGCAAGGAAGACGCCCTTGACAAGGCCGCGATGAGGCGCGAGGCCCGCCTGAAGAAGGTCCTTGAACACCTCGCAAACGCCGGCGGTCGGATGAGCCGGACCGACCTGATCCAGAAGTTCCATTCCCGGTACCGCGGCGAACTCCCGGACGTGATCGAACGGGGCGTCGCCAAGGGCGTCCTGCGAGCGGTCGAAGAGGACGGGGACTGGTGGGTCCATGCCGTCGCCTAAGCCAGCCGCCGGGACTCAGGACACCCAGGACACCTGTCCTGACCCCCCTGTGAAGCTCCGAGATGAAGCTTCTTTAGATCTACCCGTAATGATAGAAAAAGGACATCAAGTCTCTTTCGTGTGACGCGCGAGAGGGGGCCCAGGACACCTGTCCTCTCCTGTCCTACGCAGGTCAAGAGGTGTCCTCGGTGTCCTGGCCCCGCGAAGTGTCCTCCGAAGCAGATCACGCCACAGCCTGAATGGAGACCCCATGCAGCTCACGGAACAACCACCACCCCATGCACGGACCTGCGGAGCTCGACGCCGAGACGGAGGTGCCTGCACCAACGCGCCCATGAACGGCGGCGAACGCTGCCGCATGCACGGCGGATCCAGCCCCCAGGCCAAGGCAGCAGCAGAGCGACGCCAGCTCGAAACCGAGGCGCGGGCGATGCTCGCCGAACTCGACGTCGACCCGGTGAGTGATCCGCTCGCCGCCCTGCTCAAGCTCGGCGGCCAGGCCCTCGCCTGGCAGGAGGCCGCGGCCCGGCTGGTGAACGAACTGCAGGACGTCAGGTACCGGGCCGCGAACGGCACCGAGCAACTGCGTGCCGAGGTCGCATTGTTCGAGCGGGCGACGGACCGAGCGTGCTCAGTGCTCGCGACGATCGCCCGCCTGAACATCGACGAGCGACTGATGGCTGTGTCGGAGCGCCAGGCCGAGGCTGTGATCGGTGCAGTCGAGGCAGCTCTCGTCGCGGCCGGCGTGACGGGCGACCTGGCGACCGAAGGTCGTCGGGCAGCGGCCCGTCACCTGCGGCTCGTGAAGGCGGTCGGCTGATGGGCGACGTCCTGGGAATCGTGGCGGACTGGCTGGAGTTCGGGCGGCCGAGCGAGGGCGAGGACCTGTGTGTCCATCACGGTCCGGCGTGCGGCCTCGGCACGGTCGAGCTGCCGGAGATCTACAGGCTTGCCGTCGAGGCGCGGCGGCGGTTGGGGATGCCTGCGCCGCCGTTGGACGAGCACCGGGTCGCGACGCCGGCCGAGGCAGCTCGGTACCGGCGGGAGTACGCGGAAGCCCTCGCTGCGGCGCAAGCCCGCAACGCGGCCATCGAGGCGGAACTTCGAGGGGAGCAGCCGTGAGCAGTCACGTTGAGCAGGCCGTAGCCGCCCGGATAGCCGCGGCCCGCCGCAAGGCGGAGGCGGAGCGGAAGCGCCGCGCCGAATTCGCAGCCGCACGACAGGCCGGCCTCGCCAAACGGCATGCGGCCAAGTTGCTTCATCTCGCCGAGACCTCGCTGGACAACCGCACGTTGGCCGCGTCCAGCGTGTGACCCACAACCCAGGAACGAAGGAGATCACCATGACGAACGTGAACCCGCCCACGACGGCCAGCGCGGCCGCGCACGCCGAGCGGATCAAGGCGCGGGAGCAGTCCCGTGCGCAGGCCGCGGGGGAACGGGACACCCGCCAGACGTACGAGATCTACGGGGAGCGTGCGGCGGCCGGCTACCGCGTGGATGAAGCGGCGCGGGAACGGGCCCGCCTGGACGAACTTCGAGCGCGCGGGGTCATCAGCGCGGACCCGGAGCCGGAAGACGTCGAGTACGAGGACGAGGACGTCGAGGAGGTCGACGACGAGCCCGAGGCCGAGACGCCGAAGACGACGGCGGAGATCTACGGGGCTCGGGAGTTGGAGCGGCAGAAGCACGAGCACGAGCTGTACCGGGCGGCAACGCGAGGTGTGGCCGCGCATGCCGCGGAGCAGGCGCGCCGGATCTGGTGACCTGCGCCTGATATTCACCGCTCGATGAATTGCGCCCGGTCGCCTCCACGGCGGCCGGGCACAGTCATGCTGGATGCAAAAAGAGCGACGATCACTGGCGCCTCGCTTTGGCCCGTCGAACGACTCGCGCGGCGACCAAGGCCAGGGCGACGAAGCCAGCCGCCGCGTAGATCGCATAAGTGGCGTCACCGTAGTCCACCGCCAGTTCGATCACCGCCGACGCAAAGACTGCCGTGGCTCCGAACAGAACGGTTACCCAGCCGAGGTACGTTCGCGATAGCTCGGTGAGGCGGCGGGCATTCTCTCCGCCTTGGCGTGTCACTTCAGAGAGGGCCTGAATCATCGCTCTCATCGTCCGGGCCGCGTCAATCGCGGCCGGCAGGAAGGTGAGAAGCCCGAAGATACTGCGGGCCTTGCCCGTTAGTGTGAACATCTTCCGCACGGCGTCGGTGGTGTGGGTGCTGTCGAGTAGATCCCGATACTCCATCACCGCGAACCAGGCCTGGGCAGCAGACCCCATCACGACGAGCAGGGTGCCGCCAGCGGCCAGCCAGTGGGTCACGAGAGTTGATGTTTCCGGTGGCGCCTCCATGTGCTGCCAACGTGACGATGCAGCAGTTAGCAACGGGCCGAATGAGCGAGATCCCCGATGCCCGACCTTGGCTCACGATAATGTTCCTTCTCATGAGCCAGGAAAGGAAGTTCTGATGTCCGCTCCGCAGCACTCCAACGAGATCCCAATCAAGGTTGTCCTGCCCGGCGAAGATCCGGCCAACGTCACGTTCGATGAAGCCGGTACGCCGCTGCTCGAATTCGTGGAGAGCAACGAGCATGGGATGCCTGGCTGGCGCCTGTCATACGTTGACGCCACCGACGGCGTAGAAGACCACTTCATCCCCGGTCAACTCGATGATCTCGGATGGGTATCTACTCAAGCTCGCGGACACTTGCAGGCGATCGGCTGGCCGCTCCGCTCCGGCGGCGAGGACTGATGGTGGTGCGCAGCGGCGAACTGGTAGTCGCGGCGATGGACGGCGCCCCTCTGTCGGCAGTCTCGAACGCCTCCATGTCCCTCTCCGGTGCTGCCCGCGAGGCCCTCGCCACCGGCACAGCCGACTCAACCCGCCGCGCATACACCGGAGACTGGCGAACCTTCACCGACTGGTGCGCAGCGAACAACCGGACCGCGCTCCCCTCGACGCCCGAGACGATCGTCGAGTACGTCGCCGCACTCACGACCACCCCTCGCCCCCGGACCGGCCGCCCGTACTCGCCCAGCTCGATCGAGCGGGCCGTAGCCGCGATCCGCACCGCGCACTCCGCCGCGAACCTCAACCCGCCAAGCACGAAGGGCGCCCGCATCGTGCTGCGCGGCTACCGCGACCGGCTCGCCCGCGCGAAGGATCCGGCGGCCAAGGCGCGCAAGGCGCAGCCGGCCGTGCCCTCGGCGCTCCGGGCGATGCTCGCCACCCTCGACCGCGAGACGCTGATCGGCAAGCGGGATGCCGCCCTGCTCCTCCTCGGGTTCGCGACGGCGGCCCGCGTCTCCGAGCTCGTCGCCCTCGACCTGGCCGACGTCCCCGAGAGCGAGAACGGCATCGAAGCGTCCGTCTACCGGCGCAAGGTGAAGGCCTTCAGTGACACCGCCGTACCGTTCGGCTCCAACCCGGCCACTTGTCCAGTGCGCGCCGTCCGTGCGCTGCGCGAGGCCATGACCGAAGCCGGCCGGACCGACGGCCCGTTGTTCGTCCGTATCGACCGGCATGGCCGTATCGCGCCGCCGATGTACCGCCGCGGCGTACCGATCGGTGACCCGTCCGGGCGCCTTACCGCACAGGCCGCCGCCCAGGTCGTCGAGCGCGCCGCCGACGCCGCCAGCCTCGAAGGCCAGTGGTCCGGGCACAGCCTTCGCCGAGGGTTCGCCACCGCCGCCAGGAAAGCCGGGCACGACCTGGTACGGATCGGCCGGCACGGCGGATGGGCCGACGGCAGCAAAGCGCTACTCGGCTACTTCGAAGACTCCGACAAGTGGGAGGACAACCCCGTCACCGGTACTGGCCTGTAGCCCGTCAGTCGGAAGCAGGAGGGGAGCCCCGTCGCCGCGATGGCAGACGGGGCTCTGTCACGTCGGCACTACGACCCGTTCCCGCGCTGCCCTTTGAGTTCCTCGCCGGGCGCGCAGCTCGACGTCGTCGACCGCGACGGAGTGCAGCACCGCTGCGGCCCACGGGTCCAACTGCAGCACCTCGGAGACGCGGCCGGCCATGGACACCGACGGCGGCCGCTCCCCGGCTTCCAGGCCTCGAACCCAAGCGTGCGAACGCCCGACGGCCCGCGCGAGTGCCCGGCCCGAGTAGCCGGCCTCGGTACGTGCGGCGGCGAGCATCGCGCCAAGGCCGATTGGTAGCGGAGTCCAGCGCGGTGAAGTGGTGGATGCCATGCCATTCAGCTTTCCCTTGGTGATGAATCGAAGGTTACAGCCCCAGACAACCTGTGAATCAAAGGTCCATTGGAGTATCCTTCCAGCAGGACGAACCGAGAAAACCGAGCCGGGGTCCAGCAGTCGTGATGACTGCACGGGCGTGATGCCCCCAGGGACATAGGCACGGTGCACGGCGTGGTGAAGGAGCGGCCCGGTCAGGAGCCGCGAGGCCAACAGCGGATGCGGACGCCGAGCACGAGGAGCGGGCCATCTCAGGCCCGCGTGACACGTCCCCTCCGCGATCCTTCATGCCCCCTGGGGTTCCCGTGCCGCGCACCTTCTCCGGCCCACGCCTACGCGACCAACGCCGCCTTGCCGGCCTCTCCGTCCACGACGTCGCCGCCCGCATAGGCCGCAGCTGCTGGTCGGTCTACGCCTACGAGCGTGGTCACGCAGTCCCACCGATCCCGGTGGCGGACGCCATCGCTGACGCCCTGGGCCTTCCGCTCGATCGGTTCCTCGCAGACGACCGCCAGGCGGTGGGTGCCTGATGGCTGGTTCGTTCCGCATCGCAGAGGGTTATGTCGAAGTAACCGCCGATGAGTCCGCCTACGACCGGGCCATGGACCGCCTCAAGTCCAAGCGGAATCAGGTCGGCGTCCGGATCCAACTCGACGACCGGGCCGCAAAGACCGACCTCGACCGGTTCCTCCGCGATCGCACCCTCGGCGTCAAACTCAAGGTCGACGAGACCGCCCTCTCACGGCTCCGTCTGCGGGACATCGAAGTCGGCATCATCCCGAAGATCTCCGACGCCGCCTACCGCATCGCGCAGAACAAGCTCGACCGGCTCACCGCGGACCGCTACGTCAACATCCGCGCCTCCATGGACACGCGCGTCGCAGCCGACGATCTCGCACTGTTGACCCGCCGGCGCACCGTGCGCGTCGACGTCGACGTCAACCGGTCCGCGCTCACCATCCTCACCGGCCTCGGCGGCGCAGGCGGCGGCGTCGGCCTGCTGTCCGCGCGGTTCGCCGGCCTCGCCGCCGCCGCGCTCTCCGCCCTCCCGGCGGTCGCCTCCCTCGCAGGTTCCGTCGCCCAGATGGGTCCGGCCGCAGCCCTCGCCGTGCCCGCCCTCGGCGGTCTCGTCACGGCCGTGGCCACCCTCGCCGTCGGCCTCCACGGGGTCGGCGACGCCTTCCAGGCCGCAGGCGCCAAGAGCGGACAGAGCGGCGCCTCCGCCGTTGCCGCAGCCCGCGCCGTCGCCCAGGCGCAGATCCAAGTAATCCGCGCCTCCCGCGCGCTGAAGGAAGCACAGACCGATGCGGCCCGGCAGATCGCCGACGCCCAAGGGCGGGTGAAGGACGCCGCGGAAGACGTCCGGGACGCCAAGGTGAAAGCCGCCGCAGACCGGCAGGCCGCACTACGCCGCGTTGCCGACGCCGAGCGGGCGCTCACGGACGCGGTCAACGACGCCAGGCACGCCGAGGAAGACCTCACCACCGCCCGCAAGGAAGCCGCGCAGCAGCTGGAGGACCTGAACAACCGTCTCGTCGACGCCCAGCTCGACCAGCGCCAAGCCGTCCTCGATGTACAGGACGCGGAGAAGCAACTCGCCGCGGTGAAGGCGAAGGGCGCCGCCGCTTCCGCCGCGGACATCGAGGAAGCGCAGCTCGGCTACGACCGCGCGGTGCAACGCCTGCGCGAGCAGCAGACGGAGACGGCGAGGCTCACCGAGCAGACCGCCGCAGCGAACAAGGCCGGCGTCGCAGGCTCCGACACCGTCGTCAAGGCACAGGAGAAGGTGGCCGACTCGCAGCGCACGGTCGGTGACCGCACCCGCGATGTCCGGGACGCGCAGGCGGAGGCGGCGAAGACGGCGAAGGACGGCGCCGAGGCCGTCCGCGACGCCCAGGAAAAGCTGGCGCAGGCTCAGCAGGGCGTGGCCGACGCGCAGGTTGCCGCGGCCCGGCAGGTGCGGGCTGCGACGGAAGCCGTGGCCGATGCGCAGAGGGCGGCTGCAGCAGCGCAGGAGAAGGGCGCGGCCGCGACGGACAAGTACGCCGACGCCATGGCCAAGCTGTCCCCGAACGCCCGCGCCTTCGTCAAGGCCGTCCGAGCGATGGGGCCCGCGTTCTCGTCGCTGCGGATGGAAGTTCAGGACCGGCTGTTCCGCGGCCTGGGCACCTCCTTCACCCGCATGGCGACCGCCTCCCTGCCCGCGCTGAGGGTCGGGCTCGGCGGCATGGCCGACGTCCTCAACGGGATGGGCCGCGGCCTCATGGACACCTTCACCAGGCTGGCTGACCAGGGCCTGTTGAAGCGGATGTTCGACGGGTTCAACAACGGGATGAAGCCGCTGGTCAACATTCCCGGCCAGCTCGGGCAGGCCTTCGTCCAGCTCGGTATCGCCGCGGCGCCCGCGCTGGAGCGGATCACCAAGGGCATGGCCGGCGTCGCCGACCGCGTCTCGGCGAAGCTCACGGCCGCGTTCGAAGACGGGCGCCTGGAGAAGGCCATCAACCGGGGCATCGACGTTGCCAAACGGTTCGGCCGACTCCTCGGCGACATCTTCGGCTCCCTCGGCAACATCATGCGGGCCGCGGCCACCGGCGGGGGCGACGCCCTCACAACACTCGGAGACGCCTTCCGAGAGCTGCGCCGGATCACCGCCCTGCCGGAGATGCAGAGCGGGCTCGCCTCGATCTTCCGGGCGCTCCACGAGATCGCGTCAACGCTGATCGTCGTCGTCGGGGCCGCGCTGCAGGCCGTCATCCCGATGGTGAAGCCGTTTGCGGAAGCGTTCGCCGGCCTCGCCGCGGCGGTCAAGGGCCCGTTGATGACGTTCTTCAAGTTCGTCGGCGAGCACTCGACTCTCTTCGGATCACTCGCTACCGGGGTCCTCGCCATCGTCACGGCCATGAAGGCGTGGGCGCTTGCGACCGGGTTGGTGACGGCGGCGCAGGGCCTGCTGACGGCGGCGACGACGGCGTTGAGTGCGGCGTGGGCGGCGAACCCGATCGGTGTGGTGGTGCTGGCGTTGGTCGGGCTGGGTGCTGCTCTGGTCTACGCCTGGAATCAGTCGGAGACGTTCCGGAGCATCGTCATCGGCGTCTGGGACGCGGTGAAGGGGGCGTTCGCAGCTACGGCGGACTGGATCAACAAGTGGGTCATCCAGCCGTTCAAGCACCTGTACGACGTCCTCGTTGGGCACAGCATCATCCCTGACCTGGTGCGGGCGATCGTCTCGTGGTTCACGAGCCTGTGGACGAAGACGAAGGAGATTTTCACCAGCCTGAAGAACTGGCTGGTGAGCACGTGGAACGGCATTTGGTCGTCGTTCACCACGCGCTGGAACTCGTTCTGGTCGGGGCTGCGGACGTCGCTCAACAACGCGTGGGCGACGGTCAAGTCCCAGTTCACGAGCTTGAAGACGTCGCTGACGAACACGTGGTCGTCGATGTGGTCCGGGATCACATCGAAGGTCACCAGCGTGTTCTCTACGATCAGCGGGAAGATCGCCTCGTTCAAGTCCGGCATGTCCAACGCGTTCAGCCTGTTGAAGACCGGGCTGGGCACGATCTGGGACGGCGTGAGGTCGAAGATCTCCGCGCCGGTGAAGTGGGTCGTCGACCACGTCTACAACCAGGGCATCCGGAAAATGTGGAACTCCATCGCAGGGAAGATCAGCAGCAAGATCACGCTCCCGGCGGTGCCCCTCAACTTCAACACCGGTGGTGTCGTCCCCGGCAGCGGCAACACCGACACCGTGCCCGCCATGCTCACCCCTGGCGAACGCATCCTCTCCAAGCAGCAAGTGACCAAGCTCGGCGGGCACCGCGGCATCGACGCCATGCTCGGCCAAGACACGCCCACCAAAACCGGAGGCAACCCGTCCCGGCAGGAGGAACGCCAGCGCTACCAGGGCGGCACCCAGCACTTCGCGTCCGGAGGCATCATCGGCAAGGTCACCGGCGCCGTCTCCGGAGCCGTGTCCTCGGCCGCATCGTGGGCGAAGGACCTCGTCATCGGCGGCCTCAAGTCCGCCGCGCAGAAGGCCCTCACCGCGCTGGTACGGCCGCTCATCAACCAGATCCCGGGCTCCGGCATCGGCGGCCTCATGAAGGGCCTCGCCAACAAGGCCGTCGACGGCATGCTCGGCTGGTTCGGCAACGAGGACAAGAAAGCGGTCGGCGGGCCGGCCGTGCAGAAGGCCTTGTCGTGGGTGAAGACGCAGAACGGGCTGCCGTATCAGTGGGCTGGAAATGGGAACCCGAGTTGGGACTGTTCGGGGCTAATGTCCGCAATTGAGTCCGTGATTCGGGGAGAGCGTCCACACCGCCGGTGGGCAACCGGCAGCTTCGTCGGGAACTCGGGCCCGTCCGGGTGGGTGCGGAACCTCAACAGCCCGTTCATGATCGGCATCACGAACGCGGGCGTCGGCCACACCGCGGGCACGCTGGCCGGGATGAACGTCGAGTCCAGCGGCGGCGCCGGCGTCCACATGGGCAAGTCCGCCCGCGGCTACAACGACCCCATGTTCACTAGCCGATGGGGCTTCGCGCCCGCCGCGAAGTACGACTCGGGCGGCCTGCTGCAGCCCGGCGCGACCCTCGCGATCAACAAGACGCGGAAGCCGGAAGCGGTCCTCACCGCAGAAGAGCACGAGGCGTTCCGCAGCATCGTGACCGGGCTGAGCTCGGCCGATTTCGGCGGTAGCACGGTCAATGTGTCGGTCGAGGTCAAGTCGATGACGGTTCCCTCGCCCGCCGAGGTGAGGCGCTTCGCTGAGGCGATCGCCGACCCGGTGAAGGAAGCCATCCGTAAGAGCGACAGGAGCCGCGCATGATGAGCCCTCGACTGCGCCGCCAGGCTCGGCGGACCACTCCGAAGAGGAACACCACCGTGGGCCTGGCGGAGGGTCTGACCGCCGAGTACCCGCTGCCGTGCAGGGTGCACAAGGGCCTCGACCTGATCGCCTGCCCTGTGTGCCAGGCCGCCGACGATCTGGTGGTGTCCATCGACGGGAACGACCGCAGCGAGACGGCATCGTTCATGACGTGCCCGGACGGACACCGTTGGGCGGAGCCGCGGTTCCCGCGCCGGCTGGGCGTCGAGATCCTGGAGAAGTACATCGCGGACGGCAAGCACTTGTAGGTGCCGTTGACCCGCCCGCCCTCTTGAGCCTTGGGGGTACGAGGGCGGACGGGAGATCAGCTGGTTGTCTGGCGGCGGAGCGCGAGCGCGTACAAGGCTCGGGCATCCGGACAGTAGTCGCCGTGGGAGCAGCGGGCGCACGCCCGGATGTGGACGTCGTACACGCGGCCCGCCTCACGCCTGGCGCAGGACTGGCAGGAGCGCGGCTCCCACCGTTTCAGGGTCCCGTCGATGACGCTGAGCCGTACCCCCAGCTCCATCGAGGGCGCGCCGCCGCACCACACGCAGTGCTTCCCGTCGACCCGCTCGGAGGCGAGGCCGGCGGCCTTGGGTACGGGCAGCATCGAGACCGCGCACACGAAGCCTTCGTTCACGGCTGGTCGGCGATCGGGACGAGGTCGTAGGCCTCGCGGCATGAGAAGCAGGCGAAGAGCCGCGCACCGCTCGTATCCCGAACCGGGCGGGCCGTGTTGCTGTAGGCCTCATGCCAGGCGCACCAGGCGATACCGGCAACCTGGGGGATGGCTGGTCGCTGGTCCGGCTGCGTAGGGTGCTGCACGTTGACGGCTCCTCTGAGGCTGTCGGCCAAGCCCGGGGCCGTTCGCGCGGTCGCCGGGATTTTGCGTACCTGGTCAGGCTGGTGTGACGGACGGTGTCGACTCGATCCCCCACCGGTAATCTCACCGTGAGATACCTTTCGATCCCATTCGTGGATACCGGGGGCCGCACCATGGGAACCGCACTGGAGCCGATCGAACTACCGGCCTGGGCATGGGAGAAGGCCGAGGTCCGCCAGGCCCTGCGCGCCCGGGACATAGGCGCCGTCTTCCGGCACGTGCAGCAGTACGCCGGCGCGAGTCAGGCCCGCATCGCCACCGCGGCGGGGATGACGCAGGCCCGCGTCAACGAGATCATCAACGGCCGCCGTGAGGTGTCCCGGCTCGACGTGTACGAGCGGATCGCCGACGGGCTGCACATGCCCGACGATGCACGGCATCTCCTCGGCCTCGCGGCGAGCAGGGAGAAACGCACGGGCGGCCCGGCATTCGACCTCGCCGCGTTCCCGGAAGTGGTGCGCGTGTACGCGGCGCAGAACTCGGCGGCCGCAGAGATCCGGCAGCAGGCCCGCGAGGCACAGGAGTTGGACGTCCTCGCGGTGCGCGGCCTCGGCCTGATCGGATTGAACGACAGCCTGCTGCGCGCCTGCCTCCCGCGCGAACAGGGCGGCCGGGGGCTCCGTGTCCGGGTGGCGCTCCTCGACCCCGACAGCGACGCCCTGGGCCGCCGCGCGGCCGAGATCGGCGAGTCCGCCGAGTCCCTCGCTGGCGGTGTTCGTCTGGCGGAGGCGCGGCTACGGGAGTTGGCAGGCGCGGGTGACGTCGGAGTGTGGCGGTACCGGATGCTGCCCACTTGGCGGGTCATCCGCACGGACGGAACGATGTTCGTCGGCGCCTTCGATGCCGGGTGGGAGGGCCACGAGTCGGCGATGTACAAGGTGATGGCGACGCCACACGGTCCCCTGTTTCGGGGGTTCCGGCGGATGTTCGAGGCGGTCATCGACGGCGCGCAGCGCACCGTCTGAAGATGAGGGGAGACGGCCGTGATCGAGGCCGAGTTGAAGGCCCGGGTGCACGCTCCGGAGGCGGTCATGCGGATGCTCGACGAGCGCGCCGAGGCCCGGGTCGAGGTGTACCAGGACGCCTACTACGACCGGCATGACGGGTCGCTGGAGAAGGCGGACCAGGAGTTGAGAGTGCGGACCGTGCACGGCGCCGATGGGCTGCGGACCGTCCTCACGTTCAAGAGTGCCGCGGTCGACGAGGAGTCCGGGTCGAAGCCGGAGCATGAGACGCGCGTTGAGGACTCGGAGGCTGCGCACGCGATCCTGCGCGGTCTCGGCTACGTGCCCGTGATCGCGTTCGAGAAGCGGTGCCGCAACTACGACTTCACCGCGCGCGGCCGTCAGATGCTCGCCACCCTCGTCCGGGTCCCCGAGTTGGACGGCACGTTCCTGGAGGTCGAGACCCTCGTCGGCGAGGACGACGTGACCGCGGCCCTGGACGACATCCGGGCGGTGCTCGCCGACCTCGGGGTCGGTGCGGAGGACTTGACGCGGGAGACGTACACGGGGGCCGTGGCTGCGCAGCGTCGCTGACCCCGGACATGCGGAAGGCCCCCACGACGTCCGTCACGGGACGCGATGGGGGCCTTCGGCTACTGCTCTCCTGCGGCTTCGGCTGCCAGCTGTGCCGCGAGCGCGTTGAACGCGTTGACGTACTGGTTCGCGGCCCGCAGCGTCGCGTTCTCGGGCGACACGTTGTACGTCTGCGCAGCGCCGTTCCCGAACGTCACGTTGATGACGGCGGCGCCCTTGTTCTTCCGCCCGGTAGCCGCAGCGGAGACCCCCATCGTTGCGACACCGGCGGCGAGGCGCGTGGCCGTCCACCCTTTGTGCGCACCAGCATTCACGAACTCGGCCTGGCCGCCGAGGATCGGGCCGAGAGGAGTCTTTCCGAACTTGGAGGAGGGCCAGGCGCGCATCATCGCTGCGGTGTTCATCGTGGACTCTGCGGGGTGGGCGCGCCGCCACTCCTTCAGGGCTTCCTTCTCGGCCTGGCGGGCGGCTGCGGCCTCTTCACGGAGGCGGCGCTTCTCTGCCCGTTCGACTTCCCTCTGTGCTGCTTTCTCCGGGTCGCGCTTGAACATGGTGTCCCCCATGGACGTCGTGTCTGGGAGGGCATCATGCGCCCCGTTGTGCGACGGAGTGGGGCATGTGGCCGTGTTGTGACCCGGATGGGTGGCAGTGCCGCGGCTCTCGTCCGGTAGCGGGCAGTACTCGTCCGCGCGAGGCTGACGGCATGGCTTCCGTGATGCCCGTGGTCGTGTACCCGCCCGACGAGGACGGCGGCCGGCGCGTGCGTGTCGACGGGGAGATCCTCGGCCGGGCGTACTCGCTGCGGGACCTGGCCGAGTTCCTGCGCCGTGCGGGCATTGAGGACGTCGACGAGGAGTACGTCGCGGCGTCCGGGCTGATCGAGTGGCGCGGCGGTGGCCCGGACGTGTGGGAGTGAGTCTCAGCGCCCTCGAATGCGAGAGGCCGCCGTCCTCGACGTGCGAGGGGGCTGAATCACGGTACGACAGGCGCACCGGGGGGCGGCGTGGTCCAGTCGTCGAAGTAGCCGAGTACCTGACCGCAGGGCGTCCAGCGGTCTCGCGGGATGACGCCGCGGTCGTCAGCGTCGGTGCAGGCGCTGGGCGCGGGCATGCTCGACAGAGCGTCTTCGATATAACCGTCCGGAATGTCGGTGGAGAGGCTCGGCTCGATGGGCTGGGTTTCGGTGACTGTGACGGTCGGCGCTGGAGTCGGCTTGCCGCCGACGCCAATCAGGAAGCTGATACCGCCGAGGAACATGATGGCTGCGCAGCCGGTGATGAACAGCCACTTGATGGCGATGAACAGGCCGGGCTCGGCTGCGGGCTGGCGGTTCGGCATGGCTCATCTTCCCGTTCAACGGACCCCAGCGTCACGGGTCAGACGCCAGGCGTTGTGTACTCGCCGGCCGACGCGCAGCCGAAGCCGCTTGCCGCGGCAGCGCGGGCACGTCCGGGGCTTCCCGAACCGCTCGATCTCACCCGCTCCACGACATCGTCGGCACGGCGCGAACGGCTTCACGGCACACAACACTGCGTAGCCGCCGAGCCAGAGCAGCAGTACGGCCATAGCAAGCCACATGGGGTCTCCTCCCCCTCGAATCCTGGGTGTTTCCCGTTTCCCGGGGCCCCTGCTGCTAGACGCTAGGTAACAGGTCAGAGGCATGTTTCGGTGCTAGCGGGGGTGCTAGGCCTAGCATGGCGGGGTGCTAGGCCTAGTAGCCGTCCGAAGGGTCAGGCGGCGGCCCGATCGGCGTCACGGCGGGTGATGGCGGCGGCCACGTCGGTCCGCTTGATGCCGCGCTTCGTGGTGCCCTTGCCGTCGTCCCCGGCCGCCCACACGTCCGCCGTGGCCACGCCCCAGGGCTTCAGGCTCGGGGCGACGTTCGCAGTGCCCCACTCGCCATACACGTCCGGCCAGGCCTCGGCGAGGCGGGCAGCGATCCGCTCGCACCACAGCTGCTCCTCGTCGGCGCGGAACACCTTCAGCACGTCGCCGAGGACGTCCATGCCGCGCGAGGAGGACGGGCCCTCGCCGATGGCGTGACCGGTGATGTTGCCGTAGTCCTCGCGCAGCTGGCGGGCACGGGCGACGACCAGCTCGGCGGCCGGCCCGTCGACGAACGCGGAGGCCGCGATGACGGGGTCGTCGCCCTCGCCGGACATGAAGCAGATGCCGCGGTCGGAGCGGGAGAACATGGTGGCGCGGACGCCGGCCTTGTAGGCGCCGGTACCGAGGACCATGTCGTTGGCGGTGTGGCTCATGACCTTGAGGCAGAACCTGAGGATGGCGTTCGCGCTGATGCCGGGCGGGAGGCTCTTGGCGTCGGGCCGCTGGGTGGCGAAGATGCCGATGATGCCGAGGGCGGGGCCGCGCTTGGCGATGTCGGTGCAGATGGATTCCAGCTCGGCGCCGTATTTCTCGTGCTCGAACGGGACCTGGCATTCGTCGAAGCCGACGACGATCGGGTGCAGGCCGAGGGCCTTGTCGCTGGCCAGGGCCGGGGTGACCTTCGACTCGGGGCAGCGGGACTTGGGCAGGTTGCGGATCACCTTGGCGCGGCGCCGCAGTTCCTCCTTGAGCTCGCGCATGGCGTGCAGGACGTACAGGAGGTCGTCGTCTTCCTCGCCGGACCGGTAGCGGTGGCAGACGGGTTCGAGGGGGCCGAGGTCGCCGGTGCCCTTGAAGTCGAACGCCAGGATCCGGGAGCGCGGGTCGAGGGCGGCGATGAGCAGCAGCAGCCTGAGCAGGAACGTCTTGCCCATGCGGGGGACGGAGCCGATGACGACGGAGACGAACATCAGGCAGACGACGATGTCCCGCATGCGCTGGTCGTTGCCGAAGACGACGGGCTTGAACAGGTCGACCTCGCCCTCGCGCAGCAGCGGCCACGGCGGCTTCGTCGTTTCGTTCATCGGTTTGTCGCCCACCCACAGGATCAGGCGGCCCTCGTGCTCCTCGGGGTCGCCGGACGGCCAGACGCAGCCGAGCTTGCGCCGTAGGCCGGAGGCGAGTGCCTGGCGCTCCTCCATGACGTCCTCGGGCACAACGCCGTAGGGCAGGTCAAGGTCTGCCCGGTAGCCGGGCCCGTCGCGGGTGATCTCCGAGGTGAAGCGCATTCCGTTCATGTCGCCGCCCTTTTTGACGGCCGCGGAGATCTTGGCGTTGCCGATGGCGTCGAGGGCCCGCAGCACGATGGTGCCGGTGAGCTTCTGCAGCTCGGTGCGCATCACGGCCGGGCCGATGACGGGGGCGTCGGGCTGCTGCCCAAAGTAGCCGAGGGTGAGTACCCCGCCGGCCGCGAACGCCCACAGGAAGGCAGGGGCCATGACATAGAGCCAGAGGGCGAAGCCGGTGCCGAACACCGCGGCGACGACGGTGACCAGGCCGCGCAGGCGGACGCGGTTGCCGCGCAGGCGGGCCAGGCGCATGTACTCCTCGACGTCCTCGGTGCGCACGGCGTAGTCCCGCAGGGGCGCGGCCTCGCGGTCCCACACCCACCGGTTGGTGCCGGTGACGAGGCGGGCGCCCCCGCGCGGGGCCATGAGGGCGAGCTGGACTCCGTACCAGGGGGCCCGGAGCCCGTGGTAGGCGGTGGCGTATCCGGCGTGGCCTGCAGCGCGTTCAACGGTGGCGAGGAGGTCACGGCGGGAGCGCAGCCACGGGGCGACGATCGGGCGCCGCTTCTCGATGGTGACGCCAGGGGCGGGCAACTTGGGGTTGTCGACGGGGACGGGCGCGGCCGGGGCGGTCTCGGGCGGCGGCGCAGCCTCGGGGGCGGGCTTGAGCAGGGGCACCGCTGGGTTGGCGTGCCCGTTGACCTGCTCGGGGATCGTGTCCGTCATTCTGGTCTCTCCGGTCGTTCTGATGGGGCGGTCCGGGGCCCGGGGCGGCCGGTGTTCCTGGCCGGGAGTGCGGCCGCCCCGGGTGGCGCTACTTCTTCTTGCCGCCCGCGATGCGCTTGCGGGCCTGGTCGTAGACGGCCTCGACGCGGCGGTCGACGCGCGGGGTGCTGGTGGCGCCCCGGAGCACCTGCCAGGTGCCGCGGGCGTCCGCGCGCAGGACCGCGCGCTTCTCAGCCCCGGTCAGGTCGTCCCAGGTGACGTCGTTCTTGGCCATGGTCAGTTGCCCTCCGGGGTGAGCCACACGGTTCCGAAGCGCGCGGCATCCTTCTCCTGAGCGACGTGCTGCTTGACCAGGAACTCGGCGGCGTCCTCGCTGGAGGCGGTGACGGAGCCGATGCCGACGCCGGCTTCGCCGTCCCGGGTCTCGAACTCGACGTTCCAGTTGAACTTCTTCACGGGGTGCTCCTCGGGTTGCGGGCCGGACTGTCCGGCCCCACCGCCCCCCGCAGTCGTGACCGTTACGGTCACAACTGACGGAGGACGGAGGCGGCCGTCAGCTCCAGCGATTGCGGCAGGCTCGGCATTCACGCCTGCCTCGCCTGATCCGCGTGTTGGCCTCGTCGTAGGGGTGGCCGTTCGGACAATGGGTCTTCAGCCGGTTCTGGGCTGTGAGCCCGGTCCCGCGCAGGACGTTCTCCTTCAACGTCACCGGCTCCAGGTGGTCCGGTCGGACGCAGTGCCTCGTACGGCAGAGATGGTCGAGGACCAAGCCGCCCGGGATGGGGCCGACCAGCGACTCATAGGCGACACGGTGGGCTCGTTGCGGGCGCCCGTCTGCCTGGTAGATGCCGTAACCCCTGGCCGTAGTGCCAGCAGTCCACTCCCAGCACCCCGTGGGCGCCTGCCGGACCTTGGACCAGAACCGTTCCGGGAGCCGTTGGTCCCGGTAGAGGAGCGCGCTATCAGCGGTCATCGGCTTCACCCCCGGCCCTTGCGCAGGTCGTTGAAGAGGTGGCGCAGGATCAGCAGGCAGACGGTGGCGCAGCACGCGCCGATGGCGATCGCGATGGAGGCCAGGGCGAACGCGATGGAGCACACGCACGCGGTGCCGCCGATGACCAGCCACTTCTTCGTGTCGAACTGCTTGGCCGGCGGGTGCTGGCAGGCGTGCGGCTGCGCGGCCTGCTGCTGGGCGGTGGCGGCCTTGGCGAGCTCGACGGCGGCCAGGGCGAGTTGCACGGCGACGGTGTCCGTCTCGGCGTCCCGGACGGCGGCCTCCGCCTTCGCGAGCGGGTTGGGCTCGGTCATGCCGTCCACCCCCTGATGCGGCGGGTGATGCGCGGCCAGAGCGCGATGCCGGCGGCGGCCGCGAGGACGGCGGGCTGCGAGACGACCGCGGCTACGACGGCCAGGACGACGGCGAGCAGCGCCGGGTAGGCGACGAGGAGGCCGAGGACGGCCCCGAAGACGAGGCGCATCATGCGTATCCGCCCTCCATCGGCTGGGCCGGGGTCTCCGGCTGCGGCTTCTTCGCGGCCCTGGAAAGGGCGGTGCGGATGTACGGCTCGTCGACGACCAGGCGCCGGTTCTGCTCGAGGTGCTCGGCGATCGCGCGGGGTGATGCGTCCTCGCCGAGAGCTGCCGCGGCTTCCTCGACGGCACCCTGCAGATTCACCGCTGGCAGGGCTGTGACCTGCTGATGCGCGGGCGCATCAGGTCGCTCGACGGTGTACTCCGCGGGCTGCTGGCCGAGGACCAGGGCGACCGCCACGGGGTCGACGTGGACGTCGTAGGTGCCGAGGATCGCGGCGAGCTCGGCGGGCGGTGCATCAGGTCGCGCATCGTGGGCGAACCGGATGGCGTCGGCGGGGTCCATGTCGGCGAACCGGGCGCGCAGCACGTCGGTGGCGGACGCGGACCGGACCGGCTCACCGGGACTGACCGACGTCCTGTCGGTCAGTCCGCCGTACATTCCGGCGAGGGCCGCATCAGCCCCGTCCCGTACCCGAACACGCTGGACGTCGACCAGGCCGGCGCCGAGTTCGGTGTCGCCCACACCAACGTGCTTCGCGAGCCGCCAGTACCGGCGCACGGCGAGCTTGCGCCGCCACTCGCCGGGGTGCCCGTCGGCAACGGCACGGTGGAAGGCGAGTTGTCGGGCGGTGTCTGCGTTGCGTCGCATCACCTCGGCGTCCAGGCCGGTGCGGTAGACGACGATGCTGCGGGCGACCAGGCCGAGGCCCTCGGCAGCGCCGGACATGGCGAGCGGGGTGACCGCGTACACGGCGGCCTCGCGGGCGTCGTTGGCGATGGCCACGCCGATGCAGCTGGCAGAGAGCGGGGCCACCCACATGCCGCCCCGGACGATGGAGGGCGACGACATGTTGAGCATGGTCCGCCCCAGCATGATCAGGGCCAGGATCAGGGTGAGGCCTTCGCCTGCGGCGACGACGCCGGCGGCGGTCGCCTGCCGGTGGAATGCGGAGACGGCGTTGGTGTAGGTGCCCCAGGCGCCGATGCCGCCGACGACGAGCATCGCGGTCCCGGCGGCGCTGAGGACGACGGCCTGACCGGTGGAGAGTTCTCTGCGGGGGATGGTGCTGGTCATTCGCCAACTCCAGGTTCGGAGGCGCGCACGACGCGGTGCGCGCACAGGGTGACGGCCTCGCGGTCGCGGCGGTCGTTCGCTTCGAGGAGCGCGGCCAGCAAGGCGGGAACAGGCGGGAGGCGCCGGCCGGACCGGGCGGCCGCGCGGATGGCGGCCACCTCGGTCGGGCGGCGGACGTGGGAGGGGCGGCTCACTCGCTGCTCCCGTCGAGGAGCGGGCCGAGCTGGTCGGCAAGGTCACGCAGCCGGTCGGCGTGCCCGTCGAGAGCCGCGGCCAGGTCGTACAGGCCGGCCGGGTCGAGGGATCCGGTGTAGCCGCCCTGCTCGACGTACAGGCCGACGTCGTGGGTGGCGTTCTCCGAGAACGGGGTCTGCGCGAGCATCACCGTGTAGAGGGCCTGGCCGTGGAAGGTGAGGCGTTCCTCGGTGCCGTAGTGCGTGAGGTCGGCGCGGTAGCTGTCCGGGCGGTGGTCGGCGTGACCGGAACACCATGCCGGGCATGTGAGGGTGACCGGGCCGTGGTCGGAGGTGGGCAGCGTGATGGTGCGGGGCTCGGTCACTGCTGGCCCCCGTCCGTCTCGGGCTCGTACAGGGCGTACGTGACGGGCGTCTCGGCGATACGGGCGCGGACGTCGTCGGCGTCGCTGTCGATCGGGACGTCGGGGTAGTCGACGATCGATCCGAGGATGATCCGCACGTCGGTCGTGCGCTGCTCCAACAGCCGGTGGTAGGCCCGTTCGTCGGCCTGGTCGGTGGAGGGGAGCGGCAGATCGAGTGCTTCGACGACGGCGGCGAGGAGGTCGGTGACGGCCGCGGGCAGGGCGCCCACCGTGGTGGTGGGCGCCTGCTCGGCCGCGGGCTTGCGGCTCATCAGGCAGCCACCCCCGCCAGCGTCTCGGCGTCGACCGGGGCGACCTCGACCTGCTCGACCTTGAGCGACGGGGCACACGGCTTCATCGGGACGGGGCCAAGGTTGTTGGCCTTGAAGATGCGGGTGATCTCGGCGAGGTCCGGGGTCTGCCGGGAGGCCGGGGTGCGGAACACCCTCCACGCGCCGTACAGACCGGCGGGGAGACGGTCGAGGACCTTCTTCGCGGCCCTCTTGCCGCGGTCGGCGCGGCGGGCCTGGTCGGCGGCGCGCTCGTACTCGCGGGCGGCGGCCTCGATGGTCTCGACGGCGGGGATCTCGTCGGGCTCGTACAGGCCGGCCGGGTCGGGGGCCTCGACAACCGCGGGCTCGGCCTGGTCGGCGACGAGGGCGGCGGGGGCGACGACAGAGCGGACGGCGTCGGAGACAGCTCCGAGCAGGCCGCGCACCGTGCGGGCGGCGCGGGGGGTCATGAGAAGGTTGAGCATCGGTTCTCCCGGTTGAGTCGGGTGGTTCCGTAGGCCCCCGCTCGGTGTTGACGCACCGGCGGGGGCTGCTTGCGTTGTCGGCTGGTTGCCCTGCCAACAACTCCACTCTAGGGAACATCGTGTTCCATCGTCAAGCATCTAGAGCACTGGACAATGGCCATGCTCTACGTAACATGAAGTTCCATGACGACCAATGGAACACTGTGTGCCATGGACAAGCGATCACTGGCGCAGATGGCAGAGCGGTTCCGGGATGCCGAGAGGCGGACCGAGATCCTGCGGCAGGAACTGGCTGTGGCGATCAGGCAGGCGTCCGCGGACGAAGTCCCGCAGAAGGACATCTGCGATGCCACCGGCTACACCCGGCAGCAGGTACGCCGCATCGTGCTCGCCGGGGCGGAGGACGCGACGGCCGACGAAGCCTGACCGCAGCAGCCGACGTCTCACACACGTCTCACAGTCCGGCCCTGAAACAGCGGCAAAACCGCAGGAGTGCCGGACTATGGCGGCTGAATCGCATAGCGAGCGGACACCATGGACGACTCGTAGAGTCGGAACATGGATCTGCCGGTGATGCCGCCCGTGAAGCCGATGCTCGCCAAGTCGGTGGCGGCGATTCCGCCGGGCATGCAGTACGAGGCGAAGTGGGACGGCTTCCGGGCGATCGTGTTCCGCGACGGGGACGAGGTCGAGCTGGGCAGCCGTACCGGGAAGCCGCTCACCAGGTATTTTCCCGAGCTGGTGGAGGCGCTGCGGGAGCGGGTGCCGGAGCGCTGCGTGCTGGACGGGGAGATCGTGATCGCGCGGGAGGGCCGCCTCGACTTCGACGCGCTCACGGAGCGCATCCACCCGGCTGACTCCCGGGTGCGCACGCTCGCCGAGCGGACCCCGGCCTCCTTCGTCGCCTTCGACCTCCTCGCGCTCGCCGACAAGTCGCTGCTCGACGTGGTGCTGAGCGACCGGCGTGAGCTGCTGACCAGGGCGCTTGCCGGGGTCACCGCGCCCGTGCACGTGGCGCCGGCGACGACCGACGTCGAGGTGGCGCGGCAGTGGTTCGAGGAGTACGAGGGCGCGGGCCTGGACGGCGTGATCGCCAAGCCGCTCGCCCTGCGCTACCTCCAGGACGTGCGCGCCATGTTCAAGGTCAAGCACGAGCGCACCGCGGACGTCGTCGTCGCCGGATACCGCTTCCACAAGAGCGGGCCGGTGGTGGGCTCGCTGCTGCTGGGCCTGTACGACGACCGGGGCGCACTGCAGCACGTCGGCGTGTCCGCCGCGTTCCCCATGAAGCGCCGGGCGGAACTGGTCGAGGAGCTGGAGCCGCTGCGCCTGGAGGACGCGGCGGGTCATCCGTGGGCGGCCTGGTCGGACGAGGCCGCCCACGAGACGGCTCGGCTGCCCGGGGCGCCGAGCCGGTGGTCGGGCAAGAAGGACCTGTCCTGGGTGCCGCTGCGGCCCGAGCGGGTGGCCGAGGTGGCGTACGACCACATGGAGAACGGGGCGCGGTTCCGGCACACGGCCCGCTTCCGCCGCTGGCGCCCGGACCGCACCCCGGAGAGCTGCACGTACGCGCAGCTGGAGGAGCCGGTGCACTACGACCTCGCGGAGATCCTCGGGGCACCGCCCAGAACCTGACCTCCGGCCTCCACCCCCGGCCTTCACCTCCGGCCTCCACCGCCGGCCTCCACCTCCGGCCTTCACCTCCGGCCTTCACCTCCGGCCTCGGCCTGCCTCCTGCGGCCTCGGCCTGCCTCACGGCGTCATCAGGACCTTCACCGCGCCGTCCTGCTTGCGCTGGAACATCTCGTACGCGTGCGGGGCTTCGGCCAGCGGCAGCCGGTGGGTGGCGAAGTCGTCGACGCCGAGGGGGTCCTCGTCGGTGAGGTAGGGCAGGATGTCGTCACTCCAGCGGCGGACGTTGGCCTGGCCCATACGGATCTGGATCTGCTTGTCGAAGAGGGTGAGCATCGGCATCGGGTCGGCCGTGCCGCCGTAGACGCCGACCAGGGAGAGTGTGCCGCCGCGGCGCACCAGCTCGATGGCGGTGTGGAGGGCCCCGAGCCGGTCGATGCTGAAACGTTCCGCGAAGGGGCCGCTCAGCTTCCGCGGCAGCAGGGCGGAGGCGTTTTGGACCATGCGGGCGGCCGCGCTGCCGTGAGCCTCAGTACCGACCGCGTCGATGACGGCGTCGGGCCCGCGGCCGTCCGTCTCGTCGCGGATCGCGGCGACGAGCTCCTTCTCGCTGTCGAAGCGCCTGAGGTCGTACGTCTCCACGCCGCGCGCACGGGCCCGGCGCAGCCGCTCGCCGACCAGGTCCACGCCGAAGACCCGTCCCGCGCCGCGCACCTGGGCGACCCGGCAGGCCATGTCGCCGATGGGGCCGAGCCCGAGGACGGCGATGCTGCCGCCCTCGGGAATGTCGGCGTAGGCGACCGCCTGCCAGGCGGTGGGCAGGACGTCGGAGAGGTAGACGAAGCGGTCGTCGGGCGGGCCCTCGGGAACCTTGATGGGGCCGTACTGGGCCTGCGGGACGCGCAGGTACTCGGCCTGGGCGCCGGGCACCGCGCCGTACAGGCGGGTGTAGCCGAACAGGGCGGCGCCCATGCCCTCGCCGGTGACCTGGGTGGTCTCGCACTGCGTGGGCAGGGAGTTCAGGCACATCCAGCAGTTGCCGCAGGCGATCTGGAACGGCACCACGACCCGGTCGCCGGCCTTGAGGTCGGGCACCGCGGCGCCGACCTGCTCGACGATGCCCATGGGCTCGTGGCCGAGGATGTCGCCGGGGGTCATGAACGGAGTGAGCACCTCGTAGAGGTGCAGGTCGGATCCGCACAGTCCGGTGGACGTGACGCGAATGACGGCGTCCGTCGGTTCCTGGATCGTCGGGTCGGGCACGGTGTCCACCCGCACGTCCCGCTTCCCCTGCCAGGTCACAGCCTTCATGGTGCCGCGCTCCCTCCGCCGTGTCGGGGCCCAGGGCCGCCGGCGCCCCGGGTCCGCCCCGGGTACCCGGGGCGGACCGCCCCGAACCACGCCCCATGCCGGAGCAGGATCTATCAGCCTGATCACCGCGAAGAAGCAGAAGCGATCCGATAGAGGCGCCTTCGAACTTATAAGCGCACAATCAAGTCATCGGGGTCGCGGGGCGACAGTGGACGGGGTGGCAGCGGTGGACACGGAGACGGCGGGCAGGAAACCGGGGGCGAGACGAAGGGGCGTCGCGACGGCGGCTTTGCTGGCCGCCGCGCTGACGGCCTCCCTGGCAGCGGGTTGCACCACGACAGATCGGCCGGCGGACGACGGACGGAGCACCGGCCGGACACCGACCCGAACCGGACCGAGCCCGACCGGGGTCTCGGCCTCCGTGCTCGCCGTGAAGATCGACAACGCGGAGTCGGCCCGGCCGCAGACCGGCATCGACGCCGCGGACGTCGTGTACGTCGAGCAGGTCGAGGGAGGACTGAGCCGGCTCATGGCCGTGTACGCGACCCAGCTGCCGAAGGCCGTCGGGCCCGTGCGCAGCGCCCGCGAGTCCGATCTGGAGCTGCTGCGCCAGTTCGAGCAGCCGCTACTGGCGTTCTCCGGGGCGCAGGGCAGACTGCTGCCCCTGATCAACAAGGCCCCGTTGAAGGCTGTCACCCCCGAGGACGCGTCGGGTGCCTACTACCGTGGCACGGACAAGCCCGCACCGCACAACCTCTTCCTCCGCCCGAACCGGCTGTTGCCCTCCGCGCCGGGCCCGGCGGCCCTGACGACTGGCTTCCACTACGGCGCCGCGCCCTCCGGCGGCACGGCGCAGACCTCACGCACCGTGCGCTACCCGGCGGCCCGCTTCACCTTCACCTGGTCCGGCAGCCGGGCGCGCTGGCTGGTCTCCATGGACGGCACCGCGACCGTGACGACCGACGGGAAACGGGTCGCCCCGGCGACAGTGGTCGTGCAGTACGTGAAGCTGCGCACGTCGGCCTTCCGCGACTTCCTCGGCAACAACACGCCGTACACCGAGACGGTCGGGTCGGGCAAGGCGCAGGTGCTGCGCGACGGCAAGGCCTACGACGTGAACTGGAAGCGCCCGACGGCCGCGGACGGCACACGGTTCACGACCGAGGACGGCAAGCAGGTCGCCTTCGCCCGGGGCCAGGTGTGGATCGTGTTCGCGAAGGCGTGATCAGCCCTGGGCCACGAGAGGTTCGGCGGGATTGCGCAGCCCCTCCGCCGCGTCCGAGACGCGCCCGATCAGGTCGAAGAACAGGGTCTGCTCCTCGGCGGAGAGCGGCGCCAGGAAGACCTGGTTCATCCGGGCCGTGCGCACCGTCAGCTTGCGGTGGGTACGCACGCCGTTCTCGGTGAGCCGCAGCAGGAAGCGGCGGCCGTCCTGCGGATCGCGGACCTTGTCCAGCAGCTCCCGCCGGCAGAGCCGGCTGATCACCTCGGCGACGGTGGAGCGGTCGAGCCCGACCCGCTCCCCCACCGTGCGCTGGTCGAGACCCGGCTCGGCGACGAGCGCGTTGAGGACCGCGAACTGCGGCGAGGTGATCTCCTCGGAGACCATCGTGTTCCACAACAGGTAGTGCGCCTGTTGCAGCCGCCGGGCCAGGTGCCCGGGGTGGCTGGTGAGGTCCACCGCGGCCATGTGCGCTCCTCAGTGTGGGATTTCGTCGGTGCATTTCATCGGTGCACTGAACGATACCGCCTGAGGTCGATCGAGTCTTGTGTCCCGGTGACGTTCATCAGAGCCACTGCCTGGGGTCTTGACTGGCCCCCTGTGCGATGGCAGCGTGTGGGAAACCTCGGGGAAATAGTCAGTGCCCTGATTAATTGACGGCCTGGGTGCGCGGAGAGATGGGGCTTCACGGATGGACAAGGTGGTCGCCACGGCCCTGGAGGCGGTGGCCGACGTGCCGGACGGCGCGTCGCTGGCAGTGGGCGGATTCGGGCTGAGCGGCGTGCCGAACGTCCTCATCCAGGCCCTGTACGAGCGGGGCGTGGCCGGTCTGTCGGTCGTCTCCAACAACTGCGGGGCGATGGAGTCGGGTCTCGCGATCCTGCTCGCCGCCGGGCGGATCGCCCGGGTGACCGGTTCCTACATCGGCGCGAACAAGGAGTTCGCCCGCCAGTACCTGGGCGGTGAGCTGGAGGTCGAGATGATCCCGCAGGGCACGCTGGCCGAGCGGCTGCGGGCCGGCGGCGCCGGCATCCCGGCCTTCTACACCCCCGCGGGCGTCGGCACGCAGGTCGCCGACGGCGGGCTGCCCTGGCGCTACGACGGCGAAGGCGGCGTCGCGCTGGCCTCGCCGCCGAAGGAGGTCCGGGAGTTCGACGGCGTCGAGTATGTGCTGGAGCACGGGATCCGCACCGACTTCGCGCTGGTCAGGGCCGCGAAGGGCGACCGGCACGGCAACCTCGTCTTCAACAGGTCCGCCCGCAACTTCAACCCCCTCTCCGCGATGGCCGGGAAGATCACGATCGCGGAGGTGGAGGAGCTGGTCGAGCCCGGAGAGATCGACCCGGACGCCGTGCACCTGCCGGGCATCTTCGTACAGCGCGTGATCGCGCTGACCTCGCGGCAGGCGGCCGACAAGAAGATCGAGCAGCGGACGGTCTCCGCCCCCGCCGCAGAGGAAACGGTGAGCGAGTGATGGCCTGGACACGCGAGGAGATGGCCGCCCGCGCCGCGCGCGAGCTTCGAGACGGTCAGTACGTCAATCTCGGCATCGGGCTGCCGACGCTCATCCCGAACTACCTCCCGGCGGGCGTCGAGGTGGTGCTGGAGAGCGAGAACGGCATCCTCGGCACCGGCCCCTACCCCACCGAGGACGCCGTCGACCCGGACCTGATCAACGCCGGCAAGGAGACCGTGACGGTCCTTCCGGGCGCGTCCTTCTTCGACTCGGCGCTGTCCTTCGGCATGATCCGCGGCGGTCACATCGACGTAGCCGTGCTCGGCGCGATGCAGGTCTCCGAGCGCGGCGACCTGGCCAACTGGGCGATCCCCGGCAAGATGATCACCGGGATCGGCGGGGCGATGGACCTGGTGCACGGCGCCCGTACGGTCATCGTCGTCATGACCCACACCGCCAAGGACGGCAGCCCCAAGATCCTCACCGACTGCGCGCTGCCACTGACCGGGAAGCGCTGCGTGAACCGGATCATCACCGACCTCGGCGTCCTCGACATCACCGAGGAGGGTCTGGTCCTGGTGGAGACCGCACCAGGTGTCACGACCGACGAGATCGTGGCGAAGACCGCCGCGAAGGTCCGTGTCGCCGAGGAGATCCAGTCATGAGCAACAATCTCAAGACCGTTTACGTCGTCGATGCCGTCCGCACCCCGATCGGACGCTACAACGGGTCTCTGGCCTCGGTGCGCCCGGACGACCTCGCCGCCCACGCCATCCGTGAACTCCTCGCCCGTACGCCCGCGTTGGACCCCTCGCGGGTCGAGGACGTGTATTTCGGCAACGCCAACGGGGCCGGCGAGGAGAACCGCAACGTCGGCCGGATGGGCGCGCTGCTCGCGGGTCTGCCCACCTCCGTGCCGGGGGTCACCGTCAACCGGCTGTGCGCCTCCGGCCTGGAGGCGGTCATCCAGGCGGCCCGCGCGATCGCCGTCGGCGACGCCTGCGTCGCCGTCGCCGGCGGTGTCGAATCGATGACCCGCGCGCCGTACGTGCTGCCGAAGTCGGACCGGGCGTTCCCCGCCGGGCACGCCGAGCTGTACTCGACCACGCTGGGCTGGCGGATGGTCAATCCGCGGATGAACCCGCAGTGGACGATCCCGCTCGGCGAGTCCGCCGAACTCATCGCCGACAAGCACAAGATCAGC
Organism: Streptomyces sp. NBC_01235; assembly: GCF_035989285.1. Lineage (GTDB taxonomy): Bacteria > Actinomycetota > Actinomycetes > Streptomycetales > Streptomycetaceae > Streptomyces. Next base: position 9,351,220 of record NZ_CP108513.1, on the reverse strand, counting down.
CGCGAGCAGCAGGACGAGTTCGCCCTGGCCAGTCACCGCAAGGCCGCCGCAGCCCAGGAGGCGGGCCTCTTCGACGCCGAACTCGCGCCCGTGTCGATCCCGCGCCGCAAGGGCGACCCGGTCGTGTTCGGTGCCGACGAATGCGTACGGGCGGACGCCTCGCTGGAGGCGATGGCGAAGCTCAGGCCGTCGTTCCGGACGGAGGACGGGACGGTGACGGCGGGCAACGCGTCGCCGCTGAACGACGGCGCCGCCGCCCTGCTGCTCGTGGACGAGGAGGGGTTGAAGGCCACCGGCCGCGAGCCGCTCGCCCGCATCGGCGCCACCGGGGTGTCCGCGATCGACCCGCACTACTTCGGACTCGCCCCGGTCGAGGCCGTCAACCGGGCACTCGCCAGGGCGGGCAAGAGATTTGACGATCTGTCAGTTCTAGAACTGAACGAGGCCTTCGCCGCCCAGGTGCTGGGCTGCGTGGCCGAGTGGCCCGAGTTCGACCCGGCGATCCTCAACCCGCAGGGCGGCGCCATCGCCCTGGGTCACCCGCTCGGCGCGTCCGGCGCCCGGCTCGCCGGCACGGTCGCCCACCAGCTCGCCCGTCGGGGCGGCGGCGTCGGGGTCGCCACCCTCTGCATCGGAGTGGGCCAGGGCCTCGCCCTCGTCCTCGAACGATAAGAAACCCAGGAAACGCCATGACTCTCACGCAAGCCGACATCGACCAGGAGATCGCGGCCGAGCACGCCGCGTACGAGAAGCGGCTCGCCGACGGCGCGCCCGTCGAGCACCAGCCGCGCCGCGACTACGCGCCGTACCGTTCCTCCGTCCTGCGCCACCCCAAGCAGCCGCCCGTCGCGATCGACGTCAGCAAGGACCCGGAGCTGGTGGAGCTGGTCTCCCCCGCCTTCGGCGAGCGGGACATCACCGAGTTCGACAACGACCTCACCCGGCAGCACAACGGCGAGCCGATCGGTGAACGGATCACGGTTTCCGGCCGGTTGCTGGACCGCGACGGGCGTCCGGTCCGCGGTCAGCTGGTCGAGATCTGGCAGGCCAACTCGGCCGGCCGCTACGCGCACCAGCGCGAGAAGCACGACGCCCCGCTGGACCCGAACTTCACGGGCGTCGGCCGCACGCTGACCGACGACAGCGGTTTCTACCGTTTCACCACCATTCAGCCGGGCCCCTACCCCTGGCGTCAGCACGTCAACGCCTGGCGGCCGGCCCACATCCACTTCTCACTGTTCGGCACGGCGTTCACCCAGCGGCTCGTGACGCAGATGTACTTCCCGAGCGACCCGCTGTTCCCGTACGACCCGATCATCCAGTCGGTGACGGACGACGACGCCCGCCAGCGGCTGGTCGCCACGTACGACCACAGTCTGTCGGTGCCGGAGTTCTCGATGGGTTACCACTGGGACATCGTGCTCGACGGGCCGCACGCCACCTGGATCGAAGAAGGACGCTGACCTGCCATGACGAAGATCGACACGAGCCGTCCGGAGACCGTGCTCCCCACTCCGTCGCACACGGTCGGCCCCTTCTACGGCTACGCCCTGCCGTTCCCCGGCGGCGGTGACATCGCCCCCGTCGGCCACCCGGACACGATCACGCTCCAGGGTCATGTGTACGACGGCGAGGGCAACCCGTTGCCGGACGCGTTTTTGGAGCTGTGGGGCGCGGACCCCGAGGGCAACCTCCCCCAGGTCGACGGCTCGATGCGGCGCGACCCGTCCAGCGGCGGTTTCCTGGGCCGAAACGGCGTCGAGTTCACGGGCTGGGGGCGCGTCCAGACGGACGCCGACGGCCACTGGTCGGCGCGGACGCTGCGGCCGGGCGCGCGCGGGAACAGCGCCCCGTACCTCAGCGTCTGCGTCTTCGCGCGCGGGCTGCTGGTGCACCTGTTCACCCGGATCTACCTGCCGGGCGACGACGCGGCGCTCGCCGCCGACCCGCTGCTGAAGCAACTGGACCCGGCGCGCCGCGACACGCTGATCGCCCAGGACGGTCCGCTGGGCACCTACCGTTTCGACATCCGCCTTCAGGGCGAAGGCGAAACGGTCTTCCTGGAGTTCCAGTGACCCCTGCGCACGGCGACGGCCCGACCGAGGCCGGTCTGCTCTCACCCGGGTGGACCGGCTCCCCCGCCGCCTCCGCGACCGGCGACAGAGCCTTTCTGCGGGCGCTGCTCGACGCGGAGGCCGGGCTGACCCGCGCCCAGGAGGCACTGGGGCTGGCCCCGGCGGGGGCCGGGGCGGCAGTCACATCGGCGGCCGAGGACGGCGATTTCGACGTCCGTTCCCTCGCCGAACGCGCCCGCGGCGGCGGGAACCCGGTGATCCCGCTGGTCGCCGACCTGACCAAGGCGGTCGGCGAGGAGTACGGCCCGTACGTCCACCGGGGCGCGACCAGCCAGGACATCATGGACACGGCGACGATGCTGGTCGCGGTGCGCACCCTCGGCCTCGTCCTGGCCGACCTCGACCGCACCCAGCGCGCGCTGGCCCGGCTCGCCGCCGAGCACCGCGACACGCCGATGCCGGGCCGCACGCTCACCCAGCACGCCGTGCCGACGGCCTTCGGCCTGAAGGCGGCCGGCTGGCGGTCACTGGCGCTGGACGCACGGGACCGGGTGACGGCCGTACGAGACGCGCTGCCCGCACAACTCGGAGGAGCGGCCGGAACGTTGGCGGCCTTCACCGCATACGGCGCCGCCGACGCGACCGCGCTGCCAGCCGCGTACGCCCGTGAACTCGGACTGCGGGCACCGCAGTTGCCGTGGCACACCCTGCGGGCACCGGTCGCCGATCTCGCCGGCTGCCTGGCCTTCACGGCGGGCGCCCTGGGGAAGGCCGCCACGGACGTCCTCACCCTCGCCCGCACCGAGATCGCCGAGGTGGCGGAGGGCAGCGGGGGCGGTTCCTCGGCCATGCCGCACAAGGCCAACCCGGTACGGTCCACGCTGATCGCGGCCGCCGCCCGGCGCGCCCCGCAGCTCGCGGCCACGCTGTACGGGTCCCTGGCGGCGGAGGACGAGCGGCCCGCCGGGGCCTGGCACGCCGAGTGGGAGCCCCTGCGGGAGCTGCTGCGGCTGGTCGGCGGGGCCGCCCGGGACGCGGCCGAGCTGACGGAGGGGCTGCGGGTGGACGCGGACGCGATGCGCGCGCATCTCGGCCTCACCCACGGGCTGATCGTCTCCGAGCGGCTGTCCGCCGAGCTGTCGGCCGTGCTCGGCCGCGCCCGCGCCCGGGAACTCCTCACCGGCCTCGCCCGGCGCACCTACGCCGAGGACCGCTCCCTGGCCGAACTCCTCGCCGAGGAGCCCGACTTGAAGGACGTCGACCTCGACGATCTCACCGACCCCGCCCGCTACACCGGCTCCGCCGGAGCCCTCACCGACCGTGCGCTGGAGCGACGTTGACCGAGAAGCTGCTCAACCACCGTGCCGAGGGGCCGACTTCCGCTCCCCCGCTGCTGCTCGGCCCCTCGCTCGGCACCTCGTACGCCCTGTGGGACAAGGTGGCGCCGGAGCTGTCCATCACGCACCGGGTGGTCCGCTGGGACCTGCCGGGGCACGGGGGTTCGGCGGCCGACCTGATCGGTCCCGGGGCCACCGTCGGCGACCTCGCCGGGCTGGTGCTGGCGCTCGCCGACTCCCTCGGCCTGGAGCGGTTCGCGTACGCGGGCGTGTCCCTGGGCGGCGCGGTGGGTCTGCACCTGGCGCTGCACCACCCCGAGCGTGTCTCCTCGCTGGCGGTGATCTGCTCCTCGGCCCACTTCAACGGGTCGAAGCCGTGGGAGGAGCGGGCCGCGCTGGTGCGCCGGGAAGGACTGGCGGGGCTCGCCGAGGGCGCGAACGCCCGTTGGTTCACGCCGGGGTTCACCGTGCCGGAGCTGATCGCCGACCACCGCGAGGCGGACCCGGAGGCCTACGCCGCCTGCTGTGACGCGCTGGGCGCGTTCGACGTGCGCGAGCGCCTGCCGGAGATCGCCGTACGGACCCTGCTGATCGCCGGGCGCCAGGATCCGGCGACGCCGCCCGCGCATCTGCGGGAGATCGCGGACGCGGTGCCGGGCGCCGCGCTGGTCGAACTGCCGGGGGCCTCGCACCTCGCGCCCGCCCAGTGTCCCGAGGCCGTACTGACCGTGCTGCGCGCGCACCTCGACGGCGGCGCGAAGCGGGGCATGGAGGTGCGCCGCGAGGTGCTCGGGGACGCACACGTGGACCGGGCGCAGGCCCGGCAGAACGCGTTCACCGCCCGCTACCAGGACTTCATCTCGCGCTACGCCTGGGGCGAGATCTGGACCGACCCGACGCTCAGCCGCCGCGAGCGCAGCATGATCACGCTGACCGCGCTGGTGGCGCACGGCCACTACGACGAGCTGGCCATGCACGTGCGCGCGGCCCGGCGCAACGGCCTCACACCGGAGGAGATCGGCGCCGTCCTGCTCCAGACGGCCGTCTACTGCGGGGTCCCGGCAGCGAACTCGGCGTTCGCAACAGCCCAGCGAGTGCTGGCGGAGGAGGACGGGACCGGCTGAGACGCAGCCGACCGAGAGGGACTCGGCTGAGGGTGGGGGTTCCTGACGGTCGTAGCTCCCGCAGTAACAGCCGGAAACCGGTGTCTCGTGCTTACCGTGGGGGCATGTCCACCATTCTGATCACCGGTGCCACCTCCGGTCTCGGCCGGTACGTGGCCTTCGCGCTCGTCCGCTCCGGTCACCTCGTCCTCGCCCATGGCCGCGACCCGGGTCGCACGGAGCGGCTCGTCGACGAGTTGCGGGCCGAGGGCGAGGCGGAGGGGTTCGTCGCCGACCTGGCCTCGCTGGCGCAGGTGCGCGAGCTGGGCCGGCGGGTCGCCGAGGCGCACCCTGCGCTCGACGTACTCGTCAACAACGCCGGGGTGGGCGCCGGTTCGCCCGGTTCGGGCCGTGAGGTGAGCGCCGACGGGCACGAACTGCGGCTGGCGGTGAACTACTTGGCGCCGGTCGCCCTGACCCGTGCCCTGCTGCCGGCCCTGCGTGCGGGCGCGCCCGCCCGGATCGTCAACGTCGGCTCGGCCGGCCAGGAACCCGTCGACTTCGACGACCCGGAATTCACCGGCGGCTACGACGGGTTCGCCGCCTACTGCCGGGCGAAGTTCGCCCTCGCCGCCCATACCTTCACTCTGGCCGAGGAGTTGGCGGGCACCGGTGTGTCGGTGAACGTGCTGCACCCGGCGACCTTCATGGACACCGCGATGGTCCGCGAGGGCGGTGTCGCGCCCTGGAGCACGGTCGCCGACGGCGCTCCGGGTGTGCTGGCGCTGGCCACCCAGGAGCTGGACACCGGCCGTTACTTCGACGGGACGCGTCCGGCCCGGGCGCACGAGGCGACGTACGACCCGCAGGTGCGCGAGCGGCTTTCCCGGCTCACCGAGAAGCTGCTCGACGCCTGAGAGCGGACGCCTTCGCCCGTGACTCCGTGACTACCTCCGGGTCTGCCCGGCTACCTCCGGGTCTGCCCGGGAACGAGCCCCACCTGTGGCGCGCCCAGCCCCTGCAATGCCTGCTGCGCCTTGTCCGCCAGGCCGTCGGCGCCGCAGGAACGGGCCAGGGTCAGGCCCCGGCCGAGTTCGGACACCGAGCGGGAGAGGATGCCGTACTCGACGCGGGCGGCCGCGTGTTCGTACTGGCAGGGCGAGGACTCCAGATAGGTGACGGCCTGCTGGGCGAGCCGGACCGCGCGCTGGCCGGTCTCCAGGGCGGCGGCGCAGCGCAGGGCCTCGCCGATCGCGGTGTCGGTCCCGAAGCGTTCGGCCTGGCGGCGGGCCTCGATGGCGAGCCGGTTCGCGCGGTCCGGGTCCTCGGCGGCCAGGGCCCGGGCGAGGTCGACGGCCCAGGGGCCCATCACCGGGTTGAGGTGACCGCGGGCGGTGGCGGCCTTCTCGGCCGCCTCCAGTTCGTTGATGCCGTCCTTGACGCGGCCGACGGCCAGCAGCAGCCGGCCGCGCACCGTGCGGGGCTCGGGCAGCACGATCGTCGATGGGTACGGCGGGGCGAATCCGTACTGTTCGGCGGTCTCCCAGGCCTCGGCGACACGGCCGCGGACCAGCAGCGTGTCGACGAGGTTGCAGGTCGCCGACCAGTACAGGGGCAGGCCGCGGCCGACACGTTCGGCGAGGCGCAGGGATTCCCGGAGGGACTCCTCGGCCTCCTTCAGACGGCCCCGGCGGCGCAGGCCCACTCCGAGGTAGGCGTGGGCCAGGGCGAGGTGGCCGCCGCTCCAGCCGACCGAGACGTAGGCGCGCAGGGCCTCGTTCAAGAGGGCGTCGGCGCGGTCGAGCCGGTCGGTGTAGGCGTAGGAGCCGGCCAGCATCATCAGCAGCTCGATGCCCCACTCCTGGTCGGTCCAGCCGAGACCGGGGGCGAGGCGGCCGTTGACAAGGGCGCGGTCGCAGAACTCGACGACCTCCATGGCGTTCTCGCCGTGGGTCGCCGCGTCGAAGCCGCGCAGGATGAGCAGCGCGCGTTCGGCGTTGTCCCGGCCGGTGCAGGTCGCGGCGAGCGCGGCGAGTTTCTCCGAGCGGCGGGGTGAGGCCGTCTCGCCCGCGTGGACGCCCTCCCACATGAGCTGCACGGCCTGGAGCCGCAGCCGGGCGGGTCCGGGGGCGTGCCGGGCGGCCTCCGCCTCGACCGTGCGGACGGCCTCCTCCAGCTGGTCGTTGTGCACGAGGGCCTGGGAGAGGCGGCAGACGGCGTCGACGCGCTCGGCGCCGTCGAGGCCCGGCATGCCGAGTGCCGTGCGCAGGTGTTCGATGGTCCTGGCGGGTGCGGTGAGGAAGGTGGCGGAGCCCAGTTCGTAGAGCACGCGCGCGTGGACGTCGGGGGCGGGCGGTTCCCGCAGGGCCCGTTCCAGACAGCGGCGGGCGGCGTCGGGGGCACCGACGGCGAGGTGTTCGCGGGCGGCCTCGCGCAGCTGCTCGACGAGTTCCTCGTCGCCCTCCTCGTGGACCTGGAGCAGGTGCCGGGAGGCGGCCGCGAGGCCCTTGCCGGCGTCGGTGACGACCTGGGCGGCGATGCCGTGCATCGCGGTGCGCAGGCCTGTGGGGATGGACTCGTAGACGGCGGTGGCGATCAGCGGGTGGACGAACTCCAGGTCGCCGCCGTCCGCGGGGACGGTCCCGGGGTCCAATTCGGTGAGGATGCGGGCGTTGCGCAGCAGTTCGGCGCAGCGCACGGCGTCGTCCCGGCCGAGGCCGGCGAGCCGGGCCGCCTGGGCGACGGAGATGTCGGCGCCGAGGATCGCGGCGGCCATGGCGAACTTGGTGGCGTCGACGCCCAGTTTCTCCAGGCGGTCGACGAGGCCGCCGCCGCGGGCCGCGCGGTTCAGGGGACGCAGTTCGGTGGCCGAGGACTCGCTCGGCTGGAGTTCGCTGTCACGGACCTTGGCGAGGAGTTCGACGGTCTCGTAGGGGTTGCCGTCGGTGACGGCCCACACCTCGCGGCAGAACGCGGCGTCGGCGTGCGCGCCGAGGGTGGCGCGGGTGAGGCCGGCGACCGCGGTCGGGGTCAGGGCGCTGAGGCTGGTGACGGAACGGCCCGCGGCCTCGCCGATGGCGTCGAGGTGGCGGGCGGCGTCGCCCTTGACCTCGCCGGGCCTGCGGGCCACGACGACCAGGACGGGGAGCTCGTCGAGGCGTTCGACGAACGCGGCGAGCCAGCGCAGGGTCTCCTGGTCGGCCCAGTGCGCGTCGTCGACGAGCAGCACGAGCCGGCGGTCCCGCCTGACCAGCCGGGTCACGGCGGCGACGAGCCCGTCGCACACGCCCTGCGGGTCTGCGTGTCCCTCGCCGGGTTCCGCTATGCCGAGGGCGGGGCCCACGATGTCGTACCAGTCACCGAGGTACTCGCGGACCTCCTCCGGGTGCAGGGACAGCAGCGCGGGCTGCAGCAACTGCCGTACCACGTTGAAGGGGACGGACCTCAGTGTCTCGCCGCCGCGCGCCGACCACACCCTGCAGCCGCGGGCCTCGGCGATGCGACGTGTCTCGGCCAGCAGTGCGGTCTTGCCGAATCCCGCCTCGCCCCGGAGCACCAGCAGGCGACCCGAGGAGGACCCGTCGGCGCAGAGTGTCTCCACCGCCTGCGCGATGGCGGCGACTTCCCTCTCGCGCTCCCAGAGGGAAGCCGAGGCGGCCGCCGCCGGCCCGACCTCCGTCATCCCGCTACCTCCCCAAGTCGCCCGAACGACGTACAGACCTCGAGCGTAGCCGTCCGGGGGCCCGTGCGGAGGGCGGTCCGGGCAGGTCCTGCCTCGACGGGTGACGGGGAATGGGTCTCGGCGCGCCGGCGGGCCTGCGGAAGTGCCCCTCCGACGTCAACGACGGTTCGTGCGCGCCGAATTGACGCCGAATTCACGCCACCCGGGCGGTCGGGGGACCGGGGCCGATGCCAAGAGAGTGCCCGCCCTCTCATCCGGCTTTCACCGACGCCTCATACGGTGGGGGCATGACGCAGGTGACTCCTCCCGGGTGGTATCCCGATCCGGGGCAGACAAGTGACGGTCCCGCCACCGAACGCTGGTGGGACGGCAAGGCATGGACGGACCAGACCCGCGCCGCGGGCTCGGCCGCCGTATGGGGTCCGCCGGCGCAGACCCCGGCCGACGGAACGTATCCGGCACACCCGGGGTATCCGGGTTATCCGGGGTATCCCGGACAGCCCGTGGCTCCGGCGGGCGCGGGTCAGCGGCGCGGGCTGCGGACGGGCATAGCCGTCGCCGCGGCGGTCGCGGTTCTGGCGAGCATCGGGGTCGGCGTGTACGCGCTGGCCAAGGACGACGGCTCGGGCGGTGGTGGCGGCACGGCACAGGGGCCGGGCGGTCAGGGCGGGCCCGGCGGCTCGGGCGGCCAGGACGGCAGCGGCGGCCAGGGCGGGCCGTTCGGCGGCTCGGGCGGGTCCGGTGGCTCCGGTGGCTCCGGCGGTTCGGGGGGATCGGGCGGAGCCTCTCCCTCCCCCGACGAGTCCGAGGCGCCGAAGATCAAGAGCGGTTCGGTGACCGACGGGCTCAACGGGATCAGCATCCCCATCCCGGACGGCTGGACCGGCCAGGAGCTCAACGTGGGCGCGCAGATCACCTCCGACTCCTCCTACAAGTGCCCCGGCGACACGTCCAAGACCTGCACCAAGGGGGGCGTGTACTCGGCGCCCGTCGAAGCGCTGAAGACCAAGGGCGACACCGCCGAGGAGGTCGCGAAGGCGGACATCTCGGCCAACGCCGAGGAGTCCTACGGCGGCACGACGTACGGCGCGATCACCTCGCACCAGGTGCTCGCCTCGCAGGCGGTGACGGTGGCCGGGCAGAAGGGCTACCTGGTGCGCTGGAAGGCGGTCACGAGCAAGGGGGCGGACGGCGTCGTCGAGTCGCTGGCGTTCCCGGCGCCCGCGGACCCCAAGCGGCTGGTGGTGCTCCGCTTCGGCGTGGACGCCGACCAGAGCCTGTCGGTCATCGACACCGTCACCAAGGGCATCAAGGTGTCGACGGGCGGCGGCAGCGGCCAGGACGTCTGAGCCGGGCCCGTGGGCCCGTCAAGACACGGACCGTCGGGACACGATCGGCCGGGTGGGACTCCCCTCCGCTCAAGGGGAGTCCCACCCGGCCGGGGGGTGCGCGCCGCCCCCGTCCCCACGGTGCGGCGCGGAACAGGTCACCGTCCAGTCATCCCGTGGACGGCGGCCTGAGCCGGGTTGATCTCTAGCTGAGGCCGAGCGCCGGCAGCACGGCGGCCTCCACGAAGCGGACCAGGTACGCCGGGTCGGCATACTCGCCGTCGACCACCGGCCGGGCGCGGACCACGCCGAACAGCTGCGCCGGGATGTACTCCAGCGCGGGATGGCCGGCGGGGATCTCCCCGCGCTCGACCCCGCGCCGCAGGATGTCCCGCAGCGCCTCGATCTCCGGGTCGATCAGCGCCTCGCGCAGGGCCCGCGCGAGGTCCTCGTCCCCGGTCACGGCGTGGCCGAGGGCCTGCAACAGCTTGCTGTCGTTCGTCGACCAGCGGCCCGCGGCCCGCGCGGCCGCGCGCAGGTCGTCGGCGAGCGAACCGGTGTCGATGCCGGCGAGCCGCGCCGTACGGCGGGAGCGCAGGGCCGCCACGACGAACTGGGGCTTGGTCTTCCACTGCCGGTAGAGCGTGGACTTGCTGCAGCGAGTGCTCGCCGCGACGCCCTCCATGGTGACCGCTTCATACCCGCACTCGCTGATCTGTTCGAGGACGGCGTCGAAGAACTCCTTCTCACGCTCCGGCGTGATCTTGGAGCGGCGCGTTGCGGCGACCGACTCCGGTCCCTCCGCGGCCTGCGACGTCATCGTCTCTCCCTCTCCGTTCTATGCCCGATTCCAGTGTGGCGTATGTCAATCGATACGCCAGTGTACCGGTACTCGCCCGTATCGGTACACTGGCGTATCGGTACGACATCGTATCGATCGATCAAACGCACCACCATGAACGAAAGGGCCGGGGGATGAATGCCCGCACCGAGCCTGCAGAAGCGGAGCCGGCCACACCGGCGCGGCCGCCCATAGTCCGCGAGCTCCTGCTTGTCGCAGGGCTCTTCCTGGTCTACAAGTTCGGCCGCCAGCTGGCCACGGGCCACACCGGCGAGGCCTTCCGCAACGCCCACGACGTGTGGCACGTCGAACGCTGGCTGCATCTGCCCGGCGAGGGCTCGGTGCAGTCCCTGCTGTTGCACGGCGACGGGCCGGCCGAGGTCGCGAACGCCTACTACGCGACCGTGCACTTCCCGGCCACCCTGGCCTTCCTGACCTGGCTTTACCTGCGGCGTCCTGCGCACTACGTGTGGGCCCGCCGGGTGCTGGCCGCCCTCACCGCCGCCGCCCTGGTGCTGCATCTCGCCTTCCCGCTCGCCCCGCCGCGCATGCTGGCGGCGACGGGGCTGGTGGACACCGCGCGCGTGTACGGGCCGTCGGTGTACGGCCCGCCGCGGACGGACCACCTCTCCAACCAGTTCGCGGCGATGCCCTCGCTGCACTTCGGCTGGGCCCTGATGGTGGCGGTCGGCCTGATCGTCGCCACCCGGTCGCGATGGCGGTGGCTGTGGCTGCTGCATCCGCTGCTGACCCTGCTGGTGATCGTGGGCACGGCGAACCACTACTGGCTCGACGCGATCATGGCGGGCGCCCTGCTCGGTCTCGCGCTCGCGCTGATCCATGCCCCCCGGCGCACGACGACCACGACGGGACGCGGTGCGCGCACCCTCGTCCCGGCCGAGGAGCCGGTCCTGGTCGGAGCCGTCCGATGAACGCCACCCTCGTCGCCGTCGTCCTGTCCCTCTTCTCGGCCGTCGCCTACGCATCCGCCGCCGTGGCCCAGGAGCGGCTGGCCTCCCGGCACCCCGGCACGGGACTGCTGCGGTTGCTCGGCAACGGCGCCTGGTGGTGGTCGGTGGGGCTGAACGCCTCCGCCGCGCTGCTGCACGTGGTCGCCCTGAAGTACGGACCGCTCACCGTGGTGCAGCCGCTCGGGGCGCTCACGCTGGTCGCGGCGGTACCGATGGGCGCACGGGTCGCGGGTCGCCGGGTCGGCGCCGCCGAGTGGCGGGGCACCGCCCTCACCCTGGCCGGCCTGGCCGCGATCCTGGTCACGGCCTCGGGGTCGGCTCCCGAGGACGTCCTGAGTCTGCCGGAGGCGGTCGCGGTGGCCGGGGCGACGGCTGCGCTGATCGGACTGCTGGCCCGTCCGGGCGCCAAGCCCGGACTGCGGCACGCGACCGCGTCGGGCTTCGCCTCCGGGGTCGCCTCGGCACTCACCCAGACGGTGACGGTGGCCGCGACGAACAGTTCGGGGCCGCTGCTCGGCGTGCAGGTGATCGGAGTGGCGCTGCTGGTCGCGGCCTTCGCGACGAGCGGGCTGCTGCTGTCGCAGACCGCCTACCGGGACGGGCTCGGCGCCCCCCTGGCGATGGTGACCCTGGCCAACCCGGTGGCCGCCGCGGCGATCGGCCTGGTGCTTCTGGGCGAGCGTCTCCAGGGCGGGCCCGCCGGTGTGCTCCTCGCGCTGGCGGGAGCGGGGCTCGCGGGGCGGGGCGTGGTGCTGCTGTCGCGGGCCGCGCCGGAGCTCGCCGCCGTCCACGACGAGGACCACCCGGTGGCGGCGGTGCTGGCCCTGCGGCCGGAGACGGCGTCGGCCGAACCGGCGCTGCTCCCCCGGCCGACGACCGGGCCCGAGCATCTGACCCCGTTGTAGAGACAGTTGCAGAAACAGTTGCAGAGACAGTTGTAGAAACTCGGGACGCCAGAGAAGACCCAAGAAGAGGGGGTGACGCTTTCCCGGAAAGCGTCACCCCGTCTTCTACTTCTACTGGGATCCTCCGAAGGTCACTCCGTGATGATCGCCGGGTCGCTCACGCCGGGGTGCCCGTTCTCCACGTGTCCGGCGAACCGCCTGAGGAACGCCGGGTCGGCGGACGACGTGACCGTGAGGTCGTACCACCGTCGGCTCGCGCGCAGGTCCACGGTGCGCTTGACCACGACGCCGGGCCGCAGCTTGACGGTCGTGGTCCGGCCGCCGTATCCGTCGGCCACCTTCAGCTCGACCGTGCCGTAGCCCCGGTGGGTGAAGGTCAGTTCGACGCTGTCGCCGACGTGCCGTGCGACCACCTCGGCACCGGACGCCTTCCCCGCCTGCTTGAACACACGCAGGAATCCGTTCGGGCCGTGCACGGTCAGGTCGTGCGAGCCGGCGGAGTAGGCCGAGTTCCAGGTGTCGGAGACGTTCGCACCCGCCCCGGTGGTGTAACTCCACGGCCCGTCCGTGCGGTTGCCGGAGGTCACCAGGAAGGCGGCGCCCGCCTGGGCCCCGGAGGCGAAGGTGAGGGTGAGGGTCCCGGCGGTCGGGTCCACCGAGCCGTCCACGGTGGGCGCGTACTTGAGCGGGCGGGTGGGGCGCGGGCCACGCTCCTGCTTCGGCAGGACGGGGTTGGCCGGCGGGGTGGGCACGTAGTCGGGGTGGCGAACCTTGTCCGGGGGCTCGTAGCCGTCGGTGTCCGGCAGGGCGACCGGCCGGGTGTCGGTGCGGGAGAAGTCGAACGCGGAGGTCAGGTCGCCGCAGATGGCCCGCCGCCACGGCGAGATGTTCGGCTCGTGGACTCCGAAGCGGCGTTCCATGAACCGGATGACCGAGGTGTGGTCGAGCGTCTCGGAGCAGACGTAACCGCCCTTGCTCCAGGGGGAGACGACGAGCATCGGCACCCGCTGACCGAGTCCGTAGGGGCCGGCGGTGTGACCGCTGTCACCCGTGAAGACGTCCGGGCCGACGTCGACCGTCGACAGGCCCTGCGCGGCCGAGGCCGGCGGGAACGGCGGGAGCAGGTGGTCGAAGAATCCGTCGTTCTCGTCATAGGTGACGAACAGCGCCGTCTTCGCCCACACCTTCGGGTCGGCGGTCAGCGCGTCGAGGACCTGGGCGACGTACCAGGCACCGTAGTTGGCGGGCCAGTTGGGGTGCTCGGTGAACGCCTCGGGGGCGACGACCCAGGAGATCTGCGGCAGCTTGCCGCCCTTGACGTCCGCCTTCAGCTGGTCGAAGAAGCCCTCGCCCTTGCGGGCATCGGTGCCGGTGCGGGCCTTGTCGTACAGCGGGTCACCGGGCCGCGCGTTCTGGTACTGCTTGAAGTACAGGAGCGAGTTGTCGCCGTAGTTGCCCCGGTAGGCGTCCTGGATCCAGCCCCAGCTGCCGTTCGCGTCCAGGCCGTCCCCGACGTCCTGGTAGATCTTCCAGGAGACCCCCGCCCGCTCCAGACGCTCGGGGTACGTCGTCCAGCTGTAGCCGACCTCGTCGTTGCCGAGGACCGGGCCGCCGCCCTTGCCGTCGTTGCCGGTGTACCCGGTCCACAGGTAGTAGCGGTTGGGGTCGGTGGAGCCGATGAAGGAGCAGTGGTAGGCGTCGCAGATGGTGAAGTTGTCGGCGAGCGCGTAGTGGAAGGGGATGTCCTCGCGGGTGAGGTACGCCATCGTCGTGGCACTCTTCGAGGGCACCCATGTGTCGTACTTGCCCCCGTTGAAGGCGGCATGGCCGTCGTTCCAGCCGTGCGGGAGGTCCTGGATGAAGGCGAGGCCCAGGTCGTCGGCATCGGGGTGGAACGGCAGGACGTCCTTGCCGCCGGCGTCCGCCTGGTGCCAGACGGACTTTCCGCCGGCCAGGGTCACCGGGCGAGGGTCGCCGAAGCCTCGGACGCCCCTCAACCTGCCGAAGTAGTGGTCGAACGAGCGGTTCTCCTGCATCAGGACGACGATGTGCTCGACGTCCTCGATCGACCCCGTGCGGTGGTTCGCGGGCAGCGCGGCGGCGCGCTCGATGGAGCTGGAGAGCGCGGTGAACGCCGTGGTGGCGCCCGCGAGTTGGAGGAAGCGGCGCCGGTTGACTTCGGGCATGGGTGAGGCACCTCTCGTGCAGATGGGGTTCTGCCGGCCGGTTGGTGACGGAATGCGCGCGCAAGGAGTGTTCCAAGGGCACCGAACGTCAGGGAAGGGTCGGATGACGCCAATGTGAAAGTCGACGGTACGCGGGGTGTGCGACAGGGCAAGAGATCACCAAGCCGCCCCAACAGCCGGACGGGGGACGGGAGTCGGGAGTCGGGAGTCGGGGGGCGCAGCCGGAACGGCCGGTATGCCCAATGTGGTGATCCGACTGAGGGACCGCCACGGCCGGTCAGCCGGGCGGCCGCCAGACCGTCGGTGTCCAGCCCGCGCCGGCGTGCGGTTCCCCGTCGGTGCGGTGTCAGTCCGCCGTCTGTGCCGGGCCCTCCGTGACCTTCCGCAGCAGCGGCCTGCTTCCGGCGATCGCGGCGAGCATGGCCAGCGCGCCGACGACCACGCAGATCACCAGTTGCACGGCACCGGTGGTGTTGATCGTGGTGCCGGCCGCCTTGTTGAGCTGCATGGCGCCGAAGACACCCATCGCGGTGGTGCCGCCCGCCAGGACGGCCAAAGGGATGACGGTCTCGCGGACCCGGGCCCGGTCGGTTCTCGCCCAGCTTGTCGATGCGCCCCCAGCCTTCGGCCGGGGGGACCCCCGTCTCGCTTCGCTCGCCACGCAGCAGCACCTGGCCGTCGTCGGGGCGGATGATCCCCGCCAGGGTGTGCAGCAACGTCGACTTGCCGGACCCCGACGAACCCATGATCGCCGGTGAGTCGCGCTCGCGGACCTCGACGTCCACGCCGGCCAGGGCGGTGGTGGAGCCGTACTTCTTGACGAGGCCGTGCCCGGCCAGAACGGTGCTCATGGGGTGTCGTAGCCCTTCCGTGGTGAGGATGCGGCCCCACCCTCGCCCGCGGGCCCGGGCGCGCACCTCGGTCGAACGGCCGGGATCGCGGGCCGGGCCCGCCGAGTCCCTCGGCCATTCGGCTGATCCCGCTGCCGGAACACAGCAGTCCGGGACATGGCGTCTTCCTACCGCCTCTCCGGCAAGGTTGATGGAGCCTGCCGGTGACGTGGTGGCGTCAGCCGGGAGCCCTGGGCCGGTACTTGTCCAGCAGCACGTCGCCCGGAACGCATGCCGGTCCGCACGCCCCCGTCGAGGGCCGTGGTGTGCCGTCCGGTCGGTCTGGGACCAGCACGGCAGCCTGCGCACGAGCCCGCCCCCCACGTGGGGGCGAACACCGTCGCGCGCCCGGCGGCATGTCGGCGAGCCCAAGGGCGCCCTCGGCAGGCCCAGGGCACCCTCGGCGCGCCCGGCCCGCGTTGAGATGAGAGTTGTACAACACATCCTTGACGGTTGCTTCGTACAACTCCAAGATGACGTCATGGCTGTACGGGACGAACCCCTTGACGTGGTCCATGAGGCGATCATCCTGTTCTCCCGCAATGCCAAGGTGCGGGCGAACAACACGTACGACGAACTCTCCTTCGTCGCATACACGATGCTGTCGTACGTGGACACCTTCCCCCAGCCGAGCGCCTCCGATCTGGCGGAGCGGTACGGCCTGGAGAAGTCCACCGTCAGCCGTCAGCTGTCCCGGCTGGAGGAGGACGGCCTGCTGCGCCGTGTGGCACATCCGTCGCGTCCCAGGACCAAGTTGCTGGAACTGACCGACACCGGTCAGGCCTGCCTGGCCCGCGTCAGGCGGCACCAGCGCGAAGGGCTGGAGGAACGGCTCCGCCGGTGGCCGGACGATGACGTCGAGACGTTCAGCCGTCTGCTCCGGCGGTTCGTCACGGAACTCGACTGACGTCCCGGCCGCGCCGCCTCCGACGGGCAACAATCAGCGACTGCGACGAGAAGACGAACGGAGACCCGCATGCGACCGGGCGTGCACGTCCGCCGGTTCACCCCGTGTCAAGGCGCGGCCAGGCTCGGTCCCGAGTGGGACATGCCGCGACACCGCCACGACGACGCAAGGCTTGTGCCGGCATCGAGCGGGCGGTGAGTGCCGTGCTGTACGCCGAGGAGCTTCGGCCCGGGGCCGTGTTCGACCTGGGCAGCGCCAAGGTCTCCAAGGAGGAGATCCTCGAATTCGGCCGTCGATTCGACCCACTGCCCCTGCACACGGACGAGGACGCTGCGGCCGAAAGTCGCTTCGGGGGCATCATCGCCAGCGGTTTCCACACCCTGGCGGTCCTGCAACGCCTCTCGGTGGACACGCTGTTCTCGCGGGCCGCCATCATCGCCGGCCGGGAGATGGGCTCCATACGCATGCGGGCGCCGGTCCGTCCCGAGGACGTGCTGCACGGCACGATGGAGATCGTGGAGGTCCGCGCCCGCGACGACGGCACAGCCGTCGTCCACAGCCGGGGCACCCTCACGAACGGCTCCGGCGCCGTCGTCCTGGAACTCGAGGGGACGACGCTCTGGGAACACCGCCCACCGGGCGGTAGCGGGAACGGCGCGGCTTGACGGCTGATCAGGTGGACGGTTGAACGATGCCGTCCATGACCGCCGGACACAACGAAACCCGGCCCCCGGCACATCCCGGCGCGGGACGCCTCGGACAGCGATCGAAGCCCGGGCGCCGCGAGACGGCGAAGGCTCGAAGAACCACTGAACGGAGACGGACATGCACGTCGGCGTGCACATCAACCGATTCGACCACCCTGACGGAGGGGGTGCGCTGCGCACCGAGCTGGCCGCCGCCGGAGCCGCGGCGGAGGCGGCCGGGGTGAGTCGGCTGTCGGTCATGGACCACTACTTCCAGATGGAGTTCAACGGCGGCGCCGAGGCGCCCATGCTGGAGGCCTACACGGCCCTGGCCTACCTGGCCGCCCACACCTCCACGGTGCAACTGGGCGCCCTGGTCACCGGGGTGACGTACCGCCACCCCGGACTCCTCGCCAAGATCGCCACCACGCTCGACGTGCTGTCCGGCGGCCGGGCCACCCTCGGCATCGGCGCGGCCTGGTACGACCGCGAGCACCACGGCCTGGGCGTGCCCTACCCGCCGCTCGCGGAGCGCTTCGAGCGGCTGGAGGAGACCCTGCGCGTCTGCCTGCAGATGTGGGACCCGGACGACAACGGGCCCTTCGAGGGCCGCTATTACCAGCTCGCCGAGACCTTGTGCGTGCCGCCGCCGGTGAGCTCTCCGCACCCGGAGATCATGATCGGCGGCGGCGGTGAAAAGAAGACCCTGCGGCTCGTCGCCCGGTACGCCGACGCCTGCAACCTGTTCGCCACCTCGCCCGAGGAGGTCGCGCACAAGCTGGACGTGCTGCGCGGGCACTGCGACGAGGCGGACCGCGACTACGACGCCGTCCGCCGGACCCTCACGTACTCCGGAGCGGCCGCCACCGAGGAGGACCTGGACACCTTCAGCCGTGACATCGAGCCCTACGGCAAGCTCGGCATCGACACGGTGATCATCTCTCCGCATCTGGGCGCCACGTCGCGCTGGATGGAGACCTTCGCCGCCCCGGCCGTACGACGACTGGCCGAACTGGGCTGAGGCGGATCGGGAAGCCGGCCGTCTCCTCGCAGGCGGCCGGTTCCGTCCTACCCGGCCGCCTGCGCGGGAACAGCTCACGGACGAACCAGCGGGCGAAGCTCGCGAGGTGCGCCGCGTCGATGAAGAGGAAGCCCGCGGTGTCCGGGATCTTCTCCAGGTTCTCCCCGGCGTCTCCCTGCGTGAACGCCCCTTTCCCGGTGGACAGTTGCTCGCGGACGTTCCGCACGACGTGGTCCACGACGTCGTACGAGCACAGGTGGCCCGTGCCGTGTCCTTCAGGGCCCGGAGCATCCAGGTGGTGGACCGGCCCTGGAAGCCGGTCACCGTCCACACGGACCACGCCGGCAAGCGGTATCTCACCCTCACCCACCCGAAGCGGCCCGGCACCGTCTCCTTCCGGGCATCCCTGACCGACACCGACGGCAACACCGCCACGGAGAACATCCACACGGCGTACCGCACTGTGCGCCAGCCACGGGCGGTCAGTGCGCGCTCGACGTTCAGGCCCTCGGCGGTCGCGTGCACACTGCGGGACGCGCCGGCGGCGAGACGGTAGTGGGGCGCCTTCCCGGCCGCCTTGTCGCTGTCCACGAGCTGACCGGTGCGGATGTTGAAGAGGAAGGACTCGTCGGCGCCGCTCATGTCGCCGCACAGCTTGGACATGAGGGTGTCGGTGTTGAAGGGCTCCTTGCCGCGGATGTTGACATCGGTCGACGGGTTGGCGTCGGCCGCGGGAGGCGGTGGCGACCAGGCCGGCGATCGCGGTGACGACGGCCGCGCAGGCCGTCGCGTAGCGCTTGACTGTGTTGGTCACTCGTCTCTCGCTTCTGTGCCCTTGGGGTCATGGACGGTGGGTCCCGACGAACGGGAGCGCGAGTCGGACCCCACCGCTGTGCACCAGGGAACAGAGCGTGGTTCAGAGTGGCATCACAACCGGATCAGAGCCTGCTCAGAAACGCGGCGCGCAACTGGTCGACGACTGCGTCCGCACTGGCGTCGGCACCAACCGGGTCGAGGGCCCCACCGTCTTCACGGACAACGGCGGGCACGTCTGGTGGGTGTTCATGGACGAGGCCGCCGGACGTGGCTGCCTCCCCTTCCACACCGACAGCCTCACCGCACCCGACTGGTCGCTGCCGAGCGACTACCAGCCCCTCACGGCCTCGACAGGGAACGGTGTTGCCCGTCACCGCCGAGGAACTTGCGCGGGTGCGCGCCGCGTATCCGAACCCCTGAGTTCGGTTCGGACATGCCTGACGGCCCGCCACAAAGCCGCCAGGCAGGTTCAGTTGGCCGCCGCGCCATTGAATGAAGTCGACCGCAAGAGGAAGTCGGCCGCAAGAAGAAGTCGGCCCTCGGAGAAATGACGTCGAAGGCCGCCGTAGCAGCCGGCAACTGAAGCTTTCAAGCACTCTTCATTTAGCCTTCAGGCGATTCACCTCTCCGTCCTCGCCGCCCAGTCGGGCGGCGAGGACGACGAACGGCACCATGCGACAGCCCTGCTGCCGGTCCGCCCCGATGGGCGCTTGAGGCTGCGGAAACGGAGCGTGCCCCCACTTCCCGCACGTAGCCGCACAGCTGCCATGAATGCTCAATGGCGAGGTCCCGAACCGCCCATGTATGGCAGGCGATTCCTTTGAAAGCACGCCCAAACCCTCGACAAGTCCGGGGTAACCGGCGGTAACTTCTGCCATGTTCTCGCAACAACCGCTTTCCCCCCAGGAGGCACACCCTCATGCGCAGACTTCTCGCCTGCCTCGCGGCGGCCGCCGCCACCCTAGGCGGGCTCACCGCGGCCGCCCCCTCCGCCGCGGCCGCGGACTCGGGCACCCTCAGCGTCCTCAGCTACAACGTGGCCGGCCTGCCCGAGATCCTCTCCAGCGCCTCGACACCGCGCGACACCAGCACCACGGCGATCGGCCAGCGCATCGCGCCGTACGACATCGTCCACGTCGAGGAGGACTTCAACTACCACTCCTACCTCTACGCGGCCGACACGGCCCACGCCTACCGCACCCCCACCAGTGGCGGCGCCGGCATCGGCAGCGGGCTCAACACCCTGTCCAAAATCCCCTACGACACCGACGACTTCGAGCGCGTCCACTGGAACTCCTGCCAGGTCGACTCGGGCGACTGCCTGACTCCCAAGGGCTTCACCTTCATGCGCGAGCGCCTCGCCGAGGGCGTCTACGTCGACTTCTACAACCTGCACACCAACGCCGGCACCAACGACGGCGACGAGGCCTCCCGCGCCGACAACCTCAACCAGCTCACCGCCTTCATCAAGACCCACTCCGCCGGCAACGCCGTCGTGGTGATGGGCGACACCAACACCCGCTACACCCGCAGCGCCGACACCATCGCCGAGTTCGGCGCGGCCAACGGCCTCACCGACGCCTGGGTCCAGCTGATCCGCGGCGGCACCCCGCCGGCCAAGGGCAGCGACGCGCTGGTCTGCGACCAGTCCGGGGCGACCGTGCCCAACACCTGCGAGGTCGTCGACAAGGTCCTCTACCGCAGCAGCAAACTCGTCTCCCTGAACGCCACGTCGTACAACAACGAGCACGCCAAGTTCCTCACCGACGACGGGCTCATGCTCTCCGACCACGACCCGATCACGGTCGGCTTCTCCTGGTCGCGCAACGCCGCCTTCCAGCTCAGCGACCAGTTCGGCGGACCGCACGGCGACTACTACAACGACATCGACAGCGTCCCGGCCGGCGCCCGCGCCACGACCGTCGCCCTGCGCTCCGGCTCCCGCGTCGACCAGATGAGCCTCACCCTGGCCAACGGCACCACGCTCGCCCACGGCGGCACCGGCGGCACCGCCTCCTCCCTCACCCTCGGCAGCGGCGAGTACGTGACGACCGCTCAGCTCTGCCAGGGGACGTACAACGACCACACGCGGATCTTCTACGCCAAGTTCACGACCAACCTCGGCCGCACCCTGGCCGGCGGCACCACCACCTCCGACTGCGTCACCCGCACCGCCCCCTCCGGCCGCCAACTCGCCGGCTTCCACGGCCGCTCCGGCGACGAGGTCGACAAGATCGGCTTCATCTACACCCAGCGCTGACCTGTGCACGCCGGGGCGTGCGACCAAACGCCCCGGCGTGCCACAGAAGAGAGACAGGACGACTGACGCGCACATGGTCAGCGCCCCCTGGCCGATCCTGGTCAACGCCCCCGCCTCACCGACCCAAGAGGCCTCGGCCCGCTCGGTGACGGACCTCGTCGACGACGACCTGCGCAGGGAGATCGAGACCAAGGTGCTCGGCTACCTGCGCTTCGCCCGCGCCGTCGTGCCCCACATGACGGCACAGGGGTGGGGGCGGATCATCGACATCAGCGGACTCACCGCCCGCCGGACCGCAGACACCTTCGGATCCGTCCGCAATGTCGCGGTGGCGGCGATGACGAAGAACCTCGCCGGCGAACTCGGGCCCCACGGCATCAACGTGACGGTCGTGTCCCCGGGCTGACCGTCATGGAAAAGACCCCGCAGCTGATCGCGGGGGTCGCGGCCGCCCAGAGCATCAGCGAGTCCGGGGCACGGTCGAGGCTCGCGGCCGGGACGTCTCTGCGACGCCTCATCACGGCGGCCGAGGTCGCCGACGTCGTCACCTTTCTCGCGTCGCCGCGCTCCATCGCCGCCTGCGGCGACGCCGTCGCGGTCGGTGGAGGAGTCCCCGGTCCCATTCACTACTGACCGTCTCGACGCAGGGCGAGGCACCGGCGCGGGTCCCGCCCGACGGCACTGTCGTGGACAAGACGATCTCCCAGGACACCGGCGGCAAGAACACCTGGGTCTCCCTGGGGTCGTACGAGTTCCACGGCACGCCGAGCGTCACAGCGGTCAGGACCCGCGACACTTCGTCGAACCGGTTCGATGAAGCTAGCATCGAAGAAACCGGCCAGCAATGCCCCGCGACACGGATTCCTTCGGCCGCGCACGGGCGGCCCTCCTGACGGGTTCAGGGTGTTCCCATCCGCCGAATCCGACACCTGACCTGCTGGCGACCGGGTGCACACCCGGACACGCCAGGCATTACACCTCCGCACGCTGACGTTTCCGGGCCGTTACGAGAAATTCGGCGCGAGGCGTTGACACTCGTTCGGGTTACTCCTACCTTCACTTCACGCGAACCGGTTCGACGATCGGCAA
Organism: Streptomyces sp. NBC_01235; assembly: GCF_035989285.1. Lineage (GTDB taxonomy): Bacteria > Actinomycetota > Actinomycetes > Streptomycetales > Streptomycetaceae > Streptomyces. The sequence continues at coordinate 9,329,123 of NZ_CP108513.1, read as the reverse complement.
CTGGCCGATTTCGCCCCCTGGAATCATCGAACCGGTTCGACCCACCTCGGCAAGGAGTCCCGTGAACATCGGTGAGATTGCCAAGCGGGCCGGTGTCTCGCGGAGCACCGTGTCCTATGCCCTGAGCGGGAAGCGTCCCGTGTCCGAGGACACCCGTCAGAAGATCCAGCGGGTCATCGACGAGCTGGGCTACCAGCCCAACGCGAGTGCGCGGGCCCTGGCCAACGGCCGGACCAACACCATCGGTCTGGTCTTCCCGCCGGCCGGGAACCACTACACCGGCATGCAGCTGGACTTCATCGGCAGCGTCACCGAGGCCGCCGCGGCGTACGACTACGACGTGCTGCTCTCTCCGAGCGGTGCGGACAGCGACCGCTCGTTCCAGCGGCTGCTGGGCGAGCGCCGGGTCGACGGCGCGATCCTGATGGAGATCCGGCTGCAGGACGACCGGCTCGACCACCTCACCGCGGTGGACTTCCCCTCCGTCGCCATCGGCCGCACCGCCCACCCGGAGGGCGGCTGGTGGGTGGGCCTGGACCATACGGCGCTGGCGGCGGCCTGTGTGCACCACCTCGCGGACCTGGGCCACCGCAGGATCGCCTTCGTCAACCGGCCCGAGCAGCTCCTGCGGGCCGGGTACGAGTCCGCCCACCGGGGTCTCGACGGGTTCACCAAGGCCGCGGCGGAACGCGGGCTGACCGTCCGGACGTACTGCTGCGGGGACGACGCCGCCTCGGGCCTGGCCTGTCTGGAGCGGATCCTGCACGACGACCCCGCCGCCACGGCCCTGGTCACCTTGAACGAAGCCGCGCTCGGCGGCCTCTACCGAGGGCTGGCCCAGGCCGGCCGCCAGGTGCCACGTGACTTCTCCGTCACCGGGGTCGTGGCCAGCAGGTGGGCGGAGACGGTGACCCCGCAGCTCACCGCGGCGGACGTGCCCGCGGAGCAGATGGGCCGCCTCGCCGTCGACCTGCTCGTCGAGCGGCTCGACCACCCCGACACACCGGCCCGGCACCACCTCCTCGCCCCGCCGATCTCGCTGCGGGCCAGCACCGCACCCGTCGGCAGCACGCCCGCCGGCCCCGCTGCCGACGTCGGCGCTTCGACACACCCCTGAGCGTCACCCCGCAGCTCTCCCCTTCACCCTCCGCACCCCGCACCCCGCACCCCGCACCCCGCACCCCGCACCCCGCACCCCGCACCGGCCGACCGGGCAACTCATCGCCCGGTTCGGCGAGCCCAGCAGCCCCCAATCACCCCTCCCAGGGCACACCTGTGCCGATCCCAGGGCACACCTGTGCCAAGAACCATGAGGAACACGCCATGAACCGATCTGCCAGACGGCGTATCACCGCCGCAGTCCTGACCGTCGTCGCCGTCACCGCCGGCGCCACCGCGTGCTCCTCCGGCACGGGCGGTACCTCCTCGAAGGCCGCGGACGGCGGTACGTACACGATCTGGGACCCCTACCCGCAGTTCGACAAGAGCTCGGCGTGGGCGAAGCTGCTGGACGGCTGTGGCACCGAGGCCGGGGTGAAGATCAAGCGGACCGCGTTCGACACCAGTGACCTGACGAACAAGGCGCTGCTGGCGGCACAGCAGGGCAACTCCGCGGACGTCCTCATCGTCGACAACCCGGTGGTGTCGACGCTGGCGGAGGCGGGCGTGCTGACCTCGACCGACGACAACAAACTGGACGTCTCGAAGGTCATCCCCAACCTCCTCGCGGCCGGCCAGTCGGGCGGGAAGACGTACGGCACGCCCATCGGCGCGAACACCCTCGCCCTGTACTACAACAAGGCGGTGCTGAAGAAGGCCGGCGTGGACATCTCCTCGGTCAAGGACTGGCCGTCGCTGACCGCGGCGCTGGCGAAGGTCAAGGAGGCGGGCAAGAAGGGCATCACGTTCTCCGCGATCGGCACGGAGGAGGGCAGCTTCCAGTTCCTGCCCTGGTACTGGGGCTCCGGAGCCGAACTGACCGCACTCGACTCCGACCAGGCCGTCTCCGCGCTGTCGCTGTGGAAGAACTGGCTGGACAAGGGCTACGCCCCCAACTCGGTGATCAACAACACGCAGACCACCAGTTGGCAGGAGTTCGCGAGCGGCGACTACGCGTTCGCCGAGAACGGCACCTGGCAGCTGGCCAATGCCGAGAAGGCCGGCTTCGACTATGGAGTCATCCCCGTCCCCGCCGCCACGGGAGGCGACGCCGCGGCCCCGACCGGCGGTGAGTTCGTCACCCTCCCGGTGCAGGACGACACCGGCCGCTACGCCACCTCGCAAAAGCTCGTGTCCTGCCTGAGCAACAGCCAGAACCTGCTCGACACCGACACGACGCTGTCCTACGTGGCGCCCACCGCCGAGGTCCAGGACAAGCAGGTCGCGGCGAACGCCAAGCTCAAGCCGTGGGTCGCGGCGGTGAAGGCGGCCAAGGGACGCACCAGTGACGACCTGGGCACCAAGTACCCCAAGATCTCGGAGCAGTTGTGGAAGGCGGTCCAGTCCGCGCTCAGCGGATCGGCGTCGCCGAAGGACGCGCTCGGCTCCGCACAGTCCGCCGTCAAGTAACCAGGACTCCGACCAGACGATGAAGCAGATCCAGTTGCCGGACCGCCGGCCGGTGCTCGACCGGGACGGGGCGGCGACCGCCGCCCCGTCCCCGGACCGCACCACGGCCCGGCGCCGTCCCGCCTCCCAGCAGTGGGCCGCCTGGGCGTTCCTCGCCCCGGTCACCCTCTACCTCGGCCTGTTCTACGCCTATCCCCTCTACCGCAACCTCGACCTGAGCCTGCGCGACTACACCGTCCGCTCCTTCGTCCGGGGCGACGCGCCGTTCACGGGTCTGGAGAACTACCGGACCGTCTTCGACGACCCGACGTTCGCCCCGGCCCTGCTCCACACCGTGGTGTTCACCGCCGTCTGCCTGGTCTTCCAGTACGCCATCGGCCTGGCCCTCGCGGTCTTCTTCAACCAGCACTTCCGGCTGTCGGCCACTCTGCGGGCCCTGTTCCTGGTGCCGTGGTTGCTGCCGCTCATCGTGTCGGCCTCCACCTGGTCGTGGATGCTCAACAGCGACTCCGGCATCGTCAACGCCACCCTGCACGCACTCGGCATCGACCCGTTGAACTGGCTGACCTCGCCGTCCTGGTCCCTGACCTCGGTGATCGTCGCCAACATCTGGATCGGCGTCCCCTTCAACCTGGTCGTGCTCTACAGCGGCCTGCAGTCCATCCCCACGAGCCTGTACGAGGCGGCGGCCCTCGACGGGGCGAACGCCTGGCAGCGCTTCTGGCGCATCACCTTCCCGCTGCTGCGCCCGGTGTCCGCCATCACCCTGCTGCTGGGCCTCGTCTACACGCTCAAGGTCTTCGACATCATCTGGATCATGACCAAGGGCGGCCCGGCGGACTCGTCCACCACCTTCGCCACCTGGTCCTACCAGCTCGGCTTCGGCAACCTGCTGCCCGCCTTCGGCCCCGGCGCGGCCGTCGGGAACCTGCTCGTCGTCGCCGCCCTGGTCTTCGGCCTGGTCTACCTCCGAGTCCAGCGAAAGCAGGCGCTGTCATGACGAGTGCACAGACGGTCCTGAACCGGCGCCGCCGTACGCGGGGAAAGACGGCCATCGGCCTCCTGCTGACCGCGATCATGCTCTTCCCGGTCTACTGGATGCTCAACGTGTCCTTCACCCGCGACCAGGACATGCGCAAGAGCCCGCCGGACCTGTTCCCCGTGCGCGGCACGCTGGAGGGCTACCGGGCCGTCGTCGACCAGCAGTTGCCCTACCTCGGCACCAGCCTCGTCATCGGCCTCGGCACCGTGGCCCTGACCGTGGCCCTGGCCGCGCCCGCCGGCTACGCGCTGGCCAAGCTCCGGCCACGCGGCGGCGACCTCCTCAGCTTCGTCCTGCTGGCCGCCCAGATGATCCCCGGCATCATCATGGCGATGGGCTTCTACGCCATCTACCTCCAGCTCGGCCTGCTCCAGTCCGTACCCGGCCTGATCATCGCCGACTCCACGCTCGCCGTTCCCTTCGCGGTGCTGATCTTCACCGCGTTCATGTCCGGCATCCCCGGCGAACTGCTCCAGGCCGCGACGATGGACGGTGCGGGAACGGGGCGCACCTTCTGGTCGATCGTCCTGCCGATGAGCCGCAACGCCGTCGTCACGGTGTCGCTGTTCGCGTTCCTGTGGTCCTGGTCCGACTTCGTGTTCGCCGGCACCCTCGTCAACGGCGGCGCCCACGAGCCGATCACCCTCGGCATCTACCACTACATCGGCAACAACAACCAGGAGTGGAACGCCATCATGGCCACCGCCGTCGTGGCCTCGCTGCCCGCCGCGGTCATCCTCGTCCTCGCCCAGCGTTACGTCGCCGCCGGCGTGACCGCAGGAGCCGTCAAGGACTGACCGGAGCGCCCGCACGCGGCGGAGCTCCGCACGAGCCGCCGCGCGAGCATCAGCGCCCCGACCGGCAGACCGCCGGCCACCCCGCCCAAGAAATGAGTGCCGCGTCATGACCGCCGCCCCAACCGGCCCGCCCTTCTCCGTCCACGACATACCCTTCAGCGCGCACGGCTCCTGGTTCGGCATCTCTCCCGTGCTGGCGGAGAAGACGCGCGCCGAGGACCTCCACCTCGTCTCGCACCAGAACGGCATGCACGCCGTCCTGCGACTCGTCCCCCTCGACGCCGCCACGGGCGACCGCGCCGAGACCCGCGTCGAGGCGACACCGGGAGTGCTCAGCTGGACCGGCGCGGACGGGCGCATCGACCTCGCCTACGAGTCGCCGGACACCGTACGCGTGCACGGCGAAGGGCTGAGCCTGCGCGTCACCGCGGCGGCGAAGACCCTGACCCCCTTCAGCGGGACCTACTTCTACCGCGACCCGGTGGACGACGCGCATGTGTTCACCTCCTACGAGACCGGGCGTCGCTACCGGATCACCGTGCTGTCCGGCACGGTTGCCGACGTGTCCGGTTCCCAGGCCCTGGGCGCCGGTGACCGCGGTCTCACGGTCGCCGCCGGGACCGACGGCTCATGGGACATCGCGGTCGAGGAACTCGACAGCGCACGACTGCCCTTCCGTTCGCCGGCGGCGTTCGGCGAGGTCATTCAGGCCGCACGGCAGTCGTTCGCCGAGTTCGTCGACGCGGTCGCCCCATGGCGCTCGACCGCCACCCCGGCCGCCGATCTCGCCGCCTATGTCGTGTGGTCGGCGACCGTACGTCCGGCGGGTCTGGTCACCCGGCCCGCCGTACTGATGTCCAAGCACTGGATGGACAAGGTCTGGAGCTGGGACCACTGCTTCAACGCCCTCGCCCTGGCCCCCGGATCCCCCGACCTCGCCCGGGACCAGTTCTCGCTGCCCTTCGACCACCAGGACGAGATGGGGGCGTTGCCCGACTCCGTCACCCACTCCGAGGTCCTCTACAACTTCGTCAAACCGCCCATCCACGGCTGGGCTTTCAGCCACCTGCGCCGACGGCTCCCCGAACCGCTCACCCCGGCGCAACTGACGGAGGCGTACGACAGACTGACCCGCTGGACGGACTTCTGGCTCACCGCACGGCGCGCACCAGGAGCCGTCCTGCCTCACTACCAGCACGGAAACGACAGCGGCTGGGACAACGCCACCACCTTCGACCCCGGATGCGTGGCCGTCACCGCCGACCTCGCCGCCATGCTGGTCCTCCAGCTCGACGAACTGGCCCGGCTGGCCGCCGAACTGGGCTTCCCGGACGACGCCCGGCGCCGCACCGAGACAGCCGACGCCATCCAGGCCGCACTGCTGGACGAGCTGTGGGACGGCGAACGGTTCCTGAGCCGCCCGGCCCAAGGCGGAGCCCCCTCCCCGAGCGCCGGCCTGCTCGACCTGATGCCGATCGTGCTCGGCGACCGCCTGCCCGACATGGTCCGCGACCGGCTGGCCGAACGGATCGAAGCCCACCTCACCGCCTTCGGCCTGGCGACCGAACACCCCGGCTCCCCCCACTACGAGCCCGACGGCTACTGGCGCGGCCCGATCTGGGCCCCCGCCACCATCCTCATCGAGGACGGCCTGCGCCGCGCCGGGCACGTGCGCCTCGCGGACGAGATCAGCGCCCGCTTCCGCGCCCTGTGCGAACTTTCCGGCTTCGCCGAGAACTTCGACGCACTGACCGGTGAGGGACTACGCGACCGCGCCTACACCTGGACCGCCAGCAGCTACCTGCTGCTCGCTCGCGACCATCATCACCGGCGCGGCGCGGACGCCGAGATCGCCGCCACCCTCGTCTGAACCGCGCGCGACAACCCACCCAGACGTCCGGCACGGGGGCCGGCGCGGCAACAAGAAGCCCTATCCCTGAAGGGACGTAAGCACATGCCAAGACTCGGGCAAAGGCGCTCGACCAAGAGACGCCTTCTCCACGGCATCGCCAAGTCGCTGCTCTCGCTGACCGTCGTAGCCGGCGCCACCACCGTGATGGCGACGCCGGCCTCCGCCGCCACCCCCACCCTCACCGTCGACCTGGGCACCACCACCGGAGCATTCCGGGGCGGCGCCTCCGGGGCGCTGTACGGCCTGTACGGCCCGGACGTACCGACGAACAACCTCATCGAGGGGATGGGGCTGAAGACCACCAACACCAAGTACCAGGACGGACAGCAGCACCCCGGCTCGGACGCCCTGGAGATCGCCAAGCCGTTCACCGACAGCGGCGGCGGGGACATCCTCATCTACATGACGGACGTGTACCGGGCCAACTACGAACGCGCCAGCTACTCGGCCTACCAGGCGACCATGAAGACCCAGGTCGAGCAGGCCATGGCCAGCCCCTACGCGAGCCACATCGTCTTCATCCCCTACAACGAGCCCGACCTGAACTGGTTCAGCGGCATGCGCACCAACTCCACGGCGCTGGCCAACTTCAACGCCGAATGGCGGCAGACCTACAACTTCATCAAGGGCATCTGGCCCGCGGCACGGCTGGCAGGGCCCAACACCTCCAGCTACACCTCCTCCTCCCTCAGCGGCTTCCTCAGCTACTGCAAGGCCAACAACTGCCTGCCCGACGTGGTCACCTGGCACACCCTGGGCAGCCCGGCGGACGTCCGCAGCACCGTCGACTCCTACCGCGCGGCGGAGACCGCCGCGGGGATCACCTCGCCGATCACCGTCAACCTCAACGAGTACGCCCACCGCTACCACCTGACCGACCCCGGGCAGATGGTCCAGTGGATCGGGGCGATCGAGGACGAGAAGATCGACGGGAACCTGCCGTACTGGAACATCAACGGCAACCTCGGCGACTCCGCCGCCGCCCAGAACACGCCCAACGCCCAGTGGTGGCTGTACAACTGGTACAGCTCCATGAGCGGAAACACCGTCAAGGTCACCAGCACGGGCGCCAACGCCGCGTACACCCTCCAGGGCCTGGCGAGCCTGGACACCGCCAAGAAGCAGGCGCGTGTCATCCTCGCCGGAGGCGGCACCAGCGGTGACTCCAGCACGGTCATCAAGAACATCGACCCCGCGGTCTTCGGCAGCACAGTGCACGTCAGCGTGTTCCAGGACCGCTACAGCGGCTACATCGGCGCGGCGGCCACCCCGACCCGGCTCTCCGACGCCGATGTCGCCGTGGCGTCCGACGGCTCGATCACCCTTCCCATCACCCTCGACGCGATGTCCGCCTACGAGGTGATCGTCTCCCCGGGTGGCACCGGCAGCGGCACCGCCTCGGACAGCACCTGGACGGGCACGTACGAGGCCGAGAACGCCACGCTCAGCGGCAGCGGCTACAACATCAACACCGAGGGCACGACCGGGAACGTCAGCAAGTTCGCCACCTCAGGCACCAAGGACGTCGGCGGCCTGCGCACCGGCTCGACCACGGTGATCTCCTTCCCCGTCTCCGTCCCCACCACCGGCGACTACGACCTGTCGGTGTTCGGCAACAGCTACGCCAAGGACGCCGACGTCAAGGGCCCCACGAACGTGTACATGCGGGTCGACGGCGGCGCCTCGACCAGGGTCGACATACCGGTGGGCTTCCAGTGGGTGGTGTGGGGGCACAGCGACACCACCGTGCACCTCACCTCGGGCAGCCACACCGTCACCCTGGCCACCACCGGCGACAACGGCGCGAACACCGTCGGCGACACCATCATCGACAAGATCGACCTGCGGTACAAGGACGCCGCGGTCCAGGGCACCACGCTCTATGAGGCCGAGCAGGCCAACCTCTCCGACAGCGGTACCAGCAGCTACACCGCCCAGGGCCAGTCCGGCGCGGGCGCGGTGAACCTCACCTCCGGCAAGTCCGCCACGTTCTGGGTCTACTCCGCGCGCGACGGATACGCCGACCTGACGGCCCGCTACCGCAACACGGGCCAGGCCGACATCACCGTCAACGGCAAGCCCGCCGACGACCAGATGCTCTCCGGCGCGACTCCCTCCGCGTGGTCCACCTCCGCCAACCGGGTCTACCTGAACGCCGGCATCAACAAGGTCAAGGTGACCGGCACCAGCGGCACCCTCGCCCTGGACCGCCTGGCCGTCACCCCGTTCAGCGCCACCGACGCCGTCACCACCGGCAACGTCGTCACCTACCAGGCCGAGAACGGCACACTCACCGGCACCGCGGCCGTCGACACCACCTACAGCCAGGCCGACGGCGGTGTCGTCACCGGCATCGGCAACGGAACGGCCAACTCCCTCACCCTCGACGTCGACGCGCCCTCGGCCGGCACCTACGCCATGACCATGCGCTACGCCAACGCCGAGGAACTGCCCTCCAACCACTACAACCCCGACCTGTACGCCGAGCACGCCGACGTCAGCGTCAACGGCGGCAACCCCACCCGGGTCAACTTCGCCAGCACCCTGCACTGGAACCAGTTCAACGACTACACGGTCCCCGTGACGCTCGCCAAGGGCGCCAACGCCGTCAAGTTCACCGCGTCACAGCTGTACAACTGGGACGGCACCACCATCGGCGTGGTCTACTCCGGCGGCGGCACCGACATCGGACAGCCCATGCGCTCCAGCTCCGCGCCCCACCTCGACAAGGTCTCCTTCGCGCCCCAGAGCCTGCACATCGGCGCCTCGACCGGTTTCTCCTCCACGGCCGTCGCCCAGCACAGCGGGCTCTGCCTCGAAGACCCCGCCAAGTCCACCACCAACGGCACCCAGTACCGGCAGAACACCTGCGGCAGTGGCCAGGAGCAGATCTTCGACTTCCACCCCGTCACCGGCACGACCGACACCTACACCGTCGTCAACCACTCCAGCGGCAAGTGCCTGGACGTCTCCGCACTCTCCACGCTCGACGGGGCCGCCGTCCAGCAGTGGACCTGCACCGGCGCCACCAACCAGCGGTTCAACCTGCGCGCGGTGACCGCGCTGGGCAACAGCCACGACTACCAGCTCGTCGCCGTGCACAGCGGCAAGTGCGTCGACGTCAGCGAAGTCTCCACCGCAGTCGGCGCACTCGTCCATCAGTGGACCTGCGACTCCGCGAGCGCTCTGACCACCAAGAAGAACCAGATCTGGCGACTCACCGGCAAGGACTGACCAGCAGCGGATCCCGCTGAGTCTCCAGGCCACGTCGACAGGAACAGGCCACGCTCCCCAGCAGGGCCCCGACAGAGGGCCACGACACCCGGTCGTGGCCCTCGGCGGCCCACCAAGCTGCGGCGGCGCGGCCGGGGCGGACGGCTGGGAGGGACCCGAGCTGAACGTCAGCTTCTCGTTCCTCGTGGCCTCCGGCGACGTACTGGGCGTACGCCTGGCGACGGTCGACCGTACGTCCAACGCGGACGGCCTGGATACCAGGACGTACTGGTACGACGGCGCCGCCAAGAAGTACCGGCCGTCCCCCGGCCTCATCGCCGACGACTCCCGGGACGCCTTCGTCTCGGCCCTGAAGAAGCGCCTGTTGAAGCGGGAGGGCGTTGCTTCCGACACCGTCGACATGACACTCGACGACCGGGAGAACCGCGACAGCTACCTGGACGACATGGCCTTCACCGCCGACGGCGACCTGAAGGTGGACTTCGACCGGGGCACGGTCGGCGTCCCCCCGGCCGGCCGTATCTCCGTCACCCTCCCCAAGGCGACCATCACCCCATGGCTGTCCGACTTCGGCAGCCGCGCCCAGCAGCAGACCACCAGCCCGGACGACAAGCTCGACCTCGGCGCCGCCCGCACCCCCGCCCCGACCGTCGCCGCCCAGCCGGACCCGGGCGAGGACACCACGGACTGCTCCCAGGCCAAGTGCATCGCCCTGACCTTCGACGACGGCCCCGCCGCCCCCGAGACGGGAACGCTGCTCAAGTACCTCGCCCAGTACAAGGCGCGGGCCACCTTCTTCGTCGTCGGCCAGAACGTCGCCACCTACCCGGACATCGTCCGCGCCGAGATGAAGTCCGGCCACGAGATCGCCAACCACTCCTCGAACCACCCGGTCCTCACCAACCTCACCCCCGCCCAGATCCGCTCCCAACTGGAGCGCACCAACGCGGCGATCAAGGCCGCCACGGGCAAGGAGCCGACGCTGTTCCGCCCGCCTTACGGCGCGATCGACGACAGGGTCAAGGCAGCCACCAGCCTCTCCCCCGCCCTGTGGGACGTGGACACCCTGGACTGGAAGTCCCACGAGCCTGCCAAGGTCGCCCAGACCGTCATCTCCCAGGCCGAACGCAACGACGTCGTCCTCATCCACGACATCCACCCCACCTCGGTCGCCGCCGTCCCCGAGATCCTGCGCACCCTCACGGCCCGCGGCTACCACTTCGTGACGGTCAGCCACCTGCGCGCGACCCTCTGAGCGAGCCGTCCCACTCGGCGTCTTCGCCAAGTGCAGGTCAGGCTGCTGCTGCGACGGCGTCGCGGTGGCGTTGTGCGGCTGCGGGAAAGAGGCCGAAGACGCGGTGGCCGAGTGCGTCGACTTCTTGCGGTGTGAGGACGTGGGAGTTTTGGAGCGCGTCGATGTTGCGTCTCATGTTGTTCTCGTTCGAGCAGGGGACTCCGGCGTCGGCGCCGTAGACGAGGTGGTCGCGGGGCACCATCGTGACTGCTGCGGCGAGGTTGGCGTCTGTGCCGGCCGCGGCGGTGTCGAGGTAGAGCTTCGCCAGGTCGGTGCGGATGTCATCGGCGGTCAGGCCCAGTGGGTTGAACACGTACTCCTCCGCCCCGAGCAGCCCGAGGCGACCGGAGAGCGCGGGCAGGGCGCCGCCGCAGTGGGCGAGGACGACGGTGAGACGGGGGTACCGGCGGAAGAATCCCGTGTAGAGGAGGTCCACGACGGTCCGGGTGGTCTCGAACGGCAATTCGACCAGGACGGCGGTCTGCCGGAACGTGGGCGGTACGGCGCTCGGATGGATGAACAGCACGGCCGAGCGCCGGTCGAGTTCCTCCCACACCGGCGCCAGGCGCGGGTCTCCGAGCGGGACGCCTGACCGGCGGGTGGTCAGCAGGTAGCCGTCAGGGTGCGTTTCCGTGTCGCCTCGCGCGATCTCGGCCAGAGCCGCGTCCGGGTCGTCGGTGGGCAGACCGGCGAGCAGGCCGAAGCGGCCGGGGTGGTCGGCGACGAGCTGGGCGCCGTAGTCGTTCCATGCGCGCAGTTGCGGCAGTGGGGAATCGACGGGTACCGGGCTGAGCATCTGCATGGCGATGCCCAGGCGATCCATGGTGGCGAGCATCGCCTCGGGTTGCCAGTGGTAGGGCTCGGGCGCCAGGAGGTGCGCGTCCCTCAGCTGACGCCACTGGGCCTCACGTGCCTCCGCCGTGGTCGGTGGGGTGAAATGCGCGTGGATGTCGACCCAGCCGTTGAGTTTGTCCATGATGCGTTCTCCCTCAAATCAAATTGCACTCGGATGCAACAATCTTGATTGTTGCACGGGAGTGCAACAATGTCCACATGAGGCAGACGGAGGGTGAGAAGCAGGACGGGAGGACGCGCAATGCCCAGGTCAACCGGGAGCGCGTCTATGCGGCAGCGATCAAGGTGTTCGCATCACGCGGCTACGACGCCGCCACGATGGACGAGATCGCGGCAGAAGCCGGGGTGGCACGGCGGACCGCGTTCAATCACTTCCCCGCCAAGTCGGACATCGCCACCGAGTGGGCGGTACGAGGCGGGGAGTCGGCATTCGCCCTGGCTCGTGACGTCGACCGCATCACCTCTGCCGCGGACCGGGTCCGGACATATTTCCACGAGCTGGCCCTGACGGCGGAGCGGGACTGGGACGAGACCCGGCAGATGACGACCGGACTGCTGCGCGGACACGGCGTACCGCCCCACCGCTCGCGGCTTTCCGTGGAACTGCGTGACTGGCTGCGTGACTGCCTACGGGAACGGCCGAACGACGGACCGCCGCCCTCCGCCGATCCCGCCCTGACCGTAGACGTGCTCTACGACGTCTTCCAGGGCGCACTCATGCGATGGCTGCCCCAAGAGGCCGCGCCGCACGGGGCGTTCACCGCCGAGGTGGACGCCGCGATCGCGCTCGTGCTGGCCGGATTCGCCAGTGATGCCGGAGTTCCCCCAACCGGTCCCGGTACCGTCTGACGTTCCCGACTTTGCTCTCCTCGTACCCGCGCACCTTGTCGGGCAGTGCGGCCATCTCGATCGCGAGGGCGTGGTGGACGGTTCGAAGACGCCAACGAGCCACTCGGCGGTCTGCCGGTACTCGACCACGCCACGGGCATACGGACCAATGCTCTGACCAGCCATTTTGTGGAAGTTCTTCCGCCTGACAGAAGCCGCCTTGCGTGGTGCCCCGGCCGTCACGACCCTGATTCCAACCACGGCACGCGGGGCGACGACGCCCCGCCGACAGGGACGGGAACCCCCATGCCTCACACGACCGCCTTCGCCAGGAACCAGTGGTACGTCGCCGCCTACAGCCACGAGGTCGGGCGCGAGGAGCTGCTCGGCCGGACGATCCTCGGTGAGCCGCTCGTCTTCTACCGGACCGAGGAGGACGGGACGCCCGTCGCGCTGCACGACCGCTGTGTGCACCGCCGCTTCCCGCTCTCGGAGAGCCGGCTGGACGGCGATCGCATCGTCTGCGGCTACCACGGGTTCACGTACGACACGACCGGCGCGTGTGTGTACGTGCCGGGGCAGAAACGCATCCCGCGCACCGCCCGGGTCACCGCCTACCCGATCGTCGAGCAGGACTCCCTGGTGTGGGTGTGGATCGGCGACCCGGCGCTCGCCGACCCGCAGACCATCCCGCGCGCCCGCCACCTCGACTCCCCCGGCTGGACGACCGTCCGCGGCATGGAGCCCATCGACGCCGACTACGGGCTGCTCGTCGACAACCTCCTCGACCTCTCCCACGAGACGTATCTGCACGGCGGCTACATCGGCACCCCCGAGGTCGCCGAGACGCCGATCACCACCGAGGTGGACGAGGGCGCGGGGATCGTGCGGGTCAGCCGGCACATGGACGACGCCGAATGCCCGCCGTTCTACGCCCGTTCGACCGGCATCGAGGGCCGGATCACCCGCTGGCAGGACATCGAGTACCACGCGCCCTGCCTGTACCTGCTGCACAGCCGCATCGCGCCGGTGGGCGTCCTGCCCGAGGCGGACGGCAGCGACCCGAACGGCTTCCACACCGAGATCACGTACGCGATCACACCGTCCGCCGACGGCAAGGTCTACGACTTCTGGATGGTCTCGAGGGACTGGGCGACCGACGACGACGAGGTCACCGAGTTCCTGCGCGGCAACAACCACACGGTGGTCATGCAGGACGTCGACGCGCTCAATCTCCTGCAGCGGACGCTCGGTTCGGAGCGGACCGGGTACCAGGAGCTGAGCATCAACATCGACACCGGCGGCCTGGCCGCCCGCCGTATCCTCGCCCGGCTGGTGGAGGAGGGCGACAAGCCCGTGGAGAGGGCCCTGTGAGCACCGGCGCCACCGGCGAGATCTACCGCATCGACTGGCTGCCGGGCACCGACGTCCTGCACGGCACCTGTCACTGTGGAGCCGAGCACACCTCGCAGGACCCGATCGAGATGTGGGAGTGGATGCTCGGCCACCCCGAAGGACACGAGCCCCAAGGAACACCTTCATGAGCGACGTGTACGAAGCCGAACTCATCGTCGGACAGCGTGAGTTGGCGGCCGACGGCGTGCTCGCCCTCACCCTGCGCCACCCGCTGGGCGAGCCGCTCCCGGCCTGGCAGCCGGGCGCCCACGTCGACGTCGTCCTCGGACCGGGCCTGGAGCGGCAGTACTCGCTGTGCGGCGATCCGGGCGACCGCTACGCCTGGCGGATAGCGGTGCTGCGGGAGCCGGACGGTCGGGGCGGATCCGCCTACGTGCACGAGCAGTTGGGGCAGGGCGACAAGGTACGGGTACGCGGTCCGCGCAACCACTTCGCGCTGCGCGCGGCCGCCCGGTACCGCTTCATCGCGGGCGGGATCGGCATCACCCCCGTCCTGCCGATGCTGGCGGCGGCCGAGGCGGCGGGCGCCGAGTGGACGCTCCTGTACGGCGGCCGCTCCCGCCAATCCATGGCCTTCACCGGGGAGTTGGCCCGGTACGGGGACCGGGTCACCGTCGCCCCGCAGGACGAGACCGGGTTGCTGGACCTCGGTTCGGTGCTGGACGCGCTGCCCGAGGGCACCCTGGTCTACTGCTGCGGTCCCGGCCCGCTGCTCGACGCGGTGGAGGAGCGCTGCCCGTCCGGCGCGCTGCACGTCGAGCGGTTCCAGGCAAAGGAGCAACCGGTCGGCGAGGACGGCGAGTTCGAGGTGGAGCTCGCACAGAGCGGCCGTACGCTGACCGTCGCACCGGGTGTCTCCGTCCTGGACACCGTGCGCGCCGCCGGCGTCGAGGTGCTCTTCTCCTGCACCGAGGGCACGTGCGGCACCTGCGAGACCGACGTGCTGGAGGGCACGCCGGAGCACCGTGACTCCGTACTCACGGAACTGGAGCGGGAGGCCGGGGAGACGATGATGATCTGCGTGTCGCGGTGCAGGGGAAAGAGGCTCGTTCTCGATCTCTGACCACAGGGCAGACTGTCAACAATTTCGTCAGCCGAAACCATTGACCCCGGCGGACGGCGCGATCTACGTTCCCTGCACGCCAATTGAGCACTACTGTGCGGTGTGCGCACAGCCTGTCGGAACACCGTTGTCTCTGCACAGGGGGAGCCATGCGTCGTCTGTTCGCCGGTCTCACGGCCGGCACCTTCCTGCTCGCCACTGCGGCCTGTGGCTCGTCCGGCGACTCCGGAACGTCCGGCGGGGGTTCATCGTCCGGCGGCGTCACGACCGTCAAGCTCGGTCTCATCCCCATCGTCGACGTGGCGCCCGTCTACCTGGGCGTGAAACAGGGCTTCTACGAGAAGCACGGCCTGAAGCTGTCGATCAGCACCGCCCAGGGCGGCGCGGCGATCGTGCCGGGGGTCGTCAGTGGTCAATTCCAGTTCGGCTTCAGCAACATGACGTCGCTGATGGTTGCCCAGTCCAACAACGTTCCGGTGAAGGCCGTTTCGAACGGAATCGCCTCAACGGGCGTGCAGGGCAAGGACTTCGGGGCCATCACCGTGAAGAAGGACAGCCCGATCAAGTCCGCGAAGGACTTGGAGGGCAAGAAGGTCGCCATCAACACCCTGAAGAACATCAACGAGACCGCGACGCGCGAGTCGGTGCGCAAGGCGGGCGGCGACCCGGACAAGGTGAAGTTCGTCGAGCTGGCCTTCGACCAGATGCCCGCCGCCCTGGACGGCGGGCGGATCGACGCCGCGACGGTGGTCGAACCGGCCCTCGCGACCATCAAGAGCCAGGGCGGTGTGGAGATCGCCTCGCCGCTGGTGGACGTCGCGCCGAACCTCACCGTCGCCATGTACTTCACCTCGCAGCAGTACGAGCAGAAGAACCCCGAGGTGGTGAAGAGGTTCCAGGAGGCCACCGCCGAGTCCCTCGCCTACGCCGACTCCCATCCGGACGAGGTCCGCCAGATCGTCGCCACGTACACCAAGATCCCGGCGTCGGTCCTGGCGACGGTGACGCTGCCGAAGTGGCCCGCCGAGGCGAACCGTTCGTCGATCGAAGCGCTGGAGAAGCTGGGCGATCAGGACAAACTCTTCAAGTCGACCCCGGACCTGGACAAGCTGCTGCCGTGAGAGGCGCGAACGTCGCACTCGGTACGTCCGGGCTCGCGGCCTTCCTCGCCCTGGGTGAGGCGGTGCCGCGGCTCGGTCTGGTCAAGGAGGCCTACTTCCCGCCCACGAGCCGCATCGCCGGCGCGCTCGGCGACGAACTCGCCGACTCCGCCTTCTGGACGGCACTCGGCGACACCCTCACCGGCTGGGCCCTGGGCCTGGCGATCGCGGTGGGCGCCGGCATCGGCACGGGCGTGCTCCTGTCGGTCGTCCCCCATCTCCGCGAGGCGACGGCGTCGACGATCGAGTTCCTGCGGCCGATCCCGTCGGTCGCCCTGATCCCCCTCGCCGTGCTGCTGTACGGCACCGAACTGCGCTCGGTCCTCCTGCTGGTCGTCTACGCGTCCTTCTGGCAGGTACTGATCCAGGTCCTGTACGGCGTCCAGGACGTCGACCCGGTCGCCGAGGAAACCGCCCGCTCCTACGGGCTCGGCACCTGGGCGCGGGTCCGGCACCTGCTGTGGCCGACCGCCCTGCCGTATGTCATGACCGGCGTGCGCCTCGCCGCGGCCGTCGCGCTGATCCTCGCCATCACCGCCGAACTGGTCATCGGCGCACCGGGGCTGGGCGCACGCATCGCCGTCGCGCAGACCTCGCAGGCGGTGCCCGAGATGTACGCGTTGATCGTCGTCACCGGTGTGCTCGGGCTGCTGATCAACGTGGGCGCGCGGACGGTGGAGCGGCGGGCGCTGGCCTGGCACCAGTCGGTTCGCGGGGAGGTGGCGGTGTGAGACGCGTCCTGCTGCGGCTGCTGTACACGCTCGCCCTGCCGGCCGTGCTGGTCGCGCTGTGGTGGGTGGTGTCCGACGGCAGCACGAACGTGTACTGGCCGCCCCTGCGCACGATCCTGAAGGCCCTCCCGGACGTGTGGACGGGTGAGCGGCTGCGCGCCGACGTGCGGCCGAGCGTGCTGCGACTGGTGAGCGGTTACGCAACGGCGGCCGTCGTCGGGATCGCGCTGGGCACGGTCATCGGCTCGTACCGGCGGGTGCGGGCGGTGTGCGAGCCGGTCCTGGAGTTCCTGCGGGCGGTGCCGCCACCCGTCCTGGTGCCGGTCATCATGCTGTTCGCGGGCATCGGCGACACCATGAAGGTCGTCGTCGTCGCGAGCGGCTGCGTGTGGCCGGTGCTGCTGAACACGGTCGAGGGCGTCCGGGCGGTGGACCCGGTGATGGCGGAGACGGCCCGGTCGTACGGCATCACGGGCGTCGCACGGCTGCGCGGCGTGGTCCTGAGGTCGGCGAGCCCGCAGATCTTCGCGGGCCTGCGCCAGGCGTTGTCGATCGGGATCATCCTGATGGTCATCAGTGAGATGTTCGCCGCGAGCAACGGGCTCGGTTTCACCATCGTGCAGTTCCAGCGGGGGTTCGCCATCCCCGACATGTGGACCGGGATCCTGGTGCTCGGCCTGCTGGGCTTCGTCCTGTCGGTCCTCTTCCAGGTCGTCGAGCGCCGGGTGCTCGGCTGGTACCACGGTCTGCGCGCATCCACCCGGCGGTCCCCGTGACCCTCGCGAAAGGGCGGTCCATGCACCCGCGTCTTGCCGTATCCGGCCTGCGGAAGGTCTACGAAGGGTCCGGGCGCCGGGTCGAGGCGATACGTGACCTGACCTTCACTGTCGAGGCGGGCGAACTCGTCTGTCTCGTGGGCCCGTCGGGCTGCGGCAAGACGACGCTGCTGAAGTGCATGGGCGGGCTGCTGACGCCGACCTCCGGTGAAGTGCTCCTGGAGGGGCGCAGGGTGAGCGGTCCGCCGCGGGGGATGGCGTTCGTGTTCCAGGAGTACGGGCGGAGTCTCTTCCCGTGGATGCGGGTCGGCGAGAACGTCGAACTGCCCCTGAGACAGAAGAAGCTGTCCAAGGAGCGACGGCGGGAACTGGTCGCCGACGCCCTGGAGTCGGTCGGGCTCGCGGACGCCTTCTCCGCGTATCCGTGGCAGTTGTCGGGCGGCATGCAGCAACGGGTGGCGATCGCCCGGGCACTCGCGTACGAACCCCAGGTCCTGCTGATGGACGAGCCGTTCGCGGCGGTGGACGCGCAGACCCGCGCCGACCTGGAGGACCTCGTCCGGGGACTGTGGCGGGAACGCGGGATCACGATCCTGTTCGTCACCCACGACATCGACGAGGCCGTCTACCTCGGCGAGCGGATCGTCGTCCTGTCCGCCTCGCCCACGGTCGTCCAGGAGCAACTGAAGGTCGATCTGCCGCCGGAGCGAGACCAGTTGCACACCCGGGTGGCCCCCCGCTTCGCCGAACTGCGGACCCAGGTGTACCAGCAGATCCAGGCGGCGAAGCGCGGGGTTCCCCAGGACGCCCTCACGAAGTCCGATACGCCTGAGCCGCACTGAACTGCCGTCCCTCGCGGGGCCGACTCGCCGACCAGGGCGCCGTCGGCGACCTGAACGCCGACGGTGCCCGGTCAGGCCTCGGGGGTCGCTCAGGCCTCGGGGGCCGGGACCACACTGAGGTGGCTCGCGGTGCGCCGCGCGGGGCGTGTCCTGCGGGCTGCGAACGCCGGGCGGGTGTCGCGCAACACCATCGTCAGCCGCGTGTACCCCATGTCCTGCAGGGTCCTGGGGGTGTCGCCGATGATGCGGCACTCCGTGGCGCCCCAGCGCGGGTCGGGGTGCAGCAGGGGGCGGACGGCCCCGTCGTGCTCGACGGCCTCCTCGCCGACCGCGCGGATCCAGTGCGGCAGGCCGTGCCGGTAGGCGGCCTCCATGATCGGGTCCTGGGCGATGTCGCGTCGGATCGCCTGCAGCCCGCGGTCGTGGCCGTGCCGCTCCACGGCCGCCGCGAAGCGGGCGAGCATCGGCAGGCACCAGCCGGCCTCGTGATCGCCGAGGACCGAGGGCGCGTCCGGGTGGAAGAGCACGAACCGCAGGAAGTTGTCGCCCGGCAGCGCCGTCGGATGCGGGCTCACTTCCCGGAAAAGTGACGCGAAAGCGGCGTTGGACAGCACCACGTCCCAGCGGTGGTCGAGGACGACGGACGGGAAGGGGACGGCCTCCAGGTATGCGGCGTAGTCCTGCAGATACGCCCGGGCCTCGGGACTCTCGGGGACGGGCCGCGGTACGGACCGCTGCTCTCCTGCCTGATGTGCCATCGGGAGGTCACCCCTCTTGCCTATGCGGCCTTCACGCGGCGCCCCGATCCTGCTGCCCCGACGCGAGGCATGTCAACTATCGTGGCATTCCGTGCTTGTTGACGGCTGAAATTGGCCACAGTTGTGGCGAGACCTGGATGTGAGTTCGAAAGACCCGCTACTCTCCACGCAGTTCAGGCAACCATCCATGCCTGCATGAGGGACGTGAGAGACCTAGGAGACCTGTCGGTGTCGGAGGATGGCTTCGAGGTTCCGGGCGCCACGGCGACGGTGCTGCTGTCGGCCGTCGTCGCCCGTGTCGCCACGCTCGCGGACCGGCTCGGTGTGCCGCACGCGGAGGTCTTCGGCACCGGGCGGCTGTCCGTCGCCTCGGGTGTCCCGGAGTCCGTGGTCAAGGCCCTGCTGAGCGGCCGGCCCGCCGGTGAGCCCGATGTGCAGGCCCGCTTCCTGCAGCGCCTGGACCTGTTGCGCCGTACGCGGCTCAAGCCGAACGGCCGCAAGTACACCCAGCAGGAGATCGCCGACGGCGCCGGCATGTCGCGCCAGCAGGCGGGCGCCCTCATCAACGGCGACCGGCGCCCCACGATGGAGCACTGCGACGCCCTCCAGCGCTTCTTCCGCGTGCACGCCGGCTTCCTCACGGCCGAGGACCCGGAGGCGCTCGCGGGAGCCCTGCAGCACACCGAGCAGGAGCTGCTGCAGAAGCTCGCGGCGCGGGAGGCGGCCGCGGCCGTCGAGGACCCGCTGGAGCGGCTGCTGCAGGACCACGGCGTGCGCGGGATCGCGTGGCGGGCCGCTCAGCTGCCCACCGATCAGCACCGCGACAAGGTCGCCGAGTGGCTGGACATGCTCCTGGAGAGCGTGAAGCGGCCCGAGTCGTGATCCGGGGGAGAACTGTGAGCATCGCCAAGGAAATGCGCCGCCTCAGCGGCGAACTGGTCGCGGAACTGACCCTCCCGGCCCCGGCCGCGCCGGCCGACCTGTACACGGCCCTGTGCGACGGGATGAGCAGACGGCGCGGCCGCCCCGTCCACTTCCGCATGGCGTCCTTCCCGGCCGACACGGCCAGCGGGCTGTGGCTGGACATGGCCGACCAGGACCTCGTCGTCATCGAGGAACGCACCGCTCCCGAGCACCAGTTGGTGATCCTGGGGCACGAGCTGTGGCACATGAAGGCGGGCCACTGCAGTCACCACGTCGAGGGCGCCGCGGTCGCGGCCCGTTTACTCACCGACGGGGCGGACCTCCAGGCGACGGTCCGCAGTGTCGCCGCGCGCACCCGCTTCGACCTGGCCGACGAGAAGCAGGCCGAGAGCTTCGGCCTGTTGCTGGCGAGCAAGTGCCGTACGTGGCTGGCCGGTTCGTCGCCCAGGGGGCGCGGTCAGCGGGACCGGCTGGCGGGGCGGATCGAGGCGTCGCTGGGGTATCTGGGGCCGCAGAACTGAGTACCGGCCGCGCCGGTCGTCCCGGGGCTTCCGGCATCGCGGGACGCCGGTACGGCTTCAGGTCGCGCTGCGCTCGCCGGCCTGCCGCAGGGCGCGTGCCGCGCCGTCCGACAGGCCCGTCGTGCCCGTCCCCGGCCGCCCCTCTCGCAGGAGTTCACGCCAGTGTTCGCGGCTCCAGTCGGCCGGGGCCGTGGTGCGGGTGAACTCCTCGACGAGAGTGCGGAATCGGGTGGGGTCGCTGTGGAACGGGAAGTGGCCGGCGCCCTCGAAGATCTCCAGTCGGCTGCCGGGCATCGCCTCGTGGGCGCCGTACGCGTGCCGCACCGGCACCACGCTGTCCCGGTCGCCCCACAGCAGCATCGTCGGCATGCCGGCCGTCAGATAGCAGCGGTCGAGCATGGTCACGACCTGACCGCGCCAGTCGACGACCGCGCGCAGGGTGCGGATGAAGGCGTTGCGCGAGGTCTCGTCCGGCAGCGCGTCGACGAGGTGGAGCAGGTCGGGGGCGTCCTGGCCGAGGTCGGTGTCCAACAGCTTCATCAGGCGTATGGCGAGGCCGACTTGGAGCCGGGCGCCGGGCAACCGCAGCGCGGACAGTGCCAGATGGGCGCCCGGCAGGGAGACCAGCCGCAGGGCGGGGTTGACCTCGCGGCCCACTCCGCCCGCGCTGACGAGGATCAGCCGCTCGGTGCGTTCGGGGAACTGGTAGGCGAACTGCATCGCCACTCCCCCGCCGAGCGAGTGCCCGACCAGCGTCGCCGACTCGACGCCGAGCGTGGTGAGCAGATCGCGCACCCCGTTGGCGTACGCGGCCACCGAGTAGTCGGCGCGGGGTTTGTCGGAGGCGCCGTGGCCCAGGAGGTCGGGGGCGATGACGGTGTGGGTGCGGGCGAGGCCGGGGATCAGCTCGGCCCAGGTCGCCGAGGAGTCGCCGATGCCGTGGATGAGGACCAGCGCCGGACCCTGGCCGGCCATCCGGAAGGCACGCCGGTAGCCGTGCACGACCCGGAACTGCAACCCCAGTTCTCCGTCGCCCACCGGGCGCAGTCGAGCGGAGCGCACGGGGCGCCGCTGCGGGACGTCGACCACCCGATCGCCTCCTGTTTCCCTGGCCGTCGGCGGTCCGCCGAAAGCCCTTCACACCAGGGTAGGACCCCTTTCCGCCAGGGGATTTCCAGAAGGTTTCGCCTCCGCTAAGCGGGCGAACCGTCCCCGAGCGAGGCCGGATTGTCAGTGGTGCGCGGCAAGCTGGGGGGTGCGCCGCCGCACGGGGGCGTACGCGCCGTCAGGGCGCGGGGGAGACGACGCCGACACGGGGAGAGCCGACCGATGCCCACAGCCGTACTGACCGACCGCGAGCGCACCGCCGTACAGGCCTACCTGCGGCTGCTGCACACCGTACGCGCCGCCCTCGGCGACGAGGGGGGCGGCCAGGGCGTCGGCGCCTTCGGCCCGCCGCACGACCGGCTGCCTGCGGTGGTCCCGCCCGCCGTCCTCGCCGAGGCGGAGCAGGCCCTGGCGGACGCGGGGCTGGCGGGCAACGAGGAGGAGTTCTTCCGGCTGCTGCACAGCTGGTATCCCGGCTCCTGACCTCGCCCGTGAGCCCGCCGGGGCGGCGCCTCAGCCGTGCTGGACCGCGATCGCCGTGGCCACCAGCCCCTGCCGCACGGTCCAGCGGCCGTCGAAGTGCCCGAGCCGGTGGCCGCCGACCACCGGTCCGGGCACGAGCAGCCGGGCCCGGAAGGCACCCTGCGGGCGCCCCACGGGGCCGGCGGCGGTGAGGTCGATGTCGGCCTCGCTGAAGTCCAGCCACTTACGGGTGAGGGGGAACCACGCCTTGTAGACGGACTCCTTGGCGCTGAACAGCAGCCGGTCCCAGTGCACGTCGGGGCGCTCCGCGGCCAGCCGGCCGAGCCGCTCCGCCTCCGCGGGCAGGGCGACGGCGGACAGGACACCCTCGGGAAGGGGCTCGTGGGGTTCGGCGTCGATGCCGAGGGAGGCCAGATCGCCGGCCCGGACCAGGGCGGCGCCGCAGTAGCCCTCGCAGTGGGTCATGCTGCCCGTCAGGCCCGCCGGCCACCGCGGGGCACCGCGCTCGCCCGGCAGCAGGGGCTGCGGGGGCACGCCGAGCTTCTCCATGGCGCGCCGGGCGCAGGAGCGTACGACGGTGAACTCGCGACGGCGCTTGTCGACCGCCCGCGTCATCAGCGCCTCTTCCTCCGGGTACAGCGGCGTTTCCGCGAACTCGCGGACGCCCTCCTCGCCGAGGGCCTCCACGGCCACCACCGACGCCGGCAACAGCTCCTCGATCACTCGGCCTCGGCCTCTCGGGGCAGGATGCGCCGCAGCCGGCCCGGGGGCTGCGGCCGCTTGCGCCATTCGCGGGGGTAGCCCACCGACACCTCCTCGAAGCGGACGCCCTCGTGCCAGGTGGTCCGCGGAATGTGGAGGTGGCCGTAGACCATGGTCTCGATCCGGAACCGGCGGTGCCAGTCCGCGGTCAGCCCGGTGCCGCACCACATGGCGAACTCGGGGTGCCACAGGACGTCCATCGGGTGCCGGTGCAGGGGATAGTGGTTGACGGGTACGACGGGCAGGTCGTCGGGGATATCGGCGAGCCGCCGTTCGGTCTCGGCGACCCGGGCCCGGCACCAGGCCTCGCGGCTCGGGTACGGGTCGGGGTGCAGCAGGTACTCGTCGTTGCAGACGACGCCGGTGCTCTCCGCGTAGGCCAGACCCTCCGCCTTGGTCGTGCAGCCGGTGGGGAGGAACGAATAGTCGTACAGCAGGAACAGCGGTGCGACGGCCACCGGGCCGCCGGGGCCCTCCCACACCGGGTAGGGGTCCTCGGGTGTCGTCACGCCCAGGTCGCGGCAGAGCTCGACCAGGTGCTCGTAGCGGGCGACCCCGCGCAGGGTGACCGGGTCGCGGGGGTGGGTCCACAGCTCATGGTTGCCGGGGGCCCAGACGACCTTGTGGAAGCGGCTCGCGAGGGTCTTCAGCGCCCAGCGGATGTCGGCCACGTTCTCCGAGACGTCGCCGGCGACGAGCAGCCAGTCCTCGTCCGACTCCGGGGCCATGGCCTCGACCAGGGCTCTGTTCTCCGGATAGCCGATGTGCAGATCACTGATGGCCAGCAGTTGTCCGGCGCCACCGGCCGTCGACGTCACCTTCCGCCCCCGCTCACAAGTCCACGCTCCGCATTCTCACGAACACACCGGCCACCACGAGAACACATTCACGCGCGCGGTACAAGGTCGGCTCGGGTGGCCCGCCGGGTCGGGACACGGCTCCACCTGCTCCGGAGCGCGCCTCTACCCGAACGCGTGCCACACGTGAACAAGATCGGAAAATCCGTAACACGCGTGTTGCACGCCGTACCCCTCGGAAGCCGTATGATCGCCCCACCACCACCGCCATGGACGACCCTTCCGCAGGGCGGTTTGGTGACCCACCATTCCCCCTGCCCGGGCCGGGCCTGCTTCGCCCTGCCCGCGAACCGTGAAAGGCGGCCTCGCATGGTCTCTCGCGTACGCGTCTGGCTCAACCGCACGTACGCGGAGAACGTGTTCTTCACGGATCAGCTGCGACGAAATCCCAGCGATCGCGCCGTCGAGATCCACGCCACACACGGCGACGCCGACTCCCCCGTGCTGGCCGTCGCCGACACCGCCGAGCTGGAGCCGGAGGGCCTCTCCCCCGCCGCGTACGTCGAGTACGCGCTCGCCCAGTGCAAGCGCCGCAGCATCGACGTGTTCGTGCCCCGGCTGCACCAGGCGGCGATCGTCGCGCACCGCGCCGACTTCGAGGCGGCCGGCACCGCGCTGCTCGCGCCGCCGCCGGAGGCTGTCGCCGTCTTCCACGACAAGGTGATCGCGTACGAGGCCGTGCAGGCGATCGGCGTGCCCGTGCCGCCGTGGTACCGGGTCCGGACGGCGGACGAACTCGTCGCCGCTGTCGAGGAGTTGGAGGAAGCCGGGCACAAGGCCTGCTTCAAGCCGGCGTCCGGCGCCGGCGGCGTGGGCTTCCGTGTGATCACGCGAGCCCCCTTCTCGCTCACGCACCTCAGCGGGTTCCCGAGCCCGTACGTCCAACTGGACATGGTGGTCGCCGCGTTGCAGCAGGCCGACGAGCCGGTCGACTGGCTGGTCATGCCGCGCCTGGAGCAGCCGGAGGTGTCCGTGGACTGCCTCACCGGCCCCGACAACATCCTGCGGATGGCCATCGGCCGGACGAAGAACGGCCGCCGCCGGGGCTTCACGCTGCACGAGCAGTGGCTCGAGCCGGCGCGTCTCATCGCCGAGGGCTTCGGGCTGCACTACCTGTCCAACATCCAGTTCCGGATGTTCGGCGACCGGCCGGTCCTGATGGACGTCAACACCCGCCCGGCCGGCGGACTGCACCAGCTGTCCCAGTGCGGCGTCAACGCGCCTTGGGCGGCGGTGCAGTTGGCGCTGGGCGAGGACCCGGGCGAGATCGTGCCGCCGTTCCTGGGGCAGGACTACACGGTGGTGTCGGGGCCGCGGCCGCTGCGCGCGGTGTCGCTGCCGCACCAGCGGGTCGAGGACACGCAGCCCTTGCTTCCGACGGTGCCGACGCCTGCCGACTCCGTCGAGGTGGCGCCCGCGGGCGCGGCGCAGGCCTTGCCGCTTTAGGTTGTACGCCGGGTGCGGGCCTGTTGCGGCTTGCCGCGCCCACGCGGCGGAGCCGCACATCGATACGGCCCCGCTCCCCTCACGAACTGAACAGCTCACCGGTATGGACCAATTCCGTCTCTCACCTTGACAGGCGGATTGGTCCATACCAACTTTGTTGCGCACCCCCTTGCACTCCCCTGCACTCCCGAACACCCCCATTCCTTCAGGGAGACCGTGTGCGCACCACACCGCTCGGACGCCCATGGCGTCGATTCCTCGCCCTCCTCGGCACCGCCGGACTCGCCCTCGCCGGGGCCGTGGCCCTGCCAAGTACCGCTCAGGCCGCCAACGTCCTCACCAACCCCGGTTTCGAGTCGGGCACGCTCTCGCCCTGGTCCTGCACCGGCAACCTCGGCTCGGTCGTCTCCTCCCCCGCGCACGGCGGCTCCAAGGCCCTTGCGGGAGCGGTGAGTTCGAGCGACAACGCCACATGCCGCCAGACCGTCTCCGTCCAGCCGAACACCACGTACGCGCTGACCGGCTGGGTGCGCGGCTCCTACGTCTACCTCGGCGTCGACGGCGGCGCCTCCACGTGGACGACTTCCCCGTCGGCGTACAGCCAGTTGTCGGTGTCCTTCACCACGGGGGCCTCGCAGACCAGCGCCACGATCTACGTCCACGGCTGGTACGCCCAGGGCACCTACTACGCCGACGACGTCAGCCTGGACGGGCCGGGCGGCGGAGGCGGCGGCTCGGACACGCAGGCGCCTACCGCGCCCGGCGGGCTGGCCTCGACCGGCAAGACGTCCTCCAGCGTGTCGCTGTCGTGGAACGCCTCGACCGACAACGTGGGCGTCACGGCGTACGACGTCTACAGCGGGTCCGCACAGGTGCTCACCGTCTCGGGGACGTCCGCGACGGTCGGCGGGCTGTCCGCGAGCACGGGTTACACCTTCACCGTGAAGGCGCGCGACGCGGCCGGCAACGTCTCCGCGGCCTCCGACTCGGTGTCCGTGACGACGAACGCGGGCAGCGGCGGCGGGACCGGGTTCAAGCAGGCCGCGCCCTACCTGTACGAGGGCTGGGGCGATCCGCCGAGCGTGTCGACGGTGATGAGCTCGACCGGCGTCAAGTGGTTCACGATGGCGTTCATGCTGGACGGCGGCGGCTGCAACCCGATGTGGGACAGCACCCGTCCGCTGGCCGGCGGCGTCGACCAGAGCGTCGTCAACCAGGTGCGCTCGGCGGGCGGTGACATCGTGCCGTCCTTCGGCGGCTGGCAGGGCAGCAAGCTCGGCGCCAACTGCTCCTCCGCCAGTACGCTCGCCGGCGCGCTGCAGAAGGTGATCGACGCCTACTCGCTCAAGGCGATCGACATGGACATCGAGAACACGGACGAGTTCGAGAACGAGGCCGTGCAGGCCCGGATCCTCACCGCGCTGAAGACGGTCAAGGCCAACAACCCGGGCCTGAAGACCATCGTCACCTTCGGGACCTCGACCACCGGGCCGACGTACTACGGCAACCGCCTCATCGAGCAGGCCAAGTCGCTCGGCGCCGACATCGACGTCTTCACCATCATGCCGTTCGACTTCGGCGGCGGTTCGGACATGTACGGCAACACCGTGAACGCGACGGAGGGGTTGAAGGCCAAGCTGAAGTCCACCTTCGGATGGGACGACGCGACCGCCTACGCCCACATCGGCATCTCCGGCATGAACGGCCTGTCCGACCAGCAGGAGAACACCACGCCGGCGATCTGGACTTCAATCCGCGACTGGGCCAACAGCCACCACATCGCCCGGCTCGCCTACTGGGCCGTCAACCGCGACCGGCCGTGCCCGGGCGGGGGCGTGGTGAGCAACTGCTCCGGCATCAGCCAGAGCGCCTGGCAGTTCACCTCCATCACGGCCGGCTTCACCGGCTGAGCCCCTCGCAAGCGAGGCGAAAGTCCCCCGGATTCAGGTCCGGGGGACTTTCTTTCGCGGAAGGTGTATCAGGACCCGGGGTGCCTGCTCTTTAAGGGTGAAGGGCCCCACCGGGGGAGCGTGGGGGAAGCGCCGGGGGTCCTGCGGGGGAAGCACAGGGATCAACGGGGGAAGAACGGGAATCGACGGGGGATTCCCGGGGGAACGGGGGATCGGGTCGGTCGGCCGCTGTCACGGGGAGCGACCGACCGGCCCGAACGCATGCCCCCTCATGCCCGGCTCAGGATCCGCCCCGACCCGGGCCCTACGTGCCTGGCGACCGCGTCAGAAGCGTCCCGAACCCCGGTACAGCTCCAGTTCGCCCTCCAGTTCCACCGCGAGCACCGTGGCGTGCGGGTCGAGGTCGGACCCGGCCGGCGGGTCGATCCACAGCACGCCGACCGCCTCGTGCAGCCCGCCGGCCACGCGGTGGGCGAGTTCCGTTCCGGTGCCGAGCACCGTGACCTTGCGGACCGGCGTGACCAGGCCCCGGACACCGATCTCGGCGCGCGGGATGTCGAACAGGGTGAGATAGAGGGTGCGGCGGTCGGCGGAGAGGGTGCTCGGCCCGTAGTGGTGCCCGGGCGGGAGCCCCCGCACCGTCCCGTACACGGCCTGCGCGTGCTTGCGGATCCACTCCCCCAGGCCTTCGAGGCGCTCGACCTGCGGTTGCGGGATGGTGCCGTCCTCCATCGGGCCGACGTCGAGCAGGAGGTTGCCGCCGCCACCGATGGTCTCGGTGAAGTAGCGGACCAGCTGGGTGAGCGACTTGTGGTTGTGGTCGTGGTGCCGGTACCCCCACGAGTCGTTGATGGTCAAACACAACTCCCACGGCCCGGCCGGGGGTTCGATGGGGGCGCCCTGCTCGGGGGTGGCGTAGTCGCCCTCGCTGAGCATGCGGGCGTTGAAGACGACGTCCGGGGAGTACGAGCGGATCAGCGCGGCGAGCTCCTTGATGCGCCACTGCTCCTCGCTTCGGTCCCACTCGCCGTCGAACCACATCAGGTCGGGCCGGTAGCGGGAGGCCAACTCCCTGATCTGGCCGTCCCGGTAGGCGATGAACCGCTCCCAGGCCGCCAGGTCCTCGTCCTCGGCGGAGCACTCGGAGTAGCGGTTGTCCTCCATCTCCGGCGGGCGGCCCGGCTTGCGGGTGGTGGCGTAGTCGGGGTGGTTCCAGTCGGAGTGCGAGTAGTACAGGCCGACCTTGAGGCCCTTCTCGCGCAGGGCGTCGGCGTAGCCGGTCAGGTAGTCGTGGCCCAAGTTGAGGTCGCCGTACGCGGTGTCCCACAGGGCGACGCCGTCATGGTGACGGCTCGTCAGCACCGCGTACTTGGCACCGGCGCGGGCGAACAGGTCGGCCCAGGCACGCGGGTCGTAGTGGGCGCCGGTGAAGCGGTCGAGCTGGGACATGTACTGGTCGTGCGGCACGATGTCGTCGTAGAACGACCAGGACTCCTGGACGCCGTCGACGGCGTAGATCCCCCAGTGGACGAAGATCCCCAACTTGGCGTCGGTGAACCAGGGTTGCATGGGCACGGCTGAACTCCTCCGCAGGGCAGGGCACTTCGGGACGGGGGCGGGCGCGCGGTGTGGCGTGGTGCGGTGCGGGTCGCGGGCCCGCCCCCGAGGGCGCCGTTGCTAACGGCCGGTGATGGTGCGTTCCAGACGGAGCGTCAGGATCTGGAAGGGGCGCAGGGCGACGGCGACGGCACCGTCCTCACCTACGGTCGCCGGTTCCATCGCCCGCTCCAGCAGGTCGGTGACCTGGGCGCCCGCGAGCGGGAAGCCCGTGCGCAGGGTGCCGGTGGCCCGGCCGCCGCGGGACTCGTAGAGGCGGACGACGACGTCACCGGACTCGTCGTCGGCGAGCTTCACCGCCTCGACGGTGATGCCGTCACCGTCCGCCGAGACGACCGGCTCGGGCGCGTCCGCCACGCCCGCCACGCGCAGCGGAAGGTTGAGGGAGTACCCCTCCGCGACCGCGTCCTCGATGCTCGCGCCGGGGAGCAGCGCGTAGGTGAAGCGGTGTCGGCCCTGATCGGCCTCGGGATCGGGGACGCGCGGGGCGCGGACCAGGCTCAGGGCGACCGTGGTCGTCGTACCGCCGTCCTCGCGGACCGTACGGGAGACGTCGTGACCGTAGGTGGAGTCGTTGATGACGGCGACGCCGTAGCCGGGCTCGCCGATGTGCACCCAGCGGTGGCCGGAGACCTCGAAGCGGGCCGCCTCCCAGCTGGTGTTGGTGTGGGTGGGGCGCTGGATGTGGCCGAACTGGATCTCGGCGGAGGAGTGCGGCGCCCGGATGTCCACCGGGAAGGCCGCCTTGAGGATCTTCTCCGCCTCGTGCCAGTCGATGTCGGTCTCGAAGTCGATGCGGGGGCTGCCGGCACGGAGGGTGATGGTCTGGGTGATCGTCGAGCCCTTGCCGAAGGAGCGCGCGATCCGGATCGCGCCGACGAGCGGGTCCTCCTCGACGACCGTCACCGCGTCCGGCTCCAACAGGTCGGTGTACCGGTTCTTGTAGTGCTTGTCGATGTCCCAGGCGTCCCAGTAGTTCGGGAGGTCGGTGTGCAGGCGCAGCAGGTTGCCCTGACCGGCGAGAACCTCACGGTTCGACCGTAGATCGAATACAGAAGACAGTGTGCCGTCTTCTGCGACTTGTACACGGACCAGGCCGTTGTCGAGGACACGACCGGCGACCGTCACGGGCTGCGGCGGCCGCGCGTCCGCCAGCGGTGCGCTGCCGCTCGCGGGCACCTCGACGTACGCCGGCGCGC
This sequence comes from Streptomyces sp. NBC_01235, assembly GCF_035989285.1. Taxonomy (GTDB): domain Bacteria; phylum Actinomycetota; class Actinomycetes; order Streptomycetales; family Streptomycetaceae; genus Streptomyces. The sequence goes on along the minus strand of NZ_CP108513.1, from coordinate 9,299,021 downwards.
CCTCGGGCGTGCGGACCACCTCGGCGCGGGCGTACGGGCTGGTGTTGAACACCCGCGGCGAGACCGGCGAGCCGTCGCCCGTCGCGCCCGCGCCCGCCCGGGCCCCGCCCAGCGCGGCCACCGCCTCGGCCGTCAGGGCCTCCAACTCCTCAGCGACACGCGCGTATTCGGCCTCCGCCTCGCGGTGCACCCAGGCGATGGAGGAACCCGGCAGGATGTCGTGGAACTGATGCAGCAGGACCGTCTTCCACAGCCGGTCGAGCTTCTCGTACGGGTAGGCGTAGCCCGGCGCGTGCAGTGCGGCCGTCGTGGCCCACAACTCCGCCTCGCGCAGCTTGTGTTCGCTGCGTCGGTTGCCCTGCTTGGTGCGGGCCTGGGTGGTGTAGGTGGCGCGGTGCAGCTCCAGGTAGAGCTCGCCGACCCAGACGGGGGCGTCCGGGTACTCCGCGCGGGCCTTGGCGAAGAACGTGTCGGGGTGCTCGAGCACGACCTTCGGCGAGCCTTCCAGGTCGGCCAGCCTGCGCGCCCGTTCCATGATCTCGCGGGTGGGGCCGCCACCGCCGTCGCCCCAGCCGAAGGGGGCCAGGGAACGCGTACCGCCGCCCTTCTCCGAGTAGTTGCGCACGGCGCGGTCCATCTCCTCGCCGCTGAACCGCGCGTTGTAGGTGTCGACGGGCGGGAAGTGCGTGAAGATGCGGGTGCCGTCGATGCCCTCCCACCAGAAGGTGTGGTGGGGGAACTTGTTCGTCTGGTTCCAGGAGATCTTCTGGGTGAGGAACCAGTCGTTCCCGGCGAGCTTGGCGAGCTGCGGGTAGGCGGCGTTGTAGCCGAAGGAGTCCGGCAGCCAGACGCCCTTGGTCTCGATGCCGAAGTGCTCGATGAAGAAGCGCTTGCCGTGGACCAGTTGGCGGGCGATGGCCTCGCCGCCGGGCAGGTTGCCGTCGGACTCGACCCACATGCCGCCGACGGGGGCCCACTGCCCCTTCTTCACCGACTCCTGGATGCGCGCCCACACGTGGGGGTAGTTGTCGCGCACCCACTCGTACTGCTGGGCCTGCGAGCAGGCGAAGATGAAGTCGTCGTACTCGTCGGCGAGCGAGGTGACGTTGGAGAAGGTGCGGGAGGTCTTGCGCTTCGTCTCGCGGATCGGCCACAGCCAGGCGGAGTCGATGTGCGCGTGGCCGACGCCGGAGATGGTGTGGGCGCTGGCGTGGGCGGGGCGGGCCAGCACGGGGGCGAGGACCTCGCGGACGGCCGCGGCGCTGCCGGAGACGTCGTCCAGGTCCAGGACGTCCATGGCACGGTCCAGGGCGTGCATGATCTCGTGGCGGCGCGGCTCGTGCTCGCCGAGGTGCACCATGAGTTCGCGCAGCACCTGGAGGTCGAGGTCGAGGTGCCAGACCTGCTCGTCGAGGACGGCGATGTCGGCGCGGCGGAATGTATACAGTGGACGGTCGCCTGCCGTCAGTACATCGCCCAGCGGGGTCGGCGCCGCGAAGTCGCCTGCCAGGATGTCCGGGTTGGAGGCGGCCTCGACGAGGTAGTCGATGGTCTCCCCGCCCATCGCCGGGTTGCCGATCGGCACGTACTGGTTGAGCGGGTTGACCGCCTTCAGCGGTGTCCCGTCGGTGAGGTGGACGAGGGCCTCGGCCTGGTTGCCGGGCCAGTCGCCCACGAAGCCGAGGTCGATCACCGCCTCGACGCGCCGGCCGGCCCACTCGGCGGGCACCTGTCCGCGCATCCGGAACCATGTGGTGCCCCACGGCGGACCCCACGGGGTGTCCATCGCGAAGGGCTCGTAGGTGGCGGCCGCGGCCTCCGCGAAGGGGACCGGCTCCCCCGGCGCCTGCCAGGCCTCGACCTCGAAGGGCATGGTGGCCGCGTAGATCGCGGGCTTGATGCGCTGGTTGTGGACGCGTTCGACGCGCTCCTCGATGCGGCGGCGTTCGTCATGCATGGGGAATCTCCAGAGAGGGACCACGGAGGCCGGGGCGGCACGGGGGCCAGGGGCTGGGCGGACCGGGCGGACCGGGTGACGGGAAAGCGCTTTCCATCGGGCGCCTACTTAAGGTACGCCAGCCCGGGGTGGACGTCGGTGTAGCCCTCGACCAGCCTGCGGGCCACGTTCACCGAGTCGACGAGCGGGTGCAGCGCGAACGCCTTCACGGCCGTCGCGCGGGAGCCCGACTCGGCGGCGGCGAGCACCTCGCGCTCGACGCCCTTGACCGCGCAGACCAGACCCGTGGCGTGCTCGGGCAGCGGGGCCACGGCGACCGGGTGCGCGCCGTTCGCGTCGACGAGGCAGGGCACCTCGATGACGGCGTCCGTGTCGAGCACCGAGAGGGTGCCCTGGTTGCGGACGTTGAGGATCAGGGTCGTGCGCTCGTCCCGGGCGATGGCCCGCATCAGGGCGAGGGCCACCTTCTCGTAGCCGCCGGAGAGGTCGTCGGCGTCGCGTTCGCCGGCGCCGGCCGCCTCCCGGTTCTCGGCCATGTAGGTGGCCTCGCGTTCGGCGCGGGTGCGGTCCCAGGCGGTCAGGGCCGCGGCGTCGGGGCGCTTCATCTCCTCGTAGAAGCGGGCCTGCTGGTCGGCGAGGAAGGCGCCGCGGGTCTTCTCGGCCTGCTGGTAGGCGCGGACGGCTTCCCGGTTGAAGTAGTAGTAGTGCAGGTACTCGTTGGGGATCGCGCCGAGGGACTGAAGCCAGTCGACGCCGAAGAGCTTGCCCTCCTCGAAGGAACCGAGGAGGTCGGCGTCGGCGAGCAGCCGCGGGAGCTCGTCGCGTCCGGCGACGCGCAGGCCGCGGACCCAGCCGAGGTGGTTGAGACCGACGTAGTCGATCCACGCCTCCTTCGGGTCGGCGCCGAGGACGCGGGCGATACGGCGGCCGAGGCCGACCGGGGAGTCGCAGATGCCGATGACGCGGTCGCCGAGGTGGCGGGACATGGCCTCGGTGACCAGGCCCGCCGGGTTGGTGAAGTTGATGACCCAGGCGTCGGGGGCCAGGCGGGCCACCCGCCGGGCGATGTCGACGGCGACGGGGACCGTCCGCAGACCGTAGGCGATGCCGCCGGCGCCGACCGTCTCCTGGCCGAGGACGCCCTGCGCGAGGGCCACCCGTTCGTCGTTGGCTCGGCCTTCGAGGCCGCCGACGCGGATCGCGGAGAAGATGAAGTCGGCGCCGCGCAGAGCCTCGTCGAGGTCGGTGATGGCGGTCACCTTGGGGGCGTCGGGGACGCGGGCCGCCTGCTCATCCAGTACACGGGCGACTGCATACAGTCGACTGTCGTCCAGATCATGCAGAACGACTTCCGTGACCCGCCCCTCGGCCCGGTCCGTCAGCAGCGCCCCGTACACGAGCGGCACCCGGAACCCACCGCCGCCCAGAATCGTCAGTTTCACCGGGTTCCTCCGAGGATGCCCCGGCGTCCAGGCTGGGGGAAAGACGAGCCCCTGCAGAGCAGGTCACGGAACGAGGATTCGACCTTTGGACGGACATCTGCCCACATGATCGGGTAAACTCCGCGCAGTGCGTTGCGAGAACCAAGCACGCGCTGTCTCCTTGCACTTGTTCCAAAAACCCGGGCTGGTTTCAACCCGGCTGGTGCTGATCGCGTAAGACTCGATCGCTTGCTGAGCGTTCGAGCACCGTGAGCCAGGAATCTCCTTCGATTGCGAGGGAGAGGATTCAAGCTTGCACCTTTCCTGCCACGACTATCTCGACGCGGGCCTCCTCCAAGGAGGCCCGCGTCGCTGCGTCGACCGGCGTGTCCGTCACCACCACGTCCAGGTCCTCGGGACCGCAGACCTTCGCCATACCCGTACCCGGGAACTTCGCCGAGTCGGCGAGCAGGACGACCTTGTCACCGGCCTTGATCATGGCCCGTTTCACTGGCACCTCGACGACCGTCGTGTCCATCACCTGTCCGGCCGGACGCACTCCACTGGTGCCGAGGAAGAGCCAGTCGGCGTGCAGCTGGCGCAGGTTGTCCTCGGTGAGGAAGCCGACCAGGGAGCGGTACTCGCGGCGGACCATGCCGCCGAGCAGCACCAGCTCGATGCCCTCGTCGTCGGCGAGCTCCTCGTAGACCACGAGGTTGCTGGTGATCACCGTCAGCCGTCGGCCGTGCAGCTGCCGGGCCAGGCGGTAGGCGGTGGTACCGATGTCGAGGAGCACCGACTGGCCGTCCGCGACCATCGCCGCGGCGCGAGCGGCTATGGCGTCCTTCTCGGCCACGCGCACCTCGGCGACCTCGGCGAAGGGCTGGTCGCCCTCCTCCGCGACGGCGCCGCCGTGCACCCGGGTCAGCAGGCCGTCCTCCTCGAGTTTGACCAGGTCACGCCTGATCGTGGCCGGGCTCACACCCAGCTGCTCGGAGAGATCGGTCACGGCCGCGGGGCCACCGGAGCGCAGGGCCCGCAGGATGAGTTGATGTCGTCGTTCTGCCAGCACGGCGTGAACACTACTCGTCATCTTCAATCAAATCCATGCTCACTTCTGCTGAGGTATTGACCAAAGTCGCGGAGGGGCGCACGATTCCGGTCACCGAAATGAAGAGTCTTGACGAGAGGATGCGCGGTGGACGACGACCGGCCCGAGGTGCTGCTCACCGGGCTGCTCTTCTACGACCTCGTCCTCACGGGGCTCGGCAGGCCTCCGACGCCGGGCGAGGAGATCTGGACGGCGGGCATGGGCTGTGGCCCCGGCGGCATCGCCAACCTCGCGGTGGCAGCGTCCCGCTTCGGCCTGAGGACCTCGCTGGCCACGGTCTTCGGCGACGACTTCTACGGCGTCCACTGCCAGGAGGTCCTCGCCGGTAAGGAGGGCGTCGACCTCGCCCTCTCCAGGGTGGCGGACGGCTGGCACACCCCGGTCACCGTCGCTCTCGCGTACGGCCACGACCGGGCCCTGGTCACCCACGGCCAGGAGCCGCCGTACTCGCAGGACGAGCTGATGGGCGACCCGCCCGAGGCGCGCACGGCCCTCGTGCACCTCGAGGCCGAACCGCGCGCGTGGCTCGCCAAGGCGGCCGCGAACGGCACCCAGATCTACGCCGACGTCGGCTGGGACCCCACCCAGCAGTGGTCCACCGACCTCCTCGACCGGCTCGCCCTGTGCCACGCCTTCCTCCCCAACGAGACCGAGGCGATGGCGTACACCCGGACCGACAGCGCGGTCGCCGCGCTCGGCACGCTCGCGGAGCTGGTGCCGGTGGCCGTGGTCACCCGGGGTGCCGAGGGCGCTCTCGCGGTCGACCAGACGACCGGGGAGTACGCCGGGGTCCCCGCCCTCGACGTCGACGTCCTGGACGCGACGGGCGCCGGGGACGTGTTCGGCGCCAGCTTCGTCGCGGCCTCCCTGGGCGGCTGGCCGCTGGAGGAACGGCTGCTGTTCGCCGTCCTGGCCGCCGGGCTCTCGGTGCGGCATCACAGCGGCGCCCTCGCCGCCCCCGGCTGGTACGGCGTCGACCGATGGTGGCGCTCGGTGAGCGACCCCGAGCTGAGGCGGACTTACGGCTTCCTGGCCGACCGCATCCCGGCGGACGTGGGGCCGCCGGTGCGGTATGCGCCGGTCACCCCGCCAGCCCAGCGGCTCTGACCGGCTCCGGCTCTGACCGGCTCCGGCTCCGGCTCCGGCTCCGGCTCCCAAGAAGCCAACCCCACGCAATGCCCCTCGAATTGCACCCCGTCTTCTGCGAAGACGCGAACAGATCCGAAAGGCGGTGGGAGCTGTGCGGCTCTCACGTAGAGGCCTGCTGCGCGCGAGCCTGGCCGGTTCGGCCGCCACAGCGCTCGGCGGCCTGGCGTCCGGCTGCGCCGTTCCGACCGGCTCGACCGGCCGGAACATGGTCCTGTGGTACTGGGACGGCGGCCTCGGCGACACGGTCATCAAGAACGCCAAGGCCCGTTACGACAGCTCGGTCGACCTCCGGGCCATCAAGATCGGCGGTTACTACCGGTCGAAGCTGATCACGACGATGGCCGGGCGCGCCCACGTTCCCGACATCGCGGGGCTGAAGGGCGAGGACATGGCGTCCTACCTGCCCAACGCCGACCAGTTCGTGGACCTGCGCACCCTCGGCGCGGACAAGCACAAGTCCCAGTACCTGCCCTGGAAGTGGGAGCAGGGCATCGCGGACGACGGCACGATGGTCGGCTTCCCGATCGACTGCGGCCCGGTCGCGCACCTCTACCAGTACGCCGTCTTCCAGAAGGCGGGGCTGCCCTACGAGCCCGCCGACGTGTCGAAGGAGCTCAACACCTGGGAGAGGTTCTTCGCGGCGGGCGAGCGGCTCAGGAAGCGGATCCCTGGAGCCTCCCTGCTCACCGACGTCAACAGCGTCTTCGAGAACGTGGTGCAGCAGGGCAGCCTGCGGTATGTCGACAAGGACCGCCACTTCATCGGCGACCAGGAACACGTGCGCGACGCCTGGGCGCTCGCCGTCGAGGCCAAGCAGCGCAAGATCGTCTCGAACCTGGTCAACGGCACCCCGGACCAGTTCTCGGCCATCGAGGCCGGCAAGCTGCCGAGCCAGTTGGGCGCCTCCTGGGCCACCAGCGACCTCAAGAACGGCCTACCGAAGACGAAGGGCAGGTGGCGGGTGGCCGACATGCCCGTGCGGCCCTCCAACAACGGCGGCTCGTTCCTGTCGATCACCAAGGCGTGCCGGGAGCCCGAGCGGGCCTTCCAGATCATCAGCTGGATGCTCGACGCGGGCAACCAGGCGCAGGGCTTCGTCGACGCGGGACTCTTCCCCTCGACCCCCGCCTCGTACGACCTGAAGCAGGTCCGCGAGCCCGACCCCTTCTTCGGCGGCCAGATCACCATGGACGTCTTCGGGCCCGCCGCGCAGAAGATCGCGGTCGCCTACAACAGCCCCTTCGACGTGGCGCTCGGGCAGCCCATCAAGGACGAGATCAAGAACGTCGGCGTCCTCGGCAAGGACCCGAAGCAGGCCTGGAGTGACGCCATGAGCACATGCCGGCGCATCGCGAAGCACCTGGGGGTGAGCTACTGATGGCCACCCTTCCCGCACTGGAGAGGCCCCCGGCGGCAGTGACGGAAACACCCACGACGCAGCCCGGGAAAGGTTTCCGCAAGTACTGGCACCTCTACGCCGCGATCTCCCCCTTCTACCTGCTCTTCCTCTGCTTCGGTCTGATCCCCGTCGGATTCTCGCTCTACCTCTCCTTCCACCGCTGGGACGGCCTCGGCTCGATGGAGTGGGCGGGTCTCTCGCAGTACCAGTACCTGCTGAGCGACTCCGAGTTCTGGAGCTCGATCGGGACCACGATCGTCATCTGGGCGCTGGCCACCTTCCCCATGATCTTCCTGGCGATGGTGACGGCCGTGATGCTCAACTCCGCGGTCCGTTTCAGAAACCTCTACCGCATCGCATACTTCCTGCCGAACGTCACCTCGGTCGTGGCGATCGCGATCATCTTCGGTTCGGTCTTCTCCACCAACTTCGGTCTCGTCAACGCCTTTCTGCAGGCAATAGGTTTCGACCAGATCGCCTGGCTGAACACACCGTGGGGCATCAAGATCGCCATCGCGACGCTGATGACCTGGCAGTGGACCGGTTACAACGCGATCATCTTCCTCGCCGGGCTCCAGACCATCCCGAGCGAGCTGTACGAGGCGGCACGGATGGACGGCGCGGGTCCCGTGCAGACCTTCTTCCGGATCACGCTGCCGATGATGCGCCCGGTGCTGCTGTTCGTGCTCGTCGTGTCGACGGTCACCGGTCTGCAGAGCTTCTCCGAACCCCAGGTCCTGCTGCAGAACACGTCGAACGACTCGACGTTCTCGGGCGGTCCGGGCCATGCCGGCCGGACCATGGTCCTCTACTTCTTCCAGCAGACCTTCGACAACAACGACTTCGGCTACGGCGCCGCCGTGGCGTGGGGCATCTTCCTCGTCGTCGTCCTCTTCTCGATCATCAACTGGCGCCTGGTGCAGCGCCGGGGCGAAGACTAGGGAGGCCCGCACACCATGGCATCCATCCAAGGAACCCGGCGGACCAAGGGGATCGAGGGGTCCCGGCGCAGAGGGCTCGCGCTGCACGCGAGCCTCGTCGTCGGCATCCTGCTCTCGGCCTTCCCGTTCTACTGGGCCGTGATCATGTCGACGCACACCTCGTCGGAGATCTTCTCCTACCCGCCCAAGCTGCTGCCGGGCACGCACTTCCTGGAAAACGTCCGCAACCTCTTCGACAACATCGATTTCTTCGGCTCGATGTTCAACTCGCTGCTGGTGGCGGGTTCGGTGACGTTCCTGGTCCTGTTCTTCGACTCGCTGGCGGCCTTCGTCTTCGCCAAGTTCGAGTTTCCGGGCAAGCGGCTGCTGTTCGTGCTGCTCATGTTCATCTTCATGGTCCCGGCGCAGCTCCAGGCCATCCCCCAGTTCGTGATCATGGCGAAGCTCGGCTGGATCGGCTCGATGACGGCGCTGATCGTGCCGGCGGCCGCGAACGCGTTCGGCATCTTCTGGATGCGCCAGTACATGACGGGCGCGATCCACGACGAACTCCTCGACGCCTCCCGCATCGACGGCGCGAACTTCCTGCGCCAGTACTGGCACGTGGCCCTCCCGGTGGTCCGGCCGGGCCTGGCGTTCCTCGGCATCTTCACCTTCATGGGCCAGTGGAACGACTACGCCTGGCCCCTGATCGCCCTCACCAACCCGGACAACGTGACCCTCCAGGTCGCCCTGTCCCAGCTCAACGGCACCCACGGCACGACGGACTACGGAATGGTCATGACCGGCGCACTGCTCGCCCTCGTCCCGCTGCTGATCGTGTTCGCGGTCGGCGCCCGCCAGATGATCGGGGACCTCGCCAAGGGAGCGATCAAGTGAGCGATCACGTGACGGACCCGCTGCTGGCGCTGCGCCCCTGGGAGGCACCCGAGGTGACCTCCTGGGGGCGGCTGCCCATGAACGCCGTCGACCGGCGCTCCGGAGCACACTCCCTGGACGGCGACTGGCGCTTTCGGTTGCTGTCCGCTCCGGACGCGCCGGTCGGCGGTCGCTGGTCGACGGCATCCGTGCCCGGTGTATGGACCATGCAGGATACGGACGACCTTCCGCAGTATCTGAACATCCGTATGCCGTATGCAGAATTCCCTCCGCTGTCGCCCGCCGACAATCCGACCGGGGTCTACGAGCGGGAGATCGACGTCCCCGCCGAGTGGGCAGGGCGCCGGATCGTGCTCCAGGTCGGGGCCGCCGAGAGCGTGCTGCTGGTCCACGTGGACGGGCGGCCCGTCGGCATCTCCAAGGACTCCCATCTGGCGGCCGAGTTCGACCTGTCGGGCGCCGTGCGCCCCGGCGGGCGGTCCGTCCTGCGGCTGACGGTCGTCAAGTGGTCGGACGCCTCGCACATCGAGGACCAGGACCACTGGTGGCACGGCGGGATCACCCGCTCGGTGCTGCTGTACGCCACCGACCCGCTGCACCTGGCCGACGTGACCGTGCGGGCGGGGCAGGACGGGGAGCTGCGGATCGACTGCCAGGTGCGGGACGCCGGCGGCGGGGCGCTGCCCGAGGGGTGGTACGTCAGCGGGGACCTGGACGGGCTGGCGCTCACGCAGGACGCCGCGTTCGACCTGGCCAACGCCGAGGACGAGCGCGTCTCCGCCTTTCTCGGCGAGACACGCCTGCACACGCGGGTGCCCGAGGTGCGCACCTGGACGGCCGAGACGCCCGAGCTGTACGGCCTGACGGTCCGCCTGCACCGCGCCGACGGCGCGGTCGCCGACACCTCCCGGCACCGCGTCGGTTTCCGGGACGTGGCGATCGTCGGCCGGGACCTGCTGGTCAACGGCGAACGGGTCTTCATCCGGGGCGTCAACCGGCACGACTTCCACCCGCTCACGGGGCGGACGGTGTCGTCCGAGGAGATGCGCGCGGACCTCGTCCTGCTGAAGCGTTTCGGCTTCAACGCGATCCGCACCGCGCACTATCCCAACGACCCGACGCTGTACGACCTCGCCGACGAAATCGGTTTCTACGTCGTCGACGAGGCGGACATCGAGTCGCACGACCACGCCCACGAGATCGCCGACGACCCGCGCTATCTGAACGCCTTCGTCGACCGGGTCTCGCGAATGGTGCTGCGGGACAAGAACCACCCGTCGGTCATCATCTGGTCGCTGGGCAACGAGTCCGACTACGGCGCGAACCACGACGCGGCCGCGGGCTGGGTGCGCCGGCACGATCCGACCCGGCCGCTGCAGTACGAGGGCGCCGCGAAGCGCGGCTGGGCGGATCCGGAGCTCGCCTCCGACATCGCCTGCCCGATGTACGCGCCCCTGGAGGACTGCGTGGCGCACGCGCTGTCCGGCCGGCAGACCAAGCCGCTCATCCAGTGCGAGTACTCCCACGCGATGGGCAACAGCAACGGCACGCTGGCCGACCACTGGGCCGCCATCGAGGCCACCCCGGGTCTTCAGGGCGGGTTCATCTGGGAGTTCTGGGACCACGGAATCCTTCAGTCCGTGAACGACGGAAGACCGGTCGGGCGTGGGGGCGCCGGGCTCTATGACAACGGTGTCGCCGCGCCCGGGTACCGCTGGGCGTACGGCGGCGACTTCGGCGAGAAGGACCACGACGGCGCGTTCATCGCCGACGGCGTCGTCTTCCCGGACCGCACTCCCAAGCCGGTGATGTACGAGCACCGTGAACTCGCCGCGCCGCTGCGGCTCCAGGGTTTCCGGCACGAGGGTCTGGTCCTCTCCAACCACCAGCACTTCCGCGGCCTGGAGTGGCTCGCGGGCGAGTGGGAGCTGTCACTCGCCCACGGCGGGACGCTCACCGCGGCGGCCGAACTACCCGACCTGCGGCCGGGTGAGACGGCCGTGGTACCGCTGCCGTTCGCACTGCCGGAGGACGGCGGCGAGGCGTGGCTGACGTTGCGCGTGACGACGGCGGAGGACCTGTCGTGGGCGCCGCGCGGCACGGAGGTGTGCGCTCCACAGGTGCGGCTGCGGGCGGCCACCCCGGTCGAGGAACCGATGGGTTCCGGTCGGGTCGAGATCGACGCCGACGGACTCCTCGTCCACCCTCTGCTGACCGCACCGCCCACGCTGTCGCTGTGGCGGGCGCCCACCGACAACGACGAGCTCGGCGGGATGGCGCTGCGCTGGCGGACGTGGGGCCTGGACGCCCTCGTGCGCAAGCTGGTCTCGGTTCACCAGGAGGGCGACGGAGTGTGCGTGCTCTCCGAGTACGCCGGAACCGCCGGCGTCGTCCGGCACCGGCAGGTGTTCACGCCGGTGGAGGGCGGGGTCCGGATCGACGAACAGGCCGAGCTGCCCGAGGAGTTCGACGACGTGGCGCGCGTCGGCTCGGTCTTCGAGACGGTTGCGGGGCTGGACCTGCTGGAGTGGTTCGGGCAGGGCCCCTGGGAGTCGTATCCCGACCGGAGCGGTGGCGCGCCGGTGGGCCATCACTCCGTCCCCGTCGACGAGTTGTTCACTCCGTACCTGCGTCCGCAGGAGAGCGGCGGCCGGCACGGAGTGCGGCGCTTCATGCTGTCGGCGCCGGACGCCACGGGCCTCGCGGTCACGCTGGACGAGCCGCGCCAGGTCTCCGTCACGCGGTACCGCGCCGAGGACCTGACCGCCGTCTCCCATCACGACGAACTCGTCCCGCGCGCCGGCTGCGTGGTGCACCTCGACGCGGCACACCGCGGCCTCGGTACGGCGTCGTGCGGCCCCGACACCTTCCCCTCCTACCTCGTCGCACCGGGCGTCCACCGCTGGAGCTGGACCCTGCGCGTTCTCTGAACTCCCCTTCCCAGCCACGGACTTCCCTACGGAGCACACGTGTGTACTTCGCATGCCCACGATTGCGGCGAGGCCGCGCAGGCCGGTGCCGGAAGACGCGGTTTCCTCCGGGCCACCGCACTGCTCGGCGCCGCCGCCACGGCCGGCCTCACCCTGCCGGCCACCGCCGAGGCGGCCTCCGCCGAGCAATGGCGTCCCGACCCCGACAGCCGTCGCTTCACGCTCGCCGTCATGCCCGACACGCAGTACCTGTTCGACGGGCCGAGCATCGACAAGGCGCCGGTCGAGGCGTCGCTGCGCTATCTGCTGGAGCGCTGCGACGAAGAGGGAGCCGAGAACATCGTGTTCCTGTCCCACCTCGGCGACCTCACCCAGAACGGAGCGAAGGACGAAGTCACCGCGATCAGCGAGGCGTTCGGGCTGCTCGACCGGCGCGGGGTCGGCTACAGCGTCCTGGCCGGCAACCACGACGTGAAGTCGTCGACGACCGACCAGCGCGGCCCGACCCCGTACCTGGACGCCTTCGGTCCGCAGCGTTTCCGGGGGAAGTCGACGTTCGGCGGGGCCTCCCCCGACGGCTACAACTCGTTCCACCTGTTCCGGGCGGCCGGCCGGGAGTGGATGGTGCTGGCGCTGGACTGGCGGCTTTCGGAGAAGGGCTACGCCTGGGCCGCCGACGTCCTCGCCCGGCACCCGAGGACGCCCGTCGTCCTGACCACGCACGAGCTGGTCGTCGAGGACGACTCCCTCTCGGCGTACGGGCAGCAGCTGTGGGACCGGCTGATCGAGGATCACGACCAGATCTTCCTCACCCTCAACGGGCACTACTGGCCCGCCGGTCGGGCAACGCGTAGGAACGCGGCGGGACATGACGTCCACCTGCACCTGACGAACTATCAGAACCGCTACTTCGGCGGCGCGGCGATGATCCGGCTCTACCGCTTCGACCTCGATCGGAACGTCATCGACGTGGAGACCGTCTCCCCGTGGATCCTGGGCCGGGCCGCGAAGGGGCTGGGCGAGCTGGAGCGGCAGGAGATCGAACTGAGCGGCGACGCCGACCGGTTCTCGGTCGACATCGACTTCGCGACACGCTTCTCCGGTTTCGCCCCGGTGCCGGCGCGCGCCGCACGTCCCGTCTCGAAGATCGTCGTCCCCGGCACGGTCGCGTACTGGCGCTTCGACGGGCACGCCGCCGGTACGGCCGTGTCCGGCACCGTCCGTGACCTGTCCGGGCGCGGCAACGACCTCACCGTCGTCCCGGTCGGCGGCGGAACGCTCGGCTGGTCGTCCGACCACCACCCCGACCAACCCGGGCACGGCAGCCTGGAGTTCCAGGGCTTCAAGTCCCCGCTGAAGGGGGCGTACCTGCGGACGGTCGACGGTGCGCCGCTCAACTCTGCCACGTTCAAGACCGGTTACACCATCGAGGCGTTCTACCGCCTCCCGGCCGACTGGGACCCCTCGCACCACGCCTGGTCGGGACTGGTCAGCCGGACGGGAACGGGTGGGGCCGCGGGCAAGACCGGCGACGACCCCGACGAGCCGCTCGCCACCCTCTCCCTCTCAAACGACCGGGAGCCGCAGTGGGCGATGCGCCCGCTGAACCAGGAGGGCATCGCCACCAACTGGGGGCAGGAGACCCCGCTGGAGACCTGGTGGCACCTCGCGGTCGTCAACGACGGCCGGCACACCACGCTGTACGTCGAGGGCTGCCCGGTCGTGCGCAACCCGAAGGCGACAGCCGTCGGCATCACCTCCGTCGGGCTGCCCTGGCTGCTCGGCGGCTACGAGTACGGCGGACAGATCGACCAGATCCTGCACGGCCGTCTCGGCGACGTCCGCATCGTCGAACGGGCGCTGCCCGTCGCCTCCTTCATGAACCACTGACGCCCTCGAAGAGGACACCGAAGCATCATGACCGAGCAGCAGCTGCCCGTCTGGGCCGACCCGTCCGTCTCCCCCGCCGCCCTCGACGCCCAAGGCGTGTCGAGACGGCAACTCCTGCGCCGTGCCGGTCTGTTCGGCGCCGCGTTCGCGCTGGGCGGGGCGGCCACCCCGGCCGTCGCCGCCGCCGACCGGGGCTACGGCGGTGAGGACCCGCGCCTGGCCTATCTGGTCGGCGACCACCATGTGCACTCCGTGTACAGCCACGACGCGAAGTACACCTTCTCCCAGCAGGCGCGGGCCGCCGCCAGGTACGGCCTGGACTGGATGGTGTTCAACGAGCACTCCAACTTCGGGCACGCCTCCTACGGCGCCGCGCTGGAGCACAAGGAGATCCTCAAGGCACGGGCCGAGAACCCGCGCCAGCTGATCTTCCAGGGCCTGGAGTGGTACATCCCGGCCGCCGAGCACTGCACGGTGTTCGCCGCGCCCGGCCCGCACGAGGTCGACCTGCTCACGCAGTTCGAGCTCGCCTACGACGGCAAGCTGCTCGGCTACACCGAGGGATCCGCCGGAGCGTCCGACACCGCCCGCAACGAGGCGCACGCCGTCAAGGCCATCAAGTGGCTGGCCGAACAGCGCCGCACCGGCTACGTCGACGACGTCCTCGTCCTCGCCAACCACCCGCTGCGCCTCGGCATCGACTCCCCCCACGAGATGCGGGGCTGGCGCGACGCGGCCCCCGAGATCATGATCGGCATGGAGGGCGCACCCGGCGCCCAGGGTGCGGCGATCCCCGGCTGGCGCGGCAGCACCTCGATTCGCGGCGAGTACGAGAACAAGCCGTCCGCGCAGTCGTACGCGGGCTACCCGGCGGACGCCTACCTCACCTACGGCGGCTTCGACTGGGCGACCGCGACCGTCGGCGGACTGTGGGACTCGATGCTGGCCGAGGGCCGGCTGTTCTCGATCACCACCAACTCCGACAACCACCGGACCGTCTTCGACACCTGGAAGAACGGCGACTGGCCGGCCGGGCAGAACTTCGACAACACCGGCAGACTGCCCGACCCGGTGAACACCGACACCCCGCAGCCGGGCAGCGACTTCTGGCCGGGCCAGTTCAGCCGCACCCACGTGGGCGTCACCCGGTACGGCTACCGGGCGGTGATGACGGGCCTGCGCGAGGGCCGCGTGTGGCTCGACCACGGGCATCTGCTCGACGGGCTCGAGGTGCGGCTGCGGCGGGAGCACAGCAGCGGCCGGGGCGTCACTCTCGGCGGTCGGCTGCGGGTCCGCAGGGGCGAGAAGCTCACCCTGGACATCACCGTCACCACCGCCTCCCGGCCCAACCCCCAGGGGGTCCTCCCGGAGTTGGCACACGTGGACGTGATCCGGGGCGCGGTGCGCGGGCCCGTGTCCGACCGCGACGCCTGGAAGGCCCCCGACACGAAGGTCGCCCTGACGACGGACGTGCGCGGCCGCAAGGGAACGTACACCCTGCGCGTTCCGCTCACCGTGGGCGAGGAGTCCTTCTACGTCCGTCTGCGCGGCAGCGACGGCAACCGGAACGGAACCGGTTGCCTGGGCGCTTCCGTGGACCCCCACGGCCCCGTCCCGCACGAGCCGGGCAACGGCGACCCATGGGCCGACACCTGGTTCTACTCCAACCCGATCTTCGTGGACGTCGTGCGCTGAGGCGCCCCGCGAGGGGTGTGGGGAACCGCGCGACCGGCCGCAGACGGCCCGCAGTTCCCCACACACGTCACCCCTACGGCGCCCAGGGCGAAGCCCCTACGCGTAGAACCGCGACAGACTCTGCAGCACGGCAGCAGGCTTCGCGCCCCCCTCGATCTCGATCGCCCCGTCGACGGTGATCTGCACGCCGCCCGGCACGTCCTCGACCTCGTTCAGCTTGCCCACCAGGCGGATACGCGAGCCGACCTTGACCGGCGAGGGGAAACGAACCTTGTTCAGCCCGTAGTTGACCTTGGTCGTGACGCCCTGGACGTCCAGCAGTTCGGTGAACAGCGGGATGAAGAGCGACAGGGTGAGGTACCCATGGGCGATCGGGGCGCCGAAGGGACCTTCCGCAGCCTTCTCCGGGTCCACGTGGATCCACTGGTGATCCCCGGTCGCGTCGGCGAACGTGTCGATGCGCTCCTGGGTGACCTCGATCCACTCACTGGTGCCCAGGTCGCTGCCGGCCAGCTTCTTCAGCTCGTCGAGGCCGTTGACGGTGATGCTCATATGCCGTTCCTCACAGGGGAGTTGTTCAGGATTTGGTGCCGTACCGGGAGCGCACCCGGGACTTGAGGAGCTTTCCGGAGGCGGTGCGCGGGAGTTCGTCCGCAACCACCACCGACTTGGGGATCTTGTACTTGGCGAGCCGCCCGGCGAGCGAGGCCAGCACCTCGTCGGGGTCGAGCGCAGCACCCTCGCGGGGCACGACGACCGCGCGCGGCACCTCGCCCCACTTGTCGTCGGACACGCCGATGACCGCGCACTCGACGATGTCGGGGTGAGCCAGGAGCTGGTCCTCGATCTCGGCGGGGTAGATGTTCTCCCCACCGGAGATG
Organism: Streptomyces sp. NBC_01235; assembly: GCF_035989285.1. Lineage (GTDB taxonomy): Bacteria > Actinomycetota > Actinomycetes > Streptomycetales > Streptomycetaceae > Streptomyces. The sequence goes on along the minus strand of NZ_CP108513.1, from coordinate 9,282,768 downwards.
ATCATGTCCTTGATGCGGTCGACGATGTGCACGTAACCGTCTTCGTCGACCCGGGCCGCGTCCCCGCTGCGGAACCAGCCGTCGGCGAAGGAGGCGGCCGTCTCCTCGGGCAGCCCCCAGTAGCCGGGCATGACGTGCGGCCCGCGCACGACGACCTCGCCGGTCTCGCCGACCTCGACCGGGGTGAGGTCGGGGCGCAGGACGCGTACGTCGCTGAAGAAGTGCGGGACGCCGGCCGAGCCCGCCTTGCTGATCGAGTGCTCGGCGTCCAGGAACAGCGTTCCGGGGGCGGCCTCGGTCATGCCGTAGCCCTGGAGGAAGGTGAGTCCGCGTTCCTGGTAGGCGGCGATCAGTGGCGTCGACACCGGGGAGCCGCCGCAGGTCAGGATCCGCAGGGACGACAGGTCCGCGTCCGCCCAGCGGGGATGCCGGGCCACCTGCTCGAACATCGTCGGCACCCCGAACATGAAGGTGATCCGGTGCCGGGCGATCAGGTCGAAGGTGGCCTCCGGGTCGAAGGCCTCGACCAGGACGCAACAGCCGCCCTTGAGGAGCACCGGCAGGGTCAGCATGTTCAGGCCGGCTGTGTGGAACAACGGCGCGGAGACCAGGGCGCGTTCGTCGGCGATCAGGTCGGTGTCGACGAGGACGTTGATCGCGTTCCAGGTGAGGTTGCCGTGCGTGAGCATGGCGCCCTTGGGGCGGCCGGTCGTGCCCGAGGTGTACATGATGATGCAGGTGTCGTCGGGGGTGACCGGCGTGTCGATCGGCTCGTCGGAAGCGGCGGCGAGTGCCTCCTCGTATTCGGCGCCGACCTCGACATAGGTCCGGACGTCCGTGTTACCGGGCAGTCCGGCGACTAGGCCGGCGAGCGCGGGACCGTAGACGAGGGCCTTGGCGCCGGAGTCGGCGAGCTGGTAGGCGATCTCGGGGCCCGCGAGGCGGGTGTTCAGGGGGACGAACACCGCGCCGAGGGTGCCGGCGGCGAACAGGGTCTCCAGGTAGGAGGGGTGGTTCGGGCCGAGGTAGGCGATGCGGTCGCCGCGCCGCACGCCCCGGGCGCGCAGGGCGTGGGCCAGGCGCGTGGTGCGTGTATGCAGTGTGCGATAGTCCGTCGACTGTTCACCGTGGACCAGGGCGGTGCGGTGCGGGGTCTTGCGGGCCCGGCGTGCGGGCCATGACCCCAGTCCCTCGTTGCGCATCTTCCACGCCCCTTACGGTGTGGTCAGCCCGAGCAGACGGGCGGCGTTCTCCTTGAGGATCTTCGGCTTCACCTCGTCCTTGATCGTCAGCTTGTCGAAGTCGGCGAGCCAGCGGTCGGGGGTGAGGACGGGGAAGTCGGAGCCGAAGAGGACCTTGTCCTTCAGCAGCGTGTTGGCGTACTGCACGAGCTGCGGCGGGAAGTACTTCGGCGACCAGCCGGACAGGTCGATGTGCACGCCCGGCTTGTGGGTGGCGACGGCGAGGGCCTCGTCCTGCCAGGGGAAGGACGGGTGCGCCAGGATGATCTTGAGGTGCGGGAAGTCGGCCGCCACGTCGTCCACGTGCAGCGGGTTGCTGTACTTCAGGCGGATCCCGCCGCCTCCCGGCACGCCCGCGCCGATGCCCGTCTGGCCGGTGTGGAACAGGGCGATGGTGCCCGTCTCCTCGATCACCTCGTAGAGGCCGTACGCGACCGAGCGGTCATTGGGGAAGAAGCCCTGGATGCTGGGGTGGAACTTGAAGCCCTTCACCCCGTACTCCTCCACCAGGCGCCGGGCCTGCTTCACACCCGCCTTCCCCCGGAAGGGGTCGATGGAGGCGAAGGGGATGAGGACGTCGGCGTTGGCAGCGGCGGCCTCGGCGACCTCCTCGTTCGGGACCGGCGCCGTGCCGGTCGCGGACTCGGCGTCCACCGTGAAGATCACGGCGGCCATCCTCCGCTCCCGGTAGTAGGCGGCCGTCTCCTGAAGGGTCGGCTTCCGCTTGCCCTCGACCTTGAAGTAGGCGGAGGAGGCGTCGTGCAGGTCGTCGTCCAGCGAGGAGTGGCCCTTGGAGGAGACCTCCGCGTGGGTGTGGACGTCGATCGCGACGAGTTCCTCGACGTTGAGGGTCGTCATGGTCACGCCTCCGGGAACTTGGGGGCCGGGATGCCGACCGTCTGGAGTTCGGCACCGACCGAGGTGGGGAAGGCGTCGGCCAGGGACTCGGGGGTCCAGCCGCCGTCGGCGTAGGCCGCGCGGATCTCCTGCGGATGCGACCAGAGTGCCACCTTGTCGCCGCCGATGCCGATGGCCTGGCCGGTTATGGACCGGGCGGCCTCGGAGGCGAGGAAGGGCACCAGCGCGGCGCAGTCCTCGGGAGTGCCGAAGCCCTCGCCCTTGCGCAGGAAGTCCGGGAACGGCTCGCCGTTCTTCAGCGCCTCGACGTAGGGGGCGAAGGCGGGGATGGTCTCGGTCATCGCGGTCGCGGCGACCGGCACGATCGCGTTGACGGTGATGTTCGCGCGACCCAGCTCCATGGACCAGGTGCGGGCGAAGGCGGCGATGCCGGCCTTGGCGGCGGCGTAGTTCGTCTGGCCGAAGTTGCCGCGCTGGCCGGCCGGGGAGCCGACGAGGATCAGCGTGCCGCCCTCGCCCTGCTCGCGCATCCGGACGGCGGCGGCGCGGGCGCAGGTGAAGGTGCCCTTGAGGTGGGTGGCGATCACTGCGTCGAAGTCGTCGTCGGTCATCTTCCACAGCACCTTGTCGCGCAGGATGCCCGCGTTGGTGACCAGGATGTCGAGCCGCCCGAACTCCTCCACGGCCCGGTTCACCAGCCGCTCGGCGGCCTCGGTCGTACCGACCGGGACCACCTCGGCGACGGCTGTGCCGCCGGCCTCGGTGATGGACTTCACTGCCTGCTCGGCGACCGCCTCGTCGACGTCGTTGACGACCACGGAGGCGCCGTGGGCGGCCAGGGCGTGCGCGTAGGCGAGGCCGAGGCCCCGGCCGCTGCCGGTGACGACGGCGACCTTGCCGGTGAGATCGATGCTGGGCACGACGGTGTCCCTTCACATGGGGTGCGACTTCGCGTCGCCTGGAGCGCGACGTCGAGATCGAAGCTAAGAGCAATAATTGTTGTCGTCAATAGTTGTTGTCGACCTATGGGGTGCGTCATGCTGGAATCTGTAGGACGAACCGCCCCCGGAAGGGGACCTAGCCCAGGGAGCCCGCCATCGCCCGCCAGGACAACGCAGTGAACGCCGCCCCGATCGACGCGGACGAGCCATGGATGCGTGAGCTGCACGCGGACACGGGCTACCTGCTCTACCGCCTCGGACTGCGCTCGGGTCAGCTGTTCAACACGTTCCTCCAGGAGTCGGGGCTGCGCCTGCGCCACTACGCGGTGCTGCGCTTCCTCGCCACCTCCGAGGGCTCCCTCCAGCGCGAGCTGAGTGCCCGGCTCGGCTACGACCCCAGTGCGATCGTCGGCCTGGTCGACGACCTGGAGAAGCTGGGCTTCGCCGAGCGCCGCCCGGCCCCGGACGACCGCCGCAGCCGGATCGTCGTCCTCACCGAGGACGGCCGCTCCTTCCTGCGCGGCACCGACGAGGCGGGCCTGCGGGTGACGAACGAACTGCTGGACCCCCTCGACCCGGCCGACCGCGAGACACTGCACACACTGCTGCTGCGGATCGCCGGGGACGGCCTCGCCTGACACAGTGAGGAGGACCTGATGGACCGGGGCGCCCTCGCCACGACCTCGCGTTCCGCGCCGGACCGGCTGCTGGCCGTGCTCGCCGCGTTCGACCACACGCACTCCGCGCTGTCCCTGACCGACATCAGCCGCCGCGCCGGGCTGACCCTCACCACCGCGCACCGGCTGGTGGGGGCGCTGACCGAGTGGGGCGCCCTGGAGCGGGACGCGTCCGGCGTGTACCACGTCGGGCTGCGGCTGTGGGAGGTCGCGGCGCTGGCACCGCGCGGCCTGGCACTGCGTCAGGTCGCGCTGCCCTACCTCGAGGACCTGTACGAAGCCACGCACGAGAACGTGCAGTTGGCGGTGCGGGACGGGTCCGATGTCGTCTACACCGAGTGGCTGTCGGGGCGTTCGGCGGTCGGCGTGCACATCCGGGTGGGCGCCCGCTGGCCGTTGCATGTCACCGGCGTCGGGCTCGCGCTGCTCGCCAACGGCGATTCCGAGCTCCAAGAGGCCTACTGCGCCAGGCCGTTGGTCTCCTACACCGCCCACACCATCACCGATCCGGTGCGCTTGCGGCGGGTGCTGGCCGAAGTACGGCGCACGGGTGTGGCGGTGAGCAGCCGTCAGGTCACGGAGGACGCCCTGTCGGTGGCCGCTCCGGTGCGCGGTCCGGACGGCGCGGTGGTGGCCGCCGTGTCGGTCGTCGTCCCGCACGCCGACGCAGCCGTCCCGGTGCTGGTGCCGGCGGTGCGTCTCGCGGCCCGGGGGATCTCACGGGCCCTGGGCTGGCAGCCGGAGGGCCGGACCGAGTGAGCCGCCCGTCGGGACTGGCGCCTGCGGGGACTCCCGGCGAGAATGCCCAACCATGATCGAGATCGGTTCGCTGAACCCGGACGACCGCCCCGCCTGGGAAGTGCTGGCGCGCGGCTACAAGAAGTTCTACCGCACGGACGTGCCCGACGAGGGGTACGAGGAGATGTGGCGACGCCTGCGCGACGGCGGCGAGGTGCACGCCGTCGGCGCCCGGGCGGACGGGGAACTGGTGGGCATCGCGCACTACCTGTTCCACGCCACGGGCTGGATGGCGGACAGCTGCTATCTCCAGGACCTCTACGTCGATGAGGCGGCGCGCGGCCGGGGCGTGGCCCGGGCGCTGATCGAGCGGGTCGCCGAGGCGGCGCGCGAGCGGGGCGCCGCCCGTCTGTACTGGACCACCCAGGAGGACAACACCACCGCCCGTGCCCTGTACGACAGGGTGGCGGCCTTCAACGGGTTCATCCGCTACGACCACCCGCTCGCGTAGCGCTCGCGCGGCGCTCCTGGCGGCGCGGGCGCGCGGCGGCCCTGCTCGGGCCGTCCTCACGGGAATCTCAGACGGCGACCGGGGGATTCAAAGGTTCGCCCCATCTGGGAGGCGCAGGATGCACGCGCAAAGGTGGGCAACTCAGGAAGGCGTGCCGTGGGCGTCTCGCACATATCGAACCGATCCGAGCAGCAGTCGCAGGGGTGGTCCCGGCGCGGGATCCTGGCGGTGCTCGGCGCCGCTCCGGCCGTCGCGCTGACCGGGTGCAGCTCCGGGTCGGCGGACGCGTCGGAGAACACGACGACCGGGACGTCGGGTTCCGCGTCCACGCAGGCCGCGGCGGCCGCGAAGCAGCCGGTGATCTCGGTCACCCCTGCCGACGGCACCGAGAAGGCGGCCTTCACCAGCCCGGTCGAGGTCACCGTGACCGACGGCACCCTCGCCTCCGTGAAGGTGACGGGCAACGACGGCTCGGCACTCGCGGGCTCCCTCGACGCGGCCCGGACGACATGGACGTCGACGACCAACCCGTACTCCGGCACCAAGTACACGGTCACTGCCCAGGCCGAGGGCGCCGCCGCGCAGACGGCCACCTTCACCACCAAGTCCCCCGGCGAGACCTTCGTCGGCTACTTCACCCCCGAGGCGAACTCCACATCCGGCGTCGGGATGCCGGTCTCGATCAACTTCTCGCACGCCGTGTCGGACAAGGCCGCGGTGGAGAAGGCGATCACGGTGACCGCCGAACCGGCCGTGGAGGTCGTCGGGCACTGGTTCAGCGACACCCGGCTCGACTTCCGGCCGCAGACGTACTGGGCGGCCGGAACGACGATCACCCTCGGTCTGCGGTTGAAGGACGTCCAGGGAACGGATGGCGTATACGGCATACAGTCGAAGGACGTCACCTTCCACATCGGCCGCGCGCAGATCAGCACCGTGGATCTGTCGAGCAAGGAGATGGTGGTGAAGCGGGACGGCGCGACCCTGGCCACCTACCCCGTCTCCGGCGGCGACGCCGACCACACCACGTGGTCCGGGATCATGGTGATCAGCGAGCGGTTCCAGCAGACGCGGATGGAGTCCTCCACGGTCGGCCTCGGCGACGAGTACGACATCTCCGACGTCCCGCACGCCCAGCGCCTGACCACCTCCGGCACGTTCGTCCACGGCAACTACTGGGCCTCGACGTCCGTGTTCGGCAGCCAGAACACCAGCCACGGCTGCGTCGGCCTGCACGACGCCAAGGGCGCGAGCGACAGCTCCGTGGCGGGCTACAAGTTCTACGAGAGCTCGATGCTCGGCGACGTGGTGATCGTGAAGAACTCCGGCGAGAAGACCGTCGATCCGGCCAACGGGCTCAACGGCTGGAACCTGTCCTGGGCGGAGTGGAAGGCGGGCAGCGCGCTTTAGCCCCTTTGGGCGGTTCAAGCCGTGAACCTCCCTCCCGTGAAAGGACTTTCCTTGCTTTAAGTCTTGACGGCCTCCGGGACGGAGAGCACATTGGGCCCACTTTGAGAGCGCTCTCAGAGTGCTCTCGAAGTCACCCGCGCACCTCACCCCGTACCCGAGAGGCACCTCCATGAGTGCAACCTCCGGCATACCCAGACGGCGACGCGCGCTCATCGCCGTGCTCAGCACGCTCGGGCTGGCGGCCGCCGCGGCGGCGGCCGTCACCCTGCCCGCGAACGCCTCCGCGCCCACGCCCCCGTCCGGCTGGACGCAGGTCTTCCTCGACGACTTCACCGGCGCCGCGGGCACCGGCGTCAACACCTCCAACTGGCAGTACAGCACCGGGACTTCGTATCCGGGCGGGCCTGCCAACTGGGGCACCGGCGAGGTCGAGACGATGACCAACAGCACCAACAACGTCTCGCTCGACGGCAACGGCAACCTGCGCATCACCCCACTGCGCGACTCGGCCGGCAACTGGACCTCGGGACGCATCGAGACCACGCGCACCGACTTCCAGCCCCCGTCCGGCGGCAAGCTGCGGGTCGAGGCCCGGCTGCAGATGCCCAACGTGACCGGCACCGCCGCCGAAGGCTACTGGCCCGCGTTCTGGGCGCTCGGCGCGCCGTACCGGGGCAACTACCAGAACTGGCCGGGCGTCGGCGAGCTGGACATCATGGAGAACGTCCAGGGCCTGAACAAGGTGTGGGCGACGATGCACTGCGGCACCAACCCGGGCGGCCCGTGCAACGAGACCACCGGCATCGGCAACTCCGTCGCGTGTCCGAACACGACCTGTCAGTCCGGCTTCCACACCTACACGATGGAGTGGGACCGCTCGGTGACCCCGGAGGCGATCCGCTTCTACGTCGACGGCGTCAACTACCACACGGTCACCGCGAACCAGGTCGACGCGACGACCTGGACCAACGCCACGAACCACGGCTACTTCGTCATCCTGAACGTCGCGATGGGCGGCGCGTTCCCGGACGCCTTCGGCGGCGGCCTGGACGGCGCCACCGAGTCGGGCCACCCGATGGTGGTGGACTACGTGCAGGTGCTCCAGGCCGCGGGCAGTGGGAGCGGAACCACCACGCCGCCGCCGTCCGGCAGCCGGGACGCCTACGGCACGATCCAGGCCGAGTCGTACGACAGCCAGTCGGGCACCGCCACCGAGACCACGACCGACACCGGCGGCGGCCAGGACATCGGCTCCCTCGCGAACGGCGACTGGGCGCTGTACAAGGGCGTGGACTTCGGTTCCACGGCGGCGACCCAGTTCAACGCGCGGGTCGCCGGCGGTGCGGCCGGCGGGGTCAGCGGACTGGTCGAGGTGCGCCTCGACAGCCGTACGGCCACGCCCGTCGGCAGCTTCTCGGTGGCCAACACCGGTGGCTGGCAGACCTGGAAGACGATCCCCGCGAACATCAGCTCCGTCACCGGCACCCACGACGTCTATCTGACCTTCACCAGCGGCCAGCCGGCGGACTTCGTGAACGTCAACTGGTTCACCTTCGGGCACTGAGCAACTCCCATGGCGGCGCCGGGTGGTTGACCTTCACGTATACGTCAACCCCTAGCGTCGCCGTCATGACGAACCCCACCACGGGCCTGGAGGTCCGCCTCCGCTCCCGGCCCGCAGGACTCCCCGGCCCCGACGACTTCGACCTCGTCGAGGCGCCCGTCCCGGCTCCGGCCCCCGGGCAGGTCCTCGTACGCAACCTGTTCATGTCTCTCGACCCCGCCATGGTCCTGCTGGCGTCCGGCGAACCCGGACTTCCCATGCCACGTTACGAACTCGGCGAGGTCCTCCACGGCGACGCCGTCGGCGAGGTGACCGTCTCGGCGGATCCCTCGCTCGCCGAAGGCGATCTGGTGGTGCACCGGTTGGGGTGGCGGGAGTACGCCGTCGCTCCGGCCGGGGCGCTGCGCAGGGTCGACCGGGCCGCCTACCCGAGCCCTTCCCTGCACCTGGGCTTCGGCCTGGTCGCCTACGTCGGACTCATGGAGGTGGCACAACTCCGTCCGGGCGACACGGTGTTCGTCTCCAGCGCCGCCGGGGCGACCGGAAGCATGGCCGGCCAGATCGCCCGGCTCAAAGGCGCGGTGCGGGTGATCGGCAGCGCCGGCACGCGGGAGAAGGTCGCCCATCTGACGGGGAGGCTCGGTTTTGACGCGGCCTTCGACCACCACGACGGTCCCGTCGTCGACCGGCTGCGCGAGGCCGCTCCCGACGGCATCGACGTGTACTTCGACAACGTGGGCGGTGAGCAACTGCGCGCCGCCGTCGAGGTGATGAACCCGCACGGCCGTATCGCGGTCTGCGGCGCCCTGAACCGGCAGAGCGGCGGCCGGCCCGACACCGGCCCCGGCGATCTGCTGCCCCTGCTCACCAAACGCCTCACCCTGCGCGGATTCACCCTCTCCGACCACCTCGACAGGGCCGCCGAGTTCGGCGAGCAATTCCGCGGCTGGCTGCGCGACGGAGCCATCCGCTACGACGAGACGGTGATCGACGGCCTCGCCCACGCCCCGCGGGCCCTCCTCGATCTCGTCCGCGGCGCGCACACCGGGAAGACCGTGGTACGGCTGGGGAGTTGACGTCTCCATGATGCTGATCGGAGACCTCGCCGCCCGCACCGGGACGACGACCCGTGCCCTGCGCTACTACGAGGAGCAGGGGCTGCTGGAGTCCGAGCGGACCGCGGCCGGCTACCGGGTGTACGGGCCGGCCGCGGTGACCCGGGTCCGCAATGTCCGCGACCTGCTCGCCTCCGGGTTCACGGTGGAGAACGTCAAGTCCTTCGTCCGCTACCTCGACAGCGATCTGCCCGAGGTGTTCGCCTACTCGGACGCGTGCGCCGCCAACTACGCCGTGGGCGCTCAGCGGGTCGCCGAACTCCAGGAACGTATCGAGGCGTTGACCCGGATGCGGGACACGCTCGTGGGGCGGATGCCGTGGCTGGGCGGCGAGCGGGTCGCGTCGTGAGGCTTCAACGGCGAACCTCTGGTTGATCGTCAAGTGGAGCTTGTCGAAACCGGGGAGCCGGGGAGATCGAGGCGTTCCCGGTCCTGGCGCAGGACCTGCACTTCGGTCGGGCCGCACAGCGGCGCGGGGTGTCACAGCAGCTCATCAGCCGGCTCATCCAGGGCATGGAACGCCGGATCGGCGGCGTCCTGGTCGAGCGGACGAGCCGGCGCGTGGCCCTGGCCGACCTCGGGCGCACGCCGCACGCCGACCTGCTCCCCCACCACCGGCGCGTCCGCGACGGGCTCGCCCGCGCAGCCGCGACCGCCCGCGGCACCACCGGGCACCCCGCGGGTCGGGGCGATCGGGCCGCTGTGGATGAACCTGCTCGTGCAGGCCTCGGGCACCTTGTGCGAGCGCCACCCCGAAGCCGACGTCCGGATCAGCGAGTTCCACGGCGGTGAGGCCCAACGGCCTTTGCCGCGGGGCGGGGTCGACGTCATGGACGCCGGCCGTCCCGTGGACGGGCCCGGTGTCGGCGTCGGGCCGGTCCTGTCGAGCGAGCAGCGGGTGCCGGCGGTCGCCACCCGGCACCCGCTCGCCGTCGGTGGCAGCGCCCGTCCGGAGGACCTGACCGACGTGCGCCTGCTGGACACTCCCGCCCTGCCCGCCCGCTGGGTGCTCGATCGCGCGCCTCGCACCACGCCGAGCCGGCGGCCGATCGAGCGGGGCCCGCAGGTCCGTTCGGTCACCGAGGCGCTCGCCCTCATCGCCGAAGGCGCGGGCGCCTTCCCTTTCAGCCACCAGGTGAACCTGTTCAACCGGCACCCCGTCATCGCCTACCTGCCCGTGGTCGACGCCCCCGCCGACCGGGGACTCGTCTGGCCCACCGGCGGCGAGAGTCCCCTCCTTCACGCGTTCGTCGAGGCGGTGCACGAGCGGACCGCGAAGATCAGCGGTCCCGCGCGTCCGGCCGCCCGGCGGGAGCGCCCGTGAGGTGGGTCCGGGCCGCCTTGCGGAAGGAGGTCACCAGGCGGCCGCGGTCGCCGGCGCGGGTCGCCAGGACGACATGGCTCGGCTCGACGCCTTCGAGGGGAACGCTGGTGAGGTCGGGGCGCAGGACGAACCCGGGGGCGGCGGCGGACACGGCCACCGTCTGTCCCGCCGCGACGAGTTCGAACTTGTCCTCGACCTCGTCCACGTACGGCCCGTCCGGCACCGGCAGTCCGTCGGGGCGTGGTTCGAGGCGCCAGAACGCGCTCCAGGCGGGGTCGGATCCCCGTACCCGGGGCATGGGTTCGCCGGCGAGGTCGTCGACGGTGACGGACTCCTTGCCGGCCAGCCGGTGGTCGAGGGGGACGACCAGTACGCGGGGTTCGTCGTAGAGGACAGTGACGTGCAGCCCCTCCGTCGGGAAGGGGAGCCGGGCCACCATGGCGTCCACCCGGTGGTCGAGGAGGGCCCGGGACAGTTCGTGCCAGTCCAGGTGGAGGGTGCGGACGTCGGCGTCGGGGTGCCTGCGGCGCAGCTCGCGTACGGCCGGGGTGACGATGGTGGCCGTGACGTAGCCGACGGTGAACCGGCTGGGCTCGGCGGCGGCCCGGGCCCGGACGGTGGCCTCGGCTGCCGAGCGCAGCAGGGCTTTGGCGTGCGGCAGGAAGACCTCGCCCGCCGCGGTGAGCTGGGTGCCGCGCGGGGTGCGGTCCAGGAGCCGCGCCCCCAAGTGCTGTTCCAGGCGGCGTACTTGGCGGCTCAGGGACGGCTGGGTGACATGCAGGGCGAGGGCGGCGCGACCGAAGTGCCCGTGCTCGGCGACGGCGGTGAAGTACCGCACCAGCCGCAGGTCGAGGTCGGCCACAGGGGTGGGACCGGAACCGGGGCCGAGGTCCGGTCCGGAGCCGGGGGCGCGGTCGGAGTCCGGAGCGGGGCCGAAGTCCGGGGCGGGGTCGGGCATGGCACGAGCGTAACCGCCGACGGCCGCCGACGGCTGACCGTCCGGGCTGCCGGCCTGCGGTGATGCCTGAAGCGTATTGCGCGATGCGAAACAGGCCTTGGACGCGGCCGCCTCCTCCTTCGGAGGATGGAGACACGAAACCCCTTACGGAAACCACTCAAGGAGTGCGCTGTGCGCGTGTTCATCACCGGCGCGACCGGGTTCATCGGTTCCGCCGTCGTCCAGGAGCTCATCGACGCCGGACACCAGGTCGTGGGCGTCGCCCGTTCGGACGCGGGCGCCGCGTTCCTCACCTCCGCCGGGGCCGAGGTGCACCGCGGTGATCTCCGCGACCCCGACGGGCTGCGCAGGGGTGCGGCCACCGCCGACGGTGTCATCCACCTGGCCTTCCAGCACGACTTCGCGAACTTCGAGGCCTCCGCCCGCACGGAGCGGCGGGCCATCGAGATGCTGGGCGAGGAACTCGCGGGCTCCGACCGGCCGTTCGTCGTCACCTCCGGCACCGCGGGCCTGCCTCCGGGCCGGGTGAGCACCGAGGACGACGGGTTCGTCGCCGACTCGCCCGCGGCGGCGCGGATGCCCAACGAGGCGGCGGCTCTCGCGTTCGCCGAGCGGGGCGTCCGCGTCTCGGCGGTCCGCCTCGCACCCTCGGTGCACGGCGTCGGCGACCACGGCTTCGTGCCGCGGCTGATCGACCTCGCCCGCGAACGGGGCGTCTCGGCATACGTCGGAGACGGCGCCGACCGCTGGCCCGCCGTGCACCGGCTCGACGCGGCCCGGCTGTACCGTCTCGCCCTGGAGTCGGCCGCGGCGGGCACCCGGCTGCACGGCGTCGACGACGAGGGTGTGCCGTTCCGCGACATCGCCGCCGTCATCGGCGCTCACCTGGACCTGCCGGTCACCGCGATCCCCGCCGCCGAGGCGGAGGCCCACTTCGGCTGGCTGGGCATCCTCGTCGGCCGCGACATCCCCGCCTCCAGCACCCAGACGCGCAAGCTGCTGGGCTGGCAGCCCGAACAGCCCTCCCTCATCGCCGACTTGGACGAGGGGCACTACTTCGGGCAAGGGGCCGCCCAGGCCTGACACCCGCATCGCACGCCACACGGGGCGCACGCCGGTCGGTCTCAGCGCAGTTCCGCGCGGAAGGCCACCGGGGTGTGCCCCGTGTGCAGTTGGAAGAACTTGGAGAAGTTCGCCGGGTCGGGGAAGCCCACCGCCGCGCCGACCCGGCCGATCGGCAGGTCCGTGTGGGCCAGGAGCCGCTTCGCCTCCAGGACGACCCGCTTGTCGATGAAGCCCTTGGGCGTCTCGCCGGTGGCCGAGCGGACCGCGCGCACGAGGGTGCGGCGGGAGTAGCCGAGGGCGTCGGCGTAGGCGCTGACGCTGTGGTTGGTGGCGAAGTCCTTCTCGACGGCGTCCCGGAAGAGCGTGAAGGTGGTGTCGGCCTGGCGCCGCGCCGCCTCCGCGCCGCTCGCCGCGAGATGCCCCAGGCGCAGCAGGAACGCGGTCAGCGAGTGCCGCAGCACCGCCGTGTGCAGACTCACGGGCAGGGTGCCGTCGGCGCCACCGTCGTCGTACTCCCCTTGCAGATACGTCAGAGCCGCGCGCAGGCCCGTGAGCTCCCGCTCGTCCGGTCGCAGCAGCGGCGGCAGGTCGTAGCGGTACAGGCCGGTGGCCTCGACGGTGGCACGGGGCAGAAAACCGGGCTGCATGGCCAGGACCGTTCCGCGGTACTCGCTCGACTTCGAGAAACGGTGCACCTGGCCCGGGCGGATCCACAGCACGTCGCCGGCGGCCGCCTCGTACTCGGCGAAGTCGATCATGTGGCGGACGGGGCCGTCGCCGAAGAGCATCACCACGTGGAAGTCGATGCGGTGCACGCGCTCCAGCGGCACGGTCTCGGCGTGCCAGGTGCGGTCGGCGCCCATGGGGCCCACCCGCATGCCGACGCCGCCGACGCTCAGCTCCACCGGGAAGGGGAACGTTCTGATCCCGTCAACGCCGCCGTCGTCGTCCCCGTCTTGGATGGTTCTGTCCGCCATGTCCTTCTCACGCCGTCCCGATCACGCCGTCCGTGTCCCACTTTCACCACAGGCTGACACACAGCAACCTTCCCCCGCATAAGTCAGACTTTTAAGTTTGAACGCATCACAGCAGTAGACCCGCTCCGATCGAGGACTTCTTGAAGATGAGCACGCAGACACCGAACAGCTTCGAGTGGACCGAAACCGACCGACGTGCCGTCGACACCGCGCGTCTACTCGCGGCGGATGCCGTGCAGCAGGTGGGTAACGGCCACCCCGGAACCGCCATGAGCCTGGCCCCGGTCGCGTACACGATCTTTCAGAAAGTGATGCGTCACGATCCGGCGGACCCCGAGTGGACCGGCCGCGACCGCTTCGTCCTGTCCCCCGGACACACCTCGCTGACCCTCTACACCCAGCTCTTCCTCTCCGGCTACGAACTGGAGCTGGACGACCTCAGGAGCTTCCGTACGCACGGCTCGAAGACGCCGGGCCACCCCGAGTACGGGCACACCGCCGGTGTCGAGACGACGACGGGCCCGCTGGGCCAGGGTGTCGCCAACGCCGTCGGCATGGCGATGGCCGCCCGCTACGAGCGCGGTCTGTTCGACCCGGACGCCCCAGAGGGCGAGTCGCCCTTCGACCACACGGTCTGGGCGATCGTCTCCGACGGGGACCTGGAGGAGGGCGTCTCCGCCGAGGCCTCCTCGCTGGCGGGCCACCAGAGGCTCGGCAACCTGGTCTTCGTCTACGACGACAACCACATCTCCATCGAGGGCGACACCGTCACCGCGTTCTCCGAGGACGTACTGAAGCGGTACGAGGCCTACGGCTGGCACACCCAGCGTGTGGAACCCGCAGAAGACGGTGACGTCGACGTTTCCGCCCTGTACGCGGCCCTGAAGGCGGCCCAGGCCGAGACCGGGCGCCCCTCGATCATCTCGCTGCGTACGATCATCGCCTGGCCCGCGCCGAACGCCCAGAACACCGAGGCCTCCCACGGCTCCGCCCTCGGCGCGGACGAGGTCGCCGCCACCAAGCGCGTCCTCGGCTTCGACCCGGAGCGGACCTTCGAGGTCACCGACGAGGTCCTCGCCCATACCCGCGCCGCCCTCGACCGGGGCGCCGAGGCCCACGCGGCCTGGGACAAGCAGCTCGACAAGTGGCGCGGTGCCGACCCGGAGCGGGCGAAGCTGTTCGACCGGGTCGTCGCGGGTCAGCTCCCCGAGGGGTGGGAGGACGCGCTGCCGGTCTTCGAGCCCGGCAAGTCCGTCGCCACGCGCGCCGCGTCCGGCAAGGTGCTCCAGTCGCTCGGCGCGGTGATCCCGGAGCTGTGGGGCGGCTCCGCCGACCTCGCCGGCTCCAACAACACCACCATCGACAAGACGTCCTCCTTCCTCCCCGAGGGCAACTCTCTTCCCGAGGCGAACCCGTACGGCCGTACGGTCCACTTCGGGATCCGCGAGTTCTCGATGGCCGCGGAGATGAACGGCATCGCGCTGCACGGCAACACCCGTATCTACGGCGGCACTTTCCTGGTGTTCTCCGACTACATGCGCAACGCGGTGCGGATGTCGGCGCTGATGCAGCTGCCGGTGACGTACGTGTGGACGCACGACTCCGTCGGCCTCGGCGAGGACGGCCCCACCCACCAGCCCGTCGAGCACCTCGCCTCGCTGCGCGCCATCCCCGGCCTGAACATCGTCCGTCCCGCCGACGCCAACGAGACCGCGATCGCCTGGGCCGAGATCCTCGAGCGGCACGCCACCCACCCGGCGCCGCACGGCCTGGCCCTCACCCGCCAGGGCGTCCCGACCTACGCACCGAACCCGGACGCGGCGAAGGGCGGTTACGTGCTCCAGGACTCCTCTTCCGAAGTACCGGACGTGGTGCTCATCGCCACCGGCTCCGAGGTGCAGCTCGCCGTCGCCGCGCGTGAGGCGCTCGAGGCCGAGGGGATCGGCACCCGGGTGGTGTCGATGCCGTCCGTGGAGTGGTTCGAGGAGCAGCCGCGCGAGTACCGCGACCGGGTGCTGCCGCCGTCGGTGAAGGCCCGTGTCGCGGTCGAGGCGGGCATCGGTCTGACCTGGCACCGCTTCGTGCAGGACGCGGGACGCATCGTCTCCCTCGAGCACTTCGGTGCCTCCGCCGACGCGAACACCCTGTTCGCCGAGTACGGCTTCACCCCCGAGAACGTCGCCGCCGCAGCCCGGGAATCCGTGGCCGCAGCGCGTGGTTGATCCGAACGCCAGAGAGAAGATGATCACAGTGACCGAAGCAACCGCGACCGCGGGAGCACTCAAGCGCCTGTCCGACGAGGGCGTCTCCATCTGGCTGGACGACCTGTCGCGCAGGCGGATCGCCTCCGGCAACCTCGCCGAGCTCGTCGAGACGAGGAACATCGTCGGCGTCACCACCAACCCGTCCATCTTCCAGGCCGCCATCGGCTCCGGGGAGGGCTACGAGGAGCAGCTCGCCGACCTCGCGGTGCGGGGCGTCACGGTGGACGAGGCCGTACGGATGATGACGACGGCCGACGTGCGGGCCGCAGCCGATATTCTGCATTCCGTATACACCACGTCGCAGGGTGTCGACGGTCGTGTCTCCATCGAGGTCGACCCCCGTCTGGCCCACGACACCGCGGCCACCGTCGCCGAGGCCAAGCAGCTCGCCTGGCTGGTCGACCGCCCCAACGTCATGATCAAGATCCCGGCGACGAAGGCCGGCCTCCCGGCGATCACCGAGGTCATCGGCCTGGGCATCAGCGTCAACGTCACGCTGATCTTCTCGCTGGAGCGCTACCGCGAGGTCATGGACGCCTACCTGGCCGGCCTGGAGAAGGCACGGGCGAGGGGTCTGGACCTCGCCACCATCCACTCCGTCGCCTCCTTCTTCGTCTCCCGTGTCGACTCCGAGATCGACAAGCGGCTGACGGCCCTCGGCACGGACGAGGCCCTCGCGCTGAAGGGCAAGGCGGCACTCGCCAACGCGCGGCTCGCCTACGAGGCGTACGAAGACAGGTTCGGCTCTGCCGACAATTCGACACGCGCGGGTGACCGCTGGACCGCGCTGGCCGGGGCGAAGGCGAACAAGCAGCGTCCGCTGTGGGCATCCACCGGTGTGAAGGATCCTGCGTACAAGGACACGCTGTATGTGGACGATCTCGTCGCACCGGGCACGGTCAACACCATGCCCGAGGCCACGCTGAACGCCACCGCCGACCACGGCGACATCATCGGAGACACGGTGACCGGCGGCTACCCGCAGGCCCGCGCCGACCTCGCCGCCGTCGAAGCGCTCGGCATCTCCTACGACGAGGTCGTCACCCGGTTGGAGGACGAGGGTGTCGCCAAGTTCGCCACGGCGTGGCAGGACCTTCTGGACGCGGTCACGAAGTCGCTGATGAGCAAGGGAGTTGACGCGGAATGAGCACCAGCACGCTCGGCGCGGACTGGGAGAACCCACTGAGGGACCCCCGCGACCGACGCCTCCCCAACGTCGCGGGCCCCTCCGGCCTCGTCATCTTCGGCGTGACCGGCGACCTGTCCCGCAAGAAGCTGATGCCGGCGGTCTACGACCTCGCCAACCGCGGTCTGCTCCCGCCGGGCTTCTCACTCGTCGGCTTCGCCCGCCGCGACTGGGAGGACCAGGACTTCGCTCAGGTCGTCCACGACGCGGTGCGCGAGCACGCGCGGACCCCGTTCCGCGAGGAGGTCTGGCAGCAGCTCGCCGAGGGCATGCGGTTCATCCCCGGCGACTTCGACGACGACACCGCGTTCAAGCAGCTCAAGGCCGCCGTCGACGAGCTGGACTCCTCCCGCGGCACCGGCGGCAACTTCGCCTTCTACCTCTCCGTACCGCCGAGGTTCTTCCCCAAGGTCGTCGAGCAGCTCAAGAAGCACGGGCTGGCGAAGGCCCGGGAGGGGTCCTGGCGGCGGGCGGTCATCGAGAAGCCGTTCGGGCACGACCTGGCCAGCGCCCAGGAGCTCAACGCGGTCGTGCACGACGTGTTCGATCCCGACCAGGTCTTCCGCATCGACCACTACCTGGGCAAGGAGACGGTCCAGAACATCCTGGCGCTGCGCTTCGCCAACACGATGTTCGAGCCGATCTGGAACCGGTCGTACGTCGACCACATCCAGATCACGATGGCCGAGGACATCGGCATCGGCGGTCGTGCCGGCTACTACGACGGCATCGGCTCGGCCCGTGACGTCATCCAGAACCACCTGCTCCAGCTGATGGCGCTCACCGCGATGGAGGAGCCCGCCTCCTTCGACGCGGCCTCGCTGCTCACCGAGAAGCTGAAGGTGCTCAAGGCGGTGAAGCTGCCGGACGACCTCGGCAGGCACACCGTGCGGGCGCAGTACGCGGGCGCCTGGCAGGGCGGCGAGAGGGTGCGCGGCTACCTGGAGGAGGACGGCATCGACCCGGCCTCCACGACGGACACGTTCGCCGCCGTCAAGCTGAACGTCGACAACCGCCGCTGGGCGGGCGTGCCGTTCTACCTGCGCACCGGCAAGCGGCTCGGCCGCCGGGTCACCGAGATCGCGGTGGTCTTCCAGCGGGCGCCGCACTCCCCCTTCGACTCCACCGCCACCGAGGAGCTCGGCCAGAACGCCATCGTCATCCGCGTCCAGCCGGACGAGGGCATCACGGTGCGCTTCGGCTCCAAGGTGCCGGGCACCTCGATGGAGATCCGGGACGTCACGATGGACTTCGCCTACGGCGAGTCCTTCACGGAGTCCAGCCCGGAGGCGTACGAGCGCCTCATCCTGGACGTGCTGCTCGGGGACGCCAATCTGTTCCCGCGCCATCAGGAAGTGGAAGAGTCCTGGAAGATCCTCGACCCGATCGAGGAGTACTGGGCACGGCACGGCAGGCCCGCGCAGTACGCCTCGGGCAGCTGGGGACCCGAGGAAGCCGACGAGATGCTCGCACGAGACGGACGGAGCTGGCGCAGGCCATGAAGATCGACCTGACCGACACCACGGCAAGCAAGATCAACAAGGCGCTGGTGCAGGGTCGCCGCGCCATCGGCACACCGGCCGTGGGCATGGTCCTGACGATGGTCATCGTCACGGACGAGGAGAACGCCTACGACTCGATCAAGGCGGCCGAGGAGGCCTCGCACGAGCACCCCTCGCGCACCCTGGTCGTCATCAAGCGGCACGCCCGCACCCCGCGCGACCGTACGGCCTCCCGGCTGGACGCCGAGGTCCGGGTGGGCGCCGACGCGGGCACCGGCGAGACGGTCGTCCTGCGGACGTACGGAGAGGTGTCCGAGCACGCCGACTCCGTCGTCCTGCCGCTGCTGCTGCCGGACGCGCCGGTCGTGGTGTGGTGGCCGGTGGACGCGCCGGAGAACCCCGCCAAGGACCCGCTGGGCGCGCTGGGCCAGCGCAGGATCACCGACCTGTACGCCGTCGAGAACCCGCTGGCGACGCTGGAGGCCCGGATCCGCTCCTACGCCCCCGGCGACACCGACCTCGCCTGGACCCGGCTGACCCCGTGGCGCTCGATGCTGGCGGCGGCCCTGGACCAGGCCCGGCTGCCGATCGTCTCGGGGGCCGTGGAGGCCGAGGCGGACAACCCCGCCGCCGAGCTGCTGGCTCGCTGGCTGGAGGCGCGGCTGAGGGTCACGATCGACCGCGTCGTCACCGCCGGACCGGTCGTCACGGCCGTACGCCTGGGCACCGCGGACGGCGACATCCTCATCGACCGCCCCGAGGGCCCCCTGGCCACGCTCGCGCTGCCCGGCCAGCCCTCGCGCACCCTCGCGCTGAAGGTCCGCACCACCTCCGAACTCATCGCCGAGGAGCTCAGGCGCCTCGACGCGGACGAGATGTACGCCGTCGCTCTGCGGGGCGAGGGCACCAAGGAGACCCCCTCTCATGTCTGACACCCCCCGGCTCGACCGGCGGCCCGAGTGGGCCGCGTTGGAGGACCACCGCGCCCACTGGCGGGCGCACCTGCGGGAGCTGTTCGCGGCGGACCCGGGGCGCGCGCAGCGGTACGTGGTACGCGTCGGCGACCTGCGCATCGACTACTCGAAGAACCTGATCACCGACGAGACCCTCGCCCAGCTGCACGAACTCGCCGCCGCCACCAACGTGTTCGGGCTGCGCGACGCCATGTTCCGCGGCGAGAGGATCAACATCACGGAGGACCGCGCCGTTCTGCACACCGCGCTGCGCGCCCCCGCGGACGCGGTCGTCGAAGTCGACGGCGAGAACGTCGTCCCCCAGGTGCACGCCGTGCTGGACAGGATGAGCCGGTTCGCCGAGCGCGTCCGCTCCGGCGAGTGGACCGGTCACACCGGCCGGCGTATCCGCAACGTCGTCAACATCGGCATCGGCGGCTCCGATCTGGGGCCCGCGATGGCGTACGAGGCACTGCGGGCGTACACGGCAAGGGAGTTGACGTTCCGTTTCGTGTCGAACGTCGACGGCGCCGACCTGCACGAGGCGGTCCGGGACCTGGACCCCGCCGAGACGCTGTTCATCGTCGCCTCCAAGACCTTCACCACGATCGAGACGATCACCAACGCCACCTCGGCCCGATCCTGGCTGCTCAGGGGCCTGGACGGCGACGACAAGGCCGTCGCGAAGCACTTCGTCGCGCTGTCCACGAACGCCGAGAAGGTCACCGGCTTCGGCATCGACGTGGACAACATGTTCGAGTTCTGGGACTGGGTCGGCGGCCGGTACTCCTTCGACTCGGCGATCGGCCTGTCGCTGATGATCGCCATCGGTCCGCAGCGGTTCCGGGAGCTGCTCGACGGGTTCAGGATCGTCGACGACCACTTCCGCACCGCCCCCGCGGAGTCCAACGCCCCGCTGATCCTTGGCCTGTTGGGCATCTGGTACGGCAACTTCTTCGACGCGCAGTCGCACGCCGTGCTGCCCTACAGCCACTACCTGTCGAAGTTCACCGCCTATCTCCAGCAGCTCGACATGGAATCCAACGGCAAGTCGGTGGACCGCGAGGGCCGGACCGTGCGGTGGCAGACCGGGCCGGTGGTGTGGGGCACCCCGGGCACCAACGGGCAGCACGCCTACTACCAGTTGATCCACCAGGGCACGAAGATCGTCCCGGCCGACCTGATCGGGTTCGCCCGTCCGATCGACGAGCTGAGCGACGAACTCGAGGCACAGCACGACCTGTTGATGGCCAACCTGTTCGCGCAGGGGCAGGCACTCGCCTTCGGCAAGACCGCCGAGGAGGTCCGGGCGGAGGGCGCCGCGGAGGAACAGGTCGCGCACCGCACCTTCCAGGGCAACCACCCCACCACCACGATCCTCGCGGCCGAGCTGACCCCGTCGGTGCTCGGTCAGCTGATCGCCCTCTACGAGCACAAGGTGTTCGTGCAGGGCGCGGTGTGGAACATCGACTCCTTCGACCAGTGGGGCGTGGAGCTCGGCAAGGTCCTCGCCAAGCGCGTCGAACCCGCCCTCACCAAGGGCGTCGAGGTGCCCGGCCTCGATCCCTCCACCGCCGCTCTCGTGGCCGCCTACCGCTCTCTTCGCAACGCTCAGGAAGTGAACTGACATGACATCGATTCAGCTGGGCCTGATCGGTCTCGGCAAGATGGGCGGCAACATGCGCGAGCGCGTCCGCCGCGCCGGCCACACCGTCGTCGGCTACGACCGCAACCCCGAGCTCTCCGACGTCAGCGGGCTCGCCGAACTCGTCGACAAGCTTCAAGCGCCCCGGACCGTCTGGGTGATGGTCCCGGCCGGGGCGCCCACACAGTCCGTCATCGACGAACTCGGCGATCTGCTCCAGCCCGGCGACACGGTCGTCGACGGCGGCAACTCCCGCTGGACGGACGACGAGAAGCACGCCGAGGAGCTCGGCGCCAAGGGCATCGGCTTCGTCGACGCCGGTGTCTCCGGAGGTGTCTGGGGCCTGCAGAACGGCTACGCCCTGATGGTCGGCGGCGAGAAGGAACACGTCGAGAGGCTCCAGCCGATCTTCGACGCGCTCAAGCCGGAGGGCCCGTACGGCTATGTGCACGCGGGCAGGGTCGGGGCCGGGCACTTCTCGAAGATGGTCCACAACGGCATCGAGTACGCCATGATGCAGGCCTACGCCGAGGGCTGGGAGCTCCTGGAGAAGGTCGACTCCGTGGAGAACGTGCGCGAGGTCTTCCGGTCCTGGCAGGAGGGCACGGTCATCCGTTCCTGGCTGCTCGACCTGGCCGTCAACGCCCTCGACGAGGACGTGCACCTGGACAAGCTGCGCGGCTACGCCGAGGACTCCGGAGAGGGCCGGTGGACGGTCGAGGCCGCCATCGACAACGCCGTCCCGCTGCCCGCCATCACGGCGTCCCTCTTCGCGCGGTTCGCCTCCCGTCAGGAGGACTCCCCGCAGATGAAGATGATCGCGGCCCTGCGCAACCAGTTCGGCGGCCACGCCGTCGAGTCGGCGAACAAGTAGGCCTGCCGTGGGGGATCTTCTGCTGGTCCGCCACGGGGAGACGGAGTGGAGCGTGTCGGGACAGCACACCAGCTGGACCGATCTGCCCCTCACCGAACACGGCGAGGAACAGGCCAAGTCCCTCGCCCCGCTCCTCTCCGGCCGGACCTTCTGCCTCGCCCTGACCAGCCCGCTGCACCGAGCGGTCCGCACCGCCGAACTCGCGGGCGTCGCCGGGGCCGTGCCCGAACCGGACCTGCACGAGTGGGACTACGGCGCCTACGAGGGCATCACCACCATCGAGATCCACCGCACCCGTCCCACCTGGGACCTGTGGACCGACGGCGTACCGCCCGGCCCCGAAGGCCACCCCGGCGAGTCTCCCGAGGAGACCGGGCTGCGCGCCGACCGGGTGCTGTCCCGGGTGGACGCCGCGCTCCAGAGCTGCGGCGGTGACGCCGTGCTGGTCGCACACGGCCACTTCCTGCGCGTCCTGACGGCCCGTCGGCTCGGACTCCCGCCCGCCGAGGGCCGGTTGTTCCAGCTGTCGACGGGCACCATCAGCCGGCTGTCGACGGAGCACGGGCGGCCCGTCGTCGCCGAATGGAACGTGCGCGCATAGCCGGTTGACACCGCTCGACAAGGCCCGCCAGAGTCGCCGCTGATGGAGATCAACGATCTGACACCGGCCGAACAGCGACTCTGGCGGGCCTTCGCCACGGGGGCGGAGGTCGACCTCCGTGAGAGCGGCGAACAGACGGTACGGGCCGTGGTGTTGCGGGCGCTGCTCCTCAACGGCCCTCAGGAACCTGGGGAGATAGCGGCCCTCAAGGTGCGAGGAGCCGGCGTCACCGGCGCGCTGGAACTGCGCTACGCCACGGTCGACAGCGTCATCCACCTGACCCACTGCCGCTTCGAGAACGCCCCGGACTTCGTCGGCGCCCACCTGCGCTACCTCAGCCTGCGTGACTCCGCGATGCCCGGCCTGTCGGTGACACGGGCCCGGATCGACGGCAGCCTGCGGCTGACGCGCTGCCGCTTCGGCGGGCCGGTGCGTCTCGACGGAGCGCAGATCAGCGGGGCGCTGTTCCTGGAGGGGGCGGAGGTCGCCGGCCAGACTGCCGGACAGCCGGTGCTGCAGCTCAACCAGGTCGCCGTCGACGACGACCTGTGCGCCCGGGGCCTTCGCGCACAGGGACTGATCCGGCTCGACGGGGCCAGCGTGGCCGGCTCGCTGGATCTGGAGGGAGCCGAGCTGAGCAACCCCGGCGCCAACGTCCTGGAAGCCGAGGCGCTGGAGCTGGGCGCGAACCTGCTGGGCCGACGCCTGCGCGCCGAAGGCCGCATCGACCTGCGGGGCGCCCGCGTCCCCGGCCGGGTGGATCTGCTGGACGCCCGCCTGTCCAACCCCGGCGGCACCGCCCTGCGCGCCAGCAGTTGTGTGATCGGCGAGTTCTGGCTGCGCCGGGGCGCCCCCGTTCAGGGCATGCTGAACCTGCGGCGCGCCACGATCAACCAGCTCGACGTGGAGCCCGAGATGCTGCCCGACCAGGTCCGCCTCCTCGACCTCACCTACACATTCCTCACCCCGCACGAGCCCGCCGATCGTCGGCTGCCGATGCTGGAGCGCGACGGGGAAGGGTTCGACCCGCACGCCTACGAGCAGCTCACCGCCGCGTACCGGCGCATCGGCGACGACCAGGCCGCCCGGCTCGTCCAGCTCGCAAAGCAGCGCCGCCGCCGGTCCACGCTCCCCTGGTACGGGAAGGTATGGGGCCGGCTCCAGGACGCCGCCGTCGGCTACGGCTTCCGCCCGCTGCGTGCCGCCGTCTGGCTGCTGTCGCTGCTCGCCGTCGGCTCGATCGCGTACGCGGGACACCACCCGCCCGCGCTCAAGGCGGGCGAGGCACCCCAGTTCAACCCGGTTTTCTACACCCTCGATCTGCTGCTGCCGGTGATCTCCTTCGGGCAGGAGGACGCGTTCGCGCCGACCGGCTGGTACCAGACGCTGTCCTACGTCCTCATCGTCACCGGCTGGATCCTGGCGACGACGGTCGTCGCCGGTGTGACCAGGACGGTCAGCCGGCAGTAGGCAGGCGCACGGCGTGCTGCGCGGCGAGCCGCACCGGCGCGTTGGCGGCGCCGTAGCCCTGGTATCCGCCGTCGCGCTGGACCAGTTCGAGGAACACGCGGCCGACGGTGTGCGTGTAGCAGTGCCGGAAGACGCCGTGCGCGTCCCGGTCGTAGAGGATGCCGAGGTCGCGGTAGGTCTCCAGCTCGCCGTCGGCGAATTCGAAGCGGGCCGCGAGGTCGTCGTAGTAGTTCGTGGGGATGCGCAGCAGGCGGCCGCCGGCCTCGGTGAAGCGGCGGGCCGCGGCGACCACGTCGTCGGTGGCCAGCGCGATGTGCCGGGCCTGGGCGGTGCCGTCGCCGGGGGCCGCGCCGACGGTGAGCGGGAAGCGGACACTGCCGTCGGCGTTGGTGACGGCGCGGCTGCGCAGCAGCCCGTAGGGGTCGGCGACGTCGACGCTCTCCTGGGCGTCGAGGCCGAGGACACCGCGGTGGAAGAGGACCGCCTCGTCGAAGTGATGCCAGGGCTGAGTGAGCGCCACGTGGTCGATGCGGAAGTCGTCGGAGGGGGCGGGGCTGTGGGGGACGTCCTCGAAGTCGGCGCGCCAGTTGGGCAGTTCGGGCCGGTTCGTCGCGCACAGGAAGAGCTCGGTGCCGTCGGGGGCGGCGACGGCGTCCAGCGGGGCGTCCTCGGCGGCACGGCGGCGGGGCAGCACGGGGGCGAGCAGGGCCTCCGCGCGTCGGGCGGCGGCGGCCGGGTCCGGTGACTCCAGGCCGATCGCGGCGAGGGTGGTGCCGTCGGTGGGGTTCCCCCCGCGCGAGGCAAGCCGAGAGTGGGGGAAGGCCGCCGGGCCGGTGTTGAGCAGGATGCGGGCGGCGCCCTGCTCCCACAGCTCGACCGGTTTGCCGCGATGGCGGGCGGTACGGGCGAAGCCGAGGCCGGTGAGGACGGCGACGACGGGTTCGGCGTCGCGGGTGACCAGTTCGGCGAAGGCGACACCGGTCGGGGCGGCGGGCACGGGCAGGGCCTCGATGCCGGCCTCCTCCTGGAGGATCAGCAGGGAGCGGCGGCCGTCCACGGCGGTCGGGCCGGCCTCGGCCTGCCGGAAGACGTCGTTGAAGACCTCCAGGGAGAGCGGGCCGCCGTAACCGGTGCGCAGCACGTGTTTCACCAGCCCGGCGACGTCGAAGCCGCCCTGGCCGGGGAAGCAGCGATGGTGGCGGCTCCACTGCAGAACGTCCATGCCGAGCAGCGGGGCATCGGCCAGCTGGAGGAAGAAGATCTTCTCGCCGGGGATGTCCGCGATGCCTTCGAGGTCCTTGGGGTCGGAGCTCCGGGAGAGGATGTGGAAGCTGTCCAGGCAGGTGCCGAGCGCGGGGTGGCCGGCGGTCTCGACGATGCGCCAGGCGTGGTCGTACGTGCTGACGTGCCGTCCCCAGGCGAGCGCCTCGTAGGCGACCCGGATGCCGAAGTCCTGGGCCAGGTCGGCCAGTCGGCTCAGCTGCTCGGCGGCGAGGGCGTCGTCGTCCGCGGCGAGCGGGGAGACGCTGGAGCAGACCAGGACGGTGTCCGCGCCGAGCCTGCCCATCACCTCGAACTTGTGCCGGGCGCGGCGCAGGTTGCGGGCGAACTGCTCGGCGGGCACGGCCTCGATGTCCCGCATCGGCTGGTAGAGGTCGATGGTGAGGCCGAGATCGGCGCAGCGGGCCCGGATCTCCTCGGGGGCGAGGGAGCTGGCGAGCAGGTCGTTCTCGAAGATCTCGACGCCGTCGAAACCGGCCCGGGCGGCGGCCGTGAGCTTCTCGGTGAGGGATCCGCTGAGGGAAACGGTTGCTATGGACGTACGCACCTGGACACCTCCGGTTTCTGGTTACTTCGGGGCGGCGACGGCGCCGGCCAGCTCGGCGATGTCGGCGAGCATGCGGGCACTGTCGGGCTCACGGCCGGTGAAGAGACGGAACGCGTCCGCGGCCTGGAAGACGGCCATCCCTCCTCCGTCCAAAGTGGCGCAGCCGGCCGCGCGGGCGGTGCGCAGCAGCTCGGTCTCCAGGGGGCGGTAGACGACCTCGGCGACCCACAGGCCGGGGCGCAGCACCTCCGCGGGGACCGGCAGGCCGGGGTGGGCGGCCATGCCGGTGGGGGTGGCGTGCACGACGCCGTCGGCCCGCGCGAGCAGGTCGGCCAGCCGGTCCGGGGTGGCGGACGCGGCCCGGCCGGGCCCGAAGTGGCGGTTCAGGGAACCGGCGAGGTCCGCGGCCCGGTCGGGCAGCGCGTCGACGACGGTGACCCGCCCGGCGCCGAGGGTGAGCGTGGCGTGCGCGACGGCCGCGCCGGCACCGCCCGCGCCCAGCTGCACGACCCGCTCCAGCGGGACGTCCGGCAGTCCACGCGCGAACGAGGCCGCGAAACCGGTTACGTCGGTGTTGTGGCCGACGGCCCGGCCGTTCTCGAAGACGACGGTGTTGACCGCGCCCAGCGCCTCGGCCTGCGGGGAGAGCGCGTCGAGGTGCGGGATGACCAGCTGCTTGCACGGGTGCGTGATGTTGAGTCCGTCGAAGCCGAGGTCGCGCGCGGCGCGCACCAGGTCGCCCACCGCCTCGGGGCCGATCCCGAGCGCGTCGATGTCGATGAGGCGGTACAGGTAGCGCAGCCCCTGCCGGTCGGCCTCCCGCTCGTGCAGCGCCGGACTGAGGGACGGGCCGATGCCGGAACCGATCAGCCCGACGAGATACGAGTCCTGGGAGACAACGGCCACGACGGACCTCCTGTGCGTCGATCAATGTACGAACTAGTGAGTTAGTCATAACACCATGGAGGCCGCGAGGGAAGGCCTCCCTCACCACGGGACCGGACCGGGCTTCTAGAATCCCGTCACGCGACCATGCAGCGCACTACCGCCCGAAGGAACCCGATGACCAGCGTCGACGAACCGGCACGACCCCACGGCAACGGGCGGCTGCGCGACGCCGCCCGGACCCGGGCCGAAATCCTCGACGTGGCGACCCAGGAGTTCGCCCGGGTCGGCTACGCCGGGGCCCGGGTGGACGACATCGCCGCCCGCACCAGCACCACGAAGCGGATGATCTACTACTACTTCGGCGGCAAGGAGCAGCTGTTCACGGCCGTCCTGGAGCGGGCGTACGGCGTGATCCGCGAGGCCGAGCAGCGGCTCGACGTCGAGCACCTCGACCCGGTCGCGGCCATCCGCCGGCTGGCGGAGCTGACCTTCGACCACCACGAGCAGCACCCCGACTTCATCCGCCTGGTGAGCATCGAGAACATCCACGAGGCCGAGCACATCGCCGCCTCCGAGAAGCTCGGCCGGATCGGCTCCCCGGCGCTCGACGTGATCCGCCGCATCCTGACCTCCGGGCAGGAGTCCGGCCTGTTCACGGCCGAGGTGGACGCCGTCGACCTGCACGCGATGATCAGCTCGTTCTGCTTCTTCCGGGTGGCAAACCGGCACACGTTCGGCGCGCTGTTCGGGCGCGACCTGGTCGACCCCGCCCAGCGCGAGCACTACCGCACCATGCTCGGCGACATGGTGATCGCCTATCTGACGGCGGAGCGGACGGCCGACTGAGCGGGCCGGGCGGACCGAGCGGGCTGGGCGGACCGAGCGGGCTGGGCGGACCGAGCCGCCCGAGCGGGCCGGGCGGACCGAGCGGGCCGAGCGGCGTATGCGCGGCCTCTTGACACCCGGGAAACGCGGGCGCAACATCCCTACCCATCACCACTAACTACCTAGTGGGTTAATTAGCCGGAGCGCGCCCGGCACGGCCGGGCCGTCCCGCCATCCCTGGGATCCGGCACTTCTCCCCATCGCTCACTCCGCCTAAGTTGGAGTTCCCCCGAAGGAGCACGCCGTGTCCGTCCCCTCCGCCGCACCCCCCGGCCAGCCGAAGAAAGCCGCCACGGCGGCCTGGATCGGCAGCGCCCTGGAGTACTACGACTTCTTCATCTACGGCAGCGCGGCAGCCCTGATCTTCCCGAAGGTCTTCTTCGACGAGTCCGATCCGGCCACCGCGACCCTGCTGTCGCTGGCCACGTTCGGCGTCGCCTACGCGGCCCGTCCCGTCGGCGCGCTCTTCCTCGGGCACTTCGGCGACCGGGTCGGCCGCAAGAAGATCATGGTCTTCACGCTGATCCTGATGGGCGTCTCGACGTTCCTCATCGGCTGTCTGCCCACCCGCGCCCAGGTCGGCGGTCTCGCGCCGGTCCTGCTGGTGCTGTGCCGTGTCCTGCAGGGCATCTCCGCGGCCGGCGAGCAGGCCAGCGCCAACTCGATGACGCTGGAACACGCACCGTCGCACCGGCGCGGCTTCTTCACCAGTTTCACCCTGAGCGGCACCCAGGGCGGTCAGCTCCTCGCCACGCTCGTCTTCATCCCGATCGCGGCCCTCCCCGAGGACCAGTTGCTGTCCTGGGGCTGGCGGGTGCCGTTCTGGCTGAGCATCGCGGTCGCCGTCGTCGGCTACGTCATCCGCCGCAAGCTGGAGGAGACCCCGGCCTTCGCGGCCCAGCAGGCCACCGGCGAGGTCGTCAAGCTGCCGCTGGCGGTGCTGCTGCGCGAGCACTGGGCGGACGTCCTGCGGGTGATCGCGGGTGCGCTGGTCGCCTCGGTCAGCACCATCTTCACGGTGTGGGCGCTGGCGTACGCGACCGGCGACTCGGTCGGCATGAGCCGCTCCTCCATGCTGTGGGTGGGCGCGCTGGCGAACCTGGTGGCGCTGGCGGCCATCCCCCTGTGGGCCACGCTGTCCGACCGCATCGGCCGCCGTCCGGTGTACCTGATCGGCGCGGCCGGCAGCGCGGTGATGATGTTCGCCTACCTGTGGGCGATCTCCACCGGCTCCTACCCGCTGATCCTGCTCCTGGGCATCGTCACCTTCGGTGTGGTCTACAGCGCCGCCAACGGCGTGTGGCCCTCCTTCTACGGCGAGATGTTCTCCACGCGCGTCCGCCTGTCCGGCATGGCGATCGGCACCCAGATCGGCTTCGCCGTGGCCGGCTTCGCGGTCACCTTCGCCGCGCAGATCGCGGGCCCGGACGGCGACGACTGGTCCTCGGTGGCCCTCTTCACGGCGGCACTGTGCGTCCCGCCGGTGATCGCGGTGCTGTCCGCCCGGGAGACCGCGAAGGTCCCGACGGAACTGCTCGGCGAACGGGACGCACGGGAGGCGTCACAGCCGGAAACGGTTACTGCCTGATTCCCGGGTCACACCCGACCCTGCCCCGAACTCCCGGTCTTCCGCCCTCCCGAGCCCCCCGTCGCCCTTCCGAGCCCCCGGTCGCCTTCACGGCTCCGGGGGCTCGGGTATGGCGTGGCACGGATGAGGTGGGCTCGCAGGACAGCCCTGTCCGCCAGCCGTCATCGGCGCCCTTCGGGATGCCGTGCGCCCGCTCCCACGCTGCTGTTCGGCGCACTCGCCCTCACCTCCCAGGACCTGGACAGAAACCTGGACCGCGACCACGGTCACGACCGGCCCCGCCCGTCCTCGGACGTCCCGCTCGACATCCCCGGCGCCCTGCTGCTCGCCGTGGCCCTGGCCTGCCCGGTGCACACCCTCGTCACGATCCCCGGCCTCACGTGGTCGGCGCCGGTCGCCCTCCTCAACGGCGCCGCCTTCGTACGGCACGAACGTCGCACCGCTTCTCCGCTGCTGCCACCGGACGTGGTCGGCCCTCCGGCGATGGGCGGGGCGCTCGGGGTGCTCGTCGTCGCGTCGGCGGCCCTCGACGGCGGGCTGTTCGCCTGTGTCTGCGTCCTCCTGGACGACCTGGGACCGACCCCGCTGCGCAGCGCGCTGCTCAGCCTGCCGCCGGCGGGGCCGCTGAGTGGCCGCCGCGCCCGCCTCCGCCGTCCTGCTGCGCCGGGCCGGCGCCCGCGCCACGGTCGCGGGGGCGACCGCCGCCCTGGCCACCGGCCTCCTCGTGCTCGCCCTGGCCTGCGCCCCGGCCGCCTTCTGCGCCGGGTTCGCGCTGCTGGGCGCCGGGTTCGACTCCGTCATGATCGCGGCGACCCGTGTCGTCGTACGCCAGGCTCCCGCGGAGTCGGCCGGGGTCGCGGGCGGGTTGCAGCCGACGGCGATGAGCGTGGGGCCGGTGCCGGGCATGGCGTCGGCGACCGTGCTCATGGGCCTCGGAGCGGCGCGCTCGCCCCTCCTGTTGCCGGCGTGCGCGGCCGCGCACGCGCTGTCCCTCTGCCGGGCGCTGCCGACCCGTACGCGCCCCGGGCCTTCCACCCCTTCCGGCGGTTCCCCGGCAGGTGGAAGCGACACAACGCACACCGGTCAGGGCGTCGAAAGGGGTCCGCACACGCGTTCCCTACGCGACCATGAGGTCTGAGGTCGTCCGGGCGGGGTAGGCCGGGACCGCACCTTGATCGAGCGCACCGGAGGAGAACGATGGCACTGCTGCGACAAGAGGTCGACCCGAGCGAGGTCGGGCTGGACGCGAAGGCGCTGGACCGCCTCGACCAGCACGTCGCCCACTATGTCGACGAAGGGCGCCTGCCCGGATTCCTCGTGGCCGTCTCCCGCGGGGGCCGGGTCGCACACGTCACCGCGCACGGCCTCCGCGACATCGCCGCCGGGCTGCCCGTCGAGCCCGACACCCTCTACCGGATCTACTCGATGACCAAGCCGGTCACCTCGGTCGCCGCGCTGATACTGATGGAGGAGGGCCGGCTGAGTCTCGACGACCCGGTCGCCGATCATCTCCCGGCCTTCGCCGACCAGCGGGTGTACGCGGGCGGCTCCGGCGTCGGCCTCACCACCCGCCCGGTCGAGCAACCTCTGCTCGTGAAGCACCTCATGACCCACACCGCGGGTCTGACCTTCGCCTTCTACCACTGCCACCCCGTCGACGCGCTCTACCGCGAGGCCGGTCTGGAGTCGGCGGTGCTGCCGGGCTCGGACCTGGCCAGGACGGTGGAGGCTTATGCGCGGCTGCCGTTGCAGTTCGAGCCGGGCACGCAGTGGAACTACTCGGTGTCCACCAATGTCCTGGGCCGGATCATCGAGGTCGTCTCCGGCCGCCCCCTGGACGAGTTCCTCGCGGAGCGGATCTTCCGCCCGCTCGGCATGCCGGACGCGGGTTTCCAGGTCACGGACGAGCAGGCCGGCCGACTTGCGGAGCTGTACAGCGACACCGACGACGGCCGCATCGAGCCGATCCCGGGCCTGCCGCTGTTCGGCCGGCCGCGGTTCCTGTCGGGCAGCGGTGGCATGGTGGCGACCGCATACGACATCCACCGCTTCACCGAGTTGCTGCGCCGGCGCGGGGAACTCGACGGCGTCCGCCTCCTCGCGCCGGAGACGGTCGATCTGATGACCCGCAACCACCTCCCCGGCGGTGCCGACCTGCGAGCCTTCGGCAGCCGCCCCGCCCACGACGAACCCGGCAACGACGGAGTCGGCTTCGGCCTCGGCGTCTCCGTGGTCACCGACCCGGAGCGCACCCAGGCCCCTGCCGGCCTCGGCACCTACGGCTGGAGCGGCGTCGCCACGACGACGTTCTGGGTCGACCCGGCCCACGATCTGACCGTCCAGTTCCTGACCCAGCTGAGGCCGAGGAAGTCCCTGAAGCTGTACCCCGACCTCAAGCGGCTGGTCCACGAGGCGGTCACGGGCTGAGCCGACGGCCGCGCAGTCCCGTCGGCCTACGCGGGCCGGGTCAGCCGTCGGCCCGCAGTGTGAACTCCAGCCCCTCGTCGGCGAGTTCCCTCAGCCACTTCTCGGACCTCGCCGCCGTCTCGGCCGCGCGGCTCAGCCCCGGCGGCAGCGAGCCGTCCAGGATGTGCCGGACGCCGAGGGCGAGGGGGCGGGAGACGCAGCGGGCCATGGCGCTCTCCCGGGCGTCGCCCTCCAGGTCCAGGAGAAAACTCCCGGACCACTCGACGCCGTTGTCGGCGTCCACCTCCAGGGACACCGCGAGGACCACCCGGTCGCGGTCCGCGTCCGTGGTGGGATGGGTGGCCGCCAGCTCCCGGGCCAGGGCGGTGATCCGGGTGTCGTCGCCCGCCTTCAGTTCCTCGAACACGGTGTCCCAGGCGCGCAGCCAGCCGTCCAGACGCAGCGTGCCGCGCACGAAGGTCGTCGGCTTCCAGGCCCGCGGCAGTTCGTACTGCTCGATGAACGGGACGCTGTCGCGGTTGGGATAGACCTCGAAGGTCTCCTCGCCCGCCCCGCCGACGACGTGCTTCCGGGTGGCCTCCCAGGGCCGGTCGACGACGGTCTCGGTACCGCCGTCCACGTAACGGGCGGGCGAGCGGAGCGCGTTGAGGACGCCGAGGGGTGCCCAGCTGAAGCGGTACCTGAAGTCGTTGGGGACGGCGGGGATGCCTCCGCAGTACGAGGTGAGACGGTACGAGGCCGCCGTGTCGTCGCCGACCGCCTTCCGGGCGCGGGCGACGAGGCTGTGCGCGAAGAGGTGGTCGATGCCCGGGTCGAGTCCGGCCTCGGTGAGGACGACGAGGCCGGCCTCCTCGGCGGCGGCCACCTGCTCCAGGACGGCGTCCGAGACATAGCTGGAGCAGGCGAAGTGGGCCCGGCGGGCCACGCACGCCGACAGCAGCGGCGCGTGTTCGGGTGCGGGGAGCATCGACACGACGACGTCCCCGGGGGCCAGTTCGGCCGTGAGCGCGTCGAGGGTGTAGGCGCGCGGCTCGGCGCGCCCGGTGAGGCCGAGCCGGTCGAGGGCCTCGGCGGCTCGCCGCGCCGTGCGGTGCCAGAGCCGTACCCGGTCGGTGTGCTCGCACAGGGCGGCCAGGCCGCTGCCGGTGGAGAGGCCGGCGCCGACCCAGTGGACGGTGCCGGTTACGGGAACGAGGTCAGGCATGTCCGAACTCCCCTTCTGTCAGACCGAGTTCACGGCCGGCCTCGCGAAAGCGGTCCAGACAGCGGCCCCATGGTCCGCCGACGCCGAAGTCCAGCAGGTGGGGCGTCAGGGCCGCCGAGAAGTCGGCGCTGGACTCGCGCGGCAGCAAGGACGGCAGGTTGTCGATGGCGATCAGGTCCAGCGGAGGTTCCTTGCGCAGACGGCGCACGGGGTCCGTCCACTCGGTGGTGCGGTCGTACACCGGCAGGACATTGAGCGGCGAGCCCACGTCGCAGGTGACGTCGGAGAGGGTGCGCAGCCGGCGGGCCGGGTCGTCGAGGTCCTCCTCCCGGACGAACGGCGGCACCGGGGTCGTGGCGAGCACGCAGTTGACCACCACGTCGTGGGCCAGCAGGGCGGCGCGGTCCAGGTCGCGGGTCTCGGCCAGGTCCCAGCAGGTGGGGTCGGCGCCGGCCGTGGTGAACGCGGCCCGCGCGCCCCGGCCGCTGCGGCCCAGGGCGCCGACGACGAGGGCGGTGAACTCCTCGTCGCCGGGGGCCGGACGCAGCGTCTCGTCCAACTCGTCCTTGCCGGTGGGGCGCAGGGGCGCGGTGAGCCTGCCCCGGTGCTGGAGGACCGCCAGTGCCGCGCCCAGGTAGCCCGCCCAGTAGCCGAAGGCAGCGAGGCGGCGCCCGTGGTCGTCGGCCAGGTACTCCAGGTCGAGGAGCGCCCCTCCCCCGGCGGCGAACCGGCGCAACAGGTCCGCCGCGCCCGGCTGTTGCTTGTAGGCGTGCCCGAAGAAGATATGACGGTGAGTCAACTGCTTTGGTTCATCCGGTAGTTCCTTCAGACCGAGGACGACGGCGTCCTGCGGGGCGGACACCCAGGAGCCCGCGGCGACGACCCGGGCGCCGGCGGCCTCGTACTCCTCGATCGGGTGGATGCGCTGCGGGGAGTCCTCGACGGTCAGGCGCACGCCTGCCTCGATGAGGCGGCGGGCGTCGTCGGGGACGACCGGGGTGCGCCGTTCGGTGGTGCGGGCCTCGTGACGCAGCCACAGGTGCAGTTCGGTCATACGCGGTTGACCTCCGGACGCGGGGCGTCGGCCGCGAAACGGTCGGCGCTCAGGGGGGTGACGTCCACGAAGGGTACGCGGCCGAGGTACAGGTCGCGGACGACCTCGCCGACCGCCGGCCCCTGGAGGAAACCGTGGCCGGAGAAGCCGGTCGCGTACAGAAAACGGGATACCGAAGACGCCTCGCCGATCAGGGCGTTGTGGTCCGGGGTGACCTCGTACAGGCCCGCCCAGCCGCCCGTGCGGCGCAGGTCGAGGAGGGCGGGGGCGCGGTGCTCCATGGCGGCGGCGAGGCGGGGGATCCACCGGTCGTGGGTGTCGGTGGCGAAGCCGGGGCGTTCGTCCGGGTCGGACATGCCGACCAGGAGGCCGGGGCCCTCCCGGTGGAAGTAGAGGCTGCTGGTGAAGTCGATGGTCATGGGGAGGTCCGGCGGGAGGGCGGGGACCGGTTCGGTGACCGCGATCTGGCGGCGCAGCGGCTGCACCGGCAGGTCCACTCCGGCCATCGCCCCGACGGCCCTGGACCAGGCGCCGGCTGCGCAGATCACCGCGCTGGTGGTGATGCGGCCGAGGGTGGTCTGCACGGCCGTGATGGCGGCACCCTGCCGTTCGATGGCGGTGACGGCGGTACGCCGCAGGATGCGCGCACCGCACTGGCGTGCGGCGGCCGCGTACCCGTGGACGACGGCTTCCGGTGTGCAGTGGCCGTCGTCCGGCGAGAACGCGGCCGCGAGTAACCCGTCGGTCCCGATCAGCGGGGAGAGGCGCTGCGCCTCGGCCGGGTCGATCATCCGGCTGGGCACACCGAGCGCGTTCTGCAGCCGCACCCCCGCCTCGAAGGAGGCGACCTCCTCGGGCGTGGACAGCAGGAAGAGGTAGCCGACGCGGTGCAGCCCGATGTCGTACCCGATCTCCTCCCCGAACCGCCCGAACGCCTCCAGGCTGCGGGCCCCGAGCTGGATGTTCAGCTCGTCGGAGAACTGGGCGCGCACCCCGCCCGCGGCCTTGGAGGTGGAGCCCGCGGCGAGTTCGTCCCGCTCGAGCAGCAGAACGTCACGGACGCCTGCGGCGGCGAGGTGGTAGGCGATGCTGGCGCCCATCACCCCACCGCCGATGACGACGACCGAGGCATGTGTGTTCACGCGAGCGGCTCCTTATCGCGCCGGCCCCGGCCCGGTTGCCGGTGCCGAGGCTGTCGTACGCCGTGACCGTCGTGATCCCTACCCGTCGGGGCGGCGGTGCGAAGCGCGCTCAGGACCAGTGCGCCACCGCGTCCAGGTGGGGCAGCCGGTGGTCCAGGCGTTCCCGCTTGGTGCGCAGGTAGGTGATGTTGCTCTCGCACGGCTCGATCAGCAGCGGCACCTCCTCGGCGACCTTGATGCCGTTGTCCACCAGCGCCTCGCGCTTGCGCGGGTTGTTCGACATCAGGCGGACGGAACGCACGCCGAGGTCGCGCAGGATGTCGGCGGCCACCTTGTAGTCGCGGGCGTCCACCGGGAAGCCGAGCGCCACGTTCGCCTCGACCGTGTCCAGGCCCTCCGCCTGGAGCGCCATCGCCTGCAGCTTGCCCAGCAGCCCGATGCCGCGCCCCTCGTGCCCGCGCAGGTAGACGACTATGCCGCGGCCCTCGGCGACGACCGCCCGCAGCGCCGACTCCAGCTGGTCGCCGCACTCGCAGTGCTGGGAGCCGAACGCGTCGCCGGTCAGGCACTCCGAGTGCAGCCGGGTCAGCACGTCCTCGGCGCCGATCTCCCCGTAGACCAGGGCGACCTGTTCGTCGCCGCGGTCGTGGTCCAGGTAGCCGACCGCCTGGAATTTGCCGTACACGGTGGGCAATGGCGCATTCACCACGCGTTCCACACCGGTGCGCTGCGGGGTCTTCGTGCCGAGTACGCCAATGTTATCTGTCATGATCTGGTTCCTAAGCAGAGACGAAGGGCCGGGAAAAGATGAGTGGTTCGGAAATACGGTCGGCGGCGTCGGCGGCGCACGGACTCGTGCCGACGGACACTACCGAAGACGTACGGACCCGGGGCGCGGGCGTCCCGACGCAGGTGGCGGTCCTTCCCGTCGGAAGCTTCGAACAGCACGGTCCGTACCTGCCGTTGGCCACGGACACACTGGTCGCCTGCGCCATCGCCCGGGAGATCGCCGGGGCGTACCCGGTGCACCTCCTCCCGCCGGTGACCATCGCCTGCTCGCACGAGCACGCGGCCTGGCCGGGGACCGTCAGCATCTCCTCCGTGACCCTTCACGCGGTGGTACGGGACATCGCGGCGTCATTGCGCCGCTCGGGCGTCGAGGCCCTGGTGCTGGTCAACGGACACGGCGGGAACTACGTCCTGGGCAACGTCGTCCAGGAGTCCTCCGCCCGCGGTGAGCGGATGGCGCTCTTCCCGGCCCCGGAGGACTGGGAGGCGGCGCTGGAGCGGTCCGGGGCGCTGACCTCGCTGCTCACCGACATGCACGCCGGGGAGATCGAGACCTCGATCCTGCTGCACGCCCACCCCGAACTCGTCCGGCCCGGTTACGAGTCGGCCGATTTCGTCGCGGACGACCGTCGCCATCTACTCACGCTGGGAATGTCCGCCTATACCGATTCGGGCGTCATCGGCCGTCCTTCCCTGGGGTCCGCGGAAAAGGGGAAGGAACTCCTGGCGAGCCTGACGGATTCCTTCGGCGCGTATTTCTCGCTGCTGACTTCGGCGGTCACGGCGGCGACTTCGGCGGAATCAGCGGAATCGGCAGCCGAATAGGCGGACGCCGCAGCGGACGGCATCGCGGCGGGCGACTCCGTGCGGTCGTCGTAGCGCCGCTCGTCGCCCTCGGGGCCGGCCACGTCGTCGGCTCCGGCCCGCAGCCCCGCGTACCAGCGGACGACCAGCACGACCGCCCCGGGCAGCGCCGCCACGAAGCTGAGCACTCCGTAGACGACGGCCACCGCGAGGCCGGTGCTCGCGCCGAGTCCGGCGGCGCCGAACGCCCAGGCGGTGACGCCCTCGCGGGGGCCCCAGCCGCCGACGTTGAGCGGCAGGCCCATGGCGAGCAGGGCGAGGACGGCGATCGGCAGCAGCGCGAGGACGGATGCCCCGGAGCCGGCGACCCGGGCGGCCACGACGAACATGCCGAGGTGCCCGGCCAGCACGACCGCCGACGACACGGCGACGCCCGGCCCGTTGCGCCGCGACAGCAGTCCCTCGCGCGCCTCGGCCAGCGTCGCCCGCAGCTTCCCGCCGCGGCGCGGCGCGGAGGAGTTCATCCGGACGGCGAGGACGACGGCGAGCGCGCCCACCCCGGCCAGCAGGGCCGGCCCGGCGATCTGCCGGGCGTCCTCCATGACCGGGGACGGCAGGGTCAGCAGGACCGTTACGCCTGCCACGGCCAGCACGAGCTGTCCCGCGGTGCGCTCCAGGACGACGGCCCGCACGCCGCGTCCGACGTCGCCGGCGCTCTGCCCGTGCCGCACCGCGCGGTGCACATCGCCCAGGACGCCGCCGGGCAGGGCCGCGTTGAGGAACAGGGCCCGGTAGTAGTCGGCGACGGCCGGGCCGAGCGGCAGCCGGATCCGCAGCGCCCGGGCGACCAGTGCCCACCGCCAGGCGCTGAACACGGTGGTGACCGCGCCGGTCGCGAGCGCCACCAGCAGCGTCGGTACGTCGATCCGCCGCAGCCCGTCGAGGAAGACGCCGGTGCCCAGCCGCCACAGCAGGGCGGTGAGGATGACGACCCCGGCGACGGTCCCGATGTGCGTGCGGACGACGCTGTTGCCGAACAGGGCACGCAGCCGGGAGGGCTTCTTCGTGCGCGGCCCGGTCACGATGACGCCGATGCGGGCCTCGGACACGGCGGCGCCGGTGCGGACCACCGACGGGCTGCGCAGGGGCCGTCGCAGGACCGGCCTGGTCCCCTCGCCCCACACCACCGGCGCCGCGGTCTGCACCCGTGGGCCCACCGTCTCCGCGCTCATCACGCCCCGCCCGTCGGCCGGGCCAGTGCCAGCAGGTCGCTGTGGTGGACGGTGACGTGCAGTTCGCCGGCCGCGCAGGCCGCCAGCCGGGCGGCCAGGTAGGACTCGGCGCGCTCGGCCAGTCGGGGGCGCTCCTCCACGGCCGCGCCGACCCAGCCGCGCAGCCACTGGGCGGTCAGTCCGACGTTCTCGGGGCCGAGCCGCCAGGGGCTCGGGTGCACCTTGACGGTCGCGCCGTGGGCGGCGAACGCCTCGCAGGCGACGGTCACCGCGTCGGGGCCGAGGAGGCCGCCGCGCCGCTGGTGGTCGTTGAAGGCGGCGGCGATCTCCGCGTCCAGCGGGTCCGGCGTGCTGAGTTCGACGCGCCCGGCGACCGAGAGCGTCAGCAGCGCCGGGCAGCCCGCTCCCGCACAGGCCGCCGCGAGCGTCTCGATCTCCTCGCGGGTGAGGACGTCGAGCAGCGCGGAGGCGGTGACCAGCGAGGCGCCGAGCAGGGCGTCCGGGGTGAGACGGGCGACGTCGCCGCGCCGCGTCTCGACGGTGACCCGGCTGCCGTCGGCGGCCGCCCGCGGGGAGGCGACGGCCGCGAAGTGCAGGAGGTAGGGGTCGCGGTCGTGCAGGACCCAGTGCTGGGCGCCGTCCAGCCGGGGGGCCAGCCAGCGGCCCATCGAGCCGGTGCCGCAGCCCAGGTCGTGGATGGTCAGCCCGCTGCGGCCGGGCAGGTTGGCGAGCCGGATCCGCAGCGGGTCCAGCAGATCCAGCGACCGGGCCGCGGCGTCGGCGGGCTCGCGCAGCTCCAGCCACTCGGGGGCGTAGCGCGGCTGCTCGTCCGGCCCGGTGTCCCGCAGCCGCACGGTGGGCCGCTCACCGGACCGGCCCACGGGGCCGGCGCCGGCGATGACGCTCTCCACGCCGGAGTCCGCGCCGGGAACCTCCGGCTGCGACGCGGTCAGTGCTCGCGCGACGGATCCTCCGCCGGGAACGGCCTCCACCACGGAAACAGCCTCCTTCCGACCCGGCTGTGCCGGGATGCCGCCCACGCGTCGTGCCACGTCGGCCGGTGTCGCCGTCGTCTTCCTCATGCCGCCCTCCGGGGTTCGCTGGGAAGCCGGCCGAGGACTCCGGCCAGGCTCTGGGCGGTGGTCGCCCAGCCGTTCAGGGCCGCCCGGCGGCCTCGCGCGGCGGCCTTGAGACGGCGCCGTACGTCGGCCTCGCCGAACCAGCCGCGCAGTTCGGCCGCGAGGGCGGCCGGGTCCTCCGGCGGGACGAGGATGCCGGGGACGCCGCCGTCGGGGGCGCGGCCGACCGCCTCGGGCAGACCGCCGACGTCCGTCGCGAGAACGGGGATGCCACGGGCCAGCGCCTCGGTGACGGCCATGCCGTAGGTCTCGGCGTAGGAGGTGAGGACCATCAGGTCGGCGGAGGCGTAGGCCGCGTCGAGCTCGGCGCCGGCCTTCGGGCCCGCGAGCTCCAGCCGGTCCTGGAGGCCGTACTCGCCGATGAGGCCGCGCAGATGGGCGACGTACTCCGGGTCCTGCCCGAGGCCGCCCACGCATACGCAGCTCCACGGCAGGTCTCTCGCCGCGGCCAGCGCCTCCACCAGACGGTGCTGGCCCTTGCGCGGGGTCACGGCGGCCACGCACAGCAGACGGGAGACGCCGTCGGTGCCGGAGGCGAGCGGGGCGATGTCGGCGCCGGGGGCGGCGACGTGCACGCGCTCGGGGGCGAGGCCGTGGTGGGAGACGAGGCGGCGGACCGCCCAGTCGCTGGTGGCGACGACGGCGGGGACGGCCCGCAGCACGGCCCGCTCCTTGGCGTCGAGTTCGGCCGCCACCTCGGGCGCGATGCCCCGTTCGTCGCCGAGCGGAAGGTGGACGAGGACGACGAGCCGCAGCCGCTCCGCCTCGGGGGCGATGATCTCCGGGACCCCGCAGGCGACCAGCCCGTCGAGAAGGACGACCGTGCCGTCGGGGAACTCGCTCAGCGTGTGCGCCAGTTCCGCGCGGGCGGCCGCCTCCGGGCGGGGCCAGGAACCGGACACCAGGTGCTTGTGGACCTGCCAGCCGAAGCCGGGCAGATCCAGGCAGAGGCGCCGGTCGTAGGCGTTGCCGCCGCTCGGGTTGGCCGGGTCGTCGACCCCGCCCGGCATCACGAAGTGCACGGAGCGCAGGGACATGGGGATGATCCCGCCGATCTTGGGAAGCGGTGCCTGCGCGGGCACGTACGCGAGCGGGGCCTGCTGCACGGTCTGCACGGCCTTCTCCAGGGTCACGTCGGTCACAGCGCACGCTCGTAACTCGCCCAGGCGACGTGCGACTCGTGCAGGGTGACGGCGATGGCGGCGATACCCCGGGCGCCCTCACCGAGCGCGCCCTTGCTGATCCGCTCCGCGAGCCGGTCGGCGACGACCTTGGCCAGGAACTCCGTCGACGTGTTGATCCCGGCGAAGTCGGGCTCGTTGTCGAGGTTGCGGTAGTTCAGCTCGCTGACCACGGCACCGAGTTCCTGCGTGGCGAGTCCGATGTCGACGACGATGTTGTCGTCGTCCAGCTGCTCGCGGCGGAAGGTGGCGTCCACGAGGAACGTCGCTCCGTGCAGGCGCTGCGCGGGTCCGAAGACCTCGCCGCGGAAGCTGTGGGCGATCATGATGTGATCGCGGACGGTGACACTGAACAACGGACGACCCTCCAGGTGCGGCGCGTCTGGTCCCCCGGCCGTTGGCCGCCGGGGGATGCCGTGTAGTACGGCTCCCTGCTTCCCCCTGTTCAGCCTGATCTCACTCTTTTCTCAGGTCAGGCGCTCTTGCCCGTACCCGACGCGGTGACACAGTGCCGGAACCTCACCCGACGCGAGCTTCGGCATCACCTCGGGCAGCTCCTCGAAAGCGCTGTCCCCCGTGACGAGCGCGTCGAGCGCCGGGTCGGCCAGCAGCTCCAGGGCGAGGGCGAGCCGATCGGCGTACGTACGGCTGGAGCGGCGGGCCGCAGAGACGGTGCCGACCTGGCTGCTGCGGATGACCAGCCGCCGGGAGTGGAAGTCCTCGCCGAGCGGCAGGGAGACCTTCCGGTCGCCGTACCAGCTCAGTTCGAGGACCGTGCCCTCGGCCGACAGCAGCTCCAGGGAACGGGCGAGGCCCTGTTCGGTGGCGCTGGCGTGCACGACGAGGTCGAGGCCGCCCTGGGCGTCCTCGGGGGCGGCGAAGTCGACGCCCAGGGCCTCGGCGACCTTCGCCCGCGCCGGGTCGGCGTCCACCAACTGCACGCGGACGCCCGGGAAGCGGGCCAGCAGCGCGGCCACCGAGCAGCCGACCATGCCGCCGCCGACCACCGCGATCCGGTCGCCGACCAGTGGCGCCGCGTCCCACAGGGCGTTGACGGCCGTCTCGACGGTACCGGCGAGCACGGCCCTTTCGGCGGGCACAAAGTCCGGTACGACCGTCACCGCCGTAGCCGGGACGACGTACCGCGTCTGGTGCGGGTAGAGGCAGAAGACCGTACGCCCGACCAGCTCCGCCGGCCCCTCCTCCACCAGGCCGACGTTGAGGTAGCCGTACTTCACCGGCGCCGGGAAGTCGCCCTCCTGGAACGGCGCCCGCATGACGGCGTGCTGGCTCTTCGGCACCCCGCCGCGGAAGACGAGGGTCTCCGTGCCGCGACTGACGCCGGACCACAGCGAACGCACCAGAACCTCGCCCTCGGCCGGGGCCGGAACGACGATTTCGCGGATCTCTCCCTCACCCGGAGAGGTGACCCAGAACGCACGTGCGGTGATCGACATCCACATCCTCCTGAACGATCGGGAACCTGTTCACGTACCGAGGTGTGCACAGTCCGCGCACAGTACGCGGCACTGATCATCTCTGTCATCTGGCCGGAGGAATGTGCGGTGGCCCTGAACAACACTTACGACGCAAGGCTGGTCCAGCAGGAGACCGCTGTGGGAGCGGGCGTTCAGATCCTGTTGCTGGCTCTGCTCGGCACGGCGATCGGCATGGGGCCGGCGGGCTGGGTGACCGGTCTCGTCTTCGCCATCGCCACCTGGGCGGTGCTCTCCCGGGCGCTGCACCGCTCCAGTCTGCGCACGTTCGGCCCGGCCAACCGGGTCACGCTCGGCCGGGCGACGCTGGTCGGCGGAGTGACCGCGCTGGTCGCGGACTCCTTCGAGAGCGCGCCGCCGGTGACGCTGCTGGTCGGCCTGACGGCCGTGGCCCTGATCCTCGACGGCGTCGACGGCAAGGTCGCCCGGCGCACCGGCACCTCGACGGCGCTGGGCGCGCGCTTCGACATGGAGGTCGACGCGTTCCTGATCCTGGTGCTCAGCGTGTACGTCTCGATGGCGCTGGGCCCGTGGGTCCTTCTCATCGGCGGCATGCGCTACGTCTTCGTCGCCGCGGCCCGGGTCGCCCCCTGGCTCAACGCCCCGCTCCCGCCGAGCACCGCCCGCAAGACGGTCGCCGCCCTCCAGGGCGTCCTCCTGCTGCTGGCGGGCGCGAACCTGCTGCCGTACGCGGCCAACTTCGCCGTCGTGCTGCTGGCGCTGGGCTCGCTGGTGTGGTCCTTCGGCCGGGACGTGCTGTGGCTGTGGCGGACCTCGCGCCTCACGGCGCAGGCTCCGGCGGAGAAGATGCTGGAGCTCGTGTAGGGACATCCACGCAGGCGTAGGGCCCCGGATCGTGCACACGGTCCGGGGCCCTACGCCTGCGTGGATGCTACGACCGTGTCGACCGCGTCCGTACGACGGCGAACACGGCCGCCGCGAGACCCAGCACCCCGACGACCAGCCCGGCGACGCCCAGGCCGCGGGCGGTGGAGTCACTGGCGTCGGCGGAGGCCTGTGCCGTGCTCTTGGTGTCGGCCGTGCTGTCCGAGCCGCTCCCGGAGGCGGCGGCGGAGGTGGTGTCGTCCGCCGCCGCTGTCAGCTTCAGCACCGGCGCCGGGTTCTCCGGCTCGTCCGCGCCCGCCGCGGCCTCCTCGATCCAGCGGACGGTCCTGCCGTCGGAGTAGGTCTGCAGGGTCTTGAAGGCCAACTGGTCGGCGCCGTCGGGGAGCTGGCCGAAGGCGACGTCGAAGTCCTCGTACTGCCCGGCGCCGATCTTCCCTCCCGTCCAGGTGATCTCGGAGACGGCGTCGGTGATGGTGCCGTCGTCGGTCTTGACCGGCGTCTTGAGCTTGGTGGTGGTCACCTTCGCGGTCCAGCCGTCCTGCGGGTGGACCAGCACACCGAGCACGGGGTGGTCGGTGGGCAGGAAGACCTGGACCTTGGTGGTGCTCGCGGTGTCCTCCTCGTTGGGGACCCGGAAGCTCAGGACGCCGTCGGTGGCGCCCTTGGCATAGCTCTCGGGGTGGACGGTGACGTGCGCGGAGGCGACGCCGGCGGCGGTGAGAACCGCGGCGGCGGCGAGCACGGTGCCGATTCCGGCGCGGCGCAGGGCGAGGCGTGTCGTGGACATGGGTGGGTGATCTCCGTACCTGAAGGT
This sequence comes from Streptomyces sp. NBC_01235, assembly GCF_035989285.1. Classification (GTDB taxonomy): domain Bacteria; phylum Actinomycetota; class Actinomycetes; order Streptomycetales; family Streptomycetaceae; genus Streptomyces. The sequence goes on along the minus strand of NZ_CP108513.1, from coordinate 9,239,577 downwards.
GTGGGTCCGGCCGGAACTGGTGCGGTTCCGGCCCGGGTTCAGATCGCGTACGGGATCGGGGTGGGCGGTCCGCGGCGGCTCACGGTGTACCGCAACAGCAACTGCCGGGGCGGGACCGGAGCCGGGGCGACGGGGCGGAGGGACGCCACGGGCAACGGGACGGGTGTGTCCCGCCACCATGCCGCGAGGCCCGGCAGGAACGCGACCGCCCAGCGCAGCAGCGACCACAGGGCGGCCTCCCCGCGCCGCAGCCACCAGGAGGCGGCGAGCGCGGCGAGGACATGGGCCGCCGTGGCGTGCGGGGTCATGGCCGTGGCGGTGTGGGCGTGCGGGTGCATGCCGTGCGCGGACGTCATGGACATCGCGGCCATGGTCTGCGCCGTCGTACGGCAGCGGGCCGCGTCGAAGGCGACGTGCAGCCCCGCCTGGGTGGCGAGCATGGCCGCGCCGATCCCGGGCAGCGCGCGCTCCCGGGCGCCGAGCAGCCACCCGGCGGCGAACACGGCCAGGAATCCGGCGCCGTCCGCCCACGGCGGCGGCGTGTCACCCGTGGCGAGTCCGTGCCCGGCGGCGGCCAACAGCACACACACCGCGGCGAACACCGCGGCGCGCAGACTTCGGACCGCCGGGGACGCACTCATGGTGAGGGATCCTCCCACGCCCGACTGATACGTCGACCGCCGCTCCCGCGTTCACCCCTGCGGGAGCAGTGGCCCTGATCCGCGTGATCACTGCAGACGGCGCCCTCCGACTTGACAGCGATCATGACCTCCCCTAAACCTAGCCACATGACATTCATTTTCAAAAAGGCGGGCCGGTAGGTGCGCGTCGCGTTCGTCGGCAAGGGCGGCAGCGGCAAGACCACCCTGTCGGCGCTGTTCTGCCGCCAGTTGGCGCGGGCCGGCGCGCCCGTGCTCGCCGTCGACGGCGACATCAACCAGCACCTGGCCGAGGCCCTGGACCCCACCGCCGGCTCCACCGCCGATCCCATGGCCGGGACACGGCCGTTCACGGCCCCGCCCCTCGCCGCGCACCTGGGCGAGATCAAGGACCTGCTGCGCGGCACCAACCCGCGGATCCCCTCCCGTGACGCGATGGTCAAGACGACCCCGCCCGGCCGCGGCTCCCGGCTGCTGCGCCTGCTGGGCGACGACGAGCTGCACACGCGCCACGTCCAGCGGGTGGGCGGTGTGCCGCTGATGGTGACGGGTGAGTTCGACGAGAGCGACCTGGGCGTGGCCTGCTACCACTCCAAGCTGGGCGCGGTGGAGCTCTACCTGAGCCACCTGGTGGACGGCCCCGGTGAGTACCTGGTGATGGACATGACGGCCGGCGCCGACGCCTTCGCCTCCGGCCTGTTCACCCGCTTCGACATGACGTTCCTGGTGGCCGAACCCACCCGCAAGGGCGTCTCCGTCTACCGCCAGTACCGCGACCACGCCCGCGAGTTCGACATCCCTCTCGCCGTGGTCGGCAACAAGGTGACCGGCGAGGACGATCTGCTCTTCCTGAAGGAGGAAGTGGGCGACGACCTCCTCACCCACCTCGCCCTCTCCCCCTGGGTCCGATCGGCCGAACGGGGAAGCCCTCGGGGCGAGTTGGAGGACGCCAACCGCCACGCCCTCAACGTCCTGCGCGAGACGGTCGACGCCCGCACGAAGGACTGGCCGACCCTCCACCGCCACGCCGTCCACTTCCACCTGCGCAACGCCCGGTCGTGGGCGAACCAGGCAACGGGCCAGGACCTGGCGGCGCAGGTGGACCCGGAGTTCGTCCCTGGTCCGGCGTCCCTGACCTGAGCGGAGCGAACCTCACCCGCCCCGCCGTCCGTTTCCCCTTCTCTCCCCCTCCACAAGAACAGGACCCCATACCCATGTCTCTCGACGTCTCCCCGAAGCTCCTCGCCGAGGCCGAAGCCGGCGACATCCGCGAGAAGGACTTCGTGGACACGGTCCGCACGTCTCTCCCCTACGCCTACGACCTCGTCGACTCCCTTGCCACCCAACTGCACTCCGGAATCGGCGAGTTCACCGACAACCAGACGCCACCCGCGTCCGAGCAGGAGCGCGGGCAGCTCCTGCGCGCCATGGCCAGCGACGCCATCCGCGCCAGCCTGGAACGCCACTTCGACATCACCCTGGCCTTCCAGAACTGCCACCGGGTGGCGGCGTTCCGCACGGGGGCTCCGAACGGGGAGACGTATGCGCGGTTCACCTCCACGCGGGCGCAGGTACTGAACCAGTCGGCGGAACTGCGGGACTGCTGACGCGGACGCGGACGTCGGCCCGGACGTCGGCCCGGACGTCGGCCCGGGCGTCGGTGCGGACGTCGGTGCGGACGTCGGTGCGGACGTCGGTGCGGCTCACAGCCACGCGAGGAAGACCGTGCCGAGACCCAGGAGATCCTGCGAGACCGGCACGGCCTTCCCCCCGGACGCCATGGGCACGACGCGGAAATCGGGCGTGAAGTCCGCCGCCCCGTAGGGGTCGTTGGGGACGTGGACGGTGACGATGAACTCGCCGCCGTCGGGCGAGACCAGCATGCCCTCGGCGACGGCTCCGTCCTGCGGGGAGACCACGCTGATCGAGTCGCCCTCCGCCCTCCCGGAACCGGCATCCCTCACCTGGAATGCTCCCGACGACGTTCGGCACAGCACCCGCGAGTCGCTCGCCCATCCGACCACCCCCACGCAGTCGCTGAGCAGACGCGCGTTGCGCGCGGACGTGGCGGTGAGCGCGGACGACCCGTCGGGGGTGTCGAAGACGGTCCCGAAGACGCGCGGTGCGGTGGCGGTGAGCCGTCGGCCGTCCGGGGACACCCGGACCATGTTCGCCTGCACGGCGTGCGGCGGCTGCCCTGTGACGCTCAGGGGGAGGTCGTGCCCGGAGGCCGGCCCCTCGTCCTTGACGCGCTGGTCGCCCTCGGCGGCCCGGGAGCCGATCCTCTTCTTTCCGGCGGCGTTCGTGTAGGTGAACCAGACGGTTTTGCCGTCGGGCGACAGCGCTGCGTTCTGCTCGTCACGGTTCGCCGCGGCGCTCCGCCGATCGAGCTCGTCCTGGGAGTCGTCGCTCGCCACGAAGCCGGCCTGGGTGGAGTCGCTGCCCGGCTTCCGGAGCACCACGGCCATGCGCGTAAAGCCCTGATCGAAGAGGGCGCGGATCCGCGGAACCTGGAACTCCGCGTCGTCCACGGCGTATGCGGAGTCGGTGTCCGAATCCTGCCTGCAGAGGTCCACGAGGGGGCTGTGCACGGCGACCACGCCGGGATAGTTGGTGAACGCCGCCTGACCCGGGACGGCGAAGTACCGCTCTGCCAGGAGCTTCCACGTCCCCGGCCGCCAGGCGCGGACCGCGACCGCGGCGTAGCGTGCGCCCATCTCGCAACTGGCGGTGACCACGGTGTCCTTGCGGGTGAAGGGACTGTCCTGGGGCGTGTAGGTGCCCGTGGCCGCGTTCCGGGTGGAGTTGTTGGGGGTGCCGGCACGGCTGGTCGGGCGCTCGTCTCCGCCGGAACTCGACGTGCAGGATCCGAGAAGCAGGACGGCCGTCGCGGCGGCGGCCAGTGCCCTTCCTGCTACAGAGCGCACAACGGCTCCTCGGGCTTCTCGTGGCAGGCCGTCCAGCGGACCGAGCCGGAGACCCACTTCTGCCGCGGGCTCGTGGGCACCGATTCCGTGCGCAGGACGAGCGGCCTGCCCTTGCCGTCCTTCAACTGGACATACTCGTTCTTCTGGTAGGCGTCGGAGTAGTGGACCTTGACGCCCCAGGTGCACGACTTTCCGGGCTGCGCGATCGCCTCGACCCGCAGCGCGCCGGAGGACTGTCCGTTGCCCACTTCGATCCGTCGCGTGCTGAAGTAGGGCTCACCCTGGCCTTCGGTGTCGTCCGTCAGGACCGGTTCGTCCGCCCGGGGCGGAAGGTGCAGACGGATTCCCTCGTACGGCGCCCCGCCCTGCGGGGGAAACGCCACGACCGCCTTCCCGGTGCTGGGCGAGCAGTGCAGGTCCACGACCTGCCAGTCGTCGATCACCACGGCCTTGTCCCGCACGCTCAGGATGTTCAGCTTGAAGACGTCGGCGAGCTGCAGCCCATCGGCGAGTTCCTGGTCCTCCTTACGCTTCGGGGCGTTCTCCAGCGGGGCGGTGTACGCCAGCGGACGGCCGCCCAGGCTCGTCAGATAGGAGAAGACGGCGGAACCGCTCTTCAGAGACGTCAATCTCCGCGCCTCCGACGCGGACAGCTCCCGGTCGAGAACCATGGCCCACGCGCGGGGTTCACTCGTCTCCGCCCGCAGGGAGACAGTGAAGGGCACCTCACCCGCGTCGGTCTTCTTCTGCGCCGCGTGCTCCGCCGACGCGAGGGGCCAGACCGAGAAGTAGTCCAGGCCCCAGGCCGACGCCGTGAGGACGAGCCCAAAGACGAACGCGACGACGATCGTCCGCATCAACTTGCGCCGGGAGGCGGAGGGGCCCAGCCCGAACCACGCGCCGACCACGGCCCGCCAACTACTCTCCGACACTTCACCCGCACTCGCGTCACCGCTCCCGCCGGCGTTCCCGCCAGTGCTCCCGTCGCCGCTGCTCCCGTCGGCCGGGGGCGAAGCGGTCGTCCCCTGTGCTCCTTGGACGGAGCTCTCACCGTCGCCCGGTTCAGGGTCGGGTTGCGGTTCAGGGTCGGGCTCAGGCTCCGGTTCCGGCTCAGGTTCCGGTTCCGGCTCCGGCTCCGGCTCCGGCTCCGGCTCCGGCTCCGGCTCCGGCTCCGGCTCCGGCTCCGGCTCAGGGTCGGGCTCAGGTTCCGGCTCCGGCTCCGGCTCCGGCTCCGGCTCCGCGGTGCCGCCTGAAGGTGTCGCTGTCGTCATCGTCGATCCCCCGGTGATGTCGGCGGCGCCCTGCCCGGGACGCCGCCGACATCTTCGCCCCTCAGACCTCCGCCGCAAACCCCACGAACCGAGACCAGACCTCACGCCCGACCACGAAGTGAGGACGCGTCACATCCTTGGAATCCCGTACGCAGATGGCCAGTTCGCTGACGGCGACCTCAACGCAGCTGTCGCCCTGACTGCCGCTGTAGCTGGACTTGAACCAGGCCGGTTCGGTCGCGTTCGCGTTCATAGTCCTCCTCGGAGTCGCTCCAACAGACCCCGCGAGTCCTTGGCATTCAGGGCCTGCGAGCGCTGTGTGTCATAGCGCTGATGGAGGAGGCTCACCTCAGCATCCGCTGTCGCTCCATGCGCCGGTCCATGAAGCTCTGCAGCTGGCTGTCCGGCGTCAACGGCACCGTCCCCTCGAACACCGCCCGCGCGTAGCCCTCCGACTGCAACAGACCCGGCACCAGCCGACATTCGTACGTGCACAGACTCAACGCGGTCCGCTCCAGTCCCGCCCAGCGCCGGAACCACGCCGCGAGCCCCACGTCGCCGCGTCCGCGCGTCACGTACTGCGACGACTTGCGCAACGCGCCCGTGTTGCCCAGCACTTCGTCCGCCCGCTCCACGAACTTCACGTCGGGCATGCGCCGCCCCAGCTCCACCGACGCCACAGTGTGCGGGGAGAGGCGGACCAGGTCCGCGAACTCCGCCCTGCTGATCCCCGCGTGCTCCCGCAGAGCCTGCTGGACCGCGCCCCAGGTCCGCAGCGAGTCCGACGGGTCGGGCTCCCGATCCGGCTCCCCACCGTTCCCACCGCCCCCGCCGTACGCCTCAGCCGTGTGCACCTCCTCCTCGTACTCCCCGTCCTCCTCGTGCTCCCCGTCCTCCTCGTGCTCCCCGTCCTCCTCGACTCCCTGTGCCTGCGTGCCCTGGTGGGGCTCCCCGTCGCCCCCGCCGACGCCGTCCCTGTCCATGCCGCTCCTCATACGCGGCCACCTCCGCTCCCCCGCCTACTCGACCCCCGTCGCACCGAGCAGCCGCACCAGGTCCTTCCGCCCGTAACCGAGAAGTGCGGCGCGATGGGCCGCCATGAGCATCAGATGCGCCACGATCTGCGCCCCGTAGCCGTTTCTGTCGTCCCCGAACCACTCGTCGGGTTTCTCCACGCCGAGACTGTTCATCACCAGCCCGTGCTCACGGCGGATCTCCGCGACGGTGTCGGACACCGCGCCCAGGAGAGAGGCCCCCGGTCGCTCGCACTTCAGGGTGAAGCATCCCCAGTCGACCGGTTCGCAGCCGCTGGGCGGACGTGCGCGCAGGCGCTCGTACCGCTCGTCCCCGAAACCGCCGTCACCGAACTCGTCGTGCACCAGGGCGAACCGGTGGAACCCCGGAGGCGGCGGAGTGGGCGGCGGAGCGTACTCCCAGCCCGCGTCCTCGTGGACCAGCCGCTGCACCTCCTCTTCGTCGGCCAAGGTGACCGTGAAGCAGGTCTCGGTGTTGCGGCCGGTGATCGTGCCGTCGGCGTTGCGCTGGAAATGCAGGCTCATGTGTACCCCCGTGGTCCTCACAAGCGGGAAGATCCCGTCACCCGCACAACGGCCTGCCGATTTCGCGCGTGCCCGTCCGCCGGAGGATCACTCGATCGCGTGAACGACCGGCCTGCCCACCCGCGATACCCGCCTCAGGCGGGCAACCCACCGTCCATGAACCCCTTCACCGTCGTCACGAACCGCTCGGGGTCGTCCCGCCACGGAAAGTGGCCCGCCCCCGGCTGGACGACGAGCTCGGTCTTCGGGAACAGTTCCGCGAACTCCCGCATCACGCACGGCGGACCCGACACGTCCGCCTCTCCGGCGAGGAGCAGAACCGGGGACGGGAAGGCGGCCAGGATCTGGCGGGTGGCGGTCGGAGCGAAGGCTCCCTCGGCGGTGTACACGGCCGCCGCCTCGTGGTTCTTTTGCTTCTCGCCCGCGGCGTCGAAGGCCCGGGCCTCCTCGTCCCAACGTCCATGGAAGAAGGGGGCGACGGCCTGCCAGGAGTCGGCGGTGCCCCGGCCGGCGGTGACCGCCTCCAGCGCCGCGTAGGCGGGGGCGAACCAGGGCTCGCCGTGGCGCAGGCGGGCGGTCGCGAGACGATCCTCGGCGGTGATCCCGAGGCCGACCGCGTACACGCTCGGCGTGATCAGCAGGAGGCGGCTGACGCGGTCCGGGTGCCGGGCGGCGTACAGAATCGCCAGGTTGGCCGCGCCGGAGTGCGCGAGCAGGTCGATCCGGTCGAGCCCGAGGTGCTCGCGCAGGGCCTCGACGTCGCCGACCTGGCGGTCGCAGCGGTACGACGCGGTGTCCTGCGGGGCTGCCGACTCGCCGGTGCCCCTGAGGTCCAGGCCGATCAGAGCGCGGTGGGCGGCGAGTCCGCCGAGGTCGCCCAGGTAGGCGGCGGACTGCATGGGGCCGCCGGGCAGGCAGATCAGGGGCCGGCCGTCCCCCGACTCGTGGTAGGCCAGGCGGAGTCCGTCGGGGGTGAGGAAGGTCGGCATGGGGCGAGCCTGGCAGCAGCCAGAAGGGTGAGCAACCGGATTGCCGTGAACGCAGGATCGCACCCCGCGGCGGCCCGCTCTCCACCGCTTGCACAGGCATCAGGGAACCGCGCGTGCGGGAGCTGGAACCGCAGGACGACCAACGTGGCGATGACCCGGTCCGTGAACACCAACTGGCGGCTCGGTCCCGCCCCGGCCGCGCGCAGACGGTCATGACCTCGACGGTCGTACGGTCGTCCTTCCTCGGCGGCGGGCCACACCTGAGCCAACTCGCCGATCTGCGCGCCGGGTCGACGGTGTCGAAGGCGAGTGAAGACACGATGGGACAAGGCCGTGCGGCCACGGTATCGCGTCACGACAACACCCAATCCGCACGGCCCTCCTCACGTCGGCCGCGTTCGACGACCGTGGGGCAGGGGGCATCAACTCGCCCGCCGCCTCTTGCGATTGGGGCGACGTGGGCGGACGAAGGTGTCGAGCGCGCCCACGGCCGCACGGACATGGGCCGGGCCGCGACGCAACCGCTCTCCCGCGCACCACCAGGACAGCTGCCCGTCCGCATCCCGCGGATGCATGCCCAGGCCATGCTCGGCGCACAGGGGCCACGCCTGCCACAGACGCTCGGTGACGGTCTCCTGCGCGGCATCGGCGACGATCGCCAACGCAGCGGCAGGGTCGTCCACCGAGTGCGGGTACAGGCAATTGCCGTGCCACTCGCCGTTGGCCAGAGCGACGTAGACGTTCTCGGGCTCGTCCGCATCGTAGGGCGGAAGGGCCAGCAGTTGCAGGGGTTCCTGCTCGGGAAGGGTCACCGCCAGGTCCCGGTTGAGGAGGGTGAGAGCCCGGTCCCACATGGGGTACTCGCCTGGTGAGACGCGACGGGGCTCGGGGCTGTCGAAAAGAGCGCGCACGGGCACCATCCTCCGCCACGCAGCAACAGCCCCAATCGCACACCACGTCGTTACTGTGTGGCCGCCACACCCCGACGGCACCCAGAGTGACAGCAGGATCCGCGTACCGTCCACAGAAAGTGCCCGTACGGGCCTGGTGGGTCTCGTTGTGCACGATCCGTGCGGGTCTCCGGCATCCCTGCTCGCACCCGTCGCCAACCACCCGCAACGCCCGGCCGACGCGAGACCGCTGCACAAGCGCAAGGCACTCAGGCCGGTACCGGCTCCCATCGGTACCCGCCGCGCGCTCTGCCCGGTGCGACTGAGCTCACGCCGTGGCGGCGGCGCGACGCAGCGTGAACCAGAACGTCGGGACCGGGTTGGTGCCGGGCGTCACGTCGGCCAGCTGCCACCCGGCGAACCTGGCGCTGAGTTCGTCGGCGGTGACGCCGGACCACGAGTCGTCGAACGCCCCGGGCCCGTACCCGAACATCAGCAGTCGTGCGCCGGGGGCGGCACGCTTCGTGAGGCCGGCCGCGTAGGCGTCGCGGCGGTGCGGTGGAATCCCGCAGTAGCAACTCAGGTCGAAGAACAGGTCGTACGGGCCGGGCACGCCCACCTCGTCGAGTCGGGTGGCGTCCCCGCACAGCACCGTGACGTCCGCTCCGGCCGCGGCGGCCTTCTCCCTCGCCTGGCGGACCGCGCGGTCGACCAGGTCGACGGCCGCCACCCGCCAGCCGTGCCGAGCCAGGTACACCGCGTTGGTCCCGGTGCCGCAGCCGAGTTCGAGGGCCTGGCCCGGCATCAGCGCGCCGGGCCCCTCCACCAGAGCCACGAGCTCGGGCGGCGTGATGCCGCTGTCCCACGGCGGCTTGCCGTCCCGGTAGAAGTCCTCCAACGCGCGGCGCACAGCCGCTTCCTGGTCGAGCTCCGCAGCCGTCCGAGTCTCACTCATCGCTACCCCTCCAAGAATCTAGAGTCTCTCTCTAGTGACTAACTCTAGAGATAGACTCCCGACATGAATGCGGTCAAGGGATCCGACGGACAGAACGGCAAACGCCCCGACAAGCGGGCCGAGCGCTCGCGACGCACCCGCGAGAAGATCATCTCCGCGGCGCGGGACCTGTTCGTCGCGCAGGGGTACGGCGCGACAAGCCTTCAGGAGGTTGCGGATCGCGCGGGCGTGGCTGTTCAGACCGTGTACTTCGTGTTCCGCAACAAGCGCGCGCTGTTCAAGGACGTCGTCGACACGTCCATCGCGGGCGACGCCGAACCGGTCGCCACGATGGACCGCGACTGGTTCCACGCCGCGTGCGCCGAGCCCACGGCGGCCGGGCAACTGCGCGCGCATGTGCGGGGCGTACGCGACATCCTCGGCCGTGTCGCCCCGATCATGCCGCTGATCGCGGCTGCGGCGGCCACGGACCCGGAGATCGCCGCGCAGTGGCCCGCCGGCCCCGACCCGCGCTACACCGTCCAGTACGCCGCAGCGAAAGCGCTGACTTCCAAGCCCGACGCCCGTCCCGACGTCGATACCGCCCGCGCCGCCGACCTGCTGTACGGGCTGCTCAGCCCGGAGCTGTACCTGATCTTCGTCCGCGACCGGGGCTGGTCCCCCGAGGCCTGGCAGGAGTGGGCCTGCGCGGCCCTCACTGCCCACCTCTGCACTGATCACGAGTAGGCCACCGGCTTCGGCGACAGCCGCCGAAGCAAAGTCCGCGGCCGGCTGCAGCTGCGGAAACCGACCGGGACGCCCACTTCGCTCATGCCCCTCCGCACGCAGCTGGGCGACGTGGCGTCGATGCACCGCGTGGTCCAGAGCACCACGGCGTTGGGGACCAGCCCGAGCGAGCCGACCTGGCCCTCCGTCCCGTCCCGGTACGCCTGGTGGATGGTGGCGCGCTTGCCGTGGCACACGTCGCGCGTCGGCTTGTGCCGGGACTCCTGCACGGTCAGCTGCCGGTTCATCCGACGGCGGTAGGTGTCATCGACGAGGCCAAAGACGCGGAGCAGGTCCGCCATCGGGACATGCGGCTGATGCCGCATACCCGACCGGATGGCGGCTCTCGCCCATCAGATCGAGGCGTCGCCGGCCGGCGAAGGCACGGCGCACGGACGCAGGACCATGAGCGAGTCTTCCAAGGCCGCCACCATGGCAAAGGGAAACCGGTCGAGTTCAAGACAGAGTGCAACGTCATCAGGATGAACTCCTTGACGCACTCCCTCCGCCAGCTCGGCGGCGGCGCGCGACTCGGCGGCGCGGCGAAGGAACCCAGCAGCATCCGTCCCAGCCTCGGTGACTTTCCGGGCGATGTACTGAGCGCAAGCCAGATCTTCCTCGGCCTGTCCGTCGTCGCCAGTGACCACGAACGTGACACTGTCACTCTTGCGTGTCCGCAAGAGCCGAGCCGTTGCCTCCGCCACCACGAAGCCGGCGCACAGCACCAGCGACGCCTCCTTGACCGCAAGGGCGCCGACCGTCCCTGCTGTGGTCTTCTGCACAACGGTCCGTCCACCAAGGTCAACAGAGCGCAGCAGGCCCGGCGAGTTGACCATGTCGAAACCAGGCGCGGGCGGCCCGTCTTTGAGCGCCACCCGATCCGGGTGGCGAGCCTTGAGCGCCAGAGCGTCGTCCAGCGACTCGGCAAGAACAATCTTTTCCGCCCCCTGGGCAAAAGCCCAGGCAGCCACGGTGAAAGCACGCATGACGTCGACCACGACCGCCACGGACGGGGCCTCGACCAGCTCAGCGATGCCAACGAAACGAGGGTCCATTCCGATCACGATCGCGCACGCCCGACCCGAAGCGACCGGAGAGTGATCCACATCACATCGACGGTCTCGAAACGCGACACCTCCGGCTGCCTGCGGAGCCAAGGCGGTCCGCAACAACACGCCTGCTCGATCACCACACGGGCTCACCCGCAACCGCCTCTGCGGGCACAAGGCATTCGTTCGCGGTGGTCACCCTCGAACAGCTCCAGCGAGCCCAGATCGCTCTGCTCGCCCGGCTCAACCCCGAGCAGCGCGAGCACTGCACCCAGACTTCGGCGACCCGCTGGACTGAGTGCGCCGCAGACTCGGACACCGGTCGATCCCGACGACGTCGATCCATCCGCACGCCCTCCAAGAGCTGGCGATGGAGACCCGCATGGCCATGGTCCCGGACTGCTGGGAGGACCCGAGGGACACCCCGCCGACTCAGCTCGGCGACGATGCCGTCCTGGCCGACGCCGAGCAGGAAGCGGTCCGGTGAGCCACCGGGGCCGCGGCAGCACGGGGCCAGGTCGTCCGTCGGTCTTGCCGCCGGGCGAGTACGTCCCACCGGGCCTGGTAGGGGACGGCCGGCGACGCGCGCCGCATCCGTACGCTCCGCGTGGCCGGACCGGGGAACACGGCCGGCCGGGGCATCAGGTCACGCAGCACCAGCCCTCCCGGCCCGCCCGGGGTACGCAACGACGCGTCCGCCCCTCCGGCAGCGGGGTCGCCGGCCCCGGTGGGCGAAGTCCGGGTCGCCGGGACACGACGGGACGGTTACAGCGCCCACCCTTGCCGTCGGTGCGTGACAGGTCCAGGCCTCGGGAGTTCATCACGCTGAAGATCCGGTGCGCGCTCTCCAGGTCGGGGGTGGCGACCACGACGAGGAAGGTCCGCTCACCGAGCATCCTGACCAGGCCGAGGCGGCGTTCCTCGGACCAGCCGACCAGTTCACGGTGCAAGGCCGTGGCGTTGTCCCGCACGGCCTTCTGCGCGTCCGTCGGCAGCATGCTTCTGTCCAGGGCGAGCAGCGTCTCGATGGCCCCGCTGGTCTGGACGTGCTTGCGGAAGAAATCGGCGTCGCGCCAACGGGGTGTCAGTCTCGGCTGGGGCTCGAGCCCGAGGATCGGGTCGCCGGGCTGGTTGACCAGCTTGTGCAGGGCGTCGTGCAGCGCGGGGGTGGTCGTCAGATCACGGAGGACCGACAACAGGATGGTGAGGGTGGTGAGACGCTGCCGGCCGTCGATGACGTCGGCCTTGGGTACGCCGCTTGTCCTGACGAGGACCAGCGAACCGAGGAAGTACGGCTCGCCGGTTCCCCGTTCCAGCGCCTCCGCCAGGTCCGTGAGAAGTTGAACCGCCTGCTCTTCCTGCCAGGCATAAGGGCGTTGCTAGTCAGGTATCCGGAAGTCGTAGTCGCTGCTGAACACCTTGTGCCGGGGCATCTCGTGCGCCTCGAGCTTTTGCATGCGCCCATAATGGCGGCCTCCGCCGACAGCGGGCCCGACCGAATGCACGGCACCAGTGCTCTCAGTCCGGGAAGCGCGCCAAGAAAATTTCATGGCGTCCGGCCGTCCTCGAACATCTCCCCCGAGCCGCCGCTGCCTCCGCTTGCGAAGGCCAGCCATGAACCTCGTGGGGGACCTGCCCAAGACGTCACCCACACGCCTTGTGATCCTGGTGGCCCCTCGGGCAGCGGGCTGTCGTCTTCCGACGGAAGCGTGCCTTCCCTGTACTTAATCGGTAACAGGCGTATGAGGCCGGCGAATTGAGGGCAATTCGTGTTGCAGACTGCGCTTGCAATCGAGAGCCGACGCCGACCACGTACGGCCAACAACGGGGGAACACCATGAATGCCGCTGCCCGCAAGAGCCACATGAGCTGGAAGTCCTACGCCCTCGGGGCCGCGGCGGTCGCCGCGCTGCTCGCGTCCACGGCGTGCGAGTCGAGCGCGGCCGATGGTTCGGGCAACCTCAAGCCCTCGGACCAGCCGAGCACGACGAACCCGGCGAAGCCCGGCGAGACGGGTTCGTCGAAGCCCAGCGGCATTTCGAGCAACACCGGCGGCAACGGCGGCAGTGACCACGCCGGCGGCGCAGGCGGCGACAGCGCCACCGCCGCCTGTGCTGAAGCCGACCTCGCGTACTCCGCCACGAACGAGGACAAGCAGGGCGAGCCCGTCAGACACCTCCTCCTCACCGTCCAGAACGCCGGCGACAAGAAGTGCAACGTCTACCACTATCCCTACGTGAAGATCGGTAACGCCCAGGCTCCGACCCCCGTGATCAAGGACAGCGACCCGAAGGCGCTCGCCACCCTCGCTCCGGGTGAGGAGGCGTACGCCGCTCTGCTCGTCGCCGGCGGCGCCAGGGACGAGTACGAGGCGAAGAGCATCACTCTCACCCTCCACGGCAGCAAGCTCGGCAGCAAGGCGGGCGCGCCGGTCGACGTCCCCATGCCCGTCGACAAGTTGTACGCAGACGACGGTCAGCTTGTCACCTACTGGACGACGGCCTCCGGCTATGCCCTGGACTTCATCATGTCGAAGTGACGGACCTCATCGGGATCTGCGCCATGTTGGTGACCTCTTCCTCCCTGCCGGGCTGATCCTGTTGCTCGCAGTTCCTCGGCCGGCGGTGCCGCTCGCCGAGGAGCTGCGCAGGAACCGAACTCTGTGGCGCTGAGCGAGCTGTGACACCCCGATCGAGTCCGACACGTTCCACCTCGTGCGGCACAGCGGCCGCAAGGTCCCGTCGGCCCCGGAGATCCAGAAGCTGAACAGTCCGGCGCGGCAGCCGTCGAGGACATGTCCACGCGGCTCATCGTGATCACGGGCACAGGCGTCACCAAGCCGGCCGGCCACTCCGCCGACCGGGCCAAGGCGTTCGCCTTCTACCTGGACCGAGCGACCGGCGCCCTCTTCGGCGAGAACGCCCGCGCCCACGAGGCGGTGCTGCCCGCCAAGGGTCCGGCCCGACGGGAGCCGGAGCCCTGGTGACCCGCCCCTTGTCAGTGGCGCCCCCTATCGTTCTCGGTGAATGCACTGTGCGCGTGTGGGGGGAGTGGTGATGACGGCCGACGGCGACACGCACTATCCGCAGTTCTGGCTCCGACTGCCCAAAGGCGACGGCATCGACCGGGCGCGCGGGGTGCTCCTGGACGAGACCGGTACGAACGGCAGCCGGAAGTTCCTCGTGCGGGCCGGGTCCCCCGCGCGGGACCATGTGATGCCGTCGCTGGGCAAGCACTTCAAGGCGCCGGTCAAGCGACGCGAGGAACTGAAGGCGCAGGGCGTGCTGGTGCCGTCGGCCCGGTGGCCGGGCTGGCTGGAGCTGACCGAGGACGTGGTGTTCGGTTCGCCCTCCTTCGCCGCCGTGCTGCTGGTGGGTGCCCCGCGCAACGGGTGGGAGGAGTGGCGGACCGAGGACGACAGGCCGCTGTCCGACTACATGTCGGGGGTGTGGGCGGGCCCCAACCGTCCCTGGCTCGTGCGCGGTTCCAATGTCACCGGCCTGGACCTGGTCCAGCGTCTCTGGCTTCCGGAGGGCCGCGTCACGCTCGCCGCGTCACGCCTTCGGCCCGGTGTGCGAGAGGGAACCAGCAAGGAGGACCTGCGCACCGCCGTCCAGGAGGACTACGAGTCGACCGCCACCTACAGCCAGAAGCAACAGCTCGTCGAGGACCTGCACGCCTTCCTGTCCCGTATGAAGCCCGGCGACACCGTGTGCACCATCTCCGGCGGCCGGCTGTACGTCGGAGAGATCACCGGCGAGGTGGAGCAGACGGAGTCCGAGGACCGGCGCTCCAACCTGCGGCGGCCCGTGGAGTGGCAGCCGACCGGCTTCCCGTACGACGACCTGCCCGAGGAGTTGCAGCAGAAGCTGTCCATCCAGCACGACGTCGTCGACCTCACCTCCGCGCAGGCCCACATCGAGGGTCTCGGTCTCACCGACCAGGAGCTGGCGGAGGAGGCGGAGTCGACAGAGCGCGACCCGAGCGTGGAGATCCCCGCGCTCACCGCCCGCCGCGAGCTGGAACTGCCCGAGCCGACAAACGAGCTGGCCGCCGAGCTGCTCGTGCACGAGGCGGACTGGCTGCGCGAGGTGCGCGACCTGCTGTGGGACGAGCGGCAGTTGGTGCTGTACGGGCCGCCCGGCACCGGCAAGACGTATCTCGCCCTGAAGTTGGCCGAGTTCCTCGGCGGCGGGCCGGAGCAGGTCAAGCTCGTACAGTTCCATCCGTCGTACGCGTACGAGGACTTCTTCGAGGGCTTCAGGCCGCAGGAGGATCCGCAGACCCGGGAGGTCGCCTTCCGG
Organism: Streptomyces sp. NBC_01235; assembly: GCF_035989285.1. GTDB lineage: Bacteria > Actinomycetota > Actinomycetes > Streptomycetales > Streptomycetaceae > Streptomyces. The sequence goes on along the minus strand of NZ_CP108513.1, from coordinate 9,224,209 downwards.
CTCACCGCCGGGCCGCTGCGGGAGCTCGCCGACCTGGCCTCCCGTGAGGGCAACCGGCACATCCCGCACTTCCTGATCATCGACGAGATCAACCGCGCCAACCTGGCGAAGGTCTTCGGCGAGCTGTACTTCCTGCTGGAGTACCGCAACAAGTCGGTCCGGCTCACCTACTCCGGGGACGACTTCGCCCTGCCGCCCAACCTGTTCGTGATCGGGACGATGAACACCGCCGACCGGTCGATCGCGCTCGTGGACGCGGCGATGCGGCGGCGATTCGCGTTCGTCGAGTTGTCTCCGCGCACCGAGCCGACGAGCGGGCTGCTGCGTCGCTGGCTCACGCGTGCGGGCCGCGACGCCGAGCCGGCCGATCTGCTCGACGCGCTCAACTCCCGTATCGACGACGCCGACTTCCGCATCGGGCCCTCGTACCTGATGAAGAAGGGCGTGTACCGGGAGGGCGGCCTCGAGCGGACCTGGCGCACGAAGATCCTTCCGCTGCTGGAGGAGCATCACTACGGAGAGGGCGTGGACGTCGAGAAGCGCTACGGGCTGGCCGCTCTGCGGGAGTCGCTCGGGTGACGCGGGTCGTCGAACTCGTCGAGCACGCGCCGGCCGTCAGCGTCGCCCTGCCGGATGCGGTCGGGCGGGTCCTGGCGGCGGGGAACGTCGTGGACGCGGCTCCCGATCCGTACGCCCCGGGGCGCTGGTCGCTTCGGGCAGGCAGCAAGGTCGGCGCCGTGGCGATCACCGCCGCGGGCGTCGACGAGGCGCTCACCGTACGCGTCACTCCCAAGGTGCCGATCGCCCGTCTGTTCTTCCTCCTCGGGTACAGCCTCGATCCGAAGGGTGGCTGGCGGGACGGCGAGGTCGAGGCGGCGGAGCATCGCGATCTGCTGCCCGCGCTCGCCCACGCCGTGGAACGGCAGGTGGACAGGGCTCTGCGGCAGGGGCTGCTCCAGGGGTATCGCGCGACGGAGGAGGCTTCCCTCGTCCTCCGCGGCAGGATCCGGGAGGCGGAGCAGATACGGCGGCGGTTCGGCGCGACACTGCCGGTGGAGGTGGCGTACGACGAGTTCACCACCGACATCGCCGAGAACCGCATCCTGCGCGCGGCCGTCGAGCGTCTGCTGCGCCTGCCCGGCGTACCGCGCGACGTGCGGCGCAGGATCCTTCACCAGCGCGCCCGGCTGGCCGAGGTCACCGTGCTCGTACGCGGTCAGGCGGCACCCCCATGGCAGCCTACGCGGCTCAACGCGCGCTACCACCACGCTCTGCGTCTGGCCCGGACGGTCCTGGAGAACGCGTCCGTCGAGCACGCTCCCGGCGGGCTGCGTGTCGACGGGTTCCTGTTCGACATGAACAAGCTCTTCGAGGACTTCGTGACGGTGGCGTTGAGGGAGACCTGCCGCGGCTCCGGACACTCCGCGCGGCTCCAGGATCCGCATCACCTCGACGTGGCCGCCGCCGTCCGCATGAGGCCCGACTTCGTGCTGTACGGGCCGGAGGGCATCCCATGTGCCGTGGTGGACGCCAAGTACAAGGCGGAGAAACGGGGTGGCTACCCCGACGACGACCTCTACCAGATGCTGGCCTACTGCACGGCCCTCGGGCTGCGCGAAGGGCACCTGGTGTACGCGAAGGGCAACGCCGCACACGCGGCCCACACGGTGCGGCATGCGGGCATCGTCATCCACCAGCACGCCCTCGACCTCGATCAGGAGCCGACCGGACTGCTGGCTGACATCGGGGAGGTGGCCGCACCTCTGATGAGCACACCGCGCGTGTGATCGACTGCGGAGTGTCCTTCCAGGGTGGGGAGTGCACCTCGTGCCGCAGCTCGCGTTCGCGCACAGCCTCTGGGAGAGCTACGAGGTCCTTCCAAAGCCTGTCAAAGCCTGTGTACGCAAGGCGATGCACAAGTTCCAGCAGCTCACCGTGCCCGAACTGCAGGCGGACAAGGGGCCGCACCTGGAGTCCGTGGAGAACGCGCGCGACCCGCGTATGCGGACCATCCGCATCAACGACTTCTGGCGAGGCGTCGTCCTCGCCCCGGACGACGGCAGTGACGTCTTTCTGCCGGTCAACGTCGTCCCCCACGACGACGCCTACACCTGGGCGGCGAAGCGGCTGTACACGACGAGCTCCGCGCCCCGGGCGTTGGAGGTCCGCAACGTGGTGGCGATCGAACAGCTGACTCCGGCCCTCGAGACAGCAGCCTCGGTCGCCGATTCACTGCTCTTCGCGACGTACTCGGACACCGTGCTGCGCGAACTCGGCATCGACGACCGGGTACTCCGAGCGGTGCGGACCATCGCCGACAGGGCCCAGCTGCGCGCCTTCGAGACCCTCCTGCCGGAGGACCGGTGCGAGGTGCTCCAGTACCTGGCCGAGGGGTTCAGCCCCGCGGACGTGTACCGGAACGTGGTCGCCGTCCGGCGGCCCGTCGACGCCGGGCCCGACCCGGACGAGAGCCTCGCCGTCGTCATCGCCGACACCAAGAGCAGCATCACCCTGGTCACCGGTCCGAAGGAGCTCTTCGACATCCTGGAGAAGCCGTTCGCGGCCTGGCGGGTGTTCCTGCACCCCTCACAGCGCCGTGTCGCCCATCGGGTGTCGTACGGCGGTCCGGCGCAGGTGTCGGGCGGACCGGGGACCGGGGACCGGGGACCGGGGACCGGGAAGACGGTCGCCGCACCGGATCGAGTCACCAGCGGTTGGTGTGGCCGCCCACGCGGCGGGCGGCGACGGTGTCTTCGAGGCGGTCGGTTGCGGGTTGGACGGCGGAGAGGTGCGCGTCAAGGCTCCCGACACACTCCGGGTAACTCCGGCCCCACCACTTGACGCGCACGTTCGGGTAGTTGAAGCATTCAGCGCTGAGAGCGCTCTCAGCTCAACCTCCGTTCACTTCCCTGAATCAGCCGCTGCCTTCGAGCGGCCTGTACCGAGGAGAGCCGCCCATGCCCCACACCCCGCCGTCGGACACGCCCGACGTAGGCCGCAGAGCCGTCCTCGCTGCCGCTGCCGCCACCACGGCCGCGGCCGTCCCCGCCCTCGCCGGAGTGGCCTCCGCGCCGGCCTCCGCCGCGCCCCGAGGCAGGCGTCCGCACGTCCTGCCGGGTGGCGGGGACCTCGGCCCGAACGTCCTCGTCTTCGACCCGTCGACCCCGGACATCCAGGCCCGGCTGGACGAGGTGTTCCGACAGCAGGAGTCGGCCCAATTCGGCACCGGACGCTACGCGTTGCTGTTCAGGCCCGGCACCTACCACGGTCTCAACGCCCAACTGGGCTTCTACACCTCGATCGCGGGGCTGGGCCTCTCCCCCGACGACACCACCATCAACGGGGACGTGACGGTCGACGCTGGCTGGTTCGGCGGCAACGCCACGCAGAACTTCTGGCGTTCGGCGGAGAACCTCGCCCTCGTCCCGGTCAGCGGCACCAACCGGTGGGCGGTCGCCCAGGCGGCACCCTTCCGCCGGATGCACGTGCGCGGCGGCCTCAACCTCGCCCCGTCCGGCTACGGCTGGGCGAGTGGCGGCTATATCGCCGACAGCCGGATCGAGGGCGAGATCGGCCCGTACTCGCAGCAGCAGTGGTACACGCGGGACAGCGCGATCGGCAGCTGGCTCAACGGCGTGTGGAACATGGTGTTCTCGGGCGTCGAAGGGGCTCCCGCCCAGAGCTTCCCCAACCCGCCCTACACCGCACTCGACACGACCCCCGTCTCCCGCGAGAAACCCTTCCTGCATGTCGACAGCGCCGGTGAGTACCGTGTCTTCCTGCCCGCCAAGCGGACCAACGCGCGCGGGGTCACGTGGGGCAACGGCACTCCGCGCGGCAACTCGCTGCCCCTGTCGCGGTTCTACGTCGCCGAGCCCGGCGTCTCCGCCGCCACGCTCAACCTGGCACTCGCGCAGGGCCTGAACCTGCTGCTGACCCCCGGGATCTACCACCTCGACCAGCCGATCCGGGTGAGCCGCGCCAACACCGTTGTCCTGGGCCTCGGTTACGCCACCCTGATCCCGGACAACGGCGTCACCGCGCTGAAGGTCGCCGACGTCGACGGGGTCCGCCTGGCGGGCTTCCTCGTGGACGCCGGCCCGGTCAACTCCGCCACCCTGCTGGAAGTCGGTCCGCCCGGCGCCTGGCGCGACCACTCCGCCAACCCGACCACCGTCCAGGACGTGTTCGTCCGCATCGGCGGGGCCGGCGCCGGCAAGGCCACGACCAGCATGGTGATAAACAACCGTCACACGATCGTCGACCACACCTGGGTCTGGCGTGCCGACCACGGCGAAGGGGTCGGCTGGGATACCAACCGGGCCGACTACGGCGTCGTCGTCAACGGCCACGACGTTCTGGCCACGGGCCTGTTCGTGGAGCACTTCAACAAGTACGACGTGCAGTGGTACGGCCAGCGCGGTCGCACGATCTTCTTCCAGAACGAGAAGGCGTACGACGCCCCGAACCAGGCGGCGATCCAGAACGGCTCGGTCAAGGGCTACGCCGCCTACAAGGTCGGCGACCGCGTCACCGCGCACGAGGGCTGGGGTCTGGGCAGCTACTGCTACTACAACGTCGACCCGACGATCGTCCAGCACCACGGCTTCGCCGCCCCGAACGTGCCGGGCGTGAAGTTCCACGACCTGCTGGTGGTCTCCCTCGGCGGCAACGGACAGTACGAGCACGTCATCAACGACCTCGGGTCACCGACCTCCGGCACGTCGACCGTACCGTCGACCGTGATCTCGTACCCCTGAACCCTAAGGCGCCTCATCACCTCTGCGTTTGATCAGGTACGGGACGCGACCACGGCCTCCCGTACCGCCGGGGCGATCTCCTCGGCCCATCGGCCGAGCGTGACGTCGGCCGGGGTGCCGTCCTCGACCCGGAAGTGCACGAACCCTGACGCGCCGAACTCCAGCACGGCGCCGGTGAGTTCCTCGATCCACTGGCCGACCGAGCCGCCCCGCCAGCGTCCTTCGTGGTCGCGCGGGGCGGCCGTCGGGGTGGACGTGATGACGCCGGGCAGGTTGTAGACGGTCGCGATGTCTCCGGGTTCGCGGCCCGCCGTCAGCGCCGCCTCGTCGATGACGGGCCGGGACTCCCGGTAGCGCGGGCTGAGCCAGTCCGCGGCATGCCCGGGGATCCAGCCGTCGGCCACCCGGCCGGTGGCGGCGAGGGACTTCGGGCCGACGGCCCCCGTCCACACGGGCGGCACCTCGACCGCGGCAGGTTCAAGGTCCCGGACCTGGTAGAACTCCCCCTCGAACGTGACCGGTTCGCCTCCTCCGCAGAGCAGGCGAACGAGGATGATCGCCTCTTCGAGCGCCCGCACCGCGGCGCCCGGCCCGAGCCTGGGCAGCCCGAGCCGGGCGATGTCGTCCCACAGTCCGCCCGCTCCCATGCCCAGCACCAGGCGGCCGCCGGTGAGGGCGGACAGCGAAGTGACCGTGCGGGCCAGCATCGGCGCCGGACGGCTGGGCAGGTTGGTGACGCACACCAGTCCGGACACGTGCTCGGTACGACCGAGGACGACGCCGAGGATCGCGTACGCGTCGAGCCGGCCGCCGAAGTAAGGGTGGTCGGAAACTGTTACGAGGTCCAAGCCCTGTCGGTCGGCCCGGACGGCCAGGCGGAGGGTTTCCTCGACCTCGTCGACGGCCGTACTGATCCCGGTCCCGAACAACGGCTTGCGCGGTGACGCCCGGTGCGGCGACGCGGTGCGCAATGGCCTGTTGTGTAATGGTTTGTTGTCCAGCGCCATGGCGAAGACAGCCCTTTCCCGTCGGTGGAGCGTCGACCGGACGCCCCTTTCAGTTCGTGCCACGAACGTTATTTGCGCGTGGCACGAACCGACAACGGGACTTGTGACGTACGACCCCGTAGGGGGCGTAGGCCCTCGGCCCGAAGTCCGGGGACCTACGCCCCGCGGCCCGGATGACCTACGCCCCCTCCCTGATCCGGGGGCTACTTCGTCGCCGCCGTCGCCTGGGCCACCGCCGACGCCGGGGCCTGGGCGTATCCCGTCGGCCGGGCCGAGAACGTGCCTCGGCCCTGGGTGCGGCTGCGCAGCCGGGTCGCGTAGCCGAACAACTCGGCCAGCGGCACGGTGGCGGTCACCACCGCCGAACCGCCGCGCACGGCCGAGTCGGTGACCCGCCCGCGCCGGGCGGCCAGGTCCCCGAGGACCCCGCCGACGGCGTCCTCGGGCACGGTGACCGTCACCTCGACAACCGGTTCCAGCAGGACCATCGCACAGCCGCGCAGGGCCTCCCGCATCCCGAGCCGGCCGGCCGTGCGGAAGGCCGTCTCGGAGGAGTCCTTCACGTGGGTCGCCCCATCGGTCAGGGTGACCCGCAGCCCGGTGACCGGGTGCCCACCCAGGGGCCCCTCGGCAAGGGCGTCCCTGCAGCCGGCCTCGACAGCGCGGACGTACTCCTGTGGCACCCGCCCACCGACGACGGCCGAGCGGAACGCGAAACCGGTTTCGGCACTGGTTTCAGCACCGGATTCGATACCGGTTTCGGTACCGGTTTCAGGGTCGCCTCCCGCGCCGTCCGCGCGGAGCGGCTCGACATCGAGCACGACATGCGCGAACTGCCCCGCCCCACCGTCCTGTTTGACGTGCCGGAAGACCAGGCCGGACACCCCGCGGGCGACCGTCTCGCGATACGTCACCCTCGGACGCCCCACGTTGACCTCCACTCCGAGACCACGGCGGATCTTCTCCACCGCGACCTCCAGATGCAGTTCACCCATGCCCGACAGCACCGTCTGGCCGGTCTCGGGATCGGACCTGACCACCAGCGACGGATCCTCCTCGGCCAGCCGGGCGAGTGCCGAGGCCAGCCGGTCCGCGTCGGTGCTCGTCCGCGCCTCGACCGCCACGGAGACGACCGGGTCGGCGACACCGGGCGGTTCGAGAACGATCGGCGCCTCCGGCGCGCACAGAGTCGAGCCCGCACGCGCCGACTTCAGCCCGACCACGGCCACGATGTCCCCGGCGACCGCGCGCTCCAGCTGGGCGTGCCGGTCGGCCTGCACACGCAGGATCCGCCCGATCCGCTCGGTGCGCCGCGTACCCGATTCCCATACCGTGTCCCCCTTCTCGATCGTGCCCGAGTACACCCGCAGATAGGTGAGCCGGCCGGTGGGTGTGGCGCCGACCTTGAACGCGAGGGCGGCGAACGGCGCGGCGGGGTCGGCGGGCCGTTGCTCGCCGACCGCATCCTGCATACGGTCGGCACTGCTCCGCATGCCGTGGACAGCGGCATGCATACCGCGTACAGGCGGCACGTCCAGCGGCGACGGCAGATAGGCGACGGCGGCGTCGAGCAGCGGCTCGATCCCACGGTTGCGGTAGGCCGAGCCGCACAGCACGACCACCCCGTCGCCCGTGCGGGTCAGGTCGCGCAGGGCTCCGGAGAGGGTCCCGGCGGAGAGTGTCTCCCGGTCGCAGAACTCCTCCAGCGCGGCCGGGTGCCGCTCCGCCACGGCTTCCTCCAGCAGTCGACGTCGACGCGACGCCTCCTCCCGGAGCTCCTCCGGCACCAGCGCCTCGACGACCGGACCGATGGCCGTCCCGACGGTCGTGTCGCCGCCGTCGTCCCAGGTCAGCGCCCGCATGCGCAGCAGGTCGACGATGCCGGTGAAGCCGTTCTCCGTGCCGATCGGCAGTTGTACGACCAGCGGGACCGGATGGAGCCTTTCGCGGATCGACGCCACCGCGGCGTCGAGGTCGGCGCCGACCCGGTCCATCTTGTTGACGAACGCGATCCTCGGCACACCGTGCCGGTCGGCTTGCCGCCACACGGACTCGCTCTGCGGCTCCACGCCCGCGACGGCGTCGAACACCGCCACCGCCCCGTCGAGCACCCGCAGGGATCGCTCCACCTCGTCGGCGAAGTCGACGTGCCCTGGGGTGTCGATCAGATTGATGCGGTGACCGTCCCAGTCGCAGCTGACGGCCGCGGCGAAGATGGTGATCCCACGGTCGCGCTCCTGGGGGTCGAAGTCGGTGACAGTCGTGCCGTCGTGGACCTCGCCGCGCCTGTGCGTGGTCCCGGTGGCATACAGGATCCGCTCGGTGACGGTGGTCTTGCCCGCGTCGACGTGGGCGAGGATGCCCAGGTTGCGCACGGCGGAGAGGTGACGGTCGAGGTTGTTGCGCACGGCCCTTGGCCTTTCGGGGTGTTTCCGAGAACGGGCAGCGCGATTTCCGGACGAATGCAGCGAGACATGCATGACACGCCGTCAGGTATGGCTCGATGACGGCGCGTTGGGCTCTCAGGAGTTCGTCAGGACATCCGGTGCCGGCCGCGCAGCGAGCACCGGACGGACGAAGACACGAGGATCACCTCGTAGCGGGAGCGGGGAGCGACGACAGCGGTGTGGTCACGCATGGCCGGGCTCCCTTCATACGTCTTGGTGCGCGCCGCCCTGTCGTGGGGTGCGCTCGGTCTTCGGCGAGTGTAGGGGTGAACGAGCTTGCACGGCACGCGGTTTATCTCACCGTCCGCCGTGCAAGTCCGATCAGACCGCCTCCACGGACCGCCTCGTGCGCCGCTCCCCGTCAGGAAGCGGAGCGCTCCAGTGCGGCCGTGTAGAACTGCCTGCGCACCCGGCGCAGCCAGGCGTCGGCGGCCGTGTCGTCGGGCTGTTCGGGCAGCACACTGCGCGTCTCGGCGAAGGCCTCCTCGTATCCGCGCAGCAGCGGCAGCGCCGCCTCGGGATCGGCGGCGACCTGTTCGCCGAACCGGTGGTAGCTCTCCGGGTCCTCGACGCGGATCGTCAACTGCCCTGTGGTGTACAGCTCGTAGCCCTGGGCGCACAGCCTCTTGAGGTGCCGGGCGTGCTTGGCGGTGCGCTTGCGGGTGTCCGCGGAGAGGGTGCCTTCGCTGCGGTTCTGCAGCTTCCGGAACTGCTGGGTGGCGTAGCCGAGATAGGCGTCGCGGACCCGTCGGGCGCTGGGCAACGTCTCGCGGAGGAAGATGAGTTCGTCACCGAGAGGAGTGCGCACCTCGTACAACTCGTCCGGCAGCCACACGAGTTCCATCACCGTCGGGTTGCCGCCCAGGGCGAGCCGGCACCACTTCGCGGCCTCGTGCAGGGTGCGGTCGGGTGCGGTGCTGACGTGCGACTCCTGAGGCCGGCGCAGGCCGTGCAGCTCATCGGTGGGCGTGGCGAACATGCCGAGGCGGTCCACGTCGGAGCCTTCGTGGGCGAGCCCGTAGGCGGTCGAGCCGACGATTCCGGACAGCAGGATGTTGGTGACGGTCACAGGTGCCCCCGGTCGTTCCCCGGACGATGATCGCCGCCGCCGCGATCGGGCGACGAGACCGCCATGATGCCCCGCCTCCGGCCCGGACCACCTCGTATTTTCCGGCCTCGCCCGCCCGCTGCACCCGTCCGCTCCACCCGCCCCCCGCCACGCCCGCCGCTTCACCCGTACGGCTCAGTGCGCTGGTCGAGCGGCCCGGCCGGTGGTGCGGTGGAGCGCGGGGGCAGCCGACCCGACTTCAGGAGGTACCCGTGACCAACTCTCGCCCGTCGTCCCGCCCGTCCGGCCCGGCCCGGCCCTCCGGCCCGGCCGGTCCGACACGTCCCGGCCGCCCGGCCCGTGTGTTGCTGACCGCCGCCGTGGCCGCCGGCCCGCTGCTCGCCACGGCGGCCTGTTCCGACGGGAACGACAGCGCGTCGACCGGCTCGGGCGTCGCGGCCGAACCCGTCGCCGAGCGGACCGTCACCGCGTCCCCCGCCAAGCCGCTCACGCCGGCCGGCGCACGGACCGCACTGATCACCGAGGGGACCTGGAGGACGACTGGAACCAGGTGAAGAGCGCGGCGACCTGGCAGGACAGGCTGCTCATCGGCAAGGTCGACGCCGCCCAGTTCCTCACGGCCACGACACAGGCCGCCGCGACCGCCAGCGACTGCCAGCGACTGCTGAACGGTCTCTACGACGACGATCTCCTCGGCCGTCCGTCCGGCGCGTCGGCGCTCACCGGCCTCACCGAGGGCGACTCCCGGCTGCTCTACCAGTCGCCGCCCACTGGCGGGCCGCCCTCGACAAGTCGCTGGACTGGCTGGAGTCGCTCCCGACCACGTGCGACCAGTTCGACGCGGTCGCCCCCGCCGGCTCCACACGCAGCGTGCAGGTCGTCGCGGCCTCCCTCCCCAGGACGGCCGACGCCCGGCAAGGCGTGACGATGACGGTGCAGGGCGTCTCCGGCGGTTCGCCGGTCACGCTCACCCAGGACCTGGCCGCCGTGCGGGTCGGGGACGACGCGATCACGGTCACCAACGGCGGCCTCGACGGCGCCGACCACGACAGCACCAAGGACGCGGTGAGCCACGGCGCCACGCGGCTCAAGGACGTCCGGGAAGGCCGTACACCGGCCGCGGAGCCCAGCGAGTTCGACTGAAACGTGCTTCCGCGCAGACCTTCAGGCCTACTCCCATGCAAGCCTTCGGGGCGGCCTCAGGCGGTCTTCCTCCGCCCAGAACCATGTGACATATTACTGGCGTGACCAAGCGACCGAGCGGTGACGTCGTGGTCGTCGGCGCCGGCATGGTGGGCGCCGCCTGCGCGCTGTACGCGGCCCGGGCCGGGCTGGAGGTGGTGCTGGTCGACCGCGGTCCGGTGGCCGGCGGCACCACCGGCGCGGGCGAGGGCAACCTCCTCGTCTCCGACAAGGAGCCCGGACCCGAGCTCCGACTGGCCCTGCTGTCCGGCCGGTTGTGGCGGGAGCTGGCCCAGGAACTGGGCGCGGCCGTCGAGTACGAGCCCAAGGGCGGGCTCGTCGTCGCCTCCGCTCCCGAGGCACTCGCCGCCCTGACGGACCTGGCGGCCGGACAGCGCGCGGCCGGGGTGGAGACGGTCCACGTCGAGGCGGACCGACTCCACGATCTGGAACCGTACTTGGCGCCCGGCCTCGCGGGCGGTGTGCTGTATCCGCAGGACGCCCAGGTCATGCCCACCCTGGCCGCAGCGCACCTCGTCCGGGCCTCGGGTGCGCGACTGGAGACCGGTCGCACGGTGACACGGATCCTGCGCGGCGCCGACGGTGCCGTACGGGGCGTCCGGACCGACCGGGGCGACATCCTCGCGCCGGCCGTGGTGAACGCCGCCGGGACCTGGGGGGCTGAGGTCGCCGCACTGGCGGGGGTGGAACTGCCCGTACTCCCTCGCCGGGGCTTCGTCCTGGTCACCGAGCCGCTGCCGCGCCGGATACGGCACAAGGTGTACGCCGCCGACTACGTGGCCGACGTGGCGAGCGACTCGGCCGCCCTTCAGACCTCACCGGTCGTCGAGGGGACCGCCGCCGGGCCGGTGCTGATCGGCGCGAGCCGTGAACGGGTCGGCTTCGACCGGTCCTTCTCGCTGCCGGTCGTACGCGCCCTGGCGGCGGGGGCGACGCGCCTGTTCCCGTTCCTGGAGCATGTGCGGGCGATGCGCACCTATCTCGGCTTCCGCCCGTACATGCCCGACCACCTCCCCGCCATCGGGCCCGACCCCCGCGTGCCGGGGCTGTTCCACGCCTGCGGGCACGAGGGCGCGGGCATCGGGCTGGCGCCCGGCACGGGCCATCTGATCGCGCAGACGCTCGCCGACAAGGTCCCGGAACCGAGCCTGGCTCCGTTCCGGCCCGACCGCTTCGACCACCCCGACCGCTTCGCCGAGGAGGCCGCCGCCCCGTGAACCCTCTGAAGCTGGCCCGGGCGCGCCCCGGCGCCCCGTTCGCCCTCACCTTCGACGGCCGGGAGATCGAGGCACTGCCCGGGCAGACGATCGCCGCCGCGCTGTGGTCGTCCGGTGTCACGGCCTGGCGCACCACGCGGGGCGGAGGTCGTGCGCGCGGGGTCTTCTGCGGGATCGGTGTGTGCTTCGACTGTCTGGTGACCGTCGACGGCCGCCCCAACCAGCGGGCCTGCCTGGTACCGGCCGTGCCCGGCGCGGACATCCGTACGCAGGAAGGGACGGGCCACGATGACTGAGCGCGGCCCGGTGCTCGCGGTGATCGGCGCGGGCCCGGCCGGGCTCGCCGCCACGTCGTCAGCCGCGGCGCGCGGCGTGCGGGTGGTGCTGATCGACTCCGCCGCCGAGGCGGGCGGACAGTTCTACCGGCAGCCCGCGCACGGACTCGGCGCCCGGCGCCCACAGGCACTCCACCACCAGTGGCGCACCTGGCAGCGACTGCGCGCCGGGCTCGACGCCCACCTCGCCGCCGGACACGTCACGCACCTGAGGGACCGTCATGTGTGGTGTGTGGACAGGGCGTCGAACGGATCGACGGGATCTACCGGTTTCACCGTGCATGCGCTGCTGGGCCCCGAGCAGGAGGAGTCCGTCGCGGTCCGCGCCGACGGGGTGCTGCTGGCGACCGGCGGCTACGAGAAGGTCCTGCCGTTCCCCGGCTGGACCCTGCCCGGGGTCATCACCGCGGGCGGCGCCCAGGCCCTGTTGAAGGGTGGGCTCGTGCTGCCCGGCCGTACGGCGGTCGTCGCCGGCACGGGCCCCCTGCTCCTGCCCGTCGCGACCGGCCTCGCCGCTGCGGGAGCACAGGTCGTGGCCCTGGTGGAGTCGGCCGGTCCGGGGAACTTCGTACGTCGCGCGCCGGTCTGGGCCGCGGCCCCGGAGAAGCTGATCGAGGGGACCGGGTTCGCGGCTCAACTCCTGCGCCACCGTATTCCGGTGAAGGTCCGTCACACGGCGCTGGAGGCGCACGGCACCGAACGCCTGGAATACGTCACCGTCGCCGCGCTGGACCCCGAGGGCCGACCGGTGCCCGGTTCCGAGGGACGCCTGCCCTGCGACACCCTCGCCGTCGGCCATGGCCTGCTGCCGCACACCGATCTCGCGGAGGGGCTCGGCTGTCGCCTCGACGGGCCGGGCGTCCGCGTCGACGAGGAACAGCGCACGGACGTCCCCGGCGTCTGGGCCGCGGGCGAGACCACGGGCATCGGCGGCGCGGCCCTGTCGCTCGCCGAGGGACACATCGCCGGACGGTCGGCGGCGGCCAGGCTGACCGGCACGGTTCCCGACCCGCGGGAGTGGGCACCCGCCGCCCGGTGCCGCACCCGTCTGCGGACGTTCTTCGCGGCACTGGACGGCGCGTACGCGGTACGGCCCGTCCGGTGGACGGAACAGGTGACCGACGAGACGGTCGTGTGCCGTTGCGAGGAGGTCACCGCCGGCACCGTCCGCGAGGCCGTCGACGCGCTCGGCGCGGGTGACCTGCGCACCGTGAAACTGATGACCCGGGCCGGGATGGGGTGGTGCCAGGGCCGGATGTGCGAGCCCGGCGTGGCCGGCGTCGCGGGCTGCGAGCTCACCCCGGCCCGGCGGCTGCTGGCCCGCCCCGTACCTCTGGGTGTGCTGGCCGCTCCGCCGACCGACCCCACGGCGCCACAGTGATATGTCACACGCCACTCAGACGCATGCCACTCCAGCACAAGCCACTCGCCGAAAGGACCCCTGGATGACCGCCCCCACCCCTCCCCCCGGCCCCGCCACTCCCCAGCACCGCCCTTGGCGTGGTGTCCTCGTCGCCACCGCGCTCCCGCTCAACCACGACCTCTCGGTCGACTACGACCGCTATGCCGAGCACTGCGCCTGGCTGGTGGCGAACGGCTGCGACGGCGTCGTACCCAACGGCTCTCTGGGCGAGTACCAGGTGCTCACGCCCGAGGAACGCACCAGGGTGGTGGAGACCGCGGTGGCCGCGATCGGCGGGGCGCGGGTGATGCCCGGCGTCGCGGCGTACGGTTCGGCGGAGGCCCGCCGCCTGGCCGAGCAGGCCGCCGAGGCAGGCTGCGGGGCGGTGATGCTGCTTCCGCCCAACGCCTACCGCGCGGACGAGCGCGCCGTCATGGCGCACTATACGGAAGTCGCCGCGGCGGGCCTGCCGGTCGTGGCGTACAACAACCCGATCGACACCAAGGTCGACCTCGTGCCCGAACTGCTGGCACGGCTGCACGGCGAGGGTCTCATCCACGGGGTCAAGGAGTTCTCGGGCGATGTCCGCCGCGCCTACCGGATCGCCGAACTCGCCCCTGAACTCGACCTGTTGATCGGTGCGGACGACGTGCTGCTGGAGTTGGCCGTGGCGGGTGCCAAGGGCTGGGTGGCCGGCTACCCCAACGCACTGCCGAGGGCCTCGGTGGAGCTGTACCGGGCGGCCGTCGCCGGTGATCTCACCGCCGCGCTCCCCCTCTACCGTCAGCTTCACCCGCTGCTGCGCTGGGACTCCCGCGTCGAGTTCGTCCAGGCGATCAAACTGTCGATGGACGTCGTGGGCCGCTACGGCGGGGGCTGCCGCCCGCCACGGGTCCCGCTGCTGCCGGACCAGGAGGCGACGGTTCGCGCCGCCACCGAGAAGGCTGTCGCGGCGGGCCTGGCGTAAGGCCTCGCGGCTTCCCGACTCCACGGCACAGAAGGGGACTTCATGCGCAGCAAGCTCGTCCTGCACGCCGTCGACTCGCACACCGAGGGCATGCCCACCCGTGTGATCACCGGCGGGATCGGTACCATCCCGGGCGCGACGATGAACGAGCGGCGGCTGTACTTCCGTGAACACCGCGACGACGTCAAGCAGTTGCTGATGAACGAGCCGCGCGGCCACTCCGCGATGAGCGGCGCGATCCTCCAGCCGCCCACCCGGCCGGACTGCGACTGGGGCGTCGTCTACATCGAGGTCTCCGGCTATCTGCCGATGTGCGGCCACGGCACCATCGGAGTGGCGACCGTGCTCGTCGAGACGGGCATGGTCGAGGTCGCCGAACCGGTCACCACCATCCGCCTGGACACCCCGGCCGGACTCGTCGTCGCCGAGGTGACCGTCGAGGACGGTGCGGCCACGTCCGTGACCTTGCGGAACGTCCCTTCGTTCGCGGTCGCGCTGGACCGCGGGGCGACACTGCCCGACGGCCGGACCGTGACGTACGACCTGGCCTACGGCGGAAACTTCTACGCGATCCTGCCGCTGGAGGAGTTCGGGCTGCCCTTCGACCGCGCCCGCAAGGACGACATCCTGCAAGCCGGCCTGTCGCTGATGGAGGCGATCAACTCCGAGGAGGAGCCGGTCCACCCCGAGGACCCGTCCATCCGGGGCTGTCACCATGTCCACCTGTACGCGCCCGGCGCCACCGCCCGGCACTCGCGGCACGCGATGGCCATCCACCCGGGCTGGTTCGACCGCTCGCCCTGCGGTACGGGAACGAGCGCGCGCATGGCGCAACTGCATGCTCGGGGCGACCTTCCCTTGCACACCGAGTTCGTGAACGAGTCCTTCATCGGCACCCGCTTCACGGGCCGGCTCCTCGGCACGACGGAGGTCGCCGGCCGCCCGGCGGTACTGCCCAGCTTCACCGGCCGCGCCTGGATCACGGGAACGGCCCAGTACCTGCTGGACCCGACGGACCCGTTCCCCGCGGGGTTCGTCCTGTGACACCGGGGCCTCCACCGCCGTAGATACTGGTGGTACGTAATGCGTGACATGGCACTGCGCGATGGCACAGCCCGTTTCCGAGGAGACCCACCATGGCCCCGCCGACCATGAGCAGCAGCCCGTCGCCCGCCGAGCCGTCGCTCCCCGTGCTCGGCGGGCGCCGCAGCAGCTACCGCGAGCGGGTCGCCGACGCCCTGCGCGCCGCCCTGATCGCGGGTGAACTGCGGCCCGGGGAGGTGTACTCGGCGCCTGCCCTGGCCGCCCGCTTCGGCGTCTCGGCGACCCCGGTACGCGAGGCGATGCTGGACCTCGCCAAGGAGGGCCTGGTCGACGCGGTCCCCAACAAGGGGTTCCGGGTCACGGAGGTGTCCGACCGGCAGCTCGACGAGTACACGCACGTCCGCGCGCTGATCGAGATCCCCACGGTGGCGGCGCTGGCGACGACCGCGGACCCGGTGTCGTTGGAGGCGCTCCGCCCCGCCGCCCGGGAGATCGTCGCCGCGGCGGTCGCGGGCGACCTCATCGCCTACGTCGAGGCCGACACCCGCTTCCACCTGGGCCTGCTCGCCCTGGCCGGCAACGCCCACCTCGTCGAGGTCGTCCGGGAACTGCGCGGCCGCGCCCGCCTGTACGGCCTGACCGCCCTCTCCGCTTCGGGCCGTCTGCTGGCCTCCGCGGAAGAACACCTGGAGCTCCTGGACGCCCTGCTGGCGCGCGACGAGCGGGCCGTGCGCGAGGTCATGACACGGCATCTGGGGCATGTTCGGGGGTTGTGGGCGTCCGCCCGGGAGTAGACCACCCAGGAGCAGACGTTCCGAGAGGGCACCTCTCGCCGCGCACCGCCCCGTGCCCTGTCCCGCCTCCTCCGACACCCTGCCGCCCAGATCGCGCTGTGATCCTTGTCGCTGGGACGGGGCGAGTGGGAGGAGTGCCGGATGGGCAGTCAATTGTCCGTCGAGAAAGGATGGTGTCTTTCCTGTGGGGGAATCCGTGCGTCTGTGTGTGATCGGTGCGGGTCTGTCGGGGCTGGCGACGGCACACGCCCTGAAGACCGCCGGCGTCGACTTCGTCTGCCTGGAGCAGGCGAGCGACGTCGGCGGGATCTGGCGCCGGCCACAGGCGCGCGAGCGCGGCCCCGGCTATCTGTCGCTGCACCTCAACACCGCCAAGCAGCTCACGGGTTACGCCGCCTACCCGATGCCCGGCTCCTACCCGCTCTACCCGCGGCACAGTCAGATCGCCGTGTATCTACGCGCGTTCGCCGAGTGGGCCGGCGTACTGGACCGGATCGAGGTGGGGACGACCGTGGAGTCCGCACGGCAGGAGGCCGACGGCGGATGGACGGTCGTCAGCCGGGATGCCGACGGCACGGTCTCGTCCCGCGGCTTCACGCATGTGATCGTCGCCTCCGGGCACAACTCGGAGCCGTCGATGCCCGCGCTGCCGAGGGGCGCCGAGACGTTCACGGGAACGATTCGCCACTCCCTCGACTACCTCGACGGCAGCGAGTACACCGGGCAGCGCGTCATCGTCGTGGGGCTCGGCGCCTCGGCGGTGGACATCGCCGCGGACCTGTCCCGGTACGCCGAGCAGACAATGCTCTCGGTGCGCCGGGGACTGCACATCGTGCCCAAGCAGTTGTTCGGCATGGCCCTCGACCAGATCGCCGACGCGCCATGGTGGATCAGTATGTCCCTGTCCGAACAGCGCCGTTTCATCGAACAGGCCCTGCTGGTAGCCCGCGGCAAGCTCGGCGACTACGGGCTGCCCGAGCCGGACCACCCGCTCTTCGCCTCGGCCATCACCATCTCCGACGAGATCCTCAGCCGCATCCGCCATGGCGAGGTCACGCCGAGGCCCGCGATCGACGCCATCGACGGCGACCGGGTCTCCTTCTCCGACGGCACGTCGGTCAGGGCTGACGCGATCGTGTACTGCACCGGCTACCAGATGGCTTTCCCGTTCCTGGAGCCCGGCTGCCCGGTCGGCGCGCAGGGCTCGGTCGAGCTGTACAAGCGGGTCGTCGCCCCGGATCGTCCCGGTCTGTTCTTCGCCGGTCTGATCCGCCCCGTCGGTTCGATCACGCGGCTGGTGGAGGCCCAGGCGCGGTGGATCGCGCGGCTCGTCACCGGCGATGCGGTGCTGCCGGAGACGGAGTTCATGCGCAAGGAGATCGCGACGTACCTGAGCGGTATCGCGGGTCAGTACGGGCAGCGGGAGGGGGCGTCGATCCAGGTCGACATGGCACCGTATCTGCAGGAGCTGCGGGAGGAGCACTCCTCCCGGTGACCACCCGAAGTGACATCGCGGAGACACCTGAAGGGAATGCCCGCCCCGGAGGGCGGGCATCCGGCCTTCTCGTGTGGAACTACTTGGTCAGCCAGTTGAGGAACTTGCTCCACACACCTGCCTGTTCGGGCTGGCGGGCCGCTACCGCAGTCGGGAGCGCCGATGCCTGGGCGGTGGTCTGCCGAGTCGGCCGAGTCACCGGCTTGATCGGGGTGTACCGGGCGGGGAGCGTGGCAAGACCGCGACTGAAGGCCCCCGGACGCCACGTCAGGCTCCCCTCGGGAACGCTGAGTTGGACGTCCGGCAGCCGGTTGAGGAGGTTCTCGATGGCTGACACGGCGATCTGCCGGGCGGGTTCCTTCGAGGGGCAGGCGTGCGGTCCGGCGCTCCAGGCGAGGTGCGCCCGGTTGCTGCCGGCCTTGCGGGCCGCCGACAGCACGGGGCCGGTGTTGGCGGCGGCGAAGCCGACCAGCATCAGGTCACCGGCGGTGAGCTTCTGGCCGGCGAACTCCATGTCGGACACCGGATAGTGGGCGGCGAAGGTGGCCATGGGCGGGTTCTCCCACAACGTGTCGTCCATCGCCTCCTCGATCAGCCCGCCCTCGTGTGCGTACCGGTCGTCGGTGAGCAGCCGGTGCAGGGTGTTGCCGATGAGGTTGACCAGGGGCTCGGCTCCCGCGCCCAGCAGCAGGGCGACCTGGTGCAGCATCTCCTCGTCGGTCAGGTCCGTGTGATGCTGCAGAAGCCAGGAGGTGACGTCCTCACCGGGCTTGCGCCGCTTGAGGGCGATCAGCTCGCCGACGGCCTGGAACAGCACCTCGCCCGCCTTCTCGGCGTTGACCCCGTCGAATATGCCGGAGATGCCGAAGAAGACGCGGTCGCCGATGTCGGCGGTGCAGCCGAACAGCTCGTTGAACACGAACAGCGGAAGCTGCTTCGCGTAGGAGCCGATGAGGTCGGCCGAACCGCGTTCGGCGAACTGGGAGATGAGGAAGTCGGAGATCCGCTCGACACTCTGGCTCAGCCGCATCGGATCGATGCGCGACATGCTGTCCGTGATGGACTGACGCAGCCTCAGATGCTCGGCGCCGTCGCTGTACATGCAGTTGGGCCGGTGGGCGAGCACGGGGAGGACGGGACTGTCGGGGGCGATCCGGCCCTCGTTGAAGTCCCGCCAGCGGCGCGCGTCCTTACGGAAGGAACCGGAGTCCTGCAGGAGTTGGAGAGCGGTGGCGTAGTCGGTGACGAGGGTGGCCTCGACTCCCGGGGTGATCTCCACGGGCGCGGTGGGCCCGTAGTGCCGCAGGTATGCGTAGTAGGCCTGCGGGTCGGCCGCGTACTCCGGCCCGTACAGCGGCACTCTGCCGCCGGGCTGGTGCGCCGGGCAACCCGGAGGGGGCACGGGGGCGGTGGGTTGGGCGTCCATGTCTGCTCCTAGTGGGCACGGTCCTGCAGGTGACGGACGAGGGTGATCAGCGCTTCCGCCGAGGACTTCTCGTCGCGTGCGTCGCAGGTGACGACGGGGGTGTCGTCGAGCAGGTCCAGTGCGTCGCGCAGGGCCATCTCGTCGCGCAGCGGCTGGCCGTCGAAGTGGTTGACGGCGATGGCGTAGTCCAGTCCGTACTGCTCGATGAGGTCGATCACTGCGAATGAGTCCGCGAGTCGCTCGGGGTCGACGAGCACCAGCGCGCCGAGCGCGCCGCGCGCCATGTCCTCCCACATCTGGACGAAGCGCTGCTGGCCCGGCGTTCCGAACAGATACAGCACGACACGGTCGCTGATGGTCAGCCGGCCGAAGTCCATGGCGACCGTGGTGGTGGTCTTGCCCTGGACTCCCTTGAGGTCGTCGACCGACTCGGCGGCCCGCGTCATCGTCTCCTCGGTGGTCAGCGGCTCGATCTCGGAGATGGCCCCGATGAACGTGGTCTTGCCGACCGCGAAGTGGCCCACGACGAGGATCTTCACCGCTGTCTGCGTTGCCCCGTCGCGGACGTACGCCTGCTCATCCAAACTTGGCCCTGAGACCATTCAGCACCTCCTCCAGGATGTCCCGGTCGGCGAGCGGTGCCCGCTGCACGGGCGGGCGAGTGATGAGATAGCCGCCTTCGGTGAGGGCGGCGAGGAGGATCTTCACCACGCCCAGGGGCAGTTGGGTGTGCCCGGCGATCTCGGCGACCGAGAGGTAGCCGGCCGAGCACAGGTCCAACAAGTTCTGTTCCTCGGGGGACAGACGAGTCGGCCGCTGCTCGTGATCGGCGGCCGCCGTGACCAGGGTGATGAGGGAGAGCTGCCCTTCGTCGGGCAGCCCGCGCCCCTTGGTGATGACATACGGACGCACTAACTCCGGCGTCTGGGGCTCCAGTTCGTCGAACCCGTTCATGACCGAACGCCGAGGTTCTCGCGCGGCGGTGTCGTCAGGGCCTTGCCGAGCTGGCCGACGAGCTGCTGCATCCGGAAGGTGATGTCCGCCATGTCGACGTCCGGCGAGGCGGAGACGCCGAGGTAGGCGCCCTCGCCGGCGGAGATGAGGAAGACCCAGCCCCCGTCGAACTCGACCAGCGTCTGCCGCCACCGCATCTGCGGGTCCTCGCAGAAGAACGCGAGCGAGCGGCTGAGCGACTGCACCCCGCTCATCGCGGCGGCCACGCGGTCCGCGTCGTCCTTGTCGAAATCCTGCGTCCGGGCCATCAGCAGGCCGTCGGCGGAAATCAGGACGGCGTGCAGGGCCCCGGGAATCTCCAAGGCACTGTCAAGCATCCATGACAGATCGTCGTTCACGAGACCTCATGCCCTTCGCTGCTGGCACCACGTGTGCTGCTCGAGTTTT
This sequence comes from Streptomyces sp. NBC_01235, assembly GCF_035989285.1. Classification (GTDB taxonomy): domain Bacteria; phylum Actinomycetota; class Actinomycetes; order Streptomycetales; family Streptomycetaceae; genus Streptomyces. The sequence goes on along the minus strand of NZ_CP108513.1, from coordinate 9,203,642 downwards.
CCGCGGGATCCGCAGGCGTGGCCCGGCCCGACTGGGTGCCCCGCTGGAAGGCGCCCATGATCGCCGCCGTCTCGGCGCCCGAGCGGGTGGGAGTGGGGGCAGACGCGCTGCCCGGCACGATGGCCATGGGCCGCTTGCGACGCCGCTTCGGCAGGCCGTCGGCGGTCGTGGTGCCGGCGGTGAGCGCGGCGTCGGGGCCACTGCGGCCCGTGGCGGCGGCGGTGGAAACGACCGGAGCCGGTTCCTTCTGCTCGGGCGCGCTGGTGAGCAGGTCGTGCGGCAGGAGGAGGACCGCCCGGACACCTCCGTAGGGGGAGGTGGAGTCCACGGACACCTCGAAGCCGAAGCGCTCGCTGAGCACACCGATCACGGCGAAGCCGAACTGCGGCGGGTTACCGAGCGCGGAGACACCCGAGACCCGATCGCTGGAAAGGAGTTTCTCGGCACGGGCGCGCTCTTCGTCGTTCATACCGACACCGGCGTCGTCGACGACGATGCAAATACCCTTGGGCACGGTACGAATATTGATCTCGACGACGGTGTCCGGGCTGGAATAGCTCGTGGCGTTGTCGAGCAGCTCGGCGAGGGCCAGAGCGACGGGCTCGACGGCACGGCTCGTGACGCCGAAGTCGACCTGCGAGAGAATCTCCACCCGCCGGTAATGGCGAACCCTGCCCTGCGCGCTGCGCACCACGTCGTAGACGGACGCGACATCGCGTGCGCGCCCCAGCCAGCCGTCGCAGAGCACGGCGATGGACTGGGCGCGTCGGCCGAACTGCGAGTTCGTGTGGTCGATCTCCAGGAGATCCTGGAGGATGACCGACTCGCCATATTTGTTCTGCAGCCGGGAGACAATCAACTGCTGTTCCGCGGCAAGGCCCTGAAGGGTCCGCATCGCGGACTTGAGGACCGTTTTCGTAGCGTCTTCGGCTCGTTCCTGAGCTGCCTCGACAGATTGCGCATACTCGTTTTCCAACGCGGAGTAGTGAGACCTGAGCCCCGCGATCTCCTGCCTTAAGGCACGCGCCGCCCTGCGCTGACGAACAATGAGGGCGACTGCGACGAGTACGGCGACGAGGAGAGCCCAGAGTACCGGGTTCTGTATGTAATCAGTCATAAGACTCTCTTCAGGCGGCCTCGACTGACGGCCAGTAGCTGAATTCCCGTCAATGCGGGTGGACCGGCGGACCGCCCGCACCGGGGTGGCCGCCCGGACTGTCCCCGTAGTCGGAGATGTCGTCTTGCACCCATCCGCCCGCTCTACAAGCGAGCGTGATCGTATCACCACAGGAACGGGTTACAGACCGCCAATACGGGGACAGAGATGAACATTGACGAACCGTCAGTCAAACCTCCCGACCTCGTCTGCGAGAGGGCGGTGAGAGATCGGTGAGAGACCGGGAAGAGACCCCGCGACAGGGGCGCTGGGCGGGGGTGACAGGACAACCGATAAACGGGCTTCCGCGACATTCGGGAGGCAATGGATACGCAAACAACAAAACCCGCACCCGGCGGAACGCCGAATGCGGGCATCGATCCATCACCGAGCGAAATCCGATCGATACGGAGGGTGAGAGTGTCCGAGGGGGGACTTGAACCCCCACGCCCGATAAAGGGCACTAGCACCTCAAGCTAGCGCGTCTGCCATTCCGCCACCCGGACCAGGTGTCTGCCGCCGTACGGGAGCGTTCCCCGCGGCGACATGGACAACAATACCAAGCTTTCGGAGTGCGTTTCACCTGCATATCCGCTGGCCGCGCGGGTGGCAGGGGCGCCGCCGCAGGCACCTCACGCCAGGTGACCGTGAGATCACCCTTCCGCCTCCTCGCCCTTCCGGCGGCGGTCCCGCGGGGGTGCGCCGCCGTCCATGAGGCCCTGGTCCTCCAGACCCTCGATGAGCGACACCATCGTGGGGCGGGCCGTGAGCCGGCGGTTCCGGTCGCACTCGCCGATGGCGAAACGGATGACGAAACACTGTCGCAGTCCGGGGTGGCCGGGCGACTCGGTGTGCGCGCTTGAGGAGGTAGCCGGGCCGGCACCCCATGGGGCACGGTCCGAGCTTCTCGATCACTGGGCGCTTCGGCATCGAGATCACCCTCCCTCCCGGTCGCCGGTCCGAACGACAGGCAGGCTTCACGAGGGCTGGACGCCGCGCTGCGCACCGGCCGCCCCGACCGAGCGGCTTCGGCCGGGTCTGCCGACGACCGGCAACCGGGGCCGCCGCCCGCCCGCGGTCCTGGGCAGGGCGGCGTCCACGGTCGTCGTGATCTCGGGCGGCGACTCGTGCTGGGCCTCGGCGTGGGGCGGCACCCGTCAGTCGCCGGGCCCGGGCGGGATCGTGGGGCCCAACCCGGCGTTCGCCGCCTACGATGCCGACCGATGTGCCGCGAGAACGCCGACCGAGCAGCCGACGGAGGTGCCCTCACCACACCCGCCGACCAACCGACGGAGGTGCCGTCATCGCACCGGGCCGAGCAGCCGACCGACGGGCCCCACCACACCGGTCGACCGCCCCACCGAGATGCCGTCGCGGCTTCGGCCGGTCGTCCGGCGGGTGGTCAGGGCATCAGCTGGTACTCCGGAAAGTTTCCGGGCAGGCGCTCCCCCGTCGGCCCATGTGTCACCGCACGCACCAGCAGGTCCCCGCCGACGAACGCGCCCCGCCAGGACGCACCGAAGCCACCGAAGAGCTCGTCGCGGTCGCCGCGGGAGCGGGGCGTGCCGTGGCCGACCTTGAACGCGCGGATCTGCGGGGCCAGTCGGTCGTAGGTGGCTCGGTCGTCCGTGGACAGGGTGGCGACGAGCGCGCCGTTGGACGCGTTCATGGCGGCCAGCAGCTCCGCCTCCGTGTCGACCAGGACGATGGTGTCGACCGGGCCGAAAGGCTCCGCGTGGTGCAGCGGCGAGGACGGCGGCGGGCCCAGCAACGTGACCGGCTGGACGTACGCCGAGGTGTCCTGGCCGGGCAGGAACCGGGCGTCGGCCGGACTGCCGCGGTGCAGCGGGACCGCGCCCCGGTCGACGGCCTCGGCGACCTGGTCGTTGAGTTCCTTGGCCTTGGCCGCGTTGATCACCGGCCCGAAGTCCAGCCGCGGGTAGGGATCGTCACGCTTCTCGACGGCCAGCGGATGTCCGAGCGTCAGCGTGCGCACCGCCGGGAGGTACGCCGCCAGGAACTCGTCGAACAGCGCGCGCTGGACGACGAATCGCGGGTACGCCGTGCAGCGTTGCTTGCCGTAGTCGAAGAGCTTGGGGACGACCGCGGCGAAGGTGTCCCAGTCCGAGTGGTTCCAGATGCCCCAGGTGTTGAGCCCTTCCTGTTCGAGTACGTGTCGTTTTCCGAGGTCGGCGACGGCTGTGGCCACCGCGGCGCCGGTGTCGCGGCCGCCGACGAAGGAGACGCAGCCGATCTCGGGCGCCCGCACGAGCGCCTGGGACAGCTCTCCCCCGCTGCCGCTGACCAGGGTGACGGGGACACCCTCGCGTGCGGCGAGCGCGCAGGCCAGGGTCAGACAGGCGACGCCGCCGTCGGTCGGGGTCTTGGCGATGACCGCGTTGCCTGCCAGTGCCTGTACCAGCAATGCGTGAACGAGCACGCTCATCGGGTAGTTCCAGCTCGCGATGTTGGAGACCGGGCCGTCCAGCGGGGCCCGTCCGTTCAGCATGGGTTCGATGCCGTCGACGTACCAGCGCACACCGTCGACGGCCCGGTCCACATCGGCCCGCGCGAGCCGCCAGGGCTTGCCGATCTCCCAGACGAGGAGGAGGGCGAGGAGTTCCCGGTGTTCGGCGAGGGCGTCGAGGGTGGCGGCGATACGGGCACGGCGTTCCGCCAGCGGGACGTGCCGCCAGGCGCGGTGCTGGTCCAGACAGGCGCGGACGGCTCGGTGGGCGGTGACCCGGTCCAGTCGGGGCGGGCCGGCGATCGGACTGCCGTCCACCGGGCTGGTGGCCGGAAGCGCACGGCCGTCAGCCTGCCAGGAGGCGTTCCAGAGGTTGAGGACACGGTCGTCACGGAAGGCCTCCGGGGCGACCGTGAGGCATCGCCGCCAGGCGTCGGGCCAGGAGGTGCCTGATTTGAGGGTGAGGGTGGTTGCCATCGGGCTGCTCCGCTCTCGGTGCACGGTCGGGGGCGGGATGGTGCAGGGCGCCGGAGCACGCCGGCGGGACACGGCGGTTCCGAGATGTGACGTCACGTCACCTGTGGGTGACGTCACGCCCCTTCTTCCAGTACGGCGAGCGCGAACCGCGCGGTCTCGGTGGGCGTCGCGCCCACCCGTACCCCCGCCGCCTCCAACGCTTCCTTCTTGGCCTGCGCGGTCCCCGAGGAACCGGACACGATCGCTCCCGCGTGCCCCATGGTCCTGCCCTCGGGCGCGGTGAAGCCGGCGATGTAGCCGACGACGGGCTTGGTGACGTGCTCGCGGATGTAGGCGGCGGCCCGCTCCTCCGCGTCGCCGCCGATCTCGCCGATGAGGACGACGAGTTCGGTGTCGGGGTCCGCCTCGAAGGCGGCCAGGCAGTCGATGTGAGTGGTGCCGACTACCGGGTCGCCGCCGATGCCGACACAGGTCGAGAAGCCGATGTCGCGCAGCTCGTACATGAGTTGGTAGGTGAGCGTGCCGGACTTGGAGACCAGGCCGATGCGGCCCGGCTTGGTGATGTCGGCCGGGATGATGCCCGCGTTGGACTGGCCGGGGGTGATCAGGCCGGGGCAGTTGGGCCCGATGACGCGTGTCCCGCGGGCCGCCGCGTGGGCGGTGAAGGCGACCGAGTCGTGGACCGGTATGCCCTCGGTGATGACAACGGTGAGGCCGATCCCGGCGTCGGCGGCCTCGATGACGGCGGCCTTGGCGAAGGCGGGCGGTACGAAGACGACGGTGACGTCGGCGCCGGTCGACTGCATACCGTCGGCAACCGACCCGAAGACGGGCACCGCCCGCTCGTCGAAGTCGACGGTCCGGCCCGCCTTGCGCGGGTTGACGCCACCGACGACGTTCGTGCCGGCCGCGAGCATGCGCCGGGTGTGCTTCATGCCCTCGCCGCCGGTCATGCCCTGGACGAGGACCTTGCTCTCCTTGGTGAGGTAGATGGCCATGGTGTCGCTCTCTCTCCTCAGGCTGCGGTGGCGAGTTCGGCGGCGCGGCGGGCGGCGCCGTCCATGGTGGTGGCCTGCTGGACCAGGGGATGCCGGCACTCGTCGAGGATCGCGCGCCCCCGGGCCGCGTTGTTGCCGTCGAGGCGGACGACGAGCGGTTTGGTCAGCCGTACGGTGTCCAGCGCGCGCACGATGCCCTCGGCGACCGCGTCGCACGCGGTGATACCGCCGAAGACGTTGACGAAGACCGACTTCACGGCGGGGTCGGAGAGGATGACCGACAGACCGTCGGACATGATCTGGGCCGACGCCCCGCCGCCGATGTCGAGGAAGTCGGCGGGGCGGGCGCCGCAGCCGGCGACCACGTCGAGGGTCGACATGACGAGTCCGGCGCCGTTGCCGATGATGCCGACCTCGCCGTCCAGTTTCACGTAGTTGAGGCCCTTGGCCGCGGCCGCCGCCTCCAGCGCGTCGCCCTGCTCCGCGCTCTCCATGCCCCAACGGTTTTGCCGAAAGGACGCGTTGTCGTCGAGGGTGACCTTGCCGTCGAGGGCGAGGATCTGTCCCTGCCGGGTGCGCACGAGCGGGTTGACCTCGACCAGGAGGGCGTCCTCCCGGATCAGCACCTGCCACAGCCGGACCAGGACGTCCACGGTCTGCGACGGCAGTCCGGCAGCCTCGACGATCTCGACGGCCTTGGCCGAGGTGACGCCCTCTGCCGGATCGACGGGGATCCGGGCAACCGCCTCGGGCCTGGTGGCGGCGACCTCCTCGATCTCCGTACCGCCCTCGGCGGAGGCCATCGCGAGGAAACGGCCGGCCGCGCGGTCCAGCACATAGGAGACGTAGAACTCCGCCTCGATGTCCACGGGTTGGGCCAGCATCACCGCGCCGACCGGGTGCCCCTTGATGTCCATGCCGAGCATCCGACGTGCCGTCAACTCGGCTGCGGCCGGATCTGCGGCGAGCTTGACGCCACCCACCTTGCCTCGGCCACCCGTCTTGACCTGGGCCTTCACCACCACCCGCCCACCGAGCCGGCGAGCGATCTCGCGCGCCTCCTTGGGCGAGTCGGCCACTTCGGCCCTCGGCACCAAGATGCCGTGTTCCTCGAAGAGTTCCCTTGCCTGGTGTTCGTACAGGTCCATCTCGGCTCCCGTCTGCGAAGTCAAAGCCGAAGTCATCGCGAGGCCGAACTCCGATGACCGAAAGTGCCGCACGCCCCCTGGACACCACCCATCGGATGCGGGATAACAAGCTTCATACAGTATTCGTCGACTGTATGCAATGTACCGACGACTGCATCCCATCCCCCTACGAAGGGACAGGACTTCGCCATGCCCGACGACACCCAGGACGTGATTTCCGGTGGTCATCTCGTTGCCAAGGCGCTGAAGGCAGAGGGGGTCGACCGCATCTACACCTTGTGCGGCGGCCACATCATCGACATCTACGACGGCTGCGTCGACGAGGGCATAGAAGTCGTCGACGTACGCCACGAACAGGTCGCCGCCCACGCCGCCGACGGCTACGCGCGCATCACCGGCAGGCCCGGCTGCGCTGTCGTCACCGCGGGCCCCGGCACCACCGACGCCGTCACCGGTGTCGCCAACGCCTTCCGCGCGGAGTCCCCGATGCTGCTGATCGGCGGCCAGGGCGCGCTCACCCAGCACAAGATGGGGTCCCTGCAGGACCTGCCGCACGTCGACATGATGACGCCGATCACCAAGTTCGCGGCGGCCGTGCCGGACACGGCTCGGGCTGCGGACATGGTGTCGATGGCGTTCCGCGAGTGCTACCACGGCGCGCCCGGCCCCTCCTTCCTGGAGATCCCGCGCGACGTCCTCGACGCCAAGGTGGCGACGGCGAAGGCCCGCGTGCCGAGGCCCGGTGCCTACCGCGCCTCCACCCGCTCGGCCGGCGACCCCGAGGCCGTCGAGAAGCTCGCCGACCTGCTGGTGCACGCCGAGAAGCCCGCCATCCTGCTGGGCAGCCAGGTGTGGACGACCCGGGGCACGGAAGCGGCCGTCGAGCTGGTGCGCACGCTGAACGTCCCGGCGTACATGAACGGCGCCGGCCGCGGCACCCTGCCTCCCGGCGACCCGCACCACTTCCAGCTGTCACGCCGGTACGCCTTCTCAGGCGCCGACGTCATCGTGATCGTCGGCACGCCCTTCGACTTCCGGATGGGCTACGGCAAGCGGCTGTCGCCGGACGCGACCGTCGTGCAGATCGACCTCGACTACCGCACGGTCGGCAAGAACCGCGACATCGACCTCGGGCTCGTGGGCGACGCCGGGCTGGTGCTGAAGTCGGTGACCGAGGCCGCCTCCGGGCGCGTCAACGGGGGCGCGTCGAAGCGCAAGGAGTGGCTCGACGAGCTGCGCGCCGCCGAGCAGGCAGCCCTCGAGAAGCGGCTGCCGCAGCTGCGCTCGGACGCCTCCCCCATCCACCCCTACAGGCTGGTCAGCGAGATCAACGACTTTCTCACGGAGGACTCGATCTACATCGGTGACGGCGGCGACATCGTCACCTTCTCCGGGCAGGTCGTGCAGCCAAAGTCACCGGGCCACTGGATGGACCCGGGCCCGCTCGGCACCCTCGGCGTCGGCGTCCCCTTCGTCCTCGCCGCCAAGCAGGCCCGGCCCGACAAGGAGGTCGTCGCCCTCTTCGGCGACGGGGCGTTCTCCCTCACCGGCTGGGACTTCGAGACCCTCGTCCGCTACGACCTGCCGTTCGTCGGCATCGTCGGCAACAACTCCTCCATGAACCAGATCCGTTACGGCCAGGCAGCCAAGTACGGTCCGGAGCGCGAGCGGGTCGGCAACACCCTCGGTGACGTCCACTACGACAAGTTCGCGCAGATGCTGGGCGGTTACGGCGAGGAGGTGCGCGACCCCACCGACATCGGCCCTGCGCTCAGGCGCGCCCGCGAGTCCGGGAAGCCCTCCCTGATCAACGTCTGGGTCGACCCGGACGCGTACGCCCCGGGAACGATGAACCAGACGATGTACAAGTGAGGTGCCCCCGATGACAGGAACGGCCGGCAAGGCTCTCGAAGGCATCCGCGTCCTCGACATGACGCACGTCCAGTCGGGCCCGTCCGCGACCCAACTGCTCGCCTGGCTCGGCGCGGACGTCGTCAAACTGGAGGCGCCCTCCGGTGACATCACGCGGGGGCAGTTGCGCGACCTCCCGGACGTCGACTCCCTCTACTTCACGATGCTCAACTGCAACAAGCGGAGCATCACCCTCAACACCAAGACCGAACGCGGCAAGGAGATCCTCACCGAGCTGATCCGGCGCTGCGACGTCATGGTCGAGAACTTCGGACCGGGCGCGGTCGACCGTATGGGCTTCACCTGGGACCGCATCCAGGAGATCAATCCGCGGATCGTCTATGCCTCCATCAAGGGGTTCGGGGACGGCCCGTACACCAACTTCAAGGCGTACGAGGTCGTCGCGCAGGCCATGGGCGGGTCGATGTCGACCACCGGTTTCGAGGACGGGCCGCCGCTGGCGACGGGGGCCCAGATCGGGGACTCGGGGACGGGTGTGCACGCCGTGGCGGGGATTCTCGCGGCGCTGTACCAGCGGGAGAACACCGGGCGCGGTCAGCGGGTCAACGTGGCCATGCAGCACGCTGTACTCAACCTGTGCCGGGTGAAACTGCGGGACCAGCAACGCCTGGCACACGGGCCGCTCACTGAATACCCCAACGACGACTTCGGCCACGAGGTTCCTCGGTCAGGAAACGCGTCCGGCGGCGGCCAGCCCGGCTGGGCGGTCAAGTGCGCGCCGGGCGGGCCGAACGACTACGTGTACGTCATCGTGCAGCCCGTCGGCTGGCAGCCGCTCAGCGAACTCATCGGCAGGCCCGAGCTGGCCGACGACCCCGAGTGGGCGACGCCGCAGGCCCGGCTGCCCAAGCTGAACAAGATGTTCCAGCTGATCGAGGAGTGGTCCTCGGCCCTGCCCAAATGGGAGGTGCTGGAGCGGCTCAACGCCCACAACATCCCGTGCGGGCCGATCCTGTCCACGAAGGAGATCATCGAGGACGAGTCGCTGGCCGCCAACGAGATGGTGGTCCGCGTACCGCACCCGCAGCGCGGCGAGTTCGTGACTGTGGGCAGCCCGCTGAAGCTCTCCGACTCCCCCGTCGAGGTGACCGGCTCACCGCTGCTCGGCGAGCACAACGAAGAGGTGTACATCGGCGAACTCGGCCTCGGGGACGAGGAGCTGCGCCTGCTCAAGTCGAACGGGGTGATCTGACGTGATGGCCGAGGACCGGGTGCTCAGGGTGCGTTCGCTGCTCGACGCGGTGCGTGCCGAGGGGCGGAGCGCGCTCACCGCGCCCGAGGGCAAGGTGATCGCCGACGCGTACGGGATCGCCGTACCGGGCGAGGAGCTGGCGACCGACGTCGAGGAGGCCGTCGCGTACGCGGCGCGCTTCGGCGGCCCCGTCGTGATGAAGATCGTCTCACCGGACATCCTGCACAAGACCGACGCCGGCGGAGTGGTCGTCGGGGTGGAGGGCGCGGCGGACGTACGGGCGGCTTTCCACCGGATCGTCGAGAACGCGCGCGCGTACAACGCCGGGGCCCGTATCGCGGGCGTGCAGATTCAGGAGCTGCTGCCGCAGGGCCAGGAGGTCATCGTCGGGGCGGTCACCGATCCGACGTTCGGGAAGGTCGTGGCGTTCGGGCTCGGCGGGGTGCTCGTCGAGGTACTGAAAGACGTCACCTTCCGGCTGGCTCCGGTGGACGCCGACGAGGCGCTGTCCATGCTGGACTCGATCCGGTCGGCGGAGATCCTGCGCGGGGTGCGCGGCCAGGCCGGCGTGGACCGGTGGGCGGTCGCCGAGCAGATCCGCCGGGTGTCCCAACTGGTCGCGGAGTTCCCCGAGATCGCCGAGGTGGACCTCAACCCGGTGATCGCCACGCCGCAGGGCGCGGTCGCCGCGGACATCCGCGTGATCCTGTCCGACGCGCCTGTCAAGGAGCGGCGTCGCTACACGCGCGCGGAGATCCTCACCTCGATGCGCCGTCTGATGGAGCCGCGTTCCGTGGCCGTGATCGGTGCGTCCAACGAGCAGGGCAAGATCGGCAACTCGGTGATGCGCAACCTCGTCGACGGCGGTTTCGCCGGGGACATCCATCCGGTGAACCCCAGGGCCGATGACATCTTGGGCCGCAAGGCGTACAAGAGTGTCACCGACGTTCCCGGTGAGGTGGATGTGGCGGTCTTCGCGATACCCGCCAAGTTCGTGGCCGCGGCCCTGGAGGAGGTGGGACGCAAGAACATCCCCAACGCCGTCCTGATCCCCTCCGGTTTCGCGGAGACCGGGGAACACGCGCTCCAGGACGAGATCGTGGCGATCGCCGAGCGGTACGGCGTCCGCCTGCTCGGGCCGAACATCTACGGCTACTACTCGACCTGGCAGGACCTGTGCGCCACGTTCTGCACCCCGTACGACGTCAGGGGCGGGGTCGCGCTGACCTCGCAGTCCGGTGGCATCGGGATGGCCATCCTGGGCTTCGCGCGCACCACGAAAACGGGCGTGTCGGCGATCGTGGGGCTCGGCAACAAATCGGACCTGGACGAGGACGACCTGCTGACCTGGTTCGGCGAGGACCCGCACACCGACTGCATCGCGATGCACCTGGAGGACCTCAAGGACGGCCGCGCCTTCGTCGAGGCGGCGCGGGCGACCGTGCCGAAGAAGCCGGTCGTCGTCCTGAAGGCGGGCCGTACGGCGGCGGGCGCGAAGGCGGCCGGCTCGCACACCGGGGCGCTGGCGGGCGACGACGCCGTCTATGACGACATCCTGCGCCAGGCGGGCGTCATCAGGGCGCCCGGGCTGAACGACATGCTGGAGTACGCGCGCGCGTTGCCGGTGCTGCCCACCCCGCAGGGGGACAACATCGTGATCATCACGGGCGCGGGCGGAAGCGGGGTGCTGCTGTCGGACGCGGTGACCGACAACGGCCTCACCCTGATGGACATCCCGCCGGACCTGGACGCGGCGTTCCGGGAGTTCATCCCGCCCTTCGGGGCCGCGGGCAACCCGGTCGACATCACCGGGGGCGAGCCGCCGTCGACGTACGAGGCGACGATCCGGCTGGGGCTGGAGGATCCGCGCATCCACGCGCTGGTGCTCGGCTACTGGCACACCATCGTCACTCCCCCGATGGTCTTCGCGGAGCTCACCGCGCGCGTGGTGGCCGAGTTCCGCGAACGCGGCATGGAGAAGCCCGTCGTGGCTTCGCTGGCGGGTGACGTGGAGGTCGAGGAGGCCTGCCAGTACCTCTACGAACGGGGCGTCGTGGCCTACCCGTACACGACCGAGAAGCCGGTGGCGGTGCTCGGCGCCAAGTACAGGTGGGCGCGCGCGGCGGGCCTGTTGGGGGGCGGTTCATGAGATGACCCAGGCACGGGGCCGACCGACGGTGCGCGTCGGCCGGCCCCGGGACCCGTGCGCACACGAAAGGCATTGGACAGGGGGCGCTGGCCAGAGCTTTCGACGCAAGGGGTGCTGAGCGACATGACAACCACCGACTACTCGATGTCCCTCCCCTACCGGGAGGTGACGGACCGCAACGGCCGCGTGTACCGGATCGGCGAGAGCGACCGGGACATCATGGGGCGGCCACGCTGGACCATGGTGCTCTTCCCCTGGATGGGCATGCTGGGCATCAGCTCCTCGGAGTACGCGTTCACGTCGGCCGAGGACACACTGCACGAGGCCCACCTGTGGAGCAGTGGGCACATCTTCTGGCTGATGGGCGTCTGGGTGTTCTTCCAGGCGGCCGTGGCCTTCCCGGCCGGGCAACTGCGGGAGAGCGGCAAACTGCCCGCGCGGTACGCGATGATGCTGGGCGCGCTGGGCACGGTCCTCGGCTATCTGTCACTCGCGTACGCGCCGGACGTCACCGTCGCCTATCTCGGCTTCGGCGTGTGCAGCGGCGTCGGCGCCGGCCTCGTCTACGCGACCTGCGTGAACATGGTCGGCAAGTGGTATCCGGAGCGCAAGGGCGGCAAGACCGGCATGGTCAACGGCGGTTTCGCCTACGGCTCGGTGCCCTTCGTGTTCCTGTTCACGTCGTACATGGACCTGGGCAACTACAAAGGCGTGCTGGTGATGGTGGGCGTCATCTGCTGTGCCGTCGTGGCGTTCGCGGGATGGTTCTTCCGGGACCCGCCGAAGAACTGGTGGCCGGCGCAGGTCGACCCGCTCAGGCTCACCGACGACCCGAAGATCCGTCGGGCGCTGGAGAAGAACCCGCCGGCGGTGAAGCAGTACACCCCGAAGGAGGCCGCACGCACCCCCGTCCTGTGGATGATGTGGTTCTGTCTGCTGTGCACGGCCGGGATCAACATCTTCGGCATCGCCTTCCAGGTGCCGTTCGGCAAGGACATGGGCTTCGCAGGCGGGATCGTGGCCACGGCGATGTCCCTGAAGGCGATCGTCAACGGCACCGGGCGTGGCATCATCGGCTGGATCTCCGACCGTTGCGGACGCCGCCACACCCTGATCATCGTCTGTCTCGTGCTCGGTTCGGCCCAGTTCGGTGTGCTGGTCTCCGGCCAGATGGGCAGCATGCCGTTCTTCCTGTTCTGCTCCATGGTCTCCGGCTTCGGCGGCGGCGCGATCTTCCCGTTGTTCGCCGCGATGACGGCGGACTACTTCGGCGAGAACAACAACGCCAGCAACTACGGCATGGTCTACAGCTCCAAGCTCGTCTCGGGCCTCGTGGGCTCCGGAGTCGGCTCGATCGTGGTCGGTGCGTGGGACTACGAGGGCGCGTTCGTCCTGGCGGGCTCGATCGGCGTGGCGTCAGCGGTGCTGGCGCTCTTCCTGAAGGCGCCCGGCAGGCCCAAGACCAGTCGTCGGATCGTCCCCAACCCGCACCCGCTCGGTGAGGAAATGGCCTGACATGACGGCTCCCCTCGCAACGAACAGTCCGTCGACCGACGCCGCACAGCGTCCACACGGCGAGGTGACCGACTCCCGCGACCGCGTCTACCGCATCGGCGAGACCGACCGGGACATCCTCGGCCACTCCCGCAACCTCGTGATCCACTGCCCTGGATCGCCATGATGGCGATCAGCCACTTCGGATACGCGTACGAGAAGGGCTCCTGACGGCCTGTGGGGCCGTGTACGTCGGCTCCGGCATGTGCCTGGTCGCTTCCTCACCCTGTCGCATCTGGACGACGTCCTGGCAGCGATCCTGGGGTTCGGAGTGGTGGGAGGGATCGGGGCCGGTCTGCTCTACGCGACCTGCGTCGCCCTGCTGCTGCGGCAGCCGGCGGGAGCCGGGAGCTCGTCTCGGCTGCTCAGCCCCGGCCCACGGCGTGATGAGGCACGCGCGCGTGGAGGCCCGCCCCGGCAGGCAGGGGGCGGGCCTCCACGCGCGCGTGCGCGTACTCAGCGCGACGGGCGCCCGGTGCTCAGCACTTCTCGCGCAGCGAGTGCAGGTGCGCGCTCGACTTCTGGGCGAAGGCGAACGACTCGACGGGGTTGTCGTGTTCGGCCTGCCAGTGGTGGGCCAGGCGCTCGCCACGCAGCCGGGTGACGGCCGAGATGAACCGCTGGTAGTCGATGTCGCCGTCACCGACGTCGACCATCCGGTACCCGAACTCGTTCGAGGGATCGCTGACGCCGTCCTTCACGTGGAAGAGCGGGTAGCGGTGCGGCTGCCGCAGTACGTAGTCCAGCGGCTCGAAGGGCGCGGGCGTGCCGTCGGGCCTGTTCGAGAAGCGGAACTGGCCGGCGTACGCCCAGAAGATGTCCATCTCCAGGAACACCAGGTCGGGGTCGGTCTCGGCGAGCAGCACGTCGTAGAGGCGGACCTTGGGGTTGTCGGTGGCGAAGCCGAACTCGTCGGAGTGGTTGTGCTGGTAGAACTTCATGCCGCGCGCCCTCGCCGCCGCTCCGTACGTGTTGAACTCCTCGGCCGCGCGCTTCCACGCGTCGACGGTGGAGCCGTAGCGGAAGGGGCCCGAGGCGGTGCCGATGTGCTTGAGGCCGAGGGCCTGGGCGTCGTCAAGGACCTTGGTGAGGTTCTGGGCAAAGGTGTAGGCGTTCGGGTCGCTGGAGTAGTAGCCGACGTGGCTCCCGATCGGCGTCAGGCCGTGGTTGCGGGCCAGCCGCCTGAGCTGGGCGAGGGTGATGGGGCCTGCGGAGCCCTGGGTGTAGCCGGCGAACTCGACCTCGTCGTACCCGTACTTCTCCAACTCGGCGAAGACGGCGGCGAAGCCCAGCGTGGAGACCTTGTCCCGCAGGCTGTAGAGCTGGATGCCGAGCCGGCCGGGGGGCAGGACGGGTCGGCCGCGGCCGGCGGAGACTTCGGTGGCGGTGACGGGTGCTGCCGTGGCGGGGGTCGCGGCGGCGCCGAGCAGTGCGGCCGCGGTGGCTCCCGCGGCGACGCCGAGCATGCCTCGTCTGGTGAGGCGGTGGGTGAGTTCGGGGTCGATGCCGGAGATGCGGCTCATGTCTGGAACTCCTCGGGATCGGAGGGCGTTGTCAGTGGTGAGTGCTTCACTTGTGACCAGTCGGCAACCAGTCAGTTCAGACCGGCCAGTTGGAGCAGCAGTGCTTTCACGTCGGTGGCCGCGACGCGGTCGCCGAGCGAACGGGGGGTGGAGCAGATGAGGAGCGGACCGTCGGCGTCGCTCGTCGGAAGGCGGCCGTGGCTGCCTCGAATAGGTGACGGATCGAGGGGCACGACCGCCATGCGGTAGCGCATGCCGAGCTTCTTGCGGGCCAGGGCGGTGGCCGCCTTGACCTTCACATACGGGTCGTGCGGATCCATGAAGAGCTCGGCCGGGTCGTAGCCGGGTTTGCGGTGGATCTCGACGAGTCGCGCGTAGTCGGGCGCGCGGGCGTCGTCGAGCCAGTAGTAGTACGTGAACCAGGCGTCCGGCTCCGCCACGGCGACGAGTTCGCCGGAGCGCGGATGGTCGAGGTGGTGCGCCTTCTTGCCCTCGTCGTCGAGCAGTCGCTCGATGCCGGGCAGTTCGGTGAGCGCGGCCCGGATGGCCTCCAGGTCCTCGGGGCGGCGTACATAGACGTGGGCGAGTTGGTGGTCCGCGACCGCGAAGGCCCGGGACGCCATCGGGTCGAGGTACTCCATGCCGTCCTGGGTATGCACCTCGAGCAGTCCTGCGCGGCGCAGGGCGCGGTTGATGTCGACGGGGCGGCTCACCCGGGTGATGCCGTACTCGGACAGGGCGACGACGGTACGGCCCTGCGCACGGGCTTCGGCCAGGAGCGGGGCCATGGCCGCGTCCAGGTCGGCGGCCGCCCGCAGGGAGCGCTGGTCGTCGGGGCCGAAACGCTGGAGGTCGTAGTCGAGATGAGGGAGGTAGCACAGGGCGAGGTCGGGTCGGCGGGTGCGCAGGATGTGGCGGGTCGCGTCGATGATCCAGCGGCTGGAGACCAGGTCCGCGCCCGGTCCCCAGAAATGGAAGAGGGGGAAGGCGCCGAGCTTCTCGGTGAGTTCGTCGTGCAGGGCCGGGGGCCGGGTGTAGCAGTCGGGCTCCTTGCGGCCGTCGGAGTAGTAGATCGGACGGGGGGTGACGGTGAAGTCGGTGTCGGCGCCCATGGCGTACCACCAGCAGATGTTGGCGACGGTGTAGCCGGGGTGGGCCCGGCGGGCGGCGTCCCACAACTTGTCTCCGGCGACGAGACCGTTGTGCTGCCGCCACAACAGGACGTCACCGAGCT
Organism: Streptomyces sp. NBC_01235; assembly: GCF_035989285.1. Classification (GTDB taxonomy): domain Bacteria; phylum Actinomycetota; class Actinomycetes; order Streptomycetales; family Streptomycetaceae; genus Streptomyces. The sequence goes on along the minus strand of NZ_CP108513.1, from coordinate 9,187,812 downwards.
CGCGGAAGTACCAGCCGTTGCCGACGATTCCGTGCTCGGCCGGGAGCGTGCCGGTGAGGAACGTGGACTGCGCGGCGCAGGTGACAGCCGGCAGGACGGTCCCGAGCGGCGCACGCGAACCGGCGTGGGCGAGGGCCTTGAGGTGGGACATGTGGTCGAGAAGACGGGGGGTGAGACCGACGACGTCGAGGACGAGAAGAGGGACGGGACCGTTGCTCACGGGAGCTCCTTGAGACCGAGGTCTGTCAAGAGGTCGCGGGCCAGAGCGAGTTCGGCGGCGATGCCGTCGGCGAGCTGGGCTCGGGCACGGGGCCGCAGCTCGAGTGGGAGGGCCTGCCAGGTGTAGGTCTCGACCTCGAGATGGCGGGTGAGCGGGTGCGGGCCGCCGACCAGCCGGGTCAGCGCGGCTTTGAGTACGGGCAGCGTGGAGGTGAGGGGCGCGGCGGGGGCCGCGTGCAGCGGGACGTGGAAGTGGGCGCGCCAGGGTCCGCTGTCGGGCAGGGCGGTGTCGGCGAGGGCTTCGCCAAGGTCGTCGGTGCCGTGCGGACCGGCAGCGATGGGGGTACCTCCCGCTCGGATGTGAGAGGGCGAGGAGCGGGTCTGGTGCAGGAAGCGGGGTTCGTCGAACGCGGCGAGGGCTTCGCGAACGGCGGGCAGACGGGGGTGTTCGGCGTGCAGGGCGGCTGACAGTTGGGATTTGACGACGGGGACGCCGGCTGCGGCGAGCGTGTCCAGGGCGGTGCGCGGGTCTTCGAAGGAGGTGGCGAGATGGCAGGTGTCGACACAGACGCCGATACGGGGATGGCCGACGGCCTTGAGCGGGGCGAGGGCGTCGGTGGTGGTCTCGACGATGCAACCGGGTTCCGGTTCGAGGCCGACGCGGACGGAGCGGCCGGTGAGGTCCGCCAGCGCGTCCAGGCGGTCGGCGAGGGTGCGCAGGGCGGATCGGGCCACCTCGGCGCGTTCGGCGTTCCAGACGGTGCGCCAGCCGAGGGGGAGGGTGGAGATGGTGCCCTCGGTGACGTCGTCGGGGAGCAGCCCGGCGAGAACACGGGCCAGTGCCGTGGTGTGGTCGAGGCGTTCACGGTCGGACCAATCGGGCTTGTATACCCGGTACTTGACCTCTTCGGCGCCGAAGCCCTCATAGGGGAAGCCGTTGAGGGTGACGACCTCGAGGCCGCGCCGGTCGAGTGCGGTGCGCAGGCCTCGCAGGGCCGACGGATCGGAGTCAAGGGCACGGGCGGCGTCCTTGGCGAGCCACAGGCCCACGCCGAGCCGGTCGCGGCCGAGGCGGCGGCGGACGGGTTCGCAGTGGTCCCGGAGCTGCGCGAGCACACCGTCGAGCGTCTCGGCAGGGTGGACGTTGGTGCAGTAGGCGAGGTGGACGGTGGTGCCGTCGGGGTGGCGGAAACGCATCGGTCACTCCCCGCCGCGCTGGATGGAGTTGCCCTCGTGCGTGGGATCGGGGGAGGTCACGTCCAGGGTGAGGCGGTCGCTGAGGCCGTAGAAGGACACGGGATTGCGCCACAGGACGAGATCGACGTCGTCCTCGCCGAAGCCCTCCACGAGCATCAGGTCGGCGACCCTGCGGGTCTTGAGGGGGTCGCTCCTGCCCCAGTCCGCGGCGGAGTTGACGAGGACCCTCTCCGGACCGAACACGCGGAGGATCTCGATCATGCGGGTCTCGTCCATCTTGGTGTCGGGATAGACGGAGAAGCCGAGCCAGCAGCCGGCGTCCTTCGCCTCCTTCACGGTGGTCTCGTTGAGGTGGTCGAGCAGGACCCGGTCCGGGGACAGAGCGGATTCACGGACTACGTCGAGGGTGCGGCGCAGTCCGGCGAGCTTGTCGCGGTGCGGGGTGTGCACGAGGGCGGGCAGGGCGTGGTCGGCGGCCAGCTGGAGTTGGGCGGCCAGCGCGGTGTCCTCGGCGGGGGTCATCGAGTCGTAGCCGATCTCGCCGACGGCCACGACGCGGTCCTTGACGAGATACCGCGGCAGCTCGTCAAGGACGGCGGCGCAGCGCGGGTCGTTGGCCTCCTTGGGGTTGAGGGCGAGCGCGCAGTGGTGGGCGATGCGGTGCTGCGCGGCCCGGAAGGGCTCCCAGCCGAGAAGAGAGTCGAAGTAGTCGAGGAAGGAGGCGGGTGAGGTACGGGCCTGCCCCAGCCAGAAGGACGGCTCGACCACGGCGCGGACGCCGGCCGCGTGCATCGCCTCGTAGTCGTCGGTGGTACGCGACGTCATATGGATGTGGGGGTCGAAGATGCGCATCAGGACTCCTTGCCATGGGGGTGGGCCGGACGGTGCGGGCTGTCCGTGCCGTGGAGGTCCGTGCGGTGTAGGGCTGGGCCGTGCCGGTCCGGGGTGTGCGGGCCTGTGCTGCGCCGGTCCGGGGTGTGCGGGCCTGTGCTGCGCCGGTCCGGGGTGTGCGGGTCCGTGGTCTGCGATGCAGGTGTGGTCTGCGGCGGAGGTGCGGACAGGGAGGGTGCTGTGGGCGTGCCCAGGTCGGTCAGGGTCAGGATGCGGTGCAGATCCGGGGGTACGGGGCGGCCCGCCGCGGTGCGTTCGGCGGCGTAGTCGGCGAGCATGCGGGCGAGTTCGGCGTCGGCGCGGGCGCGCGGTGCGAGCCCCGCCACCACGTCGACGGACACTCCGACGAACAGGCACTTCAGGACGGCGTGGCGCCAGGCGTGGGCGCCGAGATGGGAGGCCGCGTAGGGGCCGACGGCGGCGGCGAGGAGCCTCGTGTCATGGGTGCGCAGGGCGTCCTCGACGAGCGGGAGGGCGTCGGGGCCGGGCACGAGGTGGGGCAGTGCGTGCAGGACCGCGCGACGCTCGTCGGCGGTGCCCTGGAAATAGACGCGGGCCAGGGAGTCCGTGTCGGCGCGAGCGGCGTGGAGGATCAGCACGCGGGCGGCGTCGGCGTACCGGCTGCCACAGCGGCGCCCGGCCTCGGCGAGACGCAACTCCCAGACGGAAATGGGCCCGTGGGTCCCGGGGTGGGCGGCGGCCTCGTCAAGAGCCTGGTGGAACCAGGTGCGGGCGGTTCCGTGGAGGTGAGTGTCGAGGTGGCTGTGCAGGGCGTCGAGGGGGGTGCGGGCGAGGGTGGTGCCCGTGGGTCCCGCTTCCGGGGGTGCCGGGTCTGCCTGGGGCGGGGTCATGAGGTGCTCCCTTGTGGGGTGGCGGAGGGCTCGCCGGATGGTGCGAGGGGCGGGTTCGCTGCCGGGGACTGCCGCCTGGGGAGTGGGGCGCGGGAGGGAGGCCGTTGCCGGTGGGCAGGGCGGACGGTCGGGGCGAGGGAGGTAGGCGGCCGCGGGTCCGCGCACTGGGTGCCTTGGGCGGCTGCCTGCGCGCGGTGGAGAAACGGGAGGGAGAGCTCGGCGTAGTGGGGGCCGGCATGGGAGTGACGGGGCAGTTCGACCACCGTCAGCCCGCGGTAGCCGGTCGCTGCCAGGGCGGCGAGGACGGGCGGGAAGTCGATCTCGCCGTCTCCGAAAGGGAGGTGTTCGTGGACATCGCGGCGCATGTCCTCGATCTGGACGTGCCGCAGCCAGGGAGCGGCTGCACGTACACAGTCGGCGGGAGGGAGTGGTTCGAGGCACTGGCAGTGGCCGATGTCGAGGGTGAGGCCGAGGGACACCGGGTCCCCGAGGGCGCGGCGGAGCCGGTGGAAGTCGGCGAGGGTCGCGAGGAGGTGACCGGGTTCGGGTTCGATCGCGAGGGGGATGCCGGCGGTTGCAGCGGTGTCCAGGACGGGGGCAAGGGTCTCGGCGAGGCGCTGCCATGCCGCATCCGGTGCCGTGCCCGGCGGGACGGTCCCGCTGAAGCAGTGGACGGCGTGCGCACCGAGGTCGCCGGCGACCTGGACGGCGCGCAGCAGCAGGTCGACCCGGCGGACGCGGTCCTCCGGCTCCGGGTCCAGAAGGGAGGGGCCGTGCTTGCGGCGAGGGTCGAGGACGTAGCGGGCGCCGGTCTCCACAGTGACCTCGAGCCCCAGCGTGTCCAGGCGGTGTGCGACGCGTCGGGTGCGGGCGGCGAGGTGCGGGGCGAGCGGATCGAGGTGCATGTGGTCGAGCGTCAGTCCGACGCCGTCGTAGCCGAGATCGGCGAGGAGGGCGAGGGCGTCGTCGAGGCGGAGATCGGCGAGGCCGTTGGTGCCGTAGCCGAAGCGGAGCGGGGGCGGGGGCGAGGGCGGGGACGGGGACGGGACCGGGCCGGGGTCTGGAACGGGAGACAGGGGGTTTGTGCGCCGGGCGGCCGGGTGCGGTGCGTTTTCGTGCGGGGCGCTCTCTTGCGAAGCGTTCCCGCGGTTCTCATGTCCGCGGTCGTCGTGTCCGCGGTCGACGTGTCCGCGGTTCACGTGACGCTCACCTGCCTCGCCGGCATCCGGACCATCGGGGTCAAGGCTGCCGTGAACAGTGAGGGCAGACATAGTGGTTCGGCCCAGGCACGCGCGCGGGCGCGGATCGTCTCCCCCCTGTCGGTCTCCGCCGTATCTGTCTGCGCAGCCGACTGGCCGTCCGACGACCTGTCGGCCTCCGTGGTCGTCCGCCCGGCCACTGCGCGCACCGCCCCGCCCCCGCTCACCGTGTCTCCTCGCCGGAGCCCGGCTCGGACTCGTGTCGTGCCTCGGGTGTCTTGCCCTCGTCGCGTGTGCCCCGCTCGCCCCGCACACCCGGCCCGCCCTTCAGCCGTCGGGCGAACATCTGCATCTCCGCGTGCTGCTCCGCCAAGGCCGACGGCGCGTCGCCCACGGGGTCCTTGAAGAAGAAGGCGAGTTCGGTGAGCGGACCTGACAGGCCGGCTTCGTGGGCGCGGGCGGCGAGGCGGGCCAGGTCGAGGACGAGGGGTGCGGCCAGCGCGGAGTCACAGCCCTGCCAGATGGTCTGGAGGATCATGCGGGTGCCGAGGAACCCGTCGAAGGCGACGTGGTCCCAGGCGGTCTTCCAGTCCCCCAGGACGGGAACGTCGTCAATGTGTACCTGCCCCTCGGGGGTCGCACCGAGAGTGTCGGCGAGGACGCGCCCCTTGCCCGCGTTCTTCGCCTCGGCGGCCGCCGGGTCGGCCAGGGCGGCCCCGTCGCCGCCGCCCAGGAGATTGGTTCCGGACCAGGCCCGGACGGTGAGCGCCCGCTGGGCGAACATCGGGCCCAGGGCGGAACGCAGGAGCGTCTGGCCGGTCTTGCCGTCGCGTCCGGCGTACGGCAGTCCGCTCGACTCCGCCACCGGCGCCAGCGCCGGGTGGTGCAGCCCCGTGGACGGCGTGAAGTTCACGTACGGGCAGCCCGCGCGCAGGGCGGCCGCCGCGTACAGCGAACTCGGCGGAAGCGTCGATCCGTTCGCCGCGGGCTCGGTGGAGGCCACGTTCACCACGACCGCGCGCGCAAGACCGCACCGGCGCACGAAGTCCCGCAGGTCGGCGGTGAACGAGGCGATCAGCTGCTCCTCGTCGCGGTTGTCCCCCCGGACCGGGCCTCCGGGTCTGATCTCCCGGTCGGCGGCGGCGAGTTCGGCGGCGACCGCCGCGGGCAGGCCGGCCGGGAGGACTCCTCCGGCCGCAAGTTGCTCGGCGCGTTTGGGCAGGGGGCAGTCGGATGTGTCGTGTCCGCCGAAGACGAGGCATGACAGGGCCGGCAGGCAGCTGTCGGCGAAGGCGGGCGACTCGGTGACCAGGCCCGTCGGCGGGTGCAGGCCGGCCGTGACGGCGGCGCATCCGGCGACCACGGTGGTGGCCACGGAGCCGCGAGCCCCGATCAGCCAGACGCCGACGCGCGGGGGACGGGAGAGGGACGCGGACATGGGCAGCCTCCTTGTCGTGCGCGAACCCCGGAGTACGAGGGGTGACGGCGGGCGAGGGTCCGGCGTCCCCCGCCCGCCGCCGTTCAGTCGCCCTTGCCGGGCAGTTCCTTGACGGGCAGTTCCTTGATCCGGACGTCGCGGAAGGACACCTGGTCGTCGGCTCCGTGGTTCTGCAGGCCGATGTGTCCGTCGCGCAGGCTCCGGGCCGGATCGGTGTTGCTGAAGTCGTTGATCTTCACGCCGTTGAGCCAGACGCGCAGGCGTTCGCCCTCCACGCGGATCTCGTACGTGTTCCACTCCCCCGGCGGGTTCAGCGCGCGGTCGCGCTTTTTCAGGTCCGCGGACCTGAATCCGTAGACGGACCCTGTGGTCTTCTCGGGGACGTCGGTGGTGTCGATCTGGATCTCGTAGCCGTTGTTCACGGCGGACCACGGGTCGTCCGAGGGCGGGAAGCCCACGAACACACCGGAGTTGTCGTCACCGGAACCGCTCGGTTCGCCGGCCGTGGTCTTCCAGTCGAGCTTCAGGGAGTACGCCCCGAAGCTCCGGCCGGCGTACCAGAGCAGACCCATGCCGCCCGTCGACGTCAGCGTGCCGTCGTCGGAGAGGGTGAAGGAGCCCGGTCCGGCCTGCCGCCAGCCGTCCAGAGACGTGCCGTCGAAGAGTGGACGGTATCCGTTCTCCGGTCGACAGTCCGCACGCACGTCGTCGACCGCATACAGGATCCCGCCCAGCAGGTGTCTACGGAACACCGGATCCGCGTAGGACTCCGTCGTGTGGCCGCCCCCTGTGTAGAAGGCGCGGCCCCCCTGATAGTTCTGACACCAGGCGATCGGATGGTCGCCGTTCATGGTGCCGCCCGTATACGACGACTCGTCGAGCGAGGCCAGGACGTGGACCCGCTCGCGCGGGTTGGAGCGGTAGTTGTACCACTCGTCGGTGCGGTTCCAGGCACGGTCGAGTCCCGAGGTCGCCGGGTGGGCCCGGTCCTCGACGTCGACCGTCGCGGACTGGATCGCCGGGTGCGACTGGAACCATGCGCCGACGAGGCCGCCGTAGAACGCCCAGTCGTACTCGGTGTCGGCCGCCGCATGGATCCCGACGTAGCCTCCGCCGTGCCGGATGTAGTCCTCGAAGGCGGCCTGTTGACCGGCATCCAGGACGTCCCCGGTCGTCGACAGGAAGACGACGGCGTCGTAGCGCCGCAGGTTCGCCGGCGTGAACGCGCCCGCGTCCTCGGTCGCGTCGACCCTGAAGCCACCCGTCTCGCCGAGCTCCCGCACGGCCGTGACGCCGTCCGGAATCGAGTCGTGCCGGAAACCGGCCGTCTTGGAGAAGACCAGCACCCGTCGGCCGTCGTCCGGGGAAGCGGAGTGGGACGCGGCCGGCTGTGCGAGGCAGCCGAGGAGCAGCACGGCCCCGGCGACAGCGCTCACTGTGCGCATACCTGCCTCCCTCAGCTCGTCGCCGTCGTGAAGGTGAAGTCGTCCACCTCGTACAGGGATCCGCTGCCACCCTTGAAGACCAGGTAGAGCGTGGTCGTGCCCCTCGGGGCGCGGGACAGGCCGGCGCTGACGTCCTGGTAGGTGTCCCAGCTGCCCGTGACCGGCACGGTCGCCCTGCCGAGCAGGGTGCCCCTCGGCGAGCCCGCGCGGACCTCGAGGGTGCCGCCGGCGCCGGCCGAGGAGACCCTGGCGGTGATCTTCTGGGCGTTGCCGAGCGCATACGGCGTGAAGGAGATCCAGTCGCCATGGGAGAGGTCACCGACCGTGCGGCCGCCGTGGGCGGACTCGCGTGCGGTCACCGTGACACCGGAGGCGTCGCCGAAGTGCTCGGCCTGACGGTGGCGGGGCTGGAGGACGCTCTGGTCGTGCGAGGTGAGCGCGTCCTGTCCACCGCCTCCGCCGTCGGTGTACTCGGCGTCGAGGACCCCGAATATGTTGGCGTCCTCGTCGTGGCCGCCGTCGGCGCTGGTCTGGAGGGTGCCGGTGCAGCCGTTGGCCGAGGTCACCGGGTGGCCGTGACTGTCGTGGCCGAGGATGAAGGTGACCTCGACCTTGGAGCAGTCGATCGCCGTGCCGTCCTCGGGGTCGGTGACCCTCACCTTGAACGGGATCGCGTCGCCGAAGCTGAACAACTGCCCGTCCTTCGGCGTCTCCAGGATCACCTTCGGGGCCGTGTTCCCGACGACGATCTGCACGCTCGCGCTGCCGGTGCGGCCGGAGCCGTCCTCGGCGGTCAGGGTCGCGGTGTACGTGCCGTTCTCCTTGTACCGGTGCGTGGGGCCGGCCGCCGTCGAGGTGCCGCCGTCACCGAAGTCCCAGCGGTAAGTGAGCGTGTCGCCGTCCTGGTCGGCGGTGCCGGCGGAGGAGAAACGTACCTTCAGGGGGGCCTGTCCGGAGGTGCGGTCGGCCGCGGCCTGGGCGACCGGGGAGTGGCCGTCAGTGGCGTTCTCGATGCGGTACAGAGCCGAGTTCTCGTCTCCGCCGAACCAGGCGGTGCCGTAGTCGAGGACGTACAGCGCCCCGTCCGGCCCGAACGCCATGTCCATGATCTGCGTGCCGGTCCACGGAACGGGATCGATCGACTGCACGGAGCCGTTCGCGTCGCTGACGATGCGCTTGATCCAGCGGCGGCCGAACTCCCCGGCGAAGAAATTCCCGTCGTACGCCTCGGGGAACTTCACCGGCGAGTCGAGCGAGGGGTCGTAGTGGTAGACGGGGCCGCCCATCGGGGACTCCGAACCGTCGCCCAACTCGGGTATCGAGGCGCCGTCGTACGGGATCCAGGCAGGCTGTGCCGGGGGCAGATCGGTCAGGCCGGTGTTGTGCGGCGAGGTGTTCTTGGGGGCGGCGCAGTCGAAGGGCGCGCCGGATACACCGGTCGCAAAATCGTATGCGACATACGGGTCATTGTCGCCCGTGCAGAACGGCCACCCGAAGTTGCCGGGACCGGTGACGCGCGCGAACTCGACCTGGCCGGCCGGCCCACGGGCCGGGTCGGCGGCGCCGGCGTCCGGGCCGTAGTCGCCGACGTAGAGGATGCCGGTGGCCTTGTCGACGCTGAAGCGGAACGGGTTACGGAAACCCATCGCATAGATCTCGGGCCGCGTCCTGTCCGTACCGGGCGCGAAGAGGTTGCCGTCGGGGATGGCGTACGAGCCGTCGGCGTTCACCTTGATGCGCAGGATCTTGCCGCGCAGGTCGTTGGTGTTTCCGGCGGAACGGCGGGCGTCGAAGGCGGGGTTGCGTCCGTCGCGGTCGTCGATGGGAGTGAAGCCGTCCGACTGGAAGGGGTTGGTGTCGTCGCCGGTGGACAGGTAGAGGTTTCCCGCCGCGTCGAAGTCGATGTCGCCGCCGACGTGGCAGCACAGGCCGCGCGAAGCGGGAACGTCCAGGATCTTCGTCTCGCTCGTGGTGTCGAGCGTCCCGTCCGTCTTCAGCACGAAGCGGGAGAGGCGGTTGACGCCGTCGAAGGGGGCGAAGTCTGCGGCCGTTCCGGTCTCGGGCGCGTCGCCCGCCGGGGTGTCCAACGGCGGTGCGTAGTAGAGGTAGATGAAGCGGTTGGTGACGAACTCCGGGTCCACACCGATACCTTGGAGGCCCTCCTCGTCGTGGGAGTAGACGTCGAGCTTGCCGGCCGGCCGGGTGTTGCCCGCGGCGTCGGTGAGTCGGAGTTCACCGTCTCGCGAGGTGTGCAGGACCGAACGGTCGGGCAGGACGGCGAGCGACATGGGCTCGCCGACCTCGGCCTCCCCCTTGGCGAGGGTGACCTGCTGGAAGTCCTCGGCGGCCGTGACCACCGGGTCGGCGACGGCAGCACCGGCCCGGGGTGTGGTGAGGGCGAGGGACGCGCCGGCCAGCAGGACGCCGCCCAGGAGGGCGGTCGCTCTGCGCAGCGAGGGACGTCGCCGCCTGTGGGTCTCGGCTCTGCCGGTGCGGGTACGGGGGGTGGGGTCGTTCCCGTGCACGGGTGCCTCCAGGATGGGGCTGGTTGTACGGGCGGGTGCTTACGCCGGGATGCGCCGTCACCCCGGAGAGCTGATGGGTAGTCAGAGATGCCTGAGTTCGGCCTCAGTTGCCGAATGCCGCGTCGAAGGAGGCCGACGGCGGCTCGAAGTCGTAGGCCTTGAGGCGGGTCAGCGCCTCGGGGGCGCCCTGACGCCGGTCCATGCCGGCGTCCTCCCACTCCACGGAGATCGGACCCAGGTAGTCGATGGATCGCAGCATGCGGAAGACGTCCTCCCAGGGGACGTCGCCGTGGCCGGCGGAGACGAAGTCCCAGCCGCGGCGCGGGTCACCCCAGGGCAGGTGGGAGCCGAGGCGGCCGTTGCGGCCGTCGAGGCGCTTGCGGGCCTCCTTGCAGTCCACGTGGTAGATGCGGTCGCGGAAATCCCACAGGAAGCCGACCGGGTCCAGGTCCTGCCACACGAAGTGGCTCGGATCGAAGTTGAGGCCGAATGCCGGTCGACGGTCGACCGCGTCCAGCGTGCGTACAGTCGTCCAGTAGTCGTATGCGATCTCGCTGGGGTGGACCTCGTGTGCGAACCGCACGCCCTGCGCGTCGAAGACGTCGAGGATCGGGTTCCAGCGCTCGGCGAAGTCCTCGTAGCCTCGCGCGATCATCGACTCGGGGGCGGGCGGGAACATGGCGACCAGGTGCCAGATCGCGGAGCCGGTGAAGCCGATCACCGTGTCGACGCCGAAGGCTGCCGCGGCCCGCGCGGTGTCGGCGATCTCCACGGCGGCTCTTTGCCGGACGCCTTCCGGCTCGCCGTCGCCCCAGATGCGGGCGGGCAGAATGGCCTGGTGGCGTTCGTCGATGATGGCGTCGCAGACCGCCTGACCCACCAGGTGATTGGAGATGGCCCAGCACTTCAGCCCGTACTTGTCGAGGAGTTGGTGGCGGGACCTCACATACTCGGGGTCCGCGAGCGCCTTGTCGACCTCGAAGTGATCGCCCCAGCAGGCGAGTTCGAGGCCGTCATAGCCGAAATCGCGGGCGAGGCGGCAGACCTCCTCCAGGGGCACGTCGGCCCACTGGCCGGTGAAGAGTGTGAACGTGCGCGGCATGCTCCAGGCCCTCCTCGTTCCTCAGTCCGCTATCGGCGTGTAGACGGAGCTCTTCTCGGCGCTCTCCTCGACGGCCGCCAGGACTCGCTGCACCTGCAGTCCCTCGGCGAAGGAGGGTTCGGGGCGGCTGCCCTCGGCGACGGCATGGACCAGGTCGCGGGCCTGGTGGACGAAGGTGTGCTCGTAGCCGAGGCCGTGCCCCGGCGGCCACCAGGCCTCCAGGTAGGGGTGGTCGGGTTCGGTGACGAGGATGCGGCGGAAGCCGGCGTGCGTGCCGGGTTCGGTGGCGTCGTGGAACCAGAGTTCGTTGAGGCGCTCCAGATCGAAGGCCAGCGAGCCGCGCTCACCGTTGAGTTCGAGACGCAGAGCGTTCTTGCGTCCGGTGGCGAACCGGGTCGCCTCGAAGGAGGCGAGCGCCCCGGAGGCGAAGCGGCCGGTGAACAGGGCCGCGTCGTCGACGGTGACCGTGCCGGTGCCGTCGGCGGACGTCGCGCTCAGGCCGCTCGTCGCACCTCCGGGCAAAGGGCGCTGCCGCACGAAGGTCTCGGTGATCGCGGAGACTCCGGCGAGCCGCTCCCCCGCCAGGTGTTGTGCGAGGTCGACAATGTGCGCACCCAGGTCGCCGAGCGAGCCGGAGCCGGCCAATTCCCTGCGCAGCCGCCAGGTCAACGGGAAGGCCGGGTCCACGAGCCAGTCCTGAAGGTACGTCACCCGCACATGTCGCAGGGTGCCCAGCCTGCCCTCGGCGACCATCCGCCGAGCCAGGGCGGTCGCCGGGACGCGGCGGTAGTTGAACCCGACCATCGCCAACTGACCACGGTCGTATGCAGTTTCGGCGGCATGAGCCATGGTCTCGGCTTCCTCGACCGTGTTCGCGAGGGGCTTCTCGCACAGCACGTGCTTGCCGGCGGCCAGCGCCGCGACGGCGATCTCGGCGTGCGAGTCGCCGGGAGTGCAGATGTCGACGAGGTCGACGTCGTCCCTGGCGATCAGGGCACGCCAGTCGGTCTCGGTCGCCGCCCAGCCATGCCGGTCGGCCGCCACGCGCACGGCGGAGGCGTCGCGGCCGCAGATCACGGCGAGGACCGGGCGGCGGGGCAGGTCGAAGACGCGGCCCGCGGTGCGCCAGCCCTGGGAGTGGGCGGCGCCCATGAACGCGTAACCGACCATCCCCACGCGGAGCGGCGGCTTGCCGGCCTCCGGTCCTGCTGACTGCTGCGGCTGTTCCATACGGTGGTCCTCCTTGTCGTCGTGGCACGGTGGGGGGTGGGACGCCGTCGGCCCACGCTCGGACCGTCCGACAGGTGCGCGGTGGAGTAGATGGCGTCGGCCTGGCGGCGGGCGTTGTGGCCCGCTGGGCAGGGCTCGCCCGGACGGACGACGCTCGCCGGAACCGGAACCGGAATCGGAGCCGAGTCCCGGTGGCCGGTGGGCGGCTCCGACCCGTCGAACGGAGAACGACCCCTGGTGACCCTTGGCCCTTACAGCGAGAGCCGACGGCTCCGATACGGCCGTGCGGAGCCCGCTTCCCGCGCATCCGGTGGCGCCTGCGCCTGAAGCCGTGAGCTACTGTCCTGGCGGGCCCAGCACGGCTCCCTGGAAGGCGGTGGCCCCTGCGCCGCGCCGAAAGGCTCGGACCCTCCCGCGCAGCAATCGCCTTCTTCGACATCGGTTTCCCCTACGCCCGCCCCGTGCAAGGCCCCGGATCCGAAAGCTCCGGTCCACCCGGCGGGGCACCCCTCGCCCCGAAGCCCGAAGCCCGAACTCTCGACTCCAACCCCCACAGCCCACAGCCCGCGGCTCAGTGCCCATGGCCCGCACCCCGGCGGTCGGCCCTCGCCCGCCGGACAGGGCGCGCCCTACTTGAAGCCGGTGGACATGTACTGGTCGACGTTGGTCTTGTCGACGACCGCCGAATAGAGAGTGATCGAGGCGGGGATCTCGTATTCGGCAAGGCCACCGACGCCCTTGCCCTGGCCGAGGGCGCGGGCGAGGTCGATCGCGGAGGCGGCCATGGTCGGCGGGTAGAGAACGGTTGCCTTCAGTACGCCGTTGTCCTGCTTGATCGCCTGGAATGCGGCAAGCGCACCCGCGCCGCCGACCATCAGGAAGTCGTCCCGCCCGGCCTGCTCGATGGCGCGCAGCGCGCCCACGCCCTGGTCGTCGTCGTGGTTCCACAGGGCGTCGAACTTGGGCTGTGCCTGGAGAAGTTGGGCCATCTTCGCCTGGCCCGACTCGACCGTGAACTCGGCGGCCTGACGGGCCACCTTCTTGATGTCGGGGTAGTTCTTGAGGGCGTCGTCGAAGCCCTTGGTGCGCTGCTTGGTGAGCTCCAGGTTGTCCAGCCCGGCCAGTTCGATCACGCGGGCATCAGGCTTTCCCTTGAGTTTCTCCCCGATGTAGTGCCCGGCGTTGAGGCCCATGCCGTAATTGTCGCCGCCAACCCAACACCGGTACGCCTGGGGGGTGTTGAAGATCCGGTCGAGGTTGACGACGGGAATGCCCGCGCGCATCGCCTTCAGGCCGACCTGGGTGAGGGCCTTGCCGTCGGCGGGCAGCACGACCAGGACGTCGACCTTCTTGTTGATGAGGGTCTCGATCTGGCCGATCTGCTGGGCGGTGTCGTTCGAGCCCTCGGTGATCTCCAGGGTCACGTCGGAGTACTTCTTCGCGCGGCTCTCGGCGTTGTCGTTGATGGCGTTGAGCCAGCCGTGGTCGGCCTGCGGTCCGGCGAAGCCGATGGTGACCTTCTTGCCGGGCTTGTCGTCGGCGGCCGGCTGGTCGTTCGCGGCCGGTTCCTCCTCCTTGGAGTCATTGCTGGTGCAACCCGCGAGGAGAGTGCCGGCGGAGACGGCGGCGGCCCCGAAGAGCATTCCTCTGCGACTGGTGAAGCGGTTCGGATAAGGCGTCGGCTCTGGCATGGCGGTGAACCCTTTCCTCAGTTCGTGCTCGCGGTACGACGCTGGACCAGCACGGCGGCGACGATGATCGCGCCCTTGGCGATCTGCTGGACGTCGCTCTGCAGGTTGTTCAGGGCGAAGATGTTGGTGATCGTGGTGAAGATCAGTACGCCGAGCACGGAGCCGGTGATGGTGCCACGTCCTCCGCTGAGCAGGGTGCCGCCGATGATCGCGGCCGCAATGGCGTCGAGTTCGTAGAGATTGCCGTTGGTGTTCTGGCCGGAGCCGGACAGGATGATCAGCAGGAAGGCGGCGATGCCGCAGCACAGTCCGGACAGCAGGTAGAGATAGAGCCGTTGGCGGCGTACGTCGATGCCGGCGAGCCGGGCGGCCTCCGCGTTGCCGCCGACGGCGACCGTGCGGCGGCCGAAGGTGGTGCGGTTCAGCACCAGCCAGCCGATGACCGTCACGATCGCGAAGACGATCACGAGTGGCGGGACGCCGAGCACGTATGCGTCGCGCTCGCCCAGATCGAGGATGCCGTCGACGTCAACGATCTGCGTGCGACCGTCCGTGATCTGCAGCGCCAGTCCGCGCGCGGAGGCCAGCATGGCGAGCGTCGCGATGAACGGCACCATCCCCCCGTAGGCGATGAGCAGTCCATTGACCAGGCCGCAGCCCACGCCGACGATCACCGCGGTGAAGAGAATGCCCGCGAAACCGTATTCCTGGGTGGCGACCGTGGTGGCCCACACCGAGGCGAGAGCGACGATCGCGCCGACCGAGAGGTCGATGCCCCCGGAGGTGATGACGAAGGTCATGCCGACGGTCACCACACCGATCACCGAGGCCTGGGTGAGGACGAGTTGGAGGTTGCGGGTGTCGAGGAACTCGTCCGGTTTGGTGATCCCGCCGATCACGACGAGCACGGCGAGCACACCGAGCAGGGAGAGGGTGCGGAGGTCAGCGCGGGCCACCAGGGTGCGCCAGGCGGGGAGCGGGATCTGCGGCACCTTGTCGGTGCTGTTCCGCGGTGGGGAGACGGGCTGCGTCATGACGCCGGGCTTCCTTCCATGACGAGATCGAGTACGCGGTGTTCGTCCAGCTCACGGGCGGGCGCCGTGTGGACGACGTGGCCCTCGCGGAGCACCAGCACGCGGTCGGCGAGGCCGAGCACCTCGGGGACCTCGCTGGAGACCAGCAGCACGGCGAGGCCCTCGTCAGCCAGTCGACGGACGACTGCATACAGTTCAGCTCGGGCGCCGACGTCGACGCCGCGTGTCGGCTCGTCGAGCAGCAGGACCCGGCAGCCGCGCAACAGCCAGCGGGCCAGGACCGCCTTCTGCTGGTTGCCGCCGGACAGGGTGCGCACGGGAACGGACGGACTGTCGGGACGCAGGGACAGCTCACGCGTCGCGGCCTGCGCCGCCCCTCGTTCGGTCCGCCGGTCGATCCAACCCCCGTGTGAGAAACGGGACATGGAGGAGACGGAGACGTTACGGGTGACGGACTCCAACATCAGCAGGGCCTGCGCCTTGCGTTCCTCGGGGGCGAGCCCGAGCCCGGCCCGAACGGCGGCGCGCACGCTACCGGGGCGCAACGACCGCCCGTCGACCAGGACGTGGCCCGCGCTGGGCTTTCGCGCTCCGTAGATCGTCTCCAGGATCTCCGAGCGGCCCGAGCCGACCAGCCCGGCGAGGCCGACGATCTCCCCAGGGCGCACGGTCAGGTCGAGGGACGCGAACTCGCCGTCCCGGGCGAGCCCCCGCACCTCCAGTACGGGCTTCCCGTCCACGGCGGCGGCCGTGTCGCCCGACGGCCGCTCGGGGAAGACGTACTCGACGTTGCGCCCCGTCATCAACGCAACGACCTCGCGCGTCGGCGTCGTGTTCGCGGGCAGTCCGCCCGCCACCGCCCGTCCGTCCTTGAGCACGGTCACGCGGTCGCCGATACGCCGGATCTCCTCCAGGCGGTGCGAGATGTAGACGACGGCCACTCCGTCGGCGGTCAGATCACCGACGATACGGAACAGGTTGTCGACTTCGTCGGGGTCGAGGGCTGCGGACGGTTCGTCCATCACGATGAGCCGTACGTCGTGCGAGAGGGCCCGCGCCATGGAGACGATCTGCTGCTGCGCCGCCGACAACTCGCCCACCAGCCGGGCCGGATCGATCTCCTGGTGCCCAAGCCGCCTCAACAGAGCCGCCGTTGAGGCTCGCGCCACCTTCGCTCGTACGACGAATCCGGCCGCCGTGGGTTCATGACCCAGGTGGACGTTCTCGGCCACCGACAGGTGCTCCACCAGGTCGAGTTCCTGGTAGATGGTGGCGATACCGAGGCGCATGGCGGCGATCGGCGAGCGCAGGGTGACGGGGTCGCCCTGCCAGCGGATGACGCCGTCGTCGGGCTGGTGGGCGCCGGCCAGGACCTTGATGAGGGTGGACTTCCCGGCGCCGTTCTGACCGAGCAGACAGTGCACTTCGCCGGCCTGGACGTCGAGGTCGACGCCGTCCAACGCCCGTACTCCGGGAAAGGACTTGGTGATGCCGGACATGCTGAGCAGCGGTGGTGATGCCATGTGGGTTCCCCTCGGCGGGCGTGCGGGCCGGAGTCAGGGCAGAACGAAGTCGTTGTTCTCAGGGCAGGGCAGGGCAGGCAGGGCCGAGCAGGGCGAGGCAGGGCGCTGTGCTGGTGAACCGTGTCGGTGTCGGGCTTGCCGGGATCGCGTCGGGTAGCGGGCTTACGCGGGTGAGAACAGGTGGTCGCTGATCAGTCGGGCCGCGCCGATCACGCCGGCGGTGGGTCCCAACTCCCCCAGGACGATGGGTAGGTTGCCGGTCGCGAGAGGAAGCGACTGGCGGTACACCTGGGTGCGGATCGCGGCGAGCAGCGTGTGTCCGAGTCCGGTCACCCCGCCGCCGATCACCACCAGGCCGGGATTGAAGAACGAGACGAGTCCGGCGATGACCTGGCCGACCCGGTTGCCGCCCTCGCGGATCATCTCGAGGCAGGTGGCGTCGCCCGCGGCGGCCGCGGCGGCGACGTCGACGGCGGTGAGTCCGCCGTTCGTCTCCAGTCGTGCCGCGAGTTCCATGGAGAGGCCCTGCTGGGCCGCCTCCGTCGCGTCACGAGCCAGGGCCGCCCCGCTGAAGTAGGCCTCCAGGCACCCCCTGTTGCCGCAGGCGCACGGACGGCCGTCGGGCACGGCCTGGATGTGCCCGATGTCGCCCGCGCTGCCGGTCGTACCGCGGTAGACCTGGCCGCCGACGACGATGCCGCAGCCGATGCCGGTGCCGATCTTGACGCAGAGGAAGTCGGCGACGGTGCGGGCCACGCCCGCGTGCTGCTCCCCCATCGCCATGAGGTTCACGTCGTTGTCGACCATGACCGGGCAGCCGAGTTCCTGGCTGAGCGCCTCCCGCACGGGAAAGCCGTCCCAGCCCGGCATGATCGGCGGCGCGACCGGCACCCCCTCGGGAAAACGAACCGGACCGGGTACACCGATGCCGGCGCCATCGAAGCCCTCGGCGAGTCCCGTCGCCCTCAACTTCGCGGCCATGGACAGAACTTGCTCGAAGACAGCGACCGGTCCCTCACGCACGTCGAGGGGCTGGTTGAGGTGTCCGAGGGTCTCCAGTTCGGCGTTGGTGACCGCGACATCGACCGAGGTCGCGCCGATGTCGACGCCGAGGAGGCGCAGCCCAGGGTTGAGTCGGACGTTGTGGGAGCGGCGGCCACCGCGCGAGGCGGCGAGTCCGTCGGCCACGACCAGCCCCGTCTCCAGGAGCCGGTCCACCTCCACGGCCAGCTTGGACCGGGACAGGTCGACCCGATCACCCAGCTGGGCACGGGAGTTGGGGCCACTGTCCCGCAACAGCTTGAGCAGACGGGCCTGGTGAGCGTTCGCGGGTCGTGCCGTCATGCGTCTCACGAGCCCCTCCCCGCCTCAATTCGGCCACCAGTGTCGGGCTTTCGAAGGGAACGTAGCAGCGGCTGCCGAACCTGGGAAGAAGCCGTGCACGGATTGCTGTCAACTTTCTCCACTCACAGGACAAAGAGCGGTGACAGCACATGGGTACGGGCCCGGTCGCGCGGCGGTCGTCCAGTGGTGAGCGCCCTGTGGCGAACGCCCTGCGCGCGGGACGGGGAGCCGGCCGAGGCGGCGTTCCGCGCCATACCCCCGCGGACTCGCCCCCTTGCCGGCGTTGAACGCGCACTTACTCCGCATTCCTGCCGATGCTGCTCGACATCGCCCTTCCGGCATCGGATGCGCAGAAACCCGCAGCCACTGCGCCGAACACCCGTACACGGGACCGGGGTTGGCCGTGGCAACCGTTCTCCTGCTCGGCATCGACGTGTCGGCCGTCGCCGAATCATCCGCCGGGGTCGCGGCGTTGGCGGGAATCCGTCCGGTCGGGACCCGCCGAGGCATGCGCCTCGAGGCGGTTCAGGACTTGTCGCGGGCGTGATACGAGCGCCGGGTGTGCTCGGTGTGCTCGCGCATCAGCCGGGTGGCCAACTGCTCGTCGTGGGCGACGATCGCGGTGATCAGTTCGCGGTGCTCGTCCCAGGACTGGTGGC
This sequence comes from Streptomyces sp. NBC_01235, assembly GCF_035989285.1. Taxonomy (GTDB): domain Bacteria; phylum Actinomycetota; class Actinomycetes; order Streptomycetales; family Streptomycetaceae; genus Streptomyces. Next base: position 9,169,464 of record NZ_CP108513.1, on the reverse strand, counting down.
CGCGCTGCCGGGCGATCGGCGTGTAGTACCAGCGCACCCGGCGGTCGACCTGGGCCGCCAGCTCGGCGAGGACCGCGTTGCCCGCGAGCTCCATGACCTTGGCGTGGAAGCGGGCGTTCAGGGCGACGGCGGCGTCCACGTCGTCCTTGGCGACGGCCAGCTGCCCCTGGGCCTGGATCTCGTCCAGGGCCTCGATCCCGGCCTGGTCCGCGTGCGCGGCGGCGAGCCGGGCGGCTTCGGCCTCCAACAGCGTGCGAACGGTGAGGAGTTGGTCCGCCTCCTCCTCGGTCGGCTCGTGCACGAACGCGCCCTGGGCGGGTCTGAGGTCCACCCACCCCTCGGTGTTCAGCCTCTGCAGCGCCTCACGCACCGGCTGTCGTGAGACGCCGAGGTGCGCGGCGAGCTCGCTCTCGACGAGGTGCTGGCCGGGCTGGAGGGCGCGGGTGGTGATGAGTTCGAGCAGTGCCTCGTAGACGCGGTCGCGCAGCGGGCCGGGCCGTTCCAGCTTGGGCACCGCGCCCTGCGGCAGTCCTGTCGACAACATCGGTCGATCCCCCTCCTCGGCAACACCGGGCAATGCACCCCGCAAGCCACGTATCGATTGACGTCTCGGCTCGATCGACGTACCGGCCCTCCGCAGCCGGTCGACTGTCCACAGCCGAGTATCGATTGCCTTTCGTCTACAGTCTACGGCGGACAGTAGACCAGAGCCGGGCACAGTCGATCGCGTCACACTACGCCGCGGTCTCCCGTACGAGCCGCCCACGAGACCCGCCCCGACGGCCTCGTCCCGCTCCCGTCCCTGTCCCCGCTCACGGGCAGCGCACGACCTGTCCCGCGTACGACAGGTTGCCGCCGAAGCCGAACAGCAGCACCGGGTCCCCCGTGGAGACGGCGCCCTGCTCGACGAGCTTGGAGAAGGCCAGGGGAATGCTGGCGGCGGAGGTGTTACCCGATTCGGTGACGTCGCGCGCGACCACCGCATTGACGGCGCCGATCTTCTGCGCGAGGGGTTCGATGATGCGCAGGTTCGCCTGGTGCAGGACGACGGCGGCGAGGTCCTCGGGCGTGAGTCCGGCGCGCTCGCAGGCCTGGCGTGCCAGGGGTGGCAGCTGGGTGGTGGCCCAGCGGTAGACGCTCTGCCCCTCCTGCGCGAACCGCGCCGGCTGACCCTCGATCCGCACCGCGTGGCCCATCTCGGGCACCGAACCCCACAGCACGGGCGCGATGCCGGGCTCGACCCCGTCCGGACAGGCCTCGACCACGGCGGCGCCCGCTCCGTCGCCGACGAGTACGCAGGTGGTGCGGTCGCTCCAGTCGGTCACCTCGGACATCTTGTCTGCGCCGATGACCAGGGCGCGGGTCGCGGCGCCGGCGCGGAGGGTGTGGTCGGCGGTGGCCAGCGCGTGGGTGAAACCGGCGCAGACGACATTGACGTCCATCGCGGCCGGCTGTGGAACGCCGAGCCGGGCGGCGACCCGAGCGGCCATGTTGGGCGAGCGGTCGACGGCCGTGGAGGTCGCGACCAGCACCAGGTCGATGTCGCCCGGCGCGAGGCCGGCCGACGCGAGCGCCTTTGCGGCGGCGTGCGCGGCCAGCTCGTCCACTGGCTCGTCGGGGCCGGCGATGTGGCGCGTGCGGATGCCCACCCGGCTCCTGATCCACTCGTCACTGGTGTCGACCAAGCCCGCCAGGTCCTCGTTGGTGAGCACCTTGGCGGGCTGGTAGTGGCCGACGGCGGCGATGCGCGAGCCGTTCATTGGGGGTCCCCCTCGTTGCCTTGGGTAGCGGGATCCTCCAGTCTGATCAGTGACTCACGGGTACGAGGGCGCGTGAAGCGACAGGAAACCGGTTCCCGGGTTGTCGGCTTCCCCATAGCCCTCGGGGCCCGAACAACCGTCGAACGCCCCCCGCCGAATACCCACCCCCGGAAACCGCTACCCGGTGAACAGCTGCGTCGCCTTCTGTACGAGCTCGTACAGCCCGTAAGCGAGCGGGGCCCCGACCCACAGCCAGGCGAAGGCGATCAGCGGCCGCCGGTCAGGCTGCGGACTCGGGCTGCTGTCGTTCGACATCGGCGGCCTCCTTCTGGACGGGCACATGGTGGCGCACATGGACGGGCCGGACGAGTTCGTTGGCGACGAAGCCGACGGCGAGCAGCCCGATCATGATGAACAGGGACAGGGTGTACAGCGACGAGCCGTGCTTTCCGGCGTCCTCCTGCCGGTCGGCGATCCAGTTGACGATCAGCGGGCCGAGCACGCCGGCCGTGGACCAGGCGGTGAGCAGCCGACCGTGGATCGCGCCGACCTGGTAAGTCCCGAACAGGTCCTTGAGGTAGGCGGGGATCGTCGCGAAGCCGCCGCCGTAGAAGGAGAGGATCACCAGCGCACACAGGACGAACAGGGGTTTCGACGAGTCGCCGATCAGCGCGATCAGCCCGTACATCAGGGCGCCGACGCCCAGGTACACCCGGTAGATGTTCTTGCGTCCGATCAGGTCGGAGGTCGACGACCAGCCGATCCGGCCGGCCATGTTCGCCGCGGACAGCAGGGCGACGAAGCCGGCTGCCGCGGACACCGAGACCGGGGTGGCGCCGTCGGCGAAGAAGTCCCTGATCATCGGGGCGGCCTTCTCCAGGATGCCGATGCCGGCGGTCACGTTCATGCAGAGCACGACCCACAGGCACCAGAACTGCGGGGTGCGCACCGCGCCGCGCGCCGAGACCTGCACACCCTCGACGGCGCTCGACCCGCCCGCGACCGGGCGCTCGCCGCGCGGCACCCGCACCAGCAGTACGCCCAGCGTCATGAATACCGCATACGAAAGCCCGTGTACGAGAAACGCGAGCGCGATCCCGGAGCTGTCGGAGCCGAACGACTCCAGCATCTGCGCCGACCAGGGAGAGGCGATGAGCGCACCGCCGCCGAAGCCCATGATGGCGATGCCGGTGGCCATGCCGGGGCGATCCGGGAACCACTTGATCAAGGTGGAGACGGGCGAGATGTAACCGATACCGAGGCCGATTCCGCCGACGAAGCCGTAGCCGAGGACGATCAGCCAGTACTGCTCGGTGGCGGCGCCGAGCGCGGAGATCAGGAAGCCGGACGAGAAGCAGACCAGGGCGACGGTCATCGCCCAGCGCGGTCCGTTGCGCTCCACCAGCGTGCCGCCGAAGGCCGCGGACAGGCCGAGCATGACGATGGCGAGCTGGAACGGGAGCGCGCTCTGCGTGCCGCTGAGGCCGAGCGCCGACTCCAGCGGCGGCTTGAACACGGACCACGCGTAGGCCTGGCCGATGGAGAGATGGACCGAGAGCGCGGCCGGGGGGACGAGCCAGCGGCTCCAGCCGGGCGGTGCGACAGGGGGACTCATGAATCCTGAACGGTAGGAATCCGCAGCGGTGTTGAAAAGGCGGCGCGTCGACGGCTTTCGGTGAACGGTATGCGAGCTGCGCCGAACGGTCGGACCAGCCGGTCCCCGAAACCGCTTACGAGACCCGTCCCGGGACCACTCGAGGGCCCTTCCGGGCTCCCACGCGGACCAGGCCCCGGCACGCTCCCGCCCATTCCCGGCTCTGCGGGAACCCATGCCACCCTGCGCGTACCCTTGCCGCCCCAACCTCCATACTGTAGACAATATTTCGTCGACAGAGTTCGACAGTTCCTCGGTACCCACGACCGAACGGAGCTCCCTCGCAATGAAAGTCGCAGTCCTCGGCGCCGGTGCGATCGGCGCCTACGTCGGTGCAGCGCTCCACCGCGCGGGCGCCGACGTGCATCTCGTCGCCCGTGGACCGCATCTCGCGGCCATGAGGCGGGACGGGGTGCGGGTACTCAGTCCACGCGGCGACTTCACCGCCCGCGCCCATGCCACCGACGACCCGGCCGAGATCGGCCCGGTCGACTTCGTCTTCCTCGGCCTCAAGGCCCACTCGTACGCGGCGTGCGGGCCGCTGATCGAGCCCCTGCTGCACGAGTCCACCGCGGTGGTCGCCGCCCAGAACGGCATCCCCTGGTGGTACTTCCACCGACACGACGGCCCCTACGACGGCCGACGCGTCGAGAGCGTGGACCCGGACGGCGCGGTCAGTGCGGTGCTCGCGCCCGAACGGGCCGTCGGCTGCGTGGTCTACGCGGCCACCGAGCTCGAAGGGCCGGGCGTCGTACGTCACTTGGAAGGTACCCGGTTCTCCATCGGCGAGCCCGATCGCAGCGTCTCGACGCGCTGTCTGGCCCTGAGCGAGGCCATGCGGGCCGGTGGGCTGAAGTGCCCGGTGGAACCGGGGCTGCGCAACGACATCTGGCTCAAGCTGCTGGGCAACATCTCCTTCAATCCGATCAGCGCGCTGGCCCGCGCGACCATGCGGCAGATGTGCCTGCACGGCGGCACCCGCCAGGTCATCGAGACGATGATGCGCGAAACGCTGACGGTCGCCGAGGCCCTCGGCTGCGCGGTGGGCGTCTCCATCGAACGCCGGCTCGCGGGCGCGGAGCGGGTCGGCGACCACCGCACCTCCACACTCCAGGACCTGGAGCGCGGCAAGCCGCTCGAACTCGACGTACTCCTTGCGGCCGTCGTGGAGTTGGCGGAGATCACCGGCGTGCAGGTCCCCACCCTGCGGACCGTGCACGCCATTTCGGACCTGCTCGCCCTGAGGAGCGCCGCATGAACGCTGGGAAGCACACATGAGGAAACGCGACCGGACACCGAAGACCTACACCCGACTCACCCGACCGCTCATCAGGGACTCCCGCAACGCACCTTTCCGCGAAGCGAGTTGGGGGGAGGCCCTGGAGCGCACCGCGCGGGGCCTGCAGCGCAACCGCGGCGCGTTCGGCATGTTCTCCTGCGCCCGTGCGACCAACGAGATGAACTATGTGGCGCAGAAGTTCGCCCGGGTCGTCATGGGCACCAACAACGTCGACTCGTGCAACCGCACCTGCCACGCGCCGAGCGTCGCGGGTCTGTCGGCCGCCTTCGGCTCCGGCGGCGGGACGTCGTCGTACGAGGAGATCGAGCACACGGACGTCATCGTGATGTGGGGCTCCAACGCCCGCTTCGCGCATCCGATCTTCTTCCAGCACGTCCTGAAGGGGATCAGGAACGGCGCGCGGATGTACGCGGTCGACCCCCGGCGGACGTCCACCGCCGAGTGGGCGGAGAGCTGGCTCGGTCTCAACGTGGGCACGGACATCCCGATGGCGCACGCGATCGGCCGCGAGATCATCCACGCGGGGCTGGCCAACGAGGTGTTCGTCGAGCGGGCGACCAGCGACTTCGAGGAGTACAAGGCTCTCGTCGAACCCTGGACGCTGTCCCTCGCGGAGAAGGTTACGGGCGTACCGGCTGCCGCCATCGGGGAGTTGGCGCACGCCTATGCCCGCGCCGAGCGTGCCCAGCTGTGCTGGACCCTCGGCATCACCGAGCACCACAACGGCACGGACAACGTGCGTGCGCTCATCAACCTGTCGCTGCTGACCGGGCACGTGGGGCGTTACGCCTCCGGGCTGCAACCGCTGCGCGGCCAGAACAACGTGCAGGGCGGCGGCGACATGGGCGCCATCCCCAACCGCCTCCCCGGCTTCCAGGACATCCTCGATCCCGCCGCCCGGCTGACATTCGAGTCGGCCTGGGACACGGTCATCGAGCCTCACTACGGACTGAACCTGACGGAGATGTTCGAGGCGATGGAGGAGGGCTCGCTGACGGCCGTCTACTGCATCGGTGAGAACCCGGCGCAGTCGGAGGCGGACAGCGTGCAGGCCGTACGACGGCTGCGGGCCCTCGACTTCCTCGTCGTGCAGGACATCTTCCTCACGAAGACGGCCGAGTTGGCGGACGTCGTCCTGCCGGCGACGGCCGGCTGGGCGGAGACGAACGGCACCACCACCAACAGTGAGCGGCGGGTTCAGCGGGTGCGGCGCGCGGTCACCCCGCCGGGCGAGGCCCGCGAGGACATCGACATCCTCTGCGACCTGGCGGGACGACTCGGCCACGAGTGGAAGTACGCGGACGCGGAGGCCGTCTGGAACGAGCTCAGGTCGGTTTCCCCGGACCACTACGGAATGACGTACCACCGACTGGAGGAGCATCAGGGCATCCAGTGGCCGTGTCCGAGCACCGACCGTCTCGAACCCACGTATCTGCATGGCCGGTTGTGGGAGAAGGAGCCGCAGCGGGTGGGCAGGCGGGCACCGTTCGGGATCGTGCGGCACGACCCGCCGGTCGACCTCACGGACGAGGAGTATCCGATCCGGCTGACGACCGGCCGACGGCTCGACTCGTACAACACCGGTGTGCAGAGCGGCAGTTTCGCCTCCCCGCTGCGGCGCGGCGAGTTCGTCGAGCTGTGCCCGGAGGACGCCGAGCGCCATGGAATCGTCGTCGGCGAGGAGGTCCGGGTGACCTCGCGGCGCGGATCCGTGGTGGCACCCGTCTGGATCGACACCGCCCTGCGGCCCGGTCTCGCCTTCATGACCATGCACTTTCCCGACGAGGTGGACACCAACCAGCTGACGATCGAGGCCAATTGCCCGATCGCGGGGACGGCGGAGTTCAAGGCGTCGGCGATCCGGATCGAGAAGCTCCCGGCTCCGACCCCTGTGAGGTGATCTCGTGGATCTGCACTTCGGCGACAGCAAGCCGACGGACGAGGAACGGGCGGCTGTCGACGCCCTGTTCGGCCCACCGGAGTCCTCGTGGGAGGGCGCGGCCCGCGATGAGATGAGGGCCGCGGATCTCAGGTGGGCGCGAGGCGGCCGCGAGGCCCGGGACCGCCGCGAACTGCTGCTGCCGGGGCTGCACGCCGTCAACGACCGGGTCGGCTGGATCAGTGAGGGCGCCCTCGACTACCTGTGCCGTCGCCTGACGGTGCCCCCGGCGGAGGCGTACGGCGTCGCCACCTTCTACGCGATGTTCTCGGTCAAACCCCGGCCGGCGACCGTACTGCACGTGTGCACCGACCTCGCCTGCACGGCCGCGGGCGCCTCGCGGCTGTGCGCCGGGATCGAGGCACGCCTGGGCCCCGGCAGCGGTGTGTCCGTCGAGCGCGACCCCTGCCTCGGCCTGTGCGAACGCGCCCCGGCCGCGCTCGCGATCAGGGCGGGCGATCCGGTGCGTACGGCGGTGTCGGCGCCGGCGACCGTCGAGGCGGCCGTACTCGCCGCGAGCGCGCCCGACTCGGCCCCCGAGGAGCCGCCTCCGGTGACGGCGGTGCCCCAGGCCGGGGGTCCGTCGCTCACCCTGCTGAGCCGGGTCGGTGTGGTGGACCCGTCGTCACTCGACGACTACCGGGCCCACGGCGGCTACACGGCCCTGCGCCGGGCGTTCGCGCTCGGTCCCGCCGGAGTCATCCGCGAGGTCACCGACTCCGGCCTGCTCGGGCGCGGCGGCGCCGCCTTCCCCACCGGCCGCAAGTGGCAGGCCACGGCGTCCCAGCCCGATCATCCGCACTACCTGGTGTGCAACGCGGACGAGTCCGAGCCGGGCACCTTCAAGGACCGGGTGCTCATGGAGGGCGACCCGTACGCGCTGGTGGAGGCGATGACGGTCGCGGCGTATGCGATCGGCGCCCATAAGGGATACCTGTATCTCCGCGGCGAGTATCCACGCGCGGTACACCGTATGCAATATGCGGTCGACCGTACACGTGAGCGCGGGCTGCTCGGCGACGACATCCTCGGCCAGGGCTACGCCTTCGACATCGAGATCCGGCGGGGCGCCGGCGCCTACATCTGCGGCGAGGAGACGGCCCTGTTCAACTCCATCGAGGGCCATCGGGGCGAGCCGCGCTCGAAACCGCCGTTCGCGGTGGAGAAGGGCCTGTTCGGCAAGCCGACGGTCGAGAACAACGTGGAGACGCTGGTCAACGTCCTGCCGATCCTCACCATGGGCGCGCCGGCCTACGCGACGATCGGGACGGCCAGGTCCACCGGCTCCAAGCTGTTCTGCGTGTCGGGCAGCGTCGCACTTCCCGGCGTCTACGAACTCCCCTTCGGTGCGACGCTGGGCGAACTGCTCGCCCTCGCCGGGGCCGGCGAGGGCCTGCGCGCCGTACTGCTCGGCGGCGCGGCCGGCGGCTTCGTACGGCCCGACGAACTCGACATCCCACTGACCTTCGAGGGCACCCGGGAGGCGGGCACCACGCTCGGTTCGGGGGCCGTCATGGCCTTCGACGCCACCGTCCCGCTGCCCCGACTGCTGTTGCGGATCGCCGAGTTCTTCCGCGACGAGTCGTGCGGGCAGTGTGTGCCGTGCCGGGTCGGAACCGTGCGACAGGAGGAGGCGTTGCACCGGATCGTGGAGCGGACCGGGGCCGACGCAGCCGGCGACATCGCTCTGTTGCGCGAGGTCGGCCGCGCGATGCGGGACGCCTCGATCTGCGGTCTGGGACAGACCGCGTGGAACGCCGTGGAATCCGCCATCGACCGTCTGGGGGCGTACGAATGACCGTGACACCGCTGGGGATCCCGCGCCGCCTGCTGGAGTTCACGATCGACGGCGAGGCGGCCGGGGTGCCGGAGGGCTCGACGATCCTCGACGCCTGCCGGGCGGCAGGGAAGGACGTCCCGACCCTCTGCCAGGGCGACACGCTGCGGCCGAAGAACGCCTGCCGGGTGTGCGTCGTGGAGGTCGAGGGCTCACGCGCCCTCGTCCCCGCCTGCTCCCGCAAGGCCGAACCGGGCATGGTGGTGAAGACGGACACCGAGCGCGCCCGGCACAGCCGCAAGATCGTTCTCGAACTGCTCGCGTCCTCGGTCGACCTGTCCACGACACCATTGGTCGCGGAATGGATCAAGGAGTACGAGGCGAAGCCGGACCGCTTCGGGCCGGACGCGGCCCGGCTCAACGAGGAGCCGAAGATCGACAACGATCTCTATGTACGCGATTACGACAAGTGCATCCTTTGTTACAAGTGCGTGGACGCCTGCGGTGACCAGTGGCAGAACACCTTCGCGATCTCCGTCGCGGGGCGCGGTTTCGACGCCCGGATCGCCGTCGAACACGACGCTGCGCTGACCGACTCGGCGTGCGTGTACTGCGGGAACTGCATCGAGGTGTGCCCGACGGGGGCACTGTCCTTCAAGTCCGAGTTCGACCTACGGGCGGCCGGGAACTGGGACGAATCGACGCAGACGCGGACCACGACGGTGTGCGCGTACTGCGGGGTGGGCTGCAACCTCACGCTCCATGTGCAGGACAATGAGATCGTGAAGGTCACGTCACCGCACGACAACCCGGTGACCCACGGCAATCTCTGCATCAAGGGCCGCTTCGGCTACCAGCACGTACAGAACCGGGGCTGATCACGACATGGGACGAGTCACCGAACGACGCAAGGTGATCCGCATCAGGGACGGAGTGGTCTCCGCCCGGCCGGACACCCTCGTCGCCGAGGAACCACTGGAGATCCGACTGAACGGCAAGCCGCTCGCGATCACCATGCGCACGCCCGGTGACGACTTCGCGCTGGCCGCCGGCTTCCTGGTCAGCGAAGGTGTACTGGCCACCGCATCCGATCTGCTGAATATCGTCTACTGTGCGGGCGCGACGGTCGACGGCTCCAACACCTACAACGTGGTCGACGTACGGACGTCTCCCGGTGTGACGATCCCCGACATCACCCTCGAGCGGAACGTCTACACCACCTCCTCCTGCGGCCTGTGCGGCAAGGCCAGCCTGGACGCGGTCCGTACGACGACCCGCTGGCCCATCGCCGACACTCCCCCGCTCCGGATCGAGCCCGAGCTGCTCGCGAGCCTCCCCGACCGGCTGCGCGGGGCCCAGCGGGTGTTCGACCGGACCGGGGGGCTCCACGCGGCGGCCCTGTTCTCCGAGGACGGCGAGCTGCTCGACGTCCGGGAGGACGTGGGGCGGCACAACGCGGTCGACAAGCTGGTCGGCCGCGCCCTGCAGAACGGGGACCTGCCCCTGTCACGGACGATCCTGCTGGTCTCGGGCCGGGCCTCGTTCGAACTGGCGCAGAAGGCGGTGATGGCGGGCATCCCGGTGCTCGCGGCGGTCTCGGCGCCCTCCTCCCTGGCGGTGGACCTGGCCACGGAGACCGGGCTGACTCTGGTGGGCTTCCTGCGGGGCAGTTCCATGAACGTGTACGCGGGTGAGGACCGCATCGCCCTGCGGACCGCGGCCGCCCACGGCTGATCCGGTCCCCCGCGGCACGGCGGCGGGGCCCCGAACGGCGGGGAGCGCCCCCTGCGCCGCAGGGGCCCCGCCTCAACCCACCCCTTCCTCCTCGAGTTCGCCCCGCCTCAGACGCTCGTGAACCGCACCTCGGCCGCCCGCGCCACCGCCCCCAGCCGGGGAAAGTCCAGCTTCACCGACGCCTCGTGCTCGGCCTCGGTGAGAGCGGACATCCCGTCCTCGACGAAGACCAGGTCGTAGCCGAGATCGCCGGCGGCGCGGGCGGTGGACTCGACGCCGAGGTTGGTGGCGATGCCGCCGAACACGAGGGTGGTGACGCCGAGTTCGCGAAGGCGGTCGTCCAGGCCGGTGCCCTGGAAGGCGCCGATCGTGTGCTTGACGATCTCCAAGTCGCCTTCCTGGACCAGCCCTTGGACCAGACCGCTGCCGGACGGCTGTTCGGCGACACCGGGGCGCTCGACACGAACCAGCACGACGAGGGCTCCGGCCGAGCGGAACTTCGCCGCCAACTCCTCGGCAGCAGCCAGTACTTCGGTGCCCTTACGGGGCTCCAGGGGCAGCGCGACGATGCGGTCCATCAGGTCGACGAGGACAAGGGCGGTGCGCGCGGGGTCGAGCGCGAGAGGTGCGGTCATGACGGAACGTTATCCACCGTCAGCCGTCCGTGCCGGAAATCCGGATCAACAGGCCCATGAACTGGTCCCGTTCGGCCTCGGAGAGCGGGGCGAGCAGCTCGGCGTTCGCGTCTCGGGCGGCCTTCTCGCAGCGCTGGAGCAGCCGTTGTCCCTCCTCGGTGAGCGACACGGCGTTCTTCCGACGGTCACCGGGATCCGGTTCGCGCACGGCGAGGCCCGCGGCCTGCAGGTCGTTGAGGATGCCGACGAGGTCCTTGGGGTCGAGTCCGACACTGCGACCGAGGTCGGCCTGGGCGACGGGGGCGAGGTCGCGGACGGCGGAGAGCACGACGTGGTGCCACATCTTGAGGCCCTCGGCGGCAAGAGCGTCGGCAACCAGGGCCCGCCCCCGCGCGGCGGCCCGGCCGAGAAGCCAGCTGGGGAGGGAGCGGATGGCGGCGAGAGGCGCTTCGGGCATGGTCACATCCTACCGAATTCATTGGGCAACCCAATGAATTTCGGATACCGTTGGGACTCCCAACGAGTTCTGGAGGTGCGATGCGTCGCGTCCGGTACGACTCCCCCGGCGGCCCGCTGTTCCTGGAGGAGGCGCCCGTCCCCGAGCCCGGCCCTGGCGAACTCCTCGTTCGCTGCGAGGCGATCGGCGTGACGCTTCCCGTCGTCCGCAAGGTCACCGAGGGCGCGGAACCGATTCCGCTCGGCGGCGAGATCGCCGGTGAGGTCGTGGCCGTCGGGAGCGGAACCATCGGATTCCGGGTCGGCGAGCGGGTGACGGGCCTGTGCTTCGGCCACGGCTACGCCGACTTCGCGCTCCTGCACGAGGCCATGACCTCCCCCGTCCCGGACGACGCGAGCGCGGTCGACGCGGTCGTCCTCGTGCGCAGCGGGCTGGTCGCACTGGGCGCCCTCACGGCCGCACGGCCCGAACCCGGCGAGGCGGCCCTCGTCACCGCCGCGGCGAGCGGGGTCGGCCACCTCGCCGTGCAGCTCGCGCGAACACGCGGCGCGGCCCGGGTCGTGGGCGCCGTGTCCGACCCGGCGAAGTCCGGCTTTGTGAGCGACCTGGGCACCGACGACGTCATCGCCTATGGCCAGGACGACTGGGGCGACCCCGTCGACTACGTCCTGGACGCCGTCGGCGGCGAGTTGCTCACCCCCGCCGTCGCGGCCCTCGCCCCCGGTGGGCGGCTCGTGGCGTACAGCTCGGGCGGCGGGACGATCCAGGCGTACGACCTGCTCGTGGGCGCGAAGTCCGTGATCGGCTTCCAGATGGCCCACATCGCGCGCGGGAAGCCGGAGTTGTACGAGCGGTGGCGACAGGAGCTGTGGCACCTGTTCACGGCAGGGTCACTGAAGCCGGCCGCGCACCGGGAGTTCGCCCTGGAGGAGGCGGCCGACGCACACGCGACGATCGAGTCACGGAGCAATCTGGGAAAGGTGGTTCTCGTGCCGTGAGCCGGGGTCGTCGACAGCCAGAAGACAGTCCACCGCACATTGCATACCGTCGCCTGGCGGCCAACCGGCGACCGGCGACCGGCGACCGGCGACCGGCGACCGGCGACCGGCGACCGGCGACCGGCGACCGGCGACCGGCGACCGGCGACCGGCGACCGGCGACCGGCGACCGGCGACCGGCGACCGGCGACCGGCGACCGGCGACCGCATACCGTAGCCCCGTCGGTCGGCGACTGCATACCGCCTACCACCATCTCGCCGGCCTCGCCATCCCGCCGCCTCGCCGTCGGGCGACCTCGCCGCCGGGCCGTCTCATGCCGCGGCCGGCGCCCGCTCGTCGGCACGTTCCCGCGACGCCTCCAGCGGATCCCGCGCCCGGCGCTTGGCGATGACCGCGCACACCATCAGCTGCATCTGGTGGAAGAGCATCAGCGGCAGTACCGCGAGGGACGCATGCGCGCCGAACAGGACGCTCGCCATGGGCAACCCCGAGGCGAGGGACTTCTTGGAGCCGGCGAACTGGATGGCGATGCGGTCCTCACGGTTGAACCGCAGCGCCTTGCCGCCGTACCAGGTCAGGGTGAGCATCACCGCGAGCAGGACGGCCTCGACGACGAGCAGTCCGCCCAGCCGTACCGCGCTGACCTGGTGCCAGATGCCCTGGACCATGCCCTCGCTGAACGCGGTGTAGACGACGAGGAGGATCGAGCCCCGGTCGACCAGTCCGAGCACCTTCTTGTGTCGGTTGACGAAGCCGCCGATCCAGCGCCGCAGCAGCTGTCCCGCGACGAACGGTACGAGCAGTTGCAGCACGATCTCGACGAGCGAGTCGGCTGAGAAGCCACCGCCGCCGTTGCCGAGCAGCGCCGCCGCCAGCAGCGGTGTGACGACGATGCCGACCAGGGAGGAGAAGGAGCCCGCGCAGATCGCGGCGGGCACGTTGCCGCGGGCGATGGAGGTGAAGGCGATCGACGACTGGATGGTCGACGGGACGAGGGTGAGGAAGAGCAGCCCCTGGTAGAGCGGATGGGTGAGGAATACCGGGACGAGTCCGCGCGCTGCCAGACCCAGCATCGGGAAGACCACGAAAGTGCAGGCCAGGACGGTCGCGTGGAGTCGCCAGTGCTTCAGCCCGTCCAACGCCTCACGGGTGGACAGGCGGGCGCCGTACAGAAAGAAGAGGAAGGCGATCGCGGCCGTGGAGGCGCCGGAGGCCACGTCGGCGGCGGCGCCGCGCGCCGGGAACAGTGCCGCGACCCCGACGGTCCCGAGCAACAGCAGGATGTAGGGGTCGACCGGCATCCGGCTCGGCCAGTGCAGGCGTTTCACGGTGCTCCACGTGCGGTTCGATGGGCGTGCGGTTCGACGGGCTTGTTCCAGGGGCCCGGAGAGCCCCTCCCCATCGTCCTCTCCGGGGCCGTGATCGGGAATCCGGTATACCGCTCTCACTGTCATCACGTGCTGCGATAACAGGAGCCGGAGGGACTACTGTGGCGGGCGTGTACGAGCCCTCTCATCTGCGCACCTTCCTCGCCGTCGCCCAGACGCTGAGTTTCACGCAGGCGGCGCGGCGGCTCGGATTGCGTCAGTCCACGGTCAGCCAGCATGTGCGGCGCCTCGAGGACGCGACCGGACGTGCGCTCTTCACCCGGGACACGCACTCCGTGGAACTGACCGAGGACGGCGAGGCGATGCTCGGGTTCGCGCGCCGGATCCTGGACGTCCACGAGCAGGCCTCGACGTTCTTCACCGGCACCCGGCTGCGCGGCCGGCTGCGCTTCGGCGCCTCGGAGGACTTCGTCCTGACCCGGCTGCCCGAGATCCTGGAGGGCTTCCGCTACGACCACCCCGAGGTCGACCTGGAACTGACGGTGGAGCTGTCGGGCACCCTGCACGAGCAGCTGACCGCCGGGAAGCTGGACCTGGTGCTGGCCAAGCGGCGCCCCGAGGATCCGCGGGGCGAGCTGGTGTGGCACGACGGCCTGGTGTGGATCGGCGCGGAGCGGCTGCGTCTGGACACCGACCGTCCGGTTCCGCTCATCGTGTTCCCGCCTCCGGGCATCACCCGCGCGCTGGCCCTGGAGGCGCTGGAGCGGCAGGGGCGGTCCTGGCGGATCGTGTGTACGAGCGGCAGCCTCAACGGCCTCATCGCCGCGGCCCGGGCGGGTCTCGGTGTGATGGCGCACTCGCGGGGTCTGATCCCGCCGGGCCTGGTGCGGGTCCCGGACCGGGCGGGGCTGCCGGAGCTGGGGCGGGTCGACTTCGTACTGGTGCACGGACTCGGACGCACCTCGGCCCAGGGCGCCGCGGACGCGCTGGCCGCGGCGATCCTGGCGGGCGGCGACCGGCTGCACCGGCGGGTGGCGGGCCCCGGACGACGACTCGACCCCCCGGGAGGCGGCGCCGCCTGAACGGCCCGAACACGGCATGCGGCCTACCGTCCACGACCTACGGCTGACCGCCTACCGTCCACGGCCTACGGCTGACCGCCTACCGTCCACCGCCTACCGTCCACGACCTACCGCCCACCGCCTACCGCCCACCGCCCACCGCCCACCGCCCACCGCCCACCGCCCACCGCCCACCGCCCACCGCCTACCGCCTACCGCCTACCGCCTACCGCCCAGCATGCCGGTACGTCAGCTGCTTCACCCTCCGCATGAACGGCGTCGCCTCCACATGATGGACGCCCTCCAGGCGTCCCAGAGGCCCGCTGAGGTAGGCGTACAGGCCCGCCGTGTCCCGCACCACCGCGGTGACGACGATGTGCGAGGGGCCGGCCGTGGCCGAGGCGAAAGCGATCTCGTCGTGGGTCGCGAGCGCCTCCCCGACCGCGTGCAGGGCGGACGGCGCCGTGGTGATCCACAGGACGGCGGCGAGGGGGTAGCCGAGGAACTCGGAGTGGTACTCGACGTCGATGTAGACGGCACCCGAGGCGAGCAGGGCGGCGAGGCGGCGCTTGACGGCGGACTCGGAGCGTCCGGTGGCGCGCTGGAGTTCGGGGTAGGTGGCGCGGCCGTCGCCCTCCAGGACGGCGAGCAGGGGTTCGTCCTCGGGCTCGATACGGGCCGGCCCCACCGTCGCCGCCTGGTCGTGACGTGGTGACAGGGCGGCGATCTGACCCTCGTCCAGGGCACCGAACTTGTTCAGCCAGCCGGTCGGACCGCCGTAGAAGCGGTGGAGGAGCTGCTGGGCGCGGATCTCCACGACGCTCGGGGTACGCGGGAGCTTGCCGAGCAGCAGGTCGTCGTGGTCGCCGGGATGGCGGGGCCGGGTCATGCAGACGATCTCGGTGCCGCCGGAGCCCAGGCCTATCCAGTACGTGTCGGGGCGTTTGGCGAGCGCCTCGGCGATGACCGTGGCGCTGTCGGGAACGCAGCGCAGGCGCAGCATCCACTGGTCCTGTCCGAGGCGCTCCGCGTCCCGGACGGCGACGACCCTGAGCCCGGCCTCGGCTCGGAGCCGGCGGTAGCGGCGCGCGACCGTCTGGTCGGAGACGCCCAGGACCGCGCCGAGTCTGCTGAAGGAGGCCCGCCCGTCCACCTCCAGCGCGCAGAGCAACCGGACATCCAGTCCGTCCAGCTTGTCCTGGGTGTGGAATTCCATCTCCGTCGGCCTCTCCCCCATCGGATTCCGTCGGCTGGGCACCGGATACCACGGTGATCGGCCGCGTCTCGCCCATCGTACGGAGCGCTGGGCGTCAATCGCAGCGGAAAACTTCGAGGAGTGGGATATGCGTGTATGGGGGCCACTGACAGCGGTGTGCCTGGGCACCTTCATGTTGTTGCTGGACGTGACCATCGTGATCGTGGCGCTGCCGGACATGGCGCGGGCGTTGCACGCCTCGCTGAGCGATCTGCAGTGGGTCGTCGACGGGTACGCGCTCGCGCTGGCCGCGCTGCTGATGGGGGCCGGGGCCACCGCCGACATCCTGGGGCGCCGCCAGGTGCACGTGGTGGGGGTGGTGCTGTTCGCGACGGCGTCACTGCTGTGCGGGCTGGCGAGCGGGCCGGACACCCTCGTCGCCGCTCGGGCCCTTCAGGGGGTGGGAGCGGCCGCGATGCTGGCGACGACGTTGCCGCTGCTCGGCTCGGTCTACCAGGGCCGGCAGCGGTCGGCCGCTCTCGGGGTGTGGGGCGCGGTGAGCGGCGCGGCCGCGGCGGTCGGGCCGGTGCTGGGCGGACTGCTGGCCGAGGGGCCCGGCTGGCGGTGGATCTTCTACGTGAACCTGCCGGTGAGCGTGGTCGCGGTGTGGCTGACGCTGAAGGCGGTGCCGGAGTCGAGGGGGCCGCGCGGGATGCGTGTCGACTGGGCGGGCACGGCGACCTTCGCGCTCTTCGCGGGCGGGACCGCGTACGCCGTGGTGCGGGCCGGTGAGGACGGCTGGACGGCGTCGGCGACGCTCGCCTCGTTCGGGCTCGCCGCGGTCGCGCTGGTGTGTTTCGTGCTGGCGGAGCGGCGGGCTCAGCATCCGCTGCTCGACCTGTCGCTGCTGCGCCGGCCGGCGTTCGTGGGGGTGATGGTGGGCGCGCTCGCCTTCAACGGTGTGGCGTTCGGGGTGACGCCGTACCTCTCCATCTGGATGCAGACACTGCTGGGGATGAGTCCCGTGCGCGGTGGACTCACGCTGCTGCCGATGACGGTGGCCGCCATGGTCACGGCGGTCGTGGTGGGCAAGCGGTTGCACGGCGTTCCGGCCCGGCTGACCATCGGCGGCGGGCTGCTGCTGATCGGCGCTGGCTGTTTCTGCCAGGCCGTGCTCGGCGCGGGTTCGGACTGGACGGCGCTGGTGCCCGGATTCGTGCTGGTGGGCATGGGCACCGGTTTCGTCGCGCCGACCGTCGCCGGGGCGGCGCTGGCCGCGGTGGAACCGGCGCGGGCCGGAATGGCGGGCGGCGCCGTGAACACGGTACGGCAGCTGGGGTACGCGCTCGGGGTCGCGGTCTTCGGCACTGTCGTGACGTCCCGGATGACCGACGCCCTCCCGCACGAGGCGTCCCATGCGCTGGCGGGTGGCGGGGCCGGTGCGCTGCGCGGCACGTTCTCCGAGCACACCCTGCGGTCGGCGTTCGCCTCCGGGCTCGACGCGGCGCTGGTGGCGGCGGGCTGCGTGGGCGTGGTCGCCGCGGCGCTCGTCCTGGCCCTCGTCAGGCCGTCGCGCGCGTCCGCGGCCGGAGTGACGGAATCGGACGTTCCGGCGCTGTCGGAGGAGAGGGCGACCCCCCGCCCGTGAGCTCGCGGGCAGGGGATGGGGCGGAGGTCGTGACGGGCCTCGGAGGGGGTCGGGCAGCGTAAGCGGTACGGGCAGATTCGGTGGAGATTACGGTGCCGAAACTTACTCAACCGTCAGTTTTCTGTCCGACCCTTCCCCATGTGAGCCCATTTTCCGGTACTGACCAGTGCAGACGAGAGCATCGCTCGCTTTCCGGCCCCCTCCCGCCCCGTCGCCGGGTGGGGTAGCTTTCACGGCGCTGTGCGGCCATGAGAAGCGGGGTGCGGGTTTGCGCGAGTTCACCAACCCTCCGTTGGCGTTGGCACCGCCGGTCGGCGGTCTGGCCGACGTCGTCTTCCGGCACGCCCAGGACGACCCGCACCACATCGCCCTCGGCCGCAAGGACGAGCGGGGCGAATGGCGGGACGTCACCGCCGCCGAGTTCCGCGACGAGGTGCTTGCCCTCGCCAAGGGCCTGCTCGCCCAGGGCATCCGCTTCGGCGACCGCGTCGCCATCATGTCCCGCACCCGCTACGAGTGGACACTCTTCGACTTCGCCCTGTGGACGATCGGCGCCCAGGTGGTGCCGGTCTACTCGACCTCCTCCGCCGAGCAGTGTTTCTGGATGCTCTACGACGCCGAGTGCACGGCCGCGGTCGTCGAGCACGAGGACCACGCGATGACGATCGCCACCGTCATCGACCGCCTCCCCCAGTTGCGGCAGCTGTGGCAGCTGGACTCGGGCTGTGTGCAGGAGCTGTACGACGCCGGTGCGTCCATCGAGGACGACGTGGTCCACCGGCACCGGGAAGCGGTGACCCCCGACTCGACCGCGACGATCATCTATACCTCTGGTACGACGGGCCGGCCCAAGGGCTGTGTCATCTCGCACGGCAACTTCATGTTCGAGGCGGACACCGTCATCGAGCGCTGGGAGCCGGTGTTCCACTCCAAGAGGGGCGACGAGGCGGCCACCCTGCTGTTCCTGCCGCTCGCGCACGTCTTCGGGCGGATGGTGCAGATCGCCGCGATCCGCGGCAAGGTCCGCTTCGGCCACCAGCCCCAGCTGCACGCGGCCGCCCTCCTCCCCGACCTGGCCGCCTTCCGGCCGACCTTCTTCCTGGCCGTGCCGTACATCTTCGAGAAGGTCTTCAACGCGGCCCGCCGCAAGGCGGAGCGGGAGGGCAGGGCGGGGCCGTTCGAGAAGGCCGTCGACGTGGCCGTGAACTACGCGGAGGCCATCGAGGCGAAGGCGTGGGGCATCGGGCCGGGCCCCTCGGCGGGCCTGCGCATGCAGCACCAGTTGTTCGACAAGCTCGTCTACTCCAAGGTGCGCGCGGCCATGGGCGGCCGCGTCCGGCACGCCATGTCCGGCGGCTCGGCCATGGACCGCAAGCTCGGTCTGTTCTTCGCCGGCGCGGGCGTGCAGATCTACGAGGGTTACGGCCTGACGGAATCGACGGCGGCCGCGACCGCCAACCCGCCCGAGCGCACCCGCTACGGCACCGTCGGCCAGGCCATCCCCGGTATGACCGTGCACATCGCGGACGACGGCGAGATCTGGCTGCGCGGTGAGAACGTCTTCCAGGGTTACCTCAACAACCCCAAGGCCACCGACGAGACCCTGCACGACGGCTGGCTGGCCACCGGCGACCTGGGTTCCCTCGACGAAGACGGTTACCTCACCATCACCGGGCGCAAGAAGGAGATCCTGGTCACCTCCAGCGGCAAGAGCGTTGCGCCGGGGCTGCTGGAGGAGCGGGTGCGCGACCATCCGCTGGTCAACCAGTGCATCGTCGTCGGCAACGACCGGCCGTTCGTGGCCGCGCTGGTCACCCTCGACCAGGAGGCCGTCGAGCACTGGCTGCAGATGCGGGGCAAACCGCAGCTGACGCCCGTCGAGCTGGTGCGCGACCCGGACCTGGAGGCGGAGGTGCGCCGGTCGGTCGTGGCGGCGAACACGCTGGTCTCGCAGGCCGAGTCGATCCGCACCTTCCGCATCCTCGCCCAGCCGTTCACCGAGGAGCACGGACTGCTGACCCCGTCGCTGAAACTGAAGCGCAAGGCGATCGAAAACGCTTACGCGAACGAGGTCGACGCGCTGTACCGCACCTAGGGTTTCCGACGGGCGTGAAACGGTTTCCGCCGGGCATCCGACCATGGAATCGGGGGCCAGGAATGCATCACCCGCCGTGATCGTTGACGATGGGAGTACGACTTTGACGGACAACCGAAGGATCAAGAGCTCGTGAGCAGCAAGGTCCCCCCGATCATCCTCAACAACGGCGTGGAGATGCCCCAGCTGGGCTTCGGCGTCTGGCAGGTGCCGGACGACGAGGCGGAGCGGGCGGTCTCCACCGCTCTGGAGGCCGGGTACCGCAGCATCGACACAGCGGCGATCTACGGCAACGAGGAAGGCACCGGCAAGGCCATCGCCTCCTCCGGTGTGCCCCGCAACGACATCTTCGTCACCACCAAGCTCTGGAACAGCGACCAGGGGTACGACGCGACGCTCCGGGCGTTCGACACCTCCCTGGAGAAGCTCGGCCTGGACTACCTGGACCTGTATCTCATCCACTGGCCGCTGCCCGCCCGCGACAAGTACGTCGACTCGTACAAGGCGTTCGAGAAGCTCCTCGCGGACGGCCGGGTACGGGCCATCGGCGTGTCCAACTTCCTGCCGGAGCACCTGGAGCGGCTGATCGGGGAGACGTCGGTCATCCCGGCGGTCAACCAGATCGAGCTGCACCCGCACCTCCAGCAGCACGCCTCCCGCGATTTCCACGCGGAGCAGGGCGTCGCCACCGAGGCCTGGTCCCCGCTCGGCCAGGGCAAGGGCCTTCTCGAGGTCCCGGCGATCGTGGCGATCGCCCAGAAGCACAACCGCACCCCGGCCCAGGTCGTGCTGCGCTGGCACCTCCAGCTCGGCAATGTCGTGATCCCGAAGTCCGTGACGCCGTCGCGGATCAAGGAGAACATCGACGTGTTCGACTTCAGCCTGGACACCGAGGACCTTGCGGCAATCAGCGCGCTGAACGAGGACCGGCGCATCGGTCCGGACCCGGGGACGTTCGACGTCGTCTGAGGATCCCCCGCTCGCGTCGAGGGCGCCCTCCTGGTCCGGGGGGGGCGCCCTCGACTCGCCGGACGGACTCGCCGGACGGACTCGCCGGACGGGCTGGTCAGTTGGGCCGGTCAGTTGGGCTGTCCGATCGGCCGTACGACAACGGTGTTGATGTCGACGCCCGCGGGCTGCCGGATCGCCCAGACGACGGAGTCGGCGATCTGGTCGGCGGTGAGCATCTGCCCGGGCGGCAGGCTGCCGTAGCTGTCCCAGAACGGGGTCTCGACCCGGCCGGGCGCGATCAGCGTCACGCCTACGCCCCACTCGGTGACCTGACGGCGGGTGTTCTCCGCGAGACCGGTCACCGCCCACTTCGTCGCCCCGTAGATGTTGCCCGGCGTGGGCACGAAACCGGCGACACTGCCGACCAGCACGATCCGTCCCCGCGTCTCCTTGAGCGCGTCGATCGACGCCCGGATGAGGAGCGCGGGGCCCAGGACATTGGTCAGTACCATGTCCGTCCACCCGGCCGGGTCTCCCTCGGCGACCGAGTCGTGGGTGGCGGTCCCCGCGTTGGCGACGACCGTATCCAGTCGACCGTATTCCTTGAGCGTACGGTCGACCGCCGACTGTACGCAGTCGTAGTCGGCGGCGTTCCCGGCCACCGTCAACAACCCCTCCGGGTCACCGAGTTCCGCGGCGAAGGCGCGCAGTCGCTCCTCGCCGCGACCGGTGACGGTGACCCGGTGTCCGGCGTCCAGCAGCTGCCGCGCGACGGCGGCGCCGATACCGCTGCCGCCGCCTGTGATCAGTGCGACCGGAGAATCCGGAGTGCCGGAAGAGTTGCTCATGGCATGCCCCCATTGCGTTGCCTGCGTTGTGCCTGCGTTGCGTCGCGTTGCTCGACGTGCGTTGCGCGGCTCGCAGTTCACCACTTCGAGCGCTCTCCAAGTCAAGCCCCGCCAGGCGGACTTGCCCCTTCCGTCGCGACCTCGGGGCCGACTTCCAGGCCGGTTTCCTAAACCGGTTTCACCGCCGTGTGCACCGTGTGTGCCGCCAGCACGAAGACGTCCGCCCGGCGGTGCACGCCCGCCTCGTCCTGCGGGTCGAGCAGACGGTCGAGCATGGCGCGGTCGTCGGGGTCGAGGGTGTCGCCGAAGACGTCCCGGAGCCGAGTCAGGGACGCGACGATGTAGGCGCGAGCCCGGTCGGAGGCGGGCGCGGGCAGGTCGAGCAGGAAGCTGCGGCTGCGGGCGTGCTTGAGGCCTGCCGCGCCGAGCAGCGCCGCCCAGTCCTCGGTCTCGGCCACGGAGCCGGGCAGGTCGGCCCGCATCCGCGCGAACCACTCCGCCTCCAGCGCGTCGAGCCGTGCCTCCAGGCCGGGCCGCCCGAAGCCGAGGTCGCGCGGCAGGAACCGGCTCGGCAGACCACCCTCCATGATCGCCAGGGTTCCGCCGGGTGCGAGCTGCTCCGCGAAGGCGGTCAGGGCGGCGCGCTGGTCGCCCAGGTGATGCAGGCTGCGGCCGGCCCACAGCAGGTCGGCCGGGTACTCCAACTCCTCGAGTACGCCGGGGAGTTCACCGGCCAGGGTGCCCAAACGGTCGCCGTAGCCGAGCCGCTCGGCCCGCTGCTGAGCCCGTTCCAGCAGCGGAGCGGAGCCGTCGACGGCCATGACCCTCGCACCGGAGAACGTCTCGGCGAACAGACAGGAGACGACTCCTGGTCCACTGCCCGCGTCCACGATCAGCCCCGGCTCGGTGACCTCCTTGCCGAGCCAGGACAGGGCCCGCTCGTACAGGGGCATGAACAGTTCGGCCTGCGCTTCCAGGTGCGGGGCCATTTCGGCCCAGTCGATGTCGGTGAGGTGGCCATGACCGTGGCCGTGCCCCGAACCGTGGCTGTGACCGTGGGTGTGCTGGTCGCTGTGGGATGCGTGCGGGCGGTGCGCCATGGTGGTCAGCCTCTCTTCCGGTGTGCCGTCAGCGTGCGCCGACGCACCGGGCGAGGGCCAATTCTGTTGCCGGGGCGGCAAAAAAAGAGAAGCGGATGGCAAGCATGTTCGCCGAGGACGGCCCGATGGACGACGAGCTGGTCGAACGTTTCCTCGAGGACGGGTTCGTAAAAATCGAGGGCGCCTTCCCGCCACGCGTCGCCGAGGACTGCGCACGGCTGCTGTGGCGGGAGACGGGATACGACCCCGAGGATCCCGGCACCTGGAAAGAGCCGGTGGTCTGGGTGAGCGGCATGGCACAGGGTCCGTTCGCGGCGGCGGTCAACACCCCGGTGCTGCACGAGGCGTTCGACCTGCTGGTCGGCGAGGGCCGCTGGGCGCCACGCTACTCGCTCGGGAGTTTCCCACTGCGTTTCCCGCACGAGGTCGAGCCCGACGATGCGGGCTGGCACATCGAGGGCAGCTACCAGCCGGAGGGCGCGAACCGGCCGTACGCCAACCTGCGCTCGAAGGACCGGGCCCTGCTGATGTTGTTCCTGTTCAGCGAGATCACCGAGGCCGACGCCCCGACGCGCATCCGCGTCGGCTCACATCTCGACGTCCCCCCGCTGCTGGAACCGTACGGCGAGACGGGCGTCTCGGGCCTCGAGATCGCCGCGCATCTCGTGACGGCCTCCGCGCATCGCCCGGTCGCGTACGCCACCGGCCGCCCCGGCGATGTCTACCTCTGCCACCCGTTCCTGGTGCACGCGGCGCAGCCGCACCACGGCACCCGTCCCCGCTTCCTCGCCCAGCCACCGCTGTATCCGGCCACCCCCTATGAGCTGGAGCGGCCGGACGGGGACTACTCGGCGGTCGAGTTCGCGATCCGCCGGGGCCTGGCCCGGGAGGGCTGACCGCCCCGGCGGATCACCGTTTCCTCACCTCGCTCCCGCACGGATCACCGCCGTACGGACCACGACCCGTACGGACCACAGCCCGTACGGGTCACCGCCGTGCGGCTCGATTCAGCGGACGGCCTACAGCGGCGGGTAGGCGTTCTGCATCAGCTGCTGGAACTGGGCCGAGAACCAGTGTCCGGACAGCGGGGCGTTCGGCAGGGCACCCGACAGGTTGTTGCCGTTGCGCGGGTTGCCCGTGTACGTCGGGTCGCACATCCGGTCGAAGCCCTTGCCCTCGTCGTTCGCGATGGCGGAGCTGGAGCCGTCGGACTCACCCGGCGGCTTCATCCACACGTACGCGTCGATCCCGGCGGCCGGAGCCGCCTGGGGCCGCTCACCGAGGCCGGCACCGGACTGGTTGCACCAGTTGCCGATGTGGATACGACGGTCGTAACGGCCGCCGTCGACATAGGTGTCCACGCTGGTCGTGGCGCCCGGGCCGGTGGGCCGGGCGGTGCCGCCCCAGCCGTTGCGGGAGGTGTCGATCAGCATGCCGATGTCCGACTTGAAACCGGTCGAGACCAGCTGGTTGCGGAAGGCCTGGGCGTACGACAACTCGTCGACGTACCGGTTCCAGTCCACCCACTTGGACTCACGGACCGACTTGCCGGCCACGGAGTCGTTGATGGTGAAGTTGTTCTCCTTCAGGGCGCTGTAGTTCGCCGTGTTGGTGATGAAGCCGTGCACGTCGTCGACGGTCGCGCCCTCGGCGGTGGCGGCCTGGTACATGATCTGGGCGGAGGGAACGAAGTTGTCGTCCCAGCCGAGCCAGCCGTGGTGACCGGCGTCGATGTAGTTGTACACGTTGGGGATCGCGCCGAGCTTGTTCAGCGCGTAGCCGACGCCCTTCACGTAGTTGCCGTTGGCCTTCATGGTGTCGCAGGCCGGGACCGCGGTGGGCCGGCTGCCGGTGTTGGTGACGAGGTTCGGCAGCGAGTCGATCTCGATGGTGGTGACGATCCGCAAGCCCGCGTACTTGCTGTCGGCGAGGATCGCCGCGATCGGGTCGATGAACTGCGTCTTGTACTTGTCGATCTCCGTCGGGCCGAGCTCGCCGTTGGAGGCGAGGGCCGAGCAGTCCCGGCCGGGCAGGTCGTAGACGACCAGCTGGACGACTTCCTCGCCGCTGCCCTTCTGGGCGAGGGCCGCGTCCAGGTGGGCACGCAGTCCCATGCCGCCGTTCACGCCGTTGATGGCGGCGATGCGGTCGAGCCAGACGCCGGTGGGCTGGTTGGAGATACGGCTGCCGCCCGTCTCGGCGGCGGCCTTCGCCGACCATTCGGGGTTCACGTACACCTTGGCGCCGGCGTAGGGGTTGTCGACCTTGGTGGACGGGGTGCCGGGGTCCGTCGGGGTGCCGGGGTCGGTCGGCCCGCCGGTACCGCTGTCCACGTTGCACGTCACGCCGTCGAGGGTGAACGTGGTCGGGATCGCGTTGGTGCCGCTGTAGGTGCCCTGGAATCCGAAGCTGACCGAACCGCCGGTCGCCAGCGTCCCGTTGTAGGTCTCGTTGTTGGCGGTGACGGCCGTACCGGACTGGGTGATCTTCGCGTTCCAGCCGCTGGTGACCTTCTGGCTGCCGGCGTACGCCCACTTCACCGACCAACTCGACTTCGCCGCCGAGTTGTTGGTCACGGTGACGGCGGCGGTGAAGCCGGTGCCCCAATCGTTCTGCACCTTGTAGTCGACGCTGCACGGGATGGCTGCGAGGCCCGGATCGCCGGGGACGACCGCGAGCGCCGTCCCGGAGGCACCGGCGACCAGCGCCAGCGCGGCGAGTACCGCTGTTCTGCTACGGCTCATGAGTGCGGGTTTCCTTCTTGGTTGCGGGAGTTTTCCGTTCCGTTCCGTTCCGTTCCGTTCCTTCGATGGATCTGTTCGATGGATCCGTTCGGCAGCTCTGTCCGCCGGCTCTGTTCGCCGGCTCTGTTCGCCGGCTCTGTCCGGTTGGACCTGCCTGATGGGCCTGTTGGGCGGACAGGCCGATGGATGGGTCCGGTGGCGCCTATCCGTCGAGTGCGAGTGCGCGCAGGTGGTCGCGCAGGCCGGTGCCGTACGCCGTGGGTGTCCCGTCGTAGCCCGAGATCAGGGACGGGCCCGTGGAGCAGTCCCACGTGTTCCAGGTCCAGCCCAGGTACGACAGTCCGCGGTCGTCGAACCACTTCATGACCTGGTCGACGAAACCGTGCGAGCAGGTGTTCTCGCCGATCTCCCCTGCCACGAGAGGCACTTGGGCGGCGACCGGGGCGAGCGTGGAGTTCCAGCAGCTCTGGTTCGCGCAGGTGTTGAAGTTGTAGACGTGGTACGCGGCGGCGAGATTGCCGGTCGGGTCGGTGGGCTTGTACGTCAGCCACTGGCTGAGGTCGTTGGAGTACGCGAGCCCACCGGCCAGGATCACGTTCTTGGCGCCGGTCGCCCGTACGGAGTCGACGAGATCCTGCATACCGGCGACTTCATACCCGATGCCGGGGCAGGTTCCGCCGTCCCGCCAGCACTGCCACGCCTGGGTGGTCGTGGAGGTGGCGCGGTCCGGGTAGGGCTCGTTGAACAGGTCGAACACGACGGCCTGGTCGTTCTTGAAGGTGTTGGCCACCGAGGTCCAGAACGACGGCGTGTACTGCATGTCGGGCATCGGCTTCTGACAACTGGCGTGCACGTCGGAGCAGCCGGCCGAGTTCCCCGTGTACTGGCCGTAGTTCCAGTGCAGTTCGACGATCGGCGTCATGCCGTGCGCCTCGACGCGGGCCACCAGATCCTTGACGGCGTTGATGTAATTGGTGCCGCCGTACGCGGAGTTGATGTTCGACAGGCCCAGCCAGCACTCCTCGTTGAGCGGAATGCGGACGGTGTTGACGTTCCAGTCGGCGATCGCCTTGATGGCGGCGTCGTCGACCGGTCCGTCCCAGATGCCGCGCCCCTGGACGCACATGAACTCGCCGCCGGAGCGGTTCACGCCGAGCAGTCGGCGGGTCGTTCCGTCGGCGTCCACGAGCTTGTTCCCCGAGACGTGCAGCGCGGGCGGCTGCTCACCGGTGCCCGGCGGATCGGTCGAGGGTGGGGTGGTAGGGGTGGGCGTGGGGGTCGGTTCGGTGTCGACGTTGCAGGTGGTGCCGTTGAGCTTGAACGTCGTCGGTACGGCGTTCGCGCCCGATCTGGAGGCGACGAAGCCCGCGCTGACGCTCGCGCCGGTGCCGAGGGCGCTGTTCCAGCTCTCGTTCGCGGCGGTGACGGTCGTACCCGACTGGGACCACTTGGCGCTCCAGCCCTGGGTGACCTTCTGGTCGCCCGTGAAGTCGAACGTGAGGCTCCAACTGCTTACGGCCGCCGCGTTGTTGGTGATCTTCACGGCGCCTTGGAAGCCGGCGTCCCACTGACTGGTGACGGAGTACTCCACCGTGCAGGCGGGCGTGGCTCCCTGAGCCGTCATGACCGGCAGGGTCACGCCCGTCCCGAGGGCGACCGTGCCGATGACGGCTAAAAGTACTGAACGCGGGGGGTGTCGCATGAGCGACTCCTTGCAGCTCAGGCGCGTCGTCACGGACGCGTCGACTGATGGAATCGCTCCCACTGGTGTCTCGAAGTTAGCGCCAAGTGCTGGCAAAGAACAGGGGCGTCGCTGACTTTCCCTCAACTTACGGCGTCGAATCTTTTCGACTCTTCAAGCATCTTGACCGCGTTCACCCCCATCCTCACTATGGGAGCGCTCCCACTGGTTCAAGGCTTGTTGCTCCTCCCCCCACTTCTCCGAGCCGCAAGGAGGAACCAGCATCATGGATCCCTCACGCAGACGTCGCGGGACGCGGCGCCTGTGGACCGCCGTCGTGGCGGCCCTCGCGCTTCCCTTCGCCATGCTGAGCACGAGCACGACTCCCGCCCAGGCGGCGGCACTTCAGTGCAGCGTGGACTACAAGACCAATGACTGGGGCTCCGGGTTCACCGCGGATCTGACCCTCACCAACCGCGGCACCGACCCGATCAGCGGCTGGGCCCTGACGTACTCCTACGCGGGCAACCAGAAGCTGACCAACGGCTGGAACGGCAGCTGGTCGCAGTCCGGTCAGCAGATCACGGTGAACAACGCCTCGTACAACGCGACGGTCGCCGCCGGCGCGGCGGTCACCACGGGTGCGCAGTTCACCTACAGCGGCACGAACGCCGCTCCCGCGAGTTTCGCGGTCAACGGCACCGCCTGCGTCGGCGCGCATCAGCCGCCGGTCACGGTGCTGACCAGCCCGGCCGCGGGCGCCGTCTACACGCAGGGGGACGCGGTGCCGCTCGCGGCGACCGCCGCGGCCGCCGACAACGCGACGATCTCCAAGATCGAGTTCTACGACGACACGACCCTGCTGGGCACGGACACGAGCTCGCCGTACTCCCTGTCCGCTTCAGGGTTGTCCGTGGGCAGTCACTCCCTGGTCGCCAAGGCCTACGACAGTCTGGGCGCGTCGGCGTCGTCGACCCCGGTCGGCATCACGGTCGCCTCGGGACCGGCCGTGGTCGCCTCCACGAACCAACTGGCCGTGCAGCAGGGCAAGACGGGTACCTACTCGCTGAAGCTGTCGACCCAGCCGTCGGCCAATGTGACCGTCACGACCGCCCGCACCACCGGAAACACGGGTCTGACGGTGACGGGCGGCGCGAGCCTCACCTTCACGCCGTCGAACTGGAGCACCGCCCAGAACGTGACCATCACGGCCAACGCCTCCGGAACGGGCGCCGCGACCTTCGAGTCGACGGCGACCGGACACGCGAAGGCCTCGGTCACGGCCACCGAGATCGCGGGCACCAAGGCGTACGACGCCCGGTTCCTCGACCTCTACGGCAAGATCACCAACCCGGCAAACGGTTACTTCTCCCCCGAGGGCATCCCGTACCACTCGGTCGAGACGCTGATCGTCGAAGCCCCGGACCAGGGGCACGAGACCACGTCGGAGGCCTACAGCTACCTTCTCTGGCTGCAGGCGATGTACGGGAAGATCACCGGCGACTGGACCAAGTTCAACGGCGCCTGGGACATCATGGAGAAGTACATGATCCCCACCCACGCCGACCAGCCGACGAACTCGTTCTACAACGCGTCGAAGCCGGCGACGTACGCACCCGAGCTGGACACTCCGAACGAGTATCCGGCGAAGCTGGACACCGGTGTGTCCGTGGGATCGGATCCCATAGCCGGTGAACTGAAGACCGCATACGGCACGGACGACGTCTACGGTATGCACTGGCTGCAGGACGTCGACAACACCTACGGCTACGGCAACGCGCCCGGCAAGTGCGAGGCCGGTCCGACGGACACCGGCCCGTCGTACATCAACACCTTCCAGCGCGGTGCGCAGGAATCGGTGTGGGAGACGGTTCCGCAGCCGACCTGCGACGCCTTCAAGTACGGCGGCACGAACGGATACCTGGACCTGTTCACCGGTGACTCCTCGTACGCCAAGCAGTGGAAGTTCACCAACGCCCCCGACGCCGACGCACGGGTCGTCCAGGCCGCGTACTGGGCGGACATCTGGGCCAAGGCTCAGGGCAAGGGCAGTGACGTGTCCGCGGCCGTCGGCAAGGCCGCGAAGATGGGCGACTACCTGCGCTACGCGATGTACGACAAGTACTTCAAGAAGATCGGCAACTGCGTCGGACCGACCGCCTGCGCGGCCGGCACCGGCAAGGACGCCTCGCACTATCTGCTCTCCTGGTACTACGCCTGGGGCGGCGCCACGGACACCAGCGCCGGCTGGGCCTGGCGCATCGGCTCCAGCCACACCCACGGCGGCTACCAGAACCCGCTGGCCGCCTACGCGCTGAGCAGTTACGCGGACCTGAAGCCCAAGTCGGCGACGGGACAGGCGGATTGGGCCAAGTCCCTGACCCGGCAGCTGGAGTTCTACCGCTGGCTCCAGTCCAGCGAGGGCGCCATCGCGGGCGGTGCGACGAACAGTTGGGCGGGCCGCTACGCGACTCCTCCGTCCGGCACGTCGACGTTCTACGGCATGTACTACGACCAGCAGCCCGTCTACCACGACCCGCCGTCCAACCAGTGGTTCGGCTTCCAGGCGTGGTCCATGGAGCGGGTCGCCGAGTACTACCAGCAGACGGGGAACGCGAGCGCCAAGGCGGTCCTCGACAAGTGGGTGGACTGGGCGCTGTCCAAGACCACGATCAACCCGGACGGCACCTTCCTGATCCCCTCCACCCTCCAGTGGTCGGGCCAGCCCGACACCTGGAACGCGTCAAGTCCCGGTGCCAACACGGGACTTCACGTCACCGTCGCCGACTACACCAACGACGTCGGCGTGGCGGCCGCGTACGCCAAGACCCTGACGTACTACGCCGCCAAGTCCGGTGACACGGAGGCGAAGACGACCGCCAAGGCGCTCCTGGACGGCATGTGGACCAACAACCAGGACGCCCTGGGCATCGCGGTCCCCGAGACCCGCGCCGACTACAACCGCTTCGACGACGGCGTGTACGTCCCGAGCGGCTTCAGCGGCAAGATGCCGAACGGCGACACGATCAGCTCCTCCTCGACCTTCGCCTCGCTGCGGTCCTTCTACAAGAACGACCCGGCCTGGTCGAAGATCGAGAGCTACCTCGCGGGCGGAGCCGCACCCGTGTTCACGTACCACCGCTTCTGGGCCCAGGCGGACATCGCCCTGGCCATGGGTTCGTACGCGGAGCTTCTCGAATAGCCCCCGCCAGGCGCTCCGCGGGTCGGGCGGTACTTGAGCTGCGGGCCGGCTGCGGCTGGTCGCGCAGTTCCCCGCGCCCCTATCGGGCGCGGGGCCGGCACCGCCTCTCGGGAGCGCCTGAAGCTTCGCGTACGCGGCCCCGTCACCTGACGACGGGGCCCAGGCCGGGCGGCCCCCACCCGCACAGGGGGCCGCCCGGCAGTCGCACGTCCCGTTTCCCCCGCACCGTTTTCCTCCCGCACCGATCACCTCCCGCACCGATCTCCTCCCACATGGCTTAGCGAGGAAGGACCCCCACCGTGCGAAGAACCCGCATCCTCACGGCCGTACTGGCGCTCGCCGCCGGCCTGATAGCGGGCAGCCCGCCCGTGCTGGCCGCGGACGGCAGCCCGAAGGCCACACTGGCCGCAGAGTCGTACACCTGGAAGAACGCCCGGATCGACGGTGGCGGCTTCGTGCCGGGCATCGTCTTCAACCGCAAGGAGAAGAACCTCGCCTACGCGCGCACCGACATCGGCGGCGCGTATCGCTGGCAGGAGTCGAGCAAGACGTGGACGCCGTTGCTGGACTCGGTCGGCTGGGCGGACTGGGGCCACACGGGCGTGGCGAGCCTGGCCTCCGACTCCGTCGACCCGAACAAGGTGTACGCGGCGGTCGGCACGTACACCAACAGCTGGGACCCGGGCAACGGGGCGGTGCTGCGTTCCGCCGACCGGGGCGCGAGCTGGCAGAAGACCGACCTGCCGTTCAAGCTGGGCGGCAACATGCCCGGCCGGGGCATGGGTGAGCGCCTCGCGGTCGACCCGAACAGGAACAGCGTGCTGTATCTGGGCGCGCCGAGCGGGAAGGGGCTGTGGCGGTCGACGGACTCGGGTGTCACCTGGTCGCAGGTGACGAACTTCCCCAACGTCGGCAACTACCAGCAGGACCCGGCCGACACGAGCGGGTACGCGTCCGACAACCAGGGCATCGTCTGGGTCACGTTCGACGAGTCCACGGGTACGTCCGGCAACGCGACGAAGACGATCTACGTCGGGGTGGCCGACAAGGACAACGCGGTGTACCGCTCGACGGACGCGGGGGCGACCTGGACGCGGCTGGCCGGGCAGCCGACGGGATACCTGGCACACAAGGGTGTACTGGATACCGTCAACGGATATCTGTATATCGCGTACAGCGACAAGGGCGGTCCGTACGACGGCGGCAAGGGCAGGCTGTGGCGGTACGCGACGACGACGGGGACCTGGACGGACATCAGCCCGGTGGCGGAGGCCGACACGTACTACGGCTTCAGCGGGCTGACGGTCGACCGGCAGAAGCCCGGCACGGTCATGGCCACCGCCTACAGTTCCTGGTGGCCGGACACGCAGATCTTCCGCTCCACGGACAGCGGCGGCACCTGGACGAAGGCGTGGGACTACACCTCCTATCCCAACCGCTCGAACCGGTTCACCATGGACGTCTCCTCGTCGCCGTGGCTGACCTGGGGCGCCAACCCGTCGCCGCCGGAACAGACTCCCAAACTCGGCTGGATGACCGAGGCGTTGGAGATCGACCCGTTCAACTCCAGCCGCATGATGTACGGGACGGGCGCGACGCTCTACGGCACGGATAACCTGGCCAACTGGGACAGCGGAGGCCAGTTCACCGTCAAGCCGATGGTGCAGGGACTGGAGGAGACGGCGGTCCTCGACCTCGCCTCTCCCCCGTCCGGCGCCCCGCTGCTCAGCGCGCTCGGCGACATCGGCGGCTTCCGCCACACGGACCTGACCAAGGTGCCGTCGATGATGTACACCTCGCCGAACTTCACCTCGACGACCAGCCTGGACTATGCCGAGACGAACCCGAACACCGTGGTGCGCGTCGGCAATCTGGATTCGGGCCCGCATGTGGCGTTCTCCACGGACAACGGCGCCAACTGGTTCGCGGGGACCGACCCTTCGGGGGTCAGCGGCGGCGGTACGGTCGCCTCGGCGGCGGACGGCAGCCGCTTCGTGTGGAGCCCGGCGGGCACCGGTGTTCAGTACACAGCCGGTTTCGGTACGTCGTGGTCGGCGTCGAGCGGGATCCCGGCCGGCGCGATCGTCGAGTCGGACCGGGTCGATCCCAAGACGTTCTACGGCTTCAAGTCAGGGAAGTTCTACGTCAGTTCGGACGGCGGCGCCACCTTCACCCCGTCCGCGGCGACCGGCCTGCCCAGCGGGGACAGCGTGCGCTTCAAGGCACTGCCCGGCGTCAAGGGCGATGTCTGGCTGGCGGGCGGGGCGACCGACGGCGCGTACGGGCTGTGGCACTCCACCGACTCCGGCGCGACGTTCACCAAGCTGTCGACCGTCGAGCAGGCCGACACGATCGGCTTCGGCAAGGCGGCGACGGGGGCGTCGTACCAGACCCTGTACACCAGCGCGAAGATCGCCGGTGTCCGCGGCATCTTCCGCTCGACGGACAAAGGCGCGACGTGGACCCGTATCAACGACGATGCCCACCGGTGGGGTTGGACGGGCGGGGCGATCACCGGCGACCCGCGCGTCTACGGCCGGGTGTACGTCTCGACCAACGGCCGCGGTGTCGTCTACGGCGACACCTCCGACACGAGCGGCGGCGGCAGCGGCGGCGGTGACGGGGGTACGGACCCCACACCCACCCCGACGGGCGCCTGCGCGGTGACGTACACCATCACCAACCAGTGGTCGGGCGGCTTCCAGGCGGACGTCAAGCTGGCCAACACGGGCACGAGCGCGTGGTCCGGCTGGAGTCTCAACTGGGCGTTCGCGGGCGGCCAGACCGTCTCTCAGCTCTGGAACGCCGACTACACACAGTCGGGTTCGACGGTGACGGCGAAGAACATCAGCTGGAACGCCAACGTGGGGGCCGGCTCGTCCGTCAGCTTCGGCTTCACGGGAAGTTGGTCGGGCACGAACGCGAAGCCGACGGCATTCAAGCTCGGTGACCAGAACTGCACGGTGAGCTGAGCCCGGCACCGGTCAACCGGATGATCTCGTTCAGCTCCACGACCGAGTTCTCGCTCATACGATCGATCCTGCCTCCACCCAGGAGGCAGGAGAGCTGGGAGGGGAACATGGGAGTGTCCAGACGTGCCCTGCTGGGCTATTCGAGTTCGGCGGCGGCAGGCGCGGTCCTCGCGTCCGCCGGCTCGGCCCAGGCCGAGGAGAGTGAAGTCACCGAGCAGGCGGACGAGTCGACCCCGGCGTGGGGCTACAACGTCCAGTTCCGTGGTGTCACCCCGCCGGGCCCGGAAGAGGGGTCCATCAGCGTGACCTTCACCATCGACATGATGCCCGGGTCGACGGCGCAGGACGTCACCGCGCTGGATGTCGCCAACTCCATCAACGAGCTGCTCACCTCTCATGGATGGCCCTCCATCCAGTTCTACGGGAACGTGCCCAAGGCCCTGAACTGACCTACCGCACGGACCGCGAAGAGGCCCCGTCCGACCTCGGGCGGGGCCTCGTCACGCCCGCGTCAGGGGGTGTACACAATCGGCCTGGGCGCCGTGGCCATCCCGTTGCCGATGAAGAAGCTCGGGTGCGGCGGCTGGTTGTACGCGGTGTTCTGCCAGGCCAGTCCCGTGCGGTACATCGTGTCGTGCAGGAGGGTCGTGATCCTCGTCGTCGTCTCGTACGGCGTCGAGTAGATGCGCAGTGCCGTGTTGTCGCTGGTCGGCCAGACGACCTCCTCGCGCCAGTCGCCGAGGATGTCGCCGGACAGGGACGGGGTCGCCTTGGTGCTGTTGTTGGAGTGGACGCCCGAGCCGGTCAGCAGGCGGGTGTCCGAGGACGTGCCGTACTTGTCGATGTGGGTGCTGTCGAGGAGTTCGCGGGTGGTGTCTGCGTCCCACCAGGACAGGAAATTGACGGAAGACGGTTCCCGGCCCTTTGTCGCGCCCGCCTCGTCGCGGATGGAGGAGTCGGATGCGGACCAGACCTCGGCTCCGTCGTTGCCCGCCCAGACGTCACCGGCGACACCGCGGCCGTTGTCACAGCAGGCGGCGAGCTTCCAGTTGACGGTCCCGTCGGCCGGGTCGATGTACAGCTCGGCCGGCTGGCTGCTCGACTCCGAGACCTTGAAGTACTCCAGGCCGGCGTGGGAGGGGTCGAGGTCGCCGAGGTGCTGGGCGTCGCCGTGCCCTGTCTTGGTCGTCCACAGGCCGTTTCCATTGTCGTCGACCGCCATCGCGCCGTAGACGATCTCGTCCTTGCCGTCGCCGTCGACGTCCCCGACGGAGAGGCTGTGCGAGCCCTGGCCGTCGTAGCCCTTGCCTGTGTTGGTGGAGGAGCTGGTGTCGAAGGTCCAGCGACGGGTGAAGGCGCCGCCGCGCCAGTCCCAGGCGGCGATCACGGTACGCGTGTAGTAACCGCGTGCCATGATCAGCGAGGGCCGGGAACCGTCCAGGTAAGCGGTTCCGGCAAGGAAGCGGTCGACACGGTTTCCGTAGGAGTCGCCCCAGGACGAGACCGTGCCGCGGGCCGGGACGTAGTCGACGGACTGCATCGCCTTGCCGGTCTGGCCGTTGAACATGGTCAGGTACTCGGGGCCGGACAGCACATAGCCGCTGGAGTTGCGGTAGTCGGCCGACGAACTGCCGATCACCGTGCCCGTGCCGTCCACCGTGGCGTCGGCCGTCTTCATGGCGACCTCGGCCTTGCCGTCGCCGTCGTAGTCGTACACCTGGAACTGCGTGTAGTGGGCGCCGGAGCGGATGTTGCGGCCCAGGTCGACGCGCCACAGGCGGGTGCCGTCCAGCTTGACGCCGTCGACGATCGTGTTGCCGGTGTAGCCGGACTGCGAGTTGTCCTTGGCGTTCGTAGGCTGCCACTTCAGGACGATGTCCAGGGCGCCGTCGCCGTCCAGGTCTCCGACGGAGGCGTCGTTGGCCTCGTAGGTGTAGGCGACGCCGTCCGGGGTCGTGCCGCCGGCCGGCGCAGTGATGGGCACGTCCTTGTAGCCGGTGCGGAACTGGATCGCGTGGACCGAGTCGGCCTGTTCGACGCCGTTGACGATGGCGCGGACGGTGTAGTCGGCCTGGGCCGGGGCGCCGGAGTGGAAGTAGTTCGTGGAGCCGGTGATCGGGGTCGCGTTCACCTTCGTGCCGGCCCGGTAGACGTTGAAGGAGACGCTGTCGGGATCGGTGCCGAGCCAGCGCCAGCTGACCAGGTTGCCGCTGTCGGTGTGCACGCTGACGACGCCCCGGTCGAGGGCCTCCACCTGGCGGGCCGTGGCGGCCTCGGCCGTGCCGGTGGCGAGCGTGGTCAGTCCGGCGCCGACCAGGGCCGTGACGGCGGCCAGCGCGGAGAGGACGACCCTTCGTCTGCGGTGCCTGGGCGGATGCGAGTGCGGGTGCGGGTGCTGCACGAGACGTACCTCCCGGGAGGGACGGACGGGTTCCGTACCTTCAGTTGCCGCCATAAGCGGGCGGGTTGCCGTATCGGGCGGCCAGTTCCGTCACGGTCCGGGCGATCCGCTCACGCAGCTCCGGCGGTTGGAGCACCTCGATGTCCGCGCCCAGGCGCAGGAATTCGGCGTGGGCGTGCTCGACGGACTCGATGGGGACCGTCATCACCGTCCAACCGCCTTCATCCGAAGGCCCGTTGAGCCTTGTCGCGCGGGCGAGCGTGACCCCCGGCGCCAGCCGGACCACCGCCTTCGCCTTGTCCCTGTACAGCCGTTGCTGGAAGCCGCGTTGGTACGCCGCCCAGTAGGCGGCCAGGTCGAAGTCGGCCGGCCGGGTGAACTCCTCCTCGGAGGTGTCGAGTTCGAGGATCTGGTCGATACGGAAGGTGCGCGGGCCGGGGCCGGCGACGACGTACCAGCGGCCTGCCTTCAGCACCAGACCGTAGGGTTCGAGCCGGCGTTCGACGTCGGTGGGCTCGCGCCAACGCCGGTACACGATGTGCAGGATCCTGTTGTTCCATGCCGCGTCGGCGACCGCGGACAGATAGGGCACGTCATCCGCGCCCGCGTCCGTGTACCAGCCGGGCGCGTCCAGGTGGAAGCGGCCGCTGATCCGGTCCGCGTGTACCCGTAGCTCCGGCGGCAGCGCGGCGCGCACCTTCAGCTGGGCCGCGGCCAGGACCGGACCCAGGCCGAGCTGGGCGGCGGGGCCGGGGACACCGGCGAGGAAGAGGGCCTCCGCCTCGTCGGCGGTCAGTCCCGTGAGGCGGGTACGGTATCCGTCGAGCAGGCGGTAGCCACCCGCGTGACCGGCGTCGCCGTACAGCGGAACGCCCGCCGCACCCAGCGCCTCCACGTCCCGGTAGACCGTGCGCACCGACACCTCCAGCTCCTCGGCGAGCTGGGCGGCCGTCATCCGGCCCCGGGTCTGGAGCAGAAGCAGGATGGAAACGAGTCGGCTGGACTTCACTGACACATGGTGTCAGTGAAGTGGGCCTAGCGTCCTGCCCATGGCCTTCACCGAGAAACTGCTGACCGTGCCCCCGCCGATCGAGGTGGCGGGGCGGCGGATCAAGCGCTACCACGTCACCGCCGACCCGGCGGGCATCGCGCCCGAGGTGGAGAAGGCGGCGTACGCGATCCTCCCCGAGCTGCTGCCGGAGCCGGACGGGACGCCGCCGGCCACGTTCGTCGTCCTGCACCGGGGCGGTGACGACGGCGCCTACCTCAACGCGTACAGCTGGGTGTGGGACAACGTCCTGCACTTCCGGGCCGCGGCCGCGGGCCAGCCGGTGCTCGGCTGTCCGGACGACGTCCCCACGCACTTCGTCGTCCCCGACCGCCCCTGGATCGGCTGTGTCTGGGAACTGCCGCCGATCCTGCACGAGCGGGACGCCTGGGTTCGGCACATGCTCGCCCGCGAAGCGCCCGAAGTCCCTGACCTCGACGCCTACTTGGCCGATTCCCTGCCCGAAGGAACCACTGGAGACCGCTCATGAGCAGCCCGCACGACTTCGACTTCCTCCACGGCGAGTGGGAGGTCCGCCACCGTCGGCGCACCGACTTCCTCGACCCCGGCAGCGACTGGGAGGAGTTCCCGTCCACGGCCCGCTGCCGGCCGCTGTTCGACGGGGCCGCGAACATCGACGAGATCGACATGCCGCACCTCGGGGAGAAGGGGCTGACGCTGCGGCTCTTCGACCGCGAGAGCGGCCGGTGGTCGCTGAACTGGTCCTCCAGCAGCAGCGGCCGGCTGTTCCCTCCGGTGGTCGGCCGCTTCGGCGGCCCCAGTGCCTCCGATGCCTCCAGCCCCTCCGATGCCTGCGTTGCCTCCGACGAGGGCCGACGCGACCGCGGCGAGTTCTACGGCGACGACACGCACGACGGCAAGGACGTACGGGCCCGGTTCATCTGGTCGGGGGTGTCCGCCGCCTCCGCCCGCTGGGAGCAGGCCTTCTCCCTGGACGGCGGGGAGACCTGGCTGACCAACTGGGTCATGGACTTCAGGCGTCCGGGAACGAACCGGGAACCGGTTTCCGAAACGCCCTGAGCGTGAAGGCGGGGTCCGGGCGGGGCCGGTCCTGGTCGGGCAGGGCCGCGAGGCGGGCCGCGAAGCCGTCGGCCAGGGGGTCTCCGGGCGGCAGGGTGACGAACCAGCCGCGCCGCAGGTCGGCGATGGCCCGGCGCGGGCTGCGGCCCTGTCCCCTGCCGGGGAAGCGGGCCTGCCCGGCCGGGACCAGGCCGCATCCGCCGGCGTACGACTCCACGAGCGCGGCGGTGTCGGAGGCCGGACTGCGCGGGCGGGAGGCCAGCACGACATCGATGTCGCTGCCCACGTTGTGGGAGGCGCCCTTGTCGACCGTGGTGACGTACACGCCGCCGGGCCGTAGCACCCGGGCGCACTCGGCGACGATCCGCCGCGCGTCGGCGGGGTCCTCCACGAGGTGCAGCAGCCACACGCTGGTGACGGCGTCGAACTCCGCGTCCCGGAAGGGAAGTCGGCGGCCGTCGGCGAGAACGACCGCGCCCGGCAACCGGGCGGCGGCGTGCCGGGCCATGGCGGGCGCCCGGTCCACGCCCGTCACCCGCAGCCCCTCCCGCCCGGCTACGAGGCGCCGGCTGACGATGCCCGTGCCGCAGGCCACGTCCAGCAGGCTGCGCGCCCGAGCCGGGACGAGGCCGAGGACGCCCTCCGCGGCGGCGGCCGCCCTGGGCTCGCCGCCGCGCGAGGCGTCGTAGCGTTCGGCTTCCTCGTCGTAGTCCAGCAAGCGCGCTCCCTGTTCCGTCGCCGCCGTGTCCGTACCCCTGCCCGTACCCGTACCCGTACCCGTACCGGTACCCGACCCGCATCTGCGCCTGCACCTGCACCTGCACCTGCACCGGTCCTCGTCCGATGCGGCGGGTCAGTGGGCGCCGTGGGCCGGCGCCACAGCCTCCACCCGGCGGGCGAGTTCGACGTCGAGGTCGGTGACGGCGTCGCCCGCGCTGTGGGTGTTCACGGCGAGGGAGACCGTGTTGTAGCCGAGGGTGAGCTCGGAGTGGTGGTTGAGTTCATCCTGGATCTGCGCCACGTGGATGACCAGGGAGGTCGCGGCGAAGTGGGAGCCGAGGCGGTAGGTGCGGCTGAGGCGGCCGCCGTCCGAGGACCAGCCGGGCAGCTCGGACAGATGCTCCTCGATCTCCTTCTGCGACAGCGGTCCGGCCATGACCCGGCTCCCTTCCTGGATGGCGCGTACCTGTCCAGCGTGCCACAGGACGGGCGTGGCGACCCTGGTCAGAAGGGTTCCCCCTGGTCAGTCACGGACGACTTCGGCGGCCAGGTCGTCCGCCAGCGCGGCGATCACGGCCCGGCCCTCCACCTGCTCCAGCCACTCGTGCGGCAGCCCGACGTCGCCGTGCCGGGCGCCCAGGATGTTGCCGCAGATCGAGCCCGTGGAGTCGCTGTCGCCGGAGTGGTTCACGGACAGGAGCAGGGCGTCCTCAACCCGGCGCGTGGCCAGCGCCGCGTAGACCCCGATGGCGAGGGCCTCCTCGGCGACCCAGCCTGCGCCCAGCCGCTCCACCGTCTCGGGGCCCGGCTCGCCCTCGGCGGCCAGGTCGAGGGCCTGGTTCAGGGCGGCCGAGGTCTCCTCGTGGCCGGGGTGGCGGGCGAGCAGGCGCAGGGTGCGCAGGGTCGCGGCCTCCACGGACTCCCCCCGCAGCAGGTGGGCGACGATCACGGCGAGCGCTCCGGCCGCGTAGTAGCCGGTGGGGTGACCGTGGGTGGTCTGGGCGCAGCGGGCGGCCATGGCGAAGGCGTGGCGGGCGGAGGGGTGGGCGAGGCCGAAGGGCGCCGAACGCATCACGGTCCCACAGCCCTTGGAACCGGGGTTGACCGGGCCGGGCGCGCCGCTCAGCTCGGCCCACGGGTCGGGGACGTACTCCTGGGCGAGCCCGGACAGGCAGGCGTTGCCGGGGGCGCGGCGGGCGTACAGCCAGGGTTCGGCGAGAAGGCCGCCCCGCACCCCGTCGGCCGGTCCCGGCCGCTGCTGGGTCTCGAGCCAGCGCCCGTAGGCCTGGCGCACCAGGGCCGTCTCCGCGCCGGTGATCCCCTTGAGCCGGGCCCTCCTGGCCGCCGTACGCAGGCCCTCGACGGTGAACAGGGTCATCTGGGTGTCGTCGCTGACGCGGCCGACCACGCCCTCGTCGTCGGGCACGAGCCGGGTCAGGCCCCTCGGGCCGTGGGCCGCGCGGATGCGGTCGAGGGAGGAGAACTCGATGGAGTAGCCGAGGGCGTCGCCGAGCGCCCCGCCGAGGAGGCAGCCCCGTACCCGGGCGCGGTACACCGCCGCCGACTCCAGGGAAGACTTCCGCCAGTCGTTCATCCGCTCGCTCCTCAACTACGTTCGTACGTATGGCCATTGTCGCGACCGGTAGGAACGCCCCGTCCGTCGCCCCCGCCGGCCAGGGAGTGGGACCACTGCTACGGGCGTGGCGGGAGCGGCGGCGGATGAGTCAGCTGGCGCTGCGCGCCGACTCCTCGGCCCGGCACATCAGTTTCGTCGAGACGGGCCGTTCCCGGCCCAGCCAGGAGATGCTGCTGCGGCTCGCCGAGCACCTCGACGTGCCCGTACGGGAGCGCAACGCGCCGCTCCTGGCGGCCGGTTACGCCCCGCACTACCCGCAGACCCCGCTGGACGACCCGGCGCTGGACGCGCTGCGCGCGGGCCTGGACCGGCTGATTCAGGACTACGAGCCGTATCCGGCGCCGGTGACGGACGCACGGTACGACGTGGTGGTGGCCAACCGGGGCATCGCGATGCTGCTGGACGGCGTCCCGGCGTCGCTGCTCACGGCCCCGCTCAACGCGATGCGCCTCACCCTCCACCCGCAGGGCCTGGCGCCGCGCATCCGCAACCTGCGCGAGTGGCGCGGCCACCTGCTCGCGCAGATGGAACGCCAGATCGCCCTGCACCGCTCGGCGCCGCTGCGGGAGCTGTACGAGGAGGTCGCCGCGTACCCGGTCGCGGAGTCCGCGCCGGCGTACGAACCGGCGGAGCCCGTCCCGTACTTCGCGCTGCCGATGCGGATCGAGCACGAGGGGCGGATCCTGTCCTTCGTCTCGTCCGTCTCCACCTTCAACACCTCCATGGACGTGACCGTCGCCGAGCCGGCCGTCGAGACGTTCCTCCCGGCCGACCCCGCCACGGTCAAATACCTTCACTCACTGATGAACTGACAGGACATCGGGTGAACCGTCGGATGGCAGACTCAGATGAACGTTCGATCCGTTCCGGTGAGACCGGGGCCGGAACGTGGCACACTGGCCCGCGTGCCTCGACACGTAGGGGAGACGTGGCGTGAGTGAGCGACGGCCCGCACCCACGGTGGGTCAGGTGGTACTGGGCAGACGGCTGCAGGAGTTGCGCGAGGCGGCCGGCCTCGGCCGCGAGGAGGCGGCCCGCGCCCTGCGCGTGGCTCCCGCGACCGTACGGCGCATGGAGACGGCCGACGTCGCGCTGAAGGTCCCCTATGTGCAGGTGCTGCTGGAGACGTACGGCGTCCCCGAGGACGAGGCCGAGGCGTTCGTCTCGCTCACCGAGGAGGCGAACCGGCCCGGCTGGTGGCAGCGGTTCCACGACGTGCTGCCCGAGTGGTTCAGCCTGTATGTGAGCCTGGAGGGCGCGGCCCGGCTGATCCGCTCCTACGAGCCGCACTTCGTGCCCGGGCTGCTGCAGACCGAGGACTACGCACGCGCCGTGCTGGAGGCCGGGACGGTCGGACGCACGACCCCGGCCACGATCGAGCGGCACGTGTCGCTGCGCATGGCCCGCCAACGGCTGCTGGAGGGCACCGACCCGCCCCATCTGTGGGTGGTCATGGACGAGACGGTGCTGCGCCGCCCGGTGAGCGTGGACGCGGCCGTGATGGCCGAACAGCTCGACAGGCTCATGGAGTTCGCCGAACGCGACCGGATCACCCTGCAGGTCTCCGAGTTCGCGGCCGGTCCGCATCCGGGGACGTCCGCGCCGTTCTCGCTGTTCCGCTTCGCCGAACCCGAACTGCCCGACATGGTCGTCACCGAGTATCTGACCGGCGCGCTGTACCTCGACGACCGCAAGGAGGTCTCCGCGCATCTGGAGGTCCTCGACCACATGACGACGCACGCCGCGTCCGCGCAGCACACCAAGAAGATCCTGCGGGACGCCCGCGCGAGCTGCTGAGCACGGCCCGTCCCCGCTTCCACCCCCCCTTCCAGGAGCAGACCCGCATGACCGGATCCGAGGCAGAGCAGGCCGCCGCCCGCATCGACACCAGCCGGCCGCACCCGGCCCGGGTGTACGACTGGTGGCTGGGCGGCAAGGACAACTACCCGGTGGACGAGGAGCTGGCCCGCAGGATCCTCGCCGTGGACGGGACGGTGGTGCGCGGGGCGCGGGCCAACCGCCGGTTCATGCAGCGGGCCGTCCGGGCGGCGGCCGAGGCCGGGATCCGCCAGTTCCTGGACATCGGCACCGGCATCCCCACCGAGCCCAACCTGCACCAGGTGGCTCAGGGCGTGGCCCCGGAGTCCAAGGTGGTGTACGCGGACAACGACCCGATCGTGCTGCGGCACGCGGAGGCACTGCTGCGCGGCACCACCGAGGGCTCCACCCAGTACGTGCACGCCGACGTCCGCGACCCCGACACGCTGCTACGACGGGCCGCCGACACCCTGGACTTCACGCGGCCCCTCACGCTGTCACTGGTGGCGCTCACGCACTACCTGGGCGAGGACCCCGCCGGGGACGACGTGTACGGCCTGCTGAAGA
This sequence comes from Streptomyces sp. NBC_01235, assembly GCF_035989285.1. Classification (GTDB taxonomy): domain Bacteria; phylum Actinomycetota; class Actinomycetes; order Streptomycetales; family Streptomycetaceae; genus Streptomyces. The sequence goes on along the minus strand of NZ_CP108513.1, from coordinate 9,127,153 downwards.
AGTACGTGGCCGCACTCGCCCCCGGCAGTTGGCTGATCCTCTCCCAGGTCACCCCGGACCTGAGCCCCGAGGCCATCGGGAAGGCCGCCGAACACTTCCGGCGCAGCGGCACCCCCTTCCACCCCCGCTCGCTCGCCGGGTTCTCCCGCTTCTTCGAGGACCTGGAGCTGCTCGGTCCGGGCGTGATCCCCGTCTCCGGCTGGCGGCCGGAACCACAGGACGTGGCGGCCCAGGCGGAGGGCATCGTGCCGGTGTACGCGGGGGTCGCCCGCAAGGGCTGAGCCCCAGGCGTCGCGGCCACTCGCCGCACATCCGACGCGGCCGACCCGCCCCGGTAGCATCGGTTACCGGGAGTCAACGATGCTTCACGGGCGGGTGCCGCGGGGGAAGCGGTCATGGCCAAGAAGTACGTCCTTCACCTCAGAGGGGTCGTGGCGCCCACCCCGGCATCGGGTCCGCGCTGCGCGCCGCGGCCGGGCGGGGCCGGGCCGCGCGGGTCGAGATCGCGCCCGGCCACTACGAGGAACCGCTGCCGCTGACTCTCCAGGGCGAGATCGAGCCGGTCGCGCTCGGTGAGCCCGGTTCCGTGGTGGTGAGCCGGTCCCGGGGCACCGTGCTCGACACCTTCGGGCGGTCGTGGTCCGCGGCCTCGGCCTGGTCGGCCGTGACGCCGACGCCGGTGTCGTCGACTGCCGCGCGGGAACCCTCGCCCTCGACCGCGCGGAGGTCCGGGCCCACAACGGGGTCTGTGTGCACGCGCGGCCACGCACGTCCGTGCTACTGACGGCCAGTCGGTTCCGGTTCGGACGGGCCGTCTTCGCCGGTTCCTCCGGGCACGTCGAACGGTGCCGGTTCGCCGGCGCCGCCGACAACGCGATCGCGGTGATCGAGGGCGCCCGGGTCACGGTCCCGGGCAGTCGGATCGACGGCAGCCGGATCCACGGCGTGCGTGTCAGCGACGCCTGGGCCCGTCTCACCGGCGACCGGGAGCGCGAGGACGCCGGGACGGCGGCCCAGGAAGTCCTCACGCAGATCACCGGCCCGCAGTCCCCCGAGCCGGGACGGCTCCGCCGCGCCGTGACCATGCTCGAGGGAGCCCTCGCCCCGGTCGCGACCGGCCTCGCGGCCGGAACGGCGGTGGGGGCGCAGGAGTGGGCCCAGTCGGCGACCAGGAGCCTGACCGGCCTCGTCCGAGCCGGGGCCCGATGCCGTGCTGGGGGTGCCTCCGCCGGTCTCTAGGCCGCTCCGCCCCTGGCGTCCCGGTCGTCGTCGACGATCTCCGCGTCGACGACCTGCTCGTCGTCCTGAGAGTCCTGCGCCGAGGTGTGCGGTGAGGTGTGCTCCCCGGCGGTCTCTCCGGCCGCCCCCGCGGTCGGCTGCTGCTGGGCCTGGGCGTACATGGCCTGGCCCATCCTCTGGCTGACCGAGGAGAGCTTGTCCACGCCCTCGCGGAGGGCGGCCGTGTCGGCGTCACGCTCCAGCAGGGCCTTGAGGTCCGCGACCGCCGACTGAACCTCCCCCTTCGTCTCGGCCGGTATCCGTTCCTCGTTGTCCCGGACGAACTTCTCGGTCTGGTAGACGAGTTGCTCGGCCTGGTTGCGGGTCTCGGCCGCCTCCCGGCGGTTGCGGTCCTCCTCCGCGTACTGCTCGGCGTCGCGCATCATGCGGTCGATGTCGTCCTTGGGGAGCGCCGAGCCGCCGGTCACGGTCATCTTCTGCTCGCGGCCGGTGGCCAGGTCCTTCGCGGAGACGTGCATGATCCCGTTGGCGTCGATGTCGAAGGCCACCTCGATCTGCGGGACGCCGCGCGGGGCCGGCGGCAGACCCGTGAGGTCGAAGACGCCGAGCTTCTTGTTGTACGCGGCGATCTCCCGTTCGCCCTGGTAGACCTGGATGCCGACCGAGGGCTGGTTGTCGGCGGCCGTGGTGAAGATCTCCGAACGGCGGGTGGGAATCGTGGTGTTGCGCTCGATGAGCTTGGTCATGATGCCGCCCTTGGTCTCGATCCCGAGGGACAGCGGAGTGACGTCGAGAAGCAGGACGTCCTTGACGTCGCCGCGGATCACACCGGCCTGGAGGGCGGCGCCGACCGCCACGACCTCGTCGGGGTTCACGCCCTTGTGCGGGTCCTTGCCGGTCAACTCCCGTACCAGCTCGGTCACCGCGGGCATCCGGGTCGAACCGCCGACGAGGATGACGTGGTCGATCGCGGACAGCTTCACGCCCGCGTCCTTGACCGCCTGGTGGAAGGGTTTCTTGCACCGGTCGAGCAAGTCGGCCGTGAGCTCCTGGAACTGAGCGCGCGTCAGTTTCTCGTCGAGATGCAGCGGGCCTTCGGCGGAGGCCGTGACATAGGGGAGGTTGACGGTCGTCTCGGAGGAGGACGACAGCTCGATCTTGGCCTTCTCGGCGCCCTCGCGCAGCCGTTGCAGCGCCATCCTGTCGTTGCCGAGGTCGATGCCGTTCTGCCCCTTGAACTTCTTCACGAGGTACTCGACGACCCGCTGGTCCCAGTCGTCGCCGCCCAGATGGGTGTCGCCGTTGGTGGCCTTGACCTCGATCACGCCGTCGCCGATCTCCAGGAGCGACACGTCGAAGGTGCCGCCACCGAGGTCGAACACGAGGACGGTCTGCTCCTCGCCGCGGTCGAGGCCGTAGGCGAGGGCGGCGGCGGTCGGCTCGTTGATGATCCGCAGCACCTTCAGGCCCGCGATCTCCCCGGCCTCCTTGGTGGCCTGCCGCTGGGCGTCGTCGAAGTAGGCGGGCACGGTGATCACCGCGTCGGTGACGTCCTCGCCCAGGTAGGACTCGGCGTCCCGCTTCAGCTTCTGCAGGACGCGCGCGGAGAGCTCCTGGGCGCGGTAGCGGGTGCCGTCGACGCTGTCGGTGTCCTCCGCGGGGAAACGCCAGTGCGCGTCGCCCATGTACCGCTTGACCGAGCGGGCGGTGCGGTCCACGTTGGTCACCGCCTGCCGCTTGGCGACCTCGCCGACGAGCACCTCGCCGTTCTTGGCGAAGGCCACCACCGACGGCGTGGTCCGCGCGCCCTCCGCGTTGGCGATGACAGTGGGCTCGCCGCCCTCCAGCACGGCCACCACCGAGTTCGTGGTCCCGAGATCGATTCCGACCGGACGTCCCATCGCTGTCCCCTTCCGCCCAGGGCCTCTCGCCCGGGGAGCAGGAAGCCACCCGTACCTCCAGGACAGAACCTGAAGCTGCGGCTGTCAATGGGACAGGTGCCCCGCCGGCAGCGTCCGATGCGGCTGCCCGCGCAGCTCCACCGCCCGCCGCGGCCTGTCCGTGACCAGTACGTCCACCCGGGTGTCGGCCAGGAACGTCCGCAGCCCGGGGTCGTCGTTGACCGTCCACACCATGGTGAACAGCCGATGCCGGGCCGCCCGGCGCAGGACGGTGGCGCGGGCGAGCCGCTGGTGCACGGCCACCCCGTGCGCCCCGCAGGCCCGCAGCCGCCGCATCGGGAACAGCTCGCTCGCCCGGGTGCCCGCCAGCCGTGCCGCCCCCACCTCCTTGCGGTCGCGCCCCAGCGACAGGGCCGTACGCACTCCCGGGAAGGCCCGGGTGATCGCGGCGACGGAAACGTCCTCCAGGGAGGTCGCGACGAACCCGTCCCGGCCGAGCAGGGCGACCGCCCGGTCGACGAGCTCACGCTCGTAACCGGTTTCCTTCAGATCCAGGTGGCCGACGAGTTTCCCGGCGACCAGTGCCATCACGTCCTCGACGAGGGGAACGGCGTGTCCGGCGCGTCCGCACAGCTCCGCGTACGTGATCCGGGCGAGCGGCGGCCCGCCGCGGCCCGCCCGGGCGTCGTGGTGGACGACGAAGACGCCGTCGGCGGTCCGCCGGATGTCGAACTCGACGTACTCCGCACCCGAGGCGAGCGCGTCCTCGTACGCCTCCCGGGTGGCGGCGCCGAAGCGCTCGGAGCCGCCGCGGTGGGCGGAGACGGCGGGGCGCGGTGGCACGGTGCTCAGCTCCCGGACGGCGGGCGGGGTGCGGGGACGACGGCGGGGGCGGGCGCCCGGGCGTCACCGGGGCCGGTGAGGAGCGTACGGGAACGACGGGCGGCGCGCCGCAGCAGGAGCCAGCCGATCAGCACCAGGGCGACGAAGGGCAGCCAGGCCACCAGGTAGGCCGTCCCGTACTCCCGCAGGTCGAAGATGGAGTGGTGGTCGTCCACGTCGGTGCCGTTGACACCGAAGAACGCCAGCAGCAGGGTCGGGGGCAGGGCGATCAGCGTAGCCGCCGCGACCAGGCCGGAGACGGTGCGGTCGCGGCGTTCGGCGCGCTCGGCGAGGGCCGCGTCGAGGGCCGCGGAGCGGGCGTTGATCACGGAGGTGAGGCGCTCGACCATGCGCGCGGAGTTGTCGAGGCTGTCGCGCACGCCGAGCGTGTCGCGGAGGGAGGACTGGAAGCGCTCCGTGACCATCTCCGGGATCAGCAGACTGTCCACGTACGCCTCGACGCCGAAGGCCAGGTCGAGCTGGAGTTCGTTCACCCCGGCCGAGAGCCGGGAGATGAGGGTGCGGATCTCGGCCGGGGAGTCCGTCGGGGCCTGTTCGTTGGCGCGCATCACGTCGAAGGCGGCCAGCCGGGTGCGCTGGAGGACGGACAGCGCGGAGACCATGCAGAGGGCGACCACGGCCAGGCCGTTCTCCACGTGCGGGGCCCAGCCCGTCTGCACGGAGACGCCGCGGCCGAGCGCGGAGACGGTCACGCCGTGGTGGTGCAGATGCGGGACGCGGGCGGCGGCGGGGCCGGGGAGCCTGCCGCGGTAGATCATCTCGCCCAGCGGTGCGGCGAGCAGAGTCTCGTCCGTGTTCCCGGCGTCGAGCAGTTCCTCGCGCAGCCGGCCGCCGGGAAAGACGAGTTGGTGGATGTTCTGGCCGAACGCGAGCGGCTCGGACAGCCCGAGCCGCTCGGTCAGCGCGTCGAGCAGCGGCCGGGCGCCCAGGTGGATGGCGTCCCGGTCGAAGCAGGTGCCCGCCAGCCAGGAGGCGACCGCGACGGCCGGGGTCTCGTCGGCGAAGTCGCAGTCCAGCAGCAGGGTGGCGTCGCCGCGCGGGGTGGTGACGAGCAGGACGCGCGCCCCGCTCAGGGCGAGCCCGCGGGCCCGCTCCGGCAGCCGCAGCTCCCCGGGGGCCGGGCTGTAGGTCATCACCGCCACCGGCAGCAGCGGGTCGCCGGAGTGCAGGTGCTTGGTGAAGCGGCCGAAGGCGAAGGCGTCGACGAGCCGGTGGCCCGACGCGCCCGGGCCCGGCGGGGCGACCCGGCCCGCCAGCCCGAACAGCACCAGGGCACGGGTGTGTTCGCGTAGGGCGGAGTCGAGCACCGACTCCTGGTCGGCGGTTCCCGGCACCGTCGTCCTCCTCGTCCTCACGTCGCCTCGGGCGCAGACGGTTATACCCGGAGCCCGGGTGCGCGCAACCGCCAAGGGTGCGGGGCCTCGTACCGGCTCCGCACCCCGGACCGCGACGCGGCCGCTCAGGCGAGCTTGGCCGACAGGGTGATCGGTACGGCCTTGAGGGCCTGGCTGACGGGGCAGTTGACCTTGGCCTGCTCGGCGGCGGCGACGAAGCCGTCCTCGTCGAGGCCGGGCACGGTGCCCTCCACGGTCAGGTGGATGCCGGTGATGCCCTCACCCGGCTGGAAGGTGACGTCGGCCGAGGTGATGAGCTTGGTGGGCGGGGTGCCGGCGCCGGCGAGGGCGTGCGAGAAGGCCATGGAGAAGCAGCTGGAGTGGGCAGCCGCGATCAGCTCCTCGGGGCTGGTCTTTCCGTTCGCCTCCTGGGTACGGGCAGCCCACGTCACGGGCTGCTGGGCGATGGCGCCGGAGGAGTCGAAGGACACGACACCGTTGCCCTCGATCAGGTTGCCTTCCCAGACGGTGTGTGCGGAGCGCGTGGTGGCCACGTTTCTTCCTTTCGCATGGAGCTGGCGTGCGGACCCGTTTCCGGGTCCCCTGCCCCCCATCCGATCACACTCCGCCTCACCGCACCCGGAACACCGGCCCCCGCGCGGTGAACGGCAGGTGACGGCCCTGCGGGATCAGGTAGGCGTGCTCGCGCCGCACCCGCAGGGTGTCGCACCAGCCGTCGGTGATGACGAGGAGCGGCGCGCCGGGCGGGAAGTCGTCGGCGCGCTGCAGCAGGTCGATGCCGGGCTGCAGGACCGTACCGCCGCGCCCGTGCACCCGGACCCGGCCGGCGATCTCGGTGACCGGCAGGTAGCCCGCGTCGTGCGGGGCCGCGTCGCAGAACACGACCCGGGCGGCCGGGACGTCGCGGGCCTCGGCGTACGAGGCGATCGCGCCGAGTGCCTTGCCGAGGAGGGTGCGGTCCATGGAGCCGGAGGTGTCCAGGACGACGCCGAAGGTGCAGCGGGCGATCTCCTCGGGAGGGAACCAGCGGCCGGCGCGCGGGATGTCGGGGGTGGAGGCCTGGCGGCGCGCGGGACGGGCGTACGACCGCAGCGGTTGCGGGCGCGGCACGAACTCGTCGAACCAGCGGGCGAGTTGGGCGTCCCAGGGCAGCGGAGGATGGCTGAGTGCGCGGATCTCCTCCACCAACCCGCCGGGCAGGAAGCCGCGTTCCTGCCGCTGGTGCAGGTCGAAGCCCTGGGCGAGGCCGCGGCGGTAGAAGCCGTCGAGGTCGACGTAGTCGCGCGGCGGGCCGAGCGGGGCACCGAGCATGTCGCCGAGGCCCTTGCCGCGCAGGGTGGCCAGGCGCCGCATCCGGCGCAGGTCCACGGCGATGCGGTCGTAGACCTCCTCGGCGGACAGGCCCGCCAACTCCGCGTCGTACAGCAGCCCTTCGGGCATGGTGCCGACCTGCATCTCGCGCAGCCAGCCGTTGATGACGTAGTCGCAGGCGACGTTGAAGAGGTAGGGGTCGCGGGTGCCGCAGCGGTCGCCGTGACGCAGGGCGGCGTGCAGCATCTCGTGGGCGAGGACGAACCGCCACTCCTCGTCGTCGAACGTCCGCAGCGGGTTGACGTAGATCTCGCCCGCCTCCGCGTTCACGGCGGCGATGGAGATGCCGTGCGCGCGGGCGAGTTCGGCGTCGGCGACGAGCTCGATGCCGGCCGCGAGGCCCCCGAGCAGCGGGTAGGACGAGACGAACCAGCTCAGCGCGCGCTCCCACGGGCGCCGCACGGGCGCCTCGCCGTCCAGGGAGTCGCGGCGGCCGCCCGCCATGTCCATCGCGGCGGACACGGTCCGGGTCAGGGCGGTGGCGAACGCCAGCGGCCAGTCCGGCATCTGGCGGCCGTACCAGGTCCACGGCACGAACACCTGGTCGGCCGCCCTCCCCGCGGTGCCGCAGTGCTCGTACTCGGCCGGGAGTCCGGTGCGCCGCCAGCGGGCGGCGAGCTGTTCCTCGTCGCCGCCGGGGTAGGCCGGCGGAAGGTCGTCCGGGGCGGTGCCGACGCGGAAAGTCAGCAGAAAGCGGTTGACGACGGTGCAGTGCGCGGCGAGCTCGTACCGGTCGGGCTGGGCGCGCTGGTCCTTGGACGCCGGGAGGTGTCCGAAGCCGAGGTGGAGGGCGGCGTGCGCAAGGGACCAGGCCCAGCGGGCGGAGTCGACGATCCTGGTGGGGTGGGCATGCAGCGTGCCGTTGGAGTCGGCGCGGACGAGGCCGTCGCGGGGAGCCATGCCGCACTCCTCACGGCGGCAGGTGTCGAACTTCAGGGCGGCCAGCGCCGGATTGGTGCGCAACTGTGCCAGGCCGAACTCGAACGACTCCGCCGCGAGGTCCCGCTTCTTTCGGTCACGGGCGTCGCGGTTCACCGTCGCGCCTCCACCAGGCGGGGCATGTCGCGGGCCGCCTCGACCAGGAACCAGGCGGGCAGCACGGGGTTGCCGTCGACGTCGGAGGCGATGACGGTCTGGGCGACCTCGACGGAGATCTCGGCGAGCTGCACGAGCAGTGACTTGGCGCGGTAGGCGGTCTGGCGGCCGTTCGCCGACATGCGCTCCTTGACGGCGGGGAGTTCCTTGACCAGCCGGCCGCGGAACGAGTCGGCGAGGTAGTAGAGCAGGTCGCGGTCCTCGACGCGGTGCGGCCAGGAGGCCTCGCCCTTGAGGATGGCCTCGATGCCGTACCGGCTGCGGACGATCTTGACGTAGCCGCAGAAGGCGATGGCGTGCGCGGGCGTCAGAGTGCCGTGCGCGAGGACCTTGAGGGTGTCCTCGTCGAGATCGCGTCCGAAGGAGTGCAGGGCGTCGGAGAGCATGTGCCAGGAACGGGGCGTGGAAAACGGTTCCTCGGTTTTCGGCGGCTTGGACCACAGGTGGTCGGGCCGGTCGGTGAGGTGGTCGAGGACCCACGGGTGGATGCCGTTGCCGGCGGCCCACCGCAGCCAGTCCCGGGCGGACGCCTCCAGGTGGACGTGGGTGAGCCGGTTGACGAGCGCGGAGGCGATGGGCCGGGCGAGCGCGTTGTCCGTGGCCCGGTTCCCGGCGCCGATGACGATCGAGCCCTTCGGCAGCTCGTAGTTGCCGATCCGGCGGTCCAGGATGAGGGAGTAGAACGCCTTCTGCACATCGGGCGTGGCCGCGTTCAGCTCGTCCAGGAACAGGCAGTACGGCTCGTCACGGGCGATGGCCTCCGGCGGGCAGAACACCGACCGCCCGTCCCGGATCTGGGGGACGCCGATGAGGTCCTCGGGCGCGAGCTGCGTACCGAGCAGACTCACGCACTCCAGCCCGAGCGACTCGGCGAACTCCCTGACCAGGGAGGATTTTCCGATGCCCGGGGCGCCCCAGAGGAACACCGGCCGCACCACGGCGAGACCGAGCAGGAGTTCGGGGATACGGGAGGGCGTGACGGTCACGGCAGCCTGCAAGGCCGAGGCTCCCCTTCTATGTGTCCAAACCGGCGCCGCTCTCGCGGACGCGGTTACTCGCCGTCGAGGTTCTCAATCGATGGTTGCGGCCGTCACCTGGTTTTCCTGTGGCGCAGCCGAAGGCTCCGCTCAGGCGGCGTGCTCCTCCGGGGCCGTCTCCAGGGGCACCTGGGGGCCGTTCGACTCGCGCAGCCAGCGGCGCAGGACGCGGTGGACGTGCTCCGCGCCGGTCAGTTCCGCTTCGTCCTCGACGGGCGCGGACAGGGCCAGCGGGGACAGCAGGAACGGTCCGGCCTGGGCGCCGCCGAGGCCACCGTGGGAGCCGATCTGCTCCTCGAAGGCGAGGACCTCGCCGTCGGCCGGGTCGTGGAAGGAGTTGACCATGATGTCGGCGGTGTGCGGGAAGGAGTGGGTGCGGCGCACCGCATCGGCCGCACCGGGCCCGAAGGCCGCGAGCGGGCCGGGGTCCTCGTCGAGTCGGTCGAGGGGGATCTCCGCGCCGTACGCGCCGAGCACGACCCCGCCGTACTTCTCGCTGCGCACCAGGAGGAAGCCGATGCCGGGGTGGTTGGCGAGGGTGGTCAGCAGGGCGGGGTGGCGGGCGTCGATCTCCTCCTTGCTCATCCGGTGCGCCACGTCCGGGAAGGAGATCAGGCCCAGGTTCCCCGAGGCCAGCACGATCGGCTCCGGGCGGCGGCCGGACGGCCGGTGACGGTCGCCGCCCTCCTCCACGGGCCGACGCAGCGCCGCGCGGACAGCCGCGCGGGCCTCGGCGCCGCTGTGCGTGCGCTCCGCCTTGCGCGGCACGGGCAGCCCGCAGCCGGCCCGCACCAGGTCGCCGAGGGTGAGGCCGTAGCGGGCGCGGAACGTTTCGCCGGGGCTCTGGCCGTGGTCGGACAGGACGACGATCCGGTACGGGCGGGGGGCGTGCTCGGCGACCTTCTCGATCAGCGCGAGCGCCCGGTCGAGGCGGCCGAGGACCTGCTCGGTGTCCCGGCCGAGCGGCCCGGAGTGGTGCGCGACCTCGTCGTACGCCACCAGATCGGCGTAGACGGCGGTGCGTCCGGCGAGCATGTCGCCCATCACGGCGGCCACGACGACGTCGCGTTCGACGACGGTCGCGAAAGCGCGGACGAACGGGTAGAGGCCGCCGCGTCCGACCCACGGCCGCTCCCCCCTCAGCCGGGCGCGGGTGGACTGGATGATCTCGCGGACGACCTCCGCGACGAACGACAGGGCGGTGCGCACGGCGTTGGCCGGGTCGGAGAAGTAGGCGAAGTAGCCGGCCCGGGAGCGGGTCTCCCGGCTGCGCCGGCGGGCGGCGATGGACAGCACGAGGGCCTGTTCGTCGGCGCCGCCGCTGAAGAGGTTGCCGCGGCTGGCACCGTCGGCGGCCAGCAGCCCGCCGTCACCGGTGCGTTCGACGGCGCGGCGCTGGAGTTCGGCGGCGCTGGTGGGACGGTTGCAGACCATCACCTCACCGCTGTCCTTCTCGTACCAGCGGAACGCGGGCACGTCGTGGTTGCTGCCGTGCAGGATGCCGAGCTGGCTGGCACCGGTCTGGCTGGACCAGTCGGTGCGCCAGGGGGTGAGGCGGTGGGAGGGACGCCGGCCGCGCCCGGACCCGCCGTCGCGGGCGTCGTCGCCGAGCCAGCGGGCGACGGTCGGCATCAGCCCCTTCCCCACGGCCGCGACCAGCACGTCGTGGCCGACGCCGTCGAACTGGAGGAAGACGGTGCCGGGTGTGGCGGGGCAGAGGGGGCCGCCTCTTCGGCGGCGGTCGGCGAGACGGTAGAGGCGGCGGCGGTAGGCGTCGTCGTCGCGCACGGCCAGGGCGCCGCCCGTCGCCGAGGCGACGGCGGACATCACGGCGGCGACGATGACGGCGGTCTCCGGGGCCGCCTCGCTCTGCCCGGAGGGGTTCAGCCGCAGGGCGAGCAGCAGCAGCGAGCCGTTGAGGAAGAACACCAGCAGGCCCAGGACCAGGGCCGGTACGAGCAGGAGCAGGCGCACGAGCAGCGGCCAGACCAGGGCCGACAGCACACCGAAGACGCCAGCGCCGACGGCGGCGGTCACGGCGATGGTGGTGGCGCTGTCGCCGTCGGGGGACTGCAGCCGGAAGTCCGGCAGGATTCCCGCGAGCACCAGCATCGTGAGCGTGGAGACCACCCACACCGTGACGCTCCGCCCGGCCTGGCTGACGGTCCGCCGCCACCGCACCCCACGCACGCCCCGTACACCTCGCGTTCCGGCCCCGACGCCCGTGGGAGCCGCCTTCCACCCTGTCACATCGCGGTGACAGTCATCCCGCGAACACCGCCCGTCGCCTGCCGACTGCCGACTGCCGTCCATCGCCTGCCGACTGCCGTCCATCGCCTGTCGACTGTCGGCAATCGCATGTCGGCCGTCGCCCATCGCCCATTTTCGCCCGTCGGCTGTCGGCTGTCGGCTGTCGGCTGCCACCTGTCGCCTGCCGGCAATCGCCAGTCGACTGTCGACCTCGGCCGACCGCTCGCCTATCGCCCGTCGTAGCCGGCCGTCGGCATCGACAGCCTGCGGTGCACTCGGGCCTTCATCTGCGCGTCGTAGGCGGGCTCGGCGCTGCCGACCGTCACCACGCGCACCCCGCGCCGCGCGCACTCCTCGGAGAACTCCTCCACGGACGACAGCGCGCTCTCCAGCACCCGGTGGCTGGGCGCGACGAACAGGTCGACGCCGGGCCGGACCCCGTCCCACAGCACGCAGTGGTCGGCGCGCAGCCCGCGCACCAGCAGTTCCCGGCTGACGACGTACCCGCGCTCCGCGGCCCACCGCGCGCACATCGCGTGCTGGCTGCGGGAGTCCACCAGGAAGGGATCGGCGTCCAGTTCCTCGAGCGGCGTCAGACTCGCGATCGCCGTGACCCGCATGCCCCTCACCGGTCCCATGGCGTCCCCCTCACCTCCGGGTTTCGCCGCCGACCCTACTCCTGCCCGTAGGCTTCGGGGGAGGCGCGCGAAGGAGGCAAAGAGGTGCCGGTGGAGATCACGTGGTGGGGTCACGCCACCTGCACGGTCGAGGATTCGGACGTACGTGTGCTCACCGATCCCCTGTTCGCCCGCCGCCTCGCGCACCTGCGCCGCCGCCGGGGCGCGCTGCCCCCGCCCGGCGCCTGGCACGCGGACGTGGCGCTCGTCTCCCACCTCCACGCCGACCACCTGCATCTGCCCTCGCTGGCGCGCCTCGCGCCGGGCACGCGCCTGCTGGTGCCCCGGGGCGCGCCGCGCGCCGTCCCCGGGCTGCGCCGCCTGCGGCATCTGCGGCTGAGCGAGATGGAGCCGGGCGACGAGACGGTCGTCGGCACCCTGCGGATACGGGCCGTGCCCGCGCGCCACGACGGGCGGCGGCTGCCGGTGGGCCGGCACCACTCCCCCGCGCTCGGGTACGTCGTGGAGGGCGAGGCACGGACGTACTTCGCCGGGGACACCGGCCTGTTCGAGGACATGGCCAAGGAGGTCGGGCCGGTCGACGTGGCGTTGCTGCCGGTGGGCGGCTGGGGGCCGTATCTCGGCGAGGGGCACCTGGACGCGGGGCGCGCGGCCGAGGCGCTGGCCCGGCTGGCGCCGCGCAGCGCGGTGCCGGTGCACTACGGCACGTACTGGCCGATCGGCATGGACGCCGTGCGCCCCCATGAATTCCATGCGCCCGGCGAGGAGTTCGTGCGACTCGCGGCGGAGCGTGCGCCGGGGGTGGTCGTGCACCGGCTCGGGCACGGGGAGAGCGTGCGCGTGGAGGTCGCACGGTGACCTGGTGGCTCGCCGCAGCGGCTGTGACGTCCGCTCCGACGGAGTCCACGCAACAGGCCCTCGGCTATCCGTCGTTGTTCCTGCTGGTGCTGATCGGGGCACTGGTGCCGGTGGTACCGACGGGGGCGCTGGTGAGTTCGGCGGCGGTGGTCGCCTTCCATCAGACGGCGCCGTTCGCACTGGCGCTGGTGTTCGTGACGGCGTCGCTGGCGGCGTTCTGCGGGGACGCGGCGCTGTACTGGCTGGGGCGGCGCGGGATGCGGTCGAAGAACGGCTCGCGCTGGCTGGAGGCGATCCGCTCGCGGGCGCCGGAGGAGCGGCTGGCGCAGGCGCAGGAGAAGCTCGCCGACCACGGCACGGCGGTGCTGGTGCTGTCCCGGCTGGTGCCGGCGGGCCGCATCCCGGTGATGCTGGCCTGTCTGATGGCGAAGTGGCCGCTGCGACGCTTCGTACGGGGCAACCTCCCGGCGTGTCTGGCCTGGGCGGTGACCTATCAGCTGATCGGGATCCTCGGCGGCTCGCTGTTCCCCGAGCCCTGGGAGGGCGTGGTCGCCGCGGTCGCGCTGACCGTGGTGCTCAGCGCGGCCCCGAGCGTGTGGCGCCGGGTCAGGGGAACCCGGGCCGCCTAGTCCGAAACCCTCACAGGTCCGACACCCTCACCTGACCGACGCCCTCGCCCCTCCCCGGCCTCACCGGTCCGCCACCCCCCTCGGCTGCTCCAGCACCCGGGAGCCTCCCACCGGCAGGTCCCACAGGTCGGCGCGGTCCAGGCCCGTCTTCTCCCAGGCGGCACGCACGCGCGTGAGGGGTTCCAGGACGGGCTCGGCGGAGAGCACGAACGTGCCCCAGTGCATCGGGGCCATGCGCCGCGCACCGAGGTCGAGGGTGGCGCGGACCGCCTCCTCGGGGTCGCAGTGGACGTCGCTGAGCCACCAGCGGGGGTCGTAGGCGCCGATCGGCAGCAGGGCGAGGTCGATGCCGGGGTGGCGCCGGCCGATGCGGGAGAACCAGTGGCCGTAGCCCGTGTCGCCGGCGAAGTAGAGACGCCGGCCGTCGGGGGCGGTGAGCACCCAGCCGCCCCACAGGGAGCGGCAGGTGTCGGTGAGGCTGCGCTTGGACCAGTGGTGGGCGGGGACGAAGTCGAAGCGGACACCGGACAGTTCGGCCGCCTCCCACCAGTCCAGCTCGGTGACGTGGGTGAACCGGCGGCGCCGGAACCAGCGGCCGAGACCGGCCGGCACGAACACCGGTGTGTCGCGCGGGAGCCGGCGCAGCGTGGGGGCGTCCAGGTGGTCGTAGTGGTTGTGGCTGATGACGACGGCGTCGACGGGCGGCAGCGCGTCCCATGGGACGCCCACGGGGGTGATGCGGGCCGGCGTGCCGATGATGCGGCGGGACCAGACCGGGTCGGTCAGAACGGTGAGGCCGCCGACGCTCACCACCCAACTGGCGTGTCCCGCCCAGGTGACGGCGATCGTGCGGGCGTCCACGCGGGGCACCGGGGCGGGCTCGAAGGGCAGCCGGGGGATGTCGGCGAGGCCCTCCCTGCCGGGCCGCACGGAGCCCTCGCGGGCGAACCGGGCGAGGGCCTTGAGGCCGGGCAGCGGCGAGGTCAGCCGGTCGTGGAAGCTCCGCGGCCACACCCGCCGCTCCCCCGGCGGACGGGGCGCGGCGAGCGGCGGGGCGGGGGGCGCGAGCGGGGACAGGGGGGCCGGGGCGTCGGCGTCCTTGGTGGTCACCGTGTCGGTGGTGGTCGACTCGGACTGCTGCGTCATCGAGGAGGCTCCCATCGCTGAGCTTCGTCACGGAGATCGTCGAAGACCGACCTCAGATGCGTCAACGCGCGTTGCACGTGTGGCAGTTCCAACGGTGTGGGTGAGGTGAGGCATGCCGTGCGCTGCGCGTCCGTACCGTCCAGCAGCATGCCCGTGGACAGCCGCACGCGCAGCGCCCCGAGGTCGTCGCCGAAGCGGTGACCGCCCGGTGCGGGCATGCCGAGCCGGGCGGAGAGGAAGTCCTCCAGTTCCTGTGCGTCGCCCACGTCGTGCGCGGCGAGCGCGCCACGCAACCGGTCGAGATCGACGTACAGGTGACGGCCGGCCCTCGGCGGCCGGGCCAGGGCGCCCGCGGCGACGACGGCGGTGTGCGCGGCGTCCGCCACGCGCGCGTGCAGACGCACAGCGGCGGCCACGCGCGCGGTGACCGGCTCCGGCTCGGCCAGGGCGTACGCGGCCGCGGCAGCGACCGGTGCGGCCACGCGCGCGTCGAGGGCGGTGAGGACGTCGAGCACACGCGCGTGCAGGTCGTCGCCGGTGGCCGAGGCGGGGAACCGGGCGACGGCCGCCGGCCAGCCGATGGGCAGCAGGGCGCCGGCCAGGTCGCTGACGACGGTGACCCGCTCGGGCAGCATCTCGGCGGGGCTGACCGGCACGGTGTCGTGCGGGGCGTGCAGCGTGTCGCGCCAGGTCTCGTCGCTGACCAGGTGCAGGCCCTCGCCCGCGGCGGCCTCCACCGCCTCGTGCAGCACCTCGGGCGGCGCGACGGTGGCGGTGGGGTCGTCGGCGACGGACAGCACCAGCAGCCGCGGGTCCCCGCCCTCGGCGCGCACCCGGCGCACGGTCTCCAGCAGGGCGTACGGGTCCGGAACTCCCCCGCACTCGGCGGGCGTGGCCACGTGGAAGACGGGTCTGCCCAACAGGCGCGCGTACGGCGCCCAC
This sequence comes from Streptomyces sp. NBC_01235, assembly GCF_035989285.1. Classification (GTDB taxonomy): domain Bacteria; phylum Actinomycetota; class Actinomycetes; order Streptomycetales; family Streptomycetaceae; genus Streptomyces. The sequence goes on along the minus strand of NZ_CP108513.1, from coordinate 9,111,789 downwards.
CAGGCCGCGCAGGGCCGGGGCACCAGGACGTCGCCGCCGAGGGCGGCGGTCAGCGCGACCAGCAGGGCGGGGGCGCCGGGTCCGGCCGTGACCCGCCCCGCCCCGGCGGGGGTGCCGTGCCGGGCCCAGTAGCCGCGGGCGGCGTCGAGGAGGGCGGGGCCGCCGCCGACCGGCTCACCGTAGGCGCGGCCGGCGGCCTCGGCGAGCACCGAGGCGAGTTCGGGCAGCACCGGCAGCCCGTCCGGGGGGAGCGGTGGGCCGTAGCGGACGGGCCCGTGGTCCTCCGGTTCCGTCCGCCGCATGTGGTCCTCCGCGCAGTCCGTCCCTGGCGCCGTCCCTGGCGCCGTCCCAGGTGGCGTCCCTGGCGCCGTCCCAGGTGGCGTCCCTGGTGCCCGGTGCCGTTCCCGGCCGCCGGACGTCGTCGTGGGCCGGATGGTGCTTGGGGTGCGGGACGTCTCGTTCGGGCCCGGCGCTCGTGCGTGGCCGGGCGGTCGTACGAGGCTGATCGTGCCCCCGTGCTCTGAGTACCCACTGAGCCCTGTGTCCATGGCCGCTCCCGCGCGTCGCGCCGGTCACAGCGGGGCCGGGCCGGTTCTCCTGCGGGGTCAGGCGTCGTCCCCCGCGGGGTGTCGGCGGCACAGCCGGTGCACGGCGGCGCCGAGCGCGCAGGCGATCAGCAGGCCGCCGGCGGCGAGCGCGGGGACGGAGTCGGTGAAGGCGCCGCCGGCACCGGCCTGGACGCCGTGCTCGACGGTGGCGGGGGCGCAGCCGGTCTCGTGGGACCCCGTGGCGCGGGGCTCGGGCTCGGGCCGTGCGCACGGCTGCGCGGTGCGGCAGGCGTCGGTGCGGCTGGGCGAGGTGCCCTGGGACAGCGGGCACGGTTGGCTCGTGGCGCAGGACGCGCCCGGCGCCGAGGTGCACGGCTGCGTCTCAGGGGTCTCGCCGCGCTCGACGTCCAGGGTCGCGCTCCACGGCTCCCCCTGTGCGCCGGGCGCGGCAGGGCAGGTGCCGTCGACGGTCCAGGCGGCGTCCGGTCCGGCCGCCACCGGGCTCACCTCGAGGTCGGCGGCGGGGGCGATCCGGGCGGTGCCCCGGTAGGCGGTCCCGGCCTGGGCGTCGTCGTTGCCGGGGACCTTGCTCAGCTTGACGGTGCCGTCGGCGAAGGCCTGCGAGGTGGCGTCGAGGCTCTCGGGCGCGGCGGCGGTGAGGGGACCGCACGTGACCGACACGGTGACGCTGCCGCCCGGCGCGACACCGCCCGGGCTGACCTCCGCCGCCGGGTCCGCGGAGGCGGCCGGACCGACGGCGACCAGGACGGCACCGGCCACGGCGAGGGCGGACAGGAAGTGGGCGGTGCGACCCATGAAGCAGCTCCTTTGGCCGACGGCTGCGGGGCGGGGCGTTCCTGCCCCACAGCCATCACAGCCCGAGGAAACCCGGGACGCGCGCGGCCGGACGCCATTGGCGGGACGAGGACCCCCAACCGGGTGACCTCGGCGCCCTCGGTTCTCCGGAAGGCGCCTGGATGTCCGGGAGCACCTGGATCTCCGGGGACACCGGGATGTCCGGGAGCACCTGGATCTGCGGGGACACCGGGATGTCCGGGAGCACCTGCGTCTCCGGAGTCACCTGGATGTCCGGGAGCGCCTGGATGTCCGGGAGCGCCTGGATGTCCGGGAGCGCCTGGATGTCCACGGGGCCCGGTGTTCCAGGAGGCTGCTGTTACGCCGCGTCGTTCAGAACCTGTTCCCGCAACCGGTCACAACACCGGTTGATCAGCCGGGACACGTGCATCTGCGAGATCCCCAGCTGCTCGGCGATCCGGCTCTGCGTCATGTCCGCGAAGAACCTCATGTACAAGATCGCCCGCTCGCGCTCGGGCAGCGCGGCGAGCCGCGGCCGGACGGCCTCCCGGTCGACCACCGTGTCCAGCGCCGGGTCCGGGGCGCCCAGCGCGTCGCTCAGCGAGTACCCGTCCTCGCTACCGGGCAGCTCCGCGTCCAGCGACAGCGTGCTGAAGCTCTCCAGCGCCTCCAGCCCGGTGCGGACGTCCTCCTCGCTCAGCTGCGCGTGCTCGGCGATCTCGGTGACGGTGGGGCGGCGCCCGGGAATGGTCTGGGACAGGTCCTGGGCGGCGAAGCGCACACGGTTGCGCAGGTCCTGGACCCGACGCGGCACGTGCAGGGTCCACATGTGGTCGCGGAAGTGCCGTTTGATCTCGCCGGTGACGGTGGGCACGGCGTAACTCTCGAAAGCGTTTCCACGCTCGGGGTCGTAGCGGTCGACGGCCTTGACCAGACCGAGGGCGGCGACCTGGCGCAGGTCCTCGAAGCTCTCGCCGCGGCTGCGGAAGCGTCCGGCGAGACGGTCGGCCATGGGCAGCCAGGCTTCGACGATCTCCCCGCGGAGTGTGTCGCGCAGGGGCCCCGGGGGCAGGGCGGCGAGTCTACGGAAGGCGTCGGCGGTGTCGGGGGCGTCGTCGTGGGGGTGGTGCTTCGCGTTCGCTCGTTTCGTCATGGGGCGGGCAACTCCCTTGGAAGTGCTCTGGGTTGGCCGGTCCCCGTGGAAGCGCGGCAGCAGCCCGACCGGGCCTGCCGGGGGCCTGCGAAGTCGCGGCCTTCCACGGACGTGCCTCCGGTCCGAAGCACTGTGGCTGCGCCTGCCCCCGGCCCCCGCCCCCAAACACCCGCCCTGGTTTTCCGGCACCCGCGGGGGTCACTCGTAGCGGGTCACGACCTCACCCCGCCGCCCGTCACGCCCCATGTCCCTGCCCCACGTACGCGTTTCCTCCGTGTGCCCGTGTTTCACCGGCCCAGGAAGGCCCCTTCCATGAGCACCAAGGTCTCCGACCACGTCCTGCGACGACTGTGCGAGTGGGGCGTCGAGCACGTCTTCGGTTGTCCCGGCGACGGCATCAACGGCACGCTCGCCGCCTGGGGTCGCGCCGGGACCAGCCGCGTTTCGTGCAGGCACGGCACGAGGAGATGTCCGCGTTCGAGGCAGTCGGCTACGCCAAGTTCAGCGGCCGTCCGGGGGTGTGCGCGGCGACCTCGGGGCCGGGCGCGATCCACCTCCTCAACGGCCTGAACGACGCGGAACTCGACCACGTCCCGGTGCCCCGATCGTCGGGCAGACGCACCGGAGCGCGATGGGCGGCTCGTACCAGCAGGAGGTGGACCTGCACTCGCTGTTCAAGGACGTCGCCTCGGAGTTCGTGGAGACGGTGACGGTCCCCGAGCAGCTGCCGAACGTCCTGGACCGGGCGATCCGCACCGCGTACGCCCGCCGCTGCCCGACCGTGGTCATCGTCCCCGCGGATGTGCAGGAGCTCGAACACACCCCTCCCGCACACGAGTTGAAGACGGTGCCCTCCAGCTTGGACCGCACCGCGCGAAGTTCGCGCACCCGGACCGGCCGGCGATCACGCTGGTCGGGGGCGGGGCGATGCAGATGAACGGGCTCGCGGAGCTGATCACGGTGGCGAAGTACAAGGACCTGTGGCAGGACCCGCGTCTGGTCGTCGCGATCTGGAACAACCGAGAACGTCGCCTTGAGGCAGGCGGCGACCAGGTCGTCCTTGCTGGTCGTCGAAGGCGCGAAGGCCACCGCCCGACCCGTCAGGGGTCACGCCCATTCGGCCGGGCACCCACACGGGCCCGGCCGGTCCGGGTCGCGCGAACTCTTTCCTCATGTCCGGCAGCCGACCCCGTGTCGGCTGCCCGTCCTCGGGTACGCGGGGGCCACCGGCAAAGATCTGGAGGGAGAGACAGACATGCAGCGAGGCAGTGACCGGCTGAGCGTGCACCGGGACGACGAGATGAAGCACGAACTCCAGGGCCTGCTGAGGTCCGGACATCCCACACGAACGGAGGAGTGGCACGACCCCGAGCCGTCCGCCGAGGACGATCCCGAGATCTGGGGCGGGCCGGTGGTACCGGGCAACTCCAGGGCGTCGCTGGCGGCGGTGCGGCTGGAGCTCGCCCGGATCCTGGGCCGCAGCTCCTTCCCGGCGGGGCCGGGCGCGCTGGCCACGGGCCTGCGCCGCAAGAACGCGCCCGACGCGCTGGTGGAGGCGGTACGACGGCTGCCGCACCGGGACCGCTACGCCAACGTCCAGGAACTGGCGGAGGCGCTGGTCGGGGGCAGCGGCTGATGGGTCGGGACCGGGCCGCCGGGACAGCCGCCACCGGCACCACCGTGGACGTCGGCGACGCGACCGCCCGCTATCTGCTGTACGGCCTGCTGCCCAGCTGGTTCGTGCCCGGTCTCGCCGACTGGGCCATGCACCGACGGACCCGGATCGAGGACACGGCGGGCACGAAGGAGTCACTGATCCACACGCTCATGATGGCCGAGGTCGGCGTCCCGATCGCGTTCACACTGCGCTACGAGGTCAACCCGCTGCTGCTGTCCGTGCAGCTGGCGGGCGCCGCGGCGCACGAGGCGACCGCCCTGTGGGATGTGCGGACCGCCGTGCGCAGCGAGCGCGAGGTCAAGCCCATCGAACAGCACATCCACAGCTTCCTCGAGGCACTGCCGTTCGGCGCGCTGTCCGCCCTGATGTGCCTGCACGCCGACCAGGTGAAGTCCCTGCTGCGGGGCGGACAGGGCGATCCGGACGCGTGGCGGCTGGTGGCGCGCAGGCGCCCGCTCTCGCCTGGCTACCTCGCGGGCATCGCCGCGGCGGTCGGCGCGTGCGTGGCTCTGCCGTACGGCGAGGAGCTGCTGCGGTGCCTGCGTGCGGCCCGGGCGAGGAAACAGGGGAAACGGGGGAAACAGCTTGTCGGTGACGACTGGGCCCGCCGACAAGCAGCGTGACGACCGCAAGGACACGGAAAGGACGTTGAACTCTCATGCGCATCGCGTTTCTGACGGCGCCCGAAGGCGTCGAGCAGGTCGAGCTCACCGACCCCTGGCAGGCGGCGGTGGACGCGGGCCACGAGCCCGTTCTGGTGTCGACCGACTCCGGTGAGATCCAGGCGTTCAACCATCTCGACAAGGCGGACACGTTCATGGTCGACGAGGTCGTCGGTGAGGTGTCCGCGGAGTCCTTCGGCGGGCTGGTCCTGCCGGGCGGCGTCGCGAACCCCGACTTCCTGCGCACGGACGACAGGGCCGTGGCGTTCGTCAAGGCGTTCTTCGAGCAGGGCCGCCCGGTCGCCGCGATCTGCCACGCCCCGTGGACCCTCGTCGAGGCCGACGTCGTACGCGGCCGCGTGCTGACCTCGTGGCCGAGCCTGCGGACGGACATTCGCAACGCCGGCGGCAGCTGGGTCGACGAACAGGTGAAGATCTGCGACCACGGCCCCAACAAGCTCGTCACCAGCCGCAAGCCGGACGATCTGAAGGCGTTCTGCGAGGCGTATCTGGATGTGTTCGCCGAGGAGGCGACCTGATGGACGCGACCCCGTTCCCGAACGACCGCAAGCAGGAGCAGCGGGAGGCCTTCCGCGCCGAGGATCCGGCCGGCGGGCCCCTCACCACCGACCAGGGCGTGGAGGTCGACCACACCGACGACTCGCTCGCCGTCGGCGAGCGCGGTCCGACCCTGATGGAGGACTTCCACTTCCGGGAGAAGATCACCCGCTTCGACCACGAGCGGATCCCGGAGCGGGTGGTGCACGCGCGGGGCGCGGGCGCGTACGGCTACTTCGAACCGTACGAGTCCTGCGCGGAATTCACCCGCGCGGCCTTCCTCCAGGACCCGGCGGTCCGTACGCCCGTCTTCGTGCGGTTCTCCACCGTGCAGGGGCCGAAGGGGTCCGCGGACACCGTGCGGGACGTACGCGGCTTCGCGACCAAGTTCTATACGTCGGAGGGAAATTACGACCTGGTGGGGAACAACTTCCCGGTCTTCTTCATCCAGGACGGCATCAAGTTCCCCGACTTCGTGCACGCGGTGAAGCCGGAGCCGCACAACGACATCCCCACCGGCGCCTCCGCCCACGACAGCCTGTGGGACTTCGTCTCGCTCCAGCCGGAGACCCTGCACGCCATCATGTGGCTGATGTCGGACCGGGCGATCCCGCGCAGTTACCGCATGATGCAGGGCTTCGGCGTACACACCTTCCGGTTCGTGAACGCCGAAGGGCGCGGCACGTTCGTGAAGTTCCACTGGAAGCCACGGCTGGGCGTCCACTCGCTGGTGTGGGACGAGGCCCAGGAGTGCCAAGGCCGCGATCCGGACTTCAATCGGCGCGACCTGTGGAACGCGATCGAGGCGGGCGAGTACCCGGAGTGGGAGCTGGGCGTCCAACTCGTTCCCGAGGAGGACGAGTTCGCCTTCGACTTCGATCTGCTCGACGCCACGAAGATCATCCCGGAGGAGCAGGTGCCGGTCCGACCGATCGGCCGCATGGTGCTGAACCGCAACCCGGAGAACTTCTTCGCCGAGACCGAGCAGGTCGCCTTCCACACGGCGAACGTGGTGCCGGGCATCGACTTCACCAACGACCCCCTGCTCCAGGCGCGCAACTTCTCCTACCTGGACACCCAGTTGATCCGGCTGGGCGGCCCCAACTTCAGTGAGCTGCCAGTGAACCGGCCCCTCGCACCGGTCCGTAACAACCAGCGCGACGGCTACCACCAGAGCACGGTCCACCGGGGCACGAACTACTTCCCGAACTCCCTCGGCGGCGGCTGCCCGGCACACGCGGGCGTCGACGGGAAGGCCTTCACGCACTACACGGAACGGATCGACGGCGCCAAGATCCGCCGGCGCAGTCCGAGCTTCCAGGACCACTACAGCCAGGCGGCCCTCTTCTTCCACAGCATGACGGACTGGGAGAAGCAGCACATCGTGCAGGCGCTCCGGTTCGAGCTGGGGAAGGTCGACGCCCGGGCGGTGCGAACCCGCACGGTCGAGGAACTGGCCAAGGTGGACGGCGAGTTGGCCCGCCAGGTGGCGCGAGGCATCGGCGTCCCGGACCCCTCCGGGACGGATCCGGAGCCTGCGTACAAGCTCTCCTCCCCCGCTCTCAGCCAAGAGTCGCTGCGCGGCGACGGCTCGATCCGCACCCGACAGATCGCGGTCCTGGTGGCCGACGGGGTCGACGCCGAGCAGGTGACGTCGGTGCGCGAGGTGCTGGCCGGGGAGGGCGCGATCGTGGAGGCGCTGGCGGCCACGGACGGCAGCGTGTCGGGGACCGACGGAAAAATGCATACAGTCGACCGTGCACTGCCGACCGTCGCCTCCGTGCTGTACGACGCCGTCCTGCTCCCCGGCGGCCCCACGGGCACCCCGTCGATCATCTCCGACCCGGACGCCATGCGCTTCGTACGGGACGCCTACCGGCACGGCAAACCGGTCGGAGCCCTCGGTTCCGGGGTGGGTGTGTTGTCGACGCTGCAGCCCGAGGGGCTACGACTGTCCGCCGAGTTCCATCGAGTGGTCGCCGACCAGGGCGTGGTCACGGACACCTCGCCGGGGACCGCGAGCGCGGAGTTCGTGCGGGAGTTCATGACCGCGATCGCGGCGCACCGACACTGGGACCGGCCGCCGGTGCGCTGCTGACTGCCGACGGACGTATGCCGGTCGGTCGACGGACGACGGACGGCAGACGGCAGACGGCAGACGGCAGACGACAGACGACAGACGACAGACGACAGACGAGCGTCGGCGGTCGCCGGGAGACTGTAGACAGTGGACGGCAGACCGCAGCCCCCCAGACGGCAGACCGCAGACCGCAGACCGCAGACCGCAACGAGCAGTCGGACGGCTCGACGGGTCGGACGGCTCCGGTCGGCTCAAGCCCCGCCGGGGCCGCCCGTCGTTCCCGAGCCCCACTTGCCGACGGGAGTCCCCGCCGAGGCGCCCTCCGCCGTTGCCCGCGGCCGAGCCTGGCGCGCCGGGCCCCCGTTCTCCCCGGCGGCCCGCTCCCTGGCCCCCTCGCGGGTGCGGCCCGGGGAGACGAATCGGCGTGGGTTGCGGCGCAGGTACTCGCCCTCCAGCTGGGCCATGCGGTCGTTGTGGGTGCGTAGGGCGTCGTTCGAGCCGTACAGCAGGGTGTCGTGGCGCGTGCGGTGGATCGTCTCCAGCTCTTTCATCAGCTGCTGGTCGTCCAGCCGGTCCGGGTCGACTCCGGTCATGGTGGTGCCCCGCTCGTCGTGTTCGTCCATACGGTTCGGGTACCCGGCCCCGGGAAGCACTACCAGCACTACCAGCGCTGCATGCACTACCAGCACTACCCCCGAGCGGCATCCGGGAGGGAGCCATGGATCTCGCGTTTCTGCATCCACTGTACGAACATTCGGGCCCCTGGGCCTCCGTGTACGTCGACACCTCCCGGCACACGGAGAACACGCCTCACGAACGTCAGCTCACGGCCGCCGCGATGGCCCGTGAGCTGGCCCGGCAGGGCACCGACGACGCCACCTGCCGGGCCGTCGAGCAGGCCGTCGAGGAGCTGCGGCACTCCTCCGAACCGCACGGCCGGGCCCTGTTCGCCCGCACCGGAGAGGTCGTCCTCGACCCGCCCACTCGGCCCTGCCGCCCCGGAGGGCGACCGGGCCGAGTGGGCGGCCCTGCCGCGGGTCGCACCGCTGCTGGAGCTCGCCGACCAGGACCCGGTGTGCGTGGTGGCGTACGTCGACCGCAAGGGCGCGGCGTTCGAGCTGCGCAGCGGGCTGGGCCGGGAGCAGGCGGGGACGGTCGCCGGTCGACAGTATCCCGTACACCGCACGTCGGCCGCCGACTGGTCCGAGCGGCACTTCCAGCTGAAGGTGGAGAACACCTGGGAGAACACCTGGGAGCACAACGCGGCGGAGATCGCCGACGCGCCGGCCGTCTGCCAGGAGGAGACCCGCGCCGATCTGCTGGTCCTGGTCGGTGACGACCGGGAGCGGCGAGCCGTCCACGACCGGCTGCCGCAGCGGCTGCACGACCGCGTGGTCGAGGCTCCGCACGGCGTGGGCAGCAGGCTGCTGGACGAGGACGTGGAGGCGGCCCGAGCCGAGCACTCCCGACGGCAGGCCGAGACCGAGCCGGAACGGTTCCTCGCGGCTCGTGCACCGGACGCCGAGGGACGCGCCGCGGCCGTGGAGGGCGTGCCCGCACCGGTGGCGGCGGCCCGCGAGCACCGGATCGACGAGCTCCTCATCCGCGCCGACGGTCCGGATGCCCACCGCGAGGTGTGGATCGGCGAGGATCCGGACCAGGCGGCGGTGCGCCGTACGGAGCTGAAGACGCTCGGCGAGCAGCACTCGTGGGCGGCCCGTGCGGACGATGCGCTGATCAGGTCGGCCGTCGCCACGGACGCGCCCGTGCTCATGGTGCCCCCGGCCGACGAGGAGGCGCCGGTGGGCGGCCTCGGCGCGCTGCTCCGCTGGAAGTGACCCCCGCGCCCCTCTGGAAGTGACCCCCGTCGGCCGCCCGAACCGCTCCGGTTGCCCGACCGCTCGCGACCGCTCGGGCTACCTGGCCCGCTCCACGCGCCGCTCGTCCCACACCGGCTCCGGGGTCTCCCGGACCCGGCCGTCCGTGCCGAAGACCAGGTAGCGGTCGAAGGAGCGGGCGAACCAGCGGTCGTGGGTGACGGCGAGGACCGTGCCCTCGAAGGCCTCCAGTCCCTCCTGGAGTGCCTCGGCGGACTCCAGGTCGAGGTTGTCGGTGGGCTCGTCGAGGAGCAGGGCCGTGACACCCTCCAGTTCGAGCAGCAGGATCTGGAAGCGGGCCTGCTGGCCGCCGGAGAGCCGGTCGAAGGTCTGCTCGGCCTGCTGGGTCAGCTCGTACCGGCGCAGCCGGGACATGGCCGCGCCCCGGTCCTGGGCGTGTTCCTTCCACAGGATGTCCAGGAGGGTGCGGCCCAGCAGCTCGGGGTGGGCGTGGGTCTGCGCGAAGTGCCCGGGCACCACGCGCGCGCCGAGCTTCCACTCCCCCGTGTGCGCCACGGTGTCGCCGGCCAGCAGGCGCAGGAAGTGCGACTTGCCCGAGCCGTTGGAGCCGAGGACGGCGACCCGCTCGCCGTAGAAGACCTCCAGGTCGAAGGGCTTCATCAGACCGGTGAGCTCAAGTCCCTTGCAGGTGACGGCCCTTACCCCGGTACGGCCGCCCTTGAGGCGCATCGTGATGTCCTGCTCGCGCGGCGGCTCCGGCGGCGGGCCGGCCTCCTCGAACTTGCGCAGCCGGGTCTGGGCGGCCTGGTAGCGGGAGGCCAACTCATGGCTGATGGAGGCGGCCTGACGGAGATTCAGGACCAGCTTCTTCAGCTGGGCGTGCTTCTCGTCCCAGCGGCGGCGCAACTCCTCGAAGCGGGCGAAGCGTTCTCGGCGGGCCTCGTGGTACGTGGCGAAGCCGCCACCGTGCACCCAGGCGTCGGCGCCGGCCGGACCGGGCTCGACGGAGACGATCTTCTCGGCTGCGCGGGAGAGGAGTTCGCGGTCGTGGGAGACGAAGAGGACCGTCTTGCGGGTCTCCTTCAGCCGTTCCTCCAGCCACCGCTTTCCGGGCACGTCGAGGTAGTTGTCGGGCTCGTCCAGCAGCAGGACCTCGTCGGTGCCGCGCAGCAGCGCCTCCAGCACGAGCCGCTTCTGTTCGCCGCCGGAGAGGGTGCGCACGAGGCGGAACTGGGCCTTGTCGTAGGGGACGCCGAGCGCGGCCGCGGTGCACATGTCCCACAGCGTCTCGGCCTCGTACCCGCGCACCTCCGCCCAGTCGGAGAGGGCCTGCGCATACTGGAGCTGGGCGGCCTCGTCGTCGACGGTCATGATCGCGTGCTCGGCCTTGTCGACGGCCCGCGCGACCTCGCGGATACGGGGCGGGGCGACGGAGACCAGCAGGTCGCGCACGGTCGTCTCGTCGCGTACGGAGCCCACGAACTGGCGCATCACACCCAGGCCGCCGGTCACGGTGACGGTCCCGCCGTGCGGTTTCAGCTCGCCCGAGATCAGCCGCAGCAGGGTCGTCTTGCCCGCGCCGTTGGGTCCGACGAGGGCCACCACGGCCCCTTCACCGACCCGGAAGGACACGTCGCCGAGCAACGCCCTCCCGTCGGGGAGGTAGTACTCGAGGTGCGCGGCTTCCAGGTGTCCCATGAGGAGGCATTGTGCGGGCCGCCCACGGGCTGCGGCAAACCGATAGCCGCGCAGGCCCGGGAACGCGCAGGCTCGCCCGTCAGCCGCCGGCGCCCTCCACCGGCTGCCCCGCGGGTCCGGCCTCCTCCGCCGGCACGACCGTCTCGCCCGCCCAGGACAGGGCCTTCCAGCCGTCGGCCGGGGACCCCTCCAGGACGACCGTGCCGGTGTTGGCGAGGCGGTGGGCCGCGGCGAAGGGGACGTCGACGTTGCCGGCGCGGGTGGCCGACCAGGCGCGGATCGCGGCGCCGTGGCTGACCAGGGCGACGGTCCGGGCGCCGCTCGCCGCGGCCTCGGCGACCACGGCGTCGTACCGGGCGAGGAACTCGGTGCCGTTCTCGCCGCCAGGCATCCGCCGGTCCACGTCGCCCGCCGCCCAGGCGAACACCGTGCGCATGTAGAGCTCGCCGGACTCGGAGTCGCCGGGGAGCATCTCCAGGTCACCCGCGGAGATCTCCCGGAGCCCGTCGCGGACGAGGACGTCGAGACCGCGCGCGGCGGCCAGCGGGGCGGCGGTGAGCTGGGTGCGCACGAGGGTGGAGGCGTAGAGGGCCTCGATGTCCTCGTCGGCGAGGGCCTGCGGCAGGGCGGCGGCCTGCTGTTCGCCGAGTCGGGTGAGGCCGGGGCCGGGGACGGCGGTGTCGAGGAGGTAGTCCACGTTCGTGGGGGTCTGGCCGTGACGGACGAGCAGCAGTCGCATGCGGTGACCCTCCGGTGGCAAAGCCGCGGTCGAAGCCGCCCCCGAGTAACGGCCACTTCAGCGTACCGGCAGCGGATGAGCCCGGACATGGGCCCCCCGTCTCGGGCCGGGCGGGCTCGAAGCCCGGCCGTCTCCGCGCCCGCGCGATATCTGACACTCAGTCAGTCCATATAGCAGAACAAACCGTCTCACTATGCGGCCATCGGCGTACGGTGAGGACACCGGGGAGCCGGTGCGGAGCCGGTCCGTCGAAGAAGGGGCAGAGCCATGCCGAATGCGCAGGAGACCGCCGTCTACACGCACGGACACCACGAGTCGGTGCTGCGTTCGCACACCTGGCGGACCGCCGCCAACTCCGCGGGCTACCTGCTCGGCTCGCTGAAGCCGCACATGAAGGTCCTGGACATCGGCTGCGGGCCGGGCACCATCACCGCCGACCTGGCCGCACTGGTCCCCGACGGGCACGTCACCGGCGTCGACCACGCGCCGGGGATCCTGGAGCAGGCACGGGCCACGGCCGACGAACGCGGCCTGACCAACATCGACTTCGCGGTCGCCGATGTGCACGCCCTGGAATACCCCGACGACACGTTCTGCGTCGTCCACGCCCACCAGGTGCTCCAGCACGTGGGCGACCCGGTGCAGTCGCTGCGCGAGATGCTGCGGGTGACGAAGCCCGGCGGGTACGTCGCGGTCCGCGACGCGGACTACGCGGCGATGACCTGGTACCCCGCCTCGCCCGGTATGGACGACTGGCTGGACCTGTACCACCGGGTGGCCCGGGCCAACGGCGGTGAGCCGGACGCCGGACGCCGGCTGAAGTCCTGGGCGCTGGCCGCCGGCTTCACCGACATCACGGCCACCTCAGCCACCTGGACCTTCAGCACCCCCGAGGAGCGGGCCTGGTGGAGCGGCCTGTGGGCCGACCGCACCCTCGCCTCGGCGTACGCGGAGCGCGCCACGCGGGGCGGCCACGCCACGGTGGAACAGCTGCGCGCCGCGTCGGCGGCCTGGCGGGAGTGGGGGCAGCGGGCGGACGGCTGGTTCGGTGTCCTGCACGGAGAGATTCTGTGCCGAAAGGAAGTCTAAATTCTGGATTCCAGGAAACCCGGAATCCAGGAGGTTCACACTATGGTTCCCATCTTGCTGGTACTGCTGCTGGTGCTGATTCTTTTCGGTGCCGGATTCGCAGTGAAATTGCTGTGGTGGATCGCGATCGCGGTTCTCGTCGTCTGGCTGCTGGGTTTCCTGTTCCGCGGAACCTCGGCAGCGGGAGGCAGGGGCCGTTGGTACCGGTGGTGAGCTGATCCCGGGATTTCCGTAACGTCATTCCCGGGGAAGCAGCGGTCCGAGCGGCCCGAGGTCCAGATTCAGGTCCTCGGGCCGCAGTCCGTAGCGTTCGCGCAGCTCGGTCATACGGTCGTCGAGCAGCATCAGCGTGAGGCCGATCCGCTCCTCCTGCTCCTCGCTCAGATCGCCCGTGTCGAAGCGGCGCAGCGCCTGCCGTTCCATCAGCTGGCGCAGCAACTCCACGACGGTCAGCACGAGTTTGACCAGATCGCGCTCGACGGTGTCGGGCTCCAGGTCGAGACGCTTACGGTTACGGCTGGGACGGTCCGTCACAGCAACTCCCCCCAGGGCGACGGCACCTGGTCGTTGACCGAGCTGATCAGCGCGTTCAGGTCGATGCGGACCAGGTCGACGTCCGCGATGCGCAGGGTGATGTCCCCCGTGACGACGACCCCGCCGGCCAGCAGCCGGTCGAGCAGGTCGACGAGGGCGACCTCACGGCGCTCCACGACGGTCATGCACCCTCCTCCCCCGGCTCCCCCGGCTGCCCGGCCCCGGACTCTCCGGCGGACTCCACGAAGGAATAGGCCGCCCATGGTCCGGTGAGTTCCACACGCAGTCCGGATTCCTCTCCCTTGGTGCGATCCACGATTTCCACGAATTCCTCGGATTCGGCCCGCGGCACGAGATAGGCGGCGTTCAGCACATTCTGTCCGGGAGCCTTGGACAGGGCGGCGTTCTGCGGCGGATGGAGGCGGGCGTCGTCGGCGTGCGCGGACAATGTCGTGTGCAGGCGCCCGGCGAATCGCTCGGCACGCTGCCAACTGTCCTCGTGGGCACGGGCCTTCGTGCGCCGCTGCATCAGGTAGTCACGGCCCGAGGCGGGCTTGGCCGTCGTCGGCTCGGCCTCCTGCGCCTCGGACGCGACGTACACCTTCACGCCCCACTCGACCCGCCCCTCGAGCCGGTCCAGGGTGCGCCGGAAGTCGTCCTCGCGCTCCTCCATCATCACGCGGACGCCGCTGTCGTCCCGGAACACGGTGGCGAGCCGCAGCGGCAGCGGAGTGGTGACGGCGGTGAGCGCGTCGATCACCTGCTGGTGGGCACGGGCGGTCTCGGTGAGCCAGTCCAGGTCCTCCAGATGGCGACGGAGCGGCTCCTCCGCGAAGTCCCGCTCCGGCACATGGCTGACCACGGCGACGAGACCGCCGTGGGTGAGCAGTCTGGGCGGATCGCCCGCCACGCCCGACAGGTCGGCCTGGAGGGGCGCGCCGAGGGGGTGGCAGACGGCGTACACGTAGCGCAGTCCGGTCACGGGGACTCCTCTCGGACGTTCCTACGGGCGGTCCGGGGCGCTTCCTCCCGGGCAAGGCCCGGCTCCAGTTCCTCCAGCCGCGCCAGTCGCTCCCGCAGCTCGGCGTTCTCCCGCGCGAGCTCCTTGCGCCGGGCGCCGGAGGACAGGGCCGGGTCGTCCTCCCACCAGTCGATGCCCATCTCCTTCGCCTTGTCGACGGAGGCGACGATGAGGCGGAGCTTGATGGTGAGCAGCTCGATGTCGAGCAGGTTGATCCGGATGTCGCCCGCGATGACGATGCCCTTGTCGAGCACGCGTTCCAGGATGTCGGCGAGGTTGGCCCCGCTGCCCTGGCCGTACGGCTCCGGAAGCCGGCTCGGCATGCTCATCGCCGGCTACCGCCCTTGGCGTAGGCTTCCTCGTCCTCGGGCTCCTCCTCGTCGTACTCCTCGTACTCGCCCTCGGCGCCCTCAGGCTCGCCCTCCTCCTCTTCCTCCTCGTACTCGCCCTCGGGCTCCCCTTCCTCGTCCTCGGCGTACGGGGCCTTGTCCTCGGCCTCGTACTCCTCATCGTCCTCCCCGCGGCCGTCCTCGGCATCCCGCGCCTCGGCGCCCTCCTCGGGCTCGCCGTTCTCCTCGCTCTCCTCGCTCTCCTCGCTCTCCTCGGCCTCCTCGGCCACCGCGTCCTCATGCGAGCGGACGACCTCGCCGTCGCGGATCTCACCGCGCCAGCTGTCCTCCGCCTCCCCCTTGATGGTGATGAAGCGGGAGAAGTTCTTCAGATCGAGGCGGGCTCGGCGGCCCTGGGCGCGCCAGATGTTGCCGGTCTTCTCGAACAGGCCCGAGGGGTAGTACTCGATGACCAGCAGGATCCGGGTGAGATTTTCGGCGAGTTCATGGAAGGAGACGACGCCCTTGGTCGTACCCTTGGCGCCCTCGGAGGTCCAGGCGATCCGGTCGTCCGGCACCTGTTCGGTGGTCTTCGCCTTCCAGCTGCGGTTGGACCAGAAGACCTTCGCCTGCCAGTCGCTGGTGGTTTCGTCGGCGCGGTTCGCGGCCTTGACGCCCTTGGCGAAGGTGCTGAAGTCCTGGTACTGCGTCCACTGGTCGTAGGCGGTGCGCAGCGGTACGCCGACGTCGATCGTCTCCATGATCACGGTCGGCTTCTTGCCCGCGCTCTTCTTGCGCTTGCCCTTGCCGCCGAGGTTCTTCAGGGCACTGGTCACCTTGTCCTTGGCTCGCGAGGCGCCGAGCTCGAGCGCGGAGCGGAGCGGCCCCTTGCCCTCGGCGATCTTTCGACCGCCATCGAGGGCGAGTTTGGCGAAGCCCGGGCTGTTGCCCTCGGCGATGTCGTTGAGTTTGGCCGTGGTCTCCCCGAGCTTGTGGCCGACGCCGGTCAGCAGGCGCGTGGCCTGCGCGGCGAGGTACTCCTGCACCTCTTCCTTGAGCCGGTCGGCGGCCTCGCTGTGGACCACTCCGTCGAGCGGGGTGCCGCCGGCCGCCTTGCCGGCGCCGGAAGCCGCAGACGTGGCTGACTTGGCGGATCCGAGGGTCTCGGTCATCGGTCGCCGCCTCCCTTCGGCCGCCGGGCGCGGGAGCCGCTGCCCGAGGCAGTCCTGGATGCGGTCCGCGTGGCCGTCTTCCCGGCCGACGCGGTCCTCTTCTCGGCCGTCCTGCGGGCCGGGGCCTTCTTGGCGGGCGCCTTCTTCGCGGCGGCCTTCTTGGCCGTCTTCTTCGCCGGCGCCTTCTTCGCCGCCGTCTTCCTCGGCGGTTCCTCTTCCTCGTCCTCGTCCTGCTCCTCGTCCTCCTCGGAGGTGTCCTGCGGCTCCTCGTCCTCTACCTCGCCCTCTTCCTCGTCCTGGGCGTCCTGAGGCTCCTCGTACTCCTCGTCGGCCTCCTGCTCGCCGTCCTCGTCCGTGCCGGGCACGACGCCCTCGAGCTGGTCGCGCACCTGGGAGGTGCGGCCGTGCAGCCGGTCCGCGAGCGCGTCCATCTGCCGCTCGACCATGGCGCCGGAGGCGGCCTTGCCGACCCCGCGCAGATCCTGGCGCAGCTGGTCCCCGATCTCCTTGAACTGCGGGTTGTCCCGCAGTTGCTGCGAGAGAAGGTCCCCGAGCGCCCGCGGGGTCAGGTTCAGCTTCTTGCCGGCCACCAGCGAGCCGATGGCGAAGGCCATCTTCAGTTTCTTGGTACGTCCGAGGACGTATCCGGCCCCGACCGCGAGGCCCAGTCCCATTCTGTTCATCGTGCCGTCCCGTCGTCCGTTCCCGCGTTACCGCGCATCGCGATCTCCAGCCGGTCGAGGAGTTCGTCCTCCATCCGGTCGAATTCCTCCTCGGTGATCTCATCGGCCTCCAACTGCTCTTCGAGCCTGGCGAGTTCGGCCCGGATGGCGGAGGGGTCGTAGTAGATCCGCTCGGCTTCCCGGACCAGCTGCTTGATCACCCATCCGCTGCCGCGCACGGGGGCGAACGGCAACAGCAGCACCTCTCCGACGAGTCCCACGGCACACCTACTCTCCGGTGGTCGTCTCGGCGGGCTCGGACGGTCCGGGCTCGACGAAGCTGTACGGCGGAAGCGGCCCGTTGAGGCGCACATCGAGGTGTGGATGCGCCTGGCGGAGCCCGTCCACCGCCTCTGCGAAGCCCGCGGCCGAGTCCCGGTCGACCAGGAACGACACGTTGGCCAGCCAGCCCGTGGACTCCGGGCCCACGCTGACGGCCGCGGCGAGCGGCTCCAGGGCCTGCTGGACTATGCCCGCGTCCTCGGCCTCCTGGCCCTTGACCGCGGCGGCGACCATCTCGCCGAGTTGCAGCTTCTGCTCGTAACTGCCGCCGCCCGCCTGACGGTTGGCCTCGGCAAAAGCACGCAGCTCGGAGTTGGACGCCATCACGTGGTGCAGCACGGCCTCCTCGACATGGGTGGCCTTGACGTTGTACTCGACCTTGTCCTCGAGGGCCCGCAGGCGTTCCTCGTAGTGGTCGGTGCGCTCGGCGAGCACTCCGGTGACGGCGCTGTCGTCGGGGGCGACACTGCCGAACCGCATGGGCAGCAGGGTGCCGCCGGCCCCGGCCTCGGCGAGCACGGTCTGGTGGGCGAGCAGGTCGCGGCGCTTGGGGCGCAGTCCCTCCGGCGCGTCGCTGACGATCGCCGCCAGTTCGCCCTCCTTCAGCACGCGCACCGGCATGGGCGGGTCACCGACGCCACCGAGGTCCTGTGGAACGGCGGGGTGCGAGCTCGACGTGATGCCGTAGACGTACGTGCTCACTCCTGTTCCTCCTTACGGCGCGTGGTGGTGGTCTTGCGGGGCCGCGGCCTGGACTCGCGCTCGCCGGACGAGCCCTCGTCACGGGCCTGATGAAAGGCGTCGGAGATGGTCTCCGCGGCACCGGACAGCGCGCCCTTGGACTTGCCGCGCGCGCCGGACTCGGTGACCTCGCCGACGATCTCGGGCAGCCCGGGGCTCTTGCGGGGCCCTGCCTCCAGGTCGAGGCGGTTGCACGCCTCGGCGAAGCGCAGGTATGTGTCGACGCTGGCCACGACGACACGCACGTCGATCTTGAGGATCTCGATGCCGACCAGGGAGACCCGCACGAATGCGTCGATGACGAGCCCCCTGTCGAGGATGAGCTCCAGAACGTCGTAGAGGCCGCTGGAGCCGCCTCCGCCACCGGACTGCTGGGCCGGGACTACGGTCATGCCGGCCGCACCTCCTTGTCGTGTAAGTGATTGATCGGGGCGTTCTCTCGCCGAGCGGCCTACCGGCCGCCGGCCCTGTGTGTGTCGGCCCGCCCGCGTTCGTAGCGGCGAACGCGCCGGTAGCCGGTGAGCTGCCCCTCCGGGTCGAGCTCGACCTGGTAGGTCGCCATGAGGCTCATGGTTTCCGGCACCCGTTCCAGTTCGAGGACCTCGACATCCAGGGACCAGCCGTCCTCGGTCTGCGCGAAGGACGAGGCGCTCTCGGCGGTCATGCCGGTGAGTTCGGCCAGCTGGGCGAGCGCATCGCGCAGTACCTCCATGGGCCTCGGCCGGTCGTCTGCCACGCTGTCGCCCTCGCCTTCCTGTCTCCGTGAAGTCCGCGGCTCACGCACGTGCTCCGAGGTACTTGAATCCTGGGAATCATGTGAAGTTCGTGACTGTGATGTGCTTTTTGTGTTGACCATGGCCACCTCTTCCTCCGGGTGGCCTGAAGGCTCTTGGCCAAACCTTCACGAGCCGCGCAGTGCGTCGAGCCGACGCCGGGCCGGGCCCAGGGAGCGCCCCCGCCCCGTCATCCCTGACCAGGGCCGGGTGCGGGCCTGCTCCACTGCGTCGGCGATGGTCCAGCGGCGCGGGCCGAGCTCGGGATCGTCGAGCTGCTCCCAGGTGATCGGCGTGGCGACGGGCGCCCCGGGCCGCGCGCACACCGTGAAGGGGGCGACGGCGGTCTGGGCGTAGCCGTTGCGCTGCACGTCCAGGTAGAGCCGGTCGCCGCGGTCCTTGATGCGGGCTGCTGTGGTCAGCCGGTCGGGGTGTGCGGCGACGAGCAGCTCGGCGGCGTCCCGGGCGAAGCCGCGCACCTCGTCGAAGCCGAGGTCGCCGGACCCGCCGACGGGGACGACGACGTGCAGCCCGCGCGAGCCGGTCGTCATCAGGGCGGAGGGCAGCCGCAGCTCGCCGAGGAGCTCGCCCAGCCATACGGCGGCCTCGCGGACGGCGGCGAAGCGGGAGCCGTCGGCCCGGTCGAGGTCGAAGACCATCAGGTCGGGGCAGTCGACCCGGCCGCTCCGCGACAGCCGGCGGTGCAGGGTGAGACAGGCCTGGTCGGCGAGGAAGGCCAGGGTGGCGGAGTCGTCGCAGACGGTGTGGCGGACCGTGCCGTCCTCCTTGGCCACCTCGACCCGCGTGATCCACTCCGGATGGTGCTCGGGGGTGTTCTTCTGCATGAAGCGGGGCCCGTCGATCCCGTCCGGGTGCCGTTCCAGCATCAGGGGGCGGCCGCGCAGCTGCGGCAGCAGGAACGGGGCGACCGACCGGTAGTAAGCGACGAGGTCGCCCTTCGTGTACTCCTTTCCGTCTTCGCCGGCCGGGAAGAGCACCTTGTCCGGCCGGTGGACCTCGACGATGCGGCGGCCCGCGCGCACCTTCCGCACGTCGCCGCCGCCCGCGCCGGCGCTCACGGCGCGATCGCCTGCTCCACCAGCAGCCGGGCGGACGCGGCGATCGACTCGGCGTCGATGCCGGCGGCGTGCAGCTGCTCGGCCGGGGTCGCCGAACCGGGCATCGTCCGAACGGCGAGGCGCACCAGCCGGGGCGCGGGCCGCCCGTCGAGGAAGGCGTCGAGGACGGCGTCCCCGAGGCCGCCCTGCTCGTGGTGGTCCTCCACGCTCAGCAGGAGGCCGGTCTCCTCGGCGGCCCGCCGCAGGGTGGCCCGGTCGACGGGCTTGACCGAGTACAGGTCGACGACCCGGACGGCGATGCCCTCGCCGGCGAGCACGTCGGCGGCCTTCAGCGCCTCGTGCACGGTGACGCCGGCCGCGACGATCGTCATCCGGTCCCGGTCGGACGAGCGCAGCACCTTGCTGCCGCCGACCGGGAACTCCTCGTCCGGCCCGTAGATCACCGGTCCGGCGCCGCGCGAAGTGCGCAGGTAGCGGACGCCGTCCAGGCCGACCATGGCGGTGACGAGCCGGGCGGTCTGGTTGGCGTCGCAGGGGTACAGCACGGTCGAGCCGTGCACGGCCCGGAACATCGCCAGGTCCTCCAGGCCCATCTGCGAGGGCCCGTCCTGCCCGATGGCGGCCCCGGCGTGCGAGCCGACCAGGTTGATGCCGGCACCGCTGATCGAGGCCATCCGTACGAAGTCGTGGGCCCGGGTCAGGAAGGCCGCGAACGTGGACGCGTACGGCACCCAGCCGCGCGTCGCGAGGCCGACAGCGGCGGCGACGAGCTGCTGTTCGGCGATGTAGCACTCGAAGAACCGGTCGGGGTGCTCCTTGGCGAAGGCCTCGGCGCGGGTGGAGTCGCTCACCTCGCCGTCGAGGGCGACGACGTCCCCGCGGGCGGTACCGAGGGCGGCGAGCGCCTGGCCGTAGGCGTCCCGGGTCGCCACGCCCTTCTCGGGCTCTCCCACGTCCCAGCGGGGCAGGTCGAGGTGTCCGGTGGGCACGGAGTGCAGCATGCGCGCCTCGGCCGGTTCGTGCACCCGGACCCGCAGGTCACGGACGCCGCCCAGCTCCTCGATCGCCTCGTCGGCGTCCGGCAGCGGCTTGCCGTGCAGCCCCTCACGGTCCTGGACGGACTCGACACCCTTGCCCTTGAGGGTGCGGGCGATGATCACGGTGGGCTGCCCCTTGGTGGAGATCGCCTCGCCGTACGCGCGGTCGATCGCGTCCACGTCGTGCCCGTCGACCTCGACCGTGTGCCAGCCGAAGGCCTGGAAGCGGCGGGCGTAGGCGTCGAGGTCGTGGCCGTGCCGGGTGGGTCCGCGCTGGCCGAGCCGGTTGACGTCGACGATCGCCGTGAGGTTGTCCAGGTGCTCGTGGCCCGCGTGCTCGGCGGCTTCCCACACCGAGCCCTCGGCGAGCTCGCTGTCCCCGCACAGCACCCACACGCGGTACCCGGCGCGGTCCAGCCGCTTCCCGGCCAGCGCGATGCCGACGCCCACCGGCAGCCCCTGCCCGAGCGAGCCGGTGGCCGTCTCGACCCACGGCAGCCGCTGCGGGGTGGGGTGCCCTTCGAGCCGGCTGCCGAGCTTGCGGAACGTGAGGAGTTCCTCGTCGTCGACGGCCCCGGCCGCCTTGTAGGCGGAGTACAGCAACGGGGAGGCGTGCCCCTTGGAGAGGACGAAGCGGTCGTTGCCGGGGTGGGCGGGGCGGTCGAAGTCGTAGCGGAGATGGTGCGCGAGCAGCACGGCCATCAGGTCCGCGGCCGACATCGAGGACGTCGGATGCCCGGACCCCGCGGCGGCGGAGGCACGCACACTGTCCACCCTCAACTGCTGTCCGAGTTCGGTGAGTTCGGCGGTGTCCATCGGGCTACTGGTCTCCTTCTGGGCGATCTGCGCGGGCGTCACCGCGCTTGACGGGGCCGGGGGCCGGGTGATTCCCGGCGGGCCCGGGCCCCGGCTGGTTCTTCGCGGGCTCCCCACCCGGCTGGTTCTTCGCGGGTTCCCCGCCCGGCTGGTTCTTCGCGGGCTCCCCGCCCGGCTGGTTCTTCGCGGGCTCCCCGCCCGGCTGGTTCTTCGCGGGCTCCCCGCCCGGCTGGTTCTTCGCGGGCTCCCCGCCCGGCTGGTTCTTCGCGGGCTCCCCGCCCGGCTGGTTCTTCGCGGGTTCGGCGCCGGACCGGCTCCGCACCGCCTCGGGTGCGGACTCGTCCTTGGCCACATCGGGCGTCGGCGAGGTGATCGTCTGATGCTCGTCGGCGGACCCGGGATCCGGGTCGACGTCGGCGTCGGCGATCTCGGGGTCGGACCCGTCCTTCGCCGCATCGGGCGTCGGCGAGGTGATCGTCTGGTGGTCGGCCCCGCCTCCGGGCCCGTCGTTCACGTCCTCGGGGACGGCCGCGCCGGGGCCGGAAACGGTTTCCCGCCTGTGCGCGGCCGCTGCCCGGGCCGGCTCGGGCGACACCGTGTCCAGCGGTATCGACCAGGACCGTACGAGGCCCAACTGGACGGACTGGCGCGGGAGTACGGCGTCCAGCAGCCAGTCGGCGGCGACCCGGACTCGGTTGCCGGGCAGGGCGGCGAGATGGTAACCGCGGGCGACCGCGCCGGCCACGGGACCGGAGAGGTGGACGCCGAGCGGGTTGGCGGCCGCCTGCACCCCGCCCAGGTCGAGGACGAACCCCAGGTCCTTGTGCCGGTACGGCCGCAGACGGCGGCCTCCGAGAGAGGCGGCGACGTTCTGTCCGGCCACCTTTCCCTGCCGCCAGGCGTGCTGCGCGGTCATCGGCGTGTACTCGCCGGGCCTCTCCAGATCGGGTACGGCCGCCGCGTCACCACAGGCGAACACCTCGGGCCTGCTTGGCACCTGGAGCGTCGGTTCGACGAGCAGCCGCCCCCGTTCCATGGGCAGGCCGAGCGACTCCGCGAGTGGATCCGGCCGTACGCCCACGCACCACACCAGGGTGCGGGTGTCGACGAACTCGCCGTCCGTCAGCAGGACTCCCTCGCGCGTGGCCTCCTTCACGGAGGTCCCCATCCGTACCTCGACGCCACGCTCCCGTAGCACCCGGTCGGCGGTGCGCGAGAGCCGTTCGTCCAGTTCGGGCAGGACGCGCTCGGCGACGTCGAGGAGCAGCCAGCGCGGCCGCATGCCCTTGCGCAGGGGGTGGGCTCGCACGAGCGCGTCGGTCAACAGCTGTCCCTGCGCGGCGACTTCGGTGCCCGTGTAACCGGCGCCGACCACGACGAACGTGCAACGTGCCACGCAGTCCGAGGCGTTGTCGCCGGAGGCGGCCAACTCCACCTGTCGGGTGAGGTGATCGCGCAGATAGAGCGCCTCGGACAGCCTGCGGAAGCCGTGCGCGTGCTCGGCGACCCCGGGGATGGGCAGCAGCTTGTCGACGCTGCCGGCGGCGAGCACGAGCCGGTCGTAGCCGAGCGCACCCGTCACGCCCTCGGGATCGGTGTAGTGGACGGTGCGCGCGTCGAGGTCGACGCGGACGGCCTCGCCCAGCGCGAGCCGCACGTCGGGCAGGGTGCCGGACAACGACACGGTCACCCGGCGCGGTTCGAGGATGCCCGCCGCCACCTGGGGCAGCAGGGGCAGGTAGAGGAAGTAGTCGGTCGGGTTGAGCAGGGTGATGTCGGCCCGTCCCCGGGCCGCTCGAGCCAGGGTGCGGGCCGTCCGGTACCCGGCGAAGCCCGCTCCGACGATCACGATGCGGGGTCGACTCACGGTTCGCCTCCGGCAGTGTTCGGACGGTGTCGCAGACGGTTGTCGTACGAGGGTTTCCGCGTCCCCCTGGCAGGGATGGCCAAACGTGCGCCCGTTTCGGCCCCGCGAGCCTTCTCGAGCAGGCGGTGGGGTGCCCCGGGATCGAGCGAAACCAAAAGCTCGAGCGAAGCCAAAAGCTTGGGGGAGGCCGAGCAGGCGCCGAACGAGCACGTCCGTATTCACGGTGCGCCGCTTGCGGTACGAACCAGCTGCTGCCGGGCGGGATGGGCCATATCTGCCCCCGAGCCACTTCGAGCAGCTTTCGAGCAGCTGGAGCCGCTGATCAGCGGGGAGATGGTTTCGGCCCGATCAGCGGCGGTTTCTTCGACTTCTGCCGGACGAAGGTGTCGTCGCGGCTTCCGTGAGGCCGCGTCACCCCCGGTGGTGCGGGTTCTCGGGGTCGATGTCGTCCGCGCGCGGTGCCTCGCCCGGTTCCGGAACGCGGGCGCCGGGCGCGATCGGCGGCATCGGAGGGTACGGCATCCCGGTACCGCTGGGCGGCCCGGGCGGCGGCGTGCCGCCGATGACCCGCCCGGGGGCGCCGGGGCGCGACGCGTGGGGCTTGGCGGCGCCCCGCAGCAGGTATGCCACGACGCCGAGGATCGCGGCGGTGATCAGCGCCGCGGCCCAGTCGGGCAAGGCGGTGTCGAGGGCCAGGCCGACCGCGAGTGCGACGGCCGCGCCCGCGTAGAGGGCGACGGTGCCGGACGCGGCGTACAGCATGGCGGTACGGCGCTGCTTGCGGGTCTGCTCGCGCAGTTCGTCGCGGATCGTCTCGCGCGCCACCTGCGCCAGTTCCTCGGCCAGATGCTTGTCCAGATGCTCCAGGTGATCGATGCGCTCCATGACCGCCGGGTACCCGCTGTGACGAACGCTTAACGCCACGGGCCGGCGCCGCGGCAGGGCACGGCGAGGGGACGGGGAGAGGATCGGGTGAAGGGATCACCTCGCCGCCGCCGCCCCAACTAGGCTCGTCCGTATGGACATTCTGGGAGCAACACTGCGTGTCTGTGTCGACGACCTGGAGGCCGCGGTCTCCTTCTACGAACGACTGGCGGGCACCGACGCGCTCCGCTTCGAGCGGGGCGGGGTGCAGGTGGCCGCGGTCGGCTGCTTCCTGCTGATGAGCGGGCCCCCGGCCGAGCTGGAGGTGCTGCGCAAAGTGGCCGCGACGATCGCCGTCACGGACGTCGACGAGGTGCACAAGACCCTCACCGAGCTGGGCGCGGACGTCCTGGCCGGCCCGGTGCCGACACCGGTGGGCCGCAACCTGATCGTCCGGCACCCGGACGGCGCGGTGTACGAGTACGCGGACCGGCGCGGACGGTAGAGCGTCGGGCGTCGGCGTCGGGCGTAGGGCGTCGGCGTCGGGCGGGGCGAAATTCCGTGTGCGACGCGCCTTCGCGGACGTAGAGTCGGGCGTTCGACGGTCCGCGGGAAACAGCGACAGTGAGTGAGCGACAGTGAGTGAGCAGCACACCTACCGGGTGATCGTCCGGGGCACGTGGGACGGTCTCACCGAGGCGGCCCGTACCCGGCTGCTCGCCGAGGCCCGCGAGCACGGGCTGACGAGCATGCGGTTCACCGAGGAGGGCACACTGTCCTACGAGCCGTCGCCACTGAAGCACTTCTCGATGCGGTACGTGGTGGTGTCGGACGCGGCGGACGGCGAGGAGATGGCGGGCGCGCTCGCCGAGGAGCGCGCCGAGACGACGCTGCGGGAGCTCGGCTACGGCTTCGCCGGCCTGCGGTCGACGGTCACGGACCTCGACACCATGAAGATCAACTTCAAGCCCGCGTCTCGGCGGTGATCGCCCACCGCTCGTGGTCACGCCACTCCCCGTCGATGTAGATCATCTTCGGGGAGTAGCCCTCCAGGCGGAAGCCGCAGGTTCGGGCGAGGGCGATCGAGGCGGCGTTGCCGGGCTGCACGTTGATCTCCAGCCGGTGCAGCCGCAGCGGCCCGAAGGCGTAGCCCACCACGAGGCCGAGCGCCTCGCGCATCAGTCCGCGCCCCGCCGCGTGCGCGAACACGCCGTAGCCCAGCGCACCGCACTGGAAAGCGCCCTCGACGATGTTGTTGATGTTCACGAACCCGGCGACGGCCCCGTCCTCCCGGGTGCACACGAGGAACCCGGCCTTGGACGGGTCCTTTATCAGCCGGCCCGCGTAGGCCGTGTAGGCGTCGGCCGTGGCCGGCGGGAACAGCCACGGATGGTGCAGGTCCTTGCTCTCCCGCACCCGGGCGGTGAACTCCGGCCCGTCCTCGTAGGTGAAGTGGCGCAGCCCCACGCGGGGGCCCTCGACGAGATAGTGGGATGCGGTGTGCGGCATCGAGCCAGCGTACGACGGCCCCCCGAGGCGCTACGAGCGCCTTCTCGTGAAGTACGCCCCGCACAGCGCGCCGATGATCCCCACGGCGAGCAGGGCCGTCCACAGCGGCATCGTCACCTCGGGGACCAGCAGCCGGATCTTCGTGGCGCGGGTGTTCTCGAAGATGAAGATCAGGGCGAGGACGGCGAGCACCAGGACGGCGATCCGGCCGGGCGTCAGCGCCGTACCCCTGCCGCCGCTCCTCCCGCCGCGCTCGGAGGTCTTCGAGGTCTTCGGGCTCATGCGACCATCGTGAGCCCTGAGCCGCCCTCACGCACGGTGGGACGTGCCCTCCAGATGCGGCCCTGTCGGCACGGTGACGCGGGGCGGGTGGGTCAGCGCAGGGCGGGCGCGTCGAGGGTGAGGGTGCCCTCGTCCGCGTCGAGTGCGGCGCACACGCCGAACGGCACGGTCACCGCCCCCTCGCAGTGCCCGAATCCGAGCTCCTCGACGACGGGCACCCCGAGGCCGCCGAGCCGGTCGGCGAGGACGGGACGCAGGTCCTCGTACGGGCCGCACCGGTCCCAGGAGCCGAGCGCGACGCCCGCGACGCCGTCCAGCCAGCCGGTGCGCAGGAGTTGGGTGAGAGCCCGGTCGACGCTGTACGGCCGCTCCCCCACGTCCTCGATCAGCAGCAGCCCGCCGCGGGCCCCGGAGCGGGTGTGCGGGGTGCCGTAGCCGGTGGCGAGCAGCGCCAGGCAGCCGCCCAGGGTGACGCCCCGCGCCCGGCCCGGAGCGATGGCCGTACCGGTGGAGGCGAGCGTGCGGACGGTCTCCGGGGCGAACAGGGTGGCTTTGAGGTGCTCCTGCGCCCGGGCGTTCTTGATGAAGTCGATGCCCGCGGCCACCGGACCGTACAGCGTGACCAGGCCCAGGCGGACGGCGAACGCCTCGTGCAGGGTGGTGCTGTCGCTGAAGCCGACGAACACCTTCGGCCCGGCCGCCCGCATCGCGTCCCAGTCGAGCAGGTCCACGACGCGCTGGGCGCCGTAGCCGCCGCGTGCGCACAGCACGGCGTCGACGCCCGGGTCGCACCAGGCCCGCTGGAGGTCGGCGGCCCGGTCGGCGTCGGTGCCCGCGAGGTGGGGCAGCCGGGCATGCCGGTCCAGCACATGGGGGGCGACCACCGGGTCCAGGTCCCAGCCGCGCAGCAGGTCGAGACCGGCCTGGAGCCGCTCCTCCGCGACGGGCCCGCTGGGCGCGACAACCGCGACCCGGGCGCCTGCGGCGAGCCGGGACGGCCGCACCAGTTCCTTCACCGCACGAGCTCCAACCTCGGGACACCGGGCGGACGCAGCCCGAACACCTGAGCGTACAGCGAGAGCTCGGACTCCAGGGCCCGCACCATCGTCGCCGCCTGCCGGAACCCGTGCCCCTCCCCCTCGAACGCGAGGTACGCGTGCGGCACCGACCGTCCCGCCAGCCGGGCCAGGAACCGCTCGCACTGGGCGGGCGGGCAGATGACGTCGTCCAGGCCCTGCAGAAGCAGGAACGGCACGGTGATCCGGTGGGCGTGCTCGACGGGCGAGCGCTGCGCGTACCGGGCGGGCTCCCCCACCGCCTCAAGAGCGTGGGAGGCACCCCCACCGGCGAGGGGCCCGACGAGACTGTCCGGGTAGCGCGACTCGAAGTCGTGGGTCTCCCCCGTCGCCCAGGCCACCAGGTCCAGCACGGGGTAGCGGATCGTGCCGCAGGCGTAGACGTCGGTGCCGATCAGCGAGGCGGCGGCGGTCCAGCCGCCGGCGCTGCCGCCGCGGATCGCCAGCCGGTCGCGGTCGGCGGTGCCCTCGTCGGCCAGGGCCAGGGCGACGGCCGCGCAGTCCTCGACGTCGACCACGCCCCACTGCTCGCGCAGCCGCTCCCGGTACTCCCGCCCGTATCCGGTCGACCCGCCGTAGTCGACCTCGGCGACCCCGATGCCCCGCGAGGTGAAGTAGGCGATCTCCAGGTCCAGTACGAGCGGGGCGCGATCGGTGGGACCGCCGTGCGCCCAGATGACGTACGGCGGAAGTTCGTGGCCGGGGGCGACGTGTCCGGGGTGGCGGGGCGGATGGACGTGCGCGTGGATGTCGCGACCGTCGGGTCCGGTGAAGGTGCGGATCCGGGGCTCGGGGTAGTAGGCCGGGTCCACCGCGTCGACGTGCGCGGCGCCGATCACCCGGGCCCGGCCGGTCACGGCGTCCAGCTCCACCACCTCGTACGCGCTGCGCGGACTGGCCGCGACGGCGACGACGCTCCCCCACCTTCCGGGCGGGGGGACCCCCATCTCGCTTCGCTCACCGCGCACGGCGAGGGTCGGGGCGAACTCCGTCCACGGGCCCTCCGCGTCGACGAGCTCCCCGGTCTCGGTGTCGAGGATCCCGAGCGCGGTGGCGCCCCGGCCGTGCACGACGGCGACGAGCCCCCTCTCCAGCGGCGCGAACCAGCGATGCCCGAGCTTCCACAGGGCCCCGCCGAACTCCTCCTCGCGCGGACAGACGGGCTCGTGGTCGCGGTACAGGTTCCACCAGCCACTGCGGTCGCTTGCATACAGCAGACAGTCGACCGACGACTGTCCTCGTTCACCCGTCGACCTCCGACCGTCGTCCAGCGACCGTCGCCGGCCGCGCGTCGACCGCATCCAGTCGACCTGCGCGATCGACTCCCCCGGCCCGCCGGCCACGACCCGGGGGTCGCTCAGGGTGCCGTCGCCCGTGATGTCGGCGACGACCACCTCCGTCCCCTCCCACGGCATCCGCGGATGGTCCCAGGCCAGCCAGGCCGCCCGGCGGCCGTCGGATGAGAGGCGGGCTCCGGTGACGAACCGGCGGCTGTCGTCGGTGAGTTCACGCACGGCGGCGCGGTCGTGGGCGGCCGAACCGTCCAGCGGTACGGCGGCCAGCACGCGGCGGACGTCGGTGGGCCCGTCGCCGGTGAACTCCTCCAGAACGCACCACACTTCACCCCGGTCGAGCAGCAACTGCGGCTCCACCCAGCGCAGTCCGCCGCCCACGCAGGAGACCGGAGTGAGCGGACGCGGCGCGGCGCCCGGGCCGGGTCCGGGTCCGGGCTCGTACGCGTACAGCCGCTGGTCGGCGAAGTGCACGAACACCACGAGGAGTCGGCCTTCGCGCACGGCACCGGCCCAGGGCTGTCCGCCGTACTCGACGACCCGGCTGCGGACGTTCCAGGGGGCGGGCAGGACGGACTCCTCCGTGCCGTCCGCGCGCCGCCGGACGAGGGCGCGACGGCCGTTCTCGGTCGGCCGGGGCGCCGTCCACCACACCTCGTCGCCGACCAAACCGAGGTACTCGGGGCGCCCGTCGTGCCTGGCCGCGAGGGTCGCGTCGATGGGCGAGGGCCAGGAACCGTAGGGCAGGACCTGCACGTTCTCCCCCGCTCGCCTAGGCCGTCCGCAGGAACCGGTCGAGGACATGGACACCGAAGCGCAGCGCCTCGACCGGGACCCGTTCGTCGACTCCGTGGAAGAGTGCCTGGTGGTCGAAGCCCTTCGGGAGCTTCAGCGGCGCGAAGCCGTAGCCGGTGATGCCGAGCCGCGAGAACTGCTTGGCGTCCGTGCCGCCGGACATGCAGTACGGCACCACGTGCCCCTCGGGCGCGAACTCCTCGACGGCGGCGCGCATGCGGGCGAAGAGGGGAGCGTCGACGGGTGCCTGGAGGGCGACTTCGCGGTGGAGGAACTCCCAGTCGACGTCAGGGCCGGTGAGTTCGTCGAGGGTGGAGCGGAACTCGTCCTCGCCGCCCGCGAGATACCGGCCGTCGACGAACGCGACGGCCTCCCCGGGGATCACGTTGACCTTGTAACCGGCGTCCAGCATGGTCGGGTTTGCGCTGTTGCGTACGGTCGCCTCGACGAGGGCGGCGGCCGGGCCGAGCTTCTCCAGCAGGCCGTTCACATCGCGCAGGTCGGTCTCGATGCCGTACAGCGCGGCGAGTTCGGTGAGGGCGGCGCGGACGGTCGGGGTGAGGCGGAGCGGCCATGCGTGCTCGCCGATACGGCTGACGGCCGCGGCCAGTCGGGTCACCGCGTTCTCCCGGTTGACCTTGGAACCGTGGCCGGCGCGCCCGCGCGCGGTGAGCTTCAGCCAGCCGGTGCCGCGCTCGCCCGCGGCGATGGGGTAGATCTCGCGTCCGGCGCCGTCGTGGAAGGTGAACGCCCCCGATTCGCCGATGGCCTCGGTGCAGCCCTCGAACAGCCCCGGGTGGCGGTCGGCGAGGAACCCGGAGCCGTCCTCGGCGGTGGCCTCCTCGTCGGCGGTGAAGGCGATGACGAGGTCGCGCCGGGGTCGCACGCCATGCCGTGCCCAGAGCCTCAGCACGGCCAGGATCATCGCGTCCATGTTCTTCATGTCGACGGCTCCGCGCCCCCACACGACCCCGTCGCGCACCTCCCCGGAGAACGGGTGCACGCTCCAGTCGGCGGCCTCGGCGGGGACGACGTCCAGGTGGCCGTGGACGAGCAGCGCGTCCGCGGCCGGATCGGTGCCCTCGACCCGGGCGACGACGTTGGTGCGCCCCGGGGTGCGTTCGAGCAGCGTCGGCTCGATGCCCGCCTCGGCGAGCAGCGCGGCCGCGTACTCGGCGGCGGGCCGCTCCCGGCAGTCCCCGCCGCCCCGGTTGGTGGTGTCGATGCGGATGAGCTCGGAAGTGAACCGGACGACCTCGTCCCGCGCCTGCGCGTCAGCCATGCCGCTCCTGTTCCTGCCCGTGCGCCTGCTGCTCAGCCATACTGCTCCTCGATCGCGGCCGAGACGATCGTGGTGACCGCCTTGAAGGTGCGGATGCCCTCGTACATCGTGCCGCTGGTGTAGGCGACCTTCCGCTCGCCGACGCGGGCGACACCGGGCACGACGGTGGCCGCCATCGCGAGGTGCTCGGCGTCGAACTCCACCGCGACGGTGAACGGCCCACCGCGCACCGGTTCCTGACGGTCCGCCAGCCGTGCCGCCTCCTTCGCCGCCGCCCTGATGTCGGCGGCGGTGCGGGCGGGCGTACGGCACACGGCCGCGTAGCGCGAGACGTGGTCCTTGACCGCGACCTTCAGCGCCTCGGGCGCGTACCCGAGTGCGTCCTCACAGGCCACGTCGTCGCCGGTGACCAGGACGACCGGCACGCCGTACTCGGCGACGACGTGCGCGTTGAGCAGGCCCTCGCTGGCCCGTACGTCGTTCAGCCAGACGCCGGTGACGGAGTTGGCGAGGACGCCCTCCATGCCGGCGCCCGCGTGGTAGCCGACGAACGCGATGCCGTCGACGTCGCCGTGCTGGACGCCTTCCACCATGGACAGGGACTTGTGCCGGCCGGTGAGCATCTCCACCCGCTCGTCGAGCTGTTCGAGGAGCAGGTTGCGCATGGTCCAGTGCGCCTCGTTGACCAGGACCTCGTCCGCCCCGCCGTCGAAGAAGCCCAGCACGGCCGCGTTGACGTCCGAGGTGAACATCGACCGGCACCGCTCCCACTGCGGGGTCCCCGGCAGCACGTCGGCGGGCCAGGTGACACCGGTGGCGCCCTCCATGTCGGCACTGATGAGGATCTTCACATCCGGCCCCCGTCCACTCAGGAGTCCCCGGTCAGGAGCCCCCGAGCCTATCTGCCCGCCCCCGCGTTCCCCGGGGAGCGACGCCCCTCGTAGGTGAGCTGTTTGACCTGGCGGAGGATCGGCGCCGTCTCCACGGACCGTACGCCGTCGAGCGCGCCGATCCCCTCGCTGAGGTAGGCGTACAGGTCGCCGGCGCCGGCGTGCAGGGTGTTGGCGACGATGTTGGCCGGGCCGGTGGTCGCGGCGGCGAAGCGGACCTCCGGGTGCGCGGCCAGCGCGCGGCCGACGTCGGCGAGCGCGGCGGGCTCCACGGTGAGCCAGAGCATCGTGTCGACTTCCCGGCCCAGGGGCTCGACGTCGTGCTGGACGTCGAAGTAGAGGGCTCCGGTGGACCGCAGTCGTTCCAGGCGTCGCTTGACCACCGACTCCGACAGTCCGGTGGCCGCCTCCAGGTCGGCGAGGGTGGCGCGCCCGTCCTCGCGGAGCAGCGCGAGCAGCCGCTCGTCGTCCGCGTCGACGGACACCGGGCCGGTGGCGGACTCGGGCGGCTCGGGTCGCAGGGCCGCCTCCTGGTCCGGGGTGAGGGCCTTGACCTTGGTGAGCCAGCCGAGGGAGCCGCCGTAGAAGTAGTGCAGCACGCTGTGGGCGCTGATGGAGGTGATGCGCGGCGTGCGCTGCAGATGGCCCAGGAGCAGTTCGTCCCGTTCCTGGCGGCTGCGGGGCTTCATCGAGCACATCACCTCCGTACCGCCGGAGATGAGCGCGACGAAGATGGTGTCGGGGCGCCGGGCGAGCCCCGCGGCGAGCCGGTCGGCCACGTCCGGGGTACAGCACAGCCGGACGATCCAGCTGCTGCGCCCGAGCCGGCTCTCGTCGGTCATCCCGATGACGCGCAGCCCCGCCGTGGTGTGCAGCCGGCGGAAGCGCCGGGCGACGGTCTGGTCGGAGACTCCCAGCACCTGGGCGATACGGCTGAACGGCGCCCGCCCGTCCAGCTGGAGCGCCTGGAGCAGCTTCAGGTCGAGTTCGTCGAGTGTGCGTGGGTTCACCGGGTCGACTCCTGCGCGAGGGATGGGGTGCGTGGGGACACCGTGCCATCCCACACCCCGCCCGGGGCGGACGGCCGTTCCGCGGCGACGCTCCAGCGCGTCTTCGGCGGGGTACCGCCGGCCGTCGCGGTGAGCATGGGCGTGACGGCCGTCCGGTGAACGACCGCCGGGGAGCTCAGGCCAGCGACAGGAAGAGCTTCTCCAGGCGGGCCCGCATCTGCGCGGAGTCCCGGACCTCGGGGTCCTCGCTGGTCATGCACTGCTCCAGCCCGGTGGCGATGATCGCGAAACCGGCCCGGTCCAGGGCCCGGGAGACGGCCGCGAGCTGGGTGACCACGTCCTCGCAGTCGCGGCCCTCCTCGATCATCCGGATCACACCCGCGAGTTGCCCCTGGGCGCGCCGCAGCCGGTTGAGCGCCGACTTCAGTTCCTCGGCCGACATGTCGAGTTGCACTTTTCCTCCTCCATACCCCGCATATACCCCCATGGGTATCCTACTCGTGGGGGACAACGCCCCACCGAAAGATTTTGTTCCGTGGCCCACCGTACGACCGACGCCGCCGCGCCCTCCGACCCCGCCGGACCGACCACCGGCCTGACCACTGCCCAGGCGGCGGCCCGGCTCGGCGACTGCACCGTCGTCGACGTGCGCACGCCCGGCGAGTACGCCGGCGGGCACCTGCCCGGCGCCCACAACATCGCCCTGGACCGGCTCGGCGAGGCCGCGAGCGCCCTCGGGGCGGCCGCCGCCCACGGGCCGCTGCTCCTTGTGTGCGCCTCCGGCAACCGGTCCGCGAAGGGGTGCGCGCGGCTCGCGGCTCTCGGCGTCGAGGCGGCCACGCTGGAGGGCGGCACCGACGGATGGGCGGCGGTCGGCCGTCCCGTCGAGCGTCCGGCGGGGCCCTCACCCCTTGGCCGATGGACCGCCAGGTCCGGCTCGCCGCCGGATCCCTGGTGATCGCCGGTTTCGCCGCGGGCCTGGCCCGCCGGCGCGCACTGGCTGTCACGGGCTGATCGGCGCGGGCCTGGTCCTCTCGGCGGCGACCGACACCTGCGGCATGGCCGCCCTGCCGGCGAGGCTCCCGCACAACAGGCCGCCAGGGAGGCCACTTCGTTCGAGGAGACGTTGGTGCGGCTGACCGCGCCCGTGTTGTGATCTCCGCACACAGGCCCGCACCGCGGCCTGCACCGCTGTGACACGAACGGGGATCCGGTCATGACCACGCACACCACCCTGCCACCGGAGCGTTTCGAGGCCGACCGGCCTCATCTGCGCGCCGTCGCCTACCGCATGCTGGGCTCACTCAGCGAGGCGGAGGACGCCGTGCAGGAGACCTGGCTCAGGGCGGCCCGGGCGGACGTCGGCGACGTGGAGAACCTCAGCGGGTGGCTGACCACGGTGGTGGGCCGGGTGTGCCTGAACATGCTGCGCTCCCGCAGAACGCGGCCGGAGGTGCCGCTCGACGACGGGGTGACCGAGCCCGCCGTCGGTCCGCGGGAGGGCGGCGACCCCGAGGAGGAGGCGCTGCTCGCCGACTCGGTCGGCGTGGCGCTCCTGGTCGTCCTGGACACCCTGGCCCCGGCCGAGCGGCTCGCGTTCGTGCTGCACGACCTGTTCACCGTGCCGTTCGACGACATCGCCCCGATGATCGAGCGCACCCCGGCCGCCACCCGGCAACTGGCCAGCCGGGCCCGCCGCCGCGTCCGGGGCGCCGCCCCCGGCGCCGACGTCCCTGCCGTACCCGCGGAGGTGCCCGCTGCCGTGCCCGCCATCGAACGGGCCCGGCAGCGCGAGGTCGTCGAGGCGTTCCTGGCCGCCACGCGCGGCGGCCACTTCGAGGCGTTGCTGGCGCTGCTGCATCCGGACGTGGTCCTCACCGCCGACCGTTTCGTCGTTCCCACGCCCGAGCCCGTCGCGGTCAGCGGGGCGCGGCCCGTGGCCGAGGGTGCGATGGCTGCGACCGGCCGCGCCCGGTTCACCGGTCTCGCCCTCCTCGACGGCCGGGTCGGCCTCGTGATGGCGCCGCAGGGCAGGCTGCGGCTGGTCCTCGTGTTCACGGTCGCGGAGGGCGGGATCACCGGGATCGACGTCGTGGCGGACCGGGAGCGGCTGGAGGGCATCGAGGTGGCGGTGCTCGACGTCCCCTGGACCGAGTCTGTCGGGGCCGACGACTGACGAACGGGTGAGGGGCGGACGGGAGTTCCCGGTCCGCCCCTCACCCTTCACTCCTCACCCGTCACCCCGTGACTCATCACCTGTGACCTGTGACCTGTGACCCCGTGCCCCGTTGTCAGAAGGCCAGCACCAGCGAGGCCACCGCCGGTGCCGCGTAGACCAGCGGGAACGGCACGTGCGAGAACCAGCGGGCCCGCAGCACGGTGACGACGGCCCCGAGGAAGTACAGGACCAGACCGGCCGCGGCGAGCACGCCGACCACGGGCACGAACAGCCCGGCCAGCAGCCCGGCCGCACCGACGGCCTTGGCCGCACCGAGCCACGGCCACCACGAGCGCGGCACTCCGTAGTCGGCCAGCGGCTTCACCGTCCACTCGGCGCCCAGGAAGACCGAGGCGGCCGAGAAGCCTGCCATGACAGCTCCGACGACGGTGACGACAACGTAGGCAGTGGACATTTCAGCAGCTCCTCATCGGGGGTTTCCGTGCGTTCCTTCACCCCCCTGACACGGCGCGGCGCGAGAGTGTGACCGCCGCGGGAGCCGCATTCGATGTGAGGGCGGTCACATGACACGGGCCGCCACGAGCCACTTCGACGGCAGTTCTATCCGGGTGCCGTCCGGTGCCGACTCCGTGGTGATGAGCGGCAGTTCACCGGAGGCCAGGACCGTGAGCCCGGCGGTGCGCAGATACGCGGGCACCGCGTCGTCGGCGACCTCGCCGGGGGCGATGCCGTGTCGGAAGATCGGCGCGAGTTTCGGCGGCGGACCGGCCGGGCTCTGCGCCAGAGAGCCGAGGACGGGACGGGCCGCCTCCGACAGTTCGACGAGGAAGACCCTGCCGCGCTCCCCCACCAGCGCGGCGATCCCGTCCACCAGCGGCTGCCGGTCGGCGGGCTCGCACTGGTGCAGGACGCCGCGCATGTAGACGTTGGCGTCGCCGAGTTCGGCGTGCAGGGTCTCGGCCGCGCCCTTCTCGGCCGCGTCCAGCAGCCGGTACGTCGCCTGTCCGGCGGGGTCGGCGCGCCGGGCGTGGTCGAGGGCCGCGGCGGCCAGGTCGGCGCCGACCACGTGCGGGAAGCGGTCGGCGAGGTACCGGGTCTGGGTGCCGTTGCCGCAGCCGAGGTCCACCAACGCCAGCCCCGGGTCGGTGACATGGGGTTCGAAGTAGGCGAGGTGGACGGCGGCGGTCACTCTCGGATCCGCGTCCCAGAACACACCGCCCGGTTCGTCCGGGGCCTCACGCCAGAAGCCCTCCCACGCCTCCCGGTACCGACTCGCCACGCTCATGCCCAACTCCCCAGGATGCAAGGCCGATCCGCCGTAAGCGACGGGCGAGTACGGTTTATCGCTCCCCGGTTTCCGCTACAAGCGCGCGGCGCATTCCTTCACGCCGCGTTCTGAATCCGTACGCCGTTGTGCGCCCCCTGTCCGCCCCGGTCAGCCGCACGGATCAGCGGTCGGGTCGGCCGCGTTCAGCGGCGCGGCAGCGTCAGCTCGAACCAGACGGACTTCCCCGCGCCCGTCCGGCTGGTGCCCCACTCACGGGCCAGCGTGCTCACCACGCGCAGCCCCCGTCCGACCTCGTCACCGGCCCCGGCGCTCAGCAGGGTCGGCAGTTCGTGATCGTCGTCGTCGACCTCGCACAGCAGCGTGTCGCCGCGTACGAGGCGCAGGGCCACGGGGCGCCGCTGGGAGTGCCGCAGGGCGTTGGTGACGAGTTCGCTCACCATGAGCTCGGCCGCGTCGGCCAGCTTCGTCAGCCCCCAGTCGTGGAGCTGTTCGCGGACCACCGCCCGGGCCCGGCCCACCTCGGCCGGGTCCAGGCGCAACCGCCATTCGGCGACGTCGTCCGGTTCGATGCCGTTGAGGCGGGCCATGAGCAGGGCCACATCGTCCTTGCGGCCTCCACGCGTGTTGAGGGCACGGATGATGGTGTCGCAGGCGTCGTCCATGGAGGCGGCCGGGTGGGCGGCGGACTCGCAGAGCGTCGCCAGGCCCACGCCGATGTCCTCGCCGCGCATCTCCACCAGGCCGTCGGTGCACATCACCAGCCGGTCGCCCGGTTCCACGCGCACGCGGACGGCCTCGAAGGGCACCCCGCCGACGCCGATGGGCGCGCCGGTGGGCAGGTCGAGGAGTTCGCTGCGACCGTCGACGGCACGCACCAACACGGGTGGGATGTGGCCCGCGTTGGCGATGCGCAGCTCGCTCTCGATCGGGTCGTAGACCGCGTACAGGCAGGTTGCGAGGTAGGTGTCGCCGAGCCTTTGCGCCAAGTCGTCGAGATTGCGCAGGAGTTGGGCGGGCGGCAGGTCGAGGGCGGCCATGGTCTGCACGGCCGTCCGCAACTGGCCCATCATGGCTGCCGAGTTGAGGCCATGGCCCATGACGTCTCCGACGACGAGGGCGGTGCGGGCGCCGGGCAGCTTCACCGAGTCGAACCAGTCGCCGCCGACGCGCCCCAGCAGCGTGCCCGGCAGATAGCGGGTGGCGATGTCACAGCCCGCCATGCGGGGCGGGATGTGCGGCAGCATGCTGTCCTGGAGGGTCTCGGCGACGCTCTCCTGGTAGGTGTACATGCGCGCGTTGTCGAGCACGAGGCCGGCGCGGGCGGCGAGTTCGGCGCCGGTGACCCGGTCCATGTCGTTGAAGACGGCACGCTCGGGGTGGCGCAGCAGGATCATGAAACCGAGGACGACGTTACGGGCCTTCAGCGGGACGACGAGCATGGAGCGGCCGGTGATCAGTGGCCGGATGTCGCGTTTCTCGAACTGCGAGGCGATGGCATGGCCCAGCTGCTCGCTGATGCGGGGCACGAGCACGGGTTCGCCTGTGGTCATGCACTGGAAGAACGGGGTGTGCGCGGGGAACGGCATCGCCTCGCCGACGGGTACGACGTCGTCCCAGCGGCCGGGTTCGTCGGTGTGCTCGACGGCGACCCGGTGCCACATGGTGGTCGTGTCCGGCACCCCGTCGGGGAACCCCTCACCGGCGACGACCTGTTCACGCAGATAGGTGCCGGCGACGTCGGTGAAGCGCGGGACGACGGCTCTGCTGACCTCGAGAATCGTCCGGGACAGATCGAGTGAGGTGCCGATCTTCCCGCTGACCTCGTTGAGGAACTCCAGCCGTTCCCGGACGGCGACGTACTCGAGGTCCTCGCCCTCGTCGACCAGATCCTCCGGTACGGGCAGCCCTTCGGCGACGGCGCGGGCGGCCCGCTCGCGGCGGACTCTGCGCTCGACGCGCCGGGCCACGCCCCAGTCGGGCGTCACGGGCACCCGGTCGTTCTGACTGAACTCCAGGACGGGGTAGCCGAGTTCGAGGATCTGCGCGACGATGCGGGCGCTTTCGCCGACGCTCATGCTGGGCAGGATCTCGGGCAGCCGGCCGGCGAGGCCCTCGGCGCCGGGGAAGTCGGTGTGCAGCGCGAAGCCGGGGGCGATGCGTTCGACGGCCGCCCGGTCCGCCGGATCGTCCTGGTGCAGTCCCGCCGCGTCCGCGGCCAGCACCAGCAGTCGTTCCGTTCCCGGTCCGACCAGCGGGTACGCCCACCACAGCACGTCGACACGGTCACGGTCCCGCTCGGGCACGGTCAGCCGGGCCCGTCCGGCGGCCGGGTAGCCGAGGCCGCGGTCGAGGGAGGAGTCCAGCCCGGGTCCGAGGCCGTCGTAGGCGGCGTGGTCTCCGTAGCCCCCGTGTCCCCCGTCCGGAAGGTCGTCGTCGGGCTCGGGGAGCGCGCCGGAGACGGGGAGCAGGTCGATCGCGGACCGGCCGATCGCCTCCTCCTTGACGACGCCGAAGAGCCGGCGTGCGCCGGTGCTCCAGTGGGAGACGAGACCCTCACGGTCCACCACGACCACGGCCAGCGGAACGCGCCCGGCGTCGGCCACGCCGTCGGCCGCATCGCTCCCGGCTCCGCGGCTGGGAGGTGCGTCCCTGTCGGTGCCACGGTCCATGGCCCAGGCCCTCTCTCCCCAGAGCTGTGCAAGATCTGTCCCGCAGCCCCCACCGTACGGCGCACGTCGGTCGGCATGTGCGGCAATGCTGGAATTGGTTTCACCGGGGCGCGCCGGGGTACGCCGCACGTCCCGGTGCCCGCGCGGGCCGGGTCAGTCCTCGTGGCCGAGTCGCAGGTCGCGCTCCGTGCGCCCGCCGCCCGCCACTTGCAGGACGGTGGCGACCGGCGGGTAACCGGCGGCGATGACGGTGTACTCGCCGCAGGACAGGTCGACGAAGCGGAACGTGCCGTCGGGGCCCGTGGTGAGGGTGTCCACGACGTTGCCCGCCGCGTCCAGGAGGGTCACGCGCGCGTCCTCGACGGGGCGCCCGCCGGTGGCCCGCACCGTGCCGCGCAGCAGGGCGCCGCCGGCGAGTTCGACGTCCTGGCGGGTCTCGCGGGAGGCCTGGACGCTGACCGGCAGGGCGGCCGGGCGGAAGGCGGGCGCGCCGACGGCGAGGGTGTACTCCCCGGCGACGAGTTCGGTGATGACGTAGCCGCCCTCGCGGCCGCTGCGGGTGCTGGCGACGACCTCGCCGTGGACGTTGGCAAGGGTGACGGTGGCCTCCCGCACCGGGGAGCCGTCCGCCGTCACGACGCTCCCGGCGAGGCGGCCGGCGCCGCCGAGGACGATGTCCAGTTCGACGGGGCGTTCGCCGACGGTGACGGAGACGGCCTGTGGCTGGTGACCGCCGGCGGCGGCGATCAGGACGTATGCGCCGGAGCCGGGCGTGGACAGCGCGTACCGTCCGTCCTCGCCGCTGGCGCCCCGGCCGATCTGCTGTCCGCTCACATCGATGAGGGTGAGCGCCGCGCGGGGCACGACGGTGGCGTCGGAGTGCTGCACCGTGCCGCAGACGGGGACTCCGACGGTGTACGGCGAGCGAGGCGAGAGGGGGGTCCCTCCGCCCGCAGGGTGGGGGATCGGCGTGTTCACGGTCGCGAGCTCCGTTTCGGCGGCGTTGTGGGACACCAGCGGTTTCTCCTTGAGGAAGCAGGCGATGAGCAGCCCGAGGACGA
The DNA here is from genome assembly GCF_035989285.1 of Streptomyces sp. NBC_01235. Lineage (GTDB taxonomy): Bacteria > Actinomycetota > Actinomycetes > Streptomycetales > Streptomycetaceae > Streptomyces. The sequence goes on along the minus strand of NZ_CP108513.1, from coordinate 9,072,360 downwards.
GCACCGGTACGAGATAGAGGAAGATCCTCGGCATGGCGTCGGCGTACGCGCGGATGTAGGCGTCGCGCAGCGCCGGGGGCAATGCGCGCACCAGCTGGGGGGTGAGGGACTCGGGGTCCGGGAGGCCGGCGCCGGTACGGGCGGGCAGGCGGTCGCGCAGGGCGTCGGTGAGCCGGCCGGCGAAGAGGGTGCCGAAGATCGCCGCGCCGACGCTGCCGCCGATCTGGCGGAAGTAGTTGTTGGCGCTGGTGGCGGTGCCGAGGTCGGTGGGGCGCACGGAGTTCTGCACGGCGAGGACGAGGACGGGCATCACCAGGCCGATGCCGGCGCCGAGCACGGCCATCCAGAGGCTGTACTGCAGCCGGGGTGTGCCCGCCTCCAGCCGGGACAGCAGCCACATGCCGAGGGCGGCGAGGGCGCTGCCGAGGACGGGATACACCTTGTAGCGGCCGGTGCGGGTGATGAGCTGCCCGGAGAGCACGGAGGCGCCGACGATGCCACCCATCATCGGCAGCATGAGCAGCCCGGACTCGGTGGCGGTGGCCCCGTAGGCCATCTGCAGGAAGGTCGGCAGATAACTGGCGGCACCGAACAGCGCGACCCCGATCACCAGGCCCACCAGCGCGGTGACGTTGAAGACGGAGTCCCTGAACAGCCGCAGCGGGACGAGGGGTTCGGCGGCGACGCCCTCGACGACGAGGAAGAGGACGGTGGCGGCGGCCGCGCCCGCGCCGAGGCCGACGACGACGCTCGAGTCCCAGGCGTGCTCGGTGCCGCCCCAACTGGTCAGCAGGACAAGGCAGGTGGAGGCCACGGCGAGCAACAGGGCGCCGAGGACGTCGAATCGGGGTTTCGCCGTGGGCTTCGGGAGCTTGAGGACGACGGTGACCACGGCGAGGGTGACAAGGCCGAAGGGGACGTTGATGTAGAAGCACCAGCGCCAGGAGAGGTGGTCCGTGAAGTAGCCGCCGAGCAGCGGTCCGGCGACCGAGGCGAGGCCGAACGCGGCGCCGATGAGGCCCATGAACCGGCCGCGGCGCCTTGGCGGCACGATGTCCGCGATGATGGCCTGCACGCCGATCATGAGCCCGCCCGCGCCGACGCCCTGCACGGCGCGGAAGGCGATCAGCTGGTCCATGGTCCGCGCCCGCCCGGCGAGCGCGGAGCCGACGACGAAGGCGACGATCGCGAACTGGAAGACGCCCTTGCGGCCGCGGAGGTCACCGAGCTTGCCGTAGACGGGCAGTCCGACGGTGGCGGTGAGCAGGTAGGCGGTGATCGCCCAGGACATCCTGTCCAGGCCGTGCAGCTCGCCGACGATCTTCGGCAGGGCGGTGGCGACGATCATCTGGTCCAGGGCGGCGAGGAGCAGCGCGAGCATGAGGCCGAAGAAGACCAGCCGCACCCGGCGTTGCCCCGGTCCCGTCTCGGTGACCGGCGCCTCGGGCGGGCCCGCCGCAGGAGGTGCCGTGACCGGCTCGTCCTGCACCAGAGTGGTCCCGCCCATGTGCCGCTCCCCTCGTCGCACCTGCCACACAATTCCCGCGTAAAGCGACAACTGCGAGCAAGCGCGACGAGTTACGGCACCATCCCGGTCGGAAGGGAGATCCGCTCGAACCGGTGAAGGGGATCAACACCCAAGGAGCGTACGGGTGTTGATCTACTTCTCGACCTCGGTGGCGAGGTTGGCGAGGATCAGGTCGTAGATCCGGCCGAGGCCCTTGGGCGCGAAGGTCTTCTCGAAGAAGCCGCCGATGCCACCCGCGCCGTTCCAGGTGGTGGTGACGACGACCCGGGACGCGCCCTCACCGGCCGGGGTGACGCGCCAGACGGTGACCATCGAGGAGTTGCGGTCCTTCTCGACGAGCTCGCCGTCGGTCGGCTCGGCGACCTCCAGGAGGCAGTCGCGCACGCGCTTGCTGGTGGCCTGGAGCTTCCAGTGGACGAGGGTGCCCTCGCCGTCGCCACCCTCGCGCACCTCGTACTCGCTGAAGTGCTCGGGCAGCAGCCTCGCGCGCGTGCCGCTGTAGTCGGCGATGGTGTCGAACACCTTCTCCGGGTCCGCAGCGACGACCCGCTCGGTGGTGGCCTCGACCTGCGCCATGGGGTTCCTCCAGGTCCTTGTTGCTCAGGGTTGCTCAGGTTGCTCAGGTGCGGGGCAAGCCAACCACCCCGGTCCGCAGCCGCCCAAATCGGGGTCGCGGAAGCGATCGCCGGGCGATCGAAAAGGACCGCCGAAGGTCCGTCGCACGATCATGGGAACACTTGTTCTATTGTGGGGGCAGGGCTACCGAGGAGACGTCATGCGCTGGGACAACCTCACCGTGGAGACCCGCCACGACCGGGCGGCGGACGCCGCGCTGTTCGGCGCGGACACGGTCACGACCAGGACGTTCGACACGCCCGAGTTCGCCGGCATCACGTTCCACGAGATCAGGGCCCGCTCGATCCTCAACCGGGTGCCGGGCGCCTCCCGGATGCCGTTCGAATGGACCGTGAACCCCTACCGGGGCTGCACACACGCGTGCGTCTACTGTTTCGCCCGCAAGACGCACAGCTATCTCGACCTCGACACCGGCATCGGCTTCGACACCCAGATCGTCGTCAAGGTGAACGCGCCGGAGCTGCTGCGCCGCCAGCTGGCCTCGCCCCGCTGGCACGGTGAGCACGTCGCGATGGGCACGAACGTCGACTGCTACCAGCGCGCGGAGGGCCGCTACCGGCTGATGCCGGGCATCCTGTCCGCCCTGCGCGACCGGGCGAACCCCTTCTCCATCCTCACCAAGGGCACGCTGATCCTGCGCGACCTCGACCTGCTGCGGCAGTCCGCCGAGGTGACCGACGTCGGCGTCTCGGTCTCCGTCGGCTTCACCGACACCGAGCTGTGGCGCACCGTCGAACCGGGCACCCCGGCTCCCCAACGGCGCCTGGACGTCGTACGGACCCTCACCGACCACGGCATCGGCTGCGGGGTGCTGATGGCGCCGGTGATCCCGTTCCTCGGCGACGAACCGGCACAGCTGCGCGCCACCGTGCGGGCGACAGCGGCCGCCGGGGCCACCTCCGTCACCCCCCTCGCGCTGCATCTGCGCCCCGGTGCCCGCGAGTGGTTCATGGCCTGGCTCGGGCAGCACCACCCGCACCTGGTGCGCCGGTACGAGCGGCTGTACGCGGACGGCGCCTACGCCCCGAAGTGGTACCAGCGCCGGATCACCCGTCAGGTCCACGAGCTGGCCGAGGAGTACGGCATCGGCCCCACGCGCGCGGGGATGCCCCGCCGGATCCCGCAGCCCGATCCGGCCGATCCGGTCGATCCGGCCGAGGAACCCGCCGCGTCCGGGCCGGTGCAACTCACGCTGCTCTGAGCGCGTTCGAGCGCATCCGGCAACCCGAACGGGTCAAGTAACGCCAGAACAGGTTCTTCCGGACGATCTTTTCGGGACGATGCGGCGAGGGCCGTGACCTGCGCGGTCCTGCCGCCGCCGTCCCCTCCGTCCCGGGAGCACTCCATGAACAAACGCGCAGCCGTGCTGTGCGCTGCCGCCGCCGTCGTCGTGGCCGGGACGGTCACGGCCCTGCCCGCCGGAGCGAGTCCGTCGCACCCCGCGGAGCCCGCCCGCGCGGCGAAGCCCAGCTGGAAGAGCTGCGGCACCACCGCCCAACCGAGGCTCCAGTGCGCGTCCCTGAAGGTGCCCCTCGACCACGCGCAGCCGAGCGGGAAGCAGATCACGCTGGCGCTGTCCCGCGTCCCGCACACCGCGAAGACGTACCAGGGACCACTGCTGGTCAACCCCGGAGGCCCCGGCGGCCGGGGGCTGAGCCTCGCCGGATTCGTCGCCTCGGCGCTGCCCAAGGCGGTGTCGGCCCAGTACGACGTCATCGGCTTCGACCCGCGCGGGGTCGGCAAGAGCACCCCCGCCCTGGACTGCGGGCCCGGCCACTTCGCCCCTCTCCGCCCGGACTCCGTGCCGAGCACCGAGGCGATCGAGCAGGCCAACCTGAAGCGCGCCCGGTCGTTCGCCGCGTCCTGCGGGAAGAAGTACGCGAGCGTGCTGCCGTACGTCGACACCCTCAGCGCGGTACGCGACATGGACGCGATCCGCGACGCGGTCGGCGCGCAGAAGCTGAACTACTTCGGCTACTCGTACGGCACCTACCTCGGCGCGGTGTACGCCAAGCTCTACCCGCAGCGGGTGCGACGCCTGGTTTTGGACTCGATCGTCGACCCCACCGGCGTCTGGTACGAGGACAACCTCACGCAGGACCTGGCCTTCAACGACCGCCACCGCGCCCTGATGGCCTGGATCGCCAAGTACGACAAGACGTACGGACTCGGCACCGACCCGGACAAGGTCGAGACCAAGTGGTACGCGATGCGGGCGGCCCTCGCCAAGAAGCCGGCCGGCGGCAAGGTGGGCGCCTCGGAGCTGGAGGACACCTTCATGCCCGGCGGCTACTTCAACGGCTACTGGCCCCACCTCGCCGAGGCGTTCGCCGCGTACGTGAACGGCAAGGACGACGATCCGCTGGTCGAGGCGTACGAGAACTTCGCCGCCGTCGACGCCGCGGGGGACAACGGCTACAGCGTCTACACCGCGGTGCAGTGCCGTGACGCCTCCTGGCCGCGCGACTGGGACGAGTGGCGCACGGACAACTGGGCGGTCTACGCGAAGGCGCCGTTCATGACCTGGAACAACGCCTGGTACAATGCACCGTGCGCGTTCTGGCCGGCCGAACCGCTCGGGCCGGTGAACCTCGCCAACGGCGACCTGCCGCCGGTCCTGCTGTTCCAGGCGACGAACGACGCGGCCACCCCGTACGAGGGCGGTGCGATGGTCCACGCGCTGCTGCGCGGCTCCAGCCTGGTGGTCGAGGAGGGCGGCCAGAACCACGGAATCACCCTGAGCGGGAACACCTGCCTGGACAAGCACCTGGCGACGTACCTCACCGACGGCGCCGTGCCGCGCGGGACGGGCGGAGTCGACGCGGTGTGCAAGGCGCAGCCCGACCCGAAGCCGCTGAGCGCGAAGGTCGCCTCGAGCACCGCCCGCGGTGCCACGCTGCACGGACTGCTGGGCTTCCGTGGCTGAGCGGTGAAGGGGCTCCGCGAGGCCGTCACCGGCCTGGCGGAGCCTTCACGCCACTCCTGGAAACGGCTCGGTGTCAGGCCGCGGGTTCGGCGTACGCGCTGAACCGCAGATACACCCCGATGTCCGCGGGCATCTGCGGTGAGATCGTCCGGTAGCTGCACAACTCCTGCAGTCCCCCGGTGTGCCCGGGCAGTCCCGCCGTCAGCTGCCGCAGGATCTCGGCGTGCGGACGCGGGTCGATGCCCTCCACCTCCATGAGCCGGGCGATGCGCAGGGCTGCCTCCGCGTCGGAGCGGGTGTTGTCCGGCAGCCTCAGATAGACGTTGGCCTCCTCGGGGCCGGGCGTTCCCTCCCGGAACGCCAGACAGGTCATCGGCTCGTTGCTCACGGTGCCGCCGTCCCGCCCGTAGATGACGCCGCGCGCCCGGGCAGCCCGGGCCGGCTCGTAGCGGTGCGCCAACGCCGCCACGGTGTCCAGCTCACCCATCGGCATGGGAAGGTGCCGGAAGTAGACCTTCACACGGGAGGTGTCTCCGCCGTCCAGATCGAGGGCCATGAGCTCCAACTCGTGCCCGCGCCGCGCGAGTTCCTCTCCACGGTGCGCCACCGGTTCCCAGGCGTCCGCCAGGCCCAGCCGGTGCATGGCCTCCGCCATGACGTCGTACGCGCGGTCCAGGCCGTGCACCTGCGGGTTGAGGTAGACCTTGTAGTGGGGCCGCTTCCCCGGTCGCCAGGCCAGGGAGTGCCAGATGGTGGCCCGGTAGCGATCGGGGGCGGACGTGATGAACAGGTCCTCGACACCCAGGTATCGCGCGATGTCCGTCCCCGGGCTTCCGGCCAGTCGACGCGTCAGCTCTCGGCCGGCCTCCTGACAGCCGAGCGGGGTGGGGTCGGAGCCGAGCGACTCGAACAGGATGCGGACCTCGGGCCGGCCGGCCTTCCAACTGACGGAGAGTTCGGCGGGGAAACCATCGGCCGAGACGAACGAGGGTGGATCGCAACGCGTTCCGACGGGCCGCGCGCCCCACGGGTGGATCACTTCCCGCAGGTCCGCCAGCACGGTCTCCGTCTCCCACTGGTCTATCCCCAGGCCGTTGCAGACCGCTGTCCACTTCTCTTCCAGAAACTGCCCGAAGGTCTTCGTCTCCGCGTCCTGACGTATGCCCAGGCCTGATATCTCATCGGGGAGTTGCGCACTGGTCACTCTCCATCACCCTTCATGGCCGGACCGATCCGGCCTCGTCCGCGGTCACTTCGGCAGCCCGACGGGACCGCCAGGCCTTCGTGGTTCAGCGGAAGGCGATCTTCCCATCGCGAAGATATTCGAATCTCGAACTAATGGGCGACAGTCACCCCGCGGTCCCGCGCCGACCCGTCGGGGGCGTTGTCAGACCCGTGGTCCACCATGGACCCATGAGTGAACTGACCAGGATTCCCGCTCCCGACGGAGTCGCCGCCGCGGCCCAGTACGCCCACGTGGTCATAGGCACCGGCCGTCTCGTCGCCGTCGCCGGTCAGCTCCCGCTCGACGAACACCGCAGGCTGGTCGGCGAGGGCGACCCCGAGGCCCAGGCCCGCCAGGTCTTCGAGAACCTCAGGCGCTGCCTCGCCGCGGCCGGCGCGACCTTCGACGACGTCGTCAAACTCACCTACTTCGTCACGGACATGGCCCACATGCCCGCGATCCGCGCGGCCCGGGCCGCGCACATACCCGACGACCGTCTCCCGGCCGCCTCTGCCGTACAGGTGGCCGCGCTGGTCCGCCCCGAGTTCCTGATGGAGATCGAGGCGTTCGCGGTGGTCGGCGGGTGACGTCCCCGGTCGCCGTACGGGACATGGCACTCGCCGACATCCAGCGGGTCTCCGAGATCCGTGTCCGCGGCCGGCAGACCGCCTACCGGGGCCTGATACCGCAGTCGTACCTCGACGCGCTGAGCGTCACCGAGGACGCCGAGCGCCGACGCGCCCGCTTCGCGCGCAGTGCCGCCGACGGGGTGAACCTGGTCGCGGAACAGGGCGGGAAGGTGGTGGGCTGGGCCGCCCACGGCGCCTACCGGGACGGTGAAGTCCGCACCGGCGACGCCGAGTTGTACGCGATCTACGTTGACACCGAGCACGTCGGCACGGGCGTCGGACGTACCCTCCTGAAGGAGTCGGTCCGGCAGGCCGGCGTCCTCGGATACCCCCGGATGTACCTCTGGGTCCTCAAGGGCAACGCCCGCGCCCGCCGCTTCTACGAGGGGGCCGGGTTCCGCGCGGACGGCGCCGAGGAGCCCTTCGAGGTGGAAGGCGTCGCGGTACCCGAGGTGCGGTACCTCAGCCCCCTCCCGGTCTGACACCTGCCGGTCCGCCCCTCCTCACCGCTGCCGGGGGATCCGCGCCAGCGCGTGCACGGCCGCCTCCGCGAGCACCGGGTGGGCGAGGGCGTCGTTCAGCACCGGCCGGGCTCGCCCGTCTCCCAGCGCGCCGAGCCCCTCCACGCACGCGAGGGCCACCCGCCGGTGGGGGTCGTGCGGCCGAAGCCGTCGCCGGAGCGTCGTGATCAGCGCGGGGACGGACTCGGGCGCCCGCAGCTCCACCAGAAGCCGGACGGGGTGCAGGGCGTAGGCGACGCGCAGTTCGTTGGTGGCCAGGGCGGCCGCGGCGCGGGCGGTGCGGGGGTCGCCGAGACGGGCCAGCGCGTGGGCGGCGGAGGCGCAGCGCGGCGGGTCCCGGTGGTTGAGCAGCAGGACCAGTGCCTCGAAGGCGCGCCGGTCCCCCGCGAGCCCCAGCCGGAACGCGGCCAGCTCCCGGGCCCACAGCGGCTGCCCCGACTCGGTCAGCACGCCCGCCAGCTCGTCCTGATCGGCCGTCGCCGTCAGCCGCTCGTACAGCACCGTGCCCTCGGGGCTCCCGCCCGACTCCCGCCGTAAACGCTCCGTGAGCGATCGCAACTCTTCGTCCATGACGGCGAGCCTATGGGCTCGGCCGCTCAGGGAGTTACATCACAGCCACCAGGGCTGGCGCGCTCGTTACCCACCGGTTAAGCTCATACGAGCGAGTCACCCACTCGCTTCACCTCCTCGCGGTGGCCTGGTGACGCAGTCGCCGCGAGAGAAGTCGGTTCGGTACCTCGTACCGCTGCACGACCCGGCCACGGGACAGGGCCGGTCGGATCTCCCGTTCGTCTCCGGGCGTGTGCACGCCCGCAGCGACGGCACCGGGCGTGTGCGCTCGTAGCCCGGCAACACCCGCACTCCTTTCCTTCCGCACCCGGTGCGCCCAGGCCTCGCAAAGGCCCCCTCGGCGCACCCGGGGGCGTTCCCAGTCGTCACCTCATTCCTGGAGTCCCGCGATGGCCGCTCCCCTGTCCGACACCCCTCTGTCCCCGCTCCAGACGATCGCCGTCATCGGCCTCGGCACCATGGGCACCGGCATCACCGAGATCCTGGCCAAGGCCGGCCGCGAGGTGATCGGCATCGACATCAGCGAGGCGCAGACCGCGCGGTCCCTCGCCGCACTGGATGCCTCCACCGCCCGCGCCGTGCAGCGCGGCCGGCTCACCGAGCTGGAGCGCACGGCCGTCCTGGCCCGTGTCCGCACCTCCACCGACCTGCGCTCGGCGGCCGACGCCGACCTGGTTATCGAGGTGGCGCCGGAGTCGTACGAGATCAAGCACCAGATCTTCCGCGAGCTGGACGGGATCGTGCGCCCCGACACCATCCTCGCCACCGGCACCAACGCGCTGTCCGTCACCCGCCTCGCCGCCGACTCGGCGCGCCCGGAGCGGGTGCTGGGCCTGCACTTCTTCAACCCGGCGCCCGCGATGAAGCTGGTCGAGGTCGTCTCCTCGGTGCTGACCGCGCCGGCCGCCGTCACCGCCGTCACCCACCTCGCCCTCGACCTCGGCAAGGAGCCCGTCGCGGTGGGCGACCGGCCCGGGTTCGTCGCCGACGGCCTGCTGTTCGGCTACCTCAACCAGGCCGCCGCGATGTACGAGGCCCGGTATGCCTCCCGCGAGGACATCGACGCGGCGATGCGGCTGGGCTGCGGACTGCCGATGGGCCCGCTCGCGCTGCTCGACCTGATCGGTGTCGACACGGCCCGTACGGTCCTGGAGGCCATGTACGCCGAGTCCCACGACCGGCTGCACGCGCCCGCCCCGATCCTCAAGCAGCTCAGCGAGGCGGGCCTGACCGGCCGCAAGTCGGGCCGCGGCTTCTACACCTACGAGGCCCCCGGCAGCGCCACGGTCGTCCCGGACGCGTTGACGCCCGTCTCCGGCGGGACCGGAACACCCGGCCGTCCGGTGCGCAGCGTCGGCGTCGCGGGCTCCGGCACCATGGCCTCCGGCATCGCCGAGGTCTTCGCCAAGGCCGGTTACGACGTCGTCCTCGCCGCCCGCAGCGAGGAGAAGGCGCAGGCCGCCAAGGCCCGTATCGGCAAGTCTCTGTCCCGGTCCGTCGACAAGGGGCGGCTGACCGCCGAGGCCGCCGCGCAGACCCTGGACCGGATCACGGCCGCCGGCTCCTACGACGCCTTCGCCGACGTCGACCTGGCCGTCGAGGCGGTCGCCGAGGACCTGGAGATCAAGCAGCAGCTGTTCGCGACGCTGGACAAGGTCTGCAAGCCCGGCGCGGTCCTCGCCACGACGACCTCCTCGCTGCCGGTCGTCGCCTGCGCCCGCGCCACCTCGCGTCCGCAGGACGTGATCGGCATGCACTTCTTCAACCCGGCGCCGGCGATGAAGCTGGTCGAGGTCGTCCGTACGGTGCTGACGGCCGAGGACGTCCACGCGACGGTCCGCGAGGTGTGCGGACGGATCAAGAAGCACGCGGTCGACTGCGGAGACCGTGCGGGCTTCATCGTGAACGCCCTGCTTTTCCCGTACCTCAACAACGCGATCAAGATGGTGCAGGAACACTACGCGTCGCTCGACGACATCGACGCCGCGATGAGGCTGGGCGGCGGCTACCCGATGGGCCCCTTCGAGCTGCTGGACGTCGTCGGGCTCGATGTCTCCCTCGCGATCGAGAAGGTCCTGCACCGCGAGTTCCGGGACCCGGGCCTGGCTCCCGCCCCGCTCCTGGAGCACCTGGTGGCCGCCGGCTGCCTCGGTCGCAAGACCGGCCGCGGCTTCCGCGAATATGCCCGCCGCTGACGGGGGCGGCGACTGGTTCCGAGGACACGAGGACTGGGGGGGACTGCTCGACCCCACTGGCGGACCCCCGCCCGCCGAGGGCGGGGGAAACCCCGGACACGCGCACCGAGCTGCGCACATGCAGTACGTTCGGGTCATGTCCCAGCCCGCCAGGTCCTCACGTACACCAGCCACGCCCGACGCGCCGGAAAGTGCCGCGGGCAGCCGCGCGGCCGCCCAACGGCTCAAGATGCGCCGAGAACTGGCGGCCGCGGCCATGGAGCTGTTCGCGACCAAGGGGTACGAGGCGACCACCGTCGACGAGATCGCGGCCGCCGCCGGGGTCGCCCGCCGCACCTTCTTCCGCCACTTCCGTTCCAAGGAAGAGGCGATCTTCCCCGACCACGACGACACACTGATCCGGGCGGAGGCGGTCCTCAACGCGGCCCCGGCGCACGAGCACCCGCTCGACACGGTGTGCCGCGGCATCAAGGAAGTCATGAAGATGTACGCGGCCCGGCCGGAGATCTCGGTCGCCCGCTACAAGCTGACGCGCGAGGTGCCCACCCTGCGCGAGGCGGAGATCGCGTCGGTGGCCCGCTACGAGCGTCTCTTCACCCGCTATCTGCTCGGCCACTTCGACGAGCACGCCCACGACGAGGACGCGGGCGACGAGCCGCTGCTCGCCGAGGTCGCCGCGTCCGCCGTGGTCACCGCCCACAACCACGTCCTGCGGCGCTGGCTGCGGGCGGGCGGCCAGGGCGACGTCGAGGCCCAGCTCGACCACGCCTTCGCGATCGTGCGGAAGACGTTCGGGACGGGCATCGGAGCCGGCCGCAGCGGTGCCGGCACCCCCGCGCAGGCCCCGGCGACGATCTCCGCGCAGGGCGAGGTCCTGGTGACGGTCGCCCGCACCGACGCCTCGCTGGACGAGGTCATGCGCGTGATCGAGCAGGCTCTCAAGGAGCGCTGAGCCCCCTCGGAAGACCTTCCACGCCGTGACGACGGCCACCCCACGGGGTGGCCGTTTTGGCATGTCAGGGCACCTTTTCTCGCGGATTTCAGACGCCGTTCGATCGATCATCGCTCATTTGTTACGTAAAGATTTCACCTGAGAGCAACTTCTGGCACTCAGTGCCTTGCGAGGTGACACGCGGTGTCATACGTTGAAGGTGTCCGGGCGGCCGGCGTGCAGAGACCTTTCGTACGTCGGCTGTCCCCGCAAGTTCTCCCCCAGTGCCCCAAAGGCCTGGGGGGACCCCCGGCTTGCGCGCCCGGACGCCTGCGTCACAGGCAACCTCCCGCGCCACAAAGCGCTGCCGAACAGCACCACCGCCGAACCGACGGCACTTCCTCAAAACCCTCAGCGCACACCGACGTAACCCTCAGCGCCCCGCCCTCAGGGCGCTTATCGCCGGAGGCAAAACCGTGACCACACAGGACATCCTGGACGCGATCCAGTCACCGGACTCGACGCCGGCCGACTTCGCCGCTCTGCCGCTCCCCGAGTCGTACCGCGCGATCACCGTGCACAAGGACGAGACGGACATGTTCGCGGGCCTCGAGACCCGCGACAAGGACCCCCGCAAGTCGATCCACCTCGACGACGTCCCGGTGCCGGAACTCGGCCCGGGCGAGGCCCTGGTGGCCGTGATGGCCTCCTCCGTCAACTACAACTCCGTGTGGACCTCGATCTTCGAGCCGCTGCCGACCTTCGGTTTCCTGGAGCGCTACGGCAAGCTCAGCGAGCTCACCAAGCGCCACGACCTGCCGTACCACATCATCGGCTCCGACCTCGCGGGCGTCGTGCTGCGCACCGGCCCGGGCGTCAACGCCTGGAAGCCGGGCGACGAGGTCGTCGCCCACTGTCTGTCCGTCGAGCTGGAGTCGTCGGACGGCCACAACGACACGATGCTCGACCCCGAGCAGCGCATCTGGGGCTTCGAGACCAACTTCGGCGGCCTCGCGGAGATCGCGCTGGTGAAGTCCAACCAGCTGATGCCGAAGCCGGACCACCTGAGCTGGGAGGAGGCGGCGGCCCCCGGCCTCGTCAACTCCACCGCCTACCGGCAGCTCGTCTCCCGCAACGGTGCCGGCATGAAGCAGGGCGACAACGTCCTGATCTGGGGCGCGAGCGGCGGCCTGGGCAGCTACGCCACGCAGTTCGCGCTGGCGGGCGGCGCCAACCCCATCTGTGTCGTCTCCTCGCCGCAGAAGGCGGAGATCTGCCGGGCCATGGGCGCCGAGGCGATCATCGACCGCACCGCCGAGGACTACCGGTTCTGGAAGGACGAGCACACCCAGGACCCCAAGGAGTGGAAGCGTTTCGGCAAGCGCATCCGCGAACTCACCGGCGGCGAGGACGTCGACATCGTCTTCGAGCACCCCGGCCGCGAGACCTTCGGCGCCTCCGTCTACGTCACGCGCAAGGGCGGCACCATCGTCACCTGCGCCTCGACCTCCGGCTACAACCACGAGTACGACAACCGTTACCTGTGGATGTCCCTGAAGCGGATCGTCGGCTCGCACTTCGCCAACTACCGCGAGGCCTGGGAGGCCAACCGGCTGGTGGCGAAGGGCAAGATCCACCCGACGCTGTCGAAGGTCTACTCCCTGGAGGAGACCGGCCAGGCCGCCTACGACGTGCACCGCAACCTCCACCAGGGCAAGGTCGGCGTCCTCGCGCTGGCCCCCCAGGAGGGTCTGGGCGTGCGCGACGAGGAGAAGCGCGCCCAGCACATCGATGCCATCAACCGCTTCCGCAACATCTGAGACACCCGAGGTCATAGATGACTGAGCGTCAGCCCGCCGAAGGAAAGCGGGAGAAGGACCGGCCGTGGCTCATGCGCACGTACGCCGGTCACTCCACCGCCGAGGCGTCCAACGAGCTGTACCGGCGCAACCTCGCCAAGGGCCAGACGGGTCTGTCGGTGGCGTTCGACCTGCCCACCCAGACCGGCTACGACTCCGATCACGTCCTCGCCCGCGGCGAGGTCGGCCGGGTCGGTGTGCCGGTGGCCCACCTCGGTGACATGCGCAGGCTGTTCCAGGACATCCCCCTGGAGCAGATGAACACCTCGATGACGATCAACGCCACCGCCATGTGGCTGCTGGCGCTCTACCAGGTCGTCGCGGAGGAGCAGGGTGCGGACATCACCCAGCTCCAGGGCACGACCCAGAACGACATCGTCAAGGAGTACCTCTCCCGGGGCACGCACGTGTTCCCGCCGGGGCCGTCGCTCCGGCTGACGACCGACATGATCGCGTACACGGTCTCCCACATCCCGAAGTGGAACCCGATCAACATCTGCAGCTACCACCTGCAGGAGGCGGGCGCCACGCCGGTCCAGGAGATCGCGTACGCGATGTCGACGGCGATCGCCGTGCTGGACGCCGTCCGGGACTCCGGGCAGGTGCCGGCCGAGAAGTTCGGCGACGTCGTCGCCCGCATCTCCTTCTTCGTGAACGCGGGCGTCCGCTTCGTCGAGGAGATGTGCAAGATGCGCGCCTTCGGCCGCATCTGGGACAAGGTCACGCGTGAGCGCTACGGCATAGAGAACCCCAAGCAGCGCCGCTTCCGCTACGGCGTCCAGGTCAACTCCCTGGGCCTGACGGAGGCGCAGCCGGAGAACAACGTCCAGCGGATCGTGCTGGAGATGCTGGCCGTGACGCTGTCGAAGGACGCACGCGCGCGTGCCGTGCAGCTGCCCGCCTGGAACGAGGCGCTGGGCCTGCCCCGCCCCTGGGACCAGCAGTGGTCGCTGCGCATCCAGCAGGTCCTCGCCCACGAGAGCGACCTGCTGGAGTACGAGGACATCTTCGAGGGCTCGCACGTCATCGAGGCGAAGGTCGCGAAGCTGGTCGAGGCCTCCCTCACGGAGATCGAGCGGATCCAGGACATGGGCGGCGCGATGGCCGCCGTCGAGTCCGGCTACCTCAAGTCGCAGCTCGTCTCCTCGCACGCGGAGCGGCGCGCCCGTATCGAGTCCGGGCAGGAGAAGATCGTCGGCGTCAACATCTTCGAGACGACCGAGCCCAACCCCCTGACCGCCGATCTCGACACGGCCATCCAGACGGTCGATCCGGCCGTCGAGGCCCGTGTCATCGCCTCGCTCCAGAACTGGCGCGACACCCGCTACCAGCCGCCCTTCAACCACCCGCGCCCCTGCAAGGCGCTGGAGAAGCTGAAGGAGGCCGCCAAGGGCACCGCCAACCTCATGGAGGCCACCCTGGAGTGCGCCCGCGCCGGGGTCACGACCGGCGAGTGGGCCGGGGCGCTGCGCGAGGTGTTCGGCGAGTTCCGGGCCCCGACCGGGGTCTCGTCGGCGCCGGTCGCGGTCCCCGCGGAGGAGGGCTCGGCCATGGCCGACGTCCGCCGCAGGGTCGATGCGACCGCGAAGGACATGGGCGTCGGCAAGCTGCGCTTCCTGGTCGGCAAGCCGGGTCTGGACGGGCACTCCAACGGCGCCGAGCAGATCGCCGTGCGCGCGCGTGACGCCGGGTTCGAGGTGGTCTACCAGGGCATCCGGCTGACTCCCGAGCAGATCGTGGACGCCGCGCTGGAGGAGGACGTGCACGCCGTGGGCCTGTCCATCCTCTCCGGCTCGCACGCCCAGCTGGTGCCGGACGTCCTCGAACGGCTCCGTGTGGCCGGTGCCACAGACATCCCGGTGATCGCCGGTGGCATCATCCCGAATGGTGACGCCGAACAGCTCAGGGCTGCCGGCGTGGCCGCGGTCTTCACCCCGAAGGACTTCGACATCACCGGCATCATCGGCCGCATCGTCGACGAGATCCGGAAAGCGAACAAGCTCGACCCCCTGGAGGTCCCCGCATGACCGTCAACCGTCTGCGTCCCCGCCGCTCGTGTCTCGCGGTCCCGGGCAGCAACCCCCGCTTCCTGGAGAAGGCGCAGGGCCTCCCGGCGGACCAGGTCTTCCTCGACCTGGAGGACGCGTGCGCGCCGCTCGCCAAGCCCGAGGCGCGGCACACCATCGTCAAGTTCCTCAACGAGGGTGACTGGACGGGCAAGACGAGGGTCGTGCGCGTCAACGACTGGACGACCGAGTGGACGTACCGCGACGTCGTGACGGTGGTCGAGGGAGCCGGCCCCAACCTCGACTGCATCATGCTGCCGAAGGTGCAGAACGCCCAGCAGATCGTCGCGCTGGACCTCCTCCTGACCCAGATCGAGAAGACCATGGGCTTCGAGGTCGGCCGCATCGGCATCGAGGCGCAGATCGAGAACGCACAGGGTCTCAACAACGTCAACGAGATCGCGCAGGCCTCCCCGCGCATCGAGACGATCATCTTCGGCCCGGCCGACTTCATGGCGTCGATCAACATGAAGTCGCTGGTCGTGGGCGAGCAGCCGCCCGGCTACCCGGCGGACGCCTACCACTACATCCTGATGAAGATCCTGATGGCCGCCCGCGCCAACGACCTCCAGGCGATCGACGGCCCCTACCTGCAGATCCGCAACGTCGACGGCTACCGCGCGGTCGCGCAGCGCGCCGCCGCGCTCGGCTTCGACGGCAAGTGGGTGCTGCACCCGGGCCAGGTCGAGGCGTCCAACGAGATCTTCTCGCCCTCCCAGGAGGACTACGACCACGCCGAGCTGATCCTGGACGCGTACGACTACTACACCTCCGAGGCGGGCGGCAAGAAGGGCTCGGCGATGCTCGGCGACGAGATGATCGACGAGGCCAGCCGCAAGATGGCGCTGGTCATCTCCGGCAAGGGCCGCGCCGCCGGCATGAAGCGCACCACCACGTTCGAGATTCCGGAGGCGTGACGCGATGCAGTTCGGGCGCACCTACGAGGAGTTCGAGGTCGGGGCGACGTACAAGCACTGGCCGGGCAAGACGGTCACGGAGTACGACGACCACCTGTTCTGTCTCCTCACCATGAACCACCACCCCCTCCACATGGACACGAACTATGCGGAGAAGACGACCGACTTCGGCAAGAACGTCGTCGTGGGCAACTACATCTACTCGCTCCTGCTCGGCATGTCCGTGCCCGACATCTCCGGCAAGGCGATCGCCAACCTGGAGATCGAGTCGCTCAGACATGTCGCGCCGACCTTCCACGGCGACACGCTCTACGGCCAGACGACCGTGCTCGACAAGTGGCCGTCGAAGTCGAAGAACGACCGCGGCATCGTCTACGTCGAGACCAAGGGCTACAAGCAGGACGGCACGCTGGTCTGCGTGTTCCGCCGCAAGGTGATGGTGCCGACCGAGACATACATCAAGGAGCGCGGCGGCGAACAGCCCGGCCGCCCCCAGCTCAGGGAGCAGGAGAAGTAGTCATGGCGCGACTCGCCCAGACCGCCGGTCTGACCGACATCCAGCAGGAGATCCTCTCCACCGTCCGCGACTTCGTGGACAAGGAGATCATCCCGGTCGCGACCGAGCTGGAGCACCGCGACGAGTACCCGCAGCAGATCGTGGACGGCCTCAAGGAACTGGGCCTGTTCGGTCTGATGATCCCCGAGGAGTACGGCGGTCTCGGTGAGTCTCTCCTGACGTACGCGCTGTGCGTCGAGGAGATCGCCCGCGGCTGGATGTCGGTCTCCGGCATCATCAACACGCACTTCATCGTGGCGTACATGCTCAAGCAGCACGGCACGCAGGAGCAGAAGGACCACTTCCTGCCGCGCATGGCGGCCGGCGACATCCGGGGCGCGTTCTCGATGTCGGAGCCGGGCCTGGGCTCGGACGTGTCGGCGATCACCTCGAAGGCGGTGAAGGACGGCGAGGAGTACGTCCTGAACGGCCAGAAGATGTGGCTGACGAACGGCGGGACGTCGTCCCTGGTGGCCGTTCTGGTGCGAAGTGACGAAGGACACCCCGAGGGCACGGCCCCCCACAAGTCGATGACGACCTTCCTGATCGAGAAGGAGCCCGGCTTCGGTGAGGTCCGCCCCGGCCTGACCATCCCGGGCAAGATCGACAAGATGGGCTACAAGGGTGTCGACACCACCGAGATGATCATGGCTGACCTGCGCCTTCCCGCCGATCGGGTGCTCGGCGGGGTCACCGGCCGAGGTTTTTACCAAATGATGGACGGCGTCGAGGTGGGCCGCGTCAACGTAGCGGCGCGTGGCTGCGGCGTCGCCCAGCGTGCCTTCGAGCTCGGCGTCCGGTACGCCCAGCAGCGCCACACGTTCGGCAAGCCGATCGCCCAGCACCAGGCGATCCAGTTCAAGCTGGCCGAGATGGCTACCAAGGTCGAGGCCGCCCATGCGATGATGGTGAACGCCGCACGCAAAAAGGACTCCGGCGAACGAAACGACCTTGAGGCAGGGATGGCGAAGTACCTTGCCTCCGAGTACTGCAAGGAGGTCGTGGAGGACGCCTTCCGGATCCACGGCGGGTACGGCTTCTCCAAGGAGTACGAGATCGAGCGCCTCTACCGCGAGGCCCCGATGTTGCTGATCGGTGAAGGCACCGCCGAAATCCAGAAAATGATCATCGGGCGCAGGTTGCTCGAGGAGTATCGGTTCCAGGGCTGATTATCCGGGTTGGGGGTGTTTTCTTCGAGAAGAAGATCACACCCTGTCAACTTCTCTCGGCCGTCGACTCGTCTTCCTGGCTTACCCAGTTGTGGCCCCGAACCGCTACGATCGCGGAAAGCCGCCGTCCCCCCTGTCGAAGCGCGGCATCATCCGCTACGAAGGTCATTCATGCCCCACAGCCAAACCTCTGCACACCGCGACAGCCTGGTAGGCGCACGCCTCGCGCGCGGAGCATCGCCGTGGCTTCTGCCGACCGTCGCCACCGCAGCCGTCAGCCTGCTGCGCGCCCGCCGCTCGGGCGCCGCCAAGGCCGTCGCCGTGCCCGCCACCGCTCTCGCGGCGGGCATGCTGTGGTTCTTCCGCGACCCCGAGCGCGAGATCGCCTCGGGCCGGGTCATCTCTCCCGCCGACGGAGTGGTGCAGAGCATCATGCCGTGGAAGGACGGGCGCACCCGGGTCGCGATCTTCATGAGCCCGCTCAACGTCCACGTCAACCGCGCGCCGCTCTCCGGCACGGTGACCTCGGTGGAGCACATCCCCGGCGGCTTCGTCCCGGCGTTCAACAAGGAGAGCGAGAACAACGAGCGCGTCGTCTGGCACTTCGACACCGAGCTCGGTGACATCGAGATGATCCAGATCGCCGGAGCCGTCGCCCGCCGCATCGTCCCCTACGTCCCCGAGGGCACCAAGGTCGAGCAGGGTGAGCGGGTCGGCCTGATCCGCTTCGGCTCGCGCGTCGACATCTACCTGCCCGAGGGCGTGGAGGTCGCGGTCGAGGTGGGACAGAAGACCGTGGCGGGGGTGACTCGCATTGACCGTGATTGACCCTGAGACCCAGGCCGGCTGGGTGCCCGAGGCCGACGAGGTGGACGAAGAGGAGGAGATGCCCCTCTCTCTCCGCCTGTCGATAGCGGACACCCTCACCCTCGGCAACGCCACGTGCGGCTTCATGGCGGTGTACTTCACCACCACCGGGATCCTGATCCCGCACCTCACCGGCAGCCAGGAGTCCGGCATGGCCCGCCACAGCGCGGCCACGGCGGTCATCCTGATGCTGTGCGCGGCGGTCTTCGACCTGTTCGACGGCCTGGTCGCCCGCAAGCTCCGCTCCTCCCCGATGGGCGCGGAGCTGGACAACCTCTCGGACCTGATCAGTTTCGGCCTGGCCCCGGCGTACTTCGTCCTGGTCTACGGCATGGTCGCCGACGACGCGCACCAGCGGGTGGCGGCGGTCGGCGCGATCGTCGTACTCCTGGCGGTGGTGCTGAGGCTCGCGAGATTCTCCTGCGTCACCGTCAAGGACGGCACCTTCCAGGGCATGCCGTCCCCGTTCGGCGCGCTGACGGTCGTCTCGATCGTGCTCCTCGAGCTGCCCTTCGCGGCGACGCTGATGGCCATCCTGGGCACCGCCTGGCTGATGGTGAGCCGGGTCGAGTACCCGAAGCCGCGGGGGCGCCTCGCCGGCGCGATGCTCGCCTGGATCGTGCTGTCGATGGGCCTGCTGGCCGGCTGGGCGTTCGACGCCCCGAGCGGCCAGCTCCTGCTCCAGACCGGCTGCGCGCTCCAGCTGGTCATGGGCGCGGTCATCCCGCTGTTCGCCACGGCCCGCCGGGTGAACAACTTCCGCGACAACCGACGCGAGGCACGGGCGGCGCAGCTGCCCTGACCCTCACCTCACCGTCGAACGGGTGTGGCCCGAGCCTGAAAAGGCTCGGGCCACACCCGTTTGACGGGTCAACTACCTCTCCCTCACACCCATTTGCAGGGGCCAAAGAACAAGAGGACGGTGGAATCAGGGGGATTCACAGGGATTCGTCCCGTTCGATGGATCGGAGGGCGACCATGCCCGCACACACCCCCGAGGACCACCTCGTCCCGCACGTCTCGACGATTCCGGCGAACGCGGGCATCAACGTGAACCTGTTCGTCCGGGAGTACGACGGCACCAAGCCGAGCCACACGCCCCAGCCGGTCCTGATGCTCCACGGCAGAAGCGTGCCGGCGGTCGCGGGGTTCGACCTCGTGCTCCCTGCGGGGGCCGGCGGCCCAGCGACCCGGTACAGCTGGGCGCAGGACCTGGCCGACGACGGCTACGACGTGTTCCTCATGGACCTCCAGGGCAGCGGACGCTCACCACGTCCGCAGATGGACGCACCGTGCAACGCCAACCCGGCGCAACAGACGGATGTCCTGAACCCGAACCCCCTCACGACCACCCCGTGCGCACCTCCCTACCCGCACCAGCTGGGCAACTCCGAGAGCGAGTGGGCGGAGCTGAACACCGTCGTCGAGTTCATCAGGGCTCTGCCCGGCAGGGATCATCCGATCGACTTCATCGGCTGGTCCGCGGCCGCGTTCGTCATGGGCCCCTACACGCTCCAGCACCCCGGCGACGTCAAGAGCCTGCTTCTGCTCGCCCCGATCTTCCCGCCGCAGGGCCGCTGGTCCACGAACCCCGCGGACCCCTTCGGGCGCCCGCCGGAGGCCACGACACTGCCCCTCTCCCTGCCCGCCGTCACGTTCGGCTTCCCGATGAACGTCGGCGGCAAGACCGGCTTCAAGACCGGCTGGGACAAGGAGCAGGCCAGCCCTCTGCAGCGCGAGCCCGGCATCGAGGACAAGGTGTGGGCCGCCCTCATGGAGAACGACCCCGTCGGCAGCAAGTGGGGCCCGGTACTGTCACCAGGCGTGTTCGAGGGTGTCCTGCGGTACCGGAACTCCTACTGGTGGGGCTGGAACAACCAGACCGTCCCGCACAAGGACTTGGGAGGCGCCTCCGTACTCGGTGACCGGGTACCTGTGCTCATCCTCTACGGCGAGCAGGACACGCAGGCCAACACCTCGGCGACGCTCCCTCCGGTCCTGCACTTCTCCGTCCCGGACCTCTACACGGCCGTCAAGGGGCCGGACAAGCTGATGTTCCAGCTGGCCGGCGCGGGACACTCCGTGGTCTGGGAGCGCAACGCCAAGGTCGTGCAGCGCTACGCGCGGCACTGGCTCGACAAGGGCCAGGTCGAGGGCCTCACGAACGGCAGCTACTACCGGGACGAGTTCGGCGCCCTGTTCCCCCTGTAGGACCCGTAGGGCTCAGGACAGAAAGTCCCGCCCGATCCGCTCGGCGACCCGCTCCAGGATCGGTCCGGCGTCCGAGATGCACGTGGCCATGTCCGGCTCGACGTCGGTCAGCGGGTACGCCCGGCGGATCCCGGCCCGTCCCAGCTCCGCCGGCTGCAGGGCGAGACGGCCGCACACGGCGACGACCTCCTTGCCGGCCGCCCGTGCCGCCGCGGCGACCCCCGCGGGGGCCTTGCCGTGCAGGGTCTGCTGGTCCAGTGAGCCCTCGCCGGTGATCACCAGCTCCGCCCGCTCGAGGGCCGGCGCGAAGCCCAGTACGTCCAGCATGACCTCGATCCCGGCGCGGAAGCGGGCGCCGACGAGCAGCGCGCCGTAGCCGATGCCGCCGGCGGCGCCCGCACCGGGCGCGGCGGCGTACTCCGCCGCCCTCGGCCCGACCGCGGCCTCCAGCACCGTCGCGTAGTGCGCGAGCGCCGCGTCCAGCGTCTCGACGTCGTCCGGCGAGGCGCCCTTCTGCGGCCCGTAGACCGCCGGTGCGCCCTTCGGGCCGGTCAGCGGGTTGTCGACGTCGCTCGCCAGGACCAGTTCCACGGAGGCAAGGCGCGGGTCCAGGTCCGACAGGTCGGCGCGGGCCAGCTCCATGAGGCCGCCGCCGCCCGGTGCGACCGGCTCCCCGTCCTCGTCCAGGAACCGCGCGCCCAGCGCGGACAGCATGCCCGCGCCGCCGTCCGTGGTCGCGCTGCCGCCGACCCCGAACACGATCGTGCGCACGCCCGCGTCCAGCGCGGCCCGCAGCAGCTCCCCGGAGCCGTACGTCGACGCCGTGAGCGGTGCGAAGACGCCGGCCGGGAGCCTTTGCAGCCCGCTCGCCTCGGCCATCTCCACGACCGCGGTGTCGCCGCGCACCGCGAACGCGGCGGTGACCTCGTGCCCGAGGGGGCCGGCGACCCGCACCTCCCGGCGTTCGAACCCGGCCGCGACCGCCGCGGCGACCGTCCCGTCACCGCCGTCGGCGACGGGCAGGGCCTCCACCTCGACGTCCGGTACGACCCGGCGCAGCCCGGCCGTCACCCGCTCGGCGACCTCCACGGCCGTCAACGAGCCCTTGAACTTGTCCGCGGCCACGAGCACCCGTCGGGTGCCCTGCGCTGCAGCGTCCGCCACCTTGCCATCCCCTTGCTCTCCGGGCCCCGCGCACGTCAGGGCCAGTCGCGCCGCTGCGACCTTAACCGGAGGACGCCCCCGCCGTCATGCGGTGGCCGGACCCTGGAGCAAGCCTGAGCGCCGTCTGTGGGCCGTCGGGACCCGCACGAGTGTTCCCGCGATCCATAATCGGGTAAACCGGAGCCATGACCCCTGTGGGTGGCGAGCCGGAGCTCGCCGACCGTGTCCTCGGGGGCTGGCTGGGCCGGATCGCGGGCAACATGCTCGGCAAACCGGTCGAGCAGGGCGACCTGTGGACGCGCGAACGCATCGACCGCTATCTGCGGCGGGCCGCCGCCCTGCCCCTCACCGACTACCTGCCCGAACCGCCCACCGAGGAGGACGGCCTGCGGCTGCGCCCGGAGTGGCGCGCGTGCGTGCGTGGCCGTATCCACGGCAGCTGCCGCGACGACGACGTCGACTACGCGATCCTCGGCCTCGACCTCCTGGAGACCCACGGTTTCGGGTTCAGCACCGAGCAGGTCGGCGACCTGTGGCTGCTGCGGCTGCCGTATCTGCAGACGTTCACCGCCGAGCGGGCCGCCTACCGCAACCTCACGGCCGGCCTCAAGCCACCGCTGACGGCGACGTACGACAACCCGTACCAGGAGTGGATCGGCGCCCTGATCCGCGCCGACATCCACGGCTGGACCTGCCCGGGGCTCCCCCGCCGCGCCGCCTCCCTCGCCCGCCGGGACGCGGTGCTCTCGCACACCGGCAACGGCGTGTACGGCGCGATGTTCGCGGCCGCGCTGATCTCGGCGGCGTTCACCGCGCCGACGGTGCGACACGCGCTCGACGAGGCGCTGGCCGTCGTCCCGGCGAGCAGCCGCCTCGCCCGGACCGTACGCCGGGTCACCTCCCTGCACGCCACCCGCATGACCTGGGAGGACACGCTCACGACGATGGAAGCGGAAACGGCCGGTCTGGGCTGGATCCACACCGTCCCGAACGTCGCCGTCCTCACCGCCGGGCTGCTGTACGGCGACGGCGACTTCACCCGTACCGTCGCGCTCACCGTGCGCGGCGGCCTGGACACCGACTCCAACGGGGCGACGGCCGGCTCGGTGGCCGGCGTCCTGACGGGGGCCGCGGCGATCCCGCCCCAGTGGACGGAACCGCTTCAGGACACGGTGCGCAGCGCGGTGTTCGGCTTCGACGGTTCGCGCATCAGCGAGTTGGCGGAACGGACGACGCGGCTGGTGCAGCTGACGGACGCACCGTTCCCACGTCCGACGGAGAACCGGTCGGACGCGCCGCCGGCCGGCCCACCGCCGCTTACGCTTCCTGGATGACCGCTTCCAGCACGCCCGGCTTCGCCGCGCACATCGTCTCCCTGCCCCGGGTCCTGGCGGGTGCCGCCGCGATCTTCCGTGACGCCGAGGGGCGGGTCCTGCTCGTCGAGCCGAACTACCGGACGGGCTGGGCGCTGCCGGGCGGCACGATCGAGTCCGACAGCGGCGAGAGCCCACGGCAGGGCGCGCGCCGCGAGACGCTCGAGGAGATCGGTCTCGACCGCGAGCTCGGACGGCTGCTCGCGGTGGCCTGGGTGCCCCAACCGGGCCTGCCGCCGCGGGTCGCGTACGTGTACGACGGCGGGGTCCTCGACGAGAACGACTTCAAGGCGATCCGGCTGCAGGAGTCGGAGTTGCTGTCCTGGCGGCTGGTTCCCCGCGAGGAGCTCACCGACTACCTGCCGGGCGAACTGGGCCACCGGGTCCTGGCCGCGCTGGACGCCCTGGCGGACGGCTCGGTGACGGCCGAACTCGAGAACGGCCGCAGGGTGGGCTGACCGCCGGCTCGGCGGACTGATCGCCCAAAGGGCCCGTCGAGGCTCATCCCTCCACGTCGCGCGGCTTGGAGTCCACCTCGCGCAGGACCTCGTCCCGGACGGCCGTCCGGGCCTCCGTGCGATGGCCGCGCTCGATGTAGTCGCGCACAACCAGTTCGACGGCGTCCTGAGGGTTCCCCACGCCGGTGAGCACCATGACTTCGACGACGAGTTCGGCATCGAGCGAGAGCGCGACCTTGGCCATGCCGGGACGGTAACACCGGGCGGAGCGCCGCGATATCCGCTCGCGACTCCCGGATCCCCCGACTTACGCTCGAACACATGAGCAAACCACTCGTCGCCATCCTGAGCGGGGCCGGGATCTCCACGGACTCGGGCATCCCCGATTATCGCGGGCCCAACGGGCTGTGGCGGCGGGACCCGGAGGCGGAGAAGCTCGTCACGTACGAGTACTACATGGGCGATCCGGAGATCCGGCGGCGGTCGTGGCAGATGCGGCGCAAGAACCGGACACTGAAGGCCGAGCCGAACTCCGCGCATCTCGCCGTGGCCGAGCTGGAGAAGGCCGGCGTACCGGTGCGGGTCATCACCCAGAACATCGACGGGTTGCACCAGCTCGCCGGCATGCCCGCCCGCAAGGTGCTCGAACTGCACGGCTCCGCACGGAGTTTCGTGTGCACCGGCTGTCATGCGCGCGGGCCCATGGAGGACGCCATCGCCCGGGTCGAGGCCGGGGAAGACGATCCGCCGTGCCTGGAATGCGGCGGGATCCTCAAGTCGGCGACCGTGATGTTCGGGGAGCGGCTCGATCCGGTGGTGCTGGGTGAGGCCGTTGCGATCACCAAGGCGTGTCAGGTGTTCGTCGCCGTGGGGAGCAGTCTTCAGGTGCAGCCCGCCGCCGGGCTCGCCGGCGTCGCCGCGGATCATGGGGCACGGCTCGTCATCGTCAACGCCGAGCCCACCCCGTACGACGAAATGGCCGACGAAGTCATCCGCGAACCCATCGGCACCGCGCTGCCGAAGCTACTGCGCCAACTCGGCATGGTGCACCCCTAGGGCCCTCCAGGGCCTGTCCGGCGGATCAAGTCGCAGGAGCGACGGCGTCTTATAAGCGCAGGTGAGCGGGGGCGATGGGGGGCGATGGGGGCCCCGCGCGAGGTTGTTCGAGCGTGGGGGAGCGTCCAGCTGCCAGGCGGAGGAGGGCGTCGACGCGATGGGTGTCCCTCCCGCTCGAGCGAAGCCGAGAGCGGGGGAGGGCGTGCCAGACCCCGCGTCTGCCGCATGATCCGCCGGACAGGCCCTAAGGGCGAATCCCGTCGCAAGAGATGTGCAGATGCCGCGGCCCGCGCAGCACGGCGTTCTGCCGGTACGGGGGCGGGTCCTCCAGCAGGCGTGGGCTTTCCAGCCTCCGGGCAAGTTCCGACAGGGCGAACTGGGTCTCCAGCCGGGCGAGTGGTGCGCCGAAGCAGCTGTGGATGCCGCTGCCCAGACCGAGGTGCTGGATGTCCCGGCGGTCCGGGTCGAAGCGGTCCGGGTCCTCGAAGCGCTGGGGGTCGCGGTTGCCGGACGCCAGAACCAGCCAGAGGGAGGCGCCCTTCGGGATGGTGACGCCGCGGACCTCGATGTCGGCAAGGGTGGTGCGCTGTGGCACCAGCTGCACCGGCGGCTCGAAGCGCAGCAGCTCCTCGACGACGGGCACGGCCAGCCGCGGATCCGAGCGCAGCCGCTGCAGGACGTCGGGATGGCGCAGCAGGGTCAGCATTCCGTTGGTGATGAGATTGACGGTGGTCTCGTGCCCCGCGATCAACAGCAGCGCCGCGGTGCTGAGCAGCTCCATCGTCGTCATCGCACCGTCCTCGCCCTTGGCCGTGGCCAGCTGGGAGAGCATGTCGTCGCCGGGATTCCTGCGGCGCTCCTCGATCAGGCCGGCCAGGTACATGCCCAACTGCATACGGGCGTCGTGCGCGCCCTTGCCCCGCTCGGTGGGATCCGCGTCCGGGTCGGGGTCCAGGCTCGCGGCGAGCGTGTCCGCCCAGGTGTGGAAGCGCGCCTCGTCCTCGCGCGGCACCCCGAGCAGCCGGCAGATCACGGTCACCGGGAAGGGGTACGAGAACTGCTCCACCAGGTCGATCCGGCCCGGGTCGCCGATGCCGTCGATGAGGCCGCAGACGATGTCGTGGAGCTCTCCGCGCATACCGTCGACACGGTGGGGGGAGTGCGGCGGGCCGAAGGGCCGGTTCGTCATACGTCGCAGCCGGTCGTGTTCCGGCGGGTCGAGCCGCAGGAACCCGGGCGGCAGGGCGCTCTCCTCGTGGGCCGGCTCGGCCAGCGGGTCGCGGGCGGTCGAGGCCAGATTGCGGGCGTCGGAGCTGATCCGAGGATCGTGCAGGAGGCTGCGGATCTCGTAGTAGGTGCTGATGACGTACGGCCCGCCGTCTTCGTGGTGTACCGGCGTCTTCCGCAGCCGTTCGTAGATCGGGTACGGGTTGGTGCGGTTGGCGTAGTCCAGGATCTGGTGCAGCAAGGATTGCGTCATGGCGAGTCCTCGTGGCCGTACGGGTCAGTGCGCGGGGGTGAACGTCATCCGGCGGTCGGCCGGCGAGTATCCGCCGAGGGTCACGGTGGGACCGTGGGTGGGGACCGAAGGATCGGGGAAGCCTGCGTCGATCGGCCGCTGTCCGTCCGAGCGCCGGTCGACCGTGGGGAACGACGGCGGGAAGGGCGCGGTGGTCTCGATCAGCTCCTGGTAGAACGGCAGCCACCGGGCGTGGTCGAAGGCGACCGCGCCGATGACGCGCCCCTGATATCCGTAGACGCCGAGGAACCGGTGATCCTTGAGCGATCCCTGCGAGATGAGGATCTCCGTCCCCAGCGACGGCACCCCGACGGACTTGATGTTGACTCCGAACTGCGAGGACCAGAAGGCCGGCACCTCCATGTGGGGGATGCGGTCGGTGCTCTCGCTGATCATGTTGTGCGCCGCGATCCGAGCCTGGGAGACGGCGTTGCCCCAGTGCTCCAGGGACAGGAACTGGTAGCCGAACAGGGGGTGCGGGCAGCGTGCGACGTCGCCCGCCGCATAGATGTCGTCGGTGACGATTCCGCGGATGTCGAAGGCGCGGCAGCCTGCGTCGCAGGCGATGCCTCGGGGGCCTGCCCCGAGTCCGGATCCGGCGAGCCATTCGGTGTTGCGGGTGGCGCCGAGCGAGACGATCACCACGTCGGTCTCCACGGTGGAGCCGTCGGACAGATGCGCGGCGCGCACCCGTCCCGAGGCATCGCCCTCCAGAGCGGTCACCATGACCCCGCACCGCAGGTCCACACCGTGCTCGCGCTGCATCTCGGCGGCCACCGCGCCGACCACCCCGCCGAGAGCGCCGACCAGGGGCGCCGCGCCGCGCTCTGCGACGGTGACGGCAAGGCCGCGTTCGCGGCAGGCGGAGGCGATCTCCGAGCCGGTGAACCCGGCCCCGATGACCAGGACCCGCTTGGGGCCGGCCTCGAGCCGCCACGCGAGCGCGGCGCTGTCGTCGCGGGTCCGCAAGCCGAAGACGCCGTCGAGTTCCGCCTCGGCCTCGCGCGGCCACGGTCGCGCCCGGACCCCGGTGGCGATCAGCAGCCGGTCGTACGGCACCTCGTCGCCGTCGGCCAGCCGCACCCGCCTTGCGGCCATGTCCAGGCCGGTGGCCGGGACACCCAGCCGCCAGGTCGCGTCGACCGATCGGAGCCGGGGCAGCGCGGTGCGGTCTGCGGCAGCCCTGCCCAGCAGCACCTGCTTGGACAGCGGGGGCCGGTCGTACGGCTCGTGGGGCTCGTCGCCGATCAGGGTCAGGGAGCCCGCGAAGCCCTCGGCCCGCAGGGTTTCGGCAGCGCGCAGGCCGGCCAGCGAGGCGCCTACGACGACGATGCGGCCCTCGCGTTTGAGCCGTTTCGGGGATCCGTCACCGAGCACCGGACACCGCCTCGGCCGGTATCTCCACCGCATCGACGAGGATGGCCTGGACCGGGCAGGCCGCGGTGGCCCGGTCCAGCTGCGCGCGCTGCGCCTCGTCGGCCTCCGGGTCGTACAGCAGGGCCTCCTCGCCGTGCATGGTGAAGATCTCGGGGGCGAGGAACGCGCACTGCGCGTACCCCTGACAGCGGTTCAGGTCGACGGCAATCCTTACCACGGGATCGGTCCTCTCCAATGGCCCGGTCAGCCCCCTACGACCACCCTCGGTGGCCGGACGGGATGCGGCGACGAGAAGGAGGCCGTTCGAGTGAGCGGTGCGGTCGGCTCAGGTCGACGGGGCCGGCCGCGGGTGGGCGGGACGCCGGCCCCACAGGATGTTCAGGCTGAGGACCAGCGCCCAGGCCGGGAAGACAAGTTCGGACCAGGGCAGGTTCGCTCCCACCACGAGCAGCGTCAGGCCCGCCAGGTAGCCGAGGACGACGAGCGGGCGCGGGAGGACGCCGCGTCGGCGGCCGATGGTCGAGGTCGTGATGATGAACACCGCCGCCATCCGCATGGCGTACGTGGTCAGCAGGGCGTAGGCGAAGTGCCGGCCGAAAGGAGGGTGCTGCTGACTCTCCTCGAGCACGGTTCCGGCCGCCGCGGCAGCGCCGAACAGGGTGGCGACGAAGAGCAGGCCGCTGCCCAGGAACACGGTGGAGAAGAACTGGTCCTCGCCCTCGCCGGCCTGCTCGCGCAGGGCGCCCATGAACCACAGGAAGGCGATCCCGGCGAACGGAAGCAGCGCCAGCGCCGTCCGCGCGGTACTCCGTTGTCCGGCATCGACGGTTGCGTCGTCTCCGGCGCCGGGCAGAGCGATGCGCATCAGGACGATCGCCGCGGCCATCAGGATCGCGAACACGACCCCCGCCACCCCGGCGGCCCAGGGTGTCGCGAGGCGCTCGTGCTTTCGCTCCATGGTCTCTCGCTTTCTGCCTGGTCCTCCTCCGTACAGACACCAGCGATCCACGGACTCGCGCCACCGGGGTCACCCGGGAGGAAGACCGAGATACGCCATACAGGCCATGGCTACTGGTCCGATTCGGGCCGCCGCCGACGATGAGCTGTCTGTATCTGTCCGTGCCTCACCAGCTCGCCGGGATGCCCGCCCGCAAGGTCCTCGAACTGCACGGCACCGCACGCAGTGTCGCGTGCGGTGCCGTGCGCGCGGGCCCATGGAGAACGCCATCGCGCGGGTCGAGGCCGGTGAGGACGATCCGCCGTGCCTGGAGTGCGGCGGAATCCTGAAGTCGGCCACCGTCATGTTCGGCGAACGGCTCGACCCGGTGGTGCTGGGCGAGGCCGTCGCCATCACCAAGGCCGGTCAGGTCTTCATCGCCGTCGGCACGAGTCTCCAGGTCCAGCCCGCCGCCGGACTGGCCGGCATCGCCGCCGACCACGGCGCCCGGCTGGTCGTCGTCGATGCCGAGACGACGCCGTACGACGAACGCGCCGACGACGTCGTCCGGGAGCCGATCGGGACGGCGCTGCCGAAGCTGCTGCGCGAGCTCGCCGGGTCGAGCGCCGCCCAGACATGAGGGCTGCCTGGACTTTGTGCGCGATCCTTCCCGACTCGGCCTAGAACAAGGTCGTTTCGCCGGGCACCGTGCCACTCTCGAAGTTCAGCAGGCGCTGTTTGCGCTCCAGGCCGCCGCCGTAGCCGGTGAGACTGCCGCCGGCGCCGATCACGCGGTGGCAGGGAACGATGATGCCGACGGGGTTCTTGCCGTTGGCGAGGCCCACCGCCCGGGAGGCGGTCGGGTTGCCGAGGGCCTCGGCGAGTTCGCCGTAGGTGCGGGTCTCGCCGTACGGGATCTTGCGCAGTTCGGCCCAGACCGTGCGCTGGAACGGGGTGCCGTGCAGGCGCAGTTCGAGGGTGAACTCCTTCAGCTCACCCGCGAAGTAGCCCTTGAGCTGTTCCTCGGTCTCGCCGAAGAGGGTGTCGTCGCGGGGGCCGAAGTTCTCCTCGGGTGGACGGTGGCGCTGTCCGGTCATGTAGAGGCCGCACAGGACGCCGTCGTCGGCGACGAGGGTGAGGGGGCCGTACGGGCTGTCGGTGATCGTGTGCTGGTTCACTGAACGTCCCTACACAGGAAGGAAGTTGATCGGGTGGCTGTCGGTCGCCCAGAGGTACTGGACGGCGTACGCGCGCCAGGGCCGCCAGGCCGCCGCGCGGGCGGTGAGCGCCGCCGGGGTGGAGGGCAGGCCCAACTCCTGGGCCGCGCGCCGGATTCCGAGGTCGGTGGGGAGGAACGCGTCGGGGTCGCCGAGGGCGCGCATCGCGATGACGTCGACCGTCCACGGTCCGAACCCGGGCAGCGCGAGGAGGCGGGCGCGGGCCTCGGGCCAGTCGCTCTCGACGCCCAAGTGGAGTGTCCCATCGGCGAGTTGACCGACCAGAGTGGTGAAGGTGGTGCGGCGGGTGCGGGGCATCGCCAGGCTCTCGGGGTCGACGGCGGCGAGCGCCTCGGGGGTCGGGAAGAGGTGGGTGAGGCCGCCTTCGGGATCGTCGACCGGGTCGCCGTACGCGGTGACCAGGCGGGCCGCGTGGGTACGGGCGGCCGCCGTGGAGACCTGCTGGCCCAGCACGGCGCGCACGGCGAACTCCGCCTCGTCGACCGTGCGCGGCACCCGGCGGCCGGGGGCCTTGTCCACCAGGGGCGCGAGCAGCGGGTCTGTGCGCAACTGCTCGTCGACGGCGACCGGATCGGCGTCCAGGTCGAGCATGCGCCGGCAGCGGCTGATGGCGACGGTGAGATCGCGCAGGTCGCTGAGGGTGAGACGGCAGCCGATGTGGTCGGGGTTCGGGGTGAGGGCCACGATGCCGTGCCCGTAGGGCAGCCGGAGCGTGCGCCGGAACGCGCCGTCCCGCCACTCCTCCACGCCCGGCACGCCGGTCGCGGCGAGGTGCCCGAAGAGGTTGTCGGGATTGAGGGGGGCACGGAAGGGGAGGCGGAGGACGAGCGTGCCGGGCGTGGCCGGGCGAGCCGAGGCGTCCGAGAGGGCTGAGAGGGCTGAGGGGGCTGACGGGTTCTTCCGTGGGACACGGGCTCGTAGTGCGCTCGGGGAGAGTGCGAAGACCTCGCGCACGGTGTCGTTGAAGGTGCGGATGGAGGAGAAGCCTGCGGCGAACGCGACGTCCGCCATGGGCAGTTCGGTCGTCTCGATGAGGAGGCGAGCGGTCTGGGAGCGCTGGGCGCGGGCCAACGCGAGCGGCCCCGCGCCGAGTTCGGCGAGGAGTTGGCGTTCGACCTGGCGGGTGCTGTAGCCGAGGCGGGCGGCGAGCCCGGGTACGCCGTCGCGGTCGACGACACCGTCGGCGATCAGCCGCATGGCGCGGGCGACCAGATCGGCGCGCTGGTTCCACTCCGGGGAACCAGGGGTGGTGTCGGGCCGGCAGCGCTTGCAGGCGCGGAAACCGGCCTGCTGGCAGGCGGCGGCGCTCGGATGGAAGACCATGTTGCCCGGCTTGGGCGGCACCACCGGGCAGCTGGGCCGGCAGTAGATTCCGGTGGTCAGCACCGCCGTGAAGAACCAGCCGTCGAACCGCGCGTCCTTGGACTGTACTGCGCGCACACAGCGCTCGCGATCGGTGTACATCCCGTTCTGCATGCGTCCAGCATCGACCAGCACGCGACCCCGGTGCTGGCGAGAATCCGACATCGACCTCGCGTGTCCTGCATCGCACCTGTAACCCACTCGCCTGTCACCGGTCGCCGTCCCTGCCGCTACCCCGCCTTCTCCCGTGACGACACCAGCGACCGGATCACCAACACGTCGATCGCCATGACGGTGATCGACCAGAGCGGCTCGTACGGCAGGAACAGGAACTGGGCGACCATGCTCAGCGCGGCGAGGAAGATGCCCGTGAAGCGGGCCCAGCCGGCGTTCTTGAGGAGGGCCGCGCCGGTCACGGCCGCGGCAAGACCTAGGACGAGGTGGATCCAGCCCCAGCCGGTGAGGCTGAGTGCGTAGACGTACGTGCCGACGCGGGCGTAGACGTCGTCCTCGGCGATGGCGGCGATGCCCTGGAGGACGGCGAGCACGCCGCCGCACAGGATAAGGACGCCGGCGAAGACGACGCCGCCGACCCGGCTGTCGGGCGGGGTGGACCGGCGCGGTCCGCCGCGGGGAGTGGACCAGGCGGTGCCGATCTCGCCGTGCGGGTCGCCGGTGGGAGAGTGCGAGCTCATGCGGGGCTGTCCTTTCGGCGGGGCCGGATCGCGAGGAAGTCGACGACGCCCAGCGCGAAGAGCAGGGTGAGGGCGAGGCCGATCACGACCCAGCCGGTCGGGTACGGCCACAGCAGATAGGCCAGGACGGCCGACCCTGCCAGGATCCAGGTGATCCAGTCGTGGAACCGGTTCACGAACGGGCCGACGGGACCGGTGTGCAGTCCCGCGTGGTCGGCGGTCGTGCGTACGGCACCGATGCCCGAGTGCCACAGTCGTCGGACGAGGGCGGCCCGGCGGCCCGGCCCGGTCAGCCAGGCGGCGAGGGCGAGCACCACCCCGACGGCGACGACCTCCCGCACGGAGGTCCGCAGGAAACGTGTGAGCGTGTCGTAGACCGATTCGGCTGCCGGCTGGGAGATGCCGGACGGGAGGGCGTCCAGGTAAACGACCCGGAAAACGGTGAGCGCGACGCCCAGCAGGAGGGTGGCGAAGGCGAAACAGAGCGCGGAAACGATGAGGACGCGTCGGCGGTGGGTGGAGAGCAGGACGCCCGACGCCACCAGCAGGACGGAGACGACCGGCAGCCACAGACCGGCCAGTTGCAGCAGGCGGAAGTAGGTCCTGACCTTCCCGATGTCGTCGGACCTGACGACCGTGAAGTCGGTGTGGACCTCGGGGATCTTCCTCGCGACCGTCATGCCGGAGTCGACCAGCCGTTGTTTGACCTCGTCGACGACCGGGGCGAGGTCCACGGTCACCGTGTCGTTCTCGATCTTCACGGCGCCGCCGCCCCTGCCGGTGAGGGCCTTGTTCACGGTGCTGTGGACGCGACGGTTGGCGTCGGCCCAGATCCGTTCGAAGGCGTCGGAGGCGATGACGGCCTGCGTCTTGTCGAGCACGAAACTGCGGACGGCGCCCTCGATGGAACCGCCGAGCCTGCCCAACGCCTTCTGGACCAGCGGACGCTGTGCCGGGACCACGTCCTGGAGCAGCGCGTTGAGGTCGAGGTGGTCCATCACGGCCTTGGTGACACGGTTCGCGGCCGCGTTCTGCACGTCCCGGTCGGAGGCGAGAGGGCGGACGGTGTCGACATAGCGATCCGAGTCGCCCACGATGTCGGCCGTCCAGGCGGCGACCACCCCCAGCGGGGCCAGGACGCAGCCGAGGACGATGAGGACGACCGCGACGAGCGAGCGGACCCGGTGGTGCGTGGGTCGGCGGGTGCGCTCCGCCTCCAGTGCCGCGATGCGCGCCCTGAGTGCCTCCAGTTCCGCGTCGGCGGACGCACCGCTGCGAGGAGGGACGTCGTTGCCGGGCGCACCGCTGCCAGAGACGTCGTTGCCGGGGGCACCGCTGCCAGAGACGTCCTTGCCGGGCGCACCGTTGTCCCGAGCGCCGCCGCCCGGGGCACTGCTGTCCGGCATGGCGGGCTCCCTCGCCGTCGGTCCGGTCCGGCCCGTTCCCGGTGGGGTCCGGATCGGGTCCGGGTTCGGTCCGGTGGATGCCAGCACATCCCGGCCGTACGGCGGCGGCGAGCGCGGCGGGACCGTTCGGGTGAACGGCCCCGCCGGGTGCGGTGCGCGGGAGCTACATGTTGATCATGTGGCCGGCCAGTCCGTGCACGGCCTCCTTGACGGCCTCGCCCAGGGTCGGGTGGGCGTGGACGTTGCGGGCGACCTCGTGGACCGTGAGGTCCCACTGCTGGGCCAGGGTGAGTTCGGGCAGGAGCTCGGTGACGTCGGGGCCGATGAGGTGACCGCCGATGAGCTCGCCGTACTTGGCGTCGCTGATCAGTTTCACGAAGCCTGTGGTGTCGCCGAGGCCGTGCGACTTGCCGTTCGCGGTGAACGGGAACTTCGCCACCTTGACGTCGTAGCCGAGCTCGCGGGCCTGGGCCTCGGTGTAGCCGAAGCTGGCGATCTGGGGCTGGCAGTAGGTGGCCCGCGGGATCATCGCGTAGTCCAGCTCCATGGTCTCCGCGTCGGCGAGGGTCTCGGCGGCGATGACACCCATCGCCTCGGCCGTGTGCGCGAGCATCAGTTTCGCGGTGACGTCGCCGATGGCGTAGATGTGCGGGACCGAGGTGCGGCAGCGGCCGTCGACGTCGATCGCGCCGCGCTCGGTAACCGTTACGCCCGTGTTCTCCAGGCCGTAACCGGTGACGTTCGGCGCGAAGCCGATCGCCTGCAGGACCTTGTCGGCCTCCAGGACCTGCTGGGCGCCGTCCTTGCCGGTGACGGTGACAAGCGCCTGCGGGCCGGACTCGTCGATCGACTCCACGCGGGTCGAGGTGAGCACGTCGATGCCCAACTTCCGGTACTGCTTGGCCAGTTCGGCGGAGACCTCGACGTCCTCCAGGGGTGCGACCCGGTCCAGGAACTCGACGATCGTGACCTTCACACCGTAGTTGTGCAGCACGTAGGCGAACTCGATACCGATGGCGCCTGCGCCCGCGATGACGATCGACTGCGGAAGGTCCTCGGCGAGGATCTGCTCCTCGTACGTCACCACGCGCGCGCTGCGCTTCGTGCCGGGGAGCAGCTTGGGGGTGGCGCCGGTGGCGATGATGCAGTGGTCGAAGCCGATGGTGCGGATCTCGCCGTCATAACCGGTTACCCGGAGGGTGTGGTCGTCGACGAATGCGCCCCGGCCGTCGAATTCGGTGATCTTGTTCTTCTTCATCAGGTAGTGGACACCCTTGACCCGGCCGTCGGCGACCTTGCGACTGCGGCGGTAGGCCTCGCCGTAGTCGAAGGAGACCTGCCCGTCGACCCTGATACCGAAGGTCTTCGCCTCGCGCGTGAAGATGTGGGCGAGTTCGGCGTTGCGCAGGAGCGCCTTGGTGGGGATGCAGCCCACGTTGAGACAGACGCCGCCCCAGTACTTCTCCTCCACCACCGCGACGCGCTTGCCCAGCTGGGCGGCCCGGACCGCGGCGACGTAGCCGCCGGGACCGGCGCCGAGGACCACGACGTCGAAGCGTTCGTCCTGCTCGGGCATGGGGGTTCCTCTTCCGTCGATACCGTTTCCCGTTCCGTGGGAATTGTTCCGCTCTTCCCCGCCCGCCGCCACAGAGATCATCCGGTGTGGAGGGGGTCACACGGGCGGGAGACGGCACCGACGGACCGGGTCTACTCCCCCGCGGTGGGCCTGCGCGAGGCGGCCGTCGCCTCGTCGACGTCGGTCAACGGCCGCAGTCGGTAGGTGTACGTGTAGTCGCGGTCGGCGAACAGCTTGTACTCGTCGTGGGTGTGGGCGCCCCAGCTGTTGTCGCCGCCGATGCCCATCTGCCGGTGGTTCAGGCGGAGTACGACCTCCTTGCGGGGCGTGAGCTGGTAGTCGTGGCGGGCCCCGACGGACAGGTCCTCGGGCGTGAAGTGCGAGGCGTTGACCTCCAGGAGAGGCTCACCGCAGACCAGCAGGCCGTTGCCGTCGCCATCGGTGAGGGCGACCCAGCGGACGTCGGTCCTGTTGCCGTTCTCCTGCGGCCGCAGGTAGGAGGTCCACTGCCCGGTGACGGTGCCGGAGTACAGGCCGACGTCGGTTGCGTCGTTGCGGTCCCAGTGGTTCTCCTCCGGGCCGCGGCCGTAGTAGTGCAGTTTCTCCAGGCGGGCGGGCAGGAACAGCAGCGTGCCGACCTCGGGGATGTAGGGCAGTGAGGCCGCGCCCGGGTGCAGGGTGTTGTCGACCCTGATCTCACCGTTTCCGAAAACGGTGTAGGTGGTGGTGTACGTCGATTCCGTCGTCGTGGGCAGGGTGCCGGCGACCTTGATCTCGACGGCCCGGTCGCGCAGCGCCCGCACCTTCACGTCGGTCACCTTGCGTCGGGCGCCGGCGTCGCGCCAGGTCTGGTTGCGGGTGTGCTGGCCGTTGCCCCGGTCGTTGTCGGTGGGGGCACGCCAGAAGTTCGGGGCCGGCCCGGAGGTGATCAGTGGGGCGCCGTCGGCCTGGTAGGAGGTGATGACGCCGGTCTTCTTGTCGACGGTGACGGAGAAGTCCCGGCCCGTGACGGTGACCGACCCGTCGCCGTCCTCATGGCTGAGCGCGGGGACGCCGTCCAGGGACACGGGCGTGACGGCGGGGCTGCCGACGTCGACGACGAGTTGCTGCCTGGCCACCTCGAAGCCGGACTTCGCCCACTTCGTCGTCTCCCGGGTGGTGAACGACAGGCGCAGGAAGTACTCCGCGCCCGGCGCCGGGTCGCCCGGCGCCTTGAAGGGCACGGTGATGTTTTTGCTCGACAGCGGAGCCACGTCCAGCTGCGCACGGCTCAGCTTTCCGCGTTGCAGCACTCTGCCGTCGCCGATGAGCTCCCAACGTCCGTCGAATTCACGGAGGTTGGTGAAGAGGTACTCGTTGGTGAGGGTGACCGACGCTCCGGGAGCGAGCCGTTCGCCCAAGGCCGGTACGGCGTCGACGGCCTGGTAGATCCGCTTGACCTCCGCGGACTTGCCGGTGAGTCCGCGGTCGGCGGTGACGATGCCGTTGCCGCAGAAGGCCCCGTCGTTGGGGTTGTCGCCCCAGTCACCGCCGTAGGCGCGGAACGACTTCTCGCGGGGCCGTTTCTCGGTGAGACCGACGGTGGCGGCGTCGAACCAGAACCGTACGCCGTCGTCGCCGGGACCACGGCCGGCGGAGGCCAGTTCGGCGGCGCTCAGCGCCCGGGCGTACACCCGGGCCCGGCGGACGGTGCCGCTGAACTCCCGGGTCGGGTTGTCGACGTCGGTGGCCAGGGACAGCGGCGCGGTGTTGACGGCGGGGCGCACCGTGGTGGTCCGGGTGGCCCGGACCGTACCGTCGACATGAAGGGTCAGGGTGCCCGCCGCCGCGTCGAAGACGCCCGCCACATGGTGTTCGGCGCCGGTCCAGTCGTCCGGCAGCGCCCAGCTCGCGGTGATCCACTGACCGCTGCCGTAGACGAAGAACTCCAGGGTCCTGTTCGTCTGTTTCAGGGCGTACTGGGTGTCGCCCTTGGCGAGGATGGGCTGGTGGTAGCCGGTCACGTGCGGGGTGACCCAGGCTTCCAGCGTGAGGGAGCCCGTGAGGTCGAGGCGCGCGTCGCGGGCGAAGACGGTTCCGCCGAAGACACCCTGGTCACGGGTGAAGGTGCCGCCGGGGGCGATGAGCTCGCCGCGCAGCCCGGCGGGCCCGGCCTCGGTGAACAGCTTGCGGGTGGGGGTGGGCCAGTCGAGGGCCTGGTCGACGAAGTCCCAGATCCAGCCGCCCTGCAGCACGTCGTGGCGACGCACGAGGTCCCAGTACTTCTTGAAGTTTCCGCTGGAGTTGCCCATCGCGTGGGAGTACTCGATCATCACGTACGGCCGGGTGTCGGCGGTGTCCTTCGCCCGCGCCTCGACGCGGGCGGGACTGTCGTACATCTCGGAGCGGATGTCGCTGATCCCGGGGCGGTCGTCGCCCTCGTACTGGATGACACGGGTGGTGTCGTAGGAACGGATCCAGTCGTGCATGGCGGTGAACGTGCTGCCGCCGCCGGCCTCGTTGCCGAGGGACCAGATGACGACCGAGGCGTGGTTCTTGTCGCGGTGGACCATGCTCTGGGCGCGGGCCACGCACGCCTTGGTCCACTCGGCGTGGTTGCCGGGGTACTCGCTGCGGATGCCATGGGTCTCGAGGTTGGTCTCGTCCACGATGTACAGGCCGTACTCGTCGGCGAGTTCCAGCCAGAGCGGGTTGTTGGGGTAGTGCGAGGTGCGGACGGTGTTGATGTTCAGCCGCTTGATGATCCCGATGTCCTGGACCAGGTCCGCGCGGGTGAGGGCCGAGCCGCGCGTCGGGTGCATCTCGTGCCGGTTGGTGCCCCGGAGGGAAACCGGCTTGCCGTTGATGCGCATCAGCCCGTCCCTGAGCGCGAACTCGCGCAGGCCGACCCGGTGCGAAACGGTTTCGATCACCTTTCCCGCCGGGTCGCGCAGACGGAGCACGGCGGTGTAGAGGTTCGGGTGTTCGGCCGACCACAGACGCGGAGTCGGCACCGCTTTCGCCGCCTGCACGGTCTTCTCCTGACCGGAGCCGAGCGCGACGGCCTGCTGGAGCGGTCTGGACCACACCGGATGCCCGTTCGCGTCGTACAGCTGGGTCTCGACGGAGTACCGGCCCGCGCCCTGTCCGCCGTAGTCCCGCACGCTCGCGGTGACCGACAGTTCGGCCCGCTTGTAGTCGTCGCTCAGCGGGGTGTCCAGCCTGAAGTCGCGCAGGTGCACGGCCGGCGTGGAGTACAGGTGGACCGAGCGGAAGATGCCGCTCAGCCGGATCATGTCCTGGTCCTCCAGCCAGTCGCCGTCCGAGTAGCGGTAGACCTCCACGGCGATCTGGTTGGTGCCCGGCTTGAGGTGCGGGGTGATGTCGTACTCGGCGGGGTCGTAGGAATCCTCGTGGTAACCGACCAACTCCCCGTTGATCCATACGTAGTGGGCGGACTTGACCCCCTCGAAGTGCAGGAACGTCCGCCGTCCCGCCCAGCCGCGCGGGACCGTGAAGGTGCGACGGTACTGGCCCACGGGGTTGTAGCGGGTGGGGGCGGCCGGCGGCTGCGCCTCCTCGCCCAGGCCGTTGGGGCCCCACCACGGGTAGTCGCTGTTGACGTAGATCGGGCGGTCGTAGCCGTGCAACTGCCAGGCGGAGGGGACGGGGATGGTGTCCCAGCCGCTGTCGTCGAGGTCGGTGCGGTGGAAGTCGGCGTCGCGGTCGTCGGGGCGCTCGGCGTGGGCGAACTTCCAGGTGCCGTCGAGGCTCAGCCGGTACGGGGAGCGGGTGCGGTCGGCGGCGAGGGCCTGGCCGAGGTCCGCGTACGGCATGAGGGTGGTGTGCGGGGCTTCGGTGCCGAGCCGGAAGACGTCGATGGAGCCGTTCCATTCCGGCGTACCGTCCGCCGCGACGGCTCGCTGCGCGGTGGACGGTGCGGACAGGGCGAGCGCGCCGAGGACGGCGGCCGACCCTTCGAGCAGACGACGACGGCTGACGACCGTCCGCCGGAGGTGGTCCGGCTCCACCCGCTGGGGGCGGTCCGGCCGGTCCATGGGCGACACATGCGGGTGCGACATGACCACGACCTTCCTCGGGGCGACCGTGCGGCTTTGCACGGACGGAGGGTGGGTCAGATCTGTCCAATCCTGTTGGAAAAACGAACATGGATTGGCGGCGATGGCTGAATATCAACTCTCTTCGGCGCAACGCCACTTGGTACCCATCGCTCACACGGGCCCGACGGGTGACTCCCGTCAGTAGACGTCCCGCACGTACCGCTTGTCGGAGGCGAGTTGCTTCACATGGGCCACCGCCGCCTCCTCGCTCATGCCGCCGTGGACGACGGCGACGTCGCGCAGGGCCCGGTCGACGTCCTTGGCCATGCGGGAGGCGTCGCCGCAGACATAGAAGTGGGCGCCGTCCTGGAGCCAGGACCACAGGTGGGAGCCGTGCTCCCGGATCCGGTCCTGGACGTAGACCTTGGCGCGCTGGTCGCGGGAGAAGGCGGTGTCCAGGCGGGCGAGGGTGCCGTCGGCCCGCAGGGCGGTCAGCTCCTCCTCGTAGTAGAAGTCCGTCGCCCGGTGCTGCTCGCCGAAGAACAGCCAGTTGGGCGCCCGGTGCCCGCGCGCCCGGCGCTCCTGGAGGAACCCGACGAACGGTGCCACACCCGTTCCGGGGCCGACCATCACCATCGGGGTCGCCGGGTCGGCGGGCGGGCGGAAGTGCGGGGAGCGCTGCACATGGACCGGGACCTCGGTGCCGGATTCGGCGTCGGCGAGGAAGGGCGAGCACACGCCCTGGCGGGGGCGGCCGGCCAGGTTCTCGTACCGCACGACGGAGACGGTGAGCGAGACGAGGTGGGGGTCGGTCAGCGGGCTGGACGAGATGGAGTACAGGCGCGGTTGCAGCCGTCCGAGCACCTCGACCCATTCCTGGGCGTCGGCGCGGAGGCCCGACTCGGCTGCCACGTCGACAGCTTGGCGACCCCAGGACCACTTCGCCAGCTCGTCCTTGTTGTCGGGGCGCAGCAGTTTGCGCAGCTCGCGCGGGTCGCGGGTGCGGTCGGCGGCGAAGCGGAGCAGGGCGGGGGTGACCCGGGTGATGTCGAGGTGGCGCAG
The DNA here is from genome assembly GCF_035989285.1 of Streptomyces sp. NBC_01235. GTDB lineage: Bacteria > Actinomycetota > Actinomycetes > Streptomycetales > Streptomycetaceae > Streptomyces. Next base: position 9,032,291 of record NZ_CP108513.1, on the reverse strand, counting down.
CAGGGCCTCGCCGAGGGCAACCTCACCGAAACCGTTGACGACAACGGGCGCGTGCGCGTCGAGGCCGGTGACGGTCAACCACTCCGCCACCAGCTCCGGGGCGTTGAGGGGGCGCACGCCGAGGGCGTCCCCGGCCTCGTAGACGAGCGGGGTCTCGCTGTCGCGGGTGTCGAAGGTGAAGCGCCGGACCTCCTTGCCGGAACCCGGCAGGCTCAGCAGCCGGTTGCCGGTGAGGCGGGCGGTGACGGGGACGGGACGCTTGGAGCGGGCGGGTGCGGCGGGCTCGGCCCTCGTGACGGTGACGGTGACCGCGGGCGTCCCGGCAGGGCCGACGGCCGGGGCCGGGGCAGAGGCGGGGGTCACGTCGGGGGCCGCGGGCACGAGCTCCGTGGCCTCCTTCAAGGCGGTGACCACCTGGTCGAGCCAGGCCTCCGCCTCCGTCTCGTAGTCCGGTTCGCAGTCGGTGCGCGGGGCGAGCCGGACCGCGCCGAGCTCGTCCATCCGGTGATCCAGGCGCCGGCCGTGTCCGCAGAAGTCGTCGTACGCGGAGTCCCCGAAGGCGAGGACGGCGTAGCGACGGCCTTCGAGGCGGCCGGTGTCCAGCGCGGCGAGGCCGTCCCAGAAGCCGGCGCCGTTGTCGGGGGCGTCACCGTCGCCGAAGGTGCTGGTGATCAGCAGCAGGTCCGCGTCGGAGGGCAGGGCGGTGGGGTCTGCCTCGTCCATGGCGACGAGGGAGGCCGGGTGACCGCCCGCGGTGAGCCGGGCGGCGGTGGCGGCGGCGAAGTCCTCGGCGTTGCCGGTCTGCGAGGCCCACAGGATCACCACCCGGCGTGCCGGGGACTCCTGGGGTGCCGGGGACTCCTGGGGTGCGGCGGCGGTGCGGGAGTACATGCCGGCGAGGGTGCCGTTGACCCACAGGGCGTGCTCGGGACTGAAGGGGGCGTCGGGCGGCAGCACGGGGACGCCGGGGGCTCCGGCCGGTATGCCGGCGAGGAAACCGACCAGGTATTGCCGTTCACGCTCGGTCAGGACCGGCGGCGGGGCGGGGTCCAGACCGAAGACGGCGGCCGCGGAGGGCTGGACCGCGGTCGGCACGAGGACGGGCACGGGCGCCGCCATGACCGGCGATTCCGTGACCGGTCCGTTCATGACCGGCGTCCCCGTGGCCGGGGCGTCCATGGCCGGCGGCTGCACGGTCACCGGTGTCGACACCTTCGTCAGCGAGACCGCGCACACCTTCAGCTCGGGCTGGAAGGAGAGCGGGTCGACGGCGTCGCTGGTGACCGCGTTGACGCTGAGGTACTCGCCGAACAGATCGTTCCAGTGGAACGGCGCGAAACAGGAGCCGGGCAGGACGCGGTCGGTGACGACGGCCGGCAGCACGGCCCTTCCCCGCCGCGAGGCGACCTCGACGGAGTCGCCGTCCACCATGCCGAGCGCCGCCGCGTCCTCGGGGTGCACCTCGACGAACGGCCCCGGGTTGAGCTTGTTGAGCTTGGCCACCTTCGCGGTCTTCGTCAGGGTGTGCCACTGGTGCTGGAGACGGCCGGTGTTCAGGACGAACGGGTAGTCGTCGTCCGGCATCTCGGCGGGCGGGACATGCGGACGCGGGTGGAAGACGGCACGGCCGGAAGCCGTGGGAAAGGTGAGCGAGCCGTCGTCGTTCACGTACCGGATCGGATTGCGGTCCGGACCGTCGGCGGTGGCGGCGGGCCACTGCACGGGGGTGGCGCGCAGTCGGTCGTACGTCACTCCGCGCAGGTCGTAACCGGTTGCCGGGTTGTGGGCGCGCTTGATCTCCTCGAAGATCTGCTCGGCGCTGTCGTAGGCGAAACCGCTCTCGTAACCCATCGCGCGGGCGACGGCCGCGATGAGCCGCCAGTCGGCCATGGCCTCGCCGGGCGGGTCGGCGGCGGGCCGCGCGAGGGTGAGGTTGCGCTCGCTGTTGATGAGGACGCCCTCGGTCTCGGTCCACAGCGCGCCGGGCAGGACGACGTCGGCGTACGCGTTGGTCTCGGTGTCGGCGAAGACGTCCTGGGCGACGACGAACTCGGCGGCCTCCAGTCCCTCGATGACCGTCCTGCGGTTGGCGACGGAGGCGACCGGGTTGGTGCAGATGATCCAGCAGGCCTTGATCTCGCCGTCGGCCATCTTCCGGAACATCTCGACGGTGCCCTTGCCGACGCCGTCGGCCCGGATCGTGCCCGGCTGAAGCCCCCACAGCTCCTCGACGAAGGCGCGGTCGGCGTCGACGAGGACGGAGCGCTGGCCGGGGAGCCCCGGACCCATGTAACCCATTTCCCGGCCGCCCATGGCGTTGGGCTGGCCGGTGAGGGAGAAGGGCCCGCTGCCCGGGCGGCAGATCGCGCCGGTGGCGAGGTGGAGGTTGATGAGCGCGTTGGTGTTCCAGGTGCCGTGCGTGGACTGGTTGAGGCCCATGGTCCAGCAGCTGGTCCACTCCCCCGCCTCCCCGATCAGCCGAGCGGCCTCACGGAGGTCGGTCTCGGGGATGCCGGTGATCTCCGCGACGGTCGCGGGCGGGTAGTCGGCGAGGAACTCCGGCATCGCCTCCCAGCCCTCGGTGTACGCGGCGACGAAGGCGGGGTCGGTGTGGCCGTTCTCGTGCAGGAGGTGGAGCAGGCCGTTGAGGAGCGCGAGGTCGGTACCCGGCCTGACCTGGAGGAACAGGTCGGCCTTCGCTGCGGTGGCGGTGCGGCGTGGGTCGACGACGATCAGTTTCGCACCCGCTTTCACCCGGTCCATCATCCGCAGGAACAGGATCGGGTGGCAGTCGGCCATGTTGGAGCCGATGACGAGGAAGACGTCCGCCTTGTCGAGGTCCTCGTAGGAGCCGGGTGGGCCGTCGGCGCCCAGAGACAGCTTGTAACCGGTTCCGGCGCTTGCCATGCACAGCCGGGAGTTCGACTCGATCTGGTTGGTGCGGAGGTAACCCTTTACCAATTTGTTGGCCAGGTACTGCGCTTCGAGGCTCATCTGGCCGGACACGTAGAGGGCGACCGCGTCGGGGCCGTGCTCGTCGACGATCGCCCGCAGCCGCCGTGCCGTCTCGGCGACGGCCGCGTCCACCGGGGCGGGTTCCGGTTCCTCGCCACGGTCCGAGCGGACGAGGGCGGTGGTCAGCCGGCCGGGTGCGGCGAGCAGGTCGGCGGTGGTCGCGCCCTTGGTGCACAGCCGGCCGAGATTCGCGGGGTGCTCCTTGTCGCCGGACGCCTTCAGGACCGTGCGGCGGCCGTCCGGTCCGCGGCCGATGTCGAGGACCATGCCGCAGCCGACACCGCAGTACGAGCAGACCGTGCGCACCTTCGTGTCCGTCGCGCTGTCGGTCCGCGGGTCCAACGCGGCCACGGGCGCCCCTTTCCCTCTGACGATCGGCCTGGTGAGAGCCTCTGCAAGCCTCTGCGACGGTACGAACCGTGCATTACGCAGGTGTCTCCCGGACCGGCCGCCGGGAGTTAAGCCCGGCGCACACCGGAGGGCGGGCGGGTGTGAGCGGGCCGCCACCGGCCCGCAGAAGAGCAGGCTACCGGGGTTGCGTGCGGGGTCGGTCCGGGGTGGCGGACGGGAAGGGTTCCGGGGCCTGTGCGGGCGGGTTTCCGGGCTGTGAGCGGGGTGCGGGCAGGGGGGCTTGTGGGATGTGGACGGGGCGGTCCGGGCTGCCGGGCGGGAAGGATCCGGGCCCGAGCGAGCGTGCTTCCCGACTGTGGGCGGGGCGGTCGGGGGGTGCGGGCAGGCCAGATTCCGGGTTCCAGGCCGGCAGGTTCCGGGCTGCGGGCCGGACAGGTTCCGGGCAGCGAGCCGGGCTGCGGGCCGGACAGGTTCCGGGCAGCGAGCCGGGCAGCGGACCGGACAGGTTCCGGGCTGCGGGCCGGGCAGTCCGGGGTAGTGAAGGACGGTTTCCGGGCCACGGGCGGGGCGAGTTCCAGGGCGCGGGCGGGACCGTCCGGGGCTGCGGGCCGGGCGGGCTGCGGGCGGGGCCGGTCCGGGGCTGCGGCAAGACGGGCTCCGGGGCGCGGGCGGAGCGGTCCCGGGTGCGGGGTCGGCTCCGGGCCACGGCAGGTCTTTGAGCGGGGGCGTTTCGTCCGGTAGCTGTGTGGCGCCTTTGCCAATCCCTGATGGCATGCCCGCGTCAAATCTGTCAGGCTTCCGGCAGCCGTCGCGGACCGCCCTCCGGCACACCCACGCCGTCAGGGACAGCCACCGAGCAGGCCGGAAACCCGGCCGCCGCAAAGGAGCCACGTGTGAGACCCACCCCCCGCAAGGCCCTCGCCGCGAGCGCACTCGTCCTCGCCGCGCTGGCCGCCGTCTCGCTCCCCGCCACACCCGTGGCAGCCGCACCGCAGGCACCGCAGGCACCGCGGAGTACCGCCTCGGTCGACGCCGCACCGCAGGGGGCCGCCTCGGCGGCAGCCGCCTGTACCCCGGCCCAGGTGGTCGCGGGCGGCGACTTCGAGAGCGGCACCTCGGCGTGGACCCAGTCCTCGACCGGTGTGATCACCAGCCGCACCGGTCAGTCCGCGCACGGCGGCACCGCCTTCGCCTGGCTGGACGGAGTCGGCAGCACGCACACGGACACGCTCTCGCAGAGCGTCACCATCCCGTCCGGGTGCGCCACCGCCACCCTCACCTTCTGGCTGCACATCGACACGGCCGAGACGACCTCGTCCACCGCGTACGACAAGCTGACGGCCAAGATCGGCACGACGACGCTGGCCACGTACTCGAACCTCGACAAGAACACCGGCTACGTCCAGAAGTCGTTCGACGTGTCGGCCTTCGCGGGCCAGACCGTGAGCCTCGCCTTCACCGGAACCGAGGACTCCAGCCTCCAGTCGAGCTTCGTCCTCGACGACATCGCGCTCAACACCTCCGGCGACACCGCACCGCCTGCCGACTCCACGCGCACCCCGGCCGCACCCTCGTACACCGTCAGTCTCACCAGCAACACGGCCGGCACGGTCTGGACCGGTCACGAGAGCGCGACCTTCACCAACGCCTCCGCCACCGCGCTGAGCGAGGTGTACCTGCGGCTGTGGGACAACTACCACGGCACCTGCACGTCGATGCCGATCGCGGTCAGCAACGTCACCGGCGGCACCGCGGGCGCCCTCTCGGTGGGCTGCACGGCCCTCCAGATCACCCTCGCCACGCCCCTCGCCCAGGGCCAGAGCGCCACGATCGGCTTCGACCTGGGCATCACCGTGCCCAGCGGCGCCGACCGGTTCGGCTACGACGGGGCGTTCAGCTTCGTCGGCAACGCGCTGCCCGTGCTGGCGGTGAAGGACGGCGCGGGCTGGCACCTGGACCCGTACACGAACAACGGCGAGTCGTTCTACTCCCTGGCCGCCGACTTCAGGGTGACTCTCGACCACCCGACCACCCTGCTGGTGCCGGCCACCGGCGCCTCGGTCGACGCCGCCGGCTCCAGCGGACGCACCGTCACCACGGCAACCGCTTCCAAGGTGCGTGACTTCGCGTGGGCGGCGGGCCCGTTCAGCAAGATCTCCGGCACCTCGACCGCCGGGACCCCGATCAACGTCTACTCCGTCTCCGGCATCAGCTCGGCCAACGCCCAGTCGATGCTCACCACCGCCAAGTCCGCCGTGGACGCGCACGCCGCCCGCTTCGGCGCCTACCCGTACGGCGAGCTGGACGCCGTCATCGACAACAACTTCTGGTTCGGCGGCATGGAGTACCCCGGGTTCGTCCTCGACCTGGTGAGCACCACGGCGCTGACCCATGAGATCGGCCACCAGTGGTGGTACGGCATCGTCGGCGACGACGAGTACAACAGCCCCTGGCTGGACGAGTCGTTCACCGACTACTCCACCGACCTGGCGCTGGGCAAGACCGGCAGCGGCTGCTGGAGCAGCGTCTCGTGGGCCTCGTCGGCGGAGAAGATCACCAACTCGATGGCCTACTGGGACGCGCACTCCTCCCGGTACTCCACCGTCGTCTACGGCTACGGCAAGTGCGCCCTGCACGACCTGCGACGGCTCATCGGCGACACCGCCATGGCCAACCTGCTGAAGGACTACGCCACTTCGCACTGGTACGGCGTCTCGACCACGGCCGAGTTCAAGGCGGCGGCCCAGGCCGCCACGACCACGGACCTGACGTCGTTCTGGACCACCCACCGCATCGACGGCTGATCCGGCACCGGCCGCCGTCCACCGCTTCGCAGCCCGTCACGGGTGACGCCCTCCGGTGTCACCCGTGAACCGGCTGACGATGCGCAAATTGACATCCACCAGTTCACCTACGGGGACATCATGGCCGCCGCCGGACGGATCACCGGCCGCGTCCGTCCCGTCACCCTCGCTCCGGCCGACGCCGGGAGCGCTCCGGCACGTGCGATCTGTGGCTGGCGTTGGAGTCCATGCAGCACACCGGCTCCTTCAGGGCCCGCGGCGCGCAGAGCTTCCTCCAGGCCCACCGCGACGCGGGCACTCTCCCCGACGCGGGCGTGGCCATCGCCTCGGGCGGCAACGCCGGGCTCGCCTGTGCATGAGCCGCGTGGCAGCAGGGCGTCGGCGCGACGGTCTTCGTGCCCACCTCGGCGCCCGCGGTGAAGGTGGCCAAGCTGCGCGCGTACGGCGCCGACGTCCGCCTCGCCGCCCTCACGGCCTCCGAGGCCGCCTACCGGCCGGCCCCGGCGAAAGGGCCGTCGTCGTACTCTGCGGCGCCAAGACCGACCCGAGCGACCTGGTGCACTGACGGCCGCCCGACCCAGCGACCGGCACGTTCGGCGCGGCGACGGAGGGACGCCCACTCAGCGGTCCTCACCCTCCACGGGCGACGACCGTCGTCACCCGACCTGCCGGGCGAACGCGTCGTGCGCCCGCTCGTCGAAGAGGACGAACCTGACCTCCTCGACGCTCGTCTCCGTGGCCCGGACCGTCTCCACCGCGATCCGGGCGGCGTCGTCCATCGGCCAGCCGTAGATGCCCGCGGAGACCGCCGGGAAGGCGACGGTGCGGGCGCCGAGCTCGTCCGCGACCCGCAGCGGCTCCCGGTAGCAGGAGGCCAGCGGCTGCGACCGGTCCTCGGTCGTGCTGTGCACGGGGCCGACGGTGTGAACGGTTTACCCAGACTCGCGCAGTGCCGCACCGGGCCGTGCGCCTCCCACGCTCACCGCCTCCACTGCCGCCAATCCTGCAGCACCGCCACAGCGCGAACGCTCTCGGCAGGTCAGCAGGTGTGATCCAGCCTGTGGAACAGGCGCCTTCCAAGCGCTTGGCCGCAGGTTCGAGTCCTGCCGGGGGCGCAATGCTCCGCCCTCCCTTTAGGAGGGCATTTTGCTGGTCAGAGCACGTTTCACGCGGCACGACGCAGCCCCGGACACTCCCCCGACGATCATGGGGAAGTGCCGGGGCTATCCGGCTGTCACCGGGTTTTCGCGGGTGGCCGTGTCGAACTGGAGGTGGGCCATACCTTGATCCATCAGGGTGTGGGATGTCGACCAAGTCCGGGCTGGCTCGCCACTCGGACTTGGAGTTCAAGCCCGCTATGCCAACACAAGGACGACGACCGTCGCTCCTGCAGGATGGGCGCGTCAGAGGTCCGCGCGGCTTCAAAATCAAGCGAATGCCGACCAACCTCCCTATACCATCCAGGACATGGCAAATATGGAGTCCCGGTGGAGCAGCAGGGATGACTCCTGGCGGTTCCTGCGAGGCGCCCGTTCGCGAGCCGTCGGTATGACTGGTCGCGATCCTAAGCGGGGCAGAACCTTTCAAGCTGCTCTGGAACAATCGGAGCAGTTTCTTCGTAGCGCCGAAGGGGCAGGGCCTGAGACTCGCCCTCTCCACATCTTCTATGGTTTGTCACAGGCAGGACGTGCGATTGCGGCAGCGTCCAGTCGTCTGAGTGACTCTGAGTATCGGCCAGTCGGACATGGCATGAGGACTCAGGGTACGCGTGACCAAACCGAGTTGTGGCGCGTAACTGTTGAAGTAACCAAGAGCGGCACACCTCAGATCGTAGCCAAAGCCCTCAACTCTGCTGTCTGGCCCGCCAAGACCCAGTTGACGTTGGCGGAACTCTGGCCGTTACTTCCTGATACCGCGCCCGAAAGAGGCCCCTACGAACTCAGTTCGTTGGCAGCCGTGCGTTATGAACACCTTGCATCAGGTCCTCGGAGCTCGCGAACAGACATCGAAGTCGCCTGGCTGAGCGGTGTGCCGTTGAGCATTTATAAGGCACAGCAGTCAGCCGAAGCCGTCGATCAGTGGTTGGCCAGTTACCCGAAACTTGCCGGGTGGTCGGAGAGGCCGAGGTTGGTGCGGCGTAATGATGACGTGCGCATGAGGCTGATCTGGCCGGCGCGAGTCGAGCACGATAGTTGGCGACTGGTTCAGCAACTGGGTGGTTCACCCGGCGAACGGGCACCGTGGGTGCGTCGGGCTACCCAGTACGGCGGCGAGTGGTGGGCATTCCCCGCCTTGAAAGGGATGTCCGAGCCGGTCCACCCGCTCTTGACCTGGTGGGCAATCCTGCTTGCTCTCTCGTCTCTCGCCCGCTACGAGCCTGAGACTTGGGCCTACATGATTGACGTCGATCGTCCGACGTCGCCTGCGGTGGCTATCGAACATCTGATGGAGGAGGCGCTGTCCGCAATACCCGCCCTGACGGCCGCCGCCCTGGGCCATGGTTCGGTGTTCGCACACGGCTAGCCTGCGATGACCTCCCAGCCGCAAGCTGGATGCGAAGATCTCGCGTGCCACAGCCGTGCCAGATGCAAGGGGCAACCACGGTCAACACGGGCGCGTGGCGGGCGTGCCCGTTCCCGGTAGCTCCACCATCAGAGTTGCAGGTCACCGGCAAGACGCCCCAGCCTCTCTCCTAAAGCGGTGTCAGATCGCCCTACTTGTGCAGTCGAGTACGGCAGCACCCAAGTGGCGCCTGGCAGCCACGGAGGTTGACCAGTCGGATCACCGACATTATCGAGGCGTCCTCGGCTTTCACCGAGCGTCAGTACGAGCTCGGAACGACCGCAGTGCCTGCAGAGAGTTCCGCACGCCCTCGGCGAAGACCTCGATGTCGGGGAGGGCGTTCGCGTCGGCGACGACGGTGATGTTGAGCTGCCCGGCGTATGAGAGAGCAGCGATGCCCAGCGTGATGTTCGCGCTGATCGGCACCAGAGGGAACACCTCAAGCAGCTGCGCTCCGCCAAGGTAGAGCGGAATCGGAGGGCCGGGGATGTTGGCGATGTATACGTTCGCCCACCGTTGATGGGCGAAGCGGCGCACCATTGCCCGCTGGAGGACGCGGTTGCGGGCGACCAGGCCTTCGGGAGGACGAACGACGTACTTCTTTCGTTCGGCGCTGGCCGCTGCGATCAGCTGCAGTCTCCGAACAGGATCGGCCTCACCGATCGGGAGCGGCACGAACATCATTCCGTCCTGGTTGCCGTGTGCCTGACCGGGCTTCTCCCGGTGAAGCGAGATGGGAACGAAGGCTCGCAGCACCAGATCTTCAATGCGTTCTTCACGGCCGCGCAGCAGTTCTCGCAGGCCGCCGGCGACGGCCGACATCAGGACGTCGTTCAGTTTGGCGTTGTGGTTGTGAGCGATCTGCTTGGTGACGTCGAGACTGCCGTGGATGACTGCCATCCTGCGGTGCCGGCCGATCGGGATGTTGAAGCTGGTCCGCGGCGCTCGCTCCTTGATGAAGCCCTCGCGTACTGCCGGCCACCTCTCCTGGGCCTGGTGCAGCGTGACGGCGGGCCGAAGCAGCTTCGACAGCGCGCCTTCGGCCGCCTGCACGCGCCGACGAAGGTTGTCCTCGAACAGGTCGCGGCTCGACGGCTCAGGCGCCGGGGTCCAAGAACGGGCGGGCATCGTGGGCGCATCGGCGCTCGGATCGAGGAACGTGCCGAGCAGAGCCACGCCCGCCGCGCCGTCGGCGATGGTGTGGTGCACCTTCATGAACATGGCTACCCGGTCGTCGGCCAGGCCGGGCAGGAACCACATCTCCCACAGTGGCCGTGACCGGTCCAGCGGGAGAGCACGCAGTTGCTCAACGGTGCGAAGAAGCTGCGCCTCACCGGGGGGAGCAGCGAGTGGGAGGACCCGGACGTGCTCGGTGAGATCGAAGGATCGAGCATCGACCCACAGTGGCCAGCCCAGCCCCCGCCGAGGTGTGTAGAGCAATTGCCGGAACCGCGGTACCAGAGGCAGACGGCTTTCGATCACCTCACGCACCGCTTCGACCCGGAAGCGACCATCCGGATCGAGCAGCCTGGTGCCATCGAGGATGGCGAGGGCGCCTATGGTCTCGGGCCAGCCGAGATCATCCGGCCACAGCAGCATGAGATCCTGCGGACCCAACCGCTCCATGATCGCCACCCGGGGTCCGGGCTGGGCAGGCTTGGGCGCTCCACTGGACGTGTTCATGATCCCACCTCCGTCCAGGACGAGGGTCAGGAACATACCTGCCAGACTCCATTGTCACACTTACCCGAGTTGCGGTGAAGGTGCAGAAGTCCCGCTCGCCGAAGCTGAGAAAACCGACGCGGCAGCGTGAACCCAAAACCCGCCGGTCAACGGCCCGGAGGCGGGCCAGGCGGCCGGGACCGACTTTCGATCCATGGGCTACTGGCGGGTGCCTTTCGGTTGGCTCGCCGCCCGTTCACGGCAGGCCAAATGCGATCCACTCCATGGCTCGACCGTAACCACTGACTTCGGATCAGCCCACCCAGCCCAGCGCCGTCTCAGATTCCGTCTCATTCATTGCCGTTCAGAGCCGTACGCGACGTTAGACGAGGCGGATCGACTACCACACCGACGAACCGGCATGAACGCAGGGGAACGACGGTGGACGACGCCCAGCAAGCCACCCAGACTTGGAAAGCGTGTTGGTGCCTCGCGCCCGAGAGGTCGGACCCGTGACCGGCTGTCGACAACTTCCGCCGTTCTGACCATGATTGGCGAATGCCCGAGTTCAGTTGGCCGGACCGCTCACAGGTGCCGGCCGCGGATGCCGTAGACCGAGACTGGCCAGCAATCGTCTCCGCACTGCCCCTTGGATCTCACGTCAGCGGTCGCGTCATCGGCCGACAGCCGTTTGGCGTCTTCCTCCTGATCGATGGCGTGCCGAATGCAGTCGGCCTTGCCGAGATCACCGCCATGCCTCACCACATGGAGCTGCCCGCCATGGGCGCTACCGTCGCCGGTGAGGTGATCTGGCACGCGGATCACAACCGTCAGGTGAAGATCCGCCTCGATGAATGGAACGTGCCCAGCTGATCACCTCCTGGGCGCCGCAGCTCTGCACCACTACCGCACCAGATCGAGCGGGGAACAGCGGGGAATCACGGTGAAGACAGCCGAGCCCAGAAGGAGCACGGGCCATACGTTCGCCCAGGTCAGCGACCGTACCAGCCGCATATGCCCGCAGCTTCCCAAGCTGATGGCCACCGCGGGCCTTGACCCCCTCGATCCGTCTTGATCAGCTGTGTCCATGGCCACCGACCCCAGCGAGTACGAGAAGGCAATGCCGATCGTGGCTGCCCACCTTGCCAAGATCGAACGGGCAGTCGACCGTACCCGAGCTTCTCATTCCGGACATCCGTACGGCGAAGTCCATCAGGCGCTGGTTGAGGCGCTGGAAGACGAAGGTGCTCAACGGGTCGTTCCTCAGGTCGTCGAGGAGTTGGCACAGCAGATCTCCGATGCCCCGGCACCTTGAAACAGTTCTCATTCAGCCGTGGCCTATCCGTGGACTCGTCCCGCCTGATCTGCCACGTGCAGGACCGTGACCTGCAGCGTTGTCCGGGTGCCAAGCGGCCTCCGGAGCCGTTGCAGTACAGCAGCGAGGGAACGGCGGGGACCAGCAAGTCAGGTGTCGGATCACACAGCCGCTTCGCCGCAGTTCAGCCCAACAACTGCCCTTAAAAGACCCAAGCTTCCCAAGCTCAGGGTGCTCGTCCCATTGCGGCTACCCGGCCTCGTGGCGCCCGGCCGTGGACAGTTGCACGTGAACCGCGGCCACGTGCAACTGTCCACGGCCGGACGTCACCCCGTTCCGGCGCGTTCCTTCGCTGTTGCTTGCCGGGGCGTCGGGTGGTCCAGGCGGACTACGACGGTGGTGTAGAAGCGGTGAACGGCGTCGTCGACGCTGCGGATGAAGCCGGATTCGGCGTTCCCGCGACTGCTTCCCATGCTTTTGAACAGCGACAGGCGGAAGCCAGTGATGTGGGTGTCGTTGTTCTTCGGGAGCATGTCCGCCGGCTCCGGGCGGAGCCGCTCCAGCGTGGCCCGTGGCCCACCGGTCTCTCCTTCGACCAGGGTTTCGATGTGGAGGTCTGCTGGGGCCTCGGCCAGGTGGCGGATGAGGCGTTTGGCCCAGGTCAACGGGTAGCCCTGCTCGGGTGCGGGGATCTCGATGGAGGTGCGAAGCTTGCCGGTGCGCAGGTCGGCGCTGATCGCCAGAATTCCGGGTGCGCCCTCGATCCGGAGCTCTGCCTGAAGTCTGCCGTCGAGGCAGAGCTGATCGGCAAGGCGACTGCGGCGCGCTTTCGGATCGGCTCCGCGCTTGGCGCGCTGGACAGGCAGTACCTTCTGTCCGAGTTCGCCACCGAGGCTCAGGCAGATCTGACGGATGAGCCGTTCCCAGCTCTCGACCACGTCCAGTGCGCGCGGGTCGCCCTGGCACAGGGTTTCGTCGTCGATTCCGTTGCGTACGGGGACCCAGGCCGATCCCATGTTCTGGAAGCCGTGGCAGCCGGAGTTCTCATGCCGCAGGTAGTACAGCAGTTCCTGGAGGAGCCAGGCATGCGCCTTGTCTCCGACGCCCTCGTGCCGGATCAGCATCTGCGCCTGGTGGGTGACTTCGGCCCAGGACAGGTGCCAGAGAGCCACCTTGTGCTTGCGCCGTCCGTCGATCTTGACGTCGACGAGCGGGCTGCCTTCCAGCGCGACGTCGTTCGACAGCGTGATCACGGCCTCGTATCCACGGCGGGCGGCGATGTCCACGTATGCCTGCACCTGCTCGGGCTTGAGGTCGTTGCCGTTGGTCTTGGTCTCCACCAGCGCGGTCCATAGTTTGCCGGCCCGCTCGACACGGATAACCCCGTCGGGGCGTCGCGGGGTGTCGCCGTGCGGCAGGGAGACCTCGGTGAACGTCTCCATACGGCCCGACGGTGCTCCGAACGCCGCCGTGAGTCTCCGGCCGAACTCCGGCACCTGCGCCATCACCGACAGCAGTACCGACGTAGCGCGCATCTCACGGTCCCGGTCGCTCTTGAGTACCGAGACCGGAAAGAGCCTGGCCTGCTTCCAGGACTCATTGTCCGCCAGAGACTTCCTGGCCACCCTGGGCACAGTGACCTTCTTCTTCGCAGTTCGAGGCCGTGCCGCCTTCTTCGGCCCCACCTCGTCGCCGGGCGGGCGGGGAGCCGGAACCAAGCCTGGCGCCACTTGCGGTTCCTGCTCAACAGCCGGAGCCTGAACAGCCGTATCAGCCTGCTCGCTGCTCTCTGTACCGTTCAGCGCTTCCTCTGCGCCCGCGTCGTCATCGATGTCGACACCGAAGTCCATCGCCAGACCGGCCAGACCTGTGTCGTAGCCCTGTCCGACAGCACGGAACTTCCACTCGTCCCCACGCCGGTACAACTCGCCGAAGATGATCGCGCCCACCGTGCCTGCGTCATCAATGGCGAACTTGAGGAAGCTCTCGCCGCCCCCGTCGGCCAACGTCACCTTCAGATCTTCCAGTTCCCCGAAGCCGGCTCCCTCGTAGCGGCTCGCCGCTACGACGATCCGGTCAACCCCGGACGGGACCGCAGTCAAGTCGAAGCTGATCCGGTCCTCGTCGCCGCTCTCCGTCGGGGTCTTACCCAGCAGTTGCACACTCCCGTCAGCGGCAACCGGGTTGTTGTAGAAGTAGAAGTCACTGTCACTGCGCACCTTGCCGTTCGCGTCCAGCAGCAGGACGGACACGTCGGCATCCCCTTCACCGGTCGGGCTGACCCAGCTCAAACTCACGATCACCGAACCGGCGTTCTCACTCAGCGCCGTCAGCGCTATGTTCGAGCCCTTGACCATCTCATGCATGTAGCCCCCCAGATCTCGCAACTCGGGCACTTGGCTGCCCCACCCAGGCCACCCACCCCACGCCGGCGTCATGTGACGTACAGCACAACGAAAGACTGTAGTACCCCGATGACGAGACCGTGGGAGCGTCCGGAAACAACCAGCGGCGAGAACCAAGAATCAACAGAGCAGCTCCACAAGCCCCGTCAGCCCGGACCGAGGGAACACACCCCGAGTCGAGCACGCCTTCCCGTCAGGCCCAACCGAAGTGCCGCAAGAGGGAGAGGAACCCGGTTGTCCACGTTCCTCTCCCAGTGCGGGTTGAACGGGAGGCTGCCCCGGCACCCGCCTTGCCGACCGTTCTCCTCAGAAGCGGTGAGGTTCGCTCACCTCAAGGAGGTGACCGCGGTGCTGGTGGCTACGCGAAGCACGTCTCGCAGGGTTCCGGTCCTTCGCCAGGAGTTGCATGTCCTCCGGGCACGCATGCTCGTCGCCGAGGATTTCCGCGGCCTGCTTCAGCAGTTCGGCCGCCGTCTCGAGTTGCTCCGATTCGATGTTGTCGGCCAGGCGGGACATGTAGCCAGCTCTGTCGTCGGTGCTCAGGTAGCAGGGCTTGCCCTCCGGCCCCGACCACGGGAGAAGCCGCAGCTCGTTCTGTGCCGTCATCCTTGCGTCTGCCTCTCGTCGATCACGTGGTGGGTGGTGAAGACCGCGTCGACGCGATCCCCCGGGAACACCAAGAGCGCGGCCTCGACGACGCACCCGGCGGTGTCGGCGGCAACGCGTGTGATCGCGAGTACCGCAGTGGTGGGGTTGATCCGGTGGACGCCTCATCGGGTGTCGGGAGGCGGGCGGAGACCGTCTCCCGAACCTCCGATGACAGAGGGCTCAGCACGGCAAAGCTCTCTAGGGGATCGGGAGAGCCGGACCGACGCCAAGGTGCCGGCACCGGCGGAGATCGCGGCACGGCTGGGCATCGCCGAGGATGAGCTGTGCGTCCGGACGACGTACGAGTTTCTGGCGGACGGCAAGCCTGTGCAACTGTCGACGAGTTGGGAGCCGTACGACCTCACGGCCGGCACTCTCGTCGTCCTGCCCGAGGGAGGGCCGCACGCCGGGACGGGCGTGGTGAACCGCATGGCCGCCATCGGCATCACCGTCAGCCATGCCGTGGAGCAGCCGGAGCCGAGGCAGGCGACCGCCGATGAGGCATCGCTTCTCGGCATCCAGAAGGCCGCGCTCGTCACGCACATCCGGCGGACGTACTACAGCGACGAGGAGCGTCCCGTGGAGACGGCGGACATCGTTGTGCCCGCCGCACACTGCGAGATCGTCTATGAGATCCCGATCAACCGTTAGTGCTGGACCGCGCAAGTTCGCCGGCTGGTGGTCGTGGCGGTTGGAGGTCTACTTGTCGCGCGAGGTCTCGATTTCGACGGCCAGCACGGCCATGTCGCGTAGGTGCGTGTAGTACTTGGCCCCCTGCTCGTCGCCGATCGCGGGGAGAACCTTTTCGAACGCCGCTGTGAGCCTCATCAGGCCTGCGCGACGCCGCTCATTGAGCGGGCCGTTGAGAACACTGGACGCGAATGCGTAGGCGTCCGCGTCAAGCAACACCATGTCCTGGCCTTCGATGTCCAGGCCGCGGAAGCTCGGCGGGAACGGCGTGGCCATATGCTCGGCCATCATCTGTGACAGCATGTCGAGCTTCTCTCCGAACATGCGGGAGATCCTGCCAGGCACGGGTGTGTCGAGGCGCGGCTCCACCTCAACCCGATGAACCTAATTCGTTCTCAACGGCCCACACAGAGCGGTTGTCGCTCCAGCGGGTTGTTCGAGTACGGGGGCTGCGACGCGTCCGGCGAACCGGGTTCATTGAGACCTCCGCATAGAGCGGCGTGCAGTCCCCGTACTCGTGGTGGTGGTCGCGTGGGCATCGGACGGATTCCTACACGAAGCCTGGCTTGAGAAGCCTTGAGCGAAGAGCGAAGCGCTCGCGCCTGCGTGACCGCCACTACCCCAGGCCGTGCTTGCTCGTTGACGTTGGTGGTGCGAGCCCGCTGCATGATGACCTCTCGATATGCCCGAGCTTTGCGAGCTCCCGTCGAGACCGAGGCCCGTGTGACGCGCTGGTGCCACGAACGGCTAGTGAGGTGGCGGACCGGCCTTGTCGCCGAGTCCTGGAATTAGGTCGCCGCGTGGCCCGCATGCGCTCGTGACCAGCGCAAACACCCACGCCATGGGGAGGACGCCTTGATCTACTGCGGAATCGACTGGGCCGAGAGGACGCACGACGTCGCCCTGGTCGACGACTCGGGCCAGCTGATGGCCAAACGCCACATCACGGATGATGCGGCCGGCTACAAGATCTTGTTGGAGATGCTCGCCGAGTACGGCGACACCGAGGAACACCCGATCCCGGTGGCCATCGAGACCTCCCGAGGTCTGCTGGTCGCCGTGCTGCGGCAGGGCAAGCGGAAGGTCTTCGCGATCAACCCGATGGCCGCCGCCCGCTACCGCGACCGGCACAGCGTCTCCCGCAAGAAGTCCGACCCGGGCGACGCCCTGGTGCTCGCGAACATCCTGCGCACCGACATGCACGCCCACCGGGTCTTGCCCGATGACAGCGACCTGGCCCGCGCCATCGCTGTCCTCGCCCGCGCCCAGCAGGACTCCACCTGGAACCGTCAGCAGATTTCCAACCAGCTCCGCTCCCTGCTGCGCGAGTACTACCCAGCCGCCCTGGCGGCGTTCGAGTCCTGGAAGAACGGTCTCTGCCGCCCTGAAGCCCACGAAGTCCTCAAGCTGGCTCCAACTCCCACGCGAGCTGCTCGACTGACTCGCACCCAGCTCCAAGCCGCCCTCAAGCGGGCTGGTCGCCAACGCGGCATCGAAGCCGAGACCGAACGCCTCCGTGAGGTCTTCCGCGAGGACTGCACCCACCATCCTGCCCTCGTCGAGGACGCGCTCGGCAAGCAGATGCTCGCCCTCCTGGTCCAGCTCCAGGCCGCCTGCACGGCTACCGACGACCTCGCCCAGGCTGTGGAGGAAGCTTTCCCTCAGCATCCGGACGCTGAGATCATCCTCAGTTTTCCCGGCCTCGGCGTCCAGCTCGGCGCCCGGGTGCTCGCTGAGATCGGGGACGACCGCGGCCGTTTCGCCGACGCCCGCGGCCTGAAGGCATACGCCGGCTCCTCGCCCATCACCCGGGCTTCCGGCAAGAAGTCCAGCATCACCCGCCGCTGGGTCAAGAACGACCGCCTCAACCACGCCGGCTACCTCTGGGCCTTCTCCGCCCTCCGGGCCTCGCCCGGAGCCATGGCCCACTACCGTCGCCGCCGCGACGAGCGTGGGGACTGGCACGCTGCCGCCCAGCGCAACCTCTTCAACCGCATGCTCGGACAGATGTTCCACTGCCTCCAGCGACGGGAACTGTTCGATGAGAACACCGCATTCCCAACTGCCTTGGCCGCTGCGGCTTGACGACTTGAGGTCGTGAGGTGTCTATGCGGTCACCAGCACTAGTGTGCGCCGCATGACCAAAGACGCCCCGGTCTGTCCTGATTGCGGCCAACCCATGGAGTCCGGTGGCTTCGTACTGTCCAGGCGGGAGGACGACGGCCGACGGGCCTGCCGGTCGCTGTGGAGGTGCGCCGGTCGGCATGTCTCGTGGGGCTGGGCCGACCGGCCGGAGGAGCCATTGGAGACCTGCCCGGCGCCAGAGCTGTTCCGCTGACATTCAACTGCAGCAGGATGCACGGGCGTAGCCCAGGCGCGCTCATATCCTCGTCTGTCGAATGCGTGTCGAAGTAGCCGAACGTCCGCACTCCACGCCCGGAAAATGCCAGGTCAGGCCTGCACGTCCTATGGTCCGCTCAAGTGCCTTCCAAGCGCTTGGCCTGTCCGTACACACGGTTTCCCCTTTTCCACGCAGTGCGGCTCCAGGCCCTTCCGGGGCCGGTGTTCCACGCGGCGCCGGGTCAGCACCTCCCATTGACCGAGCATCAGCAGTTGGATCCGCAATAGGAAGCCGTAGGCATCACCAGCCGCGGCAAGCCGGCCGCGGCGCTTACCGCCCTGCACGACGAGCGAGCCTTTCCGCCCCGGCACACGAGTCGACCGCCTGCCCGCTTCCCGGGAATTCTCCTGACGGTTGAATGGGAATTTCTCGCGTTCTGAAGTTGCCACTTCTTCTTTCATTGCGTCCGGAGACGCCGGCGAGCCATTATGAAGAACCCAGCCGTCCTGCCGACAGGACACGATTGTCACACGACGAAGGTGAGTGCCGTATGTTCGTCCCCAACCACTACCGGGTACCGGACGTTTCATGGATGGTCGACCTGATCCATGGGAATCCGCTGGCACTGATGGTCAGTAATGGAACGCCCGCCGACGGACCGTTCGCCACCCACCTTCCGGTCATCACCGACCCTCACTGGGACGGAGCGCCCGCTGCGGATTTGGCCGGCATGCCCTTGCTGGGCCATATGAATCGGGCCAATCCGCACTGGAAGGCGCTCAACACAGGGTCGGTGATCCTGCTGACGTTCACCGGTCCGCATGCCTATGTCTCGCCCACCGTGTACGATATTACGCCGGCCGCCCCCACATGGAACTTCACCTCCGTGCATGTGCACGGAGTGGTGGAAAGGATCGAGTCGACGGAGGAGACACTGGGCGTCGTGCAGGCCACGGTGCAGGAATTCGAGAAGGAATTCGGCAACGACTGGGACATGCGCGAGTCCGTCGACTACTTCCGGAAGATAGTGCCCGGTGTGGGCGCTTTCCGCGTCCGGGTCACCAAGGCTGAGGGAATGTTCAAGCTCAGCCAGGAACAGAGCCCCGAGGTCCGCGAGCGGGTGGTGCGGTCGTTCGCCGAGCGCGGATGCACCCGGCACGCACAGACGGCGGATCTCATGAGCCGCCTGCCGTAACGGAATTGCCCGTGGCGCGGGGTCCTCACGCCGTAGTGTGCGGACCCCGCCGGTGACGGTCACTCGAAGGGCAGTTGCCGGTCGTCGTCCCTCAGCACCTGGCTGGCGGCGGCATCGAGGGTGGCTGTCACCCACTCCTCCAACTCGGTGCCGGCGTGGTCCGCC
Source organism: Streptomyces sp. NBC_01235 (assembly GCF_035989285.1). GTDB lineage: Bacteria > Actinomycetota > Actinomycetes > Streptomycetales > Streptomycetaceae > Streptomyces. Next base: position 9,013,138 of record NZ_CP108513.1, on the reverse strand, counting down.
GCCTTGTGCCACCACTGGAGCCGGCTGTCGGGCACAGCGAGTCGACGCGTCGCCGCAACGGCGTCAGCCTGCTGCGCGGCGTCCTCGCGCTGGGACCGAATGGCGTGGCGCAGCTGCTTGGTGGTCCACCTCATCCGCTCGGCGCGGTCGAGCCAGGTCTCCTGCTCGCCGTGGGGCAGGGACGCCAGCTCGGCGTGGTGCTGGAAGCTGAGCGCGGAACGTCGCCTGTGCAGCTCAAACCGCCGAGAAACCCAGGCGTAGTTGCGCAGCGTCTGATACCGCAGTCCCGCCGCACGAATACCGCGCTCATATCTGTCGGCATAGTGGTCCTTGCCGTATACGAGCCAGTCACCCAGCCACCAGGACGAGGAATTGAGTAGCCCGGAGAGCTGACGCCCGGCCCGCTCCCACTCCTCGAAGGCGATTCCCTTGGGTATGTGCAGCCCCACGTTTGTGGTGAGGACCTGATTGCGCCGGGTCTCCGTCTCACTGGTTTTCCTGGCCATCGGCACTACCTCGGCCACTTTCCACCGACCAAAGGCGCCCTGGTGTCTTCGACTTGATCAATCATCATGCCTCCGTGTCAACTCGCACGGCGACCGCGCGAGTTCATGATGGTTGCCCATGTGCACTCGGCAGGCATTCACCCCGTTTTTGCACGGCCTTTCCTGGAGAATTCGGGGTGGCCGACCGGCACGCTTCCGAGTAAATCTCGGCGCTGACGCCAGTGCAAGGATCTTGGCGCCATCGAACGCTGCTTCGCGGAGTTCGAAGAGTCCTTCAACCGAGGGGCCAGGCCGCCGGCCTGCGACAACTGGTCCGGTTTCCGCCACGACCGGGCGCCATCCGAGGCGCCAGAACAAGCCAACCGGCCGTCCATGGAGTGGCACCACAGGATGGCTGGATTTGAGGTTTACAACTCTGTAACGCACCCCCGACTTCGGGGGACGGCATGAACCCAGCCAACTCGGCATTCCACTTGGATCATTTCAGCCGAACGATCTTCAAGAGTTGGCGCCGGAACTCACACGCTCCATGGAGCGGGACGCCGGGCTGCCGGACTTCGCAGGGCGCTCGCTGCCCGGCTGGTACCAGCACATGGCCCTTGTCTCGCCGCGTACACCTACCACCGTCCGAGCGGGCTCACCCCGGCGCCATCGCGCACAGTCACCACAGTCGCCAACCGGTCAACGACTTGCGCAGCTCGTCGGGCACGTCCATGAAAGCGTATCGGCCACCGTCGAGCGCCCGGAAGTCGACCGAATCCGAGTACTGACGCCACCCCTCAAGCGCATCGAGGCTCACGTCGGGGTCGTCCCGCCAGTGCAGTACGACGATGGGGCACCGGATCGCGATCGGCTCCACCCGCCGGTAGGTACGCGCGGCGACGTGATCACGGAGCAGCACGGACAAACCCATATCGATCATGTCCGGCCTCGGCTCGATCCCCCGGTTGCGGACGAACGACTCCACCTCGGCGCGCAGTTGGGGCTCGGTCATCGTGAGCATCCGGTCGCGTGAGGCGTCGTGCGGTGCGGGCTGGCCCGACACGATGAGGCAGTCGGGCCCGGGCAGGCCGAGTTCGGCGAGTCGGAGCACGGTCTCGTACGCGGGCAGCGCACCCGAGCAGTGTCCGAAGAACGCGAACGGCCGGTCGAGCAGCGGCTCCAGTGGTTCGACCAGGTCGGCGGCGAGTTCCTCGAAAGTGCCGTAGTGGGGATGACCCAGCCGGTTCTCACGGCCGGGGAACTGCACCGGGCAGACCTCGACGTCGTCCAGCGCTGCCGGCCAGGCGCTGAAAGCCGAAGCCCCGGACCCGGAGAAGGGGAAGCCGAAGATCCGGGCAGGGTGACGGGTGGACTGCGGCCGGACGAACCACGGCGACGCGGCGGCGGTGGAGCCGGATGTCATGGCGTCTTTCGTTTCTGGGCGACGATGGGGAGATGGGTCATCCCGGCGATGAAGTACGACCGCAGGTGCTGCGGTTCGCCGGCGAGCTCGATCGATCCGAACCGCTGGAGCAGTTCCTCGAAGAAGATGCGCAGGGTCATCCGGGCCAGCGGCGCCCCGATGCAGAAGTGCGGTCCGAACCCGAACGCGATCTGGCGCTTCGCGCCGCTCCGCGTGATATCGAACGTGTGCGGATCGGAGAACTGGGACTCGTCCCGGTTGGCTGACCCGATCCACGCCACGACCGCCCCGCCGGCCGGAATCGTGCCCCCGCCGATCTGGGTGTCCTTGACCGCGTACCGCATGAAATTGCAGGCGGCCGACGTCCAGCGCAGCCCTTCCTCGACCAGGTTCGGGATCAGCGACGGTTCGGCCTGCGCCTTCTCGAACTGCTCGGGCCGCTCGATGAGCGCGTGCACCGTGCCCGACACGGTGTGCGGCGTCGTCACATTGGCACCCAGGAGAATGCTGTAGCCGTCGAGGGCGATCTCCTCATCGGTCAGCGGCGCGTCTCCCGCGCGGACGTTCATGAGGTGGTCAAGCAGGCTCCCGTTCTCACCGCCGTCGGACCGCCGCTGTTTGACCCACTGGGTGACGTAGGTGACGAGCTCGTGGTGGGAGATGGCCAGCGTCGCCGCTTCGCTGCCGAGCCGGAAGTGCGGATCCGAGGGGGCCGTCACCATCGCGGTCAGCCGCACGAGTTCGTCCCAGTCCCGCTCCGGGATCCCCAGGAGCGGGCCCGTGACCATCGCCGGGAGGCGCAGCGCCTGCTCGGCCAGGTCGAAGGTGCCGCCGTCGAGCGCCGGTTCGAGGAAGCGCACGATCGCCCGCCGGATCACGTCCTCCCAGGACCTCACCGTCCGCACGGTGAGCTTGGAGCCGATCGACCTGCGGACCTCGGTGTGCCGCGGCGGGTCGGTGGACGTCATCAGCACACCCGCCGCGACGTCGTCCACCCCGAGGTGGGTGACCACCGTGCCGCGCTCCGAGGTGAACTCCCGGTAGTCGCCGAGCACGCGGCAGACGTCGTCATACCGGGTCACCGACCAGAACTCCCTCCCGTCCGGCAGGACTTGGTGGTGCAGGGGCGCCTTCGCCCGCAGCACGTCCCAGATCGGGTGCGGATCGCCCGATGTGTAGAGGTCCAGGTCGAACAGATCGACGCCATCGAGATCGATGGCGCGGCCGGCCCCCGGTGTCAACCTCACCGCAGCGCCCTCCCCTGCTCGATCAACTCGGCGACCCGGGCCGGGGTCAGTGCCAGGTAGAAGTCGCGCACGGAGAGCTGGACGCCGTAGTCCTCCGACACCCGATCGATGATCTGGATCCCGATCAGTGAATTACCTCCGAGCGCGAAGAAGTCATCGTCTGCCCCGACCTCGCGACCGTTGAGGCATTCCGCCCACAGCGCTGAGATCTCCTGTATGAGTGGCGTCGGCGTGCTCGAAGGCTCGTCCTGTCGTTCTGCCGTCTCGTCGTTCTCACTTCGCTGGTAGACCCGCGGCCACGATTCCATTGCGAGAGTTTCCTTTCTCCACCGACAAAGACAAATCCGTTGACTGTGCGCGGCTTTCGCGTGCACCCAGGGGCGGCCGCAACGCCAAGGTAAATTGCCCGGGAAACCCAGGGCAAGAGATGTCAGTGCGGACACCCTGCCGGGCGCTGGTTGTCCCGCCGACAGGACAGTAATCCGGATGCCCGCGCTCTTCGGCTTTTCCTCGCAATGCACGGCCGGCCTGCAAAACTCTTGGACTCCACCATATGTCTCACCGACGTGTACGGTGTGAAGTCGGCTGTTCCTGTCGACCGGATGGTATTGACTCCGGCACCGCCGCGTTGCCTCTTTCTTGCCTTGAAATCGTGCCAGATGTCCTTCCCGGTACGACCGCGACCGCATTCCAAGTCACGAGGACCGACGAGGACTTGGCGCCCCAGAATATCGAGAGATCTTGCCTTGGCGCCACAGTGGCGCCACACTGGCGTCGCCGCCCTTTGCTCTGGAGGACACATGCAGAACGAACCGATGACCTGCCCAGCCGGGCACACCTCCGCCGCGAGCGAGGGGGAGACAGAGCTTCGAGAGCCGGTGGTCCTCCCCATGGGACGTGCCGCGAGCGATCCCTTCGACCCCCCTGCCGGGCTGGACAAGTTGCGCGACCAGGACCCGTTGGTGCGGATGCGGTACCCCGATGGGCACATCGGCTGGCTGGCCACCGGGTACGCCACGGTGCGGTCGATCTTCGCCGACCAGCGATTCAGTGCGCGGCATGAGCTCGTCCACTACCCGCTCGCCGATGTCGGCCAGTTGCCGCCCGCACCGGTCGGTGACATGACCGGGCTCGACGCCCCCGAGCACACCCGCTTCCGGAAGCTGCTGATCAGCAAGTTCACCGTACGCCGGATGCGCGAACTGACCGAGCGGGTCGAGGAGATCACCACCGAGTGCCTGGACGCGATGGAGCGCAAGGGCGGCCCGGTCGATCTGGTGGAGGCGTTCGCCCAGCCGATCCCCTCGCTGATGATCTGCGAGTTGCTGGGCGTCCCGAGCGCCGACCGGGACAGGTTCCAGCAGTGGGCGAAGATGATGACCAGCGAGCTCTCCGACCAGCAGGCGCAGGAGGAAGCGACCGTCGCGTTCGAGGCGTACATGGCCGAACTGGTCTCCTCCAAGCGCGCCCACCCCACCGACGACCTGCTCGGCGACATCACGGCTTCCGACCTCACGGAGGAGGAACTCACCGGAGTCAGCGTCCTCCTGCTCGCCGCCGGCCTGGAAACCGTGGCGAACATGCTCTCCCTCGGTACGTTCGCTCTGCTCAGCCATCCGGAGCAGCTCGCCGCCCTGCGCGGGGACCCGGACCTCGCCCCGCTGGCCGTGGAGGAGCTGATGCGCTATCTGACCATTGCGCACACCACCGTCAAGGCGGCCCTGGAGGACGTCGAACTGAACGGCAAGCTCATCAAGGCCGGAGATTCCGTCACCATATCCACCGAGGCCGCCAACCGCGATCCGCTGCGCTTCCCCGACCCGGACACCCTCGACCTGCGCCGCAAGGCCACCGGCCAGCTGGGCTTCGGTCACGGCATCCACCAGTGTCTGGGACAGCAGCTGGCCCGCGTTGAGATGCAGGTGGCGCTGCCTGCTCTGCTCACTCGCTTCCCCACCCTGCGCCTGGCCGTACCTGTCGGCGACGTTCCGCACCGGCCCAACCCGAACATCCACGGGCTGCACAGCCTCCCGGTGACCTGGGACGAGGCCTGATCCGATGGCCACGGAAGACCCCGCGGGCCTCGAGGATCGTGAACTTCGTGGATCCGACGGGGAGACGGAGATACAGATCCGAACCGACCGGGAGCTCTGCATAGGTGCCGGGATGTGCACCCTGACCGCACCCGAAGTGTTCGACCAGGACAGTGAGGACGGCCTCGTCCTGCTGCTGCGCACTCGGCTGCCGCGCACCGCCCCGGACTCGGAGGCCGCTCACGACGCCGCCGGTCTGTGCCCCGCCGAGGCCATCTCCATCGGGTGACGCGGCGCCGCCGGCCTATGAAGCCAGGGTCCCTCGGCAGCTCGGGGTACGAACCGACCGAGCTGCCGAGGGACCCTGTTGTCGCAGGAGCGGGTCCGCCATGCCGACGTTCGAGACACCCGCACCTGTCCGCGTGGTCCTCAACCTGATGATCGGCCATGTCCGGATCGTCGTAAGCGACCGCGCTGAGACAAACAGTGAAGGGTGCGCGGAGTCGGCCGCATCCGCACCGAGCAGGGCAGCATCAGGATCAGCCGGGCGCACGCCGACGGGGAGGGCCGGACGATCCAAGGCGGAATGAGTCCGCTCGCGCGCTCAAGACCCTGTCGGGGAACAGCGGCAGGTCATCCGCCCACAGCGCAGGCCGAGCAGGCACTGGTCGACCTCACCACCGAGATCCCCGACAGGGCCGGTCACTCAGCCGACCCGCTGGAGCGCCTTCTCGCGCCGCTCCGCAACCGTGGACCCCGACTCGCGGCGGGCCATACGGCGCAGTATGAACGGGGCGACTGCCAGGCCGATCACGGCCCAGGCGCCGAGCACGGCCACGGTCTCCAGATGCCGCCAGGACTCACCGATCTCGACGGCCACCGCACTGTCCGGCAGCAGCGCCGAGCGCATGCCGAGGCCGAGCCAGTAGACCGGGAAGAACTGGGCGATCACCTGCACCCAGTCCGGCATCGAGGTGACCGGGTAGAAGATGCCCGAGCCGGCAATCATGGCCATCATCGGCATCATGATCAGCCCCTGGCTGCGCGTGCTGGTGAACGCCGAGCCCAGCACCGCCCCGATCGGCAGGGTGGCGATCAGGCCCAGAGCCAGCACCCACAGCAGGGTCAGCCAGGCATCCGGGCTGCCGACCGAGAGTCCGGGGACGATCAGCAGGCCCGGGATCAGGAAGATCGCAAGGTCGACGATCAGCCCGAGCGTGACGAAGACGATCTTGCCGGTGAGGTAGCCGGCCACCCCGTTCGGCGTGGCCTTCGCACGCAGCAGCGTGCCGTCCTCGCGTTCCATCGTCAGCAGCTGGCTCATGGTGATCATGGCCATCGCGGAGTTCATGCCGAGAATGCTCGGGAGGACGAGCGTGCCGAGGTCGAAGCCGGTGTCACCGAAGGAGACGTCCCGCACGAAGTAGGTGACGAGCAGCATCAGCACCGGCCACAGGAAATGGTTGAGGAGGTCCCCGGCATTGGTGAGGGACTGCCGCAGTTCGATCAGTCCGCTGGACCAGCCGGCCCGCAGCGCGGTCATGGTCGGGCTCATCGGACCACCTCGTACGACTCGTTGTCGGATTCTGTCGTGTGGGCGTCGGCGCGCTCGCCGGACTCGGCCCGGCGCACCAGGGTGAGATAGGTGTCCTCGAGCGAGGCCCGGCGGACTTCCAGGTCGCTGATCCCGTCGCCGTGCCGCTCGAAGAGCTCGCGGACGAACCGGGTGGATTCCGTGGTGGTGTGCTCGTGGCGGCGACCCTCCAGGGTCCACCGCACGTGGTCCTCGCCGGCGATCCGGCGGGCCAGTTCCGCCGCGGTGCCGTCGGCGATGATGCGGCCGCCGTCGAGCACCATGATGCGGTCGGCGAGCTTCTCGGCCTCGGACAGGTCGTGGGTGGTGAGCACGATCGTTGTGTGCCGCTGGGCGGCGAGGCTCTCCACCAGTTCGTGGAACTCGTGCCGGGCCACCGGGTCGAGGCCGGCGGTCGGCTCGTCGAGGAACAGGAGCTCGGGGCGGCCTACGAGGCCAATGGCCACGTCCAGCCTGCGACGCTGCCCGCCAGACAGCATCCGGACCTTCTTCTGGGCCTGCTGTGTCAGCCCGATGGCCGCGATGAGCTCGTCCGCGTCCCACGGGCGGATGATCTCCCCGGTGGTGTAGGGCGCGTAGTAGCGGCCGAGGTGGGTCAGCAGTTCGCGAACGCGCCACCGGCCGTGGTCACGCCACGACTGCAGCACGACCCCGATCCGGGCCCGCCACCGCTCGTCGGCGTGCGCCGGGTCGGTGCCGAGCACCTCGACCCGGCCGGCCGACCGCATCCGGAAGCCTTCCAGGATCTCCAAGGCCGTTGTCTTGCCGGCGCCGTTCGGCCCCAGGAGGCAGACGACTTCACCGTGGTGCACACGCAGGGTCACGTCACGCAGGACTTCCGTGGCGCCGTAGCGCATGCGCAAGCCCTCGACATCGAGGATGGCCTCTTCGCGCGCTGTCATGGTTGATTCCCCAGTCTTCAGACACACACGCCCGTCCGGGCATGTGGATGGGAGGTGCGGTCCGGAGACCGCCGGGGGATACGGTCTCCGGCCCGCGGCTTGGCAGCCCGCGGGGCAACTCCGCCTCGGTTTCGGCGGGAGGGCCTACCTGGTGGTCACCAGGCGCGGCGGACGACGATGTCCCCGTCGAAGGTCCGGGCACGCACCTGAACGACGTCGTCGCTGTCAGCGGGGCCCGCCACCTCTTCCAGCCGGCTGTGCACACTGCCGGCCACCGTGCTGATGTCGAGCTTGGCCGCGCTGCCCTCGCGGATACCGATCTCGATCTCGGCGGACGCGGCCGTGACCTGCACCGAGCCACGCCTGACCTCGGCGAGCCGGACAGTGCCATGGGCCGTCTTGACCTGGACACCGTCGTGCGCCCGGTCGACCTGGAAGTCGCCGGTCATGCCGGTCAGCTTGGCACTGCCGGTGATCTCGCCGACCCAGGTCTCCCCCATGTCGTTGCCGATCTCGGCGGTGCCGTGGATCTCGTCGGCCCGGATCGCACCGGAGCCGTTCGCGATCTTGGCGTGTCCCTCGATGCCGGCAACGGTGATCTCGCCACGGGACGTGGCCAAGCGCACCGGGCCGGTCCGGTCCAGGCGGATGTCGCCCTCGGCGACGTTGAATCGGCACTCTCCGAGAAGTCCCGTCGAGCGCAGTGTCCCCCAGGCGATGGTGCCTCGTAGTTGCGAGCCCGCGGGCAGTTCCACGGACACGTCGATCGAACCGCCGGATGGCGTGGCCCCCGAATTGCGGCGCGGCGAGGGGCCCTTGACCAGCAGCTTGCCACGACTGAAGTCCACCCGGGTCTGCTCGGCGGCCCGCACATCGGCGGCGACGGCGTCGTTCCCGGGCCGGATCTCGACGACGGTGTCGACACGTTTGCCCGCGATGAGCTGGACATCACCCGAACCGATCTCGATCCGGACCGAGATCGGTTCGGGGGTGTCATACATGGCCATGCCGGATCTCCCTGGTGAACTGGTGCGGTCGCGCCGCCTACCGCACCCAACCCGTGACGTGCCGCTGCCCGGACGACGGGCGCCGCTGCGGGTGACTCGGGACGGCGTGCAGCGTGTCGTTGACGGCCCGTACGAGCCAGGCGTTGACCGAGAGTCCGCTCTGCCTCGCCGCCTCCTCGATCCGGGCCTTGAGCGGCCCGGGCACGCGGAAGTTGATGCGCGCCGGAGTGCCCTCCGCCTGCGGATCCGTGACGGACGGGGCAGTCATGTCCTCGTGGAACGCCTCGGACGGCGCCTGGGTCACCACGAAGCTCGGATCCAGGCCCTGCAGACGGATGTCGACCGATCCTGGGGCGAACTCCCGGGAGATCTCGTCCGCGGCTGCCGACAGCACCTCAAGGAGCATCAGCCGGACGGACGCGTCGAGCGACGCGAGCAATCGCTCCGCCAGAGCGTGCGGCTCCTCACCGGTCGCAGCCGCCGTGGCGAGGAACTCGCGGCGGAGGTTGTCGACGTAGGGCGTCAACTTCATGGCGCTATCGTGGCACACGTATGGCGCCATGTCCAAGACGCTGCCCCGCGACCAGCCCAACCGCTGGACGGGCTTCTCGTGGAAGCCCGTCCAGCGGACTCGGTCATCCATCGCGCCATCACGACGCAACCGTGAACGCCCTTCGGGCGGCGACCGGTCTCAGGCCGGTACAACGCGCACCGGCAGACTGTTCACCCCCGTGGTGTCGAAGCCGAGCGAGAACTTTGGCACGGCGTCCGGATCCGTGCGCAGCTCCTTGTAGCGGTCGAACAGCAGGTTCATGGCCACCCGGCCCTCCATCCGGGCCAGCGGCGCGCCCAGGCAGAAGTGGATGCCGCGGCCGAACCCGAGGTGCTTGTTGGGGGTGCGGCCGGCGTCGAAGGAGTGCGGGTCGGCGAACTGGCGCGGATCACGGTTGGCCGAGCCGTACCACACCAGCACCATCTTGCCCTTCTCCATGCGCTGCCCGGCGACCTCCACCTCACGGGTGGTGGCCCGGTAGGTGGCGGCGACGGGGCTGAGGTAGCGCATCGACTCCTCCAGCAGGCTCGGCACCAGCGAGCGGTCGCCACGCACCCGCGCCGCCTGGTCGGCGTAGTGGTCGAGGCACAGGACAGTGTTGCCGATCAGCATGGTGGTGGTCAGATAGCCCGCGATCAGCAGCATCTTGCCGAAGTTGACGATGTGGTTGTCGGTCAGCCGCTGCCCGCCCACCTCGGCCTCGATGAGCCGTCCCATCAGGTCGTCCTGGCGGGCCCGCCGTCGGCTCTGCGCGGTGTGCTCGCGCAGGTACTCGAGCATCTCCCGCATCGGGCCCATGGATTCCGCGAAGACGCGCTCCTGCTCCTCGACGTCGTCGGACATCGACAGGTCGCCGAGGCTCTCGGTCATGCCCCGCATCCACTTCTCCACCAGATGCTGATCACTGCGTGGGATGCTCAGCAGTTCGGCGACCACGGTCACCGGCAGCGGATAGGCGAGGCTCGACATCAGGTCGAACCGGTCCTCCCCGGCGACCGCGTCGAGCAGTTCGTGGGTGAGTGCCGTGATCCGCGGTTCGAGGTCGGCGACGACCTTCGGGGTGAAAGCGTGGCTGACCAGCTTGCGCAGCTCACGGTGGTCCGGCGGGTCGGTCTGCAGCAGGTCGCCCTCGGTGAACGACTCGTCGACGCCCATCGGCACCAGGCTCGAGGTTTCGGACGAGAAGGTGCCCGGGTCACTGAGGATCTCGACGGCCTCGGGGTACCCGTAGACGATGTAGGCGTCCATCTGCTCGTCGAACGTGACCTGTTGCCCAGGCTCACGTCCGTAGAGCCAGAAGTGCTCCGGGTGGATGCCCCACCGTTCGGCCAGTGAAGTCATTGGGGACGTACTCCTCATGATGCCTGGTCGGCGGCCATCGCCTCGCGCAGCGAGCGCGGACGCATGTCGGTCCAGTTCTCCTCGACGTACGCGAGGCACTTCTCCCGGCTCTCGTCGCGCAGCGCGATCCGCCAGCCGTCCGGCACCTCGGCGAACGTGGGCCACAGCGAGTGCTGCCCCTCGTCGTTGACGAGGACGTGGAAGCGGCCTTCGGTGTCGTCGAACGGGTTGGTACTCATGCGGAGACTCCCCTTTCCTGGGCGGCGGTGCGCCCGGTCACGATCGAGTGCGCGATCTCGCCGCTGCGTACGGCGATGTTGGACAGCAGTGACGACGACAGTCCGTGAGTGTGTTCCGCGCCGCCCTGCAGGTAGATGCCGCACGTCAGGTCGTCCGCACCGAGCAGGCGGTAGTCGCGGGCGATGCGGTAGCGGCCGTCGTCGTCCTGCAGCAGACGGCCGTCGAGGCCGGACAGTATCCCGGCGGGGTCCATCGGTTCGTACCCGGTGGCGCACACCAGGACGTCGACGTCGAGGTCGTAGGTGTCGTCGTCGATCAGCGAGTGGACGGTGACGCGGGTGTCCTGGGCGACCCGCTTGGCGTCCACGACCCGGGACAGCCGCGCGAACCGCAGCCGCCGCCGGCCGTCGGCCTCGTCGTCGCCGGCGCGCCGGTACAGGTCGCGGATCACCTCGTCGTCCACGACCGAGTAGTTGGTGTTCTTGTGGTAACGCCATATGGCGTCCTTGGCGCGCTGGGTGCCGCGGTAGAAGTCGTCAACGGCTGCCGGATCGAAGACCTCGTTCGCGAAGGGGGTGTTGTCCGCGATGGCGTAGCCGTACGACGGCAGGATCGCGTGCACCGTCGCGTCGGGCACCGTGTCGTACAGGAACCGGACTATCTCGGCGGCGCTCTGGCCCGCGCCGACGACGGCCACCCGCTTCAGCCCGCCCTTCTTCCACGCACGGAAGTTGTGCAGGAAGGCCGAGCTGTGCCAGACGTGCGCGTCCCGCTCCAGGCCGACCGGCATCCTCGGCACAAGGCCGGTGGAGACGACGACGTTGCGTGCCTCGACATGGCGCGTGCCGCCCGGCGCGCTCGCGTCACGCAGCACGACGCGCAGCCGGTCCACGGCGCCGATGTCGGGGTGCGGCAGCGGTTCGATGGCGATGACCTCCGTGCCGTACGAGACATGGTGGCGCACCTTGGACTCGGCCCACTCCAGGTAGGAGTGGAATTCGCGCCGGGTCGGGAAGAAGTCGCAGTTGTTCACGAACTGCGCCAGTCGGCCGGTCTCGTGCAGATACGCCACGAAGCTGAAGGCCGACGTCGGGTTGCGGAAGGTGGCCAGGTCCTTGAGGAAGGAGACCTGCATCTTCGCGGAGGGCATCAGCATGCCCTGGTGCCAGCTCAGCGACGGCTGGCGCTCGAAGAACCTGGCCGTCACCGGCTCCGGGCCCTCCTGAAGTGCGATGGCGAGCGACAGGTTGGAGGGCCCGAAGCCGATGCCGACCACGTCGTACGTCTCCGGTGCGCGCAGGTCGGATTCTTTGGTGTCCACAGAGTTGTCCCCTCAACTTCCGGCCAGATCCTGGCTGATGAGCGTGCAGATTTCGGTGGCCGGGCGCGGCAGGTACATGTCCTCGTGGGCGCTGTGGATGTCGTGCCGGTGCACGGCACCCTGGATGTACGGCTGCCACAGGTCCGCGAACGAACCCTCCGGTTTCGGTACGGCGTTGAAGAAGAGCGCGTCGCCGCGGTAGACCGGGGCGGCGTACTGCCTCATGAGTGCGACGAAGTTGAGGCCGACCCCGACCGCGCGGTCGATGAAGCCACGGTGGTCCGCGGTGCCCTCCGCACCGACGAGGTGCGCGGCGAAGTAGTCGCGGACGTCGCTCTCGGCGGGCGGCGCATGGCCCGCCAGGTGGTCGCTCGGCACACTGTCCAGCAGGGCGAGCAGCCCCACCTCGTGCCCCCGGCGCTGCAGTTCGGCCGCCACCGCGTGCGCGAGGGTGCCGCCGGTGGAGTGGCCCAGCAGATGGTAGGGCCCCTCCGGCTGGCGGGCCAGCACCCGGCCGGTGTAGTCGGCGACGATCTCCTCGACCGAGTGGGGCAGCGGGGTGGTTCCGTCGAGCCCGGCTGCCTGGATGCCGTACACCGGACGGTCCTCGGGCAGCAGCCGGCCGAACCCGAAGTACGGCCAGCACAGGCCGCCACCCGGGTGGAACCACCACAGCGGCTCGCGGTCACCGTCCTTCTTGATGGTCAGCACCGGGGCGAACGGGTCCATGGACTCGTCCGATCCGTCGTCAGCCTCCAGGTGCACGAGGAGTTCAGCGACCGTGGACGCCTCGAAGAGCAGCCGGATCGGCAGGTCGACGCCGAGCACGACCCGGATCCGGCCGGCCAGCCGGGCGGCCAGCAGGGAGTGCCCGCCCAGCGCGAAGAACCCGTCGTCGATGCCCACCCGGTCCAGCCCGAGGACCTCGGCGAACAGCCCGCACAGAATCGTCTCGCGCGGGGTGCGCGGGGCCCGGCTCACGGCAGCCCTCGCATAGTCGGGGGCGGGGAGGGCGGCCCGGTCCAGCTTGCGGCTGGAGGTCAGCGGCACCGCCTCGATCGGCGTGATCACGGCGGGCATCATGTGCTCCGGCATCCGTTCGCGCAGATACCCGCGGAGCTCGGCCGGGTCGGCGCCGTGCGGTCCGGGCACGACATAGGCGGCGAGCCGCCCGTCGTCGACCACGACGACGGCCTGCGCCACGGCGGGGTGACCGCGTAGCGCGGCCTCGACCTCGCCGGGCTCGACACGGAAGCCGCGGATCTTCACCTGGTCGTCCGCACGCCCGCGGAACACCAGTTCGCCGTCCTGCGTCCACGCTGCGAGGTCGCCCGTGCGGTACATCCGCTCGCCCGGCCGTCCGAACGGAGAGGCCACGAAGCGGTCTGCGGTCATGCCGGGCCGGCCTGCGTAGCCGCGGGCCAGGCCCTCGCCGGCGAGGTACAGGTCGCCGACCACGCCGGGCGGGACCGGGCGCAGCGCCGCGTCGAGCACATGGGCGCGGGTGTTCTCGATCGGCCGCCCGATGGTGAGGGTGCCGCCGTCACCGGTCAGCGGCTCGCCCATGGTGGCGCACACCGTCGCCTCGGTCGGGCCGTAGACGTTCAGCATGCGCCGATCCGCGGACCACTGGGTGATCAGCTCCGCCGACATCGTCTCCCCGCCGACCACCAGGCATTCCACGCCGGTCAGCGCGTCGTGCGGCAGGGTCGAGAGCAGCGACGGCGTCATCATCGCGTGGGTCACACCGTGCTCGTCGATGGTCTCCGCGAGCGGGGTGCCGGGGGCCAGTCGTTCGGTCTCGGCCAGCACCACGCTCGCGCCCGACAGCAGCGCCGTGAACAGCTCGCACAGCGACACGTCGAAGCTCGGTGAGGCCAGTTGCAGCATCCGGCTCTCGGTCGTGATCCCCATGCGCTGCACATGGGCGGTGACCAGACTCGCCACGCCCCGGTGGGTGACCTCGACCCCCTTCGGCCTGCCCGTCGAACCCGATGTGTAGATGACGTAGGCGAGGTCGTCCAACGCCCCGGGCGCGTCGGCGTCGTCGTGCCCAAGTGGCCCGGGCGCCGGAGCCGGCCCCGACAAGGTGTCGTACCGGAGGGTTTCGACGGCCGCCACCGACAGTGCCTGGGCCGTCGTCGCGTCCGTCACCGCCAGCTGGGCTCCGGAGTCGTCCAGCATGTAGGAGATCCGGTGGGCCGGGTAGGCGGGGTCGACGGGCAGATACGCGCCGCCGACCCTGAGTACCGCCAGCAGCGCCACGACCATGCTGGGGGAGCGCCGCAGCGCCACAGCCACCACGGAGCCGCGCCGAACGCCGCGCCGGACCAGTTCAGTGGCCAGCCGCTCGGCACGGGCATCGAGTTCGCGGTAGGTCAGGGACTCCTCGGCACTGATGACAGCCGGTGCGTCCGGGGTCGCCGCGGCCTGCCGGGCGAACTGCTCGGCGACCGTGCCACCGGCCACGGGTGTGGCTGCCCCGGTCCCCCGCCGGTCGTGCTCGACCGGCGCCCGTGCGTCGAGGCGTCCGACCGGCAGGTCGGGATCGACCGCGAACTGCTCCAGGGTTCGGGCGAGACAGGCCGCGATGTCCTGTGCCGCGCTCTCGTCGAACGCCCCATGCCGGTAGTGCACATCCATGCGCAGATCCGGGGCAAGCGTCGCGGACACTCCCAGCGGATAGTGGGTGCCACTCGTCGAGGCGAACCCGTCGATGGCGAAGCCGGTGGCGTCCCGGGCTTCGCCGAGGCCCGCCTGGTCCACGGGGTAGGACTCGAAGACGACGGCGGTGTCGAACAGGGCGGGCAGTCCGGTGGACCGCTGGATGTCGGCCAGTCCGTGGTGGTGATGGTCGAGCAGGGCGGCCTGCCGCTCCTGCAGCCCCGTCAGCACCTGGCGCAGCGATTCCCACGGCGACAACTGGACCCGTACGGGCAGGGTGTTGATGAACAGGCCCACCATCGAGTCGGCGCCGGGCAACGCGGGCGGCCGGCCCGACACGGTCGCTCCGAACACCACGTCCTTGCGGCCCGCCAACTGGCTCAGCAGTACGGCCCACGCGCCCTGGACGAGGGTGTTCAGGGTCACGCCGGATTCGGCGGCGCACTGGGCGAGCCCTGCGGCGACATCCGCCGACAGCGGTACCTCCACCTGCCCGGTGCCGTCCGCCTCGGCGTCGGGGGCGAGCAGTGTGGGTTCGTCGAGACCGTCGAGTTCCCGGGCCCAGGCATCAGCGGACGCGGCGGGATCCTGAGCCTTCAGCCAGGCCAGGAAGTCCCGATAGCCACGCACCGGCGGCAGGGCGAAGACGTCACCGCCGGAGCCGTACAGACGCAGCAGATCCTGCAACAGCAGCGGCATGGACCAGCCGTCGAACAGCACATGATGCGTGGTCAGAACCAGCTCATACCGCTCCTGACCCAGGGCGATCAGCGCCAGCCGCAGCAACGGAGGCCGGGCCGGATCGAAGTGAGCCGCACGGTCCTCGGCCAGGAAACGATCGAGCGCCGCCTGCTGCTCCTGCTCCCCCATCGCCGTGAAGTCCATGTCCTGCCACGGCAGTTCGACCCCGTCGACCACGAGCTGAACATGCGCGCCGGTGGCATCCGCGACGAACGCGGTACGCAGCGAGGCATACCGGTCCAGCAAGGCCTGCCCGGCCGCCCGCATCCGCCGCGGATCCACCGCACCGGACAGGTGATACACCATCTGCATGTGGTACGCGTCGAACGACGCATCCGCCATCAACGCATGGAACAGCAGACCCGACTGCAACGGAGCCAGCGGCCACACATCCGTGAGATTCGGATACGTCCGCTCCCACGCCACCAACTCACCCTGACCCACCGACACCAGCGGCACATCCGAAGGCGTCAGCCCACCCGCACGGGGCCCGGCGACATGCCGGGCCAGCGCCTCCAGCGCCGCGCACCAGCCATCGGCCAGCTCCCGCACCTCCGCACCGGTCAGCACGCCCGTCGGAAACGCGAACCGCGCACTCAACCGCGGCTCCCCGTCGACCTCCTCGACCAGGGCATTCACATCCAGCACCGCCAGTGCGGGCAGTGCGGGGTCGAGCGCGGGCAGCGTGCTCGCCGCCTCCGACCGGTTCCAGCCGAGCCCGCGCAGGTGTTCCGGCAGGTCGGCGGACGAGAAGTGGCCCAGGTAGTTGAAGGAGATCTGTCCGGTGGAGCCGGCCGCGAGGACCGGCCCGGTCTCCTCGTTGAGGTAGCGCAGCAGGCCGTACCCCAGGCCCTTGTCGGGTATGGCGAGCAGCTGCTCCTTCACCGCCTTCACCACCGCACCCGCCGCCGGACCACCCGTGAACGCCTCGTCCAGATCCGCACCCGCGATGTCCAGACGAACCGGGAACATCGTGGTGAACCAGCCCACCGTGCGGGACAGATCAGCACCCGCTACAGCCTCCTCCTCACGCCCATGCCCCTCCAGCCGCAGCAGCGTCGAAGACTCCACCACACCCCGCTCACGCCGCCACCGAGCCACCGCCAACGCCAACCCCGCCAGCAGCCCGTCATTCACCCCACCACGGAAAGCCGCCGGCACCGCCGTGAGCAGAGCCTCCGTCACCGCCACCGGCAACCGCACCCACACACTGTCCACCGCCGCCTGCACATCCACAGCCGGATCCAACGCACGAGCCCCCAACAACGGATCCGGACCCTCCACCACCCCCTGCCAGTACGGCAGTTCAGCGATCCTCTCGGCCGACACCGCCTGGTCGGCCAGAGCATGCGCCCAGCGCCGCACCGAGGTCGCCACCGGAGCAAGCTCCGGCTTCGTGCCCTCCCTCACCCGGCTCCAGGCCTGGGCCAAGTCCGGCAGCAGGATCCGCCACGACACACCATCCACCACCAGGTGGTGCAACACGACGACCAGACGGCCCGGCACCAGCCACACGAACTGCGCCATCACACCCGCCGCCGGATCCAGCCGACCCACCGCGGCATCCAACTCCCGCTGCACATCAGCCTGTTCATCCGCGACACGCAACAACGCACGGACATCGACCGACCCCGCCGGCAACACCTCCAGCTCCTCGCCGGCCAATCGCGACCGCAGCACATCATGACGGTCCAGCACCGCACCCAACGTCGCCACCAGACCCGCCTCGTCGATACCCGACGGCAAGTCGAGCACCGCACTCATCGGAAAACGGTCACTCCCCGGACCCTGCTCCAGCAGATACCGAGCGATCGGCACCAACGGCATCCGGCCCACACCACCACCGTCCAGCTCAACCAGCCCGGACGGACCCCCGGCCCCCACCCGGCCCTCCACCAGCTCCGCCAGACCAGCCACCGTCCGACGCTCGAAGACATCACGAGGCTTGATCTCGATCCCGAGAGCGCGAGCCCGGGAAACCACCTGGATCGAACGGATACTGTCACCGCCGAGCAGGAAATAGTCGTCGTCGACGCCGACCCGCTCCAGGCCGAGCACGTCGGCGAACACGTCGGCGAGGGCCCGTTCCCCGTCGGTGCCGGGAGCCCTGTAGTCGCCGCCGGTGAACGTCGGCTCGGGCAACTCGGACAGGTCCGGCTCCCCGTCGGGTGTGAGGGGAAGGGTGTCCAGCAGCACGAGGAGGGACGGAACCTGGTCCTCGGGCAGCCGGCCGGCGACGAAGGCGCGCAGCTCCGCGACGGTGACTTCGTCCGCCGCGTCCGGGGCCGGCAGGACATAGCCGACCAGGCGGCGGCCGGCGCCGCGGCCGGCGCGGGTGACCGCCACGGAGCGGGCCACGCCCGGGTGCGCGGTCAAGGCGGCCTCGACCGCGTCGAGGTCGATCCGGACCCCTCCGAGCGTCGTCTCCCGCGCGCTGCCCGGACGTACGGGCTCGGTCACGACGAGTTGCGCTTCGGGGCGGGTGACAAGGTCCCGCAGGGTCGCTGTGAACCGGCTGGTGACGCTTTCGGCCGTGGACCGGTCAAAGAGGTCGGTGGCGTACTCCAGGAAGCCCGTCACTCCCTGATCGGGTGCGTCGGCCATGGTGAGGAACAGGTCGAACTTCGACGTGCCGGTGGAGGCCGTACGCGGTATGGCACGCACGGCGCCCAGCCGGAACTCGTCGGCCATGTTCTGCCAGCCGAACATCACCTGGAACAGCGGGTGGTAGGCGGTGGACCGCTCGGGGTTCAGTAGCTCCACCAACCGCTCGAAGGGGACGTCCTGGTGGTCGTAGGCGGCCAGGGCCTTGTCCCGCACCTGGCCGACGACCTGGCCGAACGTGGGCCGGTCCGGCATCCGCACGCGCAGCACCCAGGTGTTGACGAAGAAGCCCACCAGGTCGGAGAGCGCCTCGTCGGTGCGGCCGGCGATGGGCGAGCCGATCGTGAGATCGTCACCCGCTCCCAGATCGCGCAGCAGCACGGCGAACGCCGCCTGGAGCACCATGGAGGTCGTCGCACCGTGCGAGCGCGCCAGCTCCCTCACCGCTTCGGCGAGTTCCGCGTCGATGTGGAAGCCCACGGTGTCACCCCGGTGGCTGGGGTGGGCCGGGCGGGGGCGGTCGGTGGGCAGCCGCAGTGGCTCCGGCACGCCTGCCAGTTCCGTCGTCCAGTACGCGTACTGCCGGGCGGCCAGGCTGGCGGGGTCGTCCTCGTCGCCGAGGAGATCGCGCTGCCAGAGCGTGTAGTCCACGTATTGCACCGGCAGCGCGGGCATGGTGGGCGCGGCGCCGTCGGCGCGGGCGGCGTAGGCGGTGGCCAGGTCCCGTGTCAGTGGCCCGACCGACTCGCCGTCACCGGCGATGTGGTGCAGCACCAGCAGCAGGGTGTGGTCGTCCGGGCCGCAGCGCAGCAGGCGGGCCCGGACCGGGATGTCGCTGCCCAGGCCGAAGGGGCGGGCCAACTCGTCGGCCACGGCGGCGTCCAGGTCGCCGGGTTCGGTGTCGACGACGGACAGGTCCACCATGACCTCGCCGGCCGGCAGGATGCGCTGGAACGGCACGCCGTCGGGCCCGTCCTCGATCAGGGTACGCAGGCTCTCGTGCCGGGCGATCAGGTCGTGGAGGGCCGCTCGCAGGCCGGCGACGTCCAGGGTCCCCTGGAGCCGCAGGACGACGGGGACGTTGTAGGTGGCGGAGGGCCCCTCGAAGCGGTCCACGAACCACAGCCGTCGCTGTGCGGACGACAGCGGGATCGGTTCCGGCCGCTGTCCCGCCGGCCGCAGCACCTGGCGGGTGGACGCGCCGCGCTCCAGACGCAGGGCGAGGCGGGCCGCGGTGGGCGCCTCGAAGACATGCCGGATGGGTACGTCGGCGCCGAGGACACTGCGGATGCGGCTGACGAGACGCGTGGCCAGCAGTGAGTGCCCGCCGAGGGCGAAGAAGTCGTCGTCGACGCCGACCGTGTCCAGGCCCAGCACCTCGGCGACGAGGCCGCACAGGATCTCCTCCTGCGGGGTGCGGGGCTGCCGCGTCCCGGCTCCGCCGAACTCGGGTTCCGGCAGGGCGGCCCGGTCCAGCTTGCCGTTGGCGGTCACCGGCAGCGTGTCGAGGACCATGAAGGCGGGCGGAACCATGTGGGCGGGCAGCCGTTCCCCGGCACGGGAACGCAACTCCGAGACGAACCGCTCGTGGCCTTCGTCGCCCGGTTCGTGCGGACCGGCGACGGGCACCACGTACGCCGCGAGCTGCCGCCCGCCTGTGGCCGACTCCCGGGCGATCACCACGGCCCGGTCGACGTCCGGGTGGGAGCCCAGCACCTTCTCGATCTCACCGAGTTCGATCCGGAAGCCGCGGATCTTGACCTGGTCGTCGGCACGGCCGAGGTATTCCAGTGTGCCGTCGGGCCGGCGCCGGGCCAGGTCCCCGGAGCGGTACATCCGGCTGCCGGGCGGGCCGTACGGATCGGCGACGAACCGCTCGGCGGTCAGCCCGCCCCGCCCGTGGTAGCCGCGGGCCAGGTGCGGGCCGGCGATGTAGAGGTCGCCCATGACCAGGTCGGGCACCGGCCGCAACGCGCCGTCCAGCACGTACACCTGGGTGTGGGGCAGTGGCGACCCGATGGGCGGCACGGTGTCCCCGCTCAGCGGCTCGCTCATGGTGGCCACGACGGTGGTCTCCGTCGGGCCGTACGCGTTGACCAGGCGACGGCCCGGGGACCAGCGGGCCACGAGTTCGGCGGAGGACGCCTCGCCGCCCACTGCGAGCCCGCGCAGGTCGTCCAGTCCCTCGGGGTCGAGCGTGGCGACGACGGACGGTACCAGCAGGCTGTGGGTGACACGTCGTTCGCGCAGGAAGCAGTGGAGTGCGTCGCCGACGAGCGGGCCGTGCGGGGGCAGTACGACGGTCGCCCCGGCAGGCAGGGCCATCAGGATGTCCATCAGGGCGCCGTCGAAGCTGGCCGAGGCGAACTGGAGCACCCGGCTGCCGGGCGTGACGTCGAGCCGCTCGGCCAGCGCGGCGGCCAGGTTGGCGATACCGGTGTGCGGGACGAGGACGCCCTTGGGCAGACCGGTGGAGCCCGAGGTGTAGATGATGTAGGCCAGGTCACCGGTACGGGGACGGGGCTCGGGCACGGTCGCGGGCCGGCGGTCGATCGCCTCCCGGTCCGCGACGACGTCGACGAGTACGGTGTCGCCGTCGGCGATCCCGTCGCGGGCGCGGGGCGCGGTGACCACCAGCCGGACACCCGAGTCACGCAGCATGAACGCCAGCCGGTCGGCCGGATAGTCGGGGTCGAGCGGGACGTACGCAGCGCCCGCCTTCGTGATGCCCAACAGGCCGATGACGAGGTCCGCGCCGCGCTCGACGCACAGGCCGACCGTGTTCTCCGGGCCGGCACCGAGCGATCGCAGGTGGTGGGCGAGCCGGTTGGCCCGCTCGTCCAGTTCCTGGAAGGTGAGTGTGGTCCGTACGTCCTCGACGGCGATCGCGTCGGGACGGGCAGCCACCTGGGCCTCGAACAGCGCGGGCAGGGCGGCCGCCGGGGGCGGCCCGTCGGCCCTGCCGGCACTCGTCAGGATGCGCTGCCGCTCGGCGGGGCCGAGGACGTCCACACGCCCGGCCGACAGGTCGGGGTCGGCTGCGAGTTGTTCCAGCACGCGCCGGTAGCGGGCGGCGATGGCGGTCACCGTCTCGGCGTCGAACACATGGTGCTGGTACTGGAGGGCCAGCCGAAGGTGCGGGTCGGCGTCGGCGGTGACCACCAGCGGATAGTGGCTGCCCGTGTAGGGCCGGATACCGGTGACGGTCACGCCGGCCGCCGAGTGCGCCTCGGTCAGGCCCACACGGTCCACGGGGTAGGACTCGAAGACGACGGCTGTGTCGAACAGGGCGGGCAGTCCGGTGGACTGCTGGATGTCGGCCAGTCCGTGGTGGTGATGGTCGAGCAGGGCGGCCTGCCGCTCCTGCAGCCCGGTCAGCACCCGGCGCAATGATTCCGACGGCGACAACTGGACCCGTACGGGCAGGGTGTTGATGAACAGGCCCACCATCGAGTCGACGTCGGCGACCGCGGGCGGCCGTCCGGAGACGGTGGCTCCGAAGACGACGTCCTGGCGCCCGGTGAGGGTGCCCAGCACGACGGCCCAGGTGCCCTGCACCAGGGTGCTGAGGGTGATGCCGAGTTCGGCGGCACGCCGGGCCAGGGCACGAGAGAGGTCGGCGGTCAGCGACACGTCCACCTGTCCCACCTCCGCGTCCTGTTCCGCCTCGGCGTCGGGGGCGAGCAGTGTGGGTTCGTCGAGACCGTCGAGTTCCCGGGCCCAGGCATCAGCGGACGCGGCGGGATCCTGAGCCTTCAGCCAGGCCAGGAAGTCGCGATAGCCACGCACCGGCGGCAGGGCGAAGACGTCACCGCCCGAGCCGTACAGACGCAGCAGATCCTGCAACAGCAGCGGCATGGACCAGCCGTCGAACAGCACATGATGCGTGGTCAGAACCAGCTCATACCGCTCCTGACCCAGGGCGATCAGCGCCAGCCGCAGCAACGGAGGCCGGGCCGGATCGAAGTGAGCCGCACGGTCCTCGGCCAGGAAACGATCGAGCGCCGCCTGCTGCTCCTGCTCCCCCATCGCCGTGAAGTCCATGTCCTGCCACGGCAGTTCGACCCCGTCGACCACGAGCTGGACATGCGCGCCGGTGGCATCCGCGACGAACGCGGTACGCAGCGAGGCATACCGGTCCAGCAAGGCCTGCCCGGCCGCCCGCATCCGCCGCGGATCCACCGCACCGGACAGGTGATACACCATCTGCATGTGGTACGCGTCGAACGACGCATCCGCCATCAACGCATGGAACAGCAGACCCGACTGCAACGGAGCCAGCGGCCACACATCCGTGAGATTCGGATACGTCCGCTCCCACGCCGCCAACTCACCCTGACCCACCGACACCAGCGGCACATCCGAAGGCGTCAGCCCACCCGCACGGGGCCCGGCGACATGCCGGGCCAGCGCCTCCAGCGCCGCGCACCAGCCATCGGCCAGCTCCCGCACCTCCGCTCCGGTCAGCACGCCCGTCGGAAACGCGAACCGCGCACTCAACCGCGGCTCCCCGTCGACCTCCTCGACCAAGGCATTCACATCGATCACGGCCGACGCGGGCATGTCGGCGTTCAGCTCCGGGATCAGTTCGGCGGTCCCGGGGCTGCGGTTCCAGCCGAGGCTGCGCAAATCCTCGGGCATGTCCGCCGAGGAGTAGCGGCCCAGGTAGTTGAAGGAGATCTGTCCGGTGGAGCCGGCCGCGAGGACCGGTCCGGTCTCCTCGTTGAGGTAGCGCAGCAGGCCGTACCCCAGGCCCTTGTCGGGTATGGCGAGCAGCTGCTCCTTCACCGCCTTCACCACCGCACCCGCCGCCGGACCACCCGTGAACGCCTCGTCCAGATCCGCACCCGCGATGTCCAGACGAACCGGGAACATCGTGGTGAACCAGCCCACCGTGCGGGACAGATCAGCACCCGCTACAGCCTCCTCCTCACGCCCATGCCCCTCCAGCCGCAGCAGCGTCGAAGACTCCACCACACCCCGCTCACGCCGCCACCGAGCCACCGCCAACGCCAACCCCGCCAGCAGCCCGTCATTCACCCCACCACGGAAAGCCGCCGGCACCGCCGTGAGCAGAGCCTCCGTCACCGCCACCGGCAACCGCACCCACACACTGTCCACCGCCGCCTGCACATCC
Source organism: Streptomyces sp. NBC_01235 (assembly GCF_035989285.1). Lineage (GTDB taxonomy): Bacteria > Actinomycetota > Actinomycetes > Streptomycetales > Streptomycetaceae > Streptomyces. The sequence goes on along the minus strand of NZ_CP108513.1, from coordinate 8,989,843 downwards.
ACAGCCGGATCCAACGCACGAGCCCCCAACAACGGATCCGGACCCTCCACCACCCCCTGCCAGTACGGCAGTTCAGCGATCCTCTCGGCCGACACCGCCTGGTCGGCCAGAGCATGCGCCCAGCGCCGCACCGAGGTCGCCACCGGAGCAAGCTCCGGCTTCGTGCCCTCCCTCACCCGGCTCCAGGCCTGGGCCAAGTCCGGCAGCAGGATCCGCCACGACACACCATCCACCACCAGGTGGTGCAACACGACGACCAGACGGCCCGGCACCAGCCACACGAACTGCGCCATCACACCCGCCGCCGGATCCAGCCGACCCACCGCGGCATCCAACTCCCGCTGCACATCAGCCTGTCCATCCGCGACACGCAACAACGCACGGACATCGACCGACCCCGCCGGCAACACCTCCAGCTCCTCGCCGGCCAATCGCGACCGCAGCACATCATGACGGTCCAGCACCGCACCCAACGTCGCCACCAGACCCGCCTCGTCGATACCCGACGGCAAGTCGAGCACCGCACTCATCGGAAAACGGTCACTCCCCGGACCCTGCTCCAGCAGATACCGAGCGATCGGCACCAACGGCATCCGGCCCACACCACCACCGTCCAGCTCAACCAGCCCGGACGGACCCCCGGCCCCCACCCGGCCCTCCACCAGCTCCGCCAGACCAGCCACCGTCCGACGCTCGAAGACATCACGAGGCTTGATCTCGATCCCGAGAGCGCGAGCCCGGGAAACCACCTGGATCGAACGGATACTGTCACCGCCGACCGCGAAGAAGTCGTCGTCGACGCCGACCCGCTCCAGGCCGAGCACGTCGGCGAACACGTCGGCAAGGGTGTGTTCGTGAGCGGCACGCGGCGCCCGGTATGTCTCCACGGAGATCTCGGGGGCGGGGAGCGCGGAGCGGTCCAGCTTGCCGTTCGGTGCGAGCGGCATGCGGTCCAGCATCACGAAGGCGGACGGCACCATGAACTCCGGCAGCCGTTCGGCGGCGTAGCGGCGAAGCTCGGCGGCGGACACGCCGGCGGTCAGGTCGACGGCCAGGTCGCCGAGACTCTCAACGGTGCCGCCGCTCGCTCCCGTCGCCACCACGTGGGCCACCAGCTGCCGGCTGCCCGTGCGCCCGTGAATGCCGACCACCGCCTGCTCGACCGCAGGGTGGGAGGTCAGTACGGCCTCCACCTCACCGGCCTCGATGCGGAAGCCGCGCAGCTTCATCTGGTGGTCGTCGCGGCCGACGAACTCCAGTTGTCCGGCGGCGTTCCAGCGGGCGATGTCGCCGGTACGGTACATGCGCTCACCGGCCGGACCGAACGGGTCGGCGACGAACCGCTCCGCGGTCAGCGGGGCTTGGCCGAGATAGCCGCGGCCCACCGCGCCGGCCACGTACAGCTCGCCGACCACGCCCGGCGGCACGGGGAGGAGCCCCGGGCCGAGGACGTAGGCACGCATGTTGGCCAGCGGCGCACCGACCGGGGCGCTGCCGGAGACGCTCGGTACGGCCGGTTCGGTGACGTCGCAGACAGAGGCGTAGAAACTCTCGCTCTGCCCGTAGGCGTTGATGACCCGCACCCCGGGGAAGGCGTCCCGCACCCGTCGCACGAGCGAGGTGGGCAGTGCCTCACCGGCGAAGACGAGGGTGTCCACTGTCGTCTTCCCGGCGATGTCGTCGATCAGTTCGCTGAAGACGGACGGCACCGTGCTGATGACGCTGCCGGACCAGCCTCCCCGTTCGCCGAGAGCGAGGACGTCGCGGACGATCTCGACGGTGCCGCCGGTGCTCAGCGTGGTGATGGTCTCGAACACGGACACGTCGAAGTTGATCGACGTGCCGGCGAGCATCCGTGCCCCCGGGCCGAGGCCGACGGCGGGTGCCAGCCGGGTGACGCCGTTGACGATGCCGTGGTGTGTGAGGGCGACACCCTTCGGGGTGCCCGTGGAGCCCGAGGTGTACATGACGTAGGCGAGGTTGTCCGGCCGGGGCGCGACGTCGGGCGCGCCGCCGGGGCCGTCCGACAGGTCGATGTCGCCGAGGTACAGGCGGGGTGTGCCGTCGTCCGGGAGTACGGCCGCGGTGGCCCGGTCGGTCAGTACGAGGCAGGGTCTGGCCCGGGAGAGGATGAGGTCCAGGCGGGCGCTGGGATAGCGCGGGTCGATCGGGACGTAGGCGGCGCCGGACTTGAGGATGCCGAGCAGGGCCACGACCAGGTCGGCAGACCGGGGCAGCGCCAGGCCGACCAGGGTCTCGGGGGCTGCGCCGTGCCGGGCGAGCGCATGGGCGACGCGATCGGCGCGGGCGTCGAGTTCCCGGTAGGTCAGTTCCTCGGTGCCGAAGACCACGGCGAGCGCTTCCGGGGATGCGGCGACCTGCCGCTCGACGAGGCCGGGCACGGTGACAGCGGGGGTCGGCGCGGAGGTACCGGCGTACCGGTCGAGGAGTGCGTGCTCGGCCGGTACGAGGACGTCGACGTCGCCGACGCGGGTGGCGGGGCCGGCGACGAGCCGCTCCAGGACACGGATGAAACGGTTGCCCATCCGTTCGACGGTGGATCGCTCGAACAGGTCGGTCGCGTATTCCAGGGTGCAGCGTATGCCGCCGTCGGTGGCGGTGAGGTTGAACTCCAGGTCGAACTTGGCGGTTCCGGTCGGCACGGCCTCCAGGTGTGCGGTCGCCCCGGGCAGTTCGATGTCGACCCGGGCCTCGGTCTGCCAGCTGAACATGACCTGGAAGAAGGGGTGGTAGGCGGTGGACCGCTCGGGGCTGAGAGCCTCCACCAGCCGTTCGAAGGGCACGGCCTGGTTTTCGTAGGCGCCGATGGCCTTGTCGCGCACCTGGTCCAGCACCTGCTCCAGCGGTGGATTGCCGGACAGGTCCGTGCGCAGCACCCACGTGTTGACGAAGAAGCCGACCAGGTCCGTCAGTTCCTCTTCGGTGCGTCCGGCGATGGTGGAGCCGAGGGTGATGTCGTCCCCGGCGCCGAGCTGGTGCAGCAGCACGGCCAGCGCGGCCTGCATCGTCATCGACACGGTCAGGCCGCGCTGCTGCGCCAGTTCCGTGACGGCGGCCGTCAGCTCGGGGGTGACGGTGAACTCGACGGCGTCGCCGTGGTGGGTGGCTCGGGCGGGACGCGGGTGGTCGGTGGGCAGTCGGGTCTGCTGGGGAGCGTCGGCCAGTTCGGCCCGCCAGTAGCGGAGTTGGGTGGCGAGCACGCTGGAGGGGTCATCGGCGTCGCCGAGGAGTTCACGCTGCCACAGCGTGTAGTCGCCGTATTGGACGGGCAGTTCGTCCCACTCCGGTTCCGTGCAGCGGACCCGGGCCGTGTACGCCGCGGCGAGGTCCCGGGCCAGCGGTCCCATCGACTCACCGTCGGCGGCGGCGTGGTGGACCACCAGGACGAGGACGTGGTCCTCGGATCCGCAGCGCAGCAGCGTGGCCCGCAGCGGGATCTCCGTCGCCAGGTCGAAGGTGTGCGCCGCCGCATCGGCCAGCAGTTCGGGCACATCGCCGGGTTCCGCGTCGACGACCGGGACGGGCAGGCGCATCTCGTCCGAGGGCATGATCCACTGGCCGGGCATGCCGTCCGTCTCCTCGACGAACAGGGTGCGCAGGCTCTCGTGCCTGACCACCACGTCCCGCACCGCCGAGGCGAGCGCACCAGTGTCGAGTGCCCCGTGCAGACGCAGCACGAACGGGATGTTGTACGTCGCCGACGGTCCTTCGAACCGGTCGATGAACCAAAGTCGCCGTTGTGCGTAGGACAGGGGAATCATGGTGCGTTCGCTCCTCGCTCGATGTTCTGGGAGACGGGGCCGGTCACGGCGGACGGACCTGGGCTCGTGGGCCGGGCCGGTGGGTCAGTCCGCGCCGCGGTCCGCGACCACCGCCGCCAATTCGGCCACGGTCGGGTTCTCGAAGAGTTCCTGGGTGCCGAGCCGGACCCCGACCCGGTCGTCGACCAGGGCGAGCAGCCGGGTCGCCTTCAGCGAGTTCCCGCCGAGGTCGAAGAACGAGTCGTCCCGGCCGATCCCCGGGCGGTCCAGGGCTTCGGCCCACAGGAGAGCGAGCTGCTGCTCCAATGGCGTCGCCGGTGGCGTCGAGGGCCGGCGCCTGCGGTCGGATGCGGTCATCTGCAGCAGCGTGGTGGCGTCGACGCCACCGTCCCGCCCGCGCGGGATGTGCTCGACCTCGACCGTGCGCACCGGCACGGGGCAGTCGCCTGCGGCTGCCTGGACGGCCTCCCGTACGGCCTCGGGCGCGGCGCCGTCGGCGGTGTGGGCGACGACGATCTCACCGGCCCGCAGGTGGTCCGGCACGAGCTCGTCGACGATGGCGGGGTGCGCCAGGTCGAGGCCGACGATCAGGTGGTGGTCGGAGCGGGCGATACCGGCGAGGAACAGCCGCAGTCCGTCGGCGGGGTCGACGGCGCTGAAGCCGCGACTGCGGGCCGGGGCGGTGGAGCTGCCGCGGTTCATGCCGATTTCGGTCCACATGCTCCAGGACAGGCAGTGCACCACTCGCCGCCGCTCGTGGTGCCAGTGGTCGGCGAATCCGGTGAGGAAGCTGTTGGCGGTGGCGTAGGCGCCGAAGGAGTGCCCCCCGAACTCCCCGTTGACGGAGCCGAAGAGGACGAGGGACGCCTCCGGCCGGCGCTCCAGCACCTGGGCGAGAGCGAGCGAGCCGCTCACCTTGGGGCGGTATTGCCGGGCGAACGTCTCGGCGGACTCGTTGACGAGCGTGTGCCGTTCGAGGTCGGCCCACTGGTCGGTCGGGTCGGCTCCGGCCAGGTGCAGCACCCCATCGAGGGGGCGGCCCCAGTGCGCCTCGGCACGCGCCACGCCGGCCTCGACGGCCTCGGCGTCGGCGACGTCGAGCTGCTCGTGCAGGACGTCGCCCAGGGCGCGCAGCTCGGCCAGCCGTTCGCCCGCCTCACCGATCGCGGGAGACCGGCCGACGACCAGCAGGCGCACTCCGTAGGTGGCGACCAGGTAGCCGGCGAGGTCGTGGGCGATGCCGCCGAGCCCGCCCGTCACCAGGTACGTACCGCCCGGGGTCACGGGTGGCACGCCGGTCTCGTCGTCGGGGACCGGGCTCAGGCGCGGCTGCCACCGCCGGTTCTGCCGGGCGGCGACGACGCCCCGGTGCGTACGGTCCACGAGTTCGGTCCGTACGGCGTCCGCCCAGGCGGTGCGGTCCGAGGGCAGGTCGAGTTGACGGATCGTCAGGGAGGGCAGTTCGCTCACCGCGGTGCGGATCAGTCCGGGCAGGGCGCAGGTGCCCAGGTCGATCCGGTCGCCGGACCGCACATGCACGGACCCCGAGGTGAGCACGAGCACCAAGGGGCTGTCACCATCCGTGGCGTCGGCGAGCGCGCCGAGGAGGGCGGTCAGTTCGGCGGTGGCCGCGGCCAGCCGCGCGGCGGGGTCCTCGTCCGTGCGGGACAGGGTCCGGCCGTACACGACCGTGCCGATCGGTCCGTGCCGATCGGTCACGTCCTTCAGCAACCGGGTCAGCTGCGCGCGGTCGCGTGCGTCGGCGCGGTAGCGCTCCGCCGCTTCCACGTGCAGCCGATCGCCGTGGTGTACGGCGATCACCGGTCCGTCGAGGCCGAGGGATACGAGTTCGTCGTCCTCGGCCAGGACGAGCCGGGCCCCGGCTTTCCCGCTCCCGGATCCGGGAGCGGGAAGTTCTGTCCACTGGCGTCTGACCAGTCGACTGTCGGGCCGTTCGTCGGCCCCGGCCCCGATGGCCCGGTCCGCGAAGGTGCCCGCGCGCAGCTCGGCGGTGAGAGCGGCGCGCTGCACCTTGCCGCTGCCGGTCTTCGGGAACTCGGTCTCGGTCACCGGGACGACCAGATCGGGGGCGAGTCCGACCTCGCGCACCAGGACGGCCCTGATCGCGTCGACGGTCCGGGTGATGGCTCCGTCGTCCCAGCTGCGCGGGACGAAGAAGATCGCCAGCCGGTCGGACCCCTCGCCGGGCTCGCGTACTCCGGTCGCCGCGCTGAAGGTGACCCGGACCCCGTCCACCTGCTCGACGACGTTCTCGATCTCGTGCGCGAGGTAGTTGATGCCGCGCACCACGATCTGGTCCTTCTTGCGTCCGGCGATCACCAAGTCGCCATCACGGACGAACGCGAGGTCGCCGGTGTGGAACCAGCCGTCGTCGTCGAACGACGTGGCGTTGGCCTCGGCGTTGTTGTAGTAGCCGGTCATCATCGTGCGGCCGCGGATGCACAGCTCGCCCAGGCGGCCTTCCGGGACCGCCGCCCCGGAGTCGTCCATCACGCGGATCCGCACGCCCGGGAGCGGGGTGCCGACGGTGGAGATCACCACGGCCCCGGGATCGCCGGGGTCCACCTCGCGGACCGTGCCGCCGAGCGAGGCGGGGTCGACGGCGACGGTGCCGGCCGTGCGGTCGTCCAGGCGCTGGAGGCCGTAGGTGACACCGGAGCAGGTCTCCGCCATGCCCCAGGCCGGGACCATCGCGTCGGCGGGCAGCCCGTGCGGCGCGAGAAGTTCCAGGAACCGGTGGCTGGTCGTGGCGACGACCGGTTCACCACCGTTGAGGAGGGTGCGGAACCGGGACAGGTCCCATGAACGCTTGGTGCGGATCTCCTCGGCGTGGTCGTTGACCATCGCGAAGGCGAAGTTCGGCGCCCAGGTGTTGGTCGCGCGGTACCGGTCGGCCCAGTCCAGCCACAGCAGCGGGTCGGCGAGGAAGTGCTCGATCTTGGCGTTGACATGCAGACACCGCAGGAAGACGTCCCGGATGTTGCAGTGGACGACGGTGACGTGGTCGAAGGGCATCCACAGGAGGCTGACCTCGTCGCTGCCCATTCCGCTTGCCTGCGCGTAGGCCAGGGACCTGGAGACGACGGTGGAGTTGGTGTGCTGCACGCACTTGGGCACGCCGGTGCTGCCGGAGGTGAGCAGATTCAGCACCGGCGAGTCGGGGTTCGCCGGATACCAGTCGGTGTCGGGCGGGCAGGCCAGCAGCTCGCCCAGGGTGAGGATCCGCACCTCCGGCTCGGCCCACAGGTCCCGCACGTCGGCGAGGGCGGGCGCGGTGGCGTCGTCGGTGAGCAGCGGCGGCCGGTCCAGCAGGTGCCAGACGTTGTGCAGCCGCCGGTTGGTGTCGTTCGCGGCGCGGTACGTGGGAGCAACCGCCACCGGTGTCGGCACGAACCCGCCGAGCACACAGGCCCAGAAGGCGGTGAGATAGGCCCGGTTGTCATCGAACTGGAACAGCGCTGCGTCGCCCGGGCGCAGTCCGGCGGCACGCAGCCCGGCGAGCACGCGCTGGGCCTCGGCCAGCAGCTCCGGGTAGGTCTGGAGTTCGTCCTTGCGGCCCCGCCGTATGAAGACGGTGCCCTTGTCCGGCGCCAGTTCGGCCGCATCGCGCAGAGCCTGTTGCAGGGTGTCCGGGGCGCCGTCGGGTATACGCAGGTCACCGCCATAGAGCTCGGCGGGCGGACGGCCGGTGGCGTCCTCGGCCGGTGCCTGAGGGGTACCGACGGCGGTGTCGGTCGGGGCGGCCCGCCCGGCGGCCCGCACGCTCCTGCGGACCACGGCCGCGGCGTCGCCGACTCCGGGAACCCGCAGGGCCGCCTCGGCGATGCGGTCCAGGGTTTCCTGTCCCAAGGGGTCGGCAGGGCTCATGCGGCCCTCCCCTTGGTCGTCAGCATCTTCCGGGACAGGAACGACACGACGTCGGCCGCGCCGGACTCCAGGAAGTAGAAGTGGCCACCCGGGTAGAACCGGGCGTAGAACTCGGCGTTGGTGTGCGCCTGCCACCCGGCGACGGAGTCCGGGGGCGTGCGCGGGTCGTCGTCGCCGCACAGCACGGTGAGGGGGCAGTCGAGGGGTTCCGAGGGAGCGGTGCGGTGCCCTTCCCAGAGGGCGAAGTCGGTGCGCAGGGCGGGCAGCAGGGAGTCGAGTACGAACGGGTCCTCGAGGATCTCGCGGTCAATGCCGCCGAGCGCCGTCATCTCGGCGCGGAACTCGTCGTCGGGCAGGTCGCTCAACGGCCGTACACCGGTGAAGCCGGGGGCGGGCTGGGCGGACAGGAAGAGCTGGTCCGGGCCGCGCCGACCGCGCGCCCGGAGCGCCTTGGCGAGCTCGAACGCGAGGGCTGCGCCGCAGGAGTGGCCGAAGATCGCGTACGGGCGGTCGAGGACCGGGCGCAGGGCGTGCGTGAGCGTGCTGACGAGCGGGCCGACCGCGGTGAACGGTTCCTCGGCGATACGGTTCTGCCTGCCGGGCAGCTGCACGGCGACGAGTTCGATCTCCGGCGGCAGCAGCGGGATCCAGTCGGCGTAGGCCGCGGCTCCCGCGCCGGCGTGCGGCAGGCAGATCAGCCGTTGGGTGCTCTCCGGCCGCCGGGCCCGCCAGATGTACGGCGTCTCGGCGACGAGTTCCGATGTCTGAACGCTCATGCGCACACCTCTCGCCCTGCTGCGGTCGTCCTGCGCGGTTCCGGATCGGGTCGGGACGTACGGGCCATACGGGGTCACTCCTTGCTCCGTCTGCGCAGCCGAGGGCCGCTCCTGGTGGTGTTCTCGTCCCAGCGGGCGACGAGCTCGGCGATGGTCCGGTGCCGGAACATGGCCCCGATGGCGATCTCCGTGCCGAGGTCATCGCGGATGCGGCTGATCAGACGGGTGGCGAGCAGGGAGTTGCCGCCGAGCGCGAAGAAGTCGTCGTCGATGCCCACCTCCTGCCGTCCGAGGACGTCCGCGAACAGCCGGCACAGCGCTTCCTCGTGGCCGGTGCGTGCCGCACGGCGGCTGGTGCCCGGCGGGTCGGGCAGCCGCCGGAGGTCGAGCCGTCCGTCGGCGGTTGTCGGCAGGGCGTCCAGGGCAACCAGCGCGGCGGGGACCATGCGGGCCGGCAGACGCTGGGCGACATGGGCCCGCAGCGCGTCGGCGGCGACGGTCTGCGGCTCGGCGGCGACCACATACGCGACGAGGCCCTGCGCGGCCGTGACGACCGCAGCCTGTGCCACGTGCGGGTGAGCCAGGAGCACCGTCCGCACCGCCTCCGGTTCGGTCCGCGCGTCGTGCCCGCCGAAGTCCGCGGGAACCGGCCCGGCGGTGTGCCGGAGCCGGACTCCGGTGCGGTACAGACGGCTGCCGGGAGCGCCGTGCGGGTCTGCGACGAACCGCTGCGCGGTGGCCCCGGGCCGCCCGGGAATGCCGTGCGCGAACTCCCCGGCCACGTACAGCTCGCCCGCGCCTCCGGGTGCGACCGCCGCCAGGGACGGGCTGAGCAGACGGGCCTCGTTCCCGGCGGTGGGAACCGCGGACAGCGGGGGCGATCCCTTGCGGATCTCGACTCGGCGGCCGCCGCAGAGCGCGAGCAGCAGTTCGGTGGCGCGCGTATCGGGCCCCGCCATCAGCGGCTCGTCCCCGGTGCCGGCGAACCGTGCCGCGCCGGCGGCCAGTCCGGCCTGGGTGAGGAGCAGACCGTACGGGGTCGCCGTGGCGGACGGTACGAAGTCGAGGCAGGCCGGCTGGTCGGGCCGGAGGTCACCCGGCGCGTCCGCGGGGCCGTCGACCGTGTGAGGGCCGCCGGACCCGACGAGGATGCGGGGCAGGTCACCCCATGGCCGTCCCGGCGCCGACTCGTCCACGACGGCCGCGTCCGGGCGGGCCTCCCGAGCCACCGCCTCCGACCAGGCGAGGGGGTCCTTCGGATCGAGCTCGACGAAGCAGCCGCCGATGCCGAGCACAGCCAGCAGACCCGTCAGCTGATCCACCGGGTGGGCGCAGCTGACCGCCACGACCGATCCCGGACCCAGCCCGTTCTGCCGGCAGGTACGGGCGAGCCGCTCGGCGTCCGACGCGATCTCGCCGAGCGTCGTCGGCACGTCATCGACGACGAGCGCGGCGGCGGCGTTCTGTGCGACGCGGGCGGCGAGGAGCGGGCCGGGCAGTGGGGTGCCGGCGCCGCCGGTGGTCCGTGCCTGGGGCCGGCCGGCGGCGACCGTGCCCACGGCGGTGCCGGGGTCGGCCACGAACGCTCGCAGCATGCGCAGCAGGAGGTCGGCGATCCGCTCCACGGTGTCCCGGTCGAGGAGGCCGTTCTTGTATTGCAGACGCAGCCGCGGAAGGGGGTCCTGCTCTGCCATCACGACGAGCGGGTAGTGCGATCCGGCGAGGGACCGGAACCCGGGCGCGGGGAGTCCGGCAGCCGCGCTCGCCTCGGCGATGGCGGTGTTGTCGAAGGGATACGACTGGTAGACGACCAGGGTGTCGAAGAGGGTGTCGAACCCGGTGGCGGCGTGGATGTCGATCAGGCCGGTGTGGTGGTGCTCCAGCAGGTCTGCGTGGGTCGCCTGGAGATCGGCGACGAGTTGCGTCGGCGTGCTCCTCGGACGGCAACGCACCCGTACCGGAAGCGTATTGATGCACAGTCCGACGACGGAGTCCACGCCGGGCAGGGCCGGCGGACGTCCGGAGACCGTGGTGCCGAACACCACGTCGGTGCTGCCGGTGATCTCCGCGAGCACCGCCGCCCACGCGGCCTGGACCAGGTTGCTGGGAGTGCTGCCCAGTTCGGCCGCGCGCCGGACGAGGGCCTGTGCCTCGTCGGTGGTCAGCGCGATGTCGCGGACACCGAAGCCGGTCGCGGACGTGCCGGTTCCGGCGGGCGCGACAAGGGTCGGTCCGGCGAGGCCCGCCAGTGCCTCGGTGTGTGCGCGCACCGAGCGGTCGTGGTCCTGTCGGTCCAGCCAGGCGAGGAAGTCCTTGAAGGAGCGTGCGGCGAGCAGCGACGCGGGGGCGCCGGCATAGAGCCGGATCAGGTCGTGCAGCAGGAGAGGTTCGGACCAGCCGTCGAACAGGACGTGGTGGGCGGTGAGGACGAGCCGGGTGTGCGCGTCGTCGACGCGGACCAAGGTCAGGCGCAGCAGCGGCGGCGTCGCCGGGTCGAACGGCTCGGTGCGGTCCTCGGTGAGGAAACGCTCGAACGAGTCGGCGGCCACCGTGCGCTCCCGCCAGGGCAGTTCAACGCCGTCCACGACGAGCTGCACCAGGTCACCCGCGGCGTTCGGTACAAACGCTGTGCGCAGGGCGGCGTGCCGCCTCAGCAGGGCCTGGCCCGCGGCACGCATCCGCACCGCGTCCACCGGGCCCTCGAAGTCGAACACCAGCTGGACCTGGTAGGTGTCGGCGTCGTTGTCGGCCAACGATGAGTGGTGCAGCAGTCCGGACTGCAAGGCGGTCAGCGGCCAGATGTCGGTGAGCCCCTGGTAGCGGCCCTCCCACGCCTCGATCTCCGGCTGTCCGACGGTGACCAGCGGCACGTCGGACGGGGTCAGGCCGCCGGCGTCCGGCGAGGTGGCATGCCGGGCCAGGGCGGTGAGCGCGGTGCACCACAGGTCGGCCAGCTCGCGCACCTCCCCGGCGGACAGCACGCCCTTGGGGGCGGCGAACACCGCGCCGATCCTGGGGCCTTCCGGGGTGTCGGTGACCATGGCGTTGATGTCCAGCTCGCACAGGGCCGGCATGGCCGGGTCATGGCCTGCGTCGAGTTCGGCGAGTTCCGTGCACTCCGCGATGTCGGACGTCAGCGTCCAGCCGAGACCGCGCAGATGTTGCGGCATGTCGGTGGCGGAGAAGCGGCCCAGATAGTTGAACCCTATCTGCCCGAGGGACGAGGTACCCAGTGCCTCGGCGCCTCGGGGGTCGAGGTGGCGCAGCAGGCCGTAGCCCAGGCCCCGGTCCGGTACGGCCAGGAGCTGTTCCTTCACCGCCTTGAGCAGGGCTCCCGCGGCTGGGCCGGCCGCGAACGCCTCGTCGAGGTCGATGCCCGCGGTGTCGAGCCGCACCGGGAAGACGCTGGTGAACCAGCCGACGGTGCGGGACAGGTCGGCCCCCAAGATGGCCTCCTCCTCCCGGCCGTGGCCCTCCAGGCGGAGCAGTGTCGAGGGTTCGGTGACGCCCCTGTCGCGGCGCCAGCGGGCGACGGCCACGGCGAGAGCGGCCAGCAGGCCGTCGTTGACTCCGCCCCGGTAGGCGTCCGGTACGGCGGTCAGCAGCGCCTGGGTGACCGATTGCGGCAGCTGGACGCGGACCTTCTCGACCGTGCTCCGCACGTCGGCGACCGGGTCGAGGCGCCGGGTCCCCAGGACCGGGTCGGGGCCGTCGACGATCGACCGCCACGTCTCGAGCTCGGCGCGCCGGGCGTCGCTCGACGCCTCGTCGGCCAGGGCGTGGGCCCAGCACCGTACGGAGGTCCCGACGGGCGGCAGTTCGGGGGTGCGCCCGTCGCGGACCTGGTGCCACGCGGCCGCGAGATCGGGCATCAGGATCCGCCAGGAGACGCCGTCGACCACGAGATGGTGCAGGGCGAGCAGCAGTCGTCCGGAGCCGGACGGCGGATCGAACCACACGCACTGCGCGACCACACCCGTGGACGGGTCCAGTCTCCCTGCGGCGGCGTCGAGTTCGCCGGTCAGCAGCCTGTGCCAGGACTCTCCGGTCCATGGCCCTTCGTGGGCGACTCGCCGGACGAGAGGGTCGACGTCCACGGAGCCGGGCTCCCCGACGAGCAGTCCGTCGGGCAGCAGCCGGGCACGCAGCAGGTCGTGACGGTCGACGACCGCCGTGAGGACGGCCGACAGGCCGGTGCGGTCGATACCCGGCGGGAGTTCCAGTACCACCGCCTGCAGCAGCCGGTCGAAGCCCGGCCCACGCTCACGGAGCCAGTGGGCGACCGGCATCAGGGGCATCCGTCCCACGCCGCCGCCTTCGGGTTCGGCGAGGACGGGCGGTTCGTCCGTCGGAGCCTCGGCGGCGGCCGCGGCGATGGCCGCGACGGTCCGGCGTCGGAAGATCTCCTGCGAGCTGACGGACAGGCCGCGCGCCCTGCTGCGGGACACCACCTGGATCGACTGGATGCTGTCGCCGCCGAGGGAGAAGAAGTCGTCGTCGACGCCGACCCGTTCCCGTCCCAGCACCTCGGAGAACACCGCCGCGAGGATCCGCTCGCCGTCCGTGGCGGGCGAGCGGTATGCGGTCGAGACGAACTCCGGCGCGGGGAGCGCCGCCCGGTCCAGTTTGCCGTTGGGGGTCAGCGGCAATCCGTCGAGCAGGACGAAGGCGGCGGGCACCATGTACTCGGGCAGCCGTGTGCCGAGGAAGGTCCGCAGTTCCCGGGCGAGTACGTCGGAGGTCGGCACGCCCTCGGCGCTGTGCCGCTCGCTCGTCGCACGGTCGCCGGCCGCCGGTACGACATACCCGACCAGCTGTTTGCCGCCGGGGCCGTCGTCCTGGCGAGCGACCACCGCGGCGTGCGCCACCTCGGGGTGCGAGAGCAGCGCGGCCTCGACTTCGCCGGGTTCGATGCGGAAGCCGCGCACCTTCACCTGGTGATCGGCCCGGCCCTGGTAGGTCAGCTCGCCGTCCTCGGTGGCGGTCACCAGGTCACCGGTGCGGTACATCCGTTCCCCGGGGGTTCCGAACGGGCAGGCGACGAACCGCGCGGCCGTCTGTGCCGACCGGTTCAGGTAGCCGCGGGCCAGTCCGCCGCCGGCGACGTACAGCTCGCCGGGTGTGCCCGGGCGTACGGGGCACAGCCGCTCGTCGAGGACATGGGCCCGCATGGTGTCCAGGGCACGTCCGATCGGTACCTCCGCACCGAGATCCTGTGCGCGCTCCACCCGGTGGCTGGTTGCGAACACCGTGGTCTCGGTCGGCCCGTAGCCGTTGACGAACCGGGTGTCCGGGCACGCCTGCATGGCCCGCCGGACGACGGGTGCCAGCACCCGGTCGCCGCCGGCCCAGACCTCCCGCAGCCCGGCCAGGCAGTGGGGGTCGTCCTCGACCAGGACGTTGAACAGCGCGCTCGTCAGCCAGACCGCCGTCACGCCGTTGCGGGAGACGAGGTCGGCGAGGACACCGGGGGTGAGGTCCTCCGAGGTGTCGACCACGACCCGGCCACCGGTCAGCAGCGGGACCCACAACTCGTAGACCGAGGCGTCGAAGGCGAGCGGCGAGTGCAGCAGCACGCACGTGTGGGCCCCGCCTGCGAACCGGCTGTCCGACGCGAGGTCCACGACGTCCCGGTGGGTGATGCCGATGCCCTTGGGGGTCCCGGTCGAACCGGACGTGTAGATGACGTAGGCGAGTTGCTCGGGACGGGGGGCCCGGTGGGTGCCCGGCATGCCGCCGCCGACCGTGATCTCGGCGGGTGTCACGACAGGGCAGGGGCCATAGGGCTCGCCGGGCGCGCGATCGGTACCGATCCGCAGCGTCGGCCGTACGTCGCGGAGCATGAACTCCATGCGTTCGGCCGGGTAGTCCGGGTCCATCGGAAGGTAGGCGGCGCCGGCCTTGAGCACGCCGAGCAGTACCGCGACGAGCTCGGCCGAGCGCGGCAGCGCGACTGCCACGGCGGCCTCGGGGCCGACTCCTCGATCGATGAGACCGGCCGCGAAGCGGTCGGACCACTCGGCGAGTTGACCGTAGGTCAGCGTCTGGTCGTCGCACACTACGGCGATCGCCTCGGGGGTCGCCCTCGACTGCCGTTCGAACAACGCGGTGATCGTGACGTCGGCCGGATGCGGGACAGCACCGTCGGCCGCCATCGGCGACCGGTCTTGCTCCATCGGGTGAGGCACGTCCATCACTCCACGCGAACAGGCGGATCGGGAGGGAAAAGCGAATCATCCGGCGATGCATTCCACGGCATCGATCCGAGAACGGAATAATCCATCGCTCTTGAGGTCCATTACAGCCGACCGATTATCTCCGATCGGTAATTCGGAACGAATATCCGAATCTGCGGACGATCAATATCCTGGCGTCTGGGTGCTGCATGGTCAAGCGAATACGGTCCCGGACCGATTCCGGTGCGCCGAAGGGGAGTTCTGTCCCGTCGACAGGACCACGCGCAGGCCCCTGTGGCGAGGTGGACACCGCCCTTGTGGCGCCGGCGGTCGGGATCCTACGGTGGCGACAGCATTCCGGGCCGGCTGCGGATGCCGAGTGTCCTGTCGACAGGACAACACCGAACGGCGAGCGGCGCCGAGCCCCCGATTTCCCTTTCCGTATCACTCCGTGACGGTCATGGATTCGCCCGGCCCAGACAATTCCCATGCGGAAGACGGTGATGGCCTTCCCGCAGAACCTGTCGGAGCGGTCCTTGATTGGTTACGCCTCACCGGACACCTCTCATATCGGAGTCAGTTGATGATCCTTCAGGGAAAGCGGGTCGCCCTGCCCTCGGCGCCCGTCGTCCACAAGCAGTTCGAGGCCCACGCGGAAGCCACTCCCGACGCCGTTGCCGTCTTCTGCGCCGGGCAACGGGTGACGTACGCAGAACTCAACGCGAAGGCCAACCGGTTCGCGCACTTCCTCGCCGCGCGTGGGCACGGCCGGGGTGCGAGACTCGGCGTCTGCCTCGACTACTCGATCGACCTGCTCGTCGCCATCCTGGGCACATTGAAGGCAGGCGCGGCCTACGTACCGCTCGACCCGTCCTACCCCGCGGCGAGACTCCAGTTGCTGCTGGGCCAGATGCCCGATCTCGCCCTGATCGTGGCCTCCCCTGCGACGGCCGGGCTGGTCGAGTCGGCGGCCGTCGAGGTCATCGACCTGGAGCAGTCCTCCGACGACCTTGCGGGTCTGCCGGCGACCGACCCCGACGTCCTGGTCACCGGGGACGACGTGTGCTACGCGGTCTTCACGTCCGGGTCGACCGGCACGCCGAAGGTGACCGCGGTGCGGCACGAGGGCTGGTTCAACCTGTTGAACTGGCTGAAGCTCGAGTACGGCCTGCACCGCGGGTCGAACAACCTGGTCGTCAGCGCGTTCGGGTTCGATCTCTCCCAGCGCAGCCTGATGATGCCGTTGTTCTGCGGAGCCACCCAGAACCTGATGGCGAGCCGGAACTTCGACGCCGCGATGGCCTTCCGCATGCTGGCCGAGCACGATGTACGCACGGTGCACTGCGCCTCCAGCACGCTGTACCTGCTGGTGGACTGGGAGACCGCACGTGGAGGTGACACGCTCGCCCGGCTCGACTACGTGCTCTTCGGCGGGGAACCGCTGAAGGTCCAGCGGATCGCGGACTGGGCGCGGCGCGAGGCCAATACGTGCACCCTCCTGCACCAGTACGGCGTCGCCGAGTGCACGGATGTGGCGTCGTCGTACGACCTCGCCGAGTACTGGAGGGGCGAACACGACAACCCACCGGTCGGCAAGCCCGCCCACAACACCGACCTCCACATCCTCGACGAGCGGATGCGTGGAGTCGGGGCCGGGGAGTCCGGCGAGATCTGCATCTCCGGGACCAGCGTCGGCGCGGGCTACCTCAACGGCACCGGTCCCGAATCCGAGCGGTTCACCACGGTCGTGGTCGACGGTGAGTCGCGCAGGTTGTACCGCACGGGCGACCGCGGCTATGTGACGCCGGGCGGGGACCTCGTCGTGGTGGGCAGGATGGACGCGCAGGTGAAGGTGCGGGGCATGCGGATCGATCCCGCCGACGTGGAACGCGCGCTCGGCAGGCTGGCCGGGGTCCGGGAGGCCGCCGTGGTGATCACGTACGACGATTCCGGTGAGGCCGAGCTGATCGCGTTCATCGTCCCGGAGAGGGACGATCTCACCGAGAACGACGTGCGCACCCGCCTCCTCGGGACGCTGCCGCGGAACATGGTTCCGACCAAATTCATCAACATCCCGCAGATTCCGTTGAGCCCGCACGGAAAAGTGGACCGCGCTGCGCTGGTCGACGCGTGCCGGAATGTATACACCGGCAGCGGCGCGACGGCATAGTCGGCGGACCTTGATGACAACCGAGAGGACTGTGATGATTGCCGACAGCGTGCGCACCATCTGGTGCCGAGAACTCCAGCGCGATGACATCTTGGCCGACGACGACTTCTTCGCTCTGGGCGGCCAGTCCGTGATCATGGCCAGGATTCAGGGTGCCTTCATCGACGAGCTGGGCGTCGAGGTCCCGATCGATCAGATGTTCCTCAATCCGACGGTGGCGTCGATTTCTGCGTACATCGAATCCCTGGGCACGGTGAGCCAGTAGTTCCAGGCGTGCTTCAACGAACTATCGAATTGATGATTGGGGTTGGTCGGGGTGAGGGAAGCCGGTATGTCTGTGGAAGACCGGGGCGAGACCGCGCTGCTGTGCGTGCCGTTCGCAGGGGCGGGCCCTTCGTTCTTCCATCCGTGGAGGGAACTGGCCGGCGACCGGTGGCGCGTGGTCCCGGTCGAACTGCCCGGCAGGGAGCGGCGGATCCTTGAGACGCCGTACCGGAACGTCGTCGAAGCGGCCAAGAACTCGATCGACGACATTGTCGCGGACCTCGGCGAAGGGGCGCGGACCGTGCTGTTCGGGCACAGCCTGGGCGCGGTGCTCGCGTACGAGCTGGCGCATCTGCTGAGCACGCGCGATGTGCACGTCGAGCGGCTGGTCGTCAGTGGCTCGCCGGGGCCGTGGACCCAGCGGGAGAGGCGGGCGACAGGACTTCCGGAGGAGGAATTCCTCCTCCGGGTCGAGGAGTTCGCGGGATTCCGGCACGAGGCACTCGACCACCCAGATCTGCGTGAACTGATTCTCCCCATGCTGCGGGCCGACTGCGAGATGCACGAGAACTATATCCCGAGCACCGATGAACCGGTGTCGGTGCCGATCTGCTCGATTCGGGGCAGCTCCGACACGTTGGTCACCGCGGAAGAGGCTCAAGGTTGGCGGGACGCGACCACCAGTGAATTCAGCTTCGTGGAGTTCCCAGGTGGTCACATGTACCTGGTCGATCTCGGCCAGGAGGTACTGAACGTGATCGCGGCAGAGTCCGCCCGTGGTCACTGACTCATCTTTCCCCGTCCCGTCGACAAGACGATACCGACTGCCTTCCGGCCCAAGAGCGTAGCGGGAAGGCCCGATTGAGACTGGGCGAGCCCGCCGGACCTTCCCGGCGAATGCGAGCCCGGACGTATCCATACCTCACGGAAGGACCCGCCCTGTGGCTTCACCTGTCGACCATTGGGATTTGCATCCGGAGCATTTCTGGCTTCGCGGGGAAATCCCCGAGAATCTCGTTTCCTATAACGAAGAGCTGAAGATGTGGAACATCTACGGCTACCCCGAGTGCGCCGAGGCCCTCAGTAACACGAAGGTCTTCTCCAGCGACATGATGCGGCTGGAGCCCATCCAGGTGGACGAGGCCCTCGTCGACGGCGACTTCGGCCACACCGACCCGCCGAAGCACCGCAAGCTGCGCGGCCTGGTCGACCACGCCTTCAAGCCCGCCCTGCTGGGACGCCTCGAGTCACAGGTGCACGGCATCATCCACGAGCTCCTGGACCAACTGGACGGCAAGCCGTCCTTCGATCTCATGAAGGACTTCGCCGCACCGCTGCCGCTCATCGTGATCGCGGATCTGATGGGCGTCCCGCCGAGCGACCGCGTCGTGCTGCGCGGGTGGATGGACAAGATGCTCCAAGGAGGTGAGGAACTGAAGTCCCCGGAGGAGCAGTTGGAGGGAAAGGAGCAGCTGGAGAAGGAACTCGAACTGCTCTGGGAGATGCGTGACTACTGGAAGGACATGGCGGTCGAGCGCAGAAAGAAGCCGCGCGGCGACCTCGTCAGCGAGCTCCTCGATGCCGAAATCGACGGCGAGCGCCTGACGGACAGCCAGATATCCAACATCTGCAACCGGATGATGGTCAATGGGCACCTCACCACCGCCATGCTGATCGGCAACACCATGCTGTGTCTGGATGCCTTTCCGGAAGAGGGCGCCAAGGTCCGAGCGGACAGGTCCCTCCTGCCTTCCGCGATCGAGGAATCCCTTCGCTTCCTGAGTCCCATCTGCGGAGTGGGGCGGGCCACCAACACCGACGTGGAAATAGGCGGCACAACGATCCCCAAGGACCAGTTGCTCATCGTGTGGACCGGCTCCGCCAACCGCGACGAGCGCCAGTTCCACGACCCGAACACCTTCGTCGCCGACCGCACGCCCAACGCACACCTCGGACTGGGCCGCGGCGTCCACTTCTGCATCGGCCGGCAGCTGGCCCGGATGGAGGCCAAGGCCGCCGTGGAGGTCCTCCTGGACCGGTTCCCCGACCTGCGCCCCGACCCGGCCGCCCCGCCCACGTTCCTGCAGGTGATCGACGTCGATGGCGTCGAGACCCTACCGGTCCTCGCCGGTTGAACCCGCCCCTGTCACGGCACCAAGGAGAAACACCATGACAACGGTCGTCCACCAGTGGGACATCCATCCGGAACACCCCTGGTTGCGTGGAGAACGTCCCGACTCCCCCGTCCAGTTCGACGAGGCGCAAGGCGTGTGGAACGTCTACGGTCACGCCGAGTGCCTCGAGATTCTCGGTGACCACACAACGTTCTCCTCCGACCTGACGCGGCTGATGCCCGTCGGCGTCGACCAATCCCTCATCGAGGGGGACATGTCCCAGATGGATCCGCCTCTGCATCGCAAGTTTCGCAGCCTCGTCAGCGGCGCCTTCACGCCGCGGCTGGTCGCGGCGATGGAGTCGCAGGTCGTCGACATCACCCACGGGCTGCTCGACCAGCTCGAGGGCGAATCCGAGATCGAGCTCGCCTCCGCCCTCGCCTATCCGCTGCCGGTCATCGTCATCGCCGAGCTGCTCGGTGTTCCCGCGGACGATCGCGAGTTGTTCCGCAAGTGGGCCGACGATGTGATCGAGAGCTTCAGCGGCTTCTCGTTCCTCGACGACAGCGAGCAGGGTGTGCAGAGCGTCCAGGACGCCACCGAGCGCCTGCGACCCCTGCGGGACTACATGGCCGGGCACCTCGCCGAGCGCCGGGCCCGGCCACGCGAGGACCTGCTCAGCCACCTGGCCCAGGCCGAGGTCGACGGCGAACGGCTGACGGACACCGAGATCGTCAACGTGGCCAACATTCTGCTGGTCACCGGACACATCACCACCACGATGACGCTCGGCAACACGGTGCTGTGCCTGGACGCCAACCCCGAGCAGTTCGCCCGGGTGCGCGCGAACCGGGCCCTGGTACCGGGCGCGATCGAGGAGGCCCTGCGCACGCTCTCTCCCTCGGCCGCCCTCGCCCGGGGCACCACCACCGACGTCGACATCGCGGGGACGCGTATCCCGAAGGACCAGATCGTCATGATGTGGCTGGCCGCCGCCAACCGCGACCCCTCCCGGTTCCCCGAGCCGGATGTCTACGACCCGGCACGCGATCCCAATCCGCACTTCGGGTTCGGCCGTGGCATCCACTTCTGCCTCGGTGCCGGCCTGGCCCGGCTCGAGGCCCGAGTGGCACTGAACGCCCTGATGGACCGCTTCCCGGTGCTGCGAACGGACCCCGACAACCCGCCGACGTTCTTCCCCACGCCGGACATGATCGGCATCAACTCCCTCCCCCTGCGTACCTCATGACCGGCGGACCGAGCGAGGAGGAGACGACCGCCGTGGCGGCGACCGACCCGGCGAACGAGCTCCGGCAGATGATCCTCGGCTTCGTGCCGACGCAGATCCTGTACGCGGCCGTGGACCTGGGCGTGGCCGAGGAACTGGCCGACGGCCCACACGCCTACGGCGAGCTGGCCGGACGCACGGGCACCGATCCCGCCGCGCTGCGCAGGCTGCTGCGCGCGCTCGCGGGCCTTGGTGTGGTGACCCAGCTCGACATGGAGCGCTTCGAACTCACCGACTCCGGTCGGTTGTTGGCATCGAGCACCGAGGGGTCGGTGGCCGACGAGATCAGGCTGTCCGTGGCACCCGAGCTGTGGCGGGCCTGGGGAGCGCTGCCGCAGGTCGTGCGCACCGGCTCGGTCTTCCGTGACCCCGTCGACGGGCTGACCGCGCACGAATCGCTGCTGCGGCGCCCCGGCCCCGCAGCGGCGCTGCGGGCCGGAAAGGCCGCGGGCGTCGGTGAGTTCGCCGCCCACGCCGCCGCGGTGTACGACTTCTCCGTGTTCGGCACGATCGCCGACCTCGGCGGGGACGACGGCACCCTGATCGCAGCGCTGCTGACCGCCGTGCCCGGGGCTCGGGCCGTGCTGCAGGACCTTCCGGAGGCGCTCGACACGACGGTGGCCACGCTGAAGGCGGCGGGGGTCGCCGAGCGTTGCGAGACGGTCGCGGGCGTTCTCGGCGAATCCGTGCCCTTGGGCGCGGACGCCTATCTGCTCAACAACATCGTGCGTGACCTGGACGACGAGGATGCGTCCGCCCTGCTGCGCAGGTGCCGTGCCGCGATGGCGCCGGCCGCCCGGCTGCTTCTGGTGGAGACGCTGATGCCTGCGGTGCTCACCCCGGCCGAGTCGAGCGCGTACGGTCTCACCGACCTCAACAACCTCGTGTTCGCGGGCGGTCGCGAGCGCACCCGCGACGAGTACGCGCAGCTGCTCGCCGCGAGCGGCTTCACCCTCACCGCCACGGTCGCCGTTCCGGTCGGCGAGGGGATGCCGGACTATCACGTCCTGGAGGGAACGCCGAGCGAGAATCCCGGGAGCCGGTGAGAGCGCCGGGGCGCTCTCACCGGCTGCCGGCTCGACGACCGAGGTGAGCGACCGCCCGGCTCAGGCCCAGGCCGTCACCGGCACGAACGAGCTGTCCGGCCGGAACAGGCCGGGCATTCCTGATGCGTGGGGCCGCCATCGTCGGCCGGATCACTGACGCGCACCCCCCAACCCCACTCAGGCCTGTCCCGGTGCCGGGACAGGCCTGAGTGGGGTTGGGGGGTGCGGGAGTCACCTTCGCGCGCGCTCAGCCGACGCGCTGCAGGGCCTTCTCGCGGCGCTCGGCGACCGTGGAGCCCGACTCTCGGCGGGCCATGCGGCGCAGCACGATCGGGGCGAGTACCAGGCCGAGGACGGCCCAGGCGCCGAGGACACCGATGGTCTCCAGATGGCGCCAGGAGTCGCCGATCTCGACGGTGACCGCGCTGTCCGGCAGCAGGGCGGACCGCATGCCGAGCCCGAGCCAGTAGACGGGGAAGACCTGGGCGAACCACTGCGCCCAGTCAGGCATCGACGTGACGGGGTAGAAGATGCCGGACGTGGCGATCATCGCCATCATCGGCAGCATGATGATCCCCTGGCTGCGGGTGCTGGTGAAGACGGATCCGAGTACGGCGCCGATCGGCAGAGTCGCGACCAGCCCCAGCGCCAGCACCCAGACCAGGGTCAGCCAGGCGTCCGCGCTGCCCACGGAGAGTCCGGGGACGATGAGCAGACCGGGGATCAGGAAGATGGCGAGGTCGACGATCAGGCCGAACGACACGAAGACGATCTTGCCGGTGAAATAGCCGACCATGCCGTTCGGCGTCGCCTTGGCCCGCAGCAGGGTGCCGTCCTCCCGCTCTGCGGTGAGCAATTGGCTCATCGTGACCATCGCCATCGCGGAGTTCATGCCGAGGATGCTCGGCAGGACGAGCGTGCCCAGCTCGAACCCGGTGTCCCCGAAGGACACGTCCCGCACGAAGTAGGTGACGATCAGCATCAGCACGGGCCACAGGAAGTGATTGAGGAGGTCGCCCGCGTTGGTCAGCGACTGCCGCAGCTCGATCAGTCCGCGGGACCAGCCCGCGCGCAGCGCTGTCGTGGTCGGGTTCATCGGCGCACCTCACGCGACTCGTTCACCGGCGCGGCCTTGTCCTGCCCGGACTCCGCCTGCCGTACCAGGGAGAGATAGGTGTCCTCCAGCGAGGCGCGGCGGACCTCCAGGTCCGCTATCTCCTCGCCGTGGCGCTGGAACAACTCGTGGACGAACTTGGTCGATTCGGAGGTCGAGTGCCGGTGGTGGCGGCCGTCGTGGGTCCAGCGGACCTCGTCTTCGCCGGCGATGCGGTGGGCCAGTTCGTCCGCGGTACCGTCCGCGATGATGCGGCCGCCGTCCAAAATCATGATCCTGTCGGAGAGCTTCTCGGCCTCGTACAGATCGTGGGTGGTGAGCACGATCGTGGTGTCCTGCTGGACCGCGAGGCTCTCCACCAGGTCGTGGAACTCGCGTCGGGCGACGGGGTCGAGGCCCGCGGTGGGCTCGTCGAGGAAGAGCAGTTCCGGGCGGCCCACGAGTCCGACCGCCACGTCCAGGCGGCGGCGCTGTCCGCCGGAGAGCATCCGCACCTTCTTGTCGGCGTGGGCGGTCAGTCCGACGGCCGCGACGAGTTCGTCGGGGTCCCAGGGCCGTCGTACGCGGTCGGTGGAGTAGGGGGCGTAGTACCGGCCGAGGTGACCGAGGAGTTCGCGCACCCGCCAGCGGCCGTGGTCGCGCCAGGATTGCAGGACGACGCCCACCCGTGCCCGCCAGCGCTCGTCGGCGTGGGCCGGATCGGTGCCGAGCACCTCGATGCGGCCGGCCGACCGCATGCGGAACCCCTCCAGGATCTCCAGGGTCGTGGTCTTTCCCGCCCCGTTCGGCCCGAGCAGGCACACCACTTCGCCGTGGTGCACCCGCAGGTTGACGTCCTGCAGGACCTGCGTCGAGCCGTAGCGCATGCGCAGGCCCTCGACATCGAGGACGACCTCGTCGCGCGTAGTCATAGATGTTCCCTCGTCTTCGGACCCGGCCCTCGGCCGGCCGTACGGCTGGAGGTGCGGCCCGGAAACCGCCGGGGGATGTACGGTTTCCGGGCCGCGGTCGGGCGCCGGTGGGCCGTGTGGTTGCCCCGCCCGTGGGCAGCCGTGGCTCGTTCCGGCGTGGTGCGGAAGGACTCTGCGTCGGCCGCCTCGCTCATGGGGCGCGCCGGATGACGATGTCGCCGTCGAGGGTGCGGGCGCGCACCTCGACGATCTGATCGCTGTTCGCCGGACCGTCCGCGCCCTGCAGTTGGTTGTGTACGGTGCCGGACACGGTCTTGACGTCGAGCTTGGCGGCGGTGCCCGCGCAGATGCCCACGTCGATCTGTGCGGAGGAGGCCGTGATCTCGACCGAGCCGCGGGAGACCTCGGCGATCCGGACGGCGCCGTGGATCGTCTTGACCTCGACGCTGGCGTGAGGGCGGTCCACGCGGAAGTCGGCGTGCGTCCCGGTCAGACGCAGACTGCCGGTGATCTCTCCGATCCGGACCTCCCCCCTGTCGTTGGAGATGGTCGCGGTGCCGTCGATCTCATCGACGTGGATCGCTCCCGATCCGTTGCCGATCTTGGCGTCTCCTTCCACGCGGGTCACGGTGATCTCGCCGCGGGACGTGGACAGATGCACCGGACCGGTCCGGTCGAGGCGTACGTCGCCCTCGGCGACCTCAAGGCGGCACTCGCCGAGCACGCCCTGGCTGCGCAGGACACCCCAGGCCACGCTGCCGCGCACGGTCGAGCCCGCCGGCACTTCGATCGTCACGTCGATGGAGCCGCCGTGCGGAGGGGGGCCGGAACTGCCGCCCAGGGACGGTCCCTTGACCACGAGCTTGCCGCGGCTGCAGTCGACCTCGACCTGCTCGGCGGCCCGGACGTCGGCCGCTTTGGAGGGGTTGCTGGGGCGCACCTCGACCACTGTGTCGAGACGCTTGCTCGCGGTGATCAGGACCTCGCCCGTGGTGACAGCGATGCGGGCCGAGATCGGTTCCGGGGTGTCGAACGTGGCCATGCCGGACCTCCATGGTGAGTCGGTGGGGACGCGCGGCGGCTACCGCGCCCAGCCGATGTGGTTCTGCTGCTCGGACGGTGCGCGCCGGGCGGTGCGGCGGGCGCCGCTGTCGAGCGTGCTGGTGGCGGCCCGGACGAGCCATGCGTTGGCCGAGAGCCCTTCGCCGCCTGCGGTTTCCTCCATCCGGGGCTTGAGCGGCCCGGGCGGGCGGAAGTTGATGCGTGCCGGGGCGTCCTGGCCGTCGTCGGCCGGTGGTTCGGCACCGGAGTCGAAGGAGTCGAACAGCGGTCCGACCTCCGCTTCGGTCGGCGGCACCAGCACCGCCAAGCCCGGATCGCGGCCACGCAGCCGGATGTCGACCGCGCCCGGAACGACGTCCCTGGCGATCTCGTCGGCGGCGGCCGACAACGCGCTGAGCCGCGTGAGCCGGACCGACGCCTCAAGTGGCACCACCAGGCGCTCCGCGGGCCCGAGGACCTCCATGCCGACGGCCTCTGCCGCCGCGAGGGACTCGCGACGGAGGCTGCCTACGTGGGGCGTCAGGTTCATAACGCCATCGTGGCACATCCATGGCGCCAAGCACAAGCAACCATCAACTGAAGGCAATGGCAAGGGAGATGGACACCTGCATCACCCCTTCCAACAAAACGTTTCTCCGATGGTTGCGCCATAGTGGCGCGTTCCACGACCAGGAAGGATCAGCCGACTGGCACCCGCACGGCGGGGACCGGCAACGCCCCTGCCCGGAGCCGCTCGATCCACGTCACGCAGGTCGCGGCGGGAGGCGTCGCTTGCGCATGGCGCCACCGCAGTGTGAGGATGGCGCCGTGGAACTCACACGGTATGTCGAGGGATTGCGCCAGAAACTCCTGGTCGCGGCCGATGTGGGCGACGACAGGGCCCGTGAGGCCGCCGAGCGTCTCGTCACTCCGCTCTCCTCCGCCGTGCGGCTGGTCATGCTCGAAGCGCTGTCGGCTGCCACGGACGAGATCACCCGGGAACTCGCTCCCGGCGCGGTCGAGATCCGACTCAGGGGGCTCGACCCCCATTTCGTCGTCACACCACCGCCGGCCGGCTCGGCCGCGGATTCGGGGTTCGAGCATCCCCGCCGGCTCCCGTTGCCGCCCCCGGCGCCCACTGCCCCGGGCACGGCCAACAGCGACGACCGCACGACGTCCCGCATCAACTTCCGGCCTCCGGAACACCTCAAGACCCGTATCGAGGAGGCCGCCGGCCGGGACGGACTGTCGGTGAACGCCTGGCTGGTCCGGGCTGTGTCCGCGGTGCTCGAGTACGACGAGCGCACCCGCGGCCCCGAGCGGCAGGCGGACCACTACACGGGCTGGGCCACCTAGACCGTTTCACCCATTACCCGGAATATCCAGGCGTCGGGCCCGTGGCGCCGATTGAGGGCATTTCTATCTGATTACCGCCCCGCAGGCCCTTTCCGACCGATGACCGGACAACCCCGTCACGCAGTCGGCTGTAACCCTTCACTCCCTCCAAAGTTGCGGAATAAAGCATCCCGCAGATTCGCTCCGGGCTGGCAGAAAATGGCGGCACTGGATGGCGAAAATTGGCACCCATTGGCGCCACCTCCTTGAACCAGGAAGCAAACTAGGGTTCTACTAGGAAACGCCGTTCGAAGCAGCCGGATCTATCCACCACTTCGACGGCGACATCTGCCATGACTAGGGGGACTAGTGGTCGAGGCGAACGGGGCGAGCTGTCGAACGTATCTCTTCCAATGTCGGCCGGGGGCGCTCAGCGCTGCGCCGACGGACATTCCGTAGGGCGCGGGTTCCGACCGCCGACAGCGGCGAACCGATTCGGGCTGAGGGCTGGGGTGGCCCGGTGCGGCCGACTGGGAGCAGTCGGGCCGACGACCGGCGCATCACCCGCACGCGACGTGGCCGGTCATGGCGCCGTCCCATGGACATGACTCCCCGAGACATGGTGTTTCGCCCTTTTCCAGGAGCGGCTAGCGATGTCCTCGTCCGCTCGATGTACGTTCACATGGAGACACGATGACCAATCAGGCCAGCGGCCTCGACGGCTCTACGGTCGTGCAGTTCCGCAAGAAGCCGGACACGGCAGCAAGGCACCTGAGACTCAACGCCGATGTGGCACGCAGCCAGGTACTGACGACCAAGGTGGGCCTGCAGATACCCGGCGGCTTGACCTTCGACGACTGGGAACGGGCCGGACGCCAGCTGTCCGGAATCCTCAGTTCCTCCTCCTGGTGGCTGGGCGACTGGCTCGTCTACGGCAAGGACCACTACGGCGACCGCTATCAGCGCGGTATCCGGGCGGCAGGGCTGCAATACCAGACCCTGCGCAACTACGCATGGGTCTCACGGCGCTTCGAGATGGACCGCAGGCGCCCCGCACTGAGCTTCCAGCACCACGCCGAACTCGCCTCATTACCCACCGAGGAACAAGATCGGTGGCTCGACCGCGCCGAACAGATGAAGTGGACGACGAAGCAGTTGCGCGGTGCCATCCGCATGGCCTGGGAGAACGGCACGGCCGACGGGGAATCGGCCGAGCCCACTCGAAAGCTCGCGGTGCCCGGCAATCGGCTGCAGTGGTGGCACAAGGCGGCGGAACAGTCGGGCATCGACTTCGAGGATTGGGTGCTCGCGACGCTCGACAACGCTGCGGAACGCGCGCTCAAGGAGACGCAGGAGAAGGCCGGCATCAGCGCCTGAGCCGCCCTGCCGACGACGGTGACACCGCGCCCTTTCGGACCCTGACGCCACGGCCGACGGGCCATCCGGGACCCGCACCCCACCATCGCGTGGGCGGGTCCCGGATGGCCCGTTCATATGCCCCGACAATCGGGCTCCGAACTGATCAGCCGCCGCTTCGGCGTCCGTTTCGGGTCCGGGATCATCGGCAGATGCGTGGCAGGATTCTGCCTTTCCCGGTCCGGGGCATACCGCCGAATCACTGTCCTGTCGACGGGACGCTCGACCGGTACCCGGTGGACAACTCAGCCCGCAGGTAATACCCCCCGAATTGCGAGTGACCCGCACCCAGGCGGGTCACGCCCCCTGTGATGGTGCAGGCAATCAATCATCCGTAGTGTTCGGGGTGTTGGAAAGTACAGGGGTGGTGTCGTCGGCGTAGACGGCCGTCATGCCGGCTTCGGAAAGGCGGCGGCGTGGGAAAGCGATTCCATTCGTCGTGCCTCTCGCCGAGCGCGGCGGTGACCAGTCGTTCGAGGGCGGCCGACTGGGGAAGACCTGCGGGCGTGGTGGGTCGGACTGGGACAAGACCATCAGGCACCTCCAGGATCGAACTGGCCGTTCACCAGGGTGATTGCACGATGGCCTGCCTTGTGCGCAGGGAGCGGGGCCCTCACTGGATGCGCGCCCCGGGCACCCGCCCGCGCACACCCGCACGGTGATCGCCCACACCACCACGCGGGACGCCGTCCCCAGGCGCAAGTGACT
This sequence comes from Streptomyces sp. NBC_01235, assembly GCF_035989285.1. Classification (GTDB taxonomy): domain Bacteria; phylum Actinomycetota; class Actinomycetes; order Streptomycetales; family Streptomycetaceae; genus Streptomyces. The sequence continues at coordinate 8,961,814 of NZ_CP108513.1, read as the reverse complement.
GGCATCACTTCGCCGAATACGCACCGGGAACAGACGCGGGAATTCTGGAAGAAACACGGAACAGCTGCCGAAACAGCCGGCCATTTCACCGAAGGAGCCAACCGTGCCCACCGCGGCGGCGAGAGCATTGTCCAAGGCGCAGATCCTCGTCGAGGCGTTGCCGTGGCTGGTGCGGCACAACGGCAGGACGGTTGTGATCAAGTTCGGTGGCAATGCCATGGTGGACGAGGAGCTGAAGGCCGCGTTCGCGCAGGATGTGGTGTTCCTGCACCATGCCGGGCTGAAGCCGGTGGTGGTGCACGGCGGCGGCCCGCAGATCAGTGCGGCACTCGACAGGCATGGCATCGCCAATGAGTTCAAGGCCGGGCTGCGGGTGACCACCGAGGACGCGATGGATGTCGTACGGATGGTGCTGGCCGGGCAGGTGCAGCGTGAGCTGGTCGGGCTGCTCAACCAGCACGGTCCGCTGGCCGTGGGTCTGACGGGGGAGGACGCGCACACCATCACCGCCACCCGGCATCAGCCGGAGATCGACGGTGAGCCGGTCGACATCGGGCGGGTCGGGGAGATCACCGACATCGACACCGGTGCGATCGAGGCGCTGCTGGCCGACGGCCGGATCCCGGTCGTCTCCTCGATCGCCCGCAGCCAGGACGACCATCACGTTTACAACGTCAACGCCGACACCGCGGCCGCAGCGCTCGCCGCCGCGCTGGGCGCGGAGACGCTGATGGTGCTCACGGACGTGGAGGGCCTGTACGAGGACTGGCCGAACTCCGACGAGGTGATCAGCCGTCTGACGGCTTCGCAACTGGAGAAGCTGCTGCCGGAGCTGCGCTCCGGCATGGTGCCGAAGATGGAGGGCTGCCTGCACGCCGTACGAGGCGGCGTGACCACGGCCCGGATCATCGACGGCCGGGTCCAGCACTCGATCCTGCTGGAGGTCTTCACGGATGAAGGGATCGGCACAATGGTCGTGCCGGACGAGTTCGACGGGACCGTGGCCTGACGGGGCATCAGAAGCCGACGTGGCGCCGACAGGGCACCCCACCCCGCATTGACGCCGCGCCGGCCCTCATCACCGGCCCCTTTCGGACAGAACCGTCCCACCACTGCGCCACACCGCCTCACCATGGCGCCAACCTGAACCGCCCACGCCATCGGGCTCAACGACCTTGCGACAGAGGCATTGTGAAGCCATCGGAACCCTCGGAACGACAGCCCGCTTTTGGCCAACTCGGTTGACAAACCACAACACCGCCCACACATGGCACCACTCCTGCGCCATAATGGCGTCATGGATCTCACGCCGTTCGTCGACCACCTCCGGCACGAGCTGATGGTCACGGCAGAGGCAGGCGGAGCGGACAGCCTCGCTCTGGCCGACCGGCTGACCGCGACCATGGAGCCGGCCGTACGACTCACCCTGCTCAATGTGCTGTCCGAGGCCATGGACCAGGTCAGCCATCTTCTGGCATCCGCCACGGTCACCGTGCGTCTGCACGGACTGGAGCCCCGGTTCGACGTGACAGCGGTGGCCGGGCAGGACTCCCCGTCCGGCGCCGGCGACGTCGAGCGTGCCGGCGGTCCCGTTCTCGGAGGACACATCCGCCTTCAGTTCCCGGACGTGAGCAGCGTCAAGGCCGCCGCCGCCGTGTTCCCCACCGCGACCCAGGACCCCGCGGCACGCGCCCTGTACATACCCACCGACGGCGGCCTGCCGACCCTGCGGACCGTTCTTGCACGACACGACGCGGCCTCGCTCGACGCCGAGGCTCTCACCGCGCACACGGCCGCGCTCGACGAACTCTTCCAGACCGTCAACGGCTGCCCCCTCCCGAGCGACGACGATCGCCCGGCCCCGACCCAGCCGCCCTCATGACGACCGTCGGCCGCACGGTCGTCGCCACTCCCCCGGGTCCCCAACTCGGTCCCGACCATCCGCTCGTTCGTTAGGAGCACGACCACCGTGGCCACATTCCTCTACAAACTGGGGCGCTTCTCCTTCCGTCGACGAGGCACCACACTGCTGCTGTGGCTCGTCGTCCTCATCGGTGCGGGCGTCGCCGCGGCCTCCGCCCCTCCGCTGCCCGCCGACACGTTCACGATGCCGGGTACGGAGACGCAGAAGACATACGACCTGCTGCGGGAGAGGTTCCCGGAGTTCAGCGCCGACGGCGCCGAAGCCCGCATCGTCGTGCGGGCGCCCGGCGGTGCGAAGATCACCGACCCGGCCAGGAAGGCCGAGGTCAAGGCGCTCTTCGCCGATCTCGCCAAATCGCCGCAGGTCGATCAGGTCGTCGACCCGTTCACCGGTCAGGCCGTCAGCAAGGACGGCACCACCGCCTACGGGTCCGTCGCCTACGAAGTGGGCCCCACCCAGATCAGCCAACAGGCCCATGACGCGCTGCTCGACACGGCACGGGACGGGCGGGCCGTTGGCCTCGTCGTCGAGATGAGCGGAGACGCCCTGCCGCCGGAGGGTTCGATGGGCTCCGGTGAGGCCATCGGCATCCTGGTCTCCGCCATCGTGCTGCTGATCACCTTCGGTTCCCTGGTGGCCGCCGGCATGCCGCTGCTCACCGCGTTCATCGGTGTCGCCGTCGGCATCTGCGGCATCGTCGCCCTGGGGAGCACCCTGGGGCTGTCGTCCACGACGTCGACGCTGGCACTCATGCTGGGTCTGGCGGTCGGCATCGACTACGCGCTGTTCATCATCTCTCGCTACCGCTCCGAGATCGACGAGGGCCGCGAGCGCACCGAGGCCGCGGGACGAGCCGTCGGCACGGCGGGCTCGGCGGTGGTGTTCGCCGGTCTCACGGTCTTCGTCGCCCTCGGCGGACTGGCCGTCGTCAATGTCCCCATGCTCACCAAGATGGGGCTTGCCGGAGCCGGCACCGTCGCGGTGGCCGTGATCGTCGCGCTCACGCTCGTGCCCGCGCTGCTCGGGTTCGCGCCCGTCAAGGTACTGCGCCGCAGGGACCGCGCCGCGCAGTACGGCAAGCCGCTGTCGGCCCGCCAGCAGCGCAAGGCCGCCAAGCAGGCCGGCCGGCAGAAGCCGAACCTCGGCACCCGCTGGGCGGGATTCGTGCTGCGCCGCCCCGTCACCGTGCTGATCATCGGCGTGGTCGGCCTCGGCACGGCCGCCGTACCCGCCGCCAGTCTGCAGCTGGGCCTCCCCTCGGAGGGCACGATGGCGCCGCACACCACTCAGCGCAAGGCGTACGACATGCTCACGGAGTCCTTCGGCCCCGGTTTCAACGGGCCGCTGACGGTCGTCGTCGAGGGCCGGGACGCCAAGTCCACGGCAGCCACCGTGCGTTCGGACGTGGCGGCACAGAAGGGCATCGTCTCCGTGAGCCCGCCGTCCTTCAACAAGGCGGGCAACACCGCCATCCTCAACGTCGTTCCGGCCACCGGCCCGAGTGACACGAAGACCGAGACGCTGGTCAGGGACTTGCGCCGACTCGCCGACGGTATCGAGGGCAAGACAGGTGCCGCGGTGCTCGTGGCCGGCCAGACGGCGATGTTCCTCGACTTCTCCCAGACGCTCGACAAGGCGCTGCTGCCGTATCTGGCCGTGGTGGTCGGGTTGGCGTTCCTCCTTCTGATGCTGGCGTTCCGCTCGATCCTCGTGCCTCTCAAGGCGGCCCTGGGCTTTCTGCTCTCGGTGACGGCGGCCCTCGGCGCGGTCGTCGCGGTGTTCCAGTGGGGCTGGCTGTCCGAGGTCTTCGGTGTCGACCAGCCCGGGCCGGTGATGAGCACCATGCCGATCTTCATGATCGGCGTGGTCTTCGGTCTCGCCATGGACTACGAGGTGTTCCTGGTGACGCGCATGCACGAGGCCTACGCCTACGGGGCCTCGACACGCGAGGCGGTGGTGACCGGCTACCAGTACGGCGGCCGGGTGGTCGGTGCGGCCGCGCTGATCATGATGAGTGTGTTCTCCGGATTCATCGTGGAGGACAACGACTTCATCCAGATGATCGGCTTCGGCCTGGCCATCGCCGTTCTCTTCGACGCCTTCGTCGTGCGGATGACCCTGGTACCGGCGCTGTTCGCCCTGTTGGGAGACAAGGCCTGGTGGATGCCCAGGTGGCTCGACCGGCTGCTGCCGAACATGGACGTCGAGGGCAAGAACCTGTCGGGGGCCGCCGGGGCGGACCGGCCGAGCCGGCGGCGCGCCCCCCAGCCCCACCTCACGGACTGAGTCCACCGCGACGGAATGAGGCGGGGCCGGTGAGCCACTCCACGGCTCACCGGCCCCGCCTCTCCGCTACGCCCTGTCGCTCGCCGCTTCCACGATTTCAGCCGCCTCGCCGGCCTCCGGCCCGAGCCGCGTGCGCCGCAGATCGGCACAGCGTCCCCCTGGCCTCCGGCAACTCCTCGTGTGTGCCGCGTGCGATGATCCGGCCGGTCTCGACCACCAGGATCAGGTCGGCTGCCCGCACGGTGGACAGCCGGTGGGCGATCACGACCGCGGTCCTGCCTTCCGGCGCCCCGGTGAGCGCCTCCTGGACGGCGGCCTCAGAGGTGTTGTCGAGGTGAGCGGTGGCCTCATCGATGACCACGCATTGCACATGATGCGTCATCGGAAAGATGTCGGCCTGGACAAGTCACAGAAAAGCCCAGGTCAGAGACGGATTATCGACTCTCTGTCCCGGGTGCGGGCGCCCAGAGCGTCAAATGAGCGTCATGGCGAACAGCCCCTCCCTCCTCTTCGAGCGGAAGAGGCCGCCGCGACCAGCTCACCTGCGCGAGCCCGCTCCCGCTCACTCTGGACGCGGGCTCGAACATCACGGCCCGCACCGCTTCTCACACCGCCCTGATGGAGTCATGCCCTCCAGCCCACAGCCCGCCGCACCCACGCCGAGCGACATCTCGGGCGCAGTCGCCGAGGACCTCGCGCTGTACCGGGAGAAGTTCCGGCTCCGGCTGCCGATGCGTCCTATCGAATCTGCCGGGCCAGTCCGGTCGCCCTGCCCATGAGCCATTCGAGCGGCCCCCGCTGGACGAAGCGGGACCAGAGGGTGGCCAGGACGGTGACGGACGCGATGAAACCGAGCAGGATGTACAGGGGCGGGACGGTCAGTTCCTCGGTGTCCAGGAGCCAGATGGCGACGATGTGGCAGACGTACGCGGTCAGTGACATCGAGCCGACCGCGATGACGGGCCCCGCCAGGCGGCGCAGCCGGGGGAAGGCGTCCATGGCGGCCAGGCACGCGGTGACCACCAGGATCGCCACACCGGTGGCGCCCACGATGGACAGGGTCGCCTCGCTGTGCGGGGCGGCTGCCAGCATTCCGGCCGGGCTGTCGCCGAAGATGCCGATGCTGTCGGGCGATACGGACGACATGCCCGATCCCTCTTCGGCTTTCCCAACGGCTTCGGCGGCACCGGGCACGAGACGCACCGCCAGCCAGGAACCGCCGTAGCCGGTGACGGCGAGGGCGACGCCGGTGAGGGCGAGGCGTATCCGGACAGCCGTGGCGGCCAGGTCGCAGCGGGCGACAGCCATACCGGCGATGACGAACGGGACCCAGGTCAGGGCCGGATAGCCGCCCGTGAAGAACAGTGAGACGGGGCCGTCGGCCTGGCCGTAGGAGAGAAATACACGGCCGCCGAACACCGGCTTCAGAGCGTACAGCAGCTGCGGGCCCACCAGGGCCCAGCCCACCGCGATCAGCGCCAGCGGCTTGGCGCCCAGCCGGTACAGCGGCAGCACGAGCAGGAAGAACAGTCCGTAGAAGGCGAGGATCGGCACGACCGGGGTGCCGGTCAAGGTCAGGGCGGTGCCCAGGGCCATCAGGATCACGGCCCGGATGACGACCTTGGCGGCGGCCTGGCGGCCGGCCAGCCCGGTCTTCGGTGTGCGGCGCCCGGTGATGAGGGCCACCGCGAAGCCGGCCAGGACGGCGAACAGGGCGGAGGAGCGGCCTTGCGCCAGCTCCATCAGGAAGCCGACGACACCGTCCTGGCCCGGGGCGGGGCCCACATGGACCGCGTACATGCCGAAGACGGCCAGGCCCCGGGCCAGGTCCAGTCCGACCAGCCGGCCCACGCCGGGCGCGCCCCGCGTGGGCTCACCGCGCTCATGTTCAGGTGATGGTGCGTCGGCCGGCGGGGAGTCTGCGTGCTGTGCCATGGCTCTGAGACTGGAGACCGGGCGAGCCGCGGAGTATCCGGCAGAAGGCTGCCGTGCCCCTGCCGACTGGAGGGCGATACCCCGCCGGGTGGCTGGAGCTGCCGTCCGAAACGCTGCAGGGACGCTCCGGGGCTTTGGGGTCGGGGCGGTATGAGCCGGGCGGTAGGGACGAAGGTGAGGCGGAGAGCACGTGATCCGGGCAGTGGTGGTGGACGACAAGGCTTTGGTGCGGTCGGGCTTCGGGCTCGTTCTGGGCGCGTCCGACGACATCGAGGTCGTCGCGACCGCGAGCGGCGGCGACGCCGTGGACACCGTCCGCCGGGTGCGGCCCGACGTGGTGCTGCTGGACATCCGGATGCCGGACGTCGACGGGCTGACCGTCCTGCGCGAACTGCGGATGCCGGACTCCCCGGTGGTGGCGATGAGCCGGGCACGCGCCCTGTGGGAGCGGGTTCCTGCTCCGGTCGTCGACATCGTCCTGGTGGCGGTGGCAGCCGAGGACGTATGGCTGACCATGTGGGACCACACGCGCCTCGGCGTCGCGCTGGCCACGCTCGGCTGTGCCGCGTTGGTCTTCCGGCGCAGGTTCCCGCTCGGCGTCTTCCTGCTCACCCTGCCCATCGCACTGACGCAAGAGGTCGCCCTCGCCCCGCTCGTGGCGCTGTTCACCCTGGCCGAACGCTCCCGCAGCCGTCCTCTCCTCTCGGGGTGCGTCGCCCTGACCGCCGTGGCGAGCAGCGTTCCATGGCCCCTGTCCGGTTTCGCCGAGGCCGGCCGGACCATGACGCTGATCGACTTCGTGTACAGCCTGGCCACCGCTGTCACCCCGGTCCTTTTCGGGTAACTCCTCCAGGCGCACCGGGACTTGGCACGGCGGCTGGCGGAGATCGAGGAGGTCAGGGAGCACGAGCGGGCCCTGCATGCCCAGGCCGTGCTCGACCGCGAACGCGCCCAGCTGGCCCGTGAGATGCACGACCAGGGCCGAGGCGAGGGCCATCTGTCGGCTCAGTGGCCGAATGAGGCTGCCCCCGTGACGAGGGCGTGCACCAACGCTTCGGATGCCTCAGGCCGCACGACGAACAGGACGAAGGCGCCCGCCGTCAGCGTCAGGCCGAGGAACTCCAAGAACTCGCCCCTGTCAGGGACGGCGTCACGGCCCGGCACGTCGGCCGATGACGGGAGGGAAGCGCCGGTCTCCTGGTGTCGCGCATGGTGTGTCATGCCTCCAGCCTGGAAGCCCGGCCGACCAGTGCCCATCCGGCGGCCGTCGGGTCCACCCCCGCCAAGTGGCTGGAGAATCAGCCGTCCGGTCGCATCGGACCTGTCGGGACGAGACTCCGCCGGTCGGCAGGGCGATACCCGCCGACCGGCGGGGCCGTCACCGAAGCCTGACGGATGGTCGCCCCCCTGACGTCGACACGAGATTCTCCGTATGACACAGACACAACCGCCGCGGGAGACGCCGGCTCCGCAGGAGAACTCGCCTCCGCAGTCCCGCACCTCCCCCGAATCCGCCGTGTCGGCCTCGCCCGGTCCTTCGATGGGCCGCCTCGTCGGAGTGGACCTGGCCCGCGCGCTGGCGGTGTTCGGCATGTACGTGGTGCACATCGGTCCCCCGCTGTCGGCCACGGACGGCGTCGCCGGCTGGGTCCGGTACATGGCGGACGGTCACTCGTCGGTCCTGTTCGCCACCCTCGCCGGGTTCTCACTGATGCTGATCGCCGGCCGCCGCGAGCCGAAGACCGGACTGGCCGGCCGCCAGGCCAAGGCTCGCATCGCGATCCGCGCCGTGATCCTGCTGGCGCTGGGCACCGCGATGGCCATGGAGTACGGCGGAGTGATCATCCTCGGCTTCTACGGCGTCTACTTCCTTCTCGCCCTGCCCCTGGTGCGACTGTCGGCCAGAACACTCGCGATCATCGCGACCGCCCTCGCCCTGGTCACACCCCAGCTGGCGTTCGCCCTGAACTCGCTGCTGACCGAGTCGGTCCAGCAGAGCATCAACGCCTACGACCCGCTCCACCGGCTCAGCGACGTGGGGGTGCTCGATCTGCTGCTCACCGGCTTCTACCCGACGATCACCTGGATTCCGTTCGTGGTCGCCGGCATGGCGCTGGCCCGCCTCGACCTGTCCGCGACCGCCGTCCAGTGGCGCCTGGCCGCCCTCGGCGCCGCCCTCACCGCGGCCGCGTACGGCATGTCCCTGCTGCTCGCCGGCAAGGACGCGTTGCGGAGCACGGCCGAAGACGGGCCGTCGTCCGGCAGCTCCGGGTCACTGCCCCTCGACAGCGGGTCCGTAACTCTCGACAGCGGTTCGTTCCCCGATATGCCGGCGTCGTCGCTCCTGACGGCCGGGCCGCACAGCGGCACCACGTTCGACATCATCGGCAGCGTCGGAGTCGCGATCCTCGTGATCGTGGGTGCGACGGCGGCGATGGACCGCCTCCCGCGACTGCGCCGCCTGGCGAAACCGGTCGTCGCCGTGGGCACCATGTCGCTGACCGCCTACGTCGGCCACTTCCTCGTGCAGTCCGCGTTGCCCCTGGCCGGCGGAACGGGCACCCAGCAGTCATGGGCGCCGGTGACCATGTTCGTCCTCGGTGCGATCCTGTTCGCCGCCGTCTGGTCCCGCTACTTCCGCCGCGGCCCCCTGGAGTACCTGCTCAACACCGCCACCAAGCCGGCGAAGCACATCCGATGAGACCCGGCCGGGGTGGGACGCCTCCACACTCCACCCCGGCAGTGGGGGACGGCGTCCAGCGACGGGAAGGCGTCGACAACCCGAGCGACGCCGATGATCCGCAGCATCTCCCGCGCCGAGGGGCTGGGCACGATCAGTGCGAGCGGGGTGCCCGTACCCCGGGTGGTGCGGCAGGGGCACTGAGCCTGAGCGAGTGAGGGAAAGAACCAGGTCAGAGTCGCCTGCGCGTGCAGCTCGCAGGCAGGGGCGTCCAGGTGATCGAGGTGATCCCGCCGGGCATGCGGACCACCCTCCTGGGCCGGCACGACGACGAGAGGTCCGTGCCGCTGGAGGACTACCTCACCGAGACCGTGGACCTTTTGCGAGAGAAGCCCGACGCCAGGGAGATCGTGGGTGAGCGTGCCAGGTTCTTTCGCGACGCGGCGGCGAACGGTACCTACGACGAAGTCCTGGCCATGCTCAGCGACTACCGCTGAGCGGCACCTGGTGCTTGCCGGACGGATTGTGCCTATGGGCAGCTCGTCGACCTCGGCAGCCGGTGGATCGGGCCGCTCATCCGCGTCAGAGGTCGGCCCGTGCCCTGGTGGACCTGGGCGATGATCTCCGCGGTGATGGAGACGGCCGTCTCCTCGGGCGTGCGGGCTCCGAGGTCGAGGCCGATCGGGGAACGCAGCCGGGCCAACCCGTCTTCGGTGACCCCCTCCTCGCGCAGGAGCCGCAGTCGCGCCTCGTGGGTGCGCCGGGAGCCCATGGCCCCCACGTAGGCGACGGGCAGGTCGAGCGCCAGGCGCAGCAGGGGGACGTCGAACTTGGCGTCGTGCGTGAGGACGCATACAGCGGTGCGCTCGTCCACCTCGGTGCGTTCCAGGTAGCGGTGGGGCCAGTCGACGACCACTTCGTCCGCGTACGGGAAGCGGGCGGGGGTGGCGAAGACGGGGCGGGCGTCGCACACGGTGACGTGGTAGCCGAGGAAGCGGCCGGCTTGGCTGAGGGCTGCGGCGAAGTCGACGGCGCCGAAGACCAGCAGACGCGGCCGGGACCGATGGACGTGGACGAGGACGGACAGCCGTTCGGGGCATCCGCCTCCCTCCCCGCCGATGTCGATGCGGGCGGTGCGACCGGCCCGTAGCAGGGCCCTGGTCCGGTCGGCCACCGCCCGGTTCGCCGGGCCGTCGTCCACGCTCCCGTAGGCGGCATGGTCACCGCCGAGCACGCTCAGCGTGGAGCCGAGGAGGGGCTCCGGGCCGTCCACGACCTGCGCCACGGCGACCGGTCGTCCTCGGTTGATCTCGGAGAGGGCCGTGGACAGGTGCGGCCGGGCTGCGGGATCGACGCACTGGACGAAGACGTCGAGTTCGCCGCCGCAGGTCAGGCCGACGGCGAAGGCGTCGTCGTCGGAGTAGCCGAACCAGGCGCGCTGCGGAGCGCCCCGGTCGCGGAGCACCTGTCGGCACAGCTCGTAGACCGCGCCCTCGACACAGCCGCCGGAGATGCTGCCGACGGCGTCGCCGTTCTCGTCCACCGCGACCGACGTGCCGACCGGCAGAGGGGCGCTGCCGTGCACGCCGACGATGGTGGCCAGGGCGAAGGGGCGTGCCTCGCGGCACCAGCGGTGCAGTGTGTCCGCGATGTTCAGCATGGCAGTTCTCCACGGCGGGACCAGGATCGGAAGGTGAGCGGGCCGCCGCCACGACGCGGGGAAACGTCAGGCGGCGGCCCTGGGAAGTCCGGCAGCCGGACGGGGGCAGGCTGCCGGACGAGCGGTGTGCACCCCGCCGGGCGGAAGTTCATGTGATCAGAGCAACGCCTCTGCAGTGATGGGCAGTTCACGGATGCGGCGGCCGGTGGCGTTGAAGACCGCGTTGGCAATGGCGGGCGCCACCCCGATCATCACGAGCTCTCCGAGTCCCTTGACGCCGAGCGGGTCCGCCTCGCGGTCCTCACCGTCCAGGTAGATCGCCTTGAGGTCGGGAACGTCGGCGTTGACGGGCACGAGGTAGTCGGCGAGGTTGGCGTTGACGATCCGCCCGTCGCGGTGGTCGGTGACCGTGTGTTCCAGCAGGGCCGTGCCGATACCCCCCACCATGCCGCCCAGGGCCTGGCTGTCGGCGAGCTTGGGACTGATGATGCGTCCCGCGTCGTACACGCCCAGCACACGCCGCACCCGCACCAGACCCAGGGCCGCGTCGACGGCCACTTCCGCGAAGGTGGCGTTGTAGCCGTAGAAGGAGTGCCGCTCCGGGCCCGTCGGCGGCGCGAAGGAGCCGTCCGCTTCCAGGTGGGTGCGGTCGTTGCGGGCCAGCAGCCGCCGGTAAGTCTCACCGCGGGCCGGATTGTTCTTCACGTGCAGTCGGCCGTTGCGTACCACGACATCGTCGGCGGCCACCCCGTACAGCGGTGACTCGCGGTCCTCGACGGCCAGCCGGATCGCCTGACGGCGGACCTTGTTGCAGGCGTCGAGGGTGGCGGAGCCGACGCTGGCCATGGTCATCGAGCCGCCGTGCGGTGGGGTCGGCGGGTAGAGGGAGTCTCCCAGCCGGAAGGTGACCGTGCGCACGGTCAGCCCGAGGGCGTCGGCCGCGACCTGGGTCTGCGAGGTGTACGTACCCGGGCCCATGTCGGTGGCGGCGGCCTCGACCAGCGCGGTGCCGTCGGCGTCCAGACGGGCCCGGGCCCGGGCGGGCATGCGCGCGGTGTCGTAGACGCCGGCGGCCATGCCCCTGCCGATCAGCCAGTCGCCCTCGCGCGTGGAGCGGGGCTCGGGGGCGCGAAGTTGCCAGCCGAACTCGCGGGCGCCGACGGTGTAGCACTCGCGCAGCCGGCGCGTGGAGAACGGCAGCCCCGACGACTCGTCCTCCGACGGCTCGTTGCGCCGGCGCAGCTCGATCGGGTCGACGCCGAGTTCGTGGGCGAGTTCGTCCATGGCCGACTCGATGACGAAGGAGGCCGTCTGGAAGCCGGGGCCGCGCATGTACAGCGGCGTAGGCAGATCCAGCGGCACCGTCCGGTACGCCTGGGTCACGTTGGGCATGCTGTAGAGCATCTGCCCGGCCGCCAGGATGGACTCGGTGAACGTCTCGTACGACGACGTCTCCGCGTCCAACTCGTGCACCGCGGCGGACAGCCGGCCGCGCCGGTCGCTGCCGAGGCGCAGGCGGTACTCGTACGAGGGCCGGAAACCGGTACCGAGATACATCTGCTTGCGGCTCAGGACCAGCTTGACCGGACGCTTCGTCTCGCGGGCGGCCAGCGCGGCGACGACCACGTGCGGCCAGCAGCGCAGCGCCGTGCCGAAACCGCCCCCGACGAACGGCGAGATGACGCGCACCGCGTCCATGTCCAGGCCGAACACCGCCGCGAGTTCGGTCTGCGTGCCCACCACCCACTGAGTCTTGTCCCACACGGTGAGCTTGCCGCCGTCCCAGCGGGCGATGGTGGCGTGCGGCTCCATCGGGTTGTGGTGGTTGCGCGCCGTGCGGTAGGTCAGGTCCAGTCGTACGGCCGCCGAGCGCAGGGCCGCTTCGGCGTCGCCGCGCGCGTATCGGGTCGGCTCGTCCGGCTCGGCCTCGGCGAAGTCGGTCGAGGGCTGCTCGGCGTCGTAACCGACCTTGACCAGGCTTGCACCGTGCTGGGCGGCCTCCAGGCTGGTGGCCACCACGACGGCGACCGGCTGGCCGTGGAAGAGGACGCGGTCATCCTGGAAGACGCGAAGCCGTCGGCCTGGCGGGTTGTTCGACCCCGAGTTGTCGCGGTACGGCAGCTTCGGTGCGTTGCGGTAGTGGATCACCTTCAGTACGCCCGGGAGGGCTTCGGCGGCGCCGGTGTCGATCGACGTGATGCGGCCGCGGCCGATGCTCGCGTCGACGATCACGGCGTGCACGATCCCGTCGACATCGTGCTCGGCGGCGTACAACGCCTTGCCCGTGACCTTGAGCCGGCCGTCCACCCGGGACAGCGGCGCACCCACGGCTGCCTGCGGCTGGGGGCTCACCTGGTACCTCCTACGACGCGCAGCTGGCGTTCGACAGTGCGCTTGAGCAGCTCGACCTTGAACCGGTTGTGCCGGAGGGGACGGGCGCCGTCCGCCGCCTTCGCGGCAGCGGCCGACCACAGGGCCCGCGAGGGGCGTTGACCGACGAGGTGCTGTTCGACGGCGGGCAGCTTCCACGGCACGGTGCCCACTCCCCCGGCGGCGACCTTGGCCTCGCGGATCACCCCGCCGCGTACGTGCAGCGCGACGGCTGCTGACGCCAGGGCGAACTCGTACGACTGCCGGTCACGCACCTTCAGATAGCCGGACCTGAGCGGGCGCGGAAGAGCGGGAATCTCGACCGCCGTAATCAACTCACCTTTGCGCAGGGCCTGTTCGCGCTGTGGCGTGCTGCCGGGCCGCAACAGGAAGTCGGCGAAGGGGACTTGGCGTGCCCCGTCCGGGCCCAGTAGGTGCACTCGGGCCTCCAGGGCGGCGAACGCCACGGCCGCGTCGGACGGGTGCGTGGCCACGCAGGCATCGGAGGTCCCGAGGATGGCGTGGGTACGGTTGAAGCCGTGCAGCGCGGCACAACCGGAGCCGGGCTCCCGCTTGTTGCAGTCGGCCGTCACATCCCGGAAGTACGTGCACCGGGTGCGCTGCATGATGTTGCCGCCGATGGTCGCCATGTTCCGCAGCTGCGCCGAGGCACTCAGCTCCAGCGCCTCGGAGACGACGGGGTACAGGGTGCGCACCTTGGTGTGGGCGGCGGCCTCGGACATGGTCACCAGGGCGCCGATGCGCAAGCCCCCGCGCTCGGTGACGGTGATCGCGCTCAGCGGCAGGCCGGTGATGTCGACAAGGGTCTCGGGGCGTTCGACGGTCTCACGCATGAGGTCGACCAGGGTGGTGCCCCCGGCGATGTAACGCCCGCCGCGGCGACCGGCCTTGAGGGCTTCACGGGTGTCGGAGACGCGTGTGTAGGAGAAGGGATGCACGGTTGCCGCTCCTTACTTCCGGCCCGCGGTCCGCTCGACCGCGCGCACGATCTTGACGTAGCAGCCGCAGCGGCAGATGTTGCCGCTCATCCACTCGCGGATCTCCTCCGGCGAACCGGTGTGACCCTCCTGGATGCAGCCGACGCCGGACACGATCTGGCCGGGGGTGCAGTAGCCGCACTGGAACGCGTCCTGGTCGATGAACGCCTGCTGCAGAGGATGCAGTTGATCGCCGTCGGCCAGGCCCTCGATCGTGGTGACCTTCGCGCCCTCCAGCCGCACCGCGAGCGTGAGGCAGGCGTTGTGCCGCTGTCCGTCGACCAGGACCGTGCACGCACCGCAGGCCCCGGCGTTGCAGCCCTTCTTCGAGCCTGTGAGGCCGAGGTGCTCACGGAGCAGGTCCAGCAGAGAGGTGCGGTTGTCGACCGTCACGGTCCGGCGGGTGCCGTTGACCGTCAGGGAGACACGACTGGAGAGCGGCGCCTCCACAGCGCTCACCTCCTGCGCGTCGGCGAGGATCGTCCCGCCGATCACACCGCCCGCGACCACGGCACCGCCGACCGCGGTGCCGGCGGCGATGAACGTGCGCCGAGTGGGCGCCGGGGAGGGCTCGCCGGCTCCGGTGGGGGGAGGAACGTCGAATTCAGGGAGTTCAGCAGACATACGTACGCCTTCGCATCACGGACGGATCCGTCGTGCACGACAGAGGGACAGCAGGCGGGATCGTCGCCACCACGGGCATCGGGTGACCGCTCGCCTCGACAGGGGGCTGGTCTCGCGGGAAGTCTTGCACCACCGGCAACGCTCGCGGCAGGGAGACTTTCCTCCCCCTTTACGCTCCGTCAGGAGCGAGTAGCCGACGTCATCGGGGGCACTTGCGCGGGGCGAAACAGGACGGAGCCGCGTCGCCTCCCATCTTGTGGGTGCGTCCACGTCGCTCACCGCGTCGTCGCGCGTGGCGGACTGATCGTCCGCTCCGAGCAGGTCGCCGACACGGCCCTCCCCCGGGACACCGTGACGTCCCGTGTGAGCCCGGGTTGCGAAATCGATGGGACTGGGCTACCGCCCCGATGACGCGGTCCCACTCGTCCTTCGGATGTCCACGGCCGGCTTGACCGGCTGCTCGACGCCGGCGTTGTTGAAGGAGACGTCCAGGCGCCCGAATTCCTGAACAGTGTCTTCCAGGGCGGACTTCACGTCGTCTTCGCTGGTGACGTCGCAGGTGAGGGCCAGGGCCTGCCCGCCCGCTTTCTCGATGAGCCGTGGGCTCTCCCGCAGGCCGTCCCCGGACAGGTCGGCGAGGGCGACGCGGGCACCCTCGCGGGCGAAGGCGACGGCGGTGGTGCGGCCGATGCCGGAGCCGGCTCCGGTCACGAAGGCCACCTTGCCGGTGAAGTCCGCGGTGTTCACAGTCATGTGCAGATTCCTCTCGCATGCTGGTACGTCGTCGGGTTCGTATCGGCTGTACGCGGATCCGGGCGTGAGTCAGGACTGCGACGACACCTGCGCGGGTTCGTCGTGCCGCGTGTGCGTGGGAGCGCTGTTTCGGGCCACGATCCGGCCCGTGCGGGAAGTGCCGTGGACGGCGAGGGCGATCAGAGGCAGCAGTGTGAGGGCGGCGATGACGGTGCCGACCAGGGGCGGGCCGGTCAGGCCGAGGGAGGAGTCCAGGGCCGTACCGGCGATCACCGAGCCCGCGGCGATACCGGTGTTGAAGGCAGAGGTGGTCAGCGCCGAGGCGAGGGTGGGGGCATCGCCCGCGAAGCGCATGGCAAGGGCGGTGACCACCGGGTTGACCGTGAAGCCGGTCAGGCCCATGAGGAAGACGAGCAGGGTGGCCGTCACCGGGTTGCCGGACAGCGGGATCATCAGGAGCAGGACCAGGGCGGTGGCCGCGGCGGCCGTGATGGTGGTGACCATCGGACGCCGGTCGCCCAGGCGGCCTCCCGTGGTGGTACCGCCCAGGGCGCCGATACCGAAGGCGATGAGGACGAGCGGTACGGCACCTGCGGGGATACCCGCGCGGTCGGTCAGCAGCGGCGTGACATAGGTGTACGTCGCCAGGACACCGCCCATGATCAGCATCGCGGCGCCGAGCGCCAGCCACAGTCGGCCCTGACGCAGAGCCCGGACCTCGGCCCGGAGTGACACCTCGACGCGCCGCCCCTGGGCCGGGATGAAGCGCCCGATGAACACGGCGGCAAGCCCGGAGAGGACGGCCAGGGCCCAGAAGGGGCCGCGCCAGCCGGTGAACTGGCCGGCGAAGGAGCCGATCGGCACGCCGACGACGTTGGCCAGGGTCAGGCCGCCGATCATGACGCCCGTCGCGCGCGTGGCGTTGTGCGGGCCCGCGGCGCTGGTGGCGACGACGAATCCGACGGACCAGAACGCTCCGGTGGCCAGGGCCGTGACGACGCGGGCGAGGAGCACGACCGTGAAGGACGTGCTGAGGGGGGCGACGAGGTGTCCGAGGCAGAACACGGACAGGGCCAGGATCAGCGTCTGGCGCTGAGGCAGGCGCAGGGTCGCCATGGCCATCGTCGGCGCGCCGATGATCATGCCGATGGCGAAGGCGGTGATCAGCAGGCCGGCGCGGGAGACGCCGACTCCGAGGTCACCGGCCAGCTCCGGCAGCAGGCCGGCGACGACGAACTCGGTGGTCCCCATCAGGAACGTGCCGGCGGCGAGCACCCAGACGACGAGGGGAAGCTTGCCGGGTGTGGTCCCGGACGCGGAGGGCATGCGTGTGGTCTCTCCTTGAGTGGAAAATCGGCGGATCAGGCGACGCTGGGGCAGTCGGGCGGACTGCGGACGGCGCGGCCACGTCCTTCACGGTTCCATGCACCGAACCAGCCGAAAAGGGGAGGATCGCCTCCCCCCTTCTTTCGGGCGCTCTCCGTGACGGGCGCGCGGTGGGGTGGGTCAGGGCGCGGCTTCGATGGTGATGCGCTCGGCCCCGGCAAGCCTGTCGGCATCGGCGTCCATGCTGCCGAGGATCAGCAGGTCGGCGTTGGCGGAGTCGCCGTCGCGGTAGAAGAGGGCCAGGTTGCCCCAGGGGGCGTAGTAGGTCAGGTCGCCGGCCTTCGGCGCGCGCGGCTCGGGAGCGCCGTAGGTGGTCAGCCTGCGCGGCAGGTCGGCGATCCGCTCCGTCTGGTGGAAGTCCTTCAGGTCCACAGTGAGCGGGAGCAGCTCGGCGAAGTCACGGGCGGCAGGGCTGTCGTTCAAGGTGGCGTCGACGGGGCGGCCGTCGAGGGTGACCCGGATGTCCATGGCGGTGTTCCTGTCGGATGGTGCGGTGTGTGCCTCGGATGTCGGCGTCTGCTGCTCGGTGGTGGTCCCGGACGGGGAGGCTGGGGAGGTGTCGGTGCAGGCCGCCCCGGTCAGCACGAGAGCGGTGGCCGTGATGGCACGGGCGAGGACACGGAGGGCGGCCGGGTTCATGGGCGTCGTCCAGTGGCTAGTCGGGCAGGGGCTCGGCGTAGTGGCGGAATCCGTCGCGCTGCTGGTGGATGTCGTACAGCCGCTGTGCCAGCACATCGGGGCTGCTGTGCTCGGCGTCGGGCCGGATGGCCCCGGGGATGATCAGCTGCGCGGCGTGAATGTTCTCCCCGGCGAGCGTGTCGTGCAGCATGCGGGCGTAGGCGCTCTCTGCGGCGAAGGCGATCGAGGTGCCGGCGACCTTCGGGTTGGGGCGTACGGCGCTGGAGCCGTTGACGAACAGCACGGTGCCGCGGCCGAGGGCACGCATGCCGGGCAGGACGGCGTTCACGGCGGTGACGGAGCCCTTGACGGAGAAGGCGAGCGGGGCGTCGAGATCGTCGGCGCTGCTGTCGAGGACCGGCTTCATGAAGTCGGCGCGGGGCACGGGGCTGTACTGCAGGATCTCGACGGGGCCCAGATCGGCCGCAGCCGCGTACAGGGCCGCGTCCAGTGACTCGATGTCGAGGACGTCGGCGGTGAAACCGCGAGCCCGGATGCCGTCGCGGGCCAGCTCGGCGGTCATCTCCTCCACGCGCTCGGCGCTGCGGGCGACGAGGGCGACGGTGTGGCCGGCGCTTCCGAAGCGGCGGGCTGTGGCCAGCCCGAGACCAGGGCCGGCGCCGATGAGCGCGAAGGTCGTCATGGGGTTCGTCCTTCCTTCGGTGAGGTGGGGTGGGCGCCCGCCCGCATCAGCGCTGCCCGTGACACGGCCCGACGGTGTGGGTGCGGGGCAGGGGGCTGAGAGCCGGTGACGATGTGCGCCCCGCGTCGTCCGGTGCGGCCGTACGCGGTGGACGGCGTGCGATCAGGCCAGGTTCTTGCTGAAGAACTCCTCCAGCTTGTCGAACGGGATCAGGTCCGTCTTGTCGTACAGATCGACGTGGCCGGCGTTCGGGACGGCGTGGAACTCCTTCGGTACATCCGCGAGCTCGTATCACGCCGCCGTACGGTGCGCCGACGATGATCGCGGGGTGTTCCTGGGAGGCGTCGAAGTCCTTCGGCTGGTAGAGGTCCGCGGAGATGGTGATCCCGTACCTGTTCTCGTACGACACCGGCTTGCGGGTGGCGTTCTCGTCCAGGTCGAAGATGTAGTTGTCTGTTGCAGACATTTCCTGGTCTCATCTGTGGCGCTCGACAGGGGCAGTCGGTCACGCGCTGAGGGTCAGGGCTTGAGGAGTGCCTTGATGGCGCGGCGCTCGTCCATCGCCTTGTAGCCCTCGGCGACCTGCTCCAGGGGCAGGGTGAGATCGAAGACCCTGCCCGGGTTGATCCGGCCGGACAGGACCCGGTCGATCAGATCGGGCAGGTAACGGCGGACCGGGGCGGGGCCGCCGCGCAGGCCGACGTGGGAGAAGAACAGCTCCTGGCCGTCGACCGCCACCTCGTGCGGGACGCCGACGAAGCCGACGTTGCCACCGGGCCGGGCGCAGTGAAGAGCCTGCCGCATCGACTCGGCGGTGCCCACGCACTCCAGCACGGAGTCCGCGCCGATGCCGCCGGTGAGGTCCTTGACGCGGGCGATGCCTTCGTCGCCGCGCTCGCTGACGATGTCGGTGGCGCCGAACTCCAGGGCGAGCTTCTGCCGGGACTCGTGGCGGCTCATCGCGATGATCCGCTCGGCGCCCAGTTCCTTGGCGGCGATCACGCCGCACAGGCCGACCGCTCCGTCGCCGACGACCACAGCCGTCGAGCCGGGCTTCACCTTGGCGGCGAGGGCGGCGTACCAGCCGGTGCCCATCACGTCCGAGACGGCGAGCAGGCTCGGCACGAACTCGGCGTCCGGGTGCTCGTCGGTGGCGACGAGGGTGCCGTGGGCGTTGGGGATGCGGACGTAGTCGGCCTGGCAGGTGCTCATGAACTCGCGGCGCAGGCAGTTGGACTGCCAGCCGTTGCGGCAGTTGGCGCAGGTGTTGTCCGAGGTGGCGAAGGAGCCGACCACGAACTGGCCCGGCTTGACGTCGGCGACCTCGCTGCCGACCTCCTCGACGATGCCGACGTATTCGTGCCCCATCGGGTGCGGGTCGCCGATGGGTTCCGCGCCGCGGTAGGGCCACAGGTCCGAGCCGCACACACAGGTGGCGACCGTGCGAATGATCGCGTCGGTCGGGTTGATGATCTTCGGGTCGTCGAGGTTCTCGAAGCGCACGTCGCCGGGGGCGTAGATGACTGCTCCGCGCATGGGGGCTTCCTTCGGTGCGAGGATCGGTGAGCGCGCAGCCGGGGTCGGGATCGGCTGCTCGATATCGAGCCTCACACGCGAGGGCAAGCACGAAAAGCGGAGAAATTCATCCCGGGAGGGGAACATCCTGGGAGGAATTTCTCCCCCCTTTCCCGGGTGGATTCGGTGTCATGCTGGGAAGCATGACCGCCAACGTCCCCCTCAATGAGCTGGGAGAATTCCTCAAGAAGCGCCGTTCCGAGCTGAGCCCGCGCACGGTCGGACTGCCCGAGACCGGCAAGCCCCGCCGGGTGGCCGGGCTGCGCCGCGAGGAGGTCGCCCAGCTCGCCAGCATCAGCACCGACTACTACACCCGCCTCGAACAGGGCCGCATGCAGGCATCGGCGCCCGTGCTGGACGTCCTCGCCCGCGTACTCCACCTGGACGACGACGAGCGCGGTTACCTCTTCCAACTCGCGGGCAAGACCACCACCCGCACCCGGCGCCGTAGTCGGCAGAAGGTCCAGCCGCAGCTGCAGCGGGTCCTGGACGACCTCACCGCCACCCCGGCCGTCGTGCAGGGGCGGCGCGGGGACATCCTGGCCTGGAACGCGTTGGCCGCCGCCCTGGTCACCGACTTCTCCCAGATCCCGGAAAAGCACCGCAACTACCCGCGGATCATCTTCACCGATCCCGCCATGCGCACCCTGTACGCCGACTGGGAGACCTCCGCGCACATCGCCGTCGCCCAACTGCGCATGGAGGCCGCCAAGTATCCCGAGGACCCCCGTCTGATCGAGCTGGTCGGTGAACTGTCCCTGCGCGACAAGCAGTTCGCCCGCTGGTGGGGCGATCACCACGTCGCCGCCCGCACCGTGGGCACGAAGACCCTCAACCACCCGGTCGTCGGCGAACTCGTCCTGGACTGGGACACCCTCACCGCCAACACCGACCCCGACCAGCACCTGACCGTCTGGACCGCCGAACCCGGCTCCCCCACCCACGAGCGGCTACGCATCCTGGCCTCCTGGGCCGCCGACCAGGACCTGCCGGCCTCCTCCCTCTCAGCTGACCGCGACGGGCCGCCGCTGTAGGAACAGCCGGTGGATGCATATGCGCCGCCATGCGCATCAATCCGCTGAACGGACGCCCCCACAGGACGGGACCAGCACGCCCGGCGGACTGCCAGGAGCCGGCACCGCTCACGGAACCTCGTTCCGCCCCGTACCTCACGACGTGGAACGTCAGGAAACGGGGAACCAGGCCGCCAGGCGCTTGGCCATGGCCGGTACATCGACGCTGTCCTGCGCGACTTCCTCGACGAACGGGCCGGCAATGGGGACGGGCGGCGGGACGGTACTGGCGCTGACGCCGTTGAACCGCAGGAAGACACGCATGGCAAGCCAGGCGGTGCGCTTGTTGCCGTCGATCAGCGCGTGATTGCGGGCACCGGAGTGCAGCAGTGCCGCCGCCTTCTCGTGCAGCGTGGGATACAGCTCTGCTCCGAACACGTTCGTCCGGGGCCGTTCGATCGCTGACACCAAAAGTCCCATGTCACGCACGCTGTGCTCGGTACCGTTGACCGCGCGGGCGATGGCCAGGATCTCGTCGATCTGGATGTAGCGCACGTCGGTCACTTCAGGTAGTCCAGGATCTCCGCATCGCTGTCCATGAGCTCGGCCAGGACGTCATCGACCTTCAGCTCGGCCCGATTCTGGGCGTCACGGATGGCCTCAATGGCAAGTTCCTGTTTGCTGCGACCCTCCCGACGAGCCCGCTCGGTGAGCTTCGCGTCAAGATCGTCGGGGAGTCGGAGTGTCATCGCCATACAGCGATGATACCGGACTGGTATCTAGGCGGCGAGGTGATACCAGCCGTTTCAAGACCAGGACCACGGCGCCGTCCTTTGTGGCTCGGCCGGGCCGTGCTCTCGATTCCAAGGTGCGTGCGACGAGGTAGCAGCACGCGCCGCCGCTGGCGCGGTGCGGTCGGACCCCGAACCGGAATCCTTGCCCACGCCGACGGCCCCGGTCCGCGCGGCCCGCGCCGGAGACGTCCGCGAAGTTTGAGACTTCCGATATTCGAGCGTCATCCGAGCGTCAAGAATCCGCATTCCGCATCGCCACGTCGCCCACAAGACCCGCGCCAGCTCTTGAAGCTGCAGCTCAGACCGTTCTGCACAAGCGAACCTCAGTCGACGCATTCCGCGAGCGAAAACAAGTCGAACTGACCACCTGGAATACAAAACAGCAGGTCAGAGGCACTTCTCGGCAGGCTCAAGAATAGCCACGCATTCCACATGCGAGGTCATCGGAAACACATCGACGAAGTCCGGCTTTCACGGACCGGACACCGGGCGACCGGCACGCCGGGCGCTACCACGTGGGGGACCCAGGCAAAACGGGAAGCCCGACCCGTGACTTCGTCAGCGAAGCTGCGCGGCGAACGCATCGTAAGCCCGGTCGTCAAAGAGGACGAACCTGACCTCCTCGACCGCCGTGTCCGTGACCCGCACTGTCTCCACCGCGATGCGGGCGGCGTCCTCCACCGGCCACCCATAGATACCGGCGGAGACTGCGGGAAATGCGACGCTACGAGCATCCAGCTCATCCGCGACCCGCAGTGACTCCCGATAGCAGGAAGCCAACAACTCCGACCGGTCCTCTTCGTGGGTGAAACGCGGACCGACGGTGTGGATCACCCAGCGTGCGTCCAGTTCGCCCGCAGTCGTGGCGACAGCCCGGCCCGTGGGCAGGCCTTTGCCGTAGTGGCCGGCGCGCAGGCGGCGGCAGTCGGCGAGGATCGCGGGGCCGCCGCGGCGGTGGATGGCGCCGTCGACACCCCCGCCGCCGAGCAGGGAGGAGTTGGCCGCGTTGACGATGGCGTCGACGCTCTGCCGGGTGATGTCGCCCTGGACGAGCGTGATCGTGGTCATACCTGTGTGTATACCAACGTGCACCGGCCGGCCGGTCCGGTCAGTGCTGTTGTCGCAGCCTCCGCCACACGGCCTTCGCCGCGTTGTGGCCCGACATGCCGTGCACGCCCGGGCCGGGCGGGGTGGCCGAGGAGCAGATGAAGACGGCCGGATGCGGTGTGGCGTACGGGAACGCGGTCAGTTTGGGGCGCAGCAGCAGCTGGAGGCCGGAGGTCGCGCCGGAGGCGATGTCTCCGCCGACGTAGTTGGCATTGCGGACGGCGAGTTCGGCAGGGCCCGCGATCGCGCGGGCGAGGACGCGGTCGCGGAACCCCGGGGCGAAGCGCTCCAGTTGGCGTTCCATGGCGTCGGTGAGGTCGCCGGTCCAGCCGTTGGGGACGTGCCCGTACGCCCAGAAGACGTGCTTGCCGGCCGGGGCGCGGGTGGGGTCGACGAGGCTGGGCTGCACCGTGATCATGAAGGGCCGGTCGGGTGCCCGACCCTCCCGGGAGGGGGCGCGCAGGGCGGCGCCGATCTCCGCGCTGTCCGCGCCGATCTGCACGGTGCCGGCGGCTCGGGCCTCCTTGGCGGTCCACGGGACCGGGCCGTCGAGCGCGTAGTCGATCTTGAAGACGCCCGGTCCGTACCGGTAGCCCTGGTAGTGGTTGCCGAAGCCGGCGATGCGGGCGAGGGCGGTCGGCGAGGTGTCGAAGACGTAGGCGCGGGCCGGGGGCAGGTCGTCGAGGCGCTTGACCTCGTAGTCGGTGTGGATGCTGCCGCCGAGGTCCTCGAGGTAGGCGGCGAGGGCGTCCGAGATGGACTGGGAGCCGCCACGGGCCACCGGCCAGCCACGGGCGTGCGCGGCGAGTGCGAAGACCAGGCCGACGGCGCCGGTGGCGAAGCCGTTCAGTGGGGCCATGACATGGGCGACGAGGCCGGCGAAGAGGGTCTTGGCCGCCTCGTCGCGGAAGCGGCGGGTGAGCCAGGTGGACGGGGGCAGGCCGACCAGGCCGAAACGGGCGAGGGTGACCGGGTCGCGCGGGAGCGCGGTCAGCGGCAGCGACATGAAGTCGCGGGCCAGGGTGTCCCACTTGGGCAGGAAGGGTTCGACCAGGCGGCGGTACGCGCCCGCGTCACGCGGCCCGAAGGAGGCGGCCGTCTCGGCGACCGACCTCGACAGCACCGCGGCGCTGCCGTCCGGGAAGGGGTGCGCCATGGGCAGCTCGGCGTGCAGCCACTCGAGGCCGTAGCGCTCCAGGGGCAGGGCGCGGAAGGCGGGCGAATTGATGCCGAGAGGGTGCGCGGCTGAGCACGGGTCGTGGCGGAAGCCCGGCAGGGTGAGCTCCTCGGTGCGGGCTCCTCCGCCCACGGTGTCCCGCGCCTCGAAGAGCGCCACGGAGAAGCCACGCCTGGCCAGCTCCACCGCCGCGGTCAGCCCGTTGGGCCCCGCTCCCACCACGACCGCATCGAGCATCGACGGCACTTCGACCCCTTCGTCAGCCGGTGACCTCCGTAGACCGGCGGCCCCCGGAGTCAGGATATGCCGGTGGTACGACAACGCCTGCGGCGCGGTGTCCTCGAACCACCCGTGAGCCTCGTTCGCCCGGGCGGCCCCCGACGCTTCAGCGGCCCGCCGCCCTCGGCATCGGGCATCCGCCTCGGGGCCAGGAGCTGCTCGGCCTGTCAGGAGCTGGAGCAAGCGTCCGGTACTGCCTCGCCCCTCAGGAGTTGCCTGACCTGGTCCGAGTACCGCGCCCCTCCCCCGGTCCCCTTCGGGGCCACCCCGACCGGGCAGGGGCCGCCTCACCGTGCCGCAGGGCCCGCCCCCACCACTTGCCGGTGCCGGCCCCGTCATTTCACCGGAGCCGCCCACCGTGTCGCGGGGGCCGCGCGACAGGAGCCGCCCCACCGTGCTCAGGAGTCGTCCCACCGCCGTGCCGCGTCACCGCGCCACTTCATCGCGTCACGTCACCGAGGCCACGTCAGCAACTCCGCGCCCGAGAGCAGTTCCGCCACCCGGCGGGCCGTCGCCGTGTCCCTGGCCGCCGTGAACGGCAGGGAGTTGCCGCCCGTGATGCGGAACGGCTCGCCGGTGAGGGTGAGGTGGGCGCCGCCCGCCTCCTCGACCAGCAGCAGTCCGGCCGCGTGGTCCCAGGCCGCCTCCCAGGAGAAGGCCGTCGCGTCCAGCTCGCCCCGGGCGATGGCCAGATACTCCAGTCCGGCCGATCCGCACGCGCGCGGTGCGACCCCGTCCGTCCACAGCGCCAGCAGGGCGCGCTTCTGCTCGTCGGTCGTGTAGTCGGGGTGGGAGGTGGCCACCGCCAGATCGCGGCCGGGTTCGGGCGGGCCGGCGAACAGGCGCTCGCCGTCCAGGAAGGCACCGCCGCCGCGGACGGCCGTGGCCAGCTGGCCGCGGGCCGGAGCGAACGTCCAGGAGGCGTGCAGGACGCCGTGGCGGGCGAGGGCGACCAGGGTGCAGAAGCCGTCGTCACCGTGCACGAACTGCCGTGTCCCGTCGACGGGGTCGACGATCCAGACCGGCGCGTCGCCCTGTATCGCCTCGTACGTCGCCGGGTTGGCGTGCACCGCCTCCTCGCCCACGACCACCGAGCCGGGCAGGAGGGCGCCGAGGACCTCCGTGAGGAACAGTTCGGCATTGCGGTCGGCGTCCGTCACCAGGTCGTGCGGGCCGTTCTTCTGGTCGACCTCGTGCGCGGCGAGCTGGCGGAAGCGGGGCATGATCTCGGCCGCGGCGGCCTTGCGGACCGCCTCCTCCACGTCGGCCGAGTGGCGGGCGAGAAACTCGTCGATGGTTTCCGTGTCTTCGATCATGCCTCCATGAGAGCACGCCCCACTGACAATCCCCACCCCGCCGGTGCACACCGGATGGAATCGGGATGAAGAACCGGGCGTGCGGTCAGCGGCCCACCGCGTACCCCTGCATCCCGCGCGGGTTCGCGGCCGCCGAGAGGATCCCGGTCGCCGGGTCGCGGGCCACCGCGCACAGCCGCCCCTCGGACCACGGGTCGCCGACGGTGACGTCATGGCCGCGCCGCCGCAGCTCCTCCACCACCTCCGCCGGGGTGCGGGACTCCATGGTGACGCTGCCCGGCCGCATGCCGCGCGGGTAGAAGGAACCGGGGAAGGCGTCGTTGTGCCAGTTCGGGGCGTCGATCGCACCTTGGAGGTCGAGGCCGCCGCGCACCCGCGCGCGCAGGGCGACGGCCAGGAAGAAGTGCAGCTGCCACTGGTCCTGCTGGTCGCCCCCGGGTGTGCCGAACGCCAGCACCGGCACTCCGTCGCGCAGCGCGATCGAGGGGGTGAGGGTGGTGCGCGGGCGGCGGCCGGGCGTCAGCGAGTTCGGCAGGTCCTCCTCCAGCCAGGTCATCTGCAACCGGCTGCCGAGCGGGAAGCCCAGCTCGGGCACGACCGGGTTGGACTGCAGCCAGCCGCCGCTGGGCGTGGCCGCGACCATGTTGCCCCAGCGGTCGACGACGTCGAGATGACAGGTGTCGCCCCGGGTGAGCCCGTCTCCGGTCACCTCCGGCTCCCCGGGCACCGGCGAGGCCGGTCCCTTGGCGACCGTCGGCTCACCCGCGCCCATCGGGTTGAAAACGGGGTCGTCGCTCGCGACCACGTACGCGTGCGCGCTCAGCCGCGGAGTGCGCCCACCGGGGCTGCCGGGCCGCAGCTCGTACGACGCCTTGTCGCCGATCAGCCCTCGCCGGTCCGCGTTGTAGCCGGCGTCGAGCAGCTCGCCGAGCGGGACCTCGGCCGCGTCGCCGTACCAGGCCTCGCGGTCGGCCATGGCGAGCTTGCAGCCCTCGATCAGCAGATGGACGTAGTCGGCGGAGCCGTACGCGGGCAGCTCGGGCGGAAGCAGGGCGAGCTGCTGGAGGAAGGCCGGGCCCTGGCTCCAGGGGCCGGCCTTGCACACCGTCCAGCCGTTCCACTCGTAGGTCGCCGGCGCCTCGTAGGTCGCGGACCAGCCGGCGAGGTCGGCGTCCGCGAGCGTGCCGGTGTGGCGCTCGCCGCTGGTGTCCAGGGTGGGCCGGGAGGCCTGCCGGACCAGCGCCTCGGCGACGAACCCGGTCCGCCACACCTCCCGCGCGGCCTCGATCCGCGCCTCCCTATCGCCCGCCCCGGCGGTCTCGGCGAGCAGTCGCTTCCAGGTGGCCGCGAGGGCGGGGTTGCGCAGCAGCTCGCCGGTCCGCGGCGGCTTCCCGCCCGGCAGGTACACCTCCGCCGAGGAGGTCCATTCCGTCTCGAACAGTTCCCGTACGGTCGCCACGGTCGCGCCGACGTTCTCCACGGGCGCGTGCCCGTGCTCGGCGTACCCGATGGCGTACTTCAGCACGTCGGCAAGGGACTTGGTGCCGTGGTCGCGCAGCAGGAGCATCCAGGCGTCGAACGCGCCGGGCACGGCGGCGGCGAGCGGTCCGGTGCCGGGTACGAGCTCCAGGCCCAGCCCCCGGTAGTGCGCGACCGTCGCGCCCGCCGGCGCCACCCCCTGCCCGCACAGCACCCGCACCTCGCCGTCCGCCGGGGCGAGCAGGATGGGCACCTCACCGGCGGGACCGTTGAGGTGCGGTTCGACGACGTGCAGGACGAAGGCGCCGGCCACCGCGGCGTCGTAGGCGTTGCCACCGTCCTCCAGGACGGCCATCGCCGACTGGGAGGCCAGCCAGTGCGTGGAGGACACCATGCCGAACGTGCCCTGGAGGGTGGGTCGGGTGGTGAACACGCAGGGCTCCTCAACTCACGACGGCCGGTCTCGCGATCGTACGCACGCCCCCACCGCGCCGGGTGGCGATCACTCGACCCCGTGCGCCCGTCCCGCCCCTATGCCCCATGAAGCACCGTGATGTCCCAGTAGGGCCGGGCCCCTTCGTCACCGCACCGCCACGGAGCGAGTTTTCGCTTCCTCCCCACAGGGAGTCGTGTGACACTGGCGTCCCCCGTCCGCATCGCGGACCGTCGTCCGCACCATCCCCCACGAAAGTGCGCCGTGCGCTCTCTCCCACTGCCGCTCGCCCTCACCGCGCGCCTGTCCCCGGTGGCCGTGCTGGCCTGCGCGGGCTGGGCGCTCACGTCCGGCCCGCTCACCGAAACACAGGACACCGCGGCCAAGGACACACAGAAGACCCAGTCCGAGAAGGCGTCGAGCCCCTCCTCCACAGCCGTGTCCAAGACGTACGCCGCCGCGCCCGCCCCCTGCACCAGCGTGGCCGCGAAGACGGTCACCGCGCTCGTGCCGGGCGCCAAGACCGCGGGCAAGGAGATCCCGTCGACGGACGCCGACCTGCGCCGCACCTGCTCCTGGAACGCGCTCAAGGGGTACGACTACCGGTGGCTCGACATCTCGTTCGAGATCACCGATTCGGACGGGGCGGCACAGAGTTCGTACAAGGACCGCATCGGGGAGAAGAGCGGCGGCGGGGCGGTCCCGGGGCTCGGGAACGAGGCCTACTCCGTGGTGAACCTCACGACGGAGGACAAGCAGCAGACCCGGGAGGGCGTCGTCATCGCCCGGGTGTCCAACGCGCTGGTGGTCGTCAACTACAACGGCAGCGACTTCGAGTCGAAGAAGGCGCCCGGCACCGACGAGATCAACAAGGGCGCGATCAAGGCCGCGAAGGAAGCCGTGGCGGCCCTGCAGAACGGCCGGAGCGGCACGAAGAGCTGACCCGCGAACGCGAAACGGCCGGAGGAGCTCAGCTGCTCCTCCGGCCGTCCCCTTCCACCACGCTCAGGCGGCGTTTTCCTCCTGCCGTCCGAGCGGCAGCATCAGCGCCAGGTACAGCACCATCGAGGTGCCGAGCCCGACCGCCCAGCCGTAGTCGGCGAGGGATTCCAGTGCCGGGACGGGCCGCCCGTCGAAGAGGGGCTTGAAGCTGGCGCCGCCCACCGCCAGGACACCGCCGACGGCGAAGGCCACCACGGCCCGCCAGTTCCAGCCGCCGTCGTACCAGTAGCGGCCGCCCGTGCGGTACAGGTCGGTCAGGTCGAGCTTGCCGCGGCGCAGGATCCAGTAGTCGGCGATGAGGATGCCGGCGACCGTACCCAGCAGACCGCCGACCAGACCGAGCCAGGTGAAGATGTAGCCCTGCGGGTCGGAGTACAGCTTCCACGGGAAGATCAGCACGCCGAGGACGCAGGTGGCGAGGGCTCCGGTACGGAAACTGATCTTCCGCGGCGCGATGTTGGAGAAGTCGAAGGCCGGCGAGACCAGGTTGGCCGCGATGTTCACGGACAGGGTCGCCACCAGCACCGTCACCAGCGCGAACAGCAACCCGAAGACGTTGTCCGTCTTCGCGGCGAGCTGTACCGGGTCCCAGATCGTCTCGCCGTACACGGCCTGCGAACCGGAGGTGACCATCACCGACAGCAGCGCGAAGAGGGTCATGGTCGTGGGAAGACCGAGGGCCTGGCCCCACGTCTGCGCCTTCTGCGACTTCCCGTACCGCGTGAAGTCGGGGATGTTCAGCGACAGCGTCGACCAGAAACCGATCATGCCCATCAGGGACGGCCAGAACAGTTTCCAGAAGCCGCCGCCCCAGCCGAGCTTGGAGGGCTGGTCGAGCAACGGGCCGAAACCGCCTGCCTTGTTGCTCATCCAGATCAGCATCACCAGCGCGCCGACGAGGACGAAGGGCGCCGCCCAGTTCTCGAAGCGGCGGATCGTCTCCATGCCCCGGTAGATGATCGCGACCTGGATGGCCCAGAAGACCGCGAACGACAGCCACATGGTCCAGGCGTAGCCGCCGATCTTCCCGGCGTCGCTCCAGCCGTTGCCGATCAGTTTCCCGGCGAGGAAGTAGATCGCCTCGCCGCCGATCCAGGTCTGGATGCCGAACCAGCCGCACGCCACCAACGCCCGCACGACCGCGGGGAGGTTGGCGCCGCGGATGCCGAAGGAGGCGCGGGCGAAGACCGGGAAGGGGATGCCGTACTTGGGTCCCGCGTGCCCGGTGAGCAGCATCGGGACCAGCACGATGAGGTTGGCCAGCGCGATGGTGAGCACCGCCTGTTTCCAGTCCATGCCGACGGCGATCAGACCGGAAGCGAGCGTCCACGACGCCGTGTTGTGGGCCATGCCGACCCACAGCGCGGAGAAGTTGTACGTGGTCCAGGTGCGCTTCTCCACCGGGACCGGGAGCAGGTCCTCGTTGGCGTAGGGGCCGCTGGGCAGCGGCGAACCAGGGGCGATCTCCACCCGGCCGTCGGCGAGGGTGACTTGAGAGGTCGGCGGTATGGCCGTGGGAGCGGTGTCGGTCATGGGCAGGCCAATCAAACGAGGGGCGGATCCGGAAAGGCCGTGCGGGTCTCCGGCCCCCTCCCCCCAGGCGGCGGGGAGGGGAGAACTGGAGTGGGGGGATGGGGAGTCGATCCTGGGGAGGGGTCAGTCAGCCGTTCATGGCCGGGATCACCGTCGTGCCGTACGCGTCGATGACCTTCTCCTGCGCGTCGTGCATGTCGTAGACCGCGAACTGGTCGACGCCCAGCTCGCGCAGGGCGTTCAGCTTCTCGATGTGCTTCTCGACGGGTCCGATGAGGCAGAACCGGTCGACGATCTCGTCGGGCACGAACTCGGTGTCGGGGTTGTCGCTGCGTCCGTGGTGCGAGTAGTCGTACCCCTGGCGTGCCTTGATGTAGTCGGTGAGTTCCTCGGGGACCTGGGAGGAGTGCTCGCCGTACTTGGACACCAGGTCGGCGACGTGGTTGCCGACCATCCCGCCGAACCACCGGCACTGGTTGCGGGCGTGGGCGAGCGCCTCGGGCGAGTCGTCCTCGGTGACGTAGGCCGGGGCGGCGACGCAGATCTTCACCTCGGACGGGTCACGGCCGGCGGCGACGGCCGCGTCCTTGACTGCCTTCACCATGTACTCGGTCAGGTACAGGTCGGCCAGCTGGAGGATGAAGCCGTCGGCCTCCTCGCCGGTCATCTTCAGCGCCTTGGGGCCGTACGCGGCCATCCAGACCGGGAGTCGGGCGTCCTCCTTGATCCAGGGGAACCTGACGACCGTACCGCCGAGGTCGGCCTCCTGGCCGGAGCCGAGCGCACGGATGACCTTCATGGCCTCGCTGATCCGGGCGAGGGTGTTCGGGGCGCGGCCGGCGACGCGCATCGCGGAGTCGCCGCGGCCGATGCCGCACACCGTGCGGTTGCCGAACATGTCGTTGAGGGTGGCGAAGGTGGAGGCGGTGACCTCCCAGGTGCGGGTGCCGGGGTTCGTCACCATCGGGCCGACCGTCAACCTGCTGGTGTTCGCCAGGATCTGACTGTAGATCACGAACGGTTCCTGCCAGAGCACGGCGGAGTCGAAGGTCCAGCCGTAGCTGAAGCCGTTGCGCTCGGCACGCTTCATCAGGCTGACGACGCGGGAGGCAGGGGGGTCGGTCTGGAGGACAAGTCCGAAGTCCATCGGTCTCCTTGCACTGGTCTGGTAGCGTTCTTTCGCCCCGTAAAGGGCCGGTTCGGGCTGGACCGCAATCTTCGGATTGGAAGCTCCCTCATCGAGGGGGCGGAGTCACGTGTGCTGCTCCCAGTTGCTGCGGCGGCACCTCATTGGAGGTACTGGCAAGTTGAGCGGGGCGTGTACAGGCCGTGGCCGGCACGCCCCGCAAACTTCCGCTGGTCGATGACGAGTTCGCCCCGCGACAGGACCGTCTCGACGCGGCCGGTGAGGCGCTTGCCCTCGTACGCGGAGTAGTCGACGTTCATGTGGTGGGTCTCGGCGGAGACGGTCTGCTCGGCGTGCGGGTCGTAGATGACGACATCGGCGTCGGCACCCGGGGCGATGGTGCCCTTCTTCGGGTACATGCCGAACATCCGGGCCGGGGTGGCGCAGGCGATCTCGATCCAGCGGCGGCGGCTGATGTGGCCGTCGACGACGGCCTGGTGGAGCAGGTCCATGCGGTTCTCGACGCCCGGCAGACCGTTGGGGATCTTCGAGAAGTCGCCCCGGCCGAGCTCCTTCTGGCCCACGAAGCAGAAGGGGCAGTGATCGGTGGAGACGACCTGGAGGTCGTTGGTCCTGAGGCCCTGCCACAGCTTGGCCTGGTGCTCCTTCGGCCGCAGCGGGGTGCTGCACACGTACTTCGAGCCCTCGAAGTCGGGCTCGGCAAGATTGTCCGTCGACAGGAACAGGTACTGCGGGCAGGTCTCGCCGAAGACGTTCAGCCCCTCGTCGCGTGCCCTGGCGAGTTCCGCGACCGCTTCCATCGCCGATACGTGCACCACGTACAGCGGAGCGCCCGCGACCTGCGCGAGCTTGATGGCGCGGTGGGTGGCCTCGGCCTCCAGCAGTGCCTTGCGGACCTCGCCGTGATACCTCGGATCCGTCTCGCCGCGCGCCAGCGCCTGCTCGACCAGGACGTCGATGGCGATACCGTTTTCCGCGTGCATCATGATCAGTCCGCCGTTCTCGGCGGAGCGCTGCATGGCGCGCAGGATCTGGCCGTCGTCGCTGTAGAAGACGCCGGGGTAGGCCATGAACTGCTTGAAGGACGTGACGCCCTCCTCCACCAGCAGGTCCATCTCCTTGAGCGTGTCCTGGTTCACGTCGGAGACGATCATGTGGAAGGCGTAGTCGATCGCGCAGTTGCCCTCCGCCTTCGCGTGCCAGGCGTCCAGGCCCTCGCGCAGGCCGTGCCCGACGCTCTGCACGGCGAAGTCGACGATGGTCGTCGTACCGCCCCAGGCGGCCGCCCGGGTTCCGGTTTCGAAGGTGTCGGAGGCGGAGGTGCCGCCGAACGGCAGCTCCATGTGGGTGTGGGCGTCGACCCCACCCGGGATCACGTACTTCCCGGTGGCGTCGACAACCCGCTCGGCGGTCCAGGCCTCGGCGGCCGGGGTGCCGGAGGCGGCGAGTGCGGCGATACGGCCGTCCTCGATCAGGACGTCGGCGTGGATCTCGTCGGACGCGGTGATGACGAGGCCACCCCGGATGACGGTTCGGCTGCTCATACTCCCTCTCCTGCCGTGCTCAACACTGGTGTGCGGGTCGGTCGGTACCGCCGGTCCGGCCCCCGTGCACCGGACCGGCGGCGGCCGCGGCCGGCTACGGAGCGGTGAGCGGGGGGTATGCGTCGGGACGGCGGTCCCGGTAGAACTGCCAGCGGTCGCGGACCTCGCGCAGCTTGGCCATGTCGAGGTCGCGGACGACGAGTTCGGTCTCCTTGTCGCTCGCCACCTCGCCGACGAACTGGGCCTCCGGGTCCACGAAGTACGAGGTCCCGTAGAAGTCGTTGTCGCCGAGTTCCTCGACGCCGACCCGGTTGATCGCGCCTACGAAGTACTCGTTGGCGACGGCCGCCGCCGGCTGCTCCAGCTGCCACAGGTACGCGGACAGGCCACGTGAGGTCGCCGACGGGTTGAAGACGATCTCGGCGCCCTCCAGCCCCAGCGCGCGCCAGCCTTCCGGGAAGTGGCGGTCGTAGCAGATGTAGACGCCGATCTTGCCGACCGCCGTCTCGAAGACCGGCCAGCCCACGTTCCCCGGGCGGAAGTAGAACTTCTCCCAGAAACCGTTGACCTGCGGGATGTGGTGCTTGCGGTACTTGCCGAGGTACGAACCGTCCGCGTCGATCACGGCGGCGGTGTTGTAGAGGACGCCCGGCTGCTCCTCCTCGTACATCGGCAGCACCAGGACGATGCCGTGTTCCCTGGCCAGCGCCTGGAAACGCTTGACGATCGGGCCGTCGGGGATCTGCTCGGCGTACTCGTAGAACTGCGGGTCCTGGACCTGGCAGAAGTACGGTCCGTAGAACAGCTCCTGGAAACACAGGACCTGAGCACCCTGCGCGGCCGCGTCGCGCACCGCCTGCTCGTGTACCTGGATCATCGATTCCTTGTCGCCGGTCCAGGCCGTCTGGAAGACGGCGGCACGGATCACTCTGCTCATCGGGACCTCCGGTCGCTCGGTGTACGAGGAGCCTAGGAAGCCGCCGAGCCCGCTTTGAGTTGCACGGTGTCACGCCTGCGGGCGTCCGGCGTGCCACCGTGTCACGTCTTCCCGGGCCCATGTTTCACCACCGTTTTCCCTGGTCGTTGCATGTTTCGAGGTTGTTGCCCGGCGCGCGGTCAGCCCCGTTGCGCGTCGTGCGCGAGGAGCGCGATGTGCACCGATGCGGCCTGTTCGAAGTCGTCGAGATCCACGCCCAGCCGGCCCTCTATCGCCTCCAGCCGGCGGTACAGTGCGGGCCGGGAGACGTGATGGAGCTGGGCGGTGCGGGACTTGTTGCGGCCGGTGGCCAGGTAGGTCCGCAGCACGGCGAGCAGGTCGTCCCCGGCCGCGCACAGCAGCCCGTCCAGCTCCCGCTCCGCGAAGGACTGCACATGAGGATCGTCCCGCAGCAGCCGGACCAGGCCGCGCAGATGGACGTCCTTGAGGCGGACGACGGCCGGGAGGTCGAGCGCGGCCGAGGAGTCGGCCACGGCGTCCGCGACGTGCTGGGCCTCGCGCAGCCCGGCGGGCACATCGTCCCAGACGATGCGCGGGTCGGCCGCCGCGACGACCGTACCGGCCTGATCCGACTCCGTCCGCAGCCGGGCGGCGAAGTGCGCGGCGAGTGCGTCGGCGTCCTGGTCCCGGGCGAGGCTCAGCAGCACCGCCGTCGCCCCGTCCGCGAGTTCGGCGACGAGTCCGGGCATCCCCAACAGCCTCAGCATCCGGTCGAGTTGAGCCGGGTCGCCGCCCCGCACGACCAGCGGGACGAAGGTGCGCCGGTTGACGGGGAGTCCGGCCGCCCGGGCCCGGGGCAGCAGTTGCCGGGCCGGTACGACGCCGGAGATCAGGTCGGTCAGCAGGCTCTGCGCGGACTGCTCCTCCCAGGTGTGGGCGGAGGTGCCGCCGAGCATGCGGTGCAGGACGAGGGCCTCGGCGGCCCGGTCGGCGAGCAGCCGCCCGCCCGCGGTGTCGCCGCGGTGACCGCAGAGCATGATCTGCCCCCACCGCTCGCCGCGCCCGCCGAGCTCCGCGCGGATCCAGCCGTCGCCCTCGCTGCCGCCGGCCTGCCGGGCGATGCGCTCCCAGTCCCGCAGCACGTCGTCGACCGCCGACCGCTCGCCCGCCGTCGCCAGCACCCGGTGGGCGAGGTTGGTGACGACGACGGGACAGCCGGCGTGCTGGGCGATCTCGTCGAGCAGCAGTTGCAGCGGGGCGCCCGCGGTGATCAGTCCCGTGAGGGCGGTCCGTACGGCCTCCGACAGGCTGACGGCGGCGAATTTCCGCCGGACCAGCCGGGACTGGACCTCCTCCGTCAACTCCGCGAAGGGAAACGGCCGGTGGAGCACGACCATCGGAAGCCCGCACCGTTCGGCGGCTCGTCGCATCACGTCCGGCGGGGTGGGGAAGGCGCGGCCGAGGCCCAGCACCACGGCCGCGGCTTCCGCCCGGTGCAGGGACTGGATGTACTCGGTCTGCGCGCTCTCGTCGCCGGCGAGCAGCACACCGGTGGTGAGGACCATCTCGCCGCCGCTGAGCATCACGCCGACGTCGGCGGCCTCGGCTACGTGCACCCAGCGCACCGGCCGGTCGAGCTGGCCCGCGCCGGCCACCACCTCGGGCTCCCCGGCCAACACCCGTTCCAGCGCCAGGACCTGACGGACCGACAGGGCGGGTTCCAGCGGCTCTACGGGGCCCCAGGGCTCCAAGGTGATGGTCATGGCGATGCGTTCCCTTGCTCAGGCCGGCGCTACTGCGTGCTCCTCAGCGCGCTTTCGAGGACGGCGGCGCCCTCCTCGGCCTCCGCCACGGTCAGGGACAGCGGCGGGGCGATGCGCAGGGCGCTGGTGTTGTGCCCTCCGCCCTTGCCGATCAGCAGCCCGTCGGCGCGGGCCGCCTCCAGCACTGCGGAGGCCCGGTCCGGGTCGGCCAGGTCGGTGCCGGGCCTGGTCAGTTCGACGCCGATCATCAGCCCGCGCCCGCGGACCTCCCGTACGCCGGGGTCCTGGGCGGCGACGGCCCGCAGCCGCTCGATGAGCAGACCGCCGACCCGCCGGGCGTTGCCCTGGAGGTCGTGTTCCAGCAGATAGCCGAGGTTGGCGAGGCCGGCCGCCATGGTGACCTGGGTGCCGCCGAACGTGGAGATGCTGTTGGCGTCCAGGCAGTTCATGATCTCGGAGCGGGCGATGACACCGCCGATGGACATGCCGTTGCCGATGCCCTTGGCGAAGGTGACGATGTCCGGCGGACCGTTCTGCGCGTGCGCCTGCCAGCCCCAGAAGTGTTCGCCCGTGCGTCCCCAGCCGGTCTGTACCTCGTCGGCGATCCACAGGATCCCGTATGCGTCCAGTACTTCACGGAATGCCGCATACAGTCCGTCCGGCGGGGACGTGAACCCGCCGACGCCCTGGATGGGCTCGGCGATCAGGGCGGCGGGCGGGCGGGTGTGCCCGAGCAGGTCCTTCAGGTCCTCGACACAGGCGTCGATGAACTCGGCGTCACCGAGGTCGGCGAAGGGACCACGACCCCGCACCCCGCCGTGCACGTACAGCGTCTGCAGCGGGGACAGCGAGGTCGGGGACCAGCCGCGGTTGCCGGTGATGCCGACCGCGCTGAAGGAACGGCCGTGGTAACTGTTGCGCATCGCGAGGACGGTGTTGCTGCGCCGGTGGGTGGTGGCGAGCAGCAGTGCCGTGTCGTTGGCCTCGGTGCCCGAGGTGGTGAAGAAGACCCGCGCGTCGGGGATGCCGCTGACGTGGGCGATGCGCTCGGCGAGGTCGACCATGGGCCGGTTGAGATAGAGCGTGGACGAATGGACGATCCGCCCGGCCTGCTCGCTCACCGCCTTCGTCACCTCGGGCAGCGCGTGCGCGGTCATCGTGGTGAGGATGCCGCCGAAGAAGTCGAGGTACTTGTTTCCCTCGGCGTCCCAGACATGGCGGCCCTCACCGTGGGTGATCTCCAGCGGGTCCTCGTAGTAGAGGGCGAGCCAGTCCGGCAGGACGCCCCGGTGTCGGGCGTACAGGTCGCTCACGGCCGCACCAGCCCTTCGTAGGCGTCGGGACGGCGGTCGCGGTAGAAGGCCCACTGCTGCCGGACCTCCTCGACGAGGTCGAAGTCGAGGTCGCGGATCAGGAGTTCCTCGTCCTTGTCGCTCGCCACCTCGCCCACGAACTGTCCGCGCGGGTCGACGAAGTACGAGGTCCCGTAGAAGTCGTTGTCGCCGTACTCCTCGACGCCGACCCGGTTGATCGCGGCGACGAAGTACTCGTTGGCGACCGCGGCCGCGGGCTGCTCCAGCTGCCAGAGGTGGGCCGAGAGGCCGCGGTGGGTGGCGGACGGGTTGTAGACCAACTGGGCGCCGTTCAGGCCGAGTTGTCGCCACCCCTCCGGGAAGTGACGGTCGTAGCAGATGTAGACGCCGACCTTGCCGACGGCCGTGTCGAAGACGGGCCAGCCGAGGTTGCCGGGCTTGAAGTAGTACTTCTCCCAGAAACCCTTCACCTGCGGGATGTGGTGCTTGCGGTACTTGCCGAGATAGGAGCCGTCGGCATCGATCACGGCGGCGGTGTTGTAGTAGAAACCGGACTGCTCGACCTCGAAGACCGGCACGACGACCACCATGCCCGTCTCGCGCGCGAGCTCCCGCATACGACGCACGGTCGGCCCGTCGGGGACCGGCTCGGCCCAGCGGTAGTGCTCCGGCTCCTGGACCTGACAGAAGTAGGGAGCGTTGAAGACCTCCTGGAACCCGATGATCTTCGCGCCCCGGCGGGCCGCCTCGCGTGCGTGCTCCTCGTGTTTCGCCACCATGGACTCGGTGTCGCCGGTCCAGGTGGCCTGGACCAGTGCGGCACGGACGACGTTGGCCATGAGCTGCTCCTTCGACGGGACCTCAGAGCCTCTACGCCCGTAGACGATGGTCGTAGAGGGATGAACGTAAGCCTCCGGGACAGGCTTGCCAAGACCATCGCCGTTAACCGGCGAAGTCGATCGCGTTTCACACTCCGGTGGGTGATTCCCGGTGCGCACGGCGTACGCCGGAAACGTGATCGGAAAATTGGGCCAGGGAGTTGCCGGGGCGCGGGTCAGGCGGTGAAGCCCGCGACCCGCAGGGCGTGCACGAGATCCCAGCTGCATTCCTCCGAGACCGTCCGGGCCGCCTCCAGCAGGAGCGGGACGAGGGCCTGCGGGTCCGGGGCGACGCTGCGGGCGGCCTCCTCGGGGGTGCGGACGCGGACGTAGGCGTCGAGCAGCGCGCGGGCCTCGCGCCGCCGTCCCTCCGCGACCAGGCCGAGGACGGACTGTCCGATCTCGGCGGCCGGCCGGGCGACACCCTGCCGCAGGATCTGTTCGCCGTCGGCCGTGCGTCCCACGGCGACCAGGGCGTCGGCCGCCGCGACGAGCCGGTCGGCGGGCAGGGAGGCGGCCTCCCAGAGCAGGGTGGTCCAGTCGGCGGTGAGCCCGGCGCGCTGCAGTTCGGCCGCGAGCAGCGGGATGCGGGCGGCCGGCCAGTACGCGAGTTCGACGAGCAGGGCGTGCGCCTCTCCGCTGCGGCCGTCGCCGCGCAGCCGCACCAGCCGCTCCACCGCCTCGACGGTCTCCCGCCGGGCCGTCGCGTCCAACGGCTCGCGCTGCGGCTCGGACGACCGCTCGACCCTCTCGGCGGCCCCGGCGAAGCGGGCGCCGCGCGGGGTGCGGCGCGCGCTCGCGGCGGGCGCGGGCGCCACCGGACCGGCGGCGGGCGGTACGACGACGGCGGCGCCGTCGTCCTCCTCCTCGGCCAGGCCGGCGAAGCGGGCACTGCCGCGACGACGCTTGCGCTGCTTGGGCACGGGGGTCGGGGCGGGAGCGGGGGCGAGGGTGTCCTCGGCGGGGACCGGCCGAGGAGCGGGCTCGGCGGCCGTCGCGACCTCGGCATCGTATGCGTCGGCGGTGGGGCCCGCCCCAGGCTCGGGTGCGCGAAACCCCGTCCGCGCGTCGTAAGCATCGACCGTCGAACCCGCCGCAGACTCGGGTGCGCGATACCCCGTCCGCGCATCGTGAGCGTCGGTGGTCGGGCCCGCCGCAGGCTCGGCACCGCGATACCCCGTCCGCGCGTCGCGAGCCGGCTCGGCGGCGGCACGCCCGGCCGTCTGCCCGGGGGTCGTGCCGGCCGTCGGGAGCCGGTCCAGCTCCGCCATCCGGTAACGGAGTTCGGCGCACCGTGCGGTGGCCCGTTCCTGGTCGTCGTGGGCCCAGGCGAGGTCGAGGCGGATGGCGTCGGCCTGCTCCTGGGTGGCCGCGGAGGCGAGTCCGCGGCCCAGGTCTGCCAGCCGTTCGGCGGCGTAGCGCTGTTCGCGGAGCATGACGTCGAGCCGGTCCACGAGGGCGTCGCGGCCGCCGGGCCGGGCGTCGTGGGCGGCGAGCGCGCCGGCGTGCAAGGGCCGGAGCTGTTCCGCCTGCCGCTCGGCGACCTGGGTGCCGTATTCGGCGGCGAGGTCCTGGAGCACCGCCTCCACCACGTCCCAGGGCGGCACCTCTCGGCCGTCGAGGCAGGCCTGCATGCCGTCGGGGTCGCGCTGCCAGAACACCGCACACCAGCCGACGCCCTGGTCGAGGCGCGACAGCAGTCCGTTCAGGTAGCTCGCGAACTCCCGCACCCGGCCCGGGAGTTGATCCACAGCCATCGCTCGACTCCCGCCCAGACCGGAACACTCCGGTTCGTAGAAAACACCAGCCGTGTTACAGCTGGGCTACGGCAAGTTTTCAAAGCGGGCCCGACGGCGCTGTTGACGCGATCTTGACCCATGCCCGGCGGCAGGCCCCGGGGGTCACGCCGGGGCGAGGGCGCACAGCCCCGCCAGCTCGTCCATCGACAGGCCGAGCACCCGGGCGAGCGCGGCGACGGTGAAGAACGCCGGGGTGGGAGCACGGCCGGTCTCGATCTTGCGGAGGGTCTCGGCGGAGATGCCGGCGCTCGCCGCGATCTGGGTCATGCTCCGGCCGCCGCGCGCCTCGCGCAGCAACCGCCCGAGCCGCTCGCCGCGTTCGCGCTCTTCCGGGGTGAGGGGGGTACGCACCATGCCGCCATTCTAATACCGGTATAGTAATTGGCATGGTGGAACTGAAGACGGATACATCGATCGACGCCATGTACGAGGCGGGACAGGTCGTCGCACAGGCTCTGACAGCCGTGCGCGAGGCCGCCGACGTGGGCGTCTCCCTGCTGGAGCTGGACGAGCTGGCCCATGAGGTGCTGCGCGGGGCGGGTGCGACGTCACCGTTCCTCGGCTACCGCCCGTCCTTCGCTCCGACGCCCTTCCCGGCGGTGATCTGCGCCTCCGTGAACGACGCGATCGTGCACGGCATCCCCACCCGCTACCGGCTGCGCGACGGCGACCTGCTCTCCGTCGACTTCGGCGCCGAGCTGAACGGCTGGGTCGGCGACTCCGCCATCAGCTTCACCGTAGGCACGGCGCGCCCGGCGGACGTCCGACTGATCGAGGCCGCCGAGCGCGCCCTCTCGGCGGGCATCGAGGCGGCGGTCGTCGGCAACCGCGTCGGCGACATCGCGCACGCGATCGGCACGGTGTGCCGTGCGGCGGGTTACGGCATCCCGGACGGCTTCGGCGGCCACGGCGTGGGCCGCCACATGCACGAGGACCCCGCGATCCCCAACGAGGGCCGCCCTCATCGCGGCCTCCCCCTGCGTCACGGCATGGTCATCGCGATCGAACCGATGCTGATCGCCGGTGGCAAGGACGAGTACCACGCGGCCCCCGACGGCTGGACCCTCCGAACGAACGACGGCTCGAGGGCAGCGCACGCGGAACACACGGTGGCGATCACGGAGGCGGGCCCCCGGGTCCTCACCGAGCGACGGTAGGACAACTCCCTCAGGGGCGCGGGGCTGTGTCGATCCGCGGCTCGGCCGCGTGGGCGCGACCAGCCCCGCACGCCCCGCAGCCCCGCGACATGTTCCAGCACCCGGGCGGTGGGCGTTCCTGCGCATGCCTACGGTGAACGATCGTGCGAAGGTGGGTGTAACCGGCCAAGGCGAGGGCACCCGCACCTCGCCAGTCGATCGAACGGAACGCCATGACCAGCGGCTTCACCAGCCCGGAGGGCTACGGCGACCCCTTCGGTGAATTCCTGGCCCGCTTCTTCGGCGGGCCCCGCCCCGGCCCTCGCCAGATCAACATAGGCCAGCTCCTCAGCCAGCAGGCCCGAGACCTGGTCCGTGACGCGGCCCAGTACGCGGCCGAGCACGGCAGCCGCGACCTGGACACCGAGCACCTCCTGCGCGCGGCCCTCAGCTCGGAACCGACCCGCAGTCTGCTCAGTCGGGCCGGCGCCGACCCCGACTCCCTCGCGACGGAGATCGACGAGCGCTCGGGTCCGACCCAGCACCCGCCGGGCGAGGTGCCGCCGCCGACCTCGCTGTCCCTGACCCCGGCCGCCAAGCGCGCCCTGCTGGACGCCCACGACCTGGCCCGTTCCCGGGGCGCGGGGCACATCGGCCCGGAGCACGTGCTCAGCGCCCTCGCCTCGAACCCGGACTCGGCGGCCGGGCACATCCTCAACGCGGCCCGCTTCGCCGCCGCCGGCCTACCGCCCGACCCCCCGGACAACGCCCAGGCGACCCGTACCGCGGAACGGCAGCGACCCACCGGCACGCCCACCCTCGACAAGTACGGCCGTGATCTCACCGAACTGGCCCGCCAGGGCGGGATCGACCCGGTGATCGGCCGGGACGACGAGATCGAACAGACCATCGAGGTGCTCTCGCGGCGCGGCAAGAACAACCCGGTGCTGATCGGTGACGCGGGCGTCGGCAAGACCGCCATCGTGGAGGGGCTGGCCCAGCGGATCGCGGAGGGCGACGTACCGGACACCCTCGCCACGCGGCGCGTGGTCGCCCTGGACCTGACGGGCGTGGTCGCGGGCACCCGCTACCGCGGCGACTTCGAGGAACGGCTGAACAACATCGTCGACGAGATCCGCGCGCACTCCGACCAGCTGATCGTCTTCATCGACGAGCTGCACACGGTCGTCGGCGCGGGCGGGGGCGGCGAGGGCGGGGCGATGGACGCCGGGAACATCCTCAAGCCGGCCCTGGCCCGCGGTGAGCTGCACATCGTGGGCGCGACGACGCTGGAGGAGTACCGGCGGATCGAGAAGGACGCGGCGCTGGCCCGCCGTTTCCAGCCGATCCTCGTCCCGGAGCCGTCCGTCGAGGACGCGCTGGAGATCCTGCGCGGGCTGCGCGACCGCTACGAGGCCCACCACCAGGTCCGCTACACCGACGAGGCGCTCGTCGCGGCCGTGGGGCTGTCGGACCGCTATCTCACCGACCGCCGTCTGCCCGACAAGGCGATCGACCTGATCGACCAGGCCGGCGCCCGGGTGCGCCTCGGCGCCCGCACGAAGGACACGGACGTACGGGCCATGGAGCGCGAGGTCGAGCAGCTCGCCCGCGACAAGGACCAGGCGGCGGCGGACGAACAGTACGAGCAGGCCACCCAACTGCGGGACCGTATCGTCGAGTTGAAGCA
Organism: Streptomyces sp. NBC_01235; assembly: GCF_035989285.1. Lineage (GTDB taxonomy): Bacteria > Actinomycetota > Actinomycetes > Streptomycetales > Streptomycetaceae > Streptomyces. The sequence goes on along the minus strand of NZ_CP108513.1, from coordinate 8,919,962 downwards.
GCGCATCGCGGACGCCAGCGGCGAGGACGCGGCCGACGAGGGCCGGGATCTGGAGGTCACCGCGGAGGCCGTCGCCGAGGTGGTGTCCCGGCAGACCGGCATCCCGGTCGCCAGCCTCACCCAGGAGGAGAAGGACCGCCTGCTGGCCCTGGAGGAGCATCTGCACGAGCGGGTCGTCGGCCAGGAGGAGGCCGTACGGGTCGTCGCGGACGCTGTGCTGCGCTCGCGTGCCGGACTCGCGAGCCCGGACCGGCCGATCGGCAGCTTCCTCTTCCTCGGCCCGACCGGCGTCGGGAAGACCGAACTCGCCCGCGCGCTCGCGGAGTCGCTGTTCGGCAGCGAGGAGCGCATGGTCCGGCTCGACATGAGCGAGTACCAGGAGCGGCACACGGTCAGCCGTCTGGTGGGCGCCCCACCCGGCTACGTCGGCCACGAGGAGGCCGGGCAGCTGACGGAGGTCGTCCGCCGCCACCCGTACTCGCTGCTCCTGCTCGACGAGGTGGAGAAGGCGCATCCGGACGTCTTCAACATCCTGCTGCAGGTCCTCGACGACGGCCGGCTCACCGACTCCCAGGGCCGCACGGTCGACTTCACCAACACGGTGATCGTGATGACCAGCAACCTGGGCTCGGAGGCGATCACCCGGCGCGGCGCCGGCATCGGCTTCGGGGCGGGAAGCACGGACGCCGACGAGGAAGCGCGGCGCGAGCAGATCCTGCGGCCGCTGCGCGAGCACTTCCGGCCGGAGTTCCTCAACCGGATCGACGAGATCGTCGTCTTCCGTCAGCTCACGGGTGAGCAACTGCGGCAGATCACCGACCTGTTGCTGGAGAAGACGCGACGGCTGGTGCACGCGCGGGGCATCACGGTCGAGTTCGGCGACACGGCCGTCGACTGGCTCGCCGAGCGCGGCTACCAGCCCGAGTACGGCGCGCGCCCGCTGCGCCGCACCATCCAGCGCGAGGTCGACAACCAGCTCTCGCGGCTGCTGCTCGACGGGCGGGTCAAGGAGGGCGACCGGGTGCGGGTGGAGGTCGAGGACGGGCTGCTCGCGTTCCGTACGCAGCCGCCCGTCCCCACCGCTGAACTCTGATCCCCGGGCTCCGCCCCCGAACTCCGGCCGCTACGGCGCCGGGTACACCACCTGTGCCGAGCCGCCGCCGCGCCGTACGGTCTCGGCGGCGGCCAGCCACTTGCCGTTCGGCAGCCGCTGTACGCCCGTCGCCGCGCCGATCTCGGGGTTGAGCTTGAAGGAGTGACCGAGGGCCTCCAGCCGGGCCCGCAGGCCGTCAGGGCTGGTGTCGTTGTAGAGCGCGGGCTCCAACTCCGTCTGGGCGGCGTTGCGTTGGCTGGCGCGCGGGGCGGCGATCGCGTCGACGAGCGGCAGGCCGCGGTCGAGGAACTCGGTCAGCGTCTGCAGCACGGTGGTGATGATGGTCGCGCCACCGGGCGAACCCAGCGCCACCACCGGCTTGTTGTACCGGTCGAGCACGATCGTCGGCGAGATCGACGACCGCGGCCGCTTGCCCGGCCCGGGCAGGTTCGGGTCGTGGACGGCCGGGCTGGCGGGGGCGAAGGAGAAGTCCGTCAGCTCGTTGTTGAGGATGAAGCCGCGGCCGGGGACGGTGATGGCGCTGCCGCCGGTCTGCTCGATGGTGAGCGTGTAGGCGACGACGTTGCCCCACTTGTCGGCGACGGTCAGGTGCGTGGTGTTCTCGCCCTCGTACGTCGTCGGCGCCGCCGTGCCGCCGGTGTCGCAGGCGGCCGGGTTGCGCGGGTCGCCGGGCGCCACGGGGCTGGTGAGGACCGCGTCGTCCTTGATGAGGCACGCGCGCGAGTCGGCGTACTTCTGCGACAGCAGCTGCTTCGTCGGGACGTCCTCGAAGGCGGGGTCGCCGACCCAGCGCCCCCGGTCGGCGAACGCGATCCGGCTCGCCTCGATGTAGTGGTGCAGGTACTGGACCTCGCTCGCCTTCGAAAGGTCCGTCTTCTCAAGGATGTTGAGGGCCTCGCCGACCGTGGTGCCACCCGAGGACGAGGGTGCGATCGAGTAGACGCCCAGTCCGCGGTACGAGGTCTTCGTGGGCGCCTGGAGCTTGGCGCGGTAGGCCGCGAGGTCCTTGGCCGACAGGTCGCCCGGCCGGGCGTTCCATCCCGAACTCGGGTCCACCGGCGGGTTGTTGACGGTGTCGACGATGTCGTCGCCGAGGTCGCCCCGGTAGAGGGCGTCGACGCCCTTCCTGCCGAGCTCCGCGTAGGTCTTCGCGAGGTCGGGGTTCTTGAACGTCGATCCGACGACGGGGAGTTGGCCGCCGGGCAGGAACAGTTTCGCCGTGTCCGGGAAGTAGCGGAAGCGGGTCTCGTTGGCGGCGGTCTGGGTGCGGAAGGTGTCGTCGACGGTGAAGCCCTCGCGGGCGATGCGCTCGGCGGGTTTCAGGACCGTGCCGAGCTTCTCGCTGCCCCACTTGCCCAGCGCCGTCGCCCAGGTGGCCGGCGTGCCGGGCGTCCCGACGCTTCTGCCGCTGCTGACGGCGTCCGCGAAGGCGAGCGGCTTGCCGTTCTCCAGGAAGAGACCGGAGTCGGCGGTCAGCGGGGCGGTCTCACGGCCGTCGACGGTGTGCACCGTACGGGACTTGGCGTCGTAGTAGACGAAGTAGCCGCCGCCGCCGATGCCGGAGGAGTAGGGCTCGGTGACGCCGAGGGCGGCGGCGGTGGCGACGGCCGCGTCGACGGCGTTGCCGCCCTTCCTCAGCACCTCGATACCGGCCGCGGAGGCGTCCGCGTCGACGCTGGCGACGGCACCGCCGTAGCCGACGGCGACCGGGACCTTCTCGACAGCCGTTCTCTGTGCGGCGGGTGGCGCTGCCGCCCCCACCGTGACCACGGCGGCCGAGACCGCCAGGACCGACAGTTTCCGCGCGACAGGACGACGCATCCGTACCTCCAGTCCAGGACCGTCCGCGCAGCGTAACCACATTCCCGGGGCCTCGACAGCCTCCTTCCGGGCACTGTCATACGACTGCCACACCTCGAACACGGGTACGTACCGGTCATGCTCGCCCGCTACCATGCGCGCCCATGAACGACGACGTGCGCAACATCGTCCTGGGGGTGGTCGCCGCCGGCATCAGTGCCGCGCTCGGCTGGCTCGCCCGTACCTACCTGTGGAGGCGCAGACTCCGGCGCAAGCAGGCGTTCTTCGGGCTGCCGGAGAACTCGGAGTGCCTGATGGTCGTCAACCGCGACCCGGCGACCTCCGAGCCGGCGGTGCACCGCTTCGACGTCTTCGCACTGCTGGAACTCTCCGCGCTGATCAAGGACTGCGGCGCCAACGTTCAGGTGGTCACCCAGGACACGGCTCAGCAGGGGTTCGGCGAGCGCACCGAGTTCTGCGTGGGCGGACCCGCCTCCAACCGACGCATGATGGCGCACATGGCGGCGATGCTGCCGGGCGTGCGCGTCAACGTCGACCCCGAACCGGGGCCGGACCGGGGCGCGTTCCAGATCGGCCCCGAGCGCTACCGGCTGGACGCGGGCATCACGGAGTACGTGCTGCTGGCCCGGCTCACCGCGGGCCAACGGCGCGACGTACGGCCGGTGTTCCTCTTCTGCGGCCAGCGCGCGATCACCAACCAGGCCGCCACCCGGTATCTCGCCCGCAACCACGAGCGGCTGGCCCGCAAACACGGCAACAACTCGTTCGTGCTGTTGCTGAAGGTGGTCAACTCGCAGGCGTACGGCCCGGATGTGGTGGACCTGGTCGCCGACGTGACCCGGGCGGCCCAGGCGCCGCTGCCGTCCCAGGAGGTGGCTTCGCGCACGTCACATCGCGCGTCCTGAGCCCCCACCGACAAGCGGGTGCACAGCACAACAATCGTTACTCCCACGTAACTTACCGAGGGTTACTCACGCCGGGGAATCACGGTTACCGTCGGGTCACTTTGCAATGAGGCAATTGAGGAGTGACCCGTGGGACAGCACCGCAAGGCCCTGCGCACGACCGCCGCGGGCGCCGTCTCCGCGTCCCTGATCGCCGGTGGCGTCCTCGCGCTGGCTCCCGCCGCGCAGGCGGCGACCGGCGACGTCCGCTTCGTCGACATCGCCGGGGACGGCGGGACCGTCCTCAAGGCCAACGTCGTCACCCCCGCGGACGCCGACGGCACGCGCCGCTACCCGCTGATCGTGCTGCCCACGGCCTGGGGCTTCCCACAGGTCCAGTATCTCGCCCAGGCCCGGAAACTCGCCGACACCGGTTACGTCGTGCTGAGTTACAACGTGCGGGGCTTCTGGCAGTCCGGCGGCGAGATCGAGGTCGCGGGTCCGCCCGACGTGGCCGACGCCTCCAAGGTCGTGGACTGGGCGCTCGCCCACACCCCCAGCGACCCGAAGAACGTCGGCATGGCGGGCGTCTCCTACGGCGCCGGCATCAGCCTGCTCGCCGCCGCGCACGACAAGCGCGTCAAGGCGGTCGCCTCGCTCAGCGGCTGGGCGGACCTGATCGACTCGATCTACTCGGGGCGCACCCAGCACTCCCAGGCCGCGGCCCTGCTCGACACGGTGGGCACGGTCACCGGCCGGGTGAGCGCCGAGTCCCAGCAGATCTTCTCGGACTTCTTCGCCTCCGACCTGTCCCGGGAACAGGCCATGATCGAGTGGGGGCGGAAACGTTCCGCCGCGACGTACCTGGCCCAGCTCGACCAGAACGGCGCGGCGATCATGCTTGCCGGCGCGTGGGGCGACACGGTCTTCCCGCCCAACCAGACCGCCGACTTCTACGAGAAGCTGACCGTCCCGAAGCGCCTGGAGTTCCGCCCCGGCGACCATGCGACCCCCGAGATCACCGGCCTGCTCGGGCTGCCCAACGACGTGTGGACCGACACCGAGCGCTGGTTCGACCACTACCTCAAGGGCGAGGACAACGGCATCGACCGGGAACAGCCGGTCCGGCTCAAGTCCCGTTCCACCAGCGGTTACGAGGGTTATCCGGACTGGAAGTCGGTGACCGCCACCCGGAAGAAGATCGCGCTTGCGGGCACGACCACCCTGCACACCAACGTGGACTCGGGCGCGGACGCGGGAATCGTCTTCCTGTCCAGCATCCTCGACCAGGTGGCGAAGCTCCCCCCGGTGGCGTCCATCCCCCTGCTCCCCCGCAGCTGGGCGGCCGTGTGGCAGTCGGAGAAGTACGCCACGGCCCAACGGGTGCGTGGAACAGCGCAGTTGCACACCACGGTCACCCCGACCGAGGAGAGCGGCACCCTCGTCGCCTACCTGTACGACGTGGGGCCGCTCGGCCTCGGCAAGCTGGTCAGCAACGCGCCGTACACCTTCCACGGGCGCACGCCCGGCAAGCCGTTCCCTCTCGACCTGGACCTGTTCTCCACGGCCTACGACGTCCCGGCAGGGCACCGGCTCGCCCTGGTCGTCGACACGGTCGACCCGCTCTACATCGAGCACAACCCGTCCGGTGCACGGCTGACCTTCTCCTCGCCGGTGAACGACCCGTCGTACGTGTCGATTCCGCTGCGCGAGCAGTGATCTCCGGCCGCTGCCGGGGCGGATGGGCTCGGTGGCTGCCGCCGGTCGGGGTTCAGTGCTTGAGGATCTTGGAGAGGAAGTCCTTGGCGCGGTCGCTGCGCGGGTCGGTGAAGAACTCCTCGGGGGTGCGGTCCTCGACGATGCGGCCGTCAGCCATGAAGACCACGCGGTTGGCCGCCGAGCGCGCGAAGCCCATCTCGTGGGTGACGACGACCATGGTCATGCCGTCGCGGGCCAGTTGCCGCATCACCTCGAGGACCTCGTTGATCATCTCGGGGTCGAGGGCGGAGGTGGGCTCGTCGAAGAGGAGCGCCTTGGGGTCCATGGCGAGGGCGCGGGCGATGGCCACGCGCTGCTGCTGACCGCCGGAGAGCTGCGCCGGGAACTTGTCGGCCTGGTCGGCGAGGCCCACACGGTCGAGCAGTTCACGGGAGCGCTTGTCCGCGTCGTCCTTGTTGCGCTTGCGCACCTTCACCTGGCCCAGCGAGATGTTCTGCAGGACCGTCTTGTGGGCGAAGAGGTTGAAGGACTGAAAGACCATGCCGACCTCTGACCGCAGTCTCGCCAGGCCCTTGCCCTCCTCGGGCAGCGGCTGTCCGTCCAGCGTGATCGAGCCGGACTGGATGGGCTCCAGCCGGTTGATCGCGCGGCACAGCGTCGACTTTCCCGACCCCGAAGGGCCGATCACCACGACCACCTCCCCCCTGCCGACGGTGAGGTTGACGTCCTGCAGGACATGCAGCTCCCCGAAGTACTTGTTGACGTCACGCAGCTCGATCAACGGATCGACGGCCATTCGCAGCCCTACTCACTCTCAGCTGTGTCGTGGTTGCCGCAAACTATCCACATAAGACTCAACTTAAGGCACGACACGCACTTTTCGGTCATTAGCCGTATTTACGCCCGGACGTCAGTTCTCGGCCACCTCCGCGTACAGCTGGGACAGTTCGGGAGTGCCGCTCGCGGCCCACTCGCGTCCGGCCGTGACCACGTCGACCTCCCGGCCCGACTCCAGCCGGACGACCGGTTCGCCGCCGGGCCGGATCGCCCAGGCGGCCCCGGGCACGGTGCGCACGACGACCGTCCCCAGGTAGAGGCCGGCGTCATGACCGAACCAGGGCAGGCTCTCCTCGTCGTCGCGCCAGCGTGGCGGGAGCTGGTCCAGTGCCTCCAACGAGGCGGCGGTGTCGTCGAGTCGGATCCCGTCCCGGGCCGCGTGGGAACGCAACAGCTCGCATTCGGAGAGGAGTTCGGCAATCCCCTCGGGGTCCTCGGCCAGCACCGCCGAACGGTACTTCTTGCTCCTGTTGCCCAGGAAAGGGATGTTCATAAGCCCAGCGTGACATTCGCACCGGCGTGCGCACCACAGGCGCGCTGGCATACGTCGGTACGCGCTTACCGTCGGTTTCCCGGCCTCGACCCGCCCGGCGCGTCGGCCGGCGGGCCCCGGCTCTCCGGCCTCGCGAGGCGCCGGCGGCCGGCCGGGGCGCGGGAGGAGCCGGCGGGTGCGCCGGGGTGTCCGGGGCCTCACCGCGGTTGTCGCTCCGATCCTGCCGCTGCTCAGCCCGGCACGGCCCGCGCAGGCGGCGTGCCGTTGCCGTTGCCGTTGCCGTTGCCGTTGCCGTTGCCGTTGCCGTTGCCGTTGGAGACGCTGTACGACCACCCTGCGCTCAGTGACCTGGCCGGTGCGGGGGCTCTCCGCAGCGCGGAACCTGGCCCCCGTCGGCCGGGGGGGCGCCCTCGCCTACCTGGTCACGACCACGGGCGGCACGGAGGCGGGCGGCGGGCAGCCCGGGCACGGTTACGCACGCCGGCACACCCGCTCCCCTACGGCGTGACCGTCCCTGGCCGTCCCTCACCGCCCCGCCCGGCGCGCCGGACCGCGTACGACAACGAAGGCTTCGGGAGTCACACGTCCAGGTCGACGACGACCGGCGCGTGGTCCGAGGCGCCCTTGCCCCTGCGTTCCTCGCGGTCGACGTAGGAGTCCTTGACCGCCTTGGCGAACGGCTCGTTGCCGTACACCAGGTCGATGCGCATGCCGCGGTTCTTGGGGAAGCAGAGCTGACGGTAGTCCCAGTACGTGAAGGGGTGCTCGTACTTCAGGGGGCGCGGGACGACGTCCGACAGGCCGGCCTCGCGCAGGGACGCCAGGGCGGCGCGCTCGGCCGGGGTGACGTGGGTGAGGCCCTCGAAGGCGGCCACGTCGTAGACGTCGTCGTCGGTCGGCGCCACGTTGTAGTCGCCCATCACCGCGAAGGGCCGGCTGCCCGCCGCGTCGCCCGCGACGGCAACCTTGAGGGCCTCGAACCACTGGAGCTTGTAGGCGTAGTGCGGGTGGTCGACCTCGCGGCCGTTGGGCACGTACACCGACCAGACGCGGACCGGGCCGCAGGTCGCGGAGACGGCGCGGGGCTCCGGCGCGCCGTCGTAGCCCGGGTCGCCGGGCAGGCCCTTGACGACGTCCTCCAGGCCTACGCGGGAGATCACCGCCACGCCGTTCCACCGGCCTGTGGCGTGCACGGCCGCCTCGTAGCCCAGTTCGCGCAGCTGGTCGAGCGGGAACTGCTCCTCGGCGACCTTGGCCTCCTGGAGGCAGAGCACGTCGGTGCCGCTGCTCTCCAGCCAGGCCAGGAGCCTAGGCAGGCGGGCGGTGATCGAGTTCACGTTCCAGGTCGCGATGCGCATGTCTCACAACCTACCCGGCGGGTCCGACAGTCACAGGAGTGTGGTCTCCCCGGGCGCCAGCCGCAGGTGCCGCGAGCCGCCGAGGGAGCCGATCTGGTTGTCGTAGATCGGGCGGGCGAGGTCGGTGAGGAGGGCGTCGTGGATGTCGTAGGCGCGCTGCGGCTTCACCTCGCGGACGTAGTCGATGACCTCGGAGATCTTGCTCCAGGGCGCCATCACCGGAAGCATCAGCGTCTCGACGGCCTGGTCGGGGACGGTGAGGGCGTCGCCGGGGTGGAAGACGCGCCCGCCGTCGATCAGGTAGCCGACGTTGGTGATGCGCGGGATGTCCGGGTGGATGACGGCGTGCAGCTCGCCGTGGACCTGGACGTCGAAGCCCGCGGCGGAGAACGTGTCGCCGTGGCCGACGGTGTGGACACGGCCGGGGAAGGCTGCGGAGATCTTCTCGGCGACCGACTTCAGGGTCCAGATCCCGGCCGCCGGGTTCGCCTCCATGGCCGCCCGCAGCCGCTCCTCGTTGAAGTGGTCGGGGTGCTCGTGCGTGACCAGGATGGCGTCCGCGCCGAGAGCCGCGTCCTCCTCGCTGAACCCGCCCGGGTCGAGGACGAGCGTGCGCCCGTCCTTCTCCAGGCGCACGCACGCGTGCGACTTCTTCGTGAGCCTCAGATCCGTCGTCATGGCATCCATCCTGCCTCCACGCCGACGGACGGGCTCACTCGGTGGGGGTGGTCTCCTCCCGGATGACCTGCTGCGCCACCCTGAACGCGCTGTTCGCCGCCGGTACGCCGCAGTAGACGGCCGCCTGGAGCAGCACTTCCTTGATCTCGTCCGGGGTGAGGCCGTTGCGCAGGGCGGCGCGGGTGTGGAAGGCGAGCTCCTCCAGATGACCGCCGGCGACCAGCGCGGTGAGCGTGACACAGGAGCGGGAGCGCCGGTCGAGGCCCGGGCGGTCCCAGATCTCGCCCCAGGCGTAGCGGGTGATGAACTCCTGGAAGTCCCCCGAGAACTCGTCGGCCTGCGACAGCGCCCGGTCGACGTGGGCGTCGCCGAGGACCTCCCGGCGCACCTTCAGACCGGCGTCGTACGGATCGGGGCGGCCCATGACCTGCGCCGGTTCGACCACGGGGGCGGGCGCGATCTCCGCGATGGCCACGGGCTGCGGAGGCTGCTGCGACGCGGTCGGGACGGCTCTGACCGGGATGCCCGGGACGGCCGTCTGCCCGGTGCCGGAGTCGTAGGCGGGCTGCCAGGCGGTGGAGAAGTGGCGCACCAGCAGGTCGGTGACGGCGGCGGGCTGCTCCACCGGGACCAGGTGCGAGGCGCCCGGTACGACGGCCAGGCGGGCGTCCGGGATGCCGGCCACCAGGGTGCGCGCCTCGGCGGGGCCGGTGACCTGGTCGTCCGAGCCGACGAGGACCAGCGTCGGCACGCCGACGAGACCGATCTCGGCCCGTACGTCGAACGCGGCGAGCGCCTCGCAGGCCGCGATGTAGCAGCCGGGGTCGGTGGTGCGCACCATCTGCACGGCCCACTCGGTGATCGCGGGCTGCGCGGCCGCGAAGCCGCTGGTGAACCAGCGGTCGGGGGAGGTGCGGGCGATGGGGTCGAGGCCGTTCGTGCGGACTATCACGCCTCGCTGGCGGAACTCGTCGGCCGTGCCGAACCGCGGCGAGGCCGCGATCAGCGCGAGTGAGGCGACACGTTCCGGGTGCCGCAGGGCCAGCTCCACGCCGACCGCGCCGCCGAACGCGCAGCCCGCGTAGCCGAAGCGCTGCACCCCGAGCGCGTCGAGCGTGGCGAGGAGGCGCGCGGCGAGGTCGGAGACCGAACCCGCCGGGTAGGCCGGGGCGCCGCCGTGGCCGGGCAGATCGAACCGGAACACCCGCCATTGCTGGGCCAGCTCGGGAACCTGACGGTCCCACATGTGCCATGTGGTACCCAGGGAGGGACCCAAGATCAGGACGGGAGCCTCTTCTGGCCCGTCAAAGCGGTATTGCAGGGTGTTCGACGGTGTCTCACTCACGTCTCAGACCCTCTCACGTATCACGGACGCCCCTATGATGGGGGCGACGGATACCGCCCTGACCAGGTTGAAGACTTCTCGGGCGGCATATCGCTTGAGGCATCGGATGATCTCACGGCGGGTCTTGCCCTCCTGGATGCGGCGTTCGTAGTACGCCTGGGTGCGGGGATCGAAGCGCAGCCGGGTGAACACAATGCGGTGCAGGGCCGCGTTGGCCTGCCGGTCGCCACCGTGGTTGAGCCGGCGCGCGCTGCGCCGGCCGGAGGAGTACTCGATGGGGCTGACTCCGCACAGAGCGGCGAAGGACGCCTCGGTGCTGAGCCGGTCCCGGTTGTCTCCCATGGTGATCAGCAAGGTGACCGCGCTGTCCGGTCCGATGCCCACCGGTGTCAGCAGCTGTGGGGCGTGGCGTTCGACGAGCCGAGTCAGGCGCTGCTTCAGCTCGTCGATCTGCCCGGTGAGCTGTTCTATGCGCTCGGCGAGCATGCTCAGGGTCCTATGGGTGGCCTCGGCCACCGCGTCCTCGTCGCCCCCGCCGTCGTGCAGGCCGAGGCGCGCGCAGGTGCGGAACAGCTCGCGGTTGCCCAGACCGGACAATCGTTCCCGCAGAGCGGGGTCGGCTATGACCAGGACGGCCTTGAGCTGGTTGATCGCCTGGGTGCGGGCCTTGACCGCGGAGTCCTTGGCGAGTTTGAACAGCCGGGCGCTGTGCACCGGACCGTCGTCGGTTTTGGCCCGGGCCCGGGCGCGACCGCCGAGCACAGCCCGCGCCGCAGCCTGCGCATCGAGCGGGTCCGACTTTCCGAGCATACGGCGGGCCGTGCGGTCGGGCCGGTTCACTTCGTACACCTGGATGTGCTGCGCCATCAGGTAGCGGGACAGGCCGGCTCCGAAGGTGCCGGTGCCCTCTACACCCGCCCGGCGCACCGCCCCCAGCTTGCGGGCCCAGACTTGCAGCCGACGGTAACCGGCCGCCGTGGCCGGAAAGGCCTTGGTGCCCAGTACCTGACTGGAACCGCAGCGTGGACGCCGGAACGCCGGAGCGTTCGGCCGGCTGGGAGATCCGCAGAGTGCTCATGTCTCGAACGTAAACCTTCGAGTCGACTGGAAGGTCAAGTCCGCAACGGCCCCGCGCTCTCACGGGCCGTCCCGGGCCGGGCGGCCCAAGCCGATGCACCGGTTGATCGCGTCGGCTGCGGCGCTGGAGGCGACAGGGGGTTCTGCACCTGGACGCATCGACCAAGCACAGCACCGTGAGCGGTGCACGCCACCCCTGCCCACTGCTCCGGCCAACGCCATGATCACGACATCACCCGGCCATGGCCACGCATGCCTGCCTGACCGTCCTGCGCGCCCGAGCACCAAACGCAGGCAAAGCGGAAGCAGGGGGTGCGGGCGGCGGCGGAGAGGAGCCTCGCTGGGTTGGAGTCGGGCGGTTCGGCCTCTGCGGCGGCCGTATCGCACGTATCGCACGTACCCTTCGTGGTGTCTACGGCGTCCATAGCGGGCGCCAAACCACTGGAGGCAATACCTCGTGCTGATCGCTCAGCGTCCCTCGTTGACCGAAGAGGTCGTCGACGAGTTCCGCTCCCGGTTCGTCATCGAGCCGCTGGAGCCGGGCTTCGGCTACACCCTCGGCAACTCCCTGCGTCGTACGCTTCTGTCCTCGATCCCGGGTGCGGCGGTCACGTCCATCCGCATCGACGGGGTTCTGCACGAGTTCACCACCGTGCCGGGCGTCAAGGAGGACGTCACCGACCTGATCCTCAACATCAAGCAGCTGGTCGTGAGCAGCGAGCAGGACGAGCCGGTCGTGATGTACCTGCGCAAGCAGGGTCCGGGTCTGGTCACCGCCGCCGACATCGCGCCCCCGGCCGGTGTCGAGGTGCACAACCCCGACCTCGTCCTCGCCACGCTCAACGGCAAGGGCAAGCTGGAGATGGAGCTGACGGTCGAGCGCGGTCGAGGCTACGTCTCCGCCGTGCAGAACAAGCAGGTGGGCCAGGAGATCGGCCGTATCCCGGTCGACTCGATCTACTCCCCGGTTCTCAAGGTCACGTACAAGGTCGAGGCGACCCGTGTCGAGCAGCGCACCGACTTCGACAAGCTGATCGTCGACGTCGAGACCAAGCAGGCCATGCGTCCGCGTGACGCCATGGCCTCCGCCGGCAAGACCCTGGTCGAGCTGTTCGGTCTCGCCCGTGAGCTCAACATCGACGCCGAGGGCATCGACATGGGCCCGTCCCCCACGGACGCCGCCCTCGCCGCCGATCTGGCGCTGCCGATCGAGGAGCTCGAGCTCACCGTCCGCTCGTACAACTGCCTCAAGCGCGAGGGCGTCCACTCCGTGGGCGAGCTCCTGGCGCGCTCCGAGGCCGACCTTATGGACATCCGTAACTTCGGTGCGAAGTCCATCGACGAGGTCAAGGCGAAGCTGGCCGGCCTGGGTCTGGGCCTGAAGGACAGCCCGCCCGGATTCGACCCCACCGCCGCTGCCGACGCCTTCGGCGCGAACAACGACAGGGACACGGGTTTCGTGGAGACCGAGCAATACTGAACGCTGCGCTGCGCCGGTCATGGAGACAGCGTGGTGTGCGGGCCTCGGACCGGCTGATACTGCGCCACGCGATGCCCCAGTGCCGACGGTCGGGCCGGCGCCAGGGGCGGGACTTCGACCCGGGCCCAGTCATGCTCGCCGAAGCCCTGGTCAGGTGCAGCAGTCACAGCCAGGTCGGCAGCCGCATGCGTCGTCCGCCCCGGCGTCGGCAGCCGAAACCGTTGCGGCGGACGGGGCGCAGCAGCCCTTGCCCTGCCAGGCGTCGCGGCCTTCCTTGACCGCGACGGCCGCGATGACGAGGGCGGCGACGGGGTCGGCCCAGGACCAGCCGAGGGTGGCGTTGAGGACCAGTCCGATCAGGAGCACGGCGGAGAGGTAGGTGCACAGCAGGGTCTGCTTGGAGTCGGCGACCGCGCTGGCGGAGCCCAGTTCGCGGCCCGCGCGGCGCTGGGCGGCGGACAGGAACGGCATGACCGCGAGGGACAGTGCGGCGAGCACGATGCCGGGGAGGGAGCGTTCGGCCTCGCTGGTGCCTGCCAGTGCGCGGACGGCGTCGGCGGTGACGTAGGCGGCCAGGGCGAAGAACGACAGCGCGATGATGCGCAGCGTGGTTTTCTCGCGGGCCTCGCGTACGGCGTGCTCTCGGGCGGAGAACTGCCAGGCGACCGCGGCGGCTGAGGTGACCTCGATGATCGAGTCGAGGCCGAAGCCGATCAGGGCGGTGGAGGAGGCGAGGGTTCCGGCGGTGAGGGCGACGACCGCCTCGATGACGTTGTAGGTGATGGTCGCGGTGACCAACAGGCGTATCCGGCGGGCGAGCGCGTCGCGTCGGGCCGGGGCGGGGCCGAGGGATATCGCGGTCATCAGCAGCACCCCTTTGCGTCGGCATCCAAGCAGGTGCGGTCAGTCTCGACAGCGACCACAGCGGTGCGCAGGTCGTCGAGCGCGTGGCCGAGACGTTCGTCGGCCAGTTCGTAGCGGGTGCGGCGGCCGTCGGGCACAGTGACGACCAGGCCGCAGTCACGCAGGCAGGCGAGGTGGTTGGACAGCCGGGTACGGGAGACGCCGAGTGCTTCGGCGAGGTCCGCAGGGTAGGCCGGGGTCTCGCGCAGGGCGAGCAGGATGCGGCAGCGGATCGGGTCGGCGAGTGCGCGCCCGAACCGGGCCAGGACGTCGATGTCGGAGGCAACAGTCAGCACACCCACGACAGTACAGGAATTCCTGAATTCAGGAAAACTTGGACCGTGCTGGGCTTCGGTGGTCCGGTGATGGTGGACTAGAGCCAGCCGTTGCGTTTGAAGCCTCGGTGGATGACGAAGGATGCGGTGGCGATGACGGCGAGGACGAGGAGGTAGCCGAAGCGCCAGCGCAGTTCGGGCATGTGGTCGAAGTTCATGCCGTAGACGCCGCACACCATGGTGGGGACGGCGATGATGGCGGCCCATGCGGTGATCTTGCGCATGTCCTTGTTCTGAGCGACGGTCACCTGCGCGAGGTGGGCCTGGAGGATGGAGTCGAGCAGGACGTCGAAGGCGGTGATCTGTTCGGTGACGCGGGTGAGGTGGTCGGCGACGTCCCTGAAGTACGCCTGTATCTCCTTGTTCGACGTAGGTGACGGTCTTGAAGACGGCGAACAGGATGTCGCCGTACTGCTCGACCTTGGGGCGCTGGTGGGCGTGGACGGCGTCCTCGACTGCGAGCGGGTGCAGGCCGAAGAGCTCCCCGACTCCGGCGAACTCCTCCTCGCTGGGTTCGTGCAGGCCCAGCCACACGAAGCCCCCCCGGTGCCTGCGGACGTTCCGGACGGCTTCCTCCACGGAGTCGGTTGGCGGCTGGCGGACCCCGTCGCGGTAGACGACGCAGTTGACGACCGTCGAGCCGAGCGGGGAGCGGGCCGGGTGGCTGAGGTCCACGCGGCGTCGGCTGCGCCGCGCCAGACTCGCGACTTTGCGCAGGTTGCCGACCATCGACATGCGTCATCCTCGTTCACCCGGATCCACTGGCCCCCGGGTCCGGACAGTGTGTCAAACAGTCGTAAGGCGGACGCCAGAGCCACCGCTTCCTGCGGAAGACCAGGTAGACAGCGGCTGGGCAAGGGGTGCGCCGGAGCTCGACGAGTTCGCACTTGAGCTGGTAGACGGCCGACGTCCTGTCCGGCATCTGGGAAAAGGTTGTCCACCTGGTCGGCATCGGCCTCCAGGGCGGTGACGACGTCGAGGTACTGGTCGACGACCGCCGGGGTGGGCCTCCGTAAGGAGCATCACTGCCGCGGAGTGCTTGAGGCGCAGGGCGAACGGCTGCGGGATGGGGCGGCATGGTCGGGTCCGCCCCGGCTAGCCAGGGCATCTGTGTGGTCGTGCTCGAACGGGCAGGCACTCGCCGATGCGACGGATCCCCGAGTGCTCGAAAAGCTCCTCTTCACGCGTCTGTACTCAGGACGTGGCCGCCGCTGGCAGGTCCGGTTCCGGTGTCGCGGGGTGGCTCACTGTCCTCGGCAGGCTCAGCACCATGGTGAGGCCGCCGCCCGGTGTGTCCTCGGCGTGCAGGGTGCCGCCGATGGCCTCGGTGAAGCCGCGGGCGACCGCCAGGCCGAGGCCGACCCCGTTGCCGCGCGGTGAGTCGCCGTAGCGCTGGAAGGGTTCGAAGATGCGGTCCTTGGCCTCGTCCGGGACGCCCGGGCCGCGGTCCACGACCCGGACCTCGACGCGGTCGGCGATGGCGCTCGCCTTCACCAGTACCCGTGTGTCCGCAGGGCTGTACTTGACGGCGTTCTCGACCACGTTGGCCACGGACCGCTCCAGGAGGCCCCGGTCGACGTCGACCATCGGCAGGGTCTCCGGCACGTCCATGTCGACACTGTCCTCGGGGACGCCGCCGAGCGCCATCGGGATCACCTCGTCGAGATCCGTCTCGCGGATGATCGCGGTGACCATGCCGGTCTGCAGGCGAGACATGTCGAGGAGGTTGCCGACGAGGTGGTCCAGCCGGTCGGCGCCCTCCTCGATGGCTTCCAGCAGGTCCGCCCGGTCCTGCTCCGACCACTCGACGTCGTCCGAGCGCAGGGACGTGACCGCCGCCTTGATCCCGGCGAGCGGGGTACGCAGGTCATGGCTGACGGCGGCCAGCAGCGCGGTGCGGATGCGGTTGCCCTCGGCCAGCGCCCGCGCCCGGTCCGCCTCCTCCTGCAACCTCCGGCGGTCCAGGACGACGACGGCCTGCGCGGCGAAGGCCGCGAGGACGCGCCGGTCCTCGGCCGGCAGCACGCGTCCCGTCAGGGCCAGCGCCATGTGGTCGCCGACCGGTACGTCGACGTCCGCGTCGTCGGGGACGGCGCAGGGCTGCGGGCCCACGCTCCCGGCGCAGGTCCAGGGCGCCACGTCACTCTCGCGCTCCAGCAGCGCCACCGACTCCATGCCGAAGGTCTCGCGGACGCGTTCGAGGAGCGCCTCCAGGGTGGTCTCGCCGCGCAGGACGTTGCCGGCCAGGAAGGAGAGGATCTCCGACTCGGCGCGCAGCCGCGCCGCCTGGTGGGTGCGGCGGGCGGCCAGGTCCACGACCGAGGCGACGGACACGGCGACCCCGACGAAGATCGCGATGGCGACGATGTTCTTCGGGTCGGCGATGGTCAGGGTGTGGACGGGCGGGGTGAAGTACCAGTTCAGCAGGAGCGAACCGGCCGCCGCCGAGGCCAGGGCGGGGAAGAGGCCGCCCAGCAGGGCCGCCGCCACCGTCATGGCCAGGAACAGCAGCATGTCGTTGGCGAGCCCCACGTTGGGGGACACGCTGCGCAGCAGCCAGGTCAGCAGGACGGGGCCGCCGAGGCCGGCCAGCCAGCCCCAGATCAGGCGGGATCGGCCGAGGCGGGCGCTCCGGGCGACCGGGAGTCCCCGCCCCTTGCCGGCCTCGTCGTGGGTGATGAGGTGGACGTCGAGGTCGGGCCCGGAGTCGCGGGCGACCGTGGCGCCGACGCCCGGTCCGAAAACGTACTGCCAGCCCTTGCGGCGGGAGACGCCCAGCACGATCTGGGTGGCGTTGACCCCGCGCGAGAAGTCGAGCAGCGCGAGGGGTATGTCGTCGCCGACGACGTGGTGGAAGGTGCCGCCGAGGTCCTCGACGAGGGTGCGCTGGACGGCCAGCTCCTTCGGGGAGGCCGCGGTCAGGCCGTCGCTGCGGGATATGTAGACGGCGAGCACCTCGCCGCCTGCCCCCTTCTCCGCCAGCCGGGCCGCGCGACGGATGAGCGTCCGGCCCTCGGGGCCCCCGGTGAGCCCGACGACGATCCGCTCGCGCGAGCCCCAGATGGCGGAGACGCGGTGCTCGCTGCGGTACTCGGTCAGGTAGGCGTCGACCCGGTCGGCCACCCACAGCAGCGCCAGCTCGCGCAGGGCGGTCAGGTTGCCGGGCCGGAAGTAGTTGGACAGGGCCGCGTCGACCTTGTCCGGCTTGTAGACGTTGCCGTGCGCCATACGACGGCGCAGCGCCTGCGGGGACATGTCGACCAGCTCGATCTGGTCGGCCCGCCGTACGACCTCGTCCGGCACGGTCTCCCGCTGCCGTACGCCCGTGATCGACTCCACGACGTCCCCGAGCGACTCCAGGTGCTGGATGTTCACCGTGGAGACGACGTCGATCCCGGCGGCCAGCAGTTCCTCCACGTCCTGCCAGCGCTTCTCGTTGCGTGAGCCGGGGATGTTGGTGTGGGCGAGTTCGTCCACCAGCACCACTTCGGGGCGGCGCGCGAGGACCGCGTCCACGTCCATCTCCGTGAACGTGCTGTCCCGGTAGGCCAGTTCTCTGCGCGGGGTCTGCTCCAGGCCGTGCAGCATCACCTCGGTGCGCGGCCGGTGGTGGTGCTCGACGAAGGCGACCACGCAGTCGGTGCCCCGCTCCACGCGGCGGTGCGCCTCGGACAGCATGGCGTAGGTCTTGCCGACGCCGGGGGCCGCACCGAGGTAGATCCGGAGCTTGCCGCGTGCCATGTTCACCCTTCGAAGCGGTAGCCCATGCCGGGCTCGGTGATGAGATAGCGGGGGTGGGAAGGGTCCGTCTCCAGTTTGCGCCGCAGCTGGGCCATGTAGACCCGCAGGTAGTTGGTCTTGTTGCTCTGGGAGACGCCCCAGACCTCCTGGAGCAGGTGCTTCTGTGTGATCAGCCGTCCCGGGCTGGTGACCAGGATCTCCAGCAGGTGCCATTCCGTCGGTGTGAGGCGTACGTCGCGATCGCCCCGTACGGCCCTCTTGGCCAGCAGGTCGATGGTGAAGTCGGCCGTCTCGACGAGCCTCGTCCCCGGCGCGAGCGGTACCTCCTCGGTGCGGCGGACGGCGGCCCGCAGCCGGGCGAGCAGCTCTTCCATGCTGAACGGCTTGGTGATGTAGTCGTCGGCGCCCGCGTCGAGGGCGGCGACCTTCTCGTCGGACGCCTGCCGGGCGGACAGCACCAGGATGGGTACGCGGCTCCAGCCGCGCAGGCCCTTGATGACGTCGACGCCGTCCATGTCGGGCAGCCCGAGGTCGAGCATCACCACGTCCGGCTGGCGGGCAGCCGCGAGCCGGAGCGCGGTGGTGCCGTCGGGGGCCGCGTCGACCCCGTACCGGCGTGCCTGGAGATTGATGATGAGGGCCCGTACGAGCTGCGGGTCGTCCTCCACCACCAGCACTCGCGTCATGGGCGTGCGCCTTTCCTGTCGTACGTCGTCGGGCCGTACCGGCTTCATGACGGCGGGAGTCGGCGGACCCGGGTCACTCGCGGACCGCCGACTCCCCCGTGGGTCGCGTAACGCCATCAGCTCTTCGCCGCGAGGTCCTTGAGTGCGACGTTGAGTTCGAGGACGTTCACCCGGGGCTCTCCGATGAAGCCGAGGATGCGGCCGTCGGTGTGGTCGTCGACCAGCTTCTGCACCTGGGCGACCGACAGGCCGTTCTTCTCGGCGACCCGATGGACCTGGATGTCCGCGTACTGCGGGGAGATGTCCGGGTCCAGGCCGGATCCGGAGGACGTCACCGCGTCGGCGGGCACCTCGGACGGCTTCACCGTGTATCCGGCCACCGAGTTGTCCTTGACGACGGCGGCCTTGGCGGCCGTCACCCAGGCGATCAGGTCCTTGTTGTCGGCGGACCGGTTGGTGGCGCCGGACAGGATCAGCTTGTACTGGGTGTTGACGCTGTTGCTGCCGAGGCCGTTGGCCGGGCGGCCCTGGAACCACTTCAGGTCGGGCTCCGGGGTCTCCTGACCCTTCTTCAGCGGCAGGTTGTACGCCTGGCCGATGAGGGACGAGCCGACGACCTTGCCGTCCGCCTTGGTCTCGGAGCCGTTGGCCTGGTCACTGAACAGACCCTGGGCGATGCCGGTCACCACCAGCGGGTAGATGACGCCGGTCACCAGGGTCAGCACGAGGAGGGCGCGCAGGCCCGCCCAGAGCAACCGGACGGTGTTGGTCACTGAGTTGTTCATGATGGATCAACCGATCCCGGGGATGAGGGAGATGAGCAGGTCGATGAGCTTGATGCCGATGAAGGGGGCGATCAGGCCGCCGATGCCGTAGATCGTCAGGTTGCGCCGCAGCATCTTGTCCGCGCTGACCGGCCGGTACTGCACGCCCTTCAGGGACAGCGGCACCAGCGCGATGATGATCAGCGCGTTGAAGATCACCGCGGACAGGATCGCGGAGTCCGGCGAGTCCAGGCCCATGATGTTGAGCCTGTCCAGGCCCGGGTATACGGCCGCGAACAGCGCCGGGATGATCGCGAAGTACTTGGCGACGTCGTTGGCGATGGAGAAGGTCGTCAACGCACCCCGGGTGATGAGGAGTTGCTTGCCGATCTCGACGATCTCGATGAGCTTGGTCGGGTTGGAGTCGAGGTCGACCATGTTGCCGGCCTCCTTGGCGGCCGACGTACCCGTGTTCATCGCGACGCCCACGTCCGCCTGCGCTAGGGCCGGTGCGTCGTTGGTGCCGTCGCCGGTCATCGCGACGAGCTTGCCGCCCGCCTGCTCCCGCTTGATGAGCGCCATCTTGTCCTCGGGGGTGGCCTCCGCGAGGAAGTCGTCGACGCCCGCCTCTTCCGCGATGGCCTTCGCCGTCAGAGGGTTGTCGCCGGTGATCATGACGGTCTTGATGCCCATGCGGCGCAGCTCGTCGAACCGCTCCCGCATGCCCTCCTTGACGACGTCCTTGAGGTGGATGACACCCAGCACCCGGGCGCCCTTGTCGTCCTCGACGGCCACGAGCAGCGGGGTGCCGCCGGCCTCCGAGATGCGGTCGGCGAGCGTATCGGCGTCCTTGGAGACGGTGCCCCCCTGCTCCTTGACCCAGGTGATGACCGAACCGGCCGCCCCCTTGCGGATCCTGCGTCCGTCCACGTCCACACCCGACATCCGGGTCTGGGCGGTGAAGGCGATCCACTCGGCACCGGCCAGCTCGCCCTGACGGCGCTCGCGCAGGCCGTACTTCTCCTTCGCCAGGACGACGATGGAGCGGCCCTCGGGCGTCTCGTCGGCCAGCGACGACAGTTGCGCGGCGTCGGCGACCTCGGCCTCCGTCGTCCCGGTCACCGGCACGAACTCCGACGCCTGTCGGTTGCCGAGCGTGATGGTGCCGGTCTTGTCGAGCAGCAGGGTGGAGACGTCACCGGCGGCCTCGACCGCGCGGCCGGACATGGCGAGCACGTTGCGCTGGACCAGGCGGTCCATGCCCGCGATACCGATCGCGGACAGGAGCGCGCCGATCGTGGTCGGGATGAGGCAGACCAGCAGCGCCACCAGTACGACCATCGTCAGATGGGTGCCGGCGTAGTCCGCGAACGGGGGCAGGGTCGCCACCGCCAGCAGGAAGACGATGGTCAGCGAGGCGAGCAGGATGTTGAGGGCGATCTCGTTCGGCGTCTTCTGCCGGGCCGCGCCCTCGACCAGGTTGATCATCCGGTCGATGAAGGTCTCGCCCGGCTTCGTCGTGATCTTGATGACGATGCGGTCGGAGAGGACCTTCGTGCCGCCGGTGACGGCCGAGCGGTCGCCGCCGGACTCCCGGATGACGGGTGCCGACTCACCGGTGATCGCCGACTCGTCGACGGACGCGACGCCCTCGACGACGTCGCCGTCACCCGGGATGACGTCGCCGGCCTCGCACACCACCAGGTCACCGATCTTCAGGTCAGTGCCGGACACCTGCTCCTCGCCCTTGCCGTCCTTGAGGAGTCGGCGGGCCACGGTGTCGGTCTTGGCCTTGCGCAGGGTGTCGGCCTGCGCCTTGCCTCGGCCCTCGGCCACCGCTTCGGCCAGGTTGGCGAAGACCACGGTCAGCCACAGCCAGGCGCTGATGGTCCAGCCGAACCAGTCGCCCGGGTCCTTGAACGAGAAGACCGTGGTCAGCGCCGAGCCGATCCACACCACGAACATCACGGGCGACTTGACCATCACCCGCGGGTCGAGCTTGCGAACCGCGTCCGGCAGCGACTTCAGCAGCTGCTTCGGGTCGAACAGACCCGCGCCGACACGGCTCTCCTTGTGACCGGTCGGGACATCCTGGTGGGGTGCCCGGGTCGGGGTGGCTGTGGACATCGGGTCCTCTTGCTTCGTTACGTCGGTCGTCATGACGCCAGCCCCTCGGCGAGCGGCCCCAGCGCCAGGGCCGGGAAGTAGGTCAGACCGGTGATGATCAGGATCGCGCCGACCAGCAGGCCGGTGAACAGGGGCTTCTCGGTGCGCAGGGTGCCCGCGGTCACCGGGATCGGCTTCTGCTCGGCGAGCGAGCCGGCCAACGCCAGCACGAACACCATCGGCAGGAAGCGGCCCAGGATCATCGCCAGGCCCAGGGTGCTGTTGAACCACTGGGTGTCCGCGTTCAGACCGGCGAACGCCGAGCCGTTGTTGTTGGAGGCGGACGTGTAGGCGTAGAGGATCTCGGAGAACCCGTGCGCGCCGCTGTTGGTCATCGAGTTGCCGGGGGTGGTCAGCGCCATCGCCGCGGCCGTGAAGACCAGGACCAGGGCCGGGGTGATCAGGATGTAGCAGGCGGCGAGCTTGATCTCGCGGGTGCTGATCTTCTTGCCCAGGTACTCGGGGGTGCGGCCGACCATCAGGCCGGCGATGAAGACGGCGATGACCGCCATGATCAGCATGCCGTAGAGGCCGGATCCGGTACCGCCGGGCGCGATCTCGCCCAGCATCATGCCCAGCATGGTGATCCCGCCGCCCAGGCCGGTGAAGGAGGAGTGGAAGGAGTCCACCGCACCGGTCGAGGTGAGCGTGGTCGACACTGCGAAGATGGACGACGAGCCGACGCCGAAGCGGACCTCCTTGCCCTCCATCGCCCCGCCCGCCAGCTGCAACGCCGGGCCGTGGTGGGCGAACTCGGTCCACATCATCAGGGCGACGAAGCCGACCCAGATGGTCGCCATGGTCGCGAGGATCGCGTATCCCTGCTTCACCGAGCCGACCATGACACCGAAGGTGCGGGTCAGCGCGAACGGGATGACCAGCAGCAGGAAGATCTCGAAGAGGTTGGTGAAGGGCGTCGGGTTCTCGAAGGGGTGGGCGGAGTTGGCGTTGAAGTAGCCGCCGCCGTTGGTACCCAGCTCCTTGATGGCCTCCTGCGAGGCGACCGCCCCGCCGTTGAACTGCTGGTTGCCGCCCATGAACTGGCCGACCTCGTGGATGCCGGAGAAGTTCTGGATGGCACCGCAGGCGACCAGGACGATCGCGGCGACGACGGAGAGCGGCAGCAGGATGCGGGTCACACCGCGCACCAGGTCCGACCAGAAGTTGCCGAGTTCACCGGTGCGGGAGCGGGCGAATCCGCGCACCAGCGCCACCGCCACGGCGATACCGACCGCGGCCGACACGAAGTTCTGTACCGCGAGCCCGGCAGTCTGCACGACGTGGCCCATGGCCTGCTCGCCGTAGTACGACTGCCAATTGGTGTTCGTGACGAACGACGCGGCCGTGTTGAACGCCTGGTCCGGGTCGATCGCCTTGAAACCGAGCGAGCCGGGCATGTGGCCCTGGAGCCGCTGGAGCAGGTAGAGGAAGACGACGCTCACGGCCGAGAAGGCGAGAACGCCACGCAGGTAGGCCGGCCAGCGCATCTCGGTGTTCGGGTTGGCACCGATGCCCTTGTAGATCCACTTCTCGACGCGCCAGTGCTTGTCGGAGGAGTAGACCCTGGCCATGTAGTTGCCGAGGGGGACGTAGGCGAGCGCCAGCGCCGCTATGAGCGCGAGCAGCTGGAGCACACCGGCGAGTACGGGACCCATGCTGTGTCTCAGAACCTCTCGGGGAAGATCAGGGCGAGGACGAGATAGCCCAGCAGGGCGACGGCCACGATCAGTCCGACTACGTTTTCGACGGTCACAGCTTCGTCACCCCCTTGGCGACGAGAGCCACCAGCGCGAAGACCGCGACTGTGGTGACGACGAAGGCCAGATCGGCCATCGCGAACTCCTGGAGTGAGGTTCGGGTGGAACAGACGATTAGAGGAAACCGCCTCTCTGGCCGGATTCGGCCGCCGTTGACGCCTCTCTTACGGCGGCCCCCGCACCTTTGACGGGACTCTTACGCCGCCGGAGGCGAGGGGCACAGCAGCCGGAAGCGCAGCCGGCAGATGACCGCGTCGGTCTCCCTGCGCACGGCGTGGGCGACAACAGCGCCCCGCTGGTTCTGCAGCAGCCGCTGCCACAGCCGCTCCGGCTCGGTCTCCGGGATCAGGACGGTGACCTGGGTGGCCGGTTCCGACGTGGAGAGCTTGCGCAGGTACGCGGCGATGGGACGGCCCAGGCTGCGGCTTTCGCAGGTCAGACGGATCAACGGCACCCCAAGGTCCCACTCCGCCCAGGAGCGCTCCAGCGCGTGCAGCTGGGCCCGGTCCTCGGGGTCGGGGTAGCAGACGGTGACCGCGTGCACCTCGTCGCCCAGGGAGGCCGCCGCGGTCAGCGCCACGGACGTCAGGCGGGAGAGGGACGACACCGGCACGATCACCAGCGAACGCTCGCGATGAGGGGGCTCGGGGATACTGCCCAGGCCCAGGCGCTCCCCGATGCAGACGTAGGCGCGGTGCACGGCGACGAAGGCCGCCACCAGCAGCGGCAGGGTCACCACGACCAGCCAGGCGCCCTCGTCGAACTCGCTCGCGGTGACGACGACCGTGGAGACGCCGGTCAGCAGCGCGCCGAAGCCATTCAGCAGAGCCTTGCCCCGCCAGCCCCGCCCTCGCTCCTGACGCCAGTGCCTCACCATGCCGATCTGGGCAATGGTGAAGCCGACGAAGACGCCGATCGCGAACGGCACCAGGGTGTTGGTATCACCTCCGGAGAACACCAGCAGTGCCGCCGAGACCACGGCCAGGGCCAGCACACCGTGCCGGTGGACCTGCCGGTCGGCCTTCAGCGCGAACACGTGCGGCAGGTAGTTGTCGCGGGCCAGCAGCTTCAGCAGCACCGGCAGCTCGCCGAACGACGTGTTCGCGGACAGGGCCAGCAGGATCACAGTGGCGAACTGGATGACACAGAAAGCCCAGTTGTGGCCGAGGGAGGCGTCCGCGAGCTGGGCGAGGACGGTGACGCCCTCGACCGGCTGGAGATGGAAGCCGGAGATCAGCACCGACAGGCCGATCAGCATCAGGCCGAAGACTGCGCCGAGGGCGACCTCCGCGTGCTGGGCGCGCTTGGCGCGCGGCACCCGGAAGGAGGGCACGGCATTGGCGATGGCCTCGACGCCGGTCAGGGCACTGCACCCGGAGGCGAAAGCTTTCAGCAGGAGCAGGGCGCCCACCGTGGTCGCGTTGTCGGCCGGCACCGACGCGTGACCGTCCGCCGTGGCCGTACTGACGGGGGCGGACCGGAACAGCCCGACGCCGATCAGCCTCTACGACGAGCGCACGCCATCAGCGACACGACGCGCAGACGGCTCCAGCGCTCCCTCGACCTGGAGGAGGCCCGGCTGGCGGACGCCTGAACTGTGCCGGCGAGGCACCACGGAATCCAGCGGGGTGCAGCGGAACGGCGAGCTGGCGAGCTGGCCCTGCATCATGCCGATGAGGCCGGCCGGGAGAAAGCGCGCTGCCGATCAGCGTTCCCGACGGCCGAGCGCCGGAAACGAGAGCGCCCCAACGTTGTGGCGGAGACGGGTCGTGTCCCTGCACCGACTGTCGTCGGTTCGGGGTGCCGAAAGGGGCGGTCGCTCGGGACCACCCCTGTCTGCGGTGGATCAGGATGCTTACGAGGCACGGTGGAAGAGCCGACCGGCGAGGTCGACGCCTGTGACCGCGCCGTTGACGTCGCGGGAGAAGTAGCCGCGCTGCCCCTTGAGGCCGCCTTCAGTGACGATGTACTCGTCGCCGTCGCCGGGAAGGAAGCCGATGTCCGCGGCCGGGTGGTCCGGGGGCATTTCCTCGTCCGATGCCTCGCGGATCTCCGGCTTGATGCCGACCGCCAGGGTGAGACGGGCGCCATCGGTGGCGATGTCGAGGTTCATGGCGTCGATCTCATAGCGGCCGATGACCTGTTGGGCCCGGCCCTCGTCGTACGGGAGCGGCTCTGCCGTCTTCTCGACGACGCCCAGATAGTGCTCGAGTGCCCACCGCACGACGGACTGGTTGAGGGGGTAGCCGTCCGGGCCGGCGTTGGCCAGGGAGACCACCGCGAAGTTGCGCTCGGGCACGAGGAGCAGCTCGGCGAACTGGCCGTTGCCCGAGCCGCCGTGGCCGATGCCGTGGAGGCCGTCCAGGTCGTGCAGGAACCAGCAGATGCCGAAGCCGTCGCCAAGCGTGCTGGCGCGCAGCTCGATCGTCCGCTCCCGCATACGGTGCAGTTCTGCAGCGGGCAGAACACCCTCGCCGTCGCCGAGTTGGAACTGCGCCCAGCGCAGCAGATCACTCACAGAGGAGGCGAGGCCGCCGCCGGGGTTGTCGCCGCGCGCCCCTTCCTTGAACGCTCCCCAGGGCCGGGCGGGGCGCAGTTCGCCGTCGTCGCCGCGGTTGTAGCCCACGGCGAACTTGCGGACCATCACCTCCGCCAGTCCGTACACGGTGTCTGGTAGGCCCACCGGCTCCAGGACCAGCGAGGCCATGGCCTGCTCGAAGGGCAGGCCCGTGACCTTCTCGACGATCCGCCCGGCCAGGTTGTATCCGGCCTGGCTGTATGAGGCGCGGGCCCCGGGCGGGGCGATCAGCGGCAGCCGGGGAAGCTTCGCCACCAGCCCGGCCAGGGAGCGGTCGCCCTCGCCGTCGTCGATCAGGTTCCAGTCCAGGCCGGCGGTGTGGTTGAGCAGGTTCAGGACGGTGATCTGCGCCGCGGCCTGCTCGTCGGCGAGCTGCAGCTCGGGCACGTAGCGCCGCACCGGCGCTTCCAGGTCCACCTTTCCCTCGGCGACCAGGCGCATCAGCGCGGTCGCCGTGAAGGTCTTGGACACCGACGCCAGAGGGAACAGCGTCTTCTCGTCGACCGGCAGCGGATTGCTGAGACTCGTCACACCGTGCGCGGCGTAGATCTCCTGGCCGTCCAGGAGCACCCCGACGGCGACACCAGGAACGCCCAGATCCGTGGCTTGCGCCTTGACGTACTCCGACAGCTTGTGCTGCGACATGACTCCCCCATCAGGCACCTGAACTAAGTACGAGAGGGAGCGTAGACCCGCACTCGAACTAAGTACAAGACCTGACGTGAACTAAGTACAAGTAGTGTGGTCGCCATGCCGCGAGACACACTGACCGCAGATCGGATCGTCCGTGCGGCCATCGAGCTGCTCGACGAAGAGGGACTGGACGGCCTCAACATGCGGAGCCTGGCCAAACGGCTCGGCTCGGCCGCCACGGCCGTCTACTGGCACATCAAGACCAAGGACGATCTCGTCCGACTCGCCGGCGACGCGATCTGGCACGAGGTCGAGGCGCCCGATCTCGCCGCCACCGACTGGCGCACGGCCGCCGCCGCCCATGCTGGCGCCATGCATGCGATGCTCACCCGGCACCCCTGGCTCGTCCAGGCATTCGGCAGCCACCTCCTGCACGGACCCGGCCAGGCCCGGCACAACGACCTCAGCCTCGCCATCTACGAAAAGGCAGGCTTCGCCGCCGCCGACGCGGACCGGGCGGCCGCCACCGTGTTCACCTTCGTGCTCGGCAGCGCGCTCGGTCCTGCCGCACAGGTCTCGCTGAACCGTCGGCTGAGCAAGAACAGCGCGGACGCCGAGCAACTGATGGCCGACGCCATGACACGCGCCACCGAGACCGCCATGCAATTTCCGCGACTCCGCGAACGCCTCGACACCACGGCCGCCAAGGACTACGCCTCAGCGCCGGACCACACCTTCGCATTCGGCCTTCAGTCCGTCCTCGACGGCTTCGAGGCCCGCCTCACCGCCGACCGCGCTGGCCGGAGCGGGTGAAGGGCTGGCCGAGCTGGTGGGCGGGTGGCGGCCGTCCAGATGGCGAAGTCCTCGCCGCCAGGCTTGAGCTGCGGGGACGGTCTCCCGCCCACTGAGACATCTCACGATCCCAAGGCGTCAAGCTGCCGCGGACCGGGCGGAGGGTGAGGCGATGTGCCCGTCGAACAGTGCGCCTGCCTGAAGGCAGTGGTCAAGCCGGCCGATCATGCGGTTGAACAGGTGACGTCGGGCGGCCGCGTGCCAGTCGCCTTGCTCGCGTCGGCGCCTGCCCCCGGCAAACCCTACGAGACCCGTGGCGGCGCCACACCGGCGGCCCACTCAAGGCATGGTCCGCCAACTGCTCCGGACGCCGGCGTCCCCCACGTGCGCATCACATCCATGCAGGGCGGCCAGGAGCCGGCGTACGAGATGACGCTGGGTGCCCACCACTGATCCCCTGACCGCCCCCCATACGGCCCAACCCGTTCCATGTGACCGAAACGTCCACACCTTGACGTGCCACAACCTCTTCCGCAGTCGGTCTTAACGCAAGCTTGACGCCGCTGCGTGCCCCATCCATGAGCCCCTGCGTCACGCTCTGCATACGCTGGTGCCGCCGTCCGCGTGATGGCCGGAACCCGAGACCGAGCCGCACAGTTGGAGAGCACCGCCGATGGCCACCACCGAACACCCGCCGCCGAGCCGTCTGCGGACGTGGATGCTCGAGGGCCTGTCCGACATGGGCAAGCAGGGCGGCCACACGGGACCGCACGCCCAGCCGGAACCCCCGCACAAGGGCCAGCGCTGGTGGCGCGTGATGTGTCTGACCGGCGTGGACTACTTCTCCACCCTCGGCTACCAGCCGGGCATCGCGGCCCTGGCGGCCGGTCTGCTGTCGCCGGTCGCGACCATCGTGCTCGTCATAGTCACCCTGGCCGGCGCTTTGCCGGTCTACCGGCGCGTCGCCGAGGAGAGCCCGCACGGCGAGGGCTCGATCGCGATGCTGGAGCGGCTGCTGTCCTTCTGGAAGGGCAAGCTGTTCGTGCTGACCCTGCTGGGCTTCGCCGCCACCGACTTCCTGATCACCATCACCCTCTCGGCGGCGGACGCCTCGACCCACCTGGTCGAGAACCCTCACCTGGAAAGCGCCCTGCACGACAAGCAGCTGCTGATCACCCTGATCCTGGTCGCCCTGCTCGGCGCGGTGTTCCTCAAGGGCTTCCTGGAGGCCATCGGCGTCGCGGTCGTCCTGGTGGGCATTTACCTCGCGCTGAACGTCGTGGTGGTCATCGTCGGCGTGTGGCACGTCGCCACCGCCGGACACGTGATCACCGACTGGTCCAGCGCGCTGACCGCCGAGCACGGCAACGTCTTCGCCATGGTCGGCGTGGCGCTGCTGGTCTTCCCCAAGCTCGCGCTCGGCCTGTCCGGCTTCGAGACCGGCGTCGCCGTCATGCCGCACGTGAGGGGCGACGAAGGCGACACGGAGGAGCACCCCCGGGGCCGCATCCGCGACACCAAGAGACTGCTGACGGCCGCCGCCCTCATCATGAGCGTCTTCCTCATCACCACCAGCTTCATCACCACCCTCCTCATCCCGGAGAAGGAGTTCGAGTCCGGCGGCCAGGCCAACGGCCGCGCCCTCGCCTACCTCGCCCACGAATACCTGGGCAGCGCCTTCGGCACGGTCTACGACGTCTCCACGATCGCCATCCTGTGGTTCGCGGGCGCCTCGGCCATGGCCGGCCTGCTCAACCTGATGCCCCGCTACCTGCCCCGCTACGGCATGGCCCCGCACTGGGCCCGCGCCGTCCGCCCGATGGTCATCGTCTTCACCCTCATCGGCTTCCTCGTCACCTGGATCTTCGACGCCGACGTCGACGCCCAGGGCGGCGCCTACGCCACCGGCGTGCTGGTGCTCATCAGCTCGGCGGCGATCGCCGTGACCATCGCCGCCCACAAGGCCGGCCAGCGCAACTGGACCATCGCGTTCGCGGTCATCTCGGCGGTGTTCCTCTACACCACCGTTCTGAACGTCATCGAGCGCCCCGACGGTGTGAAGATCGGCACCTGCTTCATCGCGGGCATCATCCTGGTCTCCCTGCTCTCCCGGCTGGCCCGAGCCTTCGAGCTCCGCGTGACGAGCGTGACGCTCGACGACCTGGCGGAACGATTCATCCGGGACATGGCCAGCCGAAAGATCCGCTTCATCGCCAACGAGCCCGACGCCCGCGACAAGGCCGAATACCGCGACAAGATCGAGCAGATCCGCACCGACAACGACATGCCGGAGCAGGAGGACTTCGTCTTCGTCGAGGTGACGGTGACCGACCCCTCCGAGTTCGAGGCGAGCCTGACCGTCCGCGGCGAGGTCCTGCACAACCGTTACCGCGTACTGACCCTGGAGTCCTCCTCCGTCCCCAACGCCATCGCCGCCCTCCTCCTTCACGTCCGCGACACCACCGGCTGCACCCCGCACATCTACTTCGAGTGGACCGAGGGCAGCCCCTTCGCCAACTTCCTGCGCTTCTTCCTCTTCGGCCAGGGCGAGGTAGCCCCGGTCACCCGAGAGGTCCTGCGCGAGGCGGAACCGGACCGGCCCCGCCGCCCCCGGGTCCACACCGGCTGAATCACGCATCACCGGCTGGATCTGACGTCGCCGTCAGGAACCCGTCAGGATTCGCCCGCACGGCGTCAGGACCCCGTCAGCGACAGCCGCCAGGGCCCGCACAGCCGCCTAGCGTCAGCGTCATGACACGGATGGACCGGTGGGCACCGGCCGGCGACCGCCACTGGCGCGGCAGCGCCCGACTGGCGGCGACCTGCGCCCTGGTGTTCTGGGCCCTCTCCCTGCTCTTGGACTGGGACGCCGGCACCCTGACGCTCCCCCGAGCCCTGCTGTGGCTGACCTTGTCCGCCACCGTCCTCGCCGTCCTGCTCCCGCCCCGGGTGACCGCGGGCCCCGGCTGGCTGGCGGTACGCACCCCCTGGCGCAGGCACGTCGTGCGTACCGACGCGCTGGTGGCCGTACGGCAGTACGGCACCGTCTGCGTGCACCTGGTCCTGTGCGACACCCACGGCGGTCGCCTGGAACTCGACCCCCGCGTCCTCGCCGCCAATCCGTTGATCTGGCACGAGCTCGACACCGGCGTCCACCGCTCCGTCGAACGCGGCACGCTTCGCCAGGGCGCGGACATCTTGGACCGGCTCGGCCACCGGATCGACGACGAGACCACCCGAGCGGTTCTGAGAGCGTCCGGTCTCTCCTGATCAGAGACTGAGGTGTGCTTGCCTGCTCGGGCGACGTACCCACCCTCGAAGTACTGGCCGGGGCCTCGCTGCTCCGCCGCCACTTGCCCGAACTCGCGGTACGAGTGGTCAACGTCGTCGACATCGCCCGACTGCTGCCCGCGGAGGGACACCCGCACGGCATGCCCGATGGCGAAGACGACGCGCTGTTGAACCCCGACAAGCCCGTCGTCTTCGACGTACCACGGCTATCCGTGGCTGATCCCCCGGCTCGCCTACCGCCGCGCCAACCACCCACACCTGCGCGTGCGCGGCTACAAGGAGGAGGGCACCACCACGACCCCGTTCGACACGGTCGTCCGCAACGACTCGACCGGTACCGGCTGGTCATGGACGTCATCGACAGGGTGCCCGGTCTCGCGGCCCCACGCGGCTGCGCTGTGGCAGCGGATGGTCGACGTCCGTTGCCGCCTCACGGCTGGATCCGCGCCCATGGGACTGACCTGCCCGAGGTGGCCGAATGGACCCGGAGTCAGTGACCACAGGGTGGCGGAGCTGCGAGTGGGGGAAGCCGCCGCCGAAGACGCGAAGGCCGTGCTGGCAGCGCTCGCGAGCAGCCCCGCCGGCCTGTCGGGGGCGAGGGGGATGAGGCGGCCGAACGGCTCACGGCGTCGGGCCGAACGCCGTACCCACCGACCCAGTTGGCAACAGGAGTCCTGGGCACACCGACCAACCCCACCAACGGCCGACGCGCCACCACCGCTACGGGCTGGTGGGCGACCACATCGCGTGGCGCCATGCAGATCGGGGCGCATCGACGGCTTCCAGAACCCGCCCCACCGGCGCCCAGCGCAACGGGATCGCCCGTGTACGCCCGCACGTTCGGCCCTCAGCGGACGGGTGTGGACCGCACGGCCCGGGTGACCCACAGCAGACCGAGTGCGGCGGTCTGGATGCCGGCGACGACGACGATCAGAAGCGGGACGGAGATGTCGTACAGGACCCCGGCCAGGGCGCCGCCGACCAACGCGGCCGCACCCATGATCCCGGCGAAGACGCCGTACGCGGTGGCCCGGCGGCCCACGGGTACGAGGTCGGCGACGGTGGCGCGCCGCGTGGACTCCTGAACGCCGACGGCGGCGCCCCACACCAGTGCACCCGCCACGACGACCCCCACCGTGTCGGTGAAGGCCAGGGCCGGAACCGCGGCGGACAGCAGCGGCAGGACGACCAGGACCACGCCGACCACGGCCGCGGAGGCTCCCAGGTGGGCGAGCAGGGGGCCGGTGACGGAGCGAGCGCCCTCGTACACGAAGTCCATCAGCAGACTGACGCCCCCGAACACCAACACGAACCGCCACGCAGAGAGCCCCCGGGCATGTCCGTCCGACGGTTCGGGCGGGGCAGACGTGGTGCCGGCGGACTTCACGACCTCCTCCCCAGGGTGTCGCGTGCCCGGCAGGCCGGACATGGAACATCGGCCCACCTCCTGGTGGCGCTCTCATCCTCGCTGGGCGAATCCGGCAGGCGCATCCTCTCTCACCACGTTGCAGCGGTCAGGTGCTGAGGTGGGCGCAGGAACTCTGCCGCGCCCGCCGGACGAGCGTGGCGCCGTTCGCGCTCAGTCGGCCCGCTCGGTGGCCCGGTCGTAGTCGCCCGTCTCCGGAGGCAGGGCCGCGGACCGGGCGAGGCTGCGGCGCTCCTGAGCGTGGGCGTAACCCGTCAGACCGACCAGTACGGCCAACAGCACGGCGGAGGAACCCGCCGTACCGAGGTCGAGACCGCCCTTCGCGACCGGCTTGGTCAGGAAGTCGCCGGCTGTCGCGCCGAGCGGGCGGGTCAGCACGAAGGCGATCCAGAACAGCAGCACGTTCGGCACGACGGACACCCTCATCAGGGCCACCAGCACCAGCAGGACACCGGTCACCAGCGCCGCCCCGCCGGCGTAGCCGAGGCCCGAACTGTCGGACAGGAAGTCGCCCATCGAGGTGCCGAGGGTGTTGGAGACGAGGATCGCCGACCAGAACAGCGCCTCCCCGCGGAAGCTGACGATGTCACGGATGACGAAGGTCATTCCGGTCAGCTTCCAGACGGCGAAGATGACGACCAGGATCGAGATCAGGATCGCCGCGCCCGTCGGGTATCCGAGGCCGAGGCCCTGCGGTCCCCAGCCCAGCGAAGTGGCGCCGCTCGAGAGGTACTTGGTGCTGGCGTCGCGATTCATGAAGTCGGACATCGTGGTGCCGGCCATGCTGGTCGACAGGATGACCGTCCAGTAGAAGAACGGGTTGTAGCGGCGGGAGCGCAACTGAACGGCCAGGGTCACCACGAAGAGCAGGAACAGGGCGATCGTGGTGAGGAAATAGCCGAGCTTCAGAGTCTGGGCGAAGAGGTCGCCGGCCGTCTCGCCCAGGGTCGTCGCCGCGACTTTCATGATCCAGAAGGCGAGGGTGACCTCGGGCAGTTTCTTCATGACCGACCTGGCCGTGGTCGCGACCCGCTGCTGCCGGGCGGCGACGTCTAAGTCGGTGAGGACTTCGGGATTCTCCATGGTCGGACACTCCTGTTCGTGGGGGGGGGTGTGAAAGGGCACCCGTCTCCGCAGCGACGGGCGCCTTGCGACACACGGGCCGACCGCGGAGGCCGGCCGTGGTGTCCGACCTTGTCGGTGATCGCCTGAACGCTTCCTGAACGCGTTCCGAACCGTTCAGGCCGCCTGCCGCGTCACGCGCGCAGGGTCCGCGACGTCCTTGCGGGTCACCATCAGGTACACCACCAGGCCGAGGATGACCGCCAGGAAGAGGCCGCTGGTGATGACGGTGCCGAACCCGAGGCCGCCGTCGCCGGTCGGCTGGGAGAGGTAGTCGCCGATCGAGGCGCCGAGCGGGCGGGTGAGGATGTAGGCGATCCAGAAGCCCCACACCGCGTCCAGGCCCAGCGCGAAGTGCGCGACCGCCACGGCGGCGATGGCCAGCGCGAACAGGACCGCCGCCAGCCAGTAGCCCAGGTCCATGCGCTCGGAAACCAGATCGCCGCCCGCCGTTCCGAGGGCGAAGGTGAACAGTACGGCCAGCCAGTAGTACGCCTCACGGCTGGTGGTGTCGATGCTGTGGATGGAGAGGGTGCGCTCACGCCGGTACCAGACGACGAACACGACGGCGAGAAGGGCGACGAACACCGCGGTGGTCGTCTCCAGCGGCACGCCCATGTTGTCGGTGAGGTTGTCGCTGATCAGCGTGCCGACGACGCTGATGAGGGCGACGGCGAGCCAGTACACGCCCGCGCGGTAGGCGGTCGTACGGAACTGCACGACCAGGACCACCGCGAGCAGCGCGCTCATCAGGACCGACACGCCGGTCAGGCCCAGGCCGGCCTTCTCGTTGAGCAGGTCGGCCGCGGTCTCGCCGACCGTCGTGCACAGCACCTTGATGATCCAGAAATAGGCGGTGACCTCGGGAACCTTGTTCCAGCGCAGACGGTGGGAGGGGCGAGCAGAGGCATTCGTGCCCGGTTCGGCCTCGGGAGTCTCGGAGAGTTCGTAGGTCATGGGGCAGGACGCTGCCAGCGAATACCTGAACGCATCCTGACTGCCGCGCGGCTTTCCCCGCCCGCCCCATCCGGTCTGATCACGATGGGCCCATGCACACCCGCGCCGCGTCCTGGCTGCGGCACCGGCTCGGCCGCGTCGTCGTCATGTCCTACGCCTCGCTCCGTCCTGGCCCGGCCCCGCCCTCTGCTGTTCGCCGCCGCCCTGGCGGTGGCCGCCCTGGTCTGCCTGCTCTCCTTCGCCCTCGGCCGGGCAGCCGCCCGCGTCCTGCGGCTGGAGGCGGGCACCGCCTCGTCGCTGACTCTCGCCTGTGGCATGAACAACAGCAGCGCCAGCGCGGTCCTGATCACCGCGTCCCTGCCCGACAAACCCCACCTGCTGCTGCCGGTCCTCGCCTACGGCCTGCTCAAGAAGACCGCCGCGAGCCGCATCGTCACCCGCCTCCGGCGCGGCCCCGCTCCCACGGCAGGCTCCTGAAGGATGCTCAGCCGCCGCCCGCCGGGCCGGCCTCCCGGTTCGACCACGCCGGTGCGGGCGACCCCGGCGCCCACCGAGTCGAACCCGCCCGAGGACATCCCCGACAACCAGGTGGTCCGAGATGCTGGTGAAGGTCCTGACGGGCGTCTTCGATCCGCCGCCCGCGAGCCTGTCGGTGCCCAGCGGCTACCTGGCCCTGACCGCGGGCGCGGCCGTAGTCGCCGTACTGGGCCGCCGCGCTGAACGGCATCCGCAGCTCCGGCCGGCCCACGCTGATGGCCAAGGTCTGGGACGAGAACTGGTTCGGCTCCACCAAGACCCTGGACGTCACCATGGCGGGCCTGCGCCGCCGCCTCGCGCAGGCCGCCCGCACCTCGGTCCAGCCCGGCAGCCTGCCCCGCATCACCACCCTGCGCGGCCACGGCTACCGCCTGGAACTCTGACGGGCGCCGCCGGACTGCCCGGCCGCCCTCGGTTCAGTCCGCGCTGGGCCGGGCGAGGCCGTGGTCGTAGGCGAAGATCACGGCCTGGATGCGGTCGCGGGCACCGATCTTGGCAAGGACGCGCCCCACGTGGGTCTTGACAGTGGACTCTGACAAGACGAAACGGGTGGCGATCTCGCCGTTGGTCCACCCCTTGCCCACGGCGACGAGGATCTCCCGCTCGCGGTCGGTGAGGGAGCCGAGTCCCGGGTCCTCGGCGGAGTCTCCGTGGTGCGCGGGGACGTAGCGGGCGAATTCATCCAGAAGGCGGCGGGTGAGGGCGGGCGCGATGACGGCGTCGCCGACGGCGACGGCTCGGATGCCGGCGAGGAGCTCTTCGGGGCGGGCGTCCTTGAGGAGGAAGCCGCTGGCACCGGCGCGGATAGCGGCGTGGACGTACTCGTCGAGGTCGAAGGTGGTGAGCACGAGGACGCGCGAACGTCCGCCGGCGGCGACGATGCGGCGGGTGGCCTCGATGCCGTCCAAGCCGGGCATCCGGACGTCCATCAGGACGACGTCCGGGCGCAGGTCGGCGGTCTTGCGGACGGCCTCGGCGCCGTGGGCGGCCTCACCGACGACGTCGGTCTCGGGGACGGAGTCCAGGAGCAGGTGGAAGCCGTAGCGCTGCAGCGGCTGATCGTCCACGATGAGCACGGTGGTCACCGGTCACCGCCCTGGGGCGTGAGGTCCAGGACGGCCTCGACGCTCCATCCTCCGCCGGCCGTCGGTCCCGCGCTGACGGTGCCGCCGTACAAAGCCGCTCTCTCCCGCATGCCCACCAGGCCGTGTCCTTCCTCGTTCGGCGGTCCGGACGGTGAGGCCGGGCCGGTGTCCTGGACCTGGATGTTCACCCGGCTGTCCGCGACGAGAATCGCCAGGTGCACCTTGGTATCGGTATCGGTATCGGTGTGCTTCAGGGTGTTGGTGAGGGCTTCCTGAACGATGCGATACGCCGTCAGCTGTACGCCGCTGTCCAGGGCGTCCGCATCGCCGGAGGTCCGGTAGACGACCTCCAGTCCAGCGGCGCGCACCTTGGCGCACAGCGCTTCGATGTCCGCGAAGCCGGGTTGCGGGCTGAGCTCGGGACCGCCGGGCGGGCCTTCTGCGGTCTCGCGCAGCACGCCGAGCACGCGCCGCAGCTCGCCGAGGGCCTGCCGGCCGGTGTCGCCGATGAGCTGCAGGGCCTCCTTGCCCCGTTCGGGAGCGATGTCCGTGGCGTAGGCGCCGGCGTCGGCGAGCGTGATGATGACGGACAGGTTGTGGCCGACGATGTCGTGCATCTCACGGGCGACCCGGGTGCGTTCGGTGGCCGTGGCCAGCCTGCTGCGCTGATCGCGCTCTATCTCCAGCCGGGCCGCCCGCTCCCGCAGGCCGGCGAGCTGGGCCCGGCGGATGCGCACCACCAGACCGAGCGCGAGCGCCGCCGTCGCCGTGCTCAGCAGGAAGAACAGCGCATCCCACACGGACACGGCCGAGGATGCGCGCACCGCGACCAGCGCCATGGCGCCCGCCATGGCCGCACAGGCCCACGGCAACTGCCGCAGCCACCCGTGCAGGGCTAGGCTGTACAGGGCGATGAACAGGGCGACGTCCGCGCGCAGCGCAGCGCCCAGGGACCACTGCAGGACGAATACCGCCGCGATGACGGCGAACGCCACGAGGGGTTTGCGTCGCCGCCATAGCAAGGGCAGAACCAGTCCGGACTGGAAGGCCAGCATTCCCGCGACGGGTAGCTGGGTGAAGGCGAGCCGAAACCGGCGCGGGCCGTCGCCGTCGTCCACACCGCCGCGGAAGAGGTCAGGCAGGCAGAACATCAGGAAGACCAGGACGACGACCGCGGTGTCCAGCACCCAGGGGTGTGTCCGGTCGGCTTGCCGCAACCGCTGGCCGCCCCGGGACAGTCGGGCGACCAGCGGTCCCATCCCGCTGAGGTCATCGGTGGTCACGGGCGTCACCTGTCCATGGTGCACGTGTCAGGCGTCGGTTCGCGCGAGCCGGTAGGCCGCGCCGCCCAGTGCCAGCGCCGTCCAGCAGAGGAAGACCAGCAGCCCGGCGCCCGCCGACAGGGTCGTGGAGTCGTGTGTCAGGGCGAACATCGCCTGGCCCGCGTTGGACGGCAGGTAGGGGGCGATGTCGTCCTGCCAGGAGCTCGGCAGCAGAGAGATCAGTCCCGGGATCAGCAGCAGGGTGGCCACCAGCACCGAGATCCCGCCGGCCACCGACCGCAGCAGCGCGCCGAGGGCAGTGCCGATCACCCCGACCAGGCCGAGGTAGAGCCCTGCGCCCAGCAGACTGCGCAGGACACCCGCATGCGAGAAGCTCATGGCCGCGGGCGTACCCGAGACGATTCCGCTGCCGAACAGGAAGGCGACGAACCCGCCCATCGTCCCCACGACCAGTGCGACCAGCCCGAACACGGCCGCCTTGGACCACAGCACGGGCAGCCGGCGGGGCACCGCCGCGAGCGTGGAACGGATCATGCCGGTGGAGTACTCCCCCGCCGTGACCAGCACACCGAGCACTCCCAGGGCCAGCTGGGCGAAGTTCGTACCGAAGAGGGACAGGCTCACGGCCGTCGCATCGGCGAAGTCCCGGTCCGGACGGTCGGAGCCGATCCCCGACTTGTAGCGGCTCGCGGAGATCAGGCCGAAGGCCACCAGGAACAGCAGGCCGAGACCCAAGGTGATCCAGGTCGAGCGAAGGGACCACAGCTTGGCCCACTCCGAGGAGAGCACGCGCCGACCGGTCACCCGGTAGGCAGGGCGGGCAGGGGTGGTCCGGGGTTCCTCGGCGGTTGCGGTGAGCGTGCTCATGCGGACCTCCCGAGGGTCTCGATCCCGGTCGTGGAACCGTGGTACTCCACGGCATCCCTGGTCAGCTCCATGAACGCCTCCTCCAGCGACACCGTCCGCGCGCTCAGCTCGAACAGCGCGATCCCGTGCTCCGCGGCCTTCAGCCCGATCTCGCGGGCGGTCAGCCCGGTCACCTGCAGCTCCTCGGAGCCGATCCGGCCGGTGACGTCGACGCCCGGCCCGGCCAGGACGTCACGCAGCCGCGCCGGGTCCTGCGTCGCGACCTTCACCGTGTCGCCGCCCGCCTCGCGGATCAGGTCCGCCACGGTCGTGTCGGCCAGCAGCCGCCCGCGCCCCACGACGATCAGATGGTCCGCCACCAGGGCCATCTCGCTCATCAGGTGCGAGGACACGAACACCGTGCGGCCCTCGTCGGCGAGCCCCTTGAGCAGGTTGCGGATCCAGAGCACGCCCTCCGGGTCCAGCCCGTTGACCGGCTCGTCCAGCATCACCGTCTGCGGGTCGCCCAGCAGCGCCGCCGCGATGCCCAGCCGCTGGCCCATGCCGAGGGAGAAGGCGCCGGCCCGCTTCTTCGCCACGCTGCCCAGTCCGGCGAGGCCGATGACCTCGTCGACCCGGCTGCCCGGAATCCCGTGGGTCAGTGCAAGGGCCTTGAGGTGGTTGTACGCCGAGCGGCCCGGGTGGATCGACTTCGCCTCCAGGAGGGCGCCAACCTCCTGGAGCGGTGCCTGGTGCGAGGCATAGTGGTGGCCGTTCACGGTGACGGAGCCGCTCGTCGGGGCGTCCAGGCCGACGATCATGCGCATGGTCGTGGACTTGCCCGCGCCGTTGGGCCCCAGGAAGCCGGTCACCGTTCCCGGCTTCACGACGAAGTCCAGCCCGTCGACGGCCGTCTTCTCGCCGTACCTCTTGGTCAACTGCCGTGAGTCGATCATTCGCGTTCTCCCTGTCGGGCTCCGGCGTCCGTCACTTCGGACGCCTCGCTGGCAACGCTAGGTGCCGAATCACCCGAATCCGGTGGTACCGGGAGGCTGAACCGCGCCGTGCGCGTAGTACCGCGGTACTACGCGACTACCTGCGGTGACTTCCGTGTTCGCCGGCTCCACGGTGGTCGCAGCAGGCGTCGGGCCGCCGCATGGGATGCCCTGCGCCCGACGCCTTGGCGTCCGCGGCGCACTGGGCCCGTTCCGCGCTCTCGACCAGGCTTTCACTGTCCGACGCGGCATTGGCCAGGCTGGCACAGCACAGGGTCAGCAGAAAAGCGCCCGCCACGAAGGGCAGGGCGCGGCGCGCGGGAGGCGGTGCCAGCAGGGCCTGCACCCGCTGAGGCACAGCCCCGCCGGTCGCGGCCAGGGCAGCTGGGCGCGACGCGCCGACGGAGGCGAGAGCCGCCCGCCCGACAGCGCGGGCAACGACCGTACGGCTGCCGACATGGGCCGCGGCCTCCTCGTCGGCCCACCGCTCCAGCACGAACCCACCCGCCTCGGCCAGCGGTCGCAGCACCGAGGGACCCACCCCACCGGGCGCACGCCCTGGACCGCCTGCTGTGCACCGCCCACACTTCGGCCAGGGCGAGCCCGGCCGCGCGCCCCGCACGGTGGCGCGCCGGCCGGCTCGACGCCACGACCAGGGCGGCGACCACGTGGGCGACGGCCGCGCACATCCAGGTCGCCAGAGCGGCCGCACAGGCCGCCGCCAGCCAGGCGCGATCGGCGACGGCAGGCCGGTCGGCACCGGCGTCGACCGTGTGCCGGTGCGCGGCGAGCACCCAGACGGCCGCCGTCACCACGGCTGCGGTGACGGCGAGCCGCCAGGGCCGGCCAAGGCCGCGGGACAGCGGAACGCCGGTGGCGCTCACCGCCGCCCTCCCGGCGTCACGGCAGGTGATACGTACACGCGTACGCCGGCCACCTGGTGCGAGGTCCAGCCGCGGGCGTAGCCCGGCGGCCCGCCCGTTGCCACGAGAGTGGCAACGGGCAGCCGGCGGGCGGTGCGCCGGATGCCGGCTGCCGTGGTGTTGGCGTCGTGACCAACGGTCGCGGCGGAGGAGCAGCCCGCGTAGTAGGCGATCGGGACGTCGTTCTCTCCCGTGACCAGACAGGGCGGGCGGACGCCCAGCCGGTGCAGCCCGGCGGCTACGGCGGCCCACTCACGGTGGGCGGCGGTGATGCGCCGCACAGTGTGATCCAACACCGCGAACTGCACGGGCAGGTGGACGGCCAGAGCGAGGGTAAGCAGCACCAGGGTCAGCGGTCGGCGAATCCGACCGGGTGCCCGGACCAGGTGCACCAGAAGATCGGCCACCGGTACGGCGACCAGCGCGTAGGCGGGCAGCAGAAAGCGGGGTGCCGCGTAGCCGATCATGAAGAGGTAGGGGAAGGCCGCCGAGGCGGCGCAGGCCAGCGGTACGAGCGTGGCGACAGGGCGCCGGGCGCGGACGGCGACCATGGCCGCGAGGGCTGCGAGCAGTGGCAGGACATACCACCACAGGGTCTCCAGGACAGGGGGCGCGGCGCTGGTGCACGGTCGGCACAGCGTGCGCCCGCCCAGAGCGCGCAGTTGGTCTCCGACGGCGATGTTCCAGCCGAGGCCACCCTGGATGCGGGACGCGTCGGACAGGCGTTGCCCCAGGCCGCCGTAGGAGACGTACGCCTCGATCACCCACTCGGCCGCCCCGGCCGCGAGGCCGCCGACCAGCACCCCCAGCAGCGCGGGGCGCCGCCACCGCCGTACACACACCAGCAGGACGAGCAGGGGCAGGGTCGCCCAGACCGCGTCCGTGGGGCGCATCCAGGCCATCAGGGCCGCGCTCAGGCCCACGCCCCACAGCGCCGCGCGGTCGAAGCGGTTCGCCTGGGCGCGCAGGAAGCAGCCCGTGCCGGCCAGGGCGCCGACGGCGACCCAGTAGTTGGGCATGGCCTGCGGGCCGTAGAACAGCGTCACCCACAAGGTGGCGAACAGGGCGCCCGCGGTCGCGAGCACCCGGGCGGGGAAGACGCCCCGCCAGGCGCGAAGCGCGAGGAACAGGGCGAGACCGGACAGGACGGCCAGGTAGATCCGCAGCAGCGCGGTGGACGACGACCAGGCGGCGACCGGCGCCACCAGCAGCGGGACGCCACGGGCGCGCGGGGCGCTGAAGAACGCGGTCGGCGCGTGGGAGGAGACCTGGCTGACGTAGACCGACTCGTCCCAGCCGAGGCCCATCCCCGGCCTGACGAGAAGGAGCTGGGCCAGAGTGAAGGCGCCGGCCACGACCGCGAGCGCCACCTCGCCGCGGGATCGGGGAGCGAAGCGAACGGCCGTCGGGGGGTCGGGCCTGGGTGGGCCGGTCGACGCGGCCGACGCGCTGTCCGCGGCCTGCGGGCCGTCTCTCATCACTCACCCCTTACTCCTACAGCCTGTAGGGCCAGATTAACCCTACAGACTGTAGGGTTCACGCCAACGACAGCACCTCGGGCCGTCACACCCCTACACGCTGTAAGGTCTCAGCCATGGCTGGCACGGGCCCGCAGGGCAGAGCCGAACGGCGTAACGCCGGTGAACTGGAGAGCGAGGTGCTCGCGGCCCTGTGGGCGGCGGACCGGGCGCTGACTCCGGCGGAGATTCAGGCCGATCTCGGCGGCGACCTCGCCTACAACACCGTGCACACCATTCTCAAACGCCTGTACGACAAGGGACTCGTCCTGCGGGACGCGGACGGGCGGCGCGGCGCCTACCGGCCCGCGAAGAACGCCGCCGAGCTGACCGCCGAGGCCATGCACGAGGCCCTCGACCGGGGTCCGGACCCGATTGCCGCGCTGCAGCAGTTCGTCACCGGGCTGAGCCCGGAGGAGGAGCGGGCGCTGCGTGACCTGCTGGGGGGCGGCGAGCGGTGAGGGTCGACGTCTACACACCGTTCCTGCTGTCCCTGCTGCTCGCCGCGGTCAGCCATTGGGTCGGCCGCCGGGTGGCACCGGCGCTCGCCGCCCGCGCGCCGGCCGGCGCCGCCGTCGTGTGCGCGGCGGCGACCGCATGGTCCCTGCTCCTGCTGGCCGCCACCCTCGTCGGCGCCGCTCCCCCGGTGGTCGCGGATGCCCGCGAGGACGGCCGCCCGCTTCCCGAGCCGGTACCGGAGGTCGTCGCGTTCGCCGCCTGCGCACTGCTTTTCTTCCTGGCCCACCGGTTCCTCAGAGCCGCCCGCGCCGAGTACCTCACCCGCCGGGCCTTGCGGCTGCTGTGCGAGGGGCAGCCGCAGGACACCGAACTGGTCGTGGCCGCCGCCCCCATCGCTGAGGCGTTCGCCATCCCGGGACGGGCGGGCTCACCGGGCCGAATTCTGGTCACCAGCACGATGCTCGGCGCTCTCTCGCCCGAGGAGCGCCGCGTCCTGCTCACCCACGAGCGGGCCCACGTGGCCCACCGCCACGCACGCCTGTGCACCGCCGTTACGCTGGCCGGCGCGGTCAACCCGCTCGTTGCCCCGGTCCGGCACGCGGTCGTCCTCCTCGTGGAACGCTGGGCCGACGAGCGAGCGGCCGCTGTGGTCGGCGACCGCGCAGGCACCGCCCGCGCTCTCGCGCGGGCAGCTCTCACGGCCGGACGCCGGGAGCCGTCACGCGCACTCGGTTTCACCGACCGCGCGGTCACCCGCCGGATCGCAGCTCTCCAGATCGCCCCGCCGCCACGGCTGTGGCCGCCGGCGGTGCCCGTTCTGGCTCTCGGCGCCCTCACCGCGCTGGGTGCCGCCGATGCCACCGGCGACCTGTTCCGGCTGCTGGAGCCGATCCTCGCCCGAGGGTGATCACTCGGGCAGCCAGAGCGCTCCTCGTGGTCACCGCTCCGAGGCGGTCATGGACCTTCCTCGCCCTGGGCGACCTCGACCTCGTGGTGGAAGTCGGCGACGCCGGCTGTTCCGGCGGCGACGGACAGGACCGTGCAGGCCACGAGGAGGAACGCGGTACGGCGGGGGGTGCGTGAGCGCTTCTCGGAGGGTGCGAGGAGGGCCGCGACGCGTTGCGGAACCGGGCCGCTCGTCGCCGCGGGTGCGAAGTTCGGACGCGTCGACGGGGAGGCGTGGCCGGCGAGGGCGGCGCGGGCGATGGCTGTGGCGATCAGGCGTCGGTCGCCGGTGACCTCGGCGGCGGCCTCGTCGGCGGCTCGCTCGGCGGCGAGACGGACGGTGTCGCGGGTGGTGCGCAGGGCGGGGTGGCAGTGGGCGGCGAGTTCGGCTACGGCCAGAAAATAGTGGTGGCCGGCGCAGTTGTGGGCGCGCTCATGGGCGAAGAGGGCCTCACGCTCGGCGGGGCCGAGGCTGCGCAGCATGGCGGTGGTGACGACGATGCGGTGGGGGCGTCCGGGCAGGGCGTACGCGTCCGGATCGGGCGAATCGATCACGCACAGGTCACCGGCGGCGGGGCGGCGGTCGGCCTGCGTGCGGGCGGTCCTGAAGGCGCGGGCCTGTCGGAGTGCTGAGCGCACGAGAGTCCAGGAACTGAGGGTCAGCACTCCGGTAGCCGCCGTGGCTGCGGGCAGGACGAGATAGTCCGAGGGAGTCCGCAGGGGGTGGACGAGTTCACCGAAGGCGGCGAATGCGGGGAGTTTGAGCAGTCCGGTCAGGACCAGGGCGCCGAGGGCCGCGACGCAGGCCCCCGCCAGTGCCAGGGCCGAGACGGTGAGGACCCACAGTGCGGTGGCGGGGGCCAAGCGGTCGAGGGTTCGGCGGGCCAGCGTCGGCGCGAGGAAGGGCAGGATCAGCGGTGGGAGCAGCAGAGCGGTCATCGCTCGTCACCCTCCAGGAGCCGGCGCAGGTGCTGCTCGTCGCCGGGGCTGAGCTGGGCGACGAAGCGCGCCAGGACCGTCTCCCGGTCGGTGTCCTGGTCGAGTTCGGTGTGCATGCGCCGGGCGGTCAGGCCGTGGGCGTCCTGCACGGGAAAGTAGGCGTAGCCGCGCCCCTGCCGCTCACGGCCGACGACGCCCTTCTCGTGCAGACGGGTCAGGATCGTCGCCACCGTCGTCCGGGCCAGGCCGGAACCGAGTTCGGTCTGCACCCGCCCCGGTGTGAGCGGGGCCCCGGCGGCCCACAGGGCCGCCATGACGGCGGCTTCGAGCTCGCCGGCCGGCCGCCTCTCGTCCCTCGCGTCCGTCATGGGAACGTTCCTCATTCCGCCAT
Organism: Streptomyces sp. NBC_01235; assembly: GCF_035989285.1. Lineage (GTDB taxonomy): Bacteria > Actinomycetota > Actinomycetes > Streptomycetales > Streptomycetaceae > Streptomyces. Next base: position 8,876,085 of record NZ_CP108513.1, on the reverse strand, counting down.
CGTCTACAGTTCAGTAGACCGTCTACAAGATTGTAGTCAGTCGTCGGGTGTCACCGCACCGGCGTTCTCATCGCAGCCGACGGTCCTGACGAAGGATGAAGGGGACTCCCGGCGATGACCACAGCCGTACACCTATCGTCGCAGCTCGCCGTCAATGTGCTGGACGCCCGGTCGCTGCTGGCCGCCTTCGGCGTGCTGGGCGTGGGCGTGGTCCTGTTCGCCGAGACCGGGCTGCTGATCGGCTTCTTCCTGCCGGGCGATTCCCTGCTGTTCACGGCCGGTCTGCTGTGCACCGGCACCGCCGACCGTGGCCTCAAGCTGTCGCTCGACCCGCTCCTGGTCGCCGCGGCGGTGGGGGCGCTGGCGGGCGCGCAGTGCAGATATCTCCTGGGCCGAAGAGCGGGCGGCGCCCTGCTCGCCCGGAGCCGCTCGGCCCGCCTGCACGAAGGGGTGAAACGCGCGGAGGAGCTGCTGGAGCGTTACGGGTACGCGAAGGCGATCGTGCTGGCCCGCTTCGTTCCGGTGGTGCGCACGGTCCTGAACCCGATGGCGGGCGCCCTGTGGGTGCCGGTGCGGACGTTCACCGTCTGCCAGGTGGCCGGCGGGCTGGTGGGGAGCCTGGGTCTCACGCTGGCGGGGTACGCACTGGGCTCCTCCGTGCCGAACGTGGACCGGTATCTGCTGCCGATGGTCGCGCTGATCGTCGCCCTGTCGCTGCTGCCGCTCGCCTCCGAGGTGCACCGCTCGCGCCGGGCCGCGAAGGCGAAGGAGGCAGGCGGATGATCCTCGCCCTCGACGGCTCGTCGGTCGACGGCTCGGCCTACACCGACGTGGTGAACCTCGCCTGGCACGCTCCCGCGTGGCTGGACAACACAGTGTCGGCATGGTCGACGTACGGGCTCGCCCTGTTCGCGGCCCTCATGGCCGTCGGCTGGTGGCGCGCACGGCATGTGGACGCCGCGGCGGCGGTGACGGCGCTCGCCGTGCCGTTCGTCGTGGTCGCCGCGTACGGGGTGGACGCGGTGCTGAAGCTGCTGGTGCGCGAGGACCGGCCCTGCCAGAGCCTGCGGGTGACCACGCTGGAGGCGTGTCCGGCGCCCGGCGACTGGTCCTTCCCCAGCAACCACGCGGCCATCGCCGCCGCTGCGGCCGTCGCCCTGCTGTTCGTCTCCCGCCGGCTCGGCGCGGTCGCTGCCGCGGCCGCCCTCGCGATGGCGGCCGCACGGGTCTGGGTCGGCGCGCACTACCCCCACGACGTGCTCGCAGGGGTCGTTGTGGGCGCCCTGGCCGCGCTGCTCGCCATGTCGGCGCTGCGCAGGCGTGCCGAGGCCCTGGCCCTGCGGCTCACGGCCAGCCGCCTGCGTCCGCTGGTGGCGGCGTCATGAAGCGCGGTGACGTCGCCGAACTGGCCGGCAGCTGCGGACTCGGCGCCTGGACGGCGTTCGGCGTGCTGACCATGGTCGTGGTGGGCCGCGACGGCGCACCCCTGTTCGCGGACGCCGACCTTCTCTCGTGGTCCGTCGGTCACCGGCCGGACGTGGCGGTGGCGTTCGCCCGAGGGCTGACCGCCACAGGGACGGGTGTCGTCCCGTACGCGCTGGCCGTGCTGGCCGGAATCATCGCGGGACGCACCCTCCGGCAGCGCGCGCTCGCCGTCGCGCTCTGTCTGGCCTGCCTCGGGGCGGGCCAGGCATTGCGGTACGCGGCGATGGCGCTCGTGGCCCGGCCTCGACCACCCCTAACGGACTGGACGACTCATGCCTCGGGATGGGCGTTTCCCTCCGGTCACACCACCACGGCGGCCCTCGCCGCGGGGCTGCTGATCATCGCCGTCCGCGTGCGCGGCCCGCGCGGCACGACCTCGCTCACCGTGGTCATCTGCGGCTGGGGCGCGTCGGTCGGCCTGACCCGCGTCTACCTCGGGGTGCACTGGTTCACCGACGTCGTCGGCGGCTGGCTGTTCACCCTCGGCTGGCTGGGCCTGTGCCTGGGCGCCGCGGCCCGCTGGCTCCCCGAGCGGCTGACCCCCGGCACGACGGACACGGACTCGGCGCGCAGGACGGCAGAACCGATGGGCAGCACAGCAGGGGGCCGAACGGACACGACACGGGAACAGACGGCCGTGGCACGAGAGCAGAGGGAGGACCATGCGCCAGACGATCCTGGTCGTCGAGGACGATCACGCCCTGCGTGACGTGCTGATGCGCGGGCTGCGCGACGAGGACTTCGACACCGTGCCTGCGCCGGACGGCGCCACCGCCCTGCGGCTGGCCACCCCCGAGATCTCCGCCGCCGTGCTCGACATCGGGCTGCCCGACGCCGACGGGCGGGACGTGTGCCAGGCGATGCGCGCGAACGGATTCTTCTCCCCCGTCATCTTCCTGACCGCCCACCACCGGCTGACCGACCGGCTGTCCGGGTTCTCGGCCGGCGGCGACGACTACCTGCCCAAGCCGTTCCATCTCGCCGAACTCGCCGCCCGCCTGCGGGCAGCCCTGAAACGGGCCGCGCCGTCGCCTGCTTCCACAGCGGGAGACCTGGTCCTGGACGCCGTCCGGCACGTGGTCAGCGTCCGAGGCACCCGAGTCGATCTGACGCCGACCGAGTTCCGCCTCCTGGCCGCGCTCATGGCGGCTTCCGGCGCCATCGTGCGCCGCCGCGACCTGGTCCGGGCAGGCTGGCCCGAGGGCGCCCAAGTCCACGAGAACACCCTCGACCAGTACCTGACCCGACTGCGCCGCAAGCTGCGCGAGGCGGGCAGCGACCGGACGATCGGCACGGCCCGCGGGATCGGCCACCGTCTGTCATGAGCGGCACCCGCCACCGGCTGCGGCCCGCCGTGACCGCCTTGCTCCGCCGTCTGGGGCCCCGCACGCTGCGCGGCCGGCTCTCTCGTGGCCCTCACCACCGCCGCGCTGCTGATGCTGGTCCTCACCGTCGCCTTCAACGTCGTCGCCCAGCACCGCCTCCAGCACCAGGCGGACGACGAACTGCGCACCCGCGCCGCCGCCGTCGCGACGACCGTCGACACCAGCGGCACGACCGTACGCGTCCTGGAGACCTCCCACGACGAGCTCCTCGACGCCAACGTGTGGATCTACGCCGGCCGACACCTGCTGGAAGAGCCGCCGAACCCCGGCCGCCTGACCCGCGTCGCCGACGCCCTCGCCGAGCGCGGCGGGCGGCGATGCGTCACCGCCGACGTCGACGGCCCCCTCAGGCTGTGCTCCCAGCCGGTGTCCGCGGACAAGAGCGGGGCTCTCGTGGTCACCGCGCTCGACCTCTCCCCTTACCGGAGTTCGGCCGACACCCTGCTCATGGGCTCACTCGCCCTGGACGCGGTGATGCTCGCCTGCACCTACGCCCTGACCCGGCTGGCGGTAGGCCGCGCGCTGCGCCCGGTCCACACGATGACCGACCAGGCCACCCAGTGGAGCGCCGTGGCCTCCGAAGAACGCTTCGGCCATATGCGGCACCCCGTCGAACTCGCCCGCCTCGGCACGTCGCTGGACGCCCTACTGGACCGCATCCGCACCCGCCTGCGCCACGAGCGCCGGCTCACCGGGGAACTCTCGCACGAGCTGCGTACGCCCCTGAGCCGGATCATCGCCGAACTCGACTGGTGGCAGGCCCGCCCCCGCACCACCGACCAGACCCACGCCACCCACCAGGTCATCGCGGATGCCGCCCAGTCCATGCGCACCATCTGCGACACCCTCCTGGACGACGCCCGCGGGGGGACACTCACCGCGCCGGGCACCGCCGAGGTGTTGCCCGCGCTACGACGGCTCACCGAACTGCCGCACGTGCCAGGCCACCTGACGGTCACCGCCGAGGGCCCACGTGTGCAGGCCGGAGTCCCACCCGCTCTCCTCGAACGCATCATCAGCCCGCTCCTGACCAACGCCTGCCGCTACGCCCACTCCAACGTCGCCGTCCGCGCCCATAGCGCACCCGATGGCGTACGCATCGAAGTCATCGACGACGGGCCCGGCGTACCGCCCCCGTTCGCCGCACAGCTCTTCGAGCCCGGTCAGCGCGCCGATCCCGGCGACGGACACGGCGGAGCGGGCCTCGGGCTGCCGCTGGCGCGACGCCTGGCCCGCTCCGCCGGCGGCGAGGTGACGTACGACCCCGGACACACCCCCGGGGCACGGTTCGTGGTCAGCCTGCCTGCCGGGTGACGGCGGCGCCGCTCGGCGCTACCGGCGTATCACGCTGTGACGTCGTGCCGGACGTCCTTGCGCGAGACAGCCAGATAGCCCACGAAGCCGAGGATGGCCACTGTCCAGGACAGCGTGACCGGCCCCAGGCCCAGGTCGAGTCCGCCCCTGCCGTGGCCGACGGCCATCCAGTCGGCGACAGAGGCGCCGAGCGGGCGGGTGATGAGGTACGCGGCCCAGAACGCGGCCACCGCGTTCAGGCTCCCCCATCGGTGAGCGACGGCCGGAACGGCGATCGCGGCGGCGTACAGGACGGCGGAGCCCAGATAGCCGAGGCCGATCGTGGCGGTGAGATCGCCGGCGGCGGTGCCCAGCGCGAACGTGGCCAGCACGGCGGCCCAGTAGAAGGTCTCGCGGCGCCGGGTGTGGATGCTGTGGATGGACAGGGTGCGCTCGACGCGGTACCAGAGGCCGAAGACGGCGGCCAGCGCGGCCATGAAGAACGGGGTCGAGAGCGTGTACGGCACCCCGAGGCCGACGTGCAGGACGTCGGCGGCCATAGTGCCGAACACGCTGACCATGACGATCGCCGTCCAGTAGACCCAGGCCACATACTGACGGACGGCGAACTGCACCGCCAGAGCAGCCACCAGGGCGATGCCGCCGAGGCCGACAGCGGGGATCGGGCCGAGCAGGTGAGCCAGAAAGTCGGACGCCGTCTCACCCATCCCGGTCGTCAACACCTTGATGACCCAGAAGTAGACGGTCACCTCCGGCACCTTGCTCGCCGCGTGACGCATGTGGCCCGCGGGCCGGTTGTGAGTGAGGTGATCAGTCGACATGGCAGGCACCATGGCACGGTTCCCGGCGGTTGCCCCAGACCGCTTTGCCAGAGTTTTGGCGCTTCCGGTGCGGGAGTTGCCCGAGGCTCAGACGGACCTGAACACGACCTGAACACAGTGGCCGATGCACTGGTCAGCAGCTTGCGACCGGTGTTAACGACGCACTCCCAGCATCGGCCTGGCGACTGAAGAGCAGGACCGCAACACTTGGCCATCCCAATGGCTTCCGTGCACATCTGCGCTCATCAGCCCACGCCGCAATGGCTCAGCTGTGAAAATGCTGGCGAGCAACTTCGCACAGTAGGGGTCAGGTGCCGCGTCTTTACAGAGCCGCAGGCTCGTCAATGTCTCCAGAGGAAAAGGACAATGGTCTGCGACGCTCACGACCGCCGGTCAGCATTTACGACGTCCCCCGGGCCGGGCGGCGGTGGGTGACGAACACCGGGCCGGGAGCGAGTCGAGGAAGGCGTCGGCCGCCCCGCGGACGGTCCACGCCTTCCCGGCCCACAGTTGCACGACGGTGGGCACCGCTTCCCCCTTTCGGACGGCCGCGGGACGACGCCTTCACGCTCGCGCGACTCAGGGGAGGTGACCCAGGCTGCCGTGATGGGGTACCTGCTCCTGGGGCTGTCAGGGACTACCAGGCGGCCAGTGAGCCGTCCGTGTTGCGCCAGACCGGGTTGCGCCAGCGGTGGCCCCGTTCGGCGGCGGCCCGGACCGCGTCCTCGTCGATGGTGATGCCCAGACCGGGCGCGGTCGGGCGGTCGATGTAGCCGTCGCGGAAGGTGAAGGGTGTGGTGTCGGCGAGGTAGTCCAGCAGTCCGCTGCTGTCGCCGTAGCCGATGCCCAGTGCCTGTTCCTGGATGAGGAAGTTGGGGATCGCGAAGTCGAGTTGCAGACTGGCCGCGAGGGCGATCGGGCCGAGTGGGCAGTGCGGGGCCACCATGACGTCGTACGCCTCGGCCATCGCGGCGATCCGGCGGCTCTCGGAGATGCCGCCGGCGTGGCTGATGTCGGGCTGGGCCACGGCGATGCCGTCGGAGAGGACCGAGCGGAAGTCCCAGCGGGAGTAGAGCCGTTCGCCGGTGGCGATGGGGATGGAGGTGGAGCGCACCACGGCGCCGAGGTCCCGGGAGAACTCCGGCAGCACGGGCTCCTCGACGAAGAGCGGCAGCAGCGGCTCCAGGAGCGGCAGGACGCGGCGGGACATCGCCCCGCTGAAGCGGCCGTGGAAGTCCAGCGCCAGGTCGCGCTCCGGTCCGATGGCCTCGCGGACAGCGGTCACGCCGTCCACGATGGCGTTGATCGCGGCGGGCGTGGCGAGAGGCTCCAGCTGGCCGCAGGGGTTCAGCTTGACCGCCGTCATGCCCTTGGCGACCTGGTCGGCCGCGGACTCGGCCAGTTCCTCGGGGGTTTCGCCGCCGACCCAGCCGTAGACGCGCACCCGGTCGCGTACGTGGCCGCCGAGCAGTTGGTGGACGGGGACGCCGTGCGTCTTGCCCGCGATGTCCCACAGGGCCTGGTCGATGCCGGACAGGGCGCTGTTCAGGACGACGCCGCCGCGGTAGAAGCCGCTCTTGGCGAGCACCTGCCAGTGCTCCTCGATCCGGGCCGGGTCCTGGCCGAGCAGGTAGTCGAACATCTCCTCGACGCAGCGGGCGACGGTGTGGGCCTTGCCCTCGACGATGGGTTCGCCCCAGCCGGAGATGCCCTCGTCGGTGTCGACGCGCAGGAAGAGCCAGCGTGGTTCGACGAGGAAGAGTTCGTATCCAGTGATCTTCATGGGGTGGGTCTCCGGGTTCTGTGCTGGGCACGGCGGGGCGGGGGGCCGGTACGTGGGGATGGAGGGTGGGGCGGTCATGGTGGGAGCGAGCGCGGGCAAGCGCACGCTCGGGCGGGGAGGCAGAGGGTCAGGCACGCGAAGGGGTTGCTGCGCAGGACGCGCGGCGGGGGTGCGGCGGCGGAGGTGAGCCGGGGTGCGGCGCCGACGTTCGGCGGTCGGGTCGTGCCCGGCGGGGGTGAGCCGGGGTGCGACGCCGGGCTTCGGCGGTCGGATCGTGCCCGGCGCTGACCGGGCGTGCGGTCGGCGGTCGGTCGGGGCGGTCGGTCGGGTCGGGTCGGTCGGTCGGTCGGTCGGTCGGTCGGTCGCACGGAACGGCCGGAGCGCGGCAGCGTGTTGCCGGCCCGGAACGGCCGGGGCGCGGCGTCCTACTCCTGGGAGCTGATGCTGCGGCCACCGTCCACGAGCAGGTTCTGGCCGGTGACGAAGGAGGCGTCGTCGGAGGCGAGGAAGGCCACGGCGGCGGCGATGTCCTCGGGGGCGCCGAGCCGGCCGACAGGGGTGCGCGCGGCGGTCTTCGCCTTGTACTCGTGGGGTACCCCGGCCCACAGGGCGGTGACCACGGCTCCGGGCAGGACGGAGTTGAACCTGATCTGACCCCCGTACTCGACCGCCAGCTGGCGTACGAGGGCGTCGATCCCGCCCTTGGCCGCCGCGTACGCGGGATAGCCCTTGAAGCCGAGGGCCGCGTGCACGGACGAGGTGATCACCACGGCGCCCCTGGCCGTCCTGAGCAGCGGCACCGCGGCCCGGACGCCGTAGAACACCGAGTCGAGGGAGAGCCGCAGCTGGTCGTGCCAGGTGGCGTCGTCGAGTTCGTGTGCCGCTCCGGGCAGGTTGCGCCCGGCGTTGAGGTGGAGCACGTCGAGGCGTCCGGTCCAGGACTCGGCGTCGGCGACGGCCGCGGCCCACTCCGTAGGCGAGGTGGCGTCGAGGGGACGGTCCCACGCCCGCCCGCCCTCGGCGCGGATCTCCTCGGCCACGCGATGGGCGCCCTCGGCGTCCACGTCGGTGACCAGGACGGACGCTCCCTCCGCCGCCAGCCGGCGGGCGGTGGCCGCCCCGATGCCGGAGGCGGCCGCGGTGAGCAGGGCCGTATGGCCGGTGAAACGTGCCGGTGCGGCGGCGACGGTCATGGCGTTTCTCCTGGTCGTGCTGGTCTGGCCGTGGAGCCGCGCAGCACCAGCCGCGGCTCGGTCGGTACGACGACGTCGCCCACCGGCGTGCCCTCGATAGTGGCCACCAGGGCGTCCACCGCGGCGGTCCCCAGGTCGTGCAGGGGCATCGCGACGGTGGTCAGCGGGGGATGGAGGTGCGCGGCCACGGGCAGGTCGTCGTTGCCGATCACGGAGACGTCCTCCGGGATCCTGAGGCCGAGGTCCCTGATCGCGGCCATGGCGCCTATCGCCTGGGCGAGTGAGCTGGTGTAGAGGGCGGTGACCGGCGGGCGCTCGCCACCGTCGGTGGGGTGCAACAGTTCCCGTGCGGCGGATCCGCCGCCGTCCTCGGTGAAGTCCCCGGAGGCGACCGGAGCAGCGTCCAGTCCCAGTGCGTCGGCGTGGCGCAGGAACGCCTCCTTGCGGACCTCGCTGGGCGTGATCCCGGGCGGGCCCGCGATGTGGCCGACCACTCGATGGCCGAGGCCGTGCAGGTGGTCGAGCGCGGTCACGCTGGAGCGGGCGACGTCCATGGTGACGTTGCGGCCGGAGCCCTCGACCGAGCGGTTGAGGAAGACGTGCGGGACCGCGCTGCGGCTCAGCGCGTCCAGCAGGGGATGGCCGGGGCGGGCCGAGGCGATGAGCAGCCCGTCGACCCGACCCTCCTGCACCAGGTCGTGGAAGGACTCGTCGGCTTCCTGCCCGTCGAAGTCCTCCGCCAGCAGGGAGAGATAGCCCAGCTCGCGGGCACGTTGATAGGCGCCGCGGGCGATGGTGACATACGTGGGGTTGGCGAGGGCGGGGACCAGCAGGGCCAGCGCGTGGGTGCTGGCGCCGGCCAGGGCCCGGGCCCCGGAGTGCGGCCGGTAGCCGAGTGCCTCGGCGGCCTCATGGACGCGTCGGCGTGTCTCCGGCCGCACGGACAGGTCCTGCCGGCCGTTGAGCACCTTGGACACGGTGGCCTTGGAGACCCCGGCCGCGTGTGCCACATCCACGAGCCTGGCACGGACGGGCTGTTCCGGCACGTGCTCCCCCCTCCGGTAGGTGTCGCCCTGGTTCCGCTGGTGCGGGCCGAGAGTGACGTGTTCTGACCTCTTGACACCTTCTGGCAACGCAACTTAACGTTCGCGAAAGTTCCAGTCAACCGGTTTCCTCAGACAGAAATAAGCGATAAGTCTGAGCAGAACCTAAGAAACCGGTCATATCGGAAACGCAAGATGTCGGCCACAGCTGACCTTCAGTCAACTGGGCCGAGGAGCCGCCCCGCCCCCGGGTTCACCGCGAAAGCGATCACCGTCGCACCCGCGGTCCCCGCCACTCCGGTCCGCCCACCCGTCCACGCAGACGGATGCGTTCGGTCCGGGGCATCTCGCACCACCGCCGAGCGCGCCGGCGTTCTGCCGGCCGCCCGCCCTGCCATTCGCCTCCCGCGGCAACCCCTCATGCCGCCACGCCCCTCGTACGTCCCGCAGCCGCCGTACGTCCCGCATTCGCGTACGTCCCGCACGAAAGGCCCATTAGCATGCCCACGTCAAAGACGACGTCTCTCGACAGGCGGCGCTTCCTCGCCGTCTCCGCCGGTGCCGCGCTCGGCGCGTCCGCACTGTCCGCCTGCGCCGGCTCCGTCGGCAACACCGCGAACGGGTCCGGGAGCGGTAAGACGACACTCACCGTGATGACGGTGCAGAACGAGTGGGACAAGAACGCCCTCAAGGCTGCCGAAGAGGCGCTGGGGATGAACATCAACGTCATCATCTGGGACCCCACCAAGCTCAACGCCATGCTGGCCGCCAAGAACCCGCCGGACGTGGTCCGCGGCTTCGGCGCGACCGAGACCCCATACTTCGCCGCCCGCGGCCTGATGACGGACCTCGACCCGTACTTCGCCAAGAGCTCGGCGCTGAAGGTCTCCGACCTCGACCCGGTCAACGACGTGTGGCGCTACGACGGCAAGAAGCAGGGCGCCGGACCGCGCTACGGCATGGCCAAGGACTACTCCCAGGACTCCATGTTCTGGTACCGCACCGATCTGTTCGAGGCCGCGAAACTGGACGTGCCGAGCGCGACCGAGCCGATCTCCTGCGACGAGTGGCTGGACCTGGGCAAGAAGCTGGTCAAGCGCCGCCTGGGCAAGGTGAAGGTCTACGGCCTCAACGCCACCGGCATGGGCGTCTTCCCGCAGCTCATGGGCATGACCGCTTCCGCCGGCGGCAGCCTGTTCGCCGAGGACCTGGCCACGGTGGACTTCTCCTCCCCCGAAGCGCTCAAGGCGCTGCAGTGGTATCTGGACTACGCGAAGGCCGACATAGGCCCGAGCGTCACCAACCCCAACCCGGACGGCTGGGACGGCCCCACCTACCAGGCCAACCGCATGGCGATGAGCTGCAACGGCTACTGGTTCGGCGGCCTCATCGGCGGTGACCCCAAACTCGCGGCAGCCTCCCGCTTCGCGCCCGCCCCGCAGCTCGGCGCCAACCGCGTCAGCTCCTGCTTCGGCGCCACCGGCTTCTGGATCCCGAGGGACGCCAAGAACAAGGACGCGTCCTGGAAGTTCTTCGAGTGGTACTTCGGCGGCAAGCCCGCCCAGGACCGCGCGGCGAGCGGCTGGGGCATTCCCTCGCTGACGTCGCTGCGCTCGAAGATGCCGCAGACCAACGCCTTCCAGAAGCAGGCGTTCCAGGTGCAGGAGCAGGAGCTGCCGCACTTCTCGGTGCTCAGCTTCACCCCGTACGCCCAGCAGGCCGCCCTGGAGGGCGTGCTGACCAAGGTCCTGCCGGGCGCCGTGAAGTCCGGGACGCCCGCCGGCAAGGTCGCCGACACGCTCAACTCCCGGATGAACGAGCAGCTCGCCCAGGGCAAGGAGCTCGTGGGGTGAGCACCGGACAGATCACCGCGCCGGGCGCGCCGTCTCCCTCCGGGGAGGCGGCCGCCCGGCCCGGGCCCCGCACCGGTGCGCACAGCGCCCGCGGACGCCGCTCGCTGTCCAGCCGCCGGGCCTTGTCCTTCTACGTGTTCGCAGGCCCGTGGGTGCTCGGCTTCCTGGCCCTGACGGCCTTCCCGCTCGGCTACGCGCTGTGGCTGAGCCTGACCAACGCCGACGGCCTCTCGAACAACTCCCGTTTCGTCGGCCTGGACAACTACCGGGAGGTTTTCACCGACCCGGAGACGATGTCCTCCCTGGCCCGCACCGGCATCTTCACGGCGATCACCGTGCCGCTGACGCTCGCCGCGGGGCTGCTGCTCGCCATCCTGGTCAACCAGCCGATCCGGGCTCGCGGAGTGTTCCGCACCCTGCTGTACCTGCCCGCCGTCGTCCCGCCGGTCGGCGCCGCCCTCACCTTCAAGCTGATCTTCGACCGGGACTCGGGCGCGGCCAACGGCGCCCTGGACGCCCTGAACCTCGACGGCATCAGCTGGCTGATGGACCCCTACGCCCGCTGGGTCCTGGTCACCCTCACCCTGTGGGGCGCCGGCAACGCCATGATCGTCTCACTCGCGGGGCTGCAGGACGTCCCCAAAGAGCTGTACGAGGCCGCCCGCATCGACGGGGCGAACACCTGGCAGTCCTTCAGCCGGATCACCCTTCCCCTCCTCTCCCCGGTGCTGTTCTTCCAGGTCATCACCGGCATCATCGCCGCCGTACAGAGCTTCCTGCCACTGCTGATCTCCCTCGACCCCACCCCCAGGGGCGTCACGGCCGTCCCCGAGGGCAACTACCTGTTCATGATCCACGTGTTCGCCCAGTACTTCGCCAACGGCCGCTACGGATACGCCTCCGCGATGCTCTGGGTGCTGTTCCTGATCATCGTCGCCATCACCTTCCTGGTCTTCAAACTCAGCAAGGGCGCGGTCTTCTACGCCGTGGACCCGGAGCCGGACAAGCCGTCCCGGCCACGCACGCTCGGAGGCAAGTGATGGTGTTCCGCCGCAGAAGTGCCGTCTACATGCTGCTGGTCGGCGCCCTCGTCCTCTTCCTGGGCCCGTTCGCCTGGCTGCTGGACACCGCTCTGAAAGCCCCCGACGAGCTGCGCGCCCTGCCCGTCCACTGGTGGCCGCACCACCCCAACCTGAGCAACTTCCGTGACGCGCTGACCCATATCGACTACTTCGGCTACGCCCGCAACTCCCTGACGATCGCCACCGTGTACGCGGTACTGGTCACCCTGGCCTCGGCGTGGGCGGGCTACGGATTCGCCCGCCTCCACGCGCCCGGCAAGAAGCTCATCTTCAACGTTCTGCTGTCGACGATGATGCTGCCGCAGATCCTCACCCTCATCCCGACGTATCTGCTGTTCGCCAAGATGCACCTCACCAACACCTATGTGCCGTGGGTGCTGTGGGGCCTGTGCGGCGCCCCCTACCTGATCTTCCTCTTCCGGCAGTTCTTCTCGAACATGCCCAAGGAGCTGGAGGAGGCCGCGATCGTCGACGGCTGCGGGCAGATCCGCATCTTCTGGCGGATCTTCCTGCCCCAGTCCTGGCCGGTCATCGCCACCAGCCTGATCCTGTCCTTCAGCTGGACCTGGGGCGACTACATCGCGCCCGCCCTGCTGCTGGACGACGCCCACACCACCCTCGCGGTCAAGCTCGCCTACGGCTACGTCAACGCGCACGGCTCACCGCTGGGGAACCTGGTCGCCGCGGGCGCGGTGATGTACGTCGTCCCGGTGCTGGCGCTGTTCCTGATCGTGCAGCGGGGCTTCGTCGCCGGCGTCGCCACCTCCGGACTCAAGTGACCCACGTCTGACTCGTGTTCACCAACGCACCTCGCCGCAAAGGAACTTCGCAATGACCGACACCCAGGCAAGCCTCACGTCCTCCGCGGCGGTGGGGTCATGACGGAGCGTCCTGCCCTCACCCCGCAGCTCGGGCGGACCCGGGTCATGGCCATCCTCAGGGCGGCCGACGCCTCCGGGCTGCCCGCCGTGGCCCGGGCGCTCGCGGCCGGCGGCGTCACCTGCCTGGAGGTCACCCTCACCACCGCCGGAGCACTCGACGCGCTGACCCGCATCCGGGCGGAACTCGGCCCCGACGTCGCGATCGGCGCCGGCACCGTGATCACCGGCGACCAGGCCCGCGACGCGCTGGCGGCGGGAGCGGAGTTCCTGGTCGCCCCCGTCGTGGACACCGCCGTCGTCCGGCACGCGGCGGACCGGGGCATCCCGTGCTACCCGGGCGCCTGGACACCGACCGAGGTGTCCCAGGCATGGCAGGCGGGCGCCGCCGCCGTCAAGCTGTTCCCCGCGAGCACGGGCGGTCCCGGACATCTGCGCCAGCTGCGGGCGCCTCTGCCCGACATCCCACTCGTCGCAGTCGGCGGCGTCGGCCTCGACGAGGCGCGGGACTACCTCGACGCGGGCGCCTGCGCCGTCGGCATCGGCTCCCCGCTGCTGCGCGGGGCGGACCAGGACCCGACTGCGCAGGCACTGGACGCCCTCACCACGAGGGCGCGCACCCTGCTGGACGCGGTACGGGCCACCGTGCGGGCCGGGGAGGCGACCGCGTGAGCACGACTTCACCCCCGGACTCCGAGCCCGAGTCCTACCTCGTGACCGTCGGCGACGTCCTCGCCGTCATGGGCGCCCGGGGCCCCGGCCCGTTCACGCTCGGCACGACACTGCGCCTCGGAATCGCCGGCGCCGAGTCGAACGTCGCCATAGGCGTCAGCCGCCTCGGCGGATCCGCCACCTGGATCGGCCGGGTGGGCGACGACGAACTCGGCGAACTCGTCCTGCGGGAACTACGGGCCGAAGGGGTCGACGTCGTAGCCGCGCGCGACCCCGCCCCCACCTCCCTCCTGCTGAAGGAACATCGCACCACCACCCACAGCCGTACGCGCTACTACCGCACCCACACAGCAGGGGCCCGGCTGATCGCCGACGACATCCCCGAGCACGTCGTCGCGGGGGCGGCGGTCCTCCACATCACGGGCATCACCCCGGCGCTCGGAGAGGGACCGGCCGCGGCCGTGACCCGTGCCGTGGACATCGCCGCCGCCGCCGGGGTGACCGTCTCCCTGGACATCAACTTCCGATCCCTGCTGTGGAGCGAGGACGAAGCCCGGCGCACCCTGCTGCCCCTGCTGCGCAGGAGCGACCTGGTCTTCGCCGGACCGCACGAGGCCGCCCTGGTCGTGCCAGACACCGAGGGGCCGGAGGAACTCGCCAAGGGCATCTGCGCCCTCGGACCCGCCGGCGCCGTGATCAAGCTCGGCGCCGAAGGGGCGTACGCACTGCTCGACGGACAGTCCTACCGGCAACCCGCGATACCGGTCCGCGTCCACGACTCGGTGGGCGCGGGAGACGCCTTCGCCGCCGGGTACCTCGCCGAACTCCTCGCGGACGAGCCCCCGGAGCGGCGGCTGCACACCGCCGCCCTGCTCGGCGCCTTCGCGGTGAGCACCGCCGGCGACTGGGAGGGCCTGCCCCGCCGCTCCGAACTGGGCCTGTTCGACCACCACGACGACATCGTCCGCTGACACCTCCTCCCCGTACGCCACCGCACCAGCACTTTCGGGACCACCCATGCTCTCAAGCCCCTCCACCGACGCGATCCCCGTCCTCACTGGCTCCTACACTCCGGACTCCGGCGGCGAAGGCCCCGGCGTCGCCGCCCTGCACCTCGACCCCGGCACCGGCCGGCTGACGTACGACGACGAGGTGAAGCCGCTGCCCGTCAGCGGAGCCTCCTTCCTGGCGGCTCACCCGTCGCTCGACGTCGTCTACAGCACGAACGAGGGCGAGACGGGCACCGTCAGCGCCGTCTCCCGCGACGGCGCCCTGTCCCCGCTGGGCGACCCGGTGAGCAGCGGCGGGGCGAACCCGTGCCACCTCACCGTCCACCCGGACGGCGGGTGGCTGCTGACCGCGAACTACGGCAGCGACACCGCGCCGGGCACCGTGGCGGTGCACCGGCTCGGCCCGGACGGACGCCTGCTGGAGGCGACCGACCTGGTCGTCCACCAGGGGTCGGGACCGGTCACCGGGCGGCAGGAGGGCAGCCACGCCCATCAGGTCCTTTTCGACCCGGCGGGCCGTTTCGTCCTGGCCACCGACCTCGGTGCGGACGCGGTGTTCACCTACCGGCTCGACACCCACACCGGAATCCTGGAGCGGGTCGCGGTGAACCCGTCGCGCCCGGGTTCCGGACCCCGCCACCTCGCCTTCTCCCCCGACGGTGACCTGGTGTTCAGCGCGGACGAGTTGTCCTCGACCGTCACCTGCCACCGCTACGACGCCGCCACGGGCATCCTGACGGCCCTCTCCTCCGTACCCGCCACGGCGACCCCGGACGTCACCAACCAGCCCGGCGGCATCGTCGCCTCGCCCTGCGGACACTTCGTATGGGTGACCAACCGCGGCGCGGACACGGTCGCCGCGTTCCGCCTCACCGGCACCGCCCTGGAACCGGTCGGCGAGGTCCCCGCCGGCGGTTCCTGGCCACGCGGTCTGACCCTGGCGGCCGGCCACCTCCTCGTCGCCAACCAGCACAGCGGCACCCTCGCCGCCCTGCGGGTCGGGGACGGCGGCACCCTCACCCAGCCCCACCCCCCGGTCCCCGCTCCCTCGGTGGTCTGCGCACTGGCGTTCTGACCGCGCTCCCCTGCGTGCTCGAAACACTTGCTCGAAAGGCAGTCATGTCCCACCCCGGCACCTCCCCCGCACGGTTCACCCTCGACCCGGCCTTCGCCGTCGGCAGCGTCAACCCCCGTCTGTACGGATCGTTCGTCGAGCACATGGGCCGCTGCGTCTACACCGGCATCTACGAGCCCGGCCACCCCACGGCCGACGCGGACGGTCTGCGCCAGGACGTCCTGGAGCTGGTCCGGGAGCTCGGCGTCAGCACCGTCCGCTATCCCGGCGGCAACTTCGTCTCCGGCTACCGCTGGGAGGACAGCGTGGGCCCGCGCGAGGAGCGGCCGAGCCGGCTGGACCTGGCCTGGAAGTCCACCGAGACCAACGAGTTCGGACTCGGCGAGTTCATGGACTTCTGCGGGAAGACCGGCATGGAGCCGATGATGGCCGTCAACCTCGGCACCCGCGGCGTCGAGGACGCCGTACGGCTGCTGGAGTACTGCAACCACCCCGGCGGCACCGAACTGTCCGACCGCCGCGTCGCCCACGGCGGCAAGGAGCCGTACGGCATCCGGATGTGGTGCCTGGGCAACGAGATGGACGGCCCCTGGCAGACCGGCCACAAGACGCCCGAGGAGTACGGGCGCCTCGCCGCCGAGACCGCCCGCGCCATGCGACAGGTCGACCCCGGCCTCGAGCTGGTGGCCTGCGGCAGCTCCAGTTCATCCATGCCGACCTTCGCCTCCTGGGAAGCGACGGTGCTGGAGGCCACGTACGACCTCGTCGACCACGTCTCCCTGCACGCCTACTACGAGGAGATCGACGGCGACCGCGACTCCTTCCTGGCCTCGGCCGTGGACATGGAGCACTTCATCGAGTCGGTCGTCGCCACCTGCGACCACGTCCGGGCCCGCCTCAAGGCGAAGAAGCACATCGACCTCTCCTTCGACGAGTGGAACGTCTGGTACCAGAAGCGGCCCAACCCGCACCATGTGGAGGAGTGGCAGCAGGCGCCGCGCCTGCTGGAGGACGTCTACACCGTCACCGACGCCGTGGTCTTCGGCTCACTGCTCATCGCCCTGCTGCGACACGCCGACCGGGTCACCGCGGCCTCCCTCGCCCAGCTCGTCAACGTCATCGCGCCGATCATGACCGAACCGGGCGGCGCGGCCTGGCGGCAGACCACGTTCTACCCCTTCGCCCAGGCATCGGCGCACGGACGCGGCCGGGTGCTGCGCGTCGAGGTGGACAGCCCGACGTACCCCACCGCCCGCTTCGGTGACGTACCCCTGCTGCACGCCACCGCCGTGCTGGACGACGAGACCGGCGACATCACCGTGTTCGCCGTCAACCGCGGCCAGGACACGGTCCTGCCGCTGGAGATCGACCTGCGCGGCACCGACGCCCGCACCGTCGTCGAACACCTGACCCTGGCCGACGGCGACCCGGAGGCCGTCAACACCGCGGACCGGCCCGACCGGGTCACCCCGCACGCCGCCACCGGCACCACCCTCACCGGCGGCGTCCTCCACGCCGAACTCGAACCGCTCTCCTGGAACATGATCCGCCTGACGAACCGTCAGAACTGACTCGGTGTCATAGGACGCCACCGCACTCACGCCCGGGAAGAACCATGACAGCCGTTCCCCAACCTCTGTTCCGAGACCCCGTTCACGACGGCGCGACCGACCCCACCGTCATCTGGAACCGGCACGCCGGCGAGTGGTGGATGTTCTACACGAGCCGACGAGCCGACGCGCCACCGATGAACGACGTGAGCTGGGTGCACGGGACCGACATCGGGATCGCGTCCTCCTCGGACGGCGGAGCCACCTGGCTGTACCGGGGAATCGCCGAAGGGCTGGACATCGAGCCCGGGCGGCACACCTACTGGGCCCCGGAGATCGTCGACGACGGAACCGAGTACCACATGTTCGTCAGCGTGATCCGCGGTGTCCCGACCCGGTGGGAGGGCCACGCACGTGTGATCCGCCACTACACGAGCCACGACCTCTTCTCCTGGACCTACCACTCCACCCTGTCGCTCTCGTCCGAGAGAGTGATCGACGCCTGCGTCCTGCGGCTCCCCTCGGGCGGCTACCGCATGTGGTACAAGGACGAGGCCGATCACGCACACACCTACGCGGCGGACAGCGAAGATCTGGCGCGGTGGACCGTCCGGGGCCCTGCCGTCGAGTGCTCGGCGCACGAAGGCCCGAACGTGTTCGAGCTCGGCGGCAGCTACTGGATGCTCGTCGACGAATGGCACGGCCAGAGGGTTCTTCGCTCGCGGGACCTTCAGACATGGGAACCGCGAGGACTCCTTCTCGACCGCCCCGGGCAGGGCACGGACGACGCGTCCTACGGGTTCCACGCCGATGTCGTCACCAGCGAACTCGGCGCCTTCGTCTTCTACTTCACGCACCCGGGGCGATCCGCCGAGGGCGCGGTACCCGAGGGCGCGGTACCCGACGACGGCTACGCCGACCGGCGAAGCTCGATCCAGGTCGCCCGCCTGCGGGTGAACGGGGACACCCTCGTGTGCGACCGCGACGAAGCCCTTGAGGCCCCCGTCCTGCCTCTCGAAGGGCCGGTCCGGTGACACGAGTCCATCGCCCCCGGATCGCGCGAGGCCGACGCCCGCCCTTCCATTCGGCAGCACACCTCATGCGAGTGATCCCGTTCGCCGCCGCGCTGCTCTTCGTCACCGCGTGCCAGGCCGAGGCGCCGGCCGACTCAGGTGTGACCCTGCTCGACGGGAAACGGATCGCCGTATCGGGCCCGACCGTCGTGTCCGCCCTTCCCATCGACGACCAGGGCGATGTCGACGCGGCGGCCGCGCGGAGCCAGATCCCGTCGCTCAAGAGCGTGGCGCTGCAGTATCCCGGTGTCCGGGTCCTCATCAGCGACTCGGACGGGCATACGACCGACGCCGCACTGCAGAACTTCGCGGCGAACTGGGCCGTGCGGCCCGAACTCGTGGTCGCCGCGGACTCCGCCTTCGCCGGAACACAGCTGTCCGCGGACGGACGGCTCCACACACTGCTGATCGGCGCCGACGGACACGTGGCCGCCGATTGGTCGAACCACGCCGCTCCCACCCAGGCGATCGTCGCCGCGCTCCGCAAGGTCACGGCGAGCCCATCCACCCCTTCCACCCCTTCCGACAATGTCGTACGGAAAGAGTCACCATGAGACACGTAAGAGAGACTCAACGGTTCTTCGTCAGCGCGGTCGTCACGATGCTGCTCGCCTGCGCGGCGGTAGCGCTGACGCCGGCCGCGCCGGCCCACGCGGCCGGCACGGCCTACTACGTGGACTGCTCGGCGCCGACCAACGGGACCGGCACCTCCGGATCGCCGTGGAACTCACTGGCGGGCCCCAACGCGACGACCTTCGCCCCCGGCGACCAGCTGCTGCTGAAGAGAGGGACGACCTGCTCCGGCACCCTGCACCCGCTGGGCTCGGGCAGCGCGGCAGGCGGTTCCATATCCATCGACGCCTACGGCACCGGCGCCCTGCCGGTCATCGCCGGGGGCGGCGGCACTGACGCGGTCTACCTCTACAACCAGGAGTACTGGGAGATATCCAACCTGGAGGTGACGAACACCGGCGCCGTGAAGGGGGCGAACGCGCGGCGCGGTGTCTACGTGGTGCTCGAGAACTACGGCACCGGAGACCACTACAAGATCAGCAACCTCAACATCCACGACGTGAACGGAGACCAGTCGAAGGAAGTCGACGGCAGCGCCGGCATTCTCTTCGCCGTTCTCGGGACCACGACGCCCAGCATCTTCAACGACGTCGACATCGACGGCAACACGGTGGCCAACGTCGCCCGCAGCGGCATCAACATGTCGAGCACATGGCTGTGCCGGCCGTCCATCGGCTGCAACACTCCGGCCTGGACACCCTGGACCGGCGTCGTCGTCAAGAACAACACCGTCCATGACACGGACGGCGACGGCATTGTCGTGCAGATGTCGCAGAACGCCGTCATCGAGCACAACGTGGTCTACAACGCGGCCAAGGCGAACTCGGCGAACGCGGGCATCTGGGCCTGGGACTCCGACGGCACCGTGATCCAGTACAACGAGGCGTACGGGACCCAGAAGAACTCCGGGAACACCGACGGCCAGGGCTTCGACGTCGACTACGGTCAGGACGGCACCGTCGTCCAGTACAACTACAGCCACGACAACGCGGGCGGATTCATCCTCTTCTGCGGCTGCGGCGGAGGGTCACACCTCGCCAGCAACGCGGCGGTCCGCTACAACGTCAGCGAGGACGACCGTCTTCGCGTCATCACCATGGACGGATCGCAGGACTCCGCGTTCTACAACAACACGATCTACCTTCCCTCGGGATCCACCGCGAACGTCCTCGAGGTCACAGGCGCCTGGAACGACCTCACGCTCGCCAACAACATCATCTACAACCTGGGCAGCGGCGGTTACGTCTACACCACCGGCCAGCCCGCCTCGAACTTCTCCTGGCGGAACAACCTCTTCTACGGCAACCACCCTGCCAGTGAGCCGTCCGACCCGGGAAAGATCACCGCGGATCCGCTTCTGGTCTCGCCCGGCAGCGGCGGCACGGGCATCGGCAGCGTCGCGGGCTACCAGCTCACCGCATCGTCCCCGGCGATCGGCGCGGGAGTCGTCGTCCCCGGCAACGGCGGCCAGGACTACTGGGGTTCGACAGTCCCCTCGGTCTGCGCACCCGACATCGGCGCCGACCAGTACAGCGCGCCCTCCGACGCGACCTGCCTCGCGAACGAGAACCTCGGCTTCGAGAAGGGTTCGCTCACGGCGTGGAGCCCGTGGAACTCCGCCTCGGTGGTGAACTCGGGCGCCCACACCGGAACCTACGCGGTCCGGGTCGGGCCGTCGCCCGCCTCCGTCGAACAGTCCGTCCCCGTCGCGCCCCGCACGACGTACCGCGTCTCGGGCTGGGTGAAGTCCGCCGTCGCCGGCGAGGTCATGAACGTCGGCGTCAAGAACACCGGCGGCCTCGAAACGACGGCAAGCGCCAGTGGCACCGCCTGGACGTACGTCTCCGCCGACTTCACCACCGGGGCGACGGCCAACTCCGCGCGGCTGTACTGCTACAAGAGCTCGGGCACGGGGAACGGCTACTGCGACGACCTCGCCGTCACCCCCGTCAAGAACTATGTGGTCAACGGCAACCTCGAGTCCGGCCACACCGTGCCCTGGCGCAACGGGGACTACTCGCTCACGAGCACCGCGTCCAACGGCAACGCCGCCGCGCTGACGAACTCGTCCCTGAGCAGCGGCTCCCTGTGGCAGATCGTCTACAACCTCACGCCGAACACGACCTACCGGCTGACCGGCGCGCTCGCGAGCCAGACCGCCGGCACCACGACGGCACTGGAGGCCAAGCTCTACAACGGCACCGCCGTCGCGAGTGCCTCGACCACGCTGAACACCTACTCGAAGCAGTCGACGACCTTCACCACGGGAGCAGGCGTGACCACCGCTCGCGTCTACTGCCACCTCGTCTCCGGAAGCGGCGACGGCTACTGCGACGAGGTCACCCTGACCCAGCAGTGAACAACACCCGGTGGGCGTGGGAAAGCGCACTGCACTGACTCACTTCACTGCCCCGGGCTCCGCCACTCCCCACAGGATCGGCGGAGCCCGGGGCAGCGCGCGTGCCACCGCACCTCGGTGCTCCCACCTGCGAAAACGGGCACCCGAGAGATCCGATTCAGCAGCGGTCGAACAAGTCGGCGTCGAACAGTGCAGCGACGACGTGACGTCCGGGCCGCCACATGTCCTGCAGCCGCTGAGCCAGCGAGTGGGCCCGATAGTGTCCTGGCGTGGCTCGGCATCACCCTGAGGGACGTCCGCACCGAGGTTCCCGCAAATGAGATCCCCCAGCAGTTCCAGCGTTCTCCTCCTGAAGAACACGATGCGGTGGAGCCCGGCGTTGGCCTGACGGTCGCCGCCACGGTTGAGGCGACGGAACTGCCGACGTCCCGAGGAGCGCTCGACGGGATGACCCCGCACAGCGTGGCAAAGGACGCCTCACTGTCCAGCCGCTCCGGGTTGTCCCCCACCGTGATCAGCAACGTGACCGCCGTGTCCGGTCCGATCCGGTGAACCGGCCAACCCGACGTGATCCGAGTGGCCTGCAGCACCGCCTCCTCGCCGACCTCCTCGCAACTGCTCACGTCCGCGAACCGCGCACAGGTACGGAGAAGTTCGGCATTGCCCAGTCCGGCCAGTTCTTCCCGCAAAGCGGGATCAGCAGTAATAAGGCCCGGGCGCGGGCCCGCCCGCTCAACACGGCTCGCGCCGCATTCTGGGCATCGAGCGGATCCGATTTGCCGCGCCGCCGGCGATCCGCCCGGTCCATCCAATTCACGTCAAACACATCCACGCCCTGGGCCAGCAGATAGCGGGACAGGGACGCCCCATAGGAGCCGGTCCCCTCCACCCCGGCCCGCCCCACGGTTCCCGACTTCCTGGCCCACTTCAGCAGATCGCGGTATCCAGGTGCGGTGGCCGGGAATTCGTCAGTGGCGAGCACCGCCCCGTCAAGGAGAGCACCGCAGCCACATGGGCGTCCCGGTGCGCGTCCACGCCCAGCACCACCACCCCCACAGGGCGACGACGGCGGGCCCGCGGAGCAGGCGTCGTACCGGAACAGTTGGGTGTGCTGCTGATCTGCGCGATCGGCGCGGTGGTCTCGGCGTTCGCCTCCACCACGGGCATCCTTGGCGCGCTCATCCCGCTCGCCGTCCCGTTTCTGCCGGCCGGTGAGGTCGGCGCGGTGGGGATGGTGACCGCGCTCGCCATCTCGTCGTCGGTGGTCGACTCCTCGCCGATCTCCACGAGCGGTGCTCTGGTGACGGCGAATGCGCCCGAGGAGCAACGGGACGCGGTGTTCCGGCGGTTGATGACCTGGGGGTTTGGCATGACGGTGATCGCTCCGCTGATGACCTGGGGGATCTTCGTGGTGCCCGGCCGGCTCTGAGCGGATCTTCGCCCGTCCTGGCCCTCGGGGTGCCGTCCGGCGCAACCCGTACCTTTCGCCACATGTCCGAAAACTTCTCCCCCGGCCCGTCGGAGGCTTGCGCGTTCCGTCGATCAGCGGAGAGCCTGTAGCGGGCCAGGGCGGTGCACAATCCGGTGGGGGGATTGCGGAATGGTTGCGCCTGAGGACATTCATGCCTACGACTTGGGCAAGCCGTTCAAGGATCACTATCGCAATATGATCGAGTTCCTCCGCCAAAGGTACGCAACACACATCTCGCGCAGCTCGGGTGATGCACGCTTCTTCCGCGTCGATGTCACGTTGGACGTCGGGGAGGTCCGTCTCTATTTCCTGAAACAGAGTCTGTACCTCCAGGGATGGTCGGTTCTTCTGCACAACAACGCCGAACGCTACCTCGCCGTCGACAAGACCGCGGGGATGCGCCCTCAGGAGCTCGCCGATGCCGGTCCGAACGTACGTATTCCGATCCGCTACACGGCAGACGCTGCGACTCCCACATTGAGCGGCTACACGCTGCAGAAAGATCTGCGGTCTCTCCACACTTATCTGACCGACCTGCTGTCCCAGGGGAACAGCAACCGACCCCCACCCTGGAACGCCGCCCAAAGTGCATTCCACAGGGTCGTCCGAATGACCGCGGAGATGGCCAGATTCGGAGGGTTCTGCGAGAGTTTTATGGCCACCTGGCCGATGCCATGGCCCCAGACCACCGCGATCGATCCGGCGAACAACCTGTCGTTCAGCTGGGCGGTCAACGAATGGGACGGCCTGTCAAAGAGAGCCCACCGGGAGAATGTCACCCTGAAATTCAAGGAACGTGATGTGACCCAGCCAGAAGCCGAAGAGATCATGGGAGACGGCGCCCCTTGCCGCTAGCCGGACATCACCGGTACCGCGACCCGACAGAGGGAGTTCCATGGATCTCAACGCTCTCCAGGCACATCTCACCGGCCTGGGCGAGCCGCCGGCCCTGCGCACCACGGACACCGCGCTCCCCACCCCGTTGACGGACATGCTGGCCACGTTCCCGAACGGCACCTGTCAGGGAGCGGCCGGCTCGGGCCCGGCGGAGATCGACGGCGGGCACACCGAACTGACGCTCGCCCTCACCTGTTCGTCCACCGCCTGGCCGGTCGGCGGTCATGTCACCCTCGCGGTGACCGGCGTGACCGTGACCGTGACGGCGGACGGCACCGTCAGCCTGATCCTGAGCGGCGCCCTCGATGCCGTCGACGTGGTGGCCACCGTGACCGAAGGCGAGGACGGACGCCTCACCGCCGAAGTACGCCCGCGGAAGCCCGGGGCGTTCACCGATGAACTGGACAAGCTGGGCGGACTCCTCAGCGACGCGTCCCTGTGGCAGAACGCGCGAGAAGGGCTGCGCACCTTCGACTTCGCGGCCCGCGATGTCGCCGGATTCGACTACCGGCTGTCCCGCAAGGACGGAGCCGAACCGGCCGCCTACGACGTGACGTCCATGGCGGTCGTCGCCGCGCTCGACCTCAGGGGACTCGCGCTGGACATCGCGTTGTGGCTGCCCGACCTGACCGTCGAAGGCACACCGCACGACGGGAAGCCGATCAACGTCCGCTCGCTGCTGGGCTCGTTCGGCATACCCGTGGACGAGATACCCAAGTCACTGACCACCAGTGAACTGCGCGTCGACGCCCTGCTCGGCGACGGGTACTTCGTCACCATGACGGTCAAGGACGGCTGGGACATCGGTCCGTTCACCCTGACGGCTCTGTCCCTGTCCCTGTACTACGACCCGGCCTCGAAGTTCGTGGCCATGGCCTCGGGCACCATCTCCCTCGGCCACTCCATCGACATCGAGGTCTCCGCCGCCCAGAACGGCGGAGCCACCGGCGGCTGGACCTTCAGCGGCGGGATCGCCGCCGGGGAGATCGGCATCGGTGACGTCATCGGCGCCCTGCGCCTTCCCGATGTCCCCCAGCCGCTGAAGTCCCTGGAACTCACCAGCCTCTGGCTCTCGTACACCACCGGCACCAAGGTCGTGGACTTCCTCTGTCAGGGGCAGCTGACGATCGCCGACGGGATCATCGCCTCACTCGGTCTGACCGTCACCCGGGACGACACCGCGACCCGCTACGGCGGAAAACTGACCGTCGACGACTTCACCTTCGACATCACCCTCGACGAGGAGAAGACCGGCACCGACCTCCTCATAGCCACCTACCACTCTCCCGAGGACGCGGACACCAAAGTCACCCTGCGCGACTGGGTCGCCCACTTCTCCGCCGATCTCGCCGCCGACATCCCCGAGAGTCTGCACATCGAGCTGAAGGACGCGAAGTTCGTCCGGGTCAAGCCGCAGAGCGGCCCCGCGCAGTTCTGTGTCGGCATCGATCTGTCCGCCGGGATCGATCTCGCGGAACTTCCGCTGGTCGGAGGGTTTCTCGCCGAGATCGGCGGCAGTCTCGCCGTCGACAGTCTCCAGGTTCTGTACTCCTCCGGGGTGATCGACGCCGCCGCCATCGGCAGTGTCAATACCCTGCTCACCAAGGCGCAGGTCGTGGAGTTGCCGGCGGGCGGACTGAAGGCAGGTCCCGCCGCGCTCGCCGATCTGCGGATCGGGAAGGAGCGCACACCCGTCGCCCTCGGTCTGCCCACGACCGCCGCCGCGAACGGCAGCGCCCCCAGCGCCCCCGCGCAGGCCAACGCCCCCACCGGCAGCGCCCCGTCCCGTTCCTCCGCCGGCGTCTGGATCACCGTCCAGAAGACCATCGGTGTCGTCCAGATCAACCGCGTCGGGGTGATCTACCAGCACAACACGCTGCTCTTCGGCCTCGACGCCGGGATTCAGCTCGGGCCTCTCGTCATGTCGCTCGACGGGCTGGCCGTCGGGTCGTCGCTGGAGAAGTTCGCGCCGGCGTTCCGGCTCGACGGTGTCGGTATCGGCTATGCCGCGCCGCCGATCGAGATCGAGGGCGCGCTGCTGCACCTTCCCGACGACCAGTTGGACGAGGGCGTGGCGTTCCAGTACGACGGGACGGCCACCGTCGCCGTGCCGGACTTCTCGCTCGCGGCAGTCGGCTCGTACGCGCAGCTCACGGACGGGAAGCCGTCGTTGTTCGTGTTCGCTCAGGTCGAGGCGCCGATCGTGGCCGCGCCGCCGATTCTGATCACGGGGCTGATGGCGGGGTTCGGGTTCAACCGGGAGCTGACGCTGCCCACCCCGCGCGAGGTGTCCGGGTTCCCGCTGCTCGCCCTGAACAAGCAGGGGCCGGACGCCGATCTGAAGCCGTCCGGGATGCTGGAGGTGCTGGAGGGGCGGACGCCCGCCGTACCCGGCAGTCCGGCGCGGAAGTGGATCGCGCCGCGCCAGGGGGCGTACTGGCTGGCCCTGGGGATCGAGTTCAGCGTCGCCGAGGTGGTCAACTCCAAGGTGCTGCTGGCCGCCGAGTTCGGTGATGAACTCGCGCTGGCCGTGCTGGGCATCGCGACGCTTCAGCTGCCGATGCCGGCCGAGTCCGCGACCCGTACGTATGTGTACGCGGAACTGGGGCTGGAGGCGGTGATCCGGCCCCTCGCGGGGAGTTTCGAGCTGGCGGCGGAACTGGCGCCGGTGTCGTACGTGCTGACTCCCGACTGTCATCTCACCGGGGGGTTCGCCGCGTCGGTGTGGTTCGGGTCCAACCCCAACGCGGGGCAGTTCGTGGTCACCCTCGGCGGCTATCACCCGTCGTTCCGGCGGCCCGCCGCCTACCCGGACGTGCCGCGGCTCGGGATCAACTGGGCGGTGAGCAGCAATCTGACGATCACCGCGCAGGCGTATCTCGCGGTGACGCCGTCGTGCGCGATGGCCGGGGGGCGGCTGAGCATCGTCTTCCACGCGGGGGACTTCCGGGCCTGGTTCACGGCCCAGGCGGATGTGCTGCTGTCCTGGCGGCCGTTCTTCTTCACCGCCCGGATCTCGGTGAGCATCGGCGCCTCGTACACCGTCAACATCGGGATCATCCACAAGACGATCAGTGTGACCGTCGGGGCCTGTCTGGAGTTGTGGGGGCCGCCGACCGGTGGCTCGGTCACCGCGCACTTCGTGGGCTTCTCCAAGACCATCAGCTTCGGTCCCGGTCCGTCCGGGGCGGACGCCGAGGCGCTCGGCTGGGACGACTTCGCGAGCATGCTGCCGAAACCGGCCGACGTCATCACCATCGGCCCGGTCAACGGCATCGACAAGACCGCCGAGGACAGCGGCCACGACCCCGGCAACAGCGGCAAGGTGTGGTACGCCCGCGCCCGTGACCTGCGGTTCTTCACCCAGTCCGCAGTGCCGGCCAGCCATCTGCGGCTCGGCGACGACCCGTTGTCCTCCCCCGCCGCCGAGGACACCCCCGGCGTCGACGTCCGCCCCATGAACCGCACCGGCCTCATCGGTGAGCACCGGCTCCGGCTGTACTTCGAGGACGCGCCCGCGCCGATGGACGGCTGGACCGCCACCGCCCGCACCCACAATCTCCCCGCGTCCTTGTGGGGCGCCCCGCCCTCCCCCTTCAGCCACACCCCGGACGCGCCCGGCGCCGAGGTGCTGACCGGCCGCCCGGTCGGCTACGACATCCAGGCGCCCCGGCCCGAACTGGCCGGCTCACGCGGGGTGTTCCCGCTCGGCGAGTACAGCGCGGAGGAGATCCCGCCCGGCCTCGCCCCGCTGTCCTCGTCCCCCGTCGCCGACCGCGATTACGTCTCGGTGGCCGACGACTCGTGCGTGGCGCGGATCGGGCAGACCGACCGAGGTCCGGCCCGCACCGGACGCGATCAGATGTGCGCGGCACTGGCCGACGCCGGTCTGTTCAAGGACCCGGGGGACGGACTGACCGCGCTGGCGGCGGGGGCCGCGCACTTCTACCGCCGGGCGCCGCTGGTGCAGAACCCCGGGTGAGGGTCGACGGGCCCACCGCCGCAGGACCCCGACCGAAAGCCACCGGCGCCAAACCCCGGCCCAACGGCCGGTGCCCGCCCCCTTCTCCCACGCCCAAGCACCCGCACCCGCACCCGCACCCGCACCCAAGCAACGGAGCCGGACGTGAGCGCGAGCCCGCAGCACCCCGCCCGGGACACCATCCCGATCGGAGACATCGAACTGCACGACCACTATCTGCCCGCCCTGCCCGCCGGTGACTACCGGATCGAGGCCACGCACACCCTGTGCACCGGCCCCTCGGTTGGCGCCCAGGTGGTCGGCGGTTCGTTCCGGGCCGTGCAGCGGTTCACCGTGCGCGCACCGCAGGTCGCCGTGGACACGACCACCGTGGTGGCCCGGCAGCCGCCGGACTCCTCCGAGGGACGGTTCGCCGAGGAGCTGCCGCATCTGGTGCTCGGCGATCCGATGCTGCCGTGGGAGCGTGAGCTGCGCGTGGCGGACCGGGGCACTCCCTGGCTGGCGCTGCTGGTGCTCACCGACGACCAGCTGATCGGCGGGACGACCGCCCCGACCCGGGCCGAGTCGACGACCGTGGGCGCCTTTCTCGCCGACGACCCGGAGGTGCTCAAGCCCGCGCTGCCGCTGGAGTCCGACATCGGGCAGGACGATCCGTGCGAGGTCATCCGGATTCCGGCCGCCGTGTTCCCCGAGGTGACACCCCGGCTGGCGGATCTGCCGTATCTCGCGCACTGCCGGGGTGCCAACACCGGGGACCGGCCCATCCTGGGCATCCAGGAGGACGGGCTGTTCGCGGTGGTCGTCGCGCACCGCTTCCCGGCCGCCGCGCCGCCCGGCTCGCCCCCGGAAGACCGCACCAAGAACATCGTCCACCTGGTCTCCCTGGAGGGCCACGAGCGGCTGCTCGGGTCCGGCACCCCGGACTTCCAGGGCCGTACGTCGGTGGCGCTGCTGTCGCTGTGCAGCTGGTCGTTCTGGGCGCACCCGGACGGCGACGCGCACTTCCGGGCGTTGGCCGAAGGGCTCGCCCGCACTCCGGACGGCTCGCGTCGGGCGACCCGCGAGGAGATGTGGCTGCGGCTGCCCTCCCCGTACCGGGACAGTGACGGCACTCCGGCCGCCCGGCGGCAGGTGGCCCGGCGGATCGGCGACGGTTATGTGCCGCTGCCGTACCGCACCCGGTCGGGCGAGCAGACCTTCGGCTGGTACCGGGGGCCGCTCACCCCCGTACTGCCCGCGGCCGTGGACCGGGTGGCGACCGCCACCACCGCGGACGCCCTGCTCGCCTACGACCCCGCCTGGGGCAGTTTCGACGTGTCGCTGGCCACCGCGTTCGAGACGGGCCGGTCGCTGGCGCTGGCCGACGCGGCGTACGTCCAGCATCTGATCGCCTTCAAGCGGGCCACGCACGATCTGGTCGACACCCTCTACCACCAGGAGACCAGCAGCCATCTGCCCTCCGGGGGCGGGGACTCGTCCGGCCCGCCCCGGTCCGCGCGGGCCGCGTTCGGGGCGCTGCTCGACGGGCCGCTGCTCAGCGCCCTGGGGGCGACGCCCGCCCGGCCCCGTGACCCCTGGTCGCCGCCCGCGCCCGAGCCCGCGCCGGGCGATCCGAGCGCGGAACTGGACGTCTTCCTGCGCTCCGATGTGGCCCGTACGGCCGTCACGCGGGCGCTGGACGAGGACGCCGGACTCAGGGAACGCCTCACGCCGGTCGTGGACTGGCTGGCCCGGCTGCTGCTGCTCATACCGGTGCCGTTCACCCGGCTGGTGCCGGACGCGCGGATGCTGCCGCCGGAGTCGCTGCGCTTCTTCCACACCGACCCGAACTGGCGGGACGCGCTGATCGGCGGGGCGCTGGGGATCGGCGCCCAGTCGAGCCGGGACACCCTCCAGGACGAGATCGTGGCCGCGGTGGTGCGGGCGGAGGTGGCGGGGGCGGCGGCCCGGCACCGGGACACGCTGCGTGACGCCGGGCCCGGCGATCCCAAGGATCCCGGCGGTCCCGGTAATCCCGGTGACTCCGGCGTTCCCAGCGGCCCCAGCGGCCCTGGTGACCCCGGTGACCCCCTCGGCACCGTCTCCGGCCTGCTGCTCCGCTCCGCCCTCGTCTCCGGCTGGCCCCATCTCGCCGTCCGGGCGGTGGACACGGCGGGCGCGCCGCTGCCGGTGCTGCGGATGGAGCATCTCTCGTCATCCGTGCTGCTGTGCCTGTTCAACGGGGTGCCCGCGACCGTCGAACTCGCCGAACCCCAGGAAGGGTTCCGCTTCGGGGTCGAGGACGACGGACGGATCCCGCTGCGCAGTCTGCTGCCGGACGCCGGGCCCCGGCTGCCGCTGGGCGAGCAGCTCGGCACGGACGTCACCTTCGACGTCCTGCGCCATCTGCGGCCGTCCGCCGACCCGAACGTCCGCGTCCTGGACGTCGGTTCGCTGGTCACCGCGCTGACCGGCGCCCTGGACCGCGCGCACGGCACCTCCGTGGGCACGGTCGGCCCGGCCGATCTCGCCCTGCAACTGGTCAAGGTGCCCGAGGCGATCCGTTTCGACGGTCCGGACGGGGACCGGTTCCCGGCG
Source organism: Streptomyces sp. NBC_01235 (assembly GCF_035989285.1). Classification (GTDB taxonomy): domain Bacteria; phylum Actinomycetota; class Actinomycetes; order Streptomycetales; family Streptomycetaceae; genus Streptomyces. Next base: position 8,846,009 of record NZ_CP108513.1, on the reverse strand, counting down.
ACTGGAGGAGCCCCCGTATGAGTACCCGCCCCGCCCTCGTCGTACCGATCGGTCTGGACGCGCTCGTGGTGACTGAGGCGGTGCTGCGCCGGGACGGATTCCGTACCTGGCGGCAGAACTACCTGGCCCTGCGCGACTACATCAGCCCCGAGCCGGACGAAGGGGACCGCCAGAGCGACGACCCCCTGTTCCGGCACACCGGGGTGCATCTGCACTGGACGCTGCCGCGCGGACTGCGCCACGGTGTGGAGGACCCGGCCACCGGCGAGGTCGCCTACCCGCTGCTGCCCAACCGCTGGCTGGTCACCCGGTTCAGCGGCGGCGCCCGGCGTCGGGTCAGGGCCTGGGTGATCGAGAGCGACTGCCCGCACACCTCGTACGCCGCCCAGCGGGGGCATGTCCTCGAAGAGTCCAGCTCCCATCTGGTCGGCGCCGAAACCCTGGACGCCTGGCGGGCCAGCGCCGACCCCTACCGCAGCGCCCGGACGTCCAAGTCGGTCCAGGTCTCGATCGGGCTGGCCTTCCCGCACACCGATGACACCCCGTGGTCGGAACGGGCCGGGCGGGACCCGCTGTTCCTCACCGCGATGAGCGCGGGCGACCCGCACTTCACCACCTACACCCCGCACAACACCAATGTGTTCTCCTTCCTCGACGATCTCTCCGACGTCCTCGGGGCGGACACTCTCGGGTACCAGGTCGTCGGCTGGTACTCCGATCCGGGCGCCGATGTCCTCGCCACGCTCCCGCCGGACACCTCCTACGCCGGTCTCCTCGCCCAGCTCGGCTGGCAGGACCCCCGGCTCACCGGCAACCCCGTACTGGACGGCGACCTCACCCCGGCCGTGCGCAGCCTCTACCAGGGCCTGGCGCTGACCGTCGGATGGGACCCGGCGGCGTCCGACCCGCCCTCCCCCGACCCACTGCACACCGTGAAGGACAGCGGGGCGCTGAATGTCTCCCTCGGCAGTACGACCGAGGACGCGTTCACCGCGCTCGCCGCTCACGCCCTGAAGGCCACCGGCGCCCGCCCCGCCGCCGAGGACATCCAGCTGCTGCGGGCGTTCCTGCACGATCTACTGGCCGTCGCCGACGAGAAGGGCGGTGACGAACGGGTCCGGCGCGGGATCCACGCGGCGTCGTTCGGCGCCTCGTCGGGGGGATACCGGTGGACGGTGACCCCACCGCCGGCCGATCAGACGCCTGACGGCCCGCCTCCACCGCCGTTCGTCCCGCCCGCCTGGCTGTCCACCCTCAACGACGACCAGAACCGGCTGGACGACCTCCTCGGTGAGGTGTACGACCTCCAGTGGCGGCTGAACTCCCTCTGGCTGAAGCAGGGTCTCCTCGGCATCCTGGACCCGCCACCCGTGGGAGCGCCGGACCAGGAGGACCTCCAGGCCGAACTGGACCCCAGCCGCACGGGCTCCCTCGCGCACACCCTGCGGGAGCGGACCGGTCAGGCGCGGACGCTGGCGGCGCGGGTGCCCCAGCCGGACACCACGGCCCGGCACCCCCACGCCCAGGCCGCGCTGGCCGCCGGGATCAGCGCCTTCGCCGCGGCCAAGGGACTGCCCGAGGGCGCCACGCTCAAGGCGGTGCCCCGGCCCGCGTACTGGCACGCCGTCAACCCCGTGGTGAGCGTGTCGGGGATCATGCCCCCGTCCGACGCCGTCGTCACCGACCGGCCCGTTCCCACCCGGCCGGTCGCCGACGGCAGCCCGGCCACGCTGGCCAGCGCCCTCACGGTCCGGGACCGGACCCTCACCGCGGCACCCGGTCAGGGGCCGATGCCGGCGTTTCCGGGGCTCGCCGGGCTTCCGTCCGAGGTGGCAGGGCTGCTCACGGAGTACTTCTTGCTGGACCCCGGCAACGCCGCCGCCCTCGCCGGGAGCGGCGGCGGGGTGTCCACGGCCGATGTCGGCGCCGCCGTCGCCGCGCACCGCCCCGACGACTACACCGGCACCCTGCCCGCGCTGGGTCTGGACCCCTGGGGCCAGCCCTGGGAGCCGCTGTTCATGGAGTGGCGGACCTCCTACAGCCATGTCCCGCACACCGTCGGCGGGCAGAGCTGCTGGGCGTTCGACGGCACCGACTACCGCTATGTCCCCGGCTCGGCACCCGCCCCGAAGCAGATCGCCGTGATGGGTGTCTCCGCCCTCGGCCCGCATCCGCGCACCCTGTTCGCCGCCCGGCTGAAGGAGTTCGTCACCCGGCACGGCTCCGACGTCCAGCGCGACCGGCTAGACGCCTGGCTGGGCGCGATCGGCGACTGGGGGGTCCTCGCCCAGGAACTGACCGGCTTCAACGACCGGATCGCGGCCCGGGACACCCGCGCCTTCCGCCGCCCCACCGCCCAGGACCGGCACTTCTCCGAGGTCGCGGGCCTCACCGGCTTCCCCGACGCCGCGACCGAGGACGGACTGCCGGCCCGCTACCGGGGCCGGGTCACCAGCGTCCCGTATCTTCCCGGCGGCGAGAGCGCGCAGTTCCATCCGACCCGGCAGGGCCAGATCCATCTGGCGGACCTCTTCCTCTACGACAAGTTCGGCCGGGTCCTCGATGTGGTCAGCCCCGACCTCAAGCAGGGCGGACTGCACGACTACCGCAACTTCCCGCTGGTCATCGACACCGCCCTGACCACCGAGTCCTCCCTCACCCCGACCGTCGCCGCCGTCGCCCAACTGCCCCCGCGCCCGCTCCAGCCCGCCCGGCTCGACTTCGACCTCCTCGACGCCGCCACCGGCACCCGGGGGGTGGAGACCGCCGCCGACCCCAGCCCCGTCACCGGCTGGCTGCTGCCCAACCATCTCGACGGCAGTCTGCTGCTGTACGACCCCGAGGGCCGGTTCCTGGGCGGCTACCGCACCCTCACCGACGCCACCGGCGCCCGCAGGGGCCAGTGGGAACCCCCGCCCGACGGCGCCCTCACCACCCTCGGCGAGGTGGAGGCGCTCGCCCCGGTGATCGCCGGTCTGCTGCGCTCGCGGCGGCTGAGCGGCGAGGCCAACCTCAGCGCGTTCCTCGATGTCATCGACTCCACACTGTGGACCACCGACCCGCTGGGCCGCCGTACCGACCAGACGCTGTCCGCGCTCGTCGGCCGGCCGCTGGCGCTGGTCCAGGCCCGGCTGCGGCTGACCCTGGACGGCCCGCCGCTGCGCGCCACCGGCTGGCAGGCCAGCCTCGTCCCGCCCGCACCCACCTTCACCGCCGACCCGTTCGCCGTCCGCCTCGGCGACCAGCCCGCCCGCGACGACGGTCTGATCGGCTTCTACCGGGCCGCGCCCGGCGGAGGTTACGACTACGAGCGCTTCGACAGTGTGACGGCCCCCGACGACGGCCAGGACCTCATCGTCCGGATCGGCCCGCCCGGCACCCCCGAGCCGCCCTCATCGGCCAACTACCTCCAGCTGACGTTCGGCGACAGCGCGCCCACCCGGCTGCTGCTGCTGGTCGACCCGCGCGCGAGCGTCCACGCCGTCACCGGCATCACCCCCACGGCCTCCGTCGCCGTCGCGCAGCAGCATGTCGACGGCGCGCTGCGCCGGCTCCAGGCCCTGTTCCGCTTCGGGCCGGTCATGGGCGGCAGCGGCGAGGACGGCGCCGTCGCCTTCCCGCGGCCCAGCACCCGGCACGGCACCTGGTCCTGGCTGCGCCCGGCCCCGCCGCCGGGCGGCTCCTGGACGCCGTACGACCTGACCGCGGCACCGGTGGACGCACAGTTCCCGTTCCGTCCGCCCACGCTCGAAGAAGGACTGCTCCGGCTGTTCCCCGAGCCCGACGAGTAAGGGCGCACACAGCAGCACATGGGCGCCACCGCACCACCCCGTTCCACCAGTCCCGGTCCCGTGACGCAAGTACACACGTACGTATCAGGAGGTCCCGCATGTCCGATCAGCCCCTGCTCACCTACCGTGTCGCCACCAGTCCGGCACCGCTCCAGGCGGGTACCGCGGGGACCAACTCCCAGGGCCGGATCACGCTCACCGTCACCGCGGGAGCGGAGGACACGTACTGCGACTGGATCCAGATAGCCGTGCCGGGCGACGCCAAGAGCGGGGGCGCTTACTTCACCGACGACCCGAAGCCGGTCTTCTCCTCGGACGGCAACTGGAGCGCGGGGTCCCTGGTCCAGGTGTCCGCCCAGCATCTGGGGCTGGCCGGTGACGCCCTGTACTACCGGGCGATCTTCCACTACCAGGGTGACGACAGCGAACCGTTCGACGGCACGCTGCATCTCGGGGTCAGCGGTGAACTGGTCGACAGCACCGGCACCCTCGACCTCCACATCACCGAGCACTCCGACACCTCGTCGGACCCCGACGACTTCGCGTCGCGCCGCCGGACCGTACCGCTGCCCGTCACGGAGCCCGTCTTCTATCTGAACGCCTTCCTGGCCCGCGACGACGACAGCGCCACCGCCCCGAAGACCAAGTTCTCCAGCGACGACAACCCGTATCTCTCGTGGGAGAGCAACGGCTCCTACTACCGCGTGTTCGACGGGGACGGCGAGATCGTCTACGAGGGCTCCGACACGTTCTTCACCCTCCCCGACGAATCCCTCGCCATGGACACCACCTTCACGCTGGAGGCGTCCATGTCCCCCGAGGGCGCCGGCAGCGGCTTCGAGACGATCCATCAGTACGCCGTTCTCACCCTCACGGTGAAGGACCCGACGCTGGACGCGCTGACGGTCGAGGGCGAGATATCGGGCGAGTCCGGACTGGAGATCAGCGGCAACGCGTCGGTGGGGAACTCCCTCACCGTGAACAACTCCCTCACGGTGAGCGGCTCGGCCGACGTCGGCAACAGCCTGACGGTCCGGGGCAACACCTACGCGCAGAACAGTCTCACCGTGAACGGCTCCCTGACCGCCCAGAGCAGTCTGTACTCCGGGGGCTCCGCCCAGATCAGCGGCGACCTCACGGTCGACAGCACCCTCAACGCCAACGGCACCCTGAACGCCTACGGCCAGGTCAACGCCGTCAGCGACGAGCATTACGTCCGGATCCGCGAGCTGCGCGGCCCGTACGGCGAGCAGCTCTCCATCAACAGCAACGTCGAGGTGATCTCGGGCTGCGATCTGAATGTGACGGGCGACAACAAGGCCAAGGGCTACAAGGTGTTCTCCAACAACGACACCGTCTCGCTGTGGAACAACCATTACTCGGGCTACTTCTACGCCACCATGTTCGTCAACGACAGCCGCCGCCAGGTGGCGGTGTGGGACCCGGGCAACGATGTGAACTCGGCGCAGTGGCGGATCTCCTTCGACTGACGGGCCCGTAGTACGCACGAGGGCCGCACCCCCGGTCGCCGGGGATGCGGCCCTCGTCGTCCGTGCGAACCGTCGGTTGCGGATCAGGTTGCGCAGCACGTACTGCATGATGCCGCCGTTGCGGTGGTAGTCCGCCTCGCCGAGGGTGTCGATCCGGACGACCCCGTCGAACTCGACGCCGGTGTCGGTGGTGACCTTCACCGTGGCCGGGGTGGTGCCGTCGTGCAGTTCGGTGAAGCCCGCGAAGGAGAAGGTCTCCTCGCCGGTGAGGCCGAGGGAGGCGGCGGAGGCGCCCTCGGGGAACTGGAGCGGGAGCACGCCCATGCCGATCAGGTTGGAGCGGTGGATGCGCTCATCGGACTCGGCGATGACGGCCTTCACCCCGAGCAGCGCGGTGCCCTTGGCGGCCCAGTCGCGCGACGCGCCCGAGCCGTACTCCTGTCTTGTGGATCGGCCTCGGATCGGACGCGAAGGGCGTACTTTCCCGAGTGATCGACTTCTGGTCATCGAGTGGGCCGACGTTGCACCGTCGGTCGGGAAGGCACACCCGTGCTGAGCGTAGTGAATGCCGATGGAACGACCGGGACCGGCTCCCTGATCGACGACATCGTCCGGGAGGGCGCGAGGCGGATGCTGGCCGCCGCGCTGGAAGCTGAAGTCAACTCCTGTATGGATGAGTTGTCCGATCAGCGGGATGAGCACGGGCGCCGTCTGGTGGTCAGCAACGGCCATCACCAGGCAGGGAACGTCACGACCGCGGCCGGGGCGGTCGAGGTGAAGGCCCCGCGGGTCAACGACAAGCGCGTCGACGAGACCACCGGCGAGCGCAAGCGGTTCTCCTCGGCGATCCTGCCGCCGTGGTGCCGCAAGTCCCCGAAGGTCAGCGAGGTGCTGCCCCTGCTCCATCTGCACGGCCTGTCCTCCGGCGACTTCGTGCCCGCCCTGGAGCAGTTCCTCGGCTCGACGGCCGGCCTCTCACCGGCGACGGTCACCCGCCTCACCCAGCAATGGCAAGCCGATCACGTCGCGTTCGGCAAGCCCGATCCGTCCACCAAGACCTACGGCGCAAAGTTCCCCAGGGCCGTCAAGAAGATCACCGACGACGTCGACGAGCTGCTGGCGTTCTACGACTTCCCCGCCGTGCACTGGATCCACCTGCGGACGACCAACCCGATCGAGTCGGCCTTCGCCACTGTCCGCCTGCGGACCAAGGTCACCCGGGGCGCCGGCAGTCCGGCCGCCGCCCTGGCCCTGGTTTTCAAGCTCGTGGAGTCCGCACAGCAGCGGTGGCAAGCTGTGAACGCACCCCACCTCGTCGCCCTCGTCCGCGCCGGAGCCCGCTTCGAACGCGGCCTCTTGGTCGAGCGACCGAAGGCGGCGTGATGCACGAGAGAGGCCAGCAGGGGCGGCCGCGGTCACGAAACAACCGCGGCTACGTGCTACTCAAGGCGGACACCGTCGAGGACGACGCCTGGATGTCCCAGCCAGAAGCCGCCCGCCACCTGGGCGTCACACTCATCCGGCTCGGGATGCTCATCGCCAACCGCCGTCTGATACCGGCAGAGAACCCGGCCGGCCGAGCTGGAGTCACAACCGCCAGCGTTCAAGCCGAGGAATCCTGGCGAGCGAACGCGCCAACGAGGGCGAAGCTCGCCCGCCTCCTCAAGGACACGATCAACTGGTTCTGATCATTGATCCACAAGTCTTGACGACAGCTCGTGCCCGGGTCCAGACCATCATGAAGGTCCTCGGCCATAAGAGCCCCGGCATGTCGATGACCTACACGCACATCTCCGACCCCACCGTCCTGGCCGACTACCAGGCCGCGGTTCAGCCCGGCGCCGCCATCGTCGGCCCCCTCGCCGACACCCTGCGTTCCGGGCAACTCGCCCAGGACGCGCTGGACTGACTCAAGACCAACTTCTACAAGACCGAACTCGAGCTTGGACGCTGCCTTCGCCTGCCCCAGGAGGGCCCTTGCGAGTGCGACCTCTACCTCAGCTGCGCGAAGTTCGTCACCACACCCCAGTACGCGACACGCCTGCGTGAACGCCTCTGCGTCGAGCGGCAACTGATCACCGACGCAACGGACCGCGGATGGGAGCGGGAGATCGATCGCCACCGGCGCGTCGCCGACCGCATCACCAGCCTCCTCGACGACCTCGGCGAACCACACGACGAGTCGGCCGACTGACCAGTGTGACTGAGAAAAACACTGGTCGAGCGGCTTCGCCCAGGACAGGATGCGGCTATGCGTTACGCCAACGAGGACCCCGAGCTGCTCGCTCTTGTCCACCGCTACGTCACGCCCGACAGGCGCTACCTCAAACTCGGCGGCCCTCTCATGCGCATGACCGAGCCTGAACGCACCAAGTTCACACGGGAGCTCGGCGAGGCCGCCGGCGATATCACGCCCCGCGAGCTGACCATCCTGCTCGAAGGCGGGTGGCGCGAACGCAAAACCGCAGCCTGGCTCATCGCCGTCGCCCGCAGAACCGAGTTCCGCGAACGCCTCGGCGAAATGCTGCTTGCCAGCGAGGTCTGCTTCGCAGGCTCGGCCTACTGCGTCACCTTCGCCACCTTCGCGACTCCCGCCGACGCGGACCTGCTGGCTGCCTACCTCGATCGCTACCTGCGACGCCCCGACCTCTACTACGACCAGTCGGCCGCCTTGGGCGCGCTCCTCCACCTCGACGCCAAGCTCCGTGCCGATCAAGCAGCCCGGTTCCTGACCGCGGACGGCCTCTGGCATCAGTGGATCGACGGACCGCCCCGCAAGGAGCACCACAGCACGCCGGACAGCTATCGCAAGAGCATCAGTCGGCTCTGCGTCTTCGCCGATGAGAGCGCCGAGCACCGCCCGGCAAGGAACCGATGACGTCGTCCTCAGAGGGGTGACACCTGATCGAAGGGACCCACCACCCCGCAACTCAAGCTTGTCCAGATATCAACGCACAAGTTCTGCCGCCATTGTGGCGCTGAGGAACAGGGCAATCGTGGTGGCACAGACTGGGCACCGGCGGCTGCCCTGGCAACGCCGTACGTCGCGTGCCAAGGTCAGGGCTGCCTGACCGGCAGGGACTTTCCCATAGCGTCCAGCTTCCCGCGCTTCACCTGGATACCGAAGTACAGGAAGTGCTGAGTCGGCAGGGTGTAACGCATCCAGATGTCCTTGCCGTACTCCAACGCCTTGTCCCGGTGCCCGGCAGCTGTGATCCGTTGAAACCCCACCTGCCGGAAAAGAGGCAGCAGCACCTGCTCGATGAGCGCATCCTCACTCGCGGTCTCCTCCCCCGCGACGGTCGCGGAGGCCGAGGCCGTGCGCCCCGGCGATCCCGCTGATCCGCCGGTCGCTGACCTTTCCGGTCGCCGTGTCGATCCGCCACTGCCACGAGTAGCAGTGCCTTTCACCGAGACGCGTGGGCCATGTTTCCCGGACGTCCAAGCAGGGTGCCGGTCAGTCCCTGACCGGCAGCAGCAGGCGGAACGTGCACCCCAGGCCCGCTCCGGTGTCGAGTTCGAGGCGGCCGACGTGGCCCCGGGCGATCGACGTGGCGATGGCGAGGCCGAGGCCGCTGCCGCCGTGGTCACGGGAGCGGGAGGGGTCGACGCGGTAGAAGCGTTCGAAGACCCGCTCGGCCTCCTCCGGCGGCAGCCCCGGCCCCTGGTCGGCGACTTCGATCACGCAGATCGGTGTGCCCGTGGTCAGCGGCGGTGAGCCGCTGGCCCGGCCGGGGCGGTCGGTACCTCCTGTCGTCGCCCCCGCGCGGGCCGTGCCCACGCGTACGTCGACCGGCGTGCCCGGCGGTGTGTGGACGAGCGCGTTGGACAGAAGGTTGTTGACCACCTGGAGCAGACGGTCCGGATCCCCCACCGTCTCTACGACCTCGAATTCGCAGTCTTCGGCCTGCGCGTCGAGCGGGCTGAGGGTCACCCGGTGCTCGCCCCCGCTCCGTACGGCCGCCGCGCTCACCGCGTCGGCCGCGAGGGACAGCAGGTCGACGGGGACGGTGCGGTAGGCCGGCTCCTGGTCGAGTCTGGCCAGCAGGAGCAGGTCGTCGACGAGGTGGTTCATGCGCTCCGCGTTCCTGGCCACCTGCTCGTCGGCCTCCCGGCGCTGTGCGGCGGGACGGTCCGGGTGGCGCAGGGCCAGCTGGGCGAAGCCCTGGATGGAGGTGAGGGGCGTCCGCAGCTCGTGTCCGGCGTCGGCCACGAAGCGACGCAACCGGGCCTCCGAGAACTCACGTTGACACAAGGCCTGTTGGAGGCGGTCGAGCATGTCGTTGAGTACGGTTCCGAGGCGGCCGGTCTCGGTGCGCGGGTCGGTGTCGGGCAGCCGCACGCTCAGATCCCCTGCGGTGATGTCCTGAGCCGTGTGCTCCATCCTGGTCAGCGGAAGGAGGCCGAGGCGGACGACCCACCGGCCGACGGCGACCAGCCCGACCACGGCCACGGCGAAGACGGCCACGTTGAGGGCGAGCAGTTTCGACATGGCCCCCTCCACGGTGTCGAGAGGCAGGGCGACCACGAAGGTGGTGCCGCCGGGCTTGGCGTCCTTCCACAGCACCCGCCAGTGACCGCCGCCGGACTCGGCCGGGACGGTGGCCTGATGCCCCTTTTCCAGGTGGAGTTCGCCGGTGTTCCGCGGGAGCGACGGGCCCGGCTTCTTCCCGCCGCCGAGGGTTCCCCGATCCTTGCCCGCGGCGTCGTAGAAAGTCATCCGGAAGTCCGAGGGCAGGGTGACGGAGTCCGGGGCCGGCCTGGCGGGCAGCCCGGCCCCGTCGGCGAAGGCGCGGTCCGGGAGGATGAACTCCGTCAACTGCTGGTCGACCCGGTTGAGCAGCCAGGAATGCAGCACGAGGAACCCGATGGCCTGTGCGGTGAGAACCGCGACCGCGGCGAGCAGGGTGACGCCCCACACCAGCCGGCCGCGCAGGGACCGGGGACGGCCGCGGATCACCGGTCCGTCCCGGGGCGAGGCAGGCGCAGACAGTAGCCCACGCCGCGCACGGTGTGCAGCAGGGGCGGGTCGAAGCGATCGATCTTGCGGCGCAGGTACTTGACGTACGTCTCCACGATGCGGCCGTCGCCGGCGAAGTCGTACCCCCACACATGGTTGAGGATCTTGGTCTTGCTCAGTACCCGGTTGGCGTTCTCCATCAGGTAGGTGAGCAGGTTGAACTCGGTCGGTGACAGCGGGACGTACTCCCCGGCCCGGTGCACTTCATGGGCGTTCTCGTCCAGCTCCAGATCGGCGAAGCGCAGGATCCCGCTGTCGGCGCTCTCCGCGTCGACGATGCGTTCGGGATCGGTCCGCCGCAGGATGGCGCGGATGCGCAGCAGCACCTCCTCGATGCTGAACGGCTTGGTCACGTAGTCGTCGCCGCCCGCGCTCAGGCCCGCGATGCGGTCGGCGACCTCACCGCGGGCCGTGAGGAAGAGCACCGGCGTCCGCACACCCGCGGCGCGCAGGCTGCGGGTGACCTCGTAGCCGTCCAGATCGGGCAGCATCACGTCCAGCAGGACGAGGTCGGGGCACAGCCCCTCGATGTCCCGCAGGGCGTCCCGGCCGGTGGCGGCACTGGCGACCGCGTAGCCGGACAGCCGCAGCGCCGACTCCAGCAGCATGCGGATGCCGGGGTCGTCCTCGACCACCAGAAGTCGGTACGGGGCCGGGGCGGCGGGCGGTTCGGGCATGGTGCGGTGTCGTCCGTTCTGCCGTTGCTGCTACTTGGCGGCGCAGTCGTACAAGGTCGTGCCGGTGAGGCCCATGATGCCGCCCGCGGCCGAGCCGCCGCCGGAGCTGCCGGTGCCGCCGTACTCCTTGGCGGGCACCTCGGTGCAGTGCTCGCTGATCCATGTCGACCGCTGGGAGGCCGCGCCGTCCTTGCCGCCCATCATGGCGCCCATGCCGCCGGAGCCGAGTACGTAGCGCAGTTCGCCGTCCTTGGTCCACTTCTGCAACTGCCCGACGGAGGGTGCGTTGTCGGAGCCGCTGAAGCCGCCCATGCCGATGACGGTGGCGTCGCTGTTCAGGATGAACGTGGCCGCACCCTGAGCTCCCCCGTCGACCGCGAGGGTGATGCGGGCGCCGTCGGAGTGCTCGGTGGCGAAGTCGAGGATCTTGCGCTGGTCGGAGGTGAGCGTCGTGGCACCGCCCGGACCTGTGAAGCCACCTCGGCTGCCCGAGCCGCTGCCGCCGCCGGTTCCGCCGGTTCCGCCGGTTCCCGGGAAGGAGGGCATGGAGCCCCCTGCGGAGCCCGAGCCACCGCCGCTCGCGCCAGGCATCCCGGGCATGTCGGTGGGCATCCCCGAGGGCATGCCCTCGGGCAGCTCCCCAGAGGATCCGCCGGGCATGCCGGACCCGCCACCGCCGACGCCCTCGGGCAGCTCGAAGCCCTCCGGCAACGCGCCGCCGTTCCTTCCGCCGAACATCGCCGTCGCCGGCCCTGCCGTCGGGTTGGCTCCGCCCATCGCCGCCCCGGACCCGCCGGTCACAGTCACCGCCCAGGCGGCGGGCGCGAGCAGCACCGCCACCAGCGCACCGCCCAGGGCGACCGGAACCAGCCGCGCCACCCGCCCCGCGGCCAGCAGCAGCCCCACGGCGACCACCCCCAGCAGGAGCACGAGCCAGGCCAGCCACCCGTGCCAGGACGGCACCCGGCGGATGACAACCGCGGCCCAGACGACGGTCACCGGTACGGTCCCGGCGCCGACGGGCAGCGCCCAGCGCGCCCCGGCCCGGTGCGCCCGCAACAGCGCGGTCGCCAGTCCGGCGGTCAACGCGGCCACGGCGGGGGCGAGTTGGGTCGTGTAGTACGGGTGGAAGATTCCCTCCTGGGTGGAGAACACCAGCCCGCACACCACCAGCCAGGTCCCCCACAGCACCCATCCCGAACCCGCCAGGGCCTCACCCTGGGAGCCGCTGCCCCGGCGGCGCAGAACCGCTGCGGCCACCGCCACGACCAGGGCCACGGCGCTCGCCGGCAGCAGCCAGCCGATCTGCCCGGCCACCTGGTCGTTGAACAGCCGCAGCAGCCCGGCCTCGCCGCCGAAGCCGCCGGCGAAGTTGCCCATGCCGCCACTTCCCGCGCTCTCACCGAAGATCCGGCCGAGCCCGTTGTAGCCGGTCACCAGATCCCAGGCTCCGCCGTCGGTGCTGCCTCCGATGTACGGCTTCTCACCGGGCCACCAGGCAACCATCACCACCCACCACAGCGAGGACACCGCGCACACGGCGCCGGCGGTCAGCAGCCGCCCGGCCCGCGCCGGCCAGGTCCCCCGCGCACCCACCAGCCAGGCCGCCGCGAGGGCCGGCAGCACCATCCAGGCCGCCATCATCTTCGTGAGGAACCCACAGCCGATCAGGAACCCGCTCGCGCACAGCCACCAGGTGGAGCGCCGGCCCGAGCCGGACTGCAGGGCACGGGTCAGCGCGTAGGCGGCGGCGACCAGGAACAGCACCAGCAGCGTGTCGGGGTTGTTGTCCCGGTTGATGGCGACGGTGATCGGGGTCAGCGTCATCACCAGGGCGGCGAGCAGCGCCGCGCCCTCGCCCGCCCACCGCCGGACCGTACGGTGCAGCACGAGGACGGCGGCGACGCCCTCCACCACCTGGGGCAGGATCAGCGCCCACCCGTGCATCCCGAAGATCTTGCTGCTGACGACCTGCGGCCACAGCGCCGCCGGCGGTTTGTCGACCGTGACGACTCCGGCCGGGTCGAAGGAGCCGAACAGGAAGTTGGTCCAGTCGCGGCCCATCGACTTCACGGCGGCCGAGTAGTAGCTGTTGGCCCAGCCGAGGGAGCCGAGGGCCCAGCCGTACAGCAGCGCGGACAGGAGCAGGATCGCGGCCAGGGCGGCGGGGGCCGCCCAGCGTGGCAGGGCACGGCTGGTGACGGGGAGACGCAGGACGGGAGCCGCGTGCGCCTCGGTGGTGGGGGTCATGGTGGGGTTCGCTCTCGGGGAGTAGGAGGTCATCAGGCGCGGCGGCGGAAGACGGCCAGTCGCAGCACCAGGAAGCGCAGGGCGGTCACCAGGACCGAGGAGGCGGCGAGGACGAGTGTCTCGGCCGCCGCCGAGGCGTCGGGCACGGCGTCGCGGAACACCAGGACCGCGGCCGAGGTGGTGAGGTAGCCGACGACGAACAGGGCGCCGGCGCCCAGGTGCGCCCGTCCCGCGCCGATCCCGTCCGCGGAGTAGCGGAACGTCAGGCGACGGTTGGCCTCGGTGTTCAGCAGGGTGAGCACGAGGAGCGAGACGAAGTTGGCCGCGGCGGGCTGCCACCAGCCGCGCAGCAGCCAGTACAGGAGTGCCTGTCCGGCGGTCGAGGCGATGCCGATGAGGACGAAGCAGCTTATCTGCCAGGCGAGTTGGGAGCGGGCGGCGTCCGGGGCCAGGACGGCGTCCGGGTGTTCCGCGGCGGGTGCGGGGCGGCGGGGAACCGGGACGCGGGCGGCGCCCGACGCCTTGAGCCTGGCCATGCGCCACAGGCCCCTGAGGTCGTCGGTGGCCGTGCCGACCACGTCCACCCGGGTGTCGACGTCCTCCACCCAGTCGACGGGGACCTCGTGGATACGCAGCCCGTTGTGCTCGGCGAGCAGCAGCAGTTCGGTGTCGAAGAACCAGGCGTCGTCCTCGGTCTTGGCCAGCAGCGGGCGGAGCACATCGGTGCGGGCCGCCTTGAACCCGCACTGGGCGTCGCTGAAGCGGGCGCCGTGGGTGAGCCGGATCAGCGCGTTGTAGCAGCGGGAGATCAGCTCGCGACGCGGGCCGCGCACGGTGCGGGCGCCGGGGGCGAGGCGGCTGCCGATGGCGAGGTCGGAGTGACCGCTGGCCAGCGGGGCGATCAACGGGAGCAGTCCGTCCAGGCCGGTGGACAGGTCGACGTCCATGTAGACGACGATGTCGGCGTCGCTCTCGGCCCAGACGGTGCGCAGCGCGAGGCCCCGGCCCTTGCGCTCCAGATGGAAGACGCCGACGACGGGCAGTTCCTCGGACAGCTCGCGGGCCACGGCGAGGGTGCGGTCGACGCTGGCGTTGTCCGCCACGGTGATCCGCCAGGGATACGGCAGCTGGTCGCGCAGTCGGGCGTGCAGGGTGCGAATACAGCCGGGCAGGGCCCGTTCCTCGTTGTAGACGGGGATGACGATCTCGACGGTCGGCGTGTACGTGGCGGTCGAGCCGAAGACGTCGGCCCGCAACGCCGGCTGGAAGCGCCGAGCCGTGGGCAGACCACTGCTGGTGTGCGTCATGGATTCCTCGGGGGTGGGGGTCGGTGGGGGCGGCTCCCGGTCGCGCGCCCACGCCCTCGTGGTGCGCCGGGGTCGACTCTGACCGGCGCGCCAGGGGAAACGCGGGGAGGAAGCTGGGAATTGACGGGGAGTCCGCTGTCAGTCCCCCGGCCGGCAGGCGGCGGAGGAGGACGTCCCCGATCCTTGTCGTGCGACCTGGGAGGCTGAGGTCAACAACCCGGGAACCCGCCGAGAGGATGCTGTGGAACCCTCACGAGCACCTCTGCGTGCATGGCAGCGCTCCATGACCTCCGGCTCAGGGGCGACTGTCCGAAGCCGTGCCGAGCATGCCGTTGACCACCAGTCCCGCCAGCGATTGCGCCGTGGCCGCCCGCTGCTGCGGTGAGGTGGCCTCGGACCTGCCCAGGCGTCGCGCGAGAGGCAACTCGACCATGCCCGCCACGGGCGGGACGATGACGAAGAAGAGCACGTGCATCGGAACGGGCGCCATGCGTCCGGAGGCGACGAGCCGATCGATGCACGGCGCCATGAGCTGCAGGGTCGGAGCGATATAGCGCTCGTGCAGGTAGTCCAACCGCTCGGTGTCGGAGCTGAACTCGTGGACGAGGATCCGTCCCATCATCGGTGTGGTCGCTGCGGCCTGGTAGAAGGCGGTGATGATCCGCCGCAGCTGTTCGGCGTCGTCGAGCGAGGGGTCGGCCTGCGGCAGACGCGCCAGCTCCGCACCCAGCGCGTGGTCCACCACGGCGCGCCAGAAGGCTGCCTTGGACCCGTACCGGTCGTTGATGAAGTTGTGGCTCACGCCCAGGCGTCGCGCCAGCTCGCGAGCCGAGGCGTGGTCGTAACCCAGTTCTGCGAAGGCCTCCAGCCCGCGCAACAGGATGCTGCCCTCCTCGGGTACGGCGGGAGCGCCTGCTCCCGGGCGTCCCGGCCGTCGACCGGACTCGGCTCGTGCTCCCACTTGTGCCTCCCGCGTGTGCTCTCGCCCCGGACGGACCCTCGACCGTACGGGGCCCATGAACAGCTTACTTGACACCTGTCAGATTATCTCTAATCTGACAGGTGTCAGACGTCGCCGTTCGGCATCGCCCGCGGCTGGACCAGGCACCACGTGTGCCTGCCTCGCTCCCCCCACTCGAAAGTGAGAGCCCATGACCGCGCACTTTCCGTCTCGCCACCCCGCCGAGCGAGTGGTCGGTACGGAAGCGGCATCCCGTCGGCACGGCGCGGAGGCCAACCACCTGCTGACCCTGCTCACGGCCGGCGATCCGCTCGCCGACGCCGTCATCGCGGAACTGGACCTCCACGGCACGCGGGCCCGGCGGGCCCTCGACGCGGGCCTCGAGAACGGCCTGGCAAGCCTGGACGACGAACCCCCCACGGCTGTCGCCGCACTGCTGGCGCAACTGGAGACGACCCCTTCCTGGATCGACCCCCTGATGCTTCATCGCGGCGACGTCGTGAGCCTGTCCGTGCCCCCCATGTGGTTCACGCTCTGCTCGATCACCAGCGCGCTCGCCCACACCTACGCGTCGCCCGCCACCGCACGCCAACTGGCCCGCACGGGCAGGCCGACGGCCATGGCCGCGCCCCGGCTCGCGTCGGCGGGAGTCTGGGCGCGCCAGACCGTACGGCCGGGCGGACTGCTGCGCGGAGGCCCGGGATACCTGGCCACCGTCCAGGTCCGACTGCACCATGCCCGCACGCGGGCCAGGGCAGTCGCGGACTGGAACACGGGCGCCGAGGGCCTGCCGACCGGCCGGCTCGATCTGACCCGTACCTGGCTCGGCTTCACCCTCATCGCCTTCCAGGCCCTGGCCGCCGTCGGCATCGACATCGGTCCCGAAGAGGAGCGCTCCCTCTACCGGTACTGGTCGTACGTCGCCCATCTCCTGGGACTCGACGAGAGCCTTCACAAGGAGCTGGCGAACCACGACGACGCCCGCCGTCTGCAGTCCCTGCTGGACGCCGCGACACCAACCCCCAGCGGGGACTCACGCGTGCTGACCGCCGCCATGGTCGACGCACAGGCCCGCGCGACGGCCGGCGCGGCGGGCGAGGAGATGACCGAGGAGCAGGTGCGCCTCCTCATCCACAGCGTGCTCCGGCGGGCTTTCGGGGCGGAATGGGGAGACCACCTGGGCATCCCCCCGGTCTCCGCCGCGACCGATCCCATGCCGCTGATCAGCCGGCTCAACCGCCAGGCCCGGTACTGGCAGACCTACTCCGCCGCCTCGGCCCAGGCAGCCCGCCGACAGGCCGTCGAAGAGCCCGGGCCCGGACCCGAACCGATCGCGGTGGTTCTTCCCCTCGGTGTCGCTTTTCAGCGCAGCGCAGGCGTCCGTCGCTCGGGTACACCGGCGGCCTGATCCTCCCTCCCTCCTTCCGCGCCGCCTCGCACCGCCGGGCAGTGGCTGTCGGCGCCCCGATCACCGATCGCATCACGTGACGAGCTCCGACGAAGCAGCCGTCCGTACCGCACGACCGCACCTTTCTGCCCACTGACCACTTCGTCTGGAGACTCCGTCATGTCCCAAACCTCCATCGACGGACCGGGCACGGCCACCGTGTCCGCGCTCCCGTCGTCCGACGCATCACCTCGCCACCGCTGGTGGATCCTCGTCGTCATCGGCCTGGCCCAGCTCATGGTCGTCCTGGACGCCACCATCGTGAACATCGCCCTGCCCTCCGCGCAGAAGGACCTGGGCTTCTCCGACGGCGACCGGCAGTGGGTGGTCACCGCCTACGCCCTCGCCTTCGGCAGCCTGCTCCTGCTGGGCGGCCGCACAGCCGACCTCTTCGGCCGAAAGACGACCTTCCTGATCGGCCTGGTCGGCTTCGCCGGCGCCTCGGCCCTCGGCGGCGCCGCGAGCAGCTTCGAGATGCTCATCGTCGCCCGTGCCGCACAGGGCCTGTTCGGCGCCCTGCTCGCCCCGGCCGCCCTGTCGCTGCTGACCACGACGTTCACCGACGCCAAGGAACGCGCCAAGGCCTTCGGCGTCTTTGGCGCCATCGCCGGCGCCGGCGGTGCCATCGGCCTGCTGCTCGGCGGCGTACTGACCGAGTACCTCGACTGGCGCTGGACCCTCTACGTCAACCTCGCCTTCGCCGCCCTCGCCTTCGCCGGCGGTGTGACGCTGCTCCAGCGCACCACCCGCGACAAGACCGCCACGATCGACATCCCCGGCGCCGTCCTCGTCGGCGGCGGCCTGTTCTGCCTGGTCTACGGCTTCTCCAACGCCGAGTCCCACGACTGGGGTTCGCCGGCCACCTGGGGCTTCCTCGTCGCCGGAGCCATCCTGCTCGCCGCGTTCACCTGGTGGCAGACCCGCTCCACCCACCCCCTGCTGCCGCTGCGGGTCCTGCTCGACCGCAACCGCGGCGCCTCCTTCGTCTCCATCCTGATCATCGGCGCCGGTATGTTCGGTGTCTTCCTGTTCCTGACCTACTACCTGCAGCAGAGCCTTGGCTACACACCCGTCAAGACCGGCCTGGCCTTCCTGCCCATGGTCGCCGGCCTCATGATCGCCTCCACTCTCGCCTCCACCGTGCTCATCCCCCGCTTCGGCCCCAAGCCGGTGGTGCCGCTCGGCATGGGCATCGCGGCCGCCGGCATGGTCTGGCTCACCGGCCTCGACCTGACCAGCGGCTACGCCGCGGACATCATGCCGCCGCTGATCGTGGCAGGCCTCGGCCTCGGCCTGGTCATGGCCCCGGCGATGAGCCTGGCCACGGCCGGCGTGGGCGCCGAGGACGCCGGCGTCGCCTCCGCCGCCGTCAACACCATGCAGCAGGTCGGCGGCTCCCTCGGCACCGCCCTCCTCAACACCCTCTCCACCAGCGCCGTCACCCACTACCTCGACGGCAAGAACCCCAAGGACCCCATGGTCCTCGCCCGGGCCGGCCTGGAGGGCTACTCCACCGCCTACTGGTGGTCCGCCGCCTTCTTCGCCGCCGGACTGGTCATCAGCGTCCTGCTCTACCGCCGCGGCGTCCCGGCCACCGACCCCGACGCGGCACCCGTCGTCCACATGTGAGTCCCTGACGGTCCCGCACCGCGCACGAGTCCTGCCAGGCAGCCGGTCGGCCGTTCAACTTCACCGGCTGCCGAAGGGACCGCACCGACCCGGTGTACCGGGTCGGTGCGGCCTCTTCGGCGACCAGGCGTCCACCGGTCTCCGGCGGCCACGCCGAAGACACATCACCTGGACGGCACGCGGTGTTCGTGCCCTCGGCCGGCCCGGTCTCGCGTGCACCGCAAGGCGGCAGGATCGCCTGCCCGTGGCCGTACGGCTGCAGCCCCTGGTCACGGCGCTGAAGAACGCGGACAGCGCGGTGCACGTCCTGCGGCCGATCGGTGTGCGGCCGCTGGACGACGCACGCCCGCCGGCGCGTCATACCTGAGGCGTACCGGTGATCGGTGCCCGCGGGGTACCCCGGTACCACTCGGGCGCGGAAGTGTCTCCCGCGGTCCCAGGGTTCGGGCCGGCCGCGCTCCTAACGTCGACTGCGGAGGTCGCGGCGCTCGCCCGGCCGAGTCCGAGGTGAAAGGCCCACACCCATGATCGAAGCGCGTGAGCTGACCAAACGGTACGGCGACAAGACCGTCGTCGACGAGTTGAGTTTCACTGTCAAGCCCGGTGAGGTCACCGGCTTCCTCGGCCCCAACGGCGCCGGCAAGTCCACCACCATGCGCATGGTGGTCGGCCTGGACGCACCCACCAAGGGCTCGGTCACGGTCAACGGCACGTCGTACGCGAAGCACACGGCACCGCTGCACGAGATCGGCACCCTGCTGGAGGCCAAGTCCGTCCACCCCGGCCGCAGCGCGTTCAACCATCTGATGGCGCTCGCGTACACGCACGGCATTCCGCGCCGCCGGGTCGACGAGGTCATCGAACTGGCCGGTCTGACCAGCGTGGCCGGCAAGCGGGTCGGGGCGTTCTCGCTCGGCATGGGCCAGCGGCTCGGCATCGCGGCGGCCCTGCTCGGCGACCCCGCGATCGTCATGCTCGACGAGCCGGTCAACGGCCTCGACCCCGAGGGCGTGCTGTGGGTGCGCAACCTGCTGCGCTCGCTGGCCGACGAGGGCCGCGCGGTGATGCTCTCCTCGCACCTGATGAGCGAGACCGCGCTGATCGCCGACCACCTGGTGATCATCGGCCGCGGCCGGCTCCTGGCGGACACCACCGTCGACGACTTCACCCGGGAGGCGAGCGGCGGCGGTGTGAAGGTCGCCACCGCCGAGGCCGCCAGGCTGCGCTCGTTGCTGGCGGGCCCGGACGTCACGATCTCCTCCTCGTCCGCCGAGGAACTCCTGGTCTCCGGACGCGAGGCCCGGGAGATCGGGCTGATCGCGGCCGAGCACGGGGTGGCGTTGTACGAACTCACCCCGCAGTCCGTCTCGTTGGAGGCGGCGTTCATGGACCTGACCAGGGACGTCGTCGAGTACCAGAGCCATCTGGCCGAGACCGAGCGAAAGGCAGCCCGATGACCGTCACCGAACTCTCGCCCACCCCGGCCTACAAGGTCACCGGTCCTCGGGTGCTGCGCGCGGAGTGGGCCAAGTTCTGGTCGCTGCGCTCCAGTTGGATCACCCTGGCCGTCGCCGTGGTCCTGCTGATCGCCCTCGGCGCGATCGCCTCCGCCACCTACAGCCCCGACGTGGCCACCCAGGGCGGGCCGCCCGGACCCGGCTCCGGCGACCAGGACGCGGTCAGCCTCGCCCTGCTCGGGGTGACCTTCGCGTCACTGGCCGTCGGCGTGCTCGGCGTCCTGCTGTCGGCCGGCGAGTACACCACCGGCATGATCCGCTCCACCCTCACCGCCGTCCCCCGCCGCCTGCCCGTCCTGTGGTCCAAGGCCGCCGTGATCGGCGCCGTCGCCCTGGTCCTGACCACGCTCGGCGCCCTGGCCGCGTTCCAGCTGGGCACCCTGGGCCTGCACGGCGAGAAGATCGCCCTGTCCCTGGGCGACGCCGGTGTGCTGCGCAGCCTGGCCGGTGCCGGCCTCTACCTCGCCCTGGTCGCCGTCGCGGGTGTGGCCCTGGGCGTGCTGCTGCGCTCCAGCGCCGGGGCGATCGCGGTCCTGGTCGGCGTCCTGCTCATCCTCCCGGGCCTGGCCTCCCTGCTGCCCGACTCCCTCTACGACAACATCAACCCCTACTTCCCCAGCAACGCCGGCTCGGCGGTGTACGCCCTGCACCAGTCCTCCGGCGCCCTCTCCCCCGGGGCGGGACTCTCCGTCTTCGCCGGGTGGGTGGCACTCACCCTCGCCGGAGCCGCCTGGCGGCTCCTCAAGAGCGACGCCTGAGCGGCGGTGCGAGACAGTGGGGATCATGAGAGAGGCCCCCGCGACCGCCGCCCGGGGGACGGTCACCGCGCCGTCTCCCGGGCTCGCCGACGTCTGGGCGCACCCGCTCCTGGGCCGTATGCTGCGCGGTCAGAGCGCCCGGCGCCGACTGGACCAGCGGCATCCGTGGGTGCTCGACACCGCGGTCGTCCTCGTCGTCGTCCTGTTCAGCCTCCCCGACCTGCTCTCCCACAGCCGCCACGGCCCCTTCGGGGACACGACGGACCCGGGCCGGTTGCCGACCCCGGTGCCGGCCGCCTTCGCCGTCGCACTCGCCGTACCGCTGTGGTGGCGCCGCAGGGCCCCGGCCGTCACGTACTCCGTGATCGCCGCGGTCTCCCTGGCCCAGTGGTCGCTGGGCGTGTGGCAGCAGACCGGCATGGCCGCACTCATCGCCCTCTACAGCCTGGCCCTGCACGGATCACTGCGCGCGCTCGGCTGGGCCGCCGCTCTCACCGCGGCCGAACTGACCCTGGCGGTCTGCCTCCTGGCCCCCGTCGAACACCCGTTCCTCGGCCTCTTCTTCCTGCTGGGCACGGCGACGGCCGCCATCGCCATCGGCCTGACACTGCGGATCCGCCGCCTCTACCTGGCGGCGTTGGAGGACCGGACCACGCGTCTGGAGATCGAGCACGACCAGCGCGTCCGGCTCACCACCGCCGCCGAACGCACCCGCATCGCCCGCGAGATGCACGACATCGTCGGCCACAACCTGTCCGTCATGGTCAGCGTCGCCGACGGCGCCGCCACCCTCGCCGCCAACCGCGGCGAGCCGTCCGCCGAGCCCCTGCGCATCCTCGCCGGCACCGGCCGCCAGGCGATGAGCGAGCTGCGGCGCGTCCTGGGCGTGCTGCGCGAGGAGCGGGGACATGAAGAAGACGTACGGCCGCTCGGCCCGCAGCCCGGCATCCGCGACCTGGACCCGTTGCTGGCGCGGGTGCGCGCGGCGGGGCTGCCCGTGACCTACCGGACCATGGGCGACCTCGACGCCCTCGGCAGCGGTGTTCAGCTCACCGTGTACCGCATCGTCCAGGAAGCCCTCACCAACACCCTCAAACACGCCGGCCCGGGCTCCACGGCCGACGTCACCGTCACCAAGGACGCCGGCACCGTGCACATCAGGGTCGCCGACACCGGCGTACCCGCCGGGGTGCTGCCCGGCGCCGCCGGGCACGGTCTCGTCGGCATCCGCCAGCGCGCCGCCATGTACGGCGGCACCGTCACCCTCGGCCCGCCCGCCACCGGCCACGGCTGGGTCGTCGACGTCGTGCTCGACGTACCCCCGGGAGATCATCAGCCATGACCACCGTCCTCATCGCCGACGACCAGCCCCTTCAGCGCATGGGCGTGCGCATGCTTCTGGAGGGCACTCCCGGCCTGACCCCGGTCGGCGAGGCCGAGCACGGCGCCGAGGCCGTCCGCCTGGCCGCCGAACTCCGCCCCGACGTCGTCCTCATGGACATCCGCATGCCCGGCATGGACGGCATCGAGGCCACCCGCCGGATCGTCGCCACGGGCGGCCGCACCCGCGTCCTCATCGTCACCACCTTCGACCTCGACGAGTACGCCTACGAAGGCCTGCGCGCCGGCGCCGGCGGCTTCCTCCTCAAGGACGCCCGCCCCGAGGAACTCGTCGCCGGTATCCACGCGGTCGCCACCGGCGACGCCGTCGTCGCCCCTCGCCTCACCCGCCGCCTCCTGGACGCCTACACCCACCGGGTCCTGGCCCCCGCGGACACCCCGGCCGCCGAGGACCCCCGCCTGAGGACCCTCACCGACCGCGAACGCGAGGTCCTCGTCGCCATCGGTCAGGGCTGGAACAACACCGAGATCGCCGAGCGCCTCGTCCTGACCGAATCCACCGTCAAGAAGCACGTGGGCCGCGTCCTGGCCAAGATAGACGCCCGCGACCGAATCCAGGCAGTGATCACGGCGTACGACACCGGGCTGGTCAGGGCCAAGTCGTAGCCCGCGAAGGGCCCTGGGTCGGCCCTGAGCCTGCCGACGGCGGACGCGGCCTCGTCGGCGGCGGCGATCTGCTGGTACGTCAGTCTCCTGGTCCGGGCCCGCCTCGCGGCCGCCGCGCCAGTCGATCTCGACGTAGTCGAAGCCCCAACACTGGAAGGTCTCGGTCCTGCTGGTAGTGGCCCTACAAAGTCGTGACCGTAGTCGTGGAGGACACCCACTTCCGGATCGTCCACGACGGCGAGGAACTGGCTGTTCACCCCCGCACCACGACAAGCCCGTCACCCGAGTCAAAGCGTGGCCGAGCCGACAGTCGCGCGCGCCACGTCAAGCAAGTCATGAGGACACAACGTCAAGCAACTCCTGAGCCCTCACACATCGACAGCGCGCCGTCCAGATCCGGATCGCTCCGCAGGCCACGGCCGGTGAGCCGAGCTGCGGCGACTCCCCCACGCCCGAGCGACAGGCCGACCGGGCACGTACAAGGCCGACGCCCGTGATGCGGACGTCGGCCTCTTCACGGGGCCTCGTCACACTGCTCTCACTGCCGCGTCATCACCAGGGGTCGGTGCAGAACCACGCCGGGGACACCTGCGGCAGGTTGAAACAGACCTTTGACTGGGACCCTCCGCCATTCCAGTGCCAGCCGGTACGGACCCAGTCGCCACTGGTGGAGTAGTCGTTCGAGACAGTCGCCCAACCACTGCCGCTGTTGCGCTCCAAGTGCATCTTGCAGCCGCCGCCGCTGCTGGAGACCGCGCCGCGGACCACCCAGTACTGAGTGGTGACGTCCCACTGGGCGTCCATGGCGGCGTGGCAGTTGCCGATGGTCTTCTGCCGGACCATGCTCCGGTAGTTGCTGTAGGTGTCCGCGGACGCGGTGCCGACGCCGGCGCAGAGCGCGCCGACCGTCGCCGCCGCGATCAACCCGGTTTTGAAGCCTTTGCGCATATGCGGGTGTTCCCTCCGTGAAGTGGCTGCCGTTGGCGATGTCGTCGTCGTTGCAGCAGTCGAGGTTCGGTGAATGGAGAAGCTGGGCGAGGCGGACGGCCGCCGCCTGTACGGCAGCCGGCGCTCGGCCTTTCGCCAGCAGAGCCCGCCCGAGGCGTTGCTGCCCGGGTGTATGAAAGTTAGCTGGAGGGGCCGTTGCTTCTCGCCCACCCGTGGGTTGAACTGCGCCTGCAACCGGGGTGGTTGGCGGTGTACAACCTGGGGTGTAGCTGGGGTGGAAGGCTGGGTGGAGCGATCGCTCGGGGCTTACGCTCGGACGATGTTCGCGCAGCGCACGTGGAGCACGGCGGTTCGCAGAGCCCTCCCGCAGGCAGGGAGCTGCCGAAGAATTACTTGCTGCTCTTGGCGGCGAGCCGCACGGTCCGGCCGGTTCACATCGATCACCTCGATGTACTGAGCCGGCAGATAGCGGGACAGCCCCGCACCATGACTGCCGGTCCCCTCTACCCCGGGCCCGCGACATCGGCCCGAACCCACGCGCCCGCTCAATGCAGGACGTCGAAGAGCCCCGGCACCGTGGGCTCGCCCTCGAAGGGCGTGGACTTCACCGGGCTGTAGAGACGGATGCCTCGGTGAACGGATCGTTCAGTGCGGCGAGTCAACCCTTCTCTACGGCGACGCGAAGGCGTTCAACAGTCTCACTCCATGACCTCCCCTGATACTCAAGGATCCGATTAGTAATTTTCTTGGCTATGATGCCGTGCGGACGAGGAAAGGGGCTGCTTCGATGGCCTTGCGACACGCCGTGCCGGCGACGCTGCTGGACGGCGAGTACAGCGGATACCAGCCGGCGAAGACGTTCGACGTCGTCGTCGCGAACTTCTGGCACGCCCCGCCCCAGCAGCTGTACGCCGAGCTGACCGAGCTGGAGAAGGAAGGGCTGGTCGCGGGTCGGCAGGTGGTCCAGGAGACCCGACCCGACAAACGCCTGTTCCACGTCACCGACTCCGGCCGCGCCGAGCTGAAAGAGTTCACCGCAGCCGTATCGAAGCCCTCGTTCATCCGCGACGATCTGCTCGTCAAGGTCCAGGTCGCCGACCGCCTCGGTACCGCGCCGGTGATCGAACAGCTCGAAGAGCGAGCGTCTGCGGCCGAGGCCAAGATCGAGCTTCTCGGCAAGCTGCTGCGGCAACTGCGCGGTGATGCGGACGAAGAGGAGTTCCTACGCCGAGGCGAGCGGATCGGGTCGTACCTGACCTGCCTGCGCGGCCTCGCCTTTGAGCAGGGACACCGGGACTGGTGCCTGCGGATCGCAACTGTCCTGCGGGAAAGGCGGACGACTCATGCCGAGCGGTGAATACGTGCGCTACGTCGCCCTGGGCGACAGCCAGACCGAAGGACTGGGCGACGGGGACGACACCGTCGGCCTACGCGGCTTCGCCGATCGGCTGGCCGAGCACCTCTCAGCCGTCAACGCCGGGCTTCAGTACGCCAATCTGGCTGTACGAGGACGTACCGCCGGCCAGGTCCGCACTGAACAGCTGAGGCCGGCCCTGGCCCTGCGCCCCGACCTGGCCACCGTCGTCGCCGGGGTCAACGACCTGCTCCGGCCCCGGTTCAACGCCGCAGAGGTGGCCGGGCACCTGGAAGAGATGTTCGCCGCGCTCACGGATGCCGGGACCCACGTGGTGACACTGACCTTCCCCGACGCCGGAATGATCACGCCCCTGGCCCGGCCCATCAGGTCCCGCGTGTTCGACCTCAATACCTGCATCCGCGCTGCGGCCGCCCGTCACGGGGTCGCGGTCGCCGAAACCGCCCGGCACGCCGTCACCACCGACCCACGGCTGTGGACCGCAGACCGACTCCACGCCAGCCCGCTCGGCCACGAACGGATCGCCGCAGCCCTCGCCCAAGCCATCCACCTGCCCGGAAGCGACGACGCCTGGACCCTCCCCCTCCCGCCACAGAGGGTTCCCGCGGGCTGGCAAGCCGCAAGAGCCGAACTGCGCTGGGCGACCGCATATCTCGGCCCCTGGCTCGGACGCCGTCTGCGCGGTCAGTCCTCCGGCGACGACCGCACCGCGAAACGCCCCCAGCTCCTGCCCGTGAGTGCCCCGCCCGACTCCGCGGCGGACACCGGTCGACGGGAATCTTCGTAGGGACAGCATCGGCCCCGGGTGTCCTGTCCCAGACGACTATGGACTGATGGGGCTCTGGCTCACGGTGCTTGCGGTCGAGTGGGACGAACGGGCTCCTCCTGTCCCGCTCAACCGTAGGCAGCCGCCTCCGGGGGTGTGCTTCGCGAAAGTCCACCGATCGACCTGGCGTTCCTGGTGGGGTGAGCCTGGCGGGACCCCACTGGGCCCGGGCGTGCCGGTGCGTCGGCCGGTGCCTGCACATGCGATGACGCGCAGACTGGCAGCACTGCCCTGCAGCACCGCCGATCGCCTGGTGGAGTGTCAGCGCGCCGCGAGGTTTGCGAGCGGCTCGGCGGCCGGCTTCGGGTGGACGAGCCAGTGCAGATCGCGTGGATCCAGACGGCCGGCTCTGTCCAACTCGTCGCGGCGACGGCCCGGCTCTCGGACGACGCGTCGAGGAGGGCGACGGCGAGGGCGACACGTACCGGCGACCCGGATGACACTCGCGGAATTCACGGCACATCACGGCCGGTGAGCGGATCCCCGGTGGCGTCGTAGTGCTTCGGTCCGTACCCACGATGAAAGTCCACAGAAGACAGGAACCCCAGCCGACGCACGGCTGGGGTTCCACGAGGTGATGAGTATCGGTCAGCAGGTGGAGTTGCCCACGCGGTAAACCGCTCGTCTGCGCGCCGGCGGACCGCACCACGTCGCGATCACCGTGGATCGGGCGGGTCAGCGCTGCAGGGTAAGGACCCCCGGCCGCCACGGCAGTTGGTCGTAGGGGCCGCCCGCGGTGGGAGACTTGCCCTGGTAGAGGAACTGCAGGTTGCAGGGGTCGATGGTCATGGTCTGGTCGGGGTTGTTGCGGACCAGGTCACCGTGGCTGATGTCGTTGGTCCAGGTGGCACCGCTGTTGGCCTTGCCCGCGAAGGGGTTGCTTTCGCTGCTGGCCTGCGGGGTCCACGAACCGCTCAGGCTGGAGGTCGTGAACGAGCGGAAGTAGCGCCCATTCGCACCTATCGCCTCAACGATCATGAGGTACTGGTTCTGGTCCTGAACCTTGTAGACCTGCACCGCCTCGAACAGGTTGTTCGTGGAGTCGCTCATGACCGTCGTGTACGACGAGCCGAAGCTGCCCGGGAAGTTCCCGATCGGCATGCTCGCCCGGTAGATCTTGCCGTTGTCACCGGCGAAGAACAGGTACATGTTCTGGCCGTCACCGATCAGGGTCTGGTCGATCGGGCCGGAGTTGGTGATGCTGCCGGTGAACAGCGCCTGCGGCGAGGACCAGCCGTTGGGGTTGGTGGGGTCGCTCGACGTGCGGTAGATGAAGGGCGACGCACCCCACTGGGACGCCAGCACCCAGATGTTCTTGGGCGCGAAGTAGAACAGCGTGGGCGCCACCGTGGACTGGCTCATTCCGGTCTGGCCCGCCGACGCCATGTCCGACCAGTTCGTGAAGGGACTGAACGCCATCGAGCCGTACGACGATCCCGACACGTTCGACGCGTAGACCAGGTGCTTGCCGTTGTACACCACGTTGGAGAAGTCCTTCAGCGAGACCCATCCGTTCGCCGGCTGCGCCAGCGCACCTGTCGACGTCCACCGGTACGTCGACGGAAGAGAACACGTGCCGCCCGGCGTCCCGGACAGGCCGGTCCACTTCTGGTTGCTGCCGCCGTTGCACGTCCAGATCTCCACCGCCGTGCCGTTGGCGGTACCGGCGCCCGTAACGTCCAGGCACAGCCCGGACTCCACGCCGACGATCGTGCCGTCGGAGTTCACCCGCCACTGCTGGTTCGCACCGCCGCTACAGGTCCAGATCTGCACCCGGGTACCGGCCGCGGTGGCGTGGCCCGGAACATCCAGGCACTTGTTGCCGTACACGGTCAGCTGGTTGCTGTCCGTCGACGTCCACTGCTGGTTGGTCCCGCCCGAGCAGTCCCAGATCTGCAGGTATGTGCCGTCGGTCTGGCCGGCGTTCGACACATCGAGACACCGGCCGGAACCAACACCGCGCACGGCGCCGCTGGTGGCCGCCTGAGCCGGGTTGGCGACGAGCATCGCCGCCAACGCGACCAGGGCCGCAACCGCGGCGGCGAGCACCACAGACAGATGTCCGCGGCTGAAACTTCGTCTGCGCATGGGGACCTCGTAATCCTTGAGTAAGCGGTTCCGGTCGGCCCCGTCAGAGGTCGTCCGGACTGTCGATGCGGTGCGGCTCATGGCGGTCCGTGGGCACCGGGCCGACCCTTGCGGCTTCCCGGTCCTGCGAGACCTTCTGAAAGACCGGTGGCGCCCGGCGCCTTCGGGCTACTGCGAAACGCGCCGGCCTGTGTCGGACGTTGATCGTCGTGGTCGTCGATGTCCGCGAAGCCCTGCCAGATCACCGGGTTCGTGTACTCCCCGGCGGTGGCACGGACCGGCCCTCGAGCGGGAGCGGCTGCGGCGCGGGAGGCGCCCGCCGGCGGGAGAACCGCGCCGGCGGCGAGGCCGGTGGCGGCAGCCGGCGCGCGATGACGAGAGCAGTATTGATCAGGCCATGACATATGCATCGTGCGGCATGCCCCTTGCGGCTCGGCCGTGGCGGTGGGCGTGACCCGGAGGTGCCCTGCTGTGTGAGTGGAGCGGCCCTGGCGTGTTCGTTATGTCGAACATGAATCGAACTGTCGAGCAACCTGGATGATAGGGATCCGGTGAACGGCGTCAATACCTCTCGCATGATTCGCAAGCGACTTCGAAACATTCGTAGGGCTTTATGAGTGAAACGCCGCAGGTCAAGCCGATCGAGTGGCCGGGCTGTGCGGATGGACAGCCCTTTGGCGCCGCAGCTGGGCCGGTTTCGCGGACGGTGTTGACGTGGCCGACCGACTCTCCAATATCCTCGCCATCCGGATTTTCCGAATAGCGTCCGAAATTTCGAAGACTCTTCAGGTGATCTCCCGGGAAAAGGAGCCCCAGGTGCCCGACGATCAGGCGGACGACTGCTCCGCCTCCTCGCGACCGCCGTGCCGAACCGGATCAGGCAGGCGCCCGAGGAGGCCGGCGAGCCGGTCACCCGCATCGCTCCCAGGGCGTTGCTGATCCCGCCGGGCTTCCCCGACTTCATGTCCCGGACACGGGTAGTGGCACCGGGCCCGGTCCTGCTGGAAGGACGGGCCTGGTCGGGACACGCCCCTGTGACATCGGTGGAGGTGAGCACGGACGGCGGCCTGACGTGGCACGGGGCCGAACTCGAACCGGATCACGGCCACCGATGGGCCTGGCGCCGGTGGTCCTCCCCGTGGTCCGCGGTCCCCGGCGACCACGTCCTGAGCGTCCGTGCCCACGACGAGGCGGGGAACACCCAGCCGCTGGAACAGCCCTGGAACCTGGGTGGATTCGGCAACAACCTCGTCCAGCGGGTACCGGTGTTCTGCCCCGACCGCACTGACACCCCATGACCACCGCACAGCCCGCTCACGCCACCCCGAGCGCGTCGAGAGCGCCGGTCACGGTCGTCGTCAGCTCCCCGGCATCGGCACCCGCACGCGAGCGCAGATTCACTCCGTAGGCGAGCAGGGCCAGCAGGTCGGCCGCAGGTCCGGGGTCGGTACCGGGTTTGAGCTGCCCCTTGGCCTCGGCGGCGACGAGTGCCGTGTGCAGCGCCTCCCGCAGCCGCCGATGGTGGCGGTCGAGGGCGGAGCGGACTTCGGGGTCGCTGCTCTCGTCCCCGGCGTGCGCGTTGGAGACCATGCAGCCCCAGCGGGCGTACGCGCCGGAGCAGCGGGCGTCGATCAGCTGGGCGAAGAAGTCCTGGAGAGCGGGCAGGCCGCGGCCGTCTCCGGCCAGGCGGCTGAACGCCGGCTGGGAACGCTGCTCGATGTACCGGCGCAGTGCGGCGCGGTAGAGCTCCTGTTTGCCGCCGAAGGTGGCGTAAAGGCTGGAGCGGTTCAGGCCGGTCGCCGTCACGACGTCCTGGATCCCGGTCGCGGCCACGCCCTGGCGCCAGAACAGCCGCATCACCGTGTCCAGGGCGGCGTCCGGATCGAAGTGTTTGACGTCCGGCATGTCTCAGTCCTCGACATCTTGAAATGAGGGTTCCAGGATACCTGGCCGCCCGCTATCTTGAAACGGTCGTTCCGAGATGCCGGGACCGACGCGACGACCGCACCCCAGGAGGCACCTCCAGATGACCCTCAACGCCGAGCTGCACGCCTTCTACACAGCCCGTCAGCGGCAGATCCCCGCCGAGATACGGCAGATCATGCAGCGGGCCGGCCAGGAACTCGCCGACTCCGGTCAGGCCGACCGCGCACTCGCCGTCGGCGCTCGGGCCCCCCTCTTCCGCCTGCCGTCCGCGACCGGCGACCCCGTGAGCCTGGCCGGTCTGCTCGCGGCCGGCCCCGTCGTCCTGGCCTTCTACCGTGGCGCCTGGTGCCCGTACTGCAACATCGCGCTGCGTACCCTCCAGCAGCACCACGACGAGATCAGCGCACGAGGCGCCCGCCTCGTCGCCGCCTCCCCGCAGGTCCCCGACGAGTCCCTCGCCCTGGCCGAGAAGCACCAGCTCGACTTCGACGTCCTCAGCGACGTCGGCTCCGACACCGCCAAGCAGTACGGCCTCGCCTTCGACCTACCCGATGACCTCGCCGCCGTCTACGACCGGCTCGGCTTCGACCTCCAGCGCGTCAACGGCGGACACCCGCGCACCCTGCCGCTGCCCGCCACCTACGTCATCGACCGGGAGGGCGTCATCCGCTGGGCCTTCGTCGACACGGACTACACCAGGCGCGCCGAACCCGCCGACATCCTGGCAGCCCTCGACGCCCTCGGCTGAGCCCCGATCCGGGCCGGCACACGCGGACAGTCCGTCTCACCTTCCCGGCCCGGCCACGACTGCACCGCTGTCGGACTCGGACGAGCTCTGCGGCGCCGAACGACATGTCGAAACGGTCGCCGGGAAGCCCTGTCGCACGCCCCAGAGGCCGGTGATTCCACGTCCCTCAGCGGATCGGGCGACTGCCTGGCCCACCGGTTCGGTGATGCAGCCGACCAGGGGTAGCGGGCCCGCCGCCGCGGACCCAGATGACCGATGAGCAGTGGTCGGGGCACCGTGAAGCGGTGCCGATCCGGCTGGAGAGCCGCCTCGGCCGCCGAACGCGGGTCATGTCCAGGGACGTGGCGTACGGGCACCGGCGAAGTCCGGCCGGCGTGCCCGGCCGGTCAGCGTGGCGGCTGGGAGGGGCGGGAGTCGAAGGTGCCGCGATCGGCCCTCGCTGCGTCGGCGAGGGCGGCCGCGGCGGCTTCCGCGGCCTGCGCCGTGTCGTCGGCGGCCTGGGCAGCCGTGTCGTCGTCCGTGGGTTTCTCGCGGGTGGCCGGAGACTGGGGCAGCACCTCGCTGAAGGCGCGGGACACGCCCTGGAGTGCGGAGGTGATCTCGCTGGGGATGACCCAGAAGTTGTTGCCCGAGCCCTGCGCGAGCTGGGGCAGCGTCTGAAGGTACTGGTAGGCGAGCAGCTTGGGGTCGGGGTCGTTGCGATGCACGGCCTGGAACACCTCGTCGATGGCCCGGGACTGGCCCTCGGCCTGGAGGATGGCGGCGGTGCGGTTGCCCTCCGCGCGCAGAACGGCGGCCTGCTTGTCGCCTTCGGCAGTGAGTATCTGTGACTGGCGTTGCCCCTCGGCCCCGAGAATCGCGGCGCGCTTGTCCCGCTCGGCTCGCATCTGCTTCTGCATCGCGTCCTTGATGGTCTGCGGAGGGTCGATGGCCTTGATCTCCACCCGGTTGACCCTCAGCCCCCACTTTCCGGTGGCCTCGTCCAACACGCCGCGCAGCTGGCTGTTGATGGTGTCCCGAGAGGTGAGCGTCTTTTCCAGGTCCATGGATCCCACGACGTTGCGCAACGTGGTGACGGTGAGCTGCTCGACCGCCTGAAGAAAATTCGCGATCTCGTAGAAGGCCGCACGCGGATCGGTCACCTGGAAATAAAGAACGGTGTCGATCTCGACGACCAGATTGTCCTCGGTGATAACCGGCTGCGGCTTGAAGGAGACAACCTGTTCCCGCAGGTCGATCACCGGGTGAACGCGGTCGATGTACGGGATGACGAAGTTGAGGCCAGGATTCAGGGTCCGGAGGTAGCGGCCCAGTCGCTCGACGTTGCGTGCACGCGCCTGGGGCACGATACGGACCGACCGCACCACCGTGAAGACCGCGAACAGAGCGACGATCAGGCCGGCAATCAAGAACGCCGAGGTATCCATGGTTTCAGTCCCGGGGGTAGACAATCGCGGTTGCGCCGCTGATCTCCATGACATCGACGGTTTTTCCGACGGGGATCACCAGCGTCTCGTCGTAGGCGCGGGCCGTCCACTCGTCGCCGTCGATACGGACCCTGCCGCCCCGTCCCGTCACCTCCGCGACGACGTAGGCAGCCTTGCCGACCAGGGCGTCCACGCCGAACCGTGCCGCTTGGGGCTGGCGCAGATGGTGCAGCGCGATGGGCCGCAAAAACAGCACGGTGACCACAGCAACGACGGTGAACACCAGGAACTGGAAGGGCAGTGGCAGCCCGACCGCAGCAGAACCCGCCGTGGCCAACGCGGCCGCACTCAGCATTCCGAGCGCAGCAGTCAGTGTGAGGATCTCCGCCACAGCCAGAACGGCTGCGATGATCAACCACATCAGCCATGGATCCATTGCGTGCCTCTTCTGACCGGTGCGGGCGTGGAAGGGCTGGACTCTCACCATTGGACCCCGAAACGGGACAGCCGCGGTACCCCTCGGCGAGGAATCCCTGGCGATCCGGGCTAGGCGGGCCGGTGCGGCACACCCGAAGCAGCCAATTCACACCCCTTACATGCGTACCCATCCAGAGAAGATCACTCCACCACTGCACAAGGGCCATTCCGGTCCGGAGCGAAACCCGCGGCCGTTTCGTCCGCCCGTCTCTGGTCGTGTCGCTTCTCGTTATGCCGCCCCGGTGTCCCGTGAAGGGAGTCCCTGGACAGGGTCTTCGTGGGTCGAAGCACGACAGCTGAGACACAAGCCGGCCTGCCGTCGCCCGGCAAGCAGCCGTGGTGAGCAGGGCCGCCCTTTCGAGGTGGTGCCCGGATCGGCGGCCGACCCGGGCACCCGGCTCACGCCTCTACTCCATGAACTACTCCATGAACTGGAAGGTCCACGCCTGGCGCTGGTTGTCGACTTCGAGTGGCCTCAGGGCGATGCGGGGCGGGAAGATCCGCAGCAGACTGAGGTCCAGGGCCAGCTCCTGGCCGTCGACGGGGCCTCCAGGGACGACGACGTGGAAGGTGTGCGGCTGCGCGCTCTGGTAGAGCGCCCACTGGCAGGGCTCGGGGTATCCGACGACCGGCTTGTTCATCTCCGGGTCACCGTCGAAGGACAGGTACGTTTCGCTCCTGAGATTGCGAATCGTGCAGTTGCCGTTACCGAGTTCCTCCAGCTGCCATTCCTGCTCGCCGGGGCTACCGGTGGGCGGCAGCAGCACAACGGGTGTCTTGGGCTCCGACGACCCTCCCTCCATCGTGAGCAGTTGCTCACCGGGACGGGTGATCATGTAGGTGCCGTTCGGTACAGGCGCCAAGGCCGACTCCACTTCTGACGTGCGGTACCCGCGCGGGGCGCCGCCGATCTTCTGGGCGACGCATCCCTTCCCCACCGACGCGCGACAAAGGTCGGAAAAGCTCTGTGTCACCCTTCGGGACTACAGCGGATTCGTCCTGATGTTCCATCGCCCTGACCACGCGCCCCCTGACCATGCGCTCCGGTGCCTTCGGTGGCGTGTCGGTCCCAGGTGATGCCCGTCGGAGACCCTGGCCCGGTTCAGGTGCTCACCCGAGCGCTTGTCGACGGAAAAGTCCCACTTGACCGGCGCGGGTAGGACAGCCCATTCGCTGTTCCTGGCGTCGGTGAACAGCGCACTACGTCGGCCAGTTGCTTTGCCCTTCAGCGCCTTGACCTTCAGCGCCTTGACCTTCAGCGACAGATTCGACGAACACCCGAGCGAAAGCAGAACCGCCTCTCGCACAGGAGACCTGCGGCGGTCTCCAGGACGCGCCACAGCCGGCCAGTACATCCCGCGTACGCGCGCCTCGCTCCGTTTGTGTGAATCGCAAGCGCGCCCGGGTGTCACGGCCGGCGCCTGCCCCCGTGCGCACCCATCGTGGGTGAGGCCCGCCGACCGGGGCCTCTGCCGCTCGTGACCGGATCCGCTGTCCGGCGCCCGAGCCCACCACGAAGGGGTTCACCTGTGAAGACCGGCCGACGAGAACTACTGCGCACCGGAGCGGCAGTCGCGGCCGCCGGGAGCCTGATCGGGCTGGGCGCCGGCGCCGGTTGGGCCACGGCCGACCCCCGCTCCCGAGCCCCCGTCGCCCTACCGCCCTTCGCGATTGAGGACATCGAGCCGGGAGCCTGGCGCGAACTGAGGCGGAGCCTCAGCCCGGCCGCCGCTCTGTACCGCCCGGGGTCCGCGCAGTACGCCGCGAAAGCGGTGCCCGACAACCAGCGTTACGCGTCCGTCCGCCCGGCAGGTGTCCTCGCCTGCGCGACCGAGGGCGATGTGGCCGCGGCGATCCGGTGGTGCGCCAAACACCATGTGCCGTTCGCGCCCCGCTCCGGCGGGCACAACTACGCCGGCTACTCCACCACCCCCGGGCTCGTGATCAGTCTGCGCGCGCTGAAACAGGTGGTGCCACAAGGGCGGCGGCTGCGCTTGGGAGGCGGCGCCACGAACTCGGACGTGTACGCGGCCCGTGCGGCGAACCTGTACTTCCCCGGTGGTCGCTGCCCGGGAGTGGGCATCGCCGGGCTCACCCTCGGCGGCGGACTCGGTTTCAACGACCGTAAGTGGGGCCTGACATGCGACCGGCTCACCGAGACCCGTGTCGTCCTCTCCGACGGGACGCTGGTGCGCGCGGCCGACGACGAGAACGCTGACCTGTTCTGGGCGTGCCGGGGCGGAGCGGGCGGCAACTTCGGCATCAACACCGGCTTCGTATTCGACGCCGCACCCGTCGGCCGGCTGCGCGCCACGGTCTTCGACGTGACCTTCGGCCTGGACGCGGGCGTCAAGGTGATGGAAGAACTGCGGCACATCCTCGACGTGGACCGTCACCACGACTTCGACGTACGGATCGGCTTCAGGCACGCCGGCGACGGCACCACCTCGCTCTGGCTGCTCGGACAGCGGCTGGGCCACGAGGACGCCCTGCGACGCCTGTTCAGGCCCCTTCTGCAGCTGCGGCCGACGCGGACCGTCATCGAGGAACACGGATTCTGGTCCGCACAGGAACACCTCATGGAAACCCCCGGGGCGAAGGACGCCTACGCCTCCAAGTCCCTCGTCCCCGACCGGTGGCCCGGTCCGGAGACGGTGGCCGCCGTCGCCGACTGGGTACGCGGCTGGCAGCCGGGACCCGGCCGGGCCACCGGCTATGTCACCCTCTTCGCCATGGGCGGCGACAGCGCCGCACCCCGCCCGGACGAGACGGCCTACCCGCACCGCCGCGCGACCTTCGTCATCGACATCGGCACCCACTGGAAGCCCGGCGCACCGCCCACCGAGGTACGCGCCCTCCTGGCACAGACCCGCGCCGCCCACCACATGCTCCGCCGCCGCCTGTCCACCCACGCGGCCTACGTCAACTTCCCCGACCCGGACCTGCACGACTGGCAGCACGCCTACTACGGCCCCAACTACGACCGCCTGGTCGCCGTCAAACGCCGGTACGATCCCGCCGGCCTGTTCCGCTACCAGCAGGCCGTGGGCCATCCCCGCGGCTGAGACCGCCGCACAGGCCGGGGCCCACCGGGCATGTGCCCGGTGGGCCCCGCCTTGTTCGGGCGCCCTGCCCAGGTCACCGCTGGAATGCGCGGCTCATCTCGGCGATCCGCCCGGCGTGGTGGCCGACCGCGGCGCTGCACGTCACGTCAGCTGTCAGGTCGGCGCAGCGTCTCGGGCCGCGCGACGAAGCGGGCAAGATCCTCGGCGGCACCGCGGGGCAGGCCGGCGACCACCGCCTCCGGCAAAGTCGTGATCACGGCCCGCAGCCGCGCGCCGGGCTCTGGCAGCAAGGCCCAGGCCGAAGCAGGGGCATTGACGGCAGCGAGCAGCAGGTCGCCCTCGTAGAACCAGGCGTCGAGCAGTGGCTCCTCGATCAGCAGGCGGACGGCGAGTGGAAGGACGTAGGGCAGTGCCACCTGCTGTGAAAGGAGAGTGCGCAGATCCGCCGCACCGAGTTCGCCCAGGGGCACACGCCGCAACTCATGCACTGTGCGCACCAACCGGGTCGCGTCAGGGGAAGGGGGCGCCCACCGGGGTGGGTCCAGCTCGTCGAGCGTGCGGTCGAGGTGCAGCAGACGGTCCATGGGGCCCATGTTCACCGAAACAGGCAAGGACTCTCCGAATCAGGTCACCACCACTTCGCGCCCGTCTCGGGCACCCACAGCGGCACGCCGTAGTGCACGAACAGCGGGAAGTTGTTGCCGAACCGGGCGCCGCGGAAGGCCCGCTGCAGCTCGCCGATCACCACCGCATGGAAGCCGCGCCCGGGGGGCCGGGCGAGCGGCTGGAGCGTGCGGTGGCGTAAAGGCACCTGTAGGCGGTGACCGATCGGTGGATACAGTCTCAAAGCTTGAACACAAATTACACACATCCCCTCTTCATATCTGGCCCCGATGGTCTAGATTGACCGTGCTTCACCTGTTCGGACATGAACCGAACAGTAATGATCTATAGGTCCGGCTGTACGGAAAGCCAGCAGTCGCTTCCCCGGCGCCAGACATGGGGATGATCAGTTCTTGGAACCCCGGAGGGGGCCCTTGGGTGCGGGGAGCACCCGAGGTTTCGTCGGGTTCCCGCGCACCTCGAGAGTCTGGCAGGACATGCGAGTCTGCTGCCGCCACGGCGGGTTGTTTCAAGCAGCTCTGAAATAGCCGGGATGTCATGCGCCGGGGGGCGGGGGCCTCCCGAGGGGAGGAACAGTGCGGGGGGCGGGGGCCTCCCGAGGGGAGCAACAGTGCGGGGGGCGGGGGCCTCCCGGGCGGCGAACACGTCGAACCACTGGGGACCTGGGGGGTTCTGTGGCGCAAGGGGAATTGGTCAGCCCGTTTCCGTCGGCGCACGGGCGTCTGGCGAACGGGGCAATCAGCCGGCCCGCGAGCGACTGGGAGCAGCGGTACCGCCGTACCGTGATCACCAGCGATACCGTGGCCACCGCCTTCGTGGTGGCGGGGATCGGCAACTTCTTCGGGGCCAGGGACGCGGCCAACTGGCATGAGAAGTGGGGAATTCTCGCGTTCGGCACCGAGCTGCTGGTGCTGGGGGCGCTTGCGGTGAGCCGCGCGTGGGCTCCGGCCGTGCTCGGCCAGGGCGCCGAGGAATTCCGCCGGCTCGGACGCTCACTGTTCACGGCGACCGTCGTACTGGCGCTCGGCGGGATCGCCCTCACCTCGCGCAACATCAAACTCTGGATCTTCGTCGCGATCCCCGCGATCGCGCTCGTCACCATGACCGCGAGATATCTGCTGCGCCTCTCGCTGCACAAACAGCGCAAGGAAGGACGGTGCCTGCGCCCGGTGCTCGCTGCCGGGAGCCCGGCCACCGTGCGCGACCTGATCACCCGAACCCGCAAGTCCCCGCACCTCGGCTGGCGGGTGGACGCGGTGTGCACGACGGACGGTCCCTGGCTGAACGGTGACCAACTGGACGGAGTGCCGGTCGTCGGCCGGCTCGCGGACGTCGCGGGCCACGTCCGCCGCGACGGCTACCGTGTCGTCGCGGTCACACCGGACCCGCACTGGTCACCGGACCGGCTTCAGCGGCTGGCCTGGAACCTCGAAGGCAGCGACACCGAGATGGTCGTGGCCCCCGTGCTGATGGAGGTGGCCGGCCCGCGGCTGCACGTCGACGCGGTGCTCGGGATCCCGCTGCTGCGGGTCAGCATGCCGACCTTCACCGGGGGCCGCCGGGCGGTCAAAGCGGTCGTCGACCGAATAGGCGCAACGATTCTGCTGATGCTGTTCGCGCCGCTGATGCTGTCCGTCGGGCTGCTCGTGCTGGTGGACAGCCGGGGTGGGGCGTTCTACCGCCAGCGCAGAGTCGGCAAGGACGGCCGCGAGTTCACCATTCTCAAGTTCCGCACCATGGTCGCCGGGGCTGACGCGGCACGTGCCGCGCTGGCCGGCCGCAACGAGGGCGCCGGCCCGCTGTTCAAGCTCCGCCGGGATCCGCGGGTGACCCGGGTGGGAGCAGTGCTGCGCCGGTACTCGATCGACGAGCTCCCGCAGCTTTTCAACGTGCTCACCGGATCGATGTCGCTCGTCGGTCCGCGGCCTCCGTTGCCGGAGGAGTCCGCCGCGTACGGCCCGGACATCCGGCGGCGGCTGCTGGTCAAGCCCGGACTCACCGGCCTGTGGCAGATCAGCGGACGCAGCGACCTGTCGTGGGAGGAGGCGGTCCGGCTGGACCTGCGGTACGTGGAGGACTGGTCGCTCGCCCTGGACACGGTGATCTTGTGGAAGACGCTGCGTGCGGTGCTCTACGGGCAGGGGGCCTACTGATGCGCGGGGGACTGCAACTCAACGGTCCCGCCGGCGCGCGGACCGCAGGCCGGAAGGGCCTGCCTGGGGGGAGGAACGGGTCATGAGAGTCAGCGTTTTCGGGCTCGGTTACGTGGGCTGCGTGTCGGCCGCGTGCCTGGCCAGCATGGGTCACGAGGTCATCGGGGTGGACGTGAACCAGGTGAAGGTCGACCTGGTCAACGACGGCAAGGCCCCGGTGGTCGAGGAGCGGATCGGCGAGCTCATCGCCGAGGTCGTGCGGACCGGAGCGCTACGCGCCACCGGCGACGTCCGCGAGGCGATCATGGACAGCGAGGTGTCGCTGGTCTGCGTCGGTACGCCGTCGGAGCCCAACGGCAGCCTGTGCACCACGTACTTGGAACGGGTCACCGAGCAGATCGGCGCCGCGCTGGCCGAGGGGGCCAAGCAGGGGGGCCGGCACACCGTCGTGTTCCGCAGCACCATGCTCCCGGGCACCTGCCTGAACCTGCTGGTACCGATCCTGGAGAAGTACGTCGGCGGCACGGCCGGGGTGGACGTCGGGGTCGCGGTCAACCCGGAGTTCCTGCGCGAGGGCACGAGCGTGCGGGACTTCTTCGACCCGCCCAAGACCGTCATCGGCGAGCTCGACCCGGCGAGCGGCGATGCGGTGATGGCGCTGTACGACGGCTTGCCGGGCGAGGTGTTCCGGGTGCCGGTCCCGACGGCCGAGGCGATCAAATACGCGGACAACGCGTTCCACGGCCTCAAGATCGGCTTCGCGAACGAGCTGGGCGCGGTGTGCCAGGCGCTCGGGGTGGACTCGCACCAGGTGATGGACGTGTTCCTGGCCGACCGCAAGCTGAACATCAGCCCCGCCTACCTGCGGCCCGGCTTCGCCTTCGGTGGCTCCTGCCTGCCCAAGGACCTGCGCAGCCTGGTTTACGCGGCGCAGCGGGCCGACGTCTCGGTGCCCATCCTCGCCCACGTGCTGCCCTCCAACTCCGACCATCTGCAGCGCGCGGTGGAGTTGGTCGAGCGCACCGGCAAGCGCCGGG
Source organism: Streptomyces sp. NBC_01235 (assembly GCF_035989285.1). Lineage (GTDB taxonomy): Bacteria > Actinomycetota > Actinomycetes > Streptomycetales > Streptomycetaceae > Streptomyces. Next base: position 8,806,461 of record NZ_CP108513.1, on the reverse strand, counting down.
TGGGCCTGTTCGGACTGTCCTTCAAACCCGGCACCGACGACCTCCGCGAGAGCCCGCTCGTCGAGCTGGCGGAAAGGCTCTTCGGCAAGGGTTACGACCTGAAGATCTACGACGCCAACGTGAGCCTCTCCCGGCTGATCGGCGCGAACCGCGAGTACATCGAGACCCGGCTGCCGCACCTCGCGCAGCTGCTCGCGGATTCCGTCGAGGAAGTGCTCGAGCACGCCGAGGTGTGCATGGTCGGGACCAGGGATCCGGCCGTGTTGTCGGCGCTGCCCCATGGCGACGGCCCGGTGATCATCGACCTCATCCACCTTCCCGACGCCGATGCGCGCCGGGCCGAACCGGGGTACGTGGGCCTTGCTTGGTGACGCGAGAAGCGACGACCGGCCGGACCGGCGCGCGCTGATCCTGGTGGAGAACCTGTCGGTGCCGTTCGACCGACGGGTGTGGCAGGAGTGCACGACGCTGCGCGACGCGGGCTGGAAGGTGCACGTCATCTGTCCCCAAGGGAGTAAGCGGGACACGGAGCCGGAGGCGGAGATCGACGGGGTGCGGATCCACCGCTACCCGTTGCGCGCGGCCACCGGAGGGCCGGCCGGCTACCTGCGGGAGTACGGATCGGCGTTGTGGCATACGGTCCGGCTGGCCCGCAAGGTCGGCCCGGTCGACGTGGTCCACGCCTGCAACCCGCCCGACCTGCTGTTCCTGCCGGCACTGTGGCTGAAGCGGCGTGGAGCGCGGTTCGTCTTCGACCAGCACGACCTGGTACCCGAGCTGTACCTCTCCCGGTTCGGCCGCGGCGAAGACCTGCTCTACCGCGCCGTGTGCGCGCTGGAACGGCGGACCTACCGGGCCGCGGACGTCGTGCTCGCCACGAACGAGAGCTACCGGGACGTCGCGGTGCGCCGTGGCGGTCGGCGGCCGGAGGACGTCTTCGTGGTGCGCAGCGCGCCCGACATCGACCGGTTCCACCCCGTACCGCCCGAGCCGGAGCTGAAGCGCGGCAAGCCTCATCTGCTGTGCTACCTCGGCGTCATGGGCCCGCAGGACGGCGTCGACTACGCCTTGCGGGCCCTCGCGAAGCTGCGCGACGAGCTCGGGCGGACCGACTGGCATGCGGTGTTCGTCGGGGCCGGTGACACCTTCGACGCGATGGTGGAGCTGTCCCGGCGGCTCGGGCTCTCGGAGCAGGTGCAGTTCACCGGGCGCATTCCGGACGCCGACCTGGTGCGCTACCTGTCCACCGCGGACGTCTGCCTCTCCCCCGACCCGCGCAATCCGCTCAACGACGTGTCGACCATGAACAAGGTCCTGGAGTACATGGTGATGGGCCGGCCGATCGTCTCGTTCGACCTCCGGGAGGCGCGCGTCTCCGCCGGTGACGCCGCCGTCTACGCGCCCGCCAACGACGAGGCCGGGTTCGCCGAGCTCATCGCGCTGCTGCTGGACGACCCGGAGAAGCGGGCCCGGATGGGCAAGATCGGCCAGGAGCGGATCAGCGGGTCGCTCTCCTGGCGGAACTCGCAAGCGTCGCTGCTCGCCGCCTACGCCGCTGCCCGCCGTGACCGGGCTCCGGTGACCGCGCGCGACCCGGACCCCGCAGGGGAAGGCCGCGCCGTTGAGCGATGACACGATACGCCTGGTCACCATCGGGCGGATTATCCGTCGGCGCTGGCGGCTGCTCACCATGTTCGCCCTGGTGGGTGCGCTCGTCGGATACGGCGCCTCCTTGCTGTTTCCGCCGCGCTACACGACCTCGGCATCGGTGCTGCTGCCGGGGACGTGGGAGGAGCGCGAGCTGCTGACTCAGACGGAGGTGGCGACCAGTTCGGTGGTGGTCGACCGCGCGGCCGCCACGCTCGGCTGGACCGGGGTGAGCGGCAGCGACCTGCGGGATCAGGTCAGCGCCAAGGCCACCGACGGGAACATCATCAAGATCTCCGGCACGGCCGACTCCCCGGAGCGTGCACAGCGGCTCTCCGACCAGGTGGCCAAGGAGTTCGTCTCCTACGCCACGCGGATCGCGAGCGACAGTGCCGACCCGGAGGCGGCGGAGGATCTCGCCGCGCTTCAGCAGTCGGTGGAGGACACCAGCCGCCGCATCAGCAAGCTGGCCGACGCGACCGATCCGGGGCAGACCGTGGAGAGCGTGCAGACCCGCACCGAGCTGGAGAAGCTGCGCACCGCGCTGCGGGAGGCCATCAGCACCATCAAGCAGGCCGACCCGGTCGACGACGAGGCGAAGAACATGGTCGTCATGGGGTCGGCGGCCCGGCCGACCGGTGAGGCACCGCCGACGAGGACGCAGCTCATCGCCGGCGGAGCGCTGCTGTTCCTCCTGTCCGCGGTCATCGGCCATCTCACCGCCGCGCGGATGAGCCGCCGGCTGCGCGGCGAACCGGAGATCGCCGCGGCGCTGGGCTCGGCGCTGCTGGGTACCGTCGACGTACCCGTTGAACGGCCCACGCACCGGCCGGAAGGCCGTGGCCTGCGGGCTTGGATGCGCCGACTGCTGGGCCTCGACGTCCGGTGGGACATCCCGGCCCCGCAGACGTCCGGCGACGAGGCCAGCAGGAAGATCCGCTACCGGCGGGTGTTCTCCCGCCTCCGGGACCAGCTGCCGGCCCCGCAGCGGCTGCTGGTCGTCTTCCCCGAGGGAGACGAGATCGCCCGCCGGGCCGCCGGGCAGCTCGTCGTCGAGGCCGGGAGCGATCCGGTGCTGCGAGCGGTGGCGGTCTCGGTGTCCCGGCCGATGGTGCCGGACCGCGGCCACGAGTCCGGTGCCCTGGTCGTAGTCAGCGCCGGCAGCTGGACTGCGGCGGAGCTCGCCGGCATCGCCGAGGCGTGTGCGGACGCCAAGCACGCGGTCCTCGGCATCGTCCTCGCCGGTCCGGTCCGTGCGACGCGGTCGGCCGACCACCCGCGGCATGCCGCCGTACCGGCGCTCGCGAGCTTCGACGGCGAACTGGACGAAGCGACAGGAGCCACAGGGTGACAACGAGTACGACTGCGGAGTCGTCGGCCGCAGCTCCGCTGCTGGATCTTCAGGCTCTGGTGGCGGCGGTGCGCAGACGGCGCCGCCTCTGGTCGTCCCTCGCGCTGCTGGGGCTGCTCGTCGGCGCGGCGGTGGCGTTCCTGCTGCCGCAGCCGCCGACCGCGGTGACCAAGGTTCTGGTCGCGCATGAGGAGGACCAGCCGAACGACCCCGGAACGCTGATCCGCACCGACGTCGCACTGCTGCAGACCACACGGATCGCCGACAAGGCCCTGAAGTCCCTCGAGTCCCGGGAAAAGGCCGGCGACTTCATGCAGGACTACAGCGGTACCGGTCTGACCAACAACGTGCTGCAGATCACCGTGACCGGGGACAGCGACGCGGAAGCGGTGGCCCGCGCCAAGGCGTTGGCCGACGCGTTCGTCGCAGACCATGTGAAGCGGATACAGGAGGCCTCGAAAGCCGAGGCCAAGGCCCTGCTCGACCAGCGTGACCAGCTGAAGGACCAACTGGCCCAGGTCAACAAGGCGATCGGAGACGGAACCGAGGCGAGCGGGCCGGGGTCGTCGGCGGACCTGGAATCTCTCTACGCCCGCCGGGCCGAACTCACCTCGCAGATCACCGATTTCAGCCAACGGGCCGCGGAGGCGAGCATCGGCACGCCCCGGCTCGTCGCCGGCACGCAGATCGTGGACGCCCCGTACGTGGTCCGGCACTCCCTGCCCAAGGCCGCTGCCACCGGCGCCGCGATCGGGCTCTTCCTCGGGCTCTTCCTCGGGCTCGCGGTGGCCGCGGTCGGCGCGGTGGTGGCGGACCGTCCCGTGCTGCGCCGGGAGATCGCCGCGAACCTCGGCGCCTCGGTCATCGTCGAGCTGCCCCACCGGTCGGGCCGACGATGGCAGCGCCGCCGGGTCCGGGCTGCACGCGAACGGCTCACCACGTCCCTGGCCCGCACCGTGCGCGGCTCCGCGGAACCCGTATCGCTGCTGGAACTGGGCTGCGCGCGCAACACGAGCGTGATCGCCCTGGACCTCGCCAGGGCACTGGCGGCGGAGGGACCGGTGGTCGTCGTCGACGGTCTGCCCGGCCGACAGCTCGCCGGCCGCCGCCCGAAGCCGGGGGATCCGGCCGTGGTCACCGGCGAGCGTGCCGCAGCCGTGTCGCCCGAGGAGCGCCGGCTCGGCGTCGGCTCGGTGGCGCCCGGTGCGGCGTGGACCGACCTGCAATACCTCGGCACCCGGACCGTGCTCGTCGTGCGTGCCGGGCACGGCAGCGCCGCATGGCTGCACACCGTGGCACGGCAGCTCGCGGACCAGCGCATCGCGGTGATCGGTGTGGTGCTGATCGACCCCGACCCGCGTGACCGGACCGACGGCACGCTGTGGAACGGGCTGCACACCGCGCTGCACGGCCACAACGAACGGCCGTCCCGGCAGAACGGTGGGGGTACCTCCCACGCCGTTCAGGCAGTGGGGGAGGGACGGCGGGGGAGGGAGCGGCCGCCGATGTGGGCGGCACGGGTCCCGGACAGCGACCAGGAGGCGCGGTAGCACATGTGTGGCATCGCAGGCACTTACCGATGGCCGGACGGGAAGGTCGTGACCGACCGGCTCACCGAGACCCTCGCCCACCGCGGTCCGGACGGGGCGGGCCGGTACGGCCACCCCCTCGGCGACGGCGAGGTGCAGCTCGGGCACCGCCGGCTGGCCATCGTCGACCTGTCCGAGACCGGCGCCCAGCCGATGGTCTCCGGCGGCCTCGTCCTGACGTACAACGGCGAGCTGTACAACGCGCCCGAGCTGCGTGCCGAGCTGGCAGCCGCCGGAGTGCGCTTCCGCGGTACCTCCGACACCGAGGTGCTCCTTGAGGCCTGGCGGCGCTGGGGCACGGACTGCCTGCCCCGGCTGCGCGGCATGTTCGCGTTCGGGATCTTCGACGAGCGAACCGGTGAGCTGGTGCTCGCCCGCGACCAGCTCGGCATCAAGCCGCTGTTCCTTCTCCGGCGCGGCGAGGGTCTGGTGTTCGCCTCCGAGCTCAAGGCGCTCGCCGCCGTGACCGGCGGGTCGCTGCAGGTGGACCACGCGGCGCTGGTGGCCTCGCTGCTGTACTACTGGGTGCCGGACTCACGGTGCGCGTTCCGCGAAGCGGAGAAGCTGCCGCCGGGGAGCTGGCTGAGGTGCCGGCCCGACGGCCGGGTGGAGCGCGGCCGGTTCTGGAACCTGAGGGACGTCGCCGCCGAGGGCCGGGAGCGGGCCCGCGGCGGCGAGCAGCCCGATCTCGCCGCCGTCGTCGAGGAGTCGACCCGGCGCCACCTGCTCTCCGACGTACCCGTGGCGACCTTCCTCTCCGGCGGTCTCGACTCCAGCTACCTGACCGCGCTGGCGGCCCGCGACCGGCCCGGGATCTCCGCCTACACGATCGGGTTCCGCGCCGAGGACGCCAGGTTCGAGGCGATGCCGGACGACCTGCGCTACGCCCGGCAGGTGGCCGAGCGGTTCGGCGTCGACCTGCACGAGATCGAGATCGCTCCGAACGTGCTCGACCTGCTGCCACAGATGACGTACCACCTGGACGAGCCGATCGGCGACCCCGCCGCGATCAACACGTTCCTGATCTGCTCGGCCGCCCGGGAGGCCGGGGTCAAGGTGATGCTCTCGGGGATGGGCGCCGACGAGCTGTTCGCCGGGTACCGCAAGCACCTGGCCAACCTGCTCGCGCTGCGCTACCAGCGCGTCCCGCGGCCCCTGCGGCGCGGCCTGTCCGGGGCCGTGGACCGGCTGCCGGTCGCCTCGGCCCGCCGGGGGTACCGGTCGGTGCGCTTCGCGAAGCGGTTCCTCTCCTTCGCCGATCTGCCGGAGGAGACCGCGTTCCGGCGCAGCTACACCATGTACGACCAGGACGAGCTGCTCGCCCTGATCGATCCGGACCTGGCCCAGGCGGTCGACGACGTGCTGACCGAGCACGCGGACGTCTACCAGGACAACGACCTCGACGACTTCGTCAACCGCATGTGCCTGGGCGACGCCCGGATGTTCCTGCCGGGCCTGAACCTCGCCTACACGGACCGGTCGAGCATGGCCGCCTCGACCGAGGTGCGGGTGCCGTACGTGGACGTCGAGGTGGTCAAGGCGGCGTTCGCCGTGCCCGGTGATCGCAAGATCGTCGGACGCCAGGGCAAGGCCGTACTCAAGGAGGCGGCCGCCTCGGTCCTGCCCCGGGAGATCGTGTACCGGCCCAAGGGCCTGTTCAGCGCCCCGCTGCGGGCCTGGATGAGCCGGGATCTGGCACCGCTGGTGCGCGAGGTGGTCAACGACGGCGAACTCGTCCGTTCCGGGTTCCTGCGCCGCGACGCGCTGGCGCGCATGGTCGCCGAGGACGCCGCCGGGCAGCAGGACTTCTCCAAGCATCTGTGGCATGTGCTGACCCTCGAGTACTGGTATCGCGGCGCGACCTCCGGGTCCGGCCAGAACTCTCCCTGACGGCGTAGAGACAAGAGGACTTCGGGTGAAACAGGTCGTGCAGAACTACAAGAGCGGTGAGCTGGCGCTGCTTGACGTGCCGGTGCCGGGGTGCAAGCCGGGCGGTGTGCTGGTCCGCAGCGCCTACTCGCTCATATCCACCGGGACCGAGCTCATGAAGGTGTCCGAGGCCGGCATGTCGATGCTCGGCAAGGCCCGCTCCCGGCCGGACCAGGTGGCCAAGGTCGTGCAGAGCGTGGCCACCAACGGGGTGCCCGCCACCTACCGCAAGGTGATGGGCAAGCTGGACTCCTACACCCCGCTGGGCTACTCGCTGTGCGGGGTGGTCGAGCAGGTCGGCGCCGGCATCGACGATGTGAAGGTCGGCGACCTCGTGGCCTGCGCCGGCAACGAGCACGCGTTGCACGCCGAGCTCAACTGGGTGCCGAAGAACCTCTACGCCCCGGTGCCGGACGGCCTCGCGCCGCGGCACGCCGCCTTCGGCACCGTCGGGTCGATCGCGTTGCAGGGCGTCCGCCAGGGCGAGTCACGGCTCGGCGAAGTGGCGCTGGTCATCGGCCTCGGGCTGATCGGGCAGCTGGTGGTGCAGCTGCTGGCCGCTTCGGGGGTCCGCGTCGTCGGGGTCGACCCCGACCCGGCGCGCTGCGAGCTCGCCGAGCGGCTGGGCGCCGCGGCCTGCGGCGACCCGGCGTCCGCTGCCGTGGAAGCCGCCGTCGCCGAACTCACCGACGGTCACGGCGTGGACCAGGTGTACCTGGCCGCCGGCGGCGGCAGCAACCAGCCCGTCGAGCTGGCCGCCCGGCTCTGCCGGGACCGCGGCCGGGTCGTCGACATCGGCAAGTGCCGTCTGGACCTGCCGTGGAACGCGTACTACGAGAAGGAGCTCGACGTCCGGTTCTCCCGCAGTTACGGCCCCGGGCGCTACGACCCGGAGTACGAGCTCGAGGGGCGGGACTACCCGATCGGCTACGTGCGCTGGACCGAGCGCCGCAACCTGGCGTGCTTCCTCGATCTCGTCGCCCGCGGCCGCGTCGACGTGGAGCCGCTGGTCTCCCACATCGCCGACTTCGACGACGCCGTCGAGACGTACCAGAGCCTCAAGGACGGCGACCTGAAGGCCGTGGCCGTGCTGTTCCGGTACCCCGAGCAGAAAGAGGAAGCGGGGGAAGCGGAGGCCCCGGCGGTGACCGTGCCCGCAGTGCGACGCAGCGGCGGAGTGTCCACCCCGGCCCGGGCCGCCAGGACGCCGGTGCGGCTGGCGTTCGTCGGCGCGGGAAACTACGCGACATCGATGCTGCTGCCGCACCTGGCACAGCGCGACGGCGTCGAGCTGTCGACCGTCGTCACCACGACGGCGCTGTCCGCGGCCAACGCACAGCGGAAGTTCGGCTTCGCCGAGGCGACCACCGATCTCGACGCCGTGCTCGGCGACAAGTCCATCGACGCGGTGTTCGTTCTCACCCGGCACAGCTCGCACGCCGAACTGACCCGAAGGGCACTGCTGGCCGGCAAGAGCGTGTTCGTGGAGAAGCCGTTGGCGCTCACCGAGGACGAGCTGGCCGGCGTGCTCGCGGCGGTCGAGGAGTCCGGCAACGACCGGCTGCAGGTGGGATTCAACCGCCGGTTCGCGCCGCTGCTGCAGGAGGCCAGGAAGCGGTTCGGCGCCCGGACCGGGCCGGCGAGCCTGCGCTACCTGGTCAACGCGGGCCGGCTGGCGCACGGCAGCTGGTACCTCCAACAGGGCACCGAGGGCTCGCGGTTCGCCGGCGAGGGCGGGCACTTCATCGACACGGCGAGCTGGCTGCTCGACGCCGACCCGGTCTCGGTGTACGCGGTCGCCGCGTCCGGCAACGAGGACCTGCAGGTCGTGCTGCGCTACCCGGACGAGTCCACCGCCACCATCAGCTACGTCACCACCGGCGCGCCCGGCTTCCCCAAAGAGACGCTGGACCTCGTCGCGGACGGCAGGGTGCTGCGGCTCGACGACTTCGTCCGTGCCGCTGTTTACGACGGCCACCGCAAGCGGTGGGTCAGTTCGCGGCTGCCCAAGGCCCGGGACAAGGGACAGAACGCCGAACTGGCCGCGTTCATCAAGGCCGTGCGGACCGGCGGGCCGATGCCGGTGCCGCTGGAGTCGCTGGTCGCCACCACGGCGGCCACCCTCGCCGTGCGGGCCGGCCTGGCCGGCGGCGCGCCGGTGACGTTGGCGGGGGCGCGATGACTGTGAACTCGGGGAGTCCGGGCTGGTACCTGCGGCGGCTGTCCCGGATGGGACCGCGGGAGGTCGGCGGCCGGGTGGGCGACGCGGTACGCAGGCGGCGGTGGCGGTCGGCACTGCCGGACTGCCCGAGCGTGACCGGCGCCCGGTTCACCGCGGTACTGCCCGCCGGGGCGGTCGCCGCGGTGCCGCCGGACGCCGCGAAACGTCTCATCGCCGAGGCGGACCGGCTGATGTCCGGGCACGCCGAGTACTTCGGGGTGGACCGCGACGACCTGGTCGACCCGGACTGGTGGTACGACCCGAAGACCGGGCGGCGGGCCCCGTGGGGCTACGCCTTCGACGTGCCGTACCGCGACGAGGACGCGGTCGGGGACATCAAGCAGATCTGGGAGCCGTCCCGGCATCAGTACCTCACCGTGCTCGCCGCCGCCTACGCGGTCACCGGGGACGAGCGGTACGCCGAGCGAGTGGCCGAGCACCTGCGGTCGTGGTGGGGGGCCAACGCGCCGCTGCGCGGAGTGCACTGGACCAGCGGCATCGAGCTGGGGATCCGGCTGCTGTCCTGGGTGTGGATCCGCCGGCTGCTCGACGGCTGGCCGGGCGCGGCGGATCTGTTCGAGGGCAACCCGGTGGCGCTGAACCAGATCTGGCACCACCAGCGCTGGCTGGCCGCCTTCCCCAGCCGGGGGTCTTCGGCGAACAACCACGTCATCGCCGAGGCCGCCGGGCAGTTCGCCGGGGCCTGCGCGTTCGGGTGGTTCCCCTCCTCGGCGCGTTGGCGAGCCGACGCGCTGCGCTCGCTGGAGCGGCAGCTGCGGAGCAACACCTTCGGCTCCGGCCTCAACCGCGAACTGGCCACCGAGTATCACGGACTGGTGCTGGAGCTCGGCCTGGCCGCGGTGGCCGAGGCGGATGCCGCAGGCGTGCCCGTCCCCGCGCCGATCCGGCTGGTGCTGCTGCGGATGACCGACGCGCTCGCGGCCGTCGTGGACAGCCGGCTGCGGCCGCCGCGCCAGGGGGACGCGGACGACGGGCACGGTCTGGTCGTGGACGGCGCCGGCACCGACCGCTGGGCCTCGCTGCTGGCCACCGGTGACGTCGTGTTCGGTCGGCTCGACTGGTGGCCGGCGGTGACCGGCACCGATGTGCGCACCCCGCTGCTGGCCGCGCTCATCCAGCCGTACTCGAAAAGTGGAACCGCACCGGCCGTGTCCCGCCCGGCGAGCAGGCCGGCCCACTTCGCCGACGCGGGCATGACCATCCTGCGTGGTCCGGCGGGCATCTGGTGCCGCTGCGACGGTGGTCCGCACGGGTTCCTGTCCATCGCCGCGCACGGCCACGCGGACGCGCTGTCCGTGGAGGTCCGGCACGACGGGGTCGACCTGCTCGCCGACCCGGGCACGTTCTGCTACCACGGGCAGCCCGAGTGGCGGCAGTACTTCCGGTCGACCCTCGGCCACAACACCCTGCAGGTGGACGGCGCCGACCAGTCCGTCTCGGGCGGCCCGTTCCTGTGGACCCGGCACGCCCGCAGCCGCGTCCTGGTCGCGGACACGTCCGACGCCGCCGTCGGGGGGACGGCCCGCTGGTGCGCCGAGCACGACGGTTACCGGCCCTCCGTGCACCGCCGCCGGGTGGAGCTGACGGCCGCGACCCAGGAGCTGAGGGTCGTCGACGAGGTGCGCGGCCCGCGCCGCGCCGTGCGCCTGGCGTTCCACCTCGGCCCGTCGATCGCCGCGGACCTGGCGGGCAACCGGGCGGCGCTCACCTGGACCCGGGACGGCGTGGACCGCTCCGCGACGCTCGACCTGCCCGGGCAGCTGAGCTGGCGGGCGCATCGCGGCGAGAGCGACCCGCCGCTGGGCTGGTACTCCGCCGGCTTCGGGCGCAAGGAACCCGCCACCACGCTGGTCGGCACCGGCTTCACCGATGGCACGGAGGGTTTCACCACCGTGCTCAGGTTCCACGGTTAGGGAGGGGAGGGCGCGTGGGGATCAAGTGGCGGCACCGGGCGTTGCCGGCTGCACCGCTGGCGCTGGCCCTGCTGGCGGCGACCGGCTGTGACAGTGGCGCGACGGACGCGACGCCGAAGCCGACCGCTGCGCCCTCCACGTCCGTGGCCCGAGTGTGTGCCAAGCCCGCGGCCGGCCCGGCGAAGGCGCCGGCGGGCGCGGTGCCGGTCGACCCTGCGGTGCCCGGCGACTTGGCCGCAAAGACCGAGAGCAGCCCCCCGCACACCACCTTCTGGCTTCGGCCGGGCAAGCACACGCTCATGTCGGACCGCTACGACCAGGTGATCCCCAAGGAAGGGGACGTCTACGTCGGCGCGCCGGGCGCGGTGCTCGACGGCCGGAAGAGCAACCACTACGCGTTCGGCGGCACCGCCCGCGACGTCACCATCCGCTACCTGACCGTGCAGAGGTTCGTCGCGCCCCGTGACGAGGGCGTGGTCAATCACGACTCGGCCGACGGGTGGGTGATCGAGCACGCGACGATCCGGAACAACTCCGGCGCCGGGCTGATGGCCGGCGCCCGCCAGCAGCTCCGCGCCAGCTGCCTGCGCGACAACGGCCAGTACGGCATGAACGCGTACAAGGGCGCCGGCGGTATCAGCGGCCTGGTGGTCGAAGGCAACGAGATCGTGGGCAACAACACGGACGACTGGGAGCGGCAGCGGCCGGACTGCGGCTGCAGTGGAGGCGTCAAGTTCTGGGCCGTCAACGGCGCGGACGTACGCGGCAACTGGGTGCACGACAACCGCGGAACCGGGCTGTGGGCGGACACCAACAACAACGACTTCCTCATCGAGGACAACCTGATCGAGGACAACGACGGTGCCGCGCTGATCTACGAGATCAGCTACAACGCGGTCATACGGAAGAACACGATCCGGCGGAACAACTGGGTCGAGGGCCGCGGTTACGCGGCCGCCGGCGACAGTTTCCCGTTCGCGACCGTCTACCTCTCCGAGTCCGGGGGCGAACCGCGGATCCGGGCCCGCACGGACAAGATCGAGATCTATCGGAACGTGCTGGAGAACAACTGGTCCGGGATCACCCTGTGGGAGAACGCCGACCGGTTCTGCAACAGCCCGGCCAACACCTCGTCCGGTGACTGCACGTTGCTGGTGAAGAACACCGACCGCTGCGTGCAGCCCGCGATCGCCGACGCATCGCTCTACTCCGACTGCCGGTGGAAGACCCAGCGGGTGGACATCCACGACAACCGCTTCGTGCTGGACAAGTCCGTCGTCGCCTGCACGGTGAAGTGCGACCGGATGGCGGTGCTTTCCAACTACGGCACCTATCCGGACTGGTCGCCGTACCAGGGCGAGCGGGTGGCCGAGGCGATCACCACAGAGCAGCACAACCGCTGGCACGACAACGTCTACGTCGGACCGTGGACCTTCGTCGTCCACGACGCGAGCCGGACAGTCGGCTTCAAGCAGTGGCAGAACACTCCGTACCGGCAGGACGCGGGCAGCACCTTGCGCGCAGGGGACGGTGGTTGAGATGAGGTCCGCGGACACCAACACCGACCACACGTCGAAGATCGTCGGGACGGTCTGGGGGCTGCTCGTCCTCAACACCCTCGGCTCCGCCGGGGCGAGGACCATCGTCCCGCTGCCCCGCTCCCTCATCCAGATGGTCACCATGGGCGCGCTGGTCGCCGCGTTCGCACTGGCGCTCGTGGTCAACCCCCGGGTGCGTATCCGGGCCAGCGCCTACGTGTTCCTGCTCACCCTGCTGCTGGTGCCGAGCCTGATCTCCAGCGTGGACCAGGGGGCCGGGTTCGGCGCGCTGTTCCGCTGCGCCCGGCTGGCTCTCTTCATCGGCACGCTGTGGCTGCTCAGCCGCTGGTGGGACGGCGGCCTGACGTTCGTCCGGCACCACATCCGGATGTACTTCGCGGTGCTCGGGTCGGTGGCCGCCGGCCTGGTCGTCTCACCGGGCGCCGCCCTGCCCGACCTCTACGGCGGGCGGCTGGTGGGCGCGTTGTGGCCGCTCACCCCGCCGCAGATCGGACAGTACGCCGCGGTGATCATCGGGCTCACCGTGCTGCTCGTCCTGGGCCGCCGGACCGACCGGACCAGCGCGGCGGTGGTCATCGTGCCCTCCCTCGTCCTGCTCGCCCTGACCCATACCCGGACGGCCACGCTCGGCCTGATCATCGCGCTGGTGCTGGCGATCACCTCCCTCGTCCTGACCAGCGCCGCCGCCCGCCGGCTCTTCTCCTGGGCGGTGCTGTGCGCCGCGGTGGCGGCGGTGGGGTTCAGCTCCGCGCTCCAGGCGTGGTTCCTGCGCGGCCAGAGCCAGGAGAACTTCAGCAGCCTCACCGGTCGGGCCAAGGTCTGGCACGCCCTGCTGGCAGCGCCCCGGACGACTTCGGAGTACCTGTTCGGCGCGGGCCTGGGCGACAAGTCGTTCGGCGGGCTGCCGATCGACAACAGCTGGCTGGCCGTCTACAACGAGCAGGGCATGACCGGCGTCGCGTTGGTGGCGGCGATCATCATCGTGTTGGGCGGCGTCGCGTTGCTGCGGCCACCGTCGCTGTCGAGGGCCTGCGCGATCTTCCTGATCAGCTACTGCGCGATCGCGTCGTACACCGAGGCCGGGCTGGGCGACGCCTCGCCGTATCTGCTGCATCTGGCCGTGGCCGCCTCGCTGCTGGCGGCGCCTGCCGACGCCACTCCCCTCTCGACGCCCGAAGCCCCTCGACGACGCCTCCCGCGAGGGGCCCAGAGATCGGAGGTGACCTGAGCATGCACGGCGTTCACGTCCTAGTAGTGCACAACCGCTACGCCTCGGCGCAGCCGAGCGGAGAGAACAAGGTCGTCGACCAGGAGGTGGCGCTGCTGCGCGAGGCCGGCCACCGGGTCGAGCTGTTCGAGCGGCGCAGCGACGACATCGCCGCCCGGTCCCTGCCGGGCAAGATCGCGGTACCGCTGCTGGTGCCGTGGAACCCGGCGGTCCGCGCGGAGCTCGCCGCCCGGCTTCGCGCCGAGCGGCCGGACGTGGTGCACGTCCACAACGTCTTCCCGCTCCTTTCGCCGGCGGTGCTGGCCGCCTGCGCCGACGCCGGCGTGCCCGCCGTCGCCACGCTGCACAACTACACCCAGGTCTGCCCGCCGGGCACGCTGCAGCGGGACGGCCGGCCGTGCACCGAGTGCGTCGGGTCCGCGCCACTGCCCGCCGTCCGGCACGGCTGCTACCGGAACTCCCGGCTGGCGACGGTGCCGCTCGCGGTCAGCCTGTCGGTCAACCGGCGGCGGTGGTGGTCCGGCGTGGAGCGGTTCTTCTGCATCTCCGCGGCGCAGCGCGACGTCCTCGTGCGGGCCGGCATGCCGGCCGAGCGGCTGGCGGTGAAACACAACTTCGTGCCCGACCCGGGCAGTTGCCGAGCGGGCGCCGGCGAGCATCTGCTCTATCTCGGCCGGCTCGCGGAGGCCAAGGGCGTGCGGCTGCTCATGGCCGCGTGGGACGAGATCGCCGCCGGCGGCGGTGTGGGCGTGCCGCTCGTGATCGCCGGCGCGGGGCCGCTGGAGCGAGAGGTGACCGCCTGGGCGGCGGGCCGGGACGACGTGCGCTACGTCGGCCTGTACGACTCGGCGGAGTGCCGGCAGGTCATCGCACGGTCGGTCGCCGTGGTGGCTCCCTCCACGTGGCTGGAGGCGTTCGGCCTGGTGGTCGTGGAGGCGATGGCTGCGGGGGTACCGGCCGTCGCCGCCGGTCACGGCGCCTTCGTCGAACTCGTCGAGGACGGGGTGACCGGGCTGCTGCACCGGCCGGGCGAGCCCGCCTCGCTCGCGTCCTGCCTGCGCCGGATCACGGACGGGTCGGCCCGCAACCGGGAGATGGGCCAGGCGGCCCGGCGCCGTTACGAGCAGGGCTTCAGCCCGGCCGTCGGGCTGGAGCGCCTGGTGGACGGATACCGCACCGCGATCGCGGGTCGGTCAGCACTGGCTCGCGGCGGGGACACCCGCGCGAGCAGGGGGGATGGGGACAGCAGATGACACGATGCCGACTCTGCGGCTCGGAAGCGATGGCGAGCGTCGTCGACCTTGGGGCGACGCCACCATGTGAGAGCTTTCTCGCCGCGGACCAACTGGACCAGCCGGAGCCGGCGTACCCGCTGCACCTGCGGGTCTGCACCGACTGCTGGCTCGCGCAGATCCCTCCGCTGATCACGCCGGAGGAGACGTTCAAGGAGTACGCGTACTTCTCCTCCTACTCGACCTCCTGGGTGGAGCACGCGCGCACGTTCGTCGACGGCGCCGTACAGCGGCTGGGGCTCGGCACCGACGCCTTCGTGGTCGAGGTCGCGAGCAACGACGGGTACCTGCTGCGGCATGTGGTGGACCGCCAGATCCGCTGCCTCGGCATCGAGCCCTCGGTGAACGTCGGCGCCGCGGCGCGGGACGCGGGTGTGCCCACGCTCACGGAGTTCCTGGACCCGGCCACCGGCGCCGACGTCCGCGCCGAGCACGGCCCGGCGGACCTGGTCGTGGCCAACAACGTGTACGCGCACATCCCCGACGTGGTCGGGTTCACCCGGGGGCTGCGCGCCCTGGTCGCCGACGACGGCTGGGTCTCCATCGAGGTGCAGCACCTGCTGACCCTGATCGAGGAGAACCAGTACGACACGATCTACCACGAGCACTTCCAGTACTACACGGTCGCGTCCGCGACCCGGGCGCTGGCGAGCGGCGGACTCGCGCTCGTGGACGTCGAGCTGCTGCCCACGCACGGCGGCTCCATCCGGCTGTGGGCCCGGCCGGCCGAGGTGGCCGGCGAGCCGACGCAGCGGGTGGCCGACGTGCTGGACCGGGAGAAGGCCGCCGGACTGCAGGAGCTGTCCGGGTACACCGAGTTCTCCGCCCGGGTGGCCAAGGTGCGCCGGGACCTGCTGCGGTTCCTCATCGAGGCGGCCGAGCGCGGCGAGACGGTCGTCGGCTACGGCGCCCCGGGCAAGGGCAACACCCTGCTCAACCACTGCGGCATCCGGCCCGACCTGCTCGCGTACACGGTCGACCGCAACCCCTACAAGCACGGCAGGTTCACCCCGGGCACCCGCATCCCGATCCTGCCGCCCGAGCGGATAGCCGCCGACAAACCGGACTACGTCCTCGTTCTCCCGTGGAACCTGCGGGCCGAGCTGGTCGAGCAGCTGTCCTTCGTGCACGACTGGGGCGGCCGGCTGGTCTTCCCCATACCGGAACTGAGCATCGTCGAGGTCGCGTCATGAAGGTCGTACTGTTCTGCGGCGGTTACGGGATGCGGATGCGGAGCGGTGCCGCAGACGACGTGCCCAAGCCGATGGCGATGGTCGGCCCGCGGCCGCTGATCTGGCACGTCATGCGCTACTACGCGCACTTCGGGCACACGGAGTTCATCCTGTGTCTCGGGTACGGGGCTCACCACATCAAGAACTTCTTCCTCAACTACGAGGAGACGACGTCCAACGACTTCGTGCTGCGGGGCGGGCAGACCGAGCTGCTGTCCACCGACATCGCCTCCTGGACGATCACGTTCGCGCAGACCGGCATCGAGTCACCGATCGGGGAGCGGCTGCGCCGGGTGCGGCACCACCTGGACGGCGACGAGATGTTCCTCGCCAACTACGCCGACGTGCTCACCGATGCCCCGCTGCCGGAGATGATCGACCGGTTCGCCCGGCGCGACGCCGGTGCGTCGATGATGGTGGTGCCGCCGCAGTCCTCGTTCCACTGCGTGGAACTGGGCGAGGACGGCCTGGTGGGGGGCATCACCGCGGTGAGCGAACTGCCGCTGTGGGAGAACGGCGGCTACTTCGTGCTCCGCCAGGAGGTCTTCGACCACATCCCGGAGAACGGGGACCTGGTCGCCGACGGATGCGCCCAACTGGCCAAGCGCGGCCGGCTGGTGGCGCACCAGCACCGCGGCTTCTGGAAGCCGACCGACACCGTGAAGGAGCGGGCCGCGCTCGACGACGCCTACGCCCGGGGCGACCGCCCGTGGGCCGTGTGGGAACGGGACGGCGCGGGGGCGAGCGCGACCGGCGGCCGAGACGGCTTCGGAGCGAGGGCGTGATCCGGCTCGGGGCCGGGCGCCCGGACCGGATCGTCGCGGTGGGCGCGCACTGCGACGACATCGCCATCGGCGCCGGCGGCACGCTGCTGACGTTGTGCCTCGCACGGCCGGGCATCCGCGTCGACGCACTGGTGCTCTCCGGCGGTGGCAGCGAGCGGGAGCAGGAGGAGCAGGCCGCGCTCTCCGCCTTCTGCCCGGGCGCCGACCTGCGGCTGACCGTGCACAAGCTGCCGGACGGCCGGTTGCCCGCGCACTGGGAGGAGGCCAAGGCCGCGGTCGAGGAACTGCGCGCGCAGAGCGAGCCGGATCTGGTGCTGGCGCCGCGCACCGATGACGCGCACCAGGATCACCGCGGCCTGGCGAAGCTGATACCCACCGCCTTCCGCGACCACCTCGTGCTCGGCTACGAGATCGTCAAGTGGGACGGCGACCTCGGCCGTCCGGCGGCGTACCAGCCACTGTCGCCCGAGATCGCCGAAGAGAAGGTGCGGCTGCTGCAGGAGCACTACCCCTCGCAGCGGCACCGGCCCTGGTACGACCGGGAGGCCTTCCTCGGCCTCGCGCGGATCCGCGGCATCGAATGCCACGAGCGATACGCCGAAGCGTTCGCCGTCACCAAACTCACGCTCAACCTGGGGGGTTGAACCATGCGCGTACTACTGACCGGACACCAGGGCTATCTGGGAACCGTCATGGCCCCGGTCCTCGCGGCCGCCGGGCACGAGGTCGTCGGCCTGGACGCCGGCCTGTTCGCCGACTGCGTCCTTGGCCCGCCGCCCGCGGACCCGCCGGGGCACCGGGTGGACCTGCGCGACGTCACGGCCGAACACGTGGCCGGGGTGGACGCCGTGATCCACCTGGCCGCCCTGTCCAACGACCCGCTGGGATCGCTGGCGCCGGACCTCACCTACGACATCAACCACCACGCGTCCGTGCGGCTGGCCCGGCTGGCCCGCGACGCCGGGGTGCGGCGCTTCCTGTACGCGTCGACCTGCTCGGTCTACGGCGCCGCCGGCGACCCCGACTTGTCGAACCTGGTGGCCGAGGACGCCCCGCTGCGCCCGGTGACGCCGTACGCGGAGTCCAAGGTGCGGGTGGAGGACGACCTGCACGCGCTCTCCGACGGCGACTTCAGCCCGGTGTACATGCGCAACGCCACAGCCTTCGGCCACTCACCCCGGCTGCGCGCCGACATCGTGCTGAACAACCTGGTGGGCCACGCACTCCTGTCCGGCGAAGTCCTTGTGCTCTCCGACGGCACCCCCTGGCGCCCGCTGGTGCACGCCGCCGACATCGCACGGGCCTTCACGGCCGCGCTGACCGCGCCGCGGGAAGCGGTGCACGACCGCGCGTTCAACATCGGCAGCGAGATCAACAACGTCACGGTCGCCGAGATCGCCGAGCAGGTCGCCGAGGCGGTTCCCGGCTCGCGGGTGGTGATCACCGGGGAGAACGGCGCCGATCCGCGGTCGTACCGGGTGGACTTCTCCCGGTTCCGCGCCGCGGTGCCCGGCTTCGACTGCGAGTGGACGGTGAAGCAGGGCGCGCTCGAACTCGCCGACGCCTACCGGAAACACGGGCTGACCCGGGAGGACTTCGAGCGACGCTTCACCCGGCTGGCCGTGCTGCGCGCGGCCTCCGACGCCGGCGCCGTCGACGACACCCTGCGGTGGCGCCCATGACCACGGCCGGCGAAGAGATGTACGCGCTGGTGGAGCGGTTGTACCCGCTGTGCCGGAGCATCACCGGCGACGGTGTGCGCGCCACCCTGGACATCGTCGGCGAGTACGTCCCGCTGCAGGTGCACGAGGTGCCGACCGGAACCCAGGTGCTCGACTGGACGGTGCCGCAGGAGTGGAACATCCGGGACGCGTACATCGCCGACACCGCCGGCCACCGGGTCGTCGACTTCGCCGCGTCCAGTCTGCACGTGCTCGGCTACAGCGTGCCGGTGTCGGCGACCATGCCGCTGGCCGAGCTGCGCGGACACCTGCACACCCTGCCGGACCACCCGGCCTGGGTGCCGTACCGCACCAGCTACTACAAGCCGGAATGGGGGTTCTGCCTGGCCCAGGAGACCTTGGACGCGCTGCCGGACGGCGAGTACGAGGTGCGCATCGACTCCACACTCGCCGACGGCCACCTCACCTACGCCGAGCACGTGGTCCCCGGGCAGGTCGCCGACGAGGTGATCGTCTCCTGCCACGTCTGCCACCCCTCGCTGGCCAACGACAACCTGGCCGGCATCGCGGTGGCGACGTTCCTGGCCCGGGCGCTGGCGGAGCAGACGCCGTACTACACCTACCGGTTCCTGTTCGCGCCCGGCACCATCGGGGCGATCACCTGGCTGGCCCGCAACGCGGAGCGGGTGGAACGGGTCAAGCACGGGCTGGTGCTGGCCTGCGCCGGCGACCCGGGCCGGCTGACGTACAAGCAGAGCAGGCGCGGCGACGCGGAGATCGACCGGGTGATGCGGCACGTGCTGGCCGCCTCCGAACGCCCGCACCACATCACCGAGTTCACTCCGTACGGCTACGACGAGCGGCAGTTCTGCTCGCCCGGGTTCGATCTCGGCGTGGGCTCGCTCAGCCGGACCCCCTACGCCGGCTACCCCGAGTACCACACCTCGGCGGACAACCTGGACTTCGTCTCCCCGGAGGCGATGGCGGACACGCTCGCCGTCTGCCGCGAGGCATTCGCCGTCCTTGACCGCAACCGGCGGTACGTCAACCTCAGTCCCTACGGCGAGCCACAGCTGGGCCGGCGTGGGTTGTACGACTCGCTCGGCGGTCGCAGCGACGCGAAGCAGGCCCAGATGGCCATGCTCTGGGTGCTCAGCCTCTCCGACGGCGAGCACAGTCTGCTGGACGTCGCCGAGCGGTCCGGGCTGCCGTTCAGCGCCGTCGCCGCCGCGGCCGGCGCCCTGCACGGCGCCGAGCTGATCAAGGCGTGACGCCGATGACCACCGAGGGGGAGAACGCGACGGCATCGGCGGTCCCGGCCGGACACGCCCGGCGGACCGCCAAGCGGGCCATGGTCGGCCGGCTGTCCTGGGGACTGGCCGACCAGGCGGCCTCCAGCATCTCCAACTTCGCGGTGGGCATCTACGTGGCCCGCTCGCTGGGGGTGACCGCGTTCGGCGTGTTCAGCCTGGCCTGGGTGACCTACGGCGTGGTGCTCAACGTCTCCCGCGGGCTGGCCACCGACCCGCTCATGGTGCGCTTCAGCGGCGCGCCGGACGCGTCCTGGCGCGGCGCGGTGGCCCGGTCGTCGGGTACCGCGCTCGGCGTCGGGACCGCCATCGGCGTGCCGTGTCTGCTGGCCGGCCTCGCTCTCGGCGGCCGGGTGGGGCCCGCGTTCGCCTGCCTCGGGGTCATGCTGCCGGGGCTGCTGCTCCAGGACGCCTGGCGGTTCTCGTTCTTCGCCGCCGGCGCCGGGCGGAAGGCGTTCGTCAACGACCTCGTGTGGGGCGTCGCGCTCGTCCCGGCCATGGTCGTGGCGGCCCACGTGGGCAGCGTGGCCGCTTTCGTGCTCGCCTGGGGCGCGTCCGCAGCGGTGGCCGCCGCGTACGGCTGCCTCCAGTCCGGTATCCGGCCCCGGATGACCGGGGCGCGCGGGTGGCTTCGCGAGCAGCGCGATCTCGGCTACCGGTACCTCGTCGAGAACGTCAGCCTCAGCGGCGCGAGCCAGCTGCGGGCGTACGGGCTCGGCGCGCTCGTCGGGGTCGGCGCGGTGGGTGCGGTGCGGGGCGCCGAGCTCCTGATGGGCCCCTTCCTCGCCGTACTGATGGGGCTGTCCCTGGTCACCGTCCCGGAGGCGGCCCGGGTGCTGCGGCAGGCCCCGCACCGCCTCGGCGCGTTCTGTCTCCTGCTGGGCGGCGGGCAGGCCACCGGCGCGCTGCTCTGGGGCGGGGCGCTGCTGCTGACGCCGGACCGGCTCGGCGAGCTCGTGCTCGGCGGAGTCTGGCACTCCGCCGCGCAGCTCATCATGCCGATCACCCTCAGCGTCGCGGGCGCGGGCCTGGGCACCGGCGCGGCGGCCGGGCTGCGCGCGCTCGGCGCGGCCCGGCGCAGCCTGCGCTGCCAGCTGTTCGCCTCCGCCTGCTATGTCGGCGGCGGGCTCGGCGGGGCGGCCGTGGCCGGCACGGTCGGCTCGGCCTGGGGCGTCGCCGCCGCGACCGTCAGCGGCTCGGCCGTGTGGTGGCTGCAGCTGCGGTCCGCCCTGCGCGAGCGGCACCACAACTCCGTTCCCGAAGTGAGGACCTCATGACCGCCCAACCCAGGCTGAGCATCGGCCTGCCCGTGTACAACGGCGAGGAGTACCTGGCCGAGTCGCTCGACGCCCTGCTCGGCCAGACCTACGAGGACTTCGAGCTGGTCGTCTCCGACAACGCCTCGACCGACGGGACCCAGGAGATCTGCCGCAAGTACGCCGCGCGGGACTCGCGCATCCGGTACCTCCGGCTGCCCCGGAACATCGGCGCCACGCCGAACCACAACCATGTGTTCGCCGAGTCCCGCGGCGAGCTGTTCAAGTGGGCCTCGCACGACGACCTGTACGGCCGGGACCTGCTGCGGCGCTGTGTGGAGGCGCTGGACGAGCGGCCGGACGTGATCCTCGCGCACACCGGCCAGGCGGTCATCGACGGCGACGGCCAGGTGAAGGTCCCCTACGAGTACGGGCTCGCCACCGACTCGCCGCACGCGCCGGAGCGCTTCCGCAGTCTGCTGTTCGAACCCGGTGGTGACGACTTCTACGGGGTGATGCGGGCCGACGTGCTGCGCCGGGTGAAGCCGCTCGACAGCTACCACCACGCGGACCGCACGTTCGTCGCCGAGATCACCCTGCACGGGCCCTTCCACCAGGTGCCGGAGCTGCTGTACTTCCGCCGCGACCACCCCACCCGCGCCGAGCGGGCGAACCCGGGCAAGCGCGCCCGATGCGTCAACCTGGACCCGCGCCGGGCGGGCCCGCTGCACCCGACGCCCCGGCTGCTCGCCGAGTACGTCTGGGGCTTCGTCGCGGCGATCCGGCGGGCACCGTTGTCCCCGGCCGACCGGCGCGCGTGCTACCGCCACCTGGCCGCATGGATGACCAGCCGGGTCCGGCCGGGCGCCGGCGAGCGGGTCGAGGACCGCGCCCCGGTCGACCCGGACCAGCTCACTGTCTCCGTCGACGCCCTCGTCGCCGGCCGTGAGGGGAGGCAGGCATGACGCCCGCGAACGAGACTCCGGTGCGCGTCGGGGTGTTCGGCCTGCTCGGCTCCGGCAACCTCGGCAACGACGGATCGCTCGAAGCCGTGCTCGGGTACCTCCACGCCGAACACCCGGAGGCGGTCGTGGACGCGCTGTGCGGCGGACCCGAGGCCGTGACGACCCGCTTCGGGATCCCCGCGACGCGGCTGCACTGGTACCGCGGGGAGTACCGGACCGCGTCGCGTGCGGGCGCGATCGCGGCGAAGGGTCTGGGCAAACTCGTCGACGCCGTCCGCACCGCCGCCTGGGTGCGCCGGCACGACGTGGTGATCGTGCCGGGCATGGGCGTCCTGGAGGCCACGCTGCCGCTGCGGCCGTGGGGCTTCCCGTACTCGCTGTTCCTGCTCTGCGCGACCGGCCGGCTGTTCGGCACCCGGGTCGCGCTGGTCGGAGTCGGCGCCGCCGCGATCGGCAACCGGGCGACCCGGACCCTGGTGCGCTGGTCGGCGCGGCTGGCCGCCTACCGGTCGTACCGGGACGCCCTGTCCCGCGACGCGATGCGGGCGATGGGCGTGGACACCGCGCGCGACGAGGTCTACCCGGACCTCGCGTTCTCCCTGCCGACGCCGTCGGCGAGCGCGCCCTCGGGCCCGCCGGGCCGAGTCTGCGTCGGCGTCATGGCCTTCCACGGCGGCGACGACGACCGCGCCCGGGCCGAGGAGATCCACCGGCGCTATCTCGACGGGACGACCCGCTTCGTCCGCGCGCTGGTCGAGGACGGCAGGCCGGTCCGGCTGCTCACCGGCGACGAGTGCGATGCGCCGGTGGTCGCCGCGATCCTCGACGCGGTGGACTCGCCGCTGGTCACCGCTGCCGAGGCGGCCTCGCTGGCGGACCTGATGAAGGAGACGGCGGCTGCCGACACCGTGGTGGCGACCCGGTACCACAACCTGATCTGCGCGCTGAAGGTCGGCACGCCGACGCTCGCGCTCAGCTACGCGGCGAAGAGCGACGCGCTCATGGCTCAGATGGGCCTTGCCGCGTACTGCCATCCGGCTCGCGAGGTCGACGCCGACCGGCTGCTCGAGCAGTTCCGGGCGCTGGAGAAGCAATCGGCCGAGCTGCGGCGGACCCTCACCGAGCGGAACCTGGCCGCCGCCCGGCAACTCGAGCACCAGTTCACCGCGTTGACAGCGGCCCTGTTCCCGGCGACCGACCACACCCACGCCTTGCGGGAGGCTCCATGAACGCACCCGGAATGAAAGCGACCGAAGTCCCGGAGATCGCCGGCGCGTACCTGTTCGAGCCGACGCCGTACGCCGACGAGCGCGGCTTCTTCTGCCGCACCTTCGACGCCGACGTGGTCCGCTCGGTGGGCCTCGACCCGGACGCCTTCGTCCAGGACAGCCTGTCCCGCTCGGTCCGGGGCGTGCTGCGCGGCCTGCACCTGCGCTCCGGCGCCGGCGAGGCGAAGCTGGTGCGGTGCTCGTACGGGAGGATCTTCGACGTCGTCGTGGACCTGCGGACGGACTCGCCGACCTACCGCAACCGGGCCTTCTTCGAGCTGTCCGACGAGACGCAGACGACCCTGTACATCCCGGCGGGGTGCGCACACGGCTTCCAGGCGCTGACCGAAACCGCCGACACCTCGTACCGGATCGACCGCCCGCACGATCCGTCCGAGGACGTGACGATCGCCTTCGACGACCCGGAGCTCGCCATCCCCTGGCCGCTGCCGGTCACATCGATGTCCCAGCGGGACCGGGAGGCGCCGAGCCTCGCCGAGGTCCTGAAGCACCAAGAAAGTTGAGGTTGGCGTGAACGCCGAAGACACCGAAGAGCTCCTCCTGCCCCGGTCGCGGAGGGCGAACGAGCGGCTGCACGCCATGATCCCCGGGGGCGCGCACACCTACGCCAAGGGCGACGACCAGTACCCCGAGAACCTGGCCCCGGTCATCAGCCACGGCCGCGGTGCCCACGTGTGGGACGTCGACGGCAACCGCTACATCGAGTACGGCTCCGGCCTGCGGTCGGTCAGCCTCGGCCACGCCCACCCACGCGTGATCGAGGCGGTGCGGCGGGAACTCGACCGCGGCAGCAACTTCGTCCGGCCGTCCATCGTGGAGGTCGAGGCCGCGGAACGCTTCCTGGCCACGGTGCCGACCGCCGAGATGGTGAAGTTCGCGAAGAACGGCTCCGACGCCACCACCGCCGCGGTGCGCCTCGCCCGCGCCGCCACCGGGCGCCCGCGGGTGGCCATCTGCGCCGACCATCCGTTCTTCTCCGTCGACGACTGGTTCATCGGCACCACGCCGATGTCCGCCGGCATTCCGGCGGCGACCAACGAGCTCACCGTGGCTTTCCCTTACGGGGACCTGGCCGCCACGGAGGAGCTGCTCACCCGTTACCAGGACGAGGTCGCCTGCCTGATCCTCGAACCCGCCACCCACACCGAGCCGCCGCCCGGGTACCTCGAGGGCCTCCGCGAACTGGCCGACCGGCACGGCTGCGTACTGATCTTCGATGAGATGATCACCGGCTTCCGCTGGTCCGAGGCCGGTGCCCAGGGCCTGTACGGCGTCGTCCCCGACCTCTCCACGTTCGGCAAGGCGCTGGGCAACGGATTCGCCGTCTCCGCGCTGGCCGGGCGCCGCGATCTGATGGAGCGGGGCGGGCTGCGTCACTCCGGCGACCGGGTGTTCCTGCTGTCCACCACGCACGGTGCGGAAACGCACTCCCTGGCAGCCGCGATGGCCGTGCTCACCACCTACGTCGAAGAGGGCGTCACCGCGCGGCTGCACACCCTCGGCGAGCGGTTGGCCGCCGGTGTCC
The DNA here is from genome assembly GCF_035989285.1 of Streptomyces sp. NBC_01235. GTDB lineage: Bacteria > Actinomycetota > Actinomycetes > Streptomycetales > Streptomycetaceae > Streptomyces. The sequence goes on along the minus strand of NZ_CP108513.1, from coordinate 8,781,667 downwards.
GCGACGCCGCGGCCGGCATGGGCGTCGGCGACCACATCGTCGTCCGGGGCCGGGCCAGCAACCTGGTCTTCGCCACCCTCGACGAGAACGGGCAGCCATCGCAGGAGTACCGCACCCTGTTCCTGCGCCGGCTCCTCGCGGGCGGGGTGCTGGCCCCGTCGTTCGTGGTGAGCAGCGCGCTCAGCGACGCCGACATCGATCACACCGTCGACGTGGTGGCCCAGGCATGTGCGGTGTACCGCAAGGCACTGGACGCCGCGGACCCGACCCCCTGGATGGCCGGGCGACCGGTGAAGCCCGTATTCCGCCGCTTGGCGTGACGTGACGTGACGTGACGTGACGTCAGCGACGCTCCCGCCGACCGGCGTCCGCCGTCCGATCGACCAGCCGGTCGGCCGTCCGGTCGACCAGCCACGCGGTCGCCGGTATCACCACCAGCGCGGTGCACCAGCCGCCGAGGGCGTCGGTCGGGTAGTGCGCGCCCAGGGCGACCTGCGCCCAGCCCATGGCGGCGCCGGCAACCAGCGCCGCACCGAGCACGAGTGACGTGCCGGCCGTCCGGCCGAGGCCGAGCCGGCCGGCCGCGAGCAGCGCCACCACGAGGGCGAGCGCGGTGGCGAAGGCGGTGTGCCCGCTCGGGTAGGACAGGTTGCCGTCGCCGTGGATGGTGCGTCCGACCAGGGACTTGAGCAGCGTCGCCGTCCCCACGGTCATGCCGACGCCGGCAACGACGAGCACCGCCGCACGAGGATGCCGAAGCAGCAGGCAGGCCGTCACGATGGCCACGACCAGCGTCGCCGCTCCCACGGGCTCCCCCAGGAAGTCCATGGCCAGAGCGACGTACCGCCACGGCGGCCCCACCCCGTCCACCGCCGCCACGATCCGCGCGTCCGCCATGCCGGGCTTGCTCTCGTCGGCATACAGGACCCCGAGCACGACGACCACCAGCGCGGCGAGGGCCGCGATCAGCCCGAGCCGCACGCGCAGCGACGGGGGCAGCACCGCGGGCGCCGACCGGCCGGTCACACGCCCACCGCGTCCGGTCGACCTGCGGGGCTTTGCCGTGATCGATGGATGATGTTCCGGATCATGACTCCTTAGAGGCCCTGCACGTGTCCCCACCACCGCTTGAGGTGGTCCGTCGCCCTGCCTACCGCGGGGGTCCGGGCGGCAGGCGGCCTTCGCGGGGCTATTCCGTCAGCGTGCCCATCGCACGGTCGAGCAGCACGGCCAGGGGAACCGTGCCCTCACAGGCCACCCAGCCCGTCGCGGCAGCGTCCAGACAGCCGAGCGCGGCCCCGGCCAGCGCGTTCGGCCTGATCTCCTCCGGCCGGTCGGAGCTGACGCCCAGCCGCCGGGCGATCTCCGGCACCAGCATCTCCTGCCAGCTCAGCTGCTTCTCGAAGTGCCGGGCGCGCAGTGACGGAGTCTCCTGGAGCATGCGCAGGTATGTGAGCGCTTGCTGGGGATCTGCCTCGTTCGCGCGCATGAGCACGTCGAACGCCCTGCGCAGCGCCTCCCAGGGCCGCTCCGTGTCAGGGCGGGCGGCGAACTCATCCGCGATCTGGCGGCCGGATTCCTCCAGCCCCTGCAGGACGATGTCTTCCTTGGTGCCGAAGTACCGGAACAGGCTGGCGCGCGAGAGCCCCACCTCGGCGGCGATCTGATCAACGGTCGTCCGATCGAACCCCTGCTCGATGAACAGCCGGAGCGCGACCTCGACGACCTCCTTCCGAACCGTCGCACGCATACGCTCCCGCAGGCCCGGGGGCTTGGCAGCGGACTGGGTGGAGGTGGGGGCGGGGTCGGTCATAAGAGCAGGATACAGCGGCGACTCAATATGATACTGAGCATCAGCATGTCGGGGTCGTCGGTGCAGCCGCGTGCCGGGTCACGGCTGCCGGGCCAAGTCGACCTTGCGGAACATGTTGGTCAGAGTCTCCGACACACCTGTCGTGTTGGCCTGATGTCGAGCATGTCCTCGGAGGCGTCTGTCGAGGACGACGGGCGTCGCTATCGCGTCGGTGCGCTCATCGCGCGGTCGAGGATCACGGCCAGGGGGACTTTACCCTCGCAGGCCACCCAGCCCGTCGCGGCCGCGTCCGGACAGCCGGCCGCGGCCGCGGCCGGCGCGTTCGGCCTGGGGTCTTCGGGGCGGCCCGGACCGGCTCCCGTGCGCCGGGCGATCTCCGGGGCGAGCAGCCGCTGCCAGTTCAGTTGCCAGGGGCGGCCTGCCGGCGTCGGCGGACACCGTGGCGTTTCTCACGTCGCTGCGGACCGTTCCCCGCCGCGGTCCCCGCGGCCGGCAGGTCGTACTTGTACGGCCGGGCGAGGCGGATGCACACCGTCCTGCTCGGAGACACCGCCCCAGCACGGTCGGGGAGTCTCCGCCGCGCGCGTCGCCGAGACAGCCGCCGGAGACCGGAGGCAAGTGGGGCGTCAGGGATGAGCGGGTACGTGAAGCGACTCGCGCGAGCGTTGTACCGGGAGAGAAAGAGTGGGCGGAGAGGCGGTCGTCCTTCACCACAGACGCTGTCCGCTGTCCGCTGTCGGCTGTGGTCGTCGGCCGGGGCGACATCGAACGCGGTCGACTCATCGGGCATGCTGAAGGGTGGTCGGACGGTGCACGATGAGATGAGGGGAGCAGTGGTGGACGAGGGCGCGCAGGGCCGGGGCGACGCCGCGGTACCAGGGGCTTCGCCGCAGCTGCGGCTGGATGAGTTGCTCGAAGGTCTGCAGCAGCAGGTCCATCAGGTGCGGGCGGCTCGCGACCGGATGCGCACCTTGCTGGACGCGGTGCTGGCCGTCGGCTCCGACCTGGAGCTGGAGGTGGTGCTGCGCCGCATCGTGGAATCCGCGGTCGCCCTGGTCGATGCCCGCTACGGAGCGCTGGGCGTGCTGGGCGAGGAAGGCACGATCAAGCAGTTCATCACGGTCGGGATCGACGAGAAGACCATCGCCCGGATCGGAAACTACCCACGCGGCGAAGGCATCCTCGGCCAGCTCATCCGCCACCCGGAGCCATTGCGCCTGGCCAACCTGGCGGATCACCCGGCGTCCGTCGGCTTCCCGGCCGGGCACCCGCCGATGACCAGCTTCCTCGGCGCTCCCGTCCGGGTGCGCGACGAGGTGTTCGGCAATCTGTACCTGACCGACAAGCAGGGCGGCGCGGAGTTCGACGCCGACGACGAGGCGGTGCTGCGCACCCTGGCCGCGGCCGCCGGCGTTGCGATCGACAACGCCCGGCTGTACGACGACGCCCGCCGCAAGCAGCAATGGCTGGCAGCGAGCGACGAGCTCACTCGCAGCCTGCTGGCCGGCCTGGATCCGGCCGAGGTTCTGGCGTCGGTCGCCGCCACCGTGCGTGAGCTGGCCGGCGCGGACCTGGTGACGCTGGCCGTCCCGGTCGGCGACAGCGGCGAGCTGGTCGTCGAGGTCGCCTCCGGCACGCGGGAAGAAGAGGTCCGGGGCCTGGTGCTGCCGGTCACGACGCTGGCGTCAAAGGTGTTCGCCACCGGGGAGACGGTCACCAGCGACGCGGTCAGCGCCGACCCGCGCGCCGACGGCGGCAGTTCCTCGGTGGTCGACCTCGGGCCGGCGTTCTACGTGCCGCTCGGCACCCCCGACCACGTGCGCGGCGTCCTGCTGGTGGCGAATGTGGCCGGCGGCCGGGCGTTCCCGGACACGGTCGTCGACATGGTCACCGGGTTCGGCAACCAGGCGGCGCTGACTCTGGAGGTGGCCGAGCATCGCCAGGACGCCGAGCGCATGCTGGTCCTCAGCGACCGCGACCGGATCGCCCGCGATCTGCACGACCTGGTCATTCAACGGCTGTTCGCCGGCGCTCTGACGCTGCAGTCCACGCTCGGCCGCGTCGCCGACCGGCCCCAGGTGGGCGAGCGGATCCAGCGGGTCGTGAACGACCTCGACGACACGATCAAGGTCATCCGCTCCACCATCTACGGTCTGCGGGAGAACGACCGCAGCCGCGGCGGCGGCCTGCGGGCGAAGCTCGTGGAGGCCACCGACCGGGCCGCCGAAGCCCTCGGTTTCACCCCGGCACTGCGCATGACCGGCTTGCTGGACACGAACGTGCCGACCGAGTACGCGGAGCACCTGCTGGCCGTGCTGGGCGAGGCGTTGTCCAACGTGGCCCGGCACGCTCACGCCGGCGCCGTCGACGTGAGCGTCGACGTGATCGAAGGAACCCTCCGGCTGCGGGTGACGGACAACGGCCACGGCATCGATCCCGGCGTCACCCGCCGCAGCGGCCTGGCCAATCTCCGCCGGCGTGCCGAGGACCTGGGAGGAAGCTTCGACGCGTCCTCGAACCAGCCCAGCGGCACGATCCTGTCCTGGGCGGTGCCCCTGCCCTCGGCCGACCGGTGACCGCCGGGCTCTGAGCGGAGCGCTGCCGCAGCAACTGCGGCATGGCGAGCGAGGCGGCCCCGGACCTGTCGGTGCCATGACGTCCGGAGCCGCCACCGGCCGGTTCGACCGGGATGGGGCAGCCCGCCTCGGCGCCGGGAGAGCGGGATGGGGCCGCCGACACACGTGCACGCGTGTCACAGGGCCCATGTGGTGCCGTTCGGCCCCATTGCCGGGGCCAGTCGCCACAAGCGAGGGCCTCCTCCCCTCCGTCACCGTGGATGCGAAAGCTTGATTCTTATCCGGCTGAGCATTCCAAGGCGAGCCGGGCTGAACGCACGGGATGGCGCAGATGACCCCCTTCCGGGACACCGAAGGACCCCTCGCCGGGGCGGCCCCAGGCCATGCCCCGGCCTCGCCCAGGACCGCCACGGCGTGGACGGCGGTGAAGTGGATCGCCCCCGTCGCGGCCGGATTGATCGTCTATCTGCTGCCGCAACCCGACGGGATCAAGTCCGGCGGATGGGCAGTACTGGCGATCTTCACTGGGACCGTGCTGGGGCTGATCCTCCAGCCGCTGCCGCTGGGCGCGGTGGCCCTGGTCGGGCTCACCGTCACCATGATCACCGGAACGCTGGAGCCGGACGTCGCGCTGGGCGGCTTCTCCGAGCCGACGATCTGGCTGATCGTGGCCGCCTTCTTCATCTCGCTCGGCTTCACCAAGACCGGCCTCGGCCGGCGCATCGCGCTGCTGTTCGTCCGGGCGCTGGGCCGCAGCAGCCTCGGGCTCGCGTACGGGATCACGCTGACCGACCTGGTGCTCGCACCGGCCACGCCGAGCAACACCGCCCGCTCGGGCGGCGTGATCCATCCCGTCATCCGCTCCCTGAGCGCCAACGCCGGCTCGCATCCCGGCGACGAGAGCCGCCGCAAGCTCGGCGCCTACCTGAGCGTGACGGCGATGCAGATCAACACGGTCACCAGCGCCATGTTCCTCACCTCCATGGCCGCCAATCCGCTCGTGCAGAAGCTCGCCGCCGACCGCGGCATCCACCTCACCTGGACGTCCTGGGCCCTGGCCGCGCTCGTCCCCGGCCTGGTCGCGCTGCTGGTGCTCCCAGCGGTGCTGTACCGCGTCTTCCCGCCGGCCGTGCGCAGGACGCCCGAGGCCCCGGGGCAGGCCCGCGCCCAGCTCGCCGAGCTCGGACGGATGTCCCGTCAGGAATGGACCATGGCGGGCGTCTTCGTCCTGCTGCTCATGTTGTGGTCGGTCGGCGGTCAGGCCTGGGACCTGTCGGCCACGGTCTCCGCCTTCACCGGCGTGGCGCTGCTGCTCGTCACCGGGGTACTGACGTGGGGCGACCTGGTCGGGGAGAAGGCGGCCTGGACCACGCTGGTGTGGTTCTCCGTCCTGGTGATGATGGCCGGTCAGCTCCAGGAGCTCGGTGTCATCGGCTGGTTCAGCGACAGCATCACCGACGCCACCTCCGGAGTCGGCTGGCAGACCGCGTTCGTCGTCCTCACGCTGGTCTACCTCTTCTCCCACTACCTGTTTGCCTCCAACACCGCACACGTGGCCGCCATGTACGCCGCCTTCCTGGCCGCCGCCACCGCCACCGGCGCGCCGCCGGTGATGGCAGCCCTGGTCCTCGGCTTCATCAGCTCCCTGTACGGCGGCCTGACCCACTACGCGTCCGGCCCTGCCCCCGTCCTCTTCGGCGGTGGCTATGTCACCCTCGGCGAATGGTGGCGGACCGGGCTGATCGCCGCCGGCGTCAACATCGTGATCTGGATGGGCGTGGGCGCCCTGTGGCTGAAGGTCCTCGGCCACTGGTGAGCCGTGCGGAGGAGGGGTGCTCTGCGGCACGCAGGCCCGGGCCTCATGGACCGGGCCTGCGTCCTGGCAGGCGCAGGCGGGGGCGCAGGAGGGGGCTCCACGAGCACGAGCGGGGCAGGTGTCGTCGCGTCGTCCGACGCTGTGCGGGCTTTCGGACAGCAGGTGCGGAATGAGCGGTTGCACGTGTGCGGGACTCGGGGAGGCTTCGCGTACACGAACAGCGCCTGAGCAGGCAGGGCGTGCGTGCGGTGGTGCCCTGCCGGCGGCCGCTCACCGGCGGGGCGGCATCACCGCACGTCCGGGGGCCGGCCGCTCATGAGCCCGTCCGTTCCCATCCACGGCGTGGCTCTCGGGCACCGAGCCGGATGTCGCGGCTGCGATAGACGATGTACGGCCTGGTCAGGTAGCCCAGCGGTGCGGTGAGCATGTGGACGAGCCGGGTGAAGGGCCAGAACGCGAACAGCAGCAGCGCGCTCACCGCGTGCAGCTGGAACAGGACGGGAGCATCGGTCATCAGGTCGGGGTCGGGCTGGAAATAGAAGATGGACCGGAACCAGGGGGAGATGGTCTCGCGGTAGTCGTATCCCCCTCCGACGACGTTCGCGGCCACCGTGGCCGACAGGCCGAGCACGATGGTCAGGGCCAGGGAGACGTACATGGCCTTGTCGTTGCGGGTGGTGGCGGAGAACACCGGCCCGACGGTGCGCCGGCGGTAGATCAGGATGGCCAGCCCGCCGAGCGTGGCGACGCCCGCGATCGTGCCGAGGACGACCGCGCCGATGTGGTAGGTGTCTTCGCTGATGCCGGCCGCCTCCGTCCAGCTCTTGGGAATGACCAGGCCGCCGATGTGGCCGAGGAGGACGACGAGGATGCCGAAGTGGAACAGCGGGCTTCCGATGCGCAGCAGTCTCCTCTCGTGCAACTGGGAGGAGCGGGTGGTCCAGCCGAACTTGTCGTAGCGGTAGCGCCAGACGTGGCCGAGGACGAACACCGCCAGACAGACGTAGGGCAGGGCGACCCACAGCAGGATGCCGCCGGTGCCTGCCTCCACCGCCAGGGTGACGGGCTGCGCGGATGCGGTCATCGCGGGCCTCCTACGACCGGGTCGGGCAGGAACACGGGGGACGCGTACGGGTCGAGGCCGACCTGTTCCTCGGGTGGGCCCTGCGCGGCAAGGCGCATGACGGCCTCGCGGTCGTCGCCGGCGAGGGCGGGCAGGGTGGCGGAGACGGAGTCCAGGACGTGTGCCCAGGGCGAGCCCTCGTCGTTCAGGGCGAGGCGCAGGAGTTCCAGGCCGGCGCGGTGTTCGGTGAGCAGACGTGTTCCGGTGGCCGGGTCTGCGGCGGCGAATTCGAGGACGACGGCGAGGTGGTCGGGCAGTTCGTCGTCGCTCAGCCGCCATCCGGCCTCGGCGTAGGTCTGCTTCAACCGCAGCAGCCCGAGGCCGCGCTTCCTGGTGTCGCCGTGCCCGTAGTACGTCAGGTAGAGGCAGCAGCGCTTGCGGTGATCGAAGGTGGCCACGTAGTCGGCCGTCAGATCGGCGGTGGCGGTCCGCTCGGCATGTGCGGTGAAGCGGAGCAGAGGGCGGGCGACCGGTTCCGGCAGGGTGGCGGCGACCCGGCCGGCCAGAGCCAGGAGCTGCTCGAACTGCTCGTCGGGGTAGGCGAGCAGCAGGGACTGGACCTGCCAGGCGTTGGAGTGCCAGGGCTCGGTGGGGGCGGTGCGCGTGCTCTTCCTCTTCATGGCTTCGGTTCGCCCTCCCCGCCGCTGTCCGCTCCGGCGCCGCTGCCCGATGGTGTGTCCGGGAACAGGCCGGGCGGGGAGCCCTTGCCGTCCCAGTTGAGGAGGTTCACCCGGGTGGTCTTGTCCGTGGGCGTGGCCGGGGTGTCGGACGTCTGCCGGTCGCGCAGGGCGTGGAAGTTCTCCACCGCGATCGGCGAGGCGCCGCCGGAGGTCTCGCCGAAGGGGCCGGAGCCGCCCATGCCCGGGCCGCCCTCGTAGTCCAGGCTGCACTCGGTGGCGAGTTCTTCGAGCTTGTGGGCCTGTTCCGCGTGGGCGGGCGGAATGACGTACCGCTCGTCGTACTTGGCCAGCGCCAGCAGCCGGTACATGTCGTACATCTGTTCCCCGGTCATCCCGACCGCCTTGGGGATGCCGTCGTTCGGCTCGCGGCCGAGATTGATGTCGCGCATGTAGGCACGCATGGCCGCCAGGCGGTGCAGGACCGCGTCCACCGGCTGCGGATCGCCGGCGGTGAACAGCTGGGCGAGGTAGTCGACGGGGATGCGCAGGGCGTCGACGGCGGCGAAGAGGTTCTGGTGGTTCTCGGCGTCCTGGCCGGTGTCGCGGACGGCGTCGACGACCGGGGACAGCGGCGGGATGTACCAGACCATCGGCATCGTCCGGTACTCCGGGTGCAGCGGCAGCGCCACCTTGTAGGTGTTGATCAGGGCATGGATCGGGGAGCGCTGGGCGGCCTCGATCCAGTCCCGGGGGATGCCTGCCCGTTCGGCCGCGGCGACGATGTCCGGGTCGTCGGGGTCGAGGAAGACCTGCCGTTGGGCCTCGTACAGGTCCTGCTCGTTCGGTGTGGAGGCGGCTTCCAGGACCTTGTCGGCGTCGTAGAGGACGAGGCCGATGTAGCGCAGCCGGCCGACACAGGTCTCGGAGCAGACGGTGGGCAGGCCGACCTCGACACGCGGGAAGCAGAAGGTGCACTTCTCGGCCTTGCCGGTGCGGTGGTTGAAGTACACCTTCTTGTACGGGCATCCGGTCACGCACATCCGCCAGCCCCGGCAGCGGTCCTGGTCGACGAGGACGATGCCGTCCTCCTCGCGCTTGTAGATGGCGCCGGAGGGGCAGGAGGCCGCGCAGGACGGGTTGAGGCAGTGCTCGCAGATGCGCGGCAGGTAGAACATGAAGGTCTGCTCGAACTCGAACTTGATCTTCTCGGAGACCTCGTTCAGCAAGACGTCCCGCTCGCTGGTCGCCGCCGATCCGCCGAGGTCGTCGTCCCAGTTCGCCGACCACCTGATCTTCATGTCCTTGCCGGTGATCAGGGACTTGGGGCGGGCGACCGGGGTGTGCTCCTGGAGGGGGGCGTTGGTCAGCGTCTCGTAGTCGTACGTCCAGGGCTCGTAGTAGTCGTCGAGGGACGGCAGCACCGGGTTGGAGAAGATCTGGATCAGCTTCTTGAACCGGCCGCCGGCCTTCAGCGCCAGGCGGCCCTTCTTGTTCAGCTCCCAGCCGCCCTTCCAGGTGTCCTGGTCCTCGTAGCGGCGCGGATAGCCCTGGCCGGGGCGGGTCTCGACGTTGTTGAACCAGACGTACTCGACGCCGGTGCGGTTGGTCCACGCCTGTTTGCAGGTGACCGAGCAGGTGTGGCAGCCGATGCACTTGTCGAGGTTCATCACCATCGCCATCTGGGCCATGACGCGCATCAGTACGTCACCTCCTGGTTCGTGCGGCGGCGGATGACGGTGACCTCGTCGCGCTGGTTTCCGGTCGGACCGAGGTAGTTGAAGGCGTACGACAGCTGGGCGTAGCCGCCGATGAGATGGCTGGGTTTGATCAGCAGCCGGGTCAGCGAGTTGTGGATGCCGCCGCGTCGGCCCGTGGTCTCGGTGCGGGGCACGTCGATCAGCCGGTCCTGGGCGTGGTGCATGTAGACCGTGCCCTCCGGCATGCGATGCGAGACGACCGCGCGGGCGGCGACGACACCGTTGCGGTTGACCGCCTCCACCCAGTCGTTGTCCTTCACCCCCACCTTCGCCGCGTCCTGCGTGCTCATCCAGATCGTCGGGCCGCCCCGGGACAGCGAGAGCATGAACAGGTTGTCCTGGTACTCGGAGTGGATGGACCACTTGTTGTGCGGGGTCAGGTAGCGCACGGTCACGCCGAGCTCGCCCGTCTCGCCGATGCGAGGCTCGTCGAAGAGCGCATGCATGTTCAACGGAGGCCGGTACACGGGCAGTTGCTCGCCGAGCGCGGTCATCCAGTCGTGGTCGAGGTAGAAGTGCTGGCGTCCGGTGAGGGTGTGCCAGGGCTTGAGACGCTCGACGTTGACGGTGAACGGGGAGTAGCGGCGCCCTCCGGTCTCCGACCCGGACCACTCCGGGGAGGTGATGACCGGCACGGGGGCGGCCTGGGTGTCGGCGAAGGTGATCTGCTTGCCCTCGTGCTCGGCTGCCAGGTCCGCCAGCCGCGTGCCGGTGCGGGCTTCGAGGGCGTGGAAGCCCTGCGTGGCGAGGTGACCGTTGGTGGTGCCGGACAGGGCGAGGATCGCCTCGCAGGCGTGCGTGTCGCGGGCGATCGAGGGCCGCCCGTCGGCCGCGCCGCCGCGCACCGTGCCGTTCTTGTGCCGCAGGTACTCCAGCTCGCGGTCGACCTTGAAGGTGACGCCCTTGGTGGTCGCGCCCAGGGTGTCGAGCAGCGGGCCGAGGGCGCCCATCTTGTCGGCGACGGCCGCGTAGTCGCGCTCCACCGTCACCAGCTTCGGCATCGTGCGGCCCGGGACCGGCTCGCACTCCCCCGCCTTCCAGTCGAGTACCCGGCCGTGCGGGTTGGCCATCTCGTCCGGAGTGTCGTGCTGCAGCGCGGCGGCGACCACGTCCTTGCGGACGCCCAGGTGATCGGCGGCCTGGCGGCTGAACTCCCTGGCGAGGGTGTGGAAGGCGTCCCAGTCGGTCCGGGTCTGCCACGGCGGGGCGATCGCCGGGTTGAAGGCGTGTACGAAGGGGTGCATGTCCGTGCTGGACAGGTCGTGCTTCTCGTACCAGGTGGCGGCCGGCAGCACCACGTCGGAGAAGACCGTGGTGCTGGTCATGCGGAAGTCCAGCGTCAGCAGCAGGTCGAGCTTGCCTTCGGGGGCGTCCTCCCGCCACACCACGTCCCGTGGGCGGGCGTCCGGCGGCGCCTCGGTCGCCCGGACCGCGTGGTCGGTGCCGAGTAGATGTTTGAGGAAGTACTCGTTGCCCTTGGCCGAGGAGCCCAGCAGGTTGGCCCGCCAGATGGTCAGCACCCGTGGGAAGTTCTCGGGTGCGTCCGGATCCTCGCCGGCGAACCGCAGTCGCCCCGCCTTCAGTTCGTCCACGATGTGCTCGGCGACCGGGCGGCCCGCGGCGGCGGCCTCGTCGGCGAGGTCGAGGGGGTTGCGGTCGAACGTCGGGTACGACGGCATCCAGCCCATCCGCGCCGACTGCGCGATGACGTCCGCCGTGGTCTTCCCGGCGAACGGGCCGCCCGTGTCCGGACCGGCCGCCGCGAGGGTGTCGGCGGAGAACGGGTCGTAGCGGAACTGGTCGGCGTGCAGATACCAGTAGGCGGTCTGGATCATCTGTCGGGCCGGCCGGTTCCAGTCCGCGGCCGTCGCGATCGCCGAGTAGCCGGTGATCGGGCGGACCTTCTCCTGACCGACGTAGTGCGCCCATCCGCCGCCGTTGACGCCCTGGCAGCCGGTGAGCGTGGTCAGGGTCAGAAACGCCCGGTAGATGGTGTCGGAGTGGAACCAGTGGTTGGTCCCCGCACCCATGATGATCATCGAACGTCCGCCGGACTCCTCGGCGTTGGCCGCGAACTCCCGCGCGATCCGTGCCGCCTTCCCGGCGTCCACGCCGGTGATCGCCGCCTGCCAGGCCGGGGTGTACGGCTCTTCCGCGTCGTCGTAGCCCGTGGGCCACTGACCGGGCAGCCCGTCCCGGGCCACCCCGTACTGGGCGAGCAGCAGGTCGTACACCGTGGTCACCGGCCGCCCGGCGACCCGGCGAACCGGAACGCCGCGCCGCAGCCGCGCCGCGCTGCCGTCGGGGGCGTCGAAGCGCGGCAGTTCGACCGCGACCGGGGCCTCGTCACCGCCCGCGACGGACAGCAGGGGGTGCGTGTCGCCGAGATCGAGGTTCCACCTGCCGACGCCGGCCTCGCCGAAGCGGTCGCCGAGGGTGCCGTTCGGCACCACCGGCTGTCCGGTGGCCGTGTCCAGCAGCACGGTCCGGAACTCCGCGTGCTCGGCCTCGGCGCTCTCTCCCCCGAGATCCGCGGCGGTGAGGAACTTGCCCGGTGTGAAGACGCCCGGCTCGTCCTCGCTCTCCTCCAGGGCGACCAGGAAGGGCAGGTCCGTGTACTGCTTGACGTAGTCGGTGAAGTGCGGCGTGGGCCGGTCGACGAAGAACTCCTTGAGGATCACGTGCCCCATCGCCATGGCGAGGGCGCCGTCGGTGCCCGGCTGGGCCGCGAGCCACTCGTCGGCGAACTTCACGTTGTCCGCGTAGTCCGGAGAGACCGCCACCACCTTCTGGCCGCGGTAGCGGGCCTCGGCCATCCAGTGCGCGTCCGGGGTGCGGGTCACCGGCAGGTTCGATCCCCACATGATCAGATAGCCGGCGTCCCACCAGTCCCCCGACTCCGGTACGTCGGTCTGGTCGCCGAACACCTGCGGCGAGGCCACCGGCAGGTCGGCGTACCAGTCGTAGAACGACAGCATCGCCCCGCCCAGCAGCGAGTAGAACCGTGCCCCGGCCGCGTGCGAGACCATCGACATCGCAGGGATGGGCGAGAACCCGGCCAGCCGGTCCGGGCCGTACTCCTTGATCGTGTGCACGTGCGCGGCGGCGACCATCTCGACCGCCTCGTCCCAGCTCGCCCGCACCAGGCCGCCCTTGCCGCGCGCCCGCTTGTAGCGGCGGGCGCGCTCGGGGTCGGAGACGATGTCCGCCCAGGCCGCCACCGGGTCACCGAGCCGGGCCTTCGCCTCCCGGTACATCTGGAGCAGCACGCCACGCACGTAGGGGTAGCGCACGCGGGTGGGCGAGTAGGTGTACCAGGAGAACGCCGCCCCTCGTGGGCAGCCGCGCGGCTCGTACTCGGGGCGGTCGGGGCCGACCGAGGGGTAGTCGGTCTGCTGTGCCTCCCAGGTGATGATGCCGTCCTTGACGTACACCTTCCACGAACACGAACCGGTGCAGTTCACGCCGTGGGTGGAGCGCACCACCTTGTCGTGCGACCAGCGGTCCCGGTAGAAGTCGTCCGCCTGGCGGCCGCCCTTCCTGTGCAGAGTGCGAAGATCGTCGGAGACCTCCGCCCTGGTGAAGAACCGGCGGCTGCGCACCAGTGCCTCTGCCAAGTCGCCGTCCAAGCCCGCACGCGTCTGTTCCCGGCTGGTCTCCGTGCTCACCGTGCCACTCCGCCCCGGGCGCCACGAGCCCGTTCGAATTGTGATCGGTTCCGGCCACGCACGACTCTACGACCGCTGTCCCCCGGAAGGTCAACAGCCACACCGCACGTATGACGGGGGCCGGTGAAGATCGCCTGCGCAGGTGCGGTCACGCGGCTCCGCGTGGCCGTGCCTGCGGCTGCAAAACCCCCGCACCCCCGCTCATTCCGAGCGGGGGTGCGGGATCTGCGTGGTGTGCTCCCGCGAGGGCGGGAGCACGGCCCGGTCAGGCGGCCGGCCGGGACAGGGCGCCGCCTGCCTGCGCGCGCACCCTCTCGACCGCTTCCCACTCCTCGGTGCCGAGGTTGGCGAGCGCGGCCGGAAAGACCCCGTCCTGCTCCTTGAGGATGTGATCGCGCAGCAGGGCCATCGCTTCGATCAGCCGGTCCGGCCAGGTCGGGTCCGAGGGTGTCGCGCCGTCGGCGGCCTCGGCCAGCACCGCCTCGATGCGGCGGTGTTCGGCCTCCAGGGCGGCGATCTGCTCGGGGAAGTCCACTGCCATTGCGGGGAACAGTCCGTGCTCCTCGACCTGCGTGTGCGGGCCGAGCACGATGGTGATCTCGCGAGCGGTCCGAGCCATCCGGGCCACGTCGCCGTCCTGGCGGGCGGGGCGGAGGTGGCTGATCAGGCGGACGACCTCGTCGTGCTCACGGGTCAGCTCGTCTATCGACGCCAGCGACTGGCAGCCGCAGTACTCGCACACCGGATCTTCTCCCTGTCCTTCGTTCCTGTCGGTCCGGGCCGCTCGCCCTCAGGCGGTGGTGCCGGCGGTGGTGTGGTGCCCGCGCCCACGGCCGGTGCGGGGCTTGCGATCGCCGCCGTCGACGGCGGCGCGGACGCCGGTGAGGGTGAAGGCCAGCGCCGCGGCGGCCACGATCGCGAGCAGGGCGAGACCGGCCGCGTACGTTCCGTACTCACCGTAGAGCGAGCCCATCACGAGCGGCGGCAGGAAGCCGCCCAGTCCGCCCGCGGCACCGACCACGCCGGTGACGGAGCCCACCTGGTCGGCCGGGGTCCGCAGGGCCACCAGGGCGAAGGTCGCTCCGCTGGCGGCACCGAGCGCGGCGGCCATGGCCAGGAAGGCGATGGTGCCCACCGGCGCCAGGGCCGGGGTGAACGCCTGCACCACGGCACCGACCACGACCACGCTCAGCGCGCCGGCCAGTACCCGGACCGGACCGATCCGGTCGGACAGCCAGCCACCGATCGGGCGCATCGCCACCGCGATCAGCACGAACCCGGCCATGCGGTTCGCGGCGTCGGCCTGGGTGAGGCCGTAGCCGGTCTTCAGGTACGTCGGGAGGTAGACGGAGAAGGCGACGTAGCCGCCGAAGGCCACCGCGTAGAGGGCGGCAGCCTGCCAGGTGATGCCCAGCCGGGCGGTGGCGGCCAGCCGGCGGGTCAGCGGCTCGGTCGGCACCTTACGTCCGGGCGCGTCGCGCAGCAGCAGCGCGGCGACCAGGGCGTACACGGCGAGGACCGCGGCGGTGATCAGGAACGGGGTCCGCATGCTGTTCGCGTCCACCAGCTTCACCGTGGTCAGGGCGCTGATCGCGGTGCCGCCCATGCCGGCGCCGAAGACACCGATGGCAAGTCCACGCCGCTCGGGCGGGAACCAGGCGTTGACGAGCGGCACGCCGACGGCGAAGGCGGTGCCGCCGATGCCGAGGAAGAACCCGCCGACCAGCAGTGCCGTCAGCGAGGAGTGCCCGGCCAGGCCGAGGTAGAGCACCGGCGCGATGGTGACCGCCGACACGACCGGGAACATGACCCGGCCGCCGAACCGGTCAGTCAGTGCGCCGACCGGGATGCGGCCCAGGGAGCCGACGACGACCGGCACCGCCACCAGCAGCGACTGCTGGAACGACGTCAGGTCGAGGCTGTCCTTGAACCGGGGGCCGAGCGGGCTGAGCAGCGCCCACGCCCAGAAGTTCACGGCGAAACCGACGGTGGCCAGGGCCAGCATCAGCCACGCCTGGCCGGACACCGACGTACCTGACGGTGAGCCGGCGCTCTTCGACTTCAACGGCTGGACCATGTTGTCGTCCCTTTCCTCATGGTGGTGTTGCGCCACCGGGATCGCACGCGCACCGAGGGCCCCTTGCCAGCGGAACGGCTTCCCGTCACCACTGTCGGCGTCGGGACTCTCCTCAGGCATGGGCCATCAGTCCCTGCCGGCGGACAGACGGTCCCGTGGTTCAGGCCCGGCCGTCCCTGCACACCCGCCCCCGGCCGTCCCTGCACACCCGCCCCCCGTGTACCGCCTTGCCCGTGTCACCCCCGCGAAACAACGGCTGCTATCGGCCGTTCTGCGCGGCGAGGGGGTAGGGCCGACCGGCCCTACCCCCTCGCCGCTCCCGCAGGGACTATGGACCGATGTTCAAGAACGACGCCTTTCGCGGACTCGAGCGGCAGGAAAGCCTGCGCCTGCTCGCCAAAGTGCCGGTCGGCCGTGTGGTCTACACCCGGCAGGCGCTGCCCGCGGTCCTCCCCATCAACTTCTGCCTGGACACGGACGACTCCGTCCTGCTGCGCACCTCACGGGACTCGGACCTCGTGCGCGCCATCGACGGCGTCGTGGTCGCTTTCGAGGCGGACGAGTTCGACGCGGAGACCCGGTCCGGCTGGAGCGTGGTCGTCACCGGGCGGGCCACCGTGGTGACCGACCCCGCCGAGCACGATCGGCTGTCGCAGGTCGGCCCCACGTCCTGGATGCCCCCGCGGGAGTCCGTGTTCGTGCGGATCGAATCCGAGATGGTCACCGGCCGAGTCCTCAACGGGGCATGCGGCAGTCCGTGAGGCGCAGCAGACCGCGTGCCACCGGGCCATTGACGCCGGCCGCGTGGGCAGGGGGCGAGCCGACGTGCGGAGTCAGTCCGTCGGCCCTGCGCCCGAGGGGGAGGCGCTCGGCTCCGGCCCCGTGACGGAGCCGGCCGCGGGGTTCGCGGATGCGCGCGGCGTGCGGCCGCCGTCCGGGCCGTACCCGAAGCGGATCAGCACGTGCGGGCAGCACTGTCGCCTTGATCCGGCCATCGCCGTCCGCAGGTCCACCCACTCCATGGCCTGGTGAAGCATCGAGGTCCGCACCCCGTGCACGGTCGCCGTGAGCAGCGTGCGCTGCAGCGCCTGCCCCGCGCGCAGCCAGTCCTCCCGCCGGTCGTGCGGCGTCCACAGCAGGCCCACCTGGGCATGGCGTTCGAAGCGCAGGGCGGGCAGCCACGGTGCGGGCAGCGGCCCGGTGAAATCCCGCACCGGTATCCGCCCGAAGGCGTCCCGCGGGCCCAGTGCCGTGATCGGAATGCCGTAGGAGGTGTCCGCCCCTGGAGCGGTGATCCAGGTGCGCGTCTCGGCCCTGCGGCCCGGGTGGCCGGCGTTGCGGGCCTCGGCCGCCTGGGTCAGGCGCAGCAGGCGCCGGGTCTCCACGATGTCGGGGACCTCCAGGTGCGCGCCCTCGGCACGCGCGGAGCTGATCATCTCGGTCACGATCGTGTCCGGCACCGGGCGGCCGGTGAAGGGCATCCTGCTCGTGTGACGGCGCTCGACGGCCTCGTACAGATCCCGCAAGGGCGAGTGCCAGTCGGCCGTGGCGGGTCCGGTCAGTTGCACGGTGGCCAGCAGAGCGGGATCGTCCGCGGCGGGCAGCAGCCGTACGCCGGCATCCCAGCCGAGGTGCGCTGCGGCCACCCGGAGATTGAGGACGGCCGCGCCCGCCGACAGATGCTGGGCGCGATGCCGGGGATCGGCCAACGGCAGCTGCCGCCCTCGCTCGGCACGGACCTCGATCGAGCGGCTGTCCGGGTCCAAGCCGAAGCGCCAGGGCTGGGTGTTGTGCATCGACGGCGCTGCCACCGCCGCGGACAGCAGGGCATGAACGGCTGCTGCGTCGACTTCCCGGGTCAGCATGACGGCTCCTCTGCAAAGCTCTTCCCCGTTCCGCCAATGCTGCGCTGCCGTCCCACTTGGGAGGAGGGTTGACCGGCCCCCTCGTGTGGGCCGTCCGGCCTCGTTCGGCGGGGATCGACGACGCGGAAGTGGCCCGCGACGGACACAACGGTGCGCATCATCCACAGGTGGCCTCCTTTCCTTCATGCGGTGGCACCGGTTCGAGACATTGAGCGTTCAGCCCGTTTCGGTATCGGTCGCGGGCGGTGCCGCCGGGCGGGTGACGGAGTGCCCGTGCGCTCGCGGTGTGGTGGCGCCGTCCGGGCCGTAGCCGAATCGGATCAGTACCTGGGGATGGCACCGCTTGTGTCGTGGGAGGGCTGTCGCGGCCCGCAGGTCGGGCCATTCCATGGCCTGGTGCAGGAGCGAAGTGCGCACGCCGTGGGCGGTCGCCGTGAGGAGGACGTACTGCAGGGCCTGGCCGGCTCGCAGCCAGTCCTCCCTCCGGTCGTGGGGCGTCCACAGCAGGGCCAGCTGGACGTGGCGTTCGAACCACAGGGCGGGCAGGCGGGGGACGGGCAGTGCGCCGGTGAAGTCCCGCATCGGCATCCGCCTGCCCGCGTCCGACGGGCCGAGGGCGGTGACGGGAAGACCGTAGGGGGCGTCTCTTCCTGGGGCGGTGATCCAGGAGAGGGTCTCGGCGGTGCG
The DNA here is from genome assembly GCF_035989285.1 of Streptomyces sp. NBC_01235. GTDB lineage: Bacteria > Actinomycetota > Actinomycetes > Streptomycetales > Streptomycetaceae > Streptomyces. The sequence continues at coordinate 8,763,665 of NZ_CP108513.1, read as the reverse complement.
GTCCGGGTGGGCGTGGTTGCGGGCCTCGGCTGCGGCGGTCAAGCGCAGCAACCGCCGTGTTCCGGCGATATCCGGTATGTGCAGGCGGGCGCCGGCGGCGTGCGCGGCCGACGTCATCTCCGCCACGATCGGCTCGGGCACCGGGCGGCCGGTGAACGGCATCCGGCTCGTGTGCCGCCGTGCGATGGCCTCATAGAGACCGGGGCCCGAGGGCTGGTCGTCCGCGCTGAGGGGACCGGTCAGTCGTACGGCGGCCAGCAGTCCGGGGTCGTGCGGGTCCGGCAGAAGTCTCACCTCGGGCCGCCGGCCCAGGTGGACGGCTGCGAGCCGGAGGTTGAAGACCGCGGCGCCCACGGACAGGTACTGGGCGCGGTGCGTCGGGTCGGTCAGCGGGAGTGTCCGCTCCGGCGCAGAGTGGACCTCCAGCATCTGGCTGTCGCGGTCCAGGCGGAAGCGCCAGGGCTGTGTGTTGTGGATCGACGGGGCCGCCACGGCGGCCGCCAGGAGCGACTCCGCGGTGGCTGCGTCCAGCAGGGCTTGGGTGCGCATGATTCCTCCTCCTCATTTCTTCGTCGTGGCCGCTGGTCAGGTGGCGGGCAGGGCCGTGGCCAGCAGGACGACGCCGAGTGAGCCGACCAGGGAGATGACCGCGAGGGCCCGGGCCAGGTCGGCGCGGTCCTTGGCCTGCGCGATGCCGTGGCCGGCCGCGGCGAGCATCACCACGACGAACAGGGCGAGTTTGGTTGCCAGGGTGCGGCCGTAGCCGGGTTCGGCGAGTGAGGCCCAGGTGACGCCCTTGTGCCAGGCCATGGCCCAGCCGGTGGCCAGCTGCACCGGCAGGAAGACCGCGCCGGTGAGCATCCCGAACCGGCGGCCCGCCGCGGCGGTGAACCGGTCCTTGGCCTCCGGGGCGAGCAGACGGCGGGCCAGTGGCAGGATCACCAGGGACAGCGCCAGTTGGCCGCCGACCCACAGGGCGGCGCCGGCCACGTGTGCGAACCGCACGAGGGACCACACACCGACGGTGTCCATCAGTCGCTCACCTCCACCATGCCGTGGGCCCCGGCTTCGGCGTGGCGCATGTCGTGGTCGACGAACGCGTAGTGGCCGGCCTCGGGAAACGTCGTCTCGACGAAGCCGCCCTGCGCCGTGGCCAGGTCCAGCGCCTGCGAGCCGCCCGCCTGGTCCGGCTCGAGCAGGTAGGCGCCCTCCTTGTACACGGTGTCGAAGACGGTGCCGACGATGTGGAAGGCGATGCCGTCGCTGGGGCCTGCGGCGACCACCCAGAAGCGGGCCCGATCGCCGGCCTTCACCGTCAGGGGCCGCTGGGTGTACTGGTTGGCGATGCCGTTGAACACCCAGGCGTCCGGGGTGTCCTGGCGCATCTTTGTCACCTGGGCGGTGCTGCCGGGAGTGCCGAGGTAGAGCTCGGAGGAGACCAGCACGTATTCGTGGTCGACCTTCTTCAGGCCGGGCGGGTCGATGATGACGGCGCCGTACATGCCGTTGCCCATGTGCTGGAGCATCGGAGCGGTGCTGCAGTGGTACAGCCAGGCGCCGGCCTTCTCGGCGCGGAAGCGGTAGACCAGGCGCTCGCCGGGCTGGATGGTGCGCATGGGCTCGTCGGGGGCGAGGGAACCGGCGTGGAAGTCGATGCCGTGGCCCATGGAGGGATCGTCGTTGACGAGGGTGATCTCGAAGACGTCGCCGACCTTGCCATGGAGGGTGGGGCCGGGCGCGGTGCCGCCGAAGGTCCACATCTGCTGCTTCACGCCCGGGGCCACTTCGACCGTGGCACGGGCGGCGTGCAGTTCGGCCTTGTGGACCGTGCCGCCGGCCACGGGGGCGAGGTCGGCGGTGCGCGGACGCCAGCCGGAGGAGAAGTCCGCGGACAGGTCCGGGGCGCCGCTTGCGGCGGCCGATGTGTGTCCCTCGTGTCCGGTGCTGTCCGTCGCCGTGTCGTCCTTCACGACGATGTCCAGGGTCATGCCGGCCGCCCGGTGGCCCGGCAGGGTGCACCACGCCTCGCGGTTCTTGGTGACCTGCCCGACGTCGAGTACATGGGTGTGGCCCTTGCCGAGCATCGGGGTGGCGGGGCCGTCCTCCACCTTGAGGTCGTGCCGCTGCGCGTTGGTGTTGGTGACCTTCAACCGCAGGTCGGTGCCCGCGGCGACCTCGATCCTGGCCGGGCGGACGCGCATGTCGGCCAGGGTGACGGCGACCGTGCGGGTGGTTCCGGTGCCGGCGCCTGCCGTCCCGGCGGCGACGGCGGGACCGTCGGTGTCCCCGCCGCTGTTCGCCACCAGCACGGCCAGCACGATCAGCACGGCCCCTGCGGCGGTGCCCCACAGGACGGGGCGCCGTGCCGCACCGGCCTGGTCCGCGTCATGGAGGAGTCCCCGTCCGCTGCGGAGCAGCACGCGCACTGCCAGGGCGAGGAACGCGGCGCCGGCCGCCCCGGCGAGCAGCACGCCCGCCGTGGCGACGCGGTCGGGCAGCGGAAGCGCGAGCAGGGCCACGCCAAGGTTGAGGACGGCGAGCCGCGGCTTCCACCACCGCTCCAGCACCGCCCGCAGCGCGGCCCGTTCCTTGGGACCGCCGGCGAGGACGATGGGCAACAGGTAGGTGAGGGCCCCGATGAGGACCTGCGCGACGAGCCCGACGAGCAGCACCGGGACCAGGGACCCGATGTCGTCCTGTGCCTCGGCGAGCGGCCGGGCGGCCAGGACCACCAGGTCCGCCACCACGCCGACGCACAGCCATGCCGCGGCGGCAGCGAGCATCCATGCGGCGGCGGCCGAGATCGCGGGGCGTCGGCGCACCGTGCGGGCGAAGAGCTGTACCGCGACGGCGACACCGACCGCGTAGCCGGCGATGCCGAGTACGGCGGCGGGGCGCCAGTCGGCCGCCAGGCCGGCGACGGCGGTCAGCAGGCCGCCCCCGGTCAGCACCAGGACCCGGCGCGCCAGCCGGGTGGTGCGCTCGGCCATGCGCACGCCCAGCACGGTGGGCCAGAGCATGAACAGCGTGCCCAGCACGGGCAGTCCGATCCAGCCGAGGAGCGTGACGTGCGCGTGTGCCAGCTTCAGCCCGCTGTAGTGCTGGGGGCCGGCCTTGCCGGTGGCCAGGAGCCAGCCCAGCACCGCGCCGATGATCAGCGCCGCCGCGGCGGCACGGTAGTAGTCGGCGATCGGGGCGAGCCGTCCGCCCAGCGCCCCTCGGCCCATGCGGACCAGCACCACCAGGTGTGCGCCGATCGCGGTGACCAGCAGCGCGCACCCCGCACCGGTCAGGACGGGGTGGTCGGCCCACACGCCGGTGAGGACGCCCACGACGCCGATGTTGACGCCGGCCAGCCGGGCGTTGCTCCACCGTCGGTCGGGCAGCGTGGCGTGGAGCATGGCGACGGCGAAGTGCTCGCTCCAGACCACGATCGCGGTGGTGGCCGCGCCGAGCAGGAACAGGTGGATGGCCAGCCAGCGGGCCACCGGCAGGGTCTGCTGGGCACTCGCCGCGAGCAGCGCGAGCACCGCCCATGCCGCGATCAGCGCGTGGGCGGCCAGGTGCCGGCTGCGCAGGCCCGATGCCTTGAACCTGCTGGGCGGGCGGCCACCGCCCACGGCCGGGTCATCGCTCTTGCTGTGCACGGTGCTCCTTGCCGCCGGGGGCGGCGGTCGGACCGGGACGCAGAGGCGGTGCCGCATGTGCGCCGCCGGGCAGCAGTGCCGCCAGTTCCCGCTGGTGCGGGAAGGAGCCGGGGACGTAGCCGCACCACGGCTCCTCGGCGTAGGGGTCGCCGGTGACGCCGTAGGCGCGGGAGCGCGAGCCGCCGCAGACCCGGCGGAACTCGCACGCCCCGCAGCGACCGCCGAGCATGTCGGCGGCCCGCAGACCGGTGAACAGCGGCGAGGTTCGGTAGATCGACGTCAGCGGCGTCTTGCGCACGCTTCCCGCGCTCAGCGGCAGGAACCCGCTGGGGTGCACGGTGCCGGTGTGCGAGACGAAGACGAAGCCGCGGCCCGCGTTGACGTCCAGCGGCGGGCGCCGTACCCGGCGCGTGGTGGTGTCCAGGCCCAGTTCGGCGGCCCTGTCGGTCAACTCCTGGTAGAGCCGCCCGAGTCCGAGTACCGCCACGTGGTCGTCGCCGCGGGCGGCGAGGATCTGGCGTTGCAGGGCGACGCGGCGGAAGTGGTGGGCCTCGGTGGTCTTGGCGGGGACGGTCAGGCCGACGTCGTAGACGAAGTTGAGGACGTCCTCGACCTCGCCGGGGGTCAGCGCGCCGAGGCTGCGGCCACGGCCGGTGGGCACGAGGAAGAAGGCGCTCCACAGCATCGCTCCGTGCTCGGCGACGAGGCGGACGATGTCGGGGAGGTCGTGCAGGTTGTGCCGGGCGACCGTCGTGTTGATCTGCACCTTCATGCCGAGGGCGCGGGCGGTGTCCCAGGCGTCCAGGGTCCAGCGGAACACCCCGGGCACGCCGCGGAAGTCGTCGTGGAGTTCGGCGGTGGAGCCGTCCAGGCTGAGCGAGAGGCCGGTCGCCCCCGCTGCGTGCACGGCGCGCAGCCGCTCCTCGGTGAGTGTCGGCGTGCCGGAGGGGGACACGGCGACTCGGACCCCGATCTCCCTGCCGTAGGCGATGAGTTCGGTCAGGTCGGGGCGCTGGAAGGGGTCGCCGCCGGTGATCACGAACAGCGGGGCGGGCTGCCCGAAGGCGGCCACCTGGTCCAGCAGGTCCTTGGCTGCGGCGGTGTCCAGCTCTCGCGGATCGCGGTCGGGGACGGCTTCGGCGCGGCAGTGGCGGCAGGCCAGCGGGCAGGCCCGGGTGGACTCCCAGATGACGATGAACGGCCGGTCGGCCGCGTCGTGCCGCTGGCGGCGGATGGCATGGGCGGCGGCACTCATCGCACGGTCCTTCCCAGCGCCCTGGGGCTGTGTCCGGCCGCCCTGGAGTCAGGGCAGACGAGGCGGGCGGCCGGACGGTGACCGGGCCGGACGGGGCGCGGCACCCACCGCGAGCGACAGCGGTGGAATCGGCCTTGAGGGCGGTCGACGTGGTCGTGCACGGGTTACCTCCGGATCGGTCGCCGTAAGCATCCACCGGCGGCGGTGGTCGGCGCGGCGGCCGATGGTCTTCGTCAACAGGGCCGATGGTCCCTCTTCGGAACCCGGGAACCGGGCGGTCGGGAAGCCGACGGCCTTCCTGGGGACGGCCCTGTGAGCGCCCCCGTCCCCAGGCAGGCGCGATCAGGAGTGGTCCGGGGAGCGGGATGCCTGGGATGCCAAGGCATCCGCGGTGACTACCAGCGCGGCTCCCAGGCCGGTCAGCGCGGCGCCCAGACCCGTGACCAGGGTCGTGAGGTGCCATGCCTGGTAGGCGGACATCAGCGAGGCGCGCAGGGACTGGCCCATGAACGCGGTCTGGCGCAGCTTGGCGAGCTTCTCGTCGTCGCCTCCGGCGGCGTGCAGCTCCGCCGTGATCTCGGCGTAGGTGCGGCCACCGGTGGCGTGGGCGAGATTGCCCTTGATGAACTCGGCGTAGGCGTGGGCCTCGGGGCCGGTTTCCACGCCCCGGCCGGCGTGGGCGGCGAGTTCGGCGGGCAGCCCGCGATCGGGAAAGGTGATCTTCTGGGCGGCCAGCTCGGCCCGGATTTCCTTCCTGCCGCCGAGTCCGCGTAGCACCATGACCGGCCCGGCAACTGCCAGGGCTGTACCGACCGTCCCCAGCAGGGTGCCGGCCCAACGGCGGGATCCGTCCATGACGTTTCTTCCTTCATTGCTCGTGTGCTGCGGATACGGCGGCGCGTGCGCGCAGGGTGGAGCGACGTCCGTGCGCCGTTCGGAGATTTGGAGTGGCCTTGGGGTCAGCGGTGGCTGAGCCTCAGCCGCCAGGCTTCGGGGCCGCGTTCCAGGTACTCCACCGAGAACGTGCCGGGGCTGCGCTGTTCGATCTGCGCGAGCAGCGGCAGCGGGTCGTGCGGGGCGACCAGCACCATCGCGGTGCCCGCCGGGACGGCGTCGAGCGCGCCGAAGACGGTGGCGTGGCGCAGGGCGTGCGGCACCTCCCGAACGTCCAGTTCGGGTTCGGACGTCTCCTCCGTGCCACCGCAGCCGCACACTCCGCCGCAGCCGCCCGTTTCCTCGACCTGCTCGTGCATGTCCTGTCCCTCCTTGATGTTCGGATCTCCTTGGGCGCCGGCGGCGGGCGAGTCGCCCGCGAGCCGGTGGTGCATGTCCGCGAGCAGCTCCGCCAGGGAGACCTCGGGCGTCATCGCAAGCAGCGGCAGCACGAGGCCGTTCTCTTTGGCCACGTGTTCCTCGAAGAGCACCTGCAGGGCCCGCGCGTCGGCCGCCGCCCCCGCCGGGCCGGGTGCGGCGCGCAGGGCGTCGACGAGCGCGGTGAGGCAGCGGTGTTCGCCGATCAGGCTCTCGATGAGCAGGCGGGCCTCGGGCAGGCCGTGGGCCACGGGATAGAGCGCGGCTTCCTCGGCCGCGGCGTGCGGCAGCAGCGAGCGGTCGCAGAAGGCGACGAGACCGGCGTGGATCTTCTCTGCGGCGCTCGGGTCGCGGTCCACGGCGGTGAGCAGCAACTTCACGCGTCCGGCCAGTTCCCCGGCCAGTCGGGCGTGGTGCGCCTCCGCGCCTTCGAGGGCCGTGGCGTCCTTGGGGTCCGAGGCGAGGGTGAGCACGCTCATGGTCGTGTCTCCAGCAGGTCGGGCCGGCGAGGCCGGCCGATGCGGGTGGGGATGGCATTCCGGGCGCCGACTCTCGGGACGGGATGCCGCGTCCGGCCGCGGTGAGCGGCCGGACGCTCGACCGAACCGGGCGCCACGCGCCGTACGCGCTGTGCCCGCGGCGGCGGGGACGGGGGCATTGGCCGCCCGGCAGGCACGGAATGCGGTCGTACAGATGGGCATCTGCGGTTCGATCTGTGCCCAGCATGCACGCCAGGCGCAGCCGACTCCCTCGCCGACCGGCCCCCAGCACGGGGACCATTGGTCCCTGTCGCGACCAGGCAGATGGGGCCGAAAGGTCGTCCGGCAGGGACCGCCAGCCCCAGGTGCACCACAGCCTGCGGCTTCTAGCGTTCCCAGCCATGGAGAACGATCAGAACGCACGGCGCCAGGCGTCGCACGCCGCGGAAGGCTGGCCGCTCGCAGCCCGCAGACTGTTGACCCGACGTGAGGTGTCGGCCGACGGGCGCGCCGTGTTCGGGGACGGCGACCCGAAGTGGGAGAGCTTCTACCGGGACCGCTGGTCGCACGACAAGGTGGTGCGCTCCACGCACGGGGTGAACTGCACCGGGTCCTGCTCGTGGATGGTGTACGTCAAGGACGGCATCATCACCTGGGAGCACCAGGCCACCGACTACCCGTCGATCGGCGCGGACTGCCCCGAGTACGAGCCGCGCGGCTGCCCCCGCGGGGCGTCGTTCTCCTGGTACACGTACTCGCCCAGCCGGGTCCGTTACCCGTATGTGCGGGGCGAGCTGCTGAAGCTGTGGCGCGAGGCCCGCAAGCGCCTCGGCGACCCCGTGGCGGCCTGGGCCGAGATCACCGGCGATCCGGCGAAGGCCCGTGCCTACAAGAAAGCCCGCGGCAAGGGCGGCCTGGTGCGCGCCGACTGGGACGAGGTGAGCGAGCTGGTCGCCGCCGCCCACGTCCACACCGTCAAGAGGTACGGCCCCGACCGCGTCGCCGGTTTCTCCCCGATCCCGGCGATGTCGATGGCCTCCTTCGCCGCGGGCGCCCGCTTCATGTCCCTCATCGGCGGCACCCTGCTCTCCTTCTACGACTGGTACGCCGACCTGCCGATCGCCTCGCCGCAGGTCTTCGGCGACCAGACCGACGTGCCGGAGGCGGCGGACTGGTGGAACGCGGGCTACCTGATCATGTGGGGCTCGAACATCCCCGTCACCCGTACGCCCGACGCGCACTTCCTCACCGAGACCCGCTACAACGGCACGAAGGTCGTCGCCGTCAGCCCCGACTACGCCGACAACGTCAAACACGCCGACGAGTGGCTCGCCCCGCACCCCGGTACCGACGGGGCGCTCGCGATGGCCATGGGCCACGTGATCCTGCGCGAGTTCCTCGTCGACCGCGAAGTGCCCTACTTCCAGGACTACCTGCGCAAGTTCACCGACGCGCCGTTCCTCGTGACCCTGCGCGAGCACGGCGACCACGGACTCGTCCCCGACGGGTTCCTGACCGCCGCCGATCTCGGCCATGACGAAGAGCATGCCGAGTCCAAGACGGTCCTCCTGGACGGGGCCACCGGGGAACCGGTGGTCCCCGGCGGCTCGCTCGGCTTCCGGTGGGGGGAGGCCGGGCGAGGCCGCTGGAACCTCGACCTGGGCGATGTCGTGCCCGAGCTGAGCCTGCTCGAACGGGCCGAGGAGACGGCCGAGGTCGCGCTGCCCCGCTTCGACGAGGGCGGCACCGAGGGCGGCTCGGTCATGGTGCGCGGGGTGCCGGTACGCCGGATCGGCGGGCGCCTGGTCACCACGGTCTTCGACCTGATGCTGGCGCAGTACGGCGTCGCACGCCCCGGCCTGCCGGGCACCTGGCCCACCTCGTACGAGGACGCGTCCGAGCCGTACACCCCGGCCTGGCAGGAGACGATCACCTCCGTCCCCGCCGAGCAGGCCGCCCGGATCGCCCGGGAGTTCGCCCGCAACGCCGAGCGCACCAACGGCCGTTCCATGATCGCGCTGGGTGCCGGCACGAACCACTGGTTCCACTCCGACACCATCTACCGCGCCTTCCTGGCCCTGATCACGATGACCGGCTGCCAGGGCGTGAACGGCGGCGGCTGGGCGCACTACGTCGGCCAGGAGAAGGTCCGCCCGGTCACCGGGCTGCAGCACCTGGCGTTCGCCTTCGACTGGCAGCGGCCCACCCGGCACATGGCGGGCACCTCGTACTGGTACCTGAACTCCGACCAGTGGCGCTACGAGGCGTTCGGTCCCGACGAGCTGGCGTCCCCGCTCGGGAAGGGGCGCTTCGCGGGCAAGGGGTTCGCCGACTGCCTGGCGCAGGCCGTGCGGCTGGGCTGGACGCCCGGTCACCCCGGGTTCAACCGCAACCCCCTCGACCTGACGGACGAGGCCGCGGCGGTCGGCCGTCCCGTCGCCGAGCACATCGTCGACGAGCTGAAGTCGGGGCGGCTGCGGTTCGCCGCCGAGGATCCCGACGACCCGGCCAACTTCCCGCGCGTGCTCACCGTGTGGCGGGCCAATCTGCTCGGCTCCTCCGGCAAGGGCAACGAGTACTTCCTGCGCCACCTGCTGGGCACGGACGCGGCGGTCCGCTCCGAGGAGACCCCGCCCGAGGGACGGCCCCAGGAGGTGGTGTGGCGGGAGGAGGCGCCCGAGGGCAAGCTCGATCTGCTGGTCACCATGGACTTCCGGATGACCTCCACCGGCCTGCTCTCCGACGTCGTCCTGCCGGCCGCCACCTGGTACGAGAAGGACGACCTGTCCAGCACGGACATGCACCCCTTCGTGCACGCCTTCACCCCCGCCATCGCCCCGCCCTGGCAGGCCCGTACCGACTACGACGCCTTCCTGACGATCGCCGACCGGTTCAGCGAGCTGGCCGCCGAGCATCTCGGCACCCGCACCGACGTCCTCGCCGTGCCGCTGCTGCACGACACCCCCGACGAACTCGCCCAGCCCGGCGGGGTCGTACGGGACTGGAAGACCGGCGAGTGCGAGCCGATCCCGGGCCGGACCATGCCGAAGCTCGTCGTCATCGAACGGGACTACGCCGCCACCGCGCAGAAGATGCGCGCCGTCGGCCCGCTGCTGGACACCCTGGGTACCACCACCAAGGGGGTCACCGTCCACCCGAACCAGGAGCTGGACGAGCTGCGCCAGCGCTGTGGGACGGTCCGGGACGGTATCGCCGCCGGACGGCCCTCGCTGGCCACCGCCTCCGACATGTGCGAGGCGATCCTCGCCCTGTCCGGCACCACCAACGGCCGACTGGCCACCGAGGGCTTCCGCGAACTTCAGCGGCAGACCGGCAGCGAGGGCCTGGTGGAACTCGCCTCCGAGCGCGAGGCGGAGCGCATCACGTTCGCCGACACCCGCACCCAGCCGCGCGCGGTGATGACGTCCTACGAGTGGTCGGGCAGCGAGACCGGCGGGCGCCGCTACTCCCCGTTCGTCATCAACACCGAGCACAAGAAGCCCTGGCACACCCTCACCGGCCGTCAGCACTTCTTCGTCCAGCACGACTGGATGACCGAACTCGGCGAGCAACTCCCCGTCTACCGGCCCCCGTTGAACACCCCCCGGCACTACGGCGACGAGGAGCTGCACGAGAGCGGCCGGGCCGAGGTCACGGTCCGCTACCTGACCCCGCACTCCAAGTGGTCCATCCACTCGAACTACCAGGACAACAAGTACATGCTCGACCTGTCCCGCGGCGGCCCCGTGATCTGGATGTCCACCGCCGACGCCGAGAAGATAGGCGTGAAGGACAACGAGTGGATCGAGGCGTACAACCGCAACGGCGTCGTCGCCGCCCGTGCCGTGGTCACGCACCGTATGCCCGAGGGCACGGTGTACATGTACCACGCGCAGGACCGCAACGTGAACGTGCCGAAGACCGAGGTCAGCGGCAAGCGGGGCGGCATCCACAACTCCCTGACCCGGCTGCTGCTCAAGCCCACCCATCTCGCGGGCGGCTACGCCCAGTTCACCTACGCCTTCAACTACTACGGGCCCACCGGCAACCAGCGTGACGAAGTCACCGTCATCCGCCGCCGCAGCCAGCAAGTGGAGTACTGACATGCGCGTGATGGCACAGATCGCGATGGTGATGAACCTCGACAAGTGCATCGGCTGCCACACCTGCTCGGTCACCTGCAAGCAGACGTGGACCAACCGCACCGGCGTCGAGTACGCCTGGTTCAACAACGTCGAGACCAAGCCCGGTGTCGGCTACCCCCGCCGCTACGAGGACCAGGAGCACTGGAAGGGCGGCTGGATGCTCGACAAGCGCGGACGGCTCGTCCTGCGCTCGGGAGGACGCGTCAAACGACTGCTGTCCCTGTTCTCCAACCCGGACCTGCCCGGCATCGAGGACTACTACGAGCCGGTCACCTACGACTACGACAACCTGATCAGTGCCCCGGCGGGCAAGGACATGCCCGTCGCACGCCCCCGCTCGGTCCTCACGGGGAGGCCCACCGCCATCACCTGGGGCGCAAACTGGGAGGACGGCCTCGGCGGCGCACCCGAGAACGCCGGTGGCGACCCGAACCTGACCGGTGAGTGGGCCGAGAAGGTGAAGTTCGAGTTCGAGCAGACCTTCCTCTTCCACCTGCCCCGCCTGTGTGAGCACTGCCTCAACCCGGCCTGCGTGTCGGCCTGCCCGTCCGGCGCGATGTACAAGCGGGTCGAGGACGGCATCGTCCTGGTCGACCAGGACCGCTGCCGGGGCTGGCGGATGTGCGTGACGGCCTGCCCGTACAAGAAGGTGTACGTCAACCACGCCACCGGCAAGGCCGAGAAGTGCACCTTCTGCTTCCCGCGCATCGAGGCCGGCCAGCCCACCGTCTGCTCCGAGACCTGCGTCGGCCGCCTGCGCTACCTCGGCCTGCTCCTCTACGACGCCGACCGCGTCGGCGAGGCCGCCGCCACCCCCGACGAGCACGACCTGCTCGACGCCCAGCGCGGCGTCTTCCTCGACCCGCACGATCCCGAAGTCCGTGCGGCCGCACGGGAGTCGGGCATCCCCGAGGACTGGCTGGACGCCGCCCGCCGCTCCCCCGTGTACGACCTGGTCATGCGGTACAAGGTCGCGCTGCCGCTGCACCCGGAGTACCGGACCATGCCGATGGTCTGGTACGTCCCTCCGCTCTCCCCCGTCCTCGACGCCGTCGACGCCGCGGGCGGCAACCAGGACGACCCCGACCACGTCTTCGCCGCCGTCACCCGCCTGCGCATCCCGCTGGAGTACCTGGCGGAGCTGTTCACCGCAGGAGACACCGATGTCGTCGCCGGCGTGCTCATGAAACTCACCGCACTGCGCTCGTACATGCGCGAACGCACCCTCGGCGAGGCCGGCGACGAGGCCGCGCTCAAGGCCGTCGGCCTCACCCCGCGCGAGGCGCAGGACCTGCACCGGCTCCTCGCCGTCGCCAAGTACGCCGACCGTTACGTCGTCCCCGCCGCGCACAAGGAGGACGCGGCCGCGCTGACCGCGATGGAGAACCGCTGCCCGGTCGAATCGTCCGGGGAACCGGCGGACGCCGGTGGCCGACGGGTCATGCTCGGCCTCCCCACCCTGCGCCGCCGTGCGCCCGAAGCCCCCGACGGAGGCCGTCCGTGACCCCGCTGCCCTCCCCCAGTGCTGAACGCCTGGGGGGACCCCCATCGATTCCCGCCCTCGTGCGCGCTCGCGTCCGGGCAGCCGTACGCCGCCCGGCCCGGCTCACCCCCGAAGAGACCGAGGCACGCACCCTGCTGCTGCGACTGTGCTCACTGCTGCTGCAGTACCCGGACACCGAACTCACCACCGGCCGACCGGAATTGACGGCCACCGTCGAGGCACTGCCGCCCTCGCCCGCCGCCGAACACCTCACCGACTTCACCACCTGGCTCGCAGACCAGGAACCCGACGCCCTGGAGCGCCACTACGTCGAGATGTTCGACCTGCGCCGCAAGAGCAGCCTCTACCTCACCTACTACCTGCACGGCGACACCCGCCGCCGCGGCATGGCCCTGCTCACCCTCAACCAGCGCTACCGGGCAGCCGGTTGGGACACCGACGGCGGCGAACTGCCCGACCACCTCCCGGTCGTGCTGGAGTTCGCCGCCCTCGTGGGCCCGGGTGGTGGCGAGGCGCCGCTGCGCCAGCACCGGCGCGGGCTGGAGTTGATCCAGCGGGCGCTCACCGACGCCGACTCCCCGTACCGGCACGTCCTGGCCGCCCTGCTCACCCTGCTGCCGCCGCCCACCGAGGCGGACCGCGCGGCGGTGGCCCAGCTCGTCGCCGAGGGCCCGCCCAACGAGGAGGTCGGCCTCGACCCCTACGGGACCTACGGAGACGGCGAGTTCGCTCCCCCGGGCACCTTCGTGCCGCCGACGCAGGCCCCGCCGACCTGTGTGCCACCCGCCCCGACCAGCCGTACAGAAGGCCTCCGATGAACGCCGCACCCCTCCCCCTCGCGGCCGCGTCCACGAGCGGCGCCGACCTCCTCCTGTGGGTCGCCATCCCCTACATCTGCCTCGCCGTGTTCGTGGTCGGGCACGTCTGGCGCTACCGGCAGGACCAGTTCGGCTGGACCTCCCGCACCAGCCAGCTGCTGGAGCATCGCTGGCTGCGCTGGGGCAGCCCGCTGTTCCACCTCGGCGCCTTCATGGTGATCGCCGGGCACGTCGTGGGCCTCGCCATTCCCGACTCCTGGACCGAGGCCGCCGGTATCAGCGAGCACGCCTACCACTCCACGGCCGTCTGGGCGGGTTCGGTGGCGGGCGTCGCCATGGTCACGGGACTGGGCATGCTGTGCGCCCGCCGCCTGCTGAACCGCCAGATCCGCCTCGGCACCGACCGCAGCGACAAACTCCTCTTCCCGCTGCTGTCCGCCACCGTCCTGCTCGGCATCACCGCCACCGCAACGCACAACGTGTTCGGCCCCGGCTACGACTACCGCGAGACCGTCTCCGTCTGGTTCCGCGGACTGTTCGTCCTGCAACCGCGGCCGGAGGCGATCGCCGACGCTCCGCTGCTGTTCCAGCTGCACGCCCTGACCGCCTGCCTGCTCTTCGCCGCCTGGCCGTTCACCCGGCTGGTCCATGTGTGGAGCGCCCCGATCGGATACCTCGCCCGGCCCTACCTGGTCTACCGCAGGCGCGCCGCACCGGCGGCGGCCCCCACGGCCGCGGGCCGGCCCCGGTCGGCGTCCGGCAGCCGCCGAGCCGCATGAGCCACGGACCCGCGCTCGCGCCGGACACCACAACCGGCCGACACCCACAACCCGTCGGCGCGAGCCGCCGAACCGGATGGGTGATGCTCCTGGCCGGAGTCGTGGGCTGGCTGGCCTCCTTCCAGCTCACGGTGGACGACTGGCGGCTGCTCCGCGACCCCGCCTACCAACCACCCTGCAACATCAGTCCCATCGTGAGCTGCGGCAGCGTCATGTCCAGCCCGCAGGGCAGCCTGCTCGGCTTCCCCAACATGCTGCTCGGCCTGGGCGCCTTCGCCGCCGTGACCGCCCTGGGCATCGCCGTCCTCTCGGGGGCCCGCCTGCACCGTCGGCTGTGGCTCGCGCTGGACGCCGGGGCGCTCGCGGCGGTGGCGTTCGTTCACTGGCTGATCGGGCAGTCCCTCTACGAGCTCGACAAGATCTGCCCCTACTGCGCCGTCGTCTGGGTCGTCACCATCGCCCTGTTCTGGTACCTGACCCTGCACTGCCTGGAACGGGGAATCGTCCCCGTGCCCCGGGGCGTGCTGGAGGTCGTACGGGACACGCACTGGATGCTCCTCGGCGCCTGGTACGGGGTGATCGCGCTGCTCGTCCTCACCCGTTTCTGGCCGTACTGGAGCAGCCTGCTGTGACCGGCCACCGCACAAACCCGCTCACAGGTCACACGGACGAGAGAACGACGATCATGGACGACGTACTGAAGGAATGGACGGCCGCAGTCAAGGCCGATCTGGGCATCGACCTCGAGGTCGACCGGGCCCTGCTCCTGGCCCTCGCGGGCGATGCCGCCCACGGCGTCGCGCGGCCCGCCGCCCCGTTGACGACCTTCCTGGTCGGGTATGCGGCGGGGCGTGCGGGCGGTGGTCCTGACGCGGTGGCCGCCGCGGCCCGGCGGGCCGGCGAACTGGCCGCCCGGTGGTCCGGTGAGAGCGACCAGGGCCCCGGGGCCGCGTAGCGAACCCTCCCGCCGCCAGTCACAGCCGGCACCCCTGCGCCCCTGACCTTGCAGACAATCGCAAGGTCAGGGGCGCAGGTGCAGGCGACCGGGCCGGCGCGGTCAGGAGGACGCCTCACGGGAGTCGCCCGGTCGGCCGAACAGGCTGACCGGTGAGGCGACGTTGCGGACTTCACGCAGACCGGGATGGTGTCGCCGCAACTGACGCTCCAGGCGCTGGTGCAGCGTGAACCAGGAGGCGGGGCAGCCGTGGCAGGCGCCGCCGAGGCGGACGGTGACGACGCCGTCCCGTACGTCGACGAGGTCGATGGTGCCGCCGTGGGACCGGGCGAAGTCACCCACCTCCCCGGCGAGAACCTCGCGTGCCACGCCGTACAGCTGCGCATCGTCGTCGCAGGGGGCGGTGCCGGTGGCCGGGATCCAGCCGGCGGGGTCGTCGAGGGCGGCATGCAGCGCGCTGCGGACCCGGGCGCCCTCCTCGGGCCAGGTACGGTCCGCGCCCAGCCGGGTGACGACGGCAGCGGGTTCCAGCGCGATCTGCGTGAGGGTGCCGTCGGTCAGCAGGGCGGCCAGGGGTTCGGGTACCTCGGCGAGCGGGCCGGTGCCGTCGAGGGTTCCTGCGGGGATGATCCAGCGCAGCCGGTCGGGCCGGCCGGGGACCTGCTGGGGGTGGAGGGGGATCATGGCTGCGGCTCACCCGCCCAGCAGGACGGTGGCCGTCCGGGCCAGGTAGGCCATCAGCCAGGCCAGCGCGGTCAGATAGGTGAAGGCGATCGCCGGCCATCGCCAGGTGCCGGTCTCCCGGCGCAGGACCGCCACGGTGGCCATGCACTGCAGCGCGTAGACGAAGTAGACCAGCAGCGCGGCGATGGTGGACGCGGTGAACACCGGCTGTCCGGCGCGGGGCCCGTCGGGGTAGGTCATGGCCCGCAGGGCCTGTGCCGGCTGTTCGGGGTCCCCGGCGGCGGCGACCTGGCCGAGGGTCGCGACGAAGGTCTCGCGGGCGGCCTGGGCCGACAGCACGCCGACGTTGATGCGCCAGTCGAAGCCCAGCGGGTCGAAGACGGGGGCCACCGCCCGGCCCAGGCCGGCGGCGTAGCTGTGGTCGACGGTGTAGGCGGACACGGCCGTGGGGTTGGTGGTGTCCACGCCTGCCGCCTGCGTCTGCGCGGCCGTGTGCAGGGGCAGGTTCAGCAGCAGCCACAGGACGATGCTGGTGGCGACGATGACGGTCGAGCACTTGCGCAGGAAGGCGCGCGCGGATGACCACATCGCCACCAGCACCGCGCGGGGGGCGGGCAGCCGGTAGGGCGGCAACTCCATGAAGAACGGCACCGCCTGGCCGTGACGGTCGCCGAGCTTCTTGAACGCCCAGGCGGCCAGCATCGCGGACACGGCACCGAGCAGGTACAGCCCGAACATGACCAGGCCCTGCGCGCCGAACGGGCCGACGCGCACGGACGGGTCGACCAGCAGGCCGATGAGCAGCACGTAGACCGGCAGCCGCGCCGAGCACGTCATCAGCGGTGCGGCCATCATCGTGGCCAGGCGGTCCTTGGCCGAGGGCAGGGTGCGGGTGGCCATGATGCCGGGGATCGCGCAGGCGAACGACGACAGCAGCGCCACGAAGGCCCGGCCCTCCAGCCCGAAGCGGGCCATCACCCGGTCCATCAGAAACGCCGCCCGCGCCATGTACCCCACCCCTTCCAGCAGGGCCAGAAGCAGGAACAGCAGCACGATCTGCGGGACGAACACCAGCACGCCGCCGACCCCGCCGATGAGGGCATCCCCCAGGAGCCCGGACAGCCACGGACTGCCGACATGGGCGTCCACCTGGCCCGACAGCCACGCGAACAGGGTCGCCACCCCGTCCTGCAACGGGGCGGCCAAAGTAAAGACGGTCTGGAAGAACAACGCCATCACCGCGAAGAACACCGCCGTGCCCCACACCGGATGCAGCAGCACCGCGTCGACCCGCTGGGTGACCCGGTGGCGCTCGGGGGGCCGGTAGCCGGCGTACGCCAGGACCGATTCCGCCCAGGCGTCCCGCTCGCCCGGTTCGGCCGGCGGTGCCACGGCCGGAATCGGCCAGGCGCTCCACGTCGTGAGCCGCTCGCGCAGCTGCGCGATGCCATACCCACGGTGGCCGACCACGGGCAGCACCGGCACGCCGAGCGCCTGGGCGAACGCGTCGAGATCCAGGCGGCCCTGACGGCGGGCCAGTTCGTCGGTGAAGGTCACCACCACACAGGCCGGCAGACCGCGGGCCAGGACCTGGGCGACGAATCCCAGGGAGCGCCGCAACGTGGTGGCGTCCGCCACGACCAGCAGCGCGTCCGGCCGCTGCGCACCCTCCAGCCGGCCGTCCAGCACGTCGACGGTGATCCGCTCGTCCGGGCTGATCGGCTCCAGGCTGTAGGTGCCCGGCAGATCCTCGATCACGTGCCGGTGCCGGCCCGTCCGGGAGGTCCCGACGAACCGGGACACCGTCACCCCGGGATAGTTGCCGGTCTTGGCGCGCAGGCCCGTGAGGCCGTTGAAGACGCTGGTCTTGCCCGAGTTGGGGGCACCGACCAGGGCGATCCGCGGAGCCCCGGTCAGGGTCGCGTCCGCGCCGCCTTCGGCGTGGCAGCCCGCGCTCACCGCGCCGTCCCTCCGATGTGCACGCACGCGGCCTGCGCCCGGCGCAGGCACACCTCGTAGTCCTTGACCCGGTAGAGGACCGGGTCACGCAGCGGCGCCCGGCGTACCACCTCCACCACCGCGCCCGGGGTGAATCCGAGGTCGTGCAGCCGACGGACAACCGTCGGCTCACCATCGGCGACGACCCCGATCACCGTGGCACGGGCACCAGGTGCCAGGTCCGCCAGACAGAGCGGTGGGGCGTCGATGACGCCGTTCCCCCGACCGTCTGCCTCGTCGAGCACTTCATCAGTGCCGCTCATGTGCGTCTCCACCACATTGCGCCGGGCAAGCCCGCCCAGCAATCGATCGCCAATAAGGTGAGGCTAGGCTTACCTGCGCGGGGAGGGCGTGGGGCTTTCGGCCCTCAGGCATGGGCCCCTCGTCCTCATCCGCCGGGAACGGGGATGTCCATCTGCAGGGCCGAATGGTTCGTCGATGCCATGCTGGTGCCTCGCTCTCTGCCTGCACCGGTACTCCTTAGGCGAACCTAACTTGTCCGCCGGCGCCGGTGCGGCACGTGCGACGACCGGCGATCTCGTTGTCCGTCCTCCAGGAGATGCGGCAGCGCCGGCACGATCCCGGCCGCGTGGATGAGGTCGTTCAGCCGGCCGAGGCTCTCGCGCACGGTCAGGGCTGCCACCATCGGTTCGGGACTGATACCGCGGGCGGCGGCCATGTCACCGACCTCCCTCGCGGGTCTTCCCGCCAGGTCCCGCTCCAGTGAGGCGATGGCCGCGGTCAACGGCTCGGCGCCCAGGAAGTGCGCCAACAGCGCGACGGCGTCGCCCAGTTGAGGAGCTGTATCAAATCCATCGGCCGCTTCGTCCGTCATGAACGGCATTGTGCCCGGCGGCACTTCGGCCGACCGGGCCCGGTCGGCTCGCGCAACGGGGCCCATCGGCCCTCACAAGACGGCCCCGTTGGTCTCTGCCTCATCGGTCGGCGACCCGTCACCGTGGCGGAGTGCAGTTCAAGTCCGTCGTACCAGGAAGGGATGCGTACATGCTGAAACGGGGTGGCAAGGTGTTGCTCTGGCGCTGGCTGCGCAACCCGCTCAAGCGGCGCTCCGACGTCGCCGAAGCCTGGATCGGCGTCGCGACGGCGGCGCTGCTCCTGCTCATGGTTCCTGCGGTGGGCGTGGTGATGGCCGGCGTCGGCGAGCGCTCCGCCCTCGACCAGGCTCAGGGCCTGCACCGCACTGCCGCACGGCTCGTCGAGGACGCCGCCGCGAAGCCGTCACGGTTCTCCGGGCAGGCAGCTGACGACCAGGTCCGGGCGGCCGTGCGGTGGACACGGCCCGACGGCTCTGCGAAGACCGGTGATGCCGCAGTAGCAGCGGGCAGCAAGGCGGGCTCGTCCACCACGGTGTGGCTCGACGACGCGGGACGACTTCGCCCCGCACCGCCCACCCCCGCTCAGGCGAGGTCCCAGGGAGCCGCCCTCGGCACGGCCACCGGAGCAGGTGCGTGCGTGCTGATCGTGGGCGGCTGGTGGGCCGTCCGGGTACGGCTGGATGTGCGCCGCAGGGCGCAGTGGGACCGGGCCTGGGCCGAGTTCAACGCCGACCGGGGCCACCGGCACGCGTAACGACACCGCCGACAACTTGTCGAGCTTGCCTCTCCGAAGGATCCCGTGGGGAGAATCGACATGACGGCCCCGCGGCTCGACCCGCCGGCGATGGAGGAGAGCGCCGGCCTGGGGAGATCGGGTAGGCCGTGGGCCGTCCGACTACGCGATCTCCAGAACGTCCCGTACCGGGCGCCGGGGCGTGGCCGGACCCCTCGGGCCGTACCCGAGCCGCAGCACCATCTGCACCTGGCCCACTCCCGACACGGGATCGCGGGCCAGCAGCCGCAGGTCGCGGTCCTCCAGCGCTTGTGACGTCAGGGACGTGGCCAGGTCGGCCAGGGTCGCTTCCAGCAGGACGCGCTCCAGCGCCTGCCCTGCGCGCAACCAGTCGTCCGCTCCATCACCAGGAGTGCTCAGCAGGGCCAAGTGCGGGATGTGCTCGAACGTGGTCGTTCCGCGATCCGCGACACGCCGGCGACCGGCGAAATCCCGCACGGGGGCCTTGCCGTCCCATTTGCGCGGCCCGAACGCGTACTCGGGGACGCCGTCGACGGCCGTGTCCGCCTCCGGCCCGAGCCGGGTCCAGCGGACCAGGTCCTCGCTCGCGTCCGGGTCCATGGTGTCCCGGCTCTCGGCGTCGCGGATCAGGTCGAGCACGGTCTCGGTGTGCCAGGGACCGGGGAAGAGCAGCACGGCGCCCTCCCGCTCGGCAGCGTCCTGCAGGGTCACCCGCACGTCTTCGGGGACGTCCTTCTCGGCGAAGGGATAGCGGCTGGTGTGCCGCCGGCCGATCGCCGGGTGCAGCCGCGCCACGTCCTCGTCCCGCGGGCGCCCGGCCTCGTCAGCCAGATGGACAGCGGCGAGCAGCAGCGGGTCCTGCGGCTCGGGCAGCAGCCGGGTCTCCGGGAGGAGGTTCGCGTGCGCGGCGGCGACGCGCAGGTTGAACAGTGCGGCCCCGCAGCCGATGTGCAGCGCCCGGTTGTCGGGATCGGACCGGGGCATGGCCCGCTGCGGGTCGGCGCGCAGCAGCAGAACGCGCTCACCGGTCAGGAAGCGGAAGCGCCACGGCTGCGCGTTGTGCATGGACGGGGCCGCAGCAGCCTCGGCCACCAGGCTGATCACCGTCTTCTCGTCAAGCTGTCGCGAAGCCACTCATCCTCCTCACACGCCGCCGAGGCGACGTGGGTCTGCTCCGTCGTGTACCCCGATGAGCCAAGTGGCGGACGTGCCGACGCCCACGCCCACGACGGCGATCGGTCCGCGCCCCACGACCCGATTCCAGTGTCCGCCCGACGGGCCCCGGGTGTCTCACGGAGTCCTGAGCGCCACCGGACAACGTGGCTGCGCGCATCCCCGCACCACGAACCGGCCGCGGGCTCGCAAGGCCCTCATCGGCCCCCATCCGGGTCCGCTCGCCCCTCTCGCGCCCATGGTTCCGCAGTGATCATTGGGGTAGGCGCGGGCGTCGAGCTCGACCACCGCAAGGGGCTCCCCCGTCCCCACGGGAACGGCGCTCGCGCCGGGCGGCAGCTCGTGGAGGGCGCCCGCACGGAGGCATCCGCCGCGCATCGACGTGATCCGGGCCGACGCCGAGCACCTCGGGCAGGACCGGCAGGTACCGGCATACCCGCCCGGAAGGTGAGAGCGCGCCGACGGGGCCGGAGCCCGAGCCGACGGCCACCAGCCCGCTCTCGGTCCCACCGGCCCGGTCGGTCAGTTCCGTGGGAGGCTGGTGGCGACGTACTCGGTGAGGTCGAGCAGTCGGTTGGTGTAGCCCCACTCGTTGTCGTACCAGCCGAAGACCTTCACCAGTTCGCCGTGCGCCTGGGTCAGCGGGGCGTCCATGACACAGGAGGCGGGGTCGCCGACGACGTCGCGGGAGACGATCGGGGCGTCGGACACTCGCAGGACGCCCTTCAGCGGACCGTCCGCGGCCTCCCGGAACGCCGCGTTGACCTCGTCGGCGGTCACGGGCCGCTCCAGGATCACGCTCAGGTCGGTCAGCGAGCCGTCCTCGACGGGGACCCGTACGGCGATGCCGTCCAGGGTGCCGGCCAGTTCCGGGAGGACGAGGCCGACGGCCCGCGCGGCACCGGTGCTGGTCGGGATGATGTTGACGGCGGCGCTGCGGCCGCGGCGTAGGTCCTTGTGCGGACCGTCGAGGACGACCTGGTCGTTGGTGTAGCCGTGGATGGTGGTCATCAGGCCCTTGACGAGGCCGAAGTGCTCGTCCAGCACCTTCACCATGGGTGCCACGCAGTTCGTGGTGCACGAGGCGTTGGAGACCACGTGGTCGTGGTCCGGGTCGTAGGTGCCTTCGTTGACGCCCATCACGATCGTGGCGTCGACGCCCTTGCCCGGCACGGACAGCAGCACCTTGCGCGCGCCGGACTTCAGGTGCAGTCCGGCGTCCTCGCGGGTGCGGAAGCGGCCGGTGGACTCGATGACGACATCCACGCCGAGGTCACCCCAGGCCAGGGCAGCCGGGTCGCGTTCGGCGGTCACCGTGACCCGATGCCCGTCGACGGTGATCGAGTCGTCGTCGTGCTCGACGGGGCGGCCGAGGCGGCCGTACGTCGAGTCGTACGCCAGCAGATGGGCCAGTGCGGCCGGCGAGGTGACGTCGTTGATCGCCACGACCTCCACCGGGGTGCCGGCGGCGCTCTCCGCGCGCTCCAGCACGCAGCGCAGGTAGTTGCGTCCGATACGGCCGAAGCCGTTGATGCCCACGCGCACGCTCATGTCCGTCGTCCTCCCGATCGATCCGCGTCTCTGTGCGCTGCCAGCCTGGCGGCCGGGGACGCGAGCGGACTTGGGCCGTACGGGGGCGGGCCGGGGGACGTTCGGCCCCACGGCTCGCCACGCGGCGTCAGTGGCCTTCCTGCCTCAGCCGGTCCTGGGCCTGGGTGGCGATGACGGCGGCCTGGACGCGCCGCTCCACACCGAGCTTGGCCAGCAGCCGGGAGATATGGTTCTTCACCGTCTTCTCGGCGAGGTAGAGCCGCTGGCCGATCTGGCGGTTGGTCAGCCCCTCACCGATGAGGGCCAGGATCTCCCGCTCCCTCTCGGTCAGGCCCGGCAGTGCGTCGGGCTCGGGCTCCGGCTCGCGGCCCTGGCGCAGCCGGGCCATCAGCTTGGCGGTGGCGCTGGGGTCGAGCAGGGACTGGCCGGCAGCCACCGTCCGCACCGCCGACACCAGGTCCGAGCCCTGGATCTGCTTCAGCACGTACCCGGAGGCGCCCGCCATGATCGAGTCCAGCAGGGCCTCCTCGTCGTCGAACGAGGTCAGCATCAGGCAGGCCAGCTCCGGCATCTGCGAGCGCAGCTCCCGGCACACGGTCACCCCGTCGCCGTCCGGCAGACGCACATCGAGCACCGCCACCTGCGGGCGCAGAGCGGGCACACGGATCAGGGCCTGTTCGACATTGGCGGCCTCGCCGACCACGGTGATGTCCGGCTCGTCGTTCAGCAGGTCGTGCACCCCGCGCCGGACAACCTCGTGGTCGTCCAGCAGGAAGACCCGGATCGGGTTGTCGGGTCCGGGCTGCGCGCCGTCCGCCATCGGATACTCCTTGTTCTTCGCCGTGTGAATCCCGCACCGGGACTTCGCCCCACGGGTGCGACCTGTTCTTGTCTATCGCAGATCTTGCGCAATCCCGGGCCGAAGGGCCAGGGCCGGTCGGCCCTACCGACCCCGGCGCCCCGTCTTCTCACGGGTACCCAATCCGCTCGCCTACCCCGATCCGGCCGCCGCCGAACGAGGATCTGGTCGGCGCGCTCAAGCCGGGGCACGAGAATGATCTCCAGATATCGGCCACCCGCACGGCCGGTCCCGGACGGAGTCATGTGACCTGTGGGGGTGTCTCAGCCCCAAGGTGTCTCAGGCGGCGCAGCTCCCATGGACGAGACGTGAGGGGCGTCGCGGCCACGTGCCGCAGCGGCCGCTCAGAGGTGGCCGTCCAGGAACTTCCGTACCTCGGCGATGGTCATGGGCCCCGTGCCGTGCGCCACCGCCTCTCCCTCCTTCAGCAGGACGAAGGACGGGGCTCCGGTGATCCCGTATCGCTCGGTTGCGGCCGGACAACGCGTGATGTCGGCGCGGACGGCCGTCAGGCGGCCCGTGTAGTCGTCGGCGATGCCATCCACGACGAGGTCCATCACCCGGCAGGGCTCGAGTGCCTTGGGCCATGTCCCGGTGAAGTATGCGAGGACCGGAACTTTGCTCATCCCGAGGATGAAATTGAACTCCGCGTCCTCACGGGGTCGGTGAACCCGCTTCGCCATGCAAGCTCCTGACCTCACGTTCCGTCATTCCATCCCCATCATCCCTCGCGCGGTGTGCCAGGCCGGCCCGGTCGGTCGTCCGGCCGACCTGTCGGAAGGCAGGCACGGGGCCGTCGCAGAACCACGGTGGTCCCCGGCGCGAGCGGCCCGGCCCCCCGCCCCTGGTGACCCGGCCTGGCCGCCCCGCCGGTCAGCGCGTCGACGAGCGGGCCGGTGCGCATCGTCCATCGGATCCAGTCGAGGCGTATCCGCCACCGCGCTTCTCGGAGACAGCGCCCCCGACGGGCTTCCCAAGGCCTTGTCCGGTCTTCACATCAGCCCCCGGTCCCAGCCGGCTGATACCGCTCTTCCCCGGGCCGCATGAGCCGGCTGACGGCACCGAGAACGAGGCACGATTCCTGGACCGCTCGCGGACGCGGTCGTGGACGGTCGAAGTACGCGTCAGCTGACCCGAAGACCGACCGCCAGCGTCAGTTCAAGGACCCGGTGTGGCGATGCGAGATCCGGAAACAGCTCCCGCAGCTGCGACATCCGGTACCGGACCGTCTGGGGATGGACGAACAACGCCGCCGCCACCTCGTCCCGCCTGCCCTGGTGCAGCAGCCACTCCCGCAACGTCTCCTCCAGCCGCCGTGCGGTCGCGACAGGCAAGGTCCGCAACGGTGCGAGGGCTCGGGCACGCAGGTCTGCGAACGCGTCCACGTCGGCGCTCAGCACCAGCTCGGGCAGGTGGTCCTCGGTGTCGCGGATATCGGAGGAGAGGGAGCGCGCGCGTACGGCTCGTGCGTACGAGGCGGACCCACGAGTCCATGGCCGGGCCGGGCCGACCACGGCGGTGCGGTCGGTCAGCTGCCGCAAGAGATGTGATCGGTCGGCATCGGGGACGAGCAGCACACCGGTGGCGTCCGGCAGATCGTCGAGGACGAGGGTGCTCGGGTCGAGCGCGCGGTAGGCAGGCCGGGCCTGGGCGGCGGGCAGCAGGACCGCGGTCAGCGAAACCGGAGGCTGCCACCCGGCCCGTTGAGCAGAGGCCAGCAGCACGTCCGGGCTCGCGCCGGCGAGGAGGTCGCGGGCCAGGTGTTCCAGGTGGCGCTCGTGGTCCCTGCCCCGGGCGGCCAGTTCGTCGGCGTGGCCCGCGGCGCTCGCGGCGGAGAGCTCGTCGATGTAGGCGAAGGTCAGCTCGGCGAACTTGGCGACCTCGGCGGCGGGCAGACCTGCGGGCACGGCACCCGCTGCCAGGCATCGCCAGGCCACGCGGGCGCCGACGCGGTAGGCGCTGAGCAGGGCGTCCATCGAACGGCCGTCGCGCACCTCGCCGCGGCCCAGCTCGTAGGCCGCGTCACCGGCGTCGCCGCCCGTGGCGTTCCCGCTCGCGCGGTCCAGGTAGTGCCCCAGGGCGGTGCGGACGGCTCGGCGGATGGTGGCGCCCATGTGGCCCGAAAGGGCGTTGGCGTAGGGAGGGACCTCGTCGATGATCGCCTGGACGACCTCGTCGGCGGTGCTCTTCAGCGCGGCCCGAAGTGCGGTGACCGTCGTCTCATCCAGGGCCAGTTCGCCGGCCCTCCGGATTGCATGGCTCATGTTTTTGTTCCCTGCGAACAATTCAGCCGACCAGATTTACGTCCTGCGGTCAGGACTTTACGCCTTGAGGGGCAGCAAGCTGGAGTCATGACGAGTGCAGCCCTCCGCAGCAGGGCGTGGAAACTGCTGGAGATGGTCACGACGCCGCTGCTGCCGTCGGACTACCTCGACCTGGTCAGCCCGCTGCGTGCGGGCGCTGACCTGCGTGGGCGCATCGAGGCCGTGCACCCCGAGACGGGTGACGCCGCGACTGTCGTGATCAGGCCGGGACGGGGCTGGCGCGGCCACACAGCCGGTCAGTACGTGCGGATCGGCGTCGACGTCGACGGGGTGCGCCTGTGGCGTGCCTACTCCATCACCTCGCCGACAGACCGCCAGGACGGCCGCGTCACGATCACCGTGAAGGCGATCCCGGACGGCAAGGTCAGCACCCACCTGGTCAGGAGGGCCAAACCGGGCACGCTGATCCAGCTCGACCAGGCGACCGGTGACTTCGTGCTGCCGCAGGCCAAGCCCGCCAAGGTGCTCTACCTGACGGCCGGCAGCGGCATCACGCCCGTGATGGGCATGCTGCGCGACACCGAGTTCGACGACGTCGTCATGGTCCACTGCGCGCCACAGCCACAAGACGTGATCTTCCGCAACGAACTGCACGACCTGGTCGCGGACAAGAAGCTGCGGCTCACCGAGGTGCACACCGACACAGACGGCATGCTCGACATCGCCCGTCTCGACGAACTCGTGCCCGACTGGGCCGAGCGCGAGACCTGGGCTTGCGGGCCCGCGGGCCTGCTCGACGCCGCCGAAGAGCACTGGACCGAGCACGGCGTACAAGAGCGCCTGCACACCGAACGCTTCCGCCCCGGCATCGTCGTCGCCGGCGACGGCGGCGAGGTCACGTTCAGCGCCACCGGCAAGACCGTCGACGCGGACGGCGCCACGCCGTTGCTGGACATCGGCGAGGAGGCCGGCGTGCTCATGCCCTCCGGGTGCCGCATGGGCATCTGCTTCGGCTGCGTCACGCCGCTCAAGGCCGGCGCCGTCCGCGACCTGCGCACCGGCGAGATCACCGAGGCCGAGCCGGGCGTCCTCATCCAGACCTGCGTGTCCGCCGCGGCGGGCCCCTGCGACATCGAACGGTAGGAGCACCTTGACCGCCATCGACCCCACCGCCCACCTGACCACGGAGCAGATCGAGGAGCTGGGCCGCGAGCTGGACGCGATCCGCGACGAGGTGATCGCCGGCCGCGGCGAGAAAGACGCCGCCTACATCCGTAAGGTCATCTCGGCGCAGCGCAAGCTCGAGCTGGTCAGCAGGGGCGTGCTGCTGTTCTCGATCTTCCCGCCCGCGTGGCTGCTCGGCACCGCCGGTCTGTCCGTGGCGAAGATCATGGACAACATGGAGATCGGCCACAACATCCTGCACGGCCAGTGGGACTGGATGCGGGACCCGAAGATTCACTCCACCACCTGGGAGTGGGATCACGTCTCGCCGTCCGAGCAGTGGAAGCACTCGCACAACGAGCTGCACCACACGTACACCAACGTGATCGGCAAGGACAACGACCTCGGCTACGGCATCATGCGCGTCGACGAGGACCAGAAGTGGCACCCGTTCCACCTCGGCCAGCCGCTGTGGAACTTCATCAACGCCTGCTTCTTCGAGTACGGCATCGCAGCGTACGACCTGGAGCTGGGCAAGAACCTGCACAAGCGCCGCCGCAAGAACCCGGAGTTCCGCGCGCGGGCCAAGGCCGTGGGCCGCAAGATCCGCAAGCAGGTGCTCAAGGACTACGTGATCCACCCGCTGCTGTCGGGCCCGTCGTTCCTCACCACGCTCGCCGCCACGTTCACCGCGAACCTGGTCCGCAACATCTGGACCCACTCGGTGATCATGTGCGGGCACTTCCCCGAAGGCGTGCAGGTCTTCGAGCGCCGGTCGATCAAGGGCGAGACGCGCGGCCAGTGGTACCTGCGCCAGATGCTGGGCTCGGCGAACATCAGCGGCAGCAAGGCCATGCACTTCATGACCGGCAACCTGTCGCACCAGATCGAGCACCACCTGTTCCCGGACCTGCCGAGCAACCGGTACGCCGAGGTCGCGGTGAAGGTGCGCGCGCTGTTCGAGAAGTACGAGCTGGAGTACGTCACCGGGCCGCTGCCCAAGCAGGTGTTCTCCGCGTGGCACAAGGTCTTCCGGCTCTCGCTGCCGAACAAGAAGCCCAAGGTCAAAACGCCGGACCGCGAGCAGGAGCTCGTCGCCGCCTGATTCCCGGTATTGGTTCAGATCTCTCGGCCGTACCGGCGGCACCGCCGGGTTCGGTGAGATCCGTTGCTGACGGTGGGCGACGGCGACGTCAGACCGTACGACACGGGATCCGGGGCAGCCAGTGTCCGGCTGCGCTGCCACCTGGACGTGCGCCAGGAGCTCAGCACACAGCCCCCGGCGAGGTGTTGTAGTGCGCTGACCTGCCATGGTCGGGCCGGTAGTCGGGTGCGTACGCGCACTCGGTTTGCCGACGGGCGGGCTGGGTGGAAGGCATGGGCTGTGACGCGGACACTGCCGGAACCGATGCTCGCCGCCCCTGTGTCCGACCCTGCGCTGCTGCCGGGGTGGGCGGGTGAGCCGAAGTCATGGATGGGTTTCGTCCTGTCCGTTGTCCACTGCGGGCATGGGTCAGGGCCCTCCGGTGTGAAGGACCCCGGACCAGTGGTGACGTCGGTTCTGGCACCGTGCTCCGACGCGGTCGCGAACGCGTCGTCCAAGCTCTCGATGCCGCCCTGCGCGGCGATGCGGAGGTCACCGTGTCCGGGATCGCCCCCGCCGCCCGCGTCGACCGCACCTTCCTCTATCGCCACCGTGACTTGCTCGAACGCGTCCACGCCGCGGCAACGACCCCTGTCATGCTGGGGAGAACGCGGCCGTGAGCGGTTGTGGCCAGGGTTTGCGGTTGACCGTTGACCACTTCCTCAGTTGGTTGCTGACCGCCCGGAAGGGACGGAGGTCAGGCGAGCGACGCCCGTCGCAGCCTCAAGTTCTTCTCTCAGCTGCCGGTTCCCCAAGGTGATCCGCTGGATGTGGCAGGCGGCAGTGTCGCCATCGTGACATAGGTCCGGACCAGGAGGACTTCGGTGGCCTGAAACGCCACGTCTTGCCTCGCCGCACTCGCTGGCGATGACTCTTTTTCAGGTCACGCGCTGTCGGCGGGCAGCGTCGGGTAGTCGGTGTAGCCGCGGTGGTCGCCGCCGTAAAAGGTGGCCGCGTCGGGGGTGTTGTAGGGGCCGTCGGCTGCGAGGCGGGCGGGCAGGTCCGGGTTGGCCAGGAACAGCGCGCCGTAGGCGATGATGTCCGCGGTGCCGTCCTCGATGTGGGCGAGAGCGCCGGGGCCGGTGGTCTCGGGGTGGGTGAAGGGGTTGAGGATGAACGCCGTCGGCCAGTCCTTGCGCAGCCGGGCGGTCAGGTCGCGGTCCGGGCTCTCGACCAGGTGCAGGTAGGCGAGGTCCAGCCGGGCGAGACCGGCGATCAGGGTGGCGTAGGTCTCCAGCACGTCCGCCGGGTCGGTCTCGGCGATGTCGTTGTAGGGGTTGCCGGGAGAGATACGGAAGCCGGTCCGGTGGCCGCCGATCGCCTCCGCGACGGCCGTGGCGACCTCGATACCGAAGCGGACCCGGTCAGCGGCGCCGCCTCCCCAGCTGTCGGTGCGCAGATTGGTGTTGGGGGCGAGGAACTGGTGGATCAGGTAGCCGTTCGCCCCGTGGATCTCCACGCCGTCGAAACCGGCGGCGATCGCGTTGCGCGCGGCGTCGGCGTAGTCGGCGATCGTCTGGGTGATGTCGTCCTGGTCCAGTTCCTTCGGAGTGACGTAGTCCTGGGGGCCCTGGTAGGTGAACACCTGGCCCGCCGCCGCGACGGAGGAGGGGGCGACGGGGATGAGTCCCTCGGGCAGCAGGCTGGGGTGGCTGATCCGGCCGGTGTGCATCAGCTGCGCGAAGATCGTGCCGCCCTGGGCATGGACGGCGTCGGTCACCTTCCGCCAGGCGTCGACCTGCTGGGCGGAGTGCAGGCCCGGAGTGTTGGTGTAGCCCTGGCCGCCCACCGACGGCTGTATGCCCTCGGTGATGATCAGGCCGGCGCTCGCACGCTGGGCGTAATAGGTCGCCATCAGCTCCGTCGCCGTGGCTGCGGGAGCGTCGGCGCGGCTGCGGGTCATCGGCGCCATCGCGACGCGGTTGGCCAGCGTCTTGCCGCCCAGGTCGATCGGGTCGAACGCGGTAGTCATGGCAGCTTCCTTCGAAGAATGGGTCGGGTGAAAGAGACAGGCGGCAGCATGGGCCCGGCGGGTGTCAGGGAACCGGGACCTCAGCAGTCCTCATTTCGGCTGGGCAGAGGCACTTTCTGCGTAGCCGATCACCAGTCGGGCAGCCTGCTTCGGGAGAGCGCGGGCCTAGTTGAGCGGCACGTCCGCGACGGCCTTGAGGTGGCTGAACGTCTCGAGGGAATACCGGCCGTGGTACCGGCCCATGCCGCTTTCGCCGACGCCGCCGAAAGGCAGGCCGGGCATGAGCAGTTGCATCACCGGCTGGCCCCAGGCGACGCCGCCGGAGGAAGTCTCGTTCACGAGGCGCGACTTGGTGGCCTCGGACGTGGTGAAGGCGTAGAGCGCGAGTGGCTTTTCGCGTTCGTTGATGAAGGCGATGGCGGCATCGAGGTCGGCGACTTCGACGACGGCGAGGATCGGACCGAAGATCTCCTCCTGCATGACCGGCGATGCGGGGTCGACATCGGTGAGCACGGTCGGTGCGATGAACAGGTCGTCGCGGTCGTGCCGGCCTCCCACCGCCGCCCGGCCGGAGTCCAGCAGAGCGGTGAGCCGGTCGAAGTGCCGCTCGTTGATGATCCGGCCGAAGTCGGCTGAGGTCTGCGGAGTGGAGCCGAACTGGGCGTCGACCGCCGCGCGGAGGGCGGGGACCAGTGCGGCGGCGGTGGCAGGATCGGCCAGAACGTAGTCGGGGGCTATGCACTGCTGCCCCGCGTTGCCGAACTTGGCACCGACCAGCCGCTTCGCGGTCTCGTCCACGTCGGCGTCGGGCGCCACGAAGACCGGCGACTTGCCTCCGAGTTCGAGCGTGACGGGGGTGAGGTTCTTGGCGGCTGCGGCCATGACGATCCGGCCGACGGTGCCATTGCCGGTGTAGAAGATATGGTCGAAACGCTGTGCCAGCAGGGCCGTGGTCTCCTCGGCGCCCCCCTCGACGACGGTGAGCACGTCGGCGTCGAAGTACTGTCGCAGGAGGCGTGAAGCCACTGCCGATGTGTGCACCGAGATCTCGCTCGGCTTGGCCACCACGGTGTTTCCGGCGGCCAGTGCGCCGATGATGGGGTCGATGAGAAGGTGCAGCGGGAAATTCCACGGAGCGATCACCAGGATGACCCCGAGCGGGTCGTACGTGGTGTAGGCCGTTGTCGTGGGACCGAAGTGGGCGGGAACCTCCACCGGGCGAGGCTGAAGCCAGTTTTCGAGGTTCGCCAGTGCCTCGTCGATGTCGGCGACGGTGAAGTCGATCTCCTGCATCTTGGCCTCGGCGGCGTTCTTCCTCAGATCCGCCCAGAGCGCTTCGATCAGCTCCTGCTCGTTCTCGACCAGCAGTGCCCGCAGCCGCTGCAGCTGGTTGACGCGCCAGTCCAGTCCGCGGGTGACGCCGGTGTTGAACGTCGCGCGAAGGCGGCCGACCACCTCCGCGGCCGTTTCGCTCCGGCGCGTCCTCGACTCATTGGCTGTTGTTGCGGTCATGGGGGTGTACTCCGTTCTTGATGCACGCCACGCCGTCAAAGGCGTGGGCCTGCCGTGGTACTGGTGATGTGGTAGGTGACGGATGACGGCTTGTGCTTCAACGACCCCTGGAATCCGCCTCGTCCGCCGGGGCCCTCACTCGCTCGACCGGTCTCAGATGGTGGCCGTGTCGATCACGAACCGGTAGCGCACATCGCTGGCGGTGACCCGCTCGTATGCCTCGTTGATCTCGGATGCGGTGATCAGCTCGATCTCCGCGCCGATGCCGTGCTCGGCGCAGAAGTCCAACATCTCCTGCGTCTCGGGAATGCCGCCGATCATCGACCCGGCGAGGATCTTGTTGCCACCGATGAGGGAGAACGGATGGAAGGCGACGGGCTCCTCCGGGACGCCCACGTTCACCAGGGCGCCGCCCGTCCGGAGCAGACTGAGGTACGCGCCGAAGTCCAGTGGCGCCGACACCGTGGAGACGATCAGGTCGAAGGAGCCCGCGAGCTCCTCGAACGTCTTCGGGTCACTGGTCGCGTAATAGTGGTCGGCGCCCAGCTTCAGGCCGTCGTCCTTCTTGCGCAGCGACTGGGAGAGGACCGTGACCTCCGCGCCGAGCGCGTGCGCGATCTTGACGCCCACGTGGCCGAGACCGCCCAGACCGACCACAGCGACCTTCTTGCCGGGGCCCGCGCCCCACTGCTTGAGCGGCGCGTACGTGGTGATGCCCGCGCACAGCAGCGGCGCGGCGACGTCCAGGGACAGCCCGTCGGGGATACGGACGACGAAGTTCTCGTCGACGACGACGTGCGTGGCGTAGCCGCCGTAGGTGGGCTCTCCGTCACGACCGATGCCGTTGTACGTCTGGACAGCCCCCCGTACACAGTGCTGTTCCTGGCCGGCCTTGCAGTTGTCGCACTCGCGGCAGGAGTCGACCAGGCAGCCGACGCCCACGCGGTCGCCGACCTTGTACTTGGTCACCCCGGGGCCGACCTCGGAGACGACACCCGCGATCTCGTGGCCCGGGACCATCGGGAAGATCGCCTCGCCCCAGCCCTCGCGGGCCTGGTGGATGTCCGAGTGGCAGATACCCGCGAACTTGATGTCGATCAGCACATCGAACTCGCGAACCGCGCGGCGCTCGATGGTGGTGCGCTCCAAGGGAGCCTTGGCGGCGGGGACAGCGTACGCAGCAACAGTGGTCATGCCGATGGTTCTCCTGGCTGAGGTTCCCTGCCCGGCTGCCTTCCGGCCGGGCACAGTGGCCAGCGTCCCGGACGGGCCGGCATCCACCCAGGCCACGGCTCTGTGTACGTCCGCTCTGCCTACCACTGGCTGGGTCAGGCTGGTGCGCGTCCGACCGTGGATACTCGAGGCATGGACGAATACCCCGAACCGGTGCACGCGCCCGCCGCCGGCGCGCTGGACCCGCGTGCCGAGCTCAGCGAGTTCCTGCGCACCCGGCGGGCCCGGCTGAAGCCGGAGGACGTGGGGCTGCGGGGCTTCGGCCGGCACCGGCGGGTGCCGGGGCTGCGCCGCGAGGAGCTGGCGCAGCTGGCCGGGGTGTCCGTGGCGTACTACACGCGGCTGGAACAGGGCAACGGGCGGAACGTGTCGGCGGAGGTCCTCGACGCCATCGCCCGCGCGCTCAGGCTGAGCGACGCCGAGCACGCCCACCTCACGCACCTGGCGAAGCCGAAGCAGCAGAAGAAGAAGCCGGCCGTCCGCGCCCAGCAGGTGCGGGGCCCCCTGCGGACGCTGCTGGACACCATGGACGGCGTCCCGGCGATCCTCGTGGGGCGGCGCTCGGACATCCTCGCCTGGAACCGGATGGCCGCGGCGGTCTTCGGCGACTGGGCCGAGCTGCCCACGCAGGAGCAGAACTGGGCACGGCTGGTGTTCCTGAGGCCCGAGTACCGCGACCTGTTCGTGGACTGGGAGCACAAAGCGAACGACGTCGTCTCTCAGCTGCGCATGGACGCCGGCTCCCATCCGGAGGACCCCCGGCTGTCCGCTCTGGTGGGCGAACTCTCCGTGAAGAGCGAGGAGTTCCGGCGGCTGTGGGCCACCCACGACGTCAAGGAGAAGTGCCACGGCATCCAGCGCCTGCACCACCCGCTCGTCGGCGAACTCGACCTCCGCCTCGAGTCGTTCCACCAGGCCGACGACCACGAACAGATGCTGGTGACGTACCACGCCGAGCCCAACTCCCCGTCCGCGGAGGCACTACGACTGCTGGCCAGCTGGGGCACCGGCGCGACAAGGGCGGGAGCCGGGATGCCGCCGGCACGCACGGCTTGATGAACTTCCCTTGATCATCGGTAGTTGGCTGCGCGCCACGCCCAGCGTCCTTTCGCACGCCAGACGCCTCCGGGGGCGGTGTCGGATTCAGGACGGCGCGGGTGGCGCGAGCGTGCTGCGGTTGGGCAGGGGAATGACGGCGGCGCCACTGCGCAGGGCGTCGTTTTCGATGGCCAGCTGGCGGATGGCCTCCTCGTACAGGGCGAGGGTGCGGCGCAGGTCGCTGTTCTCCTTCCGTAGCCGGCTCAGGTTGGCTTCCGTACGTACATCGGATCCGGAGGGTTCCGTCGCAACCGCAGGCCGGGCTGGGGCCGGGATGCGGGGCCGGAAGTGCGCGTCGACGAAGCCGCGCGCTGACGGATGGGATTGGCCCGGACAAGGTCCTGCTCGATCGCCCACAGGTAGAACTGGTTGACAGTGGACACCTCCCGGTCCCAACTCGTGTCTTCCAAGCGAGGTCCACGCTCATCCCTCGGCGGTCCGCTGACCACACCCGGTGACGCGGTCGTCTCCCTGTCCTTCAGCCCGGACGGCACCACCGTGTACGCGGCCGGCGCGCATGTCCCGGTGCAGCGCCACGTCATCGATCCGGGGCGGGCGGTCACCGAGGTCTGCACCGCGCGGGAGGCGCTGAACTGACGCGGGCCGAGTGGCGGACTCACGTCGGCGATGTGCCATACCAGAGGGTTTGTGTCCGGTAGTGCGGCGTCTCGATCTCGGCTTCAGCCACATCCCTGCAGACGTCGGGCGACGAACGGACTCGGCCACCGCTCCTGTTCCGCGTCAGGCAGCGGTGGCCGCTTCACCTCATCGGGGCGTCTAACAATCCAACGGAAGCGCTCACCCGGTTTCGGCAGCGGACGAGGGCGCGAGCTGCCCCTCGGCCGGGGCCTCCGTGCCGGCCACGGTCATCCGGAGCAGGGGCAGCGAGGCGATGAACGTGCCGAGCGCCAGGACGATGCCGAGCACCTCCGCCCCGGCGGCATCGAGGACGGCACCGACGAGCAGCGGGCCGATGCCGGTGCCCAGCGCACCCGCGCCGCTGAGGGAGGCGACCAGCCGTCCGGTCGGGTCGATGACCGCTGCGGCGGCGAGCATCTGCACCATGACGGCCAGCTGGCAGGCCTGCCAGAGGACGGCGGCGATGATGAACAGCACGGGGTCGTGGGTGAAGATCAGGACTGCCATCGCCAGGGCCTGGGCCGTGACGAAGGCGGCCATCGACCGCATGCGCCCGAAGCGTCGCGCGGCCATGGGACCCACCACGGCGCCGACGAGCGCCACGACGCTGGAGATCGCCAGGACGGCCGACACGGCCGAGTGCGACATGCCGGTGTGCTGGCGGCCCAGGACCGAGGCGTACGACCATGCGCCCTGGGTGACGGCCCACAGAAGCGCGGTCCCGAGGAGCAGAACCACCGATGGCCTCGCCGCGGCCGTTGTTCCTCCCGTACCGGCGGATCCGGCGTCCGGTGTCGCGGGGCCGGCGGGGCCTTCTGGGAGTCGGCGTACCAGCGGCCAGGCGACGAGACAGCACAGCGCCATGAGCAGGAAGCCGGTGCCCGCCCCCAGGTCGTGGTTGGCGGCGGGGACGCCCATGATCAGCAGTGCTGTCACGCCGACCACGCCGGAGATGGTGACCGCGGAGGCCTTGTCGGCGTCGTCGGTGGCGGCGAGCGCGGCCGTGGCCGCCGCGTAGACCGCGCCCAGCCCCGCGCCGACGACCAGATTGGCCAGGACCAGAGTCACCGGGTCGGTGGCCGCCGTCGCCGCCAGGAAGCCGGCTCCTGAGAGAGCCAGACCCAGGCGTGTCATCCTCACACGCCCTGGCCGCGCGGCCCGTTTGGCCAGCAGCAGCGTCACGACCGCCGTGGCCATCAGCTGGGTCGCGGCGACGAGTCCGGCGCTGGAGTCCGACAGTCCGAAGCGCGAGGCGAAGTCGTCGACGAAGACGGGCATCACGTTCGCCCCGCCGCTGCCGAGGGTGACCCCGGCGATCAGCGCCATCGCCACGGCGAAGGTCAGGGCGGAGCCGCTGCGCGCGTTCACCGGCAGTCCCCCTGCGAGGAGTTGGGGACACCCACCGGTCCTCGGCGGAGCGCCGAGCGTGCAACAAGCATAAGGACCTCACGAGTCAGGGGGGACGGGCCGCTTTCGGGACCCGGGCCGCTTTTCGGGACCCGGGCCACGGACGCGTTGGGCGTCCGTGGCGGGTTGATCGGGGATTCGGTGCGGTGGACTGCTGCCGCCGCGCGTGGGGGCGGTCAGCCGGCCCAGACGTCCTCCACGTAGTGACCGGACTCGGTCAGGGCGGCCAGCCAGGCGGTGGCCTCTTCGTCGCCCGCGCCGGTGCGGTCTCGGTAGATCGCTATGAACGCCTCCCGCACTGCCGGGGCCATCCGGCGGCCGTCCCCGCAGATGTAGACCCGGCCGCCGGCCCCCAGCACGGCCCAGACCTCGTCGCTCTCCTTCGCGATGCGGTCCTGGACGAAGCGGGCGCCGTCTTCGGGGGCGCAGCTGTAGGTGGGCCGCATGCTGACGGCTCCGGCGGCCTCGGCCGCCTCGAACTCCTCGCGGTGGAGGTAGTCGACGTCGGGGTGGTCGCAGCCGAAGTAGCACAGCAGCGTTCCAGTGGACCGGGTGTGGTGGCGGTCGAGGACGGCGCCCCGGAACGGTGCCAGACCCGTGCCCGCGCTGACCAGGATCACCGGCACGGAGTCGTCCTGGGGCAGGCGGAATGTCTCGCTGCAGGGCAGCACCCGGGCCTGGACGGTGTCGCCGGCCGTCACGGTCTGGAGGTAGTGCGAGGCGATGCCGTGGAAGGTGCCCTCGCCGGCGCGGAGGGGCGCGGCGAGCAGCGACACCATCAGGTCCACCTCACCGGGCGTCGCCCCGGCGGACGAGGAGATCGAGTAGTGGCGTGGGCGCAGCACCGGCAGCAGTTCCAGGAAGCGTTCGAAGGGCAACTCGCAGGCGCGGTGGCGCTCCAGCAGGTCGAGGAGGCTGCGTCCGGCGGCGGTCACCTGCTCGCGGAAGACCTCCGGGTCCGCCGCGGCGAGTTCCGCCAGGGGGCGCTTCTCGGGCGGGCAGGCGGTGTGCTCGGCGAGTATGGCGACCTGCTCCTGGGTGGCGCTGTCCTGCAGTTCGACGAAGTCGGTGAGCAGGCGGCGCAGGGTCAGCGGGCGGTCGACGGGCAGGGTGTTGCGGCTGCGGCGGCGGGCCCGCAGCCGCACCGTGCGGTCCAGATCAAGGGCGAAGCGGTCGGCCACCCGCCGCACCAGGCCCTCCGGGTTGCTCGGGAGCACGGCCAGGTGATCGCTGGTGCGGTAGGTGACCCCCTCGGGCAGCCGCAGCCGCAGGAAGCGCTTGGAGCGGCCCAGCTCGTGGTCCATGTCGACCAGTTCGTACGTGTCCAGCACCTCCATCGGCTGGACGCCGTGCCGTGCCGCGAGCCGGCCGATGACGGAGTCGGTGGCGTCCTGGAGTTCGTAGAGGCCCTGGTCGTCCTCCGGTTCGGCGGCCGCCACGGCCCCCGCCGCCGAGTCGCCGTACCGCTCCAGCAGGGCGGTCCACAGGTCGCCCGTCCAACGGTCGACCGCACCGGCGAAGTCCCCGGAGGCATCGGCTGCGCCGCGCTCCAGCAGTGACGTGGCACCGGCCTCCGCCAGGCGCTCGTCGATGAGGGTGGGGACGCGCTGATAGGTGGCTGCCCAGTTGCGGTCGCCGACGCCGAGCACGGCGTACTGGACGCCGTTGAGTGAACCGGGCTCCAGGCCCTCCAGCCATGTGACGAACTCGGCGGCGTCGTCGGTGGGCCTGCCGTTGTAGGACGCGGCCACGATCACCACTGGTCCGTCACCGGCGGTCAGTTTGCCCACGGTGTCGTTGAGCGGAGCGACGGACGGGGCGAATCCGTGCTCGTCGCCGTCCACCGCCAGATCGCGTGCGATGCCCGCACAGGTGCCCAGGTTGGAGCCGTGCAGCAGGGTCAGCGCGGTGCCGGTGGCGCGTCGGGCTGCCGGCCCTTCCTGGCCGGCGGCGGCGCGGCTCGCGGCGACGGCGGGCAGACGGCGTTCGCCGCTGGTGCGCCGGGCGAGTTCGAGGGTGAGCTCGTCGGGCTTGATGGTGAGCGACTGCTTGATCTTCAGCTGGTAGTCGGCGTGGTCGATCAGCCG
This sequence comes from Streptomyces sp. NBC_01235, assembly GCF_035989285.1. Taxonomy (GTDB): domain Bacteria; phylum Actinomycetota; class Actinomycetes; order Streptomycetales; family Streptomycetaceae; genus Streptomyces. The sequence continues at coordinate 8,726,397 of NZ_CP108513.1, read as the reverse complement.
GTAGCGGTGTACCAGCAGGCCGAGCAGCAGGGTGGCCTCGTGCAGGGCGAACTGCCTGCCGATGCAGGCGCGTTCACCGCTGCCGAACGGCTTGAACAGGTGGACCGGGCGCGTCGCCTCCTGCTCGGGCGTGAAGCGGTCGGGGTCGAACAGCTCGACGTTCTCTCCCCAGGCGGGGTCGCGGTGCAGGGCCGGGGTGAGCACCATCAGCGTCTCGCCCTTGCGCACGGCGTACTTGCCGCCGATGACGGTGTCCTCGACGGGCTCCAGGGCGAAGGCGGGGGCGGTCGGCCACAGCCGCAGGCTCTCGCTGAGCACCTGGCGGATGTAGGTGAGTTTGCCGATGTCGCCGTAGTCGGGGTCCGGGGTGTCCGTGTCACCCCACAGGGCGTCCACCTCGGCCTGGGCCCGCGCGAGCACCTCGGGGTGCTTGGTCAGGTAGTACAGGGCGAACGAGAGGGCCCCGCTGGTGGTCTCGTGGCCGGCGATGAGGAAGGTGATCACCTGGTGGCGGATGTTCACGTCGTCCAGCGGCTCGCCCGTCGCCGGGTCGGGGGTGTGCAGCATCCGGCCCAGCAGATCGTCCGCGCTCGGGTCGCCGGACGCCCTGCGCTGCCGGATCACCTCGTCGACCAGGTCCGTCATCAGCTCGGCGTCCTTGCGGAACTGGTTGGCCTGCTTCCACTTGAACAGCTCCGTGCCCGGGATCGACTCGCCCTTGTCCTGGGTGAAGTGCAGTGCCCGCGACATGGCGTCGACGAACGGGTGCGGCTCGTCCTTGCGGAACGACTCGAAGTCGTAGTCGAACCCGCACAGCCCGATCGTGTCGAAGGTCAGCCGGGTCATGTCCTCGGGGACGTCCACGGCATGCTCCCCGGCGGCCCGGTCCCACTTGGCGATCAGGGAGCGGGCCACACGGAGCATCGTCGCGTGGTAGCCGCGCATCGCCCCGAGTGAGAACGCCGGCATCAGGATGTCGTGCGCCTTCTGCCAGTTCGCCTCGTGGTTGAAGGCGGTGAACAGTCCGTCCCCGGCGATCTGGCGGATCTCGACCAGGTCAGGGTGCACGTTCTTGCGAAACCGGGTCTCGTCCGACAGTTCCTTCACCAGATCCAGGCCGCCGATGATGACGGTCTCGGTCCCGAAGACACGGACCCGGAACACCGGCCCCAGCTCCTTGACCTCCTTCATCAGGTGGACGAGGCCGTCGGCCCCGCTCGGGATGTCGAGGACGTGGCCGATCAGGGGCAGCGCAGGACGCTCGGGGATCGCCTGGGCCGTTTCAACGGACGCGTGAGTCATGAGCGTGCCTTTCGTTCCGCACCAGCAAGTCGCTTGGGGATCAATGTACGCACGACATTGTCGGCTGACAATGTCGATTGATTGTGTTGCATGACACGGTCATCCGACAGAACCAGAAGGAGGCGCAGGACGTCAGGCGGGCCGACGACTTGACGTACGACTTCGTCCATTGACAAGGTTTGCCGACATGGTCGACTGACCAAATCGTTTGTGCGCAGTCACATCCGCACATTCACCATCGGACGAATCGAGGTTCCCGCCATGAGCACCATGCTCGCCGGACGGCTTCACCTGGACACACGTACGTTCGCAGTCGAAGAGGTTCCCCTGCCGGTCCCGGGTCCGGGAGAGGTCCTGGTCGAGGTGCGGGCCGCCGGGGTGTGCCTGTCGGACGTCCACCTGATCGACGGCAGTATCAGCCCCTTCTTCCCGGTCGACGCGGTCGCGAACAGCCGGGCGGTCACCCTCGGCCACGAGGTCGCGGGCGTCGTCCACACCCTCGGCCCGGACGTGCAGGGCATGTGGGTACCCGGTCAGCGGGTGGTGCTCCAGGCGGGGCAGGCGTGCGGGGAGTGCGGAGGCTGTCTGCGCCGCATGTCATGCCGGCAGCCGCTGACGCGCGGCGTGGACTACGACGGGGGCTGGGCCCAGTACGCCGTCGCCCGCGAGGACACCCTGCTCCCGGTCCCGGACGGCCTGCCCTTCGACCAGGCCGCGATCATCCCCGACGCGGTCTCCACCCCGTACGCCGCCATCGTGGGGACGGGCGCGGTCCGGCCCGCGCAGGCGGTCGGCATCTGGGGTGCGGGCGGTCTGGGTGCACACGGCATCCGGCTCGCCCGCATGATCGGCGCGGCTCCGATCATCGCCGTCGACCCGCTGTCCACCGCGCGCGAACGCGCCCTCGCCTTCGGGGCGGACGTCGCGCTGGACCCGACCTCGGCGGACTTCGCCGAGGCGGTGGACCAGGCCACGGGCGGACGGGGCATTCAGGTCGCGTTCGACTTCGCGGGCGTCCCCGCGGCCCGCGCACAGGCCACCACCGCACTCGGTCCCGAGGGGGTCCTGGTCCTGGCAGGGCTCACGCCGGAGCCGATCACCATCGGCGACAGCATGGGCTTCTGCTTCCAGGGCAACCAGATCCGCGGCCACTACGGCTCCGGGCCCGAGCACGTGGAAGAGCTCATCGGCCTGGCCTCCGCCGGACGGATCGACCTGGCCCCGTCCATCACCGCCCACGTACCCCTGGCCGACGCGGCGGACGCCGTCGCCCGCTTGGAGAAGAAGATCGGCGACCCGATCCGGCTCGTACTCACGCCCTGACTCCGCGGCCCCGCCCGATCCAGGAGGAGCCCCTCCGGCAGCACGTTGCCGGAGGGGCTCCTCCTGCGAAGTGCGCTCGGGCCTCCGTGGCCGCGGTCAGCGGCGCATGGAGCGACACGAAGTCGCTGGTCCCTACGAGTTCATCCCATCATGAAGTGCCCGGACCCCCGCGGGGATCCACACAGCCACCTGGTGATCATCCCGTCGGCCGAGGCGCCCACGCGATAGCTGCGCTCTCCCAGCGGAGGCACATGGGTCGCCGATCCCGTCGCAGCGCCCACTTGCGGGTGCCCGCGCCGTAGGCACCCGTGGCCGGTTCAGTCGCCCAGGACCCGTCGCAGGCAGGGGTTTGCGAAGCGCCGGTCCGGGTCGAGACGGTCACGCAATGCGGTGAACTCGCCGAAGCGCGGGTAGGTCTCGGCGAAGTGGTCGGCGTTGCGGGTATGAAGCTTGCCCCAGTGCGGGCGCCCGTCGTACGCGGTGAAGATGCGTTCCGCCGCCGTGAAGTACTGGTGACAGGGCGTGCCCCGGTACACGTGGACGGCGATATGGGCACTGTCTCGTGCTGACGCCGTGGAGAGCGTGATGTCGTCCGCGGGCGCTGTGCGGACTTCGACGGGGAAGGTGATGCGCAGATCTGAGCGGTCGACCATGGTCTTGAGCTCGCGCAGGGCGTCGAGGAGGGCTTCGCGCGGGACGGCGTACTCCAGTTCGATCATCCGGACGCGGCGCGGGCTCGTGAAGACCTTGTAGGGGATGTCCGTGTACGTCCGTGCCGAGAGAGCGCGGCTGGAAAGCCTTGCGATCGTCGGGATGGTCGCGGGCACGGCTCGGCCCAGTGAATTGAGTGCCTGGAACATGCCGTTGGAGAGGAACTCGTCGTCGAACCAGCCACTGATCCGGCCCCTCGGGGCGAGGGGGCCCGCGCTGCGATTGTTGCGCAGGGTGAGGCAGTTCTCGGTGTGCGGGAACCAGTAGAACTCGAAGTGCTCGTTCTGCGAAGCAGGAACTCGCGGCGGCTTTCCGGCTCTTCGCGCGCTTCGGTTCCTCCGAGGGGGTCGCCGGGCACATCACGGCCCGCGATCCGGAGAACCCTTCGGCTTTCTGGGTCAACCCGTTCGGGATGTCGTTCAGCCAGATACGGGTCTTTGACCTGATCCTGGTCGACCACGACGGCACGCTCCTCGAAGGCAGGCGCCCGGTCAACAACGCCGCGTTCTGCATCCACTCCGAAGTGCACCGTGCGCGGCCCGACGTGGTCGCGGCCGCCCACACCCACTCCGTGCACGGCAAGGCGTTCTCCAGCCTCGGTATCCCCTTGGCCCCGATCACGCAGGACGCCTGTGCCTTCTACGAGGACCACGGCATCTACTCGGACTACCGCGGCGTGGTGAACGACACCGAGGAGGGTCGCAAGATCGGCGTGGCCCTGGGTGACCGCAAGGCGGTTGTCCTGCAGAACCACGGACTGCTCACGGTCGGAGCGTCCGTGGCCGAGGCAGCCTGGTATTTCATCACGATGGAACGCTCGTGCCAGGCCCAGCTGCCGGCCATGACCGCGGGCGAACCGAAACTCATCGATGCCGAAACGGCACGGATGGTCCGCGCCCAGATCTCCGGAGAACTGCCGGGCTGGTTCCAGTTCCGGCCCCTCTGGGACCAGATCACCGCGGAGCAGCCGGATCTGTTCGACTGACCCGACCGGCGACGCGCAGATGGGAAGGGACAGGCGCCGGCCTGCCCCTTCCATGCGAGGTGGCTGCGCGCCCGACCCTCTACTCCGCCTTCTCGGTGAGGGCCTCGAGGTGCTGGGCGGCAAGGCGGAGCACATCGCGACTGCTCTCGCTGTCGCGGTCGACAAGCCAGCACAGGGTGACCCCGTCAAGGACGGAGTTCATGTAGCGGGCCAGGACGGACAGCGGGACGGTCCACTGGATACCGGCGCTCTCGGCCGCTTCCGCGAGCAGTTCCTGATGTACTTCCAGATAGTGGGCGTACTGCCGTTGAGCCAGTTCTTCGAACCCGGCCTGGCGCAACGCGTAGTGGGTGAGTTCGTACCCCACTTGATGCTCGCCCGGACTGGCCTCCACGCCCTGCCAGAACGCGTTCAGGCTGTTGGCGATACGCGAGCCGAGATCGCCTTCCGACGCGAACACCTGCCGCGCCGTGGCCACACTGCTGTCCGTGAGGCGAGTGATGACCTCTTGCAGGAGTTCCTCGCGCGACTTGAAGCAGTAGTGGAAGACTCCCAACGGCATGTCCGCTTCATTGACGATCGCGCGTGTCGTGGCCTTCGCGACTCCGTCGCGGACCATCACGCGGATCGCCGCGGCGATCAAGTGCTCTCGTCGATCCTTCGCTGCCATGCGAGACATCCGGGCGCCGCTCCTCCACGCTTGCTGGGCGACCTCATCCTAACTCAGCGTCTTGGACGATTGACCAACTGGAGGGTGGTCTGATGAACCCCGAAGGAGGGCTCCCCCGGATCGCGCACCCACGGGACCTCGCCTGGGAGGAGGCGTAGGCCAGGGGCGCGTGGTCGTCCTGGGCGTCGCTGAACCGGGTGGTGGCGAGGCCGATGCTGCCGAAGGCGGCCGAGGCGACGCCGGTCGTGTACGCCTCCCGGGCCATGTGGGCGGCGCGGTCCCCTCGTGCGCCAGGGGCGGCGCCATGCCGACATCTGCCGAGCAATGAGCGGGTCCGGACGTGGACCACGGGTGGGCCGGAGCCTTGCGTGATCCCGCGATCGGGGCTGCCCTGCGCGCCATCCATACCGATCCCGTCCACACGTGGACCGTGGAGAAGCCGGCGGTCGAGGGTGGGCTGTCCCGTGCTGTCTTCGCCCGTCGGTTCACCGAGATGGTCGGTTCGCCGCCGCTCGCCCATCTGAATCCGGTGGCGCATGACCTGCGCGGGGCGCCTCCCGCGCGAGGACAACTCCCCGCTGCACGCGATCGCCCAACTCGTCGGTTACCCCTCGGAGTTCGCCTTCGCCAGAGCCTTCGAGCGCGAGTACGGCGTGGCGCCGGGGCAGGCCGCACGAGCTGGCCCCCCTGAGGTTCAGGGGCCCCGGAACCAGACTCCACCGCCGGTCGTCGTCGAGCTCGGTCAGAACGCCGGGACGGCCACGAGACTCAGCTGACCGCGTGCCAGCGCCACAACGGAGGCGATGAAGGCTTGCAGGCAGGTTGCCTCAGCCTCTTCGTCGGGGTGGGTCAGGCGCTGCATGACGAGCCCGTCGAAACCGGAGAGGAAGAATCGCGCGACTGTTTCTGCGGGCTCGGCCAAGGGTTGACCCGCGCGCTCGGCCGCCTGCGTCACGAGCCTCGCCGTCACTTCGACCACGCCACGATAGTGGCTCTCAAGGGCTTCGTTGAGCGCGGGCGTGCGGAGTGCGAACATGCTCAGCTCCGAGAGGAGGAGGTGGTGGCCCGGCTTCTCGCGCACCGTGCTCCAGAGGGCTGAGGCCAATGTGCCGACCGTCTCCTCGAATCCGGCATCCTCCGGAACGGCCTGCTCGACCTGCGCCAGCAGCTCCGCCGTGAGCTGTTCCATGACGGCGCGGTAGAGCCCCTCCTTCGTGCCGAACGTGTAGTGCACGGTGGCTTGAGCGACGCCCAGTTCGGTGGCGATGGCACGGGTGCTTCCGGCCGAGACTCCTTCTCTCGTCATGAGGTCGATGGCTGCTTTGATCAGTTGAGGGCGGCGCTCGGCCGCTGGGACATGAGCCATGGGCCCATATTACCGACTTAGTCTCACGAGCAAGTCGATTGAACAAGAAGCCATTGAGAGTGGGCCGCAGCCCACACGCACGAGCCTGGCGAGGACGGGGATCGGCCTGCTTTCGCGCCTTCTCAGGCGGCGGGCATTTTCTGCGGCTGTCGCCCTCGGGGCTGCGTCGCGCCGGCGACGGTCAGGCTGAGAGAAGCGACCAGGCGTCCAGTCGGGTCGATGACCGCCGCGGCGGCGAGCATCTTGTGTTCTACCCGGAGGGGTGGCCCAGCGCCCTGGCCAGGCTCGACGTGGCTCCCACGACGTCGGGCAGAGCATGAATGCACACAGTCACTCGTACGACGCGTGGTGGGCCGGCCCGTTGGCGCGTCCCCGGGCTTGAGCGCAGTTCACGGACCGCCTTGCGGCCGTGGTGTCCGCGCGGGAGCGGGCCGTTTGGCCCGCGGGCCTGACGCCGCGATCCAATTCAACTCCGCGTACGGTTCGAGTCAGGAGGGTGCGGAGTCCTCGGTCGGCCGGCTGATCGGCGTCGATCTCGCGCGCTCGTCGCCGACGGCCCCGGCCTCCGTCAGCGCCTGACGGAGGCCGGCCAGGGCCGATACGCGGCTCAGCGACATCGCTCTCCCGTCCTCCTCACCGGCGTCTGTGACCGTCGCCGCGTCACTTCAGCAGTGTGCCGACCAAGGCGACGGCCACTCCCAAGAGCGCGTCGGCACAGTCGATCCTGACAGGGCGCGGGCGATGGCGATGCGCTGCCGCTCGCCGCCGGACAACTTCGAGCCGCGGTGTCCGACCGGGGTCTCCAGGCCGTGGGGCAGGCGGCCGACGAGGGTGTCGAGCCTCGTCCGGGCCAGGACGTCGCGGATGTCGTCGTCCGTCGCGCGGGGCGCCGCGAAGACCAGGTTCTCGCGCAGCGTGCCGGCCAGCACAGGAGCGTCCTGCTCCACGTACCCGATGGCGGACCGCAGCTCACGTGCCAGTTCGGCGTGCTGGTACTGCCGGGCGCCTGCAACGACGCCGAAGGGCTGGTGCGCGAGGTGCCAGGCGAGGGTGCGGCGGAACTGCCGGGCACTCGACCGCCAGGGCATGGGTTCCTCCTCCCCTTCCTCACCCTCCGGTTCATCGTGAGCCGGCGTGTCGCCAGCGCATACCGGCCCGTGCGGACCACCGTCCGGTCCGTAGCCGCAGGCCTGAAGCTGCCCTGCGCAGTGCAGCGGGCCACGATTGCATCGCGTTCCACGGCCAGGAACTGGTGAAACTGGCGCACCTTGCGCGGCGGCAGGAACACCCGGCGGCCTTTGCGTCGCTTGGCCACCGCCCCTGCCACCCTGAACTCCCCCGGCCCGCCCGGCGGGGGCACCTCAGGCACCAGCAGGCAGGCCCCCTCGCCCAGCCGCATCCCGCTGTGAACAAGACCATCGGCGAACAGAGCGTTGCGCTCACCGTGCCGCCCCCGCCACGCCGGATCAGCGCCGCCTTGCGGCAACTCCCCACGGAGTCCTACGTTCCGCCACAACAGGTAGTCCTCGAAGGACACGAACCGCAACGGCTCGTCCTGCGGATCTGACTCCATGTCGGCGTTCACGTGAACCCGGCGGGGGCCGGCCGGCGTCATCACCGTCTTGTCGACGTACCGGAACGGAGCCCGCTTCAGCAGCCCTGCGTCCAGTGACCACGCCACCCACTTGTCCAGCGCCGCCACCGACCGGTTCCACGTCCCCACCGACACAGCACCCGGCCCGCCACACCACAACCGCACTCGCTTATAAGCCCGCAGGTCATCGCTGTCGCACGCCCAAATCGACTTGCCATACCGCGACGTCTCCAGAAACCGGACGAAAAGCATCACGTCCCGGGCGTACCCCAGAACGCTGTTCTCGGCTCGCACACCCCAATTCGGCAACTCACGCAGAAAACGGTTCAGCTGCAGTTCATACGACCCGTCGCCTCCCAAAATGAACGGCTGGCCCTCGCGGACACCGACACGGTCCAGCACAGCCACCGGGCCGGCGGTACCCGGGCAGCTCTCCGAATGGGCTCGGCTCGTCGTGCACAGATCGGCGATCATGATGCCGCCCCCGTCCCGCTTCGATCACCTCGTTGACGTGGAATTCGTCCACCATCACGAAGCCGAGGCACGCGCGCCATCTCCCCGCTCAGGAACCACTCACGCCGGTGATTTGCCGACAGATGAGGGGCTGCTGATGAGACACATGTGGTAGCTCACATAATCACACCTCTGCCGGCGTGCGGGCCACCACAAGGGCCTTGGCCGTGGTGGTCCGCCACGCCGTGCACATCGGCTCCATCGTCGGCACCCGCCAGGACCTGGACGAGGTCTTCCAGTTGCACGCCGCCGGACGCGCCGAGGCCATCCACGAGACCCGTCCGTGCCACCGTCGACGAGTCCATCGCCGAGGTCCTCAACGGGCAGATCAAGGCACGCATCGTCGTCGAGATGCGACCGCCCGAACCGGTCTGCCGCACGCCGCCCGGTGTACGGCGGACCGGCCGACGAAGGGTGCCGGGTGCCTTCCCAGGCCAGGGTGTGGCCGCGTCCCAGAACCGGGCACAGACCCCACCCGCGTACGGTGAGCCCCGGCCGGATCGCTCCGGAGCGCTCCGGAGCGATCCGGCCGGGGCTCCGAACTGTTCCACCTCGCTCACGCCGTGTGGGGCTGCGCGGTCAGAACGCCCGCAGGCCATGCTCCCGGAACTGCTCGCGCACCCGCTCCGTCAGGTCCGGATCCGGCGCGGGTGTGTCGCGCAGCGGGAAGGGGATCCCCAGCGCCTCGTACTTGTGGGCGCCGAGCTTGTGGAACGGCAGAACGTCCACCCGGTCGACGTTGGCCAGCTCCGCGAGGAACGCGCCGAGCCCGTCGACGGCCGCAGGGTCGTCGGTCCAGCCGGGCACGAGGACATAGCGGATCCACACCGGGACGCCGAGCCGGTCGAGGCGGGTGGCGAAGTTGAGGGTCGGGGAGAGGTCTCCGCCGGTCAGCTTCCGGTAGGTGCGCACGTCGAAGGACTTGATGTCCAGCAGGACCAGGTCGGTGTCGGCGAGCAGTTCGTCGGTCGCGCGGGCGCCGAGGAAGCCTGAGGTGTCGAGGGCGGTGTGCAGGCCGAGTTCCTTGCAGCGGCGGAAGATCGCGGCCGTGAAGGCGGGCTGCAGCAGCGCCTCGCCGCCGGTGAGCGTCACTCCCCCGCCGGCGGTGGTGATGAAGGGCCGGTACCTCTCGATCTCGGCCATCACCTCGTCGACGGTGGTCTGCTTCCCGTCGCGCATGTGCCAGGTGTCGGGGTTGGCGCAGTACAGGCAGCGCAGGGGGCAGCCGCTGAGGAACAGCACGAACCGGGTCCCGGGACCGTCCACTCCCGTGGACAGGTCCCAGGAGTGGATCCGGCCCGTCAGCGGCTCGGCCATGGTGCTCACAGCGATCCGTGGAAGGTGCGGCTGATCACGTCGAGCTGCTGCTCGCGGGTCAGCCGGACGAAGTTGACGGCGTACCCGGAGACCCGGATGGTCAGGTCGGGGTACTTCTCCGGGTGCTCCATCGCGTCCTCGAGGGTGGCGCGGTCGAGGACGTTGACGTTCATGTGGAACCCGCCGGCGCCCATGTAGGCGTCGAGGATGCCGACCAGGTGGCCCGCGCGCTCCTGGGGGACGTGTCCCAGTCCCTCCGGGGTGATGGTCGTGGTCAGCGAGATGCCGTCGCGGGCCTGCTCGTACGGCAGCTTGGCCACCGAGAGCGCGGAGGCTGCCACGCCGTGCCGGTCACGGCCGTTCATCGGGTTGGCGCCGGGGGCGAACGGCTGTCCGGCCCGGCGGCCGTCGGGGGTGTTGCCGGTGTGCTTGCCGTAGACGACGTTCGAGGTGATGGTCAGCACCGACTGGGTGTGCTCGGCGTCCCGGTAGGTCGGGTGCTTGCGCACCTTGGCCATGAAGGACCGGACCAGGTCGGCGGCGAGGGCGTCCGCGCGCTCGTCGTTGTTGCCGTACGCCGGGTAGTCCCCCTCGATCTCGTAGTCGACGGCGAGCCCGGTCGCGTCCCGGATGACCTTCACGCGCGCGTGTTTGACGGCGGACAGGCTGTCGACGGCGACCGACAGCCCTGCGATGCCGCAGGCCATGAAGCGGTGCACGGGGTGGTCGTGCAGGGCCATCTCGATGCGCTCGTAGGCGTACTTGTCGTGCATGTAGTGGATGACGTTGAGCGCGTTGACGTAGGTGGCCGCCAGCCAGTCGAGCATGTGGTCGTAGGCCGCCGACAGCTGCTCGTAGTCCAGGTACTCGCGGGTGATCGCGGGCGTCTCGGGGGCGATCTGCTCGCCGGTCATCTCGTCCCGGCCGCCGTTGACCGCGTACAGCAGCGCCTTGGCCAGGTTGACGCGGGCGCCGAAGAACTGCATCTCCTTGCCCACCGCCATGGCGGAGACGCAGCAGGCGATCGCGGTGTCGTCGCCGTTGCGGGGGCGCAACAGGTCGTCGGACTCGTACTGGACGGCGCTGGTGTCGATGGACACCTGCGCGCAGAACTCCTTGAAGCCGGCGGGCAGTCGGGGCGACCACAGGACGGTGAGGTTGGGCTCGGGGGCGGGGCCGAGGTTGTAGAGGGTCTGCAGGAAGCGGAAGGAGGTGCGGGTGACCAGCGGGCGGCCGTCGTCGCCGATGCCGCCGATGGACTCGGTGACCCAGGTGGGGTCGCCGGAGAACAGGGCGTCGTACTCGGGGGTGCGCAGGAACCGGACGATCCGCAGCTTGATCACGAAGTCGTCGACGAGCTCCTGGGCACGGGACTCGTCGAGGACTCCCTCGTCCAGGTCGCGCTGGAGGTAGACGTCGAGGAAGGTGGAGGTGCGGCCCAGCGACATCGCGGCGCCGTTCTGTTCCTTCACCGCCGCGAGGAAGCCGAGGTAGAGCCACTGCACGGCCTCGTGCGCGGTGACCGCGGGACGGGAGACGTCGCAACCGTAGGTCGCCGCCATGCGGGTCAGTTCACCCAGGGCCTTGATCTGCTCGGCGAGTTCCTCGCGGTCGCGGATGACGTGCTCGCTCGACGGCTCGGCGTCCAGCCGGGCCTTCTCGGCGCGCTTGGCCCCGATCAGCCGGTCGGTGCCGTACAGCGCCACGCGCCGGTAGTCGCCGATGATCCGGCCGCGGCCGTAGGCGTCGGGCAGTCCGGTGATGATGCCGGCCTTGCGGGCGGCGCGCATCTCGGGGGTGTACGCGTCGAAGACACCGTCGTTGTGGGTCTTGCGGTAGGTCCCGAAGACGCGCGTGACGAACGGGTCGGCCCGGTAGCCGTACGCCTTCAGCCCGTTCTCCACCATCCGCAGTCCGCCATTGGGCATGATCGCCCGCCGGAGCGGGGCGTCGGTCTGCAGGCCGACGATCAGCTCACGGTCGCGGTCGATGAAGCCCGGCCGATGTGAGGTGATGGTGGACGGGTTGCCCGGGTCGACGTCGAGGACGCCCCGGCGCCGCTCCTCGGGGAACAGCGCGGCGACCTTGCCCCAGACAGTGAGCGTGCGCTCGGTCGGCCCGGTGAGGAACGTGGAATCGCCCTCGTACGGCGTGTAGTTGGCCTGGATGAAGTCGCGCACGTCGACCTGATCCCGCCAGTGCGCACCGGCGAAGCCTCGCCATGCCTCGGTCGTCGCCCGCGGTCCAGCTGTCACCGTTGCCGTCATCGCCGGTCTCTCCCTCACTCAGCACACAGAACTTCTGCACCGTCGATGCTCGTCGCTCGCGATGCCTGCAAGGAGGGCCTGTCGGCGCATCTGGGGTGCGCCATCCGTCCCTTCTCCGCCAGGCCGATCGGGCCCGGTCAGGCCCGGTCAGGCCCGGTCAGGCCCGGTCAGGCCGAGCCTCGCCGCACCGAGCCGACGGGGACACGGGTGTCCGGGGCACCCCGCCGACGAGCGGGGGGTGCCCCGACGTCCGGCATCGCCTACGCCCGGCAGGGGGCAAGGCATGGGCGGCCGCGGGCTCGCCCGCGTCGCTCTCCAGGCGCCCGGTCTCCACCGGCAGACCGGAACGGAGCTCGCGGACGCGTGAGGCTGCCGACGCCAGAACCGGCCCCGCCTGCCTCGTCGCGGTCGGTCACGGCGTGCAGGATGCGCAACGCGGCGCCGCGGCGCACCGCTTCCGCGGCGGCACCGTCCAAGGTCCGTACGGCGACCGGTGAAGGTCCACTCCGGCGACCACATGACGGTCAGTCATCATCCTGTTCCCGCCTGTTCCGTGCGCAGGGTGTTCATCCCCGGGGGCGCCGACGGATGGCGGACTCGCCGCGGCCGGCCGAGCGTCGATCCACGGCAGCTCGTTGAAGGATGCTCATCGTCTGCGGACGCTGCGGGCAGAGGCCGAGGGAACCCGGCGCCACGCCGTACGGCCCATCCCGTCGGGCCGTACGGCCCCGGACCCAGCCGGACGGGATGGACCGGGAAGGAGAATCGGGACGTTCAGGCGGTGCGGCCCACCCCGTACAGGGTGCGTCCGCCAACGAGCTCCCGCCCAGTGACCAGTTCGGACTCGACGCGGACGAAGATCTCCTGCGGTGCGGGCACCCAGGAGACCGGGCCGGTGCGGGCCAGGCGTTCGTGCTCGGCGGGGTCGGTCACCACCGTGGCCGTGCCCGTGACGACGACGCTCCAGCCGGAGTGCCGGGCCGCGTCGACATCATCGGTCTCAAAGGCGACCACCGCGCCGTCGATCGCACGGACCAGTTCCGAGGTTGCGGAGGTGCGCAGCAGGACCGCGCCGTCGCGGTCCAGGCTGAAGTTCACCGGCAGCACGGCGGGCAGGGCCTGGCGCGTGTAGACGATGCGGCCGACGGGCACCTTGGCCATCAGCCGCAGGCACTCCTGCCGCTCGAGTTCGCGGAAACCGTCATTGGGGTACATCGGCCAGCCCGTCCTTCGCCTGGTACAGCGGTACTACGTCCTTCTACTCTGCGCGCGGACGGGGCCGCAGCTGAGGGGCCATGAGTCCCGGCCGTGCCGGAGAAGGACCCGTGTCACATCCCTGTCCAAGGGGCGCGAGGACGCCCCGTCCGGGGTGTGCGGTTACCAGCGGGCGGGGTCGGCCGCATCGCATCGCCGGACCGGCACGACATATCCGGCAAACCGGGCGATAGGGCCGATCGGCCCTACCCGCGCCTCACCCCTCCCGGTCGCCCCCGTGACTCCCGGCCGAGTCCTGCCGGTCCGCTGGCCGCCGGCTTCTGGCCTGCGGCCGCTGGCCCGTGGCCCGTGGCCCGTGGCCCGTGGCCCGTGGCCCGTGGCCCGTGGCCCAGGGTTACTCCCCATGGCGATCGCGGCTTTGGCGCACGCCTGGGGATCGATCACACATTCTCCCCGGCCGGGTCGGTGAGCCTGTCGGCGGAGGTACGGACGACGTCCCTCAGGGTGGTGAGCTTCTGCTCGGCGGCGGCGAGGCCGGCCTCGATCGCGGCGACCTCGCCCAGCCGGGCCCGGCAAGGCCGTCCCGGCACGTGTCGTGCCGAGCATGGATCCTTGCCATGTCCGGCTCCTCGCCGCCGTGGCCGCCGGTGAGCCGGGACGCCTCGGGATCCTGGAACATCGGCAGCAGCGTCGGTGCGTCGTCGGCCGTGGCCGGCCGGAGCGGGGCGCGCTCCCCTCGCAGAGTCGTTTTCGCCGCCCAGAACTCATCCGCCGTCGTGGCGGGGCGGAGGCCGGCGCTGGATACCCTGGCGTGGTGATTGAGAATCTTCCTCCCTGTCCGAAGTGCTCATGTGAGTACACCTACGAGATGAACGCCCTGGTGGTGTGCCCGGAGTGCGGCCACGAATGGGTTCTGGCCGAGAGCGGAACGGAGGGCGGGGGCGCCGCCGCGGAACAGGTCATCAAGGACTCCGTCGGCAATGTGCTGCAGGACGGCGACAGCGTGGTCGTCGTCAAGGCGCTCAAGGTCAAGGGCAGCCCCTCGGGCATCAAGGCCGGCACCAAGGTGCGCAACATCAGGCTGGTCGACGGTGTCGACGGCCACGACATCGACTGCAAGATCGACGGCTTCGGGGCGATGCAGCTGAAGTCCAGCGTGGTGAGGAAAGCCTGATCCGCACCGGATGACGGTCGGCCGGACACCCCTCACCGGCCCACGTCCGCCACGGCCGTTCGACTCTCCGCCCCGCCCGTGAAGCAATCGCCCAGGGCGACAACCGGATGCTTAATTGCAAAATTTCGCAATTCGTTAGATGCTGTGTTGACTGCGCCCGCAGGTTGCCGCGGGCAAAGCCTTCTGTATCTGCCCCGTGTGGGGTGCTGTCGGAGAAGTCGAGGAGCCGTGTCCGTTCCGCTGTACCAGGCCAAGGCCGAGTTCTTCCGTTTGCTGGGGCATCCGGTACGGATAAGGGTGCTGGAGCTGCTACGGGACGGGCCCTTGCCGGTGCGTGATCTGCTCGCGGAGATCGAGGTGGAGCCCTCCAGCCTGTCGCAACAGCTGGCGATGCTGCGTCGCTCGGGCATCGTCACCTCGCAGCGCGAGGGCTCGACCGTGGTCTATGCCCTCGCGAGCGGGGACGTCGCCGACCTGATGCAGGCCGCGCGCCGGATCCTGACCGAGATGCTCACCGGACAGAACGAGCTGCTGGCCGAGCTGCGGGAAGCCGAGGGCGCGGCGCGATGAGCACCTCCTTCGACCTTGGCCGGGCCAGGGCTCGGCTCACCGCGCTGCTGCCCGGCCGTACCGATCTGACGGAGATACGCCGGGATCCGCGCCGCGACCTGCTGGCCGGCCTCACGGTGGCGATCGTCGCGCTGCCGCTCGCGCTCGGTTTCGGCGTCTCCTCCGGGCTCGGCGCCGAGGCGGGGCTGGCGACCGCGGTGGTCGCCGGTGCGCTCGCGGCGGTGTTCGGCGGGTCGAATCTGCAGGTCTCCGGGCCGACCGGGGCGATGACGGTGGTGCTGGTGCCGATCGTCGCCGAGCACGGGCCGGGAGGGGTACTGACCGTCGGATTGATGGCGGGCGTGATACTCGTCGCGCTGGCGGTGCTGCGGGCCGGCAAGTACATGCAGTACGTGCCCGCGCCTGTCGTCGAGGGCTTCACTCTCGGCATCGCCTGCATCATCGGCCTACAGCAGATTCCGAACGCCCTTGGCGTGCCCAAGCCCGAGGGCGACCGCGTCCTCGTGGTGACCTGGCGTGCGCTGGAGGAGTTCGCGGAGAACCCGAACTGGACTGCCGTCGCCTTCGCCCTGGCAGTCGCCGGCGTCATGCTGCTCGGGGCCCGCCTGCGGCCCGCGATCCCCTTCTCCATTCTCGCCGTGATCGCGGCCACGATCGTGGCCCAGGTCGCCGGCCTGGACGCGGCGAAGCAGATCGGCGACCTGCCGTCCGGTCTGCCCGCGCCCTCCCTCGCCTTCCTGAACCCGGGCGCGCTCGGCTCCCTTCTCGCCCCAGCGGTCGCCGTGGCGGCGCTGGCCGCCCTGGAGTCTCTGTTGTCGGCCTCGGTCGCCGACGGCATGACAGTCGGCCAGAAGCACGACCCCGACCGGGAGCTGTTCGGGCAGGGGCTGGCCAACATCGCCGCCCCGCTGTTCGGCGGTGTCCCGGCCACCGGTGCGATCGCCCGCACCGCGGTCAACGTCCGCACCGGCGCGACCTCCCGGCTCGCCTCCCTGGTCCACGCCGCGATCCTCGCCGTGATCGTCTTCGCGGCAGCACCCCTCGTCTCCAGGATCCCGCTGGCCGCGCTGGCGGGTGTGCTGCTGGCCACCGCGATCCGCATGGTCGAGGTGGGCTCGCTGAGGGCGATGGCGAAGGCCACCCGTTCCGATGCCCTGATCCTCGTGCTCACCGCCATCGCGACGCTCGCCCTCGACCTCGTGTACGCCGTGATCATCGGCCTCACCGTCGCGGGCGTCCTCGCCCTGCGTGCGGTCGCCAAGCAGGCCCGCCTCGAAGAGGTCCCCCTCGACCGCGGGGACCACAGCGCCGAGGAACACGCCCTGCTCGCCGAGCACATCGTCGCGTACCGCATCGACGGGCCGCTGTTCTTCGCCGCCGCTCACCGCTTCCTGCTGGAGCTGACCGAGGTCGCGGACGTCCGGGTCGTGATCCTGCGTATGTCACGGGTGTCGACGATGGACGCCACCGGCGCCCTCGTCCTGAAGGACGCCGTGGAGAAGCTGACCCGGCGCGGGATCCTTGTCCTGGCCTCCGGCATACGCCCCGACCAGCACCAGGTCCTGGACTCCGTCGGCGCGCTGGAACTGCTGCGGCACAACGGCCGGGACTACGCCACCACCCCGGAGGCGATCCTGGGCGCCCGCGATCACCTGGAACTTGCAGGGATCCTGCCGGCCGCGGCCCACCGGCGGATGACGCTCCCGAACGCCACGACGTCCCCCGAATCCCGTGAGGAGCCTCTCCGATGAAGCTTCCCCGTGCGGCCCTGCGCCTGGCCGAGGTCTCCGGCGCGGAGGCGCTCCGGCTGGTGGAGGGCAGCAGCATGGGGCGGCTGGTGTACGCGCAGGGGGAACCGACCGTCGTACGGCCCGCCCGGCACGTGGGGGAATCCGGGCGCCCGCTCGTCCGGACTCCCGTCCAGGCGGCTGTCGCGATCGAGGCGGCGACGTATCAGGTGGACGAGCTCGGGGTCGTGACCGGCACCGGCCGGACGGTGACCCTGTCGGCGCGACACCGGCCCGGAGACGGCCGACCGCCGACCGGTCGGCGACCTGGCGGGCATCGCCGAACTCACCGAGGACTTCGCCATCCCCGGCCAGCACGCCGTCCTGCACCGCGACCCGGCCCCGCCGAGGTGATCAACGACCCGATCGAGGCCGCCGTCCCCCATTGCCTCAAGGACGTGGGAGGTGCCCCCATCCTCCGCACCCCGTCCGGCCGGAGCCATGGCCCGCACGACACGGTGCTGCGCATCCACCCCGAGACCGTGACCGGTTTCCGCCTCACCCGCACGGAGAGCTGATGTCCGTCAGAGTCGAGACGCTGCCCCGCCGGCACGTGCTCACCGTGCCCAGCGAACCGCCCGCCGTCCGCCTCGCGCGCGAGACCGCGGAACAGGTGCTGGTCGAGTGGGGCATCGGACTGCGCCACCCCACGGTGGATCCGGCACTGCTGATCCTGAGCGAGCTGGTCACCAACAGCGTCCGGCATGCCGCTGTGCTCTCCCCAAAGGTCACCGTGATCTACGCGGCGGGCGCGGACTGTCTGGCCTTCGCCGTGTACGACCGCCACCCCTACCAGCCGCCGCTGTACGGGGCGGTCACCGGTGCCGGGGCAGGTGGCCTGGGCACCGTCATGGAACTCGTCATGGGCCTGGGTGGCACCGCCGCCGTCCGCGGTGACGCCGACGGCCAGGGCAAGAGCATCTGGATCACCCTCCCCCTCTGACCGGAGCACAGACCTCACCACCCGACCCGCGCGAGGAAGCACACCACCATGACCATCGACTGGCGCTACACCGTCCAGGACCGCCTCGGCGTCCTCTCCGTCGCCGGATACCTCGGTCCCGACGCCGTGCGCCGCTTCAGCGGAGCCATCGGCTGGGCCCTGGCCCGCGGCACCGGTCCGGTCGTCGTCGACCTCACCGAGCTGCGCAACTGGTCGACGGAAGGGCAGCTGGCCATCACCGAAGCCGCTCTCCGCCTCGCCGAGGCGGGCCGCAGCCTGGAGCTGGCCGCGATCCCCGCCGACGGCTCCCTCGTCCCTGCCGGTGGCTGCCCGCCCATCCCGGTCCATGCCGACCTGGCCTCCGCGCTCGCCGCGCACGACACCGGACAGAAGGAGGACCAGCCCGAGGAGCGACAGGAGTGGCGCACCACGGGCTGGCCGACGGAGGACGCCCATCGCTGACGCGGCCAGGTCATCCTGGGGCGAAGGCGCCCTCGCCGTCGCGTACCGGTACGAGGGCGCAGGCGTCCTCCTGGGTGGCGACGGCGGTGTCCTCCGCGCAGCCCAGCGCCGTCAGCTCGCGGCCTGAAAGGCCGACGGCAACCACGCGGGCGAGGTCGGCGGTGCCGTCGCAGGCCGCCCGGCCAACCGCCCGGCGCAACGCCGTCACCCCCGATGCCTCGTGGTCCCTCTCGCCCGCGCCTGCGCCCCGTTCGTGGCCCGTCCGGTGCTGCCCTCGGCGAACGGCCTGTCCAACCCGGCCGCCACCCCGCGAACGCCCGACTGGCGGGCGGGTGCCGGACTGGCGGGCGGGCGCGGATCAGTCGCGGTCGTTCCGGGTGGGCTGCTGGGTGGAGCGGCTGCCGAAGGAGAGCTTGAGGATGTGGGCATGGCCGCAGCCCGGGCAGTTGCCGTCCGGGCCGACTGCGGCCGGGCGGCACTTCAGGCGGCAGGCGGGGCACTTGAACCAGGGGACGCCGATACCGCGCAGTGGAGTGATCCTCATACAAACCCCTTCGCGTCATCTCTTTAATTGCTAATGTTAGCAATTAAAGAGATGGTCACCGCCGGGTTCGGCGGTCCGGTGTCCCAGCACGGATTCGGTGTGGCCGGTTGCGCGGGTGAGGATGGGCCGCATGTGTGTGACGAGTGGGTGGATGCGATGCGCCGAGCTCCGGCCGGCAGAGCCGTGCTGCTGTCGCGGGGAGGAGAGGGCCCAGTGAGTGCGCCGCTGTACCAACTGAAGGCCGAGTTCTTCAAGACGCTCGGGCATCCGGTGCGCATCCGGGTCCTGGAGCTGCTGAGCGTACGAGAGCACGCGGTCTCGGAGATGCTGCCCGAGGTGGGCGTCGAGCCCGCGCACCTCTCCCAGCAGCTGGCGGTGCTGCGGCGGGCGAACCTGGTCGTGACCCGCAAGGAGGGCTCGACGGTCTACTACTCGCTCACCAGCCCGCACGTCGCCCAGCTGCTGCGGGTCGCCCGCACCATCCTCTCCGGGGTGCTGACCGGGCAGGCCGAACTGCTCGCCGACCTCCAGGCCGCCCAGGGGCAGGCCGAACCGCCGTCGTAACGACGGCCCACGTACGGCGGCCGTCTCCCGTGAGCTGGACAGCTACGCAGGCATCAGGGTCACCCGGGCCGTACTCCGGCAGCGGCACCTGCCGCGACAGCAACAGCAGCTCCCGGCCGCTCGCCGGTCATGTGCCTCCAGGACCCCAAGCACACCGTTCCTGGAGTGTCTCCGCTTCTTGATCTGGGCCGGGGTGCTCTACGAAGGCATCCGGAGCCGTACGAGGACGACCTTGCCGTCGTGGTCGACGGCTGGTTCGGCACTGAGATCGCCGTCGTAGTCGGCGGCGACCTCGGTGACCATCCGCAGTCCGGCCCCCATGCCGTCAGCGGTGAGGTCGGGCAGGCGGGGTTCGGCGTCCGCGACGCTGACAACGAGCTGTCCGGCCGACCTCGTCAGGCCGACGTCGATCACCGGCGAGTGGGCGGCATGCCGCAGCACGTTCGTGACCAGCTCACTGGTCACCAGCAGCACCGCGTCCGCGAACGCCGAGTTCAGCGCGACGCCCGCGTCCGGCAGGTGCCGGGCCACCGCTTCGCGTGTCCGCCTGGCCGTGTCCGGCCCCAGCTTCAGCGAGACGATGTGCCGCTGCACCGCCGGCGGCAGATGCTCGATCGCGGCTGCCGGCCTGCTCCGCCGCCACGGCAGCCGGAACCCTCCCTCGCTCGTCATGGTGAGGGCTCCGCGGCCTGCAGCTCGTCCAGCAGGTCGCGCCGGCCGGACCAGAGGACGGCCAGGATCCGCCGCGCGGCGGCGAGCAGCTCCGCCACGTCACCGCCGGCCAGCTCATACACCACCGTGGAGCCGGTGCGCGTGGCGGTCACGATGCCCGAGCGGCGCAGCACGGCGAGCTGCTGGGACAGGTTCGACGGCTCGACCTCGATCGCGGCCAACAGGTCGCGCACCGGCTTCGGCCCGTCCTGCAGCAGCTCCAGCACCCTTATCCGCACCGGATGCCCGAGCATCCGGAAGAACTCCGCCTTCGCCTCGTACAGCGGAACTGGCATCCCGATCACTCCTCGTCCGCCCGCTCGACGTCGACGTCGAGCCCGTGCCCGCGGGCCACCCGTACCGCGTCGTCCAGCTCGTCCTGGGCCACTGCCACGGCGTACGGGTCCCTTGCCGCCACAGCGGCCGCGAGCCTTGCCCGAGCCGCCCGCACCCGCGCCAGCAGCGCCTCGACAACTGTGCCCACCCCGACCTCCGTACCTCGGATCACCTATCGACCACCGCAACTAGTCAATTGAAGAACTCTTCAATTATAGGCGGCACGAGTGGCTGCCCGGCCCGGCGGCCCGAAGCACACCACCCCGACGTTGCCGTGAGGGAGGAATCCGCATGACCGACGACACCACGCGGCGACGTTCGCGGTTCGGCTTCACTGCGAGGGCGAGGACTCGGGCGGGTGCGGCCGAGCTTCCGCGACAGGCGGGGCGAAGGCGCCCGGGTGCGGGTTGAGCGAGGGCGCGAAGGAGAGTGCGGGAGCGAAGGCCTCGCGTGCTGGACAGCCGATTCCGGGAGCCCGAACAAAACTCCCTTGCCCAATGGTCAAGAAGTGTTGACCATTGGGGGCATGCCTACCGATGATCTTCCCGAGACGTTCCACGTCACCACTGACGAGCAGCTACGCGCCGTTTCCAATCTCACGCGTCACCGGATCATGGCCGTGCTCCGCTTCGAGCCCGCGACGATTACGCAGATCGCCGAGCGAGTGGGCCTTGCGAAGGGGAGTTCCAGCTACCACGTACGGCTGCTCGAACGGGCCGGCCTGGTGAAGGTCGTACGAACGCGGAAGGTCCGGGGGGTCACCGAGCGGTACTACGCAATGGCCGCGCGGGCGATCGTGCTGCCGGATCCGGGCGAGGGAGGCCCGGATGTGCTGATGCGGCATGCGGTGGCGGACCTGGAGGCAGCGCCGGTGGATGGCGAGCGGCACGTACGGATGGCGCATCTGCGGCTCACCGAGGAGCAGTTCGCGGAGCTGGGGGCGCGGCTGCAGGCACTGGCGGACGAGTACCGGGAGCTGTCCGATCCGTCGCTGCCGGACGCGTCACTCGTCTTCGCACTGTTCCACCCGACACCGCGCGAGCAGGCCGAAGGGGACGCCAAGTGACCTCAGACGTTCGGAAGTTGCCGACCGGGTTCGGACGGCTGTGGACTGCGCAGACTGTGTCCTCGCTCGGTGACGGGGTGTCGCATGCCGCGCTGCCGCTGCTCGCGTTGACGTTGACGCGGGATCCGATGGCGCTGGCCGTCGTCACGGCCGCCGGAACGCTGCCGTGGCTGCTCTTCGGGGTGCTCGGCGGTGCGCTGGTGGACCGCTGGGACCGTCGGCGCACGATGTGGGTCATGGACGCGGCGCGTGCGGTGCTGCTCGCGATACCGGCGGCAGCGGCCGCGCTCGACGTGCTGAGCATTGCACTGCTCGCGGCCGTCGCCTTCCTGCTCGGCCTCGGCGGACTCTTCTTCGACACGGCCGCCACGGCCTATCTGCCGGATCTGCTCGGCCGCGACCCCGCGCTCCTGGAGCGCGCCAACGCCCGCCTGCGCGGCACCCAGACCGCCGCGTCCGGCTTCGCGGGGCCGCCTGCGGGCAGTGCCCTGCTCGCGCTCGGGCGGGCGGTTCCGCTGCTCGCCGACGCGGTGTCGTTCGCGCTCTCCGCACTGCTCGTACGGTCGCTGCCTGCCGCACCCCGGCCCGTACCGCAGGCCCGTGAGTCGCTGTTGCGGCAGGCGCGGGCCGGCGCCTCGTACGTATTCCGGGATCAGTTGCTGCTCGGGCTCGCGCTGCGTCCGGCGGTCGGGAACATCGCCTTCCTCGCCGTGGAGACCGTACTCGCCCTCTTCGCGCACGATCGTCTCGGCATCGACACCTTCGGCTTCGGCCTGCTCCTCACGGCGGAGGCCACCGGCGGTCTGCTCGGCGCGGGCATCGCCTCCTTCCTCGGCCGACGACTCGGCACCGGCACCGCGCTCACCTGCACGGCCGCAGTCGAGGGACTCGCCATCCTGGGCCTTGCCGTCGCCCCGAACCCGTACGTCGCCGGCCTCGCGCTCGCCGTCTGCGGAGCGGGCATGGGCGCCACGATGGTGCTCGGCCCCTCCCTCCGACAGGCGGTCGTCCCCGCCCACCTGATGGGCCGGGTCGCCTCCACCTCCCGGATGCTCGCCATGTGCGCCGCCCCGTTCGGCGCCTTCCTCGGCGGCTGGCTGGCCACCACCTACGACGTACGCACCCCGCTCTACACCGCCGCCGGCCTCCTCCTCACCATGACCGCCGTCACGTCGACCATGACCAGCAACCGCCAGGTCGAGGCGGCGCTGCGTGCCGCCGCCCCGGCCGATGATCCAGATCACCCGGAATCCTGGGATCCCGTTCAGAAGGGTGCCGTTTAGGGCTCCGCGAGGTCGTCGAGCCAGTGCCAAGCCCGGCTCGGCGTTCCTCGCCTCGGCCCGGAGCGTCGGGCGCCTGGCCTCCACAGGATGAAACGAGTGGCCCAGCGGGCGGGGTGCGCCGCCGTCAACCCTCGTCGTCCTCGACAGCCTCCGGGTCCCGGAAGGAGCGCAGGCCCTGACCGGGTCCGCCGGCCTTGATGTTGAACAGATAGCCGCCCAGGAAGTTGATGTGCCGGTCTTCGAGCGGGGAGAGGCGGGCCACGTCCTCGTCCTTGATGTCGTGGCCCTCGGCGCGGAGCTGGGCGACGGCGGCATCCAGGTAGCGGGTGTTCCACAGGACGACGGCGTTGAGGACCAGACCGAGGGCGGCGAGCTGGTCCTCCTGGTCCTCCTGGCCCTCCCGGTACGCCTGGCGGATCCGGCCCCGGCCGCCGTGGCAGATCGCGCGGGCCAGGCGGTGGCGGGACTCCTGCACGGTGAGCTGCCTGGCACCAAGACGTAACGCCGGCTGCCCCGCAGGGTCGGCCGGCGTTCCGACGGCACCCGGCGGGCAGGTTCGAGGCGAGGAAACGCTCGACGAGGACCTGGGACTGCCGGCACAGGGCGAACGGGAGCACGGTCGCGAGGACATCGGGCCCGGGCCCCTCGGCACCCGGGGAGGGACATTCGGCACCTGCCCGCGCAATCACCCCACGCGTTGACTGAGCACCACGGGCACCGTGCCCGGCCCGATCACGGTGGCGCCGCTACACGTTGCGTCGCCCCACCACGACGGGCTCTGGCGCACGGGATCCTCACCACTGTCGACCGCCCGTGAGACCCGGGCGGCAGAACGGAGGAACGTCATGGCCGACGCTCCGCACACATCCCACGCCTACCTCGTCGGCGGCGGCATCGCCTCCCTCGCAGCTGCGGCCTTCCTCGTCCGTGACGGCGACTTCCCAGGCGAGAACATCCACGTCCTGGAGGAGCTCCCGGTCGCCGGCGGCTCCATGGACGGGAGCGGCGAGCCCGCCGGATACGTCACCCGCGGCGGGCGGATGCTGGAGGAGGAGGCGTACACCTGCCTGTGGAACCTCCTGGAGTCCATCCCCACCCTCACCGACGAGACGGTGTCGGTACGCGAGGAGATCCAGGCGTTCAACGCCAAGTGGCCCACCGACGCCAAGGCCCGCCTGATCGGCAAGGACACCACGATCCTGGACGCCTCCGACTACGGCCTCGACACCCGCGACCGCCTGGAGCTGACCCGCCTGCTGGTACTGCCCGAGGCGGTCATCGGCGCCCGCCGGATCGAGGACTTCTTCTCCCCGCACTTCTTCGACACCAATTTCTGGACGATGTGGCGCACCACCTTCGCCTTCCAGAACTGGCACAGCGCCATCGAGCTCAAGCGCTACCTGCTGCGCTTCATGCAGGAGTTCCCGCGCATGCACACCCTGGCCGGGGTACGCCGTACCCGCCTCAACCAGTACGACTCGATCATCCGCCCGGTGCGGGCCTGGCTGGAGAACCACGGCGTGCGCTTCGAGTACGGCGTGCGGGTCACCGACGTCGACTTCGCCACCGACGAGCAGGGCGCCCGGCGCGTGCGCCGGCTGCACCTCGAACGCGACGGGCAGCCGGACGCCTACGAACTCACCGACACCGACTACGCGTTCCTCACCATCGGCTCGATGACCGCCGACGCCGCCTCCGGAAGCGACGCCACCCCGCCCGACCTGATCCGCGACAAGCGCGACGGCGGCTGGCGGCTGTGGGAGACCATCGCCGCCAAGGCCGAGGACTTCGGCCGCCCCACCGCCTTCAACGGCAATGTGGACGAGGCGAAGTGGGAGTCCTTCACCCTCACCATGCGCAGCCCGCTGCTGCTGCACCGCAT
The DNA here is from genome assembly GCF_035989285.1 of Streptomyces sp. NBC_01235. GTDB lineage: Bacteria > Actinomycetota > Actinomycetes > Streptomycetales > Streptomycetaceae > Streptomyces. Next base: position 8,701,812 of record NZ_CP108513.1, on the reverse strand, counting down.
CGAGGAACTGTCCGGCAACCTCCCCGGCACGGGCGCGCTGATGACGTTCAAGGACTCCCACTGGCTGATGTCGATCGTGGTACCGCATGCCCCGCACTTCGAGGGCCAGCCCGAGGACGTGTACACCCTGTGGGGCTACGGCCTGTTCGTCGACAAGGAGGGTGACTTCGTCGACAAGCCGATGGCGCGGGCCACCGGACGGGAGATCCTCACCGAACTGCTCGGCCACCTCGGTCTGTCGGACATCGAGGAACAGGTCGCGGCGACCACGACGGTGATCCCGGTGATGATGCCGTACATCACCAGCCAGTTCGCCCCCCGCACCGTCCACGACAGGCCCCTGGTCATTCCGCAGGGTGCGACCAACTTCGCCTTCCTGGGCCAGTTCGCGGAGCTCCCGGAGGATGTCGTCTTCACCGTCGAGTACTCCGTGCGCGGCGCCATGCACGCCGTCCACGGCCTGCTCGGCCTCGACCACGAGATCCCCGGGATCTACCACGCCCTCGCCGACCCGACGACCGCCCTCGAGGTGCTCAGAGCCACGCTGGCCTGAGCCCCCGGTCACCCGGCCCGCACGGCTTCCGCAGCGGGCCGGGTCGCCGGACCTCACGCCCGTGCATCGTGACGCGCCTCGACCCCTGTCGATGCGGTACCGTCCCGCTTCTCGCCCCCGTGGGAACGGCGCCTGACATGCGCCGTGTCGAACGTAACGTACAAGATCAGAAATCGTCCGAGCCGCCCAGGCCGGTGAGCGCGCCCACCGGATCCGGGTCGGGGGTGCCGCGGGGCCACCAGTCGTCGTGGCCCGGTTCCGACTCGTACGCGTACCACAAGCCGTCACGTCCGAAGCGGAGTTGGACGTGGCCGCGGGGGTGGGTGAGGTGGTTGTGGCGGGGGCGGAAGGCGGGGAGGTCGGCGGCCAGGAGGAGAGAACGGGCCCGGTCGAAGCGTCCGGCCGGCGGATCCCAGGACTCCTCCAGGACGGTGAGCCCGTCCGGGCCGCCCTGTCGCCACGCGGCCACCGCGCGCGCCAGCTCGGACGGGGTACGGCCGGCGGCGGAGGCGAGCGAGGCGTAGAGGGAGCGGGTGGTGGCGGTGAGCCCGGAGCCGGGGCGGGACGCGGCGAGGCGTACGGCGTCCTGCCAGAGGGTCAGTTCGCCGGTCTCGTCATGACCGGTGGTCAGCAGAGCGTGGGCGCGGGCGGCCGCGTCGGTCGCGAGGTGGTCCAGCGCGAAGGAGTCGGGGCCGTTCGGCGCGGACGGGTACGCCGGGGGCTGCTCGGGGTGCGGGGGCACGGGCAAAGGGGCCGGGAGAGGCGGGAGTCGACGTTCGGCGAGGGCCTCGGCGGCCCGTACGCCCGGCAGGGGTTCCGGTTCCTGTTCCTGAGCGGCGCGGGCCGCGCGGGTGGCGTTACGGCGGGACAGTGCGTCGAGCAGTTCGCGTTCGCCGCGACCGCGCAGCAGAAGCAGCACGAACGGGTCGGCGTCGAGCAGCCGCGCGGTCTGATAGCAGAGGGCTGCCGCGTGCTTGCAAGGGTGACCGCGGTCGGGGCAGCTGCAGTGCGGGTCGAGGTCACCGGGGCCGGGCAGCAGTGGCACCCCGCAGTCGGCGAGGGACTCGGGCATCTCCTTGTCGAGCAGCGCGGCGATGTGCCCGGGGCGCTCGACGGCGGCGTCCAGGAAGCGCTCCCAGTCCTCCTCGCCGAGGGTGCGCAGTCGCACCTGCACGCGGTAGGGGCGGGGGCGGCTGCCCTGCACGTACGCCAGGACGAGCCCGGGGGTGACCGTGATCGCGTCCACGTTTCCCTGCTCGGCGTACCCACGGCCGCGGGCCAGGCGCTTGGGATCCAGGGCGCCTTCTTCGAGCGCGGTGACCCAGGCGTTGCCCCACCAGGTCTCGGCGAAGGAGCCGCCGGCGCGCGGGGGGAACGCGGGGAAGGTGCGGCGGTGGTCGCCGTCCCGGGAGGGGGCGGCCATCGAGCGGGGGGTGCGGGGTGGTTCGGCGGCGACCGAGGAAGGTGAACTGCCCTTGGTGGGCGGCACGTTGTTCTGACCGGACGCAAGATCCGGGTACGGCTCCGGGTCCGGGTACGGCTCCGGATTCGGGTACGGCTCCGGGTCCGGGTACGGCTCCGGATTCGGGTCCGGCTCCGGATTCGGGTCCGGGTCTGGATTCGGGTCCGGGTCTGGGTACGGCTCCGGGTCCGGGTACGGATTCGGCTCGGGCTCGGATGTCTCGTCCGGTGGCATCCGGAAGGCGCCCGAGAGCAACTCCCTTACGACACGGGCTCGTTCTTGGGCCACGGGGTCACGCGGGCGGGCGGGGCGCCCCTCTTCAGGGAGGTGGGCTGCGGTGCGGGGGCTGGGGTGGGCGTGGGGGCCGCTGCGCACGGTCTCCCGTCCTGTCTGCTCTGCGGCTTCGGCCGAGCCCTGCCGCGCCGCCTGCGCACGTGCCGCACGCAGGGCCTCACGGGCGATGTCCCCGGGGCGCGAGCCGGTCGGGACGTGCGAGGCGCGCGGTGCGCGCGGTGCGCGCGACGTGTCGGCTGCCGGAGAGGCATCCGCCGGTGGAGCCGACTCCACTGCGGAGACGGCGCCGGTTACCGGGGTGCCCGCCGCGGGAGTGGCGTCCGGCGGGCGCGTGGCCGCTGCGGGAGTGGCGTCCGGCGGGCGCCGCAGGGCCGCGCGGGCTGCGTCGCCGGGCCGCGGTGCCGGGCCTTCGGGCTGCTGCGACGACTCCTCCGCCTGCTGTTCCAGCCGCCGCTCCCGGGCCGCCCGCAGCGCACGGCGGGCCTCGTCGGCCGGCCTGCTGCCCTGCTCCTGGTGCGCCCCCGCCGTGACGGCCTCGGCCTCGGTCTCGACCTCCGCCTCCGCCTGGACCTCGTCCTTCTCCGTCTCCCCCATCACGCCTCCCTCCGCAGCCTGACCAGGTCGGACAGCTCGCGGTCCGTCAGTTCCGTGAGGGCCGACTCGCCGGAGCCGAGGATCGCGTCGGCCAGGGCGCGCTTGGCCTGGAGCATCTCGGCGATGCGGTCCTCGACGGTGCCCTCGGTGATGAGGCGGTGGACCTGGACCGGCTGGGTCTGGCCGATGCGGTAGGCGCGGTCGGTGGCCTGTTCCTCGACAGCCGGGTTCCACCAGCGGTCGAAGTGGACGACATGGCCCGCGCGCGTGAGGTTGAGGCCGGTGCCGGCCGCCTTCAGGGAGAGGACCAGGACCGGGGTCGCGCCGCTCTGGAAGCGGTCCACCATCCGCTCCCGCTCGGGTACCGGGGTGCCGCCGTGCAGGAGGTCGACCGGGACCGCGCGGGCGATGAGGTGGGCGGCGATCAGGCGGGCCATGCCGACGTACTGCGTGAAGACGAGTGCCGAGCCGTCCTCGGCGAGCAGGGTGTCCAACAGCTCGTCCAGCAGGGCGAGCTTGCCGGAGCGGGCGGCCAGCGCGTCGCCGACCGAGGCGCTCTCCTCCTTGAGGTACAGGGCCGGATGGTCGCAGATCTGCTTCAGCGCGCCCAGGAGCTTCAGCACCAGGCCGCGGCGGGCGATACCGTCCGCCGTCTCGATGGCCAGCAGGGACTCGCGCACCACCGCCTCGTAGAGCGCCGCCTGTTCCCGGGTGAGCGGGACCGGGTGGTCGGTCTCGGTCTTCGGCGGCAGCTCGGGCACGATGCCGGGGTCGGACTTCTTGCGGCGCAGGAGGAACGGACGCACCAGGCGGGCGAGGCGCTCCACCGCCAGATCGTCCTCGCCGTTCTCCACCGCGCGCGCGTGCCGGGCGCGGAAGGACTTCAGGGGACCGAGGAGTCCCGGTGTCGTCCAGTCGAGCAGGGCCCAGAGCTCGGAGAGGTTGTTCTCGACGGGGGTGCCGGTCAGGGCCACGCGCGCGGGTGTCGGGATGGTGCGCAGGGCCTTCGCCGTCGCCGAGTAGGGGTTCTTCACGTGCTGGGCCTCGTCCGCGACGACCATGCCCCAGGGCTGCCCGGCCAGGGTCGCGGCGGCCGAACGCATCGTGCCGTACGTGGTGAGGCCGAAGCCGCCGGTCAGGTCCGTCAGGCTGCGTTCGGGGCCGTGGAAGCGCCGGACGGGGACGCCCGGCGCGAAGCGGGTGATCTCGCGCTGCCAGTTGCCCAGGAGGGAGGCCGGGCAGACCACCAGGGTCGGCTCGGTGCGGGCCCGCTTCAGATGCAGGGCGATGACGGTGATCGTCTTGCCGAGGCCCATGTCGTCGGCGAGGCAGCCGCCGAGGCCGAGGGAGGTCATGAGGTCCAGCCAGGCCAGGCCGCGCAGCTGGTAGTCGCGGAGCGTGGCGTGCAGGCCGACGGGCGGCTGCGCGGGGTGCACCCCGGCGGTGAGACGGTCGCGCAGGGCCGCCAGGGCGCCGACGGGGACCGCCTCCACGGTCTCGCCGTCGACCTCCGCGGTGCCGGAGAGGGCGACGGACAGGGCGTCGACCGGGTCCAGCAGGCCCAGTTCGCGTTTGCGGGCCTTGCGGACGAGCGCCGGGTCGACCAGGACCCACTGGTCGCGGAGCCGGACCACCGGGCGGTGGGCCTCCGCCAGAGCGTCCATCTCGGCCTCGCTGAGCGGGTCGCCGCCGAGCGCGAGCTGCCAGCGGAACTGGAGCAGTTCCTCGCCCTCGAAGAAGCCGGTGCCGTCCGTCGCCGAGCCCGGCGCGGGTCGGACCACGGCGGCCGCGCTGAGGTCCTGCGCCAGGTCCCTCGGCCAGTGCACGGCGACCCCGGCCGCCGCGAGCCGGGTGGCCGCCACGCCGAGCAGGTCGCCCAGTTCGTCCTCGGAGAGGGCCAGGACGTCCGGCGCGTCCTGTTCGGCGAGCCGGGCGAGCGGGGGCCAGACGCGGGCCGCGCGCCGCACGGCGAGGGCCGCGTCCACGCGTGCGCGTGCCCCGAAGGCGGCGTCGGCCACGCCCGCCCACAGGGTTGCCGCGTCGGTCACCAATGTCGGGTCGGCGAGGCTGTGCACCTGGACGATCGCGGCGCCCGCGCTGCGCGCCCGCCCGCCGTCGTCGGAGGCGTCGAACATGTCGTACGCGGACAGGTCGAGGCGGAGCGAGATCCGCACGCCCGCGTCCATACCGGCCGCGACCTCGGCGGCCCAGTCGTGCGCGCCGGGCAGCCGCTGGGGCCGGCGGTCCGCGAAGGGCTTCCCGCACGCGTGCGGCGCGGCCGGGGTGCGGGGCAGGGTGTCCGCCACGGCGTCCAGGAAGGACCGCATCAGGGCCTCCGGCTTCGGCAGCCGGAGCGGGCCGGGGCCGGGGAGCGGCACGGCGTGGCCCTCGTACGGGAGCGCGGCGGCGACCGCGCGCAGGTGGGCGATGTCCTCGGGATCCAGGGGGCCCGCCCGCCAGGCGTCGTGTCCGGTGGGCGTCAGGCCGGGCAGCAGGCGGCCGCGGGCGGTCAGCCGCAGGGCGTGCAGTGCGGCGGCGCCCCAGCAGGCGGTGGCCGGGTGGGCGGCGGGATCGCGGCGGGCGCGCACGAGCAGCGGGAGTGCCTTGTCGAGCGGCAGGGACAGGGCGGAGGCCTGCTTGCGGCGGATGGAGGAGCCGTGCCGCGTGACGACGGTGAGCTCCGTGAGTTCCCCCTGGTCCACGTGTCCCGCGTGTCCGGCGCGTCCCGCGTGTCCGGCGCGTTCCGCGTGTCCGGCGCGTTCCGCGTGTCCGGCGTGTTCCGCGTCCGCCGTGATGGTCGTCGGGCCGTCCGACGGGTCCCAGAAGGCGACGCGGCCCTCGCGCGGGAGGGGTGCGGGCAGGAAGACGGCGGCGAGCCGCACGGAGACGGAGAGAGGCTCCGCCGAATGCGTCCCGCCGACCATGGCGCTCATACCTTGTGTCCACCTCCCGCCCGCATGTCGGATCAGTCGTCTTCGACTCTACGGGCGGGGTCTGACAATCGGTCCCGGCGGCCGGCCGGACACCCGATCGGGTCCGGTCAGGGCACCGTGCGCGAGACGACGTAGACGAAGGGGTAGATCGCGTTGCCGGTGTTCACCACCACGTCCAGCGTCGGGTCGGGGTTCTTCTGCTCACGGGCGATGCCGAAGTCGTCGCCGGGGCGGGAGCCGGGGCCCGTGAACTTCCAGCCGGTGATCTCCTGGTCGCGGGCGCTGATGGTGATGTCGCCCTTCTTCAGGGCGGCCCGGCTGACGCCGATGTCCGCGAGGAACTGGTCGAGTCCGGCCTGCGTGGTCTGGAACTGCACGTAGAGCCGGCTGGTCTTCCAGTTGTTCGTCTCGTAGTAGGCGACCTGGTTGGAGGGGTGCGGGATCGGCACCTGGTACAGGCGGCGCTGGACCATCGACGGCCAGTCGGCGGTCAGGCCGGTCGCCGAGTACTTCGCCTCCTTGTCCTTGCCGCTGTCCCGGCTCTGGTTGGCGGAGATCACCAGGTAACCGGCCGGGACGCCGATGAGCAGCACGATGATCAGCAGGGTGAGCGCCCTGCGGCGGATCACGTGACGGCGGTCCTCCGGCGGGGGGGACGGCTCGTCGGGGGGCGCGGCCTGGCGGGGCAGCGATGCTGTCATGCGGTGTCCCGGGTGGTACGGGGGGACGCGGCGGTCATGCCGTGTCCTGGGTGCGGCGGGCCGCCTCCGTGAACCGTTCGAAGCGCTCGTAGCGCTCGACGCGGCGGCGCTTGGCGCGCCGGAAGCGGCGGGCGACCAGTCGGGCCAGGTCTGCGGCGCCGACCATGCCGGCCTCGGGGCCCAGCTGAGCGCGCACTATCCGGGCCTCGGGACGGTAGCCGCGGCCGGTGAGCTGGCGCTTGAACGCGTCCCGCGCGGGGCTGATCAGCAGGTCGTCGGCGGCCGAGACACCGCCGCCGATCACGAAGCAGGACGGGTCGAGGGCGGCGGCCAGGTTGGCGATGCCGACGCCGAGCCACTGGCCGATGTCCTGGAGCAGCTCGATGCACATGGCGTCGCCCTCACGGGCCAGCTCGGTGATCATCGGGCCGGTGATGTCACCGATGTTGCCCTTGACGTGCTCGATGATCCCGTAGGCCACCGGAGAGTCGGCCGCGGCCAGTTCGCGCGCCTCCCTGACCAGCGCGTTGCCCGAGCTGTACTGCTCCCAGCAGCCGCGGTTGCCGCACGGGCAGCGGTGACCGCCGGGCACGACCTGCATATGGCCGAACTCGCCGGCAACGCCGTACTTGCCGCGCTTGACCTGGCCGTCCTCCAGGATCGCGCCGCCGATGCCGGTGCCGAGGGTGATCATGACGAGGTGGTCCTCGCCGCGGCCCGCGCCGAACCGCCACTCCGCCCAGGCGGCGGTGTTGGCGTCGTTGTCCACCAGGACGGGAACCGCCAGGCGGCCGGAGAGGCGGTCCCTGAGGGGCTCGTTGCGCCAGGACAGGTGGGGCGCGAACAGGACGCGGTTGCGGTCCGCGTCGACCCACCCCGCCGCGCCGACGCCGACCGCGTGCACGTCGTGGCGGTCGGACAGGTCCAGGACCAGCTCGACGATCGTGTCCTCCACGACCTTCGGGCTCTTGGACTTGTCCGGGGTCTCCGTGCGGACCTTCTCCAGGATGTTGCCGTCGGCGTCGACGACGCCCGCCATCACCTTGGTGCCGCCGATGTCGATGCCGACGGTCGGCACACGGGGTGCGGTGAGGTGCGAGCGGCGCTCCCTGGTGCCCACGGTGCGGAGTGCGGGGGCGCGGCGGGAGCCGATGGGGGCGCTGAAGTTGCCGTAGGTGCTCATCGTCGCCGATTCTGCCTCACCCTCACGTCGGGTGCCGAGCGGGGCAGCGCAGCGCGGCGACGGAGGACAGAAAGTTGACGTTGTCCGTGACGGCCGTCTGCTCGCCGCTCCGGACGATGTCCCAGAAGGTGTCGCCGTCACCCGAGCGGGTGATCATCGCGAACGTCCAGCGGGGTCTTCACCGCCACCCTTCCCTGGGCGGCAGCGGCCTTGCGGGCGACTTCCACGCGCTTGCCACCGGTCGCGCCGCATCCTGCCGGGGCCACGCCGAGTGCCCCTCGCCAACGCGATCCCTGCCCAGGTCCCCAACCATGCCACGAGGCCGCGTGCCCTTCACGTGCCCGCCCGCCCTTCTTGCTGTGTTCATTGACATCCTCCCCCCTCAAAGAGGGGGATTCCACCCCAGGCGGGCCGAGGTTCACGGACGCTCGAACGGCGGGTGGCCGTTGTCATCCCTCCGGCACCGGCTGAGCCCCGGGGGCGTGGGATCCCGCCCTGTCCTGCCGCGACATCGTGTGCTGCGTTCTCGTCGGCGTCGCAGGTGAACCCACAGGGCACGCAGACGAACTCGGCCTGGCTCCTGCGCGAGTTCTTCTCGATCCCTCTGCACGGGGAACAACCGCCTCACGGCCGGGGACCACCCCTCGGTCGCCCTGTCCGGACATCCGGTCACATTGTCGGGACATTGCGACGCATACGGGCCTCTCGCCCCCGGTTTCAGGGCCTTACGAGCAGCTGGAACTCGAAGGAGTAGCGGGTCGGCCGATAGATGTGGTCGCCGAACTCCACCGCCCGGCCGGTGTCGTCGAAGGTGGTGCGCTGCATGGTCAGCAGCGGGGCGCCCTCGTCCTCGGCGAGCCGCTCGGCCTCGTCGGCGGTCGCGGCGCGGGCCCCGATGGACTGGCGGGCGCTGTGCAGGGTGATCCCGGCGGCCCGCATCAGGCGGTACAGGCCGGTGGCCTGGAGCTGGTCGGTGTCCAGGTCGAGCAGGCCGGAGGGGAGGTGGTTGCACAGGTACGCCATCGGCTCCCCGTGCGCCAGCCGCAGCCGCTCCACCCGGTGGACGTCACTGCCCTCGGCCACCGCGAGCGCGGCAGCGACCTCGGCGGACGCCGGGACCATGGTGTTGACCAGGACCGTGGTCGCCGGACGCTGCCCGGCCGCCTCCAGGTCGTCGTACAGGCTGCTGAGCTCCAGCGGCCGCTTGACCTGGCTGTGCACGACCTGCGTGCCCACGCCCCGGCGGCGGACCAGGAGACCCTTGTCGACGAGCGACTGGATCGCCTGGCGCACGGTCGGCCGGGACAGGCCGAGCCGTGCCGCGAGCTCGATCTCGTTGCCCAGCAGGCTGCCGGGGGTGAGCGAGCCGTGCTCGATCGCGGCTTCCAACTGCTGGGCCAACTGGAAGTACAACGGCACCGGAGAGCTTCGGTCCACACGGAGTTCGAGCTGCACGGTCGGGTCCACTTCTGGTTTCGGCACGGGCCGAGCGTAGCTCTGCGGCCGGTTGACGGGAAGTTGTGTAGTTCGGTTGTCCGGACATACGCATTGACAGGATGCGGCCCTCGACCCCACTTTTGTTTCATGCGCATCGGGGTCATCGGGACGGGCCGCATAGGCACCATTCATGCGAACACACTCAGCCGTCACCGCGAGGTCGGATCCCTGATCCTGACGGACGCGGACCACGCGCGCGCCCAGGAGCTCGCGCATCGGCTGGGCGAGACGGCCGCCCCTGGGGTGGACGAGATATTCCGCTGGGGCGTGGACGCCGTCGTGATCACGACGGCGACCTCGGCCCACGCCGAACTGATCGGTCGGGCAGCGCGCTCCGGGCTTCCGGTCTTCTGCGAGAAGCCGATCGCCCTGGACCTGGCCGGGACATTACAGGCGATCGCCGAGGTCGAGGCTGCCGGAACGATCCTTCAGATGGGCTTCCAGCGCCGCTTCGACGCGGGGTACACGGGGGCTCGCGAGGCGGTGCGGTCGGGGCGGCTCGGACGGCTGCACACCGTGCGGGCGCTGACGTCCGACGAGTCGGCGCCGCCGGCCGCGTGGCTGCCGGTGTCCGGCGGGATCTACCGGGACGCGCTCATCCACGACTTCGACTGCCTGCGCTGGGTCACCGGGCGCCAGGTGACGGACGTGTACGCGGCCGGCTCCGACGCCGGGCCCGCGATGTTCCGCGAGGCGGGAGACGTCGACACGGCCGCCGTGGTTCTCACCCTCGACGACGGCACGCTCGCCACGGCGACGGCGACGCGGCTGAACGGCGCGGGCTACGACGTCCGCATGGAGCTGGCCGGGGAACTCGACCAGATCGTCGTGGGCCTGGACGACCGCACGCCGATCGCGTCCACCGAGCCCACCGGTCCGCCGGCCGCGGACAAGCCGTGGAGCGGGTTCCTGGAGCGCTTCGAGCCCGCGTACGAGGCGGAGCTCGCCGCGTTCGTGGACGTCGTGCGCGGCGAGCGGGCCAATCCCTGCGACGGCCGCGAGGCCCTCCACGCCCTGCGCATCGCGGAGGCCTGCGAGGTGTCCCGGCGTGAGCGCAGGGCGGTATGGCTCGCGGAGATCCCGGCGACATCGGGAGCCGGCTGAGCACGCCCCCGTCGGCGAGCGCGTTCCCGTCGGGTGAGCGCGTTGCCCGAGGGCCGGCGGGTGCCCGGCCTGTGAAGGGCGCCGCCCGGACACGGCCCTGACCTGACGGTCTCCGAGGCACGGGAGACCAGCGCGCGCAGGCGGGTGTGCTGCGGCGGGTCGGCGGTCAGCAGATACGGGCCGATCAGCTGCTCGTCGAGGTACGTGCCCCCGATCCGGCTGCTGTCCTTGGACAGTCTCGGGTCGGCGAGCGCCGCCCGCGCCTGCTCGTACCCCACGACGAGCCACGTCGCGTACCGTCCGTCGGCGCCGGGCGGCCGCGCCCGGGGCACCGGGCCGCGCTCGCGCAGTCGCGCGTACACCGTGTGCGGGTCCCGCCCAGCCCGTCGCCGAACTCCCCCAGATCGATCACCTCGGCCAGGCCACTCCCCTCCGTCACTCCCCCGACGCACGGGAGCGACGGCTAGTACCCGTCCTCCGCCGCGTCCGCCACCCCGTCCTCCAGGAGCCCAGCGTCGTACGCCAACAGGGCGATCTGCACCCGGTTGTTGAGGTCGAGCTTGGCCAGGACCCGGGAGACGTGGGCCTTGACGGTGGCGACGCTCATGAACAGTCGGGCGGCGATGTCCGCGTTGGACAGTCCCCGGCCGACGGCGACGGCCACCTCGCGTTCGCGTTCGCCGAGCGCGGCGAGCCGCACGCGCGCGTGAGCGCGCCGGGTGTCGGCCGCCGTACCGGCCGCGTGGTCCATCAACTGCCGCGTGATCGTGGGCGACAGGACCGGGTCACCGGCCGCGACCCGGCGCACGGCGTCCAGGATCTCTGCGGGCGGGGTGTCCTTGAGGACGAACCCGGCGGCCCCCGCGCGCAGCGCCCGCAGCACCTGCTCGTCGGCGTGGAAGGTGGTGAGCACCACGACCTGCGGAGCGTCCGCCCGCCCGCGCAGCCGCTCCGTGGCGGTGAGCCCGTCCACGGCCGCCATCCGGATGTCCATCAGGACGACATCGGGTCGGGTGCGGTCCACGAGAGCCTCGACCTCGCCGCCGTCGGCGGCCTCACCGACGATCTCGATGTCGTCGGCGCCCCCCATCATGAAGGCCAGACCGGCCCGCACCAGGGGATCGTCGTCGACGAGGAGGAGTCTGATCGCAGTCATGGGCCTTACGTAATCACGGCTGTGGAGTACCTGGTCGCCGTTGTGGCCTGCGAGTTGAGCGGGTGCGCCGGGTCACCGCCCGCGCAGCGACACCCCGTAGCGGCTGCGCAGCCGGCGGGCCTCCCACCAGACGACGGCTGTCACGGATGCCGGGCCGCCGGATTCGGAGCAGACCTGGACCAGCGGCGGGCCGGGCGGCGGGGCGCCCACGGTGCAGGCCCGCACCCGCTGCACGCGCACCGGCACCGCCCACCCGCACGGGCCGGTCAGGCCGGCGCGGCTCGGCCCCCGGACGACGAGACGGACACCGCTCACCCCCACGGCAGCCACGCCCGTACCTCGAATCCCCCGTCTCCCCACGCCCCGTGTTCCAGCCGGCCTCCGGCCAGCGTCGCTCGTTCGGTCAGGCCGATCAGGCCCTGGCCGGAGCCGGGGACGGGGGGTACGTCGCCCTCGGGGGCCGGGTTGCGTACGGTGACGGCCAGGCCCTCGCCGGGGCCGCCGGTGACGGTGACCGCGGTCTCCGCGCCCGGGGCGTGCTTGCGGGCGTTGGTGAGGCACTCCTGGGCGATGCGGTAGGCGGTGCGGCCGACGGAGGCGGGGACGGCCGCGGCGTCGGTGACGCGCTGGTCGAGGGTGACCTTCATGCCCGCCTCACGGGACTCGGCGACCAGCGTGTCCAGGGCGGCCAGCGTCGGCTGCGGGCGCCCGGCGTCGTCGGGCTCGCCCGCCCGCAGGACGCCGATGATCTCCCGCAGGTCCTGGAGGGCCTCGTGGGCGCTCTCGCGGATGACGCCGGCCGCCCGCGCGATCTCCTCGCGAGGCGCGTCGGGGCGGAACTCCAGCGCGCCCGCGTGCACGCTGAGCAGGGTGAGCCGGTGGGCGAGCACGTCGTGCATCTCCCGGGCGATGGCCTCGCGGGCGAGCCGCTGTGCCTGCTCGCCGCGCAGGCGGGCCTCCGTCTCGGCGCGCCGGGCGCGCTCGCGCAGGCTCAGCATCAGCTGCCGCTTGGACCGTACGAACATGCCCCAGCCGACGGCCGTGACGGTGATGAGCACGCTCCACACCACCGCGGGCCCGTACGCCAGCGTGGGGTCCGGGCGCGCCCAGGCCAGCAGCGGGATCAGGGCGAGCTGGGTGCCGCCCACCCAGGCCACGTACCGCAGGGGCCGGTGCACGGCGAGCGTGAAGAGGGCGACGGTGCAGGCGCCGGCCGAGGTGGTCGACAGGAAGCCGAGGGGGACCATCGCGACCGCGAGGCCGAGGGGCCACCGGCGGCGCAGCCAGACCGCCGCGCAGGCGAGGGCGCCCAGGAGCTGGTCGGTCAGGGCGAAGGCGGGCGGGAGGTCCCGTTCGCCGGGGAAGGAGTCGGCGACCGCCAGGCCGACGGCGACGGCCAGGAGGAAGCAGCAGAAGTCGACGACCCAATCGCGCGCGGTGCGCCGGTGCGACCGGCCGGGCCGCTCGGCTTCCGGGGCGAGCTCCGCGACCAGGGTCGACGGCAGCAGCCAGCGACGTCCCGTGAACCCGGACGCCTCCCGTGCCGCCTCGTCCGCGACATCCGCGTCGTCTGCCCTCATGGTCGACAAATCTACGCAGCGGAGGGCCGCGCCACCTCCCCGTCGACGGGGATCCGCCACCGAAAGGAGACGACCATCGACCGAAGTCGTGCCGCCGGCTACTTTCGGCGCCGCCGGACCGGCCGACCGGAGCCTTGCGTCGGACGGGTGCCGCCCCACGGCCGATGGCCTGCCGGGGCCCGCGGCGCGAGGGTCTTGGACATGAAGGAACTGCTGGAAGTACTCGGTTTTCTCGCCCTCGTGCAGGGCGTGCTGGGCCTGGTGCACGAGTTCAGCCACTGGCATGTGGGCCTCGTGCAGCGGATCGGCTTCCTCGACGGCTACGAGGTCTACGCCGGCGTCGCACTCGTCGTCCTGGCGTTCGCCCTGTTCGCCGCAGCGGAGAGCCGGAGGTCCGGCTGAGTGGGGGGAGTCGGACCTCCGGCCGGTCGCACCGTTCCTCGACGGTCAACCGTTGATCGCCCGGCGGCTCAGCAGCCGTAGTCGATCAGGTCGAACGTGGCGTAGTGGTCCCCGGTGTAGTAGTCCTCGTCGGTCTTCTTCCCGGTCACGATGCGGCGCGCTCCGCGCGTCGACGACCCGGGGGTCTTCACCGTGTACTCGTGGTAGTAACCGGTCGACTGCGAGGGCAGCACGCCTTCCCGGTTCTGGAAGACCGCCCCGTCCTGCGAGTACGGGAACGGGCCGCCCTGCTCGATCAGCTCGAGCGTGTCGTACGCCTGGGTGGGCAGATCGCCGTAGCAGATGCTGCCGACCGCGGCGTGCGCCGTCGTGGCGGAGACGGTGCCGCCGACGAGAAGGGCGGACAGGATGGCGGCCGAGGCGCCTATGCGGGTGATGCGTGGGGGGAATCTCATGCCCTCATGATGACGCGCGTAGACAGTGGCATGTCAATGACAAGTCCGAGGATTTTCCCGGCAAGTCCGTTGAGTTTTCGGGAAGTTAACCTGCGGCTAGCCGTTGTCCGGGAGTTCGTACGAGCCGTAGGTGGGACGGCCCTGAAGGTCGTACGTCTGGACGGAGACGCCCGCGGCGGTGATCAGGCCGCCGGTGTGCCGGAACGCGGTGGGCAGGGCGCCCTCGGCGAACAGCCGGAGGCCGGAGCCGAGCACGACCGGGAACGTCAGCAGGTGAACGGTGTCCACGAGGTCCTGCGCGAACAGCGACTGCGCCAGGGCGCCGCTGCCGTGGACCTGGAGCTCGCCGTCGGTGCGCTCCTTGAGTGCGGAGACCTCCTTGGCGAGGTCGTCGCCGCGGATCACGGTGGTGCCTTCCCAGGCGGGGTCGGTGAGTGTCGTGGAGGCCACGTACTTGGGCAGCGCGTTCAGCTTGCCCGCGACCGGGTCGGCCGGATCGGTGACCTTCGGCCAGAACCCGGCGAAGATCTCGTACGTGCGGCGGCCGAGGAGGAACGCGCCGACGTTGTCGAAGACTCCGGAGATGAACCGGCCGAAGTCCTCGTCGCCGTACGGGAAGCTCCAGCCGCCGTGCTCGAAGCCGCCGCGGGTGTCCTCGTCGCGGCCGCCGGGGGCCTGGTAGACGCCGTCGAGGGTGACGAAGATCGTGTAGACCAGCTTGCCCATGGCGAATGCCTGCTTTCTGGAGTGGGGTCTGTTGTCATCACCTCAGACCCCACCGGCGCCCGCAACTCATCGGTTCAGCCCGCGTTCGTCGAGAACAGTCCGCCCGTGGGCCCCTGCTTGTCGCCGCCCTGGGCCTTCTTCAGGGCGTTGGCCAGGCTCTCGATGGTGAGGGACTGCAGGATGACGCGGCCGTTGCCCTCCAGGGTGGCCAGGGACAGACCCTCGCCGCCGAACACGGCGTTCATGATCCCCTGGCGGTTGAGGCCGCCGACGCGCTGGACGCCGTACTGGATGCCCTCCTCGAAGGCGACCACGCAGCCCGTGTCGACCTCGATGCGGCCGCCGAAGTCGGCGGGGTTGAGGTCGATGAAGTTGCCGGCGCCGGCGATGATCACCGTGCCGTGGCCGGTGAACTTCTCCAGGATGAAGCCCTCGCCGCCCTTCATGCCGGTGCGGCCGCCCTGGAAGGCGATGCCGAAGTCGACGGTGGACTCGGCGGCCACGAAGGCGTCCTTCTCGGCGAACCACGCGCGCGTGCCGTCCAGCTCCAGTGCCCGCATCTCGCCGGGGAGCACGCCCGCGAAGCCGACCGTGCCCTCGCCGCCCTGCGCGGTGAAGTACTGGAACGCCAGCGACTCGCCCGCGAGGGCGCGCTGGCCGACCTGCATGGCCGTGCCCATGGCCTGGCGCAGCATGCCGCCCATGCCACCGCCACCGCTGCCACCGCCCTGCGGTTGCCGGCCGCCGGCACCGCCGGACGGGCCGCCCAGGCGGGTCTCCATGCTCACGTTCACCGTCTTGAACAGGAACTTTCCTGCCTCGCAGTACACGGTCTGGCCGGGGTGCAGGCTGACGACCGCCATCTGCATGGCGTTGCCGACGATTTCTTGCTGAAGGGTCACGAGAGGAGAACGCGGGAGACGGAGGAAAGAGTTCCGGCCCGCCTGCTTTCGGCCACTCGGCTGCTTCGGCCCCTCGACCTCGGTGTCCGTTCGCCGCCAGCACGCCGGGGCGCCGGCCGCTGGGATGGACCCATGACAACGACCTACGGAACTCTGAACGGCAAGGTGGCCCTGGTGACCGGCGGCAGCCGCGGCATCGGGGCGGCGACGGCCCTGCGGCTCGCCCAGGAAGGCGCGGACGTGGCGGTGACGTACGTGAACGGCAAGGAGGCGGCCGAGGACGTCGTAGGGGCCGTTCAGGCTCTCGGACGGCGGGCCGTGGCCCTGCGGGCGGACGCGGCGGACCCGGCGGAGGCGGCCGGGGCGGTGGACCGCACGGTTCAGGCGCTGGGCGGCCTCGACGTGCTGGTGAACAACGCGGGCGTCGGCGTCCTCGGACCGTTGGCGGAGCTCTCCCTCTCCGACGTCGACCGGGTGCTGTCGGTGAACGTGCGCGGGGTGTTCCTGGCCTCGCAGGCGGCGGCCGGGCGGATGGCGGGCGGCGGGCGGATCATCACGATCGGCACCTGCATGACCCAGCGGGTGCCCGGTCCCGGCGGGACGCTGTACGCGATGAGCAAGTCGTCCCTGGTGGGACTGACCAAGGCCCTCGCCAGGGAGCTGGGGCCGCGCGGGATCACGGCGAACGTCGTCCACCCCGGCCCGGTCGACACGGACATGAACCCGGCGGACGGCCCGTTCGCGGCCGGTCAGGCGACGATGACCGCGCTGGGCCGCTTCGGGACGGCGCAGGAGGTGGCGGCGACGGTCGCGCACCTGGCGGGGGCCGCCTATGTCACGGGCGCCGAGTTCGCCGTGGACGGCGGGCACGCGGCGTGAGCCCCTGAGTGCGCCTGGGTGTCAGGCCAGGGCCTCCCGGACGCGGTGCAGGTAGCTGAAGTCGTGGTCCTCCCGGGCTCGGGCCAGGGGCCGGATCTCCCGGGTGGCCAGGTTCAGCGCGATGCCGCCGACCGACCCCAGCACCCAGCCCAGGCCGGGCCGCACCACTTCACCGGCAGCGGCCGCTAGGCCCACGGTCACCATCACGGACCGTTCCACCCAGGCCATCCGGCTGCTCCTGGCCGCCGAGCGGTAGTCCGCGACGGACCCTTCGATCTCGCGCCGCAGCTGGGCGAGGACGTCGGCCGGGTGTGCGTAGTCGCGGCGCAGGTCGCCGAGCAGCCGGTGCAGGGCCCGCATCAGACGCTCCCGCTCGTCGCCGTGGCGGTCGCGGAAGGCGAGGACGTCGGCGGTGGGGGTGCCCGGGGCGGGGACCGGCAGGAGGCCGCCGAGGTCCGCCTGGTAGGCGGGCAGCCGGTGCTCGGCGGGGGCGCACAGGGACGCGGCGGCGGCGTCCGCGTGGTCGGTGTACGGGACGTACGCGACCCGCCCGGCGGCGGCCAGTTCGCGTGCCATGACGCCGACGATCAGCTGCTGGACCCGCTTCGGTACGGCCAGGCTCCGGTACTCACGGTCGCAGCGCTCGGCCAGGCCGAGACGCAGCAGTTCCTCCTCCAGCCAGTCGGTCAGCTTCGAGCCGTAGATGAAGGTGTCCGGCGGTACGGGGAGCCGTGGCGGGTTCGGGCTCTCGGCCAGGCGGCGCAGTTCCTGGCGCAGCACCTGGGAGGTGAGGGAGCCGAGGGAGACCAGGCCGTGGTCCGGGTCGTCCAGCCGCTCCATCGCGTCCCGGTCGAAGACCAGCGGTGTGTACAGCGAGCGGTCCCGCAGGTCCGTCAGCTCGGCGGAGACGGCGACCTCGTACACCGCGGGATCGCGGGGTACGACCGTGGCGATGCCGTCCCAGTACAGCAGTGCCTGGTGCAGCACCTCCGTCGGTGGCTTCACCAACGGGTAGTAGAGCAGGACCGCCATCGTGCCTCCCCGTGAACACCCCGGTCCCCGCCGGGGTGTTCACCGTAGCGGAGGCCGGCTCAGCCGCCCAGTTCCTGGTGGCGGGCCGTCAGCGCCGCCGCGCCCGCGTCCGTGAGGGAGCCGAACAGGCGCAGGCGGGAGATGCCGCCGTCGGGATGGATGTCCACGCGCGCGTGCGTGGCGACGGCCGGGGCCGGCAGGACGAAGCGGTGGTTGGTGTCGGGCTGGAGGCGGGTGCGCGGGAGGATCTCCGTCCACTCGCCGCTCTCGCCGTCCTTGACCGACACCGAGGCCCAGCCGGCGCTGTTGCCCTTCAGGTACGCGGTGTCGATCTCCAGGGCGCGGATCTGGGACTGCGCGACCAGCCGGTAGCTGATCCAGTCGTTGCCCTGGTCGCGGCGGCGACGCGTCTCCCAGCCGTCGTCCATCTTGCGGGAGCGCCCCGGCTGGATGGTGTTGCCGGCGGGTGAGTAGAAGAGGTTGGACGCGTCCTCGGCCTGGCCGCCGTTCTCCAGGGCGACCACGTCGAAGGTGCCGAGGACCTCCAGCCACTTCGGGTCCGGGACGACCTCGCCGTAGACACGCAGACGGGCGATGCCGCCGTCGGGGTGCTGGTTGACGCGCAGGTGTGTGAAGCGCTGTTCGACGCCTATGGAGAAACCATTCGCCGCATGGCCGCCGACCGGCGTGCGCGGGACGAGCGTCGTCCACTTCACGTCGTCCGACAGGAGTTCCTCGGGGGACGGCGAGCCGGGTACCGACGTGCCCTCGACCGACACGGCCTGCGGGTAGTTGCCGCGGAAGTGGGCCGTGTCGACCACGATGCCCCGTACGACACCCGGCGCGCCGAGGCGGACCAGGGCCCAGTCGTGGTCCTCGGCCGTCGGCCACGGGTGCTCGGCGGAGGCGCCGCGGCGGCGGCGGGTCTCCCAGCCGTCCATGATCTTGCCCTTGTGTCCGAAGTGCTCCGGGTCGAACTCGGCGGGCCCGGGCACCAGCAGGTTCTCGCGCTGGGCGAAGAACTCGTCGTTGGCGGCGACGACCGAGGCGCCGAGCCTGCGGTCGGCGAGGTCGGCGTACCGGGTGAAGGGGAAGTCGGCGGTGCGGTAGTCCGCGTACGGGTCGCCGCCGCCGTAGGGGTTCGCGTCGCCGGTGAAGCTCTCTATCGCCGTCACGGTGATCAGGTCTGCCTTTCGGGAGTCGGCCGGTGCGGGTGCGGGTGGAGTCGGAAGTGCGAGTCGGGCGTCCCTTCGGCTCAGGGGGTACGGGTGAGGAGCCGGCCCTTCGGCTCGGTGAACTCGCCGTCTCCGACGATCCGTTCGCCGCGCAGCCAGGTGGACTTCACGACGCCGTACAGGGTCCGGCCGGCGTACGCCGTGACGCGGTTGCGGTGCTGGAGGTTGGCCGGGTCGACGGTGAAGGTCTCGTCGGGGGCGAGAACGGCGAAGTCGGCGTCGCGGCCCGCCTCGATCGCGCCCTTGCGGGAGAGGCCCACGAGGGCGGCCGTGCGCGCGGACATCCACCGGACGACGTCCTCCAGGCCGTGGCCGCGCCCGCGTGCCTCGGTCCAGACCGCCGCCAGACTCAGCTGAAGGCCCGAGATGCCGCCCCACGCGGTCGCGAAGTCGTCGGTCTTCAGGTCGGCCGTGGACGGGGAGTGGTCGGTGACCACACAGTCGATGGTGCCGTCCGCGAGGGCCTGCCAGAGCAGGTCCTGGTTGGCGGACTCGCGGATGGGCGGGCAGCACTTGAACTCGCTGGCGCCGTCGGGGACTTCCTCGGCCGTGAGGGTCAGGTAGTGGGGGCAGGTCTCGACCGTGATGCGGACGCCGTCGGCCTTGGCGGCGGCGATCAGTGGCAGCGCGTCGCTGGAGGAGAGGTGCAGGACGTGCACGCGCGCGTGCAGGCGCTTGGCCTGCGCGATGAGGTGCGCGATGGCGGTGTCCTCGGCGTCGCGGGGACGGGAGGCCAGGAAGTCGGCGTATCTGGGGCCGCCCTGCTGCGGGGCGGCGTCCAGGTGATGGGGGTCCTCGGCGTGCACGATCAGCAGGCCGTCGAAGGCGGCGATCTCGGCGAGCGACCGGGCGAGCCCGTCCTGGTCGAGGTGCGGGAACTCGTCGACGCCCGACGGGGAGAGGAAGGCCTTGAAGCCGAAGACACCGGAGTCGTGCAGCGGGCGCAGGTCCTTGACGTTGTCGGGCAGGGCGCCGCCCCAGAAGCCGACGTCGATGTGCGCCTTGTCGGCGGCGACCTCCTGTTTGACGCGGAGGTGGTCGACCGTCGTGGTCGGCGGGAGGGAGTTGAGGGGCATGTCGACGAGGGTGGTGACGCCGCCGGCCGCCGCCGCGCGCGTGGCGGTCCAGAAGCCCTCCCAGTGAGTGCGGCCGGGGTCGTTGACGTGCACGTGCGTGTCGACCAGGCCGGGCAGCAGGACGTCGTCCCCGAAGTCCTCCAGCCGGGCGCCCTCGGGCACGGGGGTGTCGTACGGCAGGACGGCCGTGATCTCGCCGTCGGCGACGGCGACCGTGGCGGGCCGCGTCCCTTCGGGAGTGATGACGCGCGTCGAGCGCAGCACCAGTTCAGCGTCGGACACCCGGACCCCTCTCTTCCGTTCTCTTCCGTTCACTCCGGGGAAGGTTCCGGAGACTTTCCAGAAACTTCCACGTAACGGAATTCAACGTTCTGTTGAAGGAGTCTTCACTCCCGCCTTCGCGCCGTCAAGGGCACACTTCTCCACAGTGCACCCACCGCCACCACTCTGGACGTTTCCACAAAGCGGAATTAGCATTCCAGTAGGCAGAACGTAGCTACGCACAAGCGAGGAGTCAACCGACCGCCGGGTAGGCTTCAGCCCTTCCCGCCAGTTTCGAAAGGAACGCGCCGTGCCGACGTCCAGCGCCAGCACCACCGACTCCGCCAAGTCCGCCGGCGGAGGGGTCCAGTCCCTCGAGCGCGCCTTCGACCTGCTCGAGCGGATGGCGGACGCGGGAGGCGAGGTAGGGCTGAGCGAGCTCTCCGCGAGCAGCGGACTGCCCCTGCCCACCATCCACCGCCTGATGCGCACCCTGGTGGTCTGCGGATACGTCCGTCAGCAGACCAACCGCCGCTATGCGCTGGGCCCGCGGCTGATCCGGCTCGGCGAGTCCGCCTCCCGGCTGCTGGGCACCTGGGCCCGCCCCTATCTGGCCCGCCTGGTCGAGGAGACCGGCGAGACGGCGAACATGGCGCTGCTCGACGGCGACGAGATCGTGTACGTGGCGCAGGTGCCGTCCAAGCACTCGATGCGGATGTTCACCGAGGTCGGCCGCCGGGTCCTGCCGCACTCCACGGGCGTCGGCAAGGCGCTGCTGGCGGGCTTCCCGGACGCCGAGGTGCGCGCTCTGCTCGCCCGCACCGGCATGCCCGCCGCCACGGAGAAGACGATCACCACACCCGACGGTTTCCTCGCGGCGCTCGCGGACGTGCGGCAGGCGGGGTACGCGGTCGACGACAACGAGCAGGAGATCGGCGTCCGCTGCCTGGCGGTGTCCGTGCCGGACTCCCCCACCGCCGCGGCCATCTCCATCTCCGGCCCGGCGGGCCGCGTCACGGAGTCGGCCACGGAGAAGATCGTGCCGGTGCTCCAGCAGGTGGCGGTGGAACTCTCGGAGGCACTGACGAGTTCGGGGCCGGTGGCATAGGGCCTGCGCCCGTCCCGCCGATCATGCCGACGACGCAGGGCCGGCCCGGCGGGCCCCTCTGCGGCGTTGCCGTGGTCGCCGACTCCCCCGGCTCCCCCCACGCTCGGCTTCGCTCGCGCAGGGGACCCCGTAACCCCGATCACCGGCGCCGATCAGGCGCTGCGGATCTCCGGCGACTCGACCTGCCGGGAAGACCCTGGCCGGACGGACCCCGACGGGCAGCCGAACGACTTCGCCGCTCTTCGCCGCCCGACAGCTGAGCGCGCCCCGGCCACGGCTCGCTTCCGGCTGCGACTCAGCGGCGCGGTGTCTCCCCGAACAGCTCCACGGCGTGGCGTACGTCCGACAGACCGCGGGCCAGCGCGCTCACCGAGCCGATCGCGCCCGCGATCAGCAGCAGGGAGCGGCGTAACCGGGGGACCTCCGGGACGCCGTGGGTCGCCATCGCGGCGAGTGCGGCCAGTTCGTCCTCGGCGATGACCCGGTCCGGGAACTCGGCCGGGTGCGCGGCGAGTTCGCGGCGCAGCCGGGACACCGCGGTCCGCAGTTCCGCCACCCTCGGATCCTCGTCGTTGCCGGTCACTGCCCTCTGCCCCACGCTTCGCAACACAGCTCTCCCCCCTGGCGCGCCCGTGCGTGCGCAGGTACGCGCGCGTGTTCCCGCCCCACACCCCGCGACGCCGGTCGGGCACCGCAGGACGCGGGCCAGTAAACGCCACCCGATGCCGGGTGCGCCACTGCGCGGACGGAAATTCAGCCCCCGGAAACCGTGCGATCGACAGCACGTCAGGTATGCAGGACGCATGACGCAAAAGGAAGACCGGACGCGGGACCAGGTGGTCGGCCTGCTCCTGGCCGCGGGCGGGGGCCGGCGGCTCGGCGGGCGGCCCAAGGCACTGCTCGAACACCGGGGGCGGCCGCTGGTGGAGCACGCTGTGGGGGTGCTGCGTACGGCGGGCTGCACGCGCGTGCACGTGGTCCTCGGGGCCGCCGCCGACGCCGTACGGGAGCGGGCACGGCTGGAGGGGTGCGTGATCGTGCCGAACCCGGAGTGGGAGCAGGGCATGGGCACCTCACTGCGGGCCGGGCTCGGTTCGCTCGCCGGGACGGGGGCACGCGCCGCGCTCGTGTCGCTCGTCGACCAGCCCGGCATCGGGGCACAGGCGGTGGCCCGGGTGCTCGCCGCGTACGAGGACGAGTCCTCTCTCGTCTCCGCCGCCTACGACGGCGTACGCGGCCACCCCGTCCTGTTCGGGGCCGTCCACTGGGCGGGCGTCACGGCGACTGCGACCGGCGACCGGGGGGCACGCGCCTATCTGAGGGAACACCAGGAGGCGATCACGCTCGTCGAGTGCGCGGACGTGGCCCGGCCGTTCGACATCGACACCCCCCAGGATCTCGTCCACCTCGAGTGAGGGACATGGCACCGAGCGCCACCTTGCCTCGACCCGGAGAATCTCGACATCAACAAACCATTGAACTTCCACGATGAGGAAACTAGTATCCACTGTTCAGAAGGACCTGGCTCCGCCCGGGGCCCCGCTCGCCGTACCCGGTTCGACTGGCACCCGGTGCCACCGCTGAAGGAAGTGACCGCTCATGTCCGCACCAGCGCCGTCCCCGCTGGCCATCGTCGACGCCGAGCCCCTGCCGCGGCAGGAGGAGGTCCTCACCGAGGCGGCGCTCGCCTTCGTGGCCGAGCTGCACCGGCGGTTCACCCCGCGCCGTGACGAGCTCCTCGCCCGCCGGGGTGAGCGCCGCGCCGAGATCGCCCGTACCTCCACGCTCGACTTTCTCCCGGAGACCGCCGCGATCCGCGCGGACGACTCCTGGAAGGTGGCCCCCTCCCCCGCGGCCCTGGACGACCGCCGGGTCGAGATCACCGGCCCGACCGACCGCAAGATGACCATCAACGCCCTCAACTCGGGCGCGAAGGTCTGGCTCGCGGACTTCGAGGACGCCTCCGCGCCGACCTGGGAGAACGTCGTCCTCGGTCAGATCAACCTGGCCGACGCGTACACCCGGAACATCGACTTCACCGACCCGAGGTCGGGCAAGTCGTACGCCCTGAAGGACGACAGTGAGCTCGCCACGGTCGTCATGCGCCCGCGCGGCTGGCACCTCAACGAGCGGCACCTGGTCGACGCCGACGGCAGCCAGGTCCCCGGCGCCTTCGTCGACTTCGGCCTGTACTTCTTCCACAACGCCCAGCGCCTCCTCGACCTCGGCAAGGGCCCGTACTTCTACCTCCCGAAGACGGAGTCGCACCTGGAGGCCCGCCTGTGGAACGACGTGTTCGTCTTCGCGCAGGACTACGTCGGCATCCCGCAGGGCACCGTCCGTGCCACCGTCCTGATCGAGACGATCACGGCCGCGTACGAGATGGAGGAGATCCTCTACGAACTCCGCGACCACGCCTCGGGGTTGAACGCGGGCCGCTGGGACTACCTGTTCTCCATCGTGAAGAACTTCCGTGACGGCGGCGCCAGGTTCGTCCTCCCGGACCGCAACGCGGTGACGATGACCGCCCCGTTCATGCGCGCGTACACCGAACTCCTCGTCCGCACCTGCCACAAGCGCGGCGCGCACGCCATCGGCGGCATGGCGGCCTTCATCCCGTCCCGGCGGGACGCGGAGGTCAACAAGGTCGCCTTCGAGAAGGTCCGCGCCGACAAGGACCGTGAGGCCGGCGCCGGCTTCGACGGCTCCTGGGTCGCCCACCCCGACCTGGTCCCGATCGCCATGGAGTCCTTCGACAAGGTCCTCGGCGACAAGCCGAACCAGAAGGACCGCCTGCGCGAGGACGTCCACGTCGAGGCGGCCGACCTGATCGCGATCGACTCGCTGGACGCCAGGCCGACGTACAACGGGCTCGTCAACGCCGTGCAGGTCGGCATCCGTTACATCGAGGCCTGGCTGCGCGGCCTCGGCGCCGTCGCCATCTTCAACCTGATGGAGGACGCGGCCACCGCCGAGATCTCCCGCTCGCAGATCTGGCAGTGGATCAACGCGGGCGTCGAGTTCGAGCACGCGGGAAACACGGTGAAGGCGACCCCGGAACTGGCCCGCGAGGTCGCCGCCGAGGAACTCGCGAACATCCGTGCCGAACTGGGCGAAGAGACGTTCGCCGGCGGTCACTGGCAGCAGGCCCACGACCTGCTCCTGGAGGTCGCCCTCGACGCCGACTACGCCGACTTCCTCACCCTGCCCGCCTACGAGCAGCTCAAGGGCTGAGCGTCACCCGGGGGTGTCCGAGTGGCCCAGGGACTTCCCCGGGGCCACTCGGTCGCGCACGAGCCGCTTCACCGCCGTCGGCTCCGGGAAGCCCTGCTCACGGCGGTCCCAGACCACCTCGTCGTTGACACGGACGACGAAGACGCCGCCCTTGCCGGGCTTGAGGGACAGTTCCGTGAGCTCCGTCTCGAAGGTCGTCAGCAGCTCCTGCGCCAGCCAGGCCGCGCGGGGCAGCCAGCGGCACTGGGTGCAGTACTCGATCTGCACGGTCTGAGTCATCCGAGGTGCACCGACCAATCCTGTTCCGCCGCCGGTTCGCCGTGCAGGTCGGGGACCCGCTTGAGCCAGTTCGGGCGGCCCTGCTGGGTCCTCGCCGCGCGCTGGGCCTCCTCGGCGGCGAGCTCCTCCCGGGTGGGGAAGTCGGTGGGCAGCCAGGCCTCGGAGGCCCGCACGCGCGCGTGGAGGTAGTCCGTGTACGCCTCCCGGACGTCGTCCGGGGTGGCGAAGCCCTCCTCGCCGGCCAGCCAGGCGTCCGGGACCTCCGCCGCGATGTCCCGCAGCAGCTCTCGCGTCACCCTCGGCGCCAGCTCCGCGTCGGCCGCCCGCACGTCGGGGCCGTAGTGGCCGAGGGCGTGATGCCGGAAGTCGTACCGCTTCCCGGGATCCGACCCGTCCCAGCGGTGGTGGAAGACGAGGGCGGCGCCGTGGTCGATCAGCCACAGTCGCGGGGGCGCGATCCCGAGCGTCGGCCAGACCATCAGGTTCGAGCTGTGGACCGTGCGGTCGACGTTCACGGTCAGTGCGTCGAGCCAGACGATCCGCCCGGCCTCCAGCGGGTCGACACCGAAGGTCTTCGCCACCCCTGGGGTGAAGTCCTTCGCGCCCGGCAGATAGTCCATGCCGAGGTTGAGGCCGTTGCTCGCGGCGTGGAGGTCGCGTACCTCCTGATGGGGCTCGCCGTCGGCGATCGCCGGGTCGAAGTGCACGAACACCAGCTCGGGGAAGCGCAGGCCCAGCGCACGGGCCAGCTCTCCCACGATCACCTCGGCGACCAGCGCCTTGCGGCCCTGCGCGGAACCGGTGAACTTCACGACGTACGTGCCCAGGTCGTCGGCCTCGACGACTCCGGGCACGGAGCCGCCGGACCTCAGCGGGGTCACGTATCGAACAGCAGTCACGTCGCGCAGCACACCGGTCAGGGTATGTCAGCGGCCCGCGGCCAGGGGATTGGGCAGCGGCAGGTAGCGGGCGTCCGCCCCGTCCGCGCCCGTCCAGCGCAGCAGCAGGTTCGTCTTGCCGGGCAGGGTGGGCGCGGTGAGGAGCGCGGCGGCCTCGGGGAGGTCGTGGCGGGCCAGTTCACGGCGGACGGCGGGCCACGGGTCGAGGCCGGGGTGGCGTTCGGCGAGGGCCGCGGCGACCTCGCAGAGGTGGTTCACGACCAGGCAGTACACCAGCCGCTCCCAGCCGGCCGCCCGCTCCACGTCCGGCAGCAGTTTCACGCCCTCGGCGTCCCGGAACAGGGCCTGCACGGGGGTGCCGTCGGCGTCGACGGCGACCAGGGTGTTCTGCAGATGCGCCTCGAGGACGACGCCGTGCTCGGCGAAGACCCGGAGCGCCGGGGGGACGACGACGGCCAGGTAGGCCTCCCACCAGGCCGCCGGGTCCGCCGTGGCGTCCAGGGGACTGCCGTCGAAGCCCTCCACGAGGCCCGCGGCGAGCAGCGGGGTCGCGCCGGGCAGCAGCCGGTCGTCCAGGCCGTCGCGGACCAGGACGGCGAGCTCCTCGAAGGCGAAGGCCGCGGTGCGGTAGCCGCGGTCGCTCAGCCAGACCGCCGGGCCCCGGGCCGCCGGGCCACCGGCCGCGGGGCCGCCGGCCGCGGGGCCGCCGAGCGTCTCGAAGGCCCGGGCCGCCGCCGCGTCGGTCCGGCACAGTTTCAGCAGGTCGTGGCGCCACAGCCGACGGATGTCGTTGGTGATGCGGACGTCGAGGCTGAATTTCAGGCACAGGTCCCGCTCGGGCGCGTACAGCGTGCGTACGGCGGCCGTCGGCCAGGCCTCGAAGTCGGTCGTGCCGAGCCGCAGCAGACGGCCGTCGGCGAAGGCGGGCGCGAGCCGGCGGCCGGCCAGGTCGAGCTGCCAGGGGTGGGCCGGCAGCAGCCGGTAGCCGGGCGGGGCCTCGCCGAGGGCGTCCAGCGCGGAGGTGTCGCCCTCCTCGACGACCAGGTCCTCGCGCAGGCCCAGCAGGACCAGCGGGAAGCGGGCGTGCGCCTCGGGGGCGTACGGCAGCCAGCCGGCGTGCGGACCGCCGCCGCGCGCCTTGGGGGCGGGGTGGTGGGGGTGACCGGTGACCAGGGACTGCTCGGAACGCAGATAGCCGGCGGCCGGCGGGGCGGCACGCGCGCGTGCGGTGAGCAGAGCGGCCACCGCGTCCCTGCTGTCGATCATCTCGGCGGGCAGTTCGTGGTTGGACAGCCCGGTGTGCCCACGCAGTACCTCGGCGACCAGTTTGACGAGCTCGGAGTGGTCGAGGCGGTGCCAGGCACCCGCCGCGTACACCTCGGGTGCGGCGGGCCGCCGGGCGCCGCGCACCCGCAGCAGACGGTCGCCGCCGGGCAGCCGGTACACGAGCCGGCCGTCCCCTCCCGACGGCCCGGGCAGCGGTTCGGCGACCTCCCGCAGCAGACAGTTGAGCAACGGCGCGGCCGCGTAGGCGTCGGCGCGCTCGGCGATGTCCGCGGCGGGTGCCGCGGCGTCGGCGGGCGGGGGTATGAGGTCCACGCGATCCACTGGTTCCCTACGGTTCTTCTGGGCGGAGACGATCAGTATCGCTGTCGTCACGACCCTCGTGACGTCGTACTCGTACCCCCAGGAGCAAACCGGTGCACCGTCCCCCCACCGCCGAGGCCGAGCTCGCCGCGGAACTGGCCGCCGTACGCCCCGCTCTCGGCCCGCGGTACTCGGCCGCGCTGCCCGGGGCGCGGGCAGCCGTGCTGACCCGGCTGTGGCGGGCGCTCGTCCACGAGCCGCTGCCCTGGATCGCGCACCGGGAGGTGTCGGGGGCGGAGAGCTTGCTGCGGCTGCGCGACGGCCGCCGTCTGCACGGCCCGCGCGCCGACCCGTACGGGACCGCCGCCCATGTGACGGACGTGCGGCTGGACGGGGTGGCGTACGACGATCCCGCGCGGCTGATGACGAAGCTGGCGGTGCCGCACGGCGGGGCCTTCGCCGCCGAACTCGGCCACAGTGTCGCGTCGTTGGCGCTGTCACGGGCCAACCAGGAGCCCGACGGCACCTCGTCCGAGGACCCGCGGGAGTGGCCGGTGCACGACTGGGAGTGGGAGCAGCGCGTCGTCGACGGGCATCCGTTCCACCCCAACTGCCGTGCGCGGCCCGGCTTCTCGGTGGTCGAGCAGCTGGCGTACGGGCCCGAGCACCGGCCGTCGGTGCGGCTGGGTCTGCTGCCGGTGCCGGCCGGTGAGTGCCTGGTGTCGGGCGAGTGGCCGGAGCAGCTGCGGGACGGGGGCCGGCTGCTGATCCCGGTGCATCCCTGGCAGGCCGCGCACGTGCTCAAACGATCCTGCGAGGAGGGGGTCGTGGCGCATCCGCTGATGTCACTTCGCACGCTCGCGATGCCTGGCGGGCCGCACGTCAAGACCGCGCTGAGCACCCGGCTGACGTCCTCGGTGCGGGACATCTCCGTGGGCTCCATCGCCGCCTCCGCGACTCTCTCGGCGTTCGCGGAGAGCCTGGCGCCGCGCGCGGACGGCCTGCTGCACATGACCCGCACCCTGGGCGCGGCCACCGCCGACTCCCCCGACCTGGCGGCCGTGTTGCGCGAGTCGCCGCGCGTGTACGGAGCGCCGGGCGAGCAAGTCGTCCCGGTGGGCGCCCTCGCCGGCACCGGACTGCCCGGCTCCGCGCCCTGGTTGGCGGAGTTCGCACGGCTCGCGCTCACCGTCGGGCTGCGACTGCTGGAGCGGGGTGTGGCGTTGGAGGCGCACGGCCAGAACCTGCTGGTGGTGCTGTCGGCGTCGGGCGCCCCGCTGCGGCTGGTCTACCGCGACCTGGCCGACATCCGCGTCAGCCCGGCCCGGCTGGCCCGGCACGGCGTCCCGCTGCCGGACGACCTGCCCGCGCGGATCCTCACGGACGACGTGACCGCGCTGCGGCGCAAGCTGTTCGGCTCCCTGGTGGCGGGCGCGCTCGCGGCGACGGCCGGCAGCCGTCAGGCCCTGTGCTCGGCCCTGGAGACGGCCGTACGGGACCTGCCGCACACCCCGGACCTCGCGGCGCTGTGCGAGAAACCGCTTCCCACGAAGGCGCTGACGCTGATGCGGCTGTCCCCGCAAGCGCCCGGGGACCAGTGGGCCCTGCTGCCCAACCCGCTGGATGCGGACGCGGACTGACCGCGTTTTCGAAACCGGTTCCGCCACATCTTCGAAGCCGGTTCCGTCCCCTCTTCGAAAGCGGTTCCGCCGCCGTTTTGTGGCGGGACGCCTCTGATCAATAGGATCCGCCGATGATCAGAACACAACGGCTGGCGGCGGGCGTCTGCGCCCTGCTCGCCGCGCTCACGGCCGGGATCGCGTTCCCGGCCGGGGCGGTAGCCGACGAGACCACCGCCCTCTCACCCAAGGTCGACCTGGTCCTCGACGTCAGCGGTTCGATGCGGACGAAGGACATGGACGGCGGGACGCGGATGGCCGCGGCCAAGCAGGCGTTCAACGAGGTGCTGGACGCGACCCCGGAGAACGTTCTCCTCGGCATCCGCACCCTCGGCGCCAACTACCCGGGTGACGACCAGAAGACGGGCTGCAAGGACACCGCGCAGCTCTACCCGGTCGGCCCGCTGGACCGGACCGAGGCGAAGACGGCGGTGGCGACCCTGTCGCCGACCGGCTGGACGCCGATCGGTCCCGCCCTGCTGAAGGCGGCCGACGATCTCGACGGCGGCACCGGCTCCAAGCGCATCGTGCTGATCAGTGACGGCGAGGACACCTGCGCTCCGCTCGATCCGTGCGAGGTGGCCCGCGAGATCGCGGCCAAGGGCATCGGCCTGACCATCGACACCCTCGGCCTGGTGCCCAACGTCAAGATGCGCCAGCAGCTCAGCTGCATCGCCGAGGCGACCGGCGGCACCTACACGTCGGTGGAGCACACCGAAGAACTCACCGACCGCGTCAACCAGTTGGTCGACCGGGCCGCCGACCCCGTGGTGACCCCGGTGGCCACCCAGGGCGCGGCCTCCTGCGCCAAGGCGCCGACGCTGAAGTCGGGTCTGTACACCGACCGCGAGGAGTTCGGCCAGGAGCGCTGGTACCGGGTCGACGTCGAGCCGGGCCAGGAACTGCGCGCCTCGGTGAGCGTGTCGGCGGACCGCGCCATGAACCCCGACTACGGGGTGCTGATGCGGGCGGTCACGGTGCACGGCCGGGAGATCGTGCGCGGCGAGGCGGCCGGGAACGGCCGTACCGACGTCATCTCGACCGGTCTGCGCTATCCGAAGGCGGAGAGCGACGAGGACGAGGCTCCCGCCGAGACGGTGTGCGTGCAGGTGACCAACTCCTACTCGGCGGCCTCCGGTGTGAAGGCCACGCCGGGCATGCCGCTGGAGCTGACCGTGGACGTGGTCGACGGGCCGTCGCAGGCGAGCGACGTGGCCTCCTTCGGCCTCGGTCGCGGCTGGTGGCTGCTGGGTGTCCTGGTGCTGGCCGGCTTCCTCGCGGGTGTGCTGTGGGGCTGGCTGTCACGCTGGCGGGTCGCGGTCTGGAGGACCAACTGATGCGGATCACACGTGTGTTGAGCAGCGCCCTGCCGACGCTGGGACTGGCCCTCGGGCTGACGCTCGGCCCGGCGGTCCCGCCGGTCGCGGCCGACTCCAGCCCGTCGGCGAGCCCGTCCGGCGACAGCTCCGCGCCCACCGAGGCGGGCACGTCGTTCCGTACGGCGACGGAGATCGAGCAGGGTCGGACGGCGACGGCGAGCGGCTCCGCGGGCGACTACCTGTACTGGTCGTTCCCGGCGGACTCGGGTCAACGTCCCACCGTGAAGGCGACGGTGAAGCTTCCTCAGGCCCACACCGCGCAGACCTGGCAGGTCGACGTGTACGACGGTCTGCGGCGCCGCCAGGCCTGCCAGTACGGCGCCCAGACGCGCTCCGCCGCGGCGGGCGCGACCTCCGTCGAGCTGGCCTGCGTGCTGCGCACGGTCCGTGCCTGGTCGGAGCCGTGGGCGAACGACCCGCTGCCGGGCACGTACTACGTCCGGTTGACGGTCCTCGACCTCAAGGCGGCCGACCTGGGTCTGCCGGTGAACGCCGAACTGCGGGTGGACTCCAAGGACATCGGGGGATCCGCGGCCGTCGACGGCTCGCTGGCGGAGCCGCTGGTCCCGGGCATCGCCGTCACCTCCGAGACGGAGAAGGACGATTCGTCGGCGACGGCCGTCCTGTCGAGCATCGAGCCGGACGACGGCTGGGCGTCGGGCTGGTGGTCCGACCGCTGGGTGTGGACCGCGATCGGCGCCATGCTGGCCGCCCTCGCCGGCATCGGCGGCTACACGCTGACGCGCGGCTCGGGCCGACCCCGGAACATACCACCGGGCGCCTGACACCGGCTTGACGCACCATCAGAAGGCCCACCGCGGCGCGGCGGTGGGCCTTCTGCCGTGCACGCCCTCTCTCAGGCCTCCCGCAGAGCCTTGGCCAGGGTGCTGTCACCGCTCACGCCGATCCGCCCGGCGCGCACCGCGTCCCGCACGGTCAACTCCCCCTGGGCGACGGCCGTGCAGGTGTCCGTGTCGAGGACCAGCCGCGCGTCGGGCTCCACGGACGCGGCCCCGTAGCCGTACACCGGCCCGCCCGCCGCGCCGACGAACAGATGGAAGTCCCCTTCCTCCAGCCGGACTTCGACGAGTCCTTCGCCTTCGAGCCCCTCGCCCTCCAGCCCGCGCAGCAGGGGCAGCGCGAACCAGTGCGCGCGCAGGGCGTCGGTGGGCCGCCGTTCACCGAGTTCGCCTTCGCCCCACTCCCCCAGCGCCTGGAGTACGGGGAGCAACTCACGTCCCCGCCCGGTGAGTTCGTACACGTAGGCCGCGCCCGGCGGAGGCAGCCTGCGCCGGGTGGTCAGCCCGTCCCGTTCCATGTCCTTCAGCCGCGAGGCGAGCACGTCCGTGCTCACGCCCGGCAGGTCGGCGTGCAGGTCCGTGTAGCGGCGCGGGCCGGCGAGCAGCTCCCGGACGATCAGCAGGGTCCAGCGGTCGCCGACGGTGTCGAGCGCGCGGGCGGCGGAACAGTACTGGTCGTAGCTTCGGCGAGGTGACATGGCACGCAGTCTAGACATGTCGTTGGACTTTCCAAGCTGGAACTTGGTAAAACCAAGCAACACAACGAACCGGAGGGGCGAGCGCGCATGGAGTTCCGGCAGTCGAACAAGTTGAGCGAGGTCTGTTACGAGATCCGCGGCCCGGTGATCGAGCACGCCAACGCGCTGGAGGCGGCGGGCCACAGCGTCCTGCGCCTGAACACCGGCAACCCCGCGCTCTTCGGTTTCGAGGCGCCGGAGGAGATCCTCCAGGACATGATCCGGATGCTCCCGCAGGCGCACGGCTACACGGACTCGCGCGGCATCCTCTCCGCCCGCCGCGCCGTGGCCCAGCGCTACCAGGAGCGGGGCCTGGAGGTCGGCGTCGACGACGTCTTCCTCGGCAACGGCGTGTCGGAACTGGTGTCGATGGCCGTACAGGCGCTGGTGGAGGACGGCGACGAGATCCTCATCCCAGCCCCCGACTTCCCCCTCTGGACGGCGGTCACCACGCTCGCGGGCGGCAAGGCGGTCCACTACCTCTGCGACGAGCAGGCCGACTGGTACCCGGACCTGGACGACATGGCGTCGAAGATCACGGACCGCACGAAGGCGGTTGTGATCATCAATCCGAACAACCCCACCGGGGCGGTCTACCCCAAGGAGATCATCGAGGGCATCCTCGACCTCGCCCGCCGGCACGGCCTGATGGTCTTCGCCGACGAGATCTACGACCAGATCCTGTACGACGACGCCGTCCACCACTCGGCCGCCGCGCTCGCCCCCGACCTGGTCGTCCTGACCTTCTGCGGCCTGTCGAAGACGTACCGGGTGGCGGGCTTCCGTTCGGGCTGGCTGGTGGTGACCGGCCCCAGGCAACACGCGAAGGACTACCTGGAGGGCCTCACGATGCTGGCCTCCATGCGCCTGTGCGCCAACGCGCCCGCCCAGTACGCCATCCAGGCCGCGCTCGGCGGCCGCCAGTCCATCCGCGAGCTGACGGTGCCGGGCGGCAGGCTGTACGACCAGCGGGACATGGCCTGGGAGAAGCTCAACGAGATCCCGGGCGTGTCGTGCGTGAAGCCCAAGGGCGCGCTGTACGCGTTCCCGCGCATCGACCCCAAGGTGCACCCCATCCACGACGACGAGAAGTTCGTCCTGGACCTGCTCCTGAGGGAGAAGATCCAGGTCGTCCAGGGCACCGGCTTCAACTGGCCCGCCCCCGACCACTTCCGCATCCTCACCCTCCCCCACGCGGACGACCTGGAGGCGGCCATCGGCCGGATCGGGCGGTTCCTGAGCGGGTACCGGCAGTAGGGGCTTCGGCGTGTGCCGGACTGCGCCCGCCGACGCCCTGTGACACCGTGCTGCAGAGGCACGGCAGGAAGGGCACACGTGGGCGACCTGTTTCTCGTCCGGCACGGCGAGACCTCCTGGTCGCGCTCCGGACGGCACACCGGATCGACGGACGTCCCGCTCACCGACCACGGGCGGGAGGAGGCACGGCTGCTGGTGCCGCTGATCCGCTCGCACCGGATCGGGGCCGCGTTCGTCAGCCCGTTGCAGCGGGCGCGGGAGACGGCGGAGCTGATCGGGCTGCACGACGTCCGGGTCGACACGGACCTGCGCGAGTGGGACTACGGCG
The DNA here is from genome assembly GCF_035989285.1 of Streptomyces sp. NBC_01235. Taxonomy (GTDB): domain Bacteria; phylum Actinomycetota; class Actinomycetes; order Streptomycetales; family Streptomycetaceae; genus Streptomyces. The sequence continues at coordinate 8,668,500 of NZ_CP108513.1, read as the reverse complement.
GCTACGAGGGCGTCACCACTGTCGAGATCCAGCGCGGCCGGCCGGGCTGGTTCCTGTTCACGGACGGCGTCGCGCCCGGGCCGCCCGACCATCCCGGGGAGACGCCCGAGCAGGTCGGGGAGCGGGCCGACCGGATCCTGGCCAAGGTCGACGCGGCGCACGCCAACACCGAGGGGTGCGTGGTGCTGGTGGCGCACGGGCACTTCCTGCGGGTGCTGACCGCCCGCCGGCTCGGACTGCCGGCGTCGGCGGGATCGCTGTTCCAGCTGGCGACAGGGACACTGTGCCGGCTGGCCACCGAGCACGGGCGGCCGGTGATCGCCGCCTGGAATGTCAGACCCGGGTCGTAGTCTTCGAGAAGGCCCCGCCGAGGGGCAGCACTCGCAGGGAGAGCACGCCGTGACACGACCGCCGACCGCCGCACAGCGGCGTGTGATCGACGCCGCCGATCCGGTCACCGGGCGGCTGCGGGGTACGCAGGCGCAGCTCGCGGCCCTGGTGAGACACGGGCTCGCGTTCCGGCATCCGCGGCCGCCGCACGATCACTTCCTGACCCCGGCGGGGCATCGGACACGGGAAGCCGCGCCCGAGCAGCCGGCCGATCCCCCGAAGGCGGACACCGGTACGGGTGACGCCGGTGCCACCGGCGTGTTCGCTGCGCGCGTCGGGGGCGAGGAGGGTGTCGGGCCCGCCGGTCCGGCCCGGGCCCGCGAGGTGCACAGTGCGTGGCAGGGGCTGTTGGAGCTGCGTCGCATGACCAACCCGGACGGGGGCACGGACCGGCCCTGCGGCTGGGAGCGCGCGCATCTCGTGCGGGCGGCCGGGCTCGCCCTGGAGGCGGCCGGCCACCGCCCCGCCGGGCCGGTCGGCACGGACGGCTACCGGGTGCGGGCGACCCCGCAGCCGGAGGCGGTGGCCGTGCAGGGGCCGGACGACGCGACGCTGCGGGCCTGTGCGGCGACACTGGAGGAGACGGGCTGGCAGGTCGGCGAGCACACCGAGCCCCGGACGAGAGCGCGCTATCTGCTGGCTTCCCCACGCCGGGTGTGAGGGACATGCCAAGATCGGTGCCCAGGGCATCCAGCGCATCGCATGCTCGTCGATGAGAAGGGGAAGCAGTGAGCGAGCCGTTTTCCGTCCGGATCACCGTCCGCGGTTATGAGACGGACGTGCAGGGCCATGTGAACCAGAGCGTGTACATCAACTATGCGGAACACGCCCGCTGGTCCCTGCTACAGGCCGCGGGGATCAGCCAGGCCGACCTGCTGGGGAGGGGCGTGGGCCCGGTCGGCCTGGAGACGACCATCCGGTACAAGCGTGAACTCCTCGCCGGGGACGAGGTCGACGTCACCTGCGTCTTCGAGTGGGGCGGCGGGAAGACGTTCCGGATCCAGCAGACCATCCGCAAGACCGACGGAACGGTAGCGGCCGAACTCACCTCGGTCGGCGGCCTGTTGGACCTGGAGAAGCGCCGGATGATCGCGAACCCGCACGACTACTTCAAGGAACTGGCCAAGGATCCCGGCCTGTTCGAACTTTAGGGCCCGCAGCTGTCGAGCCGGGAGATCACACCAACTCCCGCTCCTGCTCGGTGTCGTACGTCGCGCGCGCCTGTGCGATGTAGACCCTGTTGCGCTCCGCCCAGACGGTGAGGCGTTGCAGGGTCTCGTGCAACTCACGGGCCACCGGGGTGAGTTCGTACTCCACCTTCGGCGGCACCGTCGGGTGCACGGTGCGGGTGAGGAGTCCGTCACGCTCCAGGTTGCGCAGCGTCAGGGTCAGCATGCGGCGGCTGATGCCCTCGATGCTGCGCTCCAACTCGGTGAAGCGGATGGGACCGTGCGCGGTGGCGACCAGGATCTGCACGCTCCATTTCCCCGAGACCCTGTCAAGAACTTCACGGACGGGGCAGGCGTGCGCGTTCACCACCTGCGAGGTAACACCGGTGTTCCTCTGGGACATCCGACTGCCTCCTTATGCCTTCCTCCATGGTCACCCACCATGAACTCCGTTACAAGACGTGCACCAAGGGCACGTACGGTTCCTACGGAGATTGCGGAGGCCGGCAGGCCATGTCCACGTACACCAGGGTCGAGGGGCCGACCCACACGGCACACCCCAAAACGTACTCCCGCTGGGCATCCCTCGTCGTCCTGTGCGCGGGGACGCTGATGACGATCCTGGACGGCAACATCGTCACCGTGGCGATGCCCGCCATCCAGAGCGACCTCGGGTTCAGCGGCCCGGGCCTGGCCTGGGTCGTCAACGCCTACCTCATCCCCTTCGGGGGTCTGCTCCTGCTGGTCGGCCGACTCGGTGACCTGGTGGGCCGCAAGCGGATGTTCACGGCCGGCCTGGCGGTGTTCACCGCGGCGTCCGTACTGTGCGGGCTCGCCACCAGCCAGGGGCTGCTGATCGCGGCACGTGCCGTGCAGGGCGTCGGCGGGGCGATGACCTCGGCGGTGGTCCTGGGCATGCTGGTGACGCTGTTCCCCGAGCCGCGTGAACAGGCCCGTGCCATCGCGGTGTTCAGCGCGGTCGGCGCGGCGGGCGGCGCGCTCGGCACGTTCCTCGGCGGGGCGCTGACCCAACTCCTCACCTGGCACTGGATCTTCCTCATCAACCTGCCGATCGGCGTGGTGGCCTGGTTCGCGGCCGTCCGCGTCCTCGCCCCGGAGAGCGGCGCCGGGCTCGGCAGGGGCGCCGACTACCCGGGCGCGGCCCTCGTCACGAGCGCACTCATGCTGACGGTGTACGTCATCGTCGGCGCCGGCGACCGCGACGCCGCCACCACCGCGCTCCTCGCCCTGCTCGCCGCGGCCCTCTTCACCGGGTTCGTCCTCCGCCAGGCGAGGGCCGCGCGCCCGCTCCTGCGCCTGCGCCTGTTCGGCTCACGCCTGCTCAGCGGGGCGAACGCCGTCCAGGTGCTGATGATCGCGACGATGTTCGGCTTCCAGTTCATCGGCGCCCTGTACGTTCAACGGGTCCTCGGCTACAGCGAGTTGGCGACCGGCACGGCGTTCCTGCCGGCGCCGATCGCGATCGGCCTGCTGATGCTGGGCCTGTCCGCGCGGACCATGGGCCGCTTCGGCCCGTACCGCGTCCTGCTGGCCGGACTGGTGCTGATCACCGCCGGGATGGCGCTGCTGAGCCGGGCGCCGGCCGACGGTTCGTACGCCGCCGACTTCCTGCCTCCCATGCTCCTCATGTCCGCCGGTTTCGCCGCCGCGATGCCCGCGCTGACCGGTCTCGCCATGTCGGGGGCCCGGGAGGAGGACGGCGGACTGGCGTCCGGACTCTTCAACACCACCCAGGTGGTGGGCGGTTCACTCGGCCTCGCGGTCCTGTCGACGCTCGCCGCGAGCCAGACGGACGAACTGCTGGGTGAAGGCTCCCAGTTGCTCCCGGCCACGGCGCAGGGCTACCAACTGGCATTCCGGGTGGCCTCGGTGATCGCGGCGACGGCACTGGTACTGGCGGCGGCAGTACTGCGGACGAGGCGGCCGCAGCAGGACGGCGGCTGAGCGGGGCAGGACGGATGCTGTGCGGGCGCAGGGGCGGTGGGACGCCGGGGCAGCGGGGCGAGCGGCCCGCCCGCCCCGGCACCAGCAGCCCCCTGCCCTCACCAGCCCCTCCCGGCTCCCTCACCCCACCCCGAACGCCTCCCGGTGGTCGAGCGCCCACTCCCGGTACGTCCGCGCCGGGCGCCCCAGCAGCTCCGGCACGTCCTCGGTGACGACGGCGTTGCCGCCCCGGCGGACGTACGCGGAACTCACCGCGACGCCGTCGGCGACGGCCTCGTCCTGCCACCAGTTCAGGACGTACGCGCGGACCTGGTCCAGGGCGAGGTCGCGGGTCGGGACCGGGCGGCCCAGGAGATCGGCGAGGACGGCGGCCTGGCCGGGCGCACTGATGGTCTCGGGCCCGGTCAGCGTGTACGTCCGGCCCGCCCAGCGCTCGTCGAGGAGTGCGACGGCGGCCGCCTCGGCGACGTCGCGCGGATCGACGACCCCTTGGGCTCCGTCACCGCTCATGTTCGGCACCGGTTCGCCCGCCCGGACGGCCTGCGCCCAGCTCAGCGTGTTCGAGGCGAAGGAGGAGGGCCGTAGGACGACCCACTGGGCGCCGCTCTCCCGGACCGCCCGCTCGCCCTCGACGTGCCACTCCCCGGTGGGCCCCACCTCGGGATCGCCGGTGCCGATCGCGGACAGCTTGACCAGCCGGCCCACGCCGGCCGCCCGTGCCGCCGCCGCCAGCGGCTCGTCGTGCTGCGCGGACGGCCCGGGCAGGCCCACCAGGAAGGCGGCCGTCACACCGGACATCGCGGCCTCCAGGGAGGCGGGTTCGAGGTAGTCCCCGCGCGCTACCTCGACGCCCACGGGCATCCGGGCCTTCGCGGGGTCGCGGGTGAGGGCGCGCACCTTCTCGCCGCGCGCCGCGAGGTGTCGTACGAGTTCGCTGCCGATGGTGCCCGTGGCACCGGTCACGAGGATCATGACCACCACGGTGGCGGTCGCCGCCCTCCCGGCTCTAGGAAATTCCGGCACGCTTCGGACGCCCGCTCGCCCCGGCCGCGCGCTTACGGTGGAGGGGTGACGAACGCCCTTGCCGAGCAGGCCCTGCCCATCCCCTCCGCGTTGCGTCCCTGGATCACCGGCATCGGTGACGTCGTCGTCGACCGCGCCCCTGACGACGCCTTCACGCACGTACCGGACACGGCGACCAAGGTCGTCGTCCGCGTCGAGGAGAACGGCCGGCTCGACACGCTGGTCGTCGGCCCGCGTACGCGTGCCACCTATCACGCGGAACCTGACAAGCGCCTGGCGTCGTGCGTGCAACTGCGGCTGGCGCCGGGGGCGGTGGGCCCGTTGCTCGGAGTGTCGGCGGTGGACCTCGTGGGCCGGGCGGTGCCGGCCGGTGACCTGCCGGCCCCGGCCGCCGGCCGCCTGGCCCGCGAACTGACCGGTGCGGAACCGGAGGAGATCACCGCCCGCCTGGCCGACCTGCTGCCGCCGCCCACGGACGGCTCGCGCGAACGCCTGCTGCGGGCCGCCGTCGACGCCCTGTCGACCCGCCCCGACCGCACCCCCGCCCCCGTGCGGGAGGTGGCCCGCGAACTCGCTGTCAGCGAGCGCCAGTTGCGCAACCTGTTCGCCGACGGCGTCGGTGTCTCCCCCAAGCACTACGCCCGTATCGACCGTGTACGCCACGTCCTCACACACGCGGCCTCCGCCCCGTGGGCCGAACTCGCCGCCGCCACCGGCTACTACGACCAGTCACACATGACGGCCGACTTCCGCACCCTGATGGGCGTCCCGCCAGGGGCGTTCTTCACCGGCCGGCTGCCCCGCGCCACGCCCTGCCGGCCCTTCCGGCAGCGCTGAATTCGGATGCCGAAAACCCCTCCGGCCCTGCGATGCTCCGGCGCCCTGGCCGCACAACGCGTGAAACCCGGTCTGTACATCTGCGTCGACGTCGAGTCCGACGGTCCGATCCCGAGCCCGTATTCGCTGCTGAGCCTGGGCGCGGCGGTCGCGGGCCGGCAGGACGCCGACGGGTTCACCGCGGCCGACCCCAAACAGGCCGAACTGTTCGCGAAACTCATGGCGTGGCCGGGGCCGGGGCCCGTTTGACCTCGCCCTGGGCCCGCTGCCTCACCCCAGCAGACTCCGTACCCTGCGACAAGCGGCTGCCACGGGGCAGATGAGCGGTACGGCAAGACTCTCGCCTGCGCCTTCTGCCACCTCGCCGCCTGCCACGATCACCGTCCTGGCCCCGTCCTGGTCGACGCACTGCGTGACGGCGGTCGCCCATCGGGCCCGCAGCTCACCCGGATCAGGTACCAGTGCTTCCGCCCCGTCGCCGGCGACCCGGATTCCGGTACAGCGGGAAGCCAGCCCGAGCGCGTCGATGCGCGCGGCGATTGACTCCGCCAGGCCCGGAGTGCCTGCGGCCACTCCGAACCGTGCGGATGACGCCTCCAGCAACGCGGCCTCCCCCATACCCACGACCGGCACGCGAAGGACGGCACGCAGTTCCGTCGCGGCCTGGTCGCCGAAGTCCGACACCACGAACGCGTCGGTGGTGTCCGGCCGTGCCCGCAGCGCGGCCGCGAGTACCTGCGGGACGGCGGCACGCGGATCCACCGACGCCCCGCTGGGGCGCGGGCCGTCGGCCGCCGTCACGCCGTGTACGAAGAACCCGTCCTCAGGGCGGAGGGTACGCCGGGCCAGTTCCGTCATCGTCTCGGTCGCGGCGGCCGACCCGTTCGCGTTGATCAGAACGACGCTCCTGGGGCCGCGGGCCCTCTCGGACCGCGAACCCTGAGCACGCCTCCCAGACGAGCGGAGAGCTCGGATCGCGCGGGCGAGTCCCAACGCCGTCGCGAACTCCCCAGCGTGCTCGTGGAAGTACTCGCCCATCCACTCCTTGATCGTCTCCAGGTCCGGAACGTCCACTGTGGTGTCCTCCAGTTCTTCGGTGGAACTTCAGGGGACGACAGCGACCACGGTGGCCTGAAGGCATGCGGACACATCGCGGACAAGCCGGGGCCCGGCCTGCGCTGTCCGCACGTCCGGCGCGGACAACGCGTACTCTCCGGAGGGGAAGTCGCAGCGGAGGGTACATGGGCAAGAGCACAGGGTCAGCACCTTCGGACGCGCCACGGGCAGTCCGGCTCCTGGCCCAACAACTGCGCCGCCAACTGGAGAAGGCGGGGCTGACGAACCTGCGCGCCATCGCGTCAGCCGCTGCGGTGGGAAAGACGACCGTCGGGGACGCGCTCAACTGCACCAAAGTGCCCTCGTGGGACGTCGTCAAGAGTCTGCTCAAGGCGGCCCGTGTCCCGGCGGACGCCGCCTGGCAGGACCTGCACAAGGCCGCCAAAGACGCGGATGCGGCCCGGAAGAGTACACGCCGATCAGGCAACGACCTTCCTGAGCAACCCGGTTCGCCCAGCGCCCCGGTCGAAGCCGGGTCTCTCCGGGCTCCGTACGGCGAACTCCCCCGCTCGGTCCGAGGCCGGGACCAATTGCTGGCCATTCTGCGAGAGGAGCTGACGAGGCCGACAGGACGGGTACAGGTACTCGAAGGACTGGGCGGCTGCGGCAAGACGACGGTCGCGCTGCAACTGGCCGCGGAGGCACACGCACGCCACCTGGACGTGTACTGGATCTCCGCCGCCACCCGTGAAGGGATCTCGACGGGGATGCAGTGGGTGGCCCGGCGGCTCGGTGTCGACGAGGGGCTGATCCAGGCGGCCTGGTCCGGGCAGGAAAGCGCCACGGACCTGGTGTGGGCCGCACTCGACGCCGCACCTCTGCCCTGGCTGCTGGTCGTCGACAACGCCGACCAGCCGCAATGGCTCTGCAGCGGCGGCGCGCCGGGCGACGGCACCGGATGGGTCCGCCCGAGTCCGGCCGGACTCGCCCTGGTCACCACCCGTGCGGGCGGCCCGGAGCCATGGGGGGCCGAGGCGCAGCGGCACACCGTAGAGGCTCTGTCTCCCGAGCACGGGGGTGAAGTACTCATGGACCTCGCGCCCGATGCCGGATCGGCGGTGGACGCCGAGCGGTTGTCCGAACGCCTCGGCGGGCTGCCCCTGGCCCTCTGGCTGGCCGGATCCTTTTTGGCGCGGACACGGCGCGGGGCCGATCTGCTGACGCGGACGGGAGCACGGGACTTCCCGTCGTACGCCGAGGCACTCGACCGGCTCGGCCCCGGCCTCCTCGACCGGAGTGCCTGCGCGCACCGCGAGCCGATCAGCCGTACCTGGGAGCTGAGCCTGGACCTCCTTCAGAGGCAGGGGCTGCCGGCAGCCCGCGGCATCATGCGTCTGTTGTCATGCTTCGCCCACGCTCCGTTTCCAGCTGATCTCCTGGACATCCTCTGTCTCGCCGAGAGCGGAGTGCTCCCGGCCACCGCGGTCGCGGACGACTGCGACCGTGCGCTTGAGGCGCTGGTCGACCTGGGGCTGGTGGATGTCGTGGACATCGGCCTCGCCGGACCGGACGCCGTATCGGTGCCGTGCGTGACCATGCACCCCCTGGTCCGCGAGGTCAACGCCGTCCATGTCAGGAACGGTCTCGACGAACACGTCGCCGGGACGTGGAGGGCCGCGGCCCATTCGGTTCACCAGGTCACACATTGGAATCCCCGGGACCCGCGCGCCTGGCCATGGTGGGAGCTGCTCCTTCCTCATGTGCTGCACGGGCTGGCGGCAGTTCCGGCCGAGGCGGGCGACGCCGTGGACCACTACATGGACGCGGGCCATCAGGCAGTGTCCTACTCGGCGCAGTCGGGCTCCAAGGAAACAATCGGTGTCTGCCTGGCCATGTTGTTTCACCGGGGCGATCAACTGCACGCCGACCACCCAGCGAAGCTCGCCGTCAGACGTCTTCGGATCCAGTACGTCAGAGACGTCGCCGTCGACGAGGGGAGGGACCTCGTGACCGAGCTCCGCGCGACCTCAGGTCCCACGAACCACAAGACGTTGCAGACCCACCTGGTGTGGGCACACGCTCTGCTCTCTCATGGTCTGTTCGACGAGGCCGAGCGAGAATTCGAGAGTCTGGTCGACACCATCGACGGTTGCTCCCCACCGGACCTGCCAGGTGGCCTGTACGCGCACATGGGTCTCGTCGAGACACTGGCCCAGGCCGGACGGGACGAGCGTGTCGCTGCCGAGGCCGGCCCCTTGCTCACGCGCATCCGACAGGCACGAGAGCACGGGGAGCTGGAACTCAACGTACGGCACCATCTGGCCCACGCCCTTGACGCCGTGGCGCTGCTCTCCGAGGCCGAGGCCGAATACCGGTACGTTCTCGCCGAGTTGGAGCGTGTCGGCGCTCAGGACGCCGTCCTGCACTGGAACATGAGCCGGGCCCTGCTGAAGAACCTGGGCCGTCAGCGACGGTACGAGGACGCACTGCACCAGGTGGAGCGCATGCTCGGCTCCGAGGCCACCTGCCCCGAGACGGAGGCAGTGCCCTGCGGCGACTGCGCGGACCTGCGGCGGCTGCGCACCACACTTCGCCGACGCGGCACTCACGCGTAGCCGGGTGCCGCACTGCCGCGGCGACGCCCCTGCCTCAGCCTGCGACCACCGCCTCAGGAGAGACGCCGCCCGCGATGTCCGGGGCCATGGGCGCGGTCACCTCGTCCGCGTTCCGCCCCTGGCCCAGGTGGTTGAAGACCAGGTTGAGCAGGACGGCCGCCAGGCAGCCCGTGGAGATGCCCGAGTCCAGGACGATCCTCGCCGTCTCCGGGAGGGCTTGGCAGAACTCTGGCGCGGTGATCGGGATGATGCCGACGGCGAGGGAGACGGCGACGATCAGGACGTTGTCGTCCTTCTCCAGGCCCGAGCGGACCAGGGTCTGGATGCCGCTCGCGGCGACCGAGCCGAACAGGACGACGCCGGCCCCGCCGAGGACCGGCCGGGGACGACGGCGATGAGCGAGGCGGCCATCGGGCACAGCCCATCAGGACGAGGAAGCCGCCACCGGTGGCGACGACGTAGCGGCTGCGGATCCGGGTCATCGCGTGGGGGAGGGACCGGAACAACAGGACGGCGCGGAACCGTCCCGGGGCGCGCGTCAACGCGCGCCCCGGTCACGGCCGGCCGTGGACCCTGGTGTCGGGTCCACGGCTCCGGTCGAGGGCCGTCCCCCTCGACCGGAGTTCTCGGTCGCTCAGCCCTGCGCGGCGATCCGCGCCAGGCGCTGTGCCTCGTCACGTGTGGAGCGGGCGATGGCGTCCTCGTCGGCGTGCAACAGGCATCCCTCCTCGACGATCTGACGGCCGTTCACGAAGGAGGCGGTGACCGGGGCCGCCGCCCCGAAGACCAGGGCGGTCACCGGGTCGGCGATGGAGGCGTGGGCGAGGGTGTCCAGCCTCCACAGCACCAGGTCGGCAAGCTTGCCCGGCTCCAGTGAGCCGATCTCCCGTGCCCGCCCCAGGACTTGGGCTCCGCCGAAGGTGCCCAGGCGCAGTGCCTGACGGGCGTTCAGGGCGGCTTCCCGGTGTGCGCCGAGGCGGTTGATGAGGAGGGCGTTGCGCAGCTCGGTGTGGAGTTCGCCGGACTCGTTGGACGCCGTGCCGTCGACGCCGAGGCCGACCGGGACGCCGGCCGCCAGCATGTCGGGGACGCGGGCGATGCCGGCCGCCAGCCGGGCGTTGGACGACGGGCAGTGGGCGACACCTGTCTTCGTCCGGGCGAAGGCGTCGATGTCGGAGTCGTTCATGTGGACGCAGTGCGCCATCCACACGTCCTCGCCGAGCCAGCCGGTGGACTCGAAGTAGTCGGTCGGGCCCATGCCGAACAGCTCGTGGCAGAACTTCTCCTCCTCGACCGTCTCCGAGCCGTGGGTGTGCAGGCGCACGCCGAGGCGGCGGGCCAACTCGGCGCCCTGGCACAACAGTTCGGTGGAGACGGAGAAGGGTGAGCAGGGGGCGACGGCGACCTGGGTCATCGCGTCGAAGGAGGCGTCGTGATGCTGCTTGACGGTCTCCTCGGTCGCGGCGAGGGCGCCTTCGAGGGTCTCGACGGCGAAGTCCGGGGGCAGGCCGCCGTCCTTCTCGCTGCGGTCCATGGAGCCGCGGGCGAGGGTGAAGCGGACGCCCATGTCGCGGGCGGCGCCGATGATCGCGCCGGACAGGTCGCCGGATCCCCTGGGGAACACGTAGTGGTGGTCCATGGCGGTGGTGACGCCGCCGCGGGCCATCATCGCGAGGGAGCCCTGGGCCGCCGCGCGGACCATCTGCTCGTCGATGCGCGCCCAGGTGGGGTAGAGGGCGACGAGCCAGTCGAAGAGGTTGTGGTCGGTGGCCAGGCCTCGGGTGATCCACTGGTAGAAGTGGTGGTGGGTGTTGACCAGTCCGGGGGTGATCAGGTGTCCGGTGGCGTCGATCCGTCGTACGACGTCGTCCAGGTCCGCTGGGGCCGTGCCCGCACCGAGCGACTCGACGCGGTTGCCGGCGATGACGACGTACCCGGTGGCGTACTCGGTGTCCTGCGCGTCCACGGTGGCGATCGCCGCGTTCTCGATGACGATGCGCTGTGCCATTGTCCGTCCTTCGCTTTCCGTAATCGCTTCCGTAATCGCTTCCGTCTGCGCTGTCCGTGTCCGCGTCAGAGGTTGGTGAGATCCACCGGGATCCTCGCCTCGACGCCGTCGCGCAGGACGGTGGCCTCGATCAGGCCGTACGGGCGGTCGGCGGCGAAGTAGACCGCTCCGTCGGCGGTGGCGTTCTTCAGGCCGAACGGCTCCAGGTCCACCAGGAAGTGGTGCTTGTTGGGGAGCGAGAAGCGGACCTCGTCGATCTCGCCGCGGTGGTCGATGATCCGCGAGCCCATCTGGTACAGGGTCTGCTGGAGCGACAGCGAGTACGTCTCGGCGAAGGCCTGGAGCATGTGCTTCCTCGTCTGCTCGTAGGACTCCTCCCAGTCCGGCATCCGCTGCTCGTCGTCGGACCAGTTGAAGCGCCAGCGGGCGGAGACCTGCGTGGCCAGGATGCGGTCGTAGGCCTCGGGAAGCGTCGTGTACTTGTCCTTGACGTAGCCCCAGAACTCGGAGTCGGTGGAGTTCATGACCACCAGGTCCTTCAGCCCCGAGACGACCTCCCATGACGATCCGTCAAAAGTGATCTGGGTGAGGCGGGTTTCCTGTCCCTGACGGACGAAGGAGTGCTTGCTCTCAGGGGTCTCGATCCGCTCCCAGGCGTACTCCTCGATGCGGATCCGGGCCGTCCTGATCGGCTCCTGACTCGTCACGAAGTGACGGGCGAGGTGGATGCCGAACTGCTCGGCGGACTCGATGCCGTGCTCCTTGGCGAACGCGTACACCGTGTTCTTGGTGGTGTCGGTCGGCAGGACGTTGGCGTTGGAGCCGGAGTAGTGGACCTCGTCCATGTCGCCGCTCAGCGACACCGACACGTTGAGGTCCTTGATGTGATGGGTGGCGCCGTCCCGCGTGATCTTGACGACTCGGTTCTCGGCCTTGCCGTACTGGTTCTGTCCCAGGATGGGCATGTAGCTAGCTCCCTCGGTATACGGAGTAGCCGAACGGGTTGAGCAGCAGCGGTACGTGGTAGTGCTCGCCGGGCACGACGGCGAAGGTGATCGCCACCTCCGGGAAGAACACGCCTGTGGCACCGCTGTCCCGATTCGCGGGGGCGTCCTGCTGCGTATCGGCCTTCTGGTTCGCGGAATTCTCGAAGTACGCCTCGACCGCGAAGTCGAGCCGCACGTGGGTGGTCCCCTCCGGCAGTGCCGGGAGATCCTTGCACCGGCCGTCCGCGTCGGTCTCGGAACCGCCGAGCGCCTGCCAGTCTCCGCCCTGCCCGTAGTGGGCGGACCCGCCACCGCGGGCCGCGAGCCGGACGGCGACACCCTGGGCGGGGCGGCCGACGGAGGTGTCCAGGATGTGGGTGGACACCGAGGCGGTGGTGCTGGTGCTCATGGTGGGTCTCAGTCCTCTTCGACCAGTCGGGCGAGCCGGATACGGTTGATCTTGCCCAGTTCGGTGCGGACGATCTCCCGCTCCCGCTCCGGCGTGTTGCCGATCCGTTCCCTGACCGCGTCCCGCATCTGCTCGCCGGTGCGACCGGTGGCGCAGATCAGGAAGACATGGCCGAACCTCTCCTGGTAGGCCAGGTTCAGTTCGAGCATCTCCGCCTTGAGCTCCTCGGAGGCGCCGGCCATGCCGCGCTGTTCGCGGGCCGAGGTCGGGTCGCCGGGCGCGGGGCGGCCGATCGGGGGGTGGCCGGCCATGGCCTCCGCGAGGTCCGCGGCGGTCAGGGCGGCCATGGCGGCGTCACTCGCGGCGTACAGGTCGTCGGCGGTGGTGTAGGGGCGGGCCGTGAGCAGTCGGTTCGCCCACTCCGTGGAGGCGCACGCCTCGTGGAGGTCGGCGAGGGCCGCGGACTCCTCGAGGTCGTTGAACCGGGCCAGGCCCGGGGTCGGGGAAGTCGAAGTCACGGGAGCCTCCGTGGCCGCGATACGGCCTTCGTGCTTGAGCGGGCTGCGTTCAGCTAACGCCCCTCCGCGACACCGCGTCAACACTTTGTTGAAAATTCCGGGTTACGAAAGTCGGTGGCCCCCTCCCGACGCCCGCGCACCCCCGAGGGACCGCTCAGGCCCCCTTCTCCCGGTTGAGGTAGTTGTAGACGGTGAAGCGGCTCACCCCGAGCGCGCTCGCCACGGTCTCCACGCCGTGCCGTACGGAGAAGGCGCCGCGCGCCTCGAGTATCCGTACGACCTCCTGCTTGGCCTTGCGGTCGAGGTCGGCGAGGGGCTTGCCCTTCTTGCGCTCCATGGCGGCCAGAATGTGATCGAGGGAGTCCGCGAGCTGAGGCAGGCGTACGGCGACGGTCTCGACGCCCGCCCAGGCCAGGACGACGTCGTCGGCGCCGGCCTCGTCCGGCGGGAGCATCTCCCCGCCCATCGCGTCGACCAGAGGCTTCACGGCCGCGATGAAGGCCTCCTCGCCGGCACTCACTCGCCCTCCCCGAGGACGTTGACCTGAAGGGAGATGCGGGTGGCGCCCGCGCCGAGGGACTTGCGCAGCAGGGCGTCCACGGCGGCGAGCACCGCGTCGGCCGCGCCCTCCGCGGTGTTGCCGAACGGTCCGACGTCCACCGCGTCCAGGTCGGCCGCCTCGATCACCTCGCGGGCGACCAGCGCGTGCGCGGGTGCCTCGTCGAGGTCGAAGGGCTCGGTGGTGAACTCCACTTTCAGTCGCATCGCGCCCCACACCTCTCTGAACAGGACCGGGCCGTCGGCGCCCGGACCCCGACCTTAACGGACCCGGCGGAGCATCACGCCGGACTCGGGATTCCGCCTCAGCCGGGGAGGCAGCGGCAGCTCGGGGCCGGGTCCCGGCCGTCGGGCAGGCAGGCGCCCAGCGCGGCCCCACGGGCGGCGGCGAGCCGGCCCCGGCGGACGGCGGGCGGCGCAGCGGAGCGCTCCCTCCCGGGCGCGCGCAGCCGTGGAAACCCTGCCCCGAGAGTCCGGCGGCCTGCGCTCTTCGTGCGTGCCGTCGGGCTTCGGCGTTTCCGCGCCCCCTTGACAAGCCAGGAGAGCGAGCGGCAATCTTCCAATAGACAGAAAATAACTTCCGCATTACGGAAAAAGCCGACACGGGAGGGAGCGCGGAACCCCATGGGCTTCGAAGACCAGCGCTTCAACGTCAACCTGTCGATCCTCTTCACGGAACTCCCGCTCCTGGAGCGTCCCGCGGCAGCCGCCGCGGCCGGCTTCACCGCGGTCGAGCTGTGGTGGCCCTGGATCGACTCCCCCACCCCCGAGCGGTCCGAGCTCGACGCCCTGAAGAAGGCGATCGAGGACGCGGGCGTACAGCTCACGGGCCTCAACTTCTACGCCGGACAGCTCCCCGGTCCCGACCGCGGCGCCCTGTCCCTGCCCGGCGAGGAGTCGGAGCGGTTCCGCGCCAACGTCGACGTGGCCGCCGACTTCGCGCAGTCCCTGGGCTGCACGGCGCTCAACGCCCTGTACGGCAACCGCGTCGACGGCGTGGACCCGGCCGAGCAGGACGCGCTCGCGCTGGAGAACCTGACCCTCGCGGCCCGGGCCGCCGGCCGGATCGGCGCGATCCTGCTGATCGAGGCGCTGAACCGGTCCGAGTCCCCGCTGTACCCGCTGGTCAGCGCACCGGCCGCGGTCGGGATCGTCGACAAGGTCAACGAGGCGACGGGGCTCGGCAACGCGAGGTTCCTGATGGACCTGTACCACCTGTCGATGAACGGCGAGGGCCTGCCGTCGGTGATCGAGCGGTACGCGGCGAGGACCGGCCATGTGCAGATCGCCGACAACCCGGGCCGCGGCGCGCCGGGCACGGGGACGCTGCCCCTGGAGGAGCTCCTCGACCAGCTGAAGAAGTCCGGATACGACGGCTGGGTCGGCCTGGAGTACAAGCCGGGCGACCGACCGAGCACCGAGGCCTTCGACTGGCTGCCCCGCTGACCCCCGTACCGAGAGGCACCCCCATGAGCGACGCACTCGCAGACCCCTCCCGCCCGACCCGCCAAGATCCCTCCCGCCCGAACCTCCCCGCGATCGCCTGGATCGGCCTCGGCATCATGGGCTCCCCCATGTCCGAGAACCTGATCAAGGCGGGTTACGACGTCACCGGCTTCACCCTGGAGCAGGACAAGCTGGACCGGCTCACGGCCGCCGGCGGCACCGCGGCGGCGTCCATCGCCGAAGCGGTCCGCGACGCCGACGTCGTGATCACGATGGTGCCGGCCTCCCCGCAGGTCGAGGCCATCGCGTACGGCCCGGACGGCATCCTGGCCCACGCTCGGCCCGGCACGCTCCTGATCGACATGTCCTCGATCACCCCGCAGACCTCGGTCGACCTCGCGCGGGTGGCGAAGGACAAGGGCGTCCGGGTGCTCGACGCCCCCGTGTCGGGCGGTGAGGCCGGTGCCGTCGAGGCCGTGCTGTCCATCATGGTCGGCGGCGAGCAGGCCGACTTCGACGAGGCGAAGCCCCTCTTCGAAGCCCTCGGCAAGACCATCGTGCTGTGCGGTCCGCACGGCTCCGGCCAGACCGTGAAGGCCGCCAACCAGCTGATCGTCGCCGTGAACATCCAGGCCTGCGCCGAGGCGGTGGTGTTCCTGGAGAAGTCGGGCGTGGACCTGAAGGCGGCGCTGGACGTCCTGAACGGCGGGCTCGCCGGCTCGACGGTGCTGACCCGCAAGAAGGACAACTTCCTCGCCCGCGACTTCGAGCCGGGCTTCCGGATCGACCTGCACCACAAGGACATGGGCATCGTCACGGACGCCGCCCGCAGTGTCGGCGCGGCCCTGCCCGTCGGCGCGGTGGTCGCCCAGCTGGTCGCGAGCCTGCGAGCGCAGGGCGACGGCGGGCTGGACCACTCGGCCCTGCTGAGGGCCGTGGAGCGGCTCTCCGGCGCCCGGGTCTGAGCCCACCGCGAGAACTCGCCCGGGTCTGAGCCCACCGCGAGGACTTCCGGGCCGCGGCGCCGCCGACATCTGTCCTGTCGCGCCCAGGCGGCACCGCGGCCCGGAATCAACATCGACGAACCATTGGCGTCCGCCTCACCCCGGCCCAGGGTGTGGAGGAGGCGGTCCACGCGCGCGCGGACCGACCGTACAAGCGGCTCGCACCAGCCGAACGGCCCGGACGAGGGGTGACCGGTCGGCGGCGTGCGGGCAGGGCGAGGGCCGCGGCGGCGTGTGAGCCAGTGCGGTGGTGAAGGACCCGAGCCGCCCTTCTCGATCTGAGGGAAGGCGGGCCCGGTTCCGTCGTGCCCGCCGCGGTCCCTGCCGTACCGAACCCCGTCCGGCGGCGCGAACGTCCCCTCGCGCTCAGCCTCGCGCCGTCGGACGGCCATACCCGCACCCCATATCCCAGCGCTCCCCGTCGGCCGGACCGACGAGGGGGCGCCGCGCGGGTGCCCCTGCTCCCCGCCCGGCGTGCGGATCCGCCCCGTCCGCAGGAGTCTGAGGGCATGGGCAATCCGACGCAGTTCCCGCACATCGTGGTCCATGCCCCGGCCCTGGACGGATCCCGCCGGGTCACCTCGGGCGACGCCGTTCTCGGGGTCGCCTCGCATCTCGACGACGTCGTCGAGATCCTGCGTCTGGCCGACCTGGACCAAATCGAGGTGGAGGCGAGCGACCTCATCGAATGGCAGGGCGGCGGCCCCGAGGACTGGCCGGGGCTGTCGGAGCCGCACGGGGCGTAGGGGCGGCCAACCTCAAATCAACCTCTGAACCTGGCTCAGCAGGCTTCAACCGCCCCCGGGGCAGGGCACATTGTCGTCACGCGGGGCCCGCCGACACGGGGGCGGCGGGCTCCGCCACTGGGGTGATGACATGAGCGGTGGTACGCCGGTCCGGCTGGAGCCGACCAGGCCGCCGCCCACTGGAAGAAGATCGTGCGCCTCGCCCTTCCCGGCAGGCGCTGACAGGCGAATACCGACACGCGCCAAGGTGGCGTCAGGCGGGCTGCGGGGCGGGCGTTGCCGGAGCGGCCGCGACCTTGCGGGTCTCGCGCATTATCAGCAGGCCGTTGACCACCATCAGTGTCGCGGTCAGGCCGTGGACGCCGAGCGCGGTGGCCACGGAGCCGTGGTGGGCCAGCACGGTGGACATGTCGCCGTACGCGGCGAGGGCCTCCACCAGCAGCGCCCAGCCCAGCGCCCGGCGGTGGCCCGTCACCAGCAGGATGCCCAGGACCAGGGCCAAGACGACGTCGCGGATTCCCTTGATGATCAGGAAGCCGTCGCCGTCGCCGGACGGCCAGCTCGGCAGGCCGAAGCCCGGTGCCGTCGTCTCCGGGCTCAGGATGAAATCCACCCCGAACCAGAGGATGAAGAGGATGAAGGCGGCGGCCAGGAAGGTGTTGATCTTCTTCAGCGACATTGTTCTTCTCCTTGCGAGTCTTCGTCAGCCTGGTGAGCTTCGTGGAGCTTGCTGAGTCGCGTGGGGCCTGATCAGGCCGCGCGGACGCGGCTGATCGAGGGGCGCAGTTTGTCGGGATCGCAGTTGTCGGGATCGCAGTTGTGGGATCTGAGCGGCAGCTGCATTCCCGGATGTCGGTATTCGGTGGCCAACTGCCGCCCGGGGAGTGGGGATTGTGCGCCACCGGCGCGGCGTCGGCCCGCGGGGTCAGTGATCCGAAGCCCTGTCGGGCTCACCCGACGGAGCGAAAGCCATCGACATAACGGGGCGAACCAGTGCGTGTCGGGGCGGCTTTGGTATCAGGCGAGGGGGGCAACCGGCTGGGCGAAGGCGGCGATGATGACGGCGACGCGGACGTAGTGGAAGCGGTCCCGGCGGTTCGTCTGCTGCTTCCAGTCGGCGGGCCGCTTGTCAGGGGTCGACGTCCTGCTCCGGTTGTTGATCGGGACCGGCAGCAGGATCGACATGACCACGCTGAGGATCAGCAGCGCGCCGGCGGTGACGACGAGGCCGGGATGAACTGGTCGCTGGAGCGCCCGTTGCGCCCGTGGACGTGACGAAAGAGCCGCTCTGCCGAGCACGGCGCGTCCGAGCGCAGCCACAGTGACATGTCGACGGACAGGACCAGCCGGCCGTCCGGAGAGCGCGGCAGTGGCAGCCCGGCCAGCAGCACACGCAGCCGGTCGACGTCGATGCAGCCCCGGTCGAGATCGCCGTACGGCCCGCCGTGCCGCCGCCGGTGTTCGGGCAGCAGCGTCAGGTCGACCGGTGACGTCACCGGACCGTCCGCGCACATCGCCGCGTCGGTCGCGACCACGAACGCGATCCCGCCACCAGCGAAGCCATGATCCGCTGAGCCGCCATCGGTCTCACGACCCGGTGCCGCCCGGGGTGAGGAGTTCCATGAGATGTCCGTCGGGGTCGCGGAAGTAGGTGCCCCTGCGGCCTTCGGTGTGCTTGCTGTGATAGATCTGCCCAATTTCTTGGCATGCGGGATCGCCGTAGTGGGTGATTCCGCCGTGCTGGATGCGAGCGAGGGCGGCGTCGAACTCCTGCTCGCCGAGCATGAACGCGTAGTGGTGTGGCTCGAAGTCGTCCAGCTGGTCGTAGTCCAGGCTGACCTGGTTGGCCAGCGTGACCGGCGTGAAGTGCGCCACCGGCGGATCGACACTCAGACCGAGGATTTCGGCCAGGAACTGCGCCGAGGCTTGCGGGTCACGGGCGGGGACGATGGTGTGATTCAGTTCCACGGTCATAGTGACTCCTCCTCAGGGACGGGGCTACGCATGGTGGGGTCGGCGTATTCGGGTCCAGACTCTGCAGCTTGGCCGTTCTCGGCACTTGCTCTCGCCATCGGTCAGTGGGTGTCGCCGGCGCCCGCGTCCTGGGGATACCAGCGGAGTTCGAGGCTGTTGGTGTCCGCGTCCTGGATGCAGATGGAGGTGGCGGTGCCGCACTTCGGGCGGACGGCCGAGCGGTTGCGGCTGACGACCGGGTGGGTGAGCCCGCGGGCTCAGGTGAGGGCGGCGACCAGCAGGGCGAAGGCGGCGATGATGACGGCGACGCGGACGTAGTGGAAGCGCTCCCAGCGGTGCAACTGCTGCTTCCAGTCGGCGGGCCGGTTGTCAGGGGTCCACGTCTTGTTCAGGTTGTTGATCGGAACGAGCAGCAGGATCGACATGACCACGCTGAGCATCAGCAGCGCGCCGGCGGTGACGACGAGGCCGGTGCCGTGGTGGTGCCATCCGGCGATGGCCCGGACCACGACGAGGACGAGCGAGCCGATGTACCAGACCGGCATCACGGCGCCGAGCATCCGGCCCCCGTGGGCATGGCCGAGTTGGCCGCTGTCCTCGGGGAGTGCGTTGAGGATCGGGTTCATGACGAAGGCGACGGAGAACTCCACCCCCACCATCACACCGACGATCACGGTGGTGACGACCTCGAGTGCGTTGAACATGATGCCCCCCTGGGATCTAGTGTTGCTAGGTGATGAGGCAACGCTAGTACTGCTGCCGCTCCGTTGTCTAGCGATGCTAGGATCGAATCATGTCGGTACAGGAACGCAAGCAGCGCGAACGGGCGGAGCGTGAGCGCCTCATCGTGGCGACAGCCCGTGAACTCGCCGAGCAGCAGGGCTGGGACGCGGTCACCACCCGCCGGCTCGCCGAGCGCATCGAGTACAGCCAGCCCGTCCTCTACAGTCACTTCCGCGGCAAACGGGAGATCATCGGCGCCGTCGCCCTCGAGGGCGCCGCCGAGCTGGCCGCGGCGGTGCGGGCCGCGACCGCCGCCGCGGACGGCCCGCGCGAGCGGGTCGCCGCCCTCGCGCGCGCCTACCTCGACTTCGCCGCACGCAACCCGGCGGTCTACGACGCCATCTTCCAGCTCGACGGCGGTCTCGCGTACGCGCAGGAGGACACCCCGGAACCTCTCAAGGACGCCTTCGCCGCGCTGCTGGAGAGCCTGGGCGAGGTCGCCGGGGACGGCGTCGACCCGGGGCTGTTCACCGAGGTGTTCTGGGCGTCCCTGCACGGCCTGGCGACCCTGACCCGGGCGGGACGGCTGCCGCCGGAGTACATCGAGCCGAGGGTGGAGCTGCTGGTGGACCGGCTCGCCATGGTCTGACACACCATCCCGGCGGGCACGCAGCCGGGGCCCTCGGGCCCCGCCGCTGCCTGCCCGCGGCAACGCTTCCGGTCACTCGCGTCCCTTTGAGATGCTCCTCGACCGGCTCGTTCAAGCTCAGGCCCGCCAGGGTGCGGTACGGGCGCTCCGCGCCCTGAACCGGATGCGGCGACGCTCCGCGTCGCGACACCCGGATGCGATTCCTCCCTGGCGTGAACGCCGGGGCCTCCTCGCAAGAACCAGGTGAAGGCGCGTACGGACACGGGAAACGCATGCGGAAAAGGGCGGCCTCTCCCCTCCGACGGGCCGCCCCTCTCGACAACGAGGCGCGTCAGACCTTCAGCGTCCTGATCGACGTCGGCGCGTGCCCCGGCTCGGTGGCGAGTTCCTCGAACTCCACGACGTTGCCGATGTCGTTGGTGACGCTCATCGCGATGTTGGTGACGCGCTCAAGGATCGCCTCCACGACGACCGGCACCTGGAACTCCGCGGCGAGCTTCTTGGCCTGCTCGAAGGCGGCGCCCAGCTCGGCGGGGTCCGTCACCCGGATCGCCTTGCAGCCGAGGCCCTCGGCGACCTTCACATGGTCGACGCCGTAGACGCCCAGCTCGGGCGAGTTGATGTTCTCGAATTCCAGATTGACCTGGAAGTCGATGTCGAACGCCCGCTGCGCCTGGCGGATCAGCCC
This sequence comes from Streptomyces sp. NBC_01235, assembly GCF_035989285.1. GTDB lineage: Bacteria > Actinomycetota > Actinomycetes > Streptomycetales > Streptomycetaceae > Streptomyces. The sequence goes on along the minus strand of NZ_CP108513.1, from coordinate 8,647,736 downwards.
CAGGTAGGAGTTGTTGACGAGGACATGGACGTACGGGATCTTGTGCTGCGCGCCGACCGCCAGCTCCTCGATCGTGAACTGGAAGTCGTAGTCCCCTGAGAGGGCGACGACCTGCGCCTCCGGGTCGGCCTTCGCCACGCCGAGTGCCGCCGGGATCGTCCAGCCGAGGGGACCCGCCTGGCCGCAGTTGATCCAGTGCCGGGGCCGGTAGACGTGAAGCATCTGGGCACCTGCGATCTGCGAGAGGCCGATGGTGGTGACGTAACGGGTTTCCGGGCCGAAGGCCTTGTTCATCTCCTCGTAGACGCGCTGCGGCTTGATCGGGATGTCGTCGAAGTGCGTACGGCGCTGGAGGGTCGCCTTCTTCTCCTGCGCGGCGGCCGCCCAGGCGGAGCGGTCGGGGAGCGTGCCCGCCGCCTTCAACTCCCTTGCCACCGCGACGAAGAGCCGCAGAGCCGCCTTCGCGTCGGAGGCGATCCCGTAGTCCGGGGCGAAGATCCTGCCGATCTGGGTGGGCTCGACGTCGACGTGGACGAAGGTCCGGCCCTTGGTGTAGACGTCGACGCGGCCGGTGTGGCGGTTGGCCCAGCGGTTGCCGATACCGAGGACGAAGTCGGACTCCAGGAAGGTCGCGTTGCCGTAGCGGTGCGAGGTCTGCAGGCCGACCATGCCCGCGTTCAGCTCGTGGTCGTCGGGGATCGCGCCCCAGCCCATCAGGGTCGGGACGACCGGAGAACCCGTCAACTCTGCGAATTCCACGAGGAGTTCGGTGGCGTCGGCCGTGATGACACCGCCACCCGCGACGATCAGCGGCCGCTCGGAGGCGTTCAGCATCCGGATCGCCTTCTCGATCTGCGCGCGCGTCGCGGCCGGCCGGTGGACGGGCAGCGGCTCGTACGTGTCCGGGTCGAACTCGATCTCCGTCTGCTGGACGTCGACCGGCAGGTCGATCAGGACCGGGCCCGGCCGACCGGAGCGCATGAGGTGGAAGGCCTGCTGGAAGACGCCGGGGACCTGCGCCGCTTCCAGGACGGTGACCGCCATCTTGGTCACCGGCCCCGCGATGGAGGCGATGTCGACGGCCTGGAAGTCCTCCTTGTGGATCACGGCGGTCGGGGCCTGGCCCGTGATGCACAGGATCGGGATCGAGTCGCCGAGGGCGGAGTACAGCCCGGTGATCATGTCGGTGCCGGCCGGGCCGGAGGTGCCGACGCAGACGCCGATGTTGCCCGGGCGGGTGCGGGTGAAGCCCTCGGCCATGTGCGAGGCGCCCTCGACATGACGGGCGAGGGTGTGGTTGATGCCGCCGGAGGCCCTCAGTGCCGCGTAGAAGGGGTTGATCGCCGCGCCGGGGACACCGAACGCGCTGGTGACGCCCTCGCGCTTGAGGATCTCGACTGCCGCGCGGGCAGCGGTCATACGAGCCATGGAGTACTCCTGCTTCGCCTGCTTCAGCTGGTTCGGCTGTCGGATTCGCTCTCCCGTCGCGCCCCGCGGTGAGCACCATCGTTTCCGTATCGCGGAAAAGATTTTCTACTATCTGGAAGCAATGTGAGTGGGTGCGCGAAGGTCGTCAAGAGACGGACAAGCGGGGGCCGAAGGAGGACGATGGGGGCCATGCCCGAGAGCGTGCCGGTGCGCTGCCCGGCCTGTCGGCGCGAGCGCCTCTACACCGCGCCCTCCTACCCGTGCGCGTGCGGTGCCCCCGTCACACCGGTGCTCGACCGGCGGACGGCGCCGACGGCCGTCGCGCACCGGACGTGGGACGACGAGTGGGTCGCCCTGCGGTGCCCCGCCTGCGGCCGCCGGGACCAGTGGCCCCGCCCGGAACTGGGCTGCGCATGCGGAACGGTGCTACGGATACCGGTGGCCACCCCGCCCGCCGAGCCTGAGCCCGGGACAGCCGCGCCGTCACCACCGCCCCAGTCGTCGACACCGGCACCGACGCCCGCAGCCATGCCGACGCCCGTGCCCACACCGCGACGGCCCGCGTTCCGGCCCGTCGCCATCCGTACCGCACTCGACGCGGTCACGGCCGCCGCCCTGTACCTGAACTGGCTCGGACACCGGGACATCCGGCGGGCCGACCAGCAGCCCACCTCCGGCATCGGCCTCGCCGCCCGCGGGCTCCTGGCCCAGGTGGACCCGAGCGTGCGCCCGGCCTCGCTGCGGGACGTGGAGTGTCTGTGGCTGACGGCCACGACGGAGTCCGCGGACTGCGTCTACTTCTCGCTCGCCGGATACGCCGACGACGCCCGCGCCCGCGCCGACCAGCTGTGCGTCCCCCTCTTCGTCCTGGACCTCACGGGTACCCCGCAGCCGGTCAACGCGATCGCCGACGCCCTCGGCGCCCGAGGCGATAACCGCTGACGCCCGCACTTCTCACGCAGTTCGATCTTGCGCACCTTCCCGGAGACGGTCATCGGGAAGGCCTCCAGGATCTGGAGCCTGCTCGGGATCCTGTAGTGCGCCGGCCGGCCCTCACAGTACGTGCGCACAGCACGTCCAGCGCCGCCCGGACGGCACGTCGACCAGCGCCTCGCGGTCCGGCCGGCGGTCCGCCGCCCGGTCCAGGTTGGCCCCGATCGTGTCCCCGAGGAGCGCGGTCGCGCGTGTCCCGTGCGCGTACGAGACACCCGGCGCCGGCGCGTACGGGGCGCCCGACGCCGACGAGGACGAGGCATCTGTCCCCCGCGAGGACGAGGGGCCCTCCCCGTGCGTGAGCGACGCACCCTACCCATGCGTGAGCGACGCGTCCGCTCCGTGCGTGGGCGTCGACCCGTTCACCGGAAGTCCTCCTCGCGGTACTCCGCCGTCGAGCCCCCCGCCGTCGCCTCGCGCAGCTCGATCCGGCGGATCTTGCCGCTGACGGTCTTGGGCAGCGGCGCGAACTCCAGGCGGCGGACCCGCTTGTAGGGGGCGAGGACCTGGCGGGAGTGCTCGAACAGCACCTTGGCGGTGTCGGGGCCCGGCTCCCAGCCCTCGGCGAGGACGACGTACGCCTTGGGCACGGCGAGGCGCAGTTCGTCCGGGGCGGGAACGACGGCCGCCTCGGCGACCGCCTCGTGTTCCAGCAGCGCGCTCTCCAGCTCGAAGGGGCTGATCTTGTAGTCGGAGGCCTTGAAGACGTCGTCGGCCCGCCCGACGTAGGTGAGGTAACCGTTCTCGTCCCGGCTGCCGATGTCGCCGGTGCGGTAGTAGCCGCCGGCCATCGCCTCCGCCGTACGGTCGGCGTCGCCGTGGTAACCGGTCATCAGGCCGACCGGCCGCGCGGACAGGTCGAGCGCGATCTCGCCCTCCTGCGCGCCGGGCGCGCCGGACACCGGGTCGAGGAGCTCCACCCGGTAGCCGGGGCTCGGGCGGCCCATCGAGCCGGTCTTCAGTTCCTGTCCGGGGCTGTTGGCGATCTGCACGGCCGTCTCGGTCTGCCCGAAGCCGTCCCTGATGGTGACGCCCCAGGCGCGGCGCACCTGTTCGATGACCTCGGGGTTGAGGGGCTCGCCCGCGGCCACGGCCTCCCGGGGCGGGGTGCGCAGTTGGGTGAGGTCGGACTGGATGAGCATGCGCCAGACGGTGGGCGGGGCGCAGAAGGTCGTCACCCCCGCCCGGTCCATCTCCGCCATCAGCCGGGCCGGGTCGAAGCGGGTGTAGTTGTGGATGAAGACGGTTGCTTCGGCGTTCCACGGAGCGAAGAGGTTGGACCAGGCGTGCTTGGCCCAGCCGGGCGAGGAGATGTTGAGGTGCACGTCGCCGGGCTTGAGCCCGATCCAGTACATCGTGGCGAGATGCCCGATCGGATACGACGTGTGGGTGTGCTCCACCAGCTTGGGACGGGCGGTCGTGCCGGAGGTGAAGTACAGCATCAGCGGGTCGTCGGCGAGGGTGGGGCCGTCGGGGGTGAAGCCGGCCGGTGCGGCGTAGGCGTCCTCGTACGACTGCCAGCCCTCGGGGGCGCCGCCGACCGCGATGCGTGTGTAGTCGCCGGGGACCTCGTCGAACTTGGCGGTGTCCTCGGACCGGACGAGGACGTGCCGGACCCGGCCGCGCTCGACACGGTCGGTCAGGTCGGCGGGGCCGAGCAGCGGGGTGGCCGGGATGACGACGGCGCGCAGTTTCATCGCGGCCAGCGCGGTCTCCCACAATTCGGCCTGGTTGCCGAGCATGACGAGGATCCGGTCCTCGGCGCCGACCCCGCGTCCGCGCAGCCAGTTCGCGATCCGGTCGGAGCGCTCCGACAGTTCGGCGAAGGTGAGACGCGTTTCGGAACCGTCCTCTTCCACGATGTGCAGGGCGGTGCGGTCGTTGCCGTCGGCGATGGCGTCGAACCAGTCGAGGGCCCAGTTGAAGTTCTCGGGGCGGGGCCACTCGAAACTCTCGTAGGCGGTTGTGTAGTCCTCGCGGTGTTCCAGCAGGAAGTCGCGGGCTCTGCGGAAACGCCCCGTCACCGTCGTCATCTGTCCTCTGTCCTCCTTGCCGGGTCGGTCGTTCACCGCCGGGGCGCGCTCAGCCGGTGCGCCCTGCGGTTCACTCCCGTGGTGCCGGACCATTGCCGGGCGGCTCTCTGTCATCGTGTAATCCGTGGTGCAGGTCTCACTACCCCCGAACGGGGGTGTGCGCTACCAGGCCGCACGGAAAGGGCGAGAACGTGGCAGCAGACGCGGCCGGAACGGTGGAGATGCGCGGCGCGCTGGCACAGCTACGGCGCACGACGGGACTGCCGGTCGCCTTCGGCGGCCTGGTGGAGCCGGGGCGGCAGCGGATGCGGATCAGCGAGTTCAGCGGCGCGGCCGGTCTCGCGCTGCGCCGACTGGCGGTGACCTCGGGCAACGGCCTGGGCGGCAAGGCCGTCGCGCTGGCCCGCCCGTGCGCCGTGACCGACTACTCCCTCTCCCGGCAGATCAGCCACGAGTACGACGCGGCCGTCGCCGAGGAGGGCCTGCGTTCGGTGCTGGCGATCCCGGTGGTCGTACGGCGCCGGGTGCGCGGGGTGCTCTACGGCGCCCTGCGCACGGCGCAGCCGCTGGGCGACCGCACGCTGACCGCGGCCGTGCAGGTGGCGCGGGACGTGGAGCAGTCCCTGGTGCTCGGGGACGAGGCGCGCGACCTGTTGTCGGCGGCCCGGCCGGGCGTCACGAGCGGAGCACCGGGCGCGGGCGCGGGCGCGCAGGCCGACTGGGAGCAGGTGCGCGAGGCGCACGCCGCCCTGCGCGCTCTGGCCCCCCGGATCGCCGACCCGGCCCTGCGCGCCGAGCTCCTCGACGCCTGCGGGCTGCTGGCCTCGGGGACGCCGAAGGAGTCGGCGGCCCAGCGGGTCGTCCTGGCTCCGCGTGAACTGGATGTGCTGGCGTGTGTGGCGGCGGGGGCGACGAACGCGGCGGCCGCCGAGCGGCTGGGACTGCGCCCGGAGACGGTCAAGGGCTATCTCAGGTCGGCGATGCGCAGGCTGGGCGCGCGCACGCGGGGAGAGGCGGTGGCCCTGGCCCGCAGGGCGGGTCTGCTGCCGTAGCGAGGGGCGCGCAACACGCCTGTAGCGCGGACCGTGCAGGATGCCGGGAAGCACCGATCACATCAAGCCAGGGAGGTCCCTCACGACAAGAGACCATTCACTCGCCGCCGCCATGAATTTCCCCATGCGTCACGTTGTTATATCCCTCACCACGCCGTGTCTCCGAATTTCAAAGAGACGGTGCCTAGAATTTGGCCCGGACACGACACTCGGAGGGGAGCGGTGACCGTGCGACGGGACTTCAAGGAGCCTGCCAGATGCCGCCCCGACCTGGTCATCGGCAGGGAGGAGCTGTTCACGGCCGCCCGTGAGCAGCTGACCCGCGGCGGCAGTGTGCTGCTGCACGGCCCCGCCGGAATAGGAAAGTCGACCGTGCTGCGGGCATTGACCGCGGATTACGGCGAGGCGGCACGCACCGTCCTGCGCTGCTCGGCGACCGAGTCCGAATCCCACCTCCCCTTCCTGGCCCTGGCCGACCTCTTCGGCCTGGTCCTCGACGAGATCTCGGACAAGTTGCCCGCCGCCCAGCGCACCGCCCTGGAGTCGGCGCTCACCGGCCGCGGCGAATCGACCCTGCAACGCGACGGCCTCGCCCTGCGCCTGGCCGTGCTGTCCGCCCTGCGCGCCCTCGCCGCCGCAGGGCCCGTCCTGCTCGTCGCCGACGACCTGCAGTGGCTGGACTCGGCCAGCGCCGAACTCCTCGGCTTCGCCGCCCGCCGTCTCGGCGACACCCCCGTCCAGTTGCTGTGCGCGGTGCGGACGGAGGGCCAGGAGTACGACCGTCATCTACGCGCGTCCCCGCCCGACACCCTCGCCGTCCGCCTCAACCCCCTCTCCCGCGCCCAGGTCTCCACGCTGCTCGACCACCGCGGCTACCCCGACCTGCCCCGCTCGACGATGCGGGAGATCCACCGCACCAGCGGCGGCAATCCCCTGTTCGCCCTGGAACTGGGCCGTGCCCTCGGCGAGAATCCGACGCCGCCGCGTCCCGGCGAGCCCCTGCCGGTGCCGACCTCGCTGCGTGCCCTGGTGCTCAGCCGCCTCGACATGCTCTCCGACGAGGCCCGCCGCACCCTGCTCGTGGCCAGCGCCGGCGCCCGCCCCACGCTGGCCCTGCTGCACGCGGCCGGCCGGGAGAACGCCGAGGCCGAGACCGCGCAGGCCGCGGCCCTCGGGCTGCTGGGGACGGAGCCCGAAGGTCCGGCCGTAAGGTTCGCGCATCCGCTGATCTCGGCCGCGCTGTACGCGGAGGCGCCCGCGCAGGAGCGCCGGGCCGCGCACGCCGCGCTGTCCACCGCCGCCTCCGACCCGATCGAGCGCGCCCGCAACCTCGCTCTGGCCACCACCGGCACCGACCCGGAGGTGGCCGCCCGGCTCGCCGAGGCCGCGGCGCTGGCCCGCGACCGCGGCGCGCCCTCGGTCGCCGCCTCGCTCGGGCTGCTCGCCGCCCGCCACACCCCGCCGGACGGAGCCCCCGCCCCGGACGACCGCAGACTCCAGGCCGCCGAGGACGCGATCACCGCCGGTGAGGTGGACCTCGCCCGGGACATCGCGCGCGAGGTGCTGACCCGGGCGACCGTGCCTGCCGAGCGGATCCGGGCCTGGGAAGTGGTGATCGAGGCCGCCGGACAGTCCCTCGGCGAGGTCGACGCCGTCTTCCCGCAGGCCCTCGCCGACGCCGGTGACGACCCGCGGCTGCTCGCCCTGGTCCACTACCGGCTGGCCTGGCGCAAGCTGATCGTCGAGGGCGACTTCTCCGAGGCCCGGCAGGAGGCCGCGCACACGGCGGAGCTGGCCGCGCGCGGCGGCGACCGGCGCACCGAGCTGATGGCGCTGTCCTTCCAGTCGTCCACCGAGACCCTGATGGGCCATCCGAACGCCCCCGCGACCATCAAGCGTGCCCTGAAGGAGCCTCAGGACCCGTACGTGGCCTGCCATCACAACGGCGTCGGCGCGGCCCGGTTCCGCTGGCTGCTGATGAGCGACCAGCTGCCCGAGGCCCGGTCGACCATCACCGCGCTGCTGCGCGAGGTGCGCCGGCGCGGCATGGTCGAGAGCGAGGTGCACTTCCAGCGCTTCCTCGCCGAGACGGAACTGCGCTCGGGGCACTGCGGACGCGCCCTCGACCTGGCCCGCGAGAGCCTCAGGCTGGCCCGCGACTCGGGCATCGGTCTGGGCGCCTCCGCGATGCTCGCCTCCCTCGCCGAGGCCTCCGGCGGTGACGTCGACCGGGCGCTGGCGCTGGCCCGGGAGGCGGCGGAGCACGCCGAGGAGGACGGCGACCAGATGTACGTCTCCCGCGCCCTGGCCGCCCTCGGCCACGCCCAGTTGGTGGCCGGGGACGCGGCGGGCGCGGTCGGCTCGCTGCGCCGGGTGCGGGAGCTGGAGCAGGGCCTGGGCATCACCGACCCGGCGCGGGGCCGCTGGCAGGGCGACCTCGCCGAGGCGCTGGTGCAGGTCGGCGAGCCGGGCGAGGCGCAGGACGTCATCGACGTCACGCGCGAGCACGCGCTCCGGCTGGGCCGGGAGAGCGTCCTGGCCGTGCTGGACCGGTCGGAGGCGATGGTGCGGGCGGCGCTCGGCGACCACGAGGCGGCGTTGTCCCGGCTGACGTCCGTTCAGGACCGGCTCGCCAAGCTGGGGTACGGCCTGGAGGAGGCGCGGGCGGCGTTCGCGCTGGCCCGGCTGCGCACCCTGCGGCCGGGGGCGGGTCCGGGGCCGACGTCGTACGACGAGGCGGCGCGGCTGTTCCGGCGGTGCCGGGCGCTGCCCTGGCTGCGTCAGGTGGACGCGGCCGCGACGGAGGGGCAGGCGCAGCCGGTCGCCGTCGCCCATAAGGCGCCCGCGTCCGACGCCCTCGAAGGCCTGGCCTCGATGGAGCGTCAGGTCGCGGCGCTCGTCATGGAGGGCGCGACCAACCGGGAGATCGCCGCGCGTCTGTTCATCAGCGTCAAGACGGTCGAGGCGACCCTGACCCGGGTCTACCGCAAGCTGGGGATCCGCTCGCGGGTGGACATCGTCCGACTGGCGGCAGGGCGTCACGCGAAGTGAGGAATCCGCGGGTTGACTGCCCCTCAGGGGCTACCTATCCGTAGTGGCTTTCTCCTGGGTTCTCCGCCCCCGCGCGGCGGTTCTCCTGAGCGTCCTCTCGGCAGCGGCTGTGGGTTCCCTGGGGCGACCGAGGGTTTTCCCTGCCTCAACTCCCCTAGGGGGTTCCCTCATTGGGACGAGCGGGTCCGGGTCCTAGCGTAAGGGACGTGCCGCTCGCCCGGGCACACGGGGGTCGGTCCCGCGACCCCCGTGCACACCCCCACACCCGCGCGACCCCCCACCGGCCATCCCCCACCGAGGAGATCCATGTTCGGGCTCAACCGCGCCAAGAAGACCGCCGCCGTCCTCGCGGCGACCGCTGCCGCGGCAGCGACCGCACTGCTCAGCGCCCCCACCGCTGTCGCAGCGCCCCAGCCGATCGTCGGCGGCACGACGACCACGACCACGTCGTACCCGTTCATGATGCAGATCACGGACGCCTCGCAGAACCAGTTCTGCGGCGGCACCCTCGTCTCGGCGACCAAGGTGGTCACGGCCGCCCACTGTATGGTCGGCGAGACCACGAGCAGCGTGCGCGTCGTCGGTGGGCGCACGTACCTCAACGGCACCAACGGCACGGTCAGCCGGGTGAGCAAGATCTGGATCAACCCGGACTACACGGACGCCACCAACGGCGACGACGTGGCCGTCCTGACCCTGTCGACGTCGATGCCGTACACCACGGCGTCCTACGTCTCCTCGTCACAGACCAGCGTGTACGCGGCCGGCACCACCGCCCGCATCCTCGGCTGGGGCACCACCTCGGAGAGCGGCAGCTCCTCCAACCAGCTGCGGACCGCGACCGTCCCGATCGTGTCCGACTCCAGCTGCAAGAGCTCCTACGGTTCGGACTTCGTCCAGACCGACATGGTTTGCGCCGGATACACCTCCGGCGGCACAGACACCTGCCAGGGCGACAGCGGCGGTCCCCTGCTCATCGGGGGCGTCCTGGCAGGGATCACTTCTTGGGGCGAGGGCTGCGCGGAGGCCGGCTACCCGGGTGTCTACACCCGGCTGACCACCTTCTCCAGCCTGGTGACGGCGCAGGTCAACTCGTAGCCGTCCGCGTGACGCACGCGTAGTCACCGCGTAGTCACCGCGTAGCCTGCAAGAACTCCTGAGCACCCCTCAGGGAAAAACCAGGGGGCGCTGCGAGCCTCCACGAGCGGCCCGCAGCGCCCTCTATCCAAGCCCTCACCTCTCACAGGTGGGGGCTTTTCACTTCGGGTGGGGGCTTTTCACTTGTCGGCGGTGAGCTTTCCGGCCGCGCCCCAGCTGTCGGTGGGCACCTCGTGGATCCACACCTGGACGGTCTCGGCGGGGATCCCGTACGCGTCGACGAACGCGTCGGTGACCCGCTTGACGAGGTCCCGCTTCAACTCGGTGTCGCGCGGGCCCTGCTGCACGGTGACGATCGGCATGACTACTCCGACTTCCTGGTGCGGAACGGCTCCTGCAGCCGTGTCACCAGTCCATCGCGGACCGGGCCGCGACCAAGGAGCAGTCCGCGACCGCAGCGATCAGTTCCGGTGATCGCCGCAGGCCAGGAGCAGGGTGTCCGGGCAGGGGGTCGGGTCGGCCGCGTGCACGGCGAGCCCCGTCGACAGCGCGAGCGAGCCCCGGCTCCCGGAACGGCACGAAGGCCACGCGGGGCGTGTGCAGCACGCGCGCGTGGGAGGCGTAGACGACCGTCCACAACGGGCGGGTGCCGATGGTGGCGAGGGTGTCGTGCGGGGCGCCGCCCCTCGGCCCGGCAGCGGTGTGAACCCGGCCTCGTGGCAGGCGCCGACGATCAGGCCTGCCCTTGCACCCCGTCCTTGGACCCCGTCCTTGCCGGTCAGGGGCGTACGACGGCACCGAACCGGATGTCGTGGGGCTGCCGGGGATGCATGGCGGCCAGCATCCGCTCGCCCTCCCCCGCCACGTCCTCCCGCTGGGCCTTGGTGAGGCGGCCGAAGGCCTCGATGACGAGCGCGTCCTGCTCCAGCTTCCACAGGCCCGCCAGGAAGCCGTCGACGAGAAGGGTGCAGTAGGCCTGGTTGCCCTGCCAGCTGCGGCCCCGGTTCTCGGCCGGGACGACTCGGGTGCGGTCGGCGTGGGAAAGGAGGAGGTTGTCGAACTCCGGGAGGAAGCGGGGCGGGGCCGGGGTCTCGGGGTCGGGGCGCGGGGCCTCGGGGAGGTCGAAGAGTTCGACGCCCCGCTCGTCCCGGAAGGTGAGCAGGTGCGGGCGGAGCCGTTCGAAGGGCTCGCGCAGCCGGGTCAGGCCGGCCCACGTCTGCATGTCCTTGACGGAGGCCGGGCCGAAAGCGGCCAGGTAGCGCAGGACGACGGAGTCCGGCGCCGGGACCGGTTCGGCGGGCCGGCCGAGCCAGTGCTCGGCGGTGGTCAGCGCGACCTGCCCGCTCCTGCCCCACAGCCCACGCGGGGTGACCTGGACCAGGGGCAGCCTGCACCGGGCGGCGACGGCGAGGGACCGGGGGTCGGCGTCGGGCCATTCGGCGGAGAGGGCCTCGCGCAGCTGCTTCATGGTGCGCGGCTCGGTCTCGACGAGGTCGCGGGCGAGGACGGCGAGCCGGTCGAGGTCGACTCCGGCGAGGCCCTTGCGGAAGTACGTCAGCTCGCGGTCACGGGCGGGCTGCACGAACGGCCGCAGGGTGAGGCAGTCGTCGGCGGTGTGGGTGTGGATGGTGGAGCGCATGCTGACGATGCGGACGACCTCGCGGTCGGCCATCGGCGTCGACAGCGCCTGCGGGACGAAGCCGTCGAGCCGGGCGGCGAGCGCGTAGTACGGCGGCTTGACGTTCTGCGCCTGGAGCCCGAGCAGATGCTCGACGGCGGCCCCGGCCGGCAGTGACGAGGGGCGCAGCAACAGCTGCCGGTCGAGGGTGGCGCGGTTGAGGGCACGGGCACCGAGCACGGGGGCCGCCGGGGACATCGTCATCGTCATGCACGGCAAGCTAACGGGCCTTGCGGACACCTGCTGTCCGCTACGCGTCCGGGCCGGGGTCCGCCCCTCTCGCCTCCAGGTCGTTTGCCCCCTATATCCTGCTACGTGATCACCACCAGGTGATCGGACGAGATCCAGCGAGATCCCACGACATCCGGACGAACGTAGGCTCGACCGAGAGGCAGCCGCGATGGCCGAGCGCCCCAGGAAGCCCGTCTGGCGCCGCACCCCGCCCGCACCTCAGCCGCCGCGGCCGTCCCGCCCGCCGGCGCCGGCGGCCGCGGAGCCGTCCGAGACCGCCAGCATCGTCCAGGCCGTCCTGTACCGCGACGGCGTGCGCGTCGTCGCCCCCACCACGCTCTCGGAGACCTACCGGGCGCTGCGCGAGCAGCCGTCGGGCATGGCGTGGATCGGCCTGGCCCGCCCGACCGAGGGTGAACTCCACTCCCTGGCCGCGGAGTTCGACCTGCACCCGCTCGCCGTCGAGGACGCGAAGGAGGCCCACCAGCGTCCGAAGCTGGAACGCTACGGCGAGACCCTCTTCGTCGTCCTGCGGGCGGCCCGCTACCTCGACGCCCAGGAGGAGATCGACTTCGGCGAGCTGCACGTCTTCGTGGGCCCCGACTTCGTCCTCACGGTCCGCCACGGTGCGGCCCCCGACCTGTCGGCGGTCCGCCGCCGCATGGAGGAGACTCCGGAGCTGCTGAAGCTGGGCCCGGAGGCGGTGCTGTACGCGATCCTGGACGCGGTGGTGGACGGCTACCTGCCGGTCGTGTCGGGCGTCCAGAACGACGTCGACGAGATCGAGACCGAAGTGTTCCGCGGCGACCCGGCGGTCTCCCGCCGCATCTACGAACTCTCCCGCGAGATGGTCGAGTTCCAGCGTGCCACCCGCCCGCTGGTCGGCATGCTGCACGGCCTGATGGCCGGCTTCTCCAAGTACGGCACCGACGAGGAACTCCAGCGCTACCTCCGCGACGTCGCCGACCACGTCACCCACACCAGCGAGCGCGTCGACGGCTTCCGTCAGGCCCTCACCGAGATCCTCACCGTGAACGCGACCCTCGTCACCCAGCAACAGAACGCGGAGATGCGGGCGTTGGCGGAGGCGGGGTTCGAGCAGAACGAGGAGATCAAGAAGATCTCGTCGTGGGCGGCGATCCTCTTCGCCCCGACGCTGGTCGGGACGATCTACGGCATGAACTTCACGCACATGCCGGAGTTGCACTGGGTGTTCGGATACCCCTTCGCGATCGTCCTGATGGCGATGGTGTGCACCAGTTTGTACGTCATCTTCAAGCGGCGGGACTGGCTCTGAGCAATCGTCGGGAGTCGAGACAGGCGCTGCCGTGAGGGAGTGCCGCACGGACCGCAGGCGGTGACGTCAGACGTATGGGGCACAGCAGGTTGCTGTGCCCCTGCGTTGCGCGGGGTTGTGGAGAGCCCACGGGGGAAGTCGACGTCTTCAGGTGACAGGCCGGACGCTCCGTCCAGACCCCGTCGGGCAACACACTTGGGTAAACCGGCACCTGCCTGGCGGGAGGAGCGGAGTCCCTACGTGGCCGCACGGCTTCCGACGCCTGCGTGTCCGCTCCGACGGCTGAGCCGATCGCGTCAGTCGTTGTCGCCCCGCTCGCCCGTGGCGGTCTTGGAGAACCCGTCCTGCCAGGCGGCCTTCGCCCCGGAGTCGCCGATCCGGTACACGTCCACGACCGCGCCCGCGGCCACCCCGACGGACAGCACCACTGCCGCCACCCGCACGAGCAGCGCGGACCGGGACGAGGCCGACCGGGTCGGCTGCTCTCCGGGAGCGGCCTGTGCCGCGGCCGACCGTCGCGTCGTCCACCAGAGCGCCGTCGCCAGCACGAACAGGCCCGCGGCCCAGGGGAGCAACCCGTCGCCGAGTTCGGCGTGCCGGCGCACCAGGGCGTTGCTGTCGACGTGCTCCTCCAGCCACTCGCCGGCCTCCGTGGCCAGGGGCACGCTCACCAGCGTCAGCAGGGCCAGCACCGGCAGCACGATCCCCATGCGCCGGGCGGCACTCGGCCATATCGCGCCGGCCACGACCGCCAGTGCGCTCAGGGGAACGAGCACGACGACGACGTGCACGATCAGAACGTGTGCCGGCAGACCGTTGACAACGGTGAGGCTCATCGGGTGTTCCTCCAGAAAGGCGACCGTGAGAAATCGGCTCGGGCACGTCCGCGCGTGCCGGCCGGTGGGGCGCGTCAGCCTGGCACAGGAATCTCTCAGGTTCCTCTGAGCCCACACCCTTCCGGACAATGGCGCATTCGCGTCTCGCGACCTCCGTTACCGCCCTCCACGGAGCGCACAGGGACAAACGGCCCCTTGGTGCGCCGTCGCCTGACTGACCGTCGACGGGCAACTGCACCATGCGGTGGTGGACGCCATGCGGGCCGGCGGGGGCGACCGTTGCGCGGTACGACCGGGTCGGGCCGGCCGGTCGGGAGCCGGTGATCCTCAAGGGCGGCGGCCTGCAGTGGCACGCGCCGGCGCCGCGCGGATACCGGGGCATCACGCCCAGCGAACCGATGCGCCACTGAACCAGTGCGCCGCCGAGGGGAAGCGTTCCCTGACGAAAGCGCTCGGCCCGGCCGGGGTGGGCACCGCGTGGCGCCCACCCCGGTTCTCGGTCGCCGGGTCAGGCGGCGACGGGTCGTGGGTCGGCGAGCGGAGTCGCCAAACGCCCTGTGCGGTACAGGCCGTACAGGGCGGCCGCGCAGGCGAAGCCGAGCAGGCACAGGGAGATCCACGGCAGCGCGGGCATCCCCGCCTCGCGGGCCGCGTCGAGCGCCACGCCGGTGAGGAGGTTGCCGAAGGTGATGCCGATCCCGCAGATGGTGTTGTAGAGCCCGTAGTGCGTGGCGACGAGGCGGTCACCGGAGAGCCGGACGATGGTGTCCATCTCGAAGGGGTACGCGATCATCGTGCCGACCGCCAGCAGAAGCGCGGCCAGTGTGGGCGGTACCGCGGCCAGCAGCCACAGGCCGGCGCCGGACTCGGGGACGGGCAGAGCGGTGGCCAGGAGCAGCGGCACGAAGGCCAGGCCCATGGCGGCCAGTCCACCGGCGAGTGCCTGCCCCGGCTCGTAGCGGGCCTTGCACCAGGCAGTCACTCTGGTCTGGCCGACGATCGTACTCAGTCCGGAGACGGCGAAGAGCGCCGCCACCGCAGCCGTGCCGAACTCTCCGTCCCCGCCGACCCGTCGCACTTCCAACGGCAGTGCGAGATAGACCTGGAAGGAGAGGACGTATGAGCCGATCATGGCGCCGGAGAAGAGCAGGAACGGACGGTTGGCGAGAATGCCGCGCCACTGGGTGAGAACGCCGTCTCGGTCCTTGTCCGCCTTGCTCACAGGGTCCTCGGCGCGCCGGGTGGGCAGCGCACGGATCTGCACGACGCTCAGCACGGCGAAGATCCCAGCGGCGACCAGGCAGGTGATGCGGAAGTCCACCCCGGTCAACACCATCCCGACGAGCGGGCCCAGCAGGATTCCGGCCTGGTAGAAGACGTTGAACAGTGCGAACGCCTCGACCCTGCGCTCCCCCGCGTCGGCGGCGAGATACGCCCGGACCGCCGGGTTGAACAACGCCCCGGCGAGCCCCGTGGCCGCGGAGGCGGCGATCAGGGCGGCCAGCGAGTCGACCAGGCCGAGCGCCGCGAATCCGACCGTGCGCAGCACGCATCCGGCGACGATCAGCGGCTTGTAGCCGAACCGGTCGGCGAGCGTCCCGCCGACGAGGAACATGCCCTGCTGGCTGAAGTTCCGTACGCCGAGGACGAGTCCGACGACCCAGCCGGCCAGTCCGAGCGTGCCGGAGAGGTGAGCGGCCAGGTAGGGCATGAGCATGTAGAAGCCCAGGTTGATGGTGAACTGATTGGCCATCAGCAGCTGGACGCTGCGTTCGTAGGTGCGTACCTGTGTGAGGGTGCCCTTCACCGGCTCTCCTCCACGGACTCCAAGGTGAGCGGGTCGACCACGGTGGTGCACCGTGTCCAGTGGGCCACTTCCTTCTCGTCCACGCGCCCGATCACCTCGGGTTCGGGAACGGGAGGGGCGTCGAGGAGGCCGTGGGCGGCGCAGTAGTCGTCGTCGAACACCGTCCCGAGGTAGCGCTGCGGGCCGTCGGGGAAGATCGCCGCGATCCGGGTGTCGGCGGGCAGGGTACGGGCCAGCCATCCGGCGACCAGGGCGACCGCGCCCACGCTCCACCCGCCGGTGGCATAGTGCGAGCCGGCCAACTGGCGGCAGGTCCACACCGCCTCGGCCGGGGCCACCCAGTGGACCTCGGAAAACGCGTCGTAGGCGACGTTGCGGGGATAGATACTGGACCCCAGGCCCCGCATCAGCCGCGGCCGGGCCGGCTGGCCGAAGATCGTGGAGCCGATGGTGTCGACGCCGACCACGTCCAGCTCGGGATAGAGCTGCTTCAGCACCCGGGAGACGCCGGCGGAGTGCCCGCCGGTGCCCACGCTGCACACCAGGGCGTCGATGTGGCCCAGTTCGGCGGCCAGTTCCAGGGCGAGCGGGGTGTAGGCGGTGGTGTTGTCAGGGTTGTTGTACTGGTCCGGGCACCATGAGTCGGGGTGCTGTGCCATCAACTGCTGGACGCGCTCGCGGCGGGCCTGCTGCCAGCCGCCGGTGGGGTGCGGCTCGGAGACGACGTTGACCTGGGCGCCGTATGCGGCGAGCAGCCGGGTCATGGACATCTCCAGACCCGGGTCGGTGACCAGGGTGACCGGATGGCCGTAGACCATGCCGGCCAGGGCGAGGCCGAGTCCGAGGGTGCCGCTGGTGGACTCGATGATCCGGGCGCCGGGGCGCAGATCGCCGCGGGCGCGGGCCCGCTCCACCATGTGCAGGCCGGGCCGGTCCTTGATGCCGCCCGGGTTGAAGCCCTCCAGTTTCGCCCAGAAGCCGCGGTCCGGGGGTGTCAGCGGCTGGGACACCCTCAGCAGAGGCGTGTTGCCCACCAGCGCCGACAAGGCGGACCGGTCGGGCGTGGCGGGGGTATTCGTGAGTGACTGCATGTCTTTCGCTCTCGCTCGATGAATGCGCGGGGCGTGCTCATCTCGCGCCACGGCCACAGGCGGACGGTCGTTGCTCGTCCGAGGTTGTGCAGCCGTAGCGCGGCAGCCGTGCGGTGCCGGCTGCGGGCGGGAGGTCTAGATGCGCCACCGCGAGGTGCAAAAGAGCGCGGTTCTGCCCGTATGTCGGGTGCGGAAGCGATACGGCCGACGGTGAGTCGGCAGAGCGACCAGAACACCGAAGTCACCGACGGGCAGGGTCGCCGCTGCGTCGGCGGGGGGATGGTGAGCGGCCTGGGCCGTCGGCCGGGCGGCCTCGTCCAGGGCGCAGTGCTCGTTCCCGTGGTGTCGGTGCGGCCCATGGGGCGTCACATCGCTCGTCACCGCCGACCAGGCCGATGCCGTGGCCACGGCGGGTACCGGGTGGTCCGGCTCTGTCGACTGCCCATGCGTAACGGCGCACAGGCCGATCAGCACGAGCAGGACGCCGGACAACAGGGCGACGACCGGCTGCGGCAGGCGCGAGTCGGGTACGGCCCGAAGGGGGTGTGGGGGTGTACGGGAAGGTGGCGGCACAGGTCCTCCGTGCGCCGGCTCCCTCTTCGGCCATGGCGGCGACCACGGCAGAGGAAGCGGCGAGCAGGGGTGGGGGCAGGACGGTATCGACGATCCACAGCCGAACCGTCCCCACACGCCGAGTCGGTGACGGGGGTGGCCGGAACAGCCGGAGGACGAAGGGGAATCCGGCTTCTAGACCTGCTGAACCACAGCCGATCTCAGGCCTGTCGACGACGTGGCAGACAGTACCGACCCGTTGGAATCCGACGTGTCCAGGACGCGCCCGACGGGGGCCGATTCGCCGACCGAGACGGCACAGCACGGCGGTGTCAGCACCGGGCCCTGCTGCGGCTGCCCGGAGACGCATTGCTCGCTCGGGTGCGAGGAGCCGTGGCCGTCACCTGGATCACCTATCGCGACCAGCCGGAACACAGCCCGCTCGCCCTCGGCGTCGACAACCGCCTCGTGCGCTGCGGCAGCAGGCGCCACCGCGCTGGTCACCAGGTGTCCTTTGACGCTCTCGGCGCTCAGTCCGTGCGTGAACACGACGCTGAACAGCAGTACGGCCATGGCCGACACGCGGAGCAACGGGCCCGCGGAAACACGGGCCCGCACCATGCGCGGGAGTGACCAAGCCGTAATCACGCCGTGATGCTAGCGGCTCACAGACCTTGATCCGCCGACTCCCGCGCGATATCGCGTCAACGAGCCAGACACATGACCGGTTTGCTTCGGCGAGCAGTCCGGGGGCGACCCTGACGCGCCCCGACGGACCCTCGAACACTAAACTGCTTAGTAGTTACTGAGTCCTCCCCCCATCCCCGTGCGTACTAGGTCGCAGCCGCCAAGCACTTGCGCGGCGCAGCGAGACGCACAGGGAAGGGTGGACATGGGAACTGTGACTCTGAGCTGGTCCATAGCGGGGGTCGCCGCACTGGTCGCCGCCGTCAGCGCGGTCCGGGTCGTGACCACGAGCGGCGAGGGCCGGTACGCGGCGGGCGGCGATCTGCTGATGGGGGTGTGCATGGCCACCATGGCCCTGCCCGCGACGGCAGCCTGGTACGGGGGGTACGGCTTGTGGTGGGCGACGGCGTTCGCCCTTCTCGGTCTCGGCGCCGTGATGTTGGCCGTCAAGCACACCCGCGAACGCGGCTGGAAAGAGGGCCGCCACTGGGTGCACCTGATCGTCGGCAGCGCCGGCATGGTGATCATGACGTTGGCCATGACGACGACGCCGTCCGGGCCCGTCCTCGCGCTGGGCCACGGCCACGGTTCCACGATGCCGGGCATGCCCGGCATGGAGGATGGCGCGAGCACGCAGCACACCGGCGGGACGGAGAGCATGGCCGGCATGGAGTCCATGCCCGGGATGGAGTCCACGCCCGGGATGGACATGGCCGGCATGAGCGCGCACACGTCCGCCGCCGGGGCGAACGCATCGTCGTCGCCTTCCGTCTGGCGCCTGGTGATCGCCGCGCTTGCCGTGTACTTCCTGCTGTCGATCGCCGCGTCGGTCTGGGCGCGCATCCGCGGCACCAAGCGGATCGGCCTCACGGCCGGCCGCGAGAACACCCGGCGCCGCGACTGGAGCCGCTGGCTGCTCTCCATGCCGGACACGGTCGTGGTGTTTCTGGCGTCGCTGACGCTCTCCGTCTGGGACAAGGCCCGCACGGCGGAACGGGGCCGCCACGGCGGTCGTCGCCGCAGGGCCGGCGCCACACCCGAGGCGGCCCTCGCCGCTCACATCGGCATGGGCGGAACCATGTCCGCCATGCTGCTGATGATGGTCGCGTAACGGTCGAGGCTCCCAGCGACCACCACCGTCGGGAAGACGTGAGCACCCCCACAGCTCGGGAATACCCCTGGGGGGTATATTGTTGACTCGCTCGGGAGGAGCGGGGATGAGCCCCTCCCGGAGCGTCGTCCACGCATCGACTTCCGAGGATGAACAGTCATGACCGACCAGAAGAACTCCGGCTCCTGCTGCTCCACCGACGGTTCGTGCCACTCCGGCGCCGCAACCGACACCCAGGCCGGCGGGGTCACCACCGTCTACAAGGTGTCCGGCATGACCTGCGGGCACTGCGAGGGCGCGGTCTCGCAGGAGATATCCGAACTGGACGGCGTCACCTCGGTCACGGCCGTCGCCAAGACCGGTGAGGTGACGGTCACCTCCGCCGCCCCGCTCGACACGGAGGCCGTCCGCGCCGCCGTCGACGAGGCGGGTTACGAGCTCGTCGGCGCCGCGTGAGCCGTCCGGGGTCAGACGGCCCCGGACCACGCGTTTTCCTCCCCGCCGGGACGTGCCGCTCCGCTGATACGGACGCCGTACGTCCCGGCCTTCCCCAGGAGAATCTCCATGACCAGCACGGCTCCCGAGAAGACACGTCCCGGTGAGGCGCCCCCGCAGGCGCCCGCCTCCGAGGTCGAGCTCTCCATAGGCGGCATGACCTGCGCTTCGTGCGCTGCCCGCATCGAGAAGAAGCTCAACCGCATGGACGGTGTGACGGCGACCGTCAACTTCGCCACGGAGAAGGCGAAGGTCTCCTACGGAGGCGGGACCGACGTCGCCGACCTCATCGCCACCGTCGAGAAGACCGGCTACACGGCCGAAGAGCCGCCGCCCCCCACTCCCCCGACCGGCGAGGAAGGCGAGGTCCGGGCGGCACACCCGGGCGCGGACGGAGAGTTGCTCTCCCTGCGGCAGCGTCTGTTCGTGTCGCTCGCGCTGTCGGTGCCCGTCGTCCTGATGGCGATGGTCCCGGCCCTGCAGTTCGACAACTGGCAGTGGCTGTCGCTGACTCTCGCCGCTCCGGTCGTCGTGTGGGGCGCGTACCCCTTCCACGAGGCGGCCTTCACGAACGCCCGTCATGGAGCCGCGACCATGGACACGCTCGTGTCCATCGGCACGCTTGCCGCCCTGGGCTGGTCACTGTGGGCGCTCTTCTTCGGGCACGCCGGCATGCCGGGCATGCGGCACGGCTTCGAATTCACCGTCGCCCGTTCGGACGGCTCCTCCTCCATCTACCTGGAGGCCGCGGCCGGGGTGACCACCTTCATCCTCGCCGGGCGCTACCTGGAGACGAAGTCCAGGCGCAAGGCAGGTGCCGCGCTGAGGGCGCTGCTGGAACTGGGTGCGAAGGACGTGGCAGTGCTGCGGGGCGGCAAGGAAGTGCGCATCCCCGTCGCGCGGTTGACGGTCGGCGACCGCTTCGTCGTACGGCCCGGCGAGAAGATCGCCACCGACGGGACCGTCGTCGAGGGCGCGTCCGCGGTGGACGCCTCCATGCTGACCGGCGAATCCGTGCCCGTGGACGTGAGCGTCGGCGACGCCGTGACCGGGGCGACCATGAACGCCGGGGGGCGGCTCGTCGTCGAGGCCGCGCGCGTCGGGGGCGACACCCAGCTCGCTCGCATGGCGAAGCTCGTCGAGGACGCCCAGAACGGCAAAGCCGAGGTGCAGCGCCTCGCCGACCGGATCTCCGGCGTCTTCGTGCCGGTCGTCCTGCTGATCGCCGCCGCCACCCTCGGGGGCTGGCTCGGCGTCACGGGTGACGCGGCCGCCGCCTTCACGGCCGCCGTGGCCGTCCTGATCATCGCCTGCCCGTGCGCGCTCGGGCTGGCGACGCCCACTGCCCTCATGGTCGGCACCGGCCGCGGTGCCCAGCTCGGCATCCTCATCAAGGGCCCCGAGGTGCTGGAGTCCACCCGCCGCGTCGACACGGTCGTCCTCGACAAGACCGGGACCGTCACCACCGGCCGGATGCAGCTCCAGGACGTGTTCACCGCACCGGGGGTGGACAAGGACGAACTCCTGCGGCTCGCGGGCGCGCTGGAGCACGCCTCCGAGCACCCGATCGCCCAGGCCATCGCGGCCGGCGCGGTAGAGCGGGCCGGCAGCCTGCCGGTACCGGAGGGCTTCGAGAACGTCGCCGGCCTCGGCGTCCAGGGCATCGTCGACGGGCACGCCGTACTCGTCGGCCGCGAGAAGCTCCTCGAGGTCGGGGTCCCCCCGCTCGAGCGAAGCCGAGAGTGGGGGACGGCCATCGTGCTGCCGCGCGAACTGGCCGAGGCCAAGGCCGCGGCGGAGGCCGAGGGGCGTACGGCCGTAGCCGTCGCCTGGGACGGCGAGGCTCGCGGTGTCCTCACTGTCGCCGACGCGGTGAAGGAGACCAGCGCCGAAGCGGTGGCCGAGTTGCGCCGACTGGGTCTGAAGCCGGTTCTCCTGACCGGCGACAACCGACTCGTAGCCGAGTCGGTCGCCCGCGCTGTCGGCATCGACGAAGTGATCGCCGAAGTGCTGCCTCAGGACAAGGTCGACGTGGTCAGGCGGCTCCAGGCCGAGGGCCGTACGGTCGCCATGGTCGGCGACGGCGTCAACGACGCGGCCGCCCTCGCCACGGCAGACCTCGGCCTTGCCATGGGCACCGGCACGGACGCGGCGATCGAGGCGGGAGACCTGACCCTCGTACGAGGTGACCTGCGGGTGGCTGCGGACGCGATCCGACTGTCCCGCAAGACCCTGGCCACCATCAAGGGCAACCTCTTCTGGGCCTTCGGCTACAACGTCGCGGCCCTGCCGCTCGCCGCCGCCGGCATGCTCAACCCGATGATCGCCGGTGCCACGATGGCCTTCTCGTCGGTCTTCGTCGTCACGAACAGCCTGCGCCTGCGGTCCTTCAAGTAGACCGTTCCTAGAGACTGAGCGGGAGTGAGTCCTGTTGCCAGGACCCATGCTCGGCCGAACGCCCCGGACGGTGTTGGGCGTTCTGGTTGCCCGCGTTCGCTCCGCGTCCGGGCGGCACGGATCGTGTCCGTGGTCCGGGGATGCGGGGGCGGGTTCCCTCACGCCCAGGAACCCCCGGTCGGGCCTGGACGGTCCGATGCCCCTGCTCATCACTCCGGTGAGCAGGGGGCGGTGCCGTCCGTCGCCGGATCGGGTGTCCCTGGGCGCGCCTTCCGATCGCCACGGCAGCAGAATCGTGGCGAGTGGTTGTGCGAGTGGTGCTGGTGAGGGGCTTCTGCCAGTGCTGGGCGCCCCAGCGGCTGGTGTAGGCCGGGTCGACGGCGATGACCGCGACGCCTGTCTGGTCGGCCATCGAGGCCAGCCGGGCGCGCAGCTTCCCGGTGGGCATGCCGGAGACCAGCTGCCGGAAGCGCTTTTTGCGGCCGTGTTTCTCCCGGGTCTTCTCGGCGGCGAAGTCCAGGTCCTCCACCGCAACCGCCTTCACGCCACAGGTACGGGCCCAGTGCAGGAGGCGGGTGAGGGCGTGGCGGACCTGGGCGTCACGGTGTTCGGCGGTGCCGGTCAGGTCGTAGAAGAAACGGCGCGGGGCGCCGGTCGGGTTGCCGTGGATGTCGAGGTGCCAGGCGGCGAGGTGGTCGGCGTTCATGTCGACGCCGATCACGCCGTGGGCGAGCGCGGCCTCGATCGGGATGGCCGGGGTAACGGGGGTCTGCCAGGAGGCCGTCAGGTACCAGCGGTCCCGGCCGGTATCCAGGTGGATGCGGTAGGCCACAGCCCGGTCGGCCGCGACACGGTCCGCCCACTCGCCGCCCCGGTGCGCGAACACGACCCGGCCGGCCAGGACGTACCGCCCGTGCGGCGCGTTCGCCAGATACGCGAGCGGCGCGGGGAGTTTGAGGCTCACCTCACCCTCTGGGCTGATACGGATCGTCTCGTTGCCGTAGCGCTTGCCCGACTCACCGTCGGCCTGGCAGAACCAGCGCTCCGCCTCCCAGCCCCGGCGCCACTCGCCTTTGGTAAATCCGGCCTCGTCCAGGTGGTGGCGGGCACGGGCCAGCCACTTGCCGCCCCGTACGACGTGCACGACTCCTGCCTCACGGTCGGCCCGCGCAGCGGCCAGCCGGTCCTGAAGCACCCGCAGCCGACGCGACTTCGCATACCACTCCCGCCGCGACCGGTAACCGCCCGGCGCCCGCCTGGTCCCCTTCTGCCCAACCGGCTGGGACAGCCGCTGCCCGATGGCACGGATGCCCGCTTCCAGGTTCTGGATGTGCGCCAGCTGGCAGCGACGGGCCAGCGCCCACTGGTCATGAGTGGCTTTGGTGATACTGCCCGCCCACCGCGACGACGACAGGGCCGTCAGTCCCCGCTTGCGTCCCGCCCACGTCTCAGCGGAGTGCTCCAGGCCATCCCGGCAGCGCGCCCTGAGATCCTTCGAGGCCAGCGCCCCCAGATGCGCGCCCACCAGGCGCAGCACCTTCTCATCGTCCGGTGTCAACTGCTTGAGGCGGGTACGGACGGCCACACCACTCGGACCGGACGCGACGAACGGCGACGCCAAGTCCCTCAGCTCACCCATCCCGTCACCCCCGCCCAACCTCACGCGAAGCCCCTGTCACCGCTTCCAACGAGCAGTTCCGTAGAAGGTCACGCATTCGATGCAAGAACGTCAGTTCCTCGCTGAAAACCGACACCCGGCCGAGGCGCGCGACACGACACCGACCACCGGCACTCACTCCCGCGCACCAAAATCCTCTTGAACACACTCCAGCGGCAGCAGCTCAAAACCCTTCGAACCGCCCACCCGCCGCCTGGTTTCCGTCCGCGAAGGACCGTGGCCAGGCGGCCGGGGTGTGATCCGGCCACGAGCAACGTGGGCCACGCCGGATCAGGGCCCGCACGCCACCAGGAGCGGAAGCAGCGGCGCCACGACAGTGGCCGCGACGACGCCCAGCCAGGTCGCGCGGTGCGGCCGGGGCTGCGGGGTGAGCACGCGCCGGAGTCTGAGCAGGGCACCTGCCCCACCGGCCCCCAGCGCCACCGACGGCACCCGACCTGCTGCCACCTCACACATCGCGGTCGCCAGCGCCTCCCGCGGATGTGACCGCAGGGCGCGGTCGTCCGCGATCATCTCCACCAGCAGCGCCGTCTGCTCCTTCGCGTGGCGGGCCAGCGGCAGTCCGGGGAAGGCCCGGGAGAACGCGTCCGCCAACAGGTGGAGCAGGTGGTGCCTGCCGTCGATGTGCGCGCGCTCGTGCTCCAGGACGGCCCGCAACTGCTCCTCGGACAGGGCGTCCAACGCACCTCGTGTGATGACGACTCGACAGTGGCGGCCGGGCAGGCAGTAGACGGCCGGGGCCTTGTGGTCGACGACGGTGGCACCGTACTCAGGTGCCGGGTCACCCACGAGGGTGAGCAGGTCGAGGTGGCGCTGTCGTGCCCGGCGTGCCTGCCAGGCACAGGCGACGAGCCGGCCCAGCGGCAGCAGCACGACCGCGGCGGGCGCGGCAAGCGCCAGAGCCTGGGGCAGGGAGGGTGCGGGCCCCACGAACGGGGCGCCGACGACGAGACCGCAGGCCGTGAGCAGCCCGACCAGGCCGCCGTGCACAGGGTGGTCAGCAACAAACAGGTGATACACCGCGAGCATGGCGGTGAAGACGAACGTCGCCATGAGGCCCTGCCACGCGAGGACCGCGAGAACCGGAGCGCGGTGCACCCACGCCGCCCGGGACAGCAGGCACGGCACGAGGGCGCCCACCACAACGGCGTATCCGGCGAGGACGGCGGCTGTGCTCATGCCTCGCTCCGCCTCTTGACCGCTCGGAGCGCCGAGCGTAGGGCGTCGGCCTCGTCGGGCGTCATCTGTTCCACGAAACTGACCAGCGTGCCGGCCGGGTCCGGGTTGCTGCCGAGGGCCTGCTGCATCAGCGCCGCCGTGTACTGCTGCCGGGTGCAGGTGGGCTCGTACACCCAGGCTCTGCCTTCCTTGTGCCGCTTGAGCATGCCCTTGTGGTGCAGGATGTCGGCCACGGTCTTGACGGTGCTGTAGGCGAGCGGCCGCTGCTTGTTGATGTCCGTCAGCACGTCGCGCGCGGTCGCCGGACGCCCCCAGGCCCACAGGCGGTGCATGATCTCCGCCTCAAGCTCACCCAGCTGACGCACGGCCGCTCCCCTCTCCGGTACCCTCAACGCGAAACAGCTTAGTAGATCAGTGGAGGTCGGCCGTCTCGCGGCAGGGCCGCATCCCTTGGCCACTGCCGAGGAGCCGATCCAGAACGACCAGCGACGGAGTCCCTTGTGAAAGTGAGCCGGTACGTACGCGCGGGAGGTGCCCTCGGGCACCTGCTGCTCGTCGTCGTGCTCGCCCTGGGCATCTTCGCGATGCACAGCATGGGACATCCCGGTGAGTCGTCCGGTTCGGCCATGAGCACCGCGTCCCACCCGAATGCGTTGGATACGGCCGCTTCCGGCCACGATCCCATGGGTGCTCCCGCCGACCGGGGCAGAGACGGTCACGCCACGGGTACGGCAGGCCCGACGTCCTCGCACGAGCCCGCCATGGCCATGGACATGCTCTCGCTGTGCGTGGCGGTCCTGTTCGGCGTGTGGGTGCTCGCCAGGCTCCTCAGGTCCGCCCTCGCCCGTCACCAGGAGCGGCCGGCGAAACTTCTCGCCCAGGTCGCCGCCGCTCTGCGGCCCGATCCCCCTCCGCGCGGCCCCGATCTCACCCTGTTGTCGGTTCTGCGGCTGTAGGCCGAATCGCTCTCGCGGGCGCGCACCACGCGCGGACCCGCGAGTTCGCCTGCGCCAAAACAGCCAAGAACCGACAGCAACAAGGTGAATCAACCATGACTTCCTTCACGCATGCCCCGCGCCGCAAGCACGTCCGCCGCGCCGCCGCCGTAGGCGTCGTCGCCGCCGGCGCCCTGTTCCTCTCCGCCTGCGGCGACAACGGCGACGACATGGGCGGGATGGACCACGGCAGCGGCAAGAGCTCCGCGTCGGCGACCGCCGAGGCCGGATCCGCGAGCTTCGTCGACGCGGACGTCAGCTTCGCGCAGATGATGATCCCGCACCACGAGCAGGCCCTGGAGATGGCCAAGCTCGCCGCCGAGCGAGCCTCCGACTCGGAGGTGAAGGACATCGCCACGAAGATCGAAAAGGCCCAGGACCCCGAGATCAAGACGATGACGGGCTGGCTGAAGTCCTGGAACAAGCCGACCGCCACAGACTCCATGCCCGGCATGGATCACGGAAGCGGCGACGGCATGATGCCCGACGCGGACATGGAGCACCTCACGTCCATGAAGGGCGCCGAGTTCGACAAGATGTTCGCCGACATGATGATCGAGCACCACAACGGCGCGATCGGCATGGCCCAGGACGAGCAGAAGAACGGCAAGAACGCCGACGCCGTGAAGATGGCGGGCGACATCGTCGAAGGCCAGTCCGCCGAGGTCAAGCAACTGCAGAGCATCCTCGACCGGCTCTGAGCCCTCCTGACACGAGCCGTCCTTTCGGCTCGCGTCGCCAACCGGGCGTCCGGGTTGCGCAGCGCGACGTTCGCGCTGCGCAACCCGGACGGCCGCTCGCCTCCTCGGACCGGCAGCGTCCACGACGCATCGCGCCCGGCGAACTCGCGAGTTTCTGCCCGCGCGCCCTGACCGCGGCCGGCGACGTGCCCTCCGCCTGAGTCTCGGTCATGGCCGGATCCTCGCCGCCTGCGGCGCCCTCCCTTCAACGGTCCCCCGAGTGCATGTGTCCACCACTGCCCGAAGAGCGTGTCCGTCGGCTTCACGCGACACGTATACCCGTGCGGGGTATATTGGGCAGCCCGCGATCGCAGGAAGTACGGACGCTCCTGATGACGGTACGAAACTTGTCCTGGCCCCAGACCGGCGGTGCCGCCCGCTGGGTACGCGGCGTGCTCGTCACGCTGTGCGCCGTGGTCGCCGTACTGCTCCACCACGGACTCCCCGACTCGCCGGTCACAGCGACGTCGACAGCTTCACCGCACGCCATGTCGGAACCTCGCTCAGCTCCTGCGGCCCACCCCCACACGGCCTCGCCGGCAGCGGTTGCGGCACACGGTTCCGACGGCGCCTCCTGCCCTTCCATGGCCATGCAGCTCTGCACGGCCGCCGGCGTCAGCACCCTTCAGCTCGTGGCACCACCCGAGTCGCCGACCGCAACCTTCCCGACCCGGATCACGGTGCTCACCGGCGTGGACATCGCGCGCTCCGTGAATCGTGCGCCACCCGACCTGT
The DNA here is from genome assembly GCF_035989285.1 of Streptomyces sp. NBC_01235. Taxonomy (GTDB): domain Bacteria; phylum Actinomycetota; class Actinomycetes; order Streptomycetales; family Streptomycetaceae; genus Streptomyces. The sequence goes on along the minus strand of NZ_CP108513.1, from coordinate 8,620,572 downwards.
CTCTCCTCTCTCAGCTGCGCATATAGGCCGCCGCCTCACGGCTTCCCCGCGTCACCACGACGCCGACGAGCCGTGTCCGGACACCCCGAACGCCTATCGCGCATCGAGAAGAGGACCCCTCTCGTGAACAGCATCAACCGTCGCTCCGTCCTGCTCGCCGGACTGGGTGCGGCAGGTACCGGCCTGCTCGCCGCCTGCAGCAACGACGCCTCCAGCAGCCCCTCCCTCCTCAGCCCCTCCGGTTCCCAGGTCGCCCGCACGGAGAAGGAGCGGACCAGCACGGGCACGGTGCACCGTCTCAACCTGACCGCCGCTCCCGGCATGCTCGACCTGGGTGGCGGCATCATGGCCAAGTCCTGGGCCTTCAGCGGCCAGGCTCCTGGCAAGGAGATCCGTGTCTCCGCCGGCGACACCCTCGCCGCCGAGCTGTCCAACCAGCTTCCCGGCGGCACGACGACTTCCATCCACTGGCACGGCATCGCGCTGCGCAGCGACATGGACGGCGTACCGCCGGTCACCCAGACCGCGGTACGAGCCGGGTCCAACTTCACGTACCGCTTCATCGCCGACACACCCGGCACGTACTTCTTCCACCCGCACGTGGGTGTCCAGCTCGACCGCGGCCTGCACGCCCCGCTGATCGTCGAGGACCCCAAGGAGCCGCTGTCGTACGACGACGAGTGGGTCGTCGTTCTCGACGACTGGCTGGACGGCGTGACCGGCACTCCCGACGAAGCCTTCGCCGAGCTCAGGCAGGGCATGGGCGGCATGGGCGGCATGGACATGGGCGGTTCCGGCGACGCGTCGGCTCCCTCCGGTTCGACCGCCTCGTCCGGTCACGACATGGGGCACATGAGCGGGATGGACATGAGTGGCTCCGGCATGGACGAGACGACGGCCTCGCCGCCTGCGTCCTCCGGCGACGGCATGTCGATGAGGTTCATGCTCATGGGCGCCACCAGCCCGCTGCTCGGCGGCGACGCGGGGGACGTGAAGTACCCGTACCACCTGGTCAACGGGCGAGTGCCGACCGACCCGGCCGTCTACACCGGCAAGTCGGGCAAGCGCGTCCGCCTGCGGATCATCAACGCGGGCGGCGACACCGCCTACCGTGTGGCGCTCGGCGGCCACAAGCTGACCATCACCCACACCGACGGCTTCCCCGTCGAGCACCAGCAGGTCGACGCGCTGCTGATCGGAATGGGTGAGCGGTACGACGTCCTGGTCACCCTCGGGGACGGCGTCTTCCCCCTCGTCGCGCTCGCCGAGGGCAAGGACACCGTCGGCATGGCTGTGATGCGCACCGGGTCGGGAGGTACTCCGAAGCCGACCGTACGACCGGCCGAACTGGACGGCCGGATCGTGACCGCCTCGCAGCTGCGCGCGGCCGACGACGTACGGCTGGAGGCGAAGAAGACCGACCGGGTTCACCACATCGCGCTGACCGGCAGCATGAACAAGTACGACTGGGCCATCAACGGCAAGCGGTACGACATGGCCGACCCGGCCGCGAACGCGCTGCTCGTCGAGGAGGGCCAGCGCGTGCGGCTCGACTTCGTCAACACCACGAACATGTGGCACCCGATGCACCTGCACGGCCACACCTACCAGCTCGGCGACACCGGTCCGCGCAAGGACACCACCATCGTGCTGCCCAAGAGGAAGGTGTCCGTCGTCTTCGACGCGGACAACCCCGGCCAGTGGATGCTGCACTGTCACAACGCCTACCACGGCGAAGCCGGAATGATGGCGCTCGTGGCCTACGGAGCCTGAGCCTTCGGCTCCCCGCCCGGGGCGGGATCCAGCGGTCCCGCCCCGGACCGTGGTGTCCGAGGAACATGTCGACCCCGCCGGCGGTGCTGCTCGGCGGCGGACCGTCTCCTCGTCATTGCCGGCTTCCGTCGGCGCGACGTCGGCTTCACGGAGGGCTTGCGCGAGTTCGCGCGGGCAGGGAGGCGTGGCGCAAAGAGCGAGGAAGCCGAGCGTTGGTGGCGGGAAGGGCTGCGCGAGGCCGAGGATCTGCGCTCCGCCCTCTTCGACGCCGCCGTACCTGGGTGCCCGCGGTCAGGACGAACAAGGACGTCATCGCCCTGCGCGACCTGGTGTCCTCGATGTGGGTGCGGTAGGTACTGAAGACGCGCGGGGCGCCGGTCACGGCCGGATGGTGACCCTCGGGGCCGTGCCCGCCCCACGCCCTCCCAGGTTCGGGGAAAACCGTGGTGGACCGGTGGTGCTGCCCGCGTTCATGAAGCTGCCGCGGGCAGCAGCACCTCGAAGCGGCAGCCGCCTGGGATGTTGCGTACCGTGGTCCGGCCCTGATGGGCCTCCACGATGCCGCGGACGATGGCGAGACCGAGCCCGGCGCCCGCCGGAGGCGTGCGGGCGTGGGTGCCGCGCCAGCCGGTGTCGAAGACGCGGGGCAGGTCCTCCTCGGGGATGCCGCCGCAGCTGTCCGAGACAGACAGCACCACGCCGTCCGGCGAGCGTTCGGCGGCCACCATGACGGTGCCGTCGGCGGGGGTGCGCCGGATCGCGTTGACCAGGAGGTTTCCCAGTACGCGGCTCATCTCCTTGCCGTCGACCTCCACCGGCAGGGGCTCGACGCGGCCTCCGACGAGTCGCACCCCGTACTCGTGGGCCAGTGGATACACCCCGGCGAGGGCATCGCCGACCAGGTCGTAGACGGACATCCGGGAGGGCGACAGGGCCAGGGCGCCGGCGTGGATGCGGGAGAGTTCGAAGAGGTCGCCGACCATGCCGTTGAGGCGTTCGACCTCGGTGCGGATCTGACGCAGGTAGCGGTGGGGGTCGGCGGCGACGCCGTCCTCCAGCGCCTCGGCCATCGCGCGCAGGCCCGCGAGAGGGGTGCGCAGGTCGTGCGAGATCCAGGCGACGAGTTCACGGCGGGAGGACTCAAGGGCGCGTTCGCGGTCCCGGGACTCGGCCAGCTTCGCGCTGGTGGCCTCCAACTCTCGGCTGAGCGCGGCGAGTTCGGCGGTGGCCGGACCGTGGGGCGCGGTGAAGTCGCCGCCGTCACCGAAGGAGCGGGCGGCGAGAGTGAGTTCGCGGCTGCGGGCGACCACCCAGCGGCCCAGCAGCAGCGCGGTGACCAGGGAGACGACCGCTGCCATGGCGACCACCGTCGTGACCACGGACAGGTCGTGCGCGGACAGGAACATCGCCTGTGCCACGGCCAGTGTGCCCGCGAGCATCGCTGTCACGGCGACAGAGGCCACCACGGTGAGTGAGGTGGTCATTGAGCGGCGGCGCAGCAGCCACAGGGTTCCCGCGCCGAGCAGCCCGGCCGCGCCGGCACCGAGGAGGGCGTACAGGGCGATGAGCAGGGTGTCGCTCATGATCACTCCTCGCCGTCGTTTCGCGTGCCGTTGGGTTCGAAGCGGTAACCGATGCCCCACACCGTCTGGATCAGTCGGGGCCGGGCCGGATCGTCCTCGAGCTTGTTGCGCAGCCTTCGGACGTGGACCGTGACGGTCGAGAGGTCTCCGAAGTCCCAGCCCCACACCTCGCGCATCAGGTCCTCGCGGCTGTACGCCCGGCCCGGATGCCGGAGGAAGAACGCGAGCAGGTCGAACTCACGCAGGGTGAGGGCGAGTTCGGCGCCGTTCTTGGCGGCGCGGCGGGCGGCCGGGTCGACGGTGAGTCCGGCCGCGGCCAGGGAACGCGTGCCCGCGAGGGGCCGCGTGCGGCGCAGTACGGACTCCACTCTCAGCACCAGCTCGCGGGGGCTGAACGGCTTGGTGACGTAGTCGTCCGCGCCCACCTCCAGGCCCATGATGCGGTCGTCCTCGTCGCCGCGGGCGGTGAGCATGATGACCGGGACGGGGCCGCGGCCGCGCATCCGGCGGCACACCTCCAGGCCGTCCATGCCGGGCAGCATCAGATCGAGTACGACCAGGTCCGGCCAGTGCGCGGCGGCGCTGGCGAGTGCGGTCGGCCCGTCCCCGGCCCGGTCCACGACGTACCCGGCGCGATCGAGGTAGCCCGAGACGACCTCCGCGACCGTGGGGTCGTCGTCCACGACGAGGACGCGGGCGTCCCCGATCCCCCGGTCGGCGGAGGCGTCCGCCGCCGACTCGTACGGCTGCTGTTCCATGCGGCCAGCCTCGCACTGCGCGCTCTTCCGCGTCGCCCTCCAGCCGTCCGCAGGCGATGACGTCCCTGTTTCGTAAGGAACCGGAGTCCGATATGCGCCGTTCGCGTTCGTAGGGTGAAAGCCGTGATGACCCCTTCCGCACCCGAGGACGTCGATGTCGTCCTCCCTTGTCTCAACGAGGCCGAAGCCCTCCCCTGGGTACTCGACCGCATCCCTCCTGGCTGGCGTGCCCTCGTCGTGGACAACGGGTCCACCGACGGCTCGGCCGAGCTCGCCCGGGGACTCGGCGCCACGGTCGTCCACGAGCCCCGCCGCGGCTTCGGTGCCGCCTGCCATGCGGGGCTGAGCGCCGCGACGGCCGACATCGTGTGTTTCTGCGACTGCGACGCCTCGCTCGACCCTGCCCAGCTCATCCCCTTCGTGCGCGAAGTACGGTACGGCGGAGCCGACTTGGTGCTCGGGCGGCGCCGACCGCAGGGCCGGGGCGCCTGGCCCGCGCACGCCCGTGCCGGCAACCTCGCGCTCTCCCTGATGCTGCGCCGCCGTACCGGCGTGCGGCTGCGCGACCTCGGTCCCCTGCGGGCCGCCCGCCGCGAGGCACTGCTCGGCCTGGACCTGACCGACCGGCGCAGCGGATACCCGCTGCAGATGGTCGTGCGCGCCGCCGACGCGGGCTGGCGCGTCACCGAGTACGACGTCCCGTACCTGCCGCGCTCCGGCGCCTCGAAGGTGACCGGGACCTGGCGCGGCACCTGGCAGGCGGTACGGGACATGAGCCGCGTCCTGGCCGAAGCGCCCGTCGTACCCGCGGCGGCCGAAGCGCTGACGCACGGAGGAATCCGTCGATGACCACCCTGCTCGTCATCGCCGAGGAACCCGGGCCAGGACGGGTGAAGACCCGGTTCACACCGCCGTTCACGCCCGAGGAGGGGGCGGTGCTCGCCGAGGCGGCCCTCACCGACACCCTGCGTGCGGTGGCCGCGGCCCCCGCCCGGCGCCGGATTCTGGTCCTCGACGGGACGGCCGGGCCCAGACCAGCCGCCCGTCCTTCGTGGTGAGCAGGACGCGCTGCTCACCGAACGGGTCGACCACTGCGCTCTCCACCTGACGGATGGCCGGGGGGATGTCCTCGACCGGCCCCGACGCGCTCGCCCGCCTGCGCAGCCGACCGGGACAACTCATGGCGTGACGTTCAGCGAGCTCACCTGGCATCAAGAGCGCTTCGAGGGGCCATACTTGACCATGCGGGGGACGTCCCGTGATGGCCGGATTCGGGAGGGGCAGCGTCCGGTGAGCAGCGTCAGCAGGGGAACGGAAAAGACCGAGGTGCGGCTCCGGTGGGACCCGAGTCCTTGGGGCCGGCCACCTCATCATCTCGACATCATCGCCGCGACCTACTCCGCCGACGCCCCGTACGGAAGGCCGGTGTACGTCGTCCACACCGAGAGCCGCTCGCCGGACGGCACCATCAACATGAGCCGGCACAGCGAGACCGGCCAGGGCTTCGGCTTCGTCGAGGTGATGGTCCTGGAGCTCGACCGCCTGGCATCCTCCTTCGCTCGGGTGGTCGTGGGCGTGGCGATCCACCAGAACACCGGCCCCAAGACCTTCGGTGACCTGTCGAACGCGGGAGTGCTGGTCGTCGAGGGGTACACGGAGCTGCTCAAGGACGACTTCGCGGGGGTCGCCGACTCCACCGCCACGACGGTCGCGGAGTTCACCAGGGACGCCTCTGGAGCGTGGGCGTTCCACGGGCTGATCCAGGGGTTCGACAGCGACCCGGTGCTCTTCGCCTCGGAGATGGGCAGCGCCGCACAACCCTGACCGGGCGACGCCGCTGAGACAAACGGCTGATCTCGGACGACGGATCATGCGCTCCCGTACCAGAGGTCCGGGCGCGGCGCGCGCTCGTCGGCGCCGGCCGGCGCATGACCGTTGACGACCACGGGGTCAGGTCGCCTCGGCCCGGGCCTCGACGTCCTCGATGCCGGTGGGGCGTCCGGCCCGCGTCCACCGGACGTACAGGCCGGCCGCGATGAGGACGGTCGCCGCCAGGGTCAGCGTCGGCCGGCCGCGCAGCAGGTTCACCACCAAAGTGAAGGCCACCGCCACGGCTGCCAGGCCGTTGACCCAGGCCAGGGCCGTCTTGTTCTCCCGGCGCGCGAAGCGGGCCATGGCGACGAGGCCCACCAGGAAGCTGACGAAGACGGCGACCGCGTAGAACAGGACCAGCTTCTGCTCCTGGCCGGCCGCGGCCACGATGATCAGCGCGGCGGCGGCCAGGTGGACGACCACCGACCAGTACGGGGTGTGGTGGCTGTTGGCCCGCCCGAGCACCGGCGGCAGTACCCCGGGCCGCTCGAATGTTCCGGCCAGGGCCTTGAGAAGTCCGGGTCCGGCCTGGAAGGAGGAGCTGGCCGCGGCGAGCAGCAGCAGTGAACTGGTCAGCTGGAAGGCGCCGTACAACCAGCCGGGTCCGGCGGCGGCGTGCGCGATGTCGTGAGGCGTCAAGGATGTGTCAGGGTTCTTGGCCGCGGCCTCCTCGCCCACCCACAGCCGGCCCGTTCCGTGCCCTCCGGGCCGCGGCCACGGACGCGTCTGTCCACCTCCTGATGGCGCTGCGTCGGTGATCAGAGGGGCGCCGCGACGCTGCACCCCTCTGGCTCCCGGCAACGGTCGGCCCCGCGGCCTTTCCTGCCCGGCTGCGGCCATCGAGCACCTCACCAGTGACCACCTCGACGACCGCTTCGCCTACGGCGTGGTGAGCGGCGATCGGATCGGCCCCGGTTCCTGGCGCGGGGTTCTGACATGCGCGGGTGCAGACCTCAGCCGTGGGTGGGGTGCGCCGGGCGGTCGCGGCCGACCGTCAGCTGTGCCGGGCGGTAGGGGACGTATGCCGCCCCGTCCAGACCGAGTGCGGTGGCGGACCGCTGGAGCGCGGCCGGGGTGGCGACGTCGTCCCAGTGGCCGGTGCTGACGCGGTGTTCGAGCGCGTGCAGGGCGGCCACGGTCTCGGCGGTGGTGAACGTGCAGTGGCCCTGTCGCTCGACGAACGCCTGCCGCAGCAGCGCGCCGTCGCCAGAAGCGCGCACGCGGGCGGCGAAGCGGTTCTCCTGCTCCACCGGAACCAGGTTGTCGGCGGTGGTGTGGATGTCGAGCAGGGGCACCTCGAGTCCCTGGCCCGCGGAGGACGTCCGTTGCGCGGTGCGGACGGCGGCGGGATCGGCGGTGATCGTGGCGCCCTCGGTCAGCGTGCGCAGGTCGGCACGCAGGTCGAGACCGGCCGCTCGGTAGAGGGCGTGGACCTGGGGTGCGTGTGCGGAACCGGCGAGCAGGCGGGCGTGGTCGACGCCCCGGTTCCAGGAGTTGTTGCCGCCGACGGACAGCTCCACGGCGTACCGGCCGCCCTCGACGAACGACAGGATGCCCTGGGCGAACCAGTCGTACTGCTGCTCCTCCTGCCCCGCCCAGTCGGTCGGGGCGGGGCGGTCCTTTCCGGGCGCCCAGGTGGGCAGGTTGAGGAAGGCTGCGGCCAGCGCGATCCGGGCGCGGCCCTGCGGGGTGTTCTGGGCGGCGGTGACCGCCTTGGTGAGCAGGTCGGCGGTGGCGGAGGCCTCGGCGGAGCTGCCGAACCGCACGAGTTTCACGTCCTGTCCGGGCAGCAGCAGGCGGGCGATCGTGTACTCGGCGTCCAGCTGGTAGTTGTCCAGGTCCGTGCCGCCCGCGACCAGACCGCACTGGCCGAGCGCGCCGTCGATGCGCCCGCCGCCGTCCCGGGCCAGCTGCGCGTTGACGAGCCCGCCCATCGAAGTGCCCATGGCCAGCGTGCGCCGCGGGGTGCCGATCTGCGCGGTGACGGCGTCGAGAGTGGCGAACTGGTCGCGTTCGGCGCTGTTCAGGGCCCACATCGAGCCGTGGGGGTCGTACGACGACCCGGCCATCGCATAGCCCTCGGCGAGCAACTCGGCGCGTACGGCGTCGGTGGGGGCGTTGTTGGCGACGGTGGGGCCGAAGCCGTGGCTGAACAGCAGCAGGGTGCCGTTCCAGCGCTCGGGGACGTCCGCGACCCAGGTGGCGCCGTCGGAGAGGGTGCCGGTGAGGTGGCCGCCGACCGGCGAGTCCGCCTGGGCGGCAGGCGAGGGGAGGGTGGTGAGCGCTGCGGACGCCAGCGTGACCAGGGCGGCCAGGGCGATACGCAGACGAGCGCGGGGCGTGCGGAGACGGGTGCTGACAGGCATGGGGGCGGCTCCTGGGCGAGTGGGGGGCGGGGGCCGGAGCAGACGCTCGGTGCACTGAACGAAAGCGTCGAGGAATGTAGGGCCAATTTCTTGCGGCCGTCAAGAGAATGCCCACCTTTGATGGGCGCGGACCGTCGGCCCGGACACCCCCGAGATCGCGGACCTCACCGCCGCCGGACGCACGGCCATGAACGCCCCATGGATGCTCGCGCCGCTCGACGGCGCGGTATCACGCGGCGCGGGTCGCCACCTCCGGCACGACCACGTTGCCATGAACGTTCTCGAGTCGCCCGGCGTCACAGCGGTAACCGACTTCGAGGGAGTCACCATGACCGCCGGACGTTCCCGTGCTCGAGGCGTGGCCACGGCCGCACTGCTCGGCGCCCTTCTGTCCACGACCGCGGGCTGCGGCTCCTCGCCGTCCGCGGAATCCGCCGAAACCGACGGGCCGAAGAGCACCTGGGAGGAACCTGCCTCGTATTCCTACACGTTGACATCGAGCACGCAGGTCCTGGCGGGGACCTTCCGGGTGGCGGTTCGGGACGGCAAGGTGACGGAGGCGGTCGGGGCCGACGAGGACAGTCGGCGGCAGGCGCACGATCTGCCAGGCGAAGTGCCCACCATCGGCACGCTGTTGCAGACGCTGGATCGGGCCCGCAGCGAGGGCGCGGACACGGCGGAGGCGGGCTACGCCGCCGACGGGCGCCCCGTTCGGATCTCCCTGGACTGGGACAAGAACTCCATCGACGACGAAGCCCTGTACACGATCAGCTCGTTTGAACCGACCCCCGGCTAGCGCGACTCGGTGCTCCCCGCGGCACCGTTCCGCGGGTTCCAGCGGCCTGACCGGCGCGACCCCGGACGGCCGCCTTTCTCCTGGTCGGCTTCTTCGCCGCGAGCGGCCCTCTCTCGGCGCGGGCGCGGCGGGACCGCCGGCCGGGTTGCCGGCGGCCGAGGCGAGTACGGCCCGTTCACGTCCCCGGCCGACGACATCGTCACCGCACGGACCGCCGGGATCGCCGAGGCTGACCAGCTCCTTAGCAGGAGCTGACAAGCCAGAGGGGGGAGGGCCGGTGGCCGCGCGGGCTCTTCCCCTCCCCGATGGTGTCCGCGCCTTCAGTGCACGTGCGGGCCGCCGGCTGTCTGCGGTTTGGTGTGCGGTACGAGGACGAGGGCGATCAGCGCACCCGCTGCGGCGGTGATCGCGCTGACGGTGAAGGCGTTGGTGAAGCCGTCGGCCGCGTCGTGTTCGATGCCGGACGCGGCGACGGTGGACAGTACGGCGACACCGATCGAACCGCCCACCTCGTGGAAGGTGTTGACGACCCCGGAAGCAAGACCCGCCTCGTCCGGGACGACCAGGGCGAGCGCGGTGGTGGTGGCGGTGACGAAGACGGCGCCGATGCCGACCGTGGCGACGACAAGGCCGGGCAGCAGCCCGGCGTACACGCTGCCGTCCGCCGGGAGCCAGGCCAGCGGCACCGTTCCGGCCGCGGCGACCGCCAGACCGGCCACCGCGGTCGTACGGCTGCCGATCCGGCCGACCAACCGCGATCCCAGGTGGGCGCCGATGCCCGTGGCCACGGCGACCGGCAGGAACACAAGCCCGGTCGCGAGCGGGCTGTAGCCGCGCAGCTGCTGGAGGTAGACCGAGCCGAGGAAGAAGAAGCCGATGAGCAGCCCGGTGGCGACGAGCATCAGGAACGCGCCCGCCAGCACCGGGCGCCGGGTGAACATCCGCAGGTCCATCAGCGGGGCCCGGCTCGCACGCTCCACGGCGGCGAACGCGGCGTACAGGACGAGCGCGCCGAGCAGCGGCAGACCGGCCGTCGTGCCGGCCCAACCCGCGTCGCCCGCCCGCACCAGGCCGTAGATGAGCGAGGCCGTGCCCGCGGTGACCAGCACGGCGCCGGGCAGGTCGAGCCGCGCGGGCTGCGGGGCGCGGCGCGGCAGCAGCGCGGGCAGGGCCGCCAGGAGGACGACACCGACGGGGACGTTGACGAAGAAGACCCACCGCCAGCCTGGGCCGTCGGTCAGGGCGCCGCCGAGCAGGACGCCGGCGGCAGATCCGGTGCCGCCGAGCGCCGCCCACACACCGAGGGCCTTGTTGCGCTCGGAGCCGTGGAAGGTGGTGGTGACGATCGCCAGGGCCGCCGGGGAGAGCAGGGCGGCACCCATGCCCTGCAGGACGCGTCCGCTCATCAGCGTCGGAGCGTCCGTGGCGAGGCCGGTGACGAGCGAGGCGGCCGTGAACACCGCCAGTCCGGCGAGCGCGGTCCGGTGGGCGCCGAGTGCGTCGGCCAGACGGCCGCCGAGCAGCATCAGCCCGCCGAAGCACAGGGTGTACGCGGTGACGACCCAGGTGAGGGCCTCGCGGCCGAGGTGGAGGTCCGCGGCCATGTCGGGCAGGGCCACGTTCACGACCGTGACGTCCAGGATGAGCATGAACTGGGCCACGCAGAGCAGCGCCAGCATCAGCCGGCGGCGGGGCGCGGGCGGTGCGGACGCGTGCTCCGCATGGAGGGTGGGGTGGGCGTTGCTCATGACGACTCCCTTGTGGACGGCCCATGACAATGGCGGCCGGGCAGGCTCGGGCCACGGCGGGCGGCTCTCTGCGCCCGCCCAGGTTGAACTGTACGGTGCAGTTCATATGAACTCAACCGTTCAGTTCAGGTGCCGGGTAGACTGATGCCATGAACTCCGCGAACTCCGCGTCCGTCTCCAAGCAGCCACCCGCCGGACCCCGCGCCGAGGCCAAGCGGCGCGCGATCGTCACGGCGGCCCGCGAGCTGTTCCTGCGCGAGGGCTTCGAGGTGAGCGTGGACGCGATCGCCGTGGCGGCGGGCGTGTCGAAGGTGACGGTCTACAACCATTTCGGCAGCAAGGAGGCGCTGTTCATCGGGGTCGTCAAGGACTCGCTCGACGCCCCGCTCGGGGGCGAGGCGGTCAGCGCCATCGACCGCCTGGCCGAGGCCGACGACCTGCGAGAGGCTCTCACCGACACAGCTCGCGCCTGGGTTCACAGCACCCGCGCCAACCCCGACGTCCTCGCCCTGCGCAACGTCGTCGGCCGCGAACTGCACCGTTTCCCCGAACTCGGCGCCGTCTGGCACCAGGCGGGACCGGAAGGCCATCACCCCGCCGTGGCCAACACGCTGCGACACCTGGCGGACCAGGGCCGGCTCGACATCCCCGACATCGAGGTGGCCACTCTCCAGCTGTACTCGCTCCTGCTCTTTCCGCACCTGGTGTTCAGCACCTACGGCACGACGATCGACGACGACCTCACCGACCGTCTGGTCGCCGGCGGCGTCGACATGTTCCTCGGCCAGTACACGCCGCGCGCCGCCAAGCCGTAGCCGCTCGCAAGGTGATGGTGCCGCCGGACGCGGGTCGTGCGCCCCCCGGCGTCTCACCGGCCTCCAGTCGGCCGGGTGACATTCGGTGCCTCTCCTTCCAGGGTGGCGTGCGACCGCCGTACGGCGGAGGCGTCGCACGGCTGTTGCTCAGGGGGCGTCGCACGGCTGTTGCTCAGGGGGCGTCGCACAGCATCGCGCCCTGACACGGCTTGCGCGAGGGGGGAATTCCTCCCTCGCCCGGAGGTCGACCCGACCGCAGGGGGTTTGGAGCTGCTGCCGCTGAAGTGCGTTGAAGAGGGTTCTGGTGAGCGGGAGTGAGTGCCGGTGGTCGGTGTCGTGTCGCGTGCCTTGGCCGTAGTGTCGGTTTTCAGGAGGGAACTGACGTTCTTGCACCGAATGCGTGACCTTCTGCGGGAACTGCTCGTTGGACGCGGTGACAGGGGGCGTCGCGTGGCATCGGGCGGGGGGTGACGGGGTGGGTGAGCTGAGGGATTTGGCGGCGTCGTTCGTCGCGTCCGGTCCGAGTGGTGTGGCCATTCGGACCCGCCTGAAGGACCTGGCGTCGGACGATGAGAAGGTGCTGCGGCTGGTGGGTGCGCATCTGGGGTCGCTGGCCTCGGAGGATCTCAAGGCGCGCTGCCGGGACGGCCTGGAGCATTCCGGTGAGGCGTGGGCGGTGCGTAAGCGGGAGCTGACGCCGCTCTCGTCGTCGCGCTGGGCCGGGGCGATCACCAAGGCGTCGCACGACCAGTGGGCGCTGGCCCGCCGCTGCCAGCTGGCCCACCTCCAGAATCTGGAAGCGGGCATCCGCACCCTCACGCACCGGCTGTCCCTGCCGATCGGGCAGAAGGGAACCAAGAAGGCGCCCGGGGGGTACCGGTCGCGGCGGGAGTGGCATGCGAAGGCCCGGCGGCTGCGGGTGCTGGAAGACCGGCTGGCCGCCGCGCGGGCCGACCGCGAGGCCGGAGTTGTGCACGTCGTACGCGGCGGCAAGCGCCTGGCCCGTGCCCGGCACCACCTGGAGGCGGCCCAGCTCACCGAGTCCGGATGGCGCGGACACTGGGAGGCGGAACGCTGGTTCTGCCAGGCGGACGGTGAGCCCGGCAAGCGCTACGGCAACGAGACGATCCGCGTCAGCCCCGACGGCGAGGCGAGCATCAAACTCCCCGCACCGCTCACACATCTGGCCAACGCCCCGCACGGACGGTACGTCCTGGCCTGCCGGGTCACGTTCGCGCACCGGGGCGCCGAGTGGGCGGACCGCGTCGCGGCCAACCGGGCGATCGCCTACCGCATCCACTACGACATGGGCCGGGACCGCTGGTATGTGACCGCCTCCTGGCAGCTCCCGCCCACCCCCACCCTCCCCCTCGATGCCGCGCTCGCCCACGGCGTGATCGGCGTCGACATGAACGCCGACCATCTGGCCGCCTGGCGCCTGGACATCCACGGCAACCCGGCCGGCGCCCCGCACCGTTTCGTCTACGCCCTTTCCGGTACCGCCCAGCACCGGGATGCCCAGGTCCGCCACGCCCTCACCCGCCTCCTGCACTGGGCCCGCGCGTGCGGTGTGAAGGCGATCGCGGTGGAGGATCTGGACTTCGGCGCGGAGAAGACCCGGGAGAAGCACGGCCGCAGGAAACGCTTCCGGCAGCTGGTCTCCGGCATGCCCACCGGGAAGCTGCGCGCCCGGCTGGCGTCGATGGCCGACGCCACGGGTATCGCGGTCATCGCCGTCGACCCGGCCTACACCAGCCGCTGGGGCGCCCAGCACTGGCAGAAGCCCCTCACCAGCACCACCCGCACAACCACTCGCCACGAGGCTGCTGCCGTGGCGATCGGAAGGCGCGCCCAGGGACACCCGATCCGGCGACGGACGGCACCGCCCCCACAGCACCGGAGTGATGCGGTGGGGCATCGGACCGTCCAGGCCAGACCGGGGGTTCCTGGGCGTGAGGGAACCCGCCCCCGCATCCCCGGACCACGGACACGATCCGTGCCGCCCGGACGCGGAGCGAACGCGGGCAACCAGAACGCCCAACACCGTCCGGGGCGTTCGGCCGAGCATGAGACCTGGCGACAGGACTCACTCCCGCTCAGTCTCTAGGAACGGTAGCCACGCGCGCACCGGCCAGGGTGTCCCTCTCGTCCGCGTTCATGTCCCCACAGTGCCGCGCGGCGGTCGGGACATGGGTGAGGGCCGGGCCCGGTGGGCGGGCCCGGCCGACGTCCGTCACCGGATGGGACGAGCTCAGGTCACCGGATCGAGGAAGGTCAGCACCGAGGCGTCCTCCTCGATCAGCGGGACGAGCGTGGTGTTGAACGGGCCGCCGTACGGGGCCTTCAGGTGGGCCTGGAAGGCGTCCTCGTCCCGGTACACCTCGAAGATCCAGAAGGCGCGCGGGTGGGACGACTTGGTGTAGACGTCGAAGGCGAGGTTGCCCTCTTCCTCGCGCACCTTCTTCGCGTACTCCAGGAGCAGACGGGTGACCTCGTCCTCCGTTCCCTCGCGGGCGGTGAACTCGGCGAGCAGGGTCTTGTTCACGGTGTGATGTCCTCCGTGGTGGGGGTCGGTGGGGGTCGGTCGGGGGCGATGGGGGTCGGTCGGGGTCAGGGAAGATCTGGTCGGTGATCACGGCTTCGCCGCTGCCGCCGAAGACCTCGACGACGACCGGCCGACGAGGACGCGCAGCTCGGCCCTGCCGTTCTCGGCCTCAGCGGTGCTCGCTGGACGCCGGGGAAGTCGCTGCTGAAGTCCGCGGCACCGGAGTTGGGGCGGTCGACGTACAGCTCCTGCGTCGTGGTGTCGTAGCCGATGACGGTCTCCTCGCCGTTCGCACCCTTGCGTGACCTCAGGCCGAAGCGTTCGGGCCCTCGAGGGACAAGTCGCCCCGAAGTCGAGCACCCCGCCCTTGGCGGCGGGGCCGATCAAGGGCCGTGAGATGTTCTCGCCGGTCGCCGTCGGCGCGGTCTGCCGCAGGGACGCCAGGCGGTCGACCGGCTCGCCGGGCAACGCCTTCTCGGCGCCGTGGTCCACGGCGCCGAGAAAAGGGTGTCGTCGTCGATCTGTGTCATCGATGACACCGCGTGGCCCGATGATGGACGTGGTCCGGCCGATACGTCAACGGCTCAGGGGCGACGCAACCGTCGCGCGACCGGCCTGCCGGTCATACGCCGCCGGCTGCGGCGGGCTGCTCCAACCGGCTCCGCCACGGCGGGTTGGGACCGGCGACCGAGCAGGTCAGGGCCGCGACCCGGGAGGCGAACCGGCACGCCTCCGCGACGTCGTCGAGGCGGAGTTCCGTCAGCCGGCCGCCGAGAAGTCCGTGGGCGCCGAGGTGGTGCAGCATCCCGGCGGTGAAGGAGTCGCCCGCCCCGACCGTGTCGACGACGCTCGTCGCGACGGCGGGCACCCTCACCCGTTCGCCGTCGAGCGAGGCCAGGGCGCCGTCGGCACCGTGGGTGATCACGACGAGCCGCGCCCCGGCCGCGTGCCAGATGTCGCACGCCTGCTCGGGCGGTGTGCCCGGCAGCAGGAGTTCCAGGTCGTCCTCGCTCAGCCGAAGAACGTCGGCGAGGGCGCACCAGTGCGCCAGCCTGGCGCGGTAGACGTCGGGACGCACCAGCAGCGGCCGGACGTTGGGGTCGATGCTGATGGTCGCCCGGGGGGCGGCCGAGGCCAGGAAGTCCTCCACCACCGCCGCGCCGGGTTCCCGGACCAGGGCCAGGGATCCGGTGTGCACGCAGGCGGTCCCGGACAGGTCGACCCGGGCCAGTTCCTCGGCCGTCCACTGCCAGTCGGCCGTGTTCTGCGCGTGGAAGGAGAACGTGGCCTGCCCCTGGGCGTCCAGCTCCGCCACGGCCAGTGTGCTGGGCTCCGCGGCCTCGACGGCACTCGACAGGTCCACCCCGGAGGCCTCCAGGTGGGCCCGGAACAAGCGGCCGAACACGTCGCCGGACAACCGCGCGAGGAAGCGGACCGGGGTGCCGAGCCGGGCCAGGGACACTGCCGTGTTCGCGGGTCCGCCGCCGGGCAGGACGCGCAGGGCGAGTTCGTTCGAGGCACTCGCGGGTTCGGTGAACGCGTCCGCGACGCACTCCCCCAGGACGGTGATCTGACGCGGGCTCATGGGCTGCTCTTCTCTGACGGGCGTACGGGCCTACCGGGCGCGTCGTGGCGCGGCCGGCGGACGGCTTCGGGGGGCGGCCGCCTGCGTTGCCGATTTGTGACGAGTGCAGGGCATTGACGTTTCCGGGAGACGGAGTCCATCATCCTCGCCATGCAGTGTCAACGATGACATAAGTCAACGATGACACCTCGGGACGGCATGTTCCGATGCCGGCCGTACCGCTCGCAATCCCGCAGGAGTCGTTCATGTCTCGCTCCACTCGTCTGCCCCTCTCGCTCCTCAGAGTCGCCGCGTGCACAGGCATCGCGGCCCTCACCCTGACGGCCTGCGGATCCGGCTCCGGATCGGACTCCGCCAGTACCGGTTCGGGCGACGTCAAGGTCGGCCTGATCACCAAGACCGACACCAACCCCTTCTTCGTGAAGATGAAGGAGGGCGCCGAGAAGGCCGCGAAGACCGAGGGCGTCAAGCTGATGACCGCGGCAGGCAAGTTCGACGGCGACAACGCCGGTCAGGTCACGGCCATCGAGAACATGGTCGCGTCCGGCGTGAAGGGCATCCTGATCACCCCGAGCGACTCCAAGGCCATCGTGCCCGCGATCGCGAAGGCCCGCGCCAAGGGCGTCCTGGTCATCGCCCTGGACACCCCGACCGAGCCGGAGAGCGCGGTCGACGCCCTCTTCGCCACCGACAACCTCAAGGCCGGCCAGCTGATCGGCGAGTACGCCAAGGCCGCCATGAAGGGCAAGACGGCGAAGATTGCCGCCCTCGACCTGGCGCCGGGCGTCTCTGTCGGCGTCCAGCGGCACAACGGTTTCCTGAAGGGCTTCGGCGCCACCGACAAGGACGTGGTGTGCGCCCAGGACACCGGCGGCGACCAGGCCAAGGGCCAGACGGCGATGGAGAACTGTCTCCAGAAGGAGCCCGGCATCAACGTCGTCTACACCATCAACGAGCCGGCCGCGCTGGGCGCGTACACCGCGCTCAAGGCCAAGGGCCGGGAGAAGGACGTCCTGATCGTCTCCGTCGACGGCGGCTGCACCGGCACCCAGGCGGTCAAGGACGGCAAGATCGCCGCGACGTCGCAGCAGTACCCGCTGAAGATGGCCGCCGAGGGCGTCAAGGCCGTCGTGACGTACGCCAAGGACGGCAAGAAGGCGTCCGGTTACACCGACACGGGCGTCACGCTGATCACCGACAAGGCGCAGGCCGGGGTCACGTCCAAGGACACCGCCTTCGGCCTGGAGAACTGCTGGGGCTGAGCCGCCCCCGGGCAGACCCGAGGCCCGTACGCCTCCGCCTCTCCCCTCAGCGGGGCGGCCGTCCCCTCCCGACCGGGTGACGGCCGCCCGCTCGTCCTCTTGTCCTCCGACCGGGAAGGACAACGACCACTGTCTTCCGACAAGGACTTCGCATGACAGCCACGACCACGCCGTACGCCGAGCTCAAAGCACCGACCACGGCCCGCCGACTGCTCACGGCGCCGACCACCGGCCCACTGGTCGCCCTCCTCCTGGCCTGCGCCTTCTTCGCCTTCTCGACCGACCAGTTCCTCACGGGCGGCAACTTCTCGCTGATCGTGCAGCAGGTCATGGTCGTCGGCACCCTCGCCATCGGACAGACCCTGATCATCCTCACCGCGGGCATCGACCTGTCGTGCGGGGCCGTGATGGCGTTCGGCAGCATCGTGATCGCCAAGATGGCCGCCGAGGGCTCCCTGTCCCCGTTCCTCGCCATCGCCCTGGGCATAGCCGTCTGCGGTGGGTTCGGGCTGCTCAACGGTCTGTTGGTGCAGAAGATCCCGCTGCCGCCGTTCATCGTCACCCTCGGCATGCTCAACGTGGCGTTCGCGCTGACCCACATCTACTCCGAGGAACAGACGGTCACCAACCTGCCCGGCCCGCTGACCGCCCTCGGCGAGACCTTCCCGCTCGGCCACACCGACATCACCTACGGCTCCCTGGTCACCATCGCCCTGTTCCTCCTCCTCGCCTACTCGCTGAGCAACACCGGCTGGGGCCGGCACGTCTACGCCCTGGGCAACAGTCAGGAAGCGGCACGGCTGAACGGCATCCGCACCTCCCGCCTGACCATCGGCATCTACACCGTGGCGGGTCTGCTGTACGGCATCGCCGCCCTGCTGCTGATCTCCCGCACCGGGGTCGGCGACCCCCAGGCCGGCCAGACCGACAACCTCGACAGCATCACCGCGGTGGTCCTCGGAGGCACCAGCCTCTTCGGCGGACGCGGTTCGGTCCTGGGCACCTTCATCGGCGTCCTCATCGTCGGCGTCTTCCGCAACGGCCTGCAACTGATGGGTGTCGCCTCCATCTACCAGACCCTGATCACCGGTGTCCTGGTGATCCTCGCGGTGACCGTCGACCAGATCTCCCGGAAGAAGGCCCGATGACCGCCACCTCGTCCCCCACGCCCGTGCTCCAGGCCCGCGGTCTGGTCAAGCGCTACGGCCATGTCACCGCCATCGACGGGGCCGACTTCGACCTGCTGCCCGGCGAGGTCCTCGCCGTCATCGGCGACAACGGAGCCGGCAAGACCAGCCTGATCAAGGCGCTCACCGGCGCGGTGGTCCCCGACGCGGGCGAGATACGACTCAACGGCGAGCCCATCGCCTTCTCCGGTCCGCAGAGCGCCCGCGCCCACGGCATCGAGACGGTCTATCAGGACCTCGCCGTGGCCGCCTCCATGGACATCGCCTCGAACATGTTCCTCGGCCGGGAGCTGCGCCGCCCGGGTGTCCTCGGCAGTGTCTTCCGCATGCTGGACAAGAAGCGCATGCGCCAGGAGGCCTCTGAGCACATGGCCGACCTGAAGATCGGCCTGCGCTCGCTGACCCAGTCGGTCGAGACCCTCTCCGGCGGACAGCGGCAGGCCGTCGCGGTCGCCCGTTCCGTCGCCTGGGCCAGCAGCGTCGTCGTCATGGACGAACCCACCGCCGCCCTCGGCGTCAAGGAGTCCGGTCAGGTACTGGACCTCATCCGGCGCGTCCGGGACAAGGGCATGCCGGTCGTCCTGATCAGCCACAACATGCCGCACGTCTTCGAGATCGCCGACCGGATCCACGTCCACCGCCTCGGCCGGCGCGCCGCCGTGATCAAGCCCTCCGACTACTCCATGGCCGAGGTCGTCGCCATCATGACCGGCGCTCTCACCGTCGACGAGGCCGGAGATACTGTCGTAGCGGATTCCGAGGCGGCCAAGGCCGCGGGAGTCCAGGCCAACTGAAGCACTCACAGGTTCCGGCCGAGGCCGCGGCCGGAACCGACGAGCACAGGAGACTGTTTCCTCGATGGCAGCGAACCGCCGCCCGACCCTGGCAGACGTCGCGCGCGAAGTGGGCGTCAGCGCCAAGACCGTCTCCCGCGTCCTCAACGAGGACGGACCCGCCTCGGCCGAGACCAGGGAACAGGTCCTCGCCGCGGTGGCCAAGCTCGGCTTCCAGCCGAACCTCATGGCGCGCAACATCCGCGTCGGCGGACCCGACACCACCGTAGGACTGGTCATTCCGGACCTCGGCAACCCCTTCTTCGGAGCGGTGGCCAGGAGTATCGAGGACACCGTGCGCGACCGGGGCCTGACCCTGCTCATGGGTTCCTCCGCGGACGAGCCCGCCCGCGAACGGGCGCTGACGGACAAGTTCCTCGCCCGGCGCGTCAGCGTCCTGATGGTCGTGCCGTCCGTCGGGGCCGACCATTCCCACCTCAAGACCCACCGCGCCACGGGCCTGCCCGTCGTCTTCATCGACCGTCCGGGCGTGGGCCTGGCCACGGACTGTGTCGTCAGCACCAACCGCGCGGGCTCCCACGACGGCGTCACCCACCTCATCGCCCACGGACACCGGCGCATCGGCTTCATCGGCGACCTGCCGACCAAGCTCTACACCCGCCGCGAACGCCTCGCCGGCTACCGCTCGGCCCTGGAGGAGGCCGGCCTCCCCCACGATCGTTCGCTGGTCGCCAGCGCACACGACCAGCAAGGGGCCGAGGCCGCGACGTCGAAGCTGCTCGACCTGGCCGATCCCCCCACGGCGCTGTTCGCCGGCAACAACATCATGGCGCTGGGCATAGTCGCCGAACTCGCCCGCACCAAGCGCAAGGACGTGGCCGTCGTCACCTTCGACGACGTGTCACTCGCCGAGGCACTCGAACCGGCGCTGACCGTCGTCGCCCAGGACCCCGAGGAAATCGGCAGAACGGCAGCGACCACCGCCCTGGCCCGGCTCGACGGCGACCGCACCCGGGCCCGCACCATCTCCGTGCCCACCCGGCTGATCGTCCGCGGCTCGGGCGAGCAGCCCGCGCTCGGCGCACGGGAGGCATGAGGCGGGCCGCTGAGCAGGAGCGCGGCGCGAGCCGCAGCATCGCGAGCCGCAGAACACGCCACCCGCGACGACCGCCCCCGCGTCCCCTTCTGGCCGCTGCCGTTCGCCGACACCACGCCGCGCCTGCTCGGCGGCGACGACTTCCCCGCCGAGGCGGAACGACAGGCCACCCGCGACCTCACCGCCGCTGCCGCCGTCGGCGCCCTCACCGTGGGCGCGTCGGCCCAGCTTGTTGCCGAAGCCGCTGACCAGGTCGGCGAGCCCGTCGGTGTCCCGCGTGTCGGTCACCGCGCGCAGCAGCAGGTCGGTGAAGTCGGAGTCCTTCTTGACGGCGAAGAGGCCGGCGGCCTCGCCCTCGTCGGCGTTCGACGTCGGCGGCGTCGCCCGCCGGAGAGGGTCGCCGAGGCGCACGACCGCGTCGACGCCGCGGGCCGCGGCCGGGCGCCTGGTGTCCGTCCCCCACCGGCCTCGCCGTCCATGCGGGAGCAGTGAACGTCGTTACGTCCGCTGTCGGGGGGTACTCGTGGGGCGCTGTCGGCTCGTGTCCGCACAGCGGGCCACCCGTCCCCGTCCTCCGACGTCGGAGCAAGCGTGAAAGCACTCGTCATCGACCGCACTCCCCAGCGGGCGTCCGTACGGGTCGTCGACCTCCGCTGTGAGCGCGACGACGCGCCGATCCCCGGGGCCCTGGCCGCGTTGCCGTCGCGGGCACGCGGTTGAAGGAGGCGCGGGCGCCCATGAAAGCCGAACCCCTCACCGCCGCCCCCCAGCTCCGCTGCTGGGTCCCCCGGGGTGTCTATCCCCCTCAGGCCGACACCCGGCTCCTGGAGCGGGCGATGCGGCGCGAGAGGATCACGGGAGAGACGGACGTACTGGACCTGGGCACCGGAAGCGGCCTGCTCGCGGTGGAGGCGGCCCGGCTCGGCGGCCGGGTCACGGCGGTCGACATCTCCTGGCGGGCGATCGCCGCCACCTGGTTGAACGCCCTGCTGAACGGACAGAGCCTGCACGTGCGTCACGGCGACCTGGCGACGGCCGTGCCCGGCCGCCGCTTCGACCTGGTGACCGCCAACCCGCCCTATGTGCCCGCTCCGAGCGCCACGCCGCCCCGGGGCCTCGCCAGGGCCTGGGACGCCGGGAGGGACGGCCGCCTGCTGATCGACCGCATCTGCGACACCGCGCCGACGGTCCTGCGTCCGACGGGGACGCTTCTGATCGTGCACTCGCACCTGTGCGGCGTCGGCGCCACGCTGACCCGCCTGGAGCAGGCCGGTCTGCGCGCCGCGGTCGTCGAGCGGACCCGCCTGCCCTTCGGGCGGGTGCTGCGTTCACGGCTCGCCTGGCTGCGCGACCAAGGCCTGACGGCCGACGGGACGACGGAGGAGCTGGTGGTGATCCGTGCCGAACCCGCCTGAACGCCCCCGCCGCGTCCGCGTCCGCGTCCAGCGCGACGGGCCCCTGCTCATCGAGGGACCGGTCGAAGTGGTGGGCGAGGACGGCGAGGTGACGGTCTCGGATCGCTTCGCGGTGGCGGTGTGCACCTGTCGCCGCAGCCGCGTCTTTCCCTGGTGCGACACCAGCCATCGACGCCGCTGCACACCGTCCGGCCCGGGCTCCCGTGCCGGCCCGGAACCGGGTCGCGTGGAAGAGGGCGGGGCCGCATGACCGGCTCCCGCTCGCGCTCCGGCTCCCGCGCCCGCTCCCGCTCCCGCTCCCGGGACCAGCTCCGGCTCCGGCCTCCGCCGCTGCCCGAGCCGCGCGGACCGCTGTCCGCCGCCGTGACGGCCCTGCTGCGGGGATCACCCCCCGGGAGTGCGCCGCTGCCTGTGCCGTCTCCCGAAGGGTGTTCCGCCTACGGCGACGACCTGCAGCTCGCCCTGTACATCCTCTACGAGCTGCACTACCAGGGCTTCCAGGACGTCCCGGACAGCCTCGAGTGGGACAGCGGCCTGCTGGCCTGCCGCGGTGCGATCGAGAACCGCTTCCTGGGCGCACTGCGCGGGGACGTGCCCGTCGACGACACGGAGACGGCCGAGCAGGCGCTGGAAGAACTCCAGCTCGAACCGGTCGTCGACGACGGCGGCGTCTCCCACTTCCTGCGGGACGAAGGCAGCCTCGACCACCTGCGTGAATACGCGGCGGTCCGCTCGCTGTACCACCTCAAGGAAGCGGATCCGCATGCCTGGGTCCTCCCCCGGCTCCACGGGCGGGCCAAAGCGGCCATGGTCGCCGTGGAGTTCGACGAGTTCGGTGCGGGCCGCGCCGACGAGATCCACGCGCAGCTGTTCGCCGACCTCATGGAGGACCTGGGACTCGACCCGACGTACGGCCACTACGTCGACGCGGCGCCGGCCGAGGCACTCGCCACCGTCAACCTGATGTCCCTGTTCGGTCTGCACCGAGCGCTGCGCGCGGCGCTCGTCGGGCACTTCGCGGCCGTCGAGGTGACCTCGTCCCCGGCCTCGCGCCGCCTCGCGGAGGCTCTGCGCCGGGTGGGCGCCGGCCCGGCGGCCGTACGGTTCTACACCGAGCACGTGGAGGCGGACGCGGTGCACGAACAGGTCGTACGGCACGACGTCGTCGGCGGGCTCCTGGAGAACGAACCGCGCCTGGACGCCGACGTGGTGTTCGGGATCCGCGCGACCACCCATCTCGAGGACCGCCTGGCGGACAGGCTGCTCGGTGCCTGGCGCGAGGGCGCCACGGCGCTGCGCGTCGCTTGGGCCCCCGGGCCACCGGGTACTCGGCAGAGCGGGCCCGGGACCGCGAAGCGGCGGTGACCTGCTCGGAAGGCTTGCGCGGATCCTGTCGGGACCGCGCGACCGAACCTGGGAGCGTCCAGGGCCGACGACAGTGTGAACGCCCTCCGCTGAGGCGACGGGAGCGCCTGGACGGTCGGCGCGGTCGCCCTGGCCGTCTTCGGCACCCGGACACGCTCGGCACGCCTCGCCGAGGCGGAGCGGCAACGCGTGAGCGTCCCCGCCTGAGCCGGGGGCGCGGGGGGCCTGTGGTAGCTTGCCGAGGCCAGTCGTACCCATGTGCGTATCCGTACGCGCGCGGGTCAGGGAATCCGGTGCGACTCCGGAGCTGACGCGCAGCGGTAAGGGCGACGGGCGGGGCACTGGCCACTGGAGCGTGATCGCGCTCCGGGAAGGCGCCTCGTCCGGGTGACCCCGAGTCCGAAGACCTGCTGGCGGCCTCCGACGCCGGAGAACGGCCGGGGGAGCACCGTACGACCGGGCTTCGCGCAAGGGCCCTCGACGCCGAAGGAAGTTCCGTGCCGCTCGCACGCCCCGTCCGTCCTGCCGTGCTGTTCCTGGCCGGCACCCTGCTGCTGACCGGCTGCGGCGGTTCCCCCGCCTCGTCGGCCTCGTCGGCCAAGGGCTCGGCGGCGGGGAGCTCCGCCGGTTATCCGGTCACGCTCGACAACTGCGGGCAGCAGGTCCGCGTGGACGGCCCTCCGCGGCGGGCGGTCTCCCTCAACCAGGGCACGACCGAGATCATGCTCTCCCTCGGGCTGGCCGACCGCATGGTGGGCACCGCCACCTGGACCGACCCGGTGGCGAAGGGGCTGGAGAAGGCGAGTGCGAAGGTGACGCGGCTGGCCGACAACGCCCCCTCGTTCGAGAAGGTCCTGGACGCCGAACCCGACTTCGTGGCTTCCTCGTTCGCCTCCACCCTCGGCAAGGGCGGCGTCGCCACCCGCGAGCAGTTCGAGAAGGTGGGCGTGCCCACCTACCTCTCCCCCGCCGACTGCGTCGGCAAGGACAACACCGGCGACGGCGACGGCTCGCGCACCGAGCCGCTGACGATGGACGCGGTCCACGGCGAAGTCACCGAACTGGCGAGGATCTTCGGCGTGGAGGAACGCGGCACGAAGCTGGTCTCCGAACTGAAGTCCCGGGTGGAGAAGGCCACTTCGGGGCTCGACGTCCAGAACGTCAGCCTCATGTACTGGTTCGCCGACTCCCGGTCGCCGTATCTGGCGGGCTGCTGCGGCGCCCCCGGCATCATCACCCGTGAACTCGGCGCGAAGAACGCCTTCGACGACACCCACGAGGAGTGGCCCCAGGTCAACTGGGAGACCGTCGCCGACCGCGACCCCGACGTGCTCGTCATCGGCGACCTGAGCCGTAAGCAGCAGACGGCCGAAACCGCGGCGAAGAAGATCGAGTTCCTGGAGTCCGACCCGGTCACGAAGAACATGACCGCGGTGAGGAAGAAGCGGTACGTGCTGCTGTCCGGGCAGTCCATGAACCCGACCGTCCGGACCGTCGAGGGTGTGGAGAAGGTGGCGGCTGCGCTGCGCGCGTACGGCCTCGGGGGATGAGCTGCGCCCCGTCGTCAGAGGCGCCGGCAGCGGTGCGCGGACTGCGTCGCTCGCTGCCGTGGACGGCCGGTCTCGCGCTGCTGTGCGCGTCCGTCGCCGTGGCGATCACCATCGGCCCGGCCGACATCGCGGTCGGTGACGTCTGGGCGACCGTGGCCGCCCATCTCGGCTGGGGGCAGGCGGGGTTGACGCCGATCCGGGACGGGATCGTGTGGAACCTGCGGCTGCCGCGCACGCTGCTCGCCGCCGTGTGCGGGGCCGGCCTGGCCGTGTGCGGCGCGGTGATGCAGTCCCTGCTGCGCAATCCGCTCGCCGACCCCTTCGTCCTCGGTGTCTCCTCCGGCGCCTCGACCGGCGCGGTCCTGGTCGTCGTACTCGGCGTGGGCGGTGGTGTCCTGTCGGTCTCCGGGGGCGCGTTCCTGGGCGCGGCGGTCTCCTTCGCGCTGGTTCTGCTGCTCAGCCACACCCTCGGCGGCACCACGGACCGGGTGGTCCTGGCCGGCGTTGCGGCCATGCAGCTGTTCTCCGCGCTCACCTCGTTCGTGGTGATGACGGCCGCCGACGCGGAGACCACGCGCGGGGTGCTGTTCTGGCTGCTCGGCTCGCTCAGCGGGGCCGGCTGGAGCGATGTGGGCGTGGGCCTGGCGGTACTGGTGGCGACGCTGCTGGTGTGCGCCGCCCACGCGACGACGCTGGACGCGTTCGCGTTCGGGCAGGACGCCGCCGCCTCCCTGGGCGTGCGCGTGGCGCGCACCCGGCTGGTCCTGCTGTGCGCCACCGCCCTGCTGACGGCCACCCTGGTCGGTTCGGCCGGGGCGATCGGCTTCGTCGGCCTCGTCCTCCCGCACGCCGCCCGCGCGCTGACCGGCCCCGGGCACACCCGGCTGCTGCCCGCCACCGCGCTGGCCGGCGCGGTGTTCCTGGTGTGGGTGGACACCCTCGCCCGGACCGTACTGGACCCGCAGGAGGTGCCGGTGGGCGTGGTGACCTCACTGATCGGCGTCCCGGCGTTCGTCCTCGTGCTGTACCGGACCAGGGGTACGCGATGACCGGCACCGACGACGGCACCCACGGCGGCACCGGACTGCGTGCCGAGCGGGTCGCCCACACGGCCGGCGGCACGCTCGTCCTGGACGGGGTCAGCCTCACCCCACGCCCCGGAACCGTCACCGGCCTGCTCGGCCCGAACGGCTCGGGCAAGTCCACCCTGCTGCGTCTGCTGGCCGGCGTGATCTCCCCGGCCGCCGGCGTCGTCACGCTCGACGACCGCCCGCTGGAGCGGGTGGGGCGCCGCGCGGTCGCCCAGCGTGTCGCCGTGGTCGAGCAACAGGCCGACACCCAGGTCGCGTTGAGCGTCCTCGACGTCGTGCGCCTCGGCCGGATCCCGCACCGTCGGGCCTGGACGCCCGCCTCGCCCGAGGACGAGGAGGCCGTCCGCTCCGCACTGGACCGCACCGGCCTGACCGACAAGGCGCACCGCCCCTGGCACACTCTCTCCGGCGGTGAGCGCCAGCGCGTCCAGATCGCCCGCGCCCTCGCCCAGCAGCCACGGGAACTGCTGCTGGACGAGCCCACCAACCACCTGGACATCCAGCACCAGCTCGGCCTGCTGACGCTGATCACGGAACTCCGCCTCACCAGCGTCGTCGCGCTGCACGACCTGAACCTGGCCGCGATGTACTGCGACCGGCTCGTCGTCCTGCGGCAGGGCAGGGTGGTGGCCTGCGGCAGCCCGCAGGACGTCCTCACCGAGACCCTCATCGCCGACGTCTACGGCGTACGCGCCACCGTCACCCGCACCGGCCCGGACGACCGTCCGCACATACGGTTCCTGGGCCCACGGTGATGGGGGCGGTCCAGCCACTCATGACCGACCATGAACGTCCATGACCGCACCACGAGGAGCCACCACGTGACCAGCCGTGTCGTCTTCGTCTCGCCCGCGACGAACTCGTCGCTGCGTCAGGCCCGCTTCGACGACGGGAGCTCGATCGACGACGGCGGGGAGGCCCGGGCCCGTGCCGCGGCCGGAACCCTGCCCGCGGCCGTGCGGATCGTGATGTCTCCCAGTGTGCGCTGCCGGGAGACGGCGGCCGCACTCGGTCTCGATACGGCGGAGGCGGTGGAGGCGGACGAGTTGGCGGGGCTCGACGTGGGGCGCTGGCGGGGCCTGACCCTCGCCGAGGTCGGCGCCGGCGAGCCGGAGGCGGTGGCCCGCTGGCTCGCCGATCCCGCGTCCGCGCCCCACGGCGGGGAGTCCGTCGAGGACTTGTGCGGGCGGGTGACGCGCTGGCTGGAGACGTCCCAGGACCTGGACGGCCGTACGCTCGCCGTCGTCGAACCGGAGGTCGTGCGGGCCGCGGTGGTCCACGTGCTGGGGGCTTCCCCCGCGGCCTTCTGGCGGGTCGACGTGCCGCCGCTGACAGCCACCACGATCAGCGGGCGAAGCGGCCGCTGGAACCTGCGGGTCGGGCATCCCCTTGACCCGGCCGAGCCTCACTCCGGCGGGTCATGATGCCGCGTCACGGTGACGGCGCAGCAGTGCCGCTGTCGCGCAGCGCGGGCAGTCGGGGTCCACGTCCGCCCGCTCGCAGCCCCGGGCCGGGGACCGCGACCAGTGTCTCCAGTTCGTCCAAAAGCCGCTCGGACCGCTTCGCCTGCCGGCCGAGCACGCGCACGCGGGCGCTCCGGCCGCCGATCCGCCGTCGGCTCGCGATGAGTTGCTCGTACTCCTGCGGGGTCAGGGCGACCGCCTCGCGGCCCGCGAGGGTGACGCGGCGCGACTGTGGCCGTCTGCTCACTCGTGCTCTCCGCTGCTCGCGTTGTCGGACCCTGCCGGCCGTCCGGGCCGCTGCGGCATGTCCACGGTCCGAGTCGTCGCTGTCGCTGCCCGGAGAACGCGAGAGGGCCCCCGGACGGTTCCGCGGGCCCTCTCGTGGTGTCGGTCATGTCAGTGCGGTGCGGCCACCGCCGTGCCCGCGGACAGTGGGGCGGGCTTCGGGTGCAGGAGTCTCTCGGCCAGTTCGCCGAAGACGAGGCCGAAGCCTGCCCACAGCGTGGCCTGCATCGCGAGGGCGGAGAGCCGGAACCGCCACAGCAGGGTGGCCGGGAAGTCCCCCGGGACCTCGTTGACGACGGGCAGGAACGCGTACGCCAGCCCGATGACGAGCACGAAGCCGAGGACGGCGACGACGGTGGCGTTCCAGTTGCCCAGCTTCGGCGCGAGCCGCTTGCCCACGATCACGGCGGCGATCGTCAGCAGCACGCTGAGCAGCATCATCAGGAAGTACAGCGTGGTGCGCCTGCCGATGGTGTCCGGGTCGCCGACGGACGGCGGGTTGGCCGGGTACTTCAGGAACGGCACGACGTACACGGCGAGCAGGGCGGTTGTCGACAGCAGCAGTGCCGTGGCCCGGGGGCCGAAGCGGCCGACGCGGCCGAGCGCGAAACAGTAGGCCAGGGCGGCGATGCCGCCGAAGGCCACCCCGTAGACCAGCACCCCGGTGGCGAGACCGGCGGTGGACTGCAGGCTGCGGGAGACGAGTTCGACCTCGTGCTCGTGGGCGGGGGCGTGGGACTCCTCGAAGCCGATGGCGCTGTCGACGTTCGGTTCACCGAGGAAGTAGGCGACGATCAGGGCGAGCACGCCCGCGCCGAGGCCGGCGAGCATGCCCCGCACGAGCAGGTTTCTTACCGTTGCGGAGTTCATGTGGTGTACGGCGTCCCTCAGGTCAGTGGCAGGGGAAGCCGAGGAGGTGGCGGGCGTCGTGCACCCACTCGTGGACGTCCCCGCCGGAGACGACGGAGGTGGCGCCCTGCTCGGCGCCGACGAAGTACAGCAGGACCAGCATCAGGACGCCGAAGAAGACCGCCCACGGGGCGATGGCCTTCAGGGGCAGTTTTGCGGGCACGACGGGGGTGTTGACGGTCGGCTGGGCGACATGCTGAGCCATGGCAGGGCCTCCTCTGGGAGTACGCGTCCCATCTCGGTGGTGCACAGGACGACGGTCCCGGGTCTGACTCGCGGTGCGCCCCGTCGAGAGAGGCGGACCGACCACAGTGGCGCGACCGTGCCGGATTCCCACCGGCTTCCGTGATGCCGTCGTCGATATCAGAGCGACGGTACCGTGTGTCGGGTTCATGGCCAATAGCGCGTCACCTCGCGTGATCGTGCTCTCGCCCGCCGGGTGGCCCTCATCACCGCCCCGTGCGTCACTCCACCCGTCCACGATCAGCCCGGCATCGTCACCGTCTCGTCGAGTTCCGCCAGTTCGGCCAGTTCCGTCAGTTCCGCCCAGACCGTCTTGCCGTGGCGGGCGTGCCGTGTGCCCCAGTGTTCGGCGAGTTGGGCGACCAGGAACAGGCCGCGGCCGCCCTCGTCGTGGACGCGGGCGCGGCGCTGGTGCGGGGTGGTGCTGCTGGTGTCGGAGACCTCGCACAGGAGGCTGCGGATGGGGGCGCCTCCCAGCCCCTCAAGGGTCTGGGGGAGGATGAGGCGCAGCCGGATGGGGGGCCGACCGTAGCGAATGGCGTTGGTGACCAGTTCACTGACGACCAGTTCGGTGGTGAAGTCGAGCTCGTCCAGGCCCCAGGCGCTCAGTTGCCGGGAGACGCTCGCCCGGGCCCGCGGGACCGCGGCGGGTTCGGGCTCCAGGTCCCAGCCGGCGACCTGGCCGTCCCCGAGGGCGTGGGTGCGGGCCAGGAGGAGGGCGACGTCGTCGTCCGGGCGGGGCGGCAGCAGGGCTTCGAGGACGGTGTCGCAGGTGGCCTCCAGGGAGGGGGCGGGCCGGGCGAGGGCCTGGTGGAGGAGGGTGAGGCCGGTCTCGACGTCGTGGTCGCGGGCTTCGATCAGGCCGTCGGTGTAGAGGGCGAGGAGGCTGCCCTCGGGCAGCTCGACCTCCGCAGTCTCGAACGGCAGGCCGCCCAGGCCGAGCGGCGGGCCCGGTGGCAGGTCGAGGGTGTCGACGCTGCCGTCCAGGCGCACCACGGCGGGCAGTACGTGGCCCGCGCGGGCCAGGGTGCAGCAGGAACTGACGGGGTCGTAGACCGCGTACAGGCAGGTGGCGCCGATGTCCCCGTCGGCCTCGACGCCTCCGTCGGCCGCGGTGTCCGGGTCGGTGGCGGCTTCGGCGGACAGGCGCAGGACGACGTCGTCGAGGTGGGTGAGGAGTTCGTCGGGCGGCAGGTCGATGTCGGCCAGGGTGCGTACGGCGGTGCGCAGCCGGCCCATGGTGGCGGCGGCACGGATGCCGTGGCCGACCACGTCGCCCACGACGAGGGCGACCCGGGCGCCGGACAGCGGGATGACGTCGTACCAGTCACCGCCCACGCCGGCCTGCGCGCCGGCGGGCAGGTAGCGGCAGGCGACCTCCACGGCGGACTGTTCCGGCATGCGCGAGGGAAGCAGGCTGCGCTGGAGGCTGAGGGCGGTGGTGCGGGCGTGGGTGTAGCGGCGTGCGTTGTCGACGGCGACGGCAGCCCTGGCGGTGATCTCCTGGGCGAGGAGCAGATCCTCGTCGTCGTAGCGGTCGGGGTTGCGCCGGCGGGAGAACCGGGCGACGCCCAGGGTGGTGCCGCGGGCGCGCAGCGGCACCACCAGGGTGGAGTGGATCGGGTGCGGCTCCGCCGTGCGGCTGCCGTCGGCGTGGTGCCGCGAGGGCCGGCCGGTGGTCAGGGCGCGGGCCGGCGGTGATCCGTCCGGGTAGGTGTGGATCTCCTGCGGTGTGATCGCAGGTGCCTGGTCGTCGTCACCGGTCACCGACCGCCGGGCGAGCCGGCGCAGGACGAGGGGTGTCTGCGCCGGGGTGTCGTCTCCGTGGAGCACACCGTCGAGCAGGTCGACGGTGACGGTGTCGGCGAAGTGCTCGGTGGCGAGGTCCGCCAGTTCCTGGGCGGTGCGGGTGATGTCCAGGGTGGTGCCGATGCGCAGGCCGGCCTCGTTCACCATCGACAGCCGCCACCGCAGTCTGCGGTCCCGTTCCTCCTGGAACGCCACGACGCCCTGCTCGGACGCGCGGTCGACGTACCCGGTCGTCGTCCCGACCAGTCTGCGTGTCGCCGCGCTGATCAGATCGGGGTCTCTGGTCAGCCGGGGCAGGATGTCGAGCAGCCGGTCGAGCGCGATGCCCTGGGCGAGCCGGTGCCCCCGCAGCATCGCCGTGACGGGTATCCCGTGCCGGGCCAGCCGACGGGCGCGTTCGACACTGGCGGCGGGCGGACCGATCCGGCTCGGCTCGATGCCGTGCTCGAGGTCGGCCAGCGCACCGAGGAGGTGCTCGGCGATGTTCTGCGAGGTCATGTGGGCGATGCCCGGGTCCTCCCAGAGTTCCGGGACTTCGCGCCGCAGGCACCGCTCCACGTCGGCGATCAGCGTGTCCGCGCTCCGGCTGAGCTCATGATGCGCGGCACGAGCTATGAGACTGTCCGCGGTGACGTCCACAGTGTCGACGGTACGCCGCACGGGCGGGTACGCCTCGTCGGGAGGCGTACCCGCCCGTGCGGCGTACCGGTGCCCGTCCGCACCGGCTCAGTGGACCGAGTCGGCGTACTCCCCGTCCCGGTCGGCCTCCGCCGCCGACGGTTCCGGCTGACGGTGCTCGCCGGCGGCCTTGCGGCCGGGCAGGACCAGCAGGACGACCACGGTTCCGGCGGCCATGATGACACCGCCGACGAGGCTGGTGTGGGCGATGGCGTGGGCGAAGGACTCGTGGACCGCCTCGATGAGACTCTGGGCCTGCTGGGGTCCGCCGTCGGGGTTCTTCGCGACCTGCTCGGCGACCGCGAGGCCGCCGCCCACCGAGTCCTTGGCGGTGTCCATCGCGGCGGCCGGGAGGTGGCCGCCGACCAGGTCGGCCAGCTTGTCCTTGTAGGACGTGGCGAGCAGCGAGCCCAGGACGGCGATGCCGAGGGAGGCGCCGAGTTCCAGCGCGGTGTCGTTGGCGCCGCCGCCGACGCCCAGCTCCGACTCGGGGAAGGAGCCCATGATGGTGTCCGTGGCCGGGGACAGGCTCAGGCCGATCGCGAAACCGAGCAGCAGCAGAGGCGCCAGGAAGTCGGTGTACGTCGAGCCCGACTCGATCCGCGTGAGCAGGAAGACCCCTGCGGTGCCGATCACCATGCCGGCGCCGACCACCGGCTTCACGCCCAGCCTGGGAGCCACCCGCCCGGTGACCGCGGCGCCGGCGAAGACGGCCCCGGCCAGCGGCAGCAGCCGTACGCCGGTCTCCAGCGCGTTGTAGCCGAGGACGAACTGCAGGAACTGGGTGGAGTAGTAGATCGCGCCGAAGGTGCCGAAGAAGAAGAACAGCACCGCGAGCATGGAGCCGCTGAAGGGGCGCTTCCCGAACTTGCGGACGTCCAGCATGGGGTGGGGGTGGCGCAGCTCCCAGGCGACGAAGCCCGGCAGGCCGACGGCGGCGACCACGGCGGCGGCGATCGGACCGGCGCCCCAGCCGAAGTGCGGGCCCTCGATGGTCGCGTAGACCAGGCTGCCGACGGTGACGATCGAGAGCAGACCGCCGACGTAGTCGATCGCGCCCAGGTTCTCCGCCTTCGACGGCGGCACCAGGAGCAGTGCGCCGACGACGCCGAGGACCGCGAGGGGAACGTTCATCAGGAAGGTCGAGCCCCAGGCGTGGTCCTCCAGCAGCCAGCCGGCGGCCAGCGGACCGACGGCGATGGCGAGGCCGGAGGTGGCGCTCCAGGCCGTGATGGCCTTGGCGCGCTCCGCCCTCGGGAACATCGCCACGAGCAGGGACAGAGTGGCCGGCATGACGACGGCGGCACCGACGCCCATGATCGCGCGGGCGATGATGACCTGGTCGGCGCCGTCGACCAGTCCGCCCGTCACCGAGCCGCCCGCGAAGATCAGCAGCCCCAGGATCAGCGCGCCGCGACGGCTGTACTTGTCGCCTATCGAGCCCAGCACGAGCATCAGCGCGGCGTACGGGACGGTGTAGCCGTCGATGACCCACTGCAGGTCGCTGCTGGAGAGCCCGAGGTCCTCCGTCATGTCCGGCGCCGCCACGATCAGCGATGTGTTCGCCATGACCACGATCAGCAGGCTCAGGCACAGGACGAGCAGGGCCCACCAGCGCCGTGGATACGGCTCGGTCATCTTCTCGGCGGGTGTGCTGACAAAGAGCGGCATCGGAAGCTCCTCAGGGTGAAGCGGGGGCGAAGCGGCACCATGGGCGGCCAGTTATTTGCCCAACGATGTGCAGGCTAGTTTATTGCTCATCGGTGTGCAAGTATCGAGTCGTCCTCCCACCCCCGACCGGAGGTCCGACACGACCGGAGGTCCGACATGACCGGCCCACTCGTCACAGGCGGCGGACGCCGACAGACACAGCTCACCCGGGCCCGCATCCTCGAAGCCGCACGGCGGGAACTCGGCCGCGACCCCGACAGCAGCCTCGGCGACATCGCCGAAGCCGCCGGCGTGGTACGCCGCACCGTCTACGACCACTTCGGCGGCCGGCCCGCGCTGATCGAGGGGCTGGCCGCGGAGGCGGCGGAGGCGCTGCGCCGCGCCCTGACGGCCATGACCGACCGCGACCCCGACGCCGACCCCGACGCCGACGCCGCCACCTCGATGGCACGCTTCATCCTGGCCCTGTGGCCCGTCGGCGACCGCTATCGCACGCTGCTCAGGCTCTCGCCGCAGGACCTGAGGCCGGAGCGCGTCGACGAGATCCTCGCCCCCGCCCGCGACATCGCACGGTCGATCATCGAACGAGGCCGGGAGCAGGGCGTCTTCCGGACCAGCGTTCCGCCCGGCCCGCTCAGCAGAGCGCTCGAAGGGCTTCTCCTGGCTCTCCTGGAGTGCGTGAACGCCGGGACCTGGCGCGACGACGGCACACGCAGCGCGACCGCCGCACTGATCGCGGCGGGGGCGGACGGCGACCTCGCCGCCACCCGGATCCACCGGCTCGCCCGCCCCGACCCCGAGCGCGTCAGCGCGGGAGCCCCCGACCTCCCCGAACAACCCGGCCTTCCCGCGAGGAAAGCGCGTGCACCAGTCCCCGTACGACGAGGAGCCCGTGAGCGTGCCGCGTCACGGTGACGCCTGTTCGCGAGTTCCCCCGCCCCGGGGAGCCTGCGAGGGATCCTCGCCGTCACGTCCGTCACGTCCGTCACGTCCGTCACGTCCGCCACGTCCGCCACGTCCGTCGCGGTGTCGCTGGTCGGCGGCACCGTCGTCGACCGTGCGGAACACCCCCGAGGGGCCGCGTCTGCGGTCGGTCACCACCGCGGAGAGCGGGATCGGCGCCCGCTTCACCGGCGAGTGGGTCACCTTCCGCCCGGACGCGTCGTCCGCGTGACCGGTCGGCGGCGTCCGCCGCGGGCTCGGCCGCTCGTCAGTCGAGGTCGGGCAGCGGACGCCGGGCGACGTCGTGGGCGTCCTCCGGCGGGACTCCCAGCATGCGCAGGAGCATCTCGGCCAGGTTCGAGGCGGCCTCGTCGCCGTCGAGTTCCGGCCGGGCGAACCGCAGCTCGACCAGCGCCAGCAGGGAGCCGCCCAGGGCGGCCAGCGCGACGGTCGGGTCGGTGACGGTGAACCGGCCCGAGGCGACACCGACCTCCAGGTCACGCACGGCGCGCGGGGCCAGGCCCGAGTCGGCGTGGATGTGACCGAGTCCGCGGTGGCGCAGGACCTGCATCAGTTCGGGCCGGGAGGTGGCCATGCGGGCGCCGAGCCGGAAGCCCGCCGCGACGAGCTCCGCCGGGTCGTCGATGCCCTGCAGATGCTCGTCGAAGGTCTGGCCGAGCTCTTCGAGGGCGTCCCGCACCGCCGCGTCGAACAGCTCCGTCTTCGACTCGAAGTGGTTGTAGAACGAGCCGAAGCCGACGTCCGCGCGCTCCGCGATCGCCTGGATGCTCGCGCTGGTGTCCCCCGTCTCGGCGAGGATCTGCCGGGCTGCGCGCACGAGCGCCCCACGGGTCTCGGCGCGGCGCCGTTCGAAGCGGTTGCGGGGCGGGGCTGACGAAGACATGCCCAGAGTCTAGCCGCCACAACGGAAGTAACAGCACTTCTGATGGTTCCATCATTCTTTCCGATGCGCCTCGAACGAGAATTCTGTCAAATCTGATGATTTCCTCATTACGGTGATGCT
Source organism: Streptomyces sp. NBC_01235 (assembly GCF_035989285.1). Lineage (GTDB taxonomy): Bacteria > Actinomycetota > Actinomycetes > Streptomycetales > Streptomycetaceae > Streptomyces. Next base: position 8,585,947 of record NZ_CP108513.1, on the reverse strand, counting down.
TCCTGCGCGACGCCTCTTGGCGGAGACCATGCCTCGGACGCCCCACCAGGACCTCCACAGCGAACAGGGCGCCCTGCGCGGCGAGCACCCGGGGCGGTCCCGCAACCCGGTGATCAAGGTGGCCGACCTGGCCCGGCTGGAGTTCGAGAAGCCGACCCGGACCGGTCGGAGGTCTTCGCCCGCGACTTCGGTTGGTTCCGGCGTCGCCGCCCGCTCCGAGCGGGAGCGGTGGCTGCGGGGCACCTTCGGCGGCAGGGCGGTCGACCCGGGCTGCGTCCACTCCGCCTACCAGGTCACCGGCCTCGACTCTACCGGGGCGGGCGGACCGCCGAGGAGGCCGCGCGGATCCGCTCGCTGGACCTGCGCGACCTCGATCAGCGCGACGCCGCCGCCCTGTGAGCGCCCTCGGCCGGTCCGCTGGGACACGGGTGCGCAGGACCGCCCACCGGCCTTCAGGTCGTCCCCCGGGCCGGGGTGAGCAGCACGAAGTCCGCGTTCGACGGGTCGAGGCAGACGGCCAGCCGGCCGACACCCTCCGCGTCCGTCGGTCCCATCTGCACGCTGCCGCCGTTCTCGGTGACCTTGGCGACCGCGGCGTCGCAGTCGGTGACGGCGAACACCGGGTGCCAGTACGGCCGCCCGTTCGCCGGCGCGAGGTTTTCCTTCGTGACCTCCATGAGGCCGCCCTGCATACGTTCCTCGGGAAGCCCGGCGGGCGTGATCAGGGTGTACGTGCCCCCGCCGCCCGGCAGCTCCATGTCGCCGAACTGCCAGCCGAGGACACCGCCGTAGAACTCCTTGGCGGCCGCGGCGTCGCTCGTGTACAGCTCGGTCCAGGACAGCGAGCCCGGTTTGTCCACCAGCTCGAAGCCCGTGTTCTTCCCCGGCTGCCAGACCGCGAACTGGCCGCCCAGCGGGTCGTTGAACTGCGCCATCCGACCCCAGTCCTCGAGGTCCCTCGTCGGCACCCGCACCGTGCCGCCCGCGCGCTCCACGGCCTGGGCCGTGGCGTCGGCGTCGTCGACGGTGAAGTAGATCATCCATGCCGAGCGCGCGCCCTCCTCGGTGAGCTTGCCGAGCCCGGCGACGGTCTTGCCGTCCTTCTGGAACATCCCCCCTTCCATCTCCTCCCCCTCGCCCCCCATGGGCTCGTACTCCCAGCCCAGCACCGCGCCGTAGAAGGCCGCGGTGGCCCGGACGTCGGGGGCACCTAGGTCGAGCCAGCAGGGGGAGCCGGGTGTGAGGTCGGTGGTGATCACGTCGATTCCCTTTCGCAGGTCCTGGGACTTCAGCGTGACATCCGGCACCGACAATCGCGCGTCGGCACAGCGGCTCAGGGCCGAAGGCGACCGGGGGTGGCCGAGGGTGGAGCGGGCTACACCCCGAAGTCGGGAGGCCGCTCCCTCGTGGCGACGAGCGGGGGCCGGGATCGTGGACGACAGAGATCGCGACCGGTCCCGGTCACCGATTCCCGCAGATCCCACGCCCGGACCTCGCGTCCCGCTCGTAAGGAAGATCCCCATGGCCTCTCCGCTCGCCGCCGTCAGGAAGTTCGTCACCGACCTGCTGCTCTGGACCTTCTTCGCCTGCGGTCTCGCCGCGAGCACAGGCGCCGGCGCGGTCCTCGACGGCACCCAGAAGGACGCGGCCACCGCCGTCGGCGGTGTCGTCTCGCTCCTCGCCGGCTCGCGCATCGCCAAGAAGCCGAGGATCAAGGCGTTCCTGTCCAGGCCCGGCACGCTGTGGTTCCTGTTCCTGTTCAACGGCGGCACGGCCGTCGCGATGTACTTCGCCATGGACGGCGTCAAGGGCGTCATCGCCGCCGCTGCCATGGGCCTGGTCTCCCTGGGCGCGGCCGGCGGCCTCGTCGCGGGTTACCGCGAGCGCCGCCGGCCCGCGCGCCGCCCCGCCCCCGAGACCCCCTGGGCCTGAACCGCGCCACGCTCCGGTCTCGGCACGCTCCGGTGTCCCGATGCTGACCAAGATGGGCCTGTGCGCCGCGGACGCCGTGGTCGTCGCCGTCCTGATCGCGCTCGCCCTGGTCCCCCACCCGGATCCTCGTCCTCACCACCTTCGAGAACGACCGGAACGTCGCCAAGGCCCTGCGGGCCGGCGCCAGCGGCTTCCTCGGCAAGGGCGTCAGCCCCGACGTCCTGCTGTCGGCCATCCGCACCGTCGCGGCCGGTGACTCCCTCCTCTCCCCCACCGCCACCCGGGCCCCCACCACCCGCTTCCTGGCCGCCCCGGACACCGACGACTCCCTCCCCCTCCCCGACGTCCTCAAGGCCCTCACCGACCGCGAACGCGAGGTCATGGCCCTGGCCGCACACGGCAGGTCCAACGCCGAGATCGCCGCCGAACTCGTCCTGAGCCCCTGGGCGTGCGCAGCCACATCCAATGGGCCATGACCAAACTCCACGCCCGCGACCGCGCCCAGCTCGTCGTCGCCGCCTACCAGAGCGGTCTGGTCAAACCCCCTCCACAGCAAGGAAGTCGACCGTCCCCGCAATCACCCCGGCGGGCGCCCCGTCCCGCAGACCGACTCCGGTGGCGCTGCGCGCAGCTGCCGACGGACGGCGGCGAGCCGGACGCCGAGGCCGTCCACCACGCGGACGCCGCCGACGACGCGGTGGTCGGGGCGGGCCAGTACCGCGGCACTCGTCCGGTCGGGCGGGCGCGGCGTCCTCGACGGGGTCGACGGGACGGACGAGTCCGAGGGGGAGGCCGTCCTCGGCCTCGTGTGCGGGGGAGGACGGATGCCCTGGCACATGCCCTGCGCGAGGAACGGCGGGGCCATGTGTGCCGCGTCGCCGAGGAGGAACCGCCGCCGCACGCGCCACCGTTGCAGGACCAGGGCGTGGAAGCGGTAGGTGGACGCCCGCCACAGGTCGTGCGCCGGCAGGGCGCGGATGAAGTCCGGGTCGGACACGCCCTCGGGCCGCTCGTCGGGGTTGATCACGTCAGAACCGAGACAGTCAAGGGTTTGGAGCTGCTGCCGCTGGAGTGCGTTCGAAGGTGTTCAGGTGAGCGGGAGTGAGTGTGGGTGGTCTGTGTCGTGTCATGTGGTTCGGCCGTGGTGTCGGTTTCAGTGAGGAACTGACGTTCTCTCATCGAATGCGTGACCTTCACAGGCGACGCTCGTTTCCATGGCAAAAGGATCTTCGGGTGGGGCCGGGCGGGGGTGACGGGATGGGTGAGCTGAGGAGTGTGGCGGCGTCGTTCGTCGCGTCCGGTCCGAGTGGTGTGGCCATTCGGACCCGCCTGAAGGACCTGGCGTCGGACGATGAGAAGGTGCTGCGTGTGGTGGGCGCGCATCTGGGGTCGCTGGCCTCGAAGGATCTCAAGGCGCGCTGCCGGGACGGCCTGGAGTACTCCGGTGAGGCGTGGGCGGTGCGTAAGCGGGAGCTGACGCCCCTCGCGTCGTCGCGCTGGGCCGGGGCGATCACCAAGGCCTCGCACGACCAGTGGGCGCTGGCCCGCCGCTGCCAGCTCGCACACATCCAGAATCTGGAAGCGGGCATCCGCACCCTCACGCACCGGCTGTCCCTGCCGATCGGGCAGAAGGGAACCAAGAAGGCGCCCGGGGGGTACCGGTCGCGGCGCCAGTGGCATGCGAAGTCGAGGCGGCTGCGGGTGCTGGAAGACCGGCTGACTGCCGCGCGGGCCGACCGCGAGGCCGGAGTTGTGCACGTCGTACGCGGCGGCAAGCGCCTGGCCCGTGCCCGGCACCACCTGGAGGCGGCCCAGCTCACCGAGTCCGGATGGCGCGGACGCTGGGAGGCCGAGCGCTGGTTCTGCCAGGCGGACGGTGAGCCCGGCAAGCGCTACGGCAACGAGACGATCCGCGTCGGCCCCGACGGCGAGGTGAGCATCAAACTCCCCGCGCCGCTCACACATCTGGCCAACGCCCCGCACGGACGGTACGTCCTCGCGAGCAGGGTCACGTTCGCGCACCGGGGCACCGGGGCACCGAGTGGGCGGACCGCGTTGCAGCCGGCCGGGCGATCGCCTACCGCATCCTCCCCCACTCTCGACTTCGCCCGACCGGGGGGACCCCCATCGACATGGGCCGGGACCGCTGGTATGTGACCGCCTCCTGGCAGCTCCCGCCCACCCCCACCCTCCCCCTCGATGCCGCGCTCGCCCACGGCGTGATCGGCGTCGACATGAACGTCGACCATCTGCCCGCCTGGCGCCTGGCGCCTGGACATCCACGGCAACCCGATTGGCGCCCCGCGCCGCTTCTTCTACGGCCTGACCGGTACCGCCGAGCACCGGGATGCCCAGGTCCGCCACGCCCTCACCCGTGTCCTGCACTGGGCCCGTACCTGCGGCGTGAAGGCGATCGCGGTGGAGGATCTGGACTTCGGCGCGGAGAAGACCCGGGAGAAACACGGCCGCCGCAAACGCTTCCGGCAGCTCATCTCCGGCATGCCCACCGGCAAGCTCCGCGCCCGGCTGGCCTCGATGGCCGACGCCACGGGTATCGCGGTCATCGCCGTCGACCCGGCCTACACCAGCCGCTGGGGCGCCCAGCACTGGCAGAAGCCCCTCACCACCACAACCCGCACAACCACTCGCCACGAGGCTGCTGCCGTGGCGATCGGAAGGCGCGCCCAGGGACACCCGATCCGGCGACGGACGGCACCGCCCCCTGCTCACCGGAGTGATGAGCAGGGGCATCGGACCGTCCAGGCCCGACCGGGGGTTCCTGGGCGTGAGGGAACCCGCCCCCGCATCCCCGGACCACGGACACGATCCGTGCCGCCCGGACGCGGAGCGAACGCGGGCAACCAGAACGCCCAACACCGTCCGGGGCGTTCGGCCGAGCATGAGACCTGGCGACAGGACTCACTCCCGCTCAGTCTCTAGGAACGGTCTGACACCTTTCTCGGGTGCGACGTGATCCGGTCGAACCGAAGCGATGTGCTGGTGGGCCCCGGCCCCGGGTGCCAGAGTCGGGGCCATGGCCATCGACGTCGCCGCCCTCCGGGCCCACTTCCCGTCCCTCACGCACGGCCTCGCCTTCTTCGACGGGCCGGGCGGAACCCAGACCCCCACCCCCGTCGCCGAGGCCGTCACCAGGACACTGACCGGCCCCCTGTCCAACCGGGGACTCGTCAGCGCGTCCGAGCGCAACGCCGAGCGGGCCGTCACCGAGTTCCGTGCCGCCTACGCCGACCTGCTCGGCGTGCCCGCGAACAGCGTCGTGCACGGGCGCAGCGCCACCCAGCTCACATACGACTTCTCACGACACCTGGCCAAGGGCTGGCGGGCCGGTGACGAGATCGTCCTCAGCCGTCTGGATCACGACGCCAACGTGCGTCCCTGGATACAGGCGGCCGAGCACGCCGGGGTCACCGTCCGCTGGATCGAGATCGACGCCGAAACCACGGAACTCGACCTCGACTCCTACGAACGGGCCCTGTCGCCGCGGACGCGGCTGGTCGCGGTGACGGCGGCGTCGAACGTGCTGGGCACCAAGCCGCCCGTGCGCCGGATCGCCGACCGGGCCCACGAGGCCGGCGCCCTGCTGTACGTGGACGGGGTGCACTACGCCGCGCACCACCTGGTGGACGTGCCCGCGCTGGGGGCGGACCTGTTCGTCTGCTCGCCGTACAAGTTCCTCGGACCGCACTGCGGTGTGCTCGCCGGATTCCCCGACGTCCTCGAAGCCCTGGAACCGGACAAGCTGCTGCCGTCCACGAACGCGGTGCCGGAGCGCTTCGAGTTCGGCACGCTGCCCTACGAGATCCTGGCGGGCGCCACCGCCGCCGTGGACTTCCTGGCCGCGATGGACACGACGCACACGGCGGACACGGCGGGCCCGGGCGACGCGCCGGCGGCGGGGGTGTCGCGCAGAGAGCGGCTGGCGCGGTCGCTGGCGTCCCTGCACGCGCACGAGAACGCGCTGCGCGCCCGGGTGGAGGAGGGACTGCGGGCACTGGGCGACGCCGTCACCGTCCACTCGAAGGCGCCGGACCGCACCCCGACCGCCCTGATGACCCTCGAGGGCCGGGACGCGCGCGAGGCGCAGGCCCACCTGGCCGCGCGAGGGGTCGTGGCCCCGGCCGGGTCGTTCTACGCCCACGAGCCCTTCACCGCGCTGAAGCTCGACGACCCCGCGCTGCGGGTGGGACTCGCCCCCTACACCGACACCGAGGACGTCGACAGGCTCCTCGACGGCCTCGCCACGTTCCTCTGACGCCGGGCCTCTGACGTCGGGCCTCTGACGTCGGGCCTCTGACGCCCGGCCCCTGGCCCCTGATCCCTGCCCCTGATCCCTGGGTCGTGGTTCCCCCGACCTGCACAGTTTCCCAGACTTGCACTGTTCGTTTTCTTGAATCACTCGTGTTTATGAAGTAGGTTCGGCGGTATGACAGCACCCCGTACACCGACCACCGCCGAGGAGCTGCGCGGTGTAGGCCTGCGGGTGACGGCCGCACGTGTCGCGTTGCTCGAGACCGTCCGCGGCGGCGACCACCTCGGTGTCGAGGCGATCGCCACCGGCGTGCGCGACCGCGTGGGCCACATCTCCCTGCAAGCCGTGTACGAAGCCCTGCACGCGCTGACCACGGCAGGACTGGTGCGCCGTATCGAGCCGCCGGGCAGCCCGGCCCGGTTCGAGGGGCGCGTCGGGGACAACCACCACCACCTGGTGTGCCGCTCGTGCGGCGTCGTCGTCGACGTCGACTGCGCGGTCGGCCACGCCCCCTGTCTGACCGCCGCCGACGACCGCGGCTTCTCCATAGACGAGGCCGAGGTCATCTACTGGGGCATGTGCCCCGTCTGTTCCACCGCCGGTAGTACCTGAGCACCCGCAGTACCCGAGCACTGCGGTACGTGAGCATGTGATCCGACCAGCCCAGAAGGATTCCCCCATGACCGAGAACCATGATGCGATCGTGACCGAACCGAAGGCGGCGGAGGCAGGTGGCTGCCCGGTCGCGCACGGTCGCGCCGCTCACCCGACCCAGGGCGGCGGAAACCGCCAGTGGTGGCCGGAGCGGCTCAACCTGAAGATCCTCGCGAAGAACCCCGCAGTGGCGAACCCGCTCGGTGGGGACTTCGACTACGCCGAGGCCTTCAAGTCGCTCGACCTGGCGGCCGTGAAGGCGGACATCGCCGAGGTGCTGACCACCTCGCAGGACTGGTGGCCCGCCGACTTCGGCAACTACGGCCCGCTGATGATCCGCATGGCCTGGCACAGCGCGGGCACCTACCGCATCAGCGACGGCCGCGGCGGCGCCGGCGCCGGCCAGCAGCGCTTCGCCCCGCTCAACAGCTGGCCGGACAACGCCAACCTGGACAAGGCCCGCCGTCTGCTGTGGCCGGTCAAGAAGAAGTACGGCCAGTCCATCTCCTGGGCCGACCTCATGATCCTCACGGGCAACGTCGCGCTGGAGCAGATGGGCTTCGAGACGTTCGGCTTCGCCGGCGGCCGCGAGGACGTCTGGGAGGCCGAGGAGGACGTCTACTGGGGTCCCGAGACCACCTGGCTCGACGACCAGCGCTACACCGGTGACCGCGAGCTGGAGAACCCGCTCGGCGCCGTCCAGATGGGCCTCATCTACGTCAACCCCGAGGGCCCGAACGGCAACCCGGACCCGCTGGCCGCGGCCCGCGACATCCGTGAGACGTTCCGCCGGATGGCGATGAACGACGAGGAGACGGTCGCCCTGATCGCGGGCGGTCACACCTTCGGCAAGACCCACGGCGCGGGCCCGGCGGACAACGTCGGCGACGACCCCGAGGCCGCCTCGCTGGCGGAGCAGGGCCTCGGCTGGAAGAGCAGCTACGGCACCGGCAAGGGCGGCGACACCATCACCAGTGGCCTGGAGGTCACCTGGACCGCCACGCCGACGCAGTGGGGCAACGGCTTCTTCGACAACCTGTTCGGCTACGAGTGGGAGCTGACGGAGAGCCCGGCCGGCGCCAATCAGTGGGTCGCCAAGGACGGCGCGGGCGCGGGCACCATCCCCGACGCGCACGACCCGTCCAAGAGCCACGCCCCGACGATGCTGACGACCGACCTGTCGCTGCGCTTCGACCCGGTCTACGAGCAGATCTCGCGTCGCTTCCACGAGAACCCCGACCAGTTCGCGGACGCCTTCGCCCGCGCCTGGTACAAGCTGACCCACCGCGACCTGGGCCCGAAGTCCCTGTACCTCGGCCCGGAGGTCCCGGCGGAGACCCTGCTGTGGCAGGACCCGCTGCCGGAGGCCGACGGCGAGGTCATCGGCGCCGAGGACATCGCGGCCCTCAAGGCCAAGCTCCTCGACTCGGGGCTGACCGTCTCGCAGCTGGTGTCCACCGCGTGGGCGTCGGCCTCCACCTTCCGCGGCAGCGACAAGCGCGGCGGCGCCAACGGTGCCCGCATCCGCCTGGAGCCGCAGCGCGGCTGGGAGGTCAACAACCCGGACGAGCTGGCGCAGGTCCTGCGCGTCCTGGAGGGCATCCAGGAGGAGTTCAACTCCGGCGCCAAGAAGGTCTCCCTGGCCGACCTGATCGTCCTCGGTGGCGCCGCCGCCGTGGAGAAGGCCGCGGGGGACGCCGGTCACGACGTGGAGGTCCCCTTCACGCCGGGCCGGGTGGACGCCTCGCAGGAGCAGACGGACGTCGAGTCGTTCGCCGCGCTCGAGCCGACCGCCGACGGGTTCCGCAACTACCTCGGCAAGGGCAACCGCCTGCCGGCCGAGTTCCTGCTGCTCGACAAGGCGAACCTGCTGAACCTGAGCGCGCCGGAGCTGACGGTCCTCGTCGGCGGCCTGCGGGTCCTGGGCGCCAACCACGCCCAGTCCTCGCACGGCGTCCTCACCGACGCCCCGGGCAAGCTGACGAACGACTTCTTCGTCAACCTGCTCGACCTGGGCACGACCTGGTCGTCGACGTCCGCGGACCAGTCCACGTTCGAGGGCCGCGACGCCGCCACTGGCGAGGTCAAGTGGACCGGCACCCGTGCCGACCTGGTCTTCGGCTCGAACTCCGAGCTGCGCGCGCTCGCCGAGGTCTACGCGAGCGACGACGCGAAGGAGAAGTTCGTGAACGACTTCGTCGCGGCCTGGGTCAAGGTCTCCAACCTCGACCGGTTCGACCTGGTCTGATCCGACCCGGTCGGATCGCGTCCTGCGCGGTCCGACCAGAACATCCAGGGCGTCCGGCCCGGCCCGCACAGGCCGAGCCGGGCGCCCTGGCGCGTTCCGCGTCGGTCGCGTCGGGGCCGCGTAGCGTCGCGACCGTCGTCCTACACGCGCACCGTCGGTCGCCCCCGTTGGCCCGGCCCGGACAGCCCGAGCCGGTCGCGTACGGCGGCGAGGCTGCCGGGAAAACGCCGGGGGCGGGGTGGGTGGGCCTTGGCGTAGGCGGCGGGCCGAGGCCCGGACGGACGGCCCGGACGGGGGTGCCGCACTTCGTCCGGGCCATCCGTGCAGGCCCGGGTCTGTCGAACCCATTGACGAGGACATGGTGGCCCCATATCTTCTGGCCGAAGTTACGAACCATGTTCGAAATTACGAACAGGCAGTTTTATGGACAAGGGACGGTCCTGTATGCCTCGGATGTACCGCCGCAGACCCCTGCTCGTCTGCGTGTTGGCGCTCCTCGTCGCCCTGGTGGCGGCGACCCAGCCGGTGTCCGCGGCCGACGGTCGCCCGTACACCAACCCGCTGAAGTCCACCAAGGGAGCCGACCCCTGGCTGGAGTACTACGACGGCAACTACTACCTGGTCACCACGACGTTCACGGGTGTCCTCGGTATGCGCAAGGCTCCGACCCTGGCCGGTCTCGCCACCGCGCCCACCGTGCAGGTGTGGTCGGACACCACCTCGACCCGCAACAACAACATCTGGGCGCCGGAGATCCACCAGTTCAACGGCCACTGGTACCTGTACTACTCGGCGGGCCAGGGCGGCACCGCCTGCTGCGACTCCCAGCGCACCCACGTCCTGGAGAGCGCCGGCACCGACCCGCTGGGCCCCTACACCTACAAGGGCTCCCTCACCGGCTCCAACCTCACGCCGGGCGGCTGGCTGATCGACGCGAGCGTCCTGCAGGCGAACGGAAACCTGTTCCTCGTCGGAAGCGGCTTCGTGAACGGCAGCACGCAGAGCCTGGTCATCGCGCCGATGAGCAACCCGTACACGCTGTCCAGCAACACCTTCACGGTGATCTCCAGCCCCACCCTGAGCTGGGAGACCTCGGGTTCACCGGTGAACGAGGGCCCCGAGCCGCTGTACCACGACGGCCGCACCTTCCTCACCTACTCCGCGAGCTCCTGCCAGACCGCCGACTACAAGCTGGGCCAACTGGAGTTGACGGGCAGCGACCCGCTGAACCCGGCGTCCTGGACCAAGAAGCAGACGCCCGTCTTCCAGCGCAGTGACACCAACGGCGTCTACGGCCCGGGCCACAACGGCTTCTTCACCTCGCCCGACGGCACCGAGAACTGGATCGTCTACCACGCCAACTCCTCGGCGAGCGGCGGCTGCGGCAACGGCCGGACGACCCGCGCCCAGAAGTTCACCTGGAACGCCGACGGCACCCCGAACTTCGGCACGCCGGTCGCGCTCGGTACGACGCTCCCCGGCCCGTCCGGCGAGACGGCGGCGACCCCGACGGCGTACACCCTCGTCAACCGCAACAGCGGCAAGTGCCTGGACGTCGAAGGCGGTGCCACCGCCAACGGCACGAACATCTTCCAGTGGACCTGCACCGGCGGCGCCAACCAGAAGTGGCGGATCGAGGACCAGGGCGACGACACCAGCCGGCTGGTGAACGTGGCCACCGGCGGGGTGATGGACACCGCCGACTGCTCCACCGCCGACGGCGCCGATCTGCGCCAATGGTCCTGGCTGAACAACAAGTGCCAGCGCTTCCGGCTCGTCTTCACCGCGAGCGGCGACTACGTCCGACTCGTGGGCGAGAACAGCGGCAAGGTCGCCGACGTGGCGAACTGCGGGACGGCCAACGGCACGGACGTACGGCAGTGGACCTGGCTGAACAACAACTGCCAGCAGTGGCGCCTCGTGCCGACCACCTGACCCCCGAAGCCCCCCGAGACACCGCGGACTCAACCCCCCGGACTCAAACCCCCGGACTCAAACCCCCGGACTCAACTCCCCCCTCCCCCCAGTCACCCTTCCCCCTCTCCCCTCCCATCAGGAGAACTCCCTTGAGACGCAACGCCGTTCGGCTGTTCCTGGCCGGCCTCGTCGCCCTCGCGACCGTCCTCACCGGCCTGGGCGCCCCCGCCCAGGCCGCCGTGCCCGACTCCCCCGCGGTGACGTACACCAACCCGATCGCCGAGAAGCGCGCCGACCCGCACATCTTCAAGCACACCGACGGCTACTACTACTTCACCGCCACGGTCCCGGAGTACGACCGCATCGTGCTGCGCCGGGCCACGACCATCCAGGGCCTGTCCACGGCCCAGGAGGTCACCATCTGGACCAAGCACAGCAGCGGGGTCATGGGCGCCCACATCTGGGCACCGGAGATCCACTTCATCGACGGCAAGTGGTACGTGTACTTCGCGGCCGGGTCCACCAGTGACCAGTGGGCGATCCGGATGTACGTCCTCGAAGGCACCGGCTCCAATCCGCTCACCGCGACCTGGGCCGAGAAGGGCCAGATCACGACGACGTGGCAGAGCTTCTCGCTCGACGCCACCACGTTCGTCGTGAACGGTGTCCGCTATCTCGCCTGGGCGCAGCGCAACCCGTCCGAGAACAACAACACCAGCCTGTTCATCGCCAAGCTGGCCAACCCCTGGACGATCTCCGGCACTCCGGCGGAGATCTCCCAGCCGACCCTGTCCTGGGAGACCGTCGGCTACAAGGTCAACGAGGGGCCGGCGGTGATCCAGCACGGCGGCAAGGTCTTCATGACCTACTCGGCGAGCGCGACCGACGCCAACTACTGCCTGGGCATGCTGACCGCCTCCGCGACGGCCGACCTGACCGACCCGGCGTCCTGGACCAAGGGTTCACAGCCCGTCTTCACCACGAACGCCTCCACCTCGCAGTACGGGCCGGGCCACAACTCGTTCACGGTCTCCGAGGACGGCAAGTCGGACATCCTCGTCTACCACGACCGCAGCTACAAGGACATCACCGGCGACCCGCTGAACGACCCCAACCGCCGCACCCGCGTGCAGAAGCTGTACTGGAAGGCCGACGGCACGCCCGACTTCGGCATCCCGGTGGCCGACGGGGTCACCCCGCAGCGCTTCTCCTCCTACAACTACGCGGACCGGTTCATCCGCCACTGGGAGTACCGCGCCAAGATCGAGGCCAACGTCAGCCCGCTCGCGGACTCGCAGTTCCGGGTGGTGACCGGTCTCGCGGGGACCGGCACGGTCTCCCTGGAATCGGCCAACTTCCCCGGCTACTACCTGCGGCACAAGAACTTCGAGGTGTGGCTGGAGAAGAACGACGGCACGTCGACGTTCGCCTCCGACGCGACCTTCTACCAGCGGGCCGGTCTCGCCGACTCGGCGGGGATCTCGTACGAGTCGTACAACTACGCCGGCCGCTACGTCCGCCACTACAACTACCTGCTGTACGTGCAGACGCCGAGCACGGCGACGGACAAGGGGGACGCGACGTTCTACGCCCAGTGAGGCCACCGTCGACGTGACGTCGGTCCACTGACGGCGCGTCGGCGGCACGACGGCGGCACGACGCCGAGACTATACATTGGGTGTATACTCTCTATGTATAGTCTCGGCATGCCTTTTCTGACCAGGAAGATGAAGAACACGGGGGCCTGGTTGCGTGCCGTCGCCCTCTCCGCGGCGACTGCTTGCCTGACGGTCACGCTGACCGGCTGCGGCGGCGCCGACACCACACACCCGAGCGCCGCCCGCGCCCACCCCGCGGCCACCACCCAGGCCTCCCGCTTCGGCACCGTCGACTGCCGGGAGGCGAAGTGCGTCGCCCTCACCTTCGACGCAGGCCCCAGCGAGAACTCCGCCCGACTCCTGGACATCCTGAAGGAGAAACAGGTCCCGGCGACCTTCTTCCTGCTGGGTCAGCGGCACATCGAGAAGTACCCGGAACTCGTCAGACGCATGGCCGCCGAGGGACACGAGGTGGCCAGCCACACCTGGGACCACAAGATCCTCACGCAGATCACGCCGGACGAGATACGCGAGGAACTCCAGCGCCCCAACGACGAGATAGAACGCCTCACCGGCCGTCGCCCCACCCTGATGCGCCCACCGCAGGGCCGCACGAACGAGACCGTGCACGAGATCTCCCGTGAGCTGGGCCTCGCCGAGGTGCTGTGGACGGTGACCGCCAAGGACTACACGACGACCGACTCCGCGCTGATCCAGCGCCGCGTCCTCGCGCAGGTCGACCGGGACGGCATCATCCTGTTGCACGACATCTACGACGGGACCGTCCCGGCCGTGCCCGGGATCATCGACGCGCTGAAAGAGCGCGGATACGTTTTCGTGACGGTTCCTCAGTTGCTGGCGCCCGGTGAGGCACAGCCGGGGCAGGTCTACCGCTGACCCGGCATCGCGCACGCACGACACCACATCGCACCGCACTCCACCGCACCGCACCACGCCATGGCGCACCGCGGCCGGGAAGCGGGCCGGACCTGTGAGCCGGAGGGTCATCCGCCGCCGGACGGTCCTGACTCCCTACGATCACTACGTGGTCATCTTCCAGCTCGAACGCACGGTACCGCTTCCCCTGGACGACGCCTGGCGCCGGCTGACCGAGTGGTCCCGGCACGGTGACGTGGTACCGCTCACCCGCGTTTCCGTGCTCACTCCTCCACCGACCCGCGAGGGCACGGTCTTCGTGGCGCGTTCGGGTTTCGGCCCGTTCGCCTTCGCCGACCGGATGGAGGTGACCGTGTGGCAGCCGCCGGCCCTCGACGAGCCCGGGCGATGCCGACTGGAGAAGCGCGGCCGGGTCGTGCTGGGCTGGGCCGAGATCGAGGTATGGCCGGGTCCGGGCGGGCGGGCCCACGTGATCTGGCGCGAGGAGTTGCGGATGCGTTTTCTGCCGCCTGTCTTCGATCCGCTCCTCGGAGCCACGGCCCGCTCGGTGTTCGGGCGGGCCGTCAACCGACTCCTCCGCGGGGCATGACTGTTCGGGGACCGTGTCCGCATGTCAGGGTGAGCTCATGACGGGAGTCGACGCGGTCGAGGAACTCGCGGTGGATGCCCTGCGCTGGATGCGGGGCGCCGCGCGGCACACCGGGGGCGGCGGGCTCGGCTGGCCCGTCAGACCCTCGGACGACGATGTCGACCCGATGCTCTACAACGGGACGGCCGGGGTCGTCCCCGTACTCCTGGAGGCCTGGCGGCACTTCGGGGACGACACGTACGCCGACACCGCCCTGCGTGCCGCCCGCAGCCTCGCGGACACCGTCGACGACCACCCCGACGACTCCCTGTACTTCGGCCTCACCGGCATCGCCCTCGTGCTGCGCACCGTCCACCACGAACTCGGCGACAGCTCGGCCGACGCCGCCGCGGACCGGGCCCTGGAACGGGTGCGGTCACGTTTCGACGGGACGCGCTGGGGTGCCCTGTTCGAGCTCATGGGCGGCAACGCGGGCATCGGACTGGGTGCCCTGCTGTGCGGCGACGCCGACGCGGCGCTCAGCGCGCTGGAGCCGTACACGCGGATGGCCGAGCCGACCGCGGCGGGCGTGACCTGGGAGTGGCGCAGCGGGGTCGAGCCCCGACTGCACCACCTCGCGCACGGCACTCTCGGCATCGCGTACGCGCTCGCCGCCGTCGGAGCGGCCACGGGCCGCGAGGATCTCGTCGAGCTCGCGAGGGCCGGGGTCGCGGAGGTCGTGTCCCGCGACGAGGCCGGGCCGGAGGGTTTCCTCGTCCCGCACTCCGACCCGCAGCACCGCTCCGACCGCGTCGAGCGCCACAGCTTCGGCTGGTGTCACGGCCCGGCCGGCGACGCCCAGGTCTTCCGGCTGCTGAGGGACGTCCTCGGCGAGCCCTCCTGGTCGGACCTCGCCGACCGCTGCTGGCACACCGTGACCCGCTCCGGGTTGCCGCAACGACTGCGGCCCGGTTTCTGGGACAACAACGGCCGCTGCTGCGGCACGACGGGAGTGCTGGCGCTGGCCTGCGACCGGATCGCCGAGCAGGGCGACTCCCCCGACGGCGACTCCGCCGACTTCGCCCGGATCCTCGTGGCGGACCTGGCCTCGCACGCGACCCGGGACGCCGACGGCGCGCGCTGGTCCAACGTCGAACACCGGGTCACTCCGAGCGATCTCGAACCGCAGACCGGGTGGGCGATGGGCAACGCGGGCATCGCGCGCGAACTGCTGCGCTACGTGCGGCTGAGCAGGGGCGGCGACCCCCGCTACGCGTTCACCTGGCCGGACCAGCCGGCCGTGCGCGGGACGGCGGCTCAGGCCACCGAGCCGATCCGCCCCGCCGGCACGGACGTCACGTCGTGATGGATCGGCGTGTGCGCCCCGGTGAGTGGGACCCCGCTGCCGCCACGCCGGTTGGCAACGATCTCCGCGGCGATCGACAGCGCCGTCTCCTCGGGCGTACGGGCGCCCAGGTCGAGGCCGATGGGTGAGCGCAGACGCGCCAACTCCAGCTCGGTGACGCCCACTTCGCGCAGGCGGGCGTTGCGGTCGAGGTGGGTGCGGCGGGAACCCATCGCGCCGACGTAGGCGACCGGCAGGCGCAACGCCAGCTGGAGCAGGGGTACGTCGAACTTGGCGTCGTGGGTGAGCACGCACAGGACGGTCCGCGCGTCCACCTCCGTGCGCTCCAGGTACTTGTGCGGCCATTCGACGACGATCTCGTCGGCCTCCGGGAAGCGGGCCTCGGTCGCGAAGACCGGTCGCGCGTCGCACACCGTCACGTGGTGGTTCAGGAACTTGCCGACCCGAACCAGCGCGGACGCGAAGTCGATCGCGCCGAACACGATCATCCGGGGCGCGGGCACGGACGACTCGACGAGGACCGTGAGCGGGGCCCCGCAGCGGGAGCCCTGCTCGCCGATCTCCAGCGTGCCGGTGCGACCGGCGTCGAGGAAGGCAGCGGCCTCGGCCGCGACCGTACGGTCCAGCTCGGGATGGGCACCGAAGCCACCTGTGGGGGAACCGCTGTCGCCATTGTCGCCACCGTAGGAACCGCTGTCGTCATGGCCGCGGCCGTAGGAACCGCTGTCGTAACAGCTACTGTCGTCATTCCCGTCGGTGCGGACGAGCATTGCCCGGCCGACCAGGTCCGCCGGGCCGGTCACGATCCGTGCCAGCGCGGCGGCCCGCCCAAAGGCGGCGGCCTCGAGGGCGGCAGCGATCACCGGGCGGACGGGATCGCCGGCCCGCACCGGGGTGACGAGGATGTCGATGATCCCGCCGCAGGTGAGCCCCACGGCGAAGGCGTCGTCGTCGCTGTAGCCGAAGCGTTCGAGGACCGACTCCCCGTCCTGAAGCGCCTGTCGGCACAGCTCGTACACCGCGCCCTCCACACAGCCGCCGGAGACCGAGCCGATCGCCGTGCCGTCGGCGTCCACCGCGAGGGCGGCGCCCGGCCGGCGGGGCGCGCTGCCGCCGACGGCCACCACGGTGGCCACGGCGAAGTCACGGCCCTGCTCGACCCACCCGTTCAGCTCCTCGGCGATGTCCAGCATCTCTCGGTCTCCTTGACTGCGGTTGTGTGGAGGGCGGTTGCTCGTCGAGCGGAGCGGCTAGTGCACGCCCAGCCAGTTCTCGATCGGGTGGAGGGCGAAGTAGACGAGGAAGATCACCGTCAGGCCCCACATGAAGGCCCCGATCTCCCGCGCCCTGCCCTGCGCGGCCTTGATGGCGACGTGGGAGATGACGCCCGCGGCGACACCGGTGGTGATGGTGTACGTGAACGGCATCAGGACGACGGTCAGAAACACCGGGACAGCGGTTCCCCGGTCGGCCCAGTCGACGTGGCGGGCGTTCATCAGCATCATCGCGCCGATGACGACCAGGGCGGCGGAGGCGACCTCCTGCGGGACGATCGCGGTGAGCGGGGTGAAGAACAGACAGGCCGCGAAGAAGGTCCCCGTGACGACCGAGGCGAGGCCGGTGCGTGCTCCCTCGCCCACACCCGTCGCCGACTCGATGAACACGGTCTGGCCGGAGCCGCCCGCCACGCCGCCGATCGCTCCGCCGGCGCCGTCGATGAACAGCGCCTTGGACAGGCCCGGCATCCGGCCCTTGTCGTCGGCCAGCCCCGCCTCCGTGCCGACGCCGATGATGGTGGCCATCGCGTCGAAGAACCCGGCGAGGACGAGCGTGAAGACGATCACGCCTACGGTCATCGCGCCGACCTCGCCCCAGCCGCCGAACTCCACGTCCCCGAAGAGCGAGAAGTCGGGCATCGAGACGGCACTGCCGTGCAGTTCGGGGGCGCCGGCCGCCCACTGCTTCGGGTCGACGACCCCGGCGGCGTCGAGGATCGCGGCGACGACCGTGCCGCCGACGATGCCGATGAGGATGGCGCCGGGGACGTTCCGGGCCTGGAGCATGAAGATCAACAATAGCGTGCCGGCGAACAACAGGACGGGCCAGCCCGCGAGTTCGCCCGCCGAAGCAGGACGTTGACAACTGCCCACCGAGCGTTGCGCGAGGTCGAATTAACTCGATGGTGTGATGGTCGGCTTCCAGGCTTGCGGTGCCCTGGGCCACGCAGGCTAGCGTGGTTGTGCGATCTGGGACACCAGGTGCGGTGTCGGTGTGCGGGGCCCCTGCTCCACCAGAGTGATGGTTCAGGGCCTCTCCGTCGCCTCTGACCGTATCTGTGTGGCCAGGTCGCACAGGGAACTGGCCTCCTGGGACCGGAGCACGCACGGGATGCGTGTCGCCGCCCCGGGGTCGAGTACGCCGGGGACCAGTGCGCCCAAAACCGTTCGGGGCGTGCCAGTGGACGGCCTCATCCCCGTCCACTGCCAAGGAACGGTTGAGCAGAAGGGTGTACGCCATCGCCATGTAGATGGTGACACCGCTGCATACCTCGCGCCCAACGGTGGATCCGGGTCGAGCGAGGCGGAAGTAGCGGTCGAACCACGACCGTCCAGCCGGGACGCGGGCCCCCTCGCCCGCGTCCCCGGCAAGAGGCTTCGGCTCCAGTGACTGCTGGGTCATGTGCGCCTCCTCCCAAGGTTCAAAGGGACACCCGTGTGCTGCCTGCGGCGAGCCCACGGGATTTGGGAATGGACGACCCGGGGGACGGCCCGAGACGAACAGTTAAGGGTCCGGGGGGACGAGGCCCCCCGGACGTCAGCGGCTCAGACCCCGTGGGGTCACGTTCCGGTGAGGTGTTCCGGACGTACCGGTGTGCGGTTGAGCTCCAGCCCGGTCGCGTTCCGGATCGCCGCGAGGACGGCCGGGGTCGAGGACAGGGTGGGTGCCTCGCCGACGCCACGGAGCCCGTAGGGGGCGTGGTCGTCGGCGAGTTCGAGCACGTCGACGGGGATGGTCGGCGTGTCGAGAATCGTGGGGATCAGGTAGTCCGTGAAGGAGGGGTTCCTGACCTTCGCCGTCTTCGGGTCGACGATGATCTCCTCCATGACCGCCACGCCCAGCCCCTGGGTCGTGCCGCCCTGGATCTGACCGATCACGGAAAGCGGATTCAGCGCCTTTCCGACGTCCTGCGCGCAGGCCAGCTCGATGACCTTCACCAGGCCGAGCTCGGTGTCGACCTCGACGACGGCGCGATGCGCGGCGAAGGAGTACTGGACGTGTCCGAAGCCCTGCCCGGTGCGCAGGTCGAAGGGCTCGGTCGGCCGGTGCCGCCACTCGGCCTCGACCTCGACGGCCTCCTCCCCGAGCACGTCCACCATGTCGGCGAGGACCTCACCGCCGTCGGTGACGACCTTGCCACCCTCCAGGAGCAGCTCGGCGTTGGCCCAGGCCGGGTGGTAGGAGCCGAACCTGCGGCGCCCGAGCTCCAGGACCTTCTCCCGGACGAGCTCGCAGGAGTTCTTGACGGCGCCGCCGGTGACGTACGTCTGCCGGGAGGCCGACGTCGAGCCGGCGCTGCCCACCTGCGTGTTCGCCGGGTGGATGGTCACCTGCGTGACGCCCAGCTCGGTGCGGGCGATCTGCGCGTGGACGGTGACACCGCCCTGGCCGACCTCCGCCATGGCCGTGTGGACGGTCGCGACGGGCTCGCCGGCGATGACCTCCATGCGGACCTTCGCGGTCGAGTAGTCGTCGAAGCCCTCGGAGAAACCGACGTTCTTGATGCCGACCGCGTAACCGATTCCGCGAACGACGCCTTCGCCGTGCGTGGTGTTGGACAGACCGCCGGGCAGCTGCCGTACGTCCGCGCCCTCGCTGCTCTCCCACTGGCGCTCCGGCGGCAACGGCATCGCCTTGACACGGCGCAGGAGTTCGGCGACCGGCGCCGGGGAGTCGACCGCCTGCCCGGTCGGCAGCAGGGAGCCCTGCTCCATCGCGTTGAGCCGGCGGAACTCCACCGGATCCATGCCGAGTTCGGCCGCGACCTTGTCCATCTGCGCCTCGTAGGCGAAGCACGCCTGGACCGCGCCGAAGCCGCGCATCGCGCCGCAGGGCGGGTTGTTGGTGTAGAGGGCGATGGCCTCGACCTCGACGTCGTCGACGACGTACGGGCCGATGCCGAGCGAGGCGGCGTTTCCCACGACGGCCGGGCTGGCGGAGGCGTACGCGCCGCCGTCCAGGACGATCCGGCACTTCACGTGGGTCAGCTTGCCCTCACGGGTGGCCCCGTGCTCGTAGAAGAGCTTGGCCGGGTGACGGTGGACGTGTCCGAAGAAGGACTCGAAACGGTTGTAAACGATTTTGACGGGCTTTCCGGTGCGCAGGGCCAGCAGACAGGCGTGGATCTGCATCGACAGGTCCTCGCGGCCGCCGAAAGCGCCGCCGACCCCGGCCAGCGTCATCCGCACCTTGCTCTCGGGCAGGCCGAGGACGGGCGCGATCTGGCGCAGGTCGGAGTGGAGCCACTGGGTGGCGATGTAGAGGTGGACGCCGCCGTCCTCCTCCGGCACGGCGAGGCCGGACTCCGGGCCGAGGAAGGCCTGGTCCTGCATGCCGAAGGTGTACTCGCCCTTGACGACGACGTCGGCGCGCCGCGCGGCCTCGGTCGCGTCGCCGCGGATGATCGGCTGGCGGTGGAGGATGTTCGGGTGCGGGACGTGACCGCTGTGGTGGTCGTCGCGGCCCTCGTGGATCAGGATCGCGTCCGGGGCGGTCGCCGAGGCCTCGTCGGTGATGACGGGCAGCTCGCGGTACTCGACCTTGATCTTCGCGGCGGCACGGCGGGCGGTCTCCGGGTGGTCGGCCGCGACGATCGCGACCGGCTCACCGTGGTGACGGACCTTGCCGTGGGCGAGGACCGGGGTGTCGTGGATCTCCAGGCCGTAGTTCGTCACGTCGGTCGGCAGGTCGTCGTACGTCATGACGGCGTAGACGCCGGGCGTGGCGAGGGCCTCGGACGTGTCGATGGAGACGATCTCGGCGTGGGCGACGGTGGAGCGCAGGATCTGGCCCCAGAGCATGTCCTCGTGCCACATGTCGGAGGAGTACGCGAATTCGCCGGTGACCTTGAGGGTGCCGTCGGGGCGGAGCGTGGACTCGCCGATGCCGCCCCTGGTCTGCGAACCCTGGGTGATCTTGGTGGGGGTGCCGTTGGGGGAAGACATCGTCAGACCGCCTCTCCCTGCCGGGCGGCCGCCAGGCGGACCGCGTCCATGATCTTCTCGTAACCGGTGCAGCGGCACAGGTTGCCGGAGAGCGCCTCGCGGATGTCCGCGTCGGTCGGGTTCGGGTTGCGCTCCAGCATCTCGTCGGCGGCGACCAGCAGCCCCGGGGTGCAGAAGCCGCACTGGACGGCGCCGGCGTCGATGAACGCCTGCTGGATCGGGGCGAGTTCGGTGCCCTCGCCGGTGTGGGAGTCCTGGCCCTTGGCCTGCCAGCCCCTGGCCTCGTCGAGCGAGGTCCCCGACGCGCCCGACACACCCGGCGCATCTGCGGTGCCGCAGGAACCGGTTCCACAACCGCCGTGCTCGGCGCGCTGCCTGGCGTAGTCGGCGAGCCCCTCGACGGTGACCACGTCACGCCCTTCCACCTGACCGGCGGCGACCAGGCACGAACACACCGGGACGCCGTCCAGCCGGACCGTGCACGAGCCGCACTCGCCCTGCTCGCAGGCGTTCTTGGAACCGGGCAGCCCGAGCCGCTCGCGCAGCACGTACAGCAGGCTCTCGCCCTCCCACACGTCGTCGGCTTCCTGCGGACGTCCGTTGACAGTGAAGTTGACGCGCATCACGCAGCTCCCTCGGTGGTGCGGCGGGCGCCGCGGTACGACTCCCAGGTCCAGGTCAGCGTCCGGCGGGCCATGACGCCCACCGCGTGACGGCGGTAACCGGCCGTTCCCCGGACGTCGTCGATCGGGTTGCAGGCGGCGGCGCACAGGTCCGCGAACTGCTTGGCGACCGACGGGGTGATGACTTTTCCGTTGTCCCAGAAACCGTCTTCCTCGAGCGCCGCGTTGAGGAAGTCCTCGGCGGTCCTGGCCCGAACGGGGGTCGGGGCGGCGGAGCCGATTCCGGTGCGGACGGTGCGCGTCTGCGGGTGCAGCGCGAGGCCGAAGGCGCAGACGGCGATGACCATGGCGTTGCGGGTGCCCACCTTGGAGTACTGCTGCGGGCCGTCGGCCTTCTTGATGTGGACGGCGCGGATCAGCTCGTCGGGGGCGAGCGCGTTGCGCTTCACGCCGGTGTAGAACTCGTCGATCGGGATCCGGCGCGTGCCGCGCACCGACTCGGCCTCGACCTCGGCGCCGGCCGCCAGCAGGGCGGGGTGGGCGTCGCCGGCCGGGGAGGCGGTGCCGAGGTTGCCGCCGACGCCGCCGCGGTTGCGGATCTGCGGGGAGGCCACGGTGTGCGAGGCGAGGGCGAGGCCCGGCAGCTCGGCGCGCAGGTGCTCCATGATCCCGGTGTACGGGACGGAGGCACCGAGCCGCACGCTCTCCTCGCCGACCTCCCACTCGTAGAGGTCGCCGACACGGTTGAGGTCGAGCAGGTACTCGGGCCTCCTGTGGTCGAAGTTGATCTCGACCATCACATCGGTGCCACCCGCGATCGGCACAGCGGTGGGGTGCTCGGCCTTGGCGGCGAGCGCCTCCTCCCAGCTGGCGGGGCGAAGGAAGTCCATGACCGGCTCTCTTCTTCGTCTCATGAGTCTCGTGAGTCGTATCGGCTGTCATGTCGACAGTCGTATCGATCGAGCCAGAATCGGGTGCGGCGGGCCCGGCTCGTACATGTGCTGTTCACGTGGAGTGAGGCCAGTACACAGCGCCTTGCTCCGACCGGGTCAGTCACGGAAACCATGAAGGAGTTGGCTGGTCGGCCGGGGCATCTTGTAGATTCGTATGAACGGAGGCCATCAGTAACCTCCTCGTTTTCCTGTGGAAACGTAGGAAACAGCCTGGCAATCAAAGAATGCGGTGCGTGACCGTCCGCCGCAGCGGCCCGACCCCGGAAGGCGGGGCGGCGGCGGGTGCCTTCCCGCCACATCCTTCAAGACTCATCGTAGATTTCGAGACACAGAACGGCGGCGACGAGATGCGGCTGCGCGCACTGCTGGACACCGATGCGCTGGGCCTCAGGCTCCTCGGCGGCGAGGAAGAGCTGGACCGCGCGGTGCGGGGTGTCATGACCACCGACCTGCGGGATCCCAGCCGCTACCTCTCCGGGGGTGAGCTGGTGCTGACGGGCCTGGCGTGGCGCCGGGACGCGGCGGACTCCGAGCCGTTCGTGCGGATCCTGGTGCAGGCCGGGGTGGCCGCGCTCGCGGCGGGTGAGGCGGAGCTGGGCGACGTCCCGGAAGACCTGGTCGTGGCCTGCGCCCGGCATCGTCTGCCGCTGTTCGCGGTGCACGAGTCGGTGGCCTTCGCGACGATCACCGAGCACGTCGTGCGGCAGGTGTCCGGCGAGCGCGCCGGGGACCTCGCGGCCGTGGTGGACCGGCACCGCCGGATGATGACCTCGGGCCCGGCGGGCGGCGGCCCGGACGTCGTCCTGGACCTGCTCGGCTCGGACCTGGACCTGCGTGCCTGGGTTCTCTCCCCCACCGGCCGGCTCATCGCGGGCCCGAAGGTGGCGGGCCCCGGCCTGCCGGCCGACGTGTGCGCGAGGCTCGCGGCGGAGCATCTGGCGGCCGTCCGCACGGGCCGGCGCGGACCGCACCGGGTGCTGGTCGGCCAGGCGACGTACTCGCTGTTCCCGATCCGCAGCGGCGGCCGCGCCCCGCAGACCGCCCAGACCCCGCAGGCCGGCCGGGACGTGCGCGAGAGCGTGCTGTCGGACTGGCTGCTGGCCGTCGAGGCCGACGCCGGGGACTGGGCGGACGAGCGCCTCGACCTGCTCCAGGGCGTCACCCAGCTGATCGCGGTGGAGCGGGACCGCCGGGACGCCGCGCGCACGGTGCGCAGGCGCCTGGCGCAGGAGGTGCTGGAGCTGGTCCAGACGGGCGCGGCGCCGGCGGAGATCGCGGCCCGCCTGCGGGTGGCCGCGCCGGTGCTGCTGCCGGGCCTGGGGGCCGCGCCGCACTGGCAGGTGGTCGTGGCCCGTGTCGAGTGGGAGGACGGCCGCCTGGAGGCCGGCCCGGTCGCCCAGTCGCTCCTGGAGGAGATCCTGGTCGACCCGCTCGCCACGGGCCCGGAGCCCTCCGACCGCATCGCCGTCGCCCACACGGGTGCGGAGGCCGTCGCCCTCGTGCCGCTGCCTGCGGTGTCGAGCGAGCACGACGGCTCCGAGCGCGGTGTCCTCGCCGACGCGCTCCTGACGGCCGTACGGGAACCGCTTTCGTCGGGTCTCGACGGCGACGGCCGGCTCACGCTGGGAGTCAGCGCTGCCGTGCATTCGGCGGAGGGGCTGCGCGGGGCGCTGGAGGAGGCACGGCACGCGAGGCGGGTGGCCGCCGCCCGGCCGGGGCGGGTGTGTGCGGCCGGGCACCAGGAGCTGGCCTCGCACGTGCTCCTGCTCCCGTTCGTCCCGGACGATGTGCGCAGAGCGTTCACCGCGCGTCTCCTGGACCCCCTGCGGGACTACGACAGACGCCACCGCGCCGAGCTGATCCCGACGCTGGAGGCGTTCCTGGACTGCGACGGTTCGTGGACCCGGTGCGCCTCCCGCCTGCACCTGCACGTCAACACACTGCGCTACCGGGTCGGGCGGATCGAGCAGTTGACGAGCCGTGACCTGTCGCGTCTCGAGGACAAGCTGGACTTCTTCCTGGCCCTGCGCATGAGCTGACACAGCTGACACAGCTGACAACAAACGGACACCGGTCACTACCTGTAGGTCACCACCCGTCGAAACCTTCGGGGACGGAGAGTCCCACGACTTTGTGAAATCCTTCACCCGCCCCCTTGGCTCGGTGCCGGGATTCGTGCTGAGATGCGGCCACCACTCAAAGCTCGACGGCGCGCTCGGGGAGGGCAACGTGGCGTACACCGCCATGTCCGGTACCGGAACGACCTCAGGTGACGACCCCCTCCAGACCGCGGTTTGGCGGCTGCGCTCGCGGGCCTGCTGGGCCGACGCGGCGGCCCTCGTCCCGCCGGACACGGCGGAGGGCGCGATCCAGCGGGCCGCGCTGCTCGTGGAGCGGTGCCTGTACACCGAGCAGGGCTGGCAGGACGCCGAGGACGCGCTGCGCACGGCGGAGGCGCTGGCCCACGACGACGAGGAGCGGGGCGCCGCCGCTTGTGAACGCGGGCAACTTGCCTACGCGGCCACGGTGCACGGAGTGCGCGACCGGGTGGACGAGGCGCGGGCCGCGCTCGGCCGGGCGGCGGCGCTGATCCCGCCGGACGCTGCGGGCAGGGCGCTGCTCGACTTCCGCCGGGGGCTGCTCGCCGAGAACATCGCCCGTTCCCCGCAGGCCGCGAGGGCCGCCTACCGACGAGCCCACACGGCGGCCGCGGCGCACTCGGACTCGCTGCTGCTGTCCTTCACCTGGCGCCACCTCGCCGGACTCGCCCTGCGCGACGGGGAGATGGCGGAGGCCCGGCACGGCTTCGCCGAATCCCTGCGTATCCGGGAGGAGTTGGGCTACCTCGTGGGCACCGCTCCGGCGCTCGCCTCACTGGCGGACGCGGAAGTGGAGCCGGAGGCCTCCCGGCTGCGGGAGGAGGCACGACGGCTGTTCCGGCTGCTGGGCGGCGTACCGACGTGGCTGGCACGGCAGTTGGCACCACCGCCGGCAGCGACGGCGTAGGGGCGGCAGCGACGGCGCTGGAGCGGCTGGAGCGGCTGGAGCGGCTGGAGCGGCTGGAGCGGCTGGAGCGGCTGGAGCGGCTGGAGCGGCTGGAGCGGCTGGAGCGGCTGGAGCGGCTGGAGCGGCTGGAGCGGCTGGAGCGGCATATCAGCGCCGGTGACGGCAAATCAGCCCGTCCGGCGTTTGAGGACGAGGCCCCTTCAGGGCCGAAGCGGGGGTCTGGGGGCGGCAGCCCCCAGCGAACCGGCGCCACCGCGGCGCGCCACGGCACGGACCGCCACGGCACGGCCTGCGCCGGCACAGGCTGCACGGCGCAGACGGCGCCGACGGCCACACCGCGCACCACGAACCGTCGGCTCAGGCTGCGCCCGCGAAGTGCTCCCGCACCAGCGCCCGCACCGCGTCCAGGTCCCGTGCCGTCAACGCCTCCAGCAGAGCCATGTGCTCCGTCGCGTCCGCCACGAGGTCGGCGCGTCCTCGCGCGACGGGCCCGCCGACCAACGGCCACTGCGACCGCCGGTGCAGGTCCTCGGCGATCCCGACCAACTGCTCGTTGCCGGTGAGGGCGAGCATCGCCCGGTGGAAGACACGGTCGGCCTCCGCGTACGTGGCCCGGCAGCCGGAGGCCGCCGCGCGCAGGCTCGCCTCGGCGAGGGGCCGCAGCTCCGCCCACCGCTCGGCGGGCATCGTACGGGCGAGCCGCAGCATCACGGGCACCTCGATCAGCGCCCGCACCTCCGCCAGTTCGGCGAGCTCGCGCGTGCCCCGCACGATCACCCGAAACCCCCGGTTGGGGACGACCTCGACGGCGCCCTCCGTCGCGAGCTGCTGCATCGCCTCCCGGACCGGCGTCGCGGAGACCCCGAAGCGTTCCCCGAGGACCGGCGCCGAGTAGACCTCGCCAGGCTGCAGTTCCCCGGCGACGAGCGCGGTGCGCAGGGCGTCGAGGATCTGGCCGCGCACCGAGGCGCGCTGGACGACCGGTCGGGGACCCGCCGGGGGTCCCCCCGCCCGAGGGAAGCCGAGAGCGGGAGAGGGGGTCTCGCTGTGCGTGTGCTCACCGCGCGCGGCGCCCGACGGGCCGCACCGCTCACGGTCCGCGCCCTCGCCGATCTCGCCGTACCCGGCGGCCCCGCCGCGCGTCTGCGCCGGCACCCGGGCACGGCCCTCGGCCCCCCGCGCGGCCGGAGTTCCCGTACCGGTGGAGCCCTGCGCACTCTGCTCCACGGGGCCTCCTCCGGCCTTGTCGGTACTTGGGGCCATTACGGCGGGTTGTTACTCGTCCGTCAAGCACCTTAGGCGTACTGGCCGTCAGTTCAAATCCCGACGATTCCGGGTAAGGTAAGGCTTACCTTTAATCGCTCCCGAAACGGCGGTCCCGGCATGCCCACAGCCCCGTCGGCCACAGCGGAGGCCTACACCCGTCTCACGGAGGTCTTCCCGGGCCTGACCGTCACGGAGCTGAGGCACGCGGAACCGTTTCCCCGGGGCGGCGGCTGGGTCGCCGCGGCCGAGCTCGCGGAGGGTGGATCCGCGCTGGAGGCCTTCCTCGCATGGGATGACGCCCAGGTCGTCCGCGACTACGGACAGAAGGCACGCCCGGATGTCGTCGCGAGCTTCGGACTGCATCGGTACGCCTGGCCCGCCTGCCTGCTGATCACCGTCCCCTGGTTCCTGCACCGCCGGGTACCCCGCTTCCCCGTGACGCACGTCTCGTACGACCGCACCGGCGACGGCATGCGCATGGCAGTCCGTCCACCCTCCTCCTTCGCCTGTCTGCCGGGAGACCCGGCGGCGCTGCTGCCCGGCGCCCGGCTGGTCAGGGACGAGGAGGCGCTGCGGGCGGAGGTGCGGGCGGCGATAGCCGAGCACCACGAGCCGGTGCTCGCCGGGTTCGGGCCGCGGGCGCGGCGGCGCGGCCGGGCCCTTTGGGGCATGGTGACCGACGAGGTCGTCGAGGGGCTCTGGTACGTCGCCCACCTGCTCGGCGAGGGCGAGCCGGAGCGGGCGCGACGGGAGCTGGAGCTGCTGCTGCCCGGCGCCACGCAGCCCTACGTCGGCTCGGCGGCCTTCCGTGAGCTGACCGGACCGGACGGCGAGGCCCTGCCCACCCGGGACCGGGCGAGCTGCTGCATGTTCTACACGGTGCGCCCCGAGGACACCTGCGCCACCTGCCCGCGCACCTGCGACGCGGACCGCGTCACCAAGCTCACGGCCGCCGCTGTCAGTTGAGGCACACTCAGACACCCCCCGGCGACCGGACACGCCCGTACGTCCCGTAAGATCACCCGCACGAGACTCCCTTTCGGTTACAGGCGATTCACAACTTTCTCACTTGCCACGGGAACTTTCCGTGGAACCACCCGTACGGGTAGTCTTATTCGAACTCAACTCCCGCCCCTCAAGCGGCAGTTCGAGCAGAACGTCGCCCTGGGCATCCCCTTGCACCTCCTTGGCGGCCTCTTGCCCCGAAACCCCCTGAGGGACGGCGGGATTGGGCCACTATGGCGGGCGTTACGCCCTATCCCAATGCAAGGGACCCCCAGATGAGACTGACCGACATATCGCTGAACTGGCTGCTTCCCGGCGCCGTACTGCTCCTGGGCATGCTGGCGGCGGTTGCGGTGCTCGCGCGCGGCAAGCGCTCCTCCGGGGCGAACGCGAGCGCGGACGACTCGTGGGAGCGCACCGAAGAGCGCCGCAGGCGCAAGGAAGCCATATACGGAACCGCTTCCTACGTGCTTCTGTTCTGCTGTGCGGCCGTCGCCGCCGCGCTCTCCTTCCACGGCCTGGTCGGCTTCGGCCAGCAGAACCTCGGGCTCACCAACGGCTGGGAGTACCTGGTTCCGTTCGGCCTGGACGGCGCCGCGATGTTCTGTTCCGTGCTCGCGGTGCGCGAGGCCAGCCACGGTGACGCGGCGCTCGGCTCCCGGATACTCGTGTGGACGTTCGCCGGCGCCGCGGCCTGGTTCAACTGGGTGCACGCGCCCCGGGGCCTGGGCCACGACGGCGCCCCGCAGTTCTTCTCCGGCATGTCCCTTTCCGCGGCCGTGCTCTTCGACCGGGCCCTGAAGCAGACCCGCCGTGCGGCGCTGCGCGAGCAGGGTCTCGTGCCCCGTCCGCTGCCGCAGATCCGCGTCGTGCGCTGGGCTCGTGCCCCTCGTGAGACCTACAGGGCCTGGTCGCTGATGCTCCTCGAGGGCGTGCGCAGCCTGGACGAAGCCGTCGAGGAGGTCCGCGAGGACAAGGCTCGCAAGGAAGAGACCAAGCTGCGCCGTCGTGAGCAGCAGCGGGTCGAGCGAGCCCAGTTGAAGGCGATCAGCCGAGGTCACGGCCGCTTCCCCGGCCGTGGTGGTGGCGGTGGCCGTCAGGTGGAGGCCCAGGCCGCCCTGGAGCGCGCCACGGCCGAGCGGGTTTCCGCGGAGCCTGCCATAGCGAACTCGACGGAGCAGCTGCCCACACGCTCACGGCCCTCCCTGCAGCCCGTGCGCCACGGTTCCGACTCGTCGATCACCGTCGACCTCACCGCGGAGGACGACACCATGGCCCTGCCGCGCCTCGACTCCCTGGAGCGCAAGCTCAAGGACCTGGAGCAGCAGTTCGGCTGACGGACAGCCAGGTATCACCGGGAAGGGGGCGCGACCACGACGGTCGCGCCCCCTTCCCGTTGTGGTTCGCCCATCACCCATCGTCCGTCACCCGTCGCCCGTCACGGTCACGCGGGTCGCGTTGCCCGCCGACCGGCCCGTCGAGTCGCCCGGCCGGTTGCCCGCGCCCGTCGTTCAGGCGGCTCCGGCACCCAACTCGAACCAGACGACCTTTCCGCCGCCCTGTGCCCGTACGCCCCAGGTGTCCGCGAGGGACTCCACCAGGACCAGGCCACGGCCGTGCGTGCCGTCGTCGGCGGTCGGGACGCTCGGCCGGGGGTGGCGGGCCACGAAGTCCCGCACCTCCACCCGCAGGCCGGACGAGGAGACGGTGGCCGTCAGAACCGCGTCGTCGTCGGTGTGCACGAGCGCGTTGGTGACGAGTTCGCTGGTGAGCAGTTCCGCCGTCTCCGACCGGCCGGGCCTCCCCCAGTCCCGCAACAGTTCCCGCAACGCCCTCCGTGCCTCGGGCACCGCTCGCAGATCCGCCCGTCCGAGTCTGCGGCTGAGCTGCGACGC
Source organism: Streptomyces sp. NBC_01235 (assembly GCF_035989285.1). Lineage (GTDB taxonomy): Bacteria > Actinomycetota > Actinomycetes > Streptomycetales > Streptomycetaceae > Streptomyces. The sequence continues at coordinate 8,556,527 of NZ_CP108513.1, read as the reverse complement.
CCGGTCCTGCTCCGCCAGGTCCTCGGCCGTGTCCTCCCCTGTCCTTCTCGTCGCCGAGGTGCCCGCGATCGCCGTCGGACCGCTTCCCCGTGCCTGCCTCTCCATGACCCCCGCCCGCGTGTCGATGTCGGTTCCCCTCCTGCTCGAACACGTTCACGGGGATCCTTGCCCGGTCGACACCGGGCCAGTCATGTCGAATCATCAACGACCGGGTGTTCGGCCATGTTCGAGCGGGCCTCGGGGCGGCTCTCCCGAGTGCTCCCGAGCGCTCCCCGAGTCCTCCCAGGGGTGGGTGTCGGGCCGGACAGCCCCGTCCGAACCGCCGAGGAGGGTGCCGTGCACGACGACCGGCCCCTGGTTCAGGCGCGTCCCGAGCGCGTGATGCGACGGTTGGTGCGTCCCGCGCGGTACGGGGCCCATGTGCCGCCGACCCTGTTCGTCGGGCACGTGGAGGTCGGGTCGGTGCCGGTCGACAGGGCCCTGCCGGGCCGCGTACGAGCCGCTCACGACCGGCACCGGGCGGGGAAAGTCCTGGTCGACGAGGTGGTTCCGGTTGACCGGACGGGTGCCCGAGGAGCGGGCGGACGGCTGGTCGGAGGCGGTGATCGGCCCCAGGGCCTCAGCGACGACGGACCCGGCTTCCACGCGGAGGGGACGGTGCACGACGGCGCGGGCGTACCCCTGAACGGCGTGCACCCGCGCAACCGGCACCCGACGATCACTTCCTCCGTGAGCGGTGGTGAGCCGGTGCATCCGCGCTGCGAGGCGGACGCCGACCCGGCCGCCCCCCACCCCTTCGAACGTACGCACCCGGGCTACCTGCTGACCGCCTGGGATCGGACCGTCCACGGATTCGCCCCTGCCGACCTCGCCGTAGTCGAAGAGGAGGTGGGGCAGCTGGTGCCGGACGGCGGGAGTGCACCAACCAGTCGGTAACGGAAGGCACTTGGGTCCACCGCGTTCCTGCAGCCGACGAGGTTGGCCGGAATGCGCCGGTTCCTCAGGGCGGAAGCGCATCCGGAACCGGTCCCACCGTTTGCCCCGCATACGCGAACGGCCGCAGTACGAGACCCAAGAGCCTTTCGTACTGCGGCCGTTCGGGATCCGGACGGTACGGCTGCGGCGCCCGGCCGAGAGTCACTGTCGGACCGAGCGCCTGAGGACCTGAAGGACCTGAGGACCTGAGTGTCTAGCTGCCTTCGACTCCGGTCGTGCCGATGTGGAAGATCTTGTGGCCGCGCGTCATGTCGACGACGAGTCTGGACGTCGTGTCGCTGCTCCACGTCAGGGTGACGACGGCCTCCGTGTGGTTCGCCGTGCCGTTGTCGGTGACCTTCCAGGCGAGCGGGACGTTTTGGGCCTGCAGGACACCGTCGGCGTGGTTCTTGTCCTCCCAGGCGTTCAGTTCCTTCTGGAAGGCGGGAGTGAGGTAGTGCTTGCGGAGTTCGTCCGCGAGCTTGCCGCCGCCCTCGTCGGTCACCGCGTCGATGTAGGCGCCGTAGAAGTCGGCGATGCGTGTGACGTTGTCGGACGGCTTGCCGCTGACGCTGCGCGGGCTGCCCACGGAGGCCTGGGCCGTCACGCCGAGCCCGAGGGCCAGCGCGAGGCCGGCGGCCAGTGCGGTTCGGCGACGGGTCGTGCGGAAACGGGTCGTGTTCTTGCTGCTGTTGCTCCCAGGGCCGCACCGGCACGGTCCGCATCGACGACCACGGCCGCCCCTTCCGCACGAGCGGCATCAAGGGCCTGCCCCGCTACTGGTACGGCTCGGACAACGGCGAGCGCCAGTGGGTCCCGGCCACCGACTGACCACCCCGCCCGACCGTCCGCCACCGGACCGCCACCGCCTGACCGCGCCCACCCTGGTGACCACCGCCCGACCACCGCGGCCTGCCCTCGTCGGCCGACGGACCCCCGGCCGCCCCCTCCCAGCGCCCCAGGGCCGTGGCACGCTGCGCAGGTTGGAGCGGGCGAGCCGCAGCATCCGTCCCACACCGCCGATCGAGGACGATCTTCGAGGCGGACAGCGCAAACCCGGTGACCATCTCAGCTCTGGTCTTCGGCGGGATGGACAGGGCGCTGGGGTCGGTGACGATGTCGACGAGGGCAGGGCCCTTGTGCCGGTAGGCGTCCTTCAGCGCCCCGGCCGGTTGCCTGGGCTTCTCAACGCGCACACCGTGGGAGCCGCAGGCACGGGTGACGGCGGCGAAGTCGGGGTTCTTGTGGGTCGTGCCGTAGGAAGACGCCGCCATGGCCGGGCGATCCGGCGACGCGGGGGCCGCATGGTCGTAGATGAACACGTACAGCACCGCCAAGGTCGTCCAGGGCGGCAGTCACACACGAGCCAACTTCGAATCAGCGCTGCCCGTGCCGGGGTCGGCACGGGCAGCGCTGCTGTGCGGCCGGGGCCGCGGTCGGTCACTTCACGTCGAACCGGTCGATCACCATGAAGGTGCCGCTGTTCTTGGTGAGGGTGAGGGTGTGCCGTCCGGCCGTCAGACCACTGACCGTGTAGATGGTCTGCTGGACATGGCGGCTGGTGGCGTTGGCGTTGACGGCGCCCTGCGAGGCTCCGTCGAGGGAGACCGCGATCGCGCCTTCGTCGGTGTTGGTCTCGGTGATCACGTCGATCCCGGTGCCGACGAAGGTGACGGTGACCGAGTCGCCGTTGACCCCGGTGGCGTGGACGTCGTCCTGGTAGTCGCCGAGGCCGCGGTTGGCGTAGCGGCTCCAGCCTCCGGTGTACGTGATGGAGGCGTCGGTGTTGTTGTAGGTGCCGGTCACCTCGAAGCCGTCCACGGTGGCGAACGAACCGCTGCGCTTGACGACCTGGATGGTGTGGCTGCCGACGCTCAGGCCGCTGGTGCTGTAGACGGCCTGCTGCGCCTGGCGGGTGGTGGAGGTGGTGTCGAACAGGCCCTTGGAGGTGCCGTCGATGAAGACCTCGATCTGGCCCTGGTCGCTGTACTTCTCCCCGATCACCGAGATGCCGGTGCCGGTGAAGGTCAGCGTGGCGGTGGAACCGTTGGCACCGGTGGCGTGCACGTTGTCGTGGAGGTCGCCCAGGCCGCGGTAGCCGTTGGCGCTCCAGGCGCCGGTGTAGGCGATCGCCGTGTCGTCGTCGTCGATCAGGCCGGTGAGCGGCCGGTACGCGGCTGTGGGACCGGCCGCCGCGATGATCGCCTGGGCCGCGGTGGGCCAGGCGCCGCCGGAGACGATCGTGGACTGGACCAGGGTGATGTTGGTGCCCCGGTTGTCGTACGACGACCGGTCGGCGTAGTTGTCGTGGATGTTGTTGTCGTGGATGGTCGGCGTCCACATGCCGACCCAGTTGCCCGCTCCAATACGCTCGACGTTGTCGTGGGTGTTCCAGTAGGAGCTGCCCTCGTCGTGGTAGATGATCTGGTTGGTGTGGTTGGTCACCTCAAGCAGGTTGCCCGAGGTCACGGAGGTGGCGGAACCGTCGCCGTTGCCCTGTCCGCCGTTGGTGTAGATCGGGCCGCCGTCGTGCAGCACGTTCATCACGTCGTGGACGTGGTTGTTCAGAATCTGGTTGCCGCCCGCGTAGATCGTGCCGTGGCGGCAGGTGGACAGGCCCTGGGCCGACTGCATGGAGCAGGGCGAGGCGTAGCCCCAGCCCCAGCCGAGCGATATCCCGGAGTAGGGGGTGTGGCCGACGTCGTTGTTCGCGATGGTCAGGTCACGGGTGTAGCCACCCCAGATGCCGACCGCGTCGCGCCAGTCCAGGGCGACATGCTCGATCCAGTTCTGCGAGATGGTGTCGCCGGTGGTCATCCGGGCGGTGTCGGTGAGGTAGTAGTCGTCGACCTCGCCGGCGTAGACGCCGCCGCCGGAGATGTCGTGGACGAAGTTGCCGGTGACCGAGCTGTTCTGCGTACCGTCGGCCAGGTCGACGCCGCTGCCGCCGGCGTGGGCGATCTCATTGCGGAGGAGGCTGATGTTGGCGCCGCGGTGGATCTGGACGGCCGCCGGGACGCGGAGCGGGGCCTGGGTGGCGGCGTCCCACAGCACGCCCGCCTGGTTGTCGATGTAGCCGATGGTGGAGGGCAGGTTCCAGGTGGTGTAGGCGAAGGTAAGGCCCTGCAAGGTGATGTCGTGGACCGGGGCCATGGTGTCGGGGATGACGGTGAAGCCGTCGATCACCATGAAGTTGCCGCTGGTCTTGACCAGCTTGACGGTGTGCTGCGCCTTGGGCAGCCCGCTCACCGAGGCGATGACCTGCTGAGCGAGGCGGGTGGAGCCGGCCGCACTGACGCTCTGGGTCTTGGTGCCGTCGACGTAGACGTCGATGCCGCCCTCGTCGCTGTTGACCTCCGACAGGACGTCCAGGCCGGTGCCGGTGAAGGTGTAGCTCACCGAGTCGCCGTTGGTGGTGGTGGAGTGCACATCGGTCTGCAGGTCGCCGAAGGTGCGCCCGGTGGAGGCGGACCACGCGCCGGTGTACGTGGCGTGCGAGTCGTCGTCGTTGACCGGGGTCAGGTGGCCCGGCGTGCCGCTCGCGTCGACCAGCTTCTCCAGAACGGGCAGTTCCACGTCCGCGGTACTGAGATCCTCACCCGTGCGCGGCTTGTAGTAGACGTAGCCGGCCGCACTGTCCAGGTAGAACTCGCCCTGCTCGTCCAGTAGTTGGTAAGCGTTCTCCACCCAGGTGACGCCGTCCAGTTTGGGCAGGCCGGCGCCGTTGAAGGGGAAGCCCCGGTTGACCACCGAGGTGTTGTTGTTCACGAAGCAGCCCGGGGCGACATTGAGGCTGGATCCGCCGCCGCTGGGCACGGTGATGCTCGCCAGGGGGCACCGCATGTGCTTCCAGTCCTTGTCGTACGCGATCTCGACCGAGGAGGCGTTGGTGAACGAGGCGTAGGAGGTGTCGCTGGTGGTGAAGCTGGACCCGCTGAGAGTGAAGCCGCCAGGGTTGAGCGGGCCGCGGGCCCGCTGGGCGCGCACCCCGTCGACGAACATCTGCCGACTCTGCGTACCGGCCGACACCGGGGCCCGGTAGATGTTCTTCGCGCTGTCGTACACCGAGAAACCGGTGATCTTCTTCGCGCCGTTGAGTTCCGGTTTCTCGCCCGGGTAGGCGGCGTAGACGACCTTGTGACCGTTGGTCCCGGAGTCCGAGGGCCCGAGAGTGAACGCCTGTGTCAGTCGGTAGGTCCCGCCGCGCAGATACACGTCGATGTCCGCGGCCATGCCGGAGACCAGGCCCTGCACTTTGGTCTTGACGCCGTCCAGGCTGCAGGGGGCGCTGACCGTACAGGTGCTGCCTGAGCCGGTGGGCGATGCGTACAGCAGGGTGGGAGTGGCAGCGGCCGCGGGGGTCGGTGCGACGACCGCGGCGCCGAGCAGGGCGCCGAGCACACCGAGGCATCCGGTGGCTCTTTGACGGAACAGCGGCATTGATGCTCCTCAGATACGGATCCGAACGAGATAGATCCGATGATTGCTAGTGAACCATGTTGCGATTGGTGGTCCAGAGCCGTCTACCTGCTGAGGACGGGTGACCCGTCGGCATGGAAGACCAACAGCTGAAGGGTGACGCGCGGGTCGGGGTGGGTGTGCGGTGTGGCCGGATCGACTGGTCGGGAGATGAGGGCTGCGATACGAAGCCCTTGATTCATCGGACCTATAATGGCGTGAGGGGAGGTTACGGTGACATCACCGGCACGGGCAATAGGAGAGCGGCGTGAGAATCGTGCACCGTGTGGTCCGGGCACCGTTCAGTGGCTCCCGACGGCCGGACCTCGGACCGCTACGGCCGTGAGGCCGGGCACGGACGGCGCGAGACGCGCTCGGTGCGCACGCTGACGGTCACCGGCCCGGGCCTGGACCAGGCGGCGAAGGTCCTTCGGCGCCGCACCGACCTGAGGACTGGCAAGGTCACCCGGCAGACCGTCCACGTGATCACCGACATGACGGCGCATGATGCATCCGAGCAGCTCATCGGCCGTCTCGCCAGATGATCCTGTCGGCCGCGTCGATCATCTCGACGAGTGCGTCGAGCTCCGCGTCGCCTGGGCGGACGGCGGGCCGGGCGGTGACGAGAGCGGTTCGACGGCTCCTCGGGGGCGGGCTGGTCCGCGATGTCACCGGGGAGGGAGATCACGCTGACACCGCTGCGGCCGACCGCGTTCTGGATGGCGGTGCGCAACAGGCAGGGCATCTGTTTCGGACTGGAGATCAGTTCGCCGTGGTGGCTGCACTCGCGGAACAACTGGTCGGGATGGGTCTCCTGGAAGTGCCCAGGCCGAACTCGCTGGAGGGGACGTGCGAGGCGAGGGCGAGGACGGGGCCATGGAGCGGTAAGCGTCGTGGAGACCGTTGATGAGGTGGAGGTTGCCGGGTCCGCAGGAGCCTGCGCAGGCCGCCGGTTTCCCGGTGATCTGCGCTTCCGCGCCGGCGGCGGAGGCGCCGGTCTCCTCGTGGCGGACGTGGATCCAGTCGATGCCGGGGTTGCGGCGCACCGCGTCCACGACGGGGTTGAGACTGTCCCCCACCACGCCGTAGAGACGCCTCACTCCCGCGCGGTCGAGGGTGTCCACGAACTGCCCTGTCGGCGTTCTGCTCGGCCATGGATCGACCCACCCCTTCGGGCTCCTCGGGTCGATCCCTCCACAGTGGCCGCGGCGGCCCGGTTACGCCTCCCAGACGGCCGCCGCCGTACGGTCGTCGGAGTAGCCCTTCACCCTCACCTGGGTGTCGGCGAGGAAGGCGGCGAGGCCGGGCGGGGTGCGGCCCGACCAGCGTCCCGTCAGGTACGCGGACAGCTCGGGCTCGCCGCGCAGGGGTTCGGCCAGGCCGCCGGTGCACATCAGGAGCGTGTCACCCGGGCGGGCTACGGAGGCACGGAAGCGGAAGGGTTCGCGGGGCGGTTCGGGGTCGGGGTCGGGGTCGTAGGGGTTCGGCGGGGTCGTGATGCCCAGGTCCATGGTGAGGCGGTCGCCCTCGGGAGTCTCGGCCGGGAGGGACCCGAACCCGACGACCGGCTCTCCCCTGACCTCGCCCACCCGGGGCTCGATGTCCCGCCACACGCCGCCGCGCAGCCGGAACAGTCCGCCGGCGCCGACGCCGAAGAAGACACGCGTACGGCAGGCGGGGTCGGCGGGCAGGAGCAGACAGCGCAGGGTGGCCGCGTACTCCTCGGGTTCCAGGCCCTGTTCGGCGGCGCTGGCACGGAGCCGGCCGAGGCTGCGGTCGGTGAGACGGTGCAGGCCGGACTTCAGGTCGCCGCGCCGGGCCGCCCTTATGTCTTCGGCGAGCCGGACGTGACTGCGGCCCACGGCCCGTCCGATCCACCGGCACGCCTCGGCGGCCGCCAGGTGCGCTCCCGGGGTGGCTCTGGCGCCGGTCGCCATCGCGACCAGGATCAGTGCGTGCTCGCCCGTGCCGAAGCGGGCGGTGAGCAGCGAGTCACGGCGCGGCTCGCCCCGGTACCGCGCGGAGTCCCCCCGCACGGACACGGCCCGCAACGCACAGGCCCCGTACCGGGCCCCGTCCAGGACGGTGTCGGCGACCAGATCGTCCAACGCGTCCGGGTCCGAGAGCGGAAGGGCGGTGGGCTCGGCGTCGTAGGTGGGCGGCCCGGAACCGACGTAGTCCTTGTGAGCCGGGACGGGAGGAAGAGCGGGGGGTGCGGGATGGGCGGGGAGAGCAGGGACGGCGGGGAGGGCGAGGACGGTGGGGGGATGGCCGGGCTGGTGGGGGCTGCCGGGGGAAGTGAGGGGGTTTTCGGGGGCGGGGGTGGTTGGGGGCGTGGGAGTGCCTTGGCGAGGGGAGCTGCTTTGAGGGGTGACGGCGGATGGGGGAGCGGCGGCTCCTTGAGGACTGTGAACGCCCTTGGGGTCGGGGGCCCCTTGAGGGTCGGGAGCACGCTCAGGTGCTGGAGGTACTTGGGACTCGGGGGCGTGCTCGGGGAGCGGGGGGCGCGGGGACTTGGAGGCGCGCTCGGTGGTGGAGGCGCGTTGCGGGTCGGGGGCGCGCTCAGAGGCGGGGACACCCTCGGGGGTGGGCGGGTAACTCGCCGGTGGGAGGGGTGCTGCCGTGCCGCTGGTGGAGACGGTGGGGGCTGTCGGAGGCGGCGGCGCGTGCGCCGGAGTGGGTGGCAGCGCGGGAGGAGGCGGGGTCACGGCTGGTGAGGTGGACGGCTCGGTCGAGGACGTTGGCGGCGACCCGGGCGGGGTGGACGGCGCGGGCGGGGAAGGTTGCGTCGGGGTTTCGGAAGCGGCGGGCGGTGTCTCCGTCGGCGTACGGCCGCCGGTCGCGGAGGGTGCGGGGCCGTGGGGCGCCCGTTCGGCGAAGCCCGGCGGCAGCGGGCCGGGCGGGAAGTTCGTGGGGCCGGTAGACGTGTCCGACGGCGGTTCCCAGGGAGCCCGGTACCGCTCCGTCGGACGGGCGCCCGTGTCGGCATCGGCCGCGTCCGCGTCGACGCCCACGCCGACGTCGGCGCCCTGACCGGCGACGTCGCGCCCTGAACTCCGTCCGAGGGCGCGCTCCGGCTCGGAGTCCGCGGTACCCGTGGCATCCGGACCGGCGTCCCGCCCGGCGCCCCACCCGAGATCACCCGCGGCGTCACCCCACGCGACGTCTCCGGCGCCCGGGCCGGCATCGGAACCGCCGTCCGGCTCGGCGGCCCAGCCGACCCCGCGTCCCACGTGACGCCCGACGTCACGCCCGGCACCGCGCCCCGCGTCCCGCCCGACGTCACGCTCATCGGCGAGCCCGCGGTCACGGCCCCCGGCGTTCCGCCCTGCACCTGGGCCTGCACCTGCACCTGCACCTGGGCCTGTGCCGGAGTCGGTCACACGGCCGCCCCGGGGCGGCGGAACGGTGGCCCCCGGCGGCGAAGGAGGCCCTGTCGGCATCGCGTCCTGCGAGGTCCACCAATCGGTCCGGCCGCCTGGACCGGGCCGCTCGGCCCGGGGTGTAGGCACGGAACCGGCGGGGCCCGGGACGTCCGCGTCGTCCACGCCGCTCGCCGGATCCCGCGCGCCCGCCGCAGTCCCCGCAAGCCCCGCTACGCCCGCGCCCCCCGTGCCCGCCGGGTCCCGCGCGTCCGCCGTGGTTCGCGTACCGGCGCCGTCCGCCGTCCCGACACCCGTATCCGCGTCCGCGCCCTCCGCCGCACCCTCGGAGCGCGCCGCCGCGGTCGCGGAGCGGACCGCTCCGGCGGCCGACGCGAAACGGTCGTCCAGGGAGTCGGCGGCGGGCGTGGGCCCCGTGTCCTCGGTGGAGTCGTCGTACAACTGCCCCCACCAGTCGTCCTCGTGACCGGTGGACCTTCCCCCCTGCTGGCTCATGCCCCCAATTGTCCACCGCACGGGCCGTATGAAAACGGAGCATCCGGAAAATGCGTCACGGTACGCGTGTCGAACAGCTTGTCGAGCGACGTCCGGAACAGCGGTGCGACGGGAGTGCTTCGTGAGGTGCGACAGGGGTCGCCGGACGGTTCCACCCCCCACGGGAGAACCGTCCGGCGACATGGGGCGACCCGGGCTCGGCGCCCCTGCGCGCCCCTGCGCGTCATGAGCCCGGACCACGTTTCGGAAACTCGATGCCATGGCGTTGTGGCCTACCGGCCCGAGTGTGCACGGCACTTCTGGAGATCCGCTGTGGATGGTCAGTGGATGATCACGTGTTTCCGCCGTGGCCACACCTTGGCAGAGTGACCGGCGGTACGGCGATGATGTGCGACGGCGGATTTACGCCGTGGCTGTTTCCCGCCAGGCACGGGACGTGGGCGGGCGGGACGTCAGAAGGAGGACGGCACCCGATGCTGGGAGCGATAGGGCTCGACGAGACCCACGAGTCGGCGTACCGGGCACTGGTGTCGGTGGGAGCCGCCGACGTGCCCGATCTCGCACGCAGGCTGACCCTCGGCGAGCAGGACACGGAACGGGCTCTGCGTCGGCTGGAACGGCACGGCCTCGCCGCGCAGTCCTCGGGCCGCCCCGGTCGCTGGGTCGCCGCTCCCCCGGGCGTCGCCCTGGGCGCGCTGCTCACCCAGCAGCGGCACGAGTTGGAGCAGGCGGAACTCGCGGCCGTCCTCCTCGCCGAGGAGTACCGGGCGGCCGCGGCCGAGCCGGCGGTGCACGACCTGGTCGAGGTCGTGACGGGTGCCGCCGCCGTCGCCCAGCGCTTCCTGCAGCTCCAGCTCGGGGCGAGCGAGGAGGTGTGCGCGCTGGTCACCGGCACCCCGGTGGCCGTGACCGGCAGCGAGAACGACGCGGAGGAACGGGCGACCGCCCGCGGGGTGCGCTACCGCGTCGTGCTGGAGCGGGCGGTGCTCGACCAGCCGCACGGCAGGACGGAGCTGACCACCGCGCTGGGCCGGGACGAGCAGGTGCGGGTGGTGGACGAGGTGCCGACGAAGCTGGTCGTCGCCGACCGCTCGCTCGCCCTGGTGCCGCTGACCGGCCGTTCGGCGGAGCCCGCCGCGCTGGTGGTGCACGCCAGCGGGCTGCTGGAGTTGCTGTCGGGCGTGTTCGAGTCGGTGTGGCGGGAGGCGCTGCCGCTGCGCCTCGGCGCGGCGGGTGTCACCGAGCGGGCCCCGGACGGTCCCGGCGCGGCCGACCTGGAGATCCTGTCCCTGCTGCTGGCCGGGATGACCGACGCGAGCGTGGCCAAACAGCTCGACCTGGGCCTGCGCACCGTACAGCGCCGGGTGAAGGGGCTGATGGAGCTGGCCGGGGTGACGACCCGACTACAGCTGGGCTGGCACGCGTACGAGCGCGGCTGGGTGACCCGGGAGCGGTGACCGTGCGGGGGCCGCCACCGGCGCCGGCAACAGCACAGGCACAGGCACAGGCACAGGCACAGGCAGAGGTTGAGGCAGAGGCACCGATGCCGATGGGTGCCATCCGGTTCCGTACGGGCTTGACCTGCGTTTTCTCCTCGGCTCGGGCACCCTGGGCAGATGGGAGTGTGGGAACTCCTGCTGGTCGGACTCGTCATTCTGCTCGGCCTGTGCGGAGTGCTGGTGCCCGGTGTGCCGGGATCGTGGCTGGTGTGGGCCGCGGTTCTGTGGTGGGCGCTGGACGATCCGCAGCCGGTCGCCTGGGCCGTGCTGGTCGGGGCCACGGTGGCGCTGTTCCTGTCCCAGGTGGTGCGCTGGGCCCTGCCGCCCCGTCGGCCGCGCGAGAGTGGTGCGACCCCCCGGATGGCGGTGTACGCGGGGCTCGGCGCGCTCCTCGGCTTCGTCCTGCTCCCGGTGCTCGGCGCGATCCCCGGCTACATGGGCGGCATCTACCTCTCCGAACGCCTCCGCCTGGGCCGCCACGGCGAGGCGCGGGCGGCCCTGCGCACGGCGATGCGCTCCGGTGGCTCCAGCATCCTCGCCGAGCTGTTCACCTGCCTGCTGATCATGGGCGCGTGGCTGGGGGCGGTGCTGTGGGGATGACGCGCCCTCGTGTCGTCTGAAGCGGAGCCTGAAGCGACGCCTGAAGCGAGGCCTGAAGCAGCAACTAGGACGGCGCCTGGAGCGAGCCCTCCAGCGTGAGCAGCCTGATCTTGCGCTCCAGCCCGCCCGCGTATCCCGTCAGCGAGCCGTCGGCGCCGATCACCCGGTGGCAGGGCCGCACGATCAGCAACGGATTCGCCCCGATCGCTCCTCCGACGGCCCGCACGGCCATCCGCGAGGCGCCGACGCGGGCGGCGATCTCGCCGTAGGTCGTGGTCGCCCCGTAGGGCACGGAGTCGAGGGCGGCCCACACCCGCTCGCGGAACTCGGTGCCCTCGCCGCGCAGGGGAAGCCGGAACTCCTTCAGCTCGCCGGCGAAGTAGGCGGCGAGCTGTTCCCCGGCGGAACGGAACGGCCCGGGGTCGTGCCGCCAGCCGTCCTGGACCGTCCGCCCGCCCTTCTGCCCAGGCACGGAGAGGGAGGTCAGCACGCCGGAAGGGTCGGCGGTGAGCAGCAGGGGGCCGAGCGGGCTGTCCACGCTGGTGCAGTACGTCAGGTCGGTCGGGGTGTTCATCGTTCCTCCGCGGCGCGCAGGTGGTGCAGGGCGTAGGTGCGCCAGGGGCGCCAGGTGTCGGGGACGTCCACGCCGGGCGGCGCGACGTCGGGGTCTCCGAGCACGCGGGCGCGGATCGCCGCGACCGTACGGGCGTCCAGTCCGGGCAGTGCGAGCAGCGCTTCCTGGGCGTCGTCCCGGTCGACGCCCGGGTCGAGGCGTACGGTGCCGTCGGCCAGGGCGGCGGCGAGGACGCCCAGGGACCCGCCTGCCCCGGACTCGGACCCGGTCCCAGCAATGGACCCGGACTCGGACTCGGCCAGGACGGCCGACTCGGGGAAGAGGTGGGTGAGGGTCCCGCAGGGTGCATCGAGGGCCTTGCCGTAGGCGCGGACCAGGCGTTCGGCCTCCGCCCGCCCCACCAGCGCCCGTACGGCGTACTCCTCCGGGTCGGCGGCCCCCGGCGCGCGCAGTCCGGGCCGGGCCGCGACCAGCGGGGCGAGCCGTGGATCGGCGCCGAGCCGCTCGTCGACGGCGTACGGGTCGGCGTCGAGGTCGAACAGCCGCCGCAGCCGCTGGACGGCGGTGGTGAGGTCGCGCGGGTCGGTGAGGTGCAGCCGGGTGTCGAGCCAGCCGCCGGGATGGACGGCCGTGGCCCGGCCGATGTCGCCCGGCCGCTCGTCCACGGCGACGATCCCGGTGCCGTACGGCAGCCGCAGCGTACGGCGGTAGGTGCGCCCGCCGGCCGGCCCGCTCACCTCCTCCACGCCGGCCACGGCCTCTCGTTCCAGCAGGTCGAACACGGCGCCCGCGTGGCAGGGGCCGCGGTGGGCGAGCCGCAGCGGGATCCCGGCGGACGGGGTGGCGTCGCGGCGGCTCGCGCGGACGGCGGCCCGCAGTTCGGTCGGGGTCGCCGCGTACACGGCCCGGACGGTGTCGTTGAACTGGCGCACACTGGCGAACCCGGACGCGAAGGCGATCTCGGTGACCGGCAGGCCGGTCGTCTGCAGCAGGACGCGTGCGGTGTGCGCGCGCTGCGCCCGGGCGAGGGCGACCGGTCCCGCGCCGAGTTCGGCGGTGAGCTGCCGCTGCACCTGGCGGGAGCTGTAGCCGAGCCGGTCGGCGAGCCCGGCGACGCCCTCGCGGTCCACGACGCCGTCCCCGATCAGCCGCATGGCGCGGCCCACGACGTCGGCGCGCACGTTCCAGTCGGCCGATCCCGGGACGGCGTCCGGACGGCACCGCCGGCAGGCCCGGAAACCCGAGCCCTGCGCGGCGGCGGCCGTCGCGAAGAAACGCACGTTGTGGCGTTTCGGGGTCACGGCGGGGCAGCTGGGCCGACAGTAGATACCGGTCGTCTCGACGGCGAAGAAGAACTCGCCGTCGAACCGGGCGTCCCTGCTGCGGACCGCCTCGTAGCGGGTTTCCTGGTCCGTCATGGGTCCCAGTCTTCGCCCGCGACAGAAACCCTGCTAGCGGAAATCGGACGTGACGCTGGGAGGGCAACCGGTAACCGATATCCGGCGAGGTTGGGAGTTGGTGGAGGCAACCGGTTACCCCGGGAAGCTCACACGTAACCGGTCACCGGGGCCGCTACAGGCGTAGCCGGGAACCGGGGACGCGCACGCTCGACCGGTTACCGGGGCTGAGCGGGCCGCCACGGCCCCCGCCCCCGTTTCGCCTCCCCGGCCGCCCGTCCCTCGGCCTGCTTGCGCTTCCAGTCCTGGCGGACGTCGGCGCGCGCACGGGCGTCGGACTTCGCGACGATCCACTGGTTCTCCCGGACGAGCTTGCGGTAGCTCTCCAGCCGTCGCAGGGGCAGATCCCCGTCGTCGACGGCCGCCCGCACCGCGCACCCCGGCTCGGACTCGTGCGCACAGTCGTGGAACCGGCAGTCCCGGGCGAACTCCTCGATCTCCGAGAAGACCTGTCCGACCCCGCCGCCGGCGTCCCAGAGGCCGACACCGCGCAGCCCTGGCGTGTCGATGAGGACGCCTCCGCCGGGCAGGGGCAGCAGGTTGCGGGTGGTGGTGGTGTGCCGCCCCTTGCCGTCCATGTCGCGGGTGGCCCGGACGTCCATCACGTCCTCGCCGACGAGCGCGTTCGCCAGTGTCGACTTGCCCGCGCCGGACGCCCCGAGCAGCACCGAGGTGCCACTGCCGAGGAGTGCGGCGAGCTCCTTGACCCCGTCGCCGTCGCGGGCGCAGACGGTGAGCACGGGCACGCCGGGCGCGCTGGTCTCCACGTCCTGCACGAGGTAGGACAGCGCGACCGGGTCGGGCACCAGGTCGGCCTTGGTGAGCACGACGACGGGTTGCGCGCCGGACTCCCAGGCCAGGGCCAGGAACCGTTCGACGCGACCGAGGTCGAGTTCGACGGCCAGCGACATCGCGACGACGGCGTGGTCGACGTTGGCCGCGAGGATCTGTCCCTCCGACCGCTTGGAGGAGGTGGAACGCACGAAGGCGGTACGGCGTGGCAGGAGTGTCCGCGCATACCGGGGATCTCTGTCTTCGGGATCGACGGCGACCCAGTCCCCAGTACAGACGACCTTCATCGGGTCGCGGGGAACGACGAACTCGGTGTCGGCGCGCACGGTGCCCGCCGGGGTGACGACGTCGCACATGCCACGGTCGACCCGTACGACACGGCCGGGCAGGAGTCCCTGCTCGGCGTAGGGAACGAACTCGGCTTCCCAACCCTCGTCCCAGCCGTAGACGGCGAGAGGGTGCGACGAAAGCGGAGTAGAGGAGAAAGACAAGGGATGACCCTTCACAAGGAAGGCCCCGGCACCGCGCTCACGGGCGCGGGAAAAGAGTGAGGTCAGCCGGAGGCCAGGGAGGTGGACTTGATGAACTTCCGGATGCGGGCAGCGCCCATCTCGAAGACAGCCATCGGTCACACCTCCCAAACAAGCCAAGTCACCCACGGCACCACAAGGTTGCCGCTCGAACACCACCGACCCTAGAGGGACGCGAGCCGCGACGCCACCGAATTCCGGCGGACCGTGGTTCGTGGTGGTCCCACAGGAGAGCCGCGCCGGGCCCCGGGAACAAATCGGCGCCTCCGGCACCGCCCTCCCCGCCGGCAGGACGTGGATCTGCTCCGCCTCGGCGGGGCAGCGAGCCACCGGTCGGCGAGATCACCGACTTTCGCGCTGTCCGAGAACTGGGCGACTTCACACACGACGGCACCGTGTTGGCTCTCAATGCGGTTGTGAAGATATCCGTATGTCCGAGCACGGGGCGGGGCGGACATGCCACCGCGTCAAGCCGGCCGGTCACCCGTCCGTGCTGTCGTCACCGCTCCGCCCGGCCTCAGGGTCCCTGATGAGCCAGGTCGCCAAGTGGTAGGCGACGGTGACGTCCTGGTATTCCCGACCGGGAATGACCGAGTCCGGTAGGTGGGTGCGGTCGCTGTGGCTCGTGGACTCTCGCTTCCCGGTGCCGGGGAAGCGGACGGCTGTCTGGGGTTCCTGCGCGAAGCGGAGCCGTGCGGCGTGGACCGTCGACCGGAACAGGATGTCCCCCGCCGGGCTTCCGGCTCCCGCGCCTCGCGTTCAGGGCGGCTCCTCAGGCTCCCTGGCGGCACGAGGGCGACTGGACCTTGGCGGCAGCTTCCCGTCCTCTCCGCGCACCCGGCGGGTGCGGGTGCCGCCTTGGCTCCGGCTGGCTCGGCCCCGCTCTCCCTCCGCGCCCTTGCGCGCCGCACGCGGCTCGGTCCGTTCCGCGGTGGCGTTCGCCGTCTCCGCAGCGTCCGCAACGGCGTGGCCGCCGTCCCGTGCCGTGCCGCCTGCCGCTTCCGTCGCACCCGCAACCTGTTCGGCCACGCTCCCGGCGGTGCCGCCCACCGCCTCGCCGGCGCTTCCGACGGTCCGGCTCGTCTCATGGCCGACGTCCTCCACCGCGCGCCCGGCACCACCGCCCACGTCCTGAACGGCCCTCCCGGCTCCCTGACCGACATCCTGCGCCACGGAGCCGACGCCCCGGCCCACGTCCTGGACGGCAGCCCCGGCGCCCTGACCCACGTCCCGGACGGCAGCCCCGGCGCCCTGGCCCACGTCCTGGACGGCAGCCCCGGCGCCCTGACCCACGTCCCGGACGGCAGCCCCGGCGCCCTGACCCACGTCCCGGACGGCGGTCCCCGCACCCTGGCCGACCTCCTGGACGGCCCTTCCGGCACCCTTACCCAGCTCCCCAACGGCCTGACGGGCTCCGCCGCCGACATCCTGCACGGCGGACCCGATTCCACGCGCCAGCTCGTGCAGGATCTCCGGGTTGCGGTCGAGCGTGGTGAGCACTCGGTCGATGATCTGTGCGACGTGGTGGAGACGCACCTTGAGCTGGGCCTGCGCCTCGACGCCCGAGATGCCCAGGTGCACCCGGCCGAGCGTGACGTCGGCGCCCACATTCAGTTTGAGCAGATCCAGCACCTCGGCCTGCAGCGAGACATGCGCCCGAAGGTCCTCGACATCCAGGTCGATCTCGTCGACCTTCAGGATCGGAACGTCGAGGAAGACATCAGGACTCGCACCGGTTGCGTCCTCCTCGGCATAGGACACCGGCTCCTCTTCGTACGATGCCGACTCCTCGTCGTAAGCGTCGGGAGCGGCGTACTCGTCACTGTCCTCAGAGCCGAGTTCGTCACCGTTCTCGTCGTCGAACTCCTCGACGGAGCCCTCGTCGTTCTCGGCGTTGCCGCGCATCGCCACGCCTCCGCGGTTTTGGCATATGTTTCGACCATTTTGATCCATTACGGGAATCCATGCCCGGTCAGTACCGTCCGTCCGGGCGAGGGTGGTGGCCGCCAGGCGTGCTTGGATGGGTTCGTCGAACTACTCAGAGTTGGGTTTACGCGCAGGTCAGAGGGGGTTGAACGACCAAGCCGGCAGGCACGCGGAGCGGCAGACGAGCGGCACGCCCGGGATGTGGTGAACCAATTCCCGGCTCACTCGCCGACGTCGCCTCCCAGCACGTGGTCGGCGCATTCGCGCCCTTCACGGATCGCCGTGCAAACCTTGATGGCTGGGCACGGGCGGCCACGACGGCCGGAGCCAGGCGCAGAGCCAGGGGCAGGGGCAGAGCCAGGGGCAGGGGCAGGCGGCCGCAGCGGGTGACGATCTCGTCGGCGGCTTCGGGCTCGGCCGCCAGCCGCTCGGCACCGGTCCGCAGAGTCAGGGACGAGTGGGCGCACCTCGGCGAACGACTGCCGGTTTCCGCGCCGAGACCGGGGTGGGCTTCGCCAGCCGGCGGACCTACGAACGGGCTCTGGCCTCGCCGCACAAGGTCCGAGCCCCTCGGACGCCACACTCGACTGCCTCACGGAGGTCGCGTGGTGCCGCCCGGCTTCGGCTCGAAGAAGAAGCCGGGCACCAGGGCTCCGTGCCGTGCACCGTCGCCGCTGTGGAAACCGCCGTCGTGGTGTGGGCGGAACGGGGACGCCCTCGCCGACGTGCTCAGTGAGCTCCGCTGCCGGCGCTCGCAGGACCGTCCGAGCGGTGGCCGCCGGCCTTGGGCCGTTCAGCCACGTGAAGTGCCGTGGTTGTGTGTGGGGGAGCGGGGCTCAGCCAGTACTGCTGGGACCGGATCGACTCCCTGCAGCCGGGCCCCTGAACTGCCGCTGCGCACGGACGCCCAGAGCGCGCCGCCCCGCTTCCGGCGCCTGGGCACGCGCCTGACGTCACGGCAGCACCCCGCGGGCGCCACGCCGTCGCCGGCGGCTGCCCCCACGGGCTGCCACAGCGGCAGCAGTCCGAGGCGGGCGGGCTCGCCGGGCAGGAACACCGCCGCCCAGCCGTCGTCGAGCGGACCGCTTGCGAAGCGGCGTCTGCCCCATGTCGAGTACCTCGAACTCGACTTCGGCGACCCGCTGTCGATCGTCCGCTGCGCCGAACAGGCCGCCGCGGTCGACGTGTTGGTGAACAACGCCGGGGAGACTGAACCCGCCGCCCTGCCGGAATCGCCCCGGGGCGCTCCTCGACTCGGTTGATCCGGCTCGGGTGTTCTCCTGACGCCGCACGCCCTGTTCCGTGACTCGTGCCGGGCCCTGCCGGGCCCGCATGGTCATGGTGGGCTCCATGCCGGCGGGCTTTCCGCTGCCGGTCCGCTCCACCTACGTGGCTTCGAAGCTCGCCCTGCGCGGTTTCGTCACGGCCGCGCGCGGCGAGCTCAGCCCGTACGGCGTGTGGCTCACCACGGTCCCCCTCTCCGGACACGCCCGGCACGCCAGGCGGCGCCCTCCCGGGCCAGGACCAGGAACCGGTCGACTCCCGGTTCGGCGAGGGCGGGCGCAACCGGGAACCGGCTTCGGCCGCCCTCGCCCGGGAGGCGGAGCGGGAACCGCCGCAGCCGTCCTCCGCGCGCCCGTCCTGCGCCCGCGTCCGGTTCAGCCGCCGTGCCTCAAGAAGCCGTGCACGTCTTCCCGTTGAGGGTGAACGCGTACGGGGCGCTGTTCTTGTTCTGCCAGGAGGCGAGGAAGCCGAAGCTGAGGGTTCCGTTCGCCGCGACGGACCGGTTGTAGTCGGCGGCGGTCGCGGTGACACGGGAGCCGTTCTGGGCGAGGCTCGCGTCCCACATCTGGTCGACCTTCTGACCGTCGCGGAAGGACCAGGCCACCCGCCAGGCGTCGAGCGCGTCGCCGGTGGTGACGGTGACCGTCGCCTGGAAGCCGTCCGGCCACTGGTTGACGAGGTCGTAGCGGACCTCGCAGGCCGCCCCGTCCCCGCTCTCGTCGGCAGCGCCGCCCGCACCGGCGGTGGACGAGGAGGTGCCCTGGGGCTCCGGGTCGGGCCTGCCGGTGTCGTCGCCGCCCGTCGCCGACGGCGTACCGCCGACGGACGGCCCCGGGTCGGACGAGGACGGCGCGGCGGAGGAGACGGGGGTGTCGGACGGCAGGGAGGAGCCGGGTCCGGCGACCGGACTGCTGTCCGTGGGGCCCCTCTGGGCGACGCTGTCGCCGCCGCTGTCGCCGGGCATCATCGACACGGCGAGCGCCAGCCCGGAGACGAGGACGGCGGCGACGAGAAGCGCGTTGCGCCGCACGCGCGCCCTGGTCGCGGCGGCCTGTTCGGCCGCGCCCTCGGGGTCCGTGGTCTCGGGGCGTCCGGGGCCGAGGCGCACCTCGGAGGCCCGGCGGCGGCGCTCCAGGTAGGCGAGGCCGCCCCAGCCGATCACGCCCTGGGCGAGGGCCGCGGGCAGCCCGCCGCCGTGCAGCCGCAGACAGGCGGCGGCCTCCGCGCATTCCACGCAGGTGGCGAGGTGACGGGAGAGGTCCGGCGGCGTGTCGGCGGCGGGCGAGCGGGTGACGGCGTCCAGGAGCCGGACGTAGCTGCGGCACTCCGCGTCCATCGGCGTGTCGAGATGGTTGCGGTGGCAGCGGTCCCGGAACAGGCCGCGGACCTGGTTCAGTTCCTCCACCGCGGCGGTCGGGTCCAGGCCCTGCCGGCGGACCACGGCGTGCAGCGGCAGCGCCTCCACCTCCGCCAGCCACAGCAGGGCGGCGTCCGGTTCCTGCATGTCGCGCAGTCCGCGCAGGGCGATGGGACGGCTCAGGGGCGGTCCGACGTACCGTGCGGCCTTCTCGGAGTTCAGCCACAGGCGCAGATCGGGGTCGAGTTTGTGGCCCTGTCCCTGGGTCTCCCAGGTGGCCGCCGTGGTGCGTACGGCGGTCAGCAGCAGGGGGATCCGGGGCAGCCGGGACGAGCGACGGCCGGCACCTCGTGCGGTGCCGTCCTCGACGGCGCGGGCCTCGCGTATGCCGAGCGCGAACGCCTCACGGGCCAGCTGGTTCGCCGCGGTCGAGCCGGACGTGCACAGGTCGGCGTACGACAGGACGGCGTCCCAGCACTCGGAGAACAGCGCGGCCTCGGCGGCGTCCTTCGGGGTCGGCAGGTCGGGCATGGGTCTCCTGCATCCACAAGCGAGGTCAACTCACCATGACGGCAATGGAGTTGGGGGGAACCTCGCGGCAGGGGCAGAGCTTTTCACGTTTCCCGCACAACTGACAAGCGCCCTGTTCAGATGTCATGTCAGGACAGCAGGACAGGACAACAGAGGGCGGCCGCGCCCCTTGCTCCGGCCTGTTGTACGGACGTGAAGGGCTCCGCGTTCAACGCCGATGCCAAATTTCGACACCGGTTTCGCGAACTGCCTGTTTCAAGACCGGTTTCGGGGACCGCGCGTTTCGAGACCGGTTTCGGGGACTATACGGTCGCCGCGTCCTGCTCCGGAAGACTGTCCATGAAGGAGCTCACGGAGAAGACCGCACGGCCGGGTCCGGGCGGACCGTAGCCGGGCGGCGAGGAGAGCCCGAACTCGTCCATGGTGGCGCGGTAGGCCTCCAACAGCCGGATGTGGTACTCCAGCGGCGCGCCCTGCGGGTTGGCCTTGCCGAGCGGGGTCGTGGGCTCCGGGCACCAGGTGGTGAAGCGGGGCGTGATGCCCTGCGACATGAAGAAGCGCAGCCCCTCCGTGGTGGAGGCGATGGCCTCGTCGACGGATCCGAAGCCGAACGGCTCGGCCATCTCGACCCCCGCGACGAAGTTGGGGATGACGTTGCGCGCGCCGAAGATCTCCGCCGAGTCGAGGATCCTCTTGTGCCACTCGTCGCGGCCGACGTAGCGCTCCTTGCCCGGGCAGTACAGCTCGAACAGCCGGCGGTCCCACACCTCGTAGTTGGGGTGGTAGATCTGCACGCCGTAGTCCTTGAACCGCTGTACGTCGTCGCGCGGCAGGGCCTGCGCCACGACCTTGCCGATCCAGCGGCCCGGGAAGCGCTCCTCGATGGCCTTGGCGTAGTGGCCGTAGAAGTCGGCCTCGTCGCGCCCGGCAACCGTTTTCGTGATCGCGCCACCGGTGAGGGTGTAGGCGGTGGACGTCTTCTGGGTGTCGTACCGGTCGATGATCTCCAGGGCCTCCAGGACCTCGTCGACGTCCTTCACGCCCGTGTACGGCCGGCCGGCGGCCTTGTGCTGGCGCCAGTTGTGGTTGATGTCGCAGTACTGGCACTCCTCCTTGGCGCCGAAGTACTGGCACACCCGGAAGACGGTCAGATAGATGAGGTAACCCCACTGGATGGTGGGGGCGACCTCCATGACGGACTTCCCGTTGGAGAGCTTGTGCCGGTAGTACTCCGGCATCGGCGGCACACCGACGTCGGCGATGCGCGTTCCGTCGAGGTAGAGCCCGAGCAGGCCCTCGTCGTCCGCCGCGACACGGTACGGCGAGGACGGGTTCACGCGCACCGACACGACGGTCCGCCGCAGGTCGTACGGTCCGCCGGTAAGGATGATCTCCTCCGGCGGACGGCGCAGCGCGGCCTCGCCGAGCTCGGGCAGGGTGCCGTGGTCGAAGGAGAAGATGAAGTACGACTTCGGCTTGACCTCCCCCGACTCGTTGTCGCTGAGGGCTGAGGGGTCGAAGGCCACACCTCCGCGCAGCAGGTCCTCCTTGAAGACGGCCTCCCGCGGAACATGCGGAAACCGCTCCATCAGATCCTCGACCAGCGCGGTACGGCTGCCCATCCGTCTCTCCTCCTGGCTCAGGCGTACGACTTCCTCACGGTATGCCCCCGCCCTCCCGGCCGTCGTACCGGGGCCCCGCTCCGCGCGCCGCCCGGGCCGGACGGGGTTTCCGCGCTCCCGGGTCCGGACGTCCCGCCTTCCGGCAAGGACCGCCGCACGTGGGTGCGTTGGGGTACCACGGGGGTCCGGGTGATCGCTTCGGGCGGGCTCGGCCGGTGTTCGTCCACCGCATCGGTGGCGTACGGGCGGCGGGGTGGCAACGGCGCGCCTGACTGGAGGCACGCGCGCGCCCGGCCCGCCCCGGGCCGGGCACGGCGAGCACGGTGTCGGGCACGGCGTGCGCGGTGTGCACGGTGTCGGGCACAGCAGGCACGGTGTGCACGGTGTCGGGCGCAGCAGGCACGGTGTGCACGGTGTCGGGCACAGCGGGCACAGCGGGCACAGCGGGCACGGTGTCGAGCACAGCGGGCACGGTGTCGGGCACGGAGAGCACAGTGTCGGGGCTGGCCCACGGGTGTCTCACCGACGTGCGCTTCGCCGACTACGGCGACCTGTCCGTGGCGCAGGGGCGGCAGGGGGCCGGTGGGTGCGCGAGCGGGGGCTGCGGGGAGTGGATCCGGGGCGGCCCGCTGGTGGCCGTCACGCACTCGCTCGGCACAGTGGTGGCCTTCGAGCCACCGAACGGGCACCCCGTCTCCGCCGGGCCGTCCCCTCAGGTGCTGCCGGTGCCCATGCGGATCGAGGACAGCGGGGCAGGTGGCGCGGCTGGAGGCCGCGACGTCATGCGGGAGGCGCTTGTACGGGATCTCCACCGGATCACCGATGGGCGCGTCACCTCCCTCGCCCCGTCCCCGCAACCGAACAGAAGCGCCATGCCGAGGGTTGCCTCCGCCCAAACGGATCCGGCGGACCCGGCAGACCCGGCGAACCCTGCGGACCCACGGGATCGCAGTGGTGACGGGATCGCATCGGTGACCGTTTCCAGCAGCGACTTCCCGATTTCCGATTCCTCGGGAAGGATCACCGCATGACCGAAACCGTTACCAACTGGGCCGGCAACATCACCTTCGCCGCTGGTGAACTGCACCGCCCGCACTCCCTCGACGCGCTCCGCTCACTCGTCGCGGGGAGCGGGCGGGTGCGGGTGCTGGGCAGTGGGCACTCGTTCAACGAGATCGCCGAGCCGGGCGGCGACGGAGTGCTGCTGTCTCTGGGCGCCCTGGCCGGTGAGGTCGAGGTCGACACGGCTGCCCGGACCGTGCGGGTGGGCGGCGGGGTCCGGTACGCGGAGCTGGCGCGCCGGGTGCACGAGCACGGGCTCGCGCTGCCGAACATGGCGTCCCTGCCGCACATCTCGGTCGCCGGATCGGTGGCGACCGGTACGCACGGCTCGGGGGTCCGCAACGGCCCGCTCGCCTCCGCCGTACGGGAGGTGGAGATCGTCACCGCCGACGGCTCCACCGTCGTCATCGGGCGCGGCGACCGGCGCTTCGACGGGGCCGTCACCTCGCTGGGCGCGCTGGGGGTGGTCACGGCGCTCGTCCTCGACCTGGAGCCCGACTACCTGGTCGAGCAGCACCTGTTCACCGAACTGCCCCTGGACGGGCTGGACTTCGAGGCCGTGGCGGGGGCGGCGTACAGCGTCAGCCTGTTCACCGACTGGGGTGCGCCCGGCTTCCGGCAGGTGTGGCTGAAGCGGCGGACGGACGAGCCCCTCGCCGACTTCCCGTGGGCCACGCCCGCCGTCCGGGCACTGCATCCGGTTCCGGGGATGCCGGCGGTCAACTGCACCGAGCAGTTCGGGGTGCCGGGGCCGTGGCACGAGCGGCTTCCGCACTTCCGGGCCGAGTTCACCCCGAGCAGCGGAAACGAGTTGCAGAGCGAGTATCTGCTGCCGCGCGGGCACGCCGTCAAGGCACTGTATGCAATCGACGGGATCCGGCATACAGTCGCCCCCGTACTGCAGACCTGCGAGGTGCGGACCGTGGCCGCGGACGAACAGTGGCTGAGCCCCTCCCACGGTCGGGACACCGTGGCGTTCCACTTCACCTGGATCGAGGACACGGCGGCCGTGTTGCCGGTGGTGCGGGCGGTGGAAGCCGCCCTGGACCCCTTCGAGCCACGGCCGCACTGGGGCAAGGTCTTCGAGGTGCCCGCCGGCGTGGTGCGCGGGCGGTACCCCCGGATCGGCGACTTCGCGGCCCTGGCGCGGGAGCTGGATCCGGCCGGGAAGTTCACCAACGCCTTCGTGCGGGACGTCCTGGAGGGCTGACTACCGGCTGACTTCACCCCACTTAATAAAGCCCCTTTCCTAACCCCTTGTCGAACGGTGTGGCACCCCATAGCCTGGCGCGGCGCCGGTGCCGTCGCAGTGCCGGCCTGCCCGGCACGGAAGGGGACGGAAGGGATGAGAGGGCACGCTCCATGAAGCGCGGCACATCACGTGACATCCGCACCGCGAACCGCTACGAGGTGCTGCGTCAGATCATCGCCGCCTCGCCCACGTCCCGGCAGGAGCTCGCGGCCGCGACGGGTCTCTCGCTCGCCACCGTCGCCACTCTCGTCGGCGAACTGCTCGACCTCCGCATGATCACGGAGGTCGGGTTCGAGGACTCGGCGGGTGGCCGCCCCCGGGGCCTCGTGGCCGTCAACGCGTCGGGGGGCGCGTTGATCGGCGTGGACATCGCGGAAACATACGTCCATGTCGAGCTGTTCGACCTCGCGCTGAACGTGCTGGCCCGCGCCGAGGAGAACATGCGGCCCGGCGAGAGCCGCCCGGAGCAGGTGGTCGGCCATGTCGCCGCGGCCGCCGGTTCGGTGGTCGCGCAGGCCGGGGTCGAGGCCGCCCGGGTGCTCGGCGTCGGGGTGAGTGTGCCGGGGCAGGTGGACCGCGCCACCGGCATCTCCGAGTACGCGCCCAACTGGGACTGGCACGACGTGCCGTTGCTCGAGCTGCTCTCCGAACACATCGCGTATCCGCTGTACTTGGACAACCCGCTGCGCGCCGGAGCCGTCGCCGAGCTGTGGTTCGGGGCGGCGCGCGGACACGGGGACGCCGTGGTGGTCAACCTCGGCACCGGCGTCGGCGCCGGACTGGTGCTGGGCGGCGCACTGCACCGGGGGGTCAGCAACAGCGCCGGTGAGTGGGGGCACACGACGCTCGTGCTCGACGGCCGGCTGTGCCGCTGCGGCAACCACGGCTGCGTGGAGACGTACGTCGGCGCGCCCGGCATCATGCAGAACCTGCGTGAACTCAGCCCGCAGAGCCCGCTGTTGCATCCCGAGGACCAGACCGCCACCATCGACGCCCTGGCCGTCGGGGTCGCCGCAGGTGAGCCGGTCGCCGTCAAGGTCGTCCGCGACACCGCCCGTTACCTCGGGGCCGGCATCGCCAACCTGGTCAACGTCCTCAACCCCGAGGTGGTCGTGCTGAGCAGCTGGGTGGCCGCCCGGCTCGGCGAACCCCTTCTCGACGAGGTGCGCGAGGCCGTCGCCCGACACGCGCTGAAACGGCCGCTGGCCGCCAACCGGATCGTCCTCTCCCCGATCCCCACCGACCCGGCCTGTCTGGGCGCGGCGACGTTCGCGCTCGAAGGGGCGCTGCAGTCCGTCGGGCAGAGGAACGCCAAACGCACCGTCCCCGCTGGTGCGAGGAGCCGCACCGCACGGTCGGCATGATCCGGCGAAACAGATCGCCGGCGAGGCGAGCGGCAAGTGCCAGGACGTCAGCGGCTCGGCGACCGCCGACGGCTCGCAAGTGATCCTCCACAGCTGCACCGGCGGAGCCACCGTGGCCTGGGCAGGACGGTAGCCGGGCGGCAGCCAGGGCAACAGCCGTCCTGGGATCACCCCATTGACCGAGGGCCGCCGGCCCCTGACACCGGCGGCCCTCATCCCCACTTCCCCGCGCCCGCGTTACCCGTTCCGCAACCGCTCTACACCCCCCGTTCCCGCCTCTGCGGGGCGCCCTCCGTTCGCCATCCCGAACCGATCACAACGCTTCGAACAGACTTCGCCCAACCCCTTGCCGAAGCCTTAGCCGAAGGTTAACGTCCCGCTCCGCAACGCCATTTCAGCCATCTGGCGCTGAAGCCGTCGAGCCGCGGCCGTACTCGAGACAAGGACGTCACCATGTCGGCAATGAGCAACAGCAACTGGTCCCGCCGATCACTCTTCCGGGCCGCTGCGGGTATGGCGGCGGCCGGCACGCTCGCCGCGTGCGGCAGCAACAACGGCAGAAGCGGCGGTTCCGGTTCGGGCGTCGACCTGACGCAGTTCTTCCACGCCTACGGCGAGCAGGGCACCGAGCAGGCCATCAAGAAGTACGCGAAGGCCTACGACAAGGCCAACGTGACCACGCAGTGGATCACCAGCGCCGACTTCGAGAGCAAGCTCTTCGCCACGCTGCTCACCAAGAGCGCGCCCGACCTGTTCGAGTTCCACCCGCAGATCCAGATGATCAAGAGCGGTCAGGTGGCGGACCTGACCGACATCATCACGCCGGTCAAGGACGACTTCAACCCGGCCGACATCAAGTCGCACACGGTCGACGGCAAGATCTACGGCGTCCGGATGATCGACGACCCGCAGTTCTTCTTCTACCGCAAGTCGATGCTGGAGAAGGCCAAGGTCGAGGTGCCGACCACGCTCGACGAGCTGATGGAGGCCGCCGCCAAGCTCACCACCGGCAAGGTCAAGGGCCTGTACATGGGCGACGACCTGCACAGCGTCATCAACCCGATGATCTGGTCGGCCGGCGCCGACACCCTCGACGAGAAGAACGAGATCGCCTACCACACCCCCGGCGTCATCGAGGGCCTGAAGAAGATGCGCAAGCTGTTCACCAGCGGCCACCTTCTCCTCGGCGCACCGACCGCATCCTGGGACCCCTCCTCGCTCAACCAGGGCCTGTGTGCCATCCAGTTCTGTGGCATGTGGGCCATGCCGGGGATCCAGAAGGCGCTCGGCGACGACTGGGGAGTCTTCCCCTTCCCGAAGACCATCGACTCCGGCAAGCAGTCGGTCTACAACGGCGGCTGGTCGATGTTCGTCAACGCCAAGGGCAAGAACGTCGAGGCCGCCAAGGAGTACGTCAAGTGGCTGTGGATCGACCAGAAGAAGTACCAGGAGGAATGGGCCACTTCCTTCGGCTTCCACATTCCGCCGCGCACCTCGATCGCGCAGACCGCCACCAAGCTCAAGGCGGGCAACGCCGCTGAGGGCGTCAGGCTCTTCAACGAGTTCGGGCACTTCGACAACATCGGCTGGACCCAGGCCATGATCACCTCGCTCGAGGACGTCTTCGCCAACTGCGTCCGCAAGGACATGGACCCGGAAGCCGCGCTCGACAAGGCCGACACGGCCGTCAACCGCGAGCTCAAGAAGCTGTTCGGATAGGCCGCGGGACGGACCACGACATGTCGACGACCAAGACGCGCGACCTCGCGCGCCCCGCCCCGGCGAAGGCCTCACCGGCCAAGCCGCGGCGGGGTCTGCGGGGCAGCCCCACCTTCAACTTCTGGCTCTTCACCGGGCCGTTCCTCATCGGTCTGGCGATCTTCGTCTACGCCCCGATCCTGTGGAGCATCTGGCTCAGCTTCTTCGAGGCCCGTTTCACCGTCACCCCCGACAAGTTCATCGGCTTCGACAACTACACGTACATGCTGACGAACGACGACTTCGTCGGCTCGCTCGGTACCTTCACCGTCTTCGCCGCGTTCATCGTGCCCACCACCTGGGCCCTCTCGCTGGGCCTGGCCCTGCTGGTGAACCGGCTGCGCTTCATGCGGGCGTTCTTCCGTTCGGTCTTCTTCCTGCCGACCGCGTGCAGTTATGTGGCCGCCGCGCTGATCTGGAAGATGTCCATCTTCAGCGGGGTCCGCTTCGGCATGATGAACACGGTCCTCGGCTGGTTCGGGGTCGAGAACATCGCCTGGCTGGTCGACCCCAGTCCGCCCTGGTACTGGTTCGTCATCGTCACGGCACGCCTGTGGCTGCAGTCCGGTTTCTACATGATCCTGTTCCTGGCCGCGCTGCAGAACATCCCCGGCGAGCTGTACGAGGCCGCCGCCATCGACGGCGCCAAGCCGGGCTGGCAGACCTTCCGTTACATCACCCTGCCCCAGCTGCGCGCCACGTCCACCGCGGTGATCCTCCTGCTGCTCATCGCCGCCTACCAGGCCTTCGACGAGTTCTTCAACCTCCTGTCGAAGACCACGTGGGGTCGTCCGCCCCTCGTCGAGCTGTACTACAAGGCTCTGGGCGAGAGCCAGGACTACGGCGCCGGCAGCGCGGGCGCGGTCATCCTGACCGTGCTGATCTGTGCCGTGACCCTGCTCCAGGGCAAGTTCATGGGCTTCGGAAGGGGGGATGAGTCCAAGTGACCACCACGATGCCCGAGGTGCGGGAACCCGCACCGCCGTCAGGCAAGCAGCCCCGTCGCGACAGGCGCGGCGGCGGCGTGATGAGCTCCACCGGCCTCTACATCGCCGCCGGGATCTCCGGGTTCTTCTTCCTGATCCCGTTCTACCTGCTCATCCGCAACGCCCTCTCCACCGACGCCGAGATCACCGGAGAGAACTGGAAGTTCTTCCCCACCGACATCCAGTGGGGCAACATCAGCGAACTGTTCACCGACGAGACGGTGCCCTTCGGCCAGTCCCTGTGGAACTCGGCGGTCGTGGCCACCCTGCACACCGTCGGCGTCCTGCTGGTGTGCTCCCTCGCGGGCTACGGTCTCGCCCGCATCCCGTACAAGCACGCCAACAAGGTCTTCTACGCCGTCCTGGGCACCCTGATGGTCCCGACGGCCGTCACCTTCGTCCCGAGCTTCGTGCTGGTGTCGTCGCTCGGCTGGGTGGACACCTACCGCGGTCTCATCATCCCGGGCCTCTTCAGCGGTTTCACCTGCTTCCTGTTCCGGCAGTACTTCCTGGGGTTCCCCAAGGAGCTGGAGGAGGCGGCGCGCGTGGACGGACTGGGCTACTGGGGCGCGTACTGGCGCATCGTGGTGCCCAACTCGCTGAACTTCTTCGCGGCGATGGCGACCATCACCTTCATCAACGGCTGGAACTCCTTCCTGTGGCCGCTGGTCATCGGCCAGGACCCGGGGTCGTGGACCGTCCAGGTCGCACTCTCCAACTACATGACCAATCAGACCGTAATCTTCCATCTGATCTTCATGGCCACCGCCTTTTCCATCCTGCCCCTGGTGTTCGTGTTCCTCTTCCTCCAGCGCTGGCTGGTCCAGGGGATCGCGCAGACCGGCATCAAGGGCTGATCTAGGAGACCGATGTCCTTCCGCACCGCCGTCGATTACGTCGAGAACGTCTCACCGGGCAGCGGGGCCCTTCCGCCCCGCGCCTGGTACGCGTCCTCGGACGCGAAGTCACTGTCGCTCAACGGACGTTGGCGACTGCGCGTGTCGGCGACGGCCGACGCCGAGGACGACTCGTTCGCCGAGGAGGGGTACGACGCCGGGGACTGGGCCGAGGTCACCGTCCCGGGCCACTGGGTCCTGCAGGGCGACGGCGCCTTCGGCTCGCCCATCTACACCAACCATCTCTACCCCTTCCCGGTGGACCCGCCCCGGGTCCCGACCGAGAACCCGACCGGCGACCATCTGAGGGTCTTCGACCTGCCGGAGGCGTGGCCCGACGTCTCCGAAGGCGGTTTCGTTCTCCGCTTCGACGGTGTCGAGTCCTGCGCCCGGGTCTGGCTGAACGGCACGGACATCGGCGAGTTCAAGGGCTCCCGGCTGCCGCACGAGTTCGCGGTCGGGCATCTGCTCAGGCCCAGCGGAAACGTCCTCGCGGTCCGTGTCCACCAGTGGTCGGCGGGCTCGTACCTGGAGGACCAGGACCAGTGGTGGCTGCCGGGCATCTTCCGTGACGTCACGCTGCTGCACCGTCCGGCGGGCAGCGTGCTCGACTTCTTCGTGCGAGCCTCCTACGACCACGTCACGGCGGAGGGCACCCTGCGCGTCGACTCCGACGTCGACGGGCGGGTGACCGTGCCCGCCCTGGACATCGATGTCGCGACCGGGGAAGCGGTTACGGTACCGGTTCAGCCGTGGACGGCGGAGACGCCCACGTTGTACGACGGCGAGCTGGTGACGGAGGGCGAGCGGGTACCCCTGCGCATCGGTTTCCGGACCGTCGAGCTGACGGACGGCCTGATCAAGGTCAACGGCCGGCCGATCCTCTTCAAGGGTGTCAACCGGCACGAGTGGCACCCGGAAACAGGACGCGCCCTCGACCTGGAAACGATGCGCGAGGACGTGCTGCTGATGAAGCGGCACAACGTCAACGCCGTCCGCACCTCGCACTACCCGCCCCACCCGGCCTTCCTCGACCTGTGCGACGAGTACGGGCTGTGGGTCATCGACGAGTGCGACCTGGAGACCCACGGCTTCGTCGAGCAGAATTGGCGGGACAATCCCGTCGACGACGACCGCTGGACACCCGCCCTTCTCGACCGCGCGGCCCGCATGGTCGAACGGGACAAGAACCACCCGTCGGTCGTCATCTGGTCCCTCGGCAACGAGGCCGGCACCGGGTGCGGCCTGACCGCGATGGCGGAGTGGATCCACGGCCGTGACAGCTCACGCCTCGTGCACTACGAGGGCGACATCGACTGCCGTGACACAGACATGTATTCGCGCATGTACGCCTTCCACGACGAGGTGGAGCGGATCGGACAGGGGCTCGACGGCGGCACCCTGAAGCGACGCCAACTGCCCTTCATCCTCTGCGAGTACGCCCACGCCATGGGCAACGGCCCGGGTGGACTGGCCGACTACCAGCGGATCTTCGAGGCGCACGACCGTCTCCAGGGCGCCTTCGTCTGGGAGTGGATCGACCACGGCATCAAGCACCCGGAGCTGGGTTACGCCTACGGCGGCGACTTCGGCGAGGAACTGCACGACGGCAACTTCGTCTGCGACGGCCTGGTCTTCCCGGACCGGACGCCGTCGCCGGGTCTGGTCGAGTACAAGAAGGTGATCGAGCCGGTCCGTATCGAGGGCGACGGCACGGGCGGGACCGTGCGGGTCACCAACGCGTACGACTTCTCGGACCTCTCCCACCTGGAGTTCGAGTTCGTCCACCAGGTGGACGGGTTTCCCACGGGCGCGAAGAGACTCACAGTCGGAGCTCTCACACCCGGGGAGTCGGCCGAGATCAAGCTCCCGGCGGGCCCCGACGGGCAGGGCGACGAGGTCCAGTGGACGGTCCGAGCGCTGCTCGCCGAGGACACTGCGTGGGCACCCAGGGGTCATGCGGTGGCATGGGGCCAGGAGACCGTCGCCCCACGCGCGCCCATGACCGTCGCCGCCTCGGAGCGGCCTGTTGTCGGCGAGCGGCTGATCACGCTCGGTCCCGGTGCCTTCGACGCCCGTACCGGCGAACTGAGGACGATCGGCGGCGTCGACGTGACCGGGCTGCGCCTGGACGTGTGGCGGGCGCCGACCGACAACGACGACGGCGCGTCCTGGCAGGACGACACGCGCTACGGCGTGCTGTGGCGCACGTATGGCCTGCATCGCATGCAACACCGCCTGGACGGTGTCGAATCGGGTGACGACGCGCTGACCGTACGGACCCGGGTGGCACCGGCCGCCCGGGAGGTGGGCCTGCGCACCGTGTACCGCTGGACGTCCGACGGGACACGGCTGAAGCTGACCGTCTCCGTGGGGCCGGAGGGCGACTGGAGGGTGCCGCTGCCCAGGATCGGCATCCGCTTCGGGCTGGCGTCCGGCGCGGGGCACGCGCAGTGGTTCGGCGGCGGTCCCGGCGAGGCATACCCGGACACCAGCGCCGCATCCATGCTCGGCCAGTGGGACGGGAGCATCGAGGAGATGCAGACCCCGTACGTGCGCCCGCAGGAGAACGGCGCCCGGGCCGACGTCCGCTGGGCGGAGCTCGGCGGGCTGCGGATCGAGGGCGACCCGGCGTTCTGGTTCTCCGCACGGCGCTGGACGACCGAGCAGCTGGACGCGGCGCGGCACCTGACCGACCTCACGCCCGGCGACACGGTCTGGGTCAACCTCGACCACGGCCAGCACGGCATCGGCTCCCAGTCCTGCGGCCCGGGCCCGCTGCCGCAGTACTTCCTGAACGCCGCACCCGCCGAGTTCTCGTTCGTCTTCACGGCAACCGATTGATCGGCTGATCGATCACCATGCAACCGCCTCCGATCGATTAATCGATTGACCATTTGATCGACATTCCGACACGGTGTTGACGTCTCCCGCGGCCGGTCGGCTTCCCAGCCGACCGGCCGCGCTTCACTGGAGGTTGAACGAGTGATCGGCAGCATCGAGGTGCGCGGCCTGTCCCGCACCTTCCACACCACCGTCCGCCGCCCCGGCCTCGCCGGAGGCCTGCGTTCCCTGGTCAATCCCGAGCGGGTCGCCAAGCACGCCGTATGCGACATCACCTTCGACGTGGCCGCGGGCGAACTCCTCGCCCTGCTGGGCCCGAACGGCGCCGGCAAGTCCACCACCATCAAGATGCTCACCGGCATCCTCACTCCCACCTCCGGCGAGGCACGCGTCGCGGGCGTGGTGCCGTACCGGGAGCGGGAGCGCAACGCCCGCAACATCGGCGCGGTGTTCGGGCAGCGCACCCAGCTGTGGTGGGACCTGCCGGTGCGCGAGTCGTTCGCGATCCTGCGCGACATCTACGAGGTACCGAAGGCCGAACACGCCGTACGACTGGCGGAGTTCGACGACCTGCTCGGCCTCTCCTCCTTCTGGGACACCCGCGTACGCCACCTCTCCCTCGGCCAGCGCGTGCGTTGCGACCTCGCGGCGGCTCTGCTGCACGACCCGCCGGTGGTCTTCCTCGACGAGCCGACGATCGGGATGGACGTGGTGGTGAAGGAGCAGGTCCGCGAGTTCCTGCGCCACCAGGTCGAACAGCGCGGCCGTACCGTCCTGTTGACCACGCACGACATGACCGAGGTGGAACGGCTCGCCGAGCGCGTGGTACTGATCAACCACGGACGGCTGGTCCTGGACGGCACCCTCGACGAGATCCGGCGCAAGTTCGGCTCCACCTGGCAGGTCCGCGCCACCCTCGCCGACCCGCACGCCGAGGTCGTGGCGCCGCCGGGGATCAGGGTGCTGCGGCACGAGGGCTCGCGGGTGGTCTTCGGCCCGGACGGATCCGGCGCACCGACCGTGCACCAGGCACTGAAGTCGGTCATCGAGCGGTACGAGGTGACGGACATCGCCCTGGACGAGGCCGAGTTGGAGGACGTGATGAGGGCCGCGTACGTGCAGGCCGGGGACGCGTGATGGCGGTCCCGTACGCATGGCGCGCCGCCCGGGTCACCCCGCTCGGCGAGTTGCACACCCCGCCCCGGATGACCGCCGCCCTGCTCCGGCTGGCCGTGCAGGTGGTGCTGGTGGCGTCCCTGTGGCACGGCCTGTACGCCCACACCGGCACCACCGCCGGAATGACCCGCGACCAGGCCGTCACCTACGCCGTACTGGCCGTACTTGCCTCCCGGCTGAGGGAGTTGGACCAGTACGCGGCCCGGGACACCGTGATCCAGCACATGCACTTCGGCACCATCGTCTACTGGTACCTGCGCCCGCTGTCACCCCAGCGCTACTACGCCCTGCGCGCGCTGGGCGAGCAACTGTACGGACTCGCCTGGGCGTTGGCCGGTTTCGCAATCTGTCTGGCGGCCGGGGTGGTGCAGCCGCCCGGGTCGGCCGCCGTGGCGGGGGTGTTCGGCTTGAGTCTGCTGCTCGGCCAGTGGATCCTGTACTACGTCATGCTGGCCATCGACCAGCTGTGTTTCTTCACGCTGCGCAACAACGCCGCGATGCTCATCCTGATCTTCGCGCAGAACCTGTTGTCCGGGGTGTACGCGCCGCTGTGGTTCTTCCCCGACTGGTTCGTCACGCTGAGCGGTTTCCTGCCTTTCCAGGCGACCCTGAGCGTGCCGCTGTCGCTCTATGTGGGCCGCATCCCGTTGTCGGACGCGGGACCCGCGCTGCTGGTGCAGGCCGCCTGGGTGGTGGTACTGGCTCTGTTCACCCGGCTGGTGTGGCGACTCGCCGCCCGGCAGGTCATCTCGCAAGGAGGCTGATGCCCTTGAAAGCCGTACGACTCGCTTGGCGGATCACCCGTCTCAACTTTCGCGCCCAGCTGGAATACCGCTCCGAGTTTCTGATGATGATCGCGATCGGCGCCGTCTGGCAGGTCTCGGTGATCGTGTTCGCGACCGTGTTGCTGACCCGTTTCAGCGGGATGGGCGGCTGGGACAGCTCGGACGTGCTGCTCATCCCGGCGACCCGGATGCTCGCCCACGGTCTCTTCGTCCTCTTCCTGGGACGGATGCACGGAATCGGTTACTTCATCCAGGAAGGCAAGATCGATGTCTGCCTGGTGCGCCCGATGCCGGTGCATCTCCAGGTCCAGTTGCGCATGTTCCCCACGAATGCCATCGGTGATCTGACCGTTGCGGTGGCCCTGATGGTGGGCGCGCTCAGCCGCAGTCACCTCGACTGGACGGCGGGCCGGACCTCGTACCTGATCGTGGCCGTGCTCGGTGGCATGCTCCTGGAGGCCGCCCTGTTCACGGCCGTCGCCTCCGCCGCCCTGCGTTTCCCGGCCGCCGACTACTGGGGCCGCTGGCTGGAGGAACTCCTCGGCACGTTCGGCAGCTATCCGCTCAACGTGCTGCCCAAGGCGGTCGGCGGCCTGTTGACGTACGGCCTTCCCCTCGCCTTCGTCGCGTACTTCCCGGCCGCCGTCCTGACCGGCCACGGCCACGACACCGGCGTCCCCTACTGGCTTGCGGCGGCCTCCCCGCTGCTCGGCCTGCTGGCGTATGCCGGCTCGCGACTTCTGTGGCGGTGGAGCCTCGGCCACTACACGGGGGTGAACGGATGACGCCCGCGGTGACGACGTCCACGTTCGGCTGACGGGCCGACCGCTCCGTGTCCCCGGTGCGGTGCTCGTCGGCCTTTTCCGCCGGTGCCGATAGAGATGTCCAGGTCACCAGGTGCGACGAGGGCGCCCTTCGGCCCGGCGACGACGAGCGCCGGTGCCGCGACCAGGGCGGAGGCGGTGCCGCGGAGTCCCCTGGGGGGAAGGAAGGGTGGGCGTGCGCCCGGCCTCCGGGAGCCGCGTCCCGACTTCGGGACGCGTGTCCCGCCTCGAGCGGCCGGCCCGGGGCTCGAGGCCAGTGGGCCCGCTGGACGCACGGGACCGCAGAGTTCCACTCTCCGGAATGGCGCGCCACGGCCTCGGGGTGAACCCCGACTGCGGCGGCCCCGTGCGTACAGCCGTACCGCCTGGATCACGCGGCCCGGTAGGCCCGCAGAAACGCCGCGACACCGGCGCTCATCAAGCGCTCGGTCTCCTCCTTCGGCAGCGGCAGCACCCCGTAGTGGGAGAGCTGGGTGATCGAGTGGGAGACCAGTGCCGTGAAGTGTGTCGCCGCGAGGGCCGCGTCGCCGTGCACATCGAGCAGACCGGCGGTGGCGAGGCCCTCCATCGCCTCGGCGAGGGCGCGGCCGACGGGGCCCGGTCCCGCGTCCCGCCAGGCGTCGAGCACCTCCCGTGGCACATGGTCGGCCTCGGCGTGGATGTGGCGGACGAGGGCGAAGTGGTTCGGGTAGTCCGCCATGAGCCCTACGAAGCCGCGGGCGAGGGCGACGAGGTCACGCTCCAGGTCCGGTGGGCGCGGTGGCCGATCGGGGTCCAACACTGCGTACAGGCGGGTCAGTTGGGCGTCCTTGACCTCGCCGGACGTCCAGGTGACGACCGCACCGAAGAGCTGCGCCTTGCCGCCGGGGAAGTGGTTGTAGAGCGTGCGCGTCGAGACGCCAGCCTCGGCTGCGAGCGCGTCCACGGAGGCGCGGGCGTACCCCTCGCGGCCGAAGACGGTGCAGGCCGCGCCCGCAATCGCCATCTGTTTCTCCAGCTTGCGGGGCGAGACCGTGCGCTGCGCCTCGCCCACCCAGCCCTCATTGGTGCTGCCCACCCTCGACTCCTCACGACTTACAACGACCGTTGCACTTTTTACAACGTCCGTTGTAGTTTACCGGACGTGAGGCCGCGCCGTGCGGCCGTCCCGCCCCGTAAGGGTCGCGAGGAACAACCGGGGGACACCCATGCCTGCCACCGACACGCCCGCCGCCGAAACCATCACCACCGCTGTCGAGCACGACGCCCCGCTCCGCGTGGCCGTCGTCGTCGGCAGTGTCCGCGAGGGCCGCCAGGGCCGCGCCGTGGCCGACTGGTTCCTCGGCGCCGCCGCCGACCACGACGGCCTGGACGTGGACGTCATCGACCTCGCCGACATGGACCTGCCGCTGGTCATGCCCGGCTGGGGCGGCGCGCCAAGCCCCGAGACCCTGGCCGTACTGGCGAACGTCTCACCACGGCTGGCCGCCGCGGACGCCTTCGTCGTCGTCACACCCGAGTACAACCACAGCTTCCCGGCCGCGCTGAAGAACTTCATCGACTGGCACCACCCACAGTGGCAGGCCAAGCCGGTCGGATTCGTCTCCTACGGCGGCCTCGCCGGCGGCGTGCGCGCGGTGGAGCAACTACGGCTGGTCTTTGCCGAGTTGCACGCCATGACCGTACGGGACGCCGTGAGCCTGCACGGTCCGTGGTCGGGGCTCGGTGAGGACGGCGCACCGCGCGACGCGGACGTCTGCGAGGGCGCCGCCAAGGGAATGATCGGTCAACTCTCCTGGTGGGGACGGACGTTGCGAAGCGCTCGCGCCACCCGCGCCTACCAGGGCTGAGGGGCGGAAGGATGACCTCCGCCCAGCCCGCCCGAGGCGACGTGGAGGCGACGTCGGCCCGATCCGCGTCCACCGCCTCGACGTCGCTCAACCACACCCTCCTGGTCGTGATCACCGGCTCGGTGATGTCGGTCCTCGACATCACGATCGTCAACGTCGCTCTGCGCAGCCTCTCCAAAGCGTTCAACTCCCCACTGGAGACCATCCAGTGGACGGCGACGGCCTACACGCTGGCGCTCGCTGCCGTCGTCCCCACCGCGGCGTGGGTCATGGCCCGCATCGGCGCCAAGCGCGCCTATCTCACCGCGCTCGCCCTGTTCACCCTCGGCTCCCTGCTCGCCGCCTGCGCCTGGGACATCGGCAGTCTGATCGCGTTCCGCGCGGTGCAGGGGCTCGGCGGCGGGCTGCTCATGCCCGTGGGCATGGCCATGACGATGGCCGCAGCGGACCGGGAGCGGCTCGGCCGCACGATGGCACTGCTCGGGCTGCCGATTCTGGTCGGCCCGGTGGCCGGACCGGTACTCGGCGGCTGGCTGATCGACGCAGCGTCCTGGCAGTGGATCTTCCTCGTCAACCTGCCTGTGGGAGCGGTGGCGTTGACGCTCGCGGCGAAGCTGCTGCGCCCCGACACGCCCCGGGCGACGGCACCGGTCCCCCGACTGGACGTTCCCGGCCTGCTGATGCTCTCACCGGGGCTCGCTCTGCTGCTGTTCGGCCTGGCCCGCGGCGGCGAGCGGGGCGACTTCGCGGAACCGGGCGCGCTGGTGCCGACGCTGGCGGGAGCAGCTCTCGTCGCCGGTTTCGTCCGCCGATCCCTGACGGCACGTCAACCTCTTTTGGACCTACGTCTCTTGAGCGACCGGACGTTCGCCTTCGGTATCGGCACGCTCGCCCTGTTCACCTGCGGCTACTTCGGCTCGATGCTCCTGGGACCGGTGTACTGGCAGCAGGTGCGGGGCTGGAGCGCGACGTCGACGGGGCTGCTCGGCATGCCGGTCGGACTCGCGGTCGGCGCGACGATGCAGATCGCTGCGCGCAGGATCGACAAGGTATCGCCGCGGCGGCTGATCCGGGCCGGCATCGCCCTGGGCGCGCTCGGCATGGCCCTGACGGGGTTGCAGATCGGAGAGGAAGGCGTGCCTGCCTGGCGGCTGGTCTGCGCGACGGTGGTGATGGGCATCGGCACCGGGATGGTGCTGATGCCGACGATGGCGACCGCCACCCGCGACCTGCCCAGGGAACGTGTGGCCGCGGCGAGCAGCGCGCTGAGCATCAACTCCCAGGTGTGTGCGGCGGTGGGCACCGCGCTCATCTCCGTGGTGCTGGGCGCGGCCGGACCGGACCCGTCGGGCTTCCGCATCGCCTACCTGGTCGCTGCGGGGCTACTGGCACTGGCACTGGTTCCGGCGATGTGGTTGCCGGGGCGGCGGGAGTGAGGAAGCGGAAGCGGTCACGGAGACGTCGGGGTGCGGCGGAAGCGGCCACGGGGTGAACGGCCCGCTTAAGCGGTTGCGGCAGGGATGGGCAGGCGGAAGCGGTTACGGTGAGTGATGGGCTTGCGGAAGCGGTTACGCAAAGGGGAGCCCAGAAACCGGCTATGCGGACTGGGGCGCAGGAACCGGTTGCTCGGGCGGGGTCCTGAGGAAACGGTTACGAGAAGGGCCTGAAGCCGGTCGAAGGACGAAGGCGGTGGGGAAGCAAGGACGAGGCGGACGAGGCCGGCCCGCCGACCGTGCTCGGCGCGGACGTCGGAGCCGGCGGCCACTGGTGGTCAGCGCCCTCTGGCCGCCGTCGCGCCACCCCGGCCACCGCCCCGGCGTCACCTCCGCCCGGCCCTGCCCACCGGTGTCAGCAGCGCGGCCCCGGCGATCAGCACGCAGGCCCCGCCGGCCAGCATGGCGACCGGCGCGGTGCCGTGCCGTTCCGCCGCCCATGTCAGGACGGCCGCGCCCACCGGGGCCGCCGCGTACTGGAGGGTCCAGAAGGCGGAGGTGGCCCGGCCCAGCAGCGGCTCCGGAGTCACCTCCTGACGCAGGGACATGGAGCAGGTGCCCGCGACGGCGGCACCGGCCAGGAAGACGGCGCACAGGGCCCCCACGACGCGGGTGTCGTGCGCCCAACCCAGCCCCGCGACGGCGACACCGCTCACCGCGACCGCCGCCGTCCACGTCGGCCCGAAACCGAGCCGGCGATGCACCCGGGCCACGGCCAGGGAGCCGACGACAGTGCCGAGCGCGCCGGCCGCCATGACGGACCCGACGGTGCCGTCGTCATGCCCGAGGTCGTCTTTGAGGTGGTAGATGACGAGGTCGTTCAGTCCCAGCGTGAGGAAACTGAAGACGAACAGCAGCGCGGTCAGCGCACGCAGCACGGGATGGCCGTACAGGAACGCCACCCCAGCCCGCAGATCCCGCCACAACCCGGCCCGCCGGCCCGGTCGTTCCCCGGCCCGCGCGGTCGGTTGCCCGCCCAGCGGCTCGCCCCCTCGCTCCTTCGGCAGATCGTCCGGCCGGTCGTCCAGCGGCCCCCTCCGGATCCGTACGACGCAGAGACAGGCAGCCGACACTCCGAAGCTGGCCGCGTCCACGCCGATCGCCGCGGCCGGGCCGGTCCAGGCCGCGAGCGCGCCGGCGCACAGTGGGCCGAGCACGCCGGCCGCGGCAGCCGTCGCGTTGAGCCGTCCGTTGGCCTCGGTGAGCTGCCCGGTGCCGACCAAGCCGCGGACAACGGTTACGTAACCGACGGCGAAGAGCATGCCGACGGCCTCGCACAGCGGCAGGACCGTGTACAGCAGCCAGACCCGTGGCCCGATCAGCCACACCAGCGGGATCAGTCCGTACAGCACCATGCGGACCAGGTCGCAGGCGATGAGGAGTCGGCGTCGGTCGACCCGGTCCACTATCGCCCCGGCGAACACCGCCGCCACGACCGAGGCCGCCCCGCCGACCGCCGTCAGCAGACCCATACGGGCGAGTGAGCCGGTGACCTGGAGGACGAGCAGCGGCAGGGCGATCAGGGCGAAGGAATCGCCGAGGAAGGAGAGCGTCTGCGCGGCCCAGAAGATCCCGAAGTCCCGCTGCCGCCACAGCGGTTGGCCGGCACGGGACGCAACCTCCCGTGGTCGTCGGAATCGTTTGCTCCGCGCTTCGTACACCCCGTGGCCCCCGCCCGTCTCCCCCACCCGGCGCTGTTCTCAAGTCCCCGGCAACCTTACGCTCGCCGGTGGCGACACACGGCTGAAGCACCCGCATCCCCACTTCCCACCCCCCATCCCCCAGTCCATCGAGGAGCAGCCGTGCCCCACACACCGGGAACCCACCATCACCGGCGTCGCGCTCTGCGCCCCGGCCCGCTCGCCGTCGCGGGCGCGCTCGTCGCCACGGCGGCCGTCGCGCTGCCGTATCTCACACCGGAGGCCTCGGCCGCCACCACCCTGCGCGGCTACGCCGACGGGCGCGGTGTGAAGATCGGCGCGGCAGTGGGAGACACCCCGCTGAGCTCCGACGCGTCGTACACAGCCGTCCTGGACCGGGAGTTCAACTCGGTGACGGCCGAGAACGCGATGAAGTGGGACGCCGTCGAACCGAGCCGGGGCAGCTTCGACTGGGCCGCCGCCGACCGGCTGGTGGCCCATGCGGCCGCCCACGACCAGGGCGTACGCGGGCACACCCTGGCCTGGTACGCGCAGTTGCCGTCCTGGCTGAAGAACGGAAACTATTCGGCAACCGAGCTGAACACCATCCTCAAGGGCCACATCGACACCGAAGTCGGGCGCTACAAGGGCAAGGTGTACGCCTGGGACGTGGTCAACGAAGCGTTCAACGAAGACGGTTCGATGCGCAGTTCGCTCTGGCAGGACAAACTCGGAACCGGATACATAGCCAACGCGCTGCGCTGGGCGCACGCCGCCGACCCCGCCGCGAAGCTGTACATCAACGACTACAACATCGAGGCGGACAACGCCAAGAGCGACGCCCTGTACGCGCTGGCCCAACAGCTCCTGGCGCAGGGAGTGCCGTTGAACGGAATCGGTTTCCAGTCGCACTTCGAGGTCGG
The DNA here is from genome assembly GCF_035989285.1 of Streptomyces sp. NBC_01235. Classification (GTDB taxonomy): domain Bacteria; phylum Actinomycetota; class Actinomycetes; order Streptomycetales; family Streptomycetaceae; genus Streptomyces. Next base: position 8,516,212 of record NZ_CP108513.1, on the reverse strand, counting down.
CAAGCTTCCGGCGTCGATGAAGGCGAACCTCAAGCGGTTCTCCGACCTCGGTCTGGAGGTGTCCATCACTGAGCTGGACGTCCGAATTCCGCTGCCCGCCTCCTCCGCCGAACTCGCCCAGCAATCCACCGACTACAAGACAGCGAGCGAGAACTGCCTCGGCGTGGCGCGCTGCGCCGGCGTCACCCTGTGGGGCGTCAGCGACAAGTACTCGTGGGTACCGGGCACGTTCAACGGGTACGGGGCGGCCCTGCCGTACAACGAGAGCTACGCGGCGAAGCCCGCCTACACCGGGCTGTCGAACGGACTCAATCCGAACGCGTGACCCCGGATTCGGATTCGGGTTCCAGCGAGGAAGACGGCTCCGGCGCCGCTCACCGCTGTTCTCCCAGGTCCTTGATCCCTGCCGGTCGGTGCAAGGGCGGCACCCACAGCACCGGCCGGCAGGGGCACCCTGCGGCGCAGGTCCGGGCAGTTGCGGACGGCCCGGGGCCAGTGCCCGGTCGGAAGGAGCGTTACAGACGGAGCCAGGGCGGCCGGCTCGACTTCCGTGGTGGAGTCCACCCCGCCGTCCGGCCTCCCACCTGCGGAACCCATAGGATCCTGCCCAGTACCTCCTGGCCCCGAGCGCACACAAGGCGGTCCCCCATGCCACGAGTCGGCCTCACCACCGACCGCCTCGTCGAAGCCGCCGCCGAGCTGGCCGACGAGGTCGGCTTCGACAACGTCAGCATCTCGGCGCTGGCCCGACGCTTCGGTGTCAAGGACGCGAGCCTGTACTCGCACGTCAGGAACCTCCGGGAGTTGCGGACAAGGCTCGCACTGCTCGTCGGCGGCGAGATGATCGACCGGATCGCCGCAGCCGTCGTCGGGCTCGCCGGCAAGGACGCGCTGGTCGCCTTCGCGGGGGCCTATCGGGAGTACGCCCTGCGGCACCCGGGAAGGTACGCCGCCACCCAGACCCGTATCGACCAGGAGATCGACCAGGAACTGGCCGCCGCTTCACCCGCCCCGCGCCGCACCGCCGAAATCACCTACGGGATGCTCCGCGCCTACGGCCTCGACGAACCCGACCTCACCGACGCCGTCCGCCTGTTGCGCAGCACCTTTCACGGGTACTGCATGCTGGAGGCTGGCGGCGCCTTCGGTGCGCCCCGGGACGTGCAGCGATCATGGGACAAGGTCATCGACGCCCTGCACATGGCGCTCACCCACTGGCCGCGGGAGGACGACACCGTCAGCTGACGCGGTATCAGTCGTGGCGTGCCGGATCGGCGCCGAGACTCTGGATGTCCTCGTACGTCGGCGCACGACCACCAGGCCTGCGCCCCTCACGGATCTCGACCACTGCCTCGAGCGCCGCGCCCAGGGACCGTCGGTAGAGGAACGAGCCGAAGCTGATGCGACTCACCCCAAGGTCCGCGAGGTGGGGAACTGCGGGACCGACCGGTGAATAGAGGATGTTGAGGGGAACATCGAGCCGCGCCACCAGCGCCCCGATCTCCCGGGCACTGGCCAGGCCGGGAACGAACACGCCATCGGCGCCCGCCTGTTGGTAGACGTCCAGGCGGGACAGCGTCTCGGTTTCGTCGTGTTCGCCGAGCCAGTACGTGTCCGTGCGGGCGTTGACGAAGAGGCCGGGGACGGCCGACTTCACGGCGGCGATCTTCGCGGCATGCCGGTCAACCGCCCCCATTCCGTCCTCCAGGTTGATGCCGACCGCGCCCACCGCCGCAAGCTGACGCGCGAACTCCGCCACCTCGTCGGGATCTTCACTGAAGCCGTTTTCCGCGTCGACGGACAGCAGGAACTGTTGCGATCCCAGAAGCAACGCGAGCCTCAGGGTTTCGTCCCGTGTCGCCGACGCTCCGTCCGGCAGTCCCACCGCCGCCGCCACCGCGAGACTCGTCGTACCGATCGCCCGAAAGCCCTGCCCCGCCATGGCCAGCGCGGAGGCGTGGTCCCAGGCGTTGGGCAGGAGGAGCGGGGTGTCGGCATGGTGGAGGCCGACAAAGGGGTTCGAGGTCGCCCTGGGTGCGTGCATACAGCCCACGCTAGAGGCGTGTCCTTTCGGTCCCCGCCAAACCGTCCCCTCCGGGATGTCCCCGTCGGCTCTCCTCCGTTGAACTGCCCGTTTCCGTTTCCTGCCCGGAAACCGCCTTCTCAGCCGGCGGCCCGCTCTCCCGCACTGCGCTCCACGCAGAACTCGTTTCCCTCCGGGTCCGCGAGGACCGCCCACCCCGTCCCGTCGGACCTGCGGCGGTCGTCGACCAAGGTGGCGCCGAGGGCCAGCAGGCGCTCGACCTCCTCCTCGCGGGTGCGGTCCTGCGGCTGGAGGTCGAAATGGATGCGGTTCTTCTGTCTCTTGGGCTCCGGGACGGTGACGAAGAGCAGGCCCGCACCCTCGATCAGTGCCTCGTCGTCGCCCGGCTTGTCGTCCTCGTGGAGGGGGTGGCCGAGAACCTCGGACCAGAAGCTGCCGAGGGCGTGGGCGTCGGAGCTGTCGATCGTCACGTGACGGATGGCAGAAGTCATGCGCGGATTCTTGTGGACACCGCTTGCGCACGGCAACGGAGAATCCCCCTCCGTCAGTGGCTCGCATCGGGGCACGTCTACCCGGCCACATCCCACCGGGCAGCCACACCGGGCAACGTCCGCCACAGCGGTTTCACCGGCATCCACTCCGCACGGCAACCTTTTCCTGCCCCGCGGCAACCACAGGCCATGACATCTGCACGACGCACGAAGCACCACCGCCGAATCCGTGCGGCGCGCAAGCCCGCGATCGGCGCCCTCGCGGCCGCCGGGCTGCTCGCCGGCGCATGGTGGGCCACCGCCGGGGCAGCGACCACCTCCCCGAACCTCACCCCCACCACCACCGCTGTCACCCTCGCAGCCAAGTTCCCGTACTTGTCTGCCGGTTACAACAACACCCGGGAGTGGACGCGGACAACGACCGCGGTGGCCCCGAACGGCACGCTCCGCGTCGCCTGGCCCGCGGCGGACGGCGTCCACGTCACGCCGCTCACCGCCGCCGGGAAGCGCTCGGGCGCCGACACGGTCGTCAAGGGCGCCAAGGAGGTGGGCGGCCTGGTCGCGCACAACGACGGTTTCGCCCTGCTCACGCGAGTCGCCGACACGAACAAGTGGAAGGAGACCGCGGCCGCGATCGTCCGCTACACGGGTGCCAAACAGACTTTCCGCACGAACCTCACCAGCACCGCCTCCCACGACACCGCGCCCTTGCTCGACGGGCAACTCACCTGGAACGGCACCAAGTACGGCGCCTACTTCGTCGTGCACGGCGCCGGTGGCTTCGCCGATGGGCACTACGGGGACAAGATGGCGTACGTCAGCGCCAAGGGGGCGAAGCTCAGCGGGGGCTGGAGCTGGGGGTGCAGCCACAACGAGGGCATAGCCCTGCACGCCGAGACCTCCGGCGCCTTCACCTCCCTCTGCTTCGACGACTGGCGCTCCGGGCTGTTCGTCTCGACCGGGATCGGTGCTCCGGACACAGCGCCCGTGGTGCAGCGCGAACAGTGCTGGGCCGGGTACTGCGGCGGCACTTTCCCCGGCCGCACCGGCGACCTGGTGAAGTCGTCCACCGGCCGTTACGTCACCGCCTTCGCCTCTCGCGGCGCCGCCTCGGCGAAGAAGAACCCGGACGACGCCAGCGGCCGCGGCTGGACGGTGAAACCGAAGACGGGCACTCATCAGGTCGCGCTGGCCTTCATGAAGGACCGCAACTCCGGTCCCGGCAAGGCCGTGTACCTCACCAGCGCGGTCGGCACCGAGAACGTCAACGTCCACGTCGCCCCGTACGGCAAGGACCGCCTCCTCGTGTCCTGGGAGTCCCTGAAGAGCTCCAAGTGCACCAGCGGCACCTGCGTCGGCACCTTCACGGGCACCCACTTCCGTCTCGTCGACTGGAACGGCAAGGTCCAGAGCGCGGACAAGGTGGTGACCACGCGTATCACCGGAGACCTCGCGGTCCTCAAGGACGGGACGCTGACCTGGGCGTACGCCCCCGTGACGCCGACCTACGCGACGGCGCTCACCGGGGCTTCACCGACCACGACGACGCTGCGGATCGCCCGTCTGAAGCCGTGAAACCAAAGTGGCTCTCCGAGCCCGTCGGCCAGCGGACGCTCAGGGCGTACCCACCATGAGCGTTGCCGGCACCTGCCCTCTGCACCTCCACGGACACCAGTTCCCGGAGGGGCAGGGGGTCGGGCTCGGCGGTGAGGCGGGCCAGCGCGACGAAGAGAGTCGCGGGCCCGTCTCCCAGCACACCCGACAACGGGGATGTGCCGGTCAGCCCGTGCACGGGCACCAGCTCGGCCCGCTCGTCCCCGCCCTCCACCGGTGCCCAGCCCGTGACCTGCACCTCCGTTCCCGGCGCCGCGCCGACCACCAGATGGGCCCGCACCTCGACCGCGCCGTCGGCCACCACCAGACTCGTGACCTCGGCGCCGCAGGCCGACACGTACCGAGAGGCCGCCCACCCCTCCCCCACCCCGAGCGGGACGATGCCCTCACGGTGCGAGTCGCCGCCGACCACTACGACGTTGTCCGGTGGCGTGCCGAGCGGCCGCGTAACCGTGGAGTACGCGAACCGCGTGTAGTACGGGTCGTAGCGGACGTCCTCGCTGCCATGGTTGTGCAGACGCACCAGGCCGTCCGAACTCGTCGACTGAAGCAGCCAGTTGGGGGCGGAGAGTGGGGTAACCGAGTTCCCCCGCTCCACCGGCCCCGCCTCCTCTTGCGCCGTCCACACCTCGTGTTCCGGCGGAAGCAGCAGACCGAGGAAACCCTTGCTCGCCCAATAGGGGGAGGCCGGTCCCGAATAGCCCTGCAGGACCGCCTCGTCGGGGCCGTGCCAGCCGAGGGTCAGCAGGCCGTGCTCGTCGACCGCGTCCCGTTCCAGGAAGTACTTCAACGCGCCCGAGGCCAGGCGGCGGGTCTCGCCGGGAGTCAGCGGGGTATGGCCGGTCAGGGCGCCCAGCCACAGGGGGGCGGTGGTGGCGAAGCGGTAGGTGAGGGAGCGGCCCTGGTGCATGGGGGCTCCGTCGCCGCCGAACAGGCGGGCGTAGCCGGCGAGATGAGCCTTGAGCCGCCCGCCGTAGAGGGCGAGCAGGTCCGGGGCGTCGGCCAGCCAGGCGTGCAGGACCGGGTACAGGTGCATGGCCCAGCCGTTGTAGTAGTCGAAGGCGCGGCCGGCACCGTCGGTGTACCAGCCGTCGCCGACGTACCACTGCTCGATGCGCTCCAGGCCGCGGTCGATCGCCTTGCGGGAGGCCTCCGGCTCGTGGCCGACCGACTCCAGGAAACCGCCTACCGTGACCGGGAACAGTTCCCAGTTGCAGGGCCAGGGTTCGGCGGTCAGCGCGTCGCCGAGCCAGGCAGCCGCGCGCTGTCGGACACGGTCGTCGAGGCGGTCCCAGAGCAGCGGACGGGTAAGCCGCAGCGCGAGCGCGATCGACGCGGCCTCGACGAGAGGCTGCCCGCGATCTCCGATGCGGGGCCAGACGCCGAGGACACCGGCCTCGAGACCGGTTGCGTAACGTTCCAGCGCGGTCTCGTCACGGCGGAAGGCGGCCAGCAGCAGAGTGCGGGCGTAGCCCTCCAGGCCGTCGGAGAGGCGGCCCGACCAGCTCTCCCGGTCGCCGGGAAAGTGGTAGAGAGCGCGATCTTCGGTGGCGTACGGCTCCACCGCGGCGAGCAGGTTGTCGGCGGCCGCCTCCCAGTGGGCGCGGGTGTAGCCGGTGCGGGGGCTGCGGGCGGGGTCGGACGGGGGCAGGTGCATCAGCTGTTTCTTTCCTTCGCGGCCGGGTCGGGACCTGGGGATGCCAGGACCTGGGGGCGTCCCGGTTCCGGTCGGGTCGCCCCCAGGCGTTCATCCCACCCGCACGGTGCCCCTCGGCACCAGATGCAGGGCGACGAGTTCGTCGCGGACCAGGCCGGCGTAGACCGTGGCTCCGTGCACGGAGGTGTGCGTGTTGTCGCGTTTCTCGTTGTAGAGGTAGAGCGCCTTGGAGCCCTCGACGCCCAGGGACTCCACCAGCGCCTTGGTCCTGGCGGTGAGGTCGATCAGCGCAGCGTCCTGCGCGGCGGCGACCGAGCGGATCACCGCCGGATGGTCGACGCCAAGTCCGTTGACCAGCAGGGCTGTTCCGTTGTTCAGCGTGCCGTCGGCGTTGAACCAGCGGCGCACGATGGGGGTCACGAGGACCGGTCGGCCGCCCTTCTCCCGTACTCCCGCCACGAGTGTCTCGAGGTTCGCCCGGTACGTCGCCTCATCGGTTGTCTTGTCGTTGTGGGCGAGCTGGACCAGGACGAGGTCGCCGGGGCTGATCAGCGGCTGGACCGTGGCCCAGAGCTGCGGGTTCCCCAGATACGTGACCGTACTCTCCCCGGAATCCGCGTGGTTGGCGACCGAGACACCCTTGCGCAGGAACTGCGGCAGCTGCTGGCCCCAGCCGGTGTACGGGTCGGCGGGCTGGTCGCAGACCGTGGAGTCCCCGATGAGGAAGATCTGCCGGGCATGCCGGGCGGGGGTGACCCTGATGTCGGCCAGGGCGGGCGCCGAGCCGCCGAGCGCCAGGTCCAGGCCGGGAGTGCCCTCGACACCGGTCGGCTCACCCTCGGGGGTGCGGACGTCGACGGTGAAGCTGCGGGGAACACGTTCGCCGGCGGAGGCGGCGGTCTCGGGGAGCAGAGCGCGCCGGGTCTCTCCGCTGATGCTGGTGCTCGACTCGGTGTCGCCGCCGAGGACGACCTTCACGTCATAGGTGCCGGGCGGGACATCGAAGTGGCATGCGGTGGCCGTGCAGTTGTCGATGCCGAGAGTCACGCCGCCACCGTGGGCGTGGGCGGCGGGTACGGCCGTCAGACCGGCGGTCAGGGTGAGTGCCGCCAGCACGGCGATGTTGAAACGTCTCACTTGCGGCTCCTCCGGCACGACAACTGGGGTTGGCGGCAGGACCGTATCGCCTCTGGCAAGCGCTTTCTAGACCTTGGACAGATTTCACGGGATTGCCAACATCACGCAAGTGAAAGCCCTTTCGCGAAATCGATTCAACTGTCACTCTCTCAGGCACCCGCACCCCCACACCTCCCGAAGGAGGCACCCCCATGTCCGGATCCGAGAGCCACAGGCCGGTCCGACGCCGCACCTTCGTCCTCTCCGCCGCGGCCGCCGCCGGTTCGGCCGCCCTCGCCGGGCCACTCGCCGTCCCGGCCGCCGCGGCGGCCTTCGGCTACACCGACGACGGCTCGAACTACGTCGTCGACACCGGCGCCAACCTGGTCTTCAAGGTCAGCAAGACCACCGGCGACCTGACCTCCCTGGTCTACCGGGGCACCCAGTACCAGGGCTACGGCGGCATGAACTCGCACATCGAGTCCGGGCTCGGCAGCTCCACCGTGACGATCGCGCAGTCCGGCTCGACGATCCTGATCTCGGTCACGCACGGCACGCTCAAGCACTACTACGCGGCCCGCAGCGGCGAGAACAACGTCTACCTGTGGACCAACAAGGCCGACACGTCCGTTTCCGCAACCCGTTACATCGTGCGCGTCAAGGCAGGCCTGTTCCTCAACGACGAACCCGACTCCTACACGTACACGACCAGCACCATCGAGGCCTCCGACGTCTTCGCGAAGTCCGACGGCCAGACCCGCTCCAAGCACTACTCCAAGCTGCGCGTCATCGACTACAACTACATCGGCTGGACCACGGGCAGCGTCGGCCTGTGGATCGTGCGCAGCAACCACGAGAAAGCCTCCGGCGGCCCCTTCTACCGTTCCCTCCTGCGCCACCAGAGCGCCGACGGCGGCGGCCTCTACGAGATCCTCTACTACGGCCAGAACCAGACCGAGGACCAGCGCTTCGGTCTCCAGGGCCCGTACGTCATCGCCTTCACGGACGGCGGCGCCCCCTCCTCGTCGCTGTTCCCGGGCACCCTGGCCACCTCCTGGGCGGACTCGCTCGGCATCTCCGGATACGTCGGGGCGAGCGGCCGAGGCCGCGTCGCGGGGGTCGGCATCACCGGGCGCAACACGGCGTATCCGTACACGGTCGGACTCGCCAACTCGGCCGCACAGTACTGGGGTTCGGCCCGGTCCTCCGACGGCTACTTCTCGATCACGGGGGTGCTGCCGGGGACGTACACGCTGACCGTCCACAAGAGCGAGCTCGCTGTATACAGTACGCAGGTGACGGTATCCGCGGGCGGGACGACCACCCTCAACTCGATCGCGATCCCGTCGTCGAACGACCCGAGCAACGCGAGCGCGATCTGGCGGATCAACGACTGGACCGGTACGCCGAGCGGTTTCAAGAACGCCGACCTCATGACGTACGCGCATCCGTCGGACGTACGGGCCACCGCCTGGACGGGCAACGTGGTGATCGGCAGCGGCAGTGAGACCTCGGCCTTCCCCTGCTACATCTGGAAGGACGTCAACAGCGGTCTCCTCGTCTACTTCAAGCTGACCGCGGCCCAGGCCGCCGCCGCGCACACCCTGCGCATCGGCGTGACGACGGCCTACGCCAACGGCCGGCCACAGGTCGTCGTGAACGACACCTGGACCTCGGCCATCCCCTCCCCGCCCACCCAGCCGAGCACCCGGTCCCTGACCAACGGGTCCTACCGGGGCAACAACTACACGTTCACCTACAGTGTCCCGGCGAGCGCGTGGCTCACGGACACCAGCCAGTACAACGTACTGAAGATCAACGTGGTGAGCGGTTCGGGGTCGACCTCCTACCTCAGCGCGGGCACGTCGATCGACGCGATCGACCTGCTCGCCTGACACAGGATCATGTTCCGCGCGTCCACTGCTGGTTGGTTCCCCCGTTGCACGTGTACGTGATGAGGGCAGCCGAGTTGGCGGTGGACGCGCCGTTCACGTCCAGGCACTCGCCGCTCGCGCGGGACTTGACGTTGACGTAGCTGCCCGAGGTCGTCAGCGACCACTGCTGGCTCGTGACCGTCCCGTCGCAGTTCTCCTGGCTGACCGTGCTCGCGTTTTCCCGCACGCACAGGGAACTGTTTCTGACGACCAACTGGTAGTAACCGCTTCCGACCGACTTGAACCAGTATTTCTGGTTGTTGCCGCCGTTGCAGTCGTACTGCTTGATCTGGGCCCCTGCCCAGAGGGACTGGCTGGTGACGTCCGCGCACTTGCCGCTGTGCCGGGCGATCAGCGTGTTGTACGTGGCGCTCGCTCCGGTGACCGTTCCGGCGGCCGAGTCCACGGTGACTTCGGGGGCCCAGGACATCGACAGCGAGGTGGATGTGGGGAAGGTCAGCGGCAGCCAGACGTAACGGGAGTCGTTGACGGTCCCTCCGAAGGAGTTGCCCCAGCGATCGCCCAGGTACAGGTAGGAAGTGCCCGAAGTGCCCTGGACGGGAAGGACGTACGCGGTCTGCGAGCCGTACGCCGTCGAGTCGCCGACGTTCGTCATCGTCGTCCAGGGACCGGCGAGGGAGGTTGCCGTCGCGTACTGCTGCTGGTTGGGACTCCAGCCGGTCGCCGCCGAGGTGAGCATGAAGTAGACGCCGCCCCGCTTGAACAGCGCCGGAGCCTCGCGGTGGCCGCCGTGCCAGGGGTCGGCGACCAGGCTTGCGATACCGGTGTAGTCGGCGGTGAGCCGGTAGATCTGCAGATCGTAGTTCTCGCGTGCGGCCGACACCATGTATCCGGCGCCGTCGCTGTCCACGAAGACCGTGATGTCCCGGGACATGTGCTGGTCGAGCGGTCGGAAACTGCCCTGCCAGGTGTAGTTTCCGTCGACGGTGTCCGACACGGCGACGGCGGCCCGAGCCTCGCTGTAGTCGGTGCCGTTCTCCTTGTGCATCCACATCACGAACTTGCCGGTGGACGCGTTGTACATGACCTTCGGACGTTCGATGTTGGCGGTGGCCAGCTCGGAGTCGCTGGACTGGGTCAGGACGTGGTTACGGAACTCCCAGTTCTTCAGGTCGGTGGAGCGGTAGGCGTCCACGTACCGGAAGGTGTTGTCGGCGTTGCGGTTCTCGCCGAACCAGTAGTAGTAGGAGCCGACTTTGAGGACCCCGCCGCCGTGGGCGTGCACGGGACTGCCCGAAGTGTCGGTGAACTGGGTGCCGTTGGCGATCGTCTGCGGTGCAGCCTGAGCGGGTCCTGCGGTGGCGAAGGCGCCGATCAGCGCCAGACAGAGGGCGAGCAGGGTCGCGTACGCACGTCTCATCTCACGTACTCTCCTTCACGGTGTCGGCGAGGGGGACGCCGAAGTCGGGGGTGCCGTCCGGGTTCCAGCCGACGGTCTGGATCCGGGTGTGGCGGTTGGGGTCGTCCGGCGGAGCGCCGTCGATCTCTTGGAGTGGACCGGAGTCGGTGTTCTCGAGAACCCGGACACGGATCGCCCACTCGTCCTCGGCGGGCGCCGCGGCGAAGTGGACGCACCACGCGTCGCCGACGCGGTGGAGCTCCGGCGCCCAGCAGTGCGCACCCATGTCGCCTGTGGGGTGCGCCCGCCGGACGACGGACTCCGGGCGGCGGCGAGGCCTGCCAGGGTGCGGGAACGGCGCAGGACGATCCGGCCGTTGTCCGGATGGGTCGCCGTGAAGTTGTAGAAGCCATCGGTGTGGCGGTGGACCTGAGGGTCGGCGCGATGGGGGACGAGCGGGTGGGGGTACACGCGGTTGCCTCTCGAGAGAGGGGCGTTCGGAACTGCGAACGGCATGTGGAATGACGAACGCCGAAAAGGTAAGGGTGTGTTACGAGCAGGTCAACGGGTCGGACGAGACTGATGGAAAGCCCTTTCTGGAGGTTTCCGGGCTGGAGGGTGGTTTTCCGGTCCTGGCGGGGCCCGGCCGACGTTCGGGGGCGGGCAAATTTCTGTTATCGCTCTCGCGTCACCGCGTCTCCGATGCGTGCGCAGCCCTCTCCACACCTCAAGCGTGATCGTCGGCGCCCTCACGGCCGTCGCTGCCCTCCTGGCCACCGCTCCCCCGGCCATGGCCGCCGGCGCCCGGGACGTCACCGCCGACGTCCTCGCGAACCGGGACGTGACGCTCACCGGCGACACGGTGGTCACCGTGCCGTCCGGGACGACGACGTACGACGGCGTCTTCCACGGCCAGGGAACGCTTACCGTGCGCGGCGGCGGAACGCTCGTCCTGAGCAAGGACAGCGACTTCACGCTGCCCGAGGCACGCCGGCGCCAGGTGGTGCGCACGCAGGGCGGAAACCACCCGTACACAACGGTCAGCAATCCCGATCCGCCCGCGATCACGGTGGAGCACGGGACGACCCTGCAGTACGGCACCGGTGGGGGTACGGGTCTGATCGGGCACTTCCCCTACGACACCCCGGGATACCGGCTCAACCAGCTCAACGTCCGCGTCGACGGCACGCTCCGGCTGTCATTGACGCGCACCTTCAACATCGGCACGATCAGCGGGTCGGGTCTGGTCACCCAGCCCCGCAACATGTGGGGCACCCTCGACCTGGCGGGCGCGCACCCCTTCTCCGGGGTCATCGACAACGGCACCGGGATGGCGGTCGGCCGCCCCGAGTATCCGGTTTCGCTGCCCAACGCCCGCGCGATCCTCAATCAGGGCTCCTGGATCATCGACACCCCGCTGTACCAGACGATCGTCCTGCGGCAGGACTTCTACCAGCGGGAGTACGGCAGCGACGTCAACGTCCACACTCGGCCCGGCAGCAAGGTCGTCCTCACGGGGCAGTACAGCTACAGCGACCAGGGCGGCGACAGCAATCCCTCGCTGAGTGACCCGGACATCAACTGGCGGGCGGTGGCACACCAGTTGAACAAACGTGGCACCAACATCGAGGGCGCGAACGTGCAGTGGGGCGACGGCACCACGCACAAGATCTTCATGCCGGGAACGAAGGACACCGTCTACATCAACCTGCACGAGGCCAGCGGACGGCGGTCCCTGCTGACGTTCGACTACAACGGTCCGGTCACCCTGGGTGCGCCGATCGGCGGCGGCAGGTACCACGACACGCTCGCCGCGCCCGGCGCCGGCGACGTCGTCATCGCCGGAACCAAGGGTAACGACGTCACCTTCGCGGCAGCGCAGTACTACGACGGTTCAACCACCGTGAAGAAGGGGGCGGTCCTGCGACTGGGGTCGGCGCAGGGTGACGGCTCCGTGCTCACCGGCACCGACCGGCGCCGGATCGTGAACGACGGCATGCTCGTCGTGCGCAACACGAAGACCGCGATCTCTCTGTCCCGGCTCGGCGGCAGCGGCTCGCTCGTGCAGTCCGGTACGGCGACGACGAACCTCACGGGCTCCGCCGTGACGTACACCGGGACGACAACGGTCAAGCAGGGGACCCTCGCGCTCAAGGACGGGGCGACCCTCGCCAACAGCAGGGCGATCCGGCTGACATCGGCGGCAGCGCGGCTGGACACCGGCGGCTCGGCACTGCGGGTGACGAGCACACTCAGTGGCAAGGGCACCGTGAAGGGCGCCGTGACGAACGAGGGCGTGGTCGCAGGCGGGCTGACGGTAACCGGTGCCTACACGCAGAACGACAAGGGCCAACTGGTGCTGACAGACGCGCCCTTGAAGGTGGGCGGCAAGGTCACCCTGGGCGGCGGGCTCGACCTGTCCGCTGCGGGGACGGCCGCCGCCACAACCGGTACCGGAACCGCTTCCGGCAAAGCTTCCGCCTCGACCGTTGCCGGTACCGCTTCCGGTGAGGCTTCCACGCCGACCGGCAAGACCCCCCAGCGGGAGATCACCATCCTGAATCACACCGGTAAGAACCCCACCACCGGCACCTTCGACGATCTGAGGGAGGGAGCCGGAGTGAAGCTCGGCGACACCGTTTACCGGATCAGTTACAAGGGGGGCGACGGCAATGACGTCGTCCTCACGGCAACGGCCGCGAGCCCCTCGACGAGCACGCACGGACAGGCCTCGCGGGGGGCCGTGACAGCCGGGACGCGCAGCGCGAGCGCTGCCGAGAGCGGTGCCTTCGGCTGGTGGCCGTACGTCCTGGCGGCCGGGATGCTCGGTGCGCTGCTGGTCCCGGCGACCAAGCGCACGCGTGGTGGCGGGCGACGTCGGGGTGGACGGCACTCGGCCCAAGGGCGTTAGGTCATCGCGTCTCGCCTCGCCGACCACCCTCGCGGCCGGCTGCCGTCTCCACGCAAGATCCACCCGCCATCCCTCGCCGGCCACTCCGTGCGCGCGGCGAACGGGCCGAAGATGTCGCGCGGAAGAACGCGGAAGAACGGGGAGACCGCCCTTCACCGGGCTGCGCCGCCCCTGTCTGCCGACGGGCAACGTGAAGGCAGCGCCGATGATGATGTTTCCCATCACCTGAGCGAGAGTGTTCGCGGCAGCCGGTCCGACGGACCGGCAACGCCGGGCGGAAGGGCGATCCGGCGTGTTGTCCTCGGCCCCGGGGGCGGGAGCGGTGCGGGGGACGGTCACAACGGTTTCCGTGCGGAGCAAGGGAAGGACGGAGGAGCGTGGCCACAGCCGCGACGTCCCGCATTGTGGACCATCTGTTCACTTACTGGACGCGCAGAGCTGTCCGCCGCCGCTTCGACTAGCGTCGAGGCATGACCAGCGACACCCCTGTTCCCCTCGCGGAGACCTCCCTCGCCACGGCTCTCGCCGCCGGGACCGTCGTCCTCGACGGCGGTATGTCCAACCAGTTGGAGTCCGCCGGGCACGACCTGAGCGACGAGCTGTGGTCGGCGCGGCTGCTCGCCGAGCGACCCGAGGCGATCACCCAGGCGCACCTCGCCTACTTCGAGGCGGGCGCGAACGTGGCGATCACCTCCAGCTACCAAGCCACGTTCGAGGGGTTCGCGAAGCGCGGCATCGACCACGAGGAAGCCGTCCGGCTGCTCGCCCAAAGCGTGGAGCTGGCCCGGGAGGCGGCCCGGCAGGCACGGAGCAACGGGGTCACGCACCCGCTGTGGGTGGCCGCGTCGGTGGGCCCGTACGGGGCGATGCTCGCGGACGGCTCCGAGTACCGGGGCCGCTACGGGCTGAGCGCAGGGGAGCTGGAACGTTTCCACCGCCCCCGGCTGGAGGTGCTGGCCGCTGCGGAGCCCGACGTGTTGGCGCTGGAAACAGTTCCCGACGCCGACGAAGCCGAGGCACTGCTGCGCGCTGTGCGCGGTCTCGGCGTGCCGGCCTGGCTGTCGTACTCGATCGCCGGTGACCGGACGCGCGCCGGGCAGCCGCTGGAGGAGGCGTTCGCCCTGGCCGCCGAGGCGGACGAGGTGATCGCGGTCGGTGTGAACTGCTGTACCCCCGAGGATGTCGACGCCGCCGTGGCGACCGCGGCGCGGGTGACGGGCAAGCCGGTCGTCGTCTATCCGAACAGCGGCGAGGCCTGGGACGCGGAGGCCCGCGCCTGGAACGGCCGCTCCACGTTCGCCCCCGAACAGGTCCTGGGCTGGCGGGAGTCCGGGGCACGGCTGATCGGCGGCTGCTGTCGGGTCGGCCCGGAGGCGGTCGCGTCGATCGCCCGCACACTGACCTCCGCATAGGCCCCTTGCCGCCCACCCACCGCTGCTAGCCTCCGCTCGGGAAAACGGTTGCTGCCGGATTTCCGAGGGGAGGGCGGGGATGACGAAAAAGGCTGCGGACGGGGTGCGCAGCACGATCCGTGACGTGGCGGCCCGTGCGGGCGTGTCCGCGGCAACGGTTTCGCGGGTGCTCGGCGGTGTGTACCCGGTGAGCGCGGAGACCCGCAGGCGGGTGCTGCGGGCGGTGGGAGAGCTGGACTACGTCGCCGACGCGCGGGCAAAGGCGGTCGCGGGGGCCGGGACGCCGACGCTGGCGTTCGTACTGGAGGACATCACCGGGCCGTCGTTCGCGCACATGGCGCACGGGGTGGAACGCGAGGCGCACCGGCTCGGACACCTGTGCCTGGTGTGCAGCACCGAGGGAGACGTACGGCGCGAGCTGGACTTCGTGGAGACCATGCGGGCCCAACGGGCCGCGGCCGTCATCCTGGTCGGCGGGGCCGCCGACACTGCGGAGTACCGCGAACGCACCCGCCGTATCGCCGACTCGCTGGCGTCCGCCGGGTCCCGGCTCGTCCTGTGCGGACGGCCCCCGCTGGGTCCGGGGGCGCCCGTGACCGTCGTCGAGTACGACAACGAGGGCGGAGCCTTCGCCCTGGTCGCGCACGTCCTCGCCCAGGGACACCGGCGGGTGCTGTTCCTCGGGGGCAAGCCGGACCACACGACGGCTGTGGGACGCGAAAGCGGTTACACAGAGGCCCACCGGGCGCGCGGCATCGAGGTGGACCCGGCGCTGGTCCTGCACGGCGACTTCACCCGTGACTCCGGGCACCGCCTCCTGCGCCGGGCCCTGGACCAGGGCCTGAACTTCACGGCCGTGGTGGCCGCCACCGACATGGTCGCGATCGGCGCCCTTGCCGCCCTGCACGAGGCGGGCCTGGACGTGCCGGGCGACGTTTCGCTGACCGGTTACGACGACATTCCGTTCGCCCGCGATCTGCGTCCCGCCCTGACCACGGTCCACGTGCCCTACGAGGAGCTGGGCCGCCTCGCCGTCCGCACGGTGCTCGGCCGCTCCCCGGGCGGACCGGGCGAACATCTGCTGCTGGGCACACATGTGGTGGTGCGGGACTCGGTCGCGGGCGTGGGGAAGGGATCCTCGGCCTCGAGGTGACACGGTCGGCATGGCACTGCGAGCACGTCATGCCGCGCGGCACCCCTCCACGCCCCACCGCGCCTGGCCCCACCGCGCCACGCCTCGCCTCGCCTCGCCAACGGCAGAGTGACCCGCCCTGAGGACCGACGCGACAAGGCAACCACGCGCCTGGCTCGGGGAGACCGTCAGGACGTCAGCGTCCGCGCACTCCCCCGGCCCGGCGCAGCCGGCGCACCGCCGACCTCAGCTCCGTGCCGCGCACGAGCCTGCTGGTCAGCGGATCCGGCGTCGCCGTGCCGCCAGCGGATTCTCCCGGTGCCGCGGCGGGCTCCGCCGTCCACAGGGCCAGCTCGCGGTCACGCGGACCGTATGCGGAATACGACATGCCGTCGACCGTGTACGGAGTACCGTCGCCCTCATACGGTCCGCTGCCGACCTCGCCGAAGATCCGCACGGGATGCGTCGCGTCCCAGGCCTCCCAGCCGGGGTCGCCCGTCGCCACGAACCGTGTCCACGCCCCGTGCATCGCGTCGGCGAGCTCCTGCGGCGCGCCGTCCCCCGCGAGCTTCGCGGACTCGGGCGTCTCGCCGGTGTCGAAGACGAACCCGAGTTCGAGGGCGTGGCAGGCGCCGAGACCTGGCCTGAGAGAGGGCCAGGCGAACTCGTACAGGTACGACGACCCCGGGCGGGCGTCGGCCAGCCGTTGCAGGGGCAGGCGCAGCAGGTTGTCGGTGACCATCTGGCCGACGATCTCGGCGGTGCCGGCCTCGGGGTGCAGGGCCCGGTAGCCGCGCGGCACCTCGTGGCCGCAGCGGCAGCGGGCCCTGGCGCCGGCGAGGGCGACGGGACCGAGCCGGTCGACGCGCTCCAACAGGCCGCCCGGGACCAGCCACAGCCGGTACTCGTCGCGGGTCCAGCCGAGGAGCAGGTCGATGCCGGGGGCCGCGTCCCCGTCGACGAGGGCCTGCAGGGGGTCGCGCGGGACGAGGTCGTCGTCGACGACGATGCCGAAGCCGGGCCCGCCCAGGACAGGGCTGCTGAGCCTGCCGACCTCGGCCTGGGTGCGCAGCAGCAGGTCCCGGTCGACGGCGGCGAAGGCCTCGGCGGTGGCAGGGATCTTCAGCCGGGCGGCCATACGTCGCACCATGCGCCGGACCTTGTCCCGCTCGGAGGCCTCCGGCGGTCCGCTCTGCAGGACGGCCCTGCGGAACAGGCCCTGCGCCTGCGGAGCCGCGATCAGGGCGCCGGTGCTGATCGCACCGGCGGACTGTCCGGCCAGGGTGACCCTGTCGGGGTCGCCGCCGAAGGCCCTGATGGAGCGATGGACCCATTCCAGCGCGGCCAGCTGATCGCGCAGGCCGGGGTTGGCGGGGGCGTCCGGGAACAGTCCGTAGCCCTCCACCCCCAGCCGGTAGTTGATCGATACGAAAACGATCCCGTCCCGGGCGAAGTTCCGTCCGTCGTACACCGGCACAGCCGAGGAACCCCTGGTCAGGGCACCTCCGTGCAGCCACACGAGGACGGGCAGCCGGGCGTCCGGGCCGGGCTCGGGTGTCCAGACGTTGAGGTTGAGACAGTCGTCGCCCGGCACGACCGGGTCGGACAGGTACTGGGCGAAGGCGTCGGAGTACGGCGGTTTCGGGGGTGTCGGCCCGAAGACGCCCGCGTCGCGCACACCGTCCCAGGGCTCGGGCGGGACGGGCGGCCGGAACCTGCGGGGCCCGAAGGGGGGTGCCGCGTACGGGATCCCCCGGAAGACCGCGATTCCGTCCTCGTACCTGCCCCGTACGGCCCCGTACGGGGTCCTGGCCACGGGGTCCTTACGGTCTGCTGCCGCCATGCGCCCACCAGCCCTTCGCCGCGCTCGTGCACCGGTGACACCAGAGCACCACACAGGCGCGCGGTATTCCGGTGCACGAGCCGGTGGAAGGGCTATTTGGCGTACATCAGGGTGCCGAAACCGAGCTGGTCGTAGCCGCCGCTGGTGGAGCCGTAGTCACCTCCCCCGCCCTCGGGGGCGACGAGGTTGTAGTACATCTGCGAGATGTACTTGTCATCCAGGTACACGCGCCGGTTGTAGTGGAAGTGGAGCATGGCCCACACCGGACGGACCTGGCCGCGGGACCCGGAGCTGATCACCGTCTGCGAGTTCTGGGCGCAGGTCGTGCCACTGCCCCAGGTGTACGTGGTGTACGGCACGGACAGGCCGATGTTGTACTTGGCGACGTACTGGGCCGCCTTGAAGAACCTCCTGCTGTCGTAGCCGTACAGGTCGTCGCCCTGGTTCCAGGCCATCTCGCAGATGGCGCCCATCTGGCCCATGCCCATCATCGTGTGGCCCTGGTCGCGGCCCGACTCCTGCCACTGGCCGAGGTCATAACCCTCGACGTTGGAGTACAGGAACGGCACCGCGTGCTGGATCGAGCCGTTGCCCGCGCCGGTCTTGAAGTAGTTGACGGCCTGGTCGTACTTGGCGCCGTCGTCGCACAGGATCCCGATGGCCATGACCGAGGCCATGTTGCACAGGTCCCAGTTCGCCCAGTAGTTGGTGATGCAGGCGCCGTTGTGGTGGAGCAGGAAGTCGTTGTTCATCGGGTAGAAGACGTTGAGCATCATCCGCTGGAACCGGGCCAGGTCGAAGCCCGGGTACCCGCGCATGAGCTCGGCGGCGTTGGCGAACTCCCATCCGTAGATGCCCGCCGCCAGGAAGCGGTCGGCATTGCCCTGGATGGAGGTGAGCGTGTTCGACCATGCGTTGAGGATGCGCACGGCGCAGTCGCCGTTCGCGCTGGTACCGGCGACGTTCCAGCGCAGGGCGTTCTGGTAGGCGGCGGCGATGTCGTTGTAGAGGATCCCGTAGTTCTCGGGATAGCCCGATCCGCGGTAGACCGTGGCCTGCGGATTGGGGGTCCAGGTGGACTGGGAGTGGGAGTTGGCGGTCAGCTTGTTCCAGCCGGACAGCCAGGGGTCGGTGCCCGCGGCGACCCGTACCTTGGCCCGGTTGATGTCGCCGGCGTTGTGCAGCATGCCGGGGTGGGCGAAGGTGGCGGGGGCCGCGCCGGCGGGGGTGCCCGCCAGCGCGGCCGCGGAGCCTCCGACGGTGAGGGCGGCCGTGAGTCCGCCCGCGGTCCTCAGCAGACCGCGGCGGCTCACCTCTGTCTTCTCGTGGTGCTCGTGGGGGGATGTGCGGCTCATTCGTGTGTCTCCAATCCGTGGAGCACTACATGGGGGTGATGCTCACCTCGTCGAACTCGGTGGTGCAGCGGACCAGGGGGCTGCGCGAACAGACCACCAGGCCCACGTAGTAGGGGGCGTCGCCGAAGCCGGGGATCTCTCCCGTGGCGAGGGGGGTCCAGGTGACGCCGTCATCGGTGGAGGTATAGGCGGTGAAGGCGGTCCCGACGCGCTTCAGCCGCAGCAGGCAGGGAAGGGCGACCGTGCCGTTCCCGTTGAAGGCCGACTTTCCGGCGACGGCCGTGCGCAGCATGAGCTGCGCGCTGCTCCCGCCGGTGACGATCGCCCCGGCCGCCTGGTCGAACGGCGACAGGGACTTGGCCATCAGCAGGCCGACCCGGTCGGCGGTGGCGCCCGTGCGGGAGACCAGCCGGGCGGTGAACTCGCAGTCACCGGTGACGGGCCTGCGGACGAACTGCCCGGTCATGCCCTGGCCGTTGGCGTTGAGTTCGTAACCGGAGCCCCGCACGGTGAAGGCACCGTCCTGGTACGAGGTGATCCCGGGGGCGAGGATCGACACCACCCCGAAGCTGCCGTACGCGCGTTCGTCGAGGACCACGTCGCCGAGGTCCCCGTACGTCCACGGGTCCGGCGGGGGCGTGCCGACCGTGAGGGTCAGCGATCCGCTCACGGTTCCGGCCGCGTTGCCGGCGGTGGTGGTGACGGTGAACCCCCCTGTCTCCTGGGGGGTGCCACAGATCAGGCCGGTGCGCTTGTCGGCCTTCAGCCCCTCGGGCAGACCGTCGGCGGCGAACCGTATGGGCTCGTGAGAGGCCTTCAGCTGCAGGCGGAACAGGTCGCCCTGGTTCGCGAACGAGGTGGTGTCCGAGGTGAGTTGCGGAACCGAGGGGCTCGGCATCACGGCGCCGGCCGGCTGCGAACGCACCCCGCGACCACCGCTGTTGGTCTTCGCGACGGTGTAGTGGTACGTCCGGCCGGGTTCCCCGGTGGCGTCCGCGTACCGGATGCGGGTGCCGAACCCGACCGGGCCTATGCCGGTGGCGATGGTCTGGTACGGCCCGTCGGCGGTGTCGGCGCGCAGCACGGCGTACCGGCCCGACAGGTCCGGGTCGGTCCAGGCCAGCTCGACGGCGTCGGCACCGGTGGTCGCCCTGAGGTCGGCGGCGGTGCGGGCCGGGCGCGGCATGGACCAGACGTCGCCGTACGGGGACGTCACGCTGACGTTGTCGAAGGCGCCGGTGCCGGTCTCGGCGTACTCCTCGTCCACACCGAGGCAGGAGGTGAGGACGAGACCCACGTGCACCGAGCCACCCAACTCGACGTCGGTGGAGCCGACTTCGGTCCACCGGACGCCGTCCGGGGAGATGGCTCCGGTGCAGCGCCGGCCCTTGCGACTCACTCGCACCCAGTACGGTGTCCGCATCCGGTAGCCGTCGCCCGCACCCTCGACGTACGGGGCCTCGAGCGGCGTCGCGGAGTCGGGCAGCGCACCGAGGCTGGAGATCGGGAACGCCGCGTCGGTCGTGATCGCCTGCTGCTGGGAGGGCGGCACGGGTGTGCTGCCGGTGGCGGACACGGCGGCACCCGTCGAGGGGCGTACGGTCCACACACCGCTCCACGTGTGCAGCGGCAGGCCCTGGATGAGCATGGAGGCGTGCGCGGCGTCCGCCTTGAGGGAGTCACGCAGGGTGACGCCGATCTTGGAGTACTGCGAGCTGAGGGGCCACACGATCCGCGCCGTGACGGTGCAGTCGCCGTACAGCGGCAGATGCACCAGCCGGTAGGTGTCGGCGGTGCCGCTCGCCTCCAGGACGAAACGCTCGCCGTCGAAGGCGACGGAACCGGGGATCTTCACCGTGCCCACGTCCTGGGTGGACCAGGGCCGGGGAAGTCCGGCGGTCGCCGACGTCGAGGACGAAGCGTCGCTCTCGCCGAGGGAGTTCACGGCGGTGACGGTGTAGTGGTAAGTCCGGCCCGGGCTCACGTCCTGGTCGGTGTAACGGGCCGCCTCGATTCCGGAGGCGAGCTGCTCGTAGGGGCCCTCGGGTCTGGTGGCCCGCTGGAGCGTGTAACCGGTCGCCCACGCGGACGGCAGCCAGGACACGGTGACCGCGTGGTCGTCGCCGATCGCGGTGACGCCGGCGGGGGCGGTCGGCACGCTCGGCTCGGTGGCCTTGGTCCCGGCGTAGGTGAGCGTGCCCCAGCTCGGCAGATCGTCGTTGCTCGCTTCGATCACGCGGGTGCCTCCCGTTCCCCGGAAGACGGCGTTCTTCGTGTACGGGGCGTCGAGCCCGCGCACGCCGGCGTAGTGCGCGTACGCCATCTCGTAGATCGGCGGGAGGCTGCCGCGCCCCTTGTCCGACACGGCGGTCTTGATGTACTTGCCGGTGCGGTCCAGGTCGGGGACGAAGGGCACGTCGCCGCCGAGGTTGTAGCGGGCCGCGTACTCGAAGTTGGCGAGGATGCGGTTGTCGTCGAAACCCCACAGGTCGACGCCCTGGTTCCAGGCGACCTGTGCGGCGTCGCCCATCAGGCCGACGGCGAGCTGTTCGTGGCCCTGGTCGCGGCCGCTCTCCTGGCCCTGGCCCGCGTCGTTGACGATGCGGCCCAGGACGCTGCCGTTGCCCGCACCGGCCGCGGCGAACCGCAGCGCGTCCTCGAAGAGCGTGCGGTTCTCGCAGAACACGCCGATGGCCATGATGGACTGAACGGACGTCAGGTCCCAGTTGCCGTTGGCGTACAGCATGTAGCCGGAGACGGCCGGGTACCACACCCGCAGGAAGGACTCCTCGCAGCGCGCGATGTCCGCGTCCGACCAGCCGTCGTAGTCGCTGTGCCGCAGCAGCTCGGCCGCGTTGACGAACTTGAAGGCCTGCAGACCCGCGCCGAGCGGGCCGTCCGCCCCGGTGATCGCCGTCAGGGACGCCGACCAGGCGTTGAGGATGTCCCGGGCCTTGTCCGCGTAGGCACGGTTGCCGGTGACGCACCACATCAGCGCCGTCTGGTAGGCGGCGGCCGAGTCGGCGACGGCCTGGTTCTGGAAGTTGGTGGGGCCTCGGCCCCAGGAGGTGATCTGGCCGGTGTTCTGGATCGTGTACGTGGCCTTCGAGCGGGCGTGGGCCGCGAACACCAGGAAACCGTCGTAGACGGGCGATTCCTGGGCAGCGACCGCGGCCTTCATGCGGGCGAGGTCCGCGGCGCTGTGCAGCAGTCCGGGGTGGGTGAAGGCCCGCAGCCGGGCCTTGTCGTCCTGGGCCCAGGCCGCCGCGGAGGCGGACAGCAGTCCGCCTCCTGCAGCGACCACGAGCCCCGCCGCGCCGAGGAAGGACCGTCGGCTGAGAGGAAGCACGGGTGACTCCATGGTTCAGAAGGGCCGTATCACGCGTGCTGGACGGTGAACGTGACGGTCTGCGTCGCGGTGCCCACGCTGTTGGTGGCCGAGACGGTGGCGGTGAAGGTGCCGACGTTGTCCCTGGCGGTCCCGGAGATCAGACCGGTGGCCGTGTCGATGTCCAGCCCCTTCGGCAGCCCGTCGGCGTTGAACGACGTCGGCAGCGCGGAGGCCGTGATCAGGTAGTTGAAGACCTGGTTCTTGGTGGCCGTGGCCTGGTCGGGGCTGGTGATCTGGGGCTTGTCGGTGGCCGTGGCCTCGGTGGAGTTCAGGAACCGGGTGTTCAGTACGTGCTCGTTGGCGTAGGCCGGCATCAGGTCGGTGAACTTGTACCAGCCGGGCTTCTTCATCCCGTTGGCGATGGCCTTGCCGTTGATGACGAGGTTCTGGAAGGTGACGTTCTGGATGGCGTGGTCCACGTCGTAGCCGACCATGACGGACGGGTTGGCGTGCGTCCCGGTGTACGTGAGGTTCCGTATGTACACGCCGTCGATGCCCCGTCCGACGGAGGTGTTGTACGACTTGTTGAACATGACCCGCATGTTGATCAGCTGGCCCCAGCGGAAGTCGTCCACCCGGATGTCCTGGGCGCGGACGTTTCTCACCAGGTTGCTGTCGCCGGGGTTGAGCGCGATGCAGCCCTGGTAGTCCATCTGCGGTTCGCGGTGGTCGAGGATGTCGATGTTGCTGAAGACGAGGTTCTCGATGGTCTCCGGCTTGTCGGTGTTGCCGTGCGTACCGACGTTGATCGGGTGCGCGACGTCCGCCCAGAGGGTGGAGTTGCGGACCGTGATGTTGCGGCAGTCGCCGTAGTACCCCCAGCGGTGGGCGTAGATCGCGATGCAGTCGTCGGCGTTGCGCATCCAGACGCCCTCGATGAGGACGTCCTCGCTGGAGAAGACGTCGATGCCGTCGCCCCACTGGCCGTGGCTGTAGGAGTGCAGGTTGCGGATGGTGACCTGCTTCGACTGGCCGATGGTGCAGGCGTAGCCGCTGCTCGGGTTGAGCACCATCACGCCGTCGATCTCGATGTTCTCGGAGTACTCCACGAGGACACCGTTGGCCGAGTTGTACAGCACGCCACGGCCGCGCAGCCGCGCGTTCTCCACGTTCTGGAACGCCACCCGCGACGTCAGCACCGCACCGCCGGCCAGGTAGACCATCTTGCCGCTGGGCACGTTCACCACGCCGCCCACTGTGGTGTGCAGGCCCGGGCCGAAGTAGATGACGTCCGGGTCGTCGAGGTCGGGCGCGTTCGACTCGATCGGGTTGGCGTGCAGCTGCAGGTTGTTGAAGATCTCGCCGTCGATCTCGATGGAGAGGTTGCGCGGCTCGGTGAGGGTGAAGCTCACCGTCGCGCCGTCCACCGTGAACTGGGTGCCGTAGGACAGGGGACGTATCCGCGCGGTGCCGATGGTGCCCTTGGACGAGGTGACGGCGACCTCCACGGTGCCGTCGAAGTCGAACATGGCGACGGAGGAGTTGAAGACCGGGCCGCTGCCCGTGTTCGCGTCGATCTGCTTCGCTCTGGCGCGGTAGACGGGCACCGTCTGCCACTCTCCGCCCGGCGTACGGGCCTTGACGGAGAAACTCGAGTTGGTCGGGACTCCGCTCGGGATGGGGTACACCACCAGCCGGTCGGACGCTCCGGGCGTGTCCGCGGCCCGGGCGGTGCCGGCCGCCGCGCCGATCAGTGAGTACGCGGCGACGGTCGCGCCCGCGGCCTGGATGAGGGTGCGCCGGCTCAGTCCGGTGTTCTGGGTGTCGTTCATGGGGCTGTTCCTTCGATAAACGGGGGCTGGTGAGACGGTTACTTGAGACCGGAGGTCGACATCCCGGCGACGAAGCCGCGCTGGGCGATGAGGAAGATGAGCAGGATCGGGACCACGTACATGACGGAGGCGGCGGCCTGAAGCTCGGGGACGGGCGTGCCGGCCTGGCTGACGTAGGTGGTCATCACGGCGACGGCGAGCGTGGTGCGGTCGGTGGACAGCAGGAGCTGCGGGGCGATGTAGTCGCCCCAGGTCCAGGTGAAGGCGATGATGAAGCTCGCGGACAGCACGGGCCAGGACTGCGGCAGGAAGATCCGCCAGAAGATCGATGTGTATCCGCAGCCGTCGACGATCGCGGCCTCCTCCAGCTCGCGCGGCATGGCCGCGAAGAACTGCCGGAAGAGGAAGACCAGATACGGTGCCGCCGACAGGCCCCACAGCACCCACGGCCAGTACGTGTCGACCATGCCGAGCTTGGCGAAGATCAGGTAGGTCGGCAGCAGCGTGACCATCTGGGGCAGCATCATCGAGCCGAGCAGGACGCCGAACAACACCTTCTTGCCGGGCGCGTCGAGCCGGGCGAAGCCGAAGCCGACCCAGGCGGAGCTGAGGGTGACGAGTGTGGCGTAGATGAGGGCGATGGCCAGGGAGTTGCGGGCGTAGCCCAGAAAGTCGATCTGGTTGAAGGCGTCGGCGAAGTTGTGCCACTGGAAGGCGTCGGGCAGCCAGTGCACGGGCGAGGCGGCCAGTTCGCCCTGGGTCTTCAGGCCGCTGAGGATCAGCCAGCCGAAGGGGCCGAGGAACAGCCCGGTGACGGCGACGAGGACCGTGTAGAGGACGAGGCGCCTGACGCGCACCCGTACGCGGATGTCGGTCATCGACGACTTGGGCGGCAGGGTGGTGGCGGTCACTTCTTCGCCTCCGGGTCGACGTTGTAGAACACCGCGCCGGACGTGAACTTGAAGATGAGTCCGGTCACGACGAGGATCAGGACGAAGAGCACCCACAGCAGCGCGGAGGCGTAGCCGTAGCGGCCGAGCGCGAAGTACTGCGCGAACACGTGCATCATGTAGAGGTAGTTGGACTGCGGGACCGTGGTGATGCCACTGGTGTCCCCGAGCGGGGCCAGCAGCAGCGGCATGATGGTCTGCACCGAGGCGATCATTCCGGTCACCGCCTGGAAGAGCAGGACGGGCGACAGCAGCGGCACGGTGATACTGCGGAACGTACGCCAGGCGCTCGCCCCGTCGATGCGGGCCGCCTCGTGGAGTTCGCGGGGTACGTCCTGGAGCCCGGCCAGCGAGATGATCATGACGTTCCCGGCACCCCAGAGCACCGTCATCAGCAGCACGTAGCGGGCGTAGGGGTCGGCGAGCCAGCCCACGGCGTCGATGCCGAGGAAGGTCAGGACGCCGTTGGAGGCTCCGGAGTTCTGGTCGAAGAGAAGCTTGAAGGCGAGGCCCGCGCCCACCGGCGGCACCACGGCGGGCAGATAGAGCAGGGTGCGGAACAGGCCGCGCGCCTTGATGGGCCGGTTGACCAGGACGGCGAGGACGAGCCCCGCGATGATCGACAGCGGCACCGAGCTCAGCGCGAACAGGCCCGCGCGGCCGAGCGCGTCCCAGGTCTGGGAATCGGCGAACAGCTCGCGGTAGTTGCCGAGTCCGACGTACTTCCAGTGGGGAGAGATGCCGTCGAACGTGGTGAAGCTCAGCCACAGCGCGTACGCCATCGGTGTGACGGTCAGCAGCAGGAACCCGATGATCCAGGGCGAGGTGAACATGTAGAACGCGCGATGCCTGCGCGCGGTCATGGAAGTCCGCGGCCCGCCGGCGGCCGGTGCGCGTCCGGCGCTCGCGGCGGCGCCGGGCCGGTCCGCGACGAAGGAGACCTGGTCGACCGTCATCCCACTTGCTCCTTACCGCGCTTCAGCTGCTCGTTGATGGCCGAGTTCAGGCGCCCGGCGAGAGTGTCGACGGAGATCTGGCCGTTCATCGCGGCGGGGGCGATCTGGTTGAAGAGGGCGTCGACCGCGTCTGCCCTGGAGTAGGGGGTGAAGGAGACCACCGAGAAGTGCTTCAGCTCGTTCTCCTGCGCCTTCAGCACGCGCTTCTGGTAGTCCTCCTGGGCCGGCATCAGCGAGCGCATCGACTTCAGGGTGGGGATGCCCCAGCCTCCGGAGGCGCGCGCCTTGGCCGGCTCCTCGCCGAAGAACCACTCGAAGACCCGCCATGCGGCGTCCTTGTTCTTCGCTCCGCGCGGCATCCACAGGCCGGTGCCGCCCTGGCAGGCGCTGATCCGCGGGCCGCCCGCGAAGACCGGGGCGGGTGCCAGGCGGGACACCTCCGCCAGTTTCTTGTCGGCGCCGATCATGCCGCCCATCCAGTAACCGGAGTTCGACATGGCCAACCGCCCGGCCTGGTAGGTGGGCCCGTCCCAGCCGTTGGGGTCGGGCTGGACGAGGCTCGGCCCGACCTTGGTCCTGCAGTAGTCGATGTACCAGGCCAGGGCCTTGCGAGCCTCGGGGGTGGTGAAGTCGACCCGGGAGAAGTCGTCGCTGAAGAGGCTGCCTCCGGCGGACGCCGTCATGGTCGCCAGAAGCGTGGCCCGGGTGAGGCCGCCGTAGCTGCCACCGAAGACGGTGGTCTGGCCCCTCCTGCGCTGCACGAGGTGCTTGGCGGTGTCCAGCCACTCCTCGTACGTGACCGGCTCGGTCTCCGAGGGGTAGTCGACACCGCCCTTGTCGAAGGCCGCGGTGTTGTACCAGTACATGGAGTCCTGGGAGAAGTCCTTCGCCATGCCGTAGCGCGGGCCCTTGCCCTGGGCACGGCCGTCGTAGCGCCACAGGTCGTTGACGGGGTCCAGGTCGTCCAGCTTGAGGACGCTGCTCCGGGCGAAGTAGGGGTCCAGTTCCTCGGCCACGTCCCGCGCCGCGAAGAACGGCGAGTCCACAGCCCCGACGCCGCGCACCAGGTCGGGCGGATTGCCGCTGGTGAGCATCGCGATCAGTTTGGTGATGTCGTACTTCACCAAACTGATCTTGATGCCGAGGTCCTTCTTGGCCTGCTGGACCTGCTCCGGGAGGATGTCTCCGGAGTTGACCATCACGGTGACGTTCTCACCGGATCCACCGACCCCGCTCGACACCTGCATCGCACAGCCGCTCAGCGCCGTCGCACCGGCCACGGCGCCACCGGCCGACAGAGCGAGGAAGCGGCGGCGGCTGGGAGGGGCACCGGCATGGGAGCGCATGGGGGCCTCGCCTTCTGGTTCGGGGATACGAGTTCGGGCGATCCGGGAGGACACGAACGCGGGATCGCGACAGACTCGCCGTAGTAACAAGTAGCAACCGGTTGCTACGAGCGGGTGGCCAGAGCTTGTGTCGGTCTCGATGGCGCGTCAAGAGCCTGCGCAGACTTTCGAAAACTCTGCGCCCGTGCCCACTGCGCCGCAGACGCGCCGGAGAACGGTCTCCGGAATCCCGGAAAAACCCTTCTGACCTGTGGTGATCGCCAGTTCGGCCACCAAATCCGCACGGTGACCCGCCGTTCGAAGATTTCGCCGGCCCGCACCGGTGAACGCCGCCTCCACGCTCCCTCGGCAACCGGTTGTGACGGCAGCTCCGCCTCCGCCTCTCGGCCCCCGCCTCGACGACGGAAACATGTTTCTCGCTCCCCGAGGCCCGCCCGCACACCCCGCCGCAGTCCCCCAACTCCCGTGCTGAGGTGCCCCTTTGCCCACGAAGCGGCCCGAAAGGATTTCCGCCCCGGCGATCCACCCCACCGATTGACCCCGGCTCTAGAGCAGATCTACGGTAGAAGACGCTTTCAGAAAATGTTTCCTACGCACTCAGGAGTGTCATGCCCAGCGCCCAGCTGCCCAGGGCCGTGTTCGCCATGGATCCGGTGCATCTCCCCCTGCTGTTCCCGGCGCCGCTCCTGGCCCGCCTGCGGCAAACGGCCGACATCGACCCCGCGCTCGTCGTACGGGACTTCGCCGACCCGGCCGCCGGGCCCGCGCTGGCCGCCGCCGAGGTCCTGATCACCGGCTGGGGCTGCCCCCACCTCGACGCGGAAGCGCTCACCGCGGCACCCGGGCTGCGCACGGTCCTGCACGCGGCGGGCTCGGTCCGCTCCCTCGTCGGCGACGCCCTGTGGAAGCACGGCGTCGCCGTCTCCAGCGCGGTCACCGGCAACGCCGTACCCGTCGCCGAATACACCCTGGCCATGATCCTGCTCGCCGGGAAGGACGCCTTCGGCCACCGGGAGCGCTTCCGCCGCACCCACGCCTACCCCACCCCCGCCGAGACCGCGTCCACCGGCAACCTCGGCCGCCGCGTCGGCGTCATCGGGGCCTCACGTGTGGGCCGCCGCCTCCTGGAGCTGTTGCGCCCCTACGACTTCGAGGCCTTCCTCCACGATCCGTACGTCGACGCGGCCGAGGCCGCCGAGCTCGGCGCCCAGCTCCTCTCCCTGGAGGATCTGCTGCGACACAGCGACATCGTCAGCCTGCACGCCCCCGACATCCCCGAGACCCACCACATGCTCGACCGCGCGCGGCTCGCGCTGATCCGTGACGGCGGCCTGGTGATCAACACCTCCCGGGGTGCCCTGGTCGACCACGTCGCCCTCACCGACGAGCTGCTCTCCGGTCGGCTGCACGCGGTCCTGGACGTCACCGAGCCCGAACCGCTGCCCGCCGACTCCCCCCTGTACCGGCTGCCCAACGTCTTCCTCACCCCGCACATCGCGGGCTCCCTCGGCAACGAACTGGAGCGGCTCGGCCGCATCGTCGTCGAGGAACTGGAGCGCCTGGCGCAGGGCCTGCCCCTGGCCCACGAGGTACGGCACGCGGACCTGGCCCGGGTCGCGTGATGCAGGCGCCGCCCGGGCGTCCCGGCCGGCACGCACCTTCGGCTCACCGGTGGCCGGCACGTGGCCAAAAGCCCTGTTCCGCGGCCCTCGCCGTCCGCTGTCCACAGGCTCCCCCACCTGGAGGAACGATGGGATACCGTTTCCGCACCGCCGAGGGGACCGGCGGCCTGGGCCTCCCCGGCGGGCGGACCACGACGGCGAAGGAGCCAGCACGGTGAGTCAGCGCAAGACGAGCACGGACGCCGGACGGTCGACCATCCGTGACGTGGCGGAGCGCGCGGGCGTGTCCGTGGCGAGCGTGTCGCGCGTGCTGTCCGGCAACTACCCGGTCTCGGAAGAACTGCGCCGCCGGGTGATGAAGGTCGTCCGCGACCTGGACTACGTCACCAACGCCCACGCCCGCTCCCTGGCCGGCGGCGGCACCCCGACGGTCGCGATCCTCCTCAACAACATCACCGGCGCCGCCTTCGCCCACGTGGCCAAGGGCGTCGAGGGCGCCGCCACACTGCGCGGATGGCTCTCCCTGGTGGGCACCACCGGCGACGACCCGGAACGCGAGCTCGCCCTGGTGAACATGATGCGCCAGCAGGGTGTCGCCGCGGTGGTCCTGCTCGGCGGCGCCTACGACTACGAGGAGTACCAGCTGCGCATGGCCCGCTTCGCCCGCTCCCTGGACGCGGCCGGCTCGCACCTGGTCCTGGTCGGCAGGCCGCCTCTGGAGGGCGACGTACCGGCCACGACGGTCGACTACGACAACGAGTCCGGCGCCTACGCCATGGCCAGCCATCTGCTGTCCGCGGGCCACCGGCGGGTCCTGGTGCTGCCCGGCCCCGCCGGGCTGACCACGGCGCAGAGCAGGCTGAAGGGCGCCCGGCGGGCCTTCGAGGCGTACGGGGTGCCGTTCGACCCGGGCCTGGTGCGGCACGGTCCGTACGACGACGAGCACGGGTACGCGGCCGTCGAGACGGCCCTGCACGAGACACCCGACTTCACCGCCGTGCTCGCCGGGACCGACATCGTCGCGGCCGGAGCCATGCAGGCGCTGCGCTCGGCGGGCCTGCGCGTCCCGGAGGACGTGTCGATCGTCGGCTACGACGACATCCCGCTGGCCTCCCAGCTCACCCCCCAGCTGACCACCGTGCACGTCCCGTACGAGGAGATGGGCCGCGTCGCCCTGCGCGCGGTCGCCGACCGGCGCGAAGGCGGCTCGGGCAGCCGCAGGAGCGGCGACAGCGAGCACCTCGTGCTGGGCACCCATGTCGTCGTACGCGACTCGGTGCAGCCTCCGCCTCGCCATGTGAGCGGGTGAGCTGTGATTACGTTACGAAACCGTTTTCCGCAGGTATTTGCCGACCTCGCCGAGCGCTTGAGCGGTGCCCGCCAGGAGTCCTGAAGGCCCCTGCGCATCACCTCTGACCTGCGCAGATTCCGCCTGATTCACCGTAGGCGACGTTCCCTGGAACTTCACCCCACGGATCAGCAGTCGTAACAAGTTTCCGCCTACCTCTTGCTATGGGCGGAGCGGCCGTCCTACGGTCCAAGCAACCGGTTACTACAGCTTCCGCTTTGGCCGAACCCCCCGCAACCGCGAGCCGATGTCCTCCGGCCGCCGTTCCTGGCCAGTACCGAGCCGCCGTTCCTCGTTTCCGAGGCCTACTTCCCAAAGGATCACGGTCAGATGAACTCCACCAGCCCCCGGAGAAGGTTCGCCCGCGCCGCCGTTGCGGGATTCGCGCTGACAGGTCTACTCACCGCTTGCGGCGGGTCCGGGGACGATGACTCGTCCTCGAAGTCGTCCGGTCCGGTCACCCTCGAATTCTGGGGCTGGGCCAACGGACAGGAGGCGGTCGTCAAGGCGTTCAACGCCTCCCACAAGGACGTCCAGCTCAAGTACACCAAGGTCACCGACCAGCTCACCATGCAGAAGCAGCTGACCAACGCGGTCAAGGCGAAGAACGCCCCCTGCCTGGTGCAGAACACCGCCGAATACGTGACGAGCTGGGTCTCGCAGGACGCGCTCGCCGACATCACGAAGTACGTCGAGTCGAGCAAGGCCAAGTTCAACACCGGGTCCTGGGCCGCCGGGCAGGTGCAGGGCAAGGTCTACGGCGTGCCGACCAGTTCGGCACCCGCGTTCACCATCTACCGCACGGACATCTTCACCAAGTACGGCCTCAAGGCGCCCACGACCTGGGACGAGTTCATCGCCGCGGGCAAGGAGCTGAAGAAGCACAACGTCAAGATCACCAACTACGCCGGTGAGGACCCCAGCACCCTGGAGGTGCTCGCCATGCAGGCCGGGGCGCACTGGTACTCCGTCGACGGCAACTCCTGGAAGGTGAACTTCCAGGACGAGGGCACTCTCAAGGCCGCGAAGGTGATCCAGGACATCATCGACAACGACCTCAACTCCAAGCTCTCCTTCGCCGACTACGCCGCCGTCCAGCGCAACTACGACAACGGCGGCACCGCGACCCGCCAGATCTCCACCTGGCAGATGGCCGGCATGGTGAACAACTTCACCAAGTCCTTCGGCCAGTGGGCGCTCACGCCGTGGCCGACCTTCGCGGGTGAGGCGGCCAAGACCCCGGCCGGCACCAACCAGAGCGGTGGTGTGACCCTGGTGCCCAAGCAGTGCGAGAACCAGAAGCAGGCCGCCGAGGCGGCGCTGTGGATGTCCACCGACACCGGCGCGGTCAAGACGATGGCGAGCCCGACCACCGGCAACGGCGTGATGCCCGCGCTGGCCGACAGCAACTCCTACGTCGGCGAGGCGATCTCCCAGAAGCTGCTCGGTACGAACTACCAGCCGGCCCAGCAGGTCGTGAAGGACAGCCTGGGAACCGTCACCACCGACTGGGCCTTCGGCCCGGACTGGACCGCGATGTTCACCGAGCTGCAGGCGGGTTGGGGCAAGGTCGTCAGCAAGGAGCAGAAGGTCACCGACCTCCTCGCGCACATGCAGCAGTGGACGGTCAACGACCTGAAGTCCCGCGGCATCAGCGTCAAGGGCTGAGGCAGACTCGATGATTCGCTCCCTGCGCTGGAAGGGTGCCGCCTTCACGGTGCCCTTCCAGCTCGGCTTCGTGTTTCTCTACCTGGTCCCGATCGGCTACGCCGTCTACCAGTCCCTGTTCCGCACGCAGCAGTCCGGGCTCGGTCTGGGCGGCGCCACGGAGGAGTTCTCCGGCTTCGACAACTACCAGCAGGGCCTGACGGACTCGGCGTTCCTGAGCTCCATCCTGCGCGTGGTGCTGTTCGCCTGCGTGCAGATCCCGGTGATGCTGTTCATCAGCCTGGTACTGGCGCTGCTCCTGGACACGCTCACCTCGCGCGCGGCCGGCCGGTTCCGGATCCTGCTCCTGGTCCCGTACATGATCCCGGGGGTGGTCGCGGCGATCGTGTGGATCAACCTCTACAGCCCCGACGTCGGTCCGCTGACCCCGCTGGGCAAGCTGTTCGGGTTCGACTGGAACTTCTTCACGCCATCCATGGTCTGGCCGTCCATCGGCAACCTGCTCACCTGGCACGGCATCGGCTACAACATGGTGATCATCTACTCGGCGCTGCAGGCCGTGCCCCGCGAGCTGTTCGAGGCCGCCCGGCTCGACGGGGCCTCCGAGCTGCGGATCGCGCGCAGCATCAAGGTCCCGTACGTGCGCGGCGCGCTCGTCCTGACCGGTCTGCTGTCCATCATCCAGATGCTGCAGATCTTCAACGAGCCGGCGCTGTTCAGGAACGTCACCCCGCAGACGGTGAACGACAGCTTCACGCCGATCATGATCATCTACAACCAGGCGTTCAACGCCGGCAACTACCACTACGCCGCGACCCTGTCGGTGCTGCTCGCCCTCATCCTCGGCGTGGCCTCCTTCCTCTTCTACCGGCTGACTTCGAGGGAGGCCGACTGATGACGCTCACCGAAAACCGCGCCGAGAAGCCCGACAAGCCCCCGGCGCCGGCCGTCCGCCGCCGGACCCGCCCGGACCCGGCCACCGGCTCGCGCGGCGGCCAGCGCTTCCTGCTCGTCGGACTCGTCCTGGCCAGCGCCTACAGCCTGTTCCCGGTGTGGTGGCTGATCGTCGCCGCCACCAAGGACCGCGTCGGCCTCTACCAGAGCAACGGGCTGTGGTTCTCCGGCTGGCACCTGTGGGACAACCTGCACCAGGTGTTCACGTACGAGGACGGCATCTTCCTGCGCTGGACCGCCAACTCCCTGCTGTACGCGGGGGTCGGCTCCCTGGGCGGAACGCTGATCGCCCTCGCCACGGGCTACGGCCTGGCCCGATTCGACTTCCCCGGCCGCAACGTGGTGTTCGCGAGCGTGGTGGGTTCGTTCCTGATCCCGATCGCGCTGCTCACCCTCCCGCTCTACCTCATGTTCTCGGAGATCGGCCTGGTCGACACGCCCTGGGCGATGCTGATCCCCTGCCTGATCAACCCGTTCAGCGTGTACCTCGCCAAGGTCTACACCGAGGCCACGATTCCCTACGAACTCCTGGAGGCGGCCCGCCTCGACGGCGCCGGTGAGCTGCGGATCTTCTTCAGCATCGTCCTGCGGATGATGACGACGGGCGGCGCCACGGTCTTCCTGCTGGCCTTCGTCAACACCTGGAACGCCTTCTTCCTGCCTCTGACCGTGCTGCGCGGCGAGAAGAACTGGACGCTCAACATCGGCCTGTACAACTGGAGCGGCAAGCGCCTGGAATCGGGCGTCGACGTCACCAGCCTGGTGCTGACCGGCGCACTGCTGTCCATCGTGCCGATGGCGATCATGATGATCGCGATGCGTCGCTACTGGCGGACCGGCGTCACACTGGGGGCGCTGAAGTGACCGTTCTGCACAATCCCGTGATCCGCGGTTTCGCGCCCGATCCGTCCCTGATCCGGGTCGGCGACCGGTACTACGCGGCGACCAGTTCCTTCGAGTGGTTCCCGACGATCCCGATCCACAGCTCACGCGACCTGGCGCACTGGGAGTACGCGGGCCATGTCCAAGGAGCCGCTCCTGGAGGGACGTTGGCCGGCGTCCCCGACTCCGGCGGCATCTGGGCGCCGTCGCTGAGCTGGGACGGCGAGCGCTTCTGGATGGCCTACGCGGTCGTACGGTCCGTCGGTACGCCGTACTTCGACCAGGACACCTACGTCACCACGGCCACCGACGTGAGCGGCCCCTGGACGCCGCCGCGCCGTGTCGCGAGTCACGGTTTCGACCCCGCTCTCTTCCACGAGGAGGGCCGGCTCTGGCTGCTGAACCTCCAGAACGACCACCGCCCGGGCGGCAAGCGCTTCGCGGGCATCGTCCTGACGGAGCTGGACCGCGACACACTCGCCCCGCTCGGCGACACCCATCTGCTGCTCCAGCACGAACGGCTCGTCGAGGGACCGAAGTTGCTCAAGCGCGGCGGGTGGTACCACCTCGTTCTCGCCGAGGGCGGAACCGGTTTCGAGCACGGTGTCCGGACCGCCCGCAGCCGCAGTCTCACCGGACCGTACGAACTCGACGACCGCCCGTTGCTCACCTCACGCGACGACCCGAAGCTGCCGCTGCAGAAGGCGGGGCACGGCGAGCTGGTCCAGACGCCGGACGGCGAGTGGTTCCTGAGCCACCTCACGGCCCGCCCGCTCGACACGCCGGACGGCCCCCGCTGCACCCTCGGCCGGGAAACCGCGATCCAGGCGGTGACCTGGGACGCGGAGGGCAAACCCCGCCTCAGACAGGGTGGTTGGCATCCGTCGGTCGAGGTCGCGGTACCGGCCGGTCCGTACGAGCATCCCCAACCCCCCTCCTCCTGTGCCCCGTTGGGCTGGCCCTGGAGCACCCTGCGCGAACCGCCGGATCCCTCCTGGGCGGACGCCGCCTCCCGTCCGGGTTGGATCCGCCTGCGTGGGCGGCACGGCCCGGAGTCCCGCTGGGCGCAGAGCCTGCTCGCGCAACGCCTCACCGAGCACCGGGCAACCGCTCAAGTAACCGTGGACGCAGAGCCGTTCACCTTCACGCAGGCCGCGGGCCTGATCCTCCGCTACGACGCGCAGGCGTATCTCTCCCTCGATCTCACCTGGGCGGAGCCCGCGGGCGAACCGCAGCGCGGCCAGCAGTGGCGCGGCGAGGGACGGACGGTGCTCAGCCTGGTGGAGCGCGACGAGAAGGGCGCGCGGCAGGCGGCGGTCGTGGACGTCGACGCGAGCGTGCCGGTCACGCTGGGCGTCACGGTCGACGGGGTGGAGGCGCGTTTCTGGTACGTGCGCGACGGGGTGCGCACGCCGGTCGGGCCGCCGCTGGACGCCGGCCGGCTGTCCGACGACCACGGCGGGCGGCTGCGCTTCACCGGCACCCTGGCCGGGATCCATGTCCGGGACCTGGTCGACGCGTCCTTCACCGCGGACTTCCGGGACTTCCGGCTGACCTGTACGTCGGCGTGAACCCGGGCGTGCCGTCCAAGGACAGCCACACCGGCCCAGTGCCCTCACAACGCAGGCAGACCTGCCGCTGTCGCCGGCGCCCGCCCTCCTTCGGGGCCGTCCCACGTGCTCGGGGTTTCGGAAAGTTCATCGGAAAGTTCAGGCGTTCAAGATCCCGCGTTTCCCGGTGTCTTCACGTCAGGCTGAGGCGCACCTAGGATAGCAAGCGCTTTCTGCGAGCCGCCTGCTTTCCGAATCGGCTCCGAAAGGGCGCTGGTCGAACTTTCGCTGGCCCTCGGGCGGGCCGGAGAGGTGGTTCCCGATGGTGCGCACGGCGAGTGCGAGCATGACGGCCGGGCCGACCCTGGCGGTCGTGGCTCGCGAGGCCGGGGTGTCCGTGCCGACCGCTTCCAAGGTGGTCAACGGCCGGGAGGACGTCGCCCCCGAGACCCGACGCCGGGTCACGGAGGCGCTGGACCGGCTCGGCTACGTACGCAGACCGCGCTTCGACGCGACCAAGCCTCCCCGGTTGGTCGACCTCGTCGTGCACTCTCTGGACAGTTCCTGGTCGGGCGCGGTGCTGCACGGCGTGGAGGAGGCGGCGCACGACGCGGGTCTGGACGTGGTCGTCTCGGCCGCCCTGTCCCGCACCCGCGTCGGCCGCCCGCAGCGCGGCTGGCTGGACAAGCTGACCGCCCGCGGATCGGCCGGAGTCCTGTTCAATCTGGCTGAGTTGACGGCGTCCCAGTTCGCGTGGCTGGAGCAGCACCGCACGCCGTTCGTGATGATCGACCCGGTGGTCGAGCCGCCGCCCGGGGTGGTGTCGGTGGGCGCGGCGAACTGGCAGGGCGGGGTGACGGCGACCGAGCACCTGCTGGCGCTCGGCCACCGACGCATCGCCGTGATCGCCGGCCCACGCCGCAAGATGTGCAGCAGCGCCCGGGTCGCCGGCTACCGCTCGGCGCTGGCCTCGGCCGGGCTCGCGCACCGCCCCGAGTACCTGCGCAACGGGGGCTTCGACGAGTCCGTCGCCCATCGGCGCATGCGCGAACTGCTCGATCTGCCCGAACCGCCGACGGCCGTCTTCGTCTGCTCCGATCGCATGGCCCTCGGCGTCTACCAGGCCCTGGCGGAACGGGGGTTGAGGATTCCGCACGACGTCAGCGTCGTTGGTTTCGACGACCTGCCGGAGTCCCGGTGGACCACCCCCGCCCTCACCACCGTCCGTCAGCCGTTGGCGGAGATGGCGGCGACAGCCCTGCGGCTGCTGGTACGGATGATGGACGGGGACCACCCGGAAGGAACGCGGACGGAGCTGTCGACGCGGCTCGTGCAACGGGCGAGTACGGCGCCACCGCGGGGCTGACGATCATGTCCCCGCACCCGCCCCTCGCTTCCCCTCATCGAAGCACCCCCCGACCCTCGAAGCCCCCCGGCTCCTCGCCGAGGCGACCGTGCTGATCGCCTCGATCAACGAGTGGCTGTGCCAGTGGTCAGGTCAGGTCAGGCTGTGGCGTGCGGCGGCGAGAAACTCCGCCTTGAACGGTTCCAGGCGCCGCGCTGCTCCACTTCACCAACGGCGCGCGGCTGTGCCTGGGACCGGAGGACTCGCGCAACGACCTGCGCTCCATCGGCACCGTCGACAAGATCCGCATCATGGACAGCCCCAGCTGCTGATAGCCGGGACTGACACGTCAGGGGGACGCGAATCGGGGGGGGGAGGGGTCGGCTGTCGCGAAACGACCGGCCCCTTTCCCGGAGCGTGCCCTGGACGCGGGCGGGAATCCGGGCACCCGGCAGCCTGAACCGGCCGGGTGCTCCCAGGCCAGCCGGGCCATCGCACGCAGCTGAGCCCGGCGCGAGGACAGGCTGCCACCCGGCCGTGTCCCCATCGCTCCCGGCCGCGCCGATTCGAGCGCGACTACATCCGCGATCAAGACCCTGGAGGGCCAGGAGACCGCCCGTGCCAAGGGCAAGGCCATCGGCGGGGCACCGGTTTCCGACGACGACATGCTCGCCACCGCCGTGCGCCTGCGGGACGAGCGCCTGTCCCCGCAGGTCCGATGTCATCACCGCCGTCAGAGTTGCCGTCCGCTTGACGAGCCGAAACGCGGCACCCCGAGATGGGTTCGGCCGTGCAACTGGGCGAGTTCCTGCATCGTGTCGTCGTAGGGCGTCTACTGGGAATCAAAGGGCCTTGAACAGCGCCAGTAGGTGTTGGGCGAGTCGACTGTCGGCCTTGAAGCCGACGAGGTCACGTCGCTTGTGAGGGGCGGGCTGGAGGATGAGTGCGTTGTGGCATTGGAAGCAGAAGGCGATCTCGAAGAGGAGCTGATCGGCGTTGTGGGCTCGGATGCCGTATCCGGGCATAAAGCAGCGCATGACGTCGCCCGTCGGCAGATCGGTCACGAGATCGAGGATTTCCAGGGCTTCCTTGTCGAGCCACGTTCTGGTGGTCGTTCCAGGAACGCCCGTCCACTCGTGGGACCCCGTGGGGTCTTCGATGCGGACGCACTCAAGTCGCCGGGTCTGCGGGGAGGTTGAGGGCAGGAGCATCCGGCAAGGATGTCACCTCGATCGTCCTGTCGCGCGGCGGATATCGGGCATGCCGAGGCTGATGGTGGTGCTGTGGTTCGTGGCCTCGCGCATGGCCTGGAGCTTCTTTTCCGCGTCCGCCAGGGTGGTCTCGTTCGCGGCGACTTCGCCGAGCCAGCCCTGCTCGTTGGCTTCTTGGAGTCGGTCGCGGAGGTTGGCGTGGATCCGTCATGCTTGCCGGACCAGGAGCGTGAGCGCAGCCCGGGCCCTGCGCGCCGCGCAGGGCCCAACATGGGTGCCTGCAGCGCGGGTTCGGCCACTTCGTACGGCATCGTGGCCGGTCAGCGATGGCGTACCGGCTCGGCGGGAAGATCGCTGGGTATAGTGCAGGCGTTTCGGGGAACCGGCGACCCGGAGTCGGCCGACCTCACGCGCCACCTCGCGTTCATCGGCATCCGGGACCCTGGCGGAGCCCCGGTGACCCATATCGCTGAGGAGGCCGTCCCATGGAACCCGTCACGCTGATCACCGGTGGCTCGACCGGAATCGGCGCCGCCACCGCCCGCGCCCTGCTCAAGCAGGGCCACCGCGTGGCCGTCACCGGACGTGACGCAGACAAGCTGGCCGCCTTCGCCGCTTCGGCCGGAGCGGGCGAGCGGCTGCTGACGATCACCGGCGACACCAGCGACGCGCACGACGTCGCCTCCGCCGTGCGCCGCGTGGTGGACGCGTGGGGCCGACTGGACAACGTCATCGCCAACGCCGGTTTCTCACTGCCCGGCAACCTGGAGAGCCACGCCCCCGAGGACATGCGCGCCATGGTCCTCACCAACGTCCTGGGACCGGCCCTGCTGGTGCGGGAGACCCTGCCGCACCTCAGGGAGTCCAAGGGCCGGATCGTGATCATCGGTTCGGTCGCCGGGGTGCGCAACACGCCTGGCAACCTGTACTCGGTCACCAAGTGGGCCGCGCACGCGCTGGCCGAGAACACCCGGCTGCTGGTCGGCAAGGACGGAGTCGGCGTGACCGTCGTCGCCCCCGGGGTGGTGGACACCCCGTTCTGGGACGAGCGCGGCGGCACCCCCGAGGCGACGCCGACGATGACCGCCGAGCAGATCGCGGACACGATCGTCTTCGCCGTCAACCAGCCCGCGGGCGTGGACATCAACCACATCACCATGCGGCCGACCGGGCAGCTCGGCTGACGCCGCGCTCCGCGCGGAGTCCGGGATCGAGGGAGGTCGTCGCGGAGCTGCTCATGTTCCTCGTCCCGTGGTTCGGAAGGCCGATGGGCAGCCCGGATGGCGAGGAGAACGTTCGTCGTGGTCGACATCACCGAGATTTACATCCACTGGTACGCGGGCCGCTCGAAGAGCGCATTGGCCGCGTCGCTGGGGGTGGACCGCAAGACGGTCAGGAAGTACATAGCCCCGGCGGAGGCGTCCGGGATCGCCCCGGGTGGGCCGCCGATGAGCGAGGCCGACTGGTCGAAACTGATCAAGGGTGGGTTCCCGGGGCTGGCCGACGGACGGCTGCGGCAGGTGACTCCCCATACGTGCTGTGCACCCGGCTGGAGGGCGCCGCACAAACAGGACAGGCCACCTCGGTCTCCCGAGTTCTCGCCACCAGCCGCATCACACCGCACTCGGAGAACACTCGCTCCACCAGCAACTCGCTGAGGTGCGGAAACAGGTCACCGACCAGGTCGTCACGCCGCACTACGGTCTCAGATGACGTTGCGTCACCGAGGCCGAATGCCGTTGATCGCCCTCACGGAATTTGTGCGTGATCCCGTAACTCGCCGACAAGGCCAGGAGGAGCCTGCCGACCGAAGCGCAGGGCCAACCGTCCGATGGTAGTTGTAGCCCCGTCAGAGTCTCAGCAAGACGATCGAGGGCCTCGACGAAGGCGGATGCCGTGGCGGTGCGTCGGCGGCGGGACTGGTGAGGTCGCATGTCGAGGTGTCGCGTATGCGCCGCCGGCGCGGCCGGAAGATCACTCTGCGTGCTTGCCGCTGTAGCGGGTCCTCTGGGAGCGCCTTGTTCATCGCTCCGGATCCGAAATGGCGTTGGACCACGCCATGACGGCCAGGGCCGCGCAGCGGCGTGAGGTGGGGGGCTGCGCGGCGAGCGGGGAGGGGCAGGAGTCGGTCAGCCCTGAATGGAGAAGAACAGCGTGTCCATGGTGTGTCCGTACTTGAGAGCGCTCTGCCATTCGTCGTGCTCGACCCGCATCATGTCGATGAGCCTCTGGGCCTCATGGGTGAAGGCGGTGTCCATGCGGTCCAGGACTGCGGCGTAGGCGTCGGCGAGTGGCTTGGCCTCGGCCAGCGGCAGACGGCCGATGGCCGGGTACCCGTCCATGGGCGGCGGAACGTGGAAGGGGATCTCGTCGGGCGGCCCGGCGAACAGGAAGTCGAGTGGCAGCAGGCCTGCTGGGACACCGAGGCGCCGCAATTCGTCGCCCATGCACCCGAAGAACGTGGAGGGTTTGGAGTACACGCCGAAATCCCTGGGATCGGACCCGCTCCAGTCGATGATGTGCTGGAGCGCCTTGTAGTACGCGTGGCCCACGTATTCGCCGTCCGCGTCGGCGTGGCCGGCGAGGAGGTGGTCGAGTGCCTCGGGGATGGTGAGGCCCAGATCGATGCCTTGGCGTTCGAGGCTGAGCTGGTCGGCGTGGGCGTCCTTGCGTATGTGATCGCGGAGCATGCGCTGCTGAGTCGCGTCGAGTTCGCCTCCTTGCAGGTAGGCCACGACGCGGCTCTGGTTAGCGGTGGTCATCGTGATGATGTGGCTCATGGGCCTCATGGTGGCAGCAGGTGCGGACAAGTCGCCGTGCGGATCGGGAGGCACTCGTCGTGGGTTGGGGTCGGCGCGTTCCTCGCGCCTTCGAGGGACGTGGTCGGGTCCGCCCACTACGCGCCAGGTTCTCGGCCGTGTCGGTCAGGCCCGGGCTGCCCACAGTGGGCTGCCGGGTGTCGGTCTCGGCCCTGTTGACGAGACCGCCCCCACCCGTCCGCCCGCACTCTCCGTCTATCGCATCTGACGCGAGAATCTCGCATCGGATGCGGCCTGATGGCGTCTTCGCAGTTTCATCGCTCGATGAGTGAGGCCCACGCCCGCCCGCTGCCAGGACCGCTACCGTGGTTCAGCGCGACACCCAGGTCAACGTCCCAGCCGGAGCGGCTGAGAAAGCCTCTACGATCCGGTTGATCACCGAATCGAGGAGGGGACATGGCCGAGGGCCGGGAAACGGACGCGGTCTCCGAGAGACCGGTGGAGCTGGCCTACCGGCCGACCGTCGGCGAATTGGCGTCCGCGCTGCGGGCACGCGCGAGGAGCACCGGCGCGGGACGCTTTCAGCGCGGGGCCCTGGTCTGGACGGTGGCGGTCACGACCGTCGGCGCCCTGCTGTCGGCGGCCGGCTCCGGCCACCGGGACACACCGTGGCCGCTGTATGCGGGGGTGGTGGTCCTCGTCGCCTTCATGACTGCGGTGCCGCGGTTGCAGGCGCGCCGCCTCCACCGGCTCGCCGAACGGCAGGGAGACATCTGCGGGACGGTCGACGACACCGGGGTCCGGCTCACCACCGCGCACAGCTCGGCCGGCTTCGACTGGCACCTCTACTCGCGCTATGTCGAGACGCCGGAGCTGTTCGTGCTTCTCAGCGCAGACAAGTCCGCCGTCGGCTTCGTCGTCCTGCCCAAGCGGGCCGTGGCGGATCCGGAGGAGGTGGACCGGCTGCGGGCGGTCCTCGACCGGCGGCTCGTGCGCGCGGACGACGCCGAGGCGCCCGGAAGCCCGCGGAGCCGGGGCCGGGCCGTCGGCCGCGGGGTCGGCTCCGTCGGACTGTTGCTGCTGGGGCTGCTGCTGTTCTTCTTCGCCTTCGCCGCCGTCCAACACGCCGCGCACCCGGACCGCTTTCCCGGGATCCAGAACAACACCGCCCCGGTATCGGCCGTCATGCTGGGGCTGGGGGCGCTTGCGGTCGCCGGGGCTTGGTGGCTCGTACGGCGGATGACGACCATGCGGATCGTGACCGCCGTGCTCGCCGTCCTTGTCCTGCTGGCCGGTGGCGCCGCCCTGTACCGCGTTGGGCCGATGCTCCACTGCTGGGGCTCGGACCGGATCGCCCGCGGGCACGAGGGCGCCTACGTCTGCTACGACTTCTGAGCCGCCACGGTCTCCGAGCGGGCCCGGAGACCGTCTCTCGGCGGCCGCCGCAGAAGCCGCGCAGTCAGCAGGGCGGTAAGAACCGTGTCACCAGCCGCGAACGAAGCTCTCAAGGCCACCGGTTACCTTGCGGCTGCTGTCTGCGCCAGGACTGAAGAGCCTTCGGTTTCCTTGAACCCGCGGGGATCAGGGCCCCGAACAGCGTGAACCCACGGGTCCAGCGCTGTGCCCCAGGCCGATACATCCAAATCGGCCCTCGCTCACGAGCGGACAGGTCGGGCCGGAGCGCAGCGGGCGTCCCTGCGTTCCGGATCGCTGCTTGACTCGGACGGGCAGGAGTTGGGTGTTCGCCAGAGGGAGGTCGTCGGTGGCCTGGTCGATGCCGGCGCGCAGGGGGTCGCCGTCGATCAGGGGGCTCACCACGGTGGCGGTCTGCAGGAGCGCCAGGAGAATGTCGTAACCGGTTGCCCAGGCGGTGCAAACAGGTTCCGGGTGGGAATCCCAACGTCTGTGCACGGACGCCGAGTTCTGCCGGATCCATTGCCTCTATGCGGTTTCCGCAGCCGCGCGGGAGCGCGGGAGGCGGCAGCATTGGCCGGGCGCGTAGGCTCGGGCAGGATGAACACCATTCCCGCACGTCTCGACCACATCGTCCTCGCAACGCCCGATCTGGCGACGACGGTCGCCGAGTTCGCCCGGCGCACGGGAGTGGCCCCGGCGCCGGGCGGGGTGCACATCGGGCTAGGCACCCGCAACTACCTGGTGGGGCTGGGTGGTTGCGCGTACCTGGAGATCATCGGCCCCGATCCGGAGCAGCCCGCGCCGTCCCAGGCACGGCCCTTCGGGATGGACGTGCTCCCCTCAGCCCGGACGATCACCTGGGCGATCAGCCCGCCTGATCTGGACGCGGCCGTCGCGGCCGCCCGCGCCCGGGGCTACGACACCGGTGAGGTACGGGAGATGAGCCGACGTCGTCCCGACGGCACCCTGCTTCGGTGGCGGCTGACCGACGGCGGCTCCCCGCACCCGTCCGGCCTGGTGCCCTTCCTCATCGACTGGGGCACCACGCCCCACCCCTCGGCGTCGGGCCTGCCCGTCAGTCCGCTGCTGGAGCTGACCGCGACCGCCCCCGAGGCCGAGGACATCCGCCCTCTGCTGAGTGCCCTCGGCACCGACCTCACCCTCGGCGAGGGCCCCGCGGGCTTCTCGTTCACGCTGGACACACCCAACGGGCCGGTGACGTTCGACTGACCTGGCAGGCCGCTCTTCAGCAGGCGCATTCGCCCGATCTCGGACACGTTCGTCACCAGCTCCGCGTTCACCCGGGCGAGCAGGGGGCCACAGGGTGCTCGGGGTCGTTCGGCCGGGGGAACGGAGCGGTCCGGTCCAGGTCGGCGTCGGTGAGCCCCGCCGCCGCGGGCGCCCACTCCTCGCGCAGGCCGCGCAGCCAGGCGACGGCCGATTCCCCGCCCCCTGGCGGGCGGACGTCGGCGCGCTCCCGGGGCGGGCGGCCGAGGAGGTGGTCGGTGGCGACTCCCAGCCACCGGGCGAGATGCCGGCTCACCCAGCCGACGCCCGGAACCGGGACGTGGTCCGGTTCCGTGTCCGCCCGGTCGGGCGTCCGCCCTCCGGCGGCGACCGGGTGGAGTGTCCAAGGGGTGAGCTGCCGGTTCCCATCGGAAGTCCTCCGGTTCCAGTCGGTCCAGGTGGTACTGGAAGAGGGACCGGGCCAGGTCAAGTGCCGGCTCGGCAGCTCACGACGGCCAAGGTTGTCCATCGGGCCACCCTGACGTGTGTGCCGGAAACACCTGTGGAACGGTCTTCCGGGCCGGACGTCCGTTTCCTTCAAGACCGGCTGCACCGGCCCTGCCTACGGTGGCCGTATGAGTCCACGATTCGATGCCATCGGCCTGGTCGTCTCCGACATGGCCGCCTCTGTTTCCTTCTACCGCCGGCTCGGGTTCGCCTTCCCCGAGGGTGCCGAACGGGAGCCGCACACCGAGGCCGAACTGCCCGGCGGGCTACGGTTGTTGCTGGACACCGAGGCCACCGTCCACTCGTTCCACCCGGGGTGGCGGCCGCCGTCCGGAGGCGGCCGGGCCTCGCTCGCGCTGCGCTGCGACACACCGGGCGAGGTCGACACCGTGTACGAGGAGCTGGTGGGCGCCGGTCACCAAGGCGAGCTGAAGCCGTGGGACGCCTTCTGGGGCCAGCGGTACGCCGTCGTGCACGACCCCGACGGCAACGGTGTCGACCTGTTCGCGCCGCTGGCCCAGTAGACCTGCAGCCTGGCGATGTGGCCAGGTCGGCCCGCCAAGTCGGCAGGTCGGCCCCCTAGTGCAGCAAGTCGCCCGGTGTCCGGCCCGTGAACTCCCTCACGTCCCGGGAGAGATGTGCTTGGTCGGCGTAACCGGCGCGGGCCGCCGTCTCCGCGTACGGCACTCCCTCCCGGGCCAGCGCCAGAGCCCGTTGCAGGCGCAGGATCCGGGCCAGCGTCTTGGGGCCGTAGCCGAAGACGGCCAGGGAGCGGCGGTGCAACTGTCGGGCGCCGAGGCCGAGTTCGTCGGCGGTGGCAGCCACCGTACGGCCCGCGGCGAGTGCTGCGACCAATCGACGCAGTGCGGGTTCGGGCGGGGCCGCCCGCTCCAGCGCCAGTGCCTCCAGCGCCGCCGCCGGGTGCGCCGCCGCCGCGACCCGGGCACTCAGGCGCCGTACCTCCGACATCGGCCAGAGATCGGCCAACTCCACACGCCGGTCGCGCAGTTCGTGGGCCGGTACGCCGAGGAGGGCCGGCGCCGTGCCCGGGTAGAGGCGGATGCCCACCCAGGGCACGGGCGGGCCGTCGGGGATGTAGGCCCGGGTGTCCGGTCCGGCGACCAGCAGCCTGCCCTCGCTCCACAGCAGGTCCATGCAGCCGTCGGGCAGTACGGGAAGCACGCTGGACGCCGCCGACGGAGTGTTC
The DNA here is from genome assembly GCF_035989285.1 of Streptomyces sp. NBC_01235. Classification (GTDB taxonomy): domain Bacteria; phylum Actinomycetota; class Actinomycetes; order Streptomycetales; family Streptomycetaceae; genus Streptomyces. The sequence continues at coordinate 8,471,232 of NZ_CP108513.1, read as the reverse complement.
GTCCACACCACCGCCCCGGCCAGCCGGGAGGCCCGCTCCTCGTACACGTACGTCAGGTTACGCCGCCGTGGACCGGGCCCCCGGGACGGACCCACGGAGCCGTACCGCTTCGCGCCGTTCCGGGAAGGGCGGGAACGCACCGTACGAAGCCACAACGCCTTGCCTTCAGCCAGAAGCCGTTTCCGCCCGAGGTGCGACGCCCCCGGCTGGAAACAGAAACTGCGCCGGAGCCGCGACGCGCATTTCTGTTCCCTTCTGCTCTCTCCTGTTCCTATACCGCCCGCGTCCGGTGTTCCTGTGGGCTGACCCCGTACACCCGCTTGAAGGCGCTGGACAGGGCGAAAGCGCTTCCGTAACCGATCTGGCGGGCGATCGCGCCGATCGTGTCCTCGGTGTCGCGCAGCCGGTCGGCGGCGAGGGCGAGGCGCCGGCCGGTGAGGTAGGTCATCGGGGGCTCGCCGACGAGGTCGGTGAAGCGGCGGGCCAGGGCCGCCCGGGAGACACCCGCCTTGGCGGCGAGGGACGCGACGGTCCAGGGGTGCGCAGGGTCGTCCTGGACGAGGCGCAGGACGCGGCCCACGACCGGGTCGGCCAGCGCCTGGTACCAGGCCGGCGCCGCCGCCTCCGGGCGGGAGAACCAGGCCCGCAGCGCAGCGATGACCAGGAGGTCCAGCATCCGGTCCAGGACGACCTCCTGGCCGGGTTCGTCCCGGACGATCTCCTCCATCAGCAGCGGAGTGAGCGGGCACTGCCATACGTCGGTGGTGAGGGACAGCAGCGGAGGCAGCGCGTCGAGGAGCCGGCCACTGATCTCGCCCTGCATCAGGTACGTCCCGATGAGGACGACCGTCGAGCCGTCGAGGCGGTCGCCCCAGGTGCGCACGCCCAGGGTCATGGAGCCGTTCAGGGAGCGGCCGTCGGGGTACGCGCACCGTCCGCCCGGAAGGATCAGCGCCTGCGGGGGCGTGCCGGGGTCGTCGGCGCAGGTGTACGGGGCGGGACCGCGGGCGATGGCGAGGTCGCCGGCCCGCAGCCGGACGTCTTCCCCGTCGTCGGGCACCACCCAGCTCTCGCCGCGCACCATGAGCATGACCGTGAGCGGGGCGTTGTCCTCGACCCGTACGCCCCACGGTGGGTCGAAGCACGCACGGATCATGAGGGCGCCACGCGCGCGTGGACCCTCCAGAAGGCCTGCAAGGGGGTCCCCCCGCGTGAGCATGTTCGAGCGTGGGGGAGCGTCCATGCGGCCAGCGTAGACGCGCGCTTATGGGAATGAGCCGTTCAGCGATGGGACCGTGCCGCGCACGGCAGTTGACTGAAGGCATGACACAGAACACGGCACAGAGGATGACGGTGGTGGTGACCGGCGCGTCCGGTCGTACGGGCGGCCGGGTGGCGCGGGCCGCCGGGGCGGCCGGGCTGACGGTGCGGGCGGCCTCGCGGGCCCAGGGCTTCGACTGGCACGACGACTCGACGTGGGCGGACGTCCTGCGCGGCGCGGACGCGGCGTACCTGGTGTACCCCACGGACGTGGGCGCACCGGACGCGGCCGGCGCGGTGGGACGGCTGGCCCGGGAGGCGGTCGCGCTCGGGGTGCGGCGGCTGGTGCTGCTGTCTTCGCGGGGCGAGGAGCGGGCGCTGCCGGCCGAGGAGGCATTACGGGCGTCGGGCGCGGACTGGACGGCCGTACGGGCCGCATGGTTCGCGCAGAACTTCAGCGAGGGGCCGCTGGTGGAGGGTCTGCGGCAGAGCGGGGAGCTGGTGTTTCCGGGTGGGGAGGTGCGGGAGCCGTTCGTCGACCTGCGGGACGTCGCCGACGTGGTGGTGAAGGTGCTGACCGAGGGCGACCGGTACGCGGGGAAGACGCTGGAGGTGACCGGGCCGCGGCTACTGACGTTTCGGGAAGCGGTTGCGGAGGTCGGGCGGGCGGCCGGGCGAGAGCTGACGTACACGCCGATGCCGGCGCGTCAGTACGGCGAGCAGCTGGCCGGGTTCGGTGTGCCGCCCGAGGAAGTCGCTTTTCTGGTGGAGCTGTTCGAGTCGTTGCTGGACGGGCGTAACGCCCGTCTCTCGGACGGCGTCCAGGAAATACTCGGCCGCGAGCCGCGTGACTTCACGGAGTTCGCGAGGGAGGCTGCGGGCACGGGCGTCTGGAAGGCGTAGCGCCCGAAGCCCTGGGGGCTCACTCCGGAGGCTCACTTTTCCGGGAGCTGTTCCTCCCCGTCACCGCCGTCACCGCTGTCACCGCCGTTTCCGCCGTTTCCGCCGTTTCCAGCGTTTCCGCCGTTCCCCCCGTTTCCTTTCGGAGAACTCTTCACATGCGTCCGGAACCGTCCTGTCACGTCCTCCGGCGGAAGAAAGCGGGACCATCGCTCGGGGAACTCGGACGGCATGTCGGGGTCGTCGGGATCGTCCTCCTCGTGGGAGCGGATCGCCGCCACGCGGGCCACGTACTCGGCGGCCTCCTCCTGCCGCAGCCGTTCGTTGTCGGCGCGGGCCGCGGCCGTCGCGGCGGCCGGCCAGACCCGGTCGATCGCCGCGTTGACGGCGGCGCCGACCAGCACGGCGAAGGCGGACACGCCGATCCACAGCAGTACGGCGACGGCGGCGGCGAGAGAGCCGTAGATGGTGGCGCCCTCGATCGTGTTCGTCAGGTAGATGCGCAGCAGGAAACTGCCGAGCACCCACATGGCGAGGGCGACGAGCGCGCCGGGCACGTCCTCGATCCACGGGGAGCGCACGGGCACGGAAACGTGGTAGAGCGTCGTCAGGAACGCGATGGACAGGACGATCACGACCGGCCAGTACAGGACCTGCACGACGGTTGTCGACCAGGGCACGATCCGTACCACCGCGTCCGGCCCGGCGACCATCAGCGGCAGCGCTACCGAGCCGATCAGCAGGGCCGCGACGAACAGCAGGAACGCCACCAGCCGCGTCTTGACGATCCCGCGCACCCCGTCGAGGCCGTACATCACGGTGATCGTGTCTATGAAGACGTTTACCGCACGCGAGCCGGACCACAGCGCGAACAGGAAACCGATGGAGATGACGTCGGGGCGGCCGCCCTTCATCACGTCGTCGAGGATCGGCTGGGCGATCTGCCGGACGCCCTTGTCGGACAGGACCGTGCGCGAGGCCTCCAGGAGATTGCTCTCCAGGCTGCTGATGCTGTCGGTGCCGGTCCAGTCGTCGACGTAGCCGAGCAGGCCGATGAGGCTGAGGAGCAGCGGCGGCACGGACAGCAACGTGAAGAAAGCGGCTTCGGCAGCGAGGCCGAGGATGCGGTACTCGATGCAGGTGTTGACGGTGTCCTTCAACAGCAGCCAGGCGGTCCGGCGCTTGGAAACGTTTCGGTAAAGGGCACGCGCGCGGTGGAGACGCCCGGTGGGGCCCCCGGGTTGCTCGGGTGACTGACTTGCTGGCTGCACGCCCTAAAGGTATCCGCCGTTCGGGGCTGCACTCACCTCCGGCAAGGCCGCGTCACCGGGTCGGGAATCGGCGCGCGGGCTCCGAATGGCCATGACCCTCGTACCCGGGGGTAGGTTCGGGCTATGGCAGGCAGCACCCACACCGTGACCAACCAGCCCCCGCCCCTGACCGGGTACGACGTCTACGGCACCGACCAGGCACTGGCGGCCGCTGTCGAACGACACCTGGATCCGGAGCTGCTCGACGAGGCGCGCGGCGAGTTGTCGGCGCTCGGGCGGGCTGCCGGATCGGCGCAGTTGCAGGAGTGGGCGGTGCAGGCCAACGAGTATCCGCCGAAACTGCGCACGCACGACCGTTACGGCCATCGCATCGACGAGGTCGACTTCCATCCGGCGTGGCACCGGCTGCTCGGCAAGGGCGTCGGTGCCCAGCTGACGAATGCCTGGGGGCGGCCGGGCGGGCATGTGCGGCGGGCGGCGGGGTTCCTGGTGTGGACGCAGGTCGAGGCGGGCAACTGCTGTCCGCTGTCGATGACCCATGCGGCGGTTCCCGCGCTGCGCACCGACCCGGAGCTGGCCGCCGAGTGGGAGCCCCGGCTGACGTCCACGATCTACGACCGTGAGCTGCGGCCGGCCCGTCTGAAGGCCGGGGCGCTGTTCGGGATGGGGATGACGGAGAAACAGGGCGGCAGCGACGTACGGGCGAACACGACCGTCGCCACTCCTCTCGCCGAGGACGGTACGTACGAGCTGACCGGGCACAAGTGGTTCTGTTCGGCACCGATGTCGGACGGTTTCCTGGTTCTGGCCCAGGCGGCGCCCGTCCGGGGCGGAGGTGGACTCACGTGTTTCCTCGTGCCGCGCGTTCTCGAGGACGCTACCCGCAACGTCTTCCGCCTCCAGCGGCTCAAGGACAAGCTGGGCAACCGGTCCAACGCCTCCAGCGAGGTCGAGTTCGACGGGACGTGGGCGCGCCGGGTCGGTGAGGAGGGGCGCGGGGTGCGCACCATCATCGACATGGTCGCGGCGACCCGGCTGGACTGTGTGCTGGGTTCGGCGGGGCTGATGCGGCAGGCGGTGGCGCAGGCGATCCATCACTGCACCTACCGTGAGGCGTTCGGCGGGAAGCTCGTCGACAAGCCGTTGATGCGCAATGTCCTGGCCGATCTCGCGCTGGAGTCGGAGGCGGCGACCACCCTCGCGCTGCGACTGGCGGCGGCCTACGACGACGGGGGCGAGCAGGAACGGGCGCTGCTGCGGATCGCGGTTCCGGCGGCCAAGTACTGGGTGACCAAGCGCTGCGCGCCGGTGGTCGTGGAGGCGTCGGAGTGCCTGGGGGGAAGCGGTTACGTGGAGGAGTCGGGGATGCCCCGGCTGGTGCGCGAGTCGCCGCTGAACTCGGTGTGGGAGGGCGCGGGCAACGTCCAGGCGCTGGATGTGCTGCGGGCGCTGCAGCGGGAGCCGCAGGCGCTGAACGCGTATCTCCAGGAGGTGGGGCGGGCGCGGGGGGCCGATCACCGGCTGGACGGGGCGATCAAGGGTCTGTTGACGGAACTGGCGGATCTGGACGGCGCGGAGGGGCGGGCCCGGCGGCTGGCGGAGCGCTTCGCCCTGGTGCTTCAGGGGTCGCTGCTCGTACGGTTCGCGCCGCCGGAGGTCGCCGACGCGTTCTGTGCCTCGCGGCTGGGCGGAGACGGGGGTGCGGCCTTCGGTACGCTGCCTCACAGCCTGGACCTGGCGGCGATCGTCGACCGGGCCGAACCCCGCCCCGAACCCCGCCCCTGACCGCGCCGACCTGAGGAATCCCGGGGAAACAGGAAGCGGGGGTGGTGCTGCGCCGACACGGCACCACCCCCGCCGCAATGGCCCTGCGAGGCCAGAATCGCCGCTCGGGACGGCGTGGCTCAAGTTTCAAACACCCTGTGGATGTTCACCAGGGTTGCAGAGGGTTGCAACTTGGCGGTGCTTGTGACCGGACTATGCCCCTCCGTCACGCGTGGACGGCAAGATGGAGGCTTTCAGCAAGACCGGAAACAGTCGCCGCACGAGCTTGACATCCGTTGTCCGCCTGCGTACTCCCCGGGAGGCCCAGTGGCGATGCCACCGATGAACGTGCCGCAGCTGGCGGCCGTCGACGCCGCGCGGGCGGCGCGGGTGCTCAACGAGGTGCGCGACGCCCGGCTGGCCGGCCAGCGGGCGCGCGTCGCCCCGCGCCCCGTGATCGAGCAGTCCTGGGAGCGGATGCTGCGCAGCGGCGTCGACCCCGAGCACGATTTCAGAGTGGGGTTGCTCAGCGACGACGAGGTGCGGCGACGGCGGGAGGAGTCGCCGTTGCGGGAGGTGCTGCCGGTGCTGCGCGAGGGGCTGCTGTCGGTCGCGGACGTCGCCCACCACATCATGGTCGTCGCCGACGATGAAGGTCGGGTGCTGTGGCGCGAGGGCTGCAACCCCGTGCTGCGCAAGGCCGACGGGCTCGGCTTCGAACTGGGCGCGGACTGGGGCGAGGCCGTCGTCGGCACCAACGGCGTGGGTACTCCGGCGGTGGTGCGCCGCCCCGTGCAGGTGTTCGCCGCCGAGCACTTCGTGCGCTCGCACGCGGCCTGGACCTGCGCGGGCGCCCCGATCACCGACCCGCGCACCGGACGGCTGCTCGGTGTGGTCGATGTCAGCGGGCCGCTGGAGACGATGCATCCGGCCACCCTCGCCTGGGTCGACTCGGTGGCGAAGCTCGCGGAGTCCAGGTTGCGCGAGAAACACCTGAGTTCGCTGGATCGGCTGCGCGCGGTGGCGGCGCCGGTGCTGGCCCGGCTCGGCGGCCGGGCGGCTGTGGTGGACGGGGATGGCTGGACCGCGGCGCTGACCGGGATGCCGTACGCGAGCCGGATCGCGCTGCCCAAGTCACCGTCCCCGGGCCGCCGATGGCTGCCGGCGCTGGGACTGTGCTCGATCGAGCCGCTGGCCGGGGGCTGGCTGGTGCGGTCGGTGGACGATGCCGCCGAGCCGTTGCGGGGCGGCGCGACCCGGATCGTGCTGGACCTGACCCGGCCCCGGCGCTGGTCGGTGACGGTGTCGGGGGGCGCGGCATCGTGGGCCCACGAACTCAGTCCCCGGCATGCCGAGTTGCTGTACCTGCTGGCAACGCACCGCGGCGGCCGGAGCGCGGCGGCGCTGGCCGAGGACATGTTCGGCGACTCGGGCCGTACGGTGACGGTGCGGGCCGAGATGTCCCGGGTGCGGCGGTATCTGGGGGGTTTTCTGGAACACCGGCCTTATCGTTTCTGCGAGGATGCCGAGGTCGAAGTGCTCCTTCCGGAGGATCCGAAGGGCCTGTTGCCCCATTCGACCGCGCCCGCAGTGGTGAGGAACCGGGCGCCGGCACCGTAACGACGATGGTTCACCCGAGTCCTTCCGGTGGCGTCTTCCGCATATTTGCGGGGTCTTCGTCCCCGAAGGCGGTCGACTGCCGTAGCATCCCTCTACGGGTCACCCCACCTGCTCCTCGATCAACATGCTGATCATCAGGCGCAGTTGACCCGCCTCGGGAGGGCGAATGAAACATCGCGGCCGACACCGCCGGCGCAGGCGAGGCAGGGCACTGCGCGCGTTCCTGTCCGGAACCGCCCTCGCGCTCACCGCTGCCGCCACCATGATCAGCGTTTCCCAGGCGACGGTGACCGACGACGGACCCGGGGCGCTGAAACCGCTTACCGCAACGGCCGACACCGGGAAACTGCGACTGACGGAGAACCTGGTACCGCAGGCCTCCCTGGACCGCCTCACGGCGGGAATGGGCCGGCCGGTCGGCGTCGGCGCGGTGCTGGCCGGTGCCGACCGCACCCTGCGGGACGCGATCGACTGCTCGCCCGCCGAGCGCCGGGCCCTGCCGGTCTCCCCCGTGGCCACCCGCGCGTACTGCTGGAACACGGACGACACAGCGGGCTGGCAGCCGGGCGCGGTCACCACGTCGGGGGACGCGGACGACGACGGCGCCTGGGGCGCGAACCGGGTGATCCTCTCCGGCTGGTCGCGCAGCGGCGGCCCGGCGGCCGACCGCGGTCTGGCCCGGGTCGGCTTCGTCAACGCGGGCGACCTGAACCACCTCTCCTACACCTGGGCCCTGCTCGCCGTCCCGGTCGCCGACGGACGCGACTACCGAGGCCTGGTCTCCCATGTCTCCGGGATGGTCTGGTACCAGGACAAGCTGCTGGTCACCGCGGACGACGGGGACCGGACCGCGCTGTACGTCTATGACATGAACCGCGTCCAGCGCGCCACCGTCGTGGGCGACGCGGTCGGCCGGGTGCCGGGTGGCTGGTCGGCACACGGTTACCGCTTCGTACTGCCGGCCATCGGCTCCTACGAGCTGAGCGGCGATTCCGACGCCCCCCATCCCGCAACCGTTTCCCTCGACCGCAGCACCGTGCCGGACAGCCTGGTCGCCGGGGAGTGGACCCTCGACGACGGTGACCAGGACGCCCGCCTGTGGCGCTACCCCTTCAGCACATCCCCCGGACACGCCGGGCTGCTCGCCGCCGGCGCCACCGGGCGGGTGGCGGCCTCGGAGGCGTACGAGACGAAGGTGACCGGAGTGCGGGGTGTGCTGTCGTACGGGTCGCAGTGGTACGTGACCCGCGCCGCCGGCCCGCGGGACGAGCACGGGACGCTGTGGCGGCAGACCGCCGGCAGGACGCACGGTGAGGCGGACCGCAAGGCGGACAGGGCGCGGGCCGCGGAGTGCGGCACGGATGACACGCACAGCTGCTGGAGCACGCAGACCGAATCCCTTTCCTACTGGGCGGAGACCGGCGAGGTCTGGACCCAGTCGGGGCGGGTGCTCTTCGCGCTGCCGCTGGCCTCCATCGACAGAACAAGCGAGTAAGTGATTCCCTGACGGGCATGACCCACATCCCCGTGACCACCTGGTCCCTGGAGCAGACCGACCCGGCCGACCTCCTCCCGGCCGCCGCGCCCGAGGGCGACGTCCGGATCGTCCGCTCCGAGGTCCCCTCCCCCGAGTTCAGCCGTTTCCTGTACGCGTCCGTGGGCGGGGACATCCGCTGGATCGACCGGCTGAGCTGGACGTACGCGCAGTGGCAGGAGCATCTGGCGCGTCCGGGGGTCGAGACATGGGTCGCGTACGACCGGGGCACTCCGGCCGGATACGTGGAGCTGGATCCGCAGGACGACGGCGTCGTGGAGATCGTTTACTTCGGACTGATCCCGGCCTTCCGGGGGCGGCGGATCGGCGGCCATCTGCTGTCGTACGGCGCCGCACGCGCCTGGGAGCTCGCCGACCGCTGGCCCGGGCTGCCGCAGACCAAGCGGGTGTGGCTGCACACCTGCAGCCTGGACGGCGAGCACGCGATGGACAACTACCGGCGTCGCGGTTTCAAGCTTTTCGACACCAAGGTCGAGGAAGAGCCCGAGGTGTCCGCGCCAGGTCCCTGGCCGGGCGCGTTCCCGGCCTGACCTGGCGCTCATACCCGTTCCGACCTGCAGGGACAAGAGTCCGTGCGAGTCATGTGATCGACGCCACCCTTGTCTCACATCTCGGGACAAGGGTGTCCGCATCACGGACGAAGCTGGACTGTGTCCAGATCGCCGTGACACGCTTTCGCCATGTCCGGAACTGGAATTGCCTTGGTGAGTCGGCGACACGTCGACCTCGGCCGCATGTCCAGCGCCATCTGTCCGGCGAGCTGAGCCGCACCACCGCCGCTTTCCGAACGTTTCTGTCTCCTCCCCGCGCAACGACGCGCACGTATGCCCCCATGCGCCCGTACGCGCAGGTCAGAGCCGCCCGCGCGTCGGCCCCCCTCCCGTCGCTGTCCCGAAGGACGTATCAACCATGGCCGCCACCCCGCAGAACCCTGCCGCCGCGACTCCCCGCCGCAAGGTGAGCCGTCACCGCGGTGAGGGCCAGTGGGCCGCGGGGCACTTCACCCCGCTCAACGGCAACGAGCAGTTCAAGAAGGACGATGACGGTCTCAATGTGCGGACACGCATTGAGACGATCTACTCCAAGCGGGGCTTCGACTCGATCGACCCCAACGACCTGCGCGGCCGGATGCGCTGGTGGGGCCTGTACACCCAGCGCAAGCCCGGGATCGACGGCGGCAAGACCGCGATCCTGGAGCCGGAGGAGCTGGACGACGAGTACTTCATGCTGCGCGTGCGCATCGACGGCGGCCGGCTCAGCACCGAGCAGCTGAGGGTGATCGGCGAGATCTCGCAGGAGTTCGCCCGCGGCACCGCCGACATCACCGACCGGCAGAACATCCAGTACCACTGGATCCGCATCGAGGACGTGCCCGAGATCTGGAACCGCCTCGAGGCGGTCGGCCTGTCCACCACCGAGGCCTGCGGTGACACGCCCCGCGTGGTCCTCGGCTCCCCCGTCGCCGGTATCGCCGAGGACGAGATCATCGACGGCACCCCGGCCATCGAGGAGATCCACCGCAGGGTCATCGGCAACAAGGCCTACTCGAACCTGCCCCGCAAGTTCAAGACCGCGGTCTCCGGCTCGCCGCTGCTCGACGTGGCGCACGAGATCAACGACGTCGCCTTCGTCGGCGTGAACCACCCCGAACACGGCCCCGGCTTCGACGTGTGGGTCGGCGGCGGCCTGTCCACGAACCCCAAGATCGGCGTCCGGCTCGGCGCCTGGGTCCCGCTGGACGAGGTACCGGACGTCCACGAGGGCGTCATCTCGATCTTCCGCGACTACGGTTACCGGCGGCTGCGCACCCGCGCCCGTCTGAAGTTCCTGGTCGCCGACTGGGGCCCGGAGAAGTTCCGCCAGGTCCTTCAGGACGAGTACCTCAAGCGCAAGCTCGTCGACGGCCCCGCACCGGACCAGCCGGTCGCCCGCTGGCGCGACCACATCGGTGTGCACCGTCAGAAGGACGGCCGTTTCTACGTCGGTTTCGCCCCGCGCGTCGGCCGCGTGGACGGCGCGACCCTGACGAAGATCGCGGAGCTCGCCGAGGCGCACGGCTCGGGCCGGGTCCGTACCACCGTCGAGCAGAAGATGATCGTCCTCGACGTCGAGGAGGCGCAGGTCGAGTCGCTGGTCGAGGCGCTCGAGGCACTGGACCTGACCGCCAAGCCCAGCCCGTTCCGGCGCGGCACCATGGCCTGCACCGGCATCGAGTACTGCAAGCTCGCCATCGTCGAGACCAAGCAGCGCGGCTCCTCGCTGATCGACGAACTGGAGCGCCGCATCCCGGAGTTCGACGAGCCGATCACCATCAACCTCAACGGCTGCCCGAACGCCTGCGCCCGTATCCAGGTCGCGGACATCGGCCTCAAGGGCCAGCTGGTCCTCAACGACCAGGGCGAGCAGGTCGAGGGCTACCAGGTGCACCTGGGCGGCGCGCTCGGTCTGGAAGCCGGTTTCGGCCGCAAGGTTCGTGGTCTGAAGGTCACGTCGGATGAGCTGCCGGACTACGTGGAACGTGTGCTGAAGCGGTTCCAGGAGGAGCGCGAGGACGGCGAGCGGTTCGCCGCCTGGGCCTCGCGTGCCAGCGAGGAGGCCCTCTCATGAGCGAGCGGGCCGCCCCTTTCTACTGCCCCTACTGCGGCGACGAGGACCTGCGTCCGAACGAGGGTCACGGCGCCTGGGAATGCGCGGCGTGCAACCGCGCATTCCAGCTGAAGTTCCTCGGGCTGCTCGCCCGGGGAGTTCAGCGAGCCGACAACGGAGGGGACCGAATATGACCACGGCTCAGGAAGAGCGTACGGCCGAGGAGTTGAAGCAGCTCGCCGAGCAGGCGGGCCGCGACCTGGAGGACGCCTCCGCGCTGGAGATCCTCCAGTGGGCGGTGGACACCTTCGGCAAGCAGTTCTGCGTGACGTCGTCCATGGAGGACGCCGTGGTCGCGCACCTGGCGTCCCGGGTCCTCAAGGGCGTGGACGTGGTGTTCCTCGACACCGGTTACCACTTCCCCGAGACCATCGGCACCCGGGACGCGGTCGAGGCGGTGATGGACGTCAACGTCATCACGCTCACCCCGCGTCAGACGGTCGCCGAGCAGGACGCCGAGTACGGGCCGAAGTTGCACGACCGCAACCCCGACCTGTGCTGCAAGTTGCGCAAGGTGCAGCCGTTGGAGGAGGGGCTCAAGGGCTACCGGGCCTGGGCCACCGGCCTGCGGCGCGACGAGTCACCCACCCGTGCGAACACTCCGGTCGTCGGCTGGGACGAGAAGCGGCAGAAGGTCAAGATCTCGCCAATCGCCCGCTGGACCCAGGACGACGTCGATGCGTACATCACCGAGCACGGCGTACTGTCCAACCCCCTGCTGATGGACGGCTACGCCTCCGTCGGCTGCGCGCCGTGCACCCGCCGGGTCCTGGCGGGCGAGGACGCACGCGCCGGCCGCTGGGCGGGACGCGCGAAGACCGAGTGCGGGCTGCACGGCTGATCACCATGACCGCGACCGCCACCACCACGTCCACCCCCACTTCTACGAACCGGGAGAACCACGTGACGACCGGAGCCACCGTCTGGCTCACGGGTCTGCCGAGTGCCGGCAAGACCACCATCGCGTACGAGCTGGCCGGCCGGCTGCGCGAGGAGGGCCACCTCGTCGAGGTGCTCGACGGCGACGAGATCCGCGAGTTCATCTCCGCGGGCCTCGGTTTCAGCCGCGAGGACCGGCACACCAACGTGCAGCGCATCGGTTTCCTGGCCGAGTTGCTCGCCCGTAACGGTGTGAAGACGCTTGTGCCGGTGATCGCGCCGTACGCCGACAGCCGTGAGGCGGTGCGCAAGCGCCATCAGGAGAGCGGAACCGCTTACCTGGAGGTGCACGTGGCGACCCCGGTCGAGGTGTGCTCGGTCCGTGACGTGAAGGGTCTGTACGCCAAGCAGGCGGCGGGCGAACTGTCCGGGCTCACCGGGGTCGACGACCCGTACGAGGCGCCCGACGCACCCGACCTGCGGATCGAGTCCCAGGACCAGACCGTGCAGGAGTCCGCGGCGTCGTTGTACGCCCTGCTCAGCGAGAGGGGACTGGCATGACGACGACCGTCGCCGAGGCCGAGGAGGGCACGGCCAGCCCGTACGCCCTCAGCCACCTGGACTCGCTGGAGTCCGAGGCGGTGCACATCTTCCGCGAGGTGGCGGGCGAGTTCGAGAACCCGGTGATCCTGTTCTCCGGCGGCAAGGACTCCATCGTCATGCTGCACCTCGCGCTGAAGGCGTTCGCCCCCGCGGCGATCCCCTTCACGCTGCTGCACGTGGACACCGGACACAACTTCCCCGAGGTGCTCGAGTACCGCGACCGCGTGGTCGCCGCACACGGCCTGCGCCTCCATGTGGCCTCCGTGCAGGACTACATCGACCGCGGTGTGCTGAAGGAACGTCCCGACGGAACGCGTAACCCGCTGCAAACGCTTCCGCTGACCGAGAAGATCCAGTCGGAGAAGTTCGACGCCGTCTTCGGCGGCGGCCGGCGCGACGAGGAGAAGGCCCGCGCGAAGGAGCGGGTGTTCTCCCTGCGCGACGAGTTCTCCCAGTGGGACCCGCGCCGTCAGCGCCCGGAACTGTGGAACCTCTACAACGGGCGGCACGCGCCCGGTGAGCACGTGCGCGTGTTCCCGCTCAGCAACTGGACCGAACTCGACGTCTGGCAGTACATCGCCCGCGAGGGCATCGAACTGCCCGAGATCTACTTCGCGCACGAGCGGGAGGTGTTCCGGCGCGGTGGCATGTGGCTGACCGCCGGTGAGTGGGGCGGAGCCAAGGACGGCGAGACCGTCGAGAAGCGACTCGTCCGTTACCGGACCGTCGGTGACATGTCCTGCACCGGTGCCGTCGACTCCGACGCGGTGACGCTCGACGACGTCATCACCGAGATCGCCGCCTCCCGGCTCACCGAGCGCGGCGCGACCCGCGCCGACGACAAGATGTCCGAGGCCGCGATGGAAGACCGCAAGCGCGAGGGGTACTTCTAAGCATGAGCACGATCACCGCCGAGGAACTCTCGGCCACGACCCTGCTGCGGTTCGCCACCGCCGGTTCCGTCGACGACGGCAAGTCCACCCTGGTGGGCCGGCTGTTGCACGACTCCAAGTCGATCCTCAGCGACCAGCTGGAGGCCGTCGAGCGCGTCTCGGCGAGCCGCGGCCAGGAAGCCCCCGACCTCGCCCTCCTCACCGACGGTCTGCGCGCCGAGCGCGAGCAGGGCATCACCATCGACGTGGCCTACCGCTACTTCGCCACGCCGCGGCGCCGGTTCATCCTCGCCGACACGCCCGGTCACGTGCAGTACACCCGCAACATGGTGACGGGTGCCTCCACGGCCGAGCTGACGGTGATCCTGGTCGACGCCCGTAACGGGGTTGTGGAACAGACCCGTCGGCACGCGGCGATCGCGGCTCTGCTGCGGGTCCCGCACGTCGTGCTCGCCGTCAACAAGATGGACCTCGTCGAGTACCGGGAAACCGTATTCGCGGCGATTGCCGAGGAGTTCACGGCGTACGCCGGCGAGCTGGGCGTTCCCGAGGTCACCGCGATCCCGATCTCGGCGCTCGCCGGGGACAACGTGGTGGATCCGTCCGCGAACATGGACTGGTACGGCGGACCGACCTTCCTGGAACACCTGGAAACGGTTCCCGTGAGTCACGACCTGGCGCACTGCCACGCGCGGCTGCCCGTGCAGTACGTGATCCGGCCGCAGACCGCCGAGCACCCGGACTACCGGGGGTACGCGGGCCAGATCGCGGCCGGTACGTTCCGGGTGGGCGAGCCGGTGACGGTGCTGCCGTCCGGCCGTACGTCGACGATCTCCGGCATCGACCTGCTGGGCGAGCCGGTGGACGTGGCGTGGACGACCCAGTCGGTGACCGTGCTCCTCGCGGACGACATCGACATCTCGCGCGGCGACCTGATCGTGCCGACCAAGGACGCGCCGGCCACCACGCAGGACGTCGAGGCGACGGTGTGCCACGTCGCCGACCAGCCGCTGACGGTCGGGCACCGGGTGCTGATCAAGCACGGCACCCGTACGGTCAAGGCGATCGTCAGGGACATCCCGTCCCGTCTCACGCTCGACGACCTGTCCCTGCACCCGCACCCGGGACAGCTCGTCGCCAACGACATCGGCCGGGTGAAGATCCGCACGGCGCAGCCGCTTCCGGTGGATTCCTACGCGGACTCGCGCCGTACGGGCTCGTTCATCCTGATCGACCCGGCCGACGGCACCACGCTCACCGCGGGCATGGTCGGCGAGTCCTTCGCGTCGCCGGTACCGGTCAAGGACGAGTCCGACGACGACGGTTGGGACTTCTGAGACATGAATCCAACCGATTTCTACTCGACGTTCGCGAAGGAGGGCGGCCGCATCGGCAGCGGCGCCCTCGGCAGCGGGCAGGGCGGAGTGGCGCGATGTGCGCTCTGACGTACGCGCACTGCCTGCGCGCCCTCACCCCCCACCCGACGTCCCGGAAGCGACGAAGACCCTTTGCCGATTTCCCGGCCACGACCTGAGAGACCGTGACCGCCGGGCCAACGAGAGGAACCCCTCCCGTGCCTGCCAACCTCCCCCTTTCTCGGCTTCGCCGCGGAATCACCGTGATCGCCGCACTTCCCCTTCTCACCCTCGCCGCCTGCGGTTACGGTTCCCAGGCGAAGGACGACAACGCCAACGAGAAGGTCGCCGCCGGATCGGAGAAGATCGACGGACTCGACACCGTCAAGATCGGCTACTTCGGCAACCTGACGCACGCGACCGCGCTGGTCGGCCGTGAGCAGGGCATCTTCCAGAAGGCGCTGGGCGCCACCAAGGCGTCGTACGCGACCTTCAACGCGGGCCCGTCCGAGATCGAGGCGCTGAACGCCGGTTCCATCGACATCGGCTGGATCGGCCCCTCCCCGGCGATCAACGGCTACACCAAGTCCGACGGAAAGAGCCTGCGCATCGTCGGCGGTTCGGCGTCCGGCGGTGTGAAGCTCGTCGTGAACCCGGACAAGGTCAAGTCCCTGAAGGACGTCAAGGGCAAGAAGATCGCGACGCCTCAGCTCGGAAACACGCAGGATGTGGCGTTTCTGAACTGGATCGCGGAGCAGGGCTGGAAGGTCGACGCGCAGAGCGGCAAGGGTGACGTCACCGTCGTCCGCAGTGACAACAAGGTCACGCCGGACGCCTTCAAGGCCGGTTCGCTCGACGGCGCCTGGGTGCCGGAGCCGACCGCGTCCAAGCTGGTCGCCGAGGGCGGCAAGGTGCTGCTCGACGAGGCGTCGCTGTGGCCCGACAAGAAGTTCGTGATCACGAACATCATCGTGTCGCAGAAGTTCCTCACGCAGCACCCGAAGGTCGTCGAGGCCGTGCTGAAGGGCTCGGTCGAGACCAACAAGTGGATCAACGCCAACCCGGCGGAGGCCAAGGCCGCGGCGAACAAGCAGCTGGAGACGGACTCCGGCAAGGCGCTGCCGACGAACGTCCTGGACCCCGCGTGGACGTCGGTCCAGTTCATCAACGACCCGCTGGCCTCCACCCTCAACACCGAGGCGGAGCACGCGGTCAAGGCGGGTCTGCTGAAGCAGCCCGACCTCAAGGGCATCTACGACCTGACGCTCCTGAACAAGGTCCTCAAGGCCGAGGGCGAGTCCGCGGTCGACGACGCCGGTCTCGGCGTCGGCTGATCGGAGTCCGATGAGTTCCC
This sequence comes from Streptomyces sp. NBC_01235, assembly GCF_035989285.1. Lineage (GTDB taxonomy): Bacteria > Actinomycetota > Actinomycetes > Streptomycetales > Streptomycetaceae > Streptomyces. Next base: position 8,455,132 of record NZ_CP108513.1, on the reverse strand, counting down.
AGGAGGTGACGACCATGGCCACGACCCTCGCCACGGCCGCAGAGTCCACCGAGTCCGTGGAGTACGCGGCACGCCTTGAGCACGTCTCGAAGTCCTTCGCGGGACCGGGCGGGCAGCAGCTCGTCCTGGACGACATCACTCTCGATGTCGCTCCCGGCGAGTTCGTCACCCTCCTGGGGGCTTCCGGCTGCGGCAAGTCCACGCTGCTGAACCTGGTGGCGGGGCTCGACGAGCCCACCGCCGGCTCCATCACGACGGACGGCCGCCCGGCGCTGATGTTCCAGGAGCACGCCCTCTTCCCGTGGCTGACCGCGGGCAAGAACATCGAGCTCGCCCTGAAGCTCAGGGGAGTGGCGAAGCCCGAGCGGCGCGGCAAGGCCGAGGAGCTGCTCGAACTGGTCCGGTTGAAGGGCGCGTACGGCAAGCGTGTTCACGAGCTCTCCGGCGGTATGCGGCAGCGCGTGGCCATGGCTCGCGCCCTGGCGCAGGAAAGTCAACTGCTGCTGATGGACGAGCCGTTCGCGGCGCTGGACGCCATCACGCGGGACGTGCTGCACGACGAGCTGACCCGGATCTGGGAGGAGACGGGGCTGTCCGTCATGTTCGTCACGCACAACGTGCGCGAGGCGGTGCGGCTCGCCCAGCGTGTCGTCCTGCTGTCGTCCCGGCCCGGCCGGGTGGCGCGCGAGTGGACGGTCGACATCCCGCAGCCGCGCCGGATCGAGGACGCCCCCGTGGCGGAACTGTCCATCGAGATCACCGAAGTCCTGCGTGGGGAGATCCGCCGTCATGGCCAGCACTGAGACGAAGACGACGGTGACGAAGTCGGTCACCACCGAGCTGGCCGGTGTGGAGGCGGGTCTCGACGCGCTGGACGTGGTCGCGCCCGTCGGCCGTACGCCCTTCCGGCGGACCTTCGTCGACAAGATCCTGCCGCCGATCATCGCGACCGCGCTGCTGCTGGTCGCCTGGCAGATCACCTTCGAGGTCGTCGACGATCCGACCAAGCTGGTCTCGCCGCTGGACGTCTGGCGGACGCTCCGGGACGCCTGGCTCGAGGGCACGCTGCTCGGTTACATCTGGACCAGCGTCTCGCGCGGTCTGCTCGGCTTCCTCTTCGCCCTGGCGATCGGCACCCCGCTGGGTCTGCTGGTGGCGCGGGTGAAGTTCGTGCGGGCGGCGATCGGCCCGATCCTGTCCGGTCTGCAGTCTCTGCCGTCGGTGGCGTGGGTGCCGCCGGCCGTGCTGTGGCTGGGTCTGAACAATTCGATGATGTACGCGGTGATCCTGCTCGGCGCGGTGCCGTCCATCGCCAACGGGCTGGTGTCGGGCGTCGACCAGGTGCCGCCGCTGTTCCTGCGGGCCGGTCGCACGATGGGGGCGACGGGTCTGAGGGGAACCGTTTACATCACGTTGCCGGCCGCGCTGCCGGGTTATGTGGCGGGTCTGAAGCAGGGCTGGGCGTTCTCGTGGCGTTCGCTGATGGCGGCGGAGATCATCGCGTCCTTCCCCGATCTCGGCGTCGGTCTCGGTCAGCTGCTGGAGAACGGCCGCAACGCCAGTGACATGTCGATGGTGTTCGAGGCGATCCTGCTGATCCTGTTCGTCGGCATCGCCATCGACCTGCTGATCTTCAGCCCGCTGGAGCGGTGGGTGCTGCGCAGCCGCGGTCTGCTGGTGAAGGGCTGAGCCGAAGTCCCATGTACAGGAATCCGTTTCCCCCCGTCCTTGTGGTGATCGCCCACGGCAGCCGCGACCCGCGGCACGCAGCGACCGTCCACGCCCTGGTGCGGCGTGTACGTTCGCTGCGGCCGGGGCTGCGCGTGGAGACCGGTTTCCTGGATTTCAACATCCCGTCCGTGCACGGGGTGCTGGAGTCGCTGGCGGCGGAGGGCGTCCGTGACGTCGTGGCGCTGCCACTGCTGCTGACCCGCGCGTTCCACGCGAAGGCGGACATCCCGGCAGTCCTGCGGGAGGCGCCGGCGCAGTTGCGGATCAGGCAGGCCGAGGTGCTCGGCCCCTCGCCGCTGCTGCTCACCGTCCTCGAACGGCGGTTGTACGAGGCGGGGTTGCGGCCCGCCGACAAGTCCTCGACCGGGGTCGTGCTGGCCTCGGCGGGGTCCACGGACCCGGAGGCGATCGCAGTGATCGCAGAAATCGCGCGGGAGTGGCGGCGCACCGGTTGGTGTGCCGTGCGGCCTGCGTTCGCCTCCGCCGGTTCTCCCGCGGGGTTCCCGCGCACCGAGGACGCGGTCCGCGAACTGCGGGCGCTGGGCTGCTCGCGGGTCGCCGTCGCACCGTACGTCCTGGCCCCCGGCTTCCTGCCGGACCGCATCGCGCGCGGCGCGGCCGGGGCGGACGTCCTGGCCGAGGTACTGGGCCCGGCGCCGGAGGTGGCGCGGGTGTTGCTGGAGCGGTACGACACGGTGCGGATGCCGACGCTGGCGGCCGTCGGCGCCTGAGCGCCGGCGGCCCGCCCTCGGCGACGGCGGACGCCCGCCGACCAGCGGCGCTCGACCAGCGGCGCTCAGCCAGTGGCGCTCAGCCAGTGGCGCTCGACCGACGGTGACCGACCAGCGGCGGATGCCCCCGATCGCCCCGGCGCTCTTGCACCACACCCCAGGCAGCCAGACCCTCAGGGCTCTTGCACCACACCCCAGGCAGCCAGACCCTCAGGGCTCTTGCACCACACCCCAGGCAGCCAGACCCTCAGCGCTCTTGCACCACACCCCAGGCAGCCAGACCCTCAGGGCTCTTGCACCACACCCCAGGCAGCCAGACCCTCAGGGCTCTTGCACCACACCCCAGGCAGCCAGACCCTCAGGGCTCTTGCACCACACCCCAGGCAGCCAGACCCTCAGGGCTCTTGCACCACACCCCAGGCAGCGACACCCTCAGCGCTCTCGCACCGCAGCGGCTGCGTCTGCCTCGTCGGCCAGTCGGATCAGCTCCGCCACCGGCAGCGACCCCGGCGCCCGCCGCTCCCGGGCGAACTCGTTCGCAAGCCGCTGGAGCAGCTCGTTCAGCGGGGTCGGTACGCCGTGCAGGCGACCGAGGAGCGCGATCTCGCCGTTGAGGTAGTCGGCCTCGATGCTGCCGGCGCCGCGCCTGAGGGACTGCCAGGAGGAGCCGCCGCCACGCGGGACGCCGTCGAGCGGGACGAGGGTGATCTTGTCGCCGCGTACCGCCCGCTGTTCCTCGGCGCTCACGTACGCGATCCCGGCGGCGTGCAGCACGGCCTCGCCCTCGGCCCGCACCCGCGCGAACAGCGCCTGGGCCGCGGGGTCGCCGACCGGGCCGCTCACCGCTTCCAGGGCATTGGCCAGGTTGGACAGCAGTTTCGCGTACTGCCAGCGGGAGACGTCCGGGACGACCGGCGCCTCGAAGCACGCCTTCTCCAGGTCGGCGGCGATGCGGCGGGCCGTGTCGTCGGTGCCGTGCGGGTACCGGCCGAGGTGGAGGATGCCGGTGAGCGGGGTGCCGGCGGCGGAGACGACGCCGGGTTCGACATGGGTGGCGGGCAGCCAGACGCAGACGCCGTAGACGTGCCGGAAGCGGCGCAGGGCCAGACGTGGGCTCTCCACCCCGTTCTGCGCGCAGACCACGGGCAGCCGCCCGGCCGCCGTGCCGCCGCCCTCGACCGGGGCCGGGCCCCACGCCTGGAGTGCCGCCTCGCCGTCCTGGGTCTTGACGGCGAGGACGAGGACGTCGTCGGCGCGCAGCGTGCCGAGCGCGCCCGGTCCGTCGACGACGGGCAGCCGGTACGTCAGCTCGCCCTCCGGCACCCTGAGCCGCAGTCCGCCCTCCGTGAGCGCCGCCCCGTGCGTGCCGCGCGCGACCAGCACGACCTCCTGCCCGGCCTCGGCCAGCCGTCCGCCGACCGTGCCCCCGACCGCCCCTGCCCCGATGATGATGTAGCGCATGGGACGAGCCTCGCACAGTCGTGTGGACGCCCCATCGGATGCGAGGGGAAGTGACCTGGGCGCACCGGATTGACCTTGCCCTTGGGGCAGGGCCGAGGGTTCGGGCATGGACAGCACCCGGGCGGACGACCGCCACCTGAAGCAGACGCCGTACAGCGACCCGGGCGACCTCGACGTCGCCGACCTGCCCCGTGATCCAGCTCAACTCACCGCTGTTGTAAGAGGCCTGGTCCTGCATCGGCTGGAGGGCGAGCGGGTCGGGTACGAGATCCCCGAGGAACGGCTGCACAACGACGCCGAGTCACGGTACGTGACCCGGATGCTGCGGATCCTGCGCGCGCGCAAGGACGCCCCGCTCACCCAACGGCGCTCGTACGACGAGCAGTTCGTCGGCACGTGCCGGGACTACTCGCTGCTGCTGTGCTCGCTGCTGCGGGCGACCGGGACGCCGGCCCGCGTCCGGGGCGGGTTCGCGACGTACTTCGTGGAGGGCTTCCACGAGGACCACTGGGTCACCGAGTACCGGCTGCCGGACGGGAGTTGGCGACTGGTCGACCCGCAGGTGTCCGCCGACTTCTACGACGTGCCCTTCGACCCGCTGGACGTACCGCGGGACCGGTTCCTGGTCGCCGGTCGGGCGTGGCGGGCCTGCCGGTCGGGCGAGGCGGACCCGGAGACGTTCGGTGTGTGGGTCGATCCCGGTCTCCGAGGAAGGTGGCTCGTCCTCAACAGCGTCGTCCTGGACCTCGCGGCCCGTAACGGCGTGGAACCGCTTCCCTGGGACGGCTGGGGGCTGTCGGGTCCACAGGGCTACGACTCGCTCACCGAGGGCGACCTGGCCCTCGTGGACGCCGTGGCCGCCGCCCGCACCCCCGAGGAGATCCGTCGTCTCTACGCCGATCCGCGGCTCACGGTGCCCCGAGAGATCCTCTCCTGGGCCCCGTTCCACGGCCTGCGCAGGGTCACGCTTGCGTCATCTCCACCAGCTTGACGACGGTGTTCCAGTTCCGGGTCGTGGCGATGAGCCCCTTGTTGAGGCGGGGCTTGGACAGTTGCTCGGCGAGCTTGGAGCGGCCGAGGCCGTCGGGGGCGTACAGGTACAGGACCCGGTCGCCGAGGCGGAACTCCTCGGGGAGGTGGGCGTCCCGGTCGATCCCGGCGTAGCGCTCCTCGTCGACGGGGGCGGAGAAGTAGGTGACGTGGAGCTGCTTGGCCTCCAGCTCGGCGGCCGGGAACGGACAGGCGTCGGCAACCGCTTTCAGAAAGGCGTGGTCGCGCACGATGACGTCGACGCCGAAGCCGAGGTGTTTCTCGATCGCCGCCCCGATCTCGGCGGCGAGGCTCTCCTCGTCCCCGTGGGTGGAGGAGAAGACGGCCTGGCCGCTCTGAAGGTACGTACGCACGTCGTCGAGGTCGAGCCCCTCCAGCAGGGTGCGCAGTTCGGCCATCGGGACCTTCTTGCTGCCGCCCACGTTGATGCCGCGCAGCAGTGCCGCGTACGTCGTCGTCATCCGCACACCCTAATCGGCCGTCGTGCCCCGTGGGGGTGGGCACGACGGCCGCGGCCGAGGTGGAGGGCCGGGCGCAAACTCTTGCCGATCGGCGGGGTGCGGATCAACATCTGACGCGCTTCTCCACAGGCCCGTGACGTGTTCAACAGACTTTCGCAATCACAAATCCGACCTTCCCGTCGACATCCCCGTCGACATCCCATCGGCCTTCGCCGGCGGCCGTCACCCTGATCACCACCCCGGAGATGGCCGGATAGGTGTAAGGGGCCACTGTCCTCCCCAGCGGTGAGACGGCGGGGTCCGACGGGAGGACTCGGGTGTCCGGCACTTCACCGGGCAGCACGAGGAGATGGTCTTATCCATCCCATACCTTCGAATCGATAGGTGGCGGCAGGGGGTCGGCACCGCATCACGAGGGGGCAAGCCCGTCATGGGGAACGGAGACACACGGGTGCGGGGCATCGCCGCGCGGGCCGGCGGCTGGAGCGCCCGGCACCGATGGGCCGCCGTCGGTATATGGGTGCTGTTCGTCGTCCTGGCCATGGGGATCGGTTCGGCCGTGGGCACGGTCGAGGTCAAGGAAAGCGACCAACTCTCAGGGGAGACCCGCACGGCCGCCCGGATCGTCGAGGACGCCGGGATCGACGAGCCGGCCAGTGAGACCGTCCTCATCCAGTCGAAGGACGGTTCCGTCAAGGCCACGGACGCCGAGTTCAAGGAGGCCGTCGCCGCGGTCGTCAAGGCCGTCGAAGGGACGGGCGAGGCCACCGACGTGACCTCGCCGTACGACTCGGACACGATCTCGAAGGACGGCCGCAGCGCGCTCGTCCAGTTCGACATGCGGGGCGACTCCGAGACGGCGGGCGACCGGGTGGAGCCGGTGCTCAAGGCCGTCGAGGGTGTCGGGAAGGACCACTCCTCGCTGCGGATCGAGGAGATCGGCGGCGCCAGCATGATGAGGACGTTCGACGACGCGTTCGGCGACGACTTCCAGCAGGCCGAGTACTCCGCCGTGCCGGTGGCGCTGGGCATCCTGCTGATCGCCTTCGGCGCGCTGGTGGCGGCGTTGCTGCCGGTGGCGCTCGCGATCACCGCGATCATGGCGACGATGGGTCTGATGAGCATCGCCAGCCACTTCCAGCCGATGGACGACACCGCGAGCTCGGTGATGCTGCTGGTCGGTCTGGCGGTGGGCGTCGACTACTGCCTGTTCTACCTGCGCCGCGAGCGCGAGGAGCGGGCCGCTGGACGTGATCCGGAAACCGCTCTCAGGATCGCCGCGGCGACCAGCGGCCGGGCCGTGATCGTCTCCGGTGTCACCGTGTGCGTGGCGATGGCGGGCATGCTGTTCACCGGGCTCGCCACGTTCCAGGCGATGGGCCTGGCCTCCCTGATGGTGGTCGCCGTCGCCATGGTCGGTTCGGTAACCGTTCTCCCGGCGTTGCTGTCGCTGCTGGGCGAGCGGGTGGAGAAGGGGCGCATTCCGTTCCTGCACCCGGACAAGCGCCGCAAGAAGGCGGGCGCCCGCCGGGCCGAGGAGGGCAGCCGCTTCTGGAGCGCCGTCCTGAAGGTCGTCCTGGCCAAGCCCGCCGTCTCGCTGGTCGTCGCGGCCGGCGCGTTGCTCGCGATCGCCGCTCCGGCGGTCGGCATGAAGACCCAGAACCTCACCCTGGACCAGGAGTTCGGCGACTCGCTGCCCATCGTGCAGACCTACAACCGGGTCAACGACGCCTTCCCGGGCGGTTCCGAGCCGGCCGAGGTGATCGTCAAGGCGGACGACATCAACGCCGCCGAGGTGAAGGCCGCGCTCGCACAGTTCAAGGAGCAGGCGGTCAGCTCGGGCGCCTCCCGCGGCCCGGTCGAGATCAAGATGCACGACGCGCAGAACATCGCCTATGTGTACGTCCCGCTGATCGGCGGCTCCGACCGGGAAAAGGCGGGTGCGAGCCTGGACAAGCTGCGTGACGAGGTGCGGCCCGCCACGCTCGGCAAGGTCGACGGCGTGCAGGCGCCGATCACCGGGCAGGTGGCCGGTTCGCGGGACTTCAACGACCAGTTGGGCGGAGCCGTGGCACCCGTCTTCGCGTTCGTCGTGGTCTTCGCCTTCCTGCTGATGCTGCTGTCGTTCCGGTCGCTGACGATCGCGATCACCTCGATCGTGCTCAACCTGCTGTCGGTGGGCGCGGCCTACGGCATCCTCGTGGGCGTCTTCCAGCACGGCTGGGGCGCGTCGTTGGTGGGCGCGGAGGGCGTCGGCGCCATCGTCACCTGGCTGCCGCTGTTCCTCTTCGTGATCCTGTTCGGCCTGTCGATGGACTACCACGTGTTCGTCGTCTCGCGGATCCGCGAGGCGCGGATGCGGGGCCGTACGACGAACGAGGCCATCAAGCACGGTGTGGTCACCACGGCGGGTGTGGTCACCAGCGCCGCCGTCATCATGGTGGCCGTGTTCGCGATCTTCGGGACGCTGTCCATGCAGTCCATGAAGCAGATGGGCGTGGGTCTGGCGGCCGCGGTCCTGATCGACGCGACGATCATCCGGGGAGTGCTGCTCCCGGCCGTGATGGCGCTGCTCGGCGAGCGCAACTGGTACCTGCCGAAGTGGCTGCACCGGCTGCCCGACCTCACGCACGACGAGTCGCCGGAGCCGACCACGCCGATGACGCGGGACGACGAAGGTGAGCGGCTGGGCGTCTGAGGGTGTGAGGGTTTGGAGCTGCTATCGCTGGAGTGTGTTCAGGGGTGTTCTGGTGAGTGGGAGTGAGTGCCGGGGGTCGGTGTCGTGTCGCGTGCCTCGGCCATGGCACCGGTATTAAGGGGGGAACTGACGTTCTCGCGTCGAATGCGTGACCTTCTACGGAACTGCTCGTTGGATGCGATGACGGGTTCTTCGGGTGGGGTCGGGGGTGACGGGGTGGGCGGGCTGAGGAGTGTGGCGGCGTCGTTCGTCGTGTCCGGTCCGAGTGGTGTGGCCATCCGGACCCGGCTCAAGCACCTGGCGCCGGACGATGAGAAGGTGCTGCGTCTGGTCGGCGCGCATCTGGGGTCGCTGGCCTCGAAGGATCTCAGGGCGCGCTGCCGGGATGGCCTGGAGCACTCCGCTGAGACGTGGGCGGGACGCAAGCGGGAGCTGACGCCGCTCTCGTCGTCGCGGTGGGCCGGGGCGATCACCAAGGCCTCGCACGACCAGTGGGCGCTGGCCCGCCGCTGCCAGCTGGCGCACATCCAGAACCTGGAAGCGGGCGTCCGCACCATCGAGCACCGGCTGTCCCAGCCGGTCGGGCAGAAGGGGACCAGGCAGGCCCCGGGCGGTTACCGGTCGCGGCGGGAGTGGCATGCGAAGTCCCGGCGTCTGCGGGTGCTTCAGGACCGGCTGGCCGCTGCGCGGGCCGACCGCGAGGCCGGACTCGTGCACGTGGTGCGCGGCGGCAAGAGCCTGGCCCGCACCCGGCACCACCTGGACGAGGCCGGGCTCACGGAGTCGCAGTGGCGCCGGGGCTGGGAGGCCGAGCGCTGGTTCTGCCAGGCGGACGGTGAGTCCGGCAAGCGGTACGGCAACGAGACGATCCGGGTCAGCCCCGACGGAGAGGTGAGCCTCAAACTCCCCGCGCCGCTCGCGCATCTGGCCAACGCCCCGCACGGACGGTACGTCCTGGCCTGCCGGGTCGCGTTCGCGCACCGGGGAGGCGAGTGGGCGGACCGCGTCGCAGCCAACCGGGCGATCGCCTACCGCCTCCTCCCCCACTCTCGACTTCGCTCGACCGGGGGGACCCCCATCGACATGGGCCGGGACCGCTGGTACCTGACCGCCTCCTGGCAGATCCCGCCCACCCCCACCCTCCCCATCGAGGCCGCCCTGGCCCACGGAGTGATCGGCGTCGACATGAACGCTGATCACCTCGCTGCCTGGCGCTTGGACGTGAACGGCAACCCGACCGGCGCCCCGCGCCGCTTCTTCTACGACCTGACCGGCACCGCGCAGCACCGCGACGCCCAGGTCCGCCACGCCCTGACCCGCCTCCTGCACTGGGCCCGAACGTGCGGCGCGCGGGCGATTGCCGTCGAGGACCTGGACTTCGCCGCCGAGAAGACCCGTGAGAAGCACGGCCGCCGGAAACGCTTCCGGCAGCTGATCTCCGGCATGCCCACCGGGAAACTCCGCGCCCGATTGTCTTCGATGGCCGACGCCACGGGTATCGCGGTCATCGCGGTGGACCCTGCCTACACCTCGAAGTGGGGCGCCCAGCACTGGCAGAAGCCCCTCACCAGCACCACCCGTAAGACCACTCGCCACGACGCTGCCGCCGTGGCGATCGGAAGGCGCGCCCAGGGACACCCGATCCGGCGACGGACGACACCGCCCCCACAGCACCGGAGTGATGCGGTGGGGCATCGGACCGTCCAGGCCCGACCGGGCGTCCTTGGGCGTGAGGGAACCCGCCCCCGCATCCCCGGACCACGGACACGATCCGTGCCGCCCGGACGCGGAGCGAACGCGGGCAACCAGAACGCCCAACACCGTTCGGGGCGTTCGGCCGAGCATGGGTTCTGGCAACAGGACTCACTCCCGCTCAGTCTTTAGGAACGGTCTGAGGCCCTGCGGAACCCTCCTCAACCCTCTTGAACGGTCATGAACCGAGGGCCCATCGACTTCCCCAGGGAGTCGACGGGCCCTCATCCGGCCCCGGGGATCAATCGAACCGTGGTTGGCGCTGAGATTGATCTTGGCCGTCTGGCACGGCTCCGGGATGCGGCGTCAGGTTTCTCTGGAAGCTCGGTGGGCTCGGATGACGGGTGGCTACCGTCCGCCGGGTGCCGGTGGAATTCCTGACTGACGACCAGGCCGTTATCTGGATCTTTCGTTCTCCCTGGTCGGTTGGAGCTGTGGTTTCGTGTTGCTGACAGTGTCAGCCACGTGCCGTCCCAGCGTGCTGTGACCGAGCGTCCGGTCGTCCGAGGTCCGTGGACAGCAACGTTGTCGTGGGCATGGGCGAGTGGTTTATCGAGTGGCCGTGGTGGGTGACGCCGAGCCAGACTCAGGGGCATGGACGGCACGGTTGCCCAGAGGGTTGGCGAACTGGACGCGGAATCAAGCGAAGTGGCAGAGGACGCCCAGCATGCGCTGATCGCTATGGGGCCAGAAGTGCTGAACGAGCTGATCGCGGCAGTATCCGGTCTGGAACCGTTCGGACAACTGTGTGCCATTGAGGTCTTCACCGCGCTGCAGGATCCACTGCCGGGTGACGTGCTGGTCGGCCTGCTGGACAGCGGGAACTCCACCGTTCGCCAATGGGCGGCCGAAGCCTTGGCGGACCTGGGCATCCAGCGTGCGGTGCCGGGACTTCAGCGAGCCTATGAATCCTTTCGGCAGCGGGGTGAGGCCCCGGACGACAGTGAAGGAGTGGCACTTCGCTGGGCGCTGAGTGAACTCGGTGCCCGTGACGTCGTGGTCCCGCCCAGGGCCGCTGCGTTGCGGCGTTCGCTGGAGTACTTGGATCCGGCATGGCCGACAGTCCACCTCGCCGAAGTCATTGAGCAGCTTGCTGCTCACGGTCAGGCGGTGCTCTATTTCCAGATTTGGCAGGTCAAGCCCGGTGGCGAGGCCTTCGGAGGCCATGGTCCGGGCATCGACTGGGAGGTTGACCGCCGACTGCCCTGGGCTCGGATCGTGGCTGACTGCCGGGACTGGGCTTTGCTGGCAGCCGAAGCAACCGACAAGGCTCCAGATCTGGTGGCGACGATTTGCTGGATCGCCGCATCGGACCTGTAACGGTCACCGGCCCGATCGACAGCTGACGCCAACTCATCGGCCCGGAAGGGCAATTGCATCACCAAGGTTGGCCGCGAAGCTGATGCGCTCAGTCAACGGATGCACCGACGCCTCGGCGGAGGTCTCGGAGCCGGCCGAGGGCCACTGCGAGTTCGTTGCGAAGCCGTTCGTTCTCCCCGTGCAGTTTGAGGTTTGCGTCCCGCAGCGCTCTTACTACCGTCTCGTGCGACTTGGTGGTGATTCTCTGCTGTTCGGGCAGAGCGGGTCGCCCCGTGGAGGGCTGCTTGTCGGCGAGGTCGCGCAGTCTGGCGAACAGTGGTGCCTGGGCAGCGTCGTAGAGGAAGCTCCGGGAGGCCCCGGCCCGGACGGCGACGCCAGCGACGGTCATCGCTCCGCCGTCGTGTTCCAGGGCGTCCAGGACGGCGCGGACACGCTCGATACAGGCGAGACGTCGCTGTTGTGCGGCTTCGGCCAGGTGCGCCGAGTTGTCAGCCCGCATCGGCAGTCCCCTCCGTTTCGTCGTGCCTTGCCCCGGCGTCGTTCGGTGCTGGGGACAGCTCGTCGTGCTCCTGGTCGGTGATGCGCGTGATGACGTGCTCGACCGCGGCCGCCGGCCGCTCGTTGACCTCGGCGGCTCGTGACCGGCCGGCTGCCGTGGCGTCGGCCTGCAACTCCCGCGTGCGGGCAAGGGTGTCGCGGTGAACCGGCAGGAACTGCCGATCGCTCTGGAAGTCCTGGCAGAAGTAGCAGCCGTCGGCCGCGGTCTTCGGGCAGGGCCGCGAGATGTGCCGTCCGCACCAGCCGCGGCCACCGCGTGAAGGCGGCGGCCGATCTTCTCGGCGAGCCACTCGACGCCAGACAGGTCGGCATCAGGGCGGACCTTGACGGCTTCGCCCTTGAGGTTGAAGCGCACCTCGTACTTCTCTTCGTGGTGAATGCCGCCGTGCTCTGCCCGCTATCTGGACGCCGCAGTCGAGGAGTTGCGGGCGCTGCCGGCCAACGAGCGCGAGCACGACGTCCGGGACGAGGATGTCGCCCGCGTCTCTCCGCTCAAGCACGCGAACCTCAACATGCTCGGCCGCTACAGCTTCCGCTCCTCCACCCCCGTATACGGCGGCCTGCGCCCACTGCGGGACCCGGGTGCGGGCGGCCTTGACGAGGACGAGGAGGAGGAATGAGGGCCAACGGGTTCAGCCGGGGGCCTCCAGGGCGCTGATCAGTTCGCCGGGAGCAGGGTGATCCGGACTATGCGGTCCAGGTACAGGCCGAACGGTGCCACCAACCCCTCGCCCACGGTCTCGGTCAGCCGTACATCGCCACGCGGTACAGAGTCACAAGCGCGTCGTCGATGGGATGGGGCTGCGGCTTGCCGGAGGAGTCGAGCCTGTTCCACCTCTGGAGGTTCAGCGCGACGGCCATCTGCCGCTTGCCGTCGGCGCGGGTCATGGCCAGCGCTCCGCCACCCCAGACCGTGCCTCCGTGGCCCCAGAAGGTGGCCTGACCGGCAGCCTCCGTCGGGTGGAGGCCGAGGCCGTAGTCGATTGTCTTTCCCTCTTGGGAGATGACCGGGACGGTGCGTTGCATCTGGGCCAGCGACGACGGGCTGATGATCTCGCCGGCCAGCAGCAGGCGGTAGAAGCGGTTGAGGTCCGCGACGGTCGATATCAGGGAGGCCGCCGGGCCCACCCATGACATGTCGTAGACGCTGTAGTCGCGCGGCGGGTCGATCATGCCGAACCATGACTCGTAGAGCTGCGAGTGCGGCCCGTCGACGTACGGTCCGATGGGGAGTTCGGTGTCCCGGAGCCCGGCGCGCTCGATGACGTTCCGGGTGATGTACCGCTCGGCCGTGGTGCCGGTCACCTGTTCCAGGAGCTGGGCGAGGAGCAGGTAGTTGGTGTTGGAGTACACCCCCGGCGTACCACCCGGGGCGCCGACGGCAGGTGCGGTGACCCCCATCTCGATCAGTTCAGCGGGGTCGAACCGGGTGAGCCGGTGGTCGTCCAGGCTCTGGGGTCCGGTGTCTGCGAGGGCGGGGTACGCCTTGAGGGAGGGGTACGCGTACGGGAGGTACTCGGCGAGGCCGCTGGTGTGGTTGATCAGCATCCGGACCGTGATCGCGTCACCGCGTTCTCCGGGAACCAACTTCGGAAGGTACTGGCCGATCGGTGTGTCGAGACCGATCCGACCGCTCTCGACCTGCTGCAGAACCGCGGCGGCGGTGAAGGTCTTGGTGGTGCTGCCGACGCGGTGCCGCATGTCGGCAGTGACGGGGCGACCGGTGGCGACATCGGCGACCCCGGCGGCGCCGCGCCAGACCTGGTCGCCGTCACGCACCTCGGCGAACAGGCCCGGCATCCCGGCGCGGTGGACGTTCTCGATGGCGGCGTTCAGCTCCGCGGGATCCAGTGAGTTCCTCACGACATGCGTCCTTTCGCATTGCTCGGGGTGAGCTCCACGTCGGTCGCCCGACCCGGGTGACAGGGCACGCGTGGCACGTCGGCCCGCCTGCTGCCGGGTCGCTCGGCACACCCATGTCCTCATTATGCACGCAGTGCGTGCAACACCAAGTGCATAGGTTAAACTGGGTGCGATGAGAGGGGCGAAATGGCAGGTCGAAGGCGTTGGTCGACCGAGGAAATCCTGGATGCGGCAGCGAAGTTGCTGCGCACGAGCGACACAGAGTCGTTCAGCGTGCGCAAGCTCGCCGCGACCCTCGGGACCGATTCCTCCAGCCTCTACCGGCACTTCCGCAGCAAGACAGAACTGCTGCGCGCGGTCGCCGACCGGATCCTCCTGGCCTCCATGGACGGCTACCTCGCCGAGGGCGACTGGAAGCAGCGCATCACCGCCCTGGCCCTGCGCGTGAGAGAGGCGTTCGGCCAGCAGCCTCAGCTCGCCGCGGTCTGGGGACGGTACGCGTCAGGCGGCGCCGGTTCCCGGCTGGTCATGGAAGAGGTGCTGCAGGCCCTGCGCGCGTCGGGGCTGCCCGACGAGGAGATCCCGGCGCGCTACCACCGGCTCGCGGTCCTCATCGCCGCGTTGATCGCCTCCGAGGCCGGAGTCAGTACCATCACCCCGGAAGAGTACGAACAGGGCATGGAGCTGTTCCGCGTCGCGGTACTCGGCGCCGACCCCGAACGCTTCCCCGCCCTGGCCCACTTCGCCCGCGACGTCCGCCCCCTCGGGGTGGATCGCCGCGCGGCGTTCGAAGAGATCCTCGCCGCCCAACTCGCCCACATCGAGGCCGCAATCCGCCCGAGCTAGCCGACCTGCTCGCGCCCTGTCGGCAAACGATCGTTTGCCGACAGGGCGCGTGAGCATCCAATGAACCCGGACATTCCGGGGCGCCGGGGCGGCGCCGATCCAATCGGTTCCGATGGTGATTGATGACAGGGTTTGACGACAGGTGGGGTCCGTTCCTCCGCGTGGAAGGGACCCCGATGGCGAACCTGATCTACAAGCGGGTCTCGACCGACCAGCAGGCGACCGCCCGGCAGAACCTCGTCCTCGACGAGGCCGGGATCGACGACCCAGTCGCCTTCGAGGAGGACGCGGGCACCTCCAGCCGCCTCCACCCACTCCAGCGGCCGAAGTTCGGCGAGCTGCTCACGTACGCGCGGCCGGGCGACACCGTGCACATCTCCGAGATGTTCCGCCTTGTACGCGGCACCAAGCACATCCTCGACGTGCTCGACGTCCTCCACCGCGACCGGCTCGACCTGCGCATCCACGACGGCGCGTTCTGCGCGATGGACCTCACCGCCCGCCACCCGCGCACCGGAGAACTGCTGTCCACCGTGAAGTTCATGGTGCGGACCCTCGCAGCAGCCGGTGAACTCCAGCGCGACCTCCAGCGCGAGCTGACCTACGACGGGCTGCGGGCCGCGGAGACCAAGGGCAGCAAGGGCGGCCGTCGCCCCGCCATCGCGGCCGGGAAGACGGACGCCGTCCGCACGGCGTACTTGGACGGCCGGTCCATCGCCGCCCTGGCCCGCGAACATAGCGTCAGCCGCGGTGCCGTCCGTACGGCCGTCGCCGGCCTCATGCCCGAGCACACCGCCGTCGGCCGCGAGGACGCCCCGACCCCGGAGCTGTCGGTCACCCTCGACATGCCGGGCAAGGTCGCCGACTTCCTACGCGCCACCGAGCTGGAGCCCGCCGAGCGGGCCGCGTTCGACCACGGCGTCACCGTACGGCGCGGCCAGGGCTACACCCTGCGAGTCAGCACTACCCCCGCACTTCACCGCCAGCTCCTCGCCCGCTGCCAACCCCTCGACGGCACCCAGCGCGTTCCGGAGGTCCCGGCACGGCGCAAGGCCCGCCGCGAGTACAAGAACCGCGTCAATACCCTTCCGGCCACAGCGGGACCGTGATCAATCTCAACGCCAACCAAGGTTCGATTGATCCCCGGGGTCGTCATCGTCCTTTCTCAGCCGGGGAGTTCGGCCTCGACGAGGTCCGCCGCCCGCAAGGTGCCACCCTCGTTCGCCATCTCCGCCCGGATTGCCTGGAGTCGGCGGGCGACCTCCGGGTCGTCGACGAGCGCGAGGGCAGCCTCCCGCAGGACCTCCGCCGTCGCGTCCGTCGTGGCGATGTGCCGGGCGACACCGAGCCCCTCCAGGACGTCCGCGTTGCCGAACTGGTCGACGGCCTGCGGTACGGCGATCATCGGTGTGGCCGTGGCCAGCCCCTCCTGACTGCCGCCCGCACCGGCGTGCGTGACGAACAGGTCGGCCTGCCCCAGCACCGCCAACTGCGGTACCCAGGACCGTACTTCGACGTTGTCGGGTACGACGCCCAGCGCGGCGGGGTCGACGTGAGAGCCGATCTGGAGCACGAGGTGCCAGCCGGGCAGTCCGCCGAAGGCCCGCACGCACTCCCGGTAGAACTCCGGCCGGTCGGTGAAGGTCGAGCCCAGCGAGACGAGTACGACCTTCTCCGCGCCGGCGGGCCGCGTCCAGTCACCCTCGGCCACACGGTCGCCCTGGCAGGCGCCGACGAACGTGTACACGCTTTCGTCGACCCGGTCGGCGTGGGGCTGCAGCGCCCTCGGGATCAGCACGAGGGAGCGGGCGGGGCGGCCGACGAAGGGGTCTGGGTGCTCGGTGATCCCGTTCTCCTCCAGCCAGGCGTGGAAACGGGCGTAGTAAGCCTTTCCGCGTTCTGTCTTCCTCGGCTCGGCCCACATCGGTTCGGCGACCTCCTTCTCGTAGCCCTCCCAGGCGACGAGGTTGGGCGAGAGGGAGATCGCGGGGACGCCCCAGCGGTGGGCGAGGACGCGCGCCGGGTAGGAGGTGATGTCGTGCAGGACGAGGTCCGGCTCGTCCCCGTCATAAGCCTCGATCAGCTGAGGCAGCGCCTGGATCGCGTCGGCCAGGAAGAGTTCCACGTGGTCGAGGAGGGTGTTCCCCCAGGCGGAGGGGTCGTCGTCGGGCGAGGGCAGCGTCGAGTGCCACGGCCTTGGCTCGGAGCCCACGCCGGCGACCTTCTCGGCGAAGACGGGCGGAATCGCGTACGTCACCCGGTGCCCGCGCGCGACGAGCTCGCGGATCACCTCCAGGCTCGGGTTCACGTGGCCGTGGGCGGCGAAGGAGAACATGGCGACATGGGCGGGGCGACTGGTCATGCCGTCGACCGTAAGCGAGACGATACGTCTCGTGCAATTCGATTACGCGGGTCAGAGGTCGGGGCAGCGCTCGTCGGATCCCTCGACGCTCCGGCCGACCGCGTTCGTCACCGTCACGGTCACGGTCTCGATTTCGGGGCCGTCGGTGTGACGGGCGTCGACGGCCGTGCAGATCAGCTGCGCCGCGGCGAGCTGGGTCAACTCCGCGGTGACGGAAAGCAGTTGGATGGAGACCTCGTCGCCCCGAGTGGCCACCCGCACGGCGGCCGGCTCCGGACCCTCGGCGGCGGCGCCGGACGGCTCGATGGTGGGGACGCCCGACGGATCGATGGTGGGGACGCCCGACGGATCGGCGGTGGCGGCGCCCGACGGATCGGCGGTGGCGGCGCCCGACGGATCGGCGGCGGCGGCGCCCGACGGCTCAATGGTGGGGACGCCGGACGGATTGGTGGCGGGGGCAGCGCCCAGGAAGGACGTCGGGGTTGGCACCTGCGGCAGCAGCGTGGTCAGGCGCTTCGCCCGTTCCGCCTCCGTCGGGCCCAGGAGGAGCGCCTTCACTGCCGACTCGACGCCGACCTGTCCGGCGATCCTGCGGGGGACGGCGACCAGGGCATCGCCGTCGACGAGGTAGACCCGTACCGTCGGCACGATCCCGTGGGCGGGTCCGCCCGCCTCCACCACTCCGGTCGCGGGAATGCCGCAGGAGACCAGCGTGCACAGTGCCGGGACGCACAACAGCACGGCTCGGCGCAGGGCTCTCACGGTCGCTCCTCCCCTGTCGACTCGTCCCGCCGCAGCGGGAGTTCCACGGTGAAGACGGCGCCGCCGTCCGGCCGGTTCGCCGCCCGGACGGTGCCGCCGTGCATCCGGACGTTCTCCTCCGTGATCGCCAGTCCCAGGCCGCTGCCCTCGGTCCGGGACCGGGCGGCGTCCGACTTGTAGAAGCGTTCGAAGACGTGGGGCAGCACACTGTCGGGGATGCCCGGCCCACTGTCCAGCACCTCGATGACCGCCCGCCGCCCGTCGCCGGGCCGGTCGTCCGCGTGGAGGCTCAAGCGCACCGGCCGGGCGCCGTGCCGCAGGGCGTTGCCGACCAGGTTCGCGACGACGACGTCGAGGCGGCGCGGATCAACGCGTCCGCGCAGCGCGTCCGGCGCCGGCAGCAGAGTGTCGACCGTGTCGGTCCAGCCGCGGGAGGCGAGGGTGCGCCTGAGGGATTCGGCGAGGTCGATCTCGTCCAGGTGCAGCACGGCCGCGCCTGCGTCGAAGCGGGAGATCTCCATCAGGTCGTCGACCAGTCGGGCCAGTTTCACGGTCTCCTCGCTGATCAGCCGGACCGCGGTGGCGGTGTCCGGGTCGAGGCGGGCGGCGTCCTCGTCGAGGACGTCGGTGACGGCCGACATGGCGGCCAGCGGAGTGCGCAGTTCGTGCGAGACGTCGGCGGCGAAACGACGGGCCCGGGCCTCCATGCCGCGCAGTTCGGCCACCGTCTCCTCCAGGGCGGCGGCCGTCTCGTTGAACGTGTGCGACAGCTCGGCGAGTTCGTCCGACCCGTCGACGGCGAGCCGGATGTCCAGCCGGCCCTCGGCGATGCTGCGGGTGGCCTGCCGCAGCGCGCGCACCGGCCGCAGCACCCCGCGGGCGGCGAGCAGCGCGAGCAGGACGGCGAGGACCAGGGCGGGTACGGCGGCCCGCTCCATGGCGGTGACCAGGGCGTCGACGTAGGCCTGTTCCGTGGTCTGCGGCACCGTCAGGAACACCTTCACACCGGAGAGGGGTCCGGTGCCCGAGGAGTCGGAGGAGGCGAAGGTGACCGACATGCCGACGAGGAGTGCCGTGTGGTCCGCGCGGTTGACCCGCTGGAAGACGGTGGCCGACCTGGAGTTCACGGCCTCGCGCAGGGCGGGCGTCAGCTCGACGAACGGGTCGTCGGGCACGGATGTGGCCTCCAGTCCGCGATAGGCGACCAGCACCCGCCAGGTGCCCGACTGCTCGGCGCCGGCCACCTCCGTCGCGAACCGCCGCAGTTCGGCCTCGTTCGGCGGGAAGGTGAGCTCGGGGGCGAGCCGGGTCACCTGGGTGCGCAGCAGTTTGATCACGGTGTCCTGGCTCTGCTGGAGCACTCCGGTGCGCGCCTCCCGGAAGGTGAGCGCGCCGGTGGTCGTGGCGGTGACGGCGGCGACCAGCGCGAACGCCACCACCAACCGCACGCGCAGGCCGCGCAGTCGGTGGGCACGCAGTCGGGGGGCGTGCAGTCGGGGGGCGCGGAAACGCGTTCCCTGAGCTCTCACCGCGAGGAGAACCGGTAGCCGAAGCCGCGCACGGTCTGGATGTGCCGGGGTTCGCGCGGAGGTTCGCCCAGTTTGGAGCGCAGTCTTTTCACGCAGGCGTCCACCAGACGCGCGTCACCGTGGTAGCTGTGTTGCCAGACCGCTTCCAGGAGTTGCTGCCTGCTGAACACCTGGCCGGGCGAGGCGGACAGGGTCAGCAGCAGCCGCAGTTCGGAGGGGGCGAGGGCGACCGGCGCCCCCTGCCAGGTGACCGACAGTCCGGCGCGGTCGATGGCGAGGTCGCCGTAGGTGTCGATCCTCGGGATGCCGCCGTCGGCGGGCGCACCGGCCGCCCGGCGCAGGACGGCG
This sequence comes from Streptomyces sp. NBC_01235, assembly GCF_035989285.1. Taxonomy (GTDB): domain Bacteria; phylum Actinomycetota; class Actinomycetes; order Streptomycetales; family Streptomycetaceae; genus Streptomyces. The sequence goes on along the minus strand of NZ_CP108513.1, from coordinate 8,435,660 downwards.
CGGATGCGGGCCTGGAGCACCCGGGCCTGCACGGGCTTGACCACGTAGTCGTCGGCTCCCGCCTCCAGGCCGACAACGATGTCCTCGTCCTCGCCGCGTGCGGTCGCCATGATGATCGGCAGCGTCTGGTCCAGGTCACGCATCCGCCGGCACACGTCCAGGCCAGTCATGCCGGGCAGCATCAGGTCCAGCACCACGACGTCCGGCCGGAAGGAGCGCAGCCGGTGCAGGCCGTCCTCCCCGGTCTCGGCGGCGGCGACCTCGTGGCCCTGACGGCGCAGCGCGAGGGCGACGCCGTCCCGTACGGCACGGTCGTCCTCGATCAGCAGAACTCGTGGCATGGGCTCAGTATCGGTACGCCGTCGGCCACCCCGGGCCACTGTTACCGGATGATCACATGAACCCACACCGGTCGGGTCGTTATCTTTCCGTTATCGTCTGAGCCAGATCCGATCACATCGTGATCACAATCTAAACAACCATGAGCGTGCACCGAACAGATTCCTCCTCCGCCCGCCGCCGTCGGAGCGGCCCCGCGCACTCCGCCGGGCGCGGCCGGAGAGGACCGCTGTGGGGAGGACTGGCCGCACTGGTTCTTCTGAGCGCGGCCGGATTCGCGGCCGTGGGATGGACCTCGGCCGGGACGGGCGGCACCTCGGCCGGGGGCCGCTCGACAGCGTCCGCCGAACCCGGCGGGCCTGCGGAGTCCAGCCCGGCGCCCACCCGGCCGACGCCCGGCCTGTCGGCCTCGCCGCGCCCACCCGCCAGTCCGTCCGACGATCCGCCGGCCGGTTCGTCGGGCGAGGCGTCCGGCGACGCGTCCGGCGGTTCCGGCGCCACGTCCGAGGCCGACATCCCGGCCTCGGGACCTGGCACGTTCACGACCGCGTCCGGCTCGAGTGCCAAGGTGGGCAAGGGCACCGTCCTGCGCTACCGGGTGGACGTCGAGGACGGCCTCGACCTGTCCGCCGCGGACGTCGCCCGGCAGGTGGAGCAGATCCTGGCCGACCGGCGCGGCTGGACGGCGGACGGCCACTCGGCGTTCCAGCGGGTCTCCGGCGGCGCCACCGACTTCGCCGTCCGGATCGCGACCCCCGGCACCGTGGACAAGATCTGCGGGCAGTACGGGCTGGACACCGAGGGCAAGGTCAACTGCAACGTGGCCGACAACGTCATGGTCAACCTCAGGCGCTGGCTGCTGGCCACCCCCGTCTACGCCAAGGACGTCACGGCCTACCGCGCCCTGATCATCAACCACGAGGTCGGCCACTTCCTCGGCCACGGCCATGTCGGCTGCCCCGGTCCGGGCCGACCGGCCCCGGCGATGATGCAGCAGATCAAGGGCATGTTCGGCTGTGTCCCCAACGTCTGGCCGTACGACGGGCGGGGACGGCTCGTCACCGGTCCCTCCGTTCCCTGAACCCTCCCTCCGTTCCCTGAATCCTCCCTCCGTTCCCTGAACCGGCCGCTCAGCGCTGGTAACGGGCCAGAACGAGGTTTCCGTCGTTTTCCAGACGGGTGCGCAGTTCGTCGAGACCGATGGCCCCGCTGTAGTACTCCTGGAAGGCGGGGGTCGCGACCTTGTCCTTCCACTCGGGGTAGCCCCGCACGGACTGGGCGGGCGCCGGGCGCAGGTGCGCGGCGAGGGCGGTGCCGGTCGCCCAGTCGTCCTTCGTCGTGTGCAGGGCGGGGTCCGCGAGCGCCTGGGTGCCGGTCGGCAGCATCCAGTCGCCCAGCGCGAGGCGCACCATGTTCTTAGGCCGCAGCAGGAAGTCGACGAAGGCGACGGCCTCCTTCTTGTGGGGGCTGTCCTCGGCGACGGACAGGGTCTGCGGGCTGACCCCCTGGGCGAGTCCGTCGGCGCCCGCCGGGGCGGGCAGCACCTGCCAGTCGAAGCCCTTGGGCGCCTGCTGCGCGATCTGCTGGCGATAGGAGAAGCCGAGCGGGACCATCGCGTACCTGCCGCCGAAGAAGCCGGGCAGGGTGTCCGAGCCGCCGCTGCCCAGCGTGGTGGGCGAGGCGCTGTGGTCGGCGGCGACCTGGTCGTGGACGGTGCGCGGGACGACCTCGTCGCCGGTCTCGAAGCGGACGGTGACACGGCCGTCCGCGCCTCGGTGGAACAACTGCCCGCCCGCCGACAGGGAGAGGTTGAGGGTGGCGGACACGGGCTCCTTCAGCGGCCAGGCCACTCCGTACTTCCCACCGCCGCTGAGCCGCTGGGTGATCTGCCGGAACTCCGCCCAGCTCCAGGGGTGTTCGGCGGTCGGGATCCGCACGCCGGACCGCTTCAGCCAGGTCGCGTTGGCGACGAGGACACGCGGCTCCTGGAGGAAGGGCACGCCGTAGACGCCGTCGCCGAAGGTCGTCGTCTCCCAACTGCGATGCGGGATGTCGGACTTGAGGCGGGCAGGAAGCAGGTCGCTCAGGTCGGCGAGGTAGCCGCCGTAGGCGAAATCGGCGAGGTCGTCGGAGGCGTCGTGGATGATGTCGGGGGCCTCACCTCCTTCGAAGGAGGTGAGGAGCTGGTCGTGGACGCTGTCCCAACTTCCCTGCACATACTCGACTTTGACGTCCGCGTGGGTGGCGTTCCACTCCTTCACGAGTTCCCTGTTGGCCGTGACGGACTCCTCCTGCCAAGCCAGGGACTGGAAGCGGAGGGTGACGGGGCCCTCGTCGCGCCCGCCGCCCGACGAGCAGCCCGCGAGGAGCAGCAGCACCACCAGGGCCAGCAGTCTCGTCCGCATCAGCTCTTCACCGCCCCGGCGAGCATGCCGCCCGTGATCCTCCGCTGGATGAGCGCGAAGACGACCAGTGAGGGCAGGGTGGCGAGGAACGCGGCGGCGGCCAGCGGCCCCAGGTCGGCCACGCCCTCCGCCCCGATGAAGTGGGTGAGGACGACCGGCAGCGTCTGTTTCTCAGGCGTTTTCAGCAACACCAGCGCGAAGAAGAACTCGTTCCACGCGGTGATGAAGGCGAACAACGCCGTCGCGACGATCCCCGGTGCCAGCAGCGGCGCCGTCACCGAGAGAAGCGTCCGCAGCCGCCCGGCCCCGTCGACCGCCGCCGCCTCCTCCAGTTCGACGGGAACGGCCCGGACGTATCCGACGAGCATCCACAGCGCGAACGGCAGCGCCCACACCACGTACACCATCACCAGCCCCGGCACGGAGTCGATCAGCCGCAGGTTCTTCAGCACCAGGAACAGCGGGATGATCACCAGCACGAAGGGGAACGCCTGGCTGAGCACCACCCACCCGGAAACGGCGCGCGCGAGCCGGGTACGCTGCCGGGCCATGACGTACGCCATCGGGGTGGCGAGCGCGACGGCGATCAGGGCGGCGCCCAGCGCGGCGAGCAGGGAGTTGCCCGCGGCGTGCAGCAGGGGCTGTTCGTCGAAGGCCTGGCGGAAGTTGACGAGGGTGGGGTGCTTCGGGATCCAGGTGGGGTGCAGGCTGCCCAGTTCGCGGGGCGGTTTGAACGCGACGGAGAGCAGCCAGAGGAAGGGGAAGGCGAGGAAGAGGAGGTACGCGAGCAGCGCCGTGTACTGGCCGGCGCGGGCCGCGGGACGGGTCCTCACGCGTCGTCACCTCCCCTGATCCGGCCCACCAGGAACAGGGCCAGGAACACCGAGATCACCGCGACCATCACACAGCCCATCGCCGCCGCGTACCCGAACTGGCCGTAGCGGAAGGCCTCTTCGTAGGCGAAGAGCATGGGCAGCCGGGTGCGGCCGCCGGGTCCGCCGTTGGTCAGCACATAGACCAGGGCGAATGAGTTGAAGTTCCAGATGAAGTTCAGCGCCGTGACGGCGAGGGCGATGGGTCTGAGGGCGGGCCAGGTGACCGTGCGGAAGCGGCGCCAGGCGCCCGCGCCGTCCATCTCGGCCGCCTCGTGCAGTTCGCGCGGGGTGTTCTGCAGGCCGGCGAGCAGGGTGACCGTCGTCTGCGGCATGCCCGCCCACACGCCCACGACGATCACCGCGGGCAGGGTGGTCGCCAGCCCGCTGAGCCAGTCCCGCCCGTCGCCCAGGCCCAGGTCGCGCAGCGTCTCGTTGAGGATGCCGGCGTCCGGGTTGTAGACCAGCCGCCACATGACGCCGACCACGACCTCGGGCATCGCCCACGGGATGATCGCCAGGGCGCGGGCCAGCCAGCGCAGCCGCAGGTCCTCGTTCAGGAGCAGGGCGAGGCCGAGGGCGAGCAGAAACTGCGGCACGGTCACCCCGACCGCCCAGACCAGGCCGATCCGGAACGACTCCCAGAACAGGGTGTCGTGCAGCAGGTCGGAGAAGTTGAGGGCGCCGATCCACCGGGTGGGCGCGGTGCGGCCCGACTGGGCGTCGGTGAACGCCAGCAGGATCCCGTACAGCAGCGGGCCGACGCTCAGGACCAGGATGGGGACCAGGGCGGGGAGGACGAGGAACCACGCGCCGTGGCCGACGGTGCCGCGCGGCGGGCCGGTGGCGGTCGCGCGGCGCACCGTCCCTCTCTTCTCGGTCGCCAACGACACGGAAGCGTCCCCCTTCCCGCGGCTGTGACGGGCCCCGCCATGGTCGTGAAGGTGCTGTACGCCGTCAAGACAGCACGCGCACCCTCCGAACTGTGCGAATGCGACACTGGCCGTCGGATGGCCGGATCCCGATGCCATCCGGTGGGGCCACGCGCGGAACGCGGAGAACGACACGGAGGCGGGCGATGGACGAAGCACGGGCGCGGGACGTACTGGCCGCGGCGGGGGCGCTGCCGGGGCCGGCGACGGACGCGCGGCTGCTCGCCCTGGGCGAGAACGCGGTGTTCGCCGCAGGTGACCTGGTGGTGAAGGTGGGTCGGGACGCCGAGCTCCTCGACCGGGCCGGGCGCGAGCTGGACATCGCGGCCTGGCTGGCCGAGGCGGGCGTCCCGGCGGTGCGGGCGGCCGAGCCGAAGCCGCTGCTGGTCGAGGGACACCCGGTGACCGTGTGGCACCGGCTGCCCGACCCGGTACGGCCTGCCGAACCGCGGGATCTGGCCGAACTGCTGCGCCTCGTGCACGCCTTGCCCACCCCCTCCTTCGGTCTGCCCCCGCGCGACCTGCTGTCGGGGGTCGAACGCTGGCTGCGGCTGGCGGGCGACGCGATCGACCCGGCCGACGCGGCGTATCTGCGCGAGCGCCGCGACGGCTTCGCCACCGCCGCCGCGGCGCTCACCCCGCATCTGCCGCCCGGCCCGATCCACGGCGACGCGCTGCCGCGCAATGTGCACATAGGCCCCGACGGTCCGGTCCTGGTCGACCTGGAGACCGTCTCCGCCGATCTGCGCGAGCACGACCTGGTGGTCATGGCGCTCTCCCGCGACCGGTACGGCCTGTCGGCCGAGGCGTACGGCTCCTTCACCGAGACGTACGGCTGGGACGTGCGGGAGTGGGCGGGCTGCGCGGTCCTGCGGGGCGCCCGGGAGACCGCGAGCTGCGCCTGGGTCGCCCAGCACGCGCCCGCCGGCCCCCAGGCGCTGGCGGAGTTCCGGCGCCGGGTGGCGTCGCTGCGGGACGGGGACGAGGGGGTGCGGTGGTATCCGTTCTGATCCGGGTGCTGCGGGCGTGGCGGGCCGAGGCCCGGCTCAGGAGGGACGCCGGCGCATCCACCAGGCGGTGAAGGCGGTAAAGGGCGGACTTGCCGGCGCCGTTGGGCTCAGCCAGGCCGACGACGCGGCCGGCACGGACGTCCAGCTCTGTCACGGTGGGGAGCCGGCCGCCTGTCGTCCTACCCGCAAGTGGACGGACGGCATCGCGAACCGCCCTCCTCAGACGGTCTCCCCCGCCACCTGTCGCATCGGCCAGGCCCCGTCCACCACCGCGTCCGCGTCCCCCTTGCGGCGCAGGAAGCTCTGGAAGTCCGCCGCCCACTCGGCGTACCACTCGATCTGACGGCGGTGCAGCTCCGCCGGGCCGAGGGCCGCGACCTTGGGGTGGCGGGCGGCTATCGCGCAGGCCAGTCGGGCCGCGGCCAGGGCGTCGGCGGAGGCGTCATGGGCGGAGTCGAGCGGAACGCCGTACTCGGCGCAGACCGCTTCGAGGTTGCGCTTGCCACGCCGGTAGCGGTCGACCGAGCGGTCGATGGCGTACGGGTCGACGACCGGCGCCGGGTCCGGGCCGCCCAGGCGCTCGCGCAGGGAGGGCAGGCCGTGGCGTCGCAGCTCGGCGGAGAGGAGGGTGAGGTCGAAGGCGGCGTTGTAGGCGACGACCGGAACGCCGGTGCGCCAGTACCCCACGAGGACCTCGGCGATCGCGTCCGCGACCTGGTCGGCGGGGGCGCCCTCGCCGGCGGCCCGCTCATTGCTGATCCCGTGCACCGCCACCGCGTCCGCCGGGATCTCCACGCCCGGGTCCGCCAGCCACTCGCGGTGGCCCAGGACCTGCCCGTCCCTGACCTCGATCACGGCTCCCGTGACGATGCGCGCCTCGCGCGGGTCCGTCCCGGTCGTCTCCAGGTCGAAGCCGATCAGCAGCTCCCGGTACCAGGCCATCATGGCCCCCCTTCTTGGTGGTGCTTCCCCCAGTGACCTCCACCCTCGCATGCGCCACTGACAATCAGAGGATCGCGTTCCGCTTACGCCGGAACGACCGCGACCGACCCCGGGGAAGAACCGGATACCTCAGGACACCGGCCGCGAATCCACCCAGGCCAGCTCGAACTCCTCGCGGTATGCCGAGAAAAGTCCGCCTTCGTCCGCCTCACCCGACTTGACCACCCGGTTGCCGTTGCGCAGCACCAGCACCGGCGCCTCCATGCCGCGCATGCGCCGCAGGTAGGACTGGATGACCGCGATGCCGTCGGTGCCGTCGCCGTCGACGAGGTAGGCGGTGAAGCGGGGCGTCTCGTCGTACACCTGGATCTGGAAGGCGCCGGGGTCGCGCAGCCGGGCGCGGACCCGGCGCATGTGCAGGATGTTCATCTCCACCGCCCTGCTCAACTCGCCCCGCTTCATGCCGAGTTCGCGCTCACGGCGCTTGACCGCGCTGGAGGCCGGGTTGAGGAACAGCAGCCGGACGCGGGCGCCGGCCTCGGCGAGGCGGACCAGTCGGCGGCCGGAGAAGTTCTGCACCAGCAGGTTGAGGCCGATGCCGATGGCGTCGAGGCGGCGGGCGCCGTCGAAGATGTCCTCGGCGGGGAACTGGCGCAGCAGCCGCACCCGGTCGGTGTGGACGGCGACCACGTCCGCGTACCGGTCGCCGACGAGGTCCTCGACGGCGTCGACGGGCAGCCGGCGCGCGGAGGGCACGTCGCCGCTGGTGCCGAGCATCTCCAGCAGGCGCGCGGAGGCCCGTTCGGCCTGGTTCAGGACGGCCTCGGACAGGGCCCGGTTGCGGGAGACGACGTTGCGGGTCACCTCCAGCTCGTCCAGGGCGAGTTCGACGTCGCGGCGGTCGTCGAAGTACGGCTCGAAGCACGGCCAGTGCTGCACCATCAGCTCGCGCAGCTGCGGCAGCGTGAGGAAGGAGATCACGTTGTCGTCGGCCGGGTCGAGCAGGTAGCCCTTGCGGCGGCTGACCTCGCGTACGGCGACCGCGCGCTGCACCCACTCCTGTCCGGCGGGGCCGGCCGCGGCGACCACCCACTCGTCGCCGTGGACGGGCTCGTAGATGGGCCGCAGCACGGCGGCCACCACGGCGCGCAGCCGCTGTTCGACGAGGTTCAGCCAGATGTAGGCCCGGCCGGCCCGCTGGGCGCGGGTGCGCACCTCCCGCCAGGCGTCGGCGTCCCAGTCCAGCTCCGGTCCGATGGCGTTCGTCTCCATCGGCCGGGCCAGGGACACCGTGCCGGGCGGGACGTCTGTGGAGCCCCCCTCGTGACCCTCGTCACCAGGGGGCAGCTCCAGCCCTCCCGAGCCCACCCACGCACCGCCTTCCGCTCCCCCGAGCACTCCCCGTCCCAACGATCAAGGAAGGGTACTCCGGGAGCGGCGGGCGGTGCAGCCGGATGGACAGGTCGTTTCTCAACTACCGCTGTTCGTCTGTCCGTTCTCTCCCGCGAGTGCGGGCGGAGTGAGCGGATTCATAGCGGTGACGTCCCTGGGGACGAGGGAGAAGCCCTGCCAGTGGACCGGCATGGGCTGCTGGTCCTCGTCCCGCGCGATGTGATGGAAGCCCACGTTCACCCAGGCCACGGGATGGGTGAGGGTCTGTCCGTTCACCCACTTGTCGACGGAGACGCCGTGCAGCGGGCTGCCGCAGCTGCGCACGTTGTTGCTGGCGTACTGCTCGCACTTGTTGTACTGCGTGAAGTAGAGGTCGTGCTGGGTGAAGGGGCGCCCCGAGTACTTGGTGGTGGCGCCGGGGACGAACTCGTAGGAGCGTGCGTGGCCGTCCTTGTTCTTGCCGGTGGCGCTGACCACCCGCCACCAGCGCATGTTCTTGGCGTCGCCCGCGAGTTCCTTGGTGACGGCGGTGCGGGTGGTCTTGTTGGTCGGGCCCTGCTGTCCGCCGGCGGGCGGGCTGACCACCGAGTCGTACTGCTCCACCTTGGAGTTCGAGGAGCCGTCGAGGCCGAAGTCGAGCCGCCAGAAGACGTTGTGGCTGTGGCTGGTGGCGTAGGACTTGGCACCCTTGCCCAGGGGCCAGCCGCGGCCGTCGCCGGCGTCGTAGTCGAACGGCGAGAGGCTGCCGGTGGCGCCGATGTTCATGTTGATCGCGCCGTCGTCGGAGAAGCGCCACTCGGTGATGTACTCGTACCAGCCGACCTTGTTGACGGTGTAGATCAGCAGGTCCTTGCCCTGGGCCTGGAAGACCTTGTTGTTGTCGGCCTGCATGCGGTAGGCGTGGCCACGCGCGCGGGTCGTGGTGCACAGGCCCTTGACGTTCGGGCTCTCGGAGCTGAACGGGTCGGGGACCTTCACCGTCCGGATGGTGCCGCCGGGGCACTCGGCGGGCGTCATGTTGACCAGGCCCGAGCCGAAGTTGTAGTCGGTGATGTCGTTGTACTCGTTCTTGCCGTCGTCGTACGGCACATGGATCTGGGCGATCTTGGCGCTGTTGAGGACTCTGATCGGCTCGGCCTCGCCGGGCGGCTGGTAGGAGATCTTCTCCAGGACCAGACCGGACTTGGCCTCGAAGCGCCAGCACATGCGCCAGGTCGTACCGGTGGAGAGCTTCTGTTCGATGCGGTAGGCGGCGCTGCAGTCGGCGACCGCGGCGGGGGCCGCCTTCGGGCGGGCGGCGGCCGGACCGGCTCCGGCGGTCACCCCGGCGGCCAGCGCGGCCACGGAGAGACCGACGACCGCCCCTTTGCGGGCACGGCTGATGCCCCGCGGCCGGAGGCCGCTGATCGGATACGGAACGCGCATGACGACATGACTCCCTTTGCGTCCCTCTACGGGAGACGCAAGTTGGAAAAACGGACTGAGGGCTGGGCCTGCGGGCGGTTCAGCCGGCGAGCCGGGCGACCTTGCGGGTGCTGAGGTCGATCACCAGGGATCGGGTGTCGATCCAGGGGCCGTTCTTGACCTTCGTCAGCAGCCGTACGCAGCGGTGTTCGCCGCACTTGTCGAGGACGGCGGGCTCGGCGCCCGGCACCGCCCGGTACACCATGCCGGCGAGCTGCAACTGGCCCGGGGAGGTGAGGTCCTTGCCGGTGGCGTCCTTGAAGTCGGCCTTCAGGCCCGCGCCCAGCGGGTCGGCGATCAGCAGCCGGGCCGCCTCGGTCTGCTCGGCGGCGCCGAGCGGCGGCTGGACGCCGTGCTGGGTGCCGGTGGCCTCGACCTTGCCGGTGTCGAGGTTGACCGTCCGGGTGACGAGCGAGTCGTCCCGGTAGTCGTAGAACGACACCTCCGCGCGGCGGGGCGCGTCGGGATCGTCCACCTCGTCGGCCTCGGGCTCGGCGAGGTCCACGCCGAGGCGCTGGGGACCGCGCCCGCCGTCCACGTTCTTACCGGCGTTGAGCAGTTGCCGGTTGAGCGCGATCTTCTCGACGCGTGCGATCTCGTCGTCGGTCAAGGGGTCGCGGCCCTGACCCTTCTCGCCCTCGGCGGGCGCCTCCTCGACGACGCCGGGCGCTGCGGCAGCCGCCGTGTCGCCCTGTTGCTGTCCGGCCGCCTGCCGGGTGCTCTGCCCGCCCTCGCCGCCTCCCGTGTCGTCCGCCCCCGCCGTGCCCGGCAGGGTGATCCCGACCATCACGGCCGTCGCGGCCACCGCAATGGCCGTACCCGCCACCACCTTGCCCAGGTGGCGGCGCACTGTCGTGCGCACAATCTCCCCCTACTCCCCCTGTTGCCCGGGAGTACGCTTCTGCCCCACTGGTTCGGCATACGACGTACCACTACAGCTGTCGTCGTATGCGCTGGTCGATCGGTAAGAGGGACGTAAGTCACTGGTGGTTCCATCACTTTCCGGGAGACTCGACGCCAAGGCGCCCCCGGCGGGGCGGCTCACCTGAAAGAGTCGTATGCATGCAGGTCTGGCCTGGAGAGGCGTATCCCCTCGGTGCCACGTACGACGGCGCCGGCACGAACTTCGCGGTCTTCACGGAGGCCGCGAACCGAGTAGAGCTGTGTCTGCTGCACGACGACGGCTCGGAGACGGCGGTGGAACTGCGGGAGAGCGACGCGTTCGTGCGGCACGCGTACGTGCCGGGCATCATGCCGGGGCAGCGCTACGGCTTCAGGATGCACGGCCCCTACGAACCCGGTCGCGGGCTGCGCTGCAACTCGGCGAAGCTGCTGCTCGACCCGTACGCGAAGGCGATCGCCGGTTCGGTCCGGTGGGGTGAGGAGGTGTACGGCTACCACTTCGACGCCCCCGAACGGCGCAACGACCTCGACTCGGCGCCGCACACGATGACGTCGGTCGTGGTCAACCCCTACTTCGACTGGGGCGACGACCGCAGGCCGCGTACCGAGTACCACCACACGGTGATCTACGAGGCCCATGTGAAGGGCCTGACGATGCGCCATCCGGGGCTGCCGGAGGAACTGCGCGGCACCTACGCGGCCCTGGCGCACCCGGCGGTCATCGAGCATCTGACGGAGCTCGGGGTGACGGCCCTGGAGCTGATGCCGGTACACCAGTTCATCAACGACCACCGGCTGGTCGACATGGGCCTGAACAACTACTGGGGCTACAACACGATCGGTTTCTTCGCCCCGCACAACACCTACGCCTCCTGGGGCGACCGCGGTCAGCAGGTGCTGGAGTTCAAGTCGGCGGTGCGGGCGCTGCACGAGGCGGGTATCGAGGTCATCCTCGACGTGGTCTACAACCACACCGCCGAGGGCAACCACCTGGGCCCGACGCTGTCCTTCCGGGGCATCGACAACCAGTCGTACTACCGGCTGGCGGACGACCCGCGCTACTACATGGACACCACGGGGACCGGGAACTCGCTGCTCATGCGGTCCCCGCACGTCCTACAGATGATCATGGACTCGTTGCGGTACTGGGTCCTGGAGATGCACGTCGACGGGTTCCGTTTCGACCTCGCGGCGACCCTGGCCCGCCAGTTCCACGAGGTGGACCGGCTGTCGTCGTTCTTCGACCTGGTCCAGCAGGACCCGGTGGTGTCCCAGGTGAAGCTGATCGCGGAACCGTGGGACGTGGGCGAGGGCGGCTACCAGGTGGGGAACTTCCCTCCGCTGTGGACCGAGTGGAACGGCAAGTACCGCGACACCGTGCGGGACGTGTGGCGGGGCGAGCCGCGCGCGGTCGGCGAGTTCGCCTCCCGGCTGACCGGCTCCTCGGACCTCTACCAGGACGACGGCCGCCGCCCGCTGGCCTCCATCAACTTCGTGACCTGCCACGACGGGTTCACCCTGCACGACCTGGTCTCCTACGAAAACAAGCACAACCAGGCCAACGGGGAGGACAACCGGGACGGCGAGAGCCACAACCGGTCGTGGAACTGCGGGGTGGAGGGCGAGACCGACGACCCGGAGGTGCTGCGGCTGCGGGAGCGGCAGATGCGCAACTTCGTCGCCACGCTGATGCTGTCCCAGGGCGTGCCGATGATCAGCCACGGGGATGAGTTCGGGCGCACCCAGAAGGGCAACAACAACGCCTACTGCCAGGACAGCGAGCTGGCCTGGGTCCAGTGGCCCGACGCCGAGGGAGCGGGCACCGGGCTGCTGGACTTCACGCGCGCGCTGGTGTGGCTGCGCAAGGAGCACCCCGTCTTCCGGCGGCGCCGCTTCTTCCACGGCCGGCCCGTGGAGGGCACCCACGACGACCTGTCGGACATCGCCTGGTTCACCCCCGAGGGGGCGGAGATGACGCAGCGGGACTGGGACCGGGCGCAGGCGTCCGCGCTGTCGGTGTTCCTCAACGGCAACGCGATCTCCGAGCCGGGCTCGCGCGGCCAACGGATCACCGACGACTCCTTCCTGCTGATGTTCAATGCCTCCGCCAAGCCCCTGGAGTTCGTGGTTCCGGTCGACCACGGCCGACAGTGGCAGGTGGTCGTGGACACGGCGAACCCGGAGGCGGTGGCGCAGGGCTCGGGCACGAAGGTGCAGGCCGGGGCCCGGCTGACGCTGGTGGACCGCAGTATGGCGGTGCTGCAACGGCCGACCTAGGTGTGCTGTTCGGGGGACGCGGACCCGACCCGCCTGGAGGGGGTGTGACACGAAACGCGGCGGGGCGGGTACGTAGGTGGTCATGACCCCTGAGCGACGTGACGCCTGCGTTCCCGTGCCGCCCACGGCGACCTACCGGCTGCAGCTGCAGCCCGAGTTCCCGTTCGGGGCCGCGGCGGCGGCCGTGCCGTACCTGGCCTCGCTCGGTGTGTCGCATCTGCACCTGTCCCCCGTCCTGGAGGCCGTGCCCGGTTCCCCGCACGGCTACGACGTCGTGGACCCCACACGCGTGCGTGCGGAGCTGGGCGGCGAGGAGGGGCTGCGGGCGCTGGCGCGCACCGCGCGGGAGCACGGGCTCGGGCTCGTCGTGGACATCGTGCCGAACCACATGGCGATGGCCCCGCGCCACAACCGCGCCCTGTGGGAGGTGCTGCGCGAGGGCCCGACGTCGCCGTACGCACACTGGTTCGACATCGACTGGGAGGCACGGGGCGGCCAGGTGCTGCTCCCGGTGCTCGGCCATCCGGTGGGGGCGGAGCTGGCTCACCTGCGGGTGGACGGCGACGTCCTGCGTTACTACGACCACGTCTTCCCGCTGCGCGAGGGCACCCGGGAACTGCCGCTGCCGCGGCTGCTGGACGCCCAGTGGTACCGGCCGGTGTGGTGGCGGCTGGCCCGCACCGAGCTGAACTACCGGCGCTTCTTCAGCATCTCGGAGCTCATCGGGGTGCGGGTGGAGGACCCGGAGGTGTTCGAGGCCACCCACGGCACGATCCTGCGGCTGCTGCACGAGGGCGTGGTCGACGGGCTGCGCGTCGACCACCCCGACGGCCTCGCCGACCCTGACGGCTACCTGGAGCGGCTGCACGAGGCCAGCGGCGGCCGCTGGACGGTCGTCGAGAAGATCCTGGCCGACGGGGAGCGGCTGCCGCACTCCTGGCCGGTCGCCGGCACCACCGGCTACGACGCCCTGCGCCGCGTCGACGGCCTCTTCACCGACCCCGCGGGGGCCGGGGAGCTCCTGGCCCGCTACCGGCACTTCGCGGCTCCGCAGACGGACCGGGGCGGCGACTGGGCGGCGACGGTGCGGCGGGCGGCGTACGGGGTGCTCGGCCACGAACTGGCGGCCGAGACGGACCGGCTGACCCGGGTGGCGTCCCGGGTGTGCGCCACGTCGGACGACCCGGCGCTGCGGGACCGGGCCCCCTGGGCGCTGCGCACGGCCCTGGAGGAGCTGCTCGTCCGCCTGGAGGTCTACCGGCCGTACGCCTCGGGCGACCCGGCGGCCGTCGTCACCGAGGAGGCCGCCGAACAGGCGCGGCAGGCGTTCGTCGTGCCGGAGGAGGCGGGCGCGGTCGACGTGGTGCGGGGCCTGGTGCTGGGCGGGGAGGGTCCGTCGGGGGCGGAGTTCCGGGCACGGTTCGCGCAGACGTCGTCCGCGCTGCGGGCCAAGTCGGTGGAGGACACGGCGTTCTACCGGTACGTGCCGCTGCTGTCCGCGAACGAGGTGGGCGGCGACCCCGGCCGCCCGGGGGTGTCCCCCGACGACTTCCACGCGTACTGCGCGCACGTGCAGCGCGAGTGGCCGGCCACCGGGACGGTCGTGTCGACGCACGACACCAAGCGCAGCGCGGACGTGCGTGCCGCGCTCGCCGTGCTCACCGAGTGCCCGCAGCGCTGGGCGGACGTCCTGGAGCAGGTCACGCGCGCGGGGGACGACACGGCGGACCGCGATGCGGACGGCGTCGCGGACGGGCAGCTGGCGTGGGCGGCCTGGCAGACGGTGTTCGGGCTGGGCCCGGCGGCCCCGGAGCGCGTCCAGGAAGCGCTGCTGAAGCACGTGCGCGAGGCGGGGCTGTACACGAGCTGGACGGAGCAGGAGCCGCCGTACGAGGAGGCGGTGGCCGCGTTCGTGGCGGCGGGGCCGTGCGGGGTGCCGGGCGAGCGGGTGGCCGCGCTGCGCCAAGCCCTGGAGCCGTACGTCCGGGCGAACGTGCTCGGCACGGCGCTGGTGCATCTGACGATGCCGGGGGTGCCGGACCTCTACCAGGGCACGGAGTGCGAGTACCGGGCGCTGGTGGACCCGGACAACCGGCGTCCGGTGCCGTTCCCGCCGCAGGATCCGGGCGTCAAGGGTGCGGTGACGGCGGCCGCGCTGCGGCTGCGCCGACGGCGGCCGGAGGTCTTCGGGGACGCGGCGACGTACGAGCCGCTGCCGGCCGAGGGGGCGGCCGCGGACCACTGCCTGGCGTTCGCGCGCTCCGGCCGGGTCGTCACGGCCGTGACGCGGCTGTCGCTGCGGCTGGCGGAGGCGGGCGGCTGGCGCGGGACCCGGCTGGCGCTGCCGCCGGGGACGTGGGTCGACGTCCTGGCCGCGGAGCGGGAGTCCACCCGGGAGTTCACGGGGCACGCGCGCGTGGAGGAGCTCTTCGAGCGGCTGCCGGTGGCGCTGCTGGAGCGGGTGGAGCGAGGGCGCGAAGGTGATCTTCGGCGTTGACAGGTGACGGTCGGGTGCATCTAATGGGGGGCGGTGTCGCGTGACGCCGGCCAAAGAGCA
This sequence comes from Streptomyces sp. NBC_01235, assembly GCF_035989285.1. Taxonomy (GTDB): domain Bacteria; phylum Actinomycetota; class Actinomycetes; order Streptomycetales; family Streptomycetaceae; genus Streptomyces. Next base: position 8,420,567 of record NZ_CP108513.1, on the reverse strand, counting down.
GTGGGCCGGCCGGTGATCGGGCGAACACCCTTCCTCGAGGGACACGCCATGAGTTCACACTCCGCGCCTCGCAGCTGATCCGACGTAGCGCTGACGCACGTCGCCTTTCAGCCGTTTCCCCCTTCTTTCCACCTTTTTCTCTCCACCCTTTCTCTCTGCGGAGACACACCTGTATGCCCACGTCTTTCAATGAATCCGTCATCGAGGAGTTCCGCGCCAACGGCGGCAAGGTCGGCGGCCCCTTCGAAGGCGGGAACCTGCTCCTGCTGACGACCACCGGCGCGAAGTCGGGGACCGAGCGGACCACTCCCCTCGCCTACGTCCGCCACGACGACACGCTGTTGGTCATCGGGTCCAACCTCGGCGCGCCGAGCCACCCCCACTGGTACCGCAACCTGCTCGCCCACCCGGTGGTGCGGGTGGAACTCGGCACCGAGACCTTCCAGGCCCTCGCCGTCCCCGCCGAGGGAGCCCGGCGCGAGGAACTCTTCGAGCGCGCCGTGCGGACGGCCCCCGGATACGCCGACTACCAGGCCCGCACCGCCCGTTCACTGCCGGTCGTCGTGCTGGAGCGTGCCGAGCCCGACGGCTGGGAGGGGCCCCGCGAGGTCCGCACCCTTGCCGACAAGATCATGGAGGTCCACACCTGGCTGCGCGGCCAGCTGCGTCAGGTGACGGCGGAGACCGAGGCCCACTTCGCCGCCCGCGCCGCCCACCAGGGCCCCGGTGAGCCGCCCGCTCCGGGTCTCGGCCTGCAGATACGGCAGCGCTGCCTGGCGTTCTGTCAGGCCCTGCGCTTCCACCACACCAGCGAGGACGCACACGTGTTCCCGGGGATGGCCCGCTACCACCCGCACCTGGCGGACACCTTCGCCCGGCTCACCGAGGAACACCGCACGGTCGCGCGCATCCAGGACGACCTCGTGGCTCTGCTGGCCGGCATCGGCATCGCCGATCCCGAGCGCTTCCGTACGGAACTGGACGCCATGTCACGGGAGTTGAACGCCCACCTCGACCACGAGGAGAAGACGATCGTCCCCCTCCTCGCCCAGGTCCCCTGGCCGCCGCCGGCGCGCGCATCCGAGCGCCCCCCGGAGCCTCCCCCCAGGCGTTCTTGACAGTTCACAGCGGCCGTGGGGTACTGCGGAGGCGAAGGCCGGGCGGACGAATACGGGGGTGAGTCTCCTGCCGGAGCTGCGCTACCCCACGGTGACCGAAATGACCTCCTTTGCACGGGCGTTGGCCACACACCAACCCGGCGTGTGCGCGCTGCGGCAGGTGGGTCTCTCCCGGGCGGGCCGGCCCCTGCACCTGCTGTCCGTGGGACATGCGCGGCGGGCCGTGCTCGTCGTCGCGGGCGCCCACGCCAACGAGCCGACCGGGGGTTCGACGCTGTTGGCCCTCGCCGAACGGGTCCTGTACGAGCGGGAGTTGCGGGACGGCACGTCCTGGCACTTTCTGCTCTGCGCGGACCCCGACGGGGCGAGTCTGCACGTGACCCCGGCGCCGCGCAGCCTGCTGGAGTACCACCTCGGCTTCTTCCGGCCCGCCGGTCCGGAACAGCCGGAGTGGTCCCCCGCCGTGCTGCCGCCGGACCGGCTGCCGCCCGAGACGCGCGCGCTGACCCGGGTCATCGACGAGCTGCGGCCCTACCTCCAGGTGACCCTGCACGGCACCGATCTGGGCGGCAGCTGGGTGCAGTTGACGAAGGACATCCCGGGACTCGCCGAGCCGTTCGCCAAGTCCGCGGCCCAGCTGCACATCCCGGTGGAGACGGGCGCCTCCGACGCGGCGGGCTGGCCGGCGTCCGGGCCCGGGGTGCACGTGATGCCGGCCGCGGGGGCGGACGCGGCGTACCCGAGCATGCCGGACGACGCACGGCACAGCACCTGGTACCACGCCCACCGCTACGGCGGCCTGACCGCGGTGGTGGAGGTGCCGATGTGGGCGAGCGACATGGTGGACGACCCCGCTCAGCACCCCGCCCCGGCCGCGGCGATCCGGCGGCTGGCGCGGCGGCTGCTGCGGGACACGACGGAGGTCGAGCGCGTCCTCGTCGAGGCGCTGCCGCGCCTGGAGGGCGTCGACGGGCCCCTGCTGCGGGCGGCCAAATGGGCGCTGGAGCTGGTGCCGGGGCTGGCCGCGGACTGGACGGACACGCCGCCCGCCGCCACGACGATGGCGTACGTCGGCAGCGTGGACGCCTTCGCCCGCCGGCTGCCCCTGCGGGCGGCCGCGATGCTGTGGCGGGTCCTGCAGGAGAGCGACGACCACGCGGCCCCGCGCCTGGAGCAGCTCGTGGAGACCTGGAGCGACGCCTTCGCCGACCGCTTCCGGGCCCGCTGGGTGCCCTTGGAGCACCAGGTCGAGCACCAGTCCCGCACGGTCGTCGCGGCGGCCCTGCACGCCCGTGAACGGGCGGCTTAGGGCCTCCGACACGGCCCGAGCAGGCCGGAGCGGCGCAACGGGCCGGAGAGGGCGAGGAGAAGGGGCGGAGAAGGCCGGAGAGGAGCGGCTGCGGGCACGCGCGTGTGCCCGCAGCCGCCCCGGTCGCTTGGACCCCGGCCGTCTCAGACCTCGGGCACCTGCTGGTCGTCCAGGGCGAACACCGCCCCCGTCAGCGCCTCCCGCTCGCAGTCGTTGCCGAAGGTGCGCCGGTAGTCGACCGGGCGTCCGTTCCACCGACCCTGCGCGCGGACGGTCACCGGGGCGTACACGAGCGCGCAGACGCGGCTGCCGTCCTTGGCGACGGCGTTCACGTCCCCGTCGGCTCTCGCCAGGACGTCGCAGGCCTCGGCGGCGCGGGAGTGGCCCTCGGGCGGGTCGCACAGCAGCAGGGTGCCGTGGGTGTCGATGGACCGGGAGTCGCCACGGGAGACGGTGAGCTCGAGCCAGTTGCCGGGCAGGGCCTCGTGGGAGGCCGCCAGGGCCGGGGCGGCGCCGACGGCGAGGAGGAGGGCGGCCGCGGCCGGCAGGGCGCGCCGTACGGCTTCCGCCGGCCGGAGATCGTTGAGGAAGTGCGTCATTCCCGGTGCATCGGCACGGCGGGCCGGGTACCCCAGTCCGACTCACCCGAACGGGCACGGGCGGGTTCGGCGGCGTACCGCCCGGCCAGTTCGAACGCGGCGAGCACGACCCGCGCCTGGTACTCCGCCTGGCGCGCGACGGGAATCCAGCGCGCCCCGCAGTCCTTCTGGTAACCCGCGCACCACGCGTCGATCAGCCCGTCCAGTTCCGGCAGCACGCCCGAGGGGTCGCGTCCGGCACCGGTGACGAGCTGGTGCAGCAGGCCCGCCGTCCGGACGGCGATCCGGCGGCCCGCGATGCGCAGCGCGGTCAGATGGCCGGTGCTGAGCGGCGGGAGCGGGCGGGCGGGGTCGGCGGTGTCGGGGTTCCAGGCGTCCGCGAGGCCGGGGCAGACCAGGAGGTAGTCGTCGACCGGGGCGAGCAGACGCGCCGCGCCGGGGACGCCGACGAGGTGGGGCCGCACACGCGCGAGGATACGTTCCAGCACCTGGGTGTCGTGGCGCAGGGCGTCGCTCACGGCACGCAGCACCGCGTCCCGGTCGGCGGGCGCCGAGCCGTCCTCGACGGCGGCGACGCCCCACATGGGCGCCTCGACGACGGCGGTGACCGTGCCGTGCCGGTGCGGGTGGTACCAGGTCGACTCGACGGCGGCCTCGGTGATGGCGGCGGCCAGATCGCGCGGGCACGGCGGCGGGATCCGGTAGACGGCGGGACCCAGGCGCGGCCAGTACAGGGTGTCGTAGGGCCCGAGTTCGCGGGGGATGCCGAGGCGGGCCGCGGCGTGGGCGACCCGCTGGGCGAGTCCGGGCAGGTCGCGGGTGAGTTCCACGAAGGCGCCACCGATGTCGACGCCGTGCAGCGAGCACTGGAAGAAAGGTTTCAGTTCGTCCTGGAGGCGGAGCAGCGTACGGGTCTCCCGCAGCGCGGCGGCGGCCGCGCCGTCGGGCAGCCACTCGGGCTGTTCCAGGAAGCCGGGCCTAAAGAAGTTCCGGAAGTAGCGGCCGAGGCTGTAGGGGCCGCCCAGCCAGCCCTCGTTGCGGCGCAGGCCGTCGGGGTCGAGGCAGAGCAGCAGGTTCCAGGTGGCGTCGGCGCCCACGGTGAGCCGCGGGTCGGCGAGGACGCGTTCGGCCAGCCGCAGGACGGTGGCGCCGCCCACGGGCTCGTTGGCGTGCGGTCCGGCCACGACGAGGGCCTGGCGGGCGCCCCGGCCGAGGGAGAGCAGCCACAGGGGCGCGCCCGCGCGGGAGACCCCGACGCGGCGCAGCCGGACGTCCCCGGAGCTGCGGACGGCGAGCGCGGCCGCGCGGGCCGCGAGTTCGTCCACGGTCGGGTAGCGGAGGAGTGGCGGCAGGGCACACCTCCACAAGGCGGCGCCGTCGGTTCACCTGGCGTGTCTGGTGTACGCACAGTGAGTCATGGGCCGGGGGTACGTCAACACCGCGACGTGTGACGGGACTTGACCGGGTTCAGTTCACCGAGAGACGGAACCCCATCCGCCCGAAGGCGACCTGGTCGCCCTCGCGGACCACGGCCGCGCCGATGACGCGGCGTCCGTTGACGGTCGTGCCGTTGGTCGAGCCGAGGTCGCGCAGCACCCACATCCCGCCCTGGCGGCTGAGTTCGGCGTGCACCCGCGAGACGCTCTCATGGGTCAGCCTGAGGCCGCTCGCGGGGTCGCGGCCGATGCGCAGCGCGTGCGCGGTGCCGGGGTGCGGCAGCAGCAGCTTGGGCAGCCGCTCGGCCTGCCAGGCCCTGCGCAGCCGGACGGTGAAGCCGGAGACCGCCTCGACGGTGCCGAAGACCATGCGGGAGAAGCGGCTCTCCACGGGCAGGTCGGCGGTGAGGACGGCGAGCTCGTCCGAGCGGCGGGCGGCGAGGGCAAGCTCCATGCGCCGGATGAACGTGTCATGCGACAGGCGCCCCATGGCGACGCCGTCACGCAGCACCTTCAACGCCCGGTCGCGCTCCACGTCGGACAGCCGCGCGGGGTACGTGTTGAACTCGAAGGACGACGTCACGGTGGTGATTGTCGGTCAGTGAACCCTGGGTGTCCAGAAAACGGGAAAGAGGGTGTCCCCGGAGCGCATTGATCCCCTTTGGAGGACGATGGAGGTGCTACATCACGGTGAGCAGACGAAGGGGAACCGTCCGTGCAGTTCGAGGTGTGGGCACCGCAGGCCGAACGTGTGACGCTCCAGTGCGAAGGCGTCACGCGCGCGTTGGAGCGCGATCCGGGACGGGCGGGGTGGTGGACCGGCGAGGCGGAGGCCGCGGACGGCACGCGGTACGGCTTCGCGGTGGACGACGGCCCCGTCCGCCCCGACCCGCGCTCGCGCCGCCAGCCGGACGGCCCCGAGGGGCTGAGCGCGGTCGTCGACCAGGGCCGCTACGAGTGGCGTACGCAGTGGTCCGGGCGCCCGCTGCCGGGCGCGGTCCTGTACGAGCTGCACGTGGGCACCTACACCCCCGAGGGCACGCTGGACGCGGCCGCCGAGCGCCTGGGACACCTCGCCGAACTCGGTGTCACACATGTCGAGTTGATGCCGCTGTGCTCGTTCCCCGGCCGGCACGGCTGGGGGTACGACGGGGTGTCGCCGTGGGCGGTGCACGAGCCGTACGGCGGTCCCGAGGCGCTGAAGCGGTTCGCCGACCGGGCCCACGGGCTCGGTCTGGGCGTCGTCCTGGACGTGGTGCACAACCACCTGGGCCCGTCCGGCAACCACCTGCCCGAGTTCGGCCCGTACTTCACCGACACGCACCACACGCCGTGGGGCGCGGCCGTCAACCTGGACGCGCCCGGCTCGGACGAGGTGCGGGCCTACCTGCTGAGCAGCGCGCTGGCCTGGCTGCGCGACTACCGGCTCGACGGACTGCGCCTGGACGCCGTGCACGCACTGGCGGACACGCGCGCGTACCCGTTCCTGGAGGAACTCTCGGCGGCCGTGGACGCCCTCGCCGCGGAGACGGGCCGGCCGCTGTTCCTGATCGCCGAGTCCGACCTCAACGACCCGCGGCTGATCACGCCCCGCCGGGAGGGCGGCCTGGGCCTGCACGCCCAGTGGAACGACGACTTCCACCATGCCCTGCACACCGCGCTCACCGGCGAGTCCCAGGGCTACTACAGCGACTTCGCGCGCGAGTCGTTCGCCGCGCTCGCCAAGACCCTCACCGGCGGCTTCTTCCACGACGGCACGTACTCCGGCTTCCGGGGCCGCCGACACGGCCGTCCGCTGGACCGCTCCCGCGTGCCCGCGCACCGGCTCCTCGGGTACGCCCAGACCCACGACCAGGTCGGCAACCGCGCCCAGGGCGACCGCCTCTCGGCCTCCCTCTCACCCGGCCTGCTGGCGTGCGCGGCCGCGCTGACGCTGACCGCCCCCTTTACGCCGATGCTGTTCATGGGCGAGGAGTGGGCGGCGGGCACACCCTGGCAGTACTTCACCGACCACACCGACCCCGAACTCGCCGAGGCCGTACGGCGGGGCAGACGGCGGGAGTTCACGGCACACGGCTGGGCCGAGGAGGACGTGCCCGACCCGCAGGACCCGGCGACGCGCGAGCGCTCCTGCCTGGACTGGTCCGAGCCGCGGCGCGAGCCGCACGCGCGCGTGCTGGCCTGGTACCGCGAGCTGATCGCGCTGCGGCACGCAACTCCCGACCTCACCGATCCCGACCTGGCCGACATCAAGGTCGCCCACGACGCGCAGGCCCGCTGGCTGGCCTTCCGGCGCGGCGACGTCCGGGTGGCCGTCAACCTCGGCAAGGAAACGGCCGCGATCCCCCTGGGTCCCCGCCCGGCCCGCGTACTCGCCGCATGGGAGCCGGTGGCCGCACCGGGCCAGGACGGGCTGCTGCATGTGCCCGGGGAGGCGTGCGTGGTCCTGGAGCAGGAGTGAGGGAGGGCACGGTGGTGAGCTCGCGCGAGGGAGGGTGAAGGAGGAAGGGGAAAGGTACGCGTAACCGCTTGCGCGCGCCCAGAAACAGCACAGGTAGCCGCTTCCGGCCTCGGAAAGGTGCACGTACCGCTTCCGGCGCGGAAAGGTGCGCGTAACCGCTTCCACGGCTGCGGCCGCCGCGCTGCCGGGCCCTGCGCCGCCTCCGGCCCGGCTGCCCCCGCTCAGCCGCCTCCCTCTTCCCGCTCCCCACTTCCTCTTCCCTCTTCCCTCTTCCCTCTTCCCTCTTCCCGCTCCCCTCTTCCCGCTCCCCTCTTCCCTCTTCCCGCTCCCCGCCTCCCGCCTCCCGCCCTACCCTCGGCCTGCGCCGGCTGCTCCTACTCCCACTGCTCCTCGTCCGCCCCGCTCGCCCCGCCCTCCCCGTCCTCGCGGAACTCCGTCACCCGTTCCAGCAGGATCGCCTCCCAGGCGCGCCGCAGCCGTGTCCGCGGGAGGGAGAGCGCCTCGGCTGCCCGTGGGGCGGTGTCGCGGGCGTCGAGGCGTTCCGCGAGGCGGACGACGGTGTCGCAGCGGGCCAGCCACAGGCCCCGCAGGCAGGGGCGGGCACCGTATCCCGCGAGGGTCGCGGCGCGGACGGCGGCGCCGGAGCCGACGGCGAGGGCGAGACCCGCGATGTCCTCGGCAGGGTCCCCGATGACCGCCTCGGTCCAGTCCAGAACGCCACGCACCCGGCCGTCGACGCTCACCACGAGGTGCTCGCCCCGCAGGGCATGGTGGACGAGGACGGCGGTGGCGGGCTGGGCGGCGAGCTGGGCCGCGCCGGGCGGGGTGAGCTGGTGGAGACGGGCGGGGTCGAACTCGTCGGCGCGGGCGAGGCGTTCGGCGGCGGCCACGGCCATCCGGCGCAGCGCCTCCAGGGAGCGCGGGGCGGTCCGCGGCACGCCGAGCGCCTCGGCCTGCCGGGGCGGCACCTCGCGCAGTCCCCTGAGCAGTCCGGCGAGGTCGGCCTCGCCGACGGCCGACACGTCGTGCTCCTCGGCCGTGCCGCCGGGCAGCCTGGTGTCGAGGGTGTAGGCGAGCCCAGGGGACCACTCGCCGTGCGCGACGCTGGTCGGCACTGCGACCGGGACGTGCGGGCGGACGAGGTCGCGCAGCCTCAGTTCACGGCGGCGGCGCAGGGTCGCCTCGCGGTCAGGGGCGAGGCGCAACACGTGGCGGGAGCCGACCCACCAGGTGGAGTGCGCGCCTGCCTCGGTGACGGGCCGTACCTCCGGACCGGAGCCGCGGCCGCCCTCCTCGAGGATGGCGCGGACCAGTCGGCGGACGGTGTCCGCGGTGGGTGTCGGTGCCTGGGTCATGGTCGCGCCGCTGCCGTTCGGGTGGGTGCCGGGACTCCTGGGGAGGATGGATCAGTCCACTATGACCAGCTCACGAGTGGTGTCGTTGAGACGACGGCCGCCGTCCTCCGTGACGGTGACGATGTCCTCGATGCGTACCCCGAACCGGCCCGGCAGGTACACGCCGGGCTCCACGGAGAAGCACATGCCGGGCACGAGGGGCCGCTCCTCGCCCTCGATCATGTAGGGCGGCTCGTGGGTGGTGACACCGATGCCGTGTCCGGTGCGGTGGATGAAGTACTCGCCGTAGCCGGCGTCGGCGATGACCGCGCGGGCGGCCCGGTCGACCTCCTGGCAGGCGACGCCGGGCCGAACCGCCCTGAAGCCCGCCTCCTGGGCCTCGCGCACGAGGTCGTGGACCCGGCGCTCCTCGTCGGTGGGTTCGCCGACGTGGACGGTGCGGGAGGTGTCGGAGCCGTAGCCGTCCTTGAGGCCGCCGAAGTCGAGGACGACCATGTCGCCGTGCTCGATGACACGGTCGCCGACCTCGTGGTGCGGGTTGGCGCCGTTGGGCCCGGAGGCGACGATGGTGAAGTCGACCTGGGAGTGCCCGAAGCGGCGCAGCAGGTCGGCGAGGTCGGCGCCGACCTCCGTCTCCCGGCGCCCGGCGAAGGGAACCTTCCGGATCTCCTCGAACGCCCGGTCCGCGGCCGCTCCCGCCGCCGCCATCAGCTCCAGCTCCGCCGTGTCCTTGACGGCGCGCAGCATGGGCAGGGCCTCGGTGAGAGAGGCGTAGGAGGTGGTAGGCAGGGCCTTCTGCAGGCCCAGCAGGTGCATCGCCCAGGCATTGTCGCTGATCCCGAACCGGCCGCCCGGGTCGAGGAGGGCCGCGGTGGCGGCGTAGGGATCCTTGCCGTCGGTCCAGTCCCGCAGGGTGAGCGCCGGGGCGCCGGACGCCTTCGCGGCGTCGGGGGCCTCCAGGGTCGGCACTACGAGGACGGGGGCCCGGCCGGCCACGAGGACGAGCAGGGTGAGCCGTTCGGTGGCGGCGGTGGGTGCGTAGCCGGTGAGCCATACGAGGTCGGGTCCGGGCGCCACGAGCAGTCCGGCGAGTCCGGCGTCGGCGGCCTCGCGCGCCGCCCGCTCCATGCGGGCCCGGTAGTCGTCGCAGGTGAAGGGCGCGGGTGCGGTGCCGGTCATCCGGGCCTCCCAGAAAGAAGTGGCGACTGACGTGTGACGGACGTGGTGACACCGGCATGGTGACCACGGGCAGCATCCTGCCCGTACGGCTGGGGTCGCGCGAGCCGGTTGAGCGGGTTTCGGGCGGGCGACCCGTCCGGGTCAGCCCTCCAGGGCCATGCGCAGGCCGAGGAGCAGCAGCACGCCGCCGGAGACCTGCTCCAGGCGACGGCGCACCCCGGCCCGGGACAGGACGGCCTTCATCCGGCCCACGAACCACACGTACAGGCCGTAGTAGCCCACCTCGTAGACCGCCCACAGCGCGGCGAGCCCCACCATGGCCGGCAGATGCGGAGCGCCCTCCGGCACGAACTGCGGCAGGAAGGACAGGGCGAACACGGCCGCCTTGGGGTTGGCGAGGTTCAGCAGCAGCCCGCCCCGGTAGGAGGCCCAGCCGCTCTGTTCGACGCCCTCCCAGCCGCCGTCGTCCGGCTCGCCGCCACGCTTCGTCCGGCGGGCCTGCCGCAGCGTCTGGACACCGAACCAGACGAGCACGACGGCGCCGACGACGCGCAGCACGTCGTACGCCACCTGGGAGGCCGTCAGCAGGGCGCTCAGGCCGAACGCGGCGACGACGCCCCAGACGAACACACCGGTCTCGTTGCCGAGGACGGTCAGGAAGCCGGAGCGGCGGCTGCGCAGCGACTGCTTGACGATCAGCACGGTGCTGGGTCCGGGCGAGGCGGCGACGAGCGTGCAGGCGCCCAGGAACGCCAGGAGAGAGGTCAGCATGGCGCTCATGGTCGCGTGGAGAGGGCCGTGGTGGCCAGTGGTTTGCCGACCGCACCGACCGACCCGGTGAGGGTCGTCGGGCGGCTGCTTCGATCCGCTTCGGATCCGCCTCATGTGACGACGCCGGGGGTCACGGTCAACTGCTGGTACCCACCACTTTGATGACGTACCGTCAGTTTGACCCCCCTCCCTGGGAGGGCCTCGTCGACCGCCCGCGCGAGGTCCGTCGCCGAGTCGATCCTGGCGCTGCCGAACCTCAGCACGACATCGCCGCGGACGAGGCCCGCCGTGTAGCCGGGGCCGGGAATGTGGACGGCGACGACCTTGGCGCCCACCTTCTCCGCGTCCACGACCTCCAGCCCCAGGGTGGCTTCGGCGGGGCGCGGTGACGCGGCGGCCGCCCCGGCCGCCCCGGCCGATCCGGCCGATCCGGAGGGCGCGGAAGAGCCGCCCCGGCCCGGGGCGGACCCGGCGCCCGGAATGTCCTGCGCGCCCTGCGCCGCCTGCCGTTGCAGTTCGGCCAGTCTGCTCATGCCGATCACGGTCGCCCCCACGGTGCCCAGTCCGATGCCGGACAGGACCAGGACGGTGCCGACGGACAGTCCGAGCAGCAGGGTCGTCAGCCGTCGGCCGCCGCGGCGCGCGGCGTGCGGACGGCGGCTCTTGCCGCCCGGCCCGGCGCCACCGCCGGGCTCCTGACCCGGCATGGGCTTGGGACGCAACGCTGTCTGTTCCATGGATCGCCTCCGGCTGGTGCTCTACCCGGCGCACCGGCGCACCACGAGCCACGAACGAGTGAGACTGACGCGCGTCGGGTCCGCACACGGCCGGCCGAACGGCGCATTCCGTGCGGCCCGTTCCGTGTACGGAGGTCAGGAGATCAACAGGCGGGGAGCGGGTGTCGTCGGCGCGAGGTCCGGCAGGAAGCCGTGGGTGCGGCGGGCCAGGTACGCGGACTTGTAGCGGTCGACCTCGCGGTGCCAGTGCAGGATGCCCGACAGCCAGTTCTGCAGGTCGGCGACGTAGTTCCCCATCGCCCCGCGTGCCTCGGGCGAGAGGTCGAAGTCGTCGTAGAGGACGGGCAGTTCGTGTGCGATGACGTGTTCGAACTGCCGCATGCGCTGGGTCATCAGGTCGTGGACGATGCCGAGCGCGGTCGGGTAGTCGCAGCCGAAGAAGTTCTGCACGACGAGGATCGCGTTGTGCAGCTCGCCCTCGTACTCGATCTCCTTCTGGTACGAGAAGACGTCGTTGGTGAGGCACGCGTAGTCCACGGCCGCGTTCTCCAGCGAGCGGACGGGGCCGCTGCGGTAGACCTCCGGCGGGACGGCGGGGCCCTGGCCCATGCGGCACAGGCTCAGGGTGAGGTCGGAGCCGAAGGTGGCACGGCGCATCTCCAGGTAGTCGACCGGGTCGGGAATGCGGTTCTGGAGCTGGTTGGACAGTTCCCACACCCAGCTCTCGGTCATGACGTCGACCGCGTCGCGCAGGGTGCGCCGCTGGTCGGGGGTCATGTCGGCGGTGGTGCGCGCCCACAGGTCGATCAGGCCGCGTTCCATGCCGTTGACGGGGACGACGGGCGTCTCCTCGCCGTCGACGGGCATGCAGGCCGACAGCCGGGCCGTGGTGAGGCGGGCGGCGGCCAGGTCGCGGCGGCCGCCGAAGACCAGCGGGTAGTAGTCGTCGCCGTAGGTGCCCCAGGCGAGCCAGTGGGCGCTGAGGTCGAGGGCCTCAGGGGTGGCGTCCGGGTCGAGGCCGGCCGAGCACAGGGGGAGGTCGTAGGCGGCGAGTTTGTCCTCGTCCCAGACGCCCTCCTGGAGCATGCCCATGCGGTGCATCCAGGCGGTCAGGCGCGGGCGGCACGCCTGAAGGTGCGGGCTGAGCTCGACCTGGAACGGCATGTGGAAGTCGGGCAGCAGAGACGGGCCGACCTTCTGGAAGGGCACGTGCGCGTACGCGCGCAGCCTCCCCCACTGCCCGAAAGGCGTGGGAGCCCCCATGGCGGCGGCCGAGGCGAGCAGCGCGCCGACGTCGGCGGCGGAGGTGCCGGGGCCCGTCAGTCTCTGCCAGGGCGCTGCGGAGGTGGCCCCCTTGTTCATGTATCGGCTGGAGCGCAGGTGCCATTCGTGGCCGCCGGACTGCCAGTCCTGCAGGCCCTTGGTGTAGGCGGCGACCGCGAGGACCTCGTCGGGCGTGAGGCCCTTGTCCAGGGCGAGTGCGGGCACCTCGGTGAAGGCGGTGTGCTCGAACTGGTGGAGGCGGGAGGTGAGGATGTCGTTGACGGTGTCGGCGGCCTCCTGGGTGGTGCAGCCGAAGAACGTCTCCAGGACGAGTACGCCATTGCTGTTCTCGCCCTCGTCCTCCACCTCGCGCTGGTAGGAGAACAGGTCGTTGCGCAGGTGCACGGCGTCGGAGAAGGTCTCCATGAGCACCCTGAGCGGCCTCGACCCGGCAAGGGCGGCCGGGACTTCGGCGGTCGCGTACTCCACGAGCCCCGCAGACCAGGGCGCACCGCCCACCTTGCGGCGCATCTCGATGTACTCGACGGGGTTGGCGATCCGCCCTTCGTCGATGTTGGACAGCTCCCACATCGACTCGTTGAGCAGATGCTCCGTCGCCACGGCGAAACGGCGGCGCCAGTCCTCCGACATGGCCGGCACCGTGCGCGCCCACAGGTCCTTCAGGCCCGCCTCGACCGGGTTCCGCGGCTCGGGCACGGGTGTCGACGCGTCCAGTGGCATGAACAGCGGGAGCCGGTCCAGGTGGGCCTTGCCGGCGGCGCGGTCGGGGGTGCGCTTGAACATGTCGAGGAAGTGGTCGTCGAAGAAGAACACCCACACGTACCAGTCGGTGATCAACGACAGCGCGGGCCCGTCGCAGTCGGGGTGGGTGTAGGCGCAGAGCAGGCCGTAGTCGTGCGCCTCCAGGTCGGCCTGCTCCCAGATCCCGGACCCCTCCAGCATGCCCATGTCGCGCGCCCACCGCGTCGAGTGGGCCCGCGCCCGGTCGACGTGCGGGTTCAGGCGCGCGGGATGCGGCATGTAGAAGTGCGGGAGGTCGAACGGTTGCGTCATGGCCGGGCCCTACCCGGGGGTCCGAGCCGCCATCCGTGGGGCAGAACATGATCACACCATCGCGTGAATCGGGCGGGAGGCGGTGAACCGTACGGGAGTTGGTGTGCCGGTCGGCGCATCCCCCGCACCACCTGCCCGATCTTCGTGCGCAGCGCCGTGAACTCGGGCAGGCCCCGGATGGTGATCCGGTCGCGTTCGTCCGGGAGTTCGACCGGCAGGTCGAGGGCGACGCGCGCGCCGGGCCCCGGGGACAGGACGACGACGCGGTCGCCGACGTAGACGCTCCCGTCGATGTCGTGGGTGACGAACACGATGGTGGTGCCGTCGGTTCGGTGCACCTCCAGGAGGAGGTCCTCCAGGGCCTCGCGGGTCTGGGCGCCGAGAAAGCCGAAGGGTTCGTCCATGAAAAGCAGGGAGGGTCGGCAGACCAGGGCGCGGGCGATGGCCACGCGTTGCCGCATGCCGCCGGAGAGCTGCCAGGGGTGTCGGCGGGCGGTGCCGTCGAGGCCCACGCGCGCGAGGATGCGGGTCGCCTCGGCGCGGCGGTCGGCCCGGTCGAGTCCCTGGCGGCGCCAGCGGCAGGGCGACGTTGTCGCGGACGGTGAGCCAGGGCAGCGGCGAGCGCCCGTAGTCCTGGAAGACGACGGCGAGCCGGTCGGTTACGCCGGTGACGGGTGTCCCGTCCACGGTGATCGTGCCCTCGTCGGCGGGGTGAGCCCGGCGATGGTGCGCAGCAGCGTGGACCTGCCGCAGCCCGAGGGGCCCACCACGCACAGGAGTTGTCCGTCGGGAACGGTGAGGCCGATGTCACCCGCCGCGAGCGGCCCACCGCCAGGCCGAGCGCGATGCCGGCGACGGCGACGGCGACGATCACTACACTCCAGTGGGCCGATCCGTCAGTCTTCGGAAAAATGAGCGAGAACGTTTTCGGCAACCCAGCGGAGGGCGTCCGGCAAGGCTTCCGTGGCCACGGGCAGCCACAGCGAGGCCGCGGCGAGCCCGGCCTCGGCCAGCCGCCCCAGCTCCTCGCGCACGCTCTCGGCAGTGGCGTCGGTTCCGCCGAGCGGACGGCCGGGTGCCTGAACGGCCGGCGTGAGCCCCGGCGGCACGAGGAACAGGCCCGCGGTCAGCTCCAGGGTGCCCGGATCGCGTCCCTCCCCTTCCCCGAGTGCGGCCAGCCGGTCGCGCACCCCGGCGAGCGCCTCCGCGTCGACGCCGGAACCGTGCCAGGCATCCCCGAACCGCAGCGCCCGGCGCAGCGCCGCGTCGCTCTGCCCGCCGATCCACAGGGGCGGGCCGCCCTGCGTACGGGGCCGCACCCCGAGTCGGCCGCCGTGCCACAACTCCCTTACAGCGGCAAGGTGTTCGTCGGTGCGTCGGCCCCGGCCCGCGAACGGCACGCCCACGGCGGCGAACTCCGCCGCGTCCCATCCGGTGCCGACGCCGAGCGTGAACCGGCCGCCGGAAAGACGGTCGAGAGTGGATGCCTGATGGGCGAGGACGACGGGGTTGTACAGCGGCAGGATCAGGACACTCGTCAGCAGGCCGATACGCCGGGTCGCCCCGGCGACGGCGGACAGCAGGACCAGTGGATCCGGGGTCACGCCGAGGTCCCCGGCCACGACGTGGCTGCTGGCGAACACATGGTCGAAGCCCAGGACTTCGGCCTGCCGCGCGAGGTCGAGAACGTCGTCGAGCTCGTCCTCCCGCGCGGGCCACAGCCTGTGCGGAGCCACTCCGATGCGCATGTCGTCGGTTTCCCTTCGTCGGGTCGGTGCGGTGAGTGTGCGACGGGTGCACGGGCGGTGGCGGGGGCGTCAGGGGGCGTTCAGGTGACCTGGCCGGCCGTACGGTGGGCTGTGGTCAGGGGCGGTCGGCTGCGCGGAGTGGGTTCGGACGACGAGCGTGGGGCGTGGGGCGTGGGGCGTACTGAGGGGCGGGCGCGTTCCGCACAACAACACCAGCGCCGGGTTTCATGCCCGCCGCGCGCCCTTGCCGAGCCCCGAGTCCCGGGCCACCGTGGTCGCATGGCAACCCTGGAAACCTTCGTGCTCCCTCATGAGCTGCACGGCGACGGCGCCCACAAGGTGTTCGCGGTGCACGGCTGGCTGGCCGACCGGTCCGCGTACGCGCCCGTTCTGCCCGACCTCGACCGGACGTCCTTCCAGTACGCGCTGGTGGATCTGCGCGGCTACGGCGCGGCCAGGCACCTGGTCGGCACGCACTCGACCGCCGAGGCCGCGCTCGACCTCGTGGCTCTGGCCGACCGGCTGGGCTGGGAGCGGTTCTCGGTGGTGGGGCACTCGATGGGCGGCGCGATCGGTCAGCGACTCCTCGCCATGGCTCCGCACCGGCTGCGGCGACTGGTCGGCGTGTCCCCGGTGCCCGCGTCGGGGCTGGCGCTGCCGACGGAGCTCTGGGAGCTGTTCGCGGGCGCGGCGGACAGGGCGGAGAACCGGCGCGTCATCCTCGACCTCACGACGGGTGGCCGCCGCCCGGCCGCCTGGCTGGACCGGATGGTCGCCCGTTCGGTGGAGGCCAGCGACACCAAAGCGTTCCGCGCCTGGTTGGACTCGTGGGCCCTGGAGGACTTCCACGAGCGGACCGAGGGCTCGACCGTCCCCGCACTCGCCGTGACCGGCGCCCTGGACCCCGCCCTCTCGGCCGATCTGATGCGCGAGACGTGGCTGCGCTGGTACCCGCGCGCCGAGCTCCACGAATTGTCGGCCGCAGGTCATTACGCGATGGACGAGACGCCCCTGGAGCTGATCCGGGTGTGGGAGGACTTCCTGCGCGCGGACGACAGGGGCATGGCCGCATGACCTTCGATCAACTACCTCCCGTTCCCGACGTGTTCGACCCACGGCAGTACGCCGAAGAGGTGCCCTACGCCGCCTACCGCGTCCTGCGCGACCACCACCCGGTGGCCTGGCAGCAGGAGGCCGAGGTGCTGGGATGGCCCGCCGGGCCGGGCTTCTGGGCGGTGACCCGGCACGCGGACGTCGTACGCGTGCTCAAGGACTCGGCGACGTACTCCTCGTATGTCGGTGCCACCCAGATCCGCGATCCCGACCCGGACGACCTGCCGTTCATCAGGCGCATGATGCTCAACCAGGATCCGCCGGACCATGGGCGGTTGAGGCGGCTGGTGAGCCGGGCCTTCACCCCGGGCCGGGTCGAACGTTTCGCGGAGGTCGCCGGGGAGCGTGCGCGTACGTTGTGCGACGGCGCCCTGCGGCAGGCACGCGCCGCAGACGGGTGCGTCGACCTCGTGTCCGCCGTGACCGACGACTACGCCCTGCTCAACCTCGCGGACCTGCTGGGCGTTCCGGAGAGCGACCGCGGGCTGCTGCTGCACTGGACACGGCGCGTCATCGGCTACCAGGACCCCGATGAGGCAGGTACCGACCGGCGGGACGCGGCGGGACGGCCGGTCGATCCCCGATCGCCCGCGGCCCTGCGGGACATGTTCGCCTATGCGCAGCAACTCGCCGCGCACAGACGGCGGCATCCCGTCGACGATGTCATGACGACCCTCGCCCTCGACCCCGAACTCGCCGACGCCGAACTGGAGATGTTCTTCTTCCTGCTCACCGTCGCCGGCAACGACACCGTTCGCAGCGCCGCCCCCGGCGGCCTACTGGCACTGGCGAAGCATCCGAAGGTGTACGAGCGCCTGCATGCCGGCGAGGTCGAACTCTCCTCGGCAGTCGACGAGTTGCTGCGCTGGCACCCGCCCGTGCTCACCTTTCGGCGCACCGCCGCCCGGGACACCGAGCTCGCGGGACGGCGGATCCGGGCGGGCGAGAAGGTAGTCGTCTTCCACGCGGCCGCCAACCGCGACGAACGCGCCTTCGAAGAGCCGGACTTGCTGGATCTCACGCGTGCGCCGAACCCGCATGTGTCCTTCGGGGACGGGCCCCACGTCTGCCTGGGCGCGCACTTCGCCCGACTGCAACTGCGGCTGCTCTACCGGGAGGTACTGCGGACGTGGCCCGTGCTGCGGACGGCCGGGCCGCCCCGACGCCTGGTGTCGAACTTCATCAACGGGATCAAGTCGCTGCCGGTGCAGGGCACTTGACCCGACACCTCAGCTCGGCACTGAGCACACCCGTCGCTCCCGGCGCCGAGTGCGGCGGACCGCGACCGCGCAGTGCGCATCGCCCCCACGACGCGCCCGTTCCTCACTCCCGCAGCTGGATCAGCGCATGCGTCCCGCCCGTGCGCCAGCGTTGCCCCTCGGCGGCGACCAGTGCGGCCTCCGTATCGGCGTCGAGGCCGGTGATCACGTCGGACTTCAGCGTGCGCAAGGCCGCGACCGGGCCAGGGAAGTAGGCGGTCACATCGACGAACGGCGTGGTCGGGGCCCAGCGACTGTCGCCCACCAGGCGGCGGTAGTTGAGGTCGCCCTTCACGATCGTCAGAGTGGCCGTCGCGAACTCGGCCCGCAGGTCGTCCGGCATCTCCGCGTACGGCAGCGGGGCCGCGGAGAAGGGATGGGCACGGACCGTCAGGCTGCCTTCCGCCATGGCCGCCCACAGACGTCGGCCGTGGTCGGCTGCCACTCCCGGCGCGCCCGTCAGTTTCCTCAGGGCGTCGACGACATCGGCCGTCGTGGCGTCGGAGACGTAGTACGGGTACGGCTTGACGTGCAGGACAACCCGGTCGCACCGCCCATGGGCGAGGAGGTGCGCCGCCAGGAGAAGGTCGGGGATCAGTTCGCGGCCCGCGTTGTCGGCGACGAGGCACAGAGTACGGGGACGCGTGCGGGCGCGGGGACGCGTGCGGGCGGGGGTCTCGGTGGCGATCCCGGCAGGGGCGTCGGCGCCAGTACCGGTACCCGCCTCCGCTTCCGGGTCTGTTTCCCTTCTCGACAGCAGGGACCACAGCGTCTCGCTGTCGTCGGCGACCAGCCCCGGGACGGCGGCCCGCTCCTCGGCCTCGGCGTCGGACAGCCGGAAACCGAGGTCGGCGCGGTTGCCCCAGAGGGAGCCGTGCAGGAGAGCGCGGGCCCGCTCCTCGACCGGACGGTCCTCGAGGATGTCGAGCACGGCCAGTTCCTCGAGGGTCTCCGGCGCGTCGAGCTCGGCGAGCTTGAAGGGGCGGAAGGGGTCGATTCCCTGCCAGGGACCAGAGCCGAAGTAGCCGACCGCGTCGAGGAGTTGACGGTAGAAGTAGCTCTCCGACCACAGCCAGGGCACGTCGAACCAGGAACGGCCGGCGTACGCGTCGAGCCCCCACGCCCGCCACCTCTCGCGGTCGCGCGCATCGGCGGGGAGCGGTTCGATCACGCCCTTGGTGCAGCTGGCCAACAGCGCGTCCAAGCCCTGGTGGACCTCCGGACCGTAGGGGAACGCGTCCCGCACCTGCCGGATGATCGCCGGGTGCCGTTCGGCCAGGACACTGTGAGGGAACGAGCCGGGCTCGTTGCCGAGGATCACGGGCGGGGCGGGGGTGTCGGGCATGCCGATCACCGTATCGCGGGGGCGCACGCCGAAGACCGCACGCACACGCGCACGCACTGCGCGGGTCACCGGAGCACGGGGGCGCCGGTCACCCGGTCACCGGAGGGTCTCTTGACCGCCCCCGCCTGCGCGCCCCCGCGCCGTCCGCCGTCGGCCCTCACACCATCGCCATGATCTCCCGCTCCAGCCGCGCCGCGAGGCTCAGATAACGTGGCCGGCGCGGTACCGGCACCAGGCCCCTGATGAGGACGTGCCACATCTCGGCCATCCGGCGGGGCAGTCGGCCGGCGGGTTCGCGGGAGCGGCCGACGACTCGGGTGCCGACGAAGAAGCAGACCAGGGAGTGCGCCACGGCATCGACGTCGACATCCGGGTGGATGTCGGAATCCTTGACCGCGCCGCCGAGCCGCCGGGAGATCAGGTCCAGCAACTCCGCGAACGGATGCGGCAGCGGCGGTCGGACCGCCACTCCCCCGGTGGCGAGCCGCAGGCCGGCCCGGGCGATCGGGCCCTCGACCGACAGCCGCGTCAGACCGAACGTCAGGCGTATGAGTGCTTCGAGAGAACAGTAGCCGCGGTCGTCGATCTCGCCGGCGACCCGCCGCGCGGCCTGGGACTGCAACTCCATGATGGCGTGGGCCAGGTCCTCCTTCGCCGCGAAGTGGAAGTAGAGGGCGCCCTTGGTGACGTGGGCGTGCTCGACGATGTCACTGAGGCTTGTCGACTCGTAGCCATGCCGATCGAACAGGTCGGCGGCGGCCGTGATGATCGTCGTGCGGGTCTGTTCGGCGCGTAACTGCCTCGCCATCGACTGGTACTCTCCCGGGCCGGTAAAGAACGGGTCATGCCGTTTTTTCTTACCCCCCGTACACAATAGCTCACTGTACGGGGGGAGTGACCATGTACGTGAAGACCGCCGACTCCCCCTGCGATCCCCCGACTTGCCCGTAGATCATGGACACGTCGGGAGGCAGCCTCCCAGGAGAAACGTACCGTGGGCATAGTCGAGAAGACCACCAAAAAAGACGGGGCGCGCGGTTTCTGCACACAACTGCGGGAGGATCGGGCCCTGGTGCGGTTGAATGACACGTGTAACTCCACACAGGTACCACGAGCCTCCCCCGCATCACCCGGCAGGAACCTACGGCCCCTCAGAAACACACGCGGAGGCGGTTTCGGAACCAGTCGCGGAAGCGGTCACTAAAACGGAGACGGAAGCAGTCACGGAAGCAGTCACGAAGACGAAGACGGAAGCAGTCACGAAAACGGTCACGGAAACCGTCCCATGAGACGACCCCGGCAAACGGTCCCTGAAACACACGTAGGGCGGGCCGGCCGGTGTCCATCCACACCGGCCGGCCCGCCCGTTCATTGCGCTCGGCGACTGCGACAGTCCCCTCAGAAGGTCAGCTTCCAGCTGTTGAGCTTCCCCGTGTCCTGCGCGGCCGTGTCCTGGATCCGCAGCTTCCAGGTGCCGTTGGCGGTTTCGTTGGAGGCGTCCACCGAGTAGGTGGTGTTGACGTTGTCCGCGGAGTCGGAGGCGCTGGCGGACTTCAGCCGGTAAGCGGTTCCGTCGGGGGCCACCAGGTCGATCACCAGGTCACCGCGGTAGGTGTGGGTGATGTCGACGCCGACCTGGAGGGCGCTCGGCGCGTTGCCGGTGCGGCCGCTGACGGCGATGGAGGACTCGATCGCGGAACCGTTGTCCGGGATGGAGACCGCGGTGGTGTTGGAGAAGGTGGTGCCCCCCGTGGAGCCGCCGGAGCCGCTCACCGCCTGCACCGTCTTGGCCGCGTCCGCCAGACCCGCGCCGCACCCGCCGGAGCAGGAGCCGGGCAGTGCACGGGCGTTGTTCTTGATGGCCGTCTCGATCTGCGCCGGGGTCAGCGAGGAGTTGGCCGACTTCACCAGCGCGACCAGGCCCGCGATGTGCGGGGTGGCCATGCTGGTGCCCTGGTAGTAGGCGTACGACTCGCTCGACGGCGTCTTGGTGCCGGAGTTCAGCGTGGACAGGATGCCGTTCGCGGTGCCGGTGCTGGTCTGGCCGCCGGGCGCCGAGATGTCCACGAGGGAACCGTAGTTGGAGTAGGACGCCTTGGCGCCGCTGCGGTTGGTCGCCGCGACCGAGATGACGTTGTTGCAGTTGCCCGGCGAGTGGTTCGCCACGTTGTCGTTCTCGTTGCCGGCGGCCACGACGACGGTAGTACCGCGGTTCACGGCGGCGGTGATCGCGCTCTGGGTCGCCGAGGTGCACGCCCCGTCGCCGCCCAGGCTCATGTTGATGACCTTGGCGACGTTGGAGTTGGCGGGAACACCGGAAACGGTTCCGCCTGACGCCCAGGTGATGGCGTCGATGATGTCGGAGTCGTAACCGCCGCACTTGCCGAGCACACGGACCGGCGAGATCTTCGCACCGTAGGCGATGCCCGCGACGCCCTTGTTGTTGTTCGTGACGGCGGCGATGGTGCCGGCCACGTGAGTGCCGTGCCAGGAGGAGTTGCTGGCCGGGATGCCGGAGCCGCAGTCGTTGGCGTTGTACCAGTCGCCCGGGTCGGCCGGGTTGCTGTCGCGGCCGTCGCCGTCGACGGAGACCGCGGTGTCGGCGATGAAGTCATAGCCGCCGACGATATTCGCGGCGAGGTCGGTGTGCGCGACGTAACCGGTGTCGATGACGGCGACCGTGACGCCGGTGCCGGTCGAAGTGGCCCAGGCGCCCGGCACGTTCATGCCGGCGGTGGACTCGAAGAGGTCCCACTGCTTGGTGTACTCGGTGTCGTTCGGGTCGGCCTTCGGCTTGTTCAGCCGGTCCGGGACGACGTAGGCGACCTGCGGGTCCGCCTGGTACCGGGCGACGACGTCGGCGACGTCCGCCTTCGTGAGGTCGTCGCCCAGGTCGACCAGGGCGGCGCCGGTGCCGAGACGGCGCTGGAAGTCGACGTCCTCGCCGCTCTCCTTGCCCTTGGCGGCGGCGTCGGCCTGGGCGGCCGGGTTCGACTTCGCCTCGGCGGCACCGGACTTGTAGCCGACGATGAGGCGCTCGGCCGGGGTGCCGGGCGCGGCCTCGGTCTGGGCGGCGGGAACGGTGGAACCCTGGGAAACGGTTTCCTGGGCGGCGGCCGAGGCGGTGGAGGCGGCGGTGAGCAGGGCCGCGGAGACCGCGGCGGCGGATATCAGTCTCCGTCTCAGGGCGGGTGACGTGCGCAAGGGCGTGCCTTTCGTGGCCGGCTCCGGACAGGGGGGAGCCGCGGTCGATTCGCTTCGGCATCGAAGCGGCGGGGGGTGAATCGAAGAGCAGCGCGGAAGGCCGGCCAGGCGCGGGCGTCGACCCCGTCGGGGTTACCTGTGGGTCGGCTGTGCTGGAACGATAGGCAAAGGATCAGTCATACCGATACAGGGGAAACCCTCGATCCGGCCGGAAACCCACCCTCGACGAGCACGACCGGTCAGGGATCGCCCGTTTTGATCCATCGCTTGATCCATCGCTTGATCCATCGCTTGATCCATCGCTTGATCCATCGCTTGATCCATCGCTTGACCCACCGCGCGTTGCGCGACGGACGGGCGAGTGCGCGCTGAACGCGCCGGGCCGGTTTCCCGTACTCACGACAGACCGTTCCCGCGCCGGCCGAGGAGACGTCCCCGATGCCCCGCACCACCGCACACCGCACCGCAGCACTGGCGACCGCCGCCCTCAGCCCGCTCCTGCTGGGCCTGTGGGCCGCCGGGCCGGCGCAGGCGCACGGCGCCCCCACGGATCCGGTCAGCCGGGTGTACGCCTGCTCCCCCGAGGGTGGCGCCGACGCGAGGAGCGCGGCCTGCCGGGCGGCCGTCGACGCTAACGGCACGTCCTTCGCCGCCTGGGACAACCTGCGGGTCGCGAACGTGAACGGCCGCGACCGGCAGACCATCCCCGACGGACAGTTGTGCAGCGGCGGCCTGTCCGCGTACAAGGGACTGGACCTCGCCCGCGCCGACTGGCCGTCGACCCGGCTGACGGCGGGGGGCACGCTGCGGATGACATACGCCTCGACGATCGCGCACACCGGTACGTTCAAGCTGTATCTGACGAAGCCCGGATACGACCCGTCGAAGCCGCTCACCTGGTCCGATCTTCCGGAGCGTCCGTTCGCCGAGGTCAAGGACCCGGCGCTGACGAACGGCGCCTACCACCTCACGGCGAAGCTGCCGGCCGACCGGACGGGACGTCAGATGCTGTACACGATCTGGCAGAACAGCAGCACGCCCGACACGTACTACTCGTGCTCGGACGTGGTGTTCTCGCAAGCGGTTTCGCAAAGCAAGCCGGAGAGCGGGGCGACGACGAAGGCGCCCGCTGCGGCCACGCCGAAGCCGTCCGCGAGTGCGACGCCGACCCCGGCGTCCGGCAGCAAGTCGGCGTCTGCGGCGTCCGACGCCGCACCCGCGCAGGCCGCCGCGGCCAGTCCCGAGAGCACCCCGGTGGCATCCAGCAGCGAGGGTGGCTCCGGACCGTCCGCACCGATGCTGGCGGGCGGCGCCGCGGCGGTGTTGGTACTCACCGGCGGCGCCGCCCTGGTGGCGCGTGTACGTCGGCGCTGAACTCCGTTCGTACAGCGCTCAGTTGTTCCTGCGCAGATCAGTTGTCCGTGCGCAGATCAGCTGCGGTCCGCGCGCAGATCGGTTGTGCGGAAGCGGCCTCGTTGCCCGGACGGTGATCAGTTGACGATGACGGCCGCGTCCGCGTCGGTCACCGGAGCGTACTTCGCGGTGAAGTAGCCGTTGGCGAAGCAGAGCGACGAGCCGGACGTCTTGGTGAACTGCTGGCTGGTGAAGGTGATGCTGTTGTCGGTGTTGCTCGTCGCGCCGGTCAGGCTGGCGGCCTGG
The DNA here is from genome assembly GCF_035989285.1 of Streptomyces sp. NBC_01235. Lineage (GTDB taxonomy): Bacteria > Actinomycetota > Actinomycetes > Streptomycetales > Streptomycetaceae > Streptomyces. The sequence goes on along the minus strand of NZ_CP108513.1, from coordinate 8,396,937 downwards.
TAGACGCAGTTGATGCTGCCCAGCAGGGTGCGCAGCACGACCGTGGTCTGGATGGTGGACCCGCTCGCCGGAGTCACGGTGAGGGTGCCGTCCGACGCCACGCTGGCGGTGTACGGCAGGTTGTTGACCGTGACGCTGGTGACGCCGAGCACGCCGATCACGTTCGCGGTGCAGCTGCCGAAGGAGTGTGCGGTGAGCGACTCGGTGGCGGTACCCGGCGCGGTGGGGTTGTCGGTGACGGTGGCGCTGAACGCGGAGGTGCCACAGGAGACACCGCTGGTGCCGGTCGCGCTGGAGTACAGCGTGGCGGCGGTGCCGCTGGCCAGGGACGCGTTGAGAACGTCACCGACGGCGACGTCGCCATTGGCGGTCGTCAGCACCGCACCGGCCGCGGAGGCCGGGGTGACTGCGGTGAGGGAGAGGGCGACGACGGTTCCGGCGAGGGCGAGGAGGGAGCGGGAGCGGGTGCGCATGCGGGTGCCTCTTTCTCAAGTGGAGCTTTTTTCGGGGGAGTTGGGTGGTTCGAGGTGAACCGGCGCGTTGCGTCTCGAGCAACATGGGGGGACGCGGGTCGGCGTCCGCCATTGCCGGCCCGTGACGCCTTCTCCGTACGTGACGGACCGGCAACGGCGGCCGGCCGGTGACCGGTCGGAGGCACTGGCGAGTGCTCCGGCCGGGCCGGGCGGAAGGGGCGACCGGTCGCGGCCCGCAGGGGGGAAGCGGCCGTGCCGGTGCCGTGAAGGGACGAGCTCGGGACCGAGGGCCCGTACTGGCTGAAAAGAGTCCGGGAGCGCGGACGGTGTCGCCGCACTGCGGATCCGGCGCCACGGATCCGGGCTCAGCCAGGGAGAGTTGTAGACCTGAGGGTCAGTCAACGTCAAGGCTGAGAGCGGAAGTTGATGATCCAACAGATAAATGCAGTGCTGGTGGACGGCCCGGCCCACAGGCGGCACATAATGAACACTCTTTTTCCACATCTCCCTTGACCCGTTGCTGTAACCATCGGTAACTTCCTGGACGGCTACTGCTGCGTAACCAGAAAGCCCTTGCGATTTCCGGGAGTTGCGAGGACGTGTGCGCGGCAGCCGCTGTCCGCGCCAGGACAACGTGCCACTGAAGCCCGACCCGCATGATCAAGCGCATGGGAGCAGACATGGCCTCGTCCCCGGACGTCACGTCGTCCGCCGACAACACACCCGAGAACCCCGAAAGCGGTTCCGCAGAAAGACGCGGCCGGGTCCGGCTGCGCCGGGCCGCCGTGATGGCGGTGCCCGCCACCTTCGTCGCCGCGGGGCTCGCGGTCCTCACCGCGCAGGGCGCTCTGGGGGTGCAGTTCGCCATCTCCGGCATGCCGTTCGTGGTCACCGCCGACAGGCTCGAAGGAGAAGGGTTCGCGCAGTTCGGCGGACTGGACAACATGATCGAGAACAGCCCCAACCAGGGGGACACCGGCGGCCAGGTCCTGGTCGTCACCTCGGTCGTGAAGAGCGGCAAGATCACCAACATGTGCCAGAGCGTCGACCTCGGCGGCATCCAGCTCGTCCTCAGAGCCGGCGGCGGGTCCACCCCGGTGGGCGTGAAGAACCTGGCGATCGACTCCGACCAGATCTCGGGTGACGCCGAGTTCACCAACATCGAGATCGGCCGTGACTCGAGCACCTTCGACAAGGTCCCGATCCAGGGCCCCGCGGGTGTCTACGGACAACAGGCCGACACCGTCGTCATCAAGAACCTGTACCAGCACAACTACGCGGCCACCGCCGCCGTCTTCAAGCTTCCCGGTCTGAAGATGAGCTTCAGCAGCGAGGGCTGCGAGAAGTGACCTTCACCCAGTGGCGGGACGGCTTCCGGAAGTGGCGGGGCCGTCGGCCCTTCGCGGGCGGCCTGCTGCTCGTCCTGGGCGGCGCCGAGATCCTGGTGACCATGAAGGCTCCGCTGCCGGTCATCCTGCATGTCGGCATGCAGGGCCTGGCGGGCTATCTCCTGCCGACCCTCATGATCCTGTGCGGTCTGCTGATCCTCTTCAACCCGACCCAGCGGCTGTTCTACTCGATCATCGCCATCATGCTCTCCCTGGGCACCTGGCTCACCTCCAACATCGGCGGCTTCGTCGTCGGTCTGCTGTTCGGCGCCGTGGGCAGTTGCCTGGCCTTCGGCTGGCTGCCCGACCAGGAGCCGCGCAAGAGCCGCCACGAGCGACGCAAGGGGGCACAGGCCGATCGGGCGGCCGAGACGGTCCGGCAGAACACCCCCCTGCCCGGGGCGGGGGAGCCCGCCTGACACGCGGGGAACACCCACGGGCCCGCCTCACGGATCGGCCCGACTCACGTACGGACATGACACCCGTCCGCACGTCACTTCACCGGCGGGGCCGGGACGACCTGCGCACAGTGGGCCGCTCCCGGCCCCGCCGGTCTCGTCGCCCCTTCACTCTCTCCCGCCATCGCACCTCACTCGAACAGGTGACTTGGGAACTTCTTTGCCGTCGCGGGGAGTTCTGCGGAAGATCACTGCAATGGGTTTCGACGTGAAGGAGCGACACCGGCATGGTGTTCAAACGGCTGCTCGGGGCGATCGGTGGAGGCGGCCCCTCGGTGGACACGGTGCTCGACAGCGGGGCGGTGCTGCCCGGCGGGGCGCTGTCGGGGCAGGTCCGCCTGCGGGGTGGCGGTGCGGCCGTGGAGATCGAGGAGATCGGCCTGGAGCTCATCGCGCGCGTCGAGGCGGAGCACGAGGAGGGCGAGAGCGAGGACACCGTCGTCTTCGAGCGGTATGTCGTCGGTGGCGGCTTCCGGCTCGGTGAGAACGAGGAGCGCGGCGTGCCGTTCACGGTCACGGTGCCCTGGGAGACGCCGGTCACCGAGCTGTACGGGCAGCCGCTCGGCGTCGTTCTGGGTGTGCGCACCGAGCTCGCGGTGGCGGGCGCCCGCGACCGGAGCGACCTCGACCCGCTCGCCGTCCGTCCGCTGCCCGTGCAGGAGGCGATCCTCGAAGCGCTCGGGCAGCTGGGGTTCGGCTTCCACTCCGCCGACCTGGAGTACGGGCGCATCGGCGGCACGGGGCAACGGCTCCCGCTCTACCAGGAGATCGAACTCACCCCTCCCCCGCAGTACGCGCACGCGGTGACCGAGATCGAGCTGACGTTCCTCACCACGCCCGCCGACCTGGAGGTCGTGCTGGAGGCCGACAAGCGCGGCGGCCCACTCACCCCCGGCCACGACGCGCTGACCCGCTTCACGGTGCGCCACGAGGACGTCCCCGTCCTCGACTGGAACAGCGAGGTCGACGGCTGGATCCACCGGTTGACCGAACACCGCGAGGCGTACGGCGCGCAGGCGTACGTCCACTCCGCGTCGCACACCGCCCACCGCGCCGACCACGGCTCCGGCGTGGGCACGGCGGTCGCCGCGGGCGCGGCCGGCCTGGCCGTGGGGGTCGTCGGCGGAATGGTGGCGGCCGAAGTGGTCGACGAGATCGGTGACTTCTTCGAAGGTGACGAAGAAGACGAAGCGGAGGCGGGCGAGGAAGGCGGCGAGGACTGAGAGGACCGAGGAGGACTACTCCATGTCGGGAGCCTTCGGCGCGAGATCGCCGAAGGCTCCATCAGCAGCTGGCCGACGGCGCCGAGGAGGGGCGGCCCGGGCGACGGGGGCCGGGGTGGTTCGCCCTCTGCGGTGCGGCGCAGCACCGTGGCCGTGCCCGCGGCGAGCTCGCGCAGCGGGGCCGGGGAACGGTCGGCCCGGAGTTCCCCGTCCGCGCGCAGCACGCAGCTGAACCGCGACGAGGGCGAGGATCACGGCGGCCCGAAGGTCTCGGCCGCCCGCACCAGCACGTCGGCGGAGGGGCCCTCGGACACCCGGCGGTCCACCTCCTCTGCACGGCGCTCCGAACGAACCGGACCAGTTCAGGACGCGGGGACGTCTCCGCCGCTCCGGCGGCTGCCGCCTCCTTCGGGCACCCGCGAGGATGGAGGCATGCTCGACGACCTCGACCGCGCCCTGATCCATGCGCTGCACCTCGACGGCCGCGGTGGTGGTGGGTTGCGCAAACGGTTTCGGGTGATACGACATGTTCGGTGGTCATGGGGTCAGCGTGGGAGCCGTGAGAGTGGCCTCTCCAGCCACGGCTGAGGAAACGGAGATTTCCTCCACCGAGGGGCGGAGGGTGAAAAAATCGCACATCGCCCTTCGCCGCCCTGCCGGCAGTGGGAGGTTGATGCGCATGGACAGCGACGAGAACGACGCCATCGACACCGGGACGGCGCACTCCGCACGGATCTACGACTACATCATCGGCGGTAAGCACCATTACCCGGCTGACCGCGAGGCCGGGGACGCGATGGTCCAGGAGTGGCCCGCGCTTGTGGTCCACATGCGCGCCAACCGCGACTTCATGAACCGCGCCGTGCGCCACCTCGCGCGGGAGGCGGATATATGTCAGTTCCTCGACATCGGCAGCGGCATTCCCACGTCGCCCAACCTCCACGAGATCGTCCAGGCAGCGGCCCCGGACGCCCGGGTGGTGTACGTCGACAACGACCCCGCTCGTCCTCGACCTGTCCCGGAACCTGATGGGCAGCACGCCCGAGGGCCGCACGGTCTGCCTGGAGGCCGACATGCGCGAGCCTGTGGGCATCCTGGCCGCGCCCGAGTTCCGTACGGCACTGGACCTGAGACGGCCCGTCGCCCTCACGGTGATCGCGATCGTCCACTTCCTGCTCGACGAGGACGACGCCGTCGGCATCGTCCGCCGCCTCCTCGACCCGCTGCCCTCGGGCAGTTACCTGGCCATGTCCATCGGCACCGCGGACTTCGCGCCCGACGAGGTGGGCCGGGTCGCCCTGGAGTACGCGGCCCGTGGCATGCCGATGCGGCTGCGTACCCGCGCGGAGGCTGCGGAGTTCTTCACGGGCCTCGACCTCGTCGACCCCGGCATCGCCCAGGTCCACCGCTGGCGCCCCGACGGCACCGGCATCGAGGTGGTCCGCGACGAGGACATCGCGATGTACGGGGCGGTGGCGCGCAAGGCCTGAGTCCAGCACGGTGCAGAGAGGCCCAGCAGGATTGACGATCAGTCAACTCACCTGCGGACATGTCCTCCCCTGCCGCGTCGACCGCGTCCCAGATCACAATGCGGCAGCGGCATCTCACCCCACGTGGTTGCTCACTTGACTCCCGCCGGTCACACACGGTTGGCTCCGAGCCAAAGAATGTCTCTCGCCGGGGCACACCCCCTCGCTCCGGCGCCGCTCGCCCCGTCCCCCTGCTCTGCCGCACAGCGAGGTGCAGCCCCCCATGAACACTCCCCTCCCCGCTCCCCCGTCTCCGGGATCCCTCAGATCCTTGCGCCTCGCCGCCCTGGCCGCGGCCTGCTGTCTCCTCCTGGCCGGCTGTTCCGGCGCCACGTCGTCCGGCTCGGACATGGACGCGGCGGGCCGGGCGGGCAACCGGATCAAGATCACCCTGGTCACCCATGGCGCCCAGGGCGACGCCTTCTGGGAACTGGTGCGCAAGGGCGCCGAGGCGGCGGCCGCCAAGGACGGCGTCGACCTGACCTACGCCAGCGACTCCGACGCCGCCGGACAGGCCGAGCTGGTGCGGGACGCGGTCGGTAACCGGGTCGACGGCATCGCCGTGACGCTGGCCAAACCGCAGGCCATGAAGAGTCCGGTGGCCGAGGCCAAGGCGGCCGGCATACCCGTGGTCGGCCTGAACTCTGGTATCGACGCCTGGCGTTCGGTGGGACTGCTGGAGCACTTCGGCCAGGACGAGAGCGTCGCGGGCCGCGCCGTCGGCGGCAAACTCGACGGTCTCGGTGCGAAACACGCCCTGTGCGTCATTCACGAGCGGGGCAACATCGCCCTGGAGGCGCGCTGCGCAGGGGTGAAGAAGGCGTTCACCGGCGAGACGGAGATGCTCTACGTCGACGGAACGGACATGGACGCGATGGCCTCCGCCGTCACCACCCGCCTTCAGCAGGACCCCGACATCGACGAAGTCATCACCAACGGCGCGCAGTTCGCGCTCGCCGCGGTGAAGGCCGTGGGGAAGGCGGGCAGCAAGGCCAAGGTCGCCACCTTCGACCTCAACAAGGACCTGGTCGCGGCCGTCCGCGACGGCAGCGTGCAGTTCGCGGTGGACCAACAGCCGTATCTCCAGGGCTACCTGGCCGTGGACGCGCTCTGGCTCTACAAGACCAACGGCAACATCAGCGGCGGCGGGGTGGCCCCCGTACTGACGGGCCCGGCCTTCGTCACGAAGGCCAACGTCGCCGACGTCACCCGCTTCGCCGCCGCCGGAACCCGCTGACCAGGCAATTCCCCCGTTCCCCCTCCCCCGTGATCGCCCTAGGACGACTATGTCTCCACGGACAGGTGCCCGGCGCCGCCGTCTCGGCTCCATACGTCTCTCCCTGATTCTCCTGGCGCTGGTGCCCAGCGTCACCCTCGCCGCCATGTGGGGTGTGACGACGACCCAGATGTTCTCGGAGGGGCTGCGGCTGCGCGCGCAGACCGAACTGAGCCGGGCGACCGGTGCCATGGGCACCGAGGCGACGCTCTCGCTGCAGCGGGAACGCAGTCTGTCGGCCGTGTGGCTGGCCTCGCCGGACGGTTCCCGGGCCGCGCTGGAGACACAGCGCAAGCAGACGGACGCGGCGGTCGCCAAGCTGGCCGCCCGGAAGGACGACATCCAGCGGGCGCCCGCCCGGGTCAGGGACCGGCTGTACTCGGTCGTCGCCTCGGTGGGCAGCCTGGAGTACTACCGGGGCCAGGTGGACGAACCCACCGATATCACCGCAGCGCAGGCGCTGGACCAGTACACCTCGATCATCGACGACCAGATCCACGCCTTCCAGGAGCTGTCCCAGGTCGACGACGGCGACCTCACCTCGCAGGCCGGCCCGCTCGTCGCCCTGGAACACGCGGCCGAACTGGTCTCCGAGGAGGACCTGCACCTCACGCTGGCCGGGCCGAAGCAGCGGATGGACCAGAAGGCGTGGGCCGCGTTCGCGCAGTTGGTGAACACGCGGCGCTGGCTCGTGCAGGACCAGATCGTCCCCTCGCTCACCGGCACCGCGAAGGCGCAGACCGAGAAGATCCTGACGAGCTACCAGTGGCAGACCCTTCAATCCGTCGAGGACAAGGTGCTCGCGGCCCGCGCGAAACAGAGCGAAAACGGTGACATCGCGTTGCCGGACGTGCAGAAGGTGTGGCGCGCCGCGCTCATCGACGTCTCCGACCAGTATTCGGCACTCATCCAGCAGCAGACCACCACGCTGTTGCAGCACAGCGCGGACGAATCGCGCGGGCTGCTCATCAAGGCCGCCTCGCTGAGCGCCGGCGGTCTCGTCGCCCTGCTGCTGTGCGTCGGCATGTCCTGGCGGATCACCCGCTCGCTGTCGCGGCGGCTGCGCGGGCTGCGGATGGCCACGCTGAGCCTGGCGCACGAACGGCTGCCGGACGTGGTGGCCCGGCTGGACCGGGGGGAGACCGTCGACGTGGACTCGGCGACCCCGCCGCTGGACTACGGCACCGACGAACTCGGCCAGGTGGCCAAGGCGTTCAACACGGCGCAGCGCACCGCCGTACACACCGCGGTCGAACTCGCCGACACCCGGCGCGGTTTCCAGAAGGTCATCCTCGGCATCGCCCGGCAGAGCCAGAACCTGGTCAACCTCCAGCTCAGCAAGCTCGACGCGCTGGAGCGCCGGCACCAGGACCCCGACATCCTGGGCGGCCTGTACGAACTGGACTCCACCGCGAGCCAGTTGCGACGCTACGAGGAGAACCTCGTCATCATCAGCGGCGGCCGGCCAGGACGCAGCTGGTCTGAGCCGGTGGCGCTGATCGACATCCTGCGCAGCGCCGTCGGAGAGGTGGCCGAGTACCGGCGGGTGGAGGTGCACACCGAGGAAGAGGTGTGCATCGCGCCGCCCGCCGTGGCCGATGTGATCCATCTGCTCGCCGAGCTCATCGACAACGCGACCTCCTACTCTCCGGCGCCCAGCCCGGTCGGGGTACGGGCCGCGCTGGTGGCCAAGGGTCTGGCGATCGAGGTCGAGGACCGTGGCCTCGGCATGTCCGAGGAGGACTACGTCTCGTTCAACGCGCAGTTGGCGGTCCCTCCGCAGTTCGACGTGGTGGCGCTCGCCGACGACCTGCGTCTGGGCATGTTCGTGATCGCCCGGCTCGCGACCCGGCATCGCATCGCCGTGACCCTGCGCTCCTCGCCGTACGGCGGCACCACCGCCATCGTCCTGGTCCCGCACGAGATCGTGGTCCGCGAGGCTCCCGGCACCGAAACGCCAGTGGCAAGCGTCTCCCGCAAACCGACGACCGCTGGACCCCTCACCCCGGAGGCGGACCTCCCGACGCCCGGACGGGGCAGGTCGGACGAGGGGGCGGGGGCGCCGTCCGGTGCGGTGCGGGAAACGGCCGGCGCGGCGACGCCCGGGGTCGACGAAGCGAGGCTGACAGGCGGCGAGACTCCGGAAACATCCGGAGCGGCACAGGAAACATCCCCGCCGGCACGGCAGACGGCCACCCCGGCACAGACCATGTCCACCCGAGAGCGGGAGCACAGCAGGCCCGGCCCCGAGCACGACCGGTCGCCCTTCCCGGCACAAGACCCCTCCGACCGGACACCCGACTCCCCGTCCCTGTCCCCGTCCGCGTCCGCGTCCGCGCCCCCGGCGGGCAGTACGTCGGAGCCGGTAACCGACTCTCCGTCCCCGGCGGGCGATACGTCCCCGACGAGCCACTCCCCACTCCCGAGGCGCACGACGTCGAACCCGGCACACCACTCTCGCGAGGTGGCGACGGCGCCGGTCCGGGCCGACGGGGCGGCCGCCCGCCCCGTCGGCCTCGCCCCGCTGCCACGCCGGGTGCCGCAGACCAGCCTCGCCACCGAGTTGCGCGAGGACTCCGCGTCGTCTGTTTCCGCCGAAGAAGACGGTTTCCCGGACGACTTCACCGCGGAGCGCGCTGCCTCTTCCCTCGCCGGTTTCCAGCGCGGCACGCTGCGGGCACAGGCCGACACCGACACCGACACCGACTCCAGCGCCGACACCGACTCCAGCGCCGGCTCCGTCTCCGGCGCTGGCGCGGGCGCTGACTCCGGCGTCGACGTGGCACTGTCGGGCCTACAGGAGACGTCCGCCGAGGAGGCCGCCCCCGGACCGCCGGTCGCCGCCGCAGGCACCGCCCAGACCCCGACACCGCCCGCCGACCGCTCATGAAGGACACCGCGATGACACACTCCGTCCCCGGCACGAACACCCAGCTCGACCAGCTGCTCACCGGTCTCGTGGACCGGGTCGCCGACGTGAACCAGGCCGTCGTCCTCTCCGAGGACGGACTGGTGGTCAGCAAGTCCACCGGTTTTCTGCGGGAGGACGCCGAGCGGCTGGCGGCGACAGCGTCCGGTCTGATGAGCCTCAGCAAGGGCGTCAGCATGGACTTCCGCGGCGGGCCGGTGCGCCAGGCACTCATCGAGATGGCCCACACCTACCTGATCCTCACCTCTGCCGGGCCGGGCGCCCATCTCGTCGTGCTGGCCGGGAAGAACGCGGACGTCGGTGTGGTGGCCTACCAGATGAACATGCTGGTGAAGAAGATCGGCGAGCACCTCAGCGCGGCGCCGCGGGCCCATGTCGGTCCCGCCGTCCGCACCAACGGCGGGTGAGGTGAGCGTAGGCGACGAAGCGGGCCGGCTCGTCAGGCCGTTCACCCTCACCGGTGGGCGAACCCGGCCCAGCCGCGCCGACTTCACGCTCATCACGACGGTGACCGCGGTCGACCCGCCGCCCGAGCGGGCCGCGAGGCCGCAGCCGGAGCACACCCGGATCCTGCGGCTGTGCGCCCGGCCGGTCGCCGTGGCGGAGCTCGCGGCCCACCTCGACCTGCCGGTGAGCGTGGTCGTCATCATGCTCTGCGACCTGCTGGAGGCGGGCCTGATCACGGCCCGGCCACCCCGTGCCGTCACCGGTGCCCGGGACCTGGACCTGCTGCAGAAAGTGAGGGACGGCCTTGGCCGGATCTGATCCCACCACTCCCACCGCTCACCCCGCTCCCTCCGCCGAGCCGGCAGCGGCACCCGACACGGTGAAGATCCTCATCGCCGGCGGTTTCGGCGTCGGCAAGACCACCATGGTCGGGGCGGTCAGTGAGATCGCGCCGCTGCGCACGGAGGAGCCGCTGACCGTCGCGGGACTGGACGTCGACGACCTGAAGGGCATCGAGGAGAAGCGGTCCACCACCGTCGCCCTCGACTTCGGACGGATCACCATCGGCGACGACCTGGTGCTGTATCTCTTCGGCACGCCCGGCCAGCAGCGGTTCTGGTTCATGTGGAACGACCTGGCGATCGGTGCCCTGGGGGCGGTGGTCCTCATCGACGTGCGCAGGCCGGAGTCCAGCTTCGCCGCGATCGACTTCTTCGAGCGCCGGGGCATCCCTTTCGTCGTCGCGGTAAACGGTTTCCACGGATTGCATCCGTATCCGACGGAGGAGATCAGGGAATCGCTTGCGCTGCCGCAACACGTTCCGGTGCTGTTGTGCGACGCGCGGGAACGGGAGTCGTGCCGGGACGTACTGATCGCGCTGATCGACCGGCTGATCGACGACGTCGACAAGGTCGACCGTCGGCCGAGCCCGGCGCACTGAGGCCGGGACGCGGACGAGTGACCGGCCCACCCGCCCACCAGCCCACCGACCCACCGACCCACCGACCCACCGACCGGCCGACCGGCCGACCGGGCCCTCGGTCCACCGGCCGACCGAGGGCCCGCCCGACACCCGCCCCTCGGCGCCCTGCCCACTCCCCCTGCCCCCCTACCCCCTGCCTCAGCCGCCGGCCCTCGACTCTCAGCCGCCGTGCCGGACGGCCGGTCGGACGGACGGACGGCCGGACGGCGGTCGCCCAGACTGCCGTACCAACCTGAACGCCCCACCACTCAGACGCCCCGCACCCCGCAAACGTCGTCAGTGGGCACCGGCCGCGCGCAGTACATCGACGGTCTCCGGGTGCGGTCCGGCGGTCGCCCACTCCAGCGGCGTCAGTCCGGTGCCGTGGTCCTCGCGGCGGTTGGGGTCGGCGCCGTGGGCGAGGAGGGTGCGGACCGTATCGGTGTAACCCCAACAGGCCGCCGCGCACAAGGGCGTTCCCTCGGCACCGAGGCCGGCACTCTCGGCGTCGGGTGGGGCTCCGGCCGCGAGCAGCCGACGGGCGGTGTCGGCGGCCCCCTGAACGCAGGCCGCGTACAAAGGAGTTGTTCCGTCGACGTCGGCTGCCGCCGGATCGGCGCCGGCCCGAAGCAGCTGGTCGACCTGAGGGCCCCTCTCGAACCTCGCCGCCGCCACCAGACGCTTCGTCAGTTTCTTCTGCCGTCTCCTGTTCACGGTCGCCGAGGCTAGCCCGGCCCGTCGGCGGGATCGTCGGAATTTCATGGGCCGCACACAGGCGCAAGGCGGAAAACCGCCAAGCGTGTCCCAGTGATTGACCTGCTCCTCTTACGCCCCTACCTTCTGACCGACTCATCGAACCCTGTTCGATATTTCGAATTCCTGGTCGACAGCAAAGGGCACCCCGCACCCCCTGGAGCGCACATGACCCCCAACCCGTCCCGCCGCCTCTTCCTCGGCGCGGCCGCCTCCGTCCCCCTGGCTCTCACCCTCGGCGTGCCGGCCGCCCACGCGGCCGACTCGGCGTACGTGATGAGCTACTTCACCGAGTCGACCGACCTCGGCGCCGGCTCCGACTACGGCCTCCATCTCGCCGTCAGCACCGACGGTTTGCGCTGGATGCCGTTGAACCAGAACAACCCCGTGGTCACCCCCACCGAGGGTGCGCTCGGACTGCGCGACCCGTTCATCCTGCGCAAGCAGGACGGCACCTTCGTCGTGCTCGCCACCGACCTCAAGGGCACCGACTGGAATTACGTCAGCCAGTACGTGCACGTGTGGAACTCGACCGACCTGCGCACCTTCACCGGCTACCACCGGCTGAAGCTGCACGACATGAACACCCACAGCTGGGCGCCGGAGGCGTTCTGGGACGCGAGCCGCGGGCAGTACGCGCTCATCTACTCCGCCGTCAACTCCAGCGGCCACAACGTGATCATGGTCAACTACACGACCGACTTCGTCACGGCCTCGGCGCCCCAGGTCTTCTTCGACCCCGGCTACGACGTGATCGACGGCGACATGGCCGTGGGCGTGAACGGCGTGAACTACCTCTACTTCAAGAAGGACCAGACACTGGTGGGCGCGCGCTCCACCTCCCTCGACCCGGGCAGCTTCACGGTCTTCAACACGGGTGTCGCACACGGTGGTACCGAGGCGCCGACCCTGGTCAAGTCCCTCACGTCCAGCACCTGGTGGCTGTGGGGGGACACGTACACCCCCAACGGCGTCTTCTACGCCTGGCAGTCCACCGACCTCGCGGCGGGCACCTGGACCGCGCTCGACCAGAGAACCTACACCCAGCCGCTCAACTCCAAGCACTGCGGCATCACGACGATCACCAGCACCGAGTACAACAACCTGGTGGCCAAGTGGGGCGCGCCCGCGTGGAACCGACTCAAGTCCTACAACTTCCCTGACCGTTACGTCCGCCACTCCAACTACGTCGGCCGCATCGACACGTACCCCTTCGTTCCGTACACCGACTCGCAGTGGAAGCTCGTCCCCGGCCTGGCCGACAGCTCCGGGGTCTCATTCCAGTCGGTGAACTACCCGACCCGCTACCTTCGGCACTACAACTACCAGCTCCAACTCGACGTCAACGACGGCACGTCGACGTTCGCCGGGGACGCGACCTTCTACCGGACGGCGGGCCTGGCGGACGCCGGATGGTCCTCGTTCCGCTCGTACAACAACCCCACGCGCTACATCCGGCACTCGAGCTACGTGCTGCGCATCGACCCGATCTCGACGGCCACGGAGCAGCAGGACGCGACGTTCTACGTGGGCTACTGACACACGCGCTCTTGATGCGTGAGCCATGTGCGTACCTGGGCCACTGACACCTCGGTACCGAGCCGAGCCGGAGCCGTCACATGAGACGTCCGGCTCAGGCGGCTCACAACTCGGCGAGAACCGCAAGCAGTTCGGTCGCCGTCGTCACGTCGCCGATCAGTGGGCGGTCCTCCCTGCCGGCCGGCAGGGAGGCCGTCGCCAGAGCGAAGGCCGACACCGGCGGCGGGACCGGGTGCGAGTGCGGGCTGGGGCGGCGCATCCTCAACGCCCTTACTGCAGCTACGAGTTCGCAGGCGAGGACGATGGCATAGGCATCCGTGGCGCGCAGTGTCCGACGGGCGGCCTGTCCGGCAAAGCCGACGGGTTCCTCCAGGCCCCGCGCCAGGACGGCGTGGCCCGGTGGCGGCGAGCTGCCGCGCGGTCCGCCAGGACCGTACGGCAGCTCGCGGGCCTCAGGAGCCTCGGGGGCCACGGCGGGTACGGCCGCACCGTCGGCGAGCGCGATCAGCTCGCCGACGGTGCGGGTGGTTCCGTTCAGGACGACCCGGGCACCCTCCTGCAGCGAGTGCTGCGAGGTACCCCGGGTCGGTCCGTTTGCTGTTGTGTCCAACGATTCAATCGTTCAACGATGGAACGGTTCGACAGTTCAACGCGGTCCCGGCGAAGGTCAGCCCAGCCCGGCCGACTTCAGCCAGGCCTTGGCGACGTCCAGCGGGTCCTTGCTCTCCAGCTGCACCTGGAAGTCCATGTCGAGCAGGGTCTTCGTGTCGAGCTTGGCGGAGACGGCGTTGAGCGCGTCGATACCCTCCTGGGAGAGCCCGCTCTTGTAGACCAGCGGGGTCACGTTCGCGAATCCGAAGAGGTTCTTCGGGTCCTGGAGGACGACGAACTTCTCCTTGGTGATGGTCGGGTCCGTGGTGAAGATGTCCGCGGCCTGCACGGTGTTCTTCTTCAGCGCGGCCTGGGTCAGCGGGCCGCCCGCGTCGAGGGCCTTGAAGGACTTGAACTTCAGCCCGTACACCGACTCCAGGCCGAGCATGCCCTGCTGACGGGTCTGGAATTCGGGCGAGCCGCCGAGGACCAGGTCCGGCGCGATGTCCTTGAGGTCGTCGAGCGTGGAGGTCGCGGTCAGGTTGTACTTCTTCGCGGTCTCCGCGTTGACCGTGACGGAGTCCTTGTCCTCGGCGGGCGACGACTCCAGCAGCGTCAGCTTGGAGTCGAGCTTGGTCTTCGCCGAGGCGTTCACGGTCGCGAGCGAGGTCTGGGTGGCCTTCGCGTCCAGGTAGGCCAGCAGCGAGCCGTTGTACTCCGGCAGGACGGTGATGGAACCGTTCTTGAGCAGGCCGTACGTGGTCTCACGGCTGCCGATGTTGGGCTTGTAGGAGACCTTGATTCCCTTGGCCTTCAGGGCCTCGCCGTAGATGTCGGCGATCAGGATGCTTTCGGCGAAGTTGTTGGAGCCGACGACCACGGTGTCACCGGCCGCCTTGTCGCCGGCGAGCGGGTCGGAGGTGTCGTCGGACGAGGAGGAGCATCCCGCCAGCAGGGCCGTCATCGCGGCGAGGGCGACGGCCGCCGCACCTGGGTGGTTCCTGAGGGACCTGCTGCTGTGGGCGTTGGAAGTCACGGTTCCCGTTCCGAACTGGGGGGTTGATGAGAACTCAAACACTCTGGCCTGATCCAATCCACCGGCTTCTTGATCAGTCAAGAGCAGCCGGGTTACCGATCGGCTTCGATCCGTGATCACTTGCGTACGGATCGGGAGACCACCTGTGTACTCCTCCCGAGGTCCCCGAAAGGCCCTTGTGCACGTCTTCGTAATGGATTCTTGACGTAGGGCCACGCTCGACCGTTCGAACAAGCGATAGTCTCGCCGAAGTTGGCGTCCGCCACAGCAGTCGGCGTCGGCCACAGCGGTGTGCGGGGGCCGCTTCCGTGCCGTTCACATCCGGACACACGCGTGCAGAGAGACGGCATGCGCGCAGCACCCCCTTGCACGCCTGCAACACCCCCCTTGAAGGAGGCCCGGTGTCCACGAAAGAGGTGGACGCGCCCGCCCGGGCGGCATCCTCGTCACCGTCGTCGTCCGTGCGCCGGGGACTGCGGGGTTTCGCCGACCGGTGGCCCTTCCGGCGTAAGCTGAACGTACTCGTCGGTATCCCGCTGACGGTGATCGCCCTGCTGCTGACGTACCTCATCGTCGACCTGGTGCAGGAGTCCAACCGCGCGGAGGACGCCGCCCATCTGGTGCGCGACAGCACCCAGGTCGCCCAGCTCGTCGCCGACCTCCAGAACGAGCACCAGCAGGCGATCCTGCTCTCCGTGCGGCACGAGGCGTCCTTCGACGGCGGCACCCCCTCCACCGACGGCTACCGGCAGGCGCAGCTCGCCGTGGACGCGCAGGTGCGGAAGGTGATCGACGCGTTCGGCGACCAGTTGCCGGACACCGAGGTGCAGGCGCTGAGAGAGGTCCAGGGTCTGGCCGGCCTGCGGGCCACGATCGAGCAGGGCTATCTGCCCGCCGACAACATCGACCCCGCGTACTCGGGTGCGGCCGACGGCCTCATCGACGGCCTGGGCCTGGACCGCAACTCCGCCCTCGCGACCACCTTCACCGGCAGCCTCCTCGACTCTCTGCTGCGCGCCGACGCCGCGCACGGCGCCTACGAGACGGGCGTGTTCTCCGCGCGGACCGGTGACAGCAACGCGCTCATCGAGTTCACCGGCGCGGTCGGCTCCTACGCGCTGTTCACCTACCAGGCCGAACGGTTCGAGCGGTTCGCCACCCAGGCGCAGTCCGACGAGTTCGGCGGCATCGAGCACAACGCCTCACAGGCCTCGATCGGCCAGCACTACGCCGAACTGGCGGTGGACCCCAGCGCGTTGCAGGCCGAGTCCCAGGGCGCGATCCGTGCGGCGTTCCGGACGGCCATCGCCTCCTACCCCGACTACAGCGCGCAGGCCAAGACCCGGCTGAAGATCACCGCGTCGCTCATCGACCAGATCGCCGACCGGGCCGACGACACCTCCTCCAGCGCCCAGTGGCGCGCGGGCCTGCTGCTGAACCTGGCACTGATCTGCTTCGCCCTGTGGATCGCCTTCTCGATCCTGGTCCGCCGCTCCGTGGTCCGTCCGGTGCTGGCGCTGACCGGGGCCGCCCAGGAGGTCGCCGACGTCGCGGGCCGCGAGCTCGCCCGTGTCGCCGACGACGACGCCGAGGAGTCCGGCTCCCCGCGGCTGCGCGAGTTGCCCGTCACCGCGGACGACGAGATCGGTGAACTCGCCGAGGCCTTCAACAACGTGCAGACCACCGCGGCCGCGCTGCTGGAGCGCCAGGTGCTCAGCCGGCGCAACGTCGCCGAGATGTTCGGCAACGTCGGTCGCCGCGTCAGCAATCTGACGACCCGCCAACTTGCTCTGATCGACGCGGTGGAGCGGGGCGAGACCGACCCGGCACTGCTGGAACGCCTCTACTCCATCGATCACATCGCGGTCCGTCTGCGCCGCAACGCCGACAGCCTGATGCTGCTGGCCGGCATCCGCGAGACCGTCCTGGACGCCGGTCCGACCGCGCTCACCAACGTCGTACGCGCCGCGCTGGGCCAGATCGAGGGCTTCCAGCGGGTACGGCTGCGGGCCGCGACCGAGGCCATGGTGGAGCCCGACATCATCGGCGACCTGACCCTGATGATCGCCGAACTCCTGGAGAACGCGGTGTCGTTCTCGCCCGAGGGCAGCCCGGTCGAGGTGGTGGTCGGCTCCGACGACGACGGCGCGTCGATCACCGTCGCGGACCACGGTCTGGGCATGAGCGCCGAGCGCCTCGCCGAGGAGAACGCCCGCCTGGTGCGGCGCGAACGCCTCGACCTCGTCCCGACGAAGGTGCTCGGCCTGTTCGTGGTCGGCGCGCTGGCGCGCCGCTGGGACGTCGACGTCACGCTGTCCCGCACCCCCGGCGGCGGCGTGACGGCCGAGGTACTGATCCCGTCGACCCTGCTGCTGACCATGAGCCAGCTGAGCCCGGCCGGCCGGCCCGGTCCCGCCGACGCACCTTCTTCCCAGGCCCCCGCCGCACTCGCCGCCCCGTCGGCACCCGCGGCCGGCCCCTCCCCGTCCTCCTCGGTCCCGTCCTGGGCCACGCGCGAGGACGACCCGACCACGCTCCCCCGCCGCGTCCCGCGCCGCGCCCCGTCCCCCGCCGAGGACGAGCCCGAGACCCGGCACAACCCGGCAACCGCTACCGGAACACCACGCGTTCCGACGGCCGCCACGGGGACCGCGACGCACGAGACCGACGGGACCGGGGCCGGGACCGTGACATCGGTGGGTACGGCCGGGACCGGTGCCCCGGCAGGCACAGCCGAGCCGAGTACCTCCGGCCGTTCGGCTGAGCGTCGTACCTCCGTCGGTACGGCTGAGTCCGGAGCCTCCGGCCGTACAGCCGAGCCCGGAGACTCCGGCCGTACAGCCGAGCCCGGTACGTCCGCAGCTATTGAGGAGGCCGGTACCGCGTCGCGTACCGCTGAGACCGGTACCTCCACAACGCCGGCCGAGGCCCGTACCTCCGTAACGCCGGCCGAAAGCGGTGTCTCCGCCCGTACGGCGAACTCCGCGCCCCCCGCCCACACGCCCGGACCCGAGACCTCAGCCGAGCCAGCGTCGCGCGCCCGGCCGGCCGGCCCGGGTATCCCGGCACCCCGGACGGCCGAGCCGACGCTCCACACCCGCGCGGAAGGGGCGCCCGAGCCTTACGCCCGTACGGCCGAACACGCGGCCCCCGCCGGAACAACGGAGCCGACACCGCACGCCCGCGCTGCCGAGCCCCACCCCTCCGCCGGTACGGCAGAGCCGACGCAGCCCTCCCGCCCGGCCGGCATCGAAGGCAATCCCGCCCACCGGGCGGAGCCGATCGCCAGCGACCGCGCCGGTGAACCGTCGACGGTCGGCCCGATCGCAGGTCCCGCGGGTCCGCTCTCCGCCCGGGCCGGGACCGACTTCCCCGCCGCGGGGGTCCCCGCCCAGGCCGACAACGGCACCGGCACCGGCACCGGCACCGGCACCGGCACCAACGGATCCCACGTCGGTGCCGACGGCTCCCGTCCCCTTCGGCGGCGGGTGCGCGGTGCCACGCTGCGGACGGCCGTCGAAGCCGCCGCCCAACAGGCGGCGCGGCAGTCCGCCCGCCCCGCCGACGCGGACGCCGTGCGCAGTGCGCTGGAGGAGTTCGAGGCGGCCGTGGCACGCGCGCACCGCGACACCGGTGGGGACACAGGTGAACACCCCCGCCCCACCGACACCCGCTCGGGCGCCGACGCCGGGACCGACACCGGAACCGACACCGGCGCCCACGCCGACGTCGTCCCCGCCGTCATCCCCCCCGAAGACCCGATCGCTCGCGGGAACGACCGCCGACGCGACCACCGTCCCGACGATCAGACCGCCCGGACCCACCGGACAGAGCCGTCCGACGCGTCCGACCGGACCGACCCGATCACGGACCCGATCACCGACCCCATCGGCGGCCGGGACACCACGCACCACCAGAACCACCTTCCGGAAGGAGCCGAGCAGTGAGCACGTCGACAGGTGAGACTCCCGCCGGAGATGCCAGGCCGACCGATCTGCGGGCCGCCGCAGCCGACTTCACCTGGCTGCTCAACCGTTTCGCCACCGAGACCGCGGGGGTCGTGGACGCCATCGCGGTGTCCTCCGACGGACTGCTGATCGCCGTGTCGGAACTGCGCGAGCACGCCGACTCCGAACGGCTGGCGGCGATCGTCTCGGGCATCACCAGCCTGGCCGCGGGCGCCTCCGGCAACTACGGTCTGGGCGGCCTGAACAAGGTCATCATCGACCTGGAGGGCGGCCACGTCCTGGTCTCCGCGATCGGCAGCGGCGCCGTCCTCGGCGTGGTCACCGACAAGGAGGCCAAGCTGGGCAACATCGCCTACGAGATGACGGTGTTCGCCAACCGCGCCGGTACCGCGCTCAGCCCGCAGCTCGTCCTGGAACTGAAGAACAGCGTCGGCGCCACGCGTACGCGCTGACCCGCGTGCCACCGTAGAGAAAGCGAACACCGATGGCGGACGGCCGCACACCGCGCGGGGCCGACGAGGACGGCGTCGCCCTCGTCGGCCCCGCGTCCGCCGTCCGGCCCTTCCTGGTCACCGCCGGCCGGGTGGCGGGCGCGGGCGAGGCGTCGTCCGGCCGGACGATGCCCGTGGAGACCCAGCTGGTGGCCACCACCGACGGGCTCGACACGCTCGACCGGCTCTCCTTCGAACAGCACGACATCGTCGCCGCCTGCCGTGTGCCGCAGTCCATCGCGGAGATCGCGGCCCGGCTGCGGCTGCACCTGAACGTGGTGCGGGTCCTCGCCGAGGACCTGCGGGCGGCGGGGCAGCTGTCGGTGCACGTGCCCGACTCCGGCGTCACCCACGACGCATCCGTTCTGCGCAGGGTTATCGATGGCCTGCGGGCCATCCCCGACTCCCGGGGGGTACTCCGTGACACCGACTGAACCGCTGGTCCGCACCTCGGCCGGGCAGGCCGCCGTACGGCCGCCGCTGCCGGTGAAACTGGTGATCGCGGGCGGCTTCGGCGTGGGCAAGACCACCGCCGTCGGCTCGATCTCCGAGATCGAGCCGCTGACCACCGAAGCGGCGATCACCGAGGTCGCGGCGGGCGTGGACGACCTCAGCCACACCCCGCGCAAGACCACCACCACGGTCGCGATGGACTTCGGCTGCATCACCATCGACCCGACGCTGAAGCTGTATCTGTTCGGCACGCCCGGACAGGAGCGGTTCGGGTTCATGTGGGACGACATCGTGGAGGGCGCGGTCGGCGGGCTCGTCATCGTCGACACCCGGCGCCTCGACGACTGCTACGCCGCCGTGGACTACTTCGAGCACAAGCAGATCCCGTTCGCCGTTGCTGTAAACGCTTTCGACGGTCACGTCGCGCACACGCTGGACGAGGTCCGCTGGGCCCTCGACGTGTCGGACGGCGTCCCGCTGCTCGTCTTCGACGCCCGCGAGCGCGGCTCGGTGCGCGACGCCCTGCTCGTCGTACTGGAACAGGCGCTGGCACGTTCTGAGGGCTGACCGACAGGACGCGCCCCGCGGAAACAGGCGGAAACGGTCGGAAACATAGGTCGAACCAGAAACACATGCCGTGTCGGCGCCCGGTGAACTCGTCTTCCTCGCGGGCAGTACGCCTCGGACGCGTCCGGCGCCCCCCGTGCCCGGCGACTTCGCCGCCCACGCGGAAGTGGCCTTCGACCGGCTGGAGTCGGCCCTGGCCGGGATGGGTCTCGGTCTCCAGCACGTCGTACTGCTGGGTACGTTCGTCGTGGACCACGACCCCGGCGGGCCGGAGGCGCTGGGCAAGGCCCTGCACACCCTCCCCCACTCTCGGCTTCGCTCGATCCGGAGGTGACCCCCTCTGCGAGTGCCTGCCGACGCAGACCCTGAGCGCGGTCGCCTCGCCGGCCCTGCCGGGCATGCTGTTCGAGGTCGACGCCATCGCCGTACGGCCCTCCCGTTCAGGGCTAGTTGCTCCTGCGTACCCCCGGTGAGACCGTCACCTTCGTCGCCGCCCAGAACACCGCGAGTGTCGCGAGTGCCAGGCCGGCGACCAGGGTGGCGCCGCCCACGACCTTCTCGTAGTCGTGCTGGTAGAGGCCGTCGACGATGTAGCGGCCGAGGCCGCCGAGGCTGACGTACGCGGCGATGGTGGCCGTGGAGACGATCTGGATGGCCGCCGAGCGCAGGCCGCCGAGGATCAACGGGAGCGCCACGGGCAGTTCGACGCGCAGCAGGATGTCGGACTCGCGCATGCCCATGCCCCGCGCGGCGTCCACGGGGGACGGATCGACGGAGCGCACCGCTTCGTAGGTGGTGACCAGGATCGGCGGCACGGCGAGGACGACCAGCGGGATCATGACGGGCAGCATGCCGAACCCGAGCACGATGGTCGTCACCACCAGCAGGCCGAAGGTGGGCAGCGCGCGGCCGGCGGTGGCGACCAGGGAAAGGGCGTTTCCGCCGCGCCCGTAGTGACCGGTCACCAGGCCGACCGGCAGCCCGATGACGGCAGCGAGGGCAAGCGCTTCCAGGGAGTACTGGACGTGTTCCCACAAGCGGATGGGGATTCCGTCGTAACCCTGCCAGTGCGCGCTGTCGCTGAAGAAGGCGTTTACGAAATTGAGTACGTTCACCGGGCTGCGTCCTCCAGGGCGGGCACGGCCGGATCGGGCCGGACCCCGGTGGTCCTGGACTTTCCGGCGCGTATGCCGCTCGGCATCCAGGGGGTGAGCAGGACGCGCACGACGACCAGCAGGGCGTCCGCGACAACCGCCAGGGCGGCGCTGGTGATCACGGAGTTCCAGGCGAGTTCCGGCCTGTTGTAGATCTGCGCGTCGTGCAGCAGGTTGCCGAGCGCGCCCTGGTTGCCGATCAGCATGCCGACGCTGACGAGGCTGATGCTCGACACCGTCGCCACCCGCAGACCGGCGATGATGGCGGGCACCGCGATCGGCAACTGGACCTGGATGTAACGGCGTACGGGCCCGAAGCCCATGGCGGTCGCGGCGGCGAGGGTCTCCTGCGGCACCGAGCGCACGCCGTCGACGATCGCCGGGACGAGCACGACCAGGGTGTAGACCGTGAGCGGGATCATCACCGTCAGTTCGGTCTGCCCCGTGTAGTCGATGAGGACGACGAAGAAGGCCAGCGACGGGATGGCGTAGAGCACGGTCGTCACCCACAGCACGGGCGGGTACAGCCAGCGCAGCCGCACGCACAGCTGGGCCAGCGGAAGCGCGAGCAACAGCCCGCCCAGCACCGGCAGCAGGGCCTCGCGCAGATGCAGCCCGATGAGGCCGAGCCAGTCGTGCTGGAGGTCGCTGGGGATGTCGAAGAAGCGGTTCACCGGATGACTTTCCGAGCGGTTTCGGCGGTGGTCCGCCGTTCCTCACGCCCTGCCGCGTGGGCGCCGCGGATGGCCTCGCCGATGGCAGCCTGCGAGACGACTCCGGCGGCCCGGCCCTCGGCGTCCACGGCGACCGCCCAGCCGGTGGGCGACAGGACGGCGCAGTCGAGTGCGGCGCGCAGCGAGTCGCGGCCGGCGACGAACGGCCGCCCGAACGGCAGCAGTCGGTCGATGTCGACCTGTCCGGCCGTCAGCCCGGCGGGTGCGCTCCAGCCGAGCGGACGGCCGTCCAGTCCGGTGACGAGGACGTAGGGGGCGTCGGCCGCGCCGCGGGCGGCGATCTGCTCGGCGGTGGCGTCGATCGCGACGATCGGGGCGGTGAGCAGTTCCAGGCCGTCGGAGGAGAAGAACGACAGGCGCCGGATGCCGCGGTCGGCGCCGAGGAAGTCCTCGACGAACGCGTCGGCTGGGTCGGACAACAGCTCGGCGGGCGGCGCGAACTGGGCGAGCCGGCCGCCGGTGCGCAGCACGGCGACCATCGTGCCGAGCTTGACCGCCTCATCGATGTCGTGCGTGACGAAGACGATGGTCTTGCCCAACTCGTCCTGGATGCGCAGGAGTTCGTCCTGGAGGCCCTTGCGGACGACGGGGTCGACGGCGGAGAAGGGCTCGTCCATGAGCAGTACCGGCGGATCGGCGGCGAGCGCCCGGGCCACGCCGACGCGCTGCTGCTGGCCGCCGGAGAGCTGGTAGGGGTAGCGCTTGGCGAACGAGGCGTCGAGCCCCACCCGTTCCATCAGTTCCCGGGCCCTGGCGCGGGCCTTGTCCTTGCTCCAGCCGAGCAGCCGGGGCACGGTGGCGATGTTGTCGACGATCGTGCGGTGCTGGAAGAGTCCGGCGTTCTGGATGACGTAACCCATGGACCGGCGCAGGGTGTTGACCGACTGCTGACGGCTGTCGACGCCGTCGATGAGGATCGTGCCCTCGCTGGGCTCGACCATCCGGTTGATCATCCGCAGGGTGGTCGTCTTGCCGCAGCCCGAGGGGCCGACGAGGACGGTGATCGAACGGTCCGGTATGTCGAGGGAGAGCCGGTCGACCGCCACCGTGCCGTCCGGGTATCGCTTGGTGACTGAATCTATCCGTATCAAAGCGCCGAATACCCTTCGGGTCTGGCATTTTCTGCCCATTCTCGACCGTGCGAGTTCGGGCCGTTGCGGGGAGAGTCTAGACCGCTTACCAGATCAGCAGTCCGCCGCCGACCCGCCCGGCGTACCGCGCGCTCGCCTCGATGCCGTCGAGGCGACTGGAGATGTGGTGGCGGTGGCTCTCGGCCGTCCGGTCGGGCGGGCAGGTCTCCGTGGCGAGTCGCGTCAGGCAGGCCCGTACCAGGGCGATCTCCGCCAGGAGAGCGGGGATCTCGTCGGGCGCGACGACATCACCGTTGTGCACGCTCACCAACGCCGGCAGGAAACGCGCGCCGGTCCGGCGGATGGCCCGCGACCCCCACACCTCGGTGCGCCACGACTCCGGTCCGGCCAGATCCATGCCGTCGGGCCGGCCGTCCCTCTCCCCGGCCAGGATGTCGAGGTCACCGTCGTCCCCCACCAGGAAGACCTCGCTCGTCAGACTCATGCCCGCAGTCGATCACACCGTCCCGCCCCGGACGAAAGGGATTCCGTCTGTGCGCAACCTGTGAGTCCGCTGATTCTCACTCTTCCCTCAGGAGCGGCTCAGGGATCCCCCAGACACGGCCCCGATCGTCAGGGCCATGAACGAAACGAACGCGGGAGGCGTCCGGCAGCGGTCGGTCGAGATCGTGGTGCCGGTGTACAACGAGGCCCACGTCCTCGCCGACAGCATCGGCCGTCTCCACGCACACCTCGAAGAGTCCTTCCCGTTCCCGTTCCGCATCACGGTCGCGGACAACGCCAGCACGGACGACACCTGGTACGTGGCGACCGACCTGACCCTCCGTCTCCCGCACGTGCACGCCGTGCGTCTGGAGCAGAAGGGCCGGGGCCGCGCCCTGAAACACGTGTGGAACCGCTCTGCCGCCGATGTCGTCGCGTACATGGACGTGGACCTCTCCACCGGACTGGAGGCGTTCCTCCCCCTGGTCGCCCCGCTGCTGTCCGGCCACAGCGACCTCGCGATCGGCAGCCGGCTGCACCGCCAGGCGGCGGTGGTCCGGGGCGCCAAGCGGGAGTTCGTCTCCCGCTCCTACAACCTGCTGCTGAAGGCGGGGCTCGGCGCCCGCTTCTCGGACGCGCAGTGCGGCTTCAAGGCCGTCCGCGCCGACGTCTTCCGCGCGCTCGCCCCGCACATCGAGGACACCGCCTGGTTCTTCGACACCGAACTGCTGGTCCTGGCCCAGCGCAACCGGCTCCGCGTCCACGAGGTGCCGGTCGACTGGACCGACGACCCCGACAGCCGGGTCGACATCGTCCGTACGGCCGTCGACGACCTCAAGGGCATGGGCCGGATGCTCCGCTCCACCCTCACCGGCCGCACCCGTATCCCCGCCGTACCCCGCCGCACGAGCACCCCGCAGGTGCCGGCCGCGCGCACCGCCTCTCCCGCCGTCCAGCCCACCGGGGCGAACACCCACCTGGAGTACGCGTCATGACGACCCTCGCCCCGCCGCCCGCCCCCGTCCAGGAGGACGGCCGCCGCCACCGGGCGGCTCCGCCCGCCGACGGCGGACTCGCCTCGCGCGCCAGGCGCCTGTTCACCGGCGCCCCCGAGGACCCGCGCTGGGCCCGCCCGGCCCTGTGGGCGATCCTCGTACTGGCCACGGCCCTCTACGCCTGGAACCTCTCCTCGATCACCGGCAACACGTTCTACGACGCGGCCGTCTACAGCGGCACCAAGAGCTGGAAGGCGTTCTTCTTCGGCGCCCTGGACTCCGGCAGCTTCATCACCGTCGACAAACCGCCCTTCGCCCTGTGGGTGATGGGCCTGTCCGCCCGCGCCTTCGGATACGGCACCTGGCAGTTGATGCTGCCGATGGTCGCCGTGGGAACCGGCTCCGTCGCGCTTCTGCACCGACTGGTCAAGCGTGACTTCGGCGCGGTGGCGGCGACGATCTCCGCGCTGGCGCTGACGCTCACCCCGATCACGGTCGCCATCACCCGGGACACCAACCCCGACCCGATCCTCGTCTTCCTGATGCTGCTGGGCGCGGCCGCGCTGCTGAAGTCGGTGCGCACCGGACGGCTGATGCCGCTGGTGTGGTCCGGTGTCGCCATCGGTTTCGCGTTCAACACGAAGATGATGCAGGCCTACGTCGTCCTGCCCGCGTTCTTCCTGGTGTATCTGTGGGCCGCGAACGCGTCGCTGGGCAAGCGCATACGCAACCTTGCGGTCGGCACGGTCGCGCTGGTCGTCTCCAGCGCCTGGTGGATGGTGGTCGTCGACCTGATCCCGGCCTCCTCCCGCCCCTACATCGGCGGTTCGACCGACAACACGGTCTGGGACCTGGTCATCGGCTACAACGGTTTCGGCCGTATCTTCGGGGCGAGTTCGTCGGTGGGCTCGCAGGGCAACGGCGCGAGCTTCGGCGGCGAGGCGGGCCTGTACCGGATGTTCAACGACATCATGGGCGGCCAGATCTCCTGGCTGATCCCCTTCGCGGCGATCGCGCTGGTGGCCGGCCTGGTCCTGCGCGGCCGGGCGCCCCGTACCGACGCCAAGCGCGCCGCGCTGATGCTGTGGGGCGGCTGGTTCGTCCTCCACTACCTGACCTTCGCCCTCGCCGAGGGCACCTTCCACCCGTACTACGTCACCGCCATGGCCCCCGGCATCGCGGCCGTCGCCGGCGCGGGCGGCGTCATGCTCTACAACGCTTTCCGCAAGGGCTCTGCGGCAAAGTGGGGATGGGTGCTGCCGGCCGCGGTCGCGGCGAGCTCGGTGTGGGCGGTCGTCCTGCTCCAGCGGGTCTCCGGCTCCGGGACGCTGTACACGGTCGCCGAGATCGTGGCCGGTGTCGCGGGAGCCGCCGCGGTGATCGGGCTGCTGGTCGGCCGGTTCACGAAGCGGCAGCAGCTGATGGGTGTCGCGGCTCTGGCGGCGGTCGTGGCGCTGCTCGCCGGTCCCGCCGCCTACTCGGCCTCGGCCGCCGCCTCCAGCACCAACGGCACCAACCCGACGGCCGGCCCGAACACCGGCGGCGGCATGGGCGGCGGCCAGCGGCCCAGCGGTACGAACGGCGGGCCGGGCACCAACTCCGGTGAGGCGCCCAGCGGTTCGGGCGACGGCCAGGAAATGGGCCAGCCCCCGTCGAACACCGGCGACTCGACGGAGTCGGACTCGACGGAGACCGGTACGACCGAGTCCGGTACGACGGGGTCCGGCTCCACCGAGTCGGGTACGGCCGAGTCCGGCAGTGCCGAAGAGCTCACCGGTGGTGGCATGGGCGGCGGCACCCAGGTGTCGTCCGCGATGATCACGTACCTGAAGAAGAACCAGGACGGCGCGAGCTGGCTGGTGGCGGTGGCCACCGACCAGACGGCCTCCTCGATCATCCTGGAGTCCGGCGAGCCGGTCATCTCGATGGGCGGCTGGTCCGGCAGCGACAACGCGATGACGCTCGCCAAGCTGAAGAGCCTCGTGAAGGCGGGCAAGCTGCACTACATCGTCGTCGGCGACAGCGGCCAGGGATCCTCGAACTCCGAGATCTCGACCTGGGTCAAGGCGAACGGCACCGCCGTCTCCGACTACAGCGGTCTCTACCGCCTGGACGCCTCCGACGTCAGTTGAAAACCTCGTACGGCGTGGGTCATACACGCAAAGGGGCGGGCCGCCGGTTTCACCGGCGGCCCGCCTTCCGCTTGTCCTGAAGCCCGCCCTGAACGTTCACCGGAGCGGCCCGGCCGGCGACACCCACACGCACCGCAGCACCGCAGCACCGCAGCACCGTCAACGTCGGTCAGCGGCACCGGCGTTGGCGTGAGTGCGGTCGGACTGTCCGTCCCGACGTCCATGCGAGGCCGCCGCGCCCCAGCCGAGGAACCAGACGGCCGCTCCCAGCGCCTCCGCCGCGACACTCACGCCGCTGCCGCCCCCGCCGTCGGGAATCCGCCGGTGCGCAGCACGTGCCCGCCGGGCAGTACGGCGTACACCTCGCAGCCTTCTCGCGCCGCCGCCCACTCGACACCCTCCGCGCCCTGGGCGAAGGCGGCCGTGGCGACGGCGTCGGCCTCGGTCAGGGTCGGGGCCACGACGGTGAGGCTGTCGAGGCCGGTGGCGGGGCGGCCGGTGCGGCCGTCGAGGATGTGGTCGCCGCGTTCGTAGCGCGCGGAGGTCGCGACCGCCGCGTCGGTGAGGTCGAGGACGGTGCACAGCTTGTCGGCGATATCGGGGTGCCGTACGCCGACCCGCCACGGTCCGCCCGACACGACCACGTCGCCCCCGGCGTTGAGGCAGAACCGGCTGAGTCCGGCGCCGGTCAGCAGTTCGGCCGCCCGCTGCACGGACCAGCCCTTGACCACGGCGCAGGGGTCGAGGCCGCGGCCGGGCAGCCGGACGTCGAAGGCACCGCCGGTGGCCACCCGGTACCGCTCGCAGAGGTCGAGGACCTCCACGAGGTCGGCGCTCAGCTCGTCGGCCGACAGCTCGCCCCGGTCGTACCGGGAGACCTCGCTGTCGGCCTTGAACGGGCTGAACCGGGCGTCTACCTCGCGCAGCCAGGCGAACACGGCGTCCCCGGCCTCGTCGGGGACGACGGTGTCGTCGACCCGCAGCGAGACCGGAAACCCCATGACGTGTTCGACGCGGTGCACGTCAGGCGCCCTTCGCGTCGATCGCGGCCTGGAGGGACTCCTTGTAACCGTCGCTCGTGATGGTCGCGCCGGAAACGGTGTCGATGTCCGCGCTCTGCGCCGTCAGCGTTTCCGCGATCAGCTTCGGCACCGCCGCCGTCGTCTGCGGGTGGTTCGGCTGCTTCAGCATCTCCACGGCCGTGATCTTGTCGCCTGCGAAGGTGACCTGGACCTGCACGTCACCCTTCTCGGTGTTCACGGTCGAGCCCGCGACGGTCTGCGACGCGGCGGTCGAGGCCGAGGCGGAGGCCGACGCCGTGGGGGACGCCGAGGCGGAGGCCGCCTGCGCGTCGATGGCCGCCTGGAGGGACTCCTTGTAACCGTCACTGGTGAGCGTCGCGCCGGAAACGGTGTCGATGTCCGCGCTCTGCGCCGTCAGCGTTTCCGCGATCAGCTTCGGCACCGCCGCCGTCGTCTGCGGGTGGTTCGGCTGCTTCAGCATCTTCACAGCCGTGATCTTGTCGCCGTCGTAGGTCACCTGGACCTGGACGTCACCCTTCTCCGTGGTCACGGTCGTACCGGTGAAGGTGGTCGATCCCGAGGAGGAGGTGGAGGAGGACACGGAGGGTGTCGAGGCGGCCTCGGTGGTGGACGTCGCACCGGTCGACGGCTCGTAGCGCCAGACCGGGATCAGGCCCGCCACGGACAGGACCAGGACAGGTATTGCTCGCTTCACGTCGTCTCTCTCATCCCGCCAGGCTGAAGCGCTCGAAGTGGACTTGCGTCTTGGGCACGTCCAGCTCGCGCAGGGTACCGAGGACCGCGTTCATCATCGGTGGCGGCCCGCACAGGAAGACGTCCCGCTCCGCGATGTCCGGCACGAGCGCGGCGAGTTCGCGCGGCGCCAGCCGGTCGGGCACCGGCGGCCCGGTGACCAGGTGCAGCTCGGCGCCCTTGGCGACGGCCAGCTCGCGCAGCTCGTCGTAGAGGACGGCATCGCGCTCGCCGGCCACCCGGTAGATGACCACCGCGTGGCCGTGGATCTCCTCCAGCAGCGCCCGGATCGGGGTGACGCCGACGCCGCCGGCGATGAGCAGGGACTCCGGGCGGGTGCGGTGCATCG
Source organism: Streptomyces sp. NBC_01235 (assembly GCF_035989285.1). Taxonomy (GTDB): domain Bacteria; phylum Actinomycetota; class Actinomycetes; order Streptomycetales; family Streptomycetaceae; genus Streptomyces. The sequence continues at coordinate 8,368,142 of NZ_CP108513.1, read as the reverse complement.
CGGTGAAGGCGCCGTAGGGGCCCTCGGCGAAGACGCGGGTGCCGGGCTTGATGTGGCGCAGGCCCGCGGAGCCGTCGCCGGCCGCCTTCGCGGTCAGGCGCAGGCGGGTGCCGTCGGGCGCGGCCGACAGGGAGAAGGGGTTCGCCTGCCACCAGCGGTCCTTCGTCAGGAACCGCCAGAGGAAGAACTGGCCCGCCCGGGCAGGCAGCCGGTCCAGGTCACGACCGGTGATGTACACGCTTACGACGTTGTCGGCCTCGGGGACGACCGCCTCGACGCGCAGTTGGTGGCGCCAGTTGCGCCACAGGGGCAGGATCAGCCGGCCAAGGAAGACGGAGCCGAGGGCGACGCCCCAGACCGCGTACCAGTACGTCGTGGCGGCGGAGGACGCGGTGAACGTCGTCCCGACCGCGACCTGGTGGGTGAAGGCCAGCACCACGGCGACGTACGTGTACAGGTGGATGAAGTGCCAGGTCTCGTAGGCGAGGCGGCGGCGGGCCCAGCGGGCGGAGGCGCCGCCGATGACCAGGATCAGCACCACCGCCACGGCGGCCCGCAGCACACCCTCGACGGTTTCGGCGAGGTCGACGAGCTGGCTCACCGGGTTCATCGAGGAGGACTCGGCGTAGCCGAAGGTGATGAACACCACATGCCCGACCAGCGTCCACAGCAGGCCGAAGCCGGTCCAGCGGTGCCAGTTGGTGAGCCGGTCCATGCCGATGCGGCGGTCCAGCCAGGGCAGCCGGGCCACCAGCAGCAGCTGGAACGCCATCAGCAGCGCGCCGTACAGGCCGGCGAAGCGGCCGATCACGACGAGCGCGTTGGAGGCGAAGCCCGCCTGGACTGCGAAGAGGGTCACGACGGCCGCGTTCGCGGCCAGCACGGCGTACAAGCCGGTGCGGGCCACTACTTTGGGGCGTATCGCCGTGGGGGGTACGGGAGGCGATTGGACGGTCGTCACGGACGGAAACTCCTAGATCGGGTCCTCAGAACACAGAGCTTGTCCGTGCTTCGCTGTCGTTTTCCTGTCGTACAACTTTCAAGATCTTATCGATTGGGGTGCGCGTGAGACGCGGGTCTGGCGCTGTGGGGCCGGTGGCGCACTATGTGCAGGTGGAAAAAGTACGACTCCTCGTCGTGGACGACGACCCGCCGATCGCCGATCTCGTGGCGACGGTCGCCCGCTACGAGGGCTGGGACGCGGTCACCGCGAACTCGGGTGAGGAGGCGCTGCGCCGCGCCGCCGACTTCCGTCCCGACATCGTGGTGCTCGACCTGATGCTGCCCGACATCGACGGTTTCGGCGTGCTCGACCGGCTGCGGAACACCGGGACGATGGTGCCGGTGGTGTTCCTCACGGCTCGCGACGGGGTCGCCGACCGGGTCGCGGGGCTGACCCGGGGCGGCGACGACTACCTGGTGAAACCGTTTGCCGTGGAGGAGCTGATGGCCCGGCTGCGGACCGTGCTGCGGCGCAGCGCCGGTCCCGGTTTCCAGCGCTCGGTGCTGCGGGTGTCGGATCTCACCATGGACGAGGACACCCGGGAGGTCCGGCGCGGCGGAAAGCTGCTGACGCTCACGCCCACCGAGTACGAGGTGCTGCGCTACCTGATGCGCAAGTCCCCGACCGTGCTCACCAAGGCACAGATCCTCGACCATGTGTGGGAATACGGTTTCGGCGGCCGTTCCAATGTCGTCGAGCTGGTCGTCAGTCGGCTGCGCCGCAAGCTCGACGCGACGGGCGACGACCCGCTGATCCAGACGGTACGCGGTTTCGGATACGTGATCCGGCAGGCGGCCGAGTGATCGGCCGACTCTGGCGGTCGTACCGCAGACTGCGGCTCGGCACGCGGATGGCGCTGGGGCTCGGCGCGCTGTCGCTGGTGGTGTTCGCGGTCGTCGGCACGGCGCTGACGACCTATATGCGGGACTATCTGTCGGCCCAGCTCAACGACCAACTCGCGATCGCCCAGGTCGCGCAGTCCAAGAGCATCGTGGACTCCGGCTCGCTGACCGGGAAGAAGTACTGGGGCTGGTACTACGCCGTGTACGACGTACGGGACGGCAAGCCCGTGCTGCGCAAGCCCGAGGACCCCGGTGACCTGCCCGAGGACGTCGACGACCTCACCACCCTGGCCAAGGCGCAGGCCGTCGCCGACACGGAGGTACTGCGCACCGCGCACCTCGCGGGCCAGGGCACGTACCGGCTGCGCGCCTGCGAAGTGGAACCCGGAGTGGTGCTGGTCAGCGGCGCGCCCATGGACAACCTCGAGGCCACCGTCCGGCAGCTGATCACGATCCAGGTCGTCACCTTCGGCCTGGCGCTGCTGGCCCTCGTGGTGTTCGGACGGGCGCTGCTGCGGCGCGGCCTGAAACCGCTGAGCGACATGGCGCACACCGCGCACGGCATCGCCTCGCACGACCTCACCGAGTCGGCGTCCCGCCTCCCCCTGCGCGCGGACGCGCCGGGCGGCGGCCCCGAGGTGGAGGAGCTGCGCACGGCCTTCAACACGATGCTGGAGCACATCGACGACTCCCTCGCCGTGCGCGCGGAGGCCGAGCAGCGCCTGCGCCGTTTCGTCGCCGACGCCTCGCACGAGCTGCGCACGCCGCTGATGTCGGTACGCGGTTACGCGGACCTTTTCCAGTACGCGGCCGCCAACGCGCCCGAGGAGCGGGACAAGCACCTGGCCCGGCTGCGCGCCGAGGCCGCCCGGATGGGCGTCCTCCTCGACGACCTCCTGCTGCTGGCCCGGCTGGACGCGGCCGAGGTGGAGACGCCTCTGCGGATGGAGAACGCCGACCTGGTGGAGCTGGTCGAGCAGGCGGCCGACGCGTTCCGCGCGAGCCACCCCGGGCATCCGCTGACGGTGTCCCCGGGCCCGGCCGCCGTACCGCTGCGGATGGACCCGCACCGCATCCGCCAGGTCCTGGACAACCTCCTCACCAACGCGGCCGTGCACACCCCGGCCGGCACCCCGGTCTCCGTCGGGGTAACCGTTACCCCGGAAACCGCACAGGTCCATGTCACCGACCAGGGCCCGGGCATCTCGCCCGGCGACCGGGAAAGCGTTTTCGACCGCTTCTACCGCGTCGACAAGGCCCGCAGCCGCGACCGCGGCGGCAGCGGCCTCGGCCTGTCGGTCGCCCGCTCTCTGGTGCGCGCGCACGGCGGCTCCCTGGAGCTGGGCAACAAGGCGGGAGCGACGGAGTTCACGGTGACGCTCCCGACGGCACCGACCACCGGCACCACCCACGGGTGAACGGGCGTCCGGCGAACGAGGAGAGTGAGCCGGAAGACGACGAGCGCAGAGCGGGCCGCCGGTGAGCCGGAAGACACCGAACCCAGAACCCGACCACCAGTGAACCGGAAGGCGGTGAGCGCAGAGCTCGGCAGCCGGTGAGTGGTGTGCCAGGAACGCTGCGCCGGGCACGGCCCGGTCCTTGAGCCCGCCGACGGCAGGGGACGGCGCCCTCCCGTCCCCCGCCCGCCGGCGTGCGGTACAGGAGCGAGCGGCCCCTGGCGGGGGGGCGACGTCGACGCGCTGATGGCCGCGGCGTTGCGGGACCGTCCGCCCGCCCCGTGCCGGGCGTCGAGGACATGGCGACGTACCTCGCCGAACCGGTCGTCGGCTCAGGGTGGGGCGCGGGCGCGGAACAGCTGCCGGCAGAGGCGTCACGGGCGGTACCGCAGGACCGGGCGGCTCCCGGGCGGCCACGGCACGACGACAGGCCGGGGGACGACCGACCGGATCGCGCGGGAGGCGCCGACGGTGCTGCGGGCCGGGTGAACCTCGGGGGACGTCCGGGATGAACTCCGGGGGGTATGGGCAGAAATCCCACAGCCTCACCGTGCCTCCCCCGCCTCACCGCACCGCGGTCGCCCTTCGGCCCGCACTCCGTCGGCTTCCGGACACCGCACCGTCACACCGGAGGGGAACGACTCCCCCGTCCCCCTCCTTAGGCAGGCCCAACCCCGATCCGTCAAGCCGCCGCGTGCGGTCACGACGCGGAAGGACGACGTGCGCCGTGTCCCTGCTGCCCCTCGACGAGCCCGCGACCCCGCCCCCGCTCCCGCTCGCGGCCGACCGCCCCCGCCCCCTGACGTCCGCCGCCACCCGCCGCGCCCTCGGCCTGCTCCCGCTGCTGCTCCTGGTGGTGTGGGCGGCGGTCGACTGGCACGCCGTGCGCGACGGCACCGCCCGGCTGGCCACCGCCGATCCCTTGTGGCTGCTGGCCGGGCTCCTCTTCACCTATCTGGGTGCCGTCGTCGCGGCCTGTGTCCGCCAGGGCGCGATCCCGGACCGGTTGCCGCCGGGCCTGCTGGTGGCCTCCCAGATCGCCGCGGGCGCCGCGAATCACGTGCTGCCGGCGAGCATAGGCGCCCACGCGGTCACCGTCCGTTTTCTGCAACGCCAGGGCGTCCCGCTCCCCCGCGCCACTGCCTCGATCGCCCTGTACTCCCTGGTCAGAGCCGTGGCGAAGACGCCCGTGGTGCTGGTCTTCCTGATCGCCGCGCCCAGCGCCGTACCCGCCGCCCAACTCCTGCCGCAGGGACGGACGTTGCTCCTGGCCGCCGTGGGCCTGCTACTGGCCCCCACGGCGGCCGCGGTGCTGCTCGCCTTCGTACGGCCGCTGCGCCGCCCCGCCCTGGACTTCGTGCGTACGGCCCTGACCGACGTCCGGCACCTGCACACCCGCCCCTCCCGTTTCCTCCCCCTGTGGGGCGGAGCGGTCGCGGCGCCGCTGGTCCAGGCGAGTGTGGTGGCCTCCGTGGGAACGGCGCTGGGCGTGCCCCTCTCCTGGGCGCAGCTGCTCTTCGCCCACCTGGCGGCGAGCACCGCGGCGGGAGCCGTCCCCGCGCCGGGCGGGATCGGTCCCGTCGACGCGGCCCTGGTCCTCACCCTGGCCGGCTACGGCACCCCGCTGGGCCTGGCCACGGCGACGGTCATCGGCTACCGGGTGCTGACGGTCTGGCTGCCCCTGCTGCCGGGGATGCTGGTGCTGTCGGCGCTGGTGCAGCGCGAGCACCTGTGAGCCGCGTCGGCCACGTCGGCCCTCGTCAGCTCTCGTCCGCCGCCAGCCGCAGCGAGATGCTGTTGATGCAGTACCGCTGATCGGTCGGGGTGGCGTACCCCTCCCCGGCGAACACGTGCCCGAGGTGGGAACCGCATCGGGCGCACCGCACCTCGGTGCGCACCATCCCGTGCGAGTGGTCCTCGATCAGCTCCACCGCGTCGGTGTCCTTCGGGTCGAAGAAGGACGGCCAGCCGCAGTGGGAGTCGAACTTGGTCTCGGAGGTGAACAGATCGGTGCCGCAGGCTCGGCAGGAGTAGACGCCCCGGGTCTTGGTGTCGGTGTACTCACCGGTGAACGCGGGCTCGGTCGCGGCCTGGCGCAGGACGGCGTACTCGGCCGGGGTCAGCTCCGCCCGCCACTGCTCGTCCGGCTTTTCGACGTCGTACGACATGAGCTCAGCCCCTCAGCTGGAAAGACGGTCCAGAATGCGCGGGCCCAGGTCCGTCACATCGCCCGCGCCCATGGTGAGAACGAGATCGCCGGCCTTCGCCATTCCCGCGATCACGGCGGGCACCTCGTCCTTGTCGTGCACGGCCGTGACGTCCGCGCCCGCCGCCCGGGCCGCGTCGATGATCAGCGCACTGGTCACGCCCGGGATCGGGTCCTCGCGGGCGGGGTAGATGTCGAGGACGACGGAGGCGTCGGCCAGCGCCAGGGCCTGGCCCATCTCCTTGCCGAGTTCCTGTGTCCTGGAGAACAGGTGCGGCTGGAAGACGACGAGGATGCGGGCGTCGCCGGCCGCCGCGCGCATCGCCTCCAGGTCGGCCGTCATCTCGGTCGGGTGGTGGGCGTAGGAGTCGATGACCTGGACGCCCGCCTCCTCGCCCTTGAGCTGAAGCCGGCGCTTGACGCCCGTGTACGCGGCCAGGGCGGGGGCGAGCTCGGCGGCGGGGACGCCCAGGGCGACGCCCGCGGCCAGCGCGGCGACGGCGTTGTGCGCGTAGTGACGGCCGGGCACGGAGACGGTGAACGTGAGCTCCTGCCCGTCCAGCAGGACGCTCACCTCGCTCTTCAGCCCCTGCGGGACGACGGACAGGACCCGCACGTCGGCGTCCTCGGCCTCCCCGTACGTCACCACCCGCACGCCCTCGACGCGTCGCGTCAGTTCCCGGGCGCCCTCGTGGTCGGCGTTGATCACCAGCGTGCCGCCGGGGACGATCTTCCCGGCGAAGGTCTCGAAGGACTCGTAGATCTCGTCCATCGAGGCGTAGTTCGCGTGGTGGTCGAGCTCGACGTTGAGGACGATGGCGACCTCGGGCGCGTACTTGTGGAAGCTGCGGTCCGATTCGTCCGCCTCGGCGACGAAGATCTCGCCCTCGCCGTGCAGCGCGTTGGAACCGGGCGCGTCCAGGTCGCCGCCGATCGCGTACGAGGGGTTCAGCCCCAGCTCGGACAGCGACACCGCCAGCATGGACGTGGTGGTCGTCTTGCCGTGCGTGCCGGCGACGGCGATCGGACGCAGCCCGTCCATCAGCCGGGCGAGCGCGTCCGAACGGTGGACCACCGGGATGCCCAGCTCGGCCGCGCGGGCCAGCTCCGGGTTGTCCGCGCGGATCGCCGACGAGACGACGACACAGCTGGCGTCGTCGGCCAGGTGCTCGGCGGCGTGCCCGATGTGCACGGTCGCCCCGAGCGCGCGCAGCGCCGCCGCGGTCCCGGACTCCTTGGCGTCGCTGCCGGCCACCTTCGCCCCACGCTGGGCCAGGATCTTCGCGATCCCCGACATCCCGGCCCCGCCGATGCCGATGAAGTGCGGTCGGTCCATGGCGGTAGGAAGGCCGGGTGCCATGCGTGTTCTCCCAGGGTGCGGTGATGGCGACGAGTGCGCCCCCACCCTATTCCGCAAGGGCCGTCCCGGCCGACCTAGGGGCGCACCGCACTCCGACAGCACCCTGTTTCCTGCGTTTCCCTCGTGTGCTGCGCCCAGCGCGCTTCCTGCCTACGCCTTGCTGTGCGAGAAGAGTTTCAGCACCGGCACCCCCACCCTGTGCCGGGCCCGGGAGGCCCAGTCCCGGTGGAAGAACTCCTCCACGTAGTGGGGATCGGTCAGGACGATCACCTCGTCCGCCCCCACCTCACCCACCAGGGACTTCAACGTGTCCAGCGGATGGTCCTCGACCAGCCGCCCCACCGCCTCGTTGCCCGCCGCGTGCAACGCCTGGAGGGACACCGAAAGCGCCCGTTCGCCGAACCCCTTCGCCTCTTCCCCCTCCGGCGTCTCCCGCTCCCGCGCTGCCTCGTCCAGCTCTCCGAGGGCCACGTCGTCGATGGCCCGCAGCAAGCGGTCCGCCTGGTCGCCCCGAGGCTGGAGCAGCACGTGGAAGAAGACCGGCTCGTCCCCGTGCAAGGTGCTGACGAACTCGACGTCGGCGGACGTCAGGGCCTTCTCGATCATCAAAACGCTTGTGAACACCAGCGCCCCATTCTCCTTCGAGGACCCCCGTGGCCCTCTCTCCTGCGTGGGCCGTTCGCGGCCCTGCGGAAACCATCCTTCCCCGTGCTCGCACGGGGACTGCGAGATTCAGTGTGCCCGTCGGACACTAAACGGAACGGCTTACTCCGCCGATTTCAGGACCCTCGGCGGCGATCGAACCCGTTTCCGGCATCACGGCCGCCGGTACCTCGCGAACAGGAAACCCTCCTCCTCCAGAAGTGACGCCAGTGCGAACCGCCGCGGAACCGCGATCGACGGCCCGCCCGCGATCCGCTGCGCGTCGCCGACGGTGAGCATCGGGGAGACGGTCAGACAGAGCTCGTCGAGTACTCCGGAGGCGACGAACTGCCCCAGCAGCCGGGGTCCGCCCTCCGTCAGCAGCCGGGTGTGCCCGAGTCCGGCGAGGGCCTCCACGGCCCGGGCCGGGTCCACGCCCATGCCGTCACCGGCGATCACCACCTGAGCGCCCGCCTTCTGTGCGGCCGCGATCCTGTCGGGGGCCGCCGCGGCGCCCGTCAGGAGCAGGGTGGGCACCAGCGGCGAGGTGTAGAGCGGGAGCGAGAAGTCCAGGTCGAGACTGGCGGTGACCACCGCGACGGCGGGTGCGGGCCCCTGCCCGGCCGCCTCGCGCCGCCCGGCGAACTCGGCACGCGCGCGTGCGGGGCGGTAGCCCTCCAGACGTACCGTTTCCGCGCCGACGACCACCACGTCCGCGAGCCCCCGCAGCATGCCGAAGATCCGCATGTCGGTGGCGGTGGAGATGGGCTGCGAGCGTCCGTCGTGCTGGGCGGCGCCGTCGAGGGTGGACACCATGTTGGCGCGCAGCCAGGGCCGCGGCTCCCCGGGGCCGGGTTCCGGGTAGGCGTAGGCGTCGGCGAGCTCGTCGAGGCTCCACTCGCGGTCCGCCGCCGCACCGCCCCCCTCGCCGGGGGCCCCGGGCGGCCTCCCGCCGCGGTCGTTCGTCGCTGTCTGGTCGGTCACAGGGAACAGCCGTCGCATGCCAGGCAGTCTGGCACGCCCCGTAGCATGGGGAACCGTGTCGTCCTTCTCCCCCGCCCCCGGCATCGGCCCGATAGCCGACGCGGCCCCGGCATCCCTGTGCACCCGTCAGCCGCATGTCCCCGCGGACCGACTGGTCGCCGAGATGGTTCCGCCGCCGCGCTTCGACTCGGTCCGTTTCAGCACATACATCCCGGACCCGAACCAGCCCAGTCAGACCGAGGCGGTCGGAGTCCTGGAGGGCTTCGCGGCCGGACTGGGCGGAGCGCACGCCACGGGTACCGCCAAACGGGGGTTCCTCGGCTTCGGCAGGGCGAAGGCGACGAGGGTGCCCGCCGGCCCGCGTGGCGTCTACCTGGACGGCGGTTACGGCGTCGGCAAGACGCACCTCCTGGCGTCCCTGTGGCACGCCACCCCGGCCGAGCCCGCCCTCAAGGCGTTCGGCACCTTCGTCGAGCTCACCAACCTCGTCGGCGCCCTGGGCTTCCAGCAGACGGTGCGGACCCTCTCCGGGCACCGTCTGCTGTGCATCGACGAGTTCGAGCTGGACGACCCGGGCGACACCGTTCTCGTCTCCACGCTGCTCGGGAAGCTGGTCGACGCGGGTGTCGCGCTCGCCGCCACCTCCAACACCCTCCCGGGCAAGCTGGGCGAGGGCCGATTCGCGGCCGCCGACTTCCTGCGCGAGATCCAGGGCCTGTCGGCGCACTTCCGCGCGCTGCGCATCGACGGCGAGGACTACCGCCACCGCGGTCTGCCCGAGGCGCCGGCGCCGTACTCCGACGAAGAGGTGACGAAGGCGGCGTACGCCACCGAGGGCACCTCGCTCGACGACTTCCCGCACCTGCTGGAACACCTCGCCAAGGTCCACCCGAGCCGTTACGGCGCGCTCACGGATGGCCTGAAGGCGGTCTGTCTCACAGACGTGCGGCCGGTGCCCGACCAGTCCACGGCGCTCAGGCTCGTGGTTCTGGCCGACCGGCTCTACGACCGCGAGGTCCCGGTCCTGGCCTCGGGGCTGCCCTTCGACCGGCTGTTCAGCGAGGAGATGCTGAACGGCGGCTACCGCAAGAAGTACTTCCGCGCGATCTCCCGGCTCACTGCGCTGGCCCGCGACGCGGGGCGACTCGTCGAAGCTCATTAAACGATCCGGGCCACCCGGGTCAAGAGTCGGTTCACGCCAAGCACCCCTCGCTTTTGAGGCGCACTTCTTCTCGAAACGCCCAGTTAACCCTGCAAACAACCTTGCAGGGTTACCGTGTTTCTTGACCAGTCGTTGACCAGTCGTTGGTCTGGACTAGAAGCGCGAACAGGTCGGAGGGAGGCGCATGTTCCGAGGTAAGACGGCCCGGGCCGTGATCTCGATCCTCGCCGCCGCCCTGCTCGCCCTCCCCTTCTTCGCTCCTACGTCATCCTTCGCACACGCGCACACGGTGCGTCAGGCCGAGGCCAAGACCCAGCCCGGAATCACCCTCTCGGGCAAGACGAAGCGCGACGAGATCGTCACGTTGCGCGACTGCGACCGCTCCGCCGGCTCCGCCGACCCTCTGCGCACCCGTGACCGCCACCGCGGCGCCACCTCCGCCGCCTCGGCGCCCCAGGAGCCCGAGCGCGCGCTGCTGGCGCAGGATCCCGCGGCCGCGCACCAGCCGGCCCGGCCCGGCGCCCCCCATCACCGCTCGTCGAGATCCTCGACGGCCCACTCTCCGGCGGCACTTCAGGTCTTCCGCTGCTGAGAGAGCAGAGCAGAACAGCAGTTCCCCCACCTGTCCTGTGTCCTGCACATCCGACGCGCCCCCGCGGCGCGCCAGGAGGAGTCACCACGTCATGCAGCCCCTCATCGACAACGCCCGTACGTTCGGACAGCGCCCTGAGGAGTTCGCCAAGCTCGCCGAAGGCCAGTCCCCGCAGGTCCTCTTCATCACCTGCTCCGATTCGCGGGTCGTACCCGCCCTGATCACGGGCGCCCGCCCCGGCGAGCTCTTCGAGCTGCGCACCGCGGGCAACATCGTGCCCCCGTACGTCTCCGACCGCCCCACCGGCGAGGCGGCCACCATCGAGTACGCCGTCGAGGTGCTCGGCGTCCAGGACGTCGTGGTCTGCGGCCACTCGCACTGCGGTGCCGTCGGCGCGCTGGTGCGCGGCGACGACCTCGACGGCGTCCCCGCCGTCCGCGACTGGCTCGCGCACGCCGCGGACGAGCCGGGGGCCGCCGATCCCGACGACCCGACGGTCATGCGGGCGGTGCAGAACCACGTGCTCGCCCAGCTGCTGCGGCTGCGTTCCTATCCGTGCGTGGAGAAGCGGCTGGCCGACGGCCGGCTAAGGGTGCGCGGCTGGTACTACGAGGTGCACACCGGCGCCGTGCGCGAACACCGCGTGGACACCGACGGCTTCGAGACCCTGTGAGCGCCGCGATGACCAACGAAGCCCCCCGCCGAATATCCAGGTTCCCCCACCTCAAGCAGGACTTCGCCGCTTCACTCGTCGTCTTCCTGGTCGCGCTCCCGCTGTGCGTGGGCGTGGCCGTGGCCTCCGGCGTGCCGGCCGAGCTCGGACTCGTCACCGGCATCGTCGGCGGCCTCGTCACCGGGCTGATGCGCGGCAGCAGCCTGCAGGTGTCCGGTCCCGCGGCAGGGCTGACCGTGCTGGTCTTCGAGGCCGTGCAGGAGTTCGGCCTGCCCGCCCTCGGGGTCGTCGTCCTCGCGACCGGCGCTCTGCAGATCGCCATGGGCGCCCTGAAGCTGGGGCGCTACTTCCGGGCCATCTCGGTCTCGGTCGTCGAGGGCATGCTGGCCGGAATCGGCCTGGTGCTGATCGCCGGTCAGCTGTACTCGGTGGTCGGCACCAAGGCGCCGGAGTCCGGCCTGGAGAAGATCGCCGGTCTGCCCGAGGCACTCGTGGACGCGGCCGGCAACACCGACGCGTTGGCGTCGCTCGCGCTCGGCGCCGGCACCATCGCGGTGCTGGTGTTGTGGAAGCGGTTGCCGGCAAAGGTCCGGACGGTGCCCGGCCCGCTCGCCGCGGTGGGCCTGGCGACGCTCGCCGCCCTGCTGCTGAACCTGCCCGTGGCCACCGTCGAGGTGCAGGGCCTGCTCGGTTCCATCCAGCCGCCGTCGCTGTCCGCCTTCGGCGATCTGGCACAGGTCGGCCTGCTCGGCACGATCGTCGCCTTCACCCTGATCGCGTCCGCCGAGTCGCTGTTCAGCGCCGCGGCGGTGGACCGGCTGCACGACGGCCCGCGCACCGAGTACGACAAGGAGCTGATGGCGCAGGGCGCGGGCAACGCGCTCTGCGGAGTGCTCGGCGCGCTGCCGATGACCGCGGTGATCGTGCGCAGCGCGGCCAACGTACAGGCGGGCGCGCGGACCAAGGCGTCCCGCGTGCTGCACGGCCTGTGGCTGCTGCTGTTCGCGGCCCTGCTGCCGGACGTGCTGGCGTACATACCCATCCCGGCGCTGGCCGGCATCCTCGTGCACGCGGGCGCCAAGCTCGTACCCGTGCGGGCGATCGCGGGGCTGTGGCGCGAGCACCGCGGCGAGGCGCTGATCCTGGTCGTCACGGCCGTGTCGATCGTCGCGGTCAGCATGTTCGAGGGCGTCCTCATCGGTCTCGCGCTGGCCGTCGCCAAGACGGCGTGGGAGGCCTCGCACCTCCGGATGGAGGTCGTCGACAAGGGCGCCGGCCCCGTCCAGGCGTACCTGTCGGGCAACGCGACCTTCCTGCGCCTGCCGAAGATCCTCGACAGCCTGGAGGCCCTCCCGCAGGACCGCCCCGTCGAGCTGGACCTGTCCGGCCTGCACCACCTCGACCACGCCTGCCGTACGGCACTGGAAACCTGGGCCGAACGCCACAGCGCGGCCGGCACGGAGCCCGTGAAGGTCACGGAACCGGTGACGGCCGTGTAGCCCCTCCCGCCCGCTGTCCGGGCCGGGACTCGGGGCGTGGCCCCGGGCCGGACGGCGGGCATATCGTTGCAGGAACAGACAGAACGCCTTTCATGGACCTCTTGCTGAGGAGGTCGTCATGCTCCAGGAGCTGCTGGGCGTGGCCGCGGCGGTAGGCGCCGGGGCCCTCGTGTATCTCGGGGCGGCCGCGCGGGTCGTCAAACAGTACGAGCGCGGGGTGGTCCTGCGGCTCGGCCGGCTGCGCGGCGACGTCCGCCAGCCGGGGTTCACGATGGTCGTCCCGGCCGTGGACCGGCTGCGCAAGGTCAACATGCAGATCGTGACGATGCCCATTCCCGCCCAGGAGGGCATCACCCGCGACAACGTGACCGTGCGGGTGGACGCGGTCGTGTACTTCCGGGTGGTGGACGCGGCGGCCGCGGTCATCAACGTCGAGGACTACCGTTTCGCCGTCTCGCAGATGGCACAGACCTCACTGCGCTCGATCATCGGCAAGAGCGAGCTGGACGACCTGCTGTCGAACCGGGAGAAGCTCAACGAGGGTCTGGAGCTGATGATCGACAGTCCCGCCATCGGCTGGGGCGTGCAGATCGACCGCGTGGAGATCAAGGACGTGTCCCTGCCCGACACCATGAAGCGCTCGATGGCCCGCCAGGCCGAGGCCGACCGTGAGCGGCGGGCGCGGATCATCAACGCGGACGCCGAGCTCCAGGCGTCGAAGAAGCTCGCCGAGGCGGCGAAGCAGATGTCCGAGCAGCCCGCCGCGCTCCAGCTGCGGTTGCTTCAGACGGTGGTGGCGGTGGCCGCCGAGAAGAACTCCACGCTCGTCCTGCCGTTCCCGGTGGAACTGCTGCGCTTCCTGGAAAAGGCCCAGCAACCGATCCCGCAGCATCCCCAGCAGCCGCCGCCCGCCGCCCCTCCGCCGCCTCCTCCTCCCCCGAAGGCCGTCGACGAGTAGGGCGCTTGGGCCTACCCGACGTTCTGTCCTGCCCGGGCACGCGAGAGCCCGGGCGGGTGACGCCGCCGGAGGCGCGGTCATATATCCGCACAGCTCCAGGCGCACTCCTCGTACATTCATACGATGATCCCTCCGGTACGTCGCCTCGCCACCTTCTGCGCCCTCGGCACCGCCCTCGCCGGCCTCGCCGCCTGCGGCACCCCCCAGGAACCGCTTGCCGTCCGCCCGACTGCCCCGGCCCACACGTCCGCGGCCCCCACGCACACCGCTCCGACCCCCACCGCTCCCGCTCCCGCCTCGGCCGCTCCCTCCCGGCCCCCGACGCTGGCCCCCGGCCCGGCCGGACTCACCCCCGTCTTCCGCAACGCACCCCGCACCGCCGGCAAGACCGTGGCCCTCACCTTCGACGCCGACATGACCGCCGACCAGGGGGCCCGGGCGGCGTCCGGCGAGCACTTCGACAACCCGGGGCTGATCGCGGCGCTGCGGACGCTGAAGGTGCCGGCCACCGTGTTCATGACCGGCCGCTGGGCCGAGGAGTACCCGGCCCAGGCCCGCTCGATCGGCCGCGACCCGCAGTTCGAGATCGCCAACCACTCCTACAGCCACTACGCCTTCACCGACGACTGCTACGGCCTGCCGACCGTCCCCGAGGACCGGATGCGGGCGGACGTGGAACGGGCGTACGCGGCGTTCCGCAAGGCCGGGGTACCGGACGCGATGCCTTACTTCCGTTTCCCCGGCGGTTGCTACGACCGGCGGGCACTGCACGCGGTGAGCGGCACGGGTGTGACCGCGGTGCAGTGGGACGTGGTGAGCGGAGACGCCTTCGCGACGGATGCGGACGCGGTGGCCCGGCAGGTGCTGGAGGGCGTGAAGCCGGGCTCAGTCGTCGTCATGCACTGCACGCGCAGCGCCGCCCCGACGACCGAGCGGGCGGTGCGCACGATCGTGCCGGAGCTGCGCCGACAGGGATACCGTTTCGTGAAGGTTTCCGAGCTGATCGGGGCGGCGAGCGGGCGGCGGTGAGACTCGTCCACGGTTCGTCGGCCTGCCCCTCGTACCCGGTCGGCACCCTGCGGCCCGTACACGGTCGCCGGCCCGCCCCCCGTACCCGGTCGGCACCCTGCGGCGTACACGGTCGCCGGCCCGCCTCGCGAACACCGTCGCCGGCCTGCTTCGCCCACGCCGTCGTCAGCTCCCCGTCCGGCAGGCCGTCGTCAGTCCGCGTCTCGCAGGCCGCGTGCGCTTTCGTCCGCTGGAGGTACGAGCGAGGACAGCGATCGGGAGTACCACCTGATCGACGCGACAGGTCCGCCGAAGGCCGACCGGCCGCCGCGCGCGATGGGGGTGCCCCCGCTCGAGCGCAGCCGAGAGTGGGGGGCGTGCTGTGCCGGAAGCCCACGGAGTACCCCCCAGTCGTACAAGGGGATCACGTGGTGCCCGGTGTGCGAGTGGCTGGAGGCGCAGCGCACCGCGCGCTCGGGGTAACCGCTTACCCGCGGTTGCCGTCTTCCCGCGATTGCCATGTGCCTCGATGCTTGCGGTAACCGTTTGCTCGGGGTGATCGCCCGGTCAGGGTGATCGGCGGGAAGTCAGCGCGCAGGCCGCGGCCGTCGCGGCGGCGCTCAGCAGGGCCGCGGCGGCCAGGGGCAGGACCGGCGGGTGAACGGTCGCCGAGTGCGAGCCGCCGACCAGGTCACTGACGGCCGCCTGCGCCGGGGAACCGGTTACCACCAGCGCCAGCAGGGCCGCCAGCAGCAGCGCGGGGACCGCCCGGCCGGGCGAGCGCAGCACGGGCCAGGCGGTGAGCGCGCCGACGGCCGCGCCGAGCAGGGCGCAGGTCAGGACGGCGAGCAGTCCGGCACCGGCGGCTTCGAGGACGGGGACGCTCCGGTGGTGGTCGCTGCCGACCGGGTCGCTGATGAGTGCGACGATCGCTGTCGCCGCCACCCCCAGCACGACGGCCGCGGTCAGCGCGACCAGCACACAGGCCAGGTGCGCCCGCGCGGGCCCGACCGCCGCCGCGACGACGCTCCGGGCGGCCGGGGGCTCGTTGGCCACGCAGATCCGCACCAGCCACGCCGCCACGGGCAGCAGGAACGCGGCCGTGTAGCCGAGCGAGTCCAGCAGTGGCTGACCGCCCTGCACACCGACGCCCAGGAAGACGGCGTACAGGAGGAACGGGGGGAGCCAGCGCTGCGAGCGCACGAGGAGGGCGGTCTGGTAACGCAGGAGGGCGGTCATCTGCGGCTCTCGTCGATGGGGGTCCCCCCGCTCGAGCGGAGTCGGGAGTGGGGGAGGACGCTCACCACGTGCCACGGCGGGCGGGCGGTCAGCAGGGCGCGGATCAGGACGTCGGAGTGGGAGGCGGGGACGGTGAGCCGGTGCGTGCGGTCGGTCGTCTCCTCGGTGGAGGTGGCCAGGCGCAGCGCCTCCGGGGGGAGCGGGGCCGCCGGGCCGTGCACCTCGACGGTCATGTGCGGGCCGTCGAAAACGGCGGCCGGTCCTTCGTCGGTACGGCGGTGAAGGGTGCCGTCGCGGACCGTATACGCGGCGTCCGTGGCCCCGGAGAGGCGGCCGGGGTCGTGGTCGACGAAGACGACCGCCGCGCCGGCCTCCGTCCGCTCGGCGACCGCCCGCTCCAGTTCGGCCCGCGCGTCCGTGTCCAGGCCGGTCCAGGCCTCGTCCAGGATCAGCAGTTCCGGTTCGGCGAGGAGGGCTTGCGCCACGGCGACCTTCTGACTGCTGCCCTTCGAGAGGTGGGTCATGGGGGTGCGGGCGTGTGCGGCGGCACCGAAGCGGTCCAGCCAGTCGCCCGCGGCGCGCTCGGCCGACGCACGGGACAGGCCGTGCACCGTGCCGAGGTGGGTGAGGTAACCGACGGCCGTGAAGGGGAGAGCGGCCGGGAAGCGTTCGGGGACGTATGCGGTGCGGGGGTGGCCGGTGAGCCTGCCCTCGGTGGGGGCGTCGATACGGGCGAGGAGGCGCAGGAGAGTGGATTTTCCTGTGCCGTTGCCGCCCTCGATGCGGGTAAGTGTCCCCGACGCGAGCTTCAGGTCGACGGCACGGAAAACCCACGGGCCGCGTAAGCCGTAGCGGCGGCCTACGTTCTCCAGGCGCAGATCGCGTTCCATGGGGGCATCTTCTCGTACGGCGTCCGCGGGTTCGTCGTGGCTTCGTTGTGGGCGTCGTTGTGGCCTGTCGCCTCCCGCGGCGATGCCGCAGATCGGCACAGCCCCTGCCCCTCGGCGGGGTCCAGTAGCCTGCGTTCGTGAGTGAGAGTCCCTTTCAGACCGAGCCGAACCCCCGTGACCAGGCTCCCCAGTTCGTGTTGCCCCTCGTCGTGCGGGTGGAGAAAGCCGCGCCGCCCGCCCGTACCGACGCTCTCGAGACCGCTGCTCGTGCCGTGCTCGTGATGCTCAGTGATGAGCGGTCCGTCGGGGACGGGGAGTGGGCGCAGGTCATGCGGGACTGGCAGGACGCCCGGATCCGCAAGGTCGTGCGGCGGGCTCGGGGGGCCGAGTGGCGGCGGGCCGGGGAGTTGCCGGGGATCACCCTCACGGGGAAGTCCGCCGAGGTACGGGTGTTTCCGCCGGTGCCGTTGGACGGATGGCCGAAGGAACTGGCGAAGCTCCAGGTTTCCGGAACCGATTTCGACGACCCCGAACCGCCCGTGGGCGTCGAACCGGGGACGGTCGTGCTGTGGCTGAATCCGGAGGTGGAGATGTCCGCGGGCAAGGCGATGGCGCAGGCCGGCCACGGCGCGCAGCTCGCCTGGTGGGAGCTGTCGGACGAGGAGCGGGCCGCCTGGCGCGAAGCGGGGTTTCCGCTCGCCGTGCGGACCGCGGAGCCGGAGCGGTGGCGCGAACTGAAGGTGAGCGGACTACCGCTGGTACGGGACGCCGGGTTCACCGAGATCGCGCCCGGGCTGACGGTCGCGGTCGAGGGATACAAGCACGTGAGCGCCTTGCCGGACCACGCGCATCTGCCGATCACCTGGCGCTGACGGGCCCGGGGAAACTCTTCGCGGGGCTGAGAGGCGCCCGGCCGGTGACTCTCCCGCAGGGAAGTGACCGGCCCCGGTCGGCGGAGGATCGTCAGGCGGGCTGGGCGGAGGAGCTCATCGCGGCTGCGGGAGCGGCGACCGGGGCCTCGGGAGCGTGGGGGTAGGCGGCCGACCGGTGCTGGAAGGAGAGGATCTTCGGGTTCTGGACGACGCCGTCGCGGATCTCGATGGCCTTGGCGACCGTGACGTCGGAGTCCCAGGCAGCGGGGCCGCTCATGATCTTGCGCAGGTAGGGAAGAAGCGCCTCGCTGATCTCCCAGGTGGCGGAGTTCCACAGGTGGGACGGGCTGTGATCCACCGCGTAGTAGTGGCAGCCCGGCCCTACCGCGTGCATGGGTTCGCCGAAGGTGGTCGGGCGGGCCCATGCGAAGCCCATGCCCTCGTCGCAGGCGACGTCGATGAAGAAGGTTCCCGGCCGGAAGAGGGCGAGTTCCTCGTCGGTGACGAACATGAGCGGCGCGTCGGTGTCCTGGAGGACGCAGTTGACGATGATGTCGAACCCGGCGAGGTACTCCGCCAGCGGCATGGAGCCGGCCGCGGTGAACGCCCGCAGGCGCGACGGATCGTCATCCTGCTCCTCGAAGTGGCCCATCACGACCGAGGGCATCGGTGAGGCCACCGCCGCGGCGGCGCGCTGGGTGAGCACCGTCACGTCGGAAACGCCCATGGCGCCCAGCCCCGTGACCGCTCCGCGCGCCGTGGCGCCGAAGCTGATGACCGCTGCCCGCAGGCGACGCCCGTAGCTGCCGGTCAGTCCGCCGAGTTGCAGGGCGTGCAGTACCGAGCAGTAACCGGCGAGCTCGTTGTTCTTGTGGAACACGTGGACGCTGAAGGCGCCCGTGGAGGTCCAGTGGTTCATGGCCTCCCAGGCGATCAGGGTCAGCCGTCGGTCGATGCCGATCTGCGTCATCGTCTCGTCCTGCACACAGTGCGGCCATCCCCACAGCACCTGGCCCTCGCGCAGCGCCGCGGCGTCTTCGTGCATGGGTTTGGGCAGCAGCAACACATCGCATTCGGCGAGGAGCTGCTCGCGGGAGCGCAGGCCTGCCACGAGGGGGCGCAGTGCGTCGTCGGCGAAGCCGAACCGTTCGCCGTACCCCTGTTCGAGGAAGATCCTCTCGCGTATGTCGGGGGCGATCCGGCCGAGGTGACCGGGGTGCAACGGCAGCCGGAACTCGTTCTCCTTGCGGGAGGAGGCGACTACTCCGAGGCTCATCAGACTCATGCGCTTCCTCATCATTTCCTTCTTGTCGTGCTGTTGGTGGCCGCGGGGTCTCCGGGGCAGGCGTGATCGGCCCGCCGGGTCGGGAGTGGTCGGCCCGCCGGGTCGGGAGTGGTCGGCCCGCCGGATCAGGAGTGGTCGGCCCGCCGGATCAGGAGTGGTCGGCCTGGTGCCTGCGTACGCGCTCGGCCAGCGGGAGGGGCGTCTCGTCCAGACCGTCGACCGACCCGCTCGCCATGCGTGCGCACGTCCCGTGGCAGGCGAGCAGTTGCCTGTCGTCACGGTGGGAAACCACTACCGCCTCCGGGGTCGGTGCGCTCCGGTAGTCGGTGCCGCAGATGAGGCACGCCAGTCCGGAGCGCATCTCGGGGGTCGGTTCGGGGCGGCCGCGGCGGTGGCCGGAGATCGAGTCCTGTGAATACATACGTCCTGCATCCTCTTGATCGGTTCAGGGCGTGCATCAGGCGGTCGGAATGCCTCTCGGACACCCCGGAAGCAAAGGAAATCCGCTACCGCAGGGTGCGGAACGGGATACGGAAGGCAGCGCGACAAGTCAAGCCAGGGGCATGGTGCGGCTCTTTTCCGGCCGGACCTGGTGCGCTCCGGCCTTGCCGTTCCCCGAGGGCGACGCCGAAACGGATGACGGCATGCGAGGTGCGCTCGGTACCGCCACCGTACTCCTCTCCGTACCTGGAGCCGACCCGCCAGGGCGTCGCGTGGCCCTTCCCCGCCCGGTCGCCCGGGCCCCTTCCACCCGACCGGGAACCTTCCCGGCATCCCGGACGTTGTGGCGAGTGGTTGTAGTTGAAGTTTGCGACGTGGAAGCGCCCGCGGAGTTCTGACGGCGGGTGCTTCGCCGTATGCGGGGGTTTTCTTCGAGGGCTGGCGACAGCAGCCCGGGATCGCGCGAGCGCGCGTTCTCCGACCTATTCGCCATCTCGAAGGAGACGCCACATCACTCAAGGAACCGTGAAGTGGTTCAACCCGGACAAGGGTTTCGGCTTCACCGCCCCCGATGAGGGCGGCGCCGACGTATTCGTCCACCACTCGGCGATCGACACGGGTGGTTTCCGCTCCCTGGAGGAGAACCAGCGGGTGGAGTTCAGCGCCGGCCGGGGCCCGAAGGGCATGCAGGCCGACCAGGTCCGCGCGCTCTGAGGACACCCCGTTCCGAGACAGGATCCCGCGCCGCGGGGCCTGCTTCGCACTGCCTCACGACCGGGGTGCCGATTCCGGCGCCCCGCCCACGCGCCGCAGGCAGCGCCCCGCCCGTGCACGCCGAAAGGAACACTGTGACCACTGACATCAGCTGCCGGGACACCGATCCCGCGGACCACGCCGAGCTGACCGAACCCCCGCCCCTCCAGCGGGGCAGCGAGTACGCCGCGCTGTCCCGCGAGATGAAGCAGAGCGGGCTGCTGAAGCGGCGGCCGGGCTACTACTCCGTCAAGGTCGGCGGGAACCTGCTCCTGCTGGCCGCCGGATGGACCGCGTTCGCCCTGATCGGGCAGTCGTGGTGGCAGCTGCTGACCGCCGCCTTCCTCGCGGTGATGTTCACCCAGACCGGGTTCATCGGGCACGACGCCGGACACCATCAGATCGCCGCCTCCAAGCGCGTCAACAACCTGCTCGGCCGTGTGCACGCCGACCTGCTGATCGGCCTCAGCTACGGCTGGTGGATCTCCAAGCACAACCGGCACCACTCCCACCCCAACCACGTCGACCGCGATCCCGACATCGCCGACGGCGCGATCGCCTTCACCCAGGACCACGCCCGCGTCCGCCGCGGAGCGTATGCCTGGCTGGCCCGTCACCAGGCATGGCTGTTCTTCCCGATGCTGCTCCTGGAAGGACTCGCCCTGCACGTCGCCGGCGTACGGGCGCTTCTCGACCGCACCGGTACCGCGACCTCGCGGCGGACCAAGCTGGCCGAGGCGGGACTGCTGGCGACGCATCTCGGCGGCTATCTCGCCGCCCTGTTCCTGGTCCTGTCCCCCGTCCAGGCCGTGTGCTTCCTCGCTGTGCACCAGGGGCTGTTCGGGCTGTACATGGGGTGCTCGTTCGCCCCCAACCACAAGGGCATGACCGTCTTCGCCAAGGACGCCAAGATCGACTTTCTGCGTCGGCAGGTACTGACGTCACGCAATATCCGTGGCCATCGGTTCACCGACTTCGCGCTCGGCGGGTTGAACTACCAGATCGAACACCACCTGTTCCCCTCCATGCCGCGGCCCAGCCTGCGCCAGGCCCAGGAACTCGTCCGCTCGTTCTGCGCCCGGCACGGCATCGCCTACCACGAGACCGGGCTCTTCAACTCCTACGCCCAGGTCCTGCGGCACCTCCACGCGGTCGGCGGTCCCCTGCGCCCCGAACTGGAATACTGATCACCAGCCCGCTGCCCTGGGCCACGATCACGGCCCGCCCTGTGGCAGACGATCCGGCCCTGCGCGCCCGCCGGCCTCCCCCGCTGATCTTCCGCCGATCTCCCCCGATCAGCCGATCCCGCGTCGATCTCTCTCGCCCTCCCTCTCCCCTCCCTCCCCGCGCGACCGAACCTCAAATGTTGCTCTGAAGGAGGACGGCGGGCGGTTCGGCGGACGGTGGCGGGGTCATACCACCGTCACCACGGAGGGGCACGAAGGAGGCGGGGGCCATGATGCGACTGGGGACGGGGATCGGCTGGCGGCCGGAGATCGCGGACGCCGTGGAGCGGATGCCGGGCATCGACTGGGTCGAGGCCGTCGCCGAGAACCTGTGTCCCGGCCACCTGCCGGACTCCCTGCTGCGGCTGCGCGAACGCGGGGTCACCGTGATCCCGCACGGCGTCTCGCTCGGGCTCGGCGACGCGGAGCGGCCCGACGAGGGGCGGCTCGCGGCCCTCGCCGAGCGGGCCGAGGCACTGGGGTCACCGCTGATCACCGAGCACATCGCGTTCGTCCGCGCGGGCGGCCCCCTGACGGCGTCCCCGTGGCTGGAGGCCGGGCATCTGCTGCCCGTGCCGCGCACCCGCGACGCCCTCGACGTGCTGTGCGAGAACGTGCGCATCGCGCAGGACGCGCTGCCCGTGCCGCTCGCCGTCGAGAACATCGCCGCGCTCGTCGCGTGGCCTGGCGAGGAGATGACCGAGGGGCAGTTCCTGTACGAGCTGGCCGATCGCACGGGCGTACGGCTGCTCATCGACGTCGCCAACCTGCACACCAACCACGTCAACCGTGGCGAGGACCCCGCCAAAGCGCTCGCCGAACTACCCCTGGAGGCCATCGCCTACGTCCATGTGGCGGGCGGCTTCGAGCGGGACGGCGTCTGGCACGACAGCCATGCCCACCCCGTCCCCCGGCCGGTCCTCGGCATCCTGACCGACCTCGCGTCGCGGGTGTCGCCGCCGGGAGTGCTGCTGGAGCGGGACGAGAACTTCCCCGAACCGGCCGAGCTGGGGCGGGAGTTGGACGCCATCCGGGAGGCTGTCGAGCTCGGTGGGGAAGGGGGTACCGCCCTCGCGCGAGCCTGGTCGAGCGTGGGAGGGCGTGCCACGACGGAGGGCGAACCCGTCCCGCCCGCCCGGGCGACGGAACCGGTCGCCCCCAGCGAGGCCACCCGCCAGCGCCTCGGCCTCGCCCAGACGGCCCTGCTGTCCGCGCTGGTGGCCGGGACTCCGGTGCCCGAGGGCTTCGACCGGGTGCGGCTCGGTGTCCAGGCCCGGGCGCTGGCGGCGAAGCGCGCGGACGTGGTGGCGAAGGTGGCTCCGGAGCTGCCGCTCATCCTCGGAAACGGGTACCGAGCCGCTTTCGTCGCGTACACCCAGGGGCATCCGATGCGCGGCGGCTACCGGCAGGACGCCCTCGACTTCGCCGAGGAGCTGCTCCTGGGCGGACGGCTGACGGAGGGCCGGACCCGCCGCGAACTGCGCCGCTGGTGGCTGGACCGCTCGGGCCCGGCTCCGCGACCGACGTCACGGCTGAGCCAGGTGGGGCGGGCGGGGCGGTCGTTGATCCGACGGTGACCGATGTGCCGGGGTTAACACCCACCACCGCGCTCGACGTATTCGGCGCACTCGACACGCACGACAACCGTTTACAGCCCTTTTCCTCCGTTTTGCCACCCTCTTTCAGTTTCCTGTTCGACCCGATATGCCCGCGATACAACTCTTCGCCCCCGTACGACAGTTGGAGGTGACGGCGCAGTAATATGTCAGTCCCGCAACCGAAGCGCATCCGTGTGCAGTTCCGCGTGCAGGAGGCACCATGCGCCCGCGACCCCCGATCAAGGGCAGAGGCATCTTCAGTGGTACCGGGCTCATCATCACGGGCCTGGCGGCGACCCTCGCGGCGCTGGTCTTCCCTATCTGGTCGTACGCCGACCGGTCGGGCACGGGAGTGGACGTTCTGAACGCGCAGAGCGTGTCGACGCAGTACGGGCCGCTGTCCGCGCTGGACCGGGAGTTCGTCACCAAGGTCCGGCTGGCCGGGCTGTGGGAACTGCCCGCCGGTCAGCAGGCGCAGACGAAGGGCACGACCGAGGCCGTACGGACGGCGGGCCGGCACCTCGTCGAGGGGCACGCCTTCCTGGACGAGCGGGTGCGCGCCGTCGCCTCCCAACTGGGCCTCGCGCTGCCGAACGAGCCCAACGACCAGCAGAAGGGCTGGCTGCGCGAGCTCGACGCGGCGCAGGGCACTCAGTACGACTGGAAGTTCGCCAACATCCTGCGCCTCGCGCACGGCAGGGTGTTCTCCGTCGTCGCCCAGGTGCGGGCCAGTACGCGCAACTCGCTGGTGCGCGAGCTCGCCGACGACGCCAACACCACCGTGCTGGACCACATCAAGATCCTGGAGGCCACCGGGTACGTCGACTTCGACGCCCTCGCCCGGGACATGGCCGCCGACAGCACACCCCCGCTCGCCAACTCCCCGGGCCCGGCCGGCCCGACGACCGATCCGGGGTCGGCCGTGCCGGTGGCGCCGTCGCCGTATGCCACGTACACCCTCCCGCCGGCCGCGGCCAGCCCGCCGCCCGGTTCCTGAAATCCGTTTCCTGCCCGGTTCCTCGGGTCTGTTTCCTGGGGTCCGGTTCCCGGGTTCCGGACGAAGGCAAGCGGGACGTCACATACCCACGACGCTCGGTCCGGACGGTGAACCGGGCATGGTGTTCCCGGGGCATATGGCAGAGAAACGCGGCATGGTCTGAGTGCTTCTCCTGCTGCCGGCATGGGCTGTCGCGGGCGCGGCGTGCACCGGCCATGGCGCGGGGCGAGGTGCACCCGTACGCACGCTGGGCTTCCCCCGGCCGGGCAGCGGCTGCTGGGCGCGCCGGGTACGCGGGGGACGACCGTACGTACCTGGCCTTCGTCGCCGTACGCGAGATCCGTGCGGTCGGTGAGCCCGGCCTGCGGGCGGCCTTCGCTCATCGCGAGCCGTACGGGCGCGACTGAGGCAGGGCGCGCTCGACCAGCGGGGGGCGCACAAGGGGCATTGGCGCCGACACCCGCCGGTGGTGCTTGCCTTCCCCCACGACCGAACCAAACATCCCTTTTGTCGCCACCGTGCACCGAAGGGACACCCGATGAGAGCCGCCGCCCTCCGTTCGGCCGCAGGAGCACTGCTGCTGACCGCACTCTCCGGCGTCCCGGCGGGCGGCGTCCCGGGCGCCCCCGGCCTGCCCGTCGCCGTCCCCGGCCGCTCCCTCGCTCCCGGTGTCGCGCTCGCCGCCGCGCGGGCCGCGGCCAGGGGCGTCGACTTCGGGAACTGCTCCGACGCGCAGGACCTGCCCGGCAGCATGCAGTGCGGCACGGTCGCCGTCCCGCTGGACTACGCCCGCCCGAACGGCAAGCAGGTCAACCTGACCGTCAGCCGGGTGCCGGCCACCCACCGGGATCCGCACAACAGCAAGCACCGGGTGCCCAGGCAGGGCGCGCTGGTCTTCAACCCGGGCGGTCCCGGCGGTTCCGGACTGTACTTCCCACTGATCGGGCTGCTGCCGGAGTGGAAGCGGATCGGGGCGGCCTACGACCTCGTCGGCTACGACCCGCGCGGGGTCGGCCGCTCGGCGCCCCTGTCCTGCCAGGATCCCAAACGTTTCTTCAAGGACGCCTCCCCCGCCCCGGTCCACCCCTCGGAGTCGTACAAACGCGAGCGCGTCGCGCAGGCGAAGGCGTACGCGCAGGGCTGCGCGAAGCGGGCGGGCAGCGCCCTGCGGCACTACAACTCGCTCAACAACGCCCGTGACCTGGACGTGCTGCGTGCCGCGCTGGGCGAGGAGCGGCTGACTTTCATGGGGGCGTCGTACGGCACCTATTTCGGCGCGCTCTACGCGACCCTGTTCCCCTCGCACGTGCGGCGCATGGTGTTCGACGCGGCCGTGAACCCGGACCCGGCGCAGATCTGGTATCGCAACAACCTCGACCAGTCGGCGGCGTTCGAGAGCCGCTGGACGGACTTCCGTGAGTGGATCGCCGAGCACGACGACGTGTACGGCCTCGGCGGCACGGCGGAGGCGGTGCTGACCAGCTACGAGCGGGCCCGGGCCCGGCTGGCCGCGGAGCCGGCGGGCGGGAAGGTGGGGCCGGGCCAGCTCCAGGGCGCGTTCCTGCAGGCCGGGTACTACGACGACTACTGGCCGGCCCGGGCGCAGGCGCTGTCCGAGTACCTGAAGGGCGATCCGAGGCAGCTGATCGCGCAGGCCGGACCGGTGCGGGAGGCCGCCGCCGAGGCGGAGAACGCCACGGCCGTGTACACGGCCGTGGAGTGCAACGACGCG
Source organism: Streptomyces sp. NBC_01235 (assembly GCF_035989285.1). Taxonomy (GTDB): domain Bacteria; phylum Actinomycetota; class Actinomycetes; order Streptomycetales; family Streptomycetaceae; genus Streptomyces. Next base: position 8,342,723 of record NZ_CP108513.1, on the reverse strand, counting down.
TCCTGGCCGACGGACTGGAAGGTGTGGGACCGCGACAACACGCGACTCGCGCGCGTCGCGCCGTTCGAGACGTGGGACAACGTGTGGGCGAACCTGCCGTGCGCGTACTGGCCGACGGCCCGGCAGCAGCCGCTCGACGTGCGGACCGCGCCGGGCGAGCTGGCGCCGACGCTGATCCTGGCCGCCGAGCGGGACGCCGCCGCGCCGTACGCCGGCGCCTTGGAGATGCACCGGCGGCTGACGGGCTCGGTGCTGGTCACCGAGCGGGACTCCGGCACCCACGGCATCGCGGGCGGCCCGAACGCCTGCGTCAACGGCCACCTCGACGCGTACCTGCTGGAGGGCCGGCTCCCGGTGCGGCGCGCGGCGTGCGCACCGCATCCGGCGCCGAAGCCCAGCGCCCCGCGACAGGGGCGCTGAGGAACTGCGGGCGGTGGGCGCCGGTCGCGCCCACGCCGCGCAGCCGCACTTCGATACAGCCCCGCGCCCCTCGGTGGCGCTATGCCAGCCCTGCGACCAGTTCGGCCACGGACTTGCGGCGGCCCGTGTAGAACGGGACCTCCTCGCGGACGTGCATACGGGCTTCGGAGGCACGCAGGTGGCGCATGAGGTCGACGATGCGGTACAGCTCGTCGGCCTCGAAGGCCAGGATCCACTCGTAGTCGCCGAGCGAGAACGAGGCGACCGTGTTGGCGCGGACGTCCGGGTAGCCGCGGGCCATCTTGCCGTGGTCGGCGAGCATGCGGCGGCGGTCCTCGTCGGGCAGCAGGTACCAGTCGTAGGAGCGCACGAAGGGGTAGACGCTCACGTAGTCGCGGGGCGTCTCGTCGGCGAGGAACGCCGGGATGTGCGAGCGGTTGAACTCGGCGGGGCGGTGCAGCGCCATGTTCGACCAGACCGGCTCCAGGGCGCGGCCGAGCCTGGTGCGGCGGAAGAGGTTGTACGCCTCCTGGAGCTGGTCGGCGGTCTCGGCATGCCACCAGATCATGAGGTCGGCGTCGGCGCGCAGGCCGGAGACGTCGTACGTGCCGCGGATCGTCACGTCCTTCGCGGCGAGCTGGTCGAACAGCTCCTGGACTTCGTCGGCGTAGCCCGCGCGGTCCTCGGGGAGCACGTCCTTCAGCTTGAAGACGGACCACAGCGTGTAGCGGATGACCTCGTTGAGGTCCTTGGCCAGCTTGCCCTTGTTCGGGATCCTGCCGGCCTCGGTGGTGGGGGCGTCGTCACTCATGGTTCTTATTCTCCTGCTCCGCCGTGCAGACTCTGCACCGGGTTGGCCGTGAGTTCCCGGACGGCGCTCAGGTCGCCGCCGATCTGGTCCACCGCGGCGTACGCGCTCGCGATACAGGCCGGGATGCCGACGCCGTCGTACTGCGCGCCGCACACCGCGAGGCCCGGAAGCTTGGCCACGTGCTCGCGGATGCGGGCCACGCGCGCGTGGTGGCCGACCGGGTACTGGGGCAGGGCGTCCGTCCAGCGGGTGACGCGGGTCTCGAGGGGAATGGCCTCCAGGGCGGTGGCCTCGCGCAGGTCGCGCCGGGAGACGTCGACGAGATCGGCGTCGTCCCTCTGGAGGATCTCCGTCTCGCCGTGCCGCCCCACGGAGGTGCGCAGCACGACCGTGTCCGGGTCCTCGTCGGCGATCCAGCCCCACTTCTGGGAGGCGAAGGTGGACGCCTTGATGGTGCGGCCGTCGACGGGGGGGACGAGGAAACCGCTGCCGTCGGGCAGGGCGGTCCCGGTGCGCCGGTAGGCGAGGGTGACCAGCGCCATGGAGGCGTACTCCACCGTGCGCAGTTCGGCGGCGGCCTCCGGGGACTCGGCGGCCAGCAGTCCGGCGGCCGCCGGTGCGGGGACGGCGACGACCACGGCGTCGGCGTGCAGCACCCGCTCCCCCGCGGTGACCTCCCAGCCGCCCGCGGACTCGCGGCGCAGTCCGGTCACGGGCACGCGCGTGTGGATCTCCGCGCCGCGCGCCGCGACGGACTCGGCCACCGCGAGCGGCAGCATGCCGACGCCGCCCTCGATGCCCATGAACACGGGCCCGGTCTGCTGGTTGGCCGCCGCCTTGGCCTGGATCTCGCGGACGGCCTGCGTCAACGACGTGTGCGTCCGCGCCGCCTGGAAGAGCTGCGGGACGGCCGAGCGCATCGAGATCCGGTAGGCGTCACCGGCGTACACCCCGCCCAGCAGCGGCTCGATCAGGCGGTCGACGACCTCGCGGCCCAGGCGGGCGGCCACGTACTCGCCGACCGCCACGTCCTCCCCGATCTCCGTGCGGGGCAGGTCGGCGTCGCGCTCGATACGGGCGAGGCCCTCCTCGGACAACACGCCGGAGAGGGCGGCCGCGGTGCCGGGGACGCCCATGACGTGGCCCTTGGGCATGGGGCGCAGGGCGCCACGGGTCCAGATCGAGGCGGTGGCGGTGGCCGGCGGCTGGAGGCGGCCGGCGAGGCCCACCTCGCGCGCGAGGGCGACCGCCTCGGGCCGACGGGCCAGCATCGACTCGGCGCCGAAGTCCACGCGCACGCCGGCGATCTCGCCGGGCAGCAGCTTGCCGCCCACCCGGTCGGACGCCTCCAGCACCGTCACCCGCGCGCCGCGTTCCAGGAGCCGGTGGGCGGCGGCCAGCCCGGCGATTCCGGCTCCGATGACGACGACGTGCTGCCCCGTCCTTGTACCCGTTGCGCTCATGCTCCCCACTCTCTCAGACCCCACCGACACTCCCGCCAGGGCCATGTGGCCCTGACGAGTCCCGACCGTGACCTCTTCGGAACCGATCCCCGCCAACGTCCCGGGCCGCCCGGGCGTCGAAGGAGCGTCAGTCGTCACCACTTTCCGGGGGGGCACACCCACATGCGCACACGACGATCCGTACGACGCCCGGCACGAAGCTCTGTACGACGTTCCGCCCGACCCGCCCACGCCCTGGCCGGGCTCCTGCTGGCCACGGCCCTCGCGCTCACCGGATGCGGTGGCGCCGACGACGCGGGCGCGGGCAGCACGGCCGACGGGGCCGCCGCCAAAGAGGCCGGCTCCGGGGACGCGGGTGCCGCCCAGGACGCCAAGGAGGGCGCGGGCGCGAGCGGCTCGAAGGCCACCACCGCACCGAAGCTCACCGCCAACCGCATCATCCGCACCGCCACCCTGACCGTGCAGGTCAAGGACGTGCCGAAGGCCCTCGACGAAGCCCGCGCGACCACCGAGAACGCGGGCGGCTACGTCGGTGACGAGACGACCGTCCGGGACGAGGACGGCGCCGAGCGGACCAAGGTCGTGCTGCGGGTGCCCGTCGAGAAGTACGACGACGTCCTCGCCGCCCTCCAGGGGGCGGGCAAGCTCCTGGAGCGCACGGCCAAGGCCCAGGACGTCACCGACCAGGTCGTCGACGTCGACAGCCGCATCGCCTCGCAGCGCGCCAGCGTCGCCCGGGTCCGCGAGCTGATGGACCGGGCCACCCAGCTGAGCGACGTGGTCACCCTGGAGGGCGAGTTGAGCAGCCGGGAGGCCGACCTGGAGGCGCTGCTCGCCCAGCAGGCGTCCCTGAAGGACCGCACGAGCCTGGCGACCGTCACCCTGACCCTCTCTCAGAAGCCGGTCGCCCTGGCCGCCGAGGACGACGACCCGGGGTTCGTGGACGCGCTGGCGGGCGGCTGGGACGCCTTCGTGACGATGCTGCGCTGGATCGCCGTGGCGTTCGGCGCGGTCCTGCCGTTCCTCGCGGTGGCCGTCCTGCTCGTGCTGGCGTGGCTGCGGCTGGTGCGGCCGCGGGCGGCACGGGTGAGCGCGGTCGGGACCAGCGGGGCGGGAACGGGCGAGCCGGCTGCGGGCGAGCCTGAGCAGGACTGAACAGCGAGTCCCCCGTAGCGTGTTCGCATGAGCATCGAGCGACTGGTCGTGATCGGCGGCGACGCCGCGGGCATGTCCGCGGCGTCCCAGGCCCGCCGTCGGAAGGGGCCCGGAGAACTGGAGATCGTCGCCTTCGAACGCGGCCACTTCACGTCCTTCTCGGCGTGCGGGATCCCCTACTGGGTGGGCGGTGACGTCACCGGGCGGGACGACCTGATCGCCCGCACGCCCGAGGAGCACCGCGCGCGCGGGATCGACCTGCGGCTGCGCACCGAGGTCACCGAGATCGACGTGGCCGGACGGCGGGTACGCGCGCGTGACGTGGATTCCGGGGCGCCGTCCTGGACGTCGTACGACAAGCTCGTCATCGCGACCGGGGCGCGCCCGATCCGGCCGGACATGCCGGGGGTGGACGCCCCGGGCGTGCACGGGGTGCAGACGCTGGACGACGGGCAGGCGCTGCTGGACACGCTGGCACGCGCGCGCGGGAAGCGGGCCGTGGTCGTCGGGGCCGGCTACATCGGCGTGGAGATGGCCGAGGCGCTCATCAACCGCGGCTACGAGGTGACGGTCGTCAACCGGGGCAGCGAGCCGATGTCGACCCTCGACCCGGACATGGGTCGGCTGGTGCACAGGGCCATGGAGGGCATGGGCATCACCATGGTGAACGACGCCGAGGTCACCGAAGTGCGCACGGCCGAGGACGGCCATGTGCGGGCTGTGGTGACCAAGGACGCCGAGTACCCGGCGGACGTGGTGGTGCTGGGCATCGGGGTCCGCCCGGAGACCGCGCTGGCGAAGGCCGCGGGTCTGCCCCTGGGCACGCACGGGGGGCTGCTCACGGACCTCGCGATGCGGGTGCGCGGGCCCCGCGCCGACGGGACGATCTGGGCCGGGGGTGACTGCGTCGAGGTCTTCGACCTGGTCTCCGGCCAGGAACGCCACATCGCGCTCGGCACCCATGCCAACAAGCACGGCCAGGTCATCGGAACCAACGTCGGAGGCGGTTATGCCACGTTTCCCGGCGTGGTCGGCACGGCCGTCAGCAAGGTCTGCGACCTGGAGATCGCCCGCACGGGCCTGCGGGAGAAGGACGCGCGCCGGGTCGGCCTCCAGTTCGAAACGGTCACCATCGAGTCCACCAGCCGCGCCGGCTACTACCCGGGCGCCTCCCCCATGACGGTCAAGATGCTCGCCGAGCGACGGACGGGCCGTCTGCTGGGCGTGCAGATCGTCGGGAGGGAGGGCGCGGGAAAGCGCGTCGACATCGCGGCGGTGGCCCTGACGGCCGGGATGACGGTGGAACAGATGACAACCCTGGACCTGGGGTACGCGCCACCGTTCTCACCGGTGTGGGATCCCGTACTGGTAGCGGCGAGAAAAGCGGTGGCGAAGGTACGACATCGCTAGGCCGACGGGGGGCTGCCGACGTCTGCCGACCTGGGGGCGCGGGGCCGAGCCGATGTGCGGCTCCGCCGCGTGGGCGCGACCAGCCACAGTCGACCCGCACCCCGCAACGCTCCTAAGCGGTCCCGCTGAGCCTCGGCAAAGCAGAAACCGCGGCCGGGGCCGCCGGCTGCTCCGCCGGCTTCGCATGCGCCGCAGCCGCCGGCCGCGTCCGCAACCGGTTGCTGACAGCCTCGTCCAACGTCACCGGCCGCTGCATCTGCGAAGCGAGCCGCCCGGCCTCCTGGCCGAGCCGCGCCACGTCCTCCCAGGGCAGCTTGATCACCAGCGAGATCTCCGCCTCGCCGTCGGGCGTGGCGTGCATCGGAGGAGTAACTCGGTCGTTCATCGCCTGTTCCTCACGTAGTCCCCGCGACCCGCCTTCCTTCGTGCCGCGAGCGGTTGCCGGTTCATACGCGCCCGCACGAAGGCGCGTTCACCGATTCGTCGAACGGATCGGGGGCAGTACTTCCTTGTGGTCATCCCCGTCCATGACGTGAACCCTGTGCGCCGCACCCCCGTGGTGACATACGCGCTGATCGCAGCGAACGTCTTCGTCTTCTGGTTCATGCCCGGCCTGTCCGGCTCCGTGGCGGGCGACAGCAGCCTGGCGCAGACGTGCCATCTGCATGCCTTCCTGGAGCACTACGCTGCCGTACCGAGCGAGTTGATCCACCATCAGCTGCCGCAGCTCGTCCCCACCGGCGAGACACGCGGCGCGGCCTGTCAGCTGGGCCCGCCGGATTACGACAAGTCGCCGGCGCTGAGCGTCCTCACCGCGATGTTCCTGCACGGCGGCTGGCTGCACCTGCTGGGCAACATGCTGTTTCTGCTGATCTTCGGAAACAACATCGAGGACCGCATGGGGCACGTCCGCTTCGCGCTCTTCTACGTCGCCTGCGGCTACGCGGCGTCGTACGGTTTCGCTGTCATCAACGCCGACTCGACCGACCCGCTGATCGGCGCGTCGGGGGCGATCGCGGGAGTGCTCGGCGCCTATCTGGTGCTGTATCCGAAGGCCAGGGTGTGGGTGCTCGTCCCGTTCCTGGTGTTTCTGCCACTGCGCCTGCCGGCCTGGCTGGTGCTGGGCTTCTGGTTCGTTCTGCAGGCGGTGTACTCATCGGGCGAGGGAGTCTCCGACGCGGGCGCCGTGGCGTACGCGGCGCATGTCGTAGGTTTCCTCGCGGGCATGCTGCTGGCCTGGCCGCTCAAGCCGGGGACACCCCCGCCGCCGGAGCCGCGCGGCCTGCTGTTCGGCAGGCGGGCCCGGCCCCGGCACACGTGGTGAACGCTTTCTTCCGAGGTTTCCGGCTCTCGACCCATGCGGCCGGCCGGGCGGCTATCGAGCCGTCTGCGTGTGGACGTACTCGACCAGGCGGGTCAGGGCATCCGGGTCGGTGGACGGCATGACGCCGTGGCCGAGGTTGAAGACGTGGCCCTCCAGGCCGGCGGCGGCGTCGAGGACCTCGCGGGTCTTGGCCTCGACGGCCTCGGTGCCGGCGAAGAGGACGGTCGGGTCGAGGTTGCCCTGGAGCGCCTTGCCGGGGCCGACCCGGCGGACGGCCTCGTCGAGCGGGACGCGCCAGTCGACGCCGACCACGTCCGCACCGGCCTCGCCCATGAGCTTCAGCAGCTCGCCGGTGCCCACGCCGAAGTGGATGCGCGGGACGCCGTAGCCCTCGACCGCGCGGAAGACCTTCGCGGAGGCGGGCAGCACCGAGCGGCGGTAGTCCGCGGGGGCCAGCGCGCCGGCCCAGGAGTCGAAGAGCTGGACGGCGCTCGCGCCCGCCTCGATCTGCACCTTCAGGAAGGCGGCCGTGATCTCCGCGAGGCGGTCCAGCAGGTCGGCCCAGAGCTCGGGGTCGCCGTACATCATCGCCTTGGCGTTCTCGTACGTGCGCGACGGGCCGCCCTCGACGAGGTAGCTCGCGAGGGTGAAGGGAGCGCCCGCGAAACCGATGAGGGGGGTGCCGCCGAGCTCGGCCGTGAGCAGGCCGATGGCCTCGGTGACGTAGGAGACGTCCTCGGGAGCGAGGTCGCGCAGCTGGGCGAGGTCGGCGCGGGTGCGGATCGGCTTCTCGACGACCGGGCCGACGCCGGGCTTGATGTCGAGGTCGACGCCGATGGCCTTGAGCGGGACGACGATGTCGCTGAAGTAGATCGCCGCGTCCACGTCGTGCCGACGCACCGGCTGAAGGGTGATCTCGGTGACCAGCTCGGGCCGCATGCAGGACTCGAGCATCCCGACGCCCTCGCGGACCTTGCGGTACTCCGGAAGCGAGCGCCCGGCCTGCCGCATGAACCACACCGGCGTGTGCGGTACGGGCTCACGCCTGCACGCCTTCAGGAAGGCACTGTCGTACGTCGCTGTCGGCTGCCGGCCCTCAGGGCTCTCGTTCGCGCTCACGACGGCAAGTCTCGCACGGCCCCGGAGACGCCGAGGCCGCCCCCTGCCGCGCCTCAGCCACACCGCCCCCATGCCTCGGTCGCGCCTCAGCCGCACCGCCACCACGCCGACGCCGCGCCTCCGCCATGCCTGCGCCGCGCCTCAGCCGCACCGCCACCATGCCTGCGCCGCGCCTCAGCCGCACCGCCACCATGCCGACGCCGCGCCTCAGCCATGCCTCGGTCGCGCCTCAGCCGCACCGCCACCACGCCGACGCCGTGCCTCCGCCATGCCTCCGCCGCGCCTCAGCTGCACCGCCACCATGCCGACGCCGTGCCTCCGCCGCGCCTCGGCCATGTCTCGGCGGTGCCTCCGGCCGATGCCTGTGCCGTGTGCCTCCGGTGTGCGCGGCCCGTGCGCCTGTTCGCCCAGCGCGCACCCGTCCGCGAGCCCCGCACGGGTGTCTTGCCCTGCGCGAGGCCCCCGTTCCCTTTAATCTTCCCCGCATGGCTGCGGCTCAGGGACGACTGTCGGACGGCGCTGGCGGGATGGATGACGCGAACGAGGGGGACCGGGATGGGAGTACATCGGCTCCGTTGCCCTTCCGGGCCGCCGTCGACGCACTGAGGGCGACGCGGCTGCGGCCGCAGATCGAGGTCGAGCCGACACCGGCCCCGAAGCGGCTCGCCCCGTTCGCGTACGCGCTGGAGGCGACGGTCGTGGACGGCGAGCAGGACCTGGCCGACGGACGGCTGGTGCTGCTGCACGACCCGGCCGGGCACGACGCCTGGCGCGGAACGTTCCGGCTGGTGACCCTGGTCCGGGCGGAACTGGAGCCGGAGATGGCCGCCGACCCGCTGCTGCCGGACGTCTGCTGGTCGTGGCTGACCGGCGCGCTCCAGGCGCGCGGGCTGACGTACGGCGAGCCGAGCGGGACCGTCACGCGCGCGAGTTCGCACTACTTCGGCGGGCTGGCGGAGCGCCCGGCGGCCTCACAGATCGAGATCCGGGCCTCGTGGACGCCGCGCGAGGGCCTGGGCGGAGTACCGGACACAGGGGCGCATCTGGCGTCCTGGTGCGATCTGCTGGCGCAGGTGGCGGGGCTGCCGCCGGCCGGCCCCGGGGACGCGTCGGTGGTGACACTGCCACAGCGCAGGGGGCCGCAGTCACGTTGACCATCTCTTTGTCGATACGACCATTTTCGGTCCCGTAAGACACCCACTTAAACCGACTCGATCTTCGGATGATCGATCGCGTGTCCGAATTGCACAGATTGTTACTCACTAGATCGTGATCATTCTCTAAAGGACCCCGGGTTCGCTGCCGAAGACGACTGTGACCTTGAAAGCACGGTTCGTCCCCGGCTTCATCCCCACAAGCCCCACGAGCCGGCTCCCGTCCCCCACCCAGGAGGCCTGGTGTCCGTTCTCCTCGAGCAGCCCGCAAGCCTGGTCGCCTACCGCCCGAACAAGCCCACCGCCATGGTGGTCGTGGCCGACCCGCGCGTCCGCTCCACCGTCACCCGTCACCTCTGGGCGCTCGGTGTGCGCGATGTCATCGAGGCCTCGTCCATCGCGGAGGCTCGTCCCCGCATCGGCAACCCCCGTGACATCTGCGTCGCCGACGTCCATCTGCCCGACGGCTCCGGCCTCACCCTTTTGTCGGAGACCCGCGCCGCGGGCTGGCCCAACGGGCTCGCCCTCTCCGCCGCCGACGACATCGGCGCCGTGCGCAACGCCCTCGCGGGCGGGGTCAAGGGCTACGTCGTCACCGGCACCCGCACCAACCTCGGGCTCCCCGCCCGACCCGGTGTTGCCCCCATCGGCTCCGCCGCCCGCCTGCACCGCCGCCCCCCGGGTGCCCCGAGTCACCCGGGCGGCTACCGCGAGCTCTCCGGCCGTGAGGTCGAGGTGCTGCGACTGGTCGCGGAGGGCCAGTCGAACAAGGCGATCGGCGTCTCGATGGGCCTGTCGGCGCTGACCGTCAAGAGCCACCTCGCCCGCATCGCCCGCAAGCTCGGCACGGGCGACCGCGCCGGGATGGTCGCGGTGGCCCTGCGGACCGGCATCATCCACTGAGCGACCGGCAGCACCACACAAACCCCACGAGCCGGCTCCCGTCACCCCCATTCATTCACCGACCTGACTGGTTTACGACCCCCCGGCGCCCGCCGACGGAACGTTCCGTCGGCGGGCGCCGTCCATACACGGATACCCTTGACAGGTGACCGACGCCCAAGAAACCGCAGCAGCCAGTTCACTGCGAACCACCGGAGGCGCCCCTCCGGACGACGGCGGATCTACTGCTTCCGGGGCGCCGACACCTCTGCTCGAACCACGCGAGGGCATCCCTCCCGTGATCGCCGACGACGCCTCCCTCGCCGAGGTGATCGCCGCCTTCGCCGCCGGCTCCGGCCCCGTCGCCGTCGACGCCGAGCGGGCCTCCGGCTATCGCTACGGACAGCGCGCCTATCTGGTGCAGCTGCGTCGCGAGGGCGCCGGCAGCGCGTTGATCGACCCCGTCGCCTGCCCCGATCTCTCCGCACTCGGCGACGCGCTCTCCGACGCCGAGTGGGTCCTGCACGCGGCCACCCAGGACCTGCCGTGTCTGCGCGAGATAGGCATGGTGCCGACGCGGCTGTTCGACACCGAGCTGGCCGGACGGCTCGCCGGGTTCCCGCGGGTCGGCCTCGGCGCGATGGTCGAGGGTGTGCTGGGCTTCGTCCTCGAGAAGGGCCACTCCGCGGTGGACTGGTCGACGAGGCCGCTGCCCGAGCCCTGGCTGCGGTACGCGGCCCTCGACGTCGAGCTCCTGGTCGACCTGCGCGACGCGCTGGAGAAGGAGCTGGACCGGCAGGGCAAGCTGGAGTGGGCCCGCCAGGAGTTCGACGCGATCGCGTCCGCCCCGCCGCCCGAGCCGCGCAAGGACCCCTGGCGTCGTACGTCCGGGATGCACAAGGTGCGCCGGCGGCGGCAGCTGGGTGTCGTGCGGGAGCTGTGGGAGACACGGGACCGGATCGCGCAGCGGCGGGACGTGTCGCCGGGCAAGGTGCTGTCGGACGCGGCCATCGTGGAGGCCTCGCTCGCTCTTCCGGTGAACGTGCACGCGCTGGCCGCGCTGAACGGGTTCGGGCACCGGATGGGACGACGGCAGCTTGAGCAGTGGCAGGCGGCGGTCGACCGGGCGAAGGCGTTGAGCGAGTCGCTGCTGCCGCAGCCGGGGCAGCAGGTGGCGGGGCCTCCGCCGCCGCGGGCCTGGGCCGACAAGGACCCGGCGGCCGCCGCGCGGCTCAGTGCGGCCAGGTCGGCCGTGTCGGCGTTGGCCGAGGAGTTGGCCATGCCCCAGGAGAACCTCATCGCTCCGGACGCGGTGCGGCGGGTCTGCTGGGAGCCGCCGAAGCCGCTGGACCAGGAAACGGTGACGGCAGCGCTTGCCGCGTACGGGGCGCGTCCTTGGCAGGTGGAGCAGGTCGCGCCTGTGCTTGTCGCCGCGCTGTCGGGTCAGGATGCCTAGCCGCCGTAGAACCTTCCGTCGTACGGCGGCCGCGGAACCCGTATCGCAAGCGGCTACCTCGTCGCTCCCCTCATGAAACCGTTGTAGATGTATTTCTGGAGGGCCAGGAAGACGATCAGTGTCGGCAGGATGACCAGGACCGCTCCTGCCGAGATCGTTTCCCAGTGGGCGGCGTAGGGGCCCTTGAAGCGGAACAGAGACGTCGAGATCACGCCAAGATCTTGTGAGGGCATGTAGAGGAAGGGGATGTAGAAGTCGTTGTAGACGGCTATCCCCTTCACGATCACGACCGTCGCGATCGCGGGTTTCAGCAACGGAAAGATGATCTTTCGGTAGATCGTGAAGGCGTTGGCGCCGTCGAGGCGGGCGGCCTCGTCCAGGGAGATCGGGATCGAGCGCACGAACTGCAGGAAGATGTAGATCGAGACGATGTCCGTGCCCATGTAGAGGGCGATCGGGGCCCAGCGGGTGTCGAACATTCCGAGGCTGTGGACGATCTGGAAGGTGGCCACCTGGGTGGTCACCCCGGGAACCAGCGCGGCGACCAGAAAAAGGGCGATCACCAGTTTCCGGAAACGGAAGGTGAACCGGTCGATCGCGTACGCCGTCATCGAACCGATCAGGACCGTTCCACCGACGGAGACGACAAGGATGAAGGCGGTGTTTCCGAACGCCGTGAGCATCCCGCCGTCCTGGAACGCGGTCACGTAGTTGTGGAAGTTCAGCGGGTCGTGCGGGAGCGTGAGCGCCCCGCCGCCGTTCGCCGTCTCGTTCTCGGTCTTCAGGGACGTCAGGAGTACGACGCCCAGCGGGAGCAGGACGATCAGCGTCGCGGCGATCAGCGACAGGTACACGAGGGTGCGGGCAACGGCTCGGCGTGTCATACGAGGTCCACCCTGTCGTCGGGGACGAGACGTCGCTGCACCCAGGTCACCAGCAGGATGATCAGCAGCAGCACGACGGCCGCCGCCGAGGCGAGCCCCGTCTTGTTGAACTGGAAGGCCAGCTTCACGGTCTGGATCACGAAGGTCTCGGTGCCGGTCGCCCCGCCGGTCATGATGTACGGGATCTCGAAGGCCGAGAGGGAGCCGGAGACGGACAGGATCACCGTCAGGGTCAGTACCGGCTTGATGCCGGGCAGGATGATGTAGCGGAACTGGTGCCAGCGGCCGGCGCCGTCCAGTTCGGCCGCCTCGTACAGCTCCCCCGGGATGGACTGGATCGCACCGAGGAACAGGACGAAGTTCATGCCGAGGTAGCGCCAGATCGAGACGCCGGCGAGGGAGACGTTGGCCGAGGTCGGTGTGCCCAGCCAAGCGTGGTCGGTGTGGTAGCCGAAAAGGCCGAGGACCGTGTCGAGGGTGCCTCGGTCCTGGAAGAAGTAGAGGAAGACGAAACCGATTGCGACGCCGTTGACCAGGGACGGGAAGAAGAGCACGCCCTTGAAGAAGTTCCGGAAACGGATGTTGAAACTCAGGATCGTCGCGAAGTAGAGCGCGGCGACGATCTGGATCACGGAGGCGGCCAGGTAGTAACCGCTCACCCAGAAGACCTGGAAGAGGTCCTCTCTGGTGAAGATCTCCGTGTAGTTCTCGGCGCCCGTGTAGTGCAGTTCGGGGCTCACGCCGTCCCAGTCGGTGAAGCTGTAGGCGACCATGTTGGCGATCGGCGCGTAGGTGAAGGTGATCAGCAGGGCGAGCGGGGCGAGCAGGAACAGCCAGGGGGTCAGCAGCCGCCAGGTGCGCGCCCGGCGCGGGGCCGGTGCGGGGGCGGCGCGCTTCGAGGCCGGAGCCGTGGCCTCGAAGGGCGCCTTCTCCGTACCGTGCGTGGGGGTGTGCGTGTGCGCGTGCGTCATCAGTGGCCCACGTTCGCTTGCGTCCCGGTCCACTTCTTGCCGAGGCCCCCGAGGAAGTCGTCCAGGCTGCCCTTCTTGGCGCCGCGCGCGAGGTCGACCAGGTCCTGGCGGTACTCGGGCTTGTAGATGCCGACCTCGGACTCGTCGTCGATCAGCTTGACCTTCGCGCCCGCGGCGTCGTCCAGCTCGATGAGCTTGACGCCCGCCTCCTCGTACGGCTTCAGCACCTCGGGCATGGCCGCGTCCTTGAGCGGGGAGATCGCCAGGTTGTCCTTGTCGTAGCCGGACTTGTCGGTGAACCAGTCGATCCAGGCGCGGGCCGCCTCCTTGTGCGGGGAGTGGACGTTGACGGCCTGGTTGTAGTCGGGGCCGACGGTCGCGCAGAAGGTGCCGTCCGTCTGGGCGGGAAACGGCATGAAACCGATGTCGTCGGGGTTCACGCCGGCCTTCTTCGCCGCGTCCTGGAACTGGATGATCGCCCAGGTGCCGAGCCACTGGGTGGCGATCTCGCCCTTGGCCGTGCGGGGCTTGGACTCCTCCCAGTTGCTGGTCGTCGGGTCCTTCTCGGCGAGGCCCTGCTTCACGATGTCGTACAGCAGCGTGTCCCCGACGCGCAGGTCGGAACCCTCGGCCCAGGGGTCGCCCTCGGCGAGTTTCGTGGTCGCCTGCGGGTCGCAGTGGACCGAGCCGTCGACGTACGTCCACGAGGTCAGCGGCCATTGCGCGGCGAAGTTGGTGTAGTAGGGGATCGCGTCGGTCTTCGCCTTGATCGCCTTCAGGTCGGCGAGGAACTCGGCCGCGGTGGTGGGCCATTCGGTGACCCCGGCCTGCTTCCAGACCCGCTTGTTGTAGACGAAGCCGGGCATCACGCCGACCGGGCTCTGGCCGTAGACCTTGCCGTCGACGGTGGTGAAGTCGGTGAAACGGTACTTCTTGCTGCGTTCGGCGGCGGTGCCGAGGGAGGCGAAGAACTTCGGGTAGTCGTCCTTCTTGATGACCGCGGGGATCAGCAGGACGTCGCCGTAGTCGTCCGTGTTCATCCGGATCTTGATCTCGGCCTCGTAGTTGGTGAGGGCCTGGAACTCCACCTTGACCTTCGGATAGGTCTTGTTGAACTCGGCGGCGTACTTCTTCATCGTGCCGTCCTGCACGAGGTCGGTCCGTACGGTGAGGACCGTGATGGTTCCGCTGACCTGGGACGGGTCGTCGGGTGCCTTGGCGTCAGCGCCCTTCGCACTGCCTCCGGTACCGGTGCAGCCCGGGAGCAGCAGGGCGGCTCCCGCGACCGTGGCGAGGACCTGGACTGTACGGCGGTTCATGTGCATCACTTCCGTTCTCGGGAGGTTCACGGGACGGACGAGCACTTGCGGGGTGGTCGAACACGAGCGGGTTGGCTGATTCGGCACTCTGACAGCGCTTTCTCAACCGGTAAAGTCCCATTCCCGCCAACGATGAAGAAGTGGCGCTCAGTTATGGGCTTGACCGGTTTAGGGAGTGCGCATGCTGGAGGCCTCACCGCTCGACGACGGATGGCAACTGCGGCACGAGGGGAAGGCGCTCCCGGCCGTGGTGCCGGGCTGTGTGCACACCGATCTGCTCGCCGCCGGGGTGATCCCGGACCCGTTCCTCGGTAGGGGGGAGAGCGAGGTCGCGTGGGTGGGGCGGCGCGAGTGGACGTACGAGAGGGAGCTGTCGGCACCGCCGTCCGGGCACGAGCAGACCGACCTGGTCTTCGACGGACTCGACACGGTCGCCGAGATCACGCTGAACGGTCAACTCCTGGGCCAGGTACGGAACATGCACCGCTCGTACCGTTTCGACGTGACGGGGCTCGGCGGCCCGCTGAGCGTCCGGTTCGTCTCGGCCTACGCCGAGGCGGAGGCCGTGCGCGGGAAGGTCGGCGAGCGGCCGGCCGCCTACACCGAGCCGTACCAGTACGTGCGCAAGATGGCCTGCTCGTTCGGCTGGGACTGGGGGCCCACCCTGGTGACGGCCGGGATCTGGCGGCCGGTGCGGGTGGAGCGCTGGTCGACGGCCCGGCTGGCCCGGGTACGCCCGCTGGTGACCGTCGAACAGGGCGTCGGCATCGTCGAGTTGCACGTGGACGTGGAGCGGACCCGGGTGGAGGCCGGGCTCACCCTTCAGGCCCGGGTGGGGGGAGCGCGGGCGCGGGCCGAGGTGACGGGGACCAGCGGCGTCGTACGGGTGGAGGTGCCGGACGCGGAGCTCTGGTGGCCGCGCGGATACGGCGACCAGGCGCTGTACGACGTCGAGTTGACGCTGCATCACGGGAACGCTCCGCTCGACGTCTGGCGGCGACGCGTCGGTTTCCGCAGCGTCGAGCTGGACACCTCCGCCGACGCGCACGGGTCCGGCTTCACCCTGGTCGTCAACGGGGAGCGCCTCTTCGCGCGGGGCGTCAACTGGATCCCGGACGACGTGTTTCCCTCCCGGGTGACCCGGGAGCGTTACCGGAAGCGGTTGCGACAGGCGGCCGACGCCGGGGTCGACCTGGTCCGGGTCTGGGGCGGCGGGATCTACGAGAGCGAGGACTTCTACGACGCCTGTGACGAGCTGGGCCTGCTGGTGTGGCAGGACTTTCCGTTCGCGTGCGCGGCCTACCCGGAGGAGCAGCCACTGCGGGGCGAGGTGGAGGCGGAGGCCCGCGAGAACGTCGTACGGCTGATGCCGCATCCGTCGCTGGTGTTGTGGAACGGGAACAACGAGAACCTGTGGGGCTTCAGGGACTGGGGGTGGGAGGAGCGGCTCGGCGGGGACTCCTGGGGGGAGGGGTACTACCTGGGTGTACTCCCCCGTGTCGTGGGCGAGTTGGATCCGACACGGCCGTACACGGCGGGGAGTCCGTGGTCGGGGTCGTGGGAGCACCATCCGAACGACCCCGCGCACGGGACGCACCACTCGTGGGAGGTGTGGAACCGGGAGGACTACGCCGAGTACCGGAGCGAAGTTCCGCGGTTCGTCGCGGAGTTCGGCTGGCAGGCGCCGCCCGCCCATGCGACCCTGCGACGGGCGCTGCCGGGTGAGGAGCTCGCGGCGGACTCCCCCGGCATGCTGCACCACCAGAAGGCGGAGGACGGCAACGGCAAGCTGGAGCGCGGGCTCGCCCGCCACTTCGCCGTGCCGGAGGGGGACTTCGACCGGTGGCACTACCTCACGCAGGTCAACCAGGCGCGGGCGGTCGCGACGGGGATCGAGCACTGGCGGTCGCACTGGCCGGTGTGCGCGGGCACGATTCTCTGGCAGCTCAACGACTGCTGGCCGGTGACGTCCTGGGCGGCGGTCGACGGGGACGGGCGGGAGAAACCGCTGTACCACGAGTTGCGGCGGCTGTACGCGGACCGGCTGATCACGCTTCAAGTGCGCGGTGGGGGGCTGGCGTTGGCCGCTGTCAACCAGTCCGCCGAGCGGTGGACGGGCACGTTGTCGTTGCGGCGGGTGTCGGTGGCTGGGGAGGTGGTCGCGGCGTCGAGCGTGGAACTGGTGGTCGGCGCGCGGGCGGTGGGTGAGGTGCGGGTACCGGTGGAGCTGGAGCCGGCCGGGGCGAAGGAGTTCCTGGTGGCCGACGCATGGGGGTCCCCCCGCTCATGGGGGTCCCCCCGCTCGAGCGAAGCCGAGAGTGGGGGAGAAACCGAGAGTGGGGGAGAAGCCGAGAGTGGGGGAGGACTGCGGGCCGTGCACTTTCCGGTGCCGGACCGTGAAATCCCTTATCCGCCACCCGAGTTCGAGGTGGGCGTGACTCCGGGGGCCGTCACGGTCACGGCCCACACCCTGGTACGGGATCTGCTGCTCCAGGCCGACCGGCTGGGCCCGGAGGCGCGGGCCGACCGGGGGCTTGTGACGTTGCTTCCCGGGGAGCGGGTGACCATCGGGGTCGAGGGCTGGGAGACTCCGGACGCCGCCGCCGCCCGGGCCGCGCTGTACTGCCAGGAGCCCGCTCGATGACAGCGTCCCCGTCGCCTCGCGTCACCATCAAGGACGTCGCCGCGCGCGCCGGCGTGTCCAAGGGGGCCGTGTCGCTCGCCTTCAACCGCAAGCCGGGGCTGGCGGAGGCGACCCGGGACCGGATCTTCGCGGCGGCGCGGGAGCTGGGCTGGGAACCGAACCTCACGGCCCGGTCGCTGTCGAGCTCGCGCGTGGACGTGGTGGGTCTCGCGATCTGCCGGCCGGCGCGGATGCTGGGTCTGGAACCGTTCTACATGGAGTTCGTCTCCGGCGTGGAGAGTGTGCTGACCGAACACTCCTGCTCGCTGCTGCTGCGGCTGGTGCGCAACGTCGAGGAGGAGGTGGGGCTCCACGAGTCGTGGTGGCGGGGCAGGCAGATCGGCGGGTCGATCCTGGTGGACTTCCGGGCCGACGATCCCCGGGTGGCGGCGGCCGAGCGGCTGGGGATACCGGTGGTCGCGGTGGGGCATCCCTCACTCACCGGGAATCTGACGTCCGTGTGGACCGACGACGCGACGGCGGTGACGGAGGCGGTGCGGTATCTCGCGGCGCTCGGGCACCGGCGGATCGCGCGGGTCGGGGGCGCGGCCGCGCTCGGCCACACCGTGATGCGGACGGCGGCCTTCGACGCGGCGGCGCGGAGTCTGGGGCTGGCCGGGGCCTGGCAGGTCGCCACGGACTACTCCGGGGAGGCGGGGGCGCGGGCGACCCGGTCGATGCTGACCGCCGCTCCGCCGGACCGGCCGACGGCAATCGTTTACGACAACGACATCATGGCCGTGGCCGGGCTGGCGGTGGCGGCCGAGATGGGGCTCGGGGTGCCGGGCGACGTCTCCCTCCTCGCCTGGGACGACTCCCAGCTGTGCCGGCTCACCCACCCGACACTCTCCGCGATGAGCCATGACGTGCACGGATTCGGCGCGGAGGCGGCACGAACGCTGTTCGGGGTGATCACGGGGACGGGTCCGGGATCGCATCCGGTGCCGACTCCGGTGCTGACGCCACGGGGGTCGACGGCGCCGCCGCGAGGCTGAGCCCGGGGTGACCGCGGACGCGTCCCGGGTGTGACCTTCGCCGCTTGGCCCTCCCGGACTGGGCAGCTACGTTACCGATAAGTAGCATGGGTCCTGAGCGCGCGCTCAGCGCTTGCGTGTCGCAGCAGTGCCATCCCGCACCTGGAGGAGAGCCATCGTGCCTCGTACCGTCAGGGACGTCGTCTTCGTAGACGGCGTCCGTACCCCGTTCGGCAAGGCGGGCCCGAAGGGCATCTACCACGAGACCCGCGCCGACGACCTCGTCGTGAAGGCGATCCGGGAGCTGCTGCGCCGCAACCCCGGTCTCGACCCCAAGAAGATCGACGAGGTCGCCATCGCCGCGACCACGCAGATCGGCGACCAGGGCCTGACCCTCGGCCGCACCGCCGGCATCCTGGCCGGTCTGCCGACCTCCGTGCCCGGTTACTCCATCGACCGCATGTGCGCGGGCGCCCTGACGGCCGTCACGTCGGTCGCCGGCTCCGTCGCCTTCGGCGCCTACGACATCGCCATCGCCGGTGGTGTCGAGCACATGGGCCGCCACCCGATGGGCGAGGGCGTGGACCCCAACCCGCGGTTCGTCAGCGAGAAGCTGGTCGACGAGTCCGCCCTGTTCATGGGCATGACCGCGGAGAACCTGCACGACCGCTACCCGCAGATCACCAAGCAGCGCGCCGACGAGTACGCCGTGCGCTCGCAGGAGAAGGCCGCCAAGGCGTACGCCAACGGCAAGATCCAGGCCGACCTGGTGCCGATCTCGGTGCGCCGCACCAACGCGGAGGCCGGTGAGACGGGCTGGGGCCTGGTCACCGCCGACGAGCCGATGCGCCCGGGAACGACGCTGGAAAACCTTTCCGGTCTCAAGACCCCGTTCCGTGTCCACGGCCGGGTGACCGCCGGTAACGCGGCCGGTCTGAACGATGGCGCAACCGCTTCCCTGATCGCGTCCGAGGACTTCGCGCGCGAGAACAACCTGCCGGTCAAGATGCGCCTGGTCGCGTACTCCTTCGCGGGTGTCGAGCCGGAGGTCATGGGTTACGGCCCGATCCCGGCCACGGAGAAGGCCCTCGCTCAGGCGGGTCTGTCCATCTCCGACATCGGTCTCTTCGAGATCAACGAGGCCTTCGCCGTCCAGGTCCTGGCCTTCCTCGAGCACTACGGCATCGCGGACGACGACGAGCGCGTCAACCAGTACGGCGGCGCGATCGCTTTCGGTCACCCGCTGGCCTCCTCCGGCGTCCGGCTGATGACGCAGCTGGCCCGCCAGTTCGAGGAGCAGCCGAACGTCCGCTACGGCCTGACCACCATGTGCGTCGGCTTCGGCATGGGCGCGACGGTCATCTGGGAGAACCCGCACTTCGACGGAGGCGACAAGTGAGCACCACCGAACTCCTGAAGCGGGCGGCCGAGTTGTTCCCGGACGAGGTCGTCACCCAGGCGCACGTACGCCACCTGGACCTGCCGTTCGGCGCGGGGCGCTTCGCCCTGATCACGCTGGACAACGGTTTCGACCACACCAAGCCGACCACCTTCGGGCCGCAGTCCCTCGCGAACCTAGACATCGCGATCGCCCAGGTCGAGAAGGAGGCCGAGGCCGGCGAGATCGTCGGTGTCGGCGTCACCGGAAAGCCGTTCATCTTCGCGGTCGGCGCGGACCTCAAGGGCGTCGAGCTCCTCAAGGAGCACCAGGACGCGCTCGCCATCGGCAAGGGCGGCCACGAGGTCTTCAAGCGCCTCGCGGGCCTCGCGGTCCCGACCTTCGCGTACTACAACGGCGCGGCGATGGGCGGCGGCGTCGAGGTCGGTCTGCACTGCAAGTACCGCACCGTTTCGAAGGCGCTTCCCGCGTTCTCCCTCCCCGAGGTCTTCCTCGGCCTGGTTCCCGGCTGGGGCGGCTGCACGCTGCTGCCGAACCTGATCGGCGCCGACAAGGCCGTCTCGGTGATCATCGAGAACTCGCTCAACCAGAACAAGCAGCTGGGGGGGCAGCAGGTCTTCGACCTCGGCATCGCCGACGCTCTCTTCGAGGGCGCGGACTTCCTGGAGCAGTCGCTGATCTGGACGGCGAACGTCCTCAAGGGCGACGTCGAGGTCGAGCGTCCGGTGATCGACCGCGGTGAGGCCTGGGACCAGGCCGTCGCGCGCGGCCGGTTCGTCGCGGACGGCAAGGTGCACGGGGCGGCCCCGGCCGCGTACCGCGCGCTGGACATCATCGCCGCCGCGAAGAACGGCGACCTGCAGCAGGGCTACGACGCCGAGGACCTCGCCCTCGCCGACCTGATCATGGGTGGCGAACTGCGCTCCGGCATCTACGCGTTCAACCTGGTGCAGAAGCGCGGCAAGCGCCCGGCGGGTGCCCCGGACAAGAACCTGGCCCGCCCGGTCACCAAGGTCGGCGTCGTGGGCGCGGGCCTGATGGCCTCGCAGCTCGCGCTGCTCTTCCTGCGTCGTCTGGAGGTCCCGGTCGTCCTCACGGACATCGACCAGGAGCGCGTCGACAAGGGTGTGGGCTACGTCCACGCCGAGATCGAGAAGCTGCTCGGCAAGGGCCGGATCAACCAGGACAAGGCCAACCGTCTGAAGGCCCTGGTCACCGGTGTGCTGGACAAGGCCGAGGGCTTCTCCGACGCCGACTTCGTCATCGAGGCCGTCTTCGAGGAGATCGGCGTCAAGCAGCAGGTGTTCGCGGAGGTCGAGGCGGTCGCCCCGGCGCACGCGATCCTCGCCACCAACACCTCGTCGCTCTCGGTCACCGAGATGGCGTCGAAGCTGAAGAACCCCGAGCGGGTCGTGGGCTTCCACTTCTTCAACCCGGTCGCGATCCTGCCGCTGCTGGAGATCGTGCGGGGCGAGCAGACCGACGACGCGTCGCTCGCGACCGCGTTCGCCGTCGCCAAGAAGCTGAAGAAGACCGCGGTCCTGGTGAAGGACGCCCCGGCGTTCGTCGTGAACCGCATTCTGACCCGTTTCATGGGCGAGGTGCAGAACGTCATCGACGAGGGCACCTCGGTCGAGGTGGCGGAAAAGGCGGTGGAACCGCTCGGCCTGCCGATGTCCCCGCTGGTCCTGCTGGAGCTGGTCGGTCCGGCGATCGGCCTGCATGTCTCGGAAACGCTCAACCGGGCGTTCCCGGACCGTTTCACGGTCTCCCCGAACCTCGCGGCCGTCGTCAAGGCGGGCAAGCGCGGCTTCTACGTCTACGACAGCGGCAAGCCCGAGCTGGACCCCGAGGTCGCCGCGCTCCTGAAGCAGGGCGACACCGCCCTGACCGAGGAGCAGGTGCGGGCACGCGTCCTGGACGCGGTGGCGCAGGAGATCGGGCTCATGCTCGACGAGGGTGTCGTCGCCGAGGCGCAGGACATCGACCTCTGCCTGATCACGGGCGCCGGCTGGCCCTTCCACCTGGGCGGTATCACGCCGTACCTGGACCGTGAGGGTGTTTCCGAGCGCGTGAACGGCAAGAAGTTCCTGGCGCCGGGCGTGGCGTCGGTTCCGGCGTAACCGTTCGAACGGGAAGAGGGCCTCCGCCTGCCGGGCGGAGGCCCTCCTTCATTCAGCGTGATCGTGCCGCTGCCCCCCTTCCAATACAGGGCGCCGTTCTGGGCGAACAGAGAGCCTTGGCCGGTGCAGGGCAGGCGCGTCGGTCGGCACCTTGGTCATGTCCGCGAGCCACGCCGCACCCTCGATGAGCAGTGCGGCCGGGGAGTCGGACCGCTGGACCACGTGCAGCCGGGCCTCGGGTGTGTCCCCCCGGCCGACGCCGACGCCGGTACGGCCGCTCCCCTTGACCACGAAGTCGTTCTTCGAGGTCACGCTGAGCGTCGAGGCGTCGCCCGAGGTGGCCGCGCGGTTGCTGGTGAGCGTTTACTCGCTCGTCGACGTGCTCCAGAAGTTGGCGGGCGCGGCGCCTCCTGCGTCACACCGTCTGCCAGGCCGTCATGGCCAGGCCCGGCTCGTCCTTGCGGCGGGTGAGCTGGAGGCGGCCGGTCGACGGGGACAGGGTCGCGGCGACCACCCGGTCCTCGTGGTCCTTCGCGAGCGCCACCACGGCGTCGGCGGGCAGTTGGGGGCCGGACTCGGCCCACCAGGCGCCGGCCGACTCCCGTTCGGTGGGACAGGCGGCGAAGGCGACGCGGCCGCTCGCGGAGCGCTGGGCGAGCAACGTGCAGTCGTGGCCCTCGAGTTCGGTGCGGATCGCGGCGACCGGGCCGGGTCCCGCGGCGGCGAGCACGGCGACGGGCTCGGTGCCGGGGCGCCAGGCGCACACGTCGCCGGAGTCGTCGGTGTAGAAGAGGGTGGTGTGTTCCGGGGAGGTGGCCAGCGCCCGGAGTGTGCCCGGCCGGACCGGCGTCTCGAGGGGCTCCTGGAGCACCGGCTGGGTGCCCGGCGCGTCCTGCCGCCAGTACAGGATTCCGCCGGACACGGCCGCGTACGCCTCGACGCACCCGGACTCCGCGGTCACCGCGACCGGCGGCCCCTCGACGCCCTGCCCCTTGAGGTCGCGCCAGGGGTCCCAGCCGCCCTTCTCCTTCTGGGCGACCATGCACAGTCCCGTGCCGATGTTGCGGACGAACACGTGCGCGCGCCCCTGGGCGTCCACGGCGACGGCGGGCGTGCCGGTGCGCTCGCCCTTCTTGTTGGGGTGGCCGATGGGTGCCCAGTCCAGGGCGGAGAGCAGCGGCCGGAAGTGCGTGGAGTGCACCAGGCCCGCCTCGCCCCGCACGGTGGGCCGCCAGGAGGCCAGATGGGCGTAGCCGTCGGCGCCGTGGCCGACGGCGGGCACCGGCTGCACCTGCTGGTCGCCGCCCACCGTGCGTGGGGCTTCCCAGGGCCCGCCGGGGGTCCGCTCCGCCCGGCACAGGACCGCGTCGTCCGACATCAGATAGACGCCCAGCCGCCCATCGCGGCCACGTATGAGCCAGTCGCCGTTCACCGGATCACTTTATGTCGGGGCCTGTGCGACCACTCCGTGCGGGTCCTGCCCGCGGGACCGTCCGTGCGACCCTGGGGTCCATGGACGGTTCCCCGGACGGCTCCCATGACGACGCCACCGCGCTGCTCGTGATCGTCGACGGCGCGAACGTCGTCGGGTCGGTGCCCGACGGGTGGTGGCGGGACCGGCGGGGCGCCGCGGAGCGGCTGCGCGACCGGCTGGCCGCCGACGGGCTGCCGGGGCACTCCGGGCCCGCGGAGATCGTCCTCGTCGTCGAGGGATCGGCCCGCGGGGTGGAGCCGGTGCCCGGCGTACGCGTGGAGGCGGCGCCCGGCAGTGGCGACGACCGTATCGTCGAGCTGGTCGCCGAGGCCGGCGAGCGCCCGCGCCTGGTCGTCACGGCCGACCGCGAGCTGCGCCGCCGGGTGACGGAACTGGGCGCGGACGTCACGGGCCCGCGCTCGGTCCGGGGCTGAGCACCGCCCCGGGGCCCGGCACCGCCCTGAGCCCCCGTGTCCCCTACGGGGTGTCCCCGCGTCCCGGCGCCGGAGGCGCCTGCCCCGGCGTTGCCTGCCGCTCCTGTCCGAGACGGCTGTGGGAGCGGCCGTAGAGGAAGTACACGAAGAACCCGATGACCATCCAGATGCCGAACCGCAGCCAGGTCTCGGCGGGCAGGTTCAGCATCAGCCACAGCGAGGCACACACCGACAGGATCGGGACGACCGGCACCCACGGGGTGCGGAAGGCACGGTGCAGGTCGGGGCGCGACCTGCGCAGGAGGAGCACGCCGATCGCGACGACGATGAAGGCGAACAGGGTGCCGATGTTCACCAGCTCGGCCAGCTCGCTGAGGCTGGTGAAGCCGGCCAGGATCGCGATCAGCACGCCGAGCAGGATGGTCGGCCGGTGCGGGGTCTTGAACCGCGGGTGGACGTGGGAGAAGAAGCGCGGCAGCAGTCCGTCCCGGCTCATGGCGAAGAAGACCCGGGTCTGGCCGAGGAGCAGGATCATGCAGACCGTCGTCAGGCCGACGGCGGCGCCGAAGCTGATGAAGCCCGCGAACCAGGGGTGCCCGGTGGCCTTGAAGGCGTCGGCGAGCGGGGCGCTGACGGACAGCTTGGTGTAGTGCTCCATCCCGGTGACGACGATCGACACGGCGACGTACAGGACCGTGCAGATGACGAGGGAGCCGAGGATGCCGCGGGGCATGTCGCGCTGCGGGTTCCTGGTCTCCTCGGCGGCCGTGGCGACGACGTCGAAGCCGATGAAGGCGAAGAAGACGACGGAGGCGGCGGTGAAGATGCCCATCACGCCGAAGTTGGAGGGGGCCCAGCCGAACATCAGCTGGATGAGCGGGGACTGGAGGCTGTTGCCCGCCTCGACGGCCTGCGCCTTCGGGATGAACGGGTCGTAGTTCTCGCCGTGGATGAAGAAGGCGCCCGCGATGATCACGGTCAGGACGACGGTCACCTTGATGGCGACCACGACGGTGGTGACCCGCGCGGAGAGCTTCGTGCCGACGACGAGGATGGCGGTCAGCACCAGGACGAGGGCGGCGGCGAGGATGTCGAAGCCGAAGCCGTCGGCTCCCTCTCTTCCGCTGAGGGCCGCGGGCAGGTGCCAGCCCGCGTTGTCGAGCAGCGAGGCGATGTAGCCGGACCAGCCGACCGCCACCACGGCCGTGCCGAGCGCGAACTCCAGGACCAGGTCCCAGCCGATGATCCAGGCGGGCAGTTCACCGAGGGAGGCGTACGAGAAGGTGTACGCGGAGCCCGCCACCGGGACGGTGGAGGCGAACTCGGCGTAGCAGAGCGCGGCGAGCGCGCAGGCCACCCCGGCCGCGACGAAGGCCAGGGCGACGGCGGGACCGGCGTTGTTCTTGGCCACCGTGCCGGTCAGGACGAAGATGCCGGTGCCGATGATGACGCCGACGCCGAAGACGGTCAGATCGAGCGCGGACAAGGATTTCTTGAGCGCGTGCTCGGGTTCCTCGGTATCGAGGATGGACTGCTCGACCTTCTTCGTCCGGAAGAGGGTGCTGCTCACGGGTAACCTCCCACGCTGCGTCGTCCTCGACATGATCGAGAGGGGGCGTCATACGTATGCCCCGGCGCGAGTGGATTCACGCAAATGGGCCGGTCCACCACCCTTCACGGCGGCGGTACCGGCCCGTTCGCAGCGGGCGGGCGGGTCAGTCGCGGGCGGGCTCGACCGAGTCGACCTCGGCGGCCGTGCTGCCGTACTTGCCGTCGAGCTTGGAGACCAGACCGGTGACCTGACGGGCGATGTCGGGGGCGGTGAGCCCGATCTCCGACATGACCTCGGCGCGGGAGGCGTGGTCGAGGAAGCGGGGCGGGATGCCGAAGTCGCGCAGCGGGACGTCGACGCCCGCGTCGCGCAGGGCCTGGGCGATCGCCGAGCCGACGCCGCCCACGCGGGAGTTGTCCTCGACGGTGACGACCACGCGGTGGCGCTCCGCGAGGGGGGCCATGGCCTCGTCGACGGGCTTCACCCAGCGCGGGTCGACGACCGTGGTGGTGATGCCCTGCCGGTCGAGGAGGGTCGCGATCTCCAGACACATCGGGGCGAGGGCGCCCACGGAGACCAGCAGCACGTCCGGGGTGTCGGTGCCGGGCTCGCGCAGCACGTCCATGCCGCCGACGCGTCCCACCGCGGGGACGGCGGGGCCGACGGCGCCCTTGGAGAAGCGGACGACGGTCGGCGCGTCCTCGACCGCGACGGCCTCGCGCAGCTGGGCGCGGACCTGGTCGGCGTCGCGCGGGGCGGCGAGCCTGAGACCCGGGACGACCTGGAGGATCGACATGTCCCACATGCCGTTGTGGGAAGCGCCGTCGGTGCCGGTGACACCCGCCCGGTCCAGTACGAACGTCACACCGCACTTGTGGAGGGCGACGTCCATCAGGACCTGGTCGAAGGCACGATTGAGGAAGGTGGCGTACACCGCGAACACCGGATGCAGTCCGCCCGTGGCCAGGCCCGCGGCGGAGACGGCGGCGTGCTGCTCCGCGATGCCGACGTCGTAGATGCGGTTCGGGAAGGCGTCCGCGAACTTCTTCAGGCCGACCGGCTGGAGCATCGCGGCCGTGATCGCGACGATGTCCTCGCGCTCCTTGCCGAGCGCGACCATCTCGTCGCCGAAGACGGAGGTCCAGTCGGCGCCCGAGGCCTTGACGGGCAGGCCCGTGTCGGGGTGGATGGGGCCGATGCCGTGGAAGCGGTCGGCCTCGTCCTGGAGGGCGGGCTGGTAGCCGCGGCCCTTCTCGGTGAGGCAGTGCACGATCACCGGGCCGCCGAAGCGCTTGGCGCGGGCCAGCGCGGACTCCAGGGCCTCGATGTCGTGGCCGTCGATCGGGCCGACGTACTTCAGGCCGAGGTCCTCGAACATGCCCTGGGGGGCGATGAAGTCCTTCAGGCCCTTCTTGGCGCCGTGCAGGGTCTCGTAGAGGGGCCTGCCGACGACCGGGGTGCGCTCCAGCACCTCCCTGGTGCGGGCGAGGAAGCGCTCGTAACCGTCCGTCGTGCGGAGGGTGGCGAGGTGGTTGGCGAGGCCGCCGATGGTGGGCGCGTACGAGCGCTCGTTGTCGTTGACGACGATCACCAGCGGGCGGTCCCCGTCGGCGATGTTGTTCAGCGCCTCCCAGGCCATGCCGCCGGTGAGCGCCCCGTCGCCGATGACGGCGACCACGTGGTCGTCGCGTTTCAGGATCTGGTTGGCCTTCGCAAGGCCGTCGGCCCAGCCCAGCACCGTGGAGGCGTGGCTGTTCTCGATGACGTCGTGCTCGGACTCTCCTTGCGAGGGGTAGCCGGACAGGCCGCCCTTCATCTTCAGCCGGGAGAAGTCCTGCCGGCCCGTGAGCAGCTTGTGCACGTAGGACTGGTGGCCGGTGTCCCACAGCACCTTGTCCTTGGGGGACTCGAAGACCCGGTGCAGGGCGATGGTGAGCTCGACCACACCGAGGTTGGGGCCGAGGTGGCCGCCGGTCTTGGACACGGCGTCGACGAGGAAGGTCCGGATCTCCCCTGCCAGCTGGTCCAGCTCTTCCAGGCTGAGCCGGTCCAGATCGCGCGGTCCCCTGATGCGGGTCAGCAGCGGCACCCGTGCCTCCTTGCAGTAAAAGCTGATCGAGCTGTTGCCGGGCTTGTCGAGTCTAATGTTCCGCCTGGGCGGACGGAGTCCGGCCCATGCGTCATAGGTCACGCGAACGGCCGTACCCAGGATGGGCCCTTCCTATGACACGACTGTGCCCGGCATCCGCACGGATGCCGGGCACAGTCGTGTCACCTGGAGCGCTAGCTGCGACCGGCGGCCATCTGACTCCTACGGGAGACGGAGTCGATGACGACCGCGCCGAGCAGAACACCACCGGTGATCATGTACTGGATCGAGGTGTTCATGTTCAGCAGGTCCAGACCGGTCCGGATGGACTGGATGACCAGCATGCCCAGGAGGGCGGACCAGACGGTACCGCGCCCGCCGAAGAGGCTGGTGCCACCGATGACGGCCGCCGCGATGGCGAGCATCAGGGTGTCGCCGGCGCCGGCGCTCAGCGACGCGCCCGCGGTCTGGCCCGCGAAGAACATGCCGCCGACCGCCGCGAAGCCGCCGGAGATGGCGAACACGGTGATCCGGACCATCGGCACGTTGATACCGGCACGGCGGGCGGCCTCGATGCCGCCGCCGACCGCGAACACCTTGCGGCCGTACGTCGTACGACGCAGCACGAAGTCCACGATCACCAGCGCCGCCAGGAAGATGACCAGCGCGTTGGAGACACCGGACGCGTTGTTCAGCACGGCGGCGGACACGAACGCCGCGAGGGCGAGCAGGCCCACGCGCAGCAGGATCTCGCCGGTCGCGCGGAACGGCACGCCCGCCGCCCGGCGGCGGCGCTGCTCTCCGAAGTTGCCGATCAGGGACAGCACGACGGCGAGACCGGCCAGGATGTACGCACCGATGATGGCCTGGTCCATGAAGAAGGAGTTCTGGCCGAACAGGTGGATCGGACCGGAGTCCGACGGCAGGTTGATCGTGCCGCTGGAGCCCAGCAGCCACAGCATCAGACCGTTCCAGGCGAGGAGGCCGGCCAGGGTCACCACGAAGGCCGGTACGCCGATCTTCGCGAAGAACCATCCGTGCAGGGCGCCGATGGCGGTGCCGGTGATGATCGTCAGGATCAGCGAGAACCAGGGGTTCATGCTGTGGTCCACCACGAACACGGCGAACAGCGCGGACGCCAGACCGCTGACGGAACCGACCGACAGGTCGATCTCGCCGAGCAGCAGCACGAACACCAGGCCGATGGCGAGCATACCGGTGGCCGACATGAAGTAGCTGATGTTGGACAGGTTGTCGGCGCTCAGGAAGCGGTCGTTCTTCAGCTGGAAGATGGTCCAGATGATGATCAGACCGAGGACGACCGGGATCTGGCCCAGCTCGCCGCCCTTGACCTTGCGCTT
Organism: Streptomyces sp. NBC_01235; assembly: GCF_035989285.1. Lineage (GTDB taxonomy): Bacteria > Actinomycetota > Actinomycetes > Streptomycetales > Streptomycetaceae > Streptomyces. The sequence continues at coordinate 8,314,266 of NZ_CP108513.1, read as the reverse complement.
GAACTCGGTGACGTAGCCCTTGAGGCCCTCTTCGCGGACCAGCAGACGCGGGTCGACGACGGTGACGGGCGCGGCCGTCGGGTCGTCGGCGGGGGCGACGGTGTTCTGGTCCTCGATCACGCCCTCGGTCTTCTCGACCTTCCCGGGCTGGGAGGAATCGCTCTTCACGGTCTTGGACGTGTCGCTCACTTTGCCGCCTCCGCGGTGCGACGCCCCGCACGACGGGTCACGGCGTTGTCCGTGGCACCCGTGATCGCGGCGATGATCTCTTCGTGGCTGGTGTCCTTCACGGGGAAGGAGCCGTTGTTCTTGCCCAGACGCAGGACGGCGACGGTGTCCGCGACCGCCTTGACGTCGGCCATGTTGTGGCTGATGAGGATGACAGCGAGGTTGCGCTCGCGCAGCCGCTCGACCAGGTCGAGGACCTGCGCGGTCTGCTCGACACCGAGGGCGGCGGTGGGCTCGTCGAGGATGACGACCTTCGGGTCACCGATCAGCGCGCGGGCGATGGCGACGACCTGGCGCTGACCGCCGGAAAGGCTCGCGATCGGGATGCGGACGCTCGGGATGCGGATGGAGAGCGTGGACAGCAGTTCCCGGGAGTTCTTCTCCATCGTCACCTCGTCGATGACGCCGCGGCGCAGCAGCTCGCGCCCGAGGTAGAGGTTGCCGACCACGTCGAGGTTGTCGCAGAGGGCGAGGTCCTGGTAGACGGTCGCGACGCCGAGTCCCTGGGCGTCGTGCGGCTTGTTGATGCTGACGGGCTTGCCCTCCCACTCGATGACGCCCTCATCGATGGGGTGGACACCCGCGATCGTCTTGACCAGGGTGGACTTTCCTGCGCCGTTGTCGCCCACCAGGGCGACCACTTCTCCGGCGTGGACCTCCAGCTCGACGTCGGTGAGTGCCTGCACCGCACCGAATCGCTTGGAGACTCCGCGCAACGCCAGCACGGGCGTAGCGGACACGTGAACCATCTCCTTCGCCGCCTGACCGGCGGGGATGCCGCGCACATGGACAGGCGCGGAGGGATGTGCGCGACGCGCGTGGATACGCGGCGTCTACACACGAGGTTTACAAGATGAACATGCGCGAATCCGCCGCACTTGGCAACGGTTCCGTCCGACGCCCGCCCCGGCAGCGGGGTGTGAAGGTGGGGCGGGCGTCGGACAGGTCTCGCGGGACCGCCGGGGCGGTCGGCAGGGCCCGAGGACCGGCTCGGGAGGCGCGCCTTCTGAGGCGGCTCGAGAGGGCCCTCGGGACCGGGTGCCTACTGGAGACCGGCGGCCTTGCAGGCGGCGGCGTACTCGGCGGTGCAGATGTCGGCGACGGTGAACAGCCCGTCCTTGACGACCGTGTCCTTGATGTTGGCCTTGGTGACCGACACCGGGGTCAGCAGCTGGGAGGGCACCTTGTCGCCGGAGCCGCTGGTCAGCGTGGCGGTGGCCAGGGACTTGATGTCCTTGCCCTCCAGCAGGTTGACCGCGAGCTGGGCGGCGGTCTCGGCCTCGGGCTTGTAGGCCTTGTAGACCGTGGCGGACTGGGTACCGGCGACGATGCGCTGGATGGCCGCGAGCTCGGCGTCCTGACCGGTCAGCGGGATGTTGCTGATCTTCGCACCCTTGAGGGTGTTGGCGATGCCACCGGCCATGCCGTCGTTGGCGGCGTAGACGCCCGCGATGTTCTTGGCGCCCAGCTGGGTGATGGCCGCGGACATCTTCTGGGCGGCGACGGTGTCCTTCCAGAGGCCGGACTGCTCGTAGGCGATGGTGACCTTGCCGTCGAGGATCTTGTGCGCGCCTTCCTTGAACTGCGCGGCGTTCGGGTCGGCGTCGTCACCGTTGATCATGACGACCTTGGACGCGGTGGTCGCCTTGGCGCCGAGGGCGTCGAGCAGGGCCTGACCCTGGAGCTCGCCGACCTTGACGTTGTCGAAGGAGACGTAGGCGCTGACCGGACCCTGGGCGAGGCGGTCGTAGGCGACGACCTTGACACCCTTGTCCACCGCGGACTGGATCGAGGACTTGATCGCGGCGGAGTCCTGGGCGGAGATCACGATGACCTTCACGCCCTTGGTGACCATGTTGCTGACCTGCTGGGCCTGCTTGGCCGGGTCGGCCGCGGCGTTCGCGTACTCGAGCTTGCAGTCGGAGCAGAGCGCCTTGACCTTGGCGTCGAAGTACGGCTTGTCGAACTTCTCGTACCGCGCCGTCACGCTGTCGGGGAGCAGCAGGCCGATGGACTTGTCGCCCGAGCTGCTGCTGCCGGAGTCGCTGCCCTTGTCGCCGGCCTTGCCGCACGCGGCAATCGACAGCGCCATGGACACGGCGGTGGCGCCGATCACGACTCTACGCATCGTTGCGTTCATTTGGGGTGTGCCTCCCTGACAGGGCCGCAACGCTGCGGCCGAGGTGGCTGGAAGTCAACTCGGCCACACGTGCGACGTCAAGAAGTAAATACTTAACGAGATGGCAACGGCGTCATTCGTTCTCTAAGTGAAGGCAGGTGTCGCTGCGTGCAGCGTACCGTCCAAAAGGGTGGAATCGCCCATCTCGCTCAGTGCGAGAGCGAGCGCTCCGAGCACCTCGGCACGGCCTCCAAGTGCCCCCGGGAGAACGGAGAGTTGACGCGCCGCACTCGGGATCGCATAGCGGCCGACGGACTCCCTGATCGGCCCGAGCACCAGCTCACCGGCCTCGGCGAGATCACCGCCCAGGACCACCCGGCTCGGGTTCAACAGGTTGCAGAGATTGGCGACTCCACTGCCGATGTGTCGGCCGACGTCGGCGATCACCCGACGGCAGCCCGGATCTCCGTCCCTGGCCAGCCGCACGACACCTTCCATCGTCAGATCCGTGCCGTGACTGGACTGGAGGAGCGGCAGCACGTAGCGCGCGGCCGCGAAGGTCTCCAGGCAGCCCCGGTTTCCGCAGCGGCAGACAGGGCCGGATTCATCAAGTGTAATATGTCCGATTTCTCCTGCAGTTCCGCCGGGGCCCCGGTAGATCTTCCCCTCGATCACCAGGCCCGCGCCGACACCGCTCGCGACCTTGATGTAGGCAAGATCACGTACGCCTCTGCCGCTGCCCCAGACCATCTCGCCGAGGGCGCCGAGGTTGGCGTCGTTGTCCACGTGCACGGGAACGCCGAGCCGGCCTCTCATCTCCTCGGCCGGTCTGGTGCCGATCCAGCCGGGCAGGATGGCGGACGAACCGAGCGTGCCGGACTCCAGATCGATCGGTCCGGGTACGCCGAGACCGACTCCCGCGACCTTCGTACGGTCCACCCCGGTGGCCTCGATCAGCCGGTTGACCAGCTGTTCCGCCCGGTCGAAGCCCTGTGTCGAGGAGGCGTCCACATCCAGTGGCTCGGACTCCTCGGCGAGGACCTGATGGGCCAGGTTGCCCACCGCGACACGCAGGTGAGTATGGCCGAAATCGACCCCTATGACGATGCCCGCGTCGCCGCTCAGACTGACGCTTCGGGCCCTTCGTCCGCCGGCCGAGGTGGGCGTCACCTCGACGGTGCCGCCGTCCTTGAGCTCGCGCACGATATTGGAGACGGTCGCGGCGGACAGACCCGTCGTGCGGGCGATCTCCGCCTGCGTGAGGGACCCGGCCAGACGCACGGCGCGTACGACTCGCTCCAGGTTGGCTCGGTGCAGTGACGACTGCGACCCCGGAGTCTCCACGACGACCTCCTGCGCGCGGGACCGCTTCGACGAGGCCCCGTCTATGTCCAACTAGTGAACTCTAAGCTGAGCTGTTCGGGTCGCCTCCCGTCAAGGGTTTGAACAGTATCCGCATGCTTGCGGAGAGACACGGAGGGTGGCCGGACCGACGGTTGCGGGGTGTGTGGGGGCGGGTGCGGGGCGTTGCGGGCGGGGGCTTGGTGGGGCGGAGTGAGGGGTGCGGACGGTGGGCCGGCGGGTGAGAGGGGTGGGGCCGGGTGGGGTCCGGAGGGAAGTGGAAGGGCGCGGGGAGGGTGAGGCGTACGGGTGGGGCCAGGTAATGAAGGCGAAGTCGGTTGCCACCGTTTCCGTCCCGACGGCGCCTACGTCGATACCGACTCGGAAGCGGACGACCCGGACGAACGGGAGGACGGAGAGGACCGGGACGACCCGGACGACCGGGAGGACCGGGAGGACGGAGTGGACCGGGACGACCGGGAGAAACGGGACGACCGGGAGGACCGGGAGGACCGGGAGAAACGAGGGCGGGCCTGCGCGGGCAGTTCCGTGAAAGGGACGCCACGCAGGCCCGAGGGGCATCGCACCGGGCGGGGCGCCGCCCGGTGCGATGCACACGCGACTACTTCAGCGCCCCCGCGGTCAGCCCCTGCACCACCTGACGCTGGAAGACGATGTAGGCGGCCAGCACCGGCAGCATCGCCATCACCAGGCCCGCGAAGAGGCCCGACCAGTCACCCTTGTAGCCCTGGCTGACGGCCAGTTGGACCAGGCCCTGGGTGAGGACGCGCTTGTCGGGGTCGGTGTTGAGGACCGTGGGCAGCATGTACTGGTTCCACTGGCCCAGGAAGTTGAAGATGCCGACGCTGATCAGGCCGGGCTTGGCCATGGGCAGCATGATCTGGAAGAACGTACGGCTGTGCGAGGCGCCGTCCACGAAAGCCGCCTCCGCCACCGACGTCGGCAACGTGCGGAAGAACGCCGTCAGGAAGAACACCGTGAACGGCAGCGAGTAGGCGATGTAGACCAGGATCAGGCCGTGGAGGGAGTTCAGCAGGCCCATGTTGTTCACGACGTAGAACAGCGGGACCAGCGCCAGCATGATCGGGAAGCTCATACCGCCGATGAAGAGGTAGTAGATGAAGCGGTTGCCCGGGAAGTCGAAGCGCGCCAGGACATAGGCCGCCATGGAGCCGAGGACCAGGGTACCGATGAGCGAACCGCCCACCACCAGAACGGTGTTCAGGAAGTAGTCGCTCATGTTGGCCTCGGTCCAGGCCCGCGAGAAGTTGTCGAAGTGCAGCTTGTCCGGCAGCGACCAGGGCGAGCCGAAGATGGAGCTGTCGTCCTTGAAGGAGGTCATCACCGCCCAGAGCAACGGCAGCACGACCATGACCGCCCAGATGACCAGGATGCCGTGGGAAAAGACGTTGAGGACCTTTCCTTCCGTCTTCTTCTCCGTGGGCGGTTGTCCGGAGGCCAGGTCGACCTTCGTGACGGGAACACCGGAGCCCGACCCGGCCGGCAGAGGGGCGGGGGTTTGTGTCGTCTTCAACTTCAGTACTCCAGCCGCTCGCGCCGCCCCAGCCGCATCACGACCGCGGCGAAGGCCAGCGTCACGATGAGCAGGGCGACGCCGATGGTGGTGGCGTAGGCGGCCTGACCGTCCCGGAACGCCTTCTGGTACACGTACAGGACCATGACGGTGGTCGAGTAGTCGGGGCCGCCGGGCCCGGTCGTCATGATCTGCACGACCGCGAAGGACTCGGCACCCAGGGCGAGGATGCCCATGTAGACCCAGCCGGACTGCACCGTGTCCCAGAGCAGGGGCAGGGTGACCCGGAAGAACGTCGTGGCCCGGCTCGCGCCGTCCAGCAGCGCGGCCTCGTACAGGTCCGCCGGGATGGAGGCCATGCCCGCCGAGAACAGGACCACGAAGAAACCGACCGTGGACCAGACGAGCACCGCCATCACGCACCACAGCGCGAGGTCCGGGTCGCCGAGCCAGAGAGGCTGGACGCCGTCCAGTCCGATCCCGCGCAGGAACGAGTTGATCGCACCGCTGTCCGGGTTGTAGGCGAAGGCGAACAGCAGCGCGACGATGGCGATCGACAACACCTGCGGAAAAAAGTAGACGATCTTATAGAAGGAGGAGCCCCGGACGCCGGAGATCACCGGGCCGCCCTTCCTTCTCCGTCCACCGATATTGATCATGAAGGCGAAGAACAGCGCCAGACTGATCGTCACCAGCGGCAGCACGATCGCGAACAGCAAGCTGTGCCGCAAGGACTTCCAGAAGATCTCGTCGTCCAGCATCCTCCGGTAATTGTCCAGTCCGACCATCTTGAATTCTGGGCTCAGGCCGGTCCAGTCCGTGAACGAGTAGTAGATGGACTGGATGAACGGCCACACCACGAAGAGCGCGTACAGTCCCAGGGGCAGAACCAGGAACCCCACGATGAACCGGTATTTGCCGTGCCGCATCGCCACTCCGGTGCTTTATGGACGCTTCGCCGCGATTCTCACCGTCACTGGTGCTTGTAATGCTTGATCGTCGTGTCCTTGGCCGTCGCGTCGGCGTACCCCTGGATCTTCTTGATCGCCTCGGCCGGGGTGAGCCGGCCGGCCATCATCTCGCCGAGACCGGACACGCCGATCTTCTCCTTCTGCAACTGGACGTACCAGTCCTGCAGTCGCGGATTCACCACGTTGTCGCCGGCCTTGTCCAGCGCCGCGACACCCGACTTGAGGCCGGGGGTGAGGGTGATGCCGTCGGTGCCGCCGTTGTACGCGGTGAGCGACTTGACCTTTGCGGTGAAGCTCTTGGAGGACGCCTCACTGAGCATGATGCGCAGTTGTTCCATACCGCCCGCCGTGTTCTTCGCCTTGGCCGGCACGACGAACGGCTCGCCGCCGGAGGCCCAGATGGTGCCGAAGGGCATCTTGTCGGAGGAGTCGATGCCGGTGGGCGCGGACACCGCCAGGTCGAAGTCCTTCGGAATGACGTTCGCCGACTCGTTCTCCACCCAGGAGCCGTTGGGGATGAACAGGGCCTTGCCCTTCGCCCACGCGGTCTGCGACTGGATGTGGTCCAGGCCCGGGGTGCCCTGCAGGATGTAACCCTTCTTGTAAAGCTCGTAGTAAGCGTCGAAACACGCCTTCACCGCCGGGTGTTTCCAGGCGTTCGGCTCCAGGTTGTCGATGGCGTCGAGGACCTCGCGGCCGCCCACCTTGCCGATCATCGGGTACAGCGAGAAGGGGAGGTAGTACGGGTATTTGCCCGCATATGTCCAACCGGCCATGCCCTTCTTCTTGGCCTTCTCGCAGACCGCGAGCATCTCGTCCCAGGTCTCGGGGTAGGCGGCGTCGAGCGAGTCCAGGGCCTTCTGCGAGTACCAGACCCCGTAGACGGTGTAGGCGTAGTACATGATCCAGACCGGGGCGCCGTCGAACTGGCCCATCTCGACGATGCCGGGCCGCAGGGTGTCGCGGACCTTCTTGTTCGGGTCGTCGTAGGACGCGGCGTCGAGAAGCGGGGTGAGATCGGCGAGCTGGTTCTTGCCGACCAGGACGCCCATGTCCATCTGCTCGGCGCCGGAGTTGTCGATGAGATCGGGCGGGGTTCCCTGGTTGAAACGGGGCTGGAGCGTCGACTGGATCTTCTGGGTGGCCGAGAACTTCACCTTCGCACCGGGGAAGTTCTTCTCGTAGATCTTGACCGCGTCCTCGGCGTACTCCTTGCCGAAACCGCCGTCGAACAGGACGAATTCCATCTGGGCGGTCTCGTTGACCGCGAGGGGGTTCTTCGCGGTCTTCTTTCCGGCCTTCGCCTTGTCCTCCTCGCCCCCGCCGCTGCTGGCACAGGCGGACAGAAAGCTCATCGTGGGGACGGAAATCAGGCCGAGTGCCGCCGACCTCTTGATCAGGTCTCGGCGGCCGACACCAGTGGAGCCGCCGCTCTCGGAGCCGCTGTACTCGGAGCCGCTGTCATCGGAGTGGGATCCCATGCTCAAGTCCTCGCCTTCTCCAGGACTCAGGCGGTGAACCGGATCATTTCCCGGCACCGCGGTCAGGTCAAGCAGGGTCGTGCGGATCGCGCGGTTCGAACGACGTCGACGGTATCGACTGCATCAACAGTGAATCGCCGACAGGTATAGTCCACTTCTTGCCGACGGAGCAAGATCGAATGCCAGGTTGACCGTTGGTCTTTTCCGAGTTGAGACCTCACGGAAATATGAACGGCCCGGGGGCGCCTTGCCGGAAAATCGCATGACTCTCCGCCCTCGGCTTCTACCCGCTGGTGATGGGCAGTGGCGAGTACGCCGTCGGCTCCCCGCTGTTCGCCAAGGCGACCGTGCACCTGGAGAACGGCAGGGATCTGGTGGTCACGGCGCCGAGGAACAGCGCGAAGAACGTGTACGTACAGGGCCTGAAGGTCGACGGCCGTGCCTGGACGTCCACCTCGCTCCCCCGCGCTCTTCTCGCGAAGGGCGGGGTGCTGGAGTTCGACATGGGGCCGCGGCCCTCCCCGTGGGGGTCCGGAAAAGGCGCGGGACCGGTTTCGATCACCCAGGACGACAGGATGCCGACACCGCGCGTGGACGTGCTGAAGGGCGGCGGCGCGCTGTTCGACGACACCTCGTCGACCCAGGAAACGGTGTCGGGGCCGCTCGCCCTGCCGGTCACCGCGGGCACGAAGGCGGTGCAGTACACCTTGACCTCCGCCGATCACGCGCAGGCGCCCGGGAGCTGGATCATTCAGGGCTCCGCCGACGCACCGACGTGGGCTGGACCGGCGCTCCGCCGAGACGTTCGCGTGGGACCGGCAGACCCGGGCCTTCACGGTCGCCCGTCCGGGCAGGTACGGGTACTACCGGCTGGTCTTCGACAGCGAAACGGGCGGAGACGGCCCGGCGGGCGAAGTACGCCTCACTGAAGTCGAGCTGTTGTCATGATCTGGTAACTACCCGCGATCGCCCGCTGTACCGGGCGTCACCCGTGTTCCAGAATCATCAGGCCGCCCGCTCACACACCGGACGGTCCGTCATGGAGGGGGAAAGCGCTTATGAGCATCATCAGACGGTTCACGGGACTGTTCGCCGGTGCGGCGCTGGGGGTGGGGGCCCTGTTCGCAACGGCGGCTCCGGCACAGGCGTACAGCCCGAACCCGGAATTCCACGCCTACTACTACGACACCGACAACTGCCCGTGCAGTGGCGGCAACCTCACCGACCCGTTCGACAACACGTACTTCGCGAACGACGCCGGCGGCTATGCCGTGAAGATGGAGCTGATCAACTCCGGCGCGTTCGTCGGCAAGGTGGAGTTCCACCCGAACGACGAGAAGCTGTGGGTGTACGACACCGCGAACGACGGTGACACGTACTACGTCAAGGTCAGCTACACGTCCGGCGGGACGACCCACAACCTGGGCACCTTCAGCCCGCCCGGGACCACGGCGGTGCTGGACTACGAAGTCGAGGACTTCGACCTTCCCGAAGGCGCTTACGTCGACATTTCCGTCTACGACGACGCGGGTCTCACCGACCTCATCGGTGCCGCCCGTGGCACCGGCGCGGCCATCGCCTAGGCGCCCGCTTCACCCGGCCGCGGCACCCGGCCCGCAGAATCCGGCCCGCAGAATCCGGAGGGACCATGCCACTCACCGTGCCCTTCCTCCCCGAGGACATCGACCCCGCCTGGCTGCCACCGGACGCGTTCCGGCCGCTTGGCGCCCGTCGGACTCTGGTCCACGGCACGGGGCCTGTGGTGGAGACCGTGCACGGTGAAGTGGCCTCCGCCTGCGGGCAGTTCGGCGGGGAAGTCGTACGGGACGCATCGGGTGACGAGCCGGGTGACTCGTACGACCCGGGTGACTCGTACGACCTGGTACTGCGCCTGGCACGGCCGACAGCCGACGGCCCCGGTGCCGTCGGGAGCATCGGGGATCTCGGCGACGAGGGGTTCGCCTACGACTGTGCCGACGGAACGGCCACGGTCACGGCGTCCGGTCAACGTGGGCTGCTGTACGGCCTGTTCCACGTCGTAAGGCTCGGTGAGGACGCCTTTGGGGGCACCCGCGCCCGCGAGGTGCACCGCCCGGCGACGGCACTGCGAATGCTGGACCACTGGGACAACGTGGCCGTGCACCCGGTCATGGGCCAGGTGGAGCGAGGGTACGCGGGCGGCTCGCTGTTCTGGCGGGACGGGCGGGCCCGCGGGGAGTTGGAGCGCGTACGGGCGTACGGCAGGCTGCTGGCGGCCTGCGGGGTCAACGCCGTCTCGGTCAACAACGTCAACGTGCACGAGGCCGAGGCACACCTCCTCACCGACCGAATCGGCGAAGTCGCCCGGATCGCGGGGACGTTGCGCCCGTACGGAATACGGACGCATCTGTCGGTGACCTTCGCCGCGCCGGTCGTACTGGGGGGCCTGTCCACCGCGGACCCTCAAGAGGAGGCGGTGCGCGACTGGTGGGCGGAGGCCGTGCGCGGGGTGTACTCGGCCATCCCGGACTTCGGTGGGTTCGTGGTGAAGGCCGACTCGGAGGGCCAGCCGGGCCCGTTCACCTACGGCCGCACGCACGCGGACGGCGCGAACATGCTGGCGGCGGCCCTCGCACCGTTCGGAGGAACGGTCCATTGGCGGGCGTTCGTGTACAACCACCGGCAGGACTGGCGGGACCGCTCGACGGACCGTGCGCGGGCCGCGTACGACCATTTCGCCTCGCTCGACGGGGAGTTCGCCGACAACGCAGTGCTGCAGGTGAAGCACGGGCCGATGGACTTCCAGGTGCGAGAGCCGGTCTCACCGGTGCTCGGCGCGCTGCCGGGCACGCGGGTCGCCGTGGAGGTGCAGGCCACGCAGGAGTACACCGGGCAGCAACGGCACGCGTGTTGGCTCGGGCCGATGTGGAGCGAGGTGCTGCGCTTCCAGCCCGACGGTGAACAGGGCGCGACGGTGGGCGAGTTGGCGCAAGGCGGCCTGGTGGCGGTGTCCAACGTCGGCGACGACCCGTTCTGGACCGGTCATCCGCTGGCCCAGGCCAACCTCTACACCTTCGGCCGGCTCGCCTGGCAACCGGACGCCGACCCGTATCACCTGCTGGACGAGTGGGTCGCGCTCACCTTCCGGTCCGCCTCGGAGCGGCTGGCCGCCGGGCTGCGCGCGGTGTTGCACGGCTCCTGGCAAACGTACGAGAAGTACACCGCACCGCTCGGGGTCGGTTTCATGGTGCAGCCCGGGCATCATTACGGGCCTGCTGTCGACGGCTACGAGTACAGCCCCTGGGGGACGTACCACTTCGCGGACCGGGACGGGATCGGCGTCGACCGGAGCGCGGCGACCGGAACGGGTTACGCGGCGCAGTACGCCAAGCCGTGGGCCGAGCTGTACGGGTCGGTCGACTCCTGCCCCGACGAGCTGCTGCTCTTCTTCCACCACGTGCCGTACGGGCATGTGCTGAAGAGCGGGAAAACGGTTGTCCAGCATATCTACGGCACGCATTTCGAGGGCGTCGAGGAGGCCGAGGAGGCCCGCCGGGTGTGGGCGGGCCTCGCGGACCTGGTGGAACCGGCACGGCACGCGCGCGTGGCGGAGCGGTACGAGGAGCAGGTGCGCTGCGCACGGGAGTGGCGGGACCAGGTGAACAGCTATTTCCTGCGGAAGTCCGGAATCCCTGACGAGCGGGGACGCACGATTCACTGATGCCTCGGAACGGCTGCTGAAGCCGCGGGCCCGAAACGGCTACTGGAACCGAAGGACCGCCACGCCCAGCGGGTCCAGGGTCAGGGCCTCGCCCTGATCGAACCGTTTGCCGGTGAGGAGGTCGGTGGCGGGGGTGTGGGCGGTCAGGTGAGCCGGTTCCACCTCGTGGTTGAGCAGGAAGAGCAGGCGCGTGCCGTCGGGGGCGACCCGGGTCGCGGTCTCGACGGTGCGGTGGTCGGCGTAGGGGCCGATCAGGTCGTGGCGGGCGAGGACACGGCCCACGACGTGGTCGACGCCCGGCTGGTCGAGGGCGGTCGCCACGTACCAGGCCTCTCCCGTGCCGAAGTCGTTGCGGGTCACGGCCGGGATGCCCGCGTAGAAGTCGGCGCCGTAGGTGGCGACCGGTTCGGCGCCGCGCAGCTGGACGAGCTCGAAGACGAGACGGGCCCCGGTCGTGAACTCCCCCATGTGTATGGGCTGTACGACGTCCTTTGGACGTGCGTCCCACTCGTCGACGCGGATGCCCATGAGGGGGGCCAGTGGGCCGGGGACGTCGGCGAGGAAGGCGCGGTCGTGTTCGTCCGCGCGGGCTGTGAGGAAGGTGGCGAGGACGGTGCCGCCGCGCCGGGCCACGGCCTCCAGGCGCTCGGCCAGATCTCCCTTGACGAGGTGGAGCACCGGCGCGATGACCACGTCGTACGGCGTCAGGTCGGCGGTCACCGCCACGACGTCCACGTCGGCCCCGGCCTCGCGAGCGGCCCGGTAGTAGGCGTGTACGACGTCTGTGTAGCGGACCGGTCGGGAGGGGCCGTCGGAGATCTCCAGGGCCCACCAGCTGTCCCAGTCGAAGAGGAGGGCGGTCCGGGCGGGGGTCCGGGAACCGAGCGTGACCGCTCCGAGTTCGGTCAGCTCACGTCCGATGGAGGCGACTTCACCAAATACCCGGGTGTCGTCGCGACCCGCGTGGCCGATGACCGCGCCGTGGTACTTCTCGCAGGCTCCTCGTGAGGCACGCATCTGGAAGTAGAGGGCGGCGTCCGCGCCGTGGGCGATGGCCTGCCAGGTGGCGAGGCGGAGTTCGCCGGGACGGCGCAGCGGGTTGACGTCGCGGCAGGCGGTGGTGGACGGGGTCTGCTCCATCAGCCAGAAGGGGGCGCCGCCCTTGAGGCCGCGCATCAGGTCGTGGGCGAGGGCCGGACGGGTGGGCGGGGCGTCGAGGGGCGGGTAGTTGTCCCAGGAGGCGAAGTCGAGGTGGGGCGCCCAGCGGTGGTAGTCGAGCGGGCGGTAGGCACCCATGAGGTTGGTGGTGACGGGCGTGTCCGGGTCGTGGGCGCGGATGGCCTCCTTCTCCGCGGTGAAACAGCCGAGCAGGGCGTCGGTCATGAAGCGCTGGTAGTCGAGGGTGATGCCCTGGAAGGCGGTGTGGTCGGGGCCGCGCCAGTGCTCGGTGAGGGCGCTGGGCGGCTCGATCTCGTCCCAGTCGGTGTAGTGATGCGACCAGAAGGTGGTCCACCAGGCGTCGTTGAGAGTGTCGAGTGTGCCGTGCCGTTCGCGCAGCCAGCCGCGGAAGGCTCCGGCACACAGGTCGCAGTAACAGGCTCCGCCGTACTCGTTGTTGATGTGCCAGGCCAGCAACGCCGGGTGTCCGGCGTACCGTTCGGCGAGGCGTCCGGCCAGGGTGGTGGCCAGTCGGCGGTACGCGGGCGAGCTGGGGCAGAAGTTGTGCCGTTGGCCGTATCGGTGCCGTCGGCCCTCGAAGTCGGTCCGGTTCACCTCGGGGTGCCTCTTCGCGAGCCAGGGCGGGAGGGCGGCGGTTCCGGTGGCGAGGCAGACCTGGCGGCCCTCGGCGGCGGCGCGGTCGAGGATGCGGTCGAGGATCGTGAAGTCGTGCACATCCTCGGCCGGTTGGGTGAGTGACCAGCTGAAGACGCCGACGGTGAGGGTGTCGATGCCGGCCTGGGTGAACAGGCGGTGGTCCTCGTCCCAGACCTGCTGCGGCCACTGCTCGGGGTTGTAGTCGCCGCCGTACGGGATCTTGTCGGTGCTCGGGAGCCGGCCGTCGTTTCCGGTGTCGGGGGCAGTCATGCGGTGAAGTCCTCCTGGGTCTCGACGATCACCGGGCGGCTCGACTGCAGCAGGGAGAGCAGCAGCGGTGCGGCCAGCAGGGCGGGCAGGGCCTCTGTGAGCAGGGCGGTCAGAGCACCGGCCAGGACGAGCAGAGAGGCCGCGGCGAGGGTGACGCGCCCGCGCCGGAGCAGGAAGTACACGGCGAGGCGGGCGGTGTCACGGGCGCGGAACGTGAACAACGAGGTGAGGACGAGGGCGTGGGCGCCCCAGAGCAGGGATGCCACGCCGATGGCCCCGAGGAGCACCGCCCACCAGCCGGGCAGGCCGGTGGCGGCGAAGTGGGTGAGGGTGAACGCGATCACGGTCAGCCAGGCCAGCAGGGGTGCCCAGAGCTTCAGCGCGGGGAGGGCGTTGAGCCGCCAGCCGCGCGTGTACACGCGGGCCGGGTGAAGGTCGGTGAGGTCGCGGCTGCGGTGGTGCAGGGTGTACAGCGCGGCGGAGGCGGCCGGCCCGAGCGGGAGCAGGCAGACGGCCGCGAGGGGCAGGTTGGCCGGGTCGGGGCCCAGGAAGAGCAGACCGACGAGGCCTGGGGCGCTCGTCGCCAGGAGCAGGGCCTCGACGGTGAGGAGGGTGTGCAGGAGGGCGGCGGCGCGGGAGAGAGGCCCGGTGCCGAAACTCACGGTGTTCACGGTGCTCATGAGGCCTCCGTCGCCGGTGACAGGTGAGGGGACGGGAGACCGGTTCCGAAACAGCTCAGTGTGCTGCTCATGAGGCTTCTCCGCGGGACGGCCGGCGGCTGCGGGACAACCGGCGGCAAGGAGGCAGCCGGCGGCAAGGAGGGAAAGCGGTCTCGACATCGCTCACCGTGCTGGTGTGGCACGTCCCCGCCAGTCGGGCGGTGGGGGAGCACAGCGGTCTCGAAGCTCTTGCCGGGCTCATGACGCCGCCCCGCCGAGCAGCCGTCGTTCGTCCCACCAGGGCGGGGTCTCGTCGGCGACCGGGGTGAGCTCGACGAGAGTGACCTCGTGACGGGTCAGGGTGAGGTCCAACTCGGCGCGCCCCTTGGAAGCGGGCAGCCGCCGGTGGCTGCGGGCGGGCTCGGCGGCCTCGTGCAGGACGTCCAGCTGCCCGGGCTTCGGCGAGCGCGGGCTGCCCATGTGCCGCCAGGCGGTGTACGCGTTTCCGTGCTCCTCGTCGACGGTGGACCGGCGGACGAAGACCTCTCGGGCCGCGACCGGGAGGGACAGGCGCAGCACGTGCCGGTCGGGGCCGGGGGTCTCGCCGGTCGGGTCGACGGGCGCCCAGGCCAGAACGGTGACCCGGCCGTCGGGGTGGCGGGTGACGAGATGGTCGTCGCCGCGCGCCAGCAGGTCGGACCCCATCCGGGCCATGAACGCGTACAGATGGTATGTCGGTTTCCTGACCTGCCGGTGGGTGAGCAGCCCGAAGCCACCGTGGAAGAGGGCCGTGGGGACACCGGTTTCCTCGAACATGTCGCTGAACGTCCAGTACGAGAAGGAGTCGGCGAGGTCGCCGCCGTGCGCGAGGACGGGGGCCAGGTATGCGGCATGGAAGGCGGTGTCGTGGATCGGGTTGTCCGGACGGTAGGAGGAATTGAACTCCGTTATATGGACCGGGAGTTCGAACAGCCGGGTGTCTTTGAGAAGTTCGCGGGGTGTGGCGAACTGGTCGAGCAGGCCGGATGCCGGGGCCAGAGTCTGGTGGACGCCGAACGGTACGTGCTGCGCGGGGCCGGAGGTGTAGGCGTGCTTCGACACGAAGTCGACGGGCACGTCCCGGTGTTCCGCGAACTCCGCGAACCTCTCCAGCCAGTCGTCGGCGCCAGGTGAGATCGCCGGGCCCCCGACCTGGAGACCGGCGTCCACCTCCTTCACGGTGCGCGCGGTGACCTCGTACAACCGGTGGTACGCCTTTTCGTCGGCGTCCTGCCAGAAGTCGGACAGGTTGGGCTCGTTCCACACCTCGATCGGCCAGGTGCGGACCTCGTCGAGGCCGTAGCGGTCGACGAGGTGGGTCAGGGTGGCGCGGACCAGGTCGGCCCACTCACGGTGGGATCGGGGCGGGGTGACGTTGCCGCGCCACCAGAAGACGCTCTGCGTTCCCGATGCCAACTCCGCGGGCATGAAGCCGAGTTCGAGGAAGGGGCGGATGCCGGCTGCCAGATATGCGTCGACGACCTGGTCGACGTAGCTGAAGGAGTGGTGGACGCGGCGGGTGCCCTCGTGGTCGTACGGGCGGTACACCCCCATGCCGTCACTGAGCAGGCCATGGCCGCGGATGTATCGGAAACCGATTTCGCGCTGAAGCAGTGCGAGGGAGTCCTGGTAGTCGCGGCGCAGGGCGAGTTCGAGGCGGCCGGTGCCGACGCAGAGCCGCCAGGCGTCGGAGAGCCGGCCCATCGGCTCGACGGGGACGCTGATCACCCGCTCTCCTTCTTGAAACGTTCGCGCGCCTTGTTGTGCAGGCCGACGAGCTGATCCATGTTCTTGGCCTTCAACTCGGTGACGTAGTCGCCCCATTCGGACAGCGGCCGCTTGCCGAGGGCGAACTTGAGCATGTTCTGGGTGACGTGGTCCCTGAGGGGGGTGTCCCAGAGCGAGGCCTGCTCCTGCTCCACGGACTGCAGCGGGTGGGCCGGGTCGATGGGCAGTTGTTCGCGCTGGGCCATGGCGTCCTGGAACTTCTTCTCGTCCGGGCCGAAGGAAGAGGAGACCAGCGCCCAGCTGCCGCCGTAGGTGAAGACGCCGTTGAAGAAGCCGTAGTCCTTCTGAAGGTCCTTCGGGGCGTCCGCATTCGCGCCCATGAGGGAGATCCCCGGCTCGAGCTCGTACTGGCCGCCGGTGTACGTGTAGGTGACTCCCTGGACACCCCACTTGGCGAACCGCTGGCCCTCGTCCGAATACCACAGCCAGTCGACGAACTGCATCATCGCGACGAAGGTGTCGCTCTTGAGGGCCTTGGTGGAGATCATGAGGCCGTTTTCCAGCCGGGCGCCGCCCATCACCACCGGGCCGGCCGGACCGAGCGGCACCGGCACCATCTCGATCTTCGCCCCCTTGACCTGTTTCTCCAGGTTGTAGCGGTAGTTCTGGACCAGCTCCTGGGGGTTGGCGCTGATGGCAAAGGATTTCTCGCCCAGCAGTTTCTGCACCGCGTCGTCGTCGGGCTGGGTGAAACTGTCCGGATCCACCAGTTTCTCGGCGACCAGCTTTCTCAGGTACTCGACCATCTGGCGGTAGCCGTCCGACGCGCCGGTGAAGACGAACTCCCCCGCCTTCGGGTCGAAGCTGATGTTGTCGTAGGTCCAGCCCGCCTTTACGCCGTACGCCTGGCCGAGGTAACTGAGCAACGCCGCTGCGGGGAAAGGGGTGTTGGTGCTCCAACGGTCGGAGAAGGGATAGCGATCCGGGTATTCGGCCTTGATCGCCTTGAAGACGTCGTACACCTCGGCCCAGGTGGTGGGCAGGCTCAGACCGAGCTTGTCGAGGACGTCCGTGCGCAGGGACAGCGAGTAACCGGCCTTGACCTTCTCGTGCAGGCCGGGGAGGAGGTAGTACTTGCCGTCGGCCTGCCGGATGGAGTCGAGCTCCGGCTCCAGCTTCCATTTTCTGACCTTGTCCTGGAAGTGGGGCATCAGGTGCACGTACTCGCTGACCGGGAGGATCGCGCCCGACGAAACGAAGGCGGCCTCCGACGGGTGGTAGGTCTTGGGGATCAGGAACGGGGCGTCGCCCGCACCGATGAGGACGCTGCGCTTCTTCTCGTAGTCGCTGAGCGGGACGGCGATCGGCTTCAGCGTGATGCCGGTGCGCTTGGTGAGTTCCTTCCAGAACAGCCAGCTGTCCTTCATCGGATAGTTCGGGTTGTTGTTGTGCAGAACCGAGAAGGAAAGCGGCTTCGACGCCTTGAACTGCTGACCGGTCCGGTACTCCTTCATGGCACCGTTCTGTTTCTTGGAGAGGTCCTTGGAGTCCCCTCCGTCCTCGCCGCTGCCACAGCCGGTGAGGGTTGCAAGGCCGATGAAGCCTGCGGCGGCCATGATCTGACGCCTAGACAGCTGTTTGCCGTTCATCACTCAGATCCTCCTAGTACGACGGCTGACTCAGTGCGAGCTCTTGAAGAAACGAATCGGAGCCATCCGGAAAACGGTTGTGATTGACGTCGACCGGACTTGTTGTCGCCGGCTCTCCCGGCGTGGGGGCCTCATCGGTCCCGCTTCCCACCGGAGTCGGCTTCTGCTGTGCCCAGGGTGCGATGTGGGACCGTCCTGCCGTAGGGCGCTGTCGGGAGCGCAACCCGGTGCGTCTGTCGCCGAGGCTCAGCCCTCATGCGGTTCAGGGGCCGGAAGGCGAGGGACACTCCTTCGTTCTGGTGGTCTGCCGTGCAGGACCGAGGGGCCGGGGGCCTGGGCATCCGGCTCAGCCCTTGACCGCGCCGAGCATCACGCCCGAGACGAAGAAGCGCTGGACGAACGGGTACACACAGAGAATGGGCAGTGACGTCAGCACGATCGTGACCGCCTGGATGTTCGCCCCGACCTGGCTGAGCTCTGCCGTGCCGGCGCCGGCGTTGCCACCCGTGGTGGCGCCCGAGATGAGGTTGCGCAGATAGACGGTGGCCGGCATGAGCTCCGTCCGGTCCATGTAGAGGTACGCCGAGAACCAGGAGTTCCAGAACGACACCGAGTAGAAGAGCACCATCGTCGCGATGACGGCTTTGGACAGCGGCAGCACGATCCTGAGCAGGACGCCGTACGTGCTCAGCCCGTCGATCTCCGCGGCCTCCTCCAGCTCGGTCGGCAGGCTCTCGAAGAAGGCCTTCATCACCAGCAGGTTGAAGACGCTGATCGCGTTGGGCAGCGCGATCGCCCAGACGGAGTTCTTCAGGCCGAGGCTGGTGACCAGAACGTAGTTGGGGATCAGGCCGCCGGTGAAGAACATGGTGAACACGGCGACACCGACGAGGAAACCACGACCCTTGAGGTTTCTCTTCGACAGGACGTAGGCATAACAGGTCGTCAGAACCATGGCGACGACGGTGGAGAGAACCGTGTAGAGCACGGTGTTTCCGTAGTTTCGCCAGAACATCGAGTCCTGGACGACGATCTTGTAAGTGGTGAGGTTGAACCCCTTGGGCCACAGGTTCACTTCACCGGCGCGGATCTGACGTTCGCCGCTGAAGGACCGGGCGACGATGGTGACGAAGGGGTAGAGGGTCACGAGCACGACGAGGGTGAGGATCACTCCGTTGACGCCCTGGAAAACGCGGTAGCCGCGGGTGGGCTGGTTCACGGAGGTGCGCGGACGCGGAGCACGGGGGGTCAGAAGGCTCACCACAGGCTCGTCCCCACTGTGCGTCGCGACAACTGGTTCGCGCCGGTGATCAGCACCAGGCCGATGATCGCTTCGAACAGCCCGATGGCGGCGGCGTAGCTGAAGCTGTTGGACTCGACGCCGGCACGGTAGAGGTAGGTGGAGACCACGTCGGCCGTCGGATAGGTCAGCGGGTTGTACAGCAGCAGGACCTTCTCGAAGCCGACCGCCATGAACGTGCCGATGTTGAGGATCAGCAGCGTGATCATGGTGGGCCGGATTCCGGGCAGGGTGACGTGCCAGATCTGCCGCCAGCGGCTGGCGCCGTCGATGCGGGCGGCCTCGTAAAGGTCCTCGTCGATCGTGGTGAGCGCGGCGAGATAGAGGATCGTGCCCCAGCCGGCGGTCTGCCAGACCTCCGAGCCCACGTAGATCGTGCGGAACCAGCCCGGTTCCTGGATGAACCGGACCGGGTCGTGGCCGAACCAGCCCAGTACATGGTTGACCGGGCCGTCCGTGGCCAGCATCTGCATGGTGATGCCCGCGACGATCACGATCGACAGGAAGTGCGGCAGATACGAAATCGATTGCACGAACCGTTTCAGCGAGCGCCGGCGCACCTCGTTGAGCAGCAGCGCCAGGACGATCGGGATGGGAAAACAGAACACCAGCGTCAGCCCGCCGAGCCACAGCGTGTTGCGGAAGACCTGCCAGAAGGTCGGGTCGGTCAGGAACATCCGCACGTAGCGCAGCCCCACCCACCGCTCCCCCAGGATCGAACCGCCCGGTTCGAAGCGACGGAAGGCGATCACGTTGCCGATCATCGGCAGGTAGCGGAAGACCAGGAAGAACAGCAGCGGCAGCACGGCCAGCGAGTACAGCTGCCAGTCCCGTCGCAGCGCCCGCCGCCAGCCACGCCGCGCGGCCAAAGGCGTGGGACCGTGCCGGGTCTTGGGCGGCCGGTCCTGGGTTCCTGGGGGTGGGGCCGATGTGGTGGAGGTGCTCATGCTCGGGCCTCCCGGGGCGTTCTTCGAAACGCTCGATTCGCAGCGCGTGATCTCGAAACTTTCGTGCCCTTACCGGTAACTCTGCGGCAACGTAAGGGCTCACGGAAAGCGCTGTCAATGGATGCTGCACGGTGGGCTGGTGGGACTTCGTGTGGCGTTGGAATCGCTCACGGGCTGGGTAGAACCGGGAAGTTGGGTGCTACCGTCCTCCGCAAATTTCTGTATGAGCTACGCAACGATCGATCGCCCACAACCCCTGCGAGGTGCCCCCGTGCCCGCGTTCGACCTGACGCTGCCGGAGCTGGAACGCCACCGACCCGAGCCCGACGAACCCGCCGACTTCGACACGTTCTGGAGTGACACCCTGAAGGAGGCCGAGCAGCGGGAGCCGGTGGTGTCGGTACACCCCGTCGAAACCGGTCTCCGTCTGACGCAGACCTGGGACGTGACGTTCCGGGGCTTCGCAGGGGATCCGGTGCACGCCTGGTTGAGCCTTCCAGCCGATGCCCGGGAACCGCTTCCAGCGGTCGTCGAGTACGTCGGCTACGGACGCGGCCGCGGTCTCCCCCACGAGCGCCTGACCTGGGTGAACGCAGGTTACGCCCACCTGCTCATGGACAACCGCGGCCAGGGCGACCAGTACGGCAACGGAGGCGCCACCCCCGACCCGCACGCCACCGCGCCCGGCGGCCCCGGCCCGGCCGTCCGCGGCCTCCTCTCCCCTCGGGACTACCACTACCGCCGTCTGATCACGGACGCGGTGCGCGCGGTGACGGCGGTCCGTGTGCTGCCGGGCGTGGACCCCGCCCGCACGGTCGCCGTCGGAAACAGTCAGGGCGGCGGACTCGCCCTCGCCGTCGCGGGCCTGGTCCCCGACCTGGCCGCCGTCCTCGTCACGGCCCCGCTCCTGTGCGGCATCCGGCGTGCCCTGACCCTCACCGACGCGGGTCCCTACGGCGAGATCGCCGCCTACCTCTCCGTCCACCGCGGCGCCGAAGAAACCGCCTACCGCACGCTCTCCTACGTGGAAGGCGTCTCCTTCGCCCGCCGCGCCCGCGCCCGCGCCCACTTCGGCACGGGTCTGCGCGACACGGTCTGTCCGCCGAGCGGGGCATACGCGGCGTTCAACCGGTACGGGGAGCTGAGCGACGGCACGGATCCACGGAAGGAGATCCACCCGTATCCGTTCAACGGGCACGAGGGGGGTGAGGCCGAGCAGGTGCGTCGCCAACTGCACTGGCTTTCTGCGCAGTTGGCCGACTGACGTCCGGCATCATGTACGTGTGCATCCACGCACCGGGCAAACGCGTTTTCGGCCGAGCGCCCACCAACTCGGTTGGCCCCTACACCCGTTGACCCGGTAGAGTCATCCAGGCGGCGTCGCGACAACGTTGTCGCATTCTCACGACCCCGACCCGTGGCACCGTCCGGGCGGGGACATCCCGGACCGCCCCACTCCCCCCGTTGGGGCAGGCCCGGCTCGCGGACCCGGTGGCACACGACTCGCTGCCCACCGGGTCCGCCCAGAGCGACTGTCGCTCAACCGACCCTGCAGGGAAGGCTTGTGGCGCTGTCACCGCCCGAGCCGGAAACGACGTATCCGAACGTCGCACTCTGGCCCGGACTCAACGAGCCGTTCCAGTCGGCGTTGTGGACCATCACCGCCTGCCCGTTGTAGGTCGCGTTGCCGCTCCAGAGGCTGACCACCGACTGACCGCTGGGCAGCGTCCAGTCGACCATCCAGCCGAGCATCGGGACGTCGCCGGAGTTGGTGACGGTCACCTCGGACTGGTAGCCGCCGTTCCAGCTGTTGGTGGTCCTGCGGGTCGCGGTGCAGGCACCGGGGACGGGCTCGCTGGGGTTGCCCGGTTCGTGGATACCGGTTACCTCACCGTTTCCGCCGTCGAAGACGACGTCGGAGCAGGAGTAGAAGGTCTCGGCACTGTCCGAGCGCTGCCAGACCATGTAGATGATGTGCCGCCCGGACTTGTTGGCCGGGAGTTGGCCGGTCCAGGAGTAGTTGGCCTCGACCGTGCCCGGGCTGCCGTTGAGCGGCGGGTGGTCGACGGAGAGGAAGGGCTGTTCCTCCATGGCGTCCCAGGTGAGGGGCTGGGTCGGGTCGAAGCCGTCCTTGGTGACGTAGACGTAGAACCAGCCCGGGTGCGCCGCCCAGGCGTTGTAGGAGAAGTCGACGGTCGCACCCGAGGTGAGGTGGGTGAGCGGCCAGTCGTCGCGGGCCGCGTTGAAACCGGTGAAGTTGGTGTTTCCGCCGCTGCACAGCTGGCCGTCCGGCACGAAGCCGCGCGTGCGGCCGGCGCCGTCGGAGCGCAGCACCGAGAACCAGTTGTAGAACGGTGTGGTACCGCTTACCTGTTGTGCGTTCTTGCAGGCCGGGTTGATCGGCTTGATCTCACCGGTGTCGGTCAGCCCGTCCTGCCAGCACAGGAAGGTACGGCTGCCGGGTTTCATGGGCGTGCCGTGCGCCTCGGCCTTGCCGCCGGCCGTGACGATCAGGCCGAGGGCGGGGACCGTGGCCAGCAGAGCCAGGAGGACGAGGAGGAGGGCTCGGGTACGTAACCGCGGTTTCGATTCTGACGTGATCATGACAGATTGCATGGCAAATGAGTCCGCCTTCCGTGTACGGACCGTGCGTGCAGGGGGTGCACCACGGGTGCGGGTGCGGCTGCGGGTGCTGAGGCGCGAAGCGGGAGCCTCCCGGACCCGGACCCGACAGGTTCCGGTCCGCCGGGCACGAGCACATGGGAGCGCTCCCACTTCACCTGTGGCGGAAGGTAGCGCTGTACGGCCCACTTGTAAACGGGCGCGTACGGCGCTCCTGTGAGCGTCGGGCGGTCAGTGGCGGCGCGGGGACGTCGGGAGGTGGCGGCGCGGGGACGTCGGGAGGTGCCTGCACGGGGACGTCGGGAGGTCCCGGCGCGGGAGCCCTCGCCGCAGTCGTTGCCGCTGGCCGTGCGCACCACGCGGTGCGGGTGCTGCTGGGCCGGGGCGCCGCCGTTGGTCTCGCTTTGAAGTGCTCTCGCGTCTGAAGCCGGAATTTCCCATCTGCCTTGCGACGGCGGGCTTGACGCGACGAGCGCGCCTGGTCTCACGGACCACGTGGAGTTGGACGAGGACAGCGACCTCGGGGTGGAGTTTCGGCGGCTGCCCGACGTCGGGCGGGAGGCACGCCGGTTCGCCCGCCCGGACATGCTGATACGTGAGCTGGACGGTGGGCTCGTCTTCGTCGGAGCGTGTACGACGGCCGCGCTCGGCGCCTTGCGGGAGGCTCACCCTTCATGGAGGGCGGGGGCGGGGGCGGGGGCTAGTGCGGCCGTCGGCCTTCGCTGATCTCGTACCTCGAAGCCGTCGTTCGGGCGCTGCGGAACGGGACGCCGTCGCACCCTCGCGGGGCCTGCCCCCGCCCAGTCGGTGACGTGCTCACCTGGGACTCCTTCTCGCCTCACCTCGCCTCACCTCACCTCACCGCACCGCGCCTCAGCTCCACATCGCACCTCACCTCACCGATACCCGCGGGCTCCAGGTCAGCGTGGCCGCCCCGGTCTCCCCCGCCAGCGGCAGTTCCACCGTGAACTCCGTACGGCCCGGCTCGCTGCGTACGTCGATGTGGCCGCCGTGCGCTGCCGTGATCGCGGCGACGACGGCGAGGCCGAGGCCGGCGCCGCTGCCCGTGGTTGCCCGGGCGCGGGAGGCGTCGGCGCGGGTGAAGCGTTCGAAGACCGTCGGGAGGAGATCGGACGGGATGCCGGGGCCGTCGTCCCGGACGCGCACGGCGCACATCCCCTGGCGCGCCTCCACCACCGCCACGACGCTGGTGCCAACCGGTGTGTGCACACGGACGTTGGCCAACAGGTTGGCCACCACCTGGTGGAGCCGTGCCTCGTCGCCGAGGACCATGGGCGCCTCGTCGAGGCACAGCTCCAGCTGCCAGTCGTGACCGCCGCCCGCGGCCCGGGCGTCCCACACGGCCTCGGCGACCAGCGCCGCCAGGTCCACTTCGGCGGAGTGCATCGGCCTGCCCTCATCGAGCCGCGCGAGCAGCAGCAGGTCCTCCACCAGGCCCGTCATGCGCGCCGACTCGGCCGTGACCCGACGCCAGGCCAGGCCCGGTTCGATGTGGTCGGTTCCCCGGTTCATCAGCTCCGCGTATCCGGCGATGGAGGCGAGCGGCGTGCGCAGTTCGTGGCTGGCGTCGGCCAGGAAGCGGCGCATGCGTTCCTCGCTGCGGCGCACCCGCTCCTCGCTGCGGCGGCGTTCGGCGAGCGAGGACTCGACGTGGTCGATCATGCGGTTGAGGGCGGCACCGACCCGGCCGGCCTCGCTGCCGGGGTCGGTGTCCCGTTCGGGAACCCGGGTGAGACCGGTTGCCTCGCCGCTGCACAACGGGGCCTGCGAGACCTCGACGGCCGTGGCGGCGACCCTGCCGAGGGGGCGCAGCTGGCGTCGTACGACCACCGCGCACACGCAGCCGGCCACCGTCAGACCCGCCGCGGCCACGACCGCCTCCACCACCACCAGGCCGCTGATCATGTCCTGGACGTCGTCCATCGGCAGACCGGTGAGGACGCGGACGCCGTTGTCGTCGAGGGCGGTGATGCGGTACATACCCAGGCCCGGAACCGTCCTCGTGTGCAGGCCGCCGTCGTCCTCGATGCCTACCAGAGAGGCGATCTGACTGTCCGACAGATTTCGCGGCGGCGCGTCCTGGCCCACCGTCGCCGCCGCGACGACGGTGCCGTCGGCGTCCAGGCGGGCGGCGAGCATGCCGGCCGGGTGGCCGCTCTCGTCGAGGAAGGTCAGGTCCTGGGTCAGGTCCGGGTGGAGTGAGGCGTCGCCCAGGCTGCGTTCCGCGGCGTTCGTGACGCGGTCGTCCAGGTTGCCCAGCAGGTAGGAGCGCTGGGCGAAGACGGTGGTGAGCGCCATCGCGGCGCACACCGCGACGAGAACGGCGCTGATGAAGATCAGCAGGCGGGTGCGCAGGGAGCCGCCCCACGGACGGGCAATCCTCGGACGGGCAATCCTCGGACGGTCGCCCCTCAGGCGGGCATCCTTCAGTCGGGCGTCCCGCGAACGGACACCCTTCAGGCGGGCATCCGGCAAACGGGCATCCTTCAGCCAGTTGCCCCGCAGGCGGGCACCCCTCAAGCGCTCGCCCCTCAGGCGGTCTCCCCGCGGACGGGCCGGTTTCAGGCTGTCGCCGCGCGTACGGATCCTCATCCCCCGTCCTCCACCGGCCTGATGGCGTACCCCAGGCCACGCACGGTGTGGATCACCGGTGAGCGGCCTCGGTCGAGTTTCCCGCGCAGGCTGGAGACGTACACCTCGACGAGGTCTCCGCCGCCGTCGAAGGAACTGCTCCAGACGTGGTCGAGGATCTGCGTCTTGCTCAGCACCTGCCGCGGGTGCTCCATGAGCAGGCTGAGCAGGTCGAACTCCTTGGCGGTGAGGGCGATCCGGACGCCGTCGCGGCGCACCTCGCGGGACTCCCCGGTCAGCACCACGTCGCCGAGGACGCGTACGGAGTCGTCGGTGCGGGTGCGTTCGGCGCCGGACCGGCGCGGGAGTCCGCGCAGCCGCAGCACGGCCTCCTCGAGGGAGAACGGTTTCGTGACGTGGTCGTCGGCGCCGTTCTCCAGCCCGTCGACGCGGTGTTCCAGGGCGTCGCGGGCGGTGAGCACGAGGACGGGCAGCTCGGGGCTCTCGTCACGCAGGCGGCGCGGCACCTGGACGCCGTCCAGGTCGGGCAGCATCCCGTCGAGGGCGGCGGCGTGCGGGGCGCAGCCACGCGCGATTCTGGACGCGCTGTGCCCGTCGGGGGCCGGGTAGGGCCGCCGGCCCGCCTCGGTGACGGCCACGGACAGCACTTCGGTGAGCACGGGCTCGTCGTCGACGATCAGAACGCGGACCCGTCCGCTTCGGGTACCGGAGATGCCAGCCATGTCCTGATCCTGTCCCGGTCGGCTGGGGGAACGCTGTGCTCCGACTGAGCCGGAGCCGTGCGAACGGATGGGCAACCGGCTACGACCGCGTTGCCCGGTCCGTGGGACATCCGCCGCCGCACCGCAGACCGTCACCCTCATCACCGGCGACGCTGTGTCGCTCACCACCGGACCGGACGGCACATACGCCGTCGCCGTCCGACGGATGAAGGACGAGGCGGTGGCCCGTCATATGGGGGTGAGCCCGAGGACCCTGCGGCGGCGGGTGAGCGAGTTGCAGGACCGGCTGGGGGGCGGGGAGCCGGTTCCAGCCAAGGGTGCGGGCGGCTCAACGGGGCCGGCTGCAGGGGGAGGCACGCGCGAAGGGCCGCACCCCCGTCACCGGGGATGCGGCCCTCGACCCGCCTTGCCGTATCGCCTGCCGAACCGCTTACTTGCGGATCAGGCTGCGCAGCACGTACTGCATGATGCCGCCGTTGCGGTAGTAGTCGGCCTCACCGGGGGTGTCGATGCGGACGACCGCGTCGAACTCGACACCGGTGTCGGTGGTGACCTTGACCGTGCGCGGCGTGGTGCCGTTGTTGAGTTCCTCGACGCCGGTGAAGGAGAAGGTCTCCTCGCCGGTCAGACCGAGGGACTCGGCGGAGGCGCCCTCCGGGAACTGGAGCGGGAGGACACCCATGCCGATGAGGTTCGAGCGGTGGATGCGCTCGTACGACTCGGCGATGACGGCCTTGACGCCGAGGAGCGCGGTGCCCTTGGCGGCCCAGTCGCGGGACGAGCCGGAGCCGTACTCCTTGCCGGCCAGGATGGCCAGCGGGGTGCCCTGCTCGATGTAGTTGCGGGAGGCGTCGTAGATGAACGACACCGGACCGCCGTCCTGCGTGAAGTCGCGGGTGTAGCCGCCTTCCGTGCCCGGCGCGATCTGGTTGCGCAGGCGGATGTTGGCGAACGTACCGCGGATCATGACCTCGTGGTTGCCTCGGCGGGAGCCGTAGGAGTTGAAGTCACGACGCTCCACACCGTGCTCGGTGAGGTACTTGCCGGCCGGGGTGTCGGCCTTGATGGCGCCGGCCGGGGAGATGTGGTCGGTGGTGACCGAGTCGCCCAGCTTGGCGAGGACGCGGGCGCCCGTGATGTCGGAGACCGGGGTGGTCTCCATCGTCATGCCCTCGAAGTACGGGGGCTTGCGGACGTAGGTCGACTCGGCGTCCCACTCGAAGGTGTTGCCGGTCGGGATCGGCAGCGCCTGCCACTGGGCGTCGCCCGCGAAGACGTCCTGGTAGGACTTGTTGAACATGTCCTCGCCGATGGCGTTCGCCACGACCTCGTTGACCTCGGCCTCGGAGGGCCAGATGTCCTTCAGGTAGACCGGGTTGCCGTCCTGGTCGATGCCGAGGGCGTCCTTGGTGATGTCCACCTTCATGGAGCCCGCGAGGGCGTACGCGACGACCAGCGGCGGGGAGGCCAGGTAGTTCATCTTGACGTCGGGGTTGATCCGGCCCTCGAAGTTCCGGTTGCCGGAGAGGACCGAGGTGACCGCGAGGTCGTGGTCGTTGACGGCCTTGGAGACCTCCTCCGGCAGCGGGCCGGAGTTGCCGATGCAGGTGGTGCAGCCGTAGCCGACGAGGTTGAAGCCGACCTTGTCGAGGTACGGGGTGAGCCCGGCCTTGTCGAAGTAGTCGGTGACGACCTTGGAACCCGGGGCGAGGGTGGTCTTGACCCACGGCTTGCGGGTCAGGCCCTTCTCCACGGCCTTCTTCGCGACGAGCGCGGCGGCGACCATGACGTACGGGTTGGAGGTGTTGGTGCAGGAGGTGATGGCCGCGACCGTCACCGCACCGTGGTCGATCTCGTACGTCGAGCCGTCGGGGGCGGTCACGGTGACCGGGTTGGACGGGGCGCCGTTGGGGTGGTTGGCCGGGGCGTCGGAGGCCGGGAAGGACTCTTTGCCCGCCTCGTCGGCGGTGTCGACGTAGTTGCGGACGTCCTGCTTGAACTGCTCGGCGGCGTTCGCGAGGACGATGCGGTCCTGCGGGCGCTTCGGGCCGGCGATCGACGGGACGACGGTGGAGAGGTCCAGCTCGAGCTTCTCGGAGAAGTCCGGCTCGGCCTTCGGGTCCAGCCACAGGCCCTGCTGCTTGGCGTACGCCTCGACGAGCGCGACCTGCTGGTCGCTACGGCCGGTCAGGCGCAGGTACTTCAGGGTCTCGTCGTCGATCGGGAAGATCGCGGCGGTGGAGCCGAACTCCGGCGACATGTTGCCGATGGTGGCGCGGTTCGCGAGGGAGGTGGCGGCGACGCCCTCACCGTAGAACTCGACGAACTTGCCGACGACGCCGTGCTTGCGCAGCATCTCGGTGATGGTGAGCACGAGGTCCGTGGCGGTGGTGCCGGCGGGCAGCTCGCCGGTGAGCTTGAAGCCGACGACGCGCGGGATGAGCATCGAGACCGGCTGGCCGAGCATCGCGGCCTCGGCCTCGATGCCGCCGACGCCCCAGCCCAGCACACCGAGACCGTTGACCATGGTGGTGTGCGAGTCGGTGCCGACGAGGGTGTCGGGGTAGGCCTGGCCGCCTCGGACCATGACCGTACGAGCGAGGTGCTCGATGTTCACCTGGTGGACGATACCGGTGCCCGGCGGGACGACCTTGAAGTCGTCGAAGGCGGTCTGGCCCCAGCGCAGGAACTGGTAGCGCTCCTTGTTGCGCCCGTACTCCAGCTCGACGTTCTGCGCGAAGGCCTCGTTGGTGCCGAACTTGTCGGCGATGACGGAGTGGTCGATGACCAGCTCGGCCGGGGAGAGCGGGTTGACCTTCGCCGGGTCGCCGCCGAGCTCCTTGACGGCCTCGCGCATGGTGGCGAGGTCGACGACACAGGGCACGCCGGTGAAGTCCTGCATGATCACGCGGGCCGGCGTGAACTGGATCTCCTGGCTGGGCTGGGCCTGCGAGTCCCAGTCGCCGAGGGCACGGATGTGGTCGGCGGTGATGTTCGCGCCGTCCTCGGTACGGAGCAGGTTCTCCAGCAGCACCTTCAGGCTGTACGGAAGGCGAGCCGAGCCTTCCACCTTGTCCAGCCGGAAGATCTCGTACGACTCGTCGCCCACCTGCAGCGTGCTGCGGGCGTCGAAGCTGTTCGCCGACACGACAGTCTCCTTCATTGATGTGCGCGTACCACCGCATCCTGCCGTCACGCGGGCTTGGCCGATCCGCTGAGGTCAGGCTAAGTTAGGTAACCCTTACCAGGGTGGCGGCTGCGGTGCGCCTCGGCAGATATCTCGATGTCGAGATAACTCTAGTACATGGGGGCTGGATGGTCATGCCTGGGCTCGCTGCCTTGTCTCAGCAGTCCTGTCCGACTCACCGGAGAGTGCGAGCGAAATCCCCACGTTCTGCACCCGCTCAGCCGCTGATGCCCTGTGCCCTCCACCCCTCTCTCCCCGCTGCTGCTGATATTGCCGAGTGGCGAACCGACGCCTACATGGCCGGCTCATGGACATGGAATGGAGCGGATGTGACATGCCTGATGGGTGGCAGTGGGACAGAACCCTGTTCCAGGGAAGTGCGGCCTACTACGAGCGGGGCCGACTGCCGTACGCCCCCGGCTTCGCCGAAACGCTGGCCACGGCGCTGGGTCTGGACGGCCGGGGCCGACTCCTGGACGTCGGCTGCGGGCCCGGCACCGTGATCCTCGCCCTGGCACGGTTCTTCGCCGAGGCGGTCGGCATCGACCCGGATGAGGACATGCTGGCCGAGGCCGAGCGGCAGGCCAGGCGTCGTGGGGTGACCAACGTGCGGTGGACGGCGGCCCGCGCCGAGGACCTCCCGGCCGGTCTGGGCGAGTTCCGGGTCGTGGTGTTCGCCCAGTCCTTCCACTGGACGGATCGCGATCGCGTCGCCGCCACCGTGCTGGAGATGCTGGAGCCGGGAGGCACGTTCGTCCACGTGAGCGACCTCAAGAATCCGCCCGCGGCAACGACACCGCTGCCGCTGCCCGCTCCCCCCTACGCGCAGATCGGCGACCTCGTGCGGCGGTACCTGGGGCCGGTCCGCCGCGCGGGGCAGGGAACGCTCGTCAACGGCACACCGAACCGGGAGGACCTCGTCCTGGCGAAGGCCGGGTTCGAGAACTTCGAACGACATGTCGTGCCGGCCGGCGACGTGATCGTCCGCACCGCGGACGACCTCGTGGCGTGGGCGTTCTCCCGGTCCGACTCCGCCCCTCATCTGTTCGGCGACAGACGGGAGGAGTTCGAACAGGACCTGCGCGCCATGCTGCGCCAGGTGTCGCCCGACAACCGCTTCACGGAGCATCTTCCGGCGACCGAGATCATGACCTGGCGCACACCGCATCGCGAGGGATGACGGCAACGGGCAGAAGCGCACGTCTGCCCCAACCGCTCCCACGCCCCCTCCCCCTCCCCGACCCGTCCCTCGCTCCCCCGTCCCGCCGGGTCAAAGCCGGAGTCCGTACTCGGCCGGCCATGCCGACAACTCCCGGCGGGAGGCCCGGACGAACCTCCCGCCGGTGAAGCGCACGTCGTCCGTGACCTCGGCCACGCACTCTGCGACGGTCGTGGTGGCGATGGTGGTGACGGCAGGACGGGACGGCGGTGGGACGACGGTGCGGGACGATGCCCGAACGGGCGTCATGGGTCCGCCGAGCCGGGGTAGACGGGAGCGGACAGGCACTCCCCGACGAAGGAGGCCCGATGGCCCTCACTTTCCGCAAGAGTTTCCGCATCCTTCCCGGCGTCCGGCTGAACATCAACCGGCGGTCGTGGTCCATCACGACGGGCGGCGGACGGCACGGTCCGCGTCATACGCACAGCAGTACGGGACGTCGTACGACTTCGATTGATTTGCCCGGACCTTTCGGGTGGCGTCGTACGCGGACCGCCAAGCGCCATTGACGAGACGTCACCCGAACGGACCCCTCAAGAGGCGCCATCTCATATCTGAGATAACCTCAGCCTCATGGCAGACGACTACCTCGTACGCATCGGCAAGCTCATCCGTGACGCCCGGCAGCACCGGGGCTGGACACAGGCACAGTTGGCCGAGGCGCTCGGAACCAGCCAGAGTGCCGTCAACCGCATCGAGCGGGGCAACCAAAACATCAGCCTTGAGATGATCGCTCGAATCGGTGAAGCGCTGGACAGCGAAATCGTCTCTCTGGGCTATGCGGGACCGATGCACCTGCGTGTCGTGGGCGGCCGTCGACTGTCCGGCGCGATCGACGTGAAGACCAGCAAGAACGCGTGCGTGGCCCTGCTGTGCGCCTCGCTGCTCAACCAGGGGCGCACGGTGCTGCGCCGGGTCGCCCGGATCGAGGAGGTCTACCGCCTGCTCGAGGTCCTCAACTCCATCGGTGTACGGACGCGTTGGATCAACGACGGCGTGGACCTGGAGATCGTGCCGCCGGCCGAGCTGGACATGGCGGCGATCGACGCCGAGGCCGCCGTGCGCACCCGTTCCATCATCATGTTCCTCGGCCCGCTGCTGCACCGCATGGACCACTTCAAGCTGCCGTACGCCGGCGGCTGCGACCTCGGGACGCGGACGATCGAGCCGCACATGATCGCGCTGCGTCGGTTCGGGCTGGAGGTGGCGGCGACGGAGGGGCAGTACCACGCCGTCATCAACCGTGCCGTCCGCCCGGACCGGCCGATCGTGCTGACCGAGCGCGGAGATACGGTTACCGAAAACGCGCTCCTCGCGGCCGCCCGGTACGACGGCGTAACCGTTATCCGCAACGCCTCTTCCAACTACATGGTCCAGGACCTGTGTTTCTTCCTGGAAGCGCTCGGCGTCAGGGTCGAGGGCATCGGCACCACCACGCTCACCGTGCACGGGGTGCCGGCCATCGACGTCGACGTGGACTACTCGCCCTCCGAGGACCCGGTCGAGGCGATGAGCCTGCTGGCCGCCGCCGTCGTAACGGAGTCGGAGCTCACGGTGCGCCGGGTGCCCATCGAGTTCCTGGAGATCGAGCTGGCGGTCCTGGAGGAGATGGGGCTCGACCACGACCGTACGCCGGAGTACCCGGCCGACAACGGCCGTACCCGGCTGGTGGACCTCACGGTCCGGCCCTCCAAGCTGGAGGCGCCGATCGACAAGATCCACCCGATGCCGTTCCCCGGCCTGAACATCGACAACGTCCCGTTCTTCGCCGCCATCGCGGCCGTCGCGCAGGGCAAGACCCTCATCCACGACTGGGTCTACGACAACCGCGCGATCTACCTGACGGACCTGAACCGGCTCGGCGGACGGCTCCAACTCCTCGACCCGCACCGGGTGTTGGTCGAGGGACCGACGCGTTGGCGCGCCGCCGAGATGATGTGCCCGCCGGCCCTGCGTCCGGCGGTGGTCGTCCTGCTGGCGATGATGGCGGCGGAGGGCACGTCCGTGCTGCGCAACGTGTACGTGATCAACCGCGGCTACGAGGACCTGGCCGAGCGGCTGAACTCCATCGGGGCGCAGATCGAGATCTTCCGGGACATCTGAAGGTCGTCGGAGAAAGCGCCGTCACACCCCTACTGACCTGCATGAACGCGACACGGGAGGGGAGGTGGCGGCGCCTCTGGGACTTTTCTGGGACTTTTGGCCGGGACCGAAGGCTTCCGGTCGCTGCGCACTCGACATGGTGCGTCATCGCAGAGGTGTCGGCCTGAGCGAGTCACGGAAGAGGCCGGGGCAGGACCTGCTTCTCGGCTCGCTG
The DNA here is from genome assembly GCF_035989285.1 of Streptomyces sp. NBC_01235. Lineage (GTDB taxonomy): Bacteria > Actinomycetota > Actinomycetes > Streptomycetales > Streptomycetaceae > Streptomyces. Next base: position 8,281,784 of record NZ_CP108513.1, on the reverse strand, counting down.
CCCCGAGCTTGCTCAACCCCACGACCAGATGCCGCCGACCTGCGCGGACAGGGCTTTCGGCAGGCACAGGGCCCCGGTCGACGTCATCGACGTGCACGCGGGCTCGTGGTCCTTCGAGGATCACGCGAGCTTGACGACGATCCCGATGTAGAGGGAAACAGAGACCGCCAGCGAGAGAAAGACGGTCACGGTGTGGACTGTGCGATGCCGTCGTTCCCCGAGACCGAGATGAGCGCGGGCGGCGGCGGTGACGTGCGGCCCGCCCCGCGCTTCACCGCCCGCGCTTTGCAGGGCGCGCACCAGAGCCCGTTGGCTCTTGGCCGAGGTGAGGCCGAGGCGCACACCGTCGCTGTCGCGCACCACGACCGCGCGAGAAGGGCCGTTGTAGCTGAAGGTGGTGAGCAGTCGGACATCTTTGATGCGCTTGAGATCCACCGACCGCTCACCGGTCAGCGTCCGGGCGGTCACGCGGGACATCGAACAGCGGACCAGGCTGGTTTCCCGACACAGCTCCGATATCAGCAGGAAACCGATGATTCCGCCGATCAGGGCGCAGATCACGGATGCACCGGCCGGAATCGGACTCACCAGCGCCAGCAGCCGCGCCACGAAGGGCGAAAGGATGAGGAGGACAGCCACAGAGGCCGCCGTCCGCGCGCGTGACCGGGCCACGGCCGGGGCTGTCTCGGTGGAGTTCACGGGAGCAGCGTAGAGCGGATCAGGTCCTGGTCCGCCGTGAGCCCCCTGCCCGATTCGCCCGGCGGGCCGCCAGCACCCCGAGGTCGGAGCGCATGTGCGGCGGTACGACGAACTTCGGGGCGTTGAACAGGACGACACTCACCTCGCACAGCAAGCAGAGAAGCACGGTGACCAGCGCTACGGCGAAGAGGGCGGTCGACGGGCCGGACATGTCGACGTCCAGGAGGCCCAGGAAGAGAAGGACCGTGACCCCCCAGAGGGAGACGACGGTGAGGGCGAGGGACCGTATCTCTCCTCGCTTGACCTCCTTGCCGAACGGCATGAAGGAAAAGGTCGCCATGAAGTGCTCGACCAGGTCGGCGTCGCGCCACAGTTGGGCGACCTTCCAGGTCATGAACGCGGACCCGGCCACGAAGAAGAGCCCGATGAAGTACTGCATTGCGCGATCCTTCCATGTGTCGCTGATGCTCGGCTCCCCTACCGGGAGAGAGCCGCCGGGCGGGCTCCGAGGTCACGTCCTCGTCCTCCCGAGCCCGCCCGACGCCTGCTCACTCCGGTCCAGCGGTCAGCTGAACCAGCCCTTCACGCTCTTCCAGCCCTTCGACATGGCGTTGTTGATCGGGCCCGACGCCAGGATGCCGGTGACGGCTCCCGCACCCGCCCCGATGGCTCCGCCGATGACCGTGCCCACGCCGGGCGCGATGGCGGTGCCGATCGCCGCCCCGAGCGTGGCGCCCACCTTGGTCGTACCCAGGACCACGGCTGTGTCGACCGCGGTCTCGGCTGCCGTCAGGGGGATGTCACCACCGGTGGACTGGTAGTTGGAATAGGCGGTGAACGCGATACCGCCCACCAGCAGCCCCCTGCTGGCGACCCCCATCCACTTGCTGCTCCCGACGGCTGCCACGCGCCGGAGACCGGGGTTGTCCCGCATCGCCTGCAGGATCTGGTTGGACTGCCGGGTGGACCGCATCGCGGCCTTGGCGTCGGTGGTCAGGCTGCCCGCCTGGGTGAAGGCCGACTGGACGTAGGAGCCCGAGGTCATGACTCCGTTGCCCGCGTTGCAGACGTAGTTCTGCACCTTGGACGCGATCCCGCAGTTGGCCGAGAAGGACAGCAGCGGAACCGGGTCGGGGCCCATGAGCAGGGGCGGCTGGGAGGGCGGCCCGTACACCGGGCCGCTGCAGGCCGCCATCGGAGGCGCCCCGCAGGAGGGCGGGCCGTAGACCCCACCACCGCCCGTGCCGCCGCCCCCGTTGCCGCCACCGCCACCGCCGCCGCCGTTGCCGCCGCCACCGCCGTTGCCCGGATATTCCGGGCACTGCGGATTGATCACGCTGGGGCAGGGTGCCGGCTGGTTCCCGCCGGTGCTGATGGGGACGCCGTTGCGGCACGGGATGGTGCCGTCCCGGCATTCGGGGACGCCTTCACCGGTCGGGTCGGCGAACGTGGCGGGATTGTTGTTGGAGTAGGCGTACCCGTTCAGGGACTGGCCCTGATCCGTGCTGAGTTTCGGGTCGACGCTGATGAACTGGCCGATCTTGGGATCGTACTCCCGGGCATCGACATGCGTGAGGCCCGTTTTGGCGTCGTTGGTCTTGCCCAGGAAGCCCTTGTCGTCCGGCCAGGCGCCGCCGGTCGTCGCGCCGCGGTCCTCGCCGAACGGTGTCATCCGGCGCTTGGTGACCGTCTGGGCGCTGTCCGCGGACACCGCCAGGCTCTGGGTCCCCTGATGGTCTCCGGCGAGATAGCTGAGCTTGTTGGTCCCGGACTCATTGCTCCGGATCGCGATGGTCAGGCTGCCCGAGGAGTAGGCGCGCTGGGCCCAGGTGCTGCCGCTCGCCCTCAGGTGGAGTTCGGTGTTGCCCGTGTACAGGACGCGTTCGCCGCCCTCCGCGCTCCGGATCAGGAGCTTGCCGTCGGCGTCGTAGATGTAGTCGGTCTTCTTGCCGTTCTCGGTGAGCTGGGAGAGCCGCCCCTCCGGTGACCAGACCAGGTCCTGCTTGGCCGTCGGGCCGGGCCGGGAGGTGGTGTTGCCCGAGTTGTCGTAGCCGTATCCGGTGTCGGGTGCGGTGCAGTTCGCCGTCTTGCTGGTGCCCGACAGGACGTGCGGCCTTCCCTCCTTGTAGCAGTACGTGTTGGTGGTGTCGCCGGTCGTCCTGTGCTGGATCTCGGCGGTGCGCTGCCCGCCCTGGCTGTACTGGTAGTCGGTCCAGTAGGGCGCGGGGCCGGAGAGGCTCGACGCGCTGGGCGCGTCGGAGCACTTCTGCGAGGAGGGTGTCCAGGCGCTCTTCAGCCGGCGGTTGCCGTCGTAGCCGAGGCACTGTGTCTCGGCCGCGCTCGTGCCCCCGAGGGTGGTCGGGTCGGAGATGGCCGTGATGTTGCCGGCCTGGTCGAAGGTGTAGTTGAGGTCCATCAGCATGTACGGGTGGGTCTGGTCCGTGACATGCGTGTCGGTGAGCCGGTCGGTGCCCTCCTCGAAGGTGTTGGTGACATAGACCTTCTTGGCGGCTTCGGTGTTCTGCGTGCCCAGCGTGTACTGCTGGGCGAGACCGAGGGCCGAGTAGTCGGCAGCCAGCAGATAACCCGTACTGCCGGTGATCGAGGTGACCTGGCCGAGCGGGGTGTAGCCGTAGTCGATGCTCTCGGCCGCCAGCCCGCCCAGCGCGGGCTCCTGGTTGTTGCCGAGCGTGCCGTCGAGGCGGTACGCGCTGGAGAACGAGATCGTGGCCGGTGCGCCCGCGGTGACCAGCGGATCGTCGGCGGGCAGCGTGAGGGTGGTGGCCGTCGGACGGTCGAGGGTGTCGTAGCCGGTGACCGTCTTGGTGTACGCCTTCCCGGCCCTGCCGCCCACGAAGCGGGTGTTGGAGGTCGGCCGGCCCTTGAGCACGGTGTCGTAGGTGTACTCGGTGAGCTGGTGGGCGTCGTCCTGGACGCCGTCCCAGGTACCGGTCGTCCGCCCGATCTCGTCATACGCGGTCAGGACGGTCTTGCCCCGCGAGTCCGTGCTCCTGACGACGCGGTCGAGGTCGTCGTAGCCCATCGTGGACGTGCCCTTGTCGGGGTCACTGACACTGGTCTGCCGGCCGAGGAGATCGAACCCGTAGGTCCACTGGGCACCGTCGGGTCCGGTGATGCCGCTTTCCTTGTCGTCCAGCGTGTGCTGGTACTTCGTGGCGCTGTAGCCGACACCGACGCCGCCGCCGAACTGGCTGTCGGTCGGGCTCGGGCCCGCGTACTCGCGCTTCTCCACGTCCCTTCCCCGTGCGTCGGTGAGGGTTCGGGTCGCTGTGCCGCCCTGCTGAGCGGTGACCGCGGTCGAATCACCGGTGTACGAGGTGGTGGTGGTCCACTTCTCCACGCCGTAGACGAGGAGTTCGCTGGACGTGGTGCGCTCGGCCCCGTCGTAGACCGTCTCGGTCTGCTTGGGTGCCTCACCGTACTCGGCCCTGGTGTAGGTCGAGTTCGGCGCCGAAGTGGTGTCGAAGATCTGCTCGTACTTCTCGTAGGCCAGGCCCCGGGTGTCGTAGCGGGTGTCGCTGAGAAGCCGTCCGCCCTTGGGGCTGGGCGACTGCTCCTGGAGGGGGCGCAGCAGCGAGTCGTAGAGGGTGTAGGTGGTGTTGTACGTTTCACCGTCCGCCTTGAGCGATGCGGAGGACACCCAGGACTGCTTGGCGGCGCTGAGGTTGTAGCCGAACTTCTGTGTCGGGCTGTAGCCGCCGGCCCGGTTGCGGTTGGGCCGCCACACGTCGGTCAGCCGGCCGAGGCTGTCGTACGCGAGCTCGGTCTTCTTCAGATTCGCGTCGTAGATCCGCAGGTCGAGGCCGCGGCGCGGGTCCATGAAGGAAGTGGTGGCCTGCGTCTTGGGGTTGGTGACGACTTTCTTGGTCAGCGGGCCCGCCGCGGTCGGCGTGTAGGCGGTGGTGGTGGTCTTCTCCAGCGCGTCCGTCACGGAGGTGACGCGGCCGAAGGTGTCGTAGCCGGTGCTCTCGACCTTCTGCCAGCTCGGGACGGTGGAGCTGTAGCTCTTGGCCCTGCCCTTCCAGGTCTTCAGGCCCTTCGTCGGCTTCATGGTCGTGGACCAGGTGGCGCCGTCGTAGGCGGTGGCGGTGTCGGACAGCACATCGCCGCGGGTGGCCGAGGAGGTGGGCAGGTTCAGGCTGCTGTCGGCCACCGAGCAGGGTTTTGCGACCACGCGCTCGCGGGAGACCTGGCTGATCAGGCCGAGGCTGTCGTCGCGTGCGTACCAGGTGCGGGTGCAGGTCTCGTCGCCGGTCTTGGTGTCGTCTCCGCTGTCGTCGGCCTGGTAGACCATGCCGTAGCTGTCGTAGCTCTTCTGGACCGTGCGGGAGCGCCAGGTGCCCGGCACCGTGAGATAGGTGTGGGTGATCTCCTTCTTGGGCTGTACGAAGTAGGCGACGGCGTCCCCGGCTCCGGGCACCGTCTGCCGGGCGGTCTCCGCCGACCAGGGCTCACTCGAGGTGGCGCTGATGGCGGTGGACCCGCTGTAGGTGACCTTCTCCCTCAGATGGCCGGCGTACTGGTCGCTGTCCTTCAGCGTGGCGAGGCCCAGGTCGGGTGCGGGGAGCGGGGCGAGGTTCACCGAGCGGGTGGTGCCGTCCTTCAGTTTGGCGCCGTCCATGCCCTGCATGTACTGGGAGACGGTCTTCGAGCGGGTGGTGTTCAGCGCGCCCTTGTACTCGGAGACCTCGCGGTAGCCGCGCCAGTCGGACCAGGTCCGCTCGTCCTTCGGTACGAAGGGGTCGTCGCTGTAGTTCCACGCGGCGCCGCTGTAGCTGTAGGCGTGCTCGACGGATTCGTTCTGGCCCGCCGGGTCGGACACCGTGACGGCGAGGACCCGGTACTTCTGGAACCAGTCCACGGACGCGTCCGCGGCGCCGTTGATGTGCCAGTACAGGGGATAGCAGGAGCGGGTGTTGGTGTCCTCGGCCGCGCCGAGCACCTCGCTGCGCGCGCATTCCGGGGAGGACAGGGTCACCGTGGTGATCGCGCCGGTCTCCGAGGTGACGGTCGAGATGCGCGGGCGGGTCAGCGGCAGGATGTCGTCGGTGCCGTCCACCCGGTTGGGACGCATCTGATAGGTGAACGTGACCGGGTTCATCGCGATGTCGGTGCCGGCCTTGCCGGTCCGCTTGATGGACTTCAGGGTGAGCACCTGGTCGGAGGTGTCGCCGATGTCCCCGCCGTCCAGGTACTGCTGCTCCAGCACCCAGGAGTCCACCGGATCGTAGGCGCTCGTCGAGGCGTTCCAGGAGGAGGTGTCGATGGAGGTCATCCGCTTGCGGGAGAAGAACGAAGGGCCTACGGCCAGACAGTCCGTGTCGCCGCTGGAGCAGATCGCGTCGAAGGGTACGTCCGGCCAGTTGTCGGCGGTGTCCTTGGTCAGCGAGGAGCAGTCGGCAGCCGTGCACCGCTCGGCGTATCCGAAGGTGACCTTGGCGTCGGCGTCGTCCGTGAAGAGCGCACCCTTGCGCAGCCCGTACTTGATCTCCTTCAGGTAACCGCCGCGCGTGTAGGCGGCGTTGGCGGAGGACGCCTTGTTCTTCTTGTAGTAGTCGCCTTCCTTGGCGTACCAGTACGTGGCCGCGTTGCCGGAGGTGTCCTCCACGTAGTCGAGGTTCCAGCGCCAGGCCTGGTTCAGCGACCGGTCCGCGAAGTCGGTGCCGCCCGAGTAGCCGGGTTCGCCCTCGTCGTCACCGAAGACCGGGACGGTCCAGGTGGAGTTGGTGCGCTCGGTGGTGGCGCCGTCGAGCTTGTCGAGGCCGAAGACGTACTTGGTGCCGTCGCCGGTGATGACGGTCCAGTACTCGCCGTTGTCGTCCCCGTTGTCGGCGCCGGTGGAGCGGGTCACCGTGGAGGCGTCGTCGTTCTCCAGCCGCCACTTGCCGGTCGTCCCGTCCTTGACCAGCCGGGACGACGATCCGTTGAGGACCAGCCGGGCGTTGTCGTACTTCCAGCACTCGTCGTGGATGCCGTCGTGGCCGTCCGCGTCGCAGCTGCCGTAGGTGCGCTCGATGTAGGACTCGCTGAGGGCGAAGCCCTCACCGACCGAGGTCCCCTGGTTGTTGGTGGTCGCGTTCTGGCCGTCGACGCTCCCTGAGCTGTACGCGAGGGAGAGCTGCGGGGCCGGTCCGGCGGCCGCGGGCGGCACGCTGAAGTCGTACTTCCAGGTGAAGGAGCCGGAGCTGCCGCCCGCCTCCCAGGACGCCGACGGGGACAGGGCGGTGGCCGAGTAGTCGCCACGGCCGTTGGGGGCCTGGCCCGTGCCCGTTGCGGTGGCGGTGAGGGCGAGGACGGTCGCCGTCGTGGCGTCGGTGGCGGCCGCATCCGAGGTGCGGCTCGCGGGGAGGGTGAGCGGCGCGGTGACCGTCTGCCGACCGGTGCTGTTACGGGAGGGCAGCGGGGTCTGCTTGCGGCACTCGGCCTTGGCGGGGGTGGTCAGTGCGCAGCCGGGCAGCTGGACCAGCCGCAGCCGCTGCGCCCAGCCGCCGCCGATCGCGCCGGCCAGGTTCCGGTAGTCCACGGAGACTTCCGCACGCCCGGCCGCATCGGCCTCGGCCTTGAACAGCACACCGGTGACACCGGCCGCGTCCGCGGCGGCGGTGTCCAGGACCGTGAACCGCATCCCGGTCCCGGCCGGGGCAGCGGCCTTGCCGCCCGGGGTGCGGACCGTGAGCGGCAGCCCGCCGGGCGCCGCCGGGACGGGAGCCGAGCCGTTCGTCCGGACGGTCGCGGAGCCCTTCTTCGGCCAGGCGGAACGCTGCTCCTTCAGCGCCCGGGCGGCCTGCCCCGCGTTCTCCCTCTGGTCCTTGGCGACCTGGGCTCGTGCCTTCTTGGCGCCCAGGCCCTCGACCTGCTTGACCTTGCTGACCCGCTGCTCGGGCAGCTCGGGCCGGCCGAGGCCGCCGCCCGTCGCGTGTGCGACCGGGGCCAGCCCGACCGGGACGGCCATGGCCAGCGACACCACGGTGACCGTGGATCGGACGCGGTGTCTTCGTATCCCGTCCCGGACGGAACGCGCCACACTCATTGATCTTGATCTGACTCTGCGCCAGGACATGCCTGTCCTTCCCCACGTGCGTAGTTGAGGGACCGGATCGCCCGACGGGGGCCGGCCATGTGCTTGTGAGCCGAGGGGGCGGGCCACGGCGAACGCCGGGGCCCGCCCTGTCCTGCTCAGTCCCCGATGGCGGTGTCGATCTGGTCCGAGCTCGCGACCGCTCCGGCGAACAGGCGCACCTCTCCGATCCGGGCCGGCAGATAGTGACCCCAGGCGGAGTCCGCGTACCCCTTGCCGACGGCGAAGGTTCCCGAACCGATGACCGCGGTGAACGCCTTCGCGTCACCGTTCTGGTTGTGTCCCAGATAGAGGCTGATGGTCCCGGACAGCGGATCGTAGGCACCGGTCAGCCGCACGGGGCTGTCGACCGCGGCCACCTCGTCGGAGACCACCGAGCTGAAGGTGCCGTCCTTGTTGAGGGTGCCGAAGTGCCACTTGCCGACCGGGACCGTGTGCTCCTCGAGGGTGGTGTCGTCGAGCACGGTGTCCTTGCCGGTCAGCTCGTACCAGAAGCCCCAGGACACCCCGTCGGAGTTCTGCTGGCTGAGCACCCCGCCGGTGTGGCCGATGTCCTTCGTCGCCAGCTTCGCGCCGTCCAGGGCCACGGTCGTGGTCACCGTGTACGCGCCGCTGCCGTCCACCAGCGGCCCGTTGACCGTGGCGGCGTCGTCGACACCGTCGAGGACCATGTCGCCGTCGGTCAGGGCGGCCCCGCCCTCCAGCGTCAGGCTCTTGCCGTAGCCGGACGTGGTGTCGGGGATCGTGGTGCCGCTGCCCTGGGCGGCCTCCCAGTCGCCGACGAGCTCCAGGCCCGCGTAGCTCTCGGAGGTCAGCAGCCGCGATTCGTCGCCCACCTCCTTGGGCGTCAGGGCGCGCTGCCACACGGCGACTTCGTCGATGGAGCCCTTGAAGGTGTCCAGGTAGCTGTCCCCGTACATCACCCGGCCGATCTCCATGCTGCCGTCGGCCGACCAGGGTGTGCCGGCGTCCGCCGAGGCCACCTGCTTGCCGTTCACATACAGGTAGACCTTCTTGGCGGTCGCGTCGTACACGCCCGCCACATGGGTCCAGACGCCCTTCGGCGATGCGAACGGCGACTCGGCTTCCCGGGAGAAGGTGCCTTCCGTGGAGAAGACCCGCACGCTCCACTTGCCGCCGTAGGAGATGACGAACGGGCTGTACTTCTTGGTCCACGGGCTGGCCGTGGACGGAGTCTGGCTGAGGAGCGACACCGTCTTCGTCGAGGACGGGTCCACCCAGGCCCAGGCCGAGACCGTGTACGAGGACCTGGTCTCCAGGACCGGGCCCGTCGTGGACGCGGAGCCGGCACTGCCGTCGAGCGCCAGCCCCTTGTCGGTGACCGGGGTGGCCAGCGGCTGCCCGGTGGCGTCATGGGTGATCAGGCCTCGGCGTCCGCGGTCGTCGCGTACCGCTCCGGCGGCGGAGAGCGTCGCGGGGTGCCGGGTCGTGCCCGCCGTGGCGGTGTCGGCCGCAACCCCGCCGGCCTCGTCGAAGTGGTACCTGGCCACCGGTCCGGAGCCGGCGGCGACCAGGAAGTCCACCGCGCTCCACGCCCCGTACCGGCCGACGTTGTCCTTCGCCCGTACGAACAGCGTGTAGGTGCCGGACGCGTCGGGCGTGATGGACACCGAGGGGCTCGCGCCGCTCGCGGTGGGCCAGGTGGTCCAGGAGGACAGGGTGTACTGGTAGGAGACGTTGTTGGTGTCACCGGTGGCCGGGGCGAAGGTCCAGGTCCCCTTGACGCCGGGACCGCCGGCGGCCGCACAGGCGTTGGGGGTGCAGCTGCTGTACGGGCTGCCGAAGGTGATCTTGGGTGCCTTCGGTGCGGTCGGGTCGACCTTGAAGTAGCACCAGCCGGTCGTCGAGGCGTTCGAGGGACCGGAGAGGTAGCTCTTGCCGCTGTTGTAGTACGAGCGCACCCAGGCCCGGTAGCGGTACAGCTTGCCCTCGGTCAGCGTCGACCAGGAGATCGACTGCTTCACTCCGTCCCCGACATAGCCGGTGGAGGGCCGCTCGTCGCCGTTGCCTGCGGTCGTGTCGGCCCAGGTGCCGTCGGTGTTCTTCTGGTCGAGGTCGAAGGCGACCCGCAGTTGGGCGCCGCTCTCACCTCCCGACTTGGTCTGCGGGGTCGCCGTCAGCGAGGGCGTCGGATCCGAGACGACCGCCGGGTCGGACTCGGTCCTCGCGCACACCGTGCCGGTGCCGGTCACCAGCCCGACCGAGGTCGGGGTGTCGGGCAGGCCGACGAAGTCCACGGCCAGCACCGCGTCGTTGCGGAAGCGCTTCCAGGCGGCGGTGTCGGACTCGTCGTGGGCCCGGATCTCCAGGGTCAGCCGGGAGAACTTGCCCGCGGCGAAGTCCTTCACCGTCGGCGTCAGGTTCTCGTTCGTCTCCTCCGGGTTGTCGTTGAACTCGATCGGGGCGTCCGGGGAGTCCGGGTCGCACAGCGAGCCGCGGCCCGCCGAGACATACCGGTCCCCCATCCAGTCCAGCTCCTTGGGCCGCGAGGACCAGGTGGTGGACGAGGAGATGTTGTTCGTCCGTACGAGGTCCACCCAGCGCGGGTCGCACTGGAAGGCCCAGGGCTCGGTGACCCGGAACGTCGCGTCCAGGACCTGCTTGCCCTTCAGGCTGCTCGGCGAGAACTCGAAGTACAGCCGCTGGGTGTAGCCGGGCCCGCAGTAGTACCCGCTCCAGGAGGAGCAGTGTCCGGCGCCCTTGCCGAGGTCGTCGTCGCCGTTGCCCCAGGCGTAGTCCTCGTAGCCGTCGCTGCGCAGCAGGGTGCGCTCCGACTCTCCCCAGGTCACGGTCGGGTCGATGAAGAGCGGGAAGTCCGCCGCCGGGGTGGTGGAGAGCAGGGAGGCATCCGGCACCACCGAGACGGCGTTCTTGGAGACCCGCACCTGCATCAGGGCGACCTTGTCACCCTGGCCGGGTTCGAGGCCGGAGCCCGAGGGGGCCGCCTCCTCCGGGTCGGCCGGTACCGGCGCCTGTGCGGAGTCCGCGAGCCGCTGGGCCGCGCGGTGCCCGGCGGCGACGGCACGGCCCGCCGAGTTCCACATCTGCGCCGTGGGCGCGCGGAACACGGTCTGACCGGCCTCATCGACGGCGGCCAGCGCGCCGGACGGGGTCCTGCGGACCGTCAGCCCGGTGCTGTGCATGCCGAAGTCGAGCTGCTTCAGTGCCTTGTTGGCCGCCGCCTTGGGGGTCTTGACGACCAGGACGTGCTGGAAGCCCTCGACGGTGGCGGTCACCTTGAGGTCCACGTCCGGGAGCACCTCGGCGTACAGCGCACTCGCCCCGTTGAGCTGGGGTTGGGGGAGCCTCCCGGGCCAGTCGAGGGAGAGCGACCTGCCGTGCTCGCTGATCGAGACGAGCGGTTCGCTGCTGCCGCCGCTGGAGAAGTTCATCCGTACCGCGGCGGCCTTCGGGCCCACGGACCCGTCCGCACGCCGTACCAGGGTCGCGTCGGGCTGCTGCCAGCCTCCGCCCGGCTTCGCCACCCGTACCGGAATCGAGGATTCCTCCAGGGTGAAGGTGTATCCGTCGGGGTTGGCGAAGACCGTCGTGCGCTCCGTGCGCTCACCGGCCACTTCCACCCGGCGGCCGGATTCCTTCGCCTCGGCCAGCGCCCGCTGCCCTGCGGAGGGGCCGGCGGCCGGTTCCGCCGCGGCCGCCGGGGCGGTCAGGGAAGGCAGTGCGGTCAGTACGGCTGTCGCCGTGGCGACCAGTGCAGCCAGTAGACCCCGTGCCGATCCCGTAGCCGTTTGTCTGACGTGATGTCCTTGTCTCAACTTCCCCCACCCCAGCATCACTTATTGACCGCTTACGCGCACTATCTATACGTGGGGTTAAAGTTGGCGCAGTAGTTACTTACATTTTTCGCCAACTCTTGACCCAGGTGCAACAAACGTTTCAAATGGGGCTGTTGCCTCCGCTTGTGTATGCCCAGTCGTCGGCGGGCCTCACGATCCCGGCGACCAACTGCTGTTGGCGCGGCCGGGCCTGACGCCGGGCCAACTCGGTCCGGGCGGCCAGGACTTCCCGCTGGGCGTGGGTCTGAGCGAGGGTCCCGCCTGGGCGGACCGGGCCTGGGCCCGGTCGACCACAGCCTTGCCCTCGCCCCTTCGTCGGACGGCTCCGGGTGACCCCGAATGCGGCCCACCTGACTCCGTGAGTGCGTGACGCCCACAGCACCCTGCCAACATCGCGCCTAATCGTCGCAAGGCCGCGGTCAACCGCGCCGCACAGCCCGCACAAGGCGGAAAGAGTGTCCGCCGGCACTGGGATTCCCCCGGGACCTTTCTGGGACTTCCGGCTGCATCAACGGGCACGGGCATGAAACACCCGAAAGGTCATTCGCGCAGGTCACGAACGCCCACCCATCGGGGCAGGTCACGCCTTCCGCCGGTCTCTTCCGGGACATCCGAGGGGGAGTGCCGCCGTGCCCCATTTGACCTGCATGAATGCGGGTCTGGAAGGGGTGCGACGGCACCTCTGGGATCACTCGGCCTTCCACACAGGGCCCGCGCTGTCATGCCGTCCCGGGCTGCGCCACCCCGCAGGCTCCACTCCCCCGGCTGGCACTCCCGTCCATGGAGGGTGAGGCTGGAAAGGACTGGCCTCGTCCCTCGGGAGGTGCCATGTACAGCAAGGTGACCATCGCGGGTCATCCCATCCATCCCATGCTCATCGGCTATCCCGTGGCCTGCTACACGGGCACTTTGGTGGGTTTCGCCGTCTACGCGGCCAACGGGCAGCAGTTCTGGCTCAACCTGGCCATCGCCCTCAATATCGCCGGAGTCGGCACGGCACTGCTGGCAGCCCTGCCGGGCATCATCGACCTGGCGTTCGGCATTCCCCGCCGTTCGGCGGCCAAGACCGTCGGCGTCGCCCACGGCGTTCTCAACGTCGCCGCCCTGGGCCTCTTCGGCGCCAGCCTCGGCGTCTACGCCACGCATTGGGACGGCCCTGCGACCGGCGTCACGCCGGGACTGGCACTGTCGTCCGCGGGACTCGCCTGCACGCTCGGCGCCGGTTTCCTGGGCTGGACGCTGGTCCAGGACTACCACGCCGGTATCCGGCTCACTCCACTGCAGGAAAGCGATGAACAGGCAGTGCAGCAGGCTCAGCCGATCCATCTGCACCGTGGCTCCCACGCGGCCTGAGGGGATGCGGCCAGGCCGCCCATGAACGGACCCCACGGGCCGTCCGCTGAACAACGGCTTGCCGGAATCGCAACGGCACTGCTTCGGACCGGCCGGTCGGCAAGGTCGTGCACCGGGCGTGCCGGCCGACAACGCGCACCCCTGGCCCACTCCTCCTCACCACCGTGCCGGACCGGGAAAGGGAGCCCTCAGGTGAGTGCCACACCGTCCGGGCCGGGCCCTTCGTCGCCGGTGCCGGACCAGCTCCGGGACCGGCGGACGGGCTTGCCCGACGTCACGGCCGCCCTGCCGACGAGGGTGGACGGGTACGCGGAGCTGCGGGACTACGCGGTGATCGGGGACGGCCGCTGCGTCGCGCTCGTCGCCCGGGACGGCTCGGTGGACTGGCTGGCCTGGCCGGACCTGGACTCGCCGACCCTGTTCGCCGCCGTCCTCGACCCCGTCCGCGGCGGCAGGTTCCTCCTCCAGCCCGACGTGCCCTGCACCGCCGCCCGCCGCTATCTGCCCGGCACCAACGTGCTGGAGACCACGTTCACCACCGCGGGCGGCACGGTTCGGGTGACCGACGCGCTGACCATGGCCACCCCGCACACCCTGGCGCCCGGCCGGGAGCTGGTCCGGCGGATCGAGGGCCTGGCGGGCAGCGTTCCCATGCGCTGGAGCGTCCAGCCGCGCTTCGGCTACGGCGCCCACGCCCCGCACCCGACACATCGTGCGGGCGTTCCCGTCATCACTTCCGGTCCTGAGGCGGTCGCGGTCTGCGCCTGGAACGCGGGAGAGCCACAGCACTCCTCCGCTGCCGTCGCGTCCGGCTTCCACGCCGAGGCCGGCGCCCGGGCTCTGCTCTCGCTGCCGTACGCGCATCAAGAGCCGCTGGTTCTGCCCACGCGCGCCGAGTGCGAGGCGCGCCTGGATCACACCATCGTCACCTGGCGGCACTGGACGGACGACCGCAGCTACCAGGGCCCTTGGCGCGAGGCGGTGCTGCGCAGCGCCCTCGCCCTCAAGCTCCTGGTCTTCGCCCCCTCCGCCGCGGTCGCCGCCGCCGCGACCTGCTCACTGCCCGAGGAGCTCGGCGGGGAACGCAACTGGGACTACCGCTTCAGCTGGGTCCGCGACTCCGCCTTCACCCTGAACGCCTTCCTCAAGCTGGGCTGCGCGCCGGAAGCGACCGGCTACTTCTGGTGGCTGATGCACGCCTCCCAGCTCACGCACCCCCGCCTGCACGTCCTGTACCGCCTCGACGGCGGCGCCCGCGCACCCGAGAAGATCCTGCCCCTTTCGGGCTACCTCGGCTCGGCGCCCGTACGCGTCGGCAATGCCGCAGCCGAACAGCTCCAGCTGGACACCTACGGCGAACTGCTGCAGACCGCCTGGCTGTACACCGCCGCCGGCCACCGGCTCGACGCCGACATCGCCCGCCGACTGGCCGAGACCGCCGACTTCGTCTGCGCCGTCTGGCAGAAACCGGACGCGGGCATCTGGGAAGTGCGCAGCGCCCCCGAACACTTCACCCAGTCCAAGATGATGTGCTGGATCGCCCTTGACCGCGCCCTCGACCTGGCCGGCCGGCAGCTGATCCCGGACCGGCGAGCGGCCCGGTGGCGCCGCGCGCGAGGGGCCATCGCCGAGTTCGTCGAAGACCGCTGCTTCTCTTCGCGGCTGAACAGCTACGTGCGCTCCGCCGGCGGCAGCGACGTGGATGCCAGTCTGCTGCTCGGGCTGCTGCACGGCTACCGTCCGCCCGGCGACCCGCGCATGCGCGCAACCCTCGCCGCCGTCCAGCAGGCATTGCAGGACGGCCCCTACGTCAACCGCTACCTCGGCGCCGACGGCGTCCCCGGCGGCGAGGGCGCCTTCCTCGCCTGTTCCTTCTGGCTCGCCGAAGCCCTCGCCCGATGCGGTCGCGCCGACGAAGCCGTGTCCCTCATGGACCAGCTCGTGGCGCTCGGCAACGACGTCGGCCTCTACAGCGAGGAAGTCGACCCGACGACCGGCGCGTTCCTCGGCAACCTGCCCCAGGGCCTGTCCCACCTGGCCCTGATCAGCGCCGCCTGCGCGATCGGGGCGGCCACGCGATGAGCGTCTGGGCGGCCCTGGCGGGCGGTTTCGTCGGCACCCTGGTGCTGACCACCGGCCTGCGCGCGGCCAACGCCTTCAACCTCACCCGCATCGACCTGCCGTTCCTGCTCGGCACCGCCTTCACCAGCGACCGGACCCGCGCAAAAGCCCTCGGCTACGGCGCGCACTTCATCAACGGCTTGATCTTCGCCCTGCTCTACTACGCGGTCTTCGCCGCCATCGGCTACAGCAGCTGGTGGCTGGGATGTGTCTTCGGCCTCCTCCACGGGCTCTTCGCCGCCACCGCACTGGTCAACATCCTGCTGCCCCTCGTCCATCCCCGCATGGGCACATCCCAGACCAGCGCCCCCGAGGTGGCCCTGCTCGAACCACCCGGATTCCTCATGCTCAACTACGGCCCCAGCACGCCCACCGTCACACTCGCCGCGCACCTCGCCTACGGAACACTCGTAGGAGGCTTCCTCACCTGGCAGGGCTGACAACCCCGGTCGGCGCTCTCGTGAGCCCGCTGCGTGGTTCCGGCGGCCAGGAACAGGCCGGGCCGTCTCCTCCGGCACCGGCCGGAACAGGACCTCGACGATCTCCTCCCACGTCTCGTCCAGCGGTCCGGGGCGAGGTGACGGGCAGGCGAGCCAGGCTGTGCATCATCCAGGCCTTGTGCCGTGACAGGCAGCGTTTGCCCGTGAAGGAGCGGCGTCCGGTGCGTGCGCTGGGGGTCCCCCCGGCCGAAGGCTGGGGGAGTGCCGGCCGAAGGCCCTCGTACTGGACGTACCTGTACCTGGGTCTTCGGCCGGTGCGGCGAGTGGGGGCACCTCCCACGCCTTTGAGGCAGTGGGGGAGCGTGCCTGGCGTCGCGACGGGGCGAACGTCGCCTGTCACGGCACCAGCCGGGTCAGTATCCGATGGCCTCTCGGAGAAGCAGCACGGTGCCGCGCCCTGGGCGGGGTTCCGCGTTGAGGATGAGCAGGCGGTTGACGGCGCTGGGCATCCCGTACACCGCCTGGGCGCGGGCGTTCTCCAGCGGGAGGGCGTGCTCCTCGACGCGGCGCAGCGCTGTGCTCAGGTCAGGCACCACCTTCTGCGCTCCGACGATCCAGACCGCGTGGGCGGCGCCGCCGGCGTTGGCAGGGAGTTGGCTGCCGCTGCCCGAGGCAAGGACGAGCGAGCCGGTCTCGGTGACCGCGGCGACGCTGTTGACGACGAATTCGGGGCCGGCGACCAGCTTTCGGATCTCGTCGGCGCCGGTGGCCCGGTCGATGGCCAGGACGCGCGGCCTGATGGCGTCGTACCGACCGCCGGCGTTGATGTCCTCGTCGATGCCGGACAGCCGGAGGGTCTCGCTGGCTCCGGTGAGCACGCCGGCGCCCTCGGGGACCAGGTCCTTGATGCGGGCGCGCGCGGCCGCGGCGTCGTCGAGGATCTCGGCGGCGAAGCCGTTGGCACGCAGCGCGGCGGCTACCCGCTCCAGTCGTTCGGCCGATGCCGGGTCGGCGAAGGATGCGGCCGGAGCCGGGGCGGCCGTGGCGTCTGCCGGGTTGGTCCCGGAGCCCTGCGCCGCGTGGGGCGCCGTGCCCGCCAGCGGGGAGGTGTCGAGGTACCTGACCTCGTACACCCGCTCGGCGAACTTCCAGCCCTCCGCGGTGCGCTGGTAGCGGTCGTGGTAGACGGCGTAGTTCAGACCCTGGCGTCCGTCGAGGGTGCGCGCGAGTTCTTGGATGTAGGCGCGGCCGGTCGCGGTGTCGCCGTCGAGCAGGATCGTGCCGGGGTGTGTGGTCTGTACGAAGAAGTCCCACTGGCTCTGCAGCCGCTCGCCCCCGGCACGGATCTCCTCGCGGCCGACCTGCTCGGCGGGGATGTTGGGCATGCGCAGGGCACCGTCCGGTGTGAACAGCGACGCCAGGCGGGGTCGGTCGCGCATCATCGCCGCGTCGGTGAACTCGCCGCGCAGTGCCTCGATCTCGACGCGGTCCGCGATGGCCTGGAAGTCGTTCATCGGAATCCTCTCTCCGTCTTGTTTGTCGTCCTCACCGGTACGACAAAGCAGCCCTTCGGAATGTGAGGCGGCGCGTCGGCCTCACATTCCGGTGCGCTGTCCTGTCGTAACGGGTAGAGGCGCAGAAGCGAGCGAGGGAGACGGCCAGACCATGACCACCAGAGCCGAGCCCGGCGACGATCAGAGCGATCCGGACCTCAGCGCGATCATGAGCGAGCGGCGCAGGCTGATCAACCTCGCCTATCGACTCCTCGGGTCCCTTGCCGACGCCGAGGACGTCGTGCAGGAGACCTACGCCCGCTGGTACGCCATGTCCGCACGGGAGCAGCAGGCCATCGATTCGCCCGGCGCCTGGCTGATGACGGTCGCCGGCCGCATCTGCCTGAACCTGCTCGGCTCGGCGCGGGCGAGGCGGGAGACGTACGTGGGCGACTGGATCCCGGAACCGCTGCCCGAGCCCACGGAGTGGATCACCGGGCGCTCCGGCGCCGGCGGGATCGACCCGGCCGATCGGGTCACCCTCGACGAGTCGGTGACGATGGCTTTCCTGGTCGTCCTCGATTCGATGACCCCGGCCGAGCGCGTCGCGTTCGTCCTGCACGACGTCTTCCGCTACCCCTTCGGCGAGATCGCCGAGGTCGTCGGCCGCACTCCGGCGGCGTGCCGCCAACTGGCCTCGTCCGCCCGCCGTCGCATCCGCACCGCGCAGACCCCGGCGGGCCCGAGTGCCGGGCAGGCCGGCATCGTCAGGCAGTTCAGAACGGCGTGGGAGGCCAGGGACATCGACACCCTGATCAGCCTGCTCGACCCCGACGCCACCGCGACCGCCGACGGCGGCGGGCTGGCCGTCACCCACCTGCAGCCGATCGTGGGCGGTGAGCAGATCGCACGTGCCTACGCCGAGATCGCGCGTGTGTCGGGCGACCTCACGACGTTCCTGGAGTGCACGGTCAACGGACTGCCCGGCTTGGTGGCGCAGCAGGACGGCGACATCGCGACCGTGTTCGCGTTCGAGATCGCGGGCGACCGGATCAGGCATATCTGGGCGGTGCGAAACCCCGAGAAACTCCGTCCCTGGCGGATCAGCTGAGGAGCGATCCGAAACACCGCAGCGATCGGATCGTGACCAGTGCCAACCCGTGGCGGCCGGCGTTCACGACGTGGCGACACCAGGCCAAGGCGTGGCAGCGGCTCAGCACACCGGGCGGCAGGGCGGCCGAGCCGACGCTCGTGACGACCGGCACGGGTTCCGGCACGGATTCCGGCACGGGTTCCGGCACGGATTCCGGCACGGGTTCCGGCACGGATTCCGGCACGGGTTCCGGCACGGGTTCCGGCACGGGTTCCGGCAAGACGGAGTGGAGAACGACCGGGGCGGCGAGGCGAGCGGCGAGGGCCTGACGGACGGGGATCGCCTGAATGACGACAGCGTACCGACGGAAGGCGTCAGTGATCCCTTTCCGGGCGAGGACGACGAACTCGGCCGGCTCCTGGGGCAGACCTTGGCCTCCCGGAACGCCAGGCCCCCGCGTGCTCCGGCTCCGTCTCCCCCGCCTCCGCCGGCTCCTCGCTGACCGCTCGCCGACGGGGCGGCCGGTCACCGCCCCGCGGAGTGCGACCGCTCAGCCCTGCGTGAGGGTGATGTTCCGCTCCTGTGCCGCGTGGAAGCGGGGCAGCGGCAGGCCGCCCGCGCGGCGGAGTTCCATCAGCGTGGCATCGACGTGGGCCGCGCCGTGGTCGAGGTCGTCCGGGGTGACCCTGCCGGTGTTCTTCCAGGTGTGCTCGACCCCGTCGCACACGGCACGGGTGCCGCCGATGCCGTACCGGACGTCGCCCGACTTCCGACCGACGGAGGAGCTGACGAAGACGGGGCCCGTGTTGCCGACGCAGCGATAGGTGCCCGAGAGGGTGACGGTGCCGTCGGCGGCGATACGGCCGACCGGATCGACGGTGACGGACTCCGACGGATCGGCGGTGGCGGTGGCGGTGGCCGCCGGAGCGGCCAGCAGAATCAGGGCGGCACCGGCGACCGCGGACCGAGCAGAGCGCAACGACATGGAGAACCTCCTGTTGTGGGGGACTCCACTGGTACCTGGCGGACACGCCCGCGGCGGCGATCGTCACTCCTTCGGTGGCGAGTCCGCACCGGCCGTCGACGAACGGTCCTGGAGTTGTCCTGGTGCTGTCACGCTTTCGGGCACCCTCTGGCGACGGCTCGGGGCCGGGCGCATGGTCTACCCATGCGGGCCGACCGGACGGCCGACCCCACCGACGTGGAGGTGCGCAATGTGTTCCCACCAGTTTCCCTGCGCTTCTGCCGACGCCCACCCCGTGCACGTCGTCGCCGCCCATCCCGAGCAGGGCTGGAACCTGCTGTGCGACGGCACGATCGTCTTCGACGACTCCGGCGAACTGCTGCCCGACGGTCGGGTCGTGGACCCGCACCGGGTGAGCCTGACCATGACCGCAGAGCGGGTGGCCGTCGCCGCCTGACCCTGATCACCGGCCCGGTCCGGCCCTGACCGCGGTCACCGATCGCGGTCACCGGCCCCGGTCACTGGTGCAGTACCGCGAATCCGTCCAGTTCTACGAGCGCCTGCTCGTCCCAGAGTCGTACGATCCCGACGACCGCCATCGCCGGGTAGTCACCGCCCGCCAACTCCCGCCAGATGCGGCCCAGTTCTGGAGCGCACTCGCGATACGCGGCGACGTCCGTGACGTAGACCGTGACGCGGGCCAGGTCCGACGCCGTCCCGCCCGTCGCCGTCAGCGCGGCCAGCAGATTCGCGAGCGCTCGCGCGAACTGTTCCGGCAACGACTCCCCCACGACCTTCCCGTCGGCGTCGAGCGCGGTCTGTCCGGCCAGGAAGACCATCCGGCCGCCGACTGCGACCACGGCGTGGGAGAAGCCGGTGGGCGGGGAGAGCCCGGGCGGATTGACGCGCTCGACGGTCACCTGGCCTCCAGGTCTGCGTGTCCGGCGTTTTCGACGTTTTCGACGTTTTCGAGGTGCCGCGCCTGCTCTGCACGTTCGTCGTGTTCGGCATGTCCGCCCTGTTCGGCATGTCCGCCCTGTTCGGCACGTCCGCCCTGTTCGGCGTGTTCGGCATACAACTCCCGGGCGATGATCCCGCGTTGGACCTCGCTGGCTCCCTCGTAGATCCGCGGCGCGCGCACCTCCCGGTAGAGGTGCTCGAGCAGATGACCGCGATGCAGCGCCCGCGCGCCGTGGAGTTGGACGGCCGCGTCGACGACGTACTGCGCGGTCTCGGTGGCGAGCAGCTTGGCCATCGCGGCGCGCTTGGGGACGTCCGGGGCCGCGTCGTCGTACGCCGTCGCCGCAGCGTGGACCATCAGGCGGGCCGCCTCCGTGCGCAGCGCCATCTCCGCGACCTGGTGGGCAACGGTCTGAAGGTCCATCAACTTGCCGCCGAACGCGTCCCGTTGGGCTGTGTGGGAGAGAGTGGCGTCGAGAGCGGCCTGTGCCATGCCGACGGCGAAGGCGCCGACGCTGGGGCGGAACAGGTTGAGGGTGCCCATGGCGACCCGGAAGCCGCGGTCGGGCTCGCCGAGCATGTCGTCCGCCGTGACCGGGACGGCGTCGAAACGGAGGGCGCCGATGGGGTGCGGGGAGAGCATGTCGAGGGCGGAGCCGGTGAGGCCGGGGCGGTCGGCGGTAACGAGGAAAGCGGTTACGCCGCGCGCGCCGGCCCCGGGTGTCGTGCGGGCGAAGACCGTGTAGAAGTCGGCCTCGGGCGCGTTGGAGATCCAGCGCTTCTCGCCGGTGAGCCGCCAGCCGCTCGCCCCGTCCCGCTCGGCGGCCAGGGACAACGCCGCCGCGTCCGAGCCCGCTCCCGGCTCGCTCAGGGCGAACGCGGCCACCGCACTGCCGTCGGCGACACGGGGAAGCCAGCGCTCCCGTTGGTCGGGGGTGCCGTGGGCGTGGACCGGATGCGCGCCGAGTCCTTGCAGCGCGAGCGCGGTCTCCGCCTCCGTGCAGGCGTACGCGAGGGACTCGCGCATCAGGCAGAGGTCGACGGCGCCGGAGGTGAACAGGCGGGAGAGCAGACCGAGTCGGCCGAGTTCGGCGACGAGCGGGCGGTTGACGTGGCCCGGCTCGCCCTTCTCGGCGAGTGGGCGCAGCCGGTCGGCAGCCAGGGTGCGCAGCTCGGCGCACCACGCAATCCGTGCCGGTTCGAGCGAGAATGCGGACATCACCTGTCCCCTCTGCCGTACCTGACCTGCCCGGCCACGCCGTACCCGTCCTGCCCGGGCATGCCGTGCCGGACCGGCGTAGCCCCTGCCTAATCGGGCCCGGGTCCGTGCCCCACCTGCGGGCTCGGCCGTTGGTGTCTCCTCCGACCACAACCAACGGTATCGCGTACCGTTGACTGTCGTCACCAACGCGATACGCTCGATGTGCGAGCCCAAGACGACGCCCGCCCGGGCAGCCCAGCCGGACAGACAGTCCATCCAGGCAAGGGGGGCGAACGCCCATGAACGTCTCGGCCCATGTCGACACCTTCGCCCGCGACCACCTCCCGCCGCCCGGCCACTGGCCCGACCTCCGCTTCGAGCTGCCCGAGCTGAACTACCCCGATCGGGTGAACTGCGCCGCCGAGCTGCTCGACCACGCCGCCCCCGAGCGGCCCGCGTTCCACACCCCCTCCGGGCCGTCCTGGACGTACGGCGAGCTACGCGCCCGCGTCGACCGGATCGCGCATCTGCTCACCGGCGACCTCGGAGTCGTCCCGGGAAACCGCGTACTGCTGCGCGGGCCCACCACGCCGTGGCTCGCGGCGTGCTGGCTGGCGGTGCTCAAGGCGGGCGCGATCGCGGTCACCGTCCTGGCCCAGCAGCGGCCGCACGAGTTGCGCACCATGTGCGAGATCGCGCGGGTGGGGCACGCGCTGTGCGACGTCAGGGCCGTCGACGACCTCGCCAAGGCGGAGATACCCGGGCTGCGAATCGCGACCTACGGCGGTGACACCCCCGACGACCTGCTGAACCGGCCGGCGCCGACCGAGCCGTACCGGGCCGTCGAAACCGCTTCCGACGATGTTGCGCTGATCGCGTTCACCTCCGGCACCACCGGCCGGCCGAAGGGCTGTCTGCACTTCCACCGGGACGTGCTGGCGATCGCCGACACCTTCTCGCGCCATGTGCTGAAACCGCTTCCCGACGATGTCTTCGCCGGCAGTCCCCCGCTCGGCTTCACCTTCGGTCTCGGCGGGCTGGTCGTCTTCCCGCTGCGGATCGGCGCAAGTGCGCTGTTGGTGGAACAGGCAAGCCCCCGGCACCTGTTGCCGGCGATCGCCGAACACCGGGTGACCGTGCTGTTCACGGCGCCCACCGCCTACCGCGCGATGCTCGACGAACTCGACGCGCACGACGTCTCGTCGTTGCGGCGCTGCGTGTCCGCCGGCGAGAACCTGCCCGCGGCCACCTGGCGGAACTGGCACGAGCGGACGGGGTTGCGGCTGATCAACGGCATCGGCGCCACCGAACTGCTGCACATCTTCATCTCCGCCGCCGACGAGCACATCCGGCCCGGCACGACCGGCGTCCCCGTGCCGGGCTGGCACGCGCGCGTGCAGGACGCGGGCGGCGCGCCCGTGCCCGACGGCGAGCCCGGACTGCTGGCCGTGCGCGGCCCGGTCGGCTGCCGCTACCTCGCCGACCCCCGGCAACGGCAGTACGTGCGCGACGGATGGAACGTCACCGGCGACACCTACGTCCGCGAGGCCGACGGCTACTTCCGGTACGTCGCCCGCGCCGACGACATGATCATCTCGGCCGGGTACAACATCGCGGGACCCGAGGTCGAGGAGGCGCTGCTGCGCCACCCGGACGTGGTCGAGGCGGCGGTCGTGGGACGGCCCGACGAGCGCCGGGGGCAGGTGGTGGTCGCGTACGCCGTCCTGCGGGAGGGCGCCCGGTGTGACACGGAGGCGCTGCGCGGCTTCCTGAAACAGGAGCTGGCACCGTACAAGTGCCCGCGCGAGTTCGTCTTCCTGGACGCGCTGCCGCGCACCGCGACCGGGAAACTGCAGAGATTCAGACTGCGCACCGAAGGTGCCGGAGAAGCCCACACCGGTGACGACACCGGTGGTGACACCGATGGTGACCAGCAGTGATACCGAAGACCTAAGATGATCAACGTGTCCGACCAGCCCGCACCCCGGTCTCTCATCGTCACGCTCTACGGCGCGTACGGCCGCTTCGCACCGGGCCCGGTGCCCGTCGCCGAGCTGATCCGGCTGCTCGCCGCGGTCGGCGTCGACGCGCCCTCCGTACGCTCCTCGGTGTCCCGGCTGAAGCGGCGCGGACTGCTGCTTCCGGCCCGTACGGCGCAGGGTGCGGCCGGGTACGAACTCTCCGACGAGGCACGGCAGTTGCTCGACGACGGCGACCGGCGCATCTACGCCACGGCGCCCCCCGCGGACGAGGGCTGGGTGCTGGCGGTGTTCTCCGTGCCGGAGTCGGAGCGGCAGAAGCGGCACGTGCTGCGGTCGCGGCTCGCGGGTCTGGGCTTCGGCACGGCGGCCCCGGGGGTGTGGATCGCGCCGGCGCGGCTGCACGACGAGACCCGGCACACCCTCCGGCGGCTGCGCCTCGACCCGTATGTCGACCTCTTCCGCGGCGAGCATCTCGGCTTCGCGCCGACCATCGAGGCCGTCGCCCGCTGGTGGGACCTGGCGGCCATCGCCAAGGAGCACGAGACGTTCCTCGACCGGCACGCGCGCGTGCTGGACGCCTGGCGGCAGCGGCCGGACACCCCGCCAGAAGCGGCCTACCACGACTACCTCCTGGCCCTGGACTCCTGGCGCCACCTGCCGTACGCCGACCCCGGCCTGCCCGCCCGTCTGCTGCCGCCGGACTGGCCGGGGACCCGCTCGGCGGCGGTGTTCCAGGGGCTGCACGAGCGGCTGCGGGACGCGGGAGCGGAGTTCGCCGGGGTGGGAGCCCCCGAGGCCTCCGGGAACCCGGGCGACCTCAACTCGTGAGCGTCAGGCGGGGTTTGGGCCCGTCGGTGCGTCCGGCGCGCGGGGGTCGGCTGCCCGCGCGGTAGGGCGCGGGCCAGTCGGCGCCCGGTCCGGTGTAGCCCTGTTCGGCGGCCGCGTGCAGAGTCCAGTTGGGGTCGTAGAGGTGGGGCCGGGCGAGGGCGCAGAGGTCCGTACGGCCCGCCAGGATCAGGGAGTTGACGTCGTCCCAGGAGGAGATCGCGCCGACCGCGATCACCGGGACGCCCGCCTCGTGCCGGATCCGGTCGGCGAACGGCGTCTGGTACGAGCGTCCGAACTCGGGCCGTTCCTCGGCCACCACCTGTCCGGTCGACACGTCGATCGCGTCCGCACCGTGCGCGGCGAAGGCTCGGGCGATCTCGACGGCGTCGTCGGCCGAAGTGCCGCCCTCGGCCCAGTCGGTGGCGGATATGCGCACCGTCATCGGGCGTTCCGCCGGCCAGAGCGCGCGGACCGCGTCGAAGACCTCCAGCGGGAAGCGCAGCCGCTTGGCGAGGGAGCCTCCGTAGGCGTCCGTGCGGTGGTTGGTCAGCGGGGAGAGGAAGCCGGACAGCAAGTAGCCGTGAGCGCAGTGCAGTTCGAGCAGGTCGAAGCCCGAGCGGGCGGCCCGACAGGCGGCGGAGGCGAACTGTTCGCGCAGGTCGGTCAGTTGGGCTCGGCCGAGCTCACGGGGCGTCTGGCTGTCCGGCCTGTAGGGCAGCGGGGAGGCGGCCACGAGTGGCCAGTTGCCGTCGGGCAGCGGTTCGTCCATGCCCTCCCACATCAGCTTCGTGGAGCCCTTGCGTCCGGAGTGGCCGAGCTGGACGCCGATGGCGGTGCCCGGCGCCCGCGTGTGCACGAAGTCGGTGATCCGCCGCCAGGCGTCGGCCTGCCGGCCGGTGTAGAGGCCGGTGCAGCCGGGCGTGATGCGCCCCTGCGGGGACACGCACACCATCTCGGTCATCACCAGCCCGGCCCCGCCGAGGGCGCGGGCGCCCAGATGGACGAGGTGGAGGTCGCCGGGGAGGCCGTCCACCGCGGAGTACATGTCCATGGGCGAGACGACGACCCGGTTGCGCAGGGTCAGTCCGCGCAGCCGGAACGGGGTGAACATCGGGGGCGTCCCGGGCGGACAGCCGAACTCCCGCTCCACGGCGTCGGTGAAGTGGGGGTCGCGCAGCCGCAGGTTGTCGTGGGTGACGCGGCGGCTGCGGGTGAGGAGGTTGAAGGCGAACCTGCGGGGCTGCTGGTCGAGGTAGAGGCCGAGGTTCTCGAACCACTCCAGGCTGGCGCGGGCGGCCCGCTGGGTGGAGGCGACGACGGGCTTGCGCTCCTCCTCGTAGGCGGTCAACGCCGTGGGGAGATCGGGGTGTTCCTCCAGACAGGCCGCCAGCGCCAGGGCGTCCTCGACGGCGAGTTTGGTGCCGGAGCCGATGGAGAAGTGGGCGGTGTGGGCGGCGTCGCCCAGCAGGACGAGGTTGCCGTGCGACCAGCGCTCGTTGACCACCGTGCGGAACGTGGTCCAGGTGGAGTTGTTGGACTTCAGGGGGCGTCCGCCCAGCGCGTCCGCGAAGATCTTGGCGCAGCGCTCGACCGACTGGTGCTCGTCGAGTTCGTCGAAACCGGTTGCTCGCCAGACTTCCTCGCGCATCTCTACGATCACGGTGGAGGCGTCACCCGTGTAGGGGTAACCGTGCAGTTGCATCACGCCGTGCTCGGTCTCGGCGATCTCGAAGCGGAAGGCGTCGAAGGCGAAGTCCGCGGCGAGCCAGATGTAGCGGCAGTGGTGGCCGGTCACCTGGGGCCGGAACACGGGGGCGTAGGCCTCACGGGTGGTGCTGTGCACACCGTCGGCGGCGATGACGAGGTCGTACTCCTCCGCCAGCCATGCGGGGTACGGCGCCTCCGTGCGGAAACGCAGGTCGACGCCGAGGGAACGGCAGCGTTCGTGCAGGGTCTCCAGGAGCCTGCGGCGGCCGAGGGCGGCGAAACCGTGGCCTCCGGCGGTGTGGCGGGTGCCTCGGTGCACGATGTCGATGTCGTCCCAGCGGACGAAGTCCTGCTGGAGGGCCGCGTAGACCTGCGGGTCGGCGTGTTCGATGCCGCCCAGGGTTTCGTCGGAGAGGACCACTCCGAAGCCGAAGGTGTCGTCGGGAGCGTTGCGTTCCCAGAGGGTTATCTCGCGGGCGGGGTCGAGGCGTTTCAGCAACGCCGCGGCGTAGAGGCCGCCGGGGCCTCCGCCGATGATCGCGATGCGCCGGGGGTGGCTCGTCGTCGCCTGCGGCCGCGGGGCGTGTGTGGCCGGTCGCGACCCGCCGCGGAGCCGCGGGTCGGCACTGTCCCGCGCCCCTTGGGCCGGCATCCCTGAGGTTGGCATCATCGGCCCCGCCACTTCGGTGGGCGCTTCTCCGTGAAAGCCGCGTGGAACTCGGCGTAGTCCTCGCCGTTCATCAAGAGGGCCTGGGTCGCGGCGTCCAGTTCCACCGCCGCCGCCAGGGGCATGTCCAGCTCGGCCGTCAGCAGGGCCTTCGTCTGGGCGTACGCCAGCGCGGGGCCGTCGGCCAGGCGGCGGGCCAGGGTCTGTGCGGCCTCGTCGGCTCGCCCCTCCTCCGTCAGTTCGCTGATCAGGCCGATCCGCTCGGCTTCGGGGGCGCGGACCGGTTCGCCGAGCATGAGCAGGCGGGTGGCGTGGCCGAGGCCGACGACGCGGGGCAGGAGGTAGGCGGCGCCCATGTCGCCGCCGGAGAGACCGACGCGGGTGAAGAGGAACGCGAAGCGGGCGCTGGGGTCGGCGATCCGGAAGTCCGCGGCCAGGGCGAGGACCGCGCCGGCGCCCGCCGCGACTCCGTGCAGGGCCGCGATCACCGGGAACGGGCACTCCCGTACGGCCCGCACGACCTGGCCGGTCATCCGGTTGAAGTCGAGGAGCCGGCCGGTGTCCATGCCGAGGGTGGCGCCGATGATCTCGTCGACGTCTCCGCCGGAACAGAAACCGTTTCCCCCGCCGGCCAGGACCAGGGCGCGGACCGACCGTTCCCGGGACAGTTCGGCGAGCAGGTCGCGCAGGTCGGCGTAGGCGCCGAAGGTGAGGGCGTTGAGTTTCTCGGGACGGGCCAGGGTGACGGTGGCGATGCCGTCGGTGAGCTCGACACGCAGGTGGTGCCAGTCGGAGGTGCGGGCGGCGGAGCCGGTGAAGGGACTCATGAGGGCGGCCTCCTCGACAGTCACCTTCGAAGTTATCACCCTCTCGTGACTGTCGTCACGAGTGCGCGATAGGCCGTTCGGGCAGAATCGCCGTGTCACCGCACAGCATGTTCCCGTCACACACGTCACCGGTCGTCGATAAGGCGGTAACAACGGGATCAGGTGCGCGAGGGGGACCGTTGACCCGGGTAAGCCGCCGGGTAGCGGGGCCGAGGGTCCCGTACGGCGCCCACTGAGCGCCTCTGCCGGAGGCCGCCGTACCATTCATAAAGTTGAAAGCAGGACCGCCTGATGTCGATCACGGGAACCTGCGCCATGAACGGACTCACCTTGCACGAACGCCCCTCCGACGCCGCCTCCTCCTGGCGTATCGCACTGCCGCATTCCGCCGCGGCCGTGCCGGTGGCCCGTGCACTGGTCCGTACGGCGCTGGCCGAGCTGAAGCACGGGGCGGACAGCGACACCGCGGAGCTGCTCACCGCCGAGCTGGTGGCGAACGCGGTGGAGCACACCAGCGGGGACGCCCCGATCGAGCTGGTGGTGGAGCTGCGGCCGACCGGCTGCCGGGTCGAGGTGCACGACCCCGACCCGGTGCCGCCCGGCGACCTCACGCGCCCCTGCGGCGAGGAGCCCGACCCCTGGCAGGAGCACGGACGCGGGCTGCTGCTGATCCGCGCCCTCAGCTCGTCCTGCGGGCACCGGCCCACGGAGCAGGGCAAGGCCGTGTGGTTCAGGCTGGCCGCGGTTCCGCCGCAGTGGCGTCCGCGTCCGGCGTGACGTCGGCCGGCCCGGCCCGACCGGGCGTGACACCCGCCAACCGGGAGTCGCGGCGCCCGGAGAAGACGTACAGCACGAGTCCGGCCGCGAGGAACAGCTCGAACCGGAGCCAGGCCGTGGGGCCGGTCTCGTACATCAGGTAGCGGCGGAAGCCGATGCCGAGCAGGGGCAGCAGGGGAAGAGCGGGACGCGGATGGTGCGGGCCAGGTGGGGCTCGCGACGGCGTTTCCGGTGGTGCGGGGTGTGACGGGGGTTGCGTCGCGCGGCGGGCCCGGGATGGGTGGCTCCGGGCCGCCGGGCGGCATGAGGCCCAGGTCAGGCCAGGGTTGCCACGAGTACGGCCTTGATGGTGTGCAGACGGTTCTCCGCCTCGTCGAAGACGACCGAGTGCTCGGACTCGAAGACCTCGTCGGTGACCTCCAGGGAGTCGAGGCCGTGGCTGTCGTATATGTCCTGGCCGACCTTCGTGCCCAGGTCGTGGAAGGCGGGCAGGCAGTGCAGGAACCTGACGTCGGGGTTGCCGGTGGCGCGCAGGACGTCCATGGTCACGGCGTACGGGGCGAGGGCGGTGATCCGCTCGTCCCAGACCTCCTTGGGCTCGCCCATGGAGACCCACACGTCGGTGGCGACGAAGTCGGCGCCGGCCACGCCTTCGGTGACGTCCTCGGTGAGCATGATCGTGGCGCCGGAGTCCTCGGCCAGCTCGCGGGCCCGGGCGACGACCTCGTCACCGGGCCAGTACGCCTTGGGCGCGACGACGCGGACGTCCATACCGAGCAGCGCCCCGGTGACCAGGTAGGAGTTGCCCATGTTGAAGCGGGCGTCACCGAGGTAGGCGAACGCGATCCGGTTCAGCGGCTTGTCGCTGTGCTCGGTCATGGTGAGTACGTCGGCGAGCATCTGGGTGGGGTGCCAGTCGTCGGTGAGGCCGTTGTAGACGGGCACGCCCGCATGGGCGGCGAGCTCCTCGACCTTCTGCTGGCTGTCGCCGCGGTACTCGATGCCGTCGTACATCCGGCCCAGGACGCGGGCGGTGTCCTTCACGGACTCCTTGTGGCCGATCTGCGAGCCCGAGGGGTCGAGGTACGTGGTGGAGGCGCCCTGGTCGGCGGCGGCGACCTCGAACGCGCAGCGGGTGCGCGTCGAGGTCTTCTCGAAGATCAGCGCGATGTTCTTCCCGCGCAGGTGCTGCGGCTCGGTCCCGGCCTTCTTGGCGGCCTTCAGGTCGGCGGCCAGCTCGATCAGGCCGCGGAACTCCTGCGCCGTGAAGTCCAGTTCCTTGAGGAAGTGGCGGCCGGCGAGGGCGGTCGGGACAGTCGCCATGGGGGCGCTCCAGAGGTACGAGAACAGGGCCGTGGAAGTCTATACGAAGATTAGCATTTCTATACAGTTACTACGGTCACCCGTTCGACTGCCGTACGGCTTCGGCTTCTACACGGCCGCCCGTTCGACCGGACAGCTCATGCAGCGCGGCCCGCCCCTCCCTCGACCCAGTTCGCTGCCCGGGATCTCGATCACTTCGATGCCCTGTTTGCGCAGGTGGGTGTTGGTGGTGACATTGCGCTCGTAGGCGATGACGACACCCGGTTCCACGGCGAGGACGTTGCAGCCGTCGTCCCACTGCTCCCGTTCGGCCGCGTGGACGTCCTGGGTGGCGGTGAGCACGCGGATCTCGCTGAGGCCGAGGGCTGCGGCGATCGCGCGGTGCATGTGCTCCGGCGGATGGTCGGTGACCTTCAACTCCTTCTCGCCGACGCCCGGTTCGATGGTGTACGAGCGGAGCATGCCGAGGCCCGCGTACTGGGTGAAGATGTCGGCGTCGACCATCGTCATCACGGTGTCGAGGTGCATGAAAGCGCGCCGTTTCGGCATGTCGAGGGCCACGATGGTCTCGGCCGAGCCCGCGGCGAACAGCTTGTGGGCGAGCATCTCGACGGCCTGCGGGGTGGTGCGCTCGCTCATGCCGATCAGCACGGCACCGTTGCCGATGACGAGGACGTCG
Organism: Streptomyces sp. NBC_01235; assembly: GCF_035989285.1. Lineage (GTDB taxonomy): Bacteria > Actinomycetota > Actinomycetes > Streptomycetales > Streptomycetaceae > Streptomyces. The sequence goes on along the minus strand of NZ_CP108513.1, from coordinate 8,251,753 downwards.
CCGCCCTCGATGGTGGACGGATAGTCGGACTGCCCCTCGGACCAGACGTGGAACGTTTCGCCACGGAAGAGGGGGTGGTGCCGGTAGATCGCCTCGAAGTGGACGGTCTCGCGCTGCCGGGCCGGCCAGCGCATGGCGTTGATGGCGACGCCGTCGTAGATCCAGGCGGAGGTGTCGCGGGTGAAGAGGTGGTTGGGAAGGGGGTCGAGGAGGAAGTCGTCGAGGTCCATGACATGGAAGCGCACGGAAGTCGGTTCGGGATGCGCTTCCAGAAACTCCCGCTTGGTCATGCCGCCGACGAGGGCCTCCGCCAGTTCCGGGGCGGGGAGGGTCTCGAAGGCGGCGCGGAGGTGGTCGGTGGCGAGCACCCCGTACTCCTTCTCGTCGAAGACGCGGTCCAGGACGAGCGCTCTGGCCACGGGGAGCCCCAGGGCCTCGGTGAGCAGATCGCCGAAGAGGTGGACGGCGACACCGCGGTCGCGCAGCACGTCGGCGAACCCGTCGTGCTCGGCGCGCGCCCGGCGCACCCACAGCACGTCGTCGAAGAGCAGCGCGTCCTTGTTGCTGGGGGTGAGCCTTTTGAGCTCGAGATCCGGCCGGTGCAGGATGACGCGGCGCAGCCGCCCGGCCTCGGAGTCGACATGGAATCCCATGCCTCCATCCTGACCATCGGGGACCGCCTTCACCCGCTGTCCGACCGTTTCCGTATCCGCTTTCACATCCGCTCGGTTTTCGTCCCCTTGACGACAACCCGCCTCGCGACTATCGTCGGATTATCGTCGTAGTGACGACAATTGCGAGGGGGATCACTCATGGCCGACATCACCCGGCGGCTGGGCTGGCGTCATCTGCGCGGCGCCCCCACGGCACACGTCCGCCACCACCGCTCGGGCAAGCTGGCGCACGACGGACCGGGGCTCAGCTTCTGGTTCCGGTCGCTGAGCGCCGCACTCTCCGAAGTGCCGGTCGACGACCGCGAGTTGGCCATGACCTTCCACGCCCGTACGGTCGACTTCCAGGACGTCGCGGTGCAGGCGACGGTGACCTACCGGATCAGCGATCCGGCCGTGGCCGCCGCCCGCCTCGACTTCTCCGTCGACCCGGACACCGGGGTGTGGCGCAGCGCGCCACTGGAGCAGCTCGGCACGCTGCTGACGGAGACGGCGCAGCAGCACGCGCTGGACGTCCTCGCGCGCACGTCGCTGTCGTCGGCGCTGGTGGACGGTGTGACGGCGGTGCGGGAGCGGGTCGCGGCGGGGTTGGCGGCGGAGCCGCGGCTGCTGGCCACGGGCATCGAGATCGTGGCCGTCCGGGTCGTCGCGCTGCGTCCGGAGCCGGAGGTGGAGCGGGCGCTGCGGACCCCGGCGCGCGAGCTGATCCAGCAGGAGGCCGACCGTGCGACGTACGAGCGGCGGGCGGTTGCCGTCGAGCGGGAGCGGACGATCGCCGAGAACGAACTGGCCAGCAGGATCGAACTGGCCCGTCGCGAGGAGCAGTTGGTCGAGCAGCGTGGCACGAACGCCCGTCGGGAGGCGGAGGAGAACGCGGCGGCGGACAAGGTACGGGCTCAGGCGGAGGCGACACGGACCGTGCGGCTCGCGGAGGCAGAGGCCGCGCGGTCGGTGAAGCTGGCGGAGGCCGAGGCCGCGAAACAGGTGCGGTTGGCGGACGCCGAGGCGCAGCGTTCGGAGCGGCTGACCCAGGCGGAGGCGTCACGCACGGTCCGCCTCGCGGAGGCGGAAGCGGCCCGCTCGGTGCGGCTGGCCCGCGCCGAGGCGGAGGCGTCGCGCGAGGTCGGCGAGGCGCGGGCCCAGGCGCAGGCGGCCTGGCTGCGGGTGCACGCGGACGTCGACGTGGCGACCCTGCACGCCCTCACCGGGACGCGGCTCGCGGAGAACCTGCCGCACATCGACAGCGTGACGATCTCGCCGGACGTCCTGACCGGGCTCCTGTCGAGGCTCGGCGCCGGGGAACGGGAGTGAGTCTCGCCCCGCGGGCCGTGCTGGTCCACCGCACCACGGAGTACGAGGAGTTGGTGGCCCGGCACGGCACGCACGGCCAGGCCGCCTTCTTCCTCTCCTCGCGGGGCCGGGACATCGAGGAGGTCGCCGAGCGCCACCGCCGCACGAGGCGGGCGCTGGCGGAGGTGACCGCGGCGATCCCCCTGACATGGCGTCAAACAAAGCTCGAGCGAACCGACTTGGACCGCTTTCTCTTCGCGCCCGAGGACGTGGTGGTCGTGGTCGGGCAGGACGGTCTGGTGGCGAACGTCGCCAAGTACCTCGCCGGGCAGCCGGTGGTGGGCATCGACACGGACCCCGGCCGCAATCCGGGCGTCCTGGTCCGCCACCGTCCGGGGGACGCGCGGATGCTCCTGCCCTCCGTGCTCGCGGCGGGCACCGGCACGGCCGAGCTGACCATGGTCGAGGCGGTCGCCGACGACACGCAGCGGCTGCTGGCCCTCAACGAGATCTACCTGGGCGCCGCAGGCCACCAGACCGCCCGCTACCGCCTTGGCCTCGACGACGACGGGGGTGCCGTCGAGGCCCAGGCCTCCTCCGGGGTGCTGGTGGGCACGGGCACGGGGGCGACCGGCTGGATCCGGTCGGTGTGGCAGGAACGGGGCGGCGGGGGTGACGGCGCCCCGCGGCTGCCGGGCCCGACGGAGGACCGCCTGGTGTGGTTCGTACGGGAGGCCTGGCCGTCCCCCGCGACCGGCACGTCGCTGGTCGCGGGAGAGCTCGCGGCCGGCGGCCGGCTGACCCTCACCGTCGAGTCGGAACGCCTCATCGCCTTCGGGGACGGGATCGAGAGCGACGCGGTGGAGCTGACATGGGGGCAGCGGGTGCGGGTGGGTAGGGCGGGGACGGCACTGCGGCTGGTCGGTTGAACCGCGTGCCGCCCACGGGTCAGGACAACAGGTCCTCCGCCCACCTGCGGCACTCCGCCGTCGGACAGCCCGGCCCGGGCGGCGAGCACCCGCAGCCCGCCGTCCAGCCGGACGAAGGCGGCGCGGCACAGCTCCTCCCCCGCCGCGTCGAACCCCGCCGCCCCGCTCACAACCGCGGGTCCACCGGCTCCGACTCCAGGGCCAGTACCCCGAACACCGCCTCGTGGACGCGCCACAGGGGTTCGCCCTCGGCCAGCCGGTCCAGGGACTCCAGGCCGAGCACGTACTCGCGGATCGCCAGCGACCGTTTGTGGTTGAGGAAGCGGCCGCGCAGACGGGTGAGGTTGTCGGGGCGGGTGTAGTCCGGGCCGTAGATGATCCGGAGGTACTCGCGGCCCCGGCACTTGATGCCGGGCTGGACCAGGCGGCCGTCCTCGTCGCGGGCCAGCGCGCCGAGCGGCTTGACGACCATGCCCTCGCCGCCCCTGCCGGTCATCTCCAGCCACCAGTCGACGCCGGCCCGGACCGACTCGGGGTCGGCCGTGTCGACGTACAGGCGCCGGGTCGTCCGGAGCAGGCCCGTGGTGTCGTGTTCCACCAGGCGGTCGAGGAGCGACAGTTGTTCGTCGTGGGGCAGGGCCGCGAGGCTGCGGCCCTGGACCGCGAGGATCTGGAAGGGGGCCAGGCGTACGCCGTCCAGACCGTCCGTCGTCCAGCAGTAGCGGCGGTACGCCTCTGTGAACGCGGCCGCGTCCGAGGCGCGTTCACGCTGGCGGGAGAGGAGGTCCGTGACGTCGACGCCCCTCGCCGCCGCGCCTTCCAGGGCGGCCAGGGCACCCGGGAAGACGGCGCCGGACGCGGCGCCCACGGCCGCGTACTGCGAGCGGAGGAGGCCGGTGGCCTTCAGCGACCACGGCATCAGTTCGGCGTCCAGCAGGAGCCAGTCGGTGTCCAGCTCCGACCAGAGGCCCGCCTCGTCCACCGCTGTGCGCACGCGGCCGAGGATCTCCTCCGTCACCGTGCCGTCGTCGAAGAACGGGCGGCCCGTGCGGGTGTAGAGGGACCCGGTGGGGCCGTCCACTCCGAAACGCTTACGTGCTGTTTCCGCGTCGCGGCACACCAGGGCCACCGCCCTGGAGCCCATGTGCTTCTCCTCGCACACGACCCGGGCGACGCCGTCCCGCGCGTACTGCGCGAACGCCTCCGCCGGGTGCTCCAGGTAGCCCTCGATGTGCGACGTGGCCGTCGGGGCCATCGTCGGCGGGAGGTAGGGCAGCAGGCGCGGGTCGACGGCGAAGCGGCTCATCACCTCCAGGGCGGCGGCCGCGTTCTCCTCACGGATCGAGACACGGCTGTGGCCGTCGTAACGGGTTTCGACGATGCGTCGGCCGTTGACGTCCGCCAGGTCCAGCGGGCGGCCGTCGTGTCCGCCCGGCGCATTTGACCTCAGCGGCTTCGCCGGCTCGTACCAGACCTGCTGCGCCGGTACGTCGACCAGCTCGCGCTCCGGCCAGCGCAGGGCGGTCAGCTTGCCGCCGAAGACGGCGCCGGTGTCCAGGCAGATGGTGTTGTTCAGCCAGGTGGCCTCCGGGACGGGCGTGTGGCCGTAGACGACGGCCGCCCGGCCCCGGTAGTCCTCCGCCCACGGGTAGCGCACCGGCAGGCCGAACTCGTCGGTCTCGCCGGTGGTGTCGCCGTACAGGGCGTGCGAGCGGACCCGTCCGGAGTTGCGGCCGTGGTACTTCTCCGGCAGACCCGCGTGGCAGACCACGAGCCTGCCGCCGTCGAGGACGTAGTGGCTGACCAGTCCGTCGATGAACTCCCGTACCTCGGCGCGGAATTCGTCGCTCTCCGGCTCCATCTGCTCGATGGTCTCGGCGAGGCCGTGGGTGTGCTGGACCTTGCGGCCCTTCAGGTAACGGCCGTACTTGTTCTCGTGGTTGCCGGGGACGCACAGGGCGTTGCCCGACTTGACCATCGACATGACGCGGCGCAGGACGCCCGGGCTGTCCGGGCCCCGGTCGACCAGGTCGCCGACGAAGACGGCCTGACGTCCGTCCGGGTGGACGCCGCCGGTGTAGCCCAACTTGCCCAGCAGCGACTCCAGTTCTGCTGCGCAGCCGTGAATGTCGCCGATGATGTCGAACGGGCCGGTGAGGTGGGTCAGGTCGTTGAAGCGCTTCTCGGTGACGATCGAGGCGTTCTCGACCTCCTCGACGCCCCGCAGGACGTGCACCTTGCGGAAGCCCTCCCGCTCCAAGTGGCGCAGGGAGCGGCGGAGTTCGCGGGTGTGGCGCTGGATGACCCGGCGGGGCATGTCGGCGCGGTCGACGCGGGCCGCGTTGCGTTCGGCGCACACCTCTTCCGGGACGTCCAGCACGATGGCGATGGGCAGCACGTCGTACTGCTTGGCCAGGTCGATCAGCTGACGGCGGGCGTCCTGCTGCACGCTGGTCGCGTCGACCACCGTGCGGCGGCCGGCCGCGAGCCGCTTGCCCGCGATGTAGTGCAGGACGTCGAAGGCGTCGCGTGTCGCGCTCTGGTCGTTCTCGTCGTCACAGACCAGGCCACGGCAGAAGTCGGAGGAGATGACCTCGGTGGGCTTGAAGTTGCGGCGGGCGAAGGTGGACTTGCCGGACCCGGACGCGCCGATCAGCACGACGAGGGAAAGGTCGGTGACGGGCAGCACACGGCCCTGTTTCGTGGAAACCTGCGTCTCGGTCATGCTGCCTTCGCCTCCTTCTCGTTCACGTTCTCGGTGCCGGCCGTGCTCAGTTCGAAAACGGCCATCTGGGTGGGCGGGCCGACCTCCGGGTCGTCCGTGCCCACGGGCACGAACCCGACGTCGTAGCCGTGCCGTTCGGCGACCGTGGCCGCCCAGGTGCGGAACTCCTCGCGGGTCCACTCGAAGCGGTGGTCGCCGTGTCGGACATGGCCGGCCGGGAGGGTCTCCCAGCGGACGTTGTACTCGACGTTCGGGGTCGTCACGAGGACGGTCCGCGGGCGGGCCGAGCCGAACACCGCGTACTCCAGGGCGGGCAGCCTCGGCAGGTCGAGGTGTTCGATCACCTCGCTGAGCACGGCGGCGTCGTAGCCCTTGAGGCGGGTGTCGGTGTAGGCGAGCGAGCCCTGGAAGAGCCGGACGCGCGAGGCCTGCCGCTCCCCCATGCGGTCCAGCTTCAGACGGCGGGAGGCGATGGTGAGCGCCCGCATCGACACGTCGACGCCGACGATCTCGGTGAAACGCGGGTCCTTCAGCAGCGCCTGCACCAACTGGCCCTGGCCGCAGCCGAGGTCGAGGACCCGGGCGGCCCCGGACGCCGTCAGCGCCGTGACGATTCGCTCACGGCGCAGCACGGCCAGCGGGGTCGGGCGCTCCTCCGCCTCGGCCTCCGCCTCGACGGCGTTGTCGATCTCCTCGACCCCGCTGTCGTCGGCCTCGGCGAGCCGGACCAGCTCCAGCCGTTCCATCGCCTGCCGGGTCAGTGACCAGCGACGGGACAGGTAACGGCTTGTGATCAGTTTCTGCTGGGGGTGGCCGGGCAGCCAGCCCTCACCGGCGCGCAGCAGCTTGTCGACCTCGTCGGGGGAGACCCAGTAGTGCTTGGCGTCGTCGAGGACGGGCAGCAGGACGTACAGGTGGCGCAGGGCCTCGGCGAGGGTGAGCGTCTCCGATTCCAGGACGAGGCTCACGTACCGGGAGTCGCCCCAGTCCGGGAACTGCGGGTCGAGGGCCACCGGTTCGGCGCCGACCGTCCAGCCGAGCGGCTCGAAGAGACCGCGGACGAGGTCGGGTCCGCCGCGGGCCGGCAGCGCGGGCACCTCGACGCGCAACGGCCGTGGCTGTGCGGGGAGTTCGGGCCGTGCCGCGCACACACCGCGCATGGCGCTGGAGAACACGCCGCTCAGCGCGACCGCGAGCAGCGAGGAGGCCGCGTACGGGCGGTCGTTGACGTACTGGGCGAGGGCCGCGTCGGGAGCGCCGCCGCGGCCCTTGCCCTTGCCGCGCCTCACGAGCGCCACGGCGTCCACCTCCAGCAGCAGCGCCGCCGTGCAGCGCTCGGCCTCGGCCTCGGGATAGAGGACGTGGGCCTTGCCGTAGGAGGTGGAGAACGCCTGCGATTTGTCCGGATGCTTGTGCAGCAGGAAGCCCAGGTCGGTGGCGGGGCGCTCGGGGGTGCCGGTGGTGCTGATCGTCAGGAACACGGTGGGTTGCCTCGAAAGGGTTCGGAAGGAGCGAAAGCGCTGGTCGTGCGCTCGCGCGCCTCTCCAACGTACAGAGAACGGGTGAGGAGCACGCGGCATTTTCCCGCGCTACTGTTCGGCCCGTTTCCACGCACCGACACCCAGTTCTCCGGTGGTCCCGAGGTCGAGGTGCGGGGTCACCGTCACGGGGGCGGCGCCGGACTTCGCGCGGACGCGGACGTAGGGGACGTTCACGGCGGTCCCGGCGCCGGTGGTGTTGCGCCAGATCAGGCCGGAGACAGCGGTTTCACCGGGTTTCAGGGTGAGGGGGCCGGGCGGGTCGTCGTAACCGGTTCCGGTGGAGATGCTGTCGCCGCCGTGGAGGATCTTGATTCCGTCGACCGGCTCGTGGCCCTCGTCCAGGAGGGTCAGTTCCGGATAGCCGTTGAGGGTGTAGTCCTTCTGTCCGCAGTTCTCCAGGTGGAGTCCGACGACCCGCAGCCCCATGGCGGAGTCGCCCTCGTCGGACGTGAGCCGGATCCCCGAGGGCGGGCAGACGCCCGCCGCGGCCGGTGCCTCGGCCGCGGGGACCTTGGTCACCTCGCCGACCTCGACCGTCGTCACCCGGGACGCTCCTGGCGCGAGCACCCCCAGTCGGACGGTCCCCCGCACCGTCCGGCCCGCCCCCACCGAGCGCACGGTGACGTGCTGGTTGCTCATGACCTCGCCCGCGCTCGTCGTGAAGTCGAAGAGGACGGTGTATGTCAGCGCCTGGGTACCGGAGTTGGTGACCTCGTAGGCGGCCGAGATGCCGGAGTCGGTGGAGCCGGTGGAGCCGGTGGAGCCGGTGGAGCCGGTGGAGCCGGTGGGGAGAGGGTCGGCCCTGACGATGCCGTCGGACGGGGTGGAGGGACCGGAGGCAGCGGCCGAGGCGGACGGAATGGTCACCGAGGTGATCCGGACCCCGTCCACCGCGGGCTGGGTGACCTGGGTCCGCGGCGTCGAACCGCCCGCGCCGACACCGCCGTCCCGCGTCCCGGCGCGTTCCGATCCGCACGCCGTGAGAAGCAGTGCGGCGGCGACGGCGGCCGGGAGAAGGGGGGTTGGTCTGCGCATCCGGCCACCTCATCAGTGCCACGCCCGGCCGACTGTGACGGAAGCCACACCTCCGGTCACAGCCGTGTCACAGATGACACCGCCGCCTTCGCCTACGACAGCTGCGCCTGCACCTGGGTGGAGATCAGCTCCAGGTGGTCCAGGTCGTGCAGGTCGAGGACCTGGAGGTAGATCCTCCGGGAACCGGCCTCGATGTAGCGGCCGATCTTGTCGACGACCTCGGCCGGGGAACCGGCCAGCCCGTTGGTCTTGAGCTCGTCGACCTCACGGCCGATCGCCGCGGCGCGCCGGGCGAGCTCCTGGTCGTCCTTGCCGACGCAGACGACGAGGGCGTTGGAGAGCGTGATCGCGTCGGCGTCGCGGCCGATCTCCTCCGCGGCGGCCCGCACCCGGCCGAACTGCCGCTCGGCGTCCTCGATCGTGCCGAACGGCATGTTGAACTCGTCGGCGAACCGGGCGGCCAGGCGCGGGGTGCGCGTCGCGCCCGTGCCGCCGATCAGCACCGGGATCTTCGCCTGCGCGGGCTTGGGCAGCGCAGGCGAGTCGGTGAGGTCGTAGTACGTGCCGTGGAAGTCGAAGGTCTTGCCGAGCTCCGTGGCCCACAGACCCGTGACGATCTCCAGCTGCTCCTCCAGGCGGTCGATCTTCTCCTTCGGGAAGGGGATGCCGTACGCCGTGTGCTCCTCCTCGAACCAGCCCGCGCCCAAGCCCAGTTCGACGCGACCGCCGGACATCTGGTCCACCTGCGCGACCTGGATGGCGAGGACGCCGGGCAGCCGGAAGGTGCCGGCGGTCATCAGCGTGCCGAGGCGTATGCGCTTGGTCTCGCGGGCGAGGCCGGCGAGGGTGATCCAGGCGTCCGTGGGGCCCGGGAGGCCGCTCACCTCACCCATCTTCAGATAGTGGTCCGACCGGAAGAAGGCATCGAATCCGAGGTCCTCGGTGGCCTTCGCCACGGTGAGGAGGGTGTCGTAGGTCGCGCCCTGCTGGGGCTCGGTGAAGATACGAAGATCCATGCCTCAATCCTGCACGCCGGCAATCCCGTCAATCCCACCGGTCCCCCGAGCCTCGCCCCTCCCCGGTCGGGTGAATGACGCCCGTGCCGTGCGTGGGGGGTTGCCCCGGCCAGTGACCCGCCTCCGCGGTGATCATCGGCGTGGGCGGACGGGGCCGGACCGCCCGGCGCCCGCGCCCGGCTGGTCGGCGCCGGGACGTCACCCGCACAGGCCCTCCTCAGGGCGGGCCGGGCCGGGCCGAGCAGGCCGTCATGTCCGAAGAGACCGTGCCGCAGCAGGGCGGGGGCGCCGCCGCGGCCCAGCCGAAGGGGTTGTCGCAGCAGATGGAGGACCTGGGCCGGCGAACGCGCGGTCAGAACCAGTGCAGGCAGTGCGGGGAGCGCTCGGCGCGGAAGAGGGCGTCAGCGAGGGTGGCCGCGCCTGGGCGGTGGGCCCGGATGTGTCCGGCACGCACGAGCGTGCTGGGGGCGGTGCCGCCGAGGTAGACCGAGCCCAGGTCGCTCACGTCCAGGGACAGGTCGGGCTCCCGGTTCGTCGGGACGCAGTCGGCCTTGCTGTCCCGGACGGTCAACAGGTAGCGGCCGTGCTCGCCGAGGAACGGGTCCTCGACGTCGAGGACGAGCTCGCCGTCCATGAACCAGCCGCGCGCGGTCAGCGCACGCGGGACGTCCAGCAGCCGCACCCAGAGCCAGTCCATGTCGCCGCTCACCTCGCCGGCGCGGCGGTCCGCAAGCTGCCAGCGCAGCGGGTGCTCGGGCGGGACATTCTTGAACACGACCTTGGCGACCAGGTCGTGTCCGAGTACGAACCGGGCCAGGGCCGTGAAGACGGCGTCGTCGGTGGCGATGGTCTCGTCGACCGTCAAGGTGTTGGGCTCGTCGATCGAGTAGCTGGCGTACCCGTCCGGGACGCCGTCGGCGTCACGGTGGACGGCCACGTAGCGCGGCGCCGGCGAGATCGGGGGCTGCCCCGCGCGCAAGGCCCACCAGCGGTGCGGCCGGGACAGCGCGCCGGGCTGGGCGCGGCGATACCGGTCGTAGACCTCTTCCAGGATCTCGCCGCACTCGGCACGCCGCAGCACCTCGACCGAGCCGTTGTCCGAGCCGGTCGCTGGTGCGTCGGCCACTCCGCGCGCCCGGGGAACGGCGAGGGCGGCCTGGTGGCGCGGCACCGTCAGCCGCGCCGTGTAGGTCGCCGGTCCGTAGCCGAACCTGCCGTAGATCTGGGCCTCAGAGGCCAGCAGCACGGAGAGGAACTCCCCGCGTGTCCGCAACTCGGCGAGCTGATGCCGCATCATCGCGCTGAGCACGCCCTGGCGCCGGTGCGAGGGCAGAACGCCGACGGCGGTCACCCCGGCGGCCGGGACGAGCGTCTCACCGGGCAGGGTGAGCTCGAAGGAGTGCGCGGCGGCGGTGCCGACGGGCCGCCCGTCCGCCGTCAGGGCGAGCAGGCAGCGGTCCATTTCGAGCGCCGACCACCAGAGCCCGCCGCCCTCGATCGGGGTTTCCGGGAAGCGCCCGAACGCGGCATGGACGATGTCGACGAAGACGTCAAGGTCCTCATCGGCCGTGGAACGAATCTCCATTGCTGCCGCTGCCCCCTCGAAAACCCGGCACCACGACTCGTGGTGTCCGGCAACAGTGCAGCGTTGGCCCGTGGCCAGGGCAAGCGAATTACGGCCGGGCCCGCCGCCGGTCACAGCACAGCCTGGTCCCAGCCCGCCAGCATCCCGGCCCACCTCTGCCCTCTGCCGCCCCCTATGCCGCCCACCCCCGCTGCACACCGCCGCCAGTCACGTCCCGACTCACCTGCCCCGGCTCACCGCTCCGGCAGGGCGCCCTCTCTCTCCTCCCGTTCTTCTCTCGCCGCGAGCTTGCGCAGCATCTCCAGGACCCGGTCCCTGGACTCGTCCGCCGCGTCGATGGCCTCCATGCACTGCCAGTACGTGCCCTGGTCGTCCGCCGAGCTCGCCAGGCCGACCAGGGCGATGCCGACCTCGCCGAGCAGGCCGCCCAGGTCGAGCAGGGTCCGGCGGGCGTCGTCCAGTTCGGTGAGGCGGGCGGCCAGCAGGTCCCCGGGGTCGAGGTCCGGCGCGCCCAGCACACCGCAGCCTCTGCCCGCCAGTTCGGTCAGTCCCAGTGCCTCGCCGCGCAGTTCGGGCGGGCCCGAGACGGCGAGGCGACTGCCGATCGCCTGCGCAAGGGCCTGCGCCTGCCACACCTCCCTCAGGATCTCCGCTCCCCCGCCGCTTCCCGCGAGCACGCGCCTGCTCGTCAGGATGAGCCGCACCGCGTCCATGCGCTGCCCCCGTCTGTCCCGACGTGCTGCACGCACGTCCGCCCGAACACCCTTGTCCACTACCCAGAGTGAGGGCCTGTGGGGCAAAAAGCCAGAGGAAGACGGAAATCTGTGGACAACAAATCGATTTCGGTTCGCATGGTGACTGCGGAGAGTGAAAACGGATCGAACGGCTCCCGTCCGCGCCGCCGAACCGATGGATGGTTCCCGTCCGATGGGGGGCGCCGGGCCGTTACGGCGCCGGGAACCTGCGCTCGTTGCGGTCGATCTTCGCGTCCAGGGCGGCCAGCGGATCGATCCCGAGCACTTCGCACAGTTGGAGCAGGTACGCGAGCACGTCGGCGACCTCGTCCGTCACCCGGTGCGCGGTGTCGGGGTCGTCCATCACGCGCGCCGACTCCTCCGGCGTCAACCACTGGAAGATCTCGACCAGTTCGGACGCCTCCACGCTGAGCGCGGCGACGAGGTTCTTGGGGGTGTGGAAGGGCTGCCAGTTCCGCGCGGCCGCGAACTCGGCCAGTCTGCGCTGCAGCTTCGCCACGTCGAGGTGTTGTTCTGTCACGGACCCAGGTGTACCACCGTCACTCCGTCCGTCCGGGCGGCCCAGGACCCGTCGCCGACCGCGCCGACGCAGCGGATGTGCCCGCGCTCGGCCATGCGGACCGCCAACCGCAGCAGTTCGGCGCGCTGGCGCACGTCGAGACCCCGGTCGAGGCCGTCCGCGAGGAGGGTGAGGGTCTGCATCGCGGCGGGCACCTCGCCGGCCGGATCCACGTCGAGGACGCCCGGCCCGGTGAGCAGCACCAGTGCGAGGGCGACGTAGCGCAGCTCGCCGTATCCCAGTCGGGCGAGTTCCGTGCGGGTGCCGTCGGCGCGGTCGAGCAGCGCGCGGACCGTGCCGTCGGCCAGCGGTTCGGCGCGCAGGTCCACGACCGGCCGTCCGGCGGAACCGGCGGACAGCGCGGCCACCAGTTGCGCGTGCCGCCGGGCACACTCCTCGCGGGTGCGCCAGAGCACGTCGGCGAGGTTGTCGCAGCCGGAGAGGAGCCGCCCGGAGCCGGTGGGGACCGGGGAGCCCATCCAGTCGGGCTGCGGATCGCAGGCGAAGACGGACCGCAGGGCGACCACCATCTGTTCGGCGGCGGCGAGCACCTGCCGCTGTCCGTCGGTCTTTCCGGCCACCCGCAGCGGCAGCAGCGCGGTGCCGAGCCGGTCGTCGGGCAGCGGGGCGCGCGTCACCGGCGCGGAGCCGCCGGTGTGCCAGGCGGCCTGCACCGTGCGGCGCCCGGGATCGCGCAGGGCCGTCTCCAGCAGGACGACGCCCCCCGCGCTCAGCCGCTCCCCCACGATGCGCAGCTCGGGTTCGGCCTGCACGGCGACGTCGAGCAGGACCGGACCGCCGGGTCCGTCGGCCGTGCACCCGATGCGGAACCCCCGGCGGCGCTGGGCGTCGGGCCGCGCCCCCTGCGGCACGCAGGCGACCGGATCGGCGAACACCTCACCCAGCCGGGCCCCGCCCCCGAGCCGCGCCAACGCCTCGTACGCCCGCAGCGCACTGCTCTTGCCGCTCCCGCTGGCACCGACGAACAGCGTGACGGCCCCCAGCGGAAACCGGGCCCGCCGATGCCCCGCGAAGGCGGCGAGCCGCAACTCGGTGACGCACGGCCGGACGTATCGCACCGGGGCGGACGCCGCGCGAAGCCCGGCCGTCCCGGACGAAACACGTGGCCCCTCCGGGGACGACCCCTCCGCGGGCGGCCGCTCGACGGGCGGCCCCTGCGCGGGCACGGTACGAGAGGCATCCCCGGTGGGCGCCCCGTCGGACGCGGCGTGAGGTAACGGTGCGGAGGAGGCAAACGTCGAGGGCATATCCGGACGGTAGGACTCCGCCGCCAGGCGAACCGTTCCGCCCCGACAAGCTTCCTACGATCGAGCGACCACGACGGCCGAGAACGCCCTCGCCGGGCAGGGCGCGCACAGTGAGCGAGTCGGACGCGTGGGACGCGCCGGGCGTGGGCGACGCGGCGGGCGTGGGCGACGCGCCGGCACTCGCGACGCGACGGGCGAGCGCGACGCGACGGGCGGACAGGGCATGCGGGACGCGACGGCCGTGCGCCCGGCGTACGGAACGCGCCCCCGTCGCACAAGTGCGCTGAGGCACACACAAGCCATGCAGGGCGCGCCCGGCCGCGCGCGACGAAACGCGCCCCCGTCGCACAAGTGCGCTGAGGCACACACAAGCCATGCAGGGCGCGCCCGGCCGCGCGCGACGTACGAAACGCGCCCCCGTCGCACAAGTGCGCTGAGGCACGCACAAGCCATGCGGGGCACGCCGGGCGCAGACCTGCGGGGACGCGCCCGGTTGCGCAGCACGCCGGGCGCGTCCGGGCGTCGTCGCTCGGTGTCACCGGTCGGTGTCACCGGTCGTGTTACCGGTCGGTGTTGCCGCTCGGTCGTCCGCGCGTCAGGCCCCGGGAATCCCCGCCCCCTCCATGATTCCGCTGACCTCGGTGCCCGGCGGGGTCAGGAGGAAGACGTTGCGGTCGACCCGGTGCATCCCGCTGGCCAGGCCGAAGACGACCCCGGTGGAGAAGTCCAGGACCCGCTTGGCGGTGTCGGTCTCCGCGCCCGTCAGGTCGAGCAGCACCGGGATGCCCGCCATCAGCGTCTCGGCGACCTCGCGGGCGTCCGCGAAGACATTGACCCGCAGCACGACGAAGCGGCGCCGGGTCTCCGTCTCCGCGTCGGGGAGCGAGCGATGGTCCACCGCCGAGGGCCACGCGTCGCGGCCTCGCAACGGAACGACCTGAGCGAGCCCTTCCCACTGTTCATCGGTGACGTCGTAACGGTTCACCGGCACCCCCCGAACTGACTCGCCTTCAATGCGTGCACCAGCCAATTCTTACGCCAAGTCACCCGTTCGGCCCAACAGCGACACGGACCGCCACCGCCCGAGGTGGCGTACAACTGCCTCTTTCCCCCGCCACACCGGAATCTTCACCTCCAGGTGCACCGCGTTCATCAGCCCTGATTACGTTGCGGAACCGTGTACTTGGCAGAATCCCCGCTGGTGGCACCCGGCCGAAACCCAGACCCGGCGGTGTCCGCCCCTCAGGTGCCGGCCGAGCAGTGGCATCGCGTCCTGACTCTGCTCTCCGCTGTCAGCCTCTTCATCGGCACCCGGACGGTCTGGACGCAGGCGGCCGGTCACCGGCCGGCCGTGGCCGCGGCCATCTCGCTGTGCTACGCGTCGATCCTGGTCTGCGGGGTGCTCGCCCTGACGGCCCGGCGCGGCCGTTCGCCGGCCCGCGTCGACCTGTGCGTGCTGCTGACCGCCGTGACGCTCGTGCTGTGCGCGTGGGTGATGAACCCGCACGGCAACGACGAGGCGGTTCTCACCACCCAGGCGGCCCGGGGGATCGTCGACGGCGACCCCGTCTACGGACAGCCCTGGCCCTGGCTCTTCGGCCACGGCATCGCGCTCACCCCCACGATGCACGGCGGCTACGACTACACGTACGGCTATCCCCCGCTCGCCCCGCTGCTGACCGCGCCGCTGCTGTGGATCGGGCACGACGGCGCCCCGGCGACCGCCTTGGACACCGGCGCGCTCCTGATCGGCGCGGCGGTGCTGTGGCGGATGCTGCCGACGCCGTGGCGGCCGGCGGCGACCATGGTGTGCCTCGGGTTCTCCTTCCTGCCGATGTACGCGCGGCAGGGCTATCCGGCGATCGTGGCGCTGGCGCTGCTGATCCCGGTGGTGGTGCGCTGGCCGCGGATCGGGCGGGGCGGGCGGCTCGGCGGCGCCGGGATCGCTCGGGCGGCGTGTCTGGGTGCGGCGTGCGCCGCGCAGCAACTGCCTTGGTTCGTCACGCCGTTCCTGCTGGCCGGCCTCTACGCGCTGCGCCGCGGCGAGCTGGGCCCGCGGGCGGCGGCGGGCGTGCTGCTGCGGGTCGCCGGGGTCGCCGTCACCGTATGGCTGCTGATCAACACGTACTTCATCGTGCGCGAACCCCGGAACTGGCTCGGC
This sequence comes from Streptomyces sp. NBC_01235, assembly GCF_035989285.1. GTDB lineage: Bacteria > Actinomycetota > Actinomycetes > Streptomycetales > Streptomycetaceae > Streptomyces. The sequence goes on along the minus strand of NZ_CP108513.1, from coordinate 8,236,218 downwards.
GGGATCGTGCTGCCGCTCACCCAGGACGCGGTGATCCACGGTCAGGGCCTGGTGGGCGTCTCGCTGTACTTCACGGACGGCAGCGATCGGCTCGACTGGTACAGCCGTGCGAGCAAGCTGCTCGTGGCGGGGCTGCTGGTGCTGTTCGTGCTGTTCGTGCGGCGGCTCGGTCCGGCGGCGACCGTGCTGCCCTGGTGTGCCTTCTTCCTGGCGACGCGCTCCCAGGACGGCTACTACCTGCTGATGACGCCGCTGTGGCTGGCGGCCGCTGTCACCGCGCCCCTGTCGGAGTTCGCCGGGGCGTGGCAGCCGCGCCCGCGCCCGCTGGCGGGAGCGCACCGGCGGCCGGTCCGGATCGCCGCGGCCGTGTTGGTCGTCGTCCCGGCCCTGGCGAGTGCGACGGCCGGAGTGACGGGTACACCACCGCTGAACATGCGGGTCACGTCGGTCCGGCGTACCTCACCAACTGGCGTGTCACTGTTGACAGTTCGGGTCGAGAACACCGGCGACGACGCCCTCACGCCCCACTTCACGCTCACCACCGGCCAGGGCTTCGCCCCGTACTGGACGATCACGAAGGGCTCCCGCACGCTCCCCGCGCACACCACGGCCGTCTACGAACTCCGGCCGCCCTCAGGGAAGTTCCGCTTCCCGCGCCCCGGCGTACGGATCCGGCTGCGGGCCTTCACGGGGGCGCCGCAGACCCTGTCGAGCACGGACGTGGGCAAAACCCTCCGCCTGCCATCGCGCTGACGGCACGTCGGTTCAGGTCGGTTCATCACGCCACTGTGCGCGTGAAGCGGAGCGTGGTGGTGACGGTGGTCAGGCCGCGGATCATGCCCATTTGGTTCCAGCCCAGCCCGAACTCGCTGCGGTCCACGGTGAATTCGGCGTCCAGCGTGACGGCGTCGGCGTCCGCCTGGCTCAGTCGCGCGGTGAAGGACTGGGGCCGGCTGATGCCGCGCACGGTCAGCTGACCGGACACCTTCACGGCCCCGTCGGCGCCGAGCGCGGCGGAGCGCACCGCGAAGGTGATCTCGGGGTGGTTGTCGGCGTCGAAGAAGTCCGCGCCGCGCAGGTGCGTGTCCCGCTTGGCGTTCTTCGTGTCGAGGGAGGCCGCGTCCAGGGTCAGGGTGCCGGTGGCGGCACCGTCGGCGCCCACCTCGCCCCCGCCGCTGACGGCGGTGAAGACGCCCTTGACGGTGACCAGGCCCCACATCGTCTTGTGCTTCAGGGCGACGGTGGAGGCGCCCGCGTCGAGCTGCCACAGTCCGGTTTCCACGGCGACGGTCATGGCGTTCTCCTTGGTGGTCCAAATTTGGATGAGGATGCGGGGCCACGCTATCGGGTAATCCAAAACTGAACAACAGGTCATGCAAATTTGGACTACGGATACACTCGAAGCTATGGCAGACCCCGCTGACCACCCCGCCGACCTGCCCGCATGCCCGTCCGCGCAGGGCGCCGGAAGCGGTCTGCTGCCGCCCGAGCTGCGCGGCTGGATGCTGCTGCTGGCCGCGACGGGGGCGGTGGAGCAGCGGCTGCGGTCAGTGGTCAAGGAGCGGCTCGACGTCTCGCACGACGAGTTCCTGGTCCTGTGCCTGTTGGCGGAGCAGCCCCGGGAAGGCCTCCGCATGACCCGGATCGCGGAGCTGCTGGGGCGCCCCAAGACCCGGCTGACGTATCAGATCGCCTGCCTCCAGCACGCCGGCCTCGTCACCCGCCAGTCGGTCTGCGGCGACAAGCGCGGTGTCGGGGTGGCCCTCACCGACAAGGCGCGCCGGCTGTTGCGGGAGGCGTCGGCCGTGCTCGCCGAGACGGTCACCGAGGCGCTGGCCCACGTCATGGGTCCCGAGCAGTGCGCCGCGCTGAGCGGGCTGCTGCCGGACGCGGCCACGGAGGAGGCGCAGGCGCAGGAGTCGGCACAGGAGTCGGCGGAGCCGGAGCCCGCCGCAGCCTCCGACTGAGCCCGGCCGGCAGCTCCGTCCCGAACAAGGCCCCTTGGCCGCCGGCCGCGCCTGCGCGATCGAAAGCGGCTGCGTCCCCGGACGTGGCGTGAACCGTGACGCCTACCGGGGCGTCCGGTGGGTGGCCGGCCTGGACTACTACGTGGGCGGCAAGGCCTCCGGGGGACCCTTCGTCGCGAAGGGCACGGTGATCGCCACGGCGACCCGTGTCTCCACCGGGATCGTCGACGGGGCGGGGCAACGCGGCTGACGGCGTCGTGGACACCGCGCCCGGAAGTGCCGGGCAGGACCGCGAGGACGATCAAGCCGACGCCCGGCTCGGCAGCCGTCCCCCGGTCACCGGCGCGTCTCGACGTGGCTCAGACGCCGCCCACCGGCTCCCCGCCGGTCGTCGTCGGCGCGTCGTCCGCGGCCTCCGCCCGCCGGACGTCGGCGGCCACGGCCCGAGCCCGCCCCTCCGGCACGCCCGCCGCGACGAGCGTGGCGACGGCCGTCCGCGTCCCGTCGTCCTCCAGCGCCCCGGTGTTGACCTGCTCCAGCAGCGCGATGTGCATCCCCTCCAGCCCGGCGCTCAGCACGGCGGGCGGCAGCTGCGTGTGGAACACACCGTCGCGCTGCCCCCGCGCCAGGATGGCCGTGACCTCGTCGCGGGCGGGGGCGAGGATCTCGGCCACCCGCTCCAGGCCCAGGTCACGCTGGGCCAGCGCGAGGAGCAGCCGGTAGCGGTCGCCGACCGGCCAGAGCGCGTACACGAAGTGCGCGAGCGCCCGCTCGGCCGGCTCCTGAGGCCTGGCCGCGTCCGCCAGCACACCGTGCAGCGCTTCGGACGCCTCCTCCGCGAGCGCCTCCAACAGTGCGGCCCGCCCGGGAAAGTGGCCGAAGAGCGTACGCCGTACGACACCGGAGGCCCGCGCGATCTCCTCCAGGGTGACGTCCGGATTCCGGCCGAGCTCCTGACGGGCCGTGGCCAGGATGCGCGCCCGGTTGGACCGCGAATTGCGCCGCTGCGGCTCGCGGGCCACGGAGTGGGTCACGGGAAACCTCGGTGGTTCGGTACGAAACGAAGAGGCGCCCATTCTGGCGGATCACCGCCGCGGAGGCGACCCGGGGGCGCCCGGGGGTCGACGATCACCTCTGCGCACCGAGCCCGTCCGCGGTGGGCGCGGCGCGGCAGCCGCCACCGGACGGCTCGACGTTCCCGGGCTCGCCGAAGAGGCCCGCGCGCAGCACCCGCCCGTTTCAGCCTGGTCCCGGTCCCGTCGTATGTCCCGACCCCCGCCAAGTTCTTCGAGGGCGACCGGCAGATGGAGCAGGGCAAGCACGGCCTCACGGACGACGACCTGCGCGCCTGGCGCCCGGCCGCCGCGGTTCGAGGTCGCCGGACAGGCAAGTAGGAACCCGGCGAGCCCATGCGGAAGCCCGGACCGCCTGGTCCGGGCCTCGGCGCGACGTCACTCGCCCCCCACCTTGATCCAACCCGAGACGGGCCGCCGGCGAAACCGGCGGACCGCCACGAGGGTTCGGACCAACGGATTTCGCGAGCCTCGCCGACGGCACTCGCCGATTCCTCAGCAGCCTGACGGCGCACTACCCGGTGTCGCAGTACTGGGCGGTGATGTAGCGACAGAACTACCCGACATACTGGGTAAAAACGCCAGGCGCGCAGTATCCGACGTGGATGCTGCCGTCGCTGGCCCGGACCAGTATGCATTCCTGGAGTTCCCAATAACGCAGGCTGGAGGCGAAGTTGTAAGCGCCTATCGGCACGCTCTGGCCGGCGCCCAAGGTGTTCCACACCTCTTCGTAACGCACTCCCCCATCGGCATACACTGCCTTGATCTTGAATGCGGCACCCTTGCCGTCACTGGCGGTGTCCTTCAGCTGGCCATCGAGATTCCAACGACCGTCCGAGCCCTTCCAGAAGCTGCCGTGCGCCCAGGCCCCTCCGATGTCCCCCGTGGTCGGCGTCAGGTCGTACCCGGTGGCCGCGTGGGCCGAGCCGGAGAAGGAGATGATGAGTCCGGCGGCCGCGGCTGCGATCACCAGCTTGCTCCGAACACCTCTGAGCGTGATGCCCTTGACCATGACAGTCCTCCTGGATGTTGATGGTGTGGCTGGGAACGGCGCCCCGCCTACCGGGCAGACCCAGCTGGGTGGACGACACGACAGGAGCTCAAGGCAATGTCCCCCGCCCGATGAGCCCGTCCCACCCCCCACAGGGTTGGAGCCCGCCCGAGGCGATGTTCCCTCGGTGCTTAGAAAGCTAGAGCAAGGGTCGTTCCCCTCTCGCCCAACCATCGGTTGAACTGCGCCTGCAACCAGGGTGGTTGCCCATGTACCACCAGGGGTGTAGCTGTGGTTGAAGACCGGGTGGAGCGATCGCTCCGGGCCTACGGTTGGAGCGGGCATGGCCAACTCCGCCATCGCCCGGCGACTCGTACTCAGCACAGCGACCATCAAGACACAGGTCCACCGCTGCATGAGCAAGCTCACGCTGAACAGCCGGGCCATGCGGTCGTCTTCGCGTACGAGACCGGACCGATCTCCCGCGGCCCCGCAACCTGGGATACGGAGAACACCTGATCGAGTGTTTGCTCCGCCGGGATCCGGCCTTGACGGATGATCACGCTCAGTGCTCGTCCATGGAACGGTCCCGCGAACCGACGCCCGCGGGACCGTTGCCTTGTCTGATCAGTCGCTCAACTGCCGGTTCCTGATTGCCGAAACGAAGGAGGTCCACCCGCCAGCAGGGAACACAAGCACCGGGCCGTGGGGAACCTTGCTGTCCCGTACCGGGACGGCAGCGGCGAAGTCGTCAGAGACCTCGACGCACGCGCCACCGTCCGGGTTGCTATAGCTGCTCTTTCGCCAGGTCGCGACGGTCAAGTCGAAAGGTCGCACGGCACTTCCTCCAACATGCGCAGGATGAACTTTCGCGACTCGCCAGGGGGCAGGGCCATGTCGCGCACCACATCGTAGGCACGCTGCAAGCGCTCGACCCTCGCACTTTCTTCGACCAGCTCACCCCAGTGAGCATTCTCGGTGTAAGCAACAGGCCGCCCATCCGCAAGGCGTAGGAACCACACGTCGGTGCCGACCAAGCCGTGCACTCCTGCGCTCTGCAGCAGCACCTGGACGGTGACGGACTCCCTCTCCGCCATCTCTGCCAGGTACTCCAGCTGCGCGCGCCACTCAGCCACGTCCCGCAATGGCGTCCGCAACACCGCCTCCGACAGGATCGTCCGGAACGGCGGTGCATCCTGGCCCTCCAGCAACTCCCGCCGTCCCATTCGCGCCTCGGTCTGCTGCTCCAGTTCCTTCCCCTTCAGGCCGCCGACCGCCAGAACCTCCCGCGCATACCCCGGCGTCTGCAACAACCCAGGCAGCACACTCACCGCGAAGTGCCACAAGCTCACCGCCTCCGCCTCCAGCGCCATGTACCGCCGGTACCGCTCCCGGAACTGCGTATGGTCCCCGGCGGCCAGCTCCCACAGCGCCAGCAGCAGCCCCGGCGTCCCGTAGTGCTGGTCCAGCGCCTGGACGACCTCCGGGCTGCCGAGCGTCTCGCCCTTCTCCATCTTTCCGAACAACGACCAGTCCCAGCCCAGCCGTTCGCCGAGGGCCCGCAGGCTTGTTCCGCTCCCCGCCCGTAGGGTCCGCAACTCCTCGGCGAACCGCTGACGGGGTTCCTGGCTGCGGCCGGTGATGACGCGTCGCTGCGGCATACCGCTGCTCCCTCCGGGACGTGCGCGTGAACGATGTGGAACGTGTGGAACCACCTGCGCGCGGCGGGGAGGCATCGCCCCGTCCACACCCCGGTCGCCCGCATCCGGACGCATCTTCGTAACGACCGGACTACACAGCGTAATTCAGCCAGCACAGGCCGGTCATGGAAACAGCGGAACCACACCGCCAACCACACCGACGAGGACCCACACGACCCCCACACCGCACGCTCCCCGAACCCCCGGCACCCCCAAAGACCCAGGAAGACCTCGAAGCCCGCGACGCCCTCGCCGCCGCCCTACCCCAGGCCGGCATCCAGCTCCCCGCGATGGGCTCGAAGGAGGAGCGCTGCGTGCGGCATGCCCGAGAAGCCCCCGACGCGTAGCGGCGCAACGCCCGGGCGTGCGAGACCTTCGCGCCATCGCCCATGCGTCCGACCACAGGACCTTGGCGGGTCAATCCGCCTGCTCGGCCTGGCCGTCCTGCGCCTGGGCCTGCGCCTCCGCCTCCGCCTCCGCCTCCGCCTCCGCCTCCGCCTCCGCCTCCGCCCAGATGGTCGCCCACTCGTCGAGCGGACGGAGGGCGTGGCCAAGGGCTACGCCCAGCTGGGTGAGCTCGTAACCATCGGCCGAGGGAGCGATGATCCCTCTCGACGTGAGTTCGCGGAGCCGCTGGTAGAGCACGCTGGACGACAGGCCTTCGCACCGCGCGAGCAGTGCGCGGGCACCGAGCGGGCCGGCACGCAACTCCCAGAGGATTCGCAGCGCCCAGCGGCGACCGAACAGGTCCATCGCGGCCATGATCGGACGACCGGTCGTGGAGCCACGAACCGGCGTTCCCGGGCGCGGTGTCGGCATGCCCCTCCTTGCGTTTCGTTATTAGAAACACTAGCATCCATTCGCGTTTCTGATTTCGAAACAAGCGCAACGGGAGGGCCGATGCCGCGGATAGTCCCGCTGGAGCCGCCGTACACCGACGAGGTCGGCGCACAGCTCGCGAGCATGATGCCTGGGGGAGCTCCGCCGATCGGGCTGTTCCGGATGTTCGCCAGAAACCTGCCGATGACCAGCGCCATGCACGGGTGGGGGCGCTACGAGCTGGGGAGGCAGCTGACCCTGACCATGCGGGCACGTGAGATCGTCATAGACCGGACGTGCGCGCTGTGCGGCTGCGAATACGAGTGGGGCGTGCACGTGATGACCTACGCCGAGCGGGTCGGCCTCACACGCGAACAGACGGCGTCGCTGGTCCACGGCGGCCCCGCCGACGAGTGCTGGACGTCCGAGCGGGAACGGCTGCTCATCCTCGCTGTCGATGCGCTGCACGAGTATTCCGACATCGACGACGCACTGTGGGCACGGCTCGCATCGGTCTTCAGCGACCTCCAGTTGCTCGACCTGCTCCTGCTGTGCGGCTGGTACCACGCCATCAGCTTCGCCGCGCGAGCCGCGCGGGTGCCGCACGAGCCCGGCGCGCCTCGCTTCGCCGACGTCCTCCCCCGCGTCCGGTGAGTCGCCCTTCCCGTCCGTCGGCGGGCCGCCGCGACCTGCCCATCACGATCGTGCACGCGTGCCTGCGCGAAGGCGGTGGTGGCAGCCCAACCGCAGTGGTGGACGAGGCCTCGTCGCCCTTGGCCGACAACCTGTTGGCCGACGACGAGCGCCGCGGCGTGCCGGCCCTGGCCGGCACGTCCCACGCGGTCTTTCTCTCGGCTGATCATGATCGGGTGGACAGGAGCGGGAACGACCGGCCCGTGGTCTTGGCGCGCTTCTTCACCGCGGAAGGGGAACTGCCCGCGTGCGGCCACGGCACCGTGGCCGCCCTGGCCTTCCTCGCCGAGCACGCGGGCGGCGAGGAGTACCGGGTCGACCTGCGTGTGTCGGGGCGAGTCATCGAGGGGCGCACAGTCCGCGAGGCGTCGTCGTCCGTCGAGGTCGTCTTCGAGGCGGGGCCGGTAGGCCTGCGTGAGACCTCGGCCGGCGAACTCGCGGTGCTCCTCCCCGCTTTGGGGCTCCCCGCGGAGGCCGCATCCGGAGCCTGCATCGCCACGCTAGGACGTCCACGGCTGCTCGTCCCCGTCACTACCCGGTCCGCTCTCTCCGCACTGGCCCCGGCCCCCGACCGGCTCGCCGCCGCTTGTGACCGCCTGGGCCTGCTGGGCTGCTTCGTCCACTCTCCGATGTCGGCCTCGGGCCGGGCCGCGGCCCGCATGTTCGCCCCGTCGATCGGCGTACCGGAGGACATCGCCAACGCGAACAGCTCCGCCTGCCTGGCCGCCCACCTGCTCGCCCGTCAGGGCACCACCGAGATCGCCGTCGACATGGGCGAGGCCTTGGGCTGTCCGTCCACCATCACCGCCGGCGCACGCCACACTTCGTCGGGGGTTGTGGTTGACGTCACCGGCACCGCGAGGACCGGGCAAGTACTCGACCGTCCTCGCTAGCGGGCGAGGGCGTGTGCGTACGCCTCGTCGAGCAGTTCCCGCAGCGTCGAGGTGGTGGGTGCGACGGCGGTGGCGAGCAGTGCCGGGCCGCCGGCCAGCGGGGCGAGGACGGCACAACCGTCCTCGATGCCTTCGCCGAGGAGCACGGGGTCTCGTCGGACGTCGAGGCGCGGATCCACGACCAGGATCTGGCCGACGGCGCGGTGCGTGTTCAGGACGGCCGGGCCGTCCCAGCCGGACCCGGGCACCCCGTACACCGTGTGCTGGTCGAGGAGTGGGCGCCCGGCGCGGTGGACCAGGATCCGGCTGACGAGGCGTCCTGGTTCCTCGCCTGCCCGGCCCAGGAGTTGCTCTTCTCGCAGCACGAACCGTGCGGTGGCGGCGAGTTCGACGGTGTACGTCTGCCTCAGATTGCTGCCGGCGGCGCTGATCAGGGGCTGCGGCAGCCAGCGCAGACGGGCGTGTTCTCCGGCGGTGAGCCGCACGTCGTAGGTGGCCGCTTCGGTGGTGGGGCCGCGCAGGGCGAGCGTGGCGGCGGCCGTGGTGACCTCCAGCTCGGCCCGGTCCTCGGCGGTGATGTCGAGGGTGAGCCGGTCGCCGCCGAGGGGGGCGCTCATCGCGCCGATGATCCCCACCGTGGCGGCGCTCCCGCCGGTGCGCAGGCGCCGCAGGTGGAAGGGTCCGTCGCTGCGCAACTGCGGGAGGGTGGTGACGCGTCCGTTGTGCGCGGCGCGGATCCGGGCCGTGGCACGCACGCCGTCGGGGTGGCCGGCGGGCTCCTGGGCGCCGGCTGGGGGTACGTCGAGGCCGGGCGTGGCTCGGGGGGAGGGGAGTGCGGAGGAAGGGCTCATACAGCTGCCCCGGCGCGCCACCGGGTGAGGTGGCCGGTCACCCAGTCGGCGACTTCGCGGATGCCGTCGTCGGAGGTGAGGGCGGTGAAGATGACCGGAAGGTCGCCGCGCTGTCGTTTCGCGTCGACGGCCATGGCATCCAGGTCGGCGCCGACGTGCGGGGCGAGGTCGGTCTTGTTGACGATGAGGAGGTCGGCGGTGGTGATGCCGGGTCCGCCCTTGCGGGGGATGTCGTCGCCGCCGGCCACGTCGATGACGAAGATCTGCACGTCGACGAGGCCTTTGGAGAAGGTGGCGGTCAGGTTGTCACCACCGGACTCGACGAGCACCAGGTCGAGGGGGTGCAGGGTCGCTTCCAGGTGCTCGACGGCTTCCAGGTTGGCGGAGATGTCGTCGCGGATCGCGGTGTGCGGGCAGGCGCCGGTCTCGACGGCGGTGATGCGCTCGGGCGGCAGGACGGCTTCGCGCAGCAGGTACTCGGCGTCCTCGCGGGTGTAGATGTCGTTGGTGACGGCGGCGATGCACCAACGGTCGCGCAGGGTGCGGCAGAGCGCGGCGACGGTCGCGGTCTTGCCGGAGCCGACGGGGCCGCCCAGGCCGACGCGGAGGGCACGGCGGCTGCCGTCGGGCCGGGTCGCCGAAGCGCTGGGAGTGTGCTGGTGGGGCAGAGAGTGGTCGAGGTGCATGGCGACTCCGTTGGGACATTCGGGTGTTCGGGTGGTGGTCAGGAGGCGAAGAACCGGACGGTCCAGGCGGCGTGCTGCTCGGCGGTGATGTCCAGCAGGGGTGAGGAGGCCGACGGCAGGGCGTCGATGCCCTCGGTCATGGCGCGGGTCGCGGCGTCGGCCGCGGCTGCTGCGACGTCGTCGGTCTCGGGGCCGAGACGGGCCAGCAGCCCCGAGGCGTCGAGGGGGTCGAGGCTCAGCAGGCGCACCGCCGCGGTGGCCGGGCCACCGATGCTCTCGTACGCGGCGGCATGAGCGGCGTCCACCGGGGCAAGCCCGGCGGCGCGGGCGGCGAGTCCCAGGACGATGGGCTGGTGGGCGCCCTGGGGACGCGCGGTGGCCAGTTGCTCGAGTTCGGCCGACGGGAAGGTGGCGCGAGCCGCGCGCAGCATCTGGCGGCCGAGCCTTCGGGCGACGGCCCGTAGGGCGGGGGCGGGGGTGCGCGCGTCGGCGGCGTCGTCCAGCAGCAGCGGGTCGTGTCCGGCGGCGGCTGCGGCGGCCAGCCCGGCCGTCGTCAGACCGGTCGTGTGCAGACGCCCGCGGCAGAACGCCTCCAGGCTGTCGGCGTCGTGTACGGCTCCGTGGGCGACCGCGGCCTCGACGCCGCCGGAGTGGGCGTGCCCACCGGCGGGGAAGCGGCCGTCGGCCAGGAGGAGCAGGGCTGCGCGGCTCATGGGCGAGCGGCTGCCTTTCGCGGGGTGGAGGGTGACGCGGTGGCCCGGACGGGCAACCGGGGCCGGCCGTCGCGGCGGCGCCGACGGCCGGGCAGATTCCGGATCAGAAGAGGAAGTACCGCTGTGCCAGGGGGACTTCGGTGACGTAGGAGCGCGGTACGGTCGCACCGTTGAGTTCGGTGCGGGCGTCGCTGGTCGTCGCACCGCCGATGGTGACCTCGAAGCTGTTGTGGTCGACTTCGAGGCTGTCCGGCACCGTGTCGTTCAGCTTCATGTCTTTCTTCTCGACGTTCCGGGTGTCCGAGATCTCGACGAACTTCTTGCTGAGTCCGAGCCCTTCCGTCTTCACCCCCGTGACCTTCTTGCCGCTGTCCTCGGTGAGGACGAACCGGGTGTTCAGCCGGTCGGCCACGCCCGGCGCGGCGAAGTTCACCGAGTTGCTCCCCGGGGCACGCCCGGTGGAACCCCAGACCGGCCGCGGCAGGTAGGGCTGTGGCGTCGTGATCGAGGCGTTGGCGTCGCCGACCTGCGCGTAGGCGAGCTGGCCGCCCTTGAGGACCATGTGCGTCCTGACGCCGAAGAACTTCGGCTCCCACAGCACCAGGTCGGCCAGTCTCCCCGGCTCCACCGAACCGACGTGACCTGCGATGCCGTGGGTGATCGACGGGTTGACCGTGTATTTGGCGACGTACCGGCGCGCCCGGTAGTTGTCGTTCGGCTTCAGCCTGTCCTCGTTGAAGGCGTGCTTGTTGTTCTTGTTGTTCTTGTTGTCCTCGCGGATCGTTCGGACTTTCGCGCTCTGCAGGTCTTCGGGCAGCGCACCGTAGCGGCACTTCATGACGTGGGCGGTCTGCCAGGTGCGCATGATCATCTCGCCGATGCGCCCCATCGCCTGGGCATCCGAGGACATCATCGAGATGGCGCCCATGTCGTGGAGGAGGTCCTCCGCCGCCATGGTGGACGGCCGGATGCGGGAATCCGCGAAGGCCATGTCCGCCGGGATGTCCGGGTTGAGGTGGTGACACACGACCATCATGTCGACGTGCTCCTTGACGGTGTTCACCGTGAAGGGCCGGGTGGGGTTGGTCGAGGCGGGCAGAACGTTCTTCTCCTTGACCAGCTCGATCATGTCCGGGGCGTGGCCCCCTCCGGCGCCCTCGACATGGAAGACATGGACAGAACGCTTCCTGAAAGCAGCCTTGGTGCTCTCCAGGAAGCCGGACTCGTTGAGCGAGTCGGCGTGCAGGGCGACCTGGATCCTGCGCTCGTCACAGACCGCCAGCGCCCTGTCGATCACCGCGGGCGTGGCACCCCAGTCCTCGTGAATCTTGAGGCCGATGACGCCGGCGTCCACCTGCTCGTTCAGAGCCTGGACGTTCATCGTGCTGCCCTTGCCGAGCAGCCCGATGTTGACCGGGTACTCGTCCAGGGCCTCGAAGAGTCGGGTGATGTGCCACGCGCCCGGGGTCACGGTGGTGGCCGTGCTGCCCTCGGCGGGGCCGGTGCCGCCGCCGATGAGAGTGGTCACGCCCGAGGCCAGGGCCTCGTGGATCTCCCCGGGGCAGATGAAGTGGACGTGGGTGTCCACGCCCCCCGCGGTGAGGATCCGGCCGTTGCCGGAGATGACCTCGGTGCTCGGGCCGACCACGAAGTTCGTCGCCTTCACCGGCAGCCGCTCGCCCGCCTGTTCACGAGCGGTTTTCTCGAACGCCGGGATCGGGTCCATCGTCTCGGGGTTGTACGCCTTGCCGATGGCGTGAATCCTGCCGTCTCTGATGCCGACGTCGGCCTTGAGCACACCCCACCAGTCGAGGATCAGCGCCCCCGTGATGACCGTGTCAACGGGAATGCGATCCTTTGTGCCGCCCCCGTCCCTGGGGATGTGGGACATGCCCATCGACTCCCGGATCACCTTCCCGCCACCGAAGATCATCTCGTTGCCGCTGTACCGGGGTCCGCCGCTCCAGTCGGCTTCGATCTCGACGGTGAGATCGGTGTCGGCGAGGCGGACACGGTCCTTGGTGGTGGGCCCGTACAGAGCGGCGTAGTCCGCCCGCTTCAGCACGTTGCTCTGCCTCTGCCGGCCTGTCTGCCCCTGCTGGCTGTTCATCGGACGATCCCCTTGCGCAGTCCCTGGATCTTGCGGGTGTCGTTCCTGGCATCGCCCTCGATCTTCACCAGCTCGACGCAGCACACGTCTCCTGGCTCGAACCTCACGGACGTGCCCGCGGCGATGTTGAGCCGTCGCCCCTTCGCCTCGGCGCAGTCCTTGAGTGGTTCGTCGCTCACGGACGTGCCGACGGGGTTCTCGACCACCTTGAGGCCGGGGTTGACCTCGGCGAAGTGGTAGTGGGAGCCGACCTGGACGGGACGGTCGGACGTGTTCCTGACCTTGATCGTCTTCCTGTCGCCCTGCAAGTGCTCGTTGAACGCGATCGCCTCATGCCAGGACGTGGCGTCCGCGCACTCGTCGCAGCATGCGGACGAGTCGGTGTCGTCGCAGTCGACCGGGCACTTTGGCCTGCGCGCCGGCCGGGGGTGCTCCACCTTGCCCGGGTGGACCTCGGGCTCCTGCGTGGCTTCCGGGAGGGGGTCGTGGATCGTGACCAGCTTGGTGCCGTCCGGGAAGGTCGCCTCCACCTGGACGTTCTTGATCATCTCCGGGACGCCGTCCATCACGTCGTCACGGGTGAGCACCCGTCGGCCCGAGTCCATGATGTCGCTGACGGTCCTGCCGTCGCGCGCCGCCTCGAAGACGTGAACGGTCAGCAGGGCCATGGTCTCGGGGTAGTTGAGAAGCAGCCCCCGGTCGCGGCGCTTCCCCGCTACGTCGGCCGCGACGTGGATCAGCAAGCGCTCCTGCTCATGCGGAGTCAAGTGCACGGTGAACCAATTCTGTTGGTCGGATGGTGCGTGCGGCCGGGCAGGCCGAGGTCACGGGCAACGCTCCCCGGACGGCAGCGGACGCTCCTCGATCATCAGCGGGCCAGGACGGCGAGACGGCCGAACGGCGGGGGATCGACACCATGTGATGAATTCACCGACTATGCCGTTTTCGCCCCGGCGGACAAGAGGCCCGGTTCCGAAACCGTGGACGAATCCAGCCCCGGAGAGGATCGTCCGGTCCGCGGCACGTCCTTCCCCGCCGACAACTCAGCCTTCCGGACGTTCACGTGAGCGGCGTGGAACATGTGGAACCACCTCGCGCGACGGGGAAGCACCGCCCCGTCCACACCCCGATGGTCCACATGCGGCCGCATCCTCGTAACGACTCGACTACACAGCGCAATTGGCGCTGCTCGGTCGGGTCATGGAACCAGCGGAGCCACACCGCCCACCGCACAGACGAGGACGCACATGACGCCCATGCCTCACGCTCCCCACTCCCCCAAGATCCGGGAAGCCCTCGAAGCCCGCGACGCCCTCGCCACCGCCCTCACCCGGGCCGGCGTCCAGCTCCCCGCGATGGACATCCGCACCCCTTGGGCCGACGACCGCAAGGCCGAAGCCCAGTACGCGCTCGTCCACCTCGGCGTGTGCTCGGCCCCGGTCGCCCTCATGCTCGCGGACGTGATCACGAAGGGGATCGCCGGGTGACGGAGGACGCCGACGGGATCCCCACCGTCGGCGCGGCCGTCCACGACAGCGTCCGCGACCGCGTCGGACGCGTCATGGGCCACGTGGGCCCGTACATCCAGCTCCGCCCGCTCGCCGGTGGACGCGAATGGGACGCCGACCCCGACCACCTCCGCACCCTCGCGCCGGCCGAGCTGCTGAGCGCCCTCGTCGCCGAAGCCAACGCCCGCAGCAGGCAACCCAGATGACAGCACCGCTCAGCCGGCATCACTCGCCGCCCGAAGCCGTACCCGCCCCCCACCCGCCCCGTCGTGGCCGAGTCCGTACCGACCCGGGTCGCGAGTGCCGGGTCGTCCACCAGGGTGCGCACGTCCTCAGGCCTGGCGAAGCCGAAGCAGTAGCCGTCGAAGACCAGGGAGGCGGGTGAGGACTTCGAGTGGATCTCCGGCCAGTCCGTCAGTTGCAGCACGCTGCGGAAACCGAGGCCCTTGTTACCGATCCCCTCGCCCGCCGCCTTGCTCGACAGGGCCAGCTCGGTGATGGCGCGGAAGTTCTCTTCGGCGAACGCCGTCCCCTCGTTGGCGACGTAGAGGACGCCGCCGCTCTCCTGGGAGACCGCCAGGACGGCGATCCTTCCCGGGCCGGCGTCTCCGAGTGCGTCGTGGCCGTTCTGGACGAGCTCGAGGATCGTGCGGCCCTCGTACTCCTGGGCGGTGTCCTCGCTGACGGACTTCAGGCTTTCGGCGAATCGCCATTGCTCGGCCTCCACCAGCTTCAGCGTCTGCCCCTCGGTGGCATCGGACAGCTCGAACCTGCACCGCGAGGACGGGCGCCGCCCACGTCGGTCTCGTCCGTGGGCGACATGCAGGGCTTGGATGAGCCTCCAGGAGAACCACCGGCACCTCCGCGCACGTCCTGATCTACAGTGCGACCCGTCACCGAGGACGAGGGAGGGGCCGTGGAGCAGGCGAGGACAGCGCTGGCCGAGCGGATCACCGAGCAGAGAGCGGGTGTTGGTGACCCTCGTGCTCTGGTCGGCGAGATGCGGCGCTCAATCCTGCTGGTGCCGACGGCCCGTGGGGGTCTGTGGTCGGTGCGTTCGGGCGGGGTGCGGTGGATCTGCGGGTTCACCGACGAGGCCGCGCTGGCCCGGTTCGCGCTGCGCCACGGGCCCGGTGATCGGCCCATGGACTACGCGGCGCTGCTGGGCGCGCGCATCGTCGACGAGATCGTCCCCACCCTGGGCGAGCCCGCCGGTCTCGCCGTCGACATCGCCACCGAGGACGGGTCGATGTTCTTCCCGCCGGTCGCGGGCATCGTGCCGGAGGCTGTCGCCGTCGACGCCGGTGCGGCGGGAGAGGGGAAGCGGTCATGAGCGGAGACGGACCGGACCTGCGGCTCGACAAGGCATCCGTAGCCAAGTTCACCCAGGGTGTGGGTGCGACCATCGACCAGCTCGGCGAACTCGGCGGCGCCACCGGTTCGGTGATGGGAAAGGGCTTCTCGGGGCTGGCGATGACCGGGATGGAGGCCGGGCACCACGGCCTCTCGGTCGACTTCGAGGACTTCTGCGAGCGCTGGGAATGGGGCGTACGCGCCCTGGTGAGCGACGCCAGCGCGCTCGCGAACCGGCTCGGCCTGGCGGCGGGTACGCAGTGGGAGCACGACCAGTACATCGCGGGCGCGCTGAAGGTGGGCGTCAACTCCGTGATGGGCGGGAACCCGCACGCGAGCGAGGAGGAGATCGCCAAGCAGGACTGGGGCGACGTCTTCACGCCGGACGCCCTGGACCCGGACTGGAGTGCCGAGTCGTGGGACAAGGCCGGTCAGGACATGGAGCAGACCTGGAAGGACACCGGTCGCACCGTTCTCACCGAGGGTGACGGCGGTCGGCGGTCGGAGCTGCTCAACGACGCTCTCGGCATCTCCGACGACCAGTGGAACCAGGCGCTGGACGACACCTTCGGCCCGTCGCCGGAGGAACGCGCCCGGCAGGAACAGCAGGGTGATTCCGGGGGGAACTGACAGTGGGCATCGGCGACTTCATCAGTGACATCACGCCCGACTCGGTCGAGGACGCGGTCGAGGGCGGCGTCGAATGGGTGGGCAACCGGGTCGAGGACGCCGGGAACTGGACCGCAGACCGGCTGGAGGACGTCGGCTGGGAGTCCGGTGCGGACTGGGTGCGCGAGCAGTCCCGTTCGGTCGCCAACCGGCTGGGCGCCGAGGTCGACGAGATGGACCTCGGACAGACCGAGGACAAGACCAAGCTGATCTACGGCAGCCCGAGCGAGATCACCTCCACCGCCACGAAGCTCCGCGCCTTCCAGTCTGCCTTCGACAGCGCCGGCGACGGTCTCAAGGGCCTCGACTCCTCCCGCCTCAAGGGCGAGACGGCCGAGGCGCTGCGCACCGCGGTGGGCACCCAGCCGCCCAAGTGGTTCACCGGTGCCGATGCCTGCGAGAAGGCGGCCGCCGCGCTGGAGGCGTTCGCCGGCACGGTCACCTGGGCGCAGGGACAGGCGCAGACGGCGATCGACAAGTGGAAGGAGGGCGTCAAGGCCTCCGAGGACGCCGCCGACGCCCACCGCAAGAAGGTCGACGACTACAACGGCGCCGTCGACCGCTACAACGCCCAGCCCGCCGACAAGCGCGACCCGGCCTCGCTCCCGCCCAGGCCCGCGGCGACGTTCGACGACCCCGGCAAGAAGCTGATGCAGGATGCGCAGGACCTGCTGGCCGAGGCCCGCAAGCAGCGCAACTCGGCGGCGGAGACCGCGCGCTCCGCGGTCCGCGCCGCCCGCGACCTGGCTCCGCAGAAGCCGTCCTACGCCGAGCAGTTGGGCGACGGGATGCAGGAGCTGCAGCTCATGGGCGACCACGTAGGCGGCGGCCTCATCAAGGGCACCGCGGGGATTCTCAACTTCGTCCGCAGCGTCAACCCCATGGACCCGTACAACATCACGCACCCGGCCGAGTACGCCACGTCCCTCAACAGCCTGGCCGCCGGTCTGGTGGTCGCCGCCAACGACCCGGTCGGCACCGGCAAGCAGATGATCGGCGACTTCATGAAGGACCCGGCCGAGGGCTTCGGCCGGCTGCTTCCCGACGTCGCGCTGACCGTCGCCACCGGTGGCGGCGGCGCGGCGGTGAAGGGCGTGCGCATCGCCGAGGACGCCGCCGACGCCGCGCGGCTGCGCCGGCTGCTCGACGACGCCCCGGAGGGGACCCACCGCCGTCCGGACGGCGAGCGCGTCACCGACGGCACCGACCCGGTCGACCTCGCCTCGGGCCGGATGTTCCTGCCCCAGACCGACCTCGAACTCCCCGGCATCCTGCCGCTGGTCTTCGCCCGCCGCACCGAGTCCGGAACGGCGACCGGCCGCTTCCTCGGGCCCGCCTGGACGTCCACCGTCGACGAGCGCCTGCAGATCGACGCCATCGGCGTCGTCCACGTCACCGCCGACGGGCTCCTGATCCCGTATCCACATCCGGTCCCCGGCCTGCCCACCCGGCCGCGTTCGGGCCGCTCCCGCACGCTCCTCGCCCGGGACACCGACGGCGACTTCACGGTCACCGACCCCGACACCGGTCTGACCCGCCACTTCACCGCCCCGCCAGGCACCGAGCCGGGCGGCGACGGCACGGCCTGGCTGTCCGCGATCGCCGAACGCAACGGCCACACCATCACCGTCGACCGCGCCGAGGACGGCCTGCCGCTGGCCCTCGCCCACTCGGCGGGCCACCGGGCGCGGCTGTCCGTCGCCGACGGCCTGGTCACCGGCCTGTTCCTGGCCGGCGCGGGCGAGCACGGCGCGGACCTGCCCCTGATCAGCTACGGCTATCAGGACGGCGACCTCACCGAGGTCACCAAGCCGTCAGGCGCCACCACCACGTTCGTCTACGACGACCGCCGCCGCGTCATCGCCTGGATCGACTCCAACGGAAGCCGCTACGACTACGTCTACGACGACCGCGACCGCGTCGTCGCGGAGGGCGGCGAGGCCGGCCACGTCCAGATCACCCTGGCCTACACCGAACCCGACGCCGAGACCGGCCACCGGACGACGGTCCTGACCACCCCGGACGGCGGGGCCACCCGGCACCTGATCGGCCCCGGCTGCCACGTCCTGGCCACCACCGACCCCCTCGGCCACACCACCAGGTTCGCCTACGACCCGGGCGGCAACCTCCTGACCCGCACGGACCCGCTGGGCCGCACCACCGCGTTCTCCTACGACGAGGAGGGCCGGCTTGTCACGGTCACCCGTCCCGACGGCACCGAACTCCGTGTCGTACGCGGCCCGTTCGGCCTGTCCACGGAACGTCACGACCCGGACGGCGCCCGGTGGCTCCAGGAGTTCGACGAGCGGGGAAACCGCACGGCGGTCACCGATCCGGCCGGCCGCACCACCCGCTACACCTACGACGGGTCCGGTCTCCTGACGTCCGTCGCCGATGCTCTGGGGGCCGCCACCGTCGTGCGCTGCGACGAGGCCGGCCGCCCGGTGGAGGTGACCGACCCGGCCGGCGGCACCACCCGCCTGAAACGCGACGCCCTCGGCCGTGCGGTCCGCATCACCGACGCGGTGGGCGCCGTCACCCGCCTTCAGTGGCACGCCGACGGGCAGCTCGCCCGGCGCACGGGCCCCGACGGCGCCACCGAGTCATGGACCTACGACGGCGAGGGCAACTGCCTCACCCACACCGACGCGGCGGGCGGGGTGTCCCGCTTCGAGTACACCCACTTCGACCTCCTCGCCGCCCGCACCCTGCCCGACGGCGCACGGTACGAGTTCGAGCACGACGCCGGCCTGCGGCTCAACCGGGTCACCGACCCTCAGGGGCTTGTCTGGACGTACGGGTACGACCGGGCCGGCCGGCTCGTCTCCGAGACCGACTTCGACGGCCGCACCGTCACCTACGGCCTCGACGCCGCCGGTCAGCTCATCACCCGGACCGATCACCTCGGCGGCGTGGCCGCGTACGCGTACGACGAGCTCGGCCGGGTGCTGCGCAAGGAGGTCGCGGGCCGGGTCACCGTCCACGCCTACGACCGCGCCGGACGCCTGGTCCAGGCGTCGGGTCCGGACAGCGAACTGGTGCGCCGCTACGACCGGTGCGGCCGGCTCAAGACCGAACTCGTCGACGGCCGCGCCCTCGACCACGCCTACGACGCCGTCGGCCGCCGGATCCGTCGCACCACCCCCACCGGACTGGTCACGAGCTACGCCTACGACGCCGCGGGCCGCCCCACCCGGGTGACGTCCGGAGGCCACGCCATCACCTTCGCGCACGACGCGGCCGGACGCGAAGTGGTTCGCGTCTTCGCCGACATCGTCACCCAGACCTCCGCCTGGGACGAGGCCGGCCGGCTGTCCGCCCAGCACCTCGCCGCCGGTTCCCGCACCCTCAACGAGCGCACGTACGCCTACCGCGCCGACGGCCGTCTCACCGCGACGTCCGACCGGGTGTCGGGTGCGCGCACCTTCGACCTCGACCCGGTCGGCCGGGTCACCGCCGTCCACGCGCACGGCTGGAGCGAGCGGTACGCCTACGACGCGAGCGGCAACCAGACCTCGGCCGCCTGGCCCGACTCACACCCCGGCCACGAGGCCACCGGCCCCCGCGCCTACACCGGTACCACCGTCACGCGTGCGGGTGGCATCCGCTTCGAGCACGACGCCCTCGGCCGCGTCACCCTGCGCCAGAAGACCCGGCTCTCCCGCAAACCGGACACCTGGCGCTACACATGGGACGCCGAGGACCGCCTCACTTCCGTCGTCACTCCCGACGGCACCCGCTGGCGCTACCGCTACGACCCCCTGGGCCGGCGCACCGCCAAGCAGCGCCTGGCGGCGGACGGCGAGACCGTGACAGAGGAGATCCGTTTCACCTGGGACGGCCTGACCCTCTGCGAACAGACCACCGTCTCCAGCGATCTGCCCCGTCCGGTGGCGCTCACCTGGGAGCACCGCGGTCTCGTGCCCCTCGCGCAGACCGAACGCATCCTCACCCCGGACGCCCGTCAGGAGGAGATCGACCGGCGCTTCTTCGCCGTGGCCACCGACCTGATCGGCACCCCCACCGAACTGATCGACGAGTCCGGCGACATCGCCTGGCGCACCCGCACCACGCTCTGGGGAACCACCGCCTGGTCCCGCTCCAGCACGGCCTACACCCCGCTTCGCTTCCCCGGCCAGTACTACGACCCGGAGACCGGCCTCCACTACAACCTCTTCCGTCACTACGACCCGGAGACCGGCCGGTACACCTCCCCGGACCCGCTGGGACTCTCCCCGGCGCCGAACCCGGTCGCCTACGTGACCAACCCGCACGCCCTCTGCGACCCCTTCGGCCTGTCGCCGTACAAGAACGGTGACGACCCGACGATCGGCGAGTACACCTCCAAGGGCGAGGGGCAGGATCTCAAACGCTCCGCCATGGTGGGGGACGACCAGTGGCACTTCAACACCGGCCACGGCTACGACCGAGCCCACACCGGACCGGGCGGAACCACGAACGATCTACGCACCACCAACCTGAAGCCCGACCAGATCGAACAGGCGATCGTCTCCGACGTGTACGGATACATGAGGGACGGCGGGGCCGTTCCCCGCCCCGGAACCCCCGGCTTCTCCGGCCCGCTCGACGGGTCGGTGACGATAGACGGGCACGACGTCGGCTACCGGGTCATCCAACGACCCGACGGCGCCTACCAACTGTCCACGTACTGGCTCAACCCATAGCGACCGGTCGCCGAGCCCTCCCCGAGCCCGGCACCACACCGGCTTCCCGGAGGGCACGGGACCGACTGCTGTCGACTGTTAGGGTCTGGGCGCCCGTACCCCGTGTCCAGCCCCGGCGAGAAATCCTCCAGGAGAAGCGAGAGATGCCCGATCCGACCCCCGCGGCCAGGAGCCTCAGCCAGGCGATCGACGGCGCGGACAGCCGTCAGGTCAACGAAGCGGCCCGTGAGTTCGTCGAGAAGCTCACCTTCGCAACGGCCGACGAGATCCTCGCCATGCTCCGGGACGTCCTCGCCGAGGACTGGATGGCCCTGCCGCCCTGGGCCCGGAACCTGGCCTACCGTCTGGCCTGCCTGCAACGCCCCGACGACCCGCAACTGCTCCGCGAAGCAGCCGCAGACCTGCTGTGCTTCGGCCCCGACTGGGACACGTTCGCCGAGGACCTCAAGAGGCGTGCGGCGGAGCTGGGGTAGGGCCTGGTTTCCGTGGAACGCCTTGCCGGACGGCTGTCGGAGGCGCATCCGGTGACACTGGTGTCCACCAGACACACCGCCGCCAGGTGCCGAGTTCCGGGCGGCCGACGCCGCTGCCAGACGTCGACATCGCGTGGCGCTCACGGACCCCCCATCGGGCACTACGTCCTGAGCCCGAGGCCGCAGCGCATGCACCCCGCTCCGCGCTCCGCTTCCCGGTCAGTTCTGCGACCCCGAGACGGTCCCGATTTCCGTCTACGCAGACTGACCAACGCTCTTGAGCAAGGGCGGCTGTTCAGCACCGTAGCCCCAAGATCACGTGGGAAGCGTGAGCGCGCGTGAGGTGGGCCGCCGGGCGAGGTGACAGCGAAGCTGTTCCTTTTCCCAGCGGCCTCCTCCCGAACCCGTCGTGCGGCGTTAACCGCAACGGGCTCTCCAGTGACTGCCGTGAACTGCGGCTTTGCGGCCGTCGTGGATGCCTTCGTGGCAGGGCGGGCAGACCATGAGGGTTTTGCGCCGTTTCCTGGCCATGAGGACGGCCCAGTCGGGCTGCGTCTGTCCGAGCCGGTCGAGGTCGGCG
This sequence comes from Streptomyces sp. NBC_01235, assembly GCF_035989285.1. Taxonomy (GTDB): domain Bacteria; phylum Actinomycetota; class Actinomycetes; order Streptomycetales; family Streptomycetaceae; genus Streptomyces. The sequence goes on along the minus strand of NZ_CP108513.1, from coordinate 8,214,454 downwards.
AGTCGGCGGATCTGGTGGACCTGGATCTTTGCGGTCTGTCCGCACAGTTCGCAGAGCCCTGCCAGCAGCCGCCTTGTCAACTCGCTTCGCCGAGGCCGGCGTTGGGCAGGGTCGCGGTCGGTCAGGACCGCGGCCTCGTGCCGTTGGAGACAATCCCGGCAATCTGAACAAGGCCAACCTGCAACGGTTCCAAGAGGCCATGCGTGAGCACATGACAGCAGACGGAACGAAGATCTACCGGTTCGACTACAGAAGTCAGGGACCGGCGGTCGAGTTCATCGATCCGACATCACAGAAAATGGTCATGCTGCACGCCGATGGTAGCTTCTGGTCGGCCTGGAAACTGGGTGACAAACAGTTCCAGGGAATCATCGACAAAGGGTTTCTGTGGTGACCGAACCAGAACACGGAAAGTCATCGGGCCCGAGGAACGTGCTCGATACCGACGGCAGCTTCACCGCGTCCTGGCTGCGGGAGAAAGCGGTGGCCCCGGTGCCCGTGGGCGCGCAGATCGACGCGGCGCTGGCCCGCTGGATCACGGCCGGCTGCCGTGCCGTCGGAGCCTCGCACATCCTCGCCACGAGCCTCGCCGGCACCCCCGGTGCGACATCCCGGCTTCCCGCCGACGCGGACTGCACGGGCATCCGCCCGCCCTTCCTGCTGCGCACACCCGACACGCAAGGAGCAGTCCTCTTTCCGGAAGAGGGCTACGCACTGATCGCGGGAACCGCCGCTTTCATGGCCGGGGCCGTCAGCGAGGGCACCGACGCAGCACGCGCACGCTTCGGCCGTTATCGGCCCGCAGTGGTGCGGCGGGTCGTGCGGGTGTGCGTGACCGCGATGGCGAGGGTCAGGCCGACGATCGCGGCGGGAGCGGTGGCGGCCATGAGCCAGTCCGCGCCGTCTTCGGGTCCGGCGGTCACCAGGAGGGCCGCCGCGGTCACGGCGGCGGCCAGTCCGCAGGCGAGGAGGGCGGCGAAGGCGTGCCGGGAGCGGCCGTGTTCGGGCGTGCGGGGGTCCAGCGCCGCCCAGTGACGGGCGATCTCCCGCACCTCCTGGCGGTGCTGCGCGGCGGCACGGATCCGCAGCGCGGCCGCGGCGGTCACACCCGTCACCGCCATGACGCAGGCCGCCTGCCACACCACGCCGGCGAAGAGCACCACGGCGACGACCGCGGTCGTGCTCCAGCCGGTCAGGCAGGCCGCCGCCGCGGTACGGCGGGAGACCGGCCGGTCGGCCCCCGCGCGCAGGTCGGCGAGGGCGGGGACGTACCAGACGCAGCCGGCGGCGGTCACCAGCGCCGCGCCCAGTGCCAGGACGGCGTGGGACACCTCAGCTCACCGCCTCGGCCGCGACGATCTCGGGGTGGTGGAGGTCGAAGGCCGGAGACTCGGACCGGATCCGCGGCAGCTTGGTGAAGTTGTGCCTCGGGGGCGGGCAGGAGGTCGCCCACTCCAGCGAACGGCCGTAGCCCCACGGGTCGTCGACCTCGACCGGCGTGGCGTACTTGGCGGTCTTCCAGACGTTGTAGAAGAACGGCAGGATCGACAGGCCCAGCAGGAACGACCCGATCGTGGACAGGGTGTTGAGAGCGGTGAAGCCGTCGGCGGCCAGGTAGTCGGCGTACCGGCGGGGCATGCCCTCGGCACCCAGCCAGTGCTGGACGAGGAAGGTCAGGTGGAAGCCCGCCGTGAGCGTCCAGAACGTGATCTTGCCGAGGCGCTCGTCGAGCATCTTGCCGGTGAACTTGGGCCACCAGAAGTGGAAGCCGGCGAACATCGCGTACACGACCGTGCCGAAGACCGTGTAGTGGAAGTGCGCGACGACGAAGTACGAGTCGGAGAGGTGGAAGTCCATCGGCGGCGAGGCCAGGATCACGCCCGTGAGGCCACCGAAGACGAAGGTGATCAGGAAGCCCGTGGTCCACAGCATCGGCGTCTCGAAGCTGAGCGAGCCCTTCCACATGGTGCCGATCCAGTTGAAGAACTTCACGCCCGTCGGCACCGCGATCAGGAACGTCATGAAGGAGAAGAACGGCAGGAGGACACCGCCGGTGACGTACATGTGGTGCGCCCATACGGTCACCGACAGGCCCGCGATCGCGATCGTCGCGCCTATCAGGCCCATGTAGCCGAACATCGGCTTCCGGGAGAAGACAGGGATCACCTCGGAGACGATCCCGAAGAACGGCAGCGCCAGGATGTACACCTCCGGATGACCGAAGAACCAGAACAGGTGCTGCCACAGCAACGCGCCGCCGTTGGCCGCGTCGAAGACATGGCTGCCGAACTTGCGGTCGCACTCCAGGGCGAACAGGGCCGCCGCGAGGACCGGGAACACGATCAGGATCAGCACCGCGGTCAGCAGCACGTTCCACACGAAGATCGGCATCCGGAACATGGTCATGCCGGGTGCGCGCATGCAGACGATCGTGGTGATGAAGTTGACCGCACCCGCGATCGAGCCGAAGCCCGACAGGGCCACGCCCATGATCCACAGGTCGGCGCCGAGGCCCGGCGAGTGGACGGCGTCGGACAGCGGGGCATACAGGAACCAGCCGAAGTCGGCGGCGCCGCCCGGGGTGAGGAAGCCGAACGCGGCGATCGACGAGCCGAACAGGAAGAGCCAGTAGGCGAGCATGTTCAGTCGCGGGAAGGCCACGTCCGGGGCGCCGATCTGCAGCGGCATGATCCAGTTGGCGAAGCCGGTGAACAGCGGCATCGCGAACATCAGCAGCATGATCGAGCCGTGCATCGTGAACGCCTGGTTGAACTGCTCGTTCGACATGATCTGCAGACCGGGCCGGGCGAGCTCCGCGCGCATCAGCAGAGCCATCACCCCGCCGACCATGAAGAACACGAACGCGGTGACCAGGTACATCGTCCCGATCTTCTTGTGGTCGGTGGTCGTCAGCCAGTCCGTCCACGACGATCCGCCCGCCGCGTGCTCCGCCGGTCCGGACGCCTGGTCGGCCACGGCGACCGCGGCGTGCGGCCGCTCGGTCCCCATCTGCTGTATCTGTGCCTCGTCCACCGGACGGCTTCCTCCCCATCAGCTCATGTGCTCGACGAGCCGGGAAGTGCCGTGGTGCGCATGTTGACCTGGCTCTTCCCTGTCGCCGCCTCATGATCGGCGGTGGGGTACCGGGTCCGGATAGGGCCGAAGGGCCCTCCCGAAGACCCGTTTGCAGGGTCCAACGTCCCCTCTTCGTCCTCTCGTCGCGCCGCTGAGCGTCCGGGCGCGCATCCCCCCGTACGGCGGTCGTACGCTGCTGAGCACCGACCGGTCCAGGAGCGCCAGCAATGCCCGAATCACCACCCCCGACCGCGGCGTCGTCACCGCTTCGGCTCGACGTGCCGGACCGGATGCACAGCCTCCTCGACGCCGTCACGAACCTGGGCCGGGGCCTCGAACTCCCCCAGGTGCTGCGCGGCATCGTGGAGGCGGCGATCACCCTCACCGACGCCGAATACGGCGCTCTCGGCGTGATCGGCGACGGTCAGCGGCTGTCGCAGTTCCTGCCGGTGGGCATCGCCGACGAGCTCGCGGCCCGGATCGGCCAGGCCCCCTGTGGGCGCGGCATCCTCGGCGAGCTGATCCACAACCCGGTCCCCTTGCGCCTCACGGACCTGACGCGGCACCCGAACAGTTACGGCTTTCCCGAGCACCATCCGCCGATGCGTACGTTCCTGGGGGTGCCCGTCCGCGTACGGGACGAGGTGTTCGGCAACCTGTACCTGACCGAGAAGCGGGGAGGGGCGGGATTCGACGCCGACGACGAGGCGGTCCTGTCCACCCTGGCCAACGCGGCCGGAGTCGCCATCGACCACGCCCGCATGTACCACGACAGCCGCCGCCGGGAACGCTGGCTCGAAGCGCTCAGCGAGATCACCCGCAGCCTGCTCGCCGGAACAGAGGCACGCGAGGTGCTGCGGCTGATCGCCCGGCGAGCGAGCGAGGTGGCCGACGCCGATCTGGCCGCCGTACTGCTCCCGGCCGGCAGCGACGGTGCCCGGCTCGCGGTGGAGGTGGCGTACGGCCACGACGCCATGGGGGTGCCCCCGCTCGAGCGAAGCCGAGAGTGGGGGAACGTCGAGGGAGCGGTCCTCCCCACGCAGGAGTCACTGGCCGGCCTTGCCGCCCGCACCACCGAACCCGCGACCACCGCGGACATCGACGGCGACCCCCGGGCACATCCGCTCGGCGGCACGGGCGGCGCGGACGCGTACGGTCCCACCGTGGCCGTTCCGCTGCCCCTGGACGCCTCGGCCTGCGGCGCCCTGCGCCTGAGCCGGCGCGCGGGCCGCCCCGCCTTCGACGACACCGAGGTGGCCCTGGTCTCCCGGTTCGCCGACCAGGCCGCGATCGCCCTGGAACTCGCCCGGCGCCGCGCCGAGTCCGAGGAACTGGCCGTCCTGCACGAACGCGACCGCATCGCCCGCGACCTGCACGACCTGGCGATCCAGCGGCTCTTCGCCACCGGCATGACCCTGCAGAGCGCCACCCGCATGATCGAGCGCCGCGACGCGGCCGAACGGGTCTCCCGGGCGGTGCAGGACCTGGACACCACCGTCCAGATCATCCGCTCCACCATCTTCGAGCTGCGCTCGGCCGGGGACGACCGCGGCGGGCCGGGACTGCGCCGCCGCCTGGCCGAGACCGCCCGGCTGGCCGCCCAGTCGCTCGGCTTCAGCCCCGTCCTTCGGATCGACGGACCGGTGGACTCCACCGTCCCCGCCGACGTGGCCGAACACGTTCTGGCGGTGACCGCCGAAGCCCTCAGCAATACCGCCCGGCATGCCCGCGCCCGCCGGGCGGACGTCGTCCTGACCGTGCCGCCGGCCGGGGACGTCCTCACCCTCACGGTGACGGACGACGGGGTGGGCACGGGCGACGCCCGGCCCACCGGCGGACTCGCCAACCTGCGCTCCCGCGCCGAGCAGTACGACGGGACGCTGACCGTCGAGTCCCCGGCAGCGGGCGGCACCCGGCTCGTGTGGCAGGTGCCGCTGACCGCCGACTGACCGGCGTCGGTCTACCGCCCGGAGCCCTGCTGCTCCCGCAGCCGCTCGGCGAGCATCGCCGCCTGGATGCGGCGGCCCACCCCCAGCTTGGCCAGGATGGACGAAACCCGGTTCTTGATCGTCTTCTCCGCGAGGAACAGCCGCTCGGCGATCTGGCGGTTCGTCAGGCCCTCTCCGATCAGCTCCAGGATCTCCTGCTCGCGCGGCGACAGCCGCTCCAACTCCGGTGAGACGGACGGGGCTTCGGGCTCCGGCCGGGGGTCGCGCAGCCGCGCCATCACCCGCGCGGCCGTCCGGGGATCCAGCATGGACTCGCCACCCGCCACCGTACGGATGGCGGCCACCAGGTCGGAGCCGTCGATCCGCTTGAGCACATAGCCGGCGGCGCCCGCCATGATGGCGTCGAACAGCGCCTCGTCATCGTCGAACGACGTCAGCATCAGACAGGCCAGCTCGGGCATCCGGGCCCGCAGTTCCCGGCACACCTCGACCCCCGCGTGGTCCCCGCTCTCGCCCTCACCGAGCCGCACATCCAGCACCGCGACATGCGGGCGGACCGCGGGCACCCGGGCGAGCGCCTCCCGGGCACTCGCCGCCTCCCCGGCCACCACGATGTCCGGCTCGGCTTCCAGCAGGTCGCGCACGCCTCGGCGTACCACCTCGTGGTCGTCCAGGATGAACACCCGCAGAGGTGAGGCGGGCGAGGGGACGGGGCCGGTGCGCGTGCGTGCTTCCACGGAAGCCAGCCTACGAGCCGCGCGGCCCGGACTGTCGACCTGGCCGCCTGCTCCGTGCCGGGCGTCCTGCGGGTGGTGACGTTCATCCGGTTCCGGACATCGACCGTGGACACCGGCGCGATGAGCTGCGCCGGCTCCCGCCCCACGAAATGGCGGCCGCCTCGTCGTACACGGCGCCGGGAACCCCTCAGGACAGACGGGTGACCGCCTCGGACAGCGCGAGCGCGGCGCGCTCCCTGGCAGGAGCCCCCGGCCTCCGGCACTCCGGCGGCCTGCGCAGGCACGGCAGTCGGGGACGGCGGCGGCGCCGGGGAGTGCCGCTGCGGACGCAGCCGCATCGCGTCCTGCCGCGCGTGGGGCGCGTGGCGCTCGTCGTACTCGTCGTACTCGTCGTACTCGTCAATTCCGGTGGTGTCCGAGACCGGTTCTCCCCCTGGAGCATCACCCGCATCACCCGCATCACCCGCATCACCCGCATCGCCCGCATCGCCCGCATCGCCTTCCCGTCCCCGGCGGTCGTCATCGGGGCTCCTTCAGCGACGTCCTCACGCACACGCCGCACGCGCCGCCGCTCTCACAGCCGACGGACGCGGCCCCGCGCCCCGCCCCGGCCTTGCGGAGGCCGGCCCCGGCCCGGGCAACGGTTCCGTTCCCGGCCGTGCCCCCGCCTCGGCGCGCGTAGTACCAGGCCATGTTGGAGGCGAGCCCGGCCAGCAGAACCCAGACGATCCCCACCCATCCGCCCCGGACGAAGGACACCACCGCGGCGACCGCGGCCAGGGCGCAGACGCAGCCGGCGTACACGGAAAGACGAGGCGGACAGGGCGGACGAGGCATGGCGGGCATCTCCTGTCGAAGCATGGGTGCGGCTCCTGTCGAAGCATGGGTGCGGCTCCTGGCGGCCGGACCTGAACGCGCCTTCCCCGTCGCCCGCGCGCAGGCCGGACGATGACGCGCGGCGGACGCGGACGGCAGGGCCGACCGACCACCGCGACGGCGACAGCGCCGAAGGCGCAACCGGAAGGCGCGCCAGTTTCGCACCGCCGCCCCGCCGCCGTCCGGCCCCGGCCGGCAGAGCCGTTCGGCCCTGTCGCGCCCGCCCTGCCTGGTGGTTTCCTGGCGCAGCGGCCGGGTGCATCTCCCCTCTGCGGACTCCTGATCCCCCGGACGGGAGTGGGGCCGGAGCACCCGGCACGCGCCGACCTCCCCACGCACCTACGCGCCAGTAGGGCCGAACGGCCCCTGCGGAGCCATCGCGCGGCCTCATAACTTACGGAACCGTAGGTTCAGTCTCCGCAGCGAAGGGCCGGTTTCCCGTGGCCACCATCCCCCCGTCCCGTTCCACCCGACGCACCACGTGGACGGACACCCAGCTCCTCCACGCGCTGGAGGAGGTGGTCGAGCGCGAGCTCAACCGCCACCTGAGCGTGTTCAAGGAGTGGATGCCCCACGAGTACGTCCCGTGGAGCCGAGGACGGGACTTCGACGGGGTCCTGGGCGGTGAGCCCTGGGCGCCGGAGCAGTCTCCGCTGACCGGGGTGGGCAAGGTCGCGATGGTGGTGAACCTGCTCACCGAGGACAACCTGCCGAGCTACCACCACGAGATCGCCACCCTGTTCGGGCGCGACGGCGCGTGGGGCACCTGGGTGCACCGCTGGACCGCGGAGGAGGCCCGGCACTCCATGGTCATGCGGGACTACCTGCTGGCATCCCGTGCGGTGGACCCCGCGGCACTGGAGCGGGCCCGCATGACCCACATGTCCGCCGGATTCGTCTCCGACAACCGGCACTCGCCGCTCCACACCGTGGCGTACGTCGCCTTCCAGGAACTGGCCACCCGCATCTCGCACCGCAACACCGGGCGCAGCTCGGGCGATCCGGTCTGCGACCGCCTGCTGGCGCGCATCGCCACCGACGAGAACCTTCACATGGTCTTCTACCGCAACCTGCTCAAGGCCGCCCTGGAGATCGCCCCCGACCAGGCGTTGCGCGCCGTCGCCGACGTGGTGAGCGGCTTCAGGATGCCCGGCCACGGCCTGCCGGGCTTCGAGCGCGCCGCCGTCGAGATCGCTCTCGGCGGCGTCTACAACCTGCGCGTCCACCACGACGACGTCCTCCAGCCGGTGCTGCGCCACCTCAAGGTCCTGCACCTGACCGGCCTCGGGCCCGAGGGGCTCAAGGCCCAGCAGGAGCTGGGCGAGTTCCTCGGCTCACTGGACACGCAGGCGACCCGGTTCGACGAGCGCAGGACCGCCGTCCTGGCGCGGCGCGCGGCCGCGAAGCGCTGAGCGCGGCGCATCCGACACCGGCCGGGCGGTGCGTCCGACGCCGGCCGGGCGGCGCGTCCGACGCCGGCCGGGCGGCGCGTCCGACGCCGGCCGGGCGGCGCGTCCGACGCCGGCCGGGCGGCGCGTCCGACGCCGGCCGGGCGGTGCGTCCGACGCCGGCCGGGCGGTGCGTCCGTCACCGGCCGGGCGGTGCGGCGGCACGGGCCAGGCGGCGCGGCGGCACGGACCGGGCGGCGCATCCGTCACCGGCCAGGCGGCGCAGCTGCACGGGCCAGGCGGCGCAGCCGCACGGACCGGGCGGCGCATCCGACACCGGCCAGGCGGCGCATCCGTCACCGGCCAGGCGGCGCAGCTGCACGGGCCAGGCGGCGCAGCCGCACGGACCGGGCGGCGCATCCGACACCGGCCAGGCGGCGCATCCGTCACCGGCCAGGCGGCGCAGCTGCACGGGCCAGGCGGCGCAGCCGCACGGACCGGGCGGCGCATCCGACACCGGCCAGGCGGCGCATCCGTCACCGGCCAGGCGGCGCAGCTGCACGGGCCAGGCGGCGCAGCCGCACGGACCGGGCGGCGCATCCGACACCGGCCAGGCGGCGCATCCGTCACCGGCCAGGCGGCGCAGCTGCACGGGCCAGGCGGCGCAGCCGCACGGACCGGGCGGCGCATCCGACACCGGCCAGGCGGCGCATCCGTCACCGGCCAGGCGGCGCAGCTGCACGGGCCAGGCGGCGCAGCTGCACGGACCGGGCGGTGCGGCCGCACGGACCGGGCGGTGCGGCCGCACGAGCCCGGGCGGTGCGGCCGCACGGGCCGCAAGTCGGCGGGCAAACCGGCCCGGCATGTATGCCGCCGCCCACACGTTCCCGCGTCAGCGTCGTCACCCGGCCGGCGAACGGGTGACGACCGGGTGGCGTGCTCCCGCCGCGATCGCACGAACCTCCGCGCCCCCACGGCCCGACCAGCGCGGGCCGTGCGGGCGACCTCGGGCTCAGAGCAAGGTCTGCCAGTAGTCCCAGAAACGGGTGGCGATCAGCATCACGATGCTCAAGTACCAGGTGACCGGCACCGCCCAGTGGAACTCCAGCACCCCGGCCACCAGGGCGCGGGGCGCGCGGATGATCCCGTGCCGCAGGTTGTGCACGGTGACGTACCAGAACATCGCGATGGTGGCCGCCCATGCCAGGCAGCACCACAGGCACAGCGCGCCGATCTCGTACAGCGCCTGCGTCATCAGCCACATGCAGAAGCCCGCGCCGAACAGCGTGCCGACGTTCAGCCCGAGCCAGAACCAGCGGCGGAAGCGGGCCCCGGACAGCAAAGCCATGCCGATCGCGACGACCACCGGGTACGCGAGCAGACCGAGCAGCGGGTTGGGGAAGCCGAACACGGACGCCTGGTCGCTCTTCATGACGTTCGCACACGACAGGATCGGGCTGAGGTTGCACGAGGGCGAGAAGTCCGGGTCCTCAAGGAGGCGGAACTTGTCGATGGTGATGACGAAGGAGGCGAGGACGCCAAGAGCGCCGGACACGATCAGCAGCCAGGCGAAAGCGCGCCCGGCCCCGGTCGCGCCCACCGACGTGATCTCCCGCCCAACTCCGTCCTGCCGAGTCTTGGTGGTGAGTGGGGCTTCGTTCGTGGTGGTGCTGGTCATCGGGGTTGTTCCGCCTTGCTCGTGTTCGGGGTGGGCCGCGGGACCGGCGTCGTGGATACGTCGCCGCCGCCGTGCGGAGCACGGCCGTTGACCGGCTCCGGTATGCCGGGCAGGTCCTCGCGGGCGGCCCCCTCCGGCCACACGACCTCGACCGGAACGCCGTGGGCGCGGGCGTACGCCACCAGATGCGCGGTGACGTCACGGCCGTTGGACGGCGAGCCGTCCCACACGGCCACCACCTGCCGACATCCCGCGACCATCCGCTCGTCCTCGCCGACACACGCGTCCCGGTCCGCCGGGTCGTACGCCAGCAGACGCACCTGTCGGGCGAGAACCAGCAGCTCACCGGTCGCCACCCGGTCACGCTGCGGCAGCAACGCGGGCACCATCCCCTGCGTGGGAATCACCACGACGAGTTCCCGCCCCGCCGCCCGCACCGCCCGCCCGAACGCCACCGGCACCCCGGCCCCCGCGCGCACCACCCCCGGTGCCCGCTCGGCCAGGCGCTCAAGCACCGCCCGCAGCTCGGCCTCCACCAGCTTCAGCGTCCGCGGAGTGAGGTCGGTGTGCCCGACCGCCACGATCATCTCTCCGCTCACCTCCCCGTCCTCCGGTGCTCTCGCTCTGCCGTTCGTCCTCGCACTGCACGGCCCCGCCCGTCTCGCCCATGAGCGGGACCGCTAGACCGTGCCCACAGGCGGGATCCAAGCGCCACGGCACGGGCGGGACCGCGGGATCAGTGAAGTCAGTACGTCCCACCGGCAACAAGGGCCGAACGGCCCTGCCGAAGAATGTTCGACGCGCTTTCCATGGAGCCCGTCAGACCTGCCGGCCGCCCCAACCCGGGCCCCTGGCCCCGTGCGGCGGACAGGTGCCGTCCGTCGTGCGTGAAAGGGCCCATCGATACACACCAGCCACGCCACCCCACCGTGGCCCGGGGTGGCAACCGCGGCACCCCGCAGCAGCTCCGCCACCGCGTCCTCCTCCAACGATCACCACTCGGCGCCGGCACCGATGACGGGACAGAGCCGAACGTCTCGCCCTTCCCGCGGACGGTCGTTTCGTCCTCCGCGAGCGAATTTTCGATGGCGGCCGGGGTGACGGGGGTGAAGAAGTTGACGAGGTCGCCGTCGGGGTCGCGGAACAGGAGTGAGCGGTTGCCCCAGGGCATCGTGGTGGGCTCGTTGACGAAATCCCCCACGAAGTCGGTCAGGTTCTTGTGCGCGCTGTCCACGTCGTCGACAAGGAATTCAAAGATGACGCTGCGGTTGTCGGCCGGGTGTGCGAAACCGGGCGCGAACAGAGGGACCGTACGGTGCTGCCCATCGCGAGGGTGGCCGACGTGGACCTGAGCTCGGCGAAATCCTCGTTGGACCAGCCGGCAGGTACTCCGGTGACACGCTCGTGGCAGTCGACAAGGCGGGCGACCTTCGTCGTCGAACGCCCGGATGACGCTCCGCGGCCTCGTCGAAAGCCTCGTCGAAGGCCTCGCCGAACGGCTCACGCACGCTGCCCGGCGAAACACGCCTCACGTATGACGGATCCGCGAGCCCCTCCCCCGCACCGGTCACCCCGAGGCCCTCGACACGGGAAGGCATCCGTGAATGGGTCTTCCAGCTGCACAAGTGAGCCGCAGCAGGCGCCGGTGCGGTCGGCTCAGCGTGGGCGGCCGGTTCCGGTGAGGCGGACGTGTTCGGGGCGGCTGTCCAGGCCGGTGGCGCTGCTGCCGTCGAAGGAGAAGCCGAACTTGGTGGCGATGACGACGTCCTCGCCCACCGGTGCCAGGGCCTTGCCGACGAGTTCTTCGCTGGTGAACGGCCCGTTCCACCGCACGAACCCCGACCCCGACCCCGACCCTGGCCCTGGCCCTGGCCCTGGCCCTGGCCCTGGCCCTGGCCCTGGCCCTGGCCCTGGCCCTGGCCCTGGGAGATTCTGCCGGCCCCCCTCGGCAGCCCCCTACGTACCCAGCGGGCGGTCTGACCCCTCCTGGACCTGGTGCGCGGAGATCTCCGGCGCGGTCATGTCGAGCAGGAGCATGGCGTCGTGGTCGGGGCTTCCGGGTTCGGCACTGTAGACGCCGAGACGCTGGCCGGGGGTGCCTTCGAGGTGCATGCTCTGGCCGGTCAGGGTGAGGATGCCGACCTGGGGGTGGTGGAAGGTCTTCTGGATCTTCTTGCGTCCGATGACCTCGTAGCGCTCCCACAGCTTGGCGAAGTCGGGACTCTTGAGCAGAAGCTCTCCCACGAGGCTGGTGAGGTCGGGTGCGTCCGGGTTGGTGCCGGCTTCGGCACGCAGACGGGCGACGCAGCCGCGGACCTGGGTGTCCCAGTCGGGGAACAACTCGCGGGCAGTGCAGTGGAGAAAGAGGTAGCGGGCGAGGTTGCGCTGCTTGACGGGCCAGTCGGCGATGCCGGCGTACAGGGCCAGGCCCCCGGGGTTCCAGGCGAGCAGGTCCATGCTGCGGCTGACGATGTAGGCGGGGTTCGGCCGCATCGTCTCCAGCAGCAGCTTCAGGTGCGGGCGGACCGTCCGGCTGGGCGGCGGCGGTTCGGGAGCGTAGTGGGCGGCCCGGGCAGCCAGCTCGCGCAGGTGGTGGTGTTCGTCGTCGTCGAGGTTCAGGGCGCGGGCCAAGGCGTCGACGACGCCGGGACTGGGCCGGGTTTCCTTGCCGCGCTCCAGGCGGGTGTAGTAGTCGATGCTGACCCCGGCAAGCGTGGCCAGTTCCTCGCGGCGCAGGCCGGGAGTGCGGCGTACGCCCGGCCCGGGGGTGAGGCCGGCGCTCTCGGGGCTGGTCTGGGTACGGCGGGCGCGCAGGAAGCGCGCCAGTTCGTCGCCGCCGGTGTGCTGCTCGGGTGCCATGGAGCCAGTGTCGCAACGCTGCCGCCAGGGCGGTATCCGCGTGGGGGCCCTGTCATACCCCCGCTGGTCACCCCCTGGCAGAACCCGGCCTGCCTATGTGGTGCGTGGGGCGGCACGGTGGATGACGTCACCACTTCCGCCCCGTCAAGCAGGAGCACCGCCGACCAGACCCCGGACGCCTACCGGGCCATGGCCGACCGCCGCGTCCTCAAGGCCCTCATCACTCTCTGACCCTCACCAGTACGACAAGGAGGAATCCCCATGCAGACCGTCATCCTCAACAACGGTGTCGAGATGCTGATCCTCGGCTTCGGCGTCTACCAGATCCCCGCCGAGGACACCGAACGCGCCGTCTCCGACGCGCTGGCCGCCGGCTACCGTCTGCTGGACACCGCCGCCGCCTACAACAACGAGGAAGCCGTCGGCGGCGCCATCAAGTCCAGCGGCGTCGCTCGCGAGGACCTGTTCGTCACCACCAAGTTGTGGGTGCAGGACGCCCCGGCCGAGGAGAACACGAAGCGCGCCTTCGAGACGTCACTGAACAAGTTGGGCCTGGACCACCTCGACCTGTACCTGATGCACCAGCCCTTCGGCGACGTCTACGGCCAGTGGCGCGCCATGGAAGCCCTCAACCGCGAGGGCCTCGCCAAGGCGATCGGTGTCGCCAATTTCTACCCCGACCGGCTGATCGATCTGATCGCCAACAACGAGATCGTGCCCGCGGTCAACCAGATCGAGACCCATCCGTTCTTCCAGCGCGCCGACTACCAGGACCTCATGCGCCGGCACGGCGTGCAGATCCAGTCCTGGGGCGGCTTCGCCGAAGGCAAGAACGACCTGTTCACGAACCCCGTACTGGCCGGGATCGGCAAGGAGCACGGCAAGTCGGTCGCGCAGGTCGTGCTGCGCTGGCTGACCCAGCGCGGCGTCATCACCATTCCCAAGTCGGTCCGTCCGGAGCGCATGGCGGAGAACATCGACGTCTTCGACTTCGAGCTGACGGACGAACAGATGGCGTCCATCGCCACCCTGGACACCGGCGCCTCCCTGTTCTTCGACCACCAGGACCCGGAGATGGTCAGCTGGCTCAGCAAGCGGCGCCTGACCGACTGACCGGCAGGCGGCACCGCACCGGTCGCGGGTGCCTCGGTCTTCCGTGCAACCGGGCGGCCAAGGCACCCGAGCGCGGGGCCTCTCCTGTGCCGTCCCGATGGCGGCACCCTTCTCATGGAGCAGGGCTTCGCCATGTCCCAGAAACAGAACATCACCGCTGGGCACTTACAGGTGGGTCGTTGAGCGGACCTTCGCCTGGCTCCCCGGCTTGCGCCGCCTGCGTATCCGCTGGGAACGCCGATCCGACGTCCACGAAGCGTTCATCGAACTGGCGTCCTATCTCATCGCCCACCGACAACTCAGCTCACTGTGTCAGCCGTTAGTAGGCTGGCATCACATCATCAGTACTGGCTTGCCTTGGAGAACACTTGCCACCGCTCCAGCGAATCACCTCACGCAACGCCCGCTTTCAGCAGTGGGAGTCGCTGCTGACCAACCGGAACAAGCGAACGCGAGCGCGCGAGTTCCTGGTGCAGGGTGTTCGTCCGATATCGATGGCAGTCCGGTACGGCTGGACCGTCAAGGCGCTGCTGTACGACGGCAAGCGGACCTTGTCGCAGTGGGCGGAGGACCTGTTACGGTCCGTCGACGCCGAGCGGGTCGCCATGGCGCCGGACATGCTGGCGGACCTCGGGGAGAAGAGCGAGAGCGCACCGGAACTCGTCGCCATCATTGAGATGCCGGCCGACGACCTCGGTCGGTTAACGCCCGGCGACGACTTCCTGGGCGTCCTGTTCGACCGGCCGACCAGTCCTGGGAACATCGGCAGCATCATCCGGTCTGCGGACGCCTTCGGGGCGCACGGGCTCATCGTGTCGGGACACGCCGCCGACGTGTACGACCCCAAGTCCGTGCGGGCGAGCACGGGTTCCCTGTTCGCCGTACCGGCCGTACGCGTTCCCTCGCCCGGCGACGTGATGGCCTGGATCGACGCGCGGCGGGCCATGGGGCAGCCGATCGTCCTGGTGGGCACCGATGAGAAGGGGGACTGCGACGTCTTCGACTTCGACTTCACCCAGCCGGTGCTGCTGCTGATCGGCAACGAGACGTCCGGGCTGAGCAGCACCTGGCGGGACCTGTGTGACCACACGGTCAGCGTTCCGATGACCGGCTCGGCGAGTTCGCTGAACGCCGCGAATGCCGCAACCGCTGTGCTGTACGAGGCTTCCCGTCAGCGGACCGCTGCGAGGAAGCACTCGGCCTGACGGCTCTTGGGTCAACACCCGGGGCGTACGCCCGACCGAACCGGACCCGGAAGAGTCGGGTCCGCTCACCTTCCTCGCTCCTAGCGTTTCCCTCGCCGAGTCCACCGTCAAGTCCCACGTCAGCAGCATCCTCACCAAGATCGGAGTCCGGGACCGGGTCCAGGCCGTGATCTTCGCCTACGACACCGGCCTCGTCAGACCTGCCTGAACATGACCGGAAGACTCCGCAGCGGGCTCAGGCGCCGGTCCCTGTGCTTCAGGAACGTGGCGGCGCCTGCGTCTCCACAGCAGCGCGCCCCCGATCGCCGTCAGAGCGACGACGGCAAAGGCGGGGCCGCCCAGCGTGAGGACGCGCTGGAGGGAGGTCGCGGCGGCGTATCCGACACCCGCTTCCACTGCGGCCCACAGGCAGGCGGCGACGACGCTGTACGGGGCGATGCGCCGGTAGGGCAGGCGGGTGGCGCCCGCGGAGTGCGGGGCGAGGGTGCGCACCACCGGCAGGAAGCGGGCCACGAAGACCGCTCGGCCGCCGTGGCGCGTCATCAGCGTCTCGGCCCTGCCCCACGCGGCATCCGGAACGCGACGGCCCATGCGGCCGGCGCGCAGCCGGTCACCGAGATACCTGCCGGTGCGGTGGGCGAGGAAGTCACCCGCCACCACGGCACCGGCTGCGGCTGCGATGACGAGGAGAAGGTCGACCTGGCCGGTGCGGGCCAGTGCGCAACCCCCCGCGAACGCGACGTGCTCACCCTGCTCGCCCAAGGCGACACCAATGCCGACATCGCCACCCGCCTCGCCATGCGCGAGAGCACCGTCAAGGCCCACGTCAGCCGTGTCCTGACCGCACTGGAAGTCACCAACCGCGTCCAGGCCGCCCTCCTGGCCCGCGACGCGGGCATCACAGCCTGACTGGGCGACACCGGGAACCCGGAAGGGGAGTCCGACAACCCCGACGCGATGTCGCCCCTGTCGGCATCCGCCGCCGCGTCCCGCCGCCCTGCTGCTCCGTGGGCGGAGCCTTGGCGGGCGGACGGCTCTGCCCGACGTCTGTCCCGTCAGCGGCCCCTACTTTCGTAGGGGGTCAACCTCGCAGAACGACGGATCCGATGCGAAACACCAGCTTCTACCGTCGAACCCATGAACGGCTGGACCACCTCCCACGACCGAGTCCTGGCGCAGCGCCGCGCAGAAGGCTGGATGTTCCTGATCGAAGCGGCCCGCGATCTGCGGCCTGCCGGTGCTGCCGCCCCCAGCGGAAACGCGCTGGCCCGGGCCCTGACCGAACCCGTGCGGGTCCAGGCGCCCCGTCCGCTGGCAGTGCTGGAAGCCGGCGCCGGCACCGGAGGGGTCACTCGCTCCCTGATATCCCAACTGCCCCGGGGCAGCCGCCTGGACGTCGTCGAAGCCGATCCGCGGTTCGCCACGCAGTTGCGCCACCTCGCCGCCACGCATCCCGCCCCGGCAGGCGGGCCCCGGCCGGTGACCGTGCACCAGACGTGCGTCGAGGACCTCGATACCGACGACCGCTTCGACGTGATCGTCTCCGGGCTGCCGCTGAGCAAGTTCACCCCGGTAGAGGTCGAGCGCATCTTGGCCCGCTGCATGGAACTGCTGCATCCGGGCGGCACCCTGACCTGCTTCACCCACGTCGCCATATGCAGGCTCCGTGCCCTGACCGCATCACGGAGGGAAGCGCGCCGAGGGGCCGCGGTGAACGAGATCATGTCCGCCTACCAGCGCAGTTACGCCACCGGCCGCCGGACCGTGTGGGCCAACCTGCCTCCAGCCGACGTCTGGCGCCTGCAACGGCCCTGCGTCTCCCCCGACGGCCAGCGGCGGACACGGGACGGAGTGGGCCAGTGAACGCTCACACGGTGGCGGAGCGGGACACAAGCGCAGCATAGGAACCGCACAGCCCCATCGGCAGGCTTGAGCAGGGAAACTCCCCCACCCCCTGGCCCTCTCTCCCGGCTGCTCGGGCCACCGAGCGGCCGCCGCGGCTCCGACGCGACCGGCTCGGCCCCGCGCGGCAAACGGCGCAACCCGAGCACGTCCTCTTCTGCACGAGGTACGTGGACCCCGCGGTCAACCAGTTGCGGTCGGACGGGTTCGACGTCCGCGACGAGGACGTCGCCCGCCTCTCTCCGTTCGTGCGGCACCACATCAATATGCTCTGCGGTCCGTCGGCCTCCGCCCAGAATCCGGCGGTGGTTCTGGGACGGCTGTCACAGATGCGGCCGTTTGATCAGCCGGGACAAGACGATGGCGCTCTCCGTACGCTCGACGGGCTCGGTCGCGCGGACCCGCTGGATGGCCTGTTCCAGATGCGTGATGCTCTCGGCGAGAAGGTGGATCACAGCGTCCGCGGCACCGGAAACGGTACAAGCCTCGACGACCTCCGGGACGTCCTCCAGGGCCCGGCGCAGCTCCGCGGGGGTGGGGTTGCCTCGGCAATAGACCTCGACGAACGCTTCGGTCCGCCATGCGAGCACCTGCGGATCGAGAACGGCCGTGAAGCCGCGGATCGCGCCGGTGAGGACGAGCCGGTCCAGTCGTCGTTTGGCTGTCGACGCCGACAGGTTGGCGGCTTTGCCGATCTCGGCGTATGTGGCCCGCGCGTTCTGCTGCACGCAGCGGACGATCGCCTCATCGATGGGGTCCACGGGCGCCTCCGGAGGATTTCGCAACCGACTGAGTGCGCAATGATCCACCAGAACACCCCAGATATTGCAAGTAATCGCTGGTGGGTAGCAGGAAATGAAGATTGTTTGCGCCGGAAGGCGGCCATAGTGTCCGGATCGACCTGACGTCGATCTGCCAGGAGCAGTGCTGCCATGACCTCATCCCTGAGCGACGCCGAAGCCGCCGCGCTGGCCGCGGTGGACGAAGCGGCCGTCGCCCGGACGCTGCTGGAACTGCTCGCTGTGCCGAGCGTGACGGGCAGCGCCGCCGAATCCGAGCTGCAGCACCTCTTGGCCCGGCACCTCCAGCGACTGGACCTCGACGTCGACCTGTGGTCCATGAACCTGCCCGAACTGCGCGCGGACCCCGCCTACCCGGGCGCCGAGGCCCCGCGAGACGAGGCGTGGGGGCTGGTGGGAAGCACACGCAACGACAGCGACGGACCGACCCTCGTCCTCCAGGGCCACGTCGACGTCGTGCCTCCCGGCGACCGGGCGCGCTGGGCGGGCGACCCGTTCGTGCCCCGGGTCACGGGCGACCTCGTCCACGGCCGCGGCGCCTGCGACATGAAGGCCGGGCTGGCGGCCGTGCTCGCGGCCCTGACCGCCATCCGCACCACCGGGGTGAGACTGCGCGGCCGTCTCGCGGCCCACTTCGTGGTCAGCGAGGAGGACGGCGGACTCGGCGCGTTCGGCACGCTCCGACGCGGCCACACCGCCGACGCCTGCATCATCGCCGAACCGACCAGCGGCACGCTGATGACAGCGAACGCAGGAGCCCTGACCTTCCGCATCGAGGTCCCCGGCCAGGCGACCCACGGCAGCACCCGCTACGCAGGGGTCAGCGCCCTCGACGCCTACCTCCCCCTCCACCGCGCACTGGCCCGTCTGGAAGCCGCCCGCAATTGCGATCCCCATCCACTGATGGCCGCCTACCCCATCCCCTACCCGCTGTCAGTCGGCACGGTCCACGCCGGTGACTGGGCCAGCAGCGTCCCCGACCTCCTCGTGGCAGAGGGACGACTGGGCGTCCGGCTGGACGAGGACCCGGCCGACGCCCGCACGGAACTGGAGAACTGCATCGCCCAAGCCTGCGCCGCCGATCCCTGGCTGCGTGCCCACCCGGCCACGGTGACCTGGCCCGGCGGTCATTTCGCCAGTGGCCGGATGCCGGACGGCCATCCTCTGGCGGCGCTGGTCGGTCACGCCCACGCCGACGTCACAGGCAGCGGGCCGGCGCGTGAGCAGGGCGCGCCGTACGGCAGCGACCTGCGGCTGTACGGCGCGCAGGGCATCCCCACGCTCCAGTACGGGCCCGGCGAAGTGCGGTGGGCACACGGGCCGCAGGAACAGGTGCGTCTCGCCGAGGTCATCACCGTCACCCGCACGCTGGTCCTGGCCGCGCTGCGGACAGTGGGCACAAGGTAGACCCACAGCCTCTGGCACCCCACACCCAACGCTGTCCGCCCAGGCCGACCGGCAGGAAGGCTCTTACCGCCCTAGCCCGCACTGCCACGCCTCCAGGTCGCGGTCAACTACTCGGCGCCTGCTGTCACCGGGCGCAAGCAGGCTGGTGACTTCGGCGATCGCCTCCGCCGACGGGTGCGGCACGCGATGCCGGACGTTCTCCGGCATCGCGTGCCGCGACTTTGCCATGAGCATCGACAGGCTGGCCCCGGCCTCGCCGAGGTGGGTGAGGCTGGAGTGCCTCCATTCGTGCAGGTCCCAGCCCGTGCCCGGCACCCCGCCGACGGCCGTGTGCGCGTCCAGGAGGGCGCGGGCCCGCCCGTACGACAGCCGGGCCAGCCCGGGCTGACGACTTTTCCGGGGCCGGGGCAGCGGTGGGTAACGAACACCGGCCCAGGGCGCGGCCCTTGATCAGCCGGGGTAGCAGGCGGTGATGCCGGCGTCCCCATACACGGGCTCCATCGCGAACTCCTCGCGCGGGGCACCGCGGCGGCGCGTACGCGGTCGGGCGCCCTTCGCCTTCACCGGGGCCCGGCGGCCGGCCAAGGGCCAGCTCCTCGATGTCGACGCCGAGGTTCTCCTCCGCCCGCGCGACCGCAACGAGCGATCGGCCGGTAGATCGCCGTCTTCGAGCGGGCCGGGGACTCCCTGGCCTTCAGCGGTCCCTGGCCCGCCGGGCCCACCGAGGCCCAACGGCGGCGACCTCAAGCCCTTCCTCGGCCACTGGAGCCCTTACGGACCCCGCTCCTACTGAGACCCAACCAGGCGATAATCGACAGGTTTTCACCAAGAGACGGCGAAGCAGGGGCCCCGACAGACCCCATCCAACGCGCCGTCACCTGCGAGAACAACCGCGTGACACCCCATCAGAACGTGCGTCAAATGAGCGACAAAGCGCCTCTCGGAGCGTCATTTGAGCGTCAAGAACCTGCCCGTAACGCACATGGCACACATAGCGCACGCCGAACAAAGCCGCAGGTCAGTGAGCCTTTTCGGCGGGCTCAAGGATGGCGACGCACTCCACATGATGCGTCATCGGAAACAGATCGAACGCCCGCAGCGTCCGCACCCGGTACCCGCCGTCCCGGAAGTACGCCAGATCCCGCGCCAGCGCAGCCGGATCGCACGCCACGTATGCGATCTTCCGCGCCCCCAGCGATGTCAGGTGCTCCACCGTCTTGCGCCCCGCCCCCGCCCGCGGCGGGTCCAGGACGATCAGGTCGACCTCGGTGATCCCGGTGCGCGGGAGGACGCTCTCCACCTTGCCCTGCTCGATGCGCACCCGATCGAAGCCGGCCAGGTTGTGCCGGGCGTCCTCGACCGCGCGCTTGCCGGACTCGATGCCGAGGACCGCGCCCTTCTCCCCGAGGCGGTCGGCGAGGGCGCCCGCGAACAGGCCCACGCCGCAGTACAGGTCGAGCGCCATGTCGCCCTTGCGCGGCAGCAGGCCCTGCATGACGGCCTTGACGAGGGTGTCGGCGGCCTGCGGGTGGACCTGCCAGAAGCCGCCGCTGCCCACGCGGTACGTACGGCCGTCGGCCCGCTCGCGTACGAAGGCGCGGCCGTGGACGCGGTGGATGCCGCCGTCCTTCTCCTCGACGCGCATCACGGAGACCGGCTTGTCGAGCTCGACCAGGGGGAGCCTGGCGCCCGGCTGGGGCTCCAGAATCACCATGCGGTCCTGGGAGCCCGTAGCCGCGATCGCCTCGACCGAGGCCATGCCGGACCAGTCGCGCTCCTCGATGCCCAGCTCGCTCACGCCCGGCGCCGCGATCATGCAGTGCTCGACGGGCTCGACCTCGTGCGAGCGGTGGCGTCGCAGACCGGCGTTGCCGTCGGCGTCCACCGCGTACTGCACGCGCGTGCGCCACTGCGGCACCTGGCCCGCCGGCAGCTTGTCGCCCTCGGCCGGCATCACGGTGCCGTCCCAGCCGGCCTCCTCGGGGGTGAGGCCCGCGAGCCGCAGCAGCTGCTCGGCGATCACCTCGCCCTTGAGGCGGCGCTGGGCGCCCGGCTTGGCGTGCTGCCAGTCGCAGCCGCCGCAGCGGCCGGGGCCGGCGTACGGGCAGGGGGCCTCGACCCGGTCCTTGGACGCCTCCAGCACCCGCACCGCGTCCGCGCGCAGGTACCGGGCGCCCTCCTCGCCGTCGGTCACCCGGGCCACGACCCGCTCGCCGGGCAGCGTGTGCCGGACGAACAGCACCTGGCCGGATTCGGTACGGGCGATGCAGTGGCCGCCGTGGGCGACGGGGCCGATCTCGACCTCGTACTCCTCGCCCACCAGGGATACCGCCTGCGACTTCTTCGGTTCTGCCTGCATGGCGGGGTGACTCCACAACGTCGAACGAGGAACGGCCGGACAACAGCCCACCAGTCTACGTGGCTGTCGTCCGGCCGTTCACCACGAGCCGGGTGCCCGGTGCGCGGAGCGAGGGTCAGCTCTTCGCGTCCGGCTTCGAAGAGCCCGTCTTGCCGCCGGTACCGGACGGCTCCTTCGGCCGCCCCTCCTGCAGGGGACCGCGCCGCACCGAACCCGGAGCGTTCCACTCCTGCCGCCTGCGGGCCCGGATCTTCGCCGCCTCGGAGGACTGCAGCTGGTACGGAATGGACGTGACCATGACGCCCGGCGTGAACAGCAGCCGGCCCTTCAACCGGAGCGCGCTCTGGTTGTGCAGCAGGTGCTCGTACCAGTGGCCGACCACGTACTCGGGGATGATCACCGACACCGCGTCGCGCGGCGAATCCCGGCGCAGGCTCTTGACGTACTCGATGACCGGCCGCGTGACCTCGCGGTAGGGCGAGTCCAGCACCTTCAGCGGTACGTCGATCCCGCGCCGTTCCCACTCCTCGCGCAGCGCCTTCGTCTCGGCCGGGTCGACGTTGACGGTGAGCGCCTCCAGGGTGTCGGAGCGCATCAGCTTGGCGTAGGCGAGGGCGCGCAGGGTCGGGCGGTGGATCTTGGAGATCAGCAGCACCGAGTGGACGCGCGAGGGCCGGACGCTGTCGTCGCTGGGGCCCTCGGGGGCGACGAGTTCCGCGGCCACGCCGTCGTAGTGGCGGCGGATCGCGGTCATCGTCGCGTAGAAGATCACCATGCCGAGCAGGGCGACCCAGGCGCCGTGCGTGAACTTGGTGACCAGGACGACCACCAGGACCAGGCCGGTGAAGAAGGCGCCGAAGGTGTTGATCGCGCGGGAGCGGACCATGTGGCGGCGCTTGGCCTGGTCGGTCTCGGCCGCCAGGTGCCGGTTCCAGTGCCGGACCATGCCGGTCTGGCTGAGCGTGAAGGACACGAACACGCCGACGATGTACAGCTGGATCAGCCGGGTGGAGTCGGCACCGTAGATGACCACCAGCAGCATGGCCGCGCCGGCGAGCAGCACGATGCCGTTGGAGAAGGCGAGGCGGTCGCCGCGGGTGTGCAGCTGGCGGGGCAGGTAGCGGTCCTGGGCGAGGATCGAGCCGAGCACCGGAAAGCCGTTGTAGGCGGTGTTCGCCGCCAGGAACAGCACCAGGGCGGTGGCCGCGGCGAGCACGATGAAGAAGAAGCTGCCCTTGCCGAAGACGGCCTCGGCGACCTGGGTGATCACCGGGTTCTGGACGTATCCGGAGCCGACCCCGACACCGTCCTTGAGCAGGTCGACGGCCGGGTTCTCGGCCATCCGGACCTTGGTCACCAGGGCCAGGACGATGATCCCGCAGAACATGGTGACGGCCAGCAGGCCCATCGCCGCCAGCGTGGTCGCCGCGTTCTTCGACTTGGGCTTGCGGAAGGCCGGAACGCCGTTGGAGATCGCCTCGACCCCGGTGAGCGCGGCACAGCCGGAGGAGAAGGCGCGCAGCATCAGGAAGACGAGCGCGAAGCCCGCCAGGCCCTGGTGTTCGGCCTTGATCGTGTACTCGGCCGTCGGCGCCCGCATCTGGTCGTCGAGGACCAGCCCGCGGAAGGCGCCCCACGCGATCATGAGGAAGACGCCCGCGACGAACACATACGTCGGGATCGCGAAGAGCTTGCCGGACTCCTTGACCCCGCGCAGGTTCATCAGTGTCAGCAGCACGATCACGGCGACCGCGCAGGCCACCTTGTGCTCGACGACGAACGGGATCGCGGAGCCGAGGTTCTCGATGCCGGAGGCGATGGAGACGGCGACGGTCAGGACGTAGTCGACGAGCAGCGCGCTCGCGACCGTCAGGCCGGCCTTGGGACCGAGGTTGGTGGTGGCCACCTCGTAGTCGCCACCACCGCTGGGGTAGGCGTGGACGTTCTGCCGGTAGGAGGCGACCACCGTGAACATCAGCACGACGACCGCGAGGGCGATCCACGGGCTGAAGTGGTAGGCCGACACGCCCGCGATGGACAGGACCAGCAGCACCTCCCCGGGCGCGTAGGCCACGGAGGACAGCGGGTCGGAAGCGAAGACGGGTAGGGCGATGCGCTTCGGCAGGAGCGTTTCCCCCAGCCGATCACTGCGCAGTGCGCGCCCGATCAGAATTCGTTTGGGCACGTCGGTCAGTTTGGACACAACAGAGAAGCGTAAGCCTTCGAACACGGGACCGCCCACCCTCCCCCCGGCTCGACCGGGTGATGGGCTGCCGCGTCTGCCTCCCGGGTGAAATCGGCCCGGCCCGCGCTGCGGATTCCACCGCCGCGCCGGTCGTCATGCCTATATGACAATCCCCGCCCGCTGCCGCCCCTCGGAGGGTCCATGCACACGACCGCGGAGCTCATCGGCGCCATCGGCACCCTCGTAGGCCTCGGAATCCTTACCTTCCTCAGTCTCTCGAGCATCAGCCGTCGCTGATCGCGCAAACCGTGCGCGGACCGTGCACGGGGGTGCCCTGCGAGGACCGCGCGTGTGTAGCTTGGGCGACGGTCTGAGACCCTGTTCAAGGCCGAGCACCATGACCAGGCCAGAAAACTCATCGACTTCTTGACTTTCTTGACCTCGGAAGGACGGTCGTGCACATCGTCATCATGGGCTGCGGCAGAGTGGGTTCCGCTCTCGCCCAGACCCTGGAGCAACAGGGGCACACGGTCGCCGTGATCGACCAGGACCCCACCGCCTTCCGACGACTGGGCTCCGGTTTCGGCGGCCGTCGTGTCACCGGGGTCGGCTTCGACCAGGACACCCTGCGCGAGGCGGGCATCGAGGAGGCCGGCGCGTTCGCCGCCGTCTCCAGCGGCGACAACTCCAACATCATCGCCGCCCGCGTGGCCCGCGAGATGTTCGGCATCGAGAACGTCGCGGCCCGCATCTACGACCCCCGGCGCGCCGAGGTCTACCAGCGTCTGGGCATCCCCACCGTCGCCACCGTCCGCTGGACTGCCGACCAGATGCTGCGCCGGCTGCTCCCCTCGGGGGCCGAGCCGCTGTGGCGCGACCCCACCGGGGGCGTCCAGCTCGCCGAGGTGCACGCCGCCCCGTCCTGGGTCGGCCACAAGATCAGCAAGCTGCAGGAGGAGACGGGCGTCCGCGTGGCGTTCCTGACCCGTCTCGGCGAGGCGATCCTGCCCACCTCGCAGACGGTGTTGCAGGAGGGTGACCTGGTGCATGTGATGCTGCGCACCGACGAGGTCGAAAAGGTCGAGGCGTCGTTCGCCGAAGGCCCGAAGGAAGGCGGTCACTGATGAGGGTCGCCATTGCCGGAGCCGGAGCCGTCGGCCGCTCGATCGCGGGCGAGCTGCTGGAGAACGGCCACGAGGTCCTGCTCGTCGACAAGGCGCCGACCGCCATCTCGGTCGAGCGCGTCCCCCAGGCGGAGTGGCTGCTGGCCGACGCCTGCGAGATCACGTCGTTGGACGAGGCGGCGCTCCAGCGCTGCAACGTCGTCATCGCCGCGACCGGCGACGACAAGGTCAACCTGGTCGTCTCGCTCCTGGCCAAGACGGAGTACGGCGTCCCGCGCGTCGTGGCCCGCGTCAACAACCCCAAGAACGAGTGGCTGTTCAACGAGTCCTGGGGCGTGGACGTCGCCGTGTCCACCCCGCGTCTGATGTCCGCCCTGGTCGAGGAGGCGGTGAGCGTCGGCGACCTGGTCCGCCTGCTCCGCTTCAGCCACGGCGACGCCAACCTCGTCGAACTGACCCTCCCCGAGGAGTCGGCCCTGGCCGGCACCCAGGTCGGCGACGTGGAATGGCCGGAGGACACCTCCCTGGTCACCATCATCCGCGGCACCCGGGTGCTGACCCCGTCCCGCGAGGACTCCCTGGAGGCCGGCGACGAACTCCTCTTCGTCGCCGCCCAGGCCCGGGAGGAACAGCTGGAGGACCTGCTGTCGGTCCGCAAGGAGGACACCGGCAGCTGACCTTCGAGGGAGACGACGGCAAAGGGCGCCCTGAAATCTCAGGGCGCCCTTTCCCTACCAGCCCGTCCGGCGTCTGAGGACGAGGCCCCTTGAGGGTCGAAGCGGGGGTCTGGGGGGCGGCAGCCCCCAGGGACGGTCACACCAACGCCGGGAACTACCCTTCCCGGCGGTGCCGCCCACCGGTCTCCGAGGTCGCGGCGGCAGCCTCCCGCTCAGCCTCCGCCTTCTCCTCCGCCTCCATCTCCGAGAACACGTCGATCGGCGCGGGCGCCTTCGCGAGGAACACCCACGTCAGCCAGACGGCCAGCAGGAACGGCGGAATCTTCAGCGCCACCAGCACCCAGCCCAGCTGGGCGGTGTTCGCCCACCAGTACAGCGGGAAGAGGATCGCGCACTTGGCGAGGAGGATCAGCCCCCACGCCCAACTGGCCTTGGCGTACGCCTTCTTGCGGCCGGGGTTGCGGGTGCGCCAGGAGAGGTTCTCCTTGAAGACCGGCCCGAGGATGAGCCCGATCAGCGGCACCCCGCACAGCGTCGTGATGATGTACGCCAGCGCCAGCCCCAGCGTGTAGAGCATGCCCGGCAGATAGAAGTCCTTGGCGTTGCCGGTCATCATCGCGAAGACGACGCCGAAGGCCACACCGAAGACCCCACTGAACGCGTGCTTGACCGTGTCCTTCATCGCCAGCCGGACCACGACCAGGACCAGCGACACCGCGAGCGCGGCGATCGCGGACATGTGCAGGTCCTTGTTGATCGTGAAGATCGTGACGAAGAGCAGGCCGGGCACCACCGTCTCGACCATGCCCCGCACGCCGCCGAACGCCTCGAACAGCGCGGCCTCGGTCACCGCCCGGGCGTCGGCCGCGGCCGTGTCCTCCGCAGTCGTGTCTTCGGTCGGCTTGTCGAGCGACGTCACCGGCTACTCCCTACCCAGGGGTCTCAGTTCGTACTTGGGGTTGAACAGCACCCGGCGGCCCCGGCTCATGGAGACCCGGCCCGATGCTATGAGCCTGCGCCCCGGTTCTATGCCCACGATGGAACGCCTGCCCAGCCACACCACGTCCAACGCGGCGCTGCCGTCGAACAGCTCGGCCTCCAGGGCCGGGACTCCGGCACGCGGCCGCAGGGTGACCGTGCGCAAGGTACCAGTAACCGTGACTATCTGGCGGTCCTGGCAGTCTCCGATGCGCGTACAACCGGTCGTCTCGGCGTCCTCCCGCAGCTCCTCGGACTCCAGGTCCTCCTGCGACGAGGAGAGCCGGTCTAGCATGCGCCGGAACCGGCCCACCGGCTTTTCGGAACGAGGAACAGCACTCATATCTGAAGCGTACCGGGGTGCACCGACAGAGCCGTACCCGCCGCCGTACCGGCCGTCCCGCCCGCCGTACTAGCGCTCGAACCGGTACCCCATCCCGGGTTCCGTGACGAAGTGCTTGGGATGCGAGGGGTCCGCCTCGAGCTTGCGTCTCAGCTGGGCCATGTACACCCGCAGATAGTTCGTCTC
The DNA here is from genome assembly GCF_035989285.1 of Streptomyces sp. NBC_01235. Taxonomy (GTDB): domain Bacteria; phylum Actinomycetota; class Actinomycetes; order Streptomycetales; family Streptomycetaceae; genus Streptomyces. The sequence goes on along the minus strand of NZ_CP108513.1, from coordinate 8,187,613 downwards.
CGTCCCGTACGACGGCCCCCACACCTCCTGCAACAGCTGCTTCTGGCTGACCAGACGGCCGGAGTTGCGCACCAGCACCTCCAGCAGATGCCACTCCGTGGGCGTCAGCCGTACGTCCTTCCCGGCCCGGGTGACCTTCTTCGCGGCCAGGTCGACGGTGAACTCGTCGGTCTCCACCAGGACCTCGTCCTCGCCGCCCCCGGCGGGTTCGGCCCGGCGGACCGCGGCCCGCAGCCGCGCCAGCAGCTCGTCCATGCCGAAGGGCTTGGTGACGTAGTCGTCGGCGCCGGCGTCGAGCGCCTCGACCTTCTCGTCCGAGGAGTGCCGGGCGGACAGCACCAGGATCGGCACCCTGGTCCAGCCGCGCAGCCCCTTGATCACCGCGACGCCGTCCATGTCCGGCAGCCCCAGGTCGAGGACGATCACGTCCGGGTGGCGGGCGGCGGCGAGCCGGAGGGCGGTGGCACCGTCGTGAGCGGCGTCGACCTCGTACTTGCGGGCCTTGAGGTTGATCACGAGGGCGCGCACGATCTGCGGCTCGTCGTCGATCACGAGCACCCTCGTGGGAGCCTGGGGTGTCCCCCCAGCCGGGCTCAGCATGAGGCCTGCCTTTCGCGTTGTACGGGTTGCAGCTCGGGGCGCGGTCCCGCCGCGCGGACGGTGAGGACCATGGTGAGGCCGCCACCTGGGGTGTCCTCGGCGTTGAGGGTGCCGCCCATGGCCTCGGCGAAGCCACGCGCGACCGCCAGGCCGAGCCCCACCCCGGCCCCGCGCGGGGCGTCACCGTACCGCTGGAAGGGCGCGAATATCCGCTCCTTGGCCTCGTCGGGGACACCCGGCCCACGGTCCACGACCCGCACCTCGACACGGTCGGACATCGCACTCGCCGAGACCAGCACGGGCTCACCGCCCGGGCTGTACTTGACCGCGTTCTCCACGAGGTTGGCGACCGACCGCTCCAGCAGTCCGGCGTCCACGGCGACCATGGGCAGCGTCTCCGGGATGTCCAGCTCCACGCTCTCCTCCGGATCCGGGACCCCGCCGAGCGCCATCGGCACCACCTCGTCGAGGTCGATCTCCCGGATGATCGGCGTGACCGTACCGGTCTGGAGGCGGGACATGTCCAGCAGGTTGCCCACCAGGTGGTCCAGGCGGTCCGCGCCCTCCTCGATGCCCTCCAGCAGCTCCGCCCGGTCCTCCTCCGACCAGGCCACGTCGTCGGATCTGAGGCTCGACACCGCCGCCTTGATCCCGGCCAGCGGCGTGCGCAGGTCGTGGCTGACGGCGGCCAGCAGGGCCGTGCGGATGCGGTTGCCCTCGGCCAGCGCGCGGGCCTGGTCGGCCTCCTCCTGCAGGCGCCGCCGGTCCAGCACGACGACCGCCTGCGCGGCGAACGCGGCCAGCACCCGCCGGTCCTCGGCGGGCAGCACCCGCCCGGTGAGCGCCAGCGCCAGATGGTCCCCGACCGGCACGTCCACGTCCGCGTCCTCGGGCCGCTCGACCGGGCGCCCGAGCCCGACGTGGCCCGCGCGGGTCCACGGCGCTCTGTCGTCCGCCCGCTCCAGCAGCGCCGCCGACTCCATCCCGAAGGTCTCCCGCACCCGCTCCAGCAGCGCCTCCAGGCTGGTCTCACCCCGCAGCACGTTGCCCGCCAGGTAGGAGAGGATCTCCGACTCGGCCCGCAACCGGGCCGCCTGATGCGTACGCCGGGCCGCCAGGTCCACCACCGACGCCACCGAGACCCCCACCCCGACGAAGATCACGATGGCGACGATGTTCTTCGGGTCGGCGATCGTCCATCTGTGCAGGGGCGGTGTGTAGAAGTAGTTCAGCAGGAGCGAGCCCACGGCCGCCGAGGCCAGCGCGGGCAGCAGCCCGCCGAGCAGCGCCGCCGCCACGGTCACCGCCAGGAACAGCAGCATGTCGTTGGCGAGGCCGAGATGGACGGAGTTCAGCAGCACCGCCAGCAGTGCCGGGCCCGCCACTCCGACCAGCCAGCCCCAGATGATCCGGGCCCGCCCGAGCCGGGCGCCCCGGGCCACCGGCAGCCCGCGCCCCTTGGCGACCTCGTCGTGGGTGACGATGTGCACGTCGAGGTCGGACCCCGACTCGCGGGCGACCGTCGCACCGACTCCGGGTCCGAAGACGTACTGCCACGCCTTGCGGCGCGAGGAACCGAGCACGATCTGCGTGGCGTTCACCCCTCGGGCGAAGTCGAGCAGCGCGGCCGGTATGTCGTCGCCGACCACGTGATGGAAGGTGCCGCCCAGGTCCTCCACGAGGGTGCGCTGGAGCGCCAGCTCCTTGGGCGAGGCCGAGGTCAGCCCGTCACTGCGCGCGATGTACACGGCCAGCACCTCGCCGCCCGCGCCCTTCTCCGCCAGCCGCGCCGCCCGCCGGATCAGGGTGCGCCCCTCCGGGCCGCCGGTCAGCCCGACAACGATCCGCTCGCGCGAACCCCAGATCGCCGACACCCGGTGCTCGCTGCGGTACTGCTTCAGGTACTCGTCTACCCGGTCGGCCACCCACAGCAGGGCCAGCTCCCGCAGAGCGGTGAGGTTTCCGGGCCGGAAGTAGTTGGACAGGGCTGCGTCGACCTTGTCCGGCTTGTAGATGTTGCCGTGTGCCATCCGCCGCCGCAGCGCCTCGGGTGACATGTCCACCAGCTCGACCTGGTCGGCGCGCCGGACGAACTCGTCGGGCACGGTCTCCTGCTGCCGCACCCCCGTGATCGACTCCACGACGTCGCCGAGGGACTCCAGATGCTGGATGTTCACCGTCGAGACCACGTCGACGCCGGCCGCGAGCAGTTCCTCCACGTCCTGCCAGCGCTTGGCGTTGCGCGAGCCCGGGACGTTCGTGTGGGCGAGCTCGTCCACCAGGGCGACCTGCGGGACGCGGGCCAGGACCGCGTCCACGTCCATCTCGGGGAAGACGCCGCCCCGGTACTCCAGCTCGCGACGCGTAACCTGCTCCAGCCCGTGCGACAGCACCTCGGTGCGCTGCCGCCCGTGGTGCTCCACGAACGCCACGACGCAGTCCGTACCGCGCTCCACCCGCCGGTGCGCCTCGGACAGCATCGCGTACGTCTTGCCCACGCCCGGTGCCGCACCGAGGTAGATCCGAAGCTTGCCGCGTGCCATGGCCTCATTGTCTTCCAGTAACTGCTGCGTACGCAGCGTCGACCTTACGGCCAACAGTTCCGACAAAAGGGACGATCTGAAGTGCGAGGAACGCCTTTGACGCAACCCTGACGCGGTGAGACGAACAACCGGCGCCCCTCAACCCTTCATCGGACGAGCCCCCCGAATCGGTTCACGCGCATCGGTTCACCCGCATCGGATCACGCGGGATTGTCCCCGTGGGTCAGCGTCTCCCAGGCGACGAAGAGGTTGTTGCTGCCGGCCGGGCGGTTCTGCAGGGTCAGCGTCTGCGTGTTGGTCATGGCGATGCCCAGCCGGTTGTGCAGCGCGTTGTAGCCGACCTCGGTGACCGGCCCGAGCCCCGTGTTCAGCGAGCCGCCGCACAGCCACCCCGGGACGGCCGCGCCGAGCTGGTACTTGGCCTGGAAGCCGAGGGCCTGCCGCAGCCGCTCGCCGACGTCGGTGCCGTACAGGTCCTGGCCCTGGATCCGACTGGTCTCGGCGACGTGCGAGATCGCGGAGACGCCGTACCCGGTGTGAGTGAGGTCGCGGCAGGTCTCCTGGGTCAGGCCGGTGACGAAGGTGCCCTGTCCCTGCCAGTAGGCGACGATCTTGTCCCGGGTGTCCAGGTTCTGGCTCGGCACGGTCTTCGGCAGCTCGCCGTCGGAGGCCAGGTAGACGTAGGCGGCCGTGCGGGTACGGAACCTCGCCATGGCCTTGTCGTACGACGCCTTGTCCTCGAGGAAGACGGAGATGCCGATCGCGGCCTCCGTCATCGACAGCTCCCAGTTCCCGTTGGAGTGGGAACCGTTGACGATCTCGGGCAGGTAGACGTCCCGCAGCATGGTCGCGAAGCGGCCCGAGTCGTTCCAGGCGCCGGTGTACGTGTACTTGATGATCTCGGCGGCCCTCGGCCAGGAGGAGCCGGCCCAGCCGGTCTGCAGGGGTGCGTTGCTGTCGGTGTGGTCCTTGATCACGGCCGACCAGGCGTCCATCAGCTCGATGGCCTTCTTCGCGTACCGCTCGTCCCGGGTGACGTACCAGGCGAGGGCGTCGGTGTAGGCGGCGAGGGCGTCCTCGCGCTCGTCCGTGCAACCGTGGTTCGGGTCGGAGTACGACCCGCACTCGACCACGGCTCGGGGCTTGGGGGTGCGGGTCAGGTTCGCGTACTTGCTCGCCAGCAGCTGATCGAAGGCACCTTTCCAGGGCTGGGCCGCGGAGTCGACCTTGCCCCGGACGAAGTCCAGCTGCGCCCGGGAGACGGTGACCCCGGGGTGGGTGAAGGCGGTGGGGGCGGCTTGGGCCCGGGGGACGTTCGGGGACGCGAGAGCGCCCAGGACGAGGGCGGTGACGGTCACAAGGAATGCGGTTCGACGCACAGCGGCTCCGTTCTCGTTCTTGTATATGAACACAGAGCGCCCTTATGAACTCAGGCGTTGAGCGGAGACCGTAGGTCCAGACCAATGGACCGTCAAGGGTGTACGCATGCCGAAGGGCCGCATCCCTAGTCGGGATGCGGCCCTTTCAGCCGTACGGTCTGCCGTGCGCCTAGCGGACCTCGGTGATCTCCGGTCCGCGCTGCAACTGGCCCATGCCGCCGGAGAAGCGGGAGCCCTCATCCTGCTGCTGGACGCCCTCGGGCACCATCTGCGCGTCGTTCGGCAGCTTCAGGACGATCGGGTCGCGCGGCGCCATCGGGCCCTCGCCGCGAACCACGACCGTGTCCCGGAAGATCTGCTCGAGCAGCCCGGCCGCCTGCGGCTGCACCGCGCCCTGGCCCGAGATCACCCCGCGCAGGAACCAGCGGGGACCGTCCACGCCGACGAACCGCACGACATGGAAGCCGCCCGTGCCGTCGGGCAGCTGCACCGGCACCTGGGCCCGCAGCTCCCAGCCCAGCGGGCCCTCGACCTCGTCGACGATGCCACCCTGCTGGGTGATGCCGGAGCCGATCTCCTCGCGCACCTCGCCCCAGATGCCCTCGCGCTTGGGAGCGGCGAAGGCCTGCAGCTGGATGGCGCTGTCGCGCAGCACGACGGTCGCCGCGACGATCGCGTCACCGGCGACCTCGACCCGCAGCTCCATGCCGTCGACCCCGGGCACGAAGATCCCGCCGAGGTCCACGCGGCCCTCGGCCGGGTCGCGTACCTCGGAGTCGTCCCAGGGCCCGTCGGGCCGCGGCTCGGGCTCGAGCCGCACACGCTCGCGCTCGCCTTCTACGTCGTCCGCCTCAGTGTCGACACTGTCGACGACCTGCTCGGCCTCGCCGGCCGCGTCCTCGGCGGCACCCTTCTTCTTGCGACGTCCGAACACGTCACTGTCCTTCCCGGTCGGATACGACCGAAGCGTATCGATTCCCACCCGTCGCGCCGCCCTCGGCGGCCTGACCGCTTGTACCGCTTGCGCCGCCCACGGCGGCATGCCCGCCGGTGGACCCGAAGCCCCCTGCGGCCCGCGCCGAGTCGGGAAGCTCCGCGACCTCCTGGAAGCGGACCCTCTCGACCTGCTGGACGACCAGTTGGGCAATCCGGTCGAAGCGCTCGAACCGCACGGACTCGCGCGGGTCGAGATTCACCACGATCACCTTGATCTCCCCACGGTACCCGGCATCAACCGTCCCCGGGGCATTCACGAGGGCGACGCCGCACCGGGCGGCGAGCCCCGAGCGCGGGTGCACGAAGGCCGCGTACCCCTCGGGCAGGGCGATGGAAACCCCCGTGGGCAGCACGGCCCGCTCCCCCGGCGCCAGTTCACGGCTCTGGGTGGTGCGCAGATCGGCTCCCGCGTCCCCAGGATGCTCGTACGCCGGAAGCGGTACGTCGGGGTCGACGCGCCGGATCAGAACGTCCAGGGAGTCGCGGCTCACGGGTTCACCTCGAAGGCGCGGGCACGCCGGATCTGGTCCGGGTCGCTCATCGCGGCCCGGATCTCCTCCTCGCGACCGTGGTTCACGAAGTGCTCGACCGCGACCTCGACGAAGAGCGCGTCGGCACGGACGGCGACGGGCCCGTCGGGGCCGTCGATCCGCCCGGTGGCGGTCGAGTAGATCTTGCGCCCGGCCACCGCCGTCACCTCGGCCTCCAGGTGCAGCGTGGTACCCACGGGCACGGGCCGTACGAATTCGGTCTCCAGCCGTCCGGTCACGGCGATGGTCCGCAGCAACCAGTTCAGCGAGCCGAGTGTCTCGTCGAGGGCCGAGGCCAGGATCCCGCCGTGCGCGAGACCGGGCGCGCCCTGGTGGGCGGACCGCACGGTGAACTCGGCGGTGACGGTCACCCCCTCGCCGGCCCGAGCCTCCAGGTGCAGCCCATGCGTCTGCTCGCCGCCACATCCGAAACAGTGTTCGTAGTGGGCGCCGAGAAGTTCGCCGGGCACGGGAGCATCGGGGTGCCGGACGGGTTTCACGGCATTGGCCGGAGGCTCAAGAGCTGCGGAAGTACCACTCACAGCCGCAGACCTTACCCGCGCGTCGGCCAATACCGGACACCGTGCCAAGCTTGGCTCCATGCTGCTCTCCGCCACCCCCTACGACGAACGTCTCACCGCCCCCCGCTCGTGGTGGTTCATCTCGTTCCTGGTGGGCGTCTCCTGCGCCCTGATCCTGCTGCCCTTCGGCACCCTGCCGTTGCTCGGCGGCCTGGCCGGCGGCACCGCGGTAGCGGCGGTCATGGCCAGTTCCTACGGATCCCTCCGCATCCGCGTCGTGGGCGACTCCCTGATCGCGGGCGAGGCGAAGATCCCGGTCGCGGCCCTGGGCGAGGCGGAGATCCTGGACGCCGAGGAGGCGCGCGCCTGGCGCACGTACAAGGCCGACACCCGGGCCTTCCTGCTGCTGCGCGCCTACATCCCCACGGCGCTGCGAGTGGAGGTCACCGACCCGGACGACCCCACGCCCTACCTGTACCTGTCGACGCGGGAGCCGGAGCGCCTGGCGCAGGCCCTCAAGGCGGCGCGGGAAGCGGCGGCGTAGCCGGAGACCCTCGGCCGACCTCAGCGGCCGAGTTCCCCGGGCTTCTCGGGGTTTCCGGGGTTTTCGGGTTTCTGGAAGTTCAGGGGATTTTCGGGGATCTCCCCCATGGCCAGTGGATCCGCCGGCTTCTCCAGCGGCGGCAGTTCCGGCAGCGCGTCCCACGGCACCTGCAGCTTCCGCAGGTCGGCCCGGACCTTCGCGGCCAGTTTCCTGGTGTCCCGCCGGTTCATGACCGCGCCGACGGCGGCGCCCACCATGAAGGGCATGAGGTTCGGCAGGTCTCGGACCATGCGCTTCATGATCTGCTGGCGCAGCTCGCGCTTCATCTGGCCGCCGAACGCCGAGTTGATCGAGGACGGCTTGAGGACGTCGACCCCGCGTTCGCCCGACCACGAGCGCAGATAGGCGGTGCTGCGGTCCTTGAGGTTGCCCGACGGCCGCACACCGTAGACCTCGTGGAGTTCGGCGATCAGCTTCAGCTCGATCGCGGCGACCCCGGTGATCTCCGCGGCCAGTTCGGTCGGCATCGCGGGCGGCACGGGAAGCATCGCCGCCGCCCCGATGCCCGCTCCGACGGTGGACGTGGCGTTGGCCGCGCCCGCCACGAGCTTGTCCGCGATCTGCTCGGGCCCGAGGCCCGGGAACTGTCGGCGGAGCGTCTGGAGGTCCCGTACGGGGATCCTCGGGGCGATCTCGATGATGCGGTCGGTGAGGTGCGCCAGCCCCGCCCTGGCGCGGTTCCCGCCCTTGCGGACGCCTTGCCGGGCCAGTTCCGTCACCTTGGCCCCGATGGCCGCCGCCCTCCGTCTGGCGACGGGGGCGGCGTTGCGCGTCGGTGCCGGGAAGTCACCCCGGTCGGACGCGGGTTCGAGCGAGGCCGATCCTGCAGGGACCGCTCCCTTTCCGGATGAGCCTCGCTCGTCGTCACGCACGCCGTGAGGGCCTCGGGACGGCCCTTTGTCCGTTCCCCGCAGGGGGAAGCGGCGCTTCCGAGGAGGGGTCGAGCCAGTCACGGCCGACCCCGCCTCAGTCGCAGTCGCGGCAGATCGGCTGGCCGTTCTTCTCCCGGGCCAGCTGGCTGCGGTGGTGCACCAGGAAGCAACTCATGCAGGTGAACTCGTCCTGCTGCTTCGGCAGCACCCGGACGGCCAGCTCCTCGTTCGAGAGGTCTGCGCCGGGCAGTTCGAGGCCCTCTGCGGCCTCGAACTCGTCAACGTCCACTGCGGAGGCTGACTTGTCGTTCCGCCGTGCCTTCAGCTCTTCAAGGCTGTCGGAATCGACGTCGTCATCGGTCTTGCGTGGGGTGTCGTAATCGGTAGCCATTTCGCCTCTCCCCCTCTGGGTGTCTGCGGTGTCTCCAGCGCACGTAACGCGTGAGAGGCCGGACTTGTGCCCGCCTCGAGGCGGAGATTTTGCCTCACATCAAGGTCTGTTACTCAATCGACACCCAACCGGACTCCTCACGAGTGATCGGCTTGGATGGCGATCGGGACCGTACACGGTCCGAATGCCGCACTTCAAAGGCATCTCACCGTGTACTTCCCGTGATCAGGACCCCCGAAAACCCGGATTTTCCGGGCCTTACGGTGGCATTCATGATCACGGAGAGTAGATGGCCGGAAATTCGCCCTTGTGATCGATCACACACGGCCACGCTGGGGGGAAGCCCAGAAAATTCCGCGCAAAGCGAACATCCCCGTGTGTGTCGGCGACATGATCTCAGACGGGCAAAGTGACCCGCATCAGGAGCCCACCCCCCTCGCGCGGCTGAGCCGCGATATGGCCACCGTGCGCCCGGGCCACGGACCGCACGATGGAAAGCCCGAGCCCGACGCCCTTGTCGCTGCCCGTCCGCTCCGTACGCAGCCGACGGAAGGGCTCGAACAGATTGTCGATCTCATACGCCGGAACGACCGGCCCGGTGTTCGACACGACCAGGACCGCCTGGCCGTGCTGGACATCGGTGGTCACCTCGACCCAGCCGCCTTCGGGCACGTTGTACCGCACGGCATTCTGCACGAGGTTAAGGGCGATCCGCTCCAGCAGGACGCCATTGCCCTGGACGACAGCGGGTTTCTGCTCGCCCCGGATCACCACGCCCTTGGCCGCCGCCTCCCCGTGCACCTGGTCGATGGCCTGCTCGGCGACCTCCGCGAGGTCCACCGGCTTGCGCTCGACGATCTGGTTGTCGCTGCGGGCCAGCAGCAGCAGGCCCTCGACGAGCTGCTCACTGCGCTCGTTGGTCGCCAGCAGCGTCTTGCCGAGCTGTTGCAGCTCCACGGGCGCGTTCGGATCGGAGAGATGCACTTCGAGCAGCGTGCGGTTGATCGCCAGCGGTGTTCTCAGCTCGTGCGAGGCGTTGCCCACGAAGCGCTGCTGGGCCGTGAAGGCCCGCTGCAGGCGCTCCAGCATGTCGTCGAAGGTGTCGGCCAGTTCCTTCAGCTCGTCGTCCGGTCCGTCCAGCTCGATGCGGCGGGACAGGTCCGAGCCGGCCACGGCGCGCGCGGTGCGGGTGATCCGCCCGAGCGGGGACAGCACGCGGCCGGCCATGGCGTAGCCGAAGGCGAAGGCGATCACGGCGAGGCCCAGCAGGGCCAGCAGGGACCGGCTGAGGAGGTCGTCCAGGGCCTGCTGCCGCTGGACGGCGTCACACTGCTTGAGAACCGAGTCGATCTCGTCCCCGGGCGCGGAGTTCACGGCGGGACAACTCGTGCTGCTGACGTGGACGCCGACCCCCTGAATCTGCAAGGCCTGGCCGCCGCCGCCCTCGTGGAGGGCCTGCGCGGCCAGCAGATAGATGATCGACAGCAGCATGATGCCCGCGATCAGGAACATCCCGCCGTACAGCAGCGTGAGCCGTATGCGGATGGTCGGGCGCAGCCAGGGGAAGGGGATCTGCGGGCTCCTGGGGTCCCAGGTGGGCTTCGGGGGCGCCTGGGGAGGCGCGGGAGTCGATGCCACGGCGGATCAGATCCGGTAGCCGGAACCGGGGACGGTGACGATCACCGGAGGTTCGCCCAGCTTGCGGCGCAGGGTCATGACGGTCACCCGCACGACATTGGTGAACGGGTCGGTGTTCTCGTCCCAGGCCTTCTCCAGGAGCTGCTCCGCGGAGACCACCGCTCCCTCGCTGCGCATCAGGACCTCCAGGACGGCGAACTCCTTGGGCGCGAGCTGGACCTCCTTGCCGTCGCGGAAGACCTCGCGACGGTTGGGGTCGAGCTTGATGCCGGCCCGCTCCAGGACGGGAGGCAGCGGCACGCTGGTGCGCCGGCCGAGAGCACGCACGCGTGCGATCAGCTCGCTGAACGCGAAGGGCTTGGGCAGATAGTCGTCGGCGCCGATCTCCAGGCCCTCGACACGGTCGCTGACGTCGCCGGAGGCCGTGAGCATCAGCACGCGCGTGGGCAAGCCGAGCTCGACGATCTTGCGGCAGACGTCGTCGCCGTGCACGAGGGGGAGGTCGCGGTCGAGGACGACCACGTCGTAGTCGTTGACGCCGATGCGTTCCAGGGCAGCCGCACCGTCGTACACGACGTCGACGGCCATGGCCTCCCGGCGCAGTCCGGTGGCCACCGCATCGGCGAGCAGCTGCTCGTCCTCGACGACGAGTACGCGCACGTCGCTTGTCCTTCCTCTGTCCACCCGCGTAGCGCTCCGTGAGCGCACGCGGGCAGGGTCCTTGGTGAGTGTGTGCCTCCATCCTGCCCTTTTCGGCCATAAGTCGGCGGTAAGACGGGTGCGCGGGAGATGAAGGACCGGTGTGAAGCCCGGGAATGCGAGATTTTCTCGTCGGGTTGAGGTTTCCGTGGAAGGGAGCGGGGGGAGGACGGCTTTACACCCCGCGATCACGCTCTGCATGTGCCGCAGAACCATGTGGTACTCCGCGTTCCGCTTGCCGCAGAGTGGGCGTGGGTGTCCGGCACCGTCGCCGCCCAGCAGGGCAGCGCTGGGCACCTATTTGGAGACGTGATCGCCCCTTCCCAACCGGCACACCCCCGTGCCACCGACCCACGACCCAGGACGAGGGGGCGCAGCATGGACGCATTCACCGCAGGACTTCTGCAGCGTATAAGGGCGACCGAGTCCGACCTGACGAGGGCTCGCGACGAGGGCGACGACTTCCTCGCCGAGGTGGAGCAGGCCGAGCTCGACGACCTGCGCCGCCTGGCCGCCGAGCACGGTGTGGAGGTCGGCGCGACGAGCGTCTGAGCACTTCCCAGGCAGTTCCCACGCATGACGGAGGGCCCCGGCGAATCCAGCGCCGGGGCCCCTTCGCGTCTGCGCGCGGCGGCGGCTCAGTCGTGCCAGGCGCCGAATTCCTCCAGGAGTCGCTGGAGGGGCTCGAAGACACCCGGCGTGGCCGCGACCGCCAGGTCACGTGCGGGGCGCTCTCCGGGCCGTCCACCGGTCAGCGCACCCGCTTCCCGGGCGATCAGGTCGCCCGCGGCGAGGTCCCAGGGGTGCAGCCCGCGTTCGTAGTAGCCGTCGAGGCGGCCGACGGCCACGTCGCACAGGTCGACCGCGGCCGAGCCGCCGCGCCGGATGTCGCGCAGCAGCGGGATGAGCCGCTGCGCGACATCGGCCTGGTGCGCGCGGACCTCGGTGACGTAGTTGAAGCCGGTGGAGACCAGGGCCTGCTCCAGGGGCGCGGCAGGACGGCAGGACAGCACCCGCTCGCCCTCCCAGGCACCCCTCCCACGGGCACCACCACCGCGCACCGCGTGGAACGTCTCACCGCGCATCGGGATCTCGACGACCCCGACGACCGTCTCACCGTCCCGCTCGGCCGCGATGGAGACGGCCCAGGTGGGCAGCCCGTAGAGGTAGTTGACGGTGCCGTCCAGAGGGTCGATCACCCAGCGGATGCCGCTGCTGCCCTCACTGGAGGCGCCCTCCTCACCGAGGAAGCCGTCGTCGGGACGGTGCTCGGAGATCAGGCCCGTGATCAGTTTCTCGGCGGCGATGTCCATCTCGGTGACCACGTCGATCGGGCTCGACTTGGTGGCGGCGACCGCGAGGTCGGCCGGGCGGCCGTCCCGCAGCAGCTCACCGGCCCGGCGGGCGGCCTCCTGGGCGAGCTCGAGCAGTTCGGTGTGCAGGGGGTCGGTCACGCCGCTCCTCACGCGTAGGGGCTGTCGACGCCCGCGGCGGCGGGCTTGGAGGCACGGGCGGGGCAGCAGCCGACCGGGCACAGGTTGTGGCTCGCGCCGAGCGCCCCCAGGGCGCACGGGGCGACCTCCCGGCCGCTCTCGCGCGCGGCGCGCTCCAGGACGAGCTCTCGGATCGCGGCCGCGAAGCGTGGGTCTGCGCCCACCGTGGCCGAGCGGCGTACCGGCAGGCCGAGGTCCTCCGCCTTGGCCTTCGCCTCCGTGTCGAGGTCGTAGAGGACCTCCATGTGGTCGGAGACGAAGCCGATGGGAGCCATCACGACCGCGGGGGCGCCGGCCGCGTGCCGCTCCTCCAGGTGGTCGCAGATGTCGGGCTCCAGCCACGGGATGTGCGGGGCGCCGGAGCGGGACTGGTAGACGAGCTGCCAGGGGTGGTCCACGCCGGTGCGCTCGCGGACGGCGTCGGCGATCAGCTGTGCGACGTCCAGGTGCTGCGCCACGTACGCGCCGCCGGCGCCGTGGTCCTCGACCGGGCCGGAGGTGTCGGCCGAGGCCGTCGGGACCGAGTGGGTGGTGAAGGCGAGGTGGGCGCCCTCGCGGACGTCGGCGGGAAGGGAGGCGAGGGACTCGACGACGCCGTCGATCATGGGCTCCAGGAAGCCCGGGTGGTTGAAGTAGTGCCGCAGCTTGTCGACCCTCGGCAGTTCCAGGCCCTCGGTCTCCAGCGCGGCCAGCGAGTCGGCGAGGTTCTCGCGGTACTGGCGGCAGCCCGAGTACGAGGCGTAGGCGCTGGTGGCGAGGACGAGGATGCGGCGGCGGCCGTCGGCGACCATCTCGCGCAGGGTGTCCGTGAGGTACGGGGCCCAGTTGCGGTTGCCCCAGTAGATCGGCAGGTCCAGGCCGTGGCCGGCGAAGTCCTTGCGCAGGGCGTCCAGCAGGGCGCGGTTCTGGTCGTTGATGGGGCTGACCCCGCCGAACAGGAAGTAGTGCTGACCGACTTCCTTGAGGCGTTCCTTGGGGATGCCGCGCCCGCGTGTCACGTTCTCCAGGAACGGGACAACGTCGTCCGGGCCTTCCGGGCCGCCGAACGAGAGCAGGAGCAGGGCGTCGTAGGGGGTGGCATCGAGCGCGTCTCGCATGGGTCGATCCTGCCACCCGCCTCTGACAGCCGGGAAACGGCGGGGTGACGGACGGGGCGTGCCATCCGTGCACCCGGGTGCGTTAGGGTTGCCTAACTTCGTAAGCTGTATGAGCTGGATTCACGCCTTACCGGTTCTGCCGGGCCCCCGCACGTCTCACGGGGCCCCGCCGAACCGCCTTCCCTCACGTCGCGCCGAGCCGCCACGCGCGCGTGACCGGACCACCGGAGATCTCCGTGCCGAGCCCGTACCGCGCCCTGTTCGCCGCCCCCGGCTCCAAGGGCTTCTCCGCCGCGGGGTTCCTCGGCAGGATGCCGCTGTCGATGATGGGCATCGGCGTGGTCACGATGGTCTCCCAGCTCACCGGGCGCTATGGGCTCGCGGGCGCGCTGTCGGCGACCATCGCGCTGGCGGCCGCGGCCTTCGGGCCGCAGATCTCGCGCCTGGTGGACCTGCACGGGCAGCGCCGGGTCCTGCGCCCGGCGACGCTGGTCGCGCTCGCCGCGGCGGCCGGGCTGCTGCTGGCCGCGCACTTCGACTGGCCGGACTGGGTGCTGTTCGTGTGCGCCGCAGGCATCGGTACCGTGCCCAGCCTGGGCGCGATGATCCGGGCCCGCTGGGCGGCCTTGTACCGGGGCACCCCTCGACTGCACACCGCGTACTCGTTCGAGTCCGTGGTGGACGAGGTGTGCTTCATCGTCGGGCCGATCATCTCCATCGGCCTGTCCACCGTCTGGTTCCCGGAGGCGGGACCGCTGCTGGCGGCCTGCTTCTTGGCCGTCGGCGTCTTCTGGCTGACCGCCCAGCGGGCCACCGAGCCGGAGCCGCACCCGCGCGAGCAGCGCGGCGGCGGTTCGGCAATGCGCTCGCCCGGGCTCCAGGTCCTGGTGGCGACCTTCGTGGCGACCGGAGCGATCTTCGGGGCGGTCGACGTGGTCACCGTCGCCTTCGCCGACGAGCAGGGCCACAAGGGCGCCGCCAGCGTCGTCCTGGCGGTCTACGCGGCCGGTTCGTGCGCGGCCGGGCTCGTGTTCGGCCTGCTGCGCCTGAAGGGGGCGCCGGAACGGCGCTGGCTGCTGGGCGTGTTCATGATGGCCGTGAGTATGATCCCCCTCCTACTGGTCGGAAACTTGCCGTTTCTGGCCGTGGCGCTGTTCTTTGCGGGCCTGGCCATCGCTCCCACGATGATCACCACGATGTCCCTCATCGAAGAGCACGTACCACGCGCACAACTGACCGAGGGCATGACCTGGATCAGCACCGGGCTCGCGGTCGGGGTCGCGCTCGGCTCCTCCATCGCCGGCTGGGTCATCGACGCGGCCGGCGCGCGGGCCGGGTACGGGGTTCCGGCGGTGTCCGGAGCCGTCGCGGTCGCGGTCGGTTTCCTGGGGTACCGCCGGCTGAACAGGCCGGCTCCGGGTCGGGGAGGCACCGTTGAGCAGCACAGCGAGCGGGAAGAACGGCACGTGGCGTAACTGGGGCGGCAATGTCGCCGCACGCCCCGCGCGGGAGGTCACGCCCGCCTCCGTCGACGAACTGGCCGCTGCCGTGCGCCGGGCCGCCGAGGACGGGCTGAAGGTGAAGGCGGTCGGCACCGGCCACTCCTTCACGTCGATCGCCGCCACGGACGGTGTGTTGATCCGCCCTCAGCTCCTGACCGGCATCCGCAACATTGATCGCGACGACATGACCGTCACGGTCGAGGCCGGCACGCCGCTCAAGAGACTCAACATGGCCCTCGCACGCGAGGGGCTGTCGCTCACGAACATGGGCGACATCATGGAGCAGACCGTCTCGGGGGCCACCAGCACCGGCACGCACGGCACCGGACGCGAGTCCGCTTCGATCGCCGCCCAGATCAAGGGCCTGGAACTGGTCACGGCCGACGGTTCGGTGCTCACGTGCTCCGAGAAGGAGAACCCCGAGGTCTTCGCGGCGGCCCGGATCGGCCTGGGCGCCCTCGGCATCATCACCGCGATCACCTTCGCCGTCGAGCCGATCTTCCTGCTCACCGCGCGCGAGGAGCCGATGCCCTTCGACAGGGTCCTCGCCGAGTTCGACGAACTGTGGGCCGAGAACGAGCACTTCGAGTTCTACTGGTTCCCGCACACCGGCAGCACCAACACCAAGCGCAACAACCGCAGCGCGGGCCCCAGCAAGCCGGTGAGCCCGATCACGGGCTGGATCGAGGACGAGTTCCTCTCCAACGGCGTCTTCCAGGTGGCCCAGTGGGTCGGCCGGGCCGTGCCCGCCACCATCCCGACGATCGCCCAGGTCTCCAGCAAGGCCCTGTCCGCGCGCACCTACACGGACATCCCCTACAAGGTCTTCACGTCTCCGCGCCGGGTGCGGTTCATGGAGATGGAGTACGCCGTCCCACGCGAGGCCGTGACCGGGATACTGCGCGAACTCAAGGCGATGGTCGACCGCTCGGGCCTCAGGATCAGCTTCCCCGTGGAGGTGCGCACCGCGCCCGCCGACGACATCACCCTGTCCACCGCCTCCGGCCGCGACAGCGCGTACATCGCCGTCCACATGGTCAAGGGCACGCCGTACCAGGGGTACTTCACCGCCGCCGAGCGCATCTTCACCGCCCACCAGGGCCGACCGCACTGGGGCAAGGTGCACACCCGGGACGCGGAGTACTTCTCCGGTGTGTATCCACGCTTCGGCGAGTTCACGGAGCTGCGGGACCGGCTGGACCCCGACCGCCGCTTCCAGAACGACTACTTGCGGCGGGTTCTGGGGTCGTAGCGAACGCCGTCGAAGGGGCGTACGAACGAAACGGTCAATTCCGTTTCGATTGGTTCGGTTTCGGAAGATTGCGTGAAGTACGCCACGCACAAGATCGCAAAAACGGCACCACGGACGGCCAAGTCCCACCTCTTGCCAGAAGTTGGGTGGCGCGCCAATCCACGCACGTGGCCCAAATGGAGTACTGTTGCGAGCCCTGGGCCCGGTCTCCCGCCAGGATGTCCGGAGCCTCGCCGGACCGCATGGAGGGGGCTGGTTGCACAGGGTGACGGCGTTGGTCACTTAGCGTGGCGAATAGGTAACCGTGCCATAACGGCGGCGCAGTGCCTGTGCCCGACACGCCGGGCAACTCGGCAAGGTTGTGGCAGGCTGCACCCGGGCAGGCCACACTCGACTAGCGGAAGCAGCGACGCACGTGACGTCGGCAGGCACCACCCGGGAGGTCCCCATGCCCGAACTGCGTGTCGTGGCCGTCTCGAATGACGGCACACGGCTGGTGCTGAAGGCTGCGGACAGCACGGAGTACACGCTTCCGATCGACGAGCGTCTGCGCGCCGCCGTACGCGGCGACCGTCCCCGCCTCGGCCAGATCGAGATCGAGGTGGAGAGCCATCTCCGCCCCCGCGACATCCAGGCGCGTATACGTGCCGGTGCGACCGCGGAAGAAGTCGCGCAGATGGCCGGCATCCCCGTCGACCGCGTGCGCCGCTTCGAGGGCCCCGTGCTGGCCGAGCGCGCCTTCATGGCCGAGCGGGCCCGGAAGACTCCGGTCCGCCGGCCCGGTGAGAACGCCGGGCCGCAGCTCGGCGAGGCAGTCCAGGAACGGCTGTTGCTGCGCGGCGCCGAGAAGGACACCGTCCAGTGGGACTCGTGGCGGCGCGACGACGGCACCTGGGAGGTCCTGCTCGTCTACCGGGTCGCGGACGAGCCGCACTCGGCGAGCTGGACGTACGACCCGCCCCGGCGGCTCGTCCAGGCCGTCGACGACGAGGCGCGTTCGCTGATCGGCGAGTCCGACGACCTGGCCGCTCCCGAGCCCAGTTTTCCGTTCGTTCCGCGTATCGCGCGGCTGCCGCGCGACCGCCCGCTGGATCGCACCCTCGACCGGCCGAGCCTGCCGGCCCAGCCGTCGGAGTCGGCCGAGGAGAGCACCGGCGAGCGGGAACGGGACTCGCTGACCAGCCTGTTGGAGGCGGTACCGAGCTTCCGTGGCGACATGGTCGTCCCGGAACGCCCGGCGGAGCCCACCACGGAGGAGCCCGACGAGCAGGAGCCCGTCGCCGAGGAACCCCCGGCGCCCGCCGCCTCCGCCGGTTCCGCCTACGCGGACGTCCTCATGCCCCGTTCCGTCGGCAGTCACCGCGACCGTCTCGTCGGCGCCACGGACCGGCAGGCCGAGGCGGACGGTGTCCGTCCGGGCCGCCGTGCCGCCGTGCCGAGCTGGGACGAGATCGTGTTCGGGACACGGCGGAAGAAGCAGGAGTAAGCGGCCCCCGGGCAACTCGCCCGGGGTGCCCGTGGGTTCGCGGATGCCGGTTCGCACGTAGGTACATACGTCGGGGAGGGCCGCACCTGTTCGGTGCGGCCCTCCCCGACATGTCCGCTCGGCGGGTCACTGGGGGTCGGAGCCCACGGCGACCGGCCGGGCCGGGTCCGAGGACCACTCCGACCACGATCCGACATACAGGGCCGCCGGAATCCCCGCGACCGCAAGAGCCAGCACCTCGTGGGCCCCTGAGACGCCCGAGCCGCAGTACACGCCCACCTCGGTGCCGTCCACCGCTCCCAGCGCCTTGAAGCGGGCCTTCAGGTCCTCGGCGGGCAGGAAGCGGCCGTCCGGGGCCACGTTGACGTTCGTGGGCGCGGACACGGCACCCGGAATGTGCCCGCCGACCGGGTCGATCGGCTCGACCTCACCTCGATACCGCTCCCCCGCGCGGGCGTCGAACAGCACTCCGGAGCGGGCGAGTGCCGCGGCGCCGTCCGCGTCGAGGAGGCCTGTGGCGCCCGGCACCGGCTCGAAGTCGCCCTCCACGCGCGCGGGGACGTCTGTCGAGAGGTCCCCCTGCCACGACGGCAACCCTCCGTCGAGGACCCGCACGTCCGGGTGACCCGTCCAGCGCAGCAGCCACCACGCGCGTGCCGCCGCCCAGCTCTGCCCGCCGTCGTACACGACCACCGGCCGGTCGGCCGAGACACCCGCCCGGCGCATCGCCGCGCCGAACTCCGCGAGGTCGGGCAGCGGATGCCGGCCCCGCCCGCCCGGCGCTCCCGCGAGTTCCCGGTCCAGGTCGACGTAGACCGCGCCGGGTACATGCCCGGACTCGTACGCGGCCCGGCCGTCGAAGGGCGGCTCGCCGGCCGCCTTCGCCATGCTGAGCTGCCAGCGGACGTCGAGGACGACGGGCGGGTTCTCCCCCGCCAGGTCGCCCGCCAGTTCCGATGCGGTGATGATGGCGTTCATGGCCACCATCCTCGCGCACGGGGTGGCCCCATTGCTCATGTCCGGCTACTCTGCTCGGCCGGACAGGCTCGATCACAAGGCGTGCGGGATCGAGCACATACCGTACAGGTGATCGACATACGGCGACAACCGCCCGTAAACCGACGAGAAACCCCCCATCAGGCATCCTCCGAGGGCGGAAGCGACGCGGCCCCCACGACGGGCCGAGGAGAGAGAGACGATGACCGATGCAGGTGGGTCGGCCGGCCCGATCGGTGCGGCGCGCGCTCGGTACGCGCCCGGTACACCCTGCTGGGTGAGTCTGATGGCGCACGGGTTGACCGCGACGCAGGACTTCTACGGTGAGCTTTTCGGTTGGCAATTCCAACCCGGCCCGCAGCAGCTCGGCCCCTACGTGCGAGCACTGCTCGACGGCCGTGAGGTGGCCGGCATCGGCCAACTCCCCCCGGACCGCCACCTCCCCGTGGCCTGGACGCCGTATCTCGCTTCGGACGACGTGGACACGACTGCCGAAACGGTCCGGCTGTGCGGCGGCACGATCGGGGTCGGCCCTCTGGACGCCTCCGACGCCGGGCGCCTGGCGATCGGCTCCGATCCCTCCGGCGCGGTCTTCGGCGTCTGGCAGGCGGCCGCCCATGTCGGCACGACCGTCGTCGGCGTGCCCGGAACGCCGGCCTGGTACGAACTGGTGACGTACGAGACCGCGAGCGTCCGCAAGTTCTACGAGACGGTGTTCGGCTACGAGGAGGAGGAGTCGGTGGTGTCCGCCGACTTCGACTACCTGACCCTGCACGTGGCCGGCCGCCCGGTCGCCGGCATCCACGGCGTGGGCACCGCGCTGCCCCGGGACCGGGGACCGCACTGGACGACGTACTTCGAGGTGGCCGACACGGACGTGGCGCTCGCCCGCGTCGCCGATCTCGGCGGACGTGTCCTCGGGCCGGCCCAGGACAGCGCGCACGGGCGCGTGGCTACCGTGGCCGACCCCGAGGGGGCCCGCTTCTCCCTGATCCAGGGGCCGCGGTGAGGGGCGGCTCCTAGGCCCGCTGCACCGGCAGCACGTCCGGCGACAGGGCGGCCGCCCGAGCCGACGCCGAAGTCATACGGCGCCGGTGGTGGCGTCGGCACAGGACCTCGTAGCCGACCGTGTCGGCCTGGTCGACGTCGCCGACGACGACCTGCGCGCCCTCGACGACCATGACGCCGCCCACCGTGCGGGCGTTGTGCGTGGCGCGGGCGCCACACCAGCACAGGGCCTCGACCTGGAGGACCTCGACGCGGTCGGCGAGTTCGACGAGCCGCTGGGAGCCGGGGAACAACTTGGAGCGGAAGTCGGTGGTGATACCGAAGGCGTAGACGTCGATGTCGAGGTCGTCCACCACGCGCGCGAGCTGATCGATCTGGTCCTCGGCCAGGAACTGCGCCTCGTCCGCGATCACGTAGTCTGCGCGACCGCCCTGCGAGAGGTGGTCGACAAGGTAGGCGTACAGATCCTGGCCGTCCTCGACCTCGACCGCGTCGGTGACCAGGCCGAGGCGGGAGGACAGCTTGCCCTCGCCCGCACGGTCGTCGCGGGTGAAGATCATGCCCTGCAGGCCCCGCGCGGAGCGGTTGTGCTCTATCTGGAGAGCCAGCGTCGACTTCCCGCAGTCCATGGTTCCGGAGAAGAACACCAGCTCGGGCATGGGGAGTCGAGCGCCTTTCGGTGAAGGTGAAGGAGGAAGAGCAAGACAAGAGGAGAAACGGTTCTGGGCCTTCAGGAGCGTACTTCGAGCAGGGGGACCAACTGCTCGGCAGGGGTCATCGAGCCGTGGTTGCCGACCATCGCCGACTCCTTGGGCTCCCGCTCGGAGGCGATGATCACGACGTCGTCCCGGGCGGCCGCGACCACGTCGCCGAGGCGGGCGTACACCCGCTCGTCGATCTTCGGCCCGAACCAGCCCGCGGCGATCGCCTCGTCCCGGGAGGCCACCCAGAACTGCTCGCCGAGCACCTCGCGCCAGCAGGTCAGCACGTCCTCCTGAGCGCCCGGTACGGCGTAGACGTGGCGGGCGCGGCCCTCTCCGCCCAGCAGGGCGACCCCGGCGCGCAGCTCCCAGTCCGCGTCGAAGTCGATGCGGTGCTCCTCGTCGAAGGGCACGTCGACCATGCCGTGGTCGGCGGTGACGTAGAGCGCGCTGCGCGGCGGGAGTTGCTCGGCGAGACGCTGGACGAGCCGGTCGACGTACATGAGCTGGCCGCGCCAGGTGTCGGAGGCGACACCGTAGCGGTGCCCGGCTCCGTCCAGTTCGGCGTAGTACGTGTAGACCAGGGAGCGGTCGCCCGCGGCGAGTTGCTCGGCGGCCAGGTCCATGCGCTCCTCGCCGGTCAGCCGCCCGTGAAACGTTCCGCCGCTGAGCGCGACCTTGGTCAGCGGGGTGTTCTGGAACGCCGGGGACGACACCTGTGCGGCGTGCACGCCCGCCTCGTGGGCGAGCTGGAAGACCGTGGGGTACGGCTGCCAGGCGCCCGGCGCGGTCCACGGCTGCCAGCGGAGCTGGTTCATCAGCTCGCCGGTGGCCGGGTTGCGCACGGTGTAGCCGGGCAGGCCGTGGGCGCCCGGCGGGAGGCCAGTGCCGACGGAGGCGAGGGAGGTCGCGGTGGTCGCCGGGTAGCCGGCGGTGAGCGGGCGTCCGGTGCCGCCGCGCGAGCTGCCGAGGAGGGCGTGCAGATAGGGCGCCTCGTCGGGGTGGTCCTTGATCTGCTCCCAGCCGAGGCCGTCGATCAGGAAGACGCAGTTGCGGTCGGCCGGGGTCAGTTCCGGGATCGCCGCGGTCGTGCCGGGTACTCCCATGCCCGCCGCCAGTGTGGGCAGCAGGTCGGCGAGGGAGCCGGAGCCGTACTCGGGGACGGGGGCGGAGCCGACGGCGAGCGGCTCGGGGAAGTCCCAGGGGGCGGACTGTGCCATCAGCGCGTTACGTCCGCAGTGGCCTCGGAGAGCGACTGCGCGAAGGCGAGTGCCTGGCGCACCGTCTCCGGGCCGTCCCCGGCCTCGCTGACGCGCAGGCTCAGGTCGTCCGCCGTCGAGTTGCCGGTGTAGCCGTGGTCGGCGTCGCAGTTGGGGTCGCCGCAGGCGGCCGGCTCCAGGTCGATGCGGGAGACGGCGCCCCAGCCGATGGTGAGCACGACCTCGCGCGGCAGGGTGCCCGGCGCGTACGACTCCGGGTTGGCGACCACGCGGCTGAGAACGACCGAGGAGATCCGGCCGAGCTTCACGGACTCCGTCGACGTGGTGGCGTACGGCGTCGGGGAGGTGGTGTCGGCGGCCTGTTCGTCGGTGTGGCTGACGATGAAGCGGTTGCCGGTGAGGACCAGCACGGTCACATGCCGACGCACCTCGTTCTGGTCGAACGTGGTCTCCTGGTGGACCAGGAACGACCGGATCGGCTCGCCGCCCACAGCGGCCTCCACCGCCTCGGCCACGAGGGCCGGGTAGTAGCCGCTGCGCTCGATCGCCGCGCGCAGCCCCTGGGTCGTCGTACTGGTCTTGGCCATGCCCTCCATCCTACGGGGACCCACTGACTGCGAGGCACCGCTCACGGCCGCTTTCCGTAGGTCGGCGGCATTCGCCTGCGGCGCGATCTCTTCAGTACGTCGGCAGTGTCCTCGGTCCGAGATCGTCGCGCGCGGGCGGGGGCGCGAGGCGCACGGAGGCGCCCAGGACGCTCAGGCCGTGCGGGGCGACGACGACCGGCTCCAGGGTGACCGCGACGACCTCGGGATGGTCGTCGACCAGCCGGGATACGCGCAGCAACAGCTCCTCCAGGGCGGGGGTGTCGACGGGCGTCGAGCCGCGCCAGCCGAAGAGGAGCGGGGCGGTCCGGATGGAGCGGATCAGCGAGGTCGCGTCGCGGTCGGTGACCGGGACCAGCCGGTGCGCCATGTCCCCCAGCAGCTGCGAGGCGGCCCCGGCGAGTCCGAAGGACAGCACGGCTCCGGCCGCCGGGTCGATGACGGCGCGGACGACCGTGTCGACGCCGCGCGGGGCCATCGACTGGACGACCGGACGGAGCTCCTCCGGCTTCCCGAAGAGCTCGGTCAACTCGGCGTACGCGCGCCGCAGTTGCTCCTCGTCGGCCAGGTCGAGGCGTACGCCGCCCAGGTCGGCGCGGTGGCGCAGGTGCGGGGCGGTGGCCTTGAGGGCCACGGGGTAGCCGAGGGCGCCCGCGGCCCGCGCGGCCTCGTCCGGGGTGGGCGCGGGGATCGCCCGGCGGGTGCGGATGCCGTAGCGGCCGAGCAGCTCGCACGTCTCGTCGGTGCCGAGGGTGAGGCCCTGCCCGCGCGCGAGGAGCCCGCCGATCAGCTCGGCGGCGCCCTTCTCGTCGATGTCCTCGTACTCGGGCACCTTGCCGGGGTCGGCCGCCTCGCGCCGCCACTGGGCGTACTTCACGGCCTCGGCGAGGGCGCGGACGGCGCGTTCGGCGGCGGGGAAGGCGGGGATGAGGTGCGCTCCCTCGGGTGCCTCGACCGCGGCGGGCCGTCGGGTCCCGGTGTCTTCCGTCGCGGCACGCGCGTGTGGGGTCGCTTCCGCGCGCGGCGCGGTGCTCGCCGCGGCGGAGAGAGCCGCCGCGAGGCCGCCGAGTTCCACGTGCACGACGAGCACCGGCTTGGCTGGAGCCGCCGCCGCGGCCGAGCGCAGGGCCTGCGCGAGTTCCGCGTCCCCCGGCGACACCTCCCCGATCGCGGGGATCGCCGTCACGACCACCGCGTCGCAGGTCTCGTCGGCGAGCGCCCGCGCGAGCGCCGCGTGGAAGTCCTCCGCGGACGCCTCCGTCGTCAGGTCCAGCGGGGGCAGCGGACGCAGTCCCTCGGAGAGGCAGGCGTCGTACGTCAACAGGCCCAGCGACTCGGAGTTGCCGAGGATCGCCACCCGCGGTCCCGTCGGCAGCGGCTGGCGGGCGAGCAGCAGGCCCGCGTCGACCAGCTCGGTGATGGTGTCCACGCGGATCACGCCGGCCTGCCGCAGCAGCGCCGACACCGTCGCGTGCGGCAGCCGCGTCGCCCGTACGGCGTGTCCCTGCGGGGCGGAACCGGATCCCTGGACGACGACCAGGGGCTTGGCGGCCGCCGTGCGCCGGGCGAGGCGGGTGAACTTGCGCGGGTTGCCGATGGATTCCAGGTACATGAGGGCGACATCGGTGTCGGGGTCGTCGTACCAGTACTGGAGGACGTCGTTGCCGGAGACGTCCGCGCGGTTGCCGGAGGAGACGAAGGTGGACACACCGGTGACGCCGGTGACCCCTCCGCCGCGCCGGTGGAGGCGGGACAGCAGGGCGATGCCGATGGCGCCGGACTGGGCGAACAGCCCGATCCTGCCGGGCCTCGGCATCTCCGGAGCGAGCGAGGCGTTGAGCCGCACCTCTGGGGAGGTGTTGATGATCCCGAAGGCGTTGGGGCCGATGATCCGCATGCCGTACGCGCGTGCGTGCCGGACGAGTTCGCGCTGGCGCTCGCGCCCGTCGGGGCCGCTCTCGGCGTAGCCGGCGGAGAGGACGACGAGTCCCTGCACACCGTGCTCGCCGCACTCGGCGACGGCCTCGGGCACGTGCTCGGCCGGTACGGCGACGACCGCGAGGTCGACGGGCCCCTCTATGTCGCGCACCGAGCGGTGGGCGGGCACTCCGTCGAGCTCCTTCAGATCCTCGGGAAAGGCCTTGTTCACGGCGTACAGGCGGCCGGTGAACCCGGCCTCCTGGAGGTTGCCGAGGACGCTTCGGCCGACGCCGCCGGGCGTGCGGCCGGTGCCGACGACGGCGACGGAGCCGGGCGCCAGCAGCCGCCGCACGGAGTGCGCCTCCGCGCGCTGCTCCCGCGCGCGCTGCACGGCGAGGGAGCGCTCGGTGGGTTCGAGGTCGAACTCCAGGCGGACGACGCCGTCCTCGAAGCTGCGCTTCTGGGTATAGCCGGCGTCCGTGAACACCTTGATCATCTTGGTGTTGGCGGGGAGCACCTCGGCGGCGAATCGGCGGATGTCGCGCTCACGTGCCACGGCCGCGATGTGTTCGAGGAGCGCGGAGGCGACACCGCGCCCCTGGTGGGCGTCCTGCACGAGGAAGGCGACCTCGGCCTCGTCGGCGGGCGCGGAGGCGGCCATGCCGTCGGCACCAATGCGGTCATAGCGTACGGTTGCGATGAACTCGCCGCCGACCGTGGCCGCGAGTCCCACCCGGTCCACAAAGTCGTGGTGCGTGAAGCGGTGGACGTCCTTTGCGGACAGGCGCGGGTAGGGCGCGAAGAAGCGGTAGTACTTCGACTCGTCCGAGACCTGCTCGTAGAAGCTGACCAGGCGCTCGGCGTCATCAACGGTGATGGGGCGGATGCGTGCGGTGCCGCCGTCGCGCAGCACCACGTCGGCCTCCCAGTGGGCGGGGTACTCGTGCCGGTCCGACGCGCTCTGCATGGGGCCCAGAGTACGGCTCGCGTACGACAACGGCGCCAGGCAGTCTGTGGAGGACGGACGTCGGATCGAGGCCGCGATCCGACGACCACACCGGGACGGGTCGTGGACGACCCGTCCCTCACACGCTTCACGTGTGGAACACTGGTCTAGACAACCTGAACACTGAAGGGCAGCATCACATGGCTGAGCGCCGCGTCAACGTCGGCTGGGCCGAGGGCCTTCACGCCCGCCCCGCTTCCATCTTCGTCCGGGCCGCCACGGCCGCAGGTATCCCGGTGACGATCGCCAAGGCCGACGGCAACCCCGTCAACGCGGCCTCCATGCTGGCCGTTCTCGGCCTGGGTGCCCAGGGCGGCGAGGAGATCGTCCTCGCCTCCGAGGCCGAGGGTGCGGACGCCGCCCTCGACCGTCTGGCGAAGCTGGTCGCCGAGGGTCTCGAGGAACTCCCCGAGACCGTCTGAGCAACCCCTTAACAATTGAGGGCTGCGGGGCTCGTCCGAATTATCGGGCGAGCCCTTCGCATTTCCCGTTCACGGGCAGCAGAAATAATCCCCCGCGAATTATCTCCCCTTTGTATACGGCTCTCGTGTTAATGCCGCAGGCTCGTCATGTTTACGGGAGGTTGCGAAGTCCTCACACGGTCGATGCGCTCCTGTCCGCCGGAAAAGCGCAGCCGGTGCGCGGCCGTCGTGCGCTCGGTGTGCAGTGCCGTGATCGCCCGCGCACGCTCCCCGTCGCCGCGTGCCACCGCGTCCACGATCCCGCCGTGCTCCGCCCAGGACTCCACGGGGTTGGCCGGCGCCTCCACCGCGTACATCCAGGCGATCTTGTGGCGCAACTGAGTGAGCATCGACGTCAGAGCGTGGCTTCCGGAGGCCTGGGCGAGCGTCTCGTGGAACCAGCCCCCCAAGGAGCGCAGATCCTCGCTGTTGCCCCTCCTGGCCCGCTCCTGGCCCAGCCGGACGAGGCCGCGCAGCACCTTCAGATGGGCCTCCGTGCGCCGCTGGGCCGCCCGAGCGGCACCCAGCGGCTCCAGGAGCATGCGCATCTCCAGCAGGTCGGCCGCCTCCTGCTCGGTCGGTTCCGCGACGCAGGCGCCCGCGTGCCGCCGCGTCACCACGAAGCCCTCGGCCTCCAGCGTGCGCAGCGCCTCCCGGACCGGGACGCGGGAAACGCCGTAGCGGCGGGCGAGGAGTTCCTCCGTGAGGCGGCTGCCGCGCTCGTAGACACCCGCGACGATGTCGTCCCGGATGGCCGTGCACACCGAGTGCGCCGGAATACGCATGACGGACCTCCGCCTTAATCCCCGTGAAACGTCGACGATTGACGTGTGTTCCGTGACTCTATTGCAATGAGCGGGAATTTCCGATGGCGGGTCGGAATCCATGGATATTTTTTGGACAGCAGGGCATCCGAAACGGCGAAAGCCCCGGCCGGGAGGGCCGGGGCTGGACGATCTGTCGCCGTGCGTCGTCAGACGTTCACGCCGTGGCTGCGGAGGTAGGCGACCGGGTCGATGTCCGAGCCGTACTCCGCGGTCGTGCGGGCCTCGAAGTGCAGATGCGGGCCGGTGACGTTGCCGGTGGCGCCGGACAGGCCGATCTGCTGGCCGGGGGTGACCTGCTGGCCCACCGAGACGCCGATGGACGACAGGTGACCGTACTGGGTGTAGGTGCCGTCGTTCATCTTGATGACCACCTGGTTGCCGTAGGACCCGCCCCAGCCGGCCTCGACGACGGTGCCCAGGCCGACCGCGTGCACCGTGGTGCCGGTCGCGGCGTGGAAGTCGATGCCGGTGTGGCTGCCGGAGGACCACAGCGAGCTGCTGGCGTGGTAGCCGGTGGAGACGTAGGAACCGGTGATCGGCAGCACGAAGGCGTTGAGCCGCTTGCGCTCGGCCTCGCGGGCGGCACGCACGCGTGCCTCGCGCTCCTCCACGGCCTTCTTGGCGGCCGCCTCGCGCGCGGCCTCCTCGTAGGCGGCCTTCTTCTGCACGGCGACCTGGTCGCCGATCTGCTCGGCGACGGCCTCGCCGGCCGTGACGACGGGGATCAGCCCGGTCTGCTCGGGAGCGGGCTCGGCGGCGAAGGCCGGAGCGGAGGCGACGGTGGCCATGACACCGGTGGTGGTGAGCGCCGCGACGCCGGCCGCGCGCGTGGTGGTGCGCTGCATCCGGCTGGGCCGACGGTGCTTCCCGGTGGCGCAGGTGAACGCCATGAAGTTGGGGGTGTCCTTTCCTTCCCTCTCGCCTACCGGGTTAGCTGACGGGTTCGGAGCAGGAAGGTCTCCTACGGACCCCCTCGCGACTCGCGCGGGCGTCCGATTCACCCCAGGGACTTCTGGGCCCCTCCAGCCGCGAAGACGGCGACAGGAGGGAGGGTCCCCGGCTCCCCTGGCTCGCGCCGTACGGGGACTCGGCGATGACTGTCCGGTGCCGCGGCTGCGGCGCACTGCCTGACGAACAGCCCGGATGACGCTAAGCGGGGCGGCTTTCAATCCTCAAACGAATCATGGTTTTTGTAGCGCATCCCACAGGGCAGACAGGCAACCTCCGCCTCAATTCGGACACCCAGAGGCCCTGGTGACGTCTCCGTCGACCAGGGCCCCTACGCGCGCGGGCCGTTGCCCGCGTCCATCTCGCCAACTCCGCCTACTCGGCGGGCACGACCTTCACCTCGCCGATGCCGAGGGCCTCCACCGGCTCCTTGATCTGAGCCGCGTCACCGACGAGGACGGTCACCAGTCGGTCCACGGGGAAGGCGTTCACGGCCGCCGCGGTGGCCTCCACCGTGCCGGTCGCGGCGAGCTGCTGGTACAGCGTCGCCTGGTAGTCGTCGGGCAGGTGCTGCTCGACCTGGTCGGCCAGCGTGCCCGCGACGGCCGCGGCGGTCTCGAACTTCAGCGGTGCCACCCCGACCAGGTTCTGCACGGCGACATCACGCTCGGCGTCGGTCAGGCCCTCGGCGGCGAGGGTGCGCAGCACCTTCCAGAGGTCCTCCAGAGCGGGACCGGTGTTCGGGGTGTCCACGGAGCCGCTGATGGCGAGCATCGCGGCGCCCGACCCGTCCGGCGCGGACCGCAGGACCTGTCCGAAGGCCCGGACACCGTAGGTGTAGCCCTTCTCCTCGCGCAGGACGCGGTCCAGGCGGGAGGTGAGGGTACCGCCGAGGCAGTACGTGCCGAGCACCTGCGCGGGCCACACGCGGTCGTGCCGGTCGGCGCCGATCCGGCCGATCAGCAGCTGCGTCTGGACGGCGCCGGGGCGGTCCACGATGACGACCCGGCCGGTGTCGTCGGCGGTCACCGGCGGCACGGGCCGCGGCTGGGCCGTCGAGCCCGTCCAGGCGCCCAGGGTGTCGCCGAGGAGCCCGTCCAGGTCGACCCCGGTGAGGTCGCCGACGACCACGGCGGTGGCCGTGGCGGGGCGCACGTGCGTCTCGTAGAAGGCCCGCACGGCAGCGGAGTCGATCTTCTCGACCGTCTCCGCTGTGCCCTGACGTGGGCGCGACATGCGCGCGGTGGCGGGGAACAGCTCCTTGGAGAGCTCCTTGGCGGCGCGCCGGGAGGGGTTGGCCAGCTCGTGCGGGATCTCGTCCAGGCGGTTGCGGACGAGGCGCTCGACCTCGCTGTCGGCGAACGCGGGCGCCCTGAGGGCGTCGGCGAGCAGGCCGAGGCCCTTGGGCAGGCGCGAGGCCGGCACTTCGAGGCTGAGGCGGACGCCGGGGTGGTCGGCGTGCGCGTCCAGAGTGGCGCCGCAGCGCTCCAGCTCGGCGGCGAACTCCTCGGCGGAGTGCTTGTCGGTGCCCTCGGAGAAGGCGCGCGCCATGATCGTGGCGACGCCGTCGAGGTCGGCAGGTTCGGCGTCCAGGGGCGCGTCGAGGAGGATCTCGACGGCGACGACCTGCTGACCGGGGCGATGGCAGTGCAGGACGGTCAGGCCGTTGCCCAGCGCGGCCCGCTCGGGCGCCGGGAACGCCCACGGCTTGGCCTCGCCCGCCCGGGGCTGGGGGTGGAAGTCCATCGTGGCGAGCTCGGTCACCGGGCCGCCTCCTCGTTCTCGTCCTGGTCGGCGGGGGCTTCGGCGGCGGTCGGCTCGTAGACGAGCACCGCGCGGTTGTCGGGGCGCAGGCGTGCCGTGGCGACCTCCTGCACCTCCTCGGGCGTCACGTCCAGCACGCGCTGGACGGCGGTCAGGGCGAGCTGCGGGTCGCCGAACAGGACGGCGTAGCGGCACAGTTCGTCGGCGCGGCCGGCGACCGTGCCGAGCCGGTCGAGCCACTCGCGCTCCAACTGGGCCTGGGCGCGTTCCATTTCCTCGGCCGTGGGGCCCTCCTCGGCGAACCGGGCGAGCTCCTCGTCGATGGCGGTCTCGATGACGGGCACCTCGACGTCACCGGACGTCTTCACGTCCAGCCAGCCCAGGGAGGGCGCACCGGCGAGCCGCAGCAGGCCGAAGCCGGCCGCCACGGCCGTGCGGTCGCGGCGCACCAGCCGGTTGTAGAGGCGGGAGGACTCGCCGCCGCCCAGGATGGTGAGCGCCAGGTCGACGGCGTCGCACGCGCGCGTGCCGTCCTCGGGCAGCCGGTAGGCGGCCATCAGGGCGCGGGCCGGAACCTCCTCCTCGACGATCTCGCGCAGCTGCTCGCCGATCACGTCCGGCAGCGCGCCGTCACGGGGCGCGGGCTTGCCGTCGTGGCCCGGGATCGAGCCGAAGTACTTCTCGACCCAGGCGAGGGTCTCCTCGGGGTCGATGTCGCCGACCACGGACAGGACCGCGTTGTTGGGCGCGTAGTACGTCCGGAAGAACGCGCGCGCGTCTTCCAGGGTCGCCGCGTCCAGGTCGGCCATCGAGCCGATCGGCGTGTGGTGGTAGGGGTGGCCGTCCGGGTAGGCGAGGGCCGTCAGCTTCTCGAAGGCCGTGCCGTAGGGGACGTTGTCGTAGCGCTGGCGGCGCTCGTTCTTGACGACGTCGCGCTGGTTCTCCATCGACTCGTCGTCGAGGGCGGCGAGCAGGGAGCCCATGCGGTCGGCCTCCAGCCAGAGGGCGAGCTCCAGCTGGTGGGCGGGCATGGTCTCGAAGTAGTTGGTGCGCTCGAAGCTGGTGGTGCCGTTGAGCGAGCCGCCCGCGCCCTGGACCAGCTCGAAGTGGCCGTTGCCCTTGACCTGTCCGGAGCCCTGGAACATCAGGTGCTCGAAAAGGTGAGCAAGGCCGGTACGACCCTTGACTTCGTGCCGTGAACCGACGTCGTACCAGAGGCACACCGCCGCGACCGGGGTCAGGTGATCCTCCGAGAGCACCACGCGCAGGCCGTTGGCCAGGCGGTGCTCGGTCGCTGTCAGGCCCCCGGAGCCTGCCTGGGCTGTGGCCGTGTGACCCATGGGCATGTACGTCCCTTCCGATCGCGGACGCGGTCGTGTGAAACCGCGGTTTTCCTGCCGGTCCTGCCACTGTATGCAAGCGTGCGGACGGTCGGCGAAGTTCCCGCAGGGCGTACGCCGAGAGCGAGATCGCGTAGCCTGCGGACAGCCGTGGAGGAGGTGCCTCTGCGTGCGGGGCAGGACGGCCCACGCCAGGTCCTCGCCCGCGCTGTCAGTGGCACGGTCCACAATGGTCCGCGTCAGATCCCGTCACACGCCCCAGCAAGGAGCCGGCAGCGATGGCCCGCCGCAGCACGAAGACCCCGCCGCCCGACGACTCGTACGAGGAGCGGATCCTCGACATCGACGTCGTCGACGAGATGCAGGGCTCCTTCCTCGAGTACGCGTACTCGGTCATCTATTCCCGCGCCCTGCCGGACGCCCGCGACGGCCTGAAGCCGGTGCACCGCCGCATCGTCTACCAGATGAACGAGATGGGCCTGCGCCCGGAGCGCGGTTATGTGAAGTGCGCCCGTGTCGTCGGCGAGGTCATGGGCAAGCTGCACCCGCACGGCGACGCGTCGATCTACGACGCCCTGGTGCGCATGGCCCAGCCCTTCTCCATGCGCGTGCCACTGGTCGACGGCCACGGCAACTTCGGCTCGCTGGGCAACGACGACCCGCCGGCGGCCATGCGGTACACCGAGTGCCGCCAGGCCGAGGCGACGAGTCTGATGACCGAGTCGATCGACGAGGACACGGTCGACTTCACGCCCAACTACGACGGCCAGGAGCAGGAGCCGGTGGCGCTGCCCGCCGCCTTCCCGAACCTGCTGGTCAACGGCTCGTCCGGGATCGCGGTCGGCATGGCCACGAACATGCCGCCGCACAACCTGGGCGAGGTCATCGCGGCCGCCCGCCATCTGATCCGCTACCCCGGGGCGGATCTCGACGCCCTGATGAAGTACGTTCCGGGCCCCGACCTGCCCACCGGCGGCCGGATCGTCGGCCTCTCCGGCATCCGGGACGCCTACGAGAGCGGCCGCGGCACCTTCAAGATCCGTGCCACGGTCTCGGTGGAGACCGTGACGGCGCGCCGCAAGGGCCTGGTCATCACCGAACTGCCCTTCACCGTCGGCCCCGAGAAGGTCATCGCCAAGATCAAGGACCTGGTCGGCTCGAAGAAGATCCAGGGCATCGCCGACGTCAAGGACCTCACCGACCGCGCGCACGGCCTGCGGCTGGTCATCGAGATCAAGAACGGCTTCGTGCCGGAGGCGGTCCTGGAGCAGCTCTACAAGCTGACGCCGATGGAGGAGTCCTTCGGCATCAACAACGTGGCGCTGGTCGACGGCCAGCCGCTCACGCTGGGCCTCAAGGAGCTCCTGGAGGTCTACCTCGACCACCGCTTCAACGTCGTGCGCCGCCGCAGCGAGTTCCGCCGCAGCAAGCGCCGCGACCGGCTGCACCTGGTGGAGGGCCTGCTGACGGCACTCGTCGACATCGACGAGGTCATCCGGCTGATCCGGTCCAGCGACAACAGCGCGCAGGCGAAGGAGCGCCTGATCGAGCGCTTCTCGCTGTCGGAGATCCAGACCCAGTACATCCTGGACACCCCCCTGCGCCGGCTCACCAGGTTCGACCGCATCGAGCTGGAGGCGGAGAAGGAGAAGCTCAACGCGGAGATCGCCGAGCTGACCCGGATCCTGGACTCGGACGCGGAGCTGCGCAAGCTGGTCTCGGCCGAACTGGCGGCGGTGGCGAAGAAGTTCGGCACCGACCGCCGTACCGTCCTGCTGGAATCGTCGGGCACCACGGCCACCGCCGTGCCGCTCCAGGTCGCGGACGACCCGTGCCGCGTCCTGCTGTCCTCCACGGGCCTGCTGGCCCGCACGGCGAACGGCGAGCCCTTCGGGGAGGACACCGAGGACGCGGACGGCCGGCGCACCAAGCACGATGTGATCGTCTCGGCGGTACCGGCCACCGCGCGCGGGGAGATCGGCGCGGTCACCTCCTCGGGCCGGCTGCTGCGGATCAACGTCGTCGACCTGCCGCAGCTCCCGGACACAGCGGCGGCGCCGAACCTCTCGGGCGGTGCCCCGCTTGCGGAGTTCGTCTCCCTGGAGGGCGACGAGACGGTGGTCTGCCTGGCCACGCTCGACGAGTCGTCCCCGGGCCTGGCGCTCGGCACGGAACAGGGTGTCGTCAAGCGGGTCGTGCCCGACTACCCGACCAACAAGGACGAGCTGGAGGTCATCACCCTCAAGGAGGGCGACCGGATCGTCGGCGCCGTCGAGCTGACCACCGGCGAGGAGGACCTGGTCTTCATCACCGACGACGCCCAGCTGCTGCGCTACCAGGCCTCGCAGGTGCGCCCGCAGGGCCGTGCCGCGGGCGGTATGGCGGGCATCAAGCTCACCGAGGGCGCGAAGGTGATCTCGTTCACGGCCGTGGACCCCGCGGTGGACGCGGTGGTCTTCACGATCGCGGGCTCGCGCGGAACCCTTGACGACTCCGTCCAGACGACAGCCAAGCTCACCCCCTTCGACCAGTATCCGCGCAAGGGCCGCGCCACCGGCGGTGTGCGCTGCCAGCGGTTCCTGAAGGGCGAGGACTGCCTGTCCCTGGCCTGGGCGGGCCCCGTCCCCGCCAAGGCGGCGCAGAAGAACGGCCTGCCGGCCGAGCTGCCGGAGATCGACCCGCGCCGTGACGGCTCGGGCGTGTCCCTGTCGAAGACGGTCTCGGTGGTGGCGGGGCCGGTCTAGGCCTCAGCCACCGGCTTCGGCCTCGACTTCGGCCTCGGCCTCGGCCTCGTGAAAGGCCTCGTCGTCGGGGTCCTGTACGTAGCGCAGGACGCCCCACATGCCGCGCTCGTCGGCGTGTGGGGCGTCGTTCTTGGACGCCTCGATCTCCTTGCCGAGGGCGGCGGTGTCGATGCCGGAGCCGATGAGGACGAGCCGGGTCAGACGGGCGTCCGCGGCCGTCCAGGGCTCCGGGTAGAAGCGGAGGAAGCGCCCGACGGCGTGCACGGCGTACCGGTTTGCCGGATCGTGCGGGCCGAAGTCGACGTACCCCTTGATCCGGTACAGCCCCTCGGGCCGGCTGTCGAGGAACTCCATCAACCGGCGCGGGTGGAGGGGCACCTCGGAGGTGACGGAGAGGCTGTCGTAGGCCGTGTGGAGGTGATCGGTGCGATCGTCCCCGCTGTGGTCGTGCAGGTCGTCGAAGGAGAGCTGTCCGACGCGCTCCTCGCTCGGCCGACAGTCGAAGAGGAACTCGGGGTCGATGCGGCCGTAGGTGGCGGGGACGACGGCGGCCCGGTCGGTGAGGGACCGGACGAGCCCCAGGACGCGGTCGGCGTCGGACACGCGGTCGAGTTTGTTCACCACGACGAGGTCGGCGAGGGCGAGGTGCCGGTCGAGCTCGGGATGCTTCACCCGGGTCTCGTCGTACTCGGCGGCGTCGACGACCTCGACGAGCCCGCCGTAGACGATGCCGGGATGCTCGCTGGCGAGCACCATCCGCACGAGTTCCTGGGGCTCGGCGAGGCCGCTGGCCTCGATGACGATGACGTCGATGCCGGCGGCCGGCGCGGCGAGCCGTTCGAGGTAGACGTCGAGTTCACTGGCGTCGACGGCGCAGCACAGGCAGCCGTTGCCGAGGGAGACGGTGGAGTCGCCGAGCGCGCCGGCCACCGCCATGGCGTCGATCTCGATGGCGCCGAAGTCGTTCACGATCGCGCCGATTCGGCTGCCGCCGCTGCGATGCAGGAGATGGTTGAGCAGGGTCGTCTTGCCGGAGCCGAGGAATCCGGCGAGTACGACGACCGGGATCTGCTGCGGGCTGCGGCTCTGCGACACGTGCGACCTCTCTGACACCTACGCGTGCACCGGCTCACGGCCCGGCGCACGCACGGGGATGGAATGCGGCCCCAGGATACGAGCCGTGAGAATCACCGCGTAGTGAACGATTGTTAGCAGCGCTTGCGGGGCAGACGTCTGGCAAGGCGCCCCGGCGTGCGACCCTCGCTTCCCTCCGTGCGCCTCCCCTCCGCCTCCCCCGCCGGTCAGAGCCGCTCGGCACTCTGGGAGACGGCAAGCGCCGCCCACCGCTCGCCGGTCCCCGTCACGTCTACCCGCACCCCGACGACCGGCGCTCGGCCGCCTGATCGGGGGTTTTCGACATGGCCACACAGAGGTTTGGGGTACGCGGACTCGGTGCGGCCGCCGCGGCGGCCGTCGGCATGGCCGCGGGTGCCCTCGTCACCATGGCGACACAGCGCCATGCGCTGGAGGCACTCCGCGTGCGAGTGGAGCACCTGGAACGGACCGCCCACTCCCAACAGCACACCAACCTGGCCAACCAGCAGCGCCTCCACTGGGAATTGCTGAGCAAAGCCATCGATGACCCCGAACTGGCGGAAGTACTGGACCTCTTCGAGGCACCTGTTTCCACCAAGCAGCGGCGCCAGTACCTCTACGCGAACGCCCTCTACACGAACGCACTGTTTTATTACCGGATCGGCAATATCTCCCGCGAAGAGTTCTTCGGGTACATCCGGGGCATTCTGCAGAACCCTGTCGTACGGGAGTACTGGTACGCGACGAGACACCAACGGGCCACCATTGCCGACGGTTCGGACGAGGCGGAACTCGGACGCATGGTGGACGAACTCCTGACACAACTCGAGGAGTCGGACACGGACGAGTGGTGGGTGGTGGGTGAGCCGCCGAGCCCGTGAGTGCGGCGCGCTCGGCGCACTGCGCAGGGCGAGGGCTCACGCGCCGGGCCGCGCTCCCCGTTGCCGGAGTTCACACCCTCGGCCCATAACGAACAGGTGAAGTTGGGAGTTGAGCGTGATGTCAGGAGGTTGACTCGCGCTTGATCGCGTAGAGGACCCCACCACATCGTCGCCTACGCCGCCGGATGACGAGCGCACCCCACAGGGCCCGCCTTGCACCGCGTAGTCGTCGTGCGCAAGCCAACGGACCCAAGGGAATCAACAGTGAGCCAGATCATTCGTCGCATCGGTGCATCTCCGCGCGCTCGGGGGAGCGTGAGCGGAGCTAATTGCCCCGATATCTTCGAACTTGCCGACGGCAATTTCGCGGTCATCGGCACGGACGCCACGAATTCACTGGACCCCGACCTCCCCTCCGACGCTTCACGGGGCAGCCACGAGCGCATTGTCGTCATCACGCGGGAGACCCTCCTTCGCGCGAAGGCCGATATTCCGGACTTCTAGACCCTCCCGAGAAATACGGCCCGGCTCGCCCCCACGCGATGCCGGGCCTCTATCTTGTTCCCCTGCACTTCGAACGGAACCCACTCAGGCCACGGCCGGCACGTTCACCGGCGCTCCCGGCCCCACATACCGCGCCACCGGGCGGATGATCTTCGAGTCCTCCGCCTGCTCCAGGATGTTGGCGCTCCAGCCCACCACCCGCGCCGCCGCGAAGGTCGGGGTGAACATCTCCCGGGGCAGCCCGCACAGTTCCATGACCACGCCGGCGTAGAACTCCACGTTCGTGTGCAGTTCCCGGCCCTGCTTCAGCTCGGCGAGGATGGCCTCGACGTGTCGCTCGACCTCGACGGCGAACTCGACTCGCGGGCCCCCGAAACGCAGGGCGATCTCGCGGAGCATGCGCGAACGCGGGTCCTCCGTGCGGTAGACGGCGTGACCGAAGCCCATGACGCGCTCACCGGCCAGGACGCGCTCACGGATCCAGGAGTCGATGCGGTCGGGAGTACCGATCGCGTCAAGGGTGTCCAGGGCGCGGCTGGGCGCGCCGCCGTGCAGCGGCCCTGACAGTGCCCCCACCGCCCCTACGAGGCACGCGGCCACGTCCGCTCCGGTCGAGGCGATGACCCTCGCCGTGAAGGTTGACGCGTTGAAGCCGTGATCAATGGTCGAGACCAAGTATTGCTCCACGGCCCGGGCGCGCTCCGGATCGGGCTCGGCTCCGGTCAACATGTACAGGTAGTTCGCCGCGTACGACAGGTCCTCGCGCGGCTCGACGGGGTCGAACCCACGCCCCAGCCGGTACAGCGCGGTGAGCAGCGTCGGTACGGCCGCGGCCGCCACCACCGTGTCCTCGCGGCGCCGGTCCGTGTCGATGTCGTACACCGGTCGGAAGTCCTTCGCCGCGCCGAGCAGGGACAGCGCCGTCCGCATCCCGGCGAGCGGGTTCGCGTCCGCACCGGCCGCGACGGCAGGCAGCGCGGCGGCCACTTCGTCCGGCAGGCGCCGTAGCGCCGCGGTCTCGGCGGCGAACTCCGCGCTCCGTCGCGCGTCCGGCAGGTCGCCGTGGACCAGGAGATGCCAGACGTCCTCGAAGCGGCGGGTGCGCGCGAGGTCCACGGCGGAGTACTGGCGGTAGTGGTAGAAGCCCTCCCGTCCCCGGACGTCGCCGACCTCTGTGTCGGCGACGACGACACCCGCGAGTCCCCGCGGCACGTCGAGGCATGTGGTTGGGGCCATGTTGACGGACATGTTTCCTCCCTGGACTTGATTCAACTGTCCATGCTTGACTCAATCTCTGTCAATATTGATTGAATCAATACACATGTCTTGTGGATACGGTGACCCCATGCGCGATCACGAACCCGGCCCAGGCCACCCCGAACGACGGCTGAGCACCAAGGAAGCCGCCGAGTTGCTGGGCGTGAAGCCCGAGACCGTGTACGCGTACGTCAGCCGCGGCCAGCTGAGCAGCAGGCGCACGCCCGGCGGCCGGGGCAGCACCTTCGACGCCAAGGAGGTCGAGGCGCTCGCGCGGCGCAACAGGCGGGAGAGCAGCGGGAGTCCGGGGTCCGGGGCGGAGCTGTCCGTACGCACGCACGTCACGTTCATCGACAAGGACCGCTACTACTTCCGGGGCGTCGACGCGGTCGAACTGGCCGGCCGGCACTCCTACGAAGAGATCACCGAGTGGCTCTGGACCGGCCGGCTGCGCCCCGGCAT
This sequence comes from Streptomyces sp. NBC_01235, assembly GCF_035989285.1. Taxonomy (GTDB): domain Bacteria; phylum Actinomycetota; class Actinomycetes; order Streptomycetales; family Streptomycetaceae; genus Streptomyces. The sequence goes on along the minus strand of NZ_CP108513.1, from coordinate 8,150,271 downwards.
CACCTTCACCGCGCCCGAGGCCTCCGTCGCGGCCGCCCGCCGGGTCGTCGAGGCACTGCCCGAACACACAGGCCCCACCGACCGGTTGCGGGTGGCCGCCGTCGCCGCAGCGGCCGCGGACCCGCTGCGGTTCGACCTGTCCGAGGACTCCGTGCTCGGCACCGCGCGCATCCTGATCCCGACCCTCGTCGCCGCCCTGCCCCCGAAGCGGCCCACCCACCGCGACGAGGGCTCCCTCGCCCTTCGCCTGTGGGGACGGCTCAGCGGACGCCCCGCCGAAAAGGCCCAGCTGCGCGCCCTCGACACGGCACTCGGCCTGCTCGTCGACCACGATCTGGCCGCGTCGACGCTCGCGGTGCGCGTCGCCGCCTCGGCCCGCGCGCACGCCTACGCGGCCGTCTCCGCCGGGCTCGGCGTGATCGAGGGACCCCTGCACGGCGCGGCCTCCGGGCTCGCCCACCGCATGCTGCTCGAGGTGCTCGACCTCGGCAGCGCCGCCCCCGTGATCGCGGAGGAGCTGCGGGCCGGCCGCCGCGTCCCGGGCCTGGGCCACCGGCTCTACCCCGGCGAGGACCCACGCGCGCGTGCACTGTTCGCCCTCCTGGACGACATCCCCGAAGCCGCGCCCGCCCTCGCCGCGGCCCGGGACATCGTCGCCACGACCGCCCGTCACGCGCCGCTGCACGCCAACGTGGACCTGGCGCTGGCCGTCCTCACGGTGTCCTGCGGGATGGAGGCCTCGGCCGGCGAGACGATCTTCGCCGTGGCCCGTACGGCGGGCTGGATCGCCCACGCCCTGGAGGAGTACGGCGAACGCCCCCTGCGGATGCGCCCGAGCGGACACTATGTGGGCCCGAAGCCACCCCAGCCCATGCCGGAATAGACCCGAGCCCGAGCATGAACGGGTCCCCGGTGCCATCCGGACGAGCCCCGAACAGGCGCAACGCCCCCCACGGGCACGCGCACGCGTACCCGTGGGGCTGGACACATGCCCCGGTCGGGCCTCGTCCGGAAGTCGCCCTGCGTCAAGTCAGGTTAGGCTCACCTCTGTGAGTACGTGCGCGACCGTCTCGCGGGACCTCGGCGAGCCCATTTCCGGAACCGCGGCCACGGCGACAACCTGGCTCCTCCTGGAACAGCCCGGGCCCTGGGGTGCGAAAGCGCTGGTTTCGAGCCACCTGGATCCCGTCCTCGGCCGCGCCCTGGAGACCGCCGCGCAGGGCACGGGCGTACGCGTCGCGCTCATCCGGCGTCCCGGACGCCACGCGGACGTCGGCGCACCGCGCCTGCGACAGGTGTACGCGGCGCACACCGTGCCCGGCAGGGTGTGGCTGCACAGCGCCACGACCCACGACCCCCGGCAACTGCTGGACCTCGACTTCGCCGCGCTCGGCCTGGGCGACCACCACACGTTCGACAGGGCGCTGCGGGGCCGGCCCCACGCCGGCGACCCGCTCGCCCTCGTCTGCACCAACGGCAAGCGCGACCGCTGCTGCGCGCTCCTCGGCCGACCGCTCGCCGCGGAACTCGCCGCCTCCGGGGTGCGGGGCACCTGGGAGGTCACCCATCTGGGGGGCCATCGCTTCTCCCCCACCCTGCTCGTCCTGCCGCACGGGTACGCGTACGGCCGTGCCGAGGCCCACACGGTCAAGGAGGTCCTGCACGGCGTCCAGGAGGGGCGGATCGTCGTGGAGGGGTGCCGCGGGAGTTCGGCCTGGGAGCGGCCCGGTCAGGCCGCGGAGCTGGCGGTGCGCGCGGCCATCGGGGAAGACGCGGCGGAGGCGCTGAGCGTCGTGCGGACCACCGGCGGCGCACCGCGCTGGGAAGTGACCGTCGCGCACACCGACGGACGCCACTGGCAGGTCGACGTGGTCCAGGGCGACTCCCAGCCGCCCCGGCCGGAAAGCTGTGGCACATCGGTCCTCGGTTCACCTGCGCGGATGGATGTGGTCGCGGTGCGTGAACTGGCGGGGGCGGCGCCGGCGGTCTGACACGCCCCCGAACACGGCTCGACCGCGCCCCACGCGGACACGACAGAACCGTTTCCTCTTGACCCGGTCAAGAGATCCACACCACCCACCCCTACGGCTGCACCGGTCCACCCACGTACCGTCTTGGGTATGAGCCCCACTCCCCCCGCCCGTCGCCTGCGCCTCGGAATGCCGCGGCGCATGTTCTCGCAGCTTCTGCTCATGCAGCTGGCGATCGCCGCGGGCGTCGTGGTGCTCGCGACCGGACTGTTCCTCGCCCCGCTCAGCAATCAGCTGGACGACCAGGCGATGCGCCGCGCCCTCGCCATCGCGCAGACCACCGCTGCGGTGCCGCAGATCGCCGAGGACCTCCAGAGCACGCGGCCGTCGGTCGACGGACCGGTGCAGCGGGAGGCCGAGCGGATCCGCAAGGCCAGCGGCGCAGAGTACGTCGTGGTGATGGACCTGAAGGGCACGCGCTGGTCGCACCGCGAGCCCGAGGAGGTCGGCGGCCATGTCTCGACGTCCCCGAGCAAGGCCCTGGCCGGCCAGGACGTCATGGAGATCGACAGCGGTACCCTGGGCCGCTCGGCCCGCGGCAAGGTGCCCCTGCGCGACAGCGACGGCAGGATCATCGGAGCGGTTTCGGTCGGCATCGAGTACGACAGCGTGCGGGCCCGCCTGATCCACGCGATCCCCGGCCTGTTCGCCTACGCCGGAGGCGCCCTCGCCGTGGGCGCGCTGGCCGCCTGGCTGATCTCCCGACGGGTCCAGCGACAGACCCGTGACCTGGCCTTCTCGGACATCTCGGCACTGCTCGCCGAGCGCGAGGCGATGCTGCACGGCATCCGGGAGGGCGTCGTCGCCCTGGACCGTTCCGGCCGCGTCCGGCTGCTCAACGACGAGGCCCAGCGCCTCCTCGGCCTCGGGAACGAGGCCGTGGGCGCGTCGCCCGACGAGGCGCTCGGCGAGGGGCGTACGGCCGACGTCCTGGCCGGCCGGGTGACCGGCACGGACCTGATCGCCGTCCGCGGACAGCGCGTCCTGGTCGTCAATCGCATGCCGACCGACGACGGCGGCGCCGTCGCCACCCTGCGCGACCGCACCGAACTGGAACAACTCGGCCGCGAGCTCGACTCGACGCACGGCCTGATCGACGCACTGCGTGCTCAGGACCACGAGCACGCCAATCGCATGCACACGCTGCTGGGGCTGCTCGAACTGGAGATGTACGACGACGCCGTGGACTTCGTCGGGGAGGTGGTCGGCGATCACCGGGCCACCGCGGAGCAGGTGACCGAGAAGATCGAGGACCCGCTGCTCGCCGCCCTGCTGGTCGGCAAGGCGACCGTCGCTGCCGAGCGTGGTGTCGCCCTGTGGGTCTCCGACCGCACCCGGCTGCCCGACCGTCTGATCGACCCGCGCGGGCTGGTCACGATCGTCGGCAACCTCGTGGACAACGCGCTCGACGCCGTCGCGGGCAAGCCGCACGCGCGCGTGGAGGTCGAACTGCGCGCGGACGGCCGTACCGCCGTACTGCGGGTGCGGGACACCGGCCCCGGCATCCCGGCCGAGCAACGCGAACTGATCTTCACCGAGGGCTGGTCCACGAAGAAGCCGCCGGCGCACGGCAAGCGCGGCATCGGGCTCTCCCTGGTGCGCAGGCTCGCCGAGCGGCAGGGCGGCAGGGCGGCGGTCGGCGAGGCGGCCGGCGGGGGCGCCGAGTTCACCGTCGTCCTGCCCGAGGCACTGACCGAGCCCGACCTGGAACCCGGCCCGGAACCCGCATGGGCCGCGCCGGCCACGAGCGCTGTCGAGGAGGAGTCGCGATGATCGAGGTCCTGGTCGTGGACGACGACACCAGGGTCGCCCGGGTCAACGCCGCCTACGTCGAGAAGGTGCCCGGCTTCCATGTCGCCGGCGAGGCCCACAGCGCGGCCGACGCGCTGCGCCAGCTGGAGCTGCTGCCCCGTCTGGACCTCGTCCTGCTGGACCACTACCTGCCCGACGAGACGGGTCTGGAGGTCGTCCAGGAGATGCGCCGACGCGGCCACCAGACCGACGTGATCATGGTGACGGCCGCCCGGGATGTCTCGACGGTGCAGGCCGCGATGCGCCAGGGCGCCCTGCAGTACCTGGTGAAACCATTCGCCTTCTCGGGCCTGCGCGCCAAGCTGGAGGCGTACGCCGACCTGCGCCGCACGCTGGACGGCGGCGGCGAGGCCGAACAGGCCGATGTCGACCGCATCTTCGGCGCGCTGTCCGCCCCCTCGGAGCCCGGTCTGCCCAAAGGGCACTCCCCCACCACCGCCGAACTCGTGCGCCAGTCACTGATGAACGCGGAAGGTCCCCTTTCGGCCCAGGAGATCGCCGACCGGACCGGGGTGAGCCGGCAGACCGCCCAGCGCTACCTGAAGCTCCTGGAGCGCACGGGACGGGCCCGGCTGACCCTGAAATACGGCGACGCGGGCCGCCCGGAACACCGCTACGTGTGGGCGACCCGCGCCTGAGGACACGGTTCTTGGGGGCGGGGAAGGAACCGTGCCCCTCCTGTAATACGGATCCCCGCCCGCCGCCTGCTCGACCGTCAGCCTGCCGCCTTGTCGACGAACTCGGTCGTGTAGGTCTTGCTGAGGTCCACGTCGGCGTTCTGGATGTTCGTGTTGAACGCCTTGAGGACCTTCTCGACGGTCTCGGGACCGTTCTTGGGCATCACGCCGTCCTTGGTGAACATGGGCAGCGAGTTCTTGATGGCCACCGAGTACAGCAGCTTGTTCCCCTGCGAGTAGTCGGCCGGCATCTTCTCGGCGATCTCACTCGCACTGTGTGTGGACATCCACGTGAGCGTCTTGACGAACGCATTGGCCAACTTCTGGACGGTGTCCTTGTGACTGTTGACCCAGTCCGTCTGCATGTACAGGCTCGACGAGGGATACGGTCCGCCGAGCGCCTCCTGCGAGCCCTGCGGGGTGCGCATGTCGAGGAGGATCTTGCCGGCCTTCTTGTCCAGGACGTTCGCCACGGTCGGGTCGGTCGTCATGCCACCGTCGATGGCACCCTGCTGGAGCGCCGAGATGAAGGTCGGCCCCGCGCCCACGGCGACGGGAGTGAACTCGCTGACCTTCACGCCGTTCTTGACGGCGAGGTACTTGGTGAGGAAGTCCGTCGAGGAACCGAGGCCCGTGACACCGAGCTTCTTCCCCTTGAAGTCCTTGGGCGAGGTGATGTCGCCCTCCGCCTTGGTGGAGACGATCTCCACCTCACCGGGCGCCTGCGAGAACTGCACGACGGACTCCACCTCCTTGCCCTTCACCTGGAGGTCGAGGGTGTGATCGTAGAAGCCGACGGCGCCCTGGACCTGGCCGGAGACGAGCGCGGTCTCGGCCTGCACACCGGCCGGCTCGCTCAGCAGTTCGACGTCGAGTCCCTGGGCGTCGAAGTAGCCCAGCCGCTGGGTGAGCATCGCGGGCAGGTAGATGACCTTGTCCAGGCCACCGACCATGATCTTGACCTTCGTCCCCTTGCCGTCCCCCTTGCTGCCGGAGCCGGTGGACGCGGTGCTGGCCGCGTCGTTGGCGCAGGCGGTGAGCGAGGAGAGGGCGAGCAGGCCGGCGGCGGCGAGGGCGGTGTATCTGGCGGTTGTGCGCATGGCGGGTTCACGTCCTTGTGGGAAAGCGATGCGGGGATGAGGATCGTTCAACGAAGGGTCAGCTGTCGGAACCCGACGGCTTCCACCGGAAGATGCGGCGCTCGGCGAAGGTCAGCAGCCCCTCGGCGACCAGCGCGACGGCGGCGAGGATGACCATCGCGGCGTACACGCCGGCCGCGTTGAACGTGCCCTGTGACTGCGCGACGAGCAGGCCGATGCCCTTGGTCGCGCCGATGTACTCGCCGACGATGGCGCCGATGAGGGCAAAGCCGAAGCTGACGTGGAGGCTGGTGAAGATCCAGGAGGTGGCGGACGGGATGACCACCTGAAGCGTCACCCTGCGGTCACTCGCGCCGAGGATGCGGGCGTTGGCGACAAGGTTGCGGTCGACCTCACGGGCGCCCTGGAAGGCGTTGAAGAAGACCGGGAAGAACACCAGGACGACGGCCGAGGCGACCTTGGAGGCGGGGCCGAGGCCGAACCAGATCACGAAGATCGGGGCCAGGACGATCCTGGGTATGGAGTTGAGCACCTTGATGTATGGACCAAGGATGTCGGCGAGAAAGGTGATCCGCCCGAGGGCGATCCCGCACACGACACCGGCGACCACACCGATGACCCAGCCCAGCAGCGCCTCGTAGAGCGTGTACCAGATCTGCTCGCCGAGGGAACCGAGCGCGGTCCCGTGGGTCACCCAGGTCCAGATCTGGTCCCAGATCTTCGTGGGCATGGAGAAGTTGAACGGGTCGATGGCCTTGGCCCGGGAAAGCGCCTCCCACAGGACGAGCACGGCCACCAGGAGCAGCACGCGGGACACTGTGACGACGGCCTTGCGTTTACGGGCAGCACGCGCGCGTGAGTGCGCGCGATCCGGTGTCTTGACCGTGTCGACGACCGGTGTGCTGAGCAGGTCAGGCGACATGGGCGGCACCTCTTTCGCGGGTGATGCGGACCTCTTCGCCGAGGGACTCCCAGATCTCGCGGTAGATCTCGATGAACCGCGGCTCCAGACGCACCGACTCGACCTTGCGCGGCCGCGGCAGGTCAATGTCAAAAACGTGCTTCACGGTGGCGGGGCCGGCGGTCATCACGACGACCTTGTCGGCCAGCGCGATGGACTCCTCCAGGTCGTGGGTGACGAAGACCACAGACGCGCCCGTGCCCTCCCACAGCTCGAGGAGTTCGTCCGACATCAGGGCCCTGGTCTGCACGTCGAGCGCCGAGAACGGCTCGTCCATGAGCAGAATCTCGGGGTCGTTGACGAAGGTCGCGGCAAGGGCGACGCGTTTGCGCTGACCACCGGAGAGCTGATGCGGGTAGCGGTCCTCGAAGGCGGCGAGTCCGACCCGGTCCAGCCACTCGCGCGCCTGCCGCTTCGCCTCCGCCTTGGGCACACCGCGGAAGCGGGGGCCGGCCATGACGTTGGACAGGACCGTGCGCCAGGGGAAGGTCGCGTCCTGCTGGAAGACGAAGCCGACCTTGTCGCCGACGCCACGCACGGGCTGCCCGGCGACCAGCACCTCGCCCTGGGTGGGCTCTTCCAGGCCGCTGACCAGGGTCAACGTGGTCGACTTGCCACAGCCGGTCGGCCCGACGACGGCCACGAACTCGCCGCGCCCGACGGTGAGGTCGAGTTCCCGCACGGCCGTGTGCGGGACACCCGACGGGGTCCTGAAGACCTTGCTCGCACCCCGCAGCTCGATGGCGGGGTTGGTGTGTGCGCTCATAGCCGGGGACGGTAGAGGTGACCCGGGAAGCAGCATCAGCCTTCTGAGCGCATACGGTTCTTTTGCTTGCAAGAGCCTGTTGTGCTCGTTTTGCGCGCGCTACAACAACGAAGCCGAAACATGGGCTTAACGCCCGCCTGGCCTGCACGGAGAGAGGCCCGATGATTGACGTCCTGGTCGTGGACGACGACTTCCGTGTCGCCGAGATCAACGCCAAGTACGTGGGAAAGGTTCCCGGCTTCCGGGTGGCCGCCCGCGCGCACAGTGCCGCCCAGGCACTGGCAGCCGTGCAGCACGGGTCCATCGACCTGGTCCTGCTCGACCACTACCTGCCCGACGGAACGGGCCTCGACCTCGTCCACCGCATGCGGGAACAGGGTCACGGCACCGACGTCATCATGATCACGGCTGCCGGTGACGTCACGACGGTGCAGACCGCGATGCGTCTGGGCGCCCTGCACTACCTGGTCAAACCGTTCACCTTCGCCGCGCTGCGCACGCGCCTCGACTCGTACGCGGCCCTGCGCCGTACGGTGGACCGGGTGGGCGGTCACGGCATCGCCGGCCAGGAACAGGTCGACCGGATCTTCGGCGCCTTGCGCACGGCACCGGTGCCGTCCTCGCCCGGCCTGCCGAGCGGCCACTCGGAACCGACCACGGACCTGATCTGCGCCGTCCTGCACCGCGCGAACCACCCCTTGTCGGCCCACGAGGTCGCCGCCGAGACCGGTCTGAGCCGCTCCACCGCCCAGCGCTACCTCCGCCACCTGGAACAAGCCGGCCGCCTGCGCCTCTCCCTCAAGTACGGCGACACGGGTCGCCCGGAACACCGGTACGCGTGGGTGGCACCGTAGCCGTGAGCCGGGCCCCGATGCGGTACGACGGTGGAGGAGCCGCCCGCTAGGCGGCGCCCGCCCCCGTCAGTGACCGCACCTCGGTCTCCGCGTGCTTGGCCTCGTCCGCGACCTCTGCCGAGGTGACCGTGCCGAGCCAGCCCGCCAGGAAGCCCAGCGGAATCGAGACCAGGCCGGGGTTCTGCAGGGGGAAGTACTGGAAGTCCACAGTCGGGAAGAGCGACTCGGGGCCGCCGGACACCACCGGCGACAGCACGACGAGCGCCAGGGCCGGAACCAGCCCGCCGTACACCGCCCACACGGCGCCCCGCGTGGTGAAGCCCCGCCAGAACAGCGAGTACAGCAAAACGGGCAGGTTCGCGGACGCGGCGACGGCGAAGGCGAGCCCCACCAGGAAGGCGACGTTGAGATCGCGGGCCAGCAGGCCGAGGGCGATCGCCACCACGCCGATGCCCACGGCAGCGACCCGCGCCACCGCGACCTCGCTGCGCGGCTCGGCGTGCCGGCGCCGCAAGGAGGCGTACAGGTCGTGCGCCACCGAAGCCGAGGAGGCGAGCGTGATCCCGGCGACGACGGCGAGGATCGTTGCGAAGGCGACGGCCGCAACGACCGCGAACAGGACCGTTCCACCCGTGGAGTCGGCGCCGCCGCCCAGGTCGAGGGCGAGGAGTGGAACAGCCGTGTTCCCGGATGCGTTCGAGCCGCGTACGGCCTCCGGGCCGACGATCGCCGCCGCACCGAAGCCCAGGACGATCGTCATCAGGTAGAACCCGCCGATGAGCCCGATCGACCAGACGGCGGAGCGCCGGGCAGCCTGTGCGGTCGGCACGGTGTAGAAGCGGGACAGGATGTGCGGCAGCCCCGCCGTACCCAGCACCAGTGCGAGCCCGAGGCTCATGAAGTCGAAGCGCGCGGTCCAGTCCCCGCCGTACTTCAGACCGGGTGCCAGGAACGCGGCACCGTGCCCGCTGCGCTCGGCCGCCGTGCTCAGCAGCTGGTCGAAGTCGCCGTGGAAGCGCACCAGGACGAGCACGGTGAGCACGATGGTGCCGCCCAGCAGCAGAACCGCCTTCACGATCTGAATCCACGTGGTGGCCCGCATCCCTCCCAACGACACATAGATCACCATGAGCGCACCGACCCCGATGACGGCCCAGGACCGGGCCGCCTCGCCGCTGTTCCCGAGGAGCAGCGCGACCAGGCTGCCCGCACCCACCATCTGAGCCACCAGGTAGAGAACGGACACGGTGACCGAGGAAGTTCCCGCCGCGATCCGCACCGGCCGCTCGCTCATGCGCGCGGCGACCACGTCGGCGAGCGTGAACCGCCCGCAGTTGCGCACCAGTTCGGCGACGAGGAACAGCACCACCAACCAGGCCACGAGGAAGCCCACCACGTACAGCAGACCGTCGTATCCGTACAGCGCGATGAGCCCGGTGGCGCCCAGGAAGGAGGCGGCCGACATGTAGTCGCCCGCAATGGCAACACCATTCTCCATCGGGGAGAACAGCCGCCCGCCGGCGTAGAACTCCTCCTGAGATCCCTGCCGGTTGCGGCTCACCCAGGTCGTGATCCCCAAGGTGACCGCGACGAAGGCGCTGAACAGCAGCAGCGCCGGCGTCTGATGGATGCCGGTCACAATGCACCGCCCCTTGCTCCACGCGTCAGTTCCTGGGTGTCCCAGCGCAGTTCGAGCGCGGCGCGGTCCCGGTGCAGTCGTGCGTGCCGGGCGTAGGCCCAGGTGAGCAGGAACGTGCTGAGGAACTGTCCGAGCCCCGCGAGCAACGCCACGTTCAGCGCACCCGCCACCGGCCGCGCCATGAACCCGGGCACGGTCGTCGCGGTCACGACGTACGCCACGTACCAGACGAAGAACCCGGCGACCGCGGGCACCACGAACCTCCGGTACCGGCTGCGCACCTCCTGGAAGGCCGCGCTGCGCTGCACCTCGAGGTAGACCTGGGCCGCTGCGACGGCTCCGGTCTCCCGCTTCCGACGTGCCCCCGGAACCTCGGTCATGGGTGTGCCCGTGGTGGCCGACTCGCCCCAACCCGAGGCGAGCGCGTCGTACCACGGGTCCTCGTAGCGCACTTCTGCCGGCGCTTCGACGAACGCCTGACCTTGCCCCTGGTGGTGTTCGCCCGCGTGGGGCGTGGGACCGCCGCCCTCGGGACCGTGCCCGTCGCCGCGGGCACGGCCGTTGCTTGACTGCATGCCCAAGGATGGACAGAACGGGAAGATCCACGCCTCTTCTTCCCTGCGCACTTCACCCCATCAGGTGACCGACGAGTCATTCACCCCGTGGGCGGCCGCACCAACCCCTTCCGATACGCATAACGCACCGCCTGGGCACGGCCCTTGATGCCGGCCTTGGTGAACATGTTGTTGATGTGGGTCTTCACCGTCGCGGTGGACACGCTCAGCCTGCGCGCGATCTCCTGGTTGCTCAGCCCCTCGGCGATCAGCACCAGCACCTCCGCCTCCCGGGTCGTCAGCCCGTCGGGCACGGCAGCGGGCTCCGCCGGCTCCGGTTCGGGCGCCGACAGGCGCTCCAGCAGCCGCCGCTGGACGCTCGGCGACAGCCCCGCGTCCCCGGACAGCACGCTGTGCACGGCCCGGACGATCTCGTCCCCGCCCGCGTCCTTGGTGAGGTATCCCCGTGCTCCCGCTTTCAGCGCCGGGAACAGGGACTCGTCGTCCGCGTAGGTCGTGAGCACCACGACCTGTGTTCCGGGGTGCTCCGACCGGATGCGCCGGGTGGCCTCCACTCCGTCGCAGCGCGGCATGCGCAGGTCCATCAGCACCACGTCGGGGGCGAGTTCGGCGGCGAGCCGCACCGCCTCGTCCCCGTCCGCGGCTGCGCCCACGACCTCGACCCCCGGCAACAGTCCGAGCAGCATCACGATGCCTTCCCGGACGACCGTCTGATCGTCCGCGACCACCACCCTGGCGGGCTTCTTCTCCGCCTCCTCCGTCATACCGGCACCTTCAGCGTCACCACGAAACCTTCCTCGTCCCGTCCGGCAGCGAGCGACCCGCCCAGCAGTTCTGCGCGCTCCCGCATCCCCAGCAGACCGTACCCGCCTCCCGCCTGCGCGAGTTCGCCCGGCGAACCCCCCGAGTCCCGCACGTCCAGGGTGACTTCACGCGGTCCGTACTCCAGCCGCACGCGCACCTTCGCGCCCGGTGCGTGCTTGCGGGCGTTCGTCAGGGCTTCCTGGGCCACCCTGCGCACTGCCTGCGACGCTTCGACCGGCAGCGGTCTGCGTTCACCCCCCACGGTGACCTCGGCGCCGTCCGACGTGTGGACGAGGTCGATCAGGAAGTCCTCCAGCGGCGTCAGTTCACCGCGCAACGCGGAGAGCGACTGCCTGGTCTCCTCCAGACCGTCGCGGGCCATCCCGCGTGCCGCCACCACGCGTTCGAGGATCTGCTCGCGGTCCGCACCCCGCTCGATCAGCAGCCGGGCCGCTTCCAGGTGTACGAGCTGCGCCGAGAGGCTGTGGGCCAGGACATCGTGGATCTCCCGGGCGATGCGGGCCCGCTCCGCGAGTGCGGCCGACTCGGCCCCGGCCGCACGCGCCGCTCGCTCCTGGACGAGCAGTCGCTGTGCGTTGCCTCTGGCTTCGGCGTCCAGACGCAATGCGTATCCGGCGAGGGCCATTCCTCCGATGGTGGCGGCCGACGTCAGCCCCGTGTCTTGGTTGACCGTGGCGAAGGCGGCGAAGCCGAGCGAGGCCATCGGTAGCGCGGCCGCCAGCGGCAGTCGCTCCAGTGCCGTGATGGCACACCCGCACCACAGGACCACGGCCGGAGTGCGGAAGTCGGCGGCCTCGGCTCCGGCCGCCAGCCCCAGCAGGATGAGGACGAGTGCCAGGGACGGCCACAGCCGGTGTTCGAGCGTGGTCCGGAACAGGACCCACGCCACCCCGCCTGCCACAAGCGCTCCGCCCCACCCGGCGACCGCGACCCACCCGTGGATGCGGCTGTCGTGGAGGGCGCTCCACAGCAGCGCGCCCAGCACCAGCAGCCTCACTGCCCAGGCCAGCAGCCGCCTGGGCCGCGAGACCTCCTTCGGGCTCAGCGCCTCCCGTGAGGGCCAGCGGGTCCAGACGTTCTCCGTCACACGCGCTCCTTCCACGCGGACCGGGGCAGGTGGTCACCGTACGCCGTGGCGTGCGCGGAGGCCTGGCCCAGAGACTGCGTGCGCCAGATCAGGATCCCGGAGCGGATCAGCAGGGTGGCGGCGAGCCCCAGCATCAGGGCCGAGCTGTGCTGGTGGACGCCCAGCAGTGCACCGATCGCGAAGAGGCCCGCCCGCAGTCCGATGCCGACAGCCCAGACGGCCGCGCTCGCTCTGGTGCTCTTGTTCCACACGGCGCCGTCCGGCTCCACCCAGATGCGGGTGGTCCAGGCCCAGGCGGCTCCCATGGCCAGGCCTACGGTCACTTCGGCGCCGAGCACCAGAGCCGAAGCGGTCTGGTGGCGGGTGTCGAGCAGGTCGGGCTCGCGCAGTGCTATGACGGCCAGGATCCCGGGCAGGAGCCACCATCGCCGGTCCGCGTCGATGCGGCTTGCGCGGAACTGCCGCACGATCACCAGCGCGGCCACGGCCACGATCACCAGTGCGTTGACGAGCCCGGACATCACAGCCTCCGTGAGCGGGATGGGGATGCCGACAGCGAGTGCTGCCGACGCCTTCGACGCTACGGAAACGCGCCGCTCCGCAGATCGGCGCCGGGGTGGATCGTGGGTGGATATGCGAAGGCCCGGGTTCTCCACCCGCGGGAGGAGAACCCGGGCCTGCTCGTCCGAACCGCGGAGCCGCGGAGCGTCGCCCGAGCCGAGCTCAGCGGTTACGCGTCGATGCGGGACCGGTCCAGCGTCGCCGCCGAACTGGAGATGAACTCCTTGCGCGGAGCCACGTCGTTGCCCATGAGCAGGTCGAACACCTGCTCCGCCGAATCCAGGTCGGAGAGGTTGATGCGCCGCAGCGTGCGGTGACGGGGGTCCATCGTCGTCTCGGCCAGCTGGTCTGCGTCCATCTCGCCGAGACCCTTGTAGCGCTGGATGGAGTCCTTGTACCGGACGCCCTTGCTCTGGAACTCCATGAGCTTGTCGCGCAGCTCGCGGTCCGAGTACGTGTACACGTACTTGTCCTGGCCCTTCTTGGGCTGGATGAGTTCGATGCGGTGCAGCGGCGGCACCGCGGCGAACACCCGGCCGGCCTCGACCATGGGCCGCATGTAGCGGTGGAACAGGGTCAGGAGCAGGGTCCGGATGTGGGAGCCGTCCACATCGGCGTCGGTCATCATGATGATCTTGCCGTAGCGGGCCGCGTCGATGTCGAAAGTACGCCCGGAGCCCGCTCCTATGACCTGGATGATCGCGCCGCACTCCGCGTTCTTGAGCATGTCGGTCACGGACGACTTCTGGACGTTGAGGATCTTGCCCCGGATCGGCAGCAGTGCCTGGAACTCGGAGTTCCGGGCGAGCTTCGCCGTACCGAGCGCGGAGTCTCCCTCGACGATGAACAGCTCACTGCGCTCGACGTCGTCGCTGCGGCAGTCGGCCAGCTTCGCGGGCAGGGACGAGGACTCCAGTGCCGTCTTGCGGCGCTGCGCGTCCTTGTGCTGGCGGGCCGCGATACGGGTCCGCGCGGCGGCGACCGCCTTCTCCATGACGACCCGCGCCTGAGCCGCGGCGTCGCGCTTGGTGGAGGTCAGGAACGCCTTGAGCTCCTTGGAGATCACGGTGTTCACGATGCGCCGGGCCGCCGAGGTACCGAGGACCTCCTTGGTCTGGCCCTCGAACTGGGGCTCGGCGAGGCGGACGGTGACGACCGCGGTCAGGCCCTCCAGGGCGTCGTCCTTGACGATGTCGTCCTCGGCGACGCGCAGCAGCTTCTTGGCGCGCAGCACCTCGTTCATCGTCTTGGCGATCGCCTGCTCGAAGCCGGCGACGTGGGTGCCGCCCTTGGGCGTGGCGATGATGTTGACGAACGACCGGAGCATCGTGTCGTAGCCCGTGCCCCAGCGCAGCGCCACGTCGACGCCGAGCTCTCGGGTGACCTCTGTCGGGGTCATCTGACCGTGCTCGTCCAGGACCGGGACCGTCTCCTTGAACGTGCCCTGCCCCGTGAAGCGGAGGACGTCGCAGACGGGCTTGTCGGTGGCCAGGTACTCGCAGAACTCGCTGATGCCGCCGTCGAAGCGGAAGGACTCCTCGCCCTTGCTGCCGCCCTCGCCGAGGCCGTACTCGTCCCGGACGACGATGGTCAGGCCGGGCACCAGGAACGCGGTCTGGCGGGCCCGCTGGTGGAGGGTCTCCAGGGAGAGCTTGGCGTCCTTGAGGAAGATCTGCCGGTCGGCCCAGTACCGCACGCGCGTGCCGGTGCGGTTCCTGGTGACTCTCTTCACCTTGCGCAGGCCGCCCGGCTCGAACTTGGCGTCGGGGCCGTCCGCGGCGAAGGCGCCCGGGACTCCTCGCCGGAAGCTGATCGCGTGCGTGTGGCCGCTTCGGTCCACCTCGACGTCGAGTCGGGCGGACAGGGCGTTGACCACGGATGCGCCGACGCCGTGCAGACCGCCGGAGGCGGCGTAGGAGCCACCGCCGAACTTGCCGCCGGCGTGCAGCTTGGTCATGACGACCTCGACGCCGGACAGGCCGGTCTTGGGCTCGACGTCGACAGGGATGCCACGGCCGTTGTCACGGACCTCGACCGAGGCGTCGTCGTGCAGGATCACCTCGATGTGGTCGCAATATCCGCCCAGGGCCTCGTCGACGGAGTTGTCGATGATTTCCCACAGGCAGTGCATCAGACCACGACTGTCGGTCGAGCCGATGTACATACCCGGGCGCTTCCGCACGGCCTCGAGGCCCTCGAGGACGAGCAGGTGCCGCGCGGTGTAGTTGGAACCGTCCCGGTCTGCTCCTGCCAGCAGCGCTGTGGACGGCACGGACGTTTCGGCGGTCACGCGGTTCGCTCCTCGCTGAATTTCAGTTGGGGCCCTTCTGGGTAAGGGCGCGGCTTGGGTTACCGCCAAGAGGGTACCGAGGCCTGGTAGAGCCGTTGTAACGCCACCCTCGTCTGAACTCAGACTAGTCCAGCGTCGCATGCATGTTCGATCCCTCGATGGAGTGAAGTACATATCACGTTCCCTTCGAGGCATGAACCATTTAGGCTCCGGGCACGTCCTCATGAACAAACCGGCAACCCAGCCGGGAGGATCGAACCATGACCGACAGCGCGAAACCGTAAGCACCACAGACCACGCAATACGGCACATTCGCCGCCAAACCGGCAGCAGACGGCCACCTCGGAAAGATTTTTTTCGAGGAGAAGCCACGAGCGGGAACGTTTTGGGGCTGGTTGGATGTTGACCCTGGTACGACAGCTCGTCGAGCTAGAGAAGAGGCGACGTGACTACTGTTCTGACCCCCGCGAGCCCGCTGACGGCCGCTGACCGCTGCGACCGCTGCGGCGCCCAGGCGTACGTGCGCGTCGTCCTGCTCAGCGGCGGAGAACTGCTCTTCTGCGCCCACCACGGCCGCAAGTTCGAGCCGGAACTCAAGAAGATCGCCGCCGAGATACAGGATGAGACGGAGCGGCTGACGACCGTTCCGGCGTCCGTCTCCGAAGAAGAGCGCTGATCCTGCGCGTCCACGACGAGCGAGAACCGGCACAGGCCGGTGTGCGGGCGGCCGCCCCTGCTCCCAGGGGCGGCCGCCCGCCGTTCTCGTGGCACAAAGCCCCGGCCTCGGCGCGGGGAGACCCGCTCAGGCGCGGTCGGGAGCCCCGTGGGGTCTCCGAGTCCCTGCGCCCCAGCCCAGCGTCTGTACGGCGTCGGACACCCGGGTGTAGACGCCCGGGCTCCCCGGCCGTCCGCAGCCACTGCCCCACGACACAAGCCCGATGAGCCGCCCCCTCGCGACGAGCGGCCCTCCGCTGTCCCCCTGGCAGGCGTCGCGGCCGCCTCGCACCTCTCCGGCGCAGACCATGCTCCGCGCGATGTACGTGCCGTCGGTCGAACCGGGATACGCCCGCTCACAGAGGGCGTCGGCCAGCACATGCATGCGAGCCGCCCGCAGGCTGTGGGCGTACGCGCCGAACCCCGTGATGTCGCCCCAGCCGTAGACGACGGCGTCCGTGCCGGACGCGTACGCCGGATCGCCGTCGGCCGCCATGGCGATGACCGACGCCGCCGGGAGTGGCTCGGCCAGGGTGAGCACGGCGAAATCCCCGGCGTTGCTGGAACTGTCGTAGCCCGGGTTCACCCAGACACTGCGCACGGCGACCTCCTGGCCCGTGTCCGCGTACAGGTCCGTACGGCCCGCGACGACCCTCAGGTCGGCCGCCTGCCCCGGCGGCGCTCCCAGGACGTCCTCGGCCATGCAGTGGGCCGCCGTGAGAACGGTCGACGGGCCGACCGCCACGCCTCCGCAGAACTGCCCCGAGCGCATACCTCCGAACCGGTCACGACTGGACAGCGCGACCGTCCACGGGCTCTGAGAGACATCGACCGGGAAGCCGCCCACGACGACGCCGTCGGAGGATGCCGGGGCGGCGGAGGCCAACGGTATGGCCATCGCCACGGCTGCCAGGATCAACGGCCGGGACAAAGCCCGGACAAGGGGACGAGGCATGCGCGCTCCTCACTCTGAAGTGATCGATGAAGACCCAGAGTGATTCAGGGTGTGACGCCCCGCACCCGCACGCATACGTGAAGGCCCGGCTCCCCGAGGGGAACCGGGCCTTCACGTCGTACGACTACGACCTAGTCGAGGTAGTCACGCAGCACCTGCGAACGGGACGGGTGACGCAGCTTCGACATGGTCTTGGACTCGATCTGACGGATGCGCTCGCGCGTCACGCCGTACACCTTGCCGATCTCGTCGAGGGTCTTCGGCTGACCGTCGGTGAGACCGAAGCGCATCGAGACGACGCCCGCCTCGCGCTCGGACAGGGTGTCGAGGACGGAGTGCAGCTGCTCCTGCAGGAGCGTGAAGCTGACCGCGTCGGCCGGGACGACGGCCTCGGAGTCCTCGATGAGGTCACCGAACTCGCTGTCACCGTCCTCGCCCAGCGGGGTGTGCAGGGAGATGGGCTCGCGGCCGTACTTCTGGACCTCGATGACCTTCTCCGGGGTCATGTCGAGTTCCTTGGCCAGCTCCTCCGGGGTGGGCTCGCGGCCCAGGTCCTGGAGCATCTGGCGCTGCACGCGCGCGAGCTTGTTGATGACCTCGACCATGTGCACCGGGATACGGATGGTGCGGGCCTGGTCGGCCATGGCGCGGGTGATCGCCTGACGGATCCACCAGGTGGCGTACGTGGAGAACTTGTAGCCCTTGGTGTAGTCGAACTTCTCGACCGCGCGGATCAGACCGAGGTTGCCCTCCTGGATGAGGTCCAGGAAGAGCATGCCGCGGCCGGTGTAGCGCTTGGCCAGGGAGACCACCAGACGGAGGTTGGCCTCCAGGAGGTGGTTCTTGGCACGCCGGCCGTCCTCCGCGATGATCTCCAGCTCGCGCTTGAGCTTCGGGGCGAGCTTGTCGGCGTTGGCCAGCTTGTCCTCGGCGAACAGACCGGCCTCGATGCGCTTGGCGAGCTCGACCTCCTGCTCGGCGTTGAGCAGGGGGACCTTGCCGATCTGCTTGAGGTAGTCCTTGACCGGGTCGGCGGTGGCGCCGGCCGCGGCGACCTGCTGGGCGGGCGCGTCGTCCTCGTCCTCGTCGGAGAGCACGAAGCCGGCACTCTCGGTGCCCTCGGGCTCGTCGCCGGTCTTGGGAGCGTCTTCGAGGACCTCTTCCTCGACCAGCTCGGCGTCGTCCTTCTTGGCAGTGGTCTTCTTGGCCGCCGTCTTCTTGGCGACGGTCTTCTTCGCGACCGCCTTCTTGGCGGTCGTCGTCTTCTTGGCAGCCGCCTTCTTGGCAGGGGCGGCTTCCTCTGCGGGGTCGTCCACAGCGGGTACGGCCGGGGCGGCCGTGGTGGTGGCGGTGGCCTTCCTGGTGGTCACCGTCTTCGCCGCGACCGTCTTGGTGGCGGTGCGCTTGGCCGGACTCTTCGCTGCGACGCTCTTTCGGGTGCGCTTGGGCTCCGCGGCACTGACCATCAGCGTCACACCCTCTTCCTCGAGGATCTGGTTGAGGCTGCGCAGTACGTTCTTCCACTGAGTGGCCGGAATCTGGTCAGCTTCGAAGGCCCGACGCACATCGTCGCCGGCGATCTGCCCCTCAGCCTTTCCCCGCTCAATGAGCGCCATGACAGAGACGGACTCGGCGATCTCCGGCGGGAGCGTACGGGATGTGCTGGCCGACACGAACAACCTCTCGGAACGTTGGAAAACGGCTTCCGGCCCCGTCCACGATGGACAGGAGCCGACCACCGGCCTGGGGGTGGGCCGACGGCGCGGGCGGGGGCCGGGAGGATGCACAGCGCCTTCAACGGCGTCCGTATTCCCTCCGCGGCTGTCACCTCTTAGGTCATCGCGTTGTTTCCACAAGCGTTACGCCCAATCTTCGTGGCCCGAGTCACACCCCGTAAGCAAACAAAAACGGTCAGACACGGGCAGAAGAGGTCACCCGTGGTGTCTACCCGGACCTCCGCAACCGAATCCCACCACATCGACCGTCGGACCCCACAGTTCCCGTGACGGGTTCTGCGGGGTCCGACGGAAATGCGGGTGAACCGGCCGAGGATGACGCGGGAGGGGGAAGGCATCCCCGAACCGTCCACCCGTGGGGTGGGGTCAGTGTTCGCGCGGCGCCGGCACGACGCGCTCCACCTCGGGATGAACGGTGAGCAGCTGCCGCATGGCCGTCTCGGCCGCGGTGCCGTCGGCCGCGGCGAGGGCGTCGACGATCCTGCCGTGGTGACCCAGTGACGCCTCGTTCGGCCGGTCACAGCCCGTGACCGGGCCGCCGGAGACCTGGAGGGCGGACGACACGATCCCGGAAAGGTGCTCCAGCATGCGGTTGCCCGCGACCTGGATGAGGAGCGAGTGGAACTCGGCGTCGGCCCGGGAGTAGGTGAGCGCGTCGCCCTGCCCCATGGCGTGCGCCATGATCTCGACCATGTCGGACAGTCGCTGCTGGATGTCGGCGCGCCCGTGCCCGGCGGCGAGGCGGGCGGCGAGCGGCTCGATCGTCCAGCGCAGCTCGCTGAGCTCGCGCCGCTGGTCGTCACGCTGGGGGCCGAAGGCCCGCCATTCGATGATGTCCGGGTCGAGGAGGTTCCAGTCGCTCACGGGACGCACGCGCGTGCCGACGTTCGGCCGAGCACTGACCAGGCCCTTGGCCTCGAGGACCCGCAGCGACTCGCGGACGACGGTGCGGGACACCTCGAACCGCTGACCGATCTCCTCGGGCACCAGCGGACGGTCGGCGCCCAGGTCACCAGAGACGATCATCTGGCCCAGCTGCTGGACGAGTTGGCCGTGCAGTCCGCGTCCGCGGCTGCCCGCGGAGCGGCGGCCGACGCGGCCCAGCTCGGGGTCCGCGGCCTCCCAGACGGGAGTTCCGACGCGGTCGGCGGCAGGGGCCTCGGCGTAGGGGTAGCGGTCGAGTTCGCCCGGGCCGGCCAGACCGGAGTCGGTGGAGCGGGCGGCGGTCATCATGGTGTGCGCAAGGGTACTCACGGATCCTTTGTCGGCGCTGCCTCCAACTCCCTTGAGGTCTTTGGTGAAAAGCACACGAAAGGGTGATCGCTCACCCCGTCGCAATTGACGCCTTATCGGAAAGAAATGGGCTTTCTCCGGGGAGTTGCGCACACGCCCGGACCTGATGGGCTCGGGCGGTCGTCATCGGACCCTGCTTCGCAGGGTCGTGAGCAGATACGCGCACAGCAGGGCCGTCAGGGAGAACGTCAGCGCCCCGCCGACGGGTTGCGCGATCACACGTGCCACGGCGAACAGATAGCGCTCTCCGCCGAAGGGCCACTGCACCAGAAGCGTCTCGCGCAACCTCATCGAGAGTCCGGCCGCCGTCCGCACGGACGCGCTCTCCACGGCCTTCTGTACGACCGGCACGACGACGACGGGTACGGCGACCACCGCGGCCAGCCCGGCAGTGGTGGACCGGAAGACGCCGGCGGCCAGCACCCCGGCCCAGGCGCAGCCGATCACGAGACCGAGCCAACTCGCGCTCAGCGGAAGCCACTCCGCGGGAACTTGCGCGAGCTCCCGTCCGTAGACGAGATAGAGCGCTTCGGCGTCGCAGCCCACCGTGAGGAAGGCCAGCGTCAGGGCGGTGAGAGCGGCGACAAGAAGCTTGGCGGTGAGTACACCCAGTCTCCGGGGCACGGTGCCACGGTCCGCCGCCAGGGCGGGGTGGCGGAACTCGTCTCCGAAGGCCAGCGCACCGAGCAGTCCCGCGCCGAGGGCAGCGGGCGGCAGCGGCAGTTGCACGGGCCACGCGGCCAGCAGCCGCGCCTGCGAGGTGTGGCCGACTCGGGCCAGGAGTACGGCGGTGAAGACGGAGATGAGCAGTACTGCGGCGCAGGTGAGGAATCCGGTGCTGATCCCGGTGGCACGGCGGAGTTCGTAGCGGAGGGGCCGCAGGGGGCTGGGGGCGGAGCGGACGGAGATGGGGGGTGGCAGGACGGGCAGGGTGTCGGAGGTACGGGAGGCGGAGGTGCGCAAGGGGCGGCGGGCTGAGGGCGCGGCGGGCTGCCCGGTGCCGGGGGGCCGCTCCTCCGCGGTGACGGCCTCGATCGCGGTCGCGCCCGGGGTGGCCGAGGCCGTGCCGTCGGCAGTCGTGGCGGCGGCGCCGGACCTGGAGTCGCCGCCGGGAGCCGGGACGGCGTCGCGAGACGACGCATCAGCGGGCGGGCACGGCGCGGGAGAGGTCGGCGGCTCGTCCTGAGGCACCCGCAGTGCTGCAGCGGCGTCGGCTTTCTGGATGCCGCTCGCCGCACGTGCGTCCCCGGAGGCCTCCGGGCGTTCCGCGCCCAGCGCAGGGGCTCCGACGGTGGCCTGCTTCCCGTCCGAGGGGGCCGGCACTGCTTCGGCGCGCGTCCGACGCGGGGCCTGCGCCCCCGCTCCCGGTCCCATGTCTCCTGTTTCGTCGGCGAGTTGGTGCACGAGGATGCCGTGCCGGAACGCCGTCTCGCCGACGTGGGCGCAGCTACTGCCGTACACCGAGAGCCGGTTGCCGTCCTCCTGCACGACTTCGACGGATCGGTGCGCGGCCCGGGCCTCCTTGGTGAGCAGGGCGGCCAGACGGACGGCGTGGGGGCTGCGGACGGCCACACGGGGGCGCAGCCGGGTGCGGGCGAAGTCGGCGGCCTCCTGATCGGCGACGAGTCTGCCCTGGTCCAGGGTGACGACCCGGTCGGCTGTACGGGCGGCCTCCTTGGGGTCGGCCGTGGTCACCAGGACCGTGCCGCCCTGGTCCGCGTGCGCGCGCAGCATGCCGTGCAGCCAACGGTTCTCGCGTCCGGAGAGCCCGTCGGCCGGATCGTCGAGGACGAGGGTGTGCGGGTCCCCGAGGAGGGCACAGGCCAGGCCGAGCCGCCGGTCCATGCCGCGGGAGAGGGTGCCGAGACGTTCGTCGCGCAGGCTGATCAGACCGACCACTTCCAGCACCTCGTCGGCCCGCCGGACCGGAACGCCGGCGGCCGCGCACAGCATGCGCAGATGGCCGCGAGCCGTGCGGGCCGGATGCCCGGGCACGTCGCCGAGGAGGACGCCGACTTCGCGGGAGGGGTGGGCGATGCGATGCAGGGGGCGGCCTCTGAAGTAGGCGAGGCCGCGGCCCTGTTGGAGTTCGAGCATGAGTCTCAGCGCCGTGGTCTTGCCCGCGCCCGGCGCTCCGAGCAGGACCGTGACGCGGCCCGCGCACGCCTCGAAGGAGACATCGTCGACGGCGGGCGGAAGCGCCTTGCGGGAGTTGCTGGTCAGTCCGAAGGCCTGGATCACCCGTAGCAAGATAGCGCGTTATGTCCGCTTTTCCCGGGTGCCGCACGGTCGGCTTCGCAGGCGTGCTCGACGTGTTCGGGTTCCTGTCCGTGCGTCAGCGGCCGCGACGGGCCGGTGTCAGACCTCGGGGCGCAACATCGGCGGGTTGAGCAACGTCGCGCCGCCCGCGCGAAAGAGCTGGGCGGGCCGGCCGCCCTGCCGGGTGGTGGTGCCGCCGGTGGGCACCAGGAAGCCGGGCGTGCCCGTCACCTTGCGGTGGAAGTTGCGCGGGTCGAGCGCCACGCCCCACACCGCCTCGTAGACCCGGCGCAGTTCGCCGACCGTGAACTCGGTGGGACAGAACGCGGTCGCCAGGGACGAGTACTCGATCTTGGAGCGGGCACGTTCCACCCCGTCCGCGAGGATCTGGGCGTGGTCGAAGGCCAGCGGCGCGACCGGTTCCCCGTCCCGGCCGTAACCGCCGTGCTGCAGCAGTTCCTCGACGGGCGCCCAGCGCGCGTTGCTGGCGTCGCCGCCTGCTCGCGGAGCCGGCAGGTCCGGAGCCAGCGCAAGGTGCGCGACGCTCACGACACGCATCCGGGGATCACGCTTGGGATCTCCGTACGTGGCGAGCTGTTCCAGGTGGGCGCCGTTGTCCTGAGCCGGGGCCGAAGGGTCGTGGGCACGCAGCCCGGTCTCCTCGGCCAGCTCGCGCGCCGCCGCCTGGGTGAGGTCCTCGTCGGCCCGCACGAAGCCGCCCGGAAGCGCCCACCGCCCCTGGAACGGCGCCTCGCCCCTGCGCACCGCCAGCGCGCACAGGGCATGGCGGCGCACGGTCAGCACGACCAGGTCCACGGTGACGGCGAAGGGCGGAAAGGCTGACGGGTCGTAGGGCATGCGGCGATCATAGTCGTCTTCCTGACGATAAACACTCCCTTCGTCAGCCGCCTCGATGGCTGATCCGCTTGGTTGCGCAGGGCTGTCAGCGTGCGCCCCGGCGTCTGTCCCGCTCTGTGTCGCGCGAGGTCACACTCCCAATTGGAGCCCGTCGGCCGCTTCCTCCACCATGGCGAGTCCGAGCCGACTGACCCGTACGGAGAAGGGGGCGCCGGCGACCCTCAGCCCGGTCAGGCCGATCTCGCCCAGAGGCGCGCTGTGGACAGGGCGCAGCGTGACGGTTCCGCCCGGGGCGTCGGGCCGGATGCCGGCCAGGGTGGTCAGCAGCAGGACCCCGGCCGCCGCCGCGGTGGCGGCGGGACGGCAGGCGGCCGGATGGGGAAGGGGAGCGCTCCCGGCCTCGCGCTGCTCCCCCGCGTACATCTCCGGGAGGCGCAGGCCGAAGGCCTCGGCCGCTGCCAGCACGCCTCGCAGCAGCGCGGCGGCCTCCTTCTCGTAGCCTGCGGCGGCCAGGCCCGCGACGGCGATCGCCGTTTCGTGGACCCGGACGGCTCCGCTTCGGTGACCGAAGGGGTTGTAGCCGGCTTCCTTGGCGCCGAGGCCCCGAAGTCCCCAGCCCGAGTCCATGACGGGGCTGCCGAGCAGTCGGGCGAGTTGTTCGGTCCGCACCTTGTCGAGCAGGCCGGGGGCATGGGCGCCGCCGCCCAGTAGGCCGGTGTCGAGGAGGTGGACGGTGGTCGCGCCGAGGTGGGACAGCGGCCGCCCGTCCGGGGTGCGGGCGGCCGCGGGTCGGCCACCTCCCCGGTCGTCGATCCAGAAGTCCCTCCGGAAAGCGGCACGCGTGGTCTGCGCCCACTCCCGCAGCCCGCCGCCGCCCGGTCTGGCGCAGGCGTCGAGCAGGTCGGCGCCGAGTAGTGCCGCTCGGTGGGCGTGGGCCTGTGTCTCGCAGCGGACGGGCCCGCCGGGCTGGGGGTCGCTCAGATAGGGCCCCTCACCGACCATGGTGCGCAGCCAGGTCAGGCAGCGCTCGGCCACCGGCAGCAGTTCCTCGGTCTCCTGGTCGGGCAGGCCCCATCGGCGGGCCTCCGCGAGGAGTACCGGGAAGAGCAGCGTGGCCTCCGTCCCCGTACACCCCGGCGGCAGGTGGGCGCCCACGTCGCGCCGGGGGCCGGGAATCATGCCGGACCGCGGCCCTCGGCCCGTGACCTGGGTACGGGCCAGGGTGCGGAGCGTGCCCGCGGCGAGGCGGGTGCCGAGGGGCAGCGTCATGCGGGCCGCGGCAAGCGCCTCGGCCGGGGCCAGACCGCAGCGCCACGGTGCGCCCGCCGCGAGGTGGATGTCCGCGGGGTGCGCGGGGTCCCGCACCAGCAGGGCCTGCAGATCCTCGACGCTCGTCGCCAGAAACGCCCGGACGCGTGGGTCGTCGCCCGTCGCGTGTGCCGGAGCCAATGGGCTCGCCGCGGCACGGCCCACGGCCCGGACCGGGCCCGCCCCGTCCAGGCGAACTCTCAGCTCCACGCAGACGCTGCCGCCGGGAGGCACGTAGAAATCCCAGCGCAGCAGCCCCGCGGAGGCGATCGCGTCGGCGGGCGGTGGGTCGGCGGTGACGCACGAGGTCCCGGTGGCGCAGGTCCAACGCAGACCGGCGTCATGGACGCCGGCGGGCAGTTCGGGGACTACGGCGCCGGACGCGATCGCCCCCAGGTCGGCCAGGTCGGCGCCGAGGGCCACCTCGACCGGGAGCCGCAGCTGCCGTGCGGCGGCACTGTGCAGGGCGATCCGCTCCGTGCCGTCCGCGGAGCGCGTCCACTCGACGACGACGTCCGGGTCCGGGCCGCCGTGCGGGGTGACGCGCAGGGTGGCGACGAAACGGGCCCGGTCGGCCGAGATCATCCTCGCCTGGACCACCAGCGGTTCGCGTCCCGCCACCCGCACCTGGCAACGGGAGAGGATGCGCCGTCCCGCCCGGTAGAACCCCTCCAATCCGCGCCCGGTCAGCTGTCCCTGTTCCGTCGAGATGGCGAGGCCCGGCAGGGCGACGCAGATCATGGCCGTATGGGCGGGGGGCAGGCCGCCGGCGCGAGGCTGGGCCGGCGGCCTGGGCGGTG
Organism: Streptomyces sp. NBC_01235; assembly: GCF_035989285.1. Classification (GTDB taxonomy): domain Bacteria; phylum Actinomycetota; class Actinomycetes; order Streptomycetales; family Streptomycetaceae; genus Streptomyces. The sequence continues at coordinate 8,125,171 of NZ_CP108513.1, read as the reverse complement.
GTGCGGCGCCTCTGGGCGTGGGGGACCAGGGTGGGGGCGGGCGACGGGCCGTACCGGCGGGCTGAGGCACGGGCATGCCACGGACACGCCGGTCTGCGGAAGCACCTGGACCTCCCTCGGGCCCGAGGACTGGCTGAGTGTGCCGACCGTCACCGGGAGATCCGGCCCCTGGAGGACCGGGCCTGTCCGAAAGCGGTTGGTCGGCGCCCGCGCCGTGGGTTGGCCCTGGGGTGTCGAGGCTGGAGCGTTCGTCGGCGGCGGAGGGCGTAGTCGGCTGATGCATGCGGTGACTTCTTCTGCTCTCTGTGCGCCTCGGACATGTTCGAGGCCGGGTTGAAGGCTCCGACAGGGCGGGTGCGCTGCGGCGGCACGACCGTGCAGGTGTTCCGCCACTCAGGTGAACGGGGCGGGACTCCCCCGGGTCACGCCCCTGGGACTCGGGCCCCACCGAATGGCGGCCGCAACGGCAGGCCCCGGACACGCCGGGCCGGCTCCGGGACCATGTCCGGCCGCACTCGCTCACGCACGCAGGACGTCCGCCCGGCGGCGGTCGTCACCGGGCGCCCACGCCGGGCACCATCCCCTTGGCCACGGCTGTCGTTCACCAGGACGCGAGGGCGTCATGCCTTCCCCGTGGTGTCGTCGCCGTCGGTCCGCACGCCTTCCGCACAGTCGCCATGACGTCGTGTGGAGGCCTTGCCCGAGGGACGGGAGCGTGATCCTGCGCGGCTTGGCACGGCGGGGCGCGTGGCGTGCGTCCTCGGGGTGCGAGGACGAGGGCCGTTCGTTCCCGCCGCTCGGTGTTCCGGTTCCTTCCCTGCTCCTGCTCCTGCTCCTGCTCCTGTCCCAGCCTGCGTGTGGTCGACGCCTGTAGCGGTGGAACGGGAGCGACGACGCCTGCGGGCGGTCGTGAGTGCGGACGTCGACGCAGGTCCTGACGCACAGGGGGCTGGGCCGTGCGGGCCCGAGTCCGCTACGTCCTTCGCCCCACCGGCACGGTCCACGTCCTTGGCTTCGCCGGGACGGTCCACGTCCTTGGCTGCACCGTGGAGTCCTGCGGGGGCCTTCGTCCCGCCCATGTCCCCCGTACCCCCCGTACTCTCGGGACCCTCGGAGCTCTCGGCCGGCGCCCCCCTGCCCGGACTCTGCGCCGCTGTGTGCCGCCCGCGCCCCCCGCGCTCGGAACGCAGGCAACGTCGTACCGACTCGGGGTCGAGGCCTTCATTGCAGGCCTGGTGCAGGAGACGGGCGAACAGATATCCCGGGTCCGCGCCCAGGGCCATGGCAAGGGCCTCCCTCGCCTCGAGTTCGTCGCCGCTGGACCAGGCGACCCAGCCTGCGAGGGTGAGAGGCGCCGCCGCGTGTTCGCCGTAGGGTCCCACGCAGCGGCGGGCCAGCGCCCTCCACAGGCGCAGGGCGGGAGCGGCCTCGTCGCCCTCCATCCACTCCGCCGCCCGGTCGCGCGTCACCCGGTCCTGAAGGCCGAGGATCAGGGCTGCGGCTTCGTCGAATCCGAGCAGCTCGTCGTCTCGGTGGTCCGCAATGAGCACACCCGACACGACGGGCGCCTCGGCGAAGCGGCGCATGACCCGTCCGGCGAGTTCGAGCGTCTCCCCGGCCACCGTCGCCCGACTCGCCTCGTCGAGGATCCTCGGGATGAGCGCCATTCCGGCGGTGTCCAGGGCGACTTCCTGCTCCACTGCGGCGCCGGTCTCGAGAGGCAGCAGTCGGGCCCGCAGTTCGCGCAGGGTCCCCCGGACCTGGATCCCGGCGTAGGTCGCGGCCGCGGCCAGAACGGAGGTGCCGGGCAGCCCCATCGGGACGCCCTCGACCGGGCAGCAACCCTTGCCTCCGCAGCAGTACGACCAGAAACGCCCGTCGGAGATACAGAGCGCCTCGATCACCGGGACGTCGAGGTGACCGCATTCGAGGCGGAGTTGGTGGGCCAGCGACTGCAGCCGTTCCATGACATCCCGGCCCGTCTCGCCCTTCGCCGGTTCCTGGCAGAGGTAGGCGACCATCTGCGCCGGACGGTTGCCGCGGCGTTCGCTGCCCGTCACGAGCCCTTGGGCCAACTGGTGGGCGACGGCTCCCCAGTCGTCCGGGTTCGCGGGAATGCCGAGCCGGGCCCGGCCGCCGAACCGGCCCCGTCCGCCCAGGTCGTGCAGGGCAACCAGGACGATGCTGTCCTCCGGCCGGTATCCGAGCAGGTAGGGCAGCGCATCGGCCAGTTCGGCCGGGGTGCGCAGGGTGACCTGGTGGGCGGCGGGGCTTGCGCCGTACTCGGCGTTTCCGTCGTACATCGTGTGACTGACGTACGCCGTGTGTCCGCTGGTCGTCGCCTGTCCCTCGTACGACGCACCTTCATTCCTTCCGTCCTGCGCATCCCATCCGTCCCATCCATCCCATCCGTCGCGCCCGTCATGCCCGTCGTATCCACCACGCCTGTCAGGTCCGTCAGATCCGCCGTGTCCGTCGCGTCCGCTGCGTCCGCTGCGTCCGCTGCGTCCGGCGATGTCACTGTTTTCGGAGGGTCCAGGGGTTTCGCTGTGATTCGTCATGCCCAGACGATCTCGCGGATCTTGAGGTTCCGCTTGACCTGTGGATAAGTCCGATCAGGGACACGCCATACAGGCAGGTCGCCGGGCCCGCGGGGCCGCCGAGCACCCTGCTCCCACCCCGGCCGTGACCGGATTGTCAGCGCCGTCCTGTTGTATGGGGGACATGGAGCACACGAGCAACACGGATCTCCGGGCCGACGCCGACACCGTCCTCGCCCGCCTCGTCGGCGACGCTTCGGGCGCGGCCCGGCTGCGCGAGGACCAGTGGCGGGCGATCGAGGCGCTCGTCGCCGACCGGCGCCGGGCTCTGGTGGTCCAGCGGACGGGATGGGGCAAGTCCGCGGTCTACTTCGTGGCGACCTCTCTGCTCCGAGCCCGCGGCTCCGGCCCGACGGTGATCGTCTCCCCGCTGCTCGCCCTGATGCGCAACCAGGTCGAGGCCGCGGCCCGGGCCGGTATCCACGCACGAACCATCAACTCCTCGAACAGCGAGGAGTGGGACACCGTGCAGGGCGAGATCGCGGCCGGCGAGGTCGACGTCCTGCTGGTCAGCCCTGAGCGGCTCAACAACCCGGACTTCCGGGACCAGGTACTGCCCGAACTGGCCGCCGCGACCGGGCTGCTCGTGGTCGACGAGGCCCACTGCATCTCCGACTGGGGCCACGACTTCCGGCCGGACTACCGTCGGCTGCGGACCATGCTCACCGATCTCCCGCCCGGCGTACCGGTGCTCGCCACGACCGCGACCGCCAACGCGCGCGTGACCGCCGACGTCGCCGAACAGCTCGGCACCGGCGGCGCTTCGGACGCCTTGGTGCTGCGTGGCCCGCTGGACCGCGAGAGTCTCAGTCTGAACGTGCTGCGGTTGCCCGACGCCGCGCACCGGATGGCCTGGCTCGCCGACCATCTCGACGCACTGCCCGGCTCCGGGATCGTCTACACGCTCACCGTGGCCGCAGCAGAGGAGGTCACCGCCTTCCTGCGGCAGCGCGGGCACGTCGTCGCCTCGTACACGGGTCGCACGGAGAACGCCGACCGGCAGCAGGCCGAGGAAGACCTGCTGGCCAACAAGGTCAAGGCGCTGGTCGCCACGTCCGCGCTCGGGATGGGCTTCGACAAGCCCGACCTCGGTTTCGTCGTGCACCTCGGCTCGCCTTCCTCCCCCATCGCGTACTACCAGCAGGTTGGCCGCGCCGGACGCGGCGTCGAGCACGCGGAGGTGCTCCTGCTGCCCGGGAAGGAGGACGAGGCGATCTGGGAGTACTTCGCGTCGCTCGCGTTCCCGTCGGAGGAGCTGGTGCGCCGCACACTGGACGTTCTCTCGCGCGCGCAGCGGCCCGTGTCGCTGCCCGCGCTGGAGCCCCTGGTGGAGCTGCGCCGCTCCCGGCTGGAGAGCATGCTCAAGGTCCTCGACGTGGACGGGGCGGTCAAGCGGGTCAAGGGCGGCTGGCTCTCGACCGGGCAGCCGTGGACGTACGAGACCGAGCGGTACGAGTGGGTCGCGCGGCAGCGCAAGGCCGAACAGGAGGCGATGCGGCAGTACGCGTCGACGACGGACTGCCGGATGGAGTTCCTCCAGCGCCAGCTCGACGACGACGGTGCCAAGCCCTGCGGACGCTGCGACAACTGCGCGGAGGCGCGCTATGTCGCCGACACGTCCACGGCCTCGCTGGACGCCGCGCGGGTGGATCTGGGCCGCGCGGGCGTCGAGGTGGAGCCCCGCCGGATGTGGCCGACCGGCCTGCCGGCGATCGGCATGGAGCTCAAGGGGCGTATTCCGGCGGGTGAACAGGCGGCGGCCGGGCGGGCCTTGGGACGCCTCTCGGACATCGGCTGGGGCAATCGGCTGCGCCCGATGCTCACCGCGCAGGCTCCCGACGGGCAGGTTCCGGACGATGTGGCGAAGGCCGTGGTGGGAGTGCTGGCCGACTGGGCGAAGGGACCAGGCGGTTGGGCCTGTGGAGGGACCGACGCCCCGCCGCGCCCGGTCGGCGTGGTCACCGTCGCCTCACGCACACGACCGCGGCTGATCCACTCACTGGGCACACGCATCGCGGAGGTCGGCCGACTGCCTCTCCTGGGCTCGGTGGAGTACACCGCCGACGCTGCGGCGATCTCCCGGAGCAACAGCGCCCAACGCCTCAAAGCACTCCACGGTCTGCTGGAGGTACCGCCCGCGCTCGCTGCCGCACTGGCCGAGGCACAGGGCCCCGTTCTGCTCGTGGACGACTACACCGAGACCGGTTGGACCCTCGCGGTCGCGGCCCGGATGCTCCGCCGCGCGGGCGCGCAGGGGGTGTTGCCTCTGGTCCTGGCCGTGCAGGGCTGACCACGGAAGCGCCTGAGCGGCGGCGCGCGGCCGAATCTCCTGCCTCAGAGTCACTGACAGGGCGTGAACTGTGGGCTCACGCGTCCTCCCACGAATCACTGGGTAGGGATATAAGACACTCACCGTCATATAACGGTCGGTGGCCCCAATTGCTCGTTGCCGCATCCAAGTTCGACAGGAAGAATTGAGTTCCGCTCCCCGCACGGCTCGTCCGTAGTCCGGTAGGGCTCTGCTGCGGTGTGCGCTCCCCCGAATCCGACCCGCCCGCAGTGTGGGCCGTAGCCGAAGGGAGGATCGTGACCTTCGGATTCGCTCCGTCCTCGGCGGCATCGTTGTCGACGTCCACGTCCGCCACCTCCGCCAGCCGCTTGCTCGAGCCTGCCGAATGGGCCGCGGCCGGCATACCGCTGCTGCGCAACCCTCGGGAAGTCGTCAGCGGGCTGCACTCACGGCACCGACCACGGCCGGCCACCGCGATCGTGGCCGTGCTCGATCCGGACGAGCGCGTGCGGGCCAGCGCCTCGTTCACCCGGCGCCAGGCATCGAGCGACGGCTGGATGTTCCGCAACGCCCTGCTCGCCCAACTGCGCCGGGTCATCCCGCACGACCTGCGGCGCCGTACACCTGTGCGCACCGCCGTGCTGCTCTACTGCCGTGAGGGCGACGCCCGTTGGACGCAGGAGGACGGGGCGTGGATGTGGGGCCTGCGTGACGCCTGCACGCTGCACGGGTTGCGCTGCGGGGCTTACATCACTCTGACCCGGGACGGCTGGCAGGTCCTCGGCGAGGGTCGTGGCGGCCGTCGGCCCAACGCGGATTCCGCTCCGGAGCCGTTCGCCCTGTCCGAGGCCCCGCCCCCACTGCCACGAACCGGCGGCGCCGCCTCCGATGTGCTGCGTCGGGCAGCCGCCCGCTGAAGTCGACCGGTTGGCCAGGGCGCCCTCAGGAGCGCCGGCCTCCGCGAGCGGGAAGCCTACGAGGGCTGACGGGCATCGGCCCGGCGGACATCGGCCTGTTGCGCATCGGCCCGACGTGCGTCATGGCGCGGGAGTACCGGACCGCCCGCGCCGATGCGTACGTCCGGCTGTCCGCGGGCGCCTTGGCCCGGGCCCGGTAACCGCTGAGGGGCCTTCCGGGGGCCTTGCCGTACGGCACCCGTACGGCCGGCCCAGGGCACACCACGGAGGCGCCGCGGCAGCGCGACGCCTCCGTCGGCCCGGTGCCTCTCGGCCTACCGGAACCCGCTCAGACGCCCGCGCCCAGCACCGCGTTGATCTGCTGCGGGTCGCCGCAGACGATCAGCAGCGCAGCGGCCCGAGCGAGGGCCAGCGGCAGAGCCGTGGTGGCCACGGTGTCGGGACCACCGTTGACGGCAACCACGACGACAGGACGACGGCCCGCTCGGTCCGCCACGGCGGCATCGGCGTAGAAGACGTCGTCTCCCACGTCGTGCTGCGCCCAGTAGGGCGCCTCGCCGAAGGACAGCTCATGGGCGGCCCAGGGGTGCTGTTCGCCGGTGGTGATCACCAGCACGTCCCCCGGGGCGCGGCCCGAATCCAGGAGGAGGTCCACGGCCTCCTCGGCGGCGTCCAGCGCGCCCTCGGCCGAGGCCGGGATCAACTGGACCTGGGGAGTCACCGAAGCCGGCGAGGCCGCGGGAGCGGCCTCGGCCGAGGGCCCGGGCTGGGCGGCCACGTCACGCGGTGCGCGTTGCACCGGCGGCGTGGGCCGGAGGGGTCCGGGACGACCGGGACGCGACGGAGCCGCGGGACGGGGTCCGGGTACAGGTCGAGGGGTCGGCGCGGTGCGGCCGCTGGCCGGAGTGGCGCGGGGACCCTGGGCACTCTCGTGAATCTGAGGCTCCTCGGGAATGAGAGGCATGGGCTGTTATTTATCAAACGTTGGTGCGGCACGCGCCAGCGGGTGGCACATCAGTGCGACCGGATCGTCAGAAGTCGAAGCCGAGCTGACCTTCGATCTCCGGAACGCTTCCGTTCGCCCAGCTGCGGGCCTTCTTGAGGTGCCGCCACTGGGGCAGCGCATCAAGATACGCCCACGACAACCGGTGGTACGGGGTGGGGCCCCGCTCCTCCAGTGCGGCCTTGTGCACGGGCGACGGATACCCGGCATTGTCCGCAAAGCCGAAGTCTGCATGGTCGATGCCCAGTTCGGCCATCATTTTGTCGCGCCGGACCTTGGCGATCACCGAGGCCGCCGCGACCGCCACGCACGACCGGTCGCCCTTGATCACCGTGCGGACCCGCCACGGATCACCGAGATAGTCGTGCTTCCCGTCGAGGATCACCGCGTCCGGGCGGATCGGGAGGGCCTCCAGGGCCCGCCCGGCGGCGAGCCGCAGCGCGGCGGTCATCCCCAGGTCGTCGATCTCCTCCGGGGAGGCGTGCCCCAGAGCGTACGACGTCACCCACTTCAGCAGTACCTCGGCAAGCTCGGTGCGCCGCTTGACGGTGAGCAGCTTGGAATCGGTGAGGCCCATGGGGGGCCTGCGGAGTCCGGTGACCGCCGCGCAGACGGTGACAGGCCCGGCCCACGCGCCGCGGCCGACCTCGTCGACACCGGCAATGACCTTCGCTCCGGTCGTGGCGCGAAGGGAGCGCTCGACGGTGTGAGTGGGTGGTTCGTACGGCATGGCGCCCTTAGATTACGCCGCCTGGATCCCCTCGCGACACCCCGGTCGACACCAGCCCTTCACAGGTCGATGACAACGGTGCCGAAAACGCACTCAGGGCGCGACCGGTCGGAGCAACGGCAGCATGAGCCGGTCGATCATCTCGTCGAGATCGCGATCATTCCATTCGCATGCGCACATCTTTGATCGATACATCATCATGGCCGGAATGACGTCGAAGACATAACCGTTCGCCGCGTCGTGCCGCACCTCACCCCTCTCGATTCCCCTACTGATGACCTCATGAAGGAGCTTGACGGTCGGCTCCACCACGCCCTCGAAGATCAAGGCATGGAAGCGCTCCGCCCGAGTTGGATCGCATTCGTGAATTACCGAGCGCAGTGCGGAACCGGGCCGGGAGAACATCACGTCACGCGCCTCGCGGCACAGGGCGGCCAAGTCCTCACGCACGCTCCCTCGATCGGGGGCGGCATCCAGCCGGGGCAGCCCGGCCCGCAGGGCGTCCGCGACCAGGTCCTCCTTGGACGGCCAGCGGCGATAGACGGCGGCCTTGCCCGTCTGGGCACCGGCCGCGACGCCTTCCATCGTGAGTCCGTTCCAGCCGACGGTGCCCAACTGCTCCAGCGCGGCATCGAGAATCGCGCGTTCGAGCACAGCGCCGCGCCGACGGGGGGAGGCCGCCTGAGCGGGGGCGGCCGTCCAGCGCGAAGTGATCATCTGAGTGTCTCCAGCGAGCAGGGAGCGGGGATTTCGGGGAGGGGTGAGGCAGTGTGCGACCGCGACGGGGGACGCGCCGAGGGGCGGCGCCGCAAGTGAACGCTTGCGTTCACTATGAAGGACTCACTACCGTTGACGGGCCAGTGAACGCCAGCGTTCACTAACGCTCTTGTGGGGGACCCATAGTGACAACCTCTCAGTTGATTCAGGACCAGAAACCGGGTGCGGCCCGCCGGGAGGGGCATCCCGGCATCGCGCTCACCGTCATCGCGGCCTGCCAACTCATGGTGGTACTCGATGCCACGATTGTGAACATCGCACTCCCGCACATTCAAGACGCGCTCAAGTTCAGCACCACCGACCTCACCTGGGTGGTCAGCGCCTACACGCTCACCTTCGGAGGCCTCCTGCTGCTCGGTGCCCGAGCCGGTGACATCCTCGGCCGACGCCGGGTGTTCATGACCGGCATCCTGCTCTTCACCTTCGCCTCGCTCCTCGGCGGACTGGCCCAGGAGCCCTGGCAGTTGCTGGCCGCGCGCGCCCTGCAGGGGATGGGAGGCGCCATCGCGTCGCCCACCTCGCTGGCGCTGATCACCACCACGTTCCCGGAGGGACCGGAGCGGAACCGGGCCTTCGGCGTCTTCGCCGCCGTCTCGGCGGGCGGCGGTGCCATCGGCCTGCTCGCGGGCGGCATGCTCACCGAGTGGCTCGACTGGCGCTGGGTGCTGTTCGTCAACGTGCCCATCGGAGTACTCATCGCCGCCCTCGCGCCGCTGTACATCAGCGAGTCCGAACGGCACCCCGGGCGCTTCGACATAGCCGGCGCGCTGACCTCCACGACCGGCATGGCCTCCCTTGTCTACGCCTTCATCCGCGCTGCGGAGGAAGGATGGCGGGACAGCCTCACCCTCGGCGCCTTCGGCGCCGCGCTGGTCCTGCTGATCGCCTTCGTGTTCACGGAGATGCGGGCCAAGGAACCGATCACTCCGCTGAAGATGTTCGCCGACCGCAACCGCTCCGGAACGTACGTGATCATGCTGAGCCTCGCTGCGGCCATGTTCGGCATGTTCTTCTACATCGTCCTGTTCGTGCAGAACGTACTGGGCTACAGCCCGATCAAGGCAGGCCTCGCCTTCCTCCCCGTCACGGTCGCCATCGCGACGGGCGCGGGTCTGTCGCAGCGCTTCCTGCCGGTCCTGGGCCCCAAGCCGTTCATGGTCACCGGCGCCTCGCTGGTGGTCGTCGGCCTGACCTGGCAGGCCTTCATCAACCCGGACAGTTCCTACGTCGGCGGGGTGCTGGGGCCGATGGTGGTCTTCGGGTTCGGCATGGGTCTGAACTTCGTGACGGTGACGATCACCGCGGTCGCAGGTGTCGCCCAGCACGAAGCGGGTGCCGCGTCCGGCCTGCTCAACGCCACGCAGCAGGTGGGCGGTTCGCTCGGGCTGTCCATCCTGACGACCGTCTTCGGGACGGCGAGCAAGGACGAGGCGGAGAAACAACTGCCGAAGTTCCTCGCCGACGGATCCGCGGAGCAGAAGGCCGAGTTCGCCAGAACACACCAACTGCCCGCTCCCTGGGGGCACGAGGTACTCGCCCAGGGCATCTCGACGGCCTTTGTCCCAGCCGCCGCGATGGCCGCGCTCGCTCTGATGACGGCCTGGTTCGTGATCCGTGTCCGTAAGAGCGACCTCGAGGCGCTGTCCGGCACGGCAGGTCCCGTGGTCGGCTGACAGGACGACCCCATGGGCCGACCCCGGAGTGCCGCTGCCCGACACCGCGCAGGCGTGTCCCCCGCTCCCCGGTCGGCCCACCCGGGCCACCCGGGCCACCCGGCCCGCCCGGACCCTCGGCAGCAACAGCGTGATCACAAACACGAACAAGACGAACCGCATGCCCACCTCCACGCCCCCTGCATCGCTCCCGCAGCCACCCGCTCGTATGCACGCACCCGTCGCACAGCGGATGTCGGGACAACGCACGGACGGTCACGCAGAGTTCCCATCGAACACCGAGAGTTGCGCCTCGCGGGAACTCGCCCCACCTCACACGTCACACGGACGCGGGCACCCACCCCGGCAGCGCTTCCACCTGTCGGGCCCAGGCCGCCGGAGGCGCCCCGGTCTTGCCGGACGCCAGCACTCCGCCCACGATGGCGCAGGTCGTGTCCACGTCCCCGCCGACCTGCGCGGTCGTCCAGAACGCCGTCTCGTAGTCACCGAGAGCGCGAGCAGCCGACCAGATCGCGAAGGGGACGGTGTCATGGGCCGACGTACGCCTCCCGCAGCCCAGCACGGCCGCGACGGTGGCCGCGTCGGCGTAATCGAGCATGTCCCTGGCACGCCTCAGACCCGCGCCGACGGCACTCTTCGGGACGAGGGCGATGACACCGTCCAGAAGCGCCTCGGCGCTGGGCGGGCCTCCGGGGGCGCCGGCCAGCGCGGCGGCCGCGGCGACGGCCATGGCACCGACCACGGCCTCCCTGTGCTGATGCGTGGGGTAGGCGGAGATCTCCGCCTGATGGGTCGCCTGCTCGGGGTCGTCCGCGTACCAGGCTCCCAAGGGGGCGATCCGCATCGCTGCGCCGTTGCCCCAGGACCCCTGCCCGTTGAACAGGGCGGCTGACAGTTCGCGCCAGTCGGCGCCCTCCCTGACCAGCCTCAGCAGCCGGTTCACCGCAGGGCCGTATCCGCGGTCGAAGTCGTGGTGCTCCGCGAAGGCGTGGGCCAGGGCGTCCTGGTCGATGCGATGGTGGGTGGCCAGGACGGCCACCACGGAGCAGGCCATCTCGGTGTCGTCGGTCCACTGCCACGGGCCGGGCGGCAGTTCGCGGCGCTGCAGCAGCGGATAGTTCACCGGCACGAAGAACTGTGAGCCCAGCGCGTCACCCACGGCGAGGCCACGCAGGCTGGCCAGGGCGCGCTCCAGGCGCCCGTCGGGAGAGGAATCAGCGGTCATCGCTCTGCCACTCTATCCGGTGATCCCGTACGGCTCCGGGTCTCGCCAGCGGTTGAAGGGCCGGTCGAGCGTGTACTTGCCGTCGTCCCCGAGAACGAGCATCCGCATCTCGGCGTTCCCCGGGTTCGACAGGGACTCGAACTCGGCGACCGTCCAGTGGAACCAGCGCATGCAGAACAGGCGCATGGCGAGGCCGTGGGTCACGATGAGGACGTTCGGCGGGTGGTCCGGGGCCTCGAAGCTGCGGTACAGGCTCTCCAGGAAGCCGCCGACCCGGTCGTAGACGTCGGCTCCGCTCTCGCCCTGGGCGAAGCGGTAGAAGAAGTGCCCGTAGGCGTCCCGGTAGGTCCTCTGCAGCTGTACGTCGTCGCGGTCCTGCCAGTTTCCCCAGTCCTGCTCGCGCAGCCGGGGCTCCTCGCGTACCCGTATGAGCTCGGAGTCGAGGTGGAAGGCTCTGAGGGTCTCGTGGGTGCGCCGGTACGGGGAGACGTACACGCTGACCCGCTCGCGGCCGAAGACCTCCCGCAGGTTCTTTCCCGTCTCCTCCGCCTGCCGCCAGCCCCGCTCGGTCAGGGCCAGTGCATGGTCGGGCTCACGCTCGTAGACGGTGTCATCAACATTGCCCGTTGACTCCCCGTGCCGGACAAGGACGATGCGCCGTGGTCGTGCCATGCCAAAACCCTAGATCGGATGACGGCCGATCGAGCACTCGTAGGGCCTGCATACGGCGCAGGTCACACAGATCCCGCATCAGAAGGCACAAAACAACACACGATCAACGAGCGCGGTGACGAACCAGTTGGTGATTCCGCCGACGAGTCCGGGTTTCAAACCGTCCAGGTGGACTCAAGTTCGACGATGTCGCCGGTGAGAGAGGAGATGTCCGCCTCCGTCTGGGCACGCAGTGCGAGCCGCTCCACGCGCTCGGTGCGGTACTTTCCGTGCTCCGCCTGCGAACGCCACATCGACAGCACCAGGAACTCGTGACCGGGCGCCTCGGCGAAGAACCCTCGGATCATGCCGGGCGAGCCGGCCATGGCGGGGTTCCACACCTTCTCCTGCATCAGGGTGAAGTGCTCGGCGCGTTCCTCGTGGACCCGGCACAGTGCCACTCGCAGCAGGTCGGAGTCGGTGAAACGGGGCTCGAAGCCCGTCTTCACGTCGAAGCGGTAGTCGAACAGCCGCACCTGGGCGTCCTTGAAGGTGCCCGACTGCGCCGCCGCCAGCCGGTCGTGGGAGCGTGCCATGAAGGAGTCGTAGAAGGCGCGGCTCTCCCAGAAGGCGAAGACATGCGCGACGGAGGGCCGTCCCCTGCTCCAGCCCCCGCCCTGTCCCCGAAATCCCGGCTCCCCCAGAAGCCCCGCCCACTTTCGCTGTCCCCGTTCGAAACCGCGGCGGTCCACCACGGTGCAGCGAATCCACTTGACCAGCACCGCGCCATGGTAAGGCCAGCGGGCGTGGCGTCGGTCACCCTTGGACGCGGTGCAGCGCTGCGACGACGCACGCGCGCGTGGCAGGATGGACAACCGGCCCTGACGGCCGGGCAGTTCGGGGAGACGGCAGACGGGGAAACGGGGAGGGGAGTCCGTGAGCGGCCTCAACAAGGGAATCCGCAAGATCGAGATGGCACTGAAGTGGGACCCGAGTCCGGCGGGGCAGCCGCCCACGGATCTGGACATCGTGGCCGCGACCTACCTGGCGGCCGATCCGGCCGGTGCCCCTGACTATGTCGTGCACTTCGACAGTCGCTCGCCCGACGGCACGATCTATCTCAACCGGGACAGCAAGGACGGCAAGGGCTTCGGCTGGGACGAGGTCATGACGCTGGAACTCGAACGGCTGGACGCGCGGTACGCGCGCGTGGTCGTCGGCGTCGTCATCCAGCAGAACCCGGAGCACCGGACCTTCGTCAGCGTCCTCAACCCCGGCTTCCGGATACGAGAGGGCTACACCGTCCTGGACGAGGACGACTTCGGCGGCGTTCTCGGCGCGACCGCGGCGACGGTCGGGGAGTTCGTGCGCGAGCCGTCCGACGGCTGGTCGTTCCACGCCGGCGTCCAGGGCTTCGAGGACGACCCGGCGACGTTCACGAGGATCATGGGCCAGGTGCGCCAGTCCTGACGGCGGGCGTCACGACTGGGCAGGAAAAACGCCGAGGGCGGTGGAACCGACAACCGGTTCCACCGCCCTCGCCCGCTGGTTCACATCCAGCAGGTTTCCGACATCAGCTGCAGCCGCTGGTCGAACCGCAGCCCTCGCAGATGTAGCAGGAACCGGCCCGCTGCATCCTGGTGCCGCAGGAGAAGCACAGCGGGGCGTCGGCCTGGATGCCCAGCTGCATCTCCACCAGCTCGGCGCTGGTGTGGGCCTGCTGCGGAGCGGGCTTGGCCGCCTCGACGTCGACCTTCGGGGTGGCGACGGCCTTCAGGTCCGTCGGGCGCGGGGCGGACTGGGCGAGGCCCTCGACGTCCACCTCCTCCTCCTCGAGAGTCGGCTCGTACGAACCGGTCTCCAGGTGACGCTGACGCTCCTCGGCGGAGTGGATGCCGAGCGCGGAGCGCGTCTCGAAGGGCAGGAAGTCGAGCGCCAGGCGCCGGAAGATGTAGTCGACGATCGACTGCGCCATCCGCACGTCCGGGTCATCGGTCATGCCGGCCGGTTCGAAGCGCATGTTGGTGAACTTCGAGACGTACGTCTCCAGCGGCACGCCGTACTGGAGGCCGACGGAGACCGCGATGGAGAAGGCGTCCATCATGCCGGCGAGGGTCGAGCCCTGCTTGGACATCTTCAGGAACACCTCGCCGAGACCGTCGTCCGGGTAGGAGTTGGCGGTCATGTAGCCCTCGGCGCCACCGACCGTGAACGAGGTCGTGATGCCGGGACGGCCCTTGGGCAGGCGCTTGCGGACCGGGCGGTACTCGATGACCTTCTCGACCGCGGTGCGGATCGTGTCCTCGGCCTTCGCGGTGATCTCGGTCTTCTCCTTCTCCTTGGTCTTCGCGGAGAGGGGCTGGCCGACCTTGCAGTTGTCGCGGTAGATCGCGAGCGCCTTGACGCCGAGCTTCCAGGCCTCGAAGTAGATCTCCTCGACCTCCTCGACGGTCGCCGTCTCCGGCATGTTGACCGTCTTGGAGATGGCGCCGGAGATCCAGGGCTGGATCGCGGCCATCATGCGGACGTGGCCCATCGGCGAGATGGCGCGCTCGCCCATGGCGCAGTCGAACACCTCGTAGTGCTCGGGCTTGAGGCTGGGGGCGTCGATCACGTTGCCGTTGTCGGCGATGTGGGCGACGACCGCCTCGATCTGCTCCTCCTGGTAGCCCAGGCGGCGCAGGGCCTGCGGGACGGTGCCGTTGACGATCTGCATCGAGCCGCCGCCGACCAGCTTCTTGAACTTGACCAGGGCGAGGTCGGGCTCGACGCCGGTGGTGTCGCAGGACATCGCCAGACCGATGGTGCCGGTCGGGGCGAGCACGGACGCCTGGGAGTTACGGAAACCGTTCTTCTCACCGAGACGCAGCACGTCCTGCCAGGCCTCCGTCGCGGCGGCCCAGACCGGGGTGTCCAGGTCGTCCATGCGCACGGCCGTGCCGTTGGCGTCGGAGTGCTGCTTCATGACGCGGTTGTGGGCGTCGGCGTTGCGGGCGTAGCCGTCGTACGGGCCGACGACCGCGGCGAGCTCGGCGGAGCGGCGGTAGGCCGTGCCGGTCATCAGGGAGGTGATGGCACCGGCCAGGGAGCGTCCGCCGTCGGAGTCGTAGGCGTGACCGGTGGCCATCAGCAGGGCGCCGAGGTTGGCATAGCCGATGCCGAGCTGGCGGAACGCGCGCGTGTTCTCGCCGATCTTCTGGGTGGGGAAGTCCGCGAAGCAGATGGAGATGTCCATCGCGGTGATGACGAGCTCGACGACCTTCTGGAAGCGGTCGGCCTCGAAGGACTGGTTGCCCTTGCTGTCGTCCTTGAGGAACTTCATCAGGTTCAACGAGGCGAGGTTGCAGGACGTGTTGTCCAGGTGCATGTACTCGCTGCACGGGTTCGACGCGGTGATCCGGCCGGACTCGGGGCAGGTGTGCCAGTTGTTGATCACACCGTCGTACTGGATGCCCGGGTCGGCACAGGCCCACGCGGCCTCGGCGAGCTTGCGGAACAGCGCCTTGGCGTCGACCTTCTCGATGATCTCGCCGGTCATACGGGCACGGAGGCCGAACTCGGTGCCGTTCTCGACGGCCGTCATGAACTCGTCGTTCACGCGGACGCTGTTGTTGGCGTTCTGGTACTGGACGGACGTGATGTCGTCGCCGCCCAGGTCCATGTCGAAGCCCGCGTCACGCAGAGCGCGGATCTTCTCCTCTTCCTTCACCTTGGTGGCGATGAAGTCCTCGACGTCGGGGTGGTCCACGTCGAGCACGACCATCTTGGCCGCGCGACGCGTGGCGCCACCGGACTTGATGGTGCCGGCGGAGGCGTCGGCGCCACGCATGAAGGAGACCGGGCCGGAGGCGTTGCCGCCGGAGGAGAGGAGCTCCTTGGAGGAGCGGATGCGGGAGAGGTTCAGGCCGGCGCCGGAGCCGCCCTTGAAGATCATGCCCTCTTCCTTGTACCAGTCGAGGATCGACTCCATGGAGTCGTCGACGGCCAGGATGAAGCAGGCGGAGACCTGCTGGGGCTGCGGGGTTCCGACGTTGAACCAGACGGGGCTGTTGAAGCTGAAGATCTGGTGCAGGAGGGCGTACGCCAGCTCGTGCTCGAAGATCTCGGCGTCGGCGGGCGAGGCGAAGTACTTGTGGTCCTCGCCGGCCTTCCGGTACGTCTTCACGATGCGGTCGACCAGCTGCTTGAGGCCGGTCTCGCGCTGCGGGGTGCCGACGGCACCGCGGAAGTACTTGCTGGTGACGATGTTGACCGCGTTCACCGACCAGAAGTCGGGGAACTCGACGCCACGCTGCTCGAAATTGACCGAGCCGTCGCGCCAGTTGGTCATGACGACGTCACGGCGCTCCCAGACCACCTCGTCGTACGGGTGCACGCCGGGGGTGGTGTGGATGCGCTCGATACGCAGGCCCTTGGTGATCTTGGCGCCCTTGGCTCGGGAACCTCGTGCCGGACCGCTCGCCGTCTCTGTCATGCCGCCTCCCTGGTACGGGCAAAACGCCCTGAAATGCCACGTTGTTCCCGTGACACGGTGTTCTGTCTTGTGCTGTGGGCACCCACGCGCTACCGCCCACAACAGGTCTTCGTCCGCCGCCGCCCGGCCGTTTCCGGAGTCTGAGGCCCGGGTTCGGCCCGCCGGTCAGTCGGCGGCGTGGGCGGGCTCGGGGACCTGCACGGTCCCTCCGGGCCCGCCGTCGTCCTCCCGGCCCCCCGTGACAGCCTCTGTGTCGCCCTCGCGGTCGTCGTCGTCCGCGATGGGGCGCCCCGTCTGGTGCCTGAGTTCCGCGATGGCGGCCTCGAAGTCCTCGAGCGAGTCGAACGCCCGATAGACGGAGGCGAACCGCAGATAGGCGACGAGGTCGAGCTCCTGCAACGGGCCGAGTATGGCCAGCCCCACGTCGTGGGTGGTCAACTCGGCGCTTCCGGTGGCCCGCACCGCCTCCTCGACCCGCTGGCCGAGCTGAGCGAGAGCGTCCTCGGTGACCGGCCGTCCCTGGCACGCCTTGCGCACACCATTGATGACCTTGGTACGACTGAAGGGCTCCGTGACTCCGGACCGCTTCACCACCATGAGCGAGCACGTCTCCACGGTCGTGAAACGACGGGAGCAGTCAGGGCACTGGCGGCGCCTGCGGATCGACGTGCCGTCGTCCGTCGTACGGCTGTCGACGACACGGCTGTCGGGGTGCCTGCAGAAGGGGCAGTGCATGAACTCCAACCCTCCTCACAGCAGACTCAATAGCCTCGCCGGGCCTCACGGGCCCCTCGAAGCAGCCCCAAGCATAGGCGATCCATGAGCATCCGAAGACACCGGGGACCACAACTTCTGGGCCGCTGCTGCAATCCAACCACTAGATGTGGGGCTTGGCCCATACATCCAGGCTGCAACGCGTGTCGCACACGCCGGGCTCACCGCACGCGATCCCGCCGTCACGCCGAGCACCCGAAATCCACCCGCGCACGCGCGCGTACGGCCGTACCGCCCAGGCACTTACGGCGATAGCGTGGGCGCCGCAAGGAGGAGAGGTGGGGCTCTCGCGCAGAGAGCGGCGCCGGTTCCCGGTCGGCGGGCGGCCGGATGGCAGACTGGGCCACGCCTCACAAGGTCATCGACCTCGGCGGTGAAGAGTACAACAATGAGCCCTTTCAGCCGCCGGGGACCGCGTTAGCCATACACCCAGACACATGATCAAGTCAGGCTATCCACGCTTTTTCACTCGAACGTGTGTTTGGCGCAACCTTTCGAAAGCAACTACCGTTGTCCAGCAGGGAGACAACCGAGAGGGGCCGACGTGACCACCACCGCAGACAGTGCCACCATCACTGCCCAGGACCGCTCCCAGGGCCGACTCGAGCCGGTGCATGCGATGAACGAAGCCATGAATCCCGAGGGACACAAGCGCTCTCTGCCGGGCCGACCTCCAGGCATCCGCGCGGACAGCTCGGGACTCACCGACCGGCAGCGCCGAGTGATCGAGGTCATCAGGGACTCCGTGCAGCGGCGCGGCTATCCGCCGTCGATGCGGGAGATCGGCCAGGCGGTCGGCCTGTCCAGCACCTCCTCGGTCGCGCACCAGCTGATGGCACTGGAGCGGAAGGGCTTCCTGCGCCGCGACCCGCACCGCCCGCGCGCGTACGAGGTGCGCGGCTCCGACCAGGCCGCCTCCGTGCAGCCCACGGACACCGCCGGCAAACCCGCCGCTTCGTACGTCCCGCTGGTCGGCCGCATCGCCGCCGGTGGCCCGATCCTCGCCGAGGAGTCGGTCGAGGATGTGTTCCCACTCCCGCGGCAGCTGGTCGGTGACGGCGAGCTGTTCGTACTGAAGGTCGTCGGCGACTCGATGATCGAGGCCGCGATCTGCGACGGCGACTGGGTCACTGTCCGCCGCCAGCCCGTCGCCGAGAACGGCGACATCGTGGCCGCGATGCTCGACGGCGAGGCCACGGTCAAGCGTTTCAAGCGCGAGGACGGCCATGTGTGGCTGCTCCCGCACAACGCTGCGTACGAGCCGATTCCCGGCGATGACGCGACCATCCTCGGCAAGGTGGTGGCCGTACTCCGCCGCGTCTGAGCACGGCGGCGGGCGGGCCTTCCCCGTCCACCCCCTGTGACTGGGCCCCGGGATCCCTGCGCCGGTTCCGGGGCCCTGCGGTGTGTGCCCGCGGGTGCAGTGAAGGCGGGGGCCGTCCCGATTCAGGGACGGCCCCCGCCTTCACTACGTCCTCGTCTTCACTGCGTCTTTGCTCTCACTGCGCCCTCGTCCTCACTGCGTCTCGACCTGCTTGGCCGCCGCGTCGATCGCCGCGAGCGACCGCCGGACCTGGTCGCGGTCCGTGGTGTACCAGAAGTCCGGCAGGGACGCCTTCAGGTAGCTCCCGTAGCGGGCCGTCGCCAGCCGCTGGTCCAGTACGGCGACCACGCCGCGGTCCCCCGACGCCCGTACGAGGCGGCCCGCGCCCTGCGCCATGAGGAGCGCCGCGTGCGTGGCGGCGACGGCCATGAAGCCGTTGCCTCCGGCGTCCTCCACCGCCTTCTGGCGGGCGCTCATCAGGGGGTCGTCGGGTCGCGGGAAGGGGATCTTGTCCATGACGACCAGCTGGCAGCTGGGGCCGGGAACGTCGACGCCCTGCCAGAGCGACAGCGTGCCGAACAGGCACGTCTTCGGGTCCGCCGAGAAGTTCTTGATCAGCTCACCGAGGGTCTCCTCGCCCTGAAGGAGGATCGGGAACTCGGGGATGCGGGTGCGCAGTTCCTCTGCTGCGAGCTGCGCGGCCCGCATGGAGGAGAAGAGGCCGAGGGTGCGTCCGCCGGCCGACTTGAGGAGGTCGGTCAGCTCGTCCAGCATGTCGGCGCGGTCGCCGTCCCGCGCGGGGCGCGAGAGGTGTTTGGCCACGTACAGGATGCCCTGCTTGCGGTAGTCGAAGGGCGAGCCGACGTCGATGCCCTTCCACTGCGGAACGTCCTCGCCCTGCGTGCCCTCCGGGGCCAGCCCCATCGAGGCGCCCACACCGTTGAAGTCCCCGCCCAGCTTCAGGGTCGCCGAGGCCAGGGTCACGGAGCGGTCCGCGAAGAGCTTCTCCCGCAGCAGGCCCGACACGGACATGGGGGCGACACGCAGGGAGGCACCGAAGCGGTCGTGCCGCTCGTACCAGACGACGTCCCACTCGGAGCCGTTCGTGATCCGCTCCGCCACGTCGTGCACGGTCTCCACGGAGGCCAGCGCCTGTTTGCGGACCGCGTCCTCGTCCTGGACGGACTTGTCGCGGGTCGCGCCGATGGCGGAGATGACCGTCCGCGCGGCGTCGCGCAGTGCCATGAGGGCGTAGGCGAGGTCCTCGGGGATCTCCTCCAGGCGGCCGGGCAGCGCCAGCTCCATGAGCCGCTCGAAGCCCTCGGCGGCCGTCTGCAACTGGTCCGCCGCCTTCTCGTTGACCAGCTTCGCCGCCCGGCGCACGGCCCGGTTGACCTGGCCGGGAGTGAGCTCGCCGGTGGCGACACCGGTGACCCGCGAGACCAGCTCGTGCGCCTCGTCGACGATCAGCACCTCGTGTTGCGGGAGGACGGGGGCGCCCTCGATGGCGTCGATGGCGAGCAGTGCGTGGTTGGTGACGACGACCTCGGCCAGCTTGGCGCGCTCACGGGCCATCTCGGCGAAGCACTCGGCCCCGTAGGCGCACTTGGTGGCGCCCAGACACTCCCGGGAAGACACCGACACCTGAGCCCAGGCCCGGTCGGACACGCCGGGCGTGAGGTCGTCGCGGTCACCGGACTCGGTCTCGTCCGACCAGTCCCGCAGCCGCAGCAGGTCCTGGCCGAGCTTGCTGGTGGGCGCGGCAGCCTCGAACTGGTCGAAGAGCCCCTCCTCCTCGTCCTGCGGGACGCCTTCGTGCAGTCGGTGCAGGCACAGGTAGTTCGACCTGCCCTTGAGCATCGCGAACTCCGGGCGGCGGCGCAGCAGGGGATGCAGCGCGTCGACCGTACGCGGCAGGTCCCGCTCCACGAGCTGGCGCTGGAGGGCCAGCGTGGCGGTCGCCACCACGACGCGCTCCCCCTGCGCGAGCGCGGGCACGAGGTAGCCGAGCGACTTACCGGTGCCGGTGCCGGCCTGGACCAGCAGGTGGGAGCCTTCGTCGATCGCCTCGGCGACGGCTTCGGCCATGGTCACCTGGCCGGGGCGCTCCGTGCCGCCGACGGCGGTGACGGCAGCATGCAGGAGTTCGGGGAGTGAGGGCTTCGTCATAGCGCGACCACCCTACGGCGCGGCACTGACAAACGTGTGGTCGAGGCGGACGGGAGAGAAGGGATCAAGTCGGTGGGTTTCTCGGTGGAAGGGGAGGAGGCCGGCGTCAGCGGGAACCGGACGGGCGCGAGCGACGTTCCAGAAGTGATGGCGCGACTACGCAGCGTCACGAAAGATCGCGCAGGGCCCGGTCCCGGACCATGAGGGCCGCCCGCTTGGTCGGCAGGTCGACCTCGGCGAAGAACCGGAAACCCGCGCTCAGGAAGGTGGCGACGGACGGAATGTTGCGAAGGTCGGGTTCGGCGACGACGCGGGCACACGTGGGTCTCCTGTCGAGGACGAGGTCGGCGACGGCTCTGAGCAGAAGGCTGCCGAGCCCTCGCCCTCGGTCGGCGACGCCGCCGATGAGGAGGTGGATCCCGGTGTCGTGCGGCCTGGCCGGATAGTGCCGCGCCAGCGGGTCGAGGTCGGCCCGGTAGATCTCCCAGTAGCTCATGGGCCGCCCCTCCAGCACGCCGAGGCACGGGACACTGCGCCCGTCGTCGGCGAGTTGGCGGCGCAGGTGCCGACCGGTCACGGGCTCGGGTCCGGCCAGTTCCCAGAACGCCGCGACAGCGGGGTCGTTCATCCACCGGCCG
Organism: Streptomyces sp. NBC_01235; assembly: GCF_035989285.1. Taxonomy (GTDB): domain Bacteria; phylum Actinomycetota; class Actinomycetes; order Streptomycetales; family Streptomycetaceae; genus Streptomyces. Next base: position 8,103,926 of record NZ_CP108513.1, on the reverse strand, counting down.
ACGAGGGAGAGGTCCCGCTCGATCCGTACGGGGACGAGGCGGAAGGCCCCCACGGGGGTTGCGGTAGGCCCCCAGTCACCGATGCCGGAGGCAGGGGCGGGACGGAGGTCGGCGTCGGTCTCGGCGGGAGGCACGGCTGGCTCCTCTCAGACGGCTCAGGAACGCAGGGGGTTGGCGATGGTGATGTAGACGGACTGGGTGTCCACCGGGCCGACGAGTTCGTCGAGGCCGTGCAACCGGGTCAGCAGGTTGGCCTTGCAGCGCAGGGAGGGCGAGTCGAGGAGTCGGGCGGGCAGCGAACTGCGCAGCGGGTCGGGGCCGGAGGCGGCGTCGGCGAGAAAGCGTCGGAAGGCGGCGAGCAACAGTTGTTCGTCGGCGAGCCGCTGGGAGCCGAACGCGCCGATGAGTCCGAGCACGTTGTTGATCCCCAGGTAGTAGGCGAACCGCTCGTCGGTGACCTCGTCGGAGACGAAGGTGTCGCTGCGTTCGCCGATACCGGGCAGCTGGGCTTCGAGTTCCGCGCGGCTGGACTCGCGGAAGTAGTAGCCCTGGTTGTCGCGGTAGCGGCCGCCCATGGGCCAGCCGTCGGGGTCCAGGAGGAGGAGCGTGTTCTGCTGGTGTGCCTCCAGGGCGATCCCAGCCTCACCGTCGAACCACAGAACGGGACGGACGACCTGCTCCAGGTAGCGCAGGAACCACTCCGCGGCGACCGCCCCCAGCGGCCGGCCTGTCCGTACGGCGAGGCGCGTGACGATCGAGGCCAGCCGGGAGCGGCGGGCGGGAGCCAGGTCCGGAGAAGCCCGGCGGGCCGCGGGCGTCGGGACGTCCGAATCCGCGGTGCCTCGGACATACGGCCGGGGTGCGACGAGGGCGGCGACGCAGGAGACGTCGTCCGCCGGGGCGAACGGGTTGTGGCGGATCATCACGTCGAGGCCCGTCAGCGGGAGGCCGTCGGTGCCGTCGACCGCGAGCCAGGCCGGATCCCGGACGATGTCGAAGCCGGGGTGGGCAGCCTGCCATCGCTTGGACAGTCCGGCGCGCAGGAGGCGGTGCACCTCGACCCCGCGATGGAGTTCCTTGCGGAGGTTCTCGCGACGCGAGTTGGTGATGCGCAGGCCCAGCGACAGTTTGAGCATCGCCGGGGCACCGGGCCGATGGACGGTGCGTACGGAGGAGGTCGGATGCCACGGAAGGCCGTGAGCGCCGAGGTCCTGAAGCAGTCCGGCGTCGAACAGAGCCTCCACCTCGGGACGGTGCCGCGCCTCGCGCAGTTGCCAGGGGTGCATCGGCAGCGCGGCGACACCCTCGGGCAGCGACGGCAGCCCGATGCCCGCGAGTCGGGCCGTCAGCCGGGCGGCGGGGACGGGACGGCCGGCTTCGGTCCAGGCGGAGTCGGTGGCGAGCACGGACGGGGCGACAGCAAGCCAGTGAAGAGGGAAAGACCCTCGCGACTCGGGTGAGTACCGGTGCGCCTCGCCGTCCGAGAGGCCTTCTCGGCTCTTCGGAGTCGGGTGCAGTGGATGCCCGAGCAGCAGCGCCTGTTCGGCGGTCAGGAACAGGTCGGGTCCGTCGGCGGGGCGTTGCCGGCGCTCGCCGATGAAGTCCGCGGTACGGCGCACGGAGTCGGCGACACGCGCGACGAGGTCGAGGCCTTCGCCGCTGGTGGGGGCGGGGAAGGGCGCCGGGGCGGCGCCCTCGTGGGCCGTCTCGGCTTCAGCGGTTGCGGCGGGCGAGCGACCACCTCCGAGCGTCTCGCGGGCCAGCAGGGCCGCGATCGTCACGGCGTCCGCGGGCGGGGACTGCTCGGGTGCGCCGGCCAGGCGCGGGAGGCCGAAGCGATGCCAGCCCGTCGGGGACCAGTAGTGGACGGGGGCGAGGAGGGTGACGCCGCCGACGGGCAGCGGCACGCGGAGGATGCCGTCGCCGGGGGCGGGCAGGCCCGCCTCGCGCACCCAGCAGCGCAGCAGGTTCTCCACGGCCGCGGCCTGGGCCGCCGTGTACGGATCGGGATGGTCCAGGAGATCGACGGCGGTGTGGTGCGGCGGTTCGGTGTGGAGGGCCTCTCCCTGCTGCCGGGGGGCCGGGGCCGAAGGCGTGGAGGAGTCGAAGTCGGCGGACTGTCGGGAGGTGGTCAAGGTCGTTCCTCGTGAAGTGGTGGGGGCCGACCCCGGACAGGCAGCAGGCGCGGGTTCGGCAGCGGTCGTCCGGGCTATTCCGCCCGTTCGGCGGGGTCACCCTGGGGCGGGACCGGCCCGGGCGGCCGACGGGGGCGCTTCGGCCGGTTCGACCGGGCGTGGTCCCCGTTGCCCGTACCGCGGTCCTGCCCTCGGGAGACCACCGCCATCGCGTCCGCCAGTCGGTCGAGTACCGCCGCGGCCTGCTCGTCCGTGATGGTCAAGGGGGGAAGCAGGCGTACGACGCTGGCGTGGCGCCCGCCGAGTTCGACGATCAGGCCGCGCCGCAGGCACTCTCGCTGGACGGCGAGGGCCAGCGCGGGGGCGGCGGGGCAGGGGGCGGGCGCGGGAGCCGAGTGCGGTGCCGTGCGGGGCGTGGCGGCACCAGCGCCGGCACCGGCACCGGCACCGGCATCAGGACCGGCACCGTCACCGTCGGCCAACGCGTCGAGTCCGTCGTCGGCATGAGCGGCGACCAGCGGGGCGCCGATCCCCCCGTCCCCGCAATCCCCCTCGGGGTCCACCATCTCGACCCCGATCATCAGCCCGCGCCCCCGCACGTCACCCATGCAGGGGAAGTCGCGGGCGAGGCTGCGGAGTCGGCCCATCATGCGGGTGCCCAGAGTGGCCGCGTGTTCGGCGAGGCCGTTCTCGCGGACGTAGGCGAGAGTGGCCGTACCGGCGGCCATGGCGAGTTGGTTGCCGCGGAACGTGCCCGCGTGGGCACCGGGTTCCCAGACGTCGAGGTCGTCTCGGTAGACGACGACGGCGAGCGGCAGGCTGCCTCCGATGGCCTTGGACAGGACCATCACGTCCGGGGTGACCCCGCTGTGCTCCACCGCCCAGAAGGCGCCGGTCCGCCCGACGCCCGTCTGGACCTCGTCGGCGATCAGCGGGATCGAGCGGTCGGCCGTGATCTGCCGCATCCGGCGCATCCAGGCATCCGGCGCGGGGATCACGCCGCCCTCGCCCTGAACGGGTTCGAGGATCATCCCGGCGGGCCGCCGTACGCCCGACTTGGGATCGTCGAGGACGGACTCGGTCCAGCGGGCGGCGAGTTCGGAGCCGCGTTCGCCACCGACGCCGAACGGACAGCGGTAGTCCTGCGGAAAGGGCAGGCGGGCCACCCGTACGTCGAAGGCGCCCCCGGACGCTTCGAGGGAGCCTGCGGTCATCCCGTGGTAGGCGCCGGTGAAGGCCAGGACGCCGGTGCGGCCGGTGGCGGCCCGGACCAGTTTCAGGGCTGCCTCCACGGCGTCCGTGCCGGCCGGTCCGCAGAACTGCACGCGCGCGTGGCCGGCGAGACCGGGCGGCAGCGTGCGGAACAGCTCGGTGATGAAGGCGTCCTTGACGGGGGTGGCGAGGTCGAGGACGTGCAGGGGCGCGCCCGAGTCGAGGACCTTGCGGATGGCCTCCAGCACCACGGGGTGGTTGTGGCCGAGCGCGAGGGTGCCGGCGCCCGAGAGGCAGTCGAGGTAGCGGCGGCCGTCCGCGCCCTCGATGGTCAGCCCGCGTGCCCGCACCGGCACGATCGGCAGGGCACGCGCGTACGTGCGCGCCGACGACTCGCGTGCCGACTGACGCCGCAGGATGCCCTCGTGCGCCGGCCGCGCGCCCGGCGCCGCCGCGACGGTGGCGGTCCCGGCGGGAGACGTTCGGGCAGAACGCCCCGAGGGCGCCTCCTCGGGCACTGGCTCGGTCACGGACACGGCTCCTTGTCCTCCCCGCAGTTCGGGGGGCCGGGCGCGGACAGCGGACCCCCCACCGCTACCAACCCCGGACGGCCTTCCTGGTTACGGGTTGCCTCAAGATCCTTGCTGTGACCGAACAGTTGCCGTTCCGTCGGAAGTCCCCCACAGCGACCGCATATCGTGTGGTGGCATCGCACCTGGCCGTGAGACCCGCTTGAACTCGTCATGAGATCACCATGAGTTCCGCTCCGGCAACGGCCGGTGTTTCAAGTTCGTTGACAGCAGGGGGAGTCCAGACCATGCAATCCATACGGCCGTCGTTCACCGCTCGTCGGGGGAGGAACGCGCGCCGCCGAACCTCCCCCGTGCTGGGCGCCGTGGCCCTCGCCTCGGTGCTCGCGCTCACCGCGACCGCCTGCGATTCGGGCGACACCAATGCCCACAGCCGGGCAAGCGCGTCCGCGTCGGCAGCCGGCGACGGAAAGATCACGATCCCGGACGACATCAAGGACAAGCTCAAAGAGCACGGGATCGACCTCGACAAGTGGAAGAACGGCGCCTGGAAGAACTGGGACAAGGACGACTGGCTGCGCGAGGCGCAGGACTACATCAACCCGATCATCAAGGGACTGTGGGACCCGGACCGGATGCGGGAGGCCGAGGAGCCGGACCGGGGCGTCGACGACAGCGACCTCTCCGGTGACCAGGGCGTGACCGACCCGACGCCGGCGGCGGTGGACGCGAAGGCCGTCCCGACGACGTACCACGCCAACGCCCCCGAGGCGGGCAAGGTGTTCTTCGACTCCCCCGAGGGCACGATGGTCTGCTCGGCGACGGTCGTTCAGGACCCGGCGCACCCCGGAAAGTCCAACCTGGTGTGGACGGCTGGCCACTGTGTGCACGCCGGCAAGGGCGGCGGCTGGTACCGCAACATCGCCTTCGTGCCGTCGTACAACGACCAGGGCCTGTCGGCCGAGCAGTTGCAGACGGCCACCAAGGAACAGGCCGCTCCGTACGGGGTCTGGTGGGGCGACTGGACGAAGACCTCGGACCAGTGGATCGCGCAGGGCGGAGAGACCGGCGGCGACGGCGCCTCGTACGACTACGCCGTCATTCATGTGACGCCGGAGGAGGGCGGTTCCGGCAAGTCCCTGGAGGAGACGGTCGGCTCGGCGCTGCCGGTGGACTTCAAGGCCCCTGCGGTGCCGAAGGTCAGCAGCCTCACCGCGACCGGCTACCCGGCGGCGGCTCCGTACGACGGGCAGAAGCTCTACCAGTGCCAGGACAAGCCGGGGCGGTTCTCGCTCAACTCCGCGGACCCGACGATGTACCGCATCGGCTGCACGATGACCGGCGGTTCGTCGGGCGGTGGCTGGGTCGCGACCGGGTCGGACGGCAAGCCGGCGCTGGTGTCCAACACCTCGATCGGCCCGGTGAAATCGGGCTGGCTCGCGGGGCCGCGGCTGGGTGACGTGGCCAAGGGCGTGTACGACTCGGTGAGCGCCAAGTTCGCCGGTCAGTAGCCGCATCGGCGGTGGGGTGCCCGACGGGAACCTTCACCATCCCACCGCCGTTCATCCCGAATTCCGCGGGCATAGTGGGGTGTTGCCTGCGGGCGGTCGCCGAGAGGACTCCGCGACCGCCTGACAGGCGCATGACATGGCATGCCTGATGGTCATGCCTCTTCCCATGTTCCGACGATCCATACGCTTCAACGGGGGACATCGCACCATGCGTTCCACACGTACGCCCGCCGCGCGCCGGCACGGCCGACGCCGCACTCTGCTCGCCGCCGGGCTCGCCACCGCCCTGGCCCTGACGGCGACCGCCTGCAACGGCTCCGACGACGACAAGGCCGACGCCACCGCCTCCCAGACCGCTGCCGCCGGCTCAGGGGACAGCAAGGTCAAGGTTCCCGCCGAGATCGCCGACAAGCTCAAGCAGCACGGCATCGACGTCGACAAGTGGGCCGACGGCGGCTGGCAGGACTGGGACAAGGACAAGTGGCTCAGCGCCGCCAAGGACTTCGTCAACCCCGTGATCGAGGGGCTGTGGAAGCCGGAGCGGATGAAGTCCGCGAAGGAGGCGAACAAGACGGTCACGACCAAGGACGCCGCCGCCGACCAGGGCGTCAGCGATCCGGAGCCGGCGGCCGTCGAGGCGGCGGCCGAGAAGACGCCGTACCACGAGAACGCGGCCCCGGTCGGCAAGGTCTTCTTCGACTCGCCCGAGGGCACGATGGTCTGCTCGGGCACGGTCATCAAGGATGTGAACCACCCGGGCAAGTCCAACCTCGTCTGGACGGCCGGGCACTGTGTGCACGCCGGTGGCGAGGGCGGCTGGTACCGCAACCTCGTCTTCGTCCCGGCCTACAACGACCTCGGCAAGACCGAGGCGCAGCTCGGCGACGCCACGGCGGCGGAGATCTCGCCCTACGGCAACTGGTGGGCGGACTGGGCGTCGACCTCGAACGAGTGGATCGCCGGCGGCTCGGAGACGGGCGGCGCGGGTGCCGCCTACGACTACGCCGTACTGCACGTGACGCCGGAGCAGGGCTCCAAGTCGCTGGAGGAGACGGTCGGCGGGGCGCTGGACGTGGACTTCTCCGCGCCGTCCGCGACCGAGGTCGACACGATGGGCGCCTGGGGCTACCCGGCGGCACCGCCCTACAACGGGCTGAAGATGTTCAAGTGCATCGACCGGCCCGGGCGGCTCTCGCTGAGCACCTCTCTGCCGGCGATGTACCGCATCGGCTGCACGATGACCGGCGGTTCCTCCGGCGGCGGCTGGTTCCGGGTGGTGGCCGGCAAGACCGAGCTGGTCTCCAACACCTCGATCGGGCCGGCCGACAACACCTGGCTGGCGGGCCCTCAGCTCGGCCATGAGGCCGAGGCGCTCTACCAGAACATGAGCAAGACCTACGGCGGCAAGTGAGCCGTGCACGCCGAAGGCCCGCCCTCTGCGACGAGCAGGGGGCGGGCCTTAGGGTGTTCGGCCTTCGGGCGGCTGCGACGGCTCAGGCGGCCGGCGCCGGTACGTACGGCGTGAGCTCCGCCGCCAGCTCCTCGTGCACCCGCACCTTGAGCAGGGTGCCCTCCGGGGTGTGCTCCTCGGAGATCACCTCGCCCTCGTCGTGCGCACGCGCGACCAGCTTGCCGTGGGTGTACGGCACCAGCGCCTCGATCTCGACGGACGGCCGGGGCAGCTCGTTGTCGATGAGCGCGAGCAGCTCCTGGATGCCCAGGCCGGTGCGGGCGGAGACGGCGATGGAACGCTTCTCGATCCGCATGAGCCGCTGGAGCGTCAGCGGGTCGGCCGCGTCCGCCTTGTTGATCACGACGATCTCGGGCACGCCGGTGGCACCGACGTCCCTGATCACCTCGCGCACGGCGGCCAGCTGCTCCTCCGGAGCCGGATGCGAGCCGTCCACCACGTGCAGGATCAGGTCGGACTCCCCGACCTCCTCCATGGTGGAGCGGAACGCCTCGACCAGGTGGTGCGGCAGGTGCCGGACGAAGCCGACGGTGTCCGCCAGCGTGTACAGGCGCCCGCTCGGGGTCTCCGCCCGGCGGACGGTCGGGTCCAGGGTCGCGAACAGGGCGTTCTCGACCAGGACGCCCGCGCCCGTGAGGCGGTTGAGCAGGGACGACTTGCCGGCGTTGGTGTAGCCCGCGATGGCGACCGACGGCACCTTGTGGCGCTTGCGCTCCTGCCGCTTGATCTCGCGGCCGGTCTTCATCTCCGCGATCTCCCGGCGCATCTTCGCCATCTTCTCGCGGATCCGCCGCCGGTCCGTCTCGATCTTGGTCTCACCGGGACCACGGGTGGCGAGGCCGCCGCCCTTGCCGCCGCCCATCTGACGGGACAGCGACTGACCCCAGCCGCGCAGCCTCGGCAGCATGTACTGCATCTGCGCGAGCGCTACCTGCGCCTTGCCCTCTCGGGACTTGGCGTGCTGGGCGAAGATGTCGAGGATCAGGGCCGTACGGTCGATGACCTTGACCTTGACGACGTCCTCGAGGTGGATCAGCTGGCCCGGGCTGAGCTCCCCGTCGCAGATCACGGTGTCCGCGCCCGTTTCGAGGACGATGTCGCGCAGCTCGCCGGCCTTGCCGGAGCCGATGTAGGTGGCCGCGTCGGGCTTGTCGCGGCGCTGGATGACGCCGTCGAGGACGAGCGCGCCCGCGGTCTCCGCGAGAGCGGCCAGCTCCGCGAGGGAGTTGTCCGCGTCCTGTGCAGTCCCCGTGGTCCAGACGCCGACGAGCACGACCCGCTCCAGACGGAGCTGGCGGTACTCGACCTCGGTGACGTCCTCGAGTTCGGTGGAGAGGCCCGCCACGCGGCGCAGGGCCGCGCGCTCGGAGCGGTCGAACTGGTCGCCGTCCCGGTCTCCGTCGATCTCGTGGCTCCAGGCGACGTCCTCTTCCATCAGGGCATCGGCCCGAAGACCTTCGGGGTAGGCGTGCGCAATGCGCTTGGTGTCCTGGGAAGGGGAAGAAGAGGAGGTCATTGGGTCCTTACGTCGTTGGGGATGCCGGTTCGGCGGTCTTCATGGAACTCAACGCACGAGTACCCCGGGAGATTCCCCGGATCCCGTGCCGCGCCGACCTCACGATGGTCGCACGGTACGGCCCGTCTCGTCACGACCTTATTTCGCGGCCCGCGGGGCCTTGGGGGCGACCTTCGCGACGGCATGCGGCGCGGACTTCGGGACGGACTTCAGGTCGGGCTTCGGGTCGGCCTTCGCGACCGGAGGCGCCGGCTTCCAGTCCGGGTGGCCGGGCATCGGCGGGGTCTTCTCGCCGTACAGCCAGTCCTTGAAGAACCCGGTGAGATCGCGGCCGGAGATCTCCTCGGCGAGGCGCTCGAAGTCGGCCGTGGTCGCCGTGGAGTCCCGGTGGTCGCGCACCCACGCCCGCTCCAGGTGCTCGAACGCGGGCCGGCCGATCTCCTGGCGCAGGGCGTAGAGGACGAGGGCCGAGCCGTCGTAGACGTTGGGGCGGAAAATGCTGATCTTCTGGCCGGGCCGGGGCGCCTCGGGCAGCGCCGGCGGGCCGCCCTCGGCGCGCCAGCGGTCGGAGGCACCGTACGCCGCCTTCATGCGCGCCTGAAGGGTGCGGCCCGCCTTCTCCTCCGCGTAGAGCGCCTCGTACCAGGTCGCGTGTCCCTCGTTGAGCCACAGGTCGGACCAGGTGCGCGGACTGACGCTGTCGCCGAACCACTGGTGGGACAGCTCGTGCACCATGACCGACTCGATGTACCACTGGGGGTAGCCGGGCTCTGTGAACAGGTCTCTCTCGAAGAGAGAGAGGGTCTGCGTCTCGAGTTCGAACCCGGTGGAGGCCTCGGCCATGAGAACGCCGTACGTCTCGAAGGGGTAGGGGCCGACCTTGCCCTCCAGCCAGGAGATCTGGTCGGGCGTCTTCTTCAGCCACGGTTCGAGGAGCGCGCGGTCCTTGGTCGGCACGACGTCCCGTACGGGCAGTGCGTGCGGCCCCTCGCGGTGCACGACGGTGGACCGGCCGATGGACACCTGGGCGAGCTCGGTGGCCATGGGGTGCTGGGTGCGGTACGTCCATGTGGTCGCCCTGCCGACCCGGGCCACGCCGGTCGGCAGCCCGCCCGCCACGGCCGTGTAGCCGTTGGGCGCGGTGATCCGGATGGTGAACATCGCTTTGTCGGAGGGGTGGTCGTTGCACGGGAAGACCAGGTGTGCCGCGTCCGCCTGGTTGGCCATGGCGAGGCCGTCCGTGGTCCTGACCCAGCCGCCGTCCCGGTCGGCGGGGCTCACGGGGTCGCTGGTGTGCCGCACGGTGATCCGCATCCAGCTGCCCGGGGCCAGCGAGTCCTCCGGGGTGACCACCAGGTCGTCGCCGGCACTGGCGAAGTCGGCGGGTTCGCCGTCGACCTCGACCGAGTCGACCTTGCCGTGGGCGAAGTCGAGGTTGATCCGGTCCAGGGCGGTCGTGGTCCAGGCGTCGATCGTGGTGACCGCCTGGAGGGACTTGTCGTTGGCGCCGGAATAGGTGAAGGACAAGTCGTAGGACGCGACGTCGTACCCAGGGTTGCCCAGGTACGGGAAGAGGCGGTCGCCGACGCCGAGCGGGGCGGCCGGGGCACTCGCGGCGACGAGGCAGACGGAGACGGCCGAGGCGAGCAGCGCGGACTTCAGCCGACGCGAGGTTCCGGGGCGGGCGGAGGGGCCTCGGGGGGTTCGGGCCCGGGAAGTGAGCAGCATGCACCACCGCTACCAGCGCCCACCTGTGCCGCGTCGGCGACGCGCTCCCGGCCCACCCGAACGGGTTGCTCACGCGCGCGTGACGCTCAGGAGCAGGAACCGGCGCAACGGCCGCACGCGCGCGGGGATGGCCCTACGTCGTCCCCGAGGAGGCCGAGGCGTGGTGCTGCGCGCGGTCCACGTCGTACACCCCGGGCACGTTCCGCATGGCGCGGATCAGGGTGGGCAGGTGGGCCGCGTCCGGGAGTTGGACCGTGTAGGTGTGGCGCACGCGCTGCTGGCTCGGAGGCTCGACGGTCGCGGAGACGATCTCGGCCCCTTCCAGGGCCATGGCCTCGGTGAGGTCGGCGAGCAGATGGGGGCGGCCGAACGATTCGGCGACCAGGGTGACCCGGCATCCGGTGGTGTCGCCCCAGCGCACGTCGGCCTCCTCGCGCCCCGCGTCCGCCATGCGCGCCACGGCGGCGCACTCGGTGCGGTGCACGGTCACCACTCCCCCGCGCACGGTGAAACCGGTGACCTCGTCGAGCGGTACGGGCGTGCAGCACCCTGCGAGCCGGACGGTCGCGTCGGGCCGGTCGACGACGGTGATCGCGGCGCCCGGCCGCTCGGCGGGCGCGGCGGCCGTGGACGTGTCGGCCGCGGTCCGTGGGGCCGGCTCGGCGGGCTTGACGGCCCCGGAGCCCTCCTCCGGTCCGGAGTTCTCGTGGTCGGCCGGGGCCGGGTGCGTCGCCAGCCACCGCTGGATGGCGATCCGGGCGGCGGGGGTGTGGGCGTGCTCCAACCACTCCCTGGAGGGCTCCGAGGCGGGGTCCTGGCCCATGAGGAGCTGGACGGTGTCGCCGTCCCGCAGAACGGTGCTGAGGGTCGCCAGGCGGCCGTTCACGCGGGCGCCGATGCAGGCGTGGGCGTCCTCGCCGTACTGCGCGTACGCGGCGTCGACGCAGGTCGCCCCCTCGGGCAGGCCGAGCGTGCCGCCGTCGGGGCGGAAGACGGTGATCTCGCGGTCCTGGGCGAGGTCTTCGCGCAGGGTGGACCAGAAGGTGTCGGGATCGGGTGCGGCCTCCTGCCAGTCGAGGAGGCGGGAGAGCCAGCCGGGGCGGGTGGGGTCGACGCGCTCCCCGTCGGCCGGGGCGCCCTCTCGGGTCTGCTCCTCGGCGGGAGCCGTGTAGGGATTGCCGAGCGCGATGACGCCGGCCTCGGCGACCTTGTGCATCTGGTGCGTGCGGATGAGGACTTCGGCGACCTGGCCGTCCTCGCGGGCGACGGCGGTGTGCAGCGACTGGTACAGGTTGAACTTCGGGACGGCGATGAAGTCCTTGAACTCCGAGACGACCGGCGTCATACAGGTGTGCAGTTCGCCGAGGACGGCGTAACAGTCGGCGTCCTCGTTCACGAGCACCAGCAGACGGCCGAAGTCGGCGCCCCGCATCCGGCCGCGTTTGCGGGCCGCGCGGTGCACGGAGACGAAGTGCCGAGGCCTGATGAGGACTTCGGCCTGGATGTCGGCGTCGCGCAGCACCGCGCGCATCGCGTCGGCGAACTCGGCGAGGGGGTCGTCCGCGCGGGAGGCGTTGTCGACGATCAGCTCGCGGGTGTGCTCGTACTCCTCGGGGTGGAGGATCGCGAAGACCAGGTCTTCCAACTCGGTCTTGAGTGCCTGGACGCCGAGGCGTTCGGCGAGCGGGATGAGGACGTCGCGGGTGACCTTGGCGATGCGCGCCTGTTTCTCGGGGCGCATCACGCCGAGGGTGCGCATGTTGTGCAGCCGGTCGGCGAGTTTGATCGACATCACGCGGACGTCGTTTCCGGTGGCGACGAGCATCTTGCGGAAGGTCTCGGGCTCGGCGGCCGCCCCGTAGTCGACCTTCTCCAACTTCGTGACGCCGTCGACGAGATAGCGCACCTCGGCGCCGAACTGCTCGCCGACCTGGTCGAGCGTCACATCGGTGTCCTCGACGGTGTCGTGGAGCAGAGAGGCCGTCAAGGTCGTCGTCTCCGCGCCGAGTTCGGCGAGGATCAGGGTCACGGCGAGCGGGTGGGTGATGTAGGGCTCGCCGCTCTTGCGCATCTGGCCGCGGTGCGAGGATTCGGCCAGCACATAGGCGCGGTGCAGCGGTTCCAGTTCGGCGTCGGGATGGTGGGCACGGTGGGCCTCGACCACATGGCCGATCGCGTCGGGCAGCCGGCCGCGGGAGGCGGGGCCGAGCAGCGCGGCACCGACCAGGCGACGCAGGTCGATCCGGGGACGGCTGCGCCTGCGGGGCGTGGCCGGCGCTACCGGGCCTGGGGTCGCAGGATTCGTGGCCTCCGCACTCATGGGCACCTCCGGCTGCGTGGACCGGCGGACGGGGTGTCCCAGGGCGGACACGGCTCAGGGGACTGGCGAACGGTCCCCCGTCCGGGCCGGTGCTTGATGCTACCGAGCCCATCACGCCCGACTGACCGCCTCTCGCCGAGCGTGAAACGGATCACCCATTCGAGCGAAGGACGCGGGGTTTACGGTTTTGAGCCGCCCGGCCTGGGGCCGATCGTGAATTCGAACCCGCGACGGTGCCCCGGGGCGTGCTCCCACCTGCCGTCGGGCCGTCCTGGCCTCCGATGCGAAGCCGCGACGGAATCAGCGGGCGGCTGTTTCCAGCCACTCGGGATCGATCTCTCCTGTGGCGACGATCACTGCGGGCCCGGTCATCTCGATCTCGCCATCGGGCCGCTCGGTGATGAGCAGACGGCCGCCGGGGAGGTCGACGGTGTACGTGACCGGCGTCCCGGTCGCGGCCGGGTCGACGCCGTCCCGGCGCGCGGCCGCCACGGCGACGGCGCACGCGCCCGTGCCGCACGAGCGGGTCTCGCCGGCGCCGCGCTCGTGCACACGCAATGCGACGTGCCGCGGGCCGCGGGCCACGACGAACTCGACGTTGACCCCGTCCGGGTAGGCCGAGGCGGGGCTGAAGGGCGGCGGGGAGAACAGGTCGCCCGCGTGGCCGAGGTCGTCCACGAAGGCGACGGCGTGCGGGTTGCCCATGTTGACGTTGCGCGCGGGCCAGCTGCGCTCGCCGACGCTCACCGTGACGTCCCCTTCGGGGAGGCGGGCCCTGCCCATGCCGACGGTGACGTCCCCGTCCTTGGCGATGTGCACGCTCTTGACGCCCCCGCGCGTGGCGACCGCGAGGTCGCCCTCGGGGACGAGCCCGGCCTGCTGGAGATAGCGGGCGAAGACGCGGACTCCGTTGCCGCACATCTCGGCGACGGAACCGTCGCCGTTGCGGTAGTCCATGAACCACTCGGCCTCGGCCGCCATGTCCCTCGCCTCGGGGTGTGCGGCGGACCGCACGACGTGCAGCACTCCGTCACCGCCGATGCCCGCGCGACGGTCGCACAGGGCGGCGACGGCGGCCGGGGGGAGGTCGATGGCGTTCTCGGGGTCCGGGACGATCACGAAGTCGTTCTCGGTGCCATGACCCTTGAGGAAGGCGATCCGCGTGCTCATTCCTCGATCGTACGGGGTGACGCGCGTGGCGGTCAGCGCAGCCGGGCGACCCGCCAGACGGCCAGGGCCACCACCGCCGCGACCATCACGACGTAGGCGAGGACGACCCGCCAGTCGGGTCGGCGCCCGGAACCGCGCTGAGGCAGGCCGGGCCACGTGTAACCGACGCGGCGGGCGGCCGTCGTTCCCCAGCCGGCAGCGCACGAGCAGATCAGCAGCCCGAGCATGGCGATCATCGCCCCGCTGTCGCCGAAGTCGAAGGCGAGCGGGAAGGCGAACATCAGGGAGCCGATCGCGGCCAGGGCCACGATGGGCGCGAGCTGCCAGATCCGCAGCCGACGCTGCGGGCGCAGCTCGACCTCGACCTCGGGGCCGCCGGCGAACATCTCCTCGGGCTCGGGCCCGTCGTCGGTCACGCCGCCCTGGGTGTCGTCCTCGTCGGGCCCGTCGGGGCTCAGACGGCCCTCCTCGGGCTCCGGTTCGCCACCCGTGGCGGTGCGGTGCTCGGTGCCTTGTGCGGTGTCGCGAGGGCCGGCCTCCATCGCCACGCGCCCTCCCAACTCGGACTCCACTTGTCGATCGAAGCTCGATGATGGCACGGCACCGGAGGCCCGGATGACGGCCTGGGCGTCCCGATGCCATGACGTGATCAGGCTGTGACCGGTCGTTCCACCAACGCCAGCGCGAGCTCCGGAAGTTCTGCGAGATCAGCCGCGGCCCCACTCAACCAGTGCACCCGCGGATCGCGCCTGAACCACGAATCCTGACGGCGCGCGAAGCGCTTGGTGGCACGCACGGTCTCCACGCGCGCCTCGTCCTCGGTGCACTCGCCGGTCAGGGCCGTGAGGACCTGCTGGTAGCCGAGCGCGCGTGAGGCCGTACGCCCCTCGCGCAGGCCCCGCGCCTCCAGCGCGCGGACCTCGGCCACGAGCCCTGCGTCCCACATCCGGTCGACGCGGCGGGCGATGCGTTCGTCGAGTTCGGGGCGCGCCACGTCGACCCCGATCTGGACGGTGTCGTAGACGGAGTCGTGACCGGGCAGGTTGGCGGTGAAGGGCTTGCCGGTGATCTCGATCACCTCGAGGGCCCGGACGATCCGGCGGCCGTTGCCGGGCAGGATCGCCTGCGCGGCCTCGGGGTCGGCGGCGGCCAGCCGGGCGTGCAGCGCGCCCGAGCCGCGCAGCGTGAGCTCCTCCTCGAGCCGGGCGCGGACCTCGGGATCGGTGCCGGGGAACTCCAGGTTGTCGACGGCGCCACGGACGTACAGCCCGGAGCCGCCGACGAGAATCGGCCAACGGCCCTCGGCGAGCAGAGCGTCGATCCGGGCGCGTGCCAGCCTCTGGTACTCGGCGACCGAGGCGGTGACCGTGACGTCCCAGACGTCCAGGAGGTGGTGCGGGACGCCGCCGCGCTCCTCGGGCGTCAGCTTGGCGGTGCCGATGTCCATCCCTCGGTAGAGCTGCATGGAGTCGGCGTTGACGACCTCGCCGCCGAGCCGTTGGGCCAGGAATACGCCCAGATCGGACTTTCCGGCCGCGGTCGGTCCGACGACGGCGATGACGCGGGGGGCGGGGGGTGCGCTGCTCACGGCACCAGTCTCGCAAACCTCGACCCCCGCCCTCGAACGAGTTACGTGACGGCACCGGTCCGGCGTCGTTGCCCGTTGCGAGATTCCCGTCACCCTTCGCAGGGGCGGCGACCCCCGGTGGCGCAATCGGACGCACCGGCCAACGCGGGATTTCGCCCGCACGAGTACCGTATGGAGTGGATATGGGCGTTTTGGCGCGACTTTTCCGGAGGTCGAAGGTCACGGAGGAGGCGGCTACCGAGGAGGCGACGACCGCCGCCGAGACAGCGGCCGGTACGCCGGAGGGCGGTACCGACGTGGAACCGGCTGCGGAGGCCACGCCGTCGGCCGCAACCGAAGCCGGGGGCGACACGCCGACGGAAACGGAACCGGCGACGGAGCCGGTCGCGGCCGACGGCGTCGAGATCCCCCGGCAGCAGTCCGCCGAGGAAGCGGCCGACAGCGAGGCCGGCGAAGGCGCCCGCACGTAAGGAACCCGCGAGGGAAGGTGACCCATGGGTCTTTTGGACAATTTGAAGGCCAGGCTCGCCCCGGCCAAGGGCAAGGTCTCTGACCTCGCGCATCAGCACGGGGGCAAGGTCCAGCACGGTCTCGACAAGGCCGCGCACGTCGTCGACGAGAAGACCAAGGGCAAGTACCGCGACAAGATCCATACGGGCACCGACAAGGCCAAGGGCGCCATGGACCGGCTCGCGCACAAGAACGAGCCCCCGGCGGGCGGCGGTGACACGTTCACGCCACCGACCCCGCCCCCACCGGCTTCGTGACCGAGCGTGGATCGGCGGACGGCCGCGGAGCGGAAACGCTCGCGGCCGTCCGCCGTTTCACGCCCTCCGGTCCAAGGACGCTACGACCAGGTCGCGACCAGGTATCCCACGCCGTACGGCGCGTCCTCGTACAGCAGCGCGCCCGCCAGCCCGGCGTCCTCGGCGGCGCCCGCGAGCACCTGCCAGGCCGCCCGGCCCGAGGCCTTGAGCTGGTACGCCAGCTCCGCGTCCAGCGCCTTGAGTGCCGCCACGTCCGCCGTACCGAGCGCCCGTGCGGCCTCCGCGTCGAACGGTGCCGCGCGCTCGTCGAGATAGCCCGGCGCCTTCAGCGTCCGGCACGCGCTGGAGTCGCCCATCACCAGCAGCGCGACCCGCCCCACCGCCGCGCCGATCTCCCGTCCGACCTCGACGCACCGCTCGGCCGCGAGGGGTTCCCCCACACCGAGTGCCTCGACCGGGGCGGCCGACCACCCGGCCCGCTCCAGCAGCCAGGCGCCGACGGCGAGGGACGGCGGCAGGGCGCGTTCGAACGGCGCGTCCCCGCCGCCCCGGCCCAGCCGTACGCCGAGGTCCACTCCGAAACCGCGGAACGAGCCCCGCGCACCCTCCGGGTAGGAGCCGCGCCCTGCCTGCTCGGCGGGCCCGACGACCACCAGCCGGTCCGGCCGGGCTGCCGCCAGCACGGCCAGCGCGTCGGAGCAGGCGGTGCGCGCCGCGTCCAGCTCGGGAGCGGCGCCCGCGGCGACCTCGGGCACGAGAAGGGGCGGACAGGGGCAGACTGCGGCGGCGACAAGCATGATCGGCAGGGTAACCCCGCAGATCATCCACGGGGCACCCCGTCGGGGTGTCGCCCGGCCGTCAGTCGCAGCCGCAGCCGCTGCCCGTGGCCACCGGGAGCGGTGCGGGCACGCCGATCTTGGGCAGGCCGAGCAGGACGCCGACCGGCTTCGCCGCCTTCTCCTCGGTGCGCTTCTCCCACGCGTCTCCCGCGCGCGTGCGGCGCACGTCCAGGACGGGGCCCTCGGCGAGGAGGTGGTGCGGGGCGGCGTACGTGATCTCCACGGTGACGACGTCGCCGGGACGCACCTCCCGCTCCGGCTTGGTGAAGTGGACCAGGCGGTTGTCGGGGGCACGGCCGGAGAGGCGGTGGGTGGCGCCGTCCTTGCGGCCCTCGCCCTCGGCCACCATCAGCTCCAGGGTGCGGCCGACCTGCTTCTTGTTCTCCTCCCAGGAGATCTCCTCCTGGAGGGCGACGAGACGCTCGTAGCGCGCCTGGACGACCTCCTTGGGGATCTGGTTCTCCATGGTCGCCGCCGGGGTGCCGGGCCGCTTGGAGTACTGGAACGTGAACGCCTGCGCGAAGCGGGCCTCGCGGACCGCGTGCAGGGTCTGCTCGAAGTCCTCCTCGGTCTCGCCGGGGAAGCCCACGATGATGTCGGTGGTGATCGCCGCGTGCGGAATGGCGGCGCGGACCTTCTCGATGATCCCGAGGTAGCGTTCCTGCCGGTACGACCGGCGCATCGCCTTCAGGACCGTGTCCGAACCCGACTGCAGGGGCATGTGCAGCTGCGGCATCACGTTGGGCGTCTCGGCCATGGCAGCGATGACGTCGTCGGTGAAGTCGCGCGGGTGCGGGGAGGTGAAGCGGACGCGCTCCAGGCCCTCGATCGCGCCGCACGCGCGCAGCAGCTTGCTGAAGGCCTCGCGGTCGCCGATGTCGGAGCCGTAGGCGTTCACGTTCTGGCCGAGCAGGGTGATCTCGGAGACGCCCTCGCCGACCAGCGCCTCGATCTCGGCGAGGATGTCGCCGGTGCGGCGGTCCTTCTCCTTGCCGCGCAGGGCCGGGACGATGCAGAAGGTGCAGGTGTTGTTGCAGCCGACGGAGATCGACACCCAGGCCGCGTAGGCGCTCTCGCGGCGCGTCGGCAGGGTGGAGGGGAAGGCCTCGAGCGACTCGGCGATCTCGACCTGGGCCTCCTCCTGCACGCGCGCGCGTTCCAGCAGGACCGGCAGCTTGCCGATGTTGTGCGTGCCGAAGACGACATCCACCCAGGGCGCCTTCTTCACGATGGTGTCGCGGTCCTTCTGCGCGAGGCAGCCGCCGACCGCGATCTGCATCCCGGGGCGCTTCGTCTTCATCGGCGCGAGCCGGCCGAGGTTGCCGTACAGCCGGTTGTCGGCGTTCTCGCGCACCGCGCAGGTGTTGAAGACGACGACGTCCGCGTCGCCGTCCGACCCCTCGGGGGCGCGCACGTACCCGGCCTCTTCGAGCAGCCCGGACAATCGCTCGGAGTCATGGACGTTCATCTGGCACCCATAAGTGCGGATTTCGTAGCTCTTTGTGTGCACGTCCACCGCGAGGCTCCGGTCGCTGCTGCTGGTCATGGCTCAAGGGTAGGCGCTCCCCGGAGAACGCCCGCCTCCCTTCCTTTCCGAGGACGGCACCGCTCCCGTCGCCGTTGGTCACCGGCCCGTCACAGCAGGGCACGGCGGCACAGCCGTAGCACGGTCACCGGCACCGCGCCGGCACCGGCTGGTGTTCGACGCCGACTGTTCGCGGCCGTGCCGGAGGTCTCGATCTGAGCGGCACGCTGCGGACGACGGCCTCGGTGCGCCCGTGTACCAGCGGGACGTCCCGCTGAGCGCGCTGCACCGGAAAGGGGAGCCGGTGGGCGGCGGGACGTCGTAACGGGCCGCCCCGGCTTCAGGCCGCGCCGCCGGGTATCCAGCCCTGGCGGCGCAGCACCGCGGACACGTCCGGCGCCTCGTAGTGCTCCCCCTTGAGAACCTTGCCGTCGGCCCGGCGTGCGACCTGGCCGTCGGGGCCCAGCTTGGTCATGTTGGACCGGTGGATCTCGGCGAGCACCGCGTCGAGGTCGATCCCGTGCACCAGAGCCGTGCCGTACGCGACGTAGACGACGTCGGCCAGCTCGTGCGCGAGCCGGTCCAGCGGGCCGCTCACCGACACCTCGGCGACCTCCGCGGCCTCCTCGGCGAGCAGCTCCCCACGGTGCGCGGCAAGGCGCGGGGACACCTCCGTCGGCGTACTGCGGGTGTCGAGCCCGAAGGCACGGTGGAACTCACGGACCAGGTCGGCGGGCGAGGAAGAACTCATGCACCGACTGTAACGACGGCCACTGACACTCCCCTCCGGCCCGTCCGCAACCGGCCCGGAAAGCCCCGCCCTGGCCAGCACCGCGTGCCGACTGGCAGGATCGCGCCCATGTCCAAGGTGTTCTCCCGTGTCGGCAGGCGCCGTGCCCTACAGGGCACGGCCGTCGGTGCCGTCCTCCTCGGGCTGCTGCTGTGGTGGCTCCAGCCGCTCGGCGAGGAGCCGCCGCACGGGTCGATCACCTTCAGCACGGGCACGACGAGCGGCGTCTACTATGAGTACGGCAGCCGGCTGCGCGCCGAGCTCGCCAAGGACATGCCCGACCTGAACGTGACGCTGTCGACCAGCAACGGATCGCAGGAGAACGTCGCGCGCGTGGCGACCGGCGAGGCCGACTTCACCATCGCCGCGGCCGACGCGGTGGAGACGTACGAGCGGCAGCACCCCGGCTCGGCGGCCCGGCTGCGCGGGGTGGCCCGTCTGTACGACGACTACGTCCAGCTCGTCGTGCCGCGCGACTCGGACATCCGGTCCGTCGCGGATCTGCGGGGCCGAACCGTGGCGACGGGGCTCCCCCGCTCGGGTGTGCGACTGATCGCCGAGCGGGTGCTCACGGCAGCGGGCCTGGACCCGGCGAAGGACATCAAGGCCGTGTCGGAGGGCATCGACACCGGCCCCCAACAGCTGAAACAGGGCAAGATCGCCGCGTTCTTCTGGTCCGGCGGGGTGCCGACGGCCGGGCTGGAGAAGCTGGCAGACACGTTCACCTTCCGGTTCGTGCCGATCAGCCCCGGGCTCGTCGCCAAAATGCACGACCAGGACGACTCCACCAGCTACTACCGGGCCACGAACATGCCCGAGTCGGCCTACCCCACCATCCAGAACGGCTCCACGGTGGCGACGATCGCGGTGTCCAACCTGCTGATGACCCGTACGGACATGGATCCCCGGCTCACCGAGTGGCTGACCCGGACCGTGATCAAGAGCCGGGACGGCATCGGCGCGCACGTGCACTCCGCCCAGTTGGTCGACCTGCGCACGGCCATCTACACCGACCCGCTCAAGCTCCACGAGGGCGCCCGCCGCTACTACCGCTCGGTCAAGCCGTAGGCACCTCCGTGCCGCCCCTCCGTGCCGTAGGCCCCCTCGACCGCAGGCCCCTCGCTACGTCGCCGGCGACCTCGGCACCGACACCGTCGCCGTCAGCCCACTGGGCTTGTGGTGGTCGTAGGAGAGGGCGCCGCCGCCCGCCGCGAGCAGGGCCTTTGAGATGGACAGGCCCAGGCCCGAGCCCCTGACGTTCTGGTGGCGGCCGCTGCGCCAGAAACGGTCGCCCACGCGCGTGAGCTCCTCGTCGGTCAGCCCTGGCCCGTTGTCGGTGACGACGACGGTCGAGGTCTCGCCGTCGGCGGCGACCGTGACCTCGACGCTCTTCCCCTCGGGGGTGAACTTCACCGCGTTGTCGATCACGGCATCCAGAGCGCTGGACAGCGTCACCGGGTCGGCCCACGCCGTGGTGGCCGGGCAGTCGCCCACCAGTCGGACGCCCTTGGCCTCGGCCGTGGGCGCCCAGGCGGCGACGCGCTCGGCGGCCAGCGCGCCGATGTCGGTGACCCGCAGGTCGGCCTCGGCGTGCTCGGCGAGCGCCAGGTCGAGCAGGTCGTCCAGGACCTGGGCCAGGCGCTTGCCCTCGCTCTGGACGGAGGCGATCTCCTCGTTGCCCTCCGGGAGTTCGTAGCCCAGCAGTTCGATGCGCAGCAGCAGGGCGGCGAGCGGGTTGCGAAGTTGGTGCGAGGCGTCGGCGACGAAGGCGCGCTGCTGCTCCAGCACGTCCTCGACGTTGTCCGCCATCTCGTTGAACGATCCGGCCAGCCGCCGGAGTTCCGGCGGTCCGCCGGCCACCGCTACCCGGGACTTCAGACGGCCGCTGGCGATCGCGTGGGTGGTGGCGTCCAGCACGCGGACGGGCTTGAGCACCCAGCCGGTCAGACGCAGGGCGGCGCCGATGGCCAGCAGCATCGCGGCGACCTCGCCCGCGCCGACGACCAGCCAACCGTGCAGGATCCGGGACCGCATGGCCCCGGTGGGCGAGTCGGTGACGACGACCGCGACGACGTCACCGTCCCGGATGACCGGCGACGCCACGACGAGCCGGCTGCGCTGCCACGGCCACACCTGCTGGGGGTCGTGGCTGCGACGGCTGAGCAGCGCCTCCTCGAAGGCTTCCCGTACCTCACCCGTTTCCGGGAGGTACCAGTCCCTCGGAGCATGAGCCATGGGGGTGTCGGTGCCGTAGAAGACACCGGCACGAACGCCGTACACGTCGTAGTAGCTGGCGAGTTCCCGGCCGAGCGTCTCGCGTCGCTCGTTCGTGGGCGTCACCGCGGAGTCGCTCGTACCCGACGAGGCGGTGACGAACTGGGCGAGCGCAGCAAAGCGCGCGGTGTCGTCGATGCGGTCGACGACCACCTTCTGCTGCTGGGCGCCCGCCACACTGGCGGCCAGTGGCACCCCGAGGGCCAGCAGCACGGCCGCCATCAGGACGATGAGCAGAGGCAGGAGACGGGTACGCAACCGCGGTCCCCGCTACGCGGCCGGAGCGACGAGCCGGTAACCGACGCCGCGCACGGTCTCGATCAGCGCGGGCATGCGCAGCTTGGCGCGCAGGGAGGCCACATGCACCTCCAGGGTGCGTCCCGTGCCCTCCCAACTGGTGCGCCACACCTCGCTGATGATCTGCTCCCGGCGGAAGACCACACCGGGGCGCTGGGCGAGCAGTGCCAGGAGGTCGAACTCCTTGCGGGTCAGTTGGACAACCGAACCGTCCACCGTGACGCGTCGCGTGGGCAGCTCGATCTGCACGGGGCCCAGACGCAGCGCGTCCTCGCCGGCCGATGCCAGGTCCTCGTGGACGGGGGTGCGGCGGCTGACTGCGTGGATACGGGCGAGCAGTTCCCCGGTGTCGTAGGGCTTCACCACGTAGTCGTCGGCGCCCAGGTTGAGGCCGTGGATGCGGGAGCGTACGTCGGAGCGGGCGGTCACCATGATCACCGGGGTGGCGGTGCGCTTGCGGATCTTGCCGCAGACCTCGTACCCGTCCTGGTCGGGCAGGCCCAGGTCGAGCAGCACGACCCCGAAGCCGGGCCCCTCCGGCACGAGCGCCTGCAGCGCTTCCTCGCCGCTACGCGCGTGGGTGACGTCGAAACCGTGCCGCTTCAGGACCGCGGACAGGGCGGCGGCGACGTGGTTGTCGTCCTCGACGAGCAGCAGTCTCATCCCGTCCTCCTTCGGTTCATCGGGCATACGGTCTGACTCACAACTACGGGCGTACGGTTCTCGTAAGCGAAAAAAACGCGGGCACACGCGTGTGTGCATCATGGCAGTCACGCTGATGGACGAGGACGCAGTCAAGAGGGTTCCGGTTGCACGCGGCTTCCGTTATCCGGCCGATACGGGCGCAGGTCACAAGTGCTACGACACGTGTCCGATTGCTATCGGATCGTGATGCTCAGATTCCCCTCAGATGTAATGACGCTGGTCGCAGGTGGTCACTACTGTCCTCCGAAACCGAGGAGGACGGAGCCCCAGAGCGATGACCGAAGTATCGGTGACCAAGGAAGACGCGGTACCGAGCGGTGACCTGGTCGTCCTGAAGAGCGTCAACAAGCACTTCGGCGCGTTGCACGTTCTCCAGGACATCGACCTGACGATCACCCGCGGAGAGGTCGTCGTGGTCATCGGCCCCTCCGGGTCCGGGAAGTCGACCCTGTGCCGCACCATCAACCGTCTGGAGACGATCGACGAGGGCACGATCACGATCGACGGCAAGCCACTGCCCCAGGAGGGCAAGGCGCTGGCCCGGCTGCGCGCCGACGTCGGCATGGTCTTCCAGTCGTTCAACCTGTTCGCGCACAAGACCGTGCTCGAGAACGTGATGCTCGGCCAGATCAAGGTCCGCAAGGCCGACAAGAAGAAGGCCGAGGACAACGCCCGCGCCCTCCTGGACCGGGTCGGCGTGGGCACCCAGGCCGACAAGTACCCCGCACAGCTGTCGGGCGGCCAGCAGCAGCGCGTCGCCATCGCGCGGGCGCTGGCGATGGACCCGAAGGTCATGCTCTTCGACGAGCCGACTTCGGCGCTGGACCCCGAGATGATCAACGAGGTCCTCGAAGTCATGCAGCAGCTGGCCCGGGACGGCATGACCATGATCGTCGTCACCCATGAGATGGGTTTCGCACGATCGGCTGCAAACCGCGTGGTGTTCATGGCGGACGGGCGCATCGTCGAAGAGGCTGCGCCCGACCAGTTCTTCAGCAATCCGCGCAGCGACCGTGCCAAGGACTTCCTGTCGAAGATCCTTCACCACTGACTGGAACTCAGCACCGCTCGCAGTACTTCACCACTCTTCTAAGGAAGTTCCCCATGAAGCTTCGCAAGGTCACCGCCGCCTCGGCCGCCGTCCTCGTCCTCGCCCTGACCGCCACCGCGTGCGGCGGTGACAACAAGGACGACAGCGGCAGCAGCAGCGCCAGCGCCGGCGGCGGCGGAAAGATCAAGGTCGGCATCAAGTACGACCAGCCCGGTCTCGGCCTGAAGAAGCCCGACGGGTCGTTCGCCGGCTTCGACGTGGACGTCGCCACCTACGTCGCCAAGCAGCTCGGCTACGAGCCGAACCAGATCGAGTTCGTCGAGACCAAGAGCGCCGACCGCGAGAACGCCCTCGCGCGCGGTGACGTGAAGTTCATCGCGGCCACCTACTCGATCAACGACAAGCGCAAGGCGAAGGTCGACTTCGCCGGCCCGTACCTGCTGGCCCACCAGGACCTGCTGCTCAAGTCGGACTCGAAGATCAGCAAGGCCGAGGACCTCAACGGCAAGAAACTGTGTTCCGTGACCGGCTCGACCTCGGCGCAGAACATCCATGACACGATCGCCCCGAAGGCGAACCTGAAGGAGCTGAGCTCCTACTCGGAGTGCATCGCCGGCCTGCAGAGCGGCGCCGTGGACGCGGTCACCACCGACGACTCGATCCTCGCCGGCTTCGCCTCGCAGGACCAGTACAAGGGCAAGTTCAAGCTCGCGGGCCTGAAGCTCAGCAACGAGAACTACGGCATCGGCGTCAAGAAGGGCGACACCGCGACCGTGGACAAGATCAACAAGGCGCTGGAGACGATGGTCAGCGACGGCTCCTGGCAGAAGGCGGTCGAGGCCAACTTCGGCCCGGCGGGCTACAAGAACGAGCCGGCCCCGAAGATCGGCGTCATCGTCCCGAACGCCTCGTAAGCAGCGTCCAGCCAAGCGGGGTTCCTGCGGTGCGCCGCCGTCCGTCGCGATCACGGCGGCGGCGCGCCCCGCCCTCCTCATACGCCACCCACCCGGAAGCGCGGGAGATCGTGTTCGACTTTCTTGAAGGTTACGACGTCCTAGGGGCGTTCTGGATGACGGTGAAGCTCACCGCCCTCTCCGCCGTGGGCTCCCTGATCTGGGGCACCCTGCTGGCCGCGATGCGGGTCAGCCCGGTCCCGCTGATGCGCGGCTTCGGCACCGCCTACGTCAACATCGTCCGGAACATTCCCCTGACGGTCATCATCCTCTTCAGCTCGCTGGGCCTCGCCGACGTCTTCGGCATGACCCTGGGCGCCGAGGACTTCGACGTCCAGGGCTTCCGGCTCGCCGTGCTCGGTCTGGTCGCCTACACCGCGGCCTTCGTGTGCGAGGCGATCCGTTCCGGCATCAACACGGTGCCCTTGGGACAGGCGGAGGCGGCCCGGGCCATCGGGCTGAGCTTCAGCCAGACCCTCACGCTCATCGTCCTGCCGCAGGCCTTCCGCTCGGTCATCGGACCGCTGGCCAACGTCCTGATCGCACTGACCAAGAACACCACGGTGGCGGCCGCCATCGGCGTCGCCGAGGCCGCCTACCTGATGAAGACGATGATCGAGAACGAGGCGCAGACGCTGCTCATCGGCGCGGTCTTCGCGTTCGGGTTCGTGGTACTGACCCTGCCGACCGGCCTCATCCTGGGCTGGCTCAGCAAGCGACTGGCGGTGAAGCGATGAGCTCGGTCCTCTACGACACTCCCGGCCCCCGCGCCAGGCGGCGCAACGTCATCTTCTCGGTCGTCTTCTTCGTCCTCCTCGCCCTGTTCGCGTGGTGGGTGTGGCAGAAGATGGACGAGAAGAACCAGCTCACCTCCGCCCTGTGGAAGCCGTTCACCGAGTCCGAGGCCTGGACGACGTATCTGCTCCCCGGCCTCGCCAACACGCTGAAGGCCGCGGCCCTCTCCATGGTGATCGCCCTTCCGCTGGGCGCGGTCTTCGGTATCTCACGCCTGTCCGACCACCGGTGGGTGCGGGCTGTGGCCGGCACGGTGGTCGAGTTCTTCCGGTCGATCCCGGTGCTGCTGCTGATGCTGTTCGCCAACGAGTTCTACGCCCGTTCCACGGACGTCACCAGCGACGACCGGCCGTTCTACGCCGTCGTCACCGGCTTGGTGCTCTACAACGCCTCGGTCCTCGCCGAGGTCGTCCGGGCCGGCATCCTCTCCCTGCCCAAGGGCCAGACGGAGGCGGCGTACGCGATCGGCCTGCGCAAGGGCCAGACGATGAACAGCATCCTGCTCCCGCAGGCGGTCACGGCGATGCTCCCGGCGATCGTCAGCCAGCTCGTGGTCATCGTGAAG
The DNA here is from genome assembly GCF_035989285.1 of Streptomyces sp. NBC_01235. Taxonomy (GTDB): domain Bacteria; phylum Actinomycetota; class Actinomycetes; order Streptomycetales; family Streptomycetaceae; genus Streptomyces. The sequence continues at coordinate 8,078,184 of NZ_CP108513.1, read as the reverse complement.
GACACGGCGCTGGGCGGTGTGATGATCGGCTTCACCGAGCTGCTCAACTCGCGCGGCACCCTCGCGGCCAACTACGCCAACGTCATCCCGAGCTTCATCGTGGTCGCGGCCATGTTCATCCTGCTGAACTTCATCCTCACCAGCTTCGCGAGCTGGCTGGAGCGCCGTCTGCGGCGCAGCAAGCGCAGCACGGGCGCGGTCCTCGGCGTCGAGAAGGTCGACGACCTGAACGCGGCCGAGATCGGCGGCGGCTTCGGGAGCGGCGCGTCCGCCTGACGCTCGCTCATGTGGTGTGACCTGTACGGAGGCAGTGGCGTGCGCGCCGCTGCCTCCGTCACTTGACGCAAGCAGCGGCAATGGGTTGCATACGTTCTGTGATCGTGCACCCTGCTCCTACCTCTTGTTCACTTACGTCCCTGAGGACACCGTCGCGGGCAGGGGGCGCCACGCCGTGGACCCGGTGATCATCGTCGGAGCGGGGCCGGTGGGGCTCACGCTCGCCCTGGCACTGGCGCGCCAGCAGGTGCCGTCCGTGGTCCTCGACGAGGGCCCCGGCAAGGACGAACCGCGGCTCGCGCGCACCGTCGTCCTGCGCGAGGACACCGCCGCACTGATGGAGCGGCTGACCGGGGCGCCCCTCGACGAGGCCGGGATGCACTGGGCCGGATGGCGGTCTGTGCGGCGCAAGCAGGTGACTCGCGAGATCACCTTCGACGACGCGACCGACCCCGCCCCCCTGCACATCGCCCAGCACGTGCTCACGAGTGCCCTGCGCGCCGCCCTCGCGGGCGAGCGGCTGGTGAAGATCGCCGTGGACAGCCGTCTGGACACCATCGAGCAGGAACCTTCCGGTGTCACGGCGCACACCCGCGGCCCCAAGGGCACCTGGTGGCGCGGCAGCCATTTGGTCGGCTGCGACGGCCCGCGCTCCACGGTCCGCAAACTCCTCGACATCCGCTTCCCCGGCCGCACGGCGGTGGAACGACACGCCGTGGCCGCGCTGCGCACGGAACTTCCGTGGGCCGACGAGGCGTTGCTCCATCGGACGCCCCCGTGGCGGACGTCCGGCCCCTCCGCGGGGGAGATCACCGGTCGCCCCCTGCCGGACGGCGTCTGGCGCCTGGACTGGCTACTGCCGCCCGGCAAGGACCTCGTCACCCCCGAACTGCTCGTGGCCCGCGTCCGCGAGACCCTGGCGGGCTGGAACGAGGGCTCCACACCCGCGTACGAACTGCTCGACACCGGCGTCCACACCGTGCACCACCGGCTGGCCCGGCGCTGGCGCGTGGGGCGCGTCTTCCTCGCCGGGGACGCCGCCCACCTGCTCGGCGCACTCGGCACCCAGGGCCTCGACGAGGGCCTGCGGGACGCCGACAACCTCGCCTGGAAGCTGGCGCTGGCCTGGCACCACGGGCCGCACGAGGCACTGCTCGACAGCTACCAGGCGGAGCGGCGCGCGGTCGTCGCGGCCCGGCTGCGCGCCGCCGACCAGGCGCTGCCGCTGCTGCGCGGCGGCGCGGGCATAAGGGCGTACGTCCCCGGCGCGGCCCGCGGCCACGACGTGCTGCTCACCGACGGCCACCTGGGGCGCGGCCCGCTGGGCGCGCCGGGCACGTACGACGGCTCCCCGCTCGCCCCCCGGCACCTGGAGGCAGAGGTTCCGGTGGACACGCCGCCCGGCGCGCCGGTCGAGGACGTGCGCGTGACGGCGGAGGACGGCTCGTTCGTACGACTGCGGGACCGGCTCGGCCGGGGCGCGCTGCTCGTCCTGCTGATCGCGCCGGGCACGGGCGTGTGGGAGCGCAGGCACTGGGTGAGCGCCGGAATCATGCCCCGGCTCGCCGCCGCGGTGACAGCCCTGCCCAGCCCGGCCGAGCTGCTGGTGGCCGAGGGCTACCCGGGCGCGGCCGCCCACACCGTCCTGCTGATCCGGCCCGACGGCCATCTGGTCACCGCGCTCAACGGGGTGCGCGCGGCCGACCTGTACGCGGCGGCGGAGGCGGCGGTGGGCGGGCCGATGGGAGCGCAGGAAGCGTCCGCGGCCGGGGCCACGGCGGGCTCCGCAGCCAAGTGACGGCGCGGCGCCCGCCCGCCGTCACCCGTCACTCCCAGGTAAACAGACGCACGGCCTACCGACTGTCACTGTGCGGTCCACATGGTGACAGTCAGTTGACCCGGTTGCACCGGCGTGGTGTACTCCGCACCGTGACCGACACCGATGTGCGCCTGTGGCGGAGGGTCCATATGGACCTCGTCCGCTATGCGGGCTGCGTGTGTCGCCCGTCCTGCTGAATTCGCATCCCCCCTTTTCCACCGGCGCGCGCCGGCATGCGCACCTGCGCTCGCGCATGCCGGCGCGCTCTCCGCGAAGATTCTCAGGACGGTGTCCATGTCTGTCTCTCCCTCCCTGTCCACCGCCGTCGCCGCGCCCACGCAGGCGGACCTCCTCGACTTCGTCCGCCGCACGGCCGCCGACGCCGAGCTGATCTCCTCGCTCCCCCTCGACCCGGAGGGCCGCACCTGGGTGCGCCTGGAGGGTCCCGGCGGCAGCGAGGCCTGGCTGATCGGCTGGCCGCCCGGCACCGGCACCGGCTGGCACGACCACGCCGACTCGGTGGGGGCCTTCCTGACCGCGCAGGGCGAGCTGAAGGAGCACTCACTCACCGCGCGGCTGCCCACCGACGGCTGGAAGACCCTGGAGCTGACGGCCGGCATCGACCGCAGGCGCACGCTGCCGGCCGGCCGGGGCCGCTCCTTCGGACGTCACCACGTTCACGAAGTGCTCAACGAGTCCACCGAGGACCACGCCATCTCCGTCCACGCCTACTACCCGCCGCTGCCGCGCATCCGCCGCTACAGCCGTACGGGACAGGTGCTGCGCCTCGAGCAGGTCGAGCGGCCGCAGGACTGGCAGTGAGCGGCGCGAGCACACCCCGGGAGGGGCAACCGGGCGGCGAACGGCCACCCGGGATCGACGAGCTGCTCGAGCGGGTCCGCGCAGGGTACGCGCGCGTGGAGGCTCGGGAGGCGTACGAGGCCGCCCGCGTGGGGGAGGCGCTGCTCGTCGACATCCGGTACGCGGCCCTGCGCGAGCGGGACGGTCTGATCCCCGGCGCCCTGGTCGTCGAGCGCAACGAGCTGGAGTGGAGGCTGGACCCCCAGGGCAGTCATCGCCTCCCCGAGGCCACGAGCCACGAGGTACGGGTTGTCGTGATCTGCAACGAGGGCTACGCGTCGAGCCTGGCCGCCGCGTCCCTGCACCAACTGGGACTGCATCGGACCACCGACCTGGTCGGCGGCTTCCAGGCGTGGAAGGCGGCGGGACTCCCGGTGACGTCGTAGCCAGGACGTAGCACGCGGCCCTGCGCCCTCGAGGTCTCACCAGCGGGTGCGGAGAGCGCAGGCGGCGGAAGCGTCACTCCTTGGCCGTCGCCACCGTCACCGCGCGGACCCTGAGCGCCACGCGTCCCGGCAGGGCGGTGGCGACGAGCGCGAGGAGCCCGGCTGCGGCGACCACCGTGGCGTACACGAGCGGTACGACCGCCGGGGCCGCCCGCCCTGTCATGCCGACGCTGAACGCGGTCAGGACGGCCAGAGCGACGGCGCTGCCGAGGGCGACGGCGAGGAGAAGCACCGACAGGGCCTCGGTACGCAGCATGCGCAGCACCTGACGACGGGTCGCCCCCGCGAGGCGCAGCAGCGCGAACTCCCGGACGCGTTCGGAGACCGACATGGCGAGCGTGTTGACCACGGCGATCGCCGTGAACGCCAGGACGAGTCCCATGGCCAGGAAGTTGACCTCGGCGTTCGCCTGCTGCCGCTCGGCCTGCAGCGAGTCGGCCGTGGCCGGAGAAATCACCGCGAGTCCCGGGAACTCACGCAGCGTAGTCACGAGTTGTGTCTGTGTACGGGCCGTGCTGACGAGGAGGGAGGAGGAGAGCGGGTTGTCGACGTGGCGGGCGACCAGGTCGTGCGCGAAGGTGAGGTCTCCGAAGCCGAGGCCCCTGGCGTAGACGGCGGCGACGGTGAGCATGGCGGGTGTGCCGTCACCGAGCGTGAGCTTCAGAGGGCTGCCAGGCGTCAAGTGGAGCTGGTCCGCGGCCAGTTCGCTGACGGCCACGGTGTCCTCGGCGAGTTCGCCGAGGGAGCCGGCGGTGACATCGGGGTCCCAGGTGCGGGTGATGCCGGCCGGAGTGACGCCCTGGGCCGCGTACTTGTCGAGGCCGACCCGGACAGTCGTACGGACCACCTCGGTGACGACGTCGTCCTGCGTACGGAGTTGTCGTGCCGCGTCGCCCGGGACGCCGGGGCCGTGGGAGGCGACGACCCAGTCGGCGCGGACGCCCTCGCGGGCCTGGGCGCGGGCCGCGTCGCCGAGGGTGGGCTGCACGAACAGCACCGTGCAGGTCATGCCGATGAGCAGAGTGAGAGGGGTGACGACGGAGGCCATACGGACGGCGTTGCCGCGGAGGTTGGCGGTGGCGAGCCTGCCGCCGGGACCGGTCAGGCGCAGCGGACCGGCCAGGAGAAGCGCGGCCGCCTTGACCAGGAGCGGCCCGAGAAGGGCGACGGAGGTGGACAGCACGACGACGGCGAGGAAGGTCACGGGCGTCGAGGCGGGCTCGGTCCGCAGGACGCTGAGCAGGGCGACCAGGACGCCACCACCGGCAAGCAGCAGCAGACCTGCGAGGAGACGCCCCCAGGCGGGCCTGGCGCGTTCGGTCCGGGCCTCTGCGAGCGCCTCGGCCGGGCGGATCCGGGCCACCCGGCGGGAGGCGACCCGCGCCGCGGCCCAGGCTCCGATCAGGGTCGCGGCGACGGCGGCGAGCGGCGGGAGGACGCTCACGGCGTGCTGGAGCGTGGCGGGCACGGCGCCCAGGGCGACGAACCTGCCGTGCAGCCACGCCCCCAGGGGAAGCCCCAGGAGCGCTCCGGCCGTGCCCGCGGCCAGCGCGACGATCAGGGCCTCGCGCCCGAGGAGCCTGCGGACCTGTCCGGAGGTGGCGGCGATGGCACGCAGCAGGGCGAGTTCGCGTTCGCGCTGCTGGACGGAGAGCGCGAAGGTTCCGACGACCACGAGGACCGCCACGAGCAGCGAGGTCCCGCCCATCGCTCCGCCCATGCTGACCAGCTTGGTGCGGACCGCGGCGGCGTCCAGGAATTCGACGGGCCCTCGGTCATCACCGGCGCTGACCTGCGCGCCGGTGCCGTGCAGCGCCGTGGCCACGGCCTCCCGGAGCCGACCCGGCCCGGTGCCCGCCTTCGGCAGCACGCCGATCGCGGAGACCTGCCCGGGGTGTGCGGCGAGCCGACGGGCCTCGGCGCTGGAGAAGAAGAGTGCCGTCTGGTGGCGTACGGCGGTGGCGGAGGCCGCGATGCCGGAGACGCGGTAGGTACGCGGGGCCTGCGTCGACTGGACGGTGAGCCGGTCGCCCGGCGCGAGGCGGGCGCGTGCGGCGAGGTCGCCGTCGACGACGACATCGGTGGCGGCTGCGGGAGCCGTCCCCGCGGTGAGCCGGTACGGCGTCAGTACGGCGGACTCCCAGGCGTGCCCGTAGGCGGGTCTGCCGTCGGCGCCCGGGGTGCCGTCGGGTGTCAACGGTTCGGCGAGGAAGGTGAGTTCGGGGATCACTCGAGCCACGCCGGGTGCGGCGACGAGCCTGCGCTCCAGGTCGGCCGGGAGCCAGGCACGCTCGGCGATGGGCTTGGCCTTGTGCTTGACCTTCGTCTTGCCCTTCTTGTGCTTGACGGTGGTCTGGTGAACGTTCTGGTCGGCGGAGACCACGACCGGGGCGGCGGCATAGCGCTCGGTACGGACGGTGCCCCGCAACCCCGTCTCCAGGAGGGTGCCGCACGCGGTGATCAGGGCGGCCGCGCACAACAGCGCGAGGAAGGCACCCAAGAAGCCTGCCTTGCGGGCACGGACGGTCTTCAGGGCGTAGCGCAGCATCATGAGGGATCGGTCTCTCTTCTGTTGCGTGGGTGGCCTGCGGGGTCGTGGTCCTGCGCTGGTCCGGCGGCGGAGGCAGGGGTGGGTGCAGAGGCTGGAGTGGGGGTGGGTGCCGGTGCCGGTGTCGGTGCCGGTGCGGGGAAGGCCAGGAAGCGGGTGAGCAAGGTGCGTGCGCCCGGTGGGGTCTCGGAGTCGGGTCGCTTGTAGCGGTTGAGGAGGGCGATGTACTCCTCGAAGAACTCACGGAGTTCGGGCAGGGTGAGCCGGATGGTGCCGCGTGAGTAGGGGAACGCGTCCGCCCACGGGTCACCGTCGTCCGCGTCCCGCTGGAGCCGCTCGAAGAGGTCCAGGTCCGCTGCGTAGGCATGGTGGTTCAACTCGTCCATCACATGCCGCAGTTCGGGACTCTGGCGGCTGCGCGGCGGAAACCGGCGGTCGCCGGGGACCGCCCGCCACCAGCGCTCCCGATGCGCGGACAGCTCCGCGCGCCCGACCTCGGCCGTCTCCTCGACGAAGCCGTACCTGGCCAGCTCGCGCAGGTGGTAGCTGGTGGCTCCGGTGTTCAGGCCGAGGGCTCGGGCGAGGGTCGCCGAGGTGGCCGGGCCGTGCAGGGTGAGGTGTTCGAGCATGCGCTGACGGCGTGGCTGGGCGAGCGCCCTGAGCGCGGCGAGGTCGCCGAGCTCAATGGGGGACGCGGGCGGGTTCTTCGCCTCTGGCGGCTCCTCGGGTTCCACCTCTGAGGGCTCGTCGGCACCGGGTTCCTGGGACATGCGTACACAGTCGCCTGTGCACAGATGCCTGTGCACTGCGGTGGTCCGGCGTCCTCAGCGGGGGGTTATCCCCACCCCGCGGCCGAGAGATCGGCGGGACACGGCGAACGTGGTGTCGTCGACTTGGGCCGCACCGGTCGGCAGGCAGGCAGGCCCAGTGCGGCAACCAGCGCGCCCACCGAGAGGGCATGGCTCGTCGAGGGCCGGCCGTCGGAGGACAGGCACCGTCCTGGATGAGGACGCACACCGTCCTGGATGGTGGAGGCCGGCCAAAGAGAAAGGGGCGGTGGGCCGCCGCTACCGCCGACTCCCCCGCCCGGCCCTGGACACGATCGGCGCCCCCGCGCGTCTACCGTGTCCGGAACCGGGTCGTGCGGTGAAGGCGGGCGACTCGCCACCGCCTTCGCCCTTCTTGGGTTGGGTCCCCCTCCCCCTCCCCCTCCCCCTCCCGCCCCTCCCCCTCGTTGAGCTCAGCCCCCGTCACCGTCCAGGAACTCCGTGTCCTCGCCTTCTTCCTCCAGCGCCTGCCGGACCACCCGTAGGGCCATGCCCTCGGGGTAGCCCTTGCGCGCGAGCATGCCGGCGAGGCGGCGCAGCCGTTTGTCGCGGTCGAGGCCGCGGGTCGAGCGCAGCTTGCGGGCGACGAGTTCGCGCGCCGTCTCCTCCTCCTGCTCGGAGTCGAGCTGGGCGACGGCCTCCTCGACCAGCGCCGAGTCGACCCCCTTTGTCCGCAGTTCCTGCGCGAGCGCGCGCCGGGCCAGTCCCCGGCCGTGGTGCCGGGACTCCACCCAGGCGTCCGCGAAGGCGCTGTCGTTGATCAGCCCGACCTCCTCGAACCGCGAGAGCACCTCCTCCGCCACGTCGTCGGGGATCTCCCGCTTGCGCAGGGCGTCGGCGAGTTGCTTGCGTGTGCGCGGAGTCCCGGTGAGCAGGCGCAGGCAGATCGCCCGTGCCCGCTCAGCCGGGTCCCCTGAAGGCTCCCCCTGCTCGGCCCTCGACGAGGAGGAAGCGCCTCCGTCCTCGGCGGACCGTTCTCCGAAATCGCGCCGCCGGCGCCCACGCCCGCCACGTGGACCGCCTCCGCCGCCGCGCCGCGCCCGGCCATCACGGGGCCGGGCCTCCCCGGTCTCGCCCTGCGCCCCTTCAGGCCGGTACGAGCCGCCGTCCGACCAACTCTCCGACCAGCCGTCGCCACCGTGGGCGCCTTGGGCAAGGCCACCGTCGGCCCCGCCCCCGCCCCCCGCCTCCCGGGGGGTGTCGGGGTGGACGTACTCGGCCCAGTCCGTTCGTCGCGTCACGGATCAGCTCTTGGCAGCCGCAGCCTTGGTCTTGGCGGCCTTGGCGGCGGGAGCCGGAACGGCCTTGGCGGGGTCGGCCACGGGCGTGCCCGCAGCCACCGCGGCGTCCGCGCCCGGCTCGGCGGCGGGCTCCTCCGGACGCACGCCCACGCCCAGCTTCTCCTTGATCTTCTTCTCGATCTCGTTGGCGAGGTCGGGGTTGTCCTTCAGGAAGTTACGGGCGTTCTCCTTGCCCTGCCCGAGCTGGTCGCCTTCGTACGTGTACCAGGCGCCGGCCTTGCGGACGAAGCCGTTCTCCACGCCCATGTCGATCAGACCGCCCTCGCGGCTGATGCCCTGGCCGTAGAGGATGTCGAACTCGGCCTGCTTGAAGGGCGGCGCGACCTTGTTCTTGACGACCTTGACGCGGGTGCGGTTGCCGACCGCGTCGGTGCCGTCCTTGAGTGTCTCGATGCGACGGATGTCGAGCCGCACCGAGGCGTAGAACTTCAGCGCCCGGCCACCGGTCGTGGTCTCCGGGGAGCCGAACATCACGCCGATCTTCTCGCGGAGCTGGTTGATGAAGATCGCGGTGGTCTTGGACTGGTTGAGCGCGCTGGTGATCTTCCGCAGCGCCTGGCTCATCAGGCGGGCCTGCAGACCGACGTGGCTGTCGCCCATCTCGCCCTCGATCTCCGCGCGCGGAACGAGCGCGGCGACGGAGTCGATGACGATCAGGTCGAGGGCACCGGAGCGGACCAGCATGTCCACGATCTCCAGGGCCTGCTCACCGTTGTCGGGCTGGGAGAGGATCAGGTTGTCGATGTCGACGCCGAGCTTCTTCGCGTACTCGGGGTCGAGGGCGTGCTCCGCGTCCACGAAGGCGACCTGGCCGCCCGCCTTCTGCGCGTTCGCCACGGCGTGCAGCGTCAGCGTCGTCTTACCGGAGGACTCCGGGCCGTACACCTCCACCACGCGGCCACGCGGCAGGCCGCCGACGCCGAGGGCGACGTCGAGTGCGGTCGACCCGGTGGGGATGACCTCGATGGGCTCGTTCGGCCGCTCGCCGAGGCGCATCACCGCGCCCTTGCCGAATTGCCGTTCAATCTGTGCGAGAGCGGCATCCAGGGCCTTCTCGCGGTCGGTTCCTGCCATGGGTTCCACCCGATTTGCTTGAGTCGATCGCTTCACGTCAAAGACGCTAACGCCTGCCACTGACAATGCGCCCCGACGCCGGTCCGGCCTGTGGATAACTCAGGCGCTTATCCGTCCCAACTGGAACAAAATCCCCGCCACGAGCCTCACCGGAGCCTCCATGAGAATGGATGTTCGATTTTCGTGTCAAGCGCCCCACGCGGCACTTCCGAGGCTACGTTCACGAGGCCGCAACGCCCCGGATCCGGCCCTGTCCCGCCCCTCGTCCCGCGCGCTGACGGCTGCTTCCCCGGGCGTACGGCGGGTGTCTTCGGCCGGACGACGACGGCGCACGACTCAGCCGGGACGCTCGGCGCATGGACGAGCAGATGACCACGCAGACGCACGGCAAAGCCGGAACCGGGCATCCGGGCCCGCCCCTGAACCCGCTGTACCGCGTCTGCGAGGCGACCGCGCTCCTGCTGATCCTCTCCGGCCTCGTCCACCTCGTGGTGTTCGCCGTCGACGGCGGTCCCTGGAACGGGCCGGTCTCCTGGCGCAAGCCGGTGACCTTCGGGCTCTCCTTCGGGGTGACGCTCCTCGCGGTCGTCCGGATCACGTCGTACGTGCGCGTCGGACCGCGCCTGCGTACCGCGCTGCTCGGGGTGTTCGCCGCCGACTGCGTCGTGGAGGTCGGGGGCATCACCCTCCAGGCGTGGCGGGGAGTGCCCTCGCACCTGGACATGGAGACGCCGTTCGACACGGCGGTGTCCATGACGCTCGCGGTCGGCGGCGGCGTCCTCGTGGTGCTGCTCACCGTGTTCGCCGTGGCGTCCTTCCGGCACCGGCCGACGGGCCCGGCCTCGATGGCCCTCCCGGTGCGCTCCGGTTTCGCGATCCTGCTGGTCGCGCTCGCCTCGGGTGCGGCGATGATCGCGCGCGGTGTGGTGCTCGCCCGCACGGGGCACCAGGAGGCCGCGTACCACTCGACGGCCCCGCTCAACCCCTGCACGGGGTCGGCCTGCACGCCGTTCTGGTCCTGCCGGCGCCGGCCCGGCTGCTGTCCCGCACACCCTGGAGCGAGACCGTGCGGTGGCGGATCGTGGCCGCGGCGGTGGGTTGTTACACGGCGGCTGTCGCCGCGGCCGGGGTGTGGGCCGTCCTCACGTAGTGACGCCCGCTCCGGCCGTCAGCCGGATCCCTCCCGAGACCCGCTGCCCGCGCGGTCCCGCATCCGCGCCCACAGCGCCCGCGCGCGCGTGAGCGGTCCCGGCCCCTCGCCGCGGCCCCGGTGCCCGTGGACGCGGGGATCGTCCGTGACGTCGTAGCGCTTCACGTAGGCGCCCAGGAACGCCTGGAGCGTGGCGACGGCCGGAATGGCGACCAGCGCGCCGACGGCGCCCAGGAGTGCGGTGCCGGCGATGACCGAGCCGAAGGCGACGGCTGGGTGGATGTCGACGGTCTTCGAGGTCAGCTTGGGTTGCAGCACGTAGTTCTCGAACTGCTGGTAGACCACGACGAAGATCAGCACCCACAGGGCGTACAAGGGTGAGACCGTGAAGGCGATCAGCATGGGCAGGGCGCCCGCGAGATAGGTGCCGATGGTCGGGATGAACTGCGAGACCACGCCCACCCAGACGGCGAGGACGGGCGCGTACGGGATGCCGAGGGCCTCCAGCAACACGTAGTGCGCCACGCCGGAGATCAAGGCCATCAGCCCGCGCGAGTACAGGTATCCGCCGGTCTTGTCGACGGCGATCTCCCACGCGCGCAACACCTCGGCCTGTTTGGCGGGCGGCAGGACGGAGCACAGCCCGCGACGCAGGCGAGGTCCGTCGGCGGCGAAGTAGAACGAGAACAGGGCGATCGTCAGCAGCCGGAAGAGACCGCCGAGGACCTGCGTGGAGACGTCCAGAACACCGGCGGCGCTGTTCTGGGCGTACTTCCTCAGCCAGTCGGAGTGGAGCAGCCCCTCCTGGATGTCCACGCGCCTGAGGTTGGTGTGGAACGTGGTGTTGACCCAGTTGATCACGGAGTCGAGGTACTCGGGGAAGCCCTCGATCATCTTGATGATCTGTCCCGCGAGCATCGAGCCGAGCAGCGTGAAGAAGCCGGCGACCACGATCAGCAGGCCGAAGAAGACCAGGAAGGTGGCGAGTCCCCTGCGCATCCCGCGAGCGGCCATCCTGCTGACCGCGGGCTCTATGGCGAGGGCCAGGAAGAACGCGATCAGTATGTTGAGCAGCAGGCCGATGAGCTGGTGGAAGGCCCAGGTGCCCAGTTGGAACGCACCGAACAGAGCGAGCGCGAGCACCATGGCGCGCGGAAGCCAGCTCGGCATGCGCGCGCCCTGCGCGGCTCCGCCGTCGGCCGGGGGCAGCCCGGTGGGCGGCGTCGTGCCGGGCGGGGATGCGTGCCGGGGGGCCTGCCCGGTCTCGTCAGTGGGTGCCACGGACCAAGTCTCGCCTACGCCACCGACAACCGGAGAGCCGCCTACGATCTTCGTGACGGATCAGCGCATCTCCTGCGGAACGTTCATCACCGCGCACACCACGCGCCACACCTCCTTGGCCTCCCAGCCGTGCGCCAGCGCCTCGTGCACCGTACGCCCGCCGAGCTCCGCCATCACGTGATCGCGCGCGAAGGTCTCGGCGTACCCCGTACCGAAGTGCTCGTCCATCCGCTGCCAGAAGACCGTCAACCGCATGACACCAGTATCCCGCGCCCGGGGGTGCCCCTTGCCAGGACCGCCTGTCGAGACCGCTTTCCGCCCTACGGTCTGACCATGGCCGAATCCGGAGCATTCCCACTCCCCCCGACGCCCCCGGCGCACTCCCCGCTCTTCCGCGCCGAGCACTTCGTCTGGCTCACCGCGCGCGTGCTGGAGCAGCGCCTTTTCGCACACGACTTCCTCCACGGCTCCGCCGATCCCGTCGAGACCGCCCTCGACGCCTACCGCAACGAGGACGGCGGATACGGCCACGCGCTGGAGCCCGATCTGCGCGGCCCCGTCAGCCAGCCCCTGCACACCGTGCGCGCGCTGCGTGTCCTGGACTCCATCGGGCGCCTCGGCGGTCGGCGCGTGGAGCAGGTGTGCCGTTATCTCACCTCCGTCTCCACCGGCGAGGGCGCGCTGCCGGCGATCCATCCCAGCCAGCGCGGGTACCCGGCGGCCCCCTTCATCCCGATCGTGGACGACCCGCCCAGCGAACTGCTGTCCACCGGGCCGGTGGTGGGCCTGCTGCACCGCAACGACGTGTGGCACGCCTGGCTGTTCAGGGCCACGGACTTCTGCTGGCAGGCGGTGGACTCCCTGGAGCGGTCCCATCCCTACGAGGTCGAGGCCGCGGTGACCTTCCTGGACTCCGCTTCCGACCGCCCGCGCGCGGAGGCGGCCGCCGACCGCCTGGGCCGCCTGGTGCGCGCGCAGCGGCTCGCCGCGCTGGACCCGGACCACCTGGACGCGTATCCGGTCGCCCCCGGGTACGCGCCCGGCGAGCACCACTTCCCGTACGACTTCGCCCGGACACCGCACTCCCTCGCGCGCGCGTGGTTCACCGACGACGAGATGACACGCTGCCTGGACCATCTCGCCGACGAGCAGCAGAAGGACGGCGGCTGGCCGGTCCGTTGGCGCCGCTGGGCGCCCGGCACGGCCCTGGAGGCACGCCCCATGGTGACGATCGAGGCCCTGCGCACCCTGAGGGCCTACGGCCGCCCCATCGGCTGACCCGGGCCGGACCACGTCCCGCGGCGTCCGGTGTCCGGCGTCCGGCGTCCGGCGTCCGCGCAGGACCTCACTCCCCCTCCCCCTTGCCCCCTCACCCGCTCATGGCACGCACCCCCGCCGTCACCACCACGGCGGCCCCGACGACCAGCAGGAAGGGAGCCCGCAGCATGATGGCGACGAGGGCCGCGGTGAGCCCCGCGGCCCTCGCGTCCAGCACGAGCGCGTGCCCGTCGGCAAAGGTCTGCTGTGCCGTGAGGGCGGCGAGCAGGGCGACGGGGAGCAGGGCCGCGAACCGCCTGACCAGAGGTCGTTCGAGAAGGCCTGCGGGGACGAGCAGTCCGGCGAGCTTGACGGCGTAGCAGCCGAGAGCGGTCGCACCGATCGCGATCCAGGTGTTCAACGCTCCCCCTCTCTCGAGTCGTCCCGGCCGACCGCGTGCCGGCCTTCGAGGTACAGGACGAGCGGGGCGGCGAGCGCGGCCGCCAGAACGGGCACTCCGGCGGGCAGAACGGGCAGCAGGCCGAGCCCCAGGAGCACCGCGAGCCCGGTGACGGCCCGCTCGGCGGTGGTCTTCAGCATGGGCGCGAGCAGCGCCAGGAAGACGGCGGGTCCGGCCGCGTCGAGCCCCCACGCGTCCGTCTCCCCGATGGCCTCGGCGCCCAGCGAGCCCAGCAGCGTGGTGAGGTTCCACAGCACGTAAAGACTCACCCCGGTGACGGCGAAGCCGATCCGGGCGCCCCGCCTCCCGTGCTGGGCCAGCGAGACCGCCGCCGTCTCGTCGATCACCCAATGGGCGGCGAACGGGCGTACCGCGCGCGGGAGGGCCAGCGACTGCGACAGACGCAGCCCGTAGAAGGCGTTGCGCACGCCCAGGAAGAAGGCGCCCGCGGCAGCCGTCAGCGGATTGCCACCCGCCGCCAGCGCGCCGACGAGCGCGAACTGGGACGCGCCGGTGAACACCAGGAGACTGAGCGCGCAGGTCTGCCACAGCGAGAGTCCGCTGCCCGCCGAGGTCACCCCGAAGGCGAACCCGGAGAGTCCTACGGCGATCCCGACCCCGAGGGCGTCCCGTACGACGACGGCGTCAGGCCTTCCCCGACCGTCGGCCCATACGTCTGTGAGTGCTGTCTGTTCTGCCACGACCCGGACGGTAGGAGCCACTGCCGTGGCGCGTCTTGTACGTTCTTGCGCTCACGCTGGTACGCCCCCGGAGGGACTCCCACGATCCGGGCGAAGTGGCGGTTGAGGTGCGGCTGGTCGGTGAACCCCACCGCGACGGCCGCTTCGGCGGGTGCCGTTCCCGCGTCCAGCAGCCGCCGCGCCCGCCGTACGCGGGCATCGGTCAGCCAGGCGTGGGGCGGCAGCCCGTACACGTCCCGGAAGGCCCGCAACAGTGCGAACGAACTGGTTCCCAGGTCCCCGGCCAGTTGCTCCAGCGTCGGCGGATCGGCCAGCCGCTCTTCCAGCACGGCACGCGCGCGTGCGGCGATCCGCGCCCCGGCCGTCCGCACCTCTCGCTGCGGCAGCGGTCCGCCGTTGAGCCGCAGCAACCGCGTCACAGCCACCCGCAGCAGTGTGTCGGCGGCCAGCGCGTTGCCCTCCTCGGCGGCTCGGAGCACGTGATGCACCAACCCGACGGTGTACGGATCGTCGAGGACGGGACGGATGAACCCGGGGGTACCGCGGAGGGTCGTCGTCTCGGCCGCGATCCCGGCCACCACGTCGGGCGACGGATAGACGGCTCCGTACCGCCACCCCTCCGGTACCCCGGCCCGACCTGTGTGCGGGGTGTCCGGATTGACCAGCGCGAGCGCGCCCGCCCCCGCGTGCTGATCGGCCCCGCGATGGTGGAAGACCTCCACGCCCTCGGCGATGGCAGCGATCACGAAGTGCTCGTGGGTGTGCCGCACGAAGGTCTTGCGGACGTACCGGGCCCGCAGCAGATCGACACCAGGCAGCTCGGCATACCGCCAGTGCCGCGCCAGCTCATCCGAACCCGCCATACCCCCCATTCTCCGCGACGACCGGACCACCCCGCCCAGCCCCCACGCACCCGCACTCGTACCCGCCTCCCACCCGCACACCCCATCCGCACCCCCAACCCACACCCGCACACCCGCACACCCGCACACCCGCACACCCGCACACCCGCAGGTCAGAGCCATTGTCAGTGGCTGGGTGCAGGATGGACGCATGGTCAGCTCCGCACACCGAGCCCTCGACGGCTTCTCCCCCGCGACCCGCGGCTGGTTCGCGGGGGCGTTCTCCGCGCCCACCGCGGCCCAGGCGGGCGCGTGGCAGGCCATCGGCGAGGGTTCGGACGTGCTCGTGGTCGCACCGACCGGCTCCGGCAAGACCCTGGCCGCCTTCCTCGCCGCCCTGGACCAGCTCGCCTCGACACCCCCGCCCGCCGACCCGAAGAAGCGCTGCCGTGTCCTGTACGTCTCCCCCCTCAAGGCCCTCGCGGTCGACGTGGAGCGCAATCTGCGCAGCCCCCTGACCGGTATCCGTCAGGAGTCCGTGCGCCTCGGCCAGCCCGAGCCGGAGGTCAAGGTCGGCATCCGCTCCGGCGACACCCCGCCCGCCGAGCGCCGAGCGCTGTCCACACGTCCGCCGGACATCCTGATCACGACCCCCGAGTCCTTGTTCCTGATGCTGACGTCGGCCACGCGCGACGCGCTGACCGGCATCGAGACGGTGATCCTGGACGAGGTGCACGCGGTCGCCGGCACCAAGCGCGGCGCGCACCTCGCGCTCTCCCTGGAGCGGCTCGACGAACTGCTGCCGAAGCCGGCCCGCCGCATCGGCCTCTCGGCGACGGTCCGCCCGGTCGACGAGGTCGCCCGCTACCTCTCCCCGCACCGCAAGGTGGAGATCGTCCAGCCGAAATCCGGCAAGGAGTTCGACCTCTCGGTCGTCGTCCCCGTGGAGGACCTGGGCGAGCTGGGCGGCTCCCCGGTCGCCGACGGCTCCGAGGGAGCGGAGCGCCCGTCGATCTGGCCGCACGTGGAAGAGCGCATCACGGATCTGGTCCAGGCCCACCGCTCCACGATCGTCTTCGCCAACTCCCGCCGCCTGGCCGAGCGCCTGTGCAACCGCCTGAACGAGATCGCGTACGAGCGGGCCACCGGCGAGCCGCTGGACGAGCACCACGCCCCCGCCGAACTGATGGGCGGCTCGGGCGCGGCCCAGGGCGCCCCGCCCGTCATCGCGCGCGCCCACCACGGCTCGGTCTCCAAGGAGCAGCGCGCCCTGGTGGAAGAGGACCTCAAGGCGGGCCGCCTCCCCGCGGTGGTCGCCACCTCGAGTCTCGAACTGGGCATCGACATGGGCGCCGTCGACCTGGTGGTGCAGGTCGAGTCCCCGCCCTCGGTGGCCTCCGGACTCCAGCGCGTCGGCCGCGCGGGACACCAGGTGGGCGCGGTGTCCACAGGTGTCGTCTTCCCCAAGTACCGCGGCGACCTCGTCCAGGCGGCGGTGGTCACCGAGCGGATGCGCGCAGGGTCGATCGAGTCCCTCAAGGTCCCCGCCAACCCGCTGGACGTCCTGGCGCAGCAGCTCGTCGCCATGACGGCGCTCGACACCTGGCAGGTGGACGACCTGCTGGCCACGGTCCGCCGGGCCGCCCCCTTCGCCTCCCTCCCCGAGTCCGCGTTCACGGCCGTCCTGGACATGCTCGCGGGCCGCTACCCGTCCGACGCGTTCGCCGAGCTGCGCCCGCGCGTGGTGTGGGACCGCGTCGCCGGCACGGTCACCGGCCGCCCCGGCGCCCAGCGCCTCGCCGTCACCTCCGGTGGCACGATCCCGGACCGCGGCCTCTTCGGTGTCTTCCTCGCGGGCGCCGACCCCAAGAAGGGCGGCGGCCGGGTCGGCGAACTCGACGAGGAGATGGTCTACGAGTCCCGCGTCGGCGACGTCTTCACCCTCGGCACCAGCTCCTGGCGCATCGAGGACATCACCCGCGACCGCGTCCTGGTCTCCCCGGCCCCGGGCGTCCCTGGCCGCCTGCCCTTCTGGAAGGGCGACCAATTGGGCCGCCCACTCGAACTCGGCCGTGCGGTGGGCGCGTTCCTGCGCGAGGTCGGCTCGCTGGCCAAGGAGGACGCCCGGCTCCGCCTGCTCACCGCGGGTCTGGACGCGTGGGCGGCCGACAACGTGCTCTCCTACCTGGACGAACAGCGCCAGGCCTGCGGCCACGTCCCGGACGACCGCACGATCGTCGTCGAGCGCTTCCGCGACGAACTGGGTGATTGGCGGGTCGTCGTCCACTCCCCCTTCGGTGCCCAAGTCCACGCCCCCTGGGCCCTCGCCCTGGGTGCCAAGCTCTCCGAGCGCTACGGCATGGACGCCCAGGTGATGCACGCCGACGACGGCATCGTCCTGCGACTGCCGGACGCCGACCTCATGGGCCTGGATCTCCTCGACCAGGAGCCGGTGAAGGCCGGCACGGAGTACGACGCCGAGCAGGCGCCGGTCGGCGCGGCGGACGTCGTCTTCGACAAGGGCGAGGTCGACCAGATCGTCACCGACCAGGTCGGCGGCTCAGCGCTGTTCGCGGCCCGGTTCCGCGAGTGCGCGGCCCGCGCGCTGCTGCTTCCGCGCCGCAACCCCGGCAAGCGCACCCCGCTGTGGCAGCAGCGCCAGCGCGCCGCCCAACTGCTCCAGGTGGCGAGCGAGTTCGGCTCGTTCCCGATCGTCCTGGAAGCGGTCCGCGAGTGCCTCCAGGACGTCTTCGACGTCCCCGGTCTCGTGGAGCTGATGGGCGATCTGGAGTCCCGCAAGGTGCGCCTGGTCGAGGTCACCACCCCGGAGCCGTCCCCCTTCGCGCGCTCCCTGCTCTTCGGCTACGTCGCCCAGTTCCTCTACGAAGGGGACTCGCCGCTCGCCGAGCGCCGCGCCGCCGCCCTCTCCCTGGACTCACGTCTGCTGGCCGAGCTGCTCGGCCAGGCGGAGCTGCGCGAACTGCTCGACGCCGAGGTCCTCACCGAACTGGAACGCGAACTCCAGTGGCTCACCGAGGACCGCCGGGTGAAGGACACCGAAGGTGTCGCGGACGTCCTGCGCCTCCTCGGACCGCTCACCGACACCGAGCTGGCCGAGCGTGGCGCCGAACCGCACTGGGCGCAGGAGCTGGCCGCCGCCCGCCGGGCGATCCGGGTCCGTATCGCGGGCGCCGACCACTGGGCTGCGATCGAGGACGCCGGCCGTCTGCGCGACGCACTCGGCACGGCCCTGCCGGTAGGCGTGCCGGAAGCGTTCACGGAGCCGGTCAAGGACCCCCTCGGCGACCTCCTCGCGCGCCACGCCCGCACCCACGGCCCGTTCACCTCCACCACCGCGGCCGCCCGCTTCGGCCTGGGCGTGGCGGTGACCGACGGTGCCCTCCAGAGGCTCGCGGCGAGCGGGCGCGTCGTCCAAGGCGAGTTCCACCCGGCAGGCATCGGCCAGGAGTGGTGCGACGCGACGGTCCTGCGCAGGCTGCGCCGCCGTTCCCTGGCCGCCCTGCGGCACGAACTGGAGCCGGTCCCGCCGCCCGCGCTCGCCCAGTTCCTGCCACAGTGGCAGCACATCGGCAAGGGCCACTCCCTGCGCGGCATCGACGGACTGGTGCGCGCCGTCGAGCAGCTCCAGGGCGCGTCGGTGCCCGCCTCGGCCCTGGAGAAGCTGGTCCTGCCGTCCCGGGTACGGGACTACACCCCGGCGATGCTCGACGAACTCACCGCGGCCGGAGAGGTGGTCTGGGCCGGAGCGGGCGCCCTGCCGGGCAAGGACGGCTGGGTCTCCCTCTACGTCGCGGACGCGGCGCCCCTGCTGCTGCCCCCGCCCCACCCCCTGGAGCTGACGGCACTGCACCAGTCCGTCCTGGACGCCCTCTCCGGGGGCTACGGTCTGTTCTTCCGCCAGATCGCCGACCAGGTCCGCGCCACCACGCACCCCGACGCCACCGACCCCCAGCTCGCCGACGCCGTCTGGGACCTGTCCTGGTCCGGCCGGCTCACCAACGACACCCTCGCCCCGATGCGCTCCCTGCTGGGCTCGGGCCGCACGGCCGGCTCCACGGCCCACCGCGCCAAGCGCACGGTCCCCCGCGGCCGCTACGGCTCACTGACGGCCGCGGCGCGCCCCGCCTCCCGCAGCGGCCCCCCGACCGTCGCCGGCCGCTGGTCCCTCCTCCCCGCCCACGAGCCCGACCCCACGGTTCGCGCCCACGCCCTCGCCCGCACGCTCCTCGACCGACACGGCGTGGTGACCAGGGGCGCGGTCGCGGCCGAGGGCGTCGAGGGCGGATTCTCGGCGACGTACCGCATCCTGTCCGTCTTCGAGGAGAGCGGTCAGGCCCGTCGCGGGTACGTCGTCGAAGGCCTCGGCGCCGCACAGTTCGCGATGGACGGTGCCGTGGACCGCCTGCGCGCGGTGGCCAACGCCCGGGACCGCGGCGAGCCCCTGCCCGGCCCGCCCGCGGCGATGGGCGCGTCGGACGACTTCACCTTCCCCGACGGCGTCCCGTCCGACGACGCCTGGGACCTCCCCGGCCTCGACACCGCCTTCTCGTCCCCCTTCGACGCCCCAGGTGCCCCCGCCGCGCCAGGAGAGTACGGGTCCCCACGGGACCTCGCTTCCCCGGGCGCCGGCGGTCCGCGCGGTGGCCGCGGTTTCCCGAACGGCTCGGGCCACCCCGGCCACTCCCATGGCCGCAACCGCAACGGAGACACGTCCCGGACCTCCCGCGCCGTCGTTCTCGCCGCCGCCGACCCGGCGAACGCGTACGGCGCCGCCCTGGGCTGGCCCGAGCCACCGAGCGGCGCCGGGCACAAGCCGGGCCGCAAGGCCGGCTCCCTGGTGGTACTCGTCGACGGCGAGCTGACGCTCTACATGGAACGCGGCGGCAAGACCCTGCTGGCCTGGCCCTCCACCCCGGACGGCGAGGAGTCGCCCACCGACGACCCACGCCTGCACGCCGCCGCGGAGGCCCTCGCCGAGGCAGCCCGCGCGGGCTCCCTCGGCACGGTGACCGTGGAGCGCGTCAACGGCGCCTCGGCCCTCACCTCCCCCCTGGGCAGCCTCCTGGAAGGAGCGGGCTTCATCGCGACCCCACGGGGTCTGCGACTGCGCGCATGACAACAACCACCCACCCGACCGCCCCACCCGAACGCCACGTCCCGACCGTCGCGTCCCCGCCGCTCCCATCACCTCGCCCCCGACCCCCGCGCGCTCCCCCATGTCACCCTTGACCCATGCCCGAAGGTGACACGGTCTGGCAGGCCGCGAGGCGACTGCACGACGCCCTCGCCGGAAAGGTGCTGACCCGCTCGGACCTCCGGGTCCCCAAGTACGCGACGGCCGACCTCACCGGCCGCACCGTTCTGGACGTCACCCCGCGCGGCAAACACCTCCTCACCCGGATCGAAGGCGACCTGACGCTCCACTCGCATCTGCGGATGGACGGCTCCTGGAGGGTGTACGCGAACGGCCGGCGCTGGACCGGCGGCCCGGCGCACCAGATCCGGGTGATCCTCGGCACCCACGACCGCACCGCCGTCGGCTACCGCCTCCCGGTCCTCGACCTGCTGCGCACGAGCGACGAACAACGAGCCGTCGGCCACCTCGGCCCCGACCTGCTGGGGCCCGACTGGAACCCTGAGCGCGCCCTCGTCAACCTCCTCGCGGACCCCGCCCGTCCCCTCGGCGAGGCCCTCCTCGACCAGCGCAACCTCGCCGGCATCGGCAACGTCTACAAGAGCGAACTCTGCTTCCTCCTCGGCGCCACCCCGTGGCTCCCCGTCGGCGCGCTCCCCGCCGACCGCGCCGCGAAACTGCCCGCCCTCGCGAAGAAGCTGCTGGAGGCCAACCGCGACCGTCCGGTCCGCAGCACGACGGGCCGCCGCGGCCAGGACCTGTTCGTGTACGGCCGGGCACCCCGCCCCTGTCTGCGCTGCGGAACACCGGTCCGCGTGGCCGACCAGGGCGACGGTTCCCGCGAGCGTCCGACCTACTGGTGCCCCGCCTGCCAAACGGGCCCCGCCCCGACACCGGGCTCACCGCCAACACGCCGCCTCCGCACCGCCCGCTGACACGTCCACCCAATTGACGGGCCGTCAGAAACCCTCGTACCGTCCCTTCATGGCCGTGAAGGCGTACGACCTCACCGGACGCACCGCATTCGTCACCGGCGCCGCGAGCGGAATCGGCCGCGCCTGCGCCGTACTCCTCGCCCAGGCAGGCGCCACGGTGCACGGCGCGGACCGCGACACGCAGGGCCTGCACGAGACGGCGACGCTGATCAAGGACCAGGGTGGAACCGCCCGGACCCACCACCTCGACGTCACCGATCGCGTCCAGGTCCGTCAGGCCGTCGAATCCTGCGAGCGGCTGGACGTCATGGCGGCGGTCGCCGGGATCATGCACAGCAGCCCGGTCCTGGAGACCCGGGACGAGGACCTGGACCGGGTCCTGGCCGTCAACTTCAAGGGCGTGCTGTACGCCTGCCAGGAGGCGGCCCGCCTGATGCTGGCGCGCGACACCGGCGGCAGCATCATCACCATGGCCTCCGGCGCCGTGGACACCGGCGGCCCCGGGCTGCTCTGCTACGGCGCCGCCAAGGCGGCCGTGGTCCAGTTGACGAAGACTCTCGCGACGGAGGTCGGCCGGTACGGCATCCGCGTCAACGCCGTCGCCCCGGGCTGGATCCGCACCCCCATGACCGACCGCCACGACGCCGGCGCACAGGCGCACACCGAGGCGCTCATGTCCCGGATGTCCCCGCTGGGCCGGGTCGGCGAACCGGAGGACATCGCCCACGCCGTCCTCCACCTGGCCTCGGACGCCTCGGCGTTCACAACGGGCCAGATCCTCCGCCCGAACGGCGGCGTGGCCATGCCTTGGTAACCAACAGCTCCTCCGCCGCTTTGACGGCCTCTGCCCACCCCGTTCCCAGACCTGATCCCACCCTCGTCCCAGGTCCCGCATGCCCCAACTTCACGCCCCGCCCCAGGTCCCCTCCCCAACACCCTCCCCCGACCCCGCCTGCTGCCTCGAGCTCACGCCCTACCCCGGGCCTCCACCTGCAGAGCCCACACCAACCCCGAACCCGTCATCATCCCCACGCCCACCGGCACCCTCGCCCTCACCACCCTCGACCAGCTCCCCATCCCACCGACCGCCTTCACTCCTCACCCACCGCACCCTCCGCACCTGCCCCCACACCCCCATCCCCGGACCTCACCTCCTCCCCAACCCCCCGCCAAGCAGCCCTCCACCGACCCTCCGCGACGGCCCCCACCGCCCGCGCCTTGGCCACGCAGTGCACCGGCAACAGGCTCAGCCCCCACCCCCCGGCGGCGACCGCTCCCTCCAGCGCTCCGGCGTCGGGCGCCACGGTGAGTCTCACCACCGCCCACCACCACACCGCGCCCAGCCCCAGTCCGAGCCCCAGAACGGCCCCCCGCCCCACTATTCGCACCGCCATGGCCGTCACCTCCAGCCCGAGCCTTGTCACGACACCAGAGAGCCACGCACCTCCGAAGAGGACGACGCTACAAACGCACCCCCACCCGCGGCAGGGCGCACGGACGGCACACCGGCGCATCACGCGCCCCCGCCCGCCACGCCCACGCCCACGCCGCCAAGCCCGTCACACCCACCACGCCAACCACACCACCCGAAATGCCCCACCCCGCCGCCCCACATGTCTCACACGTTCTCCGCCTGGAACATCCAGTGATGCTTCTCGAGGTCCGCGGTGATCCCGATGAAGATGTCCTGGCTCACAGGATCCGCGTCCCCCGTGGCCGCCACCCGTTCCCGCATCCGGGTGATCACCGCGCCCAGCGCGGCGACCAGCGTCCCGACCGCGTCGGTGTCCTTGACCCAGCCGTCCGACACCGCACCGATCCCACTGCCGGCGGCCACCGTCACCGCCCGACCGTCCGGCGAGACGCCCAGCGCCGAGGCCCGCTCCGCCACCGTGTCGGAGTGGGCACGGGCGACATCCACGACCTCGTCGAGCTGCAGGTGCACGGACCTGAAGCGCGGCCCGACGACGTTCCAGTGGACCTGCTTGGCGACGAGCGACAGGTCGACCAGATCGACGAGCGCGCCCTGCAACGCCTCGGAGACGGTCTTCAGGTCGGCGTCGGACAGGGGGCTCTTCACGACGTACATCCATACCTCCGGTGGTTGGCTCCCACGGCTCCCACGCCTGCGTGGCTCCCGCAGGTGCCGCGGTTCCGCGGCTCCCCCATGCCCTCCACCATGACCTCAGCGCCCGACACCGGCAAACGGACGCGAAAAACCCCGACCGCACCCCTCCGGGTCTCCCCGGAGAAGCCCCGGCCGGGGCCTCACACATGCCTCCCTGCGTGCCTACACGCGCCTGCGTGGGTTCACAGACCCACGCGCGTGAATATCACGCGGCGACCACGTCCACCGCCTCGGCGGGTGCCTTGATGGTCACCCGCTCCGGTGGCACACCGGTCACCGACACGGAACCCAGCATCGGACGAACCGACGTGGGTACAGGCTCGCTGGGGGTTGCCGCTGCAGACTGAGCCAGCTCGGCGAGGGCGAGCTCGTCGCTCACTTCCCGCATGAGCTCGGACATCCGTACGTCCAGCGCGTCGCAGATGGCGGAGAGCAGCTCGGAGGAAGCCTCCTTCTGCCCCCGCTCCACCTCGGAGAGATAGCCGAGTGAGACTCGGGCGGACGAGGAGACTTCGCGCAGAGTACGGCCCTGGCGCTGGCGCTGCCGACGCAGCACGTCACCCAGCAGGCGACGGAGCAGAATCATCGGTGGCTCCCTCCTCGGACCGCGTAGCCGCATCCTTCACGCCCCACCGTACCGCCTCGCGCTGCGGCCGTGCGGGGAGCGATGTCGTGTTCACTCAGGGCTGCAAACATCAAAACCCCCCGTTCTGTTCCGTATCCTGTGCCCGCTCGTTCCCGGTCTGTTCGCCCGCCAGCTCTCTCAGGAGCAGTGCGAGTACGCTCCGTACACTCTCTCTACGAATTTCCGCCCGGTCGCCGTTCAACCGCAGGGCCTCCACTTTTCCGCCAGCGGCGGAACCGGAATCCGCCCCGAACGGACCGTCCACGGCCACGAAGACCGTTCCGACGGGCTGCCCGTCCTGGGGATCGGGGCCGGCCACCCCGGTCGTCGCAACGCCCCAGTCGGCGCCGAGCGCCTTACGCACTCCGGCCGCCATCTGGGCCGCCACCTGCGCGTCCACCGCTCCCCGGGAGGCCAGCAGGCCCGCATCGACCCCGAGCAGATCGTGCTTGAGCCCGGTCGCATACGCGGTGACCGACCCGCGGAAGACCCTGGACGCCCCGGGAATCGATGTGATCTCCGCCGAGACCAGACCACCGGTCAGCGATTCGGCCACGGCAAGCGTCTCTCCGTTCACCGTGAGTATTCGCACCACGTCGGCGGCCGTGGAATTCACGCTTCCGTCTCCTCCGACGCGGCCTGACGCTCGGCGATCCCCTGCCTGCGCAGCACAATGGCCTGTCTCACGTAGTCGAGCCCGGTCACCACGGTCAGGACGACCGCCGCGGCCATCACCCAGAACCTGAGAGTGGCCAGCCACCCTGTCAGCGCCAGGACGTACATCCCGACGGCCACGCCCTGGGTGAGCGTCTTCAGCTTGCCGCCCCGGCTTGCCGGGATGACGCCGTACCGGATGACCAGGAAACGCAGCAGGGTGATCCCGAGTTCCCGGCCGAGGATCACGATCGTCACCCACCACGGCAGGTCGCCGAGCGAGGAGAGGCAGATCAGCGCCGCTCCCATGATCGCCTTGTCGGCGATGGGGTCGGCGATCTTCCCGAAGTCGGTGACGAGGTTGTACGTCCGCGCCAGGTGCCCGTCGAACAGGTCGGTGATCATGGCGATCGCGAAGGCCGCCCAGGCGAGCGAACGCCAGGCCGGGTCGTAACCGCCGTCGGCCAGCATCAGCGCGACGAAGCCGGGCACCAGGATCAGCCGAAGCATCGTCAGCAGATTGGCGATGTTCCAGACACTCGCCTGGTTGACCGCGGCGGCGGCCAGCTTCGCCCCCCGCGGGGGCCTGCCGGCGTCCTGGCCGTCGCCGCCGACACCGGGGGCGTCCGGGGCCGGGCCGGAGACCGGGCTCGCGGCCGCGGCGCCCTTCGCCTGCGAGGGGCCACCCGCAGCCGATGCCGGAACACCCGTCATCTGCCCGCCTCCTCACTACACCCGAACGAACCCTGCAGAGGCTCGGCCACCAGGTCGACACCCTCCGTACCGACCACCTTCGCCTCGACCATACGACCGACGCTCAAATTTTCGCCCGAGGTGAGCAGCACCTGACCGTCCGTCTCCGGCGCCTGGTGCGCGCCACGGCCGTACACGCCCTCCTCGTCCACCGACTCCACGAGCACGTGAACGGTCTCGCCCAGCCGCTCCTCGGCCCGCTGCGAGACGAGCTCCTCGGCGAGCCGGGAGACCCGGGCGAGCCGCTCGGCGACGACGTCCACGTCGAGCTTGTCGTCGTACGTCGCGGCCTCGGTGCCCTCCTCGTCGGAGTAGCCGAAGACGCCGATCGCGTCCAGCCGGGCGCCGTTCAGGAAGCGCTCCAGCTCCGTCAGGTCGGCCTCGGACTCGCCGGGGAAGCCCACGATGAAGTTGGAGCGCACGCCCGCCTGGGGCGCCTTGCTCCGGATGGTGTCGAGCAGTTCCAGGAAGCGGTCGGTGTCGCCGAAGCGGCGCATCGCGCGCAGCACCCCGGGCGCGGAGTGCTGGAAGGACAGGTCGAAGTAAGGCGCGATCTTGGGCGTGGAGGTCAGCACGTCGATCAGACCGGGCCGCATCTCGGCCGGCTGGAGGTAGCTGACGCGCACCCGCTCCAGGCCGTCGACCTCGGCGAGCTCGGGCAGCAGCGACTCCAGCAGCCGGATGTCGCCGAGGTCCTTGCCGTAGGAGGTGTTGTTCTCGGAGACCAGCATGATCTCCTTGACGCCCTGCTCGGCCAGCCATCGCGTCTCGTTCAGCACGTCGCTCGGCCGGCGGGAGATGAACGAGCCGCGGAAGGACGGGATGGCGCAGAACGAACAGCGCCGGTCGCAACCGGAGGCGAGCTTGACCGAGGCGACGGGGGCGCCGTCCAGCCGACGGCGCAGGGGTGCGCGGGGGCCGGAAGCCGGAGCGAGCCCCTCCGGGAGGTCGGTCGGGCCGTGACCGGGAAGCGCGACCGCGGCGGCCGACTCCTGCCGCTCGGCCGGGCTGACGGGCAGCAGCTTGCGCCGGTCGCGCGGGGTGTGGGAGGCGTGGATGCCGCCGTTCAAAATAGTCTGGAGGCGGTCGGAGATGTCGGCGTAGTCGTCGAAGCCGAGCACGCCGTCGGCCTCGGGCAGAGCGTCGGCGAGTTCCTTGCCGTACCGCTCGGCCATGCAGCCCACCGCCACGACGGCCTGGGTTCTGCCGTGCCCCTTGAGATCGTTGGCCTCCAGCAGGGCGTCGACGGAGTCCTTCTTGGCGGCGTCGACGAAGCCGCAGGTGTTGACGACGGCCACGTCGGCGTCCTCGGCATCCTCCACGAGCTGCCAGCCGTCCGCCTCCAAACGGCCTGCGAGCTCCTCCGAGTCCACCTCGTTACGGGCGCAGCCAAGGGTGACGAGTGCGACGGTACGGCGTTCAGGCATGGGCTCAAGACTACTTTGTCCCACCGACACCGAACGTCGACGGGGTTGGTGAAGATCACCAACCCCGTAGCTGCCAAGGCCCGCCCGGCTTATCCGACCTGCGGGTCGCCCTTCGTGTACGTCAGCCGCTCCACCGCTCCGGGCTGGAAATCGTCGTTGAGCTTCTTGCCGTTGACGAACAGATCGATCGCTCCGGCGTCGCCGAGGATGAGGTTGATCTTCTCGCTGTCCTGGAAGGTCTTCGAGTCGCCCTGCTTGAGGAAGCCGTCGAAGATCAGCCGGCCGTTGTGGTCCTTGGCGGAGATCCAGCTGCGCCCGTCGGTGGCGCTGACCTGGACGGTCACCTTGTCCTGGGGGGCCGCGGCGATGGCGCTGTCGGAGGGTTCCGGCGTCTTGTCGGCGGACTTGTCGGTCTTCGGCGTGGGCGAGGCGGTCTTGCCGGTCGAGGGGGTGCCCTCGGCGACCTGCTCCTTCGACGCGCCGTCGTCGCCGCCCTTGAACGCGGTGAAGCCGACGAAGCCGACGACGGCGACGATCGCGGCGACCATGGCCGCGGTCCAGTTCGGCCCGCGCCGCTCGGGGCGGATACGTTCCGCCTCGAAGAGGGGCGCGGCGGGGGTCGGCGCGGGACGGCCGCCGTGGGTGGCGTCGTACCGCTCGATCAGCGGGGCGGGGTCGAGGTGGACGGCCCTGGCCAGGGTCCGGATGTGGCCGCGCGCGTAGACGTCTCCGCCACAGGGAGCGAAGTCGTCCGCCTCGATCGCGTGGATGATGACGATGCGGACCCGGGTGGCAGTGCTGACGTCGCCGACGGTCAGCCCGGCCGCGATGCGAGCCTGCTGCAGGGCACGGCCGATGGAGAAGGGGGCTTCCTCGGACGGGTCTTCGAACGGACGCTCGTCTTCAGGGGAGTTGCCGATGGACACGGGGGCGCCTTTCGAGCGTGTAGCCACCTGTGCTGGAGGTTCAGTCTAGGGGGGGTGCCAAAGGGAGGGGCAACCGGGCGGTGGGACTTTGTACGCCATCGGTATGGCCGGACACGCCGATGACGGGCCGGTTACGGCCCCGGCGGGAGCCGCACCTGTCCTCTCGCTCAACTTGACGTACGTCAAAGGGAAACGGTTGCCCTCCGCTCTCTAACAGGTGAGTCACGGCCGACCCCCGTTTCCCGCACTGACGTCTACCCCTCAGACTCCCCCCGGATCACCGCGAGCACGCCGTCCAACTCGTCCGGCTTCACGAGAACGTCACGCGCCTTGGAGCCCTCGCTGGGTCCGACGATGTTGCGCGACTCCATGAGGTCCATCAGCCGTCCGGCCTTGGCGAAGCCGACGCGCAGCTTGCGCTGGAGCATGGACGTCGATCCGAACTGGGTGGAGACCACCAGCTCGGCCGCCTGGCACAGCAGGTCGAGGTCGTCGCCGATGTCCTCGTCGATCTCCTTCTTCTGCTTGGTGCCGACGGTGACGTCGTCCCGGAAGACCGGCGCCATCTGGTCCTTGCAGTGCTGGACGACGGCCGCGACCTCTGCCTCGGTCACGAAGGCGCCCTGCATACGGGTCGGCTTGTTCGCGCCCATCGGCAGGAACAGGCCGTCGCCCTTGCCGATCAGCTTCTCGGCGCCCGGCTGGTCGAGGATGACGCGCGAGTCGGCGAGGGAGGAGGTGGCGAAGGCGAGCCGGGAGGGCACGTTCGCCTTGATCAGGCCCGTGACGACGTCGACCGACGGCCGCTGCGTGGCGAGCACCAGGTGGATGCCGGCGGCGCGCGCGAGCTGTGTGATCCGGACGATCGCGTCCTCGACGTCGCGCGGCGCGACCATCATCAGGTCGGCGAGTTCGTCCACGATCACCAGCAGGTACGGGTACGGCTGGAGCTCGCGCTCGCTGCCCTCGGGCGGCTTGACCTTGCCGTTCCTTATGGCCTCGTTGAAATCGTCGATGTGCCGGAAGCCGTAGGCCGCGAGGTCGTCGTAGCGCAGGTCCATCTCACGGACGACCCACTGCAGCGCCTCGGCGGCCCGCTTGGGGTTGGTGATGATCGGGGTGATCAGGTGCGGGATGCCCTCGTAGGCGGTGAGCTCGACGCGCTTGGGGTCGACCAGGACCATCCGCACGTCCTCGGGAGTCGCGCGGACCATGATCGACGTGATGAGGCAGTTGATGCACGACGACTTGCCGGACCCGGTGGCACCGGCCACCAGGACGTGCGGCATCTTCGCGAGGTTGGCCATCACATAGCCGCCCTCGACGTCCTTGCCGAGCGCCACCAGCATCGGGTGGTCGTCCTCGGCCGCGTCCGCGAGCCTCAGCACGTCCCCGAGGTTGACCATCTCCCGGTCGGTGTTGGGGATCTCGATCCCGACCGCCGACTTGCCCGGGATCGGGCTGATGATCCGCACGTCGGGGCTGGCGACGGCGTACGCGATGTTCTTCGCCAGCGCGGTGATCCGCTCGACCTTCACGGCGGGGCCGAGCTCGACCTCGTAGCGCGTGACCGTCGGCCCGCGGGTGAAGCCGGTGACGGCTGCGTCGACCTTGAACTCGGTGAAGACGTTCGTCAGCGAGGCGACGACGGCGTCGTTCGCGGCGCTGCGCGCCTTGCCGGGGCCTCCGCGCTCCAGGAGGTCGAGGGAGGGCAGCGAGTAGGTGATGTCGCCGGACAGCTGGAGCTGCTCGGCGCGCGGCGGCAGCTCGCGCATCTCCTCGGGGGCCGACTTGGTCAGGTCGGGGACCGCCCCGCCGGTCTTGAGCTTCTGCTGCCGGGGGCGGGAGGCAGGTGCCGGGACAGGCGTCGGCGTCGTCGGCTCCCGGTCGCCGATGCTCACGCCCTGGGTGAGGTCGGCGACGATCGGCGAGGGCGGCATGCCGTGCAGGACGGCGCCGTCGAGGTCGGCCGCGGCGGCGGCGGCGATGTCCACGGCGTCCAGCTGCCGGTCCATGGCCGGCTGCGGCACCGCGGAGCGCCGGGGCCGGCCGCGCCGCCGGGAGAGCGCCTCCTGCTCGGCGTCGTCGGGGTCGTACGACTGGGGAGCGCCCGAGCGGCGGCGGGGGCGCCCGGGCAGCGCCTCGCGCCACTGCTCGTCGTAGCGCGCGTCGTCGTCGAACTCGTCGTACTCGTCCGCCGCCGGGTCGTGCAGTACGCCGAGCCGCACCCCGAGCTGCCGCAGCCGCTGCGGGATGGCGTTGACCGGCGTCGCCGTGACGACCAGCAGCCCGAAGATCGTGAGCAGCACCAGCAGCGGTACGGCGAGGACGTCGCCCATGGTGTACGTCAGCGGGGTCGCCGCGCCCCAGCCGATGAGACCGCCGGCGTCCCTTATCGCCTGCATGCCGTCGCTGCGGGCGGGCGCACCGCAGGCGATGTGAACCTGGCCGAGCACACCGATGACGAGCGCGGACAGGCCGATCACGATGCGCCCGTTGGCCTCGGGCTTCTCGGGGTGCCGGATGAATCGCACGGCGATGAGCGCCAGCAGGATCGGCACGAGCAGGTCGAGCCGGCCGAAGGAGCCGGTGACCAGGATCTCGACGAGGTCACCGACGGGGCCGCGCAGGTCGGCCCAGGTGCCGGCGGCCACGATCAGCGCGAGGCCGAACAGCAGCAGCGCGACGCCGTCCTTGCGGTGGGCCGGGTCGAGGTTCTTCGCACCGTTCCCTATGCCGCGGAACACGGCGCCGACGGCGTGCGCCAGCCCGAGCCAGATGGCGCGCACGAGTCTGTAGATGCCCCCGGTGGGACTGGGGGCCGGTGCGGGCGCGGGCTTCTTGGCCGCGGCTTTCCTGGCGGGCGCCTTCTTCGCCGGGGCCTTTTTCGCAGCGGCCTTCTTCGCCGGAGCCTTCGCGGGAGCGGCCGCCTTCTTGGCGGGCTGCTTCTTGGCTGCGGAGGGACGTGAGGCCATGGGTGTGAGGTTACCGGTGGAGACCACAACGGACACGTGTGCCCACTGCTTCACCCGTTCGTGTCGCCCCCGCGTGGGCCCGGAATTGACGCGTCCGCTTCGCCGGGAAGGGGAACTGACGCGTCCTCATGCACAACCCCCTGCGTCGCACGCGTCAGTTCCGTTCCGTAGTTCTGTTGGTGCCGCTCAGTTCTGCGACGGCACCGAGGCCGCACCGCTGCCGGTGCCCGGCTCCAGGGCGTCCAGCGCCCGGCGCAGACCGGTGAGTTTGCGCTCCAGGTGCGCCGCCGTGGCCACCGCCGCCGCGTCCGCCGACTCGTCGTCGAGCTGCTTGGACAGCGCCTCCGCCTGCTCCTCGACGGCCGCGAGCCGCGCGGAGAGCTCGGCGAGCAGCCCCGCCGACTCCTTGGCGCCACCGCCCGCGGCGCTCTTGCCGCCACCGCCCTCCAACTGCAACCGCAGCAGCGCCGCCTGCTCGCGCAGCTGACAGTTCTTCATGTACAGCTCGACGAACACCGAGACCTTCGCACGCAGCACCCACGGGTCGAACGGCTTGGAGATGTAGTCCACCGCACCCGCCGCGTATCCGCGGAAGGTGTGGTGCGGCCCGTGGTTGATCGCGGTGAGGAAGATGATCGGGATGTCCCTGGTCCGCTCTCGCCGCTTGATGTGCGCGGCCGTCTCGAAGCCGTCCATTCCCGGCATCTGGACGTCCAGCAGAATGACCGCGAAGTCGTCCGTCAGCAGTGCTTTGAGCGCCTCTTCCCCGGACGATGCCCGCACCAGCGTCTGATCGAGCGCAGAGAGGATCGCCTCCAGCGCCAGCAGATTCTCCGGCCGGTCATCGACCAGGAGGATCTTGGCCTTCTGCACCATGGCCCGCCCTCCTCGCCCCGGCAGTGCACCGGGCGCCGCCCCTGGGGACGACTCCTTTGCGCCGCCCTTCCTTGTGCCGGTCATGGTAGCCGCACCCCGACCGTCGCCACACCCTGTCACCGTGATGTCACTGTGCACGTAGCAGGAACGCAGCAGGAGTCCAGAAGGTTCCCCGAACTCCGCCCCGCTACACGGCGACGGCCACCCTGAGTCAGCGACTCAGGTCGCGCCCCGAAGGCCTCCGTCACGCCGCAGTTCCCCTCACGCGTCCCGCATCCACTGCTGCATCACCGACAGCAGGTGATCGGGGTCGACCGGCTTCGTCACGTAGTCGGAGGCGCCCGACTCGATCGCCTTCTCCCGGTCGCCCTTCATCGCCTTCGCGGTCAGCGCGATGATCGGCAGCCCGGAGAACTGCGGCATCCGCCGGATCGCCGTCGTCGTCGCGTAGCCGTCCATCTCGGGCATCATGATGTCCATCAGGACGACCGCCACGTCCTCGTGCTGTTCCAGGACCTCGATGCCCTCGCGGCCGTTCTCCGCGTACAGCACCGACAGGCCGTGCTGTTCCAGGACGCTGGTCAGCGCGAACACGTTGCGGATGTCGTCGTCGACGATCAGCACCTTCTCGCCGCCGAACCGGATGCCCGCGCGCGCCTGCGTCCCCGCCTCCAGCCCGCGGGCCGGCCACTGCTCCGGCCGCCCCACCTGCTCGCCGCCGCTCACCATGCGGCGCCGACGCCTGAAGAGGGCCGCCGGACCGTTCTGCGCGTCCTGGTACGACCTCACCTCGGCCGGCGTCTCGATCTCCGCGTCGGACAGCTCCGACAGCTCGATCGCCCCGTTCTCCGAGGCCACCAGGTCGCCGGCCTCCAGGGCGGGCACGACCTGCTGGTAGCCCTGCGGCGGCAGCTCGCTCGGGTGCAGCGGCAGATACAGCGTGAACGTCGAACCACGGCCCGTCTCGCTCTGCGCGTAGATCTCACCGCCGAGCAACTGCGCGATCTCCCGCGAGATGGACAGCCCCAGACCCGTGCCGCCGTACTTGCGGCTGGTGGTGCCGTCCGCCTGCTTGAACGCCTCGAAGATCACCCGCATCTTGCTGGCCGCGATCCCGATGCCGGTGTCGGTCACCGAGAACGCGATCAGCGCGGCGTCCGGGTCGGTGAGCGAACCGGCCTCCAGCAGCTGCTCCTTGATCGCCACCGGTACGTCCGCCCCGGCCGGCCGGATGACCAGCTCGACCGAGCCGGAATCGGTGAACTTCACCGCGTTGGACAGCAGGTTGCGCAGCACCTGGAGCAGCCGCTGCTCGTCGGTGTGCAGTGTGGCCGGCAGCTCCGGAGACACCCGCACGGACAGGTCCAGGCCCTTCTCCGCGGTCAGTGGCCGGAAGGTCGCCTCCACGTAGTCCACGAGCTGCACCAGCGCGATCCGTGTCGGCGAGACGTCCATCTTGCCCGCCTCCACCTTCGACAGGTCGAGGATGTCGTTGATCAGCTGGAGCAGGTCGGAACCGGCGCCGTGGATCGTCTCGGCGAACTCGACCTGCTTCGGCGAGAGGTTGCCCTCCGCGTTGTCGGCGAGCAGCTTGGCAAGGATCAGCAGCGAGTTGAGCGGCGTGCGCAGCTCGTGCGACATGTTGGCGAGGAACTCGCTCTTGTAGCGCATCGACACCGCGAGCTGCTCGGCACGCTCCTCCAGGACCTGCCGCGCCTCCTCGATCTCGGTGTTCTTCACCTCGATGTCGCGGTTCTGCTGGGCCAACAGCTCTGCCTTCTCCTCCAGTTCGGCGTTGGACGCCTGAAGGGCCTTCTGCCGCTGCTCCAACTCCGCCGACCGCTCCCGCAGTTGCTCGGTCAGCTCCTGCGACTGCTTCAGCAGCAGCTCGGTCTTGGTGTTGACGGAGATGGTGTTGACGCTGGTGGCGATCATCTCGGCGAGCTGGTTGAGGAAGTCCTTCTGGATCTGTGTGAACTTCGTGAACGACGCCAGCTCGATCACACCGAGCACCTTGCCCTCGAACAGCACCGGCAACACGATCACCTGCGCGGGCGGCGCCTCGCCCAGCCCCGAGGAGATCTTCAGATAGCCGCTCGGGGCGTTCGCGACGAGGATCGTGCGCTTCTCCTCCGCGGCCGTACCGACCAGCGCCTCACCCGGCCGGAACGACGTCGGCATGGAGCCCATCGAGTACCCGTACGAGCCCAGCATCCGCAGTTCGTACTGGTCGGCGTCGCCGTCCGCCGGCGGCATCGCCAGGAAGAACGCGCCGTGCTGCGCGGCCACCAGGGGCGGCAGCTCACTCATGATCAGCGAGGCCACGTCCTGAAGGTCACGCCGCCCCTGCATCAGGGCGGACACGCGCGCGAGGTTGCCCTTGAGCCAGTCCTGCTCCTTGTTGGCGATCGTGGTGTCGCGCAGGTTGGCGATCATCTTGTTGATGTAGTCCTGGAGCTCCTGGATCTCCCCGGACGCGTCCACGTCGATCTTCAGGTTCAGGTCACCGCGGGTCACCGCGGTCGCCACACGCGCGATGGCACGCACCTGACGGGTCAGGTTCCCGGCCATCTCGTTCACCGACTCGGTGAGGTCCCGCCAGGTGCCGTCGACGTCACGCACGCGTGCCTGCCCGCCGAGCTGCCCCTCCGTACCGACTTCACGGGCAACGCGCGTGACCTCCTCGGCGAAGGACGACAGCTGGTCGACCATCGTGTTGATGGTCGTCTTCAGCTCGAGGATCTCCCCGCGCGCGTCGATGTCGATCTTCTTCGTCAGGTCGCCCTTGGCGATGGCCGTCGTGACCATGGCGATATTGCGCACCTGCCCGGTCAGGTTGGACGCCATGCCGTTCACCGAATCGGTGAGGTCCTTCCAGGTGCCCGCCACCCCCGGCACATGGGCCTGACCGCCCAGGATGCCGTCCGTACCCACCTCACGGGCCACCTTGGTGACCTGATCGGCGAACGAACTCAGCGTCTTCACCATCGTGTTGAAGGTGTCGGCGAGCTGCTGGACCTCCCCGCGCGCCTCGATCGTCACCGTCCGGGTCAGGTCGCCGTTGGCGACGGCCGCGGCGACCTGGGAGATGTTGCGCACCTGCATGGTGAGGTTCTTGGCCATCAGGTTGACGTTGTCGGTGAGGTCCTTCCAGATGCCGGTGACGCCCGACGCATGCGCCTGGCCGCCCAGGATGCCCTCGGTGCCCACCTCGCGGGCCACCCGGGTCACCTGCTCGGCGAAGGACGACAGCTGGTCCACCATCGTGTTCACGGTGGTGACGAGCTCGAGGATCTCGCCCTTGGCGTCGACGGTGATCTTCTTCGACAGGTCGCCCTTGGCGACCGCGGTCGTGACATCGGCGATCTGACGCACCTGGATGGTCAGGTTGTTCGCCATGAAGTTCACGGACTGCGTGAGGTCCTTCCAGGTGCCGGAGACACCCTGTACCTCGGCCTGCCCGCCGAGCTGCCCCTCCGTACCCACCTCTCGGGCAACACGCGTGACCTCCTGGGCGAACGACGACAGCTGGTCCACCATCGTGTTCAGGGTGTTCTTCAGCTCCAGGATCTCCCCGCGCGCGTCCACGGTGATCTTCTGGGAGAGGTCACCGCGGGCCACGGCGGTGGCGACCTGGGCGATGTTGCGCACCTGGGCGGTGAGGTTGCCGGCCATGCCGTTCACCGAGTCCGTCAGGTCCCGCCACACACCGGCCACACCGGGCACCTGCGCCTGCCCGCCCAGCCGTCCCTCGGTGCCCACGTCGCGTGCGACCCGGGTCACCTGGTCGGCGAACGCGGAGAGCTGGTCGACCATCGTGTTGATGGTGTTCTTCAGCTCCAGGATCTCCCCGCGCGCGTCGACGTCGATCTTCTGCGAGAGGTCACCCCGGGCCACCGCCGTCGTCACCTGTGCGATGTTGCGCACCTGAGAAGTCAGGTTCCCGGCCATCGAGTTGACGGAGTCGGTGAGCTCCTTCCAGGTACCCGAGACGCCGTCCACCCGGGCCTGCCCGCCCAGCCGGCCCTCGGTACCCACGTCCCGGGCCATCCGGGTCACCTGGTCGGCGAACGACGACAGCTGGTCCACCATCGTGTTCACGGTGTTCTTCAGCTGGGCCATCTCACCGGAGACGTCCACGGTGACCTTCTGCGACAGGTCACCGTTGGCCACGGCCGTGGTGACCTGCGCGATGTTCCTCACCTGTCCGGTGAGATTCCTGAACGCCGTGTTGACGGAGTCCGTCAGGTCCTTCCACGTCCCCGCCGCACCCGACACCTGCGCCTGACCGCCCAGCTCACCCTCGACCCCGATCTCCCGCGCCACGCGCGTGACCTCGGCACCGAAGGCAGACAGCTGGTCGACCATCCCGTTGACGGTGTTCTTCAGCTCCAGCATCTCGCCGGCCACGTCCACCGTGACCTTCTGCGACAGATCCCCGCTGGCCACGGCCGTCGTCACGGCCGCGATGTCCCGCACCTGAGTGGTCAGGTTCCGGAAGACGGTGTTGACGGAGTCCGTCAGGTCCTTCCACGTCCCCGCCGCACCCGGCACGTTCGCCTGACCGCCGAGCTGCCCCGCGGCCCCGACCTCGTTGGCCACGCGCGTGACCTCGTCCGCGAAGATCCGCAGCGTCTCGGTCATCTGGTTGATCGTCTCGGCGAGCTGCGCGACCTCTCCGCGCGCCGGCACGGTCACCTTCCGGGACAGGTCACCGTTGGCGACCGCCGTCGTCACCTCCGCGATCCCGCGCACCTGGGCCGTCAGATTCCCGGCCATGGTGTTCACCGAATCGGTGAGCTCTTTCCACACCCCGTCCACGCCGGACACCTGTGCCTGACCGCCCAGGATGCCCTCGGTGCCCACCTCGCGCGCGACCCGGGTCACCTCGACCGAGAACGCGGAGAGCTGGTCCACCATCGTGTTGACGGTGTTCTTCAGCTCGAGCATCTCGCCCTCGACGTGAACCGTCACCTTCCGGGACAGATCACCCTTGGCCACGGCCGTCGTCACCAGTGCGATGTCCCGCACCTGCGCCGTGAGCCGGTACGCCATCGTGTTGACGGACTCCGTGAGGTCCTTCCACGAACCGGACATACCGCGCACCTGGGCCTGCCCGCCCAACTTGCCCTCGGTGCCCACCTCACTGGCCACGCGGGTGACCTCGTCGGTGAACGTCGACAACTGGTCGACCAGGTTGTTCACCGTCCGCCCGACCTTCAGGAACTCCCCGCGCAGCGGATGCCCGGTCCCCTCCGGTGTGTGCGTCCTGAGCTCCATCCGCGGCGACAGATCACCCTCGGCCACCGCCGACAGCACCCGTCCGACCTCGGAAACAGGCCGTACGAGGTCGTCGACCAGCGCGTTCGAGTTGTCGATGGCGGTCGCCCAGGACCCCTCACAGGCGCCCGTCTCCAGCCGCTCGGTGAGCTTTCCCTCACGTCCCACCATGCGTCGCACCCGCGACAGCTCACCCGTGAGGTGCAGATTACGATCCGCGACCTCATTGAACACGGCCGCGATCTCCGACATCACGCCGTCCCCGGACACCGTGAGCCGCTTGCGGAAATTGCCGTCCCGCATGGACACAAGAGCGACCAGCAGCCGGTTCAGGGCCGCCGTGTCCACGACGGTGGTGCCGCCGCGTGGTGTGCGCTGCCTGCTCAGGGACTGTCCGCCTTTCGCGCGCGTCTTAGTGCCCCGCGTCGCTGCGCCAGACTCCACTTGTCCCTCCCGCAGGGATCGACCGTTACCGCTGTGCCTGGGTACTACTGCTCGCCATGCCTGTTGCCGCCAGGTTTTCCGCCTGATGAAACCAGGCGGACCCGGTGGGCTGCTGCCCCCTGTGCGCAGAAGACACCCAGTCTGCCCGGACCTTCACAAGAAGCTTGCCCAGTGTTTCACCCTTGCCGAACCAGGCCATAACAGTTCGGCAGCTTCGCACATCGTCCGCACACGCTCGGGCGAAAACACTGGTGACCGGCATCCGCAGGGACCGGGAAGGTAAGTAACCTTGCATGCGGCTGTCCAGCCGCGCCGGTCCGTCCGGCCTGGGCGGTGGCACGAGCACGAGCGGGCATCGGAGGGCGGCCGCACACATGACCACCGGACTGATCCCGGGGGGACAGACCCCGGACCCCCGGCCTTCAGGCACGCGCCCGCCCCACCAGCGGCGCGACCTGGCCGGCGAGGGAGCCCTGCACGTCGACGACCGGCCGAGGAGTTCTGTGATCACCGCGCGCGCGGCTGCCAGCTTCGAGCCCGTCGGGCGATCGGTAGCGACCGCCCGCGCCTTCGTCCGCGACACCCTCCAGGGCTGGGGCTTCGCCGACATCGTCGACGACGCCGTGGTCCTCACCAGTGAACTGGTGACGAACGCCGTCGTCCACGCGGGCACCCACGCCGAGGTCCTGTGCCTGCGCAGCGACGACGGAGTACGCATCGAGGTGGCCGACCGGTATCCCGAACGTGAGATCCCCCTCCAGGGCTCGCCCGCCACCATGGGCAGCCCCGACCGCGAAGGCGGCCGCGGCCTCCAACTCTGCGCGGCCATCGCCGGCCGCTGGGGCGTCGACTACACCCCGACCCACAAGCAGGTCTGGTTCCAACTCGACCTCCCCGACCGCCCGGTGGGCACCCGCACGGCCGGCCCGTCCCTCCCGGCCGATCTCCTCCCGCTCGCCGACAGCCGGGTGCGCGTGGCGGTCGTCCAGATCGACCGTGCGGGCGCCATCTCCGCCTGGAACGAGGACGCCGAGGAACTCTTCGGCTACCCGGCCGACCAGGTCATCGGCAAGCCCCTCACCGACCTCGCCGCCTGGCCGCACACCCCCGGCACCAGCACCGGCATCGTGGAAGCCCTCCAACTCTCGCGCTGGGAGGGCAGCTACGGCATCCGCGGCGCCAACGGCCGCGTCACGCCCGTGTACGCCTCCCACCTCCGCGTCCGCGACACCGACGGCGAGCCCTCCACGGTCTGTCTCCTCGTCCGCGACCACGAACGCGCGGTCCTGCAGACCCCGTTGCGCGTCCCGGCCTCCGACGCGACCACCGGCTCCGACGGCCAGAGCACCGACCCCTTCGAGGTGTTCATCGGCTCCCCGGCCCCGGACGACCTCGACGGCCTCCTCCAGCGCACGGTGGAACGCGCCCGCGACATGCTCGACGCCGACTCCGCCTTCCTCCTCCTGGCGACCGACGACGAGACGGAGCTGGAGGTCCGCGCCTCCACCGGCCTGCCCTCCGCCCGCCAGCGCTTCGCGCGTGTGCCCGTCGAGGCGGGCCCCGGCCGCTACGGCTCGGCCCGCATGCCGGCCGTCCACGAGGACCTCCTCGCCGTCCCCGGCGCCGTCCCCCTGCTGAACGGCACGGGCATGCGCTCGGTCGTCACGGTCCCGCTGAAGGTCGAGGGCCGCCTGACGGGCTCCCTCGGCGTGGCGGCCGAATCCCCCGGCCGCTACTCCAACGAGGAGGCCCTGCGCCTGCAGTTCGCGGCCGACCGCATCGCACTGGCCGTGGAGTCGGCCCGCCTGGGCGAGCTGGAGCGCCTGCGCCGAGGCTCCCTCAGCTTCCTCGTCGAGGCCTCCGACCTCCTCGCGGGCACACTGGACCGCGACCAGACCCTGGCCCTGATGGCCCAGATGACGGTCCCGACCCTTGCCACCTGGTGCGCGGTCTACACGATCGCCGACCAGGCCTCCGACCCCTACCTGTCGTACGTCCTGCACGAGGACGAGGAACTCATCGACGGCATCAAGTCGTTGCTCTCGAAGATCGCGCCGCCGGATCCGGTCCCCACCCCCGGCGCCCGGGTCTGGGCTGCCCCCTCCGAGGCCGCGCACGACGCGGCCCTGCGCAGCTCCATGCGCAGCCTGGGCCTGACCGGCGGCCCGACCCACCAGGTCTCCTCGGGCATCGGCCCCACCCTGGCGACGGCCTCGGCGGTGGGCGGCGAGACGGTCGTCCTCCCCCTGGTCGCCCGTAACCGCGTCATCGGCATGCTGACCCTCGGCAAGCCCACCGACGAACACTTCCGCCAGGAAATCCTGGAACTGGCCGAGGACTTGTCCCGGCGTGCCGCCCTCGCCCTCGACAACGCCCGCCTCTACTCCGAGCGCACGGCCATCAGCCAGTCCCTCCAGCGCAGCCTCCTGCCCCCGGAACTCCCCGAGATCGACGGCGTCGAGGTCGAGGTCATCTACCGCGCGGCCGGCGAGGGCAACGAGGTCGGCGGCGACTTCTACGACGTCTTCCCCATCAGCGACGGCGCGTACGGCTTCGCCATCGGCGACGTCTGCGGCACGGGCCCGAACGCGGCTGCGGTGACGGGCCTCGCCCGCCACGCACTGAGGCTGCTGGCCCGGGAGGGCCTCAGCGGCCCTGCCGTCCTGGAACGCCTGAACTCGGCGATCCTCGACGAGGGCGCCCGCAGCCGCTTCCTGACCCTCCTCTACGGCGAGATGCGCCCCCAGGAGGACGGCAGCGCGGAGTTGAAGGTGGTCTGCGCCGGCCACCCGCTCCCCCTCCGCCTGCGACAGAACGGCACGGTCGAGGCGGCAGCCGAACCCCAGCCGCTCCTGGGCGTCATGGAGGACCTGGAGCTCTACGAGCAGACGGTCACCCTCGACCCGGGCGACGTCCTGCTCTGTGTCACGGACGGCGTCACCGAGCGCCGCGAGGGCACCCGCATGCTGGGCGACGACGGTCTCGCCGACGTCCTCTCCACCTGCACCGGCCTCACAGCGGGCGCTGTCGCGGCCCGCATCATGCGCGCGGTCGAACGCTTCGCGTCGGACGCCCCCTCCGACGACATGGCCATCCTGGCGATGCGGATGGCGTGAAGGAAGGGGGACATGAGAAAAGCCCCCGCCCGAACGGGCGGAGGCTTTCTTTGTGGAGCCCCCTAACGGAATCGAACCGTTGACCTTCTCCTTACCATGGAGACGCTCTGCCGACTGAGCTAAGGGGGCCTGTCGCCTTTTGAGGTTTCCCTCGCTGCAACGGAATAGATCATACCCCGAACAGGCCGGTGTTCCCAAACCCGTTCAGAAGGCGGGCTGAAGCAGTCCACCCAGCGCGTTGCAGGCCGAAACGATCCGCTGCATGTCCCGCTTCGTCAACGACGCATCCACCGGCAACGCGAGGGTCTCGTCCGCTGCCAGCTCGGTCTCCGGCAGCGACACACACCGCCTGAACTCGGGCAACCGGTGCAACGGAGTCTTCACCGGCACCCGGCACTCGACTCCCCTGCCCCGCAAGGCGCGTGCGAACGCATCCCGGTCGGGCCGCCCGTTCCCCGGCACCCGCACGACGTACTGCTGATAGGTGTGCCCATCCCCACCGTCGGGCATCCGCACCCCACGCAACCGCCCGTCCAGATAAGCGGCCCGCTCCCGACGCTGCGCGATCTCGTCGTACGGCGCCTCGGACTCCCCCTGCTCCAACACCAACAGCCCATGCCGCCGCCCAACGGCATGCAACCGCCCGACCTCTGCCGGCCGACCGAAGCGGTGTACGACAACGACGGCCGCGGTCCGCTGAGTTATGACCGCTTCGACGGCAACCGGGTCGAGGCAGTAGGTCACCGGATCGACGTCGGCGAACACCGGCAGCGCACCCGCCAGGGTTACCGCTCCGGCGATTTCCACATTCCCGAAGGCCGGCACGATGACCTCGTCACCGATTCCGACGCCTGCAGCCCTGAGCATTGCAGCAGTACCCATGCCGTGGATGCTGGGGGCGCAACATGAACTTCAAGTGACCAAAAACAAAAAAGGGTTGGGCTCCGAACCGAAGTTCAGAGCCCAACCCTTTGAATGATTGTTCGGCGGTGTCCTACTCTCCCACAGGGTCCCCCCTGCAGTACCATCGGCGCTGTAAGGCTTAGCTTCCGGGTTCGGAATGTAACCGGGCGTTTCCCTCACGCTATGACCACCGAAACACTATGAAACTGTTTCAGCCGCACCACACCCGTGACCATGGGCATGGGGCCGTTCGTGGTTTCAGAACCAACACAGTGGACGCGAGCAACTGAGGACAAGCCCTCGGCCTATTAGTACCAGTCAGCTTCACCCATTACTGGGCTTCCACATCCGGCCTATCAACCCAGTCGTCTACTGGGAGCCTTACCCCATCAAGTGGGTGGGAATACTCATCTCGAAGCAGGCTTCCCGCTTAGATGCTTTCAGCGGTTATCCCTCCCGAACGTAGCCAACCAGCCATGCCCTTGGCAGAACAACTGGCACACCAGAGGTTCGTCCGTCCCGGTCCTCTCGTACTAGGGACAGCCCTTCTCAATATTCCTGCGCGCGCAGCGGATAGGGACCGAACTGTCTCACGACGTTCTAAACCCAGCTCGCGTACCGCTTTAATGGGCGAACAGCCCAACCCTTGGGACCGACTCCAGCCCCAGGATGCGACGAGCCGACATCGAGGTGCCAAACCATCCCGTCGATATGGACTCTTGGGGAAGATCAGCCTGTTATCCCCGGGGTACCTTTTATCCGTTGAGCGACGGCGCTTCCACAAGCCACCGCCGGATCACTAGTCCCGACTTTCGTCCCTGCTCGACCCGTCGGTCTCACAGTCAAGCTCCCTTGTGCACTTACACTCAACACCTGATTGCCAACCAGGCTGAGGGAACCTTTGGGCGCCTCCGTTACTCTTTAGGAGGCAACCGCCCCAGTTAAACTACCCATCAGACACTGTCCCTGATCCGGATCACGGACCCAGGTTAGACATCCAGCACGACCAGAGTGGTATTTCAACGACGACTCCACCTGAACTGGCGTCCAAGCTTCACAGTCTCCCACCTATCCTACACAAGCCGAACCGAACACCAATATCAAACTGTAGTAAAGGTCCCGGGGTCTTTCCGTCCTGCTGCGCGAAACGAGCATCTTTACTCGTAGTGCAATTTCACCGGGCCTATGGTTGAGACAGTCGAGAAGTCGTTACGCCATTCGTGCAGGTCGGAACTTACCCGACAAGGAATTTCGCTACCTTAGGATGGTTATAGTTACCACCGCCGTTTACTGGCGCTTAAGTTCTCAGCTTCGCCACCCCGAAGAGTGACTAACCGGTCCCCTTAACGTTCCAGCACCGGGCAGGCGTCAGTCCGTATACATCGCCTTACGGCTTCGCACGGACCTGTGTTTTTAGTAAACAGTCGCTTCTCGCTGGTCTCTGCGGCCACCCCCAGCTCGAGGAGCAAGTCCTCTCACCAGTGATGGCCCCCCTTCTCCCGAAGTTACGGGGGCATTTTGCCGAGTTCCTTAACCATAGTTCACCCGAACGCCTCGGTATTCTCTACCTGACCACCTGAGTCGGTTTAGGGTACGGGCCGCCATGAAACTCGCTAGAGGCTTTTCTCGACAGCATAGGATCATCCACTTCGCCACAATCGGCTCGGCATCAGGTCTCAGCCCCATGTGCGACGGATTTGCCTATCGCACGGCCTACACCCTTACCCCGGGACAACCACCGCCCGGGATGGACTACCTTCCTGCGTCACCCCATCACTCACCTACTACAAGTCTGGTCCGTCGGCTCCACCACTTTCCATTCCCCGAAGGGTCCGGAACGGCTTCA
The DNA here is from genome assembly GCF_035989285.1 of Streptomyces sp. NBC_01235. Classification (GTDB taxonomy): domain Bacteria; phylum Actinomycetota; class Actinomycetes; order Streptomycetales; family Streptomycetaceae; genus Streptomyces. The sequence goes on along the minus strand of NZ_CP108513.1, from coordinate 8,035,298 downwards.
CGGACTTAGCATCGCCTGATTCAATGTTTGACGCTTCACAGCGGGTACCGGAATATCAACCGGTTATCCATCGACTACGCCTGTCGGCCTCGCCTTAGGTCCCGACTTACCCTGGGCAGATCAGCTTGACCCAGGAACCCTTAGTCAATCGGCGCACACGTTTCTCACGTGTGAATCGCTACTCATGCCTGCATTCTCACTCGTGAACCGTCCACAACTCGCTTACGCGGCTGCTTCACCCGGCACACGACGCTCCCCTACCCATCACGATCCCCGTTGGGGGTATATATCGCAATGACACGACTTCGGCGGTACGCTTGAGCCCCGCTACATTGTCGGCGCGGAATCACTAGACCAGTGAGCTATTACGCACTCTTTCAAGGGTGGCTGCTTCTAAGCCAACCTCCTGGTTGTCTGTGCGACTCCACATCCTTTCCCACTTAGCGTACGCTTAGGGGCCTTAGTCGATGCTCTGGGCTGTTTCCCTCTCGACCATGGAGCTTATCCCCCACAGTCTCACTGCCGCGCTCTCACTTACCGGCATTCGGAGTTTGGCTAAGGTCAGTAACCCGGTAGGGCCCATCGCCTATCCAGTGCTCTACCTCCGGCAAGAAACACACGACGCTGCACCTAAATGCATTTCGGGGAGAACCAGCTATCACGGAGTTTGATTGGCCTTTCACCCCTAACCACAGGTCATCCCCCAGGTTTTCAACCCTGGTGGGTTCGGTCCTCCACGAAGTCTTACCTCCGCTTCAACCTGCCCATGGCTAGATCACTCCGCTTCGGGTCTTGAGCGTGCTACTGAAACGCCCTGTTCGGACTCGCTTTCGCTACGGCTACCCCACCCGGGTTAACCTCGCAACACACCGCAAACTCGCAGGCTCATTCTTCAAAAGGCACGCAGTCACGAGACACCAAGCAAGCTTGATGTCCGACGCTCCCACGGCTTGTAGGCACACGGTTTCAGGTACTATTTCACTCCGCTCCCGCGGTACTTTTCACCATTCCCTCACGGTACTATCCGCTATCGGTCACCAGGGAATATTTAGGCTTAGCGGGTGGTCCCGCCAGATTCACACGGGATTTCTCGGGCCCCGTGCTACTTGGGTGTCTCTCAAACGAGCCGCTGATGTTTCGACTACGGGGGTCTTACCCTCTACGCCGGACCTTTCGCATGTCCTTCGCCTACATCAACGGTTTCTGACTCGTCTCACGGCCGGCAGACCGTAAAAGAGAGATCCCACAACCCCGTACACGCAACCCCTGCCGGGTCTCACACGTATACGGTTTGGCCTCATCCGGTTTCGCTCGCCACTACTCCCGGAATCACGGTTGTTTTCTCTTCCTGCGGGTACTGAGATGTTTCACTTCCCCGCGTTCCCTCCACATACCCTATGTGTTCAGGTATGGGTGACAGCCCATGACGACTGCCGGGTTTCCCCATTCGGAAACCCCCGGATCAAAGCCTGGTTGACGACTCCCCGGGGACTATCGTGGCCTCCCACGTCCTTCATCGGTTCCTGGTGCCAAGGCATCCACCGTGCGCCCTTAAAAACTTGGCCACAGATGCTCGCGTCCACTGTGCAGTTCTCAAACAACGACCAGCCACCCATCACCCCCGAGTCACACCCGGAGTTCACTGGGGCCGGCACTGAAGGCAGCCATACGGCCATACCCTCAGACACCCAACAGCGTGCCCGGCACCCTCGCCGCTTCCCTCATTCGTTCCACGCCCCGAAGAGCAGTACTGGAAGGAGAAGACGATCAAGAGTGCCGAATAATCAACGTTCCACCCATGAGCAACCAGCATCGGACGTACGCCGATGTACTGGCCTCTGAACCAGCCCCGAAGGACCGGCTTAGAAGTGCTCCTTAGAAAGGAGGTGATCCAGCCGCACCTTCCGGTACGGCTACCTTGTTACGACTTCGTCCCAATCGCCAGTCCCACCTTCGACAGCTCCCTCCCACAAGGGGTTGGGCCACCGGCTTCGGGTGTTACCGACTTTCGTGACGTGACGGGCGGTGTGTACAAGGCCCGGGAACGTATTCACCGCAGCAATGCTGATCTGCGATTACTAGCAACTCCGACTTCATGGGGTCGAGTTGCAGACCCCAATCCGAACTGAGACCGGCTTTTTGAGATTCGCTCCACCTCACGGTTTCGCAGCTCTTTGTACCGGCCATTGTAGCACGTGTGCAGCCCAAGACATAAGGGGCATGATGACTTGACGTCGTCCCCACCTTCCTCCGAGTTGACCCCGGCAGTCTCCTGTGAGTCCCCATCACCCCGAAGGGCACGCTGGCAACACAGAACAAGGGTTGCGCTCGTTGCGGGACTTAACCCAACATCTCACGACACGAGCTGACGACAGCCATGCACCACCTGTACACCGACCACAAGGGGGCGACCATCTCTGGCCGTTTCCGGTGTATGTCAAGCCTTGGTAAGGTTCTTCGCGTTGCGTCGAATTAAGCCACATGCTCCGCTGCTTGTGCGGGCCCCCGTCAATTCCTTTGAGTTTTAGCCTTGCGGCCGTACTCCCCAGGCGGGGAACTTAATGCGTTAGCTGCGGCACCGACGACGTGGAATGTCGCCAACACCTAGTTCCCACCGTTTACGGCGTGGACTACCAGGGTATCTAATCCTGTTCGCTCCCCACGCTTTCGCTCCTCAGCGTCAGTAATGGCCCAGAGATCCGCCTTCGCCACCGGTGTTCCTCCTGATATCTGCGCATTTCACCGCTACACCAGGAATTCCGATCTCCCCTACCACACTCTAGTCTGCCCGTATCGAATGCAGACCCGGGGTTAAGCCCCGGGCTTTCACATCCGACGTGACAGACCGCCTACGAGCTCTTTACGCCCAATAATTCCGGACAACGCTTGCGCCCTACGTATTACCGCGGCTGCTGGCACGTAGTTAGCCGGCGCTTCTTCTGCAGGTACCGTCACTTTCGCTTCTTCCCTGCTGAAAGAGGTTTACAACCCGAAGGCCGTCATCCCTCACGCGGCGTCGCTGCATCAGGCTTTCGCCCATTGTGCAATATTCCCCACTGCTGCCTCCCGTAGGAGTCTGGGCCGTGTCTCAGTCCCAGTGTGGCCGGTCGCCCTCTCAGGCCGGCTACCCGTCGTCGCCTTGGTGAGCCATTACCTCACCAACAAGCTGATAGGCCGCGGGCTCATCCTTCACCGCCGGAGCTTTCAACCCCCACCCATGCGAGTGGAAGTGATATCCGGTATTAGACCCCGTTTCCAGGGCTTGTCCCAGAGTGAAGGGCAGATTGCCCACGTGTTACTCACCCGTTCGCCACTAATCCCCACCGAAGTGGTTCATCGTTCGACTTGCATGTGTTAAGCACGCCGCCAGCGTTCGTCCTGAGCCAGGATCAAACTCTCCGTGAATGTTTTCCCGTAATCGGGATCGCACACACGAGAGCGGAACAGCCAGGCGGAATAAGCCCGGCCGTTCACAGCGTCCTCGCTGTGTTTTTTCAAAGGAACCTCATCCTCGGCTATCACTGCCGGGGACGGGGTATCAACATATCTGGCGTTGATTTTTGGCACGCTGTTGAGTTCTCAAGGAACGGACGCTTCCTTTGTACTCACCCGAGAGACTCTCTCAGGCTTTCCTCCGGGCGCTTCCCTTCGGTCTTGCGTTTCCGACTCTATCAGATCTTTTCTCGATCCGATTTCCTCGGTGCTTTCCAGGTTCCCGCTTTTGTTTCGCGGTTTCCTTTCCGGCGGTTCCGACTTTATCAGAAGTTCTGAGTCGGTTTTCCCGACCCCTCCCGGGGACTGGTTCCGGAGCACGAAGCTGCCGGGTTCCCGTTCGGGCGGAGACGTAAACGTACTGGAGCGGGGCTCCTCGATGCAAATCGAGGAGCCCCGCTCCAGGTTCACGCGTACGAGGGGTCGTACGTCGCTCAGACCTCCACCACGACCGGCAGGATCATCGGCCTGCGGCGATAGGTGTCGGAGACCCACTTGCCCAGGGTGCGGCGGATGAGTTGCTGCATCTGGTGGGGCTCGACCACGCCGTCCTGGGCCGAGCGCTCCAGGACCTCGGCGATCTTCGGAGTGACGGCCGAGAAGGCCGAGTCCTCGATGCCGGAGCCGCGGGCCTGGATGTGCGGGCCGCCGGTGATCTTGCCGGTGGAGGAGTCCACGACGACGAAGACCGAGATGATGCCCTCGTCGCCCAGGATCTTCCGGTCCTTCAGGGCCGGCTCGCCGACGTCACCGACCGAGAGGCCGTCGACGTAGACGTAACCCGCCTGGACCTTGCCGGAGATCTTCGCCTTGCCCTCGACGAGGTCGACGACCACGCCGTCCTCGGCGATGACGATGCGGTCGTGCGGGACGCCGGTCATGGCGCCCAGCTCGGCGTTGGCGCGTAGGTGGCGCCATTCGCCGTGGACCGGCATCAGGTTCCTCGGGCGGCAGATGTTGTAGAAGTACAGGAGCTCGCCCGCGGACGCGTGGCCCGAGACGTGCACCTTGGCGTTGCCCTTGTGGACGACGTGCGCGCCCCAGCGGGTCAGGCCGTTGATCACGCGGTAGACCGCGTTCTCGTTGCCGGGGATGAGCGACGAGGCCAGGATCACCGTGTCGCCGGGGACGATGCGGATCTGGTGGTCTCGGTTGGCCATGCGGGACAGGGCCGCCATGGGTTCGCCCTGGGAGCCCGTGCAGACCAGGACCACCTCGTGGTCCGGGAGGTCGTCGAGGGTCTTGACGTCCACGACCAGGCCCGGCGGAACCTTGAGATAGCCCAGGTCACGGGCGATGCCCATGTTGCGGACCATCGATCGGCCCACGAAGGCGACCCGGCGGCCGTACTCGTGCGCCGTGTCCAGGATCTGCTGGATGCGGTGGACGTGGCTGGCGAAGCTGGCCACGATGATCCGCTTGCGGGCGTTGGCGAAGACCGTGCGCAGGACGCCCGAGATGTCCCGCTCGGGCGGCACGAAACCGGGGACCTCGGCGTTCGTCGAGTCGGAGAGGAGGAGGTCGATGCCCTCCTCGCTCAGACGTGCGAACGCGTGCAGATCCGTGAGGCGGCCGTCCAGCGGGAGCTGGTCCATCTTGAAGTCGCCCGTGTGCACCACCATGCCGGCGGGCGTGCGGATGGCGACCGCGAGGGCGTCCGGAATCGAGTGGTTGACGGCGATGAACTCGCAGTCGAACGGGCCGATGCGCTCGCGGTGTCCTTCCGCCACCTCGAGGGTGTAGGGGCGGATCCGGTGCTCCTGGAGCTTGGCCTCGATGAGCGCGAGGGTCAGCTTGGAGCCGATCAGCGGGATGTCCGGCTTCTCCCGGAGGAGGTAGGGGACGGCGCCGATGTGGTCCTCGTGACCATGGGTGAGGACGATGCCCTCGACGGCGTCGAGGCGGTCCCTGATGGACGAGAAGTCCGGCAGGATCAGGTCGATTCCGGGTTGCTCCTCCTCGGGGAAGAGCACTCCGCAGTCGACGATCAGCAGACGGCCGCCGTACTCGAAGACCGTCATGTTCCGGCCGATTTCGCCGAGGCCGCCGAGTGGGGTGACCCGGAGGCCTCCCGCGGGGAGCGGCTGGGGCGGGGCGAGTTCGGGATGCGGATGACTCAAAAGACTCTCCTCAAACACGCACGCCACGTACCGGTGGGCACGTGGCGCGCATGACGTTCGTGCAGAAGCAGTTGTCGTTGTGGATTGCAGGCACCGGTGGCCTGCCTATTCAGTTGTGAAGTCTGTTGTCAGAGCTGTACCCCGCCCGCGGCAAGATCGATCTTGAGCTGTTCGATCTCTTCGGGTGAGCACTCGACCATGGGCGAGCGCAGCGGACCGGCGGGCAGGCCCTGCAGGGTGAGCGCCGCCTTCGTCGTCATGACGCCCTGGGTGCGGAACATGCCCGTGTAGACCGGCAGCAGCTTCTGGTGGATCTCGGTGGCCTTGTGTACGTCACCTGCGGTGAACGCCTCGACGAGGGCGCGCAGGTCCGGCGTGACCACGTGGCCGACCACCGAGACGAAGCCGACCGCGCCCACGGAGAGCAGCGGCAGGTTCAGCATGTCGTCGCCGGAGTACCAGGCAAGGCTCGAGCGCGCGATGGCCCAGCTCGCGCGGCCGAGGTCGCCCTTGGCGTCCTTGTTGGCAACGATCCGCGGGTGCTCCGCGAGGCGGACCAGCGTCTCGGTACTGATCGGGACGCCGCTGCGGCCGGGGATGTCGTAGAGCATGACCGGCAGCTCGGCGGCGTCGGCGACGGCCGTGAAGTGCCGGTACAGGCCTTCCTGCGGGGGCTTGTTGTAGTACGGGGTGACGACCAGGAGGCCGTGCGCGCCCGTCTTCTCGGCGGCCTTGGCCAGCTCGATGCTGTGGTGGGTGTCGTTGGTACCGACGCCGGCGACCACGTGGGCGCGGTCTCCGACGGCCTCCAGGACGGCTCGTACCAGGTCCGATTTCTCCGCGTCGCTGGTGGTGGGGGACTCGCCGGTGGTGCCGTTGACGATCAGGCCGTCGTTGCCTGCGTCCACCAGGTGGGTGGCGAGCCGCTGTGCGCCGTCGAGGTCGAGTGCGCCGTCCGCCGTGAAGGGCGTGACCATGGCGGTGAGGACCCGCCCGAAGGGGGTCTGCGGAGTGGAGGTCGGAGCCATGGGTAACACGCTACTCGTTGCTCACCGTGGGGTCTGCCCTCGGGGGGTGTGGAAAAGTCATGACAAAGAAGGAGCCCGGCACTGCCTGCTCGGGGGTTCAAGCAGTGCCGGGTCCGTTTGATCAGGCTAGATGAACTTCTCCAAATGCCGCAATACGGACACTTCGCTCGGATGATCCGTACATACGTCTCTGTCGCTCGTCTTCGTTGTGTCCGTTACGGCGCGACGCGGCCGTTGGCGTTGAAGGCGGCGTACGTGAGGGGCATGAGCCTGGCCCACTCCGCCTCCATCTTCTCGCCCACCATCTCGATCTCCCGCTGCGGGAAGGACGGGACCTTCGCCAGCTCGTGCTGGGTGCGCAAACCGAGGAAGTGCATCAGCGAGCGGGCGTTGCAGGTGGCGTACATCGAGGAGAACAGGCCGACCGGGAGGACCGCGCGGGCGACCTCGCGGGCGACGCCGGCGGCGAGCATCTCCTGGTAGGCCTCGTAGGCCTGGCGGTAGGAGTCCTCCATGGTGCGGCCGACCAGCTCCTGCTGGGCCTGGGTGCCCTCGACGAAGACGTACTTGCCGGGGCGGCCCTCCTGGACCAGCTTGCGGGCCTCGCCGGGGATGTAGAAGACGGGCTCGAGCTCCCGGTACCGGCCCGATTCCTCGTTGTACGACCAGCCCACGCGGTGCCGCATGAACTCGCGGAAGACGAAGATCGGGGCGCTGATGAAGAAGGTCATCGAGTTGTGCTCGAACGGGCTGCCGTGACGGTCCCGCATCAGGTAGTTGATCAGGCCCTTGGAGCGCTCGGGGTCCTTGCCCAGCTCGTCCAGGGACTGCTCGCCGAGGGTCGAGACGCGGGCGGCGAAGAGCACGTCGGCGTCGGATGCGGTGTGCTTGACCAGCTCGACGGTGACGTCGCTGCGGAAGGCGGGCTTGAGGTCGTCGGCGGGACTGTCGGTCACGGTGCGGGGGTCCTTCCATCGCGTCTTCGGAGCGGCGCCAACTCTACGGGGGCCCTTGCGCCGGACGGTCAGGGGCATGCCGCGAGATTCGTGCGGGACGTCTGCTGATATGAGGCACGTTTTCGGGCACTCGCTCGTCTGTATCAGTGACAGCGTCCACTCGAAATCCCCCAGGAGGAAGTACCCACCATGTTCCGTCGGCGCGAGCCCGTACCCTTCGCCTTCCTCGCCGAGGCCGACAGGTTCCGTAGCAATGTCACTCCCCCACCCCCCGAACGGTCCTCCGTGAGTCAGATAGCCGGGCGATGGCTGCTGGGACTCGCCATCGTGGCCGCGCTCGTCGGCTCCCTGGTCATCGGGATGCCGGCGCTGAGCCTCGATCACTCCGCCGGGACACAGCAGTCACAGGCGTCGCAAGGGCGCTGACTCCTCCCCCCACCGCCCAAATGGCGTGGGAAGTACCCCCACGGCCCCCCGATGGTGGTGAGCGGGCACACAGGCGGATAGCCTCACCGGGCACAGCCCCAGCATGGATTGAGTGAGGACCAGCCGTGCCCCTGCCCTTCCTGACGGCCGACCGCGCATTCGAGGCGGCGGACGACGTCGCGTTGCCCTTCGACGACCGTGAGCGCTGGCGGCGCCCCTACCGGCCCGGGCCCTGGCGGGTCGGGGTGGCCGCGTTGGCGCTGCTGCTCGCCTCGTACGTGCTGTTCGCGGCCGTCATCATCGCGTTGACCGGGTCGGTGTCGGAGGCCGGTGCGGTCTTCGGCTGCTCTCTGCTGGTGATCGCCTGCGCCCTGCGGATGCTGCGCGTGGGGGTGTGGGTGAGCGACCGCGGGCTGCGGCACGTGAGCTTCCTCTTCACGCGCACGCTGCCGTGGGAGCGGGTGGTGGCCGTGCGGACCGTGCAGCAGCCGGTGCGCTGGCTGGGGCTGCCACGGACCGTCCAGGGGCAGGCCCTGACCGTCGTACGGCAAGGTCGGTCCGCCGAGGAGGCCGAGCCGCTGCTGACCACGCACGGGGCGGACTTCCTGGCGCGGTCCGAGGCGTTCGACCGGGCGGCGGACGCGGTCGAGGCGTGGGCCGCGGAGAACCGGCACGGCTGATCCCGCTTACACCGAAGGGGCCGGTCCGCCACAGGTGCGGGCCGGCCCCTTCGGTGTACGGCGGTCGTGCGGCCGCGCGGTGGTCGTACGGCTCAGGCCGTCTCCATCCGCTTGCCGTCGTGCAGGCTGATCGCCCGTTGCATCGCCTTGCGGGCGCGCGGGGTGTCGCGGGCGTCGTGGTAGGCGACTGCCAGGCGGAACCAGGTGCGCCAGTCGTCGGGGGCCGCCTCGGTCTCGGCCTTGCGCCGCTCGAAGACCTCGTCGGCCGAGTCGCGGTCGACGCGGCCGCCCGGGGTGCGCTTCAGCTCGTCGACGGGCAGGCCGCCCTCGGCGTCGAGTTCGGCGGCGAGGGCGTTGGCCCGGCGGACGAACTGCGTGTTCTTCCACAGGAACCAGAGGCCGATGACCGGCAGGATCAGCACCGCCACGCCGAAGGTGACGGTCAGGAGCGTGCCGGCCTGTATGAGCATGACGCCGCGGCTGCCGACCAGGACGAAGTAGAAGACCAGGACGGCGGCCGTGATGGCGTAGGAGAGCTTGGCTCGCATGTCAGCCTCAGTCTCAGCCGAGGTCCAGGAAGTTTTCCAGGCCGAAGGTGAGGCCCGGCGTCGTCACGACCCGGCGGGCGCCCAGCAGGATGCCCGGCATGAAGCTGCTGTGGTGGAGCGAGTCGTGGCGGACCGTGAGGGTCTCGCCCTCGCCGCCCAGCAGGACCTCCTGGTGGGCGAGCAGGCCGCGCAGGCGGACGGCGTGGACGGGGATGCCGTCGACGCTGGCTCCCCGCGCGCCGTCCAGGGCCGTCGTCGTGGCGTCCGGCGCCGGGGCCGTGCCCGCCTGGCGACGGGCCTCGGCGATGAGCTGGGCGGTGCGCGTGGCGGTGCCGGACGGGGCGTCCACCTTGTTCGGGTGGTGGAGTTCGACGACCTCGACGGACTCGAAGTACGGCGCGGCGATCTGCGCGAACTTCATGGTCAGGACGGCCCCGATGGAGAAGTTGGGCGCGATGAGCACGCCTGTCTCCGGGGACTCGGCCAGCCAGCCCTTCAGCTGTGCGAGACGCTCGTCGGTCCAGCCGGTCGTGCCGACCACGGCGTGGATGCCGTGCCGTACGCAGTAGTCGAGGTTGTCCATGACCGAAGCGGGCGTGGTCAGTTCGACCGCGACCTGGGCGCCGGCCTCGGTCAGCGTGTCCAGCTTGTCGCCCCGGCCGAGGGCGGCCACCAGCTCCATGTCCTCGGCGGCCTCGACCGCCCGTACCGCCTCGGAGCCGATCCGGCCGTTGGCGCCGAGGACCGCCACGCGCAGCTTGCTCATGTCTTGTGCTTCCTTACCGAAGATGCTTTCCGAAGACCTGAGGGGGTCAGGCGACCGCGTCGTGCAGCCGGGAGGCCTGCTTGTCCTTGAGCGGGCCGATGACCGACAGCGACGGGCGCTGTCCCAGGATGTCGCGGGCCACGGCACGGACCTCGTCCGGGGTCACGGCCGCTATCCGGGTCAGCATGTCGTCGACCGACATCTGCTCGCCCCAGCACAGCTCGCTCTTGCCGATGCGGTTCATGAGCGCGCCGGTGTCCTCCAGGCCGAGGACCGTGGAGCCCCTCAGCTGGCCGATGGCGCGGCCGATCTCGTCGTCGGACAGGCCCTGCTCGGCGACCTGGTCGAGTTCGTCCCGGCAGATCTTCAGCACGTCGTGCACCTGCGACGGACGGCAGCCCGCGTACACGCCGAAGAGGCCGCAGTCGGCGAAGCCGGAGGTGTACGAGTACACGCTGTAGGCCAGGCCGCGCTTCTCGCGGACCTCCTGGAACAGGCGGGACGACATGCCCCCGCCGAGGGCCGTGTTGAGCACGCCGAGGGCCCAGCGGCGGTCGTCCGTGCGGGCCAGGCCGGGCATGCCGAGGACGACGTGCGCCTGCTCCGTCTTGCGGCCGATGAGCTCGACGCGGCCGGCGGTGCGGATCGCACGCCGTCCGTCGCGCGGGGCGATGGGTGCGGCGTCGGCGTTCTTGAAGGCGCCCGCCTTCTCGAAGGCCGCGCGGACCTGGCGTACGACCTTGTTGTGGTCGATGTTGCCGGCGGCGGCGACCACGAGGTGGGTGGGGTCGTAGTGCTTCTTGTAGAAGCGGCGGATGCGGTCGGCGGTGAGGGCGTTGACCGTGTCGACCGTGCCGAGGACCGGGCGGCCGAGGGCGTTGTCGCCGAACATCGTGTGCGCGAACAGGTCGTGCACGCAGTCGCCGGGGTCGTCCTCGGTCATCGCGATCTCTTCGAGGATCGCGCCGCGTTCGACGTTGACGTCCTCTTCGAGGATCAGGGAGCCGGTCAGCATGTCGCAGACGACGTCGATGGCGAGCGGCAGGTCGGTGTCGAGCACGCGCGCGTAGTAGCACGTGTACTCCTTCGCCGTGAACGCGTTCATCTCGCCGCCGACCGCGTCGAGCGCGGAGGAGATGTCCAGCGCGGACCTGCGGGTCGTCCCCTTGAAGAGGAGGTGCTCCAGGTAGTGCGTGGCGCCGTTCAGGGACGGCGTCTCGTCGCGGGAGCCGACGTGCGCCCAGATGCCGAAGGTGGCCGAGCGGACCGACGGGAGGGTCTCGGTGACGATCCGCAGACCGCCCGGGAGGGTGGTCTTGCGGACGACACCGATGCCGGCCGTGCCCTTGATCAGGGTTTGGGTACGGGCGACGGCCCGCGCCTCCGAAGAGGTGCGGGCCGTCGCCGTGGAGCTACGAGACGTCACTTGTCGGTGTCGTCCTTCTTGTCGTCGTCGGCTTCTTCGCCCTCGACCACGGGGATCAGGGAGAGCTTGCCGCGGGAGTCGATCTCGGCGATCTCGACCTGGACCTTGGCGCCCACACCGAGAACGTCCTCGACGTTCTCCACGCGCTTGCCGCCGGCGAGCTTACGGATCTGCGAGATGTGCAGCAGACCGTCCTTGCCCGGGAGCAGCGACACGAACGCACCGAAGGTCGTCGTCTTCACGACGGTGCCCAGGTAGCGCTCGCCGACCTCCGGCATGGTCGGGTTGGCGATCGCGTTGATCGTGGCGCGGGCGGCCTCGGCCTGCGAGCCGACCTGGGCACCGATGTAGATGGTGCCGTCGTCCTCGATCGTGATCTCGGCGCCGGTGTCCTCCTGGATCTGGTTGATCATCTTGCCCTTGGGGCCGATGACCTCACCGATCTTGTCCACGGGGATCTTGACGGTGATGATCCGCGGGGCGTTCGGGGACATCTCGTCCGGCGTGTCGATCGCTTCCATCATCACGTCGAGGATGTGGAGGCGGGCGTCGCGGGCCTGCTTGAGGGCCGCGGCCAGGACGGAGGCCGGGATGCCGTCCAGCTTGGTGTCGAGCTGGAGGGCGGTCACGAACTCCTTGGTGCCGGCGACCTTGAAGTCCATGTCGCCGAAGGCGTCCTCCGCACCGAGGATGTCGGTGAGGGCGACGTAGTGCGTCTCGCCGTTGATCTCCTGGGAGATCAGGCCCATGGCGATACCGGCGACGGGGGCCTTCAGGGGCACACCGGCGTTCAGCAGCGACATGGTGGAGGCGCAGACCGAGCCCATGGACGTCGAGCCGTTGGAACCGAGGGCCTCGGACACCTGACGGATCGCGTAGGGGAACTCCTCGCGCGTCGGCAGGACCGGCACGATGGCGCGCTCGGCGAGGGCGCCGTGGCCGATCTCGCGGCGCTTCGGGGAGCCGACGCGGCCGGTCTCGCCGACGGAGTACGGCGGGAAGTTGTAGTTGTGCATGTAGCGCTTGCGGGTCACCGGGGAGAGGGTGTCCAGCTGCTGCTCCATGCGGAGCATGTTGAGGGTGGTGACGCCCAGGATCTGCGTCTCGCCACGCTCGAACAGCGCCGAGCCGTGCACGCGCGGGATGGCCTCGACCTCGGCGGCGAGCGTACGGATGTCCGTCAGCCCACGGCCGTCGATGCGCTTCTTCTCCTTGATGACGCGCTCACGGACCAGGGACTTGGTCAGCGAGCGGTACGCGGCGGAGATCTCCTTCTCGCGGCCCTCGAACTCCGGCAGGAGCTTCTCGGCGGCGAGCACCTTGACGCGGTCCAGCTCGGCCTCGCGGTCCTGCTTGCCCGCGATGGTCAGCGCGGAGGCGAGCTCCGGGCGGACGGCGGCGGACAGCGCCTCCAGGACGTCGTCCTGGTAGTCGAGGAAGACCGGGAACTCGCCGGTCGGCTTGGCGGCCTTCGCGGCGAGGTCGGCCTGGGCCTTGCAGAGCACCTTGATGAAGGGCTTCGCGGCGTCCAGACCGGAGGCGACGACCTCCTCGGTCGGCGCCTCGGCGCCGCCCTGGACCAGCTGGATGGTCTTCTCGGTGGCCTCGGCCTCGACCATCATGATCGCGACGTCGCCGTCCTCCAGGACACGGCCGGCGACGACCATGTCGAAGACGGCGTCCTCGAGCTCGGTGTGCGTCGGGAACGCGACCCACTGGCCGTTGATCAGCGCGACGCGGACGCCGCCGATCGGACCGGAGAAGGGCAGACCGGCCAGCTGCGTGGACGCGGACGCGGCGTTGATCGCCACGACGTCGTACAGGTGGTCGGGGTTGAGGGCCATGATCGTCGCGACGACCTGGATCTCGTTGCGCAGGCCCTTCTTGAAGGACGGGCGCAGCGGGCGGTCGATCAGGCGACAGGTGAGGATGGCGTCCTCGGAGGGACGGCCCTCACGGCGGAAGAAGCTGCCGGGGATCTTGCCGGCGGCGTACATCCGCTCCTCGACGTCCACCGTGAGGGGGAAGAAGTCGAGCTGGTCCTTGGGGTTCTTGGAAGCGGTGGTGGCCGACAGCACCATGGTGTCGTCGTCCAGGTACGCCACGGCGGAGCCGGCGGCCTGCTTGGCCAGGCGGCCCGTCTCGAAGCGGATGGTGCGGGTGCCGAAGGAACCGTTGTCGATGACGGCCTCGGCGTAGTGGGTCTCGTTCTCCACTAGCGTTTTCTCCTCGTCTTCGTCCCTCGCTGCCCGTGTGGCAGGGGGACGGTTGCGAAGAAGCGCTCCGTGCGGTGCGGGCCGGTCTTCGATCGAAGCACCCGGGGATCTCTTTCCCGGGGGCCACTACCGAGGACCGGCGGCGGTGAGGTGCGCTTCTCCTCGTTCGGTGTGCGTGGTGACGTTTACCCGCAGCGAGTACACGTCATCACGCTGTGTCGTACGTATTGCGTTGCGTCGTGCTACCACACTACAAAGCGTTGGTGACACTCCGCACGTTTCCGCACGAGGGCAGGGCGTACGACGGGACCTGCCATGCGGTGTTCAGCGGTGTGTACCGCATGCGCGGAGCATGCATACAGCAAAAGGGAGCGGTCCCGATGATCACGGGAACCGCTCCCCTCACGGCGTCCTACTTGGCGCCCGCCGCACCGCGGCGGATGCCGAGGCGGTCGACCAGCGCACGGAAGCGCTGGATGTCCTTCTTGGCGAGGTACTGCAGCAGGCGGCGACGCTGACCGACCAGGATCAGCAGACCACGACGGGAGTGGTGGTCGTGCTTGTGGGTCTTGAGGTGCTCGGTCAGGTCCGAGATCCGGCGCGACAGCATGGCGACCTGGACCTCGGGGGAGCCGGTGTCGCCCTCCTTCTGGCCGAACTCGGTGATGATCTGCTTCTTCGTAGCGGCGTCGAGCGGCACGCGTACTCCTCGTAGTCTTTTCAGTGGCCACCGAGTGCCCCCGGTCTGTGTCTCGGGGGAGCTTCCGTTACTCGGGAGGCGGGGATCCGCTGGGCGCGACCTCCAGAGCCTTCAGGGGGTGCCTGAGGGTTCCTCCGGGGGTGCGTACACAAACGGCCGAGAGCCAGCGTAGCAGGCCGCCGCGCCGGGCTTGTCCGGGCCCGGGCGGACTCGGGCGGACTCGGGCCGACCCGGACGTTCCCTGCGGCGGAGGGGGTGGCGGAGGCGGTGAACGGGGGCAGTGTACGGCGGCGGTGCCGGGCCCGAACGCAAATGGCGAACCTCTGACCTGGGGGAACTACGACAAGTAGGGTGTCGCTACAGCTCGTTGGCACAGAGGGAACAGACAGAGGGAAGGGTCGGAGCCGACATGGCCGATGCCGAGGACAAGGAACTCAAAGCGCGCAAGGAGCGGGAGCGGGACGAGCTGTACGCGCTCGACATCTCCGGCGTCGAGTGGCAGTGCGCGCCGGGCACGGAGAAGCACGAGGAGCGCGTCGAGATCGCCTACCTGCCCGAGGGGGCCGTGGCGATGCGGTCGTCGCTCGACCCGGAGACGGTGCTGCGCTACACCGAGGCGGAGTGGCGGGCCTTCGTGCTGGGCGCGCGTGACGGCGAGTTCGATCTGGAGCCGGCGCCGCACAACGGGGGCCTGGCGGCGGAGTAGCGGCGGTACCGGATTCGCGAAGCACTGGATTCGCGGATTCGCGGATTCGCGGATCGGCGGAGCAGTCGTGACGGCGGCCGGTACGCGCCGGCCGCCGTCACGGCTGTCCTGACCGCCTGGGCGGTGACGGCGGACCGGGGTGTGGACGGACGGGCGTGGGCCGACGCTCACGCCCGACGTTCTTGCGCGGTTCGCGGCTGCCCGCGGGTCACCCGGTCATCGACCGGGCGGTCGCGTACACATCGAAGACGGCCAGTGCCAACGGCACCAGCGTCAGCAGGACGAAACCC
Source organism: Streptomyces sp. NBC_01235 (assembly GCF_035989285.1). Lineage (GTDB taxonomy): Bacteria > Actinomycetota > Actinomycetes > Streptomycetales > Streptomycetaceae > Streptomyces. Next base: position 8,019,944 of record NZ_CP108513.1, on the reverse strand, counting down.
TCGGCGATCTCCGTGAACCGGCCCCAGAACGGCGTGAGACCGCCCCGCGAGGTGATCAGGCCGATCGCGGTGACGATCGCGGAGGCCGCCGCGATCGCGGCGACGAGCCAGACCGTGCGGATGTCCAGGTCGGTGCGGTCGCCCGTCAGGGCGGCGCGGACCACCGAGTGGGGCGGGTTGAGCGCCAGGCCGAGTCCGAGCAGGACGAGGGAACCGAGGCCCGCCGCCAGCACGGGGGCGACCTGGGCGGTGTAGCGGAAGAGGTGGGCCCGCATCAGCAGCGCGATGCCCGTGGCCAGCGCGAGGAGCTGTGCCCAGACGTCGTCGGAGAACCCGAGGACCGCGCAGGCGCCGACCGTGATCGCCGCGCAGCCGCCGACCAGGCCCACCAGCAGCTCGTGGCCGCGGCGGGCCTGGGCGGCGATCCGCTCGGCGTCGACCGGCTCCCGGGGGGTGGGATCGGTGCCGTACGCGCTGCGCGCCGCGGAGTCCGGGGCGTCGAAGCCGATCGGCAGACGGGCGAAGCGCATGGACAGGCCGGGCAGGAAGGCCAGGGCGCCCACGCCGACGGGGGCGCACAGGGCGGCGGTCTCGGCCGGGGTCCAGTGCGCGAGGGTCGCCGCGAACACCGCCGCCAGGCCCGCGCCGGAGGCGACCACGAAGGCGACGAACGGGCCGTCTCCGCGTGGGGAGCACAGGGTGAGCAGCACCGAAGCCAGCAGGACCGCGGCGCAGGCCAGCAGGAACTGCAGCTTGCCGATGCCCTGGCCGTCGGCGAGCGGGAGGAGCCCGGAGCCCGCCACCGCCACGTTGGGCAGTGCGCCGAGCCCCAGGGCGACGGCGGAGCCGCGGTCGTCGTAGACGCGGGCCCGGACACAGGCGAGGGCGACCAGCAGGACGCCGACGACCGCGGCGAGGACGCCGGGCAGGCCGTACATGTCGTGGCGCGGGTCGCCGGTCCAGGCCACGAAGGCGAGCAGGGCCGGCAGGACGCCTCCGCCGACGAGGCCCGCGGCGCGGGTCAGGTCGCCGCTCCACAGGGTGTGTTCGCGCGTCACGGCGGAGGCGACCGCCTCGGACACGTCGTCGAAGACGGCGGGCGGCAGCGACTCGGAGAAGGGGCGCAGCGTGAGGAGTTCGCCGTCGAGGATGTGCTGGGCGGCGAACGAACGGGAACTGTCGAGGACGGTGCCGTCCCGGCGGACGAGGTGGTAGCCCACCGGGGCGCCCTCGGCGGGCCTCTGCCGGGAGAGCCTGAGGATCTCCGGGTAGATGTCGGCGACGGGGATGTCGTCGGGCAGCGCCACGTCGATCCGGCTGTCGGGGGCGACGATGGTGACCCGGCAGAAGCCGAGCCCCGTGCCCGCCACGGGAGCGGCTCCGGCGCCGCGTCCTTCTCCGGTGGCTGCCGCGGAGGCCGTGGTACTCACCTGCTGCTCCCCCTCAGTGATGGTTGCGCGTCGGCGGTGTGAAGGTGCGGTGTGGAGTCCCGCGCCGGTGCGTGCGCCGGGCGGGCCGCGGGTGTGCTCACGCGAACATCCGGCACCCTACCGCCCTCTGGTCACCCAGGCAGTCAGTAGGATCACGCGGCGGCCTGCGTCCGCCTTACACGGGGTGGCGGACGGTACTTCGGGGGCCTCGCAAGGGGATTGGTGAGCAGTGAGCCATATCGTCGTGAAGCGCCCGCCGCGGGCGCTGCCGTCCGAGGTGCCCATGGGCGAGGTCGTCCTGCAGCCTCCGCCGGAGCTGCCGCGGGGCCATCAGGAGAGCGTCCTGATGCAACTGCTGCCGACGCTCGGCATGGGCGGCTCGGTGGTCTTCTTCTTCACGAGCGGGCAGCCGTTCATGAGGATCATGGGCATGGTCATGATCGCGTCGACCGTGGCGATGTCGATCGCGATGGTGGTGCGCTTCCGCCGCGGCTCGCAGGGGCAGTTGGCGGACATGCGCCGGGACTACCTTGGCTATCTGGCGCAGACCCGGCGCACCGCGCTGGACACCGCGCGGGCCCAGCGGGACGCGCAGTACTACCTGCACCCCTCCCCCGAGCAGCTGTGGGCCCTGGTCGCCGAGGGCAGCCGGGTGTGGGAACGGCGGCCCGGGGACGAGGACTTCGCCCAGGTCCGTGTCGGTCTGGGCGCCCAGGCGCTGGCCACCCCGCTGGTCGCCCCCGAGACCGGCCCGGTGGAGCAGCTGGAGCCGCTGACGGCGGGCGCGCTGCAGCGCTTCATCGCCGTCCACGACAGCCTGGACGACCTGCCGATGGCCGTGTCCCTGCGTGCCTTCTACCACGTCACGGTCAGCGGCGAGCCGCAGTCGGTGCGCTCCTGTGCCCGGGCCCTGGCCGGTTCGCTGGCCGCGCTGCACTCGGCCGAGGACCTGCTCCTCGTCGTCGCGGCGGGCCGGGAGGAACTGCCGCACTGGGACTGGGCCAAGTGGCTGCCGCACGTCCAGGCGTCCGGCGCGGTGGACGGGGCGGGCAGCCGCAGACTGATCGGCGCCGACCCCCGTGAGCTGGAGCACCTGCTCGGGGCCCGGCTCTCCGGTCGGCCGCGGTTCCACCCGAACGCGGCGCCGTTGCCCGACGAACCGCACCTCGTCGTCGTCCTGGACGGCGTCTCCCTCCCACCGGACTCGGTTCTGGCCAACCCCGAGGGGCTGCAGGGCGTGACGGTGCTCGAGATCGTCCCCGGTGAGCTCACGGGGGCGGGCGGCGAGCTGGACATCGTCGTACAGCCCGGCGCGCTGCGGCTGGAGTCGGCGCACGGGGCCGTCTACGAGGGGACGCCCGACGCTCTCTCGCCGGAGTCCGCCGAGGCGCTCGCCCGGCAGCTCGCGCCGCTGCGGATGGCCTCCGGCGGTGACGACGACGAGCCGCTGCTGGCCAACCTGGAGTTCACCGACCTGCTGAACCTCGGGGACGCGGCGTCCGTGGACCCGTTGCGCACCTGGCGGCCGCGTTCGCTGGCCGAGCGGCTGCGGGTGCCGATCGGGGTGGGCGAGGACGGCCGTCCGGTGATGCTGGACCTCAAGGAGGCGGCGCAGGAGGGCATGGGCCCGCACGGCCTGTGCGTGGGCGCGACCGGTTCCGGCAAGTCCGAACTGCTGCGCACCCTGGTGCTGGGGCTGGCGGTCACGCACTCCTCCGAGACCCTCAACTTCGTCCTCGCCGACTTCAAGGGCGGCGCGACCTTCGCCGGCATGGCGCAGATGCCGCACGTGGCGGCCGTCATCACCAACCTGGCGGACGACCTGACGCTGGTCGACCGGATGGGCGACTCCATCCGGGGCGAGCTCAACCGCCGTCAGGAGATGCTGCGGGACGCGGGCAACTACGCCAACATCCACGACTACGAGAAGGCGCGGGCCGCGGGAGCCGCCCTGCAGCCGATCCCCTCCCTGGTCCTGGTGATCGACGAGTTCAGCGAGCTGCTGACGGCGAAGCCGGACTTCATCGAGATGTTCGTGCAGATCGGCCGGATCGGCCGCTCGCTCGGCGTGCACCTGCTGCTGGCCTCGCAGCGCCTGGAGGAGGGTCGGCTGCGCGGCCTGGAGACGTACCTGTCGTACCGCGTCGGTCTGCGCACCTTCTCCGCGGCGGAGTCGCGGGCGGCGCTGGGTGTGCCCGACGCGTACTCGCTGCCGAACGTGCCGGGTTCCGGGTTCCTGAAGTTCGGCACGGACGAGATGGTGCGGTTCAAGGCGGCCTACGTGTCCGGGGTCTACCGCTCGGGCGGTCAGCGGGCGGCGACGGGAGGCGGCTCGCTGCCGGTGGACCGGCGGCCCGTGCTGTTCACCTCGGCCGAGGTCCCGGTGCGGTACGCGGCCGTGCCGCAGCAACTCCGCTCCGGGGACGGTCCCGAGGTCGACGAGGCGCTCGCCGACACCGTGCTGGACGTGATCGTGCGCCGGCTGGAGGCACAGGGCCCGGCGGCGCACCAGGTGTGGCTGCCGCCGCTGGACAGCCCGCCCTCGCTGGACGCACTGCTTCCGGGGCTCACGGCGGTGCAGGGCCGCGGGCTCACGCAGCCGGGCTACGAGGGCGCGGGCCGGCTGGTCGTGCCGGTCGGCCTGGTGGACAAGCCGTTCGAGCAGCGCCGCGACTCCCTGTGGGTGGACTTCTCCGGCGCGGCGGGCCACATGCAGATCGTCGGCGGCCCGCAGTCCGGCAAGTCGACGCTGGTACGCACGCTGATCTCGGCGTTCGCCCTCACCCACACACCCCACGAGGTCCAGTTCTACGGCCTCGACTTCGGTGGTGGCGGCATGGCGACGGTGGCCGGCCTGCCGCACGTGGGCGGGATCGCCTCGCGGCTGGACCCGGAGCGGGTGCGGCGCACGGTGGCCGAGGTGTACGGCGTGCTGACCCGCCGCGAGGAGTACTTCCGCTCGGCCGGGATCCCCTCGATCGCGGACTTCCGGGCCCGGCGGGCGCGGGGCGACATCTCGGTGACGGACCAGCCGTGGGGCGATGTCTTCCTGGTCATCGACGGGTGGGGCAACTTCCGCGCGGACTACGAGGCCATGGACCAGATCATCCACGAGATCGCGGCGCGCGGTCTGGGCTACGGCATCCACCTGGTCCTGACCGCCTCGCGTTCGATGGAGGTCAGGGCCGCCCTCAAGGACCACCTGATGAACCGTCTGGAGCTGCGGCTCGGCGACACGATGGACTCCGAGATCGACCGCAAGGTCGCCGCGAACGTCCCTTCGGGCGTTCCGGGCCGTGGCCAGTCTCCGCAGAAGCTGCACTTCATGGCGGCGGTGCCGCGGATCGACGGCCTCACCTCCGACACCGACCTCTCCGACGCCACTCAGGCGCTGGCCACGGAGGTCTCCCGGCACTGGCAGGCGCCGCCGGCTCCCGAAGTGCGGCTGCTGCCACGCGAGTTCCCGGCGAGTCAGCTGCCGCCGGGCGGGCGCTTCCCGCGCCGCGGGGTCGCCTTCGCCCTCGACGAGAACAACCTCGAGCCGGTCTACGTCGACTTCGAGCAGGACCCGTTCTTCCTCGTCTTCGGCGAGAGCGAGTCCGGCAAGTCGAACCTGCTGCGGCTGCTGATCAAGCAGCTGACGGAGCGCTACTCGGGCGACGAGTGCAAGCTGTTCGTGGTCGACAACAGGCGCTCCCTGCTGGACGTGACCCCGTCCACCCACCTGGCCGAGTACATCCCGATGTCCAACGCCATGGAGCATCACATGGCCGCGCTGGCGGACCTGATGCGGCGCCGGACACCGACGGCCGACGTGACGGCACAGCAACTCCGGGACCGGAGCTGGTGGCGTGGACCGACGGTGTACGTCGTCATCGACGACTACGACCTCGTCGCGACGTCGAGCGGCAATCCGCTGGCCGGACTGACGGAGCTGCTGCCGTTCGCCCGGGACGTGGGCGTGCGGTTCATCGTCGCCCGGTCGACGGCGGGTGCGGGGCGGGCCGGGTACGAGGCGTTCATGCAGCGGATCAAGGAACTGGGCGCCCAGGGCGTGGTGCTGGCGGGTGACCCCGGGGAGGGTGACCTCCTGGGCGGCGTACGGCCTCGTCCGATGCCTGCGGGACGGGGGGTCTTTGTCTCCCGGCGGCGGGGGAAGCCGTTGGTGCAGGTGGGGTGGGTGGAGGAGGGGGTGTGATGAGGGGGCGTACGTGATGTCGGGAGGGACGTCCTCGGCGGTGAGCTGGCGGGCCTTGCATCACCGGCGTCAAGCCGTACGCAGCGAATTGTGGAAAGTATGGTGAGATCCGTGAACTCACTTGAACTGAGCTCACGGATCCCGCCTGTTAGTAGCTTGGCGGAACTGGCCCGTCCAGCGGACGGGCTTCACGGGGACACGGGGAAGGGGTTCACGCGTGGCGTGGGACGAGTGGGAGCAACTCAAGAGTGCGGCGGCTGAACAGCACGCGGCCCAGATGCAACTGAACCACGTACCACTCGACCCGGGTGGTGGCACCGGCACGCTGGTGTCGAACAAGCCGGCCTGGTCCAAGGCCGGTCAGGACGTCGGCTCGCTCCGCGAGGACATCAGCAAGGCGATGGGCAAGCTGACGGACGGGCAGAAGGGCCTTGGCGAGGACGCCGGCTGCCTGACCGCGGCGGCCCAGAAGGACGTCCACGACTCGTGGGAAACCTACGTCAAGAACGTGAGCGGGCGCTGCGGGAAGCTCTCGGCTCTGCTGGAGAAGGCGGGCACCGACCAGCTGAAGACCGACGAGGCGATCGAGGTCGAGATCGGCAACCTGAAGGTGGAGTACGCGGATACTCCGGCCGTCGGCGGCAAGGGCTGAGGGCGGTAACGAGACGTCATGGACCTCGCAACGCTCAAGGCCCTCAAGCCGACCGAATACTCGGAAGCCGCCGACGGATACCGCAGCACCTCTGACATGGCGAGTGCGGCCAAGGACCGCATCGAGAACCAGATCGCCGTGGCCATGAGGAACTCCCTGAAGGGCGAGGCGGCGACCGCGGCAATCAAGCAGCTGGGTGAGCTGGGCAAGAACTTCCACTACATCCAGGTGGAATGCGGTCTGGTCAGCACCGCGCTGGAAGCCTTCTCGTACGAGGTGGGAGCCGCCAAGTCCAAGCTCGACACGGCGCTCGCGGGTGCCCAGGCCGCCAAGCTCACGGTGCACGCCGACGGCTCGGTGTCCTATCCGGCGGGCGGGGAGAAGGACGCCGACGGCAAGATCCCCGACGGTGGCACGGTGAGCGGCCTGACGGACGGCACGGCCGCCGCGATCGGCCGCCAGTCTGCCAACTTCGACCCCAACCCCAACCACCGCCTCGCCCAGGACTACGCCGACCAGATCGCCGCCGCCCTCAAGGAGGCCACGGAGGCCGACGAGAAGTGGGCTCCGAAGCTGCGCGCGCTGAAGGCGGACGACGACCTGACCGTCTCCGACGGCGACTGGGCCGACGTCTCCTCGGACACGAAGGGCGTGACCGAGGCGGGCAAGAAGTACCTCGACTCGCTCCCGCAGCCGCCCAAAGACGGCAGCCCCGAGGCGAACGGGGAATGGTGGCAGGGCTTGAACGCGGAGGAACAGGCCGCGTGGATCTCCATGCGGCCAGAAACCGTGGGTGCGATGGACGGGCTGCCCGCCACGGTTCGCGATGAGGCGAACCGCGTCGTGTTCGACGAAACGCGAGCCAAGATGCAGACGGAGTTGGACTCGATCCCGAAGCCGCCGGCCAATGAGTGGACCTGGATCAGTGCCGGTGGCTACCCGTCCAAGGTTCACACCGATGAGTGGATGGACTGGTACAGAGAGTATGGGGATCGCTCCGAGCAGCTGACGCAGCACCTCAAGGGCATGCAGTACATCCAGGACCGTTTCGACCGGACCGGTGAAGGGGGTCTGCCCGAGGCATACCTGCTCGGCTTCGACCCCGTGGGGCTGGGCGACGGGAAAATCATTATGGCCAACGGAAATCCGGATCTGGCAGACCATGTGGCCGTGTATGTCCCCGGTACCTACGCCGGCCTCGAGAAGATCGGGGAGAACGACACCCATGGAGACCTCGGCCGTGGGGAGACGCTGTGGGCGGAGAGCTCCAAGCTCGCTCCGGGCCAGAAGGTGTCCACCATCACCTGGCTCGACTACAACGCTCCGGACCACATCATTCCGGAGGCGAGCAGTGGATCGCGCGCGGAGGAGGGCGGTCCGCGTCTGTACGACTTCCTCCAGGGAAGCAGAGCGGCCCATGAGGATGTCTCCGGGAACGCCGCCCACACCACGGTCCTCGGACACAGCTACGGAAGCACGGTTGTCGGTGCCTCCGCACAGTCCGGGAGTTGGAGCGACCCTGAGGCTGTCGACGACTACATGTTCGCGGGGAGCCCGGGCGTCCAGGCGGATCATGCGGCCGACCTGGGCGTCGGCGCGAACCATGTCTGGGCGATGGGCGGCCCCTGGGACGACCAGGTCGTCCGCCAGGGCGGTCGCCTGATGGGGCTCGGCGACAACCTGACCATTCCCACCGATGAATCGTTCGGTGGGAATGTAATGAAGAGCGACTCGGGTGGTCACAGCGGATTCTGGGATACAGACGGCCACAAGGCGTCACTCAGCCTGGAGAACCAGGCCCGAGTGATCACAGGAAGGTACGGAGATGTCGTTCTGGAGGACTGAGAGTCCCCAGCCCCGCAAGGGAGTTTCCATCGGTGCGGGATCACTGATCGTTGTGTCCGCTCTCGTGCTGGCAACAGGCTGTTCATCTACTCAGGGGAGTGAGAACTCGTTGGACTACGAGCCGAAGACTCGGTCCACCGAGACGGTCAAGACCGAAATCTCGGAGCTGTCCAGCAGGATCTTCGATGTCATGAGCATCAAGAGCAAGGTCACGGAACCGGGGCCGAATGTTCAGCCTTGTGACTCCGGTGACGGCGACTCGGGGAAGTTGTACAGAATCCGGCACCCCTGGTCGGCATATGGGGCGGAGAACGACGTCATGGAGAAGGGCATGGCCAATCTGCGCCAGGAACTCCCCAACCAGGGTTGGAAGATCGAGAAGGTCGGCAACGACGGCAGCAGGAACAAGAACATGCAAATTCTGGCTGTCCACGAAAAGACACTCAGCCAGGCTGAAATCACCTGGCTCAAGGGACTGGACGGCCACGAGCCACTCATCGAGGTAAACCTGTACTCAAGGTGCTTCCGGTCGGCGAATGACTCAGAGCAGGGGTGAGTTCCCTGCATCACCGCGCGACTGTGGATCCGGCGATGGGAGCTGCTTTCGGGAGAGTGGGCGGATCTCAGCACGGCCGCATCCACGACCTGCTGACCATCAAGGGAAAGACGTCCGACGGCGGCCGGGAATTATGATCTGCTCGGGCAAGGACACGAAGAACTACTTGCGGGTTTTCCACCCCTGGAATTCCGCGAAGAGTGAGCCGGTGAATGATGAGGAGATCATCAGGCACTTCGGCGGACGCGGCCGCGTGCATCTGCAGTTTCCCCACACCACGAGTGCCGAACGGTGTCGCCGCATGATGGCGATCACCCACGTATTCGGCTACAAGCCGCTGTCCACCGACACTCTCGGCCGCGGGGAATTCCCCCGCCCCTACGAACGCGACGACGCTCCCGACGCCCGCCGCCGGGCCGAACAGGCCATCGCACGACTGCGGGCGGGCGGCCCGGTGCTGCTGGCCATCGAACCGCCCCCTCCGCCGCCACCCCCTCCGGTCTCACCGTTCACACCTCGCCAGTCGCAACCCCGCCCCCGGCGGTCGCTGGAGCCCCAGCCGCCCTCACCGGCGGCCCCACCCGAGCCCAGGATCCCGTCTCGGCCGCACTACCCGCCCCGACCATCGAACCCGCCGATGCCACCGCCTCCTCTTCCGCAGCCCCCTTCCTCAGAGGACTGAACCGTTCGAGTGCCGCCTCGACCGAAGGCACCCAGGAGCCCCACATCGGAAACAGCGGCGGGGCGGCCACGACAGGCAGCACCGCAACGCCTTCGCATCGGGGCCACCGCGATGGACACGGGTCCGGATCGGGCCGTCATGTCGGCCCGATCCGGCCCACGCGGTAGATGCTCAGCGTGGGGCGCCAGGCCTCCGCTCAGAGGGGGTGCCGGCGCTCACTTGAGTCTCCTCCGCCGACGGGCGATGGCAGGCGCAGCTGCAACGGCGGACCAGCAGCAGGCCCCCACCATGTGGGAGCGGAATGGCCCGCAGGCGGCGGCACGAGGCGTGCACGACCTCGTACCCGGGCCGACGCGCCAACGTGTATTCCGGCGACAACTCCCGCGCCTCCCACGTCGTTCTGGCAGGCCGCGCGCTCACTGCTCGCCCCCGGCTCGGCCAGAGGGGGGCAGGACAGTGAGGATGTCCGGCTGCGGCGAATAGTGCACGGCGCACACCTGGCACGCGTAGACGACAAAGCCTGGCCCCGAGTTCTGGTGGACCACTCCGACCACGACCGGGGCCCCTGTCGTCACGTGGCAACGCACGCACATCCGCACCGGCGGGCGGGGGGTCTTGTCTCCCGTCGCCATCACGCCGCCCCCTCCGCGCCGATGACATGCCGGTCGAGGTCGATACCGAAGTCCGCCGCCAGGACCAGCGTCACACGACGCTGTGACTGCTTTGGCTGCTCACACTCCCGTTCCCGGTGAGCCCGCTCCGGCAAGTGCGTACGGGCGGATTGGGGCGGTGGAGGCGCCGTCGAGGGGCTCTAGCAGTCCGTACGGGGAACGGGGTGCGGGGAGCCGTGCGACGAGTGTGCTGGGCCTCTCGGGAATGCGCGCGGAAACCGGTACGGCGGAGCGTGTACCCGCCCTCCGCCTGCCGGTGCCAGGCGCGAACACGCCCAGGATCCAGCGCAGCAGCGCATGGATAATGCTCACTGTCATCAACCTCCGTTGGGTTGGTGGCCATGCCCCCGGACGGCTCCACCCGTCGCGGGGGTCCTTGCGTCATCCACCATAGCCTGATGCAGCTTGATGCATCCAGCTGTAGCTAGAGCTACAGGTGCCAAGCATGGTGCGTCTGTCTACGGTCGAGGAATGTCCCTTGACCCCGAATCAGGCCGACCGCTGTACATGCAGCTCGCTGACGTGATCGAGTTCAGGATCCGCAGCGGGGAATACGCACCCGACCGCATGATCCCCGCGTCACTCCGGCTCTCCGAGGAGTACGGCATTGCCCATATGACCGTGCGCCGGGCCATGCGAGAGCTGCGTGAGCGTGGCTTGATCTACACCGTGTCCGGCAAAGGGTCCTATGTGGTGCCCAAGCCGACAGTCGGCACACCCGAAGCCGACACGGCCGGGAGTGACAAGTCCACCGACTGAGGGGTACCGGGTGTGTGGCCCATATGAAGTCCTCGCGGGTCTTCCGACAAGGCCCGGTGCAGGCCCAAGGAGCGCGAAGTTCCGGATGACGGCAGAGCACAGGGTGGGCACCTCCCGTGCGTGCCCACCCTGGTGTTGCGGAGTTCGCGCTCCTACATGAAGTAGCTGGCGCCCTTCAGGTCGCCGCCGCGGTAGTCACCGCCGGCGCCGTGGACCTGGTGCGAGATCTGGAGCAGCGCAGCGTGGATGCCCCGGGCGTGCTTGTTCCACTCTTCGCTCTTGCTCTGGAACTGCTGGAACGCCTCACCGCCCCAGCCCGAGGACACGTTGAGCACAGCCTGCCTCAGTGCCTCAAGGTCTTCCTCGAGCTTCGTGGCCTGGTTGCCGAGCTCGGTGGCGAGCGCGTCCATGGTGCCGTAAGTGACGGCAAGTTCCTCGTAATGCGCTCCGGACATGTTTCCCTCGTTTCTCTGAAGACTTCAGCCGGACTTCGCGGTCCGGACAACGGTGTGGTTCAGCGCGACCAGTGGCTCGTGCTCGTCAGTAGCTGTTGAGCGCCGAAGTCTTTCCGCCGAGATCCTCGACCGAAATCTTGGTCATGTCCGCCGTGATCTGGTCTTCGAGGTTCTGCTTGTCGGTCTTGGTCATGTGGATGCCCTCGAGGAAGTCGTCGAGCATCTTGCCGATCGCGACCATGTGGCCGTTGATTTCCGTCTGCTTGGTGTTGAACGCGTTGGCACCCTGGCCGGTCCACGCCTTCTCGATCATGTCGATCGTGCCCTGCAGTTTCGCGAGGGAGCCTCGGATGTTGTCGTATCGATCGATGACTTCTTTTTGGAGCTTCTGTACGTCGCCGTCATTGAGCTTGCGGTCGACCATTTCGGCACTCCCTTTCGTCAGCTGTGGTTGGTTGCTGCGCGCCTCGCTGCGCCAGAACCGTTGTGCGTGTGACCGGTCGTCGTGCGTGAATCGTCAGGCGCCTCGCCGCGAGCGGATCACCGCGAAGGCGCCGCCCCCGATCACCAGGACAGCCGCCGCGGCTCCGAGGGCAACCCACGTCGTGGTGTTGTCGGAGGTGTTGGAAGCGTCGGAGGTTGATCCTGCCGCCGACGTCTGGCCGTCTGAAGTGCCCTTCGAGGGCTGTGACGAGGTTGCTGCGGAGGCGGAGGGTGAGTTGCCCGCCTCGTCCGTGACGCCCGTCGCGTTTTCCTTGGCGAGGGGGTCGGTGTTGGCCGGCCCCGGGTTGAAGTCGCTTTTCTCCAGCACCATACGGGGGCGGATCAGCCCGTATCCGAGGTACGTGCTCGGGTCATCTTTCGCCCAGTCACGTCCGGCGGTGTCGATCAGACTGGCGAGTACTTGGTTTGCCGTCCACGTGGGGTGGGCCGACCAGACGAGTGCTGCGGAGGCGGAGGCGATGGCGGTGGCTTGGCTGGTGCCTTTGCCTGCGCAGTACGAACGGAACGTCTCGTCGCACCAACTGGGCACGTCGATGCCGGGAGAAGCGAGATCGACGTAATTACCGTACTGCGAGAACTTCGCAACGGTGCCGTTCTCGTCCGAGGCTGAGACTCCGACGACATACGGATACGCAGCTGGATAGCCGATGGGACTCTTCTTCTCCGCGTCGTTTCCAACGCCAGCAAACATCAGTTTGCCCCTGGATTGGGCGTACTTAATCGCCGCCGCTTCCTCAGCATTGTCACCGGGGCTACTGAAGGACATGTTGATGATTTTAGCGTCGCTGTCGGCTGCGGACCTGATCGCCTGCGCAGAATTCGCTGTCTTCTTTCTCTCCGTCTTGTCCTTCAACTCGTCGAGCGTGATCCTGTAAGGAACGATCTTTACTCCGGGAGCAAGACCTTTCAGGCCGTCACCAGCACCAGTCCCGGCAATGAGCTCCGCCATAGTCGTTCCGTGGCCCGTGTAGTCCTCTGCCGCGCCGTACGCCACGGCCTGCGGCACCTCGTCGGTGAGTACCTGCCCCTTCAGAGAGGAGGTGTCAGGGTTGACGCCCGTGTCAATGACCGCGACCTTGACTCCCTTGCCGGTGCTCACCTTCCACATCTCATCGGCCTTCATCGCCGACAGGTACCACTGCTGGGACTGAACGTCAGCTGCTGCCGCACTCGGAGCCAGACCTGCCGACAGGACTGCCAAGGCACCGAGCGCTGAACAGACGGCGGAAACCCGTCTCCCGTTTCGTTCCGCGAAAGAGGCGCTCCGCCCGCCGCGTCGGCTGCTCCCTGCCACCATGCCTCTGTCTGTCCTCGCTCTTGTGCGGTCAGTCGGTCGTCGACGCGTCATCGCGCCGCTCGCCACGGCGCGAACGTGTCTCGCCTGAACCCTGATTGCGCGCAGAACCACGCCCCGCGCCCGGGCCGCCGGGCGTGTTTCCGTTGTTCCTGCTTCCGGAAACTCGTCCCTTCGGCGTTCCGACCACGCCCTCAGGGCTACTGACGGAGCGGCGAGCCGCCTGTCCCGCGCCCGTGCCCGTCGTCGTCGAGCCGGGTGTCCCGATCACGCCACGCTGGCCGGGCCTCTCGCCCGCGACACGCGACGTGGGAGCGCCCTCACCGCCGACGACCGTGCCTCGCGGCAACCTGGAACTGTTGGCGCCGGGGGCGCCCCCGGTGACAGGTCTCCCGCCGACAACGCCATCGCCGGCACGTCCGGCGCCAGTGCGCCCAGCGCCCGAACGTCCGGGGTTCGTGGCACCCATGCCGGTGACGGGACCGTGTGGGACACCGCCAGTACGTCCTGCCGCCTGGCCACCGGCCTTCGGCACGCCGCCGACCACACCTCGCCCCATGGGACCAGTGGTGCGGCCGCCTGTCTTCCCTGTTGCAGCGGTACGTCCCGTCGGCCCCACGGGGCCGGTTCCCGTACGTCCTGCCGCGGTGCCGCCCGGCATACCGCCTACGCGCCCCTGCGCCGAGGTAGGCAACCTGCTTCCCGGTACGCCGCCGAACCCTGAGGTACGCCCGCCCGGCCCCCGGAAAGTGGGAGGTACACCAGTGGGGGCAAAGGGAGGAACTGATCCCGTTGAAGTTGCGCTGGGACCTGCCGTCGAGGGCGGCACAACGGTCGTCGGCTTCGCCGTGTCCGGTGGCGGCAATGTACCGACGCTGTCGATCTCCGTACCGACGTGGTGGTCCGGTTGGGTGACGGGATCGCCCAGCCTTCTGGCAGACGGCGGAGAAGCGTCCGACTGCGGCTGCACAGTCGAGGCATTCACCGAGTGATGCCGCACTGTATTCGCGTCACTTGTACCGGAAAGCGAGTGGGTCTCCCTGGCCGCAGGAGGCTCCAGACCGATGGTGCGCTGGGGCGCAGGCACCCCCACATCCGGCATCTTCGGAAACGTCGGCTCCTCCGCCAGCTCCATCATCCCGCTCGACACCGTGTAGAACGACGCCAGCCGGTACATCTGGTTGATCGCCTCTTGGCGGTCCTGCTCGGCCTTGACCGCCGCCGTGTACTCCGCGTTGCCGTCGACCCGCTGAGGCGTCGGGATGTCGTCGACCTTCTTGGGGACGATGCGGCTGTCGCGCGGGGGCATGGACTTGCGTACGGAGGCGAGGCCGGAGCTTGCCGCCAGGACCTGGGTGCCCACCTCGTCGGTGTAACTGGCGAGCGCGAGGGCGGTGGTGGTCAGGTTCATGCCCCAGGTGTAGAAGGCGGTGTGGGCCTCGCCCTCCCAGTCGACGTTGCCCAGGTTGCGGCTGAGTTCGTTGGCGGCGTCGTTGATGGCGTCCCGGGCGTCGACGAGGGCCGTGGCCGCGCTCTCCATGGTCTCCGGGCTCGCCGACTCGACGATGTCGATCATGGCGTTGAGGTCGTAGCCCTCGAAGCTGGTCTTGCCGAAGCCGCCAGGGCTGCCGGCGGGCGGGGGGCTGATCACCGCGGCCTTGTTGACCGCATCGTCCACGCCGCTGTTCTGCTGGGCGGCGTCCTGGCGTTCCGCCTGGTAGTGGTCCGGCTTCTTCTTGTCGCCGCTCATCAGTACCCCGCGTCGGTGTGGTCGGCGTTGTTGTCACGCTTGATCTGCTCGTGCACCATCGCCTCGCGTTCCTGGTTGACCTGGGCCCGGATCTGGTGGAACCGGTACCGGAGGTCCTCTTCGAGGTTGTCGAAGGTGACGTCCACGCCGTGCACGGCGATCTGCATCGCCTCCAACTGGAGTCCCAGCGACTTGGAGAGCGCCGTGATGCGCTCATGGACGCGCGCGTACTGGAGGTGGAGTGCCTGTGCCTCCGGGAAGTGCCCCGCGCCGAACGTGGCCTCCGACAGGTTGTGGTCCCCGACCTTCGCCGAGCCGCCCGCGGATTTCTCGAAGGCCGTGAGCAGGTCGTCCACCCGCTTCTTGAACGCCGAGAGCGCCATGTAGCCACGCCGTACGTCGGTGGGGCCCCCGCCCAACTCTGCAGGAATCACGCCTGCCACCCTCCCCGTTTTCCGCTGCCCGTCCTGAGCAGCTCAACCCGCGCCTTTCAAGTGTTCATGACCGCAACACAACCACTGTAATGACTTCCTCTGACAGCCCCAACTGCCATATGCAACAAACGTGCTACCACTGACGCACACTCAACTCAATCCTCGCAGAACGCCGCATCCGGACCTTGGCATCATGACCGTCATGTTCGGGATGTCTTCTCTTGCAACCAGAGCCGGGCCCCGACCTCGCTCGGATACTCCCGGACCGTGAGCATGGCCACGAACCAGCCGACGCCCCACGCGACGATCGCCGGCAGGACAGGCGCCGCAATCAGCAGAGGGAGGACAGCGGCACGGGCCAGTCCCGGGGCACGTCCGCTCTCGCCTCGCTTGGCCTCCCACATCTGTTGGGGAGTGGGAGGGGCGAGGAGTTTCCTGCGGTGATCCCGGCGCAGCTTCATCCACCCCCACACGACAGCCCCTCCGGACGCGACCGCCTGCGTCCAGTCCCACACGGTGCGCACTTTCGGCGGCAGGTCGCTGCGGGGAACGCCCAGGTAGAGCATGAGCGCGATGTAGCAAATGAAGGCAAGGACGAGGAGGAACAAGACGGCCGTCCAGACCCGGCGTGCCCAGTAGCGTGCACCCCGCTCGTACCAGGTGGTGCCCAGTCCTGGCAGGGGCGGGATCAGGTTGGGGGGTGCCTGCGTTGTCATGGTCGGGATCCTTGCTCGTCCAGCCAGAGCCGGGCCCCGACCTCGCTCGGGTATTCGCGGACAGTGAGCCAGGCGGTCAGCCAGCCGACCAGGTACGCGACGAACGCCGGCATGACGGGCGCCGCCAGCGCCAGCAGTGCGCGCCCGCCGACCGCCCCCCTACCGGACGCCCTGCCGGCGCGCCTGTTGTGGTCGCGCTTGGCCACCCAGGTCTGCTGGGGGGTGGGCGGATCCAGGAGGGCCTCCCTGTGGCTGCGGCGCTGCTTGACCCACCCCCAGACCAGGGCCGCGCAGGACGCGACCGCCTGCGCCACGTCACACACGACGCGCACCGTGGGCGGCATTTCACTGCGGAATCCCTGGTAAAGCCTGAGTGACACGAAACAGAACATGGCCATCACCATGATCACAAAGACGGTCGTGCGCGCGCGGCACAGCCAGTAGAGCGCGCCCCGCTTGTACCAGGTGGTGCCCAGCTTGGGCAGAGCCGGAATGCGGGCGGGGAGGCCGAGGGCGGGGATCTCAGAAGATGCTCGTGACGCCATGCCAGATGTCCTTCACCATTCGTACGTCGTCCTCCCCGGTTTCCGTCAGGACATGGCCCGCGCCGGTCAGCACACCGCCCACCACGCCGTGGTCGTGAATGTCCTCGCTCCAGTGCTCGTGCAAGGAGTGATCGAGGACCTCGGTCGCGGTGACCGCCGCCAGGACTCCGACCCCGGCCACCGCCGCAGTGCCCTCGATGGGCAGGGCGGCCACCACGCCCGCGCCGACGGCCACGCCGCCGAGCGCGACACCGCCGTCGACGACCACCGAGTGCTGCCAGGACCAGCCCTTGTCGTGGTCGTCCTTGGCCTCTACCAGCCCGCAGGCGGCGGCCGCCGCCACGTCAAGCACCGGGATCTCCCTCAGGAACTCCGGGAGTTTGGCCACGCCTTCGCCCAGGCGCAGCGCGTCCGCTGCGTCGGCCAGCTTGACGTTGAGGGCCCGGTCGTAGGGAAGGGCCGTACTGCCGTGGTCGGCTCGGGCGATGGCGTCCTCGAGGGAGTCGACCTGCGTCACCGCGTCGCGGTAGGCCCCCTTGGCGTCGAGGTCGTCCGGCAGTGCGCGGCCCGCCTTCTGGAAGGCCTTGCGTTCCGCGCGCAGTTCCTTTTTGGCGGCCCGTTCCTCGTCCTTGGCACCGTCGATCAGCTTGCGGGCCTCCTTGCCGCCGGCCCGGGCATCCTCGGCGTCGTAGGCGTACAGGCCGCGCAACGCGTCGGCGATGGTGATCTTGTCACCGGTCGAGACAGGCGCCGTCACCTGCGCGTAGAGGCCTCGCAGTCCGTCCGCCGCGACCAGCCGTGCGTGCTGGGCGGTGTGCAGGATCTCGTCGCGCACCTTGCCGTACTCGTCGAGCGCGGCGATCGTCTCCTGGTCGTCGGCGCTGAGCGGGTTCGCGGTGAGGATCTCCAGCGGAACGCCCTTGTCCCCCATCGCCACTCCCTTGCCCGTCGCGACGTGCTCGGCGTTCTGCAGCGCCGTCTCGCAGGCGGCGAGCGCGCCGACGAGTGTGCCGAGGATGTCGCCCGCGCTGTGCACGAGGGTCGCGAAGGCCCCCGCCGTCAGCGCGTCCTCGCTCCAGGTGGCACGGAAGGTCTCGGCCGCCTCGCCCTTCCAGGCCGCGTCGCCCACCAGCGCCTCGACGGCGCGGCTGATCGGGGTGATGACGTCGTCGAGCTTGCCCTTGGCGTTCTTGTACGTGTCGGCCATCGTGCGCAGTCCGCCGATGTCGCCGCCGACCCAGCTGTCGGCCATCAGCCGTCCCCCGCCATCAGGTCCTCGAACAGTCCGTGGACGTCGATGTCGTGCCGTTGGAAGGAGTCGCGGGCGTAGGTCACCTTGTCGCCGCGGTCGTCGAGGCGGTCGGCGAAGCCGATGTGCAGGGCGACGATGAGGTCGGCGACCTCCTTGAGGGCGTGGTCGAGGCCGGAATCGCCGCCGCTTACGAGGGGCGGGGCGACGTCGGCGTGCAGCTTGCGGTAGTTGACGGCCTCGTCGTGGAAGGTCTTGGACATCGAGGTGAGGTCGCCGAGGACGGCCTTGAAGTCGGGCGGCATCAGCGCACCTCCCGGGCGTAGGCGGCCAGGTCGTCCGGCTGCCAGTTGTGGTGGCCGGGGGCGACTCGCGGGTCGAGGAGGACCGTGACGTCGTACTCGGCGACGGCCTCGGCCAGGGGGCCGATCGAGGTGGCGACCCAGGGTTGGGACTCGCCGAGCGCGGCGACGAGCCGGTCAAGGGTGGTGAAGGCGAACGCCACGGCCCCGGTTCCAGCAGCCGGGTAGTCAAAAAGCTCGTACGCGATGAAGGGCAGGCGGGCCGGACGGCCGTCCCTGTCCGTGACGTCGACGTACCGGGGATGGGCCGGTACGAACACGGGCGTCTGGTAGGCGGGGACGCCGGGCCTGGGGCCCGGGGGTGCGGGTGATTCGGTTCCTGCGGCCTCGACGGGCTCGGCACCGGCGTACTCGACGTACTCAAGAAGACGTGATCTGCGAGGCTCCGGCGTCGACGGAGACGCCGGGACCGCCCCTGCGGGCGGCGCTGTCTCGATGTAGTCGAGGAGGTGCGAACGGATTGGTGCGCCCACCGCCGTCTCCTGTTCCCCGTGGACCTGCGGATGATGTGGCGGCACCACCGTAGCCAGGGAACTTTCGGGCAAATCCGGCTATTTCAGGTTGGCGGGGCTGGGGCATGCGGAACCCATACAGGTGTTTGGCCGTGGCCAGATCAGTACTTGACCGCGGGATGACCCGGCTTCCCGTCAGGTGGTCAGGGCGCGTCCGCCTGCGCGCCAGGCCCGTACTCGGCGCGCGGAGCGCTCAGTCGGCCTGCGACGAGCGCGAGCCAGCCGCTGGGTGAGTACGGGGCCGGCGGGTCGACCTCCATGCCCAACTCGGCGACGGCCAGGGCGTAGTCGGACTCGTCCAGGTCGAGGGCGAGCAGTTCGTGCAGTTCGCCGACGAGTCGGGCCACGAGGTGCGGGTCGGTGGTGGTGCGGTAGCCGTCGACGGCCGCGTCGTGGTCGTCGAACTCGTCCGGCATGTCCTGGGAGAACCAACCGCCGAGGAACTGGGCCAGTTCCGGAAAGCGGGTCTGCCACTCCCAGTGGGTGGCGGGCATGGCCGGGGGCGGGACCTCGCCCTGCTCGATGCTGTGCTTGATGTGGTCGGCCAGGCAGTACAGCCATGGCCGCGTCTCGTCCTCGGGCAGACCGACGTCCGGGATCGCGTAGAACTCGCCCAGGCGGAGCCGGAGTCGGCCGGGCGGGTTGTCGGCGGCGTACTCGCGCAGCTGGCGTTCCGCGACGGCCAGGGCCCAGGGGCGGGTGTGCCAGGTCTGGCGGAGATAGGCGGTCAGGGCAACGCTGGGCTCGTTCGGGGTGTCGTCCGCCGACTGTCCGGCGTAGGCGCGGATCACCTGGTCCAGCTCGCCGTAGCGGCGGTCGTGTTCAAGGGGGCTCAGGGGCACGGGGTGTACAGCCTCTACAGGTACAGGGGGAACGTGGCGTGGACGGCGAAGCCGTGCGGGCGGCTCGGGTCCCGCACGAGGATCACCCGGGCCGCCCTGACGTCGACCGGGTCCCGCCCGGCCAGCATCATCGCGTGCAGCAGCACCCGTCCCACCGCCTCGGGCCGGGTGGGCCAGGACGCCTCGATGGTCAGCCGACGGCGTGTCGCCTGGGCCAGCCAGCGGTGGATGAGCTGCTCGTTGGCGGTGACCACCTGCTGGGTGGCCCACTGGGCGGTGTCGCGGTCAGGGTAGGTGGCGGAACGGGTACGCATGGATGGATCTCTCTCAGTCCTCGAAGATGGCTCGGAGGACTCCAAGCTCGAAGTCCGGGACGCTGGAAGCCTGGTAGGGCGCGCTCAGGTGGCGTCGAAAGACCAGAAGACACCGACTTCGGTGTCGGAGACCGCGACCATGCCCAGGTCCCAGTCGTAGCAGGAGCGGGGGTTGCAGCCGGTGGTCATCTCGTAGAAGTCCGGATCGTCGACGCGGTTGCCGGTCCGCACGTCGGGGAAGCCGGTGTTGGCGTAGAAGGACGTCTCTTCCGGGAAGCGGGAGAGGATCACCCGGGCCTTCCGCTCGAGTTCCGGCCGACGGGCCTCGAAGTGATTCCGGGCGCGTTCGTCCGGGACGTCCAGCCATGTGGTGGACAGCATGACGAGCAGCCGCTCGACCGACGTCCGAGGCACGGTTCGCAGTGCGGTCCGCCAGGCCGCCGCGCCTTCCAGGTCCGAGGGCGGTGGGGCGAAGGGGAAGAACGGATCCTCCAGGCGCTCCTCCTCACCTTCGTCGACGTCGATCCACCTCCAGTTCCGGGGATCCACCGCCCGCCGGCGCATGACCGCCGCCACGTCCTGCACCCAGTCCTGGTGCGCGCGGGGCCCCACCAGGACGTACGAGTAACGCTGCTCGTACATGGTGAGTGCCTCGGCCCATGCCTCGGCGTCCGGCGTCGACATCACGGCTCCCTTGACGATCGTGTTCTCTGAGCGACTGGATCCAGCCTATTTGGGCATGGAAGTGACCACGATGAAGGGCGGGTCGAGGCCGGCGTCGTATCGGAGGCGGGTGGCGACGCCGTGCGCGTCGGTCACCGGGCCCGCCTGGCCATTGACCATCCTTGAGGTGCGCCCGGTCACCGGCGCCACCGCAAGCGGGTTGTTGACGTCGGAACTCACCGAGCTGACCTGAAAGATCGGGCTGGCCGGTTGCGGCGGCGGGCCCGTCGCCAGCCACGCGTCGATGGCCCCGGAGTTCTGCCGGATGCACGCCTGGGTGTACTTCTGGGCCGAGGCCAGGTCCGGGAAGCTGGAGGCCGCCGGGATGCCGCTCTGATCACGCAGCCGCTGGAGCAGTTGGGCGTCGGTCTTGCCGACGTGCTTGTCGATGGTGTGGCCGCCGCCGAGGTCCTCGGCCATCGCCAGGTCGAGCGTGTACTTGTAGGGGATCGGGTTCTCCCCGTTGAGGATCTTGTGTTCCCTCTTGAACTCGTTCAGCGAGCGGCCCGCGAACGCCTCGGCCCTGGCCTCCTCCGCGAGGAACGTGGGGGTGCTCTTCAACGCCTCGTCCAGCTCCCACTCCAGCGCGAGCAGCGTGGTGGCGGCGTCACTGAACTTCTGTTGGTAGGCCTCGACAGCCTTGTCCGCAGCCGCCCGGTCCATGTGCTGCCGGAAGGCCATCACCAGCTTCCCCAACATGGCGGAGCCCGCGAGTTGGAGCAGTTCCAGCGCGTCCAGTCCGACGGTCAGGTCCTCGACCATCTTCTTGGCGGCCGTCTTGGCGAGGTTGGAGGTGGTCTCCCTGCACAGGCGGGCGGCCTGGGCCAGGTCGTCGCAGGTCTTCTGTACGGTGTCGGCAGTGGTGTGCAGTACCTCGAGGATCGGCCGACGCTGCGCGGGCGCCACGTTTCCCGAGGTCTTCCAACTCCGGCCGCCCTGGTGGGGCTGGGCGATCTGGCCCTGCGCGTTCCGGCTGCGGCCCCAGGCGGTGGTCCCCCAGATCGACTGGCAGAACGATTTCATCGCGCTCTGCCACTCGTTGTTCCCGTGCGGGTCCGTCATGTAGGCGATGGCGGAGGTGAAGGTGTCCCCGGCCTTCAGCGCGGCGCTGCCGGCTTCCCGCCAGGCGGTGGCCATGCCCTTGAGGTCGTCCTCACGGGCTCCCGGGGTGATCTCATGGGTCTTGCCGAGGTTCAGCCCGTACTCGATGGCCGGCCGGATGACGTCCGCGAGAAAGTCCGGAATCTCGCCCATCGCTCCGGAGATCGCCCACGAGTCGGCGTCCTCGCCGGTCCCGGTCCACTTGATGTCGTTGATCTTCCCGTAGTCGGGCTCTTTGTCGATGACGACGGGAGGAGGGCGGCGGGGTGGCGGCCCCTGCATGCCGCGGGTGGACCAGTCCGCTGCCTGGTAGTTGTTGGCGGTCACGGTCAGGCCGACCGCCACGCCGCCGACGCTCAGCACACCCGCCGCCCAGACCTTGAGGTACTTCTCGGCGATCTGCAGGTAGACCTTGGCGAAGGAGTCCGGTCCCCATCCGGTGCCCGCCGACTGGCTGTACTGGTTGAGCGCGCTCACCAGGTCGGTGGCGCCCTTGTCGTAGTCGAACTGCCCGTCGCGCACGACTGCCGACGTGTAGTACAGATGCGGCGGCTGTACGTCGAACCCACTGCCCGCGTCGGGTGCCGCCGGCATCAGCTGGTCCCGTTCCCGCTTGCGCTCGGCGTCGCTGGGACGGTCCGCCATCAGCCGGCTCCCCAGCCGCGCAGCACCGCCCGGTGCGCCGCCGCGTAGTTGGTGTGGCCCGTGGTGACGTACTCGTGGAGCCACTTCTGGGCCGCTTGCAGATCCTGGGCGGAGCGGTCCCACTCGTCGAGTTTGTCGACGAAGACCTCCCGGGTCTCGCCCTGCCACGACAGCACGACGGGCACGACCCGGTCGTAGAGGTCGTCCAGCCTGCCGTTGAGCTTCTTGAGGATGTCCTCCAGGTCGGCGGCCAGCTCGGTGAGGGTCGCGAAGGAAACGGATATGTGGTCGTCGTCGGGTGCGGCGCCGGTCGACATGATCCCCCTGTGTTCGTCTCGGCAACTGCGGTTCTGAAAGGGCTACAGGTCGTCGAGGCTGCTGCGCAGCGTCGGCGTCTCGGTGTTCGGCGTCGACAGTCGGTCGACCTCGCTGTCGACGTCCACCTGGATCCGCCGCATCCGGGCGAGTACCTCGAGGTCGTCCCGGGAGAAGCCGTCGCGGCTCAGCCGTACCGCTTCCTCCAGCAGTTTCATCACTTCACGGATGCGTACGGCGTCCTCGGCCGCCGCCCGGTGGAAGTCGCGGTACGCCGACGCCGCCGGGCCGCGCCAGCCCGCCTCGATGCTGTCGACGATCGCGTCCATGCGCTGCACCTGCTTGTCCAGGTGATCCTGCATGTCGTCGAGGTCGCCGGCGAGTTTGGTGAGGTCCTGCGCGGACACGCGCAGATCTGGGCGTCCACCCTGCCCCGGTCCCGTTCCGGGCACGCCCACGGTGTACCTCCGTCCCCCGTCGCATCGGCATCACAAGTCGCTTGCTGTTGCGATGATTCTATAAATCGGTGGCAACCGCACGCTTCAACTCGTCCCGATGCGCCTTGAGATGGCCGCCGTTCCCTACTCCGCCCCCGCCACCCTCCGCGCCCGCCGCCGCGCGTCCCGGATCGCGACCGCCGTGCCGCCGAGCCCCGCGACAAGGACGGCCGCCGCCACCGTCACGTACGTGGCGAGGCGGGCGTTGCGTTCGTCGGGGGTCTCGCCGATCTGGAACTTCGCCGGGGACGGGGCCTCGGCCTTGCCCAGGCCGTCCTTGGGGCTCGGGGACTCGAGGGGACGGTCGTCCTCGGTCACGGCGCGGACCGGGTCGACGACTCCCCAGCCGACCAGTCGGTCGTGGCCCGCGATGGTGCGTTCCGCGGTCTGTTCGATCTGGGCGACGATCTCGCGTGCGGTCCAGTCCGGATGTCTCGCCTTGAGCAACGCGGCCACGCCCGCCACATACGGCGCCGAGAAGCTCGTCCCGTTGTCGGAACAGTGGCCGCCCTGGGGGACCGTGGAGATCATGTCGACGCCGGGGGCTGCCACGCCTACGAAGTCGCCGGACTGGGAGAAGGAGGCGCGTTCGTTGTTGCGGTCGGAGGCGGCCACCGCCAGAACACCTTCGTAGGAGGCGGGATACGTCTCCTTGACGTTGCCGCCGAGGCCGTCGTTGCCCGCCGACGCCACGACCACGATCTTCCGGTCCAGTGCCTCGTCGATCGCCCGCTCCAGGTCGGGGGACGGCTTCAGTGCGTTCGACGTGTCCTGGGAGATGTTGATGACCCCGGCCCCGGCCCGGACGGCGTAGCGGATCGCCTCGGCCAGGGACTTGGTGTCGCCGTGGCCCTCGGCGTCGTTCTGCTGGATCGGGATGATCGTCGCCTCGGGGGCCAGGCCGACGAAGCCGGTGCCGTCGAGGGGGCGGGCCGCGATGATGCCGGCGACCTTGGTGCCGTGGCCGACGGTGTCCGTCGTGCCGTTCTCGTTGCCCCGCTCGATCGGGTCGCCGTTGTCGTCCTTGAGGTTCTTGGGCAGGAGGTTGCGGCCGGCCTTCGCGTCGACCGCGTCGGTGAGCTGCGGGTTCTTGACGTCCACGCCCGTGTCGATGACGGCCACCCGGACGCCCTTGCCCTTGGACCGGCTCCACAGTTCGTCCAGGAGGACGCGCTGCAGCGACCAGGGGCGGCCCGGGTACTCGCCGTTGGGGAACGTGCACTGGTCCGAGTAGGGGATTTTGCCCGCCGTGGTCGCGGCGGCCGCGGGGGGTGCGAGGACCGTCGCGGTCGTGAGGAGGGCCGCGGCCGCCACCATCGTCGTACGCAGCGCCGTCGTCGTACGCAGCGCCGTCGTCGTACGCAGCGACAGCGTCGTACGCAGCGCCGTCGTCGTACGCAGCGCCGTCGTCGTACGCAGCGCCGTCGTCGTACGCAGCGACAGCGTCGTACGCAGCGACAGCGTCGTGGGCAGCGCCATCCTCGTCCTCCTTCTCACGAGCCCTGGGGCTGGCGTGCCGCCGCCGTCGACAGCCGTGGGCCGGTGGGCAGGAACTCCGACCAGGCGGCCGGGATCGGCGCCGGGTCGACGTCCTTGTAGCCCAGCAGGGTCTGGGCCTGCTTCGCCTCCTGCTGGAGCTGCTCGCGCTTCTTGGCGGTCGTGCCGATGCCCGCGTCGTCCGTCGCGCTGTCGCCGTTGGACTGCAGGACGTAGCGCAAGCCGGTGTCGGTGACCAGGAAGACCGGGCCTGCCTTGGTCTCCTCGCCCTGGAACTGGCGGTAGAGCTGGCCCGAGCCCGGCGTGACGTAGGCACTGGAGGAGCCGGTGGGAAGCTGGGCCGGGAACTCCGTGCCCGCCCAGGTGCTCAGGGTCGTGGCGCCCGTCGTGGCGTTCACGCCGCGCAGGACGGTGCAGATCGTGCTGCGGCTCCCGGCGGCCGACGAGGCCTCGTTGACCGGCTCGGGGTCCCCGGTCGGCCAGCGGTGCTCGGTGCCGAAGGCCTGGCCCGGCACGATCGCGCCCGGGCTCATCTCACGGGCGTGGCCGGCCTGGCCGAGCGGGGCCAGCTCCTTGCTGAACAGCAGGAGTTGGGCGACGAACGCGGACACGGGAGCGACGCGGCCGCTCAAGACCACGTAGTACTGCTCCTTGTTGTTGTCGAACGCCTTGAGCACCATGCCGACCCTGTCGGCCGAATCGTCCAGCTGGCCGGGCGCGTCGGCAGCCGTGCCCGGCTGCCCGGGGACTTGCGGGAAGGCGATCGGGTCGCCCCGGTGCAGGGTCGCCAGCCACTCCGCGGACACCCGCTGGGGCTCCCGGCCGGAACCGACCACCGCGCGCAGCAGCAACTCGTCGCTCTTGTCCACGGGGTACGCCGTGCCGTTCGCGTCGACGACGTAGCGCTTGCCGTCGGGGTCCGCCACGTAGAGCAGTTGGCCGCCGCGCAGCCGCTCCGAGCCCTCGGTCGCGCCCTTCTCCCGGGCGGCCAGGACCAGGGCGGCCTTCTGGACGGAGTCCCCGCCCCCCGCGCTCGGCCGCTCGCAAACCGCCCAGCGCTTCGCGGTGCCCGCCTCGGACGCCGAGGGCAGCCGGTCGGGGGCGTACGGGATGCCGACGGTCACACCGTGCGGGATCTTGCCGCTGTCGAGGACGGACTCCGAGACGGTCACCACCTCGCCCTGTCCCTCGTCGAGGAGCAGTTTGGCGGAGGCCATGTTGAGGACCGGGTGCAGCTGGACCTCTTTGCCGGTCTTCAGGACGACGTAGCGCGTGGTCGACTTGCTCGCGACGATCACCTTGGCGTTGGGCAGGTCCCAGCCCTTGGGCGCGGTCGGCTTGAACATGCCCCACGCCCCGAAGACGGCCATGACGATCACCCCGACCACGATGCCGGGCAGGATCCCGCGCAGCGGCCGCGGTGCTCCCTCCTCCGACCCGTCGGGCGACGGCTGCAGGAAGGCCGCGAGCATCCGGCGCTTCGCGAAGGTGTAGGCGTTGAGCTGGTCCCGCCGAGATGCCATCTGTGCCCGTCACTCCCCGTTTTCCGGCCGATCCGCGTGCTCCGCACCGCGGGTGGACCCGGTTCCCCGTCTCCGATGTCAGAGCGGCCACCTACTATGCCCGGTAACCGTGACGACTTGGGGAGCGGGTAGGGTTCCTGGGCCGTCGAGTGCCCTGTGCGGTGCTGGAACACGGGCGAGTTGTGAGCGGAACGGGGGATGGAGTGATGGCTTCGGGAACGGGCGTGCGCTCCGTCGGCCGGTCGCGGAACCGGGGCTCCTCGGCGGCCGGTCAACAGCCGCCCGAGCGGTCCAGGCGGTCCGAACGGTCGTCGGCGCCTGGCGCGCTCCCCCTCAGGGCGCGCGCGGGACAGGGCGGTGTATTCCGGTTGCAACGCCTCGTCCTGCTGGAGATCGCGGCGGCCGTGCTGCTCGTCGGCTGGGTGAGCGGGCCCGTGGCGCTGGTGGCGGCGGGGGGCGTCGCCGCCGTGCTGGTGGTCCTCGCCTTCGCCCGTCGTCGCGGCCGCTCGCTGCCTGAGTGGCTGGCCACGGCACGGGAGTTGAAGGCCCGCCGGCGCATGGCCGCCAGGCTGGAGATACCGCCCGGGACGGAACCGGGGTTCGGGCCGGCCGTGGAGTGCGATCCCGGGCTGCGGACATACGCCTACGGCGGCCGTGACCGGCGGCCCGTCGGGCTGGTCGGGGACGGCACGTTCGTCACCGCCGTCCTGCAGGTGGAGGCGGACGCGACCGCGCTGCGGGCCGAGCGCGGCCGACAGCCGCTGCCGCTCGCCCTGGTGCAGGACGCCCTCGAAGTGGACGGCATCCGGCTGGAGTCCGCGCAGATCGTGCTGCACACACAGCCCGCGCCCGCCCTGCATCTGCCCCGGCAGTCCGTGGCCGTGGCCAACTACGCGCCCCTGCAGGAGCAGACCGGCGCGCCGGCGGTACGCATCACCTGGATCGCGTTGAAGCTGGATCCGGAGCTGTGTCCGGAGGCCGTGGCCGTCCGCGGGGGCGGTCTGACCGGGGCACAGAAGTGTGTCGTGCGGGCGGCGGACCACCTCGCGAGCCGGCTGACCGGCGCCGGGTTCCGGGCGACCGTCCTCGACGAGGAGGAGTTGACGGCCGCCATCGCCACGTCGGCCTGCGCCAACCCGTTGGTGACGGCGGAGGCCGGGCGGACCGGGGCGACGGAGCGGCGGACCGAGGAGACCAGCCGGAGCTGGCGTTGCGACAACCGCCG
This sequence comes from Streptomyces sp. NBC_01235, assembly GCF_035989285.1. Taxonomy (GTDB): domain Bacteria; phylum Actinomycetota; class Actinomycetes; order Streptomycetales; family Streptomycetaceae; genus Streptomyces. The sequence continues at coordinate 7,992,648 of NZ_CP108513.1, read as the reverse complement.
CCACACCACGTACTGGCTGCGCCGGTGGCCCACCTTGGGCGGGGGCGGTGCTCCGTCGCTGCCGCAGTTCGTCGCCCTGATCACGGCCGTTCCGGCGCTCGCCACGACGTTCAGTGTCACCCTCGCGCGCGGTGACCGGCAGGAGGTGTCCCTGACCGGGCACGTCCGGGTGACCGGCCGCAGCGACGACGAACTGGTGGCGGCCCGGCGCGCGGTGCAGGGCGCGGCCCGGCACACCGGCGCCGGGCTCGCCCGTCTCGACCGGGAGCAGGTGCCCGGCATGCTCGCGACGCTGCCCCTCGGAGGTGCTCGGTGACGGCGACGACGCCACGCGGAACCATCGCTTCCGGCGAACCGGAACCGTCCGCCGGCCGGTCCGGACGGCCCGGGCGGCCCGGACGCCGCTCGCCGCGCAGCGGCTTCGGTCTCATCGGTCCGCGGCACGGACGGCACTCGGTGTCCGTGGACCAACTGGCGTCGCTCGCACTGCCCATCGGGGACGACGGTGTCGTCATCGGTGTCGGTGCCGAGGGGCGGCCCGCCGTGTTGGGGATCAACCGGCCCACGCCGTACGACGTGGTCCTGATCGGCGGCCTGTGGACCGCGCAGGTCCTCGCGCTCAGGGCGGCGGCGACCGGTGCCCGGGTGGCCGTGGAGACGGGGCGGCCGCAGGCCTGGGTGCAGATGGTGCACGCGATGGGCGGCGGGCAGAACGGGCTCGCGGTGTACGAGGTCGGCCGGGTGCCTCCGCAGGGCGCCTCGGCGGGTACGCCCGTGCTGGTGGTGCGGGACTGCGGTATGCGCCCGCCGCGCGGACGGGTCGCCTCCGGGCCCTGGCAGTCCGTGCTGACGCTGCTTCCGTATCTCAGTCCGGTCGCCCCACGGCTGATCCGGCAGGCCCGGCTCGTCGGCGTGCAGCGGATCTCGCCGGACGAGGCCGCGGAACTGGGCCGGACCCTGACTCTGCCCCGGCACGACGTCGAGGCACTGCCCACCCTCGCCGACGGCTTCACCCTGTGGTGCGCCGACCGGGACCGCCAGTACGTCATGACACAGCCCACGGACGCGGAGATCGGGTTGCTGGGTACACCGAGACGGATGGACTGAGGCGACTTCTCCCTTTGTTCCTGCGACACTTCGGCCACTATGACTGTTTCGTCCGGCGGCTCGGTGTGCATGCGCGGCCCTTTCTGGGAGCGCGTGACGTGGTGGACTGGTGCTGACGGGTGGGCGGGCCTGCCGAGGCGGGCCGTCTGGTGATTAGGCTGGTACGGGGCGCGATGCCGGAAACCAGCGGGTGGGCGTCGGCGTCTCCGGGGGGAGGGCCGCATCGGACGACGTCAGACGGCCTCGAACCACTTCGGACGACAAGCAAATGGTCGCTTCGGCACGGCATGAGGGTGCTCGACCACATCAGGAGGAATTGTGAGCAGCGATCGGGACGGGATCCGCGGGGGCTGGGCCACACCCGGCGATGACCAGCCCGACGCGGAGTCCTCCATCGAGGCGACGGGCGAGTTCACCATCGACTACGCGCCGCCGGCTTGGTACACGCAGAACGCGGGCGGTGGTGCGGCGCAGGGGGCGGGTGCCGGCGCGGGGGCGAGCGGCCCCGGCGCACCGGTTCCTCCGCCTGCGCCCGCCGCGCCGCCTGTGCAGTCTGCACCGGGGATGCCGGGGGCGTCGGAGGTGCCGGGGGCGTCGGAGGTGCCGGGGGCGTCGGAGGTGCCAGTCACTCCAGCCGCTCCGGTCGCTCCGGCCGCGGCAGTTGTGCCGGTCGCTCCGGCCGCGCCGCCTGCGCCGGGCGTGCCGGTCGGTCCGCCCGCTCCGGCGGTTCAGGCTGCTCCGGCGGTTCCCGCCGTGCCTCCCGTGCCGGGGTCGGACTCCGTGCCCCACCTTCCGGCGGGCAGTGGGTTCGAGCCTCAGCCTCAGCCTCAACAGCAGCAGTCCAAGGCGCAGTGGGGGGCGCCGGGAGCTTCCTCGGGTGCCGAGGAGGGCAGTTTCGACAACGGGGACCTGGAGAGCGGTGCCACCATGCGCTTCTCCCCGGCCGCCCTCAAGCGGGAGATCGCGGAGAACGCCGCCGCGGTGCAGGCCGAGCCCGAGGTGCCCGTGCAGCCCGCCGACGAGGCTGCCGAGGCCGCAAGCGCTGCGCCGGAGGCCCCCCTGCCGGCGGAGGGCGTGGAGACAGCTGCCGGTTCGGACGGATCGGACGGAAGCGAAGCCGGCGAGTCGGCCACCGACGCCGATGCCGATGCCGATGCCGACGGTGCGGCCGACGAGGGCGGCACCGCTCCCGAGCCGGAGGGCGGGGAGGCCGTCTCCGAGGCGGCCGTGAGCAATGAGACGGCAGTACCGGACACGGATGCCGTCCCGGATTCAGCACCTGCGCCCGCGCCCGCCTCTGTACCTGCGCCTGTACCTGCCGCTGTGCCTGAAGGCACCGCCGTCGACGCTCCGTCGGACGCCGTCCCCGTGGATACGGACGAGCCGCAGAACGGCATGCCCCAGGACGCCGTTCCCGCCGCGCCGCCCGCCTGGACTCCCCCGCCGGCCCCGCCGAGCGAGCTGCCTCCGCTGCCGCCGTCGTACCAGCCCGCAGCGCCCTCACCGGCGGCCGAGTGGCCGGCGCAGCCGCAGTCGGCCGATGCGGCGGCGCCCGCGCCTGCCCCGCAGCCGCCCGTCCTGCCGCAGGCGACCCCGCCCGCGGCGGACGGCTGGAACCCGCCCGCCCCGGCCGTACCGCAGCCCCCGGTCGCCGCACCGGCACCGGCTGCACAGCAGCCTCCTGCCCCGCAGCCGGGCTACGGCTTCCCGCACCCCGGTGACACACCGGCACCCACCCCACCGGCCACCCCCGGCGGCTACGGCTTCCCGCAACAGCACGCCGCGCCGGCAGCGCCCCCTGCCACCCCCAACACCCAACCCCCACCCACACCTTCGGCACCCCAGCCTCCCGCCGCCCCCCACTCACCCGGCGGCTACGGCTTCCCCCAGCCTCCTGCCGACGCCCACGCACCCGGCGGCTACGGCTTCCCCCAGCCCCCCACCGACCCCCACGCGCCCGGCGGCTACGGCTTCCCCCAGCCCGGCGGCGCCGCCGCCCCTACCCCACCGGCCACCCCCGGCGGCTACGGCTTCCCGCAACAGCACGCCGCGCCGGCAGCGCCCCCTGCCACCCCCAACGCCCAGCCGCACCCAGCACCGTCCGCACCCCAGCCCCCCACCGACCCCCACGCGCCCGGCGGCTACGGCTTCCCCCAGCCGCCCGCGCCCAACACCCCCGGCGGCTATGGCTTCCCCCAGCCCGGCGCCGAGCCGGCTCCCATCCCGCCGGCCACCGCCAGCAACTACGGCGTCCCCCAGCCCCCGGCTCCGCAGCCGCAGGCCCAGCCTCCCCAGAGTCGGCACGCCCCCGGGGCCCCGCAAGCGCCGCAGGTCCCCCAAGGACACCCGGGCTTCCCGCATTCCGGGATTCCGCAGCAGGTTGACGGGCAGGCCCCGGCCACCGCACCTCAGGGTTTCCCCGGGCAGTTCCCTCAGCCTCAGCCGGCACCGCACGCCCCGCAGGAACACGCCCCCGCGCCCGACGCAGCACAGGTCCCGCAGGTCCCGCAGGTCCCGCAGGTCCCGCAGGTCCCGCAGGTCCCGCAGGTCCCGCAGGTCCCGCAGGTCCCGCAGGTCCCGCAGCAGCCTGTCGACCCCCGGGCCGGGGCCGCCTGGCCGCAGCCCATTCAGCATGACCAGCGCCAGCCGGTGAACCCCGGCGCGGCGCCGCTGGGTTACACGGCCGCCGTGGAGCTGTCCTCCGACCGGCTGCTCAACAACAAGAAGCAGAAGGCGAAGAGCGGCCGGCCGGCCGCCGGATCCTCGCGCTTCAAGCTCGGCGGGAAGAAGGAGGAGGCCGAGCGGCAGCGCAAGCTGGAGCTGATCCGTACGCCGGTGCTGTCCTGCTACCGGATCGCGGTCATCAGCCTGAAGGGCGGCGTGGGCAAGACCACGACGACCACCGCGCTCGGCTCCACGCTCGCCACCGAACGCCAGGACAAGATCCTCGCGATCGACGCCAACCCGGACGCCGGCACGCTCGGCCGCCGGGTGCGCCGCGAGACCGGGGCGACGATCCGTGACCTCGTCCAGGCGATCCCGTACCTCAACTCGTACATGGACATCCGGCGGTTCACGTCCCAGGCCCCGTCCGGGCTGGAGATCATCGCCAACGACGTCGACCCGGCCGTCTCCACGACCTTCAACGACGAGGACTACCGGCGGGCCATCGACGTACTGGGCAACCAGTACCCGATCATCCTCACCGACTCCGGTACCGGTCTGCTCTACAGCGCCATGCGCGGTGTCCTCGACCTCGCCGACCAGCTCATCATCATCTCCACGCCGTCCGTGGACGGTGCGAGCAGCGCCAGTACGACGCTGGACTGGCTGTCCGCGCACGGGTACGCCGAGCTCGTCTCACGGTCCATCACCGTCATCTCCGGGGTGCGCGAGACCGGCAAGATGATCAAGGTCGACGACATCGTGTCGCACTTCGAGACCCGCTGCCGCGGTGTCGTCGTCGTACCGTTCGACGAACACCTGGCCGCCGGCGCCGAGGTCGACCTCGACATGATGCGGCCGAAGGTGCGGGAGGCGTACTTCAACCTCACGGCGATGGTCGCGGAGGACTTCATCCGCCACCAGCAGCGCCAGGGACTGTGGACCAGCGACGGCAACCCGCCGCCGGTGGCCGCCCCGCCCATGCCGGGCCAGCAGATGCCGGGGCAGCAGGTGCCCGGGCAGCAGGTGCCGGGGCAGCCGTACCCGCAGCAGCCCCAGGCGCCCCAGCCCGGCCAGCCGTACCCCCCGCAGGGACAGCAACCGCCGGCCCAGCCCTATCCGCAGCAGCCCGGTCAGCCGTACCCGCAACAACCGCAGCAGCCCCAGCAGCCGCACCCCGGGTATCCCGCGGCTCCCCCGGCCGGTTACGGCTACCCGCAGCACCCTCAGGCACCCCACCCCCAGGCTCCACAGCCCGGCCAGCCTCCGCAGCAGTAGAAAACGCCGAAGGGCGGCCGGTGTCCTGGGACACCGGCCGCCCTTCGGCCGTTCGTCGAGTTCGTCGAGTTCGTCGAACCCGCGGGACCGCTACTGCGCCGCCGCCACCAGCCCCCGGCAGCGCTTCACGTCCTCCGCCATCTGCTCCAGCAGGCCCTCCAGCGACTCGAACTTCGCCTGTCCGCGCACGAAGGCGAGGAAGTCGACGGCGACGTGCAGACCGTAGAGGTCGAGGCCGACGCGGTCGATGGCGTACGCCTCCACCGTGCGCTCGGTGCCGTCGAACTGCGGGTTGGTGCCGACGGAGATCGCGGCCGGCATCGCCTCGCCGTTCACGTGCAGCCAGCCCGCGTAGACCCCGTCCGCCGGGATCGCGGTGTGCAGCAGTGTCTCGACGTTGGCGGTCGGGAAGCCGAGTTCGCGCCCCCGCTGGGCCCCGCGCACCACGACGCCCTCCACCCGGTGCGGGCGGCCGAGGATCTCCGCCGCGCCCTCGACGTCGCCCTCGGCGACCAGTCGCCGGGTCAGCGTCGAGGAGAACGGCTGACCGCCGCCCGCCTCACCGCACAGCACCAGGTCGACGACCTCGACCTCGAAGTCGTAGACCTTGCCCTGCTCGGCGAGGAACTCGACGTTGCCCGCCGCCCTGTGGCCGAAGCGGAAGTTCGGGCCCTCGACGACCGCCTTGGAGTGCAGCCTGTCGACCAGGACCTTGACCACGAAGTCAGCCGGCGACAGCTTCGAGAACTCCGTCGTGAAGGGGAGGATCAGCAGCGCGTCCACGCCAAGCTCCGCCATCAGCTCGGCGCGACGGTGGTGCGGGGCGAGCAGCGGCGGGTGGCTGCCGGGGCGGACGACCTCGCTGGGGTGCGGGTCGAAGGTGACGACGACGGAGGGAACGCCCAGTTCACGGGCGCGCTCCACGGCGTGGCGAATGATCAGCTGGTGCCCGCGGTGGACCCCGTCGTAAGAACCGATGGTGACGACGCTGCGTCCCCAGTCCTCGGGGATGTCCTCCAAGCCACGCCAGCGCTGCACTGTGACCGCTCCTCGAACCCGTGTCCGTATCTAGCATTGCCTCTTACGCAGGTCTAAGGGTGCCATGCCGGGCGGCCCCGGCCCGCATCGGCATGGAGGCTGTGACTCGACCCACGTGAGTCGCCCCACATGACACGACATGACACGACCACGCGAGTCGACGCGCCCGCGCGCTTCAGGCGAGCACTCGCACCCCCGCCAGGTTCTCGATCATCCGCCGGGTGCTGGGGCCGACCAGCGCGGCCCACTCACCCGGCGTGTCCGTGAGCCAGTGCACCACCTGCGCGGCGAAGCCCGGCACGTGCCGCCCCAGATCGACCAGACCGCGGTCGAAGCGGGTCGCGCCGTCCGTGGTGCGGACCAGGAGGAGGCCGGTGCGGTGGACGAGGTCACGCAGGTTTTCACCACCGCGCCCGGCGGCCGCGTACAGGACGGCGGCCAGGACGGCGGGGGCGTCTTCGTGCGCGAGGAGGTACTCCAGGAGTTCGCGACGCAGGGGGCGCGAGTCCGGGGTGCCGGGCGCGGCCAGTACGCCGGCCAGCGCGGCCCGCACCTGCTCGGGGGCGCCACCGTCCAGCAGGCCCGTGACCAGCGGGAGGAGGACGGCGCGGGCGGGCGGTCCGTGGTCGAGGCGCCGGTCGACGTACGCGGCCACGTCGCCCGCGGTCTCCGGCCGCCGCCCCAGCGCCTCCCTGACGAGGACGGCGACCCGGTGGGCCGGGGCGGGCATGGTCACGTCGGCGAGCGCGTGCAGGATCCTGCCCGCGTCCGCGCGGTCGGGGCCGCTGAGGCGGGTCCGGAAGGCGTCCAGGACCGGCTCTGGGTGGGTGCTCAGGGCGGTGAGCAGCGCGCACGGCGGGAGTTGCGGGTCGCCCGCCGCGAACCGCTCCAGCGCCTGCGGGAGGTGCCGGGACCGGGTCTCGGGGTCCCGGACGAGCAGGGCGAGCGCACCGCCGTGCAGGGTGCGGTCGGCGGGGCGGGCGAGCAGGGCGAGGGCCGCGTGGCGCAGCAGCCGGCGGTCGGCTTCGGTCGTCACGTGCGGGGCGGCACGCAGTGCGTACGCCACGGCCGCGCCCCGGCGGGCCGGCCGCTCGTCGTGCGCCCACCGGTCGACGGCCCGGCACAGCGCGGACGGCTCCTCCTCCGCCAGCACGGCGAGCAGTTCGTCGGCGCGGTGGTGCGCGCAGTCGACGAGGACCTCCGTGAGGTCCTCCAGCGCCCGGTGCCGGTGGGTGTGCAGCAGCGCCTGCGCGGCCGTCGCCACGGTGGCGTGCGGGGTCGCGGGCAGCGGCCGCTCGTCGTCGAACCAGTGGGTGAGGTACGGCTGTACGGCGGTGGGGTCGACGGCGAGGAGCCGGGCGACGGCGTCGAGGTAGCGGGGCGCGTCCGCGTCGTGGGGGGAGCCGTCGGCGAGGACCAGGCGGCGCAGGAGGTCGAGGCGGGCGTCGGGCGGGAGCGCGAGCTCCGTCCAGAAGGAGGGACCGAAGTCCGCGAGCCGACTGCTCTCCGCCGTCCCTGCCACGGCCCCCGCCCCCGCCCCGACAGCCGCTCCGATCCGGTCCGCCAGCAAGCGCAGGACACCCGTGTACGGCCTCGCGTCCGGAACCCGCAGCAGGGTCTCGGTGAGCAGCCGGGCGGCCCACCACGAGTCCGGGTCGGCTTCCAGGGCGTGGACCAACTCCTCAAGCCGGACGGCGAGTTGGCGCGCGCCCTGTTGACGGGCGACGAGCAGCAGGGCCTGGACGACGGGGCCGATGCGGTGGTGCGGGACGGGCAGCGGGTGGCCGCCGTCCTGCGGGGTGCGGTGGCGGTGGACCAACGCCCGCAGGGCTTCGTCCAGGTCGAGATGGATGCCCTGGATCCAGTCGGCGAGCTCCTCGTGGGCGAAGCGGTAGCCGGTGCCCGCGGGCACGAGGAGGCCCTCGGTGAGGACGGCGGACGCCCAGCCGGTGCCGCCGCCGAGGCGGGCGGGCGCGGGTCCCCAGGGGAACACCGCCTCGAACGACGCCCGGTCCAGCTCGCCCTGTCCCGGCCCGAGACTGCGGCGGGCGGCTTCGTGCACCTGCCCGGAGACCTTCGCCGCGAGGCGTCGTACGGCGGTGCCGCGCAGCCCGTTCTCGGCGGCGAGGCGGACCGCGATGCGCAGGCACATCAGGTCGAGGTGGGCGGCGAGGACGTCGTCCCGGCCGACGGGGACCTGGGCCGGGGGGCCGGGGAGGGCCGCGTGGATCTCGGAGAGGAGGCGCAGGGTGAGGGGATGCCGGCCGTCGGGGGCGGCGAGCGCGGTCTCGGGAAGGGAGTAGCGGGCTCGGGCCTCGCGCGCCTCGTCGGGGGTGAGGTCGCCGAGGCGGACGCAGGGCGGGAGCGGGTCTCCGGCCGCGGCGACCCCGTACAGCATCTCCGGGGGGAACTCCGCGCCCGCCCGCTCCCAGTACTCCCCCCGGCACGCCACCACCAGCCGCGCCCCCGTCTCCCGCAGCCACTCGGCCGTGCCCTCGGTCCACTCCGCGAGCCGGTGCGCCAGGACCGGGGGCATCTCCTCGGGACCGTCGAGGAGCAGCAGCAGGGGCCGTCCCTCGGCCCGCGCGAGACGGGCGAGCCGCTCGGGGGTGAGGTCACCGAGGACGGAGGGGCCGACGGACCCTGAGGAGGCGGACTCCGGCGCCCGACCCGAAGCCGAGGCCGATCCCCGTCCCCAGGCCGGACCCGATCCCCACGCCGGACCCGAGCCGGAGGCGGCCACGATGCGGGCCGCCCGGGTCAGGGCGCGGCGGGCCGCGTCGGCGAGTGAGTCGTCCTCGTCGCCCAGGTCGGCGCCGCGCAGCCACAGGGTGGGGGCCGGCACCGCGCCCCGGTTGCGGCGGGCGGCGAGGGCCGCGAGTTCCGTCGTTCGGCCGCTGCCCGGTGCGCCGACGAGGCCGAGGACGGCCGCCGGGCTCGTCGCGAACGCGGCGAACTCCCTTGCCGGAAGGGCGCGTTCGACCGGTTCCGGCGCGTAGGCACGGGACCCGGTCCCGGTGCTGCCGAGGTGTCCGGACAGCGCGCCGGGCGGCCCGTCCGAGCCGACGGACGTGGCTGTGAGCTCCAGGATGCCGGCCAGATTGAGGTCGGCCCCGTAGGCGGGCACGGTGGCCGCGTTGCGGGCGAGCAACTCGGCGAGGGGGCCGTGGACCGGACTCGGCACCGCCCGCGGGGGCGACGACGGCGCCGATCCGCCGCCGTCCGAAGCCTCTCCCCCTCCCGCACCCGCCTTCACCGTCCCGGTGTCCGCAGCGCTGTCGTCGGTCGCCGGGTCGTCGCCCGGAACCGGGGTGCGCGGACGCAGTGGCACCGCGAAGCCGACGTCGTGGTGGTCGGAGCGGAGCGCTGTGCCGAGGACGGCGACGACCGTGCCCGTCCCGGCGTCGAGGACCGGTCCACCGGCCGCGCCTCCGCCCAGCCGCAGCGCGTCCCGGCCCGCCGTGCCGATCGCCAGTTCCAGGGCGTCGTCGAGGAGGTGGAAGCGGTCGGTGGCCGTGTACGTCACCGGCGTCTCGGTCAGTACCCGCGCCTCGCGCCAGCAGCCGGCGGCCAGCCGGACGTACCTGCCGGGCTCCACGCCCTCCCGCACGGTCACCGGCAGGGGGTCCACGCCGAGGCCCTCCGTGCGGACGAGGGCCAGGTCGAGCTCCGGGAGGTACGTCACCGCGTCGGCGGTCACGACGCGACCGCGGTCGTCGGCGGCGTACAGGAGGAGCCGGGGCAGGCCGTCGACGGCCTCGTGGCTGGTGATCACCGTGCCGTGGTGGTCGGCGACGAAGCCGGTGCCGCGGGGGCGGCCGGCGAGGTCGCGGATGCGGACGAGGAAGGCGTCCGGAACAGGGGCGGGAGAGGCGCCCGTGGGGTCGGTGTGTGCGCGGTGGCCGCCGCCGGTCCGCGGGCCCCGTCCCGCCATCGTGGTACCTCCCCGCCGCGCCCGCATGCCCTCTGTTCGACGGTAGGGGCGGGGTGATCAGCGGGACAGATCGCGGAACGAACGCGCCCCCCTGCACTCCCTCGGTTCACTCCGAGCGCCTGCCCGGACGGGTGATTGAACGGGGGACGTTGGATACACCCTAGGGGTGGGGGAACCGAGGGGGGACCGTGGAGCGGCGGCGCAGCACAACCCCGTGTTCGCCGCTCCACGGGCAGAGGAAGGAAGGACTGTCCGCGGCCGCTCAGCCGAGCACGGCCAGGCTCTTCGCCTTCCCCTTCTGCTCCTCCACCAGCGCCAGGAAGCGGCCCTCGGGGTCGAAGACGGCCACGGCGCCCACGCCGACGTACTCGTCGGGCATCTCCAGGCGTACGCCGTTGAGAAGCAGCCGGGCCCTCTTGGCGTCCACGTTCCAGCGGGGAAACGCTGCGGCGGCCGCGTCGGCGATCGGCATCACGGCCAGCTCCTGCTGGAGCTGGTCGAGCGTCTTGGCCGAGTCCAGCTTGTAGGGGCCGACGCGGGTGCGGCGCAGCGCGGTGAGATGGCCGCCGACGCCGAGGTCGGCGCCCAGGTCGCGGGCGAGGGCCCGGATGTAGGTGCCGGAGGAGCAGACGACGGACACGACCAGGTCCAGGACCGGGGTGCCGTCCTCGGCGACGGCGTCGCGGACGTCGTACACCGAGAAGGAGGAGATGGTGACCGGGCGGGCCGGGATCTCGAAGTCCTCGCCGTCACGGGCCCGCTTGTAGGAGCGGACGCCGTCGATCTTGATGGCGCTGACCTTGGACGGCACCTGCATGATGTCGCCGCTCAGCTTGGCGATGCCCGCGTCGATCGCGTCCCGGGTGACCTTCGAGGCGTCCGTGGACCCCGTGATCTCGCCCTCCGCGTCGTCCGTCAGCGTCGCCTGGCCGAGCCGGATCGTGCCCAGGTACTCCTTCTCGGTGAGCGCGAGGTGCCCGAGGAGCTTGGTCGCCTTCTCGATGCCGAGGACGAGGACGCCCGTCGCCATCGGGTCCAGCGTGCCGGCGTGGCCGACGCGGCGGGTCTTGGCGATCCCCCGCATCTTGGCCACGACGTCGTGCGACGTGAAGCCCGACGGCTTGTCGACGATGACAAGGCCGTCGGGCGCGGTCTGCTTGCGGTTCATTCGGCGGCGTCGTCCGTCTCGTCGTCACCGGGCTTCTTGTACGGGTCGGCCCCGCCCGCGTACCCGGCGCCCGCGGACGCCTCGCGGACCTTCTCGTCGGCGGCACGCGCCTTGTCGAGCAGGTCGTCGATGGTGCGGGCGTTGTCCGGCAGGGCGTCGGCGACGAAGGCCAGCGTCGGCGTGAACTTCACACCCGCCGCCCGGCCCACCTCGGAGCGCAGGATGCCCTTGGCGCTCTCCAGGCCGGCCGCCGCGGCCGCACGCTCCTCGTCGTCCCCGTACACGGTGTAGAAGACGGTCGCCTCCCTGAGGTCACCCGTGACCCGGGTGTCCGTGATGGTGACGTGGGAGCCGAGCCGCGGGTCCTTGATCCCGCGCTGCAGCTTCTGGGCCACCACCTCTCGGATGAGGTCCGCCAGCCTCTTGGCGCGCGCGTTGTCGGCCACTGGTCCGTCTCCCGTTCTTTCTTCTCTTGCGTTTTCTCTGGTCGGTCAGTCGTCTTCGCCGCGGAAGCGGCGTCTGACCGACAGCAGCTCCACCTCGGGGCGGCCGGCGACCAGCCGTTCACACCGGTCCAGCACATCGGTCAGGTGCTCCGCGTCACCGGAGACCACGGCAAGGCCAATCTTGGCCCTGCGATGGAGGTCCTGGTTGTCCACCTCGGCCGCGCTCACCGCGTACTTGCGCTGGAGCTCGGCGACGATCGGACGGACGACGGAGCGCTTCTCCTTCAGCGACCGTACGTCGCCGAGGAGAAGGTCGAAGGACAGAGTCCCCACGTACATGTGTAACCGGTTCACCCGCCGGCACGGGATAGACGGCCCTGCCGTCCATGGGACAGGGACATCAAGAACGGTACAACGATCGGAGCGGCGGCTCGACGGGGTTTTACCCCGTCCATGCGTCCGCCGGACGCCGTACCGGCCGGCGGGGAGCGATCCCCGCCGGCCGGTACGAACCATGGGTGCTTACACCCGCGGCTTCTCCCGCATCTCGTACGTCGCGATGACGTCGTCGATCTTGATGTCGTTGAAGTTGCCGAGGTTGATACCGCCCTCGAACCCTTCGCGGATCTCGGTGACGTCGTCCTTGAAGCGGCGCAGACCCTCGATGTTGAGGTTCTCCGCGACCACCTTGCCGTCGCGGATGAGGCGTGCCTTGGTGTTGCGCTTGACCTCGCCCGAGCGGATGAGGACACCGGCGATGTTGCCCAGCTTGGACGACTTGAAGACCTCGCGGATCTCCGCCGTACCGAGCTCGAACTCCTCGTACTCCGGCTTCAGCATGCCCTTCAGGGCCGCCTCGATCTCCTCGATCGCCTGGTAGATGACCGAGTAGTACCGGACGTCCACGCCCTCGCGCTCGGCCATCTGCGCCGCGCGGCCTGCCGCACGGACGTTGAAGCCGATCACGATGGCGTCCGAGCCCATCGCCAGGTCGATGTCGGACTCCGTGACCGCACCGACGCCGCGGTGCAGGACGCGGATGTCGACCTCTTCGCCGACGTCCAGCTGGAGCAGGGAGGACTCGAGGGCCTCCACCGAACCGGAAGCGTCACCCTTGATGATCAGGTTCAGCTGCTGGACCTCGCCGGCCTTCAGGGCGGCGTCCAGGTTCTCCAGGGAGAACCTGCGCGTGCGCTTGGCGAAGGCGGCGTTGCGCTCGCGGGCCGCACGCTTCTCGGCGATCTGGCGGGCGGTGCGGTCCTCGTCGACGACGAGGAAGTTGTCGCCCGCACCCGGGACGTTGGTCAGGCCCAGGACCTGGACCGGCGTCGACGGGCCGGCCTCGGCGACGTTGTTGCCGTTGTCGTCGAGCATGGCGCGCACTCGGCCGTAGGCGTCGCCCACGACCATCGTGTCGCCGACCCGCAGCGTGCCTCGCTGGACGAGGACCGTCGCCACGGCACCGCGGCCGCGGTCGAGACGGGACTCGATCGAGATGCCCTGCGCGTCCTGGCTCGGGTTGGCCCGAAGGTCGAGCGAGGCGTCGGCCGTGAGGATCACGGCCTCCAGCAGCGAGTCGATGTTCAGACCCTGCTTGGCGGAGATGTCGACGAACATCGTGTCGCCGCCGTACTCCTCGGCCACCAGACCGAACTCGGTCAGCTGACCGCGCACCTTGGTCGGGTCGGCACCCTCGACGTCGATCTTGTTGACCGCGACGACGATCGGGACGTCGGCCGCCTTGGCGTGGTTGAGCGCCTCGACCGTCTGCGGCATGACGCCGTCGTTGGCCGCGACGACCAGGATCGCGATGTCGGTCGACTTCGCACCACGGGCACGCATGGCGGTGAACGCCTCGTGACCCGGGGTGTCGATGAAGGTGATCTTGCGCTCTTCTTCGTTGACCTCGGTCGCGACCTGGTAGGCACCGATGTGCTGGGTGATGCCGCCGGCCTCGCCCGCGATGACGTTCGTCTTGCGGATGGCGTCGAGCAGTCGGGTCTTACCGTGGTCGACGTGACCCATGACGGTGACGACCGGCGGACGGACCACCAGGTCCTCGTCGTCGCCCTCGTCCTCGCCGAACTCGATGTCGAAGGACTCGAGCAGCTCGCGGTCCTCCTCCTCGGGGCTGACGATCTGAACCTGGTAGTTCATCTCGCCCGCGAGGAGCTGCAGCGTCTCGTCGGAGACGGACTGCGTGGCCGTGACCATCTCGCCGAGGTTCATCATGACCGCGACGAGCGACGCCGGGTTGGCGTTGATCTTCTCGGCGAAGTCGGTGAGGGACGCACCGCGCGACAGGCGAATGGTCTCGCCGTTGCCGCGAGGCAGCATCACGCCGCCGACCGACGGGGCCTGCATGGCCTCGTACTCCTGGCGCCTCTGACGCTTCGACTTGCGACCGCGACGCGCGGGACCGCCGGGACGACCGAAGGCGCCCTGCGTGCCACCACGGCCACCGGGACCGCCGGGACGACCGCCGAAGCCGGGACGGCCACCGCCGCCACCGAAGCCGCCGCCACCGCCGGGGCCACCGCCACCGGGACGACCGGCGAAACCGCCGCCGCCACCGGGACGGGCGCCGCCGCCGGGACCGGCCGGACGACCTGCGAAGCCGCCGCCACCGGGACGACCGCCGCCGCCGGGACGACCGGCACCGCCGCCGCCACCCGGACCGCGGCCACCGGGGCCACCGCCGGGACGCGGACCGGCAGCCGGACGCTGCGGCATCATGCCGGGGTTGGGACGCGGGCCGCCGGGACGGGGACCGCCGGGGCCTGCGCCCTGCGGGCGGGGCATGCCGCCCGGAGACGGACGGGCACCGCCCGGAGACTGCGGACGAGGACCGCCGCCCTGGCCACCGGGGCCCTGCGGACGGGGACCGGCGCCGGGAGCGCCACCGGGACCGCCGGGACGCGGAGCGCCCTGCGGACGGGGCGCCTGCGGGCGCGCCATACCGGCGTTGCCACCGGAGGTGAAGGGGTTGTTGCCCGGACGCGGACCCGACGGACGGGCACCGCCCGGACGCGGGGCGCCGGCGCCACCGGGGCGCTGGCCCTGCGCTGCGGCCGGACGCTGACCACGGTCACCGCGGTCACCACGGTCGCCGCGGTCCTGCTGACCGGGCGCGGGACGGCCACCGGGACGGGGCGCGCCCGGGCGCGGAGCCTGGGAGGCCGGACGCGGACCGGACTGCGCCGGGCCGGACTGTGCGGGGGCGGCCGGGGCAGCCGGCGGAGCGGTGAACTCCGGGGCGGCCGGGGCCGGACGCGGCGCGGGCTTGGGACCCGGACGCGGGCCGGGAGCAGCCTGCGCGGGGGCCGACGAGGCGGCCGGGGCCACCGGGGCGGCCGGAGCCGCGGGCGTCTGGGCCGCGGGAGGCTTGGGGGCGGCCGGCCGCGGAGCAGCCGGACCCGGACGGGCCGCCTGCGCCGGAGAGGGCGCCGCGGGCCTGGGGGCAGCCTTGCGCGGGGCGGGCTTGCCGCCGCCCTGGAAGGCGTCAGTCAGTTTGCGGACAACGGGCGCTTCGATGGTCGAAGACGCCGAACGGACGAATTCACCGAGTTCCTGGAGCTTGGCCATGACGACCTTGCTCTCCACCCCGAACTCCTTGGCGAGTTCGTATACCCGGACCTTAGCCACTTCGCTCCTTTTAGGTCCGGGTGTGTCCGGACCGTCGCTACTTCATGGGCGTACTCATCGCGTGCTCATCGAGTGCTCATCGCAATCTCGACCTACTTCCAACTCGCGGGGTACCAGAGCCGCACGGGGGTTCCGTACGACGCCTTCTTACGGTGTTGCCTGCTCGGCAACGGTCGTCTGCTCGACGTACTGGCGCAACACCTTTGTGTCGAGCGCTCCCGGGGCTCGCAACGCCCTCGTGAACGCCCGGCGGCGTACCGCCTGGTCGAGACAGACCGGGGCGGGATGCAGATACGCACCCCGGCCGGGCAGCGTACCGCGAGGATCGGGGACGCATGCGTCCTTGATCGCCACGATGCGCAGCAGCTCCGTCTTGGCCGCCCGCTCCCGGCACCCCACACAGGTGCGCTCAGGGCATGCTCCGGCGTGCGTCCGGCCAGACACTGTTAAGTCTACCTCCCCGCGGCGACCTCACCCCTTTGGGCCAGGATTCGAACAGTTGCCGCGTTACATCTGTCGTGATCTGAGCCTCCGCAGGCCGAGATCTATTCCCCCGCTACTCGGCGGGCTGTTCGGTGTCCGGACGGATGTCGATCCGCCAACCGGTCAGACGGGCGGCGAGCCGGGCGTTCTGCCCTTCCTTGCCGATCGCCAGGGACAGCTGGTAGTCCGGCACCGTCACGCGCGCGGAGCGGGCCGCGAGGTCGACGACCTCGACCTTGGAGACCCGGGCCGGGGACAGCGCGTTCGCCACCATCTCGGCCGGGTCGTCCGACCAGTCGACGATGTCGATCTTCTCACCGTTCAGCTCGCCCATGACGTTGCGGACCCGGCCGCCCATGGGGCCGATGCAGGCGCCCTTGGCGTTCAGACCCGAACGGGTGGACCTGACGGCGATCTTCGTGCGGTGACCGGCCTCACGTGCGATGGCGGCGATCTCGACGGAACCGTCGGCGATCTCCGGCACCTCCAGCGCGAAGAGCTTCTTCACCAGATTGGGGTGTGTCCGCGAGAGCGTCACGGACGGACCGCGCACGCCCTTCGCCACCCGGACGACGTACGACCGCAGCCGCAGGCCGTGCGGGTACGTTTCGCCCGGGACCTGCTCCTGCACCGGCAGGATGGCCTCCAGCTTGCCGATGTCCACCAGCACGTTCTTCGGGTCGCGGCCCTGCTGGACCACACCGGTGACGATGTCGCCCTCACGGCCGGCGTACTCACCGAGCGTCGCGTCGTCCTCGGCGTCGCGCAGGCGCTGCAGGATCACCTGCTTGGCCGTGGTGGCGGCGATACGGCCGAAGTCGGACGGGGTGTCGTCGAACGTGCGGGGCTCCTGCCCCTCCTCGAGGTCCTCGGGGTCCTCCTTCGCCCACACGGTCACATGTCCGGTCTCCCGGTTGAGCTCCACGCGCGCGTGACGGCGGCTTCCCTCGGTGCGGTGGTAGGCGATGAGGAGGGCCGACTCGATCGCCTCGACCAGCAGGTCGAAGGAGATCTCCTTCTCCCGTACCAAGCCCCGCAGGGCACTCATGTCGATGTCCACGGCTACGCCTCCTCTTCCTTCTCGTTCTCGTCGTGCTTGTCCTTGCGGTTGAACTCGACCTGCACGCGTGCCTTGTCGATGTCGCCGAAGACGAGTCTGCGGGCGGTGGCCTTGCGGCCCTTCACGCCCGGCACCTCGACGTCGAGCCCCTCGTCGTCGACCTTCAGGATCCGGGCGACCAGCTCGCCGCCCCCGGTCAGCTGGAACCGCACCAGCCGGTCGACGGCGCGCACGTAGTGCCGGTGCTCGGTGAGGGCGCGCTCCGCGCCCGGGGTGCCGACCTCGAGGGTGTACTCGCCCTCGCCCATCGCGTCCGTCTCGTCGAGCTTCGCCGAGAGCGCGCGGCTCACATCGGCGATCTGGTCCAGGTCCGCCCCGGTGTCGGAGTCGACGACGACGCTCAGCACCCGCTTGCGTCCGACGGAGTCCACGGCGATCTCTTCGAGATCCAGTCCCTGGGAGGCGACGAGCGGTTCCAGGAGCTCTCGCAGCCTCTCGCTCTGGGTGGTGCTCATCCGGGTGACTCCTCGGCCGCGTGTGCTGTTGTGGGATGGGGCGCGTGTCTGGTCAAAGGGTATCCGGTCGCAGGGTGTGTTGCCGTCCACCTGTGCACGGAGGGTGGCCGAACGTGCGGCGAAACGGTGCCGCTGAGTGATGGCGGACGGGTGCGCGGGTACGGTGATCACGGGCCTGCCGCCCTTCTTGGTGTTTCTTTCGTACGAGTTCCCCGAGGACGTCTGCCGTGCCGTTCCCCCTCCCCTCGCGCGCCCCGTCGGGGCCGCGCAGAAGATCCCTGCTCGCGTCGGCCGCGGGGACCGCGCTGCTCGTGGGCTGCTCGTCCGGCGCCGAGGAGAGCGAGGAGGGCGAGGGGAGCGCGAGCGGCAGCCCGTCGGTCACCGAGCGGGTACGCGCGCGTGCGGCCCAGGAGAGCAACGGGCTGGTGGGGCGGTACGACGCCGTTCTCGCCGTCCATCCGACGCTGGCGGCGCGGCTGGCACCGCTGCGGGCGGAGGTCGTACGGCACGCGGAGGCGTTCGGCGGCGTGCGGAAAGCGTCCGCGTCCCCCACCGCCTCCCCCGCCTCGCCCACCGCCTCGCCCGCCGCCTCCGCCTCGGCTCCGGCGGCCTCGGCCGCTCCGTCCGCCGCGCCCGCCGCGCCCGTGACAGAGAAGGACGCCCTCGCCGGGCTGGCCGCCGCCGAGCGGGCGCTCGCCGACCGCAGGGCCACGGAACTGCTGGACGTCCCCGGCGAGCTGGCCCGGCTGCTGGCCTCGGTGGCGGCGGCCGGCGCTGCGCACGCCTATCTGCTGACGGAGGGGACCCGATGAGCGAGACGACGAGCGCGGAGCTGACGGCACTCCAGGCGGTGCTGGCCGCCGAGCATGCCGCGGTGTACGGGTACGGGGTCGTCGGCGGGCGCATCGGTGAGGAACGGCGCACCGAGGCACGGGCGGCGTACGACGCGCACCGGGCGCGCCGGGACGCGCTGGTGCGCGACGTGCGTGGCCTGGGCGCCGAGCCGGTCGCCGCGAGCGCCGGCTACGCGCTGCCGTTCGCGGTGCCGGACTCCGCGGCGGCGGTCCGGCTCGCCGTCCAGCTGGAGGAACGCGTGGCCGGGGTGTACTCCGACCTGGTGCGGGCGGCCGTCGGGGCACGGCGCCGGAATGCCGCGGCGGCGCTGCGGGAGGCGGCGGT
Organism: Streptomyces sp. NBC_01235; assembly: GCF_035989285.1. Taxonomy (GTDB): domain Bacteria; phylum Actinomycetota; class Actinomycetes; order Streptomycetales; family Streptomycetaceae; genus Streptomyces. The sequence continues at coordinate 7,974,131 of NZ_CP108513.1, read as the reverse complement.
CCGTGCGGTGCGCTGGCGCGGCGGGAGCGTAGCCTTCCCTGGTCTCGCGGAGCGGACCGGTACGGATCCGGCCACGGCCGCGGCAGGACCTTCGGGAACACCGGCCGCTTGACCGGAAAGAAAGGAAACGGCTCGCGCATGGCTTTCGAACCGCCGCAGCGTCTGGTCAGGGCGCTCGGCGAGACGGCACCGGACGGTGACGGCTGGTTGGAGAAGCTGCCGGAGGCGGCCCAACAGGCCGTCGCTCTACGCGAGTTGACCGTTGACCGGGTACAGGTGCCGGGCGGCCGGAGCAGCCTGGTCGTGCTCGTGCGGCGTGCGGACGGGACACCGGCCGTACTGAAGCTGGCCCCGCCCCGGTTCCGGCCCGAGGCCGAGCGGGCCGCGCTGGCGCACTGGGACGGCCTGGGCGCCGTCCAGCTGCTGGAGGGGCCGGAGACGGCCGGGGTGCTGCTGCTCGAACGACTGCATCCCGATGTGTCGGTACGGTCGCTGGCGGAGGCGAAGGCGCTGCTGGAGGCGGCGGGGACGCTGCGACGCCTGTGGGTGGAGCCGCCGGCCGGACAGGTCTTCGAGACGGTGGCCGAGCGGACCGGCCGGCAGGCCGAGGCGATGCGGGGGACTGCCGTCGGCCCCGAGGTGGGTGTGCTGGTGGACGCGGCTCTCTCCGCCCGGGAGGAGTTGGTGGGGGCGGCGCCCGAGGTGCGGTTGCTGCACGGGACGTTTCGGCAGAGCAAGGTTCTGGCGGCCGAACGGACGCCGTGGCTGGCCGTGGGGCCGGATCCGGTGGTCGGTGAGTGCGCGTTCGATCTGGCTCGGCTGGTGCGGGACCGGGTGGAGGATCTGATCGCCTCGCCTTCGGGGGCGGCGACCACTCGGCGGCGGGTTCGGAAGCTGGCCGAGTCGTTGGACCTGGATCCTGAGCGGGTGCGGGGGTGGACGCTCTTTCGGGCTGTGGAGTCGGGTGTTCGGGCGCTGCGGGTGGGGCGGCCTCGGGATGCCGAGTTGTTGCTGGAGTTCGCCGGGTGGCTTTGAGGGGTGTTTTCGACCGCGGCTGTGTGGTGGCCGGTCGTGCCCGCGCGGCGGAGCCGCATGTCGATACGGGCCCGCGCCCCTTCAGGACCCCGTTACTTTCAGAGCCAGGACCGGACAGTCGGCCGCTGCTCTTCGGGCTCGTTTCACCGTGCGGGATGGGACCGGAGTGCCGTTGACGAGGGGGTAGCCCCACTCGTCCAGGGTGATGTGTTCCGGTAGGAGTTCCGCGCACAGGCCGTGGCCCCGGCAGGACGTCCAGTCGATGTCGATGTGCTGGTCCATGTCAGTTCCGGTCCTCCGGGACGGGCAGCAGGGGTGTGTGGTCGGTGGCCGTGCAGCGGCCGTGGGCGTGGGCGTCGATCTCGGCCGCGAAGGTCGTCAGCGCGCTGCGGACCAGGCGGACCGTGCCGTCGGGGTGGTGGCAGGCGCCTCGGCCCTCGACCAGGCCCGACCAGCGGGCGAGGTCGGCGCGCACGGTGCCTTGGGGGCCGGGGGTGGCGAGGGTGCGGAAGGCGGTGGCGATGCGGGGCAGGCCGTTGAGGCAGGGGCCGCACTGGCCTGCCGACTGCAGGGCGAGGTAGCGCAGGACGCGGGCGGTCTCCGCGACGCCGCAGCGGTCGACGGGGAGCGCGGCGAGGACTCCCGCACCCAAGTAACTTGTGTCGAGAGTGAGTTGGACGGCCTCCGGGGCGGGGATCCAGGTGCCGTGGTAGCCGCCGACGAGGACCGCCTGAGCGCCCTCCAGGGGCAGCAGCCGGCCGATGGGCAGGCCGTAGGGAGCCTCCACGACCCGGGGTTCGCGGCCCGGCACGTGGACCGTGCACAGGACGCTGCCGGGCTGGGTCGGGGTGCCGGCCGTGCGGTACCAGTCGGCTCCGTAGCGGGCGACCAGCGCGAGGTGGGCCAGGGTCTCGACGTTCTGCACGAGGGTCGGGGCCCGGTGCACTCCGCGTTCGCGGACCGGCGGGCGCTGGTGGGCGGGCAGGGCCGCGCCGCCGGAGACGTACCGGGCGAGGGCGGAGGCCTGGCCGGCCAGGAACGACTTCGGCAGGCGGACGACCTTGACGGGCAGCGGGTCCGTTGTGCGCCGGGCGAGGGCGGACTCCAGCCAGGTCGCGCCGTCCTCCACGGCGAGGTACGCCTCCCCCGCGCCGACCATGTGGGCCGCCAACTGCAGTCCGTCCAGGACGAGATGGGGCGACAGCCGCAGCAGAGTCCTGTCCTTGCGGCTGGCCGGTTCGCCTTCGGCGCCGTTGGCCACGACCACGGGTGCGCGGCCGGTGCGCCGGCCGGCCTCGGCGACGCAGACGAGCTTGCGGTACGTCGGGAAGCCGGCTCCGCCGCGCCCGGTGAGGCCGGACTCGGCGACCGTACGGAGCACGCTCTCGGGATCGCCGGGGGTCAGGGGGCCGTAGCGCTGGTGGTGGGTGGCGAGGTCGGCGGGGGTGGCGCCGGGGGCGAGGAGGCGTGGCGGCATGTAGAGGTCCGGGAAGGTCGCGGTCATGGTCGGGTTCCTTCGGCGGTGCGCAGGAGGGCTACGGGGGTGTGGCGGGCGGCGTGGGCGGCGCGGGCGAGGCGGGCGGCGAAGGCGGCGACCACCGTGGCCACGCAGGCGACGGTCAGCCAGGTCATCCAGTCGGCGCCGGTGTCCGTGCCGATGCCGATGCCGTGGAGGAGGGCGACCGGCCAGGAGGCGTACGCCAGCCAGTGCACGGCCCGCCAGGTGCGGTGACCGAGGCGTTCCCGCAGGAGGCTGGTGACCAGGACGGCGAGCATCAGGTCCAGGGCGACCGTGCCGAGGCCCAGCCAGAGCGGCTGGTAGTCGGAGGCGAAGGGGACGACGACGTCCACGACCGTGATGTCCACGTAGCTGTCCACGATCGCCGTCGTGATGTGCAGGGCCAGGAAGGCGGTTGCGGAGAGGGAGAGCGTGCGGTGCAGGCTCATCGTGCCGAAACGGGGCAGTCCGGGGATGCGAGTCCTCAGGCGGACGGCGATACCGAGGAGGACGACGACCGTGAAGAGGACGAGGCAGACGGCGCCCGTGGCCCGGTTGGCGTACCAGAGGGTTTCGGACGTCATGCGGCTGCCCCCCGGTGGGCGGTGCGGTCGGCCTGAAGGGCCTCGTCCTCGATCTCCTCCAGAGGGGGTACCCCCGGACGGGCCGAGGCGGTTGGCCAGCCCGGCGTTGTGACGACCAAACCGTTCTGCGCGACCAGGCGGGCCGGCAGTCCCCTGCGCGTCAGCCAGCGCTCCGCGCCCGCGCCCTTCACCAGGGCCGCGGTGCTCGCCGCGTTGGCGTCGGCGCAGGTCGCGGCGGCGACGGAGACCGTGCGCCACGGGGAGCGGACCGGCAGGCCCGTGCGCGGGTCGACGATGTGGTGCAGGTCGTGGCCGCCGCGCCGCCAGCGGCGGGCGGTCGTACCGGACGTGGCCAGGCCTCCGCCGCGCATGCCGACGGTGTCGTACGGGCCCTGAGCGGGCGTCTCGTCCACGGGACCGGTGATGTCCTGGACCCGGATCTGCCAGCCGCCCGCCGGGGGCTCCCCCGCGACGGCCGTGTCGCCGCCCAGGCTCACCAGGACCCCGCAGCCGGCCGCCCCGGCGAGCGTCTTCGCCGCGCGGTCGGCGGCCCAGGCCTTGGCGGTGGCGCCCAGGTCGAGGCGGACGCCCTCGGGGACGGTGACCGTGCCGGTCGCACGGTCGAGGCGCACGGTGCGCCAGCCGGGGGTGCGCCGGACCGTGAGCCGGACCGGACGGTCGTCCTCGCGGACGAGGGTGAAGTCACGGTCGTAGCCGATCGCGTCCATCGCGGAGCCGACGGTCGGGTCCACGGCTCCGTCGGTGGACTCGGCCGCGCGCAGGGCGATGTCGAGGGCCTCGGCGAGCAGCGGGCTGACCCGGACCGGTCGGCCCGCGGTGCCGTCGAGGGCGGCCAGTTCGGAGTCGGCGCGGAAGCGGCTGCAAGCCGCGTCGACCTCGGCGAGGTGCCGGGCGAGGAGCAGGTTGCAGGACTCCAGCAGGGCCGGGTCGGTGACGACCACGCGGACGGTGGTGCCGAGGGCCCGCCACTCCGCGGCGGCCGTGGTGCGGGACGTGAGAGAGGTGCTCATCACGACGCCCCCGAGGTGGAGTCGGTGGACCCGCCCGAGGAGGAGGTGAGACCGCCGTCGGAGCCGGTGGAGTTGTCCGAGGAGGACGAGCTGTCCGAGCCGGTCGAGCTGTCCGAGCCGGTCGAGTCGTCCGAGGACGAGTTGCTCGACGAGGAGTCGTCCGACTGCGTGCTGCTCGACGAGGTGTCCGTGCTGCTGCTCGTACTGGAACTCGTGCCGCTGCCGCTCGCCGTCGAGCTCGCGTCCGCCTGCATGGTGCCGATCAGGGCGAACACTCCCGCCGCCCCGGCCAGCGTGACGGCCGCCGCGAAGGCCGCCGTCCGCCGCGCACCTCTACGGACCGCAGCCGCGGCCCCCCGTTCCTCTTCCCTGGTCGCCATGATCGTTCCCCTCCGCAGTGACGTTCTGTCACGCACTACGGTCGGGGAACGGTCTGAGAGAAGTCTGTGAGGCGGCCATACGCCTCCACAGAACTCTCTGAGACGTTTCTTTAGATCACGCCGTCAGACGGGCGATCGCCTCGTCCACCGTGAGCTCCTCGCGCTCGCCGGTCCTGCGGTCCTTCAGCTCCAGGACGCCCTCGGCGGAGCGGCGGCCCGCCACCAGGATCTTCGGTACGCCCATCAGCTCGGAGTCGGTGAACTTCACGCCCGGGGAGACGCCGGCCCGGTCGTCGACCAGGACGCGCAGGCCGGCCGCGCGCAGCTTCTCGGAGACGTCGAGCGCCAGCTCGGTCTGCAGGGCCTTGCCGGCGGCGACGACGTGCACGTCTGCCGGGGCGACCTCGGCGGGCCAGCACAGGCCCTTGTCGTCGGCGGTCTGCTCGGCGAGGGCGGCGACCGCGCGGGAGACGCCGATGCCGTAGGAGCCCATGGTCACGCGGACCGGCTTGCCGTTCTGGCCGAGGACGTCGAGCTTGAGGGCGTCGGCGTACTTGCGGCCGAGCTGGAAGATGTGGCCGATCTCGATGGCGCGGTCCAGCTTGAGGCCGGTGCCGCAGTTCGGGCAGGGGTCGCCTTCCTGGACGACCACGACGTCGACGTACTCGCCGACCTCGAAGTCCCGGCCCGCGACGACGTTCTTCGCGTGCGTGTGCTGCTTGTTGGCGCCGGTGATCCAGGCGGTGCCGGGGGCCACGCGCGGGTCGGCGATGTACGTGACCTTCTCACCCAGGCCCTGTGGGCCGACGTAGCCGCGGACCAGGTCCGGGCGGCCGACGAAGTCCTCGGCGGTGACCAGTTCGACGGTGGCCGGGGCGAAGTGCGCCTCGACCTTGCCGAGGTCGACCTCGCGGTCGCCGGGGACGCCGACGGCGACGATCTCGCCGTCCACCTTCACCAGCAGGTTCTTCAGGGTGGCGGAGGCCGGGACGCCGAGGGAGGTGGCGAGGGTCTCGATGGTGGGGGTGTCGGGGGTCGGGATCTCCTCGAGCGCGGCGACGCCTTCGGCGTCCACCGGCTTCAGCTCGTACGTGATCGCCTCGGTGTTCGCCGCGAAGTCGCAGTTCGGGCAGTCCGCGAAGGTGTCCTCGCCGGCCCCGGCCGGTGCGAGGAACTCCTCCGACTTGGAGCCGCCCATCGCGCCCGCGGTCGCCGCGCAGATGCGGTAGTCGAGGCCGAGGCGCTCGAACACCTTCTGGTACGCCTGGCGGTGCAGGGCATAGGACTGGGCGAGCCCCTCGTCCTCGGTGTCGAAGGAGTAGGAGTCCTTCATGAGGAACTCGCGGCCGCGCAGGATGCCGGCCCGCGGGCGGGCCTCGTCACGGAACTTCGTCTGGATCTGGTAGAGGATGACCGGCAGGTCCTTGTAGGAGGACGCCTGGTCCTTCACGATCAGCGTGAAGATCTCCTCGTGGGTGGGGCCGAGGAGGTAGTCGCCGCCCTTGCGGTCCTGGAGGCGGAACAGCTCCGGGCCGTACTCGTCCCAGCGGCCGGTCGCCTCGTAGGGCTCGCGCGGCAGCAGGGCGGGGAGGCTGACCTCCTGGGCGCCGATCGCGTCCATCTCCTCGCGGACGATCCGCTCCACGTTGGCGAGGACCTTCTTGCCGAGCGGCAGCCAGGACCAGATGCCGGCGGCGGTGCGACGGACGTAGCCGGCGCGGACGAGGAGCTTGTGGCTCAGGACCTCGGCGTCCGCGGGGTCGTCGCGCAGCGTCTTCGCCATCAACTGGGACATGCGCTGGACAGGTGCGTTCGCCATGGTTTTCGTACTCCTGCCGGGTAAGGGTGATGGCTAGGAGGTTAGCCGGGAGCGTGGCGGGGCCGGAAATCCGCTAGGCCAGGCCCTGGGGCCGAAGGAGCGGAAGCGGGGCGCCCATCACCGCGTACGGGCGGGGGGCGCTGGGGAAGAGGACGCTGCGGGCGAGGTCCCGGTAGCCCAGGGAGCGGTAGAGGGCACGGGCGGGGCTCTCCGTGTCGATCGCGGAGAGGATCGAGCGGGGTTCGGCCGCGGTGTCGGTGATCGTGGTGATCAGGGTCCGGCCCGCGCCGCGGTTCTGGTAGGCGGGGTGGACGTGGAGCTCCGTGATCACGAAGGAGTCGTCCAGCCAGTGCTCGTTGCCCTGGGCACGGAGGTAGGGCTGTACGACGGTGGACCACCAGTGGGTGCGGTCGTTGGGCATGCCGTAGACGAAGCCGACGAGTCTGTCTCCGGCGCTCGCGCCGAAGGCTCTCGCACCGGGGTTCGCCATGTGGCGCAGGACGATCTGACGGCGGACGGCCACCTCGTCGGGGCCGAGTCCGAAGGCGATCGCTTGGACGGCCAGTGCCTCGTCCACATGGGCGGGAAGGTCCAAGGGGCCGATGACGAGGTCCATGGCGGGAGCCTACAGGGGCGTCAAAAGAGCACGCTCGTGAAGGCGCCGACCTCCTGGAAACCCACCCTGCGGTAGGTGCGCCTCGCCGGTGTGTTGAAGTCGTTCACGTAGAGGCTGACGACCGGGGCGACGTCCGCCAGGGCGTAGCGCAGGACCGCTGCCATGCCGGGGGCCGCCAGGCCCTGTCCTCGGTACTCGGGGGCCACCCACACGCCCTGGATCTGGCAGGCGTGGGACGTCGCGGCGCCGATCTCCGCCTTGAAGGCGACCCTGCCACGGTCGTCGAGGCGGGCGAACGAGCGGCCGGAGCCCACGAGTTCGGCCACGCGGGCCTGGTAGAGCAGGCCGCCGTCGCCGGCCATCGGGGAGATGCCGACCTCCTCGGTGAACATCGCCACACACGCCGGCATGATCGTTTCCATCTCGTCCTTGCGGATGCGGCGGACGTAGGGATCGGGAGCGATGTCGGTGGGCATGCGGTCGGTGACCATGAGGGGCTGACGGGTGCGGACCTCTCGGGCCGGGCCCCAGTGGGGCTCGAGGAGGCGCCACAGCTGGGTCGTCGGCTCGGTGGGACCGACGATCGAGGAGCAGCGGCGGCCTGCCCGGCGGGCGCGGTCGGCGAAGGCCCGCACCGCGCGCGGGGTGGCGCAGATCGGGACCAGGTTGGCGCCTGCGTAGCACAGGGACGTCAGCATGCCGTCCTCGTACCAGCCCCACATCTCGCCGCCGAGCCGCCACGGGTCCAGGCCCGCGACCTGCACACGGGACGTCACGAAGGCGTTGGCGACCGGCTCGCGGTCGAGGACGGCGAGCGCGGCGTCCAGGTCGCTCGGTTCGAGGACCCGGGAGGTGGTCTGGGTCAACACGCGCGGGGCCTCACACTCAGGTCTGCTGGTCCCCGCACTGTACCTGCGGAAGCTTTGCCGCGCCGCCCTGTGTTCGGCTGGCGTTCGTCTGCCGTGACCGTCGGCTGTCGTACCGTCCCCCGGGGGCTGCCGCCCCCAGACCCCCGCTGTCGGCCCTGAAGGGGCCTCGTCCTCAAGCGCCGGACGGGCTGGATCTTGCGGACCGACCCCACAGAGCCCACCCCTCGGACGCCCGGAGGCCCGGGACGGCCGCCCCTCGCCGTTGAACACCGGACGGACCGAACACACCTGACCGACACCGAGAAACCCGCCCCCTCGGACGGCTGAAGGCCCGAGACGGCTGGACCTCGGCCCCGAACACCGGACGGACCGAACGCACCTGACCGACACCGAGAAACCCGCCCCCTCGGACGGCTGAAGGCCCGAGACGGCTGGACCTCGGCCCCGAACACCGGACGGGCCGAACGCACCTGACCGGGGCTGAGAAGGCCGCCCGGGCCGGGCGGGGTTGGCCCATCGGCGCTTCTGAGGCGGCGTCAGCCCGCGACCGACACCGTCGGCTCGCCCGATGCCGTGCCGTTCGCCTCCATCTGTTCGGCGATCTTCATGGCCTCTTCGATGAGGGTCTCGACGATCTTGGACTCGGGGACGGTCTTGATGACCTCGCCCTTGACGAAGATCTGGCCCTTGCCGTTGCCGGAGGCGACGCCCAGGTCGGCTTCGCGGGCCTCGCCGGGGCCGTTCACGACACAGCCCATGACCGCGACGCGCAACGGGACCTCCATGCCCTCCAGGCCCGCCGTGACCTCTTCGGCCAGCTTGTACACGTCGACCTGGGCGCGGCCGCAGGACGGGCAGGAAACGATCTCCAGGCCACGCTGCCTGAGGTTCAGGGACTCCAGGATCTGGTTGCCGACCTTGACCTCCTCCACCGGGGGCGCGGAGAGGGAGACGCGGATCGTGTCGCCGATGCCCTGGGACAGCAGCGCGCCGAAGGCCACCGCCGACTTGATCGTGCCCTGGAAGGCGGGGCCCGCCTCCGTGACGCCCAGGTGCAGCGGGTAGTCGCACTGGGCGGCGAGCTGACGGTAGGCCTCGACCATGATCACCGGGTCGTTGTGCTTGACGGAGATCTTGATGTCCCGGAAGTCGTGCTCCTCGAAGAGGGACGCCTCCCACAGCGCCGACTCCGCCAGGGCCTCCGGGGTCGCCCTGCCGTACTTCTGGAGCAGGCGGCGGTCCAGGGAGCCGGCGTTGACACCGATGCGGATCGGGGTGCCGTGGTCCTTCGCGGCCCGGGCGATCTCCTTGACCTTGTCGTCGAACTGCTTGATGTTGCCGGGGTTCACCCGGACCGCCGCACAGCCCGCCTCGATCGCCGCGAACACGTACTTCGGCTGGAAGTGGATGTCCGCGATCACCGGGATCTGCGACTTGCGGGCGATCGTCGACAGGGCGTCGGCGTCGTCCTGCGTGGGACAGGCGACACGCACGATCTGGCAGCCGGACGCGGTGAGCTCGGCGATCTGCTGGAGGGTGGCGCCGATGTCCGACGTACGGGTCGTCGTCATCGACTGCACCGACACAGGGGCGTCTCCGCCCACCGCCACGGAGCCGACCTGGATCTGCCGGCTCTTGCGGCGCTCGGCGAGCTTGGTCGGAACGGACGGCATGCCGAGAGAAATCGCAGTCATCTGCTGTGCAACCCCAAGTCGTGGATCAAGGCCCAGGTCCCGTCTGAGGCGGGTTCCAGGCTTCGAGATTACGGCACCGACCCAGGCGCCAGCACTCCCCCACCCTCGAAACACCCGGCCGGGGGTACCCCCACCGGCCGTCGAACCCACTCGACGCAAGACGGCCCGGAACGGATCGTCCCGGGCCGCCGCGAACTGCGTGTGACGAGGAGATGGCTAGGAGATCCGCACCGGGTTCACCACGTCCGCGATGAGGACCAGCACGGTGAAGCAGATGAAGATGCCCGCCACCACGTAGGCCACCGGCATCAGCTTCGCCACGTCGAACGGGCCCGGGTCGGGGCGGCGCAGGACCTTGGCCGTGTTGCGGCGCAGCGACTCCCACACGGCGCCCGCGATGTGCCCGCCGTCCAGGGGAAGCAGCGGGAGCATGTTGAAGAGGAACAGGGAGAGGTTGAAGCCAGCGACCAGCATCACGGCCATGGCCAGCTGCTGCGAGGCCGGGATGTCCAGGGTGAAGATCTCGCCGCCGACGCGGGCCGCGCCGACCACGCCCATGGGCGAGTCGGGCTCACGGGGCGCGCCGTCGAAGGCCGCGTTCCACAGGGCCGGGATCTTGCCGGGCAGGGCGGCGATGGAGTCCACGGCCTCGCCGACCCGGTCGGTCATCCAGGACACGGAGTCGCCGAAGTCCTGCTTGACGACGCCGGTGGCCGCGCTGAAGCCGAGGAAACCGGCCTTGATGTACTCGCCCTGGACGTAGGTGCCGTCGGAGTCCTTCTTGGCGACCTGGTTGGTGGCGATGGTCGCGTGCAGGGTCAGTTCCTGGCCCTTGCGGTCGACGACGATGGCCACCTGTTTGCCCGCGCTGACGCGGATCAGGTCGGAGAGGGTGTTCCAGTCGTCCGTCTTCTCGCCGGCGAAGGAGACGATCTTGTCGCCGGGCTTCATGCCCGCGGCGGCGGCCGGGGAGGCGGGGTCGGTCGACTTGCACTCGTCGCGGTTCTCGCTCTGCGCGATGACGCAGGGGGAGACCGAGCTGACCGTGTTGGTCTGCTGCGAGATGCCGAAGCCCATCAGGACGGTGAGGAACAGCCCGATCGCGAGCACCAGGTTCATGAAGGGGCCCGCGAACATCACGATGACCCGTTTCCACGGCTTGCGCGTGTAGAACATGCGGGTCTCGTCGCCCGGCTGGAGTTCCTCGTAGGCGGCCGAGCGGGCGTCCTCGATCATGCCGCGCCAGGGCGAGGTGGAGCGGGCCGTGATCCGGCCGTCCTCACCCGGCGGGAACATGCCGATCATGCGGATGTAGCCGCCGAGCGGGATGGCCTTGATGCCGTACTCGGTGTCGCCCTTCTTCCGCGAGAAGACGGTCGGGCCGAAGCCGACCATGTACTGCGGCACGCGGATGCCGAAGAGCTTGGCCGTGGACAGGTGCCCCAGCTCGTGCCAGGCGATCGAGAACAGCAGGCCGACCACGAAGACGACTATGCCGAGGATCATCATCAGGGCTGTCATGCACGCGCCTCCGCGGTAGCCGTCAGTTCCTGGACCCGGGCCCGTGCCCAGGTCTCCGCTTCGAGGACGTCCGACACCGTGAGTGAAGTTCCCGTCACCGGCGTGTCGTGTTCCGCCACGACCTTGGTGATGGTCTCCATGATCCCGTTGAACGGGAGCGCGCCCTTGCGGAACGCCTCCACGCACTCCTCGTTTGCGGCATTGAACACCGCCGGGGCGGTGCCCGCGAGCTCGCCCACGTGCCGGGCGAGGTTCACCGAGGGGAAGGCCTCGTTGTCGAGCGGGAAGAACTCCCACGTCGACGCCGTGCTCCAGTCGAAGGCGGGCGCCGCGTCCGGGACGCGCCCGGGCCAGCCGAGGCCGATGGCGATGGGCCCGCGCATGTCGGGGGGCGTCGCCTGGGCCAGTGTCGATCCGTCCGTGAACTCAACCATCGAGTGGACATACGACTGCGGGTGCACGACCACCTCAATCCGCGAGAAGGGAATGTCGTAGAGGAGGTGCGCCTCGATGACCTCCAGGCCCTTGTTGACCAGGGTCGCGGAGTTGATCGTGATGACCGGGCCCATGGACCAGGTGGGGTGGGCGAGGGCGTCCTCGACCGTGACGTTCGCCAGCTGCTCCTTCGTACGGCCGCGGAAGGGGCCGCCGGAGGCGGTGACGACCAGCTTGCGGACGTCCGCGCGGGTGCCGGCGGCCAGGGCCTGGAAGAGGGCCGCGTGCTCGGAGTCCACCGGAATGATCTGCCCGGGCTCGGCGAGCGCCTTGACCAGCGGGCCGCCGACGATGAGCGACTCCTTGTTGGCGAGCGCGAGGGTGCGGCCCGCCTCCAGGGCGGCGAGGGTCGGGGCCAGGCCGATGGAGCCGGTGATGCCGTTCAGCACGGTGTGGCAGTCGGAGGCGGCGAGCCGGGTGGCCGCGTCCGGGCCGGCCAGGATCTCGGGGAGCGGCTCCCCCGTCCCGTACTCGGCGGCGAGCGCCTCGCGCAGCGCGGGGACGACGTCCTCGCGGGCGACCGCGACGGTCCGCACCCGCAGCCGGCGGGCCTGCTCGGCGAGCAGGGCGACCCGGCCGCCGTTGGCGGACAGGCCGGTCACCCGGAAGCGGTCCGGGTTGCGCAGCACGAGGTCGATGGCCTGGGTGCCGATCGAACCGGTGGAGCCGAGGATCACCACGTCCTTGGGGTCGTCGCCCGCGACCGGGTCGTAGACGAGGTGCGGGTCGGCGAGGGCACGGGCCGGAAGCCCTCGGGGGGCTGGACTGTCGCTCATCCCCCCATTGTTGCCGCTCCGGCTGGGTGGCAGGACAGGGCGCCCCCTCCTCGTCCCTCTCACGAGGGGCTCGGGACAGGGGGCACCCGTCGGGCGTGTGTGCGACGCCTCACCTGATCGGGCGGTGCACGTTCTCCTTCTCGCTCGGTCCCGGTGTGGCGTCGGCGATCCAGGGGCCCTCCCCCGACAGGTCGACGATGCCCTGTTCCAGCCACTCGTAGGCGCCCGCCATGACGCCCTTGACGACCTTCCGGTCCAGCTCGTCGGTGTTGCTCCACAGGCGGCTGAAGAGCTCGTCGACGCGGATGCGGGACTGGCGGCAGAAGGCGTCGGCGAGCTGGTAGGCCTCGCGGCCGTGCTCGCCGCGCGAGCGCAGCAGTTCGGCGCGCACACAGGCCGCGCTCATGGCGAACAGCTCCGCGCCGATGTCCACGATCCGGCCGAGGAAGCCCTGCTTGGTCTCCATCCGGCCCTGCCAGCGGGACATGGCGTAGAAGGTGGAGCGGGCGAGCTTGCGCGCATGCCGCTCGACGTGGCGCAGGTGCGGGGAGAGGTCGACGCCCGCGTGCTTGAACTCACCGTACGACGACGGAAGCTGGCCCGGTCCCGCGACCAGTTTCGGGAGCCACTTGGCGTAGAAGACGCCGGCGTTCGCGCCTGCCTTCGCCTTGTCCTGGAGGGACTTGTCGGGGTCGATGAGGTCGCCGGCGACCGTGAGGTGGGCGTCGACGGCCTCGCGGGCGATGAGGAGGTGCATGATCTCCGTCGAGCCCTCGAAGATGCGGTTGATCCGCAGGTCGCGCAGGACCTGTTCGGCGGGGACCGCCCGCTCGCCCCGGGCGGCGAGCGACTCCGCCGTCTCGAAGCCCCGGCCGCCGCGGATCTGGACCAGTTCGTCGGCCATGCGCCAGCCCATCTCGGAGGCGATGAGCTTGGCCAGCGCGCCCTCGATGCGGATGTCGTTGCGGTCCTCGTCGGCCATCTGCGAGGAGAGGTCGAGCACCGCCTCCAGGGCGAAGGTCGTCGCCGCGATGAAGCTGATCTTCGCGCCGACCGCCTCGTGGTGGGCGAGGGGCTTGCCCCACTGCTCACGGGCCGCCGACCATTCGCGGGCGATCTTCAGACACCACTTGCCTGCGGCCACGCAGGACGCGGGCAGCGAGAGCCGGCCGGTGTTGAGGGTGGTCAGCGCGATCTTCAGGCCCGCGCCCTCGGGGCCGACGCGGTTCGCGGCCGGTACCCGGACCTGGTGGAAGCGGGTGACGCCGTTCTCGATGCCCCGCAGGCCCATGAAGGCGTTGCGGTTCTCGACGGTGATGCCGGGCGAGTCCGTCTCCACGACGAAGGCGGTGATGCCGCCCTTGTGCCCTTCGCTCTTCGGGACCCGGGCCATGACCACCAGCAGGTCGGCGACCACGCCGTTCGTCGTCCACAGCTTCACGCCGTCGAGGACGTAGTCGTCGCCGTCGGGCACCGCGCTCGTCGCGAGGCGGGCCGGGTCGGAGCCGACGTCCGGTTCGGTGAGGAGGAAGGCGCTGATGGCGGTGGTCGCGCAGCGCGGCAGGAACCGCTGCTTCTGCTCTTCGGTGCCGAACAGCTTCAGCGGCTGCGGTACGCCGATCGACTGGTGCGCCGACAGCAGCACGCCGACCGCCGGGCTGGCCGAGCCGACCAGGGCCAGCGCCTTGTTGTAGTACACCTGGGTCAGGCCGAGGCCGCCGTACTTGGGGTCGATCTTCATGCCGAGGGCGCCGAGGTCCTTGAGCCCGCCCACGACCTCGTCGGGGATGCGGGCCTCGCGCTCGATGCGGGCCGCGTCCACCTGCGTCTCGCAGAAGTCGCGGAGTTTCGCCAGGAACTGCTCGCCGCGCCGGACGGCCTCGTCGGAGGGGAGCGGGTGGGGGTGGATCAGGTCGAGCCGGAAGCGGCCCAGGAACAGTTCCTTGGCGAAGCTCGGCTTGCGCCAGTCCTGCTCCCGGGCGGCCTCGGCGACCTGGCGGGCCTCACGCTCGGTGACGGTGGGTTTCTTGAGGGGTGGTGCGGACATGAGGCTCACCTCGCCGCGAATCGGGATCTCGGACCACATTGGTTACCGATGGGTGCTACCCGATCGTTGGTACCCGATCCGGGATGACCCCGCCACCCCTCGCGAGCCGGTTCAGCCGATGCTGACCGCGTACGACTTCGTGTCCAGGCGGCCCGTGCCCTTGAACACCTCGGTGCCGGACTCGATGCCGGAGACGTACTTGTCGTTGCTCAGCAGCTTGCGCCGAACGAGTGCCTGGGTGAAGTCGTCCAGGTTGAGGGTGGCCTTGGTGGTGTTGGTGCGGCGGACGAAGGAGTACACCTTCCAGCCGATGTCACCCTGGTAGATGTCCCACATCGCGCCGTCCAGGCTGACGCTGCCGTACTTGGTGCCCAGCGGGCCCGCGCCGCCCTGGCGGTTGACCCAGATCATGATCTCGTCGGTGGGCTGGTCCTGCCAGTCCGCGGTGTTCTTGGTGTGAAGCCACAGGTCGTAGGCGACGTTCATGGTTCCGGGGTTGGACGGCAGCGAGAACTCCCAGCTCGCCGTCACCTTCTTGCGGTCGCCGACCTTGATCGGCAGACCCGTCTTCGCCTTGTCGACCTTCCAGCCCCAGTGCCAGCCGAGGACGGTGGAGGCGTACGACTTCACGTCCGAGTCGGTGCCCTTGGCGCTGTTGGCCCAGGTGTAGCCGGTCCCCCAGGAGATGGTGTTCCCGCCCGCGGAGTTGTCCCAGACGCACTGGCTGCCGGTGCCCTTGTCCTGACCCCAGAGGTTGTTGTTGACGTAGTACTTGCCGAGCGTGACCGTGTCGAAGGCCGTGCACTTCTTGCTCGACTCGCCCGCCTGGGCGACGGTGACGCCGGCGGCGGCCGCGAGGGCGACCGCGGCGGCGGTGATCACCCTGGCCTTCTTCGACAGGCGGGGACGACGGTGCTGCATGGGGGTCCTTCCGAGGGCGGATCATGCTTACGTGACTCCAGTGGCCTCCGGGCCGGAAAAGGTTGCCGTAGCCTTCTCCACCAATCCCCCACAACTCGCTGTCGAAGCGCTTCGACAACCTATGGACACCCACCCCTGCTAGAGCTACTGTCGAACCACCCTCACCCGCACCTGTTCGTCATGCGCACTGTCGAAGCGCTTCACAAAACTTGGAGAGCTGGATGGTCACCCTCGCCGAGGTCGCCCAGCACGCCGGAGTCTCGGCGAGCACGGTGAGCTATGTCCTCAGTGGCAAGCGGTCCATCTCCACGACCACCCGGCAGCGGGTCGAGCAGAGCATCCGGGACCTCGGCTACCACCCGAACGCGGGTGCGCGCGCCCTGGCCAGCAGCAAGTCGAACATCATCGCGCTGATGATCCCGCTGCGCACCGACATGTACGTGCCGGTGATGATGGAGATCGCCATCGCGGTGGCCACCACGGCGCGCACACACGGGTACGACGTCCTGCTGCTCACCGGCGAGGAGGGTCCCGACGCCGTGCGCCGCGTCACCGGCAGCGGGCTCGCCGACGCGATGATCCTGATGGACGTCGAACTGGACGACGAGCGGCTGCCGCTGCTGCGCTCCACCGATCAGCCGTCCGTGCTGATCGGGCTGCCCGCCGACACCTCCGGCCTGACCTGTGTCGACCTGGACTTCGCGGCGACCGGCGCGCTGTGCGTGGAGCACCTGGCGACGCTGGGCCACCGCGACATCGCTGTCATCGGCGAGGCCCCGGCGGTCTACGAACGGCACACCGGGTTCGCCGAGCGCACACTCGACGGACTCCGGTACCGGGCCAGGGAGTTGGGCCTCAGGCTGCTGCACCGCCCGTGCGAGGGCGGGTACGACGCGATGGCCGTGACCCTGGCCCGGGTCCTCGACGAGCGTCCGGGCACCACCGGGTTCGTCGTGCAGAACGAGGCGGCGGTCGAGCCACTGCTCGCGCTGCTGCGGCAACAGGGCCGGGCCGTGCCGGAGGACGTGTCGGTGGTGGCGATCTGCCCCGACCAGGTCGCCGTCCAGGCCTCGGTACGGCTGACGTCGGTCGCCATCCCCGCCCAGGAGATGGGCCGCCACGCGGTGGAACGCCTCGTGGCCAAGCTGGACGGGCACGGCAGCGACGAAGTCGTGCTGATCGCACCCGAGTTGACGGTCCGGGCGAGCACGGGACCGGCCCCCACCGCCTCCTGATCCACCCTCTCGCCTCCTGCCACACCCCTGCTTTCTCGCTGTCGTGCCCTCCGGGGCACCGCCATGTCTGCACTCCTTACTCCTTCAAGGAGCACCCCACATGAACCAGCCCGCCGAAAACCAGCCTCAGGTCAGTCTCGCGCAGTCCTCGCCCACGGTCGGCACCTTCCGTGAGCGCGGCGGCGCGCTGGAGTGGAGCGGCCGTCAGGAGACCCTGCGGGTCGAGCCCTGGGGCCCGGATGCCGTCCGGGTGCGCGCCCGGCTCGGCGGGCCGATTCTCGAGGGGCTGCCGGGGGCACTGCTCGACGAGCCGCCGGCCACCGAGAGCAGCGTCAAGGTCGGCGACGGCGAAGGGCAGTTGACGGTCGGCGCGCTGACCGTCGAGGTTTCCGCAGAGGGCCTGATCCGTTTCCTGCGCACGGACGACGGTACGGAGATCCTGGCCGAGGAGCGCGCCCACTTCTGGTGGCCGGGCTCGCGTCTCTACACGGCGGTCGGCAACGGCCACCACCGCCTGGAGCAGCGCTTCGCCGCGTACGACGACGAGAAGCTGTACGGCCTCGGGCAGCACCAGCACGGCCGGCTGGACCAGAAGGGGCTGGTCCTGGACCTGGTCCAGCGCAACGCCGAGGTCGGCATCCCGGTGCTCACCTCCAGCCGCGGCTACACGCTGCTGTGGAACAACCCGGCGATCGGGCGGGTGGAGCTGGCCGGGAACGGTACCCGCTGGGTGGCGGACTCGGCCCGGCAGATCGACTACTGGATCACCGCGGGAGCCCCCGCCGACGCCCAGCGCCGCTACAGCGCGGCCACCGGCCGCACCCCGATGCTGCCGGAGTGGGCGGCGGGCTTCTGGCAGTGCAAACTGCGCTATCGCACCCAGGACGAACTCCTCGCCGTGGCACGGGAGTACAAGCGCCGGGGGCTGCCCCTGGACGTCATCGTCTGCGACTTCTTCCACTGGACGCACCTCGGCGAGTGGAAGTTCGACCCGGCCGAGTGGCCCGACCCCGCGGCGATGGTCCGTGAACTGGACGAGCTGGGCGTCAAGTTGGTGGTGAGCGTCTGGCCGTCGGTGTCGCCGCTGAGCGAGAACCACCCGGTGATGGAGCAGCGCGGCTACTTCATCGGCACCCAGTACAGTCCGATGGCGCACGCCGACTGGCCGGACAAGGGGGTCGCCTCGACGGTCCAGGTGGCCTTCTACGACGCGACGAACCCCGACGCCCGTGAGTTCGTGTGGTCGAAGATCCGGGACAACTACCTTGCCCCGTACGGCATCACGGCGTTCTGGCTGGACGCCTGCGAGCCCGAGCTGAAGCCTGGCTTCCAGGAGAACCTGCGCTACTGGGCGGGTCCGGGTCTGGAGGTCGGCAACATCTACCCGGCGGAGAACGCCCGCACGTTCTACGAGGGGCTGCGCGCGTCCGGCGAGGAGGAGATCATCAGCCTCAACCGCTCGGCGTGGGCGGGCAGTCAGCGCTACGGCGCCGCCCTGTGGTCCGGTGACATCGGCACCGACTTCGCGACCCTGCGCCGTCAGATCGCGGCGGGTCTGAACACGGCCCTGTCCGGCATCCCGTGGTGGAACACGGACATCGGCGGCTTCCACGGCGGCGACCCCGGCGATCCGGCGTACCAGGAGGTGATGGTCCGCTGGTTCCAGTTCGGCGCGCTGTCCCCGCTGATGCGCCTGCACGGCTTCCGTGACCCGGGCATGCCGCTGGGCCCGGACATGACCGGCGGCCCGAACGAGGTGTGGTCGTACGGCGAGCGGGCCGGAGCGGTCCTGGAGAAGTACCTGCGGCTGCGCGAGCGCCTCAGGCCGTACGTCCTGAAGGTCATGCGGGAGGCCCACGAGGAGGGGCTGCCGCCCATGCGGCCGCTGTTCCTTGAGTTCCCGGACGACGCCGCGACCTGGTCCGTCGACGACTCCTACCTCTTCGGCCGGGATCTGCTCGTCGCCCCGGTGCTGGCGGCGGGCGCCACGGCCCGCACGGCCTACCTCCCGGCGGGCGCGACCTGGACGGACGCGTGGACGGGTGAGACGTACGAGGGTGGTACGACCGTGACGGTCGACGCCCCGCTGGACCGCCTCCCGCTGTTCCTGCGGGACGGGGCACGGCTGCCGGTGGCCGAGTAGGGCCGGTTAAAGCTTGGTTTCATATGAACTCCTGGGAGCGGAACGGCAGTTGGCTGGGTAAGGGACCACCCGTCCACTGCCCGTCCCCTCCGAAGGGTGTTCGCCCATGTCCTCACCCCCGCTCGCCCTCACCCTGGCCAACCTGCTGCTGCGGCCGGGTCACGGCTCCCGTCGCACCCCCGACCGCGTCTTCGACCGTCTCCTCGCCGGGGCCGGAACGGCGGACGGGGACGGGGACGGGGACGAGCGGTTCGTCGACGACTTCCGGCTGCTGCTGCGCCACTGGTCCCGGGACGAGAACCTCACGCCGGTCGGCTGGTGGTCCGCGCAGGGCCACGTCCGCAGGCATCTCGCCAACCGCGCCCGGGTCCGGCGGCTGATCGCCGAGCACCCCGACATCGCCCGGGAGCCCATCGAGCGGCCGGTGTTCGTGGTGGGCCTGCCGCGCACCGCCACCACCCTCACCCACGGGGTGCTGTCCCTCTCCGAGCAGCACCGATGTCCCCGGTTGTGGGAGTTACTGACACCGGACCTTCAGGGCTCGCCCGAGCGGCGCAGGAAGGCGGTCACCGCCGCGCGCATGATGGTCGGCGGCATCAACCTGTTCTCGCCGCGCTACCGCGACATCCACCCCATGACCGCCGAGGGCCCCGAGGAGTGCACCTTCGCCCTCCCGCACACCATCATGCCGCTGTCCCAGGCCCGGATCCCCGCCTACCGGGCCGCGCTCGACGAGCGGGACTTCGTCCCCGACTACGCGTACCTCAAGCAGATCTACCAGGTGCTCCAGTACGGCCGGCCCCGCCGCCGTTGGGTGCTGAAGTCCCCGTTGCACACCGAGAACCTCGACGCCCTGCTGGAGGTCTTCCCCGACGCCACGCTCGTGTGGACCCACCGCGACCCGGCCGCCGTCGTGGCCTCGTTCTGCAGCCTGATCGAGCACGGGATGGCCATCACCCTGCGCCCCCTCGACCTGCCCGGTCTCGGAGCCACCTGGCTCGACCTGCTGAGCCGCTCCGTGCGGCGCGGCCTCGCGGCCCGTGCCGCCCTTCCTCCCGGGACGGTCGTGGACGTCCCGTACTCCTGGCTCGGCTCCGACCCGGCCACCGGTGCCCCGAAGCTCTACGACGCCATCGGCGCCCGCTGGACCGACGCCGACGCCGCGCGGCTGCCCGAGGTCGCCGCCCGGCCCAAGGGCGCCCGGCCGCACAGCTACGACCTGGCCCGGTACGGTCTGACCCGCGCCGACGTGGACTCGGCCTTCGCCGGCTACAACGCGCTGCGGGCCGAGGTGGACCGGCCCTGACACGGCGGGGGCCGGCCCCGCGCGAACGCGGAGCCGGCCCTGGCCGCCGATCGGCCGCCGCTCAGCTGCCGGTTTCCGGTCAGCTGCTGCTGACCGTCGCGCTGTTGGTCTGGAAGTCGAGGCCGCCGGACGACGAGGTGATCTCGAAGCCGAACTGCACGTCCCCGATGGTCTCGTTGCCGAACCAGCCCTTGGTGTCCTTGATCCACTTCAGGATCGGGAGGATGTTGACGGTGCCGGACGTCGAGTTCGAGGTGCGCACGAAGGAGAACACGTCGTTGGCGGTGTTGTTGCCCTTGTAGACGGTCCAGGTGTGGCCGCCGAGGGTGACCGTGCCCTGCGAGGTGCCGAGCGGGCCGACGGCTCCGGTCTTGTTGACCCAGAGCATGACCTCGTAGTCGTAGTCGGTGTCCCAGATGTCGTACGAGGTGTTGTACGAGCCGGACGACGGGACGGTGACGTTGTAGCTGCCGGTCAGCGAACCGAGCGAGGTGATCGTCTTGTTGACCACCTTCTTGGAGTTCGGGTAGGACTTGATGCCGCCGGTGTTGGGGTGGTTGGCCCAGACGCCCCAGTTGGTGCCGGAGTTCGCCCAGAAGCACTGGCTGCCGGCGCCGGAGCCCCAGATGTTGTTGTAGAGGGTGTAGCCGTTCAGGCTGGTGTTGCCGTACTGCTCGCAGCTGCTCCAGACGGCGGCCGAGGCGGGGGCGGCGGCGAGGCCCACGGTGGCGCCGAGGGCGAGGGTGGGGGCGAGCAGGACCTTGGCGATCCTGCCGAGGGTGCGGGTGCGTGTTGCCATGGGTGTCCCTTCCATGGGTGGGGGGGGGAACTGCGTTTGTTTCGGGGGGAGTCACCACGTCCCCAGGGTGAGAACGTGGTCTTCTCCGGCGACGAGGTCGAGCGGCTGTGCGTCGCTGTCGCCGTCGCCGGAGGAAGTCCGGACTTCGATGCGGTGGCTGCGGTGCGGCTTCAGGACGGCCCGGGCGCCGTCGGGGCCCCAGGTGAGGTCGAGTTCGGCGCCGAAACGGGTGCGCACGCCCCGGAGTTCGCCCGTGGGGAGGGCGGGGTCGAGCGCGGGCAGCAGGACCAGCCGGTCGGGGGTCGACTGGACGAGCGTCTCGATCAGCACGGCGGGCAGGGTGTGCGCGGCGTCGGCGTTGTAGACGTCGCGGCGGGGGTAGTGGGCGCTCATCAGGGAGGCGTGGAAGAAGTCGCCGTCCAGGACGGCGCCGAGGGCGTGGGCGACCCGGTGGCCGTCGCGCAGGCGGGCCGCGATCAGCGCGTGGTGGAGGTGGCCGTGCGCGGAGTCGTTCTCGGCGCCGCGCAGTTCGAGGGCGCGCTGGGCGGCGGCCGCGAGACGCGGGGTGTCGTAGGGGTTGATCTCGTCCAGGGGCCAGACGCCGTAGAGATGGCTGAGGTGGCGGTGGTCGTAGGTGTCGTCGAGGCCGGGCCACGCCCATTCGGCGAGGGCGCCGTCGGCGTTGGTCCGGTGGGGCGGGAGGCGGTCGGCGAGGGCGCGCCAGCGGTCGGCCCGGCCGGGGTTCTCCGGGTGGTACGCGGCGGCGGTGAGCAGGGCGTGCCGGGCCGCCGAGAGGTCCATGGCCGCGTTGAGGGCACCCCAGCTCGCGCCCGCGGGCCGGTTCTCGGGCGAGTAGGAGGGGACGACGACGAGGTGGCCGTCGGGGTCGTCCGGGTCGGTCCGGGTGAGGAAGTCCTCGTAGAACCGGGCGACTTCGGCGAGGGCGGCGGCGGTGCGAGGGTCGCGGGCGCCGCGGGTCTCGTCGTGGTCGACGAGCGGTTTGAGCAGCCAGTCGGCGCCGGCGGTCCACAGGTGCAGGGGGTACTCACGGCTGAAGTGGTACGTCAGCCCGGACTCGCCGTCGGTGTGGGCGGGCGCGACCGCGCCCCGGGCGCCGAAGACCGCACGGGCGTTCTCGCGCCAGTCGGCGAACTGGCGGTGGATCAGAGAGGCGAGGGCGTCGGTGACTTCGGGGAGGGCTGCGGAGGCGGCGGAGGCGGTCTGGAGGTTGACGTTGGCGTCGTTGGTGAAGGCCCCTGCCCAGGCCGTGTCCCAGTCGCCGGTCCACAGGCCCGGAAGGCGGGGCGGGTTGAGGCCGGAGGAGGACAGGAGGTGGTAGCGGCCCGCGGCGAAGAGGCGCTCCAGGAGAGCCGCGCTGCGGGGGCGTTCCAGCAGCTCGGAGCCGGGGAGACCGCGCTCGCCCGGGTCGGCGTGGAGGTCGAGCGTGACGCGGTCGTAGGCGGTGCGGTGCAGGGGGAGATGGCGGGCGAGCAGGTCGTCGTAGGAGTGCGGCAGGTCGCCGAGGGCGCGCTGTTCCCCGATGACGTCCAGTTCGCCGGTGTGCCGGCGCACGCGGGTGAGCAGCAGCACGGACTCGGCGCCGGTGACCCGCACGCCGGGGAGGGTGAGTTCGGCGCGGCCGCCGGTGGCGACGACGAGGGTCACGCCCGTGTAGGCGCGGTCACTGCCGGGGTAGCGGGCGCGCAGGGTGAGCAGGGCGCCGTCCGGGGTGAGGACGGAGCCCTGGCCGACGGCGAGGTCGGCGGGCGCGCCCGGGAGCCGGTGGTCCAGGGAGATGTCCAGGTCGAGGCCGGTGACCTGTTGGACGATCACGTCGTCGGCGCGGGAGACGAAGACCCGGCTGGTGCCGCCCACGCAGGTGGCGCTGGTCTCGCCGGTGGTGAAGTCGACGGAGCGCATGCGGTAGCGGCGCGGCTCGTCCGAGGGCGCTCTGCGCAGCCGTATCTGGAAGGCCGGGTGGAAGGGCTGGACCCACTGCAGGGACCGGCCGTCGGTGAAGCTTTCGGCGGCTTTCCACTCTCCGGCCAGCAACTTGTCCTGGAGGGAGGTGAGTTCGGCGGCGAGCTCGGGCGGGCGGGCGTGTTCGGCACCGTTGGGACGGACCAGGGTGTGGTGCGTGACGACGACCCGGTCGTCGAACGGGTCGCCGAACGTGAGGGTGCCGTGGTGGCCGTTGCCGCTGAGGAAGGCGTCCTCCCAGCGGAAGGCGGGCTGGTACTCATGGGTTCCGTGCACGGGGCGGTCGGTGCGCGGGCGAGCGGGGTGGGCGCGGGACGAGACGTTGGTCATGAGCGCAACACCACCACGCCGTAGCGGTCCAGCGTGACCTCGTCCGTGACCGTCGTCCCGGTCAGCAGGTCGTGGTGGGTGCCCGGGAGCTCGACGGTGACCGGCTCGCGGCCGTGGTGGAGCAGGAACAGCAGCTCGCCCCGGCGTACGGCCTCGACGCCCGGCGGGAGGCCTTCGAGGACGGGCCGGGCGCCCGCGTCGGCGGCGATGCGGGCGAGCAGTGCGCGCAAGGCGTCGGGCTCGGGGAGGGTGGAGAGGTACCAGGCGCGGTCGTTGCGCAGGACGGCGGGCAGTCCGTCGAGCTCGCCGCCCTTGTAGACGGTTTCCACCGCGTCCTGTGCGGCCGCTTCCAGCTCCTCCGACCAAAGAGTTCCGCGGAAGCCGTCGGTCTCGACGCCCTCCCCCGACTCCAGCGGCCACCACTCGTGCAGGGTACGGATGCCGAACAGCTCGCGCAGCCGGGCGTCCATGCCGCCGGGACGGACCCGGTCGTCCTCGTCGGCCACACCGGTCAGGAAGCCCGCCACGAGGGTGCCGCCGCGGCGGGCGTAGGTGAGGAGGTTGTCGATCGCCGCGTCCGTCATCGCGTACAGCTGCGGGACGACAACCAGTTGGTAGCCGGTGAGGTCGTGCTCGGGGTGGGCGAAGTCGGTGGTGAGGTGGGCCTCCCACAGGGCGCGGTGCCAGGCGTGCAGGACGGCCGGGTGGTCGACGTGGGTGGAGGGGCGGCCGTCCTGGGCGCCGGCCCACCATGCGTGCCAGTCGTGCAGGATCGCGACGTCCGCAGTGACATGACGATCCGTCACCTCAGAGCTGACGCGGGCCAGTTCGACACCGAGCTGCTTGACCTCCTGGAAGGTGCGGCCTTGTTCGCCCGCGTGGCTGACCATCCCGGAGTGGAACTTCTCGGCGCCCTGCCGGGACTGGCGCCACTGGAAGTAGCAGACGGCGTCCGCACCGCGGGCCACGGCCTGGAGGGACCAGAGGCGGTTGAGGCCGCGCGGCTTGGGGTGGTTCACCCCACGCCAGTTGACGGGACCGGCCGCCTGTTCCATCAACATCCAGGGGCCGCGGGCCTGGGACCGGGTCAAGTCCTGCACGAGAGCCGCGTGTTGGGCGCCGAGCGGGTCGCGCGGGTCGGGGTAGAGGTCGACCGAGACGACGTCCTCCTCCTCGGCCCAGCGCCAGGCGTCCTGGCCGAAGAAGAGCGGCATGAAGTTGGTGGTGACCGGGATGTGCGGGGTGTGCCGGGCGACGATGTCGCGTTCGGCGACGTAGCACTCCAGGAGCGCGTCGGAGGTGAAGCGCCGGAAGTCCAGCACCTGGGCGGGGTTCTTCAGGTAGTGGGTGCGGCGGGCGGGCAGGACGGCGTCCCAGCTGTCGTAGCCCTGACTCCAGAAGGCCGTGCCCCAGGCGGTGTTGAGGGCGTCGAGCGTGCCGTACCTGTCGCGCAGCCAGCGGCGGAAGGCGGCGGCCGCCTCGTCGCCGTGGTCGGCGGTGCAGTACTCGTTGTTGATGTGCCACATGGTGAGGGCGGGGTGGCCGCCGTAGCGGGCGGCCAGGTCCTCGGTGATGGCGGCGGCGTAGCGGCGGTAGGTGGCGCTGGAGTGCGAAAAGTGCTGCCGGCCGCCCCACCATTCGACGTCGCCGTTCTCGTCGCGGGGCAGGGTGTCCGGGTGCAGCCGGCCCAGCCACGGGGGCGGGGCGGAGGTGGGGGTGGCCAGGACGACGCCGATGCCGTGGTCGTGCATCAGGTCCATGAGCCGGTCCAGCCAGCCGAACTCCCGTGCGCCCGGCTCGGGTTCGAGCTTCGCCCAGGAGAAGACGCCGAGGGTGACGGAGTTGACGCCGGCGTCCTTCATGAGCCGGACGTCCTCGTGCCAGGTCTCCTCGGGCCACTGCTCGGGGTTGTAGTCGCCGCCGAAGAGAATGCGGCCACGGGTGGCGTCGGCGAGGCCGGGCCGGTCGGGGGCCGGCATCAGACGGGCTCCCCGTACTGGATGCCGCGCCCGTTGGTGGCGATGTAGACGCGGCCGTGGATCCGCGGGTCGGCGGCGATGGTCGCGCCGATCCATCCCCACTGGTGCTGGTCGTCGTTGATCCGCACCCAGGTCTGCGCGCCGTCGTCGGAGCGGTACACGGCGGTGATCGCCTCCGTGGAGCCGACCTGGTAGATCGCCGGGTAGTCCCCCTCGGCGGCGGCCTTGCCGAAGGCGAGGGTGTACGAGGCCCAGCAGCTGGTGAGCTTGGTGAAGGTCGCCCCGCCGTCGGTGGACCGGTAGAGGCCGTTCCACTTGGTGCTCAGCCACAGGTCGCCGGAGCGCCCCGGGGCCGCGGCCAGCTGGAACTGGCTGTCGCCAAAGGGCAGTCCGCTCGCGCGCCCGGTGAAGGTACGGCCACCGTCCGTGCTGGCGAACAGGGTTCCCGTGTCGGTGTCGTAGGCGTAGAAGCGCGTCGGGTCGGCCGGGTCGGCAAGCGGGGTGGCGCCCTTGGGGAAGGAGGAGACCTCGGACCAGGTGGCGCCGTTGTCCGCGGAGCGCTGCGCGGGGTACTTGGTGCCGTCCCAGTGCACGAAGGTCCACAGCAGCACGCTGCCGTCGGTGTTGGTGGCGATCGGCCCCGGTGCGTCCTTGGCGAGGGCGGGCTGAGCGGCGAAGGGCGACCAGGACTTGCCGCCGTCGTTCGAGCAGGCGCCGTTGCCGTGGTCGCCCCAGCCGGTGCGGACGACGTACGACGGCCTGGCCGCGGCCTGCGCGAGTCCCGTCGCCGACCCGAACACGGGGTTCGTCGCCATGCCCCGCGACGGCGACGCCGTGAGCCGCTCGTGGTACATCACACCGACGTCCCCCAGGCCGCTGATCAGGTGCGCCTCCCCGGTCGGGGGCGAGATCAGCCGGCGCACGGAGGTCTCCTCCAGGCCGCGGATCTGCGGGGCCCAGTGCTTCAGGTCGCGGGTGCCGTAGAGCGTGGCGCCGGTGCCGTAGAGGACGTGCTGCGAGTCGTACGGGTCGACGGCGACGGCCTGGATCCACCAGCCGAACTTGGGCTGGTCGGCGCCGAAGGTGAGGAACGGGGTCTCGGACACGTCGAGGACCGCCGAGTCCTTCAGGGACGTCCAGGTGCGGCCGCCGTTCGTGGTCCGGTACAGGGTGTCGACCGCCGCCCAGCGGTTGTTGGTGGAGACGACGACGGTGCCGGGGCGACGGGCGTCCACGGCAGCGCCGCCGTAGCCGAAGGTGTCCGAGGAGCCGTCGCTCGTGGTGCCGCCCGGCTTCACCGGCGTGACGTCGGTCCACTTGCCGGTGGCCGTGGCCAGCTTGTGCACGCTGCCGTCGGACTGGCCGCCCGGGCCGGGCGCGTTGGCGTACGTCACGTACAGCTCACGGGTGTGGCAGTCGTGGGCGGCGCGGACGGGGACCTTGGCGGCGGTGCCGAACGGCTGCCCGGGCACGGCTTCCCAGGTACTGCCGTCGGCGGTGCGGAACAGGTTGGCGGTGGTTCCGTCGGAGTCGCCCCAGCCGGCGTAGAGGGTGCGGCCGGCGGCGACGAGGAGGGTGACGCCCTGGCCGCTCGCGCTCGGCGTGCCCGGAAAGCCGGTGGCGGCTGCCCAGGTCGCGCCTCGGTCGGTCGACCTGAGCAGCCCGTCGTGCCGCGTCCCGAGCCACAGCGTGTCGCTGTCGCGCGGGTCGACCAGCAGCCGCTCCCCCATGCCCCGACCGTCCTCGTTCCCGCCCAGCTTCACGGCGAGGTCGGTACGGGCCCAGGTGGCACCGCGGTCCTCCGAGCGCAGGACGGCGCCGTTGCCGGCCCAGGACTGGGCGTAGGTGCCGAGGGCGAGGTAGAGGCGGTTCGGGTGCGCGGGGTCGACGGCGAGGGCCTCGACCCCGAGGAGGTTCCAGTCGTCCCAGCCGAGGTGGTCGGTGAGGGGGGTCCAGCGGGCGGCTCCGTCGTCCCAGCGGTAGGCGCCGCCGATGTCGGTACGGGCGTAGGCGAGACCGCGGACGGTGGGGTGGAAGAGGACGCCGGTGACGAATCCGGTGCCGCCGATGACGGCGGTGCGCCAGCGGTAGGCGGGGGCGGCGGCCTCAACGGCATGCGCACGTCCCTGGGTTACGGGCAGTGCGGTGAGCGCGGCAGCGGCCGCACTCCCGGCAAGAACGGCACGCCGACTGAGGCGGGACGTAAGCATGACAAACCTCGCTCTGAACTAGGGGGGAGTGAACACACCCAGGGGCGCGGGCCCTATCGATATGCGGCTCCGCCGCGTGGGCGCGACCAGCCACAACGAACCCGCAGTCGCCGCACAACCACAGGCACGCCACCGATCAGGCGCAGGTCAACCCTTCACCGCGCCCGTCAACATGCCCTTCTTGAAGTGCCGCTGGACGAACGGCGATGCGACCGCGACGGGGATCAGCGCGAGGACCATGACAGACATCTGCAGCCCGAGGGCGGAAAGCTGCCCCGTGCGGACCGCCTGCTGAAGGCCGGTCGGCGCCTCGGTGTTCTTCTGGACCAGCTGGATGAGCACGTTCTGCAGCGGCATCATCTCCTGGTCGGTGAGGTAGATGGACGCGTTGAACCAGGCACTCCAGTAGCCGACCGCGTAGAACAGCGAGATGACGGCCAGCACCGCCCGCGACAGCGGCATGATGATGGTCAGCAGGATGCGCAGGTCACTGGCCCCGTCGATCCGCGCGGACTCCGTGAGTTCGGGCGAGATGCCCATGAAGAAGGCCCGCAGGACGAGGATGTTGAAGACGCTGACCGCGCTCGGCAGGATCAGGGACAGATAGGTGTCGGTGAGGCCCAGCGACTGCACCAGAAGGTACGTCGGGATGAGGCCGGCCCCGAAGAACATGGTCGCCATCATGGTCACCAGGAAGAACCGGTGCCCCAGACTCCCCGGCCGCGACAGACCGTAGGCCGCGAGCACCGACACCGTCATCGAGAACAGCGTGCCGGCCAGCGTGACACCGACCGAGACCATGATCGCCCGGCTGACCTGGCCGCCGCTGAGCAGTTCGGTGTAGTTGACGAAGGTGATGCCCTGGGGGATCACGACGAGGCCGCCGACCCGGTCGATCACCGGCTTCGGGGAGAGGCTGGTGACGATCACGATCCACAGCGGACCGAGCACCGCCAGGCAGCACAGGACCAGGACGCCGCCCTTCGCGGTGAGGCCGGCCTTGTTGGGCTCCTCCTCCCACGCGGGGCGGGCGGGGGCCTGGAGGCTGCGGACGAGCTGCGTGTTGAGGCTCACTTCTGGTACACCCCCTGCTCGCCGAGCAGGTGCGCGAACTTGTTCGCACCAAGGACGAGACACAATCCGATGGCTCCCTTGACGAGGCCGACCGCGGCCGCGTAGCTGAAGTCGCCGTTCTGGATACCCATGTTCCACACGTAGGTGTCGAGGACCTCGCTGGCCCCGACCCCGACCGCGTCCCGCTGGAGCAGGAACTGCTCGAAGCCGACGCTCAGCGCGTCGCCCACCCTGAGGACCAGCAGCAGCGCGATCACCGGGCGCAGCGCGGGCAGCGTCACGTGCCACATGCGACGCCAGCGCCCGGCGCCGTCCATGGCGGCGGCCTCGTACAGGTCGGTGCTGACGGCGGCCAGCGCGGCGAGGAAGACGATGATCCCCCAGCCGGCGTCCTTCCAGACGGCCTGCGCGGTGACCAGGTACTTGAAGAGGCCGGCGTTGGTCATCAGGTCGAAGCCGGTCCAGCCGTGGTTCTCCAGGGTCTGGGCGATGATGCCCGCGCCGCCGAAGATCTGCTGGAACACGGTGACCACGAGGACCCACGAGAAGAAGTGCGGCAGATACATGATCGCCTGCGCCACGGCCCGCACCCGGGGCCGGACCACGCTGTTGATGAGCAGCGCGAGGGCGATGGGGATCGGGAAGAACAGCACCAGTTGGAGCACGAACAGCACGATGGTGTTCTTCGCGGCGCTCCAGAACAGCGGATCGTCGATCATCCGCGAGAACTGCTCGACGCCGACCCAGGGGCTGTGGAAGATCGCGGTGACGCCGTTGCTGGAGATGTACGGGTCGTAGTCCTGGAAGGCGACGACGTTGCCCAGCAGCGGGACGTAGTTGAAGAGCAGGAGCAGGAGGATGACGGGCAGCGTCATCAGGATGAGCGCGCGGTCGCGGCGCAGCCGGACCCGGAAGGGGACCTTGACGGCCTTTCCTGCCTTGCGCGGCACCCGCTCCTTCGCCGAAGCCGCCGCCTCGGCGACCGCGGCCGTCGGTTCGTCGACGGCCGCGGCGGGACGGGTCCCGTCGGGCCTGCTCCCGGCCGTGAGAGACATCAGTTGCCGCTGCCGTTCTTGTCGATGAGCTGCTTGTACCAGTCGCGCAGCTTGTCGCCGCCGGAGGACTTCCAGGTGGAGATGGCCGCCTGTACGTCCGACAGCTTGCGGTTCCCGCGCACGTAGTCGATCTCCAGCTGCTCGAACTGGCTGGAGAGGTTGGCGTAGCGGGTCGGCTCGACGATGTTCATGCCGAAGGTGGAGGTCTTCTTCATAAAGGCGCCCATCCGCTGCTGCCACTCGACCTGCTTGCGGGCGACGTCCGGGAAGTCGGGGTGGGCGTAGTAGGCGGCCGGTGCGGCCAGCATGACCCAGGCGTTGACCACCTCGGAGTTGCCCAGGTCGTTCTTGACCGGGACACCGTCCTTGACCGTGTAGTGGGTGCCCTCGACGCCGTAGTCGACGAGCATCCGCTCCTTGGTGCCGTAGGGCGCGGCGGAGAAGTCGGCGGCGGCCAGCGCGTTCTCGATCGTCGTCTTCGAGGCGCCCTTGCGGATCATCGACCAGATGCCGGCGGGCTGAGCCGCCCACAGCTTGGGGTCGCCGCCGTCGGCGCCGAAGATGTCCATGCCGTCGATCACGAAGTCCGGGTTGGACGCGGCCTGCTCGGTGGTCTTGCCGTACCAGTGGGACATGTCGTTGTTGTAGACGAGGATCTGCCCGGCGGTGAAACGGTTACCCACGTCGCCCGAGCGCGCCTTGTCGTCGGGGTGGACCACACCCGCGTCGAACAGCTTGCGGGTCCACTCCAGGGCTTCGAGGTACTCGGGCTGCTCGACGCGGTATGTCAGCTTGCCGTCGTCGCCGATGTTCCAGCCGAGCGTCCCGGAGGCGCGGACGCCGAAGATGTTGAAGGCGCTCCACGACATGTCGCCGCAGGCCCACACCTTGGCCTTGGCGCTGGTGGCCTCCTTGGCCCAGCTGAGGAACTCGTCGGGCGACTTGGGGACGGTGTAGCCCTTCTTGTCGAAGATGTCCTTGCGGTAGTACGGCACGATGAAGGACGCGGTGGCGGCCGGCATCGGGATGCCGCGCAGCGCGCCGCCGAAGATGCCCATGCGCCAGGCGTCGGAGGGGATCGCGGCCAGGTTCGGGTACTTCTTGACCTTGTCGCCCGCCAGGTAGGGGCCGAGGTCCATGAACTTCGCGGTGACCGCGTTCGCGATCTTGCCGACCAGTTCCCAGCCGGGCACGACCACCATGTCCGGTATGGAGCTGGAGGCGAGGACGGCGCCGAGCTTCTGGCCGTAGGTGTTGCCGTCCTGGTTCTGCCAGGTGATCTTGGTGCCCGCGGCGGCGTCCAGCGCCTTGTAGTAGGCGCAGCCGGCCTTCGGCGGGGAGCCCCAGAACGGGGACATGATCTTGAAGGGAGCGCCGGTGCCGAGCTTGTCCGGGACCGAGGCCTGCAGGGCCGCGAGGTCGACCTTGCCGGTGTAGCCGGCGGCCGAGCCGTTCTTCGACGGAAGGTCGGGATTGGCGACCGTGCTGGCGACGAACGTCGGGAGCAGCTTGTCAGCAGCCTTGCCCGACGTGGCCCCCTCGCGTTCGCCGCCGCCCGAATCCCCGCAGGCGGCAAGCAGCGGCATCCCGCCCGCCACCGCTGCGGTGGCGACCGCAGTGGAGGCGAGGAAGCTTCTCCGGCTGGGCCCGGAGGAGGCGGAAGCGGCGTTCGGCGTCATTGCGTCAACCCTTCATGGCGCACCAGGACACCCGGCGGTGGCCGTCGGCTGCGGTGTCTCGAGTGGAACTGGCTGAGCTGAAGCGGGTCCCCCGACGAATGTCACGCTGCTTTTCAGTCGAAGCGCTTCGATGTTGCTGCGAGGTTAAGTGAACACCCGGGGGTGCACAAGGGTCGCCTCAAACATTCCTCCGAGGTATCACGGGTGACCTGTCCGTATGCGCTGCTTGAAATAGCGGCGAGGTCCTCTTGACACCCGCCCGTGCGTCGAATGAGCATCGAAGCGCTTCGAAAGAGCCTTCCCGCTCCATCGCAAAGGGATCTCCAAGTGACCGCACACCCGACGCCCACGCCGCCTTTCCGCGATCCGCAGCTGCCGTTCGCGAAGCGCATCGACGATCTGCTGTCGCGGCTGACACCGGACGAGAAGGTCTCCTTCCTGCACCAGTTCGCACCCGCCGTCGAGCGGCTCGGCATCGCCGCGTTCCGCACCGGCCAGGAGGCGCTGCACGGCGTGGCCTGGATGGGTCCGGCCACGGTGTTCCCGCAGGCCGTGGGGCTGGGCGCGACCTGGAACACCGACCTCGTGCGCCGGGTCGGCGAGGCGGTGTCGAAGGAGGTCCGGGCGATGCGCGCCCGCGACGAGCGCGTCGGCCTCAACGTGTGGTCCCCCACGGTCAACCTGCTGCGTCACCCGCTGTGGGGCCGCAACGAGGAGGGATACTCCGAGGACCCGAAGCTCACCTCCGCCATCGCCACCGCCTACACGCACGGGCTGCGCGGTGATCATCCGACGTACTGGCGCACGGCCCCCGTCCTCAAGCACTGGCTGGCCCACAACAACGAGACGGGCCGGGACGTCACCTCGTCCTCGGTCCGCCCGCGCGTGCTGCACGAGTACGACCTGCGCGCCTTCAAGGAGACCGTCGAGGCGGGCGCGGTGGCCGGGGTGATGCCGGCGTACAACCTGGTCAACGGCCGCCCCAACCACGTCTCGCCGTATCTGCGCGAGCATCTGCGGGCCTGGACGGACGAGGAGCTGCTGGTCTGCTCGGACGCGGGCGCGCCCTCCAACCTGGTCGACTCCGAGCACTACTTCGACACCCACGAGGAGGCGACGGCGGCGGCGCTGGTGGCCGGCGTGGACAGCTTCACCGACCACGGCACCGACGGCTCGAAGATCGTCGCCCGGGTGAGGGGCGCCCTGGAGCAGGGCCTGCTGACCGAGGCCGACGTCGACGCGGCGGTGCGCCGTCAGCTCTCGGTCCGCTTCCGGCTGGGCGAGTTCGACCCGCACTACGACCCGCACGCGGGCACCGGCGAGTTCGACACCCCGGCCCATCGCGTCCTCGCCGGGGAGGCCGCGGAGCAGGCGATCGTGCTGCTGCGCAACGACGGCGTGCTGCCGCTGGCCGCCGACACCCGGATCGCGGTGGTCGGTCTGCTCGCCGACGAGTGCAAGCTCGACTGGTACAGCGGCACCCTGATCCACCGCTGCACTCCCCTGGAGGGGCTGTACGAGCGGTTCGGGGCCGAGCGGGTCGAGTTCGCGGAGGGCGTGGACCGGGTCCTGCTGAAGACCTCCGCGGGAACGTTCCTGAAGGTCCCCACCGCCCCCGAGGCCACCGACGAGGTGCGCGGCGCCGAGGGCGCCCTGGACCCGGCGCTGCTCGCCGGCCGCACGGACCTCCCCCCGCTCACCACGGACGGCATCGCCGGCACGGAGTTCGCGCTCGTCGACTGGGGCGAGGACGTGCTGACGCTCCGCGCCCCCGACGGCCGCTATCTCTCCGTCGCCGAGGACGGCTTCCTGCGCGCCTCCGCCGACCAGCCCGGCGGCTGGGTCGTCCAGGAGACGTTCCGCCTCGAACCCCACGAGAACGGTCACCTCCTCCGGCACTTGGGAACGGGTCGCCACGTCTGTGTCGCCGCCGACGGCGTGCGGGTTGCCGAGGAGAATCCCGAGGTCTTCGAGGTCATCGTCGTCGAAAGCGGCGAGGACGCAGTGACCCGTGTCACGGCCGAGGCCGACGTGGTCGTGGTCGTGGCGGGCAACGACCCGCACCTCAACGGCCGCGAGACCGAGGACCGCACCACGCTCCGGCTCCCCGCCCAGCAGGAGCGGCTGCTGGCTGCGGCCCGGGCGGCGAATCCGCGCACGGTGCTGGTGCTGGTGTCGGCGTATCCGTACGCGATCGAGCCGGGACCGCTGTCCGCGGTGCTGTGGACGGCGCACGGCGGCCAGGCCGCGGGCACCGCCCTCGCGCGCGTCCTGGCCGGTGACGTCTCCCCCGCCGGCCGCCTCCCCCAGACCTGGTACGCAGACGACGCCGACCTGCCCGACCTCCTCGACTACGACGTGATCGGCGCCCGCCAGACGTACCTCTACTTCGAGGGCGCCCCGCTGTTCCCGTTCGGGCACGGCCTGTCGTACGCGTCGTTCTCCTACGCCGACCTGGCGGTGCGCGTCGAGGAGGGCGCGGTGCACGTGGCCTTCACGGTCACCAACACCGGGGACGTGACGGCCGACGAGGTCGCCCAGCTCTACACGCGCGCCGTGGACCCGTCGGTCACCCGGCCGCGCCGCGAGCTGCTCGACCACCGCCGGGTCACCCTCGCCCCCGGCGCGAAGGCGGAGCTGTCGTTGGAGGTCCCACTGTCCGCGTTCGCGTTCTGGGACGTGGCGTGGGGCCGGTGGCGGCTGGAGTCCGGCTCCTACGACGCCCTGGTCGGCGCGTCCAGCGCGGACGTCCGCCTCCGCGGGACCGTCACGCTGGAGGGCGAGCCGTCCGCCCCGCGCCCGGCCCGCCGACGCGGCCTGGAGGCCGCCGACTTCGACGAGCAGAGCGGCACGGAGATCGTCGACCGCACGAAGGTTTCGGGCGACGCGGTGACGCCGGAGACGGAGATGGCGGACGGAACGGGCGAACTGGTCTACCGCGCCTGCGACTTCGGCACGGGCACCGGCACCGGTACTACGCGTGCGACGGTGACGGTGGCCGGTTCGGGCACGGTCGAGCTGTCGCTCGGCGGCGGCCCGGCCCTGGCCACGGTGAGGGTCACCACGCCCACGCCGGGACCGTACGACTACGTGGACGTCGACGCGCCCTTCACCGTCGAGGGCGTCCACGACCTGCACCTCAGGCTGCGCGGCCCCCTGCGGCTCGCGCATGTCGGCTTCTCCGGTTGAGGGGCCGGGGAAGCGCCGACACGAAGAAGGGGTCCGGCACCGGAAGGCATCGGTGCCGGACCCCTTCGGGGACGGCGTTTTCGCGCCACCCCGAGGCTATATGAAAATGGTTCCCATTAGCTAGCGGCCGTCCCGGCTGTCCGGGACCGACTGTCCGGGACCACCTGTCCTGGAGAGCCTGTCCTAGAGGGCGAGCCCCGTCAGGACCAGCACGCGCTCGTAGGTGTAGTCCTCCATCGCGAACCGCACGCCCTCGCGCCCCACCCCGGACTGCTTGGCGCCGCCGTACGGCATCTGGTCGGCGCGGTAGGAGGGCACGTCACCGACGACCACACCGCCGACCTCCAGCGCGCGGTGGGCCCGGAAGGCCACCTGGACGTCGTGCGTGAACACGCCCGCCTGGAGGCCGTACTTGGAGGAGTTGACGGCCGCGAAGGCCTCGGCCTCGCCGTCCACCTTCTGCACGGTGAGGACCGGCCCGAAGACCTCCTCGCAGGCGATCTTGGTGTCCGCCGGTACGTCGGTGAGGACGGTCGGCGCGTAGGAGGCTCCGTCGCGCTTGCCGCCCGCGAGAAGGGAGGCGCCGGCCGCGACGGCCTCGTCCACCCATGTCTCGACGCGCTTGGCCGCGTCCTCGCTGACCAGCGGCCCGACGTCCGTCGTGTCGTCGCTCGGGTCACCGGTGACCTGGGTCTCGACGGCGGCGACGATGCGCGGCAGCAGCCGGTCGTACACGGAGGCGTCCGCGATGACCCGCTGCACGGAGATGCAGGACTGGCCGCCCTGGTAGTTGGAGAACGTCGCGATGCGGGTCGCGGCCCAGTCGAGGTCCGCGTCGCTCGCGTAGTCGCCGAGGACGACGGCCGCGCCGTTGCCGCCCAGCTCCAGGGTGCAGTGCTTGCGCGGCACCGAGTCCATGATCGCGTAGCCGACCTTCTCGGAGCCGGTGAAGGAGATGACCGGCAGGCGCTCGTCCTGGACGAGGGCGGGCATGCGGTCGTTGGAGACCGGGAGGATCGACCAGGAGCCGGCCGGCAGCTCGGTCTCGGCGAGCAGGTCGCCGATGACCAGGCCGGAGAGCGGGGTCGCCGGGGCGGGCTTCAGGATGATCGGCGCGCCGGCCGCGATCGCCGGGGCGATCTTGTGGGCGCACAGGTTCAGCGGGAAGTTGAACGGCGCGATGCCGAGCACGACACCCCTGGGGAAGCGCCGGGTGAGGGCGAGCCGCCCCTGCCCGCCGAGGTCGGTGTCGAGCCGCTGGGCCTCGCCGCCGTTGAACCGCCGGGCCTCTTCGGCGGCGAACCGGAACACGGAGACCGCGCGCCCGACCTCGCCGCGCGCCCACTTGATCGGCTTGCCGTTCTCGGCGGAGATCAGCCGGGCGATCTCCTCGGTGCGCTCGACGAGCCGCCTGCTGACGTGGTCGAGGGCCGCGGCGCGCACATGGGCGGGGGTGGCGGCGAACTCGTCCCGCACGGCGTGGGCGGCGGCCACGGCCTCCTCGACCTGGGCGTCCGTCGGCACGCTGACCTTGCCGACGAGCCGGCCGTCCCACGGGGAGGTGACGTCGAAGCTGTCCGCGCCGGTGACCTGGCGGCCGGCGAGCCAGAAGGCGTGGGTGGCCCCCACATTCTTTTCCTGGGGCATATGCGAGTCCCGGCCCTTCCGCTTAGGGGGTGTCCTGTGGTTTCCGTGCTCCACGGTAGGGGCGGGGGGCCGAAGGGTCGCTTGTCCGAGTCGTCCTGGTGGACGGCGGGGGTGCGCCGGTTTGGCACGGTCGGCTCGCTGCCCTCCGGAGCCGCTCCCGCTCCAGGAAGAGCCAAAGCGCCCCGAGCAGCACCGTGCACAGACACCAGCTGGCGACGACGTCCAGCGGCCAGTGGTAGCCCCGCCGGACCAGGCCGAACGAGACGGCCAGGACGAGGAGGGCGCTCATGACGACGGCAGCCCGGCGGGCGAACGCGCCGCGCAGCCACGGCAGCAGGACCATCACCGCCGAGCCGTAGGCGACGGCCGCCGTCGCCGTGTGTCCGGAGGGGTAGTAGCCGGTCGCCGGTGGCACGGCGGGCGTGCCGGGCCGGTCGGTCCACTCCTTCAGGGGGACGACGATCAGCGGCACCAACACGATCAGTGCGAGCGCGGCGAGGGACGGCACCCACCACCGCGCCCCGCCCGCCACCCGGCCCCGCCAAGCCGCATACGCCGCGGCGAGCACCAGGACGGGCACCGCGACCTGTACGTTCCCCAGATCGGACAGCAGCTCGGCGGCCCGGTCCGGGTGGACGAGGGCACGGCTGAGGCGCTCGTCCGGGCGCAGGAGAGGCCCGTCGGCGGCGACCTGCCAGGTGATGAGCACCAACAGCAGAGCGGGCAGGCCCAGCAGGATCTGCGGGCGAACGCGGGACGACATGGGCCCCAGCTTGTCAGGAGCCGTCGCCCCCGCGAACGGAGGTCCGGGCGGTGTGGTCCAGGATCGCGGCGGCCGGCGGGGCGTGCACCGGGCAGGGCAGGACGCGCCCCGAGCCGGGCACCTCCACCGGGCAGGGAGAAACCGAGGGAACGCTTCGCCGACGCCGGATCGAGACGAGACGTAGCGTATCGCAGCCCCTTCGGAAAAAAGACCCCGGAACGAATCCGGGGTCCGCTTTCCGTGGTCTGCACCTGAGAAGGAGGTCGGCCACCCCGGAACAGGGGGGGTGGTTCCGGGGTGGCCGTCCGGACCGGAAACGCCGGCCGCCCCGGGGGGTTTGGGGCGGGCGACCGTCCGATCGGTGTGGAGATCCGAAGCTGGAAGCTCCGGTTGTGTGCGCGATGGCACGACCAGGTCGAAGCTGGGGAGGCCCCGGCCTGGGTTCCACCCACAGTCCCCTGTGGGCGGGGTGTATCTCTCATCTGGGTAGAACCTACGGCAGGGGCAGGCGGTTCGACAGGCCGTATCCCGTCCCGCCATCCTCCCCGCACACCTTCTTCACACCCTCTGCGACCGGTGGGAATCAGCTGTGCGATGCCCGGGCTCAGATGCGCGCGAAAGCCTGCTCGATGATGTCGAGGCCCTCGTCGAGGAGGTCCTCGCCGATGACCAGCGGCGGCAGGAAGCGCAACACGTTGCCGTAGGTGCCACAGGTCAGGACGAGCAGGCCCTCCTGGTGGCAGGCCTTGGCGAGCGCGGCCGTCGCCTCGGCGTTCGGCTCCTTCGTCGTACGGTCCTTGACCAGCTCGATGGCGATCATCGCGCCGCGGCCGCGGATGTCGCCGATGATGTCGAACTTCTCTGCCATGGCGGAGAGACGGGACTTCATCGTCGCCTCGATCGCCTTCGCCCTGGCGTTGAGGTCGAGCTCCTTCATCGTCTCGATCGAGCCGAGCGCGCCCGCGCAGGCCACCGGGTTGCCGCCGTAGGTGCCGCCCAGGCCACCCGCGTGCGCGGCGTCCATGATCTCGGCGCGGCCGGTCACCGCGGCGAGCGGAAGGCCGCCCGCGATGCCCTTGGCCGTCGTGATCAGGTCCGGGACGATGCCCTCGTCCTCGCAGGCGA
Organism: Streptomyces sp. NBC_01235; assembly: GCF_035989285.1. Taxonomy (GTDB): domain Bacteria; phylum Actinomycetota; class Actinomycetes; order Streptomycetales; family Streptomycetaceae; genus Streptomyces. The sequence goes on along the minus strand of NZ_CP108513.1, from coordinate 7,936,331 downwards.
ACCACTGGCCGGTGCGGCAGAAGCCCGACTGGATCTCGTCGGCGACGAAGACGATGCCGTTGTCGGACGCGAACTTGCTGATGGCCGGGAGGAAGCCCTTGGCGGGCTCGATGAAGCCGCCCTCGCCGAGCACCGGCTCGATGATGATCGCGGCCACGTTGTCCGCGCCGATCTGCTTGTTGATCATGTCGATGGCCTGGGCGGAGGCCTCCGCACCAGCGTTCTCCGGACCGGTCAGCCAGCGGTAGCCGTAGGCGACCGGGACGCGGTAGACCTCGGGCGCGAACGGGCCGAAGCCGTGCTTGTACGGCATGTTCTTCGCGGTCAGGGCCATCGTCAGGTTCGTCCGGCCGTGGTAGCCGTGGTCGAAGACGACGACCGCCTGGCGCCTGGTGTACGCGCGGGCGATCTTGACGGCGTTCTCGACGGCCTCGGCGCCGCTGTTGAACAGCGCGGACTTCTTGGCGTGGTCCCCCGGCGTGAGCTCGGCGAGCGCCTCGGCGACCGCCACGTAGCCCTCGTAGGGGGTGACCATGAAACAGGTGTGGGTGAAGTCGGCGAGCTGCGCGGTGGCCCGGCGTACGACGGCCTCGGCGGAAGCGCCGACGGAGGTCACCGCGATGCCGGAGCCGAAGTCGATCAGACGGTTGCCGTCGACGTCCTCGATGATGCCGCCGCCCGCGCGCGCGGTGAAGACAGGAAGCACCGAGCCCACGCCGGCCGCGACCGCGGCGGTACGGCGGGCCTGCAGTTCCTGCGACTTCGGGCCGGGGATGGCGGTGACGACGCGGCGCTCCTGCGGAAGGGCGTTCATGAGGGGCTCCAGGGGTCTGCGAACGGGGGCTTTGCGGACGCTTGCCTTCTTTTCTCGCAGGCTAGGACGGGGAACGGAGGGTGGGCATGCTCCATGTGGGCGGTGTCGGCGACGCCGGTTGTCCGTCGTGGACAGTGACGGGCGGGCGGTGATCGTCGCAGGTCCGGCCACGTAAGCGGTGAACTCCCCTTGTGGGCGCGTTAGATTGACTCGCTGATGGTGGACGGAACGGCTGGTCAGGGGGCAGGGGCGATGGACAGCGACGGGACGCAGGACGCGCGGGGTACGCATGCGAATCCTGTGCCGCGCCCGGCGGGGCCGCCGAAGCTGCCGCCGCGGCCTGCCCATGCCCCAGCGGCAAGGCCCTCTTCCTCCGCCGTCGCGGAGTGGCTGAACGAGGAGCGGCCCGCCGCGAAACCCGGCATCTGGCGCTTCGGGTACCGGCTGCCGAAGGCGGCTCGGGCGGCGGCGGAGCGGCTCGCGCCCGTGACCGTCGTCGGCATGCTGGTCCCGTTGGTGGTCGCGCTGGTCCTGTGGTCGCTGTGGCGGCGGGGCAGCATGCCGTACCAGTTCACCCTGCTGCGACTGTTCACGCCGGACGACTGGTGGTGGGGCGGCACGATCGCCTCCGCGAAGACCATGGAGGGCGCCGAGGCGCGGGTCGTCTACGACGGCGTGTTCTTCGCCGTCCTCGTCTACGCCATGGGCCGGCTGGGCAGCTGGCCGCACGCCGTACGCCACTTCGTCGGCCGCCGCCCGCAGCCCGCCCGCGCCCTGCTCGCCCTGCTCGGCGCCCTCGCCACGCTGAGCTTCGTCTTCCCCGGCGCCTTCGGCGTCGGCTGGGACCCCCTGCCGGTCGTCGACCCGCTGTTCTCGCTCATCGTGCTGATCTCCGGCAGCTACGAACTGTTCGCCTCCCCCCTGTTCACGAACACGCTGTACGCGGTCATCACGCTGCTGGTGGTGTGGCCGTTCGCCCGGTTCGGCGGCTGGTTGCCGTATGCGAAGGAACGACTCGCCGCCCGGCACGCCGGGCCCGACCACCGCGTGCCCACCGCCGAACGCCCTCGTGCCCAGTGGCCCGAGCTGCGGGACGCGGGGCAGTACGAGGCGGCCGAGCTGCTGACCGGCGAGGTCGCCGCCGGGCGCATGAACGACGTCGACTGCGCGCGGGTGCGGCGGGCGTGGACGGCAGGGCTGCCCGACTTCCGGGACACCGTGCTGCGGCAGGGCGGGGCGGCCTGGGCCCACCCCTCCGGCGCCCGCGACCTGCCCCGGCGCACCGGCCGCCACGACCTGCTCGCCGGGCAGGTGCGGATCGGCCGCTGGGTGGCCGCCGAGCGCACGCCGGTGACCTATCACGACGCGGGCGCCGCGCTCGGCCCGGACGTGCTGGGCACCTCGCTGCTGGCGGTCGGTCCGTCCGGCTCGGGCAAGACGCGCACGCTGATCGAGCCGCTGACCGAGGCGCTGGCTCTCCAGGCGCTCACCGGGGCGTGCGCCGTCGTCGCGGTGTCCTCGCCCGGCGGCGGCCCGCTCGGCGCCGACTCCGCGTTCGACGTGATCGTCCGGATCGGCGACCCGTCGTCCGTGCACGACCTCGACCCCTACGCGGAGTCCGACGACCCGGACGAGGCCGCCGCGCTCCTCGCCGAGGCGCTGGTCGGCGATCTCGACACGGTGAGCGGCCAGGGCGCGGCCACGGCACTCGCCCAGATCCTCGGCCCCTACCGGGCCGTGCACGGCTGCTTCCCCACCCTCCCCGAGCTGCGCGAGCTCCTGGAGGGCGAGCCGGGCGCGCTGTCCGCGCTGCGGGAGGCGGTGGCCGGTGACGAGGTGATGCGCCGCGAGCTGGAGGCGCGCATCCGGCAGACGGGGACGCCGGGCGACGTCGGCCGGGCCCTCGCCGACCGGCTGGCGCTGCTGAACCGACCGGTGTTCGCGGAGTTCTTCGGCGGTGGCAGCAACGCGCACCGGGCGTTCTCGCTGCGCGCCGTCGCCCACCACCCGCTGCGGGTCCGTATCGACCTGCCCGAGCGGGGCCACGAGGAGGCCGCCCGGCTGATCACCCGGCTGGTCCTCGCCCAGTTCCACACCGTCGTACGGGAGCGGCGCGGCCACTTCGCCTGTCTGGTCCTGGACGACGCGACGGGGACGGTCACCGACGGGTCGGTGCGCCGGCTCCAGCGGCTGCGCTCGCAGAACGCGGGCGTGGTGCTCGCCCTGCGCACGGTCGGCGACGTCCCCGAGTCGCTGCACGGGCCGCTGTACGGGGCCGTCGGCTGCCGGATGGCGTTCTCCGGCATCACCACCTGGGACGGCAGCAGGTTCGCGCAGACCTGGGGAACCGAGTGGGTGGAGACCACCGAGGTCGCCAAGCACACCGTCTTCGCCGACCAGCCGATGACCCGCGCCATCCACGCCCTGCGCAAGCTGGTGACCGGCAAGGCGGTGACCACGGACGCGGTGACCGTGCGCCAGGTCGAACGGGAGCGCTGGTCGGCGTCCCGGCTGGCGCACGAGGTGCCGCCCGGCCACGCGGTGCTGTCCCTGACGAGCGTGGAGGGCGAGCACGCGCCGCCGCTGCTGGTGGACCTGCGGGGTTGAAGAAACGTCCGGGTCCATCGGTCCATACAGTGAGGCAGAATCGGTGTAGGCCGTTCATACGCGGCGGCCAAAAGATCACGTCGCCCGTCACGCCGATCACCGCCGATCGCTCCCCCGACCCGAGGGCCCCATGCCTCCCACGCTCGCCTCGCTCGTCCACCACTCCGCGCTGAAGCTGACCGTGCGGGCGGGCGAGGACCGTCTGGACGTGCCGGTGCGCTGGGCGCACGTCAGCGAGCTCGCGGACCCCGTGCCGTACATGGAGGGCGGGGAGTTGCTGCTGATCACCGCGCTCAAACTGGACGCGGAGGACCCGGAGGTCATGCGGCGCTATGTGAAGCGGCTGGCCAAGGCGGGGGTGGTCGGGCTGGGCTTCGCCGTCGGCGTCAACTACGAGGACATCCCGAAGGCGCTGGTGGACGCGGCCGTGGAGGAGGGCCTGCCCCTGCTGGAGGTGCCGCGCCGCACACCCTTCCTCGCGATCAGCAAGGCGGTGTCGGCGGCGATCGCGGCCGACCAGTACCGGGCGGTGACGGCCGGCTTCGCGGCCCAGCGCGAGCTGACGAAGCACGCGCTGACGGATGGCGCGGAGGGGCTGCTCGGCGCCCTCGCCGCCCAGGTCGACGGGTGGGCGGCGCTGTACGACGCGTCGGGCACCGTCGTGGCGGCCGCGCCGGAGTGGGCGGGCCGGCGGGCAGCGCGGCTCACGGCGGAGGTGGAGCGGCTGCGGGAACGGCCGGCCCCGGCCTCGGCGGTCGTCGGGGGCGGCGGCCCGGAGCGCTCCGGGCCCGACGACCACCACGACGACCGGGTCGAGCTGCACTCCCTGGGCACCGGCCGGCGCCCGCGTGCCACGCTCGCCGTCGGCACTGCGTCGGCTCCCGGCACGGCCGAGCGGTACGCCGTCCACTCGGCCATCGCCCTGCTCACCCTCACCACGGAACGCTCCCGCTCCCTACAGGCGGCACAGCAGCGGATCGGCGCGGCGGTGCTTCGCATGCTGCTGGCGGGCGAACCGGACCACGCGCGGGCCGTCGCCGGGGACCTGTACGGCGATCTGCTCGACGCCCCGTTCCGGGTGATCGTCGCCGAGCCGGCGCCGACGTCGGCCGCGCGGGCGCACGCCGAGGGACACGGACGAGGGCCCGCGGCGACTGCGTCGGCGGCGCAGGGGTCGCACGCGCGCGTGCCGGTCGACGCGGCCGGGGACCCGTGCGGCGGTCTCGCCGAGGTCGTCGAGTCGGCGGCCGCCCGGGCCGGGGAGGCCGTGCTGGTGGTGCCCCAGGGCGAGCGGCTGGTGGCGCTGGCCACGGACGGCGGCGCGGCCGTGGCGGCGTGCACGCGGTACGCGACGGCGCTGGAGGCAACGCGCGGGAGCGGCGAGGGAGGGGACGAGAACGAGCTGGTCGTCGGTCTGTCGGCGCCGGCCGGGCCGATCGCGGCGGCAGCGGCGTACAAGCAGGCCGAGCAGGCGCTGTCCGTGGCGCGGCGCCGGGGCCGGGTCCTCGTGGAGCACGAGCAGCTCGCGGCGGGCTCCGTGCTGCCCCTTCTCGCGGACGACGCGGTGAAGGCGTTCGCGGACGGCCTGCTGCGCGCCCTGCACGAGCACGACGCGACCGGCCGCGGCGATCTGGTGGCCTCCCTGCGGGCATGGCTCTCCCGGCACGGCCAGTGGGACGCGGCGGCGGCCGACCTGGGCGTCCACCGGCACACCCTTCGCTACCGGATGCGGCGGGTGGAGGAGATCCTCGGGCGTTCGCTGGACGATCCGGACGTCCGGATGGAGCTGTGGCTGGCGTTGAAGACGACGTCGACGGAGTAGCGACACCGCGGCCCAGGTGGTTCCGACTGATTGCCGGGGAGCGCGCGGAAGGGCGGGCACGCGACCTGGGGCACCACCCACGCCCTTGGGGCAGTGGGGGTGCGTCGGGGACAGAAGGAGTCAGCTGTCGAAGCCCAGCCCCAGCCGGTCCATCGTCTTCAGCCACAGGTTGCGTCGGCCGCCGTGCGCGTCGGCGCGGGCCAGCGACCACTTGGTGAGGGCGATGCCCGTCCAGGCGAACGGCTCGGGCGGGAAGGGCAGCGGCTTCTTGCGGACCATCGCCAGGGACGTCCGCTCGGTGGTCTCCCCGGACAGCAGGTCCAGCATCACCTCGGCGCCGAACCGGGTGGCTCCGACACCCAGACCGGTGTATCCGGCGGCGTACGCCACCTTCCCCTGGTGCGCCGTCCCGAAGAACGCCGAGAAGCGCGAGCAGGTGTCGATCGCCCCGCCCCACGCGTGGGTGAAACGGACGCCCTCCAACTGCGGGAAGCAGCCGAAGAAGTGCCCGGCGAGCTTGGCGTACGTCTCCGGCCGGTCGTCGTACTCGGCGCGCACCCGGCCCCCGTAGGGGTAGATCGCGTCGTACCCGCCCCACAGGATCCGGTTGTCGGCGGACAGCCGGAAGTAGTGGAACTGGTTGGCGCTGTCCCCGAGACCCTGCCGGTTCTTCCAGCCGATCGAGTCGAGCTGCCCGGCGGTGAGCGGTTCGGTCATCAGCGCGTAGTCGTAGACCGGGACGGTGTACGCCCGCACCCGCTTGACCAGGTTCGGGAAGATGTTCGTGCCGAGGGCGACCTGCCGGGCCCGGACCCGGCCGTACGGCGTGCGTACGGCCATCCCGGTGCCGTACGGCTTCAGGTCCAGCGCGGGCGTGTGCTCGTGCACGCGGACGCCCAGCCGGACGCACGCCTGCTTCAGGCCCCAGGCCAGCTTGGCGGGGTGGAGCATGGCCACGCCCCGCCGGTCGTACAGGCCCGCCTCGAAGGTGGGCGAGGCGACCTGCTCGCGGACCGCGTCTGCGTCGAGGAACTCCAGGCCCTCGGCGAGTCCCCTGCGGTCGAGCTCGTCGTACCAGTCGCGCAGTTCCCACGCCTGGTACGTCTGAGTCGCGACGTCGATCTCGCCGGTGCGCTCGAAGTCGCAGTCGATGCCGTGCCGGGCGATCGCCGCCTCGATCTCGTCGAGGTTGCGCTCGCCCAGCTCCTGCAGCTTGTGGATCTCGTCCGGCCAGCGGGCCAGCCCGTTGGGCAGGCCGTGGGTGAGGGAGGCCGCGCAGAAGCCTCCGTTGCGGCCCGAGGCGGCCCAGCCCACCTCGCGGCCCTCCAGCAGCACCACGTCCCGCTGCGGCTCGCGCTCCTTGGCGACGAGCGCGGTCCACAGTCCGCTGTAGCCGCCGCCGACGACCAGCAGGTCGCAGGTCTCGGCGCCGGTGAGCGCGGGCTCGGGGTGCGGCTTGCCGGGGTCTTCAAGCCAGTACGGGACCGGCTGCGCGTCGGAAAGAGAAGTGATCCACCGGTTCATGGCGCTTGGGGCCATGATTTCAACTCCCTACAGAGCTTTGAGCTTTATGCCTTTTGCTTGTGCCGACGGTTTCCGATGACCATCGACATCAGGACGAACAGTACGGCGACGAGGAACATGGCCGTGCCGACGACGTTGATCTGAACGGGCGTTCCGCGCTGTGCCGAACCCCAGACGAACATGGGGAAGGTGACGGTCGAGCCCGCGTTGAAATTGGTGATGATGAAATCGTCGAAGGAGAGCGCGAAGGCGAGCAGCGCTCCCGCGGCGATTCCCGGGGCGGCGATGGGCAGGGTGACGCGCAGGAACGTCTGCGCCGGTCCGGCGTAGAGGTCCTGGGCGGCCTGCTCCAGGCGCGGGTCCATCGACATGACGCGTGCCTTGACGGCCGTCACGACGAAGCTGAGGCAGAACATGATGTGCGCGATGAGGATCGTCCAGAAACCCAACTGTGCACCCAGGTTGAGGAACAGGGTGAGCAGCGAGGCGGCCATGACGACCTCGGGCATCGCCATCGGCAGGAAGATCAGCGAGTTGACGGCGCCCCGCGCGCGGAAGCGGTAGCGGACCAGCGCGAAGGCGATCATCGTGCCGAGGACCGTGGCGCCGACCGTCGCCCAGAGAGCGATCTGGAGGCTGAGCGAGAGCGAGCCGCAGAGCCCTGCGACGCCGCACGGGTCCTTCCAGGCGTCCGTGGAGAACTGCTGCCACTGGTAGTTGAAGCGGCCTTTCGGTTTGTTGAAGGAGAACACCGTGACGACGATGTTCGGCAGCAGGAGATACGCGAGTGTGAGAAGTCCCGCGATAACCACGAAATGGCGCTTGAGCCAGTTGACGAAGGGCATTTAGACCAGATCCTCCGTCCCGGACCTGCGGATGTAGAAGGTGACCATGAGAAGGATCGCGGCCATGAGGATGAAGGAGAGGGCGGCCGCCGTCGGATAGTCCAGCACTCGCAGGAACTGCGTCTGGATGACGTTTCCGATCATGCGGGTGTCGGTCGAGCCGAGGAGCTCGGCGTTGACGTAGTCGCCGGCCGCGGGGATGAAGGTCAGCAGCGTGCCGGAGACCACGCCCGGCATCGACAGCGGGAAGGTGACCCTGCGGAAGGTGGTGATCGGCTTGGCGTACAGGTCGCCCGCGGCCTCGTGGAGGCGCCCGTCGATGCGCTCCAGCGAGGTGTAGAGCGGCAGGACCATGAACGGCAGGAAGTTGTAGGTCAGTCCGCAGACCACCGCGAGCGGTGTGGCCAGGACCCGGTCCCCTGCCGTCCAGCCGAGCCAGCTGGTGACGTCCAGGACGTGCAGCGTGTTGAGGGCGCCGACGACCGGGCCGCCGTCCGCGAGGATCGTCTTCCAGGCGAGGGTGCGGATCAGGAAGCTGGTGAAGAACGGCGCGATCACCAGGATCATGATCAGGTTGCGCCAGCGCCCCGCGCGAAAGGCGATCAGGTAGGCCAGCGGGTAGCCCAGCACCAGGCACAGGATCGTGGCGGCGCCCGCGTAGAGGACCGAGCGCAGGAACTGCGGCCAGTACTCGCTCAGCGCGTTCCAGTAGGTCGCCAGGTGCCAGGTGACCTTGTAGCCCTCCTCCAGGGAGCCCGTCTGCACGGACGTGGAGGCCTGGTAGATCATCGGCAGCGCGAAGAACACGACCAGCCAGAGCAGACCGGGCAGCAGCAGCCAGTACGGCGTCCAGCGCCCGCGCTTGCGCGGCGGCTTCTGCTCGGGGGCCGTCGGGGAGAGAGGCGGGGGCGCCTCGGTGAGCGTCGCCATCTCAGACCGCCGTCTCTTCCTGGATGCCGGCGTCGATGTCCTGTGACGCGTCCAGGCCGAAGGTGTGGGCCGGGCTCCAGTGCAGGACGACGTCCGCGCCGGGGACCAGCCGGGAGTCGCGGTCGATGTTCTGGGCGTAGACCTCGAAGTCGGGGCAGACCGCGCTGTCGATGACGTACTGGGTGGAGACGCCGATGAACGAGGAGTTGGCGATCTTCCCGGTGATGCGGTTGCGGCCCTCGGCGATCTCGCCCGCGTCGTCGGCGTGGGTGAGGGAGATCTTCTCCGGGCGGACGCCGACCAGCACCTTGCCGCCGGCCGTCGTGGGCGCGGAGCAGCGGGCCTTTGGCAGGACGAGCTTGCCGCCGCCCGCCTTCAGCACGATGTCGTCGCCGTTCTTGGTGTCGACCTCGGCCTCGATCAGATTCGACGTGCCGAGGAAGTTGGCGACGAAGGTGGTGTTCGGGTTCTCGTACAGATCGGTCGGCGAGCCGAGCTGTTCGACGCGCCCCGCGTTCATCACGGCGACCGTGTCGGCCATCGTCATGGCCTCCTCCTGGTCGTGCGTGACGTGTACGAAGGTGATGCCGACCTCGGTCTGGATGCGCTTGAGCTCCAGCTGCATCTGGCGGCGCAGCTTGAGGTCGAGGGCGCCCAGGGGTTCGTCGAGGAGGAGCACCTTGGGGTGGTTGATGAGGGCGCGGGCCACGGCGACGCGCTGCTGCTGGCCGCCGGAGAGCTGGTGCGGCTTCTTGCGCGCCTGCTCTCCGAGCTGGACGAGCTCCAGCATGTCCTCGACCTGCTTCTTCACGCTCTTGATGCCACGCCGGCGCAGGCCGAAGGCGACGTTCTCGAAGATGTCGAGGTGCGGGAAGAGGGCGTAGGACTGGAAGACCGTGTTCACCGGGCGCTTGTACGGCGGGAGCGCGGTGACGTCCTGGTCGCCGAGGTGCACGGTGCCGGAGGAAGGTTCCTCCAGGCCGGCGATCATGCGCAGGGTGGTGGTCTTGCCGCAGCCGGAGGCGCCCAGCAGGGCGAAGAAGGAGCCCTGTGGGACGGTCAGGTCGAGCGGGTGGACGGCGGTGAAGGAGCCGTAGGTCTTGCTGATGCCGGAGAGGCGGACGTCGCCGCTGCCGTTGTCTGTGGTCTTCATCGTCGTCACGCCCCAGTGAGCTTCGCGAACTTCGCTTCGTAGGCGGTCTCTTCCTTCGAGCTCAGGGAGCGGAAGGAACGGGACTTCGCCTGCATGGCCTTGTCGGGGATGATCAGCGGGTTGTTCGCCGCATCCGCGTCGATCTTCGTCAGCGCGTCCTTCACTCCGTCGACGGGACAGACGTAGTTGATGTACGCGGCGAGCTCGGCTGCCGGCTCCGGCTCGTAGTAGTAGTCCATGAGCCGCTCGGCGTTCGTCTTGTGACGTGCCTTGTTGGGGATCAGCAGGTTGTCGCTGGACGTCATGTAGCCGCTGTCGGGGATGACGAAGTCGACGTCGGGGCTGTCCGCCTTGAGCTGGACGACGTCACCGGCCCAGGCGATGCAGGCCGCGAAGTCGCCGCTGGTGATGTCGGAGGTGTAGTCGTTGCCGGTGAAGCGGCGGATCTGGCCGCTGTCGACGCCCTTCTGGAGGCGGGCGATGGCCGCGTCGTAGTCGTCGTCGGTGAACTTCGCCGGGTCCTTGCCCATGTCCAGCAGGGTCATGCCGACGCTGTCGCGCATCTCGGTGAGGAAGCCGACGCGGCCCTTGAGCTTGGGGTTGTCGAGCAGGTCGGAGACCGACTTCACCTCGACGCCGTCCAGCGCCTTCTTGTTGTAGGCGATGACCGTGGAGATGCCCTGCCAGGGGTACGAGTACGCCCGGCCCGGGTCCCAGTCGGGGCTGCGGAACTGCGCGGACAGGTTGGCGTAGGCGTGCGGCAGGTTGGACGCGTCCAGTTTCTGGACCCACCCCAGGCGGATGAGGCGGGCGGCCAGCCAGTCGGTGAGGACGATCAGGTCGCGGCCGGTGTCCTGGCCCGCGGCGAGCTGCGGCTTGATCTTGCCGAAGAACTCGTTGTTGTCGTTGATGTCCTCGGTGTACTTGACCGTGATACCGGTCCGCTTGGTGAACGCGTCGAGCGTCGGGTGGTGCTTGCCGCTGTCGTCGACGTCCATGTACTCGGTCCAGTTGGAGAAGTTGACGGTCTTCTCCTTCGCCGAGTGGTCCTCGGCGGACGTACCGCCGGTGGTCTTGCCGGCCGCGGGGATCCCGCAGCCGCTCAAGGCCCCCAGGCCGCCCAGGGTGAGCGCGCCGCCGGCGGAGGCGCGCAGCAGCGACCGGCGGGTCAGGGCCGCCCTGCCGCTGCGGAAGCTGCGCCGTATGGCGGCCACTTGGGCCGGACTGAGGCGGTCGGGCTCGTACTGCTCCATGCGCGTGGTGCCCTTTCGGGAGGTCCGGCCGTGGTCGGCGGCCGATCGTCGTCGCTTGTCAGTCCCCGAAGATGGTGCGGTGCCAGGGCTTCCGGGCCACCGCAGTGTTATCGAACATAACGTGCTTGATCTGGGTGTACTCCTCGAACGAGTACGCTGACATGTCCTTGCCGAAGCCGGAGGCCTTGTAGCCGCCGTGCGGCATCTCGCTGATGATCGGGATGTGGTCGTTGACCCACACGCATCCGGCCTTGATCTCGCGTGTCGCCCGGTTCGCCCGGTACACGTCCCGGCTCCAGGCGGAGGCCGCGAGCCCGTACGGGGTGTCGTTGGCGAGCGCGATGCCCTCGTCGTCGCTGTCGAAGGGCAGGACGACCAGGACCGGTCCGAAGATCTCGGACTGGACGATCTCGCTGTCCTGGGCCGCGTCCGCGATCAGGGTGGGGAGGTAGTAGGCCCCGTTCTTGAGATCGCCCTGAGGGGCCTCGCCGCCGGTCACCACGCGCGCGTAGGCGCGCGCCCGGTCGACGAAGGCGGCGACGCGGTCGCGCTGGACGTGCGAGACCAAGGGGCCGAGGTCGGTGCCGGGGGCGAAGGGATCACCGAGCCGGACGGTCTCCATCAGGGCGGCCGTCCGCTCGACGAACGCCTCGTAGAGGGGCCGTTGCACGTACGCGCGCGTGGCGGCCGTGCAGTCCTGCCCGGTGTTGATGAGCGCGCCCGCGACCGCGCCGTTGGCGGCGGCCTCGAGGTCGGCGTCGTCGAAGACGACGAACGGCGCCTTGCCGCCGAGCTCCAGGTGGAGCCGCTTGACGGTCGCGGTGGCGACCTCGGCGACGCGCTTGCCGACGGCGGTGGAGCCGGTGAAGGAGGTCATGACGACGTCGGGGTGCCCGACGAGGTGCTCGCCCGCCTCCTTTCCGGTCCCGTTGACGATGTTGACGACACCGTCGGGGAGGCCCGCCTCTGTCGCCGCCTGGGCGAAGAGGAGGGAGGTGAGCGGGGTGAGCTCGGCGGGCTTGAGCACGATGGTGTTGCCCGCGGCGATCGCCGGGAGGATCTTCCAGGCGGCCATCTGGAGGGGGTAGTTCCAGGGCGCGATGGAGCCGACGACGCCGATGGGTTCGCGGCGGACGTAGGAGGTGTGGTCGCCGGAGTACTCGCCCGCGGACTGCCCGGCGAGGTGGCGGGCTGCGCCGGCGAAGAAGGCGGTGTTGTCGATCGTCCCCGGCACGTCGAACTCGCGGGTCAGCTTCAGCGGCTTGCCGCACTGCAGGGACTCGGCCCGGGCGAACTCCTCTGCGCGCTCGGCGAGGACGGCGGCGAAGCGGTGCAGGGCGTCCGAGCGCTCGCCCGGTGTGGCACCGGACCACGCCGGGAAGGCGGCGCGGGCGGCGGCGACAGCCGCGTCGACGTCGTCCGCGCTCGCCAGGCGGTAGGTGTGGACCTCCTCGCCGGTGGCGGGGTCGACCACGGAGTGGGTCCGGGGCGAGGTGCCGTGGGTGAGACGGCCTCCGATGTACTGGGCGCCGTCCGCGAAACGTTCCTGTGCGGGGAACCGGTCCTGCATGTCGCTCTCCTCCGCCTTCGCCCCGCTGTGCGCGGGGGCGGGTGGCGTAGCTCCAGCCTGATTTGATTGCCGATCCTGGCAGAGCAAGGGCACTCCAACAAGTGATTCCGTTGTTGCCTTTTGGTTACGCGACGGAATCTGTCGACGGGGGTCGACCAGGTGTCGAGTCGGAACGGAAAAGGCGGGACGCAGTGTCAGTGGTGCCTGCCATGCTGGCGTGCATGGAGAGGATCGATTGCCGGGAGGCCCTGGTCAGGGAGGTCCGGGCAGGGGCGAGGATCAAGTACCTGCACTTCTGGGGGCACCGGCCGCAGCCGGACGGCCGGCTGGGCCAGAGCTGTCTGAGCCAGTGGTGGCCGTCACCGTTCGTGGTCGACGGAGTCACGTATGCGACGGCCGAGCACTGGATGATGGCCGGGAAGGCGCGGCTTTTCGAGGACGCGGAGGCGGAGCGGAGGGCGCTGGCCGCCAGGTCCCCCGCCCAGGCGAAGAAGGAGGGGCGGCTGGTGCGCGGCTTCGACGAGGCGACCTGGGAGCGGGAGCGGTTCCGGATCGTGGTCGAGGGCAGCGTCCACAAGTTCGCCTCGGACGCCGGGCTGCGAGCGTTCCTGCTGAGCACGAGCAAGCGTGTGCTGGTGGAGGCGAGCCCCGTGGACCGCGTGTGGGGCATCGGCCTGGCGGCGGACGACGAGGCGGCGATGGACCCGGAGCGCTGGCGGGGCCCGAACCTGCTGGGCTTCGCCCTGATGGAGGCCCGGGAGCGGTTGAGAGCGGAGGCCTGAGGGGCAGGAAGAACCTGCCGGGCCCTGTTTCGGAACCCCCTGGAACCCGCCGGGGCCGGCTTCCCCTGGCCCAACCGCACCTTCGGGGACTGGCCCGACTCCAGCCCGACCGGGCCTTCGGGGCCGAGGCCCGAACCGTGGCGCCCGGACCCGCCGGAACCGACTGGAACCATGCCCGGGGCTGCCGGGACCGGCCGGAGAGGTGCCGGGGCCAGCCGGAACGGCGCCGGGACCGGCTGGAACGGTGACGGGACCGGCCAGAGCCTTGCCGGGACCGGCCGGAACGTTGCCAGGACCGACTGGAGAGGTGCCGGGACCGGCCGGAACGTTGCCAGGACCGACTGGAGAGGTGCCGGGACCGGCCGGCATCTGTCTGAGCCGTGGTCAGCCGGTGCCGGGGGCCGGCGGGATCTCAGGGGGCCACGATCACCAGTACGCCCATTCCGATGGCGAGCACGATGCCCGCCGCTCCGCAGATGATCCCGGCCAGCGCCTGACCGGGGTTGGAGGCCTCGCCCCGTCGGGCCTTGCCGCGCCCGATCGCGCCGAAGACGACACCCAGGATGCCGAGGACGATCGCCAGGGGCCACAGGCAGAAGACGACGGCCGAGATGATCCCGAGCACGAGCCCGGCGACGCCCATGCCGTTGCTGTCCCCCGCCCCGTGCCCCGCCCAGCCGTAGGGGCCCGCAGCGCCGCCCCCGTAGTGGGGAGGGGGCGGGTAGCCGTAGCCGCCGGGATAGCCGTAGGGGACCTGTCCGGGCCCGTCGGGTGCGATGGGCGGTGGAGGGACCGCCCCGCCCTGGGCGGGAGGTGCGAAGGGGTTGGGGTTGGGCGGCGGGCCGCCGGCGGCCGTCGCGGGGTCGGGCGGCGGGAAGGACCCGAACGGACCGTTCGTCTGCGGGTGCCCGAAGGGGGTGGCCCAGGGCTGCGCGGTCCCGTCCGCGGGCAGCGAGGTGACCGTCCGCTGGTCGTGGACGGGCGGGGACGCCTGATCCGGAGAGGAGGGGGCGGGAGCAGGGGCGGGGGCCAGCGGTTGGTTCGCGGCGACGGTGTGGCCGGGCCCGCTCCACGCGCTGTCGCCCGGGGCGGCCCAGGGGTTGGGCGTGGCGGGAGAACCGGCGGCACCGGCACCCTTGTCCGCGGCACCCTTGTCCGCGGCGCCCGTGTCCGCCGCTCCCTTGTCCAACGGCACCCTGGGAACCGCGTCCTGCGGACCGGCTGCCTCGTCGGAAGCGGGCGCGGGCCACGGGTCGCGGGCGGCGTCACCGGCCGGAGTCGGCGCGTCGTCGGACATGCGTGGATCCCCTCTTGTCACCCTCGGCCATGCGCTCCGTCCCGAGTTCCGTCCCGCGTTCCGTCATCCGAACGCCGTTCCGTCTCGCGTACGTTCCGTCATGTGTACGTTCCGTCATGCTACGGCCCGCGGCCGTGGATGTGGGTGGCGGGCCGTGCCGTGGGCGAGGCCGACGGCGGTCCCCCGCGCCCTCCGCCTACGATGATCCCGACTCATCGATCAGCCGATCACCCGCGTCCCGTCCGGCCCGCCAGGCCCGGGGCGCCGTCCCGGGGAGGACCCCATGACCGACCGCCTCGACGCCCCCGCCGCGTCCGGCACCTCCGCCGCAGCCCCCGCCTCCGGCGCACCCGCCGGTCCCACCGCGGCCGCCGCGGCCGGCGCCCGCGACGTGCACGCCTTCATCGCCGGGCTGCCCAAGGCGGAACTGCACGTCCACCACGTCGGCTCCGCCTCCCCCCGCATCGTCTCCGAGCTGGCCGCCCGGCACCCCGACTCCAAGGTGCCCACCGACCCCGAGGCCCTGGCCGACTACTTCACGTTCACGGACTTCGCCCACTTCATCGACGTGTACCTGTCCGTCGTCGACCTCATCCGCACCCCGGAGGACGTCCGGCTGCTGACCTACGAGGTCGCCCGGGACCTGGCCCGCCAGCAGGTGCGCTACGCCGAGCTGACCATCACCCCGTTCTCCTCGACCCGGCGCGGCATCGACGAGCTCGCCTTCATGGACGCGATCGAGGACGCCCGCAAGGCGGCCGAGGCGGAGTTCGGGACCGTGCTGCGCTGGTGCTTCGACATCCCCGGCGAGGCCGGCCTGGAGGCCGCCGAGGAGACGACGCGGCTCGCCACCGACGACCGGATCCGCCCCGAGGGGCTGGTCTCCTTCGGGCTCGGCGGCCCCGAGATCGGCGTGCCGCGCCCGCAGTTCAAGCCGTACTTCGACCGGGCGATCGCCGCCGGGCTGCGCTCGGTGCCGCACGCCGGCGAGACCACCGGCCCCCAGACGGTGTGGGACGCGCTGACCCATCTGCGCGCCGAGCGCATCGGACACGGCACCAGCTCCGCGCAGGACGAGAGGCTGCTCGCGCACCTCGCCGAGCACCGCGTCGCCCTGGAGGTGTGCCCGACCTCGAACATCGCCACGCGCGCGGTCCGCACCTTCGACGAGCACCCGATCAAGGAGTTCGTGAAGGCCGGCGTCCTGGTCACGATCAACTCCGACGACCCGCCGATGTTCGGCACCGACCTGAACAACGAGTACGCGGTCGCCGCCCGTCTCCTCGACCTCGACGAGCGAGGTCTCGCCGACCTCGCCGGGAACGCTGTCGAGACGTCCTTCCTGGACGAGGCCGGCAAGCGACGCGTCAGGAACGAGATCGACACCTACACGGCGGGATGGCTCGCCCCCTGACGTCACAATGGGCCCATGCAGACGCTCACTGCCGTGGCCCATCGCGGCGACCCGTACCGCTTCCGTGAGAACACGCTCGACTCGCTGCGTTCCGCGCTCGACCAGGGCGCGGACGCCGTCGAGTTCGACGTCCGCCTCACCAAGGACGGCGTGCCCGTGCTGCTGCACGACGAGACGCTGAAGCGGCTGTGGGGGCTGGACCGGCCACTGCGCTCGCTGTCGGCCGCCGAGGTGCGCGGGCTGACGTCGGGCGCGGTGCCGACCCTCGCGGAGGCGCTCGCCGCGACCGACGGCAGCCGGGTCATGCTGGACCTTCCGGGCATGCGGGACGTGCGGGAGGCGCGCCGGGTGGTGGACGCCGTGCGGGAGGCGGGGGCGGCCGACCGGGCCTACTACTGTGCGGGCGCCGCCGAGATGCTCGCCGTGCGCGGCGCCGACCCGTCCGCCGAGATCGCCCTGACCCGCACGAGCCTGGCGCCCCCGCGCCCCGCCCTCCTCGCGGTGGTGAAGCCGCGCTGGCTCAACTACCGCTTCTCTCTCGTCGACCGGGACCTGGCCGCCCGCGTCCACCACGACGGCTACCTGCTCTCCGTCTGGACCCCCGACACCCGCCGTTCCATGCGCCGGCTCATCGACCTGGGCGTCGACTCCATCACCACCAACCGCATCGACGTCCTGACCGCCCTGCGCAAGCGGGGTTAACCCGCCGCGTACGCCAGGGGCGGCGAGATCGCCTGGGCGTCCGCGCCCTCCCCCGACCACAGCCGGATCAGCAGTGCCGCCGTCGCCTCCAGCAGACCGGCCCTGTCGAGTCCCCCCGCGTTCAGCGGCTCGCAGCCCAGGTCGCGGACGAGTCGGCGTACGACGGACAGGGCCGCTTCGTCGTCCCCGCACAGCGGGACGGCGAGGGGGCGGCCGTCGAAGACGGGCGGGTTCAGGCGCCAGACGTCGACGTGGCACAGGTTGAAGGCCTTCACCACGTGCGCGGTCGGTGCGGCGGAGGCGACGCGTTCGGCCGCTGACGGGCCGCCCGCCGTGAGCAGGCCGAAATCCGGGCCCACCGGATTGGTGCAGTCGATCAGCACCCGTCCGCGCAAGGCTCCTTCCAGCCCGGCGACCACCTCGACCACGGCCTCGTACGGAACCGCGAGCAGCACCGCGTCCGTCCCGGACTCCGCCGCCTCCCGCAGCCCTCCGGAGCGGCCTCCGGTCATCACCTCGTGCCCGGCCCGCCGCCACTGGGCGCCCAGCGCGTCCGCCATTCCACCCGTCCCGAGAATCCCCACGCGCATGATGCCTCCTCTGTTCCACGGCCTGTTCCACGGATCTCCCACGACAGTAGGAAGCCGCTCGGGCACCATTCGGTACGTGACCGCCGACCTCGCGTTCCTCGCCGACTGCCGGACCCGGCTCGCCTTCGACCTCGTCTCCAACACCTGGAACCCGGTGGTGATCTGGGCCCTCAAGGACGGGCCCGGACGCCCCGGTGAGCTGCGGGCACGCATCGGCGGAATCAGTCAGAAGGTGCTGACGCAGACTCTGCGCCGGCTGGAGTTCAACGGGCTCGTCACGCGGCAGGCCCACGGCGGGTCGCCACCGCGGGTGGAGTACGAACTCACCTGCCTGGGAAGGACGTTGCTCGCACCGATCCAGGCCTTCGGCGCCTGGGCGCACGACCACGGGGACGAGGTGATGGAAGCCCAGGACCGCTACACGCGCGAGGCCTGAGGGACCGTCGCCGGGTCGGCCGGGGTCTCGCGGGTGACGTACTGCGGGACCGGTGTGTCGTCCCCGCCGGTGTCGCGGACCAGGCCGTAGCGCCGCGCGCCCTGGGCGGGGCCGCTCGTGACGTCCTTCTCCACCGCGTCCCAGGTCGTCGGGAAGACGCTGAGGCCGTAGTCGGCACCCCGCTCGTTCACGGTGAGGGTGACGCTGCCGGTGAGGTAGAAGTACTCGTTCTGCCACATCTGCTGGGTGCCGGACGGCAGGACGATGAAGCCGGTGGTCTTGCTGCCCATACCGGTGGCCGTGCTGTCCGTGCCGCCGGCGGGGTCGTCCATGCGGCGGCCGCCGCCCGAGGCCACGTGGAAGAGCTTGCCCCTGAGGCCGGTCCAGCTCGGCATGACCAGGCCGCCGGAGCGGTACTGCGGCGATATCTGCCAGCGCACCAGGACATAGCCCTGGCCGCTGAGCGTCACGCTGTCCCCGCGGTGGTTCATGATCGCGTGCGCGCCGCCGCTGCTGGTGACGCCGGCCGCGGGCCGCTGCGGCAGGGCGGCCGGCGGGGAGTCCGGGGCGGGCGCGCTGTCGACGGCGTCGACGACACTGCCGTACAGCGCGGTCTTCTCCTGCGTCACCGACGACGAGGGGGACGGCGAGGCGGAGGGGGAGGGGGCCGGCGAGAGGGCGGGAGTGCTCGCCGCCGTGGGGACGACGCTCGCGCGCGAGGGCGGGTCCTCGGGGGTCTGTACGACGACGTAGGCGCCGCCCGCGGCGAGTGTCGCGCCGGCCGTGACCGCGACGGCCGGCTTGGTCAGTGCGGTCAGCACCTTCGCGGACCAGCCGGCGGAGGCCGTGGCGGTGGCCGCGGCCGCCGTCTTGCCGCCGAGGGCCAGGGAGATCGTGAAGCCGGCCGGCACCGGCACCAGCGCGATCCCGACGAGCAGCCGTTCCGCCGGTACGACCGACTCGCGGGGGTCGCCGCAGTAACCGCAGCCGCGGATGTGGCGGGCCAGCCGCTTGCGCCACACGGAGTCGGGGCGGCCGTTCCAGCGGGCGGTCAGCTCGCGCAGGTCGGGGCAGGCGCCGTCGAGGGCGCGCACGATGCCCCGGGAGACCTCCAGGCGCTCCTTCACCCGCTGCACGCGCACGGCGGCGTGCTGGCGGCTGACGCCGACGGCGGCGGCCAGCTCCCGGCGGGTGAGTTCGCCCGCGACCTCCAGCCACCACAGCGACAGCAGCTGCCGGTCCTCGTCGTCCAGCCAGCGCACCGCCTCCGCGACCTCGCGCCGCTGACCCTCCAACTGGAGCCGGAGGACGGTGAGTTCGGCGAAGTCGGCGGCGTCGTCCTGTGGCACGCTCTCGTCGAGGGGCTGCGTCGTCCTGCGGCGCGCGCGGTCCCGGATCTGGCGCATGGCGATCGCGACCAGCCAGGAACGGAAGCTGTCGGGGTCGCGCAGCGAGCCGAGGTTGTCGACGGCGCGCAGCATGGTCTCCTGGACGACGTCGTCGACGTCGGCGTGGCCGTTCAGGGCGCGGCCGACGATGTTGTAGACCAGCGGCAGCCAGCCCGCGACCAGCTCGTCCAGCGCCTGCCGGTCGCCGGCCTGCGCGTCGGCGATGGTGGCACGCCAGTGCCGGGCGGCCTCGGCGTCGGCGTACGTCCTCATGCCCGCACCCTCTCAGCCGGGCCCCCGTTGTTGGCAATGTCGGAGATCACACCCATGGGGACGGCCGGACGGCTCCCGGATAACACTTTTCCGGTACCCGTAGGGGACTTCCCTGGCAACTCCACTATCTCGTAAGGCAGTTGCTCCGGGTTTCTTCGGGGGCGGGCGCCCTCCTCGGCGACGATCCGGAACGGTCCCACACCGCCGGAGGATCATCACGAGTCTTCCGACACCCCCACCCTGGAGTTCCCGGATGCGCGTCCGCCGCCGTACCACCGTCCTCGCCGCCTCCCTCGTCCTCGCCCTCACGGCGGCCGGACCGCTGGCCGCCCCGGCCTTCGCCACGCCCGCGTCAGCCGCCGTACAGCACACGAACAACCTCGACACCCAGGCCCTCGCCGCCGCGCTCACCGGGCTCCCGGACGCCGACGCGACCGCCGCGCTCGTCCGGGTCGGCGGCACCGACGGCACCTGGCGCGGCAGCGCGGGCGTGCACGATCTGGCGAGCGGCACGCCGGCCGACCCCGACGCCCGCTTCCGGGCCGGTTCGACGACGAAGGTGGTGACGGCGGCGGCCGTGCTGCGGCTGGTGGCCGAGGGACGGATCGACCTCGACACCCCGATCCAGCACTACCTGCCCGGCTTGCTCGGCAAGCAGTTCCGGCCGGTCACCGTACGGCAGTTACTCAACCACACCAGCGGCATCCCGGCGGGCGACGGCCTCGGGAACACCTTCGAGGAGGTGTACGCGCACCGCTTCGACACACTGACCCCGCAGCGGGTCGCCGCGTCGGCGGGCGCGAAGAAGCCGGAGTTCTGCCCGGGGAAGAAGCAGCACTACCTCAACATCAACTACACGTTCCTCGGCCTGCTGATCGAGAAGGTGACCGGACGGTCGTACGCGTCCGAGGCCACCCGCCTGGTCCTGGCGCCGGCCGGCATGCGGGACACCTACTTCCCCGGCACCGACCCGCGCATCCTCGGCCCGCACAACCACGGCTACCAGGTGGTGGAGAAGGCCGACGGGACGACGGAGTTCCTTGACGTCACCGAGTGGAACCAGGCGGACCGGTTCGCGGCCGGGGACATGATCTCCACGACCGCCGATCTGGAGCGGCTGCTCACCGCCCTCTTCCGGGGCCGGATCGTGCCGGAGCCGCAGCTGAAGGAGATGTTCACGGTCCCGGCGGGCATCGAGGGCGCGGTCTACAGCGCCGGCCTCACACGCCTCGACGCCCCTGACGGGAAGGTCTACTGGGGCAAGTCCGGCGGCCGGTACGGCTACAACGCGCTGATCGTCGGGACCAGGGACCTCAGCCGCACCCTCGTCTACTCGGTCGACTCCACGGACGCGAAGAGCGAGGACGACAACCCGGTGATCAACCGCATCATCATGGCCGCGCTCAAGTAGCCACCGCCCCCTTCACTCCAGCGGGTCCTCCAGCGGTACGTTGCGCACGCCCGGCAGATGCCCGTCCAGCTCCCCCGGCTCGAACCGGCACATGCCCACCGCGTGCCAGAACTCGCCGGTGACGTCCCCCTCGTACTTGTAGCCGCCGGACGGCGCCAGCGCGGCCCAGCCACCCGGCAGGCCGACCAGGGTGGCGCGGAGCGCGGCCGGGCGGTCGGCGGGGACCTCCCACACGCGGACCGTGCCGTCCTCTCCGCCGCTCGCCAGCAGTGCGCCGTCGGGGCTGAAGGCGACCGCCAGCACGCGGCCGGTGTGGCCGGTGAGGGCGGCGAGTTCGCGGCCCGTGTGGGCGTCCCAGAGGCGGACGGTACGGTCGTCGCCCGCGGTGGCCAGGAGCGGGCGGCGCGGATGGGCCGAGGCCGTCCACACCTTGCCGGTGTGGCCGGTGAGCCGGTGCACGGCCACGCCGTCCCGCCAGATCACCGCCCGGCCGTCCCAGGAGGCGCTGGCCAGCCAGGAGCCGTCCGCCGCGAACGCGACGGCGTACACCCGGTCGGTGTGCCCGTCGAGGACGGCGGTGACGCGGCGCTCGGCCAGGTCCCAGATGCGCACCTTGCGGTCGTCGCAGCCCGTCGCCAGGACCGCGCCGTCGGGCCGGAAGGCGATGGAGCGGACCCGGCCGAGATGCTCGCCGATGGTGACGACGTGCGCGCCGGTCGCCCGGTACCACAGGCACACGGTGTCGTCGTCGTTGGCGGTGGCGAGCAGTTCGCCGTCCGGGCTGAACGCCTCCGCCCAGACATGGTCCGTCTCGACGTCCATCTCGCGCTGGTACTCGCCCGTCTCGGCGTTCCACACGTACATGTCGCCGTCGCTGCTCGCGGTGGCCAGCAGCGGGCCGCCGGGGCTGAACACGGCCGAGACCAGCCGGTCGCTCCGGCCCGCCAGTTCCCGCAGCCGCCGCCCCGAGGGGGTGTGCCACAGGCGGACTACGCCGTCGTTGCCGCCGGCCGCCAGCAGCGAGCTGTCGGCGCTGAAGGAGAGCGTGCCGATCCGCCGGCCGTGTCCGCGCAGGATCCGCCGTCCCTGGCCGGTGGCCGGGTCCCAGAGCCGGACGACGCCGTCGTTGCCGCCGGTCACCAGCAGTGAGCCGGTCTCCGGGGCGAGGCCCGCGGAGCCCCCGGAGGCCGCGGCCCCCGCGGCGCCCTCTGCGTGTCGGCGGAACTTGCACACCCAGACCGAGCCGCGGTGTTCCGCGGGCTGGCGGGTGAGCGGCACGGCGATCGGGTCGGCCTCCGGGGCGACGCGCCACAGCCGGACCACGCCCTGGCTGTCACCGGCGGCCAGCAGGGTCCCTTCGGGATCGAACAGCACCTGGTAGACGGCCCCGCGGCAGCCGCCGAGCACCCCGGCGCCGGCCCCGGCGGCCAGGTCCCACAGCCGCACCTCGCCCTCGGTGTCGCCGCTCACCAGGAACCGGCCCCCGGGGTGGAAGTCCAGCGTGTAGACGCGCCCGGCATGCCCGCTGAACGTGTGCAGCACGCGCCGCCCGGCCACGTCCCACACCCGCACGGTCCCGGCCCGTCCGTCGCCCATGTCACCGGTCGCCAGCAGCGTGCCGTCGGGGCTGAACCGGGCCCGGAACACCGCCCCCCGGTGCCCCGGCAGCGCCCCCAGCAGCCGCCCGGTGGCGAGGTCCCACAGCCGGACGGCGGCGGAGGCGTCCCCGGTGACGAGGGTGGCGTTGTCCGCCGTGAACGCGACGGTGTAGACGGGGGCGGAGTGACCGGGCAGCCGGTGCAGCGGGGCGCCGGTGGCCGTGTCCCACACGGTGACCACGCCGTCGGCGTCGCCGGTGGCCAGCAGGGAGCCCGTGGCGTCGAGGACGACCGGCCAGACTCCGCTGTCGTGGATGCCCAGCACCCGCCTGCACGCGCCGGACACCGGGTCCCACAGCCGGACGGTGCCGTCCGCGCTGCCGGTGGCCAGCACCCGTTCGCGGAACTTGACGGCGTAGACGCGGTCGGTGTGGCCCTGGAGGGTACGCAGGGCGGTGCCGGTGACGGCGTCGCAGACCAGCACCCCTCCGTCCTCGGCGCCGACGGCGAGGAGTTCGCCGTCCGGGCTGTAGGAGATCGGTTCGGGCAGCCGGCTGGTGCGCACGTCGAAGCCGTACGGCACGCCGACCGCGGAGGGCCGGAAGCCGAAGTCGACGGCCATGCCGGGCGCGAACGCGGCGGTGGCCAGTTCGGGGGTGTCCTGGAGTCCGGGCCCGGTGGTCGCGCCGATGAGCGCGGCCCGCCGCCAGCGGCCGCCCTCGACCCGGGCGCCTGTCAGGTCGGTGCGGATCAGCCGGGCCCGCCGCAGGTCGGCGCCGCGCAGGTCGGCGCCGGTGAGATCGGCGCCGTCGAGCCGGGCGCCGGTCAGCCGGGCGTCGCGCAGGACGGCGCCGGAGAGGTTGGCGCCGACGAGACGGGCGTCGGTGAGGTCGGCGCGGGTGAGGTCGACGCCGGAGAAGTCACGGTAGGAGAGGTCCTCCCCGCCGAGCGCGGCGCCGCGCAGGTCGGTGTGGGCGGGCACCCGCAGCCGGGAGAGGATCTTCACGGCGTTGGCCCGGGCGGCCTCCGCGTCCCCGGGGTCCGCGCCGTCCAGCGCCTGTTCGGCCCACTCCTGGCAGGCGCGGTGGTCGGCCAGGTCGCACAGGAACTCCACGGCGAGCCGGCTGAGCTGGCGCCCGCCCAGCAGCGCGGTGTCCCCGGCGGCCAGCCGCACGGCGCACTCGCGGGCGATGAGCCACTCCACCACCGAACCGTGGATGAACCGGAACACGCCGTCCTCGCTGCGCACCAGCAGGCTGCCGGAGCCGACCGCGTGCGCGGCCTGCGGGACGGACAGCCGGCTGTCGGCGAGGCCGGTCAGGGTCTCGGCGACGTCCGTCAGCTCGTCGAGGCGCAGCGAGTCCTGGCCGCTCTGCCACAGCCGCAGGGCGAGCGCGGTGACCGCGTGCCACAACTGGTCCAGGCTGAGCCCGGGGGCGCGGCCGGGGCCGCCGCCGGCGCGCTGCTGCTCGAAGCGCAGCCAGGCGCTGAGCACCTCCTGGTAGAGGGCGGCGGGGCTGAGCGCGCGGCCCGCCCCGGCGACGGCCCGCAGGTGGTCGTCGTCGAGGTCGGCGACGAAGCCCAGCAGGCGGGGGTTGCGGCACAGGGCGAGCAGGTCGGGGATGGCGTCGAGCAGGCGCACCCGGCGGTCGGCGGCGCGTTCGTCGCCGTCGTAGCGGTTGACCAGGTAGGCGCGGATCTGCTGCGGGGTGAACTCCTGGACCGCGAGGACGCGGCGGTGCGGGAGCAGGCCGACGCGTTCGCCGAGCGCGGTCAGCACCTGGCCCTGGGAGCGGAAGTGCTGGGTGCGGCTGCTGACGACGATCTTGGCGCTGTCGACGGCGGAGTCCAGCAGCACCTGGAGGCGTTCGGCGGCGCGGTCGTACGTCACCCGGGTGACGAGTTCGTCGAAGCCGTCGAAGAGGAGCACGATCCGGCCCTGCTGGAGCATGTAGCGGAAGGCGCGCAGGTCGATGTTGTCGACGCCGTGCGCGGCGAGGTGCGCGGCGACCAGGCCCTCGAAGGAGTAGGCCCGGTCCAGCGTGTTCAGTTCCACCAACAGCGGGACCAGGTGCGGGAGTTCCGCGGGGATGCGGCGGGCCAGCTCGCGCAGCGCGAACGTCTTGCCGTGGCCGAAGTCGCCGAGCAGGAGCAGGAAGCGACCCTGGTCGGAGTCGAGGAGGCGGAGCATGTCGTCGACCAGGCCGTCGCGGTCCTCGGCGTCGAGGCGCTCGATCTCGCGGTAGCGCTGGGGCAGGTACATGCCCGGGGGGTAGCGGGGGTCGGTGCGCAGCCGTTCGCTCTGGGCGCCGACGTAGGCCCGCAGGTCGAGCAGTCCCTGGAACTCGGTGAAGCTGCGCACCCGGACGCCTCTGCGGCGGGCCTGGTCGCGCAGCTCACGAGCGGGCGGCGGGCCGTCGTGGACGAGTTCGGCCTCGGTCTCGGAGTCGGCCGCGTGCACGAGGGCGACCACCCGTTCGACGTCCTGGTCGGTGGGGGTGCCGGTGTGCACGGCGACCCGCTGCTGTCGTACGAAGCCCGACTGGGTCCAGGTGACCAGCAGCTGGGGGACCGCTCCGGCCACCGGGCGGATCTGCGCGCCCTCGTGCCGGGTCCGGCAGACCTCCGCGACGCGGGCCAGCAGTATCTCGGCCGGGGACTGCACGGCACGCGGCTCGGGTTCGGGGGTGGTGATCTGATCCGGGCGGGCGGGAACCGGGTCCTCGGGGCCGAACGCGCGGTGCGCACGGCGCCACTCGACCGCGCTGCGGCGCGGATCGCCGGGGCCCGGCCAGGCGGCGAGTCCGTCGCGGCCGATGCGCAGCAGCTGGTGCCGGGCGGGTCCGGCGGCGCCGAGCAGCGGCAGCTCGCCGGAGGCGGTGGGCAGGACGGCGTGCGCGCCGGGGCCGGACGGGCCGTGCAGCAGCAGGTGCAGCCTGGGCGCGGTGAGCCGGGCCAGCACGTCGGTGTCGCGCAGCGGCCCCGAGCCGTCCGGGCCTGCGCCGCGCGGCACCCCGGCGCGGGCGGTCCCGGGGGCGTGCCGCAGCGCGCCGATCCGCAGCCACCCCTCCTCCTCGTACGGTCTGAGGGCCTGCGCGAACCAGGCGGCCTGCTCGGGTCCGACGAAGCCGTACCGGTCGTCGAGCCGATGGCTGTAGGCCATGGAGGAGTTGAGCCCGGCGACGACGGTGTGCAGTTCGGGCACGGGGAACAGGGTCCACGGCTGGTCGCTGTCGAAGACGGCGTCGAGCCCCTGGTAGAGCTCCTGGAAGAGCCGGGCGAAGTGCCGCCACTTGGGCCAGTACGGCGCCCGGGGCGGCATCTCGTCGGCCTCGCAGGTGCTGAAGTAGGCCCGGCAGGCGGCCTGGTTGACGTCGTGGCCGCCGGGGACGAGGGCGACCCGGTGCGGTTCGAGGCCGAGCAGCGCACGCAGTCCGGTGAGGAAGGCGAGCGCCTGGTCGAACTCGCGGGGGCTGCCGGAGGCGGTGAGGTCGCCGGTGACGACCAGCAGGTCGGGCGAGGGCGCCCCGGCGTCGGTGAGCTCGACGAGATCGCCCCAGATCGCCGCCTGCAACTCGGCCGGATCCTGCCCCCGCCCGAACGCGGGACCGGCCAGGTGCAGCACGGTGACCGCCTCGCGCGTCGCCGCGTCCCCGGAGAGGCGAGGGTAGGCCGGCGGCGCGGCGGGCCTGCGGCGCCCGGCCCAGCCGGGCCGCCCGAGCGGCCGTCCGGAGGCGGGCGCGACCGGCACGGCGGGGGCGGGCGGGAACGGCGAGCCGTCGCCCGGGTACTCGGGCCGCAGGCTGGGCCGGGCCCGCCCGTCGAGGGCCTGCCGGACGCGGGTGAGGAGCAGGTCACGGGCGGCGGACGGATCGGTGACGGGCACCAGGTCGACGTAGGTGATGGTGGCGAGCAGCCCCTCGACCGGGATGTCCTCGACCCGGACCGTCAGCAGCCGGCGCTCGGGCGCGTCCGGGTCGGCGCGCAGCGCGGCCTGCCACTCCATCCGGCCGTACCGGGAACGCTCGTAGTTGCGTGACAGCACGGCGATGACGGCCGCGGACTCGCTCACCCCCCGGTCCATGAAGTCCACGAAGTTGGTGCCGGGCACGAAGTCCCAGGCCTGGAGCACGGTTCGGTAGCCGGCTTCCTCCAGCGTCCAGGCGATCCAGGACGCCCAGCGTTCGTCGGCCGGCGAGTAACTGACGAAGAAGTCCAACGGCCCGGTGTCACCGGTCATCTGACGGTCCCCCATATATTCATGATGCAATGGACGAGCGTCGTTTTGGACTGGTTTCACGCCAACCCCCCGGTCACAGGGGAGCACACTTGTGCGACCCTTCCCCCGTGTCTGTCTTCCGACGTCTGCATGTGCTGGACCGGGTGGCGATCGGCCTGCTCGCGACCGGACTGGTGTGCGTTGCCTCGGGGCTGCTGCCTCCCGCTGACGCGGGCGACGCGATGAGCCGGATCGCTCCGCTGCTGGCGTTCCTCGGCACGGTGATCGTGCTGGCCGAACTGACCAGCAGGGCCGAGGTGTTCGATGTGGTGGCGGCTCGCGTGGCACGGGCGGGCCGGGGCAGCTACCCGCTGCTGTTCCTGCTGTGCGTGGCCTTCGCGTCCGTCACGACGATCTCCCTGAACCTCGACACCACGGCCGTGCTCCTGACCCCCGTGATGCTGGCGCTGGCCACCAGGGTCGGCATCGCGGTGGTCCCGCTGGCGATGACGACCGTGTGGCTGGCCAACACCGCGAGCCTGCTCCTGCCGGTCTCCAACCTGACGAACCTGCTGGCCGCGGACCGCGTCGCGCTGTCCCCGCTGGGGCTGGCGGAACGCATGTGGGCGCCCCAACTGGCGGCGATCGCCGTGACGATGGCCTGTCTGTGGGGGTTCTTCTGGCGCCGGGGCCGCCGGGGCGGCGCCGAACCGGCCGACGTGCCGCGCGCCGGACCGGGGGCGGCGCGCGTCGAGGACGTCGGGGTGAAGGACGTCCGGGTACAGGACGTACGGGTGCAGGACGTACGGGGGGCGCGCGCCGATCGCTATGTCCCGCCTCCGGTGCACCGCCCCGCCGACCCCGTCCTCTTCCGTGCCTGCGCCCTCGCCTGCGGCGGGTTCCTGCTGGCGATCCTGGTCGCCGACGTGGAGCTGTGGATCGCGTCCGCGACGGCGGCGGCGGTCGCCGTCGCCGCCTTCGCGCTGCGCGGCCGGTCGGCGCTGCGCTGGTCCCTCGTCCCGTGGCGGCTGCTGGTGATGGTGCCGGGGATGTTCCTGGTGGTGGAGACGGTCAACGCGCACGGCCTGCACGACCTGCTGGCCGCCGCGGTCGGCCAGGACGGCGGCGTCCTGGGCCAGTTCCGCGCGGCGGCGGTCGGCGGCGGCCTGTCGAACGTCCTGAACAACCTGCCCGTCTACCTGGCCGGCGAGGCGGCCGTCCCGGTGGGCAACCACGACCAGCTCCTCGCTCTGCTGGTGGGCACCAACGCGGGCCCGGTGATCACCCCGTGGGCCTCCCTGGCGACCCTCCTGTGGTACGAGCGCTGCCTCGCGTACGGCGTACGGGTGCCCGTCACCCGGCTGATGGGAACGGGCGCGGTCCTGGCGGTCACGGCGGTGGCGGCGTCGGTGGGGGCGCTGGCGCTGACCCGTTGACTTGCTCCTCGGGCTGAAGCCCGAGGATTCTGGCCTTCTCGTCCGTTGCTGTGCCGCTACGCGGCACGGGGTTCGGGAGAGAATCCGTGGCTTCCTGCTTCGTCGCGCTGTGCCAGGACGAGTCCTGGTCTGACCTGCGCTCCACAGGCGGCGACCGCCAGTCCGGCGGCCGTTTTCACGTTCTTCGCGGCGTTGTGGTCCCGGTCATGGACCACACCGCAGGCTGCACAGGTCCAGGTCCGGATGTGCAGGGGCTTGGGACCGTCCTTGAACCCGCACGCGGAGCAGACCTGGCTGGTCGGTGTGAACCGGTCGATCTTCACCAGGGTCCGCCCGTATCTCACCGCCTTGTACTCCAGCATGTGCACGAACTGCGCCCAGCCCGCGTCATGCACACTCTTGGCCAGCCTGGTGCGCGCCAGTCCCTTGACCGCCAGGTCCTCCACACCGATCGCTTGGTTCTCGCGGATCAGCTTCGTGGAGAGCTGGTGGTGGAACTCCCGGCGCGCGTCGGTCACCGTCGCGTGGGCGCGGGCGACCTTCAGGCGCGCCTTCTCGCGATTCTTGCTGCCCTTCTGTTTGCGGGACAGCTCCCGCTGGGCCTTCTTCAGCTTCTTCTCCGCGCGGCGCAGGAACCGCGGGGAGTCGATCTTCGTGCCGTCGGAGAGGACCGCGATGGGGGTCCCCCCGGACGGAGTCTGGGGGAGGGTGAGCCCCAGGTCGATGCCGACGGTCTGGCCAGTGTCGGGCATGCGGGTGGCATCGGCGGCCGGGTCGGTCTCGATGACGAAGGAGGCGAAGTACCGTCCGGCCGCGTCCTTGATCACGGTGACCGAGGAGGGCTGTGCGGGCAGGGTGCGTGACCACTTCACCTTTACCGCGCCGACCTTGGGAAGGTTCAGCCTCCCGGAATCGGTGACCGACCAGCGGGCATTGGCGGTGAAGCGGATTGACTGCCGTTTGTCCTTGCGGGACTTGAACCGGGGCGCACCGGTCTTCGCACCCTTGCGCTCGCCCTTGAGGGAGGCGAAGAAGTTCTTGTTGGCGGCCTCGGCGTCGCGCAGGGACTGCTGGAGCACCACCGAGGAGACCTCGCCCAGCCAGGCCCGTGAAGGGGTCTGCTTCGCGGCGGTGATCAGCCTTTTGGACAGCTCGCCGGCCGTCGGGAACGCTGCGCCCGCTTTGCGGGCGTCCTCCCGGGCGCGGACCGCGTCGTTGAACACGACGCGGGCGCACCCGAACGCCTTGGCCAGCGCGGTGCGTTGGCCGGTGTCCGGGTACAGGCGGAAGCCGTACCGGAGTTGCATGACGGTCACACTAAATACTTGGGTTATGGGCGAGATTCAGAAGATCAGAACTGGCCGGCACTGTGCTTTCGTGATGCATGTCCACTTGGTTTTCGTGACCAAGTTCCGGCACAAGGTGTTCACCGATGCCCATCTGACGCGGATGGAGGAGATCATGCGGTCGGTGTGCACGGACTTCGAGTGCGAGCTGGTGGAGTTCAACGGCGAGGACAACCACGTCCACCTTCTGGTGAACTTCCCGCCCAAGGTCGCCGTCACCAAGCTCGTCAACTCCCTCAAGGGCGTCTCATCCCGCCGTCTGCGCCTGGGGGCACCTCCCGGCCGAAGGCTGGGGGAGAGTTCCCCGACCTGGTACGGCACTACTGGCGGGCCAACAAGCTCTGGTCCGGGTCCTACTTCGCCGGGACCGTCGGCGGCGCCCCGCTCTCCGTGGTCAGGCAGTACATCGAGCAGCAGAACCGGCCGGTGTGAGCACCGCACGGCTCCGCCGGGACCAGCCATCGCGGCGCTCCGCGCCACGAGTAGTGGACACACCATCCGGCTCCGCCGGACAAGAATCCGCGACGCTCCGCGTCGCAACCATCAGATTCGCTTCACCACCGGGCTGAAGCCCGATGCACTGCGAATGAATCCCGGTAGCACCTCGAAGCCCGGCAGCACCTCACGATGGGGCCGTCTCCGGGTGTCTGGGCTTCGCGTCACCGCCGGTGGCCGACTCGGCCACCAGGTCCAGCAAGGCCGGCAGCACCTCGGGGCGGCCCGCGACGAAGGAGCGTTCGGTGTCCGGGCCGGTGAAGCCTCCGGTGAAGTCGCGGCCGTCGAGGTGGCGCAGGACCACTCCGGCCTCGCGGGCCAGCAGGGCGCCGGCCGGCAGGTCGATGGCCTCCGCGCGGTAGCCGACGAAGCCGTCGATGTCCCCGCGGGCCAGCATCGCCCAGGCCAGCAGGGGCGCCCACAGCTGGAGCAGTCGACGGGAGCGCAGTTCCAGGGTGTGCCGCAGGGCGCGGACCGCGGGGTCGTCGCGGCGCACCGAGTGCCCCTGGGTCCAGGCGAGCAGGGGGCCCGCCGGCGAGGGCGGCCGGGGGGCGGGGGTGAGACGTCCGGACGGGCCGTGTGCGCCGCCGCCGTGACGGGCCGACCAGGTCCGGCCGGTCACCGGGTCGTGCACCACGCCGACCACCGGCGCCCCGTCGACGCACAGGGCGATGCCCACGACGTAGACGGGCAGCCCGATCACCACGTTGTTGCTGCCGTCGAGGGGGTCCACCAGCCAGGTGCGGGCGCCGCCGTCGCCGACGGCCGCGTCGCCCGCCTCCTCCGCCAGGATCCGGTCGTGCGGGAAGTCCGCGCGGATCCGGTCGACCACCAGCCCTTCGGCCAGCAGGTCCAGGTCGGTGACGACATCGCCGAGTTCGCCCTTGGGGCGGGCGGCGAAGCCGTCGGGGAACCGGGACCGCAGCAGCGCCCCGGCCGCCTCGGCGGCCGCCACCGCGGTACGGCACTCCGCGGTGAAGTCAGGCAGAGGGTTCGACGGGGCGTTCGGGAAGTCCGGGACGTTCGGGCTCATGGATCCTCCTGAGCGCGGCCTGGGCGATCCGGGCGGTCTGGGCCGCGTCGCACATCCTGCGGACCACCCGGTGGCCCGGAGCCCGGAGCGGGCCCAGGGAGAGATCCGCCCGGCCGGGCAGCGTCCGCCCCAGCACCAGGGTGGCGGTCGGACGGCCGTCCGGCACCACGGTGGTGTGGAACTCACCTGCCGGAAGGGCGTAGGTCTGGCCTCGTGAGCTCGTCTGTTCGGGGCCCGGCAGACAGCGCACCAGCCGCCTGGTGGGCCGCAGTTCGTCCACGCCGGACGGTGCGCTGTGCACCTCGAAGACCCGGTGGGTGGGGTGCGCGGACTCCCCGTCCACCTCCATCCGTCGGTTGCTGAGCCGCCCGTACAGCACGGTGCTGGTCAACTCCCAGCTGTGCGAGTGCACTTGATGGTCCATCAGGACGGGGTCGGTCGGCCCGAAGACGTGCACGCAGACGCCCTCCGCGCCGTCGCGCAGTACGGGCAGGCAGACGAAACCCAGTGGATGGCGCACCGCGCGCAGCACACGGCGGCCGGACACGATCTCTTCCAGTTCCGATGCGGCGTGCCACACCAGCTCGGCGGACTCACCCCGGCGCGCGGCCCGTTCCAGGGCCGGGTAATCCATCGCTCCCCCTCGTTCACCCCGCGGCGCTCACCTGCGGTACGGATCCTCCGCGTGCAACGCCTTGTCGATGATGTCGCCGATGTCACGGTCGGTGAAACTCGTCGGCAACGGCAGCCCGAGCCGGTCGAGCAGCCTCCCGACCTCGTCGACGGTCGGTTCCTCGCTCAGCGGGGTGGCCTCCCGCAGGTCGAGCTTGACCGCCTGCTCGCGGCTCTGGTGCAACTCGGTGACGTAGTAGTCGTACAGCGGACGCCCCCGCTCCACGTACAGGCTGACGCGGCGCGGGTCGTCCTGGGTGATGATCAGGCAGGTGTCGGACAGGTCGAAGCGCAACGCCGGTGCCACGGAGCTCAGATGGACGTCGATCTCCAGGGTGTCCAACCGCTGCCGGTGCCAACTGGCGGCCAGGACAGTGGCGTACGACTCCTTGCGGGTGCGTTCGAGGGTCCAGCCGCCGGTGTCCCCCTGCCCGAAGGTGCGTCTGAAGCGGGCGTAGGCCTCGCACACCCGGTCGTCGGCCGGGTTGACGATGTCGATCTTCATGCTGAGGGAGCGGCGCTGCCGCTGCGCCTCCCGCACGCACTCCGGCAGCGTGACCGCCCGCAGATAGGTGCCGGTGCCGCCCTTGAACACCCAGCGGGCGGTGTTCCGCCGGGCCTGCTCGTGCGCCACGCCCACTTCGGGGCCGGCCAGTGTGCGGACCATGGCCAGGTCCTCGATCGCCCGGCTCGTCCCGGAGGTTGCGGCGCGGATGTCGGCCATCCGCCGCCGACGCTCGGTCAGGGATCCGAAGACCAGCGCGGCCAGCACCAGCAGGATGGCGCCGGTGACGATGTCGTTGTCCTCGTCGAAGCCCTTGTCCGTGATGTCCAGCAGGCCCACGGTGAGGGCCACGCCGATGGCGACGACCCCGTCCGCGTTCCTGACCGCCCACGCGATCGAGCCCTCCAGCCGACGCCCCGACGACTGCGGTGTACTGCGC
Organism: Streptomyces sp. NBC_01235; assembly: GCF_035989285.1. Classification (GTDB taxonomy): domain Bacteria; phylum Actinomycetota; class Actinomycetes; order Streptomycetales; family Streptomycetaceae; genus Streptomyces. Next base: position 7,903,777 of record NZ_CP108513.1, on the reverse strand, counting down.
GACACGACCACCCTCCCCCGACGGCGGCTTCCATGGTAGGAGCAATCACCGCCCGACGGCTACGGTGCGTGAAACGGCCTCAACGGCGCGCACTTGACGCGGACGGCGTGACCGACGGCGTACTCGGCTCGGCCGAGGGAGGCGACTGGCTGGGGGTGCGGGCCGTGGTGGGGGCAGCGGTGACGGTGGCGGCAGTCGAGGACCGGGGTCCCGGGACGGGGGTGGCGGCCCCCTCCGTAGGGCGCTCGGTGACGGGTGCGACCGTGGGCGCGGGCGTGGGCGTGGGCACGGTCGACGGGCCGCTCATCGGGGGCGGGGCGAGCGGGACCACGGGGCGCACGGGCGCGTCGGACGCCGTCAGGCGCAGCGGCAGCAGGACGGCGAGCGCGGCGACGGCGCAGGTCGCGCCGACCCCGGCCGCGGCGCGCAGCAGCCTGCGGCGGGACGCGCCGCGGCGGATCTCCTCGTAGCGGCCGGGCGGCGGCCCGAGGTGACCGGAGGCGGGGCGCAGGATGACGGCGAGCGGGTCGTCGGGGTCGAGGTCCGGGCCGTCGTCGAAGTCGTCAGCGGGTGTGATCAAAGCTTCTCCTCAGGTGGGCGCGGAGCAGTTCGCGGGCCGCGTGCAGGTCGGCCTTGACGGTTCCTTCCTTGCGCCCGGTCAGCACGGACACCTCCCTGATCGGCATGTCAGCGTAGTAGTGCAGCAGGATCGGGACGCGCAGCCGGTCGGGCAGCGACTGCACGAGCAGCCGGACCGAGGGGTCGGCCGGTTCGGCGGGCGGGGCGACGGCTGCCTCGACGGTGGCCCGGCGCACGGCCCGGCGCTCGCGTTCGAGCTTGCGCCAGTGGTCGCGGACCAGGTTGGCGGCGGTGACGAAGAGGAAGCCCTGCGGCTCCGCCACGCTCGTCCAGCGGGCCCAGAGGCGGGTGAACGCCTCCGAGGCGATCTCGTGCGCCGTCTCGTCGTCGTCGACGAGACGGCGGCACCAGCCGGCGAGGCGTGGGTAGAGGGCGGCGAACAGCTCGGACGCCGCCCTCTCGCGTGTGCGCGACCGTTTCAACGTTCTCCCGCAGAACTCGACGCGGCACCGGACCCGGCACTCAGCGCGGCGAAGACGATCACGTTGTCGCGGTATCCGTCGCCGGTACGGGGCCCGCCGCACGTGATGAGACGCAGCTCGGGCCGGTCCACGTTCCCGTAGACCTCCTGGGTCGGGAACGCCGCCTTGTCGACGGTTCTCACGTCGGTGACGGCGAACTCGGCCGTCGTGCCGTTCTCCAGGCGCGCCGTGATCCGGTCGCCCCGGCGCAACCGGTCGAGGTGCCGGAATACGCCGTCGCCGTACTGGCCGACCGTGACGTGGGCGAGGATCACCGACGGCCCGGTCTGCCCCGGTGTCGGCGAGTGCTCGTACCAGCCCGCCCGGTCGTGCTCCTCGACGGGAGGCACCTGTACGCCGCCGTCGGCGGCCAGCCCCAGCCGCATGACCCGGGTGTCGACCCCGATGGCCGGAATCCGCAGCCCCACCGGAACCGAGCGCGCGAGGGGACGCGCCGCCCGGGCGGAGGGGGGCGAGGACGCGCCCGGCGTACGCACGGCGGTCGTGGCGACCGGGTCGGCCGAGCCGGCCTTGTCGGCCGAGTTGCCGGCGCAGCCCGTGAGCAGCAGCACCGCCAGGGCCGAGAGGGCCGGGGCGCGCCTGGAGAGCGGGCTCATGCGCCGGTCGCCCTCCGGCGCCGTACGACGTAGAAGGCCGTGCCGGCCGCCGCGAACACCGCGGCCGCGCTGCCGCCGATCACCTCGCCGTGGCTCTCGGACGGCTCCCCGACACCGGTGTCGGCCGCGCCCCTCGGCACGACACCGACCTGGCTCGGAACGGCGCTCGGAGCCGTGGTGGCCTCGGGCGCCGCGCTCGGGACGGCGGAGGCCTCGGCCGGAGCCGGGGTCGCGACGCTGGGGACGGCGGTCGGCGTCCCGTCGGCGAGCGCGGGTGCCGCGCCCACCAGCAGGGCGGTGCCCGCAACTGCCAGGGCGGCGAGGCCCGTTCGGGGCATGAGTCGCATGAATCGCTCTCTTTCATCGGTCCGTTGACGGATCGAGCGGAGAGACGAGGCAGCCCGGGAACGGGTTGTAAAGAGATGGCAAAGCAAAGAGTTCGGGTGCCGGCACCCGCGGCCCGGCGGTACCGCTTTCGCACACGGAAGCCGCGGCGCTTCCGTCTCCTTGGAGGAGGCGTTCATGCGACTCACCCACGACGACGCCGAGCACCGGAGTGCTCCGGCGGACACCGAACGACAGGCCGCGTGACCACGACCGCCCTTTTGCCAGTTCGCCCAGGTCATCCGCCTGTCGGAGGCGGAGATGTCGGCGCCGGTCCCGCCCCGGGCTCGACGTACGCGGGGCGCACCCCGCACCCGCGGGACGGGCAAGGGGACTTGGGCGTACGGGCCACCTGCGAGACGGCCGCACATCCCCGCGCCCCGAGGGGCGCGGGGAAGCGTCGATATGCGGCTCCGCCGCGTGGGCGCGACCAGCCACGGCCGACCCGCAGACGGCAAACGACCGACGGCCAACGGCCGACCGAGCGGGGCGCTACGCGTCCAGGGACGTCATCACGTGCTTGATGCGCGTGTAGTCGTCGAAGCCGTACGCCGAGAGGTCCTTGCCGTAGCCGGACTTCTTGAAGCCGCCGTGCGGCATCTCGGCGACCAGCGGGATGTGGGTGTTGATCCACACGCAGCCGAAGTCGAGCTTCTTGGACATGCGCATCGCGCGGCCGTGATCCTTGGTCCACACCGAGGAGGCGAGGGCGTACTCGACGCCGTTGGCCCACTCCACCGCCTGCTCCTCGTCCGAGAAGGACTGGACGGTGATGACCGGGCCGAAGACCTCGTTCTGGATGATCTCGTCGTCCTGCTTCAGCCCGGACACGACGGTCGCGGCGTAGAAGTAGCCCTTCTCGCCCACCCGTTGGCCGCCCGCCTCGACCTTGGCGTGGGCGGGCAGGCGCTCGATGAAGCCGGTGACCTGCTTGAGCTGGTTGGGGTTGTTCAGCGGGCCGTAGAGCACGTCCTCGTCGTCCGGCTGTCCGGTCTTCGTCTCGGACGCGGCCTTGGCGAGCGCGGCCACGAACTCGTCGTGGATCGACTCCTGGACGAGGACGCGGGTGGCCGCCGTACAGTCCTGGCCGGCGTTGAAGTAGCCCGCGACGGAGATGTCCTCGACGGCCTTGGCGATGTCGGTGTCCTCGAACACGACGACCGGCGCCTTGCCGCCCAGCTCCAGGTGGACGCGCTTGAGGTCGCGGGACGCCGACTCGGCGACCGACATGCCCGCGCGCACCGAGCCGGTGATGGAGGCCATCGCCGGGGTCGGGTGCTCGACCATCAGCCGGCCGGTGTCACGGTCGCCGGTGACGACGTTGAAGACGCCCTTGGGCAGGATCGAACCGACGATGTCGGCGATCAGGACGGTGGAGGCCGGGGTGGTGTCCGACGGCTTGAGCACCACCGTGTTGCCGGCCGCGATCGCCGGGGCGAACTTCCACACCGCCATCATCATCGGGTAGTTCCACGGCGCGACCTGCGCGCAGACACCGACCGGCTCGCGGCGGACGATGGACGTCATCCCTTCCATGTACTCGCCGGCCGAGCGCCCCTCCAGCATCCGGGCCGCGCCCGCGAAGAAGCGGATCTGGTCGACCATCGGCGGGATCTCCTCGGACCGCGTCAGCCCGATCGGCTTGCCGGTGTTCTCCACCTCGGCCGCGATGAGTTCCTCGGCGCGCTCCTCGAACGCGTCCGCGATCTTCAGGAGGGCCTTCTGGCGCTCGGACGGGGTGGTGTCGCGCCAGCCCGGGAAGGCCTTGGCGGCGGCTGCCATCGCGGCGTCGACGTCCGCCTGGCCGGACAGCGGCGCGGTCGCGTACGCCTCGCCCGTCACGGGGTTGACCACCTCGGTGGTCCGTCCGTCGGCGGCGTCCCGGAACTCACCGTCGATGTAGTTGCGCAGACGACGCAGCTCGGTGCTCACTGCCGGCCTCCTGATCGGTTTCTTACTGCTGGGGGGTGTCCATGGACTGAGACACCACCCTAATCCGCGCGCCCACGTTTTCAACACCCCGTGTCGCACGGCGGCTGCGGAATCCGCAGATCTCGCTCACGTAAACAACGAATTTCATCGCATCGGCCTTGCGGAACTGTCGAGACGTCGTGCACAGTGTGGCCGTGGCCAGTCGAAGCGCAGAGCACAGGGACTCCCGCGAGTCCAGGAACGGCAGCACCCCCCATCTGGATGCCGTCAGCCTCGCCATCATCGAGCAGCTCCAGGAGGACGGCCGCCGGCCGTACGCCGCGATCGGCAAGGCCGTCGGCCTCTCCGAGGCGGCCGTGCGCCAGCGCGTCCAGAAGCTGCTCGACCAGGGCGTCATGCAGATCGTCGCCGTCACGGACCCGCTCACCGTGGGCTTCCGCCGGCAGGCGATGGTCGGGATCAACGTCGAGGGCGATGTCGAGTCCATCGCGGAAGCGCTCACCGACATGCCCGAGGTCGAGTACGTGGTGATGACCGCAGGCTCGTTCGACATCCTCGCCGAGATCGTCTGCGAGGACGACGACCACCTGCTGGACGTCATCAACAAACGCATCCGTGCCCTGCCCGGCGTGCGCTCCACCGAGAGCTTCGTCTATCTGAAGCTGAAGAAGCAGACCTACATGTGGGGAACCCGATAACCGTGAGGACCCGATAACCGTGAGCACCAAGGACCTCAGCCGCACCGCGTACGACCACCTGTGGATGCACTTCACCCGCATGTCCTCGTACGAGAACTCCCCGGTCCCGACGATCGTCCGGGGCGAGGGCACCTACATCTACGACGACAAGGGCAAGCGCTACCTCGACGGTCTCGCGGGTCTGTTCGTGGTCCAGGCCGGTCACGGCCGCACCGAGCTCGCCGAGACCGCCTTCAAGCAGGCGCAGGAGCTCGCGTTCTTCCCGGTGTGGTCCTACGCCCACCCCAAGGCCGTGGAGCTGGCGGAACGTCTCGCCGACTACGCGCCGGGCGACCTGAACAAGGTCTTCTTCACCACCGGCGGCGGCGAGGCCGTCGAGACCGCCTGGAAGCTGGCCAAGCAGTACTTCAAGCTGCAGGGCAAGCCGACCAAGTACAAGGTCATCTCCCGCGCGGTCGCCTACCACGGCACCCCGCAGGGCGCCCTGTCCATCACCGGCCTGCCGGCCCTGAAGGCCCCCTTCGAGCCGCTCGTCCCGGGCGCGCACAAGGTCCCGAACACCAACATCTACCGCGCCCCGATCTACGGCGACGACCCCGAGGCCTTCGGCCGCTGGGCCGCCGACCAGATCGAGCAGCAGATCCTCTTCGAGGGCCCGGACACCGTCGCCGCGGTCTTCCTGGAGCCCGTCCAGAACGCCGGCGGCTGCTTCCCGCCCCCGCCCGGCTACTTCCGGCGGGTGCGCGAGATCTGCGACCAGTACGACGTGCTCCTCGTCTCGGACGAGGTCATCTGCGCCTTCGGCCGGCTGGGCACGATGTTCGCCTGTGACAAGTTCGGCTACGTCCCGGACATGATCACCTGCGCCAAGGGCATGACGTCCGGCTACTCCCCCATCGGCGCCTGCATCATCAGCGACAAGCTGGCCGAACCCTTCTACAAGGGTGACAACACCTTCCTGCACGGCTACACCTTCGGCGGCCACCCGGTCTCCGCGGCGGTCGGCGTCGCCAACCTCGACCTGTTCGAGCGCGAGGGCCTGAACCAGCACGTGCTGGACAACGAGGGCGCGTTCCTGTCGACCCTCCAGAAGCTGCACGACCTGCCGATCGTGGGCGACGTCCGCGGCAACGGCTTCTTCTACGGCATCGAGCTGGTCAAGGACAAGGCGACGAAGGAGTCCTTCGACGCCGAGGAGACCGAGCGGGTCCTGTACGGCTTCCTCTCCAAGGCCCTCTTCGACAACGGCCTGTACTGCCGTGCGGACGACCGCGGCGACCCGGTCGTCCAGCTCGCCCCGCCGCTGATCTCCAACCAGGAGACGTTCGACGAGATGGAGCAGATACTGCGCGCCACGCTGACGGAGGCGTGGACGAAGCTGTGATCGTCAGCCTGATCAGCTGATCAACACCGGCCCCGGTGTCTGCCGTTCGAGTGAGAAACGGCGGCCCGGGGCCGTGTGCTGTCCGGCCTGCCCCTCACGCCTGCCTAGCGTGCTCGTGACCGATCGGCCCTGCCTTCGTTCCCCCGGACGGGGGATTGGCACGGGAACCACAGATCTGAACCGAGGTGTACGCCCATGGAGGCTCCGCCGGACAACGACGTGCTCTGGGCACACTCCCTGCACTTCACGCACCGCGACGGCTCGCCCGGCCTCGGCGGGGTCTCGCTGGGGGTGCGGGAGGGCGAGATCCTCGCCGTCAGCGGGCCGCGCGGCAGCGGCAAGACGACCCTGCTGCACTGTCTGTCCGGCCTGGTGCCCGCCCAGCGCGGCGAGGTCTGGTTCAACAGCGTTCCCGTGCACACGATGGGCCCGATGGCCCGCGAACGGCTGCGCCGCGACCGCTTCGGCTGGATCGACCCGGCCCCGGTCCTCGTCCCCGAACTCAACGTCTGGGAGAACGCGGCCCTCCCCCTGATGCTGCGCGGCACCAGCCGCCGCCGGGCCAAGGTCGCCGCGCTGGAGTGGCTGGAGCGCCTGGACATCGGCGACAGGTCCCTCAGCCGCCCGCACGAACTCACCCAGGCCGAGCGCCAGCGCGTCTGCATCACGCGCGCCCTGGCCCCCGCCCCCTCCGTCCTCTTCGCGGACGAGCCGACGGCCCCTCTCCACCGCGCGGACCGGGCCCACGTCCTGCGCACCCTGACGACGGCGGCCCGCTCCCACGGCATCACCGTGGTGCTGGCCACCCACGACCCGGAGACCGCGGCCCTCGCAGACCGCACGGTGCCGCTGCTGGACGGGCGCCGGGTGAAGACGGTCCATCTGCCCCCGGTCACGGAGCAGGAAGGCCGGGGGGCCGCGTGCTCGCTCTCCGTCTGACACGCAGCGCCCACCCCGCGGTCCAGCTCCGCCGCCTCCTGGTGGCGACGGCTTCGGCGGGCACCGGCTTCCTCCTCCTGGGCACTCTCGGCCACGCCCTGACCCACCCCGAGACCCCCGCCGCCTCCCTCCTCCGCCTCGCCTGGTGCACGATCCCCTTGGCGGCAACCGTCTACTTCGCTCTCGCGGTCGCCCGCACCGACCCCGGCACCCGTCCCCGCCCCGGCCTGGCGGCGATCGGCCTGGGCCCCACCCGTCTGACGGCCGTCTCGGCGACGACGACGGCCCTCTCCACGCTCCTCGGCTCGATGCTGGCCCTCCTCCTCTTCCTCCACCTCCGCGGCGACCTCACGGGCATGCCGTTCGACGGAGCGGCACGGGACTTCCTGGCCGCGAACCACCCGCTCCCGCTGCCGGGAGCCCTGACCCTGCTGGCACTGGCACCGGCCGGCTCGTCCCTCGCGGTGGCGTTGACGCTCCGCCCGAGAGACACCCGAGCGGCATCCCGGGCGACCCCGAAGACGCTCGGCCGGTTCGGGGCGTACGGGAAGAGGGGGACGGGGGAGAGATTCGGCGAGTACGGCAGGTTCGGAGCGCGCCTCGCGGCGGAGATGCGCGCCGTCGGCGCGGGACGGTCTTCCCCCGCCGCGGACGACGGCGGTGCCCAGCCGTCCCGTCCATCCGCGGGCGGTCGTGCCGCCCGGGACGGCTCCCGACCCACGGAAGGCGGCACCCCGCAGGCGCAGCGCGGGTCGACCCACCGCCCAGCCCCAGCCCCAGCCCCAGCCCCAGCCCCAGCCCCAGCCGACGGCACGCGAGAAGCTCCGGCCGGCACACCCCAGCTCCAGGCCCCGACCCATGGCGCGCAGGGAACTCAGCCCCACCTCCCCAACCCCACCGCCCTCCCCTGGGGCGCGGCCCTCCTCGCCGCCGGCCTGGCCGTGGAGGCGTACGCGAACCGCACAGCCGACCCGAACACCCTCCCCCTGCCCGGCGGCCTCCCCACCGGCCCCGTGGCGGTCCTCCTCGGCTGGACCCTCACCGCCGTGGGCCTCGCCCTGGCCGGCCCCGGCCTCACCCACCTCTGCGGCCGCCTGCTGCAAGCGGCCCGGCCCGGCGCGCTCCGTCTCCTCGCCGGCCGCGGCCTGATGCAGGAGGCGTCCCGCATCGGCCGTCCGCTGGGCGTGGTCTGCGCGGTGGCCTCCGGCGCGTACACGATGGCCGCGCTGTACGACCCGGCCGATCCGTCCTTCGGCCCGCTCACCACTCTCGGCGCCCTGGTCGTGGCGGGCTCGACCGTCGCCACGCTGCTGACGGCGGCCGTGGAGGCGAGGCAGGACCGCGCCGACACCACCGCCGCCCTCCTCCGTCTCGGCGCCCCGACCAAGACGCTGCGCAGCGCCGCCGCCCTGCGCACCGGCGCCCTCCTGGCGCTCTTCGTCCCGCTGACCCTCGTCGTCGCCGAACTGGCGGCGCTTCCCCTGACCCGCTGAGGCCCGCCGCGGCCCGCGGAGAGCACTCCGTGCTCCCGCTCGAAAAAAGATCTCCCGGCCACCGATGAGTTCCGCACGCCCCCGGGGTCCACCCCACCGAACACCACACACCAGCACCACGAACCCCCTGGGAGAGACGCGATGACCACCCCGGCCCACCAGCAGATGATCTTCGTGAACCTGCCCGTGAACGACCTCGACGCCTCGAAGAAGTTCTTCACGGAGCTCGGCTATTCGATCAACCCGCAGTTCAGCGACGACAACGCGGCCTCCGTGGTGATCAGCGACACGATCATCGCGATGCTCCTCACCAAGCCGTTCTACTCGACCTTCACCAAGAAGGAGATCGCGGACGCCACCAAGACCAGCGAGGTCCTGATCGCCCTGAGCGCCCAGAGCCGCGAGAAGGTCGACGAACTCGTGGACAGGGCACTCGCGCTGGGTGGCTCGCCCAGCGGTCAGACGCAGGACATGGATTTCATGTACGGCCGCGCCTTCGACGACCTCGACGGTCACACCTGGGAGGTCGTCTGGATGGACCCGTCGGCCATCGAGGGCTGACCGGAGCCGGCCGGTCCGCCGTGCGGCACGGCGGCACGGCGGCACGGCGGCACGGCGGCACGGCGGCACGGCGGCACGGCGGCAGTGCCTAGCACGGGCGGGTGCATCCGAGGACACCCGCCCAGCCGTTCGACGGTTCCCACGACCGTGAGATCGAGTCCCTCGACGAGTTCGACGAGGTGGTACTCACCCACGGCACGCTCTCCCTCCCCCACTCTCGGCTTCGCTCGAGCGGGGGCCCCCCCCATGGACGGCCACACGACGCCCAACTACTACTAGTTGCGGGGCGAGCCGACGCCGATGGTGCTCGTGGACCGGGAACACTGGACGCAACTCCTGCCCGCCTGGCCGCTCTTGCGGTCACTCGCCCGGGAGCGGCCGATGGAGTCCCGTATCGCCCTCGTTGACCGGATCGAGGAGGCCCCGGAGGCGTTGAAACGTCTCGGTGGTTAATAAGCGGGCAAAGCCAGCCGCTCGGAGGCGTCCCCGCATTGACACTGCTTATGAAACGCTTATAGACCTGTGAGCCTGCTGGGGATGGTGACGCACTCGGCTCACCGGGGGCGCCATCTCCCCCTCCACCCCCCGCAGTTGCGCTTCCCGTAAAGGACAAACGTGTCCCTTTCCCGCCGTACCGCCGCCCGTTCGGTGCGCATGCTCGGTGTCACCGCCGCTTCCGCCGCCCTCGCGCTCAGCGCCGCCGGCACCGCGCTGGCCAACGACATCAAGGACTTCTCGGCGGAGGCCGCCTGTGACGGCACACAGGGCGTCATCACCGTCACCGACAAGAACGCGGCAGGCACCCCGGCCATCGTCACGGTCTTCCTCGAGAACAACGGCGCCGACCTCAGGCAGGTCGGCAAGCCCCAGAACGTCAAGGGCACCGCGGCGGGCGTCACCGTCTCCTTCGCCGAGGCCTGGGAGCCGAACGTCACCTACCGGGTGCACATCAAGGCCGGCAACGACGTGAACGCCGACGTCGAGCCGTTCCTGACCACCCCGGCCAAGGCCTGCAAGGCCGACGACACCTCCACGCCGTCCACCACCCCGTCCAGCACTGAGTCCTCGACCCCGTCGGACACCGCTCCGCCGCCGGTCGAGACCGTCACCCCGAGCCCGTCCGACTCGGCGAGCGACAGCGCCGCGCCCGTGCCCTCCGCGAGCAACGTGCCCTCGGCCGCGGTCCAGGAGTCCAACCTCGCCGAGACCGGCGCCAACTCCAACACCGGCCTGATCGTCGGCATAGCGGCCGCCCTGGTCGTCGTCGGCGGTGGCGCGGTGTTCTTCGGCATGCGTCGCCGTGGGTCCAGCAACCGCTGACCCGCACGACGAAAGTATGTGTGTGCGGCCCGTCCCTTCGCCGGGGCGGGCCACCCGCATGTTCCGCCCCGCCCTCGCCTCGCTCCCTCAGCCGAACTTCGCCTTCTCCAGCCAGAACTCCAGCACCTCGCGCTCGCCGAGCACCTCCAGCCCCGGGCTGTCCAGCGGCAGTCGGCGGTAGAAGGCGAGCAGCACAGATGTCAGCGGGCCGCGCAGGGCGACCGTCGCCTTCTCGTGCCCGCGGCGCCAGACGATCCCGCCCCCGGTGAGCTCGATCACCCACCCCCACCCTTCGGGCGGGGGGACCCCCATCTCGCTTCGCCCGGCGTTCGGCTCGGCCGGCGTGTCGGTGGCGTGCAGATGGATGCTGCGGTCCGCGACGAACAGCTCCTCTGCCGCCGCCTGCGGCATGTTCCGCTGCACCCACTCCACGAGTTGCAGCCACTCGTCCACCGCGTCGGCGGCCACGTCGGGCGCGACCTCGTAGGGCAGCCCGGCGGCGAGCGTGGCGTCGGCTCGGTGCACGGTGATCTCGTGGGCCATGCGGCGCGCCCAGAAGCCGGTGTCGAGCGCCCCGGCCCAGCCCCACACCTTCGTGTCAGGACCGGCCTCCCGCAGCGCGCCGACGACCAGCTCACCGGTCTCGGCGAGCCAGGCGTCCAGCGCGGCCGGGTCGCCCTCGCCGTCCGGTCCGCCGTGCAGTGGGATCCGCTCCTGGGGGATGTTCTCCTGGGCCCGCGTCCGCACCAGCACGTCCACCCAGCGCAGGGCGCCGCCCATGTGCCGCACGAGCTGCTCCAGCGACCAGTCGGGGCAGGTCGGCACGGTCGCCGACAGCTCCGCCCCGGAGGTCACGACGGCCCTCAACCGGCCGACCTGGTGGGCGATTTCGTCGCAGTAACGGTCATGTGCGAGAAGGGTCATACGTAACACCGTAGGCGTCGGCCGGTCAGTCCAGCACGACGATTTCGGCCGTGTCGAAGGACACCCCCACCGCGCCCCCGACCTCCGGCGCGTCCCGCAACGCGCACGCCGCCTCGAGCCTCGGCGCGCCCTCCGGCTGGAGATGCACGGCGACATGGGTGCCCCGGAAGGTGCGAGCGGCGACCGTGCAGCGCAGGCCCTCCTCCGCGCCCACCAGGCGCACACCGGCGGGCCGGACGAGCAGCGTGCGCGCCCCCTGCCCTGATCCGGCCGGCACCGGCACCTTGCCCCACGGTGTGACCGCGACCTCGCCGGTGACCGTCGCCTCCACCACGTTGTCGAAACCGAGGAAGCGGGCCACGAACGCGTCCGCCGGCCGCTGCCACACCTCAAGCGGCGTACCGGACTGGGCGATCCGCCCGTCCCGCATCACCACGACCCGGTCGGCGAGCGCGAACGCCTCCCCCTGGTCGTGCGTGACCGCCAGCACGGTGGTCCCCAACCGCCCGAAGAGTTCCCTCAGTTCGACGACCAGCCGCTCCCGCAGCGACCGGTCGAGCTGGCCGAGCGGCTCGTCCAGCATCAGCAGCCTGGGCCGGGGCGCGAGGGCCCTGGCCAGCGCGACCCGCTGCTGCTCCCCGCCGGAGAGCGCGGCGACGGCGCGGCGGGCGGCGCCGGGCAGTCCGACGAGGTCGAGCAACTCCTGTACCCGGTCGCCCTGTTCCCGCGCGGAGGCCGCGCGCATCCGCAGCCCGAAGGCCACGTTGCCGCCCACGTTCCGCTGCGGGAACAGCTGATGGTCCTGGAACATCAGCCCGAGCTCCCGCTTGTGCGCGGGCACGCCCGCCTGGTCGCTCCCGTCGAGCAACACCCGCCCGGAGTCCAGGGGTTGCAGTCCGGCCACGGCCCGCAGCAACGTCGACTTGCCGCTGCCGCTGGGCCCGAGCACACACACCACCTCGTGCTCGGCGACGGCGAGATCGACGGCGTCCAGCACGGCCCGCCCACCGAACCGCACGGTGGCACGCTCCAGTTCGAGCAGCCGCATCAGAACTCCCCCGTCCGGTCGGTCCGCATCCGCTCCAGCACCAGCAGGGCCACCGCGCACACGATCATCAGAATCGTCGAAAGGGCCATTGCCTGGCCGTAGTTGAGCTCACCGGCCCGCCCGAGCAGCCGCGCCACGGCGACCGGCAGCGTCGGGTTGTCGGGCCGCGCGATGAACACGGTCGCTCCGAACTCCCCCAGCGACACCGCGAAGGCGAACCCGGCCGCGACCAGCAGCGCCCGCCGCACCATCGGCAGGTCCACCTCCCGCCACACCCGCCAGGGCGACGCACCGAGCACGGCCGCCGCCTCGCGCAGCCGCTGGTCCACCGCCCGCAGCACCGGCAGCATGATCCGTACGACGAAGGGCACGCCGACCAGCGCCTGCGCCAGCGGCACCAGGATCCAGCTGCCGCGCAGGTCCAGCGGAGGCTCGTCCAGCGCGATCAGGAAGCCGAAGCCGACGGTCACCGCGGAGACGCCGAGCGGCAGCATCAGCAGCGCGTCGAAGCCACGGACCAGCCGTCCGGCGTCCCGCCGGGTGAGGGCGGTCGCGGCGAGCCCGCCGACGATCACGGCGATCGCGGTCGCGGCGACGGCGTACTGAAGCGAGTTGCCGATCGCCTCGATCGGCGGGACCAGGAAGACATTGCCGTCGTCGCTGGTCAGCGCCCGGTAGTAGGCGAAGTCGGGCGCGTCCAGCGAGCGCTGCACCAGCACCGCCAGCGGCAGCACCAGCAGCACGGCGATCGTGGCGAGCACCCCGGCCAGCAGCGCCCACTGCCCGGCCCCGCGCGGCCGCCGCGCCGTCACGGAGGCGTCCACCAGCCGCAGCGCGCTCTCCCGCCGCCGTACGGCCCGGGCGTGCACGGCGAGGATCGCGCCGACGGCCACGAACTGGACGATCGTGAGGACGGCGGCCGTGGACAGGTCGAAGATCTCGGAGGTCTGCCGGTAGATCTCCACTTCGAGGGTGGAGAACGTGGGGCCGCCGAGGATCTGCACCACACCGAAGGAGGTGAAGGTGAACAGGAAGACCATCAGCGCGGCGGCCGCGACGGCGGGTCCGAGGGCGGGCAGGGTGACCGTGCGCCAGGCGCGCGGCCGGGACGCGCCCAGCATCCGCGCCGCCTCCTCCTGTCGCGGGTCGAGCTGCGACCACAGCCCGCCCACGGTCCGGACGACGACCGCGTAGTTGAAGAAGACGTGCGCGAGCAGGATCGCCCACACGGTGGTGTCCAGGCGTACGCCCCACAGCTCGTCGAGCAGTCCGCCGCGGCCGACGAGCGCGAGGAACGCCGTACCGACGACGACCGTCGGCAGCACGAACGGGACGGTGACGACGGCGCGCAGCACCTGCTTGCCCGGGAAGTCCAGCCGCGCGAACACGTACGCACCCGGCAGCGCGACCAGCAGCGTGAGCGCGGTGGACGCGAACGCCTGCCAGGTGGTGAACCACAGCACGTGCCGGATGTCCGACTGCGCGAGCACGTCCCACAGCCGCCCGAACTGCCAGCCGGCGTCCGTCTTCAGGCCACGCGCGACGATCGCGGCGACCGGGTAGGCGAAGAAGACCGCGAAGAACGCGACGGGCACGGCCAGGAGACCGAGCCGGGCCGCCGCGCTCCCCCTGGCGCCCTTTCCCGGGGCAGCGCGCCCCGGGGCGCCCTGCCCAGGGGCGCGCTTCTCGGGGGCTACTTCAGTACGAGCGAGGTCCATGACTTGACCCACTGGTCGCGGCGGTCGGCGATCTTCGCCGGGTCCATGGTCTCGGGGGCCTTGGCGGCGGGCCCGTACTCGGTGAATTCGGCGGGCACGGCCGCACCCTTCACCACCGGATACACGAACATGTTGAGCGGCATGTCCTCCTGGAACTTCTTGGTGATCAGGAAGTCGATCAGCGCCTTGCCGCCCTTGCTGTTGGCCGCGTTGCTCAGCAGCCCCGCGAACTCGACCTGCCGGAAGCAGGTGCCGGTCGCGACCCCGGTCGGGGCGGTGGCCGGCTTCGGATCACCGAAGATCACCTCGGCGGGCGGCGAGGAGGCGTAGGAGACGACGAGCGGCCGGTCCGCCCCCGCCTTCCTGCCCCCCGCCGAACCCGAGAACTCCTCGTTGTAGGCCTGCTCCCAGCCGTCGACGACCTTCACGCCGTTCGCCTTGAGCTTCTTCCAGTAGCCCTGCCAGCTGTCGTCGCCGTACTTCGCAGCGGTGCCGAGCAGGAAGCCGAGGCCGGGCGAGGAGGTGGAGGCGTTCTCGGTGACGAGGAGGTTCTTGTAAGCGGGCTTCACCAGGTCGTCGAAGGAGGCCGGCGGGGTCAGCTTGTGCTCGGAGAAGTACTTCTTGTCGTAGTTGACGCAGATGTCGCCGTAGTCGATGGGCGTGACCCGGTGCTTGTCGGCGTCCAGCTGGAACCGGGCGTCGACCTGCTCCAGCCTCTTGGCCTCGTACGACTGGAACAGCCCGTTGTCGAGGGCGCGGGAGAGGAGGGTGTTGTCGACGCCGAAGAAGACGTCGCCCTGCGGGTTGTCCTTGGTGAGAATGGCCTTGTTGACGGCCTGACCGGCGTCGCCGTCCTTGAGGACCTTCACCTTGTACCCGGACTGCTTCTCGAAGTCGGCGAGCACGCTCTTGGAGACGGCCCACGAGTCGTGGCTGACGAGGGTGACGGTCGTGGACTCCGCCGCGCTCTTGCCCTCCGTCGACCCGCACGCGGACAGCGTGACCAGGCCGAGCCCGACGGCCACGGCCACGATGGTCTTGTTCTGCACTGGTTTTCCTCCTGGGGTTGACCAGGAAGAGACGCGGCCCTGCCCAGGTCCGCACGGGACGCCGGGCAGGGCGCAACAGCTCGAGTGATGACCGAACTTCCTACCCAGAATGACCTGGGCGAGGTTCAGAGGGTCTGCGGGCCTTGGTGCCGCACTCTCAGCGCTGTGGCGCTCCCCTGTCGGAATATGAAGATGTGTGTACGGTCCTCAGACTACCGCTCGGTGGCCGCGAGCTGACCACACGCCCCGTCGATCTCCTGACCGCGGGTGTCCCGGACGGTGACGGGGACCCCGTGCGCGGCGATCGCCTCGACGAACGCCTTCTCGTCCTCGGGCCGGGAGGCCGTCCACTTCGAGCCCGGGGTCGGGTTGAGCGGGATGAGGTTGACGTGCACGGGCTTGCCGCGGAGCAGCCGCCCGAGCCGGTCACCGCGCCAGGCCTGGTCGTTGATGTCCCGGATCAGCGCGTACTCGATGGACAGCCGGCGTCCGGAGCGCTCGGTGTACTCGAACCCGGCGTCCAGCACCTCGCGCACCTTCCACCGTGTGTTCACGGGGACGAGGGTGTCGCGCAGCTCGTCGTCCGGGGCGTGCAGGGAGATCGCGAGCCGGCACTTGAAGCCCTCGTCGGAGAACCGGTGGATGGCGGGCACCAGCCCGACCGTCGACACCGTGATGCCCCGCTGGGAGAGCCCGAGCCCGTCCGGCGCCGGGTCGGTGAGCGCCCGGATGGCGCCGACGACACGCTTGTAGTTGGCGAGCGGCTCACCCATCCCCATGAAGACGATGTTGGACAGCCGCGCGGGACCACCGGGCACATCCCCGTCCCGCAGCGCCCGCATCCCGTCGACGATCTGGTGCACGATCTCCGCGGTGGACAGGTTCCGGTCCAGCCCCGCCTGCCCGGTCGCGCAGAACGGGCAGTTCATCCCGCACCCGGCCTGCGAGCTGATGCACATCGTCACCCGGTCCGGGTAGCGCATCAGCACCGACTCCACGAGCGTGCCGTCGAACAGCCGCCACAGGGTCTTGCGGGTGGTCCCCTGGTCAGTCGACAGATGCCGTACGACCGACATCAGGTCCGGCAGCAGCGCCTCGCGCAGCTTCTCGCGCGCACCGGCGGGGATGTCCGTCCACTCCGCCGGGTCGTGCGCGTAGCGCGCGAAGTAGTGCTGCGAGAGCTGCTTGGCACGGAACGGCTTCTCCCCGATCTCCGCCACGACCTCCTTCCGCTCGGCGGGCGAGAGGTCGGCGAGATGCCGCGGCGGCTTCTTGGCTCCGCGGGGGGCGACGAAAGTGAGTTCTCCGGGTGCAGGCATAACACGTCCAGTGTGGCAGATCATCTCCGGGGCCCCAGGCCAGAGCGGGGTGGGGGTGGTCACCCGTGGCCGTCGCTTGTCAGCTTTGGTCGGCCTCGCACGGCCCAGGGACGGCCCAGGGTTCAGTCAGCCCCCACCGGCCGTGCCCAGGCAGCGGCGCCACCGCCCGTCACTCCAGCTGGACGGGAGCGACCGGGAGCTGTTCCCTGTAGGGCCATGTGAAGGTGCGGTCGGGTTCGAGATGGGCGTCCCCCCAGTGGATGGCATGGATGCCGTTCTCGGCGTCGGCCGTGAAGAACACACCGACCAACCGGGTGGAAGCTCCCAGCTCCTCGAACGCCTCATGCAGTCCCAGGTACTCCTCGGTCGCCAGGTCCTCACCGACGTCGAACAGGCCTTCCGGAGGCTGCGGCCCGTGCGCTCGGAACAGCCGGTGCCGAGTGGGCGAGGCGTTGGCGGGCAACCGGGCTCGGTCCAGGGGCCTCGGCCTGTCCGCGTACCGGAACGGGAAGAGTGCGTGATCGTTGATCACCGCATACTCGTATCCGCGCACGTCGCGCACGGCTTCCCCCAGCTCCCGCGCCGTCTCCGCCAGGTGCTCGCGGACCAGCCCTGCCAGGGCGACGCCGTAGGGACTCCGCTTCTTCAGCCCCGCGGCGAGATGCGCGGCATGAGCCTTCCCGTGCGCCTTGGCCAGTTGCACCGGGACCGCAGCGGCCAGCGCGCCGGCATGCTGCCCGAACCGCTCGACGGCCCAGGCCGACGGCCCCACCGGATAACCACCCAACACCGACATTCAGTGCTCCCCTCCCCGGGTCCCGCCTCAGAACTGTGTGACACATACACGAAGGGCGCACAAGGGGGCGATCTGGCCAGGACGTGGCTGCGCACGCTCGTCTCTCAGCACAGCCACAACTGATCAACGACGGCCGTGACCCGCGGCCGCCTTATCGATCAACGCCCTGACCTGCTGCCGAGCTGTCGGCAGTTGTCGACGCTAGTCACCATTGAGCGCCCTTCCGCGGCCCGAGGACGGCCCGGGAGGGCGCTCCTGCGTGAGCACGGCTCTAGAAGTCCGATCCGAGCATGGCCCGGCAACGTCACCGCGAGGTCGAGTCGGGGCAGCCCGGCTGCACGTCCGTCCTTGTGTAGTCAGGCTGGAGTGCCTCCGTCCGGGGCAGCTGAGGCTTCCCCTCGCTTTGGCCCCCAGTGTTCTGGTCTTCTGAAAGCGTTGTGCGAGGTGCCCTATGCTGACGGTACGTCAGGGTGGCTGGGGGGGCTATGGAAGCACAAGGGCACACGAGTTCAGAGTCGGCCTCGACGCGCAAGGAGTTCGCACTCGAGCGATATCGGTACATCCTTCAGCAAATTCAGGTTGTGAATGAAAACGCGCACCGTTTCCTAGCGATCTATCAGACGCTAGCTACATCCTTGGTTGGGGCGGGAATCACTCTTTTCGTCGGGTATCGCCGATGGGGAATATCCGCAAGCGTGGCCCGGGACGGTGTAATTGGATTGCTGGTCCTCGTCACCCTAGTGGCAGGATTCACGATCACACTGATTGCAGTTGGTGCTCTCGCTTGGCTCGACTACCGAAATGAAGAATGTGACATCACTGACGAAATCGTCGGTCCTGGATTCCGGCAGCGTCCACGCCTAAGGAACATATCCCGCTGGTACGAAACCTATGTCCTCCTTTTTATCCTGATCTCGATCGTCACCTTGTGGACGCTTGCCGCGGTTTTTGTTCTACCGAAGATAAAGTGATGCCCGGAGGGTTGCTCGTGCTCGCTGCCTACGATGGGTGCCTCTAAGGTTGGTTGGAGTTGCGGCTTACCTTGTATGTGGGGGCTACCACGGCTTGGCCTCTAAACTCGCCTACTTCCACGAATTGCACGTTGGACTGGCGAAAGATCCGATAAGCAGATTCTATGTCGCTGCCCCACACCTCGTTAATCGACTTAACGAAAGCGTGAATGAAGCCTCCCCTCAAATCTGAAACATGGCCCCCTGGCCAGTTTAGATGGAAGGCATTACCGGTCAGATAAAACCTGCGACTCTCCGGAAAGGAAAGTATATTATCCTTCACGTCCGCCAGGTGATTCTTCGCCCCCACCCCGATCTGCAAATTGTGTGGCTCTGTTACGTAAAACACTTCCCTTTCCGAGATCCATGCCGTGAGTTCAGGATAGTTGAGCCAACCCGCTTTGGTGAGCCAGCAACGAAGTGGGTACGCGTCTCTCCCTAGGCGCCAAGCCATTTCTGCCAGAACCGTCGACCATCCATCCGCCCTTCCCTTGGTCAGGTCACTAAGTGTAGTGATTTGGGAATCTACCCATGCGCCCATGGACGAATATCCAGCAATGGGTAATGCGGTCTCTCGTGCGGCTCCATATGGTTTGCCAAGCATGATGCCAGCTGTGGATGACAGGCTGGTACCAGTCCTTGCGGGGCCGGCAGTCACCACAGAGGCGGTGGGATAGGTGAAGTCGTCATCCATCATTTCCGGGGCGAACAATGCAATTCTTCCGGCAGGCTTCCCTTCTTCGTCGAGGACGACCTCCAGCCGGTTACCCATCTTGTTTGCGATCTCATCTGTATACTCTTTGCTAAACCAGCTATCCTCGTTGTCCGTCTCTTCATATTGCTCGTCGCTGGTAAACCCGCTCTCTGGCAACGCGTATATCCGGCGCAGTAGTTTGGTGCCGTCCATCGTGATCCAGTCGTGCTTTGAGACGACGCACTCTGCTTCGGGGCCGCCAATGTAGTTACTGACCCATAGGTCGACTTGGCTTGCAGGCATCAAATATTTGAGCAGTGTAATCGGAGAGATATGCTCCTTAGATTCCCAGATGCTCCGATCGATGCGGGTAAAGAAGGAGACTCGGCGTGAATCCCCTTCTCCTGTGCAAATTCCATCGTCAAGTCTGACTTTTAGTGTTGTTCCAGGCTCATCGAGCTGCTCGTCCACCTGGGCCTTGCGCAGAATGGGTCGATGCTCGACGCCATGGCTGAATTCGAGAACCCAAGAGTCTGCCGGACCACCTGAGGTGGCGCGTGAAATAACCTGCACTGTCTTGCCCATCATGAACACTGAAAAGAAGCCGATTCCATAGCGTCCAGTGGGCTCAAATTTGCTCGCCAGTAGTCCGGGATTCTCTCTAACGACATCTACGCTTAGCCAAGACGTGCTACCGAAGTCGAGAAGCTTCCCTCCCAAGATGGAGGGAGTCATGCCGATACCGTTATCGCTACACACCAGCCAGATCTCGGCGTCGTGCTCCTCTAGCCATACGTTTACCCTGCCTTGAAAAGGACGCCCGCCCCGGTAGGCCGCTAGAGCTTCCCGCGCCTTCACTGCATCGCAAGCGTTCATTACTATCTCTCGAAGGCCGACTGTCCAATTGTCACCATAGAGCTCATTTCCGCCGAGTCGCCGCACGAGACCAGCTACGTCGCCGACGCGAACTTTCGCCTCGACCGGCTCCCAGTCTCGACAAGGCGCGACTACGCTGAATGCCCTAGGAGACTCGACATGGGCCACACCGCGCGCAGATAGGGTCGAACGGCCATTATCGGAAAGCATGCTGTCTGTGTTGCGCAATTCTTCATCGACGGAAGAAAGTGTCTCGTAGGCGAGCCACCACGCCCCCATTTCGTCGGCGGCAAAACCGTCCGGAGCCGTGAATACTAGTCGGCCGCTTTTTAGGTATGGCCGCTGAATTCTGCTTTGGAAAATCCAGTGATCTTTCGAGCCCGGCGCGATATTTCGGACTGCGGCAAGTAGGTCTGGTACTCGGCTTGCATCGAGATGTGCTGCGTCGGCGGTACGTAGCAGGCATGCCGAAATGAGGGTGTCTACGCGCCATTCAATGGGGGCGAAAGCAGGAGCACCGACAGGTGCAGACAAATTCTTTGTGACTTCATCGGAACTCCAGTGATGACTGGCGGCGACGCGTCCGATAATCCTCCCGTATGCCTGCCGGATCTCCGGATCATTAATCAAATATGCCGTGCTCTTGTCGAGAGTTACCCACGAAGCGGTCGGCAGGGTTTCAGCTACCTCTGCATGCAGAGCCCGCAACAAGAATGCATCTGCCTTGGTTGCAAGTTCTTCTGGAGGAGAAGCGAGTTCGGCCGGATGCGGTGGCCTTCCTTTATGTTTGCGGATTTCTTCCGCCAGAGCATCGGGCCATTCCCTGCGAGCTCGAATGTTTTGCCCTGATACTTGATAGGCTGCGCGGCTCATCGCTAGGTCGTGCACGAGGATGGCGCCACCCAATACAAATGCTTCGGCAGGATTGAGAGTAAGCTCTGGTCCGGCAATGTGGTTTGCTATCTCCCAAAGTGCATGTGCGTGAGTGATGTCATGCTGTGTGAAATCTGGAAGATCTCGTTCGATCTCGCTAGCGAGTTGGCTCGCCCTGGCCTCCATGTCCACCAAGGCCTGCTTGAACCGGTCTCGAGCTAGGGCGCTATCCGGGTAGGCATCCGGGCCGAATGCCTTGAACCACAGCTCGGGGCGGGCTGACTCACTTGGCTGCACCATGGGTTGATTATGGTGTGCGGCTGCTGCGGGGCGGGGGTGTTTCTGAAAACTAGCTGGGCGGTCCCGCCCGGGCGGCCGGTCGAGCCGTGTGAGGTCGGCGGAGCGGCTTTGGGCTGGAGCTGCTTTGGGGCGAGTGATCATGGCCCCGTAAGCTGATGGCGAGTCGGGCAGTCAGTGGACCTGCCCGTAAAGCACGACGTTGGGGCCATGATCTTAGAGGCTCGCCCCAAAGTGGCTGCCTAAAGCCGTGGAGCCGACCGCCCCAGCCACAACCGCTGGTACAAGAGCGTTCCCGGCCCAGACGGCAAGCCGGTGAAGGTCAAGACCGACCGCTACGGCAATGGGCTCCGCTACCGGGCCCGGTACGTCGGTCCGGACGGCACCGAGAAGAGCCGATCCTTTCCAGACCGTCAGAAGCGGCGGGCGGAAGAGTGGTTGGCCGAGACTGCTGCCGACATGTCCCGTGGTCAGTACGTCGACCCCAGGGCCGCCCGTACGACCTTCCAGCAGTACGCGGAACGCTGGCTCGCTGGGCAGACGACCGACCTGAACACACGCATCGGAGCGGAAACCCGTCTTCGTCTGCACGCCTTCCCTCGAATCGGGGCGCGTCCGCTCGGGTCCTTCCGCCCGGTCCACATCCGCGAGTTCGTGCGCGACCTGGAGAACGACTCGATCGGCGGCACTTACGCCCGCAATATCTACGCCAACGTCCGCGCGGTGCTCTCGGCCGCCGTGGATGACGGCCACCTCACCCGGAATCCGTGCTCGGCTGCGTCGGTCCGCCCGCCCGCCGCCTCCTCCGCCCGAGTCGTGCCCTGGCTCCCCTCTCAGGTGCGTACGGTCCGCGATGCCCTGCCCGAGCGCTACCAAGCCATGGTCGATGTCGGGAGCGGCTGCGGTCTCCGTCAGGGCGAGATCATCGGCCTGGCCGAAGACACCTTGCAGCTCGGCAGCGACATCCTTCGGGTCACCACTCAGGTCAAACTGATCCGGGGCGTCGCGGTCTTCGCTCCGCCCAAGGGCAACAAGGAGCGGGACGTACCGCTGCCGTCCTCGGTGGCCTCGGCATTGCGTCGGCACATGAAGAGTCACCCGCCCGTGGCAATCAAGCTGCCGTGGATCCGGCCGGACGGCCCGCTCACCGAGCGGCGCCTGATCTTCACCAACACAGCCGACGGGATCGTCTGGCGAAGCAACTTCAACATCCAGGAGTGGAAGCCTGCTCTTGCGGCCGCCGGCCTTATTCCGACTCCTGCACCCGGCAAGCCGTACGCCTCCGCACGGCAGCACGGAATGCACGCCCTTCGCCACTTCTACGCCTCGGTCCTCCTGGACGCGGGCGAGAGCATCAAGGCCGTGAGCGAATACCTCGGGCACTCTGATCCGGCGATGACGCTGCGGGTATACGCCCACCTGATGCCCAGCAGCAGCGAGCGTGCCCGCCGTGCCCTGGATGGTGTCTTCGACACGGCCCAGGAGCCGTGACGGCCCAGGGACGGCCCACCGGGCATAAGACGGCCCCCTACTGGCGACAACATCGCTGGTGGGGGGCTCTTTCGTGCCCGGAGCACATCAGTTCTCCGGGCTTAGGCATGGCCATACCAGTGTCGCAGATCGAATCGAGTGACCTGGGCTGCGGAAAACCGCCCGGGTCTCGTATTCGTCCCCGCAGACCGGCGCCGGGATCAGACAGTCGGCTCGTCCGGCCCGTGCAGGTCATCCGGCCATTCCGCCCCGTTCACGTCGTCCGGCCCGTTCAAGCCGCCCGGCCCGCTCGGTCTGCTCCAACCGTCCGGCCCGCTCGGCCCGTCCCAACCATCCGGTCCATGCGGCCCGTCCCAACCATCCGGTCCATGCGGCCCGTCCCAACCATCCGGTCCATGCGGCCCGTCCCAACCATCCGGTCCATGCGGCCCGTCCCAACCATCCGACTCATCCGGCCCGTTGAAGCCGTCCGGCCCGTCCGGCCCGTCCGGCTCCTCCGGCCCGTCCGGCCCCCTCGGATCGTCCGGGCCCCACACATCCCCCGGCCCCAGTCCCAGCACGTCGAGGAGGCAACCGGACTCCAAGGTCGCGCCGAGGTCGTTCACGCAGGTGAGCAGTTTTTCGACGTTCAGGGAGTGCACCGCCTGGCCGACGATCTTCGTCAGGTCGTCCAGGATGAGCAGGGGCGTGGGGTGCAGGAAGTATTTGCCGAGCTTGACCGCCCTCTCCAGCGTCTCGTTCCCCTCCGCAGCCCTTGTGGTGAGTTCGGCCGCCCACCCCTCCGCAGAGGCCGTCGGCAGGACGAGTTTGCCCAGGGCGTCGAAACCGTCGGCCGCGCCCCTCTCCCCGACGTTCTCGGTCGCGACGGCCCTCTGCACAGCCCCCGGGGTGAGGTCCTCGTCGGCCCAGTTGTAGGCACGCAGGAGGACCGCCAGTTCGCCTGCGCTCCCGATGAGGTCCCTCTGGTGGGCGGTGTCGAGGGAAACGGGGCCGGGCAGCTCCGCCAGCTCCGCCAGCTCCGGCAGCAGCCCGGCGGCCGCCGCCCACAGTTCGCTCACCTTCCGCTCCAGCTCGTCCGACTTCCGCGGGTCATCGAGGAGACCGGCGGCGTCGCGAGCCGTTCGCAGCAGGTGGAGAGCACAGTTCTCCCGCTCCTGCCTCGTCATGGGCGCGAACTCGAACTGCCGCTCCACCCCGTCACAGGTCATGCCCGCCCCCTCGCGATGCCCGACATCCGAGGGCCGACGGTAACGGCTGTCCGGCGCCTGTGGGTGATCGGTGCGACGTGCGAGGCAAGGGACGCGAAAGTGGCAGACGGGCTGGTCAGCCGGTCTACGCCGACCTGTGCTCCAGGTGGTCCTTCAGCAGCCGCTCGTTGTTCGGCAGCTCCTTGCGGACCTGGGGGCGGACGATGAGGGGGAGGAGGACCTTGCCGATGCCCTTGCCCTCGAAGTCGAGGTCCATGGTCACGCGGGAGCGGCGGCCGTCGTCGAGCGGGGTGATCTCGCCGTGCACGCGGCCGCGGATGGGTCCGTCGACGCCCTGCAGGCCCCAGGCGTGCGGTGGGTCGTACTCGGTGTACTCCATGGTCATCGGCACGTCCCGGCGGCCGACGTGCCGGGTGATCCGCACCCGGGAGCCGACGTGTACCGGACCGGGGTCGAGCGGCTCCGCCGAGACCGCGCTCTGCTGCCACTCCGGCAGGTGGGACGGGTCGATGACATACGCCCAGACGTCCTCGGGGCTGCAGTCGACGTCGATCGATTCACGGAAGTCGGACATGAAGCCCGCCCCCTTCCAGGGAGATCCCCCCTGAGAGCCTTCACCAGAATCGTCCCACTCTGCCGCCCCGGAGGCCACGGCAGCGGGCCCCCGCCCTGGAGATCAGGACGGGGGCCCGCACGAGCCGAGGACGCCGGTGGGTCAGCCGGAACCCACGAACAGCACGAGCAGCAGCCACACCACCGGAGCCGTGGGCAGCAAGGAGTCCAGCCGGTCCATGATGCCGCCGTGACCGGGGAGCAGCGTGCCCATGTCCTTGATGCCCAGGTCCCGCTTGATCATGGACTCGCCGAGGTCGCCGAGCGTGGCGCTGGCCGCGACGGCGAAGCCGAGCACCAGGCCCTGCCACCAGGTGCCGTCGTCGATCAGGAACTGCATGCACAACGCGCCGACGACCATCGCGAACGACACCGCGCCGAGCAGACCCTCGCGGGTCTTGCCGGGACTGATGCGCGGGGCGAGCTTGGTCCTGCCGAAGCGCCAGCCGACGGCGTACGCGCCCGTGTCGCTGACGACCGTCAGCAGCAGGAACGTCATGACGCGGAACGCCCCGTCGTCGGCGGTGAGCATCAGGGCGACGAACGTGGCCAGGAACGGAACGTAGAAGGCGGCGAAGACACCGGCCGTGACGTCCCTGAGGTAGCCCTCGGGCGGTTCCGTCATCCGCCAGACCAGCACCGCCAGCGCGGTGAGGGCCATGGCGACCCAGGCTCCCTCGGGACCCCGGACGTATCCGGCGACGACCATCGCCGCACCGCCGACCGCGAGCGGCACGAGCGGCGCCTTGATGCCCTTGCGCTCCTGAAGCCTGCTGGTCAGCTCCCACAGACCCACGACGACGGCGACTGCTATCACGCCGACGAACACGGCCTTGACGACGAACAGCGACGCGACGATCACCGCACCGAGCCCGACCCCGACCCCTATGGCCGAGCCCAGGTCTCGGCCCGCACTCTTCTTCTGCGGTGCGGGCGCCGGGTGAGGGGCGTCGGGCATGGGCTCCGGATTCTGCGGCACTGCCGCAGAGGGCTGTGCCGACGGGGTGTCGTCACCGTAGGCGGCGCCGGCGTGGGCGGCGCCGCCGAAGTTCTCGTCTCGGAACAAGGGGCCGCCCAGCCGAGCGGCCCCCCGGTCGTCATCCTGGTTACCGCCGTGTGCGGGTACGTCGGGGACGATGGGCATGGGGCGAGTCTGCTGCGCCTCAGGCGCATCGTACGCGGGAACCGCCGGGGCGGCCCCCTGGGCAGGCCCCTGGTCGACGGGCCCCCAGTACCCGGCCCGCGACCCGGCGTGTGGCGGTGAGCCCCAGGAAGAGTCGTTCATCAGACCTCGAGCAGCTCCGCTTCCTTGTGCTTGAGGAGCTCGTCCACCTGGGCGACGTACTTCGCGGTGGTGTCGTCGAGCTCCTTCTCCGCACGGCGGCCCTCGTCCTCGCCGACCTCGCCGTCCTTGACGAGCTTGTCGATCGCGTCCTTGGCCTTGCGACGGACCGCGCGGATGGACACCTTGGCGTCCTCGCCCTTGCCCTTGGCGACCTTGATGTAGTCGCGGCGGCGCTCCTCGGTGAGCTCGGGGAACACCACTCGGATGATGTTGCCGTCGTTGCTCGGGTTGACGCCCAGGTCGGAATCGCGGATCGCCTGCTCGATGTTGCGCAGCGCGCTCTTGTCGAACGGGGTCACGACCGCCATGCGCGGCTCCGGAACGGAGAACGAAGCCAGCTGGTTGATCGGCGTCGGCGCGCCGTAGTAGTCGGCCACGATCTTGTTGAACATCGCCGGGTGCGCACGGCCGGTGCGGATCGCGGCGAAGTCCTCCTTGGCGACCACGACGGCCTTCTCCATCTTCTCCTCGGCCTCGAGGAGGGTCTCTTCGATCACCACTTGCTCCTGCGTGTCTTGAGTAGGCCCGGCTGCGGTTCCCTGTCGGTGGCGGCGGCCGGCTGCGTCGCGTCTTCTTCCTGCACGGTTCCCGACCGGCAGGACATTGTCCATCCCCCGACCAGGGTCCGTCCCCGGTCAGGTGTTGTCAGGCCCGGCTGCCCTGCTCACCCACAAGCGTGCCGATCTTCTCACCCTTGACGGCGCGAGCGATATTGCCCTCGGCCAGAAGCTCGAAGACCAGGATCGGGAGCTTGTTGTCGCGGCACAGCGTGACGGCGGTGGCGTCGGCGACCTTCAGGTCGCGGGTGATGACGTCGCCGTAACCGAGGGCGTCGAACTTGACCGCCGCCGGGTTGGTCTTCGGGTCGGAGTCGTAGACGCCGTCCACGCCGTTCTTGCCCATCAGCAGCGCCTCGGCGTCGATCTCCAGGGCGCGCTGCGCGGCGGTGGTGTCGGTGGAGAAGTACGGCATGCCCATGCCGGCGCCGAAGATGACCACGCGGCCCTTCTCCAGATGGCGCACGGCACGCAGCGGGATGTACGGCTCGGCGACCTGGCCCATGGTGATGGCGGTCTGGACGCGGCTGTCGATGCCCTCCTTCTCCAGGAAGTCCTGGAGGGCGAGGCAGTTCATGACGGTGCCGAGCATGCCCATGTAGTCCGAGCGGGCGCGGTCCATGCCGCGCACCTGCAGTTCGGCGCCGCGGAAGAAGTTGCCGCCGCCGATGACGACCGCGATCTCGGCGCCGTCCCGGACCACGGCCGCGATCTCGCGGGCGATCTTGTGCACCACGTCGGGGTCGACACCCAGGCCGCCGCCACCGGCGAAGGCCTCTCCGGACAGCTTCAGCAGAAACCGGCCGCTCACTTTGCCGTCGTCGCTCTTCTGGGCCTTGGTGGTCATGACGTTCTCCTCATGGTGCACATACGAGGAGGCCATTGCCGGTGGGGTGTCGTTCGCATCCCATGCGCGGCAATGGCCTCCTCGTCAGATCTGCTGTCGTCCGTCACGCGCCCGCGTGACGGCGTACCGGACGACTGCGCTCGACCCTATCGGGCCGACGCGCCGATCGCGGCACGGACTCAGATGCCGACCTTGATGCGCGTGAAGCGCTTCAGGGTGACACCGGCCTCGTCCAGGACCTTCTGGACGGACTTCTTGTTGTCGAGCGCGAACGGCTGGCCGAGCAGCGTGGCGTCCTTGAAGAAGCCGTTGAGGCGACCCTCGACGATCTTCGGCAGGGCGGCCTCGGGCTTGCCCTCGGCGCGGGTGGTCTCCTCGGCGACGCGACGCTCGGACTCGACGACCTCGGCCGGCACGTCCTCCTTGGAGAGGTACTTCGGCGCGAAGGCGGCGATGTGCTGGGCGACGCCCTTGGCGATCTCGGCGTTGGGCTTGTCCAGCTCGACGAGGACACCGATCTGCGGGGGCAGGTCGGGCATCGTGCGGTGCATGTACGCGGTCACGAAGCCGTCCGCGTACTGCGCGAAGCGGTCCAGGACGATCTTCTCGCCGAGGTTGGCGTTGGCCTCGTCCACGAACGCCTGGACGGTCTTGCCGGCCTCGATCTCGGAGGCCAGCAGGGCCTCGAGGTCGGCCGGGGAGGTCTTGGCGACGTGCTCGGCGATCGCGCTGGCGACGGCCTGGAACTTGTCACCCTTGGCGACGAAGTCCGTCTCGCACTTCAGCTCGACGAGGACACCGGAGGAGTTGTCGTCGGCGATGACGGAGACCACGGCGCCGTTCTCGGCGGAGCGGCCCTCGCGCTTGGCGACGCCCTTCTGGCCCTTGATACGGAGCGCCTCGACGGCCTTCTCGACGTTGCCCTCGGCCTCGTCCAGCGCCTTCTTGCAGTCCATCATGCCGGCGCCGGTGAGCTCACGGAGCTTCTTGACGTCGGCGGCGGTGTAGTTCGCCATGATCTGTGAATCTCTCTCGGAGTTCGAAGTCTCGAAGATCTACGAAGATCTGGGGCTGTGGGTGAACGGCGGGCGGCGCATTCGACGCCCCCCGCCGTCACTTCGTCCCTACGGCCGTACGGACGCGACGGCGACCGCACGGCCTACGGCCTGACTCAGGCCTGCTCGCCCTCGGCGGCCGGAGCCTCGACGGGGGCGGCCTCGGCGGCGGGCGCCTCGGCGACGGGGGCCTCGGCGGCCGGAGCCTCAGCCTCGACGGCCGGAGCCTCGGCCTCGACGGCCGGGGCCTCGGCAGCGGCCTCGGCCGGCTTCTCGGCGGCCTCGTCGGAGTCCGCCTTCTTCTCGCCCTCGAGCAGGTCGCGCTCCCACGCGGCCAGCGGCTCGCCGGCGGCCTTGTCGCCCTTGTCGCCGGTGGCGACACGGGAACGGGAGATGAGGCCCTCGGCGACGGCGTCGGCGATCACGCGGGTGAGCAGGGTGACGGAGCGGATCGCGTCGTCGTTGCCCGGGATCTTGTAGTCGACCTCGTCGGGGTCGCAGTTGGTGTCGAGGATGGCGACGACCGGGATGTTGAGCTTCCGGGCCTCGCCGACCGCGATGTGCTCCTTCTTGGTGTCCACGATCCAGACGGCGCTGGGCACCTTGGACATCTCGCGGATACCACCGAGGGTCTTCTCGAGCTTGGCCTTCTCACGCGAGAGGACCAGGAGCTCCTTCTTGGTCAGACCCGAAGCGGCGACGTCCTCGAAGTCGATGAGCTCGAGCTCCTTGAGGCGCTGCAGACGCTTGTAGACGGTCGAGAAGTTGGTGAGCATGCCGCCCAGCCAGCGCTGGTTGACGTAGGGCATGCCGACGCGGGTGGCCTGCTCGGCGATGGCCTCCTGCGCCTGCTTCTTCGTGCCGACGAACATGACCGTGCCGCCGTGGGCGACGGTCTCCTTGACGAACTCGAAGGCGCGGTCGATGTACGACAGCGACTGGAGCAGGTCGATGATGTAGATGCCGTTGCGCTCGGTGAAGATGAAGCGCTTCATCTTCGGGTTCCAGCGACGGGTCTGGTGACCGAAGTGGACGCCGCTTTCCAGCAGCTCCCGCATCGTGACGACGGCCATGGCCGTTCTCCTTGTTTTTCTCGGTTGTGCCGCGGGGGCCGGACGGCTCCCGCGCCTGACGCCCGCAGTGCGCCGAGCCACGAAGGACCGAGGGGCGCGGATACCGGAGAACCGACCGTGGGCCGGCCCCCGATACCGGGGCGTGCGAAGTCGACCCGGTGACCCGGATCGCCAGAAGAAGTGTACGGGACCCGCGAGGCGCCGGGTGACGCCGCTGTCCACAACCGGTGAGTAGTCCACAGGCCCGGGTCGGGACCGGCGGGATGCGGAACGGTTCTCCCATGTACGCGAAGCGATGCCTCGGCGGCCTGGTGCTGTTCCTGTTGATCACGATGGTGGCGTCCGTGGCGTGGGCGAACCCGCAGGCCCCACCGCGAGCCCTCGCGCCCCCTCCGGCTCCCGTCCCGGCGATCGGCCGGGGCTGGCCGGTGGGCACGCACCCGGCGGTGGTACGCGGCTGGGAGCCCCCGGCCACGCCGTACGCCCGCGGCCACCGCGGCGTCGATCTGGCGGCCCCGCCGGGCGCGCCGGTCCGGGCGGTGGCACCCGGCCGCGTGTCCTTCGCGGGGCGGGTGGCGGGCAGGGGCGTCGTCGCGGTGGAGCTGAGGGACACGGGTGAGCCACCCCTGCGGACGACCTATGAGCCGGTACGGGTGTCGGTGAGGAAGGGCGACGAGGTTTCCCCGGGCCAGGTGATCGGCACGGTGGAACCGAGGGGATCGCACTGCGCGGTGACGTGTGTGCACTGGGGCCTGCTGAGGGGCGAGGCCTACCTGGACCCGCTGTCCCTGCTGCCCCCGTGGCTGCTGCGCAGGGGGCCGTCCCGGCTCCTGCCGGTGCTCGGCGTGCCCCTGCCGTAGTTCAGCCCAGAACGCCCCGCAGCACCAGGGAGACCGCCGCGTCCGTGATCGCCGAGGGATCCTCCGCGGCCCCCAGCTCGATGCGCCGTACCGCCGCGTCCACGACACCCTGCAACAGCATCGCCGCCAGCCGGGGCTCCGTATGGCCCAGCTCCGCCAGCGCCTCCCCGATCATCGCCACGAGCCCGCCGTGCGCCGCCCGGATCTTCTCGCGGGCCCCGGCGTCCAGCTCACTCGCCGAGATCGCCACGACGGCCCGGTGCCGGCGGTCCCCCACCAGCGCGAGCTGTCGCCGCACATACGCCTCGACCTTGGCCTCCGCCCCGTCGACCGCGGCCATGGCCGTCTCGACCTCCGCCGCCCACACGGGGAAGTCGACCTCGCACAGCTCCTCGACCACGGCGGCCCGGGACCGGAAGTACTCGTACACGGACGAGCGCGCGAGGCCCGTCCGCTCGGCGAGGGCCGGGAAGGTCAGCGCCTCCGTCCCGCCCTCGGACAACAGGGAACGTGCCGCGTCCAGCAGGGCGGCACGCTGCATCGACCGGTGCTCGGCCACGGAGGCCGCTCGAATCCTTGGCACGTCAACCACTCTACGGACGCGCCACCCCCAGCGGGAGTGACTCCGCCCGCACTTCCGGCATCCGACCGGCATCCGGCCCGGATCCGTCCCGGCATCCGGACGGGTCAGCGACCGAAGCTCGCCAGTTTCGCGCGCAGCTGGAGCACCGACTTGGTGTGGATCTGACTGACCCTGCTCTCGGTCACGCCCAGCACGTTCCCGATCTCGGCGAGCGTCAGCCCCTCGTAGTAGTACAGCGTGACGACCGTCTTCTCCCGGTCGGGCAGCGTGTTGATGGCCCGTGCCAGGAACCGCCTGAGCTCCCGGTCCTCCGCCACCTCCACGGGGTTGTCGGCGGCGGTGTCCTCCAGCGTGTCCATCAGACTCAGCCGGTCGCCGCCCTCACCCCCGACGTGCAGCAGCTCCTCCAGCGCCACCACGTTGGCCAGCGACAACTGACTGAACACGGCGTGCAGTTCGTCCACAGCGATGCCCAGCTCGGCGGCCACCTCGCACTCCGACGGAGTCCGCCGCAGCCGCGCCTCCAGCGTGGCGTAGGCCCGCTCGACGTTGCGCGCCTTCTGCCGTACCGACCGCGGAATCCAGTCCAGTGCCCGCAGCTCGTCGATCATCGCGCCCCGGATCCGGGTGATCGCGTACGTCTCGAACTTGATCTCCCGGTCGATGTCGAACTTCTCGATCGCGTCGATCAGCCCGAAGACCCCGGAGGACACGAAGTCGGCCTGCTCCACGTTCGGCGGCAGACCGACGCTCACCCGTCCCGCCACGTACTTCACCAGCGGCGAGTAGTGCAGGATCAGCTGCTCACGCAGCCGCTCGTCCCCCGTCGCCTTGTACGACCGCCACAGCTCGTCGAGCGTCGAGGGAGCGGGCGGCCGCACGCTGCCACCGTCGCGGGCGGCTGGGGGGATCGCCGCCCGGTCGGACCCGGAGGTGTGCTGGGGCATTCGTCGCCTTGTGCCGTTCTGCCGTGAAGTGCGTGAGGTGGGTACCGCGTGGTGCAGAGGTACCGGTCTGTGCCGGAATCCCCGTGAGCGTAGCGTGACTGGGGTGTCGCGGTGCGCGAAGGGAGCGGTCGGGCCGGTACGCAGATACGTTCCGCTGAACGCACTCCAGGGTCACGCAGTCGCTGTGCGTGATCACCGGGATGGGTCAACTGCCGGAATTCCCAAGGCTTTCGGCGTTCCCCCGGACGGCCGAACCCCCTGGGTCAACACGGGCCCCGACCCCCTCGAACGGAAACCATCGCCTGGCGTGTCAACTTCCAGCCGTCGCCGTGTCGTTCGACGTAACCGAGCGCTTTGAGTTCGTACAGTCTCGCGATCACGTCGTCCGGCGTGGTGCGGGCCTCCCGGGCGAGCTCCTCGACCGCCGCGGGTCTGCGGGCGGGGAGCGCGGCCAGGACACGCCGGGCGCCCGGCTCCAGCAGGTCGCGCGGCAGCACCGGCCCACGCCGGTCCGGGGCCAGCTCGCCCATGTCGCCGACCAGTTCGACGACCTCCGCGGCATCGGTGACCAGCACGGCCTCCCCGCGCAGCAGCTCGTGCACACCGGCCGACAGACCGCTCGTGGCCGGCCCCGGCACGCCCATCGTGTGCCGGCCCAGCCGCTGCGCCGCCCGCGCGGTGACCAGCGAGCCGCTGCGGTACGCCGCCTCCACGACGACCGTGCCCCGGGTGAGGGCGGCGATCACCCGGTTGCGCAGGATGAACCTGCTGGGCGTCGGATGGTCGCCGGGCGGCAACTCCCCGACCACCAGCCCCTGTTCCCCGATCCTGTTGATCAACTCGGTGTGGCCGCGCGGGTAGGGCCGGTCGACCCCGCAGGCGAGGACGGCGACGGTGGCGCCGCCGGCGCCGAGGGCACCCCGGTGGGCGGCCCCGTCGATTCCGTAGGCCCCGCCGGACACGACCACCCACCCTCGTTCGGCGAGGCCGCAGGCGAGGGTGGCGGCCATGTGGGCGCCGTACTCGGTGCAGGCGCGGGCGCCGACGACGGCGACCGACCGCAGCGCCCACATCCGCAGACTGGGCCGTCCCCGCACCCAGAGCCCCAGCGGCCGGGCGTCCCCGAGCTCGTCCAACGTGCCCGGCCACTCGGCGTCTCCGGGGCACACGAAACGCACCCCGGCCTCCCGCGCGACGGCCAGATCCAGCTCCGGCTCGGCCCGGCCGGCCCGCGCCCGCAGCCCGGCCCACCGCTTCGCGGTCACCCCGGGCAACGGCTCCCCGTCGCCCCGCAACCGCCGCACCACCTCCAGCACGCCCCGCTCCCGCACCCACTGGCCGCCCACCTCGTCGCCGGGCTCGACGACCCGCCCGAGAAAGGCACGGGCGAGCCGCTCGTCGGCCCGGGCGCCGCCGCCGTTCACGTCAGGGCCCCGAGAGCCATCGGCACCCCGCGCGGCACCCCCGTGCGCAGTTGCAGGGCGAGGGCCACGTCCATGGCGTCGGGCCGGTCGTGGCCGACCAGGTCGGCGACGGTCCAGGCGACGCGCAGCACACGATCGAGCCCCCGGGCGGTCAGCACCCCGCGCTCCAGGTTCCGCTCGGCCTCGTCCATGGCACCGATCGCGGCATGCCAGCGGTTGCGCAGCTCACGGCCGGGGATCTCGCTGTTGGTCCGCCACGCGGTGCCCGCCAGCCGGGCCGCCGCGCGCTCCCGGGCGGCCCGGACCCGGTCGGCGACGGTCGCCGTGGACTCACCTCCGGGACCGCGGTGCGCCAGCTCGGCCCGGCTGACCGGGTCGACCTCCACGCGCAGGTCGACCCGGTCGAGCAGAGGGCCGGAGAGCCGCGCCTGGTAGCGGCGGATCGCCGAAGGCGGGCACTCGCAGGCGGTGTCCCGCTGCGTGAACCGGCCGCAGGGGCACGGGTTGGCCGCCAGCACCATCAGGAACCGTGCCGGGAAGCGCACCACTCCCGCACTGCGCGCGATCACCACGTGCCCCGCTTCCAGCGGCTGCCGCAGGGCGTCGAGGGCCTGGCCGCCGAATTCGGGGGTCTCGTCGAGGAAGAGCACTCCCCGATGGGCCAGCGAAACGGCACCGGGGCGGGCGAACCCAGCCCCGCCCCCGACCAGCGACTGCATGGTGGCCGAGTGGTGCGGGGCGCAGTACGGGGGCACGTCGATCAGGGGCTTGCCCGGCGGCAGCAGACCGGCCACCGAGTGCACCGCCGTGACCTCCAGCGACTCCGCCCTGCTCAGCCGGGGCAGAACGGCCGGCAGCCGCTCCGCGAGCATCGTCTTGCCCGCCCCGGGCGGTCCCTCGAGGAACAGGTGGTGTCCGCCCGCCGCGGCCACCTCCACCGCGGTCCGCGCCGAGCGTTGCCCGACCACGTCCGCGAGGTCGTGCCCGTGGTCCTGCTGGGCGGCACCCATGCTGTGCATCCCGGTGGCCGCGCCGGTGCCGGGCATCCGCAGGCCGGCCAGGAGCGGGTCGGGGCGGCCCACCTCGTCCGGCTCCTCCTCGGGGACGGGTTCGTCCGCGAGGACGGCGATCAGCTGCCGCAGGCTGCGCACCCCGAGCACGGAGACACCCGGGACCAGCGACGCCTCGGCGGCGGCGCACTCCGGCACGACGACCTGTTCGTATCCGGCATCGGCCGCGGCCAGCACCGCGGGGAGGATGCCCCGGACCGGGCGCACCCTGCCGTCCAGCCCCAGCTCCCCGATCATCACGATGTCGGCGAGGACCCGCGGGTCGATCCGTTCGGCCGCGCCCAGCACGGCGCTTGCGATGGCAAGATCGAAGCCGCTGCCGCCCTTCGGCACCGAGGCCGGGCTGAGCCCTACGGTGAGTTTCTTCTGCGGCCACTCGCCGCCCGAGTTCACCACGGCCGCCCGGACCCGGTCCCGGCTCTCGCTCAGGCTCTTGTCCGGCAGCCCCACCAGCGTGAAGGCCGCGACTCCCGGTTCGAGGTCGGCCTGGACCTCGACGACCACGCCCTCGACGCCCACCAGCGCCACCGAGCACGTACGCGCGAACCCCATCTCAGGCCACCCCCCGCGCGTGCTCGACGACGGCCGCGCCGCGGCGGGGCAGGACGACGCCGATCAGGTCGATGCGGACGCCGCCTGGCGGGGCTCCCCCGTGCGTCTGGATCCACCGCTCGGCGAGGCGGCGCAGGCGCTCGGCCTTCTCCGGCGTCACCGCCGCCATCGGGTGCTGGAAACCGCCGTCCCTGCGGGTCTTCACCTCGCAGACGACCAGGACGTCGCCGTCCCTCGCGACGATGTCGATCTCACCGGTCCTGCCGCAGCGCCAGTTGCGCTCCAGGACCGTCATCCCGGTCTCGGCCAGCCGCCGTGCGGCCAGCTCCTCGCCGTACCTGCCGAGAGCGCCTCGTGCCAGATCCGTGTTCGTGCTCATGCGGGCACCACCTCCGGCACCCACGCTCACGCATCCGCCACCTCGAAAAGGATCTTGGTGGAGAACTCAGCGGCTGTGGACAACCCCGTCACCCGCACGAGCGCCCACCATCGAGCCTCAGCTCCCCGGAAGCTCCAGATCGCTCTTGTTCAGCTCCTCGATGTTCACGTCCTTGAACGTGAGCACGCGTACCTGCTTCACGAACCGGGCCGGCCGGTACATGTCCCACACCCAGGCGTCCGCCATCGACACCTCGAAGAACACCTCACCCTGGACCGAGTGCACCTGCATCTCGTAGTCGTTGGTGAGGTAGAAGCGTCGCTCGGTCTCGATCACATATTTGAACAGACCGACGACATCGCGGTACTCCCGGTAGAGCTTCAGCTCCATCTCGGTCTCGTACTTCTCGAGGTCCTCGGCGCTCATGGCATGTTCCCCTTCAGCCGTGCGATCTCCCCATTGTGCGCCAGTCCCGTGCGCCTCTAAACGATTTCCGCGTCAAGGGTTACGGGTCCTGCCGGGGGACCGTCGTCGAGCAGCGTGCGCAGCAGCTCGGCGAGTCTGGTCGGATACACCGTCTCATGTGCCTGGGTCAGTTCCTGACACGTCCACCAACGTGCTCCGGCGACGCTGCGCCGCTCCAGCTCGGTCAGGGCCGCGGCCCGGGGCACCACCCTGGGCGTATCGGCCGTCCGGGCCAGGTAGTACCACTCGTCCTGGTCCCAGCGGCGGCCCGCGAACGGGAAGGAGCACATCCGCCGCCACAGCACCGGGCCGAGCTCGACCGCGGTGATACCGGTCTCCTCGGCGAGTTCCCGCAGAGCGGCCTGCGCACGGGTCTCGTCGCCCTCCACGCCGCCGCCGGGCGTGAACCACCAGTCGTCGGCCGGGTCGTCCGGTTCATGGCCGTGCAGCAGCAGGATGCGGTCCTGCGGGTCGAGGAGGACCACCCGGGCGACCTTGCGCAGCCCGCCTTCGTACGAGTCGACATGTCCACCCGCCGACCCGTCCGTCGCCTCAGCGGGCACCGGCCGGCTCCGGCCGGGTGCGGGCACGGCGGCCGGATGTCCGCTTGGCGATCGGGCCGTACGCGCCGCCGCCGAGGACCAGCACGCCACCGGCGACGATCATCCAGCCGATCGTCCGCAGCGGGCCCGGCTGGGAGAGGGTGCCGAGCGCCTCGAAACCCGTGGGGCGCTTCAGCATGCCGTCCATGGGCCAGACGAGGGCGTCGACGCGGGCCTTGACTGCGCTGCGCGCGACCGTGCCCTGGGCCGCGTCCGTGAGGTGGGCGGTGGAGTCCAGGGAGCCCTGCCGTTCGTCGCCGAGCAGGAAGAGCCTGCCGTCGGGGACCTTCACGGTCGGGAAGTTCTTGATCTCGGCCAGGCTGCCCGCGGGCAGATACGGTTCCTCGATCTGCTTGCCGTTGACGGTCAGCTTGCCGTCGGTGCAGCAGGAGACCGTGTCGCCGCCGACCGCGACCACGCGCTTGACGACGAGCGCGTTGGTCACCCACGTCTTGTCGCTGAAGACGACGACATCCCCGCGGCGCACCTCGCCGCCGTCGATCCGCTCGGCCAGCACCCGATTGCCGGCGTCGATCGTCGGGCTCATGGAACTGGTGGGCACGGTGTACGGCCGGTAGACCAGGGCCCCCCAGGCGAACCCGCCGAGGAACAGCACGAGGCCCAGTGCGACGGCCAGTCCGGACAGTCGCTGTCCGGTCCGGCTGCCCACCGGGCCACTGCTGGTGCCACCGCCACTGTGCGGGGCCGTACGCGTAGTGCTCTCGCCACCCATGGGTCCGCACCCTACCCGGCGGTACCGAACCGGGTCAGCCCCTTCTTCTCCGCTCTTCCCCTGTCTTCCCCGGCCATGGTCACCAGCTGGGGAAGGAAGGGGTTTGCCGAGTGGAAGCCGGAAGGTCAGCGGGTCTCGGAGTCCTCCGTGCGCCGACGGCGCCACAGCACCACCGGCACGACCCCGACGAGGGCGAGACCCTGCGGGGCGACCGTCAGGGCCGCGGACGCCGCGGACTGGTCGCCCAGGCCGTTCTGGTCGAACGTGTCCGGCACCGGCAGCGTGCCCCAGCGGCTGAGCGGCCAGGCCTTGACGATGGCGCGCCCGACGACCTGGTCGACGGGCACCATGCCGTGGTTCTTGTCCGACTGGTTGTAGCGCGAGTCGCGCGAGTTCTGGCGGTGGTCGCCCATGACCCAGACGTGGCCCTTGGGGACCTTCACCGAGAACTGGCCGCCCTGGTCGTCCTGGCTGCACGGGGTGTTGCCGGGGTACACGTACGGCTCGTTCAGCGCCTTGCCGTTGACCGTGAGCGGGCCCGTGCCCTTGCAGGAGACGGTGTCGCCGCCGACGCCGATGACCCGCTTGATCAGGTCCTTCTCCTCCGCGGACGGCATCAGGCCGATCCAGCTGAGGAAGGTCTGGAAGGCGTTCGGATCGGCGGTGTTCTCGCCCGCCAGCCAGTCGTCGGGGTCGTGGAAGACGATGACCTCGCCTCGCTCCGGCTCGGAGCCGAACCACGGGGTCAGTTTGTCGACGAGGACCCGGTCACCGATCTTGAGGGTGTTCTCCATCGAGGCCGACGGGATGGAGAACGCCTGCACCAGGAACGTCTTGATCAGCAGCGCGAGGACGAGCGCGATGCCGATCAGGATCGGCAGTTCCTTCCAGAAGGAGCGCGGCTTCTTCGCCTTCGGGGCCGAGTCCCCCGACCCTTCGCCGCCGGTCCGGGGCGGCTCGTCCGCCGGCGGACCCCCGCCGCCCGCCACCGGGTCATTCTCTGAGGTCACGGCGCTGTCCGCGGCCGGGTCGGCTGCTTCCACGGACCGTCCGCGGTGATCCTCGCCGTCGTGCCCGGACCGTGCGCCAACCGCCACATCCCCCACGCCAACTCCTTACTCTGTGCCACCGCCTGCCCCACATACGACGCAGGCCCACTACTCCCATAACGAGCGGGAGTTCCGCAGGGCTCGGGAGTTGTCGAATCGATCCGTTCGGATCGCCGGGAGCAACCCTATGCGACAGCTGGGCGGACGCGGTCGCCGTGGCGGTCGAGCCCGTCACGGAAGAGAAAGTTTGCGGTTCCTTGAGACGGACCCAGTGCCCCAGCGGCCAGGCGATGACCATGGCCCGCCCCACCACCTCGTCCTCCGAGACGGTGCCCCCGTAGTCGGTGTTCTGGTGGGACCGGGAGTCGGCGGAGTTGGCCCGGTGGTCACCCATCACCCACAGCCGCCCCTGCGGGACGGTGATGTCGAACGGTGTGCTGGACGGCTCGTTGCCGGGATACAGATAGGGTCCCTCGTTCAGGGGAACCCCGTTGACGGTCACCCGCCCCTGCGTGTCACAGCAGACGACGCGGTCGCCGCCGACGCCGACGACGCGCTTGATGAGGTCCTTCTCGTTCTCGGACGGCAGCAGACCGATGAAGGTGAGCCCTTCCTTGATCTGCTTGACGACGACCGGGTCCTCCTTCTTGGTCGTGGTCTGCTCGTCGTTGAGCCAGCCGCCGGGGTCCTTGAAGACGACGACGTCCCCGCGCTCGGGCTTGGAGCCGAACCACGGGGTGAACTTGTCGACCAGGACGCGGTCGCCGATCCGGATCGTCTGCTCCATGGACCCGGACGGGATCACGAAGGCCTGCACCAGGAACGTCTTCAGGACCAGCGCTATCAGGACGGCGACCCCGACCAGGAGCGGTATCTCCCGGACGGCCGAGCGCCTGCGCTTGCGCTTGACCTTGCGCTGGAGCTTGCGCCGCTCCGCGCGCGTGCGGCCGCCGGCCGGGCTGGCGGCGCGCCGCACACCGGTGGGCAGCAGCTGGTCCGCGGCTGAGGCGGGAACGCCGCGCGGTTTGCCGCGGTTACCCATGGGCGCCCTCCGCGCCGGGCACGCGCGCGTAGGCGCTCGGGCGGGACAGACGGGTGAGGTGCGCGGACGGCCAGACGATCCAGTCGGCGCGGCCGATCACGTCGTCGACGGGGATCATGCCGCCGCCCGGTGAGCCCAGGTGGTCTCGGGAGTCGCTGGAGTGGCTGCGGTGGTCACCGAGGACGAACAGGGTGCCCTCGGGCACGACCACGTCGAAGTCCACCGTGGACGGACCGTCGCCGGGATACAGGAACGTCGACTCGTCGACCGACCGGCCGTTCACCTGGATCCTCCCCTCCTTGTCGCAGCAGACCACGCTGTCTCCCCCCACACCCACGACGCGCTTGATGTAGTCGGAGTTCCCGAAGTACCCGGTGCCGTCGAACACGATGACGTCACCGCGCCGCGGCTCGGCACCGAAACGGTACGCCAACTTATTTACGAGAACCCGGTCACCGATCCTCAATCCGTTTTCCATGGATCCGCTGGGAATCTGGAATGGTTGCGCCACGAAAGCGTTGAGGAACAGCAAAAACAGCAGGCAGATCAACAGGGACAGGCTGAACCGGCCGCCCGGCAGCCACTGCGTGACCCGCGCCACCAACGCGAAACGCGACCGTCCCTCCACTCCCTCGGTGTCCGGGGCCTCCTGGGAGGTGTCCGCGGAAACGGAAGGGCTGGAGGAGCGGTCGCGCTCCGTCGTCGGCTGAGCTTCGGTGTCCATCGGGGCCAGATGCTATCCGGCCCCGCTTTGAACCCCTCAGAGCACTCAGTTGTCGCGCTTCTCCTTGATCTTCGCAGCCTTGCCGCGCAGCTCACGGAGGTAGTACAGCTTGGCGCGACGCACGTCACCGCGGGTGACGAGCTCGATCTTCTCGACGATCGGGGTGTGCACCGGGAAGGTGCGCTCGACGCCGACGGAGAAGGAGACCTTGCGGACCGTGAAGGTCTCGCGGACACCGGCGCCCTGGCGGCGGATGACAACACCCTTGAACTGCTGCACACGGGAGCGGTTGCCCTCGATGACGCGCACGTGGACGTTGACGGTGTCACCCGGGCGGAAGGCCGGGACGTCGCTGCGCAGCGACGCGGCGTCGACGGAGTCGAGAAGGTGAGACATTTCGTCTGCTTTCTTCGCTGATGCCACAGGTCATCAACGGAACTAGATGTTCGAGGATTGAGTGCCGTGTGCCCGTCGAGGCGGGCGTCGTGTCCCCCTGCGGCAGGGGCGCACACCGGACGGCGCACAACAGCGACCTATTCTTCCACGCCCTCGGTCCTGCGCCAAAATCGACCGTACGGCTCACCCTCCGGGTCGGGCGCCCAGCCCAGGATGGAGAGCATCTCGCGGTCCTTCTTGTCGAAGGTCTTCGGGTCGCACCGCTCGATCAGGTCGGGCCGGTTGGCCGTCGTGCGGCGCAGGGCCTCGTCGCGCCGCCAGCGGGCGATCCTGCCGTGGTGGCCGCTGAGCAGCACCTCGGGGATGTCCCGGCCGCGCCAGGCGGGCGGCTTGGTGTAGACGGGGCCTTCCAGGAGGTTGGCCATGGCGCCGGGCGCGAAGGAGTCGTCGCGGTGGGACTCGGCGTTGCCGAGCACTCCGGGCAGCAGCCGCGCCACGGCCTCGGTGACGACCAGGACGGCGGCCTCTCCGCCGGCCAGGACGTAGTCGCCGATGGAGACCTCGTAGACGGGGATCCGGATGGCGTACTCGTCGATGACCCGGCGGTCGATGCCCTCGTAGCGGGCCGGTGTGAAGATCAGCCAGGAGCGTTCGGAGAGCTCGACGGCCAGTTCCTGGGTGAAGGGGCGGCCGCTGGGCGTCGGCACGACGATCGCGGGTGCGTGCGAGCCCCGTTCGTAGCCGTCGGCGAGGACGGAGTCGAGGGCATCGCCCCAGGGCTCGGTCTTCATGACCATGCCGGGTCCGCCGCCGTACGGGGTGTCGTCGACCGTGTTGTGCCGGTCGTACGTCCACTCCCGAAGGTCGTGTACGTGCACGTCCAGCCGGCCACGCGCGCGTGCCTTGCCGACGAGGGAGACGTTCAGCGGGTCGAGGTACTCGGGGAAGATCGTGACGACGTCGATGCGCATTACGACGTGCCCTCGTCCTCGGCCGCGTCCCGTGCGGACGCGATCTCCGCGCGGTCGTCGATGAGCCCGGGAGGCGGGTCGATGACCGCCCGCTGCTCCTCGAGGTCGATCTCGGTGACGATCGACTCGACGAACGGGATCATCACCTCGCTGCCGTCGGGCCGCTCGACGATGAAGAGGTCCTGGGAGGGCAGATGCGAGATCTCGGTGATCCGGCCGACCTCGACGCCGTCCTTGGTGACCACGTCCAGGTCCATCAGCTGGTGGTCGTAGTACTCGTCCTCCTCCTCGGGCAGCTCGGCGGGGTCGACCTCGGCGATCAGGAGGGTGTTGCGCAGGGCTTCGGCGGCGTTGCGGTCACGGACGCCCTCGAAACGCAGGAGGAGACGACCGCTGTGGACGTGGCCGGTCTCGATGGTCAGCGGGCCGGTCGAGGCCGGGTCCGTGAACAGGACGGCGCCGGGCGCGAGCCGCAGCTCCGGCTCGTCGGTGCGTACCTCGACGGTGACCTCGCCCTTGATGCCGTGGGCGCGGCCGATCCGTCCGACTACGAGCTGCACTTCTGAAGATCTCCTGTCGTACCTGGTTGTACGCGGTCGTACCGGTGGGTAGCTGTCGTCACGGCTGCCGCAACGACTACGGGCCGGGGACGGCCCAGTGGCCCTCCCCGGCCCGAGCCGGTGCTGCGAAACGCGTCAGCGGACGTGGTCCACGTCGACGAGGTCGACGCGGACGCCCCGGCCGCCGATGGCGCCCACGACGGTGCGCAGAGCGCGCGCGGTGCGGCCGTTGCGACCGATCACCTTGCCGAGGTCGTCCGGGTGGACCCGGACCTCGAGCACGCGCCCGCGGCGCAGGTTGCGCGAGGCGACCTGCACATCGTCGGGGTTGTCGACGATGCCCTTCACGAGGTGCTCAAGCGCCTCTTCGAGCATGCTGCTCAGGCCTCGGTCGGCTCAGAGGACTCGGCCGCGGCCTCGTCCTTCTTCTCAGCCTTCTTCTTCTGGGTGATGGCCTCACCCTTGCCCGAGTCGTCGCCACCGAGGGCCTCGAACGACGGGCGAGCCTTCTTCGGCTCGGCGACGAGCAGCGGCGCCGGGGCGGGCTCGCCCTTGAACTTCTGCCAGTCGCCGGTCTTCTTCAGGATGGCGAGAACCGGCTCGGTCGGCTGCGCGCCGACACCCAGCCAGTACGCCACACGGTCGGCGTCCACCTCGATGATCGACGGGTGGTACGTCGGCTGGTACTTGCCGATCTCCTCGATCGCACGACCGTCACGACGGGTACGGGAGTCGGCGACGACGATGCGGTAGTGAGGCGAACGGATCTTGCCCAGACGCTTCAGCTTGATCTTGACTGCCACGGGAGTGGGTTCTCCTGGATTTGACGTGATTGGGCACGGCGAGATTGCCGCGTGGGGTTGCGGTACCCGAGTGCCCGATGGACGCGTCAGCCGGAGGAGAGAGGGGTCCTGTGCGACTGTCGAGTACAGCTAGCCATTGTGCCACACGACGCGGGGCCCTTCAGGCCGCGGGTGGTTTCCGGGCATGCGCGAGAGGCGCCCGGCGCCTGCGGGGAGCTGTCGAAGGACGACTCCCCGCACCGCGCTGAACCGGCAGCCACGAGATGCCGGTGCGTGACCGCCTGTGGCTAGGCGGCGCCGGCGATCTCCGGGATCCGGAACGGCTTGCCGCAGCCTCCGCACACGATCGGCGCCTGGGCCAGGACCGATGGCACGACCCGCACGTTGCGCCCGCAGTCGCAGACGGCCTTGACGC
Organism: Streptomyces sp. NBC_01235; assembly: GCF_035989285.1. Taxonomy (GTDB): domain Bacteria; phylum Actinomycetota; class Actinomycetes; order Streptomycetales; family Streptomycetaceae; genus Streptomyces. Next base: position 7,860,982 of record NZ_CP108513.1, on the reverse strand, counting down.
GGACGCCTCCGCCGGAGGAACCGTGCCGGGCCGCGGGGCCGCGGAAGGAGCGGGTGGTGTCGGAGGAGGTGGCCGCCAGATGCGCCTTGAGGGCCCGCTGGAGGCGCTCGATCGTCGGCCGGTAGCGGCGCTTGGCCTCGGGGTTGAGCGTGACCAGGGAGAACCCGCTGCTGGGATGGGGTTCCTCGGGGTGGTCCAGGCCCATCTCCTCGGCGATCGCGAGGAATCTGCGGTTGTGGTAACGGCCGGCGCGGGAGGTGTCGCGCACGCCGCGGGCGGCGGCGATGCCATGGACTGCCTCATGGAGCAGTCGCTCGAAGGAGAGCTCGTGACCGCAGGCGGACGACGACTCCCCGATCAGGGACTCTGGCGCGGCAAGATCCGGCAGCTCGGGGTGGTACCGCTGAATGTCGGCCCACGCCTCTGCCAGCTCTGCGGCGAGAACTGGTGGTGTCTGTGTCGTGCTCACGTAATGACAACGAGCGGGAGGGCCCCTGTGTTCCTATTCCGGGGCATCCCAAATAATTTGCACGTACCCGTCAGTTGGCACTGATGCGTCCGGACGAGGGCGGGTGCGCTGATCTGCGGATAAGCCTCACAGCTCATACCAAGCTGGTGCGTAGGCCCACGTACGCCCACCCGTCTCCCACCGCCACCATCAACCGAGGCCCTTCGGGGCCGTCCCTCTTGTCCGGCGCGTAGACCATGTCCGCGCGCCGGGGCAGGGATGTTGCGCAGGGGCGCAAGAGGCGTTTCGGTCGCTCTCCTGGGCGGAGGGCTCTGTCTCAGTAAGCGCGCGCGACGATCGCGACGTTACCGGGAGCGTCCCCGTCCTCGGGCACCGACCCGTCCTCGGCGACCAGACACCGTACGGTCACCGACCGCTCGGCCAGCCTGGCCTCGCCCTCCTCGCCGAGGGTCGCCCACGGGATGCGCGCCCAGCCGCCGGCGACGGCCGCCTCGGCCGCCTCCTCGATCGTGGACACGTCCGTCGTGCGGGACTCGCGGCGCTCGCGGGACTGCCGCAGGAGCAGCGCCTGGTCCTCTTCGAGGACGGCCGGCAGCAGGCCGACGAGCGTGTCGATCGCCACCGGCTCCTTGCCTCCCGGGATCCGGCGGGCCAGCATCGCCGTGCCGTTCTCCAGGTCACGGGGCCCGATCTCGATGCGGACCGGCACACCCTTGAGCTCCCAGTCGACCGCGCGCCGCCCGAATGGCGTGTCGGTGCGGTCGTCGACCTGGACCCGCAGGCCCGCCGCCTTCAGCCGGTCGCCCAGCTCGCGGACCTTGGCCAGAACCGCCTCGTCGCCCTTGATCGCCAGGACGACGACCTGGACCTGCGCCAGCCGCGGCGGCACCCGCAGCCCGTCGTCGTCGCCGTGGGTCATCACCAGGGCGCCGATCATGCGGGTCGTCGACCCCCAGGAGGTCTGCCAGACCAGCTCCTGTGTGCCCTCCTTCGACAGGTACCGGGTGTCGAAGGCCTTGGCGAAGTTCTGGCCCAGCTCGTGGCTGGTGACCATCTGCAGGGCCTTGCCGTCGCCCATCATGCTCTCGAGGGTGAGCGTGTTGATGGCGCCCGCGAAGCGCTCCTTGACCGTCTTGCGGCCGGCGACGAAGTCGATCGCGAGGACGTTCTCGAGGAAGTCGCCGTAGACCTCGCGATGGATGCGCGCGGCGAAGTCGCGAGCCTCCTCGTAGGTGGCGTGCGCGGTGTGGCCCTCCTGCCAGAGGAACTCGGACGTCCGCAGGAAGAGGCGGGGCCGCAGCTCCCAACGGACCACGTTGGCCCACTGGTTGATCAGCAGGGGCAGGTCGCGGTAGCTCTGCACCCACTTGGAGAAGTACTCGTTGATGATGGTCTCGGAGGTGGGCCGGACGACCGCAGGCTCCTCCAGCTCCTTGCCGCCGCCGTGCGTGACCACGGCCAACTCGGGCGCGAAGCCCTCGACATGGTCCGCCTCGCGCGTGAGGTAGGACTGCGGGATCAGCAGCGGGAAGTACGCGTTCTGGGTACCGGTCTCCTTGATGCGGGCGTCCATCTCCGCCTGCATCCGCTCCCACAGCCCGTACCCGTACGGTCGGATCACCATGGTGCCGCGCACCGGTCCGTTGTCGGCCAGTTCCGCCTTGTTGATCAGATCCTGGTACCAGCGCGGGAAGTCGTCCGCCCGCGGGGTGAGAACGGGTGCCTTGGCCATGGCGCGATGGTACGGGCCCACGTTGCCGGAATGTGAATTCTCGCCACAGGCACAGCCGGTCCACAAGCGGGGACCCGAGACCTCTGGACGCGGTCGCGAACGGGGAGTTACCTGGCATACGGGGGAAGTGCGAGCGCACTGCACGGGGGCCACCTGATCGGTTTCTGCTGCAACTCTCGGCGGATTGGGGCGCTTATCCATGACACCTGTGCTCGTGCGGCAACACCTGCCTCATGCGGGGCCGACGTCCCGCGCGGACCTGGGCGCACGCGCGCGTGACTGGTCGGAGATCCAGGAGCGGATGCTGGTCCCGCTCTACGAGGCCGTCTACGAGCGACTGGACGTGGGAGTCGGCACCCGGCTCCTCGCTCTCGGCTGCGGCTCCGGGCTCGCCCTGTTGATGGCGGCCTCCAGAGGCGCGGCCGCACTCACGGGTATCGAGACCTCCTCCCCCGAACGGCTGGGTCTCGCACGCGAGCGGCTGCTGCCGAAGGAGCCGAACGAGCGCTCCGCACGCGCGCGTACGGACGGCGAAGACAGCGGGGATGGCGGGGACCGTGACCGGATCCAACTCACCGACCGGTCACCGAAGGACGCGGTCGGCGCGGAGAGGCCCGAATACAACCTGGTGACCGCCTTCGAGCCGATCGGGTGTCTCGCTGGCGACGCGGACGCCCTCGCCGGGGTGCTCGCGGCCTCGACGCCGCTCACCGGGCGCGGGACGCCTGTGGTGCTGGTCGGCTGGGGTCCGCCGGAGCGATGTGCCACGACCGCGGTGTTGCGGGTCGCGGCCAAGCTGGCCGATCCGCTTCGCGGCGGCACGGTCCGGCTGCGCCCGGCGCTGCGCGACGACCTGGAGGAGGTCGCCCAGCGGGCCGGCCTGAAGCCGGACGGATCGGGGCGGGTGGCCTGCCCCTTCGGGTACGCCGACGTGGAGAGCGCCCTCAAGGGCCTGCTGTCCACGGGCCTGTTCGACGCGGCGGTCGCGGCGACCGACCAGGCGCAGGTCGACAAGGAGCTGACGGAGGCGCTGCACCCCTACCGGCGCCCGGACGGGACGGTGTGGATGCCGAACGTCTTCCGGTACCTGATCGCGCGCACGCCCTGACCGGACGGCGCGGAGGGGTACAGCACGGGGGTTGGCCGCTGCTCGCAGGAGTGCGCACGAGGCCGAGTCAGCTCGATCGTGTGATCGTCGGCTTGCGGGCTTGCGGGCTTGCGGTGCCGTGGGCCGACCGGGCTAACGTGATCGTGCGATCTGGGAGGCTGGGCACGGCGCCAGTGTGCGGGCCCCCGCTCCACCAGAGGATGGTTCGGGGCCTGCCCGTCGCCTCTGGCCGTACCCACCCGGCCGGGTCGCGCAGGGAACTTGCCTCCCGGGAGAGGACCACGCACAGGATGCGTGTCGCCACCCTGGGGTTGAGTACGCCGGGGACCTGGGGGTCCCTCCCACGCCCTTGAGGCAGTGGGGGAGCGCCCAAGACCGTTCGGGGCGTGCGACCGATCGGGCTCACTCCTGCTCGGTCTTCAGGAACGGTTGAGAAGTTCCTGGAAATGCACGTGTGAATGGTTCGCTGTCGGCTGGCGAGGCCGAGGCGCAGAAGGTCGTGTCGGACCCGAAGGACGCCAAGGGCATGGTGCTGGCGATCGCGCACGTGGGGTTCACGCACCAGGCCGGTCCGGCTCTCACCGACTCCCCCGACGTGAACGACGGCACCACCATCTGGGCCGACGGCCGGCGCGGGTCGATCCTGATCGGCGCCTCGGAGGAGGGCGTAGCCGGCTGCGAGGACCCCTACGACGTGGAGAGCTGGAAGCAGGGCGAGGGCCACGTCTTCTGCGAGACGTACCTGGTCCCCGCCACCGCCAGGAACATCGAGGTGCACTGGTCGGAGGAGGACGGGGAGCCCTGCATCTGGAAGTTCCCCCACGCGTAGTCCTCCGACGCGTAGTCCTCCGACCCGTAGTTCCGCACCCCGTGGTTCTGCACCCCGTGGTTCTCCGACGCGCAAGCGCGTCCGAGTGGTTACGTTTCGTGCTTGCGCAGCCGCGTGATGCCGGCGATGCGGTACGCCTCCACCTCCTCCAGCGTCTCGTTCGCCAGCAGCGCCTGCGCGAGGGCGTCCAGCTTCCCCCGGTGTTCGCGGAGTTTGCGGCAGGCCTCCTCGTAGCACTCGTCGACGATGCGCCGCATCTCGTGGTCGATGGCGTCGAGGGTCGCGGGGGCGGCGGCGAGGCCATAGGCCTGCTGGAAGTCGCCCGGCAGCGCGGACAGGCGGCCGACGCGCTCGCTCATGCCCCAGCGGGCGACCATCCCGCGGGCGATGTTGGTGACCTGTTCGAGGTCGTTCTCCGCGCCCGTGGTGACGACCCCGTAGATCACGTGTTCCGCCGCCATGCCGCCCAGGGCGCCGATGATGCGGCCGCGCAGGTATTCCTCCGAGTGCGCGTACCGCTCCACCTCGGGGGTCGACATGGTCACGCCGAGCGCACGGCCGCGCGGCACGATGGTGATCTTGCGGACGGGGTCGGCGCCCGGTTGCAGCATGCCGAGGAGGGCGTGGCCGCTCTCGTGGTACGCGGTGCGGCGACGGTCCTCCTCCGGCATCACGAGCGTGCGTTCGGCCCCCAGCTGCACCTTCTCCAGGGCCTCCGACAGATCGGAGGGGGTCACCTGCTCCTGTTTGCGCTTGACCGCGAGCAGCGCGGCCTCGTTGGCGAGATTGGCCAGATCCGCACCTGTCATGCCCGGGGTCGTACGGGCCACCCGGGCCAGGTCCACGTCCGGGGCGAGCGGGATCCCGCGGGTGTGGATCCGCAGGATCGCCTCCCGCCCACCGCGGTCGGGCGGGGAGACGTTGACCACCCGGTCGAAGCGGCCGGGCCGGGTCAGCGCCGGGTCCAGGATGTCGGCGCGGTTCGTCGCCGCGATCACGATGACGCCCTCCGCCCCGGAGAAGCCGTCCATCTCCGTGAGGATCTGGTTCAGCGTCTGCTCGCGCTCGTCGTGACCGCTCACCGACGCGCCGCCGCCGCGGATGCGCCCGATGGTGTCGATCTCGTCGATGAAGATGATCGACGGCGCCACCTTGCGTGCCTCCGCGAACAGCTCCCGGACCCGGGACGCCCCGACACCGACGATCATCTCGATGAACTCCGACGCGGAGGCGGAGAAGAAGGGCACGCCCGCCTCACCCGCGACCGCGCGCGCCAACAGGGTCTTGCCGGTGCCGGGCGAGCCCGCCAGCAGCACACCGCGTGGCATCTTCGCGCCCATCCTGCGGTAGGCCTCGGGGTGCTCCAGGAAGTCGACGATGTCGTCCAGCTCGCCCTTGACCTCGTCGATGCCGGCCACATCGGCGAACGTCGTGCGCTCGGTGCCCGGCCTGAGCTCGACAGGCTTGGGTGGCGCCTTGCGGCCGAGCATGCGGCCCGCCCCGCCCGGGCCCGCGCCCATCCGCCGGGCGAAGAAGATCCACACCGCGGCCAGGAGCACGATCGGCGCCAGCGAGAGCAGCAGGTTGGACAGCAGGCTGCGCTGCTGCACGACCGGTCGCGCGGTCACCGTGACGTCGTGGCTGCTCAGGTTCTGCCAGAGGTCGTCGTCCGCGAAGGCCGGGCGCTGTGTCTTGAACTTGGTGTAGTCGCCCCCGTCTTCGGGGTTGTCCCGGGCCTTCTTGAGCTGGCCCTGGATCGCGTCCCCCTTGGAGTAGATCTTGTCGACGTTGCCCGCGTCGACCTGTCGGCTGAACTCCGTGTACGAGATCGTCGGCTCGTTGCCGCCGCCGAGGTAGTTCAGCCCGATGTAGACCAGCAGGAAGACGATCACGGCGGTGACGGCGAGACCCCACCACCGGCCGCGTGGCCTCCTGCCGCCGGGGGGCCGTGGCGGCTCGTCGGGGGTGCCCTCGGTACGCCACGGCTGGTCGGGGGCCTTGCGCGGCGGAGCGGCATTGCTCATATCTGGACGTTACGGCAGACCACGGGCGTCGGCATGCGCTGAGGGCGCCCTCCCGCGCGGGAGGGCGCCCTCACAGTCGTACGACCTCGGCGGGTGTCAGCCCATGAACTTCTTGAACTCGTCCGGCAGCTCGAAGTCCTGGCTGCCCTGCTGCGGCAGCCCGAGCGCGTTGCCGCCCTGGGCCTGCGCCTCGCGGCGCTGGGCCGCCTCCAGCTCCTGCTGCTTGCGCTTCATCGGGTTGCCCGAGCGCTGCTTGCCCTTGGCCTGCTTCGGCTGCTTCTTCTGGCGGCCGGGGCCGCCGCCCATGCCCGGGATCCCCGGCATGCCGGGCATGCCGCCGCCCTGGGCCATCCGGGACATCATCTTGCGCGCCTCGAAGAACCGCTCGACCAGGCCCTTCACCGCGCTGACCTCGACACCGGAGCCCTTGGCGATACGGGCGCGGCGCGAGCCGTTGATGATCACCGGGTCCTGGCGCTCGCCCGGGGTCATCGACTTGATGATCGCGGCCATGCGGTCGACGTCCCGCTCGTCGATGTTGTTGATCTGGTCCTTGATCTGGCCCATGCCGGGCAGCATGCCGAGCAGCTTGGAGATGCTGCCCATCTTCCTGACCTGCTCCATCTGGGCCAGGAAGTCGTCCAGGGTGAAGTCCTGGCCCTTCTTGGACGCCAGCTTGGAGGCCATCTTCTCGGCCTCTTCCTGACTGAACGTCTTCTCCGCCTGCTCGATCAGGGTGAGCAGGTCACCCATGTCGAGGATGCGGGAGGCCATCCGGTCGGGGTGGAAGGCGTCGAAGTCGTCGAGCTTCTCACCGTTCGACGCGAACATGATCGGCTTGCCGGTCACGGACGCGATCGACAGGGCGGCACCACCACGGGCGTCACCGTCGAGCTTCGACAGCACGACACCGTCGAAGCCGACGCCGTCACGGAAGGCCTCGGCCGTGTTCACGGCGTCCTGACCGATCATCGCGTCGACGACGAAGAGGATCTCGTCGGGCGAGACGGCGTCGCGGATGTCCGCGGCCTGCTGCATCAGCTCGGTGTCGATACCGAGGCGGCCGGCGGTGTCCACGATCACGATGTCGTGGACCTTGGCCTTCGCGAACTCGATGGAGTCCTTGGCGACCTTCACCGGGTCGCCGACGCCGTTGCCCGGCTCGGGCGCGTAGACCGAGACCCCGGCCCGTTCGGCGACGACGCTGAGCTGGTTGACGGCGTTGGGGCGCTGGAGGTCGGCGGCGACCAGGAGCGGCGAGTGGCCCTGCTCCTTCAGCCAGCGGCCGAGCTTGCCCGCCAGGGTGGTCTTACCGGCACCCTGCAGACCGGCCAGCATGATCACGGTCGGCGGCTGCTTGGCGAAACGCAGGCGCCGGGTCTCGCCGCCGAGGATGGTGACGAGTTCCTCGTTGACGATCTTCAGGACCTGCTGGGCGGGGTTCAGCGCCTTGGAGACGTCGGAGCCGAGGGCACGCTCCTTGACGTTCTTGATGAACGTGCGGACGACCGGCAGGGCCACGTCGGCTTCGAGGAGAGCGATGCGGATCTCGCGCGCCGTGGCGTCGATGTCCGCTTCGCTCAAGCGCCCCTTGCCGCGCAAGTTCTTGAAGGTCGCTGAAAGGCGATCGGAGAGAGTATCGAACACGGCGGCGTCGGTCCTCGGAGTCGGGGGCAGTCTGAGCGTCTTCCAGAGTATCCGGCCGCGCAAGACATTCGTCCCCGCCTGCTGTATTCAGCGGACGGGGACGGCTGCCGCGCGGCGCGGGGTCAGGCCCGCAGGGTCTCCTCCAGCTTGCGGGTCACGGAGGCGGCCTCGTCGGCGGGCAGGGGCGCGCCCTGTGCTCCGGTGACGTAGAAGGCGTCCACGGCGTTCGCGCCGAGGGTCGAGACGTGCATGCTGCGCACCCGCAGTGCCTCGTCCTCCAGCGCCCGTCCGATCCGGAACAGCAGCCCCGGCGCGTCCTGCGCGCGGACTTCGATGACCGTGGCGTGCCGGGAGGCCGCGGAGGCCACCGTCACGCGCGGCGGCGGCGCGACCACGCCCCGGCGGCGGGGGTAGGCGGCGTCCCGCTCGGCGAGCCGTCCGGCGATGTCCAGCGAGCCGTCCAGGGCGCGTACGAGGTCGGCGCGCAGCCGGGCCGCCTGGGGCAGCGAGCCGTACTCGGCGGCGACCCGCCAGTTCAGCAGCAGGACGGAGCCCTCGACTCCGGTCGGCAGGTCCAGGGCGCGCAGCTCGGCCGTGCGGACGGTCAGCCGGTGCATGGCGAGCACTCCGGCCACGGCGGGCAGCACGCCCTCCTGGTCGGGCACCGCGATGAGCAGCTCCACGCCGAGCGGCTCGGGATCGCCCGCCGACTGCTCGTCCGTGGGCGCCTCGGTCTGGGCGCGCAGGGACAGCACCGGGCTGCCCGTGGCGATCGCCTCGATGGCCAGCCGCTCCTGCTCGGCAGTCGGCGCGGCGTCGTCCGCCGCCTCGAGCTCGTCCCCGGCGAGGACCGCCGCGACCCGTTTGACCAGGTCCGCCACGAGCGAACCCCGCCAGGAGGACCAGGCGGCGGGCCCGGTGGCCAGCGCGTCCGCCTCGGTGAGCGCGTGCAGCAGCTCCAGGGTGCTCTGCGAGCCGACCGCCTCGGCGACCGAGCGGACCGTGGCCGGGTCCTCCAGGTCTCGCCGGGTGGCCGTCTCGATCAGCAAGAGGTGGTGCCGTACGAGCGCGGAGAGGACGGCGACGTCGGCGCGGTCGAAGCCGATGCGGGCGGCGACGTCCTTGGCGATGATCTCGCCCGCGACGGAGTGGTCGCCGGGCCAGCCCTTGCCGATGTCGTGCAGCAGGGCGGAGACCAGGAGGAGGTCGGGGCGGCTGACGCGGCGGGTGAACTCGGAGGCGCGGACGGCGGTCTCGATGAGGTGCCGGTCGACGGTCCAGATGTGCACGGCGTTGCGCTGCGGCCGGCAGCGGACCCGCTCCCAGTCGGGCAGGAGGCGCGTGATCAGGCCCTCGGCCTCCAGCGCCTCCCAGACCTCGATGGTGGGCCGGCCCGAGCCGAGCAGGGTGACGAGCTGTTCGCGGGCCTCGGCGGGCCAGGGTGTGGGCAGGGGGCGCACGGTGGCCGCGAGGCGCCGTACGGCGTGCAGGGAGAGCGGGAGGCCGGCCTGGGCGGCGGCGGCCGCGGCGCGCAGCGGGAGCACGGGGTCACGTTCGGGGCGTGCGGCCCGGGCGAGCACCACCTCGCCGTCCTGTTCCACGACCCCTTCGGCCAGCGGAGAGCGCTCGGCGACGGGCTTCCCGCCCCCGAGCATGGCGCGCAGCCTGGGCCGCACGGCGCGCGACCGCAGCACACGCCCCACTTCACGCCAGGTGACGTCACTCGCATACGAGATGACCCGCGCCGCCTCGTACACCTGCCGCAGCAGCGTGTCGGCGTCGAGCAGCCCGAGCTCGGCCGCGACCTGGTCCTGCTCCTGGAGCGCGAGCCGGTCGGTCGCCCGCCCCGTCGCCAGGTGCAGGGCGTCACGTACGTCGAGGAGCCGGCGGCGCGCGTCGTCGAGGCCCTCGCGGGGCGCGTCCGCCAGCCAGGAGGCGGCGACGGCCCGCAGCGCGGTGGCGTCCCGCAGGCCGCCCCGCGCCTCCTTCAGGTCCGGCTCCAGCAGGTACTGCAGCTCGCCCTGGCGCTCGGCGCGCTCGGTGCACAGCTCCTGGAGTTCGGGAAGTCGCTTGGGCGCCTGGTTGCGCCAGTCGGCGAGGACGGCCGTACGCAGTCCGGCGGTCAGGCCGAGATCGCCGGCGAGGTGGCGGGCGTCCAGGAGACCGAGTTGGACTTTCAAATCCTCTGCGGCCGTCTTGCGTGCCTCGGCCGGGGTGCGGACGGAGTGGTCCAGGGCGAGGCCCAGGTCCCAGACCGGGTACCAGAGGCGGTCGGCGAGGGCGGCGACCGCCTTGGGATCGTCGCCGTCGTGCAGCAGGAGGAGATCCAGGTCGCTGCGCGGGGAGAGCTCGCCGCGGCCGTAGCCGCCGACGGCGACCAGGGAGACGCCCTTCAGGTCCTCGGCGCCCGCCGTGAAGAGCCCCGTCAGCCAGTCGTCGGTCAGTTCCGCGAGGGCGGCACGGCGCGGCGGCCCGGACCGCGCCCCCTCGGTGAGGAGGCGCAGCCGGGCCGCCGCGTAGCCGCTGGGTCCCGAGTCCTCTGCATCCTTGCGCACGTCCGTACTCGTCACCCAGCGACTCCTGTTCTGTTCTGCCGTCAGAGCGCGTCCGGGCCGCGCTCGCCGGTGCGGACCCGTACGGCCGTCTCGACCGGGAGGGACCAGACCTTGCCGTCACCGATCTTGCCGGTGCGGGCCGCCTTGACGATGACGTCGATCAGCTGCTCGGCGTCGTCGTCCTCGGCCAGCACCTCGATGCGGATCTTGGGGACCAGGTCGACGGTGTACTCGGCACCACGGTAGACCTCGGTGTGTCCCCGCTGCCGACCGTAGCCGCTGGCCTCGGTGACCGTCAGGCCGTGGACGCCGAACGCCTGCAGGGCTTCCTTGATCTCGTCGAGCCGGTGAGGCTTCACGACGGCGGTGATGAGCTTCATGCGTCCACCTTCTTGCTCGCGTCGGAGACCGCGGTCGGGAGGGCGGTCGTACGGGCGGCGCCGCCACCGGCCCCGCTGAAGTCGTATGCGGTCTCGGCGTGCTCCGCCTGGTCGATGCCGGCCACCTCGTCGTCCTCGGAGACCCGCATGCCGATGGTCTTGTCGAGGAGGAAGGCGAGGATCGCGGAGACCACCAGCGAGTAGCCGAGGATCGCGAAGACACCGGCGCACTGCTTCCACAGCTGGTCGAAGGAGTGGTTGCCGTAGAAGACACCGGTCGCCGTGGACTGGCCCTTGCCGCTGGCGAAGAAGCCGATGAGCAGGGAGCCGACGACACCGCCGACGAGGTGGACGCCGACGACGTCGAGGGAGTCGTCGTAGCCGAACTTGTACTTCAGGCCGACGGCCATGGCGCACAGCAGACCGGCGATGGCGCCGACGGCGATCGCGCCGAGCGGGGTGACCGCACCACCCGAGGGGGTGATGGCGACCAGACCGGCGACCGCGCCGGAGGCGGCGCCCAGCGTGGTGAACGCGCCGTGGCGGATCTTCTCGTAGACGAGCCAGGCCAGCATGGCGGCGGCGGTGGCGACCTGCGTGTTGACGAACATCAGCGCGCCGACGCCGTCGTCGTTGCCGAGCCACGAGCCGGCGTTGAAGCCGAACCAGCCGAACCACAGCAGACCGGCGCCGAGCATGACCAGCGGCAGGCTGTGCGGGCGCATCGGGTCCTTCTTGAAGCCGACGCGCTTGCCGATGACCAGGATCACGCCGAGAGCCGCGGCACCGGCGTTGATGTGGACCGCCGTACCACCGGCGAAGTCGATGACACCCAGCTCGAAGGCCCAGCCGCCGGCACCCCAGACCCAGTGCGCGACCGGGAAGTAGACGACCGTGGCCCACAGGGCGACGAACAGCGCCCAGGCCGAGAACTTGACGCGGTCGGCGAGCGCACCGCTTATCAGGGCCGGCGTGATGATGGCGAACATCATCTGGAAGACCATGAAGACGAAGATCGGGATGGTGTAGCCGTCCCAGAGGTCCGTCAGGCCGATGTTGCTGAGGCCGACCCAGTCGGAGTTCCAGCCGATGAGGCTGCCGGAGTCGGTACCGAAGGCGAGGGAGAAGCCGTACAGCACCCACAGGATGGTGACGATCCCGATGCTGATGAAGCTCATCATCAGCATGTTCAGGGTGCTCTTGACGCGGACCATGCCTCCGTAGAAGAAGGCGAGGCCCGGGGTCATGATCAGCACCAGAGCGGAACAGATGAGCATGAAGCCTGTGTTCGCGGAGGACAGCTTGGGTGCCTCCGCGGCAAGCGTGATGGCTGGTGCCATCGGCGTCTCCTCGTCGTAGTACGGCCCCGTGCGGGCGAAGCCAGAGCGGTTTTTGAGGGGTGGGCCGGTTATGCGCCATGAGATTGACGCAGCGCCGTTTCGGTGGAAGCCCCGGGTTGTTTCGCTGCCGTGACGAAGGCGCCGTGTGTGTTACGCATCGATGAACTGCCGGATGCCGCCGGAATCGATCGTTATCGTGGCGCAACCTTCGGAGAGAACAGAAGACCGGCCGCGGGCGGCCTTCCGATGACCTGGCATGGGGGAGCCGAGTCGGGCAGTTCGGGAGGGCCGGCCACGGCCGGAGTTCAAGGGTTTTGCTCTGTGGATCAGCTGGTTCAGACCGCTTCGGCCGTCTCCGGCAGCTCGATGCGGAGCCGCTCGGTCAGGTCCACGACTTCGGTGAGATCCCCGAAATCGCGTACAGCGCTGTCGACGGTCTTTCGGATACGAGTGTTGACGCGCTCGGAGCGCACCTTCTTGGCCTCCTTCATGGCCTGGGTGGCGAGGGCGGCACTCTGCTCGGGCTCACGTTGCAGCAGGTGGACGGTGGCCATGCCGATCAGGTTCAGCACGTACGACCGCTGGTGGTCGGTGTCCCCGGCGAAGTTCTCCACGGCCTTGCGCATCAGGGGCTCGGCCAGCGAGGCGTACGTGGGACTGCGGCCGGCGACATAGGCGAGGTCACGGAAGGAGTGGCTGTTCTCGCCGTACAGCTCGGCCTCGGAGAAGAAGTGGATCCAGTCGGGGTCGGGCTCGTCCCACTCGTCCGCCTCGGCGAAGGTGTCCTCGGCCATCCGCACCGCCCGCTTGCACCGCCCGGGCTGCCCCATGTTGGCGTAGGCGCGGGCCTCCATCGCATACAGCATGGACTGGGTGCGCGGGCTCGCGCAGTCCCGGCTGCCGTACTGCGCGAGATGGATCAGCTCCAGCGCGTCCTCGGGCCGGCCGAGGTGGATCATCTGGCGGCCCATGCTGGACAGCACGTAACTGCCGAGCGGCCGGTCACCGGCCTCCTTGGCCGCGTGCAGGGCCAGGACGAAGTACTTCTGCGCGGTGGGCTGGAGCCCGACGTCGTAACTCATCCAGCCCGCGAGTTCCGCCAGCTCGGCGGCGACTTTGAAGAGCTTCCTCCCGGTGGCCTCGGGCTGGGGCTCCTGGAGGAGGTCCGTCACCTCGTGCAACTGCCCGACGACCGCCTTGCGGCGCAGGCCGCCGCCGCACTGGGCGTCCCACTGCCGGAACATCACGGTGGTGGACTCCAGCAGGTCCAGCTCGGGCCGGGAGAGCCGGCCGCGGGCCCGGCTGGTGGGAACCGAGTCCGGCTCCCCGAGCGGGGCGGGCGGCGAGGGGACGAGCCATCGCTGCATGGGCTCGATGAGGGACGGTCCCGCACACAGGGCCAGCGAGGTCCCGAGGAAGCCGCGCCGCGCCAGCATCAGGTCGCTGCGCGAGAACTCGCTGAGCTGCGCCACCGTCTGCGGGGCCGTCCACGGCAGGTCGACGCCGGTCGCGGAGGGCGCCTGGCGCGCCGCGCGCAGCCCGAGGTCCTCGACGGAGACGACACAGCCGAACCTCTCGGAGAACAGCTCGGACAGGATCCTGGGAATGGGCTCGCGGGGGTTCTCGCCGTCCAGCCAGCGGCGCACGCGTGAGGTGTCCGTGGAGATGTGGCTGGCGCCCAACTGGCGTGCCCGGCGGTTGACTTGACGGGCCAGTTCACCCTTCGACCAGCCACTGCGGACGAACCACGACGTGAGCAGCTCGTTCGGGCGCCTGTCCGCGCTCACAGCGTTGTTTCCGCTTCCGCCGTTGCCGCTCACTGGAACGCCCCCACTCCCTGAGACCACTTGTCACTGAGTGCGCCAAGCCTTATCAGAATGCCGGTAAATACGGCCCTCCGTCCGGTACTTGTCACCCTTCGAACGGAAAGCCGACTTGCCTCCGGCATACCCACAAGCGCATGTGCCTCCAGGACCCGCGCACTCAAAGTAATCCCTCGATCACGCCTCCAGCCACGCCGACCCCGGAAACGCCACCATTCGCCACCCCTTCGAATGAACTCCCGGTGACCTGCACGCGATTCACTTGACGTAGAACGGCCAGGAGCGAGCGGAGCGAAGCGCTCAGGGGCGCGCACAGCCGAGCACACCACCCGGAGCGCTTCGAAGCGCTGCCTGAACGGGGCGGCCACCGGGCAGCGTGAGCACGCACAGTTACGACATGCGTCCGTTACGTAACCACTGGCGCGTCGGACCCGTTGGAGGGGGCATGGGCTTCACGATCGGCGGCATTCGCGAGATCCGCTCCGGCGCGCGCAGGCGCGGTCGCTCGTCCGAGTGCACCACCGTCGCCGAGTTCACAGGACTGTGGGGCTGGGACGTGGTGCCGGGCGCACGGGCCGCGGCCGGGGCCTGCTCGTGCGGGCGGCCCGCGTGCGGCGAACCCGGCGCGCATCCCCTGGAGTTCGCGCCGCGCGTCCCCGCCGGCGCCACCCTCGACGACGTGTCCAGGACCTGGGCGGAGTTCCCGGGCGCCGCGGTGATGCTGGCCGTCGGGCGCGCGTTCGACGTGATCGACGTCGCCGAGCCCGTCGGCCGTCGCGCCCTGGTCCGCCTGGAGCGCATGGGTCTCCCCCTCGGCCCGGTCACCGCCACCCCCGAAGGCCGCACCCAGTTCTTCGTCTCCCCCGGCGCCGCCGCCGAGCTGACCGACCTCCTCTACCGCATGGGCTGGGACGACCCGGCCGCCCTCGGCCTGCGCGGCCTCGGCCCCGGTACGTACATCACGGCCCCGCCCTCCGACCGCGGCGGCCTCGGCCCGGTCCGCTGGCTGCGCCCACCCGCCCTGGACTCGGCGACCCGACCGCCGGAGGCCCGGCTGCTGCTGGGGACGCTGGCGTACCTGGCGCACAGGTCGCGCGCGTAGGACGTGTCAGCCTCACGGTCGTACACAGCGAAGCGCCCGCTCCCACTGCACCGGGGGCGGGCGCTTCATCGCGGCAGATGCTGAATTCAATACCTGTGTCAGTCTCCGATGAGGGCGTCGACGAACGCCTCCGGCTCGAACGGCGCCAGGTCGTCCGCGCCCTCGCCCAGTCCGACGAGCTTGACCGGTACGCCCAGCTCGCGCTGGACCGCCACCACGATGCCGCCCTTCGCCGTGCCGTCCAGCTTGGTCAGGACGATGCCGGTGATGTCGACGACCTCGGCGAAGACACGGGCCTGGACGAGACCGTTCTGCCCGGTGGTCGCGTCGAGGACGAGCAGCACCTCGTCGAGCGGGGCGTGCTTCTCGACGACGCGCTTGACCTTGCCGAGCTCGTCCATGAGCCCGGTCTTGGTGTGCAGCCGCCCGGCGGTGTCGATGAGGACGACGTCGACCCCCATCTCCTTGCCCTCCTTCACCGCGTCGAACGCGACGGAGGCGGGGTCGCCGGCCTCGGGGCCGCGCACGGTGTGGGCGCCGACCCGCTCGCCCCACGTCTGGAGCTGGTCGGCGGCGGCGGCGCGGAAGGTGTCGGCGGCGCCCAGGACGACGGTCCGGCCGTCGGCGACGAGCACGCGCGCGAGCTTGCCGGTGGTGGTGGTCTTGCCGGTGCCGTTGACCCCGACGACCATCACGATGCCCGGCTTGCGGTCCTCGGGCTCGGTCCGCACGGTGCGGTCGACATCGGTGCCGACCAGCTTGAGCAGCTCCTCGCGCAGCAGGGTGCGCAGCTCCTCGGGGGTGCGGGTGCCGAGCACCTTGACGCGCTCACGCAGCCGCTCCACCAGCTCCTGGGTGGGCTGCACGCCGACGTCGGCGGTGAGCAGCGTGTCCTCGATCTCCTCCCACGTGTCCTCGTCGAGGTGCTCGCGCGAGAGCAGCGTGAGCAGCCCCTTGCCGAGGGCGTTCTGCGAGCGGGAGAGACGGGCTCGGAGGCGGACCAGCCGCCCTTCGGTGGGCTCCGGGATCTCGAGCTCGGGGACCTCGAGAAGGGGGCCGGCGGGCGGCTCCTCGACGGCGACACCGGTCGAGCCGCCGTCGGGGAGATCCACCTCCTCGATCGTGCGGCGCGGTTCGTCGCGCGGCGTCTCGGCCTCGTCGCCGACGTGCGGCTCGGCCGGAGGGGCGGTGATGTCGGGCGCGGTGGGGGGCGGCGGGGGCAGCGACTTCTTCCGTCGACTGCCGACGACGAGCCCGCCGAGCACCGCGAGCACGACCACGGCGATGACTACAGCAAGGATGACGGTTTCCATAACTGCTCCAGTATGGCGCGACCTCCCGCTCGGACGTTCGCTGTCCACGCGGGGGCGCACGCCCCGCCGGGCCGGGCCGGCCCGCCTGTCCGACTGTGGGTCGGCCGGGAAGCCCCTCAGGGGCGGAGTCACAACGGGTCCGGTTGGCGAACCCGCTCGGGTGCGCGCACAGGCACCCAGGGCGTGTCGTGGTCCATACGGTGGGTCGCGACACGCCCTTCCGATGTACCGGCGCCGTCGCCCGGGCGTGCCGAACGAGGGCACCGTACCCCTGGCTACCTGACGGTACGTCAGCTAACGTCCCCTGCGCCACGACCCGACCCGCCCGGCGAAGGGGGCTCCCATGCCCGTCACCGTCGTCCGCTTCAACCTCGTCGCCCCCGGCGCCTCTCCCGCAGAGCTGAGCGTCCGCTACCGGGCCGCGCTGGAGATGGCCGCGTACGCCGACGAGCACGGGGTCACCCTCGTGCAGACCGAGGAACATCACGGCGTCGAGAACAACTGGCTGCCGTCGCCGTTCGCCTTCGCGGGCGCGGTGCTCGGGGCGACCCGGCGGCTGGCGGTGACCGTTTCCGCCGTCATCGGCCCGCTGCACGACCCGCTGCGGCTGGCCGAGGACATCGCCGTGCTCGATCTGCTGAGCGGCGGGCGGCTGGTCACGGTCGTCGGGATCGGGTACCGGCCCGAGGAGTACTCCCGGGCCGGGGTGGACTGGAAGCGGCGCGGCCGGCTCCAGGACGAACTGCTGGAGACCGTACTGAAGGCCTGGACCGGCGAGGAGTTCGAGTACCGGGGCCGTACGGTACGGGTCACCCCGCGTCCGGGGACCGACCCGCACCCCCTCCTTCTGGTGGGCGGTTCCTCCGAGGCCGCCGCCCGCCGGGCCGCCCGGCTCGGCCTGCCGTTCTTCCCGAGCGCGCACCTTCCTGAGCTGGAGGCGTACTACAAGGAGCGGCTCGTGGAGTACGGGACGCAGGGGTGGACGATGATGCCGGGCGCCGAGACGCCGTTGTTGCACGTCGCCGAGGATCCGGACCGCGCGTGGGCCGAGTACGGCGGACACTTCCTGCACGAGGCACGGACGTACGCCTCCTGGCAGTCCGGCGACATCCGCTCGGCCGTGAAGTCGGGAGCGATGACGGTCGGGGAACTCCGGGACGAGGGCGTGTACCGGATTCTCACCCCGGACGCGTGCGTGACGCAGGGGCTCGACAACCTCGTACTGCATCCGCTCGCGGGCGGGATGCCGGTGGAGGAGGGGTGGCGGAGTCTGCGGCTGTTCTGCGAAGACGTACTGCCCCGGCTCGGGGGGTGAGCCGGGGCAGTACGTTCTCACGGGTATCGAGGAGCGGGCAGCGGGGACTTGGCCCGGCTCCTCGAGCTCAGGGGGCTCAAAAGCCTCTGTTCGAGGCTGTTCAGCCCATCTCCTCCAGGGCCTTGCCCTTCGTCTCCTTGACGTACTTGAGGACGAACGGGACGGAGAGCGCGGCGAAGGCCGTGTAGATCACGTAGGTCGCGGAGAGGTTCCAGTCGGCCAGGGACGGGAAGCTCGCGGTGATGGCCCAGTTGGCGATCCACTGCGCGGCGGCGGCCACGCCCAGGGCGGCGGCGCGGATCCGGTTGGGGAACATCTCGCCGAGGAAGACCCAGACGACCACGCCCCAGGACAGGGCGAAGAAGAGGACGAACACGTGGGCGGCGATCAGCGCGATCCAGCCCTGTGTGGCCGGCAGCTTGCCGTCGACCAGGTCGAAGCTGAACGCCCAGGCCTCCAGGGCGAGGCCGACGACCATGCCGACGGAGCCGATGAGGGCGAGCGGCCTGCGGCCGACACGGTCCACGAAGATCATCGCGATCACGGTGCCGACGATGTTGATGATCGACGTCGTGAAGGAGTAGAAGAACGAGTCCGTCGGGTCGACGCCGACCGACTGCCACAGCGTCGAGGAGTAGTAGAACGCGACGTTGATGCCGACGAACTGCTGGAAGACCGACAGGCCGATGCCGATCCAGACGATCGGCTTGAAGAAGAAGCCGCCGCCGAGCAGGTCCTTGAAGGTCGACTTGTGCTCGCTCTTCATGGCGTGCTCGATCTCGGTGACGCGGGCGTCCAGGTCGGCGCTGTTGCCCTCGACCTCTTCGAGGATCTCGCGGGCGCGGTCGTGCTTGCCGACGGAGATCAGGAAGCGGGGGGACTCGGGGATGGCGAAGGAGAGCAGGCCGTAGAGGACGGCCGGGACGACCATCACGCCGAGCATGACCTGCCAGGCCTCCAGGCCCATGAGCTTGCCGCGCTGGTCGCCGCCGGCGGCGTTCAGCAGACCCCAGTTGACCAGCTGCGAGATCGCGATGCCGATGACGATCGCGGCCTGCTGGAAGGAGCCGAGGCGGCCTCGGTAGGCGGGCGGGGCGACCTCGGCGATGTAGGCGGGGCCGATGACGGAGGCCATGCCGATGGCGAAGCCACCGACAACCCGCCACATGGCGAAGTCCCACAGCGCGAAGGGCAGTGCCGAGCCGACGGCGCTGACCGTGAAGAGCACGGCGGCGATCTGCATGACCCGGATGCGGCCGATGCGGTCGGCGATGCGGCCGGCGGTCGCGGCGCCGATGGCGCAGCCGATCAGGGCGATGGCGATGACCTGCGCCAGGGCCGCGGAGCCGACGTCGTAACGGTCCCTGATCGCCTCGACGGCGCCGTTGATGACGGAGCTGTCGTAGCCGAAGAGGAAGCCGCCCATCGCGGCCGCCGCCGCGATGAATATGACGTGCCCGAGATGATCGGGGTGAGCCGTCCTGGCTCCTGACTTCTGTGCCTGCTCTGTGCTGGTCACGTTCAACTCCTCGGGCCACCGGCAACGTTGCCGACGGACAGGTACCCCTCCAGATAGGTGGTATCTGAAGGTAAAAGCAACGCTGCCGAGACTATGCCTTCAAGTTTCGAAGTCAAGAGGGCATAGCTGTGACCTTTCAGCACCGCGATACCGGGAATGTGTTCAACTCTTGAAGAGACGGTCGACGTCAGGTGCAGGGTGCGTTCAGCGGAGGCGCTGACTGATGACCTTCGACACACCGTCGCCCTGCATGGACACGCCGTACAGCGCGTCGGCGACCTCCATCGTGCGCTTCTGATGCGTGATCACGATCAGCTGCGAGGACTCCTGAAGCTCCTGCATGATGCGGATCAGCCGCTGGAGGTTGGTGTCGTCGAGGGCGGCCTCGACCTCGTCCATGACGTAGAACGGGCTGGGCCGGGCCTTGAAGATCGACACCAGCATCGCGACGGCGGTCAGCGACCGCTCGCCGCCGGAGAGCAGGCTGAGCCGCTTGACCTTCTTGCCCGGCGGCCGGGCCTCGACATCCACACCCGTGGTGAGCATGTTGTCGGGATCGGTCAGGATCAGCCGCCCCTCCCCGCCGGGGAACAACCGGCTGAAGACGCCCTCGAACTGCCTCGCCGTGTCCCGGAACGCCTCGGTGAAGACCTGCTCGACGCGCTCGTCGACCTCCTTCACCACCTGAAGCAGGTCGGCGCGGGTCTTCTTGAGGTCCTCCAGCTGCTCGCTGAGGAACTTGTGACGTTCCTCCAGCGCCGAGAACTCCTCCAGGGCAAGCGGGTTCACCTTGCCGAGCTGCTGATACGCCCGCTCGGCCGCCTTCAGCCGCCTCTCCTGCTCCGTCCGCACGAACGCCCTCGGCTGGTTGCGCGGATCCTCGGGGTCCTCCGGCAGCACCTCGCCCTCGGCGGGCGGCGAGGGCGGCACGAGCTGATGCGGCCCGTACTCGGAGACCAGCCCCGCGGGCTCCACGCCCAGCTCCTCCAGCGCCTTGGTCTCCAGCTGCTCGATCCGCATCCGCTTCTCGGCGCCGAGGACCTCACCCCGGTGGACCGAGTCCGTCAGCTTGTCGAGCTCGGCCTTGAGATCGCGCCCGGCGGTGCGGGCGGCGGCCAGTTCCTGCTCGCGCCGCGCCTTGGCGGCGTCGGCGGCGACCCGCTCCGCCTCGGCCCGCCCGAGGGACACCTCGACGTGCGCGAGCAGCTGCCGCGCGCCGGAGCCCACGGCCTCCGCGACGGCGGCCTCGTGCCGCAGCCGCGCCCGCCGCTGCTCGGCACGCGCGCGTGCCTCGCGTTCCGCCCGTGCGGCGCGGTCCAGCGAGTCGGCCCGTCCGGCCAGCCCCTTGACCCGCTCCTCGTGCGTACGGACCTGGAGCCGCGCCTCCATCTCGGTCTGCCGGGCGTTGGCCCCGTCGGCGGCGAGCCGGTCCCGCACCGAGGTGTCGGGCTCCTCCTCGACCGGCATCTCCTCGGCGACGGCCAGCCGTTCGGCCAGTTCCTCGGCCTCTTCCACGGCCCTGTCGAGCGCTTCCTGCGCCCGCGCCGCCGCTGCCGTGGACCGTTCGGCTTCTCCGGCGGCACCGCGCGCCTGTCCCGCGAGCCGTCCGAGCTGCTGGGCCACGGCCGACTTCTCACGGTCGGCGGCCCGCCTCCGCTCCCCCAACTCCTCGACGAGCGCGGCACATTCCTTGCGCCGCCGGCCGGCCGCGTGCTGTGCCTCGGTCAACTCCTCGCACCGCACGGCCAGCTCTTCGAGCTCGGCGGCGGCCTCGTCGACGGACGCCTGCACCTCCAGCAGACTGGGCGCCCCGGCCGACCCCCCGTGCGCGAAGTGCGCCCCCAACAGGTCACCGTCGGCGGTGACAGCGGTGAGCTCGGGCCGGGCGTACACCAGCTCCTCGGCGTCCTCCAGCGTGCCGACGACGACAACCCCCCGCAGGATCCGCCGCACGGCGGGCATGAGATCGGAGGGCCCTCGAACGAGGTCGGCAGCGAAGGAAACCCCTCCGGTGCCCCCGTCGCGCGAGGGGCCCCGCAGACCACCGCCACTCGACAGACCACTCCCGGCCACGGACTCGCCGTCGGGCGCGAACACCCGAGCAGGCTCGACACCACCAGCCACTCGGCCGCCCCCCGGGCCACCCACCCCCGACCCGCCCGGCCGGCCGGAGTCGGACGCCCCGGACACCTCCCCTGACGCGGACCTCCCGGCCGACCGACCGAAACCACCCACGCCATCGCCCAACGGAGCACCCACCCCCGAGCCGCCCGGCCGGCCGGAGTCGGACGCCCCGGACGACAGCCCGCCGGCCT
The DNA here is from genome assembly GCF_035989285.1 of Streptomyces sp. NBC_01235. Taxonomy (GTDB): domain Bacteria; phylum Actinomycetota; class Actinomycetes; order Streptomycetales; family Streptomycetaceae; genus Streptomyces. Next base: position 7,839,511 of record NZ_CP108513.1, on the reverse strand, counting down.
CGGGGCCCCGCTCCTCCGGTGCGCCCGCCAGCAGCAGCGCGGCCCGGCCGCCGTCCTGTTTGCGCAGGAGGCGAATCGCTTCGGCGGCGGCGGACGGAGTGGTCACGGCGAGGGCGTCCGCCGCGGCCCCGAAGGCGGCCGCGAGCGAGACCTCGTAGCCCGGGGTCACCGTCAGCAGTTCGGCCGCCGGGCCCAGCAGGCCGCTCAGGCGATCCCGTGCGCCGAGCAACGCGCCCGTGCCGTCCTTGCGGCGCAGGCCCAGCGCGAGGGTCTCGTGGCGGGCCTGGGTCGCGGCGCGTCGGCGTTCGGCTGCCGTGGCCGCCTCGCGGGCGGCGGTGAGGGCGGTCTCCGCCTCGGCGAGCTGCCGCTTGGCCGTCTCGTGCTGTTCGCCCAGCTCCTGATCACCGGCGTCGAGGCCGTCGACCTCCGCCTTGAGCGCCTCGTACTCCTCCTGCGCGGTGACGGCCCGCTCCTGGGCCTCGTCGCGGGCGGCGGCGAGCCGGTCGATCTCGGCCTGGGCGGACGCGGCACGCGAACGGGCCGCGTTGACCTGGCCGTTCAGTCGGGCCAGGCCCTCGCGGCGGTCGGCGATGGCCCGGGCGACGTCCTTGAGGCGTCGTTCCTCGGCGGCGAGTTCCCGCTCCAGGTCGGCACGGTGGGCGACGGTGTCGTCCAGGGCGTGCTGGGCCGCTTCCAGGGCGGCCTCCAGCTCGGCCTCCTGCTCGCGGACGCGGGCGGCCTCCCGCTCCATGTCCTCGGGGTCACGTCCGCGCCGCTCCTCCGGGGGCGTGGAGGTGGCGCTCTTCACGCGCGCGTCGGCGAGCGAGATCGTGCCGCGGACGCGTTCGGCGAGCTGGGACAGCTCGTACCAGGTCTGCTGGGCGCGCTGGAGGCGTGGCGTCAGCTGCCTGACCTCGTCCTCCAGAAGGGCTTCGCGCTGGAGGGCCTTCCTCAGCTCCTGCTCGGCGGCTTCCTTGCGCTCCTTGAGGGCGGCCTCGTCGGCGACCTCGCTCCTGAGCGCCTCCCGCAGCCGTACGAGATCGTCGGCCAGCAGTCGGAGCCGGGCATCCCTCAGGTCCGCCTGGATGACGGCCGCTCTTCTCGCCACCGCCGCCTGGCGGCCCAGTGGCTTGAGCTGGCGCCGGAGTTCGTCCGTCAGGTCCTGCACGCGCGCGAGGTTGGCCTGCATCGCGTCCAGCTTGCGGAGCGCCTTCTCCTTGCGCTTGCGGTGCTTGAGGACGCCCGCCGCCTCCTCGATGAAGGCGCGGCGGCCCATCGGGTCGGCGTGCAGGACGGAGTCGAGCTGGCCCTGGCCGACGATGACGTGCATCTCGCGGCCGATGCCGGAGTCGGACAACAGGTCCTGGATGTCGAGGAGGCGGCAGGTGTCTCCGTTGATCTGGTACTCGCTGCCGCCGTTGCGGAACATGATCCGCGTGATGGTGACCTCGGCGTACTCGATGGGCAGCGCCCCGTCGGAGTTGTCGATGGTCAGGGACACCTCGGCGCGGCCCAACGGGGGGCGCCCGGTGGTGCCGGCGAAGATGACGTCCTCCATCTTGCCGCCGCGCAGCGACTTGGCGCCCTGCTCGCCCATGACCCAGCTGAGCGCGTCGACGACGTTGGACTTGCCCGAGCCGTTCGGTCCGACGACACACGTGATCCCCGGTTCGAACCGGAGCGTGGTCGCCGAGGCGAACGACTTGAACCCCCGGAGGGTCAGGGCCTTGAGGTGCACGGCGCTGGACTCTACCTTCCGGGGGTGTCTCACTCCATGAACCCGCGGTTTCACCCATGAACGCGCAGGGCACACCAAACGTTAAGAGACTGAAAGGGTGCGCGGGGGAACGAAAGACGGGGCAGAAAAGAGCAAGAAAGAAGGGACGCCGAAGCGTCCCTTGCAAACTCTGACAACTTAGCGGTCCGACGCGGTTGGATGTGAGCCGCCCGACCACTGCGTGTGCCGTTGTGCAGCGGTGCAGCGATCAGGTGAGCGCAGGCTCCGCCTGGCGTGCGTCGATGCTCTCCAGAAGCGATTCGTGAGAAGCGGCAGCCGTCAGCGCGTCGTTCTCGGCCTGGATCCGTCCGAGCTCGGATTCCAGATCCTGTACACGCTGCTGGAGCCGTCGCATCTCGGCGAGGAGTCGCGGGTCGGAGCCGCCGACGTAACCGAGAAGCGCCTTTGCCATGATGGATGGTCCTCCACACTGAGTGACCGACCGAAGCGGTGTGGGTCGTGAGGGATTCGCACCCGCGGTGTTTGACACGATCTTGTTCGTGTTGCCGTTCATCCATGCCAAACAGCTAAGGTGCGCGGGGTGCTTTCAGCGTCTCACCAAAAAGTTTGACGGTCAACACGATCACGCCCCGTATTGGCGGGCATCCCGGTGGCGCGCGGCCGAAACGGCGGCGCTGCGACTCCTGCGGGGACCTCGAGGCGTGGCGATCATCCTTACGTGCGGAGCCTCCCACCGCAAGCAGTTCTTGGCAACCACCTGGCCCTTTCTGCTGGGGGCAGGTGCCGGTGGCATGTCCCTCCGCTTACCCGGGGCTGTTTCGCGCGTACTCCTCAGCGGATCGCGAAGCCGTCGTAGCCACCGCGCGGTGTGTCCCATATCTCGGTGACTCCGTCCACGTGCCCGGGCGTGTCGTCACCGAGGAGCCAGCCGAGCAGCCCCTCACAGCCCTCACGGGTCCCCTCCGCGACCACCTGGACACGTCCATCGGCCAAATTGAGAGCAAAACCACTCAGGCCGCCGATCTCCAGGGCCTTGGCCCGCGTGAACCAGCGGAATCCCACGCCCTGGACGTGTCCGCGCACCCAGGCGACCAGCCGCACATCCTCGCTCATGGGTGCAACCTAACCGGCCAAAGTCACACGGGGCACTTCCTCCCTCAGCCCCATGCGGTACCGTCCCCACCCAATGATTCTCATATGAAACTCACTCGATCGAGTGAGTCAGGTTGACCAGAAGGACCAGGAGGCGCGCGTCGCCCCAGGGCTCCGGCCAACCGCTGGGAACACCGCTCGGACGAGGAAGGCAAGGACATGGGACGCCACCGACGCTCCGCCGCCGGCCGCGCCGCCACGGGCCGCGCCACGGGGGTCACACAGACGCACGGCTCGCACGCGGACGGTCACATCCCGCAGGACTCGTACGCGGGCGACCACCCCACGGCGGGGATCGCGCCCTATCTGAACCCGGAGTCCTACGCCGACTCCGTCACGAAGAGCCAGGAGTACCTGTTCGCGACGGAGGACGGGTACACCCGCGCCGACACCACGGTGTTCGCGGCCGACGACTTCACGCCCGGCGGCGGTGCCCTGCGGACGGGCCCGGGCCCCGGCGGTGCGAGCCGCCGCCGGAAGCGGAAGGTCGCCACACCGGTCAGGACGGGCCTGCTCGGCGTGTCAGCGGCGGTCGCCCTCGGCACCGTCGCGGTGGCCACGGGCGTGGTGCCCGGCCTCGACAGCTACCGGCTCGGCGGCGGCAGCGGACCCGGCGACAAGGTGCAGGCCGCCGACTCTCCGACCAACTCGGCCTCCGAGCTGGGCGGCACCTCCGGCTCCGCCGACACCGAGCGCGGCGGTACGTCGACCAGCCGCGACGCCGGCCGGTCGGCCTCACCGTCCGCCTCGCCCTCCCCCTCCACCTCGTCGGCGACGCCGACCGAGACGGCCACCGAGAAGCCGGAGGCCACGCCTTCGAAGGAGCCGGAGACCACTCCCTCCAAGAAGAAGACGGCCACCAAGGCGCCGCAGAAGTCGGAGTCGCCGGTGACGGTCTCGGCCGAGGCGCAGACCGCGGCCGAGGTGCTGAAGCTCGTCAACGAGGAGCGGTCCAAGGCCGGCTGCAGTGCCCTCTCCGCGAACAGCGCACTGTCGGAGCTGGCCGAGAAGTTCAGCGACGACATGGCCGCGCGGGGCTTCTTCGACCACACCGACCCGGACGGGGCGACCCCGTGGGACCGGGCGGCCAAGGCCGGCATATCCGAGCTCGGCGGCGAGAACATAGCCCGGGGCCAGGCCGACGCGGCCGCGGTCATGGAAGCCTGGATGAACAGCCCCGGTCACAAGGCGAACATCCTGAACTGCGACTTCAAGACGCTGGGCGTCGGCGTCCACTTCGGGTCCGGCGGACCCTGGTGGACCCAGGACTTCGGCTACTGAGTCCGCGAGAGACTGCGCAGAAACGATCAAGCAGCCTGGGCGCGGCCGTCCAGGAAGACCTTGGTGGTCTCGGCGACCCGCCGCCCCAGGTGCTCCGCCGTCGCCACGTCGGCCTTGTGGACGGCGTCCGGGCCCTCGTCGACGTTGGTCTGCGCGGCCGCGCCCAGGAAGACGCCCAGGCGGTTGAGGTCGTGCTCGGACGCGGTGCTGCTGTTCCAGCCGGGCAGCAGGCCGAGGCTGACCCAGTGCATGCCGAGCTGCGCGGCGAGGATCTGGAAGAACTGGAGCGTGTGCAGCTTGTCGCCGCTCTTGGAGCCGGAGTTGGTGAACCCGGCGGCCAGCTTGTCCTTCCACGCCTGGGTGGCCCAGCGTGCGGAGGTCGCCTCGGCGAAGGTGTGGAAGGCGCCGGACGCGGTCCCCATGTAGGTCGGCGAGCCGAACACGATCGCGTCCGAGCCGTCGAGCAGCCTCCACTGCTCCTCGGTGATCTCGTCGACCTTGATCAGAAGCACCTCCGCACCGGCATCGGCGGCCCCGGCACGAACGGCCTCGGCGAGAACGGCGGTGTGGCCGTAGCCGGAGTGGTAAGCGACAGCGACAACGGGGGTGGACATGCGGCACTCCTTGAACAGGGCAGGTCAATAACGGTAACCACAGGAAAGCACTAACTTTCGGTTAGTGCAACCTGCCGTATAGCGCTGCCTTCGAGTACGCTGGTGGCATGGACATCACCCAGGAGCGCGCGGAGGCCCAGGACCTCCCGTTCAACGTGTTCGCCAAGGCCTGCCCCTCGCGCGGCACGCTGGAGCACGTCACGGGCCGCTGGGGCGGACTCACGCTCGGGGCGCTGTACGAGGGCTCGCTGCGCTTCAACGAGCTGCGCCGCCGGGTCGACGGCGTCAGCGAGAAGATGCTGTCGCAGACGCTGCACGCGCTGGAGCGCGACGGCCTGGTGCACCGCGAGGCGCAGCCCACCAACCCGCCCCGCGTGGACTATGAACTGACCCCGCTCGGCCGCGAGGTCGCCGAGCGGCTGCTGTCGCTCATCCACTGCGTGGAGGGGCGCATGGACGACGTCCTGGCCGCCCGCGAGCGCTACGACGGGACGCGCGGCGCCTTCTGACACTTCGGGCAGAAGTAGCTGGACCGGTTCATCCACGGGCGCCGGCGCATCGGTGTGGCACACCGCTTGCAGGGCAGGCCCTCCCGGCCGTACGCGTCCAGGGACCGGTCGAAATAGCCCGATTCGCCGTTGACGTTGACGTACAGGCTGTCGAAGGTGGTGCCGCCGACGGCGAGGGCCTCGTTCATCACGCCCCGGACATGACCCAGGAGTTCGAGTGTGCGCGGGCGGGTGAAGTTCGCGGTCGGACGCTCGTAGTGGAGGCGGGCGCGCCACAGCGCCTCGTCCGCGTAGATGTTGCCGACACCGCTGACCAGCGACTGGTCGAGCAGGGCCCGCTTGATGGTGGTGCGCTTGCGCCGCAGGGTTTGATGAAACGCTTCTTCGTCGAACAGCGGGTCGAGGGGATCGCGGGCGATGTGCGCGATGACGTCCGGCAGGCCGTCGGGGGTGGTGTCGTGCAGCGAGAGGCCGCCGAAGGTGCGCTGGTCGACGAAGCGCAGTTCGGTGTCCACCTCGTCGGCGAAGCGCACGCGGATGCGCAGGTGCTTCTCGTCGGGGGCCTCGTGCGGCTGGACCAGGAGCTGGCCGCTCATGCCGAGGTGGGCCAGGACCGCCTGGTGGGTGTCCTCCAGCGGCAGCCACAGGTACTTGCCGCGGCGGCTCGGGGTGGCGATGCGGTGGCCCTTGAGGCGGTGCGCGAAGTCGTCCGCGCCGGCCACGTGGCGGCGCACGGCACGCGGGTGCAGCACCTCGGCGTCGGCGACCGTGCGATGGGCGACCCACCGCTCCAGACCGCGCCGGACGACCTCGACCTCGGGCAACTCGGGCATGGGATCCCCCGTACGGAACGCCCGCCTCCCAGTGGGGGCGGGCGTTCGTCTCGTACTGTTGTTCTACTGCGTTGCTGTTCTGGTGTTCGTCAGGCGGAGGCGGACTCGGGGTCCGGGCTGCCGTCGACGGCTTCGACGGCCGGGGCCGCCTTCGCCGCCTTGGCACGCTCGTCCGCCGCGGCGCGGATCGCACGCCAGGCGGACTCGGCGGCCTGTTGCTCCGCCTCCTTCTTGCTGCGGCCGGTGCCGGTGCCGTACGAGACGCCTCCGACGCGGGCGGCAGCAGTGAAGGTCTTCTCGTGGTCGGGGCCGGTCTCCGTGACCAGGTACTCGGGGACACCGAGGCCTTCGGTCGCGGTGAGCTCCTGGAGACTGGTCTTCCAGTCCAGGCCGGCACCGAGGTTCGAGGACTTCTCGATCAGCGGGTCGAACAGGCGGTGCACCAGTTCGGAGGCCGCGTCGAGGCCCTGGTCGAGATAGACCGCGCCGATCACCGCTTCGAGGGTGTCGGCGAGGATGGACGCCTTGTCCCGGCCGCCCGTGCCCTCTTCACCCCGGCCGAGCCGGATGAAGGAGCCCAGGTCGAGGCCACGACCGACCTCCGCCAGCGCACGCGAGTTGACCACCGCGGCCCGCAGCTTGGCCAGTTGGCCTTCGGGCAGGTCGGGGTGGGTGCGGTACAGCGTGTCCGTGACGACGAGGCCGAGCACGGAGTCCCCGAGGAACTCCAGCCGCTCGTTCGTCGGCAGACCGCCGTTCTCGTATGCGTAGGAACGGTGGGTCAGCGCACGCACCAGAAGGGCGGACTCGAGCCGATAGCCGAGCCGCCCTTCCAGAAGCGTGTGGGACGAGGCCGTGTTCTCCGCCTTTTTCTTGGCGGTCGTGTCCGCCTTGGCGTCAGACATGAAGCCTCTCACCAGCCGCTCAGACCTCGAGGACCTGGCGCTTGTTATAGGTGCCGCAAGACGGGCACGCGATGTGCTGCAGCTTGGGCTCGTGGCAGCGCTCGCACGCAACCAGGGTGGGGACCGCAGCCTTCCACTGCGACCGGCGGTGGCGCGTGTTGCTGCGCGACATCTTCCGCTTCGGAACAGCCACGGCTACTTCTCCTGCTTCTCGGCGGCGCGTGCTGATCGAGGCGCGTCGCCGCTCATCTCGTCCTTCTCGCCGTCTCCGAGTGAACCGGCGAGTCCCTGCAGTGCCGCCCAACGGATGTCGACGGCGTCGTGGTGGTGGTCCGGGTCGTCCGTGAGCCGCGCTCCGCACTCGGAACACAGGCCCAGGCAGTCGTCCTGGCACACCGGCTGCATCGGCAGTGCGAGCACCACCGCATCGCGCAGCACGGGCTCGAGGTCGAACAGGCCGTCCTCGATGAAGAGCCTGTCCTCGTCTTCCTCGGCGTCGTCGACCGGTTCCGCTTTGGGGCGGCCCCGGTCATCGGCGTCAGGGTACGAGAACATCTCCTGGAAGTCCGCGTCGAGCTCCAGCTCCAGCGGCTCCAGACACCTTACGCACTCCCCCTCGGCCAGTGCACGGGCGGTGCCTGTGACGAGCACCCCTTCCATGACCGACTCGAGCCGGAGTTCGAGCTCCACCGGAGCGCCTTCCGGCACTCCGACGACTCCCTGGATCCCGAGATCCTTGGGGGCGTCGATCTCGCGGGTCAGGCGCTGCAGCGCACCGGGCCGCCGCCCCAGCTCGTGTGTGTCGAACACGAGAGGCTTGCGGTGGTCGAGGCGGGCGTTCAGAGCCATTCCTGCTTTCGATCTTCTGAGCTCGGGGGCCGCCGCCCTTCGGTGTTCCCGGGCAGCGCCGATCGCGGACGTACACACGACCGAAGAGCCAGGATACTGGAGCTTTCGCCCACAGCCCAATCGGGTGTGCGCAACCCCGTTCCGGCAGGTTCCTACAGACCGCGTTCCTGCTCGTAGGCACGCAGCTGTTCGGCGCTGATCATGCTGGTGTCGAAGAGACTGGTCTCGTCGAGGGCGTACCCCTGCTGGGGTTGTTGGGGCTGCTGAGGCTGTTGCTGCGCGGCCTGGTGGGGGTCGTAGGGCGCCTGCTGGGTGTCGTAGCCCTGGTACGCGTAGGGGTCGGCCTGCTGGTAGCCGTACGCGTCCTGCTGGCCGTAGCCCTGCTGCTGCCCGTAGCCGCCGGTGTACGGGTCCGGCTGCTGCTGGTAGGCGTAGGCCTCCTGCGGCTGCTCGTACGGCTGCTGGACGGGCTGCTCGGCCGCGGCGTCCCGCTCGGCGAGGGCGGTCAGGTCGGCGAGGTAGTCGGCGTCGGAGGAGTGCTGGAAGGTCGTGTTGTCGTCGGCGAGGACGCCGAGGTCGTCCGTGGCGATGCGGCCGTGCAGCTTCTGGCGGCCGCGGCCGACCGCCTCCAGGGTCTTGGCGAGGACCGCCTCGAAGGCGCCCAGCTTGGTGTCGACGTAGGAGTCGGCGTCGCGGCGCAGGGTCTCCGGGTCGTGGCTGCGCTCGGGGGCGTCCTCGTCCTCGTAGCCGTTCTCGTCGACGCCGGGGCCGGTGCCGAGGAGCTTCTCGCGGCCGCGGCCGACGGAGCCGAGCGTCTTGGTGAGGACGACCTCGAAGTTGGCGAGCTTGGAGTCGACGTAGTCGTCGGCCTCCGCGCGGACCTCCTCGGCCTCCTTGCGGGCCTCGGCGAGGATGCGGTCGGCCTCGGACTGGGAGCGGCGGGCGATCTCGGTGTCCGAGATCAGGGAGCCGCGCTCGGCGTGCGCGGTGGAGATGATCCGCTCGGCCTCCTGGCGGGCCTGCTCGACCATCTGCTCACGGCCGCCGATCAGCTCCTGGGCCTGGGCGAGCGAGTCGGGCAGGGCCGCGCGCACCTCTTCGAGCAGGGCGAGCAGGTCCGCGCGGTTGACCACGCACGAGGCCGACATCGGCATCGACCGGGCACTGGAGACCGCCGTGACGATCTCGTCGAGCTTCTTCTGCACGTCCACCGGTTGCTCGCCACTCTCTACAGCTGTGTTGGAGACGGACGGGACGACTGTAGTCCCATCAGTCGTTGCGCAGGCGCTCGTTGAGCGCCTCCAGGACGATCGCCGGAACGAGGTGCGAGACGTCCCCGCCCCAGGTGGCGACCTCCTTGACCAGGGAGGAGGAGAGGAAACTGTAGGTGGGGTTGGTGGGCACGAACAGCGTCTCGACACCCGAGAGACCGTTGTTCATCTGGGCCATCTGCAGTTCGTAGTCGAAGTCGCTGACCGCGCGCAGACCCTTCACGATGGCGGGGATCTCGCGCTGCTTGCAGAAGTCGACGAGGAGGCCGTGGAAGGCCTCGACCCGTACGTTGCCGTACTCGGCGGTGACCTGGCGGATCAGGTCGATCCGCTCGTCGATCTCGAACAGGCCCTTCTTGGACTTGTTGATCATGACCGCGACATAGACCTCGTCATAGAGACGGGAGGCGCGGGAAATGATGTCGAGGTGTCCGTTGGTGATCGGGTCGAACGACCCGGGACAGACGGCGCGGCGCACTTGTGATCCCTCGCTCTCCGGTCCGGTCATCGTGCGTCTTCGCACGTAGAGGCGGCGCGACCGTACCAAAACGTTCCCTCGCCGTAGCGACGGGCCCGGAGCGCTTCGAAACCGTCCGGCCAGTGGAACTCCCCGCCTCTGGTGCTGCGCTCCACGGTGACGAGGGCATCGGCCGTGAGCCAGCCCCCCGAGCGGAGTGTGAGCAGGATCTCCCGAAGATCGTCGTCCGAGACGGCGTACGGGGGGTCGAGGAAGACGAGGTCGTACGGCGCGGCCGGCTCCGCCTGGATGACCTGTTGGGCCTTGCCCGCGCGGACCTCGGCGCCGGGGAGGGCGAGGTTTCTCACGTTCTCCCGGATGACGCGGGCGGCGCGGGCGTCGGCCTCCACCAGGAGGGTGTGGCTAGCGCCTCGGGAGAGGGCCTCCAGACCTACCGCCCCTGATCCGGCATAGAGGTCCAGGACTCGTTCGCCGTCGAGGGGGCCGCCGCCCAGCAGGGACTGCCAGGTGGAGAAGAGACCCTCGCGCGCGCGGTCGGATGTTGGCCGGGTTCCGGTGCCGGGCGGCACTGAGAGGCGCCGTCCGCCTGCCCGGCCGGCGATCACGCGGGTCATTGGGGAGTCCTTCTTCGTGGGCGGCTTTGCGGTTCAGTTTGGCAGGCGGCACGGGTGGGTGCGTCTTCGCCGTCGGCGGGTGCGGGTCCGTTGTGGCTCTTCGCGCCCGCGCGCCGGTGGCCGCATATGGATTACAGCCCCGCGCCCCCCGGGTGGGCTGCCCTCAGCCCTTTTCCAAGTACTGCTCCCTCTCCTCGTCCAAGAGGGCGTCCAGGGCCGTGCGGAGGCCGGGAAGTCCCGTCAGCTCCGGGTCTGCCGCCACCACCGCCGCCGCCTCCTCTCTCGCCTCCGCGATGACCTCCTCGTCCTCGATGACGGCGAGTACGCGCAGGGAGGAACGGGCGCCGGACTGGGCCTGGCCGAGGACGTCGCCCTCGCGGCGCTGTTCGAGGTCGATACGGGAGAGTTCGAAGCCGTCGAGGGTGGCGGCGACCGCGTTGAGGCGCTGGCGGGCCGCGCTCGCCTCCGGCATCTCCGTCACCAGCAGGCAGAGGCCGGGGGCCGAGCCACGCCCCACCCGACCGCGCAGCTGGTGTAGCTGGGAGACACCGAAGCGGTCGGCGTCCATGATCACCATCGCGGTGGCGTTCGGGACGTTGACGCCGACCTCGATGACGGTCGTGGCGACCAGGACGTCGGTGTCGCCCGCGGCGAAGCGGCGCATGACGGCGTCCTTGTCGTCGGGGTGCATGCGGCCGTGCAGGACCTCGACCCGGAGGCCCTGGAGGGCGCCCTTGGCGAGTTGGTCGGCCACATCGAGGACGGCGAGCGGGGGCCGCTTCTCGGCCTCGTCCTCGGGGGACTTCTTCTTGGCCTTGCCGGCCTTCTTCGGGTCGTCCTCCTCATCACCGATCCGGGGGCAGACGACGTACGCCTGGTGGCCGTTCGCCACCTCCTCGCGCACGCGCTCCCACGCGCGCGCCAGGAAGTGGGGTTTGTCGGCGGCCGGGACGACATGGCTGGCGATGGGCGAGCGGCCGGCCGGGAGCTGGTCGAGGACGGACGTCTCCAGGTCGCCGAAGACGGTCATGGCAACGGTGCGCGGGATGGGCGTGGCCGTCATGACGAGCAGGTGCGGGGGTTGTCTGCCCTTGCCGCGCAGGGCGTCGCGCTGCTCGACGCCGAAGCGGTGCTGTTCGTCCACCACGACGAGCCCGAGGTCGTGGAACTGGACCTTGTCCTCGATCAACGCGTGCGTGCCGATCACGATGCCGGCCTCTCCGGTGACGAGGTCGAGCAGTGCCTGCCGTCGTGCGGCCATGCCCATGGATCCGGTCAGCAGCACGACCTTGGTGGCCTGCTCGGATCCGCCGAGCATCCCGCCCTCGGCCAGGTCGCCCATCATCTCGACGACGGAGCGGTGGTGCTGCTGGGCGAGCACTTCGGTGGGGGCGAGCATGGCGGCCTGACCGCCCGCGTCGACCGTGGCGAGCATGGCGCGGAGGGCGACCATCGTTTTCCCGCTTCCGACCTCCCCCTGGAGCAGCCGGTGCATCGGGTGCTCCGTCGCCAGGTCGTCGAAGATCTCCTTGGAGACCTTCTGCTGGCCCTCCGTGAGGGTGAAGGGCAGGCGGGCGTCGAAGGCGGTGAGAAGGCCGTCGGGGGCGGGTCTACGGGGGACGGCCGGGAGTTGGGCGTCGGCGTGGCGTCGGCGGGCGAGGGCGACCTGGAGGACGAAGGCCTCGTCCCACTTCAGGCGGGTGCGGGCGTCGGCGATGTCGGCCTTGGTGTGCGGGCGGTGGATCTTGAGGAGGGCCTCGGGGAGGGAGACCAGGCCGCGGCCGTCGCGCAGGGAGTCCGGGAGGGGGTCGACGGCCTCCTGGGCACTGGGCAGGACCGTCTGGATCGCCTTGCCGATCTTCCAGGACTCCAGTTTGGCGGTGGCGGGGTAGAGCGGGATGAGGGCGCCCGCCCAGGTCTCCGCGGATTCGTCGGTGTCGCCGCGCAGCAGTTCGTAGGCCGGGTGGGCCAGTTGGAGGCGGCGATTGAAGACCGAGACCTTGCCCGCGAACATCGCGCGCGTGCCGGGCAGGAGATCCTTGTGGGGTTTGTGGACGCCGCTGCCGAAGAAGACCAGCTGAAGTCGGCCACTGCCGTCGGTGATCGTCACCTCCAGGCGCTGGCCCTTGCCTCGGGGGGCCTTGGCGGAGGCGAAGCTGTGCAGGCGGGCGTCGGCGACCTGGGCGACCACGGTCACGTGCTCGTCCATGGGGAGGTCGGCGAGGTGGGTGAGCTGGCCACGCTCCTCGTATCTGCGGGGATAGTGGTGCAGGAGGTCGCCGACGGTGTGCAGGCCGAGGTGCTCGGCCATCACCTTCGCGGTGGCGGGGCCGAGCACTTTTTTGAGTGGTTCTTCCAGTGCGGGCACGAGATCCATTGCACACCACGCCACTGACATTGCCGTATACATGTCCTGAAACCCCTGGTCAGACGGCTCGTTCGGGCTCTAGGATGGCGCGCTCCGGCCATCATCCGCGGTCACCGCCCCACCGGGACCGCCCGACCCCGCGCCGTGATCGTCCCCAGCCCGCGGCGCTGCAGCGATGGACTCCCAGACCTCACAGTCATCCCAGGCATCCCCGTCACCTCACACGTTCCAGGTCGACCTGCGCGGTCTGGTGGACCTGCTGTCCCATCACCTCTACTCCAGTCCCAGGGTCTACCTGCGCGAGCTGCTGCAGAACGCCGTGGACGCCATCACCGCCCGGCGGACCGAGGAGCCCGACGCCCCGGCGCGGGTGCGCCTGTTCGCGGCGGACGGCCGGCTGCGGGTGGAGGACTCCGGCGTCGGGCTCACCGAGGCCGACGTGCACAGCCTGCTGGCCACCATCGGGCGCAGTTCCAAGCGTGCCGAGGGGCTGCAGGACGTCCGTTCGGACTTCCTCGGGCAGTTCGGCATCGGGCTGCTGGCCTGCTTCGTGGTCGCCGAGCGGATCCGCGTGGTCAGCCGCAGCGCCCGTACGCCGGACGCGCCGCCCGTGGAGTGGACGGCGCGCGACGACGGGTCGTACACCGTGCGGACGCTGCCCCACGAGGAGCGGCCCGAGCCGGGAACCACCGTGCATCTGGTGGCGCGGGCCGGTGCCGGGGAGTGGCTCACCGAGCCGCGGGTCCTGCAACTGGCCCGGGACTTCGGCTCACTGCTGCCGTACGACGTCCGGGTCGGCGACGAGGCGGTCACGGATCTGCCCGCGCCCTGGGACCGGGCGTACCCCTCCCCCGCCAACCGGCGGGTGGCGCTGGCCCGGCACTGTCATGAGCAGTTCGGGTTCACGCCGTTGGACTCGGTCGAGCTGGACGTGCCGCTGGCGGGGATCCGCGGGGTGGCGTACGTGCTGCCGTCGGCGGTCAGCCCGGCGCAGCGCGCTGGTCACCGGGTGCACCTCAAGGGCATGCTGCTGACCGAGCGGGGCGAACAGCTGCTGCCCGACTGGGCGTTCTTCGTGCGCTGCGTCCTGGACACCGACAGTCTGCGGCCGACGGCCTCGCGGGAGTCGCTGTACGAGGACGAGACGCTGGCCGGGGTGCGGGAGGCGCTGGGGGAACGGATCCGGTCGTGGTTGACGGGTCTGGCCGCCGGTGATCCGGAGCGGCTCGCGGCTTTCCTGGCGGTGCACCACCTGGGCGTGAAGTCCCTGGCGCGGCACGACAAGGAGATGCTGCGCACGATGCTGCCGTGGCTGCCCTTCGAGACGACCGACGGACGGCTGTCGCTGGAGGAGTTCGCGCAGCGGCACCCGCTGGTGCACTTCACGCGGACCGTGGAGGAGTACCGGCAGGTGGCGCCGATCGCGTCCGCGCAGGGCGTCGGGGTGATCAACGGCGGTTACACGTACGACAGCGAGCTGGTCGAGGCGCTGCCGTCGGTGCGGCCGGGGACGGTCGTCGCCGAGCTGGACGCGGACACCGTGACCGCGCACCTGGACGCCGTCGACCCGGCCGACGAGCTGGCGCTGACGGGCTTCCTGGCGGCCGCGCGGGCGAAGCTCGACCCGCTGGGCTGTGACGTCGCCCTACGGGCCTTCCACCCGTTGTCGGTGCCCGCGCTGCATCTCGACGACCGGGCGGCCCGGCACGAGCAGGCGCGCGCGGAGGCGGAGGCGCAGGCCGACGATCTGTGGGCGGGCATCCTGGGCTCGCTGCGCGGGAGCGCCCCGCGCGCGCGTCTGGTGCTCAACCATCTCAACCCGCTGATCCGGCGGATCAGTTCGTTGAACGATCCTGAACTGATCGGCACCGCCACGGAGTCGCTGTACGGGCAGGCGCTGCTGATGGCGCAGCGCCCGCTGCGGCCCGCGGACTCGGCGCTGCTGAACCGGGCGTTCATCGGTCTCCTGGAGTGGGCCACGCACGGGGAGTCCGCACAGGGGGAGTCGACAGAGGGACAGGGGGCCACCGATGAGTGAGATCACGGACTTCGACTCCCTCCGCCGGGCGATGGCGGAGAACGGCGAACAGCCGGAGGGGCCGGCTCGCAACGCGCGCGCGGAGCGGCTGTTGCTGGAGGCGGAGAAGCTGAACATCCCGCTTGCCGTGATCGAGGCGCTCGGGCACCAGCTGAAGGTCTACAACTACAGCTCCGAGAAGGCGAAGATGTTCGTCCCGTTCGCGCGGCTGCTGCGCCTGTGGGACGAGCGGCCCGAGGACTTCGACGACTACGAGACGCACTCGCTGCACTGGGTCTTCAAGTGGGTGTCGGCCGGGATGCTCGACCAGCCGCATGTGCCGCTGGCGTCGGTGGAGAAGTGGCTCGGCGAGATGGAGCACCGCTACCGGCTCGCCGGGCACTCCGAGCGGGCGGTGCGCAGCGCCGAGTTCAGCGTGGCCGCGCACGTGGGGGACGTGGAACGGGCCGAGCGGGCGTTCGCCGCCTGGCTGGCGGCGGACCGGGACACCATGGCCGACTGTCACGCGTGCGAGCTGCACGGGCAGGGCTGGTGGCAGGCGGAGCGCGGCCGTGACGCGGAGGCGCTGGAGGTGTGGGCGCCGGTCCTGGAGGGCGAGTACACGTGCGCGCACGAGCCGCACACCGTGCTCGCGTCGTCCCTGGTGCCGCTGCTGCGGCTGGGCCGTCTGGAGGAGGCCCGAGCGCACCATCTGCGGGGTTTCCGGCTGGTGCGGCCCATGGAGAGCATGCGGGGCGCCTACGCCGACCACGTCGAGTTCTGCGCGCTCACCGGCAACGAGGCACGGGGCCTGGAGCTGCTCGCGGAGCGGCCGGCGTACTTCACGGACGAGGGGCATCCGCGCAGCAGGCTGGAGTTCCTGAGCGTCGTGGTGCTGCTCATGGAGCGCCTGGCCGAGCTCGGGCTGGGAGGTCAGCGGGTGCCCGGGGCGGCCGGGCGGGAGTGGACGGCCGACGCACTCGCCGTGCACGCGCGCGCGGAGGCCCTCGCGCTGGCCGCGCGGTTCGACGAGCGCAACGGCACGGCGTACGTCAGCGAGCGGGCCCGCGCGCGTATGGCGCAGCGTCCTCTGGTGGAACGGTTGCCCCTGGGAGTGCGGGCGGCTCGCCCGGCCTCCGCCGTGGTCGCTGTGGCTCTAACGGCGCCCGCTCCGGCCCAGGAGGACGGCGAACCGGACCTGTCGGCCCTGCTCGTCGAGGCCCGGCGGCTGTCGGACACCCTTCGGCCGCACGCCGTCGAGGCGTGGGCGCGGGTGGCGCGGCTGGCCGAGGAGACGGAGGGCGTGGAACTGCAGGCGCGTGACCGCGCGGAGATCGCCGACCACGCGGCGATCGGTCTGGGCGCCGAGGGGGCCGAAACGTTCGAGCAGGCCGCCGAGCTGTACGCGCGGGCGGGCGACCCCGGAGAGGCTCTGGCCGCACGCGCGCGTGCGGCGTACGTCCGTGCCCTGGCCGGTGAGGTCGACGAGGCACTCGCGGCGGTCGCCGACCCGTACGACCTGGTCCTCGCGCTGTACGCCGACGGGGGCACGGAGGTGCCGCAGGCGGCGGGCGTGCTGATGGGTCGGGCACGGATCCTGATGCGGCGCGTCCACGAGGCCGACGGGCCGGTGGCGGACACGGTTCTGAGGGAGGCCGAGGCTGCCGTACGGGAGCTGCTGGCGCTGGTGGACGGGCGGGCCGGGAACGACGTACGGCTGGCCGCCCGGGTCGCCGAGGGGCACGCGATGCTCGCGGAGCTCGCGACGCACTCCGGGGACCCGGAGGCGGGCGCGGAGCTGTTCGCGCGGGCCGCGGCCGAGTTCGTCGAGGCGGGTCTGCCGTGGTTCGCCGTGGAGTACGAGGCCCGGCTGGCCGGTCTCGCCCACCAGTTGGGCGACATGGTGGAGGCGGAGCGGGCGCTGCGGGCGGCCCTGGAGCACGGCGGACCGTTCCTGGAGGCGGTGGGGCGGTCCCAGCTGCACCTCCAGCTCGCCGAGGTCGTCGGGGGCCGGGGGCAGGCCGACGAGGCCGCGGAGCACGCCCTGGAAGCGGCGCACTGGGCCGACGAGGCGGGCGCGGGCCCGACGTTCGGCGCGTGGGCGCGGCACCAGCTCGGCGGGTTCCTGGTGCGGCTGGGCCGCTGGGCCGAGGCCGCGGAGGTTCTGGAGTCGGCGCTCGCGGACCTGACCGCCGAGACGCACGGCGACGGCGCGGTCGTCCAGACGCAGTGGTGGCTCGGTGACTGTCTGAGCGAGCTCGGGGAACACCGGGACGCCGCCGAGCGCCGGCTCGAGGCCGCCGAGATCGCCCGGCACTGGCCCGAGCAGCACGACCACGCGACCCTCGCCCACCTGGCCGCCGAGTCGCTCGGCCAGGCCGGCCTGCACACCGAGGCGGACCAGGCCTACGCGCGCGCGGGCGAGCTGTGGCGCGGCCTCGGCAACGTCCACGGACTGGTCCGCTCCCTGCGCGCCCGCGCGTGGCTGGCGTTGCGCACGGAGGGCGGGCCGGACACGGCACGTGACCTGATGACGCGTGCCGTGGAGGAGTGCGCGGACGCGTTCGACGCGGCGGAGGACGACGAGGCGCGCCTGCGGCTCGTCGCCGAACTCGGTCACACCCACCGCCAGTTCGGGGACCTGCTGGCCCGTTCCGCCGCCGAGGACGCCGACGACGACTCGATCCGGGCCGCGTTGGACGAGGCGCTCTGCCAGATGGCGGAGGCCGTCGCGGTGTTCGTCGCCCTGGGCGACAGCACCCTGCACGCCCGGACGGGTGCCGAGCTGGCCGCCGGCTGGCTGGAGACCGACCTGGGCCGGCCCACGGCGGCGGCGGCACGCGCGCGTGCGGTGCTGAGGGCTTACGCCGATTCCGACGGCGGTGCGGGTGCCGGTGCCGACGGGGGCGACCAGGAGGAGGACGCGACGGTGCGGTCGCGGCGGGCCGAGGCGGAGCAGTTGTTGCAGGTGGCGGAGGAACAGAAGGATCGTTGAACGATCCCCGAGGGCGAGTGGACGCACGGGCAAGAGGATTGTTGAACGATCCTCTTGCTCTCAAGCCTCTTATTCTCGGGAACAGGAGAATCGTCGAACGATTCCCTCGCCCCCCTACTCCACCCCGATCAACATCAACGCTCCCTGACGCCCGCCCCGGTACACCACCGTGTCCACGGCGAGATACGCCTCCCGCACCCGCGCCTCCAGGTGCCCTGCGACGTCTTCGGGGGCTTCGTCGCCGAGTACGAGGGTGACGAGTTCGCCGCCCGCCGCCAGCATGCGGTTCAGGACGGTCTCGGCGGTGGCGGTGACGTCGGAGCCGATGACGGCCACGTCGCCGTCGATGAGTCCGAGGACGTCGCCGGCCTGGCAGATGCCGGCCATGGTCCACGACTGACGCTCGGCGACGACGACCTCGGCGTAGCGGGTGGCGCCGGCCGCCGAGGTCATCGAGACGACGTCCTCGTCGAAGCGGCGGTCCGGCTCGTGCACGGCGAGCGCCGCGATCCCCTGGACCGCGGAACGGGTCGGGATCAGGGCCACCCGGATGCCCTCCGTGCGGGCCTGCTCGGCTGCCGCGGCGGCGGTGTGGCGCAGGTCGGCGTCGTTGGGCAGGAGCACGACCTCGCGCGCGTGGGCACGTCGTACCGCCTCGACGAGTTCCCCGCTGGCGGGCGGCTCCCCCGGGCGCGCGAGCACGGTGGTGGCGCCGGCCTCGGTGTACAGCCCGGCCAGGCCCTCGCCGGGCACGACGGCGACGACCGCGCGCTGGACGCGTTCGCGGGGCGGACGCTCGCTGCCGCGCGTGTGCGCGTCGTCGGCACCGAAGTGCGTGATGCGGATCCGGTAGGGCCGGCCGGCCTCGACGCCCGCCTCGACCGCGGCACCCGCGTCGTCCACGTGCACGTGGACGTTCCACAGGCCGTCGCCGCCGACCACGACGAGCGAGTCGCCCAGGTCGTCCAGCCGCTGCCGCAGCCGTGCCACGGCCGCGTCGTCCGCTTCCAGGAGGTAGATCACCTCGAAGGCGGGGCCGCCCTCACCGTCCGGCCCCTCGGCGCAGTCCTCCGCCGGGCCGGCCCCCTGAACGCCCTCCACGCGCGCGTGCGCCACGGAAACCGACCCGACCGGGAAACCGACCGGGAAACCGGCCGCCGATCCGACCACGGCGCCGAAGAGCCCAGGCACCTCCCCCGTGAACGTCTCCACCAGCGCCGCGAGAACCGCCACCAGCCCCCGCCCGCCCGCGTCCACGACTCCGGCCTGCTCCAGGACCGCCAACTGCCCCGGGGTCGCGGCGAGCGCCACGCACGCCCCCTGGTAGGCCGCCCGGGCGACCGTCCCGCAGTCGCCCTCCGCTCCCCCGGCCGCGTCGGCGGCGGCCGAGGCGACCGACAGGACCGTGCCCTCGACGGGGTGGGCGACGGCCTGGCGGGCGGAGTCGGCCGCGTGCCGAAGGGCCAGGCGCAGCCCGTCCGCGTCGGTGTGAGAGGCCTCACCCTCGGTGGCGAGCACCTGGGCCATGCCGCGCAGCAACTGCGCGAGGATCGTCCCCGAGTTCCCGCGCGCGCCTATGAGCGCACCGTGCGCCATCGCGCGCGCGGCGTCGGCGAGGGAGGGCTTCCCGGCGGGCGCGGAACCGGCCTCGTACCCGGCGAACACGGCCTCGACGGCGGTCGCCGCCGACTCGACGGTCAGGTACAGGTTGGTGCCGGTGTCCCCGTCCGCGACCGGGTAGACGTTGATCGCGTCGATCTCCTCGCGCGCCCGGCCCAGCGCCGTGAGCGCGAGGCCGCACCAGGTGCGCACCGCGAGAGCATCGAAGAATGTCTGCGGCACCTGCGCCACCTGCGCCTCCTTGAGCTGGACTGGACGCAGCGTAGACCCCGGACCGCTGTCCACCGGAAACAGGTGAGGTGGGACCGGGTCCAGGGCCCTGAGCAGCCATGGTAGTTTCGTTGCACTGGCGCAGTCGTTGTATGCTGCTCCGGTTGCCCGATCCACATCGGGCTTTCCCCCTGGCACCGCCACTCAGATCCTACGATCCTGATCCCGGCATGCCGGGGTCAACCGTAAGTGCATCTGAAGTCTTTGGAGTGACCCGTGGCTGCCAACTGCGACGTCTGCGGCAAGGGGCCGGGCTTCGGCAACAACATCTCGCACTCGCACCGCCGTACGTCCCGTCGCTGGAACCCGAACATCCAGCGCGTCCGTACCGTGGTCGGCGGGACGCCGAAGCGCGTGAACGCTTGCACCTCGTGCATCAAGGCCGGCAAGGTCTCGCGCTGACGCACAGCTAAGCGCGCGGCCACTGCTGGTTCGCTGCATCGAGCCGGTCCACCTCGTGTGGACCGGCTTCTTGCTGTGCCCACCTTCTGGTGTGCAACTTTCTGCTGTGCCCACCTTCTGCTGTGGCGACTGCTTTCCGTGCCCAAGATCCCCGCACCTGCCAGACTCCGGGGAATGCGCTACGGCATCCTGGGCCCCCTGGACCTCCGCACCGACGACGGCACGCCTCTCGACGCCGGCGGTCCCCGCCCCCGCGCCCTGCTCACCCTCCTGCTGCTCGACGTGGGCCACGGCGTCTCCGTGGAGCGCCTGACCGACGGCCTGTACGGTGCCGAGCCGCCCGCCGGAGCGGGCAACGCCCTTCAGTCCCAGGTCTCCCGGCTGCGCCGCCGACTGGCCCCGCACGCGGAGATCGAGGCCACCCCCACCGGTTACCGCCTCGCCGTCCCGCCCGACGCCGTCGACGTCCACCGGTTCGAGCATCTGACCGCGCAGGGCCGGGCCGCGCTCGCCGCCGGGGACCACACCCGGGCGGCCGGCCTGCTGCGCGAGGCCCTCGCCCTCTGGCACGGCCCGGCGCTGCCGGACCTCCCCGACGCGCACGCCGAGCGGACCCGGCTCGACGAACTGCGGCTGGCTGCAACGCAGGACCGCGTGGAGGCTGATCTCGGGCTCGGCGGCGGGCCCGAGCTGGTGCCCGAGCTGCGGGGGCTGCTGGCCGCGCACCCGCTGAGCGAGCGGCTCTACGGGCAGCTGATGCGGGCCCTGCACGCGGGCGGCCGGCCCGCCGAAGCGCTCACGGCGTTCGAGGAGGCCCGGCGCACCCTCGCCGACGAGCTGGGCGCCGATCCGTCGCCCGAGCTGGCCGCGCTCCACCTGGAGCTCCTCCGGGGCGGCGCACCCGGGCGGCCCTCCGTGCCCGTCCAGCTCACCCGCTTCATCGGCCGGGAGACCGAGCTCGCCCGGATCGCCGACGCCCTGTCCGAGGCCCGGCTCGTCACCCTCACCGGACCGGGCGGGGCCGGCAAGACCCGGCTGGCGATCGAGACGGCACGCGCGCGTGCCGACGCAACCCTCTCCCCCTCACCCTCCCCCTCAACCGCACGTGAGGACGTGTGCTTCGTGGAGCTGGCGCCGCTCGTCGACGGGGCGCGGATCCCGTACGCCGTTCTCACGGCGCTCGGGGTGCGTGAAGGATTCCGTACGCCCGCCGGGGACGGCACGGACCGTCTGTTGGCCGCGTTGGAGGACCGGGAGCTGCTCCTCGTCCTCGACAACTGCGAGCATCTGGTCGATGACGCGGCCCGGCTGTCCGCACTGCTCCTCGCCTCCTGCCCGGGGGTGCGGGTGCTGGCGACCAGCCGGGAGTCCCTCGGGATCACCGGCGAGGTCCTCGTGCCCGTGCCGCCGCTGCCGCCGGATCCCGCGGTGCGGCTGTTCCTGGACCGCGCGCGTGCCGTGCGGCCCGATTTCGAGGGCCACGCGCGTGTGCCCGACATCTGCGCCGCCCTCGACGGGCTGCCGCTGGCGATCGAACTGGCGGCGGCCCGGCTGCGCACCCTCACCCCGGACGAGCTGGCCGACCGGCTCGACGACCGGTTCCGCCTCCTGTCCCGCGGCGACCGTTCCAAGGCGCCCCGGCACCGCACCCTGCGCGCGGTCGTGGAATGGAGCTGGGACCTGCTGGACGAGGAGGAGCGGGAGCTGGCCCGACGCTTCACCGCGTTCTCCGGGGGTGCCACGCTCGACGCGGTGGAGGCGGTGTGCGCCCTGCCGTACCCGGAGGACCTGCTGGCCTCGCTGGTGGAGAAGTCCTTCCTGGAGGTGACCGAGGGCCGGTACCGCATGCTGGAGACGATCCGCGCGTTCGCCGCCGAGCGGCGCACGGGCGAGGCGGGCCTGCGGGACGCGCACGCCGGGTACTTCCTACGGCTGGCCGAGCGCGCCGAGCCGTATCTGCGCGGCCGGGACCAGTTGCCGTGGCTGGCCCGGCTGGACGCCGAGCACGACAACCTGGACGCGGCCGTAACCCGTCTGACCGCCACCGATCCCGGCGCGGCGCTGCGGCTCATGGCGGCGCTGACCTGGTTCCGGCGGTTGCGCGGGCTGCACGGCGAGCAGCTTCCGCAGGCCCGCGCGCTGCTGACGGCCGTGGGAGACGAGCCGCCCGAGGGGCTGGCCGAGGACTACGCGCTGTGCCTGATGAACACCGTCACCGGGCGCGGCGACGACCCCACCGAGGCCGGCCGCGTCGCGCGCGTGGCGGCGCTCATGGAGTCGCTGGCGGGGCCGCTGCGGCTGCCGTTCACGATGGTGCTGTGGTCGCTGACCGGCGGCCCGGTGGCGACGGGCCTCAACGACCACGTGCGCGTGCAGATGGGTGAGGGGGCCTGGCGGCACGCGCTGCTCGATCTGGGGGTCGCCTACCAGCACCAGTTCTCGGGCGACGCGCCCGCCTCCGAGGCCGCCTTCGCCCGCTCCCTGGCCGGCTTCCGGGAGACGGGCGACCGCTGGGGCATGGCCAACTGCCTCGATCCGCTGGGCGGGTTCGCGAACCGGCGCGGGGAGTACGCGCGCGCCCTGGAACTCCTCGACGAGGGCCTGACCTACGTGCGGGAGCTCCAGGCCCCGGAGGAGACCGCCGACCTGCTGCGCTCGCGCGGGTTCGTACTGCTGCACCGGGGCGACGCCGAGGAGGCCGCCGCACACTTCACGCGCTCCGCGGCGCTCGCGCGCACGGCGGGCGTCCCCGACAAGGTGGCGGCCGCCTGGCGCGGGCTCGGGGACACGGCCCGGCTGACCGGGGACAGCGCCCACGCGCGCGTGCACTACGAAAGCGCCCTGGAGCTGTGCTCGGCGAACTGGTTCAGCCTCGGCGAGACCGCCCTCATCCTCGTCGGGCTGGGCCGGACGGCCGCCGCGGAGGGTGACGTCGAGCAGGCCCGGGACTGGTTCGCGCAGGCCCGTGCCGTCGCCGACGAGCCGCCCGGCGCCGAGGTTCTCGCCACGCTCACCGAGGCCCTGGCGGGGGTCGCCGAGCGGCCTGGGCGGGCGGCCGAGCTGCTGGGCGCGGCGGCGGGCCTGCGGGGCGCCGAGACCCGCGGGGACCCCGATGTCGTACGCGTCGAGCGGGACGTCCGTACGAAGCTGTCGCCCGAGGCGTACGACAAGGCGTTCGAGCGGGGCCGCGGCGTGCGGTCAGCGGCGGTCAGCGAACGGTAGGAGGACGGTCAGCGGCCGCCCCGAAGCTCGTCCCCATGACGAAGACACAGAGCAGCCTCAGCCACCTGAACGTCCTCATCTCCGGCGCCAGCGTCGCCGGCCCCGCGCTCGCGCTGAACCTCGTCCGGTACGGCGCCCGCGTCACCGTCGTCGAGAAGGCTCCCGAGCTGCGCGGGGGCGGCTTCGCGGTCGACTTCCGGGGCCATGTCCACCGTGAGGTCCTCACCTCCATGGGCATCTGGGACGAGATCCACGCCCGCCAGACCCACATGGGCCCGCAGACCGTCGTCGGCGCCGACGGCAGCCCGCGCGTGGACCTGCCGGCCGAGATGATGAGCGGCGACGTGGAGATCTTCCGCGGCGACCTCGCGCAGATCATGTACGAGCACACGAAGGACAGCGTCGAGTACGTCTTCGACGACTCGATCGCCACGCTCACGGAGACCTCCGACGGTGTCGACGTCACCTTCGACAGGGGCGCGCCGCGTCACTTCGACCTCGTCGTCGGCGCCGACGGGCTGCACTCGAACACCCGCCGGCTGGTCTTCGGCGACGAGTCCCGCTACCTGCGCTTCTTCGACCACTACGTGGCCGGCTTCGCGATGCCCAACACCCTGGGCCTGGAGCGCACCGGACGCTTCTACTGCGAACCCGGCCGCGCCGTCGGCATCAACAACTACGACGGCGATCCCGACCGCGCGGGCGCGCTGCTGGTCTTCCGGTCCGAGCGGCTGTCGTACGACCGCCGGGACGTGGCCGCGCAGAAACGGATCCTCGCCGAGCGGTTCGCGGGGATGGGCTGGGAGACGGCGAGCGTCCTCAAGGCCCTCGAAGAGACCGACGACCTGTACTTCGACGCGATCGCCCAGATCCACGTCGACCGTCTCACCAACGGGCGCGTGGCCCTGCTCGGGGACGCCGGGTACGGCGCGACCATGGGCGGTATGGGGACGGGCGTGGCCGTCGTCGGCGCGTACGTCCTCGCCGGTGAGCTGGCGCTGGCGGGCGGCGAGCACCGGACCGCGTTCGCCGAGTACGAGACCCGGATCCGGTCCTTCGCCAAGGGCTGCCAGAAGACCTCCGGCAACGCGGGCCCGTTCTTCGCCCCGCCGACCGAGCGGCGCATCCGCAGCCGGGACCGGATGTACCGGCTGCTCAGCTCACGCCTGATGGCCGGCTTCTTCAAGCGGCTCACCGAGAAGGCGGCCACCGACATCAAGCTCCGCGCGTATCCCGTCCAGGCCTGAGGTCCCAGCCGTGGTCCACGGGGCCGATGCCCGCGCCGAGTGCGAACCCGGCGGCGATCGCCCCGGTGACGTAACGCTTGGCCTCCGTCACGGCCTCCGGCACGGACTGCCCCTTCGCCAGCTGCGACGCGATCGCGGACGCGAGGGTGCAGCCCGTGCCGTGTGTGTGCCGGTTGTCGTACCTCGGCGCCCGCAGCCAGTGCTCCTCGGCGCCGTCCGTCAGCAAGTCCACGGCGTCACCGGGGAGATGGCCGCCCTTGACCAGCACCCACCGGGGCCCGTATGCCAGCACGGCGGCCGCCGCGTCCCGCAGCTGCTCCTCCGACTCGACCCGCAAGCCCGCGAGTTGGGCCACCTCGTCGAGGTTCGGGGTGGCGACGGTCGCGACGGGCAGCAGCTTCGTCCGCACGGAGTCCAGCGCGCAGGCCGCTAGCAGCGGGTCACCGTGCTTGGAGACACCGACCGGGTCGACGACGACGGGAGCGTCGGTGCCCGAGATCAACTCGGCGACGGCCTCGACGAGTTCGGCGGAGGCGAGCATGCCCGTCTTCACGGCCTGGACGCCGATGTCGTCGACGACGCTGCGGTACTGGGCCCGCACCGCCTCCACCGGCAGCTCCCAAGCCCCCTGCACACCGAGGGAGTTCTGC
This sequence comes from Streptomyces sp. NBC_01235, assembly GCF_035989285.1. GTDB lineage: Bacteria > Actinomycetota > Actinomycetes > Streptomycetales > Streptomycetaceae > Streptomyces. The sequence goes on along the minus strand of NZ_CP108513.1, from coordinate 7,814,476 downwards.
GCCGTGACCGCCGTGAGCACGCTCATGCCGTGCACCCCGAGCGCGAGCATCGTCTTCAGGTCGGCCTGGATCCCGGCCCCGCCGCCGGAGTCGGAACCGGCGACGGTCAGTACACGGGGAGGCGCCCCAAAAGCGCTCACGACTCCATGTCCCCGAAGTGGTCCCAGCCGCCCTTGCTGGTCCAGGGCGCCCCGTCGACCGTCACCTGGGGCAGCGCGGACGGGTTGAGGACCTCGCCGATCACCTTCCAGCGGGCGGGCAGCTTCACGTCCGGCGGGAACGTCGCCACGATCGCGTGGTCCTCTCCCCCGGTGAGCACCCACTGGATGGGGTCGACGCCGACGGCCTGCCCGATGTCGTTCATCTGCGTCGGGATGTCGATGGCGCCGGAGCGGATGTCGATGCGGACCTTGCTGGCCTCGGCGATGTGCCCGAGGTCGGCGATCAGCCCGTCGCTGACGTCGCACATCGCTGTCGCGCCGAGCGAGGCCGCTGCCGGACCCGCGTGGTACGGCGGCTCGGGGCGTCGGTGGGCCTCGACGAAGGCGCGGGGTGAGCGGAAGCCGCGGGAGAGGACCGCGTACCCGGCGGCGGACCAGCCCAGCCAGCCGGTCACCGCGACGAGGTCGCCGGGCTGGGCGCCACCCCGGGTGACCGGCTCCTGGTTGCGCAGGTCGCCGAGCGCGGTGATCGACACCATGATCGTGTCGCCCCGTACGACGTCGCCGCCGACCACGGAGGCGCCGGCGACCTGGCACTCGTCGCGCAGCCCGTCCATCATCTCGGACGGCCAGGTGACCGGCAGCTCGGCGGGCACCACGAGGCCGAGCAGCAGGGCCGTCGGCACCGCGCCCATGGCGGCGATGTCGGCGAGGTTCTGTGCGGCGGCCTTGCGGCCGACGTCGTAGGCCGTGGACCAGTCCCGGCGGAAGTGCCGGCCCTCCAGCAGGATGTCGGTGCTGGCCACGACCCTGCGGTCGGGCGCGGCGACCACCGCGGCGTCGTCGCCGGGGCCGACCCGGACCGCGGGGGTGGTGGTGAGACGGGAGGTGAGCTCCCTGATGAGCCCGAACTCGCCGAGCTCACCAACAGTGCCCTTCATTGCCCTTTGGCCCCTTCTGTACCTGTCCGTGCCCGGTCGCGCGTAACCAGTGTCCTCGATACGGTCGAGAGAGCCGTCAACTTCTGCCGTGCCCGCACCTCGGCGCGCGAGCCGTGGTCCGCGCAGGTCTCCCCGCGGCGAGCGGCGACGCGATACCGTGGCGTTCCTTTTCCCCACATGATCCTCGTGGCCGCCCTGGAGGTTCCGTGGTACAGGCGTACATCCTGATCCAGACGGAGGTCGGCAAAGCGTCGACCGTCGCCGAGGAGATCAGCAAGATTCCTGGCATCGTCCAGGCCGAGGACGTGACGGGACCGTACGACGTGATCGTGCGGGCCCAGGCCGACACGGTCGACGACCTCGGCCGCATGGTGGTCGCCAAGGTCCAGCAGGTGGACGGGATCACCCGTACCCTGACCTGCCCGGTCGTGCATCTGTAGCCCCCGTCTAACCTTGGCCGGTGAACCTTTTCCGTCACCGGCCCATCGGCCTGCCCTCGCTCGCCCTGCTGCTCGCTGCGGCGGGCTGCTCCTCAGCAGACGGTGACACGTCGGCGGCGGTTCCCAGCCCGTCGGCAACGGTCACCAAGCTGTGCCGGAACCTGGACAAGGCGCTGCCGTCCTCCGTGGACGACCTCGGCCGCCGGGATCCCTCGCCCGCGTCCGCGCTGACCGCGGGCTGGGGGAACCCGGCGATCATACTGCGCTGCGGTGTCGACCAGCCCGAGAAGATGCTCGACCCGGAGGCCGACGGGGTCGACGTGAACGGGGTGGGGTGGCTGCTGGAGAAGCAGGACGGCGGGTCGTTCCGGTTCACCACCACCCTGCGCAGGGCGTACGTCGAGGTGACGATCCCCAAGGACCGCACGGGAGACGGCATGGCGCCACTCGTCGACGTCGCCTCCGCCGTCAAGAAGGCGATCCCCGAGGGGATCGCCGACTAGACCGACTCCGGATCAGCCCAGGATCAACGCAGTCCCGTGGACCTGCGCAGCGCCGCCTGCACCAGGCGGTCCACCAGCTCGGGGTAGGCGATCCCGGTCGCCTGCCACATCTGGGGGTACATCGAGATCGGGGTGAAGCCGGGCATCGTGTTGATCTCGTTGATGACGAACTCGCCGTCCTCCGTGAGGAAGAAGTCCGCGCGCACCAGGCCCTCGCAGGACGCCGCCTCGAAGGCGTCCACCGCGAGCCTGCGGACCTCGGCGGTCTCCTCGTCCGTCAGCGGCGCCGGGACGATCCCCGGGGTCGAGTCGATGTACTTGGCGTCGAAGTCGTAGTACGCGTGCGCGTCCGGCGGCGGGATCTCGGCCGGGACGGAGGCGCGGGGGCCGTCCTCGAACTCCAGGACGCCGCACTCGATCTCGCGGCCCCGCAGCGCCGCCTCGACCAGGATCTTCGGGTCGTGGCGCTGGGCCTCGGCGATCGCCTCGTCGAGCCCGGAGAGGTCGTCGACCTTGGTGATGCCGATCGACGAACCCGCGCGCGCGGGCTTCACGAAGAGCGGCCAGCCGTGCTCGCCGGCGAAGTCGACGATCTTCTTGCGGGCGGCCGGCTCGTCCTGCTCCCACTCGCGCGGCCGGATCACCACGTACGGGCCGACCTTGAGCCCGAAGGAGGTGAACACCCGCTTCATGTACTCCTTGTCCTGGCCGACGGCCGAGGCGAGCACACCCGAACCCACGTACGGGACACCGGAGAGCTCCAGCAGACCCTGGAGGGTGCCGTCCTCGCCGTAGGGACCGTGCAGCACCGGGAAGACGACGTCGACCTCGCCGAGCGCCTTGGGCACCGATCCGGCCTCGTAGTAGACGACTTCGCGGTTCGCGGGGTCGACGGGGAGCACCACGCCGCCGTCCCGCGACTCGGCGAGTTCGTCGACATCGGGCGTACGGCGGTCGGTGATCGCCATGCGCTCGGGCTCGTCGGCGGTGAGGAACCAGCGGCCCTCGCGCGTGATGCCGATCGGCAGGACCTCGTACTTGGTCCGGTCGATGGCCCTGAGGACCGCGCCGGCGGTGACCACGGAGATCCCGTGCTCGGAGCTGCGACCGCCGAAGACGACGGCCACCCGCGGCTTACGGACGGGCTGCTGAGGGCTCTGGGGGAGGTTCTCGGTGCTCATATCGGCTTGAGAGTACCCGGTGGTAGGGCCGGGAGTCAGCGTCCGCCCACCGGGTTCGCTCAGCGTCGTTCGGGCTTCGCGCTGCGCGACATCAGCTCCTTGAGAGCGACCACCGGAGGCTTGCCCTCGTGGACGATGCCGACGACCGTCTCGGTGATGGGCATGTCGACGCCGTGCCGGCGGGCCAGATCCAGCACCGACTCACAGGACTTGACGCCCTCGGCGGTCTGCTTGGTGACCGCGATGGTCTCCTGCAGGGTCATGCCCTTGCCGAGGTTGGTGCCGAAGGTGTGGTTGCGGGAGAGCGGCGAGGAGCAGGTGGCCACCAGGTCGCCGAGCCCGGCGAGTCCGGCGAAGGTGAGCGGGTCCGCGCCCATCGCCAGGCCCAGCCGGGTGGTCTCGGCGAGGCCGCGTGTGATCAGCGAGCCCTTGGCGTTGTCGCCGAGCCCCATGCCGTCCGCGATGCCGACCGCGAGGCCGATGACGTTCTTCACCGCGCCGCCCAGCTCGCAGCCCACCACGTCGGTGTTGGTGTACGGGCGGAAGTACGGGGTGTGGCAGGCGGCCTGGAGCTTCTGGGCGACGGCCTCGTCGATGCAGGCGACCACGGCCGCGGCCGGCCTGCGGGAGGCGATCTCCTTCGCGAGGTTGGGCCCGGTGACCACGGCGATCCGACCCGCGCCCACCTTGGCGACGTCCTCGATCACCTCGCTCATCCGCATGGTCGTACCGAGCTCGACGCCCTTCATCAGCGACACCAGGACGGTGTCCGGGGCGAGCAGGGGCGTCCACTCCGCGAGGTTGGCGCGCAGGGTCTGGGAGGGCACCGACAGGACCGTGTAGTCGGCGTCGGCGGCGGCCTCGGCGGGGTCCGTCGTGGCCCGCAGGTTCTCCGGAAGCTCGACGCCGGGGAAGTAGTCGGGGTTTGTGCGGGTGGTGTTGATCGCCTCGGCCACCTCCGCGCGCCGCGCCCACAGGGTGACCTCGCACCCCGCGTCTGCGAGCACCATGCCGAAGGCCGTCCCCCACGAACCGGCACTGAAAACTGCCGCCTTGACGGGCTTGCTCACTTGCTCTTCTCCCCCTCGTGACTGATCTCCGCACCGGTCTCCGTTCCGGTCTCCGCACCGGTCTCCGTACCGGTCTCCGCCCGGGTGCGGCGCCGCTGCTCGATCCGCTCCTGACGTGGGTCGTAGGGCGTCTCGGGAGCCTTCTCGCCCCGGATCTCCTCCAGCTGCGCGGTGACGGCGGCCATGATGACCTCCGTCGCCTCCTTCAGCAGCTCCGGGGTCATCTCCCTGCCGTAGAACCGCGAGAGGTCCACGGGCGGTCCCGCGAGCACATGATGGGTCTTGCGCGGAAGGAGGTTGGGCTTCTTGGCATACGGCGGGAGCAGTTCGTTGGCGCCCCACTGGGCCACCGGGATCACCGGGCACTTGGTCTGCAGGGCGACGCGCGCGGCACCGGTCTTGGCGGCCATGGGCCAGCCGTCGGGGTCGCGGGTGAGGGTGCCCTCGGGGTAGAACGCGACGCACTCGCCGCGCTCCACGGCCTCGATCGCGGCCCGAAAGGCACTCAGCGCGTCCGTGCTCTCGCGGTAGACGGGGATCTGTCCGGTGCCTCGCATCGCGGCACCGACGAATCCCTCGCGGAAAAGCGCACTCTTCGCCAGGAAACGCGGCACACGCCCGGTGTTGTACTGGAAGTGCCCGTATGCGAAGGGATCGACGTGCGAATTGTGGTTCACCGCGGTGATAAATCCGCCGTCGGCCGGAATATTCTCCATTCCGCGCCAGTCCCGCTTGATCAGAACCACCAGCCAGGGTTTGCAGAGGACCGCTGCGAAGCGGTACCAGAAGCCGATTCTGCGGCGGGGCACGCGGACACCTTCCTCTAGGACTTCCCAAGGCCTGCTCCCGGGCCTGGGGCCGCACAAGTGTCGCCCCGGGCCGCCGGTCTGTCGAGAACACGGTACGCCCGCCCGCCCGAGCGGCGAATGGGCCGGGTGACAATGGCCGCGACAAGAGAGGGACGGTACGCCGGTGCAGTGGACCTTGGTCATACCCCTGAAGCCCTTGGCGCTGGCCAAGAGCAGGCTCGCGGACACCGCAACCGACGGTCTGCGCCCGGGCCTCGCCCTCGCCTTCGCCGAGGACACCGTGACGGCCGCGCTGGCCTCACCTGCGGTGCGGGATGTGGCAGTCGTCACGGACGACGCCCTGGCCGGACGCACCCTGGCGGACCTGGGGGCCCGCATCGTCCCCGGCGAGCCGCGCACGGGCCTGAACGCCGCCCTGACCCACGGAGCCGCCGCCGTGCGCGCCATCCGCCCCGATTCCCCGCTCGCTGCCCTCAACGCGGATCTGCCGGCCCTGCGCCCGGCGGAATTGGCCCGGGTCCTGGACGCGGCCGCGGAATTCCCCCGAGCATTTCTCCCGGACGCGGCCGCAATCGGCACCACGCTTCTCGCCGTCGCCCCCGGCCGTGAATTGCTTCCCGCGTTCGGCACGGATTCCCGCGCCCGCCATCGCGCTTCCGGAGCCGTGGAACTCGTTCTCGACGCGGTGGATTCCGTACGCCAGGACGTGGACACCGGCGAGGACCTGCGCACGGCCCTGTCCCTGGGCGTGGGCTCCCGGACGGCCGCGGCCGCCGCGCGCCTGTTGATCCCCGGGCAGTAGGCTGCCGCCATGCAGGCGACCGCATACACGTACGACCCCGACACGCGCAGCGGACAGGTGCTGCTGGACGACGGCACACCGGTGCCCTTCGACGCGCCGGCGTTCGACGCGGGCGGGCTGCGGCTGCTGCGGCCTGGCCAGCGGGTGCGGATCGAGGTGGAGGGGCCGAAGGACAGCCCGAGGATCACGCTGGTGACCCTCCAGACCTTCTGAAACCGCCCTTGAACACGCCGCGGGCCGGACTCCATGAGGGAGTCCGGCCCGGCGCGTGAGTGCCCCTGCTGCCATGTGCCTAGCGGGCGGTGGCCTTCTTGGCGGTGGTCTTGCGCGCGGTCGACTTCTTGGCGGGGGCCTTCTTGGCCGTCGCCTTCTTCGCCGGGGCGTTCTTGGCGGTCGTCTTCTTGGCGGCGGCCGTCTTGGCGGTGGTCGTCTTCTTGGCGGCCGCCGTCGTCTTCTTGGTGGTGGCCTTCTTCGCGGTGGCCTTCTTGGCGGTGGCCGCGGTCTTCTTCGCGGCGGCCGTCGTCTTCTTGGCGGCGGCGGTGGTCCGCTTCGCGGCGGCCGCCTTCGTCGTCGCCTTCTTGGCGGCGGCCTTCTTGACCGTCGCGGCAGCACCGCCGGTCAGGCTGCCCTTGGGAGCCTTCTTGACGGCGACCTCGCCGCCGCGCGGGAGCTTCTTCGAGCCGCTCACCAGGTCCTTGAAGCCCTGGCCCGCGCGGAAGCGCGGCACGGACGTCTTCTTGACCCGAACCCGCTCGCCCGTCTGGGGGTTGCGGGCGTAGCGGGCCGGCCGGTCGACCTTCTCGAACGAACCGAAGCCGGTGACCGAGACCCGGTCTCCGGCGACGGTCGCGCGGACGATGGCGTCCAGGACCGCGTCGACCGCCTCGGCGGCCTGCTGGCGGCCGCCCAGCTTGTCGGCAATCGCTTCTACGAGCTGCGCCTTGTTCACGTCTTCCCCTTCGGAGACATTAGCCAGAACGAAAGTGTTCAAGCTTTTTCGCACGTTAGGCAGATATATACCGCAAATCAAACACGAAACGGGCTAATCACCCTTGTGCCGCAACGAAATCGGCTGCTCCGGAGGCGATCAACGCTCCTCTTCGGGCATTCGCCCCTCGTCGAGGTCCGCCATGAACCGCTCCAGACGCCTTGTCGCATCGGCGAGATCGTGCTTGGCCGCGGCCGTAATGACCAGCAGCTTCCGGGTCAGCGCCATCCGTACGCCCTCCGGGACTTGCAGTGCGCGCACCCTTGTGTGCGCTTCCTTGAGTTGGTTCGCGACCGCCGTATAGAGCTCGAGTTGGCCGTCGTGTTCCATGCACAGATTGTGCCATCTGGGGCGAGTTGTCGCCCGCTCAGGGGGCAACTGCCGCCGCAAACGGCCGTGCGGGCACTTCCGGCGCTCACGTCCGTACAGGGCGCGTACCCAGGCAACGCCCGTCCTAACGTGGGAAGTTGACAGGAGCCGCGAAGGTCCTCGGGGCCGAACGGGTACAGAAACAGCCGTACCCCCGATCGGTCCGATCGGGGGTACGGCGGGGTGTCGCGGTGGCCGAAACTCGACTTGCCCAGGGCCTCCTCAAAGGCTCCGGGGTCAGGCCTGGAGCGTCCTCGGCTTGTACGACGGGCGCTTGGCCTCGTACGTGGAGATGTCGGCCTCGTTCTGGAGGGTGATGGAGATGTCGTCCAGCCCGTTCAGCAGCCGCCAGCGGGAGTTCTCGTCCAGCTCGAAGGAGGCGGTGATCCCCTCGGCGCGCACCTCGCGGGCCTGAAGGTCGACCGTGATCTCGGCCTGCGGGTCCTTCTCCGTGAGCTCCCACAGGGCGTCCACGATCTTCTGCTCGATCACCACCGTGAGCAGGCCGTTCTTCAGCGAGTTGCCGCGGAAGATGTCGGCGAAGCGGGACGAGATCACGGTCTTGAAGCCGTAGTTCTGCAGCGCCCAGACGGCGTGCTCACGGGAGGAACCGGTGCCGAAGTCGGGCCCGGCGACCAGCACCGTGGCGCCCTGCCGCTCGGGCCGGTTGAGGATGAAGGTCTCGTCCTTGCGCCAGGCCTCGAACAGCCCGTCCTCGAACCCGTCCCGCGTGACCTTCTTGAGCCAGTGAGCAGGGATGATCTGGTCGGTGTCGACGTTGGAGCGGCGCAGCGGGACGGCCCGGCCGGTGTGCGTGGTGAATGCTTCCATGGCTTCTCAGACTCCAGCGGGCGTACGGGTCTCGGCGTCGGACAGGTCGGCCGGGGAGGCCAGGTGGCCCAGGACGGCCGTGGCGGCCGCGACCTGCGGCGACACCAGGTGCGTACGACCGCCCTTGCCCTGCCGGCCCTCGAAGTTGCGGTTGGAGGTGGACGCGGAGCGCTCACCGGGGGCCAGCTGGTCCGGGTTCATGCCCAGACACATCGAGCAGCCCGCGTGCCGCCATTCGGCGCCGGCCTCCTTGAAGACGACGTCCAGACCCTCGGAAACGGCCTGCAGACCGACTCGCGCGGAACCCGGGACGACCAGCATCCGTACGCCGTCGGCGACTTTGCGACCCTCGACGATCGCGGCGGCGGCGCGCAGGTCCTCGATGCGGCCGTTGGTGCAGGAACCTACGAAGACGGTGTCCACCTTGATGGTGCGCAGCGGCTGCCCCGCCTCCAACCCCATGTATTCCAGGGCCTTTTCGGCGGCGTGGCGCTCCGAAGCGTCTTCGTACGAAGCAGGGTCGGGGACGTCCGCCGAAAGCGGCGCGCCCTGGCCGGGGTTGGTGCCCCAGGTGACGAACGGCGACAGCGACGCGGCCTCGATGACGACCTCGGCGTCGAACTCGGCGTCGTCGTCCGTCTTCAGCGTCTTCCAGTACGCGACCGCGGCGTCCCAGTCCTCGCCCTCGGGGGCGTGGGCGCGGCCCTTGATGTACTCGAAGGTCGTCTCGTCCGGGGCGATCATGCCCGCGCGGGCACCGGCCTCGATCGACATGTTGCAGATGGTCATCCGGGCTTCCATCGAGAGCTGCTCGATGGCGGAGCCGCGGTACTCGAGGATGTAGCCCTGGCCGCCGCCGGTGCCGATCTTGGCGATGATCGCCAGGATCAGGTCCTTGGCGGTGACGCCGTCGGGCAGCTCGCCGTCGATGGTGATCGCCATGGTCTTGGGGCGGGCCAGCGGCAGCGTCTGGGTGGCCAGCACATGCTCGACCTGCGAGGTGCCGATGCCGAACGCCAGCGCGCCGAACGCGCCGTGCGTGGAGGTGTGGGAGTCACCGCAGACGACGGTCATGCCGGGCTGGGTCAGACCCAGCTGAGGGCCGACGACGTGCACGACGCCCTGCTCGACGTCGCCGAGCGGGTGCAGCCGCACGCCGAACTCGGCGCAGTTCTTGCGCAGCGTCTCCAGCTGGGCGCGGGAGACCGGGTCCGCGATGGGCTTGTCGATGTCGAGGGTCGGGGTGTTGTGGTCCTCGGTGGCGATGGTGAGGTCGAGACGGCGCACGGGGCGGCCGTTCTGACGGAGGCCGTCGAAGGCCTGGGGGCTGGTCACCTCGTGCAGCAGGTGCAGATCGATGAAGAGGAGGTCGGGCTCGCCCTCGGCGCGCCGGACGACGTGGTCGTCCCAGACCTTCTCCGCGAGTGTCCTACCCATCGCTTTCCCTCCGGCCGGCAAAGATGCGCCGGCCCAACTAGAGATCTTGTGGAGGCGACGCCCACGGTCTTGCTTCTCGGCGTTTCCGGGCACCCGCCGCCTGGCCCGTTGGTCCGCGGGCCGCCATGCATCCAAGGGTTGCGCGTCTCACGGAAAAATGAACTTGCGTTTCACAGAGTGAGACGGGAGTATCGTTGCATGGACAACAGTAGCGGCGTCGGCGTTCTGGACAAGGCAGCCCTTGTCCTGAGCGCCCTGGAGTCCGGTCCGGCCACCCTCGCAGGCTTGGTCGCTGCCACCGGACTCGCACGACCCACGGCCCACCGCCTGGCCGTGGCTTTGGAACACCACCGTATGGTGGCGCGCGACATGCAGGGCCGTTTCATCCTCGGCCCCCGCCTGGCCGAGCTGGCCGCGGCCGCCGGCGAGGACCGTCTCCTGGCCACCGCCGGCCCGGTGCTCACGCACCTTCGGGACATCACGGGCGAGAGCGCGCAGCTCTACCGCCGTCAGGGCGACATGCGCATCTGCGTGGCCGCGGCGGAACGCCTGTCCGGCCTTCGGGACACGGTCCCGGTCGGCTCCACGCTCACGATGAAGGCCGGCTCCTCGGCCCAGATCCTGATGGCCTGGGAGGAGCCCGAGCGCCTGCACCGCGGCCTCCAGGGCGCCCGCTTCACGGCGACGGCCTTGTCGGGTGTACGGCGCCGGGGCTGGGCCCAGTCCATCGGCGAGCGCGAGCCGGGCGTCGCGTCCGTCTCGGCGCCGGTCCGCGGCCCCTCCAACCGTGTAGTGGCCGCCGTCTCCGTCTCGGGCCCCATCGAGCGCCTGACCCGCCACCCGGGCCGTATGCACGCTCAGGCGGTCATCGACGCGGCGGCCCGCCTGTCCGAGGCGCTGCGCAGGACGGGCTGAGCCGCCCTTTCACGAGCACCCTCCCGGAACCGGAGCCGGCCTCAACGCCGCGGCAGGCTCTGACCGGACCCGCTCAGGCTTTCCGCTCCGGCCGGTAGGCGAACCGATCCTTCGCGTACCGCCCCCGCTCCCCCAACGACACCTGCCCATGCGCGGCCGCGAGACCGAACGCCGGCATGTCCCCGTAGATCGCCTCGTACGACCCCTCCGGCACGACATACGCCTCGTGCCAGATCCCCACGTGCCCACGTACCTTCCCGCCCTTCTCCAGGCGGTTGATCCTCGCCCACGCGCGATGGTGGAACGCGTCGGGCGCGCTCGCGTAGGCGTACAGCTTCTCCTTGGACTCCCAGTACTGGACGACGTAGTACGTCCGCGGGGAGGCCGTCAGCAGCACCCGGGAGAGCAGTCCGCGGCCCGGATCCTTCTTCAGCTCGGCCAGCATGCGCAACATGGCCAGCATGACCGGCACCCACTGGTGCACGGCCCAGAAGCGGTTGACACGCATCCCGATCAGCAGGACGACCACGTCTCCCCGGGCGTCCGCGGTGGTACGGCTGGCTGCGACAGACATGCTTGGATAGTGCCGCTGACCAAGGAAGGGCGCAAGACATGCGGCTGGCCGAGCTGAGCGAACGCAGCGGTGTGTCCACCGCGACGATCAAGTACTACCTGCGCGAAGGACTCCTGCCGCCCGGACGCCAGATCAACCTGACGACCGCCGAGTACGACGAGGAGCATCTGCGCCGGCTGCGGCTGGTGCGCGCGATGATCCAGGTGGGCCGGCTGCCGGTGGCCACGGTCCGCGAGGTGCTCGGACACGTCGACGACGACTCCCTCGGCCGCACGATCCGTCTCGGCGCGGCCCTGTGGGCGCTGCCACAGGTTCCCGAGCCGGACGCGGAGGACGAGTACGTGCGCGCCGCCCGACTGGAGGCGGACGAACTGCTGCGCACCCTGGGCTGGTCGAACGCCCGCCTGCTGACGACCATCTCCCCGGCCTACCGCTCGCTGGTGGTGGCGGTGGCCGCGCTGCGTCGGCTCGGCTACGCATGGGACGCCGAACTGCTCGTGTCCTACGCCCGGTTGATGCACCGGGCGGCCGAGCTCGACCTGGACTTCGTGGAGACGCAGGAGTCGGAGGCGGAGCGGATCGAGGCGGCGGTGCTGGGCGCGATCCTCGTCGAGCCGATGCTCCAGGCGCTGCACCGGCTGGCGCAGGAGGAGGAGTCGGCGCGGCGGTACGGCTTCGAGTGAGCAGGGCACGAAAAAGGCCCTCCACCGAAGTGGAGGGCCTTCACTGTACGTACCCCCGACCGGATTCGAACCGGCGCTACCGCCTTGAGAGGGCGGCGTGCTAGGCCGCTACACAACGGGGGCCTAGATCTTGCGTTTCCGCAGATCAGAGCTGGTCTACCAGGACTCGAACCTAGAATGACGGTACCAGAAACCGTAGTGTTGCCAATTACACCATAGACCAAGGTGATTCAAGGTAAATCGTACCCCCGACCGGATTCGAACCGGCGCTACCGCCTTGAGAGGGCGGCGTGCTAGGCCGCTACACAACGGGGGCCCTAGCGATCCTGCATGAGAGACAGCGGGTGCGACCCGGACTGTCTTCCTGGGAAGGATCTGTACCCCCGACCGGATTCGAACCGGCGCTACTGCCTTGAGAGGGCAGCGTGCTAGGCCGCTACACAACGGGGGCTTTGCAGATGAGCTCTGCGAGCTGGCCTACCAGGACTCGAACCTAGACTAACTGAACCAGAATCAGTCGTGCTGCCAATTACACCATAGGCCACTGGAACGCAAGCCCCGTGGGGGATCTTGTTCTAGCTTCGCTCCTCCGGTTCCGGCCTTTCGGCCCGCTCCCCGGCGGCGCAGGAAGAACATTACCCGAAGGTGGACTGCGCTCCAAAACGGGTATCCGAGCCGAGGATCGCGGGGAGTTCGGCGAGGGTGGCGATCCGGTGCCGTCCGGCGGGCACCTCCACGGTCGCCGTGCCGCCGTAGCGATCGATCCACACCGAGAGCAGTCCGGCGTCGGCGGCGCCCCGTCCGTCGATCTCCGGGTGGTCGCCGACGTAGGCCACCTGGTGCGCGGGCAGGGACAGGGCCTCGCAGGCCGCGAGGAAGGCGCCGGCCTCCGGCTTGGAGACGCCGAGTTCCGCGGCGCACAGGATGACCTCGAAGCGGTCGTGGACGCCGAGGACGCGCAGCTTGTGATCCTGGACGTGGATGCTCGAGTTGGAGAGCACCGCGTGGCGGTGACTGGCGGCGAGGACCTCCAGGACGGGCAGGACGTCAGGGAAGAGCGCCCAGGCGGCCTCGTAGTGCGTGCGGTACCGCACGAAGAAGTCGTCGGCCTCCGCGTCCGTCATCTCTCGGTCCAGGAACACCCGTACCCGGTCCCGGCGCTGGTCCTCGAAGGTGATCCCGCCCGCCGAGAAGCGCGCCCACTGCTGGTCGGTGACCTCCCGCCACCGTATGAGCGCCTGCTCCGCGGTCCCGAACCGGTCGATCAGCCCCTCGGCCGTCAGATACGACCGCATGCCCTCGCGGTCCGCGGTCGTGTAGTCGAAGAGGGTGTCGTCCACGTCCCAGACCACGGCGCGAATGCTCATGTCCCCGACGGTATCGCGGGCTGGCACACTGAGGACATGACCGAGTACCGCGTTCAGTTCACCGTCGAGGCCCGTACGGCGTTCGACGCTCTGCCTGGCGAGCGTCGAGCCCAGCTGGACAGGGCCGTGCGGATACTGGCGCGTGACCCCTTCCGCAAGAACGCGACCGCGCAACTCGGCCCCGACGAACACCTGCGGAAGGCGTACGTGGCCCCCGGCGTGATGCTGGAGTACATGGTCGCGGGGGCCGTCATGGTCATCGTCGTACTGGAGATCTTCGACGAGTTCGCGTACCTGATCGACGAGGACGACGCCGTCTGAGGCGGACGTGTGAGGGGCGGCACCCGGATCGCCGGGTGCCGCCCCTCACACGTGCCTCGGTGTCACGCCGCGAGCTTCGCCAGGGCGGCGTCGATGCGGGTCAGGGTCTTCTCCTTGCCCAGGATCTCCAGGGACTCGAAGAGGGGCAGGCCGACCGTGCGGCCGGTGACGGCGACGCGGACGGGTGCCTGGGCCTTGCCGAGCTTGAGGCCGTGGGCCTCGCCGGCGGCCAGGACGGCCTCCTTCAGGGACTCGGCGGAGGTCCAGTCGGCCGACTCCAGCTTTTCGCGGGCCGTCGTGAGCAGCGCGTCACTGCCCTCCTTCATCGCCTTCGTCCAGCTCGCCTCGTCGAAGACGGGCTCCGGCAGGAAGAGGAAGTCGACGTTGTCGGTGATCTCCGACAGCACCTTGAGACGGGTCTGGGCGTGCGGGGCGATCGCCTCCCACTTGGCCTCGTCGAAGCCCTCCGGGGACCAGGGGGCGAAGGGGGCCTTCAGCCAGGGGGCGCAGCGCTCCGTGAAGTCCTTCACGTCGAGCAGGCGGATGTGGTCGGCGTTGATCGCCTCGCACTTCTTCAGGTCGAAGCGCGCCGGGTTGGGGTTGACGTCCGCGATGTCGAAGGCCGCGACCATCTCGTCCATCGTGAAGATGTCCTGGTCGGCCGAGAGCGACCAGCCCAGCAGGGACAGGTAGTTGAGCAGTCCCTCGGGGAGGAAGCCGCGCTCCCGGTAGAGGTTGAGCGAGGACTCCGGGTCCCGCTTCGAGAGCTTCTTGTTGCCCTCGCCCATCACGTACGGCAGGTGGCCGAAATGCGGGGTCCGCTGGGCGATGCCCAGCTCGGTCAGCGCCTTGTAGAGGGCGATCTGGCGGGGGGTGGAGGAGAGCAGGTCCTCGCCGCGCAGAACGTGCGTGATCTCCATCAGCGCGTCGTCGACCGGGTTGACCAACGTGTACAGCGGGGCGCCGTTCGCGCGGACGAGCCCGAAGTCCGGGACGTTCTCCGGGGTGAACGTCAGCTCGCCGCGGACCAGGTCCGTGAAGGTGATCGTCTCGTCGGGCATGCGGAAGCGGACGATCGGGGTGCGGCCCTGGGCCTGGTACTCCGCCACCTGCGCCTCGGTGAGGTCGCGGCAATGGCCGTCGTAGCCGGAGGGCCTGCCGGCGGCGCGGGCGGCGTCGCGGCGGGTGTCCAGCTCCTCCTGGGAGCAGTAGCAGCGGTAGGCGTGGCCGGCGTCGAGGAGCCTCTCGGCGACGTCCTTGTAGAGGTCCATGCGCTGGGACTGGCGGTACGGCGCGTGCGGGCCGCCGATCTCGGGGCCCTCGTCCCAGTCGAAGCCGAGCCAGCGCAGCGAGTCCAGGAGCTGGTTGTAGGACTCCTCGGAGTCGCGGGCCGCGTCGGTGTCCTCGATGCGGAAGACCAGGGTGCCCTGGTGGTGCTTGGCGAACGCCCAGTTGAACAGGGCGGTGCGGACCAGGCCCACGTGGGGGTTACCGGTGGGCGAGGGACAGAAACGGACGCGTACGGAGGAGCCGGGTGCGCTAGCCACGCTTGACAACCTTGTTGGTGAGAGTGCCGATGCCTTCGATGGTGACGGCGACCTCGTCGCCGACAGCCAGGGGGCCGACCCCTGCCGGGGTGCCCGTGAGGATCACGTCGCCGGGGAGCAGCGTCATGGCCTCGGTGATGTTGACGATCAGATCCTCGATCGAGTGGATCATCTCGCTGGTGCGGCCGAGCTGCCGCTGCTGTCCGTTGACCGTGAGCTGGACGGTGAGGTCGCTCGCGGTCTCGAGGTCCAGCCCGGTCTCCACCCAGGGGCCGAGCGGGCAGGAGGTGTCGAAGCCCTTCGCCCGGGCCCACTGCTTCTCGCGCTTCTGGACGTCGCGGGCGGTGATGTCGTTCGCGCAGGTGTAGCCCAGGATCACGTCCTTGACGCGCTCGCGCGGGACCTCGCGGCACAGCCGGCCGATGACCACGGCGAGCTCGGCCTCGTGGTGGACGTCCTCGGAGAAGGACGGGTACTGGATGTCGTCGCCGGGGCCGATCACCGAGGTGGACGGCTTGAAGAAGGCGAACGGGGCGTCGGGCACCTCGTTGCCCAGCTCGCGCGCGTGCTCGGCGTAGTTGCGGCCGAAGGCCACGACCTTGTTGGGAAGCACGGGCGGGAGCAGTCGGACCTTGCTCAGCGGCACCTTGGTGCCGGAGAGCTCGAAGTCCGCGAACGGGATGCCCTTGATGATGTCGAGGACGAGCTCGTCCGGCTTGTCGCCCTCGACCGCGCCGAAGGCGACGTTCCCGTCGATGGAGAACCTGGCGATGCGCACGGGTTGGTTGGCCCCTTGACTGAGCTGGCTGGAGTGTGACGCCCCAGGCTAACGCGGAAGGGCGTCCCCGGCCGGGGACGCCCTTGCGATCCGTGGGCCGCCGCCTTGAGCATTCGGCGGCCGACGCCCGTATCTCCGCGTGAAGATCCACGAAGATCCGTGAAGATCTACTCCGCGACGGAGGCCGCGACCGGGGCCTCCATGAGGATGGTGCGCTTGGGGTTGGCAGTCTGGGCAGGCAGGTCGACGGAGTGCTCCCGCTGCTCCGGGAGCTCCAGTTCGTCGGCGTCCTCGAGGTGCGCCAGCGTCGTGCGCCGCGGGTTGGCGATCTTGTGGAACATCGTCGTCGTCTTCACTGTTGTACGTGACCCTGTCATGTCGGGGCGCCGGGGAAGCCCTCAAAGGGGCCCCTCGCAGGCGCGGCTTGTCGGATTTGCCATCCCTGTAAAGCGTCAGGCTAAACACGCGATTCCCGGTGAACACGTGAAGGTCGCATGATCAGCGTGTGAGTTTCCTCACGAATCCACGGGCAAAACGGTCAATTGAGACCTTGAAGTGACTACTACGAAACGGACATTGCACCCCTGAAGCGCGCATTCCGCTCCTGATCATGGCGACTGGGACACCCCCTGCACCCTCTCGCTTCGCCCGCTTATGTCCGCCTTGCGTGGGATCACCTTCCACATCCCGTAACTTGCCCCTTACGGGGTGTCACGGATGTCACAGCCTGGCCAACGGGCCTTGTTGGAGATCCTGCACTGTGCTGGAATTCCTCGAACCGCCGCGGGATCGAGCCGGCGCACAGGGGGCGCCCAGCGCGCCCGGTGGCGGCGAGAACAGGGGGAGCCAGCGCCGGTCACTCAACGACCATCCGGAGGGCGTATTCAGGGCGCCCTTCAACACGCCGACACCGTCCTTCCGTTCACGCGGAGGGGCGCCTGGTCCAGAGGTTGCGACGCTAGTGCAGGGACGTTTCAAGAGGGATGGCAGCGCTTCGGCCGAGCCGGAGCCGCACGGCGGGACTGGCCCGATGGCAGTCGGCTCCTCGCCCCAGCACGCCCAGAACCCGGGCCCGGCCCCGTCCGGCGACGGCGGTGAGCGCCCTGGGCGCCCCGGCGTGTCCGCGTCGCCGAGTTCCCCGACCCCGACGGTCAAGCCGCCGACCGGCACCCCCGGCCCCGGTCCGCGGGTGGCGCTGCGCAACTGGCGCATCTCCACGCGTCTGGTGGCCCTGCTGACGCTGCCCGTGGTCGCGGCCACCACGCTGGGCGCGATTCGCATCAACCAGTCGATGGACGACATCCAGCAGCTCGACAACATGAAGCTGCTGACGGACATGACCAAGCAGGCCACCGAACTGGCCGTGCAGCTCCAGAACGAGCGCGACCGCTCCGCGGGCCCGCTGGCGCACGGCGCCAAGCCGACCGACTTCGGCGTCAAGGGCTACCGGGACAAGACCGACAAGGCCCTCATCGCCTTCCAGGACGCCTCGGAGGAGATCGACAGCGCCACCTCGGACGGCAACCTCCAGGGTGTCCGCGACAGCCTCGTGGGTCTCCTCGGCGACCTGGGCAACCTCGCCAAGGTCCGCAGCACGGCCTACGCGGACAAGGGCAACTCCACCCAGACGGTCGAGGCCTACCACCGCCTCATCACCGGCCTGCTCGACCTCTCGCAGGACATGGCGCAGGCCACGAACAACCCGGAGATGATCCAGCGCACGCGTGCGCTGGCCGCCTTCTCCTCCGCCAAGGAGTACGCCTCCGTCCAGCGCGCCGTGCTCGCGGCCGCGCTGCCCGTGGGCAACACCGTCTACGGCGACCTCAAGGAGAACGACCGGCAGTACGCCGAGGCCGCGCTCCAGAACCAGGACTCCGAACTCGGGAGCTTCCGCAGCATCTACGGCGACGACGGCGCCGAGGAGCTGCTGAAGCCCATCGAGCAGGGCAACCCGGTCATCGAGGAGGCGGACACCTACGCCACCCGGGCGCTCAGCTCCTCCACCGGTCTGCAGTCGCTTGACAAGCGGTCCTACCAGGACTGGATCGACGACAGCACGACCAAGATCACCCAGATGAACAACATCGAGCACACGCTGCTCGAGGACATGGAGCAGAAGGCGCGTGAGCTGCGCGCCGAGTCGGAGCGCGAAGCGATCATCTCCGGTGCCCTGATCCTGCTCGTGCTCGGTGTCTCGCTGGTCGGCGCGTTCGTCGTCGCCCGGTCCATGATCCGCTCGCTGCGCCGCCTCCAGGAGACCGCCACCAAGGTCGCCCAGGACCGCCTGCCCGAGCTCGTCAAGCAGCTGTCCGAGTCCGACCCGCAGGACGTCGACACGTCCGTGGAGTCGGTCGGTGTGCACTCCCGGGACGAGATCGGCCAGGTGGCCGCGGCCTTCGACGACGTGCACCGCGAGGCGGTCCGCCTCGCCGCCGAGCAGGCTCTGCTGCGGGGCAACGTCAACGCGATGTTCACCAACCTCTCGCGCCGCTCCCAGGGCCTCATCCAGCGTCAGCTCTCGCTCATCTCCGAACTGGAGTCCCGCGAGGCCGACCCGGACCAGCTGTCCTCGCTCTTCAAGCTCGACCACCTCGCGACCCGCATGCGCCGTAACGGTGAGAACCTCCTCGTCCTCGCGGGTGAGGAGCCCGGCCGCCGCTGGACCCGTCCGGTCCCGCTGGTCGACGTGCTGCGTGCCGCCGCGTCCGAGGTGGAGCAGTACGAGCGCATCGAGCTGTCCTCCGTGCCGACGACCGAGGTCGCCGGCCGGGTCGTCAACGACCTCGTGCACCTCCTCGCCGAGCTGCTGGAGAACGCCACCTCGTTCTCCTCGCCGCAGACCAAGGTCAAGGTCACCGGTCACGCGCTGCCCGACGGCCGCGTGCTGATCGAGATCCACGACACCGGCATCGGCCTCTCCCCCGAGGACCTCGCCGCGATCAACGAGCGACTCGCCTCGCCGCCCACCGTGGACGTGTCGGTCTCCCGCCGCATGGGTCTGTTCGTGGTCGGTCGTCTGTCGCAGCGTCACGGCATCCGCATCCAGCTGCGCCCGTCCGACTCCGGTGGTACGACCGCGCTGGTCATGCTGCCGGTGGACGTCGCCCAGGGCGGCAACAAGCCCCAGCCCAAGCCGGGTCAGGGCGGCGGCGCGGGTGGCCCCGCCGCCGCGCAGGCCGCGGCGGGCGTCGCCGCCGCGCGTCGCCAGAACGGCTCGCAGGGCGGTGCCCTCGGCGCCGGTGCGCCGGCCGGTGGCGGTGCCCTCGGCGCCGGTCCCGGCGGGGGCGGTCGGCTCGCCGCCGGCCAGGGTCCCCGGGCCGCGCTGCCCGGCCGTGACGGCGGTGGCCGTCCCGGCGGCCAGCCGCCGCGCGGTCCGCAGCAGCCGCCGGCCTCCCCCCAGCAGGGCCGACCCGCTCCGGCCGGTGCGGGCGCCGGCTTCGGCGGCCAGGCACCCGGCGCGCCGCAGGGTCTCCAGGCGGCCGGTACGGGCACGCAGGGCCCGGACATGTTCGGTGGCGGACGCCCGCCGCAGCAGCGGGGCAGCAAGGCCGAGCAGGGCGGCCGCGGCCGTCAGCCGCAGCTTCCGCCGCGCGGTGGTCCGCGCGCCGAGCTGCCCGGCGGCAACCCGCAGCCGCGCGTGCCGAGCTGGGGTGACGAGAACGCCCAGCCTCCGGTGCCGCGCACCCCGCTGGACGCCCCGCGCGGCCACGAGGAGCCGGACGTCGCCCAGACCTCGCGCATGCCCCGCATCGACGACCGTCAGGGCCCCGGAGCCACCACCGAGATACCGGCGATCCCGCGGCTGGACGAGCGCCAGGGTCCGGCGGGTCCCGCCGACTTCGGCCGCCCCGTGGCGAACGGTCTGCAGAGCACGGGCCAGTTCCCGGCCGTGGGCAACGGCCAGACGGGCTTCGACGGCCGACAGGACACCGGCCAGTTCCAGCGGCCGGGCACCAGCGGCCGACAGGACACCGGGCAGTTCGAGCGCCCCGGCACCGACGGTCAGGGGCAGCAGGACAACAACGGCTACACCCGGTCCGACGTCTTCGGCACCAGGAGCGGGCAGAACGCTCCGGCGGGCCCGAACCAGTTCGCCCCGCAGGCGTACGACAACGGCTCCACCGGCCAGTTCCCCGCACCCGGCTACGACGGCTCCTCGACCGGCCAGCACTCCCTGCCCGGCCGCCAGGACCCCTCGTCCACGGGTCAGTTCCCCACCACGCAGCCGGGTGGCTACGGCACTCCGCCGCAGCCCACGGTCCCGCAGCGCCCGGCCGGGCGTCCCGAGCCGGAGGCGCTGCCGCCGGCCGGTCCCGGTGACGGCCGTACGCCGCTGTACGACACGTTGGAGACCAACTGGTTCCACGGTCAGCAGGCGGGCGGCGGTCCTGCGCCGGCTCCGGATCGTGCTTCACAGCAGCACCAGCAGCCGCAAGCTCCGGCTGCTCCTCAGCGTCCCGCTGCCGCCAGTGCCTCCTGGCGCACCTCGCCGAACGACGAGCTCGTCCGGCAGGCCGAGCGCGTCAGGCAGCCGGCCGCGGGCGGCGTCACCACTTCCGGCCTGCCGCGCCGGGTGCCCCGGGCGAACCTCGTCCCGGGCACGGCTCAGCAGCAACAGCACCAAACCGGTCCGCAGGTCTCTCGTGCGCCTGACGACGTACGTGGACGGCTGACCAATCTCCGTCGGGGTATCGCGCAGGGTCGTCAGGTCGGCAACGGCCAGACCGGCAGCTTCCCGAACCCCACTCACCAGCAGGAGCGTTAGTTGAGCCAGATGAGCCAGGCGGCACAGAACCTGAACTGGTTGATCACCAACTTCGTGGACAACACCCCCGGGGTGTCCCACACCGTCGTGGTGTCCGCCGACGGGCTCCTTCTCGCGATGTCCGAGGGCTTTCCGCGCGACCGTGCCGACCAGCTGGCGGCCGTCGCGTCGGGGCTGACCTCGCTGACGGCCGGGGCCTCCCGGATCTTCGAGGGCGGCAGCGTCGCGCAGACCGTCGTCGAGATGGAACGAGGTTTCCTCTTCCTCATGTCCGTCTCGGACGGCTCGTCCCTCGCCGTCCTCGCGCACCCCGAATGTGACATCGGCCTCGTGGGCTACGAGATGGCGCTCCTCGTCGACCGGGCGGGCGCGGTACTCACGCCCGACCTGCGCGCCGAGCTCCAGGGCAGTCTGCTCCACTGACCCGCCCGAGTACCACCCACCTCACGAAATCACCGTCCGGCCGACACACTCCCCCCACCGGCCTCGACGGACGGCACGACTGACCGAGAATGCTGTCCCGCCCGGAGGATCCATGACCCCGCCCACCGCCCATCATGATCCGTACGCGGAGCCGTACGGGGATGAGGGCGACCAGCCGCTGGTGCGTCCGTACGCGATGACCGGTGGCCGGACCCGGCCGCGCTATCAGCTCGCCATCGAGGCGCTGATCAGCACCACGGCCGACCCGGCAGCGCTCATGGGGCTGCTCCCGGAGCACCAGCGCATCTGCCACCTGTGCCGCGAGGTCAAGTCGGTCGCGGAGGTCTCGGCTCTCCTGGCCATGCCGCTGGGTGTGGCGCGGATCCTCGTCGCGGACCTCGCCGAGGCCGGCCTGGTGGCCATCCACCAGCCGGGCGGCGACGAGAACAACGGCGGCGCACCGGACGTGACGCTGCTCGAAAGGGTGCTCAGTGGACTTCGCAAGCTCTGACGGTGGCCGGGCCACCACCTCGGCGAAGATCGTGGTGGCGGGCGGCTTCGGCGTGGGCAAGACCACGTTCGTGGGAGCGGTCTCCGAGATCAACCCGCTTCGTACGGAGGCCGTGATGACGTCCGCGAGCGCGGGCATCGACGACCTCACCCACACCGGGGACAAGACCACCACCACGGTGGCCATGGACTTCGGCCGCATCACGCTCGACCAGGACCTGATCCTCTACCTGTTCGGTACGCCGGGCCAGGACCGGTTCTGGTTCATGTGGGACGATCTGGTGCGCGGCGCCATCGGCGCGGTGGTGCTCGTGGACACGCGGCGGCTGGCCGACTGCTTCCCCGCGGTCGACTACTTCGAGAACAGCGGTCTGCCGTTCGTCGTCGCCCTCAACGGCTTCGACGGCCAGCAGCCCTACCAGCCCGAAGAGGTGCGCGAGGCGCTGCAGATCGGCCCGGACACCCCGATCATCACGACGGACGCCCGGCATCGCTCGGATGCCAAGAGCGCGCTGATCACGCTGGTCGAGCACGCACTCATGGCGCGACTGCGGTAACTTTCAAATACCCAGGCGCGTACGGCAGTTGTCGTAGACGCTTCGGAGTCGGCTGTGGCCTTTGACACGGCCGGCTCCGGTGTTCATAACGTTTCGGCAGAGGAATCCGGTGGTACGGCCACGCGTCGCGGTCACTTGGTCTCGCTGTGCTCACGAAGGCCCCGCCTTATGGTGGGGCTCGTTCTTTTTGACCGTTTTATCTGGGGTTTACATCACGTCGAACCAACTCTTTCCCATGTTTGGAGGAGCACTGGTCGTCGTGCTGGAATGCCTGAACTGCCCAATAGTCAATGACGTACTCATGGTCGATGGCTGACCGGGCTCTGAGACACTGCGGCACGACGAAGGTGCCGACCGCCGAGAGGTTGTTGGTCGAGTGAGGCGAAGCAAGAAAAGTCCCGAGCCGGCGGCCCGGGGCAACTTCACCCCGCCGCCGCGCGGAGCGGCGACCCCTGCGCCCGGCTCGGAGCCGACGGCCGCACCCGCGAAGAGCGGCGGCCGTCTCTCCCCACGCAACTGGCGGGTGCCGACCCGGCTGAACGCGATCCTGCTCATACCCGTGGTCGTCGGCCTGGTCATGGGCGGCTTCCAGGTGAAGAGCTCGATCGACACCTGGCAGGAGGCGCAGGACGCCGAGAAGGTCGCGAAGATCGTGGCCGCCGCCGGCGACTACGCCGAGGCCCTCCTCAACGAGCGGGACGTCACCGCCCAGCCTCTGCTGCAGGGCAAGACGGCCGACGCGAGCGTCAAGAAAGTCCGCTCCGTCACCGACGCGGCGGCCTCCGCCTTCCACGACGAGGTCGCGGGGATGCCGGACAAGGACGGCCTGAAGCGCCGTCTGAAGCTCGTGGAGGAGGCCGAGCCGACGCTGACGAAGATTCGTGCGGCCGCCTACACCAAGACCATGGACCCGGTGAAGACCGAAGAGGGCTACGTCGCGGTCGAGCACCTGTTGATGGAGTTCTCCAACGAGCTCGGCCTCGGCACCGGCAACATCACCGCCTACGGGCGCACGGTCTACGCGATCGCCCTTGCCAAGGGCGCCGAGTCCCTGCAGCGCGCGATCGGCATGCACCTGCTGGTCCGGCCGAGCCCCGACGAGAAGGTCTACGCGCAGCAGGTCACCGCCTTCACCTCGTATGCCTACCTCGAGGGCGTCGCTCAGCAGGAGTTCGTCTCCGGCGGCACCGTCCAGGACGCGGCACGGCTCACGCAGGTCATGACGGAGAAGACCGCGGAGGGCGAGAAGCAGGTCGCCGACGCGAAGACCAAGGCGGAGGCCGCGAACCAGGACTTCACCGCTCCGCCCGCGATGGACAAGATGATCCAGGCGATCGGCAGCGGGCAGACCCCCTCCCAGCTCGCGGACCAGGGCATCACCGCCTCGGCGTGGATGTCGGCCGCGACCCTCAAGTTCGACGGTTACAGCCAGGTCGAGAGCGAGCTCATCAACCGCGCGGTGGGCGACGCCTCGGACATCGCCGCTGACGCCAAGACCTCCGCGATCATCACCGGTGCCGCCGTCGTCGTCGCCCTGCTCCTGGCGTTCATCCTCGCCGGGGCCGTGGCCCGCCAGATGAGCCGCGCGATGCGCCAGCTGCGCAACGCCGCCTTCGGCATCGCCGAACAGCGGCTGCCGATGCTGGTCGACCAGCTCTCCCGCACCGACCCCGGCCGGGTCGACACCCGGGTCGCGCCGATCCCGATCACCACGACGGACGAGATCGGCGAGGTCGCCCGCGCCTTCGACCAGGTCCACCGCGAGGCCGTCCGGCTCGCCGCCGAGCAGGCTCTGCTGCGGGGCAACATCAACGCGATCTTCACCAACCTCTCGCGCCGCAACCAGTCGCTGATCGAGGGCCAGCTGACCCTGATCACCGACCTGGAGAACAACGAGGCCGACCCGGACCAGCTGGAGAACCTCTTCCGGCTGGACCACCTCGCGACCCGTATGCGCCGCAACGGTGAGAACCTCCTCGTCCTCGCCGGCGAGGAGCCCGGACGCCGCTGGGACCAGCCGGTCCCGCTGGTCGACGTGCTGCGCGCCGCCTCCTCCGAGGTGGAGCAGTACGAGCGCGTCGAGCTGTCGGGCGTACCGGAGGCCGAGATCCACGGCCGCGCCGTGACCGACCTCGTGCACCTGCTCGCCGAGCTCCTGGAGAACGCGACGACGTTCTCCTCCCCGCAGACCAAGGTCCGGGTCACGGCCACCCGTCTCCCCGACGGTCGGGTCATGATCGAGATCCACGACAAGGGCATCGGCCTCACCGCCGAGGACTTCGCGGACATCAACCACAAGCTGGCCAACCCGCCGACGGTGGACGCCGCGATCTCGCAGCGCATGGGCCTGTTCGTGGTCGGCCGGCTGTCCGACCGGCACGGCATCCGCGTCCAGCTGCGCCCCTCGGGCGAGCAGGCCGGTACGACCTCGCTGGTCATGCTGCCCGACGCGATCACGCACGGCGGCGGTGGCGGCGAGCACCAGCCCGACCGCGACGAGTTCACCGTCTCGCAGATCATCCCGGAGCAGAACTTCGGCGCCGGCGGCGAGGACTTCAACAACGGTCTGCCCATGCGCACCGCCGCCGAGCTCGGCTTCGACGACAGCCAGTACGAGGTCCCCGACGACATCCGCGAGCTGGACCCGGTGGGCCGCTCCCTGATGCGCGAGGAACGCCGTGCGGCCCTGGAGTCCCAGCCGGGCCAGGATCAGCCGGGCCGCCAGCCCGCGCAGCAGCAGTCCGGCGAGACGCCGGCCTTCGGCGAGGGCTTCGACTCGCCCCGTCAGCCGCAGGCGTACGACGCGGGCCAGAACGGCTACGACCCCGCCCAGAACGGCACCCGCGGCGGCTACGACAACAGCGCGACCGGCTACGCCGAACAGCCCGCGGCGTTCGACCAGCAGACGGCGTACGAAGAGCAGCAGCGGCCGGCGTACGACGATCAGTACTTCGCGCCCAACGGCGGTCTGCCGCAGACCGACTCGTACTCCACGAACGGCGGCCTGCCGCAGAACGACGGCTTCTCGTCGAACGGCGGCTACCCGGACCCGGCGTATGCGGAGCCCGTCCAGGAGGAGCGGACGGCGTCCCCCGCCACCGCCTCCGAGGGCTTCCAGCCGTACGAGGAGCAGCAGTCCTATCAGGACGACTGGCCCCAGCAGAACGGTCACACGAGCGGTTACCAGAACGGCTACCCGGACCAGTACGCTCCGGAAGCGGAATCCGTGCAGGCCGCTGACGCGGGTGAGCAGAACCGCGTAGGCTTCGATCGTCCGGGACCGACCCCCTCCGCCTCCCACGCGCTGACCGACGCCGGTCTCCCCCGCCGCGGCTCCACCGCAAGCGGTGCGAACGGCTCGGGCCCCGCGAAGCAGGAAGTGGCGGCCTCCTCGTCGGAGGGCAAGGGCGGCGACATCTGGCGTTCGGCGAACGACGAGCGCTGGCAGCAGGCCTCCGCTCTGAAGAAGCCCAAGGCGGGTGGGGTCACCTCCTCCGGCCTGCCGCGGCGGGTACCCAAGGCCAATCTGGTCGAGGGCGCGGCCGAGAACACCCCCCAGGGAGGCCCTCAGGTCTCCCGCGCCCCGGAGGACGTCCGAGGCAGGTTGAGCAACCTGCGTCGGGGCGTCCAGCGGGGACGCAACGCAGGAAGCAGTGAAACGAACGGCCAGGGCTTCGGTCCTGACAGCACCTACAACCAGGAGCGTTAGTGTGAGCCCGATGAGCCAGGCGGCACAGAACCTGAACTGGTTGATCACCAACTTCGTGGACAACACCCCGGGGGTGTCCCACACGGTGGTGGTCTCCGCCGACGGACTCCTTCTGGCGATGTCCGAAGGCTTCCCCCGCGACCGTGCCGACCAGCTCGCGGCCGTCGCCTCCGGTCTGACGTCCCTGACGGCAGGCGCCTCCCGGATCTTCGAGGGAGGCAGCGTGAACCAGACGGTTGTGGAGATGGAGCGGGGATTCCTCTTCATCATGTCCGTATCCGACGGTTCCTCGCTCGCGGTTCTCGCTCACCCCGAGGCCGACATCGGCCTCATTGGGTACGAGATGGCCCTTCTGGTGGACCGTGCGGGTTCGGTCCTGACGCCCGACCTTCGTGCAGAGCTCCAAGGGAGCCTTCTCAACTAACAGACGGACGGTGCGTTTTGGCGTCCCGAGGCCGTAGGGTTTCGGGACGCGGCTTCCACGTGATGGGTGCCAGGCACAGTCGGAGGAGGAGAGAGAGTGGCAACACCCCCAGGCGGTTCGAATTCGGGTAACTGGTCGTACGGCCCTGCCCAGGGCCAGGGCGACGGTTCCCAGAACCCGAACCGTTACAACTTCCCCTCCGCGCCCAGCCAGCAGCGGCCGTACACGCCCCAGGGCCCGCAGGGCCCCGGACCGTCCCCGTACGACCAGCCCCCCGCCCCGCGCATCCAGCCAGTGCAGCCGCAGCGCCGCACCTCCGAACCGGCACCCGCCGGGGCATCGCACAACCCGTTGGTGCGTCCGTACGCCATGACCGGTGGCCGGACCCGCCCGCGTTACCAGCTCGCCATCGAGGCGCTGGTGCACACCACTGCGCAGCCGCATCAGATGCAGGGCCAACTGCCCGAGCATCAGCGGATCTGCAACCTCTGCCGAGAGATCAAGTCGGTCGCCGAGATCTCGGCGCTGCTGACCATCCCTCTCGGCGTGGCCAGGATCCTCGTCGCCGACTTGGCGGAGGCGGGCCTGGTCGCCATCCATCAGCCCGGCGGCGACGAGAGCGCCGGCGGCCAGCCAGACGTGACACTGCTCGAAAGGGTGCTCAGTGGACTTCGCAAGCTCTAGCGGGGGTCCCTCCCGCTCCACCACTTCCGCGAAGATCGTGGTGGCGGGCGGCTTCGGCGTGGGCAAGACCACGTTCGTCGGGGCTGTTTCGGAGATCAATCCGCTGCGTACCGAGGCCGTCATGACGTCCGCGTCGGCGGGTATCGACGACCTCACCCACACCGGGGACAAGACGACCACCACGGTCGCCATGGACTTCGGCCGCATCACCCTGGACCAGGACCTGATCCTGTACCTCTTCGGTACGCCCGGCCAGGACCGCTTCTGGTTCATGTGGGACGACCTGGTGCGCGGCGCGATCGGCGCGATCGTGCTCGTGGACACCCGCCGTCTCGCCGACTGCTTCCCCGCGGTCGACTACTTCGAGAACAGCGGTCTCCCCTTCGTCATCGCGTTGAACGGCTTCGACGGCAACCAGCCGTACAACCCGGACGAGGTGCGCGAGGCGCTGCAGATCGGCCCGGACACCCCGATCATCACGACGGACGCGAGGCATCGCGCTGACGCCAAGTCCGCGCTGATCACTCTTGTGGAGCATGCGCTCATGGCACGGTTGCGGTAGTTCGACGTGCGGCCACTGGGCTGCCTCGGATGGTTGTGTGCCGTCTGCGGGCAGTCCGTGGCTCTCGCGCGGTTCCCCCCGCGCCCCCAGGTATGCGGAAGGGCCCCTCTCTTGCGAGAGGGGCCCTTCTTCGTGCGTTCTACCGGCTCGGCTCAGTGCCAGCTGTGCGGGGCGCGGAAGCCGCCCTCGCGCTCCAGGCGGCGCCAGCCGGCCTTGGGGCGGCCTCGGTGGGCCGGGGTGGTGGAGGACCGGGCTGCGGCGCGGGCCAGGAGGATCGCCGTGATGGCGGCGACTTCCTCGGGCTCGGCGTGGCCCTTCTCGACGCGGATGTCGGGAGTGTTCATGGGTGCAAGTCTCCGTGGATGAGGTTTCCGCAGGGGATCCGGCGGGTTACCCGTCGGATCTGCCGGGTTACGGGTTACTGCGGGGGGTTGCCGTGCTTGCGGGAGGGCAGGTCTGCGTGCTTGGACTGGAGCATGGCGAGGGACCGGATGAGGATCTCGCGGGTCTCGGCCGGGTCGATGACGTCGTCGACCAGGCCGCGCTCCGCCGCGTAGTACGGGTGCATCAGCTCGGACTTGTACTCCTTGACCATGCGGGCCCGCATGGCCTCGGGGTCCTCGGCCCCGGCGATCTGTCGCCGGAAGATGACGTTGGCGGCGCCTTCGGCGCCCATGACGGCGATCTCGTTCGTCGGCCAGGCGTAGGTGAGGTCCGCGCCGATGGACTGGCTGTCCATGACGATGTAGGCACCTCCGTACGCCTTGCGCAGGATCAGCGAGATCCGCGGAACGGTCGCGTTGCAGTAGGCGTAGAGCAGCTTCGCGCCGTGCCGGATGATTCCGCCGTGCTCCTGGTCGACACCCGGGAGGAACCCGGGAACGTCCAGGAAGGTGACGATCGGGATATTGAAAGCGTCACACATTTGAACAAAGCGCGCAGCTTTTTCCGACGCCTCGATGTCCAGGACACCGGCGAGGGACTGCGGCTGGTTGGCCACGATGCCGACGACCTGGCCGTCCAGGCGGGCCAGGGCGCAGATGATGTTGCGGGCCCAGCGCTCGTGGACCTCGACGTACTCGCCGTCGTCGACGATCTCCTCGATGACCTTGGTCATGTCGTACGGGCGGTTGCCGTCCGCCGGGACCAGGTCGAGCAGGACGTCGCTGCGACGGTCGGCGGGGTCGCCGGCCTCGACGCGCGGGGGGTTCTCGCGGTTGTTCTGCGGGAGCAGCGAGAGGAGGTAGCGGACCTCCGCGATGCAGGTCTCCTCGTCGTCGTACGCGAAGTGGGCCACGCCGGAGGTCTCGGCGTGCACGTCGGCGCCGCCGAGGCCGTTCTGGGTGATCTCCTCACCGGTGACCGCCTTGACGACGTCCGGGCCGGTGATGAACATCTGCGAGGTCTCGCGGACCATGAACACGAAGTCGGTGAGGGCGGGGCTGTAGGCCGCGCCGCCCGCGCACGGGCCCAGCATGACGCTGATCTGCGGGATGACCCCGGAGGCCTTGGTGTTGCGCTGGAAGATGCCGCCGTAGCCGGCGAGCGCGGAGACGCCCTCCTGGATGCGGGCGCCGGCGCCGTCGTTGAGCGAGACCAGCGGGGCGCCGGCCGCGATGGCCATGTCCATGATCTTGTGGATCTTCGTGGCGTGAGCCTCGCCCAGCGCGCCGCCGAAGATGCGGAAGTCATGGGCGTAGACGAAGACCGTACGCCCCTCCACCGTGCCCCAGCCGGTGATGACACCGTCGGTGAACGGCTTCTTCGCCTCCAGGCCGAACCCGGTCGCCCGGTGCCGGCGCAGCTGCTCGACCTCCTGGAAGGAACCCGGGTCCACCAGCAGCTCGATCCGCTCCCGGGCGGTCAGCTTGCCCTTGGCGTGCTGCGCCTGGGTCGCCTTCTCGCTCGGGCCGGCCAGCGCCTGGGCACGGATCTCGCGCAGCTCGGCCACGCGCCCGCGCGCGTCCGTGGGCTCCGAGGGCTCCGTGGTCGGCTCACCCGTCGTCTCTTCCAAAACGGTCATGTAGCGACCTTACGAAGCCCACCAAGGAAAGAGAGACGTCGACTCCGTACAGTCTCCGGTGCGTTTTCCTGGTGCCACTGAACAGAACCATAGAGCCATGCAGGCGTTCCGACTGCTCAGAGGGCCTGGAGCCTGTAGGGGTCACACAAAGCGAGGGGCTGAGACGCGGCTCACATTCAGCCGGGCCACATGCCCTCCCCGGGGTGAACGGGGGGGCCGGACGGCGGCTCACGATGATCGCATGGAGCAATGAGGGGAACACGCACCGGATGATGTTGAACATTGAACGGAATAGGTCTACGGTCACTCGTGTTGACCTCGTTGAAGATTAAACATCCTGGATCTTCCCCGTCCCCAAGGAGCACGTCATGGGCATCTTCGGCCGCAAGAACACCGACGAGACCACCGCCGCGGCCGCTGCGGTGAACCCCGACCTCGCCGCCCTGACCGGCGACTACTCGATCGACCCGGCACACTCGACGATCGGCTTCGTCGCGCGCCACGCGATGGTCACGAACGTCAAGGGCAAGTTCAACGACTTCACCGGCACACTGCACCTGGACGGCACCGACCCGTCGAAGTCCACCGCCTCCATCGACGTCAAGATGGACAGCATCGACACCGGGTCCGCCGACCGTGACGGCCACCTGAAGAGCTCGGACTTCTTCAAGACCGACGAGTTCCCGACGATGACCTTCCGCTCCACCTCGGCGGAGGCGCTCGGCGGCGACGACTACCGCATCACCGGCGAGCTGAGCATCCTCGGCGTCACCAAGCCCCTCACCATCGACCTGGAGTTCAACGGCTCCGCCAAGGACCCGTTCGGCAACGAGCGCGTCGGCTTCGAGGGCAAGGCGGAGATCCTGCGCTCGGAGTGGGGCCTGACCTGGAACGCGGCGCTGGAGACGGGCGGCGTCCTGGTCTCCGACAAGATCAAACTGAACTTCGACATCTCGGCGATCAAGAACGCGTAAGCGGATCATCGATTTCGGAAGAAATCGGCGGATAGGGGCCGGAAGCGAACAGCTACCGGCCCCTCGCTGTGCTCTGTGTCACAGTCACGAGGCATGAGCACCAGGACCGGACCCCAGCACTACCCGGACGCGAACCGCGACCACTGGTACCAGGACGACTTCGGCGGTGACCGCATGGAGGTCAACGTCGTCGTCCTGCACACGACTGAGGGCAGTTCACTGCCCGACTACCGGGGCGGCTCGATCGCGCCCAACCTGACGGCGGTGCCGGACTTCGCCGCCAAGCGACTGAAGTGGTACCAGCACTTCGACATCGATGTCTCCTCGCGCGCGCTCGCCAACCTTCGCGGTGGCGTCGAGACGAACACGCTGAACGTCTGCCAGGCGGAACTCGTCGGCACCTGCGACCCCGATGTCCACGCCCGGTTGAAGGCCCACCACCAGGCCCACATCTACTGGCCGAAGGCCCCGGAGTGGGCGCTGCGCGCGGTCGCCCAGTACCTGGCGTGGATGCACCTCCACCACGACGTACCGCTGCGCGGGCCGGCGCGGTGGCCCGCGTACCCGACGTCCTCGGACAACGGGGGCGGGCAGCGGATGAGCGGGGCACAGTGGAACGCGTTCAAGGGAGTGTGCGGGCACATGCACGTGCCGGAGAACGCGCACGGCGACCCCGGCGCGATCGACTTCGACGGACTGATCGGCTTCGCGAAGGCCGCGGTCCAGGACTGACGGCGTCTCACGTGGGCCGCCGGTGGTTCACGAAGGGTCGGCTGCCGCCGCCTCCAGCCTGGCGATGGCGGCCGCCAGTCGAGCCGTGCGGCTCTGCGGAGTCCGCGCCCGCAGCAGGTCGAGCATGACGAGGTACTGGTCCGTCCTGCCCAGTGCGTCGAACACCGCCTTGGCGCGCGGGTTGCCGTCCAGCGCGGCCACGAGCTCCCCGGGAACGGCGGCGTCCTTCTGCGAGGCGTACGCCGCCGCCCACCGTCCGTCCGCCCGCGCGGCCGCCACCTCGGCGAGGCCGCCGGGACGCATCCGGCCCTCGGCGGTCAGCTCCGCGACCCGCCGCACGTTGACCCTCGACCAGAGGCTGTTCGGCCGCCGGGGCGTGATCCGCTGGAGATAGTGGGTGCCGTCGAGCCCCTTGCGCTGCCCGGTGATCCACCCGTGGCACAGGGCGACGTCGTTGACCTCACCGGCGGTGACGGAGGCCGGACCTGCCCCCTTCTTGGCGACCTCGACCCAGAGACCGGGGTGCGGTGCCGGGTGGGCGGTGAGCCAGGCATCGAGGGCGGGGGCGGAGGGGAAGGAGAGCGGCAGGAGTGCGGGCGTCGTCTCGGGGTCGGCTGCTGCGGTCATACGACGACCGTAGAGGCCGGACAGGTCAGTTGCTGTCCTAATCGGGACCGGGCTCGCCCCGCTCACGCGTCCCGGGATCCGAGGAGCAGGGCGGCTCCCGCGAGCAGGGTTGCCGCGTAGGCCGCCAGTACGGCCAGGCCCGGCCAGGGGGCGATGGGGAGACGGTCCAGGTCTCTCGTCGCCTGGATGGACAGGGCCGCCGGCATGGGCGTCCAGCGGTTGAGGCGGTCCTGCCAGGTGGGTGAGGCGAGGATGTCGGCCAGCAGCGGGACGACGTAGAGGACGCCCAGGCCGAGTGTGACAGCGGCCGACGTGCCCCGCAGCAGCGTCGCCAGGGCCAGGCCCAGCAGGGCGACCAGGGCGAGGCAGAGAACCGAGCCGAATGTGGCGCGGAGCGTCGAGGGGTCGGTGAGGGTGGGCAGGGGATGGTCCGTCTTCTTCGTGAAGCCGTTCGTCGGCAGGATCAGGCGGGCCAGGAGCAGGCAGGGCAGGACGCCCGCGGTGGCCGCCGTCGCCGTCAGGGCCGCCAATGCAGTCGCCTTCGCCGCCAGGACCCTCCCCCGCGCGGGCATCGCCGTCAGTGTCGTGCGGATCGTGCCCGTGGCGTACTCCCCTCCCATCGACAGCACGCCGAGGATCAGGGCCGCCGCCTGGGCCGCCCAGATGCCCGTCAGGCTCAGTTTCACCGTGTCCTCGTGGCAGGCGGCGAGCGACGGGCAGACGTGGGCGGTGAGGGAGGCGAGCGCTGCCGCGCCCAGGGCCAGGGTCAGGAGGGGGATGGCCGCCGCCAGCCACCAACTGCTCGGCAGCGTGCGGAGCTTGGTCCACTCCGCGTGCAGGTGCCCGGCGAGCACGGTTTCTCTCCTCACGCGTCCCTCCTGCGCAGACACCAGGCTGCCAGGAGGAGCCCTACGGCCGCGTACGCCGCCATCACGGCCAGGCCCGACCACGGGGAGAGGGGGTAACAGCCGCTCTCCGGGAGACAGTTGTGTTCCACGAAATCGTAACGTGTCGCGCCCTGCTCGATCGCGAACGCCGCCGCCGGGGTCAGTCTGAGCAGCCACTGGGCCGCCGGGAGGGGCAGCGCGAAGGCGAGGATCTGCGGGAGGACGACGAGGCCGACGACCGTGGCGATCGTGGCCGCGCTGCCGCGCAGCACCACGCCGATGGCGAGGGCCAGGACTGCGACCAGGGCCAGCAGGAGCGCGCTGCCCACGATCGCGCGCAGGGCCGGGGTGTCGAGGAAGGAGTAGTCCGGGAAGGCGGGAGGCTCGAAGCCGTTCGCGCGCAGGCTGTCCTGGGCCGGCGGGAAGGCCAGGGCCGTCGCCGCGAGGCCGGCCGTGAAGGTCACGCCGGCCGTGACCGTCGCCTTCGCCGCCAGGACCTTCAGACGGGACGGCGTCGCCGTGAACGTCGTACGGATCAGGGACCGTTTGTACTCGCTGGTCATGAACAGCGCGCCCAGGGCCGCCATGAACAGGACCCCGACGAAGACACCCTGGAAGCTCATCTGGATCGTGTCGCCGAGGCTTTCGTCGGGGGCGATGTCGCCGCGGCCGGTGAGGGTGTAGGCGCCGGAGGCGGTGGTGGTCGTGGTGCCGCGCCGGGCGTCGGCGGGGGTGGGGCCGTTGGGGGCCGTGCCGCCGACGTCGGTGCTGGTCCAGGCCGGTGCCGAGGAGTCCCCCGCGGCACCCGTCAGGGACAGGTGGTCGAAGGTGCCGGTGACCGCTCCGCCGCCGAACACCTCGCTCGTGCCGCCGAAGGAGCGGCGCAGGACCTGGTGGGCCGGCGTGGCGACGAAGACGCCCGCTTCGACGGTGCCGGTGAGGCCCTCGATGCCGATCTGCGCGATCTTCGTCCAGGTGCGGCCGTCCGGGGAGCCGTAGCCGGTGAGGCGATCGCCCGTGCGGGTCAGGCGCAGCCAGCGAGTGGCCGCGGCGGTCGTGCTCGCGCCGGTGCCCGCCTTGTCGTGGGTGAAGTTCCACTGCATGCGTACGCCGTGTTCGGGGGTCGACAGGACCGCCGCGTACGGCGCCCCGGGTGCGAGGCTCTGCTTGACGATCAGGCCCGCCTTCGCCCAGGGCTCCAGCTCCTTGCCGTCGGCGCTGCGCAGACCGGTCACGCGGACCGTGAGGGTGCCGTCGCCGGTCAGGGGGCGGTGGGTGAGGTGGAAGGCGTCGGTGACGACCGTGCCGTCGGGGGCGAGGGTGACGTCGAGGGCGCTGGTGGCGGAGCCGCTCGCGCCGAGCTGGGAGACGGCCACGGTGACCGCCGCCGCCACCGCCAGGGCCGGGAGCCAGGCGCGTACCGTCCACAGTTTCGTCCACTCCGCGCGCAGGAGGCGGAGGAAACCGGCGCGGGCGGTCGCGTGGAGGCTGGAGCGGTACAGGGTGGCAGGTGGGGGTGGTGGCTTCGTGGTCATGCGGACACCTCGCCCCTCGACGCCGTGAACTCGGCGGCGGTGCGGGTGAGTTCCATGTATGCCTCCTCCAACGTCGCCCGGTGGGCGCCCACTTCGGTCACCGGTACGTCGGCCGCGGAGAGGAGTTCGACGATCCTCGGGGCGGGCAGGCCGGAGACGGTGAGGGTGTCGCGGTCGGTGACGGCCACCGTGCCGCCCTCGTGGGTCAGCACCTCCATGGCGCGGGCACGGGAGTCCGTGCGCAGGCGGACGCGGTCACCGGAGGCGGCGGCGAGGAGGTCGGCGACCCGCGCGTCGGCGATCAGCCGGCCGCGGCCGATGACCACCACCTGGTCGGCGGTGTCCTCCAGTTCGCTCATCAGGTGGCTGGAGACGAGGACCGCCCGGCCCTCGGCGGCGAGCCGGCGCAGGAAGGCGCGGATCCACTGGATGCCCTCGGGGTCCAGGCCGTTGACCGGCTCGTCGAGGAGGAGGACCGGGGGGTCGCCGAGGAGGGCCGCCGCGATGCCGAGGCGTTGGCGCATGCCGAGCGAGTAGCCGCCGGCCCGGCGGCGGGCCGCCTTCTCCATGCCGACCTGCTCGAGGACGTCGTCCACGCGGCGTATCGGCAGGCCGTGCGAGTGGGCCAGCCAGCGCAGGTGGTCGCGTCCCCGGCGACCGGGGTGCAGGGCGGCGGCGTCGAGGAGGGCGCCGACGGTCAGCAGCGGGCGGCGCAGCGCCTGGTAGGGGCGGCCGGCGATGAGGGCCTCGCCCTCGTCGGGGGCGTCGAGGGCGAGGAGGGAGCGCAGGGTCGTGGACTTGCCGGCGCCGTTGGGGCCGACGAAGCCGGTGACCGTGCCGGGGGCGACGGTGAAGGAGAGGCCGTCCACGGCGAGGGTGCGGCCGAAGCGCTTGCGCAGGGCGCGGACCTCGATGGCTGGGGCGTCGCCCCCCGGTTGATCGGTCGGATTGTCGGTCATGTCGAGGGAGGCTAGGGGCGGGGGCGGGGATGTGTCGTCACGCGGCGGGGGTCCCTCGCGTGGGGGACGCCCGGGCGGGAGGGGGTGGGCACAATGGCGGCGTGGGGGAAGAGTCGAGTCGGGAGAGAAGAGCGCCGGCCGTGCGGGTGCTGCCGGTCGGGCTCGGAGTGCTCTCCGTGGGTGAAGTCGTGCTGCGCAGCGGTCAGTTGGGGGGTTCCTTCGCCGCCGTTCTGCTGCTCGCCCTCGCCACCACCCTGCCCCTCGCGCTCGTGCTCGGCGCCGAGTGCGGCGCTCGGGTCGGGGCCGCGCTCGCCGTCAGCGCCGGGTGCGTGCTCGCGCTCGTGGCCTTCGGGACGCTCACCGTGGGCGGGGTCGTCGCACAGTTGGCCTGCGTGTATGTGCTG
This sequence comes from Streptomyces sp. NBC_01235, assembly GCF_035989285.1. Lineage (GTDB taxonomy): Bacteria > Actinomycetota > Actinomycetes > Streptomycetales > Streptomycetaceae > Streptomyces. The sequence goes on along the minus strand of NZ_CP108513.1, from coordinate 7,778,984 downwards.
GGCCGGTGGGCGGGGCCGCTCGTCGTGCCGTACGTCGTGATCGCGCTGGTCAGCGATCAGGAGGGGGTGCGGATCGTCGCCGTGCTGGTGGCCACGCTCGCGTCCGCCGCCGCGGCGACCGGCCTCGCCCGGCACGTGCGCAGTGCCGCCCAGGCGCACAGCGCGACCGAACGGGCCTTCGCCGACACCCTGCTGGAGCATGCGGCGCGCGGTGAACGGGCGCGGATCGCACGGGAGTTGCACGATGTCGTCGCCCACCACATCTCGATGATCGCCGTGCAGGCGGAGACCGCCCGGCTGACCACACCGGGCCTGCCGGCCGAGGGCGCCACCCGGCTGCTGGCCATCGGGGACACCGCGCGCACCGCCCTGACGGAGATGCGGAGGCTGCTGGGGGTGCTGCGGGAGGACGCGGGCCCGGGGGTGCAGCGGCGGCCGCAGCCGGGGCTCGGGCAGTTGCTCGACCTCGTGGACGAGTCGCGGGAGGCGGGCGGCGCCCGGACCCGGCTGATCGTCTCGGGGCCGCTCGCCCCGCTGGATCCGGGCGTCGAGGTCACCGCGTACCGGATCGTCCAGGAGGCGCTGACCAATGCGCGCCGGCACGCTCCGGGGGCGGCGGTGGACGTGGAACTCCACTATGGGGAAGAGGAGTTGGCGGTGCGGGTGCGGGACAATGGGCCGGGGCCGGCCGCCGCCGGAGCCGCCGGGCACGGACTCCTCGGGATGCGGGAGCGGGCCGCTTCGGCGGGCGGTTCGGTGCGCACCGGCCCGGCGGCCGGGGGCGGTTTCCTGGTCGAGGCCCGGCTTCCACTGCGTACGGAGGCCCTGCGGTGACCGCCGGCGAGGTCAGGATCGTCATCGCCGACGACCACGAGCTCGTGCGCGTCGGCTACGCCGGACTCCTCGGCACACAGGCGGACTTCACCGTCGTCGGGACCGCGCGGGACGGTGCGGAGGCGGTGCGGGTGTGCCGGGAGCGGCGTTGCGACGTGGTCCTCATGGACGTCCGGATGCCGGTCATGGACGGCATCGAGGCGACCGGGCGGCTGCGCGGGCCGGACGCGCCGCGGGTGCTGGTGCTCACCACCTTCGACCTCGACGAGCACGTTTACGACGCGCTGGCCGCCGGGGCGAGCGGATTCCTGCTGAAGGACGTGACCGCCGAGCGGCTCTTCGACGCGGTACGGGTCGTCGCCGCCGGTGAGGCGCTCCTCGCGCCCGCCGTCACCCGGCGGCTGATCGCCGAGTTCGCCCGGCAGCGGCCGAGGTCCCGCGCACAGGGCGCGCAGGATGCGCAGGGCGTACTTTCCGCCCTCACCCCGCGGGAGACGGACGTGCTGCGGCTGCTCGCGGAGGGGCTGTCGAACCCGGAGGTCGCGGCCCGGCTGAGAGTGGGCGAGGAGACGGTGAAGACGCACGTCAGCCGGGTGCTGTCCAAGCTGGGGCTGCGGGACCGCACCCAGGCGGTCGTCATGGCGTACGAGTCTGGGCTGGTCGTGCCCGGGTCGCCCTGACCTTCCCCGCCCTCCCCGCCGACCGCGACAGGTGGCTGAATCAGCCCCCTTGTGTGAGGGCTTGCGGCGTTCCCATAATCCAGCAACAGATTTGACCTGACCATGCCAGCGCATGGGAAATTCTTTGCGTGCACGGTGTGCGTTGGCATGTTCACGCCATAGCGGCACCGGTCAGAGCCAACCCCCCACGGAAGGCAGCACCTTGAAGAAGCTCCTCACCGCCCTCAAGAGATTCGCCGCCGTCGGCGCGGCCGCACTCGCGATCGCCGGCCTCCAGCCCGTCTCGGCCGCTCAGGCCGCTCCCTCGCCCGTCGTCGGCGGAACCCGCGCCGCGCAGGGCGAGTTCCCGTTCATGGTCCGGCTCTCCATGGGCTGCGGCGGGGCGCTCTACACCCAGCAGATCGTGCTCACCGCCGCGCACTGCGTCAGCGGGACCGGCGCCAACACCAGCATCACCGCCACCGCCGGCGTCGTGGACCTGCAGTCCACCACCGGCCGGGTCCAGGTCAAGTCCACGTACGTGTACCGGGCCCCCGGCTACAACGGCAACGGCAAGGACTGGGCGCTCATCAAGCTCGCCTCGCCCATCACCACGCTGCCCACCCTGAAGATCGCCACCACCACGCAGTACAACACCGGCACCTTCACCATCGCCGGCTGGGGAGCCGCGACCGAGGGCGGCGCCCAGCAGCGCTACCTGCTCAAGGCCACCGTGCCCTTCGTGAGTGACGCGACCTGCCGCACGTACAGCGGCTACAGCGGCCTCGTCGCCGGCGACGAGATCTGCGCCGGGTACACGGCCGGCGGCACCGACACCTGCCAGGGCGACTCGGGCGGCCCGATGTTCCGCCGGGACGCCAACAACGAGTGGATCCAGGTCGGCATCGTGAGCTGGGGCATCGGCTGCGCCCGGGCCAACGCCCCCGGCGTCTACTCCGAGGTGTCCACCTTCGCCTCGGCCATCGCCTCGGCTGCGGCCTCGCTCTGAGGCGACGCTCGGCCTCGTAGGCCACTCCCGCAGACCACCTCGTACGAGGACCACGGGCCCGGCGCCGCCCCGCGCCGGGCCCGTGCTCGCACCCAGGCCCGTGCCCTGGGGTGTCTCAGAACCCGCCGCCGAAGTCGCCCCCGCCACCTCCGCCGAAGTCCCCTCCCCCGCCGCCGAAGCCGCCGCCGAAGTCGCCGGGGTCGAAGTCGCCGCCGGAGACGTCGCCGCCCTGGTAGCCGCCGCCGAAGTCGCCGTAGCCGGTGCCGTAGTCGGCGGCGTAGGACGGGGTGGCCATCATCGAGCCGAGCATCGTGCCGACCAGGAGGCCGGGCAGGATGCCGCCGCCGAAGTAACCGCCCGCCCAGGGGCCGTAGGCCGGGCCGGCCTCCCAGTAGGGGCGGCGGCCGTAGTCGCTGTCGACCTCGCGGATCACGGGGTCGCGGCCGTCGGCGAGGCGGGTCGCGTCCGCCGCGCAGACCGGGACCTCGCGGGTGGCCCCGCCGGGCGGCGTCCAGGTGGCGTCGGCGACCGAGGGGCCGTGGCGGGGGTCGAAGAAGCAGGGCGGACGGCGCTCGGGCAACGGCTTGCCCTCGCGGCGCGCGGCGAGCTGGGCGAGGGAGAAACGGCCGTCCTCCAGGGCCTGGGTGACGGCGCGGACGTCCTCCGGTCTCGTCGCCGCCGCCATCGACGACTTGGCCTGCTCGTAGGCGTCCAGGCCGCGTTCGTAGTCGGCGCGCATGGTGTCGTCGGCGCCCGCCTCGGCCGGGTGGAAGTCCAGGCGGTCGAGTTCCTCGCCGAAGGCCGTGATGTCCTCGTCCACGACGACCCGCAGCCGGTCGAGGGCGGCCCGCTGCTCCTCCGCGTGACGGCGGCGGTTGCGCCGCACCAGGGTGTACGCGCCCGCCCCGCCGGCCACCAGGACCACGCCCACCGCGATCAGCGCGGTGGACGAGACACCGTCGCCGCCGCCCGAGGAGTTCCAGGACCCGGGGGCCGAGCCGCCCATGTTGGCCAGGGCCCGGTCGGTGAAGTCCGTCAGCTGGGTCTTCACGTCGCTCTCGCCGCGGACGCTGGTGACGAGGTTCTGGACGGCGGTGCGCGACAGGACCGAGGAGTCGGCGCGGGCGTCGAAGCGGTCACCGAGGCGGATCGCGTACAGGCCGGTGACGCCGGTCGCGGTGCGCAGATCCGTGAACAGGTTCGCCGTGGGGTAGTCGGCGGGCAGGACGGCGATGAACAGGGGTTTGTCGGCGTCCTCGATCTGCTGCCGGAGCGCGTGCGCGTCCGCCTGGGACAGTCGGCCGCTCGCCGCCGGGTCGACGTAGACCGGGCTCTCGCGGAGCGCCTCGGCGATGGCCGAGACACCGGTCGCCTCGGGCGCGGCCGCGGTGGCACGCGGGGCGCCCGCCGACACGAGGACGGTGAGGACCGTCAGGACGGCGAACGCCAGTGCGAGCAGCGGTCCGATGATGTCTCGGGGAGGGCGGGTCGGAGTCGCGACCTTCATACCTCGAAGCTACCCGAAGCGCCACAAAACCGGACACCCTGGGAGGCCGGAATCCCGGCCCGGGAACACCGGGCCCCGGAAACCGGCCCCGGGAACTCACTCCGCCGGGTCCACCCCCGCCCGCAGCAGCCCGTACGTGTAGGCGTCCTCCAGGGCCTGCCACGAGGCCGCGATGACGTTCTCCGCCACGCCCACCGTGGACCACTCGCCCGCCCCGTCCGTCGTGGAGATCAGGACGCGGGTGGTGGACTGGGTGCCGTGGACGCCCTCCAGGATGCGGACCTTGTAGTCGACCAGGTCGAGCTTGGCCAGCTGCGGGTAGATCTTCTCCAGGGCCACGCGCAGGGCGCGGTCCAGGGCGTTGACCGGGCCGTTGCCCTCCGCCGTCGCGACGATGCGCTCGCCCTTGGCCCACAGCTTGACCGTCGCCTCGTTGGCGTGGGTGCCGTCGGGGCGGTCCTCGACGATGGCCCGCCAGGACTCGACCTCGAAGTACTTCAGCGGCCCGCCCTCGACCTCCGCGCGCAGCAGCAGCTCGAACGAGGCGTCCGCCGCCTCGTAGGTGTAGCCCTTGAGCTCGCGCTCCTTGACCCGCTCCACCACCCGGCCGACCACTTCGCGGTCGTCGCCCAGGTCGACGCCGAGCTCCTTGCCCTTGAGCTCGATCGAGGCACGCCCGGCCATGTCGGACACCAGCATCCGCATGGTGTTGCCGACCTGCTCGGGGTCGATGTGCTGGTACAGGTCCGGGTCGACCTTGATGGCCGAGGCGTGCAGCCCGGCCTTGTGCGCGAAGGCCGAGACACCCACGTACGGCTGGTGTGTGGACGGCGTGAGGTTGACGACCTCGGCGATCGCGTGCGAGATGCGGGTCATCTCGCGCAGCTTGCCCTCGGGCAGCACCTTCTTGCCGTACTTCAGTTCCAGCGCGGCCACGACCGGGAACAGGTTGGCGTTGCCGACCCGCTCGCCGTAGCCGTTCGCCGTGCACTGGACGTGCGTCGCGCCCGCGTCCACCGCGGCCAGGGTGTTGGCCACCGCGCAGCCGGTGTCGTCCTGGGTGTGGATGCCGAGGCGGGCGCCGGTGTCGGCGAGGACCGTGGAGACGACCGCCTGGACCTGCGCCGGGAGCATGCCGCCGTTGGTGTCGCACAGGATGACCACGTCCGCGCCGGCCTCGGACGCCGCCCGGACGACCGCCTTCGCGTACTCGGGGTTGGCGCGGTAGCCGTCGAAGAAGTGCTCGCAGTCGACGAAGACCCGGCGGCCCTGGCCCTTGAGGAAGGACACGGTGTCGCTGACCATCGCCAGGTTCTCGTCGAGCGTCGTGCGCAGGGCCAGCTCGACGTGCCGGTCGTGGGACTTCGCGACCAGGGTGATCACCGCCGCGCCCGAGTCCAGCAGCGCCTTGACCTGCGGGTCCTCCGCGGCCTTCGCGCCAGCCCGGCGGGTCGCGCCGAAGGCGACCAGCTGGGCGTGCTTGAAGTCGATCTCCTGCTGGGCACGGGCGAAGAACTCGGTGTCCCGCGGGTTGGCGCCGGGCCAGCCGCCCTCGATGAAGCCCACGCCGAAGTCGTCCAGGTGCCGGGCGATGGCCAGCTTGTCGGCGACGGTGAGGTTGATGCCCTCACGCTGCGCACCGTCGCGCAGGGTGGTGTCGAAGACGTGGAACGAATCGTCGAGCTCGCTGGTTGCGGTCATGGTCTGAAGGCTCCTGTGTCGGATCTCGGTCGTTACCGGAATGACCGGCTCCACCATCCCCCCATGGTCCCTCGCGCTCGTGCTCCCGGCTGTGGGTGGGCCAGAAAAGCGAAAAACCCCTCGCGGGTGCGAGAGGTCTGCGCGCGGGTCGAGGACGACGATGGCCGCTCGTACCTGGTCGTACGGAGCGGTCACTGCGGACCGGCGCGCCTGCTGCCAATAATCATGGCGAACGAGAGCACGGGGGCAGTCTGGCACAAGCCACCCCGAAGCGAATCGGGTGTCTCAGGATGCGAGCAGCGAGCGTCCAGGAACTCCCTTACATGGGCGAGAACGTGTTCCCGGTCCGTGCCACGCAGCCCGATCGCCACGTGGATGGAGCCGTCGAGGCGCTCGTGGGCGGGGCGGCACGGGTCAGCAGGCGGGCGCGCTCGGCGCCGAGGCGGCCCTCGCTCCGCTCCAGGGTGCGCAGCAGCGGCTCGTCCTTGGAGTGGAAGCAGGAGAGGAGGTGGCCGCTGCTCATGCCGACGGCACGGCCGAGCCCCGCCATGGTGAGCTTCTCGGACCGCGCTCGGCGATCATCGCCATGGCGGCGGCGAGGATCCGCTCGCGCGGCGGGGCCGGAGTGCGCCGGGTGCCGCTCATACGGTGGCCGCTCATACGGTGGCCGCCCTTACGGCGTCGGGCAGGAAGTGGGTCTCGTAGGCGGTGCAGCACTCGCTGAACCGTGTCCCCACCACCGCGCCGCATCCCTCGCGGCCTGCTGTGTCGCCCCGGCGCTCACGCCCCCGCCTCCAGCCCCGGCAGGAACTCGCTCGCGCCGAACCCGCGCTCCCTCCCTCGGCCGCGTGGGCACACCGGAGGGAACACTCCCCCCGCGGAATCAGTGGATACCCGCGAGGGGGAGGCGGTACGCGTCGGGCGGACGCGGACGGGCCGTGCGCGTCCGCCCGTCGGGACGGCTCAGCCCAGCTCGTGCATCCAGCCGTGCTTGTCCTCGGCCGTGCCGCGCTGGATGTCCAGCAGGGCCTGGCGGAGCCTGAGGGTGACCTCGCCGGGCTCGCCGCCCGACTGCTGCCACTCGCCGCCGGTGCGCTTGACCGTGCCGACGGGGGTGATCACGGCGGCGGTGCCGCAGGCGAAGACCTCCTTCAGCGTGCCGTTCTCGGAGTCGCGCTGCCACTGCTCGACGGAGACGCGGCCCTCCTCGGCCTCGTAGCCGAGGTCGCGGGCGACGCTGAGGAGGCTGTCGCGGGTGACGCCCTCCAGGATGGAGCCCGTCAGCGAGGGTGTGACGATCTTGTCGCCGTACACGAAGTACAGGTTCATGCCGCCGAGCTCCTCGACCCACTTGCGCTCGACCGCGTCGAGGTAGCAGACCTGGGCGCAGCCCTGCGCGGCGGCCTCGGCCTGGGCGAGCAGTGAGGCGGCGTAGTTGCCGCCCGTCTTGGCGTCGCCCATGCCGCCGGGGACGGCGCGGACGTGGTCCTCGGAGACCCAGATGGAGACGGGCTTGACGCCGCCCGGGAAGTAGGCGCCGGCCGGCGAGGCGATGACGAGGAAGAGGTACTCGTTGGCCGGCTTCACACCCAGGCCGACCTCGGTCGCGATCATGAAGGGGCGCAGGTAGAGGGACTCCTCGCCGCCGTGCGCGGGCACCCAGTCCTTGTCCTGGCCGACGAGGGCGTCGCAGGCCTCGATGAACGTCTCGACCGGCAGCTCGGGCATGGCCAGGCGGCGGGCGGAGCGCTGGAAGCGCTTGGCGTTCTGGTCGGGGCGGAAGGTGGCGACGGAGCCGTCGGGACGGCGGTACGCCTTCAGGCCCTCGAAGATCTCCTGCGCGTAGTGCAGGACCATGGTGGCCGGGTCGAGGGGGATCGGCGCGTAGGGAACGAGCTGGCCGTCGTGCCAGCCTCGACCCTCGGTCCACTTGATCGTCACCATGTGGTCGGTGAAGTGGCGGCCGAACCCGGGGTTCGCCAGGATCGCCTCGCGCTCGGCGGCGGAGGTGGGGCTGGCGGAGGGCTTTAGCTCGATCGTGGGCGTCGTCATGAGTGGTTGTCCTTCACCGGTTGTGTAGTGACGGGCCGCGCTCACGTCCGTACGGCCAGTGGCCGGTGCTAGGACGTCCGAGCATTCCCTCATACCGCGGCTCCGCGTTCGATTATCGCAAGCGGCGGACGAGGGCCAAAACGGCGTGAATGCGACCCAGGGTTGATGGTGGCACCCGGCGGGGGACATGCGGAAGCCGCCGGGTGCGGATGCGACCCGGCGGCTTCGGAAGATCTACGGGAGATTTCGTGCAGCGCGGGGTCAGCCGGCTACTCGTACGGAGAGCGCGTCGCCGATCTCGGAGGTGCTGCGCGCGGGCAGCGAGCCGCGCTCCCCCAGGTCGACGGAGACGGCGTCCTCGATGCGGACGGCCTCGGTCTCGTAGCCGAGGTGGCGCAGGAGCAGGGCGACGGACAGGACCGTGGCGGTGGGGTCGGCCTTGCCCTGGCCGGCGATGTCCGGGGCCGAGCCGTGCACGGGCTCGAACATGGACGGGAACTCGCCGGACGGGTTGATGTTCCCGCTCGCGGCGACGCCGATGCCGCCGGAGACGGCCGCGGCGAGGTCGGTGATGATGTCACCGAAGAGGTTGTCGGTGACGATCACGTCGAAACGAGCGGGGTCGGTGACGAGGTAGATCGTCGCCGCGTCGACGTGGATGTAGTCGGTGGTGACGTCGGGGAACTCCTCGGCCACCTTGTTGAAGATGTTCGTCCACAGGTGACCGGCGAAGGCCAGCACGTTGTTCTTGTGGACCAGCGTCAGCTTCTTGCGCGGGCGGGCCTGGGCGCGGGCGAAGGCGTCCCGGACGACGCGCTCGACGCCGAAGGCCGTGTTCACGGAGACCTCGGTGGCGACCTCGTGCGGGGTGCCCTTGCGGATCGTGCCGCCGTTGCCGGTGTACGGGCCCTCGGTGCCTTCGCGGATCACGATGAAGTCGATCTCGGGCTGCCCGGCCAGCGGGGTGGCGACACCCGGGAGGAGCTTCGACGGACGCAGGTTGACGTGGTGGTCGAAGAGGAATCGCAGCTTGAGCAGGAAGCCCCGCTCCAGGACACCGGAGGGGACGCTCGGGTCGCCGATCGCGCCGAGCAGGATGGCGTCGTGCTGCTTGAGCGCCTCGGCGTCGGCGTCGGTGAGGGTCTCACCGGTGGCGTGGTAGCGCCTGGCACCGAAGTCGTACTCCTTGGTCTCCAGCTTCACATCCTGCGGGAGGACGGCGGAGAGGACCTTGAGACCTTCGGCCACGACCTCCTGGCCGATGCCGTCACCGGGAATCACTGCGAGATTGAGGCTGCGAGACATGCGGGAACCCTACTCCTCGTCCCATGGGATGACATGGACCGTCCGCGATGCGGACATGGAAGTCGGGGTGCGGAGTGGAGGGGCCGAGGCGCGGCGCGGGGCCCGAAGTCCCGTTCGGGGGCCCGCGCCGCACCCCGTGCGGGTGCGGCTCCCGGACTGTGTTCTACCGCGGGGGTTCCACCGCGGGGTTCCGGCGCGGGCGGCTCAGTGGCCGGTCTCGCCGCCGTTGTCGCGGCGGTCGAGGGCGCGCTGGAGGGCGGCGGCGGCGTTCTTGCGGTCGGACTCGCTCATGCGGGAGACATGACGGACTCGGCGGCGGACGGTCGTCTCGGCCATGGGAAATCGACTCCTTCGAAATCCAGGGAGTGCCAAAAGGGTTACGAGACGCCGGATGGGGCGGGGAGCGGACCGCAGGGGTTGCCTGCACGGGGTTCCGGCTCACGACCGCCATTCGCTTGATCGAGCGAGACGTTCGGCTCCTACAAAGCTAAAGGAGGAGCACGCGCTTGTCTCTACAATTACTCGGACTTCCTACTATCTGAGACGGCGCCCTGGGTCACACCCCGCCGAGCTGCGGTTTCGCGGACGCCCGCCATGCCCGGAGCTCCCGGACGAGCGCCCGAACGGCCGTGGTCGTGGCGAGTTCCGGTGTGGTGACGTAGCCGATCCGACGGGTGGGGCGACGCGGGCCGAGGTCGGTGATCTCCGTGCCGGGCGGCGTCGAGGTGAGGGATAGCGCGGGCATGATCGCCATGCCGAGTCCGCTGCTCACCATCGACAGCACGGCCCCGTCGTCCTCGGCGCGGACGGTCGCGGCGGGGATCCAGTCCTGCGCGGCCCACCACGCGCGCCGCGGGGCGGGAACACGGGGAAGATCTGGTGCGGGCGGCGGCTCGCCCACACGGCTGATCCTGAGGGCGGGACGCGACATCGCGTTCCGGAACGGGAACGGGAACGGTGAGGTCTTGGCTTCCTCCCCCGCCTGGAGGCGGGGGATTCCAGCGGTCACCCGCTGGCGTTCCTGCTTCACCGACGACCGCCCCGTCCGGGAGGACTCCCGTTGAGGTCTTACACCGCCTCCACAGGCAGACACGGCCGGCCCGGCCGCGAGAATGTTCTTGACCAGGTGCGGTATCGCATGGTGGACGCCGGTCCGCCCTGACGGCGAACCGGCTTTCCCTGCCCCGCTCCGCGGGCGATCCCATTCCTCCCCGCCCTGAAGGACGGGGTTTCCTCGGAGGCAACAGATGAGCGACACGGTCAAGGCACTTCTCGAGGGCGGTCCGGCAGGTCTGCCCGAACGGATCGTCCCCCTCCCGTCCCCTGGAACCGACGTGAAGATCGAGTTCCTCGGCGGATACGAGCACTTCAGGGCGACTCCGCGGCAGGCGGACACGCCGGAGGGCAGGCTGCCCGTGTTCGAGTGGTGGGAGCGGACCGAGCTCCCCGGGTAGCGTTCACCGCACCGCTGACGCCACCGCCTCCCAAAAGCCCTCGGAGTCCTCCGTCCACGGCAGGTGCCCGGCCTCCGGCAGGACCACTCGGCGTACCTGCGGCAGGGCCCGCTCCAGCGAGTCGACAGCCGAGCGCGGCCGGATGTCCCGGGCGCCGTCCACGATCAGCACGGGCACCTCGAGCGCCTGGCAGGCGGCGTACAGCTCGGGCGTGCCCCAGGTGCGTCTCGTCTCGGCGTTCAGGACCTTGCTGCACGCGAGGTTGATACCGAACCAGGGGTCGGCCATGCGCCCGGCGTGCGCCGGCGCCCGGTCCCGGTCCTCGAACTCGACGGACCACTGGAGCACGGCCCGTTCTCGGTCACCGACCGTCAACTCCCGCCAGCGGGCGAGCCGTTCGGGCACCTCGCCGAGCCGGGCGAGGAAGTTCTCCTGGTAGGGACCGTGCCAGTCGGACACCGGGCCGATGCCCGTCCCGCTCACGTAGATCAGCGTGCTCACCCGCTCCGGGTGCGCCAGCGTGTAGCTCAACGCCAGTTGGGCGCCCCAGGAGTGCCCGAGCAACGCCGTGCGGCCGAACCCGAAGTGGTCGCGCACGGCGTCCAGGTCGGCCACGAAGCGCTGGGTGGTCCACGGCCCGTCGCACCGCTCCGACCGCCCGCAGCCGCGCTGGTCCCAGCGGACCACGTCGGCCGGGCCCGCCGGGCCGGCCGCGCCGGCCGCGCCGGTCAGCATGGCCGCCACGTCCTCGAACATGTCCCACAGCCCGGGTCCGCCGTGACAGAGCACCAGCGGCTCGCCCCCGCCGGAGCGGGACGCCCACAGGCGGACGCCGTCGTCCGTGATCACGGTCTCCATGGGCGCAGTGTGCCGGACGGGCCGGGTCCGCGACAGACCCGGCCCGTCCGCGTACACGGATCGGAGGTCAGCCCATGTGCGGGTACGTGTAGTCGGTCGGCGCGACCAGCGTCTCCTTGATGGCGCGGGTCAGCGTCCAGCGCGTCAGGTTCTGCGGGGCGCCGGCCTTGTCGTTGGTGCCGGAGGCACGGCCGCCGCCGAAGGGCTGCTGGCCGACGACGGCGCCGGTCGACTTGTCGTTGATGTAGAAGTTGCCGGCGGCGTAGCGCAGCTTCTCCATCGTGTACGCGGCGGCCGCGCGGTCGTTCGCGACGACGGCGCCGGTCAGCGCGTAGTCCGACACCGACTCCATCTGGGTCAGCATGGCGTCGTACTGGTCGTCCTCGTAGACGTGCACGGCGAGGAACGGGCCGAAGTACTCGGTCGTGAAGACCTCGTTCTCCGGGTCGGTGCACTCGACGACGGTCGGGCGGACGAAGTAGCCGACCGAGTCGTCGTAGGTGCCGCCCGCGACGATCGTGCAGGCCGGGTCCGACTTCGCGCGGTCGATGGCCGCCCTGTTCTTGGCGAACGCGCGCTCGTCGATGACCGCGCCGACGAAGTTCGCCAGGTCGGTGACGTCGCCCATGGTCAGGTAGTCGACCTCGGCCGCGAACTCCTCCTTGAAGCCGGAGTTCCAGATCGACGCCGGGATGTAGGCGCGGGAGGTCGCGCTGCACTTCTGGCCCTGGTACTCGAAGGCGCCACGGGTGAGGGCGGTCTTGAGGACGGCCCGGTCCGCGCTCGGGTGGGCGACGAGGAAGTCCTTGCCGCCGGTCTCGCCGACCAGGCGCGGGTAGGAGCGGTACTTCTCGATGTTGTTGCCGACCGTCTTCCACAGGTACTGGAAGGTCTTCGTCGAGCCGGTGAAGTGGATGCCGGCGAGGTCGCGGTGTTCGAGGGCGACCTTGGACACCTCGATGCCGTCACCCGTGACCAGGTTGATGACGCCCTTGGGCAGACCGGCCTCCTCAAGGAGCCTCATGAGCAAAACCGCAGCATGGGTCTGCGTCGGGGACGGCTTCCAGACCACCACGTTGCCCATCAGGGCGGGCGCGGTGGGCAGGTTGCCCGCGATGGCGCTGAAGTTGAACGGCGTGATCGCGTAGACGAAGCCTTCGAGCGGGCGGTGGTCGAGGCGGTTCCAGACGCCCGGGGAGTTGGCCGGGGGCTGCTCGGCCAGGATCTGGCGGGCGTAGGCGACGTTGAAGCGCCAGAAGTCGACCAGCTCGCAGGGACAGTCGATCTCGGCCTGCTGGGCGGTCTTCGACTGGCCGAGCATGGTGGAGGCGGCAAGGGTCTCGCGCCAGGGACCGGCGAGCAGTTCGGCGGCGCGCAGGATGATCGCGGCGCGGTCGTCGAAGGACATCGCGCGCCAGGCGGGCGCGGCGGCGAGGGCCGCGTCGACGGCGTCCTGCGCGTCCTGCTGGGTGGCGTTGGCGTAGGTGCCCAGGCGGGCCTTGTGGTTGTGCGGCTGGACGACGTCGAAACGGTCGCCGCCGCCCATCCGCCGCTCGCCGCCGATGGTGCAGGGCAGGTCGATCGGGTTGTCGGCCAGCTCCTTGAGCTTGGCCTCCAGCCGGGCACGCTCGGGCGAGCCGGGAGCGTAGCCGTGCACCGGCTCGTTGACGGGGGTGGGGACCTGGGTCACAGCGTCCATGGGTTCCGACTCCTTCTGAGCGGGTGTAACGGGGGTTTCGGGCGGGGGGTGGGGCGGGCTCAGCCCTTGCTGACCATCGAGCGGACGAGGAACCGCAGGTTCGCCGGCTTCTCGGCCGGGCGGCGCATCCTGTGCCTTCCCGGGGCACAAGCCCTGGGCCCCCGGCGGAAAAGCCTCTGCGCCTGCCTCATCTCTCAGCCCCGAGTGAGCATGCTGCGGGCGAAAAACCGCAGATTGGCGGGCTTCTCCGCCAGGCGGCGCATGAAGTAGCCGTACCAGTCGGTGCCGTAGGCGGTGTAGACGCGCATGCGGTGGCCCTCGGCGGCCAGCCGCAGGTGCTCGTCGCCGCGGATGCCGTACAGCATCTGGAACTCGTACTCGTCGAGCTTGCGCCCGGCCCTGCGGGCGAGTTCCTGCGCGATGGAGATCAGGCGCGGGTCGTGGGAGCCGATCATCGGGTACCCCTCGCCCTCCATCAGGATGCGCAGGACCCGGACGTACGCCTTGTCGATCTCGTGTTTGTGCTGGTGGGCGACCTCTGCGGGCTCCTTGTACGCGCCCTTCACGAGCCGTACGCGGCTGCCGCTCGCGGCGAGGCGACGGGCGTCGGCCTCGGTGCGGAAGAGGTAGGCCTGGATGACGCAGCCGGTCTGCGGGAACTCCCGGCGCAGTTCCTCGTGGATGGCGAACATCGAGTCGAGGGTGGTGTGGTCCTCGGCGTCGAGGGTCACGGTGGTGCCGATGGCGGCGGCGGCCTCGACGACCGGGCGGACGTTGGCGAGGGCCAGCTCGTGCCCGCCGTCCAGCGCTTGGCCGAACATCGACAGTTTGACGGACATCTCGACGCGCTCGCCGAGCTCCAGCTCCTCGAGCCGGTCGACCAGCGCCAGGTAGGCGTCCCGGGCGGCGCGGGCCTGGTCGGGGGTGGTGATGTCCTCGCCGACGACGTCCATCGTCAGCTCCAGCCCCTTGGCGGTGAGCTCGTCGATGATCGGGACGATGTCGTCGACCGTCTCACCGGGGATGAAGCGGTCGACGACCTGCTTCGTCACCGGGGCCGCCGAGATCAGGCGTCGCATCCGGTCGCTGCGCGACGCGGCGAGAATCACGGGACCCAGCACGGGGCACCTCCACAAACCAGCAGATAGAACCACCGTGAAACCTAAGGATCCCTCCGATCGTCGGCCATCGACAGCTGTCACGCATCCGTGCCGCAGATCTCAGACAGATGTATGAAGGCTCGGCGGGTATTGGGGGAGAATGCCCGGGTGACGGCCGACAACAAGGGTGACTATCAGGAGCTGGTCGACGAGATCTCGGAGCTGCTCGGCGCCCCCGCGACCCTGGAGAACCGGGACTTCGAGCTGATCGCCTTCGGCGTGTGGGACAGCGAGGGCGAGCTGGACGCGTCCGCCCTGGACCCGGTGCGGACCCGCTCGATCCTCACCCGGCGCTCCACCGCCGCCGTCCGCACCTGGTTCGAGGGCTTCGGGATCACACGCGCGAGCCGCCCGGTGCGGATCCCGCCGACCCCGGAGGCCGGGGTGTACCGGGGGCGGGTCTGCCTCCCCGTACGCCATCGGGGGGTCGTCCTCGGTTACGTCTGGCTGCTCGACGACGATCCCGGGCCGTCGGACGCCCAGCTGGCGGCCGCGATGGAGGTGACCGGCCGGATCGGCGCCCTGCTCGCCGACGAGGCCCAGCACGGCGCCGATCTCACCCGGGAGCTGCGGGCGGTGCTGACCGCCCAGCCCGGCTGGCAGCGTGACATGGCGGTGGCGGAGCTGCGCACCGCGCTCGGCGCCCGCGCGGACGGCCCGCACACGGTGGTGTGCGTGACCCCCTGGCCGTCGGCCGACCCGGACGACGCCCCCTCGCTGCGCACGCTGCCGGGGGCGACGGCGCTGTGCACGGTGCCGTGGGGTGGGGGTGCCTCCCACGCCCTCAAGTCCTTGGGGGAGTCCCAGTCGCTGGCCCTGCTGGTCCGCCTGCGCGCGGCGGACACCCTCACCCCGGCGACGTCGGCGGCGGCCCGGCTGCTGGAGCGGGCCGGGGAGACGGCGGCCCGGGAGATGGCGGCGGGAGAGATCGCCGCGGGTGTGGCGGCCGGGCGCGTCGGCCTGGCGGAACTCGGCGCGGCCTGGGAGGAGGCGTCGGCGTCGGCGCGGGCGGCGCTGGCGGAGCCCCGCTTCGGCCCGGTCGCGCAGTGGTCGTCCATCGGCCCGTACCGTCTGCTGACCGCCCTGCCCCCGGAGGCCACCGAGGACCCGGCGGCACGGACCCTGCTGTCCCCCGTCCACCACGAACTCGCCCGCACGGCCGAGGTGTACCTCGACTGCGCGGGCCAAGCGGGCCGGACGGCAGCGGAGTTGGGGATCCACCGGCAGACGCTGTACTACCGCCTCTCGCGCGTCGAGCAGCTGACGGGGCTGGACCTGGACGACGGCGAGGACCGGCTGCTGCTGCACATGACACTGAAGGCGGCCCGACTACGTCATCGTTGAAAACGCGCTGCCCACCGGGTGCTTCACCGGTGACGGGTCCGCCGCCGGAAACTCCACGAACGGGGAGGGCAAGCGGGTG
Source organism: Streptomyces sp. NBC_01235 (assembly GCF_035989285.1). GTDB lineage: Bacteria > Actinomycetota > Actinomycetes > Streptomycetales > Streptomycetaceae > Streptomyces. The sequence continues at coordinate 7,763,323 of NZ_CP108513.1, read as the reverse complement.
CGCGTCGCGATGACGCAGCCCCCGCGCTCGGGCCTTTCCCCGCTCTCCGACGACACCTTCAAGCTCTCGCGCAGGTCGACCGCCGAGACCCTCGTCGAGCTGGACGCGGACGGCGCCCCGCAGGCCTCGCTCGCCACCAAGTGGCAGCAGTCCGGCCGCGCTCGGGCCTTCGAGATACGCGACGGCGTCACCTTCCACGACGGCACGACACTCGACGCCGAAACCGTCGTGCGGTCGCCGACCAGAGCCGCCACCGCCTCCCCCGAACCCCGCGTCCTGGACGGCGTCGAACTCACCGTGCGGGCCGCCGACGCCGACACGGTCACCGTGACCACCGCCGACGAGGACCCCCTGGTCCCGCAGCGGCTCAGCTCACCGCAGCTGCCGGTCCTCGCGGCGAAGGCGTACACGGGGAGGACGGTGAACCCGGTCGGCGCCGGCACCGGCCCCTTCGAGCCGACCGAGGTGAACGACACCTCCTCCGCCTCCCCCGACCGCTACGACGACTCCCGGGGCACCAAGGCCGAGGCGCCGTCATCCGGCACCGGGCATCCGGCATCGACGTACGGTTCGTGCCCGGCGGCACCGCCCGCACCGCCGCCCTGCGCACGAGTACTCCGGCGGCATGCGTCAGCGGGCCGCCATCGCCATGGCATGCGTCAACGAGCCGGACGTCCTGGTGGCCGACGAACCGACCACCGCGCGGACGCCAACCGCCGGGAGCGGGTGCTGGAACTGCTCGCGGAACAGCAAGAAGCGGTCGGCGCGGCGCTCGTGCCGGTCACCCACGACATGGACGCGGCACGGCGGCACGCGCACCGGACGCTGGTGCAGGACGGCCGGATCACTTCCCGCCGGCCGCCTCGATGACCCGCCGCAGCCCCTCCGTCAGATCGTCCGCCGTGGTCGCGCTCGCCGGATCGAAGAGCCACTGCACCATCAGGCCGTTGAGCAGCGCCTGATAGAAGCCGCCGACCGTCTGGACTGTGCGTTCGTCGAGGGTGGCTTCGTCCTGGCCGGTGAACATGGCGACCAGCCCGGAGCGCCCCTCGATCTGGGCCTCGGCCATCAGTTTCCGCAGCTCGCTGACGCGATCTCCCTGCGTGGCGATCTCCAGGCTGGCCGCCCAGACGGGCCTGGACTCGCCCATGGTCTCCAGCATCCGCGCCCACACGCCACGGAACCGCTCCAGCGAGCCCCCGTCCTCCGTGTCGCGCCGGTCGGCCGGGGCGAACTTCTCGCCCCACTCCTGCACCAGCTCCACGAACGCCTGGGTGAGCAGGGCGTCCTTCGAGCCGTAGTGGTAGCCGATCGAGGCGAGGTTGGTCCCCGACTCCTTGACGATGTCGCGCGCCGTCGTGCGCACGAACCCCTTCTGAAGCAGGCAGCGCTTGGCGCCTTCGAGCAGATCCTCACGGTGTCCCATACCCGCCACCCTACCCCGGATCCATACAACCGTCCTAGACGCATGAATTATACATTCGTTCTAGACAAGCGTTTAAGACGCTCGTACAGTCCTCCGTATGACGAACTCGACAAGCACCGCCACACCCCCGGCGGCCCGCGCCGGCCGCCGCGAATGGACCGCCCTCGGGGTGCTGATGCTTCCGCTGCTGCTGGTCTCCATGGACGTCTCCGTCCTCTACTTCGCGATCCCCGCCATCAGCGCGGACCTGGAGCCCAGCGGCACCCAGCAGCTGTGGATCTTCGACATCTACGCGTTCGTCCTGGCGGGCCTGCTGATGACGATGGGCTCGCTGGGCGACCGCATCGGCCGCCGCAAGCTGCTGCTGATCGGTGCGGCCGCCTTCGGCACCGCCTCACTGATCGCGGCCTACGCGAACAGCGCCGAGACCCTGATCGCGGCCCGCGCGGTCCTCGGCATCGGCGGCGCGACCCTGATGCCCTCGACGATGGCCCTGATCCGCACGATGTTCACCGACCCCGGCCAGCGCGCGAAGGCGATCGGCCTGTGGTCCGGCGTGATGACGGCGGGCATCGCGCTCGGCTCGGTGATGAGCGGTGTCCTGGTCGAGTACTTCTGGTGGGGCTCGGTCTTCCTGGTCAACCTGCCCGCGATGGCGCTGCTGCTGGTCCTCGGCCCGATCCTGCTGCCCGAGTCGCGCGACCCCGCCCCCGGCCGCTTCGACTGGCCGAGCGTCCCGCTGTCGATGGCCGCGGTGCTCCCCGTCATCTACGGCCTGAAGGAGATCCCCTCCGAGGGCTGGCACGCCGAGTACGTCGTCTCGATCACCGTCGGCCTGCTCTTCGCGGCCCTCTTCGTCCACCGCCAGCGCACGGCGGCCTCGCCGATGATCTCCCCGGCCCTGTTCCGCAGCCACGGCTTCGCCCCCGCGGTCGCCTTGAACCTGGTCTCCTCGTTCGGGATGCTGGGCTCGGCCTTCTTCACCACGCAGTACCTCCAGTCGGTCCTCGACAAGAGCGCGCTGGAGGCGGCCCTGTGGGCGCTGCTGCCCTCGGTGCCGATCGGCATGGCCGCCCCGCTGGCCACCTCCCTGGTCCAGAAGGGCGTCAACCGGGCCTACGTCGTGACGGCGGGCTTCGCGATCGCCGCCACCGGCTACGCTCTGCTCGCCCTTGCCGGCACCGACTCCATGTGGCTCGTGCTGGCCGCCTGCGGGGTCCTGGCCTCCGGGATCGTCATGGTCATCTCCCAGATGACGGACCTGGCGATGGGCGCGGCCCCCGCCGAACGGGCAGGCTCGGCCTCCTCCCTCCTGGAGACCGGCGCCGAGTTCGGCGGTGCCCTGGGCATGGCGGTCCTCGGCTCCATCGGCACGGCGATCTACCGCCACGACATCCCGGCCTCGGCCCCGGCTCCGGCCCAGGAGACCCTGGGCGGCGCGCTGGCCGTCGCCCGTCAGCTCCCGGGGCGCACGGGAGACGCCCTGGCGACGGCGGCACGGGAAGCCTTCACCAACGGCATGCACGGCGCGGCGATCGCAGGAGCGCTGTTGCTGGCGGGGGCGGCGGTGGCGGCGTCGGTCAGCCTGCGGAGGATCAGCGTGAAGTAACGGCACATACGAAAGGCGCCGGGGCTGGAGTGATCCAGCCCCGGCGCCTTTTCAGCTGGGGTCAAGCTGCTTCTGCCCGTCCGGCGTTCTGCTCACGAGCCACGTTCAGTGGACTCAGCCCGTCCGGCGTTTGCGGACGAGGCCCCTTCAGGGCCGAAGCGGGGGCCTGGGGGCGGCAGCCCCCAGTGGTGCGGCAACCTCAGACGAGGTTCACCGCACGAGCGGACGTCGCGCCGATCTCCTCGGCAACCTCGGCCAGCACGCCGACCGGCACCGTGTCGTCAACGGTCAGCACGGCCAGCGCCTCGCCGCCGGCGACCGCGCGGGCGACCTGCATGCCGGCGATGTTGATCCCCGCCTCGCCGAAGACACGGCCGACGGTACCGACGACGCCCGGACGGTCCTCGTACTTGAGGACGACCATGTGGTCGGCGAGCGCGAGGTCGACGTCGTACTCGCCGACCGCGACGATCTTCTGGACGTGCTTCGGACCGGCCAGCGTGCCGGAGACCGACACCTCCTCGCCGTCCGAGAGCGTGCCGCGCACGGTCACGACGTTGCGGTGGTCGGCGGACTCCGAGCTCGTCGTCAGCCGCACCTCGACACCGCGCTCCTGCGCGAACAGCGGGGCGTTGACGTAGGACACGGTCTCGTCGACGACGTCCTCGAAGACACCCTTGAGGGCGCTGAGCTCCAGCACCTTCACATCGTGCTGGGTGATCTCGCCGTACACCTCGACGTCGAGGCGGACCGCGACCTCGCCGGCGAGCGCCGTGAAGATCCGGCCGAGGCGCTCGGCGAGCGGCAGGCCCGGCTTGACGTCCTCGGCGATGACACCGCCCTGGACGTTCACCGCGTCCGGCACGAGCTCACCGGCGAGGGCGAGCCGCACCGAACGCGCGACCGCGATACCGGCCTTCTCCTGCGCCTCGTCGGTCGAGGCGCCGAGGTGCGGGGTGGACACGACCTGGTCGAACTCGAACAGCGGGGAGTCCGTGCAGGGCTCCTTCGCGTACACGTCGAGGCCGGCACCGGCGACCCGGCCCTCCTTGAGCGCCGAGTACAGCGCCTCCTCGTCGACGATCCCGCCACGCGCGGCGTTGACGATGCGCACGCTCGGCTTGACCTTGCGCAGCGCCTCGTCGCCGATCAGACCGACCGTCTCGGGGGTCTTGGGCAGGTGGACGGTGATGAAGTCGGCGACCTCGAGGAGCTCGTCCAGCGACAGGACCTTGACGCCCATCTGGGCGGCACGGGCGGGCTGGATGTAGGGGTCGTAGGCGACGACCTTCATACCGAAGGCGGACATGCGCTGGGCGACCAGCGCACCGATCCGCCCGAGGCCCACGACACCCAGGGTCTTCTCGGCCAGTTCCACACCCGTGTACTTGCTGCGCTTCCACTCGCCGTTCTTCAGCGCGGCGTTGGCCTGCGGAATGTGGCGGGCGGTGGCGAGCAGCAGACCGCAGGCCAGCTCGGCCGCGGTCACGATGTTCGAGGTGGGGGCGTTGACGACCATCACGCCGGCCTTGGTGGCGGCGGAGACGTCCACGTTGTCCAGGCCGACGCCGGCTCGTGCGACGACCTTCAGCTTCTTCGCGACGGCGATCGCCTCGGCGTCCACCTTGGTGGCCGAGCGGATCAGGATCGCGTCGACGTCGGCGATGGCCGGGAGCAGTTCGGCTCGGTCCGCTCCGTTGCAGTGCCGGATCTCGAAGTCCGGGCCAAGCGCGTCCACGGTCGCGGGCGACAGCTCTTCAGCGATGAGTACGACAGGTTTCGAGCTCACGTGAGTCCTCACATGTCCAATGCGGACGGCCGTCCCGACGGCCGCATGCGGTGGAGGGGTGCTAGCCGCGTGGAAGACGCACGACGCTGTGGGCCTGAACGCGTATGTTGTGCAGCAGTCTAGTGCTGCGACGGAGGACGCCTTACGCCTCTGCGGAAGGATCACCCGTCCGTGGCCGGACAGGATGGACAACGGGGCCGGAGCAGCACGCTCCGGCCCCCTGTCCGCAAGGCCTACGCCTCGTCGTTCACCCAGCTCATCAGCTTGCGGAGCTGCTTGCCGGTGGTCTCCAGCAGGTGCTCGGAGTCCGCGGTCTTGTACTCGTTGTACTTCTTCAGGCCGCCGTGGTACTCGTCCATCCAGTTCTGGGCGAAGGTGCCGTCCTGGATCTCGGCGAGGACCTGCTTCATCTCGGCCTTGGTGGCGTCGGTGATGATGCGCGGGCCGGTGATGTAGTCGCCCCACTCGGCGGTCTCGGAGACGCTCCAGCGCATCTTCTCCAGGCCGCCCTCGTACATGAGGTCCACGATCAGCTTCAGCTCGTGCAGGCACTCGAAGTAGGCGATCTCCGGCTGGTAACCGGCCTCGACCAGGGTCTCGAAGCCCGCCTTGACCAGCGCCGAGGTGCCACCGCACAGCACGGCCTGCTCACCGAACAGGTCGGTCTCGGTCTCCTCGGTGAAGGTCGTCTTGATGACGCCCGCGCGGGTGCCGCCGATGCCCTTGGCGTACGACAGGGCCAGCGCGAACGCGTTGCCCGTGGCGTCCTGCTCGACCGCGGCGATCGCGGGGACGCCGCGACCCTCCTCGTACTGGCGGCGCACCAGGTGGCCCGGGCCCTTCGGGGCGACCAGGGCGACGTCCACGCCGGCCGGGGCCTTGATGAAGCCGAAGCGGACGTTGAAGCCGTGCGCGAAGAACAGCGCGTCGCCGTCCTTCAGGTTCGGGGCGATGGACTCCTCGTAGACCTGGGCCTGGATCGGGTCCGGGATGAGGATCATGATGACGTCGGCCTCGGCGGCGGCCTCGGCCGGGGTCACCACGCGCAGGCCCTGCTCCTCGGCCTTGGCCTTGGACTTGGAGCCCTCGTGCAGACCGACCCGGACGTCGACACCCGAGTCACGGAGCGACAGCGCGTGGGCGTGGCCCTGGCTGCCGTATCCGATGACCGCGACCTTGCGGCCCTGGATGATGGACAGGTCGGCGTCGGCGTCGTAGAACAGCTCGGCCACTTTGGGTTCTCTCCTTGTGTGCAGGTGTTGCGTCCCACCGTATGACGGCGGGCGGAAGGGAGGTTTCGGGGTCTCGGTATACGGGCGGTGCACGGGCGGCCGGTGTCGTCCCGACCGCCCGGAACCATCCTTACGCCGACCGGTCGAGAGCGCGCAGCGACCGGTCCGTGATCGAACGGGCGCCTCGGCCGATCGCGATCGTGCCGGACTGGACCAGCTCCTTGATGCCGTACGGTTCCAGCATCTTGAGCATGGCCGTCAGCTTGTCGGCGCCGCCGGTGGCCTCGATGGTCACGGCCTCCGGGGAGACGTCGACGGTCTTGGCGCGGAACAGCTGGACGATCTCGACGATCTGCGAGCGCGTCTCGTTGTCGGCGCGCACCTTCACCAGAACGAGTTCACGGTGAACGGCCTGTCCCGGCTCCAGTTCGACGATCTTCAGCACCTCGACGAGCTTGTTGAGCTGCTTGGTGACCTGCTCCAGCGGCAGGGCGTCGACGCTCACCACGATCGTGATGCGGGAGATGTCGGCGTGCTCGGTGACGCCGACGGCGAGCGAGTCGATGTTGAAGCCTCGGCGGGAGAACAGGGCGGCGATCCTGGCCAGGATGCCCGGCTTGTTCTCCACCAGGACGGAGAGCGTGTGCTTGGACATGTCTCTTGGGTCTCTCTCGCTCAGTCGTCTTCGTTGTCGCCGAAGTCGGGGCGGACGTCCCGGGCGGCCAGGATCTCGTCGTTGGAGGTGCCGGCGGCGACCATCGGCCACACCATGGCGTCCTCGTGGACGATGAAGTCGATGACCACCGGGCGGTCGTTGATCGAGTTCGCCTCTTCGATGACCTTGTCGAGGTCGTCCGGGGACTCGCAGCGGATGGCGTAGCAGCCCATGGCCTCCGACAGCTTCACGAAGTCGGGGACGCGGGTGCCCCGGGCGTCCGGGTTGACGTCGTTCGGGCCGGAGTGCAGCACGGTGTTGGAGTAGCGCTGGTTGTAGAACAGGGTCTGCCACTGGCGGACCATCCCGAGGGCACCGTTGTTGATGATGGCGACCTTGATCGGGATGTTGTTCAGGGCGCAGGTGGTGAGTTCCTGGTTGGTCATCTGGAAGCAGCCGTCGCCGTCGATCGCCCAGACCGTCCGGTCCGGCGCGCCGGCCTTGGCGCCCATCGCGGCCGGGACCGCGTAGCCCATGGTGCCCGCGCCGCCGGAGTTCAGCCAGGTGGCGGGCTTCTCGTACCGGATGAAGTGGGCGGCCCACATCTGGTGCTGGCCGACGCCCGCGGTGAAGATCGTGTCCGCCGGGGCGAGCCGCCCGATGCGCTCGATGACCTGCTGCGGGGAGAGCGAGCCGTCGGACGGCTGGTCGTAGCCGAGCGGGTAGGTCTCGCGCCAGCGGTTCAGATCCTTCCACCAGGCGCTGTAGTCGCCCTGCTGGCCCTCGCTGTGCTCCTTCTGGACGGCCTGGACCAGATCCGCGATGACCTCGCGCGCGTCACCGACGATCGGCACGTCGGCGGCGCGGTTCTTGCCGATCTCGGCCGGGTCGATGTCCGCGTGGACGATCTTGGCGTGCGGCGCGAAGCTGTCGAGCTTGCCGGTGACACGGTCGTCGAAGCGGGCGCCGAGGGCGACAATCAGGTCGGCCTTCTGCAGACCGGTGACGGCGGCCACCGAGCCGTGCATGCCCGGCATGCCCAGGTGCTGCGGGTGGCTGTCGGGGAACGCGCCCAGCGCCATCAGCGTGGTGGTGACCGGCGCGCCGGTCAGCTCGGCGAGGACCTTCAGCTCGGCGGTGGCGCCGGCCTTGAGGACACCGCCGCCGACGTACAGGATCGGCCGCTTGGCGGTGGTGATCAGCTTGGCGGCCTCGCGGATCTGCTTGGCGTGCGGCTTGGTCACCGGGCGGTAGCCGGGCAGGTCCATGACCGGCGGCCAGGAGAACGTCGTCTTCGCCTGGAGGATGTCCTTGGGGATGTCGACCAGAACCGGGCCGGGGCGGCCGGTGGAGGCGATGTGGAAGGCCTGCGCGATCACCCGGGGGATGTCCTCGGCCTTGGTGACCAGGAAGCTGTGCTTGGTGATCGGCATGGTGATGCCGACGATGTCCGCCTCCTGGAAGGCGTCCGTGCCGATCGCCTTCGACGCCACCTGGCCGGTGATCGCCACGAGCGGCACCGAGTCCATGTGGGCGTCGGCGATCGGGGTCACCAGGTTGGTGGCGCCCGGGCCGGAGGTGGCCATGCAGACGCCGACCCGGCCGGTGGCCTGCGCGTATCCGGTGGCCGCGTGACCCGCGCCCTGCTCGTGCCGGACCAGGACGTGGCGGACCCTCGTCGAGTCCATCATCGGGTCGTAGGCGGGCAGGATCGTACCGCCGGGAATGCCGAATACCGTCTCGGCGCCGACCTCCTCGAGCGAACGGATGAGGGACTGCGCACCCGTCACGTGCTCGACGGACGCGGAGTGCTGTCCTCCGGATCGGGGCCGCGGCTGCGGATGGGCCCCGGTGGCCTGCTCGGTCATCGGCATTCTCTTCTCGATGCTGAGGGTTTTACTGAGGGTCTTACTGGGGTTCTACAGGGGTGCTGCTGCGGTTTTGTGCAACAAAAAACCCCTCGTGCCAAAAGGCAAGCGAGGGGAGCGCGCCGGGTGTGGGTCGCCGTGAGTTCCGGGTCCGTCCGGACGTCACCAGCTTCAGCCGACGCGCTTTCCAAGTACGAGAATTCGGGTGCGCATGGCATTGACCCTCCCCCTGGCGCGCACCGGCTGTCAAGTGGGTGGGACGGGAGTCTCATTATGTGAACGAAGGGCACTTCCGCTCCCCAGGACGGCGGTGACACCACTGGTGTACACCCCCGCGCCGCCGCCCGCGAACGCGGGCTCGGCGGGCCCGTGCGGGACCGGGTAGCGGCCGGTCGCGAGAGCCCGGCGCAGCCGGTACTCGTCGACCGGCCCGGAGAACGCCATGCCCTGACCGTGGGTGCAGCCCATCGCGCGCAGCGCCACGACCTGCTCGGGCAGATCCACCCCCTCCGCGACGGACTGCAGCCCGAGGTCTCCGGCGATCCGCAGCAGCCCGCTGGTGATCTTGTGCAGCCGCGCGGACTCGACGACCCCCTCGACCAGCGAGCGGTCGAGTTTGAGTACGTCGACGGGGAGCCGGCGAAGTGCCGTGAGGGTGGCGAAGCCGCTGCCGAAGCCGTCGAGGGCGATCCGGACGCCGAGCCGCTTCAAGGCCCCCAGGCGGCGCTCCAGCTCGTCCAGCGGCACCCTGGGGTCGGTGTCCGACAGCTCGACCATCAGCGCCCCGGACGGCAGCCCGTGCCGTGTCAGCAGCGCCTCCACGGAGCCCAGCGGCATCGACCGGTCCAGCAGCCGCCGGGCGCCCACCCGCACGACGACCGGCACGGTCAGCCCGCTCGCGGTCCGGTCGGCGGCCTGTTCGACGGCCTCCTCCAGCGTCCAGCGACCCAGTTCGGCGGTCTTGTCGCTGTCCTCGGCGGCGCGCAGGAACTCGGCGGGGGTGAAGAGCACTCCTTGGGAGGAGCGCCATCGGGCCTGCGCGGCGACCGACGAGATCCGGCCGTCCTCCAGGCGCACCACCGGCTGGTGCAGCAGCGCGAACTCGCCGTCGTGCAGCGCGGCACGCAGCCGCGTGGCCAGCTCCGCCTTGCGGACGACGTCCTGCTGCATCTGCGGCTTGTACAGCTCGACCCGGCCCTTGCCGCCCGCCTTGGCGCGGTACATGGCGAGGTCGGCGTTGCGCAGCAGCTCACCGGCGCCGAGGCCCGGTTCGGCGAAGGCGACGCCGATGGACGCGGCGACGCGCACCTCGTTGCCGTCGATGAGGTACGGCTGGGAGAGCGTGAGCCTGAGCCGGTCGGCGAGTTCCAGTATGTGGCGTTCGCGGGCGGTACGGTCGCGGGTGCCGTCGCCGACGATCAGGGCCGCGAACTCGTCGCCGCCCAGCCGGGACGCGGTGTCGCCGTGGCGGACCGCGTCCTGGAGCCGGCGGGCCGCTTGGACCAGCAGTTCGTCCCCCGCCGCGTGGCCGATCGTGTCGTTGACCGCCTTGAAGCCGTCGAGGTCGATGAAGAGGACCGCAGTGTTGCGCAGGGCGGGACCCCGGTCGGAGCTACGGCGACCGGACAGGGCCTGCTGGACGCGCCGGGTGAACAGCGCGCGGTTGGGCAGGTCGGTGAGCGGGTCGTGCTCGGCGTTGTGCTGGAGCTGCGCCTGGAGCCGCACGCGTTCGGTCACGTCCCGGCTGTTGAAGATCAGGCCGCCGTGGTGGCGGTTGACGGTCGACTCGACGTTGAGCCAGCCCCCGCCGCCGGAGCGGAAGCGGCACTCGATGCGGGTGGTGGGCTCCTCCTGGGGGGTGGCGGCGAGGAAGCGGCGCACCTCGTGCACCACGCAGCCCAGGTCCTCCGGGTGGATGAGATGGGCCAGCTCGGTGCCCACGAGCTCCTCGGCGGACTGTCCGTAGACCCCGGCGGCTGCCGGGGAGACGTACCGGAGGATGCCGCTGGGGGCGGCGATCATGATGACGTCGCTGGAGCCCTGCACCAGGGAGCGGAAGTGGTTCTCCTTCTGCGCCAGTTCCTGGGTGAGGGTGATGTTGTCGAGCAGCATGATCCCCTGCCGCACCACGAGGGCGAGCACGACCGCGCCACCGGTCAGCAGCACCACACGGTCGACGCTGCGGCCGTTGAGGACGTTGTAGAGGATCCCCAGGGTGCAGACGGCGGCCGCGAGATACGGCGTGAGCGCGGCCAGGGAGCCGGTGATGGGCCGGGTGGCCGGATACCGGCTGGGATCACCTCCCTGGGGAGGCGTCCGGTCCGGTGCCCGCGCGGCCGTCTGCGCGGAGGGGTGGGCGGCCGGACGCGACGGCCCGTGCGGGTGGCCCGCGGTGCGCTGCTGGCCGGGTACATGCTCGTGCACCACACGCGTGTGCCCCTCGTCCGACGCCCCTTGTCGGCGGGAGGCGGCCCAGGGCGCGTACGCCAGGAGCAGCGAGCCCGCGAACCAGCCCGCGTCGAGGAGCTGGCCCGAGCGGTAGTTGTTGTGCAGCAGCGGTGAGGTGAACAGGGCGTCGCACATCACGGTCAGCGCGAGCGCGCCGACAGCCGTGTTGACCGCTGTGCGATTCACGGGCGACCGCCTGAAGTGCAGGACGAGCACCATGCTCACCAGGGCGATGTCGAGCAGCGGGTACGCCAGCGACAGCGCCGCGTGCGCGACGCTCGGCCCGTCGAACTGCGCCGCCTGGGCGAGCGCGAGGCTCCAGGAGAGGGTGAGCAGCGAGCCGGCGATCAGCCAGGCGTCCAGCCCCAGGCAGACCCAGCCCGCCTTCGTCATGGGCCGGGCGGCGAGCACGAGCAGCCCCACGATGGCGGGGGGCGCGAAGCACAGGAAGAACAGGTCGGCGAGGCTGGGGCTGGGCACGGGCCGCCCCAGGACCACCTCGTACCAACCCCAGACCAGATTGCCGAGGGCCGCCATCGCCGAGGAGAGCGAGAACAGCAGCCAGGCGGATCGAAAGCGGACGCGTCGGGTGCGCGCGTAGAGGAGACACGACACGGCGGCGGCGCCCGCCGCGGCGGTCAGCCCGAAGTCGCCCATGATCAGCGCGAGTTCGTCGGAGCCCCAGCCGAGCGCGGAACCGACGGCGTATCCCGCGCACATGAGAGCCAGCAGCAGTTGGTGGACCAGGCTCGATCCGGGGCCGCCGGCGGACGGCGGCGCGGTGCGCGGTGTCCCCGTCGGAGACTGCGTCCGCAGTGCTCCGTCGAGGAGGGTCGTGGAGGTCGGCGGCGAACTCACCGGGTCCCCCCGGTCCGCGTCACTCCCGGATCCCTCGGGTCCCGGGGCGTCGGCTGCGCGTGCTTCCGGTGGCTGCCGCACCTGCGGTGGTGATGGCCGTGGTGGGCACCGTGACCGTGTTCGCGCGCGGCCGAGCGCCAGGGTCGCCGTCGGCGGCTCCGCCGCGTCGGATCGTTCGTCCATAGGCCGTGCATCGCCCGTCGCCCCCCTCACAAGTCTGAAATGTCCATCCCTGGCGCCGAAGTGCGCGGCGCAGCCCCTGTCGGGACGATACACCAGTCTCGTCACTCAGGGACATAGTTCCTCTACGCTGCGTGACGATCATCGGCATATGCGCCCGGAAGAGGTACGGACCGCGTCCGGGGGACTGCGGAGGGTGCCCGAACCGGACTACAGGACTGCCATCGCCGTCACGATCCGTTCGCCGTGCCCGTCGTAAGGATCACGTTGCGCAGCGGCCGCCGGTTCACGAAGCGGTCCAACTGGTCCACCAGGAGTCGCTCGGCGCGCGGCAGGAAGGCGGAGGTGGGCCCGCCGACGTGCGGGCTGACGAGGACACCCGGCGCACTCCACAACGGGTGCCCCGGGGGCAGGGGTTCGGGGTCGGTGACGTCCAGGGCGGCGGTGAGGCGGCCGCTCTCCAGTTCGGCGAGCAGCGCCTTGGTGTCGACGACCGGGCCGCGGGCCACGTTGACCAGCAGCGCGCCGTCCTTCATCCGGGCCAGGAACTCGGCGTCGACCAGGCCGAGCGTGCTCTCGTTCAGCGGCGTGGACACGATCACGACGTCCGCCTCGGGGAGCAGGGCGGGCAGTTCGGCGATCGGATGCACGGGACCGCGCGCCGTCGTGCGCCATGAGCGCGCGACGCGCGCCACCCGCGCCACCTCGAAGGGCACGAGCCGGTCCTCGATGGCGGAACCGATGGAGCCGTACCCGACGATGAGCACGTTCCGGTCGGCGAGCGCGGGCCGGAACCCGCCCAGCCACTCCCCCCTGTCCTGGGCCCGCACGAAGTCGGGAACCCCGCGCAGCGACGCGAGGACCAACGTGAGCGTGAGCTCGGCGGTACTCGCCTCGTGCACCCCGCGCGCGTTGCACAGCCGCACTCCGGGAGGCAGGGACGCGAGGGCCGGCTGCACGTGGTCGATGCCGGCGGACAGCGTCTGGACGACCTCCAGCGCGCTCATCGCGGGCAGGGGCCGCTGCCCGACTTCGGCGGGCTTCATGTAGGGGACGACGTAGAAGGCGCAGTCCGCCGGGTCGGCCGGAAAGTCCTCCGCGCCGTTCCAGAAGCGGTAGTTCGGCCCCTCGGGGAGACCCTCGATCTCCTCCGGAGGGATGGGAAGCCATACGTCAGCACTCATGGTCGGGAGGCTATGTCAGGCGCGCGCGTGCGCAGAGGTTAGGTTGGGGGGTCGGGAGAGGGAGGGTCACGAGCAGGTGGAGCGCAGGACGATCGGCGCGGGGGCGCTCGAGGTGGGGGCCGTCGGTCTCGGGTGCATGCCGATGAGCTGGGCGTACAGCGGGTCGCGGCAGCGTGGCGACGAGTCGCTCAGGGCGGTGCACCGGGCGTTGGATGAGGGTTCGTCCCTGCTGGACACCGCCGACATGTACGGCCCGTTCACCAACGAGCTGTTGCTGGGGCGGGTGTTGAAGGAGCGGCGCGAGGACGCGTTCGTGTCGACGAAGGTGGGGCTGCTCGTCGGTGAGCAGCACATCGTGGCCAATGGCCGCCCCGGGTATGTGAAACGGGCCTGCGACGCCTCCCTCCGGCGCCTGCAGACGGACGTCATCGACCTCTACCAACTGCACCGCGCGGACCCCGAGGTCCCGGTCGAGGAGACGTGGGGCGCGATGGCCGAGCTCGTCCGGGCGGGCAAGGTGCGGGCGCTGGGGCTGTGCGCGGTGGGGGCCCGGGGTGGTCGCCGCTCCCAGGGGCGGCTCTACGACGGAACGATTCGGCAGTTGCGGCGGGTCCAGCAGGTCTTCCCGGTGAGCGCGGTGGAGGCGGAGCTGTCCGTGTGGTCGCCGGAGGCGCTGGACACGCTGCTGCCGTGGTGCGAGGCGCGCGGGGTCGGATTCCTGGCGGCGATGCCGCTCGGCAACGGCTTCCTCACCGGCACGCTGACGCCGGGCGAGGGCTTCGAGCCGGACGACATGCGGGCCCGCCACCCCCGGTTCACCGCCGAGATGATGGCCGCGAACCAGCCGATCGTCGCCGGCCTGCGCCGGATCGCCGCCCGGCACGGCGAGTCCGTGACGGCCGCGCAGGTGGCCCTGGCCTGGGTGCTGGCGCAGGGCCGGCACGTGGTGCCGGTCCCGGGCGCCAAGCAGGAGCGCTGGGTGGCGGAGAACGCGCAGGCGTCCGGTCTGCGTCTGACGCCGCAGGACCTGACGGAGGTGGCGGAACTGCCGGGAGCACGGGGATCGTGGGAGTGAGTGCCGCTTTCGGGTCGGGTCGAGCCGGATCGGGAACCCCTGAGGCGTGAGCGGCGTAGGACAAGTGGAGCCTGCCGCAGGTACCGCCGTGACCGTCCTGTCGAAGGGAACATGATCGTGCAACGTCGAGCTGTGTCGGCCGTGTTGGCCGCGAGCGCTCTGCTGGTGACGGCCGGCTGTTCCTCCGACGCCGAGGAGTCGCCGGGCGCCTCCGCCAGCGCGTCCCCGGGGCGCAAGGCCGCGCAGACCTCCCCGGCCGCCGAGGAGACCCCGCCCGCGAAGGGCACGGTCAAGGTGGTGCGCACGGTCGCCGAGGGCCTGAACACCCCCTGGGGCCTGGCCCCGCTCCCCGAGGGCGGCCTGCTGGTTGCCTCGCGCGACGAGGGGACGATCACACGGGTCGACGAGAAGACGGGCCGAAAGACCGAGCTGGGTGAGGTGCCGGGCGTCTCCGCCGCGGGCGAGGGCGGCCTGCTGGGCCTGGCCCTCTCCCCCGACTACGCCTCGGACCACATGGTCTACGCGTACTTCACCTCGGCCTCGGACAACCGGATCGTCCGCATGATCTACGACACGAAGCGGCCCGCCGGGGACCAGCTGGGGGCGCCCGACACGGTCTTCAAGGGCATCCCCAAGGGCATGATCCACAACGGTGGCCGGATCGCGTTCGGCCCGGACGGCATGCTCTACGCCGGCACGGGCGAGAGCGGCGACCGGGGCCTGGCCCAGGACAAGAAGTCCCTGGGCGGCAAGATCCTGCGGCTGACCCCGGAGGGCGAACCGGCCGCCGGCAACCCGTTCCCGGACTCCCCGGTGTACTCGTACGGCCACCGCAATGTGCAGGGTCTGGCCTGGGACTCCAAACAGCGCCTGTTCGCCTCGGAGTTCGGGCAGAACACGTGGGACGAGCTGAACGCGATCATGCCGGGCGCCGACTACGGCTGGCCGGCGGCGGAGGGCAGGTCCGAGGACGCGAAGTACCGCAACCCGACAGCCCAGTGGCACACCGACGACGCCTCGCCCAGTGGCATCGCCTACGCGGAGGGCTCGATCTGGATGGCGGGGCTGAAGGGGCAGCGCCTGTGGCGCATCCCGCTGAAGGGCACGGCGGCCTCGGCGGACCCGCAGGCCTTCCTCAAGGGCGAGTACGGCCGGCTGCGCACGGTGGTGTCGGCGGGCGGCGACAAGCTGTGGGTCACGACCAGCAACACGGACGGCCGGGGCGACCCGAAGACGGGGGACGACCGGATCCTTGAGCTGGAGGTGAGCTGAGCACCTTCGCCCGTCCTCCCTCACCCGTCCTCCACCTGTCACCCGTCACCCGTCACCCGTCCTCCGCCCCTGCCTCCGACTCCGCCGCTTCCCCCGCCTCCGCCTCCGCCTCCGACGCCCCCGCCTCCGTCTCGGGCGGCCGTACGACGACCTTCCCGGACGTGAGGTCTATCGGCCCCCGCCCGGGATCACCGTCCCCGACGTCCTCCCGGGTCAGCTCCAGCCGGTTCTGCTCGTCCCGGGTGTGCTTGCGGCCCGGCGCGAAGAGGTCCTCGAAGGCGTTGAACATCGTTCTCCCTTTCCGGGGGCCGGTATGTCACCGTTGTCCATCATCGCGCGGCCACCCGCTCCCCCGCCCCCGGCGGGAACAGCCCCAGCCGGTGGGCCACCGCCGCCGCCTCTCCGCGGCCCGAGACGTCGAGCTTGGACAGGATGTTCGAGACGTGGACGCTGGCCGTCTTCGGCGAGATGAAGAGTTCCTCGGCGATCTGCCGGTTGGTGCGGCCGGCGGAGACCAGGCGGAGGACGTCGCGTTCCCGGCTGGTCAGGCCGAGGGACTCGATGGGGTCGGCGGACGGCTTCCGTGAGGTGAGGGTGGTGGGGGTGAGCGGGAGGCGGGCGCGTCGGGCGAGGAGGGTGACGGCGTCGGTGAGGGGGACGGCGCCGAGGTGGGCGGCGACGGCGCGGGCGAGGCGGAGGAGCTCGGCGGCTCGGTCGCGTTCGTCGTCGCCGCCGGCGGAGAGCAGGGCCTCGGCCAGGCGGTGGCGGGTGCGGGCGAGGTCGTAGGGGCGTTCCAGGTGTTCGAAGGCGGTGACCACCTCGGACCAGTCGTCCGGGTCGGCGCGGCCCTCGGCGCGCAGGAGCTCGACGCGGACCCAGCGTTCGTGGGCCTGCCAGACGGGGGCGATCGTGGCGAGCTTCTTGGCGGCCGTGCGGATGCGGTCGACGAGGTCGGCGCGGCCGGGCCCGGCGGCGGGCAGTGCGCGGGCGTCGCCCTCGGCTGAGGCGGCGGCGAGCAACAGGGGCCAGGCGTCACGCTGGGCACCGGGCGGGAAGCCTCGGTCGAGGACGGGTGAGACGTGGGCGCGGGCGTCCAGCGGGCGGCCCTGGGCCGCGGCGAGTCCGATGGCGAGGCGGGTGAGGGGGAGATGGTGCTGGGGGGCGGGTTCGTGGGAGCCGAAGAAGCCCTGACCCGCAGCGAGTTGGCGGTCGGCCTCGGCGAGGTCGCCGCGGGCGAGGGCGAGTTCGGCGCGGAGGGTGGCGTGGACGCCGAGGATCGCCACACCCCGACCCACCCGCCCGGCGGCGGCGCAGGCGCGGTCGGCCTCGTCCCAGCGGCCCAGGGAGAGGTAGGACTCGGCGAGGTTGCCCCATACCCGGGCCACGGTGTCGGGCGGTCCGTGCCGTTCGGCGAAGTCGAGGCCCTTGTCCAGGATCGGGACGGCCTCCCGGGAGCGGCCGATCGCCTCCAGTTCGGAGGAGAGGTCGACATAGGCGTTCAGGGCGACGGAGGGGGCGTCCTCGGCGAGGGCCCGGTCCCTGACGTCGTGCAGCTGCGCGAGTCCGGCCTCGATGTGGCCGGCGTGAACCATGAGGACACCGAGGACCTGGCGGGCGTTGAGCTCGGTCTCGCGGGAGCCGATCATGCGGGCGTACTCCACGGCCCGTTCGGCGGCCTGGTAGGCGTCGGGACCGGGGGCGTGGACCATGGACCAGTTGGCGATGTGGGTGAGCACCTCGGCGTGCACCTCGCTGGGCGGCAGGCCGCGCACCAGGTCCTGGGCGGTGGCCAGTTCCTCGCGGCCGCTGCCCCGGCCCAGGGAGTGCACCAGCCGGGAGCGCTGCACCCAGAACCAGGCGGCGCGCTGGGGGTCGTCCTCGTCCTCCAGGAGGCGCAGGGCCCGCTTGGTGATCTTCAGGGCGCGTTCGCGTTCCCCGCAGTAACGGCCTGCGACGGCGGCCTCGGCCATGAGGTCGAGGAAGCGCAGCGGGGTGGTGGCCGGGTCGCATCCGCAGGGAGAGCAGGCCTCGGTGTGTCCGACGGGTCGCAGGGCGGCCCGCACCCCCTCCGGCGCGGTCTCCCACAGTTCCATCGCCCGTTCCAGGAGCCGCAGTTGTTCGCTGTAGGCGCGCCGGGAGCGGGCCTCGACGGAGGCGTCCAGAACAGCGGGGAGGGCCTTGGCCGGGTCGTGCGCGTGGTACCAGTAGCTGGCCAGCCGCATGACGCGCTCGTCGGCGGGGACGAGCGTCGGGTCGGCCTCGAGGGCCTCGGCGTAACGGCGGTTGAGGCGGGAGCGTTCGCCGGGGAGCAGGTCGTCGCCGACGGCCTCGCGGACCAGGGAGTGCCGGAAGCGGTAGCCGTCGCCGTCGGGGGCGGCGAGCAGGATGTTGGCGCCGACGGCGGCGCGCAGTGCCTCGAGAAGCTCGTCCTCGGCGAGCCGGGCGACGGCGTCGAGCAGCCGGTACTCGACGGTGGAGCCTCCCTCGGCGACGATCCGGGCGACGTTCTGCGCGCTCTCGGGCAAGGCCTCGACGCGGACGAGCAGCAGGTCGCGAAGGGAGTCGGTGAGGCCGGTGCGGCAGCCCTCGTGGGCGGCGACGGCGAGTTCCTCGACGAAGAAGGCGTTGCCGTCGGAGCGTTCGAAGATGTCGTCGACCTGGTCGGGGTCGGGTTCGTGGGCGAGGATGCCGGCGATCTGGCGGCAGACCTCGTCGCGGGTGAAGCGGGCGAGTTCGAGGCGCTGGACGGTGCGCAGCCGGTCGAGTTCGGCGAGCAGGGGGCGCAGCGGGTGGCGGCGGTGGATGTCGTCGGCGCGGTAGGTGGCGAGGACGACGAGCCGGCCGGTGCGCAGGGTGCGCAGCAGGTAGGACAGCAGGTGGCGGGTGGAGGCGTCGGCCCAGTGCAGGTCCTCCAGGGCGACGACGACGGTGCGGTCGGCGGCGACGCGTTCCAGGAGGCGGGCGGTGAGTTCGAAGAGGCGGGCCATGCCCTCCTCGTCGTGGCGTCCGGAGGCCGCCACGCCCAGTTCGGGCAGCAGCCGGGCGAGTTCCTCCTCCTGGCCGGCCCCGGCGGCGGCCAGTTCGTCCGGCAGGGTGCGGCGCAGGGCGCGCAGGGCGGTGGAGAACGGGGCGAAGGGCAGTCCGTCGGCGCCGATCTCGACGCAACCGCCGACCGCGACGACGGCGCCCCGGCGGCGGGCGGCCGTGGCGAACTCCTCGACGAGCCTGGTCTTGCCGACCCCGGCCTCGCCGCCGATGAGCAGCGCCTGCGGCTCTCCCGCCGCGGCGCGGGAGAGCGCGGCGTTCAGGGTGTCCAACTCGTCGGCGCGACCGACGAAGACGGGGCTGACGGACCTGGTCTCCACGGGGGCGAGCATCGCACGGGGGTGTGAGGACGGCCCAGCGGATATCCCCGGAACCCCGACGGATGTCGCCGGAACCCCGGTGGGAAGGCGGCCGACCCCCGTGCGGTCGCCCTCCCCCGCCCCGGGGTTCATGCCGGCCGGGCGAACCGGAGCCGGCGCAGGAGGTGGGTATGCGACTCGTTCTCGGCGCCGCCGTCCGACCGCTGGGCGGTGGTGCGTTCGGCGGCCTCGCGGCGGGCGGCACGCCGGCCGCGGACGGCCTCGCGGGCCAGCCGCTCGTGTTCGGCCCGGCGGAGCAGTTCGGCGGAACGGGCCTGCTGGAGCTCGTACTCGTACATGGTGGATGTCCCCTTGGGAAGGTGGGTTTTCGGCTTCGCTTGCCGCGATGCCTCCACCTTCGTCTCCCAGGCGGGTCCGCCACATCGGGAGAGTTCCGCATCTTCGGCGACGGGGGGTGCCTTAGACGCGGCTGAGGGGTCCCAGGGCCGGCCGTAAGGTGCTTACGGCCGGACTAAGACCCCTCGTGACCTGCGCGGACTCAGCTTGCGCCGGGCAGGGGGAGCAGCGCGTCGGTGTACTTGAGGACGGCCAGGAGCAGGCCGATGACGCCCAGCGCGACGCCGGCCCAGGAGACCGACTTGATCCAGGTCGCCTGCGGACGGGCGGTGCCGAAGGCCGGGCGGGCCAGCACGACGACGCCGACGACCAGCGCGGCCAGCGCGAACAGGCCGGCCCACAGCGCGGTGGTCTGCCAGGCGTCGCCGTGGGTCGCCTCCAGCTGCTTGGCGAGGCTCGTGTTCGACGAGGTGGAATTGTGCAGCTGGCCGACGAGGGTCTGGCGCGCCCCGGCGACGGTGCCGATCCAGCTGCCGGTGAGCGACACGAAGCCGAGCACTGCGGAGACGACGGCGCCCGCGCCCTGGCCGACGCCGACGGAGCCGTCCGCGACGGCGTCACCGTCCTCGGCGACGAGCTCGTCGGAGTGCGGTGCCTCTTCGGTCACCTCGTCCGTGGCGTCGGTCTTGGTGACGTCCACCTTCTCCTCGTCGGTCTTCGTCTCGGTGCCGGTCTCGGCGCCGGCCTCGTCAGCAGTCTTGGTTCCCATACCTCGCACCGTACGGACGCTCTCTGAGAGGTCCCTTAATGATCGTTGTGAGCGGCACGCGCGCGTGCGTCGTGCCACTCCTGGGCCAGCACGGACCACACTTCGAGGTCGTGCCGCACCCCACGATAGGGGTAGGCCTGCCGGCGCACGCCGTCGCGGGTCATCCCCAGCCGCCGGGCGACGTTCAGGCTGGGCGTGTTCCCCGCGGACGCGACCCACTCGATCCGCTGGATCCCGCGCTGGTCCACGGCGAAGTCGATCAGCACCCGGATGGCCCGGGTGATCAGACCGCGCCCGGTGGCGGCGGGTTCCAGCCAGCAGCCGACCTCGCAGTTCGCGGCCTCGGCGTCGAAGTTCAGGAAGAGCACCCCGCCCACGAGCTTGCCGTCCAGCCACAGGCCGTGCAGGGAGCCGGTGTCGGCGGCGCGCATGTCGGCGTACCGCTGGAGCACCTCGCGCGCGCCGGCCACGTCCTCGGCCTTCGAGCCGAAGGGGACGTACTGGTTGATGAACTCCCGGCCTCGCTCCAGGTGCGCGAGGAACTCCTCGGCGTGCCAGGGCTCCAGGGGACGCAGTTCGGCTCCGTCGTCACCCAGCGATATCGCGTACATCCGGCTCCCGCTCCTTCTCCAGCGCCTCCACTGCCTCGGTGAGCCTCTCATGGGCGGCACGGCACTCGGGCGGCTCGATGCTGATCCGCGGCAGCCGCCGGTCGAGCCAACGGGGAAGCCACCAGTTGGCGCCGCCGAGCAGGTGCATCAGAGCGGGCACCAGCAGCGTACGGAGGACGAAGGCGTCGAGGGCGACGGCGGCGGCGAGCGCGATGCCGAACATGGCGATCACCCGGTCGCCGCTGAGGACGAAGGCGAGGAAGACCGAGATCATGATGACCGCGGCGGAGTTGATCACGCGGCTGGTCTCGGCGAGGCCCACGCGGACGGCGCGCCGGTTGTCGCCCGTCTCCAGCCACTCCTCGTACATCCGGCTGACCAGGAAGACCTGGTAGTCCATGGAGAGGCCGAACAGCACCGACACCATGATGACCGGCAGGAAGGGCTCGATCGGCCCCGCGCGGCCGAGGCCCAGCAGCTCGCTCCCCCAGCCCCACTGGAAGATCGCGACGACGACTCCGAAGGCGGCGGCGACGGCTGCCACGTTCATCACGGCGGCCTTCAGCGGGATGCCGGCGGACCGGAACGCGAGCAGGAGCAGCAGACAGCCCAGGCCGATGACGACGCCCACGAACAGCGGCAGTTTGCCGACGATGACGTCCGCGAAGTCGTCGTAGCCCGCCGTGACGCCCCCCACCTGGACGTCGAGGGAGGTGCCGGCCTCGGCCCGGGGCAGCACCTCGGTGCGCAGCCGGTCGACGAGCTCAGTGGTGTGCTGCGACTGCGGGGCGGACTCCGGTACGACGGTGAGGTACGCGGTGCGGCCTGCGGAGTCGAAGGTCACCGGGGTCACCGACGCCACGCCCTCGGTGGTGCGCAGGGCTGCGTCGAGGTTGTCGAGGGCGAGCTTGTCCTCTGCGCCGTCGACGCGGGTCACCAGGGTCAGCGGGCCGTTGACGCCCGCCCCGAAACCGTCGGACAGGAGGTCGTAGGCCTGGCGGGTGGTGGCCGACTTCGGGGCGTTGCCCTGGTCGGAGGTGCCCAGACGGAGGGAAAAGGTGGGCAGGGCGAGGACGGCGATGACGACGAGGGCGAGCGCGCCGAGCAGCTTGGGGTGACGCTCCACGAACGCCGACCAGCGGGCGGCGAGCCCGGTCGGCAGCTCCGGCTGCGGCCCGTGCTCGGCGAGGCGGCGGCGTTCGCGGCGGCTGAGGGCCCGCATGCCGATCCCGGACAGCAGGGCGGGCAGCAGCGTCACGGAGGCGGCGACGGTGAGCACGACGGTCAGGGAGGCGGCGATCGCCACTCCGTTGAGGAAGCTCAGCCGCAGGATCAGCATGCCGAGCAGCGCTATGCACACCGTGGCGCCCGCGAAGACGACCGCGCGTCCGGTGGTGGCGACGGCGTTGGTGGCGGCTTCGGTGACCGTGAGCCCGCGCTTCAGCCCGCGCCGGTGCCTGGTCACGATGAACAGCGCGTAGTCGATGCCGACGCCGAGCCCGATGAGCATGCCGAGCATGGGCGCGAAGTCGGCGACGGTCATGGCGTGTCCGAGGAGCACGATCCCGGCGTACGCGGTGCCGACGCCGACCAGGGCGGTGGCGATGGGCAGAGCCGAGGCGGCGAGCGAGCCGAAGGCCAGGAACAGCACGACCGCGGCGACGACCACCCCGACGACCTCGGCGAGATGCCCGCCGGAGGACTCGGTGAGCCCGATCGCGCTGCCGCCCAGCTCGACCTGGAGCCCGTCGCTCCCGGCGGCCCGGGCGGTGTCGACGACGGCCTGCGCCTCGCCCTTGTCGATGTCCTCGGCTCGGTCCTCGAAGACGACGGTGGCGTACGCCGTGTGCCCGTCCTTGCTGATCTGCGCCCTGCCCTGGTCGTCGTAGGGGCCGGCGACGGAGGCCACGCCGGGCAGGTCGGCGATCTTCTCCAGCGTGCGGGTCATGGTCTGTTCGACGTCGGCGGCGCGGACGGTGTCCGAGGTGGTGTGCCAGACGACGGTGTCGGTGTCACCGCCGAGGTCCGTAAAGCCCTGCGTGAGCAGCTGCGTGGCGCGGCCGGACTCGGTGCCGGGGACCTCGTAGTCGTTGGAGTAGGCGGAGCCGGTGACGACCGCGGCGGTGGCCGTGGCGCCGAGGGCGAGCAGCCAGAGCAGGATTGTGACGAGGTGGTTGCGTACACACCAACGTGCAAGGGCTGCCACCGACGCGCTCCCGGGGTGAATTGTGGATCTTTGGCCGGGAACATTCGTGCACAGTCGTGGTCTGACTTGAACAGCCCGCAAAGAACGTATGAGCAATGCGAGGCCACTCTCGCAGGCGAAAAAGATCGTCGGACGCGTTCGTGCGCCTTTTCACAAGAGTGGGAGGCAGATCACAGGACAATAACGGCCGCGGTGTCAGGGCACGTCGGCCACGTGTCAGTACCGGGCGTGTCAGTCCGCCTGGTCGCCGAACGCCATCACCATCACCCCGGCGATCAGCAGCCACAGCGCGCGCCGGGTACGGCCGCGGGAGCCCAGGAGGGCGGCGAGGGCGCAGACTGCGGCGCCGAGGGCGTAGGCCGCCGGGACGAGCGCCGGGGCGGATCCGGTGAGGCGCAGGAGGGACGCGGCGAGACCGGCGAGGGTGAGCAGCGCTCCGGTGCCGGTCGCCGTCCAGCGGGCCCGCCGGGCGTCCTCGGTGCCGTACTCCTCGTCCGGGTCCTCTATGTCGCTGTGGGGTTCGGAGTCGGTTCGTGCACTCATGGCGGGCGAGCGTAGCGCGTCGGGCCGAGGACGCGAGCAGGGGTGCACCGGTTTCCGGTGCACCCCTGTGGGAATCTCGCGAGCCTCGGCGGGCCTCAGCCCTCGCTGACGCCCAGCTTCTGAAGGATCAGCTCCTTGACGCGGGCCGCGTCGGCCTGACCGCGCGTGGCCTTCATCACCGCGCCGACCAGGGCGCCGGCCGCGGCCACCTTGCCGCCGCGGATCTTGTCGGCGATGCCCGGGTTGCCGGCGATGGCCTCCTCGACGGCCGTGGTGAGCGCGCCCTCGTCGGAGACGACCTTCAGACCGCGCTTGACGACGACCTCGTCCGGGGTGCCCTCGCCCGCGAGGACGCCCTCGATGACCTGACGGGCCAGCTTGTCGTTCAGGTCGCCGCCGCTCACGAGCTGCGCGACCCGGGCGACCTGCTCGGGCGTGATCGCCAGCTCGTCGAGCGAGACGCCCGACTCGTTGGCGCTGCGCGCCAGTTCGCCCATCCACCACTTGCGGGCGGAGGCCGCGTCGGCGCCGGCGTCGATCGTGGCGACGATCAGGTCCAGCGCACCGGCGTTGAGGATCGACTGCATGTCGTTGGCGGAGATGCCCCACTCGGCGAGCAGTCGGCCCCGGCGGACCAGCGGCAGCTCCGGCAGCCCGGCACGGATCTCCTCGACCCACTCACGGGACGGGGCGACCGGCACCAGGTCGGGCTCCGGGAAGTACCGGTAGTCCTCGGCCTCCTCCTTCACGCGGCCCGAGGTCGTCGACCCGGTGTCCTCGTGGAAGTGGCGGGTCTCCTGGATGATCGTGCCGCCGGACGACAGCACGGCCGCGTGCCGCTGGATCTCGAAGCGGGCCGCGCGCTCCACGGACCGCAGCGAGTTCACGTTCTTCGTCTCGGACCGGGTGCCGAACTTCTCCCGGCCGTGCGGGCGCAGCGACAGGTTCACGTCGCAGCGCATCTGGCCCATCTCCATGCGGGCCTCGGAGACACCGAGCGCCTTGATGAGCTCGCGCAGCTCACGGACGTAGGCCTTCGCCACCTCGGGAGCACGCTCACCCGCGCCCTCGATCGGCTTGGTGACGATCTCGATGAGCGGGATGCCGGCGCGGTTGTAGTCCAGCAGGGAGTGGGACGCGCCGTGGATACGGCCGGTGGCGCCGCCGACGTGCGTCGACTTGCCGGTGTCCTCCTCCATGTGGGCGCGCTCGATCTCCACGCGGAAGGTCTCGCCGTCCTCCAGCTGGACGTCGAGGTAGCCGTTGAAGGCGATCGGCTCGTCGTACTGGGAGGTCTGGAAGTTCTTCGGCATGTCCGGATAGAAGTAGTTCTTCCGGGCGAAACGGCACCACTCGGCGATCTCGCAGTTCAGCGCGAGACCGATCTTGATCGCGGACTCGATGCCGATCGCGTTGACGACCGGAAGCGCGCCGGGCATGCCGAGGCAGGTGGGGCAGGTCTGCGAGTTGGGCTCGGCGCCCAGCTCGGTCGAACACCCACAGAACATCTTCGTCTTGGTGCCGAGTTCGACATGGACCTCGAGGCCCATGACGGGGTCGTAGGACGCCAGCGCGTCCTCGTACGACACCAGGTCGGTCGTGGTGGTCACGGTGAAACTTCCCTCTCAGCCCAGCAGGACGTCGTCGTCGCCCAGCCGCTTCAGCTCGCGGTACAGGATGGCGAGGCCGGTGACGATGGCGACGGCGGACACGGTGGCGTCGATCAGGACCAGGGTGTCCTTCTCGGCGCGGGCCTTCTTCAGCCGCTTGGCGACACCGATCGCGCCGAACGCGGTCCCGGCGATGGACAGGTACGTACCGGACTTGGACTTCTTGAAGCCCTTGGCCTTGTTCAGTGCACTCACAGCGACGGAGCCTCCTCGAGGAGCGGGTGACCCCACCTTTCCACGAAGGCGGCCTCGACGGCGGCGCCGACCTTGTAAAGGCGGTCGTCCTTCAGCGCCGGGGCGATGATCTGCAGGCCCACCGGGAGGTTGTCCTCCGGGGCGAGACCGCAGGGCAGCGACATGGCCGCGTTGCCCGCCAGGTTGGTCGGGATGGTGCACAGGTCGGCCAGGTACATCGCCATCGGGTCGTCGGCACGCTCGCCGATCGCGAAGGCGGTGGTCGGGGTCGTCGGGGAGACGATCACGTCGACCTGCTCGAAGGCCTTCTCGAAGTCGCGCGTGATGAGCGTGCGGACCTTCTGGGCGGAGCCGTAGTACGCGTCGTAGTAGCCGGAGCTCAGCGCGTACGTGCCGAGCATGATGCGGCGCTTCACCTCGGGACCGAAGCCCGCCTCACGGGTGAGGGAGGTGACGTCCTCGGCCGAGCGCGTGCCGTCGTCGCCGCTGCGCAGGCCGTAGCGCAGACCGTCGAAGCGGGCGAGGTTGGACGAGCACTCGGACGGCGCGATCAGGTAGTACGCCGACAGGGCGAGGTCGAAGGACGGGCAGTCCAGCTCGACGATCTCGGCGCCCAGCTCCTTCAGCAGGGCGACGGACTCGTCGAACCGCTGGATGACGCCGGCCTGGTAGCCCTCGCCGCGGAACTGCTTGACGACACCGACCCGCATGCCCTCGACGCTGCCGTTGCGGGCCGCCTCGACGACCGGCGGGACCGGGGCGTCGATGGACGTGGAGTCGAGCGGGTCGTGCCCGGCGATGACCTCGTGCAGCAGCGCCGCGTCCAGGACCGTACGGGCGCAGGGCCCGCCCTGGTCGAGCGAGGACGAGAAGGCCACCATGCCGTACCGCGAGACGGCCCCGTACGTCGGCTTCACACCGACCGTGCCGGTGACGGCGGCCGGCTGGCGGATGGAGCCGCCGGTGTCGGTGCCGATGGCGAGGGGCGCCTGGAAGGAGGCGAGGGCGGCGGAGGAGCCGCCACCCGATCCGCCGGGGATCTTGGTGAGATCCCAGGGGTTGCCGGTGGGCCCGTAAGCACTGTTCTCGGTGGAGGACCCCATGGCGAACTCGTCCATGTTGGTCTTGCCGAGGATGACGACGTCGGCGGCCTTCAGCCGCTTGGTGAGCGTCGCGTCGTACGGCGGGATCCAGCCCTCGAGGATCTTCGAACCGACGGTCGTCGGGATGCCCTCGGTGGTGAAGATGTCCTTGAGCGCGAGGGGAACGCCGGCGAGGGGGCCGAGCTTCTCGCCCCGCTCGCGCTTCTCGTCGACGGCACGGGCCTGGGCGAGCGCGCCCTCGCGGTCGACGTGCAGGAAGGCGTGGACCTTCTCGTCGACGGCCTCGATGCGCGCCAGGTGGGCCTCGGCGACCTGGACGGCCGTGAGCTCGCCGGAGGCGATCTTCGCGGCGGTCTCGGCGGCCGTGAGCTTGATGATGTTGACGTTGTCCGTCATGGCGGTTAGTCCTCCCCCAGGATCTGCGGCACCTTGAAACGCTGCTGCTCCTGGGCCGGGGCGCCGGAGAGCGCCTGCTCGGGGGTGAGCGACGGACGGACCTCGTCCGCCCGCATGACGTTCGTCAGCGGGAGCGGGTGCGAGGTCGGCGGTACGTCTTGGTCGGCGACCTCACTGACGCGGGCGACCGCGCCGATGATGTCGTCCAGCTGTCCCGCGAAGTGTTCGAGCTCTTCGGGCTTCAGCTCCAGACGCGCCAGCCGGGCGAGGTGGGCGACCTCCTCGCGCGTGATGCCAGGCATGCAGCGTTCCTCTGGGGTGGAGTGAGTGTTGGTTTGGACCTAGGGCCTGTCGTCGCATTCCCGTCGTCCGCCCAGAGGGCGGGCCCTGCGGCGAGCGTGCGTGCCAGGCGTCGCGGGGCAGGCGGGAATGTGGCGACAGGCCCTAATCCTAGGGGGCGGCGCCGTGTGCCCGTGAAACAGTTTCCCCCGCTCGTCGGCTTCCGTCAGTTTCGGCGGGCTTCCCAGGCCTCGCTGCGCAGGAACTGGTTGTCGTAGAGCTCCTGTACTTCGAGGAGGCTCTCCGGGGTGAGCTCGCCCAGGCGGATGCGCTGGAGGTGACGGAAGTAGCCGAAGCGTTCGACGCCGGGGGTGATCACGATGAGCAGGTCGGCGGCGCTTCCGGGGGCGGCGGCGAAGGCGTGCGGCTTGCCCGGCGGGACGATGACGAGGTCGCCGCGTTCGGCGGTGACGATGTCGTCGCCCGAGAGGAGCCGGGCCTCGCCGTCGAGGAGGTAGAACAGCTCGGCGGAGTGGTGGTGCAGGTGCGGGCGGGCGCCGTCGGCACCCTCGCCGAGGGTGACGCGGACGGCGGACAGCGCGCCGCCGGACGCACTGCTGTCGGCGAGCAGCTTGACGCCGACGGGGTCACCGCCGATGACCTCGGCATCGGCGTCACGGACGATCACGGAGTCGTCGAACTTCGGTACGAAAAGCGACATTGCAGTCCCCCTGGCAGGCGATGTCGGACGGTCAGACGGCGAAGAGCAGTGCGGCGCTGATGAGCACAACAACGGCCGTGGCGAAGTGAATTCCGAAGGCGACGGCCCTGGTTCCGCCGTGGCGCAGGACTATCAGGGTGTCGCCCAGCGGGACGAGGGCCACGCAGAGCATGAACCAGGCCTCGGCCCGCGCCCCGGCGAAGACCAGCAACGCGAGGCCCACCAGGCCGAGGGTGCCGTCCCTGACGCCCTTGATCGTGAGGTAGGCGCCGGCGTCGCCCGCGGGATCGGCCGGGACGCCGTAGCCGGCGGCGGAGGAGGCGGGCTGGAACAGGAACCGGTAGCCGAGGAACAGGCAGAACAGGTTGAGCGCGACGGCCAGTGTGTAGGCGGTGACGGTCATGGCGGATCCCCTCTCACTGTCACTAGCGGCGCTAGCGGCTATAGCGAAGCTATCAGAACACTGAAAGAATGACTAGCACCGCTAGAATCGGGCAGGTCGATTCAGACGCGCCGGGAGCGCGAACGAGCGGAGCGCGAGCAACTGATCGTCACGGCCGCGCGCGAACCGGCGGAGGCGGAGGGCTGGGAGGCGGTGACGACACGGCGCCTCGCCGCGGAGATCGAGTACAGCCAGCCCGTCCTCTGCAGCCACTTCAAGGGCAAGGACACGATCACGACGGCGGTCGCGCTGGAGGGCCTCGCGGAGATGGCGGCGGAGCTGCGGGCTGCGCGGACAGGGGCGCGGACGGCTGCCGGAGCGGCGGCCGCGCGTGCCGGCCTGGCGGCGGTGGGCGAGGCGTACACCGCCTTCGCGCGACGCCGGCCCGCCCTGTACGACGCGATGTTCACGCACACCGTGGACCTGCCGTTCGCGACGCCGCAGGCCCCGGCGGCGCCATGGGACGCCTTCAACGAAACTGGCGGCGGTCGTGGAGCCGATCGCGGCCGAGGGAGAGGACGCCGGCCTCCTCACGGAGACCTACTGGGCGGGCCTGCACGGCTTGGTGACGCTGATGCGCAGCGGACGCCTCCCGGAATCCGCCCACGCCCGGCGACTGGAGCCGTTGACCGGCCACTTCGCGGCGGCAGTGAGGTGAGGGGGGCTCTCGTCCGGGCTGAACGGGCGCCCGGGCCAAAGAGGTCAGTCGTCGGTGGCTGCCGCCGGGAGGGCTGCCGCGGGGCGCTGCCAGCCGCGTGAGCCTCGGGCCCGCAGCCACGCCGTCGCCTCCTCGGGAGGCATCGCCGCGGCCACCAGCCAGCCCTGCACCGCGTCGCAGCCCAGGTCACGCAGGCGCTCCCACGTCTCGTCGTCCTCGACGCCCTCGGCGACCACCAGAAGCCCCAGCGAATGAGCGAGGTCGACGGTGCAGCGCACGATCTCCGCGTCCTCGTTGTCGACGGCCAGCCGGGCCACGAAGGAGCGGTCGATCTTCAGCTCGCTGACGGGCAGTCGGCGCAGGTGCACAAGGGAGGAGTAGCCCGTTCCGAAGTCGTCCAGCGACATCTTCACGCCGTGCCCGGTCAGCCCGTTGAGGGTCGCGGCGGCCCGCTGCGGGTCCTCCAGGAGGACGTGTTCGGTTATCTCCAGTTGGAGCGCTCCCGCAGGCACTCCGTGCCGCGCCAACCGCGCTGCCACCGACCCCGCGAAGCCCGGCGTGTGGACGTCGCGCGGGGAGACGTTGACCGCGACCGGCACGAACAGCCCCTGGGCCCGCCACTTCGCGACCTGGCCGAGCGCCGTCTCCAGCACATACTCCGTCAGATGCGGCATCAGGCCCGACGACTCGGCGATCGCTATGAACTCGTCCGGCGGCACCTTCCCCCGCTCCGGGTGCACCCACCGGACCAGGGCCTCCAGCCCCGCCACCTGCCCGTCGAAGCGGACCTTCGGCTGGTAGTGCAGCTGCACCTCGTGCGCGTCGAGCGCGCGCCGCAGGTCGCCCAGCAGTCCGAGCCGGTCGGGGGTGTTGGAGTCACGCTTGGACTCGTACACCTCCACGCCCGTGCGGTCCCGCTTGGCCTGGTACATCGCCACGTCGGCCCGGCGCAGCAGGCCTTCCGCGTCGAGCGCGTGGTCGGGGAAGACGGCGACGCCGGCGCTGGCCTCCAGGACGAGGGTGAGACCGTCGAGGTCGAGCGGCGAGCTGAGGCCGGAGACCAGACCGCGGGCGACCCGGGACGCCGAGGTCGTGGAGTCGGCGACGGGCAGTAAGACGGCGAACTCGTCCCCGCCGAGCCGCGCGACCTCCGCCCCGCGCGGCAGGGCGAGCCGCAGCCGCTCGGCTATCTGGAGCAGCAGCCGGTCTCCGGCGAGATGACCGAGGGTGTCGTTGACCGAACGGAAACGGTCGAGGTCGATCAGCATCAGAGCGGCCCGGGCGCCGATGCGCTCGGCGTCGTCCAGGGCGGTCCAGATACGTTCCAGGAGCCACTGACGGTTGGGCAGCCCGGTCAGCGGGTCGCGCAGTTGTTCCTCCGCGCGGGCGCGGGCCATCCACAGGGTGGAGTCGAGGGCGACGAGCGGAATGGCGAACAGCGGCAGCAGGATCGGCTTGGCCACGGCCACCACGCAGATCAGCGGGGCGATACCCAGGAGAGCGACCGCTACCAGGCCCTGCCTGAGAAGGGCCGTACGGGCGACGGTGGGCAGTCCGCCGGAGCGCGGGGCGTGCAGATACCAGAGCAGGACGCGGGTGACGGCGAGGTAGGCGACGGCCACCAGGACGACCTGGGGGCCGGTGTAGACCGTCCAGCTGTCGGGGGTCCAGGGTCGCTCCACGGACGGTATCCGTCCGCAGGCGGCCAGCAGCAGCGCGCCCGCGCCGATGCCGAGGATGTCCACCGCGCCGTGCAGGACGCCCTGCCGCCAGCGGTGACGCCGGGCTATGCCGACCAGGACGACGACGGTGAGGCTGACCATGCCGGCGGGCACCCAGCCGTACAGCAGCAGGACGGCGAGGGTGAGGGCGGCGCCGGAGCCGGTGCCGCCCCACCAGCGGGCGCGGCCGAGCAGGACCAGGTGGCCGACGATGACGCCGGCCAGTACGGCCAGCGCCCAGCCGAGGGTGCCGGACGGGAAGAGCGCGTGGTTGTCGGTGAAGGCGCGGTAGAAGCCGGCGCCGAGGGCGAACCCGGCCGCCGCGACGACCGCGGCGGGCAGCGCGGGCCAGGACAGATGCCGGTCGGGTTCGGTGCCGGGCAGCCCGGGGTGCGGCTGGGCGGGTGTGCGGTGGTTCAGGGCGGGGTGCGGTGCGGTGTGGGGCGCGCGGTGCGGTGCGTACGCCTGCGCGCCCGGATGTCGCCCTGAGCGCGCCGTCCACCTCCCCCACCAGACGCCGGCGACCCGGAGTCGGCGCAGCCGTGCGTCCGGGGCGGCGCTCTCGGTCGGTTCCATTCCCGTCCCTCTCACAGCCGGCGGTGCCCACGCCACGCGGCCCGTTGCCCTACAACCCCGGGCGGCGCCGCGTCGGAAAACCCTTCCCCTTGCCCACCAGGAGCACGGGGATGCCCCGACCGCAGCTGGGCACGGCAGGCGCACATATCAACAGTAGGCCGCAGAAGGCTTCCACGGGCAGCGGTCGTCGACGGTTGCCCGAATGCGCCCCGGCCACCCGTATGCGTCTGGTATGCGCCGATCGGGTGGTCTTCAACCGCCACTCTTCGCTACTCCTCTGCCGACAGGGCGACTTCGGCCGCCGCCTCGGGCCCCTGTTCCAGCAGGACGGTGAAGCCGTCCTCGTTCAGAACCGGCACCTTGAGCTGCATCGCCTTGTCGTACTTCGATCCAGGGCTGTCACCCACAACGACGAATGACGTCTTCTTCGACACGGAACCGGTCACCTTCGCTCCACGGCTCTGCAGGGCGTCCTTGGCGCCGTCACGGGTGAAGTGTTCGAGGGTGCCGGTGACGACGACCGTCAGCCCTTCGAGGGGACGCGGCCCTTCGTCCTCACCGGAGCTCTCCTCTTCGAGGACGACGCCGGCTTCCTTCCACTTTCGGATGATGTCGCGGTGCCATTCCTCGGCGAACCACTGTTTCACCGCGGCGGCCACGATCGGGCCGACCCCGTCGGTGTTCTTCAGCTCCTCCTCCGTGGCCTCGTCGATACGGTCGATCGAGCGGAAGTTGCGCGCGAGCGCCTCGGCCGAGACCGGACCGACGTGCCGAATGGAGAGTCCGTTGATGAAACGGGCGAGCGGACGGGCCTTGGCCTCTTCGATGTTCTTGAGCAGCGCGAGCGTGTTCTTCTTCGGCTCGCCCTGCTGGTTGGCGAAGACCGTGACGATCTTCTCCTCACCCGTCCTGGGGTCACGCTTGGGCAGACCGCTGTCCTTGTCGAGCACGTGCGCCTTGATGGGAAGGAGCTTCTCGACGGTGAGATCGAAAAGACCGCCCTCGTCCACAAGCGGTGGATCGGCCGGCTCCAACGGCTGAGTGAGTGCGGCAGCCACGACCTCGCCGAAGTGCTCGATGTCCAGGCACTGCCGGCCGGCCAGATAGGAGACGCGCTCTCTCAACTGGGCCGGGCACGCACGTGCGTTGGGGCAACGAAGGTCGATGTCGCCCTCCTTCATGGCCTTCAGCGGCGTCCCGCACTCGGGGCACTCCGACGGCATCACGAACTCCCGCTCGCTGCCGTCCCGCAGGTCCGCGACAGGTCCCAAGATCTCGGGGATGACGTCACCGGCCTTGCGCAGCACCACGGTGTCGCCGATGAGCACGCCCTTCGCCTTGACGACGTCCTGGTTGTGCAGGGTCGCGAACTCGACCTCCGAACCCGCCACCGTCACCGGCTCGACCTGCGCGTAGGGCGTGACGCGACCGGTGCGGCCGACGCCCACCTTGATGTCGATGAGCCGGGTGTTGACCTCCTCCGGCGCGTACTTGTACGCGATCGCCCAGCGCGGCGCACGGGCCGTGGAGCCGAGCCGTCCCTGGAGGCGGATCTCGTCGAGCTTGACGACCACCCCGTCGATCTCGTGCGCCACCGAGTGCCGGTTCTCGCCGTAGTACGCGATGAACTGCCGTACGCCGTCCAGGTCGCCGACCACCTTGTTGTGCGGGGAGGTGGGCAGGCCCCAGGTCTTGAGGAGCTCGTAGGCCTCAAAGAGGCGGGTGAGGCCCTCGTAGCCCTCCAGGGCGCCGATGCCGTGCACGACCATGTGCAGCGGGCGGGAGGCGGTGACGCGCGGGTCCTTCTGACGCAGTGAACCGGCCGCCGCGTTGCGCGGGTTGGCGAAGGGCTTGTCGCCGGCCTCGACCAGACGGGCGTTGAGCTCCTCGAACTTCTCCATCGGGAAGTAGACCTCGCCGCGGATCTCCACGAGGGACGGAACCCCGTCGCCCGCGAGGCGGTCCGGGATCTCCGCGATGGTGCGCACGTTGGGCGTGATGTCCTCGCCCGTGCGGCCGTCGCCACGGGTCGCCGCGCGCGTGAGGCGGCCGTTCTCGTACGTGAGGTTGACGGCGAGTCCGTCGACCTTGAGCTCGCACAGGAAGTGGTACGCGGAGGCGCCGACGTCCTTGTGGACGCGCTCGGCCCAGGCGGCGAGCTCCAGGTCGTCGAAGGCGTTGTCGAGCGACAGCATGCGCTCGCGGTGCTGGACGGCCGTGAACTCCGTTGCGTACGCGCCCGCGACCTTCTGGGTCGGCGAGTCGGGCGTGCGCAGCCCGGGGTACTCCTCCTCCAGCGCCTCCAGGGCGCGCAGGAGCCTGTCGAACTCGGCGTCGCTGACGACGGGAGCGTCCTTCACGTAGTACCGGAAGCGGTGCTCCTCGATCTGCTCAGCGAGCTGCGCGTGCTGCTCCCGTGCCTCGGTGGGCACCGTCGTCTCCGCTTGCCTGTCGCCGGCCACCGTGTTGTCCTCCCGTTACTCTGGGTTGTCCGCGAGGGATCTCGCCGCCCGGACGCAGTGGGCGAGGGCCTGGCGGGCGTACGCGGGGGAAGCCCCCGCGAGGCCGCACGTCGGCGTGAGCGTGACCGCCTCCGAGAGAAGCCCCGGTCGCAGCCCCAGCCTGCGCCACAGCGTCCTGACACCCATGACGCTACCGGCAGGGTCTGACAATGCGGAGTCCGTGCCGGGCACGACACCGGCGAACAGCCGGGTACCCGCTTCCACCGCCTCGCCGATCGCGTCGTCGTCACGCTCGGTGAGCAGCGAGAAGTCGAAGGAGACCGCCGCCGCGCCGGCCCGGCGCAGGAGGGCGAACGGCACGTCGGGTGCGCACGAGTGGACCACGACGGGGCCGTCGCCGTGCACCCCGAGGACGTCCCGGAGCGTGGCCTCCACGACCTGCCGGTCGACGGAGCGGTAGGTGCGGTAGCCGCTGGCGGTCCTGACGTGGCCGCGGAGCACGCCGGTGAGGGAGGGCTCGTCGAGCTGGAGCACGAGGTGGGCGCCGGGCAGCCGGCGCCGGACCTCGGCGAGGTGGTCGCGCAGGCCCTCGCTGAGGGAGCCGGCGAGGTCACGGCAGGCGCCGGGGTCGGAGAGCACCGCCTCGCCGTTCTTCAGCTCCAAAGAGGCGGCGAGCGTCCAGGGGCCGACCGCCTGCACCTTCACCTGTCCCTCGTAGCCCTGTGTGAACTCCTCCAGCGCGTCGAGGTCCTCGCGCAGCCAGGACCGGGCCCGCTTGGTGTCCCGTCCCGGCCGGTCGCCGATCCGCCAGCCGCTGGGCTCCACGCGCGCGTACAGCTCGACGAGCAGGCCCGCGGTGCGGCCGATCATGTCGGCGCCGGGGCCTCGGGCGGGCAGTTCGGCGAGGAACGGGAAGTCCTCGAAGGACCCGGTGACGGTCTTGGCGGCCTCACGGGCGTCGCCGCCGGGCAGGGAGCCGATGCCGGTGGCTGCGCCAAAGCTGAACTGAGTGCTGTTGCTCACCCCGGAAGCCTACGTAAACCCTCCGGGGAAGTCGCCGTCCCTGGGGGCTGCCGCCCCCGGACCCCCGCTGTCGACCCTGAACGGGCCTGGTCCTCAATCGCTGGACGGGCTGAAATGCGCGACCGTCGCCGTCACCTGCCCGGTCGCACCGTCAGGTCGTTGACCTCCGCGTCCCGGGGCAGGTCGAGGGCCATCAGGATTGTTGTCGCCACCGACTCCGGGTCGATCCACTTCGACGCGTCGTACTCCTTGCCCTCCTGCTGGTGGACCTTGGCCTGCATGGGGCTGGCGGTGCGGCCGGGGTAGACCGAGGTGACGCGGACGCCGGCCGCGTGCTCCTCGTGGCGGAGCGAGTCGGCCAGGGCCTTCAGACCGTGCTTGGACGCCGCGTACGCGGACCAGTCGGCGTGGGCGTTGAGGCCGGCGCCGGAGTTGACGAAGACCACATGGCCCCGCGCGGCCCGGAGTTGGGGCAGGAAGTGCCGGGTCAGCTCTGCGGGGGCGATCAGGTTGACGTTGAGCTGGTGACGCCAGGACTTGGGGGTCAGGTCACCGACCGGGCCGAGGTCGACCACGCCCGCGATGTGCAGCAGCGAGTCGACCCGGTCCGGGAGCGACTGGTGGGAGAACGCCCAGCTCAGCTTGTCGGGATCGGCCAGGTCGCCGACGAGCGTCCGCGCGCCGGGGAACTCCGCCGCGAGTTCCTTCGCGCGGCCCGCGTCGCGCGCGTGCAGCACGAGTTCGTCCCCGCGCGCGTGCAGGCGGCGGGCGACGGCCGCGCCGATGCCGGAGCCCGCTCCGGTGATCACATGAGTAGCCATGCCCGCCATGCTCGCATCGGCGAGGGCTACTCGATGCCCTGGCTCTCTTCGAGGTAGGCCAGCGCACCCACCGGCTCCTCCGCGAAGAACACCAGGTCGGTGAGGGGACGGGGCAGGAAGCCCTCGCTCTCCATGCGCCGGAACTGCTGCTTGAGGCCGTCGTAGAAGCCCGCGGTGTTCAGCAGCACGACCGGCTTGTCGGTGTGGCCGTGCTTCTTCAGCTCCAGGATCTCGGTGGCCTCGTCCAGCGTGCCGGTGCCGCCTACCATGATCACGACAGCGTCGGACTTCTCCAGGAGCAGCCGCTTGCGCTCGGCCAGATCCTTCGCGATGACCATCTCGTCGGCCCCGGCCCGCGCCTTGGCCGCAAGGAAGTCCACCGACACCCCGCACAGCCGGCCGCCCGTCTCCTGCACCCCGTCGGCCACCACCTTCATCAGACCGACGTCCGAACCGCCCCACACGAGCGTATGGCCGCCTTTGCCGAGCAGTTCGGCGAACTCGCGCGCGGGGCGCGTGTAACGGTCGTCGAGGTCGGCCGCGGAGAGGAAGACACAGATACGCATGCCGCCACGGTACGCGGGAAGAACCAGGGGCCCGCGAGTGCTTTTCCGATATGACCGAAGGACACACGATCACGATCGAGCAGGGCGACCGGCACATCAGGGTCGTCCACGGGGACCACGTACTGGCCGAGACCGACCGGGCGCTCGTCCTGCGCGAGACGGGCTGTCCGGTGCGGTACTACATCCCCGCCGAGGACGTACGGCTCGACCTCCTGACCCCCTCCGACACCCACACGTACTGCCCCTTCAAGGGAACGGCGTCCTACTGGTCGCTGCCCGGCGCCGCCGACCTGGTCTGGGCCTACCCCGACCCGAAGCCGGACGTCGCCGCGATCAAGAACCATCTCTGCTTCTACGAAGTGACCGTCTCTCCGGCCTGATCACGGGGCGCACCCCTCACCCGGGCGGGCAATGCACTGTCCGGGCTGGTCAGGGCTTTGTCCGGATTCCGTGCGGGACAGCGGGGCATGACCGAATCCCCGGTTGTCCGGTGCCTCATGGCTGGAACACCATGCGTGCATGGGGAACTTGGGAGAGCTGTCGCCGTACGAGGCCCGGGACGCCGTCGGCTTCGTCGCGTCGATGCAGCGACTCAAGGAGCGTGCCGGGCTGACCTACCGCGAACTGGAGGAGCGGGCCGCCCGCAACGGTGACGTGCTGGCACGCAGCACGCTGGCCGACATCCTGCGCAGGACGAGCCTTCCAAGGCCCGACGTGCTGGCCGCGTTCGTCCGCGCCTGCGGGGACGGACAGCGGGTCGACGCCTGGCTGGACGCGAGGGAGCGGATCGCCGCGGGCCTCGCGGCCGGGGCCGAGCCCTCCACGGTGTCCGGACCCGGCCAGGAGGCCGAAGACGGGCCTGCGCCGCGGACCGAGGACTCCCCGGCGGCGCGGCCCCGGCGGGCCACCGGACGCACCGTCGTGCTCACGGCCGGTCTCGTGGTCCCGTTGCTCGCCCTGGCCGTCTGGGGGCTGTTCCCCGGGGGCTCCGACGGCTCCAAAGGTTCCAGGAACTCCGCCGATTCGAGCGGTGCACCGGCTGTCCCGGGCAGCGCAGCGGCTGTCTCGGGCGCCGCCTCCCGGGCCCCGGTCGACGGCTGGGTCACCGTGCGCCCGGTCCGCACGCCGGACCTCTGTCTGACGGACGGACGCGACCGGGGCGGCGCCTACGGGAGTGCCGTCGCCGTCCAGCTTCCCTGTGCCCGGGCCACCGTGCCGCGCACCTATCTCGAACCGTTCGGCGAGGGCCTCTACCGCATCCAATGGCATCACCCCCAGCTCGGGAAGGGGTGCCTGACGATCATGAGCACCGGTCCGGTGAAGGGCATGCTCGAGCCCCGGAACGACTGCGGCCAGGCCACCCTGTTCCGCGTGGAGGCCGCCTCCGCCGACGACGCCGGAGGTTTCCGGCTTCGCCCGGCCCACGGCAGCACGTGCATCGGCATGGCCGGCGACGACAGCACCGTGGGGGCCGAAGCGGTCGAGGAGCGCTGCACCGGCGCGGCCGACCAGCGGTTCCTCATCCGGGCGGACTGACGGTCCCGGGCCCTGGCCCGGCCCCGCCACACCGACAAGTCCCGTCCCGTCTGACAGTCTCCACAGGCATGGACAAGAAGACGCTTTCACGCGACGGCACCGCCATCGCGTACGAACGCAGGGGACAGGGCCCCGCCGTCATCCTGGTGAGCGGGGCGATGTCCACGGGCGGCACCATGGCGCCCCTGGCCGCCCTGCTCGCGGACCGCTTCACGGTCCTCTGCTACGACCGCCGGGGCCGCGGCGAGAGCGGCGACACGGCGCCGTACACGGTGCGGCGCGAGATCGAGGACCTGGCGGCGCTCATCGACGCGGCGGGCGGCGAGGCCGCGCTCTACGGCATCTCGTCGGGCGGCGCGCTGGCGCTGCGGGCGGCGGCCGACGGGCTGCCGGTACGCCGGGTGGCCGTGTACGAGACGCCGTTCGCCGTCAACGAGGAGGGGGCCAAGGAACGCGCCGATTACACGTCGAACCTCACCGAGGCGCTGACGCAGGGGCGGCGCGGGGACGCCGTCGAACTGTTCCTGCGGCTGACGGGGCTGGCCGAGGAGATGATCCGGGGCGCCCGTCAAGCACCGATGTGGACGGGGATGGAGGCCCTCGCGCCGACCCTCGCGTACGACGACGCCGTCATGGGCGACGGGCTGGTGCCCCGGGAGCGGCTGGCCTCGATCGGCGTGCCCGTGCTGGCCGTGGCCGGCGAGGCGAGTCCGCCGTGGCTGCGCGAGGCCGTGCGTGCCGTCGCGGAGGCGGTTCCCGACGGCACGTACCGGACCCTCGAAGGGCAGACCCACGCGGTCGATCCGAACGTCCTGGCGCCGGTACTGGCCGAGTTCTTCGGCCAGTAGGAGCAGCGGACCAGTAGGTCAATAGGTCAGGACACCCCGGCCGTCGCCCGCACCGTGGACGCGATCGTGGCCGAGCCCACCACGCGGGTGTCGTCGTACAGCACGATCGCCTGGCCGGGGGCCACGCCCCGGACGGGCTCGCGGAACG
Organism: Streptomyces sp. NBC_01235; assembly: GCF_035989285.1. Classification (GTDB taxonomy): domain Bacteria; phylum Actinomycetota; class Actinomycetes; order Streptomycetales; family Streptomycetaceae; genus Streptomyces. Next base: position 7,724,732 of record NZ_CP108513.1, on the reverse strand, counting down.
TGACCTCCAGGCGGCCGTCGACCAGTTCGGCGGTCACCTCGGTCTCGCCGCCGTGGGCACGCAGCTGGGCGGTGTACGTGCCGGGGCCGGTGGGGGCGGCTCCGCACCAGCGGGGCTTGATCGCCGTCAGGGCGGTCACGTCCAGGGCGGCGGCCGGGCCGACCGTCACCGTGTTGTTCACCGGGGAGATGTCCAGGACGTAGCGCGGCTTGCCGTCGGCGGCCGGGGTGCCGATGCGCAGCCCCTTGCGCTGGCCGATGGTGAAGCCGTACGCGCCCTCGTGGGTGCCGATCCTCGTGCCGGACTCGTCGACGATGTCGCCCTCCGCCTTGCCGAGGCGCTTGGCCAGGAAGCCCTGGGTGTCGCCGTCGGCGATGAAGCAGATGTCGTGCGAGTCGGGCTTCTTGGCGACCGCCAGGCCCCGGCGCTCGGCCTCCGCGCGGATCTCGTCCTTCGTCGTCACCGTGTCACCGAGGGGGAAGAGCGCGTGGGCGAGCTGGCGGTCGTCCAGAACGCCGAGGACGTACGACTGGTCCTTGGCCATGTCGGAGGCGCGGTGGAGTTCCCGGGTGCCGTCCTCGCGGACGACGACCTGCGCGTAGTGCCCGGTGCAGACCGCGTCGAAGCCGAGCGCGAGCGCCTTGTCGAGCAGGGCGGCGAACTTGATCTTCTCGTTGCAGCGCAGGCAGGGGTTGGGGGTGCGGCCGGCCTCGTACTCGGCGACGAAGTCGTCGACGACGTCCTCGCGGAAGCGGTCGGCGAGGTCCCAGACGTAGAACGGGATGCCGATGACGTCGGCGGCGCGGCGGGCGTCGCGGGAGTCCTCGATGGTGCAACAGCCTCGCGCGCCCGTGCGGAACGACTGCGGGTTCGCGGAGAGCGCGAGGTGGACGCCGGTCACGTCGTGGCCGGCTTCCGCGGCGCGGGCGGCGGCGACGGCGGAGTCGACCCCGCCGGACATGGCGGCGAGTACGCGAAGGGGGCGGGAGCGCTGCGAGGTCTCAGTCATAACCCTTCCAGGGTACGGGTCGTCGGGAACCAGATCCCGCGAGTATCCGTTGACGATCACGAGGGGCGAGGAAGGGCACGGACATGGGGGAGAAGAAGAGCGACTCCGACCGGCGGATCGGGCGGCGGGCCCTGCTGATCGGCGGGGCGGTGGCCGCCGTCGGCACCGGGGTGCTGGCGCGTGAGGAGCTGGCGCGGCTGTACTGGCGGCTGCCCGGTGTGCGCAGGAAGCGGGTGGAGGGGGCCGTCGACTTCGTGGGCGCGCGGTGGGTGGCGGCGTCGGAGGCGAACTTCCGCTGGGCGGACCGGCCGGACGACTACGGGATCGACATGGTCGTCATCCATGTCACCCAGGGCGACCTGGACAGCGCGGTGAAGGCGTTCGAGGACCCGGGGCACAAGGCGGCGGCGCACTACATCGTCGGCAAGGACGGGCACATCACGCAGATGGTCCGCGAGCTGGACGTGGCCTACCACGCGGGCAACCGCGCGTACAACGAGCGCAGTGTCGGCATCGAGCACGAGGGCTTCGTGGACCGGCCGAAGGACTTCACCGACGCGATGTACGCCGCCTCGGCCCGGCTGACGGCCGCGATCTGCCGGCGGTACGACATACCCGTCGACCGCGAGCACATCATCGGGCACGTGGAGGTGCCGGGTACGGACCACACCGACCCCGGCGAGCACTGGAACTGGAAGCGGTACCTGCGGCTCGTCGAGGAAGCGCAGACCGCTTCGGCCTGAGCGTCACCCCGGGCATCACCTCAGGGTCACGGTGACGCGGGCTCGCCGTGACGTGATGTCACTATGACGCAGGTCACACGTGCCCGATATCGTGAAAGCTTGATGAGCGTCGGCCGCCCGATGTGTCCCTCGCCCCGGACATGACCTGCGGCCCGCCAAGTTGGCTTTTTTTCAGGGGAGTTGAGGCACACGGCGGCCGCACAGTGTCCTCGGCTCGCTCCTAAAATCGCCTCAGTCTTTACATAGCCCTTAGCTCAAAGCTCCACGGCCATGAGCCACATCACAGATCCCGCCTCCGGCGCGGGAGAGCAGAGCAAGGGCGCCCACGCACGGAGCGGTCGGGGCGACAAGGGCGAGCACGCGAAGAAGGCGACGGGCCGAAGCGGCAAGGGCCTGCACCGGCGGAGCTTCCTGGGCGGGATGGCCGGCGTCGGGCTGGGCGCCGTCGGCGCGGCGGGGGCGACCTTCTCCCTGCTGACCGGCGGCAACAGCAACAAGGCCTCCGCGGCGGACGCCACCGGCACCCTCGCCATCCCCGACCTGCTGGAGGCCACCACCTCCGGCACCACCACCACGTACACCCTGACCGCGAAGACCGGTACGAGCGAGGTGCTCAGCGGCGTCACCAGCACCACGGCCGGCTACAACGGTGCGTACCTCGGCCCGACGATGAAGTGGACCAAGGGCGACACGGTCCTGATGAACTTCACCAACACCCTGGGCGCGGAGACCACGGTCCACTTCCACGGCGCCCACATCCCGCCCAAGATGGACGGCGGCCCGCAGAACGCCTTCGCGGACGGAGTGACCTGGTCGCCCACCTTCGAGGTCCTCGACGAGGCCAAGACCCTCTGGTACCACCCGCACGCGCTGGGCACCACGGCCCAGCAGGTCGTCCACGGCCTGGCCGGGATGATCATCGTCGAGGACGACTCGGACGTCTCGGCCGCGCTGCCGAGCGAGTACGGCGTCGACGACATCCCGATCATCCTGCAGTGTCTGGCGGTCGACAGCGCCGGCGACATCAAGTACGACGCCGCCGGTTACCGCGGCTCCACCGTCACCTTCCCGGTGCTGGTCAACGGCACCAACGTCGACTCGACCACCCTCGGCTTCACCGCGACCAAGAAGCGCACGCGCTTCCGCGTCCTGAACGCCTCCCCCTCCGACATCATGACCGTCCAGCGCGGCGACGGTGGCACGCTCACCCAGATCGCCACCGACCAGGGATACCTCACCGAGCCCACCGAGGTGACCACGATCCGGCTGGTGGCCGGCGCCCGCGCCGAGTTCGTCCTCGACCTGGACGCGGCCGTCACACTCCAGGCCGTCGTCACCACCGGCTGGATCCGCGGCGGAAGCGGCACGTACGACTTCCTGACCGTGACCCCGGACGCCACCGACACGCCGGCCGACCTGCCGAGCACGCTCAACACGATCACCCGGTACGACACGAGCGGCTTCACCGCGCGGACGATCACGCTCGGCCAAAACGGGGGGACCATGCTGATCAACGGCTCGGCGGGCACCACCATGGCCGGGATGGCGATGATCAGCACCACGCTGGACTCCGAGGAGATCTGGACGATCAAGAACAGCACACAGCTGGAACACTCCTTCCACCTGCACGATGTGCCGTATCAGGTGATGGAGATCAACGGCGAGGCGCCGACCGGCGTCGACCTCGGCTGGCGCGACACCTTCGAGGTGGTCGGCGGCGGCTCCATCAAGATCGCGATGAAGTTCACCGACTTCACCGACGACACGTACATGTACATGCTCCATTGCCATCTGCTCCAGCACGAGGACGAGGGCATGATGGCGGCCCTCATGGTCACGGACAGCTAGGCCCGTTCCCATTCGGCCCTGCCTCATGAGCAGGCTGCCGCCGGCAGTGGAAGCGCCGACGGCAGCGCCTGGCCCAACGCACCGCGGGCCAGGTCTGCAGGTGCCGGACGTGACTGGCAGGACCCCTTGAACGGGTCCACCTGGCCCGGGGAGCCGTTCGCCGCCGCGAGGTCGCGACGCCGTCGCCGTCCAGGTCGGCCGCCGCTCTGTCGACACCTGGCCACCGCATCGACAGGTGCCCCTCGGATTCGAGCCGAGTGTCGACACTGGGCCGGGGGAAGCGGAGGGAGAGTTACGTCAGTCCTGCCGCGCGTGCCCGTTCCACCGCCGGGCCGATGGCCTTGGCGACGGCCTCGACGTCGGCCTCGGTGGAGGTGTGGCCGAGGGAGAAGCGGAGGGTGCCGCGGGCCAGGTCGGGGTCGGTGCCGGTGGCGAGCAGGACGTGGCTGGGCTGGGCGACGCCCGCGGTGCAGGCGGAGCCGGTGGAGCACTCGATGCCCTGGGCGTCGAGCAGGAGCAGCAGCGAGTCGCCCTCGCAGCCCGGGAAGGTGAAGTGGGCGTTGGCCGGGAGCCGGTCGACCGGATCGCCCCCGAGGATCGCGTCCGGGACGGCCGTACGGACCGCGTCGATCAGGGCGTCGCGCAGGGTGCCGATCTCGCGGGCGAACCACTCGCGCTGCTCGGCGGCAAGGCGTCCGGCGACCGCGAAGGAGGCGATCGCGGGGACGTCGAGGGTGCCCGAGCGGACGTGACGCTCCTGGCCGCCGCCGTGCAGGACGGGCACGGGGGTGTACTCGCGGCCCAGAAGGAGGGCGCCGATGCCGTACGGGCCGCCGATCTTGTGGCCGGAGACGGTCATCGCGGCGAGGCCGGAGTCGGCGAAGCCGACGGGGACCTGACCGAAGGCCTGGACGGCGTCCGCGTGCAGCGGGACGTCGAACTCGGCCGCCACGTCGGCCAGTTCGCGGACCGGCATCAGCGTGCCGATCTCGTTGTTCGCCCACATGACGGTGGCCAGGGCGACGTCGTCGGGGTTGCGGGCGATCGCCTCACGGAGCGCTTCCGGGTGGACCCGGCCGTAGGAGTCGACCGGCAGGTACTCGACCGTGGCGCCCTCGTGTTCGCCCAGCCAGTGCACGGCGTCGAGGACCGCATGATGCTCGACGGGGCTGGCCAGGACGCGGGTGCGGGCCGGGTCGGCGTCGCGGCGGGACCAGTACAGGCCCTTGACCGCGAGGTTGTCGGCCTCGGTGCCGCCGGAGGTGAGGACGACCTCGCTGGGGCGGGCGCCGAGCGCTTCCGCGAGGCTCTCACGGGCTTCCTCGACCGTGCGGCGGGCCTGCCGGCCGGCCGCGTGGAGGGAGGAGGCGTTGCCGGTGATGCTCAGGTGCGCGGTGAGTGCCTCGACTGCCTCGGGGAGCATCGGGGTGGTCGCGGCGTGGTCGAGGTATGCCATGGTGGCCACGATTCTACGGGCCCGGCTGGTCGGCCTCGCTTCAAGGTGGGCCTGAACCGCAGCAGGGCCACGCGCCTTGCCCGAGTTGAGAACCTGGCGTTGGTCGCGACGCACCCGGCGCTGTCGGCCGCGCCCGCCCTCCCCCGGTCAGAAACTCCAGGAGATCGTCGAGTCCGCCTGCATGAAGGCGACCAGGACCAGGAGGTCGGCGACGCCCAGGGCCAGGCCGAGGTAGGCGCGGCCGCGGCGGGCCGTGCCACGCCAGAGGGCGACCGCCGCCAGGACCATGGCGATCGGGCCGAGGAAGACGTTGAGGACGAGCAGGCCCAGGAGACCCAGGATGAAGGACGCGACGGCCATGCCGTCGGCATCCCGGACTCCGGTGCGGCGCGTGGCCGGGGCGGTGAGTTGCATGGTTGCTCAGCTCCTGTCGGTTCCCGTCGGGGAACGATCGACGGTCAGTGGGTCGAGGTCTGCCGACGGCGGCCGTGGCGCTCACGGAGCGCGAAGATGCCGAGCCAGGCGGCGATCACGGCGGCGGCGACGAGGGTGAAGGCGAACGACGCGTGGGCGATGGTGCCCATGACGACACCGAACAGCAGCAGTGCGGCGACGAGGAACAGCATGGGATCGGATCCCCCTCCGTAAAATTTGGGTGAACAGTTGTAGTAACAGTTGTTCACTGACTTCGAGTCTAGCGCGTCCCGGGACTTTCCAATTCCGGAGAACAGTTGTTAACTGGATGACATGAGTCACACCCTCGGCATCCGGCAGGCCCAGAAGCAGAAGACCCGGCAGGCGCTCCTGGACGCGGCGCTGGGACTTCTGGAGGAGCAGAGCCTGAGCAGCCTGGGCCTGCGCGAGGTCACCCGCGCCGTCGGCGTCGCCCCCACCGCCTTCTACCGGCACTTCCGCTCCACCGCGGACCTGGGCGTGGCCCTCGTCGAGGAGGCGCTGGGCAGCCTGCACCCGATGATCCGGACCACCGTGACCAGCGCCGACAGCAGTGAGGAACGCATCACGCGTGCCGTCGAGTTGATCGCCGGTCATGTGAACGCGTACCCCGCGCACGTCCGTTTCATCGCCCGTGAGCGGCACGGCGGGGTGCAGCCGGTGCGGGAGGCGATCCGGGACCAACTGGGCCGCTTCGCAGAGGAGGTGAAGGCCGAACTGGCCAAGGACACCGAGGCCGAGGGCTGGAGCGACGACGACCTGCTGATGCTCTCGCACCTCTACGTCGACCAGATGCTCATCACGGCCTCGTTGTTCCTGGAGTCCCTGGAGGCCTCGCCGGAGGACCGGGAGCGGTTCAGCCGGCTCGCGACCCGCCAGATGCGGCTCATCAGCATCGGCCGCCACCACTGGCTGGACTGAGGCCCGAAGACCCGACAGGCCCGACAGGCCTCAGCCGAACACGACGAACACAGGGGCGGCGCACCCGTTCCCGAGTGCGCCGCCCCTGTGGGTGAACCGCCGGTCAGCCCTGCTGCTGGGCCTGCTGCCCCTGGCCGCCGCCCGGACCGCCACACCCGCCGCCGCCCTGTCCGCCCCCGCCGGGGCCGCCCTGTCCGCCCCCGCCGGGACCGCCGCTCGGAGCGCCCGACGGGACACCGGTCGGCGTGCCGGTGGGAGTACCCGTCGGCTGCCCCGAAGGAGCACCGCTCGGCGCACCCGAAGGAGCACCCGAAGGAGCACCCGACGGGGCGCCGCTCGGCATGCCCGAGGGATTGCCGGACGGCGGCTGACAGGACTGCTGACCGGACGTGCCGCTGTTCGAGGAGGAGTCGCCCGAGCCGCAGGCCACCAGGGCGAGGGGCGAGAGCGCCAGCAGCGCCACCGCGGGGACGAGACGGACGGGCATCAGCGCACGCTTCATGAGAAACAGCTCCAGGGAAGATGAGGAGGACCTGAGGGTGGGAACTCAACCAACGGCGCCTAGGGCTTCCTTGAGCCCCCTCTGTCCCCCGCCTGTCAGTCAGGTAAAGCACCCCTCAAGAAACCTCGCCGACCTGGGAGTTCACCTCAGGGACCCCGTGGGTGCGCTGGTACAGCTCCGTGACAGAAGCGGCCGTCCGCCGCAGTTCCTCGCACACCTCCGGCGGCGAGAGGACCTCCACGAGGTCGGCGAACAGGAGCAGTTGGCGGGCCTCCCCGACGAATCCGTACGTCAGCCGGGCTGTCACCCACTCGCTCTCGCCGTCGTCCTGCGGGAGGGAGGTCAGCGAGGCCGCGTTGAGGCGCAGGAACATGTCGAGGCGCTCACGCCGCACCCGGACGGTGACATCGAGTCCGCCGGGGCGCTCCTCGACCTGGCGGCGCAGGACCTCCCAGGCGTCGGCGAGTTCGACACCGGGCCGCCGCCGCACCGGGTCGTCCAGCACCTTCGCCGTGCGCACCCGGTCGGCGCGGAAGAGCCGGGGCCGCGCGCGCCGGTCGGCGACCAGGTACCAGACACCCGCCTTGGAGACGAGGCCGTACGGATCGACCGTGTAGGTGCGCGGCTCCCGCTCGTCGCTGTGCCGGTAGCGCAGCCTGAGCCGCCGGTCGGCGAAGACCGCGTCCTGGAGCGCTTCGAGGTCCACCGGCTGCCGCGGACCGCCCTTCCAGCGCGTGGCGTCGACCAGGATGCGGCGGGCGGTCGCCTCGGCGGCCGGGCGGTGCGGGGCCGGCAGCGCGGCCATCACCTTGCGCAGCGCCGAGCCGAGGGCCGCGTCGAGGCCGAGGGCGGCGTGCGTGCCCTGCGCGGCCAGGATGAACAGGGCGCGGGACTCGTCGGCGGTCAGCCCCGTGACGTCCGTGCGGAACCCGGCGAGCAGCTCGATGCCGCCGTGCCGGCCGCGCTCGGCGTAGACCGGCACCCCGGAGGCCGACAGGGCCTCGACGTCCCGGTAGATGGTCCGCACCGACACCTCGAGCCGCTCGGCGAGTTCATGCGCGGGGACGCGGCCGCGGGTCTGCAGGAGCAGCAGGACGGAGAGCAGTCGGTCGGCCTTCACCCGACCAGAATCCGCCCTCCGAAGAGCCGGCGCAAATGTTGACGGAAGCTGTCAGGTTATGCGGCGAACCTCTGGGCAACGACTCGAAGAGAGGCCCGCCGTGAACGCCATCGACCCCCGCCCCCTCTACACCCGCGCCGCCGAGCAGGCCGCCGCACTGATCAGGACCGTACGACCGGAGCAGCTGGCCGGTCCCACCCCGTGCACGGAGTTCGACGTACGGACCCTGCTCAGCCATCTCGTCGGCGGCACCCTGCGGATCGCGACCGTGGGCGAGGGCGGCGACGGCCTCGCCGTACGGCCCTTCGTGGACGGCGTCGACGACGACGGCTGGCCGGCCGCGTACGACGAGGCCCGCACCCGGGTCCAGCGGGCCTGGGCGGACGACGCCCGGCTCGACGCGGCCGTGCGGGTGCCGTGGGGCGAGGCGCCGGGCCGCGTCGCGCTCTCCGGCTACGTGATGGAGGGCGTGACCCACACCTGGGACCTCGCCGAGGCCCTGGGCCACCCCCTCGAACTCGACCCGGAACTCGCCGAGTTCGCACTCTCCGTCGCCCGCCGCGTCCTCCCCGACGAGCAGCGGGACGCCGACACGCCCTTCGACTCCGCGCTTGCGGCCCCCGAAGGGGCCGATGCCTACGAGCGGTTGGCGGTCTGGCTGGGGCGCAAGCCGCTCAGCCGAGCCTGACCCGGGCGAGTTGGCGGGACTGCGCGACCAGTCGGTCCGCGCTGTCCCAGACCTCGGCGTCCTCCTCCAGGAAGCCGCCCGCGAGGTTGCGGGTGGTGATGGCGACCCGGAGGGGGCCCGGGGCCGGACGGCAGCGGACGTGGACCGTCAGCTCGACCGTGGGGACCCAGCCGCGCAAGCCGATCTCGAAGGCGGTGGGCGGCAGGGCGTCCACGGCGAGGAGAAGGGAGAGCGGGTCGGGGTCGCGGCCGTCCTTCAGCCCGAACCAGGCCCGCATCTCGCCCTTGCCGGAGGGCGCTCCGAGTGCCCAGCCGAGGGTGGACGGGTCGAGCTTGAGCATCAGCCGGTCGGCGATGGCGGAGCTGCCGTCGACGGGTGCGGGTCCGTCCTCGGGACCGAAGCACTGGTCGAGGGGCGGGAGCGCGGGCGGCTTCGCCGTCGTGCGGACGTCGTCCGGGAGGGCGTCCAGATCGCCGTAGGAGGCAAGGACGCGGATCCGCTCGACCTCGACGCCGTCCTCGTCGTACTGGAACAGCGAGGCCTGGCCGGTCGAGAGGGTGCGGCCGGTACGGGCCAGCTCCGTGCGGACGACGGCAGGGCCCGGCTGCGAGGCGGTCAGGTAGTGCGCCGAGATCGTGAACGGGTCGCGGTGCGGCAGGGCGTCCGCGAGCGCGCGGCCGAGGACGGCGAGAAGATAGCCGCCGTTGACGGCGCTGATGATCGTCCAGCCGGCCGAGAGGTCGATGTCGTAGACGCCGGGCGCGCGCGGGGTGAGCGCGGTGTCGCGGTCGAACTCACTGTCGCCGATGGTGGCCCGCCGGGCGGTCGCGGTAGCTGCTTCTGGCATGGCTGAACGGTACAACAGGCGATTACTAAGCGGTAGCTTTGTTCAGGCCCGATCGCGGCCCTCCATGGCCCTCCTATGCCCCGGCTGTGATCACTCTCTGTGAGAGGTCTGCAATTTCTTGGTAAGTGTCCGAACTCGTCCGTAACCTCGAGGCCCGAAAATCCCTCTCCAAGGACATGAGCCTCACCGGGACTCCGTTCCTCTTCACCTTGATCGCGCTGTCCGTCGTCGCCGTCGCAGTGCCACTGCTGCTGTGGTCGCGGCTGCGCGGGCCGCTGATCCTGCGGGCCTCCGCCCGGGTGCTGATGCTGATGTTCGCCCAGGGCACCGCCGTCGCCCTGGTCTTCGTGCTGGTGAACAACAGCAACAACCTGTACGACACCTGGGACGACCTCCTGGGCACGGGCAACCATGTGGCGCAGGCCGCCGACCTGGGCGCCGACGGCACCGGCGGCATCGCGCTGGACAAGCTGCCCAAGGTCGCGCAGAAATTCAGCGAGGCGCAGGGGCCGGGCCTGCACGGGGTGCGCGTCACACAGCTCAAGGGCCGCGTCTCCGGCATCAACGCCGAGGTCTACGTCTGGCTGCCGCCGCAGTACAACGAGCCCGCGTACGCCAAGAAGGCCTTCCCGGTCGTGGAGCTGCTGCCGGGCTACCCGGGCTCGGCGAAGTCGTGGTTCGGGTCGATGCACGTGGCCTCGCAGTTGGAGCCGCTGATGCGCAAGGGCAAGGTCGCGCCGTTCATCCTGATCGCGCCGCGCACCACCCTGCTGCCCGGGGTGGACACCGGCTGCGCCAATGTGCCGGGCACCGTCAACGCCGACAGCTGGCTGAGCGTCGACGTGCCGAAGATGGTCACGGACAACTTCCGGGCCCAGCCCGCGCCCAAGGGCTGGGCGGTCGCCGGTTACTCGGCCGGGGCGCACTGCGCGGTCAAGCTGGCCATCGCCCACCCCAACCGCTACCGGGCCGCGGTCAGCCTGTCCGGCTACAACGACCCCATGGGCGAGCCCAACTCGCTCACCGCGCAGGACCCGGCGCTGCGCAAGTCCACCAACCCCTACGCGATGCTCCGCAAGGCGGCCGCCCCGCCCGGCGTGGCGCTCTACATCTCCGGCGAGCCTGGCGACGGCTACCAGGCGGGCCTCGCCCTCCAGCACGAGGCGAAGGCGCCGACCACCGTGAAGGTGATCTACATCCCGAAGAGCGCGGGCGGCCACACCATGGAGCTGTGGCGGCCGCAGGTGGTGCCGGTGTTCAAATGGCTGACGACTCAGCTGAACCAGCACGCGCTCGCCGTTGCCGGGGCTACTCCTCACGCACCGTCGACCGCCGATTCCAAGCGCGAGGCGCTCGCCAGTGGAAACGCATCGCGAGAAGCCGCAGGACGAAAGCGGTGAGGGCGGCCACCCCACTCGCCAGCGGGGTGAGCACGTCGTAACGGATGCAGAGCACCACCATGGTGGCGCCGACGATCGCCGGGACCGCGTACAGATCGCGGTCCCAGCGCAGCAGTGAGGGCACCTCGTTGGCCAGCACGTCGCGCAGCACACCGCCGCCGACTGCCGTCGCGAGCCCCAGGGCGGCCGAGGCGGTGAGGCCGAGCCCATGGGCGTACGCCTTCGTCGTGCCCGTGACGCAGAACAGGCCGAGGCCGGCCGCGTCGAAGACGTTCACGCCGGTCTGGATGCGCTCCACCTGCGGGTGGAGGAAGACCACCAGCAGGGCGGCGAACAGAGGCGTCAGGAAGTACCCCAGGTCCGTGAAGGCGGCCGGGGGCACGGCCCCGATGACCAGGTCCCGGAACAGTCCTCCGCCCAGCGCGGTGACCTCGGCGAGCATGGCGATGCCGAACACGTCGAAGTTCTTGCGGACGGCCAGCAGCGCGCCGGAGATGGCGAACACGAAGATGCCGACGAGGTCGAGCGTGTGCTGGACGGAAGGACTGAAGATCTGCTGGATCACCCTTACATTGTCACCCAGCAGCGACCGTCAACCTTACAAAGCCAGGTCTTACGGCGTCACAGGGACGGTTTCCCTGTGGTGAAGAGCCAGGTCTGGAAGAGGTCGTCGAGCTGCTGCCCGGAGATCTTCTCGGCGAGCCGGACGAAGTCGTCGGTGGCCGCGTTGCCGTAGCGGTGCAGCTTGGTCCAGGTGGGGAGCAGCTTGAAGAAGGCGGCGTCCCCGATGCGCTCGCGCAGCATCTGGAGCGTCATCGCGCCGCGCTGGTAGACCGCGGAGGCGAACATGGTGTCGCGCTGCGGGTCGCCGACCACCGTCTGCCAGAAGGCGCTGTCGGCGGGGCGGGCGTTGTAGCCGGCGAGGAAGGAGTCGTGCGCCGAGCGGGTGCCCTGGTGCTCGGCCCACAGCCACTGGGCGTAGGTGGCGAAGCCCTCGTTGAGCCAGATGTCCTTCCAGTGCGCCACCGATACCGAGTCGCCGAACCACTGATGGGCCAGCTCGTGCACGATCGTGGACTCGTTGCGGACGGCCGAGTACACCGGCTTGGACTGCACCTCCAGCGAGAACCCGGCCTGCGGCATGTCGTCGACGATCGCGCCGGTCTCCTCGAACGGGTACGGGCCGAAGACCTGCGACCAGTAGTCGGTCGCGGCGGCGGTGACGCCGTACACGTCCACGTTGTTGCTGTTCGCGAGCACCGGGTCGATCGCGACGTAGATCGGGGTGCCGCCGGGTGTCGTCCCGGTCTTCACGTCGAACTTCCCGATCGTGGCGGTCGCGAGGTAGGTCGCCATCGGCTTCGTCTCACGCCAGTGGGTGTACGTCGAGCCGCCCTTGTCGTACGTCGAGACCAGCCGGCCGTTGGAGACGGCGGTCAGACCCTGGGGCGCCTTGATCCGGATGTCGTAGGTGGCCTTGTCGGCGGGGTGGTCGCTGGACGGGAACCAGGTGGAGGCGGCGTTGGGCTCACAGGCGACGAAGACGCCGTCGGTGGTCTTCATCCAGCCGTAGTCCGAGCCGAAGACGATGGGGCCGCCCAGGGGTTCGGGGACGCCCCCGTAGGTGACGGCGACCTCGAAGGTCCGCCCCTTGCGGAGCACACCGCGCGGGGTGACGCGGATCTCGTCGCCGTCGCGGGTGAACTGCGCCCGTCTGCCGTCCACTTCGACCCGGGTGACCTCCAGTTTCTGCAGGTCCAGATCGAAGGACGAGAGGTTCTGGGTGGCGCGGGCGGTGATAGTCGTCCGGCCGTCGAGGCGGTCGGTGTCGGGGTTGTAGGCGAGGGCGAGGTCGTAGTGGCGGGCGTCGAAGCCACCGTTGCCGAGCCGGGGGAAGTAGGTGTCGCCGATGCCGTCGGCGCCCGGGGCGGGGGCGGAGGAGGCGGCGATGACGAGGAAAGAGGCCGCCGCTGTCGCGACGGATCCTAAACGTGCCGAACGGGAGAGTGCCATGAGTCGTCCCTTCGAGCGTGTGCCGATAAGTCGGACACGGACGACTCTGCGCTCTCCCGTTCAGGCATGTACATGACTTTGCCAACTCGTCATGCGCTACTTGTCGGTTGACTCCTGGCCTTCGGTCTTCGCGACCTCGGTCTGGGTGGCCTCGGTCTGGGTGGCCTCGGTCTGGGTGGCCTCGGTCTGGGTGGCCTCGGTCTCCGTGGCCACGGCCTTCGTGACCTCGGCCGGCTCGGGAGCCTCCTCGGAAGAGGACGCCTCCTCGGACGAGGCCTGCGCCTCGGCCTCGGCCGCCACCTCCGCCGCGACCGCCGCCGACGTCTCCGCCGACTCGGCGAGGACCTCGTCGGCCACCAGCTCCGCCGCCTCCTTCGCGACCGTCAACAAGACGGTGTCCTGCGGGGCCTGGTCCGCGAAGTTCTCCGGGTGGTGGCAGGCGACCTGCTGACCCGGCCGCAGCTCGACGAGCGCCGGCTCCTTGGTCTTGCAGATCTCCGTCGCCTTCCAGCACCGGGTGTGGAAGCGGCAGCCGCTCGGCGGGGAGATCGGCGAGGGCACGTCGCCCTTGAGCAGGATGCGCTCGCTCTTGGCGTTCTTGCGCCTCGGGTCCGGGATCGGAACCGCCGACATCAGCGCCTTGGTGTACGGGTGCATCGGCGACTTGTAGAGCAGGTCACGGTCGGCCAGCTCCACGATCTTGCCGAGGTACATCACCGCGATGCGGTCCGAGACGTGCCGGACCACCGAGAGGTCGTGCGCGATGATCACGTACGTGAGGCCGAGCTCCTGCTGAAGGTCGTCGAGCAGGTTGACGACCTGGGCCTGGATCGACACGTCGAGCGCCGAGACCGGCTCGTCCGCCACGACCAGCTTCGGGTTCAGCGCGAGCGCGCGGGCGATGCCGATGCGCTGACGCTGACCGCCGGAGAACTCGTGCGGGTAGCGGTTGTAGTGCTCGGGGTTGAGACCCACGACCGACAGCAGCCGCTGCACTTCCTTCTTGATGCCGCCCTCGGGCTCGACGCCCTGGAGCTTGAAGGGAGCGCCGACGATCGTGCCGATGGTGTGGCGCGGGTTCAGCGACGAGTACGGGTCCTGGAAGATCATCTGCACGTCGCGGCGCAGCGGACGCATGCCGCTCACCCCGAGGTGCGTGATGTCCTTGCCCTGGAACTCGACCTTGCCCGCGGTCGGTTCGAGCAGCCGGGTGATCAGCCGGCCCATCGTGGACTTGCCACAGCCGGACTCGCCCACGACGCCGAGCGTCTCGCCGGAGCGGACCTCGAAGTCGATGCCGTCGACCGCGTGCACCGCCCCGACCTGCCGCTGGAGCAGGCCCTTCTTGATCGGGAAGTGCTTCTGCAGGCCGGTCACCTTCAGCAGGACCTCGCCGGGGGCGGCGTCCTTGGTGAGGGTCGCGCCCTGCGTCGGGCCCTCGGCCTGCGCGGGGATCTTCACCGCTTTCTCGTCGTCACTCACAGCTTCGGCGCAATCTCTTCGGTCCAGATACGCTCCCGCTGCTCCGTGCCCAGGTGGCAGGCGGCCCAGTGCCGGCTGCCGACCTCGGCCAGCTCGGGCCGGACGGTGCGGGTGACGTTGTCCTTCGGGAGGTCCGCGTACGGGCAGCGCGGGTTGAAGGCGCAGCCGGACGGGATGTTGATCAGCGAGGGCGGGGAGCCCTTGACCGGGATCAGGCGCTCCTGCTGCTCACGGTCCAGCCGCGGCATCGAGCCGAGCAGACCCCAGGTGTAGGGGTGCCGGGGCTCGTAGAACACCTTGTCGGCCGGGCCCCGCTCGACGCAGCGGCCGCCGTACATCACCAGGATGTCGTCGGCGAGTTCGGCGACGACGCCCAGGTCGTGGGTGATCACGATGACCGCGGAGCCGAACTCCTTCTGGAGGTCACGGATGAGGTCGAGGATCTGCGCTTGGACGGTCACGTCCAGGGCGGTCGTCGGCTCGTCCGCGATCAGCAGTTCGGGGTTGTTGACCAGCGACATCGCGATCATCGCGCGCTGGCGCATACCGCCGGAGAACTCGTGCGGGTAGCTGTCCACCCGCTTGTCCGGCTGCGGGATGCCCACCCGGTCGAGCATCTCGACCGCGCGTCGCTTGGCGGTCTTCTTGTCGACGTCGTGGTGGATCCGGTACGCCTCCACGATCTGCTGGCCGATCGTGTAGTACGGGTGCAGCGCCGACAGCGGATCCTGGAAGATCATCGCCATCTCGCGGCCGCGCAGCTTGCGCACGTAGTCGGGGTCGGCGGACAGCAGCTCGGTGCCGTCCAGCCAGATCTCGCCGGAGATCTGGGCCTTGCGCTTGCCGTACTGGCCGGCGGTGTGCAGGCCCATGATGCCGAGCGAGGTCACCGACTTGCCGGAGCCGGACTCGCCCACGATGCCGAGGGTCTTGCCCTTCTCCAGCTGGAAGCTGAGCCCGTCGACGGACTTGACCAGGCCGTCGTCGGTCGGGAAGTGCACCTTGAGGTCGCGCACTTCGAGGAAGGAGGTCGGCGCGGGCGAAGCGGGGGTGGGCTCGCCCACGGCCGCTCCGCTCTTGCTGAGTTCGGTCACGTGAGCCTCACTCGGGGGTCGATCACGGCGTACAGGATGTCCACCACGAGGTTGGCGACGAGCACCGCGAGGGAAGTGATCAGGGTCACGCCCACGATGATGGGCAGGTCCTGGTTGCGGATGGCGTCCAGCACGGCCCGGCCGAGACCGGGCAGATTGAACGTGGACTCGGTCAGGATCGCGCCGCCGATGAGGGCACCGAGGTCCATGCCGAGCATGGTGAGGATGGGCGTCATCGTCGAGCGCATGGCGTGCTTGCCGATGACGGTCTGCTCCTTGAGGCCCTTCGCCCGGGCGGTGCGGATGTAGTCCTCGCCGAGGATCTCCAGCATGGTGGCGCGGGTGATCCGGGCGTACATCGCCGCGTACAGGAAGGCGAGGGTGATCCACGGCAGGATCATGCCGCCGAGCCAGCCGGAGAAGCTGTCGTCCAGGGGGACGTACTGAGCGTCGATCCACTTCAGCCCGAAGGCGAAGATCGCCAGGCTCAGCATGCCGGTGAAGTAGATGGGCAGGGAGACGCCCGCCAGGGCGACCACCATCGCGCCGCGGTCCCACAGGGTGCCGCGCTTGAGCGCGGAGAGCACACCGGCCGCGATACCGAAGACCAGCCACAGCACGGCGGCACCGAGCGCGAGACCCAGGGTCACCGGGAAGCGGTCGGTCAGCACCGGCCAGACGGCCTGCTCGCTGCGGAAGGAGTAGCCGAAGCAGGGTGCGGCACAGTGGATCGTGTCGCCACCGCCCGAGTAGGTGCGGCCGGCGAAGATGCCCTTGAAGAACTCCCAGACCTGGGCGTAGATCGGGTCGCCCAGACCCAGCTTCTGCCGTACGCCCTCGACGGCGGCAGGGTCGGCCTGCTTGCCCACGAAGCTCGTGGCAATGTCCACGCCCGCCCACTTGGGGACGAGGAAGAAGATGCCGAAGACCACCATGATGATGACCACGAGCATCACTGCGGCGGCGAACAACCGCCTGATGAGGTAAGCGAGCACAGCTCTCGGCCCGCCGCGGACCGCGGGCCACCGGTGGGGTACCTCCCACGCCTTTTGGGCGATGGGGGACTTCCGATGGCCCGCGGATCCGCCGCGCCGGCCTTCACCTGCCTTTCGTGCCGTTCGGCGGGTGTGCCGGGTTTACTTCTTCGGGTTCTTCAGGCCGAGGTTGACGAAGTCGTACATACCGCTGTAGCCGTCGGTGGTGTACACGTTCGCCAGGTTGTCCGAGCGCCAGTTGATGAACTTCTCGAAGACGAAGGGCAGGTAGTACGCGCCCTCCATCACCTTGTGGTTGATGTCCGTGGCGATCTTGGTCTTGCCCGCGTCGTCCAGCGTGTTGACGTAGGAGTCGAACAGACCGTCGATGGTCTTGTCCTTGATCAGCGCGTAGTTGGAGTTACCGCTGTCCAGGATGTACTTGCTGTCCCACAGCGGCAGACCGAAGCCCTGGACGGACGGGAAGTCCGGACCCCAGCCCATGATGATGATGCCGAAGCCCTTCTTCTGCACGTTCGCGGGGCTGCCGATGATGCCGGTGGTCTGCGAGCCGTCGTACTGCTCGATCTCGGCGGTGATGCCGATCTTCTTCAGCGACGCCTGGAGGGACTGGGCGGTGGCCACCTCGACCGGCTTGTTGTTGCGGACCGCGATGGTGGTCTTGAAACCGTTCGGCTGACCGCAGGCCTTCAGGGCCTCCTTGGCCTTGGCCTCGTTGCCGCTCTTGTTGGCGCCGGCGATCTCGTACGGGTCGTACTTCTGGCCCTCGGAACCCGCGACCGACGGCGGCAGCATGTTGGTGCCGATGTCACCACCGGCGACCGGGCCACCGCGCGCGGTCTGCAGCGACACGTGGTCGGCGCCGTAGATCACGGCCTTGCGGCACTCGACGTTGTCGAACGGCTTCACGCTCTGCGGGAAGACCGCGTAGCGGATGTAGCCGGAGACCGGGTTGTCCAGGTTGGCCTTGTGCTCCTTCAGGGCGGTGGTGCGGCCCTGCGGCGACATGCCGGTCTGGTTCAGGTCGAGGTCCAGGTCACCGCTGAGCAGACGCTGGTCGAGCTGGTTGGCGTCCGAGAAGAACTGGATGGTGATCTTGTCCGGGTAGGCCTTGCGGATCGGGTCCGAGGCCTGCTTCCAGGAGGTGTTGCGGACCAGGGTGAGGTCCTTGCCCGGGCTGTAGGACTCGAACTTGTACGGGCCCGAGGAGAACGGGTGCAGACCGTACTTGGACTTGGTGTCCTTGTCCTGGCGGACCGGGGAGGCCGAGACCAGGGCCAGCATCTCCTCGAAGTCCGAGTTGGCCTTCGGCAGGTGGAAGACGATGGTCTTGTCGTCGGGCGTGTCGATCGCCTTCAGACCCAGCTTGTCCGCGGAGGTGTCCTTGTACGGGCCCTTGTACGCGCCCGTGGGGTCCAGGACGTCCTTGAGGTAGACCGGACCGCCGGACAGCACGTCCTGCGCCCACACGCGCTCGATGCCGTACTTCACGTCCTTGGACGTGATCGGCTTGCCGTCCTCCCACGTGCTGCCGTCACGCAGGGTGTACGTGTAGGTCTTGCCGTCGTCCGTGACCTTCGCGGTCGAGGTGGCGAGGTCCGGAGTGATCTCGGCGCCCGCAGCACCCGGCTCGGCCTTGTTCGTGACGAGCTGGCGGCTGTAGTAGCGGGCGAAGTTCCACATCATGCCGTAGTAACCGCGCGTGGTGTCCCACGAGTCGGCGTCCTGGGCACCACCGAACTTCAGCGTGCCGCCCTTCTTGGCGGCGGAGGCCTGAGCGACCTTGTTGTTCGCGGCGTCGAAGCCGGCGGCGCCGGTGCTCGAGCCCTTGTCGTCGTCTCCGCCACCGCCGCACGCCGCCGTGGTCAGCAGCGCGGCGACCGCGGCGGCAGCGGCAAATGCCTGCTTCCGCCGCCCTGAGGTGCGTTGGGTAGTCACGATCTCGGATCCTCCGGATAGATGAGAGACCCCGTGTGAAGGCCACGGGACGGTTGGGGTGCCGGGTTCGGCGGTTTCGCTGTTCAGCTGTTCAGCGGTTCAGCGGGATGCCTTCGGGTCCAGCGCGTCCCGGACGCCGTCGCCGAAGAGATTGAAGGCCAGCACGGTGATGAAGATCGCCACACCCGGGACCACCATGTACATGGGGTCCGACTCGTAGTAGTCGATCGCGCTCGAGAGCATCTGTCCCCACGAGGCGGTGGGCGGCTTGACGCCGACGCCCAGGAAGCTGAGCGCCGCCTCGGTGAGGATGTTGGTGGGGATCATCATCGTCGTGTACACGACGATCGGGGCGACCAGGTTGGGCAGCAGCTCCTTGAACAGGATGTACACCCGCCCCGCGCCCAGCGACCGGGCGGCCTCGACGTACTCGCGCTCACGCAGCGAGAGCGTCTGGCCGCGCACCACGCGTCCGATGTAGGGCCAGCCGAAGAAGCCGATGACCAGGATCATCACGAAGACGCGCACGCTGGAGCCGGTGAGGCCCAGCATGTGGTTCGGCATGACGGAGACCAGCGCGATGATGAACAGCAGCTGCGGGAAGGCCAGCAGACCGTCCATCACCCGGCTGATCAGGGAGTCGATCCAGCCGCCGAAGAAGCCGGCGAGGATGCCCAGCACCGTTCCGAGGACCACGGCGACCACGGCCGACAGGAAGCCGACCAGCAGCGAGATCCGGGCGCCGTAGAGGATGCGGGCGAAGATGTCGCGGCCGTTGACCGGCTCGACGCCGAGCAGGTGGTCGCCGCTGACACCGCCCAGGGAACCCGTGGGCGTACCGAAGAGCGGGTCGATCAGGTTCTCGTGATACTCGTTCGGGTCCTGGTCCAGGAGCCCGGTGATGACCGGCGCGAGCAGCGCGATCACCACGAGGAAGAGCACCACGATGCCGCCCGTCAGGGCCAGCTTGTCCCGCTTGAGGCGCTCCCAGGCGATCCGGCCCAGGGAACGACCCTGAACGGCCTTGGCGCCGCTGGTGGCGACCGCCGCTTCCTCGGCCGCGCTCGGGGCCGCTTCCGCGGTCGGCTCGTGCAATGGTGCCGTCATCTGGCAGGGACCCCTCTCAACCGGCGGTAGCCGGCCCGCACTTTGCCGCGGTGGCGGCGTGATCAGTCCGTAATACGCAGGGGATAAGTCCCCTGGAGCGGGAGTCTTCAACGCTTTGGCGATCTGTTGCCAGACTTGGCAGTGAATGGATGCGTAAACGTGATCCGGGTAGAGGGGTTCCGTTATCCGGACGGCGGGTAACGCCCCCCGGACGGGGACTAATTGGGGCAGATCCCGCCCAAATCGGACTAATCGCCGCTATCTACGCGCGAAGACGCGCGGTGTCCACCCCGTCACAGGAGTGGGAGGAAGGGTGAAGGGGACAGGAGTGACGGCGAAGGACCGGCGACGGAGGTCAGTAGCGTCCGGTGGGCGGGTAGCCGTAGCCGCCCGCGGGAGCCTGGGCCGGGGCGGGCACGTGGGCCTCACGGTCGTAGAAGGGCCGCGCGTTGGCGCGCATCCACATCACCACGGGGTCGTACTCGTCGGTCATGGCGACCGTCGACACCGGCAGCCCGTCCGGCACCGCTCCGATGGACTGCTGCATCATCGCCCGGACGGCGTCCACGGCAGGCGGCGAGGTCTCGTACACGTCGAGCCCGAGGGCCAGGTAGGGCGCGCCCAGCGCCGGCTGCACCCAGGCCCGGCGCAACGCGCGGACCACCGGGGTGCGGTGGGCGTTCTGCGCGAGCAGGGCGTAGAACTGCGGGATCTCGATGCCGGGCTCGGACAGCCGCAGCGGGCCTGCGGGCTGGCGTTCCAGGCCCGTGGAGATACGGCGCAGGTCCAGCCAGGGGATGCCGACGCCGCCGCCGGGGGCGTGCGGGTTCAGCCAGAGACCGTAGTGGTCGGGGTAGAGGGTGCGGGCCACGTCCAGCCCGTCGACCACCTCGTACGACCTGTTCCAGCCACTCGCGCTGAGCTCCTGGGCGGAGGTCACGCAGGGCGCGTAGCCGTGGCCGTCGACCTCCATGTTGCCGTACTGGGCGTCCGGGGAGCCGGCCTGGCCGTGCCACAGGAGCATCCAGACCTGGCCGGAGGAGGGGGTCGCGAGCGCGCGCAGGAGCGCCTCGTAGGCGTCGTAGCGCCCGGGCGTGACCTGGCGCAGCATGTGCTCGACCGAGCCGGTCGCGGCAGTGCCAGCGCTCACTTTTTATCGCCCCTTCGAGAAGTTGCCCCGCGTTGGAGTCCAGCTTAGGCGCTCCGCCCGGTCGAGCCGTTGAGAGCTCGGGGCTGATGGTGCGTCGGCGGATGCACGTCGAGTCCGGCTGGGCGCCCCGCGGCGCAGCCGCATACGAATACAGCCCCGCGCCCCTTCAGGTGGGCTGCTCCCCAGCCCGATACCTAGTGAACCCTTGTGTAGAAGGGGCGGACCCTTTCCCTCATCCACTCCCCCACCGGGTCCTGGGCCACGTCCAGGAGGACCAGGTTGACCGGCCAGGGGGCCGAGGTGCGGCCCAGGGCCCTGCCGAGGGCCTCCAGGGGGAGTGCGCGCAAGTCGCCCTCCCACTGGGAGAGTTCGACGCCGACGAACATCACCGGGTCCGCCGTCTCGATCGCGGCCAGGCAGCGGCGGGCCGTGCGGACCATGCCTATGGCCTCGAACTCCGCCGACGCCGCGGCCAGGAAGTCCACCGGGTCGTCCTGCCAGTCGGGCTCGTAGAGGCGGACCCGGCCGCCGCGCGCGGGGCCGTCCAGCGGGGTGCGGCCCGCCCGGCACAGCTCGGCCACGGCCGGCGGCGGCAGCGGGATGCCGACCACTCCCTCGGGGTTGACCAGGATGCCCACCTGCGGGGGCAGCCCGCGGGCGAACTCCACGGCCGGCGCGACCGTGAACGACATGTGCGAGCCGACGACCTGACGGAACTGCTCCTCGGAGCTGAAGACCGGCACGTACACCTGGCCGTCGAGCTCCAGCGTCGGCAGGTCGAGGGGGCCGCTGTGCGGTCCGCCTCCGCTGGGGAGCGGCACCCAGACGAAGCTGCGGCCGAGCACCTCCACGACGCGGCCGGCGGCCCCGGGCACGCCGAGGGAGACGGAGAGCACCTCCTCCAGCTCGTTGCCGGGCCATCCGCCGTGCGAATGGGGGTGCGCCTGCGCCGGGAAGTCCGTGGGGAAGTCCGCCGGGGGGAAGTCCATCTGCCTACCGCCTGCTAAGAACCGCTCACTCTGCTGTGGCTGAAAGGCTAACGGGTACCGGGCGTCTCACCCGAGCCCTCAGCCCGTGAATCCGATACGGCGCAACGCGTCGGCCGCGTCTCGGTCGAGCAGGACCGCCGAACCGCAGCCCTCGGGCAGCCGGCCCTTCTCCACCGAGCGCAGGAGACGGGCGGCGGCGTGGCGGTGGCGCAGGAACGCGTACCGGGAGACGCCTCGGCCGCGTTCGCGCTGGCCCTCCAGGGCCGAGTCGGCGCCGACGTCGAGCAGGAGCAGGTGGAGGGCGCCGCCGCGGCGGCGGGCCTCGCGGGCCAGCCAGTCGCGCACCCAGGCCTGTGTGCCGCAGTCGTGCACGACGACGCCCTCGCCGCCGCGCAGGGCCCGGCGCAGTCCGGCGTAGTGGGCGAGGCGGACGAGGGGGCGGTAGAGGGCGTAGGGCAGGAAGCGGGGTGCGCGGGCGTCCCAGCGGTCGCGGGTGTCCTGGGAGTCGATGCGGACGCCCTTGACGGCCCGCTTCATGAGCGTGGACTTGCCGCTGCCGGGCAGGCCGGTGACCACGACCAGGTCGCGGGGGCCGAAGAGCAGGCCGTGCGGGCTGCGGCCGGCCCGTTCGCGCAGGTCGCGGACGACGGGCTCGGGCTGCGGGCCGCACGCCTCCCGGGCCTGGGCACCGGTCTGCGCGGGCAGTGCGATGCCCGAGGTGGTGGCGAATGCCGTGGTCCTCGCCCTGGTCGTCCTGTTCACCGTGATCGTCCTCCCCTGGGGTCAGGTGGTCCTCATCCCCATCGAGCGTAAAGAGAAGGTAATGCGCGGGCCTCGCGATTTCGTTCGCGTACCGACACAGACCGGTTACAGATGCGGCCTGCCGCGATCGGGGCGGGCCGTGCAATGATGGCCGCGCCAACTGCATACCGGCCGTTCGAATCCGCGCGGGAGAGTCCTCAGCAGCAGTTTCGCTGGGGCGCCGAAGGAGCAAGTCCCTCCCTTGAATCTCTCAGGTCCCCGTTACCGCGCGGGCGAGGCACATCTGAAAAGCGGGCCGCCCCTTGTCTTCACAAGGCCGGCTCCACCCAAGGTGCAAGCCATGTCCGACCCGTCGCAACGGGCTGTCATGGCGAACCTCTCAGGTTCCGATGACAGATGGGGAGGAACGACCTCCGTCATGCCTTGGGAGACGACCGTCCGATGAGCAGTACCGAAGAACTCCGCCATACCGCGCTCGATGCCGTGCATCGTTCGCTCGGCGCGACGATGACCGACTTCGCCGGCTGGGACATGCCCCTGCGCTACGGCTCCGAGCGCGACGAGCACAACGCCGTCCGCACGAGGGCCGGGCTCTTCGACCTCTCGCACATGGGCGAGATCAGCGTCACCGGCCCGGCCGCGGGCGCCCTGCTGAACTTCGCGCTCGTCGGCAACCTCGCGGCCGTGGGCGTGGGCCGCGCCCGCTACACCATGATCTGCGACGCGGACGGCGGCATCCTCGACGACCTGATCGTGTACCGGCTCGCCGACGCGGAGTTCATGGTCGTCGCCAACGCCTCCAACGCGCAGGTCGTGCTGGACGCCCTCGTGGAGCGTTCCGCCGGCTTCGACGCCGAGGTGCGCGACGACCGGGACGCCTACTCGCTGATCGCCGTCCAGGGGCCGGAATCCCCGGGCATCCTGGCCTCCCTCACCGACGCCGACCTGAACGGCCTGAAGTACTACGCCGGTCTGCCCGGCACCGTCGCCGGAGTCCCCGCGCTCATCGCGCGCACCGGCTACACCGGCGAGGACGGCTTCGAGCTGTTCGTGAAGCCGGAGCACGCCGTCGAGCTGTGGCAGGCGCTGACCAAGGCCGGCGAGGGCGTCGGGCTGGTCCCGTGCGGGCTGTCCTGCCGGGACACGCTGCGCCTGGAGGCGGGCATGCCGCTGTACGGGCACGAGCTGAGCACCTCCCTCACCCCGTTCGACGCCGGGCTCGGCCGGGTCGTGAAGTTCGAGAAGGAGGGCGACTTCGTGGGGCGCGAGGCGCTCGCCGCGGCGGCCTCCCGGGCCCAGGAGAAGCCCCCGCGGGTCCTCGTCGGCCTGGTCGCCGAGGGCCGTCGCGTCCCGCGCGCCGGGTACGCGGTCGTCGCGGGCGGCGCGGTGGTCGGCGAGATCACCTCCGGCGCCCCCTCCCCCACCCTCGGCAGGCCGATCGCGATGGCGTACGTCGACGCGGCCCACGCGGCGCCGGGGACCCCGGGCGTCGGCGTGGACATCCGGGGCACCCACGAGCCGTACGAGGTCGTGGCACTGCCCTTCTACAGGCGCCAGAAGTAGACACTGGGCCCGGAGCAACGGTCCGGAGTCACGGCCCGAGGTCGTGCCCGCGCGTGACCCTGCGCACACTTCCGCTGCTCACACACGCTTCCAGCAGTCCCCCATTCATCAGCACTCCCCCGCGTACAGGAGAATTCAGGCCATGAGCAACCCCCAGCAGCTGCGCTACAGCAAGGAGCACGAGTGGCTGTCGGGCGCCGAGGACGGCGTCTCGACGGTCGGTATCACGGAGCACGCGGCCAACGCCCTCGGCGACGTGGTCTTCGTCCAGCTCCCGGAGGTCGGTGCCGCGGTGACCGCGGGTGAGTCCTGCGGCGAGCTGGAGTCGACCAAGTCGGTCAGCGAGCTGTACTCGCCGGTCGACGGCGAGGTCGTCGAGGTCAACCAGGACGTCGCCGACGACCCGTCGCTGGTGAACTCCGCCCCCTTCGAGGGCGGGTGGCTGTTCAAGGTGCGCGTCGCGGGCGAGCAGGAGGAACTGCTGTCCGCCGACGAGTACACCGCCTACACCACCGGCTGAGGAGTCGTAGACGCATGTCCGTCCTGAACACGCCCCTGCACGAGCTCGACCCGGAGATCGCCGCCGCGGTCGACGCCGAGCTGAACCGCCAGCAGTCCACGCTCGAGATGATCGCGTCGGAGAACTTCGCTCCGCTCGCGGTCATGGAGGCGCAGGGCTCGGTCCTGACCAACAAGTACGCCGAGGGCTACCCGGGCCGCCGCTACTACGGCGGCTGCGAGCACGTCGACGTGGCCGAGCAGATCGCGATCGACCGGATCAAGGAGCTGTTCGGCGCCGAGTACGCCAACGTCCAGCCGCACTCGGGCGCCTCCGCCAACCAGGCCGCCCTGTTCGCGCTGGCCCAGCCCGGCGACACCATCCTGGGCCTGGACCTGGCGCACGGCGGCCACCTGACCCACGGGATGCGGCTGAACTTCTCCGGCAAGCAGTTCGACGTGGTCGCCTACCACGTGGACGACGCCGGTCTGGTCGACATGGCCGAGGTCGAGCGGCTCGCCAAGGAGCACCGCCCCAAGGTGATCATCGCGGGCTGGTCGGCCTACCCGCGTCAGCTGGACTTCGCGGAGTTCCGCCGGATCGCCGACGAGGTCGGGGCCTACCTGTGGGTCGACATGGCGCACTTCGCCGGTCTGGTCGCGGCCGGTCTGCACCCGAACCCGGTGGAGTACGCGGACGTCGTCACGTCCACCACCCACAAGACGCTGGGCGGCCCGCGCGGCGGCGTCATCCTGGCGAAGAAGGACTTCGCGAAGAAGCTGAACTCGTCCGTCTTCCCGGGCTTCCAGGGCGGTCCCCTGGAGCACGTGATCGCGGCGAAGGCGGTCTCCTTCAAGGTGGCGGCCTCGGAGGACTTCAAGGAGCGCCAGCGGCGTACCGTGGACGGCGCGAGGATCCTCGCCGAGCGGCTGACGGCGCCGGACGCCCGCGAGGCCGGCGTGAACGTGCTGTCGGGCGGCACCGACGTGCACCTGGTCCTCGTCGACCTGCGCGAGTCCGCGTTGGACGGGCAGCAGGCCGAGGACCGTCTTCACGAGGTCGGCATCACGGTCAACCGCAACGCGGTCCCGAACGACCCGCGGCCGCCGATGGTGACGTCCGGTCTGCGGATCGGCACGCCGGCCCTCGCGACCCGCGGTTTCACGACCGAGGACTTCGCGGAGGTCGCGGACGTGATCGCGCAGGCGCTCAAGGCGCCTTCTCCCTTCGGCGGGGCCGACGCGGAGGCGCTCAAGGCCAGGGTCGTCGCCCTGGCCGAAAAGCACCCGCTGTACCCCGGTCTGAACAAGTAGTTCCTTTTTGGGGGGCGCCCCGCACACTCGTGAGTGGGCGTGCACGGGGCGCCCCTCCCCCGCACCACCCTGTATTGAGGAGTCACCGTGGCCATCTCGGTCTTCGACCTGTTCTCGATCGGCATCGGTCCGTCCAGCTCCCACACGGTCGGCCCGATGCGCGCGGCACGCATGTTCGCGCGGCGGCTGCGCAACGAGGATCTGCTGGACGCCGTCGCGTCGGTCCGTGGCGAGCTGTACGGCTCGCTCGGTGCCACCGGCCACGGCCACGGCACCCCGAAGGCGGTCCTGCTCGGCCTGGAGGGCTCCTCGCCGCGCACGGTGGACGTGGAGGGGGCGGACGACAGGGTGGAGCAGATCAAGGGGTCCGGCCGGCTGCGGCTGCTGGACTCGCACGAGATCCCGTTCTCCTTCGACGACGACCTGGTCCTGCACCGCCGCAAGGCCCTGCCGTACCACGCGAACGGCATGACGCTGTGGGCGTACGACGCGCAGGGCACGGAGTTGCTCTCCAAGACGTACTACTCGGTCGGCGGCGGGTTCGTCGTGGACGAGGAGGCGGTCGGCGCGGACCGCATCAAACTCGACGACACGGTCCTGAAGTACCCCTTCCGCACGGGCGACGAGCTGCTGCGCCTGACGAAGGAGACCGGCCTGTCGATCTCCGCTCTCATGCTGGAGAACGAGCGCGCCTGGCGCACCGAGGACGAGATCCGGGCCGGGCTGCTGGAGATCTGGCGCGTGATGCAGCTGTGCGTGTCCCGGGGCATGTCCCGCGAGGGCATCCTCCCGGGCGGCCTGCGGGTGCGCCGTCGCGCCGCGATGACGGCCCGTCAACTCCGCGCCGAGGGCGACCCGTTGGCGCACTCCATGGAGTGGATCACGCTCTACGCGATGGCGGTGAACGAGGAGAACGCGGCCGGTGGACGGGTGGTCACGGCTCCCACGAACGGCGCGGCCGGCATCATCCCCGCGGTCCTGCACTACTACATGAACTTCGTGCCCGGCGCGGACGAGGACGGCGTGGTGCGCTTCCTGTTGGCCGCCGGCGCGATCGGCATGCTCTTCAAGGAGAACGCCTCCATCTCCGGCGCCGAGGTCGGCTGCCAGGGCGAGGTCGGCTCGGCCTGTTCGATGGCGGCGGGCGCGCTCGCGGAGGTCCTCGGCGGCTCCCCCGAGCAGGTCGAGAACGCGGCCGAGATCGGCATGGAGCACAACCTCGGCCTGACCTGCGACCCCGTGGGCGGCCTGGTCCAGATCCCGTGCATCGAACGCAACGGCATGGCCGCGGTCAAGGCAGTCACGGCGGCCCGCATGGCGATGCGCGGCGACGGCTCCCACAAGGTGTCCCTGGACAAGGTCATCAAGACCATGAAGGACACCGGGGCGGACATGAGCGTCAAGTACAAGGAGACGGCGCGGGGCGGGCTCGCGGTGAACATCATCGAGTGCTGACGGGTGGGCTCTGGCCTGTTCCTTTCCGGTCGCCGCACACGGCAGCCCGCGGACCCGGCGCGGCCCTGGACCGGCTCCACCACCTCGTCGGCTCGCCACGGACCTGCTCCACCCGGCGCTGCTCGGCGCGGCCGTCCGGGGACGCCTCCTCGGCCTGCCCGCCCCGGCCCTCCGACCGCCGCTCGCCCCCGCGGTGCTGTCCCGGGCGGCAAGGGGTCGGGCCAGGTCTCGGGGGCCGCATCCGCAATCCGAGTCAGCCGGCTTCCTCGGCGAGCGCCTTGAATCCGCGCAAGGTGGCCTCCATGTTGGTGCGGAGCTCGGCAAGCCGGAAGGCCAGGATCTCCTCCTCCCGCTCCGGCGCGCGCTCGATCGCCAGGCTGACCCCGGAACGCCCCGGACCGATCCGCGCGAACTGCCGCAGCCTGCAGCCGGTCCCCTCCGGCTCGAGCTCGAAGCGCCAGGTGGCCAGGGGTTTCGCGGGATCGGGCGCCGGGTCTCCGAACCGGCCGTCCGCATCGACGACCGCCCAGCCGAACACCCGTTGCTCCTCGCACTCGACGACGTGTGAGACGGTCCGCCACTCGCCGATCATCCGATGGCGGTTGTACCCGGCGAAACACGTCCCCGCCGCGGGCCCCTCCGCGCCGTCGAGCCATTCCGCACGCTGCAGTTCAGGGCTCAGGCGGGCCGGCAGACCGATGTCGGTCACCAAGGCCCACACTCGCGACGGAGCCGCTTCGACGTAGACGTCACAGCACACGCTCGGGCTCTCGGCGTACCGCACCGCCGTACCTCCTTCGTGGTCCGGGCCGGACGACCCGGCCCCATGGGTGAATGCCTGCTCGATCACCGAGAAGCCGTGACTCCCGGTCAGCGCGGTCTCGCTCCTCAACTGTCGAAGTCGACCGTGAGCGTGCCGGAGGCGGCGAAGGTCTGGCAGGTGAGGACGTAGCCTGCGGAGACTTCGGCGGGTTCCAGCGCGTAGTTGCGGCGCATGTCGGCCCGGCCCTGGGTGACGAGGGCGCGACAGGTGCCGCAGACTCCGCCCTTGCACGCGAACGGCAGGTCGGGCCGGGTCTCCTGGGCGCCATCGAGGACGGTGCGGTGGCGCGGCGCGCAGAACGTGGTGGCCCGGCCGTCCAGGACCACGGTGACCTCGCTCGTGGGGACGTCGGTGGTGGTGTCGCCCCGTTCCGTCGCCGGCCGGCCGGGTGGCACGGGCGGCGCGGGTGGCTCGTCGTCCGCGTGGAACAGCTCCTGGTGGACGCTGTCGGCCGGGACGCCGAGGCCGGAGAGGATCGCGCGGGCGTCTCGGACCATGCCGTGCGGGCCGCACAGCCACCAGTGGTCGACACCGCGGACGTCGACGAGGGCGTCGAGCAGCGCGGTGAGCCGGTCGGCGTCGAGGCGGCCGGAGAGCAGTTCGGCTTCGCGCGGCTCGCGGGACAGGACGTGGGCGAGCTGGAAGCGGGCCGGGTAGCGGTCCTTCAGGTCGGCGAGTTCGTCGGCGAACATCACGGTGCCGGTGTGCCGGTTGCCGTACAGCACGGTGATGTGTGCGGTGTCGTCCGCGGCGAGGACGGACGCGGCGATGGACAGCATCGGCGTGATGCCCGATCCGGCGGCGATCAGCACATGGTGGCCGAGTCGGCCGCGGTGTCCGGCACCGCCGAGGTCGGGGGTGAAGGAGCCGGCCGGTCCCATGACCTCCATGGTGTCCCCGGCGCGCACGCCGTGGACGAGCCAGGAGGAGAACAGCCCGCCCGGTACGACGCGGACGCCGATACGGGGCGGTGTCCCGGCCGGTGAGCAGATGGAGTACGAGCGCCGCTCGTCACGGCCGTCGAACTCACGCCGCAGGGTGAGGCACTGGCCGGGGCGGAAGGCGAACTCCTCGGCCAGGCGGTCGGGAATGTCGAAGGTGAGGGCGGCGGCGTCGGCGCACAGCGGCTCGACGGCGGCGACGCGCAGGGCGTGGAAGACCGGACGGCGGCGAACCCGTGCGGCGGCGGGGGGTGCGGGGTTGGTCATCAGAGGTCCTTGACGTGCTCGAAGGGCTCCAGGCAGGCGTGGCAGCGCCGAAGCGCGGTGCAGGCGGTGGCGGCGAAGCGGGAGATCTCCTCGGTGTCGGCCGAGGCGCAGCGTGGGCAGGGCACGGCGGCCGGGGCGGAGGCCAGGGTCAGCCAGACCGGCCCCGGTGCGGAGTCCGGGATGCGCGGCGGGCCGGGGGGCGCGATGCCGTGCTCCGTGAGCTTGCGGCGGCCTTCGTCGGTGATCCGGTCGGTGGTCCACGGAGGGTCGAGCACCGTGACGACCCGGACGGCGGGGAAGCCGGCGGCGCGCAGCCGGGTGGCGACCTCGGCCCGCATCTCCGCCATGGCGGGGCAGCCCGAGTAGGTGGGGGTGAGCCGCGCGACCACGGTTCCGTCCGGCTCCACCTCGATGCCGCGGAGCACTCCGAGGTCGGAGAGCGTCAGCATCGGCAGTTCGGGGTCGGGGACCGAGGAGGCGATGTGCCGGGCGTGTTCTGTCCGTTCCGCACGGCGTTCGGAACGCTCCGCCGCGGTCACCATGCCGCGTCCGGATGTGCGCGGGCGACGCTCTGCAGTTCGGCGAGGAGGGGTGCCAGGTGCTCGGTGTGGTCCGCGTTCCGGCCGGAGCCCGGGACGGAGGAGATGGACGCGGGACCGAGCGGCATGGCCTCGGCCGGGCCGAGTCCCGCCGCCACGAACACGTCGGTGAGCCACAGCAGGGTCCGTTCGGCGACAACGGCGGGGACCGCGCCGAGGTGTTCCGCGGCCCGGTCGGTCAGCAGCTCGTTCAGCCACGGGGCGATGCCGTGCAGGGCGGATTCCAGGCGGGCGCGGGACTCCTCGGTCCCGTCACCGAACCGTACGGTCCACCCGGCGGCGTAGTGACAGTGATAGGCCAGCTCCTTGACGCTCTTCGCGGCGACGGCGGCCAGCACCGGGTCGGGTGCGGCGGTCAGTTCCTCGAACAGGGCGAGCCGCCAGGTGGACAGCACCAGCAGCCGGACGACGGTGAACGCGAAGTCGCCGCCCGGCAGTTCGGCGAGCCGTACGTTGCGGAAGTCCGCCGGATCGCGGAAGTAGGCGTACGCGTCCTCGCCGCGCCCCGTGCCGTCGGCGCCGCCGGTCCTGGCGTACAGCAGACGCGCCTGGCCGAGCAGGTCCAGGCCGATGTTGGCGAGGGCCAGCTCCTCCTCCAGCTCCGGGGCGCGGGAACACCACTCGGCCAGCCGCTGGGCGGACACCAGGGCGTCGTCGCCCAGCGCCAGGCAGCAGGCGGCCAGGTCGCCGGCGTCGACGCCGTCCGGCACCGCCTCGTCCACGCCGTGCAGCGGATCGGTGAATCCGGTGCCGAACGCCCACCGCGCGTTGTCGTGGTCGACGTACAGGTCGTCCTCGCTCATTGCCTGCTCCTGGGTTCCTAGATGTGGGGGACGTCGTCGGGGATGTCGTAGAAGGTGGGGTGCCGGTAGACCTTGTCGCCGCTCGGCGCGAAGAAGGGGTCCTTCTCGTCGGGGGTGGACGCGGCGATGGTGTCCGAGCGCACGGCCCAGATGCTGACGCCCTCGTTGCGCCGGGTGTACAGGTCCCGGGCGTGGGTGAGGGCCATGTGATCGTCGGCCGCGCGAAGGGAGCCGACGTGGACGTGGTTGAGGCCGCGCTTGCCGCGCACGAAGACCTCGTACAGCGGCCACTGCCCCCGGGTACGGTCCGCGGCCTGTGCGGGAACTCCATCGGTGCCGCTCACGCCGCCGCTCCTTCCCGCGCCCGGGCGGTCTGCCTGGCCGCGTGTGCGGTGGCCGCCTCCCGCACCCAGGCGCCCTCCTCGTGCGCGGCCCGGCGTCGCGCGATCCGTTCGGCGTTGCACGGCCCGTCGCCGGAGATCACCCGTTTCAGCTCCTCCCAGTCGGGGGTGCCGAAGTCGTGGTGCCCACGCTCCTCGTTCCAGCGCAGGCCGGGGTCGGGCAGGGTGACACCCAGCTTCTCGGCCTGCGGAACGGTCATGTCCACGAACCGCTGCCGCAGCTCGTCGTTGGTGTGCCGCTTGATCCTCCAGGCCATGGACCGGGCCGAGTTGGGCGAGTCGTCGTCGGGCGGGCCGAACATCATCAGCGACGGCCACCACCAGCGGTCCACGGCGTCCTGCACCATGGCCCGCTGTTCGTCGGTGCCGCGCATCATGGTCAGCAGCAGTTCGTATCCCTGCCGCTGGTGGAACGACTCCTCCTTGCAGACGCGCACCATGGCGCGCCCGTACGGCCCGTACGAACTCCTGCACAGCGGCACCTGGTTGCAGATCGCGGCGCCGTCGACGAACCAGCCGATCACCCCGACGTCGGCGAAGCTGCGGGTCGGGTAGTTGAAGATCGACGAGTACTTCTGCCGGCCCTCGATCAGCCGCTCGGTCATGTCCGTGCGGTCCGCGCCCAGGGTCTCGGCCGCCGAGTACAGATACAGCCCGTGCCCGGCCTCGTCCTGCACCTTGGCGAAGAGGATCGCCTTGCGGCGCAGTGAGGGCGCCCGGGTGATCCATTCACCTTCCGGCTGCATGCCGATGATCTCGGAGTGGGCGTGCTGGGCGATCTGCCGGACGAGCGTCTCGCGGTAGCCGTCCGGCATCCAGTCCCGGGGCTCGACGCGCTGGTCGCGGGCGATGGTGTCCTCGAAGGCGGACTCGGGGCTCCGGGGCCCCGGGGGCGCGCCGGTGGCGGCGGGTGTGTTCATGGTGTCCGTGTCCCGTCGTGTTCGGTGGGTGAGTGGGTCAGTGGCCGCGGAAGGCGGGGCCGCGGCGTTCGAGGAAGGCCGCGACGGCCTCGTGGTGGTCGTCGGTGGCGCCGAGCCGCCGCTGGATCACGGCCTCGCGCTCCAGCGCGGCCGGCAGGGGCGTGGTGGCCGCGGACCGCAGCAGTGCCTTGGTCTCCCGGTGGGCGGCGGTGGGTCCGTCGGCCAGGGAGCGGGCCAGGGCCAGCCCTTCGGCCGTGGCCGAGCCGTCCGGTACGACGCGGTGGACCAGGCCCCAGCGCTCGGCGTCCCGCGCGGAGAACCGGTCACCCAGGAGCATGAGTCCCGCGGTCCGTGAGGGACCCAGCTGGCGGGCGAGGGCGCGGGCGACGCCGGAGTCGGAGGTCAGGCCGATGCCGGTGAAGGCGGTCGCGAAGCGAGCGCCTTCGGCGGCGACCCGCACGTCGGCGCAGAGGGCGATGCCGAGTCCGGCCCCGACGCAGGCTCCCTCGACGGCCACGACGAGCGGGACCGGCAGCGCGTGCAGCTCCTTGACCAGCGGGTTGTAGTCGTTGGGTATGTTCGCGAAGGCCGTGGCGGGTGTGGTCTTCAGCAGCCGGGCATGCTCCCTGAGGTCCTGGCCGACACAGAAGTGCTTGCCACGGGCGGTGATCAGGGCCGCTCGCACGCCGCGTGCGGTGTCCGTGGTCAGGCGTCGTGCCGCCATGAGGAGAGCGCCGCGCAGGTGCGTGTCGAGGGTGTTGCCGCTCGCGGGTCCGCGCAGTTCGATGACGGCCACGGCGTCGGTGACGTCGTACGCCACCCCGTACGGGGCGGGGTGCCCGCCCGCCGGGTCCTGGGGGGTCGCCCCGTCGGTCACTGCCATGAGAAGAACCCTTGACCGGTCTTGCGGCCCAGCTCGCCGCGGGCGACCTTCTCGCGCAGCAGCCCGGGCGGCGCGAACCGCTCCCCGAGCGTCGCGTGCAGGTGTTCGGCGATGGCCAGCCGCACGTCGAGACCCACCAGGTCGGTCAGACGCAGCGGCCCCATCGGATGCCGGTAGCCCAGGCGCATGGCCGTGTCGATGGCCTCCGGGTCGGCGACCCCCTCCTCGACCATGCGGATCGCCTCCAGACCCAGGGCGAGGCCGAGGCGGCTGCTGGCGAACCCCGGCGAGTCCTGGACCACGACCTCCTGTTTGCCGAGGGCGTGTGTCCAGCCGACCGCCGCCGTCAGGGTCTCCCCGGTGGTGTCGGGCGCGAGGACCAGTTCGACCAGTGCGGAGACGGGCACGGGGTTGAAGAAATGCATGCCCAGGAAGCGTCCGGGTTGCTTCAGGGCCGCCGCGAGTTCGGTGACCGGCAAGGAGCTGGTGTTGGTGGCGAGCACGCACCGCTCCCCCACGGCCTGTTCGGCGGCGGCGAGCAGCCGGGCCTTGAGCGCGGCGTTCTCCGGTACCGCCTCGACGACCAGATCGGCGTCGTGGGGCAGTGCGGACATCGAGGTCACAGCGGTGACCCGGTCCGCTTCGTCACCGGCCACGGGTCCGCCGGGCCCCCCGCGCTCGGCGGCCCGACGCAGCCCGGCGGCGATCCGGTCCAGGGCGCCGGCCGCAGCCGCGCCGTCGTGCTCGACGACGACCACCGACGACCCGGCGGCCGCGAACGACTGGGCGATACCGGCGCCCATCCGGCCGCCGCCGATCACCCCCACGACGGCGGGTGGTGGTGCTGCTGCTGCCGAGGTCATGCCCGGGCTCCGTTCTTCGTGTTCTTCAGGTTCTTCGCGTTCTTCGCGTTCTTCTCCAGGAAACGCGTCATGCGTTCCTCCTTGTCCCGGCCCTCGAACAGCACGGCCTGGGCGAGGTCGTCGGCCAACGGATGGACACCCGGGGCGTCCGTGACGAGCTTGGTGAGCCGCAGGGCGAGCGCCGAGGAGCGGGCCATGCGGTCGAGCAGGGCATGTGCCTCGGCGGTCAGCCGGTCGGCCGGTACGACGTCCATGACCAGCCCGCAGGCGAGTGCGGCGGGCGCGTCGAGGTTCCGCCCGGCGAGCAGGACCTGTTTGGCCACCGACTCGCCGACCAGCTCCCTGAGCCGCCAGCAGGCCCCGGCGGCGGCAAGGATGCCCAGGCCCGGCTCGGGGTTGCCGAAGACGGCGGACGGTCCCGCGATCCGGATGTCGCAGGCGTACGACAGTTCGGCACCGCCGCCGAGCGCCCAGCCGTCCACGGCTGCCACGGTGGGCAGCGGCAGCCTGCGCACCCGCTCGAACAGGCGGCTGTTGATCCCCCGCAACGCCTCCTCCCGGCCGCGCTCGCGCAGTTCGGCGATGTCGGCGCCGCCGGCGAAGACCCCGCCGTGGCCGGTGAGCAGCAACGGCTTCGGGTCGCGCTCCAACTCCTCGCACACGCCGTGCAGTTCGGCGATCATCCGGCCGCTGATGGCGTTGTGGGCCTCGGGCCGGTGCAGGGTGACGACGACCCGGTCCGTGCGCTGCTCGACGAGCAGGGTCTCGTACGCCGTCTCCTCTCGCGTGCTCATACGCGCTCCACCAGCATCGCCACGCCCTGCCCGACCCCGACGCAGAGGGTCGCCAGGCCCCGGCGGGCGTCCTCGCGTTCCATGCGGCCGAGCAGGGTGAGCAGGATGCGGGCGCCGGAGCAGCCCAGCGGGTGGCCGAGGGCGATGGCGCCGCCGTCTGCGTTGACGCGGTCCTCGTCGAGCTTGAGCCGGCGGACGACCGCCAACGCCTGGGCGGCGAACGCCTCGTTCAGCTCGACCGCGTCCAGGTCAGCGGCCGTCCAGCCGGCGCGGTCCAGCGCTTTGGCGGTGGCCGGCACGGGCCCGAGCCCCATCAGGTGGGGCTCGACCCCGGCCGAGGCAGCGGTGACGACACGGGCCCGGGGACTGAGCCCGTACCGTTCGACGGCCGCCCCGCTCGCCACCACCAGGGCCGCCGCCCCGTCGGACAGGGGCGAGGAGTTGCCCGCGGTGACGATTCCGCCGGCGCGGAAGACGGTGCGCAGCGCGCCCAGCCTCTCCAACGAGGTGGACGGCCGGGGCCCCTCGTCCTCGGTCACCTCGCCGTCCTTCACCGGCACCGGGACGATCTCCCTCTCGAAGCGGCCCGCCCGCTGGGCGGCGAGCGCCCGCCGGTGGCTGCGCAGTGCGAAGGCGTCCGCGTCGAGCCGGGTGATGCCGTCCAGAGCGGCGACCTCCTCCGCCGTCTCACCCATCGGCAGGGTGGTCGTGGCGGGGAAGCGGGGGTTGGTGAAGCGCCAGCCGATGGAGGTGTCGTGCACCTCGCCGGGCCGGGCCCAGGGCGTGCCGGGTTTGGCCATCACCCAGGGAGCGCGGGTCATCGACTCCACTCCTCCCGCCACGACCAGGTCGGCTTCCTGCGCCCGTATCACCTGGGCGGCCGAGGCGACGGCCGTCAGCCCGGAGGCGCAGAGCCGGTTGACGGTGTATCCGGGCACGGTGTGCGGCAGACCGGCGAGCAGCACCGCCATCCGGGCCACGTCCCGGTTGTCCTCGCCGGCCTGGTTCGCGGCGCCGAGGATCACCTCGTCCACGGCCTCGACGGGGACCCCGGAGCGCCGTACGGCCTCCCCGACCACGAGGGCGGCAAGGTCGTCGGGGCGCACGGACGCCAGGGCGCCGCCGTAACGGCCCTGCGGGGTGCGGGCCCCGTCGATCAGATAGACCTCGTCAGGCATCGGTGTTCTCCTCGGCGAGAGCGGGCGCGTGGCGGCGGGACTGGACGACCGAGAAGCGGCCGGTGACGAAGGCCGGGTCGGTGAGGGCGGCATTGGCGGCGGGGTTCGCCGCGGTGCCGTGGAAGTCGCTGAAGGCGGCGGACTGGTTGACGAAGACGGCGCCCGTCAGGTTTTCCGACAGGTGCACGCCCGCGTCCAGGGCGGTCGCCCGTGCCGCCTCCAGTACGCCCTCGTCGGTCGAGTACACGGAGGCGGTCAGGGCGCCGTGCCGCCGAACGGTGTCGTGCAGAAGACGTAGGCCGTGCGCGGTGGAGTCGGTGCCGATGACGAAGGAGACCGGGCCGAACCACTCACTGGTGTACGTCTTCTCGTCGGCCTCGGCGTCGAGCCGGGCCACCAGCGGGGTGCGGACGACCGCGTCGGGGTGGTCGCGGTGCGTCAGTTCGCGGGAGGGGCGGACGGTACGGCCCAGGGCCGCGGCCTCCTCCAGGCGCCCGAGCACGCCGTCGTTGACGATGGCGCCGAGGGTCGCGGCGGCGCGGTCCGGGTCGCCGAGCAGCTTGTCCAGGGCGGCGCCCAGGTCGGCGGCGAACTCGTCGGCCGTGCGCGGCCCCTGATCGGTGGTGAAGCCCTCACGCGGAACCAGGATGTTCTGCGGGGTGGTGCACATCTGGCCGCTGTAGAGGGAGAGCGAGAACGCCAGGTTCCGCAGCAGTCCCGCGTAGTCGTTCGTGGAGTCGACGACGACGGTGTTGAGTCCGGACTTCTCGGTGTGCACGACGGCCTGCCGGGCGTTGGTCTCCAGCCAGTCGCCGAACTCGCCGGAGCCGGTGAAGTCGACGATGCGCACGTCGGGATGGGTGGCCAGGGCGGGGGCGGTGCGCTCCTCGGGGCGCTCGGCGGCGAGCAGCACCACGTTCGGGTCGAATCCGGCCTCCGCCAGGACCTCGCGGGCGATACGCACGGTGATCGCCAGCGGTAGTACGGCGCGCCGGTGCGGCTTGACCACCACCGGGTTGCCGGTGACCAGGCTTGCGAAGAGCCCCGGATATCCGTTCCAGGTGGGGAAGGTGTTGCAGGCGATCAGCACCGCGACACCGCGTCCCACCGGAGTGAAGGTCTTGTCCATCACGAGTGGGCCGCCCCTGCGCTGCGGCTTGGTCCAGCGGGCGGTGGCCGGGTGACGCTTCTGCTCCTGCCAGGCGTACGCGACCGCTTCGAGGCCGCGGTCCTGGGCGTGCGGGCCACCTGCCTGAAAGGCCATCAGGAAGGGCTGGCCGGTGGTGTGCTGGACGGCATGCGCGATCTCGAGGCTCGCCGCGTTCAGCCGGGCCAGGATCTCCGCCGCGACGCCCGCCCGGGTGTCCGGGCTCGCGGCACGCCACACCACGGCCGCGGACCCGGCCGTCGCGACCGCCACCTCGGGCACCAGGCAGGGATAGCTGACGCCGAGCGGGAAGCCGTAGGGCGAGACCTCGGCGGCGGGGACGGTGCCGGTGGTGGGATGCCCTTCGAGGGGGAAGGGGCGGCCGAGGAGGCCACGAAAGGCGGCCTCGCCCAGTTCGGGTGCCCCGGGGCCGTACGCGGAGGTGCTGGGGGTTTCCGGGTACGGCGACCAGTGGTCGCGGGCGGCGGCACGCTCCACCGCCTGGTGCAGCAGATCCGCGTGACGTGCGAAGAAGTCGGGGTGCTGGTCAGTGGACACGAGGGGCTCCTGGCCGAACGTTCGGTAGGTGGGTGCGTGCGTGCGTGCGGGCCACGCAGGCATGGGTGCGGAGGGGAAGGGTGTCGGATCAGACGTCGGCGAGCAGGATCACCGGGCGTTCCACGCAGTCGGCCACATGGCGCAGGAAGCCGCCGGCCACTCCCCCGTCGCAGACCCGGTGGTCGAAGCTGAGGGAGAGCTGCATGACCTTGCGGACGGCGAGGGCGCCGTCCACCACCCAGGGTTTGTCGACGATGCGGCCCACGCCGAGGAGGGCGGCCTCCGGGTGGTTGATGATGGGCGTGGACCCGTCGACGCCGAACACTCCGTAGTTGTTGAGGGTGAAGGTCCCGCCGGTCAGCCGGTCCGGCGGCAGGCTTCCGCTACGGGCGAGTTCGGTCAACCGGGCGAGTTCGGCGGCCAGTTGGGCGGTCGTCATACGCTGGGCATCACGGACGACGGGGACGACCAGGCCACGCTCGGTCTGGGCGGCGAAGCCGAGGTGCACCTCGCTGAAGCGGACGATCTCCCGGCGCTCGGTGTCCACCGTGGAGTTCAGCTCCGGGTAGCGGGCGAGTCCGGCGACGCAGATGCGGGCGAGCAGGGCCAACAGCCCGACGCGGCGGCCGGGTTCGGCGGCCTCCAGCGCCTTCTTGGCCTGGAGCAGCCCGGTCGCGTCCACG
This sequence comes from Streptomyces sp. NBC_01235, assembly GCF_035989285.1. Classification (GTDB taxonomy): domain Bacteria; phylum Actinomycetota; class Actinomycetes; order Streptomycetales; family Streptomycetaceae; genus Streptomyces. Next base: position 7,686,525 of record NZ_CP108513.1, on the reverse strand, counting down.
TCGACCCAGGTGGTGGCGTCGGGGATCTCGGTGCGGCTGCGGGAGAGCTTGTCCGCGACGGCACGGCGGACTCCGCGCAGCGGGATGCGCTCGGGGCCGTTCGAAGCGGGCCCCTGCGGGTGCTCGTGCTGCGCGGGGTGCTCGGACGGCGCGGGGTGCTCGGACGGCGCGGCGATGGAATGCGGCGCCGTCTGCCGGGCGCGCTCGACGGCCTGCTCCACGTCACGGCGCAGCACGATCCCGGCCGGGCCGGAAGGCGACAGCTCGGCGAGGTCGATCCCGTGGTCCCGTGCCATCCTGCGTACGAGGGGGGAGATCACCCGAGGTGCGTACGGGGAGGCGGGCTGCGCGGGGCGCTCGTGCGGGCCCGACGACCCGGCCGGTACCGGCGCCGGCACGGGTGCTGGCCCCCCGGCCGATGCCGGACCCGCCGACACGGGTGCCGGACCGCCGGCCGATACCGGACCCCCGGCCAGTGCCAGACCCCCGGCCGATACCGGACCCCCGGCCAGTGCCAGACCCCCGGACCCGGCGACCGTGGACGTCCCGGCACCAGCCGGACCGCCGCGGTCGACGGGACCGCCGGCGACGACCACCGCTCCGGCACCGGCGCTCGCCGCGCCGGCTCGCCTCCGGCGTCGTCGCGGCGCCGGGCCGTGGCCGGTGCCGTAGCCGATCAGCACGTTGCCGGATCCGGCCTGCTCCTCCTCGCGGTACCGCTCGGCCGCGGAGTCGCTCGCCGTCGGCCCTGCCCCGGCCCCGCCGGACCGCGGCGTGCCGGACGCCCCGCCCGAGCCGCCGTCCGGCCCACCCGGCGATCCGGACCCGGCCGCGGCCCCGCCGGACGGCGAATCACCCCGGCGCCCACCCGGCTCCCCGACCACACCACCCGACGAGCCGGACCCGCCAACCCCGGCCGCAGCCCCGGCGGGCGACGGATCGGCCGAGCCCTCACCCGTGTCGCCGGGACCGCCGGAGGCGTTCGCTCCCACCGTGATCAGCGGCTCCCCCACCCCCAACGCCGTGCCTGCCTCAGCGTGCAGTCGCAGCACCGTGCCCGCGTACGGGACCGGCACCTCGACCGCGGCCTTGGCGGTCTCGACCTCGACGACGATCTGGTCGATCGTCACCGTGTCGCCGACCGCGACCTTCCATTCGACGATCTCGGCGTCGGTCAGGCCCTCGCCGAGGTCGGGCAGCCGGAACAACTGCTCGTGGAGCGTTGTGGTGTTCATGCGACCGCTCCCTTCGGCAGGTGCCGGGTGTCCGGCTCGTCGGCGAGCTGGAGGCGGTCGACGGCGTCCAGGATCCGGTCGACGCCTGGCAGGTGCGCATGTTCCAACTTGGGCGGCGGGTAGGGGATGTCGAAGCCGGAGACCCGCAGGACGGGCGCTGCCAGCGAGTGGAAGCAGCGTTCCTGCACACGGGCGGCGATCTCCGCCCCGACACCGGCGAAGCCCTGGGCCTCCTGCACGACCAGGCAGCGCCCGGTCCGGCGTACCGATGCCGTCACCGTCTCGTCGTCGAAGGGCACCACGGTCCGCAGGTCCACGACCTCCAGCTCGATCCCCTCGGCCGCCGCGGCTTCGGCCGCGGCCAGCGCCACCGGAACCGACGGCCCGTACGCGACGACCGTGGCGTCACGGCCCTCCCGCCGGATCGCCGCCCGGCCGAACGGCAGCGCACCGCGCCGCTCCAGGTCGGTGTCCTCCCTCGACCAGTACAGCTTCTTCGGTTCCAGGAAGACGACCGGGTCGGGGTCGGCCACGGCGTCGCGCAGCAGCCAGTACGCGTCCTCGGCCGTTGCCGGGGTGACGACCTTCAGTCCCGGCGTGTGCGCGTAGTACGCCTCACTGGAGTCGCAGTGGTGCTCGACTCCGCCGATGCCGCCCGCGTACGGAATGCGGATCACCATCGGCAGTGTGAGCCGCCCTCGGGTCCGGTTGCGCAGCTTGGCGACATGCGAGGCGATCTGCTCGAACGCCGGGTACGCGAAGGCGTCGAACTGCATCTCCACCACGGGCCGGAAGCCGCCCATCGCCATGCCGACGGCCAGTCCGACGATGCCGGCCTCGGCCAGTGGGGTGTCGAAGCACCGCTGCTCGCCGAAGTCGCGGGTCAGCCCGTCGGTGATCCGGAAGACGCCGCCGAGTGGGCCGACGTCCTCGCCGAAGACGAGCACGCGCTCGTCCTCGCGCAGTGCGTCACGCAGTGCGGTGTTCAGCGCCTGCGCCATCGTGACCTTGGTCATGGCCGTCAGTCCTCCTGAGTCCGAAGCGTGGTGTGTTCGGCGGCCTCGGCCAGCTCGGCCGCCAACAGGGCGCGCTGCTCCCGCAGTTGCGGAGTCGGTTGCGCGTAGACGTGGTCGAACAGCTCCAGCGGGTCGGGGACGGACTCCGCGTTCATCCCCGCGCGCAGCGAAGCGGCCAGGGCCTCCGCCTCCTCCCGCACCGCCGCGACGTCGTCGTCGGTGAGCGCGCCGCGGGCCCGCAGGTACACCTCCAGCCGACGGAGCGGGTCTGCGGCGCTCCACCGCTCGACCTCCTCGTCGTCCCGGTAGCGGGTGGCGTCGTCGGCGTTGGTGTGGGCGTCCATGCGGTAGGTGTGCGCCTCGACGAGGAAGGGGCCGTTGCCCGCGCGGGCGTGCTCGACGGCCGCGGTCAGCACCGCCAGCACGGCGACCGGGTCGTTGCCGTCGACCTGCTCGCAGCGCACGCCGTAGCCGATGCCCTTGTACGCGAGGGCGGGCGCCGCGGTCTGCCGGGCCAGCGGCACGGAGATCGCGTACTGGTTGTTCTGGACGAAGAAGACGACCGGCGCGCGGAAGACGGCCGCGAAGTTCAGCGCCTCGTGGAAGTCGCCCTCACTGGTGGCGCCGTCCCCGACGAGGGCCATCGCCACGCCGTCCTCGCCCTTGCGGCGCATCGACTCCGCCATGCCGGTGGCGTGCAGCACCTGGGTGGCCAGCGGGGTGCACTGGGGGGCCACGCGGGTGGCGGCCGGGTCGTAGCCGCAGTGCCAGTCGCCGCGCAGCAGCGTCAGTACCTCGACCGGATCGATGCCCCGGGTGACCAGGGCCACGGAGTCCCGGTAGGTCGGGAAGAGCCAGTCGTGCGGGCGCAGCGCGAGCACGGCACCGACCTGGCAGGCCTCCTGGCCCCGGCTGGACGGGTAGACCGCGAGCCGCCCCTGCTTGGTGAGCGCGGTCGCCTGGGTGTCGAACCGGCGGCCCAGGACCATCCGCCGGTAGGCGTCGCGGAGGGTCTCGGGCGGGGGCTCGGTGTATCCGGCCGGCGGCTTGGCCACCGGCGTGCCGTCCTCGGCCACGAACCGCACCGGCGTGAGGGACGGCAGGAGGCCCTGGACCGTCTGTCGGAGGCTCTTCACGGACATGGAGGGCACTCGCTTTCTCTGGACACTTGACAGGAGAATGGTCGCCATATCGGAATATGTGTTCAATACTTCCGCTGAACTGGCGATGAACTGCCGAGCTGAGCGCCCCGGGAGGGCAATGTGTCCGAGCAAACGTCGCCACCGGGGTCGGTGCCCGGACGAACTGCCGTCCCGCTCGACGACATCGACCGGCAGATCCTGGCCCGGCTCCTCACCGACGGCCGGGTGTCGGTCCGGGCACTCGCGGAGCAGGTGCACATCTCGCGCGCCAACGCGTACACGCGCATCGGCAGACTGGTGGCGGAGGAGGTCATCACGGGTTTCACCGCGCAGCTCAATCCGCAGCGGGCCGGCCTGGGCACGAGCGCCTACGTGACGCTGACCATCGAACAGAACGCCTGGCGCGACATCTCGCGCGAACTGCGCCACATGCCGTACGTCGAGCATGTCGCCCTCGTCACGGGCGACTTCGACGTCCTGGTGCTGGTCCGCGCACCGGACAACCTGGCGCTGCGACGGGTCGTGCTGGAGAGCATCCAGGCGGTGCCGGGAGTGCGCTCGACCCGCACGTGGCTGGTCTTCGACGAGGTGCGGGGGCGCGGGGCCGACTGGACCGCCTGACGGGACCTCCCGGACGGAGCCCGGAACGCGGTTCGGTCCCGGCCTCGGGCGCGGCGACCCGCCGCCCCGTTCAGACATCGACCAGCGAGGCGGCGGAGCCCCCGTCCGGTACCGGCGACCGTTCCGGCTCCACGACCGCAGTCCCGGCCGCCGGGACGTGCCGCCGGGACCGTACGACCCGGAACCGCCCGGTGACGAAGTGGGCGCCGGCGGCGGGAAGGTCCGCGCTGGCCGAGGAGGGGTCGGCGGGGAGGTCGTCCGCGAGGTTCTGGACGAGGTGCACCCCCGCGTCCAGCGCCGCTGTCTCGGCGGCCGCCAGCACGAGCGGATCGGTCGAGTGCACCGCGGCGAACAACGCGCCGTGCCGGCCGACCGTGCCGCGCAGGAGCGCCAGGCTGTGCGAGGTCGATTCGGTACTCACCAGGAACGAGACCGGACCCGGCCACTCCCGGGCGTAGACCCGCTCGTCCCGCGCCCCCAGCCGGACGAGCAGCGGGCTGCGCACATCGGCGCCGGGATGGTCCGGGTGGCGCAGCGCCGCGGAGGCATGCACCACGGGGCCGTACCGGGTGGCCTGCGCCAGTCCCGCCCGCACCTCGTCGCCGACGATCGCCCCCAGCAGCCTCGCCACACGCGCCGGATGCCCGAGCAGGCGGTCCACGGCCTCGCTCAGGTCGGCGCCGAAGTCCCTGAGGCTCTTGCGCCCCTCGTCGGTCGTGATGCCCGCCGCCGGCACCAGGATGTTCTGCGGCGTGGTGCGGACCGTACCGCTGCACAGGCACAGGGAGTGGGCAAGGCCGCGCACCAGTCCCCGGTAGTCCTCGGTGGAGTCCACGACCACGGCGTTCAGGCCGGTCCGGTTGGCGAACACGGCGGCTTGGTGGGCGTGTTGCTCGAGCCAGTCGGCGAACCGCGCCGACCCGGTGAAGTCGACGATCCGCACCGCCGGGTCCAGGGCCAGCCTCCGGTGCAGCCGCTGCTCCGGTTCCGCCACCGCCAGGCTCACGATGTCGGGGGCATGACCGGCCTCCGCCAGCACCTGCCGTATGACGCGCACGGTGATGGCCAGGGGCAGCACGGCCCTGGGATGCGGGGCCACGATCACCGGGTTGCCGGTCACCAGGCTGGCGAACAGACCGGGGTAGCCGTTCCAGAGGGGATAGTCGGGGCAGCCGATGAGCAGTGACACTCCGCGCGGCACCAGGGTGCACGTCCCCCGCATCGCCAACGGCTGTCTCCGGTGGCGGGTGCTCTCCCAGCTCAGGTCCGCGGGAACCCGCGCCGACTCGGCGAAGGCGTGGGCCACGGCCTCCAGCGCGCGGTCCTGGGCGCGCGGCCCGGCGGCCCTGAACGCCGCCTGAAGAGACTGGCCCGTGGTGTGGTGCACCGCCAGGGCCAGCTCGTGGCTGCGCGTGTTCAGCCGGCGCAGTATCTCCACCGCCAGCCAGGCGCGCCGGTACGGCCCGGCGGCGCGCCATCCGGCCGTCGCCCGCCCTGCCTCCGCCACCAGGGCCGCGGGGTCGCAGCGCGGGTAGCCGATGTCCATGGCGATGCCGTAGGGGGAGGACTCGGTCGACACCCGGCCGAGCTCACCGGGCTGGTCGAGTTCGAAGGCCCGGCCGAGCAGCGAGCCGAAGACCTTTCCCGCCGTCCGGGTCGACCTCATGCCCGCGTCGGCGGCTCCGTGTCCCGCGTGCGTGAACGGCGCGCAGTACCCACCGGTCGCGATGGCCCGTACCGCCTGCTGGAGCAACTCGCGATGCCGCTCATAGGGACCGGGGCCCATGGCCTTCAGCCTCTCCAGGTCGCGGCGAGAGCGAGCAGGGCCTCGTTCTCCTCCGGCAGACCGATCGTCACCCGGACGCCCTCGCCGAGGAACGGGCGCACCACCACCTTCCCGTCGAGACAGTGCACGGCGAAGTGCGCGGCGTCGTCGGCGAGCGGCAACCAGACGAAGTTGGCCTGGGAGTCCGGGACTTCGAAGCCGAGATCACGCAACCGCATGCTCACGCGCTGTCGTTCGGCGACCGTGAGCGCCGCCCGCCGGACGACCTCCGCGCGCTCGCCGAGGGCGACGACGGCGGCCTCCTGGGCGAGAGCGCTGACGCTGAACGGCACCTGGGTCTTGCGCACCTGGGCGGCGAGCTCCGGCGGCGCCACGCAGTAGCCGGCCCGCAGCCCCGCCAGGCCGTACGCCTTGGAGAAGGTGCGCAGCACCACCACGTTCGGCCGGTCACCGAGCAGGTCGAGGGCGTCGGGGACCAGCGCCGGATCGGCGTACTCACGGTAGGCCTCGTCGACGACGATCAGTACGTCGTCCGGAACCCGGTCCGCGAAGTCGCCGAGCGCCCGCTCGCCGACCGCGGTGGAGGTGGGGTTGTTGGGGTTGCAGACGAAGACCAGCCGGGTCCGGCCGGTGATCGCGGCGGCCATGGCGTCGAGGTCCAGCGCGTGGTCACGCAGCGGGACCCGCACCGCCGTGCCGCCCGCGATCGCCGTGAGGATCGGGTACGCCTCGAAGGACCGCCACCCGAAGACGACTTCGTCGCCGGGACCGACGACCGAGTGCAGCAGCTGTCCGCAGACCTCGGAGGAACCGGCGCCCACCGCGATCCGCTCCGGCTCGACCCCGTGGTGGACGGCTATGGCCCGGACGAGTGAGGAAGCGCTCATGTCGGGGTAGCGCGACACACCGCCGGCCAGTTCGGCGAGCCTTCCGGCGACCCCGGGCAGCAGCCCGTAGGGGGACTCGTTGCTGGCCAGGGCGGCCGCACCGGGCTGCTTGCGGCCCGGGACGTAGGCGGGCAACTGAGCCAAAGAGGAACGGACGCGCACCATGCTCGACTCGCTTCTGAAGCGGGGGGCCCGGGGCCGTGCCTCCGGGCACTTGACAGGGAAATCCTGGAGAGTGGACGACAAACGCTCAACTGTTTGGAGAATTCGGCGACCGATCGCCGAAATCAGGCTTTTGCGCGGCAACCCGTCTCATCGCTCGCATCTCCGGGCTCCTGCCACGAGACGGACGGCACGGGCACCGCCGGACACCGGCGGCCTCCGCTGATCACAAGTCGGCCACATGGCCCTTTCCGGCACCCCGGCCGACGGCGCGGCCCGCGAAGACTGCACCCGCCCACTCCGCGAGGTGTCCGCACCTCGCCCGCTCCGGCCGAGGGAGACCATGTCCAGGCCCCATCCCGCACACGGGTCGCTGATGTCACTGGTGGCGGCTGTCGCGCTGCTGACGGCCGGCTGCTCGGCGACGGCCGACGGCACGGAAGCCGCCGGCTGCCGCGAGACCGACGGCTGGTCGCTGAGGGAGCAGGCGCGGTGGCTGCGCTCCACCGTGTCGTTCCCCGGGGCCACGGCGGGCGAAGGGGCTGACGAGAGCGCGGCCGACAAGGACGCGGCCGTGGTGATCCGCTCGCGTGGCACGAACGACGGCGGGCCGCTGTGCGAACCGATCCGCGTCCAGGTCGAGTTCTGGGAGCTCACCGCCACGACAACGGGGACGGACATGACGTCCGTGCTGCGCTACCGGCTGGTCACCGACGGAAGCGAGGACCGCGCCATCGGCTTCCCTCCCGGCCTTTCCGCCGCGGAACGCGACGCCTGCACCGGCGTCCTCATGGCGGCGTACCCGGGCGCGCGCCTGACCGAGGCCGAACTGCCGGAAGACATCGGCCACTTGACTTCCCCCACGACCGCGGACGTGGAGTTCGGCACCGACCGGATCGGCGCGTACAGGCTGTTCCCGCCGTCGGATCCGCGACAGTGCGACGCGGACCGGCGGCCCACGACCACCCCCGCCGCCACGTCGGCCCCGTGGCCCAGAGACCATCGGTGACCGGCCGTCGGCAAGAAGTCCCCGAAAACCACGGGCAAGCCGAAGCCCGGCACCTGCCGCATCCCGGGCGGCCCGAGGACCGGCAGATCGGGCCGTTCGGCGTCCCCGCACCGAAGGAGACGCCGAGCCCCCGTGAGGTCGAGGTGATCATCCTGGTGGCCGCCGGGCTCAGCCACCGTCGCACCGTGACCGACCTCGGGCCCACGGAGGGCACCGCCGAACGCCACATGCCTCGACGTCGATTTGGTGACGGCCCCCGGGGGAGACTCAGATCATGAATGGATCGATAAGCGCCGTCAGCAGTAACGGCACGTACTCCTTCACCAAGCCCAACCGTGACAGCGTCACCCTGGTCGCCGGGCTCGGGGTGGAGGGGGACGTGCACTCCGGGACCACGGTGAAGCACCGGTCGCGGATGAAGAAGGATCCCTCGCAGCCGAACCTGCGGCAGGTCCACCTCATTCACGAGGAGCTGTTCGAGGAGGTCCGGGCCGCCGGGTTCGAGGTGACCGCCGGGCAGCTGGGCGAGAACGTGACCACGCGCGGGATCGACCTGCTCGGGCTGCCGGTCGGGACGAGGCTGCGGCTCGGGGCGCAGGCCGTGCTCGAGGTGACCGGGCTGCGGAACCCGTGCGCGCAGATCGACGACTTCCAGAAGGGCCTGCTGAAGCAGGTCGTCGGCCGGGACGCGGACGGCCGCCCGGACTTCCGGGCCGGGATCATGAGCGTAGTGCTGAGCGGGGGCGTGGTGCGGCCCGGGGACTCGATCACGGTCGAGCTGCCGGACGGGCCGCACCGGCCCCTGGAGATCGTGTAGCTACGCCCTGAACGTCGCGGGGCGTTCCGGGCTCGCCTCCGCCAGCGCCTTGGTCACCTCGTCCACACCGGCCCGCAGACCGTAGACGGGGGTGTCGGGCTGCTGGCGCCAGGAGTCGTCGATGCCGCCCGTGTCGACGGTGTCGAAGCCGAGTTCGTCGATGAGCGCGCGTACCTTCGCCTTCGCCGCCTCGTCGTCGCCGGCCACCGGGAGCGCCATCCGGTCGGGGGCGCCGGCGGGGAGCGGGCGGTCCAGGATGTCCTGGGCGTAGGTGCCGTTGAACGCCTTGATCACGGGGTGGCCGATCCGGCGTTCCGTCCAGCGGCTCTCCGTGATGCCCTCGTCCTCGATCTCGGCGATCCGGCCGTCGCGCTGCTGCGGGTAGTAGTTGTCGGTGTCGATGACGGCGACGTCGTCGGCCGCGCCGTCCAGGATGCCGGACGGCAGGTTCGGCACCGCCTTCACGGGGATCGTGATCACCACGACCTCGGCGCCGCGCGCCGCCTCCTCGACGGCCACGGGGGTCGCTCCCGTCTCCTCGGCGAGTTCCGTGAGCGTGTGCGGGCCTCGGGAGTTCGCGACGGAGACGTCGTGGCCGAGGGCGGTGAGGCGCCGGGTGAGGTTGCCGCCGATGTTGCCCGCGCCGATGATGCCGATCTTCATGACAGGCCCTGCCTTCCGGGGATCGATAGAATCGATGCACGTGCATGCATCCTGTCGGCGTCAACCCCGGTCGCCGGCGGGCTATTCCACCCGCACGACGATCTTTCCGGTGTGCGTGTTCGACTCCATCAGGCGGTGGGCGTCCCGGATGCGGTCCAGGCCGTCGAAGACCTCGGCGACGACCGGGCGCAGCGTGCCGTCGGCGAGGCCTGAGCCGATGTAGTGGGCGGCGCGGCGGCGGCCGTCCGGGATGCCGGTGACCACGAAGTTGGCGTAGCCGTGCACGGTCAGCGGCCACCGGCGGGGCAGCAGGATGGGCTGCTGGTCCAGCCAGCCGTAGCTGACCAGGGTGCCGTCCTGCACCACCGCCTCGCCCAGGGCCGCGAAGCCGGCGCCGCCGATCGCGTCGAGGACGATGTCCACGCCCTGCCCTCCGGTCAGCCGCCGGGTCTCCTTGACCACGTCCTCGTCGTCGCTGACGACGACGTGCTCCGCGCCCAGGTCGTACAGGCGTTGCCGTTTGGCCTCGGTGCGGGTGGTGACGATCGGGACGGCGCCGGCCCGGCGGGCGACCTGGATCGCGGCCGTGCCCACCCCGCTGGACCCGCCGGTGATCAGGACGCGGTCGCCGGGGCTCATCCCGGCCCGCTCGACCAGGGCGCCGTAGGCGGTCGTGTAGGTCAGCCAGACGGCGGCCGCGGTGACGGGGTCGGTGCCGGCGGGACGCGGGACGAGCGAGGTCTCCGGCAGCAGGACCCGGTCGCCGTAGACACCGTGCGCGCCCAGTTCGAAGTTGCCCGCCGACAGCACCGGGTCGCCCGGCGCGAAGGCGGTCACGCCCTCGCCGACCGCCTCGACATGGCCGGCCGCCTCATAGCCGTTGCGGGAGCCCGGCAGGGTGGGCTGGTAGTAGTAGCCGCCCGAGCGGAAGAGGGCCTCGGCCCGGTTGAGCGCCAGCGCCTCGACACGGACGAGCACCTCTCCCGGGCCGGGCGCGGGCAGTTCCACCTCCTCGACGGTGAGGACGTCGGGGCCGCCGAGTTCGTGAAAGAGCACCGCGCGAGCGGAAGTTGCTGAGGAAGTTGTCATGCCGTCGACGCTAGGGGGGCAGGGCGAGACGATCCATGTCTCTCGGTATCGGTTTCCTGTCCATGCGTCTCGCTCCCCGCTCAAAAGGCCTACGGTGTCGGCATGGACGTACTCAGCGACGCCGTCGCCGCGATGCGCACCGGGCGGCCGCACTCCTCCCGACGGGACAAGTTCGCGCCCTGGGGGACCCGGTTCGGGGCCTCGAACGGGGCCGGGTTCCATGTGCTGCTGCGCGGGTCGGCGTGGCTGATCCCGGCGACGGGCGAGCCGGTGGCGCTGGCGGCCGGAGACGTGGTGTTCCTGGCACACGGGCACGGACACGCGCTCGCCAGCGGGCTCGACGTACCCGTGGAGGAGGTGAAGGTGGACCCCGACGGGCGCTGGCGCGAACAGCCGCCCGCGGAAGGGGAGTCGGCGCCCGCGGACACCGTCATGATGTGCGGCGTCTACCAGTTGGACCGCGGCCGCGCCCACCGTCTCCTGGCCGAGCTGCCTGAGGTGGTGCACCTGCCCGCCCGGGTCGGCACGCACCGTTCACTGCGGGCGGCGGTGGAGCTGCTGGGCATGGAGCTGGACGAGCGCAGCCCCGGTTCGGACGCCATCGTGACCGCGCTCCTGGACACCCTGCTGCTGTACATCCTGCGCGCCTGGTGGCAGCAGGAGCGGGGGGCCGGGCGGGCGGCGGGCTGGGCGGCCGCGCTCGCCGACCCGGCGGTCTCGGCGGCCCTGCGCGCGATCCACGGCGACCCGGCCCGCCCGTGGACCGTGGAGGAACTCGGCGCCGAGGGCGGCCTCTCCCGCGCGGCCTTCGCCCGCCGGTTCGCCGCCCTGGTGGGCGAGCCGCCGCTGACCTATCTGACGTGGTGGCGGATGACGACCGCCGGCCGGCTGCTGCGCGCGGACGACCTGCCCCTGCGCCAGGTCGCCCAACACACCGGCTACACCTCGGAATTCGCCTTCGCCAAGGCGTTCAAGCGGGAGTACGGGGTGGCGCCGGGACAGTACCGGCGCCGGACCGCCCCGGGCGCGGTCGCACTGCGGCCCTGAGGACCGCCCACCCCGCGAACGGATCCGCCGGCTCCCGCCCCGAGACCAACTCTCCTGTGGCGCGAGCACTGGGCGCTCCTCGGGGCCAACGGGGCTGGAAAATCCACCCTGCTCGGCCTGCTCGGCGCCCTCCTGCACCCCACCCGGGGCACGGTGGAGGTACTGGGCCGCCGGCTCGGCCGGGTTGACGTCCGGGAGCTGCGGGCGTACGTCGGACACGTCGATCCCCGCCATGCGCCGTCCGCGCCGCTGGCGGTCAGGGATGTCGTCCTCACCGGACTCACCAACTCCGTTGCCCTGCTGCCCCGTTGGCGCCCCACTCCGAAGCAGGAGGCGCAGGCCGACCGGCACCTCGACACGCTCGGCCTCTCCGGTCACCGCACGGCACGCCGGCCCACGCTCTCGCAGGGGCAGCGCGGCCGGACCCCGATTGCCCGCGCGCATGGGGGTACCTCCCGGCTCGAGCGAAGCCGAGAGTTGGGGGAGCCCGAGCCCAGGCTGCTGCTCCTGGACGAACCGGCGACCGGCCTGGACCTGCCGGGCCGCGAGCGTCTGCTCGACGCGTTGGACTCGCTGCGCCGGGCACATCCCCGGCCGGCGACCGTCCTGGTGACCCACCACCTGGAGGAGCTCCCCGCGGGCACCACCCACGCCCTCCTCCTGCGCGACGGCCGCACCCTCACCCAGGGCCCCGCCCCTGAGGTCCTCACCGGCGACCGGGTCGGGAAGCGCTTCGACCTGCCGCTGGTGCTGGAACGGCACGGGGGCCGCTGGAGCGTGCGCATCGACCGGCCGGCCTGACGCGCGGCATGGCGAAGGGGGGCACCCCGCAACGCGGTGCCCCCCTCCCGGCTCACGTCACTTGTTCAGGTGGGCCCAGAACTCGTCGAACGAGAGAACCTTGTCGCCGTTGAGGTCACGGCTCTTGATGATGGCCTCGGCGACCGACTCGGTGACGTTCCAGTCGCCCCCCTGGGCCAGGGCGGTCTTGAACTCGGCCGCGGTGATGAAGCCGTCACCGTCCGTGTCGATCCGCTGGAACTGCTTGCGCGCTTCTTCGATGTCGGCCACCGATCCGCCCCTCTTCGTCATGCCTTGCGGTCGTACGTTGCTGTTCTACTGACGCAGGTCAGATTAACGGCCCTGGTGAGCGCGCGGCGCAGCGGCCGTCCGGGAGCGCCCGAAGCCCGGTGGGAGTGTGCTTGTGGGCCGTGCCGCGGGCGGAGATCGAGGAGCACGGTCATGGGCGACTTGCGGGACATTCTCGACGCGGCCGCACACGGTGTGTTCCCGCCGTCCGACGGCCGGACGACCGTCGTCCCCCAGCCCTCCCCCCGCGAGGCGGGCGTCCTCTCCTTCACCGCGCACTCGGTCGTCTTCGTCGACGAGGACCCGGACTGGGTGTACGGGGCGCTGCGCGGTGTCGACTCCGATCCGCTGTCGGCGTCCATGAACCCGCGGTTCCTGGCCGCTCTCATGGAGCGCACGGGGCGTACGGCCGAGACGATCGACACGATGCTGGTGGGCGCCCCCCTGCCCGGCGAGCCCCTTCTGCCGCTGCGGGAGATCGAGGAACGGGACCATCCCCGGATCCGCTACGCCCGGCGCCGGCGCGACGGAGTGCGGGCCTGGGCGGCGGCCGGCGGGATCCTGGTCATGGGGCGCGGTATCGGCGGCCGGCTGGAGGTGTCGGTCGAGGTCGAGGAGCCGGGACTGCGCCGGGGCCTCGGCCGCCGTCTGGTCACCGCGGCCCGCCACGTGGCCACGGAGCCGGTCTGGGCCCAGGTCGCCCCGGGAAACGCCCGCAGCGTACGGGCGTTCCAGGCGGCGGGGTACGTACCGGTGGGCGCGGAGATCCTGCTGATCCCCGCTTCCGGTCCGGCAGCGCCCTGAAGGGGTGGCGCTTCCCCCGGAGTGCCTAGCGGAAGATGCCCGTGTGGCCGAGCGAGTAGCGGCCGGGCTGCGGGTAGACGGCGAGGCCGTGCGGACCGTTGCCGACCTTGATGCGGGCGAGCTGGTGTCCGGTGCGGGTGTCGATGGCATACACCTCGGCGTCGTAACGGCCGGACAGCCACAGGACCTTGCCGTCGGCCGAGACGCCGCCCATGTCGGGGCTGCCGCCGTCGGGCAGGCGCCACTTCTTGGTGAGCGCGTTCTTGGTGAAGTCGAAGACGGAGACGGTGCCCTCGCCCCGGTTGGAGACGTACATCTCGCGGGAGTCGCGGCTGACGTACAGCCCGTGACAGCCCTTCCCGGTGTACAGGAACCGCGGTTCGCCGAACGTGTCGCCGTCGACGATCCACATGCCGTCGGCCTTCATGTCCGCGACGTAGAACCGCTTGCCGTCGGGCGAGACCTTCACGTCCTGGGGCATGGCGCCCTTGAAGGGGAGTTTCTGCTGTCCGACGACCTTCATCTTCTCGGTGTCGACCTTCAGCAGCTCACCGCTGAACTCGCAGGACACGATGAAGTACCTCCCGTCGAGGGAGAAGTCGGCGTGGTTGACGCCGTAGCAGGTGACCGGCTCCGTCTTGATCCGCTTCATGGTGTGCGGGTCGCGGAAGACGAGTTCGCGGTCGAGGGAGGCCATGACGACGGCGTATCTGCCGTTGGGCGTGAAGTACAGGTTGTACGGGTCGTGCACGTCGACCGGCTTGCCGGCCTTCCCGGTCCTCGGGTCGATGGGGGTGAGGGTGTGCCCGCGGTCGTTGTTGACCCACAGCGTCTTCATGTCCCAGGAGGGCACGACGTGCTGCGGCTGGCGGCCGACCCGGATGGTCTCGACGACCTCGTACGTCTTCGGGTCGATGACGGAGACGGTGTCGGACTCGGTGTTGGGGACGTAGACCCGGGACGGGAAGTCCTTGACCACCGGGGAGAGCTTGCCCGGGCGGTCGGCGGCGTAGACGTCCTTCGGGTCGAGCACGGGCGGCATGCCGGGCAGACCGTCGACGGCCGGTTTCCGCGCCTTCTTCGCCGGTGCGGGGGCGGCGGCCCGGGTGGCGCTGTCCGAGCCGTCCCGGTCCGCGCCGACCTTGCTCCCGGTGCCGCAGGCGGCGAGGACGGCGAGCGCGGCGCCGGCCAGCAGGGCGCTTTTCACGAGGTTGCGGTGCATCAGCCGATCAGCTCCGTGGTGGTGACCGCGCGCAGTCCGCGGCGGTCGAGTGCGTCCAGGACGGCGGGGAGCGCGGCGACCGTGTCCGCGTACCCGCAGTGCAGGCTCACGACGGACCCGCCCCGGACCGCGCCGAGGACGTTGCGGGTGACGGCGGGGGCCCCGGGCGAGGTGAAGTCGAGGGAGTCGACGTCGTAGGAGAGGACGTGCGGATAGCCGGCGCGGCGGGCCAGCGTCTCGACGAGCGGGGAGGCGCGGGGGGTGCGGGAGGGGCGGAACCAGGTCCCGATGGACCCGGTGAGCCTGCGCAGCCGCTCGGCGCAGCGGGTGATCTCGGCCGCCGCGTCCGCCGCGGACATGGCGTTGATGTCCAGGTGGCGCTGGGTGTGGTTGCCCAGGTCGTGGCCGCCGTCGAGGATGCGGCGGGCGAGGTCGGGATGTTCGTCGAGCCAGGTCCCGACGGCCAGGACGGTGACCCGGGCACCGCGCCGCTCGGCCTCCCCGAGCAGCGCCCGGGCGACGGAGGGTTCACCCTGTCCGTGAAAGGTGAGGGCGACCCGGGGACGGTCACGGGGACCGTGGGTGATCTGGACGGGCTGCCCGGGGTAGGCGCGGGGGGCGGGGGCTGGGCTCGGGGAGGTGGCGGCGGCAGGGGTCACGGAGGTCGGGGCATGGTGGGCGGCGACGGCACCGGAGGCGGACCCGGAGGGCGAGCACGCGGCCGCGAACGCACCCCCGGCGACGAGCCCGGCGCCCGCCCGCAGCACGGAACGACGGTCGGATGTGGTCACCCACACCATTTAAGGGGTGATATGCCGCGATTCCGGCCATTGACGCAACCGGCCGGTCCGGCGCCTCCCCGGCGAGGCACTGCCCAGTGCTTTGACCGGGATGGTTCGCCGGGTTGGCGGTCTCAGCGGTTGGATGGACGGTGACGTCCGCTCCGACGGCTGGGGGGCTGGTGGCTGAGCCTGTCCGTGTGCGTGGGTCGACCGACCAGGAAGGGCAGAGGCTGCAGCAGATCGTGGACCATCGCCAACTCCAACCACCGCAACCACCTGTCGCAGACCCGGGCCCCGCATGCCTGCCTCCGCCGGCGCAACGCCAACGCCGGCCACCCCGAAGTCCTTGCCGCCCAACGCCGCGAACGGGCCCGCATCCGCAGCGAAAAGGCATCCGGTGGGGTGGACGCCCCCTCAGCCCAGCAGCCTGACCAAGAGCCGGCGATCCAGGCGGTCGGCGCACCAGTGACGCGTGCAGCGCATCGAACACGTCACGAAGTACCAAGGCGTCGATCGGATCGATTTCCATCTGCAAGTGACACACGTCGTCGTCACCGTTGGGAGTCAGGCGCACGAAGAAGGCGAAACCGCCCCCGACGGCTCGGCGCTCGGCGTCGGCGGATTGTTGCGGCCGGAAGTCACTGCTGCGGAGAAGCGTCCACCCGACGGCGCGCGCAGGTAGGAGAGCATCCGCGCCGCGAAGTCCACGGTCTCCTCGGTGCTGAGGTACGCGGTGAAGTCGGCTGTCAGCGAGGAGCACCCATCTGCGGTGACCCGCCGGCTGCCCCACCGGTCTGAGTGAGTTCCAGCCACGCGTCGTCGCTGCCGAGGCGTATCCGCGGTCCTTCCATCGTCGCCCTCCGACATCCGTGCCCTGGGCTCGTGGTCCTATGAGGCGGATCGTGCCTTGACTGGGTATGCCTGCCGATTTGGTGTTCGTCGCCCAACAGTCCGGGGCCGTGGTCCGACTGGGGAGAGGGAGTGAGCACTCCAGCAGTCGTGACGGCGTTCGGACCGGCCCTTCCAGAACCTTGATCTCTTCGCGTAATCTCCCTCGTGCCTTACAGCATGTTCACGCCACGGTCAGGGGGAGGCCGCATGCGGCACCGTTCCACTCCGCTCGCCACCGCTCTGGGCGGGGCGGCGCTGCTGTTCACGGCCGTCGCGTGGGGTTCGGCGGTCGTGCGGTACGACGCGGTCGCCCCGCGCTTGGACATCCTGGTGCCATTGGCTTTGGCAGCCCTGCTCGCCGTTGGCTGGTTGCTGGCTGTCCGGGCGGCGCCGCCCGTGGAGCAACTGCCGGCCGCTGCAGCGCGGGAGGGGATACCCGCCACGCTGGGGACGGTACGCCGCGACTGGGGGCACGTCGGCGCGGCCTACCTCACCGTCTGGGCCCCGTTCGCCGCCGCTCGTGCCGCCTACGGGGAGGGCGGGTCGGTCTTCGGTAGTGCCTACTGCGGTCTCACCTTGTTTTTCGGTGTCGTGATGTCCCTGTATGCGACCGGTCTGCTCACCGACCAACTCGGGGCCGCGCAGCGGATGCTCAAGGAGGACGCCGCCGCGGGCAGTGTGCATGCGGTGCGCGTCCGGTTCGGCACCCCGGTGCGGGAGGAGTACCGGCGGCCCACCGGAATGGGTGTCGGCAGCGTCATGACCACCAGCTCGTACTACGTCGACCTGCTGCCTGAGGGCGGTGCTGACGGGCAAGATGCCATCCGGCTCAAATCCATGTCCGGCGACAACTTCCGGATACCGATAGGTGAGAAGCACCTGTCGCACGCCGCCGCCCAACTGTCCGGCCACACCGGCTGGCTGTGCTGGCCCACGCGGTGGAAGGACATCGCGGGCACGGACAAACAGCGCAGGCTTTCCGCCGCCTTCGTCGCCGACACCGGCCACGTGGTCTGGGGCCTGATGGCACAGCAGGACTGGGAGTCCTGGCTGCGCGACGATGCCGCGCCGGTGCGCGAGACCGACACCGGGCTCGCCGTCGAACCGCTTCCCCGCCCATCTCGGTTCCGTTCAAAGGTGCATGCCCGGACCCTGCTCATCGCGGCGGTCGCGGCCCTCACCGCCGTCCCCTACCTGGTCGGCGCCGTACCGTACGGGCTGGGTTTGGCGCTTGGTGCGGTCGCGGGAGTCCTGGCTCTCGTTGCCGGAGGGCGGTTGGGCATTGTCGGGGTCCAGAAACAGAACATGGATCCGGAGCTGTGGACCGTACGCCACGAGGCGCATCCATCGCTGCGCTGAGTTCCGTTGTTCGCCCTTCCGCCGGTCCGACCCGTGCCGTGGCCGGTTCACGAGCCATGAACACCAACCCGGCGAACTCTCCCGGTCACAGCACTAGCGGTCGGCGACCCGCATCTCGAACCACGTCGTCTTACCCCGAGGCAGCAGGTCCACGCCCCACCGGTCGGACAGCTTGTCGACGAGGAACAGACCCCGCCCGCTGACGTCCAACTCCTGGACCGGCATCAGACAGGGCAGCCCCCGAGAGGGGTCGCGGACCTCGACGCGGATCCAGCCGCGCCGACGCCGCATGCGTAACCCGAAGACCCGGGCGCCGGTGTGGCGTACGGCGTTGCCGACGAGTTCGGAGACCAGGAGGACCGCGTCCTCCGTCATCTTGGGGGTCAGTCCCCACTGACGCAGAACGACGACCTGGACCAGCCGGCGGGCCGTGGCGGCGGACTCGGGGCGGGACGGGAGCGGAACCTCGCCCTCCGTCGGGTTGCCGAACAACTCCAGCGCCTTGAGCGCCCGTTCGTCCTCGACCGCAGGCGACCAGCGCGCCGCGGTCGCACGGCCCTGTCCCCGCGGCTGTTCGATGCCCTCCAGCCCCGCCATGCCCCCATCATGGCCGCCCGGAGTCCCCTCCGGGGCCGTTCCTACGGAATACACCCCCCGGAACCTGTCATTCCGCACCTTTCGATCGGCATATGCCAGCGGCAGTCAGTTGCCCACCGAACCACGACCGACCTGCGATGACGGCTCGTCCGGAGGCAATCGGCAGGCCCCCTCGACCGGGCAGACCCAAGGTCGCCTCAAGGCTCCCGTGAACCGCCCCATCGAGGGACCCGGATGAGACATCCCGTCAACTGCAAGTGATTCCGGGGAAATCGAAGGAGACCTCGCTCACAGGAACTTGGCCTTGCCGGGGCCTTCCTCCACGAAGCTGCGCATGCCGATCTCACGGTCGGCGGTCGCGAACAGGCCCGCGAACCAGTTCCGTTCGATCGCCAGGCCCGTCTCGATGTCCGTCTCCAGACCGGTGTCGATCGACTCCTTCGCAGCGCGCAGCGCCATCGCCGGACCCTGCGCCAGCTTCGCCGCCCAGGCCTGCGCCTCCGTGTACACGTCGGCGGCCGGGACCACCCGGTCCACCAGACCCAGGGTCAGCGCCTCGTCGGCCTTCACCATCCGGCCCGTGAAGATGAGGTCCTTCGCCTTGGAGGGGCCGACCAGCCGGGCCAGGCGCTGGGTGCCGCCGGCGCCGGGGATCAGCCCGAGCAGGATCTCCGGCTGGCCCAGCTTGGCGTTGTCCCCGGCGATGCGGAAGTCCGCGCACAGCGCGAGCTCGCAGCCGCCGCCCAGCGCGTATCCGGTGACGGCCGCCACGACCGGCTTGGGGATACGGGCCACCGCCGTGAAGGAATCCTGCAGCGCGCGGGCGCGCAGGACCATCGCGGTGTGGTCCATCGCCTGCATCTCCTTGATGTCCGCGCCCGCCGCGAACACCTTCTCGCCGCCGTACACGACGACCGCGCGTACGTCGTCACGACGGGTCGCCTCCTCGGCGAGCTCCTTGAGCCGGTCCTGGGTGGCGATGTCCAGCGCGTTCATGGGCGGGCGGTCGAGGCGGATCGTGCCGACGCCTTCGGCGACTTCGAGATTCACGGTCATGGCAGCAGGTTAACGGGGACTAACGGCAACAGGGCCAGTGCGGTCGGTCACGTCCGGCCGGGGGTGTGGGGGTTGGTCCCCAGGCAGGCACAGCACCATCACTGACGACAACGGGCCCGGTGCCGTATGTCACAGCACCGGGCCCGTCGGGGAGAGCGTTACTTCTTCCACTCCGCCCACGAGATGTTCCAGCCGTTGAGGCCGTTGGCCGGGTCGACCGTCGGGTCGGTGGAGTTCTTCACGACCACCACGTCGCCGACCATCGAGTGGTTGAAGAACCAGGCGGCCGACACGTCGCTGTCGTAGCCGCCGCGCACGTCCCGCAGGCCGATGCAGCCGTGGCTGGCGTTGTAGTTGCCGAAGGCGTCGCCGCCCCAGTAGTTGCCGTGCACGAAGGTGCCGGAGTTGGTCAGCCGCATGGCGTGCGGGACGTCCTTGATGTCGTACTCGCCGTCGTAGCCGACGGTGTCGCCGTTCATCCGGGTCACCGTGAACTTCTCACTGATGACCATCTGGCCGTTCCAGGTCGCGTAGCCGGGCTTGCCGGTGGTGACCGGGACGGACTTGACGACCTTGCCCTCCTGCATGACCATCATCGTGTGCTTCTTGGCGTCCACGACGGACACCTGGTTGCGGCCGATGGTGAAGGACACCGTCTTGGACTGCTTGCCGTAGACGCCCTTGCGGCCCTCGACGCCGTCGAGGTTCAGCTCGACCGTCACCTTGGTGCCGGCCTTCCAGTACTTCTCGGGACGGAAGTCCAGGCGGTCGTTGCCGAACCAGTGGCCCTCGACCTCGACGGCCGGCACAGTCGTGATCTTGATGGCCTTCTCGACGTCGTCCGGCTTGGTGATGCCGCGCGTGAAGTTGACCGAGAACGGCATCCCGACACCGACCTTCGAGCCGTCCTCGGGCGTGAAGTTGCCGACGAAGGTGTTCTGCGGGCTCAGCGTGGTGAAGGACGAGTCCTCGGCGGCCGTCCGGCCCTCGGAGTCCTTGGCTACCGCATGCACCTGGTACGCGGTGGACGCGGCCAGGTGCGTGGCGGGCGTCCAGCCTGCGCCGTCGGCCGAGATCGTGCCGTCGATCTTCCTGCCCTTGGTGTCCTTGACGGTGACCTCGGTCAGCTTGCCCTTGGCGGCGGTGACCTTCAGGGTGCCGCTGGTGTCGACGTCCTTGGCACCGGTCTTCGGGGCGATCGTGACGACCGCCTCCGACTGCTTGCTCTCGGCGGAGGCGGAAGCCCCCTTGTCGCCCACGTCCTTGGCGTCGGCCCCGGAGTCCGAGTCCCCGCCACCACACGCCGTGACGGCCAGCAGCAGCCCTCCGGCGATCAGCGCCAACCGCTTGTTGCGGCCGTGCGGGCGCCTCCCAACCGACGCCCCCGATATCGGTCGCACGTTCAAAGTCGTTCTCCCCACTCCCCCGGGCCCTGCCCAGGCCCGCACCGCGACGCGTCCCCCGCGTTCGCCGCATATTAACCACAAGGTCAACGGCCTGGACGGGCCAAGATTGTCACCGTTCAGTCCCAACTAGGACCTTGGGAACGCGGGGAAGGTTGCACCGGGAACGAGGTCATTTCACGGCGCCGCCGGCGATCCACTCCTGCCAGCTCAGGTTCCAGCCGCCCAGCCCGTTGTCGGGGGCGACCTGCTTGTCCTTGCTGTGGACGACCTCGACGACGTCCCCGACGAGGCTGCGGTCGAAGAACCAGCCCGCAGGCGTGTCCGAGCCGCCGCCCTTGACGTCCCTCAGGCCCACGCAGCCGTGGCTGAGGTTGACCCTCCCGAAGGCCTCCTCCTCCGCCCAGTAGTTGCCGTGCAGGAAGGTGCCCGAGCTGGTCAGCCGCATGGCGTGGGGCACGTCCGGGATGTCGTACTCGCCCTTGCCGTTCGCCTTCCTGAAGCCGACCGTGGCACCGTTCATCCGGGTCAGCTCCAGCATCTCGGTCACCACCATCTTGCCGTTGTAGGTGGTGTTCTTCGGCGCCCCGGCGGTGATCGGCACGGTGGCCAGCAGGTCGCCGTCGCGCCGCACCTGCATGGTGTGTTTCGCCGCGTCCACCAGGGAGACCTGGCTGCGGCCGACGGTGAAGGAGAACGACTTCTTCTGGAGTCCGTAGACGCCGGGCGCCCCCTCGACGTCCCGCAGGCCGAGCGCGACGGTGACGCGGGTGCCGGGCGCCCAGTACCGCTCGGGACGGAAGTCGAGCCGGGTGTCGCCGAACCAGTGCGGCCGGACCTCCACCGCGGGCTCGGCCGTGACCCGCACCGCGCGTTCGACCGCGGCCCGGTTCTCGATCTCCCGGTTGAACTCCAGCGAGACGATCATGCCGGTGCCGACGGTGGAACGGTTCTCGGGGGTGACGTAGCCGATGAAGCGCTCCTCGGGGACGTACGTGGCGAACGTGGTGTGCCGGGCCGAGCGGTTGCCGTCGCCGTCCAGGGCCACGACGTCGACCGTGTAGCGGGCGGCGAGCCCGAGCCGGTCGTCGTCCGGCCGCCAGCTCAGGCCGTCCGCGGCGACCTTGCCCGGCACCTCGGTCTCCTGCGCGTCCTGCGACCGGACGACCTTCACCGACTCCAGCCGCCCGTCCGGCACCCTCACCCGCAGCTCCTGTCCGGGCCGCACGCCCTTGGTGCCGTCCTCCGGGGTGACGCGGATGACGTCCTCGGGGGCCAGCGGTTTGCCGAGCATCCGGTCGATGCCGCTCCGGCTGTCGCCGCCGGTGCAGCCGGCGGCCCCGGCCAGTAGTCCTGCCCATGTCAGTACGGCGGCCAATGCGACCCCCGCGCGCCGTGCGCGCCCATGTACGTGCCTCACGGGGTACCCAACGACCGGGCACGCCCCGGGGAAACGTGAGTGCGAGGGCCGCTCTGGGCAGAAATGGGGGGAGGACGACGCGACGGGGAGCCGCGGCGGGACACCGCGCGCTCTTTTCCCACGTCGTTCCATGAGCCGCGGGAGGCGAGCCGGTGTCCAGCGCAGCCGAGCAGGAGGCGGTGGCGGCCGAGCGCGCCGCGCCGGACACCGTCGTGAACGGTGCGTCGCGCAAGGTGCCGGGCCCACCCGTGCGACCCGGCGCGCCCACACCGCTGGGCGCCCGTTTCCGGGTCGGCCCGGACGGCGTCGCGGGCACCAACTTCGCGCTGTGGGCGGGCGGCGCGGAGGCGGTCGAGCTGTGCCTGTTCGACGAGGCCGGACGGGAGACGCGCGCCCGGCTCACCGAGCTCACGCACGAGATCTGGCACGGCTTCGTGCCCGGGGTCATGCCGGGCCAGCGCTACGGCTACCGGGTGCACGGCCGCTGGGACCCGTGGACCGGCGGCCGCTGGAACCCGGCGAAGCTGCTCCTGGACCCGTACGCCCGTGCGCTCGACGGCGAGTTCAGTCTGCCGCCGGAGGTGTACGGGCACGTCCGGGACTGGCCCCAGCAGCAGGTCGCCGACACCGTCCGCGACGAACGGGACTCGGCACCGCACGTCCCGAAAGGCGTCGTCGTGCACGATGACGACGACTGGGCCGACGACCGCCGCCCGAAGACCCCGTGGGCGGACTCGGTGATCTACGAACTCCATGTGCGCGGCTTCACGCGGCTGCACCCGGCGATCCCCGAGGAACTGCGCGGCACGTACGCCGGGCTGGCGCACCCCGCGGCCGTGGAACACCTCGTGAACCTGGGCGTGACGGCGGTGGAGCTGCTGCCGGTCCACCAGTTCGCCCACGAGGACCATCTGCTGCGCCGCGGCCTGAAGAACTACTGGGGCTACAACTCCATCGGCTACTTCGCCCCGCACGCCGCGTACGCCTCCGCCGGGACGACGGGGCAGCAGGTAGGCGAGTTCAAGCGGATGGTCCGCGCGCTGCACGCGGCCGGGATCGAGGTGATCCTCGACGTCGTCTACAACCACACGGCGGAGGCGGGCGAACTGGGCCCGACGCTGTCGCTGAAGGGCATCGACAACCGCGGCTACTACCGCCTCCAGTCGGACGCCCGCCGCTACACCGACTACACGGGGTGCGGAAACACCCTGCACGTCGTCCAGCCGCACGTACTGCGCCTGATCACCGACTCCCTGCGCTACTGGGTGACGGAGATGGGCGTCGACGGATTCCGCTTCGATCTCGCCGCCGCGCTGGCCCGCTCCATGCACGACGTCGACATGCTGTCCCCGTTCCTGGCGGTGATCGCACAGGACCCGGTGCTGCGCCGGGTGAAACTGATCGCGGAACCGTGGGACGTGGGCTCGGGCGGCTACCAGGTAGGAGCCTTCCCACCCCTGTGGACGGAGTGGAACGACCGCTACCGCGACGCGGTACGCGACTTCTGGCGGCACGCGCT
This sequence comes from Streptomyces sp. NBC_01235, assembly GCF_035989285.1. Taxonomy (GTDB): domain Bacteria; phylum Actinomycetota; class Actinomycetes; order Streptomycetales; family Streptomycetaceae; genus Streptomyces. Next base: position 7,662,909 of record NZ_CP108513.1, on the reverse strand, counting down.
GCCGGACGTGCGGGAGATGGGGTACCGCCTGTCGGGGTCGAGTGACCTGTACGCGTGGGGCGGCCGGCGCCCGTACGCCTCGGTCAACTTCGTGACGGCACACGACGGCTTCACACTCCGCGACCTGGTGAGTTACGAGCGCAAGCACAACGAGGCCAACGGCGAGGGCAACCGGGACGGCACGAACGACAACCGCTCCTGGAACGGCGGCGCCGAGGGCGAGACGGCCGACGAGCGCGTACTCGCCCTGCGACGACGGCAGTTGCGGAACCTGCTGACGACCCTGCTGCTGTCGACGGGCGTGCCGATGCTGGTCGCGGGCGACGAACTCGGACGCACCCAGCGGGGCAACAACAACGCCTACTGCCAGGACAACGAGATCAGCTGGCTGGACTGGGGACTGCTGGAGGACCCGGGCTGGCGCGCCCTGTTCGACCTGACCTCCCGCCTGATCGCCCTGCGCCACCGCCACCCGGTGCTGCGCCGCCGGGCCTTCTTCTCCGGGCGGGCGCACTCGGCGGACGGGCTGCGGGACCTGGCCTGGTTCACGGAGCGGGGCACGGAAATGACGGAAGGGGACTGGTACGCGCCCGCGGCGACCCTCGGCATGTACCTCTCCGGGCGGGACATTCCCGGCCGGGACGAGCGGGGCGCCCCGATCATCGACGACAGCTTCCTCGCCGTCCTGCACGCCGGGGACCGTCCGGTGGACTTCGTCCTGCCGGGTCCGCCGTGGGCGGAACGGTACGAGGTGGTCGTCGACACGTCGAGCGAGGAGCAGGGGGATGCGCCGGGGGTGACACACCCGGCGGGGGCGGCGGTGACCGTGCCGGGGCGGGCGGTGCTGTTGCTGCGGGTGGTGGGGTGAGGCTGCGCCGCGGCGACCGGTCGAACCGCGGACAGCGGGCGGGCCGGTCTCAGTCTCCGACGAAGACCGGGCAACTGCCGGGAGTCGTGGCGCAGTCCGCGAGGAAGGCGGCGAGGTCGCGGACCGCCGCGGCCCGGGCCTCGTCGGAGCAGCGGTCCAACAGATCCGGGATCTCACCGAGTGCGGCCTCGGCCTCCTGCTCGTTGAAGACCGTGTCGTCGTACGGATCGACCGTCCAGAGCTTGCCCGAGGTGTTGACGGGGAGCTCGGCGATCAGCCGAGCCGGCGCTTCACCGTGCTCGTGGGACTGTCGCACCAGGGTCGGTCCGCGCTTCGATCGCCGGCCGGGCCAGTGCGGTCGGCCGTCGTGCAACTGCAGGTCGATGCCCATGCCGCGATTCTGCCGTCCCCACGCCCTTCGCTCTCAGCGGTTCAGCGCTCCCCCCGCCCCAGGATCCCCCGCTCGTACGCCACCGCCACCGCCGCCGCGCGGTCGTTGACGCCCGACTTGGCGTAGAGGTGGGTGAGATGGGTCTTCACAGTCGGGACCCGGGCCCGCACATCGACCGGCTCGCTCGAACGCACATCAGCCGATCGGTGGATGCCGAGGTACGACCCCTCGAACACGCACCTCGAACACGCAGGTCGTAGGACCAGCGGCCGAGCCGGGTCCGGCCAAAACTCGGTGGGCGTTGTCAGTGCCGGTCCGTAGGCTCGCGGTGATGGCCAGGACACGTGCAACCACCACCCCCGACCGCTCCGCCGTACGCTCCCTGCTGCGCCTGTGGCCGTACGTCCGTCCCGTACGGCTACGGCTGTTCGCGGCCGCCTCCGTCGCCGTGCTCGCCTCCTGTACGGGCCTGGTGATCCCGCTCGTCCTGAAGTGGATGGTGGACGGCCCCGTGGCCGACCGGGACACGGCCGGCGTCTGGCTGGGCGCCCTCTACCTACTGCTGCTCGGGCTCGCCGAGGCGCTGCTGTTCGGGATGCGGCGCTGGCTGGTGGCGCGTCCGCTGTCGCACGTCGAGGCGGAGATGCGGGCGCAGTTGTACGCGCGGCTGCAGCGGCTGCCGGTGGCGTTCCACGACCGGTGGGCGTCGGGGCAGCTGCTGTCCCGAGCGACGGCCGATCTGGGGCTGCTGCGCATGTTCCTCGCCTTCCCGCTGACGTTCCTGCTGGTCAACTCGGTGACGATCGTCTTCGGCGTCGTCATCATGCTGCTCCAGGACTGGGTGCTCGGGCTGGTCATCCTGGGGCCGGCCATCCCGGTCGTGCTGATGTGCGTGTACTTCGAGAGTCGGTACGCGGTCGTGGCGCGGCGCGCCCAGGACCAGGTCGGGGACCTGACGACGGTGGTCGAGGAGAGCGTCCTCGGGATCAGGATCATCAAGGGCTTCGGCCGGCACCGCAGCCAGGCGCGGGCCTTCAGGGAACTGTCGTCGACCCTGCGCGGCACCGAGCTGGGCAAGGCGCGGCTGCTGGCCACGATCTGGGCCGTCATCGTGACGCTGCCCGAACTGGCCATCGGGGCCGCGCTGGTGCTGGGGGCGGTACAGGTGGCGGACGGCGAGCTGTCCGCGGGCACCCTGGTCGCCTTCCTGTCCACCGCGCTCGCGCTGCGCTGGCCGGTGGACTCCATCGGGTTCCTGCTGGCGATGAGCCAGGAGGCGGCGACGGCGACGGAGCGGTACTTCGAGGTGATGGACGAGCTGCCGGAGGAGCCCGGCGGCTCCGGTGAGCGTGCGCCCGTGGCCGAGGGCGGCGGACTGCGGTTCGACGGCGTCGCCTTCCGCTACCCGGACGCCGCCCCCGACTCCCGGCCCACCCTCGACGGCGTCAACCTGCACATCCGGCCCGGTGAGTCCATGGCGCTGGTCGGAGCGACCGGAAGTGGCAAGACCACCCTCACAGCCCTCGTCCCCCGGCTGCACGAGGTCACGGCCGGGCGTATCACTCTCGACGGCGAGGACATCGCCGCGATGCCCCGCGAGGAGCTGCGCGGGCGGGTCGCCGTCGCCTTCGAGGAACCGACCCTGTTCTCCGCGAGCGTCGGGGAGAACGTCCTCATGGGGGCGGACGACCGGGCCGGCGCCGTGGAGCTGGAGCGGGCGCTGGAGGTGGCGCAGGCCGAGTTCGTGCGCGCGCTGCCGCAGGGCGTCGACACCCAGGTCGGCGAGCAGGGGCTCAGCCTCTCCGGCGGCCAGCGGCAGCGGCTCGCGCTGGCCAGAGCCGTGGTCGGACGGCCCCGGTTCCTCGTCCTGGACGACCCGCTCTCCGCGCTGGACGTGCACACCGAGGCCGCCGTGGAGGCCGCGCTGCGGCAGGTTCTCGCCGACACCACCGCGCTGATCGTGGCCCACCGCCCGTCCACCGTGCTCCTCGCCGACCGCGTCGCCCTGCTGTCCGACGGGCGCGTCACCGCCGTCGGCACCCATCACGAACTGCTGCGCACCAACGCCGAGTACGCCCACCTCATGTCCGGAGACCAGTCCCCCACACTGTCCGGGGAACAGGAGGCCGACCGCCGATGACCGCCCCCACCACCGCCTCCCCCACCACCGACGACGACCAGGAGACCGTCCTGCGGGCCTCCGCCGACGACCCCTTCGACCGGGACGTCCTGCCCACCCCGCCCGGGGCCACCGGCGCGCTCCTGCGTTCCCTGCTGGCCCCCATGCGGGCGCGCGTCGCCCTCACCACCCTCCTGCTGCTGCTCCAGCAGGCGGCCGTGCAGGCGGGCCCGCTGCTGGTGGCGTACGCCATCGACCGCGCCGTACCGGCGTTCCGGGCCGACGACCACGGGCCGCTGATCGTGGTCGGCGTCGGCTACCTGCTGTGTGCGCTGGCCTCCGGCGGACTGCAGTACGCGTTCCTGATCGCCTCCGCCCGCGTCAACCAGGACGTGCTGCTCGACCTGCGCGGCCGGATCTTCCGGCACGCGCAGGCGCTGAGCCTCGACTTCCACGAGCGCTACACCTCGGGCCGGCTGATCTCCCGCTCCACCAGCGACGTCGAGGCCCTGCGCGAGCTCCTCAACGAGGGCCTTCAGGAACTCGTCTCGGTCGTGCTGTCCTTCCTGTTCATCTCCGCGATGCTGCTCTGGCTGGACCTGGGCCTGGGCGCCGTCGCGGTGGCCTCCTTCGTGCCGCTGTACCTCCTGGTGCGGGTCTACCGGCGGCGCGCGGGCCGGGTGTTCACCGCCCGGTCCACCGCGATCGCGGCCGTGATCGTGAAGTTCGTGGAGACGATGAACGGCATCCGGCCGGTGCGCGCCTTCCGCCGCGAGGCCGTCAACGAGGCCGGCTTCCGGGTCCTGAACCGGCGGCACGAGCGGCGCAACGGCGACGCGCTGCTGGAGATGGCCCGGTACGTCGTCGGGTCGCGGCTGGTCGCCAACACGGCGGTCGCGGTGATCGTGCTGTGGGGCGCCATGCGGGTCGCGGACGACACGCTGGAGCTCGGGGTGCTGGCGGCGGCGGTGCTGTATCTGCGGCGGCTGTACGACCCGATCGACCGGCTCGGCATGTTCCTCAACTCCTACCAGTCGGCGGCCGCCTCGCTGGAGAAGATCGCGGGCCTGCTCGCGCAGACACCGACCGTGCCGGAGCCTTCGGCGCCGAGCGAACTCCCTGCCCTGGAGAGCGAACAGCCCGGCCGCGAGGTCGTGTTCGACGGGGTCTCCTTCGGCTACCGCACGGGCGGCGAGGTCCTCCCCCGCTTCGACCTCACCCTTCCCGCCGGGCAGACCGTCGCCGTGGTCGGCTCGACCGGCGCCGGCAAGTCCACGCTGGCCAAGCTGCTCGCCCGCTTCTACGACCCGTCGCAGGGGCGGGTGCTGCTGGACGGGGTGGACCTGCGCGAGCTGCCGGTGCCCGAGCTGCGGCGCGGGGTGGTCATGGTGACGCAGGAGGCGTTCCTGTTCTCCGGCACGGTCGCCGAGAACATCGCCATCGGGCGGCCGGACGCGAGCCGGGAGGAGATCGAGCGGGCCGCGAAGGCGATCGGCGCGCACGAGTTCATCAGCGCGCTGCCCGACGGCTACGACACGGACGTCCGCAAGCGCGGCGGCCGTATCTCCGCGGGTCAGCGTCAACTTGTCGCGTTCGCACGGGCGTTGCTCGCCGACCCGGCGGTGCTGATCCTCGACGAGGCGACCAGCTCGCTCGACGTCCCGGGCGAGCGGGCCGTGCAGGCGGCGATGGCGACGGTGCTGAAGGGCCGTACGGCGGTGGTGATCGCGCACCGGCTGTCGACCGTGGAGATCGCCGACCGGGTCCTGGTCATGGAGCACGGCCGGGTCGTCGAGGACGGCAGTCCGGCCGAACTGATCGCGGGCACCGGCCGGTTCGCGGACCTGCACCGGGCCTGGCGCGACAGCCTGGCGTAAGCAGGTTCAGGGGCAGCGGGGGCAACGGGGGCCGGAAGGACGAGTGGATGATCGACGCGTACGAGGATCCCGGCACGCCCGACTGTCGCGGCGGCTGGGCGTACCTGGCGTGGCTGGTGCGCTGCCAGCCGTGGCGGGCGCTGGCCGGGGCGGTGCTGGCCAGCGTCTGGATGGTGCTGCTGGCGGTGGCGCCGTATCTGCTGTCGAGGGCGGTGGACGACGGGCTGGAGCCCGGTGATACGGCCGCGCTGGCGGGCTGGACGGCGGCGCTGTTCGCCGTGGGCGCGTTCAACGCGTGGGTGAGCATCATGCGGCACCGCACGATGACGCGGGTGCGGATGGACGGCTACTTCCGCACGACCAAGGTCGTCGTCCGGCAGGCGGTGCGGCTCGGCGCCGGGCTGTCGCGGCAGGTGGGCACCGGGGAGGTCGTCACCATCGGGGTGGGCGACGTGCACACCATCGCGGGCTCGTTGACGGTGATCGGGCCGGGCGTCGGCTCGGTCGTCGTCTACGTCTTCGTCGCCGGGCTGCTGCTGTCCGTGTCGCCGCTGCTGGCGGCGGTCGTGCTGCTGGGGATGCCGGTGATCGCGGTGCTGGTGGGGCCGCTGATGGCGCGGTTGCAGGGCACGGAGGCCGAGTACCGGGAGCGGCAGGGCGTGCTCACCGCCCGGATCGGCGACCTCGCGGGCGGGTTGCGCGTGCTCAACGGGCTCGGCGGCAAGGGGCTGTTCGCGGACGCCTTCGACCGTGACTCGCAGCGGCTGCGGGCGCAGGGCTACCGGGTCGGGGCGGTCACCAGCTGGATGCAGGCGCTCGGGGTGGGCCTGCCGACGCTGTTCCTCGCCGTGGTGACGTGGCTGGCGGCCCGGCTCGCCGCCCAGGGCGACATGACGGTGGGCGAGTTGGTGTCGGTGTACGGCTATGTCGCCGTCCTGGTCGGCCCGGTGGCGTTCCTCGTCGACATGGGCTATCAGCTCAGCCGGGGTGTGGTGGCCGCCCGGCGGGTCGTCCGGCTGCTGCGGCTGGAGCCCGCCCCGGACACCGGGACCGCCGACGCGCCCGTCGAGCCGGCGGTGCTGCACGACCCGGTGTCGGGGGTGCGGGTGACGCCGGGCCGGCTCACCGCGCTGGTCGGCGCGCGGCACGCGGAGGTGAACGCCGTCGTGGACCGGCTCGGCCGGTACGGCCCCTCGGACGCCACCTGGGGCGGGGTGCGGCTGGACGCCATGCCGTTGGAACAGGTCAGGGCCGGGATCCTGGTCGCCGACCACGAGGCCGACCTGTTCGCGGGGAGCCTGCGCGAGGTGGTGACCGGACGGCGTGAGCCCTCCCCGGCGGATCTTGGGCGGGCGGTGCGGGCGGCGGCGGCCGACGACATCGTGCAGGGCCTGGCGGAGGGGCTGGACTCGCTCGTGACCGCACAGGGCCGCAGCCTCTCCGGGGGCCAGCGGCAGCGCGTCCGGCTGATGCGGGCGCTGCTGGCCGACCCCGAGGTGCTGCTGGCCGTCGAGCCGACGTCGGCGCTGGACGCGCACACGGAGGCGGCGGTCGCGCGGCGGCTGCGCGCGGCCCGGACCGGCCGGACCACGGTCGTCACCACCACCTCCCCGCTGGTCCTCGACCAGACGGAGACCGTGCACTACCTGGTCGACGGAAAGGTCGCGGCCACCGGCCACCACCGCGACCTGCTGGAACGTGAGCCGGGCTACCGGGCGTTGGTGGCACGGGACACCGAGGACGGCGATGACGCCGATCCGGACACGGGTAGGGACACCGGCGCCGAGGAGGCCGTGCGATGACGGTGACCGACACAACCTCCGGGCGACTGCCGGTCGCCGAGGCCACCGACGTACGCCGGGCGGCAACCCGCCTCGTACGGGCCGACGGGCGCGCCTTCACCGGCACCCTCACCCTGAACCCGACGGACGCCTGCTCGGACACCGGCGCCGAGGAGGCCGTGCGATGACGGTGACCGACACAACCTCCGGGCGACTGCCGGTCGCCGAGGCCACCGACGTACGCCGGGCGGCAACCCGCCTCGTACAGGCCGACGGGCGCGCCTTCACCGGCACCCTCACCCTGAACGTGCTCGCCGCCGGGGCCGGTCTCGCCGGGCCGTGGCTGCTGGGGCGGATCATCGACGAGGTGCGGGCCGGGCACGGAACCGGGGCCGTGGACCGGCTGGCGGCGGCCATCCTGGTCTGCGCGGCGGCGCAGTTGCTGCTGGCGCGCTGGGCCCGGTACGCGGGGCACCGCTTCGGCGAGCGGACGCTCGCACGGGTGCGGGAGGAGTTCGTCGGCCGGGCGCTGGCCCTGCCCGCGTCGGTCGTGGAGCGGGCCGGGACCGGCGATCTGACCACGCGCGGCACCGCCGACGTGGCGGCCGTGGGCACGACGTTGCGGGACGCCGGGCCCGACTTGCTGGTGCACACGGTCCAGGCGTTGATCACGCTCGGCGCGGTGTTCGTGATCGATCCGCTGCTCGGTGCGGTCGGGGTGCTCGGGCTGACCCCGATCTGGTTCGCGCTGCGCTGGTATCTGCGGCGGGCGCGCACGGCCTACCTCGCGGAGGGAGCGGCCTCCTCGGAGGTCGCCGAGATCGTCGCGTCGACGGCGTCCGGGGCGCGGACGGTCGAGGCGTTCCGGCTCCAGGAGCGGCGGACGGCGGCGAGCCGGGACGCCCTGGAGATCTCGCGGCTCACCCGCTTCCGCACGCTCCACCTGCGCACGGTGTTCTTCCCGGCGGTGGAGGTGTCGTACTCGCTTCCGGTGGCGGGCGCGCTGCTGGTGGGCGGCGTGCTGCACGCGCGAGGGGCGATGAGCCTGGGCGCGGTGGTGGCCGCCGCGCTGTACCTGCGGCAGTTCACCGAGCCCCTCGACCAGATCCTGGTGCGTGTCGAGCAACTGCAGAGCAGCGGCGCCTCGTTCGCCCGGGTGGAGGGCCTGGCGCGGGCGCCGCGCGCCGAGGCGGACGGCGCGGCGCCCGTCCCGGCGGACGACCGGATCGACGTGACGGGCGTGCGGTACGCCTACGAGCGCGGCGGCGAGGTGCTGCGCGGTGTCGACCTGACGGTGCGCCCCGGGGAGCGGCTCGCGGTCGTCGGCCCGTCCGGCGCGGGCAAGACGACGCTGAGCCGGCTGCTCGCGGGCGTGGACGCGCCGAGCGCGGGCACGGTGACGGTGGGCGGGGTGCCGGTCGCGGACCTGGCGCCCGAGACGCTGCGCCGGCAGGTCGTCCTGGTCACCCAGGAACACCACGTCTTCCTCGGCACGGTCCGCGACAATCTGCTGATCGCCGAACCGGCCGCGAGTGACGAGGAGTTGTGGGCGGCGCTGGCCGCTGTCGGCGCCGCCGACTGGGTGCGGGAGCTGCCCGGCGGCCTCGACGCCCGGCTGGGCGGGGGCGGTTGCCGTACGGACGGCTCGCAGGCCCAGCAACTCGCCCTGGCCCGGGTGGTGCTGGCCGACCCGCACACGCTGATCCTGGACGAGGCGACGGCCCTGCTGGACCCGACGACCGCCCGGCACACCGAGCGCGCCCTGGCCGCCGTCCTGCGAGGCCGTACGGTCATCGCCATCGCCCACCGCCTGCACACCGCGCACGACGCGGACCGGGTCGCCGTGATGGAGGACGGCCGCCTCACCGAACTCGGCACCCACGAGGCCCTGGTGACGGCGGACGGCGCGTACGCGGCACTGTGGCGGACGTGGCACGGGGAACGAACCGTCTCCGAATAGGAGACGGGGCCGCTTCCCTCCCCTCCCGCCCCGCGCCGTCGGTCAACGGCGGCGGCGCGCTCGGCGGTCGCGCGCCGCGCGCAGCCTCCCGGTAACGAGTCCGGGTTCGTCGCGCATGTGGGGCGGGACCAACCGTTTCGGCACGTTGAACCAGATGATCGCCAGGCCCAGCGCGACGGACACGAGGAGCAGTCCCGTGCAGCCCATGAAGCCCCAGAACAGGACCCCGTCGTCGGGCGCTCCCCGGCGCTGCCACAGCGCGCCGCACAGCAGGCCGCTGCCGAACAGGACCATGTCGGCGGTGTTCAGGACGGCGCCCCGGACCAGCCCCCGGCGGACCTCCGTCCCGAAGGGGAAGCCGGTCAGGGCCGCCGCCGTCGCGCGGGCCCGCTCGGGATCGCGCCAGATGTGCGGGGTGACCGAGGCCGCGTGGTAGGCGCCTGCGGCCCAGAAGACCCAGCCGAGAATCATGGCGAACACGTCCGGACTCCTGCCCTTCCGCCCTCGATGCGTCCGCCGCATTCGATGCATCCGACGCTCGCGATGCGTCCGACGCGTCGACCGTCATCGTGGCATACGGACGGCGGGTCGTGCCCGTGGCGGCGATTCCGCAAGTCGCCGGATATCGAACGCAACAGACCGGACAACGAACCGTTTCCGGCCAACTTCCTGACGCGCTCCTGACAGACAGCGCAATCCACTGCCACTCTTCCCACTGCTACTTCACAGCAACCCCACAGCTACACCCGCTCCATGTGCACGCTCCACGTACCGCCTTTGTTCTGCGTACCGCCTTTGTCGTGCCCGTACGGCTCACCCGCCGTCGGGTCTCCCCTGGCCGCGTGACCCGCGGCCGCGCAGAAGGAGTCAGTGTTGAGCAGCAGTTCCTCTCGCAGACGCACCCCCCACACCACCCCCCGCCGCGCCGCGGCCGTCGCCCTCGTCGGCGTCTCCGCGCTCATCGCCGCCGCCGTGCAGTCCGGCGCCGCGACCGCTGCCCCGGAGAAGGCACCGCAAGCGGCGGGCCGGGCCAACCCGGGCGCCGAGTCGGTGCGCCTCACCCCCGCCCAGCGCGCCGCGCTGATACGCGAGGCGGACGCCGGCAAGACGGCGACCGCCAAGGAGCTGGGCCTGGGCGCCAAGGAGGCGCTCGTCGTCCGTGACGTCGTCAAGGACGCCGACGGCACCCTGCACACCCGCTACGAGCGCACCTACGCCGGCCTCCCGGTCCTCGGCGGCGACCTGGTCGTCGACACGGCGAAGTCCGGCGCCACCGAGGGCGTCACCAAGGCCACCCGGGCCACCATCAAGGTCGCCTCGCTCTCCCCCACGTTCAGCGCGGCCAAGGCGGAGAAGCAGGCGCTGAGCCTCGCCACGGCCGCCGGCGCCGAGAAGGCGGACACCGACCGGGCGCCACGCAAGGTGATCTGGGCGGCGAACGGCACGCCGGTCCTGGCGTACGAGACGGTCGTCGGCGGTCTCCAGGAGGACGGCACCCCGAACGAGCTGCACGTCGTCACCGACGCGGCCACGGGCGCGAAGCTCTACGAGTACCAGGGCGTCGAGACCGGCACCGGCAACACGATGTACAGCGGCCAGGTCACCCTGGGCACCACGCAGTCGGGGTCGACGTACAACCTGACCGACGCGGCGCGCGGCGGGCACAAGACGTACAACCTCAACAAGGGCACCTCCGGCACCGGCACGCTCTTCTCCGGCGCGGACGACATCTGGGGCACCGGAGCCGCGTCCAACGCGGAGACCGCGGCCGCCGACGCGCACTACGGCGCTGCCCTCACGTGGGACTACTACAAGAACGTGCACGGTCGCTCCGGCATCAAGGGCGACGGCGTCGGCGCGTACTCACGCGTCCACTACGGCAACAACTACGTCAACGCGTTCTGGCAGGACAGCTGCTTCTGCATGACGTACGGAGACGGCTCGGGCAACACCCACCCGCTCACCGCCATCGACGTGGCCGGCCATGAGATGACGCACGGCGTCACCGCCAACACCGCGGGCCTCAACTACAGCGGCGAGTCCGGCGGCCTCAACGAGGCCACCTCGGACATCTTCGGCACCTCGGTCGAGTTCTACGCCCAGAACTCCTCGGACGTCGGTGACTACCTCATCGGCGAGGAGATCGACATCAACGGCGACGGCACGCCGCTGCGTTACATGGACAAGCCGAGCAAGGACGGCTCGTCGAAGGACAGTTGGTACTCGGGCATCGGGTCGGTCGACGTGCACTACTCGTCGGGCCCGGCGAACCACTTCTTCTACCTGCTGAGCGAGGGCAGCGGCGCCAAGGTCATCAACGGCGTCAGCTACAACTCGCCGACCGCGGACGGCCTTGCTGTCACCGGCATCGGCCGCGACAAGGCGGAGAAGATCTGGTTCCGCGCGCTCAGCACGAAGTTCACCTCGACCACCAACTACGCGGCGGCCCGCACCGGCACGCTGGCGGCGGCCGGTGAGCTGTACGGCACCACCTCCACCGAGTACAAGGCGGTGCAGGACGCGTGGGCCGGCGTCGCGGTCGGCGCCCGCTCCGGCGGCGGCGGTGGTGGCGGCACCTCGTTCGAGAACACCGCCGACGTATCGATTCCGGACAACGGTGCGGCGGTCACCTCGTCGGTCACCGTCTCCGGGCGGACGGGCAACGCCCCGTCGAACCTGTCGGTCTCGGTCGACATCGTCCACACCTACATCGGTGACCTTCAGGTGCAGCTGGTCGCCCCCGACGGCACGGCGTACACGCTGAAGGCGTACGGCACCGGCGGAAGCACGGACAACCTGAACACCACGTACACCGTGAACGCCTCGTCCGAAGTCGCCAACGGGACCTGGCAGTTGAAGGTCCAGGACAACGCGGCCCAGGACACCGGCTACATCAACAGCTGGAAGCTGACCTTCCCGTAGGCCTCGGGCCCGCACGGGCCACGCACAGCCACCCGAAAGACAGCGCACAGGACGCCGTCCCGGAGGCTCGGCTCCTCCCGGGACGGCGCCCCCATTTTACCGGCCCCTTACCGACGCCCTGTTGGCCCATTACCCAGGTCAAGTCCGTTTACATTCCAGCAACGTTCACCAGACAGACGATTTTCGGCCAACATCACTTCGGGGTCCTGACATGTACGCGCCTTGATGCCAGTCTTCCTTCACCCGCCGCACAACTTCACACCCGTCACGGACGGCCGCCCCACGCCGCCCGGACCCCCCACACCCAAGGAGCTTGTGTGACCTCCCTCTACGCGCGTCACAAGCGCACCACTCTGGCCATTGCGACCGCCGTCGCGGCCGGAGCCCTGGTCACCACCGGCCTGACCGCCGGTACCGCTGCCGCCCAGGTCCCGGTCGAGTCGACCGCCAAGTCGGTCCCGCTGGCCGCTCCGGTCCAGCTGTCGGCCGCGGCCCGCACGACGCTGCTCAAGCAGCAGCAGGCCGACGCGCCCGAGACCGCCCAGTCGATAGGCCTCGGCGCCAAGGAGAAGCTGGTCGTCAAGGACGTCGTGAAGGACGCCGACGGCACGGTCCACACCCGCTACGAGCGCACCTACGCGGGCCTGCCGGTCCTCGGCGGCGACCTGGTCGTCCACGAGTCCGCCGCCGGCGCGGCCAAGGGTGTCACCAAGGCCAACACGGCCACCATCAAGGTGGCCACGCTGACCCCGAAGGTCGCCACCGCCAAGGCCGAGAAGCAGGCGCTGACCGCCGCCAAGGCCGCGGGCTCGGAGTCCACCGCCGCCGACCAGGCCCCCCGCAAGGTGATCTGGGCGGCGAACGGCACGCCCGTCCTCGCCTACGAGACCGTCGTCGGCGGCCTCCAGGACGACGGCACCCCGAGCAAGCTGCACGTCATCACCGACGCGGCCACCGGCAAGAAGCTGTACGAGTACCAGGGCGTCGAGAACGCGACCGGCACCGGCAAGACGCTGTACTCGGGCAACGTCAGCCTCACCACCACCCTGTCGGGCTCGACGTACCAGCTGACCGACGCCTCGCGCGGAGGCCACAAGACGTACAACCTGAAGCACACCTCCAGCTCCGGCACCGGCACGCTGTTCACCGACGCGGACAACACGTGGGGCACCGGCGCGGCCTCCAGCTCCACCACCGACCAGACCGCGGCCGCCGACGCCGCCTACGGCGCGCAGGAGACCTGGGACTTCTACAAGTCCACCTTCGGCCGCAGCGGCATCAAGAACGACGGTGTCGGCGCCTACTCGCGCGTCCACTACGGCAGCTCGTACGTCAACGCCTTCTGGGACGACGACTGCTTCTGCATGACCTACGGCGACGGTGACAGCAACACCCACCCGCTGACCTCGCTGGACGTGGCCGGCCACGAGATGAGCCACGGCGTCACCGCCAACACCGCGGGCCTGAACTACTCGGGCGAGTCCGGCGGCCTGAACGAGGCCACCTCGGACATCTTCGGCACCGGCGTGGAGTTCTACGCGGGCAACTCGTCCGATGTCGGCGACTACCTCATCGGCGAGAAGATCGACATCAACGGCGACGGCACCCCGCTGCGCTACATGGACAAGCCCAGCAAGGACGGCGGCTCGGCGGACTCCTGGTCCTCCACCGTCGGCAACAAGGACGTCCACTACTCGTCGGGCGTCGCGAACCACTTCTTCTACCTCCTCTCGGAGGGCAGCGGTTCGAAGACGATCAACGGCGTGACCTACAACTCGCCGACGTCCAACGGCTCCACGGTCACCGGCATCGGCCGCGCCAAGGCGCTGCAGATCTGGTACAAGGCGCTGACGACGTACTTCACGTCGACGACGAACTACAAGTCGGCGCGTACGGGGACGCTGAGCGCGGCCTCGGCGCTGTACGGCGGCACCAGCAGCACCGAGTACAAGGCGGTGGCGGCGGCCTGGTCGGCGGTCAACGTCTCCTAGTTCTCCAGTAGTCGAGACAGGGCGGCACCCGGGAGGAAGGCATCCCCGGGTGCCGCCCTACTCTTGGCTCCCATGCCTCCCAACGACTTCACCTACGACGACGTCGGCGCGACCCGCGACCACCCCGGCTTCTGCCCGCCGGGCTTCCACCCCCTCCACGTCCGCACCCGCCTCGGCGAGGGCCACGAGGTCTTCCGCCGCGCCGCGGAAGCGGTCATGACGTGGGAGATGCACCGCGCACTGGGCATGGGCCTCGACGCCTCCGCGGAACGCGCGGCCCCGGACGTCGACGTCACGATCACCCTGGCCGGACTCATCAAGGCCCCCTGCCGCGTGGTCTGGACGGTGGAGGAACACCGCCGCGCCGGCTGGGCGTACGGCACCCTCTCCGGCCACCCCGAGTGCGGCGAGGAGTCCTTCGTGGTCGACCGCACGGGAGACGGCACGGTCTGGCTGACGGTATCGGCGTTCAGCCGCGCCGCGAAGTGGTACACGAGGGCAGGCGGGCCGGCGGCCCGGGGCTTGCAGCAGGCGTACGCGCGTCGGTGCGGGGTGGTGCTGCGGGGGTTGTGCGAAGAGGTCGCCGAGGACTGACCGGCCGAATGGCGATGACGACCGGCACGCTAGTCATCGAGGCCGCCTCCCATACCGCGCAGAGCGGCACTGATCTGCTCATCCGTGGCGGCGGGGAGGTCGAGGTCCGGGACATCCAGGTCCCCCATGAGTCGGTATTCGCGCGCCCGGAGCGGTACGTCTTCGGGCTGACTCGATTCTGCGTCCACGCTTCGACCGTACTGCCACGCACCACACCTCGACTGCTGCCCTCCGCCGCACCTACAAGCCCGCCCGCACCACGGCACCCCGCCGCCCACTCACCTCGAACCACAACAGCTTCCCGGCACCCCGCCCGAGCGGCCAGCCGCCCCACCAGTCCGCGTACTCCTGCACCAGGTACAACCCGCGCCCGCTCTCGCCGCCGACCGGGACGGGCGGAAGACGGTCCCCAGGAGGCTTGGCGAACGGCGCGGGGATGTACGGATGACTGTCCCAGACGCCGACCCTGAGCCGCCCGTCGCCGAGGGCGGTGAGCCGGAGCGAGGCGGGACCCTTGGTGTGCAGGTACGCGTTGGTGACCAACTCGCTCGTCAACAGTTCGACAGCATCGAGCACTTCACGCATGCCGTGCCCGCCGAGTGCCGCTCTTACGGTCATACGTGCGACACGTGCGGCTCTGGGGTCATGCGGCAGACGGAGGGCGTACACCCAAGTGTCGGGCGAGGCTACGGTGACCATCAGGACCTCCGGGAGGAAGAGGAGGGGGAAGGAGATGAGGCAGAGGAAGGGAACTTGGACGACTCGCTCACGTCCGCGCCGTGCGGTGGCATTGCCTGGTCGGTGCGCTTCCGGCTTATGGGTGCGGGGTGTTGAGCGGGTACGTGACCACCGTAGGGCAGATGGTTAGATAGCTCTAACTAAATCGACAGTAAACCTCCAACCTTCACTCGTGTGAGGGACCGGAGCGCCGCGTTGCGGCAAGGAAGGAGACTCCGTGCCGCCCACCAACAGCCCCACGCTCCGTCAGCGGAGGCTGGGCGCGGAACTGCGCAAACTCCGCGAGCGCACCGGGCTCACCACCACCGGCGCCGCCCAACTGCTCGGCGTCAACCAGGCGCGCATCAGCATGATCGAGACGGGGCGCACGCCAGTCAGCGCCGACCGCATCCGCTCCATGGCCCACGCCTACGACTGCTCCGACGAGCGGCTCGTCGACGCCCTCGCCGCGATGACGGGCCGACGCACTCGCGGCTGGTGGGAGGAGTACCGCGAACACGTCCCCGTCGCACTCGTCGACCTGGCCGAACTGGAGCACCACGCCACCGCACTCCGCGTGGCACTCCTCCTCCACATCCCGGCACTGCTCCAGACCACCGACCACGCCCGAGCCCTGTTCCAGGCCGTGGTCCCGCCCATGCGGCCGTACGAGATCGAGCACCGCCTCACCCACCGCATGAAGCGCCAGGGTGTCCTGCACAAGGAGAACCCGCCCCCGTACACGGCGATCATTCACGAGGCGGCGCTACGCATGGGCTTCGGCGGCCCCGTCGTCACACGCGGCCAACTGAAACACCTGCTCGACATGACCGAACTTCCGCACGTCACCGTCCGCGTCATCCCCTTCGACACGGACGACTTCCCGACCACGGGCCAGTCCTTCGACTTCGTGGAAGGTCCGCTCCGCCAACTCGACACGGTTCAGCTGGACTCACACCACGGTGCCTGCGAATTCCTCGACGCAGAGGCCCAGTTGGACAAGTACCGGGCCGTACTCGACCGCATGGAATCCTGCGCCCTGGCCACCACCGCGTCACGCGACTTCATCCACCACCGCATACAGGACCTGTGAAAGGACCAGCCGTGCAGCCCCTCCACTGGCAGAAGTCGTCCTACAGCGGCGACGGCTCGAACTGCGTCAACGTCGCCGCCGGCCACACGCGCACACTCCACCTCCGCGAGAGCGACGAGCCGGAGGTCGTCCTCACGACGACGACGACTCGCCTGCGCGCCTTGATATCCGGCCTCAAGGACCACCCGGAGCTGTTCCAACGCCCCTGAACAGTTCGGGCGACACGTCACATCACCGCACCGATGAGACAGAGCACCGCCCCGATTCCCAGCAGTCCCAGGCCGAAACCCCCGGCGAAGAGCACGACAAGCCGCTCTCCGTCGAAGTCGAGATCCTCGAGGACTCCCGTCATCGCGTACCGCGGCTTCCGGCTGTCGTACACGACCGGCACGACCGTGCCCTCAGGGCCAGGCAGCCCCTGCATGTACTCGTGGAATCTGGCAGGCGGCACGCCCTCCGGCAGACAGACGTCGAAATAGACCCGCTGCGATCGGGGGTTCGCGTATTCATGGAACCTATAAACCGCCTGGCCGTTGACACCGTGATACTTCAGTTTCCGCATGACGCGGTACTTGACGATATTGCCTGATATCGCAAACAGGGCAAAGCATCCGAACATGATGAGGACACAGCCCAGGACCACAGGAAACGACACGACTCCCCCACTCTTCCCACCCGCGTGGAGCCGCATCGTAGTCGACGTCCAGAACCTGCCTCTTGGGCCGCAGCCCGGCCGGGCTCTGCCGTGACAGGACCGGGCCCGCTCGCATCCCACCCATGCCACGTCAAGGTCGGCGCGATCCCATCACCAAAGATTTCAGAGCCTCAGAACCGGTGGGCCGAGGTCAGGTACGGGACACCACGCCGCAGCTCTCGTCGCGGTTCTCGTCGAGGTCCTGGCTGCGGTCGTACGGGTCGGTGGTCGGCCCGGTCGGAGTCGCACCCGTGGGCTCGGCCGTCGTCCCGGCCGTCGAGAACTCCGGATGCAGAAAGCCGTCGTAGACGTCGCAGGCGGAGTTGCCGATGTCCCGGTCGTATTTACGGACCGCGATCTTGCCCGGCGTGACGATGTACTTGGTGGGATCGGACAGCTCGAGGTCGAGTACGCGACGAACGATGGTGCGGGACACCTCGGTCGGGACGTCCTTGTCGACGCGCACCAGCGGGTAGACGAAGGTGTAGTCGGCGTGGACGACGACGGACGCTTGCTCACCGGCCTTGAACGTCATCCGTCCCCGGGTCTTGACCACATCGCCCGCCAGACGCAGTTGCTTGGGATCGAAGCGGCTGAACATCCCCAGCGGGTCGTGTTCCTTGTCCGGCTTGCTCAGCCCGGTGTTCAACAGCTGGAGCAGGTCCTTCTGCCGTGGTTCGATCACCGAGAGCGCGGCCGTGGGACGTTCGCCGCGCAGGGTGGCCGGGTCGAGGTTCGCGTCGATCAGGAGCTTCCTGGTCTGCTGCAGCGCCTGCTCCACCTGGGCCTTGGACAGCGAACCGACCGGAGCCGCCTTCGGCAGGACGATGCCGGCCGCGCCGTCGGCCCACTGCAGTGCCGGGGAGCCTGCGAACGGCCGCTTGAGCGTGGGGGTTTCGGGATCCACCGAGCCGGGCGCGCGGGTCGGAGCCGCGGTCTCCGCCGGCAGCGGTGAGGCGGAAGCGGCGGCCTCCGGATTCCCGGCGCCGAAGGGATCACCGGGCAGCAGCGACGGCCGCATCGCCACGACGGCCAGAGCGATCACGACGGGCACACCGAGGATCGCCCACCGTCGCCGCTTCCGAGTGGCTTTCGCTTCCATCTCCTGCAGGGCCGGACCGGCACGCCAGCTATCGGGCAGCTCACCGCGCGCCTCCTGCTGCCGCAGCCGCTCCGTGACCATACGAGCCCGCGCGGACGGCTCCTTCGGGGCGGAGGAAGGTATCTCGCGTTCGCTGTCCTGGACGAACTTCGCCCATTCCTCATCGGATATGGAGCTGCTGAACCCGGGAGACGACCCGCCTTCGCCCCCATCCCCCTCTTCCGAACCGGATCTGTGCTCTTCGGACGGTCTGTCGGACACGCGCCGTCGGCCTCTCTGTGAGTCAATTCCCGGGCCGCACAGCCTATGTCAGCCCTGCTCGGGCGCGGCGGGGACATGGTCTCGACCGGCCAGGGCGTTGCCCAACTCCCCGCGAACGAGCTCGGATCCTCATCCCCCTGAGCCCGGCACCCCCGTCTCGACGGGATCGCCGGGCTGCGGTCACGTCCGCTGGAGTGGTGTATTGACGGCCACTCGGCGATCTCGTTTTGAGGTTATGCGGTGAGTTCGGTCGGGAGGACGGTGTCGTCGGTTTCTGACTCGATCGGGTGGAGGCGAGCCTTGGCGAGCAGGTCGAGTCCCATGTATCGGCGGGCTTCGGTCCACTCGTCGTTCTGCTCGGCCAGCACCGCGCCGACGAGTCGGATGAGGGCGGTGCGGTCGGGGAAGATGCCGACCACGTCCGTGCGGCGGCGGATTTCCTTGTTCAGTCGCTCCTGCGGATTGTTCGACCAGATCTGCCGCCAGATCTCGCGGGGGAACGCGGTGAACGCCAGCAGTTCGTGCTGGGCGGAGTCCAAGTGGGCTGCCGCCTTGGGGAACTTGGCCTCCATCGCGTCCAGCACATGTCGCATCTGGGCCTGGACGGCGTCGGCATCGGGCTGTTCGAAGACCGTCCGCAGCAGTGTGGCCACCCAGGGCTGGGCGGACTTCGGCACCTGGCTGAGCAGATTCCGGGCGTAATGCGTGCGGCATCGCTGCCAGGAGGCGCCGGGCAGGACCGCGCCGATCGCGTTCACCAGGCCGGTGTGGGCGTCGGAGACGACCAGCTGGACGCCGGACAGGCCACGGGCGGTCAGGGAGCGCAGGAAGGCGAGCCAGCCGGCACCGTCCTCGGCGGTGGCGACGTCGATGCCGAGGATCTCGCGGTGGCCGTCGGCATTGACTCCGACCGCGATCAGCGCGTGGACGTTGATGATGCGGCCGCCCTCGCGGACCTTCTGGGTCAGTGCGTCGACCCAGACGAACGCGTAGGGTCCGGCGTCGAGGGGCCGGTTGCGGAACGCGGCGACCTGCTCGTCCAGGTGCTTGGCCATCGCGCTGACCTGCGACTTCGACAGCTGGGTGACGCCGAGGGACTCGGCGAGCTTCTCGACTCGGCGGGTGGAGACGCCGAGCAGGTAGGCGGTGGCGACCACCGAGATCAGGGCCTGCTCGGCCCGGCGGCGCCGTTCGAGGAGCCAGTGCGGGAAGTAACTGCCCTGGCGCAGCTTGGGGACGGCCAGTTCGACGGTGCCGGCCCTCGTATCCCACTCGCGTGGGCGGTAGCCGTTGCGGTGGTTGACGCGTTCGTCGCTGACCTGCCCGTATTCGGCATTGCAGAGGGCGTCGGCCTCCGCGGACATGAGCGCATCGGCGAACGTCTTGACCATCGCGCGCAGCAGATCGGGACTCGCCGCGGCGAGGTTGTCCTCGGCGAGGGCGTGCAGGGGCAGACTGTCAGGTGCGGTCATCGTGCTGATCTCCTTCGAGGCTTCGACACTTCGAAGATCAGCCGGTGGCCGTTCATCTATGCGGGCACCATCCCGATGCCGGAGCAAACCCCCGGATCAGGTCGAACCCGTACACCACTTCCCTGGACGCAACCCGGGCTCCATTCCGCCGACGTCCACTCCGGGAGTCGTCGTTCGGTGATCCTCGGACGCCGGCGACCCCGGCTCACTCGACAAACCCTGAAACCGACCGACTCACCAGGCTTGACACGTTCCGCGTCTCGTGGTCTACCAGGACGAGGCCGCCACCGACCGGGTTCTGCACGTGCGGCGGCGGGCTCGGCCTTGCACCGAGCCCGCCGCTCCAACTCCACCCGTTCCTGATCGCTCGCTGTGACGCTCACCCGGTTCGGCGTACGCCGTTGCCCGCGAACGTCAGGAACACCTGAGCCGGACCTGTGTCACGCCAGCGGCTAGCGCTGCAGTGTCAGTACCCCCGGCCGGTACGGCAGGAGGCCGTAGTCTCCGCCGTCGCTGTTGGGGTCGCGCCCCTGGTAGAGGAACTGCAGGTTGCAGGGGTCGATGGTCTTGGTCTGGTCGGGGTTGGTGCGAACCAGATCGCCGTGGCTGATGTCCCTGGTCCAGGTCGCGCCGCTGTTGGCACTGCCGGCGAAGGGGCTGGTCACGGTGTTGGCCTGCGGTGACGGTGTCCAGGTGCCGTTGAGGCTGGTGGCCGTGAACGCGCGGAAGTAGCGACCGTACCCGGTGTAGTTCTGGGCCTCGACCATCATGAGGTACTGGTTCTGGCCGACCTTGTAGACCTCCGGCGCCTCGAACAGGTCGAGCGACGATTCGCTCATGATCTTCGTGTACGAACCGAAGGTGCCCGGGAAGTTGCCGATGGGCATGCTGGCGCGGTAGATGCCGCCCTCGTCGTCGGCGAAGAACATGTACATGTTCGTGTCGTCGCCGATAAGGGTCACGTCGAGGGGGCCCCTCTTGCGGGTCGTGCCGTCGGGATTCACAACGTCCGGGAGGGTGGTCGTGAAGAGATCCTGCTGCGGGCCCCAGCCGTTGGGGTTGGTGGGGTCACTCGAGGTGCGGTAGGAGAAGCTGTAGGGCCAACCCCCGTTGTAGGCGAGCACCCAGAGGTTCTTCGGGGCGAAGTAGAACAGCGTCGGCGCGATGCCGTCGAAGGGGATCGTGGTCTGGGTGGCGGTGGCCATGTCGGACCAGTTCGTGAAGGGGCTGAAGGTCGCCAGTCCCCAGCGACCGTCGTTACCGGCGAGGTTGTTGTGCGACGTGGCGTAGACGACGTGCTTGCCGTTGTAGACGACGCTGGTGAAGTCCTTCAGCGCGGACCACCCCGCCTTCGGCTGCGCCAGCGGGCCGGTCGATGTCCAGCGGTACGTCGACGGAAGAGCACACGCGTTGCCCGTCCCGGCCAGGCCGGTCCACTTCTGGTTGGCGCCACCGGTGCACGACCAGAGCTGCGCCACCGTGCCGTTGGCCTTGCCCCAGCCCGCGGCTTCCAGGCACAGCCCGGACCGCACGCCGACGATCGTGCCGTCGGAGTTCACCCGCCACTGCTGGTTGTCACTGCCGGTGCACGACCAGATCTGCACCGCGGTCCCGTTCGTGGTACCGCCGCCCCGGGCATCCAGGCACTTGTTGCCGTACACGGTCAGCTGGCTGCTGTCCGTCAACGTCCACTGCTGGTTGATCCCACCGTGACAGTCCCAGATCTGCACGTTCGCGCCGTCGGCCTGGCTGAAGCCCGACACGTCGAGACACTTGCCGGAATCAACACCGCGCACTTCGCTGGTGGTGGCCGCCTGAGCCGGGCCGGCGACGAGCAGCGCCGCCAGGGCCGCAACCACGGCGGCGAACACCGCGGACGGGCGTCTGCGACTGAAAATACGACTGCGCATAAGGACCTCATTATCCTTGAGCAAGCGACTCCGGTTCAGCCCGTCAAGGGCTGTCCGGAGGCGGTGTGGTGCAACCCTCGTGTCCGATATGCCGAACAAGGGTCGAAGTGTCGAGCAATTGGATGCTAAGGATCCAGTGATCAGCGTCAATACTTCTCACAAGATTCGCGGGAAGAAACGTTCGCAGACCGAAACCGGGCGGCTTCAAGTCCCGTGGTTTGACGGGTCTTTGGTGTGAGGGGCAGGCAGCGGTGCGGGTGCGGGCTTGGTGATCATTACGGAACCCGACCAGGTCGCTCACCTGAGCCTCCGGTTCGGCTAGGTGCCCGGGCTTGGGGAACATCGGTACAGCGGTTGGCGCCGCCGGACTCCTCCCGATATCACGCTGTACGGCAGCCAGGACGGTGTCGACATCCTGCTCAGCCACCAGGAGGCACAGGCCACAGACGGCTCGGCCCCCTGTTCCCGAGTGAGGAAGGGGGCCGAGCCGTCTCCGCCGTCGTCAGGCGAGCGGCGGAAGCTGTTCGCCCGGGGCGGCCTGGAGGTCGATCCCGACGCGGAGCGTGGTGCCGATGGCGGCCATGCCGGACTGGACGACCTGGACGACCTGGACGACCTGGACGACCTGGACGTAGTTCATCGCGAAGTCCTCGCGCGGCAGTTCCACGGTGGCCCGGAACGCGGCCCGTGGGCCGCGTTCCGGGTCGGGACCGGTGCCGAGGTAGGCCAGGTCCAGGTCAACGACCCGGGCCTTGTTTGTTTCCTGACCGCCGACGCCGGCGCGGAGGCCGACGGCCCGGCGCGCACGCCACGGGTGGGTGGCGTTGCTGCCGGGCCGTCAGTCACTCACGCGGTCTCACTTCCCGTGCAAAGCCCTGCGGCGACGTCCGCGAAGCGCCAGCATGCCGCCGGCAGCGATGACCAGCAGGCCACCGAGAGCGCTGTACGTGACAGCGTTGCTCGCCCCGGTGGAAGCCAGGTCGCCGGACGTGCTGCTCGGGGTCGGCTGGCCGACGAGTGCGCCGATCTCCCCCTGCGCACGGGTGCCGGTCGTGCCGGCGGCGGAGACAACCGGCGCGGGAGCGGTCGGCGTGGGGACGGGCGACGGCTTGGCAGCGCTGGCAGTCCCCGACGCGGGCTTCAGCTGAAGAGTCGTGATCGAGTACGGCGGCAGCGTCTGTGCGACCGCCGTGCCCCGCTTCGCCGTCGTCAGGGCAGTGTCTCCCTGGGCATACGAAACGGTCGTGACCGCCCCTGCGGCCGGGGTGAATCCGGCGTACGAGAGCGACACCTGCGCCGCGTTCTGCGGGCTCTTGTTGGTCAGCATGACGTTGAGACCGCCGGTGCTGTTCCGCACCGCGTGCACAGTGACCGACGAGTTGCCCGAGGACGACTTGACCATGGTGTCGCCAGGCTTCGCCAGTGCGGTCAGCGAGCGGATGCCCCAGTAGATGGGGAAGGGCGTATCGCGCGTCGGTTCGCACTTCCCCCCGGCGCAGGTGCCGGCGGAGAGCACACCCCCGTCCTGGTAGTCGGTCTGGCCGTGGACGGTGGTGGGTGCTTGGTCCGTGCCGTTGTGCAGGTTCCACCAGTCCACGTGGGTGGCGCCTTGCTCGAACCAGGTCATGTAGGTGTCCGACGCGAACAGGGCCGCGGCCTGGCTGGTCTGGGCGGGCGAGCCGACGGCGCCGTTCTCGGTGACCGCGATCTCCACCGAAGCGGCACGCGAGCCCGCGTACTTGGCGATCAGCGAGCGCAGCGAGGACCTGACACCGGCGATCCGGGAGGGGGTGTTCAGCAGGTCGGCCGTGGTTTTGCCGCCCGGATACCAGTGGACGATGACGAAGTCGATCGAGCGTCCCGCGATGGAGAGCACCGTGTTGTTCCAGTCGGCGCTGTCACCGGGAGCCTTCTCCGCATCCGGCCAGAAGCCGGGGGTGGTGAGCACCGCTCCGATCTTCACCTTCGGGTCCACGGCCTTCATCGCCTTCGAGTAGGCGACGAGGTTCTTCCCGTACTCCTTCGGGCTCTTGTCGGCGTGGTTGTCGGTTTCCCAGCCCTTGCCGTTGCCGTAGTGCCCGTTGCCGTAGACCTCGTTACCGATCTCCCAGTACTTCACGCCGTAACCCTTGTCGACGTTGGCGTACTTGACCCAGTCGGCGGCCTCCTGGGGGGTGCCGGAACCGTAGTTCGCGGTCAGGATCGGCTGGGCGCCGACCCTCTTCGCGGTGGCCATGAAGCGGTCGAAGTTGGTGTTGGAGGGGATCCAGCCGCTGCCGTCGCCGTAGGTGTGGGTCTTCCAGTGGTAGTCGTCCGCGCCGGAGCCGCCGGGATAGCGCAGCTGCCGAACTCCCGCGGCCTTCATCAGCGATGACGGCTTGGCGTCCCCCATGTGCTCGTCGCCGTAGCCCGTGTTGAGGCCGACACCACTGCTGGGCACTGTGCCCAGGGAGGCACCGGCATTCACACTGATGTCGGCGGTCGGCGCGGCGCCCGCGCTGGGCGCCAGGGCGCCGACGCCGACCGAGGCGGCGAGCACCGCCACCGCCCCCGCGACAAAGCGCCGGCGCATCGGGCTACGGCGGGGCGTGCGACCCCAAGGCGTCGACTGCTCGGCGAATCTCGGGTCGTCTGGTGACACGTGGGGCTCCGATCGGATGTTGACACAGAGGGCGTAGCGCCGCTGACCACGGCTCGCCCTCGTCGGTACGCCCCTAAGTGGCCACTCAGCGCGGAAAGGTTGCCATCTCAATCGCTTTTTTTCGCCGCGACGCGGTCGCACCGTCTCACCGGACCCGGTGACCCCGTGACCCCGTGACCCCGTGACCCCGTGACCCCGTGACCCGGTGACCCGGTGACCCGGTGACCCGGTGACCCGCCCGGGCTCCTTTCGACCTCGACGGCGCGAAAGAGGGCGGTGAGTTCTGCCGCGTCGCGCCCCAGCCTCTTCATCTCGAACACGGTGAAGATGACCCGGCAGTGGGGGGCGTGCGTCTTGATCTCCCGGGCGGTCTTCAGCACCTCCTCGAGCTCATTGGGGATCTCGCGCGGGACGTCTCCGCCGACCCCGACGGGCCCTCGCACAAGGGAAGGCAGGGCCGGCTTGACTACCTCGAAGAGCGCGGCGCCATCGACGCGGCTATCGAGACGCTCGCGCGTGCCTGGACTCAGTACGAGGTATACCGGGCCGCTCAAACGGATTGAGAACAGGGCCGCCGGCCGGGCTGGTCCCGGAACCTCTCTGGGACCTCCGAGGGCGACCAACGACGACAGGCAACGACCACTAACGACCGGTCGACCACAGGTCAGTTGGGGTAGGCAGCCCCCTGACCAGGGCCAAAAAGCGGGCCCGCCAGACCCAGGGCAAGAAGAAGTAACGGGACGCCAGTAAGCCCCCACCCCGCGGTTTCCTCGCGGGGCGGGGGCTTTTTGGTGGGGCTGGGCCGTCTCTGGGCCAAATCGCCAGGGCATGGTGGACGACGTCGTCGACTTGATCCACCAGGCCGACCAGCCGGGCACCAGCGGCGTTCGGCCACGACTTCCTCGAATGCGGGATCGTCATCGCGTCCTGCCGGACTGCGCACGGATGTCAGGTACGGATCAGTGCACGCTTGGCCGTTACGCCGCCATGCGCCCGCGGGGGAAATCCACGAAAGGGAGGAACCCCGGCCGACGCGCGACCGGGGTTCCTCGAGGTGGTGAGTATCGGTCAGCAGGTGGAGTCGCCCACGCCGTAAACCGCTCGTCTACGCGTCGGCGGACCGCCCCACATCGCGATCACCGTGGATCAGGCGGGTCAGCGCTGCAGGGTGAGCAGGCCCGGCCGGTACGGCAGTCTCAGGTAGTTGGGTTCCTGTGTGTTGTTGGGGAGGCCCTGGTAGAGGAACTGCAGGTTGCAGGGATCGATGGTCATGGTCTGGTCGGGGTTGCTGCGGACCAGGTCACCGTGGCTGACGCCCTGGGCCCAGGTGGAACCGCTGTTGGCCTGGCCCGCGAAGGGGCTGCTCTCGCTGCCGGCCTGGACGGTCCACGGACCGTTCAGGCTGGAGGCGGTGAACGAGCGGAAGTAGCGCTGCGTCCCCTGCGCCTCAACGATCATGAGGTACTGGTTCCGCCCCTGGACCTTGTAGACCTCCGGCGCCTCGAACAGAAGGTCCCTTGCGTCGCTCATGACCGTCGTGTACGACGAGCCGAAGCTGCCCGGGAAGTTCCCGATCGGCATGCTCGCCCGGTAGATCTTGCCGTTGTCAGCGGCGAAGAACAGGTACATGTTCTGGTCGTCGGCGATCATGGTCGGGTCGATCGGCTTGTCCCTCTGGTCCCCGGGGCCCTCGGGGAGGCTGCCGGTGAACAGCGGCTGCTTGGCGGACCAGCCGTTGGGGTTGGTGGGGTCGCTGGACGTGCGGTAGTAGAGCGGCCACTGACCCCACTGGGACACCATCACCCAGACGTTCTTGGGCGCGAAGTAGAACAGTTCGGGCGCCACCGCGCCGTCGTTCATCTGGGTCTGGGTGGCCGCCCCCATGTCCGACCAGTTCGTGAAGGGACTGAACGTCGTACCGCCCCAGTTCGTTCCGTCGGAGGTGGTCGCGTAGACCAGGTTCTTGCCGTTGTACTTCACGGTGCTGAAGTCCTTCAGCGCGAGCTGCCCGTTGGCCGGCTGCGCCAGCGGGCCGGTCGAGGTCCACCGGTAGGTCGACGGAAGAGCACACGCGTTGCTCGCCCCGGACAGGCCGGTCCACTTCTGGTTGGTGCCGCCGTGGCACGACCAGAGCTGCACCCCCGTGCCGTTGGCCTTGCCCCAGCCCGCGACCTCCAGGCACAGCCCGGACCGCACGCCGACGATCGTGCCGTCGGAGTTCGCCCGCCACTGCTGGTTGTCACTGCCGTTGCACGACCAGATCTGCACCGGGGTCCCGGCCGTGGTACCGGCGCCCCGGGCATCCAGGCACTTGTTGCCGTACACGGTCAGCTGGGCGCTGTCCGTCAACGTCCACTGCTGGTTGACTCCACCGTGGCAGTCCCAGATGTGCACGTTCGCGCCGTCGGTCTGGCTGAAGCCCTCCACATCGAGACAGCGGCCGGAATCAACACCGCGCAAGTCGCTGGTGGTGGCCGCCTGGGCCGGGCCGGCGACGAGCAGCGCCGCCAACGCGGCCAGGGCCGCAACCGCGGCGGCGAGCATCGCGGACGGGCGTCTGAGACTGAAACTACGTCTGTGCATAAGGACCTCGTCATCCTTGAGCAAGCGACTCCGGTTTGCCCCGTCGGAGGCTGTCCGGCTGCCGATGTGGTGCAATTCTGCTGTCCGACATGTCGAACAAGGGTCGAAGTACCGATCGGGAGAATGCTAGAGATCCCATGAATGACGTCAATACTTCTCGCACAATCCGCGGGAAGAAACGTTCGCAGACTCAAACCAGGCGGCCTCAAGTCCCGTGGCTGTACGGGTCTTTGGCGTGAGGGGCAGGCAACGGTGCGGGCGCGGGCTTGGTGATCATTACAGACCCCGACCAGGTCGCTCACCTGAGCCTCTGGTTCGGCTCGGTGCCCGACCCGCGCTCGCGGCGCCCCGGTGGCACTCACTGACGCCGGTCCGGTCGACGTGTGCCTGCGGCGGTCGTCTGCGGTGCGCGGAGCGTCGAGAACTCGCCGAGCGGGGTGCGAGTGGCCGGGCGGGGTGCGAGTGGCCGGGCGGGCAGTCCTGCTCATCCCGCACCGCAGCGACGCGGCCGATGAGGGCGCGCTGCCCGGCGACTACCGCAAGATCCTGGCGATCGTGCGGGAGGCCGACGGCCCGGTGCAGGTCAGGGCGGTCGGCGAGCGGCTGGGTCTGAACGCCTCGGTGCGCGGCAAGCTGGAGCCGCTGCGGGCGAAGATGACCAAGCTCGCCGACCGCGACTGGCTGCACAAGCGTCCCGACGGGAAGTTCACCGCACGCTCGTAACGCCGCCGGCGGGTGCCTTAAGGACCGTAACCGGCGGGTCCCCGGCGGCAGTTGAGTTTGGTGTGAAGAAAAACAACCCTCTCGCCGGGGGCCCTGACGGCATTATTTACACCGCACGCCTGCCGCTGTCGAGTGCGACCCTGAACCGGCTCGCCAGTCGGGTACGCGGCCACCTGAAGAAGATCGGCTCGCGGTGGCGGGCCCTGCCCGCGGGGAAGATCGCCGCCATCGTGCTCGCGGTACTGCGCTGTGACCAGCGGCCGGGCGACCTGGCCGGCGGCAACGGGATACACCGCACCACCGTGACCCGGTGGGTCAGGGAGGTCGTCGGCCTGCTGGCCGCTCGCGCCCCGCGCCTAGAAGCGGGTGGTTTAGGTGCCGTCCGGGTTGAGGTAGGTGCGCTCGCGCTCCGCGCGCTGTCCGGCGACCTCCTTGCTGCGCTTGGCGTCGAAGCCCTGGGGCTCGACGGCGCCGGGCGCCGCTGTCTCAACCACCGGGCCGGGCTTGGGCGTCCGAGCGGTGCTGGGCATGCGCGTGACGCCGTCGCTCTGCTCGGCGGGCAGCTCGCCCCTTCCGGCAAGCGCGCCGTCACGCCCGCCCTTCGCGGAGGCGTCCGTCGCGTTCTCGGACGCGGTGTGACTGCGCCCGGCGGCGGAACCGCACCGCTGGTCGGGGGCCTCTCCGGAGCCGACGGGCGCGGACTGGCCTACGGCGAAGGCGACTTGCTCGGTCCCGGCCAGCACGGCCAGGACGAAGGCAACAACGAGAACAAGCGGACGTGCCGGACGCACGGAATCCCCCCACCCAAAAGATCACGAGTGGGGAACTCCTAAAGGATCTCCAAACAAATACACAAGACGTTCACATGACTCACTCAAATGAAGTGAACATGATCACACGACATTCACCGCGAACCGACCAGGCCCCGACCCGATCTCCACCACCCGAGCCCAAGCAGGCGGCGAATCCGGTATGTACTCGGCGTCGTCCTCGTCGTACGACGACGGGCTTCGGGGGAACAGGCCGACCACCGTGCGGCACGGTGGGCGGGTGCTCGGCCAGGGGGTCTGACCGTCGGTCAGGGCGACGATGACGTCGGGGCGGGGTCGGGCGCGCAGGGCTCTGGTGAAGCCCGCGCGCAGGTCCGTGCCCCCGCCGCCCAGCAGAGGGATGCCCTCGCCCCGGCACAGGGGGTAGGCGATGTCGGCCGCCGCGTCGCAGGGAACCACGGTGACCATGTCGCGTCGGCCGCCCACCGCCCGGGAGATCGCGGCGACCTCGAGGATCGCGCTGCCCAGTTCGGCGTCGCTGACCGACGCGGAGGTGTCGATGACGACACTCACCTGGGGCGGTCTGCGGCGCAGGCTCGGCAGGACCGCGCCCGGGACGCCCGCCGAGCGGCGGGACGGGCGACCGTAGGAGTAGTCCTCGCCCGCGCCCGGACCGGACGCCGCCGAGCGGACCGCCGCGCCCAGCAACTCCCGCCACGGCTGCGGCGGATGGAACGCCTCCTCGGCCCACCGCCGCCACCCCGCCGGAGCACTCCCCCGGCGGCCGGAGATGCCCTGCGCCACGCGGAAGCGGACCGCGTCCCGTTCCTGTTCGCTCAGGCCGTGCGCGCCGTCCGGGCCCAGGTCCCACTCGCGTTCCCGTCCGTCGGCGCCGCTGCCGCAGTCCAGCCAGGCCAGGTTCTGCGTGTACGGCCCGAGCCGGAACTGGCGCAGGTAGTCCTCCATGAGCTCGCCCGGCTGCAGACCGAGGAACCCCGGCGTGACCGCGCCCTCGGGCTGGACCAACCCGTCCCCGAACGCGTCGTCGTTGATCTCGCAGTCGGCGGCGATGTTCATCCGCAGCCGTTCGCCGGGGCCGCGCAACTCGCGCTCCCGGGCGACCCGCTCACTGCGCCCGTGGTGGTCGCGCAGCAGGTGCGACACCTCGTGCACCCACACCCCGGCCAGCTCCTCCACCGGCGTACGGTCCACGAACGCCGGTGAGACGTAGCACCGCCAGTGCCGGTCCACGGCCATCGTCGGCACCCACCGCGACTCCACAGGGTGGAGGGCGAACAGGGCCGTCGCCAGGTAGGGCCGGGCCCGGGCGGCGTGCAGCCGGGCGGCGAAGAGCTTGTCGAGGTCCAGGGGCCTCGGCCCGTCGGAGGCCAAGGGCATGTCGGCGACGCCCTGTGGCTCGTCGTCTCGTGGCCCGTCGGGGCTCATCGGCCCGCCTTCGCAGCCACCGCGGAGCGGGCCGCCGCACGGTCCGCCGCGTGGTCCGCCCGCCGGGACAGCGTCACCACTCCGGCGAGCTTCTCGATCGACGCCGGTACGTCCCAGTCCTCCTGGCGCAGGGAGGCGAGCGTCGTCGCGGGGACGACCACCAGATCCGGGGCGCCGGTCTCCAACGCCCGTACGAGGAGCGCCCACGCCGCGTCCCAGCGGGACCTGTCGGGGCGGGTGCGGACCGCCGCCACCACACCGTCCAGCACGGCCTGGCGCAGATCGCCCCGCTCGGGCAGGACGGCGCCCGCCGGGTCGGCGAGCAGCGTCTCGGGGTCCGGGAGGTCCATCCGGTCCAGGCTCGCCAGCAGCTCCAGCCCGGGGCCGTCACCGACCGTGCCCCTGACCAGCAGCGACAGTACGTCCCGTGACGAGCCGGCCGCCGTCGCGAAGGCGATCAGCGTCAGGGTCATCTCCCAACTGCGGGGCGACGGCCAGGCGCCGCCCCGGCGCGCCTCGCTGCTGGGCAGCTGGTGCACGAGCTTGGGCCGGGCGGCGAGCAGCCCGCACACCGCGCGCCGCGCGAACTCCACGGCCCCGGCCAGCTTCGCCGGGTCGAGCCGGGGCAGGGTCGCCCGGGGCCAGGTCCCACCGAGTCCGCGGACGACGACCTCGTGGTCGTGGGTCCACTGGAGGTGGACGAACCGGTTGGCCAGCGGCGGGCTCAGTTCCCAGCCGTCGGCGGCCGAGCCCCGCGGGTTGGCGGCGGCCACGATCCGCACCCCGGGCGGAAGGGTCAGCGCGCCGATCCGGCGCTCCAGCACCAGGCGGAGCAGGGCCGCCTGCACGGCCGGCGGCGCGGTGGACAGCTCGTCCAGGAACAACAGCCCCCGGCCGGCCCGCACCAGGCGCACCGCCCAGTCCGGCGGGGCCATCGGGACGCCCTGTTCGGCCGGATCGTCCCCGACGATGGGCAGCCCCGAGAAGTCGGACGGCTCGTGCACGCTGGCGATCACCGTGGTCAGCGGCAGGTCCAGCGCCTCCGCGAGCTGGGTCAGCGCGGCGGTCTTGCCGATCCCCGGCTCGCCCCACAGCAGCACGGGGAGGTCGGCGGCCACGGCCAGGGTGAGGGCCTCGAGTTGATCGTCGGGTCGGGGTTCGGTGGTGGAGTGCCGGAGCAGCGTCAACAGGTCTGCGGCGACGTCGAGTTGGGACGTGCGGGGGGCGGGTGCAGAGTGAGACACGAAGGGGTCGGAGGGAGTGTCGACGAGGGCGAGCGGGGTGCAAGCGGGCATGGGTGATCACCTTTGAGAGTTGAGGGTTTGGGAGTTAAGAGGTTCAGGCGTTGTTGGGGCGTTGCTGTGGGGTGGGCGAGGTTCAGCGCGCGAGGAAGGTGTGGCGGGGGCGTGACCGGTGGCTGGGGCGACGGACCGGCCCCGGCAGGACACGGCCGGGCCCGGGCCCGGCCAGTCCGGCCCGGAACAGCCCGTAGGTGATGCGCCGCCGCGCGGCCGCCAGCAGCTCGTCCCGCAGAGCGCCCTCGCGCAGGGTCGCGTCGGGGCCGAGCAGCCCCTCGACGACGGCCAGCGCACCGGCGATGTCTCCATGGACGAGACGGTCACGGACCCCGGTCAGGCAGTCCGGACGACGATGAGCATCGTCGATGGCCCGCAGACAGGGCAGCGGGGTGCCGGTCAGCGCGACCAACAACTCCTCGCGGCGGATCTCGTCCGGGTCATGGTCGAGCGCGGCCAGTACCCCGTCGACCAGCCCGATCCGATGCCGCTCCCCCCGACACTCCACGAGATGCGGCTGCCCGCCACCTCGCTCCCCGGCGGAGGCCGGGGACGGGGACAAGGACGGGGACGGGAACGGACCGATCGGCGGCGCCCGATCCGGCACGAGCGCCGAGGCGACGAGCGGATGCAGCAGACCGACGTCGATCGCGCCGGCGCGGATCAACTCCAGGTCGGGCGGGACCCAGGTCGCGGCGTCGGGAAGCACCGGCAGGTCGGTCCCGCCACCGCTGCGGGTGGACACAGCGGTGATCCGCGACGCGGACGGCTCGCCGCCGAGGCCGAGTTCGAGTCCGAGAACCAGCCGACGCCGCCCCCCGAGCCGCACAAGGACTGTTCCGTCGGGCCCGGTCGCCCCGTCGGCCCGGAGCAGGATCGCGGCCTCGTCCGCCCACCGGTCGACGGCACAGCGGCGCCCGTCAGGCACGGGAAGTTCGTGGTCGAGCAGGGTGTCGCCCGCCCCGTCCCCGCTGCGAGTCCGCAGCTCATCCGCGCGGCGCGCGTCCCAGAGATGACGGTGCAGGTCGAACCGGAACCGCCGGCTGGGACGAGGGTGCGGATGCGGATGATCACCACGGGAACCGTCCCACAACCCGAGACTGACCCGCTGCCCGGCATCCGCCCAGGCGGGCGGAGTCCGCACCACAAGGTGCACGGGCCACCGGGTGTCGTCCCGCCCGGCATCGCCGACGGCGGCGTCAACCTCGTACCGAGCGAGGGAGACCGTCACCCCCGGCCGCAGCAATCCGTCGGGAGCGACCCTTGGCATGTGCCATCGCAGCAGGTCAGGCGCCAAGTGACGGAGATCGGACCGGAGTAGGGAAACAAAGGCACGACCGTACGCCCGCGCTACGGCACGAAGGTCGAGATCAACGTCGACGCCTGCGGCGGCACACGCCCCCGCCCAGTCCCCGGCACGGCGGCGGGCGGTCGCAGTCTCGATCATGGAGGCCGGCACGGCGAACTCGCGCACGCGCAGCCAGAAGGAAAGTCGGGAATCCTCGTTCGCGATCCGAGTGAGCATCAGCACTCACCTTGCGCGGACGGGGCCCCCGATCTGTCTACAGAAGAAGTAGTCATCGCGGGGGATCATAGCCCCCGCCCTGCGATCCGCCCACCGAATATTCACCTCAGCCCGACAGTGACGGCAGCGGACACACCCGGCCGAGGCGAAGGAAGCGGCGCTCGTGCCGCCAGTGTGCCCGAGGGCAAGGGCGTTGACGTGACCAGGGCGGACGGGCCATCGAAAACCCATTCGAACTCCCGTTCGCCGTAACGTAACTTGACTCCGCTCGGGGCCGTTCGGCCCCCTCGGGAAAGGCGACGACTTCGTGCACTCGTCCTCCTCCGACAGACCGCGCCGCAGACCCGCCGTCACCGCGGCAGCAGCACTCGGCCTGTTGATCGCGGCTGCGGGGATCGCCCAGCCGACCGCGGCCTCGGCCACGACGCAGGACAACCCTCCCGCTGTTCCGACCAGCTTGCACACCTCGCCGGTGACCTCCTGCGACGGCACCACCATCGTCGGCGACACCGACGTCTATCTGTACGCGAAGGTCTCGGACCCCGACGGCGGCACACTGGGCGTCGACTTCCTCCTGTCGCGGCGCGACAGCGAACCCGCCGACGCGATCGCAGAAGCGCAGGTGTCCGCCGCGTCCGGCACAAATGCCGTCTACATCATCCGGAAGGACAGACTCGAGTCCGCGGCAGGCGGTTCCATCACCGAGTTCGACTGGAAAGTCCGGGCCAGCGACTCCGACCACACGAGCGACTGGTCGACCGTCTGCCACTTTTCCTTCGACCCGACGCATCCGGGCACGCCCGTGATCGCCGAACCCGGGGCGTCCACCGTCGGACAGCCGTTGGGCATCGCCGTCAGTGCGCCCAGCGGCGGGACCGTACCGACCGGCTACCGGTATCAGCTCAACGCGGGCGGCCCGGTCAACGTGACCGCTGACGCGTCCGGCAACGCCACCATCACGGTCACCCCGACCAGCCAGACCAACATCCTGTCGGTCACCAGTGTGTCCGCAGGCGGCAACTACGGCGAGACAGCGACCATTTACATCATCTCGGCCGCGCCCTCAACGAACCAGGCCGACGGCGACCTGACCGGCGACAACATCCCCGACCTGGTCACCGTCGGCGCCCAGAACGGACTCCCGTCAGGTCTGTGGCTGGCACCCGGTACCGGTGAGGGAGACGTCAGCGCCTCGCCGACCGACATCGGCGTCAACGGCAACGGCCGTAACAGCAACGGCTCGCCGTCGGACTTCGACGGCTCTACGGTCATCACCGGACGCTTCACAGGCGGCGCTGAACAGGACGTGCTCGCCTACTTCCCGAACGGCATGTATGCGGGCACCGGCATGATCATCAAGGGCAACGGAGACGGCTCGCCGCTCAGCCCGGTCAGCGGGAACAGCTTCCACATTCAGGGCGGTTCGTTGCAGGACATGTACGGCGACAATCCCGTCCAGCTCGCCAATGCCGGAAACACCTCCGGCCGCAACACCGGACTGCCCGACCTCATCGGCATCTCCGGTGACAGTGCCAATGGTTACGCCCTCAACCTCTATGCGAGCGGCTTCAACGCCGGCCTCTACTTCCCCATCACACTCAACGCCACCACACCCGACGGCACCGCGGACTGGAACGACTGGACCGTCGCCACCATGCAGCTGCCCGGCGCGGGCGGCGGAAGCAGTACCGCGATGTTCCTGTGGAACAAGTCCACCGGCGAGCTCGACCTGTGGGAGAACCTGGCCGCCGACCCGGAGACCGGCGACCTCACGTACACCGCCTACCCGGTCGCCACCGAGTGGAACACCGGAGCCGCTCCGAACCTCCAGGCCGCCGATGCCAACGGCGACGGCGTACCCGACCTGTGGGCCGTCTCCGACGGCGGGACGGTCACGACCGACCTCTTCACCGACCTGTCCAGCACCACCCCGGCGACCGTCACCCGCATCACCGGGACCCTCACCACTCCTTGAGTCGTCCGGTGACCACCGAGGCGCCGACGTCACCCGTCGGCGCCTCGGATCGGCGGTGAGCGGCTACCGCAGCAGCACCCCCGCCCCCTCCACCGCCTCCTCGGACGGCACCTCCAGCAGTCCCAACTCCGCGCCGGACGCCAGCAGTCGGTGGGCCGGCAGGATGCGGACCGTGTAGCCGAAGGGGCCCGTGCGGTCCAGGGACAGCGGGCCCTCGTACACCCACCTGCCCTCCAGGTCGGGGCCGCCCGCCGGTTTCAACGGGACCGTCGCCGCGTCGGTGATGCGGTCCTCCTCGTCGACCCGGCCCGAGACGGCCTGGACCTCGACGTCGTCGGGGGCGAGGTCGCCGAGGCCGACGCGGACCCGCAGCGAGAGGGTCGTACCGAGTTCGGCCGTGGTGGTGGCCACCGACGTCTCGACGTGGTCCACCGTCACCGCGTGCCAGGCCGAGCGCACCCGCCCTTTCCAGGCGGCGAGTTCACGCGCGGTGTCGGGGGCCATCGTCCGGTGCGCCTGGGCGGCCGGGGTGTAGAGGCGTTCGACGTACTCGCGGACCATGCGTCCCGCCAGCACCTTCGGGCCGAGCAGGGTGAGGGTCTGGCGGACCATCTCGATCCAGCGGTCGGGCAGGCCCGCGCGCCCGCGTTCGTAGAAGCGGGGGGTGATGCGCTGTTCCAGGAGGTCGTAGAGGGCCGCCGCCTCGATGTCGTCGCGGTGGTCGGGGTCGGTGCCGGCGCCGTCCGCGGTGGGGATCGCCCAGCCGAAGTCGGGCTGGAACCATTCGTCCCACCAGCCGTCCAGGACGGAGAGGTTGAGGCAGCCGTTCAGGGCCGCCTTCATGCCGCTCGTCCCGCACGCCTCCAGCGGCCTCAGCGGATTGTTCAGCCAGATGTCGCAGCCGGGGTACAGCTTCTGCGCCATCGCCATGCCGTAGTCGGGGAGGAAGACGACACGGTGGCGGACCCGTGGGTCGTCCGCGAACCGGACCAACTCCTGGACCAGACGTTTGCCGCCGTCGTCCGCCGGGTGCGCCTTGCCCGCCACCACGATCTGGATCGGGCGGTCCGGGTGCAGCAGCAGGTCCATCAGGCGGTCTCGGTCCCTCAGCATCAGCGTCAGCCGCTTGTACGACGGGACGCGGCGCGCGAAACCGATGGTGAGGACGTCCGGGTCCAGGACGCCGTCGATCCAGCCCAACTCCGCGGTGCCCGCGCCCCGTTGACGCCAGGACGCCCGCAGCCGCCGGCGCACCTCCACCACCAGCTGCTCGCGCAGATCGCGGCGCAGCTCCCAGATGTCCTGGTCGGGGATGTCGGCGACGGCGTCCCAGCGGTCGGAGCCGCCGACGCTCAGGGCGTCCTCGGCGCGCTCGGTGCCGATCTGGCGGGCGCCGAGGCGCAGGACCTCGGGGGCGACCCAGGTCGGGGCGTGCACGCCGTTGGTGACGGAGGTGATCGGCACCTCGTCGGGGTCGAAGCCCGGCCACAGGCCGGAGAACATCTCCCTGCTCACATGGCCGTGGAGCAGCGACACACCGTTCGCGCGCTGCGCCAGCCGCAGCCCCATCACGGCCATGTTGAAGAGGTTCGGCTCGCCTCCCGGGTACGTCTCCATGCCGAGGCGCAGGATGCGGTCGACGTCCATGCGCGGGAGTTCGGCTTGGGGTCCGAAGTGGCGGGCGACCAGCTCGCGGTCGAAGCGGTCGATGCCGGCCGGGACGGGGGTGTGGGTGGTGAAGACCGTTCCGGCCCGGACGGCTTCCAGCGCCGAGTCGAAGTCCAGTCCCGTGTCGGCGAGTTCCGCGATCCGCTCCAGCCCGAGGAAGCCCGCGTGGCCCTCGTTGGTGTGGAAGACCTCGGGTTCCGGGTGCCCGGTCAGCCGGCAGTACGTGCGTACGGCCCGGACACCTCCTATGCCGAGCAGCATCTCCTGGAGCAGCCGGTGCTCGCTGCCGCCGCCGTAGAGCCGGTCGGTCACCCCGCGTTCGCCGAGGTCGTTCTCCTCGACGTCCGAGTCGAGCATGAGGAGCGGGACCCGGCCGACCTGGGCCAGCCAGACGCGGGCGTGGAGCTGCTTGCCGACCGGGAGGGCGAGGGAGATCTGCGTGGGGGTCCCGTCGTCCTCCCTCAGCAGGGTCACCGGCAGCTCGTTGGGGTCGAGGACGGGGTAGTGCTCCTGCTGCCAGCCGTCCCGGGACAGCGACTGGCGGAAGTAGCCGTGCCGGTAGAGCAGTCCCACGCCGATCAGTGGAACGCCCAGGTCGCTGGCCGCCTTGAGGTGGTCGCCGGCGAGGATGCCGAGGCCGCCGGAGTACTGCGGCAGGGCGGCCGTGACGCCGAACTCGGGCGAGAAGTAGGCGACGGCGGCGGGGAGCCCGGCGGTGGAGGGCTGCGCCTGGTACCAGCGGTCGCCGGTCACGTAGTCGTGCAGGTCGTCGGCGGCGGCGGTCAGCCGGCGCAGGAAACGGCGGTCCTCGGCGAGTTCGGCGAGGCGTGCCGGGCGCACGCTGCCGAGGAGTCTGACCGGGTCGCCGTCCGAGACGGCCCAGCGCTCGGGGTCGACGGACTGGAAGAGGTCGCGGGTCTCCGCGTGCCAGGACCAGCGCAGGTTGCGGGCCAGATCGTTGAGCGGGCGGAGGGGTTCGGGGAGGAGGGGTCGGACGGTGAATCGACGGATCGCCTTCACATTCCACCTCGGCGTAGCGCGTTCGCTGGATGGACACACGGCGGTGTGCGTCCACGTCTCCCAAGACGGTACCGGCGTCGGCCTCGGCCTCGCTGAGGGCTGGCCGCCCCAAGGCCCCCGCTTTTCGGCCTGAACGGCCTCGGCGTCAAGCGCCGGACGGGCTGAAGTGCCCTGACCCGGCGCCGCACAG
The DNA here is from genome assembly GCF_035989285.1 of Streptomyces sp. NBC_01235. Taxonomy (GTDB): domain Bacteria; phylum Actinomycetota; class Actinomycetes; order Streptomycetales; family Streptomycetaceae; genus Streptomyces. The sequence goes on along the minus strand of NZ_CP108513.1, from coordinate 7,625,321 downwards.
GCGCTTCGGCAACGGGCCGAAAACCCTGTTTCTCCCTCGTAGGCCACCTTGTGGCGCTTCGCCCCTCGCGAGAGGCTGCCCAGTGGCGTGCCCGGCCAAGCCGTCGTGCGCCGAGTCGAGGAGGGGAACTCGAAACCATGGCACGGACGCGCACACGGCGTCTGCGCCGGGCGGGGAGCCTGACCGCGGTCGCCACGACCGTGGTGCTGTCGGCCGTCACCCTGCCCGCGCACGCCGCACCGGAGGGGAAGATACTCGGCGCCGGTCTGCCCGGCTCCGTCGGCGGAAGCTACCTCGTGACGCTGAGGGGGGACACGCCCGCGTCGTCGAAGGCCGGGCGACGCCTCGTCGGGACGTACGGGGCGAGAATCAGCCATACCTACGGCACGGTCCTCAACGGGTTCGCCGTCGAGGCCGACGAGAGACAGGCCCGGCGGCTCGCGGCCGACCCGCACGTGGCGTCCGTCGTCCAGGACAGCCGCGTGACGCTGGACGTCGTCGGGAAGAACCCGCCGTCCTGGGGGCTGGACCGCGTCGACCAGCCGAGCCGGCCGTTGGACGGCAACTACCGCTGGCCGAAGTCCGCGGGCGCCGGTGTCACGGTGTACGTGATCGACACCGGCATCCGGATCACGCACGACGACTTCGGCGGCCGGGCGAGCTACGGCTGGGACTTCGTCGGCGGTGACCGTGTCGCCGCCGACGGCAACGGACACGGCACGCACGTCGCCGGCACCGTCGCGGGCGCGTCCCTCGGCGTCGCCAAGAAGGCCAAGGTGGTGGCCGTACGGGTGCTCGACAACGCCGGTGCGGGCACCACCGCGCAGGCCGTCGCGGGCATCGACTGGGTCACCCGGCACGCGCACAAGCCCGCGGTCGCCAACCTCAGCCTGGGCGGCGGGTACAACGCGGCGCTGGACGCCGCCGTGCGCACCTCCATCCGGTCCGGCGTCACCTACACCGTCGCCGCGGGCAACGTGGGGCAGCCGGCCGCCCTGTACTCCCCCGCCGACGTACGGGAGGCCATCACGGTCGGCGCGACCGACCGCAAGGACACCAGGGCGGGCTTCTCCAACTACGGTTCGGCCCTCGACCTGTTCGCGCCGGGCGTGTCGATCACCTCCGCGTCGTACACGAGCGACACCGGCCGCGTGGCCCACTCCGGTACGTCGATGGCGTCGCCGCACGCGGCGGGCGCGGCCGCGCTCTATCTCGCCGACCACCCGAAAGCCATGCCCGCGGCGGTCGCGAGGGCGTTGGTCGCGGGGGCGGTGAGCGGCAAGGTGTCCGGCCGGGGGGCCGGTTCGCCGAACAAACTCCTACAGGTCCCACAGTCCGGGTAACGGGGCTCCAAAACCGGCTCCGTTCCTCTCGAACGGAGCCGGACTTGTGTGTAGACATACGCGTGAGAGTTAACAAAGTGCCGGATTGCTCACCCGAAGAGGGTGGGAAGGCTCCCTCGGTACACGACCCCACATCCATCCGCCCACCCTCGTTGATGCGGACAGGAGCGGTCATGCCCGCCACGCACCACTCGTCAGCACCCCCGACACCCCGCACCAAGGCCACACAAGCCCCCGAAGCACCCCCGGAGGCGCTCACCGTGCGCCCCGCCGAAACCGCCACCACCGTCGGCACCGACACCGCCGACACCACCGACACCGGACCGTCCGTCACGGAGCGACCCTCCGCGGACGGCCACGCCACCGCCGTCGGGCGCATACCCGTCCTCGACGTCCGCCCGCTCGTCCAGCAGGGACGCCGTCCGGCCAAGGCCGTCGCCGGTGAGACGTTCCAGGTCTCGGCGACCGTGTTCCGGGAGGGACACGACGCCGTCGCCGCCAACGTCGTGCTGCGGGACCCGGACGGCAACCCCGGCCCGTGGACGCCGATGCGTGAACTCGCCCCCGGCACCGACCGCTGGGGCGCGGACGTCACGCCGGACAGGACCGGCCGCTGGACCTACACCGTTCAGGCGTGGGGGGATCCGGTCGCCACCTGGCGGCATCACGCCCGCATCAAGATCCCCGCGGGGATGGACACGGAGCTGGTCCTGGAGGAGGGCGCCCGGCTGTACGAGCGGGCGGCCGCCGGAGTACCAAAGGGGCCGGACCGGACCGTGCTGCCGGCCGCGGTCGACGCCCTGCGTGACGAGACCCGCCCGGCCGCCTCCCGGCTGGCGGCGGCGCTGACGCCGGAGGTCGAAGCCGTCCTCGGCCGCCATCCGCTGCGCGACCTGGTCACCGCCTCCGAGCCGCTGCCTCTGCTGGTGGAGCGCGAACGCGCCCTGTACGGCGCCTGGTACGAGTTCTTCCCCCGCTCCGAGGGGACTCCAGAGCGTCCGCACGGTACTTTCCGCACCGCCGCCCGCAGGCTCCCGGCCATCGCCGCGATGGGCTTCGACGTCGTCTACCTGCCGCCGATCCACCCGATCGGCACGACCTTCCGCAAGGGCCGCAACAACACGCTCGACCCCGGTCCGGACGACGTCGGCGTGCCCTGGGCGATCGGCTCGCCCGAAGGCGGCCACGACGCCGTCCACCCCGACCTGGGCACCCTCGAGGACTTCGCCCGGTTCGTGGAGCGGGCGCGCGAGCTCGGCCTGGAGATCGCCCTCGACTTCGCCCTCCAGTGCTCCCCCGACCACCCCTGGGTGCAAAAACACCCCGAGTGGTTCCATCACCGGCCGGACGGGACGATCGCATACGCCGAGAACCCGCCGAAGAAGTACCAGGACATCTACCCGATCGCCTTCGACGCCGATCTGGACGGCCTCGTCGCCGAGACCCAGCGCGTGCTGCGCCACTGGATGTCGTACGGAGTGCGGATCTTCCGCGTCGACAACCCGCACACCAAGCCGGTCGTGTTCTGGGAGCGGGTCATCGCGGAGATCAACCGCACCGACCCCGACGTGATCTTCCTCGCCGAGGCCTTCACCCGCCCCGCGATGATGCACACGCTCGGCCAGATCGGCTTCCAGCAGTCCTACACCTACTTCACCTGGCGCAACACGAAGCAGGAACTGACGGAGTACCTCACCGAACTCTCGGGGGAGGCCGCCTCCTACATGCGGCCCAATCTGTTCGCCAACACCCCCGACATCCTGCACGCCTACCTGCAGCACGGCGGCCGCCCCGCCTTCGAGGTCCGCGCCGTCCTCGCCGCCACCCTCTCCCCGACCTGGGGCATCTACAGCGGCTACGAACTCTGCGAGAACACACCGCTGAAGGAAGGCGGCGAGGAATACCTCGACTCGGAGAAATACCAGCTCAAACCCCGTGACTGGGCCGCGGCCGAACGCGAGGGCCGCAGCCTCGCCCCCCTCGTCACCCGGCTCAACGAGATCCGGCGGGCGAACCCGGCCCTGCACCAACTCCGCGATCTGCACTTCCATCCGACCGACAAGGAAGCGGTGATCGCCTACTCCAAGAGGAGCTCGAAGAAGAGCGGCTCGAACACGGTTCTGGTGGTCGTCAACCTCGACCCCCACCACACCCAGGAGGCGACGGTGTCGTTGGACATGCCGCAACTCGGCCTGGACTGGCACGAGTCGGTGTCGGTGCGCGATGAGCTCACCGGCGAGACCTACCACTGGGGCAGGGCCAACTACGTGCGCCTCGAACCGGGCACCCGGCCCGCGCACGTACTCACCGTCCTGCGACCGTCCAACCCGCAGATCGGAGGGTCACCCACACCATGATCGTCAACGAGCCCGTTCCCGACACCTTCGAGGACACCCCCGCCAAGGACCGCGACCCCGAGTGGTTCAAACGCGCCGTGTTCTACGAGGTCCTCGTCCGCTCCTTCCAGGACAGCAACGGCGACGGCGTCGGCGACCTCAAGGGAATCACCGCCAAACTCGACTACCTGCAATGGCTCGGAGTCGACTGCCTCTGGCTCCCGCCCTTCTTCAAATCACCACTCCGTGACGGCGGATACGACGTATCCGACTACACCGCCGTCCTCCCCGAATTCGGCGACCTCGCCGACTTCGTGGAATTCGTCGACGCCGCCCACCAACGCGGCATGCGCGTCATCATCGACTTCGTGATGAACCACACCAGCGACCAGCACCCGTGGTTCCAGGAATCGAGAAAAGACCCCGACGGACCCTACGGCGACTACTACATGTGGGCCGACGACGACAAACAGTACGGCGACGCCCGCATCATCTTCGTCGACACCGAGGTCTCCAACTGGACCTTCGACCCCGTCCGCAAGCAGTACTTCTTCCACCGCTTCTTCTCCCACCAACCGGACCTCAACTACGAGAACCCGGCCGTGCAGGAGGAGATGATCTCCGCGCTGCGGTTCTGGCTGGACCTGGGCATCGACGGCTTCCGCCTCGACGCCGTGCCCTACCTGTACGCCCAGGAGGGCACGAACTGCGAGAACCTCCCGGCGACGCACGAGTTCCTCAAGGGGGTCCGCAAGGAGATCGACGCCCACTACCCGGACACGGTGATCCTCGCCGAGGCCAACCAGTGGCCCGAGGACGTCGTCGACTACTTCGGCGACTACGCCTCCGGCGGCGACGAATGCCACATGGCGTTCCACTTCCCCGTCATGCCCCGCATCTTCATGGCGGTACGCCGGGAATCCCGCTATCCGGTGTCGGAAATCCTCGCCAAGACCCCGGCGATTCCCGCCAACTGCCAGTGGGGCATCTTCCTGCGGAACCACGACGAGCTGACCCTCGAAATGGTCACCGACGAAGAGCGCGACTACATGTACGCGGAATACGCGAAAGACCCGCGGATGCGCGCCAACATCGGCATCCGCCGCCGGCTCGCCCCGCTCCTGGACAACGACCGCAACCAGATCGAGCTCTTCACCGCCCTGCTCCTGTCCCTCCCCGGCTCGCCGATCCTCTACTACGGCGACGAGATCGGCATGGGCGACAACATCTGGCTCGGCGACCGCGACGCCGTCCGCACCCCCATGCAGTGGACACCGGATCGCAACGCAGGTTTTTCGTCCTGTGACCCCGGACGGCTGTCCCTGCCGACCATCATGGACCCCGTCTACGGATACCAGGTCACCAACGTCGAGGCGTCGATGTCGTCGCCCTCGTCGCTGCTGCACTGGACCCGGCGGATGATCGAGATCCGGAAGCAGAACCCCGCCTTCGGCCTCGGGACGTACACCGAACTGCAGTCCTCCAACCCCGCCGTCCTCGCCTTCCTGCGCGAATTCGAGGACGACCTGGTGCTGTGCGTGCACAACTTCTCGCGCTTCGCACAGCCCACCGAGCTGGACCTGAGCCGGTTCAACGGGCGGTACCCGGTGGAGCTGTTCGGCGGGGTGCGCTTCCCGGCGGTCGGCGATCTGCCGTACCTGCTCACCCTCGCGGGCCACGGCTTCTACTGGTTCCGGCTGCGCCGCGACGCGGCCTAGAACCCCGCGGCGGGGCGGTTTCCCCTGCCCCGCCCGGGGCACGCATCAGTAACACCCCGACCCCCCGGGGAAAGGAATGTGACGCCATGGCGGAAACGGTCACACTCTCCGGCAAGACGAGCCCCGGCCTCCTCGCGTCGCTGGACCCCCTGCTGCGGGAGTGGCTGCCGCGGCAGCGCTGGTTCGCCGGCAAGGGGCGTCCGGTCACCGGGTTCTCGCTGGTGGCGGCCACCGAGCTGCTCCCGGTCGGCGCCCGGCTGGGCCTCTACCACCTGTTGGTGCGCGCCGAGCAGGGCGCCGGTCCCGGCGACTGCTACCAGCTCCTGATCGGCGTTCGCCAGGCCTTGCCACCCCGGCTGGCGCCCGCGCTGATCGGGCACGTGACACAGGGGCCACTGGCCGGGCGGACCGTGTTCGACGCCCTGTACGACACCCGGCCCGCCGAGGTGCTGCTGGAGGCGATGCGCACCCGGGCCCGGATCGGCGGACTGCGCTGCGAGCGGGACCCGGAGCAGGAGATCCGGTCGGGGCTGGTCCCGCGCCGGCTGACGGGCGAGCAGTCGAACTCGTCCGTCGTCTATGGAGATACGTTCATCCTGAAGCTTCTGCGCCGGGTCGTGCCCGGCGTCAACCCCGACCTGGAACTGCCGCTGGCGCTGGCCCGCGAGGGCTGCCCCCGGGTGCCCGCGCCGACGGCCTGGATGGAGGCGCACCTCGAGGGGGAGCCGTACGTCCTGGCCGTGCTCCAGCCGTATGTGCAGGGCGCGGCCGACGGCTGGGAGCTGGCGCTGCGGGAGCTGGCCAAGGGCGAGGACTTCGCCGCGGAGGCGCGGGCGCTGGGGCGGGCCACCGCCGAGGTGCACGGGGCGCTGGCCCGGGCGCTGCCCACGGCGACGCTGGGGCACGCGCAGATACAGCCGATGGTCGACGGCATGGCCGTCCGCCTCGACGCGGCCGCGCAGGCCGTGCCCGCGCTGCGCCCGTACGCGCCGGCGCTGCGCACCGCCTTCACCGCGCTGTCCGACCTCGCGGCCGAGGGCCACACCTGGACCGCTCAGCGCGTCCACGGCGACCTGCACCTCGGGCAGGTCCTGCGCGCGGCCTCCGGGGAGTGGTCGCTGATCGACTTCGAGGGGGAGCCGGCCCGGCCGCTGGCCGAGCGGCGGATGCCGCAGCCCGCCGTGCGGGACGTGGCGGGCATGCTGCGCTCCTTCGACTACGCGGCCCACTCGGCCGACCCTCCGGCCCCGGGCTGGGCGCACGCCTGCCGGGGGGCCTACTGTTCCGGGTACGCCGAGGTGGCGGGAGTCGACCCGCGCACCGATCCCGTGCTGCTGCGGGCCTACGAGACGGACAAGGCCGTCTACGAGGTCGTCTACGAGGCCCGCCACCGCCCCGACTGGCTCCCCGTACCGCTGTCCGCGATACACCGCCTCGCCGCACCCGACCTGCCTTGAGGAGGCTCCGTACGTGACTCCCCCGAAGAAGAAGGCCCCCAAGAAGGCCGCGCAGAAGGCCACAGGGAAGAAGTCTTCCAAGGCCAAGGCAGCCAAGGCCCGGATCGAGGCCGCGGCCGAAGCGAAGGCCGACCACGGGGACGAGTCCAAGGCCGGGTCCGTCAGTCCGCCGGAGGCTTCCGCCGCCGACCGTGAGCGTCTGCTGCAGGGCACCCACCATGCCCCGCACTCGGTGCTCGGTGCGCACCCGGTGCCCGGCGGGGTCGTCTTCCGGGCGCTGCGCCCGTACGCGCGGTCCGTCACGGTGCTCGCGGGCGACCTGCGCGCCGAGCTCCACGACGACGGCGACGGCTTCTTCTCCGGCCTGCTGCCCCTCACACAGGTCCCGGCCTACCGGCTCCTCGTGGCGTACGAGGGCACGACCGTGGAGACCGAGGACGCCTACCGTTTCCTGCCCACGCTGGGCGAGCTGGACCTGCATCTGATCGGCGAGGGCCGGCACGAGCAGCTGTGGACGGTGCTCGGCGCGCACCCGACGACCCACCAGGGTGTGCCCGGCACGGGCTTCTCCGTGTGGGCGCCGAACGCGCGCGGGGTGCGGCTGGCCGGCACCTTCAACTTCTGGGACGGCACGGCGTATCCGATGCGCTCGCTCGGCTCGTCCGGAGTCTGGGAACTGTTCGTGCCCGGGATCGGCGAGGGCGAGCTGTACAAGTTCGACATCACCCGCCCCGACGGCTCGCACACCCTGCGCGCCGACCCGCTGGCCAGGCGTACGGAGGTCCCGCCGGCGACCTCGTCGATCGTGCACGCCTCGGCGTACGTGTGGGGCGACGACGAGTGGCTGGCGCGCCGGGCCAAGATACCCGTGCACGAGGCGCCGTTCTCCGTCTACGAGGTCCATCTCGCGTCCTGGCGGCCCGGCCTGACGTACCGTCAACTCGCCGAGCAGCTGCCCGCGTACGTCAAGGACCTGGGCTTCACCCACGTCGAGCTGATGCCGGTCGCCGAGCATCCCTTCGGCGGATCCTGGGGGTACCAGGTCACCGGTTTCTACGCGCCCACGGCCCGGCTCGGCACGCCGGACGACTTCAAGTACCTGGTGGACGCGCTGCACCGGGCCGGCGTCGGCGTCCTGATGGACTGGGTTCCGGCGCACTTCCCGCGCGACGACTGGGCGCTGGCCGAGTTCGACGGGCGTCCGCTGTACGAGCACGAGGACCCGCTGCGGGCCGCCCACCCCGACTGGGGGACGCTGGAGTTCGACTTCGGCCGCCGCGAGGTGCGCAACTTCCTGGTGGCCAACGCCAGTTACTGGTGCGAGGAGTTCCACATCGACGGCCTGCGGGTGGACGCCGTCGCCTCCATGCTCTACCTCGACTACTCACGCGAACCGGGGCAGTGGACCCCGAACGAGCACGGCGGCCGGGAGAACCTGGACGCGGTGGCCTTTCTGCAGGAGATGAACGCGACGGTCTACCGCCGCAGCCCCGGCGTCGTCACGATCGCGGAGGAGTCCACGGCCTGGGACGGCGTCACCCGGGCCACGGACCACCCGGGGCCGAGCGGTTTCGGCGGGCTCGGCTTCGGCCTGAAGTGGAACATGGGCTGGATGCACGACTCGCTGGAGTACATGACCCACGAGCCGGTGCACCGCCGCTACCACCACCACGAGATGACCTTCTCGATGGTGTACGCCTACAGCGAGAACTACGTCCTGCCCATCTCCCACGACGAGGTGGTGCACGGCAAGCGGTCGCTGGTGTCGAAGATGCCCGGCGACTGGTGGCAGCAGCGCGCGAACCTGCGGGCGTACCTGGCCTTCATGTGGGCCCACCCGGGCAAGCAACTCCTCTTCATGGGGCAGGAGTTCGCGCAGGGCGCGGAGTGGTCCGAGGCGCACGGCCCGGACTGGTGGCTGCTGGACCCGGCGTACGGCGCCGAGGCCGACCACCGGGGTGTCAGGGACCTGGTCCGCGACCTCAACGGCGTCTACCGGGCGACCCCGGCCCTGTGGCAGCAGGACACCGACCCGGCCGGTTTCCAGTGGGTGGTCGGGGACGCGGCCGAGGACAACGTCTTCGCCTTCCTGCGCTACGACGCCGAGGGCGCCCCGCTGCTTTCCGTCTCCAACCTCTCCCCCGTGGTCCGCCACGACTACCGCCTCGGCGTCCCCGACGACGTACCGGCCTGGCACGAGGCCCTCAACACCGACGCGGCGGCGTACGGCGGCAGCGGCGTCGGCCGCCCCGACCCGGTCAAGCCGGAGCCCCAGGGCTGGCACGGCCGCCCCGCGAGCATCCGCCTGACCTTGCCCCCACTGGCAACGGTGTGGCTGAGGCCGGCTTAGGCGGGCCGGGGGTCTGAGGGCCGAGCCCCCAGCGCCATCCGCTTTCCCATCTACCGAGTCGGGATGGGGCCCCCGCGCAAGCGCAGCCGAGCGTGGGGGACGGTGGGCATGGGCCGGGGGTCCGGGTTGGGGCAGAAGCCCCCAGGGACCTCGGACCGCACCGGGGGTCAGCGGCCCGCCCCCATGAACCGCCGCAACACCGCCAGCAGCCCCCTGGCCTGCCGGTCGCCGCCCGTCGGGGCGTCCCCCGCCCGGACGAGTTCGCGGCCCCGGCGGGCGGGAACGAGGTCGCCGTTCAACTCGTACCGCACCGGCAGCACCTTCAGCCCCCGTACCACCGGACCCGAACGCCACGGCAACTGGTCGGGCGGGAGGGCCAGTTCGGCCTGGGCGAAGTGGTCGAAGACGCGGCCCACCGCCGTCGCCACGATCAACCCGCCCAGCTCACGCGCAGCGCTGGGGCACTGGTGGGGGCCCGCGCCCCAGCCCAGGTGGGCGCGGGTGGAGACGGCGGAGCCGACCATGTGGGAGGAGCCGATCGCCAGGAGGTCCTGGTGGGCGGCGGCCGAGGACGGGGAGACGATGTCGCCCGCGCGGATCCAGAACCGCCCCAGCCGTACGTCGCGCGCGGCGAACCGGAAGCACATGTTGGCGACGGGCGGGTTGGCGAGGGCGGCGCGGTTGACCGTCTCGCCGAGCTGCCCCGCCGACAGACTGCGGCGCACCGTCGCGTTGCCGCGCAGCACCTCCAGCAGGGTGTTGAGGACCATGTTGCCGGTGATGTCGTTGAGGTAGACGGCGTTCATGAACAGCTCCCGGCCGAGCTGTTCGTCGGTGAGGTCGGGGTCGGCGAGCATCATGTACGAGGTGAGGTCGTCGCCGGGTCGGGCTCTGCGGTGGGCGGCGAGGCGGATGAAGGCGGACAGCGCCCGGCCGGTGGCGGGGCCCGCGTCGGGACCCCCGTCGAGCATCCGCCACAGATCCATGACCAGTTCGTCGCCCAGCTCGACCGGGCAACCGAACAGCTTGGCGGTGACCATCAGCAGCAGCGGCCGGGTGTACTGCGCGCCCAGGTCGGCGAAGCCGGTCCGGCCCGACTCGGCGGCCAGCAGCGCGACCAGCTCGTCGGCGTAACGGGCGACGGCCGCCCTCAGTTCCCAGCCCTCGGGGCTCCTGGCGTCCTGGAAGGGGCGCAGGGCGGCGTGGTGGGTGCGGCGGGCGGCCCGGTGCTCCTCGTCGTCCATGAACATCATCTGCCGCACCTCGTAGCCCGCGAGCAGCGGCCAGCCGGGCGGCAGTTCGCCCTGGGCGCGGGCCCGCCAGTGCCGTACGTCGCGCCGCCACCGGTTCTCGTTCCTGAGGACCTCCAGGACCTCCCGGTACTCCAGTACGAGCCACACCGGCACGCCCATGAGGCCGACGGGCGCCACGGGACCGTACGTGCTGCGCAGGCGTCGGTACACCGCGCCGGGGTCGGCGTCGAACTCCGACGTGAGCAGCGGCTCGACGGGCAGCGACCCGAGTGCGGGGCTGTCGGCCGGTGCGAGGGCGTGGGGCTGGGCTTCCATACCGCCACGCTTACCGCACCGGCCGTGCACACGCAGTGATCACGGCACGAACTGTTACGTCTTGGTGATCCCGCGTTACGTCAGGGCGTCGGCCAGCGCCTTCGGCAGCGGCCGGCTGTGCAGCACCCCCAGCCGCTGCGTCGCCCGGGTCAGCGCCACGTACAGGTCGCTGGTGCCGTACCGGCCGGGCTCCACCACCAGGACGGAGTCGAACTCCAGCCCCTTGGACTGACGGGGGTCGAGCAGGACGACGGACCGCGTCAGGTCGGGCTGCGTGCCCGCCGTCACCCCGTCGAGCCGTGCCGCCAGGCTCCGGTGCAGCTCGCGCGGGGCGATCACCGCGAGCCGGCCCTCGGCGGGCGTCAGCTCCTCGACCGCCTTGGCCACCGCGCCCGACAGGTCGTCGGTCGCGCGCACCCAGGGCCGGGCACCCGTCGAACGGACCGAACTCGGCGGTTCGAAGTCCGGGTTCTCCGCGCGGACCACCGCCGCCGCCACCTCCATGATCTCGGCAGGGGTGCGGTAGTTGACGCCGAGCCGGGTGTGCTCCCAGCGGTCCTCGACGTACGGCTGAAGGATCCCCGACCAGGAGCCGACCCCGGCCGCCTCCGCGGTCTGCGCCGGGTCGCCGACGAGCGTCATCGAGCGGGTCGGGCTGCGCCGCATGAGCAGCCGCCAGGCCATCGGCGACAGCTCCTGCGCCTCGTCGACGATGATGTGCCCGAACGCCCAGGTCCGGTCGGCCGCCGCGCGCTCGGCGGTGCTGCGGTGGTCGTCCTCCTCGTGCCGCTCGGCGAACCGCTCGGCGTCGATGATGTCGTGCGCGGACAGGACTTCGGCGTCCTCCTCGTCCTTGTCCTCGAACTCGTAGGTGCGCGAGGCGTAGGAGACGTCCAGCACGCCCTGGGCGTAGGCGACCTGCGTCTCACGCTCCCGCTCGGCCCTGGCCCGGGCCAGCCGGTCGTCCTCGCCGAGGAGTTCGGCCGCCTCGTCGAGCAGCGGGACGTCCGCGACCGTCCACGCCCGGGTCACCGGGCGGCGGATGGCGGCCGCGTCGTCGTCGGAGACGTAGCCCACGGGGTCGGCGAGGAAGTCCGCGACCAGCCGCTGCGGGGTCAGGCGCGGCCACAACTGGTCGATGGCGGCCCAGACTTCGGGATTGTCGGCGAGCTCGTCGCGGATCTGGGTGATGTCGCTCGGATCCAGCATGTTCGAGCCGTCGTAGGGGTCGGTGCCGATGCGCTCGGCGACCATGTCCGTGAGCGTGTTGAGGATGTAGCCCTCGAAGTGCTCGCGCGCCACGTTGTGCGGCAGCCCCGCGGCGCGGGTGCGCTCGCGGGCGACGCCCACGAGGCCGTCGTCGAGCATCAGGATCTCGCGGTCGTGCTCGATCGCGATCACCGGGTCGGGCAGCGCCTGCCAGTCGCGCACGACTTCGGCGAGTACGTCCGCCATGTCGGCGCGGCCCTTCACCGCGGCCGCCCCACGGGTGTCGCTCGCCGTCGCCTTCACGCCGGGGAACAGCTCGCCGACCGTCGCGAGCAGTACGCCGGTCTCGCCCAGCGAGGGCAGCACCTCGCCGATGTAGCCGAGGAAGGCGGGGTTGGGGCCGACGATCAGCACGGCGCGCTTGGCGAGCAACTCCCGGTGCTCGTAGAGGAGATAGGCCGCGCGGTGCAGGGCGACGGCCGTCTTGCCGGTGCCGGGGCCGCCCTCGACCACCAGGACCCCTCGGTGGGGCGCCCGGATGATCTCGTCCTGCTCGGCCTGGATGGTCTGCACGATGTCGTTCATCCGGCCGGTGCGGGCGGAGTTCAGCGCGGCGAGCAGCACGGCGTCGCCGGTCGGGTCCTCGTGGCCGGTGCGGGTGGCGTCGCCGAGGTCGAGGATCTCGTCGTGCAGGGCGGTGACCCGGCGGCCCTCGGTGGTGAGGTGCCGGCGCCTGCGCAGACCGAGCGGGGTGTGGCCGGTGGCCAGGTAGAAGGGGCGGGCGACGTCGGCCCGCCAGTCGATGAGGATCGGCGTGCGTTCGGCGTCGTCGGTGCGCAGGCCGATGCGGCCGATGTGGTGGCTGGTGCCGGAGGTGAGGTCGATGCGGCCGAAGCAGAGGGAGCCGTCCACCGCGTTCAGCGCGGCCAGCAGACCCGAGCGCTCGGCGACGAGGATGTCCCGCTCCAGCCGGGCCTGCATGGGCGTGTTGCCCTGGGCGAGCGCGTCCGTGACGGAGGACTCGGTGTCGCCGCGCAGGGCGTCCACCCGCGTGTACACCCGGTCGATGAATTCCTGCTCGCGCCGCAATTCACTATCCGGAAAGTCGGTGTTTGACAATTCCACTCCCGCCCGCATATACTGTGCTCACTGAGCTTCTTTGCGACTCAATTCTCTTGAAGTCGCGAACCATCGAATATACTCAAAGAAATCCCCCGGGCGCAATTGCCCGGGGGATTTCTTCGTGTCAGGTGAGGTTTCCGGCGGGGTTCAGAGCACGTCGGACAGCTCCTCCAGCAGCCGTCGCTTGGGCCGGGCCCCCACCATGGCCTTCACGGGCTCACCGGCCCGGAACACCATGAACGTCGGCATCGACAGCACCTTGTACGCGTTGGTCGTCTCGGGGTTCATGTCCACGTTCAGCTGCACCACCTTCAGCCGCTCGCCCTCCTCCGCGGCGACCGCGCTCAGCACCGGCCCCATCTGCCGGCACGGCGGACACCAGTCGGCGGTGAACTCCACCAGCACCGGCAGATCCGCCCCGAGCACCTCCGCCCCGAAGTCCGCGTCGGTCACTTCCGCCACACCATCGGCCTTGATCACCATTCCTGCCCTCCTAGGGCCGCCCATTCGGATCACCTCGCAGACGCGAGACCTGGCACGCACATCTGCCGCGTTGTCGTCGCTCACCGGCGCCGATCAGTGGGCGCCGCTTCCCTGCGACCTGATCCGAACGACCGGCCCAGTTCGCACCCGGGCTCCGGACCCCCCGGAACCTGCGCCTCGGCGGCCAGCTCGTCGCGGGCCAGCTCGGCCCGCACCAGTTGCCCGGCGACCGTCTCCCGTACCGCCTGCAGCTCCCCGATGAGCGCGTCCAGCTCCGCCAGCTTGCGGCGGTAGACCGCGAGCGACGCAGGGCAGGAGTCGCCCTCCGGGTGCCCGGCGCGCAGACACTCCACGAAGGGCCGCGTCTCCTCCAGGTCGAACCCGAAGTCCTGAAGCGTCCTGATCTGCCGCAGCAGCTTCAGGTCGTCCTCGTCGTACGTCCGGTATCCGTTGCCGTTCCGCCGGGCGGGCAGCAGCCCCCGGGACTCGTAGTACCGCAGCGTCCGGGTCGTGGTCCCGGCCCGCGCGGCCAGCTCGCCGATGCGCATGCCTACGAACGTAAGGCTTGACGCCGACGTCAAGGCAAGAGCGGTTTGCGTTCCACGGGCGAGGTGAGCACGATCGACGTCGTCGTACGGCCCAGGGCGGAGACGGCTTCGAGGACCTCCTCCAGGTGGACGGTGTCCCGGACGGCGACCTTCAGAATCCAGCAGTCCTCGCCGACCACGTGGTGGACCTCGGTGATCTCGGGGCGCTCGATCAGTTCCAGGGTCCTGGGGTGCCGCAGGTTGTAGCCGCCGTGCGGGTTGACCCGGATGAACGCCTGGATGCCGTAGCCGAGCCGGGCGGGGCTGACGTGCGCGCCGTAGCCGCTGACGACCCCCGCGCCCTCCAGCCGCCGCACCCTCTCGGTGACGGCCGCCGGACTCAGCCGGACCCTCCGCCCCAGCTCGCTGAGCTTGATCCGCCCGTCGGTCTGCAGGAGCTCCAGGATCTGCCGGTCCAGCGCGTCGAAGGCCACCGAGGTTTCGCTGGCGGCGGCGCGCAGATGCCATGGTTCTTTCGGTACGGCGGCCGGAACTCCCATGGTTCCCCCTTCAGGACGGGCGCATACGTCAGGAGAATTATGGTCATGGAAAAGGAACGAGGGGTAAGTCCACGAGAGGTACTGGTCATCGGCGGGAACCGCTATTTCGGCAAGCGGCTGATCGCACGGCTGCTGGCCGCCGGGGACCGGGTGACGGTACTGAATCGCGGATCGTCGGCACCGCCCCCGGGCACGACGCACCTGACCGCCGACCGCGACGACGAGAACTCGCTGAACTCGGTGCTCGGTTCGCGCGTCTTCGACGTCGTCGTCGACCAGGTCTGCTACACGCCGCGCCAGGCGGCGATCGCCCGCCGCGTGTTCGCCGGCCGCACGCGCCGGTACCTGATGACGTCGACGGTCGAGGTGTACGAGTACGAGGACACGATCGCACGGGTGCGGGAGACGGACGTCGATCCACCGAGCGTGCCGGTGGATCTCCAACTCCCGTGGAACGAGCTGGAGTTCCTCGACGCCCACTACGGCGAGGGCAAGCGGCAGGCGGAGGCGGTGTTCGCGGCGGAGCCGGCGTTCCCCTGGGCGGCCGTACGGGTCGCCCATGTCCTGGGCGGGGACGACGACTTCACGGGACGGCTCGCGGACTTCGCGGACCGCATCCGCACCGGCGAGCCGATCGTCGTGCCGACGGTGAACCACCCGGCGACGTACATCTACGTGGAGGAGATCGCCGACTTCCTCTTCTGGGCGGTGGGCCAGGACTTCACCGGGCCGATCAACGCGGCCTCGCACGGCACGCTGACGACGCGGCAGCTGTGCGAGGCGGTGGCCGCGCATGTCCCCGGCGGCGAGGTGGTGTTTCAGGAGGCCGAGGTCGGCGAGGTGTCCCCGTTCTCCTTCCGCCGCTTCTACGGCATGGACAACTCCCGTGCCGTACGGCTCGGGTTCACGTTCGGCAACGCCCGGCAGTGGCTGGGGCGGGCGGTCGCCGAAACCCTGGGGCAGGTGAACTGACGTGCTTCGACGCACCCTTGGCGACCTGCGCGTGAGCGCGATCGGACTGGGCGCGATGCCCCTGTCCATCGAGGGCCGCCCCGACGAGGCCCGCGCCCTGGCGACGGTCCACGCGGCGCTGGACGCGGGGGTGACCCTGCTGGACACGGCCGACTCCTACCACCTGCCGGGCGCGGACCCCGGTCACAACGAACGCCTCCTGGCCCGCGCACTGGCCGCCTACGGCACTGTCCCGGACGACGTGCTGGTGACGACGAAGGGCGGCCGGGGCAGACCGGGCGGAGCGACGGACTGGACGGTCGACGGCGACCCCCGCCACCTGAAGTCGGCCGCGGAGGCCTCTCTGCGCCGACTGGGCGTCGAGGCGATCGGCCTGTACCAGCTCCACAAGCCCGACCCGAGGGTCCCCTTCGAGGAGTCGGTGGGCGCCCTGCGGGACCTCCTCGACGCGGGCACCATCCGGCTGGCCGGCATCTCCAACACGAACACGGACCAGATCCGCCGCGCCCGCGCGATCCTCGGCGACCGGCTCGTGTCGGTCCAGAACCGCTACTCCCCCGCCGTGGCCGACAGCGAGCCCGAACTGCGCCTGGCGACCGAGCTGGGCCTGGCGTTCCTCCCCTGGAGCCCCTTGGGCGGCATCTCCCGCAGCTCCCTGGAGCGACCGTCCGAGGCTCGCGGGGCGTCCGAGGCGCGCGGAGCGTCCGAGGCGTCCGACGCGTCTAAGGCGGGCGAGGCATCCGAGGCGGGTGGGGCGGGCGAGGCGTCCGAGGCGGGCGGGGCATCCGAGGCGGGCGGAGCGCGCGGGGCGTCCGAGGCGGGCGGCGGGCGTCGCTTCGGTACGTTCCACGAGATCGCCCGCGAGCGGGGCGTGAGCCCCCAACAGATCTGCCTCGCCTGGCTCCTGTCCCGCTCCCCCACGGTGATCCCGATCCCCGGCGCGTCCCGCCCGGAGACGATACGGGACTCGGCGGGGGCGGCCGATCTGGTGCTGAGTGAAGAGGAGTCGGGGCGACTGGAGGCGTCGGTGGAACGGGGTCGGGCGCAGGTGGAGGGACGGTCGCTTCAGCCGTGACCCGCGGCCCGCTCCAGCCGCGTCCCCGCCGCCACCCCGCGCCCCGCGCCCCGTGAGGAGCAGGAGCGGGGCGGAGACCGGTCCCCGGATCTCCGCGCCCTCGTCCCGGCTCCACTCACTGTCCGTGGCGACGAGGCGTACGGACGGGAGGGGCCAGGGGCGGGGCCAGGGGTGGGGCGCGAAGCGCATCGTCCCGACGCGGTCGGCCGCGTCGCGGGCGGGCTCCGGGGCATCGCCCGGTCCCGGCTGGTGTGCGGGGCGGCGAAGGCGTGGGCGGCCAAGGGGGTCGCCGACGCGGTCATCGCCGAGGTGGAGAAGAGGCGGGCGGCCAAGAGGGGCGCCGACGCGGTCGTCGCCGAGGTGGAGAAGAGGTGGGTGGCCCATCCGGGCGTGCGCCGCATGCGGCGGCCGCGGGCGCTCACACTGCTGCGGGAGATCACGTCCGCGGGTCCGTGATCTCCCGCAGCGGGAGCGAGTTATCCCCGCGGCAGGCGCGAGTGATCTGCCGCAGCGGGAGCGTGTGATCTGCCGTCCGGAGACAGCAGAAACCGGGCGACCGAGCCACGGGGGAGTGCTCGGCCGCCCGGAGACGGTGGGGCGAGGGTGGTGCGGTGCCCGGGTGTCCGGCCCCGGTTCAGGCGGGGCCGGACACCCGGAGTCGGGGGCCTTCGGCGGATCAGGCCTTGGCCAGTTCCTTCTCGCCGTCCTCGCGCTGCTCGGGCACGTCCGCCAGGACGGCGTCGCCCTCGTCGAGCAGGGTCTTCTCGTCGAAGGGCAGAGCGCCGGCGAGCACGAGCTGGACGCGCTCCTTGTCGATCTCCTTGGTCCAGGTCCCGATCAGGACGGTCGCGACGGCGTTGCCGGCGAAGTTGGTGAGGGCGCGGGCCTCGCTCATGAAGCGGTCGATGCCGACGATGAGGCCGATGCCGTCCACCAGGGCGGGCTTGTGCGACTGCAGACCGCCGGCCAGGGTCGCCAGACCGGCGCCGCTGACGCCTGCCGCGCCCTTGGAGGCGAGGAGCAGGAAGAGCAGCAGCGGGATCTGCTCGCCGATGGACATCGGGGTGCCCATCGCGTCGGCGATGTACAGCGACGCCATGGTCATGTAGATCATGGTGCCGTCGAGGTTGAAGGAGTAGCCGGTCGGGACGGTGATGCCGACGACGGGCTTGCTGACGCCCAGGTGCTCCATCTTCGCGATGAGGCGCGGCAGCGCGGACTCGGAGGAGGAGGTGGACAGGATCAGCAGGAACTCACGGCCCAGGTACTTGAAGAGCTTGAGGATGTTCAGGCCGGTGACGGCGCGCAGCAGGGCCGCGAGCACGATGAAGACGAACAGGAAACAGGTCGCGTAGAAGCCGAGCATCAGCACGGCGAGGCTCTTCAGCGCGTCCACGCCGGCCGAACCGACCACGGCGGCGATGGCGCCGAAGGCGCCGATCGGGGCCGCCCACATGACCATGGCGAGGATGCGGAAGACGAGCCGCTGGATGTGCTCGACGCCGCGCAGCACCGGCTGGCCGACGGGCCCCATGGCCTGCAGCGCGAAGCCGGCGAGCAGCGCGACCAGCAGGGTCTGCAGCACCTGGCCCTGGGTGAAGGCGGAGACGAATGTCAGCGGGATGATCGACAGTACGAAGTCGACCGGCGGCAGCGCGTCGGCGGACACCTGGTCGTGCCCGGACGCCTTGATCGCGTCGGTCAGGTGCATCCCGTCGCCCGGGTGCAGGACGTTGCCGACGACGAGACCGATGGTGAGCGCGACGAGCGACATCACCGTGAAGTAGCCGAGCGCGATACCGCCGACGGCGCCGACCTTGGCGGCCTTTCGTACGGATCCGATGCCCAGCACGATCGTGCAGAAGATGATGGGCGAGATCATCATCTTGATCAGGTTCACGAAGCCCGTGCCCAGGGGCTTGAGCTCGACTCCGGCATCGGGCCAGATCAGGCCCACCGCGATGCCGAGCGCCACCGCGACGATCACCGCGATGTACAGATAGTGGGTGCGGTCCCGCTTGACTGCGGGTGCGGCAGGTGCCGTATCGGGGGTGCTGCTGGCGGCCACGGCTGCCCTCCTTGACGTCTTCGTCGGCATCACCGGCGTGCGGCTCACGTCCGGGGAGTTATGGGGGAATGCCGTGACTATCCCCTGCCTCTGTGAGCGCGGTCACCCTTCCGTTCATTTAGTTCACACTTAACCTCGGGGGCACACTGACGACATGCGCATCCCCGACCTCCCGAGACCCCGCAGCCTGGCGGGCCAGCTCTTCGCCATGCAGGCCGTGCTGATAGCGGTGCTCGTCGCGGGATACGCGCTGTTCACATACGTCAGCGACCGCAGCCAGGCCGAGGAGGCCGCGGGCCGCCAGGCCAAGGCCGTGGCCCGCTCGGTCGCCGACTCCCCCTCGGTGCGGTCGGCCATCCGGACGCCGAACCCCACCGCCGAGCTCCAGCCCTACGCCCTGCGGATCATGAAGGACACCGAGGTCGACTTCGTCACGATCATGAACCCGCAGGGCATCCGCTGGACCCACCCGGAAGAGAGCCAGATCGGCCAGCGCTTCCGCGGCAACACGGCGAAGGCCCTGAAGGGCGCGACCTTCACCGAGACCTACACCGGCACCCTCGGCGCGTCCGTCCGCGCGGTCACCCCGATCGAGGACGAGAACGACCGGATCATCGGCCTGGTCAGCGCGGGCATCAAGGTCGAGTCGATCAGCGAGCGGGTGCAGGACCAGGTGACGGCCCTGTTCGCGGTGGCCGTCGGCGCGCTCGCCCTCGGCGCGATCGGCACGTACCTCATCAACGCGTCCCTGCGCCGGCACACCCACGGCATGAACGCGGCGGAGCTCAGCCGGATGCACGACTACCACCAGGCCGCGTTGCACGCGGTGCGCGAGGGGTTGCTGATGCTGGACGGCCAGTACAGGGTGGCGCTGATCAACGACGGGGGCCGGGAGCTGCTGGGCGTCTCCGGGGAGGTGGTGGGCACGTCGGTGGCGGACCTCGGCCTGCCGGCCCCCCTGACGGGCGCGCTGCTGTCCTCGGAACCCCGGGTGGACGAGGTCCACCTGGCGGCGGACCGGGTGCTGGTGGTGAACACGTCACCGGTGTCGGGCGGCGAGCGCAGGGGCACGGTCGTCACTCTGCGTGATGTCACCGAACTCCAGTCCCTGATGGGCGAGTTGGACTCCGAGCGGGGCTTCACGCAGGCGCTGCGCTCGCAGGCCCACGAGGCGGCGAACCGCCTGCACACGGTCGTCTCGCTGATCGAGCTGGGCCGCGCGGAGGACGCCGTCGACTTCGCGACGGCGGAACTGGAACTGGCCCAGGCGCTCACGGACCAGGTGGTCGCGGCGGTCAGCGAGCCGGTCCTTGCGGCCCTGCTGCTGGGCAAGACCGCGCAGGCGAACGAGCGGGGCGTGGAGCTGGTGGTCTCACAGGAGAGCGGCCTGGACGACGGCCTGCTCCCGAAGTCCCTGCCGGCCCGGGATCTGGTGACGATCCTGGGCAACCTCATCGACAACGCCGTGGACGCGGCGCAGGGGAGCGTACCGGCGCGGGTGACCGTCACCGCGTCCACGCAGGGCGACGAGCTCCTGCTCCGGGTGACGGACACGGGAGGGGGCGTGGATCCCGCGCACGCCTCCCTGGTCTTCGAACGCGGCTTCTCCACGAAACCGGCGGGGCCGGGCGGCCGGGGCCTCGGACTGGCCCTGGTCCGGCAGGCCGTGCACCGGCACGACGGGACGCTGTCGGTGGCGGAGGCCGAGGGCGGCGGAGCCGAGTTCACGGTCCGCCTGCCGTTGCGGGCGACCGCCGCGTCCGGTACTGCCGGATCCGTGCCGACATCAGGGTCTACGTCCGGAGGCAGGGGATGACAGGCGAAGAGCCGATCAGAGTGCTGATCGTGGAGGACGATCCGGTCGCCGCGGACGCCCATGTCATGTACGTCGGACGGGTGCCCGGGTTCGTCGCGGTGGGCAAGGCGCACACGGGCGCGGAGGCCCGACGCCTGCTGGACCGCACGCCGGTGGACCTGCTGCTGCTCGACCTGCACCTCCCGGACGCGCATGGGTTGCAGCTGGCCCGCTCGCTGCGGGCGGCCGGGTATCACGCGGACGTGATCGCGGTGACGTCGGCGCGGGACCTGACGGTGGTGCGCGAGGGCGTCTCCCTGGGGGTCGTCCAGTACGTGCTGAAGCCGTTCACGTTCGCGACCCTGCGGGACCGGCTCGTGCGGTACGCCGAGTTCCGGGGTGCCGCGGGCGAGGCGAGCGGCCAGGACGAGGTCGACCGCGCCCTGGCCGCCCTACGCGCGCCCGGGCCCGCGGCGCTCCCGAAGGGGCTGAGCGCACCGACGCTGGAACGGGTCACGGAGACCGTGCGGGAGGCGCGGGAGGGGCTCACCGCGGCCGGGGTGGCCGAGGCGGTGGGGATCTCCCGGATCACCGCCCGGCGCTACCTGGAACATCTGGTGGAGGCCGGGCGGGCGGAGCGCAAGCCGTTGTACGGGCAGGTCGGGAGGCCGGAGCTGGTGTACCGGTGGGTGCGGGCGGCCCGCGGGAAGTGAGGGCCGCGGCACGGCTTCGGCGACTCCGACGTCACTCACCCCCACTCGCGTTTCCGCTCCCGCCTCCATTCCCGCTTCCACCCACGCCTCCGCTCCCGCTTCCACCCACGCCTCCATTCCCGCTTCCACCCACGTTTCCGCTCCCGCTTCCACCCCCGCCTCCGCTCACGCCTCCGTTCCCGCTTCCACCCACGCTTCCACCCACGTTTCCGCTCCCGCTTCCACCCACGTTTCCGCTCCCGCTTCCACCCACGTTTCCGCTCCCGCTTCCACCCACGTTTCCGCTCACGCCCCCGCTCCCGAACGGCAGCGCGTACCGCACCACGAACACCGCCAGCCCCGCCACGGCTCCCGCCTCGGCCAGGGACAGCACCAGCAGGCCCGCCGAGACCTGCCCCCCGCCCCAGTACACGACCAGCGCGGCCAACGGCACGACACAGAACGCCAGCAGGTCGACGGCACACTGCACGACCTTCCGGGACACCCGCCCGGCATCACCTCGGTGAAAGGTCTCCCACCGGAAAACCGCGTCGGTACCCGTCAGTTCCGCCAGCCGTGGCCCCAACTCCCCCCGGACATACCGCCCGATGGCCGAGATCTTCTCGTCGTTGACCAGGTAGGTCCACCCCAGCACGACACACACCGGCGGCAACGCCAGCAGCATCGACGTCTGCTTGGCCTGGGCCGCCGCGGCGATGACAGCGGCCACCACCGCCAGCGTCACGTACAGCAGGTTGTCCCGGAACCCGATCCGCGCCTTCTGCTCGTCCTTGACGCTCTGGTACTCGGCCAGCAGCAACTGCCCCACACCGACGTCCAGTTCGGCCACCGCAACCACCCTCTCCCCCGATGAACCTGGCAGTACCTTAAGGGAGTCCGGAGATCCGCCAGGAGGTCGAGGGCTGGTACGGCGTGGGCAAGACCCTTGCCAACCCGGCCCGCACGCACAGGGGCGCCGACGCCCCGGCCCTGGCCCTGGCCCGCACCGCCTGCCTCCGGTCGGCCGACGCCTGCACCCGGGCCGACGCGCCCACCGAAGCCGCCGCGGCCCGCTCCGCCGCAGCCCGACCGACCCACCGGCCTCCCCCATGACTTCCTACAACCCGTGACGATGGCCAAACCGCCCGTAGCCATCCCCCTCCCCACCCCCTACCGTGTCCCCCGTGCCCAGACCCCCGTCCCACA
Source organism: Streptomyces sp. NBC_01235 (assembly GCF_035989285.1). Taxonomy (GTDB): domain Bacteria; phylum Actinomycetota; class Actinomycetes; order Streptomycetales; family Streptomycetaceae; genus Streptomyces. The sequence continues at coordinate 7,602,840 of NZ_CP108513.1, read as the reverse complement.
CCCGCCAGGCAGGTCCTCCCTTCAACGCCCCCGCGGCCCGCAAGTTCCGTGTCGCCCTCGGTATGACCCCGGCTCATGTCGCCCACGGGCTGCGTGCCTCCTATGCCCTCCCGCACGCCACCCCCGACCTCGTGAACGCCTGGGAACGGGGGACGCTGACCCCCGCCCACCCCGAACTCACCGCCCTCGCAGGGGTGTTGTGGTGCTCGCCCGCCGAGCTGATCGGCAGGCCCCGCACCCTGCGTGAACACCGCATCGCCCGAGGATTCGCCCCGGAGGACGTCGCCCGGGCCGTGGGGCACGAGTTCTTGGCGTACACGCGGATGGAGGAGAGCGGGCAGTGGCGCGGCACGGACCGGCAGTCCGCCGCGCTCGCCGAGCTTCTCGACCTCTCGCTGCCCGACCTGATCACCGTCACCGGCCACGAGGCCGGGCTCGCCGACCTGCTGCGCATAGCCGTCCGCACGCGCTGGCAGGCGTACGTCAAACCGGTGGGCAAGATCGTGCCCCTGGACCGGCGGCTCCTGGAGGACGCCCTCCAGGAGTTGCACCAGGCGTACCAGGGGCAGACGGTCGCCACGCCGAGCCGGGACGGCGGCAGCGCGGCCGGGGAGGCGAGCGACGCCGGCCAGGACTTCCTCGACCGGATCGTCGACAACTTCTGGACGAGCCTGGAAAGCCGGACCGCCTAGAAACCGCGACAAACGCCTGAAGACGTCCAGAAACCGGATCGTCTAGAAAACCGACTCCGCCTCGACGATCCGGTCCTTCGGCACCGTCTTCAGCTCCGTCACCGCGTCCGCCAGCGGCACCATCACGATGTCCGTCCCGCGCAGCGCCGTCATCCGCCCGAACTGGCCGCGGTGCGCGGCCTCCACCGCGTGCCAGCCGAACCGGGTCGCGAGGACGCGGTCGTACGCCGTCGGGACGCCGCCGCGCTGGACGTGGCCGAGGATGACCGGGCGGGCCTCCTTGCCGAGCCGCTTCTCCAGCTCGTACGCCAGAGCCGTGCCGATGCCCTGGAAACGCTCGTGGCCGAACCGGTCGATCGCGCCCTTGGTGTAGTCCATCGAGCCGTCGGCCGGGTGCGCGCCCTCCGCGACGCAGATCACCGCGAACTTCTTGCCGCGTGCGAACCGCGCCTCGACCATCTTCACCAGGTCAGCGGGGTCGAAGGGACGCTCCGGCAGGCAGATGCCGTGCGCGCCGGCCGCCATCCCGGACTCCAGCGCGATCCAGCCCGCGTGGCGGCCCATGACCTCGACGACCATCACGCGCTGGTGAGACTCGGCCGTCGTCTTCAGCCGGTCCATCGCCTCCGTCGCGACGCCGACCGCCGTGTCGAAGCCGAACGTGCGGTCCGTGGACGAGATGTCGTTGTCGATCGTCTTCGGGACGCCGACCACCGGCAGCCCGGCGTCCGACAGCATCCGCGCCGCCGTCAGCGTGCCCTCGCCGCCGATCGGGATGAGCGCGTCGATACCGAAGTCGTGGATCATGTCGGAGGCGCTCTCGCAGGCCTCGCGCAACCGGTCGCGCTCCAGGCGGGAGGAGCCGAGGATGGTGCCGCCGCGGGCCAGGATGCCGCTCACGGCGTTGAGGTCGAGGGTGCGGTAGCGGCCGTCCAGGAGACCCGCGTACCCGTCCTCGAAGCCGATGACCTCGTCGCCGTAGTTGTCGACGGCGCGGTGCACGACCGACCGGATCACTGCGTTCAGGCCGGGGCAGTCGCCGCCTGCGGTGAGAACTCCGATGCGCATCGTGCTGTGTCTCCTGCTCGCTGTGGATACCGGTGAGCCAGGTCCGATTGTTTCACGCCGCCGAGTGGGCTGTCGCTTGACGGGCGTCTTATCCACGGCCAGGGGTATTGTCAAGAGGGATCTGCTCACCTAGGTGGGCGATTTTTGTGTCCCTGTTCGTGTCCCCGTAACGAGCTGTAAAGAAAACGAACTGCAAGGAAACGGAGAGCCCGCGTGACCCGCAGCGTGTACGTCACCGGTATCGACCGCGGCGACGGCCGCCAGGTCGTCGAGCTGGGGATCATGGAGCTCCTGACCCGGCAGGTCGACCGGGTGGGCGTCTTCCGTCCCCTCGTCCACGACGGGCCCGACCGGTTGTTCGAGTTGCTGCGGGCCCGCTACCGGCTGGCGCAGGACCCCGCGACCGTCTACGGCATGGACTACCACGAGGCGTCCGCCCTCCAGGCCGAGCAGGGGGCCGACGAGCTGGTCTCGACCCTCGTCGACCGGTTCCACCGGGTCGCCCGCGACTACGACGTCGTCCTCGTCCTGGGAACCGACTACGCCGACACCCAGTTCCCCGACGAACTCGCCCTCAACGCACGCCTCGCCAACGAGTTCGGCGCGTCCGTGATCCCGGTCGTCGGCGGGCGCAAGCAGACCGCGGAGTCCGTGCTCGCCGAGACCCGCAACGCCTTCCGGGCGTACAAGGGCCTCGGGTGCGACATCCTCGCCATGATCGCCAACCGGGTCGACCGTGAGGACCGCGACGAGATCGCCTCCCACCTCGCCAACCGCCTCCCCGTCCCCTGTTACGTGCTGCCCGACGAGCCGGCCCTCTCCGCGCCGACCGTCGCGCAGATCAGCCACGCCCTGGGCGCGAAGGTGGTGCTGGGCGACGACTCGGGACTGGCCCGCGACGCCCTCGGCTTCGTCTTCGGCGGGGCCATGCTGCCGAACTTCCTGGCCGCCCTCACCCCGGGCGCCCTGGTCGTCACCCCGGGCGACCGGGCCGACCTGGTCATCGGCGCCCTGGCCGCGCACAGTGCCGGCACCCCGCCGATAGCCGGGGTGCTCCTCACCCTCAACGAGGTCCCGACGGACGAGATCCTCACGCTCGCCGCCCGCCTCGCCCCAGGCACCCCCGTCGTCTCGGTGCCCGGCAACAGCTTCCCCACCGCCGAGCAGCTGTTCTCCATGGAGGGCAAGCTGAACGCGGCCACCCCGCGCAAGGCCGAGACCGCGCTCGGCCTCTTCGAGCGGCACGTCGACACCGGCGAGCTGCTCAAGCGGGTCTCCGCGCCGAGCACCGACCGTGTCACCCCGATGATGTTCGAGCACAAGCTCCTCGAACAGGCCCGCTCCGACAAGCGCCGGGTCGTCCTCCCGGAGGGGTCGGAGGAGCGGGTCCTGCACGCGGCCGAAGTCCTGCTGCGTCGCGGCGTCTGCGACCTCACCCTCCTCGGGCCCGTCGACCAGATCCGCAAGAAGGCCGCCGACCTGGGCATCGACCTCGGCGACTGCCAGTTGATCGACCCGGCCACCAGTGAGCTGCGCGACTCCTTCGCGGAGAAGTACGCCGGGTTCCGCGCCCACAAGGGCGTCACGGTGGAGTTGGCGTACGACGTCGTCTCGGACGTGAACTACTTCGGCACGCTGATGGTCCAGGAGGGCCTCGCCGACGGCATGGTCTCGGGGTCCGTGCACTCCACGGCCGCCACCATCCGGCCCGCCTTCGAGATCATCAAGACCAAGCCGGACGCCGGCATCGTCTCGTCCGTGTTCTTCATGTGCCTCGCCGACAAGGTCCTCGTCTACGGCGACTGCGCCGTGAACCCCGACCCGAACGCCGAGCAGCTCGCCGACATCGCCATCCAGTCGGCGGCGACCGCCGCCCAGTTCGGCGTGGAGCCGCGGATCGCGATGCTGTCGTACTCCACCGGTACGTCCGGCTCGGGCGCCGACGTCGACAAGGTGCGGGAGGCGACGGAGCAGGTCCGTGCCCGACGCCCCGACCTGAAGATCGAGGGGCCGATCCAGTACGACGCGGCCGTGGAGCCCACCGTCGCCGCGACCAAGCTGCCGGGGTCCGAAGTCGCCGGGCAGGCCAGCGTGTTGATCTTCCCGGACCTCAACACCGGCAACAACACCTACAAGGCCGTGCAGCGTTCGGCCGGCGCGATCGCGGTCGGGCCGGTGCTCCAGGGGCTGCGCAAGCCCGTCAACGACCTGTCCCGGGGCGCCCTGGTCCAGGACATCGTCAACACCGTCGCCATCACGGCGATCCAGGCCCAGATCTCGAGTGAGAAGGCAACCGCCCAGTGACTGGCACCCGCGTCCTCGTCCTCAACTCCGGCTCCTCGTCGGTGAAGTACCAACTGCTCGACATGCGGGACAGCAGCCGACTGGCGAGCGGCCTCGTCGAGCGCATCGGTGAGCAGTCCTCCCGGCTCAGGCACACGCCCCTCGCGACCGGCGGCGAGAGCCGTGAGTGGAGCGGGCCGATCGCCGACCACGACGCCGCGCTGAAGGCCGTCGCGGAGGAGCTGGCGAAGGACGGGCTGGGGCTCGACTCCCCCGAGCTCGCCGCCATCGGTCACCGCGTGGTGCACGGCGGCAAGCACTTCACCGAGCCGACGGTGATCGACGAGGCCGTCCTCGCCGAGATCGAGCGGCTGATCCCCGTCGCGCCGCTGCACAACCCGGCCAACCTCACCGGCATCCGCACCGCGACGGCGCTGCGGCCCGACCTGCCCCAGGTCGCCGTGTTCGACACCGCCTTCCACACGACGATGCCGGAGGCGGCGGCCCGCTACGCGATCGACGTCGAGACCGCCGACACGCACCGCGTGCGGCGCTACGGCTTCCACGGGACCTCGCACGCGTACGTCTCCCGTGCGACGGCGAAGCTGCTCGGGAAGACCCCCGAAGAGGTGAACGTCATCGTGCTGCACCTCGGCAACGGGGCGTCCGCGTCGGCGGTCGAGAGGGGCCGGTGCGTGGACACCTCCATGGGGCTCACCCCGCTCGAAGGCCTCGTCATGGGCACCCGCTCCGGGGACGTCGATCCGGCCGTCATCTTCCATTTGGCGCGTGTTGGGGGAATGTCCATCGACGAAATCGACACTCTTCTCAACAAGAAGAGCGGTCTGATCGGGCTGTGCGGTGACAACGACATGCGGGAGATCCGTCGCCGGATCGACGAGGGCGACGAGCGGGCGAAGCTCGCCTTCGACATCTACATTCACCGGTTGAAGAAGTACATCGGCGCCTATTACGCGGTACTCGGCAGCGTCGACGCGGTCGCGTTCACCGCCGGGGTCGGGGAGAACGCGGCGCCGGTGCGGGAGGCGGCCGTCGCGGGCCTGGAGTCGCTGGGGCTGGCGGTGGACGGCGCGCTGAACGCCGTACGCGGCGACGAGCCGCGGCTGATCTCGCCCGTCGGCGCGCGGGTGGCGGTCGCCGTGGTGCCGACGGACGAGGAACTGGAGATCGCCACGCAGACCTACGCACTGGTGAGGCGGTATTGATATGCGGCTCCGCCGCGGGGCAACTGAGCAGGAAAGCAACTGAGCACAAGGCCTCTCATTTGTATCTTCCGCCAGACGGAATATTCCGTAGCGAAACAAACCGATAGGATCGCCCCATGCGCCGTTCGAAAATCGTCTGTACTCTCGGCCCCGCGGTCGACTCCCATGAAATGCTCGTCTCGCTGATCGAGGCCGGCATGAACGTGGCCCGTTTCAACTTCAGCCACGGCACGCACGCCGAGCACCAGGGGCGGTACGACCGCGTCCGTGCCGCCGCCAAGGAGACCGGCCGGGCCATCGGTGTCCTCGCCGACCTCCAGGGCCCGAAGATCCGCCTCGAGACCTTCGCCGAGGGTCCGGTAGAGCTGGTGCGCGGTGACGAGTTCACCATCACCACCGAGGACGTCCCCGGCGACAGGACGATCTGCGGCACGACGTACAAGGGCCTGCCCGGTGACGTCGACCGCGGCGACCAGATCCTGATCAACGACGGCAACGTCGAGCTGAAGGTCGTGGACGTCGAGGGCTCGCGGGTGAAGACGATCGTCATCGAGGGCGGCGTCATCTCCGACCACAAGGGCATCAACCTGCCCGGCGCGGCCGTCAACGTGCCCGCGCTGAGCGAGAAGGACATCGAGGACCTGCGGTTCGCGCTGCGCATGGGCGCCGACCTGGTCGCGCTGTCCTTCGTCCGCGACGCCAAGGACGTGGCCGACGTCCACAAGGTGATGGACGAGGAGGGCCGCCGGGTCCCGGTCATCGCCAAGGTGGAGAAGCCGCAGGCGGTCGACAACATGGAGGACGTCGTCATGGCGTTCGACGGTGTGATGGTCGCGCGGGGCGACCTCGCCGTCGAATACCCGCTGGAGCGGGTCCCCATGGTGCAGAAGCGCCTCATCGAGCTGTGCCGGCGCAACGCCAAGCCGGTGATCGTGGCGACCCAGATGATGGAGTCGATGATCACCAACTCCCGTCCGACCCGCGCCGAGGCCTCCGACGTGGCCAACGCGATCCTGGATGGCGCGGACGCGGTCATGCTGTCCGCCGAGTCGAGCGTGGGCGCGTACCCGATCGAGACCGTGAAGACGATGTCGAAGATCGTCACCGCGGCCGAGCAGGAGCTGCTCAGCAAGGGTCTTCAGCCGCTCGTGCCGGGCAAGAAGCCGCGCACGCAGGGTGGTTCGATCGCCCGCGCCGCGTGCGAGATCTCCGACTTCCTCGGCGGCCGTGGTCTGGTGGCCTTCACCCAGTCCGGCGACACCGCCCGTCGGCTGTCCCGCTACCGCGCGTCCCAGCCGATCATCGCCTTCACCACCGACGAGAACACCCGCAACCAGCTGGCGCTCAGCTGGGGCGTCGAGTCGCACGTCGTGCCGTTCGTGAACTCCACCGACGAGATGGTCGACATGGTCGACCAGGAGATCGCCAAGATCAACCGCTTCAGCCCGGGCGAGATCGTCATCATCACCGCCGGCTCGCCCCCCGGCGTCCCCGGCACCACCAACATGCTGCGCGTCCACCACCTCGGCGGCGGCGCCCGCGACTGAACGGGCGGCCCCGTGAAGGGGCTTGTACAGCTCCCCCAGTGCCTTAAGGGCCTGGGAGGGCCCTGAGGGCGCCCCCTGTGACAGGGGGCGCCCTCAGGGCTTTTGCGGCTCCCGAACGGGTCTGGGGGCGCTCGGCCGGTGTCGCCCGGCCGGCGCTCAGTCGGCGGTCGTGTACTGGTGCAGTCCCGGCACGGTCAGCGTGCCGCCGAACTGGCCCGCCTGCTGGACCTTCACGTTGGTGAAGTAGATCAGCGGGATGTTCAGGGGCGGCGGGTTCTTCGGGGTGAACGTGATCGGGATCAGGCCGAACAGGTTCCCGGAGATGCTCTCCGTGTACATGATCGTGTCGCCGTCACGGATGGTCGACGTGGTGCCCTTGCCGGCCTGCACGTGGTACGTCCGGCCCGCCTGCTTGTCGTCCACCGTCTGGTGCAGGTCGCCGATGTCGGTCCCGTCGGAGATGACGTACTTCAGCACCTCCTTGACGGTGCCGTTGGCGGTCTTCACCTTGACGATGCCCTGGTAGTCGGCGCCCTTGAGGAGCAGCGAACTGGCGTTCAGGAACCAGGGGTCGTCGGGCAGCCTGATCTTGTTGTCGATGCCGCCCTCGTCGTCCGTGGCGACGGGGCAGTCGGCGGCGTCCGTGGTGGCGCTCGCCGAGGGGCTCGGCGAGGCCGTGGCGCCGTCGGCGGCCTCCGTGGTGTCCTTCGCCGTCTCCTCGGCCGCGCCGGCGGTGTCCTTGACGGCGTCGTTCACCGTGTCGGTGACGGCCCCGGTGGTGTCCTTGGACGTGCCGGAGGAGTCGCTGCCCGAGGAGCCGGAGGAGTCGGAGGAGCCCGAAGAGCCGGACGTGTCCGAGGAGTCGGAGCCCGAGTCCGACGACGAGTCGCCGGCCGAGGCCGATCCGGAGGCCGACGGGGACGGGCTCGACGTGGCCGTCGAGTCGGAGTCCTTGCCGTCGAAGAGGTCCGTGATGGCGTCGCCGATGGTCTCCAGGACGTTCTTGCTCGTCTCGGTGGCCGACGGGCTCGCCGTCGCGGTGTCACCGGACGTCGCCGACTTCTCGGGCGAGTCGGCCGACGAGGACGCAGCAGGGGAGGGCTCGGCCGCGTCGTCGGAACCTGAATCCGACGAAGAGGAGCCGCCCTTGCCGTCCGAGGTGCCCGACGTGTCCTTCGAGGTGTCCGTGGAACCGTCCGTGGACTCGTCCTTGGAGTCGCCCGTCGAGTCGCCGGCGGCGTCGCTCGCGCTGTCCGAGGCGGACGGCGAGGGCGAGGCCGACGCCGAGGCGTCCGCGCCCTCCAGGGCCGCCACGCAGTCCTTGTACTCGTCGATGGTGAGGCTCTTGGACGCCGGCTGGTCCTCGGCGTTGGCGAGGGTGGGCGTGAAGCCCATCCCCATGAGGACCGCCGTCGGCATCGCCGCCAGGGCTATCGCCTTGCCGGCCGGCATGTGGAACCTGGTGAACAGTGGCTTCTTGGGTGCCGCGTGGCGCGGCCCGGTGGTTCTCACGCGGGCAGCGTCCACATCGCTCCCGGTGGAAACCTCGTCAGCCGGCACTGTGCCTCCCGTTCGCCCCGTTCGCCGGGCTCGTTCGTGACAGATCGTGCAGATCGTGCGGCTCGCCCGTCGCCTCGTCGTCCTTGGTGAAGGAGGGCCCCGCGGTGGGGGCCGGGCCCGTGCTGTACGGGTTCACGGTGAGGTCGCCCGCCGGAGCGGCGCCCTCGGGGAACGCGCCCTCGGGGGCGTCTCCGGCGTCCGCGCCGGCCTCCGGCGCCGGGGCCGGAGCGGGCGGGGTGCCCGGAGCCCAGGACACGGCCATCGCCCCGCCGATCAGCGCGAGCAGGAAGCCGATGAGGAAGCCGCCGAGGTTGGACACCGGGATGGACACCAAGCCGAGCAGGATCGCCGCGACACCCGCGAAGACCTGTACGTGCTTCTGGAACCACAGACTGACGCCCAGGACGCCCAGCAGCACACCGATGATCAGCGACCCGGCGCCCGCGGTGGTCGCCATCGCCAGCGTCAGATGGCCCACCTGGAGGTGCGCGTAGGGGAAGTAGGCGATGGGGATTCCGCCGAGAAGGACGAACAGTCCGGCCCAGAACGGCCTGGTGCCCCGCCAGGCGCGGAACTGCTGCCTCCGGCGGGTGAACTGACCGGTGGCGACAGGGGTCTCGGCGCTCATGGAAAACAGCTCCCTGGTGCGGCGTTTCTGTGGTGGTGAGTTGTACGGCTGGTGAAGCCCCGGGCTTCACGCTGGACGGGCGGGGGCGCCACCGGCTCCCCCGCCCGTCAGAGAGTGCTTAGTAGCACTCCTTGACACCCGTCGACAGCGACATCTTCAGGCCGCTGAGCTTGAAGGTTCCGGCAGTGGTGGCCCACGCCGTCTGCTTCACGTCGGTCAGCGTGGCGGAGTCGGCCTGCTGAGCGAATCCGTACGGGTTCGCCGCGTCACCGCTCTTGAGACCAGGACCCTTGCTGGCGTCCTTGGCCGCGACGCCGATGTCGATGCCCCTGAAGACGGCGTTCGCCTGCAGGTCCTCGACGTCGATGTACAGGTTCTCGGCCTCGACCGGCGTACCGTCGCCGCCCGCCTTCAGCGTGAGGCTGACGGAACCGAGCAGCGGGATGTTCGGGGTGACCACGGACTGGCACATGTTCGTGATCGTGGCGCTCTTGAACGCCGAGACGGCGACGGCGTGAGCCGTCTTCTTGCCGTCAAGGGTGTAACCCGAGTCGATCGCGCCGTACTGCGAGAAGCCCGTGCCGTCGAGCTTGTCGGCCGTGACCTTGAACGACTGACCGGACACGCTGAACGACGCGGCCAGTGCACCCTGCGCGAGGGCGACACCTATACATGCCGTAGCGGCGACGCTGGGCACCATGACCACAGCGAAGCGCTTCCATCTGGTCCCGCCACGCACCTGGGACTCCATATTTCCTCCTTCTCGGACGTACATCTCCTGACCCCGACTCGCCTCCTGAAACGGCGGCTCGGCCGGGCAGGGATGGGAGAAGTGCTACGTCCTCGGGAAGGGGAGCGCCCGTAACTCGGAGGCGCGAACCGCGCACCGATCACCGGCGATCACCCCCGAGCGACAACCACTGGTCGCGCCTGACACGCATCACGCACAACCTTGCTGGGCAGGCTTCGCCGCAGCGAAGACCCCCCTGCCCAAGGGCCGACGACACCGTCGCCCGCCCTGCTCGGTGGGGACCCAGGAAAACCCGTTGACCCAACCGGCTGTCGGGGTACGGGATTGGACCGAGCGTGGCCGATCGTGGTGCATTCTCGCCGCCCGCACAAGGGGGTTCGTTACTGGCTAGTAACGGCCGGATAACCGAACAACGACCCATAGGTCTCGACCCGCAACGCAGGGTGTCAACCATGCCCAGGACAAAGCTGTTGATCGCTGGACAGAATCCGACAGATCCACGCCCCCGTCTTACTGGCAGTAACAGCGGCCGCGATTACCAAGATTTGGTAAAGCGCGGCCGCGGGGGAACCGTGTCGGCAGAACTTTCACTCCGGCGACACGGGCTCTGACGTTTAGCGACTGGTCAGCACCCGCGCCCCCCGCCCGGCGCGGAACGCCCGGGCGGGAACGGCCGGATCAGAACAGTGCGCGCGCCAGCGCCCGCCGGGCAGCCGCCACCCGGGGGTCGTCCGGCCCGACCACCTCGAACAGTTCGAGCAGCCGCAGCCGTACGGCGTCCCGGTCGTCTCCGGCCGTGCGCCGCACGGTGTCGACGAGCCGGCCGAAGGCGTCCTCGACATGACCGCCCACCAGATCCAGGTCGGCCGCGGCGATCTGCGCCTCGACGTCCCCCGGCCGGTCGGCCGCCTCCTTGCGCACCTGCTGCGGATCCATACCGCCCACCCGCTGGAGCAACTCGGCCTGCGCGAGCCCGAGTTTGGCCTCGCTGTTGCCCGGGTCGTCGGCGAGCACGTTCTTGTACGCCTGCACCGCACCGCCGAAGTCACCGGCGTCCAGCGCCTGTACGGCGGCTTCGAGCAGCCCGTCGTACGGCCCGACCGGCTCGGCCGCAGCCGCCTCCGGACGACCGCCCGGCTCGGCGTCGGGATCGACGCTCAGGCCGGTGAGCCCGAACCGCTCCTCGGCGACCTGCACCAACTGGTCGAGGGTCTGGCGGATCTGCGCCTCCCCGGCGGCCCCCTGGAAGAGCGGCAGCGCCTGCCCGGCGACGACCGCGAACACAGCCGGGATGCCCTGCACCCCGAACTGCTGCATCAGCATCTGATTGGCGTCGACGTCGATCTTGGCGAGCAGGAAGCGGCCGTTGTACTCGACGGCGAGCCGCTCCAGGACGGGGCTCAGCTGCTTGCAGGGCTGACACCACTCGGCCCAGAAGTCGATGACGACGGGCACCTCGGCGGACCGCTGCAGGACCTCCCGCTCGAACCCCGCCTCATCGACGTCGATGACGAGATCGGCCGGGGAGACGGCCCCCGCGCCGCCCTGCCGCGCCGTTTCGGCGCGCGCCTGCTCCGCCTTCGCCTTGGCCTCCTGGGCCGCCTTCACCGCGGCGAGGTCGACGACTCCGCTCATGGACATGTTCCGTGGCTGCATGCGTCTATCCTCCCCCGTCAGCGCGCCTGCGTGAAAAGCGTTCCGAACACATCCCGAACATCCCGGACCCCGAGCGCCGGGGTCCCCACCCCGCGCCCTGCCGCTCCGGCCCGCGTACGTCCGTCGCGAGCTTTCGCTACGAGTCGTAGCGTAATGGCACTGAGTGCCTCCGCAACACCACGCCCCGGACCGCCTCCCGGTGATCTGCCTCACGGAAGCCCGGAACAAACCGCCGGTTATGGTCGGGGGATGCAGAGACGCACCCCCGTATGCCGTACCGGCCGTCCGCGCAGCGCCGCCGCGGACACCGCGATCCTGGCCGCGACACGGGAGGCGCTGGTCGAACTGGGCTGGTCGAAGCTGACCCTGGGAGACGTGGCCACGCGCGCGGGCGTGGCGAAGACGACCCTCTACCGGCGCTGGTCCGGCAAGAACGAACTGGTCGTCGACGCGGTCGCGGAACTCTTCGGCGAACTCGAACTCCCCGACCGCGGCAGCCTCGCCGCCGACGTCGAGGGCGTCGTCCTGCAGTTCGCGGCGATCCTGGCCCGCCCCGAGGCCAGGAGCGGCCTGATGGCGGCCGTCGCCGAGTCCACCCGCGACGACGCCCTGCGCGAACGCATCCGCGCCTCCATCGTCGACCCTCAGAAGGACCTCGTCCTGGAGGGCCGGGCCCGCGCCCAGGCCCGCGGCGAACTCCCCCCGGAGACCGACCCGACCGAGGCCGCCCGCACGGCCGATCTCATCTTCGACGTCGTGGCGGGTGCGGTGGTACACCGCACCCTGGTCAGCGCGGAACCGGCGGACGAGGAGTGGGTACGGAGCCTTACGCGACTGCTGCTGCTGGGGTTGGCCGCAAACAGCGCGTCCGGCGCCTGAGGGCGGGACCCGGCCACACCGGCGCCCGTCGGACAGGCCCTGGGGCGTGCGCGCCAGGCGCCGCCGGGCGGGCGGGAATTGTCGGACAGCCCCCGGAGCCGCCCTAGAACCCCGCCGGCTCCGTGTACACCCCCCACTCCTCCCGCAGCACGTCACAGATCTCGCCCAGCGTCGCCTCGGCCCGTACCGCGTCCAGCATCGGCCCGATCATGTTGGACCCGTCACGGGCGGCGGCGAGCATGGCGTCGAGGGCGGTCCGTACGGCCCCCTCGTCCCGGGCCGCCTTCCGGGTCCCCAGCACCCGTACCTGCTCCCGCTCCACCTCGTGGCTGACCCGCAGGATCTCCAGGTCCCCGGTCACCGACCCGGTGTGCGCGTTGACGCCGACGACCCTCTTCTCCCCCTTCTCCAGGGCCTGCTGGTAGCGGAACGCCGACTCCGCGATCTCCCCGGTGAACCAGCCGTCCTCGATGCCCCGCAGGATCCCGGACGTGATCGGCCCGATCGGGTGCCGCCCGTCGGGGTGGGCCCGCGTCCCCCGCTCCCGGATCTGCTCGAAGATCTTCTCGGCGTCCGCCTCGATCCGGTCCGTCAACTGCTCCACGAACCACGAACCACCCAGCGGATCGGCCACGCCCGCGACCCCGGTCTCCTCCATCAGCACCTGCTGCGTGCGCAGCGCGATCTCCGCCGCCTGCTCACTGGGCAGCGCGAGGGTCTCGTCGAGAGCGTTCGTGTGCAGCGAGTTGGTGCCGCCGAGCACCGCCGCGAGCGCCTCCACGGCCGTACGCACCACGTTGTTGTACGGCTGCTGGGCGGTCAGCGAGACGCCGGCGGTCTGCGTGTGGAACCGCAGCCACTGCGCCTTCTCGGACTTCGCGCGGTAGACGTCCCGCATCCACCGCGCCCAGATCCGGCGTGCTGCACGGAACTTGGCGATCTCCTCGAAGAAGTCGAGGTGCGCGTCGAAGAAGAAGGACAGCCCGGGCGCGAACACGTCCACGTCCAGCCCGCGGCTGAGCCCCAGTTCGACGTACCCGAAGCCGTCCGCCAGCGTGTACGCCAGCTCCTGCGCGGCCGTCGCCCCCGCTTCACGGATGTGGTATCCGGAGACGGACAGCGGCTTGTAGGCCGGGATGCCCGCCGCGCAGTACTCCATCAGGTCGCCGATCAGGCGCAGATGCGGCTCGGGCTGGAAGAGCCACTCCTTCTGGGCGATGTACTCCTTGAAGATGTCCGTCTGGAGCGTGCCGTTGAGGACGCCCGGATCCACACCCTGCCGCTCGGCGGCCACCAGGTACATGCAGAAGACGGGGACGGCCGGCCCGCTGATGGTCATGGAGGTGGTGACGTCCCCCAGCGGGATGTCCTTGAACAGGACCTCCATGTCGGCGGCCGAGTCGATGGCGACCCCGCAGTGCCCGACCTCCCCCAGGGAGCGCGGGTCGTCGGAGTCGCGCCCCATGAGGGTCGGCATGTCGAACGCCACGGACAACCCGCCGCCGCCGTTGGCGAGGATCATCTTGTAGCGCTCGTTGGTCTGCTCGGCGTTGCCGAACCCCGCGAACTGCCGGATGGTCCACGTCCGCCCTCGATAGCCGGTCGGGTACAGCCCGCGCGTGAAGGGGTACTCACCGGGCCAGCCGATCCGCTCGAAGCCGTCGTAGGTGTCACCGGGCCGGGGCCCGTACACGGGCTCCACGGGGTCCCCGGAGAGCGTGGTGAAGTCGGCCTCACGCTTGCGCGAAGCGTCGTACCGGGCCTGCCAGCGGCGGCGGCCCTCCTCGATGGCGTCAGCGTCCATGCCTCAAATTTACTAGGACGTCCAAATAAATGCGATCGCGACGCCGGATATTAGTAGGACGTCCTAGTAAATCTTCGAGAACAACCGCCGCACGCGCGTGTGCGTACGGCGGTGGCGTTCGGTGGGGTTACGCCTTGACGGGCGCCGGAGCCTCGTCCGCGACCCTGTCCGCCAGCTCGTGGCTGATCTTCCGCTCCACGATGAACGCGGCCGTCGGGATCGTCCCGGCCAGCAGCACCCACAGCTGCTTGCCGACCGGCCACTTCGCCTTGGAGCCCAGGTCGAAGGCGAAGACCAGGTAGACGACGTAGAGCCAGCCGTGCGCGATGGCCACGACGCGGGTGAAGTCCGCGGCGCCGTCGACGTCCAGGCCGTACTTGGCGATCATGCTCAGGCACAGCAGGACCAGCAGGACACCGGTGACGTAGGCCAGGACGCGGTAGCGGGTCAGCACGCTCTTTTTCATGAGGACGAGCGTAACCATCGGTTTTCGGGCGATCTTGCGCGGGGTTGGGGCCTGTCCGGCGGACCGGCCCTACTGGTCCTCGAAGTCGTGCGCCGCCACCCGCAGCGGGCGCAGCATCGCGAAGATCTCCCCGCACTCCTCCGCGTCGTACACCCCGAGCCCGAAGTCCATCGCCATCAGGTCCCGGGTGGCCGCGTCGACGACCTCACGGCCCTTGTCGGTGATGACCGCGAGGGTGCCGCGGCCGTCGTTGGGGTTGGGGCGCTTGTCGACCAGACCGGACCTCATCAGGCGGTCGACGGTGTTCGTCACCGAGGTGGGGTGCACCTGGAGCCGTTCGCCGATCTTCGACATGGTCAGCTCGCCCTCCTTGGAGAAGGTGAGCAACACCAGCGCCTCGTAGCGTGCGAACGTCAGGCCGTACGGCTTGACCACGGAGTCCACCTCGGCGAGCAGGATCTGGTGCGCGCGCATGATCGAGGTGATCGCGGCCATGGACGGCACGTTCCCCCAGCGCTGCTTCCAGAGCTCGTCGGCGCGGGCGATGGGATCGAACGGGAGACTGGGCGGTTTCGGCACGCCTCCAGACCTTACCGGCCGGTCATATCACGGTCAGCCCCGTCTCGGTCTTCGGTCCGCCGGACCTCCCCGGCCGCCAGTACGCAGCACACGTCCCCGGCACACCCGCGCCGGTGACCGCGCCCGCCACCCCCACGAGCTCCGCGGCCACCTCCGCCAGGGCCATGCCGACGCCCTGGAACGTCATGAGTTCCGCGGTGAGCACCGTCATGGCCCGTCCGCGCGGCTCCTGCGGCACGTCCCGGACGATCCACTGGTCGAGGCCGAGGGTGTACGCGGAGCCGGACCCCGAGACCAGCAGCAGGAGGCGGTGACGGCGAGGCCGGGGTGGAGGGCGTCACCCCGCCCGTTCAGTAGAGGCTGCGCAGGCCGAGGACGTCGCCCTTGCCGAGGCTGCGGGCGCTGGTGGAACAGGCGAACGAGTTCGCGTACATGGTGAGGTTCTCGTGTCCGCCGCCGGAGTGGCCGAGGCCGAAGACGTGGCCGGCCTCGTGCGTGGCGACGCTGCGGATGTCGTACGCCTGCGCGCAGCCGCCGGACGGGTTGTCGGTGAAGGGGTAGTCGTGGATGTTGAAGCGGACGTCGGCCTCGAGCAGTTCGTCCGGGCCGCCGGGCACCGGCCGGCTCCATGAGCAGGTCGTCGCGACGGCGCTGGTGCCGAGGTCGCCCGCGTCCCAGACGCTCAGGCCGTCCCGGCGGACGCAGCGGGCCGCGCGATCGATGCCGGCCTCGTTGCCGGTGGTCGACAGGAAGCGGGCCTTCGCCGTGACGGCGTCGCCGTAGCCGCAGTCGTTGCGGCTGGTGGTGATGGTGGCAAGGGCGTCCTCGAAGGCCCGCCGGGCCTCGGCGCGGGAGAGCCGGCCGGGCAGGGGGCCGTCGCCGACGAACCACTCGTACGTGCCGTACTCCTTGCGCCCGGCGGTGGAGTAGGCGCCGTCGGCGCAGGGGGCGGGGGCGTCGGCGCGGCTGCCCGCGACGGCTTCCGTGTGGACCGCCTCGTAGCCGTAGGAGACCGTGCCGTCGGCGGCGACCGCCAGGGTGAAGTCGCGCGCCGAGCCGTCCGCCGTGAGCGCGTCGACGCTGACCGTGGTGCCGGGTTCGGGCACGGTGACACCGGCTCCGGCGTGGGTGATCACGCGGCCGACGGCAAGGCAGTCGAGCACGGACGAGCCGGCGGGCAGGTCGTCGACGGTGAGTTCGCCGCGCGAGCGCGCGCACGCGGGCGTCGTCCGGTGCGCTTCCCCCACGCAGACCACCGCCATCGATGCCGTCAGTACGAACGCCGTGATCGCCCTGCCGAGTCGCCCCGGTCCGCGCCGCCCTGCCACCGCGCACTCCCCTTCAACACCGCTCCCCCGCACGGAACTTGACCGACCCCGGGAGACATTAGCCGCGCGGCACGCGCCGAAACCCCCTCCCACATCGCCTGTTTGAGCGACTGCTCAAACAGGTGTACCGTCCGTCGCGGAGAGTTTGAGCGATCGCTCAAACACCGACATCGTCACTGACCCGGCCGATCAGGGGGATCGCATGGGGCTGTTCGTGGAGGCGCGGATCCGCGCCGACCTCGACGAGTTGTGGGCACATACGCAGGACCCTGCGCAGCACCGGCGCTGGGACCTGCGGTTCACCGAGATCGACCACCTGCCGCGGGCCCAGGGCGAGCCCCAGCGGTTCCGTTACGCCACCCGCGTGCTGCCGTTCCTGACGGTCGCCGGGACCGGTGTCTCCGCCGGTGAGCGCGAACGCCCCGACGGCACCCGGACCTCCGCCCTGCGCTTCGCCTCCCCGCACCCGCTCTCCCTCCTGGCCGAGGGCAGCGGCTACTGGCGCTACGTCCCCGACGGCGACGGCGTCCGGTTCCTCACCGGCTACGACTACCGCCCCCGCTGGGGCGTGTTCGGCACGCTCGCCGACCGGGTGCTCTTCCGGCCGCTGATGGGCTGGGCGACGGCCTGGTCCTTCGACCGGCTGCGGTTGTGGCTGGAGCGGGGCGTCACGCCGGAGCGCGCGCTGGTGAACTGGCTCGTGGAGATCGCCGTACGCGCGTGTGTCGTCGCGTGCGCCTGTACCGGCCTCGGTCTGGAGTCCCTGCTGCTGCTCTTCGGCCCGTTCGCGGCGTCGCTGGCGTACCTGTGCCCGCTGCTGCTGAGCGTCGCGGTGTGCGTGGCGCTCTTCGCGTCGCCCCTGTCGTGCACGCCGGCGGCCCGCCGCTGTCTGCGCCGGCCGCCGGTACGCACGCGTGCGCCCCGCGTCCTGCGCACCCTGGAGGACCCGCGATGACCTCGATCTTCCGTACGGCGATGGGCGCCGACTTCGACCGGCTGCACCCGCGGTTGCAGCGCCGCTTCTCGGTGGGGCTGGCGAGCGGGGAGGCCTGCACGGGCCGGGGCGTGATGGACCGGATCTGGCACGGCGGGGCCTGGGTGAAACCGTTCCTGGCCCTGGGTTCGACCCGCAACATCCTCGTCCCGCGCGCGGGCCGGAACATCCCGTTCGTGATCGAGAACGTGCCGTACGTGGACGGCTTCGGGCGTGAGACGGTGAGCTTCGTGCGCACCTTCGACCTGCCCGGCCGGGCCCGCCGCTTCGACGCCCAGATGGTGCTGGGACCCGGGGGCGACCGCGTCCTGGACTACCTCGGCACCCACCAGCACCTCGCCACCGACCTCCGCCTGACCGCCGAGGCCGACGGCTCGCTGCTGATCCGCTCCGGCGAACACCGCTTCCGCGAGGGGCCGTTGGACGTGCGTGTCCCCGAACTGGTCGGGGCGACGGCGGAGGTTCGGGAGTCCTACGACGACAAGGCCGACCGGTTCCGCGTCCGGGTGAGCGTGGTGAACCGCTTCTTCGGCCCGCTGTTCGGCTACCAGGGCTCGTTCACGGCGACGTACACGGACGTCCGCGCCCGCGGCGTGCGGCCGGGCCTGCGTCCGGTGCGCGAGGAGGCGCGGGGGTGAGCCCGGACACGAAGACGAAGCTGCTGGAGGGCGCCCTGCGTACGCTCACCGAGCAGGGCATCGCCAAGACGTCGGCCCGGACGGTCGCGGCGGCCGCCGGGGTGAACCAGGCGCTGGTCTTCTACCACTTCGGCTCGGTGGACGAGCTGCTCGCGGCGGCGTGCCGATACGGAGCGGAGCGCACGGTAGCGCGCTACCGCGCCCGCTTCGACACCGTCACCTCGCTGTCCGAGCTCCTCGCGCTGGGCCGCGAGATCCACGAACAGGAGCGCGTCGGCGGGCACGTCGCCCTCCTCGGCCAGCTCCTGGCGGGCGCGCAGACCCACGAGGCCCTCGGCCCGGCCACGGCGGCGGGCCTCGACCTGTGGATCGTGGAGATCGAGAAGGTCCTGGACCGCGTCCTGACCGGCACCCCGTTCGGCGAGTTCACCGACTCGCGGGGGCTGGCCCGGGCGGTGGCCGCGTCGTTCGTCGGCATCGAGCTGTACGAAGGGGTCGACGCGACCGGCGCCGCGTCCGCGCTGGACGCCCTGGAACAACTGGGCCTCCTGGTCGGCGCCCTGGAGGAGTTGGGCCCGGTGGCCCAGCGCGCGGTCCGGCAGTACCTGCGACGCGCTTCCGCCCGACGCTGAGCCGAGTGGGCCCGGCGGGCCAGGCGGGCCAGGCGGCCCACCGTGCGGTCACCGCCCGAGATGCCGCTCCACGGTCTCCACCTTCGAGGTCAGGCCGTCCGTCACACCGGGGCGGATGTCCGCCTTGAGGACCAGGGAGACCCGGGGAGCACGCTCCTCGACGGCGGCCACGGCACGCTTCACGACGTCCATGACCTCGTCCCACTCGCCCTCGATGGAGGTGAACATGGCGTCGGTGCGGTTCGGGAGGCCGGATGCGCGCACGACGCGGACGGCTTCGGCGACGTACTCGCCGACGTCCTCGCCGACACCCAGCGGGGTGACCGAGAAGGCGACGATCACGCGTTCACCACGCCTTCCTGGCGGGCGCGGGAGGCGATGACCGCGTCCTCGGCCTCACGGCGCAGCTTGCGCTCGGCGAAGAAGCCGCCGGTCGGCAGGACCGAGAGGACGAAGTAGAGGGCCGCCGTCTTCACGGACCACTTGGTGCGGTTCCAGGCGTCCGCCCAGAAGAGCAGGTACAGGATGAACAGCACGCCGTGGACCATGCCCATGACGGGCACCGCGTTGAAGTCCGTGGTCCGCTTCAGCACCGAGCAGACCAGCAGCAGGAGGAAGGACACGGCCTCCGGGGCGGAGACCAGGCGCAGGCGGCGGATGGCGGAGGCTGTCTTCAGGTCCACGGGTCACCTTCGGGGGGAGGTACGGCGATGGGCAGGCGGTTTGTGAACGCCGGTTTGTGAATGCACGCACAAGCGTTCGTCCATTGTGGCAAACGGTCCCCCTAAGGGTGCGTTCAGGGTCACTCTCCACCCCCGGGTGCTGTTCCGCGCACCCGTCCGGCGGATACCTTCGCCGCGTGGCGATGTTTCGACTTCAAGGCAGCAAGGTGCTTGCCGTCGACATGACCGGGGACGCCGTGAAGGCGAAGAACGGCTCGATGGTCGCGTACGACGGGCAGATGGCCTTCAAGAAGCTCAGCGGCGGCGGCGAGGGCATCCGGGGCATGGTGACCCGGCGGCTCACCGGCGAGCAGATGACCGTGATGGAGGTGAGGGGGCAGGGCACGTGCTGGTTCGCCGACCGCGCCTCCGAGATCAACCTCGTCCAGCTCCAGGGGGACAAGCTGTACGTCGAGTCGAGCAACCTGCTCGCGACCGACGCGGGCCTCAGGACCGGGACGAGTTTCACCGGGCTGCGCGGCGCGACCCAGGGCAACGGGCTGTTCACGACAACAGTCGAGGGGCACGGGCAGGCGGCGATCACCTCGGACGGGCCGGCGGTGGTGCTGCGCGTCAGCCCGCAGTACCCGCTGACCGTGGACCCCGGCGCGTATGTCGCGCACCAGGGCAACGTCCGCCAGTCCTTCCAGTCCGGTGTGACGTTCCGCACGTTCATGGGCGAGGGCGGCGGCGAGGCCTTCCAGATCCGGTTCGAGGGGGACGGCCTGGTGTACGTCCAGCCGAGTGAGCGCAACACGATCGCGGGGGACGTGTGAGATGACCTTCCGCGAGATCAACTCCAAGATGATCGAGGCGACCGTCGTCCCCGGGCAACGGCTCTTCAGCCAGCGCGGCGCGATGCTGGCCTACCGCGGCGACGTGTCGTTCACGCCCAACGTCCAGGGCGGGCAGGGCGGCGTGAGGTCCATGATCGGGCGGCGGCTGGCCAACGAGGACACGCCCCTGATGACGGTCGAGGGCAGCGGCACGGTCCTCTTCGGGCACGGCGGCCACCACGTCCAGGTCATCCGGCTCACCGGCGACACGCTGTACGTGGAGGCGGACCGCCTGCTCGCCTTCGAGGGCACGCTCCAGCAGGGCACGATGTTCCTGGGCTCCCAGGGCGGGGTCATGGGCATGGTCCGCGGACAGATCAGCGGCCAGGGCCTGTTCACCACCACCCTCAAGGGACACGGGGCGGTCGCCGTGATGGCCCACGGCGGAGTCTTCGAGGTCCCGATCACCCCGCAGCGCCCGGTCCACGTCGACCCCCAGGCCTACGTCGCCCACCACGGCGACGTCCGCAACAAGCTGTCGACCGCGCTGGGCTGGCGGGACATGGTGGGCCGCGGCTCCGGCGAGGCGTTCCAGCTGGAGCTCAGCGGCAGCGGTGCGGTGTTCGTCCAGGCGTCGGAGGAGAAGCTGTGAGCATGTACGGGGCTCCGGGCGGCGGCCCGACGGTGTACGACCCCATGACCCTGCCGGTCGACGACAACGTGAACAACTACACCTTCTGCGTGGAGCTCAAGGGGAGCCAGTGGTTCCTGCAGAAGGGGAAGATGATCGCCTACTACGGCTCGATCGACTTCAACGGTGTCGGACACGGCCGTCTGGACCGCCTCGTGCGCACCTCGTTCCATTCGCCTCTGCACGCGAGCGACTGGGTCGTGGCGGAGGGCTCGGGCAAGATGCTCCTGGCCGACCGGGCCTTCGACGTGAACTCGTACGACCTGGACGACGGCAATCTGACCATTCGCTCGGGCAATCTGCTCGCTTTCCAGCCAAGTCTGTCCCTCAAGCAGTCGATCGTCCCGGGATTTCTCACGCTGATCGGAACCGGCAAGTTCGTCGCCGCATCTAACGGGCCGGTGGTGTTCATGGAACCCCCGATCCGGGTCGACCCTCAGGCGCTCGTCGGCTGGGCCGACTGCCCGTCCCCGTGCCATCACTACGACCACGGGTACATGACCGGCGTAATGGGCGGTCTACGTGCGCTGACGGGCCTCGGAGGGGCCTCCGGGGAGGAGCATCAGTTCGAGTTCGTAGGCGCCGGCACGGTGCTCCTGCAGTCGACCGAGACCCTCATGGCCGAGCAGGCCACGGGGGCCGTTCCGCACGAGCCGGGGGTGCCCGGCGGCGGTGCGGGAGCGGGTGGGCACGGCGCCCCCGGAGCGCAATCCGGCGCACCGCGCCTTCCCGGACAGCTGGGTGACCTCCAGCGTCGCTTCGGGCTGTGAGCGGTAGTCTGCGGAGTGTGACATCGAACGCGTGCGCACCGTCACACCACCCTCACTAGTTCGCCTTTCAACATTTTAGGTAGACTTCATTTATGGAGACCGAAACGGCCACGCGCTGGCTGACCGATGCGGAGCAGTGCGCCTGGCGCACCCACCTGGAGGTCAACAGGCTGTTGACGTATCAGCTCGAAAAGGACCTGCAGCCGTTCGGACTGACCATGAACGACTACGAGATCCTGGTGAACCTCTCCGAGTCGGAGGGCGTCCGGATGCGGATGAGCGACCTCGCGTCCGCCACCCTCCAGTCCAAGAGCCGCCTCTCGCACCAGATCACCCGCATGGAGAACGCGGACCTGGTGCGCCGTGAGAACTGCGAGTCCGACCGCCGCGGTCTGTACGCGGTCCTGACCGAGCACGGCATGGAGACGATGCAGAAGGTCGCGCCCCATCATGTGGACTCCGTGCGGCGGCACTTCGTCGACCTCCTCTCCCCCGAAGCCACGACGGAACTCTCCAAGGCCCTGAAGCCCGTCGCGGAACACCTCCGCGGGCAGCGGGGACGCCTGTAGGAGGCACGGGACACCCTTTGGGCGATCGGTAGGCGGAGCTCGAACAGAGCTCCGCCTGTCGGCGTCCGGCGTCCGGCGTCCGGCGTCCGGCGTCCGGCGTCCGGCGTCCGGCGTCCGGCGGACCGTGAGCGTGCCGCCGTGCCGGACGGCCACGTCCCCGGGCGATCGCCAGGCCCAGCCCCGCCCTCGTCGCGGCCGCGCGCCTCGTCGAGCCGTACGAACCGCTCGAAGATCCGCTCCCGGTCCGCCTTCGGGCACCCCGTCCCCGTCGTAGGAGCCCTCGACGGCGGCCCGCTCCCCTGCCCGACGCCCACTCCCCGCCCGCCGACCGCCGCACGCCGACCGCCGACCGGGCGTGCCGCCGCGCGTTGTCGAGCAGGTTGGCCGGCACCCGCCCCAGCTGCCCCAGCGATCCGGCCACCTCCACGAACGCCGTGTCCACGGACCCCGTGTCCACGGTCACGCCCGCCGCGTGACCGGCCTCCTCCCGGGCCGGCGCCGCCAGGTCGACCCGCCCGGCCGCCGGCCCCTCCCCCGCGTCCAGCCGCGCGAGCAGCAGCAGATCGGCGGCGAGCCGCTGGAGCCGTACGGTGTCCTCGACCGCGCCCGCCGCATCCAGCGGTTCGGGATGCGCAGCGCCCACCTCCAACTGGGTGCGCAGCTAGGCGATCGGGCTGCGCAGTTCGTGGGAGGCGTCGGCGATGAACCGCCGCCGGCGTTCCACGGAGGTCTCCAGCGCGGCCGGTGTCGCGTTCGTCGTACGGGCGAGCCGGGCGACCTCGTCGTGGGTGTCCGGCTCGGGCACGCGGCGCGCCAAATCGGCGGCGGCGGTGATCGCGGCCATCTCGCGCCGGATCCCCTCGACCGGGCGCAGTGCCCGCCGGGAGACCAGTCAGGTCACGCCCGCGACGACGGCCGTGCGGACCTCGCCGCGCTGAAGGGCGCGGGTGTCGACGCCCGCGAGGCCGCGCCGGCCGTCGCCGCCGAGGGCGCGGTGGCCGACGTCGTCTGGACGACGACCGCGCCGCACGACCTGGAGCGTCGACACCTCCGACGACGGCGACTGGCAGGTCGACGTCCACACGGGCAAGGTCACCCAGGACCTCGCCGACTGACCGGCCGACCAGCCGTCAGGCAAGGGGTACGAGTTCGCTCCTGCCCTTCCTGCCCTTCCTGGCGGTGCCGGTTGCCGCAGCCGTCACCAGCACCACCGCCCCGGTCACGGCGAAGCACAGCCCCACCGGCAGCCACCCGGCCAGCGCGCCCGCGACCGCCGTACCGGCCGTGCTCCCCGCGTTGACGGCCGTGTTGATCCACGCCCCCGCCCGCACCCGTGCCTGCGGCGAGGCGGTCTCGTCGGCGATGAGGCAGGCCGTGGTGATCGCCGGCGACACGAAGAACCCGGCGACCGCGACGGCGACCGCGAGCGTACCGAGCCCCGGCGCCAGTCCCGCGCCGCACAGGGTCACCCCGAGCGCCGCCGTGAGCAGCGGCAGCCGTGCCCCGGCCGGGGCACGCCAGGCGACGGCCCCGTTGAGCAGCCCGCCGACGGCGCTGCCGGCCGACAGCGCGGCCAGCACCCAGGCCACTCCCGCCCCGCCGGTCCCGTGCCCGTGCCGCTCGGCGAACGCCACGACCAGCAGATCGACCACGCCCAGCGCGAGCCCGACGCCCGCGATGGCGACGACGGTCCGCCCGAGCCCGCGCAGACCGCCCCCGCCCTGCCGCACGGTGGCCTTCTCCGACCGCGTGTCCCGCACCGCGGGCGACGACACGAACGCGGCCATGCCCCCGACCATCAGGGCCGCCCCGACGACGATCCCGGCGGCCGGCGGCGCGAAGCCGACGAGGACGCCGACCAGCAACGGGCCGGTGACGAAGAGCAGTTCCTCGGCGACCCCGTCGAGGCTGTAGGCGCGCTGCAACAGGGCCCGGTCGGGGGTGAGCGTCCGCCACACGGCCCGCATGGTCGGCCCCAGCGGCGGCGCACAGGCACCGGCCGCGGCGGCGAGGGCGCCCAGCACGGGAGCGGGGGCGGCGTCGGGGCGCCAGACGGCCGCGGTCAGCAGTCCGAGCACCGCGGTGTACGCGGCGGTCATCGGGACGAGCGCCCGGCGCGGCCCGTACCGGTCGATGAGGGCCGCCCGCGCGGGCGACAGGAAGACGGTGGCGGCCCCGAACAGGGCCATCACGGTGCCCGCCACCGTGTACGACCCCGAGGACCGGGTCACGGCGAGCATCACGGACAGCGGGACGATCCCGTACGACAGCCGGCCGGTCAGAGCGGCGGCGAAGGTGCGTCGGGCATGCGGAACGCGCAGAACGACGGCATACGAAGGCCGCACGGCGTGCGAAGCGGACATGAGGAGTTCCTCGACTCATGGCGGGGCGGAAAAGGGGTCGCCGTATCGCCGCGACCGGCGCGGCCGACTGCCGCTCGCCGATCACGGGCCGAGGCGGGCCCTATGCCAAGAGGAGAAACACGGGGGTGAACGTATCAACGCGCCCGGTCTGCGCACCACGCGTTTTCACGCCATGGCCACAGGACCGGGCCGCCGCTTCGCGCCGCGGTTCCAGGCGGGCTCACCCCTCGGTGAGTCCCGCCACCAGTTCGTCCGCCGCACGGTAGGGGTCCAGTTCGCCGTTGACGATGCGTTCCGCGAGGCTGCTCAGGCGGCGGTCGCCGTGCAGGTCGCCGATGCGTTCGCGCAGGGCGGTGACGGCGATCGTCTCGACCTCGCGGGCGGCGCGGGTGCGGCGCCGCTCGGTGAGGACGCCGTGCTCCTCCATCCACGCGCGGTGCTTCTCCAGCGCCTCGACGACCTCGTCGACACCCTCGGCGCGGGCGGCGACCGTCTTCACGATCGGCGGGCGCCAGTCCCCGGGACCGCGGGCCTCGCCTAGGCCGAGCATGTGGTTCAGTTCGCGGGCGGTGGCGTCCGCGCCGTCCCGGTCGGCCTTGTTCACGACGTAGACGTCGCCGATCTCCAGGATCCCGGCCTTGGCGGCCTGGATGCCGTCCCCCATCCCGGGGGCCAGCAGCACCACACTCGTGTCGGCCTGGGAGGCGATCTCGACCTCCGACTGGCCGACGCCGACCGTCTCGACCAGGATCACGTCGCAGCCCGCCGCGTCCAGCACGCGGATCGCCTGCGGGGCCGCCCAGGCGAGGCCGCCCAGGTGGCCGCGGGTGGCCATGGAGCGGATGTAGACGCCGGGGTCGGAGGCGTGCTCCGACATCCGGACGCGGTCGCCGAGCAGAGCACCGCCGGAGAACGGCGACGACGGGTCGACGGCCAGGACGCCGACCCGCCTGCCCTGCTTGCGGTAGGCGGTGACGAGCGCGGACGTCGAGGTGGACTTGCCCACGCCCGGCGAGCCGGTCAGGCCGACCACGTACGCGTTGCCCGTGAGCGGGGCCAGGGCCGCCATGACCTCCCTGAGCTGCGGGGACGCCCCCTCCACCAGGGAGATCAGCCGGGCCACGGCCCGCGGCCGGCCTTCCCTGGCCTGGGCGACCAGCGAGGAGACGTCCTGCATCACAGCTCCGATCAAGAGAAAACCGGCAGAAAGAACCCGGCAGAGAGGAACTCAGGCCTTGGGTACCCGCACGATCAGCGCGTCACCCTGACCGCCGCCGCCGCACAGCGCGGCCGCGCCGACGCCGCCGCCCCGCCGCTTGAGCTCCAGGGCCAGGTGCAGCACGAGGCGCGCGCCGGACATGCCGATCGGGTGGCCCAGGGCGATGGCACCGCCGTTGACGTTCACCTTTTCCGTGGACACGCCGAGGTCCTTCATTGACTGCACCGCGACGGCGGCGAAGGCCTCGTTGATCTCGACCAGGTCCAGGTCGGAGACCTCCAGGCCCTCCTTCTTCAGGGCGTGCAGGATGGCGTTGGAGGGCTGGGACTGCAGCGAGTTGTCCGGCCCGGCCACGTTGCCGTGGGCGCCGATCTCGGCGATCCAGGCGAGGCCCAGCTCCTCGGCCTTGGCCTTGCTCATCACGACCACGGCCGCCGCCCCGTCGGAGATCTGCGAGGACGTGCCGGCGGTGATCGTGCCGTCCTTGGTGAACGCCGGGCGGAGCTTGCCCAGGGACTCCACCGTGGTGTCGGCGCGGATACCCTCGTCCTTGCTGAAGACGACCGGCTCGCCCTTGCGCTGCGGGATCTCGACCGGGGTGATCTCGGCCTCGAAGACGCCGTTCTTCTGGGCGGCGGCCGCGCGCTGGTGGGACAGGGCGGCGATCTCGTCCTGCTCCGGACGGGCGAGGCCCAGACGGGTGTTGTGCTTCTCCGTGGACTCGCCCATGGCGATGTTCTCGAAGGCGTCGGTCAGCCCGTCGTGCGCCATCGCGTCGAGCATCTCGATCGCGCCGTACTTGAAGCCCTCGCGGGACTTCGGCAGCAGGTGGGGGGCGTTGGTCATGGACTCCTGGCCGCCGGCGACCACGATGTCGAACTCACCGGCGCGGATCAGCTGGTCGGCCAGCGCGATCGCGTCGAGGCCCGACAGACACACCTTGTTGACGGTGAGCGCCGGGACGCTCATCGGGATGCCGGCCTTCACCGCGGCCTGGCGGGCCGGGATCTGCCCGGCGCCGGCCTGGAGCACCTGGCCCATGATCACGTACTGCACCTGGTCGCCGCCGATCCCGGCGCGGTCGAGGGCGGCCTTGATCGCGAAGCCGCCGAGGTCGGCTCCGGAGAAGGACTTCAGAGAGCCCAGCAGCCGTCCCATGGGCGTACGTGCGCCCGCGACGATCACCGAGGTCGTGCCGTTGGAACCAGTCGATCCAGTCATGAGCTGCGATTCCCCTTACCGGCCCGCACAGGCCGAGGAGTGAACGAGGGTTTACCTCGAATGTACTGAGTGGCACTCCGTGCCGTCATCGGGCCGTCAGTGTGATCGCGCGCACGTTGCGTAACCACCTCCCAAGCGGTGCACTGACTCCATGCTGACGCGAATCGACCACATCGGGATCGCCTGCCACGACCTCGACGCGACCGTCGAGTTCTACCGTGCCACCTACGGCTTCGAGGTGTTCCATTCCGAGGTCAATGAGGAGCAGGGCGTGCGCGAGGCCATGCTCAAGATCAACGATACGTCCGACGGCGGTGCCTCGTACCTGCAGCTTCTCGAGCCGACGCGCCCCGACTCGACCGTCGCCAAGTGGCTCGACAAGAACGGCGAGGGCGTCCACCACATCGCTTTCGGTACGGCGGATGTGGACGGCGAGGCCGCGGACATCCGCTCCAAGGGCGTACGCGTTCTGTACGAAGAGCCGCGACGCGGCTCCATGGGGTCACGAATCACTTTCCTGCACCCAAAGGATTGCCACGGAGTACTGACAGAACTGGTCACATCGGCCCCTGTTGAGTCACCTGAGCACTGACCCTCGTACATATGGGCCGGTAGGGTTGGGCTCGGTCGCCGCTCACACCGGGGCGACCCGGTCCTGCCGTACGGCGGCGGGACGCAGCCGGGGTCCGGGTTTCGGGGGACGAGCGTCGGGGCAGCAGCCCATGCTCCGCCGTTGATCTGACACCATTCCCCGGGAGCCCCGTTCGGCGGATGGACGGAGCTCGTTCGGAAAGCTTGCGACCAGGGACGGATGGGACCGCGCAGTGCGGGGCTACGAGAGCCAGGAGCGGGAGCCGGCGGCTGACGTCGACCACCTGACTCGGTTCGAAGCCGAGATGAAGCGGCTGAAGACCGAGCGGGAAAAGGCGATTCAGCACGCCGAGGACCTCGGCTACCAGGTCGAGGTGCTGCGCGCCAAGTTGCACGAGGCGCGGCGCACCATCATGTCCCGGCCCGCCTTCGACGGCGGCGACATCGGGTACCAGGCGGAGCAGTTGCTGCGCAACGCGCAGATGCAGGCCGACCAGTTGCGGCAGGACGCCGAGCGCGAGCTGAGCCAGGTCCGGGCGCAGACGCAGCGGATCCTCCAGGAGCACGCCGAGCAGGCCGCCCGCCTCCAGGCGGAGCTGCACCAGGAGGCGGTCACCCGACGTCAGCAGCTCGACCAGGAGCTGGCGGAGCGCCGGCAGAACGTCGAGTCGCACGTCAACGAGAACGTGGCGTGGGCCGAGCAGTTGCGGGCCCGCACCGAGGCACAGGCACGCCGGCTGCTCGACGAGTCACGCGCCGAGGCCGAGCAGTCCCTGGCGGCCGCCCGCGCCGAGGCCGAGCGGGTCGCCGCGGAGGCCCGCCAGCGGCTCCAGGCCGACGCCGAGGCGGCCCGCGCGGAGGCCGAGCAGCTCCTGCTGCGCGCCCGCACGGACACCGAGCGGATGCTGAACGCGGCCTCCACCCAGGCGCAGGAGGCCAGCGACCACGCCGAGCAGCTGCGCAACTCCACCGTCACGGAGTCCGACGCGGCCCGCCGCCAGGCCGGTGAACTCAGCCGCGCCGCTGAGCAGCGCATGTCGGAGGCCGAGGAGGCGCTGCGCAAGGCGCAGGCCGAGGCCGAGAAGGTCCTCACCGAGGCCAAGGAAGCCGCGTCGAAGGCCCTCTCCAGCGCGGAGTCGGCCAACGAGCAGCGCACCCGTACGGCGAAGGAGCAGGTCGCCCGGCTGGTCAGCGAGGCCACCAAGGAGGCCGAGACCACCAAGGCGGACGCCGAACAGGTCGTCGCCGACGCCCGCGCCGAGGCCGAGAAGATCGTCGCGGAGGCCTCCGAGAAGGCCCGCACGCTCACCGCCGAGGAGAGCGCCACCCAGCTGTCGAAGGCGGCGAAGACCGCCGAGGACGTCCTCAACAAGGCGCAGGAGGACGCGCAGAACACCACCAAGGCCGCCGCCGAGGAGGCCGAGAGGATCCGTCGCGAGGCGGAGACCGAGGCGGACCGGCTGCGCGCCGAGGCGCACGACATCGCCGAGCAGCTCAAGGGCTCGGCGAAGGACGACACCAAGGAGTACCGCGCCAAGACGGTCGAGCTCCAGGAGGAGGCCCGCAGGCTGCGCGGCGAGGCCGAGCAGCTGCGCGCCGACGCGGTCGCCGAGGGCGAGAAGATCCGCGCGGAGGCTCGCAGGGAGGCCGTCCAGCAGATCGAGGAGGCGGCCAGGACCGCCGAGGAGCTGCTGTCCAAGGCGAAGGCCGACGCGGACGAGCTGCGCCAGAAGGCCACCTCGGACAGCGAGAAGGTGCGCACCGAGGCCATCGAGCGCGCCACCACGCTGCGCCGGCAGGCCGAGGAGACCCTGGAGCGCACCCGCGCGGAGGCCGAGCGCTCCCGCGAGGAGGCGGTGGAGCTCGCCGAAACCATCACCTCCAACGCCGAGCAGGCCGCGCGCGAGATGCGCGAGGAGTCCGAGCGGGCGGTCGAGGCCCGGCAGGCGGAGGCCGCCGAGGAGCTCAACCGGCTGCACACCGAGGCGGAGTCCCGGCTCGCCTCCGCCGAACAGGCGCTCACCGACGCCCGGGAGGAGGCCGCGCGGATCCGTCGCGAGGCCTCCGACGAGAGCGACCGGCTGCGCTCGGAGGCCGCGGAGCGGATCCGTACGATCCAGCAGCAGGCCGCCGACGAGGCGGACCGGCTGCGCACCGAGGCCGCCGCCGACGCGTCCGCCTCACGCGCCGAGGGCGAGTCCGTCGCCGTACGGCTGCGGTCGGAGGCCGCCGCCGAGGCCGAGCGGCTCAAGAGCGAGGCGCAGGACACCGCCGACCGGGTGCGCGCGGAGGCGCAGGCCGCGGCCGAGCGGCTGTCCGCCGAGGCGTCCGAGACGCTGGCCGCCGCCCAGGAGGAGGCGCTCCGGCGCCGGCGCGAGGCCGAGGAGCTGCTGGGTTCCGCCCGCCAGGAGGCCGACCAGGAGCGCGAGCGGGCCCGCGAGCAGAGCGAGGAGCTGCTGGCCTCGGCGCGCAGGCGCGTGGAGGAGGCCCAGGGCGAGGCCGTCAGGCTGGTCGAGGAGGCCGACCGGCGCGCAGGCGAGATGGTGTCGGCGGCCGAGCAGCACGCGCAGCAGGTACGGGACTCCGTGGCCGGGCTGCACGAGCAGGCCCAGGAGGAGATCACCGGGCTGCGTTCCGCCGCCGAACACGCGGCGGACCGTACCCGGCGCGAGGCCGAGGAGGAGGCGGACCGGGTCCGATCCGACGCCTACGCGGTGCAGGAGCGGGCCGCCGAGGACGCGGGCCGGGTCCGGCGCGAGGCGAGCGAGGCGTCGCAGGCCGCGCAGGAGCTGGCCGAGCGGACCGTCGGCGAGGCGATCGCGGAGGCGGAGCGGCTGCGCTCGGAGACGTCCGCGCACGCCCAGCGGGTCCGCACCGAGGCCTCGGACACCATCGCGCAGGCCGAGCAGGACGCGTCGCGCACCAGGGCGGACGCCCGCGAGGACGCCAA
The DNA here is from genome assembly GCF_035989285.1 of Streptomyces sp. NBC_01235. Lineage (GTDB taxonomy): Bacteria > Actinomycetota > Actinomycetes > Streptomycetales > Streptomycetaceae > Streptomyces. The sequence goes on along the minus strand of NZ_CP108513.1, from coordinate 7,572,237 downwards.
CCGCATCCGCTCGGACGCGGCGACGCAGGCCGACACCCTCATCACCGAGGCCCGCAACGAGGCCGAGCGGCTCCAGACGGAGACCATCGCCGAGGCCGAGCGCCTCCAGACGGAGACCATCGCGGAGGCCGAGCGGCTGCGCGCCGAGTCGGTCGCCAAGGCGGAGAAGCTGATCTCGGACGCCTCCGGGGACGCGGAGCGGCTGCGCGCCGAGGCCGCCGAGACGGTGGGTTCCGCGCAGCAGCACGCCGAGCGGATCCGCGCCGAGTCCGAGCGCGTCAAGGCGGAGGCCGCCGCGGAGGCCGACCGTCTGATGAGCGTCGCCCGCGAGGAGGCCGACTCGACGCTGGACGAGGCCCGCAAGGAAGCCAACAAGCGGCGCTCCGAGGCGGCCGAACAGGTCGACACCCTCATCACGGAGACCGCGGCCGAGGCCGACAAGCTGCTCACCGAGGCGCAGCAGCAGGCGCAGAAGACCACCGCGGACGCGGAGGCGCAGGCCGACTCGATGGTCGGCGCGGCCCGCAACGAGGCCGACCGGGTCGTCTCCGAGGCGACGGTGGAGGGCAACTCCCGGGTGGAGAAGGCCCGTACGGACGCGGACGAGCTGCTGGTCGGCGCCCGCCGGGACGCGACGGCGATAAGGGAGCGGGCCGAGGAGCTGCGCGACCGCATCACGGCCGAGATCGAGTCGCTGCACCAGCGGGCCCGCCGTGAGGCCGCCGAGACGATGAAGTCGACCGGCGACCGCTGCGACGCACTCATCAAGGCGGCCGAGGAGCAGCTCGCCAAGGCGCAGGCGAAGGCGAAGGAGCTGGTGTCGGACGCGAACTCGGAGGCGGGCAAGGTCCGGATCGCCGCTGTGAAGAAGGCCGAGGGGCTGCTCAAGGAGGCCGAGCTGAAGAAGTCGACGCTCGTGCGGGAGGCCGAGGAGCTCAAGGCCGAGGCGATCCGCGAGGCGCGGCGCACGGTCGAGGAGGGCAAGCGCGAACTGGAGGTCCTGGTGCGCCGGCGCGAGGACATCAACGCCGAGATCTCCCGTGTCCAGGACGTGCTGGAGGCACTGGAGTCCTTCGAGGCCCCGGCCGGCGGCAAGGACGGGGGCGTGAAGGCGGGTGCTGCCATCGGGGCCCCTCGATCGGGCGGGAAGTCCCCGGAGAGCTGACGAAATGTGTGGATTGCGTTAAAGTCTGGGGCCTTTGACCGAAGCTTTGGCAAGCGGTCTGCCGCTCAGCCACCCAAAAGGGGTGTCATTCTCCAGATCAAACACGCATACGCTCGATGACACACCGTTCAGGCCCCTAGGATTCCACCTATCACCTCACCGGTCTCATTCGACAGGAACCCCATGAGCGACACTTCCCCCTACGGCTTCGAGCTTGTGCGGCGTGGGTACGACCGCGCTCAGGTGGACGAACGCATCTCGAAGCTCGTCTCCGACCGTGACAGCGCTCTGGCCCGTATCACTGCTCTGGAAAAGCGCATCGAGGAGCTCCACCTCGAAACGCAGAACGCCCAGGCCCAGGTAAGCGACGCCGAGCCGTCGTACGCCGGTCTCGGCGCGCGCGTCGAGAAGATCCTCCGCCTCGCCGAGGAAGAGGCCAAGGATCTGCGCGAGGAGGCCCGTCGCGCGTCCGAGCAGCACCGTGAGCTCGCCGAGTCGGCGGCCCAGCAGGTGCGCAACGACGCAGAATCGTTCGCTGCGGACCGCAAGGCCAAGGCCGAGGACGAGGGCGTCCGGATCGTCGAGAAGGCCAAGAGCGAAGCGTCCCAGCTGCGCCAGGAGGCGCAGAAGGACGCGCAGTCGAAGCGTGAGGAGGCCGACGCCCTCTTCGAGGAGACCCGCGCCAAGGCCGCGCAGGCCGCTGCCGACTTCGAGACCAACCTCGCCAAGCGCCGCGAGCAGTCGGAGCGCGACCTGGCGTCCCGTCAGCAGAAGGCGGAGAAGCGTCTCGCGGAGATCGAGCACCGCGCGGAGCAGCTGCGTCTGGAGGCCGAGAAGCTGCGCACCGACGCCGAGCGTCGCGCCCGTCAGACCGTCGAGACGGCGCAGCGCCAGGCCGAGGACATCGTGGCCGACGCCAACGCCAAGGCGGACCGCATCCGGTCGGAATCCGAGCGCGAGCTGGCGGCCCTCACCAACCGTCGCGACTCGATCAACGCTCAGCTGACGAACGTCCGCGAGATGCTCGCCACCCTGACCGGCGCCGCGGTGGCCGCGGCCGGCACGCCGTCCACGGACGACGAGCCGATCTCCCGCGGGGTTCCGGCGCAGCAGACCCGGTAGGTTCCCGCACGAACGTCGAGGCCCGCACCCCCTGGGGTGCGGGCCTCAGCCGTGTCCAGGCCGCCCTGGGTGACCAGCGGCAGGAACACGTCGTCGACGATCCCCTCCAGCGTGCGGTCCGTCAGCGGCTCGCGGCTGAGCAGGGGCCACCAGCCCCTCGCCGACCGCCCCGGCCCCGCCCCGCCGCCACCGCCGGACCGGTGCTGACCGCGCTGGGCACCCTGCCGTTCGCCTTCGGGCATCCCGCCGCCGTGCTCCTCCCTCTCGCCCTGTGCGTACGCGGGCTGGGCATGAGTGCCGCCAACCTGGCCGTCATGGTCGGCGCCTACCGGGATCTCGCCCCGGCCGACCTCGCCCACGCCGGCACGGGCCTGCGGATCACCAGCAGTTCGGCGGCTCCTTCGGTACGGCCGTCCTCGCCGCCGTCCTGGCCCACGGCCACGGGGCCGGCGCCATCCCGCGCACCTTCGCCCGGGCCACCGCGTTCACGGCCGTTGCCGTCGGCGTCGCTCTTCGTTTGCCCGCCCGGGTGGCATCCGCCCCTCACGGGTCATAGCGTGTCCGCATGATCGAGCTCGAGGGCCTGACGAAGCGGTACGGCGAGAAAGTGGCGGTCAACAACCTCACCTTCACCGTCAGACCCGGCATCGTCACGGGCTTCCTCGGTCCCAACGGCGCCGGGAAGTCCACCACCATGCGGATGATGCTCGGCCTCGACCGGCCGACCGCCGGGGACGTGCGGATCGACGGGCAGCACTACGACCGGCTCAAGGATCCCTTCAAGTACATCGGCGCCCTGCTGGACGCCAAGGCCATGCACGGCGGGCGCAGCGCCTTCAACCATCTGCTGTGCCTGGCGCAGAGCAACGGCATCCCGAAGAGCCGGGTTCACGAGGTGCTGGACACCGTCGGGCTCACCGCCGTCGCGAGGAAGAAGGCCAAGGGGTTCTCGCTGGGCATGGGACAGCGGCTCGGCATCGCGGGCGCGCTCCTCGGCGACCCCCGGATCCTGATGTTCGACGAGCCGGTCAACGGGCTCGACCCCGAGGGCATCCACTGGATCCGCAACCTGATGAAGTCCCTCGCGGCGCAGGGGCGGACCGTGTTCGTCTCCTCCCACCTCATGAGCGAGATGGCGCTGACCGCCGACCACCTCGTCGTCATCGGCCAGGGCCGGCTGCTCGCCGACACCTCCATGGCCGACTTCATCGCGCAGAACTCGCGGTCCTACGTCCGCATCCGCACCCCCCAGCGCGAGTTGCTTCTCGACGTGCTGCAAGGCGCCGGGATCACGGTCGTCGAGACGGGCAGCGGGGTGCTGGAGGTGGACGGCAGCAAGTCCGAGCTCATCGGGGAACTGGCCGCGCTGCACCAGATCGTGCTGCACGAACTGAGCCCCCAGCAGGCCTCCCTGGAGGAGGCGTTCATGCAGCTGACCGCGGAGTCGGTGGAGTACCACGCGCACGCGGACACGCCCACGCCTCAGCTGGAGGTGCCCCCGGACGAAGTCTGGGGGAGGAACAACGACTGGACGAGGAGCTGATGATGGCGGCGACCCAGGTCATCCGGTCCGAATGGACCAAGATCCGGTCGGTGGCCTCCACCGTGTGGACCCTCTCCCTCGCGGTGGTCGTCACCCTCGCCCTCGGCATGCTGATCTCGGCGCTGTCGAAGAACGACTTCGACAACATGAGCCGCGACGACCGGCTATCCTTCGACCCCACGTTCATCAGCTTCGCCGGGATGAGTCTCGGTCAGCTCGCGATGATCGTGTTCGGGGTGCTGGTCGTGTCGAACGAGTACAGCACCGGCATGATCCGCACCTCGCTGGCCGCCGTACCGCAGCGCGCCACCTTCCTGTTCAGCAAGATCGCGGTGGCCGCCGGGCTGTGTCTCGCCGTGGGGCTCGTCACCAGTTTCGTCACGTTCTTCCTCGGGCAGGCCATGCTCGGCTCCCACAAGGCGTCGATCGGGGACAGCGGCGTGCTGCGGGCGGTCATCGGTGGCGGCCTGTACATGACGCTCATCGCCGTGTTCTCGATGGGCGTGGCCACGATGCTGCGCTCGCCGATGCTGTCGCTGGGCATCCTGATGCCGTTCTTCTTCCTGATCTCCAACATCCTCGGCAACGTCTCCGCGACGAAGAAGATCGGCCGGTACCTGCCCGACCAGGCGGGCAGCAAGATCATGCAGGTGGTCACGCCGATCGACGACGACACGCCGTACGGCCCCTGGGGCGGGCTCGCCATCATGGCGCTGTGGGTGGTCGCCGCGCTCGCGGGCGGCTACCTCCTGCTGAAAAAGCGCGACGCGTAACGCTTCCGGCTTTGCTTTCATTTGAGCGGAACCGTCAGCGCCCCGATATCCTCCTAACCCTTACGGGGGCGTGTGCCCCGCTGTCCTGAACCTTTCGATGGGTGCGGAGCATGATCGAGGCTGTCGGCCTGACCAAGCGGTACGGCGACAAGACCGCTGTGTACAACCTTTCCTTCCAGGTGCGGCCGGGTGCCGTCACCGGCTTCCTCGGGCCCAACGGCTCGGGCAAGTCGACGACGATGCGGATGATCCTCGGCCTGGACAACCCCACCGCCGGGACGGTGACGATCGGCGGCTACCCGTACCGCAGGCTGCCGAACGCCGCCCGCCAGGTGGGCGCCCTGCTGGACGCCAAGGCCGTGCACGGCGGCCGGCACGCCCGCAACCACCTGCTGTGCCTGGCCCAGCTGTCCGGCATCCCGGCCCGGCGGGTCGACGAGGTGCTCGGCGTGGTCGGCCTCCAGGAGGTGGCCAGAAAGCGCTCCAAGGGCTTCTCCCTGGGCATGGGCCAGCGGCTCGGCATCGCCGCCGCGCTGCTCGGCGACCCCCAGGTGCTGCTCTTCGACGAGCCGGTCAACGGCCTCGACCCCGAGGGCATCCTCTGGGTGCGCAACCTGATGAAGTCCCTGGCGGCGGAGGGCCGCACGGTCTTCGTCTCGTCCCACCTCATGAGCGAGATGGCGCTGACGGCCGATCACCTGATCGTCATCGGGCGCGGCCAGCTGCTCTCCGACATGAGCGTGAAGGACTTCATCTCGGCCAACTCCGCCGACTTCGCGCGCGTCCGCACCCCGCACACCGAACCGCAGCTGCGCGAGAAGCTGGCCTCCGCGCTCACCGAGGCGGGCGGCCACGTGCTCCCCGAGCAGGACGGCGGGCTCCGCGTGACCGGCCTGCCCCTCCCCCGCATCAGCGACATCGCCCACGACGCCGACGTACGCCTGTGGGAGCTGTCGCCGCACCAGGCCTCGCTGGAAGAGGCCTACATGCGGATGACGCAGGGCGCCGTCGACTACCGGTCGACCATCGACCAGAAGGCCGGCCTCCAGCAGCAGCTGCCGCCCGGCGCGCAGCCGCCGATGCAGATGCCGGTGCCGGGCCAGGGCCAGCCCGGCTGGTACGCCCCGCCGCCCCCGCAGCAGCAGGGCTACGCGCCTGCGCAGCCGGCCCAGACGCCCCCGGCGGCCTCGTACGGCGCCTACGGCGCCCCGGGCGCCCCCACCCCGGCTCCCGGCCCGAACGACGCCAACCCGTACGCCCACACGCCCGCACAGCCCCCGGCCCCGCCGACGGACCCGGCGCCCACCCCTGCGGCACCCGCGGGCCAGGCCCCGGCCGCAGCCACGCCCGTGAGCCCGGCACAGGCCCCGGCCCAGCCGAGCGGCACCGCGCCCGCTCCGGCCGCGCCCGCGAGCCTGCCCCCGGCCGCCGCCCCGGCCCCGTCGCTGGACAAGGCGCCCGCCGCCTCCACCCCCGACGCCCCGACCAAGTCCGAGGACGCCCGATGAGCACCCCGCAGCATCCGTCGCCGCAGGCCGCGCCCGCCTGGCAGGCGCCGCCCGGTCCCTCGTACGGCGCACCCGGCCCCGGCTACACCTCGCCGATCCCGATCGTGCGCACGCACCTCGGGCACGCCATCGCCTCGGAGTGGACGAAGATCCGTTCGGTGCGCTCCACGATGTGGACGCTGGGCGTGTTCGTGCTGCTCGTCGTCGGCATCGGGCTGCTGGCCGGAGCGGTGGTGGCCTCGAACGCCTCCGAGAGCGACCTCGAGGGCAGCACCGCGCTGTCCTTCGGCTTCTTCGGCATCCTGCTGGGCAGCATGTGCGTCATCACGCTCGGCGTGCTGACCACGGCCTCGGAGTACGGCACCGGCATGATCCGGACCACGATGGTGGCCTGCCCGTCGCGCGGCCGGGTCCTCGCCGCGAAGGCGGTCGTGTTCTTCGCCGTCGCGTTCGTCGTGACGTTCCTGTCGTCCGGCTTCGTCGCGATGGTGCACGTGGCGATGCTGAGCGAGGCCCGGGAGCCGACCGGCCAGGAGTGGCTGAAGGCCACGCTCGGCGTGTCCCTCTACATCGCGCTGCTCGGACTGCTCTCGCTCGCCGTCGGCTCGATCATCCGGCACTCGGCCGGCGCCATCACCATCATGATCGGCGTCCTGCTGGCGCCGCTGGTCATCGCGATCTTCATGTTCTCGTCGTCACTGGAGAGCCTGCGCCAGGCCCTGTTCGAGTACTCGATCCCCAACCAGCTGAGCGTCTTCTACTCGACCTCTCTCAGCGAGAGCGGCCCCTCCGGCTGGGACCCGCTGTGGATCGCGCTGGGCGTGACGGCCGTCGTCCTCGGCGGCGCCTTCGCCCTGCTGGAGAAGCGGGACGTCTGACCGTCCGTCCGATCCTCCGATCCAAGCGCTAGAACTTCGGCGCGTTACGGGACCGCTGCATCCCCGGGGTGCGGCGGTCCCGTGCGTTCCAGCACGCCTTGTGCCAGTGGCGGCGGTCGTCGACTCCGGCGTGCTCGGGCCAGGCGACGACGTGCGGGACGCCGTCGGGGATCATCTGGTCGCAGCCGGGGCACCGGTACGTCTTGCCCTGGGCACTCGCGCCGGCCACGTGCCGTACACTCCACCGCTCGCCCTGCCAGCTCTCCGCGGACTGCCAGCCGCCGTAACGGTTCTCGCGGTCGTCCTCGGCACTGCGGCCGGGCGAGTCCTCACCCTTGGGTCGGTTGCGACGCGGGGACACGGGACACCTCACGGGGCTATACAGGAAGCAGGTTTGGCGTCCAGCCTACGCGGCGAGCACGCGGGTACCCGTAGGGCAGCGAGCCCTACAAGTCCCCTCCCGAACGACGCATTCTGCAGACAATCCGCAAATCTCTCCGCCAGGCCGTGTCCTCGGCACGTGTCAGACGGTTATGCCGAGTGGGGGAGCTCCGTGTCGGAGCCAAGGAAGCAGGAAAGTCCATGCGCGTTGGAAGTTTCGTGTTGGGGGCCCAGTTCCCCGGCCAGGGTCAGGGGGAGGCGCTGCACCGCGCGGTCCGCTCTGCCGAGGTGGCCGAGGAAGCGGGTCTCGACTCGGTCTGGCTGGCCGAGCACCACTTCGTGCCGTACGGCACGTGCCCGTCGGCGGTCACGCTCGCCGCTCTGCTGCTGGGCCGCACCCGCCGCATCCGGGTCGGCACGGCGGTCAGCGTACTGCCCACCGTCCACCCCGTCGCCCTCGGCGAACAGGCCGCGCTGCTGCACCTGACGAGCGGCGGCCGCTTCTCGCTGGGCGTGGGTCGCGGCGGCCCGTGGGTCGACCTGGAGGTGTTCGGCTCGGGCCTGGAGGCGTACGAGCAGGGGTTCCCGGAATCACTCGATCTGCTGGTGCGCTGGCTGCGCGAACCCTCGGTCGAGGCGGACGGCGAGCGCTTCCGCTTCCGCGAAGTCCCCGTCGTACCAAGGCCGTCGGAGGCGCTGACGGAGGCGTCGGGGCCGGAGGTCGTCGTCGCGTGCACCTCGCCGGCGAGCGTGCGGCTGGCCGCCGAGCGCGGACTGCCGATGCTCCTCGGCATGCACGTGGGGGACGAGGAGAAGGCCGAGATGGTCGCCCTGTGGCGGCAGTACGCGCGCACCGCCGGGCAGTCCGGGGACCAGATCCGGGGCGCGGCGCATGTCTCGGCGGGCGTCTGCCAGCTCGCGGACCGGCGCACGGACGCGGTGGAGACCCTGGTGAAGGCGATGCCGGGCTGGCTGAAGCAGGGGCTCGAAGCCCATGTGACGGTGGACGGCCGGGCCCGCTCCATGCGGGACCCGGTGGCGTACACCGAACTGCTCTGCGGGCTGCACCCGGTGGGCACCCCGAGGCTGTGCGCCGACCGCCTCGCGGCGACCAGCGAGCGGACCGGCATCTCGCGCTTCGCCCTGCTCGTCGAGGGCTCCGGCGACCTGGCCGCCACCGAGGAGAACGTACGACGGCTGGGCTCGGAGGTGCTCCCCCACCTCCGGTGAACAGCCCAGCCGACCACGAAGCCTGCCGCTCCCGTACTGATGGCACCTCCCGCGTCAGGAGCGGCAAGCAAGAGGCTCACACGGGTGCCCTAGCAGTCCCGGAACTCGGGGGACTGGTTCAGCACCTGGCTGCGGACCGAGGTGAAGCGGGCGAGCTTCTCGTCGACAGCCGAGTCCAACGGGAACACCGCCACCCGGTGGCAGTTCTGGAAGGCCAGACGCACACCGAAATGCCGCTGCAGCGCGCCGCGTATCGCGTCACTCGCGAGCGCGCGCAGCAACTGCCCGCGTGCCTGCTCGTCCGGCGGGGGCGTCTGGTTGTCGGCGAATGCTCCGCCGTCCACCTTCAGCTGGGCCACCAGGGAGCTGACCATCTCCCATGCGTAGGGCAGGGAGGTCCGGACGCAGTCGACGAATTGTGCTTCGTCGACCTCGCCTCGCTCGGCCTGTTCGAGTAGGGCCGGTGAGACGTCGAGCGACATGGGTACTCCTCTCGCACCCCCACAACAACAGGGGTTGCCGGACAGGGAAAGGGAGTTCGCATGCCGAAACACCGCACACGCTGAGTACACGCATCGCGACCTCCCGTTCACTACGGTAGGCAACGGACGGTGACCGCACCAGGAGAATGGGCACATAGGGAACTCCAAGTAGGCACACAATCGGCCACTGTCGAACGATCGTTTTCCAGATCAAAAGGGGCGGGCCCGAAGGGGCCTCGGTTGAGGGTGGCGGTGGGGGACCCGGGATCAAAAGGGGCGAACCGAAGGTTCTCGGTCAGGGTGGTGGTGGGTGACGGGCGGGAGAATCGCGTGCACCCGGAGGCGTCGGATAGCGTTGCGCACCATGCGTCTCGTCATCGCCCGGTGCTCCGTGGACTACGCCGGCCGGCTCACCGCCCACCTCCCCTCCGCCCCCCGTCTCATCCTGGTGAAGGCGGACGGCAGCGTCTCCATCCATGCGGACGACCGGGCCTACAAGCCCCTGAACTGGATGTCGCCGCCCTGCACCCTGAAGGAGGGCACGGGCGACGAGGAAGGCGTCTGGACCGTCGTCAACAAGGGCGGAGAGAAGCTCATCATCACGATGGAGGAGATCCTCCACGACTCGTCGCACGAACTCGGCGTCGATCCCGGCCTGATCAAGGACGGCGTGGAAGCACACCTTCAGGAACTGCTCGCCGACCGCATCGAGACCCTCGGCGAGGGCTACACCCTCATCCGCCGCGAGTACATGACCGCCATCGGCCCGGTCGACATCCTCTGCCGGGACGCGGACGGCCAGACCGTCGCGGTGGAGATCAAGCGACGCGGCGAGATCGACGGAGTCGAGCAACTCACCCGCTACCTGGAGCTGTTGAACCGCGATCCCCATCTGGCGCCGGTGCGGGGCGTCTTCGCGGCCCAGGAGATCAAGCCCCAGGCCCGCGTCCTCGCCACGGACCGCGGCATCGGCTGCACGGTCCTGGACTACAACGCGATGCGCGGCATCGAGGACGACAAGCTGCGGTTGTTCTGAGCATCGGTACGACGACGAGGGCCGGGTTCCTGTACGGAACCCGGCCCTTCTCGTGTGCCCGAGGGCTCAGATGACCTGCTCCGGCGAGGCCGAGGTGTCCGCCGCGCTCGGTGTTCCCGCGCTGCTGCTCGCGGTGGCGCTGGAGGACGCCGGACCGCTGGCGGAGTTCGAGGTGGACGGGTCGGTGGTGGTTGGCGTGGACGGGGTGCCGCTCGGGGGTGTCGAAGGCGGCGTCGAGGGCGGTGTCGAGGGAGTCGTCGGCGTCGGTGAAACGGACGAGCTCGGCTTGGGCGACGTACTCGACGACGAGGACTTCGTCGGCGTAGGCGACGACTCCCCACTCCCCGTCCCGTGCGAACTGCTCGCCCCCGACGACGGCTCCGCCTCCCCCGTAGGCGTCGGATCGTCCGAGGTCCCCATCGTGCCGTCCGGGCCCGGGTTCGTCGGCCTGCTGGTCGCGACGCCCGTGTCGGCGTTGCCGCTGTCGTCGCCGGGGGTGTCGGAGTCCAGGCCGCCGTCGTCCAGGCCGGTGCTGGCGGAGGGGTTGACGCCGCCCTGGCGGGCGGGGTCGTGGGCATCGTTGTCGGAGGTCGCGCCGAGGGTAACGACCGTGCCGAGCACGGCGACGAGCAGTGCGCCCGCGCCGGCCGCGACGAGGTTGCGCTTGGCCAGGCCCTTCAGGCCGCCCCGGTTGTGGCGGGCCGGCGGTGCGGGGGGTCCGTGGCGGGAGACGAGGGTCTCCGCCTCCGGCGGGAAGGACGGAAGCGCCGCCTGGATGCCGCGCGGCGGGGACGCCGACTCCTCGTGGCGGGCGTCGGGCACCTCTTCGGCGGCCGTCGCCACGGCCAGGCCCGGCACGTCGCCCGAGGCGTCGGCGACCAGGGCGAGGGCGCGGCGGCCGGCGACGGTGCCGCGCTTGTCGGCGATGGTGCCGCGCAGGGCGAGGGAGGCCTCCAGCTCGGAGCGGGACCGGTCGAGTTCGCCGGTGCAGAGGGCGAGGATGCCGAGCTCGTGGTGGAAGTAGGCGCGGTCGGCGGACTCGCCGGCGAGCCGGGCGGCCTCGGCGCCCTCGTGCAGGCTGCCCTCCCAGGCCCTCCAGTGCAGGCCCGCGGCGAACGCGGGCGCGGCGGTGCGGGCGAGCTGGACGGCGGTGGCTTCCTCGTCCTCGACCGGTCGCGTCGTGGCGGGGACGACGATGGTGAGGGCGGCGAGTACGGCGTCGGCCTCCGCGCAGACCCGCTCGGGGGTGACCGAGGGGTGTCCGGCCCACCAGGCGTAGTGCTGGGCGGCGGTCTGGGCGCGGGCCTCGATGTCGTCGGCGTAGCCGGCGGCCTCCAGCTGGGTCCGGACGCCGGCGGCGAGCCGGTAGCGGGTGCCGACCGGGGAGACGAGTCCGCAGGCGGTGAGTTCGCCGAGGGCCGCGTCGGCGTGGGTGTCGCCGACCAGGGCGGGCAGGTGGGCCTGGTGCGGGACCTCGCCGCCCAGAGCGACGGCGAAGCGCAGGGTGGCGCGGGCGGAGGGGCTGAGGCGGGCGGCGAGCAGCGGGGCGGGCGCCGCGGCCTCGCCGAGCGAGGGGAGGGGTATCTCCTCGGCCTCGCCCGCCCCGGCCGCGGCGACGGCGTCGACGGGTGCGACGAGCGGCCGGGCGTCCTCGAAGACGCCGAACGCGTCGACGGCTTCGACGCCGGCCCGCAGTCGGTCGCGCTGGGAGAGCAGGGCGCCGGCCTGGACGAACCGCAGTGGCAGGCCCTCGGACTCGAACCAGAGGTCACCGGCCCAGTTGGCCTCCTCCTCGGTGAGGACGCGGCCGACGGCGCGCTCGATCACCTCGACACCGCCCGCGCGATCGAGGCCGGTGAGGACGACCTCCTCGACGGCGGAGTCCGCCGAGGGCAGCGGGGTGTCCGGGGTCGCGCCGAGCAGGAAGGCGCACTCGGGCGTCGCGTCCAGCAGTTCGTCGAGGGCGGTGCCGCCGAGCTCGAGGTCGTCGACGACGACGACCGCGCCGATCTCTCGGACGAGGGCGCGCAGGTCGTCGTCCTCCGGGCGGTACCGGGGGGCGTCGTAGACGGCGTGGAAGAGGTCGTGCAGCAGGTCGGCCGTGGTGCGGCCGAGGCCGGTGAGTCGGACGACGCCGTCGGGGGCGAGGTCCTCGCAGTCCTCGGCGACGAGGTCGAGGAGGCTGGTGCGGCCGGAGCCGGGGGCGCCGGTGAGGCGGACGGAGCGGCCGCGGGCGAGGAGGCGGACCAGCTGTTCGCGTTCGTCCTGGCGGCCCAGGAGCGGCTGCGCGGACCGGGCGGCGGCTCCGGCTGGGGCGGGCGGCCGGGCGGCGCGCTCGGCCTCGGCGCGCTGCTCGGGGGTGCGCTTCGCGGGCCGTTCCGGTCGCTCGGTGGGCGGGCAGAGTTCTATCTCGCTGCCGTCGACCGGGTTGACCGTGAGCAGGTGTGCGCCGACGACGAGCCGCACCGTGCGGGCCAGGGCCGGCGTGTGCTGGCCGAAGTCGGGTGTGAGGGGGTCCCTGGACGGGCGCGGGCGCGGCGCTTGGCCTTCGCCGTCGCGGCCGTACTCCTCGGGTCCCCGGGTGTTCGGGTCCATAGGTCAAGCCCCCCAAAAGCGTCGTGTGGCGGTAGCCCCTCCCGGCCTTGCTGCACACTGCGCTGTCGCTTCTGGTCCGGTGCCCGCTCGAAGGCTGAGGGCGGCGGGCAGACGAACCGTAAACCTTCGCACAGTATCTACGACAGCCCGGGGTGCCGGGCCGCCCGAAGGGTCACAGTCTCGTGAGGATTGCGCCGGTCGCGTTGCGCCCGTCGCACGTTTCCCGCCGCAGGCCACGCCCCTTGCGGGTCACACCCGGGGCAGGGACTCCACGCCGATGCCGCCCTCGATCGCGAGGATCCGGTGCAACCGGGTGGCCACCAGCAGGCGTTGCATCTGCGGCGGTACGCCACGCAGCACCAGACGTCGGCCGCAGCGGCCGGCCCGTCGGTGGACGCCCATGATGACGCCGAGTCCGGTGGCGTCCCAGGAGTTCAGCTCGGACAGGTCGAGCACCAGGTCGCCGACTCCGTCGTCGACGGCCGTATGCAGGACCGTACGGGCGTCCGCCGCGCTGCGGACGTCGAGGCGGCCCCCGACGACCAGCTCGACGTGGTCGCCCCTGATGTGCATAGCGCTCCCCTAAGCGTGCGTCTCGTGCTCCGCGGTGGTGTCCGATGTTGCAACCTCTGACTGAACCTCTGACTGCGCGAGGCGGTCGAAGGTTGCCGTCTGTGAGCGAACCGATACCGAATTCACCCGCAAGGGTGAGGCCCGTGGGGCCTGTGCGGTTTCGGTGCTGTAGAAGCCCTGCCCGCTCACGCGTCCGATGTCACCGGCGTCAACCATCCGGCGCAGCCGGTCCGGTTGCCTGTCCGTATGCCTCTCGGCGGGAGATTAGCGGGCGCGAGGCTCTGTGTGACCGGTTAGTAACGCGTTTCACGTCTCACGGCGTGAGACGCCGGTCACGTCGCCAATTCCTGTCCGATTCACAATGATTGGCCCCGTAGTGACCAGGTGCCGGCAGCAGTGACGAAGGGAACGGAACGCATCGTCGGAGACGGTCTAGATTGGCGGCATGGTCAATCTGACGCGCATCTACACCAGAACCGGCGACCAGGGCACGACCGCCCTCGGCGACATGAGCCGGGTCGCCAAGACCGACCTCCGGATCGCCGCGTACGCCGACGCCAACGAGGCGAACGCGGCCATCGGCACGGCGCTCGCGCTGGGCGGACTGGACGAGGAGCTCGTCAAAGTTCTCACCCGCGTCCAGAACGACTTGTTCGACGTGGGCGCGGACCTTTCGACGCCGGTGGTGGACAACCCCGAGTTCCCTCCCCTGAGGGTCGAGCAGTTCTACATCGACCGTCTGGAGGCGGACTGCGACCACTTCAACGAGCGGCTCGAGAAGCTCCGCTCGTTCATCCTCCCCGGCGGCACCCCGGGCGCGGCCCTGCTCCACCAGGCCTGCACGGTCGTCCGCCGGGCCGAACGCTCCACCTGGGCGGCGCTGGAGGCGCACGGCGCCGAAGGAGGAGATGGCAGCATGAACCCGCTCACCGCGACCTACCTCAACCGCCTCTCGGACCTGCTGTTCATCCTGGCCCGCACGGCCAACAAGGCGGTCGGCGACGTCCTGTGGGTGCCTGGCGGCGAACGCTGAGCGGGTCCGGCGAAATCCACTGCGGTTCGGCCGCGCCCCAAAGGGGCACGGGGCTGTGACATGTGCGGCTCCGCCGCGTGGGCACGACCGGCCACAGCGGACCCGTGGGTGACCACCGGATCCGCAGCGGAGCGCTCAGCGCATCTTGGCCGGTTCCTGTTCCGGGCCGTCCTTCGGGCCGTCCTTCGGTCGCCGCTTCGGGAACAGGGTGTAGCTCCCCGCGATGACGACGTTGATACCGATGACGAAGAGCATCCGCTGCTGCCACGCCCGCAGCGAGCCGATGTCGCCGTCGTCGCCGACGTACCCGACGGCTGCCTGGAGCAGGGCCATGGCGACCAGCGCGGCGAGGATCCAGCGGCCCGCGACCTTCCACTCATGGACGGCGCGGGCCGTGCCGTACTTCGGCGGACGCACGGGCGGCGGGCCGCCGGCGAAGCGGTGGGCGACGCGGGCGTCGGCCCACTTGATCGTGGAGTGGCCGAGGCCCACGGTGAAGCCGATGTAGACGGCGGCGAGGCCGTGCCGCCAGTCCGGCTCGGCGCCGTATCTGAGGTCGATCGCGGTCACGGCGAACAGCACGACCTCCAGCAGCGGCTCGCACAGCAGCAGGGCCAGGCCCGCTCGCGGCATCCGGAACACGTACCGGAAGGCCAGTCCGGCGGCCAGCAGCACCCAGAAGGCCACCTCGCAGGCGATGATCAGTCCGACGACCACGGTTCGCTCCTCTCGCTCACCCTCCCAGGCTCCCGTGCGGGAAAGCGCCTCTCGTCGTCGGCGGTGACGAACTCGCGGTACATCGAAAGATGCAGTTGGGGACCGTTCCAGGGGAGCAGGCGGACGGGGCGCGGGGCGTGTTGGATGGAGGGCATGGCTGTCCGAGAACTGCACCGACTGCCCCGCCCGCACCGCTTCGACGTGTACGTCGCGGCCGGCGGGCTGCTCGGCGGCCTGTTGCTGGTCGTCAGCCGTCTGGGCACGCGGCGGTCCGACGATCCGATCACGCTGTTCGACGGCCCCTGGCCCGTCCTGGTACCGCTCACGGTGCTGGCCGGCTGCGAGTTGATGCGCCGGACGGCCCCGCGCGCGGCCCTGCTGACCGGCACGGTCGCGATCACCGCGGACCTCGCGACCCAGGGCAACGTGTCCACCGTCCTGATGTTCACCGACGTCATGTACGCGGCCGTCCTGTACGGCCCGCTCGCGTCGGCCCGCCGTATCCAGTGGATCACCGGACTGCTCACGGTCGCGGGGACACTGGTGCCGTTCGCGGTGTGGCGGGTGCCGGAGGCACTGCTGATCGGCGTGGTCGTCGGCGTCGTGGCGTACGGGCCGGCCGCCACCGGCTGGATCGTGCGCAACCACCGGGACGCCGCCGAGGCAGCCCGGCTGCGGGCCGAACAGACCGCGCTGCTCGCGGAGATGGACCGCGCCCAGGCCGTCACGACCGAACGGGCGCGAATGGCAAGGGAGTTGCACGACATGGTCGCCAACCACCTCTCCGCGATCGCCATCCACTCGACGGCGGCCCTCTCCCTCGACGACCCGGACACCTCCCAGCAGGCCCTGTCGGTGATCCGCGAGAACAGCGTCGAGGGGCTGGCGGAGATGCGGCGGCTGATCGGGATCCTGCGCGACGGCAGTGGGGACAACGAGCCGGCCGCGGCCCCCACCCTCGACGGCCTGGAGGCCCTGGTCGACGGCGCCCGCGCCAACGGCCTGGACGTCAGCCTCGACGCGGAGCACCGCCAGGTCCCCGCCCCCGTCGAACTGGCCGCCTACCGGATCGTCCAGGAGTCGCTGACCAACGCGCTGAAGCACGCGTGCCCCGGCCGGGTCACCGTCGCCCTCGCGCAGCGCGACGGTGTGCTCGACGTGCGGGTGCTGAGCCCCTACGGCCACCGGGACGGGCCCCGCGCCCCGGGTTCGGGCGCCGGGCTCGTCGGGATGCGGGAGCGGGCGGCGCTGCTGGGCGGCACGTTCGACGCCGGGCCGGAGGGCTCCCGCTGGACGGTACGTGCCACGTTCCCCCTCGTGGAAGGAGAGCCCGCATGAGCTCCGCCATCCGGGTCCTGGTCGCCGAGGACCAGTCCGCCGTGCGCGCCGGGCTCGTCCTCATCCTGCGCAGCGCGCCCGACATCGAGGTGGTCGGCGAGGCGGCGGACGGGGAGCAGGCGGTGGCGCTGGCCCGCGAGCTACGGCCCGACCTGGTGCTGATGGACGTTCAGATGCCGCGGCTCGACGGGGTGTCGGCGACCCGGAAGGTCGTCGAGGAGGGTCTCGCCGACGTCCTGGTGCTGACCACGTTCGACCTCGACGCGTATGTGTTCGGGGCACTGCGGGCCGGTGCGGCCGGGTTCCTGCTGAAGAACACGGAGGCGAGGGATCTGCTGACGGCCGTCCGCACGGTGGCGGGCGGGGAAGGGCTGATCGCCCCGGCCGTGACGCGTCGGCTGATCGCCGAGTTCGCCGCGAAGCCGGTACGGGAGCCGAGGGCCGACCCCGCCGTCCTCGACACCCTCACCCGGCGCGAGCGCGAGGTGCTGGCCTGTCTCGGCGAGGGGATGTCCAACGCGGGGATCGCGAAGCGGCTGGACATGGCTGAGGCGACGGTGAAGACGCACGTCAGCAGGCTGCTGGGGAAGCTGGAGCTGCGCAGCCGGGTGCAAGCGGCGGTGCTGGCACAGGAGTTGGGGATCTAGGGTCTGTCCGGCACACCGCCGACGAGAGTGGTCCAGACCTATTGACCCGTGGTCCAGACCTTTCTATTCTCGCGGCACTGTGGGCGTGAAGGCTCAGTCGCGCCCCCCAACTCCCCCCGAGGAGGCGCAGAATGCGCTTCAGACACAGAGCCGCGGCAGGGTTCGCGACGCTGTTGCTCCCGCTGGCCGGCCTGGTCGGCCTCGCGAGCCCCGCCCAGGCCGCGAGCACCGCCACCGCCACCTACACCAAGGCCTCGGACTGGGGCACCGGCTTCGAGGGCAGGTGGACGGTGAAGAACACCGGTGCCACCGCCATCAGCTCATGGACCGTCGAGTGGGACTTCCCCGCCGGCACGTCCGTCACCTCCGCCTGGGACGCCGACGTCACGTCCTCCGCCACCCACTGGACCGCCAAGAACAAGTCCTACAACGGCTCCATCGCCCCCGGCGCGTCCGTCTCCTTCGGCTTCAACGGCGCCGGCGCCGGTTCGCCCTCCAACTGCAAGCTCAACGGCGACAGTTGCGACGGCACCACCGTCCCGGGCGACGCCTCCCCCTCCGCTCCCGGCACCCCCACCGCCTCCGCCGTCACCGACACCTCGGTGAAGCTGACCTGGTCCGCCGCCACCGACGACAAGGGCGTCAAGAGCTACGACGTCCTGCGCGACGGCACCAAGGTCGCCACCGTCACGACGACCTCGTACACGGACACCGGCCTGGCCGCCGGCACCGACTACTCCTACACCGTCCAGGCCCGCGACACCGCCGACCAGAGCGGCCCGGTCAGCGCAGCGGTCGCGGTCCACACCACCGGCGGCGGCACCACTCCCCCGTCCACCGGGAACAAGGTGAAACTCGGTTACTTCACCGAGTGGGGCATCTACGGCCGCAACTACAACGTCAAGAACCTGGTGACGTCCGGCTCGGCCGCGAAGATCACGCACATCAACTACGCCTTCGGCAACGTCACGGGCGGCCAGTGCGCGATCGGCGACTCCTACGCCGACTACGACAAGGCCTTCACCGCCGACCAGTCCGTCAGCGGCGTCGCCGACACCTGGGACCAGCCGCTGCGCGGCAACTTCAACCAGCTGCGCCAGCTGAAGGCCAAGTACCCGAACATCAAGGTGCTGTGGTCCTTCGGCGGCTGGACCTGGTCCGGCGGCTTCGCCCAGGCCGCCGCCAACCCGGCCGCCTTCGCGCAGTCCTGCTACAACCTGGTCGAGGACCCGCGCTGGGCCGACGTCTTCGACGGCATCGACATCGACTGGGAGTACCCGAACGCCTGCGGCCTGTCCTGCGACACCTCCGGCGCGGCGGCCTTCAAGAACCTGATGTCCGCGCTGCGCGCCAAGTTCGGCACGGCCAACCTGGTCACCGCGGCCACCACCGCCGACGGCTCCACCGGCGGCAAGATCGACGCGGCCGACTACGCGGGCGCGGCACAGTACGTCAACTGGTACAACGTGATGACGTACGACTTCTTCGGCGCGTGGGCCGCCCAGGGCCCGACCGCCCCGCACTCCCCGCTCACCTCCTACAGCGGCATCCCGACGGCCGGGTTCACCACGGCCGACGCGATGGCCAAGTTCAAGGCGAAGGGTGTCCCCGCGAGCAAGCTGCTCATCGGCATCGGCTTCTACGGCCGCGGCTGGACGGGCGTCACCCAGGACGCCCCGGGCGGCACGGCCACGGGCCCGGCGGCGGGAACGTACGAACAGGGCATCGAGGACTACAAGGTCCTCAAGACGTCCTGCCCGGCCACCGGCACCATCGCCGGCACGGCGTACGCGAAGTGCGGCGGCAACTGGTGGTCCTACGACACCCCCGCCACGATCGCCGGGAAGATGACCTGGGCCAAGAACCAGGGCCTGGGCGGCGCGTTCTTCTGGGAGTTCAGCGGTGACACCGCGGGCGGAGAGCTGGTGAGCGCCATCAACAGCGGGCTGAGCTGACCCTCCGCTCGTTCCGCGCGCCCGTCGCGGCCGGCCTGCGGGCCGGTCCGCGGCGGGCCTTCGCGCGCCCCACACGCCCCCGGCGTCCGCGGCGCGGGGTCACTCGGCTCCACACGGCATGCCGGTCGACCAGGTCCAGGACGGCGTCCGCCGGGGAGTTTCACCGGGGTGCCGACCTCGGCTCTTCCGGCCGCGTGGCCCCTCCGGATCACGGTGACGCCCGGCCCCGACACCCGCACGGTCGTGGTCGGCCAGGAGGACGTCCGACACCCGGCATGTCAGGCGACGTTGACTCGCTGACCGGGCGGGGCCGCCTCCAGCCAGGCGAGGAAACCGGTCAGCGCGTCCTCGCTCATGGCGAGTTCGAGGCGCGTACCCCGGTGCAGACAGACCAGGACGACGGCGTCGGAGAGGAGGGCCAGCTCCTCCTCTCCCTCGGGGAGGCGGCGGCCGGCCACCTCGATCGAGCCGCGCTCCAGGACGCGGCGCGGGCGGTAGGCGTAGGAGAAGACGCGGTACCACTCGATGCGGTCGCCGTTGTAGCGGGCGACACCGTAGCTCCAGCCTTTTCCGCTGGTGTCCGGTTTCTCGGGTACGTCCCAGCGCAGGGAACAGTCGAAGGTGCCGCCCGAGCGCTGGATGAGTCTGCGGCGCAGGCCGAAGACGAACAGCCCCAGCGCCACCAGGGCCACGACGATTCCGCACACAGTCAGAGCGAGGACCATCGACACCGACCTCCTCGTCTCCTAGGTACCGAAAATAGGTAACGGAACGGAAAAAACATCCATATCTGCCTCAGCCGCGGTCGGCTCCGGATTGCTCCGGAGCCGACCGCGGCTGAGTGACGTCATGCAGGCTCGCGCGGGTCAGCGCGTCGCCGCCGCACGCAGTCGTACGTCCGCGCGGCGCTCGGCGGCGGCGTCGCCCTCCGCCTTCGCGCGCTCGAGCTCGCGCTCCACGCGCTGGACGTCGATCTCGTCCGACAGCTCGGCGATCTCGGCCAGCAGCGACAGCTTGTTGTCCGCGAACGAGATGAAACCGCCGTGCACTGCGGCGACGACCGTTCCACCATCACTCGTACGGATGGTCACCGGGCCCGACTCCAGCACACCGAGCAGCGGCTGGTGACCGGGCATGACGCCGATGTCGCCGGACGTGGTGCGCGCGACGACCAGGGTGGCCTCGCCGGACCAGACCTCTCGGTCGGCCGCGACCAGCGCGACGTGCAGCTCAGCAGCCAAGGTGGCTCCTCGGGTCACCACCCGGCGGGTTCTGCCGGGTGTTGGTTACAAGTCTAGTGGGCGTGAGTGAGGGGGCGGGACGCGCCCGCCCCCTCACACCAGTTTCAAAGCTCGGAACTCATCGGCTCCGACGCTCCGGATTCAGGAGACGCCCAGCTCCTTGGCGTTGGCCTTCAGGTCCTCGATGCCACCGCACAGGAAGAACGCCTGCTCCGGGAAGTGGTCGTACTCGCCGTCGATGATCGCGTTGAACGCGGTGATCGACTCGTCCAGCGGGACGTCCGACCCGTCGACGCCGGTGAACTGCTTGGCGACGTGGGTGTTCTGCGACAGGAAGCGCTCCACGCGACGGGCACGGTGGACGGTGAGCTTGTCCTCCTCGCCGAGCTCGTCGATACCGAGGATCGCGATGATGTCCTGGAGGTCCTTGTACTTCTGCAGGACCGTCTTCACGCGCATCGCGGTGTTGTAGTGGTCCGCCGCGATGTAGCGCGGGTCCAGGATGCGGGACGTGGAGTCCAGCGGGTCCACGGCCGGGTAGATGCCCTTCTCGGAGATCGGACGGGACAGAACCGTCGTCGCGTCGAGGTGGGCGAAGGTGGTGGCCGGGGCCGGGTCGGTCAGGTCGTCCGCGGGGACGTAGATCGCCTGCATCGAGGTGATCGAGTGACCACGGGTCGAGGTGATGCGCTCCTGGAGGAGACCCATCTCGTCGGCCAGGTTCGGCTGGTAGCCCACCGCGGAGGGCATACGGCCGAGCAGGGTCGAGACCTCGGAACCGGCCTGGGTGAAGCGGAAGATGTTGTCGATGAAGAACAGCACGTCCTGCTTCTGCACATCGCGGAAGTACTCCGCCATGGTCAGACCGGCCAGGGCCACGCGCAGACGGGTGCCCGGGGGCTCGTCCATCTGGCCGAAGACAAGGGCGGTCTTGTCGATGACGCCCGAGTCCGCCATCTCCTCGATGAGGTCGTTGCCCTCACGGGTGCGCTCGCCGACACCGGCGAACACGGAGACACCGTCGTGGTTGTTGGCGACGCGGTAGATCATCTCCTGGATGAGCACCGTCTTGCCCACGCCGGCACCACCGAACAGACCGATCTTGCCGCCCTTGACGTACGGGGTCAGCAGGTCGATGACCTTGACGCCGGTCTCGAACATCTCGGTCTTCGACTCGAGCTCGTCGAAGTTGGGGGCCTTGCGGTGGATGGACCAGCGCTCGCCCTCGTACTGCTCGTCGACGTTCAGCACCTCACCGAGGGTGTTGAACACCTTGCCCTTGGTGAAGTCGCCGACCGGGACGCTGATGCCCGTGCCGGTGTCGGTGACCGCGGCCTGGCGGACCAGACCGTCGGTGGGCTGCATGGAGATGGTGCGGACCAGGCCGTCACCCAGGTGCTGGGCGACCTCCAGGGTCAGCGTCTTCTTCTCGCCGTCGTTCGCCGGGTCGGCGACCTCGACGTGAAGGGCGTTGTAGATCTCCGGCATGGCGTCGACGGGGAATTCCACGTCGACGACCGGGCCGATGACCCGGGCGACGCGGCCCGTGGCAACGGCCGTCTCAACTGTCGTCGTCATTACCTGTCACTCCCCGCGGTCGCGTCGGCCAGGGCTGCGGAGCCACCGACGATCTCGCTGATTTCCTGGGTGATTTCGGCCTGGCGGGCCGCGTTGGCAAGGCGGGAGAGCGTCTCGATGAGCTCGCCCGCATTGTCGGTGGCCGACTTCATCGCGCGCCGCGTGGCGGCGTGCTTCGAGGCTGCCGACTGGAGGAGAGCGTTGTAGACGCGGCTCTCCACGTAGCGCGGCAGAAGGGCGTCGAGGACGTCCTCCGCCGAGGGCTCGAAGTCGTACAGCGGAAGGATCTCGCCCTTCGGCGCCGCCTCCTGCGCGACCTCGTCGAGGCTGAGCGGCAGCAGACGGTCGTCGAGCGCCGTCTGCGTCATCATCGAGACGAACTCGGTGAAGACGATGTGGATCTCGTCCACGCCGCCGTCCGCCGTGTCCTTCTCGATGGCCTCGATCAGGGGGGCCGCGACCTTCTTGGCGTCCGCGTACGTCGGTTCGTCCGTGAAGCCCGACCACGACTCCGCGACCTTGCGCTCACGGAAGTTGTAGTGCGCGAGACCACGCCGGCCGACGATGTACGTGTCGACCTGCTTGCCCTCGGCCTCGAGGCGCGCCGTCAGCTGCTCCGCGGCCTTGATGGCGTTGGAGTTGAAGGCGCCGGCGAGACCACGGTCGCTCGTCAGGAGCAGCACCGCGGACCGCACGACCGTCTCGGCCTGCGTGGTCAGCGCGTGCTTCGTGTTCGAGCCGGTACCGACCGCCGTGACCGCGCGGGTGAGCTCGGTCGCGTACGGCGCGGAGGCCGCCACCTTGCGCTGCGCCTTGACGACGCGCGAGGCGGCGATCATCTCCATCGCCTTGGTGATCTTCTTGGTCGCGGTGACGGATCGGATGCGACGCTTGTAGACCCGGAGCTGGGCTCCCATGAGTCAGGTCCCTTCCTTACGTCACTTGGCCGCGGCCGGGGCGTCCTCGCCGAGAAGCTTGCCGTCCGAGGTCTCGAACTGCTTCTTGAACTCGGCGATCGCGTCGGCAACAGCGATGAGGGTGTCGTCCGACATCTTCGCGCCCTCCTTGATGGAGGTCATGAGGCCCTGCTCCTTGCGGTGCAGGTACTCCAGGAGCTCCTTCTCGAAGCGGCGGACGTCGGCGACCGGAACGTCGTCCATCTTGCCGGTGGTACCGGCCCACACGGAGACGACCTGGTCCTCGGTCGGCATCGGCTGGTACTGAGGCTGCTTGAGCAGCTCGACCAGTCGCTGACCGCGTTCCAGCTGGGACTTCGACGCGGCGTCCAGGTCGGAACCGAAGGCGGCGAACGCCTCCAGCTCACGGTACTGGGCGAGGTCGAGGCGGAGCCGGCCGGACACCTGCCGCATCGCCTTGTGCTGGGCGGAGCCACCGACGCGGGAGACCGAGATACCGACGTTCAGAGCCGGACGCTGGCCGGCGTTGAACAGGTCGGACTCCAGGAAGCACTGGCCGTCGGTGATGGAGATGACGTTGGTCGGGATGAACGCCGACACGTCGTTCGCCTTGGTCTCGACGATCGGCAGACCCGTCATCGAACCGGCGCCCAGGTCGTCGGAGAGCTTCGCGCAACGCTCCAGCAGGCGGGAGTGCAGGTAGAAGACGTCACCCGGGTAGGCCTCGCGGCCCGGCGGGCGGCGCAGCAGCAGCGACACGGCGCGGTAGGCGTCGGCCTGCTTCGACAGGTCGTCGAAGATGATGAGGACGTGCTTGCCCTCGTACATCCACTGCTGACCGATGGCCGAACCGGTGTACGGCGCCAGGTACTTGAAGCCGGCCGGGTCGGACGCCGGGGCGGCGACGATGGTCGTGTACTCCAGCGCGCCGGCCTCTTCGAGGGCACCACGCACGGAGGCGATGGTCGAGCCCTTCTGGCCGATGGCGACGTAGACGCAGCGGACCTGCTTCTTCACGTCGCCGGAGCGCCAGTTGTCGCGCTGGTTGATGATCGTGTCGACAGCCAGGGCGGTCTTGCCGGTCTGGCGGTCACCGATGATCAGCTGACGCTGGCCACGGCCGATCGGGGTCATCGCGTCGACGGCCTTGTAGCCGGTCTCCATCGGCTCGTGCACCGACTTACGGGCCATGACACCCGGAGCCTGCAGCTCCAGGGCACGGCGGCCGGACGTCTCGATCTCGCCGAGGCCGTCGATCGGGTTGCCGAGCGGGTCGACGACACGGCCGAGGTAGCCCTCGCCGACGGCGACGGACAGGACCTCTCCCGTGCGGGTGACCGGCTGGCCCTCCTCGACGCCGCTGAACTCGCCGAGGATGACGGTACCGATCTCGCGCTCTTCGAGGTTGAGCGCGAGGCCGAGGGTGCCGTCCTCGAACCTCAGCAGTTCGTTGGCCATGGCCGAGGGGAGGCCCTCGACCTTCGCGATGCCGTCGCCGGCAAGGGTGACCGTACCGACCTCCTCGCGCGAGGCCGCGTCCGGCTTGTACGACTGGACAAAGTTCTCCAGCGCGTCCCGGATCTCCTCCGGCCGGATCGTGAGCTCCGCCATCTGGGTTCCCTGCTCTCCTTGTTGGGCCCGAAGTTTCACTTTGGGGGGATGGGGACTCCCCCCTGAAAGAGGTGAATCCTCTGCACGGCCCAACCAGGGCCGCCATCAGTTCGTACTGCGGTCTTGAGTTGCTGCTAGCTCGCCATGCGGCGGGCGGCGTCCTCGATGCGGTCCGCGAGGGATCCGTTGATCACCTCGTCGCCCACCTGCACCCGGATCCCGCCGAGGACCGCGGGGTCCACGTCGAGGTTGAGGTGCATCGGGCGGCCGTAGAGCTTCGCGAGGGCGGCGCCGAGGCGCTGCTTCTGCGGGTCGCTCAGCGGTACCGCCGAGGTGACGACGGCGACCATGCGGTCCCGGCGCTCCGCGGCGAGCTTGGACAGGGACTCGAGGCCCGCTTCCAGGCTACGTCCCCGGGGCGCGGTCACGAGGCGCGTCACCAGACGCTCGGTGGCCGCGTCGGCCCGGCCGCCGAGCAGGCTGCGCAGCAGCTCGCTCTTGGCCGAGACGGTGGCCTTCCGGTCGGTCAGTGCCGCGCGCAGCCCGGTGTTGGAGGAGACGATCCGCCCGAAGCGGAACAGCTCGTCCTCGACGTCATCGAGCGAGCCGGCCTTCTGCGCGGCGGTGAGGTCGGCGATGTTCGCCAGCTCCTCCAGCACGTCCACCAGGTCGCGGGACTGCGACCAGCGGGAACGCACCGTGCCGGACACCAGGTCGGCGGTGGTGCCGCTGATCTGGGTGCCGAGCAGACGCTGGACCAGCTCGGCCTTGGCGTCGCCGGCCTGCGCCGGGTCGGTGAGGACCCGACGCAAGCTGACCTCGCGGTCGAGCAGCGCGGTGACGGCTGCCAGCTCGCCGGCCAGCTGTGCCGCGTCCACGGACGTGGAGTCCGTCAGCGCGTCGAGACGCTCACGGGCTGCTGCGAATGCCTCGCGGCTCGCTCCGTGTGCGGTCATCGAGACGCCTCGGCCTTCTCCTCGAGCTCGTCGAGGAAGCGGTCGATGACGCGGCTCTGGCGGGCGTGGTCCTCGAGGGACTCGCCGACGAGCTTGCCGGCCAGTTCGGTGGCGAGCTTGCCGACGTCCTGACGCAGCGCGGACGCGGCGGCCTTGCGGTCGGCCTCGATCTGGCTGTGTCCGGCGGCGACGATCTCCTCGCGCTGGCGCTGGCCTTCCGCGCGCATCTCGGTGATGAGCGTGGCGCCCTGCTCCTGCGCCTCCTGGCGCAGCCGCGCGGCCTCGTGACGGGCCTCGGCGAGCTGGGCCTTGTACTGCTCCAGAACGCTCTGCGCCTCGGTCCGAGCGATCTCGGCCTGTTCGATCCCGCCCTCGATGGCGTCGCGACGCTCTTCCAGAACCTTGTTGATGTTCGGAAGGAGCTTCTTGCCCAGGACGAAGAACACGATCGCGAAGGCGATCAGACCGATGACGAGCTCGGGGATCTCCGGGATCAGAGGATTCTGGGACTCCTCCTCAGCCGCGAGTTGCAGCAAGGGCGAGATCACATCAGTTCCTTCCGTGGAATTCTCTCGTCGACCGAGACCGTCAGGCAGACGGGTAGACGAAGCCCATGACCAGACCGATCAGGGCGAGCGCCTCACAGAGGACGAAGCCGAGGATCTGGTTCTGGCGGATCAGGCCGGCGGCCTCGGGCTGGCGGGCCAGCGCCTGGGTGCCGTTACCGAAGATGATGCCAACGCCGACGCCGGGGCCGATGGCCGCGAGACCGTAGCCGATGGCAGCGAGGTTGCCCTTGATTTCGACCGCGGCGAGGGTGTCGAGAGCGGACATGCCGTAACTTCCTTCTCTTTACACAGGCCGGTGGGGGTTGGCCACCGGAAGTTCAGGGGATGGTGATCTGGGTGCTCAGTGGTGCTCGGCGAGCGCGCCCTGGATGTAGCTGCAGGACAGGAGGATGAAGACGTAGGCCTGGAGGGCCTGGATGAACAGCTCGAAGACGGTCATCACGATGACCATCAGGAACGAGACCGCCGAGTAGGCGATGCCGATGCCGTTGAGCAGGTACCAGGTTCCGATGGTGAAGATCAGGATCAGCACGTGCCCGGCGAACATGTTGGCGAAGAGCCGGACGGCGTGCGTGAAGGGCCGGATGAACACGTTCGACAGGAACTCGAAGAACATGACCATCGGGAACACGGGGCCGAGCGAACGGTCGTAGCCGGTGATGTTCTTGAAGCCGCCGACGAAGCCGTGGCGCTTGAACGTGATGCTCATCCACAGGACGTAGACGAGGGCGGCGAGACCGGCCGGGAAGGCGATGACCGCGGTGGCCGGGAACTGGGCGACCGGGACGATCGACCAGAGGTTCATGATCCAGATGAAGAAGAACAGCGCGAACATCAGCGGGACGTACTTCTCGCCCTCGCGCTTGCCGATCGTCTCGTAGACGACACCGCGGCGTACGAAGTCGTAGCCCGCCTCGCCGACCATCTGGAGCTTGCCCGGAACCAGCTTCGGCTTGTTGAAGGCGGCCCAGAAGAATCCGATGACGAGGACGGTGCTCACCAGCGAGAGCAGCATCGGCTTGTTGAATTCGATGCCGCCGACGGTGAACAGCGGCTCGAACATGAACGAGTGCAGGCCGGGGGTCGGGAAACCGCACCCGTCGAAAATATGACAGTCGGTCTCGAAGGCGAGCGTCTTGGCGTTACTCACCGCGAGCTCCTTCAGCGTGGCGCATGGGTACGGCAACCTCGATGTGTCGGCGCGGCCTGCGACCGCGGGACGGCACTGGACTGGACTTGCGGATAAGGGGGCGGCGACTGGGCTCCGAACCGTGAGACGTCACAGGCACGACTGCCGCCCGCGCCAGCTCTGCCGCAGTTGTGGCGAGACCATAGCAAAAGAGCGGAAGTCCCTTTACACCGGCCCTACAGGTCACGACGACGTCCGAGCGGAATCCGGCTCGACGTAGAGGATCTTTGCTTTCATGTGCGATCGCACCTGAGCCGCCATCCACACCAGGGTGGACGCGAGCAGCGTGAAGGCGAAGCATTTCGGATTGAAGGCCGAGGTCCCCTTGAACGTGATCAGCAGGATCATCAGCAGAAGGATCTGGGTGGTGTAGAGCAACAGCCCCATCGACTGGAAGAGATGGGGAAGCTGGCGCGCGGTGCGCAGCAGCACCACCAGTCCGCTGCTCATGAACAGCAGGACGAGTACCGCGCCGAACACGGCGCCGAGCGCTCCCTTGCCGCCGGCAACGGCGGCGCTCACCGCGACTCCCGCCACACCCGCGAGCGCGGTGGGCAGGGCACAGTGCAGGAGCGTTCGTACGTCGTTGGACTGCATGGCGGCAACTCCGCATTCAAGGGGGGCAGGTGTCGTCATGGACGAGCGTAGTCCCGGCCCGAGGGGCGAGAGACCTCACGCCACCTCGCTCCAACGGACCGTCGTACTGCGGCCCTTCGGCTCTATCCGGGGGTTCTCGTGAACCGTATCACAAACTATTTGATGAGGTCTTTACCTGGAAGGTGTGCTCGCTGTCACACATGAGAGTGACAGCGCGCGTCTGTGCAGAACCCGGGGGAGCTTGTCTGGTAATGGGGGACTTTGCCCACCCCCGGTTCTCCCACGACTTGGCAATGCTCTAGTCAGATTCTTACCTTGGAGCTTCGTCGGCCACCGATCGCGGTCGCCCCGTTGGTACCCGTCACACCCGCCGGGACCGGCGTCTGCTGCTGCTCCCGCTCTTCCTGTTCCGCCTGCTTCTCCGGGTCCTCGGCAACGGCGGCGGCACGCACGGCGGGCTGCTCCAGCGTGGCTGCCGCGGTGGCCCGGCGGCGGCGGTAACGCGGCGGGACGAAGGCCTCCGCCCAGCGCGGCGCACGCGGCGTGAAGCGCGGCAGCAGAAGCAGCGCCAGACCGATCGCACTGAGGAACACGACACCCAGGACGATCCACATGGACGCCGAGTTGACCGAGTAGGCGAGCGCGCCGAACCCGATCAGCGCCGACCAGAAGTACATGATCAGCACCGCGCGGCTGTGCGAGTGGCCGATCTCCAGGAGCCGGTGGTGCAGGTGCCCGCGGTCCGCCGCGAACGGCGACTTGCCGCGCCAGGTACGGCGCACGATCGCCAGGATGAGGTCGGCGGCCGGGATCGCGATGATCGTCAGCGGCATCAGCAGCGGGATGTAGACCGGCACCATCTGGTGGACGGCGTTGCGCTCGGACCCGGAGAACAGCTTCATCACATCGGGGTCGACCTGGCCCGTGACGGAGATCGCGCCCGCGGCCAGCACCAGCCCGATCAGCATCGAGCCCGAGTCGCCCATGAAGATCCGCGCCGGATGCATGTTGTGCGGCAGGAAGCCCAGGCACATGCCCATCAGGATCGCCGCGAACAGCGTCGCCGGGGCGGCGGCCTCGATGCCGTACGAGTACCAGATGCGGTAGGCGTACATGAAGAACGCGGCCGCCGCGATGCACACCATGCCGGCGGCGAGACCGTCGAGGCCGTCCACGAAGTTGACCGCGTTGATGGTGATGACGACCAGGGCCACTGTCAGCAGGGTCCCCTGCCACTGGGTCAGCGCGACCGTGCCCACGGTCGGGATGGGCAGCCACAGGATCGTCAGACCCTGCATCACCATCACGCCCGCGGCGATCATCTGGGCGCCCAGCTTGATCAGGGCGTCGATCTCGAACTTGTCGTCCAGCACGCCGATGAGCCAGATCAGCGCGGCCCCCGACAGCAGGGCGCGCGGCTCGTTCGACTTCTCGAAGACCTCGTTGAGGTTGGTGAGATGGTCGGCGACCAGCAGGCCCGCGCACAGGCCGAAGAACATGGCGATCCCACCGAGCCGCGGAGTGGGTTCCCGGTGCACGTCACGGGCCCTGATCTGCGGCATCGCTCCGGCCACGATCGCGAACTTCCGTACCGGCCCAGTCAGCAGATACGTCACCGCGGCCGTGATGCAGAGCGTCAGCAGGTATTCACGCACAGGCTTCCCCACAGGTCTCGCTGGCCATCTCAGTCCCACACCCTAGCGATCGACTCCTACACGGCGCATATGTGTGAGGACTTCCGGGTAGTGACGATGGTTTCACGTGAGGCTGTGTGAAGGCGCGTACAGGGGGTGCGCCCGAGGGTGTGCACGGGGCGCGCCTACCCCGGTTCAGCCCGGATACGGCGGAAACGCCAGGCTCAGCTCGCGCACTTCCTCGCGGGCCTTCTTGCCATCGATCTCGTCCCGCAGCACCCCCGCCAGCAGCACCGCGACCCGCTTCATCTCCTGCTCCCCCATGCCCTGCGTGGTCACCGCGGCGGTGCCCAGGCGCAGGCCACGGGCGTGGTCGTGCGGCAGCGCGCAGCAGTCCAGCACCATCCCGGCGGCCGCGAGCAGGCCGCGCGCGGTGCGCCCGTCGACGCCGAGGGGCGTGGAGTCGGCGGTGATGAGGTGGGTGTCGGTCCCGCCGGTCGTGACGGCCAGCCCCTCCGCCTCCAGAGCTGCGGCGAGAACCCTCGCGTTGGCGACCACCTGATGGGCGTACGCGGTGAACGCCGGGGTGGCCGCCTCGCCGAACGCGACCGCCTTGGCGGCGATGGTGTGCATCTGCGCGCCGCCCTGCGTGAACGGGAACACCGCCCGGTCCACCCGTTCCGCGAGCTCGCCGCCGCAGAGGATCATCCCGCCGCGCGGCCCGCGCAGCACCTTGTGCGTGGTGGCGCAAACGATGTCGGCGTACGGCACCGGGCTGGGCGCCGC
Organism: Streptomyces sp. NBC_01235; assembly: GCF_035989285.1. Classification (GTDB taxonomy): domain Bacteria; phylum Actinomycetota; class Actinomycetes; order Streptomycetales; family Streptomycetaceae; genus Streptomyces. Next base: position 7,542,183 of record NZ_CP108513.1, on the reverse strand, counting down.
TCCCCCGGCGACGAGGCCGATGGGGTGGGCGGCGTCGGCGATGAGATAGGCGCCGACCTCGTCGGCCACGTCCCGGAAGAAGGCGTAGTCCAGGTGGCGCGGGTAGGCGATGGACCCGCACACGATCGCCTTGGGCCGATGGCTGCCGGCCAGCGTCCGCACCTGGTCGTAGTCGATGAGGCCGGTCTCCGCGTCCACCCCGTAGGGCACGAAGTCGAACCAGCGCCCGGAGAAGTTCGCCGGCGATCCGTGCGTGAGATGACCGCCGTACGGCAGCCCGAGAGCGAGGACGGTGTCGCCGGGCCGCAGCAGAGCGGCATAGGCGGCCAGCACCGCGGAAGAGCCCGAGTGGGCCTGGACGTTGGCGTGTTCGGCGCCGAACAACGTCCTGGCGCGGTCCACGGCGATGCGCTCGGCGACGTCGACGATCTCGCAGCCGCCGTGGTAGCGGGCCCCCGGGTACCCCTCCGCGTACTTGTTGGCGAGGGGCGAGCCGAGTGCGGCGAGCACGGCGGGCGAGGTGAAGTTCTCGGCGGCGATCAGCTGCAGCGTCGTCGACTGCCGCTCCCGTTCCCCGAGCAGGATCTCGGCCAGCTCGGGGTCCTGCCGGCGCAGGACATCGGCCTCGGGGACATGGGTGACCGACATGTTGCACTCCGGGCGTCGACGGTGACGTACGTCCAATGTAGGCCCGAGGTGGTCGAGGTGCGCGGATTGTCACCTCCACGCGGGCACCGATCCCCGCCCCGCCTCCCGTACGCGCGGGCACACCCGTCGGCGCCCCGCCTCAAGTACGCGCGGGCACACCCGTCAGCGCCGTCACCACCGGGTCCAGTGCCTGGTGTATCTCGTCCCCGATCGAGCGGAAGAACGGCAGGGGTGCCCCGTACGGGTCGTAGACCTCGTCCGCCTCCAGGGTCGGGGCCAGGAGCCACCCGCGTAGAGCCGCCGCCGCGCGGACCAGCGCCCGGGCGCGCATGACCACGCCCTCGTCCAGCGGGGGCAGCGTGGCGGGGTCGATGGCGTTCACCAGGCGGGTGAACTCCTTGAGGGTGAAGGTGCGCAGGCCCGCCGAGTGGCCCATGGAGATGACCTGGGCGCGGTGGTCACGGGTCGCCGTCAGGACCAGGTCGGCCATGATGACGTGCTCGTCGAGAAGCTCGCGGCCGGTGAACCCGGACGCGTCCGCGCCGAAGTCGGCCAGCACGGTCTCCGCGTTGGCCTCCATCGGCGCGCCCTCGTGGCCCCAGGTTCCCGCGCTCTCCACGATCAGCCCGCCGCCCAGCACCCCGAGCCGCTGCGACACGAAATGCCGGGTCAGCCGCTCGGTGATCGGCGAGCGGCAGACGTTGCCGGTGCTGACGTGGAGGATGCGGAAGGTGTCGCGCGGAAACCCGAACGTCGTCGTCTGTTCCGCGGCACGTTCCCCGTTGCCTATGCCACGCCCCGCGTCAGGGGCTGTCAATTCGCCACCTCGAGGTCGGGTACGACCTTCCGCAGCTCGTCCGCGGAGATCGCGCCCTCACGCAGCAGCAGCGGCACCCCTCGGCTGACGTCGACGATCGACGAGGGGACGTTGCCGGGGGTCGGGCCGCCGTCGAGGTAGACGGAGACGGAGTCGCCGAGCATCTCCTGCGCGTAGTCGCAGTTCTCCGGCGCCGGGTGGCCGGTGAGGTTGGCGGAGGAGACCGCCATCGGGCCGACCTCCGTCAGCAGCTCGATGGCGACCGGGTGCAGGGGCATCCGCACGGCGACCGTGCCGCGGGTGTCGCCCAGGTCCCACTGGAGGGACGGCTGGTGCTTGGCGACCAGCGTCAGCGCGCCCGGCCAGAACGCGTCGACCAGCTCCCAGGCCAGCTCGGAGAAGTCCGTGACGAGGCCGTGCAGCGTGTTCGGGGAGCCGATGAGGACGGGGGTGGGCATGTTGCGGCCCCGGCCCTTGGCCTCCAGCAGGTCGGCGACGGCCTCCGAGGAGAACGCGTCGGCGCCGATCCCGTACACCGTGTCGGTCGGGAGGACCACGAGCTCGCCTCGGCGGACGGCGGACGCGGCCTCGCGCAGACCGGTCACACGGTCGGTCGCGTCGTTGGTGTCGTATCGCCGTGCCATTTAGCGAGCCTCCTCGTACACGAAGTACCTGTGCGCGTACTCGTACGTGTACTCGCACGCGTACTGCTGCGGGTCGAAAGTATGGGGCGCGCTCACGGCATCGCCCTGCGGGCGGTGGCGAAGCGCGGACGGTTGTTGAGGTCGGGGTGGTCGGCCGCGTCGGCCCAGCCCCGCTCCTCGGTGAAGATCCACGGCACCTGGCCGCCCTGCGTGTCGGCGTGCTCGATGACGACGACACCGCCGGGACGCAGCAGCCGGTGCGCGGTGCGCTCGATGCCACGGATCAGGTCGAGGCCGTCCTCCCCCGAGAACAGGGCGAGTTCGGGATCGTAGTCCCGGGCCTCCGGCGCCACGTACTCCCACTCCGTGAGCGGGATGTACGGCGGGTTGGAGATGACCAGGTCGACCTGGCCGTCGAGGTCGTGGAAGGCGTCCAGGGCGTCTCCCTGACGCAGGTCGACCCTGGACCCCTCCATGTTCTTGCGCGTCCACCTGAGGGCGTCCTCGGACAGCTCCACGGCGTGCACGCGGGAGCGCGGGACCTCCTGGGCGAGGGCGAGGGCGATGGCCCCGCTGCCGGTGCACAGGTCGACGATGCGGGGCTCGACGACGTCCATGGCGCGTACGGCGTCTATGGCCCAGCCGACCACGGCCTCGGTCTCGGGACGGGGCACGAAGACTCCGGGCCCGACCTGGAGTTCCAGGTACCGGAAGAAGGCCCGCCCGGTGATGTGCTGGAGCGGCTCGCGCTGCTCGCGCCGGGCGATGACCTCCCAGTAGCGGGCGTCGAAGTCGGAGTTCTTCACGGAGTGGAGTTCACCGCGCTTCACGCCGTGCACGAACGCGGCGAGCTCCTCCGCGTCGTTGCGCGGCGAGGGCACGCCGGCGTCGGCCAGCCGCTGGGTGGCCTGGGCCACCTCTGCGAGCAGCAGGTTCACGCAAGTCCTCCGGTACTCGGTACTTCTGCGACGTGCCTCAGGCGGCTGCGAGCTTGGCGGCCGAGTCCGCGTCGACGCAGGCCTGGATCACCGCGTCGAGGTCGCCGTCCAGGACCTGGTCCAGGTTGTACGACTTGAAGCCGACACGGTGGTCCGAGATGCGGTTCTCCGGGAAGTTGTACGTACGGATCTTCTCGGAGCGGTCGACGGTGCGGACCTGGCTGCGGCGGGCGTCGGCGGCCTCCCGCTCCGCTTCCTCCTGCGCCGCCGCGAGCAGCCTGGAGCGCAGGATACGCATCGCCTGCTCCTTGTTCTGCAGCTGGCTCTTCTCGTTCTGGCAGGAGGCGACGACTCCGGTGGGAATGTGCGTGATGCGCACGGCGGAGTCGGTGGTGTTGACGGACTGTCCGCCGGGCCCGGAGGACCGGTACACGTCGATGCGGAGGTCGTTGGCGTTGATCTCGACGTCGACCTCCTCCGCCTCGGGCGTCACGAGCACACCGGCGGCGGAGGTGTGGATCCGCCCCTGGGACTCGGTCGCGGGCACCCGCTGCACGCGGTGCACGCCGCCCTCGTACTTGAGCCGCGCCCACACGCCCTGCCCGGGCTCGGTGGCGCCCTGCCCGCCCTTGGTCTTCACGGCGACCTGGACGTCCTTGTAGCCGCCCAGCTCGGACTCGGTGGCGTCGATGATCTCGGTCTTCCAGCCGACGCGCTCGGCGTACCGCAGGTACATGCGCAGCAGGTCGCCGGCGAACAGCGCGGACTCGTCACCGCCCGCGCCCGCCTTGATCTCCAGGATGACGTCCTTGTCGTCGGACGGGTCCCGGGGCACGAGCAGCAGCCGCAGCTTCTCCGTCAGTTCCTCGCGCTGCTTGTCCAGCACCTTGACCTCGGCGGCGAAGTCGGGGTCGTCGACGGCGAATTCACGCGCGGTCTCGATGTCGTCGCCGGTCTGCTTCCAGGAGCGGTACGTGGCGACGATCGGGGTGAGCTCGGCGTAGCGCTTGTTCAGCTTGCGCGCGTTGGCCTGGTCGGAGTGGACCGACGGGTCGGCGAGCTTCTTCTCCAGGTCGGCGTGCTCACCGAGCAGCTCCTCGACGGCCTCGAACATGGTGGGCTCCTGATGACGTACGTGGGGGAAGGGCGGGCGACCAAAAACGCCGGTCCCGGTGTGTCCCTGGGCGGGGACACGACCGTGGACCGGCGAAATGGGGCTCGCTACTTCTTGGAGCCTGCGGCGGCCTTGCCGAAGCGGGCCTCGAAGCGGGCCACACGGCCACCGGTGTCGAGGATCTTCTGCTTGCCCGTGTAGAACGGGTGGCACTCGGAGCAGACGTCGGCGCGGATGGAACCGCTCTCGATCGTGCTACGGGTGGTGAACGACGCGCCACAGGTGCAGCTGACCTGCGTCTCGACGTACTCGGGGTGGATGTCGCGCTTCAAGGTGTCTCCTAGTTTCGGGAGGGCGCCGGGTCGCTGCCGCGGGATACGACAAACGTGAACCGGAGCCGACGTACCAGTCTGCCAGGACTGGCCGCATCCCCCAAAACCGGGGGGCGGGGGGATCTATTCCCGGGGGACCGGGAGCGGGAGGTCGTGGGGATGAGTTACGAGCTGCGGGCCGTGATCGCCGGCCGGGAGACGCTGCGGGACGTCATGGGGGACCTGCCCGCCGCGCGGTCGGCGGCGCTCGGTCAGGGCCTGTCGCTGATGCCGATGACGGACGGCCTCTTCGACTCGGTCACCGACGGCGACGGTGACCGCCCCCTCGGGTTCTGGTCGCTGCCCAGCGGCTTCGACGGCCGTCTCGCCGACTGGTCGGCCGTCGGGCCGGTCGCCTACCTGGAGGCCGAGTACTTCGGGGGCGTGGGCGAGCAGCGTGCGGCCGTGTGGGCCGACGGCGCTCTCGTGCTGGGGCCCCTGGGCGTGGCGGAGGGGGAGCGCTTCCCCGAGGACGGCAGCCCGATCTCCCGGGCCCTGCGCCGGCTGGGCGCGACCGCGCACGGCGACGAGGACGAGTTCTCGGCCGTCGGGCTGCACCGCCACCGTCACAGCTCGGGCTGGGTCTCCTGACCCCCGCCCCTCACGACGACGTCACGACCCCCGCCGCCTCGCCCGTGGCATTCCCCTCGGTGGCTGTCTTCGGGATGGGCTGGTCGTTCTTGAGGGCCGTCCAGACCTGTTTGGCCTTCGCCTCGGAGACGATGACGCGGTTGGGGTTGGACGGGTCGTACTGGACCGGCATCGTGACCATGTTCATGTTGGCCGCGCTGATGCCCTTGAGGCCGTTCGCGAAGGACATCAGGGAGTTCAGGGAGCCGAGGTCGGAGTCGGTCGTGACGGCCTTGGTGGCGGTGTTGGCCAGGTCGTACAGCTTCGTGCCGCTGGTGAACAGGCCGATGTGCTTGACCTGGTTGACCAGCGCCTTGATGAAGGCCTGCTGAAGCTGGATGCGGCCGAGGTCGGAGCCGTCGCCGACGCCGTGCCGGGTGCGGACCAGGCCGAGGGCCTGCTCGCCGGTGAGGGTGTGCGTGCCGGCCTTGAGGTTCAGGTGGCTGTCGGGGTCCTTGATGGCCTTGGTCGTGGTGACCTGGACGCCGCCGAGCTCGTCGATGAGCTTCTCGAAGCCCGAGAAGTCGACCTCCAGGTAGTGGTCCATGCGGACGCCGCTGATCGACTCCACCGTCTTCACCGCGCAGGCCGCGCCGCCCGTCGAGTACGCCGAGTTGAACATCACGTCGGACGCGGCGTCGTGGGTGACGCCCTTCGTGTCGGTGCACGCCGGGCGGTCTACGAGGGTGTCGCGCGGTATGGAGACCACGCTGGCCTTCTTGTGGCCCTCGTACACGTGGATGATCATCGCCGTGTCGGAGCGGGCACTGCCGTCGTCGGTGCCGCCGCCCAGCTTCTTGTTGGAGCCCGAGCGGGTGTCCGAGCCGAGGACGAGGATGTTCTCGGAGCCGTTGTCGACCTTGGTCGGCCGGTCGGTGCCCAGAGCCTGGTCGATGTCGACGCTCTTGATGTTGCCGTTGAGCTTGAAGTACAGGTAGCCCGCGCCCGTGCCGCCCAGCACCACGATGCCCGCGGCGGTCCACGCGGCGATCAGCAGCCCCTTGCGCCTGCCCCGCTCCTTGCGGTGGCGCGGACCGTTGCTGCCGGCCGCCCCGCTCGTTGTGCCGGCCTCACCCGGTATGCCGGGCTCCGACGTGCTCTCGGCGGACATGTGCTCCTCTGTTCTCGTGGAACCTCACCATCGTCACTCCGTCAGGTCAGACGGGGAAACTCGGGACAGGGTTGCACAACGCTGTGTGCCCGGTCCGCGGCGGACCGGGCACACAGCGTGACGCGGGTGAGCGAGGAGCACCCCGCTCACCTGCGATTTCGGCCGGGCTCAGCCGAAGAGGTCGTACTGCTGGAAACCCGTCCCGAGTGAGACCCTTGTGGCAAAGATCGCACTCGTGGCGCTTCCGGTGCCCTTGTACAGGTACAGGGCGCCGCCGGGGGTGCGGGCCACCAGGTCGGCCTTGCTGTCGCTGTTCAGGTCGCCGACGGTGTCGAAGGCGTTGTACGTGGTGTTGGTCCAGGTCGCGACCTTGAGAGCGGGCTGGAGGTCGGCCGTGCTGAGCACGCCGCGGCCCCGGTACAGGTACACGGCACCGGTGCTCTTGTTGCGCGCGAGCAGGTCCGCCAGTCCGTCGCCGTTGAAGTCGCCGTGGCCGCGCACCACGTTGAAGTTGTTCCAGCCCGCGCCGATCTTGAGCGGGCTGCCGAAGCTTCCGTTGCCCTTGCCCGGGTACAGCCACAGCGCGCCGGCGGAGTCCACCGCCAGCATGTCGGGCAGGTAGTCGCCCGTCATGTCGCCGGGGGCGACGATGCTCAGGCGGGTCTTCCAGTTGTCGCCGATGAGCTTGGTCGCCCAGGTGTTGGTGGAGGGCACGAAGTGCTGCCAGAACACGTCACCGTCCGACGCCCGGCGCACCACCAGGTCCTGGTAGCCGTCGCGGTCGAGGTCGGTCTGCAGGACGATGTTGTAGGCGCTGAAGGAGCCCCAGGACTGGCGCGCGGCGAGCGAGGTGGCCTTGGAGTCGATTTCGTAGCCGGTCTTGGTGGAGGCGTTGCGCACCCACAGGTCGGCGAGGTGGTCACCGTTGAGGTTGGTGTCCTCGACGCGCGGGTAGGCGGCGCCGACGTACGTCGAGACCTTGGTGAACACGCTGTACGCGCCGCTCTTGACGCAGTCCGTCACGCCCCAGGAGACGACGCCCACGATGCGGTCCTCGCCGGCCGCGTTCCTGACGATCAGCGGACCGCCGGAGTCGCCGTTGCAGGCGGAGGTGGTGCCCTCGTCGCTGCCGGTGGCGGGATCGCCCGCGCACACGTTGTGGCCCTTGATGAAGTCGACGCCGTAGTAGTTCGCGCAGGTGGTGTCCGACTGGATCGGCAGCGTGGCCGTCTTCAGCGTGTCGGAGATGTCCTGCGTGGTGGAGCTGGTGCGGCCCCAGCCGAAGAGCGTGGCCTTGGTGCCGGCGGCGTACGACGCGGTGTCGGCGGCCGTCGTCATGCGGATCGGCGTGGCCTTGACCGGGTTCGGCAGGGTCAGGACGGCGATGTCGTTGTCGATCGTCGACGGGCTGTACGAGGGGTGGTTCCACTGGCGCCAGACGCCGCTGAGGCTACCGCCGTGCAGGTCGGTGATGTTGCCGTTGCTGTCGACGGCCGGCAGCTGCGAGGTGCCGGTGATGACGAGGCCGTGGGAGTACCAGCTGTAGTTCTTGCCGGTCTCGTCCTTGAGGCAGTGCGCGGCGGTGAGGATCTTCGTCGGCGACACGACCGTGCCGCCGCAGAAGAAGCCGATGTCGTCGCTGGTGGTGTCGGTGCCGCGGTCGTCGCCGTACCAGAGCTGCGCCATCCACGGGGCCGTGGTGATGGTCGTCGTGGTGCCGCCGATGATCTTCGGGTCGACGGTGGCGGTGCCGGTGCTCGCGCTCAGGGACGACTTGGCCGTCTCGCCCGCCGTGTCGTCACCGGCGACGGCGATGGCGAGGCGCTCCTTGAGCTGCTCGGCCGACGGCGCGCTGTAGGCGGGCGTCGGAGGCGTCGCCGCGGCCGAGGCCGACGAGGTCAGCAGCGCACCGGCGACGGCCGCGGCCAGCCCGGCCGCGACAACGGGCAGGGCTATCCGCAGCCGGCGTCTGTGCCGACCGCCGCCGCCCTCGGACGTAGGTGTACCCACTCGAGTCCCCCCTCGGGATCACGAAGTTCGCATCAGGAATTTCGGATCAAGACGTTTGAAGAGCGAGATCGTATCCCGCGCGTGAAGAACCAATGAGGGCCGCCCCCTTCACGGGGGCGGCCCTCATTGATGTGGTGCGTGACGTCAGTCGTTGTTGCCCGGCGACGGCGTCGTCTTCTGGATCTGCAGCAGGAACTCGCCGTTCGACTTCGTCTGCTTCATCTTGTCGAGGAGCAGCTCGATCGCCTGCTGCTGGTCGAGCGCGTGCAGCACCCGGCGCAGCTTCCAGACGACGGCGAGCTCGTCGTTGCCGAGCAGGATCTCTTCCTTGCGGGTACCGGACGCGTCGACGTCCACCGCCGGGAAGATGCGCTTGTCGGCGAGCTTCCGGTCGAGCTTGAGCTCCATGTTGCCGGTGCCCTTGAACTCCTCGAAGATCACCTCGTCCATGCGGGACCCGGTGTCCACCAGGGCGGTGGCGAGGATGGTCAGCGAGCCACCGTCCTCGATGTTGCGGGCCGCACCGAAGAAGCGCTTCGGCGGGTACAGGGCGGTCGAGTCGACACCACCGGACAGGATGCGGCCGGAGGCCGGGGCGGCGAGGTTGTACGCACGGCCCAGACGCGTGATCGAGTCGAGCAGCACGACGACGTCGTGGCCCAGCTCCACCAGACGCTTGGCGCGCTCGATGGCGAGCTCGGCGACCGTGGTGTGGTCCTCGGCCGGACGGTCGAAGGTCGAGGAGATGACCTCGCCCTTGACCGACCGCTGCATGTCGGTGACCTCTTCCGGACGCTCGTCGACCAGGACGACCATCAGGTGGCACTCGGGGTTGTTGTGCGTGATCGCGTTGGCGATCGCCTGCATGATCATGGTCTTGCCGGTCTTCGGCGGGGCCACGATCAGACCGCGCTGGCCCTTTCCGATCGGCGACACGAGGTCGATGATCCGGGTGGTCAGCACGCCCGGGTCCGTCTCCAGGCGGAGGCGGTCCTGCGGGTAGAGCGGGGTCAGCTTGTTGAACTCCGGGCGGCCACGGCCGTGTTCGGGCGCCATGCCGTTGACGGAGTCGAGGCGGACCAGCGCGTTGAACTTCTCGCGCCGCTCGCCTTCCTTGGGCTGACGGACCGCACCGGTGACGTGGTCACCCTTGCGCAGGCCGTTCTTGCGGACCTGGGCGAGGGAGACGTACACGTCGTTCGGGCCCGGCAGGTAGCCGGAGGTCCGGATGAACGCGTAGTTGTCGAGGATGTCCAGGATGCCCGCGACGGGGATCAGGACGTCGTCGTCGGCGAGCTGCGGCTCGGGAGCGCCGATCTCGTCACGCCCGCGACGGCCACGGCGGTCGCGGTAGCGGCCGCGACGGCCACGCCGGCCGCCCTCGAAGTCGTCGTCGTCCTGCGGGCCGTTGTCGCGCTGCTGACGGTCCTGGCGACCGCCGCTCTGCTGCTGACCCTGCTGCTGGCCGCGCTGCTGGCCACCCTGCTGGTCATCGCCCTTGCGACGGTCACCGCGGTCACCGCGGTCGCCCCGCTCGCCACGGTCGCCGCGGTCGCGACCCCGCTCACGGCGGTCGCGGCGGCGGCCCTCGCCACCGTCGGCATCGCTCTTGGCGTCGCCCTGCGGCTGCGCCTGGGCATCGGCCTGCGCCGGGGCGGGCGTCTCGGCCTTCGGGGCGCTCTTCGCCTCGGCGGTGACCGTCTCCGGGCTGCCCGCCTCGGCGGTGGCGCGGCGGCGACGGCGCTCGACGGGAGCGTCGTTGCTGGCCGGCTGGCCGGGGATCTCGATCTGCTGCTGGGCCACGGCCTTCTCGGCGGGAGCCTCGGCCGGGGCGGCGTCCGCCTTCTTCTCGGCGGCTGCATCGCCCGTACGGGCCTTGGAGGTGGCGCGACGCTTGGGCTTGGTCTCGGCGGCGGCCTCGGCCTTGGGAGCCGCGGCACCCCCGGACGGGGCACCCCCAGCCTGCGCCTCCTTGATGACCTCGATCAGCTGGCTCTTGCGCATACGCGCGGTGCCCCTGATACCGAGGCCGGATGCGACCTGCTGCAGCTCGGCCAGCACCATGCCCTCGAGGCCGGTACCGCGGCGCCGCCGGGAGCCGGCACCGGTGGCAGGCGCGGAGGCGTCCGTGGCGGGCGCGGCAGCGGTCTCCTCGACACGTGCGCCCATCAGATCGGTGGTGTCGCTCACGAAGGGTCCTTCCCTGGAGCGGACGTCGGCCTGTCTGGCTCGGCGACCGGTTGTGCTGTCCGACTTCGGTCCCTCGTGTGGCGAAGCCGGGGCGGTGGTCCGCCAAAGCGGCGGAAGAGAGATTTGCTGGTGATGGCGCTTCCTCGACGAGCCGTGACACCCAGTGTCACGTGGCGTGGTCGCACCGATTCCGGAGCGTGCCCTGTGGACCGCTCAGCGCCGCTGCACGGCGTACTGCCCAGGTACGACGTACGGAACGCAGTGCGGCTTGGGGAGCTCCCGGAAGAATGTCTGTCCCGGAGGGGGACACGAAGCACCTCGCCGTGGTGGGGTCGGGTGCAGACTTGAGGTTAACACTACCGGATCCAACAAACATTCCCCCTCTCGAAATCCGGCAACCGTGTGCTTTCAAAGGTCGCCGGAGGGCGCAAGAGGCAGCACGCTCGCCCCTTGCAGATCCAGGTCCAGGCGGTTCGCGGCCCAGTCCGCGCCGGCCGACGCCTCGATCTTGTCGGCCGTGCCCGCGTCGGCCAGCGCCATCACGGTGGGGCCGGCGCCGGAGATCACCGCGGGGATGCCGTCGGCGCGCAGCCGCTCCACCAGCGCCGCGCTCTCCGGCATGGCCGGCGCGCGGTACTCCTGGTGCAGACGGTCCTCGGTGGCGGGCAGCAGCAGTTCGGGGCGTCGGGTGAGGGCCTCGACGAGCAGTGCGGCCCGGCCCGCGTTGGCGGCGGCGTCGACGTGCGGCACGGAGCGCGGGAGCAGTCCGCGCGCGGTCTCGGTGAGGACCGGCTTTCCGGGCACGAAAACCACCGGAACGATGGAATCGGCGGGCTCCATCCTGATCGCCCGCGCGGCGCCCGCCTCCATCCAGGACAGGGTGAACCCGCCGAGCAGACAGGCCGCCACGTTGTCCGGGTGCCCCTCGATCTCGGTCGCGAGTTCCAGCAGGGCGGCGTCGTCGAGCTTGCTCTCGCCGCCTATGGTCACCGCGCGCGCGGCGACGATGCCGGCGCAGATCGCGGCGGAGGAGGAGCCGAGGCCCCGGCCGTGCGGGATGCGGTTGGCGCAGACGATCTCCAGGCCGCGCGGCTGGCCGCCCAGGGCGTCGAAGGCGGTGCGCAGGGAGCGGACGAGGAGGTGCTTCTCGTCGCGCGGGAGCGTCTCGCTGCCCTCCCCCGCGATGTCGATGTGCAGCCCCGAGTCGGCCACCCGGACGACGACGTCGTCGTAGAGCCCCAGCGCGAGGCCGAAGGCGTCGAACCCCGGGCCGAGGTTGGCGCTGGTGGCGGGGACGCGCACCCGGACAGGGGCGGCACGGAAGGCGGGACCGGCCATCTCGCGATGACTCTCCTTGAGCTGCGGGATTGTCGAATGACATTCGATGCGTATGTGAGGACCCTTGAGGCCCGACGGCGACGCGGTGACGACGCGGCACTGCGGCATATGCGGCGGGCGGGTTCAGTACAGCCTATCGAAGGAAGGTTCTGCGGCGACATAGGGCGCACAGGAGGCGCACGATGCGTGTCGTAAGCCCCCTGTGCACCCCATCGAGGGAGTTCCCCGATCAGAGGAGTCCGAGGCGCTCGGCCGCCGTGGCCGCGTCGACCGGGACGGTGACCGGCTGCGGCGCGCCGGCGACGGCCCAGTCGGGGTCCTTCAGACCGTTTCCGGTGACCGTGCAGACGATCCGCTGCCCCGGGTCGACCTTGCCCTGCTCGGCGGCCTTCAGCAGACCGGCCACGGACGCGGCGGACGCGGGCTCCACGAAGACGCCCTCCTGCGCGGCCAACAGCCGGTAGGCGCGCAGGATCTCACGGTCCGTCACCTCGTCGATGAAGCCGCCGGACTCCTCCTGAGCCGCCAGCGCGAACTTCCACGAGGCGGGGTTGCCGATGCGGATCGCGGTGGCGATCGTCGACGGGTCCTTGACGACCTCGCCGCGCACGATCGGCGCACTGCCGGACGCCTGGAAGCCCCACATGCGGGGGGTCTGCGCGGCGATCCCGTCGGCGGCGTACTCCTTGTAGCCCTTCCAGTACGCGGTGATGTTGCCCGCGTTGCCGACCGGCAGGACATGGATGTCGGGGGCGTCCCCGAGCATGTCCACGATCTCGAAGGCGGCCGTCTTCTGACCCTCGATACGCACCGGGTTGACCGAATTGACCAGCGCCACCGGGTAGTTGTCGCTCAGCGCACGCGCGAGCGTGAGGCAGTCGTCGAAGTTGCCGTCGACCTGGAGGATCTTCGCGCCGTGCACGAGGGCCTGGCCCATCTTGCCGATCGCGATCTTGCCCTGCGGGACGAGCACGGCACAGACCATGCCGGCGCGCACCGCGTACGCGGCGGCGGACGCGGAGGTGTTGCCGGTGGAGGCGCAGATGACGGCCTGCGCGCCCTCCTCCTTGGCCCGCGTGATGGCCATGGTCATACCGCGGTCCTTGAAGGACCCGGTCGGGTTGGCGCCCTCCACCTTGAGGTGGACCTCGCAGCCCGTGCGCTCGGAGAGCACCTGCGCGGGCACGAGGGGCGTGCCGCCCTCACGGAGCGTCACGATGGGCGTGCTGTCGGATACCGGCAGCCGGTCCCGGTACTCCTCGATGATTCCGCGCCACTGGTGGGTCATTGCTGGTTACTCTCCTTCAACCCGCATGATGCTGGCGACACCCCGCACGGTGTCGAGGTTGCGCAGCGCCTCGACGGTCCCGGTCAGGGAGGCGTCGGACGCGCGGTGGGTGACGACGACGAGGGAGGCCTCGCCGTCCTTACCCTGCTGCCGAACGGTATCGATCGACACCCCGTGCTCGGCGAAGACGGTGGCCACCTGGGCGAGAACGCCAGGTTTGTCCGCGACGTCGAGGCTGATGTGGTAGCGGGTGACGACATCGCCCATGGGCGACACCGGCAGGGCGGCGTACGCCGACTCGCCGGGCCCCGTTGCCCCGCTGAGCCGGTTGCGGCAGACGGCGACGAGGTCGCCGAGCACGGCGGAGGCGGTGGGAGCACCGCCGGCGCCGGGACCGTAGAACATCAGCTGCCCGGCCGCGTCCGACTCCACGAACACGGCGTTGTAGGCGCCGCGCACGGAGGCGAGCGGGTGGGTGAGCGGAATCATGGCCGGATGCACGCGAGCGGTGACCGACCCGCCGTCCGCGGCCCGCTCACAGATCGCGAGCAGCTTGATGGTGCAGCCCATCTCCCTGGCGGAGGCGAAGTCGGCCGCGGTGACCTCGGTCATGCCCTCGCGGTAGACGTCGTCGAGGCGCACGCGCGTGTGGAAGGCGATCCCGGCGAGGATGGCGGCCTTGGCGGCGGCATCGAAGGCCTCGACGTCGGCGGTGGGGTCGGCCTCGGCGTACCCCAGGGCAGTGGCCTCGTCGAGGGCCTCCTGATACCCGGCGCCGGTGGAGTCCATCTTGTCGAGGATGAAGTTGGTGGTGCCGTTGACGATCCCGAGCACCCGGTTCACCTTGTCCCCGGCGAGGGACTCACGAAGCGGCCGGATCAGCGGAATGGCACCGGCGACGGCGGCCTCGTAGTAGAGGTCCTCGCCGTGCTCCTCGGCGACGGCGTGCAGCGCGGCGCCGTCCTGCGCGAGAAGCGCCTTGTTCGCGGAGACGACGGAGGCGCCGTACTCGAAGGCGGTGGTGATGAGCGTACGAGCGGGCTCGATGCCGCCGATGACCTCGACGACGACGTCGATGTCCCCACGTTTGACGAGGGCGGTGGCGTCGGTGGTGACCAGGGCGGGGTCGATGCCGTCCCGGACTCTGGAGGGCCGCCGCACGGCGACGCCGGCCAGCTCCACCGGAGCACCGATGCGCGCGGCGAGGTCGTCGGCGTGCGTCGTCATGATGCGCGCCACCTCTGAGCCGACCACTCCACAGCCCAGCAGCGCCACCTTCAGCGGACGCGTACGCATCATCCGACCTCGTTTCCTCATACCGTCTACCGTTGTTTCCGGTTGCCCCAGTCTCACTCACCGGACCGGACTTTCTGCCCCTGGTCCGGATCGTGAGACGTCTATTTCATTTCCTCAAGGACGGCAGACAGGAGATCTTCCGCCCTTTCCTTCCGCCGTTTCAGCCGACGTCGAGGCGCAGCAGATCCTCCTCGGTCTCCCGCCGCACGATGACCCGCGACTCCCCCTCGCGCACGGCCACGACCGGCGGCCGCAGCACGTGGTTGTAGTTGCTGGCCATGGACCGGCAGTACGCACCCGTGGCGGGCACGGCGATCAGGTCACCCGGTGCCAGGTCCGAGGGCAGGAACGCGTCCTTGACCACGATGTCCCCGCTCTCACAGTGCTTGCCGACCACACGGGCGAGCATCGGCTGGGCGTCGGAGACACGGGAGACGAGGGCGACGCTGTACTCGGCGTCGTACAGCGCGGTACGGATGTTGTCCGACATTCCGCCGTCGACGGAGACGTACGTCCTCAGCCCGTCGAGCGGCTTGATGGTGCCGACCTCGTAGAGCGTGAACGCGGTCGGCCCGACGATGGCCCGCCCGGGCTCGACGGAGATGCGGGGCGTGCGCAGCTTGGCGACCTCGCACTCACGCGTGACGATCTCGGTCAGCGCCTTGGCGATCTCGTGGGGCTCACGGGGATCGTCGTCGCTGGTGTACGCGATACCGAGGCCGCCGCCGAGGTCGATCTCGGGCAGCTCGACACCGTGCTCGTCACGAATGTCCTTGAGCAGTCCGACCACCCGGTGCGCGGCGACCTCAAAGCCGGACATGTCGAAGATCTGCGACCCGATGTGGGAGTGGATCCCGATGAGCTCGAGCCCGTCGAGCTGAAGCGCACGGCGCACGGCTTCGGCGGCCTGCCCACCGGCGAGCGGAATGCCGAACTTCTGGTCCTCGTGGGCCGTGGCGATGAACTCGTGCGTGTGCGCCTCGACGCCGACGGTGATACGGATCTGGACACGCTGCCGCTTCCCCAGGGACTGGGCGATGTGCGCGACCCGCACGATCTCCTGGAAGGAGTCGAGGACCATCCGCCCCACACCGGCGTCAACGGCCCGGCGGATCTCGTCCGTGGACTTGTTGTTGCCGTGGAACGCGATGCGGTCGGCGGGCATACCGGCGGAGAGGGCGGTGGCGAGCTCGCCGCCCGAGCAGACGTCGAGGTTGAGCCCCTCCTCGTGCAGCCACCGCACCACGGCCCGGGACAGGAACGCCTTGCCGGCGTAGAAGACGTCGGCGTCGGCCCCGAAGGCGGTCCGCCAGGCACGGGCCCGGTCCCGGAAGTCGGCCTCGTCGAGGATGTAGGCGGGGGTGCCGTGCTGCTCGGCGAGCGTCTTGACGTCGATGCCGCCGACGGTGACGACACCGTCGGTGTCACGCGTGACCGTCCGCGCCCACACCTTGGCGTCGAGGGCGTTGAGGTCGGTGGGCGGTGCGGAGTAGTGCCCTTCGGGAAGGACGTCGGCGTGACGGGGCCCGGCGGGGTGGGCGGAACGGCTCATCTGGGCGTGCTCTCTCAGAGGTGGTCGGGTGCGTCGATGCCGAGCAGGGACAGGCCGCCGGCCAGCACCATCCCGGCAGCTTCGGCAAGCGCAAGCCGGGCACGGTGGGCGGCCAAGGGTTTCTCCTCACCACGGGGCAGGACGGTGGGGAGAAGGACGAGGGTGGCGTCGGCCAGCGCGAGGAGGTGACGGGTGAGGCGGGAGGGCGCGGAGGGGTCGGGGGTGGGGATGCCGGTGGATGTTCCCTGCGGGCTCGGGAGGGTGACGGCCGTCGCGAGGACGCGGGGGTGGTCGGCGAGAAGGGCGACGAGGTCACCGGCGTCCAGCGGGCCGGGCCGGCCGGTGAAGCCGAGATCGGCGGCGTTACGACTGACGGCCCGGGTGCGGGCGTGGGCGTAGCGGACGCGGAAGAGGGGATTGCCCTCACGCTGCACCAGATGCTCGGCGGTGATGCGGGGCCGGTCGTGCGGGGCGGGGTGGAGCAGGGCCCAGCGGGCGGCGTCGGGACCGAGGGGGGCGGGATCCTCGGAAGCGGGTACGGGCCGCAGGGTGACGGGCTCACCGTGCCCGATGTCGACACGGCCGCCCTGCGCCCCGACGATCCGCGCGAGCGCGTCGGCCAGGACCTCGGCCCGCACTTCGTAGGGCACCCGCACCGCGAAGACCTGTCCGGCGAGACTGTCGGTGTGCCCGTACCGCAGGCCTTCGCGCTGTATCCGCCGGACGAGGGCGGAGACGGCGGAACCGTCGAGGCTGATGTTGAGGAACCCGGGCCCGGTGATCTCGACCCCGGCGACGCCTTCGGCACGGGCCAGGTGCGACCGGAGCACCTCGGCAACCCGAAGCGACGGCTGTCCGGCCGGCCGGGCGAGCTGCAGGGCGATGTTGGTGGCGTAGTCCCCCTGCCCCCCGGGCCCCGGCGGCGTGACCACGGCCCGCTCAGGAACACCCACACTGAGCTCCCCATCGTCCACAGCACGACGCACCGCGCGCAGCACGGTACGGGAGAGCTCGACGGGGGTCACGGGACAAGCGTAGGGGAGGAGGGGGGTGGGTAGGCGAGTCGGTTTGGAGAGGGTCCGGGATATGGACGCGGAGGACCGCCGCCGAACGGGGCGCTCTTGCCCTACGCGTCGCGGGGGGGGGGGCGGCGGATCTGGTCGGCGGATCCCTCTGTCCGCCTGCGCCCAGCCGCTGGCAGTTCCGTGGCGCTCGACTGCGGGTGGTACGCGTTCGGGGGGAGGCAGACCTAACCCTCGGGGGAGGCAGACCCCAATCGGCCACGGGCCCCGCGTTCAGGGGGAGGCAGGCCCTAATCGGCCACGGGCCCCGCGTTCGGGGGAGGCAGACCCTAATCGGCCACGGGCCCCGCGTTCGGGGGAGGCAGACCCTAATCGGACACAGGCCCCGCGCCCGGCCCGCCGCCCTTCCCCGCCCCTACACCTTCCCCCGCGCCCAACACCGTCCCGAGCTCCAGCCCCAGCCCCAGATCCACCCCGGCCCCTCCTTCGCCATCGCCCCTCCTCCGCTCCATCAACTTCCGTACGACGGAGACGAGTTCGGTGGGATCAAAGGGCTTGGCGAGAAAGGCGTCGACGCCGACTTCGAGGCCGGCTTCGACCTCGTACTGCGTACAGGCGCTGATGATGGCAATCGGCAGATCACGCGTCCGCGGATCGGCACGCAGTCGAGCAGCGGCCCGCAGCCCGTCCAGCCGGGGCATGACGACATCAAGGGTCACGAGATCGGGTCGCACCTGATGAACGACATCCAGACACTCGGCACCATCGGACGCGGTCACGACCTCGATGCCCTCCAGCTCGAGATTGACCCTGATCAGCTGCCGGATGACCTTGTTGTCGTCCACAACAAGCACCCGGCCCGACGCGCCTGGCACAACTCGAGAGTAGGTCGAGACCGGCCACCGCGTCCGGGTTTTCCCCACTTCCACCCCGCGCGGACGACCCCCATCCCGCACTTCCACCCCGTGCGGACGACCCCCGTCCCCCACGGAAACCCGTTCATGAACACCCCGAGCGAGCTGGTAGTGTTCTACCCGTCGCCGCGAGCAACACCCTCGCAACCGACACGCCCCCGTAGCTCAGGGGATAGAGCAACGGCCTCCGGAGCCGTGTGCGCAGGTTCGAATCCTGCCGGGGGCACTCGCCAGTCAGCCAGCAGGAACCAGGCTCTGACCAGGGCGGATGCCTAACTGAGAGAGCGGGAGTCAGTCTCACTGACTCCCGCTCTTTCTCGCTGTCTCTCAGCGTTCGCGACACACCTCCGACACACTCGTTAACCGCGAGGCGCGCACCATGCCGCGCCCGCCGTGGTGAGGGGGATCTGATGGACGAGGGAATGGCGGCTCTGATCGCTGGAGGCTGTGGGCTGCTGGGCGCGTTGGCCGCGACTGGCGGCGCCATGTGGGGTGCCCGGAGGGGTGCTGCGAGCACCCTCGAATCCGTCCGCGCTCAGGTAGCTGGACAAGAAGTAGCGGAGCATCGCCATTGGGCCCGAGAACAGCGCATGGTGACCTTGATGGATGCGCTTGATCAATTGGCAACCATTGATCGAACCTTGGGAGCGGCCGGGGTCAAGCTCCGCCTGGGAGAAAGACCTCCGACCGCACTGCACGACGACTACATGACGTCCAGCCAGGCACTTATGCGCGCAGTTTTCCGCCTAGGAGTCTGGGGGCCAGACCGAGCACGTGTCGTTGGCCAGAAGATCTATGACCTGGCCAATCTCGTCTACGAATCCTGGGTGATGTGGGATGGGGCGATGACTGCCGGACTTCCAACGGACTCGCATCAGGAGAACTTCCGGACCCGCCGAACCGAACTTCACGAGCCGTGGTCGGAATTCCTCAACCTTGCTGCTCGGGCCCTCAGAGAGCCCGAGCCGACCTCCTAGAGCAGGTTCAGGCGGTGGGCCAGTTCGACGACTTCAGGACCGTCGCGGAGATCATCACGGTCGGTACGACGACCGGTCAGACCGTGGACGTCGTGGCCGGATAGCCCGAGAGCCCCGGGCGTGCTGCCATGTCCGGGGCCCTCGGGATCCTGCGCTACTTCTCCGGGCCTACCACCTCACGCTGGTGCGGGCCCGCCATCTCGATGGTCTGGCGACGGTTGAGGACGACGACGGACGTGACGGTCGAGCAGGCCACGGTGGACAGAGCGGTTCCCTTGTCCGGCTCGACGACGTCCGCCAGGACGGCCACGCCGAGCAGGAGCCCGGCCACCGAGACGCCGGCGGAAAGGACGCGATTCCCCCGGCGCGGGGTGACCTGCGTCTCCTTCGGCGGACGTCCGCAGCATCCGTCATTAAGGTGGGCCATGGGTTTGGCCCCTTTCTAGGTGTCGTGACAGCCCAGCGGCCTCCTGTTCGCGCAGGGGGCCGCAGTCATGCCAGGGGCAGACTGCGGGGGTCCAAAGACCGCTAGACGTACCCCGGTTGGGGCGTGATTCATAGCTACCGCAGCCCTGACCAGATCACCTAGCAGGGTGGGATGCGCCACAGTCGCCGTTCCATTCGGGAAACGGAACGCGAAGTGATCTTTATTGATGCCCATAGCGGACAAAAGGATTAACGGCTTCGACTGATTTACGTGCAGCGATGCGCGGTACGACCTGATTTGGTATCCCAATATCATGGGTTGACTTCATTGGCCAACACCGACACTTCGTTGCACCCTCCGGGTGTGACGGGTATCACAGAACACCGCTTTAGAGCAGGTCAGCGCACACTTTTAGTGCGAGATTCGCACCCAATCCACCCCCGCCCACCCGTCCAACAGTGTGATTTTTTCAACTGTGATCTCCGCCACTTTCGAGGGGGATATCGTTGTGTTCGACGCGCGCCTTGCGTAAAAGGTGTCCGCCGGACCGCACTTCCAGCCGACGGCCCCACGATGTCGGCCCTGCCCGACCTCAGCCCGCCAGGCTCGACAGAGCGCATTCGCTGACGCCGACACCGAGCCCGCCACCCCGGAGGCTCCCGCGACCGCGACCGCCTAGGAGAGTGATCTGTCGCGTTAGCCGTCGCCCTCCTCCTCCAGTGCCTTTGCGATCTTGACATTGGCCGCTTCCTCGTGACCGTCAATGCAGCCGTGGTAGCGCCGGTGAATCACCTCCGGCGAGTTGCCGACCCGCCGGGCTACCTCAGCGATCGGCACCCCAGCGTTTAGCCACCGTGTGATGCACGCGTGCCGCAAGTCGTACGGGCGACCGGCCAACGGCGAGTCGACGCGCTCCGGCGTGAGCGCATACTCCCGGGCCTCCTCCCACACCCGCCAGTAGGTAGATGAGCCGACCACTCCCCCGCGCTCGTTGCCAAAGACGCGCCCTTCCTTCGCCGTCCCGAACGCTTTCAGGTGGGTCTGGAGGATCGCGACCAGGACGGCCGGGATCGGGACCGGCCGGTCGGTGGTCGCCTCCCGCGCCTTCAGGCCCCGGCGGTCGTGCCGCTCCCCGGAGTCGGTCCACTGTTTGCCAGAGACGGGGCGAGTCTCCCGCAGCGTCAGAGTGCCCCAGCCCGTCTCCGGCAAGTGGCAGTCCGACCACCGGAGTCCCACTGCTTCAGCGGGCCGGAGTCCCGCGTAGTACAGGACCGCGTAAAAGGCCACCAAGCGCCGCCCACGGCAGCGATCCCACGACCCGACGTAAGAGACGGCAGCGAGCAACTGACGGGCCTGTACGGCGTTTACGAGGACGCGCCGGTCCACGACATCGTTGGAGCCGACGTGCTTCCGGCGGACACGCTGCAGCGGGTTCTCCGGGAGCTCTCCCGCAGCCACCGCGTGTTCGAGGGCGGTGTTCAGGGCGCGGCGCCGCCGCTTGTACGTGTCGCCCGCCGCGGGGGCGCCGTCCAACTTGTAGTTGAGGCGGTAGAGCACGTCTTCGAAGACGTCAGCGTCGAACATGTCGACGACCGGCCGGTCCGCCGTCGTGAGCCAGTCGTACGGGGTCTTGAGTTCGGCCGGCGGGTCCTCCCCCTCGTTCGCGGGCACGATCCCCCACCGGAACGCCAACCGCAGGCGCTCATCCGAGGGAGCGTCCTTTCCTCGCTTGACCATGGCGAGGGTCACGGCGGCGAGCCCGTCCGCCATGCCCTCACGGCTCTTGGCCGCGCTCGTGCGCCACCGCCCGGCCACATACTTCCGGCAGAACTCGAACCACTGCAACGGCGGTTCGGCCTGCGCCGCTTCGGCCGCTTCCTCCGCCGCTCGCACCTCGGACTCCGGCAGGCCCGATGCGATCTCGAACGCCTCGCCGCGCCGGTTCATGGCCTGCCACAGCTCCGATCGCCGGCTCTCCGCGAGCGCAGCCGTGGTGAACGTGTCGCTGTGCACCTGTCCGGCGACCACCCACCGCAGGCGCCACGGGCGCGACTTCCGCCCGGTCTTCGACACCTTCCAGAGCTTGACGTCGAAGGAGTAGCCCTGCCGGGCCGACCCGTCAGGGCGCCCGGCCGGGATGTCGTTCACGGTGCTCACGCAGCGTCCTCCAGCTCCGCAAGCCAACGCTCGTACTCGGATCGACGGATACGGACGTCCCCGTTCGGCAGCTTGATCGAGCGGGGCGCTTTCCCGAGTTGGCGCCACCGGTAGAAGGTTGCCGGGGCGACCTTGAGGTCCGCGAGAACCTCTTTGATCGTCAACTTCTCGTCCCGCACGCGGGCGCTCATGCCGCGGTCCTCTCTTCTGTTTTCATCGGAGGTTGGGGACTCGCCCCTTCTCTGAACTCCGCTACATCCGCTACATCCGCTACATCCGCTACAGCGCAGGTCAGGGACCTGTTTTCTGTAGCGGATGCGTAGCGTGTAGCGGATTGGTGCCGCTACGGCGCGGCGGCGGTGGCCGACGGTGTAGCGGTTTCGTCGGGCGTGTAGCGGATTCCCGGAAGCACTTCCGCTACGGATTCACTCCTGTTGACCTGCTGTGTAGCGGACGTAGCGGATGTAGCGGACTTTGACGGGGGCGGGGGGCAGTATCGGGCCCACGCGTCCGCGAGATCCTCGGAGTAGTAGCCGCGCGGCACCGTGCCCGCCGCCGTACGAATCGGGCGCGGCTTGATGGGCTTGTTGGCGCCGGTCATGTACTGGCTGAGCAGCCGGGCCAGCCCTCGCGGGGTGAGCGGCTTCCCACCCATGTCGACCCATGGCGCGTCGTCCATGCTGTTCAGGCACTCCAGGATGGCGGCGGTCGGCATGCGGTCGATGCCGTAGAGGACGGTGTCGCGCAGGTCGGTGAGCAGGCGGATACCGAGGGAGGCTTCGTCGTCCTCGCTCGCGGCGGTCACCAGCTCGACACAGGCGGCCCGCGCGCGTTGGGGCCACTGTCCGCCGGCCGCGTCGGCAACGGCGAGCAGGGGTTCCCACACGTCCGCGGGGCGGTCCGTGACGCCGTCCGGCATGATCGGCCATGCGCCCTCTACCGTGGCACGGACGGCGTCGGCCCACTTCGCGAGCCGGTCACGGAGGGCGCGGCCCTCCTTCTCGTGGATGCGCTGCCTGAAGGGTTCCACTCGCTCGTTCCGGGCCCGGCGGCGCATTCGGATGATGACCGAGCGGGTCAGGATCGTGTCCGGCAGAGAGCCGAGACCGGCCATGGCAACCGCGCAGTACGAGGGGAAGGGTTGAACGCTCTGGTTCGAGCCGTCGCCCACGCACCTGTACGTGACGCCGGAGCGGCGGTGTCCGGCGTTGAGGAACCCGCGCAACTCCTCGTTGTCCCCGGCCTTGGGACCGAAGACGGTGTCGATCTCGTCGAAGAGGATCGTCGGGCGTCCGTCCGCGCCGGAGACCGCGCGGAAGAGGGCGGCGGCGGACGCGTTGACGGCCACCATGGGCTGCGGCACGAGGGTCTCCACGATCTCCAGCGCGCGGGACTTGCCGGATCCCGGCTCCGGGGAGAGGAAGGCGATCCGGGGCGTTGAGTCGAAGCAGTCGAGCAGGTGGGCGTGGGCGTCCCACAGGGCGACTGCGACGTATGCGGCTTCGGTGGGGAAGACGTTGAAGCGGCGGTGGAACGCTTCGACCTCGTTGAGCAGGGCGGCGCCGTCGATGGACGGGGCGGGCGCGGTGGCGTCGGTCATGCGGCGTTCCTCCTTTCGGTGTGTGGGGCGGGCATGCCGGTGCAGGCGTCCTTGTGGGCGTCGTATTCGGCGACCAGGGCGGCCACGTCGTGTTGTCCGGTGGCGGTGCCGGTCTGCCCGCAGGCGCAGGCGTAGGCGGCGGTGGGGGTGTCGCCGTAGCGCTTGGACCAGCGGGCGCCGTCGTAGTGGTGGCGGTAGACCGGCGCGGCGTAGATGCAGATCCCCGGTCGGTCCGGCTTCGGATCGTCACCACTGCTGCGGGTGCGGCTGGTCGAGTGCTGGTCGGAGGGAAGGGCTGAAGGGACGCCCTGACGGGCGGCCTTCCTTCGGCCGCATCCCGGAGCCGGGGGTGTCGTCGTGTTGGCGGTGTCCGGCTGGTCGGCGGTGGCGGGATGGCTTTTCAGGGCGGTGCGGGCGGGGGAGGTGGTCATGCCGTCTCCCGCGGCCGGCACGTGCGGATCGACCAGCCCAGAGCGCTGCGGATGGTGGCGCGGCACTCGGCCGCCGGGAGTCCGGCCGCCTCGCCGGCCGCCTGAAAAGCCTCCTCCACCACGGTCCGGGTGATCTCGCCCCATGCGACGAACCGGCCCAGGGCGCGGGCGCCCGTCAGTAGCCGGGTGTTGCGGCCGCCCTCCGAGGTGCCCCGGACGGCGGCCGTCTCGCGTTCCAGGGCCACTTGGGCGGCCCGTGTGCCGTCGCGTACCGGCGTGACGGTGGCTGGCGTGGCGGGCCGCGGTGCTTCGATCAGCAGGGCGGTCAGCCACGGTGGCAGGGCGGCCACGGGGGCGTCGTCGAGGATCTCGTAGGTGCCCTGGGGGGTGGTGCTGCCGGGGGCGACGACGTAGCCGCCCCATGCGCGGGTGTCGATGTGCGGTCCCAGCCGACCCGCGCTGTTGCGGAGCTGCCCGCCGGTCGGGGCGGTGAAGTACAGGTGGCGTCCACCGCTCGGGGTCCGCACCTGGTAGGTGGCCGGGAGGGGCTGGCCGGCGCGCTCGCAGAGCGCTGCCAGAGAAGCGGCGCCGTCAGGCGCTCCTTCTGGCTCTTCCGGCTTGCACACGTCCAGGTCGACGACGACCAGGCCAGCTGGGCCGGTCGCAATCCCTACGTTGTACGGCCGCCGCGTCCACGCGGCTTTGATCAGGCCGGGGTCGGTGGTGGCGCGCTGTTCGGGGGTGCGGTGCCCGTCCTCGCAGCGTCCGGTGCCGGGGCAGGCGCGTTCGGGGTGTCCGGCGGGCCGCTTGGTGCCGGGGTGCAGGAGGATGACAGGCCAGCCGCGTTCGGCGGAGCACAGGGCGGCGGCGATCAGGTGCAGGTGACCGAGGCCGACGGTGGGCATGTCGAGCACGTTGATGAGCGGGATGCTGCTCACGCGGCGGCCCCCAGTTCAGCGATAGCGAGTTGGGTGAGGGCGGCGTGGCCGATGTGTTCGGCGTAGGCGGGCGGGATGCACTCGCTGATGCCGTCCCGGCTCATCCAGGCCACCTCGAGCACGCGGCGGGCGAGGGGGACGCCGGAGAAGTGGCCGACGAACTGGCCATACCAGCCGGGCGGGACGGGGCGGCCCATCTTGGCCTGAGGCACGGTGTGGGCGGGGTGGTCCGGCTGGTCGAGGCGGAAGCCGCCGCCGGTCTCGAAGAACCGGTGACGGTAGTTCTCCAGGGCGAACATCTGCCCGCACAGCATCACTGGGGCACGCAGCTTCGGCACGGCGCCGCCCACGTTCTCCATCACCCACGGCCGCCCGGTCGTCTCCAGCGCGGTCCGGGTGGGGTCGATCAGGTCGGGGTGGTCGTTGCCCTGGATGCGCTGACAGTCGCTGTCGTGCTGGCACGGCGGGGAGCCGTGGATGAAGTCGAACTCAGCTCCGTGTTCGAGGACGAAAGCGATCGCGTCCGCCTGCACGAACGGGAAGGGATAGCGCGGCTGAGGATCCTTGTCAACGCCGGTCACGTCGAACCCGGCGTCGGCATAGCTCTTGGCGGCGCCGCCCTGCTTGCAGAACAGATCCAGTAAGCGCGGCCGTCGGCCGTGCACTCGCCGGATGTCGGTGCGTTGGGTCATGCTGGATGTCTCCAGTTCCTTGATGGGTGACTGGTTGACAAGGGCGGCCCCGCGATCATTGGCGTGAGTGGGGGGCCGCCCTTGGCGTAGCTAGAACGGGGGTTCGGCGTCGGCTGCGTTGGCCGCCGTGCTGCCGGTCGTGGCCCATGCGTCGTCCCCGGCCGGGGCGGTGCGGGTCGGGCGCTTGCCGTTAATAGTCACGGTGGTGAAGCGCAGGGACGCGCCGATCTCGTCGACCTCCACGGCGAGCATCGAACGGTTCTCGCCCTCCGGGGTCTTCCAGTCGTGCTGTCGGATCCGCCCGGACAGCACCACCCGCGAACCCTTCGTCAGCGACTCGGCGACGTGTTCGGCAAGCGCGCGCCAGGCGGCGCAGCGGAAGAACGTGGACGTGCCGTCCTTCCACTGGTTGCTCTCGCGGTCGAAGGTGCGCGGGGTGGCGGCGACGGTGAAGCGGGCGAGCGCTGCGCCGCCCTCGGTGAACTTCAGCTCAGGGTCGGCGGTCAGGTTGCCGATGATGGTGATCGGAGTCTCTCCGAACGACATGCTGCGGTCTCCCTTAACGGTGGGTCAGGCGGCGTTGAGCAGGGGCTGTTGCCAGACGGGTATGGCGGCCAGAACGCGGGTGCGCCAGCGCATGGCGTAGTCGAAGCAGTTGGCGCAGTTCTTGTGCGTGTGGCCTGGCAGCGGGGACCGGTGTCGGGCGTGGGAGCTCCAAGCGGCGGAGTCCGCGGAGGCCAGGAGGTGACCGACGCGTTCCAGACCGAGGATCTTGAAGCCGAAGCCATGCAGCCTGAAGCCGTGCGCGGCCATCGCGGTGACGATCGCGGCACCCTCACGGGTGGACTGCAACCGGCACACCGAGCCAAGCCCGACGACCGGTTCGGCCCGCAGGTCCACCCCGGCCTTCTCGTACAACTCCACGCACCGTTCGTACTCAGGGATCCTGCGACCCTGGATGACAGGGGCGATGCGCAGGTCGGGGGCGAGGGAGCGCAGTTCGAGGAAGTTGTTCACCGTGCGTCGCTGATGTTCTTCCACGCTGAGGTGGGTGCCGACGAAGTACTGTCCTCCGAACCAACCGCCCTCGATGATGGCCTTCTCGCACATCCAGTCCTGCGGGGCGGCCCAGTCGTACGGGCCGACGTGTTCCCAGATGCGGCGCAGGTCATCGACGTACTTGCGAGGCGGGCGGGTCCAGGTGCCGTTGTCCTTCAGGTCCATGAAGCCGCCGGAGTCGACGGCGTAGGGTCCGCGGGCTTCGTCCCACTTGACGGCGCGTTCGAAGTGCTCGGACTTCAGGAACAGGGGCACGTCGGTGAGACGCAGCCAGTGCCGTTTGTGGGTGGTCAGGTAGAAGCGCAATTGGGTTCTCCTTCAGCCGTGGAAGTGGCTGCGCTTGATGACGGCCTTGCGGATGTTGACCGTGGTCCCGCCCCCGGAGGTGTGGCGGGTGCTGCCGAAGATCTGCACGGCGATCCATCCGCCGAAGATGACCGCGGCGAGCGTGATGAGCTGGGTGATGAACGCGGTCAGGGCTGCGATGAACGACGTCAGCAGAACCAGGCCGCCGCACACTGCGGCGAACCCGACCCCTCCGAGAGCGACGTTCACCGCCGTCCGGGAGACGGCCGGCTGCGGCGGGACGGGCGCGGGGAAGTGGGCGGGGGTGAGGGTGTAGCCGGTGACGACGCGGCCGTCGGGGAGCACGATGCTCTGCACGGCCGCGGTCGGCACCGGGCCCGGCTGTACGGGCATGAGGGGTGCGGTCGGCAGGGCTTCGACGACGGTCGGGGCGGGGGGTCGGTAGGGCTCGATGGGGTAGGTCACGGCCGGTTCTCCGATCACAGATCGTGACTGTCAGAGGGCAGGGGCTGACAGTCAGAAGCGGGTGTCAGGTGGGATGTCAGGCCGGGATTTCCTGACTTCTCTATGGGCCGGGCCGCGCCCTGACTGTCAGAGTCAGAGCGCGGCCCTGACAGTCAGGGCGTCACGGTGGGTAGTGCTAGGCGGCGACGGCGACCGGGCGGACGATGGTGTACTCGCCCTGTCCGTCGCGGGCCAGGACGCCCTGTTCGGTGAGTTTCTTAAGCTCCCCCTGAAGCCAGGGCCGGGAGCGGCCGGCGGTCACCGTGGCGGGGATCAGGTCGCCCGGCTCGAAGGTGAGCCGGTCCTGTGCGGCCCATGCGTCGATCTGGCCGTACAGGATGGAGCGGGCCTCTTCGGTGGACGGCCGGGCCGCCTGCTCGAAGGTGAGGTCCGTGTCCGGGTCGGTGTCGGGTACGTCGTCCTCCAGGCGGAGGCGGGCGTACGGAGCATCCGGCTCCGGGTCGGCCGGGATCTGCGCCATGACGTCGTCGTAGGCGTCTTGGAGTTCCATGGCGGCGGCCTCCTCGATCGCGGGGTCCACGGCGTCCACGTCGTCGTCCTCCCTGTCGTCCCACTCCGGCACGGAGGCGGGGGCGGGGTGCAGCGGGGCGGGCGCCGTCTGTGTGGCGGGGGCGTTGGTGCGGTTGGTGCCCTGGTGGGTGCGCCGCTCGTAGGCGAGACCGGCGGCCCGTGCGGAGACGTCGTCGAGCGGGTCACGGACCGCGGCGGCGGCCAGCACCATGGCCCGGATCTGTTCCTTGACCGTCTTGGTCAGGGAGCCGCGTACCTCGGTCGTCCACCGCTTTGCGGGGATGTTCATACCGGTGGCGTAGGCGTAGCCGGGCCGGTCCGCGCCCCAGTCCGGAATGGCACCGGATTCGGTGACGCGGTCGGGCAGGCAGAACCCGGCGTCGGAGGCTTCGTCGACACCGAAGCACGCGGCGGCCTGGAGGTTGGCGCGCACGTCGGTGGACACGTTCTTCCACGACGCGCGCTGAAGGCTGATGACCAGCCAGATACCCACCGACCGGGCCGCGCGGGCGATCTTGTCCAGGACGTCGAAGTCGGCGACGTCGGCGGCCTCTTCGATCCAGACCACCATGGCGTTGAGCTTGGATGCGGGGGTCCACTGGTCGAGCCCCTCGTTGGCAAGCTCGGTGCCGCGCGCGGCGATCACGTCGGGCAGGCAGCGCAGCATGGCTTTCGCCTCGCGCTGTCCGCCGCGGTTCTTGTCGACGAACCAGTCCAGGCCGTCCGCCATGTGCCCGACCGTCTGTTCACCCTTGGACAGGTCGATGAGCCAGATCGAGAGCTTGCGGCGGGTCATCAGGTGCGCGAGCACGGTACGGGCGAACTCCGACTTACCGGAGCCGGTGACGCCCATGACCAGCAGGTGTTGAAGGATCTCGGCGAGGAACGGGTTGATCCACCACACTTCGCCGTCGGCGTACAGGCCTACCGGAATGGGCTCCGTCGGCAGCATGCCCAGTTCGGTCGGCGGACGGAACGGGACACCGTCCCTGAGCAGGTCGGCGACGCGGGCGGAGAACGTGCCGCGGGCGGCGTTGTCCGGGTTGCGGTCGACGGTGACCGCGGACGGCGGGACGTGCAGCGCCGCCGCGAGTTTCGGCGCGGCGGCCTGGACGTCCTCCATGGTCTTGCCGGGCGGCACGACCACTTCAGCGGAGACCATGCCCTTGCCGTTGCCACGCGCGTTCTTGACCTGCACCTTCTCCAGGCCGATCGCTTCGGCGAGCTTGCCCAGACCGCTGGTCTCACTCTCCTCGGTCTCATCGTGGGCGTTACGCATGATCTGCCGGACGTTCCAGGACGCGGCGAACAGCCCGCCCCCGAGCAGCCACAGGTCGGTCATGGGGTGGCCGAACGGTCCGGCAGAGACCGAGCAGGTCAGCCACCCCATGCCCGCGGCCACGCTCGCGGTCGCTTGCGCGCGGCGGTAGCGGCGGAACTTGTTGGTGCCGCCGGCCACCGCCCACGTCACGGCGGACAGCAGGACGCCCCCGGCGCCCATGCCGGCCGACGCGAGACCGGCGGACAGGGCGCTGTCGCCCCACATCTCGTTGACCCCCCACCCGGCAACCGGGGGGAGGACGGCGGCGCCGATCCAGGGCGGCAGGTACGGCGCCGCTTTCGCGGCGAGGTGGTTGCCGATGGTGGACAGGACACCGCCCCGGCCGCCGGGCATCGTGGCGAGCGCGTAGCCGCTCTGGCCGTCCCACCCGCGCACGGCGGGGGTGTTGTCGCGGTCGCGGCGGGCCATCAGTCCTCCCCGATTGTGAACGTCGGGCGGGCCGTCTTGCCGTTGCGCTTCTGCTTGGCCTCCTGCTCCGGCTTGACGAAGTGCCGGTCGAAGGCGTGTGCCATCTTCAGCGCGCCGACCCCGAGCGCCTTGGCGGCTTCCGCGGACACCTTCAGGTGAGCGGAGACCAGCCGGGCCTTGATCCGGGACTGCGCGCCGAAGGTGTACCACTTGCCGCGGTACTGCGAGAGGACGCCGTTCAGCTCTTCCGCGCGCATGCCGAGGATCAGGTACAGCTCACGGCCCAGGTGGTTGATGGCCTTGGCCAGGGCCAGGATGTCCTTGTCCGAGCGGATCTCGATCCGCTCGATCGCGTAGATCAGCCGGTCGCCCTGGTGCCGGTCGGCCGCCCCGCCCCCGCCGCCGGCCCGGGCGCCGTTCGGGGCCTGGCCGTTGCTGTTGCCGTTGCCGTTGCCGTTGCCGGGGCCGAAGTTGACGTTGAAGGTGCGTTCCTTGTGCGTGTGCCGGGTCCGGCCGGCGGACGGGGCGCCGCCGTTGCTGCCGGGGGTGCCCCAGGGGGCCTGTCCGGCCGGGGCACCGTTGGGGGGAGTGCTCATTCGTCGTCCTCCTCGAAGACGGTGATCGACCCGAGCAGGGGAGACGTCGTGATGCGGCCGACGGCCCATCCGTCGTCGACCCGGTCGGCGGCCTGCTCGATGAGCCGGTGGGAAGCCGCGAACCGTGCAGTGACGGCGGCGGCGTACAGGTCGGTCGGCCGCCACCGGGACTGACCCGAGACGGTGTGGACGAGAACGGCCATCCAGCGGGCCGCCCGTGAGCCGTACGCCCACGAGCGGTCCAGCAGGACGGTGCGGCGTGCGCCGAACACGGCCCGCCCCCCTTTCAGTTCTTGCGGCTGATGACCAGCCACGCCGTCTGAGCGGCGAGCGTGATCAGCAGCCACAGCGTGAGGAGCGGACCGGCCATCAGGCCGAAGGTGACGGCCAGGGACAGCCACGTCAGCGCGGACGTGGCACCCGCGGCGAGACCGATGCGCCACAGCAGCACGGAGCGGCCTGCCGGGCGGCGCCGCAGCGCGAACGCCAGCCACCCGAGCGGGGCGACGGCGAGCGGGGCGAGCAGAAGTCCCGACCACCACGCCCACCAGTGCAGCAGCGCCGTCAGCGGCAGCGCGGCCACGGCCAGAGCGAGCGGCGTCACGCCGCGGCGGTGCTTCCACAGCAGACGGCCGAGGAAGCCGAACGCCTCACGGGTCAGGGACGGGCGCTCGGGGACGACGACCACGAACGGCTGCGCGCCGCGGCGCCCACGCTGACGCGGGATCTGGACGGTGTGAACCCCCGCGGCCCTCTTCGGGCCACGGGAGCGGGTACGGCTGGACACAGCGAAACTCCCAGGTGTCGAAAGGGGTTCAGGCGGCGCGCTGTTCTTCGGCGGCGAGGCACAGGCCGCAGATGCCGTAGCGGCGGGGGATGCAGTAGCCGACGTCCAACTCGCAGCGAGGGCAGGTGCGGCGGGCGAGCATGGCCAACGCCAGAGCGCCCCACTTGCGGGACGTCATCGGCCGGACCGGCCTCGCCAGGTCAAGGCGGTAGAGGAAGGCGACGCGGGGGCCGCAGGCGTGGCGGTTGATCACCATCACCTGGGCGGCGACCGGCTGACCACCGGGGCGTAAGCCGCGGGTGCGGAGCTGTCGGCGGGTGGCGTAGCCGTCAGGGGCCATGCGCCACGGGTACGTCGGTATGCCGAAGCGGGCCCCGTTCGGGTCGAAGCACTTCGCGTAGGCGGTCGGCATCAGACCATCGCCCCGTCAGCCTCGAACGCGGGGTGGCCGGCGTCGCGGAATTCTTGGTAGCGGGTGGACACCCAGCCCACCGACCAGCCGCACAGCTCCGCAGCCGACCGCACCGCGAGCCCGGCTTCGAACGCGGCCTGGACGGTGGCACGGGCGCGGTCCTCGGGGAGCTTCTCGACAGCGGGCCCGGCGGCCAGCAGCGCGGCGCGTTCACGCTCGGCACGGGCCTGACGCTCAGCGTGTTCGCGGCGTTCACGCTCCGCCCGCGCGGCCCGCTCCCGCTCGGCACGCTCAGCGGCCTCGCGCTCACGGCGTTCACGCTCGCGCGCCTGCTGTTCACGCTCGCGTTCAGCGCGTTCACGCGCCTCCCGCTCGGCCTGCTCGCGGGACTCGGCACGCTCGCGTTCCTCACGGCGGGCCCGGTCCTCGCGCTCGGCTTGCTCGCGGATCAGGCGGGCTTCGTGTTCACGCTGTTCACGCGCCAGCAGCGCGGCGTGCTCGCGCTCCTCACGGGCCAGCCGCGCGGCCGTCTCACGCCGCTCGACAACAGCCCTCTCGTGGGCTTCGCGCTGTGCCTGCTGCCGCATCTCCAGCTCAGCTACGGCCGCGGCGATCGCGCGCCGGTAGGCGAGCCCGGTTTCCGCGGTGACGATCAGCAGCAGCGGCGCGACCGCGTGCACAGCCACGCCCACCAGGTCGTTGTGCAGCGCGGAGTCGGCGATGTTCAGGGCCAGGGTCATGCAGCCGGTCATCCAGCGCAGCACGACCGGCCACCACCCGCCGTGCCCTCCGAGCCGGGCCAGCACCGCATCCAGGCGGACCACGATCACCACCGCGGCATCGACGACCAGCGGCAGGATCGGCGCGGTCCACTTCCACCTGTCCGGGGTGTGAGCGGCGGCGAGGGGAGTGACAGTAAGGATCGAGTAGAGCATCGCGCCCGCCACGATCAGCCACGTACCGACCGACAGTGCCCGCTCCGCTGAACGGATCTGAACAGCGTTCACGAGCCCGCCCCCGTCCATGAACGCACCCGCGTCGCGGCGATCAGAACGACCGGCGAGGCGGGGTCACCGTAGGTCTCGCTGTCCTCGGTCCACGCCCATTCAGCGCCCGGTACCGGCTCGAAGCCGAGCACGCTGAGCGCCTCCGTACGCTCCGTGAACGTCGGCACCGGTAGGGCCCGGTCAAAGCCGAACTCCGGCCACGCGTCGGTCGTGTTCAGCAGGACCACGTACAGGCGCCACCGCCCCTTGAACACGGACATCTGCGCCGTGAACTCCCGTGCCATTACGCCACCACCGGCGCAACGACACCGTCCCGGTTGGCCAGGTCGCGGCGGGCGGCCAGCACCTTGCGGCGGGCCCGGCGCAGCCGGCGCGCGTCCAGCTCGGTCACCGGCCGGTCCAGCAGGCTGATCCGAACGTCCAGCTCCTCGACCTCCGCCCGGATGAGCGGCATCTCGGTGTCGATGGCGTCCAGCTCCGCAGCCGTCGGCTCGCGGTCGTTCTCGGCCGCGTCGATGGCGGTCAGCAGACGAAGAGAGAGAATCTTCATGGGTCGTGTTCCTCTCGAAGGGTGAACGGCCCGATTGCGGCTCCCGGGTGGCACCCCGGGAGCCGCTCGCCGTTGGAGGTGAAGCCGCGTGCGATACGCGGCGCGACCGCAGGACAGCGGCCGTAGCGCCCCCGCCGGGAGTCGAACCCGGCGTTACGACCATCGGGGCGGATCGATCAGCGGCCGGTCAGCACAGGTATGGGTGCGGGCCGCGGGGGCGCTGCGGTAGCGGGTCCTTCGTCTTCTCGTGCTCAGAGCCGGCCATCAACGGCCGCCCCGACCACGCGCGTTGTCCTCGCTGCGCTTGTTCGCATCGGCGTTCTTGCGCGCCAACTCGGCACGCTCTTCGTCTGTCAGACTGAGAACCACAGGTGGCCTCCAACCAGGCGCCTGTACGCGGTTCCTCGGGGTGCAACCCGGGGGACCGCTCCTGTATCCGGAGTCGGCGGATTCCGGCTCCCCCCGCTCCCGGCCGTACGGTGCTCACGCGGTGCGCGGCTCCGGACGGCCGGGAGAGGCAGCCGGCCGCGGCGTCGTGCGCTGCGGGCCAGGAACGGACCGGGATGTGTCAGCGCGCCGCCGCCCGGTCCACGGCGGCGGTGCCCGTATATGTCGCTTCACCGCGGAACCTCCGGGGTGAGGTGGGATGACCGGCTTCACCGGTACGCCGTTTGCCACGGCACACCGGCCCCGAGCCGGGAGTAGTCGGGCGCGTCATCGTCACTGCTCTGACGCCAGCAGGGCGGCGCGTGACCAGGTGGCGTTCCGAAGGCTGACCCCCATGAAATGGAGGGATGATCCCCAGGCACGTTCTCCAGAGCTGACACGCACAGAAGTGGCCGCCGGCGGCCTTCACCCATCCGCCATGGGGACGGGGACTCACACCCCGTCAACTTGAACGCACTGTTGAGTTCTCAAGCAACGCATGCGCTTCCTTCGAGCCCCCTCGGAGCCCTCCAGGCGTCTGTTGCAGTACCTGTTTTACAGGTACTGCATGGTGTTCCGTCAAGCCTGCCGACGGAACCTCTTGGCTTTGCGCCGGGACTTCTTGGCGCACACTCAGAATCGCCGCAGGTCAGGGGAGTTGGTCACCCCATGCGTAGACAGCTCTGGGAGTTCTGGCTACCGTCAAGAGCTCCCTAGAAGTCCCAACGGGGGTGCGGATGTCCAACGAACGCTTGCGCTCAGCTCTGTTAGCTCGGGGCATGACGATTCAGGGGTTGGCTGAAGAGCTTGAGGTCAACCCGAAGACCGTTGAACGCTGGATCACGCAGGGCAAGGTGCCTTACCGACGTCACCAGTACGCGACGGCCGCAGCGCTGAAGGTCGACGTCACGTCACTGTGGGACGACCCCGGCACCATTGACAGCGCAACGGACTTGGCCAAAGCGGAGATTGGCACCGTCTACCCCCACCGCCACACGGTGCCTTCAGGGCTGTGGCGTGAGATCTACGGCCGGGCACAGAACAGCCTTGACGTGCTCGTCTACTCCGGTCTGTTTCTGTCGGAAGACCCGCTCTTTCATGACCTTCTCAAGGCGAAGGTGGCGGCAGGCGTGCGCGTGCGCATCCTTCTCGGGGACCCTGGCAGCGCGGCCGTCCAACAGCGCGGCATAGATGAAGGCCACCGAATCATGGACGGCAAGATTCGCAACGCCATGCTGCTCTACCGTCCGCTCATGCGGAGCCACCCGGGCATCGGGTTCCGGCTGCATGACTCGACTCTCTACAACTCGATCTACCGGGCTGATGACGAGATGCTCGTCAACCCACACGTCTACGGCATCGGTGCCTACCTGGCCCCCGTTCTGCACCTGCGGCGACTGGCCGACGGTGGGCTGTTCGACACGTACGCGAATAGCATCAAACACACCTGGGAGAACGCGCGCCAGATCACCGACGCGGACTTTGCGAGCAACACGGGAGCCTGACCATGGGACGGATCGACTACCTTCACGACCCCGACGCGCCGCCGGCCAACTCGGTGGTGCCATCCGTCGTCGCGTTCGTGCAGAACGACGCGAGGGAGGTGCTGATGATCCAGCGTTCGGACAACGGTCGCTGGGCACTGCCCGGCGGCGGCCACGACGTGGGGGAGTCGATCAGTGACACCGTCGTGCGCGAAGTCTGGGAAGAGACCGGGATCAAGGCCGAAGTCATCGACGTGTCCGGGCTCTACACGGATCCCGGTCACGTGATGCAGTACGACGACGGCGAGGTGCGCCAGCAGTTCAGCATCTGCTTTCGCGCGCGACCGGTTGGCGGTCAACTCCGTACGAGCAACGAGACGACTCAGGTCCGCTGGGTCGACCCGGCGGACCTGATGACGTTGGACGTGCACCCCACGATGCGGCTCCGTATCGAGCACGCCATGGACCGGACGCGCACGGCTCCCTACATCGGCTAACGCTTTGCGGCGGCGACGCGTTCGAGGACACGGGCCGTGGACGCGTGGATCTCGGGTTCGGCGCGGCGGATGAACGTTCCGATCAGGCTGTCGGGCCCGTACCGTCCGGCGATCTCGTTGATCCGGTCGATCGGGTTCGTGGACGTGCCGTCCGGCGTGGTGTTCATATCGCAGTAGCAGAGCGCGTCGTTCAGGTGCGCAGCCTCGCGGGGGAATTCGCCCTCCAACTCTTGGCGCATGCCGCGCGCTTCTGCCTCCATCCAGGCACAGGAGTGGTGGGCAACCAGGTTGATGACCCGTGTGTCGGCGCCGGCCACGTCCCGGAGGTAGCGCGCACCGTCCAGCGGGTGAAAGCCCGTCTTGGCCAGGTCCGGCGCGTACCCAATGTCGTGCAGCACCGCCGCGGCCTCCAACAGGTCCGCGTCCTGGTCGAGCACGAGGGCGATCGTGCGTGCTCTCTCAGCGACCCCAAGGCAGTGCTTCCACCGCCGCGGAAGCGGTTCGGCGAGCAGGGACTCAGCCAGGGGGTAAGCCCACTCCGTCAACTTCGGCAAGCTAGGAACGCTCCTCTCTCGTCGGCACAGCGCGGACTGTCCGCACCTTGCCTTGTCCTCCCCCCGCCAGCACGCCGGCGGTTTCCAACTTCTCCAGAGCCTTGCCCACGGTGGGCCGAGATACCCCGAACCGCTCGGCCAGCACGGAAGCGCTCGGGAACGCCTCCCCCACTTGGAGTCCATCGGTCCTGACGACGTCGGCAATCCGCTCGTGGAGCGGGCGTCGGTCGACTTGCTCATCCGCTCGTACAACGTGCCACCGCTCGCCCGGCGCCGGTTCGGCCAAGCCCTCTTTGCGCAGCACGCTGTATGCACGGATAGCAACCCCGCGTGAGACCCCGTGTTCGCGCATGATCTCAGTCAGGGTCGGGAGTACTGTCATTTCCGGATCGCCCTCGATCAGGATCTTCACTGAGTCGGCAATCTTCAGAAAGGTTCCCCGAGGGTTGGCCTGCTGCGACACTCGTTCTCCCTCTCCGTCCGCTAAGTCAAGCTTCGCACGTCCACCGAAGCGCCGCGGTGGTGCAAGCGGCAACCCGCCGCGTTCCCGTCCTCACCCGCCAGGCGCCCCCCAAAGAGGTTGAAGCGTCCTCGATGACAAGGGTGCAAAGCATTACGTCTAGGTACGGCCACTGACGCCAGAGCTAGATAGAGCCATCACGAGAATAATCCGCAAAGCGAATAAAAGCCCCGATAAGCAGAACTACGGCTAGGCCCTCCAAAGCCCCTAGAACCCAACCGAAAATCCCTAGAGACTCTTTGCTGAAGAAGACGGCTAGAGCAACCGCCGAGGGGATGCAGAAAGCCGCGATGTCGACCACGATTTGCACCTTTTTCCTCCACACCCGATCGACATCCGATCGATGATACGCCTCCCATCCCAGGGTTGCCTCACTGGTAAATCCCTGACTTTTGAGTTCCGGCAGCAGCTTCTCCCGAATATACCTACCAATGGATGAGATTTTCTCGTCATTGACAAGATACGTCCACCCGAGAACAGAGATAGCGAAAGGCGGAATGAGCAGCACGTATGTGCGCCCGGTTGCACCGAAGTAGAAGGAGAAGACAGCGCCGGCCGCAACAAGGGCCACATAGATCAGATTGTCTCGAAACCCGATACGGCGCACTTGCTCCTCTTTAAGCCTCTCATACTCGACCTTGAGGATTTCGTATGTCACAAACTACCTTTCCACAGCAACGGATCCTGCCCATTGTTTCCTGCACGCTCAATGTGGATAGAAAGGCATCAAATCACTTGCGTGAAGCTCGTGATTAACTTCTCCGGGACGCCGCTCGCTGATCACCCAGCAATCATCTCCACCGATCTCAAAAACCCAATCCATGCAGCTTCCGCATGGCGTGAACCTTTCCCGTTCGGCCGCGATTAGGACAGCAATGACCTTTCGGGAGCCAGCAGCCACAAGAGACGAGATGGCGTTTGTCTCCGCATGGATGTCGTGAGACCTGAACCTGTGCTCGACATTACACCCCTGGTAGATGCGTCCATCATCGGCCAATGCCGCACAACCAACTGGCGTTGGGCCGTGAACCCTTGCGTGGGAGCGCGCTTCCCACGCGGCGAGGGACAAGGACCTTCGTTGCTCCTGCGTCAGCTCACTCATTGGAGCTCCCACCAGAGGAAATGTTCGCCATCAGAGTATT
The DNA here is from genome assembly GCF_035989285.1 of Streptomyces sp. NBC_01235. GTDB lineage: Bacteria > Actinomycetota > Actinomycetes > Streptomycetales > Streptomycetaceae > Streptomyces. Next base: position 7,504,953 of record NZ_CP108513.1, on the reverse strand, counting down.
CCACCTATCTTGCTGGAACGAGTTACGGGACGTGCTTGCAAGTTGTTGCACAAGTGGCGCAACAGCTTGTGGCCAATCAAGGGGCTGCGGTCGGACATCGAGGACTCTGGCCAGTTCTTGCAGCATCTTTGTATCAAGGCTGTCTGCAGCGATTTGCTCCCCGAGCCACGCCACAATTTGACTCCTCAAGGAAGAGTCATCCGTGTTCGCGGCTACTTCGACCAACGCGCGTACGGCTCCATATCTCACCCACCTATCGGGATCAACAATCAAGGACTCGACTACCTCGGCGGTAGCTCGGCTCGGATGAAGTCCCAACACGTGAACAACGCGCCAGCGTGTTACGGACGACTCGTGTCGGGCAATACTGAGAAGCTTTTTCTCCCCTTCCGTCGTCAGCCTGCACCTTCTGAGGACGTTGGCCAAAGTCCAAGCCTCGATAGGATCATTAGAAGCCAGACTTTCGACTATGTCAGCCCCGACATATTCACCGTCTTGAAAGGTGAAAATGGTTCTCCATCGGATGAAGGATGGGTTGAAAGAAGGCACCTCTTCGATAACTCGGAATAGCTCGGTCCTGCTGGAAGCAGCCAACATTTTCTTAGCAGTCGCTGACCCGTTAAGCCTTAGAGCATCAGTAACTGCCTGCACAGTCGCTGCGACAGGATCCCAGCGCTTATCGGCAAGCATGGCGAGAAGTTCCACCTGCATTTCGCGCGTAACGCGCCCAGGGACCAAAGAGTACGCCGCGCCGAAGTAATTCCAGTCGTACACCAGTCGCACAAAGTCGTCCGCAACTACAGGATCGTGGATCTGATCCACGGCTAGGCGCAGGGAATCAAACGAAGCGGCACCCGTAGTGACGACATCAAATGCTTCAGGACCCCAGGAGCTCCTGTGCCGTACCAGGTGGCGAGAGGCGAGGAAGTCGTGAAATAGGTGGTGGGCGAACCAAACGAAGGTACTGCTCGTCCGGACTAGTTCATTCTCTTTGAGAGTCTCAAAGAGAGACGGTTCTACGCGATCCGCGAAGTCCGCCAACGGGATCAACATTCCCCTTTCGCGAGAATACGACGCATAACAGACCTCGCCTAGCATGTTGAGTCCTGCATCGTTCACTCGCGCCATCTTCGAGAAGTAGGACTCGATCATCTTAGCCGCGCTGCCGTCAGTCAGATGAAAAGTCGTTGCCTTGTCGAGAAAGAATGGATTCTTGAACAATTCAAGCGTCGCATTTGACGGTCTTCCGACTTTCTGGGTGGCACTCCAGAATTTTTCGACCTGCGCTTTCGACAAAGGAAGTACAGTCGCGAGGCTCCAACGGTCGAGTGGTACTGGCCGCCTGACCAGACGTTCGGTAACGATGACGCTGATAAAAGGGAACCTTCTGGCCAGTTCGTCTAGCGCATCGAGTGCGGGCTGCGATAGTTCTCTAGGAATCTCATTTAGACCGTCTGCAAGGAGCAGCAGCGTCGGAACTTCCGACGAACTGGTAAGTACCGGCTTCACTGATGGACGACTCAGGCCGATCAGCGCTTGAACAAAGGATTCAGGTGCTGTGCTCCTGATCGCTGACGGGAGATCTCGCAGCGGAATCCAGATGGGAATTACATTGTCGGCACCTCCTGCGGCTGACGAGCCGGCTCGCGCAAGAAGGTGCGTCTTGCCGCTTCCGGCTTCCGCGGAGAGGAGGACTCGACCAGAGTCAATGGCTAGCTGAGCAAGCTCCTCTTCCGGCGCCACTCGGTCCCATTGCCCAGAAATCAGCTGATCGTACGAGTCTGGAAGTGCGATTGTCAGACTAAAGGGAGTGCGCCCGCGAATCATCTTTGTGAAGAAGTCGAGGGCATCCGCTTTCATGCGTTCCCAGACTGCTGCCTCTTGCCTAGTGGCGGTCATGCCGCAACCTCCGGAGTACGCCGTGGGTCTGGCTCCATTTCCACGATATCTGTTACGACTCGCCACGTGAAAGTACTCGCGATGGAACAAGCGTAAGGTCGCCAGAGTTTGCGACTCTCATCGTTTTGCGGGTCATCAATTATATCTGACACGCTTCGGACGATGAGTAGGCGTGGATTATATTGGGGGTTATTTCTGGAGGCAGCTACCCCACGACAGAGCCCCACTGACTCCATGTCAATAGCTACAGCTTCATCATATTCCTGCACAATTCGCCGCTGTTCCTCCGAATCGGGATCGCCATAGATTTTGTCTCCAGCTACAAGGCTTTCGATGTGAACCTTGGGGTGACAACCTTCAGGGAGTTCATCCCTTAGTGAATCCGTGAGCCACGAGTGGTCATCCCTCAGGGGGGCCACGTAGTCCTGATGGAGGTTAATGGATGGATAGTCAAACGGGATATATCGTCGACGCGATCCTTGGCTGCTCAACTTAGCAAAAGAGCAGTAGTGGATATACGGGGGAATGATTACGTCGCCGACTGAAACATCTGCACGCCCATTAATGCCCCCAGCGATCCCACACAGTACTAGAAGTTCTGGCTGCCAGTGCTCGATTACATCTCTAACCTTTTCACCTGACTGGATATTATTCCGATCGATCTCTCGGTGAACGACGTCCGGGTACTTGGGGTCGCTCCCCTCAGGGACGTAATAGGGCTTCCCCCGAAGGCGCTGGGTTAGGCCCCCAACCGCTCTGAAGGCTTCGCTCTCCTCCTGCACGGCTGTCAGAACGGCCACTCGGGCGTGGCCAAGTCGTCCACCGGTAAGCGGCATTGAGTCCCCCCTAGAGTCAACCCCATCACCCTCAACGCTCTCGCGCCGTAGTCGCAGATGCTACTTCGGCCACTGCGTGGGCGGCAGATGGACGCCACGGGTATCCCTCGCTTGGGCAACAGCGCTGGACAGCAACGGCTCGAGGACGCCTGAATGGACTGCGCGGCACGGGGTGGGAAGGGCTGGCGCACAACCCTGATGCGCCCCCGCACGCCAGACGCACTCCGTCGGCAACGACCAGAGTGAACCTCGGATGCCCGCTCCTACTGGCACAAGCTGATCAAGAGCGCGACACACCTCCGACACACTGAGCGACCTACCGCACCCCCGAGCGGGCTCCTCTGCAGGTCAACGCGTTCGTGAGACGCGATCAGCGCACTCACTCCGGAGCCGTGTGCGCAGGTTCGAATCCTGCCGGGGGCACCCCTTATCAGGTGCCCAAAGACCCCGTCACCAGCGGAAACGCTGAGGCCGGGGTCTTCGCGTATGTGCAGGCAGGTGCCACTCGGAGCGGCCGTATGTCGGAGCCCGCGGCCTATTCGCGGCCAGACCGCAGGACAGAAAACCGCAGGTGGACCCCGGGAAACGACGAGGCTCCCGGACCGAAGTCCAGGGGCCATCATGCCGCAGGTGCGTGTGTCGGATCAGGTCCCGTGGCCGGGCTCGTGCTCCTGGTCGCCGTCCTCGCCGAGGAGTTCGGCGATCCGGCGATTGGCGACGTCCTGTCGGCCATCGAGTCACTTGGCGTACCGGCTCAGGAGGACTTCAACACTGTTGCCCGCGCGCTCCGCAACCTCGGTGGGGTCCACGCCGGCGTTGAGCCAGGACGACAGCGCCGCGTGCCGCAGGTCGTACGGGCCCCAAGCGCCTTCATCAACTCATGCCGTTTGTCGGCGACGGCTGAAAACTGGACCAGTAGCGACGCTTGAAAGTTGACCCCTTCCAGGGGTCTGGCTCGTTGAGTCAGGCCGGGAGGAGTGGTGATCAGCGTGGAGGACTGGGCGGAGATCCGCCGGCTTCACCGGGCCGAGCAGATGCCGGTGCGGGCGATCGCGAGGAAGCTGGGGATCTCGAGGAATACCGTCCGCAGGGCGATCGCGGACGACGCGCCGCGGAAGTACCAGCGGGCGCCGAAGGGCTCGATCGTGGACGCGGTCGAGCCGCAGATCCGCGAACTGCTTGAGCAATGGCCGGAGATGCCGGCGACGGTGATCGCCGAGCGGATCGGCTGGGACCGGGGCCTGACCGTGCTCAAGGACCGCGTCCGGGATTTGCGGCCGGCCTATCGGCCCGCGGATCCGGCTTCGCGGACGGTCTATGAGCCGGGCGAGATCAGCCAGTGCGACCTGTGGTTCCCGCCCGCCGACATCCCGCTCGGCTTTGGCCAGGTCGGGCGGCCGCCCGTGCTGGTCATGGTCGCGGGCTACTCGCGGTGGATCACCGCACGGATGCTGCCCTCCAGGTCGGCGGCCGACCTGATCGCCGGGCACTGGCGACTGCTGACCGAGCTGGGCGCCGTCCCACGGGTGCTGGTCTGGGACAACGAGGGAGCCGTCGGCTCCTGGCGGTCCGGTGGCCCCCAACTCACCGATGACTTCGCCGCGTTCGCCGGACTGATGGGCATCAAGTTCCTGCTCTGCAAGCCCCGGGATCCAGAGGCCAAGGGCCTGGTCGAACGGGCCACCGGATACCTCGAGACGTCGTTTTTGCCCGGGCGGGTGTTCACCTCGCCGGCCGACTTCAACATCCAGCTCGCCGACTGGCTGACCAGGGCGAACCGGCGCATCCACCGCACCTTGCAGGCCCGCCCGGCGGACCGGCTGGAAGCGGACCGCTCCCGGATGCTGAGCCTGCCGCCGATCGCCCCGCCGGGCTGGTGGAAGGCATCACTGCGGCTGCCCCGGGACCACTACGTCCGCCTGGACACCTGCGACTACTCGGTGCATCCGCTGGCCGTCGGCCGCCGCATCGAAGTCGCCGCCGACCTGGACCAGGTCCTGGTGACCTGCGACGGCGTCGAGGTCGCCCGCCATGCCCGCAGCTGGGCCCGCCACCAGACCATCACCAGACCATCACGGACCCGGACCACGCGGCCGCTGCAGCGGCCGCCCGCAAGAAGGCCGCCGGCACGAAGCAGGCGCCGGTGGACGTGACGGAGGTCGAGGAGCGGTCGCTGGACACCTACGACCGGATCTTCGGTGTCATCGACGGCGGGCTGAGCACGGGTGAAGGGGCAGCGTGATGAGCACGAAGAACGGCACGAACCAGGCCAGGACCAGCCGCGACGTCGGCTCCGAACTGATCTATCTGACCAAGGCGTTGAAGGCCCCGGCCCTGCGGGATGCGGCGGCCCGGCTCGCCGAGCGGGCTCGCGATGAAGGCTGGAGCCACGAGGAGTATCTGGCCGCCTGCCTGCAGCGGGAGGTCGCCGCCCGCGACTCCCACGGCGCCGAGGGCCGCATCCGGGCGGCTCGATTCCCCTCCCGCAAGCCCGCTGGAGGACTTCGACTTCGACCACCAGCGGTCCGTGAAACGCGAGGTCATCGCGCATCTGGGGACGCTGGACTTCGTCGTCGGGAAGGAGAACGTGATCTTCCTTGGGCCGCCCGGCACCGGCAAGACCCATCTCGCCACCGGGCTCGGCATCCGGGCTTGTCAGGCCGGCCACCGGGTCGCCTTCGCCACCGCCGCCCAGTGGGTCACCCGCCTCGCCATCAACACTCCACAATGATCAAGGAATGTTGCGACAAGCGTTAGAACCCAAGCGTCGGAACTGGGTCACGATTCACGCGTCGCTGACAGCCGTTCACTCCCCATACCCAGGGTCTTACACCAGGGAGCAGCGATCTCCCGATGCCCCAAGGTCTGTCTGTCCCGCAGATCTCAGGAAGCGTCCTGCTCCGATCGCACCCAGGCCAGTTGCACGTCACTGAGCGGAGGGGAGAACCCTTCCGGGAACGCCATCATGAGGGGCTGAGGCCACATGTTCTCGGGCCCGTGCCGTTCGCAATGAAGGGCGATGAGATGCGCCCCTTCCCCACAGTCGTCGTGCCAGTAGAAGCGGTCATGGGTCTGACAGAAGTACGAAAACGCTGAGCAGTCGTCCTCGTCCACCGGCTCGTAGAAGTCGGGATCACACACAATCTGCGTCACCGGGTCCTGTCGGTTGAACCTGGGGATGGGCCTGGGGTCACACCACAGCAGTCGAGATGGAAGCACGCGACCATCCTCCCTCCAGGTCCCGCGCTGCAACGATGCTCGTCTCGATCACCCAGTGAGAGCGCCAGCAGCCAGACCATGATTCAAGCTTTCTCCACTGGTTCAAGGGCTCGCTCCGCTCGCGCCTGCCCGATCGCCGCGGGATGCCGGCCGCCCTTCTGCCCCTTGGGCCATGGCCCACCACCGCGGGCAAGCTCACGCCGAGCGTGCCACCGTGATCCGGCTTGGAAGAGGAGAACCGTTAGCACCCGTAGGACCACGAGGCGCACGCACACAAGACGGGCAGGTCCACAGACTGCCCGACTCGCCATCAGCTCAATCGGCCGTGATCACTCGCCCCATGGCAGCTCCCGCCCACGCTAAGGAACGACTTCAGAGGTGGCGAGCCACCTCTCTGCGAGGTCCATCTCATGGCTTCCGTTCGGCTGCATGGTTCGGTTCCTCCTTCTCAGCGCAGTTGCTCGGCCAGTCCGACGATGATGCCCTCCGGGCCGCGGAGGTAGCAGAGCAGATAGCTGTCCTCGAACCGGGCGATCTCGCCGACGAGTTCGGCGCCATGAGGGCGCAGGCGGGCAACGGTGTCCTCGATGTCGTCGACGGCGAACATGACGCGGTGCGTGCCCAGAATGTTGTGCGGCCGGTTGCGCGGCCCGGCGCTGATCACCGCGGGGCTGCGGTACTTCGCCAGCTCGAGCCGGCTGTGACCGTCTGGGGTCCGGACCATCGCGATGTCACAGCGGACGCCGTCGAGTCCGGTGCACTGGTCGGCGAAGAGGCCCTCGACCTCCGCCCTGCCCTCCAGCTCCATACCGAGTTCCACGAAGAACGCGATAGCGGCATCCATGTCCTCGACGACGATGCCGACGTTGTCCATCCGCTGAATCGCCATGCTGGTTTCTCCTTCTTCGTCGTGCGGCCGGTGGTGGCCGCTGATGTCCCTGGGACGGAGCCGGTGGCACGTTCTCGACATCCGCAGCCCGCCGAACGTCGAAAAATCTGGATCGCGCCTCAGGTGAGATTCATCCGGATGTACCAACCCACCGCCAGCACGATGAGAATGGCTCCCACGAAGGCCCACGCCGGTATGGCCGAGGAGGCCCAAGAGCTTGCCGCCGGCAGGCTTGAACCCGACTGTACGGACATGATCGGGCTCTACCCCGAAATCTAGCTTTGGGCGATCGACGCCGTCCTCGACACGTTCGAAGCGGAGTCGGCCCGGCTGAACGCAGATGATGCACGGGTCTTCGCCGCGTTGGAGCGCGCCGTTCTCTACCTGAATGCCGTGAACGAAGCGGATCACGGCGGCGCCCTCGACACCGACGAGCGAGAGGCACTGTGCCTGTACGTGGACCAGGCCCTTACCGAGTGCGGTGTCGATGTCGCTGCGGTGACCGCTCGGCACTGCCTCCGCCGCTATCAGCTCACGGACAAGTGGCGGAAGTGGTGAGGCACTACATGACCGTGGCCCGCTGGTCAGTCTCCGTCCGAGCGCACCACTACTGCACCACAAGGGCACCAGATCCAGCGGGGAGCAGCGGGGAATCACTGTGAAGCAGACGAGTCCGCAGAGGCCCTAAACCAGCCGTTCGCCCAGGTCAGTGCGCCAGCAAGCCTCAGAGTGCCGCAGCTTCCCGAGTCGATACTCCGCCGCATGCACCACCGACCATCACCCCGCGGCGGTGCGGCGGCCGACGCGCCGCCAGCCTCGTCGCCTCGTTCTAATTCCGCAAAATTGCGCCAGAAGGCACACTCTTGACTGTATAAGAACGACTATGTTGCCGCTTGCATTCGACGCTCCCAGCGACAGCTTCTGGACCGGGCTAGGGGCCGTCGCCACAGTACTCGCGATCCCAACAGCGCTTTTCATTGGCTGGCTTGGCTACCGGGCTGTGTGGCCACGACGCAAAGTGCACTGGTCTGCCCGAGTCAGCACGCTAACGCATGAGGCTGCACACGGTGCACTGACTATCAGCCACGGGGGCATGCCCCTCGCCGCGCCCCACGTGGTTGAGCTGGAGATCAGCAACGTTGGCAACAAGGACGTGGAACCGGCTCACTTCAACGGACAGCCGGTAGAGGTCACAACGACAGCCGATGTAGTCGCGCTCCTCAACGAGGCTTCCCAGCCTTCTGCTCAGCGTGTGCTCCGAGCCACGCTGGCACATCAGAGCCTCTACCTGTCAACGGCGACTCCGCTGCACCGACGTCAGACAATGACGTATATCTTCCTTGTAGATGGCTCAGACCCGACGGTCTGGCTACGAGCCTCAGTAAGCAACACATCTTTCGAAGAACGCGCACCAGCAACTCATGGTCAGCGCGCCCGACTAACCCAGCTCATCGAAATCCGAATCAATAGTTGGGAAATGCTCACCACTCTCCCCGCCGTAGTCGTGGGTGGTATGGTCTGGCTTCTCGGTCATCTTTTGCGCTGGTGGTAAAGCCTGGACGGTTCTGTTCCCAGCGTGCAAGGTCAGCGCGGCGACCCATGCCAGAGAACCCAAGCTTCCCAAGCTCAGGCCCGGGGGGGCGGGCGCGAACCTGGCCAATCGATGCCATTAGCCTGGGCCTGTGTCGATGGATCAAGGGTCAGCCGGTGCCCTTCAGTTGAAGTGGGAACTCGTGGGTCATGGTTGGGCACGATGCCACCTGGCCGATGGCTCTCAGACGGCTTCGGTGATGGCCAGTTACTGCACTGACGCGTTGGCGGACCTCGTAGCGGGAACGGGCGAGCTGTACGGGCAGCAGCCCTCAGCCCGGTTCTTCTTCGACGCCGAGCCGCAGGAGCTTCGCTGGGTGCTCCGCACAACGGATGACGCGATCAACGTGACTGTCTACAAGTTCCCCGACGTCGCCGTCAGCCCCGACCTTCCGGACTCCCACGGCACGGTGATTTGGCAGTCGACCTATCCGCGTCCGGCGTTCGCTCACGCTGTTTTGAAAGCGGCCCACACTGTGCTAACGGAGCATGGCGAGGCCGGCTATCGCGCCAAGTGGGTGATGCATCCCTACCCCTCCGGACTGGTCCAGGACCTCCGCAGGCTGCACATGCGGGACGACGTCTGTGACCTGCCCCACGACCTGCCGTGCCCATAGGCGGCACGCGCCGCCGTCTCAGTTTCCTTCTCGTTCAGCCCCGTTCACGGGCGTTCAAAGGAGGCCACGCGTCAGGCTCGCCCCACAGGCCAGCCGCCCATGAACGCAGGTGAACGACCTCGCACGCCGCCCATCACCCCACCACCACAGTTGGAAAGCGTGCACCGCTCGGCTGACTGGTTGGAGGTTTTGAGGCAGGTGGGAAACATTCCCGCGATGTGCACGTGTGCGCTCCTGATGCGCCCTACCTTCATCCGCTAACTTGCGTCGCCTCACACGAATGACGGCACTGCCGCACCTTGAGGAGTGACGATGACTGAGACCGATCAAGATGTTTACGCAGGTGCTCTTGCTGAATATTCCGCACTCAGGACTGAGATCACTACCAGGATCAATTTGCAGCATCAAGTGCTTGCACTTCACATGACTGCCGTAAGCGTCGTATTCTCCATAGCGCTCTCTGGAGGAGCCCGGTGGCCAGTTCTCCTCGTAATCCCTTTTATCTCCTATGCGTCCAGCGAGATCATGGCTTCTCTTTTTCGCGCAATTGAAGGCATAGCGAGTTATATCGATGAGGAACTGATTCCAAAGGTGCCTGGCGGGTTGGGTTGGGAGTCGTGGCTAATCCGGCATAAACCTGGCAGTGAAGTGGCACGGTTGACGCATCCATACTACCTACTCTTCCCCGGAATATCCTTTGTCTCCCTGGCTGCCATCGGCCCCTTTTCGTGGACTGGCCGAATGGATGCGCACCACCTCGGCCTCTCTTTCTGGATAGTGGTCTCCGCTTGGTCCGTGGCAGCCGTCTTCGCCGTACTGTCTCTCAAAGCCGTTCGTCGGCTACGTGCGCCGTTCTGACTGATGCCCTGCGAGCCAACAAGCTTCGGAGGCCGCTCAGTACTTTTGGGCCACAGTGTTTGCAGCGCCGTCGCCTCCGAGACCAAAGGGCCACGACTCGGCGTCGCCTAGGTCTAGAGGGCGGGACGACCGAACTGTCTGGGGGGTATGCAAGCTGGGCGGTTCAGGCAATGTCAGACCTGTGCCGGATCATGACGCCCGAGGGCCGGTCGACCTTGCTGGAGGGAACGTGGTGGACACCGACTTGATAAAGGACCTCGGAGCGCCAGACGGACGCAAGGCGGCGGCGGACGCCTTGGTCGCCCTGGGCGCCGACGGGGTGGAACGGCTGGTCCAGGAACTGACGGACAAGGACTCCTCCGTCGACTGGCGACCGGTCGCCGACGTACTCGAGCGGATGGGGAACGCAGCCTTCGACGGCCTGCTCCGGGGTCTTGCCTCCGCGTCAACCGAGAGCTCCCGCAAGCGAGTCGGCTTCGCGTTCTCCTGCCTTGGCTCGGCTGCCGTTGACGGCTACACCGCAGCCCTCTCCCATCCCGTGCCACACGTGCGCCGGATGGCTGTCCTCGGGCTCCAGCGCTGCGGCGACGACGCCCGGTCCGCCGCCCCTGCCCTGCTCCGGCTGCTCGGCGACCCTGACCAGAGGGTCGCCCGACAGGCGCAGGACGCCCTGATCCTCCAAGGCGAGCACATGATCCCCCTGCTCCAGCGCATCCGGGAACGAGGGCCGGGCCGGCAGCGGGCGCGGGCGCTGACCGTGCTCGCCGAGCTGGGCGGCGAACCGGCGCTGTCCCGCGCCGACGTGGCCGCGATCGAACGACTCATCCGCGTCAAGCTCCCGGACGACCGCCCCGAAGGGATGTGGGCGTGCTGGAATCACTGGATGGCCGTCCCGAGCGGTGACCAGGCCGGAATCATGCAGACCCTTGGCCTGGTCGACCCCAGACCCGTGACTTTCGCTCTCGGCAACGACATCGTCGACGCCGACGGCCACGGCTGCGGCACGGACGACCCCCACAACGGCTACGAACGGGTCTTCGTGACGCCCGAGCTCGACGGCTGGACCCTCATCCTCGGCGCATGGTCCGACCCGTGCGGCGAGGAGCGAAGCGAGGAGGTCCTGCGCCTGTGCACCGAACTCAGCGCCCGCTACGGCCAGGCACACGCGTACTACTACGGCGGCCAGGGCGACGGCTCCGCCTGGCTCATCGCCGAGCAGGGCACCGTGATCCGGCGGTACTGCGAAACAGGCGAAGGCGAGGACGAATTGCTCACCCTCGGCGAGCCCCTGCCGTACGAACGGGCCCGCCGTGTGGAACTGGGCCTCACGCCCGACTGGGACGCCGCGCAAGAGAGCCAGGACGACGAAGACGAATGGCGGTGGGCCGCGCACGACATGGCCGCCGACCTCGCCCGCTCCTATGACGTCAGCCCCCTGCACATCGGCCCCGACACACCATCACGGGGAACCGGCGTCATCGCCCTGACTCCGTACGGCCTCGCCCATGGCGTACCAGCGGGGGCCTACCGCATCTGAGCAAGGGCGACAGCAGGGGCAACGCCGGCTGGTGGGGCAGCACCCAGTGCAGGGCGGTGGCTTCATCCTGTGCTTTGCCGCGTGGCCAGCGACGGCCGTCTGGGTCGCCGGCCTCGGCCTGCCGTGCGCGGCGGATCAGTTCGTCTGGCCCGGACTCCCCGAGGATGTCCAACGCCTCTTGCCAGGTGGCGAGTTCGAAGAGATCGACGAGTCGCGTAGCGCCGTCGCTGAGCAAGGTCACGGAGGTCGGTGATTCGGTGATTCCAGCGGCACGGACCCGGTGAGGGCATGTTCGGCCGCTCGGTGGTCGGGCCCGGCGATCCAGAAGCCACCCGGCCGGTTGCGCAGCCCCGTCAGGGCGTCGCGGTACTCGGCCAGGGCGGCAGCGTGCTCGGGGGAACCAGTAGGCAACGCGTCGACCGGCCCGCGCAGCTGCACGCTCACGTCGTCCGGGCGCAGATCCGTGACGGCGGTCGTCTTCCCGTCCTTGTCGGCGACGGACAGCGCGGACGAACGCGGCACCAAGTTCATCGGCCAGGGTCCTGACGTCCGTCGCACGTCCTGCGGGACTCTTTCTACCGAGCCGCGGCCCCCTCGCGGTCCTGCCGCCGAGCCTCCGGCTGCCGACCCCACCCGTTTGGGATATCGAACGGCTCATGGCATCCACCGCCTCGCCAACCAGGTGAACGCATCCAGGTCAGGTCACAAAGGCGTCCTCCGAGGTCCCGGTGTGCACGTCAGGCAACGCGCAATCGCAAGTAGCCGAGTCATACGGCGAATCTCCTGGCCGAGCCGCCCGGCCGTCAGGAGGATAAGAGGTAGGATAAGGGGCATGTCTGAGGCCACCGGCAAGTATTCGATCACCATGCCGCGCGACATCGCGGAAGCGGCCAAGGCCCGCAGCGGCCCCTCCGGACTGTCCGCCTATGTGGCCGCTGCCGTGGCCCGCCAGATCGAACGCGACAACCTCAACGAAATCATCCAGGTCGCAGAGGCCGAGCACGGACCCGTCACCGACGAAGAGATCCAGGCTCTACGCGATCAGCTCCACCAGGCCCGCCAGGAGCAGACGCAAGGCGGGGCGAACGCCGCGTGACCCGCTCCCCCGCCATCCCCGGCGGCACCCTGGTCCTCGACAGTGAAGGGCTGGCCAAGGCCGTCCTGCGTGACCGCACCGTCACCGGCTGGCTCGCCCTCGCCCGCGCCGAAGACCTGCGGGTAATCACCTCTGCGGCAACACTTGTCGAGGTGGTCCACCCCCGGATCAACCGACCGGCCCTGACGTGGACGCTGTCCCGGCTTGTCGTCGAACCGGTCACCGAAGCCATCGCCCGCCACGCGGCCGATCTCCTCGCCGACGCCGGCCTGCACGGCCACAAGTACGCCATCGACGCCATGCTCAGCGCCACCGCCCTCGCCGCCCACACCCCCGTCACCGTGCTCACATCCGACCCGGAGGATCTCACCGCACTGTGTGGTGGACGTGCCACCGTCATCAAGATTTGAGGGTTGCACCGGCTGGTTGCACGGATCGACACGGCACGGCACCTGACACGCCCTACCTGCACCGCGAGTTGTCCGCAGGAACTGCCCCGCACGGTGGCCAGAAGACCAGGGCCGTCCGTCTCAGATTCCGTCTCATTCAGCCCGTTCACGGCCGTTCAAGCAGGACCTGCAGTCGGTCGGCCCCGTGCCGGTGACCAGCCGACCATGAACGCAGGTGAACGGCCCTGCACTCTGCCCCGCAGCCCACCGACAGGCTTGGAAAGCGTGTGTGGGCATTACGAGTTCGAATCTCGTATCCTCCCCAACCGCTCACCAGGGCAGGCACAAAACTCCCACCTTTCACCTGGCGAAAGCCTTCGTCATGCTCCATGGAGCAGCTCCCGCCCCGAACGCGCACCGGCTCAGGCCCGGCTCCAAGCCTGGCGATGGCGGGCCACGCGGTACACCTGCTCGACCTGTTCGGGCGTCAGCACCCCTGAGAGCGGTGCCAGTGCCGCTACTTGGCGTTCCTGGTACACCCGCACGCTGAGCTGCGTGGCGACCACCTTCAGATCGGTCACGCCGACGAAGACGAGCACTGGCTCCACCGGTACGGGAAAGCCGCAATAGTGCTCAAGCACTCTGATTACTCGCTTGGCCTCCGCCCGGCTCTTGCGTGCGTAGGGCGCCGGTTTTCCGTGATCGACCTTCACGGCATCGTCGCCGACCCATACGGCCTTTTTGTGGTGGTGCTTTGTATTGATGCTGAACACCCCATCGGGCCCGATCAGCAAGTGATCGACGTCCACGTTGTTGGCCAGGGGGATGGAGTGCAGGACCCGCCAGCCGTGGCGCGCCAAGCGGTTCAGCTCGGCTCCCACCCGCCGCTCCCCCGCCAGACCCTTCCGCCAGGAGTCCCACTCTGTGGGGCGCCGCAGAAGCCTTGAGACGACTCGCGCCATTGGACCCGGGCCAGATCTATGGAGCAGCTCATGGAGGGACGCACCGGGAGGGTTGACGGCCAGGTCGTCGGCCGGCGTCAGCGGCGGCGGCATCGGACGCGCTGCTTCAGCCTCGGGTGCCGTCTCTCGCAGGACTGGCTCGGGGTTGGTCTGTGAGTGGTGTGTCAGCACGGCGATCACGTCGTCGCGATACTCAGCGCGCAAGACCGTGATGTCCCCCGTTCTCAGGTCCGCCCAACCGGCCGCGGTGCCATCAGGCAGGCTCGCATACAGGCGATCATGTCCGTGCCGCTTCCACCGCGTGCCCTTGAGCTCCACGAGGCCCCCTTGAATCCGCCCGACGGCGGGGGCCATCATGGGTCACGTCCGCTGGAGTGGTGTATTGACGGCCACTCGGTGATCTCGTTTTGAGGTTATGCGGTGAGTTCGGTCGGGAGGACGGTGTCGTCGGTTTGTGACTCGATCGGGTGGAGGCGGGTCTTGGCGAGCAGGTCGAGTCCCATGTATCGGCGGGCTTCGGTCCACTCGTCGTTCTGCTCGGCCAGCACCGCGCCGACGAGTCGGATGAGGGCGGTGCGGTCGGGGAAGATGCCGACCACGTCGGTGCGGCGGCGGATTTCCTTGTTCAGTCGCTCCTGCGGATTGTTCGACCAGATCTGCCGCCAGATCTCGCGGGGGAACGCGGTGAACGCCAGCAGTTCGTGCTGGGCGGAGTCCAAGTGGGCTGCCGCCTTGGGGAACTTGGCCTCCATCGCGTCCAGCACATGTCGCATCTGGGCCTGGACGGCGTCGGCATCGGGCTGTTCGAAGACCGTCCGCAGCAGTGTGGCCACCCAGGGCTGGGCGGACTTCGGCACCTGGCTGAGCAGATTCCGGGCGTAATGCGTGCGGCATCGCTGCCAGGAGGCGCCGGGCAGGACAGCGCCGATCGCGTTCACCAGGCCGGTGTGGGCGTCGGAGACGACCAGCTGGACGCCGGACAGGCCACGGGCGGTCAGGGAACGCAGGAAGGCGAGCCAGCCGGCACCGTCCTCGGCGGTGGCGACGTCGATGCCGAGGATCTCGCGGTGGCCGTCGGCATTGACTCCGACCGCGATCAGCGCGTGGACGTTGATGATGCGGCCGCCCTCGCGGACCTTCTGGGTCAGTGCGTCGACCCAGACGAACGCGTAGGGTCCGGCGTCGAGGGGCCGGTTGCGGAACGCGGCGACCTGCTCGTCCAGGTGCTTGGCCATCGCGCTGACCTGCGACTTCGACAGCTGGGTGACGCCGAGGGACTCGGCGAGCTTCTCGACTCGGCGGGTGGAGACGCCGAGCAGGTAGGCGGTGGCGACCACCGAGATCAGGGCCTGCTCGGCCCGGCGGCGCCGTTCGAGGAGCCAGTGCGGGAAGTAACTGCCCTGGCGCAGCTTGGGGACGGCCAGTTCGACGGTGCCGGCCCTCGTGTCCCACTCGCGTGGGCGGTAGCCGTTGCGGTGGTTGACGCGTTCGTCGCTGACCTGCCCGTATTCGGCATTGCAGAGGGCGTCGGCCTCCGCGGACATGAGCGCATCGGCGAACGTCTTGATCATCGCGCGCAGCAGATCGGGACTCGCCGCGGCGAGGTTGTCCTCGGCGAGGGCGTGCAGGGGCAGACTGTCAGGTGCGGTCATCGTGCTGATCTCCTTCGAGGCTTCGACACTTCGAAGATCAGCCGGTGGCCGTTCATCTATGCGGGCACCATCCCGATGCCGGAGCAAACCCCCGGATCAGGTCGAACCCGTACACCACTTCCCTGGACGTAACCCCATCATGCCGCGTGTGGGCGGTCGCAGGTGTGGAGGGGATGACATGCGACACCGTGCATCCCGGCTCGATGGAATGGCCACTCCCTTGTCGTCGGTGCCACACGACCACGATGCAGGACCGTCATGAACTTGTCAGTGCTTGAAGGAACCCTTGGTCCCTTCTTTCGCGGCCCGCATCATGCCCCGCGCTTCGAGAGCGGCGCCCTTTGCTGCGAGGGTTTCCTTGTGCACCGCGTGGGCCGCCTTCCGCACGGTCTTTCCGACGACCCGTTCGGCCTTTGCTTTGGCTCTTTCTCCGGCACTCATCTCGGTACCTCCGCGGAGTCTCACTGGCCGTGTGCCCTTGGGGCAGATGGCAAAACCGCCCCGCGGGATGCGCCGATCGGGGACGGCCGAGGTCCCGCGGGTCTGGAGGATGACGAGGGGGCCGGAACCGCAGTGGCCGGCCGCCCTGTTGGGGGAGCGCCGAGTGCCTTTCGGCTACGGTCTGTGGTGGAGGAAGCGGCCCGCGTGCCGCTCGCACGGCTTGGCGTCATCTGGGGAGGTCACTGCGAAGCGCCGCCTGAGATGCGTGCCTCCACGTCGCACAGGAACGCGGGCACCCGGTCGTTGAGCACCTTCACCGGCATTGCATGACCCACCCCGGGGACGATCTCCGTCCGCACGTCCGCCAGGAGTCCCTGTGCCCTTGCCTGCGCGCGGCTGGCCTCCGTGGCTCGACTGGCGTCACCGAGCAGCACCATGACCGGCGCCTTCACCGAGGGCAACTCCTCGTCGGTGAGCAACCGCGGGGCGGGCAGCCGCCCGCGGAAGGAGCGCAGCGCCTCCAACGACACGCGCGTCATCGCTTCGGTCGCCTCGGCGCCCTCGCCCGTGCCCCCGACGGGCCTGCCGAACCAGCGGCGCTGATAGCTATGCGAACCGCTGGCCACCGCGGCGATCACCCCCAGCAGGAACGTCGGCCGGAAGCGGGCCAGGGCGCCTGCGGGTTCCACCAGGGTTACCGAGGCAACCTTCCCTGGGGTGTGCACGGCGTGGTTGAGCGCCACCCATCCGCCGTACGAGAAGCCGACCAGGTGGACTCGCTCCACACCAAGTCCGCTCAGCACCTCGTCGAACCATCGCGCGGTGTCCTCGGCCGTGCGGATCGGGGCGGTCTGCGTACTGCGGCCGGGCTCGCCCACCCGGTCCACCGCGAGCACGCAACGGCCGGCGGCGAGCGCGGTGACGTTCGACGCCCAGACGGCCGGTGTCGCGTTCTGCCCGTGCAGTAACACGATCGGCGTCCCATCCCCCGTGCCGTGAGCGTAGATCCGGGTGGTGCCGTAACGGGTTTCGACGTCCCGCTCCTCGCGCGGAGTCGGCCATGAACTCATCGCCCGTTCGTAGGCGGCGAGGAAGCGCCTCCGTGCCTCGTCGCTCGCAAAAGAACCGACGCGGCCCTTTGTGCCCATGCTGTCTCCCCGTGCAACAGCGGCCCCTCCGACCGCGACCCAACCGATCACCGCAGGGCCACAAGAGACGGGCTGTAGAGGGAGCCAGCCGCGATCTTGGACACCCTCCTTTCATTCCGGGGTGCACGACCGGGATTCGGAACTACTCGTCCAGTACTCCGGGGCCCAGTAGTTTGCCGGACGTCGGCCTCGATCTTTCGCGGCTTGTTGGGCAGGGCAGGGGCCCGGCTGTCGCGTCGGGCGGGCGCCGGGTTCCACGGTTCCGGAGGGGGCCCAGGCTCGTCGGGGCGGGTGGATCTGCTGGTCAGCCGCTGTTCGGGAGGGTGTGCCCTTGAGGCAGTCGTCGTCCGGCTCGGCCGCCCAGGCGCCGTCGCGGATCTCGCCGCCCGGCTCGACGGCCACCGTCCAGGCGGAGGCGGGAACCGAGGACGGCCTGGTGGATGGCGTCGGTGACGGTCACGCCGACCGAGTACGACAGCCATGGCCACGCTTGGTGAGCCAGGGTGGCAGGCCCAGCTCGGAGACGTGTTCGGCGACACCGCCAACGCCACCACTTCGCCGGCCGGACCCGGGCAGCGTCTTCGGCTCGGGCCCTGAGGGGCCGGCTTCGCTGTCAGGTCCTGGGGGTTGGAGAAGTGGGGTGGGCAGCCGTGCTGTGGCGGATGCGTAGGTCGACGGGGACGAGCGTCAAGGGGGGTTCGGGGGCCGATGGGGTGTCGATGCGGTTCAGGAGGATGCGGAGGGAGATGGTGCCGATGTCCGTGAAGTCCGTGCGGATCGTGGTCAGCGGGGGGAGGAAGTGGGCGGCTTCCGGGATGTCGTCGTAGCCGACGACGCTGACGTCCTCCGGGACCCGGCGGCCCGCCTCGTGCAGGGCGCGCAGGACGCCGAGGGCCATCTGGTCGTTCGAGACGAAGATCGCGGTGAGGGTCCGGTCCTTCGCCAGTTTCCGGCCCAGGTCGTAGCCGGAGTCTGCGCTCCAGTCGCCGAAGAGCGGGGTGCGGACCTCGGCTCCGGCCTCCTTGAGTGTGGCGCGCCAGCTCTCCGCCCTGCGGTCCGCCGAGGTCCAGCCCGTCGGGCCGGCGAGGTGGCGGACCGTGGGGTGGCCGAGGGACAGGAGGTGCTGCGTCGCCTTGCGGGCGCCGGTGCGGGCGTCCGAGGTGACCATGGGGGTGCCGTCGCCGAGGTCGTTGTCCATGACGACGAGGGGGGTGTCCAGGCGGGCCTCGGCGAGCGCCCGGGCCACCCGGACCTGGGGGGCGATCGCGATCACGCCGTCGGCGCCCTCAGCCGACAGACGGTCCGCCGCGCGTACGACGGTGTCCCGGTCCGCGGTGTCCAGGGCGATCGAGCTGACCAGGTAACCGGCCTCCTGCGCCGCCGTGTTGATCGCGGTCAGGGTCGAGGCGGGGCCGTAGCGGGCCGCGTCGAACGAGATCACGCCGAGCATGCGGGTGCGGCCGCTGGCCAGCGAGCGCGCGCTGCTGCTGGGGCGGTAGCCGAGTGTGCGCATGGCCGCCTGGACCGCCTCCCGGGTCTCCGCGCGGACGGCCGGGTTGTCGTTGAGCACCCGGGAGACGGTCTGCTTGGAGACGCCGGCCAGTTTCGCGACGTCGTCCATCACGGGGCGGGCGCCCGCGAAGTTGCGTCTGCTGCGTCCCCTGGTCGCCGGGCCGTCGGCGGCGCTTCGGGTCATGGTGGGGGCTTCTTCCTTCGGACTGGTCCGGGGTCGGGGCCGGCGCCGGGGGCGGGGCCAGAGCCAGGGCCAGAGGGTAGGGGCGGGGTCCGGGTCGGAGGCCTGGTGCTGGCCTCGGGTTTCGCTCCGGGTCCGGCTCTTCTTCTGGTTCTGGTTCTGGTTCCGGGTTCGGCTCTGGTTCCGGGTTCGCTCCGGGCAGTCGCGGTGCCGCCCGGCGGATCCACAGGATAGGCCGGGCGGGTGGCGGGGGTGAGGGTCAGGCCGTGGTGAGCCTCCAGGTGCGGGTCGTGAGCCGTTCGGCGTGCCCTATCTCGGCTGTGCCGGGTGACGGGGGGACGGGGAGATGGACCGCCGCGTCGGCGGCGAGAGGGAGGATCTTG
The DNA here is from genome assembly GCF_035989285.1 of Streptomyces sp. NBC_01235. Classification (GTDB taxonomy): domain Bacteria; phylum Actinomycetota; class Actinomycetes; order Streptomycetales; family Streptomycetaceae; genus Streptomyces. Next base: position 7,485,744 of record NZ_CP108513.1, on the reverse strand, counting down.
ACCACGACGGGCTCGCCCGGGGGAAGCCCGTCGAGCGATATGTCCCATGGGCGGCCCGTGAAGAACTGGTCCGCGATCAGCTTGTCCCCCGCGTAGGCGCGGGCCACGTCGCCGGTCCAGTGCAGGCGCAGCAGGGTGCCGGGCGGTGGGGCGGTGTTCGGGACGTCGATGCGGTAGACGGCCGCCGTCTTGTCGTAGTGCTCGTCCTTGGGGGCGCTTGCCCGGCCCAGTACGCCCGTTTCGGGGGTGGGGGGTGGGCCCGGTGGGCGGAGCCGGGTGAGGGTGGGGGTGGGGGTGAGGGGTCTGGCGGGGGGCTGTGTGGGGGGAGCTTGCTCTTTCTCGTCGGGGGTCAGGGTGTAGCGGGTCAGGGGGCCGTCCTGGCTCTCCTTCAGGGTGGCGCCGGGTGTCTTCGGCGGGTGGTGGGGGGCGGGGAGGAGCGAGAGGGAGAAGGGGGTCGTCGGGGGCGTGTCGGAGGGGGTGCGGGGGTGGATTCGTACCTCGCCGTTCGGCGTGTCGAAGACCACGCCGTCGGGGCACAGGACGAGGCGTTGGGCTCCCCAGGCCTCGCCCTTGTAGGCGGTGCGGGCCGTGGTCGCGTCCAGGACGAGGAGAGCGACCCTGGTGCCGGTCGGTGTCTCCACCTCGACCAGGGCGTCCGTGCCGGGGCGCAGGCCTTTGATCAGGATGCGGTCGTTGTCGGTGGTTGTGGCTTCGGTGGTTACCGCTTCCGTGGTGACGGCCTCCGTGGTCACGGCTTCCGTGGTGGGGGTGGTGAGTGACCTCACCGTTCTTGCGTCCAGGGCCAGTTCGGGGGTGATGCCGTCCGTCGCGGCCAGGACCAGGACCGTACGGCCGTCGTCGTCCTCGATCGTGCACACCGGCTGGGCGGTGGCCCAGTCGATGCGGAGGCCCGCCACTTCCAGGCGCAGGGGCCAGCAGAAGTAGGCGCCCGCGGGGACGGTGACGGGGGTGCTGGGGAGGGTGAGTGGCGGGGCCTCGGGGAAGGCGACCGTGAAGGTCGTGTCCGGGTGGTCCGGGAGTGGCTCGTGCGGCTGGTGGTTGGTCACGAAGAGGAAACCCGACGTGCGTCCGTCGCTCCGGACCGCCCAGCGCAGGGTCTCGCGGTCGTGCTGGCCTTGGGGGACGCCGTCCGGCAGCACCGACCGCATGGGGGCGATCAGTTCGCCGAAGTCCGCCAGGAGCAGGTGTTGCAGGCGGAGTTCGTCGTAGGAGGGACGGTACTGGCCGTACTCGCCGAGTGGGGCCTGGAAGTCGTACGTCAGGACGGGGAGGTCGTTGGGGTAGGCGGTGGCGTGGGACTCCTGGAGAGACGTCAGGTCCCCGGTGGGGTTGGTGCCTCCGTGGAACATGTAGTAGCCCTGCCAGACCGAGCCGCAGCCGATCTTCGTGAGGCCGAGGGCGCCGATGTCGGCTGCGTCGACGCGCGGGCGGCGGTGGTAGGCGACCGCCATTCCGCCGCCCAGCTCGCAGGTGGCCCAGGGGAACCTCTCCGCGTAGGTCTCGGGATCCGTGCCACGTACGGTCGTCGGACGCAGGTCGGCGCCGATGCCCTCGTCGTCCCGCTGATGGGTGAAGAAGAAGTGCTTGCGGCAGGTGTCGGGCCAGCCGCCGTCGGCCTCGGTCCAGAAGGCCTCCGGGTAGCCGCCGTAGAGCGGGAGCAGTTCGTCGTCGGGGAGGTGGACTCCGCCCCAGGCCGTCGAGGTCCACAGGGGTGCGGAGAGGCCGGCCTCCTGGGCCATGCGTTTCAGGGTCAGGAGGTGGGCTGGGCGGTCGTAGAGCTCGTTCTCGATCTGGATCGCGATGATCGGGCCGTCGTTCGCCCGGTCGAGGTCGTGGAGTTGAGTGGCGATGGCTTCGAACCAGGGGCGTACGGCGGCCAGGTATGCCGGGTCGTCCGTGCGGGTGGCCGTCGTGCGGGCCAGTACCCAGTCGGGGAGACCGCCGTTGCGGACCTCCGCGTGGGACCACGGGCCGATGCGGGGGATGAAGTCGAGGCCGTGGCGGGCGCAGAGCTGGGCGAAGCGGCGCAGGTCGAGGTTGCGGTCGGTGTCGAAGCGGATGCGGTTCTCTGCCTCCTGGTGGTGGATCCAGATGATGTACGAGGCTACGGCCGTGATGCCGCCCGCCTTCATCTTCAGGAGCTCCTCCTCCCAGTCCTCGGCCGGGTAGCGGGAGTAGTGGAACTCGCCCGACACCGGGAACCAGGGGCGGCCGCCCCGGGTCAGCCAGCGGCTGGTCACCTCGATGGGGTCGGGGGCGGTGGGGGCGTCTGTGAAGGGAAGGTGGCCGCGCAGTGGGGGTGCGGAGGGGGCGGGGATGTGTGCGCGGTGCTGCGTCAGTGCATGCATCAGTGCTGCTCCGGGCCGAGGTCGGGGGTGTCGGTGAGGTGGGCCTCGGGGGTGGTGGTGCCGTGGAGTTCGAGGAGGACGAGGTCGTTGGTGCCGGGGCGCAGGACGGGGGCGGGGACGTAGAGGGTGCGTTGGGGGCCGCGGTTCCAGTAGCGGCCCAGGTGGAAGCCGTTGATCCAGGCCTGGCCCTTGGTCCAGCCGGGGAGGGAGAGGAAGGTGTCGGCCGGGGTCGATACGTCGAACGTGCCGTGGTGGAAGGCCGGTTCGGCGGAGGTGGGGGTGGTCGGCGGCGTGAACTCGATCGTGTTCGGTACGTCGTCCAGGGGCAGGGGGTGGGTGTCCCAGCCCTGGAGGGGGGCGCCGTCGAAGGTGACCGGGCCCAGCAGGCCCTTGGGGACGCCGATGCGGGGGCCGTAGTTGACCCGGCCCATGTTCTCCACGAGGACGTCGAGGACGGCGCCGGCGCGGGGGACGTGGACGGGCAGCGTCTCGTCGTAGCGCTCGCGTTCCAGGACGCCTGCGGGGGCGCCGTCCAGGAAGACCTGGGCTCGGTCTCCTACTCCCCCGGTGAAGTGGAGGAGGCCGGCGCCCTTGACCGGGACCGTGGTGCGGTACAGGACGTAACCGGCTCGCTGTCCCAGTTCGTCGGCGGTGAGGGGGTCGGTGGAGCGTACGGGGGGTGCGAGGTGCGAGAGGAGGGGGGCCCGTCCCGTCAACCGCACTGTGGTGAGCGGGAGTTTGGGGGCGGGGGCCGGTACCGGCTCGGTGGGGAGCGTGGTGTGGCGGGCGATCACCTCGCGGAAGGCGTGGTACTTCGGGCCCGGGTCGCCGCTTTCGGTGAGCGGGGCGTCGTAGTCGTAGGAAGTGACGGTGGGGGCGTAGGCGTGGTGGTGGTTGGCGCCGTTGGTGTAACCGAAGTTGGTGCCGCCGTGGAACATGTAGATGTTGACGGAGGCGCCCGCGGAGAGGAGCCGGTCGAGGTCCGCGGCCGCGTCGGCGGTGTCCCGGCCGTGGTGCGGGCCGCCCCAGTGGTCGAACCAGCCGATCCAGAACTCCGAGCACATCAGGGGGCCTTCGGGCTGGGCCTCGCGGAGGCGGGCGAGGGACTCGTCCACGCGGCTGCCGAAGGTGCCTGTGGCCAGGACGCCGGGGAGGGTGCCGTTCTTGAGGTGGTCGCCGTCGGTCTGGTCGCAGGTGAAGAGGAGTTCCTCGATGCCGCGTGAGCGGAGGGCATGCTCGATGTGCTTGAGGTAGGCGGCGTCGTCACCGTAGGCGCCGTACTCGTTCTCCACCTGTACGGCGATGACGGGGCCGCCGGACGCCGCCATGTACGACAGGAGTGGGGGGAGGAGGAGGTCTAGGTAGCGGTCGATGACGTCCGTGAAGCGGGGGTCGCTGGTGCGCAGGCGGATGTCGGGGGTGGGGGTGGGGGTGGGGGTGGGGGTGGCAGTGGGGGTGGTGGTGGGGGTGGTGTTGGTGGTGGTCGTGAGCCAGTGGGGCAGGCCGCCGCCGTCCCACTCGGCGCAGATGAAGGGGCCGGGGCGGAGGAGGACGTGCAGGCCCTCTGCGGCGGCCAGGCGGAGGAAGCGGGGCAGGTCCAGGAGGCCGTCGAGGACCAGGGTGCCGGGTTCGGGCTGGTGGAGGTTCCAGGGGATGTACGTCTCGACCGTGTTGAGGCCCATGAGGCGGGCCTTGTGGAGTCGGTCGGTCCACTGGTCGGGGTGGACGCGGAAGTAGTGCAGGGCGCCGGAGAGGATGCGGAACGGTTCGCCGTGGAGGAGGAAGCCGTCTGTGGTCGTGGTGAGGGCGGGCATGCGGGTCCCTTCGGTGGGGTGGGGTGGGGTGGGCGGTGCGGGGTTGGGCGGTGCGGGGTGAGGGGGCTCTTGCGCCTGGGGGCCGTGGGTGGGTCGGGGTCGTGGCGGTGCGGCGAGCCCGTCGCGTGTTGGGCGTACTGCTGTCCGCTGCCACAGTGGGACGTGGCTGGGACGAGCTGAGCGACGGGCTGCGCCGCACCGCCACGACCCACTCCCGTGGACGGGCGGCCTCGGGCGCGTTGGGGTTCCCCCTCCGGCTAGAGGTGCGGTGGGCTTCCCCTCCGGCCGGGGGGTGGGCTTCCCCTCCGGCTGGGGGTGCGGAGGGGGTTCCCCTGTCGGGGTGTGTCGGGGGGCCTCAGGGGGTCTTCGTGTGGGTTGCCCTGATCAGCCAGAGTGTGGCTGCCAGGCAGGTTGTCGAGACTGCGGCCAGGAGGAGGGGGACCGTTCGGACGCCGGACCACTCGATGGCCTTGCCCAGTGCCGGGCCCGCCGCGACGCCGCCGGCCATGGAGGCGGCGATCACCAGGGCGCCGGCGCGGCGGGCCTGGGGGGTGGTGCGGTTGAGCCAGGGCAGGCCTGTGGGGAAGATCGGGGCGATGAAGAGGCCCACGCCGGCGTAGGCGTAGGGGGCCAGGTCCGGTACGGCGGCCAGGAGGAGACAGGCGGTCATGCCGGCGCAGGAGACGGTGATGATGGCCTGGGCGGAGAAGCGCAGGGCGATCGGGGCGACCAGGAATCGGCCGACGGTCATCATCAGCCAGTAGACGCTGGTGGCGGTGGCGGCTGCGCCTGCGCCGTAGCCGATGGTTTCCAGGTGGGTGGGTTCCCAGCCGCCCACGCCTGCCTCGATGCCCACGTGCAGGACGTAGAGGGTGACGAAGACGGTGAGGACGGAGGTGAGGCTGCGGCGGAGGGGGGTGGAGGTGGAGGGCCGGTCGCCTGACGGTGGGGGTGCGTGGTCGCGTACGCCGCGCAGGCAGAGCAGCAGGGGCAGGTTGGCGAGGGCGAAGATCAGGAAGACGGCCGGGTAGTGCTCGGCGCCGACCGCCCCGATCAGGGCCGGGCCGAGGATCGCGCCGATGCCGAAGTGGGCGTTGAGGATGTTGAGCATCGCGGTGGAACGGTGGCCGAAGCCTATGGAGAAGAGCTGGTTGAGGCCGTAGTCGATGCCGCCGAAGCCGAGGCCCGCGAGGAGGGCCGCGAGGAGGGCGAGGGGCCAGTTCGGCGCGAGTGCGAAGCCTGCGGCGCCGGCCGCCATCAGGAGGTACGAGCTGGCGAGGATCCGCCGGTTGCTCGTACGGCCGTAGCGGCGGTCGAAGAGGAGGACTCCGGCGACTCCGCCCACGAAGTGGGCGCTCAGACCGAGGCCTGCCGTGGAGGGTGAGAGGCCGAACTCCTGGCGCAGGGCCGGGATCGCGGGGCCGTAGAGGGCCTGGAGTGCGCCGATGAGTACGAAGCCGGCACAGGAGGCTGCCACGGCGGGCGTGGTGAAGACGGGGGCGGTGTGGAGCGTGGTGTTCGGCGGGGGTGAGGTCGCCGCCGGGGCGCGCTGTGCCGTGGGGTGGTCGCTCACGCGGACTCCAGAAGCGGACGGCCCACTGCGGTGTGGGGTGCGGTGTGATGCTCCGACGGGCGTCGATGTTACCGGTAACATCGCTGGCGTCAAGGTGTTTGACACGGGGTGGTGGAGTGGGGAACTTGCCGATCGAGGAAGTTGGGATCAAGGGAGTTGAGGGGTGGTGGGCAGCAAGGCCAAGGTGTCTGTGCGAATGGCGGTGGGGATCGCCGCCGTGTAGCTGTCGGCCTGGCCTGTGATGGTGGGGCGGGCGCGCGCTGCCGCTACCTCCTGCCCCTTGTCGGCCGTCGCACGTCCCCCGTCGCGCGTCGCGCGTCACCCGTCGCGCGTCGCGCGTCCCCCGTCACCCGTCCCCCGTCGCCCGTCGCCCGTCGTCCGGGGCTGGGGGCTGGCGCGGTGTCGGCTCGGGCACGGGTTGGTTGCGACAAGGGCTTTTCGGTGTAGGGGAGTTGGGGCGGCGGCAGCATGCGACACATGAGCCGAGACCGAGACCGGTACGTCGACTTCCTGCGGGCCTGGGCGATTCTGATCGTGGTGCTCGGGCACTGGGTGATCACCGGGCTGGTCCGGCATCCGGACGGTGGGATCACCGCGCCGGAGTTGTTGGCGACGGTGCCCTGGACGCAGTGGCTGACCCTGGGTTTCCAGATCATGCCGTTGTTCTTCCTGGCCGGCGGGTATGCCGCCGGTGGGTCCTGGGCGCGGGCCCGGGCCGGCGGGGCGTCCGCCTCGGGGTGGGTGGGGCAGAGGGCGGTGCGGCTGCTGCTGCCCACGGCCGTGTACAGCGGGCTCGTGCTCCTCGCCGTCGGGGTGTGCGCCGGGCTCGGCGTGGATCCCGCCACCCTCGCGCTGGTGGGGTGGGCGATGGCCATGCAGTTCTGGTTCCTGCCGGTGTATCTGCTGCTCAGCGCCCTGACGCCGATGCTGTACATCCTTCACGAACGGTGGGGGGCGCGGGTGCCGGCGGGGATGGGGGTCGTCGGGCTCGGTGTCGGGGTGCTCGTCGTGGCCGCCGACTCGTCCCGCAGCGGGATCGTCGAGGCCGTCGGAGCGCTCAACCACCTGCTCGTGTGGGGGGTCGTCTACCAACTCGGGTTCTGCTGGCGGGATGGGATGTTGGGCGGCGGGAGGCGGACGGTGCCGATCGCCATGGCGGTGGGGGGCGGGGCGGGGTTCGCCGCGCTGGTCGGGCCGGGGCCGTTCCCCATCAGCCTGATCCTGGTGACCGGGCAGGAGCCGAGCAACACCAACCCGCCGTCCGCGGCCATGCTGGCGTGGGCCGTGGCTCAGGTCGGGGTGGCTCTGCTGGTCGCGCCGGTCGTGCGGCGGGCGTTGGAGCGGGCTCGGGTGTGGCGGGCGGTGCGGGTGCTGGGGGCCGGCAGCATGGCGCTGTACCTGTGGCACATGCTGCCCGTGCTGGTCGTCGCCGCCGCCTTCTATCTGACGGGGCTCGCTCCCGAACCCGGTTACGGCTCGGCGGCCTGGTGGGCGCTGCGAGTGCCGTGGGTGGTGGTGCTCGGGGGTGTCCTGGTGGGGGTCCTGCGGGCGTTGCGGCCACTGGAGCGGGGGCTGGCCGCTGTGGACGTACGCGTGCGGCCCGACGCGGGGCTTCGGGGGGCGGCGGCCTGGCGGATGTGGGCCGGGCTCGGAGCGAGCGTCTGGGCGCTGGTGTATTTCGCGGGGCACGGGTTCGCGTACGGGGGCGAGTTTCCGGTGTGGCCGGCGGCGGGGCTGGGCGTGGGTCTGGGCCTGGTGCTCGCGGTTCTGCCTCGGCGGGGCGGGAAGGGTGGCGAGGGGGGTCTGGGTGGCGGGCGGGCCGAGGGGGGCGAGCGGAGCAAGGAGGGCCGGCGGAGCAAGGGGGGCGCTGGGGCCCGAGCGGGAAACGGGGCTCTGGAGGAGGCTGTCCGACCTGGGCGATCACTCGCGAGGAGGCCAAGGGGCGAGGGGAGGTGAAGGGGGCGAGAGGGGCGAGGCGGTGAGGGGCGGGCGTGGAGGGCGGGAGGCTACGGGCGCGGCGGTGAGAGGTGAGCAACAGGGGCAGGAGGGTGAGGCGGTGAGGGGCGGGCGTGGAGGGCGGGAGGCTACGGGCGCGGCGGTGAGGCGTGAGCAACGGGGGCAGGAGGGTGAGGCGGTGAGGGGCGGGCGTGGAGGGCGGGAGGCTACGGGCTCGGCGGTGAGAGGTGAGCAACGGGGGCAGGAGGGTGAGGGGGTGACGGAGGTGTGGGGGGTCAGGCCGTGCGTTTGCCGGGTGTCGTCTTCTTCGCCGGTGTCTTCTTCGCCGTGGTCTTCTGCGCCGTCGTCTTCTTCGCCGCGGTCTTCTTGGCGGTGCTCTTGCGTTGCGCCGTGCTCTTCGACGCCGTGGTCTTCTTCGCCGACTGCGTCGACTTCGCCGTCGACTTCTTCGGCGCCGCCGTCGTCTTCTTCGCCGACGATGTCGCCGTCGCCGTCGATTTCTTGCCACCCGTCCGCTTGGGTGCCGGGCGGGCCGACTTGCGTTGTTGCAGGCGTCTGACCTCTGCCTCTTCCGGCTCCGCAGTAGGCTCCGGTTCCTCGCCCCGCGACTCCTTCGCGGCCCGGACGCTCTTCTCCAGGGCCGCCATCAGGTCCAGCACCTTGCCGCTCGACGGCGCGGACGGGACCTCGCGGGGTGTCTCGCCGGCCGCCTTCGCCGCCACGACCTCCTCCACCGCCTCGCGGTACTCGTCGTGCAGGTCCTCCAGGTCGACCTCGCCGAGGGTGTCCATCAGGGCGTCCGCGAGGTCGAGCTCCTTGTCGCGGACGGTGACGGAGGTGTCCGGGGCGACGCCCTCCGGCGCGCGGACCTCGTCAGGCCAGAGCAGGCCGTGCATGGCGATCGCGTCGCCGACCACGCGGAGCATGCCGAGACGCTCGCGGCCACGCAGGGCGTACTTCGCGATCGCCACCTTGTTGCTGCGCTTCAGTGCCTCCCTGAGCAGCGTGTACGGCTTCGCGGCCGCGGCGCCGCCCGCCTGGAGGTAGTACGAGGCGTCCATCTGGAGCGGGTCGATCCGGTCGCCCGGGACGAAGGCCACGATCTCGATCGTCTTCGCGGTCGGGATCGGCAGGTGGGCCAGGTCCTCGTCGGTGATCGGGATGACCGTGCCGTCCGCGTCCTCGTACCCCTTGCCGATCTCCGCCGAGCTCACCTCGCGTTCCTCCAGCTCGCAGACCTTGCGGTAGCGGATGCGGCCGCCGTCCTCCAGGTGGATCTGGCGGAAGGAGATCGAGTGGCTCTCGGTGGCGTTCACCAGCTTGATCGGGATGCTGACCAGGCCGAAGGAGATGGCGCCGTTCCATATGGATCTCACGTGCAGCATCCTCCCGAATGAGCGTTATGTGACGGTTTCATGTGATTCTCATCGTATGACGCCGATCACTGAGGTGGAGGGGCGGCGGCTCGCGCTCAGCAATCTGGAGAAGGTGCTGTATCCGGCGACCGGCCTCACCAAGGGTGAGGTGCTGCACTACTACGCGACCGTCGCCGACGTCCTGCTCCCCCATCTGCGCGACCGGCCGCTGTCCTTCCTGCGCTACCCGGACGGGCCCGACGGGCAGATCTTCTTCGCCAAGAACGTGCCGCCGGGGACACCCGAGTGGGTCACCACCGCCGAGGTGCCGCGGTCGGAGGGGCCGGCCCGGATGGTCGTCGTGCAGGATCTGGCGAGTCTGGTCTGGGCGGCGAACCTCGTCACCGAGTTCCATACGCCCCAGTGGGTGATTCAGGATCCCTCGGTCGCCGACCGGCTCGTCTTCGACCTCGACCCCGGGTCGCCCGCGACCGTCGTCGAGTGCTGCGAGGTCGCGGCGTGGCTGCGGGAGCGGTTGGCGGCGGACGGGATCGAGGCGTACCCGAAGACGTCCGGGTCGAAGGGGCTGCATCTGCTGGCGGCGGTGCGGGGGGCCTCGTCCGAACGGGTCACGGAGTATGCGAAGCGGCTGGCCGTGGAGGCGGAGCGGGGCATGCCGCGGCTGGTTCTGCATCGGATGACGCGGAGTCTGCGGCCGGGGAAGGTGTTCGTGGACTGGAGTCAGAACGCGGCGCGCAAGACGACGGCCGCGCCGTACACGTTGCGGGCTCGGGACGAGCCGGCCGTGTCGGCGCCGGTTACGTGGGAGGAGGTCGAGGGGTGCCGGTCGGCTCGGACGCTCACGTTCTTGGCCTCGGACATCGCCCCACGGGTGCAGGACTACGGGGATCTGCTGGCACCGCTGCTCGATGGGGGGCGGGCGGGGGTGGTGCCGTGAGGGGGCTCGCCGGCCTTCCTCGCCCCTGCCGCCCCTACCCGTCCCATCCTCAGGGGGCTGCTGCTCCCTGGACCCCCGCTTCGCCCCGAAAGGGCCTCGTCCTCAGACGCCGGACGGGCCGAAGTGCCTGACCGGCGCTCGAGAACTTCCGCCGAACCGGCCTCGAAAGTCCGTCACACTCTCGCCCACGTCTCCCGGTCCCTCGCCATCGCGTGGAGGGCCTCCACGTCTGCCGGTTTCAGGACTCCGCCCAGGCGGGAGAGGTCGGTGAGGGCGGTGTCGGTCAGGACGCGGACCTCGCGTGGGGGGAGGGGGACGGAGACGTCCGTGGGGGCCACGAGGGCCAGTACCGGGCGGACCTCGGCCGTGAGGGCGTAGGAGGCGCGGTCGGCGTCCGCGCGGATCCGGCGGAGCAGGGGCTCCGGGTCGCGGCGGCCCAGGGTGACCATGGGGTCGGCGATCCGGACCCGCTGTTTACGGGCGTACAGGGTGTGGATCGCGAACAGGCCTGCGGGGCCGATCGACAAGTGGTGGACACGGTCTCCGCCGGGGAGCGGGACGGAGTGCAGGGTGCGCCAGCCTGCGCCGTCGAGGCGGTCCAGGGCGTCGCCGACCGTCTGCTCGGCCGCGAGGGCGCGGCGGCGCGGGTCGGTGCGGAGGCGGTGGGCGGGGCCGGGGTCGCGGTCCAGGGCGATCAGGAGGGCCTCGCCGGGGCGGTTGGGGGCCAGGTCGTCGTCGGGATGGAGGGCGAGGCGGGCCAGCTCCGCGGGGGTCGGCACCGGGGGCGGGCCGACCGTCACCGGGCCGGTGACGAAGGGGCCGAGGGCCTCAAGGACGTCCTCTCTGCGGGCGTCGCCGAGCAGGTTGACGCGGCCCCCCTCACGGTCGTACCAGGCGATGTTCCTGCCGTCCGCGAGACAGACGTAGAGCCGCTCCTGGCCGTGTCGCCAGGTCGGTATGACGCGCAGTCCGTTCATGCACCATCACCCCACGACCATGGGAACAGGAGGGGTGCTCCGGGGGCAAGAAGGCGGTTACCTTCGAAGGGAGCTGGGCAGGCACTGGGCAGCGCGTTTCGGGAGGCGCCATTGCGGACCCGCAGGAAGCAACCCGACGTACCGGTTCCGGACCGTCCGTGGAGCGAGATCGTGCCCGGCCTGTGGATGGGCGGACACGAGTTCCGGGGGCCCGGTGGGGAGCTGGAGCTCGCCGTGGTGCGGGGCGAGTTCGATCTCGTCCAGACGTTGACCACGGCCCGGCAGGGGCACGGGCCCGATCCCGGTGTGCGGCACCATGTGTGGCCGATTCCGGACGGGCCGCTGGACGGCACCCAGCTCGCCGGTGTGATCCGGCTGGCGCAGGCCGCGGGAGACGCGATGGACGAGGGCCGTACGGTCCTCGTCCGCTGTCACAGCGGCTACAACCGCTCCGGGCTGGTCGTCGCCCACACGCTGGTGCACCGGGGGCACTCGGCCGAGGAGGCGATCCGGCTGATACGGTCACGGCGCTCGCCGTGGGCCCTGCACAACGAGTTGTTCGTGGAGTACCTGCGGGCGGGGCTGCCGACAGCCAGACTTCTTGAGGAGCTGGCCGAGTAATCGTTTCACCTTGGTCAGCATCTCCGGCCCACCGGTACGCAAATCGGACTTCCATGCGAATAAGGTGTACGGGGCCTGACACCGTCGTAGCCCAAGAGGAGTCACAGGAGTCCCGTGCCTCGCAGTCGCCCCATCTGTCGCTCCCGTTCCATGCGGCCTTCCCGTCCCACCCGCCCCAGCCGTCCCGCGTTCGTCGGCGTCGCCGTCGTCCTGCTGGCGTCGGTCGCCGTGGGCTGCGGTGACGCCGGTGAGCTGAAGGGCGCGGGGTCGACGCCGACCGCGATCAGCCCGGACCAGCTCTGGCCGGATCTGACCCCCGCCGCCAGTCCGGCCTTCGACATCGGCGAGGTGGACACCCAGGTGGTCAAGGGCATCACGGTGCCCGGCGGCGACATCCACACGGTGGACCCGGTCACGGTCGTCCGCAGGGAGATCGCGGAGAGCCCGGGCGACTACACCGAGGGCGCGTACGACGAGACGGCCCGCCGGATGGCCGACTGCGGCAGGAGCGGCGTGCAAGGGCTCAGGTGTCCCGTTCTCAAGGCCTACTACCGCGACCTCACCGGCGACGGCCACGACGACATGACGCTGGGCTTCCGGCAGCTGCCCGGCAACCTGACGGCCGTCCGCGTCTACACCGTCCGCAAGAACAGACTCGTGCAGATCATGGGCTACGAGGACGCCGTGAGCGCGGTCGAGCTGGCCGGGCGGTCCGTGATCATCCGGGCCCCCTCGGAGGTCGCCGGCTACGAGTACCGCCTGCAGTGGACCTGGGACCAGCAACAGCGGGCGATGCTGCTCACCAACGACGAGATGCTGCGCACGGGCGGCGCCGACCGGAAGCACTCCCCGCACTCCCAGCGGCCCTCCGCCTCAGCCTCCCCCTCGGCCCCCTCTCCCTCGGCCTCCGCGAGCGGCCGATGAGGCTCGCACTTCCCTCGTGGGCCGGCACGCTCGCCGTGAAGGCCGCCGTCTTCATCACGGTGATGTGCTGCGCGCTGGCCGCGCTGCTCGGCGTCCTGGTGCATGTGTCGGTGACGAACCAGACCGTCGGCCAGGCGCGCGATCTCGCGCTGTCCCGGCTGAAGGAGGCGACGACGGCGTTCGAGGCCGGGGACACCCTCGGGTGGGGCGCCAGCGTCGATCCGCCCGGGCTGCCCACGGCACTGCGGACGCTGGCGGTGGCCGGGGAGCGCGGCACGGTGGTGGCCGACTACCGGGGGCGTCCCACGATGTGGGCGGCGGGGCCCGCCGACGGTGAGCGGGCCCTCGCGGTCGCGGTCGACTACTCGCAGAGCGCCCACACCATCGAGGCGCTCGACACCGCGATCCTGTGGTCGTCGGTGCTGGCGATCGGGGCGACGCTGCTGGTCGGCGCCGTCGCGGTGACCCGGGTGACCCGGCGGCTGCACACCACCGCGCAGGTGGCCCGGCGGATCACCGCCGGCGATCTGGACGCGCGCGTGGACGACCCCCGCGCGAAGGAACCGGGGCGCCCGCAGGACGAGGTGGGCGCCGTCGCCGTCGCGCTGGACTCCATGGCGTCCTCGTTGCAGGGCAAGCTACTGAGCGAGCAGCGGTTCACCGCCGATGTGGCGCACGAGCTGCGCACCCCGCTGACCGGGCTGCACGCGGCGGCCGAACTGCTGCCGCCGGGGCGGCCGACGGAGCTGGTGCGCGACCGGGTGGCGGCGCTGCGCACGCTGACCGAGGACCTGCTGGAGATCTCCCGGCTGGACACCGGGCATGAGCGGCTGGACCTGGACGCCGAGGAGCTGGGCGCGTTGGCGGTGCGGGTGGTGCGGGCGTCGGAGGCCTCCGGCACCTTCGGTGCTTCGGTGGCCGACGCCGAGGTCACGGTCGCCATCGTCCGGGACATGCGCGTGGAGACCGACCGGCGGCGTCTGGAGCGGGTGCTGGGCAACCTTCTCGCCAACGCGCAGCGGCACGGGCGGGCGCCGGTGACGCTGACGGTGGACGGGCCCGTGGTCAGCGTCCGGGACCACGGGGACGGCTATCCGCAGTACCTCGTCACGCACGGGCCGCAGCGGTTCCGCACCGAGGGCGGGGCGAAGGGGCACGGGCTCGGGCTGACGATCGCGGCCGGCCAGGCGGAGGTGCTGGGCGCCCGGCTGACGTTCGCCAACGCGCCGGACGGCGGTGCCGTGGCCACGCTGACGCTCCCTCAGACGCCTCCTGCCGGGGGCGGCCTCCCCGATGGCGCAGCGTGACGGGCGAGGCGCCCGAACGACTCCTAATGTGGCGATTAGTCAGCTTCACCCTCTTCATGGAGGTATCGCCATGTCCGTGCGCTCCGCTCTCACCCGTCTCGCCTTGGTCACCGCAGCCGGCGCGCTCGCCGCCACCGCGACCGTCACCCCGGCCCTCGCCGACGGCGGGGACGACGACTGGGGCGGCAACAGCAACGGCAACGGCCTCAGCGCCCAGGAGGACGACCCGCAGGACTGGCAGAACCAGGGCGGCCAGGGCGGCGACGGCGGCCAGAGCAACGGCCAGAGCAACGGCGGGAACGGGAACTGGCAGTCGAGCGGTGATGGTGGTGGCGATGGCGGTGGCGGTGGCGGCAACTGGCAGTCCGGCGGCGGCAACGGCTGGCAGTCGGGGGGCGGCGACAGTGGCGACTGGCAGTCCGGGGACCACGACAACAACGACTCCCGCCGCTTCCGCGGGCGCGTCACCGCCGACCAGTTGCTCCTGCGCAGCAGGCCGACCCGCGCCGGCCAGGTGATCCGCGTCGCCCACCGCGGGGAGATCGTCTCGATCTTCTGCAAGACCGCCGGCCAGAACGTCCAGGGCAACCCCCTCTGGTACCTCCTCACGGACGGCACCTGGGCATGGGGCGCGGCGCGCTACATCGACAACATCGGGGCGGCACCGCGCTGGTGCTGACCCGGCCCCGGCCCGGCACCGCCACGACGTCGGCACGACGCCGACTCGAAAATGTATCCAAGGCTCACAAGGAGCCCCATTTGGGTAAGTTCCGGACATGACGAAAGCCGGAGTCGGAACGGGAACCACCGTGGTGGCGGCGGCCGACGCGCCCGCCCCCGCGGTACGCCTCCCCCGGCGCCGCGGCGTCGAACTCGCCCTCATCGTCCTGGCCGTCCTGCTCTCCGTGTACGGGTACTGCGCCGTCGGCCTCGCGAAGCACGGCACCGTCCCGCCCGGCGCCGCCGGTTACGGCGCCGGGCTCGGTGTGCTCGCGCTGCTGGCGCATCTCGCGGTGCGGCTGCGCGCCCCCTGCGCCGACCCGCTCCTGCTGCCCATCGCGGTGCTGCTCAACGGGATCGGGCTGGTGCTGATCTACCGGCTCGACCTGGAGACGCCGGGCGACCGGGCGGCACCCACGCAACTGGTGTGGTCCACACTCGGGGTGGCCCTGTTCATCGTGGTCGTGGCCGCGCTGCGCGACCACCGGGTGCTCCAGCGGTACGCGTACGTGTGCGTGGTCGCCGCGCTCGCCCTCCTCGCCCTGCCGATCCTCTTCCCGGCCGTGAACGGCGCCCGCATCTGGATCCGGATCGCCGGGTTCTCCATCCAGCCGGGCGAGTTCGCGAAGGTGCTGCTGGCGGTGTTCTTCGCCGCGTACCTGGCGGCCAACCGCACGGCGCTGGCGTACGCGGGCCGGCAGATCTGGCACTGCCGGCGGATCCAGCTGCCCACCGGCCGTGTTCTCGGACCGATCGTCGCGATCTGGCTGCTGAGCGTCGGCGTGCTGGTCCTGGAGCGGGATCTCGGCACGTCCCTGCTCTTCTTCGGGCTGTTCGTGGTCATGCTCTACGTCGCCACCGGCCGCACCGGCTGGATCGCCGTCGGCCTGCTGCTCGCCTCGCTCGGCGCGGTCGCCGTCGGCCGGCTGGAGCCGCACGTGCACAGCAGGGTCGAGGACTGGCTGCACCCGTTCGCGTCCATCGAGGCCGGTCAGGGCCCCAACCAGCTCGCGCAGTCGCTGTTCTCGTTCGCGGCCGGCGGGGTGCTCGGCACCGGGCTCGGGCTCGGCCACTCCATCCTCATCGGCTTCGCCGCGAAGTCGGACTTCATCCTGGCGACGGCGGGCGAGGAACTGGGCCTGGCGGGGCTGTCGGCGCTCTTCCTCCTCTACGGCCTGCTGGTGGAGCGCGGCTACCGGGCGGGCCTGTCCCTGCGCGACCCGTTCGGCCGGCTGCTGGCGACCGGCCTCGCCTCGATCGTGGCGCTCCAGGTCTTCGTGATCGCGGGCGGGGTGACCGGCCTGATCCCGCTGACCGGCATGGCGATGCCGTTCCTGGCGCAGGGCGGCTCGTCGGTCGTCACCAACTGGGCGATCGTGGCGCTGCTGATCCGGGTGAGCGACTCGGCGCGACGGCCGTACGCGGAACAGCTCGACGAACCGGTCGACAAGAACCCACGGAGGTCCGGGTGACCCGGCACATCCGGCGCGCCGCCGTCTTCTGCGCCCTGCTGCTGGTGGCGCTCCTGGTCAACGCCGCGCGCGTCCAGGTCGTCCGGTCCGGCGTCTACGACCACAACCCGGCCAACCGGCGTGCGTCCATCGCCCGTTACGCCCAGCCGCGCGGCGACATCCTGGTCGACGGGGCCCCCGTCACCGGTTCCCGGGACACCGGGGAGCAGTTGCGCTACGAACGCACGTACCGGGACGGGCCGTTGTACGCGCCGGTGACCGGCTTCGCCTCCCAGGTGTACGGGACGACGTTCCTGGAGCACACCGGGGACGGCGTCCTGTCGGGGGCGGATCCGCTGCTCTCGCCGTTCCCGCTGTGGAACGACGTCACGCACGGCCGGCCCCCCGGCGGCAACGTGGTGACGACGCTGAACCGCCGGGCCCAGCGGGCCGCCTACGAGGGGCTGGACGGACGCAAGGGCGCGGTGGCGGCGGTGGAACCGGCGACGGGGCGGGTACTGGCGCTGGTGTCCAGTCCGTCGTACGACCCGGGCGTGCTGTCCGGGAACGACGCAGGGGCCGAACGGGCCTGGGCGCGGCTCAACGGCGACCCGGACAAGCCGATGCTGAACCGGGCGGTGCGGCAGACGTATCCGCCGGGGTCGACGTTCAAGGTGGTCACCGCGGCGGCGGCACTGGACGCGGGCGTGATCACGGACCTCGACGCGGCGACCGACTCCCCCGCCCCCTACCGGCTGCCCGGGACGACGACGATCCTGACGAACGAGGGCGACGGCTGCGAGGACGCTCCGCTGCGGGACGCCTTCGAGTGGTCGTGCAACACGGTGTTCGCGAAACTCGGCGTGGACACGGGGCTGGCCCGGATGACCCGGACGGCGCAGGCGTTCGGCTTCAACGACGTGGACATGCGGATCCCGTTCGCCGTCTCTGCGAGCACCTTCGACACCTCGCTCGACGAGGCGCAGCTGGCGCTGTCCTCGATCGGCCAGTACAACACGCGGGCGACCCCGCTCCAGATGGCGACGGTGGCGGCGGCGGTGGCCGACGGGGGGCGGGCGCGCACGCCGTACCTGGTGGAGCGCACGACGCGGAAGGGCGGGGCGACGGTGGCCACGGCCGGTTCCCGCCCGTCCCGCCAGGCGATGCTCCCCTCGACGGCACGGCGGATGCGGGAGCTGATGGAGAACGTGGTGCGGGAGGGCACCGGGACCAACGCCGCGATCCCCGGCGCGATCGTCGGCGGCAAGACCGGCACCGCGCAGCACGGCATCGGCAACGCCGGGATTCCGTACGCCTGGTTCGTCTCCTGGGCGCAGGGCGAGCGGGACATGGAGCCGAGGGTCGCGGTCGCGGTGGTGGTGGAGGACGGGTCGGCGCGCCGCGGGGACATCACCGGGGGCGGGATGGCGGCGCCGATCGCGCGGGCGGTGATGGAGGCGGTGCTCAACTCGTGAGACGGGGGGTACCGAACGGCAGGCTCCCGACCTACCGTTCGGTCCATGACTGACGCCGACACACAAGTAGCCGCAACCGCAACCGCCTTCGAACTCGCCCAGGTCAACCTCGCCCGCCTCAAGTTCCCTTTGGACTCACCGGAGTTGAAGGACTTCGTCGACGCCCTCGACCCGGTCAACGCCGACGCGGACACGGCCGACGGCTTCGTCTGGCGCCTCCAGTCCGAGGACGGCGACGCGACCGGCATCGAGGTCTTCGGCGACGCCTGGCTGATCATCAACATGTCGGTGTGGCGGGACGCCAACGCCCTGACCGCGTACATGTACCAGGGCCGGCACCGCGAGATGCTGTCCCGTCGACGGGAGTGGTTCGAGCGGGTGGCGGAGGCGATGACGGCCCTGTGGTGGGTGCCGGCCGGTCACCGCCCGACGGTCGCGGAGGCCGAGTCCCGCCTCCTCCACCTGCGCGCCAACGGCCCGACCCCGTACGCCTTCACCCTGCGCACGTCGTTCCCGGCCCAGGGAGCGGAGCCGGTGGGGTTCGCGGTCCCGGAGGACCTGGGCTGCTCGGTCTGAGAAGACAACAGGAAGGCCTAGGGAAGCCTGAGCTTGAACGACCCGGCGGGCCGCGGCCTGCCGTGGCCGCACTCGATCTCGTTGCCGTCGACGTCCCCGACGTAGGCGGGCAGCCGCTCGGCGTGCACGGTCACTGTCCCCGGCCCGTGCTCCACCTCGGACGCCTCGTCACCGGGATCCACGAGCATCCAACGGACGCGGAGGGCGGCCACGGGAGCCGACCGACGGTCATCGGCGGCGGTTGATCGCGGTGAGGTCGATGGTGAGGGGAAACGGGAGGGCCAGCTCGAGCTTGTCGTGATAGATGCCCGTCGGTACGTACGTGCTGGTGGCGGGGTCGAGCTCGTAGACGTAGACCACGGGGAGGCCTTCACTCTCTTCGACTCGCCAGTAGTGGGGGATGCCCGCCTCCGCGTACTTGCGCGGCTTGACCTTGCGGTCGCGCTCCTTGGAGTCCTTCGATACGACCTCCAAGGCCAGCACGACATCCTCGGGCCTGTACCAGGTCTGCTGGGGACCTGTATCAGCCTCGGCGCGAAACACCAGGACGTCGGGCTCCGGCCGGTTTCGCGTGTCGAGCTTGACGCTCATTTCCCGGAGGACGTCCAGTTCCTGCGGAGCCTGGTCGAGTAGAGCGCCCTCCAGCAGGCGCATCGTGCGCGAATGAAACGACGTCTGCGGACTCACGAAGACCAGACTCCCGTCGATCAGCTCCGTATGCGGAGGCAGGTTCGGGAGTCGGTCGAGGTCGTCGGCCGTCCAGCCGTCGACGGGCGGACGGGCCCACTCGTAGTCCTCATCCAGCCCGTACTCGCGTGCGGCGCTCATGATTGCTCCCATGCGGCGGAGTCTGCCTGGCACAGCCAGCGTACCCAGCGGGATATGCCGATTCGCCCCTCGGTGGAGTGATCACGCACGGCAGTGTTGACGCGCGGGGGATTGACGGGCTTGCTGACAGGCAGTCTCATAAGGGCATGACGAGCCTCACGGATGCCGACGCGCTGGACGGGCTGCGGGACGCGCTGGGCCTGCTCAAGGACCGGGAGCAGGTGGCCGAGCGGCTGCTCACGTCCTCCGCCAAGCACTCCTTCGACCCGGACGAGGAGCTGGACTGGGACGCCCCCTTCGAAGAGGGCAAGTGGTTCTGGCCGCCGGAGCTGGTGTCGCTGTACGACACGCCGATGTGGCGGCGGATGAGCGAGGAGCAGCGGATCCTGCTGTCGCGGCACGAGGCCGCCGCGCTCGCCTCGCTGGGGATCTGGTTCGAGATCATCCTCATGCAGCTGCTCGTCCGGCACATCTACGACAAGGCGGCGACGAGCGCGCACGTCCGGTACGCGCTGACCGAGATCGAGGACGAGTGCCGGCACTCGAAGATGTTCGCCCGGCTGATCTCGGCCGGCGGCACCCCCTGGTATCCGGTGAGCCGCGCCCACCAGAACCTGGGGCGGTTGTTCAAGACGATCTCCACGACCCCCGGCTCCTTCACCGCGACCCTGCTCGGCGAGGAGGTCCTGGACTGGATGCAGCGGCTGACCTTCCCGGACGAGCGGGTCCAGCCGCTGATCAGGGGCGTCACCCGGATCCACGTCGTGGAGGAGGCCCGGCACGTGCGCTACGCCCGCGAGGAACTGCGCCGCCAGATGGTGAGCGCGCCGAGGTGGTCCCAGGAGTTCACCCGGGTCACGTCGGGCGAGTTCGCGCGGGTGTTCTCGGTGGCCTTCGTGAATCCCGAGGTCTACCCGAACGTGGGCCTGGACAGGCGTGAGGCCATGGCGCAGGTGCGGGCCAGCGGACACCGGCGGGAGATCATGCAGACGGGAGCCAAGCGGTTGACCGACTTCCTGGACGACATCGGGGTGCTGCGCGGGGTCGGGCGACGGCTGTGGAGGTCTTCGGGGCTGCTGGCGTGACCGGAGCGCGACCGGAGGCGGGCGCCGGTCGGGGGTGGGCGATTACGCTGCACTTCATGACCCCCGCCGCCCCCGCCTACCGGCGCCTCAGCGTGGAGGAGCGCCGTAGCCAGCTGCTCGACGCCGCGCTGTCGCTGTTCGCGCACCGCGTCCCCGAGGACGTCTCGCTGGACGACGTGGCGGAGGCCGCCGGGGTGTCCCGGCCGCTCGTCTACAGGTACTTCCCGGGCGGCAAACAGCAGCTCTACGAGGCCGCCCTGCGCTCCGCCGCCGAGGAGCTGAACCACTGCTTCGACGAGCCCCGCCAGGGCCCCCTCCTCCCCCGCCTCGCCCGCGCCCTCGACCGCTACCTCACCTTCGTCGGCCGCCACGACGCCGGCTTCAGCGCCCTGCTCCAGGGCGGCAGCGTCGTCGAGACCTCCCGTACGACCGCCATCGTGGACGGCGTCCGGCGAGCCGCCGCCGAGCACATCTACAGCCACCTGGGGATCACCGATCCCGGGCCGCGGCTCCGGATGACCGTGCGGATGTGGATCACGGCGGTCGAGGCGGCCTCCCTCATCTGGCTCGACGAGGACAAGCAGCCGCCCGCCGACGAGCTGCGGGACTGGCTGGTCGACCAGTTCGTCGCCGTCCTCACGGTGACCTCGGCGCGGGACGCGCAGACCGCCGAGCTGGTCCGGGGTGCGCTGTCGGCGGAGACCTGATCGACACTGGTGCGGTGAAGAGCGAAGACACCCCCTTCGAGGGCGGTCCCATGGACGGCCGGGTCCTGCCCGTGCTGCTCGGCCCGACCGGGCACCCGCCGAAGACGTACCGCATCCCCGTCCCCGACGCGGCCGGTGGCCCGCCCACCGTCCTGGTCTACCGGCGTGTGCCCCGCGGCCACAGCAGAAAGCTCGGACTGCCCCAGGGCTGGAAGTACGAGTTTGCCGCCGAAGGTGACCAGGGGGCGGGGAAGAAGAGCGGCCGACCACGGTGGCCCTGGTCCAAGCCCGACGCCACGCCGGACGGCCGACGGGACGACGCCACCGAGTGACCCCGTTGCGCCGAACCGCGCACACTCGGCGCGCGGGCCACGCGCGCACGCCTGATGCTCGCCCTGCGGGATGGAGGGGCCACCCCGCAACGGAGGTGATGACGTGTCAGGAAGGCTGCTGCGTCTGGCCTGTACGGTCTCCACGGCGGCGCTCGCCGCCCAGACCGTCCTGGCCCCCGGGCTCGCCACGGCCGTGACGGAAGGACAGACGGCGGTCGTCGCGGAGACCCCGGACCCGGGCGAGTCCTCGGAGACCGGAGCCGAGACCCCGGACGCCGGCGAACCGTCGGTCGCCGGAGCCGAGACCCCGGACCCGGGCGAACCACCGACCGTCGGAGCGGAGGCCGGTGCGGAGGTGTCGGACACCGGCGAAAAGACCGTGGCCGCGTTGCTGACGGAGCTTCAGCGGCTGTACCGGGAGGCCGAGCAGGCCACCGAGGCCTACAACGCCACCGAGGAACAGCTCAGGCGGCGGCGG
Source organism: Streptomyces sp. NBC_01235 (assembly GCF_035989285.1). GTDB lineage: Bacteria > Actinomycetota > Actinomycetes > Streptomycetales > Streptomycetaceae > Streptomyces. The sequence continues at coordinate 7,464,238 of NZ_CP108513.1, read as the reverse complement.
GCCGAGACCGGGCGGCTGGACGCCGACCTGGCCAAGGCGCGGCTCTCCCTGCACGACAGCCGGGGCGCCGCCGGGCGGCTGGCCCGCCAGCAGTACCAGGGCAGCACCGGCATCTCCCCCTACGTACGGCTGCTGCTCGCCCGCGATCCGCAGCACGCCCTCGACCAGGGGCATGTGATCGGCCGACTGGCGCGCGAGCGGGCCGAGACGGTCGGGCGGCTGGAGAGCGGCGAACGCAAGGCCGACGGGCTGGCGCGCAAGGCCCGCGCCGCCCTCGACGACCAGCTCACCCTCACCGCGCGCACGAAGAAGGAGCGCGACGACGTACGCCGGCGCCTCGACGACGTCGAGGCACTCCTCGCCTCCCTCACCGCCGAGCAGCTCGCCGCCCTCGCCGAACTGGAGAAGAAGGGCGTCGCCCAGGCGCAGGAGAAGCTCGTGGCGTCCGGAGCGCTCGGTGCGCCCGGTACGTCCGGTGCGCTCGGCGAGGACCGCAAGCCGTCGAAGGAGGGCGAGCAGGCCGTGCGGTACGCCGTGCGGCAGATCGGCAAGCCGTACGAATGGGGCGCCGAGGGCCCGAGGTCGTACGACTGCTCGGGCCTGACGTCCGAGGCCTGGGGGCATGCCGGGACGCCGATCCCCCGGACCAGCGAGGAGCAGTGGGCGCGGCTGCCGAGGATCCCGCTGAGGGAACTTCGCCCCGGCGACCTGGTGATCTACTTCCCCGAGGCCACCCACGTGGCGATGTACCTGGGCGGGGGCAAGGTGGTCCAGGCACCGCGAACGGGCGAGAAGATCAAGGTCACCCCGATCGCGTCCCAACCGGTACTGGGCGCCGTACGCCCCGACCGGGCGCCCGGAACCGACCCCGGACAGGTCCCCGTCTTCTCCGGCTCACAGAAGTGAGCCCACCTGTGCGCTCCTGGCTGCTCGGCATGAGGTGCGCGTAGATCCGGAGCGTCCGGGAGTGTGGTGGCCTGGGGGGACAAGTCATGGTTCGGCAATGCCGGTTGACGCGTCGAACCCTTGTGATCTTGACTCTGGAGGTCAGTTCGCAAGGGCATCACATGATGCCCGACAAAGACGGGGAACCCATGCGCATACGCCAAGCCATGACGGCTCTTTCCTTGACCGCCTCACTCGCTGTTCCGGGGCTGGTCCTCGCTGCCGCTCCGGCCCAGGCGGCCTCGGGCTGCTACATCAAGGCGAGCTCGGCGAACCTCCGCTCCAAGGCGTCCACCAGCTCCACCAGCCTGGGCGTGGCGTACAAGAACAACAAGTGCACCGAGAAGACCTCGACCTACACGGGTGGCCACCGCTGGTACAAGGTCAAGATGACGACCGGGAACGCCAAGGGCAAGACCGGCTGGGTCCGGGACGACCTGATCCACCTGCCCGACGACGACGTCCACACCTGCAGCCCGGAAGACGTGGCATGCCACACGGGCTGACCGCCTGACGGGTACAACGGGATCGGGTCCCGGCGCCACAGGCGCCGGGGCCCTTCCTGTTCCTGGCCCGGGCGATGTCACGGGTGTTCGCCGAAGAGGCGTCCTCCCCTACCGTCAAGGGGCACTGATCGTCCGAGCCCGGTTCCGGTCCTCACCATCCGCCCGGCGGACCGGCCCGCCCGCAGCCGGCATCACGGTGGCGCCGCGCGCACCCGGCACGGTCCGCCCCGCGCCGCCCGCGCGACGCGGACCCACCCTCCGACGGCGAGTACGAGGACGACGTACAGGACGAGCGGAGAAAGCCCGTCAGGCTCCGGTGACCGAGGTCAGGTAGGCGCCCGTCTTCTCCGGCTCGTAGAAGAAGTTCTCGAAGTCGGCCGGGTCGTTGAACGCGTTGGCGAAACGATCAGCCACGGGCGGCAGCTGCCCGGCCGCGCCCAGCAGGTTGATGATGTGCTCCGGCGGCGGAGCGAGCATCGCGTTGGTCCACTTGGTGACGTGCTGAGCCGTCTCCCAGTAGCGGTCGAAGGTGGCGCGCATCCACTCCTCGTCGAACTCCTTCTCGCCCTGCTCGAGGATCGACGCGAGATACGCGGCGGCGCACTTGGACGCCGAGTTGGAGCCCTGACCGGTGATCGGGTCGTTGGCGACGACGACGTCGGCGACGCCGAGCACCAGACCGCCGCCGGGGAGGCGGCCGATGGGGTTGCGGACCGTGGGCGCGTAGCGGCCGGCCAACGTGCCGCCCGCATCGGTCAGTTCGACCTTCGTGGCCCGCGCGTACTCCCAGGGCGTGAACTTCTCCATGAGTTCCAGGGTCAGGGAGAGGTGTTCCGCCGGGTCCTTGACGCCGTTGAAGACGTCCAGCGGGCCGCCGGGTATGCCCTCCCAGAAGAGGATGTCGGCGCGGCCGGAGGTGGTGAGCGTCGGCATGACGAAGAGTTCGCCGACACCGGGGACCAGGTTGCAGCGGACCGCCTCCATGTCCGGGTGCTCCGGGCGCGGGCCCAGTCCGTGGACGTAGGCGACGGCGAGGGCGCGCTGCGGCTCGCTGTAGGGGGAGCGCTGCGGGTCGCGGCCGAACATCTGGACGAGCTCGCCCTTGCCCGCCGAGACCAGGACGAGGTCGTAGGCGCGGGAGAAGTAGTCGAGGTCGGAGACCGCCGCGCCGTGGATGACGAGCTGGCCGCCGCGCTGGACGAACGTCTCCATCCAGCCGGCCATCTTCACCCGCTGGTCGACGGACTGCGCGTACCCGTCGAGCCGGCCCAGCCAGTCGATCGCGCGCTGGGTGGGGCCCGGGTCGTGCGAGCCGGGGGCGGCGACCGAGACGCCGAGTCCCTCGAGCTTCGGGGCCTGCTGCTCCCAGAAGTTCAGCTGGAGGTCGCGCTCGTGATGCAGGGCCGTGTGGAACATGCACTGCGTCGACATGACCCGGCCGGAGCGGATCTCGTCCGCCGTCCGGTTGGACATCAGGGTGACCTCGTACCCGTGCGACTGGAGGCCGAGGGCGAGCTGGAGACCGGACTGGCCGGCTCCGACGACGAGTATCTTCCGCATGCGGGGAACTCTCCTTGAAGGGCCTTACTCGGGGGTTTCGTCGAGCGCGTGGCCCACCAGGGCCAGGAGGGTCTCGATCACCGAGATCCGGCGCCGCGCGTCCATGATCATGACAGGTATGTGCGCGGGGATCGTCAGCGCCTCCCGCACGTCCGCCGGCTCGAACAGCTCGCTGCCGTCGAAGTGGTTGACGGCGACGACGTACGGCAGGCCGCAGCTCTCGAAGTAGTCCAGCGCGGGGAAGCAGTCCTTCAGACGACGGGTGTCGGCCAGGACGACGGCGCCGATCGCGCCGCGCACCAGGTCGTCCCACATGAACCAGAACCGCTGCTGGCCCGGCGTGCCGAACAGGTAGAGCACCAGGTCGTCGTCGAGCGTGAGGCGGCCGTAGTCCATGGCGACCGTGGTGGTGGTCTTCTCCGGGGTACCGGTGAGGTCGTCGGTCTCCTCGCTGGCCTCGGTCATCAGCGCCTCCGTCTGGAGGGGCTCGATCTCCGAGACGGTGCCGACGAGGGTGGTCTTGCCGACGCCGAAGCCGCCCGCCACCACGATCTTCGTGGCTATGGGGGCGCGGGTGCGGTCCGTCTGCCAGGGCTGCAACGTCTCGTCGGGCTCGGGCTCGACGAACGGGGAGACGCCACGAGCGGCGTCAGAGACGACGGAGTCCACTCAGCACCCTTTCCAGCAGAGCGCGGTCGGGACGGCCCGTACCGTGAGCGGTACCGGTGCCGTACACACGGATCTTTCCCTGGTCCGCGAGGTCGCTGAGGAGCACCCGGACCACGCCGAGCGGCATCTTCAGCAGCGCGGCGATCTCGGCCACCGTGCGCATACGGCGGCACAGTTCGACGATGGCCCGCAGTTCCGGCATGACCGTGGACTTCAGCGACCCTCCCCCATAGCTCAACACATGGGAGGTACCCCCAGTCAGTTCCTTGCGTTCTTCGGGCGCTTCGAGGGCCGCCACGAAGGTCTCCACGAGCAGGACGTGCCCGAAGCGGGTACGGCCGCCGGTGAGCGAATAGGGGCGCACGCGGGCGGGCCTGCGGTCACCGCCGCGGACGGGAAGCTGCTGCCTGGCGTTCTTCGGCCCGGTGCTCATCGGACACTCCCCGCCGACTCCGACTCCAGGGATTGCCGTAGCTCGCTGCGGAGTTCCGGGGTCAGGACGTGGCCGGCGCGGCCCACGAAGAGGGCCATGTGGTACGCCACGACGCTCATGTCGCAGTCCGCGGAGCCGTGCACGCCGAGGAGCGAGCCGTCACTGATCGACATGACGAAGAGGCTGCCCTCGTCCATCGCGACCATGGTGTGCTTGACCCCGCCGAAGTCGATGAGCTTGGCGGCGCCGATGGTGAGGCTGCCGATGCCGGAGACGATGGTGGCGAGGTCGGCGGAGGAGCCGCGCGGGCCGGAGGGTTTGGACTCGCGGGCCTGACGTGCCTCGTCGTTGCGGCCTGGGTCCGAGGAGAGCAGGAGCAGGCCGTCCGAGGACACGACGGCGACGGACTGGATGCCGGGTACTTCCTCCACGAGGTTGGTCAACAGCCAGTGCAGGTTACGGGCTTCACTGCTCAGTCCGAAGGTACTGGGCGCGGTCAACTGCTTGCCTCCTCGACTGTGCCCCCCGTGTCTTCTTCGGCGTGTGCGTGTGCTTCTTGAGCTCTTTGAGGTGCCTGAGGTGCGGGAACCTTGTTCTGGCCCGTGCGTTCGGCGACTTCCGCCTCGACTTCGCGGTAGCCGGCCTCCGCCCCCCTGCGGAAGCCGCCCAGACGGCGGCGGAGGGCTTCCGCGTCGACGGAGCCGCTCCGCTGACGCGGGGCCTGTGCGGGTGTCGTGATCTTGGGGGTGCGCTTGGGGAGACCCTTGTCCGTGAGGGGCTCGTCCGAGGGCCGGGTGTGTTCCGTCTCGGCTTCGCCGTCGACGGATTCGCTCCCGCCCGCACCACCTGTGGCGCTCGCGTAGTCAAGTGCGGGTGGCCCCTGTGGAGGGTTCTCGCCGTGGGCGGCCTCGGGTTCGGGGGTGGGATCGGGGTCGGGGGCGGACGTGGGGGTGGGCGTGGGGTGTTCTTCTGCCGTCTCTCCCTGCAGGGGCGGCAGCAGCAGTTCCATCGTCGTCTCGGCCGGGGTCTCGGCCGGGGTCTCCGACTGACGTACCGCCTGTTCCGCCAGGGCGACCAGGGGGTCCCTCGGCTTCGAACGGCCGGGTAGGGCGTTGGAGTTGACCTCCGCGTCCGCGCCGGGCAGGGAGAAGGTCTGGGCGGTGGAGGAGGTCTGGGCCGTCGCCGTGATCGCGGCGGCCGGGGCCGTCGCGAGGAGCGGGATCGGCAGGACGACGACCGCCGCCACCCCGCCCTGCTTCTGGTCGCGCAGCCGCACCCGCACCCCGTGCCGGTGGGCGAGCCGGGCCACCACGTACAGACCGAGGCCGAGGCCCTCCTCGCCCTCCTGGTCGTACGGCGTCTCCGGGTCGAACTCGGTGAGGCGGGCGTTGAGGCGGCTCAACCGGTCGTCGTCGGTGATCCCGATGCCCTCGTCCTGGACGGAGAGCATGACCTCGCCGTTCTCCAGGAGCCAGCCTGAGACCTCGACGGGCAGGTCGGGCGGGGAGAACGAGGTGGCGTTCTCCATGAGTTCGGCCAGGAGGTGGGAGAGGTCGTCGGCGGCGAAGCCCGCCACGTGCGCGTGCGGGGGCAGCGCCGAGATGCGTACTCGCTCGTAGCGCTCGATCTCGCTGACCGCCGCGCGGACCACGTCCACCAGCGGGACCGGGCCCGGGTGCTGCTGGACGTGTTCCGTGCCGGCCAGGACCAGCAGGTTCTCGCTGTGGCGGCGCATGACCGTGGCGAAGTGGTCGAGCTTGAAGAGCGTGGCCAGCCGGTCGGGGTCCTGCTCGCGCTCCTCCAGGCCCTCGATGACCGCGAGTTGGCGTTCCACGAGGCCGAGGGTGCGCAGGGCGAGGTTGACGAAGGTGCCGCTGATGCTGTCGCGCAGGCCGTCCAGCTTGGCCGCGGAGTCGGCGAGTTCGGCGCGCAGTTCCTCGCGGGCGTCCGCCATCCGCTGGCGCTGGCCGACGAGGTGCTTGCGGTCGGACTCCAGGGTGGCGACGCGCTCGTGGAAGGCCACGGCGTGCTCGTGCAGGGCGTTGACGGAACGGACGACCTGGGCGAACTCGTCGTTGCGGCCGGTGAATACGACCGGTTCCTCGGCCGCCGGGTTCTCGGCCTCGGCCAGCCTCGCCGATCCCCGGCGCAGCACGGACAGCGGACGGGTGAGGCTGCGGGCCATGCCCGTGGCGACGACGACCGCCAGCAGCATCAGCGCCCCGAGGAGGGTGACGCGGAGCTCCAGGTCGGTGACGTCGTCGTCGCGCAGGTGGGCGAGGTCCTCGGTACGGTGGTTGTACAGGGAGGACTCGACCCCGCGCATCAGGTCGACGCGGGCGGAGAGCGCGGCGTCCAGCTTCTTGACGCTGGTGTCGAGTTCGCCGCCGCTCAGCACCGGCTGGTCGGTGAGGGAGGCGAGGTACGCCTCGGCGGTGTCGACGTCGCCGCCGGTGACCGTGGAGTCGTAGGAGGCCACCGCCTCCCGGGGCGCGCCCTCCCGGAAGTCGGCGAGGGCCGCGTCGGAGCGCAGCCGGGCCTGCTGCGCGGCGGCGGTGAGGGCGTCGCGCTGTTTGGTGTCGGCGTCGGTGGAGACCTTCTCGGTGGTCGACCGTCCGGTGACGGGGTCGTACTCGGTCTCGGTCTTCGTCGGCACGTTCAGCGCCGCGAGCAGCAGTCCCCGGGTCGCGGAGGCCTGCTGGACGGCGGTGTCGAGCTCGGCGAGGGCGTACGCGCCGGAGCCCGCGCGCGGCGGCATCTGCTCGGCCAGCCGGTCGACGAGGACATGGAGCGCGGTGATGGCCTCGGAGTACGCCTGGTGCGTCTGGAGCGCCGTGCTCGTGCCGGTGAGGGCCGAGCGGCGCGCGGACGGGACGGCGTCGAGGACCTCGCGCAGCGCGGCGGAGACGTCCGTCCCGGCGGTCAGCTCGCTCACCTGCCGGTCCACGCGGGCGCTGCCCTGGGTGGAGGGCGCCGCGGACTTCACGCGGCCGGCCGCGACGTAGGTGGTGGCCTCGTCGCGCTCGTCCGCCAGGGACTGGGCGAGGGCGAGGGCGTCCTGGGTCTGTTCGGCCAGGGTGACCAGGTCCTGGGAGTCCTTCAGCTGCCCGGAGGCGGCGAGGATCGAGGGGGCGCCGGCCCCGGCGATGGCGGCGGCCACCACGGCCACCGCGACGATCAGCCGGTTGCGTACATGGGTGGGGCGGCCCTTGCCGACAAGGGTGCGCTCCGCGCCCCCCTCGGAGGCCGTCTGCCTGCCTGTACGCCGAGGCCGCGTCTTCTGCACCGGTGCTCGCATTCCTGACTCGTGCTCCATGGGCCGGATATGACGCTCCGTCAACTGGTGCGTGCCTCCGGTACGGTTCCCGACCCTCCCAGTGCCGGTGGGCAGGGGTCGCGCATCGGTTGCCCCGCCACCCGAAGGAGTGAACATCGGGAGGGAGTTGGCGGGCAAGTTCCTCTGGCGTGTGCAGCGGCCCTGCCCGGCAGGCCGGTTGGACGTGGGCGGCGGGCTTTGACAGTATTCGCCGCCACGCCTTCCCGGAGTGCTTCATTCCCGCCCAAAGCAGGCGTCTGACCTGCGGTGGTACACCTGTTCGGCGAGTGATGCCAGCCTTTCGCGAAGGGTGTGAAGGGGTCGTGCAGACTGGCCGAATGCGTACGGAACTTGTGTCGGAGGCCGGCGATCGGGCCCGCCTCAACGAGGACTTCGCGAGTATCGGACTTCCCGCCTGCGGACAGGGCGGTTCGCTCGTCCTCCTGGACGGAGTGACGCCGCCGGGGGGCGGCGCGGGCTGTCTGCATTCGGTCCCCTGGTTCACCGCGCGCTTGGGCGGCGCGCTGACCGAACTGACCGTTTCACTCCCGGATGTTCCACTGGCCGAGGCGCTCGCCCTCGCCATCGCACGTACCGCTGGGACCCATTCCAAAACCTGTGACCTTTCTCACCCACGCACCCCACAGGCCGCAGTGACCCTCGCGCGCTGGTCGCCGGAGACGGTCGAGTGCCTGGTCCTGTGCGACGCGACGCTGCTGCTGGCGTCCCCGGGCGGCACGGTCACCGCCGTCCAGGACGACCGGCTGGCCCGGCTGCCGCGCGACCTGCTCAGGAGCGCCGAGGTCGTCGACGGCACGCTCCGCAACAAGGAGGGCGGGTTCTTCACGGCCGCGGCCGATCCGTCGGTGGCCGCCCGCGCGGTGACCACGGCCGTACCACGCGCCGAGGTCCGCGCCCTGGCGGCGCTCTCGGACGGGGCCACCCGCTGGACGGAGCTCTTCCACGAGGGCGACTGGTCGGACCTGCTCACCCTCGTGCGCAAGGAGGGGGCGCAGGCACTGGTGGAGCGGGTCCGCGAGCGGGAGCGGGCGGACGACGGCGCCGGGCGGGCCTTCCTGGGCCGGGCGAAGACGCACGACGACGCGACGGTGGTGTGCGTGGAGCTCTGACACGCGGAGCTCTGAGGCGTCCCCAACCTCTCAGGTCACTACAGCCGGCGCATTCGCGACCGCCGCTTCACTTCTCCATCCCCCGGTTCAGCTGCTGCAGCAGGCGCGCCAGCTCCCCGACCTCCTCGCGGTCCCAGTCGGAGAAGTGGCTGACGTACCGCTCGCGGCGGGCCTCGCGGACCCGCCTCACCCGGGTGCGGCCCTCCTCGGTGAGGTCGACCAGCCAGGCGCGGCCGTCCGCCGGGTCGGGCTCGCGGGCGATCAGACCGAGCTGCTCCAGGGCGCGCAGCTGGCGGGACATGGTGGCCTTGCCGACGCCAATGTAGGCGGCGAGTTCCGTGGCGCGCTGGCGGCCGCACTCCTCCAGCCGGACGAGGAGGCCGTAGGCGGCGGACTCCAGGTCCGGGTGGACCTCGCGGGCCATCTCGCCCTGGTTGGCGCGGGCGCGGCGCAGCAGCACCGTGAGCTCCCGCTCCAGGGACAGGAACTCCCGGTCGCCCTGCTCCACCCCGCGCGACGACGCGTCGCCGCCCGTGTCCTGGTGGTCCTGGTGATCCTCGTGCACGTCAGCACCTCTGATGTTCGCCGGTCGCTGCCATCCGCGCAGCTCTTAAGTATTTCGCAGGCACAGGCCAGAAGCGGTGCCCAGGCTCCGGCGTGGGGTGCGGCGAAGGCCCGGGTCTCCCTCACGAAACCCGGGCCCCGCCCTTCCCGCAACGTCCGTCACGCCGCCACGGGAACCTCCGGCGCCGCGCCGTTCGTGGCGGGCGCGAGCGCCAGCTCAAGGACCTGGCGGACGTCCGTGACGGCGTGGACGTCGAGCTTGTCCAGCACCTCCGCCGGGACGTCGTCCAGGTCGGGCTCGTTGCGCTTGGGGATGACGACGGTGGTGACCCCGGCCCGGTGCGCGGCGAGCAGCTTCTGCTTCACGCCGCCGATGGGCAGGACGCGGCCGGTCAGGGAGACCTCGCCGGTCATCGCCACGTCGGTGCGGACGAGCCGGCCGGACAGCAGGGACGCGAGGGCCGTCGTCATGGTGACGCCGGCGCTCGGGCCGTCCTTGGGGACCGCGCCCGCCGGGAAGTGGATGTGCACGCCCCGGTCCTTCAGGTCGCCCACCGGCAGTTCCAGTTCGGCCCCGTGACTGCGCAGGAAGCTGAGCGCGATCTGCGCCGACTCCTTCATCACGTCCCCGAGCTGGCCGGTCAGGGTCAGGCCCGCCGCGCCCGTCTCCGGGTCGGCCAGCGACGCCTCGACGAAGAGGACGTCACCGCCCGCGCCGGTGACCGCGAGGCCGGTGGCGACGCCGGGCACGGCGGTCCGGCGCTCGGCCGGGTCCTGGGCGGACTCGGGCACGTGGTGCGGCCGGCCGATCAGAGAGCGCAGGTCCTCGTCCGTGACGGTGAGCGGCAGTTCCCGCTCGCCCAGTTCGTGCTGGGCCGCGACCTTGCGCAGCAGCCGGGCGACAGTCCGCTCCAGGGTGCGCACGCCCGCCTCGCGGGTGTACTCGCCGGCGAGCTTGCGCAGCGCGCTCTCGTCGAGCGTCACCTCGTCCTTGTCCAGGCCCGCCCGCTCCAGCTGGCGCGGGAGCAGGTGGTCGCGGGCGATGACGACCTTCTCGTCCTCGGTGTAGCCGTCGAGGCGGACCAGCTCCATACGGTCGAGCAGGGCCTCAGGGATGGCTTCGAGCACGTTGGCGGTGGCCAGGAAGACGACATCGCTCAGGTCGAGCTCGACCTCCAGGTAGTGGTCGCGGAAGGTGTGGTTCTGCGCCGGGTCCAGGACCTCCAGGAGGGCGGCGGCCGGGTCGCCCCGGAAGTCGGAGCCCACCTTGTCGATCTCGTCGAGGAGCACCACCGGGTTCATCGACCCGGCCTCCTTGACGGCCCGCACGATCCGGCCGGGCAGCGCGCCGACGTAGGTACGGCGGTGGCCGCGGATCTCGGCCTCGTCGCGGACGCCGCCGAGGGCGACGCGCACGAACTTGCGGCCCATGGCGTGGGCGACGGACTCGCCGAGGCTGGTCTTGCCGACGCCGGGCGGGCCGACCAGCGCGAGCACGGCGCCGCCGCGACGGCCGCCCACGACGCCCAGGCCGCGCTCGCCGCGCCGCTTGCGCACCGCCAGGTACTCGGTGATCCGCTCCTTCACGTCCTCCAGGCCGGCGTGTTCGGCGTCCAGGACCGCCTGGGCACCCTGGATGTCGTACCGGTCCTCGGTCCGTTCGTTCCAGGGGAGTTCGAGGACGGTGTCCAGCCAGGTGCGGATCCAGGAGCCCTCGGGCGACTGGTCGCTGGAGCGCTCCAGCTTGTCGACCTCCTTGAGAGCGGCCTCGCGGACCTTCTCGGGCAGGTCGGCGGCCTCGACGCGGGCACGGTAGTCGTCGGACTCCTCGCCCTCCTGCTCGCCGTTGAGCTCGCGCAGCTCCTTGCGGACGGCTTCGAGCTGGCGGCGGAGCAGGAACTCGCGCTGCTGCTTGTCGACGCCCTCCTGGACGTCCTTGGCGATCGTCTCGGCCACGTCCTGCTCGGCGAGGTGGTCGCGCAGTTGCGAGGTGGCGAGCTTCAGGCGGGCCACCGGGTCGGCGGTCTCCAGGAGCTCCACCTTCTGTTCGGTGGTCAGGAACGGCGAGTAGCCGGAGTTGTCGGCGAGCGCGGAGACGTCGTCGATGGCCTGGACGCGGTCGACGACCTGCCAGGCGCCGCGCTTGCGCAGCCAGGCGGTGGCGAGCGCCTTGTACTCCTTGACGAGTTCGGCGACATGACCGGGCAGCGGCTCGGCGACGGTCTGGTCGATCCGCGCCCCCTCGACCCACAGGGCGGCGCCCGGCCCGGTGGTGCCGGCGCCGATCCGCACCCGTCCCCGGCCGCGGATCAGCGCGCCCGGGTCGCCGTCGGCCAGCCGGCCGACCTGCTCGACGGTGCCGAGCACACCGGTGCTCGCGTACGTCCCGTCGATGCGCGGCACCAGGAGTACCTGAGGCTTGCCGGGCGTTGAACGGGCGGCGGCCTGGGCGGCCTCCACCGCGGCGCGTACGTCGGTGTCGTTGAGGTCCAGCGGAACCACCATGCCGGGGAGCACGACCTCGTCCTCGAGAGGCAGCACGGGCAGGGTGAGCGGTGTGGACGTCGAAGCCATGATCTCCCCTTAGGCAGTCAAGTTGAGCTATGCCGACTCAATGCATGCGCGGCTTCGAATGTTCCCCGGACTGCCGCCCGTTCGCTGTGGGCGATCACGGCTGTCGGTGTGCGAGGCGATACACCTACGGCCATCGGGTAATAGATGAAGGTCGAGAGTGCTCATTACAGGGGGTTGCTGTGGACCGGATCGTACGGGCTTGGGTGGACGGCTGGGTACTGTCCCGTGGGGCCGCGCCGCCGGTGGTCGAGCCGTGGGGCTGCACCATCGACGTGGGAACGGGGCCCCATCACGTCACCCGGCACGTCCTCGGCGCGACCGGTGACGCCGTCGAGGAGGCGGACGTGCGGAAGGTGGCGGGCGCGGTGACCGGGGCGGGGGTGTGGCTGAAGGTGTTCGCGGACCCGGCGGTGGTCGGGGGCCGGCTGGGGCCGGGCTGGTGGATCGACCCCGAGCCCGGCTTCCTGATGACGGCCGCGCTCGAGGACGTCCCGCCCGACCCCGTCCCCGACGGACACCGGCAGCGCACCTGGTCGATCGGCGGCGTGACCCGCACCATGATCGTCGCCCCGGACGGCTCCCTGGCCGCGCGCGGGCAGATCGCCCCGACCGGTGCGACGGCGGTCGCCGACCAGATCGAGACGTCCCCCGCACACCGCCGCCGCGGACTCGGCGCCCTCGTCATGCGGACGCTCCAGCGCGCGGCGGTCGCGCAGGGCGCCCGGACCGGCGTGCTGGGCGCGACACCGGAGGGCCGGGCGCTGTACGAGTCGCTGGGCTGGCGCGTCGAGTCGCAGCTGACCAGCGCGAGGTTCACAGGGGACACGGCGGACGCACGGGGGTGACGTCCGGCGGCCGAAGGGGCGCACCCCTCGGTCCCGCACGACCTGGCACGCCCCTTACGCCCCCTCCCCGTACCCCGTCCACTTCCGGCATTCACCCCGAAGTACCCCTCCGCCCCGACCACAATGCGCATATGACCGATGACTGGAAGCGACGTCTCGACGCCCTCCACGCGGAACTGGTCCGCCGCGACGACCCCGTCGCCTGGGTGACGGAGGCGGACGCCGTCGAGGCCTCCCGGCGTTATCCGCACATCGCGTTGCGCGGGCCCGTCTTCGGTATCGCCGCGCGGGACCCGGCCGCCGCCGAGACGGGCTGGTGCCTGCTGAAACCGGTGGTGGACGCCATGCCCCAGCAGGCCCGGGACGGGCTGAACTCGCACCTGTGGTTCAAGGCGAAGGACGGCACCGACGATCCGGCCGTCCGGCGCGAGCTGCTGGCGGCCGTGGCCGTGCTGGAGCGGGCCCCGGCCGACGAGGTGGAGGCCCTGGGCGTGCGCTACCGGGTGGTGCGCGGCGACGAGTTCGCCCGGACCGGCGACGACGGCCTGGAGCCGCCCCGGCCCACCGACCCCGAGCCCGCGGCCCCCTCCTGGGAGGACCAGAACGCCGGCCCGTCGCCGGACGTGGGCTACGTCCTGGACCCCGGCCGGGACGAGGGCCCGATGGCGGGCGCGCTGCGGCTGGGCCTGCGCGACTTCACGTACACGGGCGTCCGTTTTCCCGCCGACGTGCGCGCGGACTCCGTGCGGGCGACCAGGACGCACCCGGACGTGGTCCGGCTGCCCGTCGGCTTCTCGGTGGCCGAACGCGAAGAGTCGGGGTGGACCCCGTGCGGATCCCTGTCGGCGACCCCGCACGAGGCCCGCCGCACGCTGTACGAGGGGATGGCCCGCGTCTGGGCGATGCTCTACCGCTTCGACGAGCGGAAGAAGGCTCTGTACGCGCGGGCCGCGGAGGCCTTCCGGGCCGCCGGCCGGGCCGACGAGGCGCGCGTGGAGGACCGGGTGTTCCGGATCTGCCGCGTCGAGCGGATGGTCCGCCTGGGCCCGGACGGCCCCGAGCCGCCCCGCCCGTCGGACGTCGACGAGTACGGCCCCATGAAGCTCCACCCGACCCTGCGCGAGGACGGCACGGTCAAGTACGACGACTAGGGCGCTTCTGACGGCTCTTGGTCTGCTGCCGGTTGACCCGATCGGCTTGGCGCGGGGCGCCTCGTGAGGCGACGGTTGCCTCGCCAGGCGCATCCGTTTCGGGCGGGGGACAACTTCAAGAGCCGTCAGAAGCGCCCTGGTGCCGTGACAGGCGACGGTTCGCCCCGGCGCGACGCCCGGCACACTCCCCCACTGCCTCAAGGGCGCGGGATGTGCCCCCACTCCCCGCACCGGCCGAAGACCCACGTACGTCGCGTACGAGGGCCTTCGGCCGGGAGGACCCCAGAGCACGCACCGGATGCCGCTCCTTCACGGGCAAACGGTGCCTGCCACGGCACCAGGACCTGCCCGGCCCCGGTACGACCTGGGGGTGACAGGGGCTCGGAGCGCCCAAGGGGGTGGCGCGGACGGGCGCGCCGTCCGCGTGCGCCCGCAGGGCGGTCGCCGGCAACGCGGCCTCGCCCGGCCCCTTCCGTCGGTCCAGTGGCGTGATGCCCAAGGCGACCGCTCAGGGGGATACGGCGACTTGGACCGACGACCACCACCGAGGCCCGCGTGATCACATGGAACGAGTGTCCACCGTCCGGCCGGGACGACGCCGCACCCCACCACGGCACGCTCGCCGCCCTGGACGCGGCAGGCGGCTACGCCGCGTTCACCCGGCCGGAGGAGTGAGCGCGACTCCAGCGCCGCACCCACGGCCAGGTGGCGACGCCTATCGCCAGCGCGAACAGGTGGCCCCAGTTCGTCATCGGGTCGGTGAAGGCGATCAGGTCCTGCAACAGCATCCCGCCGAAGGCGGCGAGCAGGGGCCAGCGCAACCAGGGCTTGAGCAGTCCCGCCAGGGCGCCGACGCTCGCGGCGACACCGAAGCTGATGCCGTAGTCGAGGCGGTGCAGCGAGCTGTCGGGCAGCCTGCCCACGAGCACGGCCAGGCCCACCGGGACCTCGGTCGCGAGAGTGGCCAGGACATGCCCGAGCAGGAAGACGACCGCCGTACGGACGCCGCCCATGCGCCGCTCCAGGGCGGTGAGGACGACCAGGAAGCCGAGCGTGAACGGCGAGGCGAAGCCGCCCGCCACCCACAGCGCGCTGGCCACCAGCACCAGCACCGGCGTCTGCCACAGGTGCGCCACGTCGGTGCTGGAGCCCTGGTGCAGGGCGTACACCAGGGCGGGGTCGGCGTGCTCGGCGAAGAACGAGGTGACGGCGAGGACGGCGGCGTACGCGAGGGTGAAGGGAGCGGGGATGCGGAACCGGGGGCGGGGGGCGGGGCAGGGACCCGCCCCGAGCGGCGGCTCGGCGATTCGGGGGGCGCGCTGGCCCGGGATGCCGTCCAACAGCCCGGAGACATCGGGCAGCCCGGAGACGTCGGGCAAGGGCGGGCTCGTGGCCGGTGCCGTGCTTTCCACCGTGACGCGCTCCTTCCGTTTCACCCCACCCTTCGCGGCCCGCCCGTCCGCTGTCTGTGACCGACGCCACGCCTGCGTCTATTCACAGAAACCTCTGAGAGTTCTCTCCGCTGTTTCTCATGCACTCCGAACCCACTCCGAACCCACTCACTCCGAACCCACTTCGAACCCACTCCGAGCCTTTTGCGAACAGACGTGCGTCAATCCCACCCGTCGCGCACGCAATTCCCTCAACAAACCGTCACGGAGGTGCCAGGATGGACCGATGCCCATCCCGTACGACATCCCCGGCGCACCCGAAGTCCTGGACCGCCGCGAGGGCCCCTACGGTGAGGTCGTCCTGCGCAGGCACGGGGAGTTGCTCCAGATCATCGCCAACGGCTGCTTCCTGATGGACACCTCGGACGGCCGTTCGGAACGACTGCTGGTCGACGCCGCGCTGGCCGCGCTGAACACCCGCCCCGGCAGCAGCCCTTCGCCCGGCCTGCTCATCGGCGGCCTGGGCGTCGGCTTCTCCCTCGCGCACGCCGCCGCCGATCCCCGCTGGGGCGACGTCACGGTCGTGGAGCGCGAGCGCGCCGTCATCGACTGGCACCTCGACGGCCCGCTGTCCGCCGTCTCCGGGCCAGCGCTCGCCGACCGCCGGACGAAGATCGTCGAAACGGATCTGCTCGACTACGTCAATGAGACATGCGACACGTTCGACGCGGTGTGCCTCGACATCGACAACGGGCCCGGCTGGACCGTCACCGAGGGCAACGGCAGCCTGTACTCCGCGGCCGGACTCGCAAGCTGCGCACGGGTGTTGAGACCTGGTGGCGTACTCGCGGTGTGGTCGGCCCAGCCCTCTCCGGAATTCGAGGGAACCTTGGGGAATGCCGGGTTCCAACAGGTGCGTACCGAAGAGATCCCGGTTGCCCGAGGCGTGCCGGACGTTGTGCACCTCGCCGTCCGACCTGGATAGCAAAGCCGTGGTGACTCGCCGTACGCTGCACCCCTGACGCCGATCATTTACGCGTCAACCGCAGTCATGCGCAGACAAGGGATCACCCCACTGGTTCCGGAAAGCACACTCAGGGGCGGGCCATGGAGCAGACACACACCGCACACAACAGCACGGCGACGGCGACTCCGGGAGCGCAGCGGCGCGTCCTGGTGGTCGAGGACGACCCGACGATCGTCGACGCCATCGCGGCCCGCCTGCGCGCAGAGGGATTCCTCGTGCAAACGGCGGGTGACGGCCCGGCGGCCGTCGACACCGCCGAGGCCTGGCAGCCAGACCTGCTGATCCTCGACATCATGCTGCCCGGCTTCGACGGTCTGGAGGTCTGCCGTCGTGTGCAGGCCGCCCGTCCGGTGCCGGTGCTGATGCTCACCGCGCGCGACGACGAGACCGACATGCTGGTCGGGCTCGGCGTGGGCGCCGACGACTACATGACCAAGCCCTTCTCGATGCGGGAGCTGGCGGCACGCGTGCACGTGCTGCTGCGTCGGGTGGAGCGGGCCGCGATCGCGGCCACCACGCCCCGCAGCGGGATCCTGCGGCTCGGCGAGCTGGAGATCGACCACGCGCAGCGCCGGGTGCGGGTCCGCTCGGAGGACGTGCACCTCACGCCCACCGAGTTCGACCTGCTGGTCTGCCTGGCGAACACCCCGCGCGCCGTGCTCTCCCGTGAGCAGCTGCTGGCCGAGGTCTGGGACTGGGCGGACGCCTCCGGCACCCGCACGGTCGACAGCCACATCAAGGCGCTGCGCCGGAAGATCGGCGCCGAGCGGATCCGCACCGTGCACGGTGTCGGGTACGCGCTGGAGACCCCGACGCCATGAGCTCCGGGCCGGACGGACCGAGAAGCCCCGCTCCCGGCCCCGGGGAGCCGTGGGGCGGCGTGCGCCCGTTCTCGATCAAGACGAAGCTGGGTGCGCTGGTCGTCATCTCGGTGCTGATCACCACCGGGCTGTCGATGATCGCGGTGCACACCAAGACGGAGCTGCGCTTCATCACGGTCTTCTCGATGATCGCCACACTGTTGATCACGCAGTTCGTGGCGCATTCGCTCACCGCGCCGCTGGACGAGATGAACACGGTGGCCCGGTCCATCTCGCACGGCGACTACACCCGCCGGGTGAGCGAGAACCGCCGTGACGAGCTGGGCGACCTGGCCCAGACGATCAACGTCATGGCGGACGAGCTGGAGGCGCAGGACCGCCAGCGCAAGGAGCTGGTGGCCAACGTCTCGCACGAGCTGCGCACGCCCATCGCGGGCCTGCGCGCCGTCCTGGAGAACGTGGTCGACGGCATCGCCGAGGCGGACACCGAGACGATGCGCACGGCCCTGAAGCAGACGGAGCGGCTAGGGCGTCTGGTGGAGACCCTGCTGGACCTGTCCCGCCTCGACAACGGCGTCGTCCCCCTGCGCAGACGGCGTTTCGAGGTGTGGCCGTACCTGTCCGGGGTGCTGAAGGAGGCCAACATGGTCGCCTCGGCGCGGGCCACCATGGGCTCGGGCGGCAACCACACCCGCACGGACGTCCATCTGCACCTGGACGTCACCCCGCCGGAGCTGACCGCGCACGCCGACCCGGAGCGCATCCACCAGGTCGTCGCCAATCTGATCGACAACGCGGTCAAGCACAGCCCCCCGCACGGACGGGTGACGGTGAAGGCGCGTCGGGGCACGCTGCCGGAGTCTCTGGAGCTGGAGGTCCTGGACGAGGGCCCCGGCATTCCGCGCTCCGAGTGGCACCGCGTGTTCGAGCGGTTCAACCGCGGGGCCGTCCGCCGGCCGCACGGCCCGGGCAGCGACGGCGGTACCGGACTGGGGCTCGCGATCGCCCGCTGGGCGGTCGATCTCCACGGAGGCCGGATCGGAGTGGCCGAATCCGAGCGGGGTTGCCGGATTCTTGTCACTCTTCCGGGAGAGTCATCCGTACCAAGTTGACGTAAAGTTCGAACCGGAGCCACAAGATCCACCGGTGTTCGCGCAGTCGGACACGTGTGATCAGGCAGCGGACCGTCCCAGGTCGGCGCGGGTCGGCACGCTCGGGCGTGCGCGACCCGCATCACCACACCCTCTTGACGTGCAACCGCGCTTGTTTCCCGCCATTTCCACCGCCGAAACACACTTTCCGATGTGACTTACGCGACGATGCACCGGCCCGGCCTGACCTTCCCCCTCCAGGGGGCGTAGCCTTTATTCCCGCTGTCCATCACCTTGTGAAGCGGAAGAGGGCGGTTGCCGCCGTGTCGCCACAGTCCCCCAGTAACGCATCGAGCATCTCGACCGACGCAGACCAAGCGGGCAAGAATCCCGCGGCCGCGTTCGGACCGAACGAGTGGCTCGTCGACGAGATCTATCAGCAGTACCTCCAGGACCCGAATTCGGTAGACCGTGCCTGGTGGGACTTCTTCGCCGACTACAAGCCGGGGGCGGCCGCGCCCTCGGCTCCGGCGGGTACTGCGGCCGCGGGGGCCGCAGCGACCACCACCACGCCACCGGCGCCCGCCGCCCCGGCAGCTCCGGCTCAGCCGGCGCCCGCCGTTCCCGCGCCGGCCCCGGCCGCCGCCCCGAAGCCCGCGGCCGCGGCCCCTGCTCCGGCGCAGGCGGCTCCGGCCGTCAAGCCGCCGGCCGCCGCGAAGCCCGCGCCCGCCGCCGCGGCTTCCGCCGCCCCCGCGGAGGGCCCTGAGTTCGTGACGCTGCGCGGCCCGTCCGCCGCGGTCGCCAAGAACATGAACGCCTCGCTGGAGCTGCCCACGGCCACGTCCGTGCGTGCGGTCCCCGTGAAGCTGCTGTTCGACAACCGCATCGTCATCAACAACCACCTCAAGCGCGCCCGGGGCGGGAAGATCTCCTTCACGCACCTGATCGGCTTCGCGATGGTGCAGGCCATCAAGGCCATGCCGTCGATGAACTGGCACTACGCGGAGAAGGACGGGAAGCCCACCCTCGTCAAGCCGCCGCACGTCAACTTCGGCCTGGCCATCGACCTGGTGAAGCCGAACGGCGACCGCCAGCTCGTCGTCGCCGGCATCAAGAAGGCCGAGACGCTGAACTTCTTCGAGTTCTGGCAGGCCTACGAGGACATCGTCCGCCGCGCCCGCGACGGCAAGCTGACGATGGACGACTTCACCGGCGTCACGGTCTCCCTGACCAACCCCGGCGGCCTCGGCACCGTCCACTCCGTCCCGCGCCTCATGCCCGGCCAGTCGGTCATCATGGGCGTCGGCTCGATGGACTACCCGGCGGAGTTCCAGGGCACCTCCCAGGACACCCTGAACAAGCTCGGCATCGCGAAGGTCATGACGCTCACGTCGACCTACGACCACCGGGTCATCCAGGGCGCCGCCTCCGGCGAGTTCCTCCGGATCGTCGCGAACTACCTCCTCGGCGAGAACGGCTTCTACGACGAGATCTTCGAGGCGCTGCGCATCCCCTACGAGCCGGTCCGCTGGCTCAAGGACATCGACGCCAGCCACGACGACGACGTCACCAAGGCCGCCCGGGTCTTCGAGCTGATCCACTCCTACCGGGTCCGCGGCCACGTCATGGCCGACACCGACCCGCTGGAGTACCGCCAGCGCAAGCACCCCGACCTGGACATCACCGAGCACGGCCTCACCCTGTGGGACCTGGAGCGCGAGTTCGCCGTCGGCGGCTTCGCCGGCAAGTCCCTGATGAAGCTGCGCGACATCCTCGGCGTGCTGCGCGACTCGTACTGCCGCACCACCGGCGTCGAGTTCATGCACATCCAGGACCCCAAGCAGCGCCGCTGGATCCAGGACCGCATCGAGCGCGCCCACACCAAGCCGGAGCGCGAGGAGCAGCTGCGCATCCTGCGCCGCCTGAACGCCGCCGAGGCCTTCGAGACGTTCCTGCAGACCAAGTACGTCGGTCAGAAGCGCTTCTCCCTGGAGGGCGGCGAGTCCGTCATCCCGCTGCTGGACGCGGTGCTGGACTCGGCCGCAGAGTCGCGGCTCGACGAGGTCGTCATCGGCATGGCCCACCGCGGCCGTCTGAACGTCCTGGCGAACATCGTCGGCAAGTCGTACGCGCAGATCTTCCGGGAGTTCGAGGGCAACCTCGACCCGAAGTCGATGCACGGCTCCGGCGACGTGAAGTACCACCTGGGCGCCGAGGGGACCTTCACCGGCCTGGACGGCGAGCAGATCAAGGTCTCGCTGGCCGCGAACCCGTCCCACCTGGAGACGGTCGACCCGGTCATCGAGGGCATCGCCCGCGCCAAGCAGGACATCATCAACAAGGGCGGCACGGACTTCACCGTCCTGCCGGTCGCCCTGCACGGCGACGCGGCCTTCGCGGGCCAGGGCGTGGTGGCCGAGACCCTGAACATGTCGCAGCTGCGCGGTTACCGCACGGGCGGCACGGTCCACATCGTCATCAACAACCAGGTCGGCTTCACCGCCGCCCCGGAGTCCTCCCGCTCGTCGATGTACGCGACGGACGTGGCGAGGATGATCGAGGCCCCGATCTTCCACGTGAACGGCGACGACCCGGAGGCCGTGGTCCGCGTCGCGCGGCTCGCCTTCGAGTTCCGTCAGGCGTTCAACAAGGACGTGGTGATCGACCTCATCTGCTACCGCCGCCGCGGTCACAACGAGTCGGACAACCCGGCCTTCACCCAGCCGCTGATGTACGACCTGATCGACAAGAAGCGCTCGGTGCGCAAGCTGTACACCGAGTCCCTCATCGGTCGCGGCGACATCACCCTGGAAGAGGCCGAGCAGGCGCTGCAGGACTACCAGGGCCAGCTGGAGAAGGTCTTCACGGAGGTCCGCGAGGCCACCGCGCAGCCCGCCGCCGGCGACTCCCACGAGCCGCAGGACAACTTCCCCGTAGCGGTGAACACCGCCGTCTCCGCCGAGGTCGTCAAGCGCATCGCCGAGTCCCAGGTCAACATCCCCGACTACTTCCACGTCCACCCGCGTCTGCTGCCGCAGCTCCAGCGCCGGGCGTCGATGGTCGAGGACGGCACGATCGACTGGGGCATGGGCGAGACCCTCGCGGTCGGCTCCCTCCTCCTGGAGGGCACCCCGGTCCGGCTGTCCGGCCAGGACTCCCAGCGCGGCACCTTCGGCCAGCGCCACGCGGTCCTCATCGACCGCGAGACGGGTGAGGAGCACACCCCGCTCCAGTACCTCAACGAGGACCAGGCCCGCTACAACGTCTACAACTCCCTGCTGTCCGAGTACGCGGTCATGGGCTTCGAGTACGGCTACTCGCTGGCCCGCCCCGACGCGCTCGTGATGTGGGAGGCGCAGTTCGGCGACTTCGTCAACGGCGCCCAGACGGTGGTCGACGAGTACATCTCGGCGGCCGAGCAGAAGTGGGGCCAGACGAGCGGCGTCACGCTCCTCCTCCCCCACGGCTACGAGGGCCAGGGCCCGGACCACTCCTCGGCCCGTGTCGAGCGCTTCCTCCAGCTCTGCGCCCAGAACAACATGACGGTCGCGATGCCCACGCTCCCGTCGAACTACTTCCACCTCCTGCGGTGGCAGGTGCACAACCCGCACCACAAGCCGCTGGTCGTCTTCACCCCGAAGTCGATGCTGCGTCTGAAGGCCGCCGCGTCGAAGGCGGAGGAGTTCACGAGCGGCCAGTTCCGCCCGGTCATCGGCGACACGACGATCACCGACCCGGCGGCCGTCAAGAAGGTCGTCTTCTGCGCCGGCAAGGTCTACTACGACCTGGAGGCCGAGCGTCAGAAGCGCGGGGCCACGGACACGGCGATCATCCGCCTCGAGCGGCTGTACCCGCTGCCCGGCGCCGAGGTCCAGGCGGAGGTCAACAAGTACCCGAACGCCGAGAAGTACCTCTGGACCCAGGAGGAGCCGGCCAACCAGGGTGCCTGGCCGTTCATCGCCCTGAACCTGATCGACCACCTGGACCTCGCGGTCGGCGCGGACGTGCCGCACGGCGAGCGTCTGCGCCGCATCTCGCGCCCGCACGGCTCGTCGCCGGCCGTGGGCTCGGCGAAGCGGCACCAGGCCGAGCAGGAGCAGCTGGTCCGTGAGGTGTTCGAGGCGTAGTCCTCACTCAGCACGGGCGAAGGGCCCGGCCCCCGGAGGTTTCCGGGGGCCGGGCCCTTCGGCGTGTCGGGCGGCTCGCACGGCTCGCGCGCAAGCCGGCCTCGTCAGATGACCTGGGGTTCGAAGTCCCAGTAGGGGCGGTTGCGGGAGCGGGCCGAGACGGTGTGCGGGTGCTTGCTGCCCAGCGTCGAGTCGAGGTCCGAGAGGGCCTCCTGCTCGACCTTCTCCGCCTGCCGCCGGTCCCGCAGGCCGCGCAGGTCCGCCGCGTACGCGATCCGTGCCGAAAGGGTCAGCGGGTGGGTGCGCCCGAGCGACTCGATGGCCCGGGTCACCGTGTCCCG
Source organism: Streptomyces sp. NBC_01235 (assembly GCF_035989285.1). GTDB lineage: Bacteria > Actinomycetota > Actinomycetes > Streptomycetales > Streptomycetaceae > Streptomyces. The sequence continues at coordinate 7,441,747 of NZ_CP108513.1, read as the reverse complement.
GCTGAGGTCGGCGGCGCTCTCGGTGTCGCCGACGATGTTGCGCAGGGCCGAGGCGTTCAGGGCGCAGCCCAGCGTCCAGGGGTGGTTCTCGCCCACCGCCTCGGTCATCGAGGCGAGCGCCTGCTCCAGGAGGACGTGGCCGGCCTCCCGCTCGCCGACGTTGCGCAGGATCAGCGCATGGTTGGCGCGGGCCCCGGCGACGAAGGGGTGCCCGTCGGTGAGCATCACCTCGTAGCGCGCGACGACGGCCTCGCTGAGCTCGCGGGCCCGGTCGATGTCGCCGTGCTCGCGGGCGTAGCAGCTCTGGGCCGTCGCGAAGATCAGGGTCAGCGGGTGCGTCTCGCCCAGCACGCGCTCACCGCGCTCCAGGACGCTGGACAGCAGCTCCCCGGGCTCCTCGCGCTCGGCGCCTCGGTCCCGGCCTCGGTCACGGTCGCCGAGGCGGTAGCGGCACAGCGCGAGGTTGTGCTCGGCCTTGAGGGTCTGGGGGTTGTCCCGGCCCATCACGAGCCGGATCTCGCGCACGTTCTTCGCCTGGATGGACTCGGCCTCGGCGTAACGGCCGAGGAGGCGCAGGTCGATGGCGTAGGAGATCTCGGAGCCGAGGGTCCAGGGATGCCGGGCCCGCAGCAGCTGGCGCCGGGACTCCATGGTCTGCCGGTCGTGGTCCAGGGCCTCCGTGTAGCGGCCGAGCAGCCGGAGCGAGACGGCCAGGTTGTTCAGCGAGTTGAGGCTGCGCGAGTCCTGTTCGCCCAGCAGGTCGCGGTAGGCGACCAGGACCCACTTGGAGAGTTCCAGCGCCTCGTCGTAGCGGCCGAGGCCCCGCAGGTCTGCGGCGAGGCCCGCGGCGGCCCGCAGATGCTCCAGGTCCTGGGGTCCGCTCACCGCCTTCAGGTGCTCGGAGGCGGCGCGGCTGAGGGACTCGGTGCGCGCGTAGTCGCCGACGGCCCGCAGCAGGTTGGTGTAGTGGTACGTCAGCTCCCAGATCCTGGGATGGGTCGGGCCGAGCAGCTCGCGCCAGGCCTTCATGGCGCGCTCGCCGAGCTTGATGCCGGCGTTGTACTCGCCGGAGAAGTACATGTAGCGCAGGCAGTTGAAGACCAGCCGCTGGACGTTCGGGTCCTGGGTCTGGAGCACGTCCGCGTACTTCAGGTGCGGCACGATCTCGGCGTATCCGGGCCACAGGTCGGGGTCGGTGGGCCGGCGCGGGTCGGCCGCGGCGAGGGCCAGCCGTACGACGTCGATGAACTCCTTGCGGTCCGCGTCGGGCATGTCCTTGTGCACGATCTGGTGGACCATGCGGTGCAGGTACAGCGACTCCCCCGACACGGATCCCTCCTCGCCGGCCGTCTCGTGGGACTCCAGGCGGACCACCGAGTACTGGCGGAGCTGGTTGATCGCCTTGTTCCACAGCAGCGGGTCGTTGAGGAGTCCGGCGAGCTGTTCGGGCAGTTCGTCGCTCGACATCTCGCGCAGCAGGCGGACGGGGATGAAGCCCGGGGCGAAGAACGTGCACAGCCGCAGCAGGTCGACCGACTCGGGGACGGTCTCGCGGAGTTTGTTCAGCAGTATCGACCAGGCGGTCTGGAAGGCGAGCGGGAAGTCCGCCGACACCTTCACGACGTCGCTGTCGATGCCGCCGTCCAGCAGGGCGATGTACTGCCGCACGGAGAGGTCGGAGTCGTTCAGCCAGCCCGCCGTCTGGTCCAGCAGCAGCGGCAGGTCCTCCAGCGCGTCGGCGAGCTGGTCGGCCTCGACCTCCGACAGGCGTGGCGCGCGGCGCCGGATGAACGCCACCGACTCGTCCCGGGCGTACACGGGCACCTCCAGCAACCTGCTGTTGTGCTCGGTCCATTCGGGGTTGCGGGAGGTGATGATGACATGGCCGGGGCCGTTCGGCACCAGGTCCCAGATCTGGTCGGGTTCGTCCGCTCCGTCGAGGATCAGCAGCCAGCGCCCGTACGGGTCGCCGCGGCGCAGCGCGTCGCGGACGGCGCGCAGCCGTTCGCCGTACTCCTGGCCGGTCTGCAGGCCCAGTTTCGGGGCGAGTTCGGCCAGCAGCCGACGGTAGGTGACGCGCTTCTCGGCGTTGACCCACCACACGACGTCGTACTCGGAGCCGAACCGGTAGACGTACTCGGCGGCCATCTGGGTCTTGCCCACCCCGGACATGCCGTGGAACGTGACCACTCCGGCGCCCGGCTCCGCGCCCTGGAGCAGATGGTAGGCGTCGTTGAGGAGCACCTCTCGGCCGGTGAAGCGGGTGTTGCGGCGGGGCACGCCGCCCCACACCTCGGGCATCGCCGCCGGGAAGCGGGGGCCGCGGCGCGCGCCGTCGGGGGTCTCGGGCAGCGGGTCGAGCGGCAGGTCGAGCCGGTCGAACAGGCGGCGCTCGGCCTCCTCGGAGCCCATGTTGGTCAGGTCGACCGGGGCGAGGACTGCGGTCGCCGCCGGCACGGACGCCGTGGTCACGGAGACGGCGGCGAACCGGGACGGGTCGGGGGCGACGACCTCGCGCAGCGCCGCGTTCCACTCCTCCTGTGTCCGCGGGCCGAGCTGGAAGTACCACTCGCTCACGACGATGAGGATGCGGCCCTCGGCGAGTTCCAGGTCGCGCAGCAGGTCGACCAGCGGGACCTCCGCCGGCGAGTCCCAGCGCAGGTACACGACCCGCAGGCCGCGCCGTTCGAGCCGGTCACCGATCCAGGCCGCCCAGGCCCGGTTGAACCCCGCGAAATGGATCGTGACCGTCTGCCTCGCGGACCTCCTCCCGGTTGCCCCGACCGGCGTACGAGCTCCAGACATGCAGCGGCCTCCAGCACGTAGTACCTCGAAAATCCTAGGACCTCGGCGCCTCGCGCGTAAGTCCGCCGACTTCTCCAGCGCGCGCCTCGGCCCGACGATCTTCGCGCACCGGAGGGTCCCGTGCAGGCCATCCTCATTCTTTCGGGCGTGGCAGCGCGGGAGTATGACGCTGTGTCCACAAGGCACGCGCGGCCTTCACGTACGCCTGGGCCCGGGCCGTGTGATTCCGGGGCGCCGGATGTTCGGCCATGCGTTCGTAGGTGGCGGTCATCTCGTCGACGAACCGGCGTCCTTTGACGGTGAGGTCGGGCGAGCCGACGAGGGCCGGCAGGGCCGCTCCGACCTGGGCGCGGTAGCGGGCGTGGCGGGACCACGCGTACTCGCCGTCGGGCGGTGGGGTGACGAGTGCCCGGCGCTGGAAGTAGTCCGCGAGGGCCAGATGCGAGTAGACGCCCTGGAGCAGGCCGTCGTAGGGCCGGGGGGCCGTCTTCCAGGGGGCGAAGTACCGGGCTTCCGCGTCGGCGTGATGGAGGGTCACCAGGTCACCGAGGGCGGCCAGTTTGGCGTGGTGCAGTTCGTGGACGAGGGTGGCGGCGAGGGCCACGGCGTCCTGCGGGGGGCTGGCGAGCAGCGCGCCGAACGCCTCGTGCCGGGTCGCGCTGCAATTGTCCCGTCCGTCGGCGCCCGCGCCGGGCGGCCGCTCCAGCGGGACCAGGCAGCGCAGCAGCGCCAGCGCCTCGGTCATCCGCTGCTCGCCGCCGGTGCGCAGTGCGGCCGCGGTGCCCGACCAGGCCTGGAGCCACCGCTTGCAGTCCGTGTCGTCGAGGGTGGCCGGTCCGCCGAGCGTCCGGTGACGGGGGCCGGGCACGGCGCGGTAGGGATCGACGTCGTCCAGGGGCATGGGGGCGGTGGCGGGCAGCAGCCCGGGCAGGGCGTGCACGGACGTCCAGGCGAGGGCGCCGGACCAGGCGCCGATCCCGCTCTCCAGGTGCACGACGACGTCCGGCGCGTCGGGCTGACGGATCGACAGGCGCCCGTCCCGGTGGGTGACGTCGACGGGGAGGTCACCGCCGGTGGCCGTGCGCAGGGAGCCGAGGGAGGGCAGGGTGAGCACTCCGGCGCGGGCGGTCAGCCGGACGGTGAAGGGGATTCCCGCGCGGGCCGCGGCGACGGCGGCGACGGCGCTGAAGTGGGCCAGGTCCTGCCGGAGTCGGCGGGCCCGGTGCTCGTCCGGGGGGCCTGCGGTGCGGTCGTCGAGTCCGCGCAGGCAGCTCAGCGCCCAGGGGCCGGTCAAGGGGTGGAAGAGGCGGGCGCGCGCGGGCGAGTGCGCGGTGGCGGGTGAGGGGTGCGGCAGGGGTGTCGACGGGTGGGCGGCGCCCGGTGGTTGGCGCTGCGCGTCGGGCGGGGAGGTCGGTGTCCCCTGCGGGTGCTGCGACCGGCCGGGCGGAGGGTACGGCATCGCGTGCGGGTGCTGCGACCGGCCGGGCGGAGGGTACGGCATCGCGCGCGGGTGCTGCGGCGCGTCAGGCGGGCGGTGCCCGCCGTCATCCGGGAGGAGCGGTGCCCCCTGCGGCAGGTGGGCGGTGCCTCGCGGTTGGCGGTGTGCGCCGGGCGGGCGGTGTGTGGTGCCGGGCGGTGGGGGGCGGTCGGCCTCGGCGAGCAGGGCCCAGTCCTCGCGCAGCCGTGCCTTTCGTCCGGCGGAGCAGACGGTGGGGTCCGCCGCGTCGGCCGCGTCGAGCACGGCGCGCAGGAGGAGCAGCCGTCGGGTGTCCTGGTCCCGTACCAGGAGGGCGAGCGTGTCGGGGCTCGCCCCGATGCGGCCGAGTTCCACGAGGGCCCCGTCCGGGACCACCGGCCGGATCACGGTGTGCTCCCTTCGTGGGCGTCCAGGGAAGCCCGGGAGGCCATGGCGGCCGCGGTGGTGGCGGCCGTGTCCGCGGCGAGCCGCGCGGCGACGTGACGGATGAGGCGCTGGAGGTCGGCGCAGTAGACGGACGGGTTGCGGAAGCCGTGCCCCGCCCGGTAGCGGTGGGCGTAGTGGCCGCCTCCGCAGACGGTCAGCAGGGGGCAGGCCCGGCACTGGTCCGCGAGGGCGGCGGCACCCGCCTGGCGGGCCGCCACCGCGGGGTGCCGCAGCGCCTCGTCGAAGGTGTGCCGGAAGACGTCCAGGCCGGTCCGCGCGGCGCCGTCGTACGCGGACTTCAGGGAGTCGACCTGCTCGATGGATCCGTCGGTCTCCACCACGACCGCGTCGAAGGGCGCGAGCCCCAGGGCCTCCGTGGCCGAGGGCAGCCCCAGCAGGAGTGCGACGCACTCCTCGAAGAGGCGGACCCGGGTCTCCCGCCGGCCGGCCGTCCACCAGCGGTCGAAGACGGCGCACAGCCACTCCCCGTGCCGGGCGCCCGCCCAGTGGGGCGGCGGGGCGGACCAGTTGCCGTGCGGCAGCAGCAGGTTCAGCGCGGGCGGGCGCAGGGCGAGCAGGGACTCGTACGTCTCCACCGGGTCCAGCGTGACGTCGACGACGGTGAGGATGCCGGCGTACGCCTGGGGGGCGTGCTCGGCGACCAGCCGGGCCCCGCGCGAAGCGGCCGGCCAGGACGGGTGGCCGGCGTGGTCGACGCGACGGGCGTTGTGCGCGGCGAGGCCGCCGTCGAGGCTGATGCCGACCCGCAGGCCGGCGTCGGCCAGGACGGCGAGACGCCGTGCGGTGAGGAGGGTGGCGTTGGTCTGGACGACGGCGTCGACGGCGCAGCCGGCCGGGACGCGGTCGCGGACCAGTGCGGTGAAGCGGGCGAGCGTCTCCGCGCCGGCCATGAGAGGTTCGCCGCCGTGCAGGACCAGGGAGAGCGCGGTCAGGGCGTGGGTGCGGGCGTGTTCGGCGATCCGGGTCGCGGTGCGGTCGAGGACCTCGGGGGCGGCGGCCCTGGGGCGGGAGCGCCAGGTGCGGTCGGGGCCCGCGTAGAGGTAGCAGTAGGTGCAGGCGAGGTTGCAGCGGCCGTGCACCTTCACGATGAACTGCCGGAAGGCCTGTCCGGACACTCCAGCACCCCCATGCCATCGGCCCTGTGTGCCGCACGAGGGCGCATTCCCGGATCGACGCCGGACACAAACCCCGACCGACCGAACTTGTCCGAGTCGCGCGCATAAGAGACCGGAAGCGACATCAAACGATCGAGCATGTGCGGTATGAGGCGGAATGAGGATGCTCCGGAACCGCGCCGTGGATCAGAGCACGGAGTCGAACCCCCACATCGTCTCGCTCGACCGTCCCGCCCGGTCCCGCAGCTCCTCCACGACCTCCCGCAGCACGGGATGCCCGATCGTCCCCAACTCGGCCAGATCCAGCGTCAGCAGATCCGGCAGCGGCTCCCCCGCGCCGACCCCCTCCGGCGCCACCGTCACCGTGGACTCGCCCCGTACGTCCATGCCCGTCCCTCCCTGCTCGCTGTGCTCACGTCACCCGCTCCAGTGCGGCCAGCCGCTCCGCCGTCTCCGCGGCGGTCGGCCCGTCGGCGACCAGGCTGCCCTCCGGCAGCCGCGACCACTCCGCGCGGGCGGCCCGGTAGGCCTCCCGGGCGGCCCGTGGTCGCGCGGCCGCCTCATAGGACATACCCCGCCAGTGGTGCGCCTGCGCACCCGTCTGGACGGCCTCCTGGCGTCGGTGCTCCGTCTCGGCCGGCCCCTCCGCCTCCCGGGCCGCCTCCGCCGCGTCCCGGAACGCGTCGACCGCGAGGTCGAGGCGGGCCGGGCGGCGCAGGCTGCGGTAGGCCTCGAACTGGACCTGGCCGAGGTCCAGGCGGCAGCGTGCGGCCAGCAGCGGATCGTCCGCCTCCGCCGCCGCGAGGCCGAACAGGTGCTCGGCCTCGCGCAGGTCGACACGGTCCCCGCGGGCCCGGTAGCGCAGCATCAGCGCGCGGCCGAGCAGCAGCAGCCGGTGGGCGACCCGGCGGCTGCCCGCCGGGGTCTCCATCCGGCAGTCCCGCAGGACTCGGATCGCCCGGGACAGCATGCCCTGGGCGCGCGCGTACGGAAGCCCGGCCAGCCGCAGCAGCGCCTCGCCCCACTCGGCGAGGATGTCGGCGTGGGCGGGCGCGTCGCGGGACATCCGCTGGGCGGCCTGCGCGAAGCGCTCCGCGGCCGCCTCGAGCTCCGCCGGTTCGCCCGACTCGGCGTGGCGGGCCACGGCGATCCGGCCGGCCCGCGCCAGCAGAGCCGCCCGCTGGCCCTGTTCGCGCACCAGGGCGAGGGCCTCGTCGACCCGCGCCTGGGCGTCGTCCAGCGGGCCGCCCGCCTGGAGCAGCGCGTCGACCAGGTCGAGGAGGATGCGCACGCGCGCGCGTGCCGACTCGGCGGTGTACGGCTCCGCGGCGGTGTCCAGAGCGTTGCGCAACGACTGCGCGCCCTGCTCGGCGTAGAGGCGGGCCTGGACGGGGTCGGCGGTGGCGCCCGACAGGCGCAGCAGGATCCGGCCGTGTTCCAGGGGGAGTTCGGGCGGGCGCAGCCGTCGGTCGGGCCAGACGTCGGCGAAGGCCTCCAGCATGCCGACGGCGCCCTGGAGCAGCGCGCTGTCCCCGCCGAGCCGCCACTGCGCCTCCAGGGCGCGGACCCGTTCCAGGGTGAGTTTGAGCGCCTGGTTCTCGTCGAGGTCGGGCGCCGCGCAGGCGACGGCGTACTCGCGGTCGGCGCGGCGCAGCAGGTCCAGGGCGCCGGTCCGGTCGCCGCGCCGCCTGCGGTCGGTCGCGGCCGCGTGCAACACCCGTGCCAGGACGGCCCGTTCGTGCAGCCGGCGCGGATGCGCGGCCGCCCGCTCAGCGGCCGCCTCGGCCTCCTGGAGCAGGTCGTCGCCGCCCTGCACCTCCCACAGGCGCAGCGTGCAGTGCGCGTACTCGGCCCACAGCTCGGGGTCCGCGCCGGGCTGCCGCTCGTGTTCGGTGGCGCCGCGCAGCAGCTGCACCGCGTCGATGACGTCCTGGATCATGCCCTCGCTGTCGAAGCGCTCGATCAGCGTGCGGGCCCGGCGGACCGCCTGGTGCGTCGGCCGGTCCGCGCTCTGTCCCGGGCCGGTCTGCTCGTCGCCGTACGTCTCGAACTGCTCGGGCAGCGGCATGAACCGCCGCAGGACCCGGGCCGCGACCTCGGCGAACGGCTGCGGCACGGGGGCCTCGTCGCCGCCCGCGCCGTGGTCGCCGTGGTCGCCGTTGTCCGGGGGGCGCGCGGCGGGTGCGTACGGGCGGCCCGCGCCGCCGTCGCCGAGCTGGGCCAGGGCGAGGGCCGGGAAGTTGGGGCCGCCCTTGCCGAAGCGGTGCTCGATGTACTCCGAGCAGTGCTTGAGCACCAGCATGGCCTCGTCGCGGCCCAGCCGGGACAGCAGGGCGTCGCGGATGTCCGGCTCGATGCGGTACCACTGGGCCCCGTCGCCCGAGTACTCCTCCGAGGCGCGCGTGACCAGGCCGCCGACCAGCACCTCGGCGAGTTCGGACGGCCCCGAGTCGGGCAGCATCGTGCGCTGCACGAGTTGCATCACCGGCAGGCACAGGGGCGCGGCGGCCAGGTAGACGGCGAGGCGTCCGGCGGCCGACGAGGCGCTGGAGCTGAACCTGCTGACCCGCTCGAACGGCGATCGCCGCCGGTCCGCGCGCGCGGGCGGGGCGGGCGGCTGGTCCGCGCGCACCCAGCCCACGGCGCCCGGTACGGGTCCGGCGCCGGCCCCGGACAGCAGCCTGGCCCAGGCGCCGAGAGCCACCGGTTCGGGCGGCAGCACCGGTACGGGCAGCGCTCCCCGTCGGGCCTCCGCGGGGACGCCGGCCGGGGTGCGTACGCGCAGCGCGGCGGCTCCGCCGAGCGTCTCGCCGCGGCTCAACTCGCCGAAGACCACGGGCAGTCGGGTGCGGTTCCACAGGCGCTGGGGCAACGGCTGGAGCACAGCGACCGGACCCTGCCGGGAGAGGTGGTGCAGCAGCCGGTGCGCGTGGCCGCTGTGCCACAGGGGGCCCGCGCAGTCGCTGACGACCAGGACGATCCGGCGTCCGGTGGGGTCGCTGAGCCGGTCCGCGGAGTGCAGCGGCGCGGCGTACGCGTCGGGGCTGCGGCTGACGGCCGGCTCACCGTCGGGGCCCTGGTGCAGATGACTGACCTGGATGTCGGAGAAGGCCCCCAACTGGCCGAAAACCTGCTGCAGTTCGACGAACAACCGGTCCCACACGCGCATCGACGAGGAGGCGTCCAGGACCAGTTGCAGCCGGGCGTCGCCCCGGGTGACGGCACGGTGGACGGGCAGGATCAGGCCGCCCGCCTGCGCGCTGCGCTCCGCCGTCGCCGTCTCGTCCAGCTCCGTGCGCAGCGGCGGGGCCGGGCTCCGGTAGCGCTGCAACCGCCGTAATGCGCGCTGGAGTTCGAGCGGGGAGGGCAGCGCGGGTGCCGCCGGTACACCCACCGGCAGCGCGGTGGCCCGGCCCGCGCCCCGGGCCCGCGGCACCCCGTCCTGCGGCACCGGGTACAGGCTCACCCGCCCGTCGGCCCCCACGGCCTGCGTCGGTCGCTCCGGCCGCTCTCGGCGGTCCTCCTGCGGCCGCCCGTCCTCGTCCCGGCCGTGTCCGCCGTCGGGCCGGGGCAGGGGGCCGCCGCCGGTGCCGGCGGCCGGGTCCTCCGGCTCGGGGGCCTCCACCGGCCGGGTCCAGCGCGCCAGCCACAACGCGTCGCACAACTGCTGCACATCGGGATCGAGCCCGACGTCACGCAACCGCGCGACGAGCTCGGCGAGCGGATCACCGCCGCTCGCCGCGGAGGTCGGGGTGCCGGGACGGTCCCCGCCTGGCGGGACGGGACCGTGGCGGGCCGCTGCGTCGGGCATCAGGCCCTCACCTCGGACGGTCGAGTCGCTGGATGAGCAGGTCGGCCAGGCGGTCACGACTGGGCGGCGCGGCCGCGTCGGTGAGGTAGATCGCGTTCAACAACTGGTCCGCCGCGAGGAGTTCACTGCGCGACCGCTCCAGGAACCGGGTGATCAGATCGTCCCCCGCGCGCGCCGCCTCGTCACCGAGATGCGCGCGGACGAAGGTGGCGAGCCGGTTGTGGTCGGGGCGCCCCAGCTCCAGGTGGATGCACCGGCGCATCAGCGGGGCCGGGAAGTCGCGCTCCCCGTTGCTGGTGAGCACCACGAACGGGAAGGCACGGCAGCGTACCCGGCCGTCGCGCACCCGGACCTTCACCCCGTCGGCGGTCAGCACCTCCGCCTCGCCGTCCGGCAGCCGGTCGGCGATGCGCTCCAGCTCGGGGATCGCGAACTCGCCCTCCTCCAGAACGTTCAGCAGGTCGTTGGGCAGGTCGATGTCGCTCTTGTCCAGCTCGTCGATGAGCAGCACACGCGGGGTGTCGGAGGGCAGCAGCGCGGTGCCGAGCGGACCCAGCCGGATGTAGCTGCCGATGCCCTCGACCGCGCCCGGCGTGCCCGCCGCCGACCCGAACCCGCCCTGCGCGGCGATCTGCACGTCCTGAAGCCGTGCGATCGCGTCGTAGTGGTAGAGCCCGTCCTGGAGCGCGGACCGGCTGACTATGGACCAGCGCAGCACGTTGCCGAGACCGAGTTCGTACGCCACCGAGTGCGCGAGCGTGCTCTTGCCCGCGCCGGGACTGCCCGTGACGAGCAGAGGGCGGCGCAGGTACAGCGCCGCGTTGATCATCTCCAGCTCCTCGGCGCCCGGCCGGTGCAGTTCCGCCAGGTGCCGGTGCGCGCCGAGCCTGCGGTCCTGGGAGCCGTCGCCGGACCCCGCGTCGTCCCGGCTGGTGAAGTCCCGCCACGGGGGCGGATCGGGCAGCCGCTCCAGCCCGTCGTGCGGTTCGCCGGCGCCTCGGTAGATGAGCCACTCACTGGATTCGGTCATGATCCGGTCCTCGTCACTCGTCCACCGCCGCGGCCGTCCGAACGTGCATCACGTTATCCATCCTGAGGGTGACTGGTAAGAGGCCGACCGGCCCCGCGGGCGGGTGCGCTCAAGGGGCCTCCAGCAGGTCACCGGTACCGGGGAGGGGCTGGTGGGGATCGTCGTACAGCAGGGCCACGCCGTCGGCCCAGAAGGACTCCGTGCGGCCCGCGCGCAGCCGCATCCGGAGTTCGTGCACGACCTCGGGGAGGTGCTGTGCGCTGGGCGGTTCGGCGATCTCGTCGACGGTGCCGCGGTGGAACTCCCCGCAGACGGCGTCGGGCCGGCCGCGCCGCCTGCGCCACAGGGCCACCCCGTAGCCGCCGAGCACGATCCGGGCGAGCGCCTCCGCGTCGTCCTCGTAGCGTAGGTCGCCGTATCGGCAGAGCACCGGGACGGTGCCGTGCGACAGGGCGCGCAACTGCTCCACGGTCGGCACGGGTTTGCGCAACCCCTCGTCGCAGTCCAGGACTTCGGCCTTCGCGCGGTGCGCGTGCAGCCAGCGCCAGCGGGCCCGGCGCTCCTCGTCGACCTCGTCCTCGTCGCCGTCGCCGCCTGCGCCACCCTCGTCGTCGGCCTGGTGCCCGGCGTCGGCGTCATCGCTCTCGTTCAGGTCGAAGCGGTCCCTGTCGTACGTGCCGAACTCCTCGTCGGGCAGCCGGTCGCGGTCGGCGCAGCGCACGACGACCGGACGCAGGGCGCCCAACGGCTCCTCGTCGGGCGGGAGTTGCCAGGCGTCCACCTCCAGGCCCAGCAGTTCGTGGGGCAGCGCCACCTGTAGGAGCGCGGGCCTGCCGGGCTCGTCGCAGTGCCGGAAGGCCTCCGCGAGCGGACCGGCGAGGTGCCCGGGCAGGTCGGCCAGGGGCGTGCGCTCGGCCTCGTGCAGCCGGACCACGCTGCCGTCCGGGGCGGCCACGGAGACCGACCAGTCGCAGCGGTCCGGCTCCCAGCCGCGCCGCACCAGTTCGAGCAGGGCGGAGGGCCGGGCCGCACTGCCGACGGCGCGGGCACGCGCGCGTACGTCGGGTCCACCGCGCCGGTGGTGCCCGCGCCGGCCGCCGGGTCCGATGGGCGCACCAGGCCTACCGGAGGTACCGGGCCTGCCGGGTACACCGGGCGTGACCGAGACCGTGCCGGGCGCGTCGTGCCCCGTCCGGTCCGCTCGGCGCCCGGCCTCGTCCCGGCGGTGCAGCCGCTCGATCCGCTGCTCCGCGAGGCCGGACCGGTAGCGGGCGCTGAGCCGCTGCGCGGCCTGCCACACCCACACCCACAGCGCCTTCTCCGCGTCCGGGGTGCTGGGCACGACGAACGGGCGCGGAGCGGACATCGCCCGCATCGCGTAGTCGAGCACGAGCTCCAGCGCCCCGTCGTCGCTCGCGCTCTCGTACAGCGCCCCGAGGCCGTCGCGCCATCCGCGCGGCGCCGGGAGCGGGGTGGGGGCCTGGAAGTCGGGGAGGGAGTCGAGGATGTCCAGCAGGCCGCGGGTGCTCTCGGGCGGCGGGAGTTCGGCGAGCCGGCCCAGCAGCTGGATCCGCTCGTCCGGGCTGAGGGTGTGGCCGGGCCGTGCGCCGAGCCGGCCCTGCACGTCGGTCCAGGTCTGGCGCCGGGAGGCCGGGTGGCGCTGCCGGTCGCGGTGGTAGCGGTCGTGCGCGTGGAAGACCGCCTGATACAGGTCGCTGTGCTCGGCCGGCACCTCCTCCGCGGGGACCCGCAGGGTACGCAACTGCTCGATCCCGGTGGACGTGCCGCCGGGCCGGTGGTCCGAGCGCGCCTTGAGGACGCCGATCACCTCGCCGCGCACGGGGTCGATCACCGGGCCGCCCGAGACGCCGTACGGCAGGTCGTTGTCGCCCAGCCGCATCTGCACGTCCGAGGACCATCCGCCGATGGTGCCCTGCACCGTGAGCGTCCCGTCCAGGACCTGTAAGCGGCCCTCGTTCTCGGTCCAGCCGGCGTACAGCACCCGGCCCTCGCCGTAATAGGCGGCCGGCCGCTCGGAGACGTACACGCACTCGTGGTCGTCGACGGGTTCGGTCAGCTGGACCAGGGCGAGGTCCGGCGCCGGCCAGTTGCCGGCCGGTACGCGCCCGGTGTGCTCGGCCCACCTGGTGTGCTCGGCCCGCTCGCCCTGGTCGGGGAGCGTCGCCACCACCCTGCCGGGCGCGGTCGACGTGCCCCGCCCCGGTGCTGTCTCATACACCACCGCGACCTCGCCCCCCTCCCCGCCGCAGGCCACATGTGCGCAGGTCAGAACCCAGTTCGGGGCGACGAAGAAGCCACTCCCGAGGAACGTGTCGGGCTCCTCCAGGGCATACCCGACCGCCGGGCGATGAATGCGCACGGTCGCCGCGACGACGAGGCCACGCAGTGCACGGCGGGCCGCATCGAAGGCGTTCGATGCGCCCGGGGCGTGCCCGCCCGTCATGCCCCGCCCCCGCCGACGGTGCCGTCGGCGCCCCCGTGCATCGGCGCGCCGGGGGACGCGCCCGCGCGCCGGACCCCACCCGCGCCGGACGATGAGCCACCACGCGCGCGTGGATCCGTGGCAGGGGCCGCAGAGGCTGATGCGTCGGGGTCCGGTGGCGCGTCGAGGTCCGGTGGGCCGCTGTTCCAGGTGAGGGTGACCGTGATGCCGGCCTTGGCCTCACCGTCGGCGAGCAGGCCCACGACCTTCCCGGCCTTGGCGGTCAGCTCGATGCCGAACTCGACGCTCACCTCGTCGGGCCGCACCGCGCGCAGCGGTTCCGCCAGCGACCGCGCGACCCCGGTGACGAGCGCGTGCAGGCTCTCCACGCTCGCCTCCACGCGCTCGGCGAACCCGGTGTCGCTGTACGACAGCCGCCCGGAGGGCGCGGACAGTTCCCCGGCCCCCGAGATCCTCGCCCACACGGGCGTCCCGTCCGGCAGCGCGATGCGCGCCACCCGCGTCACGTCCTCACCACTCATGCCACTCCCCCGTTACTCATGACACTCCCCCGCTTTTCCCGGTCCCCCAGCGCCTATCCTTTTTCTGTCCCCTCCCTCACCGGAGAGCGGACCTCTCCCTCCCCTCGCAGGAACAAGGGTCCTTCCCCCGAGGGGGGATGCCTATCCCTGCGACCGACCCACGGAGCACGATCCATGTACTTCACCGATCGCGGAATCGAGGAACTCGAGAAGCGGCGCGGCGAGGAAGAGGTCACCTTCGAGTGGCTCGCCGAGCAGCTGCGGACGTTCGTCGACCTGAATCCGGACTTCGAGGTTCCGGTGGAGCGCCTGGCGACGTGGCTGGCACGACTGGACGACGACGAGGACGACGAGTAGGCCGACGGCGTCGGTCTTCCGGCTCCGAAGGGGGCGTTCTCCTCAGGACGCCCCCTTTCGTGTGTCTTGACTTTCACCGACCGCGATATATCGTGTTTCACGGGAGACGCGATATGGCGTGTCGTGTCGTTGTCGTTGAGGAGGTCCGCCCATGACCGAGTGGTCCGTCGCCGAGCCGAGGAAGCTTTCCTTCGACGAGCCCGTGAGCGAACTGCACGTGCGCATCGTCGACGGCACCGTGAACGTGGTGGGCACGGAGGAGGGTTCCGCCCGTCTGGAGGTCTCCCGGATCGAGGGACCGCCGCTGGTGGTGAGCCATCGCGACGGAACCCTGACGGTGGCGTACGAGGACCTGCCCTGGAAGGGCTTCCTCAAGTGGCTCGACCGCAAGGGCTGGCGGCGCAGCGCCGTCGTCTCGCTCGCCGTACCGGCCGGCACCCGCGTGGAGGTGGGTGTGGTGAGCGCCGGGGCGGTGGTCTCCGGGATCGACGGCCACGCCGAGGTCAAGGGGGTCAACGGGGACACGACCCTGGTGGGGCTGGCGGGCCCGGTCCGCGCGGACACCGTCTCGGGGAACGTGGAGGCCCAGGCCCTCACCGGCGACCTGCGCTTCAACTCCGTTTCCGGCGACCTGACCGTGGTCGAGGCGGGCTCCTCCGTGAAGGCCGACTCGGTGAGCGGGTCGATGATCGTCGACCTCGACCCGGTCAGCCGCCCCACGAACATCGACCTGACCAGCGTCTCGGGCGAGATCGCCGTCCGGCTGCCCCATCCGGCGGACGCGCAGGTGGAGGCGAACACCGCCAGCGGCTCGGTGTCCAACGCCTTCGAGGACCTCCGGGTCAGCGGCCAGTGGGGCGCCAAGCGGATCACCGGCCGCCTGGGCGCGGGCAACGGCAACCTGAAGGCGACGACGATCTCCGGCTCGATCGCCCTGCTGCGGAGGCCTCCGGCGCGCGACGAGGGGGACGCCGGATTCACGGAAGGCGTGGGGGACGCGGAGGACGGGACAGGGGAGGCGCAGGAGGCGTGGGAGGCGAAGGTGTCCACTGAGGCACCGACACCAAAAGCCGCACCCGAAGCGGCCCCGGCCGCCGTCCCCACCACCGCACCGGAGAGTGAAGCGCGATCCGGGGAGCCTTCCGACTCGGGGGACAATGCCGTTTCCGGCCCGGGCGGCGAGAGCTCCTCCGGCGGCCCGGCCGACAGCACGACCGACAAGAAGGTGCTCTGACATGCCTCCCGTCTTCGCCCACGGCCGTCTCCGTCTCTACCTGCTGAAGCTCCTGGACGAAGCGCCGCGCCACGGCTACGAGGTGATCCGCCTCCTCGAAGAACGCTTCCAGGGGCTCTACGCGCCGTCGGCGGGCACGGTGTACCCCCGGCTGGCCAAGCTGGAGGCCGAGGGCCTGGTCACCCACACCACCGAGGGCGGCCGCAAGGTGTACGCCATCACCGACGCGGGCCGGGCCGAACTGGCGGACCGCAGCGGCGAACTGGCCGACCTGGAGCTGGAGATCCGCGAGTCCGTCGCCGAGCTGGCCGCGGAGATCCGGGCCGACGTGCGCGGGGCGGCGGGCGATCTGCGGCGCGAGATGCGGGCGGCGGCCTCGGAGGCCCGCCAGGGCACCCGGCCGGGCGCCGGAGAACAAGGCCGGGCAGGAGGGGTCGGGGAGTTCGGGGACCACGGCGAGTACGGCGAGTACGGCGAGTACGGCGACAAGGAGGCGTGGCGCGCCGCCAAGGAGGAGATGCGCCGCGTCAAGCAGGAGTGGAAGGAGCAGGCGCGCCGGGCCAAGGACGAGAGCCGCCGCGCCCGCGAGGAGGCCCAGCGTGCCCGCCGCCAGGCCAAGGAGGCGCAGGAGCAGGCCCGGAGCCAGGCCCAGGAAGAGGTGCAGCGCATCGCGCGCCGGGTCCAGGAACAGGTCCAGGACCACTTCACGCGGGGCGACTGGCCGACGGGCGTCCGTGAGGGCCTGACGGAGCTCGCCAAGGAGTTCGGGGAGTTCGGCAAGGACTTCGGACGCGAGTACGGCAAGGACTTCGGCTTCGGCCGCCCCGGCACGAAGGGTCCGACGACGGGCCCGGACTCGACGACCTCCCCGAAGCCGGCCTCGTCCGCGAAGCCGGCGGCGACCGCGGAGTCGGCGGCGACCGTGCGTCCGGAGTACTCCCACACCCCGGAGGACTTCCCCGCCGAGTACGAGCCGGTCTGGGCCCACGAGGACTCCAGCGGCGACCCGGCCCGCGACCTGGACCGCCTCCTCGACCGCTTCCGGGACGACATCCGCGACGCGGCCCGCGACCACGGTGTCACCGGCGACCAGCTCCGCGAGGCCCGCCGCCACCTGTCGACGGCGGCGGCTCACATCGGGGTGGTACTCCGAGCCCCGAAGCCCTGACGGCCCCCGCCCAACCCCAGTCCCAACACCAGTCCCTGCCCCAGTCCCCTGCCCCTCAGCCGGCCTTGGCCTCGGGCTCCGTGGGGCCGGGGCGGTCGTCGCCGTCCAGTACCCGCGTGACGGAGGCGTACGTGACGCCGTGGTCGGCGAGGATCTCCGAGGGGGCGCCGCGGCGAGCGGTCAGGGCGAGCAGGAGGTGTTCGTCGCCGATGGACCGTTCGCGGCGACCCACGGCGATGCGCAGCGTGTCCGTGAGCAGGTCCCTGGCCCCACGGTCGAAGGGTCGCCGCCCGAGGAGGCGACCGCCGGAACCGACCCCGCCCTCGGCCGCCAACGCGCCCTCCCCGTGCGCCTCTTCGACCCGCGAGACGATCTCCGAGACATCGATGCCCATCCCCGAGAGGGCGTCCGCGTCGGCGCGGGAGAGACCGCCCCGGCGGCGGACCTCGCCGAGATCCCGTACGACCCCTTCGCGCCGGCCCGGCGGCAGGCCGAGCGAGGCCAGCGCGAACGAGCCGCGGCTGCCCTCACGGTCGAGCAGGGCGAGCAGCACATGCGTCTCCTCGACCCGCTCCGCCCCCGCCCGCTCGGCATGCGCCACCGCCGCCTGCACCACGGCCCGGGCGTCCTTCGTGAACCGCTCGAACATCACTGCCTCCCGTACTTCTTGTGCACGGCCTGCCTGCTGACCCCGAGCTCCGCGGCGATCTCCTGCCACGACCAGCCCTGATTGCGCGCGCTGCGCACCTGCACCGCCTCCAACTGCTCCAGCAGCCGGCGCAGTGCGGCGACGGCGCGCAGGCCGACCCGTGGATCGCGGTCGCCGGCACGCTCAGCGAGATCCGTTGCTTCGGTCATGATGTCAACTTACGTTGACACGCCCATCTTGTCAACCATGGTTGACAACAACGCCCGCGCAAGAACACGAACGGCGGGCTCGGAGACCCGAGCCCGCCGCACAGCAAGCGGAAATACCGTCAGTCGTCGAAGTCAGTCGTCGAAGTCAGTCGTTGGTCAGCACGATCTTGCCGAACTGGTCGCCGGACGCGAGCCGTTCGAAGCCCTCACGGGCCCGGTCGAGCGGCAGCACCTCGTCGATGACGGGGCGGACACCGGCGGCGGCGCAGAACGCGAGCAGGTCCTCCAGCTCGTCCTTGGTGCCCATGGTGGAGCCGACGACCTTCAGCTCCAGGAAGAAGATCCGGGTGAGCTCGGCGTGCGAGGGCCGGTCACCGCTCGTGGCACCGGAGATGACGAGCGTGCCACCGGGCCGCAGGGACTTCACCGAGTGGGACCAGGTGGCCGCGCCGACAGTCTCGATGACGGCGTCCACCCGCTGCGGCAGCCGCGCACCGGGCTCCACCGCCTCGACGGCGCCGAGTTCCAGGGCCCGCTTCCGCTTGGCCTCGTCCCTGCTGGTCGCGAAGACCCGCAGCCCGGCGGCCTTGCCGAGGACGATCGCGGCGGTGGCGACACCGCCGCCGGCGCCCTGGACGAGAACGGAGTCACCGGGACGCACACCCGCGTTGGTGAACAGCATCCGGTACGCCGTCAGCCAGGCCGTGGGCAGACAGGCGGCCTCCTCGAAGGAGAGCTCCTTGGGCTTGGGCAGGATGTTCCAGGTCGGCACGGCGACCTGCTCGGCGAAGGTGCCCTGGTAGCGCTCGGTGAGGATGGAACGCGGCTCAGCGGGCCCGACCCCGTGCCCGGTCTGCCCGATCACGGAGTGCAGGACGACCTCGTTGCCGTCCTCGTCGATCCCGGAGGCGTCACAGCCGAGGATCATCGGCAGTCGGCCCTCCGGGAGACCGACGCCCCGAAGCGACCAGAGATCGTGATGGTTGAGGGAGGCGGCCCTGACACGGACGGTGCTCCAGCCCGGCCGGGCCTCGGGGGCCGGGCGCTCCCCCAACTCCAGTCCGGAAAGCGGCTGGTCACGGTCGATTCGGGCGGCGTAGGCGGCGAACATGTAGCCGACGATAGGTTCCGGCGGCCCCAAGCGAAACCGCCCGGCACTGTGACACACACCCTCTTGCACTCCCACCCGAACCGGCAGTGCCGCTCAGGGCATTCCAACCGTTCCGGCGGTACCGATCCAGCACCGCTCAAGGCACTCCAGCCCGTCCCGCGGTACCGATCCAGCACCGGTCAAGGCATTCCAGCCCGTCCGACAGTACCGATCCAGCACCGGTCAAGGCACTCCAGCCCGTCCCGCAGTGCCGATCCAGCGCTGGTCAGGGCATTCCAGCCCGTCCGGCGTTTGAGGACGAGGCCCGTTCAGGGCCGATGGCGGGGGTTCGGGGGCGGCAGCCCCCGGGGACGGCGCCCCGTCATCGCCCGAACGGGCGGGTCGGTGGGAAAAAAAGGGGGGTGGCCCCGCCCGAAGGGACGAGGCCACCCCAAACCCACGTCAGCGCCGAGCGACCCCTTCGGCACGAGCGGCGGCAGCAACCGCCGCAGTCACCGCAGGCGCAACCCGCTCGTCGAACGGCGACGGAATGACGTAGTCCGCCGCGAGGTCGTCCCCGACAACCCCTGCCAGCGCCTCGGCCGCCGCGAGCTTCATGCCCTCGGTGATCCGGGACGCCCGCACCTGAAGCGCCCCGGCGAAGATCCCGGGGAACGCCAGCACGTTGTTGATCTGGTTGGGGAAGTCCGACCGCCCGGTGGCGACGACCGCCGCGTACTTGCGGGCGACGTCCGGATGCACCTCGGGGTTCGGGTTGGCCATCGCGAAGACGAACGCGCCCTCCGCCATCGAGGCCACCGCCTCCTCCGCGACCGTGCCGCCCGAGACGCCGATGAAGACGTCGGCGCCGGCCAGCGCGTCCTTCAACGACCCGCTCAGCCCGGCCTTGTTGGTGAAGGAGGCCAGCTCGCGCTTGACGTCGGTGAGGTCCTCCCGGTCCGTCGAGACGACGCCCTTGCGATCGGCGACCGCGACATCCCCGATGCCGGCCTCGACCAGCATCTTGGCGATGGCGACACCGGCCGCGCCGGCGCCCGAGATGACGGCCCGCAGCTCGCCGATGCCCCGCCCGCTCAGCCGCGCCGCGTTCCGCAGCGCCGCCAGCGTCACGATCGCCGTGCCGTGCTGGTCGTCGTGGAAGACCGGGATGTCGAGCGCGTCCTGGAGCCGACGCTCGATCTCGAAGCACCGCGGTGCCGAGATGTCCTCCAGGTTCACTCCGCCGAACGAGGGAGCGAGCCGCACCACGGTCTCGATGATCTCCTCCACGTCCGTGCAGGCGAGCGCGATCGGAACCGCGTCCACCCCGCCGAACTGCTTGAAGAGGATGGCCTTGCCCTCCATGACCGGAAGGGAGGCCTCCGGGCCGATGTCCCCGAGCCCGAGCACGGCCGTGCCGTCGGTCACGACGGCGACGACGGACGACTTCCAGGTGTAGTCGTTCACCAGCTCCGGCTGCTCCGCGATCGCGGTGCACACGCGCGCGACGCCGGGCGTGTAAGCGAGGGACAGGTCGTCCTTGTCACGGACCGGAACGGTGGCCTGCACGGCCATCTTTCCGCCACGGTGCAGCGCGAAGACCGGGTCGAACGGGTCGAGGGGCTCCGCACCACCCTCCTGGCCCGTCTGGTCGGCGCTCTCGCTGCGAGGATTGACGATCTCCGCTGCCACTGTGTCTTACCCCTTAGATGTTCATGGTTTTTGAGGGTGGCCACTCCTGATTGAGAAGTGGGCGGGCATCGCACAGGGCCCAGAGGTGATGCGTACGGGCGCCTGCGCGTCGGGCGCGCCGCACACGCGCCCTGAGCCCCGGATGAGGGGTGTAAAAAACCTTCTTACCGGACGGAGACCACAGCCGACGAGTCCATTCGGTGCAAGGTCACATCCCTCGGTCTGTGGACCCTCGACAGAGGCCACCACGAGTGACATGACTCATGCGCGAAGACTCGCCAAGCCGCCGGAAACCCTTGACACGGACGCCGGACACCCTCGGCAGGGAGCATGTCAACGTATGCGACACACCCAAACGATCACATGACGAGATGAACCGAAGATTTTTCGGCCGGAACGGGAGATTCCCGCAGATGGTCCGCCTCCGTCCGGTCGTGATGTACCGGAGTGATGCGGTTCGGGGGTCGCCCGTTATCCGATTTTGACATGGGTGGCCCCCTGATTGCCTCAGTCCGAATGGCAAGATGCCGTAATCACACGAGGTCGCGACACCCAAAGGTGTGTGTTCTCGTCGACCCATCGGCATTTGCCGACCCATCGGCATCTCCATCCATCCGCCGGAGGAACCCACCATGACCGCAAGCTCCACCCGACGCACGACCGCCGCGCGCACCCGCCTGGCAGCGGTCGGATCTCTCGCGGTCGCGGGCGCCTTGCTGCTCACCGCCTGCGGCGACCAGACCGAGGGCGGCGGCAGCTCCTCCGAGTCGTCCGCCAGCGCCAACACCGCGCCGCTCTTCTCCAAGCTGCCGGCCGCCATCCAGAAGGCGGGCGTCATCAAGGTCGGCACCAACGCCGAGTACGCCCCGATGGAGTCCGTCGAGGGCGGCAAGATCGTGGGTGTCGACCCCGACCTCGCCGCCGCGCTCGGCAAGCAGCTCGGCGTCGAGTTCAAGTTCACCTCGGGCGCCTTCGACGGCCTGATCACGGCGGTCAACACCGGCCGCTACGACATCGCGATGTCGTCGATCACGGACAACAAGCAGCGCCAGGAAGGCCTGGACGACAAGGGCAAGAAGCTGGGCGAGGGTGTCGACTTCGTCGACTACTTCACCGCCGGCACCGCCATCTACGTCAAGAAGGGCAACCCGAAGGGCATCAAGTCCATCGAGGACCTCTGTGGTCAGACGGTGGCCGTGCAGCGGGGCACGACGTACGAGGAGGCCCTGCAGGCGCAGTCCAAGACCTGCACGGGCGGCGGCAAGACCGCCATCAAGATCGAGTCCTTCGACAACGACACCGAGGCCCAGACCCGCGTGAAGTCCGGCGGCGCCGTGGCCGGCGTCAACGACTACCCGGTCGCGGTGGACCTGGCCCGCAAGGCCGACGGCGGCAACACCTTCGAGGTCGTCGGCGAGCAGTACGAGGCCGCTCCGTTCGGCATCGTCGTCGACAAGAAGGACACCCAGCTGCGCGACGTCCTCAAGGAGGCCGTCGACGCGATCATCAAGGACGGCTCGTACCAGAAGGTGCTGGCGAAGTGGGGCGCCGAGAGCGGCGCGATCAAGGCCTCCGCGATCAACGGCGGCAAGTGATCCACCCGCACCTTTTGAAGCCTTTGAAGGGCAGTCCCCATGACTGACAAGCTCCAGAAGTCCTCCGAGGGCGCACCTCCCGAGGACACCCCGCCGGTGGCGAAGGAGTCGGCGTTCTCCGGTCCGCCGGAGGCCATCAAGGCGATCCCGGTGCGCCACTGGGGCCGCTGGGTCAGCGCCGTGATCGTCGTCGCGCTCCTCGCGCTGCTGGTCAACGCGTTCGCGAACGGCGACATCCAGTGGCATGCGGTGTCCGACTCGCTGTTCGACTCGACCGTCATCGCGGGTGCCGGCCGCACCCTGCTGATCAGCATCCTGGCCATGGTGCTCGGCGTGGTCCTGGGCGTCGTACTCGCCGTGATGCGGCTGTCCAAGAACCCGGTGACCAGCACCATCGCCTGGCTGTACATCTGGTTCTTCCGCGGCACGCCGGTGTACGTGCAGCTGCTGATGTGGTTCAACCTGGCGCTGATCTTCCCCGTCCTGAATCTCGGTCCGATCTACAAGGACGAGATGGTGGACGTCATGACGCCGTTCATGGCCGCCCTGCTGGGCCTCGGTCTGAACGAGGCCGCCTACATGGCCGAAATCTGCCGCGCCGGCCTGCTGGCCGTGGACGAAGGACAGACGGAGGCGGCCCACGCGCTCGGCATGAGCCAGGGCAAGACGCTGCGCCGGATCGTCATCCCGCAGGCGATGCGGGTGATCGTGCCGCCGACCGGCAACGAGTTCATCAACATGCTGAAGACCTCGTCGCTGGTGTACGTGGTGACGTACAACGAGCTGCTGCGCTCGACCTCGGTGATCGGCTCCTCGTCGTACGCCGTGATGGAGCTGCTCTTCGTCGCCTCCATCTGGTACCTGGTCATGACCAGCATCTTCAGCGTCTTCCAGTACTACCTGGAGCGCTACTACGCCCGCGGTTCCAGCCGCAGCCTGCCGCCCACGGTCTTCCAGAAGATCAGGGCGAACCTGTTCGGATCCTCGAGGAGGACGGCATGACCGCGATGGTGAAGGCGGAGGGCGTCCACAAGTCCTTCGGCCTGGTCGAGGTCCTCAAGGGCATCGACCTGGAGGTCAAGAACGGCGAGGTGTTCTGCCTCATCGGCCCGTCCGGCTCCGGCAAGAGCACGTTCCTCAGGTGCATCAACCACCTTGAGCAGATCAACGCCGGCCGCCTGTACGTCGACGGGGACTTGGTGGGCTACCGCCAGAAGGGCGACAAGCTGTACGAGCTCAAGGACAGCGAGGTCGCGCTGAAGCGCCGGGACATCGGCATGGTGTTCCAGCGGTTCAACCTGTTCCCGCACATGACGGCGGCGGAGAACGTCATCGAGGCCCCGGTCCAGGTCAAGGGCGTCGGCAAGGCCCAGGCCAAGGAGCGCGCGAGGGAGCTCCTGGACCGCGTCGGCCTCGCGGACAAGGCCGGGAGCTACCCCTCGCAGCTCTCCGGCGGCCAGCAGCAGCGCGTCGCCATCGCCCGGGCGCTGGCCATGGACCCGAAGCTGATGCTGTTCGACGAGCCGACCTCGGCCCTCGACCCGGAGCTGGTCGGCGACGTCCTCGACGTCATGCGCGACCTCGCCGAGTCCGGCATGACGATGGTCGTCGTCACCCACGAGATGGGCTTCGCCCGCGAGGTCGGCGACAGCCTGGTCTTCATGGACGGCGGCGTGGTCGTCGAGTCCGGCAACCCGCGCGACGTCCTGACCAACCCTCAGCACGAGCGGACGCAGGCGTTCCTGTCCAAGGTGCTTTGACTTGCTCCTCGGGCTGAAGCCCGAGGATTCTGGTCTGCCCGCCCGGTGCCCGTGCCGCCTAGCGGCACGGGCACCGGGCGGGCTTCCGTGGCTTCCTGCTTCACGGCGCTGTGCCAGAACGGGTTCTGGTCCCACCGGCGCTCCACAGGCTGCAACCGCCAGTCCGGCGGCCGTTTTCACGTTCTTCGCGGCATTCACGTCCCGGTCGTGGACGGTGCCGCAGGCGGAGCACACCTGGCTGGTGGGCTCGAACTCTCCTCACTGCCCTTTCCGCTGCCCGCCCGTGCCGGCGCGCCGAGGACGACCCTGACCAGCGTCGTCCGGACGAGGTCCTCGGCCTCGTCGCGGTCGCCGCACAGCAGGCAGCCGCCGCGCAGAGGCGGCACGGATTCCCCGTACCGGCTCGGGCAGCCGGGCAGGGCGGGTCCCTACTTGAGCGCGAGCAGCAGCGTGTCCGAAGGGGACGCCCAGACCGGGCGGGCCTCGCCGAAGCCCTTCTCCTTCAGCACGCGCGCGTGCCAGGCCGCCGGAGGCATGTCCCCGTCGGCGTGTTCGCCGTAGATCTCGAAGCGGCGGGCGGTCGGCGCGGCGAGGACCGGGTCCTGGGCGGCGAGCTGCCACCACTCGGCCCAGTCCGGGATCCCGCCCGATTTGGCCTGATCCATGCGGGCGTGGCGCTGCGCGCTCTCCGCCGCGTTGATCCGGGGCGTCGTGTCGTCGATCATGTGGTCCGCGTTCATGAAGACACCGCCGTCGCGGACGAGTTCCGCGACCTGACCGTAGAGGGCCGCGAGGGGTTCGCTGTGCAGCCAGTGCAGGGCCGTGGCGGTCAGCACGGCGTCGTACGAGCCGTACGGCAGCCGGGCCGGCCAGTCCGGGTCCGTGAGGTCGGCCGTCACGAAGCCGACGCGGTCGTCCCCCGCGAAGGTGCCCTCGGCGATGGCGAGGAGCGCCGGGTCGAGGTCGACGCCGGTGCTGGTGGCCCCGGGGAGGCGGTCGAGCAGCCGGGCGGTGACGGTGCCGGTGCCGCAGCCGAGGTCGAGGACACGCGGGGTGGGTCCGACGAGCGCCTCGACCATGTCGAGCATGATCCGGAAGCGGTCCTCGCGGTCGGGCATGTACCACTCCTGCTGACGGTCCCAGCTCCGCTGCCAGGCAGCCCAGTCGGTACCGGTCGTGGTCGTCTGCGCGTCCGCCATCGCAACCCTCCGCCGCGTATGTCACGTAATACCCTGGAAGCACGAACGGCCGTTACCCCGCCCGCACCCCGACCATAGAGCGCCCCCGTAAGGACTACAAGTGGAACTGGCCTATTACTCGGACTATGCCGTGCGCCTCGTCAACAGCGAGGAGCCGGCCCGGGGCAAGGACTCCCTGACCTCCGTCGAGGCCGTCCGCGCCCTCTTCGGCGTCAACCAGTCGGCGGGCCGCCGGGCCACCGACGCCGACGTCACCCGGTTCCGCTCGGTCCGGGGCCGCCTGCGCGCCGTCTTCGAGGCGGCCGACGGCGGCGACGAGACCCTCGCGGTGGACCTGCTGAACTCGCTCCTCCTGGAGTTCCCGGTGAGCCCACAGATCTCCGGCCACGACTTCCGCGACGACGACGGCCGCCCGCTGTGGCACATGCACCTGGCCGACCACCCGTCGAACGCGACGGCCGGCTTCGCGGCCATCGCGGCGATGGGCCTGGCCTTCCACCTCACGGAGTACGGCGTGGACCGCCTGGGCCTGTGCGAGGCGAGCCCCTGTCGCAACGCCTACCTGGACACGTCCACGAACCGCTCCCGGCGCTACTGCTCCGACCGCTGCGCGACCCGTGCCAACGTGGCCGCCTACCGCGCCCGCAAGCGCCTGGAGGCGGACCGGACGCCGGGCACAGGCCTCGCCGCCGACAGCGCCCAGCGCACCACCGCCAGCGGCGAGCGCTGATCCGGCTTCAGCGGGCGGTAGCGCAGCCGCACCTTGCCGAGGACCAGTTCGTCGGGCACGGCCCCGTAGTCGGTGCTGTCCCCGCCGGCGTACGCGTTGTCCCCGAGCACCCACCACCCCCCGTCCCGGCGCTCGACGGCCCGCTTGACCACCAGCAGGTCCTGCTGGAAGGGATGCCGCAGCACGACGACGTCACCGGGCCTCACCCTGGCCCCGTACTGCACCACCAGCTGGTCCCCGTGGTAGAGCGTGGGCACCATGGACGGCCCGGTCACCTCGGCCACCCCGAAGGGCGCGACCGCCCTCCCCCGCTCGGTCTCCTGCGACAGCTCCGGCATCGCCGGCACCTCCCCGGTCCGTTCCTCCACCAGTCTCAGTCTGACCCCGGACTTTTGTCCTAAGCCCATGGGGGCACCCGCGAAAACCGGTCCCCCAGGGAGTAATGTCCCACCTGAGAAGACGATCACGAGGAAGGAACGCTCCATGCTTTCCCGCCTGTTTGCCCCCAAGGTCAAGGTCAGCGCACACTGCGACCTGCCCTGCGGTGTGTACGACCCGGCCCAGGCCCGCATCGAGGCGGAGTCGGTGAAGGCCGTCCAGGAAAAGATGGCCGCCAACGACGACCCGCACTTCCAGGCGCGCGCCACCGTCATCAAGGAGCAGCGTGCCGAGCTCGCGAAGCACCACGTCTCCGTGCTGTGGAGCGACTACTTCAAGCCCCCGCACTTCGAGAAGTACCCCCAGCTGCACGAGCTGGTCAACGACACCCTGAAGGCCCTGTCGGCCGCCAAGGCGTCGACGGACCCGAAGACCGGCGAGAAGGCCCTGGAGCTCATCGCCGAGATCGACAAGATCTTCTGGGAGACCAAGAAGGCCTGAGGCGCAAGCTTCTGCCCCGATCCGCGGCCGATGCATCGCCGCGGGCCGGGAAGCCTCGAAAGGGGCCGGTCCGCAACGCGACCGGCCCCTTTCGGCGTTCCGCTTTCGTTGTCCTGCTCTTTCGCCGTTCTGCTTGAGTCTCCCCTGGGGGGAGAGTCGAGGATGAAGTCATGGACGGCGGCATCCTCTACTCGATCGGTGAACTGGCCCGGCGCACCGGGCTGACGGTCAAGACCATCCGGTTCTACTCCGATCGCGGCATCGTGGTGCCGGCCGACCGCACGTCCGCCGGCTATCGCCGCTACGGCCCGGACGCCGTCGCCCGGCTGGCGCTGGTGCGGACGCTGCGCGAACTGGGGCTCGGGCTCGACGTGATCCGGCAGATCGTCGACCGGGAACTGACCCTCGGCGACGTCGCCGCGCAGCACGCCGCCGCACTGGACGTACAGATCGGCATCCTGCGTCTGCGGCGGGCGGTGCTGACGGCCGCGGCCAGGCGCAGACCCACCCCCGAGGAGATGGCACGCATGCACCGGTTGGCCCGGCTCACCGAGGACGAACGTCGGCGCTTGACCGACGACTTCCTCACCTCCGTCTTCACCGGTCTCGGCAGCCGTGACGGCTACGCCGGGGCCCGCCGCTCCATGACGCCCGAGCTGCCCGACGACCCGACCGACGAGCAGCTCGAGGCGTGGGTGGAGTGGGCGGAGCTGTCCCTCGACCCGGGCTTGCGCGCCAGTCTGCGGCGCGGGGTCGAGGATCACGCGGACGAGATGTCCGACAGCGGCTCCGGGCTGCCCCGCCCGGACGTCGTCGCCCTCGCCCGGGACCACGCGACGGCGGCGGTCGCGTCCGGCATCACCCCGGAGTCGCCCCTGGCCGATCAGGTCGTCGCAGCGCTCACCGCGGACTGCGCGCGCGTCCTCGGCCAAGCGGACGACGGCGACCTGCGCCGACGGCTGCGGCAGCGTCTGGCGGCCGCGAACGATCCGCGCCGGGACCGGCACGTCCACCTGCTCGCCCTGATCAACGGCTGGCCGCCCCCAAAACCCCTGGCACCGGCACTGGACTGGTCGATCACGGCGCTCGGCCTGCGAACGGCTCGACGATGACCGCCGTACGGCTGGGGGCAGGCGCCACGGCCTCGGCTCCCGCTCTCCTGCTGCGGCCCTGGCACGCGGCGGACGCCGACGACCTCGTCGAGCTGTACCGGGACGACGCCCTGCGCCGCTGGACCGGTTCGGCCGTGGACGACGCGGTCGGCGCGGCGCGCTGGATCCGGGAACAGCACCGGGGGTGGGAGGCCGGGGACCGCTTCGGACTCGCCGTCGTGGAGAGCCGGGATTCCGGACAGGGGGAGCCGCTGGTGGGCCATGTAGTCCTCAAGCGGGGCGCGCCCGGCTCCCCGTCGGCCGAGGTCGGCTACTGGACCGCGGCGCACGCCCGCGGCCGGGGAGTCGCGCCCAGGGCGCTGGAAGCGCTGACGGACTGGGCCTTCACCGCCTTCGCCGACGAAGGGCTGAAGCGTCTCGAACTCCTGCACCAGGTGGACAACACGGCATCCTGCCGCGTCGCCCGCAAATGCCGCTACGAGCTGAGCGGACTCCTGCCCGCGGCACCGCCCGCGTTCCCGCTCGACGGCCACGTCCACGCACGGAACCGCGCACGGAACCGCGCGCAGGGCCTCGGACGTCCTCCGGACGATCAAGGTTGAGGAGTGTGCCCCGTGCGGATCTACATCAGCGTCGACATGGAAGGCGTCACCGGGCTCGTGGACGCGGACGACGTCCAGCCCGGCGGACGGGACTACGAGCGGGGGCGGCAGATGATGGCGGAGGACGTCAACGCCGCCGTCAGGGGCGCCGTCGCGGCCGGCGCCACCGAGGTCACCGTCAACGACGCGCACGGCCCGATGCGCAACCTGCTGCCCGAGGCGCTGCACCCGGCGGTCCGCCTCATTCGCGGCAAGCCCAAGCAGATGGGCATGCTCGAAGGACTCGAGCCCACGCACGACGCGGTGCTCTGCGTGGGCTACCACGCGCGGGCCGGCGCGCTCGGCGTCCTCAGTCACAGCTTCATGGGGCACGAGATCGAGGACATGTGGCTGGACGGCCGCCCCGTGGGCGAGATCGGCCTGGCCCAGGCCACCGCGGCGGCCCTCGGGGTGCCGGTGGCCGTCCTCACCGGTGACGACGGCGCCTGCGCGGAGGCGACGGAGTGGGACGCCTCCGTCACCACCGTGGCCGTCAAGTGCGCGCGCGACCGCTTCGCGGCGGACCTGCGCCCGGCGGACGAAGCGCGCACGGCGATCGAGGAAGCCGTCGCCTCCCGTCTCTCCGCGCCCCTCACGGCCCCGCCCGCGGCTTCGGGCCCGTCCACCCTCACCGTCCGCTGGCAGTCGGCCTCGGTGGCCTCCACGCTGCTGGGCATTCCGGGGGTCACCTCGACGGACACCCGAACCGTCGAGGCTCAGGGCGAGTTGCCCGGCCTGTACCGGCTGTTCGGCGTGTGGATGCGGGTGGCGGCCTCCCTGACCAACCAGCCGCCGTACTGCTGAGCCGCCCGCTCGGCGGCGGGTATGCGGCGATGTCACAGGCGGGGTGGCTGTCTCGTCCTACGGGGTGCAGGCAACCCCGACCAAGGAGTGGACGATGAACCTCGCGCTGTGGATCGCTGCCGGACTGCTGGCCGCGGTGGCCCTGGCCGGCGGCATCACCAAGACCTTCGTGCCCAAGGAGAAGCTGGCCGCGATCCACGGCGCGGGATGGACGGCAGACGTCGGCGTCGGCTTCGTCAAGGGCCTCGGCATCGTCGAACTCCTGGCCGCGGTGGGCCTGATCCTGCCCGCCACGCTCGGCATCGCACCGGTCCTGGTGCCGGTGACGGCCGCCTGCTGGGTGCTGCTGATGGTCGGTGCGATGATCACCCACGGCCGGCTCGGCGAGGCCGGGTTCGTGGTGGTGAACCTGGTCTATCTCTCGGTTGCGGCGTTCGTCGCGTGGGGCCGCTTCGGTCCCGAGTCCTTCATCGGCTGAGCGGTGGCGACACAGAGTCTCCGGACGCGAGGAGGAACCGGATCATGAGCAGGACCGAGGAGTTCCAGGAGCTGCGGCCGCTGCTGTTCTCGATCGCCTACCGGATCCTGGGCAGCGTGAGCGAGGCCGAGGACGCGGTCCAGGAGACCTGGCTGCGGTTCGAGTGCTCGCCGGCCGAACCCCGGTCGGTCAAGGCCTTCCTGTCGGCCACGGTGACCCGGCTCTCGATCGACGTGCTGCGCTCGGCCCGCGTCCGGCGGGAGACGTACGTCGGGCCGTGGTTCCCCGAGCCGCTGCTCGCCGACCCCTACGAGGATCCGGCGCGGTCGGCTGAGCTGGCCGACTCGGTGTCGATGGCGGCCCTGTTGCTGCTCGAACGCCTCAGCCCGCTGGAGCGGGCGGTGTTCGTGCTGCGGGAGGTGTTCGCCTTCGGCTTTCCCGAGGTCGCGTCGGCGGTGGGGCGCTCGGAGGCCGCGTGCCGTCAGCTGGCGGTGCGGGCGCGGCGCCACATGGACGCGGGCCGGCCCCGCTTCGACGCGGACCGGGGGGAGCGGGAGGAGCTGGCGTCGCGGTTCTTCGACGCGCTGCGCGAAGGCGACGTCGCCGGTCTGCAGGACCTGCTCGCCGCCGACGTGTCGGTGGTCGGCGACGGCGGCGGCAAGGCCCCGCAGCTGTCCAGGGCCGTCATGGGCGCCGAGAACGTGGCCCGTCTGTTCGCCTCCGTCTTCCCCCGGATGGCCCAGGTCGAGGTGACGTTCGAGCAGCACGAGGTCAACGGCCAGCCGGGCGCGATCTTCCGCGACCGGGACGGCAGGGTGCTCCACACCCTGGCGCTCGACGTGCTCGACGGGCAGATTCAGACGATCCGCGTGGTGATCAACCCCGACAAGCTCGGGCACATGGGCCCGGTGGCGGACGCCTGGGCCGTCACCCGCGACGTCAAACAGGCCCCCCGCCCGACGGAGTAGCCACGACAGCCGACCGCCGCCGACCGCCCGAGGCCACCCGGGCGGTCGGGTCGGTCGGTAATGAAGTCGAAGGCCAGGGCCGTGACGATGACGACCGCCACGAGGAACGTGATTGCTTGGGGATCCCGTGCAAGACGTAGTGTCCGGCGCGGGTCGTGCCCACCGTGGAGGGGTGGCGTGGACGTGCGGGTGGAATTCTGAGCCCAGTGCTGCTCCTGGTGGCCGGCGCCGGCCGGGTGGGGCTTCCTCCGGACGGAGTCCGGGGGAGGGCGCGCTGATCGTCGTCACGCGCTGGTGCCGGTGGGCTGCGCGGGGCAGTCGGGTCCGGTCCGTTGGTGCGTGTCCCTCCGGACGCTTGCCCACCGGACCGCAGGGGCCGGTGGGGCCGGAGTGCCCGCTGGCGGGGCCAGTGGGGCCGGAGTGCCCGCCGGTAGGGCCGGAGTGCCCGCCGGTAGGGCCGTTGGGGCCGCCAGTGGGGCCGGAGTGCCCGCTGGTAGGGCCGGAGTGCCCGCCGGTAGGGCCGTTGGGGCCGCCGGTGGGGCCGGTGGGGCCGGAGTGCCCGCCGGTGGGGGAGGGTGGCCTGCGTCGCCTGGGCGCGGGGCGTGGGGTTCGTGGCCGTTCCGGGTCCCCGCGCCCACCGGGTGAGGATCGTGCGATGCTGACGTGGTGACCCTCGAGGACCTGGTACGTCTGCGGCAGGCACGCGACCGGATGGACCGTGAGTACGCCGAGCCACTCGACATCCCCGCACTCGCGCGCACCGCGCTGATGTCGCCGGGCCACTTCCAGCGGAGTTTCCGCGAGGCCTACGGCGAGACGCCCTACGGCTACCTGATGACCCGCCGCGTGGAGCGCGCCAAGGCCCTGCTGCGCCGCGGCGACCTGACCGTCACGGAGGTCTGCATGGCGGTCGGCTGCACCTCGCTCGGCTCGTTCAGCTCCCGCTTCACCGAACTGGTGGGCGAGACGCCGAGCTCCTACAGAGCCCGCTCGCACGAGGAGAGCGCGGAGATCCCGCCCTGCGTGGCGCGAGCGTACACGCGCCCGAGACGGACGTAACGCCGGTATTGACCTTAGGTTGGCCCCATGGACCTGAAACTGCACAACTGTTTCATCGCTGTCGACGACCACGACAAGGCTGTCACCTTCTACTGCGACGTCCTGGGCCTGGAGATCCGCAACGACGTCAAGTACGAGGGGATGCGCTGGGTGACCGTCGGGTCGCCGCTGCAACCGGACGTGTCGATCGTCCTGGAGCCGCCCGCGGCGAACCCCGACCTCTCCCCGGCCGACCGGGAGTCGATGGAGCGGCTGCTGGCCAAGGGCGTGCTGCGCGGGGTCAACTTCACCACCGAGGACTGCGACGCCCTCTTCGCCCGCGTCCAGGAATCCGGCGCCGAGGTGATCCAGGAGCCGATGGACATGCCGTACGGAGTGCGCGACTGCGCGTTCCGGGATCCGGCGGGGAACATGCTGCGGTTCATGGAGTCGAAGCCCCGGTGACGGGACCGGTGAACGGACCGGTGAACGAACCGATCCGCTGGACGTACGCCTTCGTCGACCGGCCCGCCGCGCGCTTCGAGCGAGCCCACGCGTTCTGGACCGCCGTCACGGACACCGGCCTGTCCGAACTCCGGGGCGACAAGGGGGAGTTCGTGACCCTGGTGCCGGAGAAGGGCGACGCCTGCGTCAAGGTCCAGGGGGTTCACGGAGGGCGACGGCGGCGCGCATCTCGACTTCGCCGTCGAGGACGTGCCCGGGTTCGTCGAGGCGGCGCTGAAGCTGGGCGCGGAGACGGCCGCCGCGCACGACGGATGGGCCGTACTGCGCTCCCCCGCCGGGCAGTTGTTCTGCGCGGTGCCGTGGCACGGGGAGGCCGTGCGGCCGCCCGTGGTCGACGGCAGCCGCCTGGACCAGGTGTGCGTCGACGTCCCGCCGTCGGCGTACGAGGGCGAAGTCGCCTTCTGGAGCGGCCTGTTGCCCGACTGGTCGTCCCGGCCGGGTTCCCGGCCGGAGTTCCACGTGGTCCAGCCCCCGCCCGGCCTGCCGATCCGCATCCTGCTCCAGCGGCTCGCCGAGGAGCGGCCCGGGGGCGGGGGTCCCGCCTCCGCCCATCTCGACCTGGCCTGCGGTCCGGACGTCGACGCCGTCCGCGTCCGGCACGAGCGGCTCGGCGCCGTCCTCGTCGCCCGCCACCCCCACTGGACGGTGCTGCGCGACCCGGCCGGCGGCCTGTACTGCCTGACCGGGCGCGACGCGGAGACGGGCGGGCTGCCGCGGGCGGGTGCCTAACCGTCCGTCGGCCACGCGCAGACGACGATCCGGTGGCCGTACGGCTCCTCCTCGGCCGTCCCCTCGTCGTCCGGCCCCTCCGCGCCCTCGGTCTCCGTCTCGGTCTCGGCCTTGTCGCACGGATTGCCGCCATCCACGTCCATGTGCAGCAGCGGCGCCGCGGACTCGTCGGGCGCGTGCCGGCCGTGCGGCTGCCGGCCCGGGGGCTCGGCGGAGTTCTGCAGCCACAGGGTCAGACCGCCCCCGACGGCCACGGCCGCCACCCACGCCCCGACGACCCACCGCCACAGCCGGCGCCGGTTTCTCCCCGGCCGGGCCCCGGTCGTTTCCCCGTCTCCCCCGTCATGCGTCATGGCGGTCACGGTAGCGGGCCGGCGGATGCGGCCGGATGCCGCAAGGGCACTAGGTCCGGGCGGTGGGCGCTCCGGGCTCCTGGTCGGGCTCGGCGGCGTCGGGCCGGGAGGCGTCGGGCCGGGAGGCGTCGGGCCGGGCGCCCGGCTCCACGTACGCCTCGCATTTCGGGTTGTGGCACGGGCCCGGCACCCAGCGCGGGACCCACGCGCCCAGCGTCTTGTAGCGCTGGACGACGGACTGCACGGGCTGCCCGCAGGCGGGGCATACGCGTTGTTCCCTGTCCATGCCCTCAGAGTAGGGCGACCCGCACCCGAGCGCTCCCCGCCGTACGTGGTGTTCCCCGCCGGACGTCAGCGTTCCCTGCCGTACGTCCGCACCACCGCGCCGTTGCCGAAGGAGCGCACGCCGCCGAAGGTGAAGCGGGCGACGTCGAAGCCGGCGCCGAACATGGGCATGCCGGTGCCGTAGACGATCGGGTACGTCTTGATCACGAGTTCGTCGATCTCGTCGAACAGCTCGCCCGCGAGGCGGGAGCCGCCGCACAGGTAGATGTCGAGGCCGCCGTCCTCCGCCTTGAGTTCGCGGACCTTGTCGAGCAGGCCGTCGGCGACGATCTCGACGTCCGGGGAGGGCGACGTGCCGAGGGTGCGGGAGGCGACGTACTGGCGCAGGTGGGCGTACGGGCTGGGATTGCCCTCCTTGAGCGCGAGGTCGTAGCTGGCCCGGCCCTGGATGATCGTGTCGAACCGCCGGTTCGGCAGGTCGTCGAAGCCGAGGGGGCCGCGGCCGCGGGTCGGCATGGTCTCCGGGTACTCCGCCTTGAGGAAGTCGAGGAACTCCTCGTCGAGGTAGGAGAACATCGCCGTGGCGTCGCCGGTCACGTCCCCGATGAAGCCGTCGACGGAGCAGGCGATGAAATACGTGAGCTTTCGCAAGTGGGGGCTCTTTCCGTAGGCTGACACTTGAACCACTGCAGTTGTAGTACTTCGCTTGTAGTGGTTGCAAGCGGGTTTCCCGGTGTTTCGGGAAACGGAGCCAAGTGAGAGAGAGGGTTCCGCATGGCCGGAAATCCGGAGCGCCGGGCGGCCCTGGTCGACGCCGGGGTCGAGGTGCTCGCCCGCGAGGGCGCGCGGGGGCTGACCTTCCGTGCGGTGGACGCGGCGGCAGGGGTGCCGGTGGGCACCGCCTCCAACTACTTCACCGGGCGCGACGACCTGCTGCGGCAGATCGACGCCCGGCTGCACGTCCGGCTGGCGCCCGACCCCGAGGTGCTCGGCAGGCTGATGGCCCAGCCGCGGGACCGCTCCCTGGTCACGGCGTTCATGCACGACCTGATGGCCCGCGCGACCGGCGACCGGACCGGCTATCTCGCCCTGCTGGAGATGCGCCTCGAAGCCACCCGGCGCCCCGAACTACGTGCCTCCTTCACCACGTCGGTGCGCGGTGACCTCCAGCACGGCATGGACTTCCACCGCGACACGGGCCTGCCCGGCGGCGACGAGACCGTGGTCGTGCTCTACCTCGCGATGCTCGGGCTGATCCTGGAGCACCTGACCCTGCCGGGCGTCCTGGACGGCGTCCTGCCCGGAGTGGGGGTGCCGGAGGGGCTGGTGGAGAGGATCGTGGCGACGGTGGTGCCGGACCGGGGCGAGGAACCCTCGTAGGCCCGACAGCGGCGAGCCCCGCACACCGTGGGGATGCGCGGGACCCGCCGGACCGGGGCCCCGGCAACCTCGCGGCATCAGGAGCCGCGGGACGCCGGCACGGGGGTCCGTCTCCGGTGCCCTGCCTGCCGCGCCAGGCCCCTCAGGAGCCGCCCGGCGGACCGGCGCATGCCGCCGCAGCCACAGGCCCCGGCACGCACGCCCCCCGGGAAACCCGACGACCACCCTCCCCAGGCACGATCAGAAGCCACCGCCTCCCCTCGACGTGATCCGCCGGACGTACACAGGCCCTATCCGACGGATCAAGCCGCAGCCACGGGCCGGCACGCCGATCTGCGGCGTTGTCGTTGTTGCCCGCCCCCCCACTCTCGGCGGCGCCCGACCGGGGCCCCATCGTCTCGACGCCCTCCGCCGTCTTGCGCCGCGACGCTCCCCTGCGAGAACCAGTGCCGTGACAGGCGACGTTCGCCCCGTCGCGACGCCCGGCACGCTCCCCCACTGCCTCAAGGGCGTGGGAGGTGCCCCCAGTCGCCGCACCGGACGAAGACCCAAGTACGTCCTAGTACGAGGGCCTTCGGCCGGCACTCCCCCAGCCTTCGGCCGGGGGACCCCCCAGAGCACGCACCGGACGCCGCTCCTTCACGGGCAGACGGTGCCCGCCACGGCACTAGCTCGTCGCGGGCCCCCATCACCCCCATCACCCCCTCACCAGCGCTTATGAGGCGCCGCTGCCTTTCTGCGGCCTGATCCGCCGGGCCGGCCTAGTTGCTGCGCCGCGTCACGAACTCCGCGAGAGCGAGCAGGCCGCCCGCCGACTCAGGGTCCGGGAGCGCCCGGGCCAGTTCGTGCATCGCTCGGGACATGCGGTCGGCCGCCTGGTCCTGCGCCCAGGCGCGCCCGCCCGCCCGCTCGACAGCCAGCGTCGTGCGGTCCAGGTCGGCCGGCTCGTAGGGCGCCGCGTACAGCTCGGCCAGTTCGCCGGCCGCCGGGGTGCCGGAGGTCAGCGCGGCGACCACCGGCAGGGACTTCTTGCGGACGGCGAGGTCCGCGCCGGCCGGCTTGCCGGTGTGCCGCGGGTCGCCCCATATCCCGATGACGTCGTCGATGAGCTGGAAGGCGAGCCCGGCCTCCCGGCCGAACGCGTCCAGCGCCTCGACGTCCTCCTCGGCCGCTCCCGCGTACAGCGCGCCCACGGCACAGGCGCAGCCGAGCAGCGCGCCCGTCTTGGCCTCGGCCATGACAAGCACCTCGTCCAGGGTGATCTCGGCGGGGCCGCGTTTCTCCATGGCCGTGTCCGCCTGCTGGCCGGCGCACAGTTCGACCACGCAGGCCGCGACCCGGGCGGCGGCGGCCGGGGACGCCGGGTGCGGATCCCCGGCGAGCAGCCCGAGAGCGAGGGCTTGCAGGGCGTCCCCGGCGAGGATGGCGTCGGCGTCGCCGAACATGGTCCAGGCGGTGGGGCGGTGCCGTCGGGTGGCGTCCCGGTCCATCACGTCGTCGTGCAACAGCGTGAAGTTGTGGACCAGTTCGACCGCCGCGGCCGCCCGGACGGCCGCCTCGCGGGCCGCCGGACCGCCGAACGCGGAGGCCGCGGCGAGTACCAGGGCCGGGCGGATCGCCTTGCCCGCGTTGCCCGCCGCCGGGGTGCCGTCCGGGTGTTCCCAGCCGAAGTGGTAGAGCGCGATCCGGCGCAGCGAGCCGGGCAACGAGTCGATCGCCGCCCGCAGTTCGGGGTCGACCGAGGCCCGCGACCGCTCCAGGATCACCGCCGCCTCGTGCTCGCCGGCCGGCCCCGGACCGCCGTCGCCCCGACTCACGACGGACCTTCGTGTTTCGCGCGCCTCACTCCGGTACCGCCTGGTGGCCGACGTCACCGCCAGCGGCCGATCTCGACGTTCTCCAGAACGCCCAGCGCGTCCGGCACCAGGACCGCGGCCGAGTAGTAGGCCGTGACCAGGTACTTGATGATGGCCTGTTCGTTGATGCCCATGAACCGCACGGACAGGCTGGGCTCGATCTCGTCCGGGATGCCGGACTGGCGCAGGCCGATGACGCCCTGGTCCTGCTCGCCCAGACGCATCGCGATGATCGAGCTGGTGCGGGCCTCGGTCACCGGGATCTTGTTGCACGGGTAGATCGGGACCCCGCGCCAGGTGGGGATCCGGTTGCCGCCGACGTCGATCGTCTCGGGGACGAGCCCGCGCCTGTTGAGCTCACGGCCGATCGCGGCGATCGCGCGCGGGTGGGCGAGCAGCATCTTGGTGCCGCGCCGCCTGCTGAGCAGTTCGTCCAGGTCGTCCGGGCCGGGCACGCCGTCGTGCGGCTGGAGCCGCTGGTCGTACTCGCAGTTGTGCAGCAGCCCGAACTCCCGGTTGTTGACGAGCTCGTGCTCCTGACGCTCCTTGAGCGCCTCGACCGTCAGCCGCAACTGCTGCTCGGTCTGGTTCATGGGCTGGTTGTACAGGTCGGCCACGCGCGAGTGGATGCGCAGGACCGTCTGGGCGATGCTCAGTTCGTACTCGCGCGGCCGGGCGTCGTAGTCCACGAACGTGTGCGGGATGTCCGGCTCGCCGGCGTGGCCCGCGGCCAGGTCGACGGCCTTCTCGCCGTACTTGTTGGTGCGCTGCTCGGGGATCGCGCGCAGCCGCCGGATGTGCTCGCGCAGGGAGTCGGCGCGCTCCGCGATCTGCTCGACGTCCTGGCGGGCCAGGACCAGCACCGTGGCCGCGGTGGCCGTGCGTGCCGTGTACTCCCAGATGGCGTCGGCGTCGAGCAGCGCCTGGTCGCCGAAGTACGCGCCGTCGGCGAGGACTCCGAGCACCTGGTCGTCGCCGTAGGGGCCGGTGCCGACCTTCTCGACGCGGCCGTGCGCCAGCAGGTAGACCTCCTCGGTCTGGCTGCCGAAAGAGGCGATGACCTCGCCGGGGCCGAACTCCCGCTGCTGGCAGCGCTGGGCGAGTTCCCCGAGCACCTCCTCGTCCTCGTAGGAGCGCAGCGCGGGCAGTTCGCCCAGCTCGGCGGGGATGACCTCGACACGGTCACCGGTCTTGACGAACGTGATGCGGCCGTCGCCCACCGCGTACGTCAGGCGCCTGTTGACCCGATAAGTGCCACCCTGTACGTCCACCCAGGGCAGATTCCGCAGCAGCCAGCGGGAGCTGATCTCCTGCATCTGCGGTGCGGACTTGGTCGTGGTGGCCAGGTTCCGCGCGGCCGCCGTGCCGAGACTCTGCTGCGGCTTGCCCGACTCCGCGCGGACCTCTTCGCCTACCGACATGAGAAACGCCCTCCCCATTCATGCACGGGCGCCGAACTGCGCCGGTGCACTGTTCACACGAGCAACTCTTCCATCACGGAGTGTGCTCGTGCCATTACCCGAAAGAGCGGGAATGGATCACCGGGTGCTGGGAAGAGGCCGTTTCACCGAACGATGTTCGACAATGAGCGGGTGACCGACCTGCGCCCCCGCCTGCCCTCGCCCCTCCAGGAGGTGGCCGACGACCGCTTCGAGCGGCACGGCGTGCGGCTGCTGCTGAAGCGGGACGACCTGATCCATCCGGAGCTGATCGGCAACAAGTGGCGCAAGCTGGTGCCCAACCTGGAGCGGGCGGCGGGGCGGACGCTGCTCACCTTCGGCGGCGCCTACTCCAACCATCTGCGGGCCACGGCCGCCGCCGGCCGGCTCCTGGGGCTGCCCACGGTGGGCGTGGTGCGCGGCGACGAACTGGCGGGCCGGCCACTGAACCCCTCCCTGGCCCGGTGCGCGGCCGACGGCATGCGCCTGCACTTCGTGGACCGCGCGACCTACCGCCGCAAGACCGAGCCGGAGGTGCTGAAGGGGCTTCTGGGTGCGGCCGACGCCGACGACGCGTACGTCGTCCCCGAGGGCGGCAGCAACGCGGCGGCGGTCCGCGGATGCCGGGCGCTCGGCGAGGAACTGCGCGACAACGGCGGCGTCGACGTGGCCGCCCTCGCCTGCGGCACCGGCGGCACCCTCGCGGGCCTGGCCGCCGGTCTCGCCCCCGGCCAGCGGGCCCTGGGCATACCGGTCCTGAAGGGCGGCTTCCTGGGCGACGGGATACAGGCGCTCCAGGAGGAGGCCTTCGGGGGCCGGCGGGGCGAGTGGCGGCTCGACGAGCGGTTCCACTTCGGCGGCTACGCGCGCGTGCCCCCGGAACTCGACGCCTTCGCCGAGGACTTCGAGCGACGGCACGGTGTGCCCGTGGAGCGTCTCTATGTCGCCAAGTCGCTCTACGGCCTTGTCGCCCTGGCCGAGGAGGGTGCCTTCCCACGCGGGACCCGGCTCGCGGCGGTCGTGACGGGCTCACCGTTCACGGCGTGAGGCCCGCTCACTCCGCCTCCCGGAACGCCGCCGCCTCCTCCAGGTCCAGTCGGCGCAGCAGCGTGCGCAGCATCTCGTCGTCGATGTAGCGGCCGTCGCGCAGCCGGACGAACATCTCCCGCTCGGCGCTGATCATCTCGCGCGAAAGGCGCCGGTAGGTGTCGTCGACGGTCTCGCCGGTGACCGGGTTGACCTGGCCGAGGCGCTCCCAGACGGCGTTGCGGCGGCGCTCCAGGACGCTGCGCAGACGGTCGGCGAGGGGCGGGGGCAGGGCGTTGCGCTCGTCGGACAGGAGGGCGTCCAGGCGCTCCTCGGCGACCCGGGAGGCCTGCGCCTGGGCGTTGGCCTCGGCGAGTGTCGCGGCCTGCGGGTCGGGCGCGGGGAACTTGAGGAGGCGGATCAGCGGCGGCAGGGTCAGGCCCTGGACGACGAGGGTGCCGATGACCGTCGTGAAGGTGAGGAAGAGGATGAGGTTGCGGTGCGGGAAGGGCGCGTCGCCGTCGTCCACGGTGAGCGGGATGGAGAAGGCGATGGCGAGCGAGACCACGCCCCGCATGCCGGCCCACGCGATGACGATCGGACCCCGCCAGGTCGGATTGTCCTCCCGGGCGCGGATGCGCGCCGACAGTATCCGGGGCAGGAAGGTCGCCGGGTACACCCACAGGAAGCGGGCCGCGACGACCACGAGGAAGAGGGCGACGGCGTACCAGGCGGCGTCCAGACCCTCGTAGGCGCCGAGGCCCTTCAGGACAACCGGGAGCTGCAGGCCGATCAGCGCGAAGACCGCCGACTCCAGGACGAAGGCGACCATCTTCCACACGGCCTCCTCCTGGAGGCGGGTGGCGAAGTCGACCTCCCACGCGCGGTGGCCGAGGTAGAGCGCGACGACGACCACGGCG
Source organism: Streptomyces sp. NBC_01235 (assembly GCF_035989285.1). Taxonomy (GTDB): domain Bacteria; phylum Actinomycetota; class Actinomycetes; order Streptomycetales; family Streptomycetaceae; genus Streptomyces. Next base: position 7,401,961 of record NZ_CP108513.1, on the reverse strand, counting down.
ATGACGCCGGAGGCGTGGAACTGCTCGGCGGCCGCGTACGCGACGAAGGGGATCAGCAGGGAGAGCGTGTTCTGGAGGAGGGGCTCCTTGAGGTGGGTGCGCAGCCAGTGCAGCGGGGCCATCAGGATCAGGCCGACGACGGTGCCGCCGACCGCCGCCAGCAGGAACTCCTCGATGCCGCCGCCCCAGGACGCGCCCTCGCCGACCACGACCGCGAGGGCCACCTTGTAGGCGGTGATCGCGGTGGCGTCGTTCAGCAGGGACTCACCCTGGAGGATCGTGGTGATCCGTGACGGCAGGCCGACCCGGCGGGCCACCGCCGTGGCCGCGACCGCGTCCGGCGGCGCGACCACCGCACCCAGCACCAGTGCCGCCGTCAGCGGCAGCCCGGGGACGAGCAGGTAGGCGGCCCAGCCGACGGCGAAGGTCGCGAAGAGCACGTATCCGACCGACAGCAGGGCCACCGGCCGCATCTGTGCGCGCAGGTCGAGGTAGGAGCTGTCGGTGGCCGACGTGTACAGCAGCGGCGGCAGCAGGAGCGGCAGGACGACGTCCGGCTCGAGGGTGTAGTCCGGGACCCCGGGCAGGTACGACACCACCAGGCCGACCGCGACCAGCAGCAGCGGTGCGGGCACCGGGGTGCGCCGGGCCGCCGCCGCGATCGCCGCACTGCCGGCCACCAGCAACAGCAGTGGCATCACGTCCATGTCTCGCCCGCCCTCGTTTTTCCGCGCGATCGTCCGCGCGGCCGTCGTAATCTGGCCATCATGAAACAGTGCACGCACGCCGCCGCGCTGCCCGACCCCGAACCCGTCCCGCTCGGCGAGACGTGTCCGGAGTGCCTGCGGGACGGTACCCACCCGGTTCAGCTGCGGCTGTGCCTGACGTGCGGCCATGTCGGCTGCTGCGACTCCTCGCCGAGCCGGCACGCCACGGAGCACCACAAGGAGTCCGGCCACCCGATCATGCGGACCTTCGAACCCGGCGAGAGCTGGCGGTGGTGCTTTGTCGATCACGTCCTGGTGTGAACTTCTGAGGCGACTCGGCCGTTGAACTCATGAGACGCCTTGGCCGTCCGGCGGGTACGGTTCGACCATCTGACGTCTGGGTACGTCAACCCGGCGCGCCTTCTTCCCATTTGGGCCCGCAGACCTCTAGACACGGAGCGTGTTCACAGCTTTACTGTGAGTGACGTCCAGGGGGTTGGGGTCCCGGGGACAGGAAACTTGAGAGCGCGATAGCGTCACCGCTGCACCACACACGCGTTACCCCGGGGGGCGACCCTCGGCCCCGAAAAGCTTGTACCACCTTGGAGGTGAGGGTGTCCCAGATCGCAGGCGAGCCCGCGACCCAGGACTTCGTGGAAGTCCGGCTGCCGGCTGCGGGTGCCTACCTGTCGGTGCTGCGGACGGCCACGGCCGGCCTCGCGGCCCGTTTGGACTTCACCCTGGACGAGATCGAGGACCTGCGCATCGCGGTGGACGAGGCCTGCGCGATCCTGCTCCAGCAGGCCGTGCCCGGCTCGGTGCTGAGTTGCGTGTTCCGACTCGTCGACGACTCGCTCGAAGTCACCGTCTCGGCGCCGACCACGGACGGCCACGCCCCCTCGCGTGACACCTTCGCCTGGACCGTCCTGTCCGCCCTCGCGGGCAAGGTGTCCTCCGCCGTCGACGAGGACAAGACCGTGTCGATCAGCCTCTACAAACAGCGCGGCGCGGGACCCGGGCCGGCGTGAGGAACGGGGACGGGCCGGTGCGGGACGAAGAGCGCGGCACACGGGAGCTGCCGGCCGAGAACGCCGAGATTCCAGTCTCTCCGGACGGTTCCCGACGCATGGCGGACGGCATCGACGGCATCCCCGAGCAGGCCCGGCCGCATCCGGAGGACCACTCGGCCTCCGCGCAGGCGGGTCTGCCGGAAGGTGCCGTGCAGGGCTCGCCTCGGGAGAGGCGGACCGGGGGCTCGCCCCCAGGCCGAGCAGAGGCGAGGGCTCGACAGAGGGCGACGGGCGGGACAATGAGCGAGCACGAGCGAGACGGCGTACAGAGCGTGCCGGGCACGCAGCACGAACCACCACCACCCCCGCCCCCGCCCCCGGCGCCGGGGGACCGCAGCGGGGCACGGGCGATGTTCGTCGAGCTGCGCAAGCTGCAGGACGGCAGCCCCGAGTACGCGGAGATGCGCAACCAGCTGGTCCGCATGCACCTGCCGCTCGTCGAGCATCTCGCGCGGCGCTTCCGCAACCGCGGCGAGCCGCTGGACGACCTCACGCAGGTCGCCACCATCGGTCTGATCAAGTCGGTCGACCGCTTCGACCCGGACCGCGGCGTGGAGTTCTCCACGTACGCGACTCCGACGGTCGTCGGCGAGATCAAGCGGCACTTCCGCGACAAGGGCTGGGCGGTACGGGTGCCGCGCAGGCTCCAGGAGCTGCGTCTGGCGCTGACGACGGCGACGGCCGAGCTGTCGCAGCAGCACGGCCGCTCCCCCACGGTCCACGAGCTCGCCGAGAAGCTGGCGATCTCGGAGGAGGAGGTCCTGGAGGGCCTGGAGTCCGCGAACGCGTACTCCACGCTGTCCCTGGACGTCCCGGACACCGACGACGAGTCCCCCGCGGTCGCGGACACCCTCGGCGCGGAGGACGAGGCGCTGGAGGGCGTGGAGTACCGGGAGTCGCTCAAGCCGCTCCTGGAGGATCTCCCGCCGCGCGAGAAGCGGATCCTGCTGCTCCGGTTCTTCGGCAACATGACGCAGTCGCAGATCGCGCAGGAGGTCGGCATCTCGCAGATGCACGTCTCCCGCCTGCTGGCGCGCACGCTGGCCCAGCTGCGGGAGAAGCTCCTCGTCGAGGAGTAGTCACGCGTTCCTGAGAAGGGACCGCTACTCCGATGTGCGGCCGGGCCCCCGGATCCCGAGGGCCCGGGTCGTCTCGCCGTTGACGAGCAGGACGAGCGACGCGACGGCGACGGCCGCGAGCGCGATGCCCGCCGGGATCGCCATGCTGTCCGCCTTCAGCAGGTTGTAGGCCACCGGCAGCGCCATGATCTGCGTGATGACGGCGGGCCCTCGGCTCCAGCTGCGCAGGCCCAGCAGCCCGCGGGCGGCGAGCAGCGGCAGCAGCGCGAGCACGATCAGCGTGACCCCGCCGGTGACGGCCTGCTGACGGTCGTCCGGGTCACCGGTGATCCCCAGGACGAGCATCCACACCCCGCCGGCGACCAGCGCCAGCCCCTCCAGGGCGGCGAGCGCGGCGGCGTACGTCAGCCGGCGCGGGCGGGGTTCTGCGGTTTCCGGGGCGACGGGGGTCTGCTCACTGCTCACCTCTGAAGGGTAGCCCGCGCCTCCCGCCAGGCATCTGGCCGCCCGCGTGTGCGGCCGGCGCTCGTCCGGCGCTCGTGTCGAGGCTCACTCCGTGATCTCTTACCCGATCCCCACCTCGGCCTGTGACCGGGTACGACCCAGTAGGTACGCTGCAACTCATGCGTGCACTTCTTGTGGTCAATCCGGCGGCAACCACTACCAGTGCACGGACGCGCGACGTCCTCATCCACGCGCTCGCGAGCGAGATGAAGCTCGAAGCGGTCACCACCGAGTACCGCGGCCACGCGCGTGACCTGGGCCGACAGGCGGCTGAGAGCGGAAACGTCGACATGGTGGTGGCCCTCGGCGGCGACGGCACGGTCAACGAGGTCGTCAACGGCCTCCTGCACGCCGGCCCCGATCCGGAGAACCTGCCCGACCTCGCGGTGGTCCCCGGCGGCTCCACCAACGTCTTCGCCCGGGCCCTGGGTCTGCCCAACGACCCCGTGGAGGCCACCGGCGCCGTACTGGACGCCCTGCGTGAGAACAGCGTCCGTACGGTCGGTCTCGGCCTGGCCGCGGGCACACCCGGCACGGAGGACGAGGCGGTGCCCTCGCGCTGGTTCACCTTCAACGCAGGACTCGGCTTCGACGCCGGAGTGGTGGGTCGCGTGGAGCAGCAGCGCGAGCGGGGCATGAAATCCACCCATGCTCTCTACATCCGCCAGGCCGTGCGCCAGCTGTTGGGTGAGTCACAGCGTCGGCACGGGTCGATCACCCTGGAACGGCCGGACGCGGAGCCGGTGACCGATTTGGTGCTGTCCATAGTCTGCAACACGGCTCCGTGGACCTATCTGGGCAATCGCCCGGTGTACGCGTCACCTAAGGCCTCGTTCGATACAGGGCTCGACGTACTCGGTCTCAGCCGTCTGTCCACCGCCGCGGTTGCCCGATATGGCACCCAGTTGCTCACTTCGTCCCCCGAGCGGGGACCGCACGGCAAGCATGCGGTCTCACTGCACGACCTGGACCAGTTCACCTTGCATTCGAAGGTCCCGTTGCCCCTCCAGATGGACGGTGACCACCTGGGGCTGCGCACCAGCGTGACGTTCACAGGCGTACGCCGTGCACTGCGTGTGATTGTGTGAGCAGAAAGGGCTGAAGTCCTTTCACTCGAACGTTTAGGCCAGGGTCCACCCCATAGAAGTACGGCTGTGACCTAGTCGACACCGAGGAATCAAAAAAAACTTTCCGGTAGGGGTTGTATCCGCCGCTGAGGTTTGCGAGTCTCTACGTGGCGATCGGGACGGCCCGCAACACCAGCCTCCACTGATCACCGGAACCCCTCTTCAAACAACAGGACCCCGTCGGCGAACCTGGCGGGCGGCCCTTCACTTGTTGAGGGATTCGTGAAAGCGTTCACATTCACAAGCAACCTGCATGTAATACCAAGGAGAGGTAGCAGCCATGGACTGGCGTCACAACGCCGTTTGCCGCGAGGAAGACCCCGAGCTCTTCTTCCCCATCGGCAACACCGGTCCTGCGCTGCTGCAGATCGAGGAAGCCAAGGCCGTCTGCCGTCGCTGCCCGGTTATGGAGCAGTGTCTGCAGTGGGCGCTCGAGTCCGGCCAGGACTCCGGCGTCTGGGGTGGCCTCAGCGAGGACGAGCGCCGTGCCATGAAGCGCCGCGCCGCCCGCAACCGGGCCCGTCAGGCAACCGCCTGACAACACCCGCCCCGCAAGCCTGAGCTTGGCGGCGCGTACAGCGAGTACGCTTCTCCCGCCCCCGAGCCGCAGCGCGCAGTACCCCCGATGCGCAGCACACGCTGGCAACGAGCATTCGAGCCCCGGACCCCTGAACGGTCCGGGGCTTCTTGCTGTGCCCCGGTCCCCTCACCCATCTCTTACTTCTGTGTCTGCACCGGGATGTCCAGGATCACCTGGGTGCCGCGTTCCGGTGCCGGGACCATGTCGAAGGTTCCGCCCAACTCGCCCTCCACCAGCGTCCGTACGATCTGCAGGCCGAGGTTGCCGGAGGTGTGCGGGTCGAAGCCCTCGGGCAGGCCGACGCCGTCGTCCTGGACGGTGACCAGGAGGCGGGCCTCCTTCGTGGTGCCGCCGCGGACCGCGGAGACCTCGACCGTGCCGGTGTCGCCCTCGCGGAAGCCGTGCTCCAGGGCGTTCTGGAGGATCTCGGTGAGGACCATCGCCAGCGGGGTGGCGACCTCGGCATCCAGGATGCCGAAACGTCCGCTGCGCCGGCCGGCGACCTTGCCCGGCGAGATCTCGTGGACCATCGCCAGCACGCGGTCGGCGATCTCGTCGAACTCCACGCGCTCGTCCAGGTTCTGGGAGAGCGTCTCGTGCACGATGGCGATCGAGCCGACCCGGCGCACGGCCTCTTCGAGGGCCTCCCGGCCGCGCTCGGACTCGATACGGCGGGCCTGGAGGCGCAACAGGGCCGCCACCGTCTGCAGGTTGTTCTTCACCCGGTGGTGGATCTCCCGGATGGTCGCGTCCTTGGTGATCAACTCGCGCTCGCGGCGGCGCAGTTCGGTGACGTCACGGAGCAGGACGAGCGCGCCGATGCGGGTTCCCTTGGGCTTGAGCGGGATCGCCCGGAACTGGATGACCCCGTCGTTGGCCTCGATCTCGAACTCGCGGGGCGCCCAGCCGCTGGCGACCTTGGCGAGCGCCTCGTCCACCGGGCCCCTGGTCGGGGCGAGTTCGGCGGTGGTCAGGCCGAGGTGCTGGCCGACCAGGTCGGAGGCGAGACCCATACGGTGGTAGGCGGACAGCGCGTTCGGGGAGGCGTACTGGACGATGCCGTCGCCGTCGACGCGGATCAGACCGTCGCCCACGCGCGGGGCCGCGTCCATGTCCACCAGCTGGTTGGGGAACGGGAAGGAGCCGGCCGCGATCATCTGCGCGAGGTCGGAGGCGCTCTGGAGGTAGGTGAGCTCCAGGCGGCTGGGGGTGCGCACGGTCAGCAGGTTGGTGTTACGGGCGATGACCCCGAGGACGCGGCCCTCGCGCCGTACGGGGATCGACTCGACCCGGACGGGGACCTCCTCGCGCCACTCCGGGTCGCCCTCGCGCACGATCCGGCCCTCGTCCAGGGCCGCGTCCAGCAGCGGGCGGCGTCCACGCGGCACCAGGTGGCCGACCATGTCGTCCTGGTAGGAGGTGGGGCCGGTGTTGGGGCGCATCTGGGCGACGGAGACATAGCGGGTGCCGTCGCGGGTGGGGACCCACAGGACCAGGTCGGCGAAGGAGAGGTCGGAGAGCAGCTGCCACTCCGAGACCAGCAGGTGGAGCCACTCGAGGTCGGAGTCGTCGAGTGCGGTGTGCTGGCGTACGAGTTCGTTCATGGAGGGCACGTCTGCGAGCGTACCTGGGGGTATGTGCGGGGCCTAAAAACGCCGGGCGGCGCTCGGCCCTCGCGAGGGTTCGCCGAGCAGGCCGCAGGGGCCCGGAAACACCCGCGGGCCGCGGCGCCTGAGAGGGACCCTCAGCCCTCCCGGCACCGCAGCCCGGAGCAATATCGGCCGCGGGGTGTGCGGTCCCGTCGACCGAAGGGTGAGGATCCGGGGCAGTCAGGGCAGAGAGCACCGGTTCCTCGGTCCGCCTTCCTGTGCGGGGAAGACGGAAGTTCTTGGTGTTTCTGGGGTTCTTCCCCGCCATTGTGGACTAGACCACTAGATGTGTCCACGCGTGGGAGCTTGTTCGTTGTTGTGAGTATTCGGACGCCCTACCATCCACAACGCAGCCTAGCCTGTGGGGGTTCCTGTGCGGGGCCAGATGGACAGGGCAATTTCCGCGACCGCCTCCAGTTGCTCCCGGCTCGCCCCGTCGCGCGCCTGTTGCGACATGCCCTGGAAGACCGCGCCCACCACGCGGGCGAGTGCGCCGGTGTCGGTGCCCGCCGGCAGCTCGCCGGCGGCGACGCCCGCCGCGATGCGGGCCTCGACGGCGGCGAGGGTCGCGCCCCGCTGCCGGCGCAGGGCTTCCTCGACCTCGGGGGTGGTGCAGTTGATGGCCGCGTGGATCACCAGGCAGCCGTAGGGGTGGCCGGGGTCGGTGAACTCGGCCGCGGCCTCGCGCAGCAGGCGCTCGACGGCGGCGCGGGCGGTCGGCTCCTCACCCAGGGCGTGCCGCGAGAAGGACCCGTACGTGTCGCCGTAGACGCTCACGACCTCCTCGAACAGCGAACGCTTGTCGCCGAAGGCCGCGTAGAGACTGGGGGCGCCGATGCCCATGATCCGGGTGAGGTCGGAGACGGAGGTCGCCTCGTAGCCGTGCTCCCAGAACGCCAGGACCGCCTTCTCCAGCGCGCTCGCGCGGTCGAAGGAGCGGGGGCGTCCGCGAGGCCGGGCCGCGGGCTCGGCCCGGGTCTGCTCAGTGCTCACCATGAGCACATTTTATAACGGGCATTAGAGAAACGGTGGGGGGCTGCAGTACGGCTTCGCGACCCGCGCTCGCCTGGGACGGGACACCCGACTCTGTTAGATTGAACCCCATAGATTGGTCTAAACCACACGGACTCAAACCGCGGATACGAGAACGGCAGGCCAGCGTGGAAGTTGTCATCGTTGCGGACGCCCGGTCGGGCGGCGAGCTCATCGCCGAGGCCATGGCGCAACTCCTGCGGCGCAAGCCGGACGCCCTGCTCGGCGTGGCCACCGGCTCCACACCGCTGCCCATCTACCAGGCGCTGGCGGCCAAGGTGCGCGCCGGTGCCGTGGACACGGCGCGGGCGCGCATCGCCCAGCTCGACGAATACGTCGGGCTGCCCGCCGAACACCCCGAGTCCTACCGCTCGGTGCTGCGGCGGGAGGTGCTTCAGCCGCTGGGCATCGGCATGGAGGCGTTCCTCGGTCCGGACGGCACCGCCGAGGACGTGCAGGCGGCCTGCGAGGCGTACGACCGTGCGCTGGCCGCGGCCGGCGGCGTGGACCTCCAGCTGCTCGGGATCGGCACCGACGGGCACATCGGGTTCAACGAGCCGTGCTCCTCGCTGGCCTCTCGGACCCGGATCAAGACGTTGACCGAGCAGACCCGGGTGGACAACGCGAGGTTCTTCGACGGCGACATCGAGCAGGTTCCGCACCACGTCATCACGCAGGGCATCGGGACGATCCTGGAGGCGCGGCATCTGGTGCTGCTCGCGACGGGGGAGGGCAAGGCGGACGCGGTCGCGGCGACGGTTGAGGGCCCGGTCGCCGCGGTCTGCCCCGCCTCGGCGCTGCAGCTGCACCCGCATGCGACGGTTGTCGTCGACGAGGCGGCCGCCTCCAAGCTGAAGCTTGCGGACTATTTTCGGCACACATACGCCAACAAGCCGGAGTGGCAGGGAATTTGAGGGTACTGAGAAACCGGTCCCGTCTGCTGGGTTCCGTGCTTTGCGGGATACCGGCAGTCGTGGGCCGGTCGCGCCCACGCGGCGGAGCCGCATAGCGATACAGCCCACACAGCGATACAGCCCCGTGCCCCTACGACGCGACAGGCGCCGGCCCCTTTGCGGAGACCGGCGCCTGTCGCGTCGTAGGGGTTGGGCTACTTCCCGGCGATGACCTCCGCCGCCGCGAGGCCGCAGACACGGGCCGCGCCGTGGGTGGCGATGTGCAGGGCGCCCCGGGGCGGGGCCTGGGGGACGCCCATCTCGACGACGACCGTGTCCGGGCGGGCCGTGAGGAGGGTGTCGAGGGCGGCCTCCATCCAGGGGTGACGGTGCTCGTCGCGGACCACGGCGACGATCCGCCGCTCCCCCGCCGCGGCCAGCGCCGCGGGCCCCGCGTCCGCGCCCGCGAAGCTGCCCGTCTTCGTCCCCGGCAGCAGCCGGACCAGTTCCGCGGCCACGCCCCACGGGGTCTCGCCACCGACGGCGATGTTCGCGACCGGGGTGAACGCGGCGACGTACGGCGCCTCGGTGAGCGGGCTGAAGACCTCGCCGCCGGTGAGCCGGAGGGCACGACGGGCGGCGACCAGGCCGACATCGGCGCGCACGGCGCTGTCCTTCGCGCGCGGGGACGGTGCGGCCTCCCCCTCCGCGGAGGCCATGTTCGCGGCCGTGGGCCCGGGCCCGGTCGCCGTCCACCGGGCCAGCTCCCGTACGCGTTCCGCGGCGTCCGCGAGGCGTTCCTCCGGGAGTTCGCCCGTGCGGACCGCGGAGATCAGGGCGTCGCGCAGGCGGCGTACCGTTTCGTCGTCCGCCAGGCCTCCGCCCACGCAGATGGCGTCGGCACCGGCCGCGATCGCGAGGACGCTGCCCCGCTCGATGCCGTAGGTCGCGGCGACGGCCTGCATCTCCATGCCGTCGGTGACGATCAGACCGCCGTAGCCGAGTTCGTCCCGCAGGAGGGTGGTGAGGATGCGGGGGGACAGGGTTGCCGGGCGGGTGGGGTCCAGGGCGGGGACCAGGATGTGGGCGCTCATCACCGCACGCGTGCCGGCGGCTATGGCCGCGCGGAACGGGATCAGTTCGCGTTCGCCCAGCACGGGCGCCTCGACGTCGATCCTCGGGAGCGCGTGGTGGGAGTCGACGGCCGTGTCGCCGTGGCCCGGGAAGTGCTTGGTGCAGGCGGCCACGCCGGCGGACTGCAGGCCCGTCACGTAGGCGGCGGTGTGGCGGGCGACCAGGTCCGGGTCGGCACCGAAGGAGCGGACACCGATCACCGGGTTGGCGGGGTTGGAGTTGACGTCCGCGGACGGGGCCCAGTTGAGGTTCACCCCGCACTCGGCGAGGCGGCGGCCGAGTTCCGCGGCCACCTCCCGCGTGAGCGCGACGTCGTCCACCGCGCCCAGCGCGTGGTTGCCGGGGAAACCGGACCCGGTGCGCACCTCCAGGCGCGTGACGTCTCCGCCCTCCTCGTCGATCGCGACCAGGACGTCGTCCCGCTCCGCGCGCAACTGGGCGGTCAGGGCGGCGAGTTGTTCGGGTGAGGTGATGTTCCTGCCGAACAGGCCCACCGACGCCAGGCCCTCGCCCAGCCGGCGCAGCAGCCAGTCGGGGGCGGTGGTGCCGGGGAAACCGGGTTGGAGGACCGTCAGGGCGTCGCGCGTGAGCGTGTCGGTGCCGCTGGCGAAAGTCGTCATCGGGGGCGTTATCCCTTCACGGCGCCCGCGGTCAGCCCCGCGGCCATCTTGCGCTGGACGAGGAGGAAGAGGGCGACGATCGGTAGGGCCATCATCGTGGCGCCGGCCATCATCGGGGCGTACTCGGTGCCGTGCTTGGTGGTGAAGTTGCCGAGCCAGACGGTCGCGGTCTGGTTCTTCTGGCTGAGCAGCATCAGGGCGTACAGGTACTCGTTCCAGGCCTGGATGAAGCCGTAGACCGAGGTGGCGACCATGCCGGGGGCGAGGAGGGGGAAGACGACGCGGATGAATGCGCCCGTCCGCGAGCAGCCGTCGACCATGGCCGCCTCCTCCAGCTCCTTCGGGATGTTGACGATGAAGCCGCGCAGCGTCCACACCGTGAAGGGGAGGATGAAGGTCAGGTACGTGATGATCAGGCCGGAGAGCTTGTCGTACTGGTCCAGGTCGTTCAGGAGCAGGAAGACCGGGATGATCATGGCGACGAGCGGGACCATCTGGACGGCCAGGATGCCGACGATCACGACCTTGCGGCCCCGGAAGGCGAACCGGGAGATGGCGAGCGCGGCCAGCATGCCGACGACCACACCGATCGCGACGACGGCGAGAGAGACGATCAGGCTGCGGCCCACCGGGCCCCAGAAGTCGGCGATGTCGAGCGCGCGGCTGAAGTTGGAGAGCGTGAGACCCGTCGGCAGCAGGCTGGGGTCCGGGTCGATGGCGTCCTTCGCCGGCTTGAACGCCGTGTTGAGCATCCAGTAGACGGGGAAGCCGGCGACGGCGAAGACGAGGAGACCGAGAAGGTTCCAGCCGAGGCGCGAGGACCGCCGGGGTGCGAGCGTGCTCATTCGACCTCTCCGATCTTCAGCATCTGGCGCATGTAGACGGCGACCACCCCGAGCAGCAGCAACACGGTGATCAGGGCGATCGCCGAGCCCTGTCCGTAGTCGTTGACGACGAACGCGCGGTCGTAGGAGTACGTCGTCAGGAGCTGGAACTCGGCCTCCGGATGCCCGTTGCGCATGACGAAGACCTGCGGGAAGACGCCCATGTCCCAGATGACCGACAGGGTCGTGAGCATCACGACGACCGGCTTGAGGATGGGCAGGGTGACGTACCGGAAGACGCCCCAGGCACCCGCGCCGTCGAGGCGGGCGGCCTCCTCCAGTTCGCCCGGGACCTGGGTGAGGCCGGCGCTGAGGGTGATGACCACGAAGGGGACCGCGCCCCAGACGACCAGGAGCATGATGACCGCGAGCCCCTGCGGTCCGCTCGCGAACCAGTTGTGGCCGATCAGATCGACGCCCGGCAGCCTGCTCAGGACCGCGTTGAGGATGCCGTAGTCCGCGTCGAACAGCCATTTGAAGACGGTGGTGGCGACGATGACGGGCATGCCCCAACTGGCCACGAGCGCGATGTTGACGAGGGTCTTCACCCAGCCGGAGACCCGCTGGAGCAGCAGCGCGATCAGCATGCCGGCGACCATCGTGAAGACCACGCAGCCGGCCGCGAAGACGATCGTGCGGACCACGACCTGCCAGAACTCGCCGTCGCCCAGCACGCCCGCGAAGTTGTCGAACCCGACCGACTCGGCCGGCTTGAAGCCCCAGAGCTGGGACTGCCCGAACTTCTGGAAGGAGAGGGTGACCAGCCGGACCAGCGGATAGCCCATCACCAGGGCGAGGACCAGCAGGCAGGGGGCGAGCAGCAGCCAGGGGGTGGCGGCCCCGCCGGAACGCCGGCCGCCCCGTGGCCTCTTGGGTCCGGGTTCGCCCACGGACGGTGGTGGTGGCGACTGCCGCGTCGGCGGCACTTCGGCAGTGGTCGTGTCTGCGGCACTCATCCGCGCGCTCCTCAGCGGTCCCTCTGGTCGTACGGGTCGTACGGGGAGCAGGGCCCTGCCTGGCGCAGAGCCCTGCCCTCAGGTCACCTGGTGTTGATGACCTTGTCGATCGCGGCGTCCGCTTCCTTCGCGGCGGCCTCGACGGTCTTCTTGCCGGTGCCGATGTTCTGCAGCATGGTCTGCAGGACCTGGGCCTTCTCGACCTGGCCCCAGCCGGGGGCCATGGGGACGAACCAGTTGGACTCGGCGGCGGTGGCCGGGACGGCCGTCTTCGGGTCGTTCTTGAGGGTCGCGAGGTCGGTCTTGTCGTTGGGCAGGTTGCCCTTGGCCATCAGGCCCTTCTGGCCGGAGGGCCCGGTGAACGCGTTGATCCACTCGGCGGCGAGGGCCTGCGCATCCGACTTCACCGGGACGGCGAGGTCGGAGCCGCCCAGGAAGACGGGGAGGTTCTTGCCGGACGGGCCGGGCATCACGAAGTTCTCGAGGTTGCCCTTGAGCTTGCCGGTCTTGTCGTTCTTCGGGTCCTCGGAGGTCGCGCCCTCCCAGGCCGCGCCGAAGATCATGCCGGACTTGCCCTGGCCGTAGACGATGTAACGGTCGGACTCGTCCTTGGTCTTGTCGCCGTGCATGTACTTGTCGACGACGTTCTTGAAGTCGGTGAGGCCCTTGACCGACTCGGGCGAGGAGAGGCTGCCCTTCCACTGGCCGCCCTCCTCCTTGGCGATGGAGCCGCCGGCGTCGTAGACGAAGGACATGGCCGCGTACCAGTCGCGGGTGGGCTGGTACCAGGCGGAGAACGTGGCGCCCTTCTTCTTCTGGACCTTGTCCAGGGCGGCGGTCAGCTCGGCGTATGTCTTCGGCGTGGACTTGACGCCCACCGAGGCGAAGAGGTCCTTGCGCCAGTTCCCGACCCGGCCGCCGGCGTAGTACGGGACGCCGTAGGTCTTGCCGTCGTACGTCACGGAGGCCTTGAGGCCGTCGAGCCAGGCGGAGGAGTTGTCGAACTTGGCGGTGTCCAGGGGCGCGAAGGCGCCCTTGACCATGTAGCCGAGCATCTCGGTGTTGCCCATCTCGACCACGTCGGGGGCCTTGTCGGTGGCGAGGACCGCGTCGAGCTTGGTGTTCTTGTCCGGCCAGCCGTAGTACTCGTGGTTGATCTTGACGCCGGGGTGCGCCTTCTGCACCGCCGCGTCGGCGGCCTTCACCAGCTCGGGCCAGTTGTTCTGCGCGTCGACGGTGAGCCAGACGGTCAGCTCCTTGGCGTCGGTGCCCTTGGAGTCCCCACTCCCGCTGTCGTCCCCGCACGCCGCGATGGAGACCATCATGCCCGCGATACCGATCGCGGCTATCAGCTTGCGCTTCACGCCATCCTCCTCAGGGATGCCACACCCCCCGCCCACCCACAGGCCGGGACCTGAACCTGGACCAATGGTGTAGACCAGTGCGCAGAGCTTGGCTCAGGCCCATAGGTCTGTCAAGGGTGGTCGAACCCCCTCCGACCAGCCGTTATGGGACCTACATATGCAGGAACCTTTAAGTAAGAAGCCGTCGAAAACCTGGATTCCGAAGGGCGTCGACTCGTAGACCATTTGCCTGGGTGGACTAGACCAGCAAAGGCTGCGACGGTATACAGAGGGGATCACGGAACCGAGGGGCCAGCACCCTCGTGTCCGTGCCACGATGTGAGCCGCGGCCGACGGTGTGTCGGCCATTTCGGCACCCGCAGCCGGGAAGGCAGGCCATGAGCACCGACGTCAGCAGTGCGGAGAACGAGGGTGGGACGACCGTCCGTACCGCGCGTGTGCCCAAGTACTACCGTTTGAAGAAGCACCTGCTCGACATCACGGAGACACAGTCTCCGGGCACCCCGGTCCCGCCGGAGCGCACCCTGGCGGCCGAGTTCGACACCTCGCGCACGACCGTCCGTCAGGCCCTCCAGGAACTCGTGGTCGAGGGCCGCCTGGAACGCATCCAGGGCAAGGGCACCTTCGTCGCCAAGCCGAAGGTCTCCCAGGCGCTCCAACTCACCTCGTACACCGAGGACATGCGCGCCCAGGGCCTCGAACCGACCTCGCAGCTCCTGGACGTCGGCTACATCACCGCCGACGACCGCCTCGCCGAGCTGCTCGACATCACGGCCGGCGGGCGCGTGCTGCGCATCGAGCGGCTGCGCATGGCCAACGGCGAGCCGATGGCGATCGAGACGACCCACCTGTCGGCGAAGCGCTTCCCGGCCCTGCGCAGGTCGCTGGTGAAGTACACCTCGCTGTACACCGCCCTCGCCGAGGTCTACGACGTCCATCTCGCCGAGGCCGAGGAGACCATCGAGACCTCCCTGGCCACCCCGCGCGAGGCGGGCCTTCTCGGCACCGATGTGGGCCTGCCGATGCTGATGCTCTCCCGCCACTCGCTGGACAAGGACGGCCAGCCGGTGGAGTGGGTGCGGTCCGTCTACCGGGGGGACCGGTACAAGTTCGTGGCGCGGCTGAAGCGGCCTGCCGAGTAGAGGGTCTGTGGAGGGTCTTCCGCTGGGCTTATCCGTCACTTACATTGCCTGCGCATTACATCTGTGATCAAGGCGATCAGAGTGAGGGGACGGAGCCGCCGATGTCCGACGAAGCAACGAGGGAACCGGTGGTGACGCCAGTGCGCGTCGTCATCGCCCTCTGTCTGATCTCGCCCTTCGTGGCGATGCTGTGGGTGGGTTCGTACGCGAAGGTGGATCCGGCGTTCATCGGGATCCCCTTCTTCTACTGGTACCAGATGCTCTGGGTGCTGATCTCCACCGCGCTCACGGTGATCGCGTACAAGCTGTGGCAGCGTGACCAGCGCGACCGCAAGGCCCAGGGCGGGGGTGCGGCGAAGTGAACGACGGCGTGAACGGCGTGGCACTCGCCGTCTTCATCTTCTTCTTCCTGGCCGTCACGGCCATGGGTTTCCTGGCCGCGCGCTGGCGCAAGGCCGACAACGAGCACAGTCTCGACGAGTGGGGCCTGGGCGGCCGGTCGTTCGGCACCTGGGTCACCTGGTTCCTGCTCGGCGGCGACCTGTACACGGCGTACACCTTCGTCGCGGTGCCCGCGGCGATCTACGCGGCGGGCGCGGCCGGCTTCTTCGCCGTGCCCTACACGATCCTCGTCTACCCGCTGATCTTCCTGTTCCTGCCCCGCCTGTGGTCGGTCTCCCACAAGCACGGCTACGTCACGACCTCGGACTTCGTGCGCGGCCGGTACGGCTCGAAGGGCCTGTCGCTTGCGGTCGCCGTCACCGGCATCCTGGCGACGATGCCGTACATCGCACTCCAACTGGTCGGCATCCAGGCCGTGCTCGACGTGATGGGCGTCGGCGGCGGCGAGGACACCAACTGGTTCGTGAAGGACCTGCCGCTGCTGATCGCGTTCGGCGTGCTGGCGGCCTACACCTACTCCTCGGGTCTGCGGGCCCCCGCACTGATCGCGTTCGTGAAGGACACGCTGATCTACATCGTCATCGCGGTGGCGATCATCTACATCCCGATCAAGCTGGGCGGCTTCGACGACATCTTCGCCAAGGCGGGCGAGGCGTTCAGCCAGACCAACCAGGCCACGGGCAAGCCGCGCGGCGCGCTGGCCCCGGCGGAACCGGGCCAGTGGACGTACGCGACGCTCGCGCTGGGCTCCGCGCTCGCGCTCTTCATGTACCCGCACTCGATCACCGCGACGCTGTCCTCGCGCAGCCGTGAGGTGATCCGCCGCAACACCACGATCCTGCCGCTGTACTCCCTGATGCTGGGTCTGCTCGCGCTGCTGGGCTTCATGGCGATCGCGGCCGGGGTCAAGGTCACCAACGGGCAGCTGGCGATCCCGCAGCTGTTCGAGAACATGTTCCCCTCCTGGTTCGCGGGGGTGGCGTTCGCGGCGATCGGCATCGGCGCGCTCGTGCCCGCGGCCATCATGTCGATCGCGGCCGCGAACCTCTTCACCCGCAACATCTACCGGGACTTCATCAAGCCGGACGCGACGCCCGCGCAGGAGACCAAGGTCTCCAAGCTGGTCTCGCTGCTGGTGAAGGTGGGAGCCCTGGTCTTCGTCCTCACCATGGACAAGACGGTCGCCATCAACTTCCAGCTCCTGGGCGGCATCTGGATCCTCCAGACCTTCCCGGCCCTGGTCGGCGGCCTCTTCACCCGCTGGTTCCACCGCTGGGCGCTGCTCGCCGGCTGGGCGGTCGGCATGATCTACGGCACCTTCGCCGCCTACGGCGTCGCCTCCCCGACCCAGAAGCACTTCGGCGGCTCGGCGAAGGAGATCCCGGGCATCGGCGAGATCGGCTACATCGGCCTGACGGCGTTCGTCATCAACGTCGTCGTCACGGTGGTCCTCACGTTCGTCCTGAAGGCGGCGAAGGCCCCGGAGGGCGTCGACGAGACCAAGCCGGAGGACTACACGGCGGACGCGGGCGACGCGGGGGTGCAGGTGGAACTGCCGTCGGCGACCGCGGGCACCTCTCACTAGAGGTACCAGGGAGGCGCGGGGCCGTGTCGATATACGGCTCCGCCGGGTGGGCGCGACCAGCCACCCACGACCCGGAGCGGGCCGCCGAGAGCTGGCACCACGGCGGCCCGCTTCGGCATTCCCGTCGGACACCCTTCCCGTCCGACACCCTTCCCGTCGGGGACCCTGGCCACGGGTCCGCCTGGCCATCGCGTCCCAGAACCGGTCCGGTTCGCGGACGCGCATGCCGACCCGGTGCGATGTCTTCCTGCGCGGCCCCCCGGGCAGCAGGGCCTGCTGCTGCCGGCAGAACGGCTCACGGATCCCTCCCCGGGGCACCGAGCCCCGGGGAGGTACGGGCAGAGCCGGAACCGCGCGCCCCGCAACTCGGCTGCCCCGTCGGAAGAATCACAAGGACCGACGGCCTGGGCGTCCGGCAGACTCGGGGCCATGGATATCGTGATACGGCCGGTGGGCACCGGAGAGTACGAGGCGCTCGGGGAGATCACCGCACAGGCCTATCTCCAGGACGGGCTGCTCGACTTCGGGGAGAGCGACGCGTACCTGGGCGAGCTGAGGAACGTCGCGAAGCGGGCGGCCGCCGCCGAGGTCCTCGTGGCCGTCGAGGGCGACATCCTCCTCGGCGGAGTCACCTTCGTCCCGGGTCCGGGCAGCCTCATGGCCGACATCGCGGGCCCCGGTGAGGCCGAGATCCGTATGCTCGCGGTCGACCGTGCCACCCGTGGCCGGGGCGCGGGCGAGGCTCTCGTACGGGCGTGCGTCGAGCGGGCGCGGGCCGTGGAAGGCTGCACGACCGTCGTTCTGTCGACCCAGCGCGCCATGCACACGGCCCACCGCATCTACGAACGCCTCGGCTTCGTCCGCACACCCGAGCGGGACTGGAATCCCGTGCCACACCTTGACGACCTCACTCTCCTCACCTACCAGTTGACGCTCTGAAACCGCCTCGACACAACATCTGGGGGTGGCGTGGCAGGCGGGCACAAGATGTATGCTCGTGCTCGCTGTCGCCACAGGGGAATCCGGTGCGAATCCGGAACTGTCCCGCAACGGTGTACTCGCGTGCGTTCCTCTCCATTTGCGTACGCCTGGTCAGTCCGAGGACCTGCCGACAGCGTGCCCGGCCCATCAGGTCCGGGTGCCCTGACGTCCGGGCCTCGTGGAGTGGGCCGGTGGACGCGACGCCCCGTGCGCTCGTGTGCTGCCCCCTGCCCTCCGCCAGGCCCACCGCCGAGCGAGGGAGAGCCCCACGTGACCATCGCGCCAGCCGAACCGGCTTCAGTCACCGAGCTGGAGACCGACGGTCCCGGTACCGCGTTGCTGCGTACCCTGACCGAGCTGACCGCCGACCTGCCCGACGCCGACCCCGGCCGGGTCGCCGCCGCGGCCCTGCGCGGCCGGTCCGCCCGCGCCGACGAGGCGGAGCTGCGCGAGCTGGCCACGGAGGCGGCCGCCGGCCTGATCTCCGAGGACCCCGTCTACTCGAAGCTGGCCGCCCGGCTGCTGACGGTCGGTATCGCCGCGGAGGCCGCCTCCCAGGGCGTCACGTCGTTCACCGCCTCGGTCGCCGTCGGCCACCGTGAGGGCCTGATCGCCGACCGCACCGCCGAGTTCGTGCGCGCCCACGCGGCCCGCCTCGACGCGCTGGTCGACACGGATGCCGACGACCGCTTCGGCTACTTCGGCCTGCGCACCCTGCACAGCCGCTACCTGCTGCGGCACCCGATCACCCGCAAGGTCGTCGAGACGCCCCAGCACTTCCTGCTGCGTGTCGCCTCCGGCCTCGCCGAGGACGACACGGCCCGTTCGGTGGACGAGGTCGCCGCGCTCTACCGGCTGATGAGCCGCCTGGACTACCTCCCGTCCTCCCCCACCCTCTTCAACTCCGGCACCCGGCACCCCCAGATGTCGTCCTGCTACCTCCTCGACTCCCCGCTGGACGAGCTGGACTCCATCTACGACCGCTACCACCAGGTCGCCCGGCTGTCGAAGCACGCCGGCGGCATCGGCCTGTCGTACTCCCGCATCCGCAGCCGCGGTTCCCTGATCCGCGGGACCAACGGGCACTCCAACGGCATCGTCCCGTTCCTCAAGACCCTGGACGCCTCCGTCGCCGCCGTGAACCAGGGCGGCCGGCGCAAGGGCGCGGCCGCGGTCTACCTGGAGACCTGGCACTCCGACATCGAGGAGTTCCTGGAGCTGCGGGACAACACCGGTGAGGACGCCCGCCGTACGCACAACCTGAACCTCGCGCACTGGATCCCGGACGAGTTCATGCGCCGGGTCAACGCCGACGCCCCGTGGTCGCTGTTCTCCCCCTCCGACGTGCCCGAGCTGGTCGACCTGTGGGGCGAGGAGTTCGACGCGGCGTACCGGTCGGCCGAGGCGAAGGGGCTGGCGAAGAAGACCATCCCCGCCCGTGACCTGTACGGCCGCATGATGCGCACCCTCGCGCAGACCGGCAACGGCTGGATGACCTTCAAGGACGCCGCCAACCGCACCGCCAACCAGACGGCCGAGCCGGGTCACGTCGTCCACTCCTCCAACCTGTGCACGGAGATCCTGGAGGTCACGGACGACGGCGAGACGGCGGTCTGCAACCTGGGTTCGGTGAACCTCGGCGCGTTCGTCGTCGGCGACGACATCGACTGGGAGCGGCTGGACCAGACGGTCCGCACCGCCGTCACCTTCCTCGACCGGGTCGTCGACATCAACTTCTACCCGACCGAGCAGGCGGGCCGCTCCAACGCCCGGTGGCGTCCGGTCGGTCTCGGCGCGATGGGCCTCCAGGACGTCTTCTTCAAGCTGCGGCTGCCCTTCGACTCGGCCGAGGCCAAGGCGCTGTCGACCCGTATCGCCGAGCGGATCATGCTGGCCGCGTACGAGGCCTCCGCCGACCTCGCCGAGCGCAGCGGCCCGCTTCCGGCCTGGGAGAAGACCCGTACCGCCCGGGGTGTGCTGCACCCCGACCACTACGGCGTCGAGTTCACCTGGCCGGAGCGCTGGGCGGCGCTGCGCGAGCGGGTCGCGGCGACCGGCATGCGCAACTCGCTGCTGCTCGCGATCGCGCCCACCGCGACCATCGCCTCCATCGCGGGCGTGTACGAGTGCATCGAGCCGCAGGTGTCCAACCTGTTCAAGCGCGAGACGCTGTCCGGCGAGTTCCTCCAGGTCAACTCGTACCTGGTGAACGACCTCAAGGAGCTCGGCGTCTGGGACGCCCGCACCCGCGAGGCGCTGCGCGACGCGAACGGCTCGGTGCAGGACTTCGCGTGGATCCCGGAGGAGGTGCGGGCCTTGTACCGCACGGCCTGGGAGATCCCGCAGCGCGGCCTGATCGACATGGCCGCCGCCCGCACTCCGTACCTGGACCAGGCGCAGTCCCTGAACCTGTTCCTGGAGACGCCGACCATCGGCAAGCTCTCCTCGATGTACGCGTACGCCTGGAAGTCGGGCCTGAAGACCACGTACTACCTGCGCTCGCGCCCGGCGACCCGTATCGCCCGCGCCGCGCAGGCCACCGTCCCCGTCAACGAAGCAATGGCGTCAGCCACACAGCAGCCGGCGCCCGAAGAGGCCGTCGCCTGCTCCCTGGAAAACCCCGAGTCCTGCGAGGCCTGCCAGTAATGACCAGCCGTAACACCAACCTGCTCGACCCGGGCTTCGAGCTGACTCTGCGTCCCATGCGCTACCCGGACTTCTACGAGCGCTACCGGGACGCCATCAAGAACACCTGGACCGTGGAGGAGGTCGACCTCCACTCGGACGTCGCCGACCTGGCGAAGCTGTCCGAGGGCGAGCAGCACATGATCGGCCGGCTGGTCGCGTTCTTCGCGACGGGCGACTCGATCGTGGCGAACAACCTCGTGCTGACGCTGTACAAGCACATCAACTCCCCCGAGGCGCGCCTCTATCTGTCGCGGCAGCTGTTCGAGGAGGCCGTGCACGTCCAGTTCTATCTGACGCTGCTGGACACCTATCTCCCCGACCCGGAGGACCGCGCGGCCGCCTTCGACGCGGTGGAGAACATCCCCTCCATCCGCGAGAAGGCCGAGTTCTGCTTCAAGTGGATCAACGAGGTCGAGAAGCTGGACCGCCTGGAGACGAAGGCCGACCGGCGCCGCTTCCTGCTCAACCTGATCTGCTTCGCCGCGTGCATCGAGGGCCTGTTCTTCTACGGCGCCTTCGCGTACGTCTACTGGTTCCGCAGCCGGGGGCTGCTGCACGGCCTGGCCACCGGCACCAACTGGGTGTTCCGTGACGAGACGATGCACATGAGCTTCGCCTTCGAGGTGGTCGACACGGTCCGCAAGGAGGAGCCGGAGCTCTTCGACGACAAGCTCCAGGAGCAGGTCACCGACATGCTCCGGGAGGCCGTCGAGGCCGAGCTGCAGTTCGGACGCGACCTGTGCGGTGACGGCCTGCCGGGCATGAACACCGACTCGATGCGGCAGTACCTCGAGTGCGTCGCCGACCAGCGCCTGTCGCGGCTCGGCTTCGCCCCGGTCTACGGCTCTGAGAACCCGTTCTCCTTCATGGAGCTCCAGGGTGTTCAGGAGCTGACCAACTTCTTCGAGCGCCGTCCGTCGGCGTACCAGGTGGCGGTGGAGGGCACCGTCGACCTGGACGAGGACTTCTGACCCTCCCTCTCCCCGCGGGCCTCCTGGGCCTCCCTGATCTGCCGGTCGGCGCGACGGTCGCGCACGATGCCGAACACGGACGGGAGGACCAGGAGGACGAGGATCCCGAGGACCATGAGCATTCCGATGAGGCCTTCGATCTGGTTTGCGTTCATGGACACCAGTGTTGTGCCGGACGCCCCTGCCCGTGAGTGGCAGGACTGCCGCACATCTTCAAATTACTGCCACTGCCGAGGCATACTGTCGGCATGCTGAAGAACGTGGCCGCGATCCTCCTGGACGGTGTGCACCCCTTCGAACTGGGCGTCGTCTGTGAGGTCTTCGGGATAGACCGCAGCGACGAGGGGCTGCCGGTCTACGACTTCGCCGTCGCCTCGGCGGAGGGGCCGATGCTGAGCACCCACGCGGGCTTCACCGTGGGCACCGAGCACGGGCTGGAACGGCTGGAGAGCGCCGACCTGATCGCCGTCCCGGCCGGGGAGACGTACGGCAGGCGGGACTTCCCGCCGGAGCTGCTCGACGCGCTGCGCCGGGCGGTGGACCGGGGCACGCGCGTGCTCAGCGTCTGCTCCGGGGCGTTCGTGCTGGCCGCGGCGGGGCTGCTGGACGGGCGGCGCTGCGCGGTGCACTGGCGGCACGCCGAGCAGCTGGCCCGGCTGTATCCGCGCACCACGGTCGAGCCGGACGTGCTCTACGTCGACGAGGGCCCGGTGATCACCTCGGCCGGAACGGCCGCGGGCATCGACGCCTGTCTGCACATCGTCCGCAAGGAGCAGGGCCCGGAGGTCGCCAACCGGATCGCACGCCGGATGGTGGTGCCGCCGCACCGGGACGGCGGCCAGGCCCAGTACATCGAGCGGCCGCTGCCCCGGTCGCGGTGCGACACCGTCGGCGAGGTGCTCGCCTGGATGGAGCAGCACCTCGACCAGGAGGTCACGGTCGAGCAGCTCGCCGAACGCGCCCACATGTCCCCGCGCACCTTCGCCCGCCGCTTCCAGCAGGAGACGGGCACCACCCCCTACCGCTGGCTGCTGCGCCAACGGGTGCTGCTGGCACAGCAGTTGCTGGAGGTGACGGACGAGACGATGGACGCGATCGCCTGGCGGGCCGGCTTCGGCACGGCGGGCGCCCTGCGCCACCAGTTCGTGCAGGCGCTGGGGACGACCCCCAACGCCTACCGGCGCACGTTCCGCGGCCCTCAGTCGTTGGCGACCACGGGGTAGCGGGGCTCGTTCTCGGCCATCTGCCGCAGGGCGTCCTTGCGTTCGCGCTTGGACAGCCGGTCGATGTAGAGGTAGCCGTACAGGTGGTCCGTCTCGTGCTGCAAGCACCGGGCGAAGTACCCGGTGCCGCGCACCTTGATCGGGTTGCCCTGCTCGTCCTGCCCGGTCACCTCGGCGTAGTCGGGGCGGGCGAGCGGCGCGTAGGCGGTGGGCACCGACAGGCAGCCCTCGTTGCTGTCGTCCAGCCGGCGCCTGTCCGCGGGGAGTTCGACGAGCTTGGGGTTGCAGACGACACCGGTGTGCCGGGCGCCCTCGTCGTCGGGGCAGTCGTAGACGAAGACCTTCAGGTCGACGCCGATCTGGTTGGCGGCCAGGCCCACGCCCTCGGCGGTGTGCTGCGAGGCGAACATGTCCGCGACCAGCCGGCGCAGTTCCTCGCCGAACTCGGTGACGTCCTTGCACTCCTTGTGCAGCACCGGGTTCCCGACGACGGTGATCGGCCGCGAGGTGCCGGCCTCACGCCAGGCCAGCTCGCGCTCCTCCGTCTCCTCGGTGTCGATGACGAAGCCCTCGTCGTCCACGGGGAGCACGCCCGCGTGCTGCTGATCGGTGTCCTGCTGCGCCATGACCGACGATGCCTTCCTCAGTGAAACAGGGGGTGAAGTTGCTGATACAGGGTACGGGGGATCGCGTCCCTCAAGGGGCGGGGCTGCATCTGACGTGCGGCTCCGCCGCGTGGACGCGACCAGCCACAACGGACCCGCACCGGAAAGACGTCAGCACACCTCTTCGAGATCCCGCCAGTCCCTGGAGTCGGGGCTGTCGGCGACCCACCCGTCCAGCAACCCCCTCACGAGGGAAGCCGGGGCGGCCACGCCACACTCCCGCTCCGGCATCCACAGCTGCCCGTCGGTGCGGTGACCGAGGGGGCCCGGGTGGCCCGGCTCGCTGTGGTCGTGCGGGTCGAGGTGCTCGCCGTCACCCTCGTCGGACGGCATCCGGGACTCCGAGCACATCCGGCACAGCAGCCGCACCGAGGAGGACCAGTCCTCCGCCGCGAAGCCGGCATCGGCCGCCAGCTGCTCCAGCGCGTCCCGGTCGGCCTCGCTGGCCGCCTCCAGGAGGACCACCCAGGTCGGCACGGGCGACGGCGCCCACAGCTCGATCTCGTCGAAGACCGGGTAGGAGTGACCGGCGGACGTGGTCCGCTCCCCGTGGGGCACCCCGTCGTGCAGCACGACCTCGCCCCAGCGCCGCCCCGAGGAGGGCAGCGGGATCGACAGCACCTCCATGCGGGCGGGGTCCAGCCGCCGCCCCCACACCACCTCGGCCTCGCCCTCGGGCGACAGCCGGACGGCCGCACTGCCCAGCTCCATGCCGACGGGCTCGCCGGCGCCCGTGGCGTGCCCGGGCACGTGCAGCCCGTACGCCTGCCAGGCGCGGCGGGCCAGGGGCCAGTCCTGGAGGGCGGTGGCGGCGATGCCGACGTTCCACCAGTCGGGCGCCCCGGCCTCGCGGTCGAGCAGGGCGACGGCGCGCAGACCGGCGGTGCGGGCCTGCTCCCAGTCGTGCCGGAACTTGTGCAGCAGGGCGAGGTTGAACCAGGACTCGGACAGCCAGGGTTCCAGGTCGGCGGCACGTGTCAGCAGCGCGCCCGCGTCCTCGTACCGCCCGTCGCCGATGAGCGTGAACGCGCGGTCTGTGGCCTGCCGCCAGGAGGCGGAGGGCCGGTGCCGTCCCTTGCCGAAGATCCTCACGATTCCCGCCTGCCAGTTCCGTTCTGTGGGCTGGCCAGTGCCCCCGGACACTCTCTCCCTCGCATCCAACCACGTGTGGCCGGAGGGCCGCTCATTACCCATGGGTTACCCACCCGCGGGCAGGGTCAGACAACTCCTCGACAGCACCCTGGCCAGCGCCTCCACCACCTCGGGCGCGTACTCCCCGCCGGTGCCCAGGCGCAGCTCCTCCAGGGCCGTGAGGGGCCCGCCGGGACCGCTACCCTGCACCTTCTCCTCGTACGCGTTGACCACCCGGACTATGCGGGCGGCCACCGGTTGCTCCGGGTAGGGGTCGGCCTGCCGCTCGACGACCGTCGCGACCTGGGCGCCCGCCCCGGTCTGCCGGACGACGGCCCCGCCGAGCAGCGCGATCCGCCGCTGCTCCGCCACCGGCAGGCCCGCCGTGGCCCCGGCCGGGACCGGATCGACGAGGCTGAGCTGGCCGATGTCGTGCATGAGGGCCGCGTACTCCAGGACGGCGCGCTCGGCCTCCGGCAGCCCGAGATCCCGGCCCACGGCCTGGCTGAGGGCGGCGACCCGGCGGGCGTGCCCGGCCGGGGTGTACCCGGCGATCTCGGTGGCGCGGGCCAGGGAGGCGATGGTCTGGCGGTAGGTGGCCCGGACGGCCGCGTACCGGCGCAGGGACAGCTGGGTGAGCAGCAGCGGCACCGAGAACACCGGCAGCGCCCACAGCCCGACGACGGCCACCGCGAGCGCCATCACGGCGCCCGTGGCGCACACCGCCGACCCGATCCCGGGCACGGCCCGCAGCTCGTCCCTCAGCAGCGGGGCGAACGGCCAGCCGGTTCGGGAGTGGGCGAGCACGGCGGCGACCACGGCGTCGCACAGGACGGTCAGGACGAGCAGCGCGAGCAGCAGCAGCGCGTAGGCGGGGCCGCTCCAGCCGTCGAAGACCCCGCGGTTGTAGAGGGGCTGGAAGCAGACGGCGGCGAACCCGACGGCCAGGACCCGCCGGACCAGGTGGTCGAGAACGGGCCCCTGCCCGCGGGCCAGGTGCGGCACGCTGCCCAGCAGGGAGGCGGCGACGACCACCGACACGACCTGCGCGACCCCGTGGTGCGTGGGGTGCCCGGCGTGCTCTCCGACCAGCGCGTAGGCCAGCGACCCGGCGGCACCCAGCGGCGCGGCCTCGCGCAGCCCGGGCCCGCTCCACCGGATCAGCTCACCGACGGCCACGAGGATCCCGAAGGCGAGCGCGACGGGACGTTCCTGCACGCACCTCGTGAACGTGACCAGGAGGGAGACGGCCACCAGGAGGGCGGCGACGGTGTAGAGGGCGACGAGGGAGCGGCGGAAGGTCATCGGCGTGCCTCGGACCGGTCGTCGGGAGCCTGGGCGGGCGAGGGCACCGCGGGCCGGGTCTCCTCGGCGGTCACGACCGGATGCCAGCCGTCGCGCCCGACGACCCGGGTCAGCGCCGTGACCATCCGGGGGTCGAAGTGGGTGCCCGCGCAACGCCGCAGCTCCTCCAGAGCCACGTCCACGGGCCGGGCCCTGCTGTACGACCTGTTGGACGTCATCGCGTCGAAGGCGTCCGCGACGGCGACCACGCGCGCGGACTCCGGGATCTGACGGCCCACCAGTCCGTACGGGTAGCCACTGCCGTCGATGCGTTCGTGGTGGTGGAGGATCGCCGAGCGGGCCTCGCCGAGGAAGGAGATGCCCCGGGTGATCTCGTGCCCGTACTCGGGGTGCAGCTCGATCACCCGCCGCTCCTCGGGCGTCAGCGGCCCGTCCTTGCGCAACAGCCGGGTGGGGACGCCGAGTTTGCCGACGTCGTGCAGGATCCCGGCGAAGCGGAGCACCTCGATACGGTCCTCGTCCATGCCCAGTTCGCGCCCGATCATCATCGAGGCCTGTCCGACGCGTTCGCTGTGCCCGCGCGTGTAGCCGTCCTTGATGTCGACGGCCTGCACCAGGGCGCGGATCGTCGCCTGGTGGGCGGCGCGCTCCCGGTGGTACTGCGCGAACACCCACCACGACACGGCCATCGGGAACAGCACGAGCAGCGCGGCGACGGGCCCGTACGGGCTGCGCCACAGCACGGCCATCATCAGGCCGGCGAGCCCGTGCACCGCGAGGGGCGCGAGGGAGCGCAGGAACAGCCCCCGGCAGCACCGCCGCAGCGGCAGCCCCTCGGCGAGCGCGAGCATCCCGCTGTCGAGGAGGGCGAGCGCGGCGCAGAACACCAGCACGGCCGCACCCGCCGGCAGCAGCGCGTACGGAAAGTCGGAGCCGACCACGGCGTCCCCTCCGCCGAGCGCCCGGTGCACCCGGGCCGCGGCCCACACGGCGAGCGAGGACTGGGCGGCCCGCCAGACCCGGCGCAGCGCGAAGGGGCGCTGCTCGACGTGCGAGAACAGCGCCCCGGGCAGAGGGACGAGGGCGGCCGCGGGCGGCGCGAGCAGGAAGGCCCCGGCGAGCAGCACGGGGTGGAGGGTGCCGGCGAACCTGCGCCGGGCGATCTGCTCGCCCCCGGCGTACAGGGCGGCCAGCAGGGCGACGGCCCACCACGGCGTCCGTACGTCGGGGAGCGGCGGGACCGTGCAGAGCAGGGCGCCGAGGGCGACACAGGCGACGTATCCGCGCGCCCGCGCCGGAATGCCCTCCATGACGCCTCCCCCAGCCGTGCCTGTCCGGGCTCAGGAGCCTAGGACGGCCGGGGGTGGGTTCGTTGGCGTATCAACCGCGGATTAGCACATTCGGGTGACGCCGACGCGGTGGGGACTCCTGCGCGGTCAGGACTCCTGCGGCGTGGCGGTCACGTCGTGCTCGGGGACGGCCTGGCCGGAGCGGATCAGGTCGAGCCGCCCCAGGACCTTGGAGCGCAGGTCGCTCGGCACGTCGTCATGCCCGCAGCACCGCTTGACCAGCTTCTTCACGGCCTCCTCCAGCCCGTACTTCTCCAGGCAGGGGGAGCACTCCTCGAAGTGGTGCTGGAACTTGTCCCGGTCGACAGGAGGCATCTCGCTGTCGAGATACTCGTACAGGTGGTCGAGGACCTCACTGCAGTCCGTCTCGTGCGGATCTCCGCAGCTCATGAGCCCGAACCTTTCGCTTCGTTCGACTCTCCGGCGCCGGCCGGGACCAGCCCGCGCTCACGGGCGTAGTCCTCGAGCATGCCGCGCAGTTGACGGCGGCCCCGGTGCAGCCGGGACATCACCGTACCGATGGGTGTCCCCATGATGTCCGCGATCTCCTTGTACGCAAAGCCCTCGACGTCCGCGAGGTAGACGGCGATGCGGAACTCTTCGGGGATCGCCTGAAGTGCTTCCTTCACGTCCGAGTCGGGCAGGTGGTCCAGCGCCTGCGACTCGGCGGAGCGCAGACCCGTGGACATGTGCGACTCGGCTCGCGCCAGCTGCCAGTCCTCGATCTCCTCGGCCGCGGAGCGCTGGGGTTCGCGCTGCTTCTTGCGGTACGAGTTGATGAAGGTGTTGGTGAGGATCCGGTACAGCCAGGCCTTGAGATTGGTGCCCTCACGGAACTGGTGGAACGACGCGTACGCCTTCGCGTACGTCTCCTGCACCAGGTCCTCGGCGTCCGCCGGGTTGCGCGTCATGCGCAGCGCGGCCGAGTACATCTGGTCGAGGAACTCGAGCGCGTCCCGCTCGAAGCGCGCACTGCGCTCGGCGGTTGACTCCGTGCCAGTCTCCCCGCTCACGCCCTGGCCCTCGGGCAGCTCCGCCTGGCCGTTGTCGGTCCCTGCGTCGGTACCGGTGACCGGACCCACCTCCTCAAGATCGCGGGCGGAATCGAAACCGATCCCACTCGAATCGGAGGATAGACGACTACCCGTGCCACCCGCCGCTCGAATAGGCGTGGTCTTGGCCGCGTGCAGCACCGTCCAGTCCAGGTCGGCACGGCTGCTGCGGCTCGGGCAGATGGTCGAACCCATGCGGCGGACTTCCTCTCCCACTGACGTCGGTGCCGGTTGTTCAGCACTTCTGTCCGCCTCAACAGCGAGCCGCCCTTCCCCATTCCCCGCCCTCTACTCCAGTGACGCGATCCACTGGACGACTCCCGCGGTGACGACCTCCAGCGCCTGATCCTGCGTGATCCCGGCCCGCTTGGGGACGGCGAACCCGTGATCGCCGTAGGGAACTTCGACGAGCTCGTACCCGCCCTCGGGGAACTCCCCGGGCTTCCCGAAGGTGTCGTTGCCGCCCTGGACGACGAGGGTGGGCACCCCGGCGCCGAGCAGCTCTTGCGCGCGGGACTTCTCCGGCTTCCCCGGCGGGTGGAGCGGGAAGCCGAGCGCGAGCACGGCGTGGGCCCCGAGCTCGGTCGCGGTACGGCAGGCGACCCGCGCGCCCGCCGACCGCCCACCGGAGATCACCGGCAGGCCGGGCCCGGAGACGGCCGGCCAGATCCCGCGCCAGCCGACGTCGAGGGTCTTCGGCGCGGTGGCGACCTTCTTGCCGGCCACCCGCCAGGGCTGCTCGACGAGGGCGACGCTCACCCCGTGCCCGGGCAGCACGGCGGCGAGGGCCTGGAGGTCACGGGCCTCGATGCCACCGCCCGCTCCATGACTGACGGCGAGGACGAGCCGCGGTTTCCTGGCGCGGCGCCAGGTGATGCGGGCGGTACCCGCGTCGGTCTCGATTGTCTCGACTGTCTCGCCGGCCACGGTCGCCTCGCTCGTCCTGCCCGTCACGTTCGTCACATCAGAAGAGTGTGCCCTCCTCGGGCCCCTCCAGCTCCTTCAACAGCTCCGGGCCGTTGTTGCGGACGTTGCTGACGGCCGTGGACACCGGGTAGGCGCGCATCAGTCCGGCCGGCGGGGGTTCGAGGAGCGATCGCAGGTCCTCGACATCGGTCCGCGCCGGGTCCAGCCAGGCGTCCCACCGGTCCGGGGTGAGCATCAGCGGCATCCGGGGGTGGATGTCGGCGAGGGCGCGCGGCCCGTCGGCGGGGGCCACGGCGAGCGGCGAGGTCTCCGCCTCGGTCGTGATCACCGAGCACGTCACCCACCAGGCCTGCGGATGGTCGTCGGGCAGGGTGCCGTCCCGCCAGAACTCGTACAGCCCGGCCATCGCGAAGACCGAACCGTCGGCCGGGAGCACGAAGTAGGGCTGCTTGCGCGCCCGCTTCTTCCTCCCCTCGACCTCCAGCTGCCGCTCGTCCTTGGCCGTGACCCACTCGTAGTAGCCGTCGGCGGGCAGGATGCAGCGCCGGGCGGCGAAGGCACGGCGGAACGAGGGCTTCTCGTGGACGGTCTCGGCGCGCGCGTTGATCATCCGGGCGCCGCCCTCGGGCGTCTTCGACCAGGAGGGCACGAGCCCCCACCTCAGCTTGCGCAGCTGCCGAACCGGACGCTTCTCGTCGGCGTCTTTCAACGGACGGTCCAGGACGGCGTAGACCTCCTTGGTCGGCGCCACGTTGTAGTCGGGCTCCAAGGTCTCCTCGGGCTCCCTCCCCCAAGTTCCCGACCCCGCTCGATACGGGGGGACCCCCATCTCGATTTCAAAGACTCCTGCGAGATCCTCGGGCCTGCGACTCGCTGCATACCGTCCGCACATACGTGCCACACTGCCAGGCCCACCCGTCACCCGGCCACCACCCCCAACGACGGCGCTGCGCGCCGACCCCTACTGATCACGACGACAGGGAGCCACCGCACACCATGGCCAGCATGGACAGCACCGCCGCCATCGCGCTGCCCGACCTGTGGGACCGTCTCGTCGGCACCCAGCCCGACCCCGACCTGTGGGTGGTGATCGCCACCGCGGTCGCGGCCCTCGCCGTCGTCGTGCCGCACAGCCTCTGGCGCCTCTCCCGCAACGCCATCACCATCGCCCACGAGGGCGGCCACGGCCTGGTGGCGCTGCTGACCGGCCGCCAGCTGAACGGGATACGCCTGCACTCCGACACCAGCGGCCTGACCGTCAGCCGCGGCAAGCCGCACGGCCTCGGCATGATCCTCACCGCGGCCGCCGGCTACACCGCTCCCCCGCTGCTCGGCCTCGGCGGCGCCGCCCTCCTCGGCGCCGGCCGCATCACCCTCCTGCTGTGGCTGGCGACGGCCCTCCTGGTGGCGATGCTGGTGATGATCCGCAACGCCTACGGCGCCCTGACGGTGCTCCTCACCGGCGGCACGTTCCTGCTGGTGTCCTGGCTGGCCGGCCCCCAGGTACAGGCGGCCTTCGCGTACGCGGTGGTGTGGTTCCTGCTGCTCGGCGGGGTCCGCCCGGCCTTCGAACTCCAGATGAAGCGCTCGCGCGGCGGGGCCGGTGACTCGGACGCCGACCAGCTCTCCCGCCTGACCCACGTACCGGCGGGCCTGTGGCTGTTCCTCTTCCACGCGGTGAGCCTGTGCGC
Source organism: Streptomyces sp. NBC_01235 (assembly GCF_035989285.1). Lineage (GTDB taxonomy): Bacteria > Actinomycetota > Actinomycetes > Streptomycetales > Streptomycetaceae > Streptomyces. The sequence continues at coordinate 7,371,250 of NZ_CP108513.1, read as the reverse complement.
GCTGATGGGCGGCGGCAGGTGGCTGCTGGACCTCTGAACGCGCCCCGTCAGGAGCGACCGTTCAGGGGCGCGGGACTGTGACATCGGCGGCTCCGCCGCGGGACGCGACCAGCCACGACGGCGCCGCACCCGAAGGTCGACCGGAGACTAAAGTGGGCGCATGCCCGTGAACCCCGCACACACCGCCCTCTGGCCCGCCCCGCACGCGAGCGAGGCCGTCGACGCGACGGTCCACGTGCCGGGGTCGAAGTCCGTCACCAACCGCGCCCTCGTCCTCGCCGCCCTCGCCTCCGAGCCCGGCTGGCTGCGCCGCCCCCTCCGCTCCCGCGACACCCTGCTGATGGCGGGCGCCCTGCGCGAGATGGGCGTCGGCATCGAGGAGACCGTGTCCTCCAGCTCCTCCGTCGCGGGGGGCGCGGACGGCGCCGGCGAGGCCTGGCGCGTGCTTCCGGCGGGGCTGCGCGGACCGGCCACGGTGGACGTCGGCAACGCCGGCACAGTGATGCGCTTCCTGCCGCCGGTGGCCGCCCTCGCCGACGGCCCCGTCCGCTTCGACGGCGACCCGCGGTCGTACGAGCGCCCCCTGAACGGAGTCATCGACGCGCTGCGCGTCCTCGGCGCGCGGATCGACGACGACGACCGCGGCGCGCTGCCGCTGACCGTGCACGGCTCGGGCGCGCTGGATGGCGGCCCGGTGGAGATCGACGCCTCGTCGTCGTCCCAGTTCGTGTCGGCCCTGCTGCTCTCCGCGCCCCGCTTCAACCAGGGCGTGGAGGTCCGTCACATCGGCTCCTCGCTCCCTTCCATGCCGCACATCCGGATGACCGTGGACATGCTGCGCGCCGTCGGCGCCCAGGTGGACACCCCGGAGTCGGGCGGCGAACCGAACGTCTGGCGGGTCACTCCGGGCGCCCTGCTCGGCCGGGACCTGACGATCGAGCCGGACCTGTCCAACGCCCAGCCGTTCCTGGCGGCGGCGCTGGTGACGGGCGGCCGGGTGCTGATCCCGGACTGGCCGGCCCGCACCACTCAGCCGGGTGACCGGCTGCGCGAGATCTTCACCGAGATGGGCGGTTCCTGCGAGCTGGCCGACTACGGCCTGGTCTTCACCGGCTCGGGCTCGATCCACGGCATCGACGTCGACCTGGGCGACGTCGGCGAGCTGACCCCGGGCATCGCGGCGGTCGCCGCCCTCGCGGACTCCCCGTCGACCCTGCGGGGCGTGTCCCACCTGCGCCTGCACGAGACGGACCGGCTGGCCGCCCTCACCAAGGAGATCAACGAGCTCGGCGGCGACGTCACCGAGACCGCCGACGGGCTGCACATCCGCCCGCGTCCGCTGCACGGCGGGATCTTCCACACCTACGACGACCACCGCATGGCGACGGCCGGTGCGATCATCGGCCTGGCCGTCGCGGGTGTGCAGATCGAGAACGTGGCGACGACGGCGAAGACCCTGCCGGACTTCCCCGACCTGTGGGCCGGGATGCTCGGGGTGTCCGGGGTATAGGGACTTTCGCCATGCGCCGCTACGGCAAGCACACCGACGAGGACGACATCCGCAGCCGCCCGAACCGCAAGGGCAACCGGCCTCGTACGCACATCCGTCCCAAGCACGAGGACGCCGCCGAGGGCATGGTCCTCACCGTCGACCGGGGCCGCCTGACCTGCCTCGTCGACGACCGGATCATCCTGGCGATGAAGGCCCGCGAACTGGGTCGCAAGGCCGCGGTCGTGGGCGACCGGGTCGCCCTGGTCGGCGACCTGTCCGGCAAGAAGGACACCCTCGCCCGCATCGTCCGCATCGCCGAGCGCACCTCGGTGCTCCGCCGCACCGCGGACGACGACGACCCCTACGAGCGCGTGGTCGTCGCCAACGCCGACCAGCTGGCCGTCGTCACCGCCCTGGCCGATCCGGAGCCCCGCCCCCGTCTGATCGACCGCTGCCTGGTGGCGGCCTTCGACGGCGGCCTCACCCCGCTCCTGGTCATGACGAAGTCGGACCTGGCGTCGGCGGACAAGCTGCTGGAGCTGTACGGCCACCTCGACATCCCGTACGTCGTCACCAGCCGCGACGAGCTGGAGAACGGCGACGCGGCGGAGCGGGTGCGCGAGCTGCTGGCCGGACGGATCACGGCGTTCGTCGGGCATTCGGGCGTCGGCAAGACGACCCTCGTCAACGCGCTGGTCCCTCAGGAGCGGCGGCGGGTGACCGGCCATGTGAACGCGGTGACCGGACGTGGCCGCCACACCACGACCTCGGCGCTGGCGCTGCCGCTGGCGGGCACGGACGACTGGGTGATCGACACCCCCGGCGTACGGTCCTTCGGCCTGCACCACGTCGACCCGTCCCGGGTGATCCTCGCCTTCCCCGACCTTGTGCCGGGCACCGAGGGCTGCCCGCGTGCGTGCAGCCACGACGAGCCGGACTGCGCGCTGGACGCCTGGGTGGCCGACGGCCACGCCGACCCGGCCCGGCTGTACTCCCTGCGCCGGCTGCTCTCCACCCGCGAGCGCACGGAAGGCGACTGACAGCCGGCAGACAGCCGAGCTGACCACCGCGTTGTTTGGGTCGACCCGAGTCCGGTAAGTGCATAATCGCACCGAGCCGGACCGGGCCGGACAAACGGAGGGACAGCACATGGCGTGGCTGCTGGTCGTCGTGGCCGGGTTGCTCGAGACCGGTTTCGCCGTGTGCCTCAAGCTGTCCCACGGCTTCAGCAGGCTCTGGCCGACCATCGCCTTCTGCGCCTTCGCCCTCGGAAGCTTCGGCCTGCTGACCCTCTCCCTGAAGAAACTCGACGTGGGCCCGGCCTACGCCGTGTGGACGGGCATCGGCGCGGCGGGCACCGCGATCTACGGCATGGTCTTCCTCGGCGACCTGGTGTCGGTCCTGAAACTCGTCTCGATCAGCTTTGTGATCATCGGGGTGATCGGACTCCAGCTGTCGGGGTCAGCACACTAGGACAGGGCTGACACAGGACAGGCCCTGCCCCTTGAGGACCTACCCCTTGAGCTGCTGGTGCAGGGCCCCCCGCACCAGCTCCGCGACCCCGTCCTCCCCCGGCGGTGGCGCGGACACGCAGGACAGGGCGAGGCGGACGGCGAGTTCGCAGGAGCGGGCCAGGTCGGCGGTGTCGGCCCGGAGGGCGCCGGGACCGGAGAGCACGGCCACGGCCCGGTCGCGGACGGCGCCCACGAGGTCGCCGGGCGAGGGCAGCGGCCCGTCCGCCCGCCGCTGTGCCGGCACGACGGAGGAGGACGGCACCGCGGAGAGCGTCGGCGAAGGCAGGCGCTCGCCCCAGAAGCCAGTGAGGACGGCCCGTACGAGGGCGTTGTCGCGGGCGGCGGCGGTGGTCCACTCGGCGGTCGCGGTCAGCCGGTCCCGGGCGTCGCCGTGCGCGGCCAGCGCCCGCTCGACCCCGGCGAGGTACCCGTCGGCCTCTCGTCTGACGAGCGCTCTGGCCAGGCCTTCCTTGCTCCCGAACTCGTTGTACAGCGTCTGCCGGGACACCCCGGCCGCTGCGGCGACGTCCACCATCCGCACCGCGGCCCACGGCCGTAGCGCAAGCGCCTCGAAGGCGGCGTCCAGTAGGGATTCCCGCGCTGCAGGCATCATCGCCTCCCTGGGGCCGAGCGGCCTGGTGCCCAGGTTTGACGCGCGGGGGGGCACTGTCAAGGGTTCGCGGGCGCATGGAGCCGTCCGCACTCCGGCCGGGTGTGGCCCCGTCCTCCCTCGCCGGATACGGTTCGTCCCATGCCGGACTACCTCGACGACCTCCGTCTCGCGCACGTCCTCGCGGACGCCGCCGACGCCGCGACCATGGACCGTTTCAAGGCCCTCGACCTCAAGGTCGAGACCAAACCGGACATGACCCCGGTGAGCGAGGCCGACAAGGCCGCCGAGGAACTCATCCGCAGCCAGCTCCAGCGGGCCCGTCCGCGTGACGCGATCCTCGGCGAGGAGTACGGCATCGAGGGCACCGGCCCCCGCCGCTGGGTCATCGACCCGATCGACGGCACGAAGAACTACGTACGGGGCGTGCCCGTCTGGGCCACGCTGATCTCGCTGATGGAGGCGGGCGAGGACGGCTTCCAGCCCGTCGTCGGTGTCGTCTCCGCGCCCGCGCTGGGCCGGCGCTGGTGGGCCGCGAAGGCGTACGGTGCCTTCAGCGGCCGCAGCCTGTCCACCGCGAGCCGGCTGCACGTCTCCCGTGTGTCGAAACTGTCGGACGCCTCCTTCGCGTACTCCTCGCTTCAGGGCTGGGAGGAGCGCGGGCACCTGAACGGCTTCCTCGACCTGACCCGCGAGGTGTGGCGCACACGCGCGTACGGCGACTTCTGGCCGTACATGATGGTCGCCGAGGGCTCGGTCGACCTGTGCGCCGAACCCGAGCTCTCCCTCTGGGACATGGCGGCCACGGCGATCGTCGTGACGGAGGCAGGCGGCACCTTCACGGGCCTGGACGGCCGCCCGGGCCCGCACAGCGGCAACGCGGCCGCCTCGAACGGACTGCTTCACGACGAGCTGCTGGGCTATCTCAACGAGCGCGGCTGAACATCACGCCGCAGAACCACAGATGAGCGCGTGCGCCCTCAATTGGACGCGCGCGCCCTCTTGTTGACCCGTGCTTTACCTGCGACTCTGAGCACACCCTCATTTGTGAACTTGTGCAGTCCCCGGTAGGCGCCTCCGGCGCCGGGCTGAACTCGCCGGGGATTCATTGGAGGTGACTCCGAACCATGCTCGTCCGCGACGCCATGAGCACGGTGGTTCTCACCATCGGCCCCGCACACACCCTCCGTCAGGCCGCCGCCCTGATGTCGGCACGCCGCGTCGGCGCGGCCATCGTCCTGGACCCGGACGCCGGCGGCATCGGCATCCTCACCGAACGGGACATCCTCAACTCCGTCGGCCTGGGCGAGGACCCGGACACCGAACGCACCCATGCCCACACCACCAACGACGTCGTCTTCGCCGCCCCGACCTGGACCCTGGAGGAGGCGGCCCGGGCCATGGCCCACGGCGGCTTCCGCCATCTGATCGTCCTGGACCGCGACGAGCCGGCCGGCATCGTCTCGGTCCGCGACATCATCCGCTGCTGGACACCGGCACGGCAGCAGGTACCGGCCTGAGCACACGAACGGGCCGGGCCCCCTCACGGGGACCCCGGCCCGCCCGCTCCGCCGGCGAGCAGGAACGGCGGTTCACCCTCGATCCAGCCACACCCGATCCCACATTGGACTCAGTCCAATTCAAGGACGGCTCTAAAGTCACACGCGTTCGGGACCTGGTCCGGCCGGCTGTTAGGCTGGATTCATGAGTGACCTTCTGGAACGGCTGCGCGGGCGCGGATGGCGTATGACCGCACAGCGGCGCGTCGTGGCCGAGGTGCTCGACGGCGAACATGTCCACCTGACCGCCGACGAGGTGCACTCCAGGGCCGTCGTCCGGCTTCCCGAGATCTCCCGGGCGACCGTCTACAACACGCTCGGCGAGCTGGTCTCCCTCGGCGAGGTGCTCGAGGTCGCCACCGACAAACGAGCCAAGCGCTACGACCCGAACGCGCACCGCCCGCACCACCACCTGGTGTGCGCCCAGTGCGGCGCGATCAAGGACGTCCACCCGAGCGGCAACCCGCTGGCCGACCTCCCGGACTCGGAGCGCTTCGGTTTCGCGGTCTCGGACGTCGAGGTGACGTACCGCGGGATCTGCCCGGCCTGCGCGGCTGCGTAACTCCCGCTCGCTCAACTCCCGGTCCCCCGAACACGGGGTTGGATCATCGCCGAACACCGCCCGTCCTTCCCCCGTCCGCGCGCGGGAGGCATCCGCGCGACCGCCGAGTTCACGGCCCTGAGGGGCGAGCTGTGGGACCTGCCGCGGCGGGAGGGGGTGCCGGCATGAGCACCCGATCCACACGAAGACTCCGCCGACGTCCTCACCGCCCTGCAGAAGGAAGCGGTGGACCACGAACACGACTGAGGGCCGGAACCCTTTCGGATTCCGGCCCTCGGCCTTCAGTAGCGGGGACAGGATTTGAACCTGCGACCTCTGGGTTATGAGCCCAGCGAGCTACCGAGCTGCTCCACCCCGCGCCGTTGAATGCAACGTTACGTGAAGGCGGACGACAAAGGCAAATCAATAAGCCGGAGGCCTACCTGCACCTGTCTTTCGCAGGTCACGACTCTCGACCCGTCCGGCGTTTGAGGACGAGACCTTTCACGGCCGACAGCGGGAGTCTGGGGGCGGCAGCCCCAGAGGACGGGACTGCGGCACCGGCTCCCACCCACCCCGCTCGGCACAGGGCACCGTCCAAGCACAGGGGCACCGTGCGAGCGACAGCGTCACGCAGACAGTTCTTCCCGCAGCGCGTCCCGCAACCGAGCCGCCCGCTCAGCCACCTCCCCCGGCCCGAGCGACACCGCCCGGTCGGCCCACCGCTGCCCCTCCGCCAGCTCCCCGCGACGCGCGTAGACCAGGGCCAGCCGCAACGCCGCCCGCCCATGCCCGGCGTCAGCCGCCCGCGTCCACCACACGGCAGCCTCGGGCTCACTCCCCTCCCGCGCGAGCAGCAGCCCGAGATTGAAGGCACCGTTGCGCGATCCGGCCTCCGCGGCCGTCCGGTACCACCGCGCCGCCTCCACCACGTCACCCCGCGCGGCGGCCAGCATCCCGACCCGGACCTGTGCCCGCCGATGCCCCTGCGTCGCGGCCCGCTCGTACCACTCCTCGCACTCGGTCTTCTCGTGCACGATCTCCCCCAGCTCGTGCGCGGGCTGCGGCGGCCGCCGCGCGTCGAGCACGGCCGCCAGCCGGTACGCGGCCTCCGCGCTGCCCCCGCCGGCGGCACACCGCAGATGCCGTTCGGCCTCCTGCTCGTCCCCGTCCCGCAGTCGCGCGATGCCGACCTGGAGCGCCGCCTCGGTGTGCCCGGCGGCCGCCGCCCGCTCGTACCAGCGCAGCGCGACGCTCTCCTCGCCACGCCCCGCAAAGAGGATCCCGAGGTTGAAGGCGGCGTCGACGCTGCCCGCCTCCGCGGCCTTGGAGAACCACGGCTCGGCCCCGGCCGTGTCGCCGCCCTGGAGCAGGAGGATGGCGAGCGCGTTGGCCGCCTCCCGGTGCCCGGCGTAGGCGGCACGCCGGTACCACTGCTCCGCCTGCGCGGTGCGGCCCTGCTCGGCGCAGAGCAGGGCGAGGTTGTAGGCGCCGTTGTCGTCCCCTGCGTCCATCGCGGCCCGGTACCACCGCTCGGCGGTCTGCGTCTGGCCGCGCTCGGCGTGCAGCGCGCCCAGGGCGTTCGCCGCGTTGCCGTCGCCGTCCTGCGCGGCCCGCAGCCACCAGATGGCGGCGCTCTCGGTGTCACCGGCGTCGCGCAGCAGGAATCCGAGCGCGCAGGCGGCCCGTGCCTCGCCGTCCTTGGCGGACGTCAGGTACCAGCGCCCGGCCTCCTTCAGCTCGCCCCGCTTCTCCAGGATCGTGCCGAGGTGCAGCGCGGCCCGCCGGTGCCCGCGCGCGGCGGCTTGGCGGTACCACTGCTCGGCCTCCGCCCGCACGGTGACACCGTTGTCCTGGCCGCGCCCGTCCGCTCCGCCGTCCGTGAGGGGACTCCTGGCCTCCTTGCGCTCCGCGCCCTGCGTGTTCTCCTTGCGCTCCTGGTACTCCTTGTGTTCCTCGTGCTCCTTGTGATCAAGAGCGCGGGCCAGCCGGTACGCGGCTTCCCGGTGGCCGCGCTCGGCGGCGGCCCGCATCCACTGCTCGGCCCCGGGGTCCCCGCGGTGCTCCAGCAGGTCGGCGAGGGCGTACGCGCCCAGCGCGTGCCCCTGTTCGGCAGACTGGCGCAGCCAGTACTCGGCGGCCGGCTCGTCCCCGCACTCCCGGCGGTGGCGGCCCAGCGCATGCGCGGCCGCGGCGGAGCCGGCGACGGCGGCGACCCTCCACCAGCCGGCGGCCTCGTCGGGGTAGCCGCGCTGATGGAGGAGGACACCCAGGTTGTTGGCGGCAGCCCGGTCGCCCTCCGCGGTGGCGGTACGCAGATGGGGCTCGGCTCCGTCGAGGTCGCCACGGCGCAGCAGCATGGCCCCGAGGACACTCATGGCCTCGGCGTCGCCGGCTTCCGCCGCGAGCCGCAGGCGCATCTCCTCGACGGCCTCCCCCGTCTCGACGGCGTCCGCCGTCTCGTCCCGGCTCTCGACCGGGGTCGCTTCCTCACCGGAAGGCTGCACAAATCGCCCTGTCTCGAACAGAGTTGCCTTGTCCCCCATAACGTCCATCGTCGCACCACCCGCAACCCGGGTACACCTGGTATACCGCGGCCCGTAAGGTCACTTCAGCGTTTTGTCGACATGCCCACAGAGAGACAAGTCAAACACAGATCTCCCAACTCCCCACAGCGGCACGGCCATCGCTCCCCCGGCACATGCGTTCGCACACCACGAAGGCCCGGATCCGTTTCCGGATCCGGGCCTTCGTTTTCAGTAGCGGGGACAGGATTTGAACCTGCGACCTCTGGGTTATGAGCCCAGCGAGCTACCGAGCTGCTCCACCCCGCGTCGTGTTCCACAACCGTATCACGACGCGGGGCGGGCATGATCAGCCGCTACTCGGACTCGGGCTCGGGCTCGGGCTGGAACTGGCCTTACTGCCGGAGCTGGTTCCAGAGCCGCCGCTCGGGCTCGCCGAACCGCTCGGGCTCGGGGTGCTGCTCGCCTTGGCGCCCTTGTCGGCCTCGGCCTGCGCGTCCTCGGCCCGCTTCAGCGCGGCCTCGAGATCCTTCTGCGCCTTGGCGTACGCGTCCCAGTCGGGCTTCTTCAGCGCCTCCTGGCCGGCGTCGAAGGCCTTCTGGGCGTCGGCCAGCGCCTGGCGGACCGTCGGGTTGCTGGACGTCGGCGGTGGGGTGGTGCCGGTGCCCTCGTCCGTCGGCGGCGGGGTCGTACTCTCCGCGCCGAAGACCTTGTTGAGGGCCTCGTCCAGGGTGTCCTCGAAGGCGGTGTTGCCGCCGTAGGTCACCAACACCTTCTTCAGCAGCGGGTACTTGAGCCCGCCACCGCGTACGTAGACGGGCTCCACGTACAGCAGGCCGCCGTCCAGTGGCACCGTCAGCAGGTTGCCGTACTCGATGTCGGAGTCGCCGCCCTTCAGGAGTCTGATGGACTCGGCGATGTCCTGTTCGGAGTTGAACTGGCTCTGGACCTGTTTGGGTCCGTCCACGGTCGTACTCGTCGGCAGTTTCAGGACTCTGATCTTGCCGTAGTCGGGGGTACCCGCCTCGGAGTCGACCGCCATGAACGCGCTGAGGTTGTCCCGGCCGTTGGGCGTGAACGTCGTCGTCAGCGAGAACGCCTGAGCCTTCTGGTCGGGCATCTTCATGCTCAGGTAGTACGGAGGCACCGCGTCACCCGACTTGTTGGACGGGTCGTCCGGCACCTGCCACACCTCGCTGCCGCTGAGGAACGTCGTCGCGTCCTTTACGTGGTAGCGGGTGAGCAACTCGCGCTGGACCTTGAACAGGTCCTGCGGGTACCGGAGATGGGCCATCAGCGCGTCCGAGATGGACGACTTGGACTTCACCGTGCCGGGGAAAGCCTTCATCCAGGTCTTCAGGACCGGGTCCTGGGTGTCCCACTGGTAGAGCTTGACGTCGCCCGTGTACGCGTCGACGGTCGCCTTCACCGAGTTGCGGATGTAGTTGACCTGGTTCTGCTGGGCCACCACCGCGCGGTTGTCGTTGGTCGCCGTCAGCGAGTCGGCCGTGGTGTCCCCGAGGGTCGTACGGGAGGCGTACGGGTAGCCGTTCGTCGTCGTGTACGCGTCGACGATCCACTGGATCTTGCCGTCGACCACGGCCGGGTAGGCGTCACCGTCGATGGTCAGCCACGGGGCGACCGCTTCGACGCGCTCCTTGGGCGTGCGGTTGTACAGAATCCGCGAACCGTCGCCGATGGCACCGGAGTACAGGATCTGCGGCTCGCCGAACGCCACCGCGTACGCGGCCCGGTTGACCGGGTTGGAGAGGTTGACCCCGCTCTTGCCGGTGTAACTGGTGGTCTTCTCACCCGCGTCGTCGGAGTAGTCGATCTCCTTCTGGGGACCGCCGACGATCGAGTACGTGGTCGTCTTCTCCCCGTAGTACACCCGCTGCTCGTACGTGCCGAGCTCGCCCTCGGAGGGCAGGTTGGACTCGGTGAAGACGGGGCGGCCTTCGGCGTCGGAGGTGGTGCCCTTGGCGGCGACCACGCCGTAACCGTGGGTGTAGCGGAAGTGGTTGTTGATCCAGTTCTGCTTGTCCACGCCCGCGAGGTTCAGCTCGCGCAGACCGATGACGGTGTCCTCATCGGTGCCCTTCACGTTGTAGCGGTCCACGTCCAGGTTGGTCGGGAACGCGTAGTACTTCCGCATCTGTTGGAGCTGCTGGTACGTCGGGGAGACGATGTTCGGGTCCAGGACACGGATGCTCGCGGTGGCGTCGACGTCGTCGCGCAGCGTCGTCTTGTCCTTGGTGGTGCTGGTGCCCGAGTACTCGGTGACCTGCGCGCCGTCGATGCCGTACGCCTCACGTGTCGCCTTGAGGTTCTTCTCGACGTACGGGGCTTCCTTGGCCTGCTCGTTCGGCTGGACCTGGAACTTCTGGACGATCGCCGGGTACAGCCCGCCGATGAGGATCGCCGAGAGCACCATCAGGCCGAAGCCGATCACGGGCAGCTGCCAGGTGCGCCGCCACAGGGTGGCGAAGAACAGCAAGGCGCAGATGACGGCGATGCAGAACAGGATCGTCTTGGCCGGCAGGTAGGCGTTGGCGTCGACGTACCTCAGGCCCGTCCAGTTGTCCGTCGCCTTGAAGTCGCTGGACTTCACCGCCAGGCCGTAGCGGTCGAGCCAGTAGGCGACCGCCTTCAACGTGACGAAGATGCCCAGCAGCACGGACAGATGTCCGGTGGCCGCGGCGGTGGCGCGCGCGCCCGGGCTGGTGACGCGCAGCCCGCCGTACAGGTAGTGGGTGAGCGCGGCGGCGATCAGGGAGAGGATCGTGGCGGCGAAGCCGAAGCCGAGCAGGAACCGGTACCAGGGCAGGTCGAAGGCGAAGAAGGAGACGTCGAGGTGGAACTGCGGGTCCTTCTGGCCGAAGGACACACCGTTGACCCACATCAGCCACGTCCGCCACTGGCCTGCCGCGGAGGCGCCGGCGATGAGGCCGACCAGGGCGGTGATGCCGAGCAGCAGCCATGTCTTGTACGGTGCGATGCCCATGCGGTAGCGGTCCAGGCTCTGCTGCTCGACCGACATCGCGCTCAGCGGCGGCCGCAGCCGGTGGGCAAGCCAGATGTTGAAGCCGACCGCGAGGGCCATCAGCAGGCCGAAGACGAAGAACAGCCCGATCTTGGTCCACAGCATGGCGGTGAAGACCGACGAGTACTTCACGGAGCGGTACCAGAGCCAGTCCGTCCAGAACCCCGCGAACATGGTGAACGCCATGCCGAGTACGGCAAGGACGCCCAGCGTCATGAGCAGGGTGCGGACGCGCCGGGACGGGCGGCCCACTCTGATCCGCGGCCCTGTGGGGCCTCCGCCGCGGTCCGGCATCTGGAAAGCCAAGGTGCGCACCTCGAAAGTCGCGTTGATCCGTCAGGCCCGCGTGTTCGTGGACCGTTCGTGGCCCCCCGTGATCGTGGGCCCACACCTATGCAACTTACTCACCGTTTACTCGGTTCCCGATTCCGGCCAGGAACGAGAGAGGATTGTGACCATGTCCAACACTCCCATGGCGGCGAGCCCGCTCACCCGGGCCGTACTTGAGATCGACGAGTACGCCTCCGGCCTCGGCTGGGACCAGCCCGCCCGCCTTTTCGCCCTCGTAGACACCGCTCGGCTGCGAGCCCAGGAACCCTCGCTCGCCGCCCAGCTCGGCCTTCAGGACGAGCCCGAGACCACCGGTCTCACCCCGATCGAGCAGGACGAAGTGCCAACGGACAAGCCGCTCGACGAGTTCCTCGCCACGATCGCGTGGCCCGACGCCGTGGTCGGCTGCGCCCTCACCGTGGAGCGCCTGATGCTGCCCCCGTCCGCCGAGGCCCAGGTCCCGCAGGGCCTGAGCGGGGCGAAGCTCACGAAGTGGGTCGCGGACCATCCCGACCGCCAGGAGGTCCGGATGACGGTCGGCGTCCTGCGCGACGGCACCCGCGACTCGGCCCTGCGCCTGCGCGAGAAGGACGCCCCGACGGAGGTCCTCACGGGCGCGGGCCTGGTGCCGGGCTTGGCGGAGGCGCTGTCGGCGACCTTCGCGGAGTAGCTCCCGGCTTCGCGGAGCAGCTCCCGGCTACTCGGCTACTTCGTCGTGCACTTGGGCAGGTCGGCGGTGTCGCCGCTGCGGATGTCCTTGAGGGCGGTGAGGGCGTCGTCGATGGTGTTCACCTTGACGAGCCTGAGCCCCGAGGGGGTGTCCTTGGCGGCGGCCGCGCAGTTGTCCGCGGGCGTCAGGAAGTACTGGGCGCCCTGACTGCGCGCGCCGACGGTCTTCATCTCGATGCCGCCGATCGGCCCGACCTTGCCGGCGTCGTCGATGGTCCCGGTGCCGGCGACGAACTTGCCGCCGGTGAGGTTGCCCGGGGTGAGCTTGTCGTAGATGCCGAGCGCGAACATCAGACCGGCGCTGGGCCCGCCGACGTCGGCGAGCTTGATGTCGATGGTGAACGGGAAGGTGTGGTCCGTCCCGGCCGAGATCCCGACGATGGCCCGCTTCGTGCCGGTGTCGTCGGAGGTCGCGGTGGTGATGGTGACGTCCTGGGTCTTGGTCGCCGCCTTGTTCGCCTTCTCGGCGGCCGCCTGCTCCTTCGCCGGGACGATCCGGAAGACGACCTTCTCCCCCGGCTTGTGCTTGGTCACCAGCTTCGCCACGTCACCCGGCTCCTTCACCGCGGTGCCGTCCACGGCCTTGATCACGTCACCGGCGTGCAGCCTGCCCTCCGCCGGGGACCCCTTCACGACGGTCGAGACGATCACCCAGGACGTCACCGGGATGTCCAGCTCCTTCAGGGCGGCGACCTTGGCGCTCTCCTGGGACTGGCTGAACTCCTCCGCGTTCTCCTGGGTGGACTGCTCCTCGGTCTTGCCGTCCGGGTACAGCGTGTCGTGCGGCACGACCTTGTTGTCGTGCGCGAGCCATCCGTAGACGGCCTCGACGAGGTTCATGCGGTAGTCGGCGCTGGTGACGCGCACGGTGGTCATGTTCAGGTGGCCGCTGGTCGCGTAGGTCTTGCGCCCGGCGATCTGCAGCACCGGCTCGCCGCCGTGGTCGCCGAGCGTGTTCACCGTCGGCCCCGGGGACATCTCCGCGTACGGCACGGGGATGAGTACTCCCGCGCACAGGAGCGCGATCAGCATCAGGGTGGAGGCGAGCATCGTCGCGGTGCGGCGTGGCATGCCTCGACAGTACGGGACGCTTCTGTCAGCGCACCGTCAGGGCTGCCACCCGGGTCACGTACGCGAGTGGGGCTTCTCCATGGCCGCGCGGAAGCGGGCGTATCCGTCCAGCTCAGGGCCGTCGCCGCGGGACTTCCGGGTCCGGTTGGCCCAACTGCCCCACAGACCGGCGCCGATCGCGGCGACAAGCGGAATCAGCAACCAGGCGAGCGCCGCCATGTCGACCTCCCAACCCCAACAAGCCACCGCAACTGACTGATCAGCAGATTAACCCTCTGCACGGACAACGCTCACGGCAGGGGGCCGGTTACGCAACCGGACGGGTGGTCGCGGGGCGTGGCGGGCGGGTCGTCGCAGGGCGCGACGGGCTCAGCAGGCCCCGACCCACTCCTCGGTGCCATCGGAAAACTTCTGGTGCTTCCAGATGGGCACCTCGTGCTTGAGGTCGTCGATCAGCTTCCTGCAGGCCTCGAAGGCCTCCCCGCGGTGCGGACACGACACGGCGACGACGACGGCGAGATCACCGACCCGGAGGTCCCCGATCCGGTGCACCGCGGCCAGCGCCCGCACCGGGTACTCGGCGACGACCTTCTCCGCGATCCGCCGCATCTCCGCCTCGGCGCCGGGATGGCAGGAGTACCCGAGCGCGTCGACGTCGGCGCCCCCGTCGTGGTTGCGCACGGTGCCCACGAACAGCGCCGTCCCACCGGCCGCGTCGTCCCCGACGGCCTTGAAGACCTCGTCCAGGGAGAGCGCCATGTCACGAACGGCGATCAGCTTGATGGGATCCTGCGCTGCCTGCTCGCCGGGATGGTCGTTGGTGGCTGCCATACCCCCATCGTGCCGCACGCCGGGAGGCACGCGAAATGGCGTGATCACCCGGCACACGCGCGTACCGCTTGGGAGCGACGTACAGATTCAGCCCGTCCGGCGTTTGAGGACGAGGCCCTCAGAGGCCGAAGTGGGTCCCTGAGGGCGTCAGCCCCAGGGGCGGGAACCGGTAGGGGCGAGCACCAGTAGGGGCGGGAACCGCTAGAGGCGGGAACCGGTAGAGGCGGGAACCGGTAGAGGCGGGAACCGGTAGAGGCCGGGGGGGCGAAAAACAGGTCGCCCAACCCCACGCCCCCCACACTCACCGACGCCGAGCCTTGCGGGCCCGCCGCACCACAGCCGCCGCACCCAGGAGAGCGACCGTCGCCCCCGCCGCGCCCGCGGCCGTCGCGTCCTTCCGCCCCAGCCGCCGGCCGACAACCGTGTGCCGCCCGGCCACCTCCTCCAGCAGCTCCGCGAGAACCTCCTCGTTGGTCCACTGCGGCCGCCACCCGGCGTCGTGCAGCCGGCTCCCGCTCACCACCCAGGGGTACATCGTGTACGCCAGGTCGCCCGCCGGAGACGGCGTCAGACCGATCCGGTGCAGCCGGGCGGCGGCGCCCAGCGCGACCGCCGACGGCAGCTCCATCCGCCGGATCCCGCTGAGCTCCTCGACCTCCTCCTGCTCCAGCCACCCGTCGCAGCCGACGGCCAGTTCCCCGTCGATCTTCTCCAGGACGGCGTACTCCAGAGCGCTCACCAGGTCCTCGACGTGGCAGAACTGCCAGGCCGGCCGCGATCCGGTGACGACCAGCAACCGCGGTGACTCGAAGTACCGCGTCAGCGCGGTGTCCGTACCCCCGACCAGCACCGCGGGCCGCACCACGGTCACGTTGAGCCCCGGATGCGCCCGGGGCGCGCGCCGGGCGAGCCGTTCGATTTCCAGGAGGTCGCCGACGCCGGTCGCCTCCGCCGTCGCCCGCAGCTCCGCGTCCTCCGAGAGCGGCAGCTCGTTGTCCTCCAGCGCTCCGTAGACCATCGCGGAGGTGCACAGCACGACGCGGTGCACCCCGGCCGCCGCGGCGGCCGTCAGCACGGTCTGGGTACCTCGCACGTTGTAGGCCGTCCGGGCGGCGGCGTCACTCCCCAGGTCGAGGTCGAGCGCGAGGTGGACGACGACGTCCGCCCCGCGCAGCTTCTCGGCGATCGCCGGGTCCCGAACATCGAGGATGTTCCACTGCGCCGCGTCGCACTCGCCCCGCCGCTCATCGATGGCGACGACCTGCTTGACCTCCTCGGACGCGGCGAGCCGCTCGGTGAGCAGCGCGCCGACGCCGGTCGCGGCGCCGGTCACGGCGACTACGGGCCCGCGCCCGCCGCCCGGGGTTGAGTGGTTTCGCGCTGCGCGAACCTGCGGATCTGGGGAACTCACCAGGTGTCTCCAGCGGTTGTCTTGGCATACGGGCGCGAGTGACGCGTACGTACCAGTGGCATCCATCCTGCCGCAGGCCAGGAGTCGGCGAAGCACCGAGGCCCGATCGAGCCGGGGTGTCTACGCTGGGTGGTGTTGCAGGGCAGTCGCCGCCGGCCGATAACCGGTGGCCTTACCAGCCGAGGAACCCCGTGAGTGACACCCCATTCGGATTCGGCCTTCCGCCGGAGGAGCCGGAAGACGGCGACGAGGGCAAGAAGAAGGACCCGCAGGGCGGCGGTGGTCAGGGACCGGCCAACCCGTTCGGTTTCGGCGGGCTGCCCGGCGCCGGAGGCTTTGGCGGCCCCGGCGCGGACAATCCCCTCGCCGCGATGTTCGGCTCGCTGAACCCCAACGACCTGGGCGCCGCGTTCCAGCAGCTGGGCCAGATGCTCTCCTACGAGGGCGGCCCGGTGAACTGGGACATGGCCAAGGAGATCGCCCGCCAGACGGTCTCCCAGGGCACCTCCGACGGCGTGAAGGACGCGAGCGTCGGCCCCTCCGAGCGCACCGCGGTCCAGGAGGCCGTCCGCCTGGCCGACCTGTGGCTGGACGACGCGACGTCCCTGCCGTCCGGCGCCGGTTCGGCGGTGGCGTGGTCCCGCGCGGAGTGGGTCGAGGCGACCCTGCCCGCGTGGAAGGAGCTCGTCGACCCGGTCGCCGAGCGCGTCGGCGCGGCGATGGGCGATGTCCTGCCGGAGGAGATGCAGGCCATGGCCGGCCCGCTGATCGGCATGATGCGCTCCATGGGCGGCGCGATGTTCGGCTCGCAGATCGGCCAGGCCGTGGGCGTGCTCGCGGGCGAGGTCGTCGGCTCGACCGACATCGGTCTGCCGCTGGGACCGGCCGGGCGCGCGGCGCTGCTGCCGGTGAACATCGAGGCGTTCGGCAAGGACCTGGGCGTGGCGAAGGACGAGGTGCGGCTCTACCTCGCGCTGCGCGAGGCCGCCCACCAGCGTCTGTTCGCGCATGTGCCGTGGCTGCGCTCGCACCTGTTCGGCGCGGTCGAGGGCTACGCGCGCGGGATCAAGGTCGACACGGCCAAGCTGGAGGACGTGGTCGGTCAGTTCGACCCGCAGAACCCCGAGCAGCTGCAGGACGCGCTCCAGCAGGGCATGTTCCAGCCGGAGGACACCCCCGAGCAGAAGGCCGCCCTGGCCCGTCTGGAGACGGCCCTGGCGCTCGTCGAGGGCTGGGTGGACGCAGTGGTGCACGCGGCCGCGAAGCCGCGCCTGACGTCCGCGGACGCCCTGCGCGAGACGCTGCGCCGCCGCCGCGCCACGGGCGGTCCGGCGGAGCAGACGTTCGCGACGCTGATCGGCCTGGAACTGCGCCCGCGCCGCCTGCGCGACGCCTCCCGCCTGTGGGCCTCGCTGACGGACGCGCGCGGGGTCGACGGCCGTGACGCCCTGTGGGCCCACCCGGACATGCTGCCCACGGCCTCCGACCTGGACGACCCGGACGGCTTCGTGCACCGCGAGCACATGGACTTCTCCGAGCTGGACAAGATGCTCGGCGAGGCGGCGAGCGGCGGTTTCGACGAGAAGCCGAACCTGAAGAAGGACGACGGCGAGAACGACTCCGAGAACGACTCCAGGGGCGACGACACCGAGTGAGCCTGTACGACGACGCGGTCCTCGTCCTGAAGGGGTACGAGGGCCAGGAAGAGCTGCGCCAGACCTATCTGGACCATCTCGGGGCGCATCCCGACGGCATGTGGAAGGCATGCGGGGACGGACACATCACGGCGAGCGCGCTGGTGATCGACCCGGAGCACGGGCGGGTGCTGCTCACGCTCCACAAGAAGCTGCGCATGTGGCTTCAGACGGGCGGCCACTGCGAGCCGGTCGACGAGACACTGTCGGCCGCCGCCCTGCGGGAGGGGACCGAGGAGTCGGGCGTCCCGGGACTGACCCTGCTGCCCGGCGGCCCGGTACGCCTGGACCGGCATCTCACGCCGTGCGCCTGGCACTACGACGTCCAGTACGCGGCGCTCGCTCCGGCCGGGGCCGTGGAGGCCATCAGCGAGGAGTCGCTCGACCTGCGCTGGTTCTCGTACGCCGAGGTGGCGGGAGTCGCCGACGAGTCGGTCGTACGGCTGCTGGAAGCGACCCGCACGCGGCTGTGAGCCGGAACGGGTAAGGGGCGACCTTCCAGGTGGCCGCCCCTTACGTCTGCTTTCCGGACGGTCAGCTCCAGACGTTGCCCTGGTTCTGTCCGCGCGCCCCGTGCTGCCCCATGCCGTACTGGGCGGCCAGACCGGAGCCGATCGCCGCGTTCTGCGGCGGCAGCAGCTCGCTGGGCTGGACGAGCGCGTAGCCGGTGCCCATGAAGCTGAGCTCCCAGCCCTCACCGGTGTTGCCACGCCGGCGCCACACCCCGGAGGAGTGCGTCTGGGCCTGCATCTGCACCCGCAGCCCGGTGGACCAGGCGACGATCGCGTCGGCGTCGCAGTTGACGTACTTGTCGGGCGTGACCTGCATCATCAGGGGTGCACCCGAGGTCATCAGGGCGACCCTGCCGCGGCCGGTGATGTTGAGCTGGTACTTCCCGGAGCCGGAGATGCCGTACTGACTGTCGACGGCGATGACGTCGTAGTGCAGCGAGGAGTCCATGGCCAGCACGTAGCTGCCGTCGACGGTCAGCCCGTCCTGCTCCACATCCATGAGGTGGACGTGCTGGGCGAGGTTGGCGAGGTAGACCGTGCCCTGCCCGTGGCAGCGCATCAGGTCCAGGCCCTCGCCCGTGTACGCACGCGCGCGTCCCTGCTGGTTGCTCTGGTACTCGGCGTCGAACTCCATCAGGCCCTGGTAGGCGACCATCGTGCCCTTCCGGGCGAGGATGTCGTCGTGGCCCTCCAGAGTGACCCGGAGCATCTGCTTGTTCTGCAGACTCCAGCGTTCCTGGGTCTGCGAGTCGTTGTGCGCGAAAAGTGGGCTCTGCATGGCGTTTCTGGCTCCCCCTCAGCCCCGGACCCGAAGGCGGTCCGTGCTGTCCTCGCTGGGCTGGACGACGACGATGCCCTGGCCGGAGAAGGCCATCTGGTAGGCCTCGCCGCTGCCCCGGCCGATGAGCGACTGCGCCTTGAAGCTGCGCTTGCCCTTCACCTTGAGGTTCGGCGACCAGGCGACGAGCGCGTCGGGGTCGACGTAGGTCTCGTCCTCGCCGCCGCCGCAGTCGACGACGATCGGCTTGCCCCGGGAGGTCAGCGCGACCCAGCCCTGCCCGGAGATCTTGGTGTTCCACAGGCCCTGCCCGGCGAACTTCGCGAGCCCCTTGACGCGTTCGACGCCCCACGTGAGATGCGCGTCGAAGGCGAGCAGGTTGGTGGCGTTGACGGAGATGCCGTCGCCGTTGAGGTTGATGACGACGACGTTCGCCCCGTAGTCGGCGAGATAGAGCAGGCCGTCGCCGGTGCACTTCATCAGGGGCGCGCCCTCGCCGGTCATCCAGTCGCGCGCGATCTGGCGCACGGCCGGCGGGTTGGGCTCGTACTGGACGAAGCCTTCGTAGGCGACCATCGAGCCCACGCGCGCGAAGAGGTCGTTCCCGGTCTGCATGGCGACCTTCAGCATGTGGTTGCCGTGGTTCTCCATGCGCGCGGTGACGGGTGCGGGGGCATAGCCCGCGAGCGGCTGATTCATGACGGGCTCCCTCAGACCTCGTACGGCTGGACGACGATGAAGTTGCCGGGAGCGCCCCGGAACTGGAGGTTGACGCTCTCACCGGTGTCGCCGGGGTAGGCGTTGCGGCGCATCCGTACCTGGCTGGAGACGACCACCTGGGAAGCGGACGACCAGGCGACGACGGCGTTGCAGTCGGCGAACGTGGTGGGGGTGACCGGCAGGACGACGGGCGTGCCGTGCGTCTTCACGACGATCGTGCCTGTGCCCGTGAACTGCATGGTGAACAGGGCTCCGCCGGGGATGCCGTGCCCTTCGATGCGACGGACCTCGTACTGGAGGCTCTCGTCGAAGGCGAGGACGTTCTCCGCGGAGACGCAGATGCCGTCGCCCTGGAGTTCGATGGGGTGCAGCATCGTGGAGTTCTCGGCGAGAAAGACTTGTCCCTGGCCGGTACAGCGCATCAGCTGCATCTCCTGGCCGGTCGCGTTGCCCACGATCCGGCCGGCGAACCCGGCGCCCTTGTAGCTGAAGTCGACCTTGCCCTGGTAGAGGACCATGCTGCCCTGCCGGGCGAGCACGGGCTGGCCGCCGACGCCGAGGTCGACGCGGACCAGCTTCTTGTTCTGCTGCGTCCAGCGCTGTCCGGTGGGCGTCTCCTTGAACTGCTGGAGCGCGGCGGCCACACCGGCGCCGCCCTGGGGCGCGCCCTGCGGGACGCCGTACGCCTGTTGGCCCGGGACCTGCCCGAACGGCGGCTGCTGCCCGTAGCCGGGCGGCGGGGTCGGCTGTCCATAACCGGGCGGTGCCTGCGGCGCCTGGGGCTGCTGACCGTAGCCGGGGGGCATGGGCACGGCCGGCGCGGGGGGCTGACCGTACGGCTGCTGCTGGGGCGGCTGACCGTAGGGAGCCGGGGCCGGGGCGGGCGGCGGGACCTGGCCGCCGCCGGGCGGGGCCAGCGGCGCGACGATGGTCGGCGCGACGTGCACCGAGGGCGCGGGGGCCGGGGCGGGCGGCGGGGTCGCACCGGGCGGGGGCGCGAACCCCTGCGCGGGTTGCGGCTGCGGTGCCGGGGCGGGCGCGGACGGTGCGCCGAACGCGGGCGGAGCGAAGCCGGGAGCGGCGGCACCGGCCTGCGGCTGCTGCGGCGCCGCGGGCGCCTCCTCCTCGGCGACCTCGCCGCCGAAGTTCTTCAGCAGCGCGTCCAGGCCGCCGTCGAAGCCCTGCCCGACGGCCGCGAACCGCCACACGTCCTTCAGGTAGAAGTCGCCCAGCATCACGGCCCGCTCGGTGGTGAACTCCGAGCCGTTGAACGCGTAGCGGGCCACTTCCTCGCCGCCCGCGACGATGCGGAGATGGCCGGGGCCGATCTGCGACATCTGCCCGGCGCCGTCGAGGGTCGCCGTGAAGGACAGCTTCCGGATCTGCGGCGGGATCCGGTCCAAAGTGATGCGGAAGGACTCCGTGTCGCCCGCCTGGGCACCCAGGAGCTGGATGGACTCCTCGGGGGACTTCGGCTGGTTGAAGAAGACGAAGTACCGGTCGTCCGAAAGTCGCTCGTCGGCGTCGAGGCCGAAGCAGCTGATGTCGAAGGTCAGACCGGGACCGGCGATCTGCACGCCTACGTACAGATCGGTGCCCGCGGTGAGGTCACTGATCCTGGCCTTGTGGCCGCGCTGGAATTCCCTGGGCATGCGTAACGACCGTCCCCCATCCCGATTGCGAGTGCGTCGCGACAGGCTAACGTCAAAGTCTGACAACGCACGATGTCGGTACAGACCCGGTACACAACCCGCGTCGCGTGATGTCCGACGGGTTCACTCCGCGCGCGCCGCAGGTCACTCCCCGCGTGCGCCGGGCGGGTGGGGCAGCCGTTCGGCCGCGACGACGCCCTCCAGATAGCCACGGGCACGCTCGGTGCGCGGGTACGCCTCCAACAGCCGCCAGAAATCCGGGCCGTGGCCTGGCACGAGCAGATGCGCGAGCTCGTGGGCGAGGACGTAGTCGATGACGTACTCGGGCATGCCCTTGAGGCGGTGCGACAGGCGGATACTGCCCTCGGCCGGTGTGCAGGAGCCCCAACGGGTGTTCTGGTTGGTCACCCAACGGACCGAGGCGGGCCGGGCCCGGCCGCCGAAGCACTGGGCCGACAGCCGCTCGGCGCGCTCGGCCAACTCGGCGTCGCCGGGCACCCGTCGGCTCTCCTGGGCGGCGAGTTTGTCGAGCATGACGCTCACCCAGCGTTGCTCCTCGGCCTCGGACATCCGGGCAGGGATGAGCACGATGGTGCGATCGCCCTCGCGGTACGCGGAGACCGTCCGACGTCGACGGGCGCTCCTGCGGACCTCGATTGCGCTCACCCCCGAGCCGCTCGGCGGCTGGCTCGTCGGCTTCCGCTGTGGCATTCCGGCGCGGTGCAGTGGGTCGGCGGGCACGCCCCGACGTTACCCGCTGCACACGGGGGAAGTCCCGACCCCGGGACGGTTCGGTTCCGATCTCGTCCGCCGCGTTTGCCTCGTACGACGGATTTGTACGATGAATGCCCCTGCCTGTGGACAACTTTCGGCACGCTCCGGCGGGTCCGGGCATGCTGGCACTCGTCGGCGGAGCGAGGACGACCCCACGCCCCCGTTCCGCCGACGTGACGGGGAGTTTCCAGGCATACGGGGGCCTTTGATGCATCCGATGGTGAAACCCGCGCTGCGGCGCGGCTGGCGTGACCTCAACACGGTGCAGTTCGGAATGACTCCGGCGCACGCGCTGACGCTCGGCCCGGTGGACACGGCCACGGGCAGCTTCCTCGACCTGCTGGACGGAACGCGCGGGCTCGCGCTGCTGCGCGAGGAGGGCCGCCGCATGGACCTGCCCGACGGTCACGTCGACCGGCTGGTGGAGCGGCTGGCACGGGCGGGACTGCTCGACGACGCGCGCGGCGGCGGGCCGGAAGCCACTGCCCTGCGGCAGAAGAAGGAGGTCCTGGACCGGCTGCGCCCCGACCTCGCCGCGCTGTCCCTCGTCACCTCGGAACCGGGAGACGCGGTCGAGCATCTGACGGCCCGACGCCGGCTGAGGGTCCAGGTGCGCGGCGCGGGCCGGGTCGGCGCGGTGCTGGCGGCGCTGCTGTCGGGTGCGGGGATCGGCGAGGTGGACGTGCGTGACGGAGGCCGGGTGGAACCGGAGGACGTCGCGCCGGGCGGCCTGCCCGCCGAGGCGGTCGGCGAGCGTCGGGACGAGGCCGCCCGCCGCGCCGTGCGCCGGGCCGCCCCTGACCGCGCGCCCCGCAGAAGCTCGAGTTCACCGGCCGAGGCGGACACGCCCGGCTTCTCCCTGGTGATCCTCGCCCCACGGGACGACGTGTCCGTGCACGCACCCGCTGCCTCGGCGGCGGAGCCCCTCATCGCCTCGGGCACACCGCACCTCTATGCAGGGGTCGTGGAGGCAACGGGCGTCGTCGGACCGCTCGTGCTGCCGGGTGAGACGGGTTGCGCCGGTTGTCTGCAGCAGGCGCGCACCGACCGGGACCCGGCCTGGCCACGGCTGGTCGCCCAGTGGCACTCCGGGAGGAAACGCGCGGCGCTCGCCTGCGATCTGACGCTGGCCACGACGGTCGCCGGGCTGGCGGCAGCCCACGCGCTCACCTTCCTGGACGGCCGGACCCCGTCGAGCGCGGGGGCCCGCTGGGAGGCCTCCGTCCCCGCCCTCCAGTGGCACGCGCGTCCGGTATGGCCCCACTCCGCCTGCTCGTGCGCAGCCGCGGAGAAAGGTAAGCGGGAACACACCTCCGGAGACGAGGGATCGCACGCGACAATGGCAGAGCATCGACATTCGAAGGAGTTACGCCGTACGACGGACGCGGCGCGGCTTTCTGGGACCTGGAGGGCGCATGTCTGATCTTCCCCGGAAGGCGGTCACCCGGACCGCCAAGCTCGCCGCGCTCCCGCTCGGCTTCGCCGGACGGGCGACCTGGGGTCTGGGCAAGCGGATCGTGGGCGAGTCCGCGGAGATCGTCGGCCGCGAGCTGCAGCAGCGCACCGCCGAACAGCTCTTCAAGGTGCTGGGCGAGCTGAAGGGGGGCGCGATGAAGTTCGGGCAGGCCCTGTCCGTCTTCGAGTCGGCCCTCCCCGAGGAGGTCGCCGGCCCCTACCGCGCGGCCCTCACCAAACTCCAGGACGCGGCGCCACCGATGCCGACCCGCACGGTGCACTCCGTGCTCGCGGACCGCCTCGGCGAGGACTGGCCCGAGCTGTTCCTGGAGTTCGACGACAAGCCGGCCGCGGCGGCCTCGATCGGCCAGGTGCACCGAGGGGTGTGGCACGACGGCCGGGAGGTCGCGGTCAAGGTCCAGTACCCCGGGGCCGGTGAGGCCCTGCTGTCCGACCTGAACCAACTCAGTCGCTTCGCCCGCCTGTTGGGCCCGCTCATCCCGGGGATGGACGTCAAGCCGCTGATCTCCGAGCTCCGGGACCGGGTCTCCGAGGAACTCGACTACAGCCTGGAGGCGCAGGCCCAGCAGGCCCATGCGGAGGAGTTCGCCGACGATCCCGACGTGGTGGTCCCGGCGGTGGTCCACCAGTGCGACCAGGTGCTGATCACCGAGTGGATCGACGGCGTGCCCATGTCCGAGGTGATCTCCGACGGCACCCCTGAGCAGCGCAGCCGCGCCGGTCAGCTGTTGTCCTGTTTCCTCTTCTCCGGTCCGGCCCGCACCGGCCTGCTCCACGCCGACCCGCACCCCGGCAACTTCCGCCTCCTGCCCGGCGGCCCGGACGGCGAGGACGACTGGCGGCTCGGCGTCCTGGACTTCGGCACGGTGGATCGGCTCCCGGGCGGCCTGCCGGACACGATCGGCCGCTCCCTGCGCATGACCCTGGACGGTGAGGCGGAGTCGGTCTACGAACTCCTGTGCACGGAGGGCTTCGTCAAGGACTCCATCGACCTGGATCCCGACGCGGTCCTCGACTACCTCCTGCCGATCATCGAGCCGGCCGGGGTGGAGGAGTTCACCTTCACCCGCGGCTGGATGCGCAGTCAGGCGGCCCGGATCGCCGACCCCCGCTCCCCCGCCCATCAGCTGGGCAAGCAGCTCAACCTTCCGCCGGCCTATCTGCTGATACACCGGGTGACACTCAGCACGATCGGCGTGCTGTGCCAGCTCGGCGCGACGGTGCGGCTGCGTGAGGAACTGGAGGAGTGGCTGCCCGGGTTCCTCCCGGAGGAAGTCCTGGAGGCCTTGGACGCGGAGGGGGCGGTGGCGGAGGCATAAGGCGGGCCCCTGTGACGTACCTCACCACCAGTCGGAGTCCAGTCGTCCTTCGATCGCCCTGAGGTTCTCGCGGGCGCAGGCCTCGCAGAAGTAGCGCCGGACGCCGTTCTCCACGGAACAGGTCCAGGTGACGGGCGGGGGTTCCTCGGCCCGGGTACCGCAGCGGGCGCACACCAGGGGACGGGGCTCCTTCGGGGAACCGCCTCGGTCACTGTCTCCGGGAAGACTCGTCACCTTCGGGACGATAGCGCCGCGGCGGTGGATCGCGCGCACAACGCACCGCGGGGGCCGGTCCGTTCGGACGGACCGGCCCCCGCCAGGAGAGCTTCACCTCCCCCTGTGGGGAGGCCACCGCTTCAGGTGTGGGTGGTTACTGCATCACGGCCATGGCGAGCGCCCGGCGGGCACGCAGCGAGGCGCGCTCGGCCCGGCGCTGCATCCGGCGAGCGGTCGCCAGGCGCACGGCCCGGCGTTCCCGCTCGGCCTCGTGCAGTCGGTCGTGCATATGCGCACGAGCCAGGGCTTCTGGGATGAGTTGCATCTCGCGTGTCCTGTTCTGACGCGAGTCGTACGCGCCGGTGGTGGTGATGTCTTCGGTCGCGGAGCCTGCGGGCTCGCTGGTGAACGGCTTCATCGGGGCCTGCTTCTTGGGGTCTTGCGTGAGGGGGCGATCGATCGTTCCTGCGGTGTTCATGCCGAGACCGGGTTCTTGCGCGGGCGACCACGCGGCCGCTTCCGGGCGACGACGACACCCTGGACGAACAGCTCGCCACCCCAGACGCCCCAGGGCTCGCGCCGCTCCTTGGCGCCGGCGAGGCAGGCCTCGATCAGCGGGCAGGTGCGGCACAGGGACTTGGCGTACTCGACGTCGGCCGGCGACTCGGCGAAGAAGACCTCCGGGTCGTAGGAGCGGCAGGGGACGGGTACGCCGAGGTTCTCGATGGCGTCGTCGAGCGCGGTGAGCGCCGTGAGCGGGGTCAAGGTGGAGTCCTCCGTGAGGCCGGGCGGGGGGATCGTTTCGGAAGGCGGTACGGACGGGGCGTGCGCTTCGAGTTGCACGGTTCGTCTTCCTCGTCTGGTCGGTCCGGCCCTGTGGGGTCGGGTGTCGGCTGGGTACCGGGTTCTTTTCTTGTCCCGAGGCCCCTTCGCTCCGTCGTCCCCGTTGTTCGGGGAAAACAGAAGGGCCGCGGATCCCGGATGGGGTTCCGCGGCCCTGAAGGCGCCGGCCTGATCGACGATCAGGCTGGATCACTCCAGGGTTCTGGCCCACGGAAGGCCCACATCAGGTGGTGCTGCGTCGTCTGCTTCCGGGATCCGGCACCGGCTGCCGCGAAGGCATAGGCATGTGCCTGTGCCCCTACTGCTTCCAGTGCCTTGGTCGGTCGCTCATTGCGCTCGCGGATGGGAAGACCCGCGAGGGCAACGGAGGAGGACGCCGGCCGGTCGGCACGGATGCCGGACAGACCGGTGCCCAGGACCGAGGCGCCGAGCATGCACGCGGAGACGACAGAGCGATCGTTCAGTTTGGCGGTGAAGCTGCTGTTGATGATGATCACTGGAATCGCCTCCTCTCGGCGTCTCGGGGGACCGGGGTGAACCCAGTCCGACGGATATGCAAGTACAGCACGGAATCAGGGCCTTCGAGAAGGCCGCCGTCCCCGTGGCTTAGAACCTATGGGGATTGCCGGGGCATGCGCAAACTATTTTTCCGACGAGTTCGGATCAGTCTCCCGTCCGTCCCTCCTCAGTCGCTCCCGTCTTCCCCTCCGACGTCTTGGCCTGCGCAGATGGCCAGGACGTCGGCTCCGTAGCGGTTGAGCTTGCGCACTCCGACCCCCGGGATCCGCGCGAGCTCGCCCTCCTCCTCGGGGACGGTCTCGGCGATCGCCATCAGCGTCTTGTCGGTGAAGACGCAGAACGCCGGCTGTCCGCCCCGCTGCGCCTGGACCGCCCGCCAGTCCCGCAACCGTTCGTAGAGCCCCTCGTCCATGTCGGAGGGACAGTCCTCACAGCGCATCAGCTTCATCTCGCCGGCGTCGGTCAGGGTGCGCCCGCAGACCCGGCAGCGGGCGGGGGTGCGCTGGGTCCGGCGCGGCACGGTGGGGGCGCCCACGGCGGTAGCCGTGAAGCCGCGCTCGATGCCTCCGGCGCCCCTGGTGCCCCCGCGACCGGCGACGGCGCCCGAACCGGGACGCAGGCCGTCGAGAAAGCGGCTGGGGCGGCGACTTGGGCGGCCGCCGGGCGAGCGGGACAGCGCCCAGGAGACGTGGAGACGCTCGCGGGCGCGGGTGACTCCGACGTAGAGGAGCCGACGCTCCTCCTCGATCTGCTCGTCGGTCCTGGCGTAGGTGATCGGCATCATGCCCTCGGCGACGCCGACCAGGAACACGACGTCCCACTCCAGGCCCTTGGCCGAGTGCAGGGAGGCCAGGGTGACGCCCTGGACCGTCGGGGCGTGCTGGGCGCCCGCCCGCTCGTCGAGCTCGGCTACCAGGTCGGCGAGCGTCGCGCCGGGCTGGGCGGCGGAGAAGTCCTGGGCGAGGTTGACCAGCGCGGCCAGCGACTCCCAGCGTTCCCTGACGGCTCCGGAACCGGCCGGCGGCTGTGGCGTCCAGCCTTCGCCCGACAGGACGGCACGCACCTGGGAGGGCAGGTCGACGGTGTCCTCGAGGAGCGTGTCGTTGCCGCCGAAGCGGGCCGCGCCGCGCAGGGCGACACCGGCCTTGCGTACCTCGGGACGGTCGAAGAAGCGCTCGGCGCCGCGCAGCTGGTACGGGATGCCGAGGTCGGCCAGGGCCTGCTCGTAGGTCTCCGACTGCGCGTTGGTGCGGAACAGGATGGCGATCTCGGCCGCCGGGACACCGGCGTCGAGGAGCTCGCGGATGCGGCGGGCCGCGCCCTCGGCCTCGGCGGGCTCGTCGGTGTACTCGGTGTAGCCGGGCTCGGGTCCCGGGCCGCGCTGGGAGACCAGCTCCAGGCGGTGGTCGGCGGCGCGGCCCCGGGCCTGGGAGAGCAGGCCGTTGGCGAGGTGGACGACCTGGGGGGTGGAGCGGTAGTCGCGGACCAGCTTGACGACCGTGGCGCCGGGGTGGCGTGTGCGGAAGTCGAGGAGGTGGTCGGGGGTGGCTCCGGTGAAGGAGTAGATCGTCTGGCTGGCGTCGCCGACCACGCACAGGTCGTCCCGGTCGCCGAGCCACAGCTCGAGCAGGCGCTGCTGGAGGGGGCTGACGTCCTGGTACTCGTCGACCACGAAGTGCTGGTACTGGGCGCGGACCTGCTCGGCGATGTCGTGGCGGTCCTGGAGGACGGCGACGGTCAGCAGCAGGACGTCTTCGAAGTCGATGACGCCGCGGTCCCTCTTGATGTCCTCGTAGGCGGAGTAGAGCTGGGCGATCTCGGCGGGATCCCGGGGGATCTCGCGGCCCGCCTTGGCCGCGGCCAGGGCGTAGTCGGCGGGGACGGTCTGGGTGACCTTGGACCACTCGATCTCCGCGGTGGCGTCCCGCAGCTCACCGCGGTCGAGACGGATGCGGCAGATGGCGGCCGCGTCGGCGACGAGCTGTATCTTCCGGTCGACGAGCCGGGGCAGGGAGCCACCGATCGCTTTCGGCCAGAAGTACTGAAGCTGGCGCAGGGCCGCGGAGTGGAAGGTGCGGGCCTGGACACCCTGGGCGCCGAGCTGGCGGAGCCGGCCCCGCATCTCCCCGGCGGCACGGTTGGTGAAGGTGACGGCGAGCACGCTGGAGGGGTGCAGGATGCCGGCGCGCACACCGTAGGCGATGCGGTGGGTGATGGCCCGCGTCTTGCCCGTGCCGGCTCCTGCCAGCACGCACACCGGACCGCGCAGGGCGGTCGCCACCTCGCGCTGCTCGGGGTCGAGCCCTTCGAGCACCGCGTCGGCCGAGTCCGGTACCCGCGGGAAGAGGGTGGAGTGCGTTGCTGCTGTCACATGGCCATGCTGCCAGGTCGGCGGAGACGGGCGGGCCGGTTGTCCACAGGCGAGGCCCCGCAGTCGTACTAATGCGGCGAGCGTCACCCTCGGCCGTCCCTACCGCACAGCGCCTCGCGGGAATGGTGGCCCTTTCAAGTACGTTCTCCCCCTGCGACCACCTGTACCCCCGACCCTCCGAAGGAGCACGAGAGACATGCTGGGCACTGTGACGATGTACAGCACCACGTGGTGCGGCTACTGCCAGCGGCTGAAGAAGCAGCTCGACCGCGAGGGCATCGGATACACCGAGATCAACATCGAGCAGGACCCGGCGTCCGCGGCATTCGTGGAGAAGGCGAATGGCGGAAACCAGACGGTTCCGACCGTGCTGTTCCCCGACGGTTCGACGCTGACGAACCCGTCGCTGGCGCAGGTGAAGCAGAGGATCGGCGCGTAAGAGGATCGGCGCGTAGGCAGTTCTCATCCACGTAGGGGTGGCCGTCCCGGGCCGGGACGGCCACCCCTACGTCGTTCTCAGATGAAGCTGCGGGTCGGCAGCGGCTTGCCGTACCAGAGCTCGATCAGACGGGCCGCGATGGAGATACCGTACGGGGGAAGCACCTCGCCGGACTCGAAGGCGGCGCCGAGTTCGTCACGGGAGAACCAGCGGGCCTCGTGGATCTCGTCGCCGTCGACGTCGATGTCGGTCGAGGTGGCGCGGGCCATGAAGCCCAGCATGAGGCTGGAGGGGAAGGGCCAGGGCTGGCTGGCGATGTAGTCGACCTGGCCGACGGTGACGCCGGCCTCCTCGAAGACCTCGCGGCGCACGGACTGCTCGATGGACTCGCCGGGCTCGACGAAACCGGCGAGGGTCGAGAAGCGGCCCTCGGGCCAGTGGACCTGGCGGCCGAGCAGGATGCGGTCCTCCTCGTCCGTGACGGCCATGATCACCGCGGGGTCGGTGCGCGGGTAGTGCTCGGCGCCGCAGGCGGGGCAGCGGCGGATGTGGCCGGCCGCGGCGATCACCGTGCGCTCGCCGCAGCGGGAGCAGAAGCGATGCAGGCGCTGCCAGTTCTCCAGGGCGACCGCGTGCACCATCAGGCCCGCCTCGCGCGGCGACAGCAGCAGGCCGGCCTCGCGCAGGCCGGCGGGGCGCGCGGACTGGTCGATACGGCCGGGCAGCGCGTCCTTCTGGAGGGCGAAGTAGCTGACGCCGTCCTCGTCGGTCCCCAGGAAGTAGCGGTGCGCCTCGGTGAGAGGCGCCTCGAACGACGGGGTCATGACGAGCTCGGTGCGGCCGTCGGACGTCTCGTCGATGAGGACCTGGCCGCCGGAGACGACGAAGCAACGCGTCGTGGGGTGGCTCCACGCCGCGGCGAGCCAGGCCTCGTCGAGCCGGTGGTGGGCGGCCCGGTCGATGCCGCTCGGCGCGGTGAGCGAAATGGGTCGATCGGCGTTCTGGTCGGTCCAGGTGGTCACGGGTACTTCCAACTCCCCCGGTGGAACGGTTGTTTCGGCGGGCGGTTCAGCGGGACGTACGGCAGGGGACGACCGGTGCGGTGTCGCGGTGCGGGGCGGTGTTTCCAGTGTGCCCCGCGCGCGTGTCCCCTCCGGACCGAGCGAGGGCGTCAAGGCGCATGACGCCAGTTCTCGGCGAGGTCGCCCCAGAGGTACGCGGTGGCCTCGACGCCCTTGACGAGGAGGTCCAGCTCGACCTTCTCGTTCGGCGCGTGCCAGCCGTCCGAGGGCACGGAGATGCCCAGGAAGAGCACCGGGGCGCCGAGGACTTCCTGCAGGTCGGCGGCGGGACCCGAGCCGCCCTCACGGGTGAAGCGGACGGGCCCTTCGAAGGCGCGGCCCATGGCGCGGACCACGGACTTGAGGGCCGGGTGGTCCAGCGGGGTCAGGCACGGGCGCGTGGCCGGGCTGAACGTGATCTCGTGCCGGATCCCGGCGGGCACCTGCTCGGCGGCCCAGGCGCGGACAGCCTTCTCGATGGGCTCGGGGTCCTGGCCCGCGACCAGCCGGAACGACAGTTTCACGAAGGCCGAGGACGGAATGATCGTCTTGCTGCCGGGGCCCTGGTAGCCGCCGCCGATGCCGTTGACCTCGGCGGTGGGGCGGGCCCAGACGCGCTCCAGGGTGGTGTGTCCGGCCTCACCGTGCGTGGCGTGCGACCGGGCGGTGCGCAGCCACTCGTCCTCGTCGAAGGGCAGCTCGGCGAAGAGCTCGCGCTCGCGGTCGGTGAGCTCGACGATGCCGTCGTAGAAGCCGGGGACGGCCACACGCGCGTGTTCGTCGTGCAGGGCGGCGACGAGGCGGGCGGCCACGGTGGCCGGGTTGGGCACGGCGCCACCGAAGGAGCCCGAGTGGATGTCCTGGTCGGGGCCGGACAGCCGGATCTCGCACTCGGCGAGGCCGCGCATGCCGGTGCATACCGTGGGGGTGTCCTCGGACCACATGCCGGTGTCGGAGACGATCACGGCGTCCGCGGCGAGCCGCTCGGCGTGCTCCTCGACCAGGGCGCGGAAGTTCGGGGAGCTGGACTCCTCCTCGCCCTCGATCAGCAGCTTGAGGTTGACGGCAGGGGCGGTGCGGCCGGTGGCGGCGAGGTGGGCGCGGACGCCGAGGGTGTGGAAGAAGACCTGCCCCTTGTCGTCGGCCGCCCCGCGCGCGTGGAGGCGGTTTCCGCGGACGACGGGCTCGAAGGGGTCGGTGTCCCAGCCGTCCTCGCGGGCGGCGGGCTGCACGTCGTGGTGGCCGTAGACCAGGACGGTGGGGGCCTGCGGATCGCCGGAGAGCCACTCGGCGTAGACGGCCGGGGCACCCGGCGTCTGCCAGACCTCGACGGTCGGGAAGCCGGTCTCCTCGAGCTTGGCGGCGAGCCAGTCCGCGCTGCGCCGTACGTCGGGCGCGTGATCGGGCTGCGCCGACACCGACGGGATGCGCAGCCACTCGGCGAGGTCGTCGAGGAAGGCGGCGCGGTGCTCCTCGATGTACGTGCGGACTGCGCTGACGGCACTGTCAACGGGATGGCTCATGGTCACGAGCCTATCGGCCCGCACCGACATCCTCGCCGGGCCCTTGCGCAGGGTTTACCTGCGCTGCCCGTCCCTCGCGGTCGCCGTCGGCGCTCTCCTCCCCGGTCAACAGGCGCTCCAGCGCGGCACGATCGGGCAGACCCTCCGGTCGTACGACGTCGCCGGTGCGCACATACAGGAACGCCGCTGTGACGGATTCCACGGGCACACCCTGCTGCTCGGCCCAGGCGAGCCGGTAGAGGGCGAGCTGGAGGGGGTCGGCGGTGCGGGCTCGGTGCGTCTTCCAGTCGACGATGTCGTACGTCGCCGAGTCCCCGTCGCCCTCCTTGTAGACGGCGTCGATACGGCCCCGTACGACGCGGCCGGCGAGGGCGAGCTGGAAGGGGGCCTCGACGCGGTAGGGCGTGCGGTGGGCGTACTCGGTGCGCTCGAAGGCTTCCTTGAGGACGTCCAGGTCTTGTTCGTCGGCGATCTCGGCATCGCCGCCGGGCAGTTCGTCCGGTTCCAGCAGGGGGAGCGTCAACTCCTCGAAGCGGGCCTCCACCCATGCGTGGAACCGGGTGCCACGGCGCGCGGCCGGTTGTGGGGGGCGTGGCATGGGGCGCGCGAGTTCCTGCGCGAGACCGTCCGGGTCGGCAGCCAGGCGCAACACCTGCGAGGCGGTCAGGGTCGTCGGCAGGGGGACGTCCGTGACGCTCCGGCGGGCGCTCAGAAGCTCTCCGGTGAGTGCGTCGAGGTCACGGTCCCAGGAGGCGACGGTGCGGGCCTCCTCGGGGGCGAAGGGGGTCCGGCGCGGGTGACCGGGGTGGGGGCGCGCGGCGGGGGGTTCCGGGGCCGGCGCCTGGTGCGGGACGGCGGGGCGGGCGCCGGTCCAGTCGTCCCAGTCACCGGCGTCCTCCTCGAACGGGTCGGCGCCGTAGGGCGGGTCGTCGTAGGCAGGCTCGTCGTACGGAGGCTCGGGGGAGAGCTCGTCCTCGTCCGGTGGTGCGGGCCAGTCCGGGTCCTCGTACGTGTCGGGGTCGTGTGTGGCGGCGGTGTGGCCGTCGGCGGGCGAGGCGAGGCTCTCCAGGTGGGCGAGGACGGTCTCGGCGGCGGCGCGGCGGCGGGTCAGGGCGGCGTCGTCCAGGGGGAGCGGCCAGACCTGGTCGGCCGTCGCGCGGTGCAGGGTGGGGTTCTCCGCGTCCTCCTCCGGCTCGTCCGCCCAGGCCTCGATCTCGCCGTGTCCGGCCGCGCAGTGGTCGTGGAGGGCTTGAAGGAAGTCGGAGGGGCCGCGGGGCTTCTTCTGGGTGGGGCCCCACCAGTGGCCGGAACCGAGGAGCAGGGAGCGGGGGCGGGTGAAGGTGACGTAGCCGAGGCGGAGTTCCTCGGTGTGCTGGTGGTCCTTCATGGCCTCGTGGAAGGCCTTCATGCCCCGCGCGTCCCAGGAGTCGAGGTCGGGGAGCGTGTCGGCGTCGCCACGCAGTTCGTGCGGCAGCACCTTGGCCTGCGCGGTCCACTTCTCGCGGCCCTGACCGCTGGGGAAGGTGCCGGTGACCAGGCCGGGTACGGCGACGACGTCCCATTCCAGGCCCTTGGACTTGTGCGCGGTGAGCACCTTGACGGTGTTCTCGCCGCCGGGGAGGGCGTTGTCGAGACCCTTCTCGTACTGGGCGGCGGTGCGCAGGAAGCCGAGGAAGGCCAGCAGGCTCGCCTCGCTCTCGCCCGCGGCGAAGGACGCGGCGATGTCGAGGAAGTTGGACAGGGTCTCGCGGCGGCGGGCGGCCAGGGCGTGCGGGGACGCCGACAGTTCGACCTCGAGGCCGGTGACGGCGAGGACGCGGTGCAGGACGTCCATCAGGGGATCGGCCAAGGAGCGGCGCAGGTCACGCAGTTCGGTGGCGAGCCGCGCGAACCTCACGCGCGCGTCCGGCGAGAAGGGCAGCCCGTCGTCCTCCCCGGTCCTGTCGGCGCCGTACAGAGGCGACTCCAGGAACGTGTCGAGGGCGTCCGCGAGCGATATCACCTCGGACGGGTCGACCCCCTCGACGGCCTCGGCGAGGCGGCGGTCCGGGTCGTCGTCGCCTTCACCGCGCGCGTGGCTGACGAGCAGCCGTGCCCGCCGGCCCAGGAGGGCGAGGTCGCGTGGACCGATGCGCCAGCGCGGGCCGGTGAGCAGCCGGACCAGGGAGGCGTTGGCCCCGGGGTCCTGCAGGACCTCGCAGACGGCGACGAGGTCGGCGACCTCGGGCAGGTGCAGCAGCCCGGACAGGCCCACGACCTCGACGGGGATGTCCCGGGCCACCAGCGCGCCCTGGATCTGCGCGAAGTCGGTGGCCGTGCGGCACAGGACGGCGATCTCGCCGGGCGCCGTGCCGGTGCGCACGAGGTGGGCGACGGAGTCGGCGATCCAGTCCATCTCCTCGGCGTGGGTGGCCAGGAGGGCGCAGCGGACCACTCCGTCGCGTTCGGCGCCGGGGGCCGGGCGCAGGGCCTCCACGCCCGCGTGCATGGCGCGCAGGGGCTCGGCCATGCCGTTGGCGAGGTCCAGGAGGCGGCCGCCGCTGCGGCGGTTCTCGCTGAGCGACTGGCGCCGCGCCCTGCTTCCGTCGGCGTGCGCGAAGTGCTCGGGGAAGTCGTCGAGGTTGGCGACGGAGGCGCCGCGCCAGCCGTAGATGGCCTGGCAGGGATCGCCGACGGCCGTCACGGGGTGGCCGGTGCCACCGCCGAACAGGCCGGCCAGGAGGATGCGCTGGGCGACGGAGGTGTCCTGGTACTCGTCGAGGAGGACCACGCGGAACTCGTCGCGCAGGATCGGGCTCACTTCGGGGACCTGGCCGAGCTGCGCCGCCATCGCGATCTGGTCGCCGAAGTCGAGCAGGTCGCGCTCGCGCTTGGCGGCCCGGTAGCGCAGCACCAGGTCGGCCAGTTCGCGCCGGGCGGCGGCCGTCTCGGGCACCTTGCGCAGGTCGGCGTTGGTGAGTTTGGCGCCCTCCAGGGTGCGCAGCAGCTCGGCGTCCCACGCGCGCAGGTCCTCGGGCCGGACGAGGTGTTCGGCGAGTTCGGCGTCGAGCGCGAGGAGGTCGCTGATCAGGTCGGCGAAGGAGCGGGTGAGCGACGGGTATGGGCCGGGTGCTTCGCGCAGCACGCGTGCGGCGAGCTGGTAGCGGGTGGCGTCGGCGAGCAGGCGGGACGTGGGCTCCAGGCCGATGCGCAGGCCGTGGTCGGTCAGGAGGCGGCCCGCGAAAGCGTGGTAGGTGGAGATCACCGGCTCGCCGGGCGGGTTGTCGGGGTCGATGACGTCGGGGTCGGTGACGCCTGCCTTGAGCAGCGCCTTGCGGACGCGTTCTGCGAGTTCTCCGGCGGCCTTGTTGGTGAAGGTCAGGCCGAGAACCTGTTCGGGGGCGACCTGGCCGGTGCCGACCAGCCACACCACGCGCGCGGCCATCACCGTCGTCTTGCCCGATCCGGCTCCGGCCACGATCACCTGCGGGGCGGGCGGCGCGGTGATGCAGGCCGTCTGCTCCGGGGTGAAGGGGATCCCGAGGAGCGCCTTGAGCTGCTCGGGATCGCTGATACGGGCGGGCATGGGGAGAGGCTAGCGGCGGGCACTGACAGTCGATGACAAATCACCCGCCGAGCCAGAAGAACCGCAGGTCAGAACATGTGGTGCGGTCCATCACACCGGCGCTTCGAGAGGTACTCCGACGGCGCGCTCACCTCTGCTCGCTCACTCGACGACGTGCCGCCCTTCCGGTCGTGCGCTGCACGAGGCGCGGAACGCGCAGTGGGTGCACTGCTGACCCGCGGTCGGGGTGAACCGCTCGTCGAGGACCTTGCCGGCCGCCGTGGCGAGCAGGTCGCCGACCCACTCCCCCTCCAGCGGCTCCTGTGCCTGCACCTTGGGCAGGTTCTCGCCCCCGTCGCGCTTGGCGGCGCCCTGGCGCAGCTGGACGAGTTCGGCACCGCCCGGTGTGGGCCGTACGCCGTCGAAGGCCTCGTCGACGGCGCCCTCGCGGACGGCGAGCTGATAGACGGCGAGCTGGGGGTGGCGCTCCACCTCGCGGGCGGTCGGCGCCTGTTTGCCGGTCTTGAAGTCGACGACGTAGGCGCGGCCTTCGCCGTCGGCCTCGACGCGGTCCATCTGGCCGCGGATGCGCACCTCGTAGTCGCCCGCTTCGAGGGTGACGTCGAAGTCGTGTTCGCTGGCGACCGGGGTGCGGCCGGTGCGGTCCATCACATGCCACTTCAGGAAGCGTTCGAGTGCCACACGCGCGTGTGCCTTCTCCTGCGTGGACTTCCACGGAGCGTCGAAGGCGAGGGCGTTCCACACGGAGTCGAGGCGTTCCATGAGGACGTCGAGGTCGGCCGGAGTGTGCCCGGAGGCGACCTCGTCGGCGAGGACGTGCACCACGTTGCCGAAGCCCTGGGCGGCGGTGGCCGGGGCGTCTGCCTTCACCTCGCGGCCCAGGAACCACTGCAGGGCACAGGTGTTGGCGAGCTGGTCGAGGGCGCTGCCGGAGAGCACGACGGGCTGGTCGCGGTTGCGCAGCGGAACCTTGCTCTCGGTCGGCTCGAACATGCCCCACCAGCGGTAGGGGTGGGCGGAGGGCACCAGGGGCCTGCCGTCCTCGTCGGCGAGCGCGGCCAGCCGGGCCAGGCGCCGGGCGGCCGCCTCCCTGAGGGTGGCGGAGGCGCGCGGGTCGACCGTCGTGGCGCGCAGTTCGGCGACCAGCGCGGCGACCGACAGGGGGCGGCGCGGGCGGCCCGTGACGTCCTTGGGATCGACGCCGAGTTCGGCCAGGAAGCGGGAGGGCTGGTCACCGTCGTCGGCGGGCGCCTTGACCGCCGTGACGACGAGTCGCTCACGCGCGCGTGTGGCGGCGACGTAGAACAGGCGGCGTTCCTCGGCGAGCAGCGCGCCCGGGGTGAGCGGTTCGGCGAGTCCGTCGCGGCCGATGCGGTCGGCCTCCAGGAGGGAGCCCCGGCGCCGCAGGTCCGGCCACAGGCCCTCCTGGACGCCGGCCACGACGACCAGGCCCCACTCCAGGCCCTTGGCGCGGTGGGCGGTCATCAGGCGTACGGCGTCGGGGCGCACGGCACGCCGGGTGAGGGTGTCGGCAGCGATGTCCTCGGCCTCGATCTCGGCCAGGAAGTTCAGGGTGCCCCGGCCGCCGGTGCGCTCCTCCGCGCGCGCGGCGGTGGCGAACAGCGCGCACACGGCGTCCAGGTCACGGTCCGCGTTGCGGCCGGCCGCGCCGCCACGACGGGCCGCCCGTTGCAGACGCGTGGGCCAGGGTGTGCCGTCCCAGAGGTCCCACAGCGCCTCTTCGGCCGTACCGCCGCGCGCGAGGCGCTCTCGGGCCGTCGCCAGCAGCGCGCCCAGGCGCTGGGCACCACGCGCGTACGTCGGGTCGTGGATGACCAGCCGCTCCGGTTCGGCCAGAGCACGCGCGAACAGTTCGTCGGAGGGCGGCGGCAGGGGGTTGCCGGCGGCGCGCTCCTCCTCCCGCAGGGCGCGGCCGAGGCGGCGCAGATCGGCGGCGTCCATGCCGGCCAGGGGCGAGGCGAGGAGGGTGAGGGCGGTTTCGGTGTCGAGCCAGCAGGCGCCCGGGTCCTCGGTGTATTCGTCCCCCTGTGGTGACGCCGACGTCTCCGGCTGTGGCGCCGACGGGGTGGCGGCGGCCTCCGCCGTCGCCACCGCGCGCAGGGCCGTCAGCAGGGGGGCCACCGCCGGTTCGTGGCGCAGGGGGAGGTCGTCGCCGTCGATGTCGAGGGGGACGCCCGCGGCGGTGAGGGCGCGGCGGACCGTCGGGATCGTGCGGGAGCCGGCGCGTACCAGGACGGCCATCTCGCCCCAGGGCACACCGTCCTCCAGGTGTGCGCGGCGCAGGATGTCGGCGACGTTGTCCAGCTCGGTGCCGGGCGTCGGGTACGTGTAGACCTCGACGCGGCCGCCGTCGCGTGCGGCGGCCAGTTCGCGGTGGGCGCGGACCTTCTCGGCCGGCAGGCGGGTCAGGGGCATCCGCTGGGTCAGCAGCCGGGTCGCGGCCAGGAGGGCCGCGCCGGAGCGACGGGAGGTGCGCAGGACCTCGACGGGGGCCGGACGGCCGTCGGGGCGGGGGAAGGCGTGCGGGAAGTCCAGGATGCCGTTCACGTCGGCGCCCCGGAAGGTGTAGATCGACTGGTCGGGGTCGCCGAACGCGACCAGGGTGCGGCCACCGCCGGCGAGGGCGTGCAGCAGGCGTACCTGGGCGGGGTCGGTGTCCTGGTACTCGTCGACGAACACGGCGTCGTACTGGGCGGCGAGCCGCTCGGCGGTCCCGGTGCGGTGGGCGAGGAGGACCGCGCGGTGGACGAGTTCCGCGTAGTCGATCACGCCGTGCAGGTCGAGCACGTCGAGGTACTCGGCGAGGAAGGCGGCGGCGGCACGCCAGTCGGGACGGCCGATGCGGTGGGCGAAGGCGTCCAGGGCCGCGGGGTCGAGGCCCAGTTCGCGGCTGCGGGCGAGCACCGCGCGGACCTCGTCGGCGAAGCCTCGGGTGGTGAGACAGGCACGCAGTTCGTCCGGCCAGCGCACGTGCGCGAGACCGAGCCGTTGCAGGTCGAGCTGGCCGGCGAGCAGCTCGCGGACGGCCACGTCCTGCTCCGGGCCGGACAGCAGCCGTAGGGGTTCCACGAACAGGTCCGTGTCCTGGTGGGCGCGGACCAGGGCGTAGCAGTAGGAGTGGAAGGTGGTCGCTTGGGGCGCGCGGGCGGCGCCCATACGATGCGCCATCCGGTCCCGCAGCTCGACGGCCGCCTTGCGGCTGAACGTGAGGACCAGGATGCGCGCGGGGTCGCCGCCGCGAGCGACCCGGGCGGCCACCGACTCGACGAGAGTGGTGGTCTTTCCGGTGCCCGGACCTGCGAGAACGAGCAGCGGACCGGCACCGTGGTCAACCACGGAGCGCTGTGCGGCGTCCAGAAGAGGGGGATCCACCCGGGCCGGCGGGGTACGCACCAGTCGGTAAGCGCCACGGTTCCCCTGTCGCCCCTGGGGGTGCGGCAGGCGCCTGGTGGAGGAAGAGGAGCTCACGTGGTTCGCCGGTCCTGGTGGGTGTGCTGGTTGGCCGGGGGCGACTTTCTCCGCCCCGTGCCCCTCGAACGTACGTCATGCCACCGGCGTGCCCGGTTTCGCCGGTTTCCCCCGTACGGGCCTAAGGCTCCCCTCAGACACGTCCGATGGCGGAAGCTGTCAGGTGTGACCTTCCGCGCGTTCGCCGCCGTCCCACCGCGCCCGCCTCATGTCGAGGCGCGGCACGTGGCCCTCGGCTGCCCTGCTCGCCTGCTTCAGGGGAGTGCCCTCGACGCGGTAGTGGTCGAGCGCCCGCAGTTCGTGCCCCGGGAGCAGCACCCCGTCCGCGCGCACGACACGCCACCACGGGACGGCTCCCCCGTAGAGGGCCATCACGCGCCCGACCTGTCGGGGGCCGCCCTCCTCGAGCCATTCGGCGACGTCCCCGTACGTCATGACCCGCCCGGGCGGGATCAGCTCCGCGACCTCGAGGACCCGCTCGGCGTACTCCGGCAGGGTGTCCGTGTACTCCGGGCGGGCGTCGTCCGGAAGGCTCTGCTCGCTCATCCGCCCCATCCTGCCCCACCCCACCGACAATGCGACGGGTCCGCGACCCTGTGTGACCCTCGTCCCCGAGCGGCGCTTCGGGCAGACTGTGCGCCCCCGCATTTGCACCCTGATGCCCCCGTGCGCCGGTGGGGCATGCCACCATCGTGCGGGCGGTGACCGGTGATACGAGATCAAGAAGAGACGATGAAGCAGCAGGGCGTGCAGCCTGAGGACGCGGAGGACACCTCTGCCGCCGCGTCGCGCCCTGACATCACCGAAGAACCGGAACCACGGGACGAAGAGACACGGGAAGAGGTGCACATCGACGAGGTCGAGGGCGACGAACCGCTGCTCCCCGCGCGCGTGCACCGCCCTTCCGACCTGATGCGGCTGCTGGTCGGCGTACTCGCCGTCGTCCTGCTTCTGGCCATCGCCGCGTTCGCACACGGAACGACCTCGGGTCTCGAGCAGGACATCAACAAGGGCACCGGGCAGGCACCCGACCTCCTCATCAAGATCGCCGGGCTGGCCTCCAGCATCGCGATCCTGCTGGTGCCGGTCGCCTTCGCGATCGAGCGGCTGATCAAGCGGGACGGGCTGCGTATCGCCGACGGTGTGCTCGCCGCGGTCCTCGCACACGGTGTGACGCTCGCCACCGACCTGTGGGTCGCGAAGGCCGCGCCGGGCTCGATCCAGGAGGCGCTCACCCAGCCCTCCCCAGGTGACATCCACGCCCTCACCGACCCGGTGCACGGCTACCTCGCGCCCGTCATCGCGTACATGACGGCCGTCGGCATGTCCCGTCGGCCGCGCTGGCGCTCGGTGCTGTGGATCGTGCTGCTCCTCGACGCGTTCTCCATGCTCGTCACCGGCTACACGACACCGTTCTCGATCATCCTCACGGTGCTGATCGGCTGGACGGTGGCGTACGGGACGCTGTACGCGGTCGGCTCGCCGAACGTGCGTCCCACGGGACGGACGCTGATGGCGGGCCTGCGGCACGTCGGATTCCGCCCGGTGAGCGCGGCCCGCGAGGAGGGGCCGGACGCGGCGGAGGGCGACCGGGGCCGACGCTACTTCGTCACCCTGGAGGACGGGCCGCCGCTGGACGTCACGGTCGTCGACCGGGAACAGCAGGCCCAGGGGTTCTTCTACCGCGCCTGGCGCAATCTGACGCTGCGCGGCTTCGCCACCCGCAGCAGCCTCCAGTCGCTGCGCCAGGCGCTGGAGCAGGAGGCGCTGCTCGCCTACGCGGCCATCGCGGCCGGCGCCAACGCGCCGAAACTGATCGCGACGTCCGAGCTCGGCCCCGACGCGGTGATCCTCGTCTACGAGCACACCGGCGGCCGCACCCTCGACTCGCTCGCGGACGAGGAGATCACCGACGACCTGCTGCGCAACACCTGGCACCAGGTGCAGGCACTTCAGTCCCGACGCATCGCGCACCGTCGGCTCGCGGGTGACGCGATACTGGTGGATCGCTCCGGCACGGTGATCCTCACCGATCTGCGCGGCGGCGAGATCGCGGCCGGCGACCTGCTGCTGCGCATGGACGTCGCCCAGCTGGTGACGACGCTCGGCCTGCGGGTGGGCGCCGAACGGGCGGTGGCCTCCGCGGTGGGCGTGCTCGGACCGGACGCGGTCGCGGACTGTCTGCCGATGCTCCAGCCCATCGCCCTGACCCGCTCCACGCGCGCGACACTGCGCCGACTGGCACGCGAGCGTGCGCAGCGGGAACGCGAGGCGGTCCTGGAGGCCTCCCAGCAGGCAAAGCAGGCCCGTCTGGAGGCGACCGGGGACGGCGCCGAGGCCGTCGCCCTGGAAAAGCCCGCCAAGAAGGCCGTCCGCGCGGAGGCGCGGGCCGAGAAGCGGGCCATCGACGAGGCGCTGGAGGAGGCACGCGAGGAGGATCTGCTGACGCAGATCCGGCACCAGGTGCTGCTGATCCGGCCCCAGGCACCGGTGGAGCCGGCCCGCTTGGAGCGGGTGCGGCCACGCACCCTGATGAGCTTCATCGCCGGTGCCATCGGCGCGTACTTCCTGCTGACACAGCTCACCCACATCGAGTTCGGTCCGCTCGTCGCCAACGCCGAGTGGGGCTGGGTCGCCGCGGCCGTGTTCTTCTCGGCGTTGAGCTACGTCGCCGCGGCGATGAGCCTGCTGGGCTTCGTGCCGGAGCGGGTGCCGTTCCCGCGGACCGTGGCCGCGCAGGTCGCCGGGTCCTTCGTGAAGATCGTGGCCCCGGCCGCGGTCGGCGGGGTCGCCCTCAACACGCGCTTCCTCCAGCGGGCCGGGGTGCGGCCCGGGCTCGCGGTGGCCAGCGTCGGCGCCTCGCAGTTGTTCGGACTCGGCTGCCACATCCTGATGCTGCTGTCGTTCGGCTACCTCACCGGCACCGAGAAGACTCCGTCGCTGTCGCCGTCCCGCACGGTCATCGCGGGTCTGCTCACGGTGGCGGTGCTCGTGCTCGTGGTGACCTCGGTGCCGTTCCTGCGGAAGTTCGTCGTCACGCGCGTGAGGTCGCTGTTCGCGGGTGTCGTGCCACGCATGCTGGACGTGCTCCAGCGGCCGCAGAAGCTGGTCACCGGCATCGGCGGCATGCTGCTGCTCACCGCCTGCTTCGTGATGTGCCTGGACGCGTCGATCCGCGCGTTCGGCGACGAGTCGACCTCGCTCAGCATCGCCAGCGTCGCCGTCGTCTTCCTCGCCGGCAACGCGCTCGGCTCCGCCGCCCCGACGCCGGGCGGAGTGGGGGCCGTCGAGGCGACCCTGACGGTCGGTCTGATCGCGGTGGGCCTGCCCAAGGAGGTCGCCGCTCCCGCCGTGCTGCTCTTCCGCCTGCTGACGCTGTGGCTGCCCGTGTTGCCGGGGTGGCTCGCCTTCAACCAGTTGACCCGCAAGGGCGCCCTGTAGAAAGGCTCGGGCACCCGTACCTCGTACGGCCCGCGCCCCGCGCGCGTGCCCGTACGCGACCGCAGGATGGGATCATGCCGAACCCCTCCCGTCTGCGCGCCGCCGCCGTGACCGCAACCGCCCTCCTGCTGTCCT
Source organism: Streptomyces sp. NBC_01235 (assembly GCF_035989285.1). GTDB lineage: Bacteria > Actinomycetota > Actinomycetes > Streptomycetales > Streptomycetaceae > Streptomyces. The sequence continues at coordinate 7,329,067 of NZ_CP108513.1, read as the reverse complement.
CCCTGGTGGGCTGCGGCGACGACGCGCAGGACGAGGATCTGACGGCGCAGAAGCTGAGCTGGAAGGACTGCCCGGCCCCCTCCCAGGCCGAGGGGGGCGGCAGCGCCCCGTCTCCGCTGCCGGACGGCGACCAGTGGCAGTGCGCCACGATGAAGGCGCCCCTCGACTGGAACGACCCCAAGGGCGACACGATCGACATCGCGCTGATCCGGGCCCGGGCGAGCGGCGACGCGAGCGGGCGGATCGGCTCACTGGTCTTCAACTTCGGCGGCCCGGGCGGCTCGGGCGTCTCCACCCTGCCCTCCTTCGGCGACGAGTACGCGGCCCTGCGCACCCGCTACGACCTCGTGAGTTTCGACCCGCGCGGGGTCGGTCGCAGCGCCGCCGTGCGGTGTGAGAACGACCAGCAGCTCGACGCGTACTTCCAGCAGGACGCCACACCCGACGACGCGGCCGAGCGCACCGCGCTCGTGGACAGCACCAAGGACTTCAACGCGGCCTGCGAGAAGAACTCCAAGAAGATGCTGCCGCTTGTGCGCACCACCGACGCGGCCCGCGACATGGACCTGATGCGCCAGGTGCTGGGCGACGACAGGCTGTACTACTTCGGCATCTCCTACGGCACCGAACTGGGCGGCGTGTACGCCCACCTGTTCCCGAAGCACGTGGGGCGTGCCGTCTTCGACGCCGTCGTCGACCCGACGCAGACGTCCGAGCAGGGCTCGCTCGGGCAGGCCAGGGGGTTCCAGCTCGCGCTCGACAACTTCGCCGAGGACTGCACCTCCAAGACGGCGGACTGCCCCGTCGGGGACACCGCGCAGGAGGTGAAGGACCGCATCGCCAGGCTCCTGAAAGACCTGGACGGCAAGCCGATCCCGGGCATCTTCCCGCGCGAACTGACCCAGAGCGCCGCGACCAACGGCATCGCGCAGGCCCTGTACTCGAAGGACTTCTGGGAGTACCTCACCGAGGGCCTGGAGCAGGCCTACGCCGGGGACGGGAAGATTCTGATGCTGCTGTCCGACCTGATGAACGGCCGCACCGTGAACGGTGAGTACAGCAACATCACGGCCGCCAACATCTCCATCAACTGCGCCGACGACAAGCCGCGTTACTCCACCGCCTACGTGGAGGAGAAGCTGCCGGAGTTCCGGGCCGCCTCCAGCCTGTTCGGGGACTTCCTGGCCTGGGGCATGGTCGGTTGCACCGACTGGGCCGTGCCGGGCGCGGCCGACCGTCCGGACGTGAGCGCGCCAGGATCGGCGCCGATCCTGGTCGTGGGCAACACGGGCGACCCGGCGACCCCGTACGAAGGGGCACGGAAGATGGTGGACGCGCTGGGCAAGGGTGTCGGGGTCGAGCTGACGTACAAGGGGCAGGGGCACGGTGCGTACGGCAGCAAGAACAAGTGCGTGCAGGCGGCGGTGAACGGCTATCTGCTGAACGGCAAGGTGCCGACCGCCGGGACCGTCTGCTCCTGACCCCCGCCGCCCCGGCACCCCTCACCATTTCCGGAAAACTCGCAGGTCAAAAGGTTATCCACAGGCTCCGACGGGCGGGCCTCGAGCCGCCTAATATGGCCTGACAGCCGTCCGCCGCCGAGTGCGGACGGCCTGCGAGGGGGGAAGTGCACATGGCGCGATTCGTACGGTGGACGGCGCTGGGGGCCGCCGCCACGCTGCTGGTGGCGGGCTGTAGCAGCGGCGCGTCGGACGGCGGCGAGGACGGCAAGGGCGGTTCGGCCGACGCCCGGCCCTCGGCCGGCTCCTCCGGAGCGACGGCCACGACGGCTGCCCTGCCCGCCTCACTGACCGGGCAGAAGCTCGACTGGGGGCGCTGCAAGGCCACCGCGGACTCCGCCGCGCCCGGCAGCGACTGGCAGTGCGCGACGCTGAAGGTGCCGCTGGACTGGTCGAAGCCGGACGGCAGCACCATCGGCCTCGCCCTGGTGCGCACCAAGTCCCGCGCCGACGGAAACGATCGGACCGGCTCGCTGCTGTTCAACTTCGGCGGCCCCGGCGGCTCGGGCGTATCGACGCTCCCCGCCTACGGCTCCACCTTCTCCTCGCTCCGCGACCACTACGACCTGGTGAGCTGGGACCCGCGCGGGGTCGGCGCCAGCGAGGGCGTCCGCTGCCGCAGCGACAAGGCGATCCAGACCGCCGAGTCCCTCGACTCCACGCCGGACACCCCGGCCGAGGAACAGGCCTACTTCAAGGACGCCACCGACTTCGGCAAGGGCTGCGAGAAGGCCGCGGGCAAGCTGATGGCCCACGTGTCGACGACCGACACCGCCCGCGACATGGACCTGATGCGCCAGGTCCTCGGCGATCCGAAGATGCACTACTTCGGCATCTCCTACGGCACCGAACTGGGCGGCGTGTACGCCCACCTGTTCCCGAAGCACGTGGGGCGCCTGATCCTCGACGCGGTCGTCGACCCGAGTGCCGACTCGGTGGGCCATGCGCAGAACCAGGCGCGCGGCTTCCAGCGGGCACTCGACGACTACCTCAAGTCGACGGGCCAGGACCCCGAGGAGGGCAGCAAGAAGATCGCGGACCTGCTGGACGGGATCGACGCCAAGCCGCTGCCCACCTCGGACGGGCGGAAGCTGACGCAGACGCTCGCGGTCACCGGCATCGTCCTGCCGCTGTACAGCAAGTCGAGCTGGCCGAGCCTGACCAGTGCCCTGAAGGCGGCCGAGGACGGGGACGGCTCCGAGCTGCTGACGCTCGCCGACGGCTACAACGAGCGGGACACGTCGGGGCACTACGGCACCACCACCCACTCGCAACGGGTCATATCGTGCTTGGACGACAAGCAGCGGCCGACCGCCGAGGAGACCAAGAAGCTGCTGCCGGAGTTCGAGAGGATCTCGCCCGTGTTCGGGGACTTCCTGGGCTGGGACACGGCCGGCTGGTGCCACGACTGGCCGGTGGCCGGGCAGTACGACACCCCGGAGGTGAGCGCAGCGGGCGCGGCGCCGATCCTGCTGGTCGGCAACACCGGGGACCCGGCGACACCGTACGAGGGCGCGCGGAAGATGGCGGACGAGCTCGGCAAGGGGGTCGGGGTGCTGCTCACCTGGAAGGGCGAGGGGCACGGTGCGTACGGGAGCGGGAGCACCTGCGTCGACTCGGCGGTGAACGCGTACCTGTTGAAGGGGACGGTACCGAAGGACGACACGGTCTGCTCATGACGACGGCGGGGGCTTCGCGCACTCGTGGTACGCGAAGCCCCCGCCGATCCGACCGGGAAGACCGGTGGGCAGAGCGTGCGGCCGGGTCAGTAGATCGGCTTGCTCGGCTCGATCTGGTTGACCCAGCCGATGACGCCGCCGCCGACGTGCACGGCGTCCGCGAAGCCCGCGGACTTCAGCACCGCGAGGACTTCCGCACTGCGGACACCCGTCTTGCAGTGCAAGACGATCTTCCTGTCCTGCGGCAGGCCCTCCAGGGCGGTGCCGAGGAGGAACTCGTTCTTCGGGATCAGCCTGGCACCCGGGATGGAGACGATCTCGTACTCGTTCGGCTCGCGGACGTCGATGATCTCGATGCTCTCGCCGTCGTCGATCCACTCCTTGAGCTGCTTGGGAGTGATCGTCGAGCCGGCGGCCGCCGCCTGGGCCTCCTCGGAGACGACGCCGCAGAAGGCCTCGTAGTCGATGAGCTCGGTGACGGTCGGGTTCTCGCCGCAGACCGCGCAGTCGGGGTCCTTGCGGACCTTGACCTGGCGGTACTGCATCTCCAGGGCGTCGTAGATCATCAGGCGGCCGACGAGCGGCTCGCCGATGCCCGCGAGGAGCTTGATGGCCTCGTTGACCTGGATGGAGCCGATGGACGCGCACAGCACGCCCAGGACGCCGCCCTCGGCGCAGGAGGGGACCATGCCCGGCGGCGGGGGCTCCGGGTAGAGGCAGCGGTAGCAGGGACCGTGCTCGGACCAGAAGACGGACGCCTGGCCGTCGAAGCGGTAGATCGAGCCCCACACGTACGGCTTGTTCAGCAGCACGCACGCGTCGTTGACCAGGTAGCGGGTCGCGAAGTTGTCCGTGCCGTCGACGATCAGGTCGTACTGGCTGAAGATGTCCATCACGTTCTCGGCCTCGAGCCGCTCTTCATGAAGGACCACGTTCACGTACGGGTTGATGCCGAGGACGGAGTCGCGGGCGGACGCAGCCTTGGAGCGGCCGATGTCGGCCTGGCTGTGGATGATCTGCCGCTGCAGGTTCGACTCGTCGACCTCGTCGAACTCCACGATGCCGAGCGTGCCCACGCCCGCCGCGGCCAGGTACATCAGCGCCGGCGAGCCCAGGCCGCCGGCGCCCACACAGAGCACCTTGGCGTTCTTCAGCCGCTTCTGCCCGTCCATCCCGACATCCGGGATGATCAGGTGGCGGGAGTACCGGCGAACCTCGTCTACGGTGAGCTCAGAGGCTGGCTCGACCAGGGGTGGCAGCGACACGGGGACTCCGTTGGTCGGTCGATCACTACGGTTGTTCTCCCCGTAACACTGCCATGGCCTTCTTCATTCCGAGACACCTGTTCCGATCCGCGAGACAAGTTCGTCCCAGTAGCCGGGCATGGTCTCCCAAGGGCCCGCCAGGCGGCCGCGGGCGGCCGCGTCGGTGAACCAGATCGTCGCGGCGCCCTGCCAGCGGGCGATGCGCAGCGCCTCGTCGAGGTGGCCGCACGGTACGCCGTGCACGAAGTGGCAGAAGCGCTCGGGCGGATGGTCCGAGGTCCACTCGGCCACCTGCGACCAGCGGTAGTCGCTCCAGGCGCCGGAGAAGGTGACCAACTGGTCGGCGTGCTCGGCGTATCCGGGGAACGGATGGGTGCCGTGGCCGAGGACGATGTGGGGCGCGTCGTGCAGCGTGCGGAGCGTGCCGACGATGCGGCGCAGTTCGGGGAGCGCGGTGCGCTCGGCCGGGCAGCGGTCAAGGAGGAAGCCGTCGACCTGGTACCAGTCGAGGTACCGCTGAGCGTCGGAGACGACCTCGGCGAAGGCGCGGGCTCCATAGCGGGTGTCGAGGTTCCCGAGCACACGGACGCCCCCGTTGCGGAGCCGGCCCGCGGATTCCAGGCAGCGCGGGTCGGGGCTGACACCGGGGCCGTCGGCGACGTCGAGAACGACCCAGTGCAGGGGTCTGCCGGGGCGGGCGAGTTCGCCCCACTCGGTCGGCGCGAGGAGGGGGTGCGCGATACCGGGGACGCCGAGGCCGGTGCGGACGTCGGTGGTCCCGGCGCTCGCGGTGCCCGCCGGGGTTCCGGTCAGATACGACATGCCGCCTCCATCCAGATGTCGGCGAGGGACTCCTCGAGATTGATCCGGGGCCGCCAGCCGAGCCGGTCGCGGGCGGTGCGCACATCGGCCTGCTGCCAGCTGCCGCAACCGTCCGGGTACGGGTACGCGACGGGGCCGGCGTGGTCGGACTCGGGGCGGGGGTGGCCGATGGCGGGCCTGAGATGGCCGCCGGGTGGGCCGTCGAGCTCGTGGAGGGCTCCGCCGAATCCGGCCACGCGGGCGAGGATCGAGGCGGCGTCGCGCAGCCGGACGGCGCGGCCCGAGCCGATGTTGATGACGCCCTGCGCGGCGGAGAGCGAGGCGGCGTGCACGGCGCGGGCCACGTCGCGGACGTCGATGAAGTCGCGCTGCACACCGAGCCCGCCGAGCTTGAGCTCGCCGTCGCCGGACTGCATGGCGCGGCGCATCGCCTCGGCGAGCCGGCCCAGCGGGGAGCCGGCGGGCGTGCCCGGGCCGGCGGGCGAGAAGACCCGGAGCACGACGGCGTCCAGTCCGGAGCCGAGGACGAGCTCGGTGGCGGCGAGCTTGCTGACGCCGTACGGGCCACCGGGGCGGGGCACGGCGTCCTCGGCCGTGGAGGAGCCGGGCTGGCTCGGGCCGTACTCTGCGCCGCAGCCGATCTGCACCAGCCGGGCGCCGCAGCCGCTGCGGCGCAGGGCCTCGCAGACGGTGGCGACGGCGACGGTGTTGTGCCGGGTGAGTTCGCGGGCGCCGCCGCGGGTGGTGCCCGCACAGTTGACGACGACCTGGGGGTGTACCGCGTCGAGGAAGCGGGTGAGTGCGCCGGGGCTGCCGGACGCGAGGTCGAAGCGGACGTCGGCGTCGTCGCCGCGGCCGAGCGCGGTGAGCTGGACGGCCGGGTCGGCGAGCAGACGGTCGGCGACGAAACGGCCGAGGTAGCCGTTGGCTCCGATCAGCAGAACCCTCATCGTGCGGCTCCCTGGATGTGCGCGGCGGCTGTCGCCGGGGCTGCGTGGGCTTCGGTCGCCCTGTGTGCTCCGGCTGCTCCTGCGACCGCGGGGGCTCCTGTGACCGCGGGGGCTCCTGCGACCGCGGGTGCCCCGGTGGCTCCGGTCGCTCCGGATCGGGAGGTGGTCATCTGGTCTCTCCTTCAGGGGTGTTGCGCTGGGTTGCGGCTGGGTGGAGGAGCGCGTGCGTCGTGCGGTCGGGGCACGGTGGGGGTTGCGCTGCGCGCGTTGGCCGGGGTGCCGACGGCCGGCACCGGGCGGGGGTGGGCCACTGGTGCGCGGCAGCCGAGGGGCGGTGCCGCAAGGCTGCCGGGCCCATCCCCGGACTCGGCGGGACGGCTTCCGGAGTCGCCCGGAGGGGCGGGCGGGGGCGGGCTCGAGTCAGCACGGCTGGTCCGTCCGTGCGTGCGCCGAGGCCCTGGTCAGGGTGCGGGTCGCGTGGATCAGCAGGGTCACGGCCCCGGCTCCGCAGACGAGGGACGGGACACCGGCCGGGCCCCAGGCGGCCACGAGCCTCTCCACGGGCATGGCCAGGAAGCCGCAGCCGGGAAGACGGCCGGCGAAGACCGAGGCCGGGGCGAGCACCTCTGCCGCGCCGACGGTTCCGAGGACGACCGCCGGGGCGTGGGTGAAGCCGTGCACGGTGAGGAGGCGGGCGAGAAAGAAGAGCGCGCCCAGGGTGAGGGTCTGGCCGTGGTCGGCGGGCTCACCCAGGACCGTGGCGCAGAGGGCGTCCAGTGCGGCGAGCGCGCACATGAACAGGGTGAGGGTGCCGAGCAGCAAGGGCTGCACGGAGGCGGCGAACTCCTGCAGGCCACGGCTGCTGTCCAGGCGTCGCCGGGCGCGTACGGCGAGGAAGTGGGCGCTCCAGGCGGCGGGCGCGCAGGCCAGGGCGAGGGTCAGCAGGGGGACGGCGGCGAGGGGCCAGGGGCCGTCGGCCGTCCCGTCGGGCAGGCCGTCGGGGCCTCCGCCGACGGCGGCGCGCAGGAGACCGTCGCCGAGGGCCGCGTAGCCGAGGAGCCAGCAGGACCAGGCGCCCGCCCGGTGCGGGCCGGGGCGGGCGCCGCCGGACGGGCTCAGCGGGCCCCGGCGCAGTGCCGCCCCCAGGGCAAGGGTCACGGCGAGGATGCCCGCGGCGGCCACGAGGAGACACGTCCGCCCCTGGGTGAGGCGTACGCCGGTCACGGTCGCGGCGCACAGGGCGCCGGGCAGGAGGGTGATCAGCGCCCAGTCCAGGCGGGGCCGCGGGATCGCGGTGGGTGTGATGGGCGGGGGTGCGTCGCCGTCGCGGGGGACGCGGGCGTACATCTCCTCGGCGAGGGAGAAGACGTCCCGGTGCCGGAAGCGGGCGGCGGTGCGGTCGGTGACCCCGTGGGCCTCCAGGCCCGCCGCGATCTCCAGCGGGTCGACGGCCCGTTCGCACAGCTCACGGTGACGGTGCATCAAGACCTTCACCGGGTCCGCGGCGCCACGGCGGGGGGCGGCCGGCTCACGTCCGTCGGCGATCGCGTCGGCGTCGGTGCGCGCACCGACGCCTCCCGCCGACTCCGGCCGGTCCAGTTCGTCGAGCCCGCTCATCGTGCCCCCTCCGTCGCGGCGACCGGCGTGGTGCCGCGTTCCGGCGGCCCCGCCGCCCAGCCCGGGCTGCGCCGGGCGGTGGCGGGCGTGCCCAGGCCGGTCCACAGGCCTGGCAGTCGCGCCTCGGCCGGGACGGCGAACGGTCGGGGTTCGCCGTGGTCGTCGAGGACGAACCGACGGACCGGGGCCTGGGAGACGAGCTCCAGGTAGATGCCGTGGAACGCCGTGATGTTCTGCTCGACCGTGAACAGTTCGAGGGCGCGGGCGCGGGCGGCGGCGCCCAGGCGCGCACGGCGCTCGGGGTCGCGCAGCAGCGCCACGCACGCCTCCGCGAGCGCCCGTGGATTGCGCGGCGGGACGACCAGTCCCGTGCCGCCGATGACCTCGACCACCGCGCCGACGTCGGTCGACACGGTCGCCCGGCCGCAGAACATCGCCTCGACCAGGCCGACCGGGAACCCCTCGACGACGCTGGACAGGACGACGACCGCGCCGGCGGCGTACGCCTCGGCCAGGATGGGCGCCTCCGGGCCGCCGATCTCCTCGAAGGAGACAGGGTTGTCGCCGACGGCGTGCGGTCCGTCCGCCTCGTCGGGGAAGAGCTGTGCGGCCAGCATCCGGCAGTGGCCGAGGTAGGCGCGGCCCTCCGTACCGGTCGGCGCGCCGATGATCCGCAGGCGGGTGCGGGGCTCCTCCTTGCGGACCTCCGCGAAGGCGTGCAGCAGCGACACCAGGTCCTTCACCGGTTCCACCCGGCCGACCCACACCAGGGTGTGCGGGTCCGCGCTGTCCGGGGCGTCGCCCACCTCGGCGAAGCGGGACGCCTCCATGCCCGGGTAGACGGTGCGCAGTTTGGCGCGGTCGGCGCCGCAGCGCTCCTGCCAGCGGCGGGCGTGCCTGTTGCCTGGCGTGACGCACGCCGCCTGCCGGTAGACCTCGGCCGCGAGCCGGCCGTGGAAGGCGGCGAGCAGGGCACGTACGGCGGGGGCCTCGCCGGAGCTCAGATAGTGCGTCCGCAGCCGCACCCCGTACTCGGTCACCAGCAGCGGCACGTCGAAGAAGTGCTGTGCGAGCAGCCCGGGCAGGGCCGCCGGGCCGCCGGACGTGGCATGACACAGGTCGACCGAGCCGAGACCCTCTCCCCCGTCGCCCGCCTCGTCGTCGTACCAGTCGAGCGAGAGGGGGCGCAGGGCGCGTTCGAGGTGTGCGGCGACGGCGAGCAGGTCGGGTACGCGCGCCTCACGCGCCGTGCGCAGTGCGCCGGGCGCGCGGCAGGCACGTTCCAGGGCGCGCACGGCGCCCTCGGAGCGGAGCGCTCCCACCAGCCCGCCCTCGTCCCGGGCGAGTTCGGCAAGGCCGTACAGCGCGTTGGCGAAACGGTCCGCCTGAGCAGCCGAACCGGCCCCCGAGGGGTCCGCCGGGTCCGGCGACTCGCCCTCGCACAGGGCGGCCACCAGTTCGCCGTAGCACTCCGCGAAGCGGCGGCGCGCCCGCCGGCCGTACGCGACCCCGTCGTCCTCGGCCGTCCACAGCGGCGCCGTGCGCACCCGGCTGACCTGCGGCGGCAGCTCGATCCAGCCCGCGTCCTCCTGGTGTTCGGCGCGACTGAGCGCGTAGACGTCGAACTCGTGCTGCCCGAGCCCGCGCACGAGCCGGTCGCACCAGAGCCCGGCGTCACCGCTCACATACGGATAGCCACCCTCCGTAAGCAGTCCGATGCGCACGCGCACCCCCGATCTCCCGTTTGGGGAGCCGCCGTTGACCCGGCGGCTCGCAGCGGGACGAACGTATGCGGACAAGGCGGTGGCGCGATGGACGGTTGTCCGTCGCGCCACCAAAAGGGGTGAACGGTCGTAACTTTCCCGTGCAGGTCGCGTTCGGTCGCGCTAGGAGATCATCCAACCCCGAAACGTTACGCCACACATGCCACACGGGCGTCGTCGGACGACAGCGACTGCGCAGGTCGTCGAAAGAACCGCGACCGAGTCACGGAAGAGGAAGAAGGTCGCGACGCGAACGCCAGAGGCGGGCGTCGACTGCAGAGAATGTCTGCCACGCAGAGCGCGGTCACGCCGATGAGCGCCGGCTCGATGGCGGCGCTGCCGTCGACGGTACGACCAGACCACACGCAGCGACATGGAGGAACTTTCTGGGCATGTCAACGTGACTTATGAGACGTTTGTCAACCCATGAGGGTCAACTCTTGGGATACGGCCAGGCGTTGGGCAGACAGTGGATCCCGTTGTGGTCGAGGAACTTCGTCTGCTGCTGCATGACCGGCGCGAGGTCGCCGTCCTTGTCGCACGTGACATGGTTGTAGCCGAGCCGGTGACCGACCTCGTGGTTGATCAGCATCTGCCGGTAGGCGTACATCTCGTCGCCGTAGGTCTTCGAGCCCTGCGCCCACCGGTAGGCGTTGATCATCACCCGCTCGGTGGCGGCGGAGTCGCAGGAGACGTTGTCCACGGTGATGTCCAGGCCCGACTTGGCGCACCAGACGGCGGTGGTGCCGGGGCTGGCCAGCGTGATGACGAAGTCCGGCTTGCCCGAGTGGATCCGCTCGAACGTGCGGGCGCCGTTGTGGGCCCAGCTGCGGTTGTCGTTGAGCGTCTTCTGCACGGCCTGCGCGAAGAGTTCGCCGTCGAGCCCGAGGCCCTGCTCCACGTCCACGCGGTAGGTGTACTTCTGGCCCTTGCCGGGCGCCTTGTCGGCACCTGCGATCGCGTCGAACTCCCCCGACCCTTTGAGCTTGGCGCCGAGCGCGTACCTCGTGTCCATCTGCTGCGCGTACGTCAGTGCGGCCGTGCCGGGGGAAACGGACGGGCTCGGCCGGTCGTCCCCGCGCGCGGCGTCGTCGAGGGCGTCACGGGCCTGGTCGGTCGCGGACTGCGACCGGACGTCGTCGTCCCGCCCGCCGGTGACCTGCCCGGCCACCACGACGGCCAGCACGGTGGTGACGGCGGCGGCCGCGATGCCGACGAACGTCCGCCCCTTGGCGCCCTTCACGGACACTGGCTCGCCGGTGGGCGGCGAGTCGTCGCCCCCCGCGAAGCCGGCCGGGGCGGTCGAACGGGAGACGGTGTCCCGGTCGGCGAGGTCGGCATCGGGGGCGACGTAAGGGGTCTGCCCACGCGCACGCGTCGACGAAAACGGCGTCCCCGCGCGCGTGAAGACGTCGTCGTCGCCCTCGACGAAGGCGTCGAGGTAGTCCTGGCGCGGGCCCTGACGGGGGCCCTGGCGCGGGCCGCCCGGAGGCATCGGTCGCTGACGCGGTATCACGGGCTGCCCGGTACCCGTCTGGCGTCCTCTCAAGTCACCCCAGCCGCCCCCGGTTTCTCGCTGTTCGGGGTGGCCGCCCCGCACCTGCGGGAACCCGTGGGCGGGCGTCCCGTCGGGGAAGCGGGGCACTCCGCGCGCGGGGGTGCCGTCGTAGCCCGGGGGCGGGGTCGGGGCCTCGGTGCGGGCGCCCCGGGTGCCCCCTTGCGCAGGCCCTGGGGAAGCCTCCTGCGACGCGCCCTTGGGGACGCCTTTCGCGGCGCCCTTGGGCGCCGGTCCACGCCGGCTGTGGCGTCCCACGTCGGCCTCAGCCCCCCGCGGTCTCGGTCGTGGTCGCGGTCTCGGCGAGGAGCTCGCGGACCGCCGTCGCCACCGTCTCGGGGTACTCCATCATCGCCACGTGCCCGGCGTCCGGCAGCGTGAGCAGTCGGGAGTCACGGAAGGAGCGGGCGGCCCGCTGGGCCATGCGGAAGCCGACGAGCTGGTCGCGGCCGCCGTAGACGAGGAGCGTCGGGGCGAGGATGCGCTCGGCCTGGCGCCACAGCCCGTGCTGGCCGCCCAGCGTGTACGCGCTGAGCAGCCCGCGCGTGGAGCGCGTCAACGCGTCCCAGAAGTACGGCAGTTGCAGCCGTCGCTCCAGTTCCTCCACCGCGTGGCGGAACGCCTCCGGCGAGACCCGCCCGGGATCGCCGTAGCAGAGCGCCGTGACGCCGCGGACGCGCTGTTCGGCCGTCCACTCCCGGGTGAACCGGCTGAAGAGCGCGGCCACGCCGGGCAGGCCGACCAGACCCGTGGGCACCGCGGTCCGCTGGACACGCAGCTCGGGCAGCGCGGGCGAGACCAGCGTCAGCGTCCGCACGAGGTCGGGCCGGACCGCGGCCACGCGCGTGGACACCGCGCCGCCGAGGGAGTTGCCGAAGAGGTGGACGGGCCCGCGGTCGGCGGCGTCGAGGTGGCGGATCACGGCACGCGCGTGTGCCGTGATGGAGTAGTTGCCGTCGTCCGGTGGCGGGGAGTCGCCGAAGCCCGGCAGATCGACGGCCTCGCTCGCCACGACCCCGTCGAGCAGCGCCATCAGCGCCGACCAGTTCTGCGAGGAACCGCCCAGGCCGTGCACGTACAGTGCCGGCTCGAGCCCCTCGCGCGCGGGCGGCCTGGAACGGATCGCCAGCGTGACGCCCGGCAGCCTCGCCGACCGGAGCCGCTCGCCCTCGGCGACCCGCACTGCGATCGCCTTCGGCAGCACACTGGTGGGCGGCACGGAGGGCAGCTCGGTCGAAGACATGCGGCAATGTTACGAGACGATCACGCACGGCCTTGTGTGTTCGCCGTCACACACGCGGGTCCAACGCATGTCGAGACCCACACCGCACCGGCACCGCTCCCTCGCCATACCGGCGCGAATCAGGGGCACTCCGCATACGGATCGCATAGCGTCCGAAACGGGTGTCTCCTAGGCTCGTACCGAGGGCACCCGCTTGTTGCCCTGCAGCTCGCAGGGACGTTCGGAGGAAGGGAGCCCACCATGGCCGTTGACCCCACCGACCCGGAGACGTTCGAAGAGGACGACGACTTCGGGGAGATCGACGTCGAGGCGCCGGAGAACGACGCCGCCGAGCAGTACACGGACGTCACACCGGAGCGCGACGACCCCCTGGAGGACGTGGACCCCGCCCAAGCCAACGAGGCCGATCGCGTCGAACAGGCTCGCGTCGTCTCACTCGACGAGGACGACTATCGCTGACCGGCACCAAGCTGGAGCGGGCCGGAGTATGCCCGGAAGATACCGGTTCAAAACCATCTCTACCGCTTTTGCCGACGTCCGGTCCGTGAAATTCTGCGCTCGCACCGCGCACAGCACGGTTACCGAAAAGTACGATGGCGGCGCGGCGCTCACCGCATGAGGACGACTTTGGGAGGCGGCGTGACAGCCATCGAGCAGACAGAGGCGGCGCGCCCGCGGGGCACACGCCTGCCGCGCCGTGCCCGACGGAACCAGCTGCTGGGCGCCGCCCAGGAAGTCTTCGTCGCACAGGGCTATCACTCGGCCGCGATGGACGACATCGCCGAGCGGGCCGGCGTCAGCAAGCCGGTGCTCTACCAGCACTTCCCCGGCAAGCTCGACCTCTATCTCGCCCTGCTGGACCAGCACTGCGAGTCCCTCATCCAGGCCGTGCGCGGTGCGCTCGCCTCGACGAGCGACAACAAGCAGCGCGTGCGGGCCACCATGGACGCGTACTTCGCGTACGTGGAGGACGACGGCGGCGCCTTCCGTCTGGTCTTCGAGTCGGACCTGACGAACGAGCCCGCGGTGCGCGAGCGCGTCGACAAGGTCACCACCGAGTGCGCCGAGGCGATCTGCGAGGTCATCGCCGAGGACACCGGCCTCTCGCGCGCGGAGTCGATGCTGCTCGCCTCGGGTCTGGGCGGCCTCGCGCAGGTCGTGGCCAGGTCCTGGCTGCACAGCGACCGCAGCGTCCCGCGCGACCAGGCGGTGCAGCTGCTGGCCTCGCTGGCCTGGCGGGGCATCGCCGGTTTCCCGCTGCACGGCACCGATCAACACTGACCCGCGGGGGCGCTCGGCCGTTTGTTCCCGCTCGTTGTTCGCTCCTGGCGTGGACGGCCGCACCGTGTACGTCCCCTCACCGGGCTAGTGTGTGCAGCGTACGGCGCGGACGCCCGCGCACCTCATGACCGTCGGAGGGACATAGCCGTGGAGGTCAAGATCGGCGTGCTGCACGCGCCTCGCGAGATCGTTCTGGAGAGCGGTCAGACTCCCGAGGAGGTCGAGCGCGTGGTGGCCGAGGCACTGGCCGGGAAGTCGCAGCTGCTCAGCCTCGTGGACCAGCACGGCCGCAAGGTCCTGGTTCCGGCCGACCGTCTGGCCTACGTCGAGCTGGGCGAGCCCGCCCCGCGCAAGGTGGGCTTCGGCGCACTGTAGACGAAGCGACGAAGAGGGGCCCGGTGACCGTTCGGTCGCCGGGCCCCTCTTCCGTCCGCCCGGCTGCCGGGCTCTCTTCCGTTCTTCCGTCCGCCCGCGTGTTCGCTGTCGGCGTTCTCTCCACAGATGGAACACAACTCGACCACAGAGGAGGATTGCATTCCGCAGGTCACGGGTATGACCGGCTACGACCTTGGCGCACAGCCCCGCCGTCCGGGAGGGACCCACATGATCTTGGAAGCGCTCGGCTCCGCTGTGCTCGGTATCGTGCTCGCGTGGACGGCGGTCCACCGCCTCTCCCACCGCCTGCCGGTCCGCACCCTCGTCCTCGCGACGGGAGTCGCCGGAGCCCTGTTCGGTGACTTCGTCACCCACAGCGCGCTGGGCCCCGGCACCATCCTGCCGAGCCTTCTCGGCGCGGCGATCGTCTCCGCCGCCTCGCTCTCCCTGCTGCTGCGCCCGGCCGGCAGACTCCGGCGACGATCGGCCCCGGCGTAAGCCGGGCGCGGGTGCGCCTTAGGCCGCCAGCCCCAGCGCCGCCATCCGCTTCGTGTGCGCCTCGGTGATCCGGGAGAACATCCGGCCCACCTCGGCGAGGTCGAAGCCGTCCGCGACGCCGCCCACGAGCATCGTCGACAGCGCGTCGCGGTCCGCGACCACCCGCTGGGACTGCGACAGGGCCTCGCCCATCAGCCGCCTCGCCCACAGCGCGAGCCGGCCGCCGACTCGCGGCTCCGCGTCGATCGCGGCACGCACCCGGTCCACGGCGAAGCCGGCGTGTCCGGTGTCGTCGAGCACGGCCAGCACCAGGGCGCGGGTGTCGCTGTCCAGGCGCGCCGCGACCTCACGGTAGAAGTCGCTGGCGATCGAGTCGCCGACGTACGCCTTGACGAGGCCCTCCAGCCAGTCCGAGGGTGCCGTCTGCCGGTGGAAGCCGTCGAGCGCGGCGACGAACGGCTCCATCGCCAGCGTCGGCTCCTCGCCGATCTCCGTGAGCCGGTCGCGCAGCCGCTCGAAGTGGTGGAACTCGGCGGACGCCATCTTGGCCAGCTCCGCCTTGTCCTCCAGCGTGGGCGCCAGCTTGGCGTCCTCCGCGAGCCGCTCGAACGCCGCCAGCTCGCCGTACGCCAACGCACCCAGCAGGTCCACGACCGCGGCCTGGTACTGCGGGTCGGCGGAGGCCTTCGCCCAGTCCTGGGCGGCGATTCCGGTGGTGGTGTTCTCAGGCTTGTCAGAGGTCGTCATGAAGCGCACAATAGCCCGCTCGCCGCACGGTGGAAGTCCCTGGTCAGTCAGTGTGACAACGAAGACGTACGGAACCGCGTCCGGCACTGTGACAACCACAACGTGACCGAATCGGCCATCGCGTGTGCACGATTCCGGGGTATGGTGGTAATGCGCCTGCCGAATATTCGACGGGCCGCACGTATGAGGATGCCCGGTCGGTGGCCCGATCGGCTCCGACCCGACAGCCCTCCCTGACCGTACGGCACTGTGCGTACGACGATCGGAGGGAACCCCTCAGCGGTACGAGCGCTAGAGCGTCGGCAGAGGTCCCGTGCCATACGGCAGTGCCCCCAGGGCAGCCCGTAGGGCAGCCGACGTCCCCCGGCACGGTCCGTCAAAGACCCCCGCGCTCGCCTCGCACCGCGCACACAGAAGAGGCAGCACCCTGACTACGACGTTTCGAGAGCTCGGAATCCTTTCCGAGACCGCCGAGGCCCTTGAGGCCGTCGGCATCACCACCCCCTTCCCCATCCAGGAGATGACGCTCCCCGTGGCCCTGTCGGGCACGGACGTCATCGGCCAGGCCAAGACCGGCACCGGCAAGACGCTGGGCTTCGGCCTCCCGCTCCTCGAGCGCGTGACCGTCCCCGCCGACGTCGAGGCCGGCCGCGCCAAGCCCGAGGCCCTCACCGACGCCCCGCAGGCCCTCGTCGTCGTCCCTACGCGCGAGCTCTGCACGCAGGTCACCAACGACCTGCTGACCGCGGGCAAGGTGCGCAACGTGCGCGTCCTCGCCATCTACGGCGGCCGGGCCTACGAGCCCCAGGTCGAGGCCCTGAAGAAGGGCGTCGACGTCGTCGTCGGCACCCCGGGCCGACTGCTGGACCTCGCGGGCCAGAAGAAGCTCGACCTCAAGCACATCAAGTCGCTCGTCCTCGACGAGGCCGACGAGATGCTCGACCTGGGCTTCCTGCCCGACGTCGAGAAGATCATCAACATGCTTCCGGTGAAGCGTCAGACCATGCTGTTCTCGGCGACCATGCCGGGCGCGGTCATCAGCCTCGCGCGCCGCTACATGTCGCAGCCCACGCACATCAACGCCACGTCGCCGGACGACGCGGGCAGGACCGTCGCGAACACCAAGCAGCACGTGTACCGCGCGCACAACATGGACAAGCCCGAGATGGTCGCGCGCATCCTGCAGGCCGAGGGCCGCGGCCTGGTCATGGTGTTCTGCCGTACCAAGCGCACTGCGGCCGATCTGGCCGACCAGCTCCAGCAGCGCGGCTTCGCCTCCGGCGCGGTCCACGGCGACCTCGGCCAGGGCGCCCGCGAGCAGGCCCTGCGCGCCTTCCGCAACGGCAAGGTCGACGTGCTCGTCTGCACCGACGTCGCCGCCCGCGGCATCGACGTCGAGGGCGTCACCCACGTCATCAACTACCAGTCCCCCGAGGACGAGAAGACGTACCTGCACCGCATCGGCCGTACCGGCCGCGCGGGCGCCAAGGGCATCGCGATCACCCTCGTCGACTGGGACGACATCCCGCGCTGGCAGCTCATCAACAAGGCGCTGGAGCTCGACTTCAGCGACCCGCCGGAGACGTACTCCACCTCCCCGCACTTCTACGAGGAGCTCGGCATCCCCGCGGGCACCAAGGGTGTCCTGCCGCGCGCGGAGCGCACCCGTGCCGGGCTCGACGCGGAGGAGCTGGAGGACCTGGGCGAGCCGGGCGGCCGCGGTGGGCGCGGTCGCGGTGACCGGGGCGGCCGGAACGAGCGCGGCGGCCGGGGCGAGCGCGGCGGCCGGAACGAGCGCGGCGGCCGGGGCGACTCCCGTTCCGGTGCCGGCGAGCGTTCCGGTGCCGACGAGCGCGAGCGTGCCGCCCGTACGCCGCGTCGCCGTCGCCGTACGCGCAACGGCTCCCCGCTCGACACGACGTCGGCGCCCGTCGCCACCACGGCGCCGGAGCAGGCCCCCGTTCAGGCCCCCGTGGCCGAGCCGACGTCCGTGACGGAGGAGGCCGCCGGCCCGCGCACCCCGCGCCGTCGGCGCCGTACGCGCAGTGGGTCCGGGCAGGAGGCCGCCGTCGCGGCGGCTGTGACGACCAGTGAGATGGCCGTCGAGCCCGTCACCGAGGCCGCCGAGGCGGCCGTCACGACGGCGGAGCGCCCGGCCCTCGACACCGCGGAGACCGCTCCGGAGATCCCGGCGCAGCCGCGCCGCCGCCGTACCCGCAAGACGGCCGCCGCCGAGACCGCCATCGACACGGTGGAGGCCACGGAGGCACCCGAGGTCGCTGAGGTGACGGAGGCCAAGCCGCGTCGTCGCACCCGCAAGGCGACGGCTCCGGCCGAAGCCGTGGTCGAGACCGTCGAGGCCCCGGAGGCCACCACGGCCGTCGAGCCCGAGGCCAAGCCGCGCCGCACCCGCAAGACGGCCGCCACCGCCGAGACCGCCGTCGAAGCGACCGAGGCCAAGCCGCGCCGCCGCACCACCCGCAAGGCGACCGCTCCGGCCGAAGCCGTGGTCGAGACCGTCGAGGCCCCGGAGGCCACCACGGCCGTCGAGCCCGAGGCCAAGCCGCGCCGCACCCGCAAGACGGCCGCCACCGCCGAGACCGCCGTCGACACCGTCGAAGCGACCGAGGCCAAGCCGCGCCGCCGCACCACCCGCAAGGCCGCCGAGCCCGAGACGATGGTCACCACGGCCGACATCCCGGCCCAGGCCACGCAGGAGGCGGAGCCCGCCAAGCCGCGCCGCACCCGTAAGGCAGCGGCTCCGGCCGCTGCCGCGGCTCCCGCCGACGCAGCCATCGACACGGCCGAGGGCGCGGAGGCCAAGCCGCGCCGCCGCACCACCCGCAAGGCGACGGCCCCGGCCGAAGCCGCCGTGGACACGGTCGAGGCCACCGAGGCCAAGCCGCGCCGCACGCGCAAGACGGCGGCGGCCACGGCCGCAGCTACGGTCGAAGCCCCGGAAGCCACCGAGGCCGAGGTCAAGCCCCGCCGCACCCGTAAGGCAGCGGCTCCGGCCGAGGCCGCGGTCGACACGGCCGAGGGTACGGAGGCGAAGCCTCGCCGCACCCGCAAGACCGTCGCCAAGGCCACGGCCCCGGCGACGGAGGCGTCGACGGCGGAGCCGGTCGCGGAGGCCACCGAGGCCAAGCCGCGCCGCACCCGCAAGACGGCGGCCAAGGCCACGGCCGACATCCCGGCCCAGGCCACGCAGGAGGCGGAGCCCGCCAGGCCCCGCCGCACCCGCAAGACCGCCGCCACCGCGCCGGCCCCGGCCGAGGCCCCCGCCGCCGAGGCCGAGGCGAAGCCGAGGGTGCGTCGCCCCCGCAAGGCGACGGCCGCCGCGGAGCCCGCGGACGGCTGATCGACCGGCATGGCATGACGGTCCGGCGGCCCGGTCCCTCCTCCGTGAGGGGCCGGGCCGTCGGCGTTCCCGGAGAAGGATCCCGCCGACGCCGCGCGGCGCGCCCTCCCGGTAGCCTCGGCTCGTGACCACGCCGAGCTTCACCACCCCCTTTCCCCCGCCCCCCGGTGCGCGTGCGTACCGCCTGCGGACCGGGCGCGGTGAGTTCGCCGTCGTCGACGCGCCCGTGCCCGCCGGTGTCACGCCGCGGGGTGTCGCGCTGCTGCTGCCCGGCTTCACCGGGAGCAAGGAGGACTTCCACCAGCTGCACGAGCCGCTCACGGCCCGCGGTTACCGGACCATCGCCGTGGACGGGCGCGGGCAGAACGAGTCCGACGGACCGGCCGAGGACGAATCCCCCTACGCCCAGGAGGAGTTGGCCCGGGACGTGCTGGCGCAGGCGGCGGCCCTCGGCATGCCTCTGCACCTCGTCGGGCACTCCCTGGGCGGTCAGATCGCCCGCTCCGCCGTCCTCCTCGACCACTCCCCCTTCGTCTCGTTCACGCTCGTCGCCTCGGGCCCGGCCGAGATCTCGGACTCGCAGAAGCAGCGCGTGAAGCTGCTGCACGACGCGCTCGCGGTGATGACGATGCCTCAGGTGTGGGAGGCGATCCTGGCGATGGGTCCGCCGGAGGAGGTCGGCGGTCCGGCCCGCGGCTTCGGCGAACCCGAGCAGCTCCGGCTGCGCTGGCTGAACCACAAGCCGGCCCAACTCCTCGTCACCGGCCGCCAGTTGTGCGTCGAGCCGAACCGGGTCGCCGAACTCGCCGCCGTCCCGCTGCCGTTCCACGTCCTGTCGGGCGCGCGCGACGACACCTGGCCGGTGACCCTCCTGGACGACATGACCCTGGAGCTGCGCGGGCACCGGACGGTCGTGCCGGGCGCCGAGCACTCACCGAACCTGGACCAGCCGCTGCCGACGGCCGGCGCCCTCGCCGACTTCTGGGACAAGCACCCCGGGAACCCGGGGAACCCCGGAAAACCCGGGAACCAGGGCGGGTATCGGAAGTGGATCAAGTCGTAGTGGCGAGCTCGACGAGGTGCCGGGCGCTGCCCGCAGGATCGATGATCTGGTGGAGGTGTGCGCCGGGCAGGTGTGCCACGCGCCAGCCGCGTTCGCGTGCCTCGGCGGCAAGGTCGTCATACGGAGGGCCGAACAGCAAGTAGGAGCAGGGATGGTCGTCCCAGCCGTCGGGGACCGGGATGTGCTGCTCGTAGTAGGACAGCGGCAGGGTGGGCTGCTCCTCAATGACTGTCTGCCGCACCATCGGATCAGAGAACATGGGTGCGATGTCTGCCTCGTCCCACCAGTCGGTCCAGCGCGGCAGCCTGCCGTTCACCGCCATCGGGCCGAGGAATTCCAGCAACTCGGGTGACGCGACAGAGGTCGGTCCGATCCGGGCCGGCAGCGCGGCATCGACGAAGATCGAGCTGGTCACCGGATGGTCGAGGCCCGCGCGAATCACTGGGAGAAACAAGCCTGCGTTGCTGTGCGCCACCAACGTGACGGGGCTGCCGGCCGAGACCTGCCGGAGGTCGTCGCGGACGGCGTCGACGATGCGGGGCCAGAAGGGTGGGGCGCCGGCGCCTATGTGCAGCAGGGACGGCACCCGTACCTGGTATCCCGCCGCCGTCAGGTGTTCGGCCACTGGGCGCCAGGTCGAGGGACCCACGGACGGACTGTGCACGAGAACGAAGATCGGCTGCATGTGACGATCCTGTCGCCCATGCCATCGCAGCCGCGACAGCCTTGGCCGACAGCAGAACGCTTCGCTTCGAAGAGGCCCATGCGCCGCCGCAGCACGGCCGTTCACAACCATTCGTTGATGGCTGCGACGAGGGCGGTGGCCTCGTAGCGGACCGCGAGCTCGTCGTACCTCGTAGCCACGGCCCGGTGCCTTTTGAGGCGATTGATGCCGCACTCGACCGCGTGCCGAGCCTTGTAGTCGTGCGGGTCGAACTGCGGCGGCCGGACGCCGCGCGGACCGCGTTTCTTGCGGTTGCGGGCCTGGTCGGCCTGTCCGGGATCGTGCAGCGGATCCCGCGCCGCCGCAGGTGAGCACGGTTCCTCCGGGAGGCGTACGCCTCGTCTGCACGCCGATCGGGCCGGGTGCGCGGCCTGCCCGGCCCGAGACGCGGGACACGGACCTTGTTCAGGACGGGCTCGAACTGCGGGGAATCGCCCCGCCGCCCGGCCGTGATCACGATGAACATGGGCTTCCGGCCCTGTTCGACCGCCAGGTGCGGCTTGGTGGTCAGGCCACCGCGCGAGCGCCCGAGCCCGTGGTCGTCCGGCTCGTCGCCGACGCCGCCGGGCGGCTCCTTCTGCAGCTCCCCTCTTCCCTCGCGCCGGCGGCGTGCCGGTGGGCCCGGCACACCGTGGAGTCGACGTTGACGTCCCAGGTGATCAGCTCTTTCGCGTCGGCCCGGGCCTGGAGGGCGGTGAAGATCCGTTGCCAGGTGCCGTCCCGCCGCCACCGGCGGAACAGGTCATCCACCCGGCCCCACGGCCCGTACTCGGCAGGGAGGTCCCGCCACGGGATGCCGGTGCGAACCCGGAACCGTATGCCGTCGGCCAGCTGCCGCCCGGCCCACGTCGGCGGCCGTCCGGGTTTCTTGCCCTTCGGCAACAGCGGTTCCAGCACCGCCCATCGCGCGTTCGTCAGATCTCCACGCGCCGCGAACCAAGATCACCTCACGTTCAAGATCCACTTTCGGTACACGCCCTAGTACTGCGTCTGCACGTGCTCCCAGAAGCCGTCCCGCAGCACGCGTCTCAGGTCCGCCTGGCCGCGCAGGGAGTACTGCAGGATGCCCTCGGCCTCGACGAGGAGGTCCTGGTCGACGGAGCCGGGGAGGTAGGGATGGCCCGGCAGCAGCTCCGCCAGCGCCTCCCTGCCCCGCGCGGCGAGCCACTTCGCCGCGATCTGCGCGCCGGCGAAGCGGACGGCCTCGCGGGTGGGCCGGCTCGCGCTGGTCGTCTCGTAGGTCGGGGCGGTGCGCCGTGCGACGTACGGCTTGAAGAAGTCGAGGTCGAGGGTGCGCTGACTGTCGACCTCCCAGAGCAGCGGCTCGGCCTGGTTGCGGCCCTCCGGCGCCTCGATGCCCCAGAGGTGGACGCGGGCGCCGTACCCCTGCGCGGCCTCCACCGCCGAGACCAGGTCCTCGTCGCCGCCGAGCAGGGCCGCGTCGCTGATGGCCCGGTGCCTGGCCAGTGACTCCAGGTCCGTCCGGATCAGCGAGTCGACGCCCTTTTGCTGGTTGTTGGCGTTCAGGTTGCCCAACCGCACCTTCACGTCCGGCAGTTCGGCGATGGACTGCTGCTCGGCGGTGTGGATGCGGCGCCGGGCGCCGTCGTACCAGTAGACGCGCAGCAGCCGGCTGTCGGCGAAGATCGAACGGGCGCGGTCGATGAGCGCTTCGATCAGGCCCTCGGCGTCGAGGTCGAAGGCGCGGCGGTCCTCGGTCCCGGCCACCAGGCGCCCCGCGGCCGCGTACAGGTACCCCGCGTCGACGAAGATCGCGTGGGTCGAGGGCGTCTTGGCCACCTCGGCGAGCATGCGTGTCAGCAGCTCGTTCGTGCGGTCGATACGGGCGGCGAGGGCCGGGAGGTCGTCGTTCATCGCCTCCATTGTCCCGGTGGTCACGCTGCGAACACAACCGGTCCCGTTCAGTCTCCGCAAACACACTTACCAGTTAGTAGTTAGCCGTTCGAAAAATTTCTTTAGCGTAGGGAATGTTTGTAACACGCACCGCGTTGACTCATCACGTACGCAGCAATCCTCCTCGGGAGGATGACCAGACGAAGGGAGAAGCAATGCGCTTCGAAATCATGCGACTCGACGACGTCGACGGCACGCCCGTGGACAGCACCGTCGTGGACGCCGCCTCCGTCAACCGGATCGTTCAGCAGGCCGCCGCCATCGGGCAGCGGCTGTGGATCCGTCCGGCCGACACCTCGGCCTCGTAACACGGGTCCTGACACACAGGTTTCAGAGCCCCCCACGGCAATGCCGTGGGGGGCTCTGCGCATGCCACGGCCTGCCATGCCGGCTCAGCTCGCCCGGACGACCTGCGTGACCCCGTTGATGATCTGCTGCACGGCGATCGCGGAGAGCATCATGCCCGCGAGCCGCGTCACCAGGACCACACCGCCGTCCTTGATGACCCGGATGATCAGCAGCGAGTACCGCATCACCAGCCACAGCACGACATGGATGGCGAGGATCGCCGTCCAGACCGACACCTGCGAGGCCACGCCGTCGGCCTTCTGCACGGCGAGGATGACGGACACGATCGCACCCGGGCCGGCCAGCAGCGGCATGCCCAGCGGGACGAGCGCGACGTTGACGTCCTTGGTCTGCTTCGGCTCGTCGGTCTTGCCGGTGAGCAGGTCGAGCGCGATCAGCAGGAGCAGCAGCCCGCCCGCGATCATCAGCGCGGGCACGGAGACATGCAGGTAGTCGAGGATCTGATGACCCAGCAGCCCGAAGACGGCGATCACACCGCCGGCCACACAGACCGCCTGGAAGGCCATCCGCTTCTGCACCTTGCCGGGCCGGCCGGCGGTCAGCGCGAGGAAGATCGGGGTGATCCCGGGGGGATCCATGATGACAAAAAGGGTGAGGAAGAGGGAACCGAAAACGGCGACGTCGAACATCAGTGCAGAGGCCTTGCGTGAAAGAGGGTGAGTGGAGGTGCGAGGGCGGGCGTCAGGCCCCGCCGGTCCCCGGCACCGGGAACGCCCCCGTCGCCCGTCGGGTGATCTCCCCGTACACCTCGGGGTCGGTCGTGTACTCGCCGAGCACGCACGTCTTGCGGCTGCCGTGGTAGTCCGACGAGCCGGTGACCAGCAGCCCCAGATCGGCGGCCAGTCCGCGCAGCCGCGCCCGCGTGTCCGCGCCGTGGTCCATGTGGTCGACCTCGATGCCGTCGAGGCCGGCCGCGGCCAGCTCGGCGATCGCCGACTCCGGCACCGTGCGCCCCCGCTTGTCGGCGCCGGGGTGCGCGAAGACGGTGACCCCGCCCGCGCCCTTGACCAGCCGGATCGCCTCGAAGGGGTCGGTCTCGTGCTTCTCGACGTAGGCCCGGCCACCGTCGGCCAGCCAGTCCTCGGTGAACGCGTCGCTCACGGTCGGCACGACGCCCAGCTCGACCAGGGCGGTGGCGACATGCGGCCGCCCGACGGACCCCTCCCCCGCGATCCGCGCGACCTGCTCCCAGGTGACGGGCACGCCCAGCTCGTTGAGCCTGGCGACCATCCCGCGCGCCCGCGGCACCCGGTCGTCACGCACCAGTTCGCGCTCGGCGAGCAGGGCGGGCTCCTCGGGGTCGAACAGATAGGCCAGCATGTGCATGCTGATGCCGTCGATACGACAGGACAGCTCGGCGCCGGTGACCAGGGTGAGCCCCTGCGGCAGGGCGGCAACGGCCTCGGCGCATCCGCGGGTGGTGTCGTGATCGGTCAGCGCGACGACGTCCAGACCGGCGGCGGCCGCGTTGCGCACCAGCTCGGCCGGCGTGTCCGTACCGTCGGAGGCCGTGGAGTGACAGTGCAGATCGATACGCACGAGCAGGCTCCAGACGCTGACGGGACGGATGGGGACGCTCCAGCATAGCCGGTAATCACACCGCTCCTGTCATACCCGAAAGCAGGATGCGCCCCCTACAGGCAGGCCGCTACGGCTTGAGCAGCCGCGGCGACAGCGCCCCGCACGGCACCAGCTCCACCTCGGCCCCCGCGTCCCGCAGATCCGTCAGCACCAGCTCGTCGTACATCAGCAGCCCCGACTGCTCGGGCCACACGACGGCCCACAGCCACAGCCCCCGCGCCTCCCCCGCGAACACCGCGCGGTCGTCCGGGGTGGCGGACACATGCCACAGCGGCGTCGGCCGACCCCCGGCCAGCACCTTCGCCTGCGGGGGTTTCTCGACGCTCATGTACGGACCCGGGTCCGGCCCGTCGACACCGGCATACCGCGCGCCGAGCCCGACGCCCAGCTCCTCGGCGACCAGGATCAGCTCGCCCATGCCGCCGAGCGGGCCCGGTCCGGAGCAGGCCACGACGGTGGCGCGACCCCCACTGCGGTCGTCACCCGCGTACGTCACGCCCGTGAAGAGCCAGCCGACCGGCAGCGGCCACGGCATCCACACCGGCACCTGCGTGCGATGCACGACGACACTGAGGGCCTCGACGCTGGGCGGGATCACGGGCTGCAGCGGATGCACCGTCCCGTGCACATCGCACTGCCAGGAGTCGGAGAAGAGTCCGGGAGCCCTGACCCGGCCACCACACTTCGGGCAACTGGGTTCGCCCCTCATAGGGCCCCACGGTCCTACCCGAGCCCGCCCACGTCAAGGACGATCACCCGTCCGGGCGGAACCAGTTGAACGAGCGATATTTACATGTAGCTTGCATTAATTAGCTGAGCTAACTTACTATGTGCATACACCAACCATCTTCGGTGCCGACCGACCGCCAACCATCTCCAGAGGGGTGAGGGGAACCATGGACCCATTCGATGCGGGAGCCGGGAGCATCCTGCGGCAGCCGAAGGCGGTGTGGGCCACGGCCGGCGCGTCCGTCGTCGCCTTCATGGGCATCGGCCTCGTCGACCCGATCCTGCCGTCCATCGCCCAGGGCCTGGACGCCACGGCCGGCCAGGTCTCCCTGCTCTTCACCTCGTACTTCCTGATCACCGCCTTCGCGATGCTGGTCACCGGCTTCGTCTCCAGCCGCATCGGCGGCCGCCGGACGCTGCTGCTCGGCCTCGCGCTCGTCGTGGTCTTCGCGGGCCTGGCCGGCACCTCGGGCTCGGTCGCCGAGCTGGTGGGCTTCCGGGCGGGCTGGGGGCTCGGCAACGCGCTCTTCGTCTCCACCGCCCTCGCGGTGATCGTCGGCACGGCGAATCCAATTGGGGCATCGCGAAGCGATTCCGGCCGGGGTGGTGGCGGGCGACGGGCGGGAGGCAGCGCGGCCGCCATCCTGCTGTACGAGTCCGCCCTCGGCCTCGGCATGGCCTGCGGCCCGCTGCTGGGCGCGCTGCTCGGCGACGCGAGCTGGCGCTACCCCTTCTTCGGCACCGCGTTCCTGATGGCGATCGGCTTCCTGTGCATCACGGCGTTCCTCAAGGAGCAGCCGAAGCCGGCCCGGAAGACCTCGCTCCTGGACCCGGTCAAGGCGCTCGGCCACGGCGGTCTCGCCTCCGCCGCGGCCTCGGCGTTCTTCTACAACTACACCTTCTTCACCGTGCTGGCCTTCACCCCGTTCGTGCTGAACATGACCCCGTACAAGTCGGGGGCGGTGTTCTTCGCGTGGGGTCTGCTGCTCGCCGTCTTCTCGGTGGTCGTGGCGCCCCGCCTGCAGAAGCGGTTCGGCTCGCTGAAGGTGCTCGGCGGATCGCTGGTGCTGCTCGCGGCCGACGTGCTCGTCCTCGGCTACGGCGACCACACCACGGCGATCGTCTGCACGATCCTGTCGGGCGCGTTCATCGGCGTGAACAACACCGTCTACACCGAGTTGGCGCTCGGCGTCTCCGACGCCCCGCGTCCGGTGGCGAGCGCCGGCTACAACTTCGTACGGTGGTTCGCCGCCGCTGCCGCGCCGTACTTCGCGCCGAAGATCGAGGAGTGGACCGACGTCCGCATCCCGTTCGTCGTGGCGGCGGTGACGGCGGCGCTCGGCGCGGTCGTGGTCGTCGTGCGACGCAAGGCACTGACCGACGAGGCGGAGGAACTGGAGCCGCGGCACGCATCCGAGGACGGAGTGGCCGTCTTCGCGAACTGAGCCGACCGGCCGACGGACTGACTGCCCGACGGGGCCAACTGAAGGTTGTCAGCCGCGCGTTGGTGACATCGGTCACCCAGGCCTCAGTCGAGCGGGACGGACCCGCGGGACGGATCCCGGAGGTCCGTCCCGTTCGTCAGCCAGCGCTCCTGGAGGGCCTGGGCGCCGTGCACGCGTTTCCAGGCGGCCTCGTTCGGGGTCATGGGAAGCAGGGGCAGGAAGCGGACGGGGTCGAGGGGCTCGTCGAGGTCGAGGTCCTCGACCAGACCGCCCGGCTCGGCGACCAGGACCGAGGTGAACGGGGCGCCGGGCCACAGGGGTTCACCGACGTCGAGGGAGGCTCCGGGGGCTACGACCACACCCTCCACCTGCGGCGACGCGGCGAGCACGGCGAGCGGGCGGAGCACCTTGTCCGTGTCGGCCACGCCGGGACGGACCGACAGGACCAGCTCGACGCGCGGACCCTTGACGGGGTCCGCGAGCACCGCCGTGGGGTCGCTCATCGGCTGCGCGGACATGCCGAGCGTGGCGTAGCGGACGATGTCGCCCTCATGGAAACGCAGCACCTCGACGCGGTCCGTACCGAGGAAGGTGACCGCGGCGCGCGCGTCCGGCTCGCCCAGCGCGGTGCGCAGACGGGCCTCGACCAGAGGAAGAACATCAACCATTCGGCGAGCATAGAACTCGTCAGCCCGGGGCAAAGCAGCGCCTTGACACTTCGGTCGGCTGGTACTCTTGCCCGGTAGTTCGGGGCAGCACGCAGAAGCGTCGCGATCTTGCCCCGACGCAGACGAGACTCCCTTACGAGGGACCGGCTGGAGGAGGTGGGGCTGTCATGGATCGAAGTCACCCGTGCAGTACCACTCGCTCTTCCGGCCGCTGATGCAGCTGCTCTGGCCTCTTCGCCTCCGGCTGGTCGCCAACTCTCGCGCTCATCTTCATGCCGAAGAGCACTTTCGTTTCGTTTTTGCCTGATCTGTCTGATCTGCCTGATCTTCCAGATCCATCTGATCTGAATCAGTAGCGAAGCTCGCCACCGCGACGGAGCGGTGCTCCCCGCTTTGTGGACGTGCCAAACATCCTTCCCCAGCCTGAAGGGCCGGGGAGACCCCAAGTCAGGACGTCCCCATTCCGGGCAGTTCCACCCGTCGTGGCGGTCTTTCTTTGCTCGTCGCGAAGGAGCCTGCCATGTCGATGATCCGCGACCTCCGTGCCGTCGTCCGCCCCGCCCGCCCCTCCCTGCGCAAGGGGGGCGGGCGCATGGACAACGGCGCGTACGACACCACCCGTGACCCCGCGACGCCCTCGGCCGTCGTCGACTGCGCCGTCTACCGCGACGGCTCGCGCGTCGCGTTCCCGCAGTCACTGACGCCGCAGGAGGCCATGCGCCAGGTGCGGCGCGACGGAGGCTTCGTGTGGATCGGTCTGCACGAGCCGACCGAGGCCGAATTCGCCGGTATCGCACGCGAGTTCGGGCTGCACCCGCTGGCCGTGGAGGACGCGGTGCAGGCACACCAGCGGCCCAAGCTGGAGCGCTACGACGACTCCCTGTTCACCGTCTTCAAGACCATTCACTACATCGAGCACGACCAGCTCACGGCCAACAGCGAGGTCGTCGAGACCGGTGAGGTCATGTGCTTCACCGGCAAGGACTTCTTCATCACCGTCCGGCACGGCGGCCAGGGCTCGCTGCGTGCGCTGCGCCACCGTCTCCAGGACGACCCCGAGCTGCTCGCCAAGGGCCCATCGGCCGTGCTGCACGCGATCGCCGACCACGTCGTCGACGGCTATGTCGCGGTCGCCGACGCCGTGCAGGACGACATCGACGAGGTCGAGACGGAGGTGTTCTCGCCGGGACGCAAGGGCACCCCGCGCGGCACGGACGCCGGCCGGATCTACCAACTCAAGCGTGAAGTCCTGGAGTTCAAGCGCGCGGTGTCGCCGCTGCTGCGGCCGATGCAGCTGCTGAGCGAGCGGCCGATGCGGCTGGTCGACCCCGACATCCAGAAGTACTTCCGGGACGTCGCAGACCACCTCGCCCGGGTCCAGGAGCAGGTCATCGGCTTCGACGAGCTGCTCAACTCGATCCTCCAGGCCAACCTCGCGCAGGCGTCCGTCGCGCAGAACGAGGACATGCGCAAGATCACGTCCTGGGCGGCCATCATCGCCGTGCCGACGATGGTGTGCGGGGTGTACGGCATGAACTTCGACTACATGCCGGAACTGCACTGGAAGTTCGGCTATCCCGTGGTCATGTCGGCCATGGTGGCCCTCTGTGTGGGCATCCACCGCACGCTGAAGCGCAACGGCTGGCTGTGAGGGGCCCCGGGATGGCGGTGGCTAGGCTGGCGTCATGACAAGAGAGCTGCTCGACCAGGCCCTCGTCGAGGAGGCCACCAAGAAGTCCGGCCTCATCTGGGTCCGGGGCGCCGGCGAACCGGCCGCGCGTGCGCTGTGGCACGTGTGGCACGAGGGCGCGGCCTGTCTGGTCGGCGACGGGCCCGGTGAGCAGCCGCTGCCGGGGCTCGTCGAGGGCGGCTCGGCCGAGGTCACCGTCCGCAGCAAGGACAAGGGGGGCCGGCTGGTCTCCTGGACGGCGACGGTCGTCCTGCTCGCGCCCGGTTCCGAGGCCTGGGACGCGGCCGTCGCCGACCTCAAGGGCAAGCGGCTGAACGCGCCCGACGGCGAGGCGATGACGGAGCGTTGGGCGCGGGAGTGCCGGGTGCTCCGCCTGGAGCCGACGGGGGGTGTGTTGCCGTTGCCCGACGGGAACCTGGCTGCGGCGCCGGTGCCCACGTCGGCCACGACGCGTGAGGCGATCCCCGCGGGACTTCCACGGTTGCTACTGAAGAGGCGCAAGAGAAAGTAGGGGGGCGGGCGCGGCCCGGCACCGCCGGACTGCGCCGTCGTCGCTGAGCGCCGTCGCGGTGGAGAAGGGGATCACGACGTCGGCAGCTGCTTGCCGTAGTCCACCGTCTCGTCCTTCGCCGGTTCCTCCAGGGCGAAGTCCTTGCCCCAGGCGGAGAAGCTCAGCGTTCCGGCCCCACCGGCCCGCTCCAGACGCAGGGGGTACGGGTTGCCCTCCAGGGACACGTCCAGCGTGCCGCCGGAGCCGCCGTCGCCGGTGATGCGGACCGTACGGACGCCGGACTGCTCGTGGTGGCCGCCCGTGTTCAGTGAGCCGTGCAGCGTCAGCAGACCGTCGAGGAGGAGGTCCTTGTCCGTGAAGCCGCTGAACTTCTTGTACGAGGGGTCGCCCGTCGGCACCTTCACGTACTTGCCTTCGAGCTTGTCGGCCGCCGCCGTGTCCGAACCGCCGTCGTCGGACTTGCCGTCCTCGTGGTCCCAGAACGCCGAGTCGGCCTTCAGGTACAGCTGCTCGCCGACCCGCAGCAGGTGGAAGGTGGCCCCCTCGGCGGTGACCGACCCGGTGCCGCCGTCCGCCTTCAGGCGCATGTCGAGCGTGTACGTCTTCCCGCTGGTGACCACGCTCCCCGACAACCTCACCGCGTCCACAGAACCGGCGGCCGTCTTCGCCTTCGCCTGGATCTCCTTGGCGGACAGCTTGCCCACGCCGTTCGTGCCCGCGTCGGGATCCTCGCTGCACCCGGTCGCTCCCAGGCCCACGACCAGTGCGCACATCGCGCTCACCAGCGCGGTCCGGCGAGTACGACCCTGGGGAATCGCAGTCACAGAGAAGGCTGCCTTTCTGCGGGGGTGTGCTGAGCGGCGTACGGCAGCGTACCGGGGTCGCGGGGTGCGGGCGGAGCCAGTCCGTCCGGACCGCCCACCAGGGCGTATCCGATCGGGACGGGCTAGCCTGAAGCCCGCACGAGCGGGCAATCGGGAAAAGGACGGAGGTGCGGTCATGGCAGCGGGCGCCCCGCGGATCTTCGTGTCGCACCTCGCCGGCGTCCCCGTCTTCGATCCGAACGGCGACCAGGTGGGGCGCGTGCGCGATCTCGTCGTCATGCTGCGCGTCGGGCGGCGGCCCCCGAGGGTGCTCGGGCTGGTCGTCGAACTGTCCACGCGGCGCCGTATCTTCCTGCCCATGACCCGGGTGACCGGCATCGAGTCCGGCCAGGTCATCACCACCGGTGTGGTCAACGTCCGGCGCTTCGAGCAGCGGCCCACCGAGCGGCTCGTCTTCGGCGAGCTCCTGGACCGGCGCGTCAGCCTCGTCGAGACCGGGGAGCCGGGAGAGGAAGTCACCGTCCTCGACGTGTCGCTGCGTCAGCTGCCCGCCCGCCGGGACTGGGAGATCGACCGGGTCTTCGTCCGCAAGGGCAAGAAGGCGAGCGCCTTCCGGCGGGCCAGGGGCGAGACGTTGACGGTGGAGTGGTCGGCGGTCACCGGGTTCTCGCTGGAGGAGCAGGGGCAGGGCGCGGAGAGCCTCCTCGCCACCTTCGAGCAGCTGCGCCCGGCCGACCTCGCCAATGTGCTGCACCACCTGTCGGCGAAGCGGCGGGCCGAGGTCGCCGCGGCCCTCGACGACGACCGCCTCGCCGACGTCCTGGAGGAGCTCCCGGAGGACGACCAGATCGAGATCCTCGGCAAGCTGAAGGAGGAGCGCGCGGCGGACGTCCTGGAGGCCATGGACCCCGACGACGCGGCCGACCTGCTCGCCGAGCTGCCGACGGCGGACCAGGAGCGGCTGCTGAGTCTGATGGAACCCGCCGACGCGGCCGACATGCGGCGGCTGATGGCGTACGAGGAGCACACCGCGGGCGGGCTGATGACCACCGAGCCGATCGTCCTGCGCCCCGACGCCACCGTCGCCGACGCCCTCGCGCGCGTGCGCAACCCCGACCTCTCCCCCGCCCTCGCCGCCCAGGTCTACGTCTGCCGCCCGCCGGACGAGACGCCGACCGGCAAGTACCTCGGCACGGTCCACTTCCAGCGCCTGCTGCGCGACCCGCCGTACACGCTGGTCAGCGCGCTCCTCGACGACGATCTGCAGGCCCTCGCGCCGGACGCGGCGCTGCCGGTCGTCGCCGGGTTCTTCGCGACGTACGACATGGTCGCGGCGCCTGTCGTGAACGAAGCGGGGTCGCTCCTCGGCGCGGTGACCGTGGACGACGTCCTGGACCACATGCTGCCGGAGGACTGGCGGGAGACGGAGTTCCACCTCGACGAGGACGGGACCGCGGCGGGGGCCGAGGGCGAGGGGGTGGGTCCGCATGGCTCCCGAGCGTGAGAGCGGGCGCGGTGAGCGCACCCCGGCCGGCGCCACGGCGACCAGCCGTCCCCGGCCCCGTCTGGACCAGCCCCGGGCGCCCCGGCGGCGGCTGGTGCCCGAGTGGGACCCGGAGGCCTTCGGGCGGCTGTCGGAGCGCATCGCGCGGTTCCTGGGCACCGGGCGGTTCATCGTCTGGATGACGATCGTCATCATCGTCTGGGTCCTGTGGAACATCTTCGCCCCGCGCGACCTGCGTTTCGACAACTACCCGTTCATCTTCCTGACCCTGATGCTGTCGCTCCAGGCCTCCTACGCGGCCCCGCTGATCCTGCTCGCGCAGAACCGGCAGGACGACCGCGACCGGGTCAACCTGGAGCAGGACCGCAAGCAGAACGAGCGGTCCATCGCCGACACCGAGTACCTGACCAGGGAGATCGCGACCCTGCGCATGGGCCTGGGCGAGGTCGCCACCCGGGACTGGATCCGCTCGGAGCTGCAGGACGTGGTCAAGGAGCTGGAGGATCGGCGGGACGGTCACCGTGAACATGCCGTATTCCCGGCAGAACGGTCGGCGGGACGTGACGTAGACGACCGGTGACGGGCTTACCGGGGCCCGGCTACCGGGCCGTACCATCGACCTATGGCTAGCGAAGACGCGGTGCGCGAGGCACTGGCGACGGTGAACGACCCCGAGATCAACCGGCCCATCACCGAACTCGGGATGGTGAAGTCGGTGGAGATCGGCGCGGACGGGGCGGTCGCGGTCACCGTGTACCTGACGGTCTCCGGCTGCCCGATGCGCGAGACCATCACACAGCGCGTGACCGACGCGGTCTCGGCCGTCGAGGGCGTCACCCGCGTCGACGTCACCCTCGACGTGATGAGCGACGAGCAGCGCAAGGAGCTGGCGACCGCCCTGCGCGGCGGCCAGACCGAGCGTGAGGTCCCCTTCGCCAAGCCCGGCTCCCTCACCCGCGTGTACGCGGTCGCGTCCGGCAAGGGCGGCGTCGGCAAGTCGTCGGTGACGGTGAACCTGGCGGCGGCGATGGCGGCCGACGGTCTGAAGGTGGGCGTCGTCGACGCCGACATCTACGGCCACAGCGTGCCGCGCATGCTGGGCGCCGACGGCCGTCCGACCCAGGTCGAGAACATGATCATGCCGCCGTCGGCGAACGGCGTGAAGGTCATCTCCATCGGCATGTTCACCCCGGGCAACGCCCCGGTCGTATGGCGTGGCCCGATGCTGCACCGCGCGCTCCAGCAGTTCCTGGCGGACGTGTACTGGGGCGACCTGGACGTGCTGCTCCTGGACCTCCCGCCGGGCACCGGCGACATCGCCATCTCGGTGGCCCAGCTGGTTCCGAACGCCGAGATCCTGGTCGTGACGACGCCTCAGCAGGCGGCGGCCGAGGTCGCCGAGCGGGCGGGCTCCATCGCCGTCCAGACCCACCAGAAGATCGTCGGCGTGGTCGAGAACATGTCCGGCCTGCCCTGCCCGCACTGCGGGGAGATGGTCGACGTCTTCGGCACGGGCGGCGGACAGAGCGTGGCCGACGGCCTGACCCGCACGACCGGCGCCAACGTCCCGGTCCTCGGTTCCATCCCGATCGACGTCCGCCTGCGCGAGGGCGGCGACGAGGGCAAGCCGGTCGTGCTGACCGACCCCGACTCCCCGGCGGGCTCCGCCCTGCGCGCGATCGCGGGCAAGCTGGGAGGCAGGCAGCGCGGCCTGTCCGGCCTGTCGCTGGGGATCACCCCGCGCAACAAGTTCTAGGCCGCCCCTTCGTACGGCAACGGGGGCGCCGTCCGTCACGGACGGCGCCCCCGTTGCCGTACGGCCGGCTGATCAGGCGTACGTCTCGATGTCCTTGATCATGGCGAAACCGAGGCCGTACGCGCTCATGCCCCTCCCGTACGCCCCCACGTGCCCCCCTTCCGGGGTCGAACCGGCC
Organism: Streptomyces sp. NBC_01235; assembly: GCF_035989285.1. Taxonomy (GTDB): domain Bacteria; phylum Actinomycetota; class Actinomycetes; order Streptomycetales; family Streptomycetaceae; genus Streptomyces. The sequence continues at coordinate 7,295,435 of NZ_CP108513.1, read as the reverse complement.
AGCACCCAGCCGAACTCGGACTCGCGGTAGTGGAACGGGGTCGGCACGCCGTCGACCGGCAGGGACAGCGTCGACCAGTCCGGTCCCGCGAGGTCGTCGGCGAGGACCCACGCGGTCTCGGTCTGCTGGTCCAGCCAGTCGTCACGCAGGCTGTGGTCCATCTGGCCCGGCCAGGTGAAGGACAGCAGGCCCACCCCCGCGAGCCAGGCCGCCGAGGACACCGAGGTGGCCTCCAGCAGGCCGGTGCCGTCCGCGCTGCGCCGTACGGGGTTCGCGGCGACGGTCACGACGACCGCGAACCTCCCGCGGTTCTCGCCTGCCGTCTCGTGCCGTACGGAGGGTTCGTCACCGTGTCCGATGGAACCGTGCTCCACGGCGCCGTCGGCCGCGGTACCCACCTGCATCAGCCAGCGCGGCCCCGTGAAGGCCTCGTCCAGGCCGTACCAGGGGAAGGGTGCCTCCAGGTAGCCGTCGACCGTACGCCGGGCGGAGGGGACCTGTTGTCCGCCCTCCGCGGCCGGCGTCTGCGCGACTGCCCGACTCGTCGTCTCCATGTGCCCGGACGCCTCCTCGTTCTCGACGGAGCGATCCGGCCCGCCCCCCTTCGGGCGTACTCGTCCGCTCCGCACAACAACCAGGCAGCATAGCCACCCCGCTCCGGGCTGCCGGGAAACCGCCCGGCGCGTGGGGCGTGCGCCCCCTCACACCGGGGGACGCGGCCGGCTCAGGTGGCGTCCGCGTCGAACGGCGGACGGTCGTCCTTTGCCGGCTCCTCGGGCTTCTTGGTCATGTCGATGCGACCGCCGCCCGACGAGCCCGCGGAAGACGTTCCCGAGGAGGAGGACGAGGAGGTGTCGGCGTCACGGCTGTGGACCGCGTCCGTGACCTCGGCCATCTCCTTCTTCAGGTCGAAGCCGTTGCGGATCTCCTTCAGCCCCAGCTCTTCGTTGTCCAGCTGCTTGCGGATGAACGTCTTGGGGTTGAGGTCCTCGAACTCGAAGTCCTTGAACTCCGGGCCCAGTTCGCTGCGGATGTCCGCCTTGGCGCTCTCCGAGAACTCACGGATCTTCCGGACGGTACGCATCACGTCCTGGATGACCTTCGGGAGCTTGTCCGGACCGAAGACGAGCACGGCCAGGACGACGATCGTCACCAGCTCGAGCGGTCCTATGTCATTGAACACCTGAAGCTCCTTGCGATGTCCGCGGTCCTCGGTCCTCGGGCCCTCAGTGGTCAAGTTCGGGTCTTCCGTGGTCCGGGCCGGGTCCACGGTACCTGTCACACCTGTCCGACCGGTACCGTCCCGGGGCGTCCGAGTACGTGTACGCGGCCGGTTTTCCGCGTTGTTTGCCTTGTGGGACGGGTTTCGGGGTCCGACCTGTGACGTTTCTGTCAATCGCTGGGAATGGGCTGAGGCATGCTCCTCGGCCTCGGCTGCCGGGACTTCAGCGGTCGGGCCTCAGCTTCCGCCCGACGAGCCGAGGACCAGCGTGAGGGTGCGTTCCGCGCCGTCGCGCTCGACGGTCAGCTCCAGCCGGTCGCCGGGACGGTGGGCACGGGTCTTGACGATCAGTTCCTCGCCGGAGTGGACGCGCTGGCCGTCGACCTGCGTGATGACGTCTCCGGCGCGGATGCCGGCCCGGTCGCCGGGGCCGCCCGCGGTGACCGGGGAGCCTCCGTCGGCGCCGCCGGTGCCGACCCGGGCGCCGTCACCCGCGTAGTTCAGATCGAGGGTGATGCCGATGACCGGGTGGGTCGCCTTGCCGGTGTTGATCAGCTCCTCGGCGACGCGCTTGCCCTGGTTGATCGGGATGGCGAAACCGAGGCCGATCGAGCCGGCCTGGGCGGTGCCGGAGCCGGTGCCGTCCGCGGCGGAGCGGATGGCGGAGTTGATGCCGATGACGTGGCCCTGGGCGTCGAGGAGGGGCCCGCCGGAGTTGCCGGGGTTGATCGGCGCGTCGGTCTGCAGGGCGTCGACGTACGACACGTCACTGCCGCCCCCGCTCTCGCCTCCGGCGGTGATGGGCCGTTCCTTGGCGCTGATGATGCCGGAGGTGACGGTGCCCTCGAGGTCGAAGGGCGCGCCGATGGCGACGACGGGGTCGCCGACCTGGACGTTGTCGGAGTTGCCGAGGGGGAGGGGCTTCAGCCCCTTCACCCCGGTCACCCGCACCACGGCGAGGTCGTAGCCGCTGTCCCGGCCGACGACCTCGGCCTTGGCGGTCGTGCCGCCGTTGAAGACGACGGATATCTCGCCGTCGCTTCCGGCGGGCTCGACGACGTGGTTGTTGGTGAGGATGTAGCCGAGCGAGTCGAGCACGAAGCCGGTCCCGGTGCCGGACTCCTCGCTGCCGCTGACGTGCAGCGTGACGACGCTGGGCAGGGCCCGCGCGGCGATCCCGGCCACGCTGTCGGCTGCCCGGCCCGTGGGCCCCGCGGAGGCCTGCGGCAGCTGGACCCCGTTGATCCCGCCGTTGCGCTCCAGATAGGCCCCCACGGCCCCACCGAGCCCCCCGGACACCAGCGCGACGGCCAACGCGCCGCCGACCAGCCTCCGCCGAACCCTCCTCCGCCGCTCGGCCTCACTGAGCACCCCGACACCGCTGTGCTGAAGGGCACCGTCGACGTGGCCTCCGGGCAGAGGGCCCTCTGCAACGGGTGCTCCGGGAAGAGGCGCTCCGGCGAAGGGAGTGGGCGACCAGGGGTCGTAGCGGTGCCAGGGCGTGGATGCGGCCGGGGGCGTGGGGGCGGGGGCGGAGAGCGGCGCGGGGACGGCCGGGGGCGGGGAGGCCGACAGTGGGCCGGGCTCGCCTGCGGGGCCGACGGGAGGCGCGGCGTCGGCGGGCGTGGAGGGCGGCGTGGCCGCCGGGTGCTGGACGGGCGGGGCGGGTGCCCAGGGGCCAGGTTCGCCGTACGGCGGGGTGCTGTAGGGGTCGGGGTCGTGCAGGGGCTTGGGGCGCCTTTCGACAGCCGGGGACGCCACCACGGGGGCCGCCTCGGCGGAGGAGACCACGTCGGCCGGCACGACCGGACCGGCCGCCATCGGGTCGCTCGAGCCACCGAGGCCCGCAGGAACGGTCGAGGCCGCAGGGACGGTCGAGGCCACAGGGAGGGTCGGGGCCGCAGGGATAGTCGGGGCCGCAGGAACGGACAGGTCCGCAGGGATAGTCGGGTCCGCAGGAACGGTCGGGTCCGCAGGGACGGACGGGTCCGCAGGAACGGTCGAGGCCACAGGGACGGTCGAGGCCACAGGGAGGGTCGGGGCCACAGGGAGGGTCGGGGCCGCAGGAACGGACAGGTCCGCAGGGATAGTCGGGTCCGCAGGAACGGACGGGTCCGCAGGGACGGACGGGTCCGCAGGGACGGACGGGTCCGCAGGAACGGACGAGGCCGCGGGAACGGACGGCTCCGCAGAGACGGTCGAGGCCGCAGGGTCGACCTGCACAGACGGAGCGGCCAAGTCGGCCGGAGGAACCGCCTCACTCGCCGGACGGCTCAACTCGTAGTCGCCGTCGTCACTGCGGACGTAGGTCCCCGCACCGGAGTCGGAGGCGGCACCGGAACCATTGCGGGCGTCGGCCTCAAAGCCGACGCCGGAGCCGGAGCCGGAGTCCGAGCCGGTGCCGGCCACGAAATCGACCCCGGTGGCAGAGCCTGCGTCGGAGTCCGCATCGGCGTTGGCATCCGCAGCCGTGCCGGAAGGGGCGTCGGTGGCGTTGTCACCGGACCCCGCTGCCACATCTGCCGTATCTGCCGTATCTGCCGTATCCGCCCTGTCCACCGGCTTCGTGGAAGCCTCCTCGGAGCTCTCCCTTACGGCCTCGCCCGGCGCCGCATTCTTCTGCGCGCTGGGCACCGGCCGGGCCAGTTCGAAGTCGCCCTCGCCGATGTCGTCGGTCGCGGGCGGGGACAGCCGCGGATGCGTGGCCTCGCTGTCGACCGGGTCCGCGGAGCCCTGACGCTCCGAGGATGTCCGGGATGTCTGCGGTCGAGGCCGGCTCCACCACTTCGCCCTCGTGGGCTTCCCCTCGTCCATGCTCTCCCCACACTCGCCCCCGCCACGGCACCGAACTGGCGGCACACCCCCCAGTCCCGGCCCGGCGAACTCCGCCTTCGCGCCCGGCTGCCTGGCAGGGCGCGGTCCACCCCGGATTCAACCAGGTTCGCGGCGGAGTGGCGCAGGGCCCGGGTCAGCGGGTGCGCTGCGAGTAAGGGGAGGGCGAAGGGGACGGAGCGGAGGTGGTGTCGGGGGCGGGCGCGGTGAGCAGTCCGAGACCGGTGATCTCAGGTGGGGTGGTCCAGGCCGTCAGCGCGATCGGCGGGGTCGTGCCGAGCGGACGTATCAACGGGGACATCGCCGCCGCTCCGGCCACCATGGGGGTGGTGAGCCGGTGCAGGGCCTGCTCGACCCCGCCGTCGGCCGGGGAGGGCACGCCGGGCAGCAGCGGTGCGGAGACCTCGGTCGGGGCCACCGGGGTGTCGCCGAGCTGGCCGCCCTGGGAGAGCAGGGGGCCCACGGCCCGGCGGCGCTGGCTCTCCGGCGTCGACGCGGAGCCCGTGCCCGGGGTGCGGGCAGGCGTCACGTTGCTTCCGTTGCCCGTGCCGCCGCGGCCGTCCGCGGCCGTGTCGAGCGGGGTGACGGTGGTCATGCCGCCCAGGGCGATCGCGGCCAGCGACACCGCGCCGGCGGCGACGAACGCGAACCGCATGCTCCGCGACCGCTCGGCGTCATGGCGGTCGCCGCCACGGCCGACGGGGTGGATGCGGAAGCCCCGGTCGGAAGCCGGAGAGGGTGACAGGACAGAGCCGTGGTCGCGAGACGGTACGTAGCCGAACTCGAACGGCTCCTCCCGTCTCGGTCCTCTCACTCCGAAGACTCCGTCGGCGAAGCCTCCCCCGCCGCCCCCGCCCAGCGGCGAGCCGCCGCTGTCCGGGTCACCTCCCCCGGGGAGCCCCTGGAGGCGGGCCAGGAAGCTCTCGGAGGGGGGCGGTGGGGCGACTTCCGCGAAGACGTTCTTCAGCCGGCGCTGCGCGTCGACCTCCGACTTGCACTTCGGGCAGGTCGCCACATGCGCCAGTACCCGCTCGCGGGTGTCATGACCGAGTTCGCCGTCCACCAGGGCCGAGAGCCGGTCTCCGAGATGCTGCTCCGCGAGGAGCCTCTCGGCTGCGTTGTTCCGGGATCCACTCACGCGGTCGCGCCCCCTCCTCCCAGAGCGGGAACGCGGGCCACGAAGGAGCGGCGCTCGGAGCGTGCCTCGGGTGCGCGGTGCGCGAGCGCCTTGCGCAGCTGCGAACGGCCGCGGTGGATGCGCGAGCGGACCGTGCCCAGCTTGACGCCCAGGGTCGCGGCGATCTCCTCGTAGGAGAGGCCCTCGATGTCGCACAGGACGACCGCGGCGCGGAACTCGGGCGCGAGGGTGTCGAGGGCCTGCTGGACGTCCGCGTCGAAGTGGGCGTCGTTGAAGGCCTGCTGCGGGGTGGGCTCCTTGCTGGGCAGCCGCTCGGCCGCGTCGTCGCCCAGCGCGTCGAAGCGGATGCGCTGCTTGCGGCGGACCATGTCCAGGAAGAGGTTGGTCGTGATGCGGTGCAGCCAGCCCTCGAAGGTGCCCGGCGTGTACGTCGACAGGGAGCGGAAGACGCGGACGAAGACCTCCTGGGTGAGGTCCTCGGCGTCGTGCTGGTTGCCGGTCAGACGGTAGGCGAGCCGGTAGACCCGGCCGCTGTGCATGCTGACGATCTCCTCCCACGTGGGCGGAGTCCATGCCTGCCCGTCCGCGTCGGTGGAGAAGGTCGCGGTCTGGGCCCGGCCGGCGGTGCCGGCGGCGTGGCTGGAGTCAGCAGCGGTGTCGTTCACGGATTTCGGCCTGCCCGCCGACCCGAGAAAGCGCCGCAGCACTCCTCCCCGATCCACGGGTGCGGCCGCACCTCCCCTGTCGGCTCTGGTGGTGTCCAGTGGAGCCCCTACCATAGCCACCTCGCCCGTTAGCTCCGGATAAGCGGTTTTACGAGAAATTGATCTGTGCTGGGACGGCTCATAGGGCTGCGTCAGCACTTGCTCGACGCCCGGTCCCTCATCGTGATCCAACCGTGTCCCCCCATCAGCGTTCCCACCCCTTCAAACGCCCGGTCCCATCTGCGGGTTCCCGGCGGCAACGGATACAGTCACGCCCAGGCAACCACGGGGACAGGAGAGGGTCATTACCGGCAACCGGCAGGCAAGCTGGGCGTTCGCCGACGCCTATGCCGCCGAGGACGAAGCGCTGCACTGGGCCCGTGACCGGGCCCGTGAGGCAGGGCTGCGCTCGGTGTCGCCCAGCACGGGCGCCGCGCTGCGGATGCTCGCCGCCACCGTGGACGCGAAGGCGGTCGCGGAGATCGGTACCGGTACCGGCGTCTCCGGGATCCACCTGCTGCACGGGATGCGCCCGGACGGCGTCCTGACGACCGTCGACCCCGAGCCGGAGCACCAGCAGTTCGCCCGGCAGGCCTTCCGCGCCTGCGGCTTCGCCAGCAACCGGGCCCGGTTCATCCCGGGCCGCGCGCTCGACGTGTTGCCCCGCCTCGCGGACGCCGGATACGACCTCGTCTTCTGCGACGGTGACCGCCTGGAACTCCTGGAGTACCTCGCTGAATCGTTGCGCCTGCTGCGCCCGGGCGGCCTCGTCGTCTTCGAGGGCGTCTTCGCCAACGGCCGCACGGTCGACTCCGGACCGCAGCCCACGGAGGTCATAAGGATCCGGGAGTTGCTGCGGGCCGTGCGCGAGAGCCAGGAGCTGGTGCCCTCGCTGCTGCCGGTGGGCGACGGGCTGCTGTGCGCGGTCAAGCGCTGAGCATGCGGGCGGGCGGCCTTTGGGCCTTTCGGGCTAGGCAGGCGCGGCAAACCCCGGAAAGCCTGACAAAAGCAATCGCTCCGGCATCCTCGCGGTTGCCGGAGCGATTGAGAAGTAGGGTCGCTTGCGCGTCAGCCGACGACCTTCTTGAGGGCGTCGCCGAGCGCGTCGGCCTCGTCGGGGGTCAGCTCGACGACGAGTCGACCGCCGCCTTCGAGCGGAACGCGCATGACGATGCCCCGCCCCTCCTTGGTCACCTCGAGCGGGCCATCACCCGTTCGCGGCTTCATGGCCGCCATGCTCGTTCCCCTTCCTGAAACCAGCTCATCGCCAAAGCCGACGGCCCATGGAGGGCAGCCGCAGTCCAGCGTGGGACACGCGACACCGGCATCGAACACATTGCTTCCAGGCCATTATCCCGCATCTCAGGACCCGATGACCAACATCAGTCGGCATCGCTTGGGCAACGCGCGCGAGCAAAACCACTCAATTCGGCGATGTGACTGCGATACTGCGCGCTCTCGCGGACTTCCACGCACCGGAAACCCACCCGAATTCTTTGACGCAGGTCACACCTCGGGTCCGGCCCGCGGACGGTGATCTCCGCCATGCTGTCCTCGTACACCGGACGTACTGACCAGTAGTACGTCGGAGCCGTGACACGGAGGGGATACGCCATGGCCGACACCGTGCTCTACGAGGTGAGCGACGGGCTCGCGACGATCACGCTGAACCGCCCCGAGGCGATGAACGCGCTGAACATCGCCACCAAGGTCGCTCTCCGGGAGGCGGTCCGGTCCGCGGCGACCGACGACGCCGTACGGGCCGTGCTGCTGACCGCCGCCGGTGAGCGGGCGTTCTGTGTGGGCCAGGACCTCAAGGAGCACATCGGGCTGCTGGCCGAAGGCTCCGGGAAGGTCATGAGCACCGTCAAGGAGCACTACAACCCGGTCGTGCGGGCGCTGACCGAGGCGCCGAAGCCGGTGGTCGCCGCCGTGAACGGGGTCGCCGCGGGTGCCGGATTCGGTTTCGCGCTGGCCGCGGACTACCGCATCGTGGCCGACACGGCGTCCTTCAACACGTCCTTCGCGGGGGTCGCGCTCACCGCCGACTCCGGGGTGTCCTGGACCCTGCCCCGGGTGATCGGCCCCGGGCGGGCCGCCGACCTGCTGCTCTTCCCTCGCACCATCAAGGCGCAGGAGGCGTACGAGCTGGGCATCGCCAACCGGGTCGTCCCGGCAGAGGCGCTGCGCGGCGAGGCCGAACGTGTCGCGCGGGCGTTGGCCGAGGGGCCGACGGTCGCTTACGCGGCGATCAAGGAAGCGATGGCTTACGGGTTCTCGCACTCGCTCTCCGAGACGTTGGAGAAGGAGGACGAGTTGCAGACCCGGGCGGGGGCGTCGGAGGACCACGCGATCGCCGTGCAGGCCTTCGTCAACAAGGAGAAGCCGAAGTATTCGGGCCGCTGAGGTCGAGTGCGGGGGCGAGGGTGTGGGGGCTGGTCGCGCCCACGCGGCGGAGCCGCAGATCGATACAGCCCCGCCCCTCAGGCAGGTCTGCTCACGCACGTCTCCAAGTGGTCGTCCACCAACCCGCACGCCTGCATCAGCGCGTACGCCGTCGTCGGCCCCACGAAGCGCAGGCCCCGCTTCTTCAGCGCCTTCGAGAGGGCCGTCGACTCGTCCGTCACCGCCGGGACGTCCGCGAGGGTCTTCGGTACCGGGCGGTCGGCCGGGTCGGGGGCGTGGGACCAGATCAGGGCGTCCAGGTCGCCCGGTGCCCAGTCGGCCAGCACGCGGGCGTTGGCGAGGGTGGCGTCGATCTTGGCGCGGTTGCGGATGATGCCCGGGTCGGCGAGGAGGCGCTCGCGGTCCTCGTCGGTGAAGACGGCGACCGACCCGATCTTGAAGCCTGCGAAGGCGGTGCGGAAGCCGGGGCGGCGGCGCAGGATCGTGATCCAGGACAGACCGGACTGGAAGGCCTCCAGGCTGAGACGTTCGAAGAGCGCGTCGTCGCCGTGGACCGGGCGGCCCCACTCCTCGTCGTGGTACGTCACGTAGTCCGGCGTGGACAGGGCCCAGGGGCAGCGCAGCGCGCCGTCCGCGCCCGCGAGGGCCGTGCCGTCGCTCACTGGTGGTCCTCCGGGGCCGGCTTCTCCATGGAGACGTGCGGCCCGGCCGGGGTCCGGGCGCCGGCCAGGGCGGACTCCAGGTCGGCGATGCGGGCGTCGCGCTCGGCGAGTTCGGCGGCGAGGCGGCTCAGGGCGTCGTCCACGTCCGCCATGCGGTAGCCGCGGGCGGCCAGCGGGAAGCGGAGGTGGTCGATGTCGGACCGGTCGACCGGGCGGTCCGGGGGCAGCGGGTCGTGCAGCCGCTCGGGGGCGACCTCCGGCAGCGGGCCGCTGCCCTCGCCGCCGCCCACCACGGCGAGGGTCACCGCGGCGACCACGACGGCGAGCGCGATGACCAGGAACAAGAACATAACCATCGGTGGGTCCCCACACTCGGTGTGCTCGGAGTGGATGTGTGTGGGTCCGATCGTGCCATGCGGGTCCGACAGTTAGGGTCGCAGGCGGTGGATGTGCAGGACGTACTGGGAGAGGTCACAGGGGATGCTCAGGCTGGGCAGGCGTGAATTCGGCGCGCACGAGCCGGTGATCATGGCGATCGTCAACCGCACCCCGGACTCCTTCTACGACCAGGGGGCGACCTTCCGTGACGAGCCGGCCCTCGCGCGCGTGGAGCAGGCGGTGTCGGAGGGCGCCGCCATCATCGACATCGGCGGGGTCAAGGCCGGTCCCGGTGAAGAGGTGAGCGCGCGGGAGGAGGCCCGGCGGACCGTCGGTTTCGTGGCCGAGGTGCGGCGGCGCTTCCCGGACGTGATCATCAGCGTGGACACCTGGCGGGCCGAGGTCGGGGAGGCGGTCTGCGAGGCGGGCGCCGATCTGCTGAACGACGCGTGGGGCGGCGTGGATCCGCGGCTGGCGGAGGTCGCGGCGCGGTACGGGGCCGGGCTGGTGTGCACGCACGCGGGAGGCGCCGAGCCGCGGACGCGTCCGCACCGGGTGACGTACGACGACGTCATGGCCGACATCCTGCGGGTGACCGTGGGGCTGGCGGAGCGGGCGGCGGGGCTGGGGGTGCCGAGGGAGTCGATCATGATCGATCCGGGACACGACTTCGGGAAGAACACCCGGCACAGCCTGGAGGCGACCCGGCGGCTCGGGGAGATGGTGGAGACGGGGTGGCCGGTGCTGGTGTCCCTGTCCAACAAGGACTTCGTCGGGGAGACGCTGGACCGGCCGGTGAAGGAGCGGGTGGTGGGGACCCTGGCGACCACGGCCGTCTCGGCGTGGCTGGGGGCACAGGTGTACCGGGTGCACGAGGTGGCGGAGACGCGGCAGGTGCTGGACATGGTGGCCGCCATCGCCGGCCACCGGCCTCCGGCCGTGGCCCGGCGCGGGCTGGCGTAGGCGTAGGCGCGGGCTGGCATAGGCGCGGCCTGGCGTGGGCGCGTCCACCGCTGGGGGCTGCCGCCCCCGGATCCCCGCTTCGGCCCTGAAGGGGCCTCGTCCTCGGACTCCCCCAGAGGGGACCCCCTGGCGGGCTGAACTGCACGGACCCGGCGCCGGAGAACGAGCCCCCTTCACTCACCGGCGGCTAGCGGCCCGCCTCCTTCGACACCAGGGCCACCGCCTCCTCCACGTCGTCCGTGACGTGGAAGAGGAGGAGGTCCTTCTCGGCTGCCTTGCCCTCGGCGATCAGGGTGTTCCTCAGCCAGTCGATCAGGCCGCCCCAGTACTCCGTGCCGAAGAGGACGATCGGGAAGCGGGTGACCTTCTGGGTCTGGACGAGGGTGAGGGCCTCGAAGAGTTCGTCCAGGGTGCCGAGGCCGCCGGGCAGGACCACGAAGCCCTGCGCGTACTTCACGAACATCATCTTCCGCACGAAGAAGTAGCGGAAGTTGAGGCCGATGTCGACGTACGGGTTGAGCCCCTGCTCGAACGGGAGCTCGATGCCGAGGCCGACGGAGATGCCGCCCGCCTCGCTCGCGCCCTTGTTGGCCGCCTCCATCGCGCCGGGGCCGCCGCCCGTGATCACGGCCCACCCGGCGTCGACGAGGGCGCTGCCCAGCCGTACTCCCGCCTCGTACTCCAGGGAGTCCACCGAGGTGCGGGCGGATCCGAACACGCTGATCGCCGGGGGGAGTTCGGCCAGGGTACCGAAGCCCTCGATGAACTCCGACTGGATGCGCAGGACCCGCCAGGGGTCCGTGTGGACCCAGTCCGAGGGGGCTCGTTCGTCCAGCAGTCGCTGGTCCGTGGTGCTCGCCTGCACCTGATCCCGCCGTCGGAGGACCGGTCCCAGGCGCTGTTCCTCCGGCGGCTGCTTCTTGCCCTCGGGGTTGCCTGTAGCCATGTGAGCTCCCTCCGCGATTGGGGTCTCCCCGGCTCGAGCGAAGCCGAGAGCTGGGGAAGGGTTGTTCCATCTCAGCGTAGATCTACGCGGGTTACGGGCGGGGGACGTCGGCGTGTCCGCCATGAAGCGCCCTCGGGCCGGACGGGCCCCAAGGGCCGGAAGGGCGTCTCAGGCCGTCAGCCAGGCCCGCAGGCGTTCCTCGCCCGCCAGGATCTTCGCCGTCTCCACGCGTTCGTCCCGCTTGTGCGCCAAGTGCGGGTTGCCGGGGCCGTAGTTGACGGCGGGGACGCCCAGCGAGGAGAAGCGGCTGACGTCCGTCCAGCCGTACTTGGGCATCGGGGTGCCGCCGACCGCCTCGATGAAGGCCGCCGCGGCCGGGTGGGAGAGGCCGGGCAGGGCGGCGGGGCTGTGGTCGTCGATCACGAACTCCTCCACCCCGCAGTCGGCGAAGACCTCGCGGACGTGCGCGAGGGCCTTCTCCTCGCTGCGGTCCGGCGCGTAGCGGAAGTTGACGGTGACGACGCACTCGTCGGGGATGACGTTGCCGGCCACTCCGCCCGTGATGCCGACCGCGTTGAGGCCCTCCCGGTACTCCAGGCCGTCGATGAGCGGGTAGCGCGGCTCGTACGCGGCGAGGCGGGCGAGGATCGGGGCCGCGGCGTGGATCGCGTTGGATCCCATCCAGCCGCGCGCCGAGTGTGCCCGCTCGCCCTTCGTCTTCAGCAGGACCCGCAGGGTGCCCTGGCAGCCGCCCTCGACCTGGCCGTCGGAGGGTTCGAGGAGCACCGCGAAGTCTCCCGCCAGCCACTGCGGGTGCGCCTCGGCCACGTGCTTGAGGCCGTTGAGGTCGGCGGCGACCTCCTCGTTGTCGTAGAAGACGAAGGTCAGGTCGCGGTTGGGTTCCGGGACCGTCGCCGCGATGCGCAGCTGGACCGCGACCCCCGCCTTCATGTCGCAGGTGCCGCATCCCCATAGGACCCCGTCCTCGTCCAGGCGCGAGGGGACGTTACCGGCGATCGGGACGGTGTCGATGTGCCCGGCGAGGACCACACGCTCCGCACGGCCCAGGTTCGTGCGGGCGACCACGTTGTTGCCGTAGCGGTCCACCGTCAGGTGGGGCAGCGCGCGCAGGGCGGTCTCGATCGCGTCCGCGAGCGGCTTCTCGGTGCCGCTCTCGGAGGGGAAGTCCACGAGCTGCGCGGTGAGGACCGCGGCGTCCAGCGTGAGGTCAAGCGGGGTGTCGGCCATGCCGTCGACCCTAACGCGCCAGTCGGCCGTCCCGCTCTTGCCCGCTGTGCGCAGCTGCCTCGTCCTCCTCAGTACTCTCCAGTACCTTGTACGCGTGCCAGAGCCGTCCCCCTCCCCCAAGCGCCGCGGCCGCCTCCTCCGTTTCGGGGCGGCCTGCGTGGTCCTGTCCGCCGTCGCGGGTTATGTCGTGGTGCAGTACGTCACCGGCGGCACCGGAGATCCCGGGTGCAGAGTCGTTTCTGGCGACGAGGTCGGGACGACGTACGAGTTCACGCCGGAGCAGGCGGTGAACGCGGCCACGATCGCCGCCGTCGGCACCAACCGGGCCATGCCCGAGCGGGCCGTGGCCATCGCGCTCGCGACCGCCATCCAGGAGTCGGGGCTGCGCAACCTCACCCACGGCGACCGGGATTCGCTCGGCCTGTTCCAGCAGCGGCCCTCGCAGGGCTGGGGCACGGAGAAGCAGGTCACGGACCCGGCGTACGCGGCGGACATCTTCTACGAGCACCTCGCCAAGGTGCGCGACTACACCGAGCTCCCGCTGACCGTCGCGGCGCAGCGCGTGCAGCGCAGCGGCTACCCGGAGGCGTACGCCAAGCACGAGCCGGACGCCACGGTGCTGGCCGCCGCGCTGACCGGGACGTCGGCGGCCACGCTGACCTGCGACGGCCGCGCGGAAACCACGACGACCACGGGCCCGGACGCGGTGCGGGCGGCGCTGGCACGCGACTTCGGGCGGGAGTCGCTCCAGCAGGCGGGTACGGAATCCGACGCCGAGGACACGTCGGCGGCGGCCGGCGCCGAGACTCCCGTCACCGAGACCAGCGGGCGGACCGTGACGCTGCCCGTGTCCGAGGACACCGCCTCCGGTGGGCGCAGTGTCAGCGAGTGCGGATGGCAGCTGGCGCACTGGGCGGTGGCCAACGCCTCGGCACTGCGCATCGAGCGCGTCTCGTACGCGGGCCGGGAGTGGGTCTCCGGGAACACCGACAGCAAGTGGCGGGCGACCGGTTCGACCAGCGCGGAGGCCGCCGGGGCCTCGGGGGCGGGCGGCGGCACGGGCAGCGTGCGGATCGTCACCGCGCAGTAGTACGGGTCTTCACCCGTCCGGGTCGTGTGCGGGTCGTTCGGACGGCCGGGTGCTCAGGTTTTCGCGCCGTCACCCTCCCGTCCGGCGAATCCCTTGAGAACAAAGGGCTCCACGGGTTTGACGGACTTTCACATCGGGCCGTTTTTGCCCGCTTTTATCCGCAGCCGATAATGCGACGCATTGCCAACTCTTTACGTCGGCCGTGCGCAACCTTCGCGGGCTTCGAGCGGTAGTCACTGCGTCCGGGCCCGGACAGACAGACAGCCAGTCAGTCACAGACAGTCCTTGTTCTCTCCCGTCGAAGGAGCATCATGTCCCTCCCCCTGACCCGCCGGATCGCCCGTGCCGCGCTGCTCGTCGCTGCAGGAGCGGCCGCCGGGGTCGGTGCGGCCGGCTCCGCCAGTGCGGCCCCCAGCCTTCCCGCCGCTCCGAACCTCGGCGGACTGACCGCCCTGGACACGGCGAACGTGGGCACCACGGTCGACGGCGCGACGCAGAACGTCACCGGGCTCGCGAGTGAGACCGGTGCCAAGGCGGTCAAGCAGGCGGCGCCGGTCGCGGGCAAGGCCGGCGGCAAGGCCGTGAAGAAGGCGGCGCCGGTGGCGCAGAAGACGGCCGGTGAGGCGGCGGGCTCCGCCGGGGACATCCTCGGGGACACCACGTCGACCGCCACGAAGGGTGGGCTGCCGACGGACTCGCTCACCAAGGGTGGGCTGCCCGGTGCGCAGACGCTGCCGGTGAAGAGCCTGCCGCTCGGCTAGCGCCTGGCTTTGGCCGGTGAGCTGGGACGGGGTCCAGGGTTTCCCTGGACCCCGTCCTTGTGGTTACAGGCGCCCCACTGCCGCTGCGACCCGTTCGTCCGTCGCCGTCAGGGCCACTCGTACGAAGTTCTCGCCTGCCGTGCCGTAGAAGTCCCCCGGGGCCACCAGGATGCCTCGGTCTGCCAGGTGGGCGACCGTGGTCCAGCAGGACTCGTCCTTCGTGGCCCAGAGGTAGAGGCTGGCCTCGCTGTGTTCGATGCGGAAGCCGTGGGACAGGAGGGCCTCGCGCAGGAGGGTGCGGCGGGCCGCGTAGCGCAGGCGCTGTTCGCGGACGTGGGCGTCGTCGCCCAGGGCCGCCACGACCGCCGCCTGCGTGGGCGCCGACGTCATCATGCCGCCGTGCTTGCGGATCTCCAGGAGCGGGCCGAGGACGGCCGGGTCTCCCGCCAGGAAGGCCGCTCGGTAGCCGGCCAGGTTCGAGCGCTTGGAGAGGGAGTGGACGGAGACGACGCCCTCGTACGAGCCACCGTTGACGTCCGGGTGGAGGACCGAGACCGGGTCGGCCTCCCAGCCCAGTTCCAGATAGCACTCGTCGGAGAAGAGCAGGACGCCGTGCTCGCGGGCCCACGCGACGATCCGCGTCAGCTCCTGCTTCGAGAGGACCCGGCCCGTCGGGTTGGACGGCGAGTTGAGCCAGAGGAGCTTCAGGCCTTCGGGGTCCAGGGTCGTCGGGTCGTCGTAGACCTCGTAGTCCGCGCGGGCCAGGCGGGCGCCGACCTCGTACGTCGGGTAGGCCAGGCGCGGGTACGCGACCCGGTCGCCGGGGCCGAGGCCCAGCTGGGTCGGGAGCCAGGCCACGAGCTCCTTGGAGCCGACGATCGGCAGGACGTGGCGGTGGGTGACCTCGCGGGCGCCGAGCCGCCGCTCCAGCCAGCCGGTGATCGCGTCACGCAGGGCCGGGGTGCCCCAGACCGTGGGGTAGCCCGGGGAGTCCGCCGCGTCGATCAGCGCCTTCTGGATCAGGTCGGGCACCGGGTCGACCGGGGTGCCGACGGAGAGGTCGACGATGCCGTCCGGGTGCGCTGCGGCCGTCTTCTTGTACGGCTCCAGCTTGTCCCAGGGGAAGGTGGGAAGGCGGTCGGAGACTACGGAGGACACGGTTACTGGCTCACTTTCGTACGTACGGCAAACGCCTCGGCCCCGTACGGCGATCGGGCGGGATCAGGCCGTACGGGACCGAGGCGGCACATAGTGCGGGCCGCTGATGCGGATTACTCGGCCTGCGGCGGCAGCGCGGCGACGAAGGGGTGGTCGCGCTCGATCAGACCCAGCTTGCTGGCGCCGCCGGGCGAGCCGAGCTCGTCGAAGAACTCGACGTTCGCCTTGTAGTAGTCCTTCCACTCCTCCGGAGTGTCGTCCTCGTAGAAGATCGCCTCGACCGGGCAGACCGGTTCACAGGCGCCGCAGTCGACGCATTCGTCCGGGTGGATGTACAAGGACCGCTGGCCCTCGTAGATACAGTCGACCGGGCACTCTTCGATGCACGCCTTGTCCTTCACGTCGACACAAGGCTGCGCGATGACGTAGGTCACGCTGTCGTTCCTCCTCGATAGGGCGCTGGCGGGCCTCCTCAGGCTCCGCCGCCTGGCGCGCGGGAGCGCGGCGTCGTCGATGCCCACCCCTAGTATCTCCGTTCTTGGCCATGATCCGAACAGGAGGGGTGAACTGACCAGTGGGAATATCGTCCGCCGGACGCCTCGTCGTCCGCATCACCACTGCTGACGTGGGAAAACGTGTCTCCGTGCGGTGTTTGACCGGTCCTGGGGTCACCCAGGGGAAATTCACCGACACGGTGGGCGTTCTCACATCATGGGACACCGGTGTGCTCACGATCACACGGAAGAGCGGGGAAAGCGTGCTCATTGACGAGTCCTCGCTGGTGGCGGGGAAGGTCGTCCCCGCCGCGCCCGCCCGGCGCCGGGGGCCGGCCGCCTCGTACGAGGAGCTCGCCCGGGTCGCCGCGCGGGCCTGGCGCCCCGTGGAGAGCGAGCGGCTCGGTGCGTGGGAGCTGCGGGCGGCCGCCGGGTTCACACGGCGGGCCAACTCGGTGCTGCCGCTCGGCGACCCCGGGGTCCCGCTCGACGAGGCCCTGGACACGGTACGGCGCTGGTACGGCGAGCGCGGGCTGCCCGCCTATGTGCAGACGGCGACGGGGGCCGAGGGCACCCAGGAGCTGCTGTGCGCGGATCTGGAGCGTCGCGGGTGGGTGCGTGAGGTGACGGCGGAGATGTGGGTCGGCGCGCTGGCGCCGGTCGCGGACCGGGCGGAGGCTGGGGGTGTGGTGCTGGCCCGGGGGGCCGACGAGGCGTGGCTGGCGCGGTATCAGCGCAAGGGGGTGAGCGAGGTGGTCCTGAAGGTGCTGGGATGGGGGTCCCCCCGCTCGGGCGCAGCCGGGAGTGGGGGAGGGCCGTCGGTGTGGTTCGCTTCCGTGCCCGGGGCGTCCGGCGGTGCTCCGGCCGCGATCGGGCGGTGTGTCGTGGACGGGCGGTGGGCCGGGTTCGCCGCCGTCGAGGTCGATCCGGCGCAGCGGCGCAAGGGGCTCGCCACGACCGTGATGGCCGCGTTGGCCCGGCGGGCGCTGGAGGAGGGGGCGTCGGCGGCCTGGCTCCAGGTGGAGGAGGAGAACGCGGGCGCGCGGGCGATGTACGCCGGGCTGGGCTTCGGCGCGCACCACGCGTACCACCATTATCGGGAGCCCTCGCTGGAGCCCTCCCCCGAGCCCTCGCTGGAGCTGTCGTGAGCGGGTTCGGCGTCCGCGAGGTGCGGCGGCGGTTCGCCGAGGAGGCGCGGGCCGAGCGTCCCGATCTGGCCCTGCTGTGCCTGCTGATCGGCGCGGCCGCGGACCCGGAACTGGACGAGGCCGGTCTGGACGCCGCCCAGATCGAGCTGGACCGGCTGGCGGGGCAGCTGCCGTACCGGCCCGGCGGGCCGCAGGCGTGGGCGGTGGCGCTGCGGGAGCTGCTCGGCGAGGGGTACGGGTTCCGCGGCTCGGCCACGGACTACGACCGGCTGGATTCGTCGCTGCTGCACCGGGTGCTGGTACGGCGGCGGGGGCTGCCGATCCTGCTGTCGGTGGTGTGGGTGGAGGTGGCGCGGCGGGCCGGGGCGCCGGTGTACGGGGTCGCGCTGCCGGGGCACTTCGTGGTCGGGTTCGGGCCGCCCGCGGACCTGGAACGGCAGGTGCTCGTCGATCCCTTCGACGGGGGGCGGGTGCTGACGGGCGGCGACGCGGAGTTGCTGGTCGCCGGGGCGACGGGGGCTCCTCTGGAGCCGTCCATGCTGACGCCGGCCGAGCCGTTGGAGGTGGTGACGCGGATCCTGAACAACATCCGTTCGTGGGCGGCCGCTCGGCCGGAGCGGTCGGATGTCGCCCTGTGGGCCGTGGAGTTGGCGTTGGCGGTGCCCTCGCATCCCGCCCGGTTGCGGTACGAGAAGGGGCAGTTGCTGGTGCTGCGGGGGGATTTCCTGGGCGGTGCGGCGGAGTTGGAGGAGTACGCGGGGTTGGTGGAGGTGGTGGACGAGGGGACGGCGGAGCGGGTGCGGAAGGAGGCGTTTGCTGCGCGGGCCATGTTGAACTGACGCCTCAGCGCCATGGGGGTTCTGCCGTCGCGCGGGGGCCGGCACATCGTGGCTGGTCGCGCCCACGCGCCGGAGCCGCACATAGTGGCTGGTCGCGCCCACGCGCCGGAGCCGCGCGTCGAAACAGCCCCGCGCCCCTGGGGATGCCGCCCCTGGCCTTGCTTACGACGCCGCCTGCGCCTCGGGCTTCACAGCCAGCCCTTCTCTCTCGCTATCCGTACCGCCTCTGCTCTGTTGCGTACCGCCAGTTTCTGGATCGCCGTCGACAGGTAGTTGCGGACCGTGCCCTGGGACAGGTGCAGGGCTGCTGCCAGTTCCGCGTTCGTCGAGCCGTCGGCCGCCGCTCGCAGGACCTCGCGTTCGCGGTCGGTCAGGGGGTTGGCGCCCTCCGCGAGGGCCGCTGCCGCGAGCGTGGGGTCGATGACCCGCTCGCCCGCCAGGACCTTGCGGACCGCTGCCGCGAGCTGGGACGCGGGGGCGTCCTTGACGAGGAAGGCGTCGGCACCGGCCTCCATGGCGCTGCGCAGGTAGCCGGGGCGGCCGAAGGTCGTGAGAACGACCAGCTTCAACCGCGGGAGCTCCTTGTGGAGTTGGGCCGCGGCCTCGATGCCCGTCGCGCCCGGCATCTCGATGTCGAGGAGGGCCACGTCGACGTCGTGGGCGTGGGCGGCCGCGAGGACCTCGTCGCCGCGCGCCACCTGGGCGACCACCTCGATGTCGTCCTCCAGGCCGAGCAGGGCCGCCAGGGCCTCGCGGACCATCGACTGGTCCTCGGCCAGGAGGACCTTGATCGTGCCACCACTCATGAGCGGGATCCTACGTCCGCGACCGGGCCGGCCGGGACCCGGGCGGTCAGCCGGAAGCCGTGCTTGACCCGGTCCGCCTCCAGGGTGCCACCCGCCTGCTCCAGGCGTTCGGTCAGGCCGGTGAGGCCGTTGCCGGGGCCCTTGCCGGAGCCACCGGAGCCGTCGTCCTCGACGGAGAGTTCGAGGACGGGGCCGTCGAGGGTCTGGCGGCGCACGAGGTCCACCGTGCAGCGGGCGGCGCCGCTGTGGCGTACGACGTTGGTGATCGCCTCGCGCAGGGCCCAGGCGAGCGTGGACTCGGTGTCCTCGCAGACGCCGTCGAGGTCCGGTTCTGCGGGGATCCGGGCGGCGATGCCGGCCGCCGTCAACGCGACCTGGGCGCCCGCGAGTTCCGCGGCCAGGCGGGGGCGCCGGTAGCCGGTGACGGCCTCGCGGACGTCGACCAGGGCCTGGCGGCTGACCTGTTCGATGTCGGCGACCTGCTGGGCCGCCTTGTCGGGGTGGTCGGGGAGCATCCGGCCGGCCAGCTCGCTCTTGAGGGTGATGAGGGAGAGGGAGTGGCCGAGGAGGTCGTGCAGGTCTCTGGCCAGGCGCAACCGCTCCTCGTTCGCGGCGAGTTGGGCGACCGTGGCGCGGGCCTTGCGCAACTCCACCGTCGTACGGACCAGTTGGCTGACGCCGGTCATCGCGAAACCGATGAGCAGGACCAGGAGGAGAAGGTTGAGCGCCTCCTCCTCGTCGGTGCGCAGGCCGACGAGGAGCAGCAGCGCGCCCGTCCCCGGGATCGTCCAGAACGCCACCCGCAGCGGGAGCACCATCCCGCAGGCCACGGAGACGTAGCAGTACAGGCCGAGCCAGGCGGAGCCGAGGGTGAGGCCGAGGACGGTGGCGAGCACCGCCATGGAGCCGATCAGGGTGGCGATGAGTTTGTCGGTGTAGGGCGCGGCCCCCATGTCCCGGAAGAGCAGCGACAGGTAGACGGTGACGAACACCGCCAGGCCCAGCCAGCCGGCGACCGTGCCGCCGGTGCTGTGGTTGCCGGAGACGAGGTCGTGGACCGGCGAGCTGAGGAACACCAGCCAGACGCCGATCCACAGCAGCTTGCGCCGCCACAGTTCGCGCGGGGTGCGGGCCGTCCGGCCCAGCGCGATCGGCGGCCCCCGCCGGGCGTCCTCCTCGGAGCACAGGTCGTCCGTCATGACGCTCACGCCTTCAGCGTGTCCTTCCGGTACAGCCAGGCCGCACCGCCCGTGAACAGGGCGAAGAAGACGACCAGGATGACGATGTCCTTGGCATGCGGGGCCTGGCTCTGTTCGATCGCCTGCCCCAGGGCAGCGTACGCGTGCGTCGGCACCCACTTGGCGATGTCCTGCAGCCAGGTCGGGAAGGTCGTCGTGGGCATCCACAGGCCGCCGAGGATCGACAGGCCGAAGTAGGTGATCATCGTGATCGGGCGGACCGCGTCCCCGTTCGCGAGGTAGCCGATCGCCACGCCGAGGGCGGCGAAGACGAGGCTGCCGGCCCAGATGGAGCCGGTGAGCGCCAGCCACTGCCAGGTGTCCAGCCGTACGTCCTTCACGGCCGCGGCGACGGCGAAGACGACGACGATGGAGGGCAGGCTGACCACCGCGGCGCTCGCGGTCTTCGCCAGGACGTAGCCGCGGCCCGGAAGCGTGGTCAGGCGCAGCTGCCGCACCCAGCCGCTCTGGCGCTCCTTGGCGATGCGCTCGCTGTTGCCCATCAGGACGGCCGTCAGGGCGCCGAAGGAGGCCATCGAGACCATCATGTAGGTCGGGAGCGTGAGGCCGGTGCCGTCGATCTTCTCCGTGCTGTCGGAGCTGCCCGCGATGAGCAGGAACAGGACCGACGGGTAGATCACCGAGAAGAACAGGAACTTGCGGTTGCGCAGGGCGCGGGTCAGTTCCAGCTTGATCAGGCCGTTCACTTCGACTTCGCCTCCTCGGCGGTGGTGAGGGCCACGAAGGCCTGCTCCAGGCCGAGCCCGGCGACCTCGAGGTTGTGGGGGTAGAGGCCGAGGCCGTAGACCGCGTGGACGGTGGCGTCGGCGTCGGTGGACTGGATGCGGACGGTGCGGCCGGTGCGGCCGGACCCCGCGGCGGAGCCGCTGTTGGACACGGTGATGGTGGTGAGGAACGGCAGGGCGCGCAGTGCGGCCTCGTCGATGTCGCCCTCCAGGTCGAAGGCGATCCTGCGGGCCCCGGCCTTCGCCTTGATCTCGGCGGCCGTGCCGTCGGCCAGGAGCCGGCCCCGGTGCAGGACCAGGACGCGGTCGGCTATGGCGTCGGCCTCTTCGAGGTAGTGGGTGGCGAACAGGACCGTGCGGCCCTGGTCGGCCTGCTCGCGCATGGTGGCCCAGAACGCCTGCCGGGTGGTGACGTCCATGCCGGTGGTGGGCTCGTCGAGGACGATCAGGTCGCTGTCGCCGGCGGTGGCGAGGGCGAACCGGACGCGCTGTGCCTGGCCGCCGGAGAGCTTGTCGACCTTGCGGTCGGCGATCTGGGTGATGCCCGCGCGGGCCAGCACGTCGGCGGGCCGGTACGGCTTGGGGTGCAGGGCGCAGGCGAGCCGGACCAGTTCGGCGACCGTCACCTCGTCCATCAGGCCGCCGCTCTGCAGCATCGCGCCCACCCGCCCGGCGACGATCGCCTCGCGCGGGGTGCCGCCGAAGAGGCGGACGGTGCCGCTGTCGGCGTGCTTGAGGCCGAGCAGCAGGTCGAGGGTGGTGGACTTGCCCGCCCCGTTGGGGCCGAGCAGTGCCACGGTCTCGCCCGGGCGCAGGGTCAGGGTGAGGCCGTCCACGGCCCGCACGTCACCGAAGCTCTTGCGCACCTGGTCGAACCCGACCACCGGCGCTGTCGTCGTCGTCATGACAGCAATCGTCGCGTCGGAGCGGGGGCGGTCGGCAGTGTCGGCCGTCCGCAGTGCCGCATGACAGATGTCATGCGGCACCGCTCGCGCGTCAGCTCGGGTCGGTCTCGATGATCGCGGTCCGGTTCGTCTCGCTCTTCAGGGCCGGGCGCAGGGCGCCGATGACGTCCTGGACCGTGACGGCCGTCTTCTGGCCGGTGCCGCGAGTGATCAGCACCTTGTCGAAGGTGCTGCCGTACAGCTCCTTCAGCGCGGCCTGGTCGTAGCTCTCGACGAGCTTGCCGTTGACGGCCTTGACCTGGAGGAACTTCCACAGGGAGTTCTTCGGGCTGAAGGAGATGCTGGGCACGCCCTCCTTGGTCTGGAGCGTGACCTTGCCGGACATCGCGGGTTCGGCGAACTCCTTCATCATGCGGTCGACCTCGGCGTCGGACACCGTCGGCTGCTTGGTCGTCGTCGGCACGGTCACCGGGGTGGTCGTACCGGTCTCCACCTGGCTGCGGTAGGCGTCGACCACGGCCGACTCGGCCTTCGCCGCGTCGATGCCCTTGCCCGCCTTGCCGTAGACGGCGACGGCCTTGCCCGACTCGAACTTGATCGTGCCGTCGGTGGCCGAGCCGGAGCCGCCCGCCGCGCTCTCCAGAGCGGCCTGGAGCTTCTCCTCGTCGACCGGCATCTCGGGCTCGACCTCACGGTGCTGCCCGAACAGCGACCCGATCACCGAGATCGGGTTGTAGTCGCTCTTGGCGGCGTCGTCGACCGTGGCCTGCATGTCGAACTGGAGGCCCGCCTGGTCCGGCTTGAGGGTGACGGTGTCGCCGCCGACGGACAGCTTCAGCGGCTGGGCGACCCGCTTGTCGAAGGCGTCGTCGAGGGTCTTGACGGCGTCGTCACGGGTGCCGCCGCCGATGTCGACGCCGAGCACGGTGGTGCCCTTGGGCACGTCGGAGTGGTTCATCAGCAGGCCGGCGCCGTAGACGCCGATGCCCGCGACGACCACCAGGCCGCCCAGCAGGGGGAGCTTGCTGCGGCCCTTCTTCTTTTTCTTCTTCTTGGAGTCGCCGCCCCCGGACGCGCTCTGCGGGACAGCAGCCGTCCCCTTCGGCGGGGTGTGCGGCAGCGGTCCGTCGGTGCGCGTGGCGCCGCCGGGCCCGCCGGAGGGCACGACGGGAATGCCGCTGGTGACGGTGTGCCCGGAGACGTTGTCGACCGGCCGGCCGCCGTAGCCGCCCGCGCCCGGCTCGGGGGCGGGCTTCTGGGGGGTGAGTATCGCGGTGTCGTCGCTCAGCCCCCCGCCGGGGAGACGACCGGTACCGGCACCGGCACCGGTGCCGACGCCGGGGCCGCCCGGGGCGGTGGAACGCGGGCCGCCGGGGCCGCCGCGGCCATGGGGGCCGGGGCCGCCGGGAGCGGCAGGCGCGCCCGGCGCACGGGTCACGCCGGGGGCGCCCGCGGCGCCGATCGCGCCGGCCGTGCCGCGCGGGCCGCCGCCCATCGGGGGCACCATCGGGCCGTCGCCGGTGACCGGGCCGCCGGTCGGGCCGGCGGGACCGCCCTGCGGGCCGCCTCGGCCGCCGGGGCCGCCGGGTCCGTCCGGCCCGTTGAAGTCGTACGAGCCACCGGGACCGGCCGGGAAGCCGGCCTGGCCGTTCTGGCCGTTCTGGCCGTTCTGGCCGTTCTGGCCGTTCTGACCGCCCTGACCGTCGTCGGAGAAGTACGGCAGGTTGTCGCGGCGCGGCTCGGCACCGCCACCACCCTGACCCTGGACCTGCCCCTGGCCCGCAGCCTGCGCCTGGCCCAGTGCCTGACCTTGGCCCGGGGCCTGACCTTGGCCCAGTGCCTGACCTTGGCCCGGGGCCTGACCCTGGCCCGGAGCCTTCCCCGGCACCTGTCCCGGACGCGAGCCGTTGCCCAGCGGGCCCGCGGCGAGCGCCTCGGTCACGTCGAAGGAGCCCGTGCCGCCACCGTGCCCCGGAGCCACCGGACCGCCGGTGGCGCCGCCGGGCAGCCCCGCACCGTTGGTGCCGCCGGAGCGGGCACCGCCCGGCACGCTCATGGAGCCGACCACGCCACCGGGACGACCGGCTCCCGGCCGCGCGCCGCCTGGCGCACCGGCAGCGGGGCCCTGCGGGCTCGCGGGCGCGCTCGTCCCGGCGGCAGAACCGCCCGGCAGACCGGCCCCGTTGGTGGCGCCGCCGCCCTGACCGCCCTTGGCGGGCCCGGACTTGCGTGGCGCGAACCAGTCGCTCGTCTTCTCGTCGGCGGCGGGCGCCGGTTCGGCGGGCAGCTCGAAGGAGCCGGTGTCCGAGGAGACGGAACCGGCGGCGCCCGCGGGAGCCGCCGACTGCGTGTCGGCACCGTTGCTCGCGTTGCCGTTGGGGCTGTCGTCGCCCGCGCTCTCGGTTTCGGCGACGGGCGTACGCACGACGACCGGCGGAATCGGCCGCGATCCGGGGATGTTGATGCGGATCCGCGTCGTCAGCGTGGTCTCGGTCTTGCGTTCCTCCGGCCGCGCGGCCGAACGGCCCTCGTCAGCACCGCCGTCGGACACCACAGGGGTGCCGTACGGCGGCGTGCCCGAGGGGTATGCGGCTCCGCCGCGCCCGTTGGACCCGTTGGGCCCGGAGGACGGACTGTCAGTTTCACGACTCAAGGCAGGTTCTCCAGGTTGGCTCCGCCGCCCGCCACGACCTCACGGGCAGCTCGGCGGCGCGCACCACCATACTGGCCACTTCTGGCCCGTATCCCACGACCGCCGGGGAAACCCACACGGGACTCCCACGCGCCGGCAAGGGTGAAGTGGTACGTCACTTGCCAAGTCGGACGCCATCGCCGCCCGGTTGCCGCCCCAAACCAATCGTGGCGCAGATCACAGCAAGTGCCATGCCACCGAGCAGGAAGAGGTAGGAACCGCCTCCCACGCCGAACAGGAAGTCGCCCTCGGGACGGCCCGCGGTGCACAGGATGACGGAGATCATCCAGCCGGCGGCGGGCGCGACGGCCCCGGCGCGGGTGTCGAGCGCCCGCGCCCCGCCGACGAAGAGCCCGCCCGCGCCCACGAGCGCGAGGAGCAGCCCACCCGGGAACCAGCCCGCCTGGACGAGCGCCCCGGCGAGACCGGCGACGGCGCCGAGCACCACGAGCCCCACATAGGCGGCGACCCGTCCGGCGGGAGGCATCCGGAGCGGCTGGGCGAGCATCGAACCACGGTCGGACATCAGGCCACCTCCTCCGTACCGGCGGTACCCGCGACGCCCGCGACGCCCGCGACGCCCGCGACGCCCGCGACGCCCGCGAAGAGATCGGTCTCATGTCGCTGAGCGGGCTCGCCGCGTACGAGTTCGTAGTACTCGATCGCAAAGAGGGGCTGCGCGAGGTCGTTGGAGAGGGCGAAGTACCGCTCTCCGGGGGCGACTTCGACCTGGGTGGCGTGCGCGCGCATCGCGGCGGCCTTGGCGGCGGCGTACGCACCGTCGCCGTCGCCGCCGTGGATCTCTGCGGTGACGCGGTCGTCGTCCACGACACCCGGGACGTCGGCGACGACCGCGCTCTTGGCGAAGGGCAGCCCCGGCAGCTCTTCCCGGAGCCGGGCGAAGGCGGCCCCGGCGACGGAGCGCGGGACGCGGTTGAAGTACACCTTGGGGATGCGCCACCCGGCGCCCTCGGCCAGCTCCGCGGCGCGCAGGGCGACGCGGTGGGCCTGGATGTGGTCGGGGTGGCCGTAGCCGCCGTTGTCGTCGTACGTGACGAGAACCTGGGGGCGTACCTCGAGGATCACCTCGACAAGGGACGCGGCGGCTTCGTCGACGTCGGCCTGCCAGAAGCAGGCGGGGTCGTCGTTGTCGGGGAGGCCCATCATCCCGGAGTCGCCGTAACGGCCCGCGCCGCCGAGCAGCCGGAAGTCGTCGACACCGAGCTCGGCCATGGCCGCGGTGAGCTCACGCAGCCGGTGCTCCCCGAGGGCAGCGCCGGTCAGATGCCGCAGCTCCGGCGGGATGACCTCGCCGCGTTCCCCGAGCGTGCAGGTGACCAGGGTCACATGGGCGCCCTCGGCCGCATACCTGGCCATGGTCGCGCCGTTGTTGATCGACTCGTCGTCCGGGTGCGCGTGCACCAGCAGCAGACGCCGGGCGGGCAGTTCCTTCATGGGGCCAGCCTACGAGGCCTGCTCGTCTCCGAAGATCCCGGCGACGGATGTGGCGGTGATGGCGCGGCCGAGCCAGTGGCGCAGCATCTCCGGATCGGCACATCCGGTGATCCGCTCACGGACCTCCTCGGACACGTCGATGCCGCGCGCCTGCAGGACGATCAGTACGGACTCCACATGGGCGATGAGGCGGCCCTGGGCTCGGCCTCTCACACGGCCTTCCTCACGGCCTTCCTCGCGGAGGTCCTCCGCGAGGTACGACTTGTAGAAGGAAAGATCCACGGCCATGCCTACTCGTTGTCGAAGATGTCTTCGACTGCCGGGGCGGTGAGAGCACGCGCAAACCAGCGGCGCAGGATCTCGGGGTCGTCGCAGCCGATGACCCGGTCGCGGGCCTCGCCAGGAACTTCGATGCCGCGCTGTTCCAGAACGAACAGGATGTCCTCCGCACGGCTCTGAGCACGGCCTTTGTCACGGCCTTCGTCGCGGAGCTCCTCCGCGATGTCCGACTTGTAGAAGGAGAGATCCACGGCCACCAGGTTCCTCCAGAGCGATTTGGCCGGGCGATCGCCCAGGCCCTGTGAGATGAGTTCGATGATGGGGTCGACGACGTCTTCGCGCTTGTTGTCTTCGCGTTCGTTCCGCAGCGCGGTGGACAGGGCTTTCAGTATGTCAGCAATGGCCGGATCGCCCGCGTGTGTGATGGCGGCGAGTGTGGCCAGTACGAGGTCCTCATGGGCCTCCGCCGGGTCGGTGATCACCGGCATGTTGTGGGGACCCGCCACGAGGGGCCTGATGGTGAGTGTGGGCAGCTGAGGAGGCCCGCTGGCCACCGGTCGCTGGGCCCATGCGGCGGTGGCGTGGTCCTGGACCACGACCATGAGAGCGGTGGGCAGCCGGTACTTGCTCCACAGATACGCGGTGTAATACGCCCAGCTCGCGGGCTTGGTGAGGTCCTTCTTGCCCTGGGCCTCGATGGCGAGGAGGAACGCGCCGTGTTCCGCGCTGTCGAGGCGCAGAAGGGTGTCCACCCGCCGTTCGACCGGGCCGGTCTCGGTCAGGTCCGTGGGCAGGATCGTGACGCTGTCCGGGACGGGGAGGTCACATCCGAGAACCTTCGAGACGCGGCTGAAGAGCCTTGTGTCGTGCTGAAAGATGCGGTGCATCGCTTCGTGCGGCGAGCTGACCATGTGGTTCCTTGATTTTCAGTGGTGGGGCGGCCGGCAGTCGCGGCATCTGTCTGATCCCGCGGATCTGAAGCCGCGGTCGCAGCCGCCGCAGTTCCGGAGTCGGCGTGGGGTGTCCGGGGGCGGGGCGGGGGCCCGGTACGGCGGGAGGGGCGGCAGCTGGGCGGCCAGGCGGTGGGCCAGGAAGGCTGCTGGGCGGCGCAGGGGCTCCTCGGGGAGGTCGTTGGTCAGGGCGTGGCGTACGACGGTGGGGGTGACCTCTCGTTCCAGCCAGGCGGCGACTCCGGGGGCGAGGTGGTCGGCGTCGGTGGCGGAGAGGAGGAGGCGGGGGTCGTGGCGGCGGAGGCCGGCGAGGAGGTCTACGGCGGTCTGCAGGAGCGTGGGGGCGGGGTAGGCGGGCTGGGGGACCGCCGGGAGTTTCTTGCGGGGTGGGCGGCTGTCCGGGGCGGGGCGTCGGGCGGGCGGCCTGGCGGGCTCGGGCGCGCTGCCGTGGCGTCCGGGCTGGTTGCAGGAGACCGTGCGGGTGACGATGCGTCCGCCGGGGATGCGCTTGCGTTCGCGGCGGAGGTAGCCGTGGGACTCCAGTTCGCGCAGGGCGGCGGCGATCCGGGTCGCGCCCTCGGGGAAGCGGGCGGTGAGGGTCTTGATGTCGACCCGGGCGCCCTTGGGCAGCGACTGGATGTGGACGCCCAGTCCGATCGCCAGGAGGGACAACTCCCCGTGCTGGGCGAGGTGGTTGCCGATCACCGTGAAGCGGGTGGTGTGGCGGGCGTTGTCGTGGGTGAGTCCGCCCGCGTGGGGGTGGTTTTTGCCCGTGTTACGGGACTCGGCGCATGGGGGCGCGCTAGGGTTTTGCGTGTCCATCGGGAAGCCCTAACTTCCTTGGTGGTCAGGCCCTCGCACTGGGATTGCCGTCCCGGCGGGGGCCGTCGCATGTCTGCGGTTGTGTGGTGGTGATGCTGCGCCGAGCGTAGGGCAGGCAACCCGCCGCAAATCCACTCCAGTTGGCATATTCACTCGCGGGAGTGAGTTTGCGCAGCGGGCGGGAGGGGTGGGGCTTGGTCGGGTTCTTTCACCGTCGTGGTCCTTGGAAAGAGAGCGCCCCTCGCGTCGCAGCACGAGGCACCGAAGCGCGACGCGTCGGGTTCCGGTGGGAGTACGACCTCGGCCCACACCGTCTTGCGTGGACGCATCTCCGGAGCCCAGCCCCACCGGTCGGCCAGCGCCTCGACCAGGAGCAGTCCCCGACGGACTCCGAATCGGCTTCCGGAACCGTTTGCCGGGGGCGGGGCGGCCGGTCCCCCGACGCGTCCGTCACCTCGATGCGCAGCGTGTTCGCGATGGCGTAGAGCGACGGCCGGAAGTCCCGGCCCGGCACACGTCCGTGGGTCGCCGCGTTCGCCGCGAGGTCGGCGACGATCTGGCAGGCCGGGTCCAACGGCAGCCCCCAGGCGCGCAGTTGCTCCACCGCCGGCAGTCGCGCGAGGTGGGCTCCGCGAGGTGTGGGTGACAGACGCACGCCGAAGTTGCGGAAGTGGTGGCCGGGTTGGGGCTCGGAAGAGACGGTTTCCTGGATCACGTCACTCAGAGTGGCCGCCCGCTTTATGCGGTATGGCACCATCCGGGCGCAGGCTCTCGGGCCGGGGGAGTCGCTAGAGCCTCATCGAGCAACTGCTGGGAGAGACATGATCCGCAAGCACTCCATCGGGCAGCACGCCTCCGAACTGGCGTGGTTCAAGAGCAGCTACAGCGACGGCACCGAGGGCGACTCCTGCGTAGAGATCGCCCCCCACCCCCACCACCATCCACGTCCGCGACTCCAAGTACGCCGACGCCGATGACAGCCCCCGCCTCGCGCTCTCGCCCGAGGCCTGGGCCGTGTTCGTGCCGTACGTCTAGAACTTGATGCTGCCGATCATGCTCGCCACGCTCGTCGTCAGGTCGTTGATCGTCCCCGCCATCGTCGAGGAGGCGAGGTAGAAGCCGAGCAGGATGCAGACAACCGCGTGACCGCCCTTCAGGCCAGACTTCTTGATCAACAAGAAGACGATGATCGCCAGCAGCACCACCGCCGAAATCGAGAGTGCCACGGCGGCTCACCTCCAAGAACCCGGGAACGTGGGGGCAAAAACAGAGCGAGGGAACTTGTAAATCCATACATCAGCCAGCAGGTTCATACCCACGCAGCGCTAGTGATCATAACTATGTGTGGGCGCGCATCTCGCGGCGCACAGCCGCACAAGGGGGTCGCATGGCCAATATGGTCGGGCCATGACGACCGAGTCCGACTCCTTCCCCCGCCGGCACGCACGCACCCAGCGTTTCACCCTCGGCGCGCCGCGTTCGTTCACCGTCGCCCCCGACGGCTCCCGGGTCGTGTTCCTGCGCTCCGGCTCCGGCACGGACCGTGCGACCTCCCTGTGGGTACTCGATCCGGCGGACGGCACCGAACGCCTGGCCGCCGACCCGCGCGCCCTCCTCGGCGGCGCCTCCGAGGACCTCTCGCCCGAGGAAAAGGCGCGCCGCGAACGCAGCCGCGAGGGGGGTGCGGGGATCATCGGCTACGCCACCGACGAGGCCGTCGAGCTGGCGTCTTTCGCCTTGTCAGGGCGGCTTTTCACGGCGGAACTGCGGGCCGGCACGGCCACCGAACTCACTGTTCCCGGGCCGGTGATCGACCCCCGGCCGTCCCCCGACGGACGCCTCGTCGCGTACGTCGCGGGCGGCGCCCTGCGGGTGGTGGGCGCCGAGGGCGAGGACGACCGGGCGGTGGCGGAGCCCGGATCGGACACGGTTTCCTATGGATTGGCCGAGTTCATCGCGGCCGAGGAGATGGGGCGCTCGCGCGGGTTCTGGTGGGCTCCGGGATCGGATCGACTGCTGGTGGCGCGGGTGGACGACACGCCGGTGGAGCGGTGGTGGATCTCCGATCCGGCCCAGCCGAAACGTGACCCACAACACGTGCCCTATCCGGCTGCCGGGACGGCCAACGCGGACGTACGGCTGTTCGTGTTCGGGCTCGACGGGGTGCGCACGGAGGTCGTCTGGGACCGGGCGCGTTACCCGTATCTGGCGCGAGTGCACTGGTCAGGGGCGGGGGCGCCGCTGCTGCTCGTACAGGCGCGCGACCAGCGCAGTCAGCTGTTCCTGGCGGTGGACACCGACTCCGGGACGACTCGGATGGTGCACGCCGACGAAGATCTGATTTGGCTGGATCTTTTCCCCGGAGTGCCCTGCTGGAGCCCTTCGGGACAGCTGGTCCGGATCGCCGACGAGGGCGGCGCCCGGGTCCTCACGGTCGGCGAACGTCCGCTGACGGGAGCCCAGTTGCATGTGCGGGCGGTACTGGACGTCACGGCCGACGACGTGCTGGTCTCCGCCTCGGCCGGTCAGGACGCGGCCGCTCCGGAGACCGGCGAGGTGCATGTCTACCGGGTCAACGAGCTCGGCGTGGAGCGCCTGTCCCAGGAGCCCGGCGTGCATTCGGCGGTGCGCGCGGGGAACGTGACCGTTGTGGTGTCGGCGACCCTGGACCGGCCGGGGAGCGTGGCGCGGGTACTGCGGGGCGGCAAGCCGGCGGACGGGAAGGCGACGACGACTGTCCGGTCCCTTGCGGAAGATCCTGGTCTGTCCCCTCGCGTGATCCTCACCGAGGGGGGCGCACGCCGTATCCCGTGCGCCGTGCTTATGCCTACGGACTACCCCGGTGACACCTCGCCCCGCGCCCCCCTGCCCGTCCTCCTGGACCCCTACGGCGGCCCGCACGGCCCCCGTGTCCTCGCCGCGCACAACGCGCACCTGACCTCGCAGTGGTTCGCCGACCAGGGTTTCGCGGTGGTCGTCGCCGACGGCCGGGGCACCCCGGGCCGCTCCCCCGGCTGGGAGAAGGCGATCCACCACGACTTCACGGTCAGCCTGGACGACCAGATCGAGGCGCTCCAGGATCTGGCGAAGAGCCATCCCCTCGACCTCTCCCGGGTGGCGATCCGCGGCTGGTCCTACGGCGGCTGGCTCGCGGGCCTCGCGGTGCTGCGCCGCCCCGACGTCTTCCACGCGGGCATCGCGGGCGCCCCGGTCACCGACTGGCGGCTCTACGACACGCACTACACGGAGCGGTACCTCGGCGACCCGGCCACCTCCCCGCAGGCGTACGCGAAAAGCTCGCTCGTCACCGACGAGGGACTCTCCTACCCCGCCGAACCGCACCGCCCGCTGATGATCGTGCACGGCCTGGCCGACGACAACGTGGTCGTCGCCCACGCCCTGCGCCTGGCCTCCGCCCTGCTGGCGGCCGGCCGCCCGCACGAGGTCCTGCCCCTGTCGGGCGTCACCCACATGACCCCGCAGGAACAGGTCGCGGAGAACCTGCTGCTGCTCCAGGTGGACTTCCTCCGGCGCGCTCTCGGACTGGGCTGAGCGAAGACTCTCCGCAGAGCACCTCGACCAATGATCGAGGAACCACGACGAAGCACCAGCCACGTCCGCGAGAGCGGCGCCGGTTTGGGCGCGAAAAGAGGCAACGGGCCGGGAGACATGGCGCTCCCGGCCCGTTTACGGCACCCGCACGGCCGTACGTTGTTCAGACTGACGCGTCCGTATATCGGAAACGGGTCAGCCAAGTTGCCTGCGTGTTAACGAGGTTGCTGTGCAAATGTACGACTATGCCCTCGCGTCGACATGATCGTCCGTCGTCGCGGAAGGCGGTTCCCCGGGTGGGACCACCCGCTTCTCCTCCGCGAAGTGGCACGCCGAGTCGTGTGCGGCGGGGCCGGTGACGAGGCGGAACTCCGCCGGGACCGCGAGGACCGGTACCTCCAGGGCGCAGCGTTCCCGAGCCTTCCAGCAGCGGGTGCGGAAGCGGCAGCCGGAGGGGATGTTCGTCGGGGACGGGACGTCGCCCGTCAGGATGATCCGCTCGCGGTGTTCGCGCGCCTCCGGGTTCGGGACGGGGACCGCGGAGAGCAGGGCCTGGGTGTAGGGGTGGGTCGGGTGGTCGTAGATCTCCTCGTCCTTGCCGATCTCCACGAACCGGCCGAGGTACATGACCCCGACCCGGTCCGAGATGTGCCGGACGATCGACAGGTCGTGGGCGATGAAGAGGTAGGAGAGGTCGAACTCGCTCTGGAGGCGGTCCAGCAGGTTGATCACCTGTGCCTGGACCGACACGTCCAGCGCGGACACCGGCTCGTCGGCGACGATCACCTCCGGGCGCAGGGCCAGCCCGCGCGCGATGCCGATGCGCTGGCGCTGGCCGCCGGAGAACTGGTGCGGGTAGCGGTTGACGTACTCCGGGTTGAGGCCTACGACGTCCAGGAGATCCTGGACCTTTCTGCGCCGGTCGCCCTTGGGAGCCACCTCCGGGTGGATCTCGTACGGCTCCCCGATGATGTCGCCGACCGTCATGCGCGGGTTGAGGGAGGTGTACGGGTCCTGGAACACCATCTGGATGTTGCGCCGGACCGCCCGCAGGGCCCTGCCCGACAGCCTGGAGATGTCCTCGCCCTTGAAGCGGATCCGCCCTTCGGTCGGCCGCTCCAGGTTGACCAGCATCCTGGCGACGGTGGACTTGCCGCAGCCCGACTCCCCGACGATGCCCAGGGTTTCGCCCCTGCCGAGGGTGAAGTCGACGCCGTCGACGGCCTTCACCGAACCGACCTGCTTCTTGAACACGATGCCCTGGGTGAGCGGGTAGTGCTTGACCAGCCCGCTCACTTCGAGGATCGGCTCTGCGGACGAGGCCGTCGCGGAACTAGCCATGCAGGCACTCCCTCCACAAGTGGCACGCGCTGGTGCGGTCCGCGTCCGACTCGTCGACCTCGTACAGCGGCGGTACGTCCGTGCGGCACACGTCCTGGGCCGTCGGGCAGCGCGGGTTGAAGGCGCAGCCCGGCGGGATGTTCATGAGGTTGGGCGGCAGGCCCTTGATGGCGTAGAGCTCCCGGCCCTTGTGGTCCAGGCGCGGGATGGAGTCCAGCAGGCCACGGGTGTAGGGGTGGGCCGGGGCCTTGTAGATGTCGTGGACCGGGGCGGACTCGACGATCCGGCCCGCGTACATGACCGCGATGCGGTCGGCTACGTCGGCGACCACACCGAGGTCGTGGGTGATGAGGACGAGCCCCATGCGGTACTCGCGCCGCAACTCCGCGAGCAGGTCCATGACCTGGGCCTGGACGGTGACGTCGAGGGCGGTGGTGGGCTCGTCGGCGATGATGAGCGCCGGTTCGAGGGCGAGTGCCATCGCGATCATGATGCGCTGGCGCATGCCGCCGGAGAACTGGTGCGGATAGTCCTTGGCCCGTTCCCGGGCGGCGGGGATGCGGACGTGGTCCATCAGCTCCACGGCCTTCGTCCGCGCCTTGCTGCGCGACATGCCCCGGTGGACGACGAACATCTCGCCGAGCTGGTCGCCGACCGACAGCACGGGGTTCAGGGACGACAGGGCGTCCTGGAAGATCATCGCCATCTCGGCGCCCCGGACCTTCCTGCGTTCCTCCTCCTTGAGCGTGAGCAGGTCCCTGCCCTGGAAGAGGATCTCGCCGCCGGTGATCCGGCCGGGCGGCATGTCGAGGATGCCCATGATCGCCTGAGCGGTGACCGACTTCCCGGAGCCCGACTCGCCGAGCACGGCGAGGGTCTCCCCCGCGTCCACGCCGTAGCTGACGCCGTTGACGGCCCGGGCGATCCCGTCCCGGGTGCGGAACTCCACGTGCAGGTCGCGTACTTCGAGCAGCATCCGGCCGTCACCTCAGCTTCGGGTCGAGGGCGTCGCGGACCGCGTCGCCGAGCATGATGAACGCCAGGACCGTGAGAGCGAGGGCGCCCGAGGGCCACAGCAGGGCGTGCGGGGCGTTGCGGATGTAGGGGGAGGCGGCGGAGATGTCGATGCCCCAGGAGACCGTCGGCGGCTTCAGGCCGACGCCCAGGTAGGACAGGGTCGCCTCCAGCGCGATGTACGTGCCGAGCGCGATGGTCGCGACGACGATCACCGGGGCGACGGCGTTCGGGGCGATGTGGCGCAGCAGGAGACGGGAGTTGGAGGCGCCCAGGGCTCGGGCGGCCTGGACGTAGTCGTTCTGTTTGGCGGTGATCACCGAGCCGCGGGCGATGCGGGAGATCTGCGGCCAGCCCAGCAGCACCATGAACCCGATGACCGGCCAGACCGTATTGCTGGTCACCACGGAGAGGAGGACCAGGCCGCCGAGGACGACCGGGATGGCGAAGAAGATGTCGGTGATCCGGGACAGGATCGCGTCCCAGCCTCCGCCGAAGAAGCCTGCCAGCCCCCCGAGCACGCTGCCGAAGAGTGCCACGCCGAGTGTGGCCAGGCCGCCGACCGTGACGGACGTACGGGCTCCGTAGACCGTGCGGGTGTAGACGTCGCAGCCCTGGCCGTCGTAGCCGAAGGGGTGGCCGGGCTGGGAGCCCTCCTGGGCCTTGGCCAGGTCGCACTTGAGGGGACTCGTCCAGGTGATGGCCGAGGGCCAGAGGGAGACGAGGACCAGGAAGAGGATGATCAGGCCGGAGGCGATGAAGACCGGGTTGCGGCGCAGGTCGTGCCAGGCGTCCGACCAGAGGGAGCGGGGTTTGCCCGAGGCCCCTGCGGCGGTGCTTTCCGTCCCTTCGACGGTCTTCTCCAGGAACGGCGCCCCGCTCGCCGCGAGGTCCGTCGCGGCGCCCGCGCCGGTCGCGGCGATGTCGCCCTCGGGCTCCAGTTCAGGCATAGCGGATCCTCGGGTCGAGTACGGCGTACAGGAGGTCGACGAGCAGGTTGGCGACCAGGAAGACCAGCACGAGGACGGTGACGAAGCCGACCACGGTCTGGGTGTTCTGGCGGAGAATCCCCTGGTAGAGCTGGTAGCCGACGCCGTGGATGTTGAAGATGCGTTCGGTGACGATCGCGCCGCCCATCAGGAAACCGATGTCCGCGCCGATGAAGGTGACCACGGGGATGAGGGAGTTGCGCAGCAGGTGCCGGGTCACGACCCGGCGGTGCGGCAGCCCCTTGGCGACGGCCGTACGGACGTAGTCGGAGCGTCTGTTCTCCGCGATGGAGGTACGGGTCAGGCGGGTGACGTAGGCCAGGGAGACCGAGGCCAGCACCAGGCCGGGCACGAGGAGTTCGTCGAAGCCTGCGGCCGCGGAGACGGAGGGCTTGATCCAGCCCCACTCGACGCCGAGCAACAGCTGGAGCAGCAGGCCGGTGACGAAGGTGGGGACGGAGATCACGACGAGGGTGGCCAGCAGGACACCGGTGTCGGCGGGCCGGCCCCGGCGCAGGCCGGTGATCACACCCAGGGTGATGCCGATGACGATCTCGAAGAGGATCGCGACGATCGTCAGCCGCGCGGTGACCGGGAACGCCGTCGACATCAGCTCGGTGACCGGCTGGCCGTTGAACGCCGTCCCGAAGTCGCCGGTGAAGACGTTCCCCATGTAGGTCAGGTACTGCTGCCAGACGGGCCGGTCGAGGCCGAACTCCTTCTCCAGCTGCGCGGTCGTCGCCGGATCACACGTCCGTTCCCCGCACAGGCCCGCGACGGGGTCGCCCATCACGTTCACCATCAGGAAGATCAGCAGCGTCGCGCCGATGAACACCGGGACCATCTGCAGCAGACGGCGGACGACGTAGCGTCCCATGGCGGGTCAGCCGACCTTGATGTCGGTGTAGACGGGGACGGAGAACGGGTTGAGTCTGACGTCGGAGAGTCGTTCCGCGTAGCCGCCGGTGCCGTTCTGGTACCAGAGCGGGATGGTGGCCATGTCGTCCCGGACGACCTCCTCGGCCTTCTGGAACAGTGCGACGGCCTTGGCGCTGTCGGTCTCGGCGTTGGCCTGGTCGACGAGTCGGTCGAACTCCTTGTCGGACCACTTGCCGTCGTTGGAGGGGGCGTTGGTGTAGTAGAGCGGTTGCAGGAAGTTCTGGATGAGCGGGTAGTCCATCTGCCAGCCGGCGCGGAAGGGGCCGCTCAGCTTCTGCTGGGTCGTCTTGCTGCGGTAGTCGGCGAAGGTGCCGATCGGGCTGCCGACACAGGCCTTGTCGTCGCCCAGGGCGTTGTTGACGGAGTTGCAGACCGCGTCGACCCACTGTTTGTGCGAGCCGGCGTCCGCGTTGTACGTGATCCTCACCTGTCCGCCGGGCAGTCCCCCGCCCTCCTGGATCAGCTGCTTGGCCCGGCCGGGGTCATAGGTGCACCACTCGCCGCACAGCCCCTTCTTGTCGCCGCCCTTCACACCGAGGACCGGTGACGTCCAGTCCGTGGCCGGTACCCGTGTCTTCTGGTAGATCGTCTCGGTGATCCGGTCGCGGTCGATGGCCATGGACAGCCCCTTGCGGACCTTGTCCATGCCGGCCTTGCCCCACTCCTTGTCGTAGTAGGGGAAGGCGATCGTCTGGATGATGCCGGCGGGCTGGTTGAGGTACCGGCCGCCGAGGTCGCTCGGGGCGTTCTTGAGCTGGGCGGCGGGCACGTCGTCGGTGAGGTCCAGGTTGCCGGCCAGGAGGTCGGTGTAGGCGGTGTTGGGGTCGGTGTAGACCTTCAGGGTCACCCCGCCGTTTCGCGCCTTGTCCGCCCCCGGGTAGGCGTCCCACCGGACGAGGTTCATCTGCGAGCCCCTGGTATACGACGCGATCGTGTAGGGCCCGTTGCCGATCGGTTTCTTCAGCCAGGCGTCGTGGTCGTCGAAGAACGCCCTGGGCAGAGGCGAGAAGACGGCGTAGCCGAGGGTGTCCGGGAAGGACGAGAACTTCTGGCTGAGCCGCACGGTGAACGTGCGATCGTCTACGACCTTCAGCCCGGAGAGGGTGTCGGCGGTCTGGGCGCCCTTCTCCGGGTGCACCTCGGCGTAACCGTCGATGTACTTGAAGAACTCCGCGGCCTTCTGCCTGTTCTTCAGGCTCGCGCCGTAGTTCCAGGCGTCGACGAAGGATTTCGACGTCACTTTTTCGCCATTGCTGAACGTCCAGCCGTCCTTGACGGTGATCGTGAAGTTCTGGGAGTCCGTGGTGGCGATCCTCTGGGCCAGCATGTCCTCGGCCGCGCCGGTCTCCGGGTTGTACCGCTTCAGGCTGCGGAAGATCATGTCGAGGACCTTCCCGCCCTGCACCTCATTGGTGTTGGCCGGCTCCAGGGGGTTCTGCGGGTCCCCCCAGGAGGAGCTGAGCACCGCGCCGCCACCGCCGCCTCCGCCGCCACTCCCCCCACCTGCGCAGGCCGTGGCCGCGAGCACTGCCGCCGCCGCGCAGGCGGCCCACTTGGCGTGCGTGGCTCCCCGCATGGATGCCTCCTCATTGACCGCGCTTTTACCTGAGCGCTGTGCCGTCGGCACGTGGGCACCGATCTTGCGATCCGTTAACGGTCAATATCGCCTCAAAAGATGCATGACGCACACAGGCCGCGCCCAACGGGAGGGGGACGCGGGGCTATTCGGGGGATGGCGCAAGAGCGCCGCCCCCAGACAGCAGGTTCCTGCTGGGGGGTCGAAAAGGATCTACTACGCAGGTCACAATGGATCTCCGGCGCGGTGCACAACGGATCACCACCATCCGTTGCCGAACCGTTGGATTGTGACCCCGAGATGTACGCATTCCGACACTAGGGCGACCGGATATCGAACTCGTTGCCCGTTTCGCCCAGTTGGCCCGAATTTGGACACAAGACGATTACGGCGCGCTACACGCGTAGCTACGGTACGGTCAAGCCCAAGCAAAGAAGGTAAAGAGAAGACCAAGGCAGACCAGAATTTATTGACCTTGAATGAATTACGTTGAAAAAGTCCGGCGTAGCCCGTAGGGAGAGCCCTGCGGGGTCCTTGACCCACAGGGCACGGAGCATCATGACCCCCCCAACCCCTTCCCCGGCCACCGCTCTCGAGGTGACCGACGAAGACAACGCGGCACCGGCGAAGTCCTCGGCCCCCAAGGGCAACGAGAGTCGCTCGCCGGGCCGGCTCGCCTGGAGCCGATTCAAGCGCGACCGTGCGGGCGTCATATCCGCCTATGTGGTGATCTTCTTCTTCGTCGTCTCGATCGGCGCGCCCCTCATCGCCAAGCTGTACGGAAAGGACCCGTACACCACCTATGGCATGAACATCCCGGGCCTGCTCAACGAGTTCAACTTCCCGATCAAGGCGAACGGCGGCATCAGCAGCGAGTTCTGGTTCGGCATCGAGCCCCAGCTCGGCCGCGACGTGCTGACGTTCCTGCTGTACGGCATGCGCAACTCGCTGCTCATCGCCACCGCCGCCACCCTCATGACGACCCTGCTCGGCGTCGTCATCGGCATCACCGCCGGTTACCTCGGCGGCAAGACGGACTACCTGGTCGGCCGGGTCATCGACATCCTGCTGGCCTTCCCGCAGACGCTGTTCTTCATCGCCTTCTGGCCGGTCGTCCTGGCGATCTTCGTCGCCCCGGACGAGAACACCCCGATCTGGCTGACGGTCACCAGCCTCATCATCGTGATGACGGCGTTCGGGTGGGCCTCCATCGCCCGACTGCTGCGCGGCGAGGTTCTCGCCCTGCGCGAGCGGGAGTTCGTGGAGGCGGCCAAGGTCACGGGTGCATCACCGGCGCGCATCATCTTCAAGGAACTGCTGCCCAACCTGTGGACGCCGATCCTCATCCAGTCGACACTCCTGCTGCCGACCTACGTCACGGCGGAAGCGGGCCTCGCGTTCCTCGGTGTCGGTCTCACGGACCCCACTCCGGACTGGGGCGTGATGCTCCAGTTCGGCGCCAAGTACTACCAGGACGACATCACCTTCATGCTCTTCCCGGGCCTGTCGATGGTGATCTTCGTCGTGGCCTTCAACCTGCTCGGCGACTCGGTCCGCGACGCTCTGGACCCGAAGACCAAGCGCTGAACCACCTCACTCCGCCCGGGCGACGGGGCTCGGCCGGAGCGCACCACGCACCTCTGTCACTCCACGAGAAATCGGGTCAGCCATGTCTCTTTCCCGCAGAAACTTCGTCATAGCAACGACTGTCGCCGCCGCGGGGTCGACGCTCCTCTCGGCGTGCAGCAGCGGTGACGCGGGAGGCGGCAGTTCCACCCCGAGCGGGGGCGCCACGGAGTACACCGGCGCCACGGTCACCGTCGGCACCAAGGCCGACTCGACCGGTCCCGCCCCCGAGATCGCGGGCGCCAAGAAGGGCGGCACGATCTACGGCATCGCCCCGGACGACTTCTCGCACCTCGACCCGCAGCGCATCTACTACGCGTACAACTCCACCGCCGCGCTGCTGCTGCACCGCTGCCTCACCGGCTACAAGATCGACTCCAGCGGTCACCAGAAGCTGGTCGGCGACCTGGCCGAGGACACCGGCACGATGTCCAACGCCGGCAAGACCTGGACCTTCACGCTGAAGGAGGGTCTGAAGTGGCAGGACGGCACCGAGCTGACGGTCGAGGACGTGCGCCACGGCATCGAGCGTCTGTGGGCCCCGTTCATCATCGAGTCCGCCAGCTACGTCCAGATCGCCATCACCGGCAAGGGCGGCAAGTGGCGTGACGCGTACGAGGGCCCGTACAAGGGCAAGCACCTCACGCAGCTCGTGACGGACAAGGCCAAGCGGACCATCACCTTCAACCTGGCCGAGGCCCGCCCCGACTTCAACTTCACGCTGGCGATGCACTCGTACGCCGCGGTGTCCCCGAAGCTGGACACCAAGGAGAAGTACGACAAGATGCCGGCCGCCTGCGGCCCGTACATGGTCAAGAGCCACGTCACCGACAAGTCGATGACGCTGACCCGGAACAAGAACTGGGACCCGAAGACCGACTCGATCCGCAACAACTACCCGGACGGCTTCGAGTTCACCTTCGGCATCGAGACCCTGGACGGCGTGGACCGCCTGATCGCCTCCCAGGGCAACGACGCCTACGCGGTCTCCATCTACAAGGGCGTGCCCGCCGAGCGCATCCAGAAGGTCCTCACCGACCCGGAGCTCAAGAAGCGCACCTTCAACGGCCTGCTCACCGGCACGTACTACTACGCGATCAACACCAAGCGCGTCACCGACCTGAAGGTCCGTCAGGCCCTCAACCACGCCTGGCCGCTGCAGCAGATCCGCCAGATCTACGGCGGCCCGTCCTCCGGCGACTTCGCGACCACGATCCTCAGCCCCGACATCCTCGGCCGCGAGAAGTTCGACGTCTACGGCAAGCTGAAGACGCCTCAGGGCGACCCGGCCGCCGCGAAGAAGCTGCTGAAGGAAGCCGGCAAGGAGGGCATGAAGATCGTCTACGCCTTCCCGGCGGACCCGACCTACAACAAGACCAAGGTCGTCATCGAGAACGCGCTGAAGGCGGCGGGCTTCACCCCCATCATCAAGCCGGTCGACTCGACGACGTACTACGACCAGATCGCGAAGGTCGACAACACCTTCGACGTGATGTGGTACGGCTGGTCCCCGGACTGGCCGACCGCCTACACGATGATGCAGCCGCTGTTCGACAGCGCCAGCGTCGGCGACGGTCTCTACAACGTCTCGCAGACGAAGATCCCCTTCATCGACGAGGCGATCCAGAAGAACATGGTCATCACCGACCAGAAGAAGGCGGGCGCCGCCTGGGCCGCGCTCGACAAGAAGATCATGACCGAAGTCGCGCCGATCATCCCCGAGATGTACCAGCGCCGTTACTACGTCTACGGCACCAAGGTCGGCGGAGCGCAGTTCGACCCGAACTTCTCCGCGACCCTGCTCTACAAGACGTTCGTGAAGGCCTGACGACCGGCCCTCGTGGCGGGGCGGCCTCCGGCCGCCCCGCCTCCTTCCCCCCTTCGGCATCCGTCAGGAAAACCCAACTGCCATGCTCCGCTTCCTTGTCCGACGAATCCTCGGCGCCGCGGTGATCCTGGTGATCATCAGCGCCATCGTGTTCGTCCTGTTCTACGCCGCCCCGCGCGACCCCGCCCGCATCGCCTGCGGCAAGGCCTGCACCCCCGAGACCCTGGAGCTGGTGCGGAAGAACCTGGGGATCGCCGATCCGCTGCCCGTGCAGTACTGGGACTGGCTCAAGGGCATCTTCGTCGGCCGTGAGTACACGTCCTTCGGGCACTGCCCCGCGCCGTGCCTGGGCTTCTCGTTCCAGAGCCGCGAGCCGGTCCTCGGGATCATCGCGGACCGCTTCCCGACCACCCTGTCGCTCTCCCTGGGCAGCTCGGTCATCTACCTGATCTTCGGCATCGGCGCGGGCATGCTGGCCGCCGTGAAGCAGGGCAAGCCCCTGGACAAGATCGCCAGCTCGGCCTCGCTGATCGCGTCCTCGATGCAGATCTACGTCGTGGGCGTGCTCGCCACCTATCTGCTGGTCGACCAGTGGAAGGTCCTGGACCGGGCCAGCTACACGC
Source organism: Streptomyces sp. NBC_01235 (assembly GCF_035989285.1). Classification (GTDB taxonomy): domain Bacteria; phylum Actinomycetota; class Actinomycetes; order Streptomycetales; family Streptomycetaceae; genus Streptomyces. The sequence continues at coordinate 7,254,065 of NZ_CP108513.1, read as the reverse complement.
CGTTCACGGACGACCCCGCCGCCTGGGCCAAGGGTCTGCTGGTGCCGTGGATCGTCCTCTCACTGATCTGGACGGCCAACTACACCCGTATGACGCGCTCCCAGATGGTGGAGGCGCTGAGCGAGGACTACGTCCGCACCGCCCGCGCCAAGGGCCTCTCCCGCCGGAAGGTGTTCTTCCGCTTCGCCTGGCGCGGCGCGATGGGCCCGATCGTCACCATCTTCGGACTCGACCTCGGCGTCCTGCTCGGCGGCGCGATCATCACCGAGTCCACCTTCAGTCTCCAGGGCCTCGGCATGCTCTCCATCAAGGCTGTCAGCAACAACGACCTGCCCATCCTGCTCGGCGTCGTCCTCGTCGCCGCGGGCGCGATCGTCGTCTTCAACATCATCGTCGACGCTCTGTACGCCCTCATCGACCCGCGCGTGCGCCTCGCCTAGAGGAGAGAGAGAACCATGAGCACCCCCTTCCTCTCCATGCGCGACCTGCGTGTGCACTTCTCCACCGAGGACGGCGTCGTCAAGGCCGTCGACGGGCTCTCCTTCGACCTGGAGAAGGGCAAGACCCTCGGCATCGTGGGCGAGTCGGGCTCCGGCAAGTCCGTCACCAACATGGCGATCCTGGGCCTGCACGACCCGCGCAACACCACCCTCGACGGCGAGATCACGCTCGACGGCAAGGAGCTGATCACCGCCACCGAGCGCGAGCTGGAGCAGCTGCGCGGCAACAAGATGTCCATGATCTTCCAGGACGCGCTCGCCTCGCTGTCGCCGTACCACACCATCGGCGCGCAGATCGGCGAGACGTACCGGAAGCACACGGGCGCCTCCAAGAAGGAGGCCCGGGCGCGGTCGGTCGAGATGCTGCGCCGGGTGGGCATCCCCCAGCCGGACGTGCGCATCGACGACTACCCGCACCAGTTCTCCGGCGGCATGCGCCAGCGCGCGATGATCGCGATGGCGCTGGTCTGCGACCCCGAGCTGCTGATCGCCGACGAGCCGACGACGGCCCTCGACGTGACGGTCCAGGCCCAGATCATGGACCTGCTCAAGGACCTCCAGCAGGAGTTCGGCACCGCGATCATCTTCATCACGCACGACCTGGGCGTCATCGCGGACATCGCGGACGACGTCCTCGTGATGTACGGCGGCAGGTGCGTGGAGCGGGGCACCAAGGAGGAGGTCCTGCGCAGCCCGCAGCACCCCTACACGCTGGGTCTGCTGGGCTCGATGCCGAGCCTGGACGGTCCGGTCGACGTGCCGCTCACTCCGATCCCCGGCTCGCCGCCCTCGCTGCTCAACCCGCCGTCCGGCTGCCGCTTCCACCCCCGGTGCCCCTTCGCGGAGAAGGTGGAGGGCGGGCTGTGCGTCACCGAGCAGCCGGCGCTGGAGATCACGGACGGACGGGGCTCGGCGTGTCACCTGACCCCCGAGCAGAAGCGCGAACTCTTCGCCGACTTCGCCACGACGCGGACCAACTGACGTAGAAGAGACGGGACTTCACCACCATGAGCAGCACCACCCCCCTCCTGGACGTCAGCGGTCTGACCAAGCACTTCCCCATCAAGGGCGGCTTCCCCATCCGGCGTACCGTCGGTGCCGTGCAGGCCGTCGACGGGCTGGACTTCCAGGTCGCCGAGGGCGAGAGCCTGGGTCTGGTCGGCGAGTCCGGCTGCGGCAAGTCGACGACGGGCCGGCTGATCACCCGGCTGCTGGAGCCGACGGGCGGCAAGGTCTCCTACCGCGGCCAGGACATCACCCACGCGGGTCGCAAGCAGCTGGCGCCGATCCGGTCCGAGATCCAGATGATCTTCCAGGACCCGTACGCGTCGCTGAACCCGCGCCAGACGGTCGGCAAGATCATCTCCGGGCCGATGGAGATCAACGACATCAACCCGGCGGGCGGGCGCGAGGGGCGCGTACGCGAGCTGCTGGAGATCGTCGGTCTCAACCCGGAGCACTACAACCGCTTCCCGCACGAGTTCTCCGGCGGCCAGCGCCAGCGCATCGGTGTCGCCCGGGCGTTGGCCCTCGAACCCAAGCTGATCGTGGCCGACGAGCCGGTCTCCGCGCTCGACGTGTCCATCCAGGCCCAGGTGGTCAACCTGCTCCAGAAGGTGCAGCGGGACCTGGGCATCGCGTTCGTCTTCATCGCCCACGACCTGGCCGTCGTACGGCACTTCTCGCAGCGGGTCGCGGTCATGTACCTCGGCAAGATCGTCGAGATCGCCGACCGCGACGAGCTGTACGGCAACCCGCGCCACCCCTACACCCGGGCGCTGTTGTCCGCCGTGCCCGAGGCCGCGGTGCAGGACGAGGACGCCTCCGCCCGTGAGCGCATCCGCCTCACCGGTGACGTGCCCTCGCCCATCAACCCGCCCTCCGGCTGCCGCTTCCGCACGCGCTGCTGGAAGGCGACGGAGAAGTGCGCGTCCGAGGCTCCGCCGCTGGTGCAGGTCGAGGGCAACAAGCCGGGCCACCTGACGGCATGCCACTACCCCGAGACGGCGGACGCCCCGGCCGAGGTGCCGGCGCCCCGTCTCGCCAAGGACCCCGAGGCGGCGGCCTGACACGCCCCGTTTCGTCAGCCGCCCTCTTCCGGAGCGGACGTTCCCGGCCCACTGACCCGAGCCCATGAACGTCCGCTCCAGGGGACGAAGGCCCGCGCCCACCCGGCGTGGGCCTTCACTCGTTCCTCCTGGCTCCGGACCGGCCCTCTAGCTACCCTCAGGCCATGGACTACGCGAAGATGCGGACGATCGCCGAGGAGCTCACGGCGTTCGCCGAACATCTGGAAGGGTCCTGAATCGTCGAGATCGGTCCTTCCGGGCCGTTCCTCGCCATGACGAGCCCTTCGAAGCGCCACGAGGGCACGGTCCGGCGTATCTGCAAGCAGCTGGACGAGCAGCTCCTCACCACGCACCCCGGCTACATCTGCGCGAACGGCCCCGAGATCGAGCACCCCGCGATCGGCCGGATGCGGCGTCCGGATGCCGTCGTGATCCCCGAGGCCGTGCTCGACGAAGAAGGCCTCGCGGTCGACGCGACGCAGGTGCTGGCGGTCGTCGAGATCGTCTCCCCGTCCAATCCCGACAACGACTACGGCGCGAAGCTCACCGAATACCCCGCCATGGGCCATCGCCACTGATCGTCGATCCCCGCACCGGCACCATCGAGGTGCACTCCGATCCCTGCAAGGACCGCTACCAGCAGCAGGACCCGTACATTTTCGGGGACACGGTGCCCTTCGGGCCGTGGACGCTGGAGACCGCTGCCTTCCTCCGCTACGGGAAGACTCGGCACTGAGGCGCGAGGGCCTGCCCGGTCCAGCCGTGCACGAACCATGCGCCACCCGAACACCCCGCGCGCACAGTGGTGACTCGAGTGGTTCGAGGTACGGGGGTACGTCATGGAAATCCAGCTGCTGGGCTGTGTCGAGGCACGTACGCGGTCCGGTGACAAGATGCCGCTGCCGCACGGCACCAAGCTGCTGCTGGCGGCGCTGGCCTGGACCCCCGGGGCGTTCGTGGCCGACGAGACACTGATCGAGCGGGTCTGGCAGGAACGCCGCCCCCAGCATCCGCGGGACGCGCTGTACATCCAGGCCACCCGGCTGCGGAAGGCGCTGCGGGCCGACGGGCAGCGGGCCGAGGGCTTCGAACTGGCCCGGAAGCGGGGCGGGTACGTCCTCGCTATCGACGACGACCGGGTCGACACCGCGCGGTTCCGCAGCCTGGTCCGGCAGGCGCAGCAGGCCGCCCGTGCCGGGGAGACCGAGACGGCCCTCGGCCTGTACGGGCGGGCCCTGGAGCTGTGGCGGGGCGAGCCGCTGTCGGACGTGCGCACGGCCTGGGCGGAGTCGGCGCGGGTGGCGCTGCGGCGCGAGCACCGGGAGGCGCTGGTCGGCAGCACGGAGCTGTATCTGCGGGCGGGGCGGCACGAGGAGTGCCTGCCGCAGTTGCAGTGGCTGGCCGAGATGCACCCGTTCGACGAAAAGGTCGCGGGCCTGCTGATGCTGGCCCTGCACCGGGGCGGACGTCAGGCGGACGCGCTGGACTGCTTCCAGCTGCTGCGACTGCGGATGGTCGACCTGCTCGGGTGCGAGCCGGGCCCGGACCTGCGGTCCCTGCAGGCGCGCATCCTCGCCCGCGACCCCCGGCTGCGGCTCGGCAGCGCGTACGCGACGTCCGCCTGCTGACTTCGTCCGCCGGCGGCCGTCAGCCGTCGAAGTGCTCGGTCAGGTAGAGGGTGAGGCGGGACTCCGCGTCCGGGGGGAGGTCGCGGTGACGGTGGTGGTGCGGGACGGGGGCGCCCGGCGGGGGCCGGGTGTCCAGCGTCTCGTACAGGGCCTTCGCCGCCGTCCGCGCCTCGTGTGCCGGCCCGGTGTCGCCGTGGGCCTCGTGGGCGGCGGCCAGGGCCGCGGTGGCGTGGGCGTGCAGGAGGCGTTGGCCGGAGGTGCGGGCCAGGGCGACCGCCCGGGTCGCGGCGGTACGGGCCTCGGCGGGGGTGCCAGTGTCCAGGAGCGTCAGGGCGGTGGTGAGGTGGACCCGCGGGAGGGTGAGGGGGTTGCCGTCGGCCGCGAGGCCTTCGGCGCGCTCCAGGTGGTCCAGGGCGTCGGCGGGCCGGCCCTGGGCGCGGGCCAGGTCGGCGCGGGTCAGCAGGACCTCGACGAGGCCCGCGCGGTGGCCGGTGCGCTCGGCGATCTCGAAGGCGGCGTCCAGGTGTCCGGCCGTCTCGTCGGCGCGGCCCGCGCGCAGTTTCACGGAGGCGATCCCGACCAGGCTGTCGACCTGGCAGTTGCGGTTCTCCACCCGCCGGGAGACGGCGAGGGCGTCCTCGTAGGCGAGCAGCGCGCGGTCGTCCCGGCCGGCGTCGGCGCGGACCCGGCCCAGCGCCTCCAGGGCCACGGCCTCGGTGTAGGTGGAGCCGGAGTCGCGGGAGACGAGGAAGCAGGTGCGCAGCGCCGCCGTCGCCTCGTCGAACCGGGCCTGCTTCTGCCGGACGAGGGCAAGGTTGACGAGGGCCATCGCGCGGTTGTGGTGGGCCGTGTCGCCGATCAGGTCGAGGGCCGCGCACGCCGCCTCCTCGGCCGCGTCCAGGCGGCCCAGGGCGAGGTTCAGGGACGCCGTGTTGATCAGCATGATCTCTTCGTTCCTGACGTTGCCCAGGGTGCGGTAGAGCGCGAGGGCGCGGTCGTAGCAGGGCAGCGCGCGGCGCAGCTCGCCCAGCAGCTTGAGGGTGACACCCTTGCCCTGGAGGCTGCCGGCCTCGCCGTAGGCCCAGCCGGCCCTGCGCGCCAGCTCCTCCGCCTCCTCGTACTCCGCCAGGGCGCCCCGCAGGTCGCCGTTGCGCCAGCGGGCGCTGCCCAGGGACAGACACATGGAGGCCTGGCCGACCTCGTCGCCGCCGCGCGCGGCCACCTCGCGGGCGAGGGTGGCCAGCCGCATCCAGTCGGACAGCGGGCGGCGGTGGTGGAAGAGGTCCTGGAGCGCGTCCACCAGCCACCACACGTACGGCGCGGGGCCGTGTTCGGCGGCGTGCCCGATCGCGGCGGCGATGTCGTCCCACTCCCCGTCGAACCAGGCGTACGCGTCCTCCGTCGTCCCGAACTCCCGTGGCAGGGAGCCCTCGACGGCGCCCGGGCGGGTGCGCATGACGTACAGGCCGGCCGTGGCGGCGGCGTTGACGACGCTCTGCAGGTAGTGGTCGAGGACGCGGGTGACGGCGGCGGCCCGTTCCTCGGGTGCGTCCTCGGCGGCCGTGCGGTCGCGGGCGTACTCGTGGACGAGGTCGTGCCAGGCCGGGCGGCCGTGCTCGACGTCGCGCAGCAGGTGCACGCGCTGGGCCAGCCGCAGCAGGTCGGCCAGGCGCCGCTCGTCGAGCCCGGCGGCAGCGGCGGCGGCCGCGACCGAACGGCCCGTGCCCGGCAGCGCGCCCAGGCAGCGGAAGGCGCGGCGGGCCTCGTCCGGCAGCGCCCCGTAGGACAGGTCGAGCGCGGCCCGTACGGCGACGGACTCCTCGCCCTCGACGTGCAGCCGGGCCAGCCGGCCCCGGTCGGCGAGGTCGCGCACGTAAGCGCGGATACTGCCCGGCCGGTCGCCGATCCAGGAGCCCGCGACGCACAGGGCGAGCGGCAGGCGGTCGCAGAGTTCGACGAGACGTGCCGCGGCTTCCGGATCGGCGGCCACGGCTTCCGCGCCGACCGTGCCGCTGATCAGCTCCAGTGCGGCGGCGCTGTCGAGGACGTCGCAGGAGACGCGGTAGGCGCCGTCCAGGGTGACCAGGCCGCTGAGTTTGTCGCGGCTCGTCACCAGCGTCAGCGAGCCCGCCGAGGCGGGCAGCAACTGCCGTACGTACGAGGCGTCGGCCACGTCGTCCAGGACGACCAGCACCCGGCGCTCCGCCAGCAGCGTCCGGTACAGCGCGGTCTGTGCCTCGGTGCCCAGCGGAATGTCGCGCGGGGCGCAGCCCAGGCCCTGCAGGAGCAGCGGCAGGGCCTCCTCGGGGGTCATCGGCTCGGCGTTGTCGAAGCCCCGCATGTCGAGGAAGAGCTGGCCGTCGGGGAAGCGGTCGGCGACCCGGTGGGCCCAGTTCAGCGCGAGGGCGCTCTTGCCGACGCCCGCCGGTCCCACGATCAGGGCGAGCGGTTCGGCGGCGCGCAGACAGGAGTCGAGGCGGTCGAGTTCCCGGCCACGGCCGACGAAACGGCGGGGTGTGGGCGGGAGTTGACGCGGAACGGGCCGCTCGGCCGGGGGCGCGGACCGCTGCGCCGCAGGGCCGGGAGCGCCGCCTGAGACGCCACGACCGGCGAGGCCACCGCCGCCGATACCGCTGCCGGTGCTGCCGCCGCCCGAGACGCTGCCGCCGCGCAGCAGGCGCTGGTGCAGGTCCCTGAGGTCGGCCGAGGGCTCCATGCCCAGTTCTTCCACCATGCGCCGGCGCAGCGCGGTGTACAGCTCCAGGGCCTCGGCGCTGCGGCCGTCCTGGTGCAGGGCGCGCATCAGCAGCCCGTGCGGGCGTTCGCGCAGCGGGTGGGCGGCGGTCAGCCGGAGGAGTTCGGCGATGGCCTCCCGGTGCCGGCCGGTCTCGATCTCCGCCTCGGCCATGCCCTCCCGGGCCACGAGGTGGAGTTCGCCGAGGCGTTGGCGCTCGGCCTCGCGCACCGCGACCTCCGACAGGTCGGCCAGCGGCTCGTCCCGCCACAGCGCGAGGGCCTGTTCGCCGCAGCGCCGGGCCGTGCGCCACTCGCCGTCGGCCGCGGCCCGCGAGCCGTCCCTGATGAGGTTCTCGAAGGCCAGCAGGTCGAGTTCGTGCGGCCCCGCGTGCATGACGTAGCCGGGCCGCCTCGTGGTCAGCAGCTGCGTGCCCGCCGGACCGAGGGCGCGCCGCACCTCCGCCACGAGGGCCCGTACGCGGGCCGCGCCGGCGCCGGGCGGGCGGTCGTCCCACAGGCACTGAATCAGCCGGTCGACGGAGACGACGTGGTTGGCGTGCAGCAGGAGCACCGTGCACAGCGCACGTTGCCGGCCGGTGAGCACGACGGCCCGTCCGTCGATCTCGACGTCCAGGGGTCCGAGCAGGCGGAACCGGGGCCGTGGGGAGAGCATTCACAGAACGTAGTCCAGGGGCGACGGCCGGGCAACGCCGGCCTTCGCTCACGGGAACCGACGGGCTGCCGGGGGGCGGGATTCGGCCACTCCAGGCGCCCGGACGCGGCGCGGCGAAGGCGGCACCGGTACGCGGTGAAGCGGGGGCGGGCGCCGCGTGTCCCCCGTCGGTCGCCCGCCCCGCACCACCAGTGTCGGCGAGCCGCCTTTCCGGACTCCTTCAGCGGTCTTTCATCCGTCTTTCACCGCGGCCGTGAGCGGCCCGGTGCCGCTCAGACGCCGGTCGTGCCGTCGATCACCTCGCGCAGGATGTCGAGGTGGCCGTTGTGCCGGGCCGTCTCCTCGATCAGGTGCAGGAGGATCCAGCGCAGGTCCACATGGCGGCCGTCACGGAACGGCCCCCGCGCCTTGGTGTCGAGGTCGTGCGCGGCGACCAACGCGCGGTAGCGCTCGGCCTGTTCGGCGTACTCGTCGAGGAGCCGCGCCAGCGGGAAGTCGACCGCGATGCGCATCTCGCGGTCGGGGTCCTCGTCGGTCCACGGTCCCTCGTCCTCCTCGCCGAGGAACACGACCTGGAACCAGTAGTACTCGACCCAGCGCAGATGGTTGACCAGCCCGCTCGGGGTCATCAGCGGCGAGCCGGGCAGGGGCGCCTTGCGGGCGTCCGGGTCGGAGAGGTCCTCGCACTTGGCGCGGACGGTGCCGCGGGCGTAGTCGAGGAAGGTGGTGAGCTGGGTGCGCTCGTCCCACGCGGTGGGCATGTCGTCTGTTCTCGTCATCGCGCAGAGCATGTCCGGCCGTCGGCCCGCTTGTCGAGGCGATTGGCGAAGGGACCGGAGGAGGGGATCGGGGAGGGGATCGGGGAGGGGCTGGGCGATGTTGTGGATCTTGTCCTGTGCCGTACCCGGGTGTGGCAGACTGCCGCGGTGGTCGATCATTCGTTCGCGGATCTCGCACTCGCCGCGCTGTACGACAGCATCTATCCGTGGGGGCCGGACGACGACTTCTACCTGGGCCTGGTGAGATCCGCCGACGCGGTGCTCGACGTCGGCTGCGGCACGGGCCGGGTCCTCGCGCGGGCCGCGGCGGACGGCCACCCGGGGCGGCTCACCGGCCTCGACCCGGCGGCCGCGATGCTCGTACACGCCCGGCGCCGGGCGCCCGGTGTGGAGTGGCTGCTGGGCGACCTCCGCACCCGTCTGTGGAACGGCGAGTTCGACCTCGTCGTGATGAAGGGCCACGCCTTCCAGGTGTTCCTCGGCGACGAGGAACTGCGCACCGCGCTAGGGGCCGTACGCTCCGCCCTCGGCGCCGGCGGGCGGTTCGTGTTCGAGACCCGCAACCCGGCAGCGCGGGCCTGGCGGACCTGGACCCCGGACCGGGTGCGCGAGGTCACCGACGCCGACGGCCGTGTCGTACGGGTCTGGCACGAGGTCGAGGACGAACCGTCCGGCGACCGGGTGACGTTCACGACGACCTTCGACTCGCCCGGCAGCCGGGTCAGCCGGGTCAGCCGCGGGACGCTCCGCTTTCTCGCCGCCGATGCCCTGACCGGTTTCCTGACGGAGGCCGGGCTGCGGGTCGTGGAGCAGTACGGGGACTGGGACAGGGGCCCGTTGACGCCGACGAGCCCGGAGATCATCACCGTGGTGACGCCGGTCGGGTAGACGGCTCTTGAAGCCGTCCCCCGCCCGAAACAGCTGCGCCTGGCGAGGCAACCGTCGCCTCACGAGGCGCCCCGCGCCAAGCCAATCGGGTCAACCGGCGGCAGACCAAGAGCCGTCAGAAGCGCCCTGGTCGCCGGAGTGCGCGTCGGCGGGGGCCTGCGGCCCCCAGGCCCCCGCTTCGGCGCTGAACGGGCCTCGTCCTCGAAGTCCCCCACGCTCGGCTTCGCTCAAGCGGGGGGACCCCCAGAGGAGCTGGATTCGTCCGCCAGCGCCGGATCCAGCACGATGTCCTCCTCGCGCCCCTCGATCGTCGGCTCCTCCGGAAAGTGGCAGGCCGTCAGGTGGCCTTCACGGTTTCCGGAGATCCGCACCAGCGGCGGCTCCTCGGCCGCGCACTTCTCCTGCGCCTTCCAGCACCGTGTGCGGAACCGGCAGCCCGAGGGCGGGGAGATGGGCGACGGCACGTCACCGGCCAGCCGGATCCGCTCCCGTGCGGTCGTCTCCCCGTCCGTGACGTTCACCTCGGGGACCGCGGAGAGCAGCGCGTGGGTGTAGGGGTGCCGCGGCCGGGTGTAGATGGAGTCCCGGTCGCCGACCTCGATGATCTTCCCGAGGTACATCACCGCGACCCGCTGCGAGAAGTGCCGTACGACGGCCAGGTCGTGGGCGATGAACAGGAACGCGATGCCGAGTTCCTGCCGGACCTGCTGGAGCAGGTTGACGACCTGGGCCTGGATGGACACGTCGAGCGCGGAGACCGGCTCGTCGGCCACGATCAGCTTGGGTTCGAGGGCCAACGCCCGGGCGACACCGATGCGCTGGCGCTGGCCGCCGGAGAACTCGTGCGGGAAGCGGTTGTAGTGCTCCGGGTTGAGACCGACGATCTCCAGCAGCTCGCGTACCCGCCCCTCGCGCCCGCCCGCCGGGTTGATGTCGTTGATCTCCATCGGCCCGGAGACGATCTTGCCGACCGTCTGCCGGGGGTTGAGGGAGGAGTAGGGGTCCTGGAAGATCATCTGGATCTCGGACCGGATCGGCGCCAGCCGGCTGCGCGAGGCGTGGCTGATGTCCTGCCCTCGGTACGTGATCGTCCCGGCCGTGGGCTCCAGGAGCCTGGTGATCAGCCGGCCGGTCGTGGACTTGCCGCACCCCGACTCCCCCACCAGGCCGAAGCTCTCGCCGACCCGCACGCTCAGGTCGACGCCGTCCACGGCCTGCACCCGGCCGACCGTACGCCGGATCGGGAAGCCGCCCTTGACCGGGAAGTGCTTGGTGAGCCCCTCCACGACGAGCAACGGCTCCCCGGCACCTTGGGGATCGCCCTCACGCGGGGCGGGGAGTACGAGTTCCTCTTTCTTCACGTGCTCCTCCTGGCCTTCTTCACGTGCCTGCTCCTTGGAGCCTGCCCTACCGTTCCTGTGGACTGAGCGGGAATGGGTCCTGTTTCCAGGATTCATGCTCAGCCGAGCGCCCCGAACGGTGTTGGGCGTTCTGGTTGCCCGCGTTCGCTCCGCGTCCGGGCGGTACGCATCGTGTGCGTGGTCCGGGGATGCGGGGGCGGGGTCCCACACGCCCAAGGATGCCCGGTCCGGCCAGGACGGTCCGATGCCCCTGCACATCCATCCGGTGTGCAGGGGGCGGTGGTGTCAGTCGCCGGATCGGGTGCCCCTGGGCGCGCCATCCGATCGCCACGGCGGCAGCGTCGTGGCGGGTCCCGCTTCTGTTCCGCCGTGAGATGGCGGGCGCAGGCGCGGTCCGGGGCGAGCAGGGGGCGTTCGGTGGCGCAGCGGTTGCCGCCGACCTGGTCCCGGAAGGTGTAGCGGGGCTGGAAGCGACAGCCGGGCGGCGGGGTCAGCGGCGACGGCGGGGCGCCGGGGACGGCGGCGAGCGAGGTGGTCCGAGTCCAGCCGGGGCCTGGAGTTCAACAGACCCCGGGCGGACGGGTGTTGCGATGAGGGCAGCGCCCTTGAGCAGGTACTGGCACAGGCGCGAAAAGCCCGGGTGCCCCCACGACGGGGGCACCCGGGCTTCGGAGTGTGCTCCGGCTGCGAACTACGCCTGGATCAGCCGTGCTTGGCGCGGCTGGCGGTGCGCGCGCGGTCGCGCTGGTCGAGCACGACCTTGCGGATGCGGACCGCCTCCGGGGTCACCTCGACGCACTCGTCGTCACGGCAGAACTCCAGCGACTGCTCCAGCGACAGCTTGCGCGGCGGGACGATCGCCTCGAACGAGTCGGCCGAGGACGACCGCATGTTCGTGAGCTTCTTCTCCTTGGTGATGTTCACGTCCATGTCGTCGGAGCGCGAGTTCTCGCCGACGATCATGCCCTCGTACACCTCGGTGCCGGGGTCGGTGAACAGTACGCCGCGCTCCTGGAGGTTCGTCATCGCGAACGCGGTGACGGCGCCGGCGCGGTCGGCGACCAGCGAGCCGTTGTTACGGGTCGTCAGCGTGCCGAACCACGGCTCGTGGCCCTCGTGGATGGAGTGGGCGATGCCCGTGCCGCGCGTACCGGTCAGGAACTCGGTACGGAAGCCGATGAGACCGCGGGAGGGGACGACGAACTCCATGCGGACCCAGCCCGAGCCGTGGTTGGACATGTTGTCCATCCGGCCCTTGCGGACGCCCATGAGCTGCGTGACGGCGCCCATGTGCTCCTCGGGCACGTCGATCGTCATGCGCTCGACGGGCTCGTAGACCTTGCCGTCGACGTCCTTCGTGACGACCTGCGGCTTGCCGATGGTCAGCTCGAAGCCCTCACGGCGCATCTGCTCGACCAGGATGGCCAGCGCCAGCTCACCGCGGCCCTGCACCTCCCAGGCGTCCGGACGCTCGGTGTCCAGGACACGGAGGCTGACGTTACCGACGAGCTCGCGGTCCAGCCGGTCCTTGACCTGACGCGCGGTGACCTTGCGGTCCTTGACCGCGGCCTTGTTGTCGGCGCCCTTGCCGGTACCGCCACGGCCGACCAGCGGCGAGGTGTTGGTGCCGATGGTCATCGAGATGGCCGGCTCGTCGACCGTGATGAGCGGCAGCGCGATCGGGTTCTCGGGGTCGGCGAGGGTCTCGCCGATCATGATCTCCGGGATACCGGCGACGGCGCAGATGTCGCCCGGGCCGGCCTTCTCGGCGGGCTTGCGGGTGAGCGCCTCGGTCATCAGCAGCTCGGTGATGCGCACGTTGGACATCGTGCCGTCACGCTTGATCCACGTGACGGTCTGCCCCTTGCGCAGCTCGCCCTCCTCGACGCGCAGCAGCGCGATACGGCCGAGGAAGTTGTCGGCGTCCAGGTTGGTGACGTGCGCCTGGAGCGGAGCCTCCTCGTCGTACTCCGGAGCCGGGACGTGCGACAGGATCGTGGAGAAGAAGGGCTCCAGGTTGTCGCTGTCCTTCGGGACCGTGCCGTCCTCCGGCTTGGTCAGCGAGGCGACGCCGTCCCGCGCACACGCGTAGACGATCGGGAACTCGATCTGGTCCTCGTCGGCGTCGAGGTCGAGGAAGAGGTCGTAGGCCTCGTTGACGACCTCGTCGATGCGCGAGTCGGGCCGGTCCGTCTTGTTGATGCACAGGATGACGGGCAGGCGGGCCTGCAGCGCCTTGCGCAGCACGAAGCGGGTCTGCGGCAGCGGGCCCTCGGAGGCGTCCACCAGCAGCACGACGGCGTCGACCATCGACAGACCACGCTCGACCTCACCGCCGAAGTCGGCGTGACCGGGGGTGTCGATGATGTTGATGGTCACGACGTCCCCCCCGTCCTTGGGGTGGTACTTCACCGCCGTGTTCTTGGCGAGGATCGTGATGCCCTTCTCACGCTCCAGGTCGTTCGAGTCCATCATGCGGTCGTCGAGCGACTCGGCGGCGTGCGCGGCGAAGGCGCCGGCCTGCTTGAGCATGGCGTCGACCAGAGTCGTCTTGCCGTGGTCGACGTGGGCGACGATGGCTACGTTGCGAATGTCGTGGCGCGTGGCCATAAAGCGGCGTTCTCCCGGAGTGTGAGGGCGACCCTGCTGCGTACGTCTGTGTTACGCGGGCCCTGCCGGGCTTGACACGCCACGGCCTCACCCCATCGTACGTGGCCCGGCGGGGAAGGGCCTCCACAGGGCTACACGGTTCATCCGGCGATCACCTCGCGCTCACTTCGGCGCTCACTTCTTGGCGGCGCTCGCGGGGACCTTCGCGCCCTTCTTCAGGAATCCCATGTCCTCGTAGACGGGGGTCTGGAAACCGAAGGCGCCCGCGTTGACCACGGTCTTCCGTACCGCCGTCAGCTGGGGGCGCTGGTAGAGAGGAATCGATCCGGCGGCCGCCCAGATGCGGGAGTCGGCCTTGCGGATCAGGGACCGCTCCTCGTCCGCGTCCAGGGTCGAGAGGGCTCGGTCGAACAACTGGTCGACCTGGTCGGTGCCGACCCGCGTGTAGTTCTGCTCGACGCTCAGCGAGCCGTCGGCGGCCGGCACCGGCTTGGCGTAGATCGGCCGGGCGTCGGTGGCGGGGAAGGCGGACGCGGGCCAGGAGTACAGGGCGAGGTCGTACTGGCCGGAGGCGATGTGGTCCTTGAAGTAGCTCTCGTCCGAGACCTTGGTGATCTCCGTGCGGATGCCGACCTTCGCCAGCATCCTCGTGATCCGCTCGGCGACCGCCGCCAGCGACTCCGACCCCGGGCCGGACGGCAGCACGAACCGCAGGCTGAGCGCCTTGCCGTTCTTGGCCAACGCCTTCCCCGCGGCCACGGCCGGCGCGGCACTGCCCTTCGGCGCCGCGGTGCCCTTCGGGGCGTACGCGCCGGGCGCGCCCCCCGGGTGCAGCTGCTTGTACTGCTTGCCGTCCTGGGCGAGCTGCTGCCCGCCGTCCTCGCCCTTCCGCGCGTTCTCGCCCTTGAGGGCGTGCCGCTTCTCCTCGCGGCCCGTCTCGGCCGACGCCTTGTCGTCCTCGCCGACGACGTGGGCGCCGTCGTCGCCGTCCGCGGAGTCGGCGGCCTTCTTCCCCGCCGACCCGGCCGCCTTCTCGCCCTTCGGCTGCTCCTTGACCGGGCCTCCGAGCACCCAGCCGGCGTCCGCGAGCAGCGCCTGCGCCTCGGACGTGTCCTGCCCGCCCAGCGCCCCGCTGTTGTCGGCGTACGCGTCCTGCCCGGCCAGGGCCAGGTGGCTGCCGACGGGCTGTGCGGGCAGGCCCAGCGGCTTCAGCACGAGCTTGGCCAGTTCCTTGCGGTCCAGCGCGCGGGCGACGGCCCGCCGCACCCGCTCGTCCGCCAGCGGCCCGGCCGCGCCGTTCAGCGCCAGCTGGGTGTACGCCGGCTCCAGCGATCTGCGCACCTCGAATGCGCGCAGCGCCTTCTGCTGCCGCTCCCACTGGGCGATCGCCCTGGTCAGCTTCGTACGGGCCTGCACCTCGTCCTCGGCCGCGTCCTCGTCGGAGCCGTGGGCGAGGGCCCAGGAGCGCAGCGCCTTCGCGGCGGTGCGCCCGGCGCCGGGACCGGCGAGCGGTCCGGCCGCGCCGTTCGTGGCGCCGTCGACCCGCTGCGCGGCGGCCGGGTCGACCTCGGCCAGATCGAGCTTCCCGGCGGCCAGCGCGGACGCCCGCTCGCCCCGGGGGACGGCCGTCAGCACGATCTCGGAGAGCTTGGCCGGCCGCCCCCACCAGCGCGGGTTGCGGGTCAGGCGCACCTGGTCGTTCTTGCGGTCGACCTTCTTCACGAGGAACGGCCCGGCGGTCACCTTCAGTTTGGTGCGGGCCCCGTCGTTGAAGGAGTCGGGCGTGCCCATGACGTCCTTCGGGTACAGCGGCGAGAACAGCGACCGCCAGTCGGCGTAGGGGCGGCGGAAGGTGACCCGGACCTCCAGGTCGTTGGCCCCGCGCTCGATCTTCTCGATGCGGTCGTAGCCGGCGTTGCGAGCGGTCCAGTAGGCGCTGTCCTTGCCCGACAGGGCGCGCCACTGGGCGGCGAAGTCCGCGGCGCCGATCTCGCGGCCGTCGCTCCAGACGGCCTGCTGGTTCAGCTTGTACAGCACGACCTGCTTGGGCTCGGTGTCGACGACCTTGGCGGACTCCAGGTAGTCGGCGTCGCGCCGCGGCCGTCCGTTCACGTCGAGCCGGTACATCGCGGGCAGGACGGCCTGGGCGACCCGGGTGGTCGTGGCGTCGGCGTCCGACTGGAAGGTGTTGAGGGTGTCCGGGACCACGTCCACGGCCCAGCGCAGCGTGCCGCCCTCGGCGACCAGGCCGCGGGCGGCCGGGGCGATGTCCTGGCGGGCCAGGGGCCGGCCGGCCTCGTCGGCGGAGCCGCAGCCGGCCAGCAGGGGCACCGCGAGCGCACCCGCGGTGAGGAAGGCGACCGAGCGCTGGGCCGCGCGCGGGCCGACGCCGTCGTGGGACATCGACATCTCTGGTACCTCCGGGGAGCCGCTGCCGGTGCGTTCTGATCACATTTGGCGGTATTTTGGAGTTGATCAGATCTACGGCTCACTGAAGAGGAAAGGGTTCGCCTGCCGGAAGCGACACGGCGGCGGGACCGTCCAAGGTCACTCGTGCGGAGCAATACACCCCTTCCGCATCCGCCAATCGCTGCACACGCCTTCACACCGACCGGTGTGACGCGCAACACTCGCAGGCGCATGAACGTTGCCGTCCAGGGCTCAGGCCCACGGAAGCGAGGTACGTCATGTCCGTGCACGACGACCTGACATCGGTCCAGCGCTGCCTCGACGACCTCTCCCGGTCCGTCGGCCGCCTGGAGCAGCAGCTCGGCAGCGGCGGCCTGGAGATGCGCCGCGTGCGCACCGACGCCGACCATCTGCGCGAGAGCGTCGCGCTGCTGCGCGAGGCGGCCACCCAACCGGCCTCGCCGCGCAAGCCCGAGCTCGTCACCATCCCCGACACCCCGTACGACGACTCCCTGTGGATCGACACCGACGACGAGGGACTCGGCGCCCGGGACCGACACGCACCCTGACCCGACCGGAGTCCTGAGTTGGCCACTGGTACGGAACCTCCACCCACCGACCCCCATCCCCCGAGCGGCGTACGCGGCGCCGGGCGCGCCGCGATCGCCGCGCCCCATCTGCGGACCGACCGCTGGTGGCTGGCCCCCGCCGCCACCGCCGCCGGTCTGCTGGCGTTCATCGCCTACTCGACCTGGCGGGCCTTCGCGAACGCGGACTACTACGCGGCGCCGTACGTCTCGCCCTTCTACTCCCCGTGCCTGGCGGAGAACTGCCGGCCCATGCACGCGGGCCCCAACGCGGAGATCTTCGGCGGCTGGTGGGGCATCTCGCCCGCGATCATCATCCTGATCTTCCCGCTCGGCTTCCGCCTGACCTGCTACTACTACCGCAAGGCCTACTACCGGGGCTTCTGGGCCTCGCCGCCGGCCTGCGCGGTGGCCGAGCCGCACGAGAAGTACACCGGCGAGACCCGCTTCCCGCTGATCCTGCAGAACATCCACCGGTACTTCTTCTACGCGGCGATCGTCGTCGCCGGGATCCTGACGTACGACACCGTGCTCGCCTTCCGCGACGAGCACTACGCGTGGGGCCACATGGGCCTGGGCACCCTGGTCTTCCTGCTCAACATCACGCTGATCTGGGCGTACACACTGTCCTGCCACTCCTGCCGGCACATCGTCGGCGGCAAGCTGAAGCACTTCTCCAGACACCCCGTGCGCTACAGGGCGTGGCAGTTCGTCGGACGGCTCAACGCCCGCCACATGCTGCTGGCCTGGGCGTCGCTGGTGAGCGTGGCGCTCGCCGACTTCTACGTCTATCTCGTCGCGTCCGGTGTCTTCGACGATCCGAGGTTTTTCTAGATGAGTGGGGCCTGCTGATGTCCGTGGTCGACCGCCAGGAGTGGGACGTCGTCGTGGTCGGCGCGGGAGGCGCCGGACTGCGTGCCGCGATCGAGGCCCGGGAACGCGGCGCCCGCACCGCCGTCATCTGCAAGTCGCTCTTCGGCAAGGCGCACACGGTGATGGCCGAGGGCGGCATCGCGGCGGCGATGGCCAACGCCAACGAGCACGACAACTGGCAGGTCCACTTCCGCGACACCCTGCGCGGCGGCAAGTTCCTCAACCAGTGGCGGATGGCCGAGCTGCACGCCCAGGAGGCCCCGGACCGGGTGTGGGAGCTGGAGACCTGGGGCGCCCTGTTCGACCGCACCAAGGACGGCCGCATCTCCCAGCGCAACTTCGGCGGCCACGAGTACCCGCGCCTCGCGCACGTCGGCGACCGTACGGGCCTGGAGCTGATCCGCACCCTCCAGCAGAAGATCGTCTCGCTCCAGCAGGAGGACAGGAAGGAGACCGGCGACTACGAGTCGCGGCTGAAGGTCTTCCAGGAGTGCACGGTCACCCGGATCCTCAAGGACGGTCGCCGGGTGTCGGGGGTCTTCGCCTACGAACGCGAGACCGGCCGTTTCTTCGTGCTCCGGGCGCCCGCCGTGGTGATCGCGACCGGCGGCATCGGCAAGTCCTTCAAGGTGACGTCGAACTCGTGGGAGTACACCGGCGACGGCCACGCGCTGGCCCTGCTCGCCGGCGCTCCGCTGCTCAACATGGAGTTCGTGCAGTTCCACCCGACGGGCATGGTCTGGCCGCCGTCGGTCAAGGGCATCCTCGTCACGGAGTCCGTCCGCGGCGACGGCGGGGTGCTGCGCAACTCCGAGGGCAAGCGGTTCATGTTCGACTACGTCCCCGACGTCTTCAAGGAGAAGTACGCCGAGTCGGAGGAGGAGGGCGACCGCTGGTACGAGGACCCGGACCACAACCGGCGTCCCCCCGAACTGCTCCCCCGTGACGAGGTCGCGCGCGCCATCAACTCGGAGGTCAAGGCGGGCCGCGGCTCCCCGCACGGCGGGGTCTTCCTCGACGTGTCCACGCGCATGCCGGCGGAGGTCATCCGCCGCCGCCTGCCCTCCATGTACCACCAGTTCAAGGAGCTGGCGGACGTCGACATCACCGCGGAGCCCATGGAGGTCGGGCCGACCTGCCACTACGTGATGGGCGGCATCGCGGTCGACTCCGACACGGCCGCCGCGCGCGGGGTGCCGGGGCTGTTCGCGGCCGGCGAGGTGGCCGGCGGCATGCACGGCTCCAACCGGCTCGGCGGCAATTCGCTCTCCGACCTGCTGGTGTTCGGCCGCCGGGCGGGCCTGCACGCCGCGCAGTACGCGGCGGGGCTCGGTGCTGGTGCGGGACGCCCGGCGATCGCCGACGCCCAGATCGACGCGGCCGCGGCGGAGGCGCTGCGGCCGTTCTCCGCGGAGGGGCCCGCCGACCCCGACGGCCGCCCGCCGGAGAACCCGTACACCCTCCACCAGGAACTCCAGCAGACCATGAACGACCTGGTCGGCATCATCCGCCGCGAGGGCGAGATGGAGCACGCCCTGGAGAAGCTGGCCGAGCTGCGCGTGCGGGCGCGGCGGGCCGGCGTCGAGGGGCACCGGCAGTTCAACCCGGGCTGGCACCTCGCGCTGGACCTGCGCAACATGCTGCTGGTCAGCGAGTGCGTGGCCCGGGCGGCCCTGGAGCGCACGGAGTCGCGCGGCGGCCACACCCGCGAGGACCATCCGACGATGGACCGCAGGTGGCGCAACGTCAACCTGCTGTGCGCACCGGCCGACCCCGTCGGCGGCCCGGGGTCGACGGACCCCATTCACGGCCAGATCACCCTCACCCGCGAGACCACCGAGCCCATCCGCCCCGACCTGCTCGCCCTCTTCGAGAAGGAGGAGCTGGTCAAGTACCTCACCGAAGAGGAGCTGTACGAATGAGCAGCTACGACGCCCACTTCAAGGTGTGGCGGGGTGACGTGAAGGGCGGCGGCCTGGACGACTTCAAGGTCGAGGTGAACGACGGCGAGGTGGTCCTGGACATCATCCACCGCCTGCAGGCCACCCAGGCGCCCGACCTCGCCGTCCGCTGGAACTGCAAGGCGGGCAAGTGCGGTTCGTGTTCGGCGGAGATCAACGGGCGGCCCCGGCTGCTGTGCATGACCCGTATGTCGGTCTTCGACCGCCAGGAGGCGATCACCGTCACGCCCCTGCGTGCCTTTCCGGTGATCCGCGACCTCGTCACGGACGTCGGTTTCAACTACCAGAAGGCGAGGGAGGTTCCGGCGTTCGTGCCGCCCGAGGGGGTCGGTCCCGGCGAGTACCGCATGATGCAGGAGGACGTGGACCGCTCGCAGGAGTTCCGCAAGTGCATCGAGTGCTTCCTGTGCCAGGACACCTGCCATGTCGTCCGCGACCACGAGGAGAACAAGACGGCGTTCGCCGGTCCCCGCTTCCTCATGCGGGTCGCCGAGCTCGACATGCACCCGCTGGACGCGGCGGAGGAGTCCGGCCTGGACCGGGGGCGCACGGCCCAGGACGAACACGGCCTCGGCTACTGCAACATCACCAAGTGCTGCACGGAGGTCTGCCCCGAAGGCATCAAGATCACGGACAACGCGTTGATCCCCCTGAAGGAACGTGCGGTCGACCGCAAGTACGACCCGCTGGTGTGGCTGGGGTCGAAGATCAGGAGACGGTCTTCCTAGGCGGCAGGGGCGCACGGCCGGGGCGCTGGGCGAGCAGTTGGAGGGCGAGCCCCCCGAAGTTCACGGCCAGGCCGAGGAACGGGAGGTTGGGATGCCGGGACGGCGTGCCGCCCAGCGGGCCGAGGAACAGGAAGAAGGCCATACCGAAGGCGATCAGCAACAGACTCGCGCCCCACAGCTTCGGCCGCAGGATCCTCTCCCGCCGGAAAGGCAGCGTCCAGCCGGTCGTGACGCCCGCGACGCCTGCCGCCGCCACGGCCGTGATGATGGCCACGGCGATACCTACCGCTGTCCAGTGCATGCCGCTCATGTTCCCAGGATCTCCAGCACCCGCAAGAGATTCGACTCGGCGATGGCCCGCATTTGACCCGGGGCGGGAAAATCGCCGTCCAGCAGGCGCAACGGGCCGACGAACCGGCCGGCGGCGTCGGCGAGCAGCAGGCGGGGCGTGCGGACGCCGGCGGCGGCGAGGCGGTCGTGGGCGGCGGTGAAGAGGCCGAGGCCGTTGGCGGGCGAGAAGGGGCGACGGTGGTCGGGGACCTCCGTGTGGTCCCAGTAGTCCTCGTCCGGGGACCAGACGTACGCGATCGCCGTCGAGCCGTCGTCGTACGTCAGCCGGTAGGCGCCCTTCTTGCTGCCGCCGGGCAGCCGGGTGACGCCGGCGAGGGTGCGGTGCGGGCCGCCGGCGGCGTGGGCGAGGGGGGCGAGGTCGGGGGCGGTGAGGTGGTGTCGGATGCGGGTCACCGGTCCCAGTGTGTCGGGCAAGCGCTTACCGGACCCACCCGTTTTCGTACGACGTCCAGTCGGTCTCCGTCGCCGTGAAGTCCACGTACGCCGCGACGCCGAAGTTCTCACGGTCGGCGTCGGTGCGGGACAGGCCCAGGCGGACCCCCCGGACGGCGGCGGCGACGGTCTCCGCGTGCGCCCAGTGGCCGAACCGGTTCTCGCGGTAGAAGGGCAGGCCCATCAGCAGGTCGGTGGAGGCGGGGGTGACCTCCAGGGCGAGGGAGGTCTGCTGGGCGACGTAGCCGCCGTAGGTGCTCTCCAGCGGCTGCATGGTGTCGTACGACATCACGGCGATCTGGTCGACGCGGCGCGCGACCTGGCCGAAGAACCGCTGCGACCACCACTTGGGGTGACCGGCGGTCGTGCCCCAGAAGGAGTGGAAGCCGGGGAGCGGGTCGATCTGGTGGGCGGCGACGGAGAGTTGGGCGTCGCGGGCGCGGGTGACGGCGCGCAGGGAGTCGAGGAGGGTGAGGTAGTCGCCGTCGTCGGAGTGGAGGGGTTCGAGGTCGAAGTGGGCACCCTGGAAGCCGACGGCGAGGATCTCGCGGGTCGACCGCACGACGGCGGCACGCGTCTCGGCACGCTCCAGCCGCATGCCGTTCGGGCTCTCACTGGCCAGCACGTCGCCGAGCCAGGCCTGGACTCGGAGCTTCGGTGCCTCCCGGTGCACGGCGGCTATGAACCAACGAGCGTGGGCATACGCGGACTTGGGGAGCGTGCCGTTGTGCTCCAGGGGCCCGGCGTGGACGTACAGGTCGCGTATCCCGGTGTCCCGCAGCCGCCCGGCCAGCGCCTTGACGTCGGCGTCGTCCTTCCGCCCGTCGACCCAGGCGTGGCCCAGCCAGATGGCGTCCTTGCCGCGACTGTAGGTGCCGTCGGCCGGGTCGCCCATGTAGTTCACCCGGAGCGCGGCCTGGGCGACGAGAACCGGCCCGAGCAGCAGCAGAACGACGACGAGCGCGACACGCCGCAACCGCCGCCCCCGACGCCGGGCGGACACGGGCGCCCCCTCTGTCGCAACGGCAGGCCCCTCCCCCACCTCCACGGCAGCGCCCGCCCCGGCCCCAGCACCCCCGCTCATCCCCGCACCCGGACCCGTCCCCGCACCCGCATTCATCCCCGCTCCCCCGTCCGCATCCCCGTCCCGGCTCGCCTCCATCGCCCGCCCCGGCCCCGCATCCTCACCCGCCCCGTCACCCGAGTTCCTCTCCCCACCCCGCCCCGCACCCGCACCCATCTCCGTGTCCCCGTCCGACCTCGCACCCCGCCCCATCGCCGCGCCCCCGCCCGTCGCCTCGCCCTCGCCCGTCCCTGTGTCCCGCCCCGCACCCGCACCCCTGTCCGTGTCCCCGTCCGACCCCGCACCCCGCCCCATCGCCGCGCCCCCGCCCGTCGCCTCGCCCTCGCCCGTCCCTGTGTCCCGCCCCGCACCCGCACCCCTGTCCGTGTCCCCGTCCGACCCCGCACCCCGCCCCATCGCCGCGCCCCCGCCCGTCGCCTCGCCCTCGCCCGTCCCTGTGTCCCGCCCCGCACCCGCACCCCTGTCCGTGTCCCCGTCCGACCCCGCACCCCGCCCCATCGCCGCGCCCCCGCCCGTCGCCTCGCCCTCGCCCGTCCCTGTGTCCTGTTCCGTCTCCGGGTGACGGTCCGGCCCCGTGGGGCGCAGTGGTCGTTTCATCGCGGGTTCCCCCTCCCGTGTTGTTCTGTCCCACGGCCCCCGCCTCGGGTGCATCCCGGTCGCGTGGGCGTATTCGCAGCCATACGCTCCCAAATGTGACCTCTTTCTTGCTTCGAGGCCGGACGCGTCATGCCGGGTCGCACATATCCGTGCGGGTGGCTCATGCCGTGCTGGGTGGTGCGCTCGGGGTCGTGTGGCTGGTGTTGCCAGGGATGACGTCCGGTGACGACGCTCCGGTTGCGATCAAGAATTCGGCGCCCGCCGCGAGCGCCGTCGCGGCCGACGAGGACGAGACCTCCGCCGCCGATCTGGTGCTCCCCCTCGTCGCCGTCGGCGCGGCGGGCGTGGTCGCCGGGTACGGGTACATACGCCGGGTCCGTCGCACCCGGGACCGGACGACCCCCGGCGGGGTCGGAAGTCCACCGCCTCCGAAGTCGTCGCCGCCCCTCGCCGCCCGCGACGAGCAGTCCCGCGCCGCGCTGGTCGAGGCCGACAACCGGATCCGCGCGGCACACACCGAACTCGGCTTCGCCGAGACGCTGTTCGGGGCGGAGGCCGTCGCGGGCTTCCACCGGGCCCTCCACGAGGCGGAGTCCGAACTCGCCGCCGCGTTGCGGATGCGGCAGCGGTACGACGAGGGGGTGCCGGCGGAGGAGGCGGCCCGGGGGCACGCGCTCGCCGGGATCGTCGGACGGTGCGAGGAGGCCGGACGCCGGCTGGACTCCGTGGCCGGCGCGTTCGGGCAGCTGCGGGGGCTGGAACGGGGGACGGGTGAGGCGGTGGGGGTCGCCGAGGGCAGGTTTCGGGAGCTGACGGGGCGTGCGGGGGCCTCGGAAGCCGTCCTCGCCGGGCTGCGGACCCGGTACGCGCCGACCGCCACCGCCTCCGTCACCGGCAACGTCGAACAGGCCAAGGACCGGCTCGTGTTCGCCACCGTCCGGCTCAACCAGGCCCGCCAGGCGGCTGACTCGGGGCAACCGGAGCGGGCGGCCCGGCATCTGCGGGCCGCCGAGGGTGCCGTCGCCCAGGCGGCCGTCTTCGTCGAGGGCGTCGACCGGCTGGCCGCGGAACTGCGGGCCGCCGAGCTGACGATCCCGGCCGCCCTCACGGGCGCGGAGGCCGAGTTGTCCTGGGTCAGGGAAGGGCGGCGGGAGGGGGAACCGGAAGGGGAAGGGGCAAGGGCCGTCCCCGGCCCCGCGGGCCCGGCCCCGGGCGAGCTGCACGCCCGGCTGTCGCATGCCGACGCCGTGCTGGACTCCGTGCGGCAGGAGCTGACCGGAAGTCAGCCCTACGATCCCGTCGGGGTGCTGCGTCGGATCCTGCGGGCGACCGCGCCCGTCGCCTCCGGGCGGGCCGGGGTGCTGCCGGCCGCCGCCCTGATCACCGCCCGCTCCGCCACCGCCGCCGCGGCCGACTTCGTGGCGACGCACCGCGGCGCGGTCGGCGCCACCGCGCGCACCCGCCTCGCGGAGGCGCAACGGCTCCTCGCGACGGGGGACCCGGCGGACCGCCCGCCCGCCGACACCCTCGCCCTGGCGGCCCGGGAGCTGGCGGAGCTCGACGTACGGGCGCACGGGAACCCGTACGTGGGCGCGGCCGGCACGGCCGGCACCGGCGGCGCCGTCCTCGGTGGCATCGTCCCGGCCGAGGATCCCGAGGACGGCACGCCCGCGGGCTTCGCCGGACCGGGCGGGCGAGCGGTCGGACCCGCGCCCGCCCACGGGTGACCGCGCGTCAGAACAGGCTCAGCAACGCCTCCGCCGGGTCCGCCAGACCCGTCTCGCCGTCCGGCAGCGGGAGTTCGAACCACACCGTCTTGCCTCGCGGGGTGCGACGCGAGCCCCAGGCCGCCGAGAGGAGGCCCACGAGCTGCAGGCCCCGGCCGCCCTCGTCGGTGTCCCGGGCGCGTCGGCGGCGCGGCTGGACGAGGCCCGAGTCCCAGACCTCGCACACCAGGGTGCGGTCCAGCAGCAGCCGGAGTCTGATCTCGCCCTCGCCGTACCGCAGCGCGTTCGTGACCAGCTCGCTGACCAGCAGTTCCGTCGTGTCGACGAGGGGTTCGAGGCCCCAGGACAGCAGCTGTCCGCGCGCGTGCTCGCGCGCCCGGCCCACGCTGCGCGGCTCACGCGGCAGCGTCCAGTCGCCGACCGATTCGGCAGGCAGGCCCTGCACACGTGCCATCAGCAGCGCGATGTCGTCCTCGCCGTGGTGCGAGTCGAGGGTGTTGAGGACGTGGTCGCAGACGTCCTCCAGGGGGCTGACCGGGTCCGTCAGCGCCCCTACGAACGCGTTGAGGCCCTCGTCCAGCGGGTGGTCGCGGGATTCGACCAGGCCATCCGTGTAGAGCGCCAGCAGCGCGCCCTCGGGGAGGTCGACCTCCACCTCCTCGAAGGGTTCGCCGCCCACGCCGAGCGGCATGCCCGGCGGCACGTCCAGCATCAGCGCCGGCTCGCCGGGTTCGACCAGGACCGGGGGCAGATGGCCCGCGTTGGCGAAGGTGCAGCGGCGGGTGACCGAGTCGTAGACCGCATAGACGCATGTCGCGAGGTACACCTCGGACAGGTCGGCCTCGCGGGGACGGCGGGCGGCCCGGGTCGCCTGCTGGACGCCGCCCGGCGCGCCGAGGCCGCGCGCGATCTCGTCCAACGCGGAGAGCACTTCGGCCGGTTCGAGGTCGAGCAGGGCCAGGGTCCGTACGGCGGTGCGGAGTTCACCCATGGCTACGGCCGCCCGCAGCCCGCGTCCCATGACGTCTCCCACGACCAACGCGGTGCGGTGACCGGGCAGTTCGATGACGTCGAACCAGTCGCCGCCGACCTCGCTGGGCCGGTCGGTGGAGGCGTTGCCGGGGAGGTAGCGGCAGGCGATGTCGAGGCCCGAGGCCACCGGGTCGCCGGGCGGCAGCAGCGACCGTTGCAGTATCAACGCCCGCTCGTGCTCCCGCCGGTACAGCCGTGCGTTGTCGATGCAGACGGCCGCCCGTGCCGCCAGCTCCACGGCCAGATCCCGGTCCCGGTCCCCGAACGGCTCGCTGCCCTTCGTCCGCGAGAACTGCGCGAGGCCGACGACGGTGTCGTGGGCGACCATCGGGACGGCGAGGGTGGACTGCACCAGGCCGCCCTCCTCGCCGGGGATGGCCTGCGGGCGGGCGGTGCGCAGGGCGTCCGCGCAGGGCGAGTTGAACGGGAAGTGGTGGACGGCGCCGACCGCGACGGGCGCGCCGGTGCCGACGAAGGGGGCGTCGGAGACGGCGGAGGAGAAGGCGACCCGGCGCAGTTCGGCGCTGCCGTCGGCAAGGCCGGACGGGGTCTCGTCACCGGCCAGGAGACCCTGGTAGAGGTCGACGGTGGCGAGGTCGCAGAAGCCGGGCACGACGACGTCGAGGAGTTCGCGCGCGGTCGTCTCCAGGTCGAGGGAGTTCCCTATGCGGGCGCCCGCCTCGTTCAGAAGGGCGAGATTACGCCGTGCGGCGGCGGCTTCGCGGGCGGCGGCGCGGCGGGCGGTGATGTCGGTGCCGAGCCAGGCGATGCCGATGGGGCGGCCGGAGCCGCTGTGCACGCGGTAGAGGTTGATCGACCAGTGCCGGCGCTCGTCGGAGCCCGGCACGAAGCCGGTGACGTGCATGTCCGTGATGGAGTCGCCGGTCTCGAGGACTCTGCGCAGGGTCGCGCTGACCCGGTCGGCCTCGGGCCGGGGCAGGTAGTCGTGAACGCCCTTGCCGCGGTGGTCGTCGGGGCTGCCGCCGAAGATGGAGGAGAACCGCTGGTTGGCGCGGCGGATCCGAAGGTCGGGGTCGATCAGGAGGAAGCCGAACGGGGATTGGCCGAAAATCGACTGCGAGGCGGCGAGGTCGGTCTCGATGCTGCGGAGCGTGCGGACGTCGACGACGATGCACACGGCGGCCTTCTCGCCGTCCAGGCTGCGCGTCGGCATGACGTACACCTCGGCGAGGCCCTGCTCGCCGCGCCCGCCGCCGGGCACCGGGTCGGGCATCCGGAAGGGGACCACGCCGGTCCACTCGCGCCCGTCGAGGATCTCGGCCATCTTCCGCTGGCCGCGCTCGCGCAGGTCCGGGTCGACGAACGCGTCGATGGGATCCATGCCGACGGCCTTGTCGGCGGGGATGCCGAAGATCTGCTCGGCGCGCAGACTCCACTGGTCGACGAGGCCGTCGGGGCCGATGGAGAACGAGGCGACCTTGATGTAGTCGTAGATCGAACCGGGCGGACTGCTCTGCCACATGGCGTCACCGGACGTCGCCGCCTCGCCCTGCCCGTCACCGAAGCCGCGCACGGCATCGGCGGCGAGCGCACTCGCGGCCTTCGCCCTCGCGCCGCCCGACGGGTCCTCGGACTCCGTGGCCTTCGCTGGTATCTCGCTCACGCGAACCGTCCCCTCCAGCTCACCGCGTCCGGCACCGGTCACCGGCGGCGGCTGCCCGCAGTATCCAGCACTACGGGTCCGCACGACACGGTGTTCACGATCACAGCACGGTCCAGGCGTTTTTTGGACCGTGCCGCGACAACACTTCCAGTCTTCTAACCAGCGGGCACGTCCTCGAACCACACCTTCCGGGACCGGTCGGCGACCGGAACCGGACGGGGGACACGGCCACCCCTGCCGTACACCGGCTCATCCCCGCGACACGCCGCGTCAACCCGGTACCGCGAGTTCGAACCACACGGTCTTGCCGGTGTCCCCGGGCCGGGTGCCCCAGCGGCGCGAGGAGGAGGCGACCAGTTGGAGTCCGCGCCCGCTCTCGTCCTCGGGCCGCGCGACGCGCTCGCGAGGCGGGTCGGGCAGCGGGTCGGAGACTTCGACCAGCAGCACACCCGACAGACCCGCGGGGCGCACCAGACGGAGGCCGATGGGGCCGGTGGCATGCCGCAGGGCGTTGGTGACCAGCTCGCTGACCAGCAGGGCCGCGAGGTCGCCCAGGCAGTCGAGGTCCCAACCGTGCAACTGGCTCCGGACAGCGCCGCGGGCGGTGCGCACCGCGCCGGGGTCCGCGGGGAACGTCCACTCGGCGCGGTCGCCTTCGGTGTCGATCACGCCGATCACTTCCCAGGCCAGCGAGTACACCCCTGTCCGGTTTCGTGGGGTTAATGGGCACATACCCGATATTCGCGAGGCGGTACCGCACGGCAGGGCGCACTGTGGCACGAACGGGGTACGGGGTGCCCCGCTCCTCGATCAACGCGCCCCCGGATCATCCCGACCGGGGCAGACGCGCCCCCGGACCCGCCCGCCTGGGCCCGGACCGATCCGGCGGGCCCGGGCCGGTGCGCGTCCGCGGCTCAGCGGGCCCGGGTGTCGAGCTTGGCGAGTGTCTCGCGTACGGCGGGTACGTCCTGGTCGAGCCAGTCGACGTTCCAGATCTCGTCCGGGGTGAGCCAGCGCAGCGCGTCGTGGTCCTGGAGGGGCTGGGGAGCGGCGGATCCGGTGCGCAGGCGGGCGGTCCACACCTGGAGGAGGTAGGGCGGTTTCAGGGGCCACTCCCCCGGGACGCGCTCGACGGTCTCGGCGTCGACGCCGAGTTCCTCGCGCAGTTCGCGAACCAGGGCAGCCTCGGGCGCCTCCCCCTCCTCGACCTTGCCGCCGGGAAGTTCCCAGCGCCCGGCGAGTTCCGGGGGCGCGCTCCGGCGCGCGGCGAGCAGGCGGCCGTCGTCGAACAGGGCGGCTCCCACCACCACGATCCGTTCCGTCATGCGCCGGAGCCTACGGGACCGCGGGGTACGTCAGTTCCGGGTGCCGTCTCCGTTCTGCGCCTGGGCCTGCGTTTCGTTCTGGCCCTGGCCAATGCGCTCGACCCAGTAGAGCTGCTTGTGGCCGCGACTGTCGAGGCTGTCCGCGATCTGCTGGGCCTCGGCCCGGGTCGCGTACCTGCCCACGCTGTAGCGATTGCCGTTGTCGTCCTGCCGTATGACAAGCCAGGGCAGAGAGATGGTGCTGTCGTTCATCGCCCCCCACGCCCCTTTCCCGCCCCGGCCTGCCCGGATCCCGTACGCGGCACGCCGTGCACGCCGCCTTCCAAGGAAACCGCAATCCGCATATGCCCGAGCCTACGCCTTACCTTTACGCACCGAACACGGCTTTGCACAAAGAGGTACGCAACCAGCCAAGACGCAGGGGGCGCACGGGACCGAACGCGCCGTGCGCGCGCCGCGATGCGTCCGGTCGGCGGGGGTCCGGGCACCTGGCGGACGACCTGCGGGAACGACGGGAAACGACCGGATTCCGACGGCGGGCGGGCGGCCCCGCGGCGGGCGGATACCGGGGGCAACTGCCGGAAGGGTGTGCGCCGCCCGGGCGAATGCGCTACCGCCCCGGGCCGCCCCTCTGCCTCCACTGCTTCACCACGTCACCGGAAGCGGGCGTTGTTCACCCTCCGTTCGCCGCCGCGGCTACTTCACCGGCAGGTGGTAGGCGACCCGGTAACGGTCGGCCGGGATCACCACATCGGCCGTCTCCACCGGCCGGCCGGAGGCGTAGTACGTGCGGTGGACGACCAGGACCACGTGCCCCGGGACGCCGCCGAGCGCGAGGAGTTCCTCTGCGAGACCGGGCCGGGCGCCGACCTCCTCCGTGACGTTGTCGACGATGACGTCGATGGCCCGCATCCGCTCGACGACACCCATGCCGCCGAGGGGCCCCTCCTCGGGCAGCATCACGGGGGTGCGGCCGGTGACGGCGAGGGGCTCCCAGGAGGTGGACAGCATCATCGCCTCGCCGGCCTCCCGGAAGACGTACTTGGTGCGCATCACGCGGTCGCCGGCCTGGATGCCCAGCCGTTCCGCAACGGCGACGCACGCCTCCACCTGCTCACTGCTGGACTCCCACGTCCCGCACGTGTGCGCCTCGGCCTGCTCCTGGCGGAACGGCGTGGCGCCACTGACGGGGCGGTAGCCGGAGCGGGCGATCCGGCGCGGCACAGGCCGCTCGCGCACGTAAGTGCCGGAACCGGAGCGCCCCTCGACCAGCCCCTCGGCCATCAGCACCTTGCGCGCCTCGAGGGCGACGGTGTCGGAGACGCCGTACTCCTCGCGGATTCTCGCCTGGGACGGGAGGCGGGTGCGAGGTGGCAGCGACCCGTCGGCGATCTTCTTGCGCAGATCACCCGCGACACGCAGATACGCCGGCTGCTCACCGAATGTCACTGGCCACTCCCATCAGGTTGTACAGACAGCTACAGCCTGGCAACCGTGGGTTGTGCCATGCAAGCAAAGGCCAGAGAATCACTCGATGTGATGACATCTCCTCGGGAAACGCATTACCCAGGCACTTTCTCCCCGCCAGGGGCGTGATCACACATCGAGGCCGCTGTCACTGTCTCCCCCGCCCGTGCCGCCGCTCCCGCTGCCGTCCTCGTCGTACGTGGGCGGGGTGGTGGCCAGGCCCAGAGCCTTGCGGGCGGTGACGGTGGAGGCGCCGTCGACGTACTCGTAGGCGGTGTCGTAGTGCGTGTAGAAGCCGTCCACGTTCGTGGCCTTCTCCGCCGCCGCCCACTCCTTGCCCGCGGCCCGCATGTCCTTCACCAGAGCGGCGACGGGCTCGCGGGCCGCCCCGGACCAGGTGTGCGCGCCGAGCGCGGCCGCCTGCTCGTCGGTCGCGTCCGCGATGTCCCCGGCCCAGGTCCGGTTGTCCGCCAGGTCCTCCTCGGCGTATTCCTCCGGCTCCTCGAAGAGGACCTCGTCGACGGCGGCCATCGCCTTCAGGAAGGCCAGTTGGTCGGCGTCGAGGGTCGTCGCGTCGGTGCGCAGCGAGCCGGTGAGGGTGCCGGACTCGTCGGTGTTGGCGAAGACGCAGGTGATCTCGCGGTCGCCCCACTCCCAGCTCTCGGAGGTGGGCGTGAGGTAGTACACGTCGACCTCGTCGGTCAGCGCCCAGGTGTCCATCGCGTAGGCGTCCTGGAGGGCGTAGCACTTGTCCTCGGCCACGTCCGTGACGTGGTCGTCGCCCGGGAAGTCGCTGCCGGACAGCGGGACCGTGGCGAACACCTCGGCGTCGTGCTCACCGGAGCAGGCCACCTCGTCGACGTCGTAGACGTCCTCGTCGAAGGTCTCGCCCGGCACGTCGAAGCAGTCGCCCTTGGCGAGCGAGAAGCTGGAGTTGGCGCTCGCGCCCTCCTTGAACCCGTCCCAGAACTCGGAGGCGCCCCCCGTGGCCAGCGCCAGGACCCACAGCGCGAGCCCCACGGAGGACAGGATCGCGCCCGCGACCGCCATCCCCTTGCCGCGCTCCCCCCGCTTCTTGATCTGCACCAGCGCGATGATCCCGAGCACCAGCCCCACGGCGGGAATGAAGCAGAGGATGCCGAGGACCAGGGCGGCGATGGCCACTCCGTTGATCGGCGAGGGCCGGCCGAAGGGGCCGTACCCCTGCCCCCACACCGGGTAGGGCGCCGCCCCGTAAGGGGCCTGCGGATACGGCCCCGGCCCCGGATACCCGTGCGGGCCCTGCGGACCGTACGGCCCTTGGGCGTACGGGTCCTGCGGCGGGGCGAACGGGTCCTGCGGGTACGGGCTCTGCGGCTGCGGAGGCTGGTACGGGTCCTGGGGCTGGTGGGGCCCGGGGGGCGGAGGTATGGACACGAGTACCGTGCTCCTGGTTCAGACGGTTCAGGCAGTTGTGGAAGCGGTTGTGGAAGCAGTTCTTCAGGCGGTCGTTCACGTGGTCGTTCAGGTACAGGTGCTTCGGTCAGTCTGGCAGGGGGTTCCGACACCGGCTCTGAACTGGCGTACGAATGACGTACGACTGGGCGCATCGTAAGCGCGGCACGAGCGGGGGCGGAATGGTGATCACGAATGCGACGATCCGGGCGGTGAACGGGCTCACCGCCCGGTGGGCGGGGGTCGTGGACGGGGACGGGCGCGGGTCCGTCTTCTCGGCCGCGGGGGTGTGGCCGCTGCTCGCCTTCCTGGCGGACGGGGCGTCGGGCCCGGCGCGCGAGGAACTGGCCGTGGCCCTCGGTGTGCCCGCGGGGGAAGCTGCCGCCGCCGGGCGCGAGTTGCTCGCCACGATGGCGTCGATGCGCGGTCTCGACACGGCCCTGGGGCTGTGGACCAGGCGCACCCTGGAGTTGCGGGAGGCCTGGGAGGCGGGGCTGCCGGCCGAGGCGCACGGGGTGCTCACCGGGGACGCGGTGGCCGACGCCGAGGTCCTGGACGCCTGGGCGGTGAAGCGGACCGGCGGGCTGGTGGAGCGGATGCCGGTCGCGCTGAGCGACGACACCATGATGGTGCTGGCGAGCGCGCTGGCGCTACGGACACGGTGGCTGCGGCCCTTCAGGGATGTCCCCCTGCTCAGCCCGCACTGGCATGGCCGAACGCTCCTCGGCCTGCGGCGCGAGACCCTCCTGCTGGACCGGATCGGTGTCACGGACACGCCCGCCGGGCACGTCACCCGGCTGACCGTGTTCGGTACCGACGGCATCGACGTCCACCTGCTGCTCGGCGAGGAGCACATGACGCCTGGGCAGGTGCTGGGGGCGGGCGTGGGCCTCCTCGCCGGGCGGCACCCGGTCGTCCCTGGCCCGCAACTCCCCTACGGGGAGGTCGGTCCCGGGCTGCGCGTCGTGAAGGAGCGCTCCATGACGCCCGATCCGCCGACGCTGGACGTCACGACGGCGGCGTTCGGTGTCTCCGCCGACCACGATCTGCTGGCGCGGCATGAGCTGTTCGGGCTCACGACCGCCCGGGACGCCGACCATGGGCACTTCCCCGGCATCAGCGCCTTTCCGCTGGCCGTCGCGTCGGCTCGGCAGTCC
This sequence comes from Streptomyces sp. NBC_01235, assembly GCF_035989285.1. GTDB lineage: Bacteria > Actinomycetota > Actinomycetes > Streptomycetales > Streptomycetaceae > Streptomyces. The sequence goes on along the minus strand of NZ_CP108513.1, from coordinate 7,222,033 downwards.
GCGATGGCGGAGTTCGGCGCGGAGGGCTTCCGGGCGGCCGCGGTGACGGCGGTCGCCTTCGCCCCGGGCGGTGCGCCGCCCCGGCTCCGCTGGATCACCACCAAGCTCAAGGCCCGCTTCGACCGCCCCTTCGGCTTCCTCGCCCTGCACCGCCGCTCACGGCTGGTGCTGGCCGCGGGCTGGGTCACCGAGCCGAAGCCCTTCTGACGACGGGACGCCCTGCGGCTCCCCGGCCAGCCTGCGCTGTTCCTCCTCCACGATGCGGCGGGCGAGGCCGTCGTCGGAGACGTCCACCGCGTCCGGGGTCGCCTCCGCGGTGTCGCTGCGGCGGGCGTAGGCGTCGAACAGGCGGTTCTTGTTCCTGAGAATGCGCAGCAGACGGTCGTCCACGCTGTCCGTGACCAGCAGCCGGTGCACCTGGACGGCGCGGACCTGGCCCATGCGGTGCGCGCGGGCCACGGCCTGGTGCTCCAGGGTCGGCTTGACCTGCGGCTCGCACAGGACGACCACGGACGCGGCCTGGAGGTTGAGTCCGACACCGCCCGCCTCGATCTGGCAGAGCAGCACCGCGTGCCCCTCGGCCGCGGTGAAGTCGTCGACGAGCCGCTGCCTGCGGGCGGCGGGGACGTCTCCGGAGATGGGCCCGAACACGCCGTCACCCAGGGTGTCCTGGACCGCCCGCAGGACATCGCGGAAGTACGAGAACACCACCGCCTTCAGGCCGTTGGCCGCCGCCTCCGCGACCAGTTCGCGCAGCCGTTGCAGCTTGGCGGACTTCTCCGGGTAGGCGTACGCGGCCCTGCGCATGGCCATGAAGTTCCCCGCGGCGACGGCCTCGCGGTAGGCGTCCCGGTCGGCGGCGCTGAACTCCTCCCATTCGTCGACCTGGATCAGCGCGGGCAGTTCGGTGAGCACGTCCTTCTGGTTGCGGCGCAGATAGGCGGGGGCGACGGCCTTGCGGAAGGCGTGCGGACCGGCCGCGGCTGCGCTGTCGCGTATCTCCGGGACGAGTTCGGGCCGGAGGTGGCGGACGAGGGCGCGGAACTCCTCGACGCGGTTCTCCATCGGCGTGCCGGTGAGGAACAGGACGCGCTCGCAGGCCCCGGTCCACACCGCGACCGAGCGGGCGCGGCGGGTGTCGGGGTTCTTGACGTAGTGCGCCTCGTCGACGACGAGCAGGCCGGGCGGCGGGGCGCCGGGGCCGCCGCCCGGCCTGCTCGTCGCCTCCGGCTCGGGCAGGGTGTGCAGCACGTCGAAGGTGGTGACGGCGACGCCGCCGCGCTCGCGCCACTCCGCGTACGCGTCCCGCCGCTCAGGGCCGTGCACCGGCACCGCCCTGAGCGTGCTGCGCGCGCGGATCTCCCGCGTCCAGTTGATGAGCACGCCCGCCGGGCACACCACCAGGAAGTGGGCGTACCCCTCGGCCGCGAGGTGGGCGAGCACGGCGATCGCCTGGACGGTCTTGCCGAGCCCCATCTCGTCGCCGAGGACGACCCGGCGCTGGGCGAGCGCGAACCGGGCACCGAAGGCCTGGTAGCCACGCAGGGAGACCCGGCGATGGGTGTCGTCCAGCGGCTGCGCGTGCACCCGCTCGGCCACCTCCGACGGCACGAACCCCTCGGTGGCCGCGACGTCCGTCGGGTGGGCGCAGATCTCCGCCAGCCGGCTGTAGTACTCGGCGGAGCGGACCTCGAAGTCGACCCAGGACTCGATCTCGGAGGCCGGTTCGCGCAGCAGGTCGGCGGTGGCCTGGGCCAGGCGCAGCGGCACGTCCGCCCCGGCGGCCTCGGCCGTCAGCTCGCGCAGTTCGGTGACCGCGGCGCGCGCGGCCTCCCGGCGGTGGCTCCCGGCGAGCGCCAGCCGCAGCCGGCCCGTGGCCGGGCGGACCGCGGGCAGCAGTTCGGCGAGCCTGGTCTCGTACCGGTCGGCGGCCTCCACGGCGCGGGGCAGCTCGGGGCCGGCCTCCACGAGCCGGTACAACGCGGTGACCAGGGCGGCGGTGCGGGGCTCGGGGTGGTCGACGTCGATCCGCACCGAGACGGTCTCCCCGACCGCGCGGGCGATCTGCCGGGCGGCGGCCAGCGCCTGGTCGGCGGTCTGCGCGCCGACGCCCGGAATCTGCCGCAGCGCGTGACGGCTCGCCTCGTACACCTCGCGCACCGAGCCGAACCCGGCCGCCTCGACCGCCGCGAGACGCAGTCGCCCCTTGGTGACGTCCTTCAGCCGGGCGAGCGGGATGGACCCGAGCTCCTCGGCGACGAGGGCGTCCCTGAGCGGGGCGTGGGCGGCCCGGACGGCGTCCAGGGCGCGGGTGTGGTCGGCGCACAGGGTGCGGGCCGCGTCGTACAGCCGCGCCCCTTCCTCGTACAGCTCCCTGGCCCGTCGGCCCACGGTCGGGGCCGTGTCCAACGGCCCACGGGCACGGTCGCCTGCGGCTGCCGTCTCCCCGCCCCGCGCCCAGGCCCGTGCCATGCCGCCGCCCCCTCGCCTGCCGACCGTCCGCCGCCCTCTCCGACGTCCTCCATGCTCGCACCCACCACCGACATCCGGCCGTGTCCGCCCCGGCTGGCACGATGGCGCCGGAATCGGGACGCGCGAGGGACGGGAGGGCGGAGGCGGGTGGTGTCGGCGACGGACACGGACAGGGGCACAGGCACGGGCACGGGCACCAGTACCGCTACCGGCACCGGTACGGGAACGGCCCCCGTCCACCACGGCGAGCTCGTGCAGGGCGCGTTCACCGGCCCGGCAGGCGTGCCCGTGCGCGCCCTGGTCACGCTCCCCTGCCCGCTCCACACGACCCGGGCGACCTTCACTGCGGTCCCCGGCGGCGAGGTCACCGTCTCCCCGCCGTGGAAGGAGAAGGCGCGCCGGGCGGCCGAACTTGCCTTGGAAGACCTGTACTTGGGGATGGGCGGCCATCTTGAACTGACCGGGGACGCTCCCCTGGGCCGTGGTTTCGGCTCCTCCACCAGCGACGTCCTGGCAGCGGTCCGGGCCGTGCGGGACGCGTTCGGCGCTCCCCTGACGGCACGGGAGACTGCCCGGCTCGCGGTGCGCGCGGAGACCGCCTCCGACGCACTGATGTTCGAGGAGACCGCGGTGCTGTTCGCGCAGCGCGAGGGCACGGTGATCGAGGACTTCGGCCGCCGTCTGCCACCCCTGCGCGTCCTGGGCTTCGGCTCCCGCGCCAACGACACCACGGCCACCGGCGGCCACGGCGTGGACACCCTCGCCCTCCCCGCGCCCCGCTACGACAGCACGGAGATCGCCCGCTTCGACCGCCTGCGGGTCCTGCTCCGCCGTTCCCTCCACACCCAGGACGCGGCCCTGCTCGGCAGGGTGGCAACCCAGAGCGCGCTCCTCAACCAGCGGCACCTCCCGGTCCCGGCCCTCGACCGCCTCCTCACCACGGCCCGCACCTGCGGCGCCCTCGGCCTCCAGGTGGCCCACAGCGGCGACATCGCGGCCTTCCTCTTCCCCCCGGAGCCCCCGGAACCCCCGGAAAACCTGACACCCCGCACCGCCCTCGCGCGCGAACTGTTGCGCGGGGCGGGCATCGAGGAGTGCTGGGAATACGACATCGGGGGATGAGCAGGAGCGAAGGAGCGAAGGAGCGAACGGCCTGGCGGCGAGCCACGGCCCCTCGCGCAGGAGGCCGTCGCTCCACGACGCCCTCCCCCCGGAGAACATCCGGCGCTTGGCGTTCGACGCCTCCTGAGCCCGCCCGCGTCTGCCGCCCCCGCGGATCGAGCACGCCAGGGGGTTCAGGGCGAGCCGGGCGGGCGGTAAGTGAAATCCGCGGGGACGCCCTGCCGCCATTGCAGGCACAGCCTTCGGTTCAACTCGCGTTCCGCAGCCGCGTTCTCCGGCAGCGGCAGATGCAGTGCCTCGTAGAGGGCGAAGCGGTTCAGGTCGAAGGCGACCTCGACGGCAAGGGCGTATGCCTCCGCCGACCGGATGGCGGAGGCATAGCTGAGCCACGCCAGACCCGATGGGACCAGGACCAGCGTGAGCCATGGGCCGTCGTCCGCGAGCAGTCCGAGCGAGACGAGCGCGGCGACGGCGAAGGCGGTGCACAGACGCGCGCAGGCGTCGAGGGCGGTTCTCCGGTCGTCCACGATCGCCCGAGTGGCGGGGTCCAGTACCGGATAGAGCCTGGGCCAGGCCACGACGGCGTCATAGCCGTACTGGCTCCCGGCCGAGTCCTCCATGGCCGCCAGGGTGTTGCCGAGCGCGGTCGGTCCGAGTTCACGCGGTTCCGCGGGATAGCGCCGCAGCAGCCTGGCGCTGAGCCTGCCGGCCCGTTGGACGGACGCGTGATCGGGGTCGTCGGAGGCAGCGAGGAGCCGCCCGAGCGCGGCCTGCTGCCGTGTCCTGAGGTGTCGCTGCCACGCCCGGCCGGCCTCGACAAGCGGCTTCGGCAGTTGCCCCTGCAGCAGGCGCATGGTCCCGGCCTGCAAGGGTGTGAGCAGTACCGCCACGAGGATCACACCCACGAGGGCGAGCATGATCTGGGCGATCGTGAGCGACGACGCATGGTGCCAGGCCGCGGTGAAGTCCGGCCTCCCGGAGGCGGCGCCTGCCGAGATGAGCAGCCATACGTAGCCCGCGACGAGGAAGACCGGCAGGAAACCGGTCACGAAGAAGCGTCCGGTGAGAACGGCCGTGATGGGCTGGGCCATGGACCCCATGTCAGGTCACCAACCTCAACTCCCCGTGGCCCGGCTCGGCACAGCGGGGTGGGTCACGAACGTCCAGGTGGGTGCGCCAGACACGGCTCGCGCAGCCCTCGGTGGCACAGACGAACCGGAGCGGCTCGTACTGGGCGGACTCGCTGGGCAACCGCGCCTGTTCGGCGTCTCCCAGAGAACCGTCGCTTCGTGTCCGCACGTCCAGCAGCCGCTCGAGATGCCGGCGGGAAGTCGTGCCGATCGTGGTGCCCGCGACGGCCACGGACCAGCGCGTCACATCCGGGTGACGTTCGAGAAGGACGTCGAGGAACTCCGCCACGGCGTCGGCGGTGACGTCCGACGAAAAGTCCAGGCGACACCGCATCGCCGCGAGGTCACCCTCCTGGTCCGACTGCGGCTCAAGGAAGTCGTCCAGGTCCGGCAGCGGCCCCTGCGCCGGGGACGAGGCACGCCAGGCGCCCTCGGTCCCGCCCGCGATCTGCTGGTCCGTCAAGAGTCCCCCCTACACCGGATTCCGGCAACAAGCCATACATCCTGGGATCCCAGCCACTCATCGGGAAGGGCGCACGAAGGGCGCATTTCGAGTACGTGGCGAGCGGCGAGCGCCCTTGTCCCGGCGGGGCGGACCGGGGCATTCTGCTCAACACTTCACATCACGCCGTGAGTTACGGGGGGAGTGGCGTGACGGACGCACACACGGACACCGCCGCGGGCGGGCCCACCGAGTCCGCTCGACGGCGGATGCTGCTGGCCGCCGTAGAAGACCGTGCGCGCCGCTGGGAGGGGACGCACGACCGTGCGGCACTGTTCTCGCGCCGTGCGCGCCGCGAGGCGCAGGAGCTGCTGCGCCTCGCCGGGGACGCGCTGGGCGGTGACCTCGAGGTACGACGCGCGGTGGGCGTGCTCCTCTGGTATCGGCACGCCGCCCGCAGAACCTGGAAGCCCGGCGCCGAGCGGCTCTTCGCGCTGGACCTGCTGCGTCCCGTCCACCGGAGTGCCGCGGCGACGCTTCCACCCGGACTCCGGGATCAATTGCGCCGCGCCTACCGCCCGCCGGGAGATTACGCGCTGTGGCGCCACAGGGCCGAACTGCTGCTGTCCGTGCACGAGGAGACCGGTGACCTCGACGCATTGCGGAATTGCGTGGAGTTGCTGGAACACGCGTATGAGGCTCTGCCGGAAGACGCACCGGGGCGAGCGCAGTTCATCTCGCACACTGCCGATCAGCTCGCGGCACTGGACGAGTTGACGGCAGAGGTAGGTCTCACGAGGGTGCTGGCCCGACGCCGCGCGGCCGTAGCCGCGGTGAAGAGCACGGACAGTGTGGGGCGGGCCCATACGCTGACGAACCTGGGTGTGACGTCGTATCAGGCGGCCCTGGCAGCAGGGGACCTCCCGCTGCTGGACGAGGCCGAAACGGCTTTCCGGGAAGTGGTCGCCCTGCGGGGGGACGACCATCCGGCGCGCTTCGTCGGTCTGCACAATCTGGTCGTCTGTTTGCTGCTCAGACACGACCTGGCAAGCGATTCGGCAGCGTTGGCCGAAGCCGTCGGGATCAGTCGGGGGCTGGTGCGCGACCTTCCGGACGGTGAGCCGGGCGTAGGAACCATGCGGGACCTGCTGGTGGTGCTGGGGCACGTGGAACCCACCGAGGCTTCACTGTGGGAAAGGGCAGCGCTGCTGCGGCGCATCCTGAGCATCACCGGTCCCGAAGCCGCGAGCGCTCCTGCGGATGTCACGGATCTCGCTGGCGTCCTGGCCGAGCTGTATCTCCTCACCGACTCCCCCGAACTGCTCGACGAGGCAGTGGCGACGGCCGAGCAGTCCGTACGCGTGACCGATGTGGACTCGGCCACCGGGCTGCGCGGCCGACAGGTCCTCCACGATCTGCTGCGGAACTCCGCAGAGCGCAGGGGTGCGACACCGGAACTGCTCCGGCGCACCAGTGGACTGTGCCGGGAAGTCCTGGCTGGGACACCACTCGGACATCCGGCCCGCCCAGGGTGGTTGGGGGCTCTGTGCGGCAGCCTGCACCTGCTCCTCGAGGAAACCGGGGAGAGCGCCGCCCTGGAGGAGGCGACGGCGACGACCCGGGAACTTCTGTCGCTCGTACGGCAACAGGCATCGGCGCGTCCGGCGGAGCTGTGGTCCGGTGTGAGGGCCGCGGCTGTCCTCGCCCCGTTCAGCAGTGACCGGCCGATGTTCGAGGAAGCCGTCGCCGCTGCCTACAAAGCCACACGGCTCTCCCCCGCCGACGATCCCGACCTGTTGGAGCATCAGGCGTCGCGCGCGCGGGTCGTCCTTTTCGCGTATGAGCGCTTCGGCGCGCAGAACCTTGTCACAGACCTCGCGGAGGACCTGCGCCGGATCATCGGCACGCGCACTCGGGGCCCCTGGTACGACGACTGCGTGATGCGCTTCGGTGAAGCCCTCCACGTGCAGTACACCTGGTCGCACGAAACCGGCTGTCTGCGCGAGGCGGCCGAAACGCTCCGGGCGGCTCTGCCCGAGGCATCGGGCGGGACGCCCAGGGCCGTGGGCGCGGTACTCGCGTCGATTCTTCACGACTGGTACGACGCAACCGGCCGGGTGCAACTCCTCGACGAAGCGGTCGAGATGTACCGGCTTGCGCTCGGCCGGCACCCTTCGCCGATTCCGGACACGGCGGCCCCGCTGTCAGGACTGGCCACCGCGCTGCACGACTCCTACCTCCACAGCCGCGACGAACGGCAACTGGCGAAGGCCGTGGAACACGCGCGGCAGGCCGCCTCGTTGCTGCCGGAGCATCACCACCATCGGGTCCATGTCCTGGCCAGACTGGGCTACGTCCTGCACACCCAGTACGACACAACAGGCGACCTCACTTTCCTCAGGGATGCCGTGGCCGCGGCCCGATCCTCGGTCGCCGACGAGCAGCGAGTGTTCACCCCCCACCCCTGGAGCAACCTGTGCAAGTCCCTCACCAACCTGTACGCGGCCACGGGCGACAGGACCGCGCTGAAGGAGGCGGAAGCCGCGGGCCTCCGCTCGCTCGGCCTCGACCGGGACGACGCACCGACCTGGAACAACCTGGCAATGGTGGCGAGGAACAGTTTTCGCCTGACCGGTGACACCGCTGACCTGCACACGGCAGTGCAGCGGCTGCGCGCGGCGGTGGCGGCCTCTCGTCCCGAGCACGTCGACCACTCTCTGTACGTCAGCAATCTCAGTAGCACCTTGGCCCTTCTGCACGAGACGACCGGGGATCTGGCACCGCTGGAGGAGAGCGTGGCGATCCTGGAGCGAGCCATCCACAATTCCCCGCCCGAGGACCACTGGCGCGCGGAACTCCAGTCGGCACTCGGCGACGTCGCGCTGCGCTTCCACCTCCGTACGGACGACAGGGACGCCCTCACCACCGCCATAGCCGCGAGCCGGAAAGCTCTCGAACTGGCTCCCGCCGACGACGTGACCCGCCCGATGAACCTCAACCAACTGGGTCTGGCACTCAGGAACTACCACGCTCTCACCCGTGATCCCGCCCACGGCGAAGAGGCCGCGCGGATGCTGCGCGAGGCGGCGGCGAGCGCCGCGTGGTGGTCGCGCCCTGTCGGCCTGCACAATCTGGCCCAGCTCGGCATCGCCCAGTACGACGAGACGGGAGACCTCTCCTTCCTCGACGAGGCGGACCGAGCGACCGCTGAGGGAATCCTCCTGACCGACGGGGACTCTCCCATTCATGCCGCCCTCCAGCGGGAACGAGGCATCGTTCTCTGGCGGCGTCATCAGCGCGATCCTGATGACGACCTGCTGGAAGCGGCCTTCTGCGCCCTACGCAGCGCCGCGGACTCACCCTCGTCCTCTGCCATGGACCGGTTGGCCGCGGCTTCGCGGTGGGGGCGATACGCACAAGCCGCCCGCAGGACCGACGAGGCACTGAGGGCGTACGAGTACGCGGCGACGCTCCTGGTTCACCTGGCGCCAAGGTCCCTTGAGCGCGAGGACCGCGAGCACCACCTCGGGCGGATCACCGGCCTTGCCGCGGACGCCGCTGCCGCCGCGCTCGACGCGGGCAAGCCGGAGCGAGCTGTGGAGCTTCTGGAACAGACCCGGGGCGTCCTCATGGCAGAAGCCATCGACGCCCGGGGCGATCTCGCTCGTCTGCGCCTCGACCACCCTGAGCTGGCCGAGGCCCTGGACGGGCTGCGGGCCCGGGCACGGGCCCTCGACAGCGCCAGCGCCGCACCCGCCGGCTTTGCGCGCATCACGACGTCGGCGAAGGGCTCGCGGGACCATGACGGCGGCCATCGCCAGCGGATCGCGGCCGAGCGGGCCGACCTCGGGGCGGAATGGGACGAACTGCTCCGGACGATCCGCTCCCTGCCAGGCTTCGAGGGCTTCTTTCTCCCGCCCACCTGGGAAGAGCTGCGCCCACTGGCCGACGAAGGTCCTGTGGTCTACATCAACGCGTCCTTCACGCGGTGCGATGCCCTTGCCGTGACCCGCTCCGGGCTGCTGGTGATCCCCCTGCACGACCTCGACCCGGCTGTGATCCCACGCGAGGTGAACCGGCTGTGGAACCCGGGCCCGGCCACGACGCTCGCACAGCGTCAACGTGCGCGGAACGCACCGCAAGAGGTGCTCGCCTGGCTGTGGGACACCGTGGCGCGTCCCGTTCTCACCGCCCTGGAAGAGCGATGCGAACCGACCGCCGACGGCGAACCTCCACGCCTGTGGTGGTGTCCGACCGGAGCGATGGCCTACTTCCCGTTGCACGCGGCAGGCCACCACAACGACGCACGACACAACGACGGGAGCACACCACGGACCGTCATGGACCGGGTGGTCTCGTCATACACGCCGACCCTCAGAGCGCTGGCCCACGCGCGACAGGCATACGCCGAACTCCGCGCCACGCATCCCGGAGGCCGCCGCGACCGCACGCTCGTCGTCGCGATGCCCGAGACACCGAAGGCACGTCCACTGCCCTCGGTGCACGAAGAGGTCCGCCGGCTGATCGAGCTGATCCCCGACGCCCTTGTGTTGAAAGGCCCGAAAGCGCTCCGAGACGCCGTTCTCGCCGTGTTGCCGCAGCACGAAGTGGTGCACTTCGCCTGTCACGCGGCGAGCGACTGGACCCGTCCCCGTGACAGCCGCCTCATCCTCCAGGATCACGAGACGAGCCCACTGACCCTCGGAGCGATTTCCGGCCTCCGGCTGCACGGCGGTCTCGCCTGCCTGTCGGCGTGCAGCACCACCACCACACCCCCCAACCGTGTCGACGAGATGCTGCACCTGACCGCAGCGTTCCTGCTCGCGGGATACGCCAACGTCGTCGGCACCCTGTGGCCCGTGGACGACCAGGCGGCGGCCTCCCTGACCGACGCGTTCTACACCGCGCTCACCTCCGGCGGGAACCGGCCGCCGCTGGCTGCCTGCGCGGCCCGCGCGCTGCACCGCGCAACGGTGGCAGGACGCGACGCGAAGCCAGACGACCCCCGACTGTGGGCCGCGCACATCCACGTCGGGATATGACCGGTTCTGACGGGGCTGGGGCCTGTCCGGCGAATCAAGCGGCAGGAAAGCCGCGGCGCCTGGTCAACACCGGTGAGCGGGGCGATGGAGGGTCCCCCGCGCGGGGGCAGCGGAGCGTGGGGGCGCCTGCAACCAAGTCCGCGGTCGCGCAAGGCGTAAGCCGAGCGCCACTCCCGGCACCCGGGCCCCGGGTTCCTCCGAGTCAGAAACCCACGACACCGCCCTGCCCGCCGAACTCACCGCACAGCCTCGCCACGGTGCCGTCGGCGCGCTCGAAGAGCCTCGGGTTCCCGGCTCCCGGACCCGCGTTGCCCGCGTAGACCGACACGCGCTTGCCGTGGAGGTGGTCGCCCCGCGGCTCCTCGTTCCGGTACGCCGGTGAGTGCTCGACGAGCAGCGCCCGAGCCCCTGCTTCCGCGAGCACTCCGGCAACGGTGCCGCCGCCCGCGCCGGCACCGACCACGATGAGGTCGTACGACGGTCGCAGGCAAATGGGATCGACTCCCGGAGGAGCCGACCCCATTTGACCTGCACGTATGCCAGGTGGGCAACGTGGTGTTGCTTCACCCGCTCAGACGTTGAAGCGGAACTCCACCATAAGGCTCTGACCTGCGGAAATGCACGCGCATCCAGCACCGATCCAGCACGGGCGCCACGACGAAGTGCGCAAAGAGTCAAGATCACCAAACGTACCCGACAGCGCCCGCACATGTATGAAGTCTGCGAGCCTTCCGCGCAGGCCACATCAGGCACATGAGCCAGCGACAGCAGGTCGCTCCTGCCTTGAGCCATCGCACAAAAGGGTGGAATCCGGGAGCGAGAGGGGGCCCGGATCATTCAGCGGCTCAGGCGGATGCCAGCTTCTGGATGAGCGGGTGGTTCCGCAATGCCCAGCGGACGGTCTTCGGCGGGCGTCCGAGGAGGGTTTCCAGCTGGTCGGTGACGCCGCGGTAGCCTCCGCAGCCCATCAGCCGGGTCAGGGTCTTCAGGTGCTCGACGGTGTGCGGAACCGCGGCCAGCGCGTCGGCGCTGTCGATGTAGGTCTCGTTCCAGGTCTCGACCTCTACGGGGACGTAGGTGACCGGGCGTCCCAGCACGGCCGAGAAGTCCTCCGCGAAGCCGTGCATGTCCTTCAGCTCCGGGCCGTTGAGCTCGTAGGACTTCGAGATGTGCGGTTCCGGGTCGGCCAGGATCTTCACGCACAGTTCCGCCACGTCGTAACCCGCGATGGGCGCGAGCCGGTGAGGGCCGAAGGGCAGGCGCAGTTCACCCTCGCTCAGCGGGCCCAGGGCCAGCCAGGTCATCAGGGGGTTCTCGACGAACATGGCCGCCCGGATGTTCACCGTCGGCAGGCAGGACCACTCCAGCATCCGCTCGGCGACCCAGTGTGCCCGCTGCTGCGGCGACCACTGCGTGATCAGCCCGCCGAGCCAGGCACGCCGTTCCTCCTCCGACGCGGTCATCCTCTCGAACGTCATGAAGGACTGCTCGTACTCGGAGATGTTGACGAAGACCTCGATGTCGCCCTGAGCCCTCGCCGCCGCGGCCATCAGGCCGACGGCGTCGGTGTAGTACGGCGACAGGCTCATGCTGAAGTAGATGCGCCGGACACCATTCAACGCGGCGGTCACGTCGGCGATGTCGAGCAGGTCGCCGACGAAGACCTCGGCTCCTGCCTGGCGGAGCGCAGCGGCGCGTTCGTCGTCCTGGCGCACGAACGCGCGCACCGGGTGCCCTTGTTCGAGCAGCATGTCGACCATCGTGCGGCTCACACCACCGACCGCGCCGGCGGCACCGGTGATCAGGATGGGGTTGCGCTGTGGCATCAGCGTGTCCTCTGTCTGGTTGGGGTGAATCAGCGGTGCGGAAAGCCCAGGAGGCGGTCGGTGACCGTCATGGGAGGCTTGGGGTGCAAGCAGGGCCGTGCGTGGGTACGGCGGTCCGCTGGAAGCCGTTCTTGAACATGGCGAACCCGTCAGTGAAAGCGAAGCGGTCGAGGTTGGCGGCCACGTGCGCGTGGGCCGCAGCCCCTGCTCTGTCCGGAGGGTGTCGGCCAGGCGGATTCTGCGGAGTGTCATCGTGGTGCCGGGCCGTCGATGCGGGCGAGGAGGTCGAGAATGCGGCGTTGACCTCGGCGGGACGTTCCTGTTGTGTCCAGTCGCCACAGGCCGGCAGTACCACCGGGCCGTACAGTCGCGCTACGGCGCTCAGCGGGTTGCTCCCGCCCGGGCTACGCAGGGCGGTGACCATGTCGCGGTCCCCCACCCCACCATGTACAGCGCAGGGACGTCGATCCCGCGCCCCCGAAGGCAGCGAGCAGTTCGATGTTCCGGTACCAGTTGAAGGCTCCGATGAACGCCGGCTCGCCGTGCAGGGCGAAGTCCTCGACGTACGCCGGAATGTCGTCCTCCGTCAGCCAGGCCGGGAGGACGGGCGAATCCGGCATGGTGTCCAGGAGGCCCAAACCGTCGGGTAACCGGGCGGGGCTCCCTGCCGAGCGGGTTGTCGCCGGAGGCCCCGACCAGGAGGCGGCGGAAGGCCACGCGGATCTCCTTGAAGTGCCCAAGTGCCCAAGTGCGTAAATGCGTAGGTGCGTGCTACTACTTCGTCAGCTGGGCGTACATGGCTTCCAGGTCGGCGGACAGCTGCGACTTGACCCAGCGGGTGGTGTCGTCGGCCAGCACCTCGTGCGCTCCCGCCTCGATGCCGTCGAGTGCGGCCACGGCGATGTCGCGGGGGTGGGCCTTCGGCGCGTCGACACCTGACGTCATGTCGGTGTCCACATAGGCCATGTGGAGCCCTGTCACCGCGATGCCGCGCGGCCGCAGCTCCAGGCGCAGGGAGTTGGTCTGCGACCACAAAGCGGCCTTGGAGGCGCCGTAGGGGGTGCCGTCGGCCAGCCAGGACAGAGCGGAGTGGGCGTTGAGGATGTGGCCCCCGCCGTTGCGCTCGATGATCGGCACGAAGGCCCGGGTGACCAGCAGCGGCCCGTAGAAGTTCGTCTCCAGATCCCGGCGCACGTCCTCCATCGGGGAGTTGAGGTACGAAGCGCGGACGGAGGCCCCGGCGTTGTTGATCAGGATGGTGACGTCCTGGGCCCGCTCGGCGGCGGCTGCCACGGATGCCGGGTCGGTGGCCTCGAGCGCCAGCGGAACGGCATCGGGGTGTGTCACCGTGCGCGGGTCACGGGCCGTGGCGTAGACCTTGCCGGCCCCGCGCGCATAGAGCTCCTCGACCAGCATCTTGCCGATGCCCCGGCTGCCTCCGGTGACGAAGACGCTGGCGCCCTTGATTGCTGTCATGACTACCTCCACGAAGATGAAAACCGATCAGTTTCATCACCGTAAACCGATCGGTTTCGTCATGCAAGTCGGGTTGAGCACCGGGTGACTACGGCACGCCGGGTCGAAGTGGAGTCGGGCGGCGCTCAGGCTTCAGGGGCTGGCCGGCCTCGCGTCCATCGGCGACGTCCGCACTCGCCCGCCGCAGGCCGGTGAAGCCGCGAGCCCACCGACAGTGATCGACGTGGCCTGGCTGGGCGTCAGACGGAGGTCAGCGGGGGGACGTGAGGAGTGGCGCCGTCTGGATGCCGAGGCCGATCGGGCCGCGCGGCGGCTGCGGCGTCTCGCCCAAGGTGGGTCGGAGCGCCGTTTGTGGCGGCCGACCGCCATGAGCCGGGCTCCTGTCTGCCAGCCGTACCTCTTCGGGCTGCTCCCGGACAAGAAGGCGATCTTCGTCGCCGCTGCGGTGCGGAGCATGGAAGACACCCGCCTGGCTTTCGAGCGGCCGACCGACGGGGTGGAGGGCAGCGAGCAGGCCCTGGGCGCCATGGAGGACGCGTACGCGCAGCTGATCTCGGCACTCCCCGAAACGCTCCTGATGCAGATGCAGGGATACGCCGTCGTCGCGGCCGCTGAGGCAAAGGACGATGACCAGACGGGCGAGCTCGTCCGGGCCGGCTGGATGAGACTGTGGGAAACCGTGCACCTGTCGCTGGGTGCCGATGTCCACGAGAGCGCAAGTTTCTTTGCTTGCGGCATGCTCGGCAACACTCTGACGGCCATCGGGCTCCCCTCCGATTGCCGGCAAACAGGGGCGTGAGGCCATAGGCGCTGCTCCGGCTGCCGGAGACGGGCATCAACCCGAAAGAGCGCTTCGGTCGCCGATCCCGCTCGAAGACGGGGTGGATCAGTGCATGTCTGCCGCATCGAGCAGGGTGGTCACAGTGGGCGCGACGAGCCCGGTCAGATTGTCGGCGCCGATCCCCGCGCGGGCGCTGGCGCCGTCGAAGACCAGGATGAGCTGCCGGGCCAGCAGGTCGGGGTTACTCGCCCCACCCCGTTCGGCCTCGGAACGGAAAAAGGCCGTCAGGTTCGCTTTGATCTGGTGGGCCACCCGGCTCGCGGGGTGGGCCTGATCCTTGAGCTCGATCTGCACAGCCAGGTACCGACAGCCTTGGAAGTCGGGCGCACCCGCCTGCGACTCCACCCGCTCGAAGACGTACAGGATCCGCTCGCGGGGGGAACGGCCATCATCCGCCGGGGGCAGGAGGCTCGCCACGAAGGCAGCGGCACGCTCCTTCAGGCTCGCCGCCAGCAGTTCATCCTTGCTCTCGAACAGCTGGTACATGGAGCGCTTCGACACCCCCGCCGCCTTGCACAGCGCCTCGACGCCGATACCGACGCCGTCGCGGTAGGTGAGCGTGGCTGCTGCCTCCAGCAGCCGCTCCCGGGGGCTTTGCTTCACTTCGGTAGTCATACCGCGAGGTTAACTCGAATCGGACGAAATAGAAACCGATCGGTTTCCATGCGGTGCCGGGGAGACGCCCGCCGCCAGGCGGACGTCTGAAGGCCCCTCGGAGGCTCGGCGACAGCCTTGGGGGAGAGACCGCCGCCGAGCCCTGCTGGTGCACGCGCCTCTCTTGGGTGAGCCGCCTTCCGCTACGCCGGGGCGGCGGTCTTCTCGGGCTCCGTCTCGGCGGGGATGCGGTGCAGCCCCTTGTGGTCGTACCAGCTGGTCATGCCGAAGCCGAAGAGGACGGCTGCCGCGAGGCCGACGGCCATCATGATCCAGCCCCGGGTCAGGCCGGCGTCGGCCTGGGCGTCGTAGTAGAGGATCGAGCGGATGCCGCCGGTGATCTGCCGCAGCGGCTCGAACTCCGCCAGGAAGCGGTAGAAGCCGGGCAGTGCCTGAATCGGCGTGGTGGCGCCCGCCGTCGGCACCGCCATCCCGATGAAGACCAGCGTGACCACCAGCATGCCGGGCGTACCGAACACGGCGAGCAGGGTGAGCGCACCGATCCCGGAGACCGCGATGGCGCACACCGAGTACAGCCACAGCAGGGGCAGGTGGGAGGCGTCCATGCCCATGAGGCCGACCGCGCCCGCCATGACCAGCGTGCCCATCAGCAGGGACAGGCCGGCCATGAGGGTGCTGCTGATGGCGAGGGTCTGCGCTCGGGTGGTCCGGATCAGCGGGCGGTGCAGGCGCAGCGGGCCCATGTCGTTGTGGGTGTAGCCGAGGGCGTGGTCCACCTGGCCGCTGATGACGTTGGCGGAGAGCATGCCGCAGACCACCAGGACCAGCGCGTAGTAGAACGCCGTCAGGCCCAGGCCGCTGTGTGAGTCGAGGGGATGGCCGTCCTTGACCGTGATGGCGGCCGGATCGGCCAGGAGGAGGCGTGCCGCGGCGGGCAGCTTCGCCTGCCCGGTCCTGCCCTGGGACGTGAGCTCCTTGCCCACCTGGAGCGAGGCGTTCTCGGCCGCCTGCGTTGTTGCCGTACGGGCCAGGCTGGATCCCACGCTGCCGGCGGACTGGTCGGTCAGCACCGTCAGCGTCGGACGGGTCGGGGCCCCGGCGGTCGCGGTGCCGGTGAGTGCGGTGGTGGCGGAGGTGAAGTCGGCGGGAACGACGAGCGCGCCGAACAGCTTGCCCTTGCCGAGTTCCTCCTTCATCTCCTTCTCGTCCATCACCTTCCAGTCGATCTTGTCTCCGCTCACGGTGGACTTCGTGATCGACTCGGAGATCTGTGCCCCCAGGTTCACCTGCTTGCCACCGACAGCAGCGCCCTTGTCGGCGTTGACCAGACCGACGGGCAGATTCTTCATGTGGTCCACGGGATCGATGTTGGCGCCGACGTAGAACACGGTGAACAGCAGCGCGAGGACGCCTGTGATGACGCCGTTGGCGATCCACAGGGGTTTGGCGCGCAGTACGCGGAAGGGGGGAATCCCACTCATGGCTCATTACTCCGGTCTCGGTCAACACACTCGCATCCGGAGACGGCCGGACAGCTTCGCTGCGGAGCGGCGACCCTCGGAACGTTCGATCTCGGCACACACCGCCGCGGCCGGGACCGGAGGTACGGATTCAGCGCCCCGCCCGGACTCCGCGCCAATGAAACCGGTCGGTTTCACTGCCATCGTAAACCGATCGGTTTCCACATTTCAAGCCGAGGAGCCTGCCCGTGTGCGCAAAGCGGCGACCGAACCCGGACCGGATGTCGTCGCCAAGGGGTGGGACAGGCGGCGGACGTCGATCTGCTGACGGTCGTTCACATGAGCCTGACCGGCCCGGCGTCGATCGGCAGGCGGACCAGGAGATAGGGCTTGCGGCGCAGATCCTTGCCCTCGTGGAAGGGCGACAGCCGGTTGAGCTGGTTGGCGATGGCGTACAGGTGCCGGTCCGAGGCGACGGACAGGGTGTCGACCCAGAGCAGATCGCGCCCCTGGGCGAGGGTGCGGTAGGTGCCGTTCGGGCTCCTGCGCCAGATCGCGTTGTGTTCCAGGTCGCCGCCGTAGAGCCGCCCCTTGTCGTCGCTCTCCAGGCCGTCGGCCATCGGCTTGAACCCCAGGTCCTCAACCGTCGCCGCCACCTCGGCGTCCGTGGCGTCCGGGTCGGCGAGGGCGTCGGTGGACACGCTGTGCAGGCGGCGGCTGGACAGCGGGCAGTAGTAGAGGCGCGTGCCGTCGGCGCTGAGGGCGATGCCGTCGGAGCCGGTCTCGTAGTACGTGGGCTCGCCGCCCGCGGGGCGGACCATGAAGGGCTCGCCCTCGATGACCGGAAGGAACTGCGCGTCCGGGAGCGCCGAGGGATGCCCGGTCAGTCGCCGCCAGGAGCGGCCCGTGGCGAGGTCGACCACGATGATGCCGTTGGAGCCGCCCGAGTCGGTGATGAAGGCCATGCCCTCGGCGCCGCGCCGAAGGTCGAAGCGCACGTCGTTGGGGTAGCTGTTCGCCGGCACCACCTCGGGCGGGAAGAGGATCTTCCGTACGATCCGGTCGGTGCGCAGGTCGACCGCCACGAGCTTGGGACCGCCGTAGGAGGACCCGGCGAACCCCGGGCTTCCGGTGTCGAGGATCCACAGCCGGTCGGCCGGGTCGACGACGACGCTCTGCACCGACTGGAAGTGCCCGGCCAGGTCGGAGGCGTCCTGAAGGTTCACCTCGGCGTCGGGGTAGGCCACCGGCTTCCCGCCGCGCAGTTCGGCGACTGGGAAAGTTGACGAACACCCGGCCGCGGCGCGAGACGGTGACACCCGTCGGCATCGCGCCCCAGAAGCGGGCAACGACCTCGTAGTGACCGGCTGTTGAACCGGAGGGGGAGGCGGAGGCGTAGGCGGGGACGGCGAGTGGGGTGGCGGCCAGCGACGCGGTGGTCGCCGTAAGGAACGTACGTCGCTTCATGGGAGCGTCTCCTGCTGGATCAAGTTGCCGGAAACGCGGCGAGTTGCCGCATCACCTCGGCGCCTGGGGGGATTGGCCGGACTTTGCCGTGGCCGGTGGAGGACGGTGCCTCCAGCAGCCGCTCTCGGGAGTCGGCTTCGCCCGTGTGGTCAGGGCGAGCCGGAGCCCACCTGGACTGCAGGTACCTCGTGCGTTCCTGCGACCTGAAGCTGTCCGCCGGGGACATCGCCCGCGGCTGCCGCCAACTCCTGGAAGGGGAACGAGGCAAACGGCCAGTGGACCTGGTGCTCTCAGGTCTACCGGGCTGCCGGCTGGGTCTTCGCGACCATGCTGCGGTCCCCGAAGGTGACCATCGCGTGGATGGGTATGGTGCTGGCGCGCATGAGTGCCGCGAGGCCCCGGCGGCCCTGTTGGCGGGCGAGCTCCGGCCCCAGAGTCGTCATCAGGGCGGTGAGGGCCGGCATCGGACGCCCGAAGAGCGTGATCTCCTTGATCCGTGCCTCGTCGTCGAGCCGCAGCAACTGCACCTCCTCGAACCACTGGGACCCCACCCGCGCCCGGTAGACCAGCGCGTAGGTGTCGCCCTCGCCGGTCTGGGTGTGGTAACGGACGTCCTTGACCGCCGTGAACGCCGAGGTCAGGAAGTCACGC
Organism: Streptomyces sp. NBC_01235; assembly: GCF_035989285.1. Lineage (GTDB taxonomy): Bacteria > Actinomycetota > Actinomycetes > Streptomycetales > Streptomycetaceae > Streptomyces. The sequence goes on along the minus strand of NZ_CP108513.1, from coordinate 7,203,489 downwards.
AGCTGGTCAGATCCCTCGAAGCGGAACTGCTCGGTGAGCGGCGAGTTGAGCACGACGTCCCGGCTCAGGCAGGCGACCGCGGCGTCGACGTCACCGTTTTCCTCGGCGGAGCGCCATCTCGCGACGGTAGCGGCGGCGGGGTGCAGGGTCTCGGACATGGGTCTCTCCCGGTTTCGGCGGCGCGATGGGGTGCGTGGGGTGGCGGGTGTCAGCCGGTGAGCTTGTTCATCGTGCGGATCTGCTTGTCCAGGACCCAGGCGGGAACGAAGCGGAGCATGCGTGCGCGTCCGGCCATGGGGCCGGCGGCGTAGCGCAGTTTCGGCTTGGTGTCGGTGGCGGCCGTGACGATCGCCTTGGCGACGACGGTGGGGTCGTCGCCGTCCTTGATCGCTTCCGTCATCAGGCGGTCGAAGATGTGCCGCTGGTCGGCGTAGGTCTGCAGGGGGGTGTCGGGCTTGGCGCTGTTGGCCTCGAAGCCGGTGTTGGTGTAGGCGGGTTCGACGAGCAGCGAGCGGACGCCGTACTTTCGGACCTCGTGGTCCAGGGACTGGGAGTAGCCCTCGATCGCGTGCTTGGACGCACCGTAGACGGCCATGTAGGGGGCGGGGATGAAGCCCTGCACTGAGGAGAGGTTGATGATGCGCCCGCGCCCCTGGGCGCGCATGTGCGGCAGGACCTCCTTCACCATGCGCATGACCCCGAAGACGTTGATGTCGAAGACGCTCTGGGCCTGCGCGAGGGAGGTCTCCTCGGCCGCGCCGATCGAGCCGATGCCGGCGTTGTTGACCAGGACGTCGATCCGTCCGAACCGGTCGATCACCTGCTGGACCACGGTGGTGACCGACTTGTCACTGACCACGTCGAGGTCGAGGAACGTCACACCCTGGAGCGGGGTGACGCGTGAGGTGTCGCGGCCTGTGCCGGCCACCTCGAACCCCGCCGCGACCAGCGCAAGCGCGGTTTCCTTGCCGATGCCGGAGGAGGCACCCGTCACGAGGGCCACTGGCCGATTTGCCGTCATCGTGCACTCCCGAACTCGCCTGGAAACCGATCGGTTTCCTCTTGCCCGTCACTGTAAACCGATCGGTTTCCAATGTGCAAGCTCAAGCACAGAACTGATCCCGCGCCGCGTCACCGGCCGGCTTCGGGTTGAGCTGACCGGTGCCCGCCGGCATGGCGACACGCGCCGGATGAGCAGGCAGGAGAGACGTGAGAGCGCCATCCGCGCACTGCGATCGCGAGTTCGCGCTCAAGGGCTACTACGGCACCTCTGCCGAGGCGACTGGGAAGCGGGTCGGTGTCACGCAGGCGTACCTCTTCCGACTCCTCCCGGGCGAGAAGGCGATCGTCGCCGCCGCCTTGGCACGGAGCACGGAAGAGGCCCGCCTGGCGTTCGAGAGCATGGGCAAAGGATGACGGGCACGAGCGGGCCTCCCGCTAAGTGCCGGTGTCTCTCGACCCCAGTCACTGTCCGTATTCGCGCGGTGGACGCATTCGGCAGAATCGAGTACCTGCGCCCCGCCAATGATCGTCGTCGCCGACATCGGGCTCCTGCCCGTCTCACCGGACGCCGCTGAGGGCTTCTACCGCCTGGTGGCTGCCGCGACGGCGTATCTGCATCTGAGGCGTTCGGGGTGCGCCGAGATCGGCCGCGTGTAACCGATCGCCATTGGGCTGCCCATGGCGCGAGCCTCGGCATTTGTCGGCACCCGGCGATAGCGCGGCAGGGCCGGTCCCGCGCGGGCCGGACCCCGGGGCAGGTGCGCCAGCGGGGGGTGGCGCAGGCGGCGGGTGATCCCCCGCCGTTCAGCAGCTCCCCCGACACGACGGGCCCGTCATGGTTCGCGGCCGCTCAGCCCGATCGCCTGGCGTCGCTTCCGGATGGATGATCGATATGCAACCCGTCCGGCAGTCGACATTCAGCAGGTGCGCCGCACCTTGCGTTCATTGCGCAATGCTTCTCGTCGGCCTGCCCGATCGGAACAGGGCCGCCGAGTGCGCCGGGCCGTTGAACGGGGGCCGTGGGCTGCCGTCCGGTACGCAAGGCTCCTGAGGGGATCCGGGCCTGTGTGATCAGGGCTGATCGCTGATGGCTCGGTAGGCCGCGATGTACAGGGTGTGGCACAGGTCGATCAGTTCTTCGACGGTGGCGTTCTGGTGGCCGAGTGTCCAGTCCACGAGGAGTTCGTTGACTCCGCCGACCAGGCTCATCGCGGTCATGGTGAGCCGGTTGGAGGAGGTTTCCGGGCCAGGGAGCGGTCCGACGACGGCGCCGACCATGGCGGCGAATTCGTGCAGGACCTCACGGCGCCGTACTTCGAGGCGGGGGCTGGCGCCTACGACCTCGATGAGCACCAGGCGGGCCTTGCGGGCGTCGCCGGCCAGTGTGCGGATGAACACCTCGAGGCCGGCGCGCAGTTGGGCGTCGACATCGGGTGCGGCGGCGGCTGCGGCCTGAGCGGTTTCGGCACTGATCGTAGTGATCAGCTCGTTGTAGACCCCGGCGAGAAGGTCTTCGCGGTCGCGGAACGACTCGTAGAAGTAGCGCTCGGTCAGTCCGGCATGCGAGCACACCTGCTTGACGGAGACCGAGGCGTATCCGGCCGTGCCGAACAGGTCGAGGCCCGACTGGATGAGGCGGGTACGGCGCTCCTGCTGTCGTTGCGTCGCATCACGTCCGCCGTAGCGCCGCCCTGCGGTCTGTGCGCCGGTCATTTTTCCCCTTCGCAGAGGTGTTGACACCGGTGTGCTCCGAACTGACACTCTAGCTTGTCAGTTCATCTGACACGTCATCGTGTCAGAAGCGCGAGGGCCGCTTGCCGCTCAGCGTTCCGCTCATGTTCAGGGCAGGGAAGGAAGGGCTCGACCGTGGCAGCACCGCCCAAAGACCCGTACACGTTCAGCCGAAGAGACCGCGACAGGCTCCCCCGCACGCAACCGCTGACCGGCCGAGTGATCGCGGTCACCGGGGCGGGCCGCGGAATCGGGCGTGCCGTCGCAGCCCGGCTCGCCGCGGCCGGAGCCGCCGTGGCGATCGGTGATCTCGACGCGGAGCTCGCCATGGAGACGGCCGGCGCCATCGGCGCACGTTCCGGTGGCCGACTGCTCGGGCTGTCTCTCGACGTCACCGACACACATTCCTTCGAGGACTTCCTGCGCACCGTCGAGACCCGGCTGGGGCCGATCGACGTACTGATCAACAACGCCGGAATCATGTGGGTGGGCCCCTTCGAGGAGGAACCGGAGGACGCCGCCCTGCGCCAGTTCGACGTCAACGTCCACGGCGTACTGCGGGGGATGAAACTCGTGATCCCGCGGATGCGGAAACGCGGTCGCGGCCACGTGGTCAACATCGCCTCCGCCGCCAGCAAGGTCGCCCCGGCCGGCGAGGCGACCTACGCGGCGACGAAGCACGCCGTCCACGGCTACAGCACAGCCGTCCGCGCCGAACTGCGCGGCACCGGCGTGCACGTGTCCCTGGTGATGCCCGGCGTCGTGGACACCGATCTGGCCGTGGGCACCGCGACCGGCCCCACCCGACGCCTGACGACGGATCAGGTGGCCGACGCGGTGCTCGATGTCGTGCTGCGCCCGCGGTTCGAGGTCTTCATTCCCCGCCAGGTGGCCGCCCTGACCCGGTTGGCCGCAGTGCTGCCGGGCCGTGCCCGCGACGCCCTGCATCACCTCCTTGTCCCCGACCAGCTCGCCGCCCTGTCCGACCGGTCGGTCCGCGCGGCCTACGAGCAGCGCACTCGCACCGCCCGCCTGCCCGAAGGATGAGCCCGTGACCACCACGCCCAAGCCGGCGCCCAGCGCGAAGAAGGCCCAGGACGCCGCCGCTCCGCGTCCCATCCCCGAATTCGAAGGTGTCCACGACGTATGGCCCCGCGGTGACCGGCTGCGCGCCGTGCGCAGCGCCGCGGCCTCCTACCGTGAGCGGTTCATCCAGCAGGGCCGCATCCACGCCGTCCGCAGTTTCGACATCGCCGCCGCCCCGTACCCGACCCGGTTCGGCTTCCACGGCGCCGCGCTCTCCGTCAACCCGTTCGTGAGCATCGTCAACCGGATGCTCGTCGTGCAGTTCGAGGGTTTCGACGGTGAGCCGAAAACACTGGTGTGGGAGCCGACCGTCGCCGCCGGAACGGCTCAAGCGCCGTTCTACGCCCAGCTCAAGCGGCTGGCGGGGGACTTTCTCACCGACCACGTCTTCGCCCGCTTCTACCAGGACCCGAACACCGTCCTGCCCTCCTGCGGTCTGCGACCCGAGGACGTGGACTTCGTCAGCTTCGACCACCTGCACGTCCAGGACGTGCGCATGATCATGGGAAGTACCAGCACGATTCCGGGCGAACGGGCGCCCCGCGAAGCCCTGTTCCCGCGCGCCCGGCTGTTGGTGCACCGCAGGGAGCTGGGCACCTTCGAATCGGTGCATCCGATGCAGTGGGCCTGGTACGTCGACGGAGGCATGGACGGGGTACCGGACGAGCGCGTCACCGCCTTCGACGGCGATGTCGAACTCGGTGTCGGCGTCAGCCTGCTGTGGACCCCCGGCCATACGGACGGCAACCACTCCCTGGTGCTGAACACCCCCGACGGCGTGTGGGTCTCCTCCGAGAACGGCATCTCGGCCGACAACTGGCAGCCCGACCTCTCCCGCATCCCCGGGGTGCGCCGCCACGCAGCGTTCTACGGCCATGAGGTGGTGCCCAACGCCAACACCCTGGAGGACTCTCTCGACCAGTACGACTCCATGGTCAAGGAGAAGACCCTCGCCGACCCCAGCCGGCGCGATCCGCGCTGGCTGCAGATACTGCCCTCCTCGGAGTTGGCCCCCTTCAAGCGGCACTGGCCGGTGCTGCCCAGCTTCTTCCACGGCGGGCTGAACTACGGCGAACTGTCCCCTGCCGGTGGTGGCCGATGACCGGCCCGGCCGCCCTCCGGATCGCTGCGGACGGCGGGGAGTTGGCCGCCTACCAGTGGGGAGTGTCCACGGCTCCTGCGGTGGTGCTGGTCCATGGCTATCCGGACACCAGCGCCGTGTGGCGCCCGGTCGCCGAGCGCCTGGCCGACCGCTTCCACGTCACCGCCTTCGACGTGCGGGGAGCCGGTGCCTCCCACCGGCCCAGGGGTCTGCGCGCCTACCGGATGTCCCGCCTGGAAGCCGACCTGGAGGCGGTTCTCGACGCCGTGAGCCCCGACCGCCCGGTGCACCTGGTCGGGCACGACTGGGGATCGATCCACTCCTGGGAGTCGGTCACCGGCACCCGCCTGGCCGGGCGGATCGCCTCGTTCACCTCCATCTCCGGACCCTGCCTGGACCACGTCGGCCACCTGATCCGTGCCCGCCTCCGGCCGCGGCATCCGGATCTGCCGAAGATGCTGCGGCAGGCCGCACGGTCCTGGTACATCGCCTACTTCCATCTTCCGCTCCTGCCCGCCCTGACCTGGAGAGCACTGGGACACCGCTGGCGCGCCTTCCTCACCGGCTCCCAAGGCGTGCCCGGGCACACCCCCTACCCCGCGCCGACGCTGGCCCGCGACGCCATGTCCGGCACCGCGCTGTACCGCGCCAACATGGTGCCCCGCCTGCTGCGTCCCCGCGACCGCCCAACCACCGTCCCGGTTCAACTCATCATTCCCACCCGCGACTTCTGCGTCACCCCGGTGCTGTCGTACGGAGTGGAGCACTGGACGCGCCGGATACAACGGCGCCCGATCGACGCCGGGCACTGGGTACAGCTCAGCCACCCCGAGGAGGTCGCGTCCCGGATCGCGGAATTCGCCCACCGCGTCGAAGAGGGCTCCCACCGCAATACGGACCACACCGCGCACCCGATCTGACAGACCAGCAGTACTGGACGACTGCCTGACCGCCCCTTCGCACACACCCATCGCTGATGGAGGAACCTGTCATGTTCCGAGCCGCACATGCCCACCGGGAGCGTCCGTCCGAGCCCATCGACCACCACGACCTGGTGCTGCAACCCCGGGACGTCACCTTCGACTGGGGCACCACCCCGCTGCACTGGCTGCCGGGTGAGCCCTTCGCGACCCACACCTTCGATGTACTCCACCTCATGCTCCCCGAACTCGAACGCTGGTTCGTGCGCACCTTCGAGCAGGCACTGCCACTGATCACCGATGACCGGCTGCGCGAGGACGTACGCGGCTTCATCGGCCAAGAAGCGATGCACGCCGAGGCGCACCAGGAGGTCCTGGAGCACCTGCTCGCCAAGGGGCTGGACCCGGCTCCGTACACCCTGCAGTCCGAATGGATCTTCCGAAGGGTGCTCGGAGACCGGCCGGATCTGACGCCGGCCGCCGCACACGCGCACCTCCTCCAACGGCTCGCCCTCATAGCGGCCTTCGAGCACTTCACCGCGTACATGGGGCACTGGATTCTCGACAACGGACACCTGGACCGGGTCGGCGCGGACCCCGCGATGCTCGACCTGTTCCGCTGGCACGGCGCGGAGGAGGTCGAACACCGTTCGGTCGCGTTCGACCTGCTGGTGCACCTCGATCCCCGTTACCGCCGCCGAGTCGTCGGCATGCTCGTCACCGCGCCGGTGCTGACCCGGCTGTGGATCCGCGGAGTCCGCTTCCTGATGAGCGCCGACCCCGAACTCGACGACCGGGTCAAGGTCCGCCTCCGCGACTACCTGACCGCGGCCCGCAAAGACCTGTTGCCCCCGCCGGTCTCGTTCGCCCGCTCGGTGCTGCGCTACTTCCGCCCCGGCTACCACCCGACCCAGGAAGGCTCGACCCAGCAGGCCGTCGCCTACCTGGCAGCGTCTCCCGCTGCCCGAGCGGCCGCCCAATGACCCAGCAAGCAGCAAGGCATCCCATGGACACCAGCACACCCGTCACTCGGCCGCCGGACCTGTACGGCAGGCCGCGCAGCGACTCCTTCATGCGGAAGTTGGCGGCTTTCAGCGACAACGCGGTCACACGCCTCGCGCGGCGCAGCACTCCTCCCAGGCGCCCGCCTACCACCGAGATGCCCGTGATCCGGGAACTGGTGGTCGCCACCAAGCACCAGGAGGCCGAGGATGTCGTCTCCCTGCGGCTGGCAGCACCCGAGGGGTCGATACTCCCGCCCTGGCAGCCCGGCGCCCACATCGAACTGCACCTGCCCTCCGGCCGCAAGCGGCAGTACTCGCTGTGCGGCGACCCTGGCGACCGGTACCGGTACCGCATCGCGGTGCGCCGCATCGCCAACGGCAAAGGCGGTTCGGCCGAGGTACACGACGCCCTCGCAGACGGTATGCGGGTCGCCGTCACCGGGCCCCGGAACGCCTTCCCCTTCGCCGCCGAAGCATCCGTCCTGCTCATCGCGGGCGGCATCGGAATCACCCCGATCCTGCCGATGGCCCGGGAAGCCGCCCGACGCGGGCTGGACTGGAGGCTCGTGCACGGCGGCCGCAGCCGCGGCTCGATGCCCTTCGCGGCAGAGCTGGCCGAACTCGCGGCCGCAGCCCCTGGCCGGGTCTCCATCCGCCCTGACGACGAGTCCGGCGTGCCCGAAGCAGCCGATCTCTTGAGCTTGAGCCCGGCGGCGGGTGCGGTGTACTGCTGCGGGCCCGCGCCCATGATCGACGGCGTTCGGCGCGCGTTCGGTGGTAGCCGCGCGTCAGCCCTGCACTTCGAGCGTTTCGCCCCGGCCCCGATCACGGACGGCCGTCCCTTCGAACTTCAACTGGGCGACACCGGACGGGTTCTGCCCGTGCCATACGACCGCTCCGCCCTGGATGTTCTCCACGAGGCCCTGCCGGACCTGCCGTTCTCCTGCCGCCAGGGGTTCTGCGGCACCTGCCGGATACGGGTGGCCCAGGGCCAAGTCGATCACCGTGACCGCCGGCTCTCGGCCACCGAACGTGCGGCCGGCGCCATGCTGCCCTGCGTCTCGCGTGCACCGGAAGGAGAGCGGTTGGTGCTGGAGGTGTGAGCGATGGCCGAGCGCCCGTCAACGGCCAGTGGCCGCCAAGAAGATCTTCCGCAACCTTCGCCGTCGGCATCGACTCGGCACTGACCGCCGCCGTCTACAACCCGACGCTGCATACCGCCGCCCACGAGTCGGAGACCCTGCACGCGCTGCACCGCATCGAAGCCGTCGGCGACGAACGGCGCAAAAGTGATCAAGGTCGGGCGGCCCGAAACCGGTGACTCAGAAGCATCCGGCCTCGAAGGAGACCATGGACCGCTTGGTCGAACGAGCCGATGTCTTCATCCGGAACTATGCTCCCGCTTACCCGACGTCCCTCCTCTGCCAGGAGATTGAGGATGTCGGACGGATGCAGATCCGCTTCGGCCTCGGAGTCTCGAAGAAGGCGTGGGGAGGTCGTTCGCCCGTGCACTTCCCACCGCCACGTTCTGGACAGCGCACGCTCCAGCACGGGCGCTCTCATTCCTCCCAGCACGAACCCAGCACGGTAGGGATGAGCAGGGGTGATGACAGGTGACGAGAGGTCAGAAAATCCAGCACCTATCCAGCACGGTAGAAATCCAGGGGCCTGACCCCGAAGGACCAGCCCCCTATTGACCTGCATGTTTGCCAGATCAGCGAAGTGGTGCCAGTCACCCACTACACATTGAACCGGAACTCCACGACGTCGCCGTCCTGCATGACGTACTCCTTGCCCTCCATGCGGGCCTTGCCCTTCGCGCGGGCCTCGGCGACCGATCCGGTCTCCACCAGGTCGGCGAAGGAGATGACCTCCGCCTTGATGAAGCCCTTCTGGAAGTCGGTGTGGATGACTCCGGCGGCCTCGGGGGCGGTGGCGCCCCTCTTGATGGTCCAGGCGCGGGATTCCTTGGGGCCGGCCGTGAGGTAGGTCTGGAGGCCGAGGGTCTTGAAGCCCACGCGCGCGAGGGTCGTGAGGCCGGGCTCCTCGGCGCCGACCGACTCCAGGAGCTCCATCGCGTCCTCCTCGTCCAGCTCGGCGAGGTCCGCCTCCAGCTTGGCGTTGAGGAAGATCGCCTCGGCGGGGGCGACCAGGGCACGCTGTTCGGCCTTGAAGTCCTCGTCGACCAGTTCGTCCTCGTCGACGTTGAAGACGTAGAGGAAGGGCTTCGTCGTCAGCAGGTGCAGGTCGTGCAGGAGCTCCTCGTTGCCGGAGTCCTGGACGATGCCCTGCGAGAAGAGCGTGTCGCCCCTCTCCAGGATCTCCTTCGCCGCCTCGACCGCCGCGACCTTCGGAGCGACGTCCTTCTTGATCCGCGACTCCTTCTGCAGGCGCGGCAGGACCTTCTCGATCGTCTGGAGGTCTGCGAGGATCAGCTCGGTGTTGATCGTCTCGATGTCGTCCTTGGGCGAGACCTTGCCGTCGACGTGGACGACGTTCTCGTCCTTGAAGGCGCGGATGACCTGGCAGATCGCGTCGGACTCGCGGATGTTCGCGAGGAACTTGTTGCCCAGGCCCTCGCCCTCGGAGGCACCCTTCACGATGCCCGCGATGTCGACGAAGTCGACGGTCGCCGGGAGGATCCGCTGCGAACCGAAGATCTCCGCCAGCTTGGTCAGGCGCGCGTCGGGGACGCCGACCACACCCACGTTGGGCTCGATCGTGGCGAACGGGTAGTTGGCCGCCAGCACGTCGTTCTTGGTCAGGGCGTTGAACAGGGTCGACTTGCCGACATTCGGCAGACCGACGATTCCGATCGTGAGCGACACGTTGCGACTTCCCGTAGTCAGAGGGCCAGGGGGCCGGATCCCGTAGTGAGAGGGCCGGAGGCCAGAGGGCCGGCCGATCCCCCCAGTTTACGGCGTGCCCGACACCGCCCCGGCGGACCTGTCGAACGCATGGCCAAGCTCCGCCCCACGGCGTGTCCGACACCCGATTCGGCACATAAACCGACCTAAGTTGGTCCAGTGGAGCAACACAGGACCCACCCCCCGAACCAAGCCCCCCACCGTGACACGCCACCGCCTCTCCCACCCCAGACGGACCGGGAACAAAACCGCAACGCCTCACGCCCCGCAGCAGGGCCCGCGCGGGCCGGGCGATCCGACGGCGGAGACGTCAAGAGCGGCGGAGACGTCAAGAGCGGCTGTGGGCGTGCCCGATCCGTCGCCGGGGCCGCAGGGGCCTCGGGGGCTCCCCGGGCCGTCGCCCGTCCCTCCGGCGGTTCTCGTCCCGCCCCCGCCGGGCGAAGCAGGCCCGCGCCGCCTCTGGTGCGCGCGGGGCGGCGGATGCCGAACCCCCGGCTCACCGGGCTGGGCGGGGGACTCTTCAGCGTGGCGCTGATGTTCGGGGTCGGATTCCTGGACCAGGTGCTGTTCGGGGCCTCGCCGGTGGTGTACGGCGTGCTGTTCCTGCCGGTGTGCCTGCTGACCGCCCTGTGGGTGCGCGGGGCCGACCTGCTGACCGCGCCCGTGGTCGTGCCGATCGCCTTCGCCGTGGGGCTCCTGCCCGTGACGGAGGGCGGAGACGTGTTCGGGGAGCGGCTGATGGGGCTGGTGACGGCACTCGCCACACAGGTCGGCTGGCTGTACGGCGGGACACTCGTGGCGGCCCTGACCATCCTGACCCGCGGACTGCGCCGGGCGGCGGCCCGCCGACACACCGCGAACCGCCGCTAGCCACCCGTTCTCCCGGGCAGACTCGATCTCCGCGGCACTGGAGAGCTGGAGCGCTGGAGCATCCGGTCGCGGAGCGACCCCGTCAGTTGGCCTTCGCCGCCCGCATCGCCGCTCCCACGATGCCCGCGTTGTTCTGCAACTGCGCCGGGACGATCTCCGCCTTGATGCCCTCGATGAGGTGCAGGAACCTGTCGGACTTCCGGCTGACGCCGCCGCCGATGATGAACAGCTCGGGCGAGAAGAGCATCTCGACGTGGGCGAGGTACTTCGTGACGCGGCGGGCCCAGTGCTCCCAGGTCAGCTCGCCGTCCTCCTTGGCCTTGCTGGAGGCGCGCTTCTCGGCGTCGTGCCCGTGCAGCTCCAGGTGGCCGAGCTCGGTGTTGGGGACGAGGACGCCGTCGGCGAAGAGGGCGCTGCCGATGCCCGTGCCGAACGTCAGCAGGATCACCGTGCCGCTGCGGTCGCGGCCGGCGCCGAACGCCATTTCGGCGACGCCCGCCGCGTCCGCGTCGTTGACCACCGTGACGGGCAGGCCGCCCAGCCGGTCGCTGAACAACGCGCGCGCGTCCGTGTCGATCCAGCTCTTGTCGACGTTGGCCGCCGTACGGATCGTGGAGCCGCCGGTGACCACGCCGGGGAAGGTCAGACCGACGGGGCCGGTCCAGCCGAAGTGCTCCACGACCTGCTTCACTCCGTCGGCCACACCCTCGGGCGTCGCCGGTTGCGGAGTGAGCACTTTCAGGCGCTCCTGAGCCAGGTCGCCCTTGTCCAGGTCCACAGGGGCGCCCTTGATCCCGGATCCACCGATGTCCACGCCGAAGATCTGCATGGCCCTACGTTACGACGACCGACTCACAGTCACTCGGGCGCGGCCCCCGAGGAACCCTCGGCACCGCTTCCGCCACGCTCCGCGACCAGCGCCGCCGCCTCGTCGCGCAGGTCACGCCGGAGTTCCTTGGGCAGCGAGAACGTGATGTGTTCCTCGGCCGCCTTGACGAGCTCGACGTCCCCGTACCCACGCTCGGCGAGCCAGGCCAGGACCTCCTCGACGAGGACCTCCGGGACGGAGGCGCCGGAGGTGACGCCCACCGTCGTCACGTCCTCCAGCCAGGCCTCGTCGATCTCGCTCGCGAAGTCCACCAGGTAGGCCTCGCGGGAGCCGGCGAGCTTGGCGACCTCGACGAGCCGCTTGGAGTTGGAGGAGTTGCGGGAGCCGACCACGATCACCAGCTCCGCCTCCGCGCCCATCTGCTTCACCGCGAGCTGACGGTTCTGCGTGGCGTAGCAGATGTCGTCGCTGGGCGGCGAGATGAGCTGCGGGAACTTCTCCTTCAGGGCGTCGACGGTCTCCATCGTCTCGTCGACCGAGAGGGTGGTCTGGGAGAGCCACACGATCTTCGACGGGTCGCGGACCTCGACCTTGGCGACATCCTCGGGGCCGTCGACGAGCTGGATGTGCTCGGGGGCCTCTCCGGAGGTGCCGATGACCTCCTCGTGGCCCTCGTGGCCGATCAGGAGGATGTCGTAGTCGTCCTGGGCGAAGCGGACGGCTTCCTTGTGGACCTTGGTGACCAGCGGGCAGGTCGCGTCGATGGTGGCGAGGCGCCCGCGCGCGGCCTCCTCGTGGACGACGGGGGCGACGCCGTGCGCGGAGAACATGACGATGTTGCCCGGCGGGACCTCCTCCGTCCGCTCGACGAAGATGGCGCCCTTGTTCTCCAGGGTCTGCACGACGTACTTGTTGTGGACGATCTCGTGGCGGACGTAGACCGGGGCCCCGTACTGCTCCAGAGCCTTCTCGACGGCGATCACGGCACGGTCGACGCCCGCGCAGTAGCCCCGGGGAGCGGCGAGCAGGACACGGCGGCGGCCAGGCGAAGCAGTCATGCGTCCCATCGTAAGGCCGTGTCCGGTCACCGTTGGCGTAGCTGGGGGCTGCCGCCCCCGGACCCCCGCTTCGGCCCCGAAAGGGCCCGTCCTCAAACTCCCCCGCTCTCGGCTTCGCTCGAGCGGGGGCCCCAAGACGGGCTGAGATGCTGACGCCTGATTGTCGGTGGCGGCCGTTACTCTCGGGCGCATGGCTGTGAACACGTCCGCGGACGCCCCGCTGCCCGTCGGCGAGGTCTCGCGGCTCATCGGGAGCTGGATCGACCGGCTCGGCGCGGTGTGGGTCGAGGGGCAGATCACCCAGTTGTCGCGGCGTCCGGGTGCGGGCGTGGTGTTTCTGACGCTGCGGGATCCGTCGCACGACATCTCCGTGGGCGTGACCTGCTACCGGCAGGTCTTCGACGCGGTCGCGGACGTCGTCGGGGAGGGCGCGCGGGTCGTCGTCCACGCGAAGCCGGAGTGGTACGCGCCGCGCGGGCAGTTGTCGCTGCGGGCCGTGGAGATACGGCCCGTGGGCGTCGGGGAACTGCTGGCGCGGCTGGAGCAGTTGAAGAAGTCCCTGGCCGCGGAAGGCCTCTTCGCCCCCGCGCGGAAGAAGCCGCTGCCCTTCCTGCCGCAGCTCATCGGGCTGGTGTGCGGGCGGGCCTCCGCGGCCGAGCGGGACGTCCTGGAGAACGCCCGGCACCGCTGGCCCGCCGTCCGCTTCGAGGTGCGCAACGTCGCCGTCCAGGGCGTGCACGCGGTGACGCAGGTCGTGCAGGCCGTCAAGGAGCTCGACGCGCTCGACGACGTGGACGTGATCATCGTGGCGCGCGGGGGCGGCAGCGTCGAGGACCTGCTGCCCTTCTCGGACGAACAGCTGGTGCGGGCGGTCGCGGCCTGCCGTACGCCGGTCGTCTCGGCGATCGGGCACGAGCCGGACAACCCGCTCCTCGACCATGTGGCCGACCTGCGCGCCTCGACGCCGACCGACGCCGCGAAGAAGGTCGTACCGGACGTCGGCGAGGAGCTGGAGCGGGTGCGGATGCTGCGCGGGCGGGCGCGGCGGTGCGTGGAGGCGTTCGTGGAGCGGGAGGAGCGCGGGCTGACCCACGCGCTCGCGCGGCCCGCGATACAGGATCCGCACCGGATGATCGACGAGCGGGCCGATCACGTCGCCTCGCTCGTCGACCGGACCCGGCGCACGGTCGGCCACCTCCTGGACCGCGCCGACTCCGAGCTGACGCACACGCACGCACGCGTGGTGGCCCTCTCGCCGGCCGCGACGCTGAAGCGGGGGTACGCGGTGCTGCAGCGGACGGACGGGCACGTGGTCCGGAATCCGGGCGAGGTGACGGCCGACGAGGTGCTGCGCGCACGGGTCGCCGAGGGCGAGTTCACCGTGAGCCGGGTCGACGGCGAGTGAACGACGGCCGGTGAAGGGCGGGCCGGTGGATGGCGTCCGGTGAATGACTGCCGGTGAACGACAGCCGATGAATGGCGGCCGGCGAACGACAGCCGATGAATGGCGGCCGGCGAACGACAGCCGATGAATGGCGGCCGGTGAATGGCGGCCAGGAGAACGACAGCCGGGAAACGACGACTGGGAATGAGTGCATGACGAGCAGGACGGACGAGGCGCTCGGGTACGAGCAGGCCCGCGACGAGCTGATCGAGGTCGTACGCCGCCTGGAGGCGGGGGGTACGACGCTGGAGGAGTCCCTCGCCCTCTGGGAGCGCGGCGAGGAACTGGCCAGGGTGTGCCGGCGCTGGCTGGAGGGTGCGCGGGCGCGGCTGGACGCGGCGCTGGCCGAGGAGGAGGGGGAAGACAAAGCGGACGAGTGACCCGTCCGGCGTGGCCGACTGTGAAGCGGATCACCACACCCCGCTCTTTGTTGAACCTTGAACATCTCTCGCGTACCTTCGATGTCGTCAGCCGATCCGGACCACGGTCCGGTACCGGATCCGGACGCCACCCAAGGAAGTTCACGCATGTCTCTCGCTCTTGACGCCGCCGCCCAGGACCTGCTGTTCCGCGAGGCCCGCACCGCGAACACCTTCACCGACGAGCCGGTGACCGACGAGCAGGTCCAGGCGATCTACGACCTCGTCAAGTACGGCCCGACGGCGTTCAACCAGACCCCGCTGCGCATCACCCTGGTCCGGTCCGCCGAGGCCCGCGAGCGCCTGGTGAAGCACATGGCCGAGGGCAACCAGCCCAAGACCGCCACCGCCCCGCTGGTCGCGATCCTCTCCGCGGACAACGAGTTCCACGAGGAGCTGCCGACCCTGCTGCCGTCCTTCCCGCAGGCCAAGGACCTGTTCTTCAGCGAGCGTCCGGCCCGTGAGGGCGCCGCCGCGCTGAACGCCGCGCTCCAGGCCGCGTACTTCATCATCGGCGTCCGCGCCGCGGGTCTCGCCGCCGGCCCGATGACCGGCGTGGACTTCGAGGGCGTCCGCAAGGAGTTCCTGGACGACGACCACACCCCGCTGATGGTCGTCAACATCGGCAAGCCGGGCGAGGGCGCCTGGTACCCGCGTTCCCCGCGTCTGGCGTACGACGAGGTCGTCACCACCGTCTGACGGTGTGAGCCACCCGCGTGAGACATGAGTGAGGCCCCCGGCGATCATGCTTGGGTTCTAGGAGTCGTCGCAACACCCCAGCTCAAGGGGTGCGATGGAGTTCGAGATCCGCAAGGTGCGGACGGTGGCGCAAGGCCGTAGGCAGCTGGTCCGTGAGCGGGAGGAATACTTCCGGCTCATGGACCAGGGCCTGAGCAGCTTGGAAGCCTGCCGACGCGTCGGGATCAATACCCGGACGGGCAAGCGGTGGCGCAACGGCCGCAACCCGTCGGGCAGGCACAAGGCGGCGCCACCGATCAAAGCGGTGGCGCCGCCTCCCGGTCCGTCCCGGTATCTGCGTGAGGCCGACCGGATCCACATCGCCGACCGGCTGCGGGAGAAGGCCACGGTCCGCACGATCGCCGCCGAGCTGGGTCGCAGCCCGTCCACCATCAGCCGGGAGATCCGCCGCAACCGGCACCCCGGCAACGGCCAGTACCGCCCCTTCGCCGCCCAGGCCCGCGCCGACTCCCGCCGGCCCCGGCCCAAAACCGGCAAGATCGGCCAGCACCCGCAGCTGCGGGACTTCATCCAGGACCACCTGGACATACGGTGGAGCCCGGAGCAGATCTGCCAGGCTCTGCGGGCACAGTTCCCCCGGCGGCCGGAGATGCACGTGGTCCACGAAACGGTCTACCAGGCCCTCTTCGTCCAAGGACGCGGCGAACTCCGCCGCGAACTGGCCAAAGCCCTCCGCTCGGGCCGCACCCGCCGCAAGCCCCGCCGCCAGGCCCAGCAGCGCCAGCCGCGGTTCTCCACCCCGATGGTCATGATCAGCGAACGGCCCGCCGAAGCCGAGGACCGGGCCGTGCCCGGCCACTGGGAAGGCGACCTGATCATCGGCAAGGACGGTGCCTCCGCCATCGGCACGCTGGTCGAGCGCGCCACCCGCTACGTGGTGCTGCTGCACCTGCCCCACGGCCGAACCGCCGAACATGTCCGCGACGCCCTGGTCGAAACCGCCCGGACCCTGCCCGCCCACCTGGTGCGGTCACTGACCTGGGACCAGGGCACCGAGATGGCCGCCCACGGCTCCTTCACCCTGGCCACCGACATCCCGGTCTACTTCTGCGACCCGGCCAGCCCCTGGCAGCGCGGCTCGAACGAGAACACCAACGGCCTGCTGCGGCAGTACTTCCCCAAGGGCACCGACCTCGCGGTCCACACCCGCGAACGCCTGGACGCCGTCGCCGCCGAGCTCAACGGCCGCCCACGCAAAACGCTCGGCTGGGAAACCCCGGCCGAGCGCCTGCATAAACTGCTCGCGGCCTGATCAACACGACCACGTGTTGCAACGACCCCTAGAAACCGCCATGACGCCGGGGGCCTCACTCGTAGTCGTACGGTCAGGCGCTCACGCCAGCTTCAGCGCCCCGGCCATCGTCGACAGCTGCTCGAAGGATCCCGTGCCCGCCACCACCGTGGTCGAGCCGCCGGCGTCCTGCAGGACGAGCGCGTCGTAGCGGCCGCCGGTGTAGCGGGTCCAGGTGCGGCCGCCGATCTGCTCGGTGACCTTGGTCGCGGTCGAGCCCTGGCTGGCCTCGTCGATGAACTGCGAGCGCTTCTGAGTGGACTGTTCGATCGTCACGTACTCCCCGTCGGGGGCGTGGAAACCGAGGTGCCAGGCGTCGAAGTCGGCGCCCTGGAAGCGCACCGAGGTCGCCTTCCACGTGTCGGGCAGGCCTTCGGGCGCGGCCACCGGGTACGACGCCGCGCGGCGCGCCGTGAGGAGCTCGACACGGTAGTCGACTCGCTTGACGTCCGGAGCGCGGTCATCGTGGGGAATGAAGAGGTATATGACCCACGCCGCGATCATGATCAGACCCAGGGAGAGGATCATGTCCCGGGCCGTCTTCTGCTTGCCGTTCGAACCTGCCACGCCCTCTATCGTCGCAGGTGCCCGACGCGCTCATCCGTGGGGTCCCCTGCTCATTTTGTCGGACTGACGATAGAGTCGGGGCTCGAACCCTCATCCGGCCGTCGTCGTATCAGTCAGAAAGGTGCGCTCCGATGACCGAGCATCATCACTTGCCGTCCGAACTCGATGTCCCCTCCGAAGCCCCCGACCGCAACCTCGCCCTGGAACTGGTCCGGGTGACCGAAGCCGCCGCCATGGCCGCGGGCCGCTGGGTGGGACGCGGCGACAAGAACGGCGCGGACGGTGCCGCGGTGCGCGCCATGCGGACCCTCGTCTCCACCGTGTCGATGAACGGCGTGGTCGTCATCGGCGAGGGCGAGAAGGACGAGGCCCCGATGCTCTTCAACGGCGAGCGCGTCGGTGACGGGACCGGGCCCGAGGTCGACATCGCGGTCGACCCGATCGACGGCACCACGCTGACGGCCAAGGGCATGCCGAACGCGATCGCCGTCCTCGCGGCCACCGAGCGCGGCGCGATGTTCGACCCCTCCGCCGTGTTCTACATGGACAAGCTGGTCACCGGCCCGGAGGCCGCCGAGTTCGTCGACATCAACGCGCCCGTCGAGGTCAACATCCGCCGGGTCGCCAAGGCCAAGCGGGCCACCCCGGAGGACGTCACCGTCGTCATCCTGGACCGGCCGCGGCACGCGGGCATCATCGAGGAGATCCGGCAGACCGGCGCGCGCATCAAGCTGATCTCCGACGGTGACGTCGCCGGCTCGATCCTCGCCCTGCGCGAGGGCACCGGCATCGACCTGCTGCTCGGCATCGGCGGCACCCCCGAGGGCATCATCTCGGCCTGCGCCGTGAAGTGCCTGGGCGGAGTCATCCAGGGCAAGCTGTGGCCCAAGGACGACGAGGAGCGGCAGCGGGCGGTCGACGCCGGGCACGATCTCGACCGGGTGCTGACCACCGAGGACCTGGTGACCGGCGAGAACGTGTTCTTCGTCGCCACCGGGATCACCGACGGTGAGCTGCTGCGGGGGGTTCGGTACCGGTCGGAGACCGCGACCACCGACTCGATCGTGATGCGGTCGAAGTCCGGGACGGTGCGGCGGATCGACTCCGAGCACCGGCTGAGCAAGCTGCGGGCTTACAGCGCCGTGGACTTCGATCGGGCCAAGTAGCCGCCCACGGAGTGGGAGAAGCAGAGAAGCGGGGCGCCCCCGGTGCGGAGGGGGCGCCCCTCGCTTCTTCCGGGGTGGCTAGCCCGCCTGCGCTATGCGGCCCGCTGTCCGTGCCGCCTTCTTCAGCTCCACGTCACGGCGGCGGCGTCGGGCGAGGACCACTCGGCGTTCGGCGGCGGTGAGGCCGCCCCAGACGCCGTAGGGCTCGGGTTGCAGGAGGGCGTGTTCGCGACACTCCACCATGACGGGGCAGCGCGCACAGACGCGCTTCGCGGCTTGCTCGCGGGAGAGCCGGGCGGCTGTGGGCTCCTTGGAGGGGGCGAAGAACAGGCCTGCCTCGTCGCGCCGGCACACCGCCTCGGTATGCCAGGGAGCGTCTTGGTCCCTGTCGGGCGCTGGTACCCGCTGGGCCGGGACAGCAGCGACCTGCAGGGACGAATGCGGCGGTTGCAGCACGGGTCTACTCCTGACGACGGCTTCGCGAGCGAGAGACGATGCAGCAAGGCCTACCCGCTGTGCGCGCGCCTATGCACAGGGTTCACAACCGCCGGACCCTCCGCCGTCGACGATGGCGAGTTCACGACCGTCAACGGTCCAGGTGTTTGCGCAAACCCTTGTCGACCTTGTGCTGAACCCGATCGAGAATGTCGGCGACGAGCTTGCCCCGCTTCGGCCGGCCTTCGATGCTGCCCAGTACCGCCCACCCGTCGACATAGACCACCGGCGCGTCGGACTGGGGGGAGTCGAGCGCGTCCACCTCGAAGCTGCCGAGCACCGCGCCGCCCGTGCCGCGCAGCGACACGTTCTCCGGGACCCGGACCTCGACGCTGCCGAAGACCGAGAACGCCTTGATCACGACCTGCTGGTACTCGAAGAGCGCCTCGGTGAGGTCGATCTCGACGCTGCCGAAGACCGCGTACGCGTGGATACGACGGCCCGCGCGCCAGCGGCCCCTGCGGACGGCGCTGCTGAAGACCGCGACGACGTTGTCGTCGGGGTCGGCGGGGATCGCGCCGGCGGTGGGCCGGCTGGGGGCGGACGCGGGGGCCGCGCGCCGCTCGTGCGCCGCGGGCAGATCCCGGACGAACACCTCCAGCTCGCCGACCGTCTTGGCGGCCAGTACGCCCTCGACGCGCTCGGCGTGCTCGTCGGCGGTCAGCCGGCCCTCCGCGAGCGCCTCGCGCAGCATGTCGGCGATACGGTCACGGTCGGCGTCGGAGGCGCGCAACTCGGCGGCCGGCGTGGGTGCGGCGGTCTGCTTCTGAAGGTCCACGACAGCAGGGTACCCACACACGATAGATCGCGATACCCCCGAACTGAGCCTTACCTCACAAGCTCGCTGTCAGCCGCAGGTTCTACGCTGGTGGACGCCCGCCGGCGTCGGCGGGCCGCCGTCTGTCGAGTGAGGAATGGGCGAGATGCCTGAGTTCGAGTACACCGATCTGCTCCCGCTGGGAGAGGACACCACCCCCTACCGGCTGGTGACCTCCGAGGGTGTCTCCACCTTCGAGGCCGACGGACGGACGTTCCTCAAGGTGGACCCGGAGGCGCTGCGCAAGCTCGCCGAGGAGGCGATCCACGACATCCAGCACTACCTGCGCCCGGCCCACCTCGCGCAGCTGCGTCGCATCATCGACGACCCCGAGGCCTCCGGCAACGACAAGTTCGTCGCGCTGGACCTGCTGAAGAACGCGAACATCGCGGCCGCCGGGGTGCTCCCCATGTGCCAGGACACCGGCACGGCGATCGTCATGGGCAAGCGCGGGCAGAACGTCCTCACGGAGGGCGGCGACGAGGCGGCCCTCTCGCGCGGCATCTACGACGCGTACCTGAACCTCAACCTGCGCTACTCGCAGATGGCCCCGCTCACCATGTGGGACGAGAAGAACACCGGCTCCAACCTCCCGGCACAGATCGAGCTGTACGCGACCGACGGCGGCGCGTACAAGTTCCTGTTCATGGCCAAGGGCGGCGGCTCGGCCAACAAGTCGTTCCTCTACCAGGAGACGAAGGCCGTCCTGAACGAGGCCTCCATGATGAAGTTCCTGGAGGAGAAGATCCGTTCGCTGGGCACGGCCGCCTGCCCGCCGTACCACCTGGCGATCGTCGTCGGCGGCACGTCGGCCGAGTACGCGCTGAAGACCGCGAAGTACGCCTCCGCGCACTACCTGGACGAGATCCCGGCCGAGGGTTCGCCGCTCGGGCACGGCTTCCGGGACAAGGAGCTGGAGGAGAAGGTCTTCGAGCTGACGCAGAAGATCGGGATCGGCGCGCAGTTCGGCGGCAAGTACTTCTGCCACGACGTGCGCGTGGTGCGTCTGCCGCGGCACGGCGCGTCCTGCCCGGTCGCCATCGCCGTGTCCTGCTCCGCCGACCGTCAGGCCGTCGCGAAGATCACCGCCGAGGGCGTCTTCCTGGAGCAGCTGGAGACGGACCCGGCGCGCTTCCTGCCGGACACGACCGACGAGCACCTCGACGAGTCCTCCGACGTCGTCCGCATCGACCTGAACCAGCCGATGGACGACATCCTCGCCGAGCTGACCAAGTACCCGGTGAAGACCCGGCTCTCGCTCTCCGGTCCGCTGGTCGTGGCCCGTGACATCGCGCACGCCAAGATCAAGGAGCGCCTTGACGCGGGCGAGGAGATGCCGCAGTACCTGAAGGACCACCCGGTGTACTACGCGGGCCCGGCCAAGACCCCCGAGGGCTACGCCTCCGGTTCCTTCGGGCCGACGACCGCCGGCCGGATGGACTCCTACGTGGAGCAGTTCCAGGCGGCGGGCGGTTCCAAGGTGATGCTGGCGAAGGGCAACCGCTCGCAGCAGGTCACCGACGCCTGCGGCACCCACGGCGGCTTCTACCTCGGCTCCATCGGCGGCCCCGCCGCCCGGCTCGCCCAGGACTGCATCAAGAAGGTCGAGGTCGTCGAGTACGAGGAGCTCGGCATGGAGGCCGTCTGGAAGATCGAGGTCGAGGACTTCCCGGCGTTCGTCGTCGTCGACGACAAGGGCAACGACTTCTTCAAGGACCCGGCGCCCGCGCCGACGTTCACGTCGATTCCGGTGCGGGGTCCGGGTCTGGTGTGATGCGTGTGATCCTGTGACGGACGCCCGCCCCTGATTGACGCAGGGGCGGGCGTCGTCGTCAGGTCAGGGCCCGGTCAGCCGACGCAGATGGTGAAGTCGACCGTGTCGCCCGGCTTGATGGTCTTCGGGGCGTGCGGGGTCACCTCGAGCACCGAGGTCGGCTTGCAGCCCTTGACGGCCTTCTTGGTGACGGTGCCGAGTTTCGTCTGCGTCTTCTCGAGCACCGGCTTGGCCATGTCCAGGCTGAGGCCCGCGAGGGGGAGCCGCGTGGTCGTACCGTCGCCGAAGACGTAGAGCAGGGTGGTGGCGTCGTCGTTCTTGACGACCGTGCCGGTCGCCGCCGGGGTCGAGCTGCCGCTGTTGCTCGCGACCGAGGTGGCCAGGGCCGTCCCGCCGCCCGCCGCGATGAGGGCGGCGGCGACGGCGGCGATGCCGATGGTCCGACGGCGACGGGTGCGGCGCAGGATCTGCGGCGCGTCGAAGTCGGGGGTCTCGGCGGAGTTCGCGAATCGGTTCATGGCGGTGGTCAGTTCCTCTTCGAAAGGTGTGCGGCCGGAAGGCCGTGCATCGCCGTACGAGGTCATCGGATTCCTTCCGTGTGCCGCCGCGGTGAAGGGCCGGAGAGCGCGGGGAACTGACTTCTGAGCTTCTCGATGCCCCGGGCCAGCTGGGAGCGGACCGTACTCGGCGTGATGCCGAGGTCGGCCGCTATCTCGCCGTCCGAGAGGTCGTCGAAGTATCGCAGCACCACCACGGTCCGCATCCGCATGGGCAGTTGCTGCAACGCGCGCACCAACTGGTCCCTGCTGTCGACCTGCCCGTACTCGTCCCTTGGGGCGACGGTGTCGCCGCCTTCGGGGTGGTGAGTCGTGGTCAGTCGGCGGAATCTCCGCCAGCGGTCGTTGGCCAGGTTCACCATGATCCGCCGGACGTAGGCGTCCGGAGCGTCCTTCGCGGCGATGGTGCGCCACTTGCGGCAGGCCTTCTCCAGGGTCTCCTGGACCAGGTCCTCCGCCGCCTCACGGTCTCCCGTGAGGACGAGTGCGCCCCTGAATAACGCGGCCGATCGAGCGGCCACGAACTCATGGAAGTCCGTCTCCACACGCTCCTCCCTTCCTGTCACCCGTCCTCGACGTGAACACGCCCTCGACTGCTGCACGGCCGCGCTGAGACCTGGGTCACATCGCCGCCACACGTTCGGGTGAGGTGCGGAACAACCGTGCCGTCCCGATCGCTGTACCGGGCATGAGCGACTACCGCATCGAGCACGACTCCATGGGCGAGGTCCGCGTCCCCGCGCACGCCAAGTGGCGGGCCCAGACGCAGCGCGCCGTCGAGAACTTCCCCGTCTCCGGGCAACGCATCGAGCGCGCGCACATCGAGGCGCTGGCCCGGATCAAGGGTGCCGCCGCCAAGGTGAACGCCGAACTCGGAGTGCTCGACAAGGAGATCGCCGAGGCGATTCAGGAGGCGGCCGGGGAGGCGGCCGAGGGCAGGTGGGACGAGCACTTCCCGGTCGACGTGTTCCAGACCGGCTCGGGAACCTCGTCCAACATGAACACCAACGAGGTCATCGCCACGCTGGCCGGTGAGCGGCTGGGGCGGGAGGTGCACCCCAACGACCACGTCAACGCGTCGCAGTCCTCCAACGACGTCTTCCCGTCGTCGATCCACATCGCGGCCACCGCCGCCGTCACCCGGGACCTGATCCCGGCCCTGGAACATCTGGCGGCTTCCCTGGAGCGCAAGTCGGAGGAGTTCGCCGACGTGGTGAAGTCGGGGCGGACGCATCTGATGGACGCCACGCCCGTCACCCTGGGCCAGGAGTTCGGCGGGTACGCCGCCCAGGTGCGGTACGGCGTCGAGCGGCTGCACGCCTCCCTCCCCCGGCTCGCCGAGCTGCCGCTGGGCGGCACCGCCGTCGGCACCGGGATCAACACGCCGCCCGGATTCGCCGCCGCCGTCATCGAGGAGGTCGCCCGGGTCACCGGACTGCCGCTGACCGAGGCGCGCGACCACTTCGAGGCGCAGGGCGCGCGGGACGGGATCGTCGAGACCAGCGGGCAGCTGCGTACCATCGCGGTCGGGCTGACGAAGATCGCCAACGATCTGCGGTGGATGGCCTCGGGGCCGCGCACCGGACTGGCCGAGATCAGTCTGCCGGACCTCCAGCCCGGCTCCTCGATCATGCCCGGCAAGGTCAACCCGGTGATCCCGGAGGCGGTGCTCATGGTCGCCGCGCAGGTCGTCGGCAATGACGCCACGGTCGCCACCGCCGGCGCGGCCGGCAACTTCGAGCTCAACGTCATGCTGCCGGTGATCGCCAAGAACGTCCTGGAGTCGGTCCGGCTGCTCGCCAACGTCTCACGGCTGCTGGCGGACCGGACGGTCGACGGGATCGTCGCGCACCGCGAACGCGCCCGCGAGTACGCCGAGTCCTCGCCGTCCGTGGTCACGCCGCTGAACAGGTACATCGGGTACGAGGAGGCCGCGAAGGTCGCCAAGAAGGCCCTCGCGGAGCGGAAGACGATCCGGCAGACCGTCCTCGAAGGAGGGTATGTGGAGCGCGGTGATCTGACGCTCCAGCAGCTCGACGAGGCCCTGGATGTCCTGCGGATGACGCACCCGTAACCTTTCGTGCCCCGGCGCGAGAACCGTGACGCGCGCCGCAGCGTCGTATGGCCATGGCACCTAATATCTGTGCATGGCAGACGGCGGAGCGGTGAGACGCGTGGGAACGGGCGGTGCGGCGGCCTTCTGGGAGTCCGGGGACCGGATCCTGTGGCGCTACCGGGAGAACGGCGGAGCGCGCTTCCACATCGCCCGTCCGGTCACCGTCGTGCGGGACGACGAGGACGTGCTCGCCGTGTGGATGGCGCCGGGCACGGAGTGCGTGCGGCCCGTGCTGGCGGACGGCACCCCGCTGCACCAGGAGCCGCTGCACACCCGGTACACCAAGCCGCGGACCGTGCAGCGCGACCGCTGGTTCGGCACCGGTGTGCTGAAGCTGGCCCGGCCTGGCGAGCCCTGGTCGGTGTGGCTGTTCTGGGAGCCGGGCTGGCAGTTCAAGAACTGGTACGTCAATCTTGAGCTGCCGCTGGTCCGTTGGGCCGGCGGGGTGGACTCGGAGGACCACTTCCTGGACATCTGTGTCTACCCGGATCGCAGTTGGGGCTGGCGCGACGAGGACGAGTTCGCGCAGGCGCAGCAGGACGGACTGATGGACGCCACGGTCGCCGAACAGGTGCGGGAGGCGGGCCGCCGTGCGGTGGAGGTGATCGGCGCCTGGGGGTCGCCGTTCGACGAGGGTTGGCAGACCTGGCGCCCGGATCCGTCCTGGGCCGTACCGTTGCTGCCGGAGGACTGGGACCGTACTCCCGCGCACATGTCCACATGAGACCCTTGATGCGCCCCCGGGCAACAAACGTAGGATCGTCCTCCGCAAGGCACGCTGGCAGTAACTCCCGGAGCAGATGCCGGGTCTGACCGAACGTCACCGAGGGGCGGCAGGACGTGAGCGAGGGGCACGAGGGCAACACCGGCGGGAGGTTCGTCGTCGGCCCCCAGGGTCGCGCGCGGTCCACCGGTGGCACAGGAACAACCTCTGACCACGCGGGAATTCCGTTCCGGGGACACGTATTCCGGGTATCGGGTTTCCTGCGGGACCAACTGCGCGCGCGGCGCGCAGCCCCGGACGGACGGATTCGACACGCGTGACGGAGCAGCCCATCTCCTACGAACGCCCCCAGGGCGTCGACCCCACGGACCCTCGTGGGGCACTGCTGCATACCCCGGAGCCCGCACAGGCCCCGCCCGCCTTACCACCGGACGCCTCGGGTACGACGACGCCGTGCGGCAAGGGTGGAAAGGGCAACATGGGCGGCCAGAACGGCCAGGGATCCGCGGGCAAGGACGCAACCGGGGCGGAGACCGGTTCCTCCGCCGACACCGAGCACTCCCAGCCTTCGGGGTCCGCCGACACCGAGCACTCCCAGCCTTCGGGGTCCGCCGAGCCCGACACCCACCGGCCGCGCCCCGTGCCCGAGTCCATCCCGGCCCAGCCGGGCGCGGACGCGCTCACCGAGCGGGCTTCCGGCGGGCAGGACCGGCGCGGAGGAGGGACGGTGGCGCCCGGTCGGCCCACGCCGATGCGGCGGGACGGGGACCGGCTGCGCTTCGTGGGCGCCGCGACCCGGCGGATCGCCCGCGGACTGGACCTCGACGAGATCGTGATGGGGCTGTGCCGGGCCACCGTGCCGACCTTCTCCGACGCGATCCTCGTCTATCTGCGCGACCCGCTGCCCGTCGGCGACGAGCGGCCCGCGGCGGACCGCATCATGCTGCGGCTGCGCCGCACCGACCGCATCCCCGAGGAGCGGGACACCGAGACGGGCTTCGCGGCGCTGGCGCTGCCGCCGCCGGAGCCGGCGGAGCTGACCGCCGAGCTGTCGGCGGCGGTCGTGGAGCTGTGCGAGGTGCGGCCCGGCGGGGCGCTGGCGGAGGTGCTGCGCGGGGTGCGTCCGGTGTTCGCCGACAATCCGGCCGCGCGCGCCGCGCTGCCCGAACTCCTGGGCGAGGACAGCACATTGGTCGTCCCGGGCGGCCAGCGGGCGATCCTGGCCCCGTTGCGCGGCCGGCGCCGGGTGATCGGCGCCGCGGTCTTCCTGCGCCGTCCGGAACGTATCCCGTTCGAGAACGACGACCTGCTGGTGGCCGCCCAGCTCGCCACGCACAGCGCGCTCGGCATCGACAAGGCGGTGCTGTACGACCGTGAGGCGTACATCGCCGACGAGTTGCAGCGCACGATGCTGCCGGAGACCCTGCCGCGCTGCACGGGCGTCCGGCTGGCGTCCCGGTACCTGCCCGCGGCGGAGACGGCGCGGGTCGGCGGCGACTGGTACGACGCCATCCCGCTGCCCGGCAGCCGGGTGGCGCTGGTGGTGGGCGACGTCATGGGCCACTCCATGACGTCGGCGGCCATCATGGGTCAGCTGCGGACGACGGCCCAGACGCTGGCCGGGCTCGACCTGCCCCCGCAGGAGGTCCTGCACCACCTCGACGAGCAGGCCCAGCGGCTGGGCACCGACCGCATGGCGACCTGCCTGTACGCCGTCTACGACCCGGTGTCGCATCGCATCACGATCGCCAACGCGGGCCACCCGCCGCCCGTCCTGCTGCATCTGGGCGGCCGGGCCGAGGTGCTGCGGGTGCCGCCGGGCGCGCCGATCGGGGTCGGCGGGGTGGACTTCGAGGCGGTCGAGCTCGACGCCCCGGCGGGGGCGACGCTGCTGCTGTACACCGACGGGCTGGTCGAGTCCCGGCTGCGGGACGTGGCGACGGGCATAGAGCAGCTGCGCGAGAAGCTCGCCGCGACCGCCCAGCTGACCGGGCCCGATCATCCGCCGCCCCTCGAGGCCCTGTGCGACGAGGTGCTCGACATGCTCGGTCCCGGCGACCGGGACGACGACATCGCGCTGCTCGCCGCCCGGTTCGACGGGATCGCGCCGAGCGACGTGGCGTACTGGTTCCTGGAACCGGAGGACGCGGCTCCCGGCCGGGCCCGCCGGCTGGCCCGGCGGGCGCTGTCCCGCTGGGGTCTGGAGGACATGACCGACTCGGTCGAGCTGCTGGTGAGTGAGGTCGTCACCAACGCGGTGCGGTATGCGACACGGCCGGTCACGCTGCGGCTGCTACGCACCGACGTGCTGCGGTGCGAGGTCGGGGACGACGTCCCCCAGTTGCCCAGGCTTCGGCAGGCTCGGGCGACCGATGAAGGCGGGCGTGGGCTGTATCTGGTAAATCGGCTTGCCCGTAGGTGGGGCGCTACGCGGTTGAGTACCGGCAAGGTTGTGTGGTTCGAGTTGAACCGGTCGTAGTTCGACTGCGGCCCGGTTGTGGCTGGTCGCGCCCACGCGGCGGGGCCGCACATGGGTACGGCCCCGCGCCCCCGAGGTCGGAGAGGGCGCCCGGTGATCATCACCGGGCGCCCTCTTCCGTCATGTCGTGGCGCTACTGGCCGTTCTGCGGATTCAAGGGGTTCGCGGGATCCGTCGACGGGGTCTCCGTGGACGGGGGCGTCGTCGTGCCGCCTGTCGGCGAGCTGGGCGGGGACGAACTCGGCTTCGGCGACGAGGACGGGGACGAACTCGGCTTCGGCGACGAGGACGGGGACGAACTCGGCGACGGAGACGAGGACGGGGACGAACTCGGCGACGGAGAGGAGGTCGGCGACGGGGAGGCCGTCTGGACCGCCGCACCCTGGTCGGTCTCCAGGTCGAACTTGCTGACCTTGGTGGAGACGCCGAAGGTGTACGCCGCCCATATCTGCGCCGGGAAGCCACCGCCGTTGATCCGGCCGTCGACCGTGGTCAGGCCCGTCGTCGCGCCGGTCAGCGGGACCTGGGGGTGCGGGGCCTTCGCGGACTCGCCGAACAGGCCGACCGAGGTGACCAGGTCGGGGGTGTAGCCCGTGAACCAGGCCGACTTGTTGTTGTCGGAGGTACCCGTCTTGCCCGCGACCTTCTGCCCCTTGCGCATCGGGTTGTCCCGCACGGACTTCCTGGCCGTACCGTCGTCGACCACGCCGGTGAGCACCGAGGTGACCGAGTCGGCGGCCTCGCGGTCGATGACCTGCCCGCCGATGGCCGGGGTGAGCTTGAACGTCGGGTGGAGGCTGTTCTCCGCCGACTTGATGAGCGCCGGGGTGACCTTCTTGCCGTGGTTGTCGAGGGTGGCGTAGACGGCGGCCATCTGCAGGGGGCTCGCGCCCATGGTGCCGAGGGTCTGGGCCGGCACCGCCTTGAGGTCCTTGGTGTCCATGCCGAGCTGGTCGGCGACCTTCAGCACCTTGTCCATGCCGACGTCCACGCCCATCTGCGCGAAGACGGAGTTGATGGACTTGTTCAGCGCCGTCTGGACGGTGACGGGGCCGTAGTCCTGGTCGTCCTCGTTCTCCGGGGCGAAGCCGATGTCGCTGCCGACGACCGGGCGCTTGCTGGTGCCGTCGTAGATCGTGTTGGCGGTGATCTTGTCGTCCTTCTGCGTCACGGCGTTCTCGTCGAAGGCCGCGGCGAGGATCACCGGCTTGAAGGTGGAGGCGGGCTGGTAGTCGGTGCGGGTGGCGTTGTTGAGGAAGTGGTCGGTGTAGCTGGTGCCGCCGTACATCGCCTCGACCGCGCCGGTCTTCGGGTTCACCGACACCGCGCCGGCCTGGACGTCGCCGTCGACGGGGCGCTTCTTCTTGTCCAGCTTGCTGGTCAGCTGTTCCTTGACCGCCGTCTCCAGCGCCTTCTGCTTGGTCTTGTCGATGTTGAGCTCGATGTTCCAGCCGCCCTTGCGGACCAGGGCGGTGGCCGACTCGAGGTCGTCGGCGGCGCCCTGGGCGACGAGCTGCCGGGCCAGTTCGGCGTTGGCCGCGTCGACCAGGTAGCCGACCTGGCCCTCCTTGCCGGGGGCGGCCTTGGGGTCCTTGGGGATCGGGAACTTCATGGCCTCGCGCTTGGACTTGTCGAGCCAGTCCTGCTCGACCATGTTGTCGAGGACGTAGTTCCAGCGGGCCTGGACCAGGCGCTTGCCGGTGTCGGAGGCGGCGGCCCAGTCGTACTGGCTGGGCGCCTGGAGCAGCGCGGCGAGGTAGGCGCCCTGCTCGACGGTGAGCTTGTCGGCGTCGACGCGGTAGTAGGCCTGGGCGGCGGCCTGTATGCCGTAGGCGCCGCGGCCGTAGTAGCTGGTGTTGATGTAGCCGGCCAGGATGTAGTTCTTGTCCTTCTCCCGGTCCAGCTTCAGGGAGATGACCAGTTCCTTCAGCTTGCGCGTGACGGTCTGTTCCTGGGTCAGGTAGTAGTTCTTGACGTACTGCTGGGTGATCGTCGAACCGCCCTGCGCGCCCTTGCCCATGAGCGTGTTGAGGACACCGCGGGCGGTGCCCCTGAGGTCGACGCCGGCGTCGGTGTAGAAGGTCTTGTTCTCGGCGGCGACGAAGGTGTGCTGGACCGGCTCGGGGATCGTGGCCAGTTCGACGTTCTCCCGGTTGACGTCACCGTCGCGGGCGAGGATCGCGCCGTTGCCGTACTTGTAGACGTTGCTCTGCAGGTCGGCGTCGGGGTTGCCCTTGGGGATCGGCGTGCTCACGTACAGCCAGACGAACGCGCCGATGACGGCGACGGTCAGGACGAGGAAGGTGCCGAGGATCTTCTTCCAGGTGAAGAGCCTGCGTATGAAGCTCTTGTCCTTCTTGTCCTTCTTGCCGGCACCCGCCTCGCCCTTGGCGCCCCTGCCGCCCTTCTTGGCGCCTGCAGCCGCCGCCCTGCGGGCCGCCGCGCGCCCCCCGGTCGCGGACCCGGTCTCGGGGATGGTCTCGGTGGCGGTCCCCGCTGAGGGGGGTGCCACCGACTCCGTCTCCGTCGAGCGGTTCCTGGGCGCCGCGCGGCGGCCACCGCGCTGTCGCGCTCGTCTCTCTTCCGCTCGTCCCATGAGTCCGCTCGCTCCGCTTCCTACTCGGCAGTCACACCAGTGCCCGTGGGCAGGGGCAGGTCAGCTCAGAAAGCTAACACCGCTCTCTATGACGAGGCGCTCCCGGTCCGGTCTTCGGAGGGCGTGAGAATCAGCACCCCGCCCGGCGGAACCGGCAGAACGTCCCCACCGATTCGACGTACGAGAGGGTCACAGGGTTGCCGCGACCCGCTAAAGTGATATCACTTAGATAGGCAGCCGATAACTGAATCGGCTGACGAGCCGACGAAGAAGAAGACGAAAGAGAACGGGGACCCGCCATGACCGCATCCACCTCCGCCCCCGGCCCCTCGGCCACCGGCGAAGCCGCCGCCGAAGCCGTCGACGCACCCGAGATGCCCGCCCCGCGCGTGCAGGAGTTCGCCGCGCAGAGCGTGGGCGGCGGGCTCGCGCTGCTGCTCGGGCTGGTCGGGCTGCTGGCCGGCGGCGGGATGATCGCCGCGGCCACCGCCGTGACCGCGACCGGCCTCAAGGCCGCGCTGATCACCGGCGGCATCCTGGTCGCCCTCGCCGCGTTCCTCGCGATGTGCGGGCTGAACACGGTGGCGCCGGGCGAGGCCCGCGTGGTGCAGCTCTTCGGCCGCTACCGGGGCACCATCCGGGAGGACGGGCTGCGCTGGGTGAACCCCTTCACCTCCCGCGAGAAGATCTCCACCCGGGTCCGCAATCACGAGACGGCCGTCCTGAAGGTCAACGACGCCTACGGCAACCCGATCGAGCTCGCCGCGGTCGTGGTGTGGAACGTGCAGGACACCGCGCAGGCCAGCTTCGAGGTGGACGACTTCCTGGAGTTCGTCGCCACCCAGACAGAGGCGGCCGTCCGGCACATCGCCATCGAGTACCCCTACGACTCGCACGACGAGGACGGGCTCTCGCTGCGCGGCAACGCCGAGGAAATCACCGAGAAGCTCGCCATAGAGCTGCACGCGCGCGTGGAGCCGGCCGGCGTGCGGATCATCGAGTCCCGTTTCACCCACCTCGCGTACGCTCCCGAGATCGCCTCGGCGATGCTCCAGCGGCAGCAGGCGGGCGCCGTGGTCGCGGCGCGGCGGGAGATCGTGGACGGGGCCGTGGGGATGGTCGAGGCGGCGCTCAGCCGGATCGCCGAGCAGGGCATCGTGGAACTGGACGAGGAGCGGAAGGCGGCGATGGTGTCCAACCTGATGGTGGTGCTGTGCGGGGACCGGGCGCCCCAGCCTGTCCTGAACACCGGAACGCTCTACCAGTGACCTCACCCGAAGAGGGCCAGGCCCCTCGGCGTCGGCCGCAGCAGCAGCGCAAGCAGGTGCTGCTGCGGCTGGACCCCGCCGTGTACGAGGCGTTGGCCCGGTGGGCCGGGGACGACCTGCGGTCCGCCAACGCGCAGATCGAGTTCCTGCTGCGGCGGGCCTTGAAGGAAGCGGGGCGGCTGCCCGGCGACACCGGGCCCCTGCCCCGCCGCGGGCGCCCCCCTGGGGGCTCCGCCCCCAGACCCCCGCCGGCCTGAACGGACTCGCCCTCGAACGCCGGACGGGGCTGAGACACCAACAACCTCGCCCTCGAACGCCGGACGGGCCGAGACGCCAACAACCTCGCCTGTAGCAGAACGGTGACAATAGCCCCTCACCTGCGCACCCGCACCGCCCGCCGCCACCTGTGCACTCCACGTATACACACCGGGTATACACCGCATGTACAGTCCTCCTCATGTCCATCGGTCACACCCTCCTGGGACTCCTGGAGTCCGGGCCCCGCCACGGTTACGACCTCAAGCGGGCCTTCGACGAGAAGTTCGGTCACGACCGGCCGCTGCACTACGGCCAGGTCTACTCGACGATGTCGCGTCTGTTGAAGAACGGGCTCGTCGAGGTCGACGGCATCGAGGCCGGCGGTGGTCCCGAGCGCAAGCGGTACGCGATCACCGACGCCGGTATCACCGACGTCGAGCGCTGGCTCGCCACGCCCGAGAAGCCCGAGCCGTACCTTCAGTCCACGCTGTACACCAAGGTCGTCCTCGCGCTGCTCACCCAGCGCGACGCGGCCGACATCCTCGACACCCAGCGGTCCGAGCACCTGCGCAGCATGCGCATCCTCACGGACCGCAAGCGCAAGGGCGACCTCGCCGACCAGCTGATCTGCGACCACGCCCTGTTCCATCTCGAGGCCGACCTGCGCTGGCTGGAGCTGGCCGCCGCGCGCCTCGACAAGCTGAAGGCGGCGGTGACTGCGTGAACGCTCCCGGGGGATCCCTGCTCGTCGCCGAGAACCTGAAGAAGGCGTACGGCCCGACCATGGCGCTGGACGGCGCCGAGTTCTCCATCCACCCCGGCGAGGTCGTCGCCGTGATGGGCCCGTCCGGGTCCGGCAAGTCGACGCTGCTGCACTGCCTCGCCGGCATCGTGACGCCCGACTCGGGTTCGATCATGTACGACGGCCGTGACCTCGCGACGATGAGCGACGCCCAGCGCAGTCAGCTGCGGCGCTCGGAGTTCGGGTTCGTGTTCCAGTTCGGGCAGCTCGTGCCGGAACTGACCTGCGTGGAGAACGTGGCGCTGCCGCTGCGGCTGAACGGCACCCCGCGCAAGCAGGCCGAGCGCACCGCGCTGGGCTGGATGGAGCGGCTGGAGGTCGACGACCTCGGCAAGAAGCGGCCCGGCGAGGTGTCCGGCGGGCAGGGACAGCGGGTGGCCGTCGCGCGCTCGCTGGTCACCAGTCCGCGGATGGTGTTCGCCGACGAGCCGACCGGCGCGCTGGACTCGCTCAACGGCGAGCGCGTGATGGAGCTGCTCACCGAGGCCGCCCGGACGGCAAACGCGGCCGTCGTCCTCGTCACGCACGAGGCCCGGGTGGCCGCCTACTCCGACCGCGAGATCGTCGTACGGGACGGGAAGTCGCGGGACATGGAGCGGGTCGTATGAACCTGGGTCAGTGGTCCAGAGACCTGGGCATGGGGGTCCGGTTCGCCTTCGCCGGCGGACGGGAGGGCTGGGTCCGGGCCGTGCTGACGGCGGTGGGCGTCGGGCTCGGCGTGGCGGTCCTGCTGCTGACGACGGCGGTGCCGAGCGTGCTCGCGGTACGCCACGACCGTGAACAGGCCCGGCTGGACTGGCCGTTCGGCGACTCGCAGCCGGCCAAGGCCGACGACACCCTGTTGATCGCGCAGGCCGACACGGAGTTCCGCGACAAGGACGTCCGCGGCCGGCTGCTGGAGCCGGAAGGAGCGAGCGCCCCGCTGCCGCCCGGCGTGAGCCGGTTCCCGGCCAAGGGCGACATGGTGGTCTCGCCCGCGTTGAAGAAGCTGCTCGCCGCCGACGGTTCGGCGCTGCTGCGGGAGCGGGTGCCGTACCGGATCGTCGGGACCATCGGGGAGAGCGGGCTGATCGGCTCCCAGGAGCTCGCCTACTACACGGGCGCCTCCGGGCTCGCCAAGCATGTCAACGGCGGAGGGGTGACCCGGCTGAAGGAGTTCGGGAACCCGAACCCGACGCACGAGAAGACCGACCCGGTGCTGGTCCTGCTGGTCCTCGTCATCATCGTGGTGCTGCTGATGCCGGTGGCCGTGTTCATCGCCGCGGCCGTGCGGTTCGGCGGTGAGCGGCGCGACCGCAGGCTCGCCGCCCTCAGACTGATCGGTTCCGACGGCCGGATGACCCGGCGCATCGCGGCGGGCGAGGCGATGGCCGGCTCGCTGCTGGGCCTCGTCCTCGGCACGGTCTTCTTCCTGATCGGCCGGCAGGCGGCGGGCAAGGTCGAGGTGATGGGCATGAGCGTGTGGCCCAGCGACCTCAACCCCTCCCTCGCGCTGGCCGCGCTGGTCGCGCTGGCGGTGCCGACGGCCGCCGTCCTGGTCACCCTCTTCGCGCTGCGCGGAGTGGTGATCGAACCCCTCGGCGTGGTGCGCACGGCCAAGCCCACCCGGCGCCGGCTGTGGTGGCGGCTGCTGATGCCGGTGGCCGGCCTCGCGATGCTCTACCCGATGATCGGACAGGGCCGCGAGAACGGGGACTTCAACCAGTACCTGGTGACCGGTGGCGTCCTGCTGCTCCTCGTGGGCATCACCGCGCTGCTGCCGTGGCTCGTGGAGACGGTCGTCGCCCGGCTCGGCTCGGGTGGCGTAGCCTGGCAACTGGCCGTACGGCGGCTGCAGTTGAGCAGCGGCACGGCGGCCCGGATGGTCAACGGCATCGCGGTGGCGGTGGCCGGGGCGATCGCGCTGCAGATGCTGTTCGCGGGCGTGGACGGCGACTACTCCAAGCCCACCGGCCAGGACGTCACCCGGGCGCAGATGCAGGTCCGGGTGCCGGACGGCGTCCCGCTGGCCGCGACCGCCCAGAAGTTCGCCGGCACCAAGGCCGTCAGCAAGGTCACGGCCCTGTGGGAGGGCTACCTGGGCGATGCCTCCTGGAACACCGAGAACGGGCCGAACATGATCACCGAGCTGACCGTGGGCGACTGCTCGGCCCTGCGCGAGGTGGCGAAGCTGCCCTCGTGCAAGGACGGCGACATGTTCGTTCTCGACGGCGACGAGTACTCCGCCGACGGGCCGAAGCTGAACAAGCCCGGCAAGGAGCTGTACCTCCAGCAGTCCTCCCCCGAGGGCAACCAGGAGGCCGTCTGGACCGTGCCCGCGGGCATCACCAAGGCCCAGTCCGTCAAGGGGCTGGTCGACTGGGAGCGCGGCGGCTTCCTGATGACGCCGAGCGCGCTGCCCAAGGCGGCCGAGAAGATGGTCAGCGGTGAGCTGTACCTCTCGATCGACGAGTCCGTGCCCGACGCGTACGAGTACGCCCGTAACACGGCGTTCCAGGTGGATCCGCTGGCCAACCCGATGAACTGGTCGTCCATGAAGCAGGACGAGAAGTTCACTTCCATCCGCACCGGGCTCCTCGTCGGCTCCGCCTGTGTGCTGCTGCTGATCGGGGCGAGCCTGCTGGTCTCGCAGCTGGAGCAGCTGCGCGAGCGCAAGAAACTGCTGTCGTCCCTGGTCGCCTTCGGCACCCGGCGGCGCACCCTGGGCCTGTCGGTGCTGTGGCAGACGGCGATCCCGATCGCGCTGGGCCTGTTGCTGGCCCTGACGGTGGGGCTCACGCTGGGCGCCGTGCTGCTGAAGATGACGTCCACACCCGTGGGCGTGGACTGGGGCAGCGTGCTGGCGATGACCGGCTGCGGCGCGGCGGTCGTCCTGCTGGTGACGCTGCTGAGCCTGCCGCCGCTGATGCGGCTGCTGCGGCCGGACGGTCTGCGCACGGAGTGAGCACGGAGTGAGCACACGGTCCCTCCCCGACTCGGGGAGGGACCGTTCGCGTTCAGAGCTGGTACTCCCGCACCACCCTGCGCACCTGGGCGAACAGCATCCCGACGTTGACGGACTTGCGGCAGACGACCACCGCGACGACGTCCTGCTGCTCGGTCATCCGCACGAACAGGTGGGTGAGGTTGTCACTGTTGACGAGGATCTCCTGGAAGAAGTGGTTGTCGCTCTGGATCCCGCGCCGCTCCTTGAAGACGTCCTCGATCATCACGACCGTACGGCCCTGGAACAGGTCGAGCGTCGCGCCCGCGAGCAGGTCGAGGACCTCGGGCGGGTGGTTGTCGACGGTCTCGTAGGAGAGCAGCATGCCGGTGGCCATGTCGACGACGCCGGAGGCGACGCAGTCCGGGGCATCCGTACGCAGTGACTTGACCAGGCCCATCACCTGGTCGGAGAAGCCGGGGGTCATACGCTTCGTCGCCATCCCTTCAGACTCCTTCGGGAGCTTTCTCGGTGAGAATCAGGTCGATGCGGCGCAGGGCCGGCTGGGTCGCCCGGTGCAGGCGGTCCACCTCGATGCCCTCGTCCGCGAGGACGACCATCAGCGCGGTGTCGCCGACCGCGTAGAACGCGGCGCAGCCGTGGCTGCCGTAGGTCACCGTGCGGTGCAGGGCGCCACGGGCGGTCGCCTCGGCGGTGCGGCGGGCCAGACCGAGGCCGGCCGCGGCGAGGGCGGCGAGACCCTCCGGATCGATGGAGCCGTCGGTGTCGGCGGCGATGAGCAGCCCGTCGGCCGCCGCGACCGCGGTGTCGGTGATGCCGGTCACCTGCTCGCGCAGGCCGCGCATCTCCCGTGCGAGGGCTTTGTGGTCCATGGGCGCAACTCCCCTGAATTCTGTTCGCATCTGACCGTCTGGTATCTGTGGGCGCTTGTTCTCGGGGCGGATCACGGCTGTTCGTGGGTCGGTTGGTGGGGCGGGTGGTGGGCCGTGTGGTGGGCCGTGTGGTGGGGCGGGTCGTCGGCTGTTCGTAGGGCTGTCATTTCGCCGTCGGGTTCCGCAGGCGGAAGAACTCCTTCCAGCCGGTGCCGTTCCGTTCCGTCATGAGGGCCTCGTTGATGCCGCTGGCGCCGGGCCGACGGCGGGGCAGGGCCGCCGCTTCCGAGGGCGACGGCTGCGAGGACTGCGGCGGCGGGGGCGGGGCCGGTTCGCGGGGGCGTACGCCGTGTCCGTCGGGGGGCAGCCGGACCGGGATCGGGCGGGGCGCGTCCACGCACTCCAGGAGCCCCTCGCCCAGCATCCGCGCCACCTCGACGGTGACGGTGTAGACCCCGCGCCCAGTACGGAAGGCGAGGTCGCGTGCGGTGCGCCGGCCGTCCGCGTGGGCCAGCAGCTCCCTTTGCAGAACGCCCAGTCGGGCCGCCACGTAGGAGAGGGAGGCGGGCACGGGCCGCTCCCGGTCGGGACTCACGGGGTACGGCAGGGCCAGCAGCGCGCGCAGCTTGCGGGACGCCTCCTGGAGCAGCCGGGTGGGCGGTTCGCCGACGGTGACCGAGGCGGGCGGCGGTCCGTTCGCCGGACCGCGTTCGCAGCCGTCGACGCCGCCCGCGACGACCGCGAACGTGGCGTCCTGAAGGGCCATCGCGCAGACCACCCTGAGCTGGGCGGCCCCCGCGTAGCCGTGGGCGATCAGCCCGGTGGCCGGCCAGCGCGCGCCGCCGGACTCGCGCACCAGCCCGGCCCACTCCTCGCCGCCGATCCGGCCGGAACGCAGCAGCAGCGCCTCCGGCGCGGGCGCGCCCGGCGACTCGACCGCGACGACCAGCCCGCCGTGCAGATGGAAGGTGCCGCCGGGCGAGCCGGACACGCGCACTTCTCCGGTGAAGCCGTCCCGGCCGCACGCGGCGAGGTCGCGTGCCAGCAGCTCGTAGCCCGACATCACTCCCCTTGGCATGTCGTACACGCATGTCGCACATACGCCTGACGCGTAGCGCTGAGGAGGGAATGTGTATCAGTCCGGGCGCATATCCCAGCGAGGGATTTCCGACCTGCCTCCAGCTGACGGAAATTGCTCCGTCGCTGGACTCAATTCTCTTTGTGCAGCGCCCATTTGACCGATTGACGGACCTCAAATCGCCGCTGTCCGCCGCCGTTCGCCGTCACTCCTCGTCGCCCAGCACCCGCACCGGCAGCGGTCGCAGCGCCGTCCGCAGCGCGCCCGCGAGTTCCTCGTACTCCGCGCCCCTCGCCGCGCCCGTGCGCATGGCGAAGGCGATGCGGCGGGCGGGGGCGGGGGCGGCGAAGGAGCCGGTGCGGAGCCGGTCGCTGCGGCTGGTCTCGACGGTGACGGCGGTGCGTGGCAGCAGCGTGCAGCCGAGGCCGCCGGCGACGAGCTGGACGAGGGTCGACAGCCCGGCGGCCGTGGTCGTCACCGGCGCGTCCCGGCGTCCTGCCTCGCGGCAGATGTCGAGGGCCTGGTCGCGCAGGCAGTGCCCCTCGTCCAGGAGCAGCAGTTTGAGCTCCTTGAGCGCCTCGCGCGGGATGCCCTCCCGGCCGCCGAGCTCGTGGTCGAGGGGGGTGACGAGCACGAAGTCCTCGTCGAAGAGGGGAAGTTCGACGATTCCCGGCACGCCGAGCGGGACGGCGAGCAGCAAGAGGTCGAGTCGGCCCGTGTGCAGGCCGTCGAGGAGGTTGGCGGTCTGTTCCTCGTGGACCTGGAGGTCGAGGTGCGGGTAGCGCTCGTGGACCAGGCGCAGGACGGCCGGCAGGAGGTAGGGCGCGACGGTGGGGATGACACCGAGGCGCAGCGCTCCGGTGAAGGGGGCCCGTACCGCCTCGGCCTCGTCCATCAGCGCCTCCACCTCCCCCAGCACCGCCCTGGCCCGTACGACGAGCCGCTCGCCGGCCGGCGAGAGCAGCACCTTGCGGGTCGTACGCTCCAGCAGGGTGACCCCGAGGGTCTCCTCCAGGGCGGCGACGGCGCCGGACAGGGCGGGCTGGCTCATGCCGGTCGCGGCGGCCGCGTCCCGGAAGTGCAGGTGCTCGGCGACGGCCGCGAAGGCCCGCAGCTGAGCGAGGCTGGGCGGGCGCCTCTTGGCCCCAATGTTACCTGCAGTCACTGATAACTACCTCCGATCAACTCTATCGAGTGTAGCCATTTCCTGAATCAATGCACCTTGTGCCACGATCGAGACCGTCCAACCCAAGGGAAGCGTCCGCGATCCGGACGCTCCTTCGCTGCAAGGAGAGCCTGTGCTCACTGTCGGTGACACGTTCCCCGAGTTCGAACTGACCGCCTGCGTCTCACTGGAGAAGGGCAGGGAGTTCGAGCAGATCCACCACAAGTCCTACGAGGGCAAGTGGCTCGTGGTCTTCGCGTGGCCCAAGGACTTCACCTTCGTCTGCCCGACCGAGATCGCCGCGTTCGGCAGGCTGAACGAGGAGTTCGCCGACCGTGACGCGCAGATCCTCGGCTTCTCCGGCGACTCCGAGTTCGTCCACCACGCCTGGCGCAAGGACCACCCGGACTTGACCGACCTGCCCTTCCCGATGCTGGCCGACTCCAGGCACGAGCTGATGCGCGACCTCGGCATCGAGGGTGAGGACGGCTTCGCGCAGCGCGCCGTGTTCGTCGTCGACCCCCACCGCGAGATCCAGTTCACGATGGTCACCGCTGGCTCCGTCGGCCGTAACCCCAAGGAGGTCCTGCGGGTTCTGGACGCCCTGCAGACCGACGAACTGTGCCCCTGCAACTGGACCAGGGGCGAGGACACCCTCGACCCGGTCAAGCTGCTGGCCGGGGAGTGACCTGACATGTCATTGGACGCGCTGAAGTCCTCGATACCGGACTACGCCAAGGACCTGAAGCTCAACCTGGGCTCGGTCATCGGCAACTCCGAGCTCCCCGCGCAGCAGTTGTGGGGCACCGTGCTGGCGACCGCGATCGCCTCGCGCTCCCCCCTCGTGCTGCGTGAGCTGGCGCCGGAGGCCAAGGCGAACCTCTCGCCCGAGGCGTACACCGCGGCCCGGTCCGCCGCCGCCGTGAT
The DNA here is from genome assembly GCF_035989285.1 of Streptomyces sp. NBC_01235. Classification (GTDB taxonomy): domain Bacteria; phylum Actinomycetota; class Actinomycetes; order Streptomycetales; family Streptomycetaceae; genus Streptomyces. The sequence continues at coordinate 7,164,502 of NZ_CP108513.1, read as the reverse complement.
GGCGATGAACAACGTCTTCTACCGCACCCGGCATCTGCTGTCGGACCACGAGTACGGCAACCTGCGGGCCGGTCTGCGGATGAACGTCATCGGCAACCCCGGTGTCGAGAAGGTCGACTTCGAGCTGTGGTCGTTCGCCGTCTCCGCCATCAACGGCTGCGGTCTGTGCCTCGACTCGCACGAGCAGGTGCTGCGCAAGGCGGGCGTCGGCCGTGAGGTCGTCCAGGAGGCCTTCAAGATCGCCTCGGTGATCCAGGCGGTCGGTGTGACGCTGGACGCGGAAGCAGTTCTCGCCGACATCTGATCCGCACCCCACCCCACTTCGCCTCACGTCGAGCAGGGCCCGCCGATCGCCGACGGGCCCTGCTCGACGTGAGGTTCACCTGCGTGTCGTGACCGGAACGTCGTCTGCCGGGGGTTCCGGCTCCCCGCTCTGCGGCGCGGCGGCCGGGGCGGCCACCGGTGCGACACCGGCCGCCGTGGCCCCCCGTGGCCGCGGCGCGTGCCGCAGCGCCTGCTCGCGGGAGTACGTGTGCAGGTAGCCGACCACCGTGTTCGTCACGGCCACCAGGGGCACGGCCACGATCGCGCCGCCGATGCCGGCCACCATGCCGCCCGCCGCGACCGACAGGACCACCGCCAGCGGGTGGACCCGTACCGCCCGGCCGAGGATGAACGGCTGGAGGATGTGGCCCTCGATCTGCTGGACGGCCAGCACCACCGCCAGGGTCATCACCGCGGTGAACACGCCCTGCGTGACCAGCGCGACCACGACCGCCAGCGCGCCGGAGGCGACCGCGCCGACCAGCGGGATGAACGAGAACAGGAAGATGAAGACGGCGAGCGGGACGGCCATCGGCACATCGAGGAAGTAGATGCCGAGGCCGATGAAGATCGCGTCGATCAGCGCGACTATCACCGTGCCGCGCACATACGCCGTGAGCGTCGCCCAGGCCCGCGGACCCGCGCCCGCCACGCCCGGCCGGGCGGCGGCCGGGACCAGCTTGAGCGTCCACTCCCAGATGCGCTTGCCGTCGTAGAGCAGGAAGAGCGTCGAGAAGAACGCCAGCAGGATGCCGGTCAGCGCCTCGACCACGACCGTGACGCCCTCCAGGCCCGCCGAGGTGATCGAGTCGGTGTTGTCGCCGATCGCGTCGCGCAGGTTCTGGGCGATGCCGTTGATCTGCTTGTCGGTGACGTGGAAGGGGCTGTTGAGCAGCCAGCGGCGCAGGTCGTCGATGCCGTCCTGGACCTGGTCGGAGAGGTTGTCGATGTTCGCCATGACCTGCCAGGTCACGAACCAGCCCATCAGGCCGATAACGACGAACCCGAGGATCGCCGTCATCGCGGTCGCGGCCCCGCCGGGCACACCGAGCCGCTTCAGCCGGGCCACGGTGGGTTCGAGGAGCGCGGTCAGGAGCAGGGCGACCACGAAGGCCATGACGACCAGTTGCACCGCGCTGATGACCTTGATCAGGACCCACAGGGTCCCGGCGAGCACCAGCAGCCGCCAGCCGGCCTCGGCGGCGACCCGCACCCCCCACGGCACGGCGTGCACGGGATCGGGACGCGGAACGGGCGGCGGAAGTTCCTCGGCCTCGACAGGCACCTCGGCGAAAGCGGCGACGTCGGTCGGCGACGGTTCCGGCTCGGCGCCCTCGCTCTCCCGCTCGACCTCCGCGCGCCGTTCGTCGAGCCGCTCACCCATCTCGGTCAGACCGGCGCCCAGCCGGCCGAGCCACCCTGGCACTCGCGACATGATCCGTCCTCTTCCCCCGTCTCTCCCCACAACTCCCCCTGGAGTCGTCGGTCCCGGCCGTACCGACCGTACAGGGCGAAAGCCCCTCCCCTTATGACGGGGAGGGGCTGCGTGAGGTTGAGCGGAAGAGGTGGCGCCGGCTCAGTAGGAGCCGTTGGCCTGCCAGTAGTCCCAGGCGCCACAGGGGCTGTCGTAGCGCTCGTTCATGTAGTTCAGGCCCCACTTGATCTGCGTCGCCGGGTTGGTGCGCCAGTCGGCGCCGGCGGACGACATCTTCGAGCCGGGGTAGGCCTGGACGAGACCGTAGGCGCCGGAAGAGGGATTGACGGCCTGGTAGTTCCAGGTGGACTCGTGGTCCACGATGTTGCTGAAGCACTGGAACTGGTCGGCGGGCACGATCTGCCGCGCGATGGCCTGGACCTCGGCCACGGTGTACGAGGACTGCTGGGCGAAGCTGCCGGCGTCCACAGTCGAGGCGGTGGCGGCCTTGGTCTCCGCCTCGGCGCGCTCCTTGGCCTCCTGGTCGGCCTTCGCCTTGTCCGCGGCTTCCTGGGCGGCCTTCTGCCTGGCGACCGCGTCCTTGGCCGCCTGCTTGCGGGCCGTCTCCTCCGCCGACTTCCGGGCGGTGGTGTCCGCGGCGATGGCCTGGGTGGAGGCCTGCTGGGTCAGCGAGGCGGTCTGTACCTGGGCCTGCCGGCCTACCGGTAAGTCCGCGAGGAGGGTCGATTCGCCCGCCGTCGCCTCGGCGTCGTCGTTGGGCTGCGCGACGCTGCCCTGGGCGACGCCCATGACGGCGCCGACAGTGGTGACGGCGGTGGCAGAGGCCACGGCGAAGCCCCGGGCCGATATCCGGCTCACACGGATTCCTTCTGCTGAGTCATCAGGTGGTCAGGTGAGGGGGATCAACGGCCGAGGGCCGCGTGGACTGCTCAGTACCAGTGGTTGGCCTGCCAGAACGACCACGCCTCGCAGGGGCTGCCGTACCGGCTGTCCATGTAGTTCAGGCCCCACTTGATCTGGGTGGCCGGGTTGGTCTGCCAGTCGGAACCGGCGGACGCGTACTTGCCGGCGGGCAGTGCCTGGAAGAGACCGTAGGCACCGGAGGAGGCGTTGACCGCGTGGTAGTTCCAGCTGGACTCGTGGTCCACGATGTTGCTGAAGCACTGGAACTGGCCGCTGGGCACCATCTGCGCCGCCATCGCCTGGATCTGCGCGACGGAGTAGGAGCTCAGGATCGGGAAGTCGCCCGCGCTGCGGCTGGCCTTGGTCTTGGCCTCGGCGCGCTCCTTGGCCGCCTTCTCGGCGGCCTCCTTCTTCGCGACGGCCGTCTTGGCGGCGGCCTTGCGGGCCGATTCCTCGGCGTCCTTCTTCGCGCCCTCGTCTGCGGCGATGGCCTGGTAGCTGGCCTGCTGCGCGAGGGACGCCGTCTGCACCTGGGCCTGCTGGCCCACAGGCAGGTCGGCGAGGAGTGTCGCGTCGCTTGCCGTCGCTTCTGCGTCGTTGGGCTGCGCAACACTGCCCGAGGCAACGCCGACGACACTTCCGACAGCGGTGACCGCCGTGGCCGAGGCCACTGCGAATCCCCGGACCGAGATCCGGCTCACACGGTTTTCCTTCCAGCATCGCCCGCTTCGGTGACCCTGGCGGACGCAATCGTGCCCTTGACGCTGGTCTCCGAACTGCGGGGTCACAGGAGACACGGGCCCGACGGGCAACTCCCGGTACGGGAGCGCCGTGTGGTGCTCGGGCGGCATACGACGGTCGGTATGGAGTTGAGGGGTGAAGCTCAGGTGGTTCTGTGTGGCTGGGGGTACAGCTGTGTCGTATGCGGGGCCTGACAGGAATGAGACTCTGCCGTAACCCAGCCGCGCAGGGCAATTCCGAGTTGCGTGTGAAAGCTCACATCTTGTTTGCCCCCAGGGATTTCACGAAAGGCCCACGCGCGAAGGCGCCGCCCGGCTAGGCTCACTGTCTTTGCCGGACGGCGCCAACTCACCATCAGTGTTAATGAAGTTGTCCGAGCAGGGTCAGATCTCTCAGATCCGTCAGATCTGCCCGTCCTCCAGCATTTCGGTCACAAGCGCCGCGATCTGGGACCTCTCGGACCGATTCAGCGTCACGTGCGCGAAGAGCGGGTGCCCCTTCAGTTTCTCGACGACGGCGACCACACCGTCATATCGCCCGACTCGCAGATTGTCCCTTTGCGCCACATCGTGGGTCAGAACGACCCGCGAATTCGCACCGATCCGGGACAGAACGGTGAGAAGCACATTCCGTTCGAGCGACTGCGCCTCGTCGACGATCACGAAGGCGTCGTGGAGGGAACGGCCCCGGATGTGGGTCAGGGGCAGGACCTCCAGCATGCCGCGCGCGGTGACCTCCTCGATGACCTCGCGGCTGGTGACCGCGGACAGCGTGTCGAAGACCGCCTGTGCCCAGGGGCCCATCTTCTCGGCCTCGGAACCGGGCAGATAGCCCAGCTCCTGCCCGCCCACCGCGTACAGCGGCCGGAAGACCATCACCTTCTGGTGCTGACGGCGCTCCAGGACCGCCTCCAGACCCGCGCACAGCGCCAGCGCCGACTTGCCGGTGCCGGCCCGGCCGCCCATCGACAGGATCCCGACGTCCGGGTCGAGCAGCAGATCGAGCGCGATGCGCTGCTCGGCACTGCGGCCCTTGATGCCGAACGCCTCCCGGTCGCCGCGCACCAGCCGGACGTTGCCGTCGGCGGTGACCCGGCCCAGGGCCTTGCCGCGCTCCGACTGGATGGTCAGACCGGTGTGCACGGGAAGGTCCGCGACCTCGGGCACATAGGCGTGCCCCTCCTCGAAGAGGATGTCCACCTGCTCGCCGGACAGGGTCAGTTCGGACATTCCGGTCCAGCCGGAGGAGCCCGTGATGGCGAGCTCGGCGCGGTACTCCTCGGCGAGGAGCCCGACCGAGGACGCCTTGATCCTGAGCGGGAGGTCCTTCGACACGACGGTGACGTCGAACCCCTCGGCCTGCAGATTGCGGGCGACCGCGAGGATGCGGGAGTCGTTGTCCCCCAGGCGGTAGCCGGTCGGCAGAACGCTGGGGTCCGAGTGGTTGAGCTCGACACGGACGGTGCCGCCGAGTTCCCCGATCGGGATCGGGGCGTCGAGGCGACCGAACTTCACCCGGTAGTCGTCCAGCAGACGCAGCGCCTGCCGGGCGAAGTAGCCGAGTTCGGGATGGTGCCGCTTGGCCTCCAGTTCCGTGACCACGACGATGGGGAGCACGACCTCGTGCTCCTCGAAGCGGGTCATGGCGTTCGGGTCGGCCAGCAGGACGCTGGTGTCGAGAACATAGGTGCGCCGGTCTGGCATACGGCGCTTTGTGCTGGTCACCACGGAAGGACGTACCCCCTCGGATGAGGTCGGGGAGCGACGGAGTGGAGCTGGACCGGTCGTCGGCCGCCCTGCACGGGCCGAGAACCGGCCCCCCGCTGCTTCTTCCGTGCCGTGACCGCACGGTCGGGCTGGTGCAAAAGGGCCTCCCGGGCGGACGGCCCCGTGCCGTCCGCTGAGATCCGACACCCGTGGTTCGGGCGTCGACCTGCTTGGCTTATGCCCTCGAACATGCGCCGCCATGCCACGGCATATGACGGCGCGCCGGTGAACTCCTCGTTACGTCCTTCGTTGCTTCAGCCCCTGGAGACCCGCCGGCGATCCCTGGCGACCCCGGGGGGTCCGGCCGCGTCAGCCGCCGTAACGCCGGTGGCGGGCCGCGTAGTCGCGCAGGGCGCGCAGGAAGTCGACCTTGCGGAAGGCCGGCCAGAAGACCTCGCAGAAGTAGTACTCCGCATGGGCCGTCTGCCACAGCATGAATCCGGACAACCGCTGCTCACCGCTGGTGCGGATGACCAGGTCGGGGTCGGGCTGGGCGCCGGTGTAGAGGTGGCGGCCGATCAGATCGACGCTGACGGAGTCGGCGAGGTCCTCCATCGAGGTGCCCTTGTCCGCCGCGTCCACGATCATCGAGCGCACGGCGTCGGCGATCTCCTGGCGGCCGCCGTAGCCGATGGCGACGTTGACCAGTATTCCGTCGACGTGGGCGGTGGACTCCTCGGCTTCCTTCAGCGCGGTCTGCACATGGGAGGGGAGGATGTCCGGGGTGCCGACGTGGTGGACACGCCAGCGGCCGTCGGCGGCGAGGGTGCGCACGACGTCCTCGATGATGCCGAGGAGCGGGACGAGTTCCTCCTGGGGGCGGTCGAGGTTGTCCGTCGACAGCAGCCAGAGGGTGACGACCTCGACGTCCGTCTCGGTGCACCAGCCGAGGAACTCCTCGATCTTGTCGGCACCGGCACGGTGGCCGTGCTCGGTGGTGGAACCCGCGGCCTTCGCCCAGCGCCGGTTGCCGTCCATGATGACGCCGATGTGCTTGGGCACCTGAGCGTGGTCCAGGTGGCCTTCCACCCGGCGTGCGTACAGCCTGACCAGAAGGCCGCGCAGCTTGTCGCGCAGGTTCACGTGATTGTCAGCCCCTCCGTACGGTGCGGTCCCCGCGGGGCGCAGCCTACCCCTGCGGGGCTTGGGCCGTTGAGCGGGGTGGGCGGAGACGGCGGAGAGCGGCCGGGCGCGGGGGGAGGGGGAGAGCAGGGGGAGCAGGGAGGGAGCAGGCAGGGGGGAGGGCGCGAGGGAGCCGCATGGAGGCACAAAAAAACGGGCCGGTCCGTGGGGGGGAGACGGACCGGCCCGAGGGGGGGTTTCCACCATAACCCTTCGTAAGTGATGCTGCATGCATCGGCGCGCCAAAACTACTCTCCGGAGTCATCCGGCGACGCGCCGGTGGCCGTTTGAGCCGTGACTCATGGGTGGTTCATGGCCGAAACTCGGCGGATTCCCAGGGGAATGGTGCGGTTTGTCGGGAGAAGTAGAGGTTTTGGAGCGACTCGGGCCGCGGTCGGTCACCTGTCCGGACGTCCCCTGATGGGCTAACCCGGCTACGAACGGCACCTTGACGCGGGGTCACCGCGCAGCCCCCTCCACTGCGCGGTGACGTCCACGCAGCTTTGCTCACGCGAATTACCTGGCTTTGAACTTACTTGAGGGCGACACCGGATGTGAACCGTTCGCGATAACGATGCGGAAACTCCGCGGAGGCCGAGGGTGGGGAGAGTGAAGCCGACGGGAGGCCTCGGGGGAAGCGCGGCGGAGGCCGCCGGAGGAGGGGCCGGGCCGCCGAAGGCAGGGCCGCCGAAGGCAGGGCCGCCGAAGGCAGGGCCGCCGAAGGAGACGCTCCGGGAGGAGCGGCCGCTGGAGGAGGGCCGCGGGGGTCAGCCGGTCGGCTTGCGGGCCTCGAAGAGGTGCCGGGTGCTGTGCGCGACGAACGGACCGTCGGCCTCGATCCGCTCGTGCAGGGCGCGCAGCCGGGGTCGATAGGCCTCCACCGTGAAGCCCGGGACCATCCACACCACCTTGCGCAGGAAGTGGACGACGGCCGCGATGTCGTGGAACTCCACCCGCAGCCGTTCCGCCCGCAGGTCGACGATCTCCAGCCCCGCCGCCTCGGCGTCGGCGCGCTCCCGGTCGGGATGCCGGGCGCTGCTCACCGCCGCCGGCTGCGGTCCGAGGAAGTACTCGACGAGCTCGAAGACGCTGCGGGAGCCGACGTGCTGGGCGAAGTAGGTCCCGCCGGGCTCCAGGACGCGGGCGATCTCGCTCCAGAGGGGCCGGACCGGGTGCCTGCTGCTGACCAGGTCGAAGGTGGCGTCCGCGAAGGGCAGCGGGGCGTCCTCCGGGGACGCGACGACCGCGATGCCGCGCGGGCGGAGCAGGGCGGCGGCCTTGGCGACGTTCGCCGGCCAGCCCTCGGTGGCGACGGTGAGGAGGGGCGCCTCGGGGGCGGCCCGGCCGAGGGCGAAGTCCAGGACCTCCCCTCCCCCGGTCTGCACGTCGAGCGCGGCGCTCGCGCGCGCCAGCCGCCCCGCCAGCGTCGCCGCGTACGCCCAGGAGGGCCGAGCCTCGGTGGCCCGCCCTTCGAACCAGGAGAAGTCCCACCCGTCGGTGGGGACGGCGGCCCCTTCGGCGAGGAGATCCTCGAAGCCGGGGCGCGTGTCGTGGTCGTGGGCCTTCATAGGGCGATCGTCACAGAAGAAGGGCACGGACGCCGCCGATTTTTCTGCCGGTGCGGTGCGAGGGGCCGGTGCGGTGCGAGGGGCCGGTGCGGCGCAAGAGGAAGTCCGCTCGAGCAAGTCCGCTCGAGGAAGGCGTCCCGTCTCGCCTCATGACGCTTCCCCGTCGGTTCGTCCCGGCTCGACCGAGACTCGCGCCCCCGCCTTGACGCCCCACCCAGCCATGACCCCCGCCTCCGCCTCCAGAACGTGCCGGGCGCGCAGGCGCGGTCGGCCCAGGCGGCCGGGGCGCATCGTGCGGACGGCGAGGACGGTGAGGTCGCGGGTCAGGTAGGCGACGTCGATGGGGATGCGCATGCGGAAGGTGTGGATACCGGAAGCGGGGGACAGTAACAGCGCGCCGTCGACGGAGTCCCGGCCCAGCAGGCCCTTCGTGCGAGCCCGGTAGGAGGTGGCGACCTCCAGCGGGACGGTCACGATCGCCCCGCCGTCCCCGTGCACCGTCAACCGACCCCGCCCGTCACGCCAACGCCTCATGTCCCACCTTTCGCGTCCTCTACGGCCTACCCTTCCCACCGTCCGGTGAGTCCGCCCGTACGCCGAGCCGGCGAGGTGCCTGATGCGCAAGATCGTCCTGATGATGTCGGTGTCCCTCGACGGGTACATCGAGGGCCCCGACCGCGACATCTCCTGGCATCGCGTCGACGAAGAACTCCACCAGCACTTCAACGACATCGTCCGCGGGCTGGGCGGTCTGCTCCACGGCCGGGTCACCTACGACCTCATGGCCGGGTTCTGGCCCACGGCCGACATCGACCCCGACGCCGAAGTCACCGCGCCCATGGTCGAGTTCGCCGGCATCTGGCGGAACATCCCGAAGTACGTGTACTCCAAGACTCTGCGGCACGCCGACTGGAACACGACGATCGTCCGGGAGGTCGTCCCCGACGAGGTCAACGCCCTCAAGCGGGAGCCGGGCGGCGACCTGGGCCTCAGCGGGGCCGCTCTCGCCTCGGCCTTCCTCCGCCACGACCTCGTCGACGAGATCCGCCTGTACGTCCACCCGGTCCTCATCGGGCGCGGCACACCCCTGTTCCCCCACACCGACACCACGACGCCCCTCGACCTCGTCGACTCCCACACCTTCGGCAACGGGGTCGCACTGCTGCACTACCGGCGCGCGCGTGGAGAAGACGTGGTGGCCGGTACAGAAGCCGAGGGCGTGTAGGCGATCACCGCTTTGCACTCCCTTGATTCGATCAAAGTCCCTGCAAAGGACTGCGGTTGGGTCACGGGGAGGAGCAGAGGGGCATGGCCTGGGACGAGTGGGAGCAGTTGAAGGCCGACACGGCCGATCGGCATTCGACGCCGATGCGGCTGGAACCAGTTCCCCGCGGACAGGGGCGGCGGCGGCGCCGGAGGTGACCTGGTGGTCAACCAGGACGACCTCGGCGCCGGTCGGCCACGACGCGCACACCCTCTTCGAGGATTTGCAGTCCGGGGCGGACATCGCGGGCGCCGGTGCGAACAAGGAAGGCGTGGGGTCCACCAAGCAGGCCGCCGCCACGCTGAAGTCGAACGGCTTCGCGTCGGGCGGAGCGCTGGAGACGACCGTCGACATCTGGACGTCGCAGCTCGAAACGGTGCTCCAGGCCTGCGCGCACATCTCCGACCACCTCGACTTCAGCAAGAAGCTGCACCCCGAGGAGGACACCAAGATCGGGGCCGTGCTCCTCGGCGCCGACGGCTCCGCCCTGTCCGTGTCCGAGATCAGCAAGTACTTCCAGTAGGAGCAGCCTGGTGGCCTTCACGTACACGGATCTTGTCGAGGTCGACCTCGACAAGCTCGGCACCGCGGTCTCCGACTGGAAGAAGAGCGTGGACGCGCTCAAGACCGCTGCGGAGAACGCCCGCACGGGCATGCAGGCCAAGCGACCTCGCGTATTCGGCTGTCGCGTATTGCTCTCTGCATGAGGTTCCCTGGTGACCGTCTGTGGTCGTGCCGACAAGTTGGCGGACAGGGGGAGAGACCGTCACCGCAGCTGTCCAGGCCCGGGCAGGCGTTGAGCGAGGCAGCCCCCAGTCCGAGTCTGGGACTCGCGGCTGTACCGCTCCAGCTACTTGACGCGGATGTCATGCGGCGGGCGGAGACGCGACAGCTGGTGGGTTGAGGCGGGCGAAGCCTTCCTGGCGCTGGTAAGGGAAGTACGGGTAGGGCGCTGTCTTGCCGCTCGCCGCGTCGAGTTTCGCCATCTGCTCGGGCGTGAGCATCCAGCCGACGGCACCGAGGTTCTGGCGAAGCTGGTTCTCGTCGCGGGCGCCGATGATGACGGAGGAGACGGTCGGTCGCTGCAGCAGCCAGTTGATGGCGATCTGCGGAATGCTTTTGCCGGTCTCCTGCGCGATCTCGTCGAGGGCGTCGACCACGCGGTAGAGGTGTTCGTCCTCCACCGGCGGGCCGTAGTCCGCGGTGTGGTGCAGTCGACTGTTGGCCGGTAGCGACTGGCCGCGGCGGACTTTGCCGGTGAGCCGTCCCCAGCCGAGGGGGCTCCAGACGAGGGCTCCGAGGCCCTGATCGAGCCCGAGGGGCATCAACTCCCATTCGTAGTCGCGGCCGATGAGGGAGTAGTAGACCTGATGTGCGACATAGCGCGGGTGGCCGTACCTCTCCGCGCTCGCGAGGGACTTCATCGCCTGCCAGCCGGAGAAGTTGGAGATGCCGAGGTAGCGGACCTTCCCTGCTCGTACGAGATCGTCGAGTGTGGACAGGACTTCCTCGATCGGCGTGCCGGCGTCGAAGGCGTGCAGCTGGAACAAGTCGATGTAGTCGGTGCCGAGCCGGCGCAGGGCGTCCTCACATGCGGTGATCAGGCGCGAACGAGAGGAGCCCGCATCGCCTGGGCCGTCGCCCATCGGCAAGCTGGTCTTGGTGGACACGATCACCCGGTCCCTGCGGCCTTTGATCGCTTCGCCCAGCACCTCCTCGGAGGCCCCGCTGGAATAGACGTCGGCGGTGTCGAACATCGTGATCCCGGCGTCGAGGCAGATGTCCACGAGACGGCGTGCTTCTTGCGCATCGGTGTTGCCCCAGGCACCGAACAGCGGCCCTTGGCCGCCGAAGGTGCCGGCACCGAAGCTCAGTGCGGGGACCTTGAGGCCGGATGCGCCCAGCCGCCTGTATTCCATGGCTGTTCCTCTCTCGTCGCCTGACCTGGCTAATGGTCCTGTAGTTCCGTTAGCGTGTGCCTCAACGTAGCAGGTGCGAGTGATTAACGAAACTGGAGTCCCGTTATGGGGTTTGAGGGTGCGGATCCGGGGACCGTCCGTCCTGGAGGGCGCACGGCGCGGGTGCGGGCGTCGGTGCTGCAGGCGGCTGGGGACGCCTTGGCGGAGCATGGCTTTGCCCACCTGGACCTCGCCGACATCGCGCGCCGTGCCGAGGTGGGCAAGACCACCGTCTACCGCCGCTGGGGAACGGTGACCAGCCTGGTGGCCGATTTGCTGCTGGACATGGCCGAGCAGTCACTGCCGCGTACCGAGACCGGCTCGCTGCTCGGTGACCTCAAGGCCAACGCCCGGCTCGTGCAGCGCACCTTGGCCGACCCGCGGCAAGGAGCGCTGTTCAAGGCGGTGATCGCCGCCGCCACCTGCGAGGCGAAGACCGCCGAGGCCCTGCACCGCTTCTACGACATCCGCGTCAAGGAGTGGGCACCCTGCGTCCAACAGGCCATCGACCGGGGCGAGGTGCCCGAGGGCACCGATGTCCACGAGGTGATCCGTGCTGTCTCCGCCCCCCTCTACTACCGCCTGCTGACCAGCAGCGACCGCCTCGACGAAGCTGCCGCAGACCAGGCCGCCGGGGCCGCAGTGGCTGCAGCGCGTGCGGGAGCGTACCTGCGGGGCGACGAAGGTCGTGCGTGACCGGCTTCCCGCATCCGTCGCTGAGCGCGGGTCACCGTGCGTGATCTCCGGGGGCATAACGTTTCCAGGTTCCTCCGGCCTCTTCGGCGAGACGGGTGGTGTGGTCGTCGTTGTGGCCGAGCGTCCGGGCGAGCACTGAGGCCGGGGCTTGGAGGGCGAGTTGGCGGATCGCCGCTGTGCGTCCTGGCCGGGTCGGGAAGCCCAGTCGGCGGAGCCGAGGTGCCATGGCTTCCGGGGTCATGGGCTGTCCGGCCCGGCGGCCGGGGAAGAGCCATCGGGCATCGGGGTTGGTCGCGGTCTTGGTGTTCGGTCGCTGCCCCAGGTAGTCGAGCAGCATTCCGTCGAACGGGGCGGGAACGGGCGACGGTGGGTCGCCGACCCGGACGAGGACTTTGCCGCCCTCGTGCTGGACGTCGTCGCTGCTGAGTCTGGTGATCCGCGTAAGCGGCTGGACGTGGAGGAGGACAAGGAGGGCGGCCACGCGATCCTGGAGCGGGATGTCGTCGTGGTTCACGAGCTGTCGCAGCAGTGAGAGCCGCTGGTGCTGGGTGATCGGCGCGGGATTCGCCGTCGAGCGGTGCGGGATGGTGACGGTCGGCATGTGCTTGGACTGCATGGCCCAGCGGAGGAAGGAGTGGGTGAGGCGCCGGGCGGTGTAGCCGCCTGCGTACCAGGTGTCTGCATCGGCCTGGGTGCAGTCGGCGAGGGCGCGTCCGCGCTGGGCGAGGTAGTCGAGGAGTTGATTGTTCACGGCCGCGGAACCTTCGTCGCCGACCCGCTGCCCGAAGCGGCTCCGGATGTCCCGGGCGAGGGTGATCTGGATTCCGGGGCGGAGGAGTCGCGGGAACAGTAGCAACCGAGGGCGACCCGCTTGTACGGCTGCTGCGACGCCGAAGGGGACGCCGCCGCGGCACATCACTCCCGACGCCGACGACATGACCGAGCTGTGCGAGACAGCGTCCGCTGCGTAGACGCCAGGGTGAGGGTCAGCTCGTCGTCCGCGGGAAGGTGACCTCCACACGGCGGTTCTTCTTGCGGCCCTCTTCCGTGGAGTTGTCGGAGATGGGGTACTGCTCGCCGTAGCCGCGGACCTCGAAGGTGACGTTCGGGTCGTTCAGCTCGCCCGCGAGTTCGGCCTGGACGGCGTCCGCCCGCTGCTTCGACAGGACGTCGCCGTGGGCGGAGGAGCCCAGGTTGTCGGTGAAGCCGAAGACGCGGACCACGGTGGTGTTCTGCTTCTTGATCTCGGCGGCGATCGTGGCGATACGGGCCTGCGCCTCCGCGCCGAGTTTCGCGCTGTCCTTGCCGAAGAGGACCTCGGCCTGGAGGGCGAACGTCACGTCCGCGTTGGTGTCCTCCCGCCGTTCGTCGCCGGACTCGTCCTCGACGACCTGCTTGATGTCCAGCACCTTGGGCTCGGCGAGGGTGCCGCCCTCCGGAAGCTTGAGGTCGGGGTCGTTGGGGTCGACCTCCACGGGGGCGGAGGCGGTGGGTTCGGTGCCCGGGGGGACGCTGGGGGTGGTGTCGGCCCGCGCGGCGGGCGCCATCCCGCTGATCACGAGGGCGGCTGTGGCCACCACCAGAGTGAGACGTGGGGTCATGGCCGCCCTCACCCGGAGATCTTGATGACCCCGCTGGGGAACAGCGGGAGTTGGAAGGTGACGTCGGTCGAGCTCGCGGGGGGCGCGGGGAACTGCAGGAAGACGTCGATGGATTCGCCGGCCTTGAGGGTCGAGAAGCCCGTGGTCGTCAGGGGGCGGCCTTCGGTGTCGCGGAGGACGTAGTAGCGCTTCTTGCTCTTGGAGTCGACGAGGGTGGCGCCGCCGAGGGACCTTCCGTTGTTCATGATCTCGGTCTCGTTGCCGCTCAACTCCAAGGGAATCACAGCCACTTCTGAACCGTCGTTCTTCAGTTCACCGTTCACGGTCACGAAGCCGCCCGAATCGCGTACGGCGGAGGTGATCCGGAGAAGGAGTCCGCTCGGTCCCTTCAGCTCGGCCAACGGCTCTTCGGACTGGCCCTCTTGGGTGTCCGGCTGCGATCCACCGGCCTTGGACGCAGACGACGAGCTCTGCGGCTTCTTGTTGTCGTCGCCGCCCCCGCCACCACAAGCTGCCGTGCCGAGTGCAAGCCCGGCCACGGCGGTCAGCGCGACCATCCCCCTGCGGACTTTCGCAGTGAACCGCATGCTCATCACTTCGCTTCCTTGTGCACTCGTCGTTCGCACGTCAGCCAGTGGCCAGGTGAACGTCGAAGAGGTCCTCGGGTCCGGGCAGATCGGTGAGGTTCTTCGGGTCCAGATCCCAGTCCTCCCCGTCATCGCAGGTGAGCCTCGGCAGCACGTCGTCCTCCGCGTCCTCGCCCGGCGGCTCGAACGTGCACAGTGACTCGATCACGGCAACGGCAGAGGCGTGTGCCCGTGTGGTGCTCGTGATGGGGATTACGGAGTCCCCCGCCGACTTGTTCGTCTGGACGTCGACTCTGAACCGGAGACCGTCCGGCTGGCAGTCGTCCACGCTGGCATCGTTCTGCGCGGCGAGCTCGAAGGCGCGCCAGCACGTGTCGCCATCCGCTCCGACGCCATCGAAGATGGCCTGCCACTTCGTCGGGTCGAGAACGTCCTCGGCCCACAAGCCCGCCAGTTGGTCCCTGGTCTCCTGCGCTGCCGCCAGTGCCGCCGCGTCGGCGGCTGTCTGGGCGCCGTTGCGGTTCACCGCGGCCTGGCCGACCGCGAAGTACGCGAACGCGAGGAAGAGCAGGCCCGCCACCACCGTGATGTAGATGGGGAAGGCCTGCCCTGCGTCGCCGTACCTGCGGACTCGTGTCAGGGAGCCACCTTGGCGATCTGAGCCGTCAGCTTGTTGACGATGGTCGCGCCCAGGTTCGTGTTCGCGATCAGCACCACGATCGCCACCACCACCGCGATGATGCCCAGGTACTCGACCGCGGTCTGCCCCTTGTCGCTGTCGGCGCGGCGTCGTACGGCCTTCACGGTCGTGTTCGTCCAGCCGCTCACCCGGACCCTGGCCGCGACGGCGGTCTTGAGCAGCAGGTCGCTCATGGCGTTCCTCTCCGTTGGTGGCGTGACCGGCAACGTAAGGCCGTGCGGCCGCCTCGGAGAAGGGTCCCTGGGCCCAATCCCGGGCCCAGTCGGCAATTCGGCGGGGTCTCATGAAGTCACCGCCGTACCCAGCCACTTGGCCGCGGCCTCGGAGCGGCTGCTGCTGTGCAGTTTGGCGAAGATGCGGTTGATGTGGTTCTTGACCGTCTTCTCGCTGATGAAGCAGGTGGCGGCGATCTGCTGGTTGTTCATGCCCGACGCGATGAGGTCCATGATCTCCGCCTCCCTCGCGCTGAGCGGGAACCTCTCCCTGCCTCCCGACGTCGACTGTCCCACAGTTGGTTGCAACTGCGAAAGCCGTTCCGTGGAAGTCAGGGAAAATAGGGGTGTCGAGTCCGCTTTTACGTGTGCAGTCGCACCGTTCTGGAGGTGTGCCAGAACCGCCGTCGCCGCCGTCGGGGTGAAGTGGGCCCGGCCCCGTGTGATGTCCCGCACCGCCGCCACCAGTTCCTCCACGGTGAACTCGCCGTGGACCAGATAGCCCCCCGCCCCACCACGCAGCGCCTCCTGGACGATCTCGGCCTCGTGGCTGTACGTCAGCATCACGACGCGGGCGATCCGCGCCAGGTGGGGTAGGGCGGACAGGCCGTCCACGCCGGGCATGCGGACGTCCAGGAGGACGACGTCGGGGCGGTGGCGAAGGGCGGACTCGTAGGCCTCGCGGCCGTCGGCGGCCTCCGCGACGACCGTGAGGTCCTCCCGGCCGGAGAGGAGGGCGGTCAGGCCCGCGCGGACGACCGGGTTGTCGTCGGCCACGATCACGCGCACGGGTTCGGGCCGGGGCGGTGGGGGGAAGAGCGGCTGCAGGGCGTCGGGGTGGGGCGGTCGGTCCGGCATCATGCGGCCTCCTCTCGTGAAGGGGCGGTGCGCGAAGTCGTAGGAGTCGTGGTGGCCGACGGGGCGAGCGCGGCCAGGGGGAGTTCCACGCGCACCTCGGTGCCCCGGGAGTCGGGGCCCGGGCCGATGCGGAGGCGGGCGCCGACGGAGGCGGCCCGCTCCACCATGCCGACCAGGCCGAAGTGGCCGGTGCGGCGGAGCTGTTCGAGGGTGGTGCCGGGCGGGAGGCCCCGGCCGTCGTCGCGGATGCTGAGGGTCAGGAGTGCGCCGGTCACGGCCGCTCGTACCTCGACGTGGGTCGGGGCCGCGTGGCGGTGGGCGTTCTCCAGGGCCTCCGAGGTGATGGTGAGGAGTTGGCGGGCCACGGCGGGCGGGACGGGGAGCGTCGTCCCGTCGTAGGACGAGGACGAGGACGAGGACGAGGACGAGGACGAGGGCGAGGACGAGGACGAGGGCGAGGGCGAGGGCGAGGGCGAGGGCGAGGGCGAGGACGGGTCGTCGGTGGGGCGGTGGTACGTGACCGGCAGGCCGGTTCGCTGCGCGAAGTCGTCGGCAGCAGTCGCCAGTTCGGGCAGGAAGTCGGTACCGGGCGCCGGGTCCGACTCGCGGCGGAGGTCGGTGAGGAGTTCGCGGGACTCGGCGGCGGCGCGGCGCGCGGCGCGGGCCACCAGCTCGGCGTGTTGGCGCACGCGGGTCGGGTCCATCTCGGGTGAGCCCGCCGAATGGGCCAGGGCGTCCGCCGCGAGGGCCACGCCGTGCAGCGTCTTGGCCACCGAGTCGTGCATCTCGCGGGCCAGCCGGGCGCGCTCGGCGGCGACCGCCTCGGTGACGGCCAGCCTGGCCTTCACGGTGGTCAGGGCCTGGGTGGCCACGCCGAAGCGGAGCATCAGCTGGCGCAGGGCGGAGCCGACCGCGCCGGTGATGACGCAGAAGCCCGGCAGCAGCAGTCTCTCGGCCAGGCCCACCCCCGACTCCCGCACGAGGGTCGCGTGGACCAGCAGCAGGATCAGCGACTGGAGGGAGGCGAAGCAGGCGGCGCCCCGCCAGCCGTAGACGATGCCGGCGAGGAGCGGGGTGCAGACGCTGACGTAGGCGAGCGTGGTGTCCGGGCCCGCCGAGATCAGCAGCAGGGTGCCGAACAGGGTGTCCGCGGCCAGGAGCGAGGGGTGGCGCAGGAGGAGGGGGCCGAAGCGTTCCCAGTCGCGGAAGAGGACGTAGGAGCCCATGAAGGTGACGACCACGGCCGCGCCCACCAGGCGGACGCTCATGCCCGGGGCGGCGTTGAGGAGGGCGGAGGGGGCGGCGACGGCGATCATGGCCAGCCGGAAGCCGAAGACCTGGCGGCACATCGCCTGGAGGGCGTTGACCTGGAGGGGGATGGGGGCCTCGACCGCGGTTGCGCCGCCCTCGGTTGCACCGACCTCGGTTGCGCCGCCCTCGGTTGCCCACCCGTCGGTTTCACTGCGGCGGCTGCGGCTGCTGCGACGGCGCCACAGCCCCGCCCGCGTCTCCATGATGACCGTCATGACCGCCCGCCCTAGTCGCCCGTGATCGAGCTGAAGTCCGTGCCGGAGCCGAGCAGCATGCCCGCGCCGAGGAGGAGCATCGTCGCCGGGACCATGAACGTCGTGATCATCAGCGTGGCCTTGGGGACCGCGCGGGCGGCCTTGCGCCGGGCGTTCTGCGCGTCCGTGCGGCGCATGTCCTTGGCGATCGCGACGAGCGTGTCGACGATCGGCGCGCCGAGCTCCTCGCCCTGCTGGAGCGCGGTGACGAACATGGCGACCTGCTCGGAGTCGTTGCGGCGGCGCAGTTCCTGGAAGGCCTCGCGGCGGCTCACGCCGAGGTCCATCTGACGGAGGGTGATGCGGATCTCGTCCGCCCACGGGCCCTCGTAACGGGACGCCACCCGGTCGAGGGCCTGGCGGAAGCCGAGGCCCGCGCTCACCACCACGGCCAGGACGTCGAGGAAGTCCGGCAGGGTCCGTTCGATGGCGTCCTTGCGGACCCGGATCGCGGACCAGATGCCGACCTCGGACCAGAACGCGCCGAAGGCGAGCATGAGGAGCGCGATGAAGTAGCTGCCCTGGAGGAGGGCGGCGAAGGCGCCGAGGGCGCCGATCGCGCCGTAGACCGCGCGCCGGGCCGCGTAGCGGTCGATGGTCAGGCCGCCCGGGTTGCCCGCCAGGTCGATCCTGCGGCGGTACCGGGTGACCTGCTTGGGGCCCATCAGCCGCAGGACGGCGGGTGCGTACCGCATGCCCAGGCGGTCGACGACCGAGCCCACGGCGCCGGTGCGGGTCGCCCCGACCTCCAGGGCGAGCGCCAGGTCGCTGGGCAGCTTCACCTCGGCCCGGTACATGCGGATGCCGGCGAACATGCCCCAGACGCTGAGGCCCACGGCGAGTGCGAGCAGCAGTTCCATCCCTGGTTCCCCCCTGCTCAGACGTCGATGCGGGACATGCGGCGGATGAGGACGAAGCCGACCGCGTAGAGGCCGAACGCGATGATCACGCAGGCCTGGCCGACGGGCGATCCCGTCATGCGGTCCAGCGTGCCGTCCTCGACGCTGTTCATGAGGAACAACGCCCCGACCCCCAGTACCGGCACGGCGTAGGACGTCATGTTCACCTGCGACAGCTGTGTCCGTACCTCCCGTCGCGTCTCCTTGCGTTCCTCCAGCGTCTCCGTCAGGTTGCGCAGGGCTCCGACGACCTGGCCGCCGGCACGGTTGGAGAGGACCAGGGTGGTGACGAGGACGACCAGTTCGCGGGAGGGGAGGCGGTCGGCGAGTTCGGCCAGGGCGTCGTCCATGGAGTGGCCCACCGCCAACTGGTTGGCGACCTTGGCCAGTTCCTCGCCGGCCGGGGCCTCCAGTTCCTCCGCCGCCATGCCGATCGCGGTGCGCAGTGCCAGGCCCGCGTGGGTGGCGTTGGCCAGGATGCGGGCCAGTTCGGGAAGTTGGTTGATGAACCTCTCGATGCGTTTCTGGCGTTGCCAGTTGAGGAACTGCCAGGCCGCCCAGACGCCCAGGAGGCCGGCGATCGGGCCGAAGAAGGGGGCCAGGGTGGCCTGGCCGACCAGCCACAGACCGGCCACCGCCGCCAGCATGTGGACGAAGAACTCGCCGGGTGTCACGTCCAGGCCGGTCGCCGCCAGCTTCAGCTCCAGTTTGCGGCCCGTCTGTGTGCGGCGCAGTCGGCGGTCGAGGCTGCGGAAGCGGCGTCGGCGGGCGGTGCCCGGGAGCTGGCCGGTGTAGGAGAGGCGTTCCACCAGCTCCGCCCGCTGGGCCCGGCCCCGGGCGTAGGTGTGCAGGCCGGCGACGGCCAGGGCGCAGGTCAGCAGGGCCACGCCGGTGGTGAGGGTGATGAGGGTGTCGAGGTCCATCAGCGTCACCGGGCTTCCCTTGTGGTCAGTTCGAGTGCGTCACGCGCGACCCCGAACGCCTGCGGTATCGGCTGGCTCGCCATGTGGAGCCGGTCGGCGGTGCGGCGTGGGAGGGGGAAGTACTCGAAGGCGCCGTGGATCCGGCCGTCGGCGGTCATCGGCTGGGCGTTGAAGCGGGCGATCGTCACCAGCCGGTACGGCTCCGAGCCGTGGCTGTCGAGCAGGGCGATCTCGGTGACACGGCGGGCGCCGTCGGCGAAGCGGGTGAGCTGGACGACGACGTCCACGGCGCTGTTGATCTGGTCGTGCAGGGCGACGAAGGGGATCTCCACGTCCGACATGGAGGCGAGGGTCTGCAGGCGCATCAGGGCGTCCTCGGCACTGTTGGCGTGGACCGTGGCCAGGGAGCCGTCGTGGCCCGTCGACATCGCCTGGAGCATGTCGAGCGACTCGCCGCCGCGGACCTCACCGACCACGATCCGGTCCGGGCGCATCCGCAGGGAGTTGCGGACCAGGTCGCGGATGGTGATGCGGCCGTTGCCCTCCACGTTCGGGGGGCGGGACTCCAGGCGGATCACGTGCGACTGCTGGAGCTGGAGTTCCGCGGAGTCCTCGATGGTGATGATGCGTTCGCCGTCCGGGATCAGGCCGGAGAGGGCGTTGAGGAGCGTCGTCTTGCCGGTGCCCGTCGCGCCGGAGACGATCACGTTGAACTTCGCCTGCACCAGGCCCGCCAGCAGGTACAGCATCTGCTCGTCCAGCGAGCCGAAGCCCATCAGCTCGTGCAGGGTGAAGGAGCGCGGGAAGCGGCGGATGGTGAGGGTGGGGCCGGTGAGCGACAGTGGCGGAATGATCACGTTGACGCGTTCGCCCGAGGGGAGGCGGGCGTCGACCATCGGGTTCGTCTCGTCGACCCGGCGGTTGACCGTCGAGACGATGCGTTCGATCGTCTGCATCAGCTGGTCGTTCGACGCGAAGCGGAGGGGGAGCTGTTCCACCCGGCCGCCGCGTTCGACGAAGATCGCGTCGGGGCCGTTCACCATGATCTCGGTGATCGACGCGTCCTCCAGCAGCGGCTCCAGGATGCCGAGGCCCAGTGCCTCGTCGACGACCCGGCGGATCAGCTGCGAGCGCTCCACCGTCGACAGCACCGGGCCCTCGCGGCTGATGATGTGCCCCAGCACCCGCTCGAGCCGGGCCCGGCGCTCGGCCGCCGCCAGCGAACTCATCTCGGCGAGGTCGATCTCCTCCAGCAGCTTGGCCCGGTAGGAGGAGACCAGCCGGTCGTCCTCGCTCCGGCCGCCATTCTCCTCGGGGGAGGTGATGCGTGCCCGCAGGCTCATGTCGGATGCCCTTCCCTCAGTGGTCGACCGGCATCGTGGCCGTCTTGTGGGCCTCGAAGTCCCCGAGGCCGGGGATGACGGACGGGATGGTGACGGTGGAGGTGACCCGGACCTCGTCGTCGGCGAAAGCGGGCTCGCAGCTCGCCTTCAGCCAACTGCTCACGGCCTGCTGGCAGTCGGCGTTGTAGTCCCCGTCGAGGGACGCGCTGCGGGCCCCGGTCCGGGCCGCCGTGCCCGCCTGCTGCGCGGCGTAGGCGATCAGTCCGAGCTGTACGGCACCCAGCGCGACCAGAAGGAGGAGCGGCAGGAACCCGAGGTACTCCAGGGCCACTTGGCCCCGGTCGCGCGCTCGTCCCCGTGCCCCTGCCCGTGCCCGTACCCCTGCCCGTAAACCTGCCCCTGCCCGTAACCCTGTCCGTGCTCGTAACCCTGTCCGTGCTCGTGCGCGGCGTCCGTACGCCATCTCAGTCGCCGTCCTCTTCCTCTACGGCGCCCGCGTGACCGTGCACCGGGAACGGGAAGTCGATCAGTCCGGGGAAGAGGACGGGAACGTGGAGGGTGACGTCGGCCGTCACATAGCCGGTACCGCCGCAGTCCACCTCGGCGTTCCCCTTCCACGCGTCGCCCAGCTTGTCGAGGCCCTTCTGCTGACAGACCCCCTGCCGCTCCCCCGGAGGCGCCGCCGTGCCCGCCCGCACCGCCTCGTCGGCAGCATTCCCCGCGAGCGTGAACGTGTACCCCACCAGGACGAACTGCCACACCACCACCAGGGTCACGATGATCAGCGGTGTCATGCCGAGGAACTCGATGGTGACCTGGCCCCGGTCCTTCGTGAGACGCCCTTTCACGTACCTCACTCCCTCCGCCGCCGGAACCCGACCGCGCCCCGGTCCCCGCCCCGGGCCCGTCCCCCGCCCCTGCGCACCAGCGCGCCCTCGGGCGCCTTGACCAGCCCCAGTTCACCGGCGAGCGCCCACAGGGCCTGGCGGACGGTGCCCTTGCCGTCGAGGGCGTCGACGCGGCCGGCGTCCACCGCGGCCTGGAGCTCCTTGAAGTTCGCCGGGACCGTGGTCGCGGCGAGGGCCGTGCCGGTGATCTTCTGGATGAGCGGGGGCTGGATCTCCGTACCGCGGGTGTGCCGGTTGACGACGACGGTCGTCTCCTCGGCCTTGCGGATCTGGAGCCGGTCCCACATGCGGACGGTGCGTTTGGCGCCCCGGACGGCGACGACGTCGGGGGTGGTGACGAGCAGGGCGCGGTCGGCGAGTTCGACGGCTGCCGCGCCCGCCCCGCTGAGCTGGGCGCCGCAGTCGACGACGACGACCTCGTAGCGGGAGCGCAGGGCGCCCATGATCTGGCGGGCGGCGCGGTCGGTGACCTCCTCGCCGCGTTCGCCCTCGCCGGGGGCGAGCAGCAGGGCCACGCCGCTGTCGTGGCGGAAGACGGCCTCGGCGAGGATGCGGGGCGAGATGTCGGTGATGGCGGCGAGGTCGACGACCGAGCGGCGGAACTGGACGTCCAGGTAGGAGGCGATGTCACCGGCCTGGAGGTCGAGGTCGACGAGCGCGGTCGGGCGGCCGGACGCCTGGGCGGCGAGGGCGAGTTGGACGGCCGTGAGCGTCGCGCCCACACCGCCCTTCGCGCCGCTTACGGTGACGACGGTGCCGCCGACGCCGGTGAACACGTCGCCGCCGTGGCCGAGATGGCGTCGTACGCCCACCGACCACTGGGCGACGGCCTGGACGCGGCTCGCGAGATCCTCGTAGCTCAGCGGCAGGGTGACCAGGCCGCGGGCGCCGGAGTCCATGGCGGCGGCGAAGAGACCGGGGCCGGCGTCGGTGGTGACAAGGATGACGCCGACCGCGGGGAAACGCAGCGCGACCTCGCGGACGAGTTCCAACGCCGGTACCGGGCCGATGCGTTCGTGGACGACGACGACCTCGGGCAGTTCGTCGACCGACTCGGCGGCCAGGCGGGCGAGAGTGTCGACGAGCTGGGTGGAGTCGGAGACCGGGGATACCGGTTCGGCGTCCGGGAGCTGGCTGAGCAGGGTGGTGAGGGAACGGACCGCGTCCGCGTCGCCGACGGCCGGGAGGATCCTCGTGGGCATGGGCGGCGGCCTCTCACTTGTCCGTGCTGAGTTCGTACGTACGGTCCTGTTCGGGAACCGTGGTGTCGCCGCCGGGTGCGACGAGGGCGAGGCGGACGCGCTTGGCGAACGACTCGGCGTAGGTGAGGCGCTGGGCGTCGAGGGTGGACAGCGCGAAGGTGATCGGGACCTGGTCGGTGGCCGTCCGGTTCCGGTTGCTCTCGTCCGGATCGAGGGCCTTGATCTGGCCGACGTCGAGGACCCGGGCGTTGGTGACGATGATCTTCGACTGGTCCGGGTCGGTCGCGCGGGCGCCCTCGAAGGTCGCGTACACGTTGACCGACGACCCCGGAGTGATCTTGCCGGCGACACCGGTGGCCGCGTCGATCATGATGGCGACCTCCTGCTGCCCCGCCTGGAGGGCGGGCTGGTCGACGATCATGTCGCTCTGCAGCAGCGAGCCCTTCTTCAACGTCGTCACGGCGATCTTGCCGCGGATGGCGGCGAGATCGGTCACGGCGTTCTCCGACAGCCAGCGCTTCGGCATCTCTGTCTTCTTGAACTGGTCCGCGCTCAGGGCGGTGTAGGGCGCCACGTCGGAGCGCAGCTCGTACGCGGTGACCTCCGGGCCGACCTTGGAGTTCACGTCGTCGATGACGGAGAGGACGCCGGCGAAGGCCGCGAGGGCGCACAGCACCGACAGAAGCAGGAGAATCACGCCGCGGCGCTGACGGGAGTTCATGAGCCGTACAACCTCGTTGGGGGTCGGGTCGAGCGGACGGGAACAGGCCTACAGGTCAAGCGGGTCACGCTGTGTCAGCCGCCCGCGGTGAGCGCGCGGGCGGGTCGGGCGGTGAGTTCGGAGGCGGGCGGCGGGGTGGCGGAGCAGAAGACGCAGCGGTCACCGATGACGTCGATACCGCACCAGTGGCAGACGCTCTGCCGGACCGAGGTGACCAGTTGGTAGAGGACCGAGAGGTCGGGCAGGTAGCCGCAGAACTCGATCGCCCTGCCGGTGCCCCACCACTCGGCGGACTCGGCGGGCAGCACCGTCTCCCGCAGCCCCTGCACCTTCCAGGCCGGGGCGAGGGTGTCGGTGACCCAGTCGGACTGCAACTGCCCGCGGGCCACGAGCATCCAGGTGCCGAACTCGGGCCCGGGGAGCGCCACTTCGGGACCCGCCTTCACCATCTCCGCCTGCGGATGCGCCAGCACACCGAACTGACTACCCGGAACCCACGACCTGGCATGCGACTTCAGGCCGACGACCGGAACGCGGTCCAGGCGGGCCACGGACCCGAGGAGCGCGCCCGCGTGGAGATAGTGGGTGAGCAGCCGGCCCGCGGCGGCGAGGACGCCGGGGCCGAGGTCGCAGGAGGCGAGCTGACGCAACTGGCGGGCGAGCACGGCGACCGCCAGCGGGGGGAGTTCGGGACGGAACAGCGCGATGCGGTCGCTCTCCAGGAGGGAGCGGATGGTGTGCAGCCGCTGCTCCACGGCGGCGGGCACGGCCCGCGAGTACACGACGATCACATGCCCGTACTGTTCGAGAAGGGTCTGGACGGCGGCGAGGGCCCGCTCCAGCGGCTGCCGGTCGAGGTCGGCGAGGACGGCTGCGGGCATCGTGCGTTCGTCCTGGGGCGGCAGCGCCAGGTCCGCTCCGGTCACGGCAATGGCAGTTGGCACGCGCAGCTCCCCGATTCCCGCGGTCCGGCCCACCGGCGTTACTCCGGCGCACCGAGGTGACTTCATTGCGTGACTACCTCAGCACTGTATCCACGCCCCTGTGGCCGGAGAACAGCTTTCCGTGACGGCCGGGAAACTCTTCCGCGCGCAAGTCGCAGCAAACCGGGGCAGGTTACGCACCCATGACCTTCCACCGGCCTCTACGGGCCCTCCACAACCGGACTCCTTGACAACGGAATTGGTCTGGACCAACGTGTTGTCATGTATCCAATCAAAAGAGCGAAACGGCTCTGGGCGGGAGCGGTGACCGCCACCCTCGCCCTCTCCCTGACGGGCGCGGCTCAGGCGTCCGCCGCGGACCTGAACAACGCGAAGAACGCCGGCTTCGAGTCGGGCCTGACCAACTGGACGTGCTCCGCCGCGAGCGGCACGACCGTCTCCTCCCCCGTGCACGGCGGCGCGGCGGCGCTGAAGGCGACCCCGGCCGGCCAGGACAACGCCCAGTGCACCCAGACGGTGACGGTGAAGCCCAACTCCACCTACACGCTGAGCGCCTGGGTCCAGGGCGGCTACACCTACCTGGGCGTGACCGGCACGGGCACGACGGACGCCTCGACATGGACTCCGGACTCGTCGTCCTGGAAACAACTGTCGACGACCTTCACCACGGGCGCGTCCACGACCTCCGTGACGGTGTACACGCACGGCTGGTACGGCCAGGCGGCGTACTACGCGGACGACGTCTCGGTGTACGGCCCGGACGGCGGCGGAGGCGGCGACCCGACCCCGACGACACCGAGCGCGCCGAGCGGCCTGACGGTGTCGGCCACGACGTCGTCCTCGGTGTCCTTGTCCTGGAACGCGGTGTCGGGCGCGACGGGTTACTCCGTCTACCGTGGCGGCACGAAGGTGACGGCGGTGACGGGAACGTCGGCGACCGTGACGGGCCTGGCGGCCTCGACGTCGTTCAGCTTCCAGGTCACGGCGACGAACGCGGCGGGTGAGTCGGTGAAGTCGACGGCCGTGACGGGGACGACGACTTCCGGCAGCGGGGGCGGGGGCGGTTCCCTGCCCAAGCACGCGGTGACCGGGTACTGGCAGAACTTCAACAACGGCGCGACGGTCCAACGCATCTCGGACGTCTCCCCCCAGTACGACATCATCGCCGTGGCCTTCGCGGACGCGACGACGACGCCGGGCGCCGTGACCTTCACCCTGGACTCGGCCGGCCTGGGCGGCTACACGGTGGACCAGTTCAAGGCGGACATCAAGGCGAAGCAGGCGGCCGGCAAGAAGGTCGTCGTGTCGGTGGGCGGCCAGAACGGCACGGTGTCGGTGAGCGACGCGACGTCCGCGACGAACTTCGCGAACTCGGTGTACACGCTGATGCAGACGTACGGCTTCGACGGCGTGGACATCGACCTGGAGAACGGTCTGAACGCGACGTACATGAGCCAGGCGCTGCGGACCTTGTCGGGGAAGGCCGGGCCGGGGCTGATCCTGACGATGGCGCCCCAGACGATCGACATGCAGTCGACCTCCAACACGTACTTCCAGACCGCGCTGAACGTGAAGGACATCCTGACGGTCGTCAACATGCAGTACTACAACAGCGGTTCGATGCTGGGCTGCGACGGCAAGGTGTACAGCCAGGGGTCCGTGGACTTCCTGACGGCCCTCGCCTGCATTCAGCTGGAGGGCGGACTGTCCCCGTCCCAGGTGGGATTGGGGTTGCCGGCCTCGACGAGGGGGGCAGGCAGCGGGTACGTGTCTCCGACAGTGGTTAACAACGCCCTCGACTGCCTGACGCGAGGCACGAACTGCGGCTCCTTCAAGCCGTCGAGGACATACCCCGACCTCCGCGGCGCGATGACCTGGTCGACGAACTGGGACGCTGCGGCGGGGAACGCGTGGTCGGGCGCGGTGGGTCCGCATGTGCACGGGTTGGCGTAGCGCTGTGCGGGCAGTGCGGGCTATGGCGTGATGCCGCGTTGCCTTCGGTAAACCGGCTCATGTGATCTTGGAGAACATGAGTGCGGAGGGGGACGCGGCCGACCTGGTCGACGTGGTGCGGCGGGCGCGAAAGGGAATCGCCCCGCCGCAGGACGTCTTCGACGCGTCCCTCCGCACACAGTGACATCTCAGAATCATCAGGACCGGATTCATCGACCGGGCAGGACATCGACATCGCTCGGTGGCTGCGGGGCGCCGACACGTGAGTGACATTGCGGCTAGAGGCTGACGCCTGTCTCCAGGGGCCGCAACAGCGCGAGGACCTACGACGCTGTTGCCCCGTACACCCCCGCGCCCACCCTCGGCAGCCGCGCCCACATGCGCGTCCCGCCGCAGGGTTCATGGGCCTCGCCGAAGCCCCAGCTGCCGTCGCAGGCGCGGCAGACGCAGGCCAGGACGCGGAGGGCTGCTCGGCGGCGGGTGTCGCAGGCTGTGGCGAGGTGGGGGTGGGTGTGGCGGGGGTGGCTGTCGTAGGCGATCACTCGGAGGGTGTCGGCTCGGTAGCGGAGGGAGAGGTAGAAGTTCGGGGACTCCGTGAACTGGGCTGCCACTGCCGTCAGTTCGCCCACCGCTTGTAGCGCCGGGTCCAGCATGTCGTGCAGGCCGTGGGCGTTCAGCACCTCGCGCGTGGTCGCCCTCGCGAGGGCGGGGCTCGCCAGGGCCGCGGGGAGCGTGAGGCTGTAGGCAAGGGTCTCGGGGACGGGGGCGGTGAAGTCGGCAGGGAACGTGGGGGCGACGGGACAGCGGGAGAGAGGCATGGGGGCTCCTTGGTGTTCGCGTTCGTCTTCGTGTTCGCGGTCGCAGTCGGTGGCTCGTCTCCCTGGCGCGGCCCACCCCTCCCAGGGAAGGAGCGTGCGGGCAGGCTCGCGCGGTGCACTGCCAAATGCGGTGTGTAGCTTGTGCATTACCGAATGTAAGGCATGGGGGGTTATGTTGCCCCACCACTGGGAGAACACAGCCCCGATAGGGTGACTCCGGCTTCGAGGAAGGAACCGTATGGCCGCGAGGACGTCTCCGACCGAGCGTCAGAAGAGGCTCGGGGCGGAGGTACGGAGGCTGCGCACCGCTGTCGGCATGACCGGGGAGTACGCAGCAGGGCTGCTCGGTGTGGACCGAGGCAAGATCTCCAACATCGAGTCGGGCACCCGCGCCATCAGCCCCGAGCGACTGCGCACCCTGGCCTGCAACTGCGACTGCGGCGACGAGGCCTACGTCGACGCCCTGGTCGAGATGGCCCAACCCACCGAGCGGGGCTGGTGGGAGAAGTACCGGGGCAGCCTTCCGATCGGGATTCTCGACATCGCCGAGCTGGAGCACCACGCGGTACGGATCCGCAGCGTGCACCTGATCCACATGCCCGGGCTGCTGCAGTCCACCGACCACGCCCAGGCCGTTTTCAAGGCTGCACTGCCGCCACTACCCGAGCACGAGGTCGCACTGCGGCTCGCACACCGGTTGGAGCGTCAGCGAGTTCTGGAGGGCGACGCGCCCACGGAGTACGTCGGAATACTCCACGAGGCCGCGCTGCGCATGCAGTTCGGTGGGCGCAAGGTCGCGCGAGGTCAGCTGGAGCATCTGCTCGCCGCGTCGGAGCGGTCTCACGTGACCTTGCGCGTCATTCCGTTCGACGCGGGCTCGTTCCCCGGAGCCGGGCAGACCGTGGTCTACCTGGAGGGACCGGTGCCGCGACTGGACACCGTTCAGATCGACAGCACCCATGGACCGGAATTCCTGTACCAGGAAGCCCAGTTGTCCAAGTACCGAACGCAACTGGACTGGATGGAAGAACGTGCGCTGTCACCTGCGGAGTCGTACGGCTTCATCCAGGACATCGCCAGCCAGCTCTGAGGAGACGACCATGTCCGACATCACGTGGGAAGACCCGTTCTGCGCCGAGGGATCGGCCTGCTTCCGCCTCGGCACCGACCCCACCGGCAACGCCTACATCGCCATAGCCGGCGCCGAGGACGCCTACCTCACCGACTCCCGCGAAGCGCTCCGCACGATGATTCTCGACATCAAGGCGGGCAAGGCCGACCACCTGCTCTGAGAGCTCCCGAGGACTTCCGTGGGCTCTTCAGGGGCTTCCCGTATATGGGCCGCCCCTGAAGTACAGGCTCGGGCGCAGGCGGGGACGGTCACCGCGTTCATGCGCCGCGTCGGAACGGTCGGCCGGTGCCGAGCGCTCCGCCAGCGCTCGCAGGGTCTCCAGGCCGGCCAGGATCTCGGAGCGGTTGTCCGACCTCTTCATCCACGGGGGCAGTCGCGCGAACATCGCCGTCGTCGGACGGGATGCGCCGCGCTCGCGCAGCCGGGCGGCGACGTAGGCGGAGAGTTCGTGCACGTGCTCCTCGTTGTACGCCCACAGGATGTGGCCGACGCAGCGGGTCTGCAGCCACAGTGGCCGTCGGAAGAACGGATCCTCGCTGCCGCCCGGCACCGCGCCGACCAGCCCGGCACCTCGCATCTCGGGGTCCCGGTCGGCGACGGCACCGCATGCGGCGCACGCCAGACGGCGCGGCTGGAACAACAGCTCGCTGTAGTACCTGGGTTCGGGGAGACCGGGACGGGGAACCACCAGCGCACGGCCACCGCATCGCGGGCAGACCACGAGCATTCGGCCTGTGAGCTGGGCCAGCCAGCGCCCTGAGTCGTGGTGGCGGGCAGGCCCCGTAATCGGCACGCCCGGCGTACTCCGCTCGGGTTCCACTGCTCAGTACCCCGTCGGCCGGTAGTACCCCAGCACCCACGCCAGTTGTGCGAACCAGCCCTGCAGGCGTTCCCTCGGCTTCGCCGTCACCACGCACTCGTAGACTCTGCCGTCCACGTGGACGACGGCGACCATGAGGGCCTTGCCGTCGGGGCTCGCCTTGTAGTGGACGCTGCGGATCTCGGGCCAGGGGAAGTCGACCGTGATGTCGTACATCTCGAAGGCGACGCCCGCCGCGTCGACGACGACCGAGTTGTGCTTGTCGACGGCCAGGAACTCCGGGCCGGGCTGCGGCGGGCCCGTCTGCGGGGCGTACTGCGGCGGGGGCGGACCGAACCCCGGTGGGGTGGGCGGTGGAGGCGGAGTCGACGGCTGGTCTGTCACAGCCGAAACCTACCCGGCGGCGGCTGTGCGCCCACTTTCGGTCTCCTCTGAAACATTTCCGCGGCCCACTGCATCAAAGAGATGAGGGCAGCACGCCGACCGACGCAGGGGGAACACTCATGAGGCAGGTCCGCGCGGACGAGTACGCCGAGTTCGCGGCGGCGCGGGCCCGGCATCTGTACCGGTCGGCGTGTCTGCTCACGGCCGGAGACACGCACCTTGCCGAGGATCTGGTTCAGGAGACCCTCGGCAGGCTGTACGTCCGCTGGGGACGGGTGTCCCGGGTCGACAACCCGGCCGGGTACGCGCAGACCGTCCTCACCCGCGCCTTCCTCGCCCACCAGCGCAGGCGCAGCAGCCGCGAGCAGGCCGTGGACGTGTTCCCCGACGTGCCCGACGGCGGCGGCACCGACACCTCGCTGCGGCTGACGCTGATGCAGGCCCTCGGGCGGCTGCCCGCCAAGGACCGGGCGGTCGTGGTCCTGCGGTACTGGGAGGACCGCTCGGTCGAGGAGACCGCCGACGCGATGAACGCGAGCTCGGCGGCCGTGCGGACGCGGTGCTCGCGGGCCCTGGGGCGGTTGCGGGAGCTGCTCGGCGAGGACATGAGCGAGTACGCCAGACCCTGAGCCCACCCGGCTCCCCTCTGTACGTCACTTCGCCTCCGCCTTGCCACTGCCCTCCCCACTACCCGAGTTCAATCCATCCCTCGCGGAAAACGGTGGTTCACCATGCCCGTAGATCAGCACAGCGATCCCTTCGAGGAGCGGCTCTCCGCCGCCCTGCACGAGGCCGGCGGCACCTTCGACAACCCGGGCGGCGCGCTCGCCGCCGCCGGTCAGGCACGCGGACATCGCATGCGGCTGCGGCGCAGGGCCGCGGTCGCCGGGGGCGCGGCGAGTCTCGCCCTCGTGGGGGTGGGCGGGGCGCTGCTGGTGCCGTGGGGCGGTACGCCCGCCCCGAAGCCCTCCTCCGTCGCCGCCACCGGCAGCGCCGGGCCGAAGACCTACTCCGCCGACGAGGTGGTCCGCACGCTCCAACAGCTCCTCCCCAAGGGGAAGTTCACGAAGTCGGAGGCGCGCGGCACGGGCGAGGACCTGCCGCCGCTCGCGGTGGGCGTGTTCGACGACGGCAAGGGCGAGGCGGCCGTCTCCGTGGGTCTGGACCGGGTCCCGACGGACACGGGGGAGTTCAATCCGTCCACGGCCGTGATGCCCTGCGCGGACGGCGGGCAGTCGGGCCTCGACAGTTGCAGGACGGAGCTCCTGCCCGACGGGTCGGCGGTCACCGTCTACCAGGGCTACGAGTATCCCGACCGCCGCGAGGACACCAAGGCGTGGGGAGCGGACCTGGTCACCCCGGCCGGGCAGCACGTGAGCGTCATCGAGTGGAACGCCCCGGCGGAGAAGGGGAAGCCGGTCAGCCGTCCCGAACCCCCGCTGACGACCGCCCAGTTGAAGACGCTCGCCGCGGCCTCGAAGTGGCGCCGGATCATCGACGCCATCCCGAAGGAGAAGAAGCCGACCGCCGCGACGGGCTCGTCCACCCGGCCCGCGGAGATGGCCGGCTGGCTCATCCTGCGCAAGCTCAGCCTCCTGCTGCCGTCCGACCTGAAGCGCGTCTCGTACGGCAGCCAGGAGACCGGGTACGGCTACATGGTCGTCGACGACGGCAAGGGCAGGAGCCTGGTCCAGGTCAACGTGCAGCCCGACATGTCCGACGTCGCCGACCAGTTGTACGGCTCCGGCTCCGAGACCCTCGCCGACGGCACGCGGGTCGCGGTCCAGCAGGGGCCGGCCGAGAAGGGCGGGGCGGGAGCCGTGGAGTGGACCGTCGACACCATGCGCAAGAGCGGTCTGCGCGTGGTCATCACCGCCTTCAACGCCGCAGAGCAGGGCAAGGCGGCGACCCGCGCGAAGCCCGCCCTCACGATCGAACAGCTGCGGGCGATCGCGCTCAGCCCGCGGTGGCTGAGCGACAAGGACTGAGAGGCGACAGGCCTGAGGGCCGAGGGACAGACGGGCGAGGGACGAAGGTGGACTGGCCCTCCGGCGCAGGCTCAGGCCGCCCGGGCTCAGGCTCGGGCGGTGGCCAGCAGGGCCAGGATCTCCTTCGTCGTGCCCGGCTCGCCGATCAGCGGGAACAGGTAGGAGACGCTGTGACGGTGCGCGTCCTCGTTGATGTCGGTCATCGCGTCGACCGCGAACGTGACGTGGTAGCCGTGCTCGTGGGCGGCGCGGGCGGTCGACTCGACGCCGAGGCTGGTCGCGATGCCGCCGAGCACGATCTGGGTGACGCCCCGGCGGCGCAGCTGGATGTCGAGGTCGGTGCCGTGGAACGCGCCCCAGTTCCGCTTGGTGACGAGGATGTCCGTGTCGTGGCCGGTGAGCGGTTCGGCGATGGGGCCGAGGTCGTAGGGGCGGGAGCGGCCGCCGGCCAGTCGGGCGGCCTCGCTGCGGCCGGGCACGGCGTCGGCGCCGTCGGGCGAGGTGGCCATGCGCACCAGCACCACGGGGGCGCCCGCGGCGCGGAAGGCGTCGGCGAGCTCGGCGGCACGGGCCACCGCGTCCGCCGCCGGGTACGGCTTGGTGGGGGCGGCGAGCGTGCCGGCCTGGAGGTCGATCAGCACGAGCGCGGTCTTGGCGTCCAGCACGGTCACAGCCACGGCAAGGGCACCTCTCCTAGGGGATCAGCAGCCTAGGAGAGGTACTTGCGAAACTCAAGCTATTGCTGAACTCAACCAACCTGGATCAGCGAGATCAGCCGGATGACG
This sequence comes from Streptomyces sp. NBC_01235, assembly GCF_035989285.1. GTDB lineage: Bacteria > Actinomycetota > Actinomycetes > Streptomycetales > Streptomycetaceae > Streptomyces. The sequence goes on along the minus strand of NZ_CP108513.1, from coordinate 7,132,382 downwards.
GTGATCGGAAGAACGATGACGGCGATCAGAAGAACTCCGACCACGGCTGGTCCCAGATCTGCTTCACGCACAGCACCAGGAACAGCAGCCCCGCCAGCACCAGCATCGCGTTGCTCAGCATGCCGTTGCGCCACTCCCTGGGTGTGCGGGAGGTGTTGAGCAGCCACAGCAGCGTCCCCGCCAGGAACGGCAGGAAGGCCGCGCCCAGCACGCCGTACAGGATGACCAGGCGGAACGGCTGGCCCTGGAAGAGCAGCACGATCGGCGGGAAGGTCAGCCACAGCAGGTACGCCCGGAAGGGCCAGGAGCGTTCCCGTTCACCCGAGGCGACCTCGGCGCCGGTCGCCCCGCCCACCGACTCGCCCTGGTCGCGGTAGCGGGCCACGAAGTCGGCGAACATCAGGCTCACGCCGTGCCAGACGCCGATCAGGGAGGTGAAGGAGGTGGCGAAGAAGCCGATCAGGAAGAACTTGGCCGTCGCCGCACCGTACTCCGCCTCCAGGATGTCGCTCAGCTGGACGAGCCCCTTGTCGCCGCTCGCGATCGCCACGTTCGCGGAGTGCAGCAGCTCCGCGCCGACGAAGAGCATCGCGACGACGAAGATGCCGGTGGTGATGTACGCGACCCGGTTGTCCAGCCGCATGACCTTCATCCAGCCCGTGTTCGTCCAGCCCTTGGCGTTGACCCAGTAGCCGTACGCGGCCAGCGTGATCGTGCCGCCGACGCCGCCGATCAGGCCGAGGGTGTTGAGGACCGAGTCCTTCTCGTCCGGCAGGACCGGGAGGAGGCCCGCGAAGGCGTCGCCGAGGTTCGGGGTGACCCGGATCGCCAGGTAGACCGTCACCACGAACATGACGCCCACCAGGACCGTCATGACCTTCTCGAAGACGGCGTACTTGTTGAACCAGACGAACACCAGGCCCACCAGACCACAGGCGATGGCCCACGACTTGAGGTCCATCACGTCCGGGAACAGCGCCTGGAGCGGCAGCGCGCTCGACGACATCGCCGCCGCGCCGTAGACGAAGCCCCAGACGACCACGTAGACGACGAAGAACCACGTCGTCCAACGGCCCAGGCTCGCCCAGCCGTCGAAGAGGGTGCGGCCGGTGGAGAGGTGCCAGCGGCCGGCCGCCTCGGCGAGGGAGATCTTGACCAGGCAGCCGATGATCGCCGCCCAGAGCAGGGTGTAGCCGAAGTTGCTGCCGGCGATCAGCGTGGCCACCAGGTCGCCGGCGCCGACGCCCGTCGCCGCGACCACGATGCCCGGGCCGATGTACTTCCAACTGGACTTGCGGGGGGAGGCGTTGTTGTCGATGTCGGATGGAGCCTCGGTGTGCGTGAAGTTTCCCGTGGGGGGTCCCGTGGTGTCCGCCATGAAGGTCAAGAAAGCCCAAAGACGCCGGTCCGGCAAGAGGGCGTGCGCGATCTCCACCCGATGTGCTCACCCGCCGTCGAACACCGCCGTACGTGCGTCCGAGGGCTCGCGGCCAAGGGGGGGTTGCGGCCGGCGTCGGCCGCAACCGTCGTCGCAGCCGCAGGTGCCGAGTTCGAACCAGACGGTCTTGCCCGGTCCGTCCTGGTGGCAGCCCCAGCGGCGGGCGAGCGCGTTCACCAGGAACATTCCCCGGCCGCTCTCCGTCCCGCCCGCGTGAAGCACCTGCGGGGTGCGGCGGCCGGTATCGGCCACCTCGCAGCGGAGGATGCCGTGTGCGGCGTTCAGGGTGAGGCGGAAGCGGCTCGCGGTGGGGGTACCTCCCATGCCATTCGGGCCATGGGGGCGCAGCAGGGCGTTGGTGGCCAGCTCGCTGACGAGCAGCTCGGCGGTGTCCACCAAGTCCTCCCGGTCCGCCAGTCCCCAGTCCTCCAACTGCCTGCGCACCTGTGCGCGGGCCTCACGGACGGCGCTGGGCCGAGGGTCGTACTCGACGCTCCAGTGGCCTGCCCCTATCGGCGGCTGGAGGTAGGCGCCGTACTGGGGGGCGGGGTCCGGGAGGGGGCCGCTTCCCCCGGAAAGTCGCAGCATGGAGTCAGGATCCCCTCCCGCACACCGTCCGCATACGGGGAGGACTACCCGATTCCGTACCTGTCGAGGCGCCCCGTCTACGCGTACTGCAGTCGTACGGTCGTACCGGATCCGGATCCGGATCCTTCGCCGGTTCCGGTGTCGGTGCCGGTGCCGGTGCCCGGGCCCGCCTCGCGGACGTCCACGTACGCGCACACCTGGCGGGCGAACCACAGGCCCTGGCCGGGTGCCAACTCGGTGGTCGGCGGCGGGACGTAGCCGACGAGGGGGTCGTCGAGGCGGCGGGCCAGGAGCAGCTCGCAGACGCAGCCGGGGGCCTCGCCCCACAGCAGCGCACCCGTGACCGGTGCCAGGGAGGCCGCCTCCGCCACGGCCGTGGCGAACAACTCCGCGTCGGCGGCGCCCAGTCCACGGCCCAACGCCCAGGCGCGGACGGCGTCCGGGGCGGGGTCGGCGAGACGCTCGGCGTCGGAGGGGGTCGGGGGCAGCGGTAAGGCGTCCAGCTCCGCGGCGAGGCGTACGGGGTCCTCGTACACGCCGCTGTCCGGGTGGGCGCGGCGGGCCGCCTCGATGAGGGCGGAACCGGCGGTGCGGGTGTCGTAGACGCACATGGCCGTGGTCGCCGTCGGGACGAAGAGAAGGTTGGCGAGGGCCTCGTAGCGGATCCACTCGGCGCTCTCGCGCGGGGAGCGGCCCGCCCTGCCGTTCCACACCGGCTCCATGAGGAGGTGGATGCGGCCGCCGGGGCCGGCGTGCGCGGCGAGATGACCGGCCGCCCGGGCGATGGCGTTCGCGGCGGAGCCGGTGTACCAGTCGGTGTGCGGGACGAGGCCGATGTCCTTCGTGTCGGCGCCGAGGGCGTCGCGCAGGAGGTCCAGCTTGTCGGGGGCGACGATGGCGACGGGCGGGGGCTCCTCGGGGGCGGCCAGTCCCTCGGCGAGGAAGGGGAGGGCGGCGGCGAGGAAGGACTCGTCCGTGGCGGAGACGGACATGCGGTGGTCGAAGGTTCCTGGGGTGGTGGTTGCGGCGGATTGGGCGGTCATTGGTCCGGGGTCCCCATTGGTCGGGTGGGTGGGTGGATGGATGGATGCGGTGCGGGGCGGGGCGGTGGGGCGGGATCGTGGTACGGGGTGGGGCGAGCCTTTGCGCGTGCGGCGGTCAGCGTTGGGCGGTCAGCGTTGGGCGGTCACCCAGGCGGCGATCTGGCTGCGGTTGCTGAAGCCGAGCTTGCTGAGGATGCGTTCGACGTGTCCTTCGGCCGTGCGACGGGCGATCACCAGACGGTCGGCGATCTGCTGGTTGGCGAGCCCCTCGGCGACGAGTTCGGCGACCTGCGCCTCGCGGCGGGTGAGGCGGATGGCGGGACCGGGGGGTGGTGGGCCGTCGGTCAAGGGCTGCGGGCGGCCGGAGCGCCGTGTTCGGGACTGCCCGCAGGTCTGCCCGGTCCCGGTCCCGTCCCCGCTGTTGGCTCCGGTCTCGGTCTCGGTCTCGGTCTCGGTCCTGGCTCTCTTCCTGCTCCTGCTCCTGCTGCTGCTCGTGCTCTCGTTGAGTTCGAAGGCGACGACGTCGGTGAGGGGGAGGGCGGCTCCGGTCTCGTACGCCCGGCGGAACGCGGTGTCGCCGATCGCCTCGTGGACGCGCTCCTCGGTGGTGCGGCGGGTGGAGTTGAGGCAGGCCGAGCCCCAGCGGTCGCGGTCGACGTCCGCCCAGGCGCGGTCGGCACCGCCGAGCAGGACGGCCGCGCGTTCGTGGGCGCCGCGGGCCGCCGCGATCCGGGCCAGCAGGTCGAGGGTGAGGCCCATTCCCACGACGTCGTGGACCGCGTGCTTGAGCCGTATCGCCTCCCTGCCGTGCCGCTGCGCCTGCGCCCAGTCGCCGCGCACGCTGTGGGCGAGGGCGAGGATCCGTTCCACGTACGACAGCACCCAGCGCTCGCCGTGCTCGGCGCAGAGGCGGCGGGTCTGCTCGCAGACCTCGATGGCCTCGTCGGCACGGCCCAGGAAGGCGAGTGCGCAGGCCAGTTCGACGCGGTCGAGGCCTACGAGACTGAGGTGCTGGCCGGGGACCCGGCCGCGGTCGGCGGCGGCGCGGAAGTGGTCGAGGGCGCCGGTGAGGTCGTCGCTGAAGAGGCGGATGACGCCTACGACGTAGTCGGCGTGGGCCGCTTCGGCAGGGTTGCCGAGGGTGTGGGCCAGGGCGCGGGCCTGTTCCGCTCGGCGACGGCCTCGGGTGAGGTCTTCCGGGCAGCCGGCGAGGAGGCCTGCGGCCCACAGGGCTCGGGCTCGTTCGGGGGTGGGGTCGGGGTTGGCTTCGAGGGCGCGGTCCAGCCAGTAGCGGCCCTCTCGGGGGGCTCCGCAGGCGTGCCAGTGGAACCAGAGGGTGCCTGCGAGGCGTAGGCCTGCGAGGGATTCGCCGGGGGTGGTGAGACTGAAGTCGAGGGCGGTGCGGAGGTTGTCCCTGTCGGCGCGGAGGTGGGCGACGATGTCCGGTTGGGCGGGGCCGAACCAGTGCCGTTCGGCGGTCGTGGCCTGCTGTTGCATCCAGTTCCGGTGTCGGACTCGGGCGGCGTGTTCTTCTCCCGGGCGTTCTCGCAGGCGCTCCAGGCCGTAGTGCCGGAGGGTGTCGAGGAGGCGGTACCGTACGGTGCCCGTCGGGCCGGTCTCCCTGCACAGGACGGACTTGTCGACCAGGCCGGCGACGGCTTCGAGGACGTCGCCGTTGCTCGCCCCCGCCGCCCCTGCCCGTCCCACCCCCAGGGGCTCCGCCCCCTCACCCCCGCCAGGGGACTCCGCCCCCTGGACCCCCACACCTGTGCCCACCCACCCCCCGTCCCGCCCGGACGGAACCCCACCCGTCCCCGCGCCCCGGCCGCCCAAGCCACGCCCCGACTCCCCCGGCCAAGCCCACAAGCCACGCCCCGCCCCCACCACCCGGCCAGGCAAGGCGTACCCCGGTTCCCCGGCCCAGGCACCCGAATCCCGACCCGCCTCCCCAGCCCGAGCGGGCACCTCATGCCCCTGCTCCACCACCCGGGCCGACGCCGCGTGACCCGACCCCGCCACCCCGGCCGATGCGACGTGACCCGACCCCGCCGCCCCGGCCGACGCGGCGGGACCCGGTTCCACCGCCCGGGCCGACGCGGCGGAGCCCGGCTCCGGTGGTCGGGCGGGCGGGACTCGGGTCGCTTCCTCCGTCGGCCCTGCCCGGCCGGGGGAGGTGTTGCCCCGTTCCTCGCAGACCGCCTCTGCTGTCTCCAGGTCGAAGGTGCCGGGGAGGATCGACAGGCGGGACCAGGTCAGTTGTTCTTGGGGGTCGCAGAGTTCGTAGCTCCAGTCGATGGCCGCGCGCAGGGTCTGGTGGCGGGGTGGGACCGTGGGGCTGCCGGTGGCGAGGAGGCGGTAGCGGTCGTCCAGGCGGGTCAGGAGTTGGGGGACGTCCAGGACGCGCATGCGGACCGCGGCCAGTTCGATGGCGAGGGGGAGGCCGTCCAGGCGGTGGCAGAGGCGGGCCACCGACGCGCGGTTCGCGGCGGTGAGGCGGAAGCCGGGGACGACCGCCGCCGCCCGGTCGGCGAACAGGGCCAGGGCCGGGTAGCCGTCGGCCGCGGTCAATTCGCCGTCCGGGTCGGGGACGGGCAGCGGGCGGACGTCCAAGAGGTGTTCCTCGGTCAGGCCGAGGCGGTGGCGGCTGGTGGCGAGGACGCGGACACCGGTCGTGCCCCGCAGGAGGGCGCCGGCCAGCGTCGCGCAGGACCGGAGCAGATGCTCGCAGTTGTCGACGACCAGCAGGACGCGACGGTCGCGCAGACGCTCCACCAGCGTGTCCAGGGGCGGGCGTTGCGAGTGGTCGTGCAGGTCCAGCGCGTCGGCCACCGCGAGGGGGACCAGGGTCGGGTCGTGCAGGCCGGAGAGGTGCACGAAGCGGACGCCGTCGGGGAAGGCCCGTTCGACGCGGGCCGCGATCCGGACGGCAAGGCGCGTCTTGCCGACGCCTCCGGGGCCGGTCAGGGTGACCAGTCGGGCCCTGGCCAACAGTTCGCGTCCTTCTGCCAGTTCGCTGCGCCGGTCGACGAAGCTGGTCGTCTCCACCGGCAGGTGACAGTCCCGGCGCGGCGCTGATCCGCCCATGATCAGCCAGTCCTCTGGGGGTGCGGTGCGGCGTGGTTCAGGAGTTGTGCGGGTGTGCTGCGGGTGTGGTGGGGTGCGGTGCGGTGGGGTTCCGCGCGGACCCTCAGCTTTCCCCCTGGTCTACCTATATGCACCCTTCGCCTCACACGCATGGGTGCACTTCACCGGGGATCGCTCCCGGAGATGCGACCGTGGCTACACTGCGCGGCCGGCCGCCCGCCGTTTACGCATGATTCCGGCCACTCGTCCCTTTGTCGTCTCTTGACCTGCTCATGCCATGCCTCGACGATGAGCGGCACCCGCACCGCCGCACACAGCAAGCGCACAGCCCCCCACACCCCACTCCCCACAAGGAGAGTTCATGCGACTTCGCATTCGCGGCTCAGGTTCCGGCGCCGCCGGTGCCCGCGGCGGCAGACGAACCGCCGCTCTCGCCACCCTGCTGGCCCTCGCCCTGGCGGCGCCGATCTCGGCGACGGTCACCGACGCGGCGGCGGGCAGCGCCCCGAAGCCGGCGTCCTCCGCCGACGACATCCGCCAGTACGAGATCCACATCTCCCACAGCACGTCCGCCATGCGCACGGCGATCGCTGCGTCCGGGGTGAGCGTCGACGAGGCCGACGAGGAGACCGTGGTGGTCTCCGGGCGGGCCGACCAGATCAAGAAGCTGCGCTCGCGGGGGTACGAGGTCTCCCTGCTGGGCTCCGCGCCCAACCGCGTCGCCGAGGACGAGGTACGGCTCTACGACTTCCCCTCCGCCGACTCGAAGTACCACAACTACGCCGAGATGACGACGGAGATCGACCAGCGCATCGCCGCCTACCCGAGCATCATGAGCAAGCGGGTCATCGGCAAGTCGTACGGCGGCCGGGACATCGTGGCCGTCAAGATCAGCGACAACGTCGGCACCGACGAGGCCGAGCCGGAGGTGCTGTTCACCCATCACCAGCACGCCCGCGAGCACATGACCGTGGAGATGGCCCTGTACCTGATCCGCGAGCTGGGCGCCGGCTACGGCTCGGACTCCCGCGTCACCAACATGGTCAACGGGCGCGAGATCTGGATCGTCCCCGACCTCAACCCGGACGGCGGCGAGTACGACATCGCCACCGGCTCCTACCGCTCGTGGCGCAAGAACCGGCAGCCCAACTCCGGCTCCTCGTACGTCGGTACGGACCTCAACCGGAACTGGAACTACAAGTGGGGCTGCTGCGGCGGCTCCTCGGGGTCCACGTCCTCGGAGACCTACCGGGGCGCGTCCGCCGAGTCCGCGCCCGAGGTGAAGGTCGTCGCCGACTTCGTGCGCAGCCGGGTCGTGGGCGGGAAGCAGCAGATCACCGCCGGGATCGACTTCCACACGTACAGCGAGTTGGTGCTGTGGCCGTTCGGGTACACCAACGCGGACACGGCGACCGGCATGACCGCGGACGACAACGCCGCGTTCAAGGCCATCGGACAGAAGATGGCCGCGAGCAACGGCTACACCCCGGAGCAGTCCAGCGACCTGTACATCACGGACGGGTCGATCGACGACTACCTCTGGGGCACGCAGAAGATCTTCGACTACACGTTCGAGATGTATCCGTCGTCCAGCTCCGGGGGTGGGTTCTACCCGCCCGACGAGGTCATCGAGCGGGAGACCTCCCGTAACCGGGACGCGGTGCTTCAGCTTCTCGAGAACGCGGACTGCATGTACCGGGCGATCGGGAAGGCCACCCAGTACTGCAGCTAGTCGGCGTCCTCGGCCGCGCTCTCCTCGGCCGCGCTCTCCTTGGCCGCGACGACCTCGTCCTCGGCGCCCGCTTCTGCGGCGTCCGCCTCTTCGTCTTCGAAGTAGGCGTCGAGGACCGCGTCCAGCTGCTCGTCCCACTCCTTGAAGCGCGCCCTGGCCGTCGCCTCGATCTCGATCGGGTACCAGCGGCGGTCAGGGGTGTGCACCGTGATGGTGAACCGCTTGCCGAAGCGCGGCGCCTCCGTCTCGATCGCGCCGATCTCGTCCCAGCGGAACTCGCACTCCTCCTCGTCGAGTCGGAGCCGGACGCCCTTGGCGTCGGCGGCGATCCGCGCCCGACGGTCGGAGGCCTCGAAGACGGGACCGTCGGCGGACTCGTCGTCCGAGGACTCGTCCGCCGCGTCCTCCGCCTCCTCGACGACCTCGTCCTGGGCCTCGTCCGCCTCCTCGGCACCCTCGGCCTTCCCGGCCGGCTCGGTGTCCTCCGGCTCCGCGGTCGCGGGCGACGTGAGCCCGGGGATGAAGGCCGGGTCGAATCCGGCGCCCTTCAGGGGCTCGCCCTCCAGGGGCTGGCTGCTCGAACCTATGCGCTGCTCCACAGCGGGCAGTATGGTCGAAGATCCTGTGCCGGACACAGCCAGCCCCTACTTCGTTACCAGAGTTGCGACCGGAGACCTGCCGGAGACCTACACGAAGACACTCAATCCGGCCGTCATCACGAACCCGCCCACCGACAGCACCGTCTCGAGCACGGTCCACGTCCTGAGGGTGTCGCGCTCGCTGATGCCGAAGCACTTGGCCACCATCGGGCTGCATCCATCAGCGCGCTCCGCGCGCGGGGGCGCCGTCGTTGACGTGCGAGGCGAAGATCGAGCCCGCCGAGATGGCCATGATGACGAGGGCCACGACCTGCGAGTGGCTGCGAGCGGGGGCACCGTGCCGTGAGGCCGTACAGCGGCGTGTGAAAGTCGATGGAGCGTCAGCCCAGGGTCAGCCGAGGACGGCGAGCGCGTCGATCTCGACCAGGAGCCCCGCGGGAAGGCCGACGTAGACCGTCGTGCGGGCCGCGGGCGGGGCGGTGAGGGGCTGCGCCTCGAAGTAGGCGTTGTAGAGCTCGTTGAACTCGGCGAAGTGGCCCGTGTCCGTCAGGTAGACGCGGATCATCATCACGTCGTCCCAGCTCGCGCCGCCCTCCTCCAGGATCGCCTTGACGTTGGCGAGGGTCTGGAGGGTCTGCTCGCGCAGGGTGGGGCCGGCCGGGGTCGGGGGCCTGCCCTCCTCGGCGGGGAGGAAGCCGACCTGGCCCGCGACCTGGAGGATGTTGCCCTTGCGGACACCGTGCGAGAACTTCGCGGGCGGGGTGGTGTGGGTCTTCGGGGTGAGCGCGATCTTCTCGGTCGCGGTCTTCTCGGTCATGAGGTGGCTTCCTTGATCGGTGTCCTGCCGGAGTACTCGCCGCTGATGGCGTCCGCGGCGCGGCGCACCAGCGGGAGCAGGGTGAGGAGTTCGTCGGCGGTGACGACGACGTTCGGCGCGGAGACCGACATCGCGGCGACCACCCGGCCGTCGGCGCCCCTGATCGGCGCGGCGACACAGTTGACGGACTCCTCGTGGCCACCGAGGTCGGTGGCCCAGCCCTGTTCGCGCACCTTCTCCAACTCCCGCAGGAAGGCCGGGGCGTTGGGGGTGGAACGGGCCGTGTACAGGGGGTAGTCGAGCTTCTCGGCGACCGCCCGCCGCTCGGGCTCGGGCAGGTCGGCGAGGAGCAGTTTGGCGACGGCGGCGACGGTGATGGCGACGGGCTTGCCGATCCGCGAGTACATGCGCACCGGGTAGCGGCTCTCCACCTTGTCGATGTAGAGGACCTCGCCCTCCTCGTGGACGGCGAGGTGGACGGTGTGCCCGCAGGCCTCGTTCAGACGGACGAGGTGGGGGTGGGCGATCTCGCGGATGTCGAGGTTCTCCATCGCCTCCTGGGCGAGGGCGAAGAGACGGGCACCGAGGCGGTAGCGCTGGTCGGACTGGCGGTAGACGAGGCCGTGCTCGTTCAGGGTGCGCAGCAGCCTCAGGGCCGTCGACTTGTGCACGCCGAGGCGATCGGCGACCTGTCCGAGGTCGGCGGGTCCCTCGGCGAGCAGCGGCAGGATGCTCAGGGCACGGTCGACGGTCTGGCTCATGGGGTGCGTACCTCCTCCTCGGCCCGGCCTTCCCGGTCTTCGGTGTGCGTCCAGCCGGGGCCGAGTCGAAGTGTCCCCCACGCGGCGGGGTCGAGGGCGGCCAGGCGGTCGGCGTGTGCGATCCAGGCGGAGCGCGGCGCAGCCGTTCCATGAGGGGCGGTGGCCGGGCGTCCGGCGGGCGGGGGTGCGGCGAGGTCGCCGGGGACGGCCGGCGCAGCCGTTCCATGAGGGGTGGTGGCCGGGCGTCCGGCGGGCGGGGGTGCGGCGAGGTCGCCGGGGACGGTGAGGGCGGCGGCGGCCATGAGGTGCCCGTGCCGCAGGCGGTCGCGGACGGGCAGGCCGCGCAGGGTGGCGGAGAGGAACCCGGCGGCGAACGCGTCCCCGGCGCCGACCGCCGCGCCGACCTGGACCGTCGGGGCGGGTACGAAGGTGACCGTCGGTCGCGCGGCACCCGGGGCCGGCGCGGGCCGGAGCCGGTTCGCGCGGCCCGGCACCGACGGGGTGCCGCGGTCGGGCTCGCGTGCGAACGCCGTCGCCCCCCGCGCCCCCTGCTTCACCACCAGCATGCCCGGCTCCCGCAGTACCTCCCTGATCGCCGTCGGCCCACCGGTGACCCCCCACGCCTCCTCCGCCTCGTCCTCCCCCACGAACACGACGTCCGCGGCGCGTGCCAACTCCAGCAGCACGCGCGGACCGTCGGTGTCGCGCCACAACCCGGACCGGTGGTTGACGTCGAAGGAGATCAGCGGACGCCCCGGCCGGGGGGCCGTCAGCTCCCGCAGCAGGCCCAGACAGTCCCCGGACAGGGCTGCCGTGATGCCGCTCAGATGCAGCACGCGCGCCGCCCGCACCGCCGCCAGGTCGACGTTCCCCACGGCCATCGCGGAGGCCGCGGAGCCGGCCCGGTAGTAGGCGACCTCGTGCGCGTCGGTGGCCCGGTCGCCGGCGGTGCGGAAGTAGACGCCGGTCGGGCGGGCCGGGTCCCGGCGTACGGAGGTCACGTCGACCCCGTACGAGCCGATGGTCTCGACGAGGTGGTCGCCGAACCCGTCCGCCCCCACCCGGCCGACCCAGCGCACCGCGTGCCCGGCCACCGCCAGCGCGCAGGCCACGTTGGACTCCGCGCCGCCGATGCCCCGGTCGAAGGACGGCACGTCGGCGAGGCGGCCGGGCCGGGAGGGCAGGAAGGCGACCATTGACTCGCCGAGCGCGACGACGTCCACGACGTCGGGGGCATTGCGGGGTCCATTGGTGGTCACGATCCTCGTAGCTCCCGTGCCGGTGCGGGTGAGCGAAGCGAGATGGGGGTCCCCCGGCCGAAGGCTGGGGGAGGCTCCGTTGACCCCGCGTTGGCCGAGATGTTAGACAGCAGTGAGCGACATACGCAATGGACGTTGCACATATCGCAACGCTCCTGATCAGGGAGGTTCCATGGGTACCGAGGCATTCGAGGCGCTCGCCCTACTGGCCGAGGAACGCGTCGACCACCGCTTCAAGGGCCTCCCGCCGGACGCCGACGGCCTCACCGTCGGCGAGCTGGCCGCCCAGCGCCGCAACCTCTTCACCGGCGGCTTCGCGACCCCCGTGCTGGCCCTCTCCGTCGAGCGCCTGGAGCACAACCTCGCGCTCATGGAGACCTACGCGACCCGCCACGGCCTCGCCTTCGCCCCGCACGGCAAGACCTCCATGGCCCCGCAGCTGTTCCAGCGCCAGATCGACCGCGGCGCCTGGGGCATCACCCTCGCCGTCCCGCACCAGGTCCGGGTGGCGCGGGCGTACGGAGTCCAGCGGGTCTTCCTCGCCAACGAGCTCGTGGACCCGGCCGCCCTGCGCTGGATCTCCGCCGAACTCGACTCCGACGACGACTTCCGCCTCGTCTGCTACGTCGACTCCGTGCGCGGGGTCAAACTGATGGACGCGGCACTGCAGGGCGCGCGCCGCCCCCTGGACGTCGTCGTCGAACTGGCCGCCGGCGAGGGCGCCCGCACCGGGGTGCGTACGGAGGCGGAGTGCGCGGCGGTCGCGGACGCGGTGGCCGCCGCGCCGACCCTGCGGCTGGTCGGGGTCGCGGGCTACGAGGGCGAGGTCCCGCGGGCCGACCCGGAGCGGGTGCGCGCCTGGCTGGGCCGCCTGGTCGCCCTCGCCGTCGACTTCGACAAGGCCGGACGCTTCGCCGGCACGGACGAGATCGTCGTCAGCGCGGGCGGCAGCGCCTGGTTCGACGCGGTCGCCGACGTCTTCGCGGACGTCCCCGAACTCTCCCTCCCCGTACTGAAGTTGCTGCGCTCGGGCGCGTACGTCTCGCACGACGACGGCCACTACCGCAAGCTGACGCCGTTCAACCGGGTCCCCGAGGAGGGCGCGCTGGAGCCCGCCTTCCGCCTGTGGACCCAGGTGGTCTCCCGCCCCTCCCCCGACCAGGCGTTCGTCAACGCGGGCAAGCGGGACGCCGCCTACGACCTCGACCTGCCCTTCGCCCAGGTGGTCCGCCGCGACGGCACGGAACGCCGCGCCACCGGCGTCTCCGTGACCGCCCTCTCCGACCAGCACGCCTGGCTGCGCACGACGGACGAGGCGGACCTCCGGGTCGGCGACTGGGTCGGCCTCGGCCTCTCCCACCCGTGCACGGTCTTCGACAAGTGGCCGCTGATCCCCGTCGCGGAGGCGGACGGCACGGTCGTCGACTACATCCGCACGTTCTTCTGACAGCGCGTGTTCTCAGGCAGGGAGGCCGACCATGGAAGACCTCGTCATCCGGGACGCGGACGTCGTCGACGGCACCGGCGCGGACTCCTACCGCGCGGACGTGCTGATCGACGACGGCAGGATCGTCGCGATCGTCAAGGAGGCGGCCGCGGCGGGCTGCCAGCGCCCGAAGGCGGTGAGGGAGCTGGACGCCGAGGGCCTGACCCTCTCCCCCGGCTTCATCGACATGCACGCCCACAGCGACCTCGCCCTGCTGCGCGACCCCGACCACAGCGCGAAGGCGGCGCAGGGCGTGACCCTCGAAGTCCTCGGCCAGGACGGGCTGTCCTACGCCCCTGTCGACGACCGCACCCTCGAAGAGGTCCGCCGGGCCATCACCGGCTGGAACGGGTACGGCGACGACCTCGACTTCGACTGGCGTTCGGTGGGTGAGTACCTGGACCGCCTGGACCACGGGTTCGAGGGCCGGGGCATCGCCGTCAACGCGGCGTACCTCGTCCCGCAGGGCACCGTCCGCGCCCTGGCCGTCGGCTGGGAGGACCGCCCGGCCACGCCGAAGGAGCTGGACCGGATGCGCCGGCTGGTCGCGGAGGGACTGCAGCAGGGCGCGGTCGGCCTGTCCTCAGGCCTGACGTACACGCCCGGCATGTACGCGGAGGACTCCGAACTGACCGAACTGTGCCGGGTGGTGGCGGAGTACGGCGGCTACTACTGCCCCCACCACCGCAGTTACGGAGCCGGCGCCCTGGAGGCGTACGCGGAGATGGTGGAACTGACCCGCAAGGCGGGCTGCCCGCTCCATCTCGCCCACGCCACCATGAACTTCGGCGTGAACGAGGGCCGCGCCCCGGAGCTCCTGACCCTCCTGGACGAAGCCCTGGACTCCGGCACCGACATCACCCTCGACACGTACCCCTACACGCCGGGCTGCACCACTCTCGCCGCTCTGCTGCCCAGTTGGGCGAGCGCGGGCGGCCCCCAGGAGATCCTGCGCCGGCTCGCGGACGACGACACGGCCGCCCGCATCCGCCACGACCTGGAGGTGACCGGCGCGGACGGCTGCCACGGCGTGCCCGTCGACTGGGACACGATCGAGATCTCGGGCGTGGGCGACAACCGCTTCGCGGACCACGTGGGCCGCACGATCCGGGAGTCGGCGACCGGGAGAGGCGAGGAGCCCTGGACAACGGCCCGCCGCCTACTGGTGGAAGACCGTCTGGCCCCCACGATCCTCCAGCACGTGGGCCACGAGGAGAACGTTCGCACGATCATGCGCCACCGCGTCCACACGGGCGGCTCGGACGGCGTCCTGGTCGGCGCCAAACCGCACCCGCGCGCGTACGGCACGTTCCCGCGCTATCTCGGCCACTACGTGAGGGAGTTGGGGATCCTGTCCCTGGAGGAGTGCGTGGCCCACCTGACCGGCCGCCCGGCGGCGCGCCTGCGCCTGCCCGACCGCGGCCTGATCCGCGAGGGCCACCGAGCGGACCTGGTCCTGTTCGATCCGCGAACGGTGGCGGCGGGCTCGACGTACGACGCCCCCCGCACGCTCCCGACGGGCATCCCACACGTCCTCGTCGACGGCCGTTTCGTGATCGAGGACGGCCGGCGGACGGACGTGCTGGCGGGGCGGGCGGTCCGTCGCAGTCCCGTGTGACGGACCGCCCCTCCGCTTCGCCCTACGGCTTGGGCAGGGTGCACCCGCTCGCGCTCAGGTTGAGCTGGTTGCCGGTCGTGAAGCAGGCCGGGATCAGGTAGGTCTCCTGGGCGTAGTTGATGCCCTCGCGGACGGTGACGGTGCCGTTCGCGTCGACCTCGCACGGGTTGTTCTCCGTGCAGCGCTCGCCGTCCTCGTTGCCGGTGTTGTTGACGGCGACGACCTTGCCGGTGGACTGGTCGATCACCGGCGACCCGGAGGTGCCGCCGATGGTCTGGCAGGCGGAGGTGTAACGGACCGAGTCCTTCCAGGTCCAGTCACCCTCCTTCAGGCGGTACACGAACCCGTCGACGCTGCAGTTGTAGAGCGTCTTCCAGTACCCGGAGGCCACGGTGATGGCGGTACCGGCGGTCGGGTGCGTGTCCTGCACGGTCAGCGCGGAGATGCCGTACGAGCTCTTGATCGACGCGTACGTGCTGGTGAGCTGGTAGATCGACACGTCCGTGTCGGTCATCGTCCCGTAGGCGAGCTTGCTGGCGCGCAGGGTCGCGACCCGGGTGCCGGAGGAGTTGAGCAGCCCGAAGGTCCGGCTGGACGCCTGGTTGACGAGCACCTCGCCCGGCTCCGGGAAGCCCGTCGACAGGCAGTGGCCGTTGGAGAGCACCAGCGCCGGGTCGGTGTCCAGGGAGTTCGGGAAGCGGATGACCGAGCCTGAGCAGTTGCTGAGCGCGACGGTCCCGGCGAGGTTGACGGCCTGGAGTGTCGGCGCGGCCGCCTTGGTGTCCGCCTTGACCGAGATCGCGGAAGCCGAGGCGGCGGGCGCCGCGCTCACCGGCGCCGCGACCGCGGGTGCCGCACCCGCCCCGGCGATGGCCAGGGCGAAGAACGCGGCAACGAGAGGCTTTCTCATGTGGGGGGTCCCCTCTCATGACAAGGCGACCGGAGATCTTCCGGCCGCCCGCTGTTTTGTCATGCGCATTGTTGGTGCAGAGGGGACGGAGAACAAGGGTCGCTTTTCAGCCGCGGGGGCCGGGGCTCATGGGGCACCCCCGCCTATCTGCCGCCTTTTCCCGGCCCGCGCCCCTTCCCGGAGTTGCCCTTCCCGGCTTCGGACGTCGCGGCGGAGGGCTCGGCACTCGCCGTCGAGCCGGTGGCGGCCGACGACACTGCCGAGGGCGCCTTGGACGTCGTCACACCCGAGGACGGCCCCCCACTGTCCGAAGCGGACGGAGTCTCGCGCGCGGAACCGGCGAGGCCGCCCGCGGACGCGGACGGGGTTTCCGGGTCACTCGCCGTGTCGTCCGACGCCGAGCGCGTGCCCCCCTGCTTGCCCTGCTGGTCCCCGGCCGGATCCCCGGAGAAGGAGAACCCCGCCACCACCGCGGCCAGCGCCACCGCCCCGACCGCCCCGGCGGCGGCCAGGACCCGCCGCTCACGCCACCCGCCCGCCCGGCGCGCGGCGCGCCGACGGTCCGCACGGCCGCCCGCCCCGCCCTCGGCAGGGGGAACCCGAGGCAGCTCGGTCGTCTCGTCGTACGCGTTCTCCCACCCGTGAGCGGCCGCCGGATCGGCGTACTGCTCGTACGAGGACTGATCGGTCTCGGCGTACGGGTGGTACACGATCGGCCGCACCGCGGGCACGCCATTCTCACCTGGCCTGGACATGGCCGCGCATTGTAGGGACGCATGCGCCCCCTGGGACAGCTACCGGCGATAACAGCCCAAACCGCCCGCCTCACGTGGCGGAAAACACCCCCCGGGAGGCGTTACCGAGCCGTAAGCTCCCAGACATGCAGGTGATCCAGTCGACCAAGCTCGCCAACGTCTGTTACGAGATCCGGGGCCCGGTTCTCGAGGAGGCGATGCGCCTGGAAGCGGCTGGTCACCGCATCCTCAAGCTGAACACCGGCAACCCGGCCGCCTTCGGCTTCGAGGCCCCGCCGGAGATCCTGGAGGACATCCTCCGCAACGTCTCGACGGCTCACGGCTACGGCGACGCCAAGGGACTGCTGGCCGCGCGCAGGGCCGTCGTGATGCACAACCAGACACTCGGCATCGAGACGGACGTCGAGCACGTCTTCATCGGCAACGGCGTCTCCGAGCTGATCGTGATGGCGATGCAGGGGCTGCTGGACGACGGGGACGAGGTTCTGGTCCCGGCCCCGGACTACCCCCTGTGGACCGCCGCCGTCTCGCTGTCCGGCGGTACGGCCGTGCACTACCGCTGCGACGAGCAGGCCGACTGGATGCCGGACCTCGCGGACATCGAGCGGAAGGTCACCGACCGCACCAAGGCGATCGTCATCATCAACCCGAACAACCCGACGGGTGCCGTGTACGACGAGGCGATGGTCCGGGGGCTGACCGACATCGCGCGCCGGCACAACCTCCTGGTCTGCTCGGACGAGATCTACGACAAGATCCTCTACGACGGCGCCACGCACATCCCGACCGCCAAGGTCGCCCCGGACCTGCTCACCCTCACCTTCAACGGCATGTCGAAGGCGTACCGGGTGGCCGGCTACCGGGTCGGCTGGATGTCGATCTCCGGGCCGCGCGCGCACGCCGACTCCTACATCGAGGGTCTGACGATCCTGGCGAACATGCGCCTGTGCGCGAACATGCCGGGTCAGCACGGCGTGGTCGCGGCGCTCAGCGGGCGGCAGACCATCAACGACCTGGTACTGCCCGGCGGGCGGCTCAAGGAGCAGATGGACACGGCGTACGAGCTGCTGACGCAGATCCCGGGTGTGACGTGCGTACGGCCGAAGGGGGCGCTGTACCTCTTCCCTCGCCTGGACCCGACCGTCTTCAAGATCAAGGACGACCGTCGGATGGTCCTCGACCTCCTCCGCCGGGAGAAGATCATGGTCGTCCAGGGCACCGGTTTCAACTGGCCGGAACCGGACCACTTCCGGGTCGTCACGCTGCCGACGGCGACGGATCTGCGGGACGCGATGGGCCGGATCGGGCGCTTCCTGGACGGCTACGGCCAGCCGTAGCGGCGGCTCTCCGGCATCCGTAGACGGATCAACCTTAGACGAAATCTAAGCTAGGATGGTTTCCTGACATCCCAGGAGGCCATCCGCATGTACGAACCGATCCGCACCAAGTCGGTCCACAGCACGATGGCCGGCACGTCCTCGGACTTCCCCCACCGTTCCCGCGAGGAGGAGCTGGACATCCAGCTCGCAGGTCATCTCGCGGCGCTGCTCGCCGTCACCGACGAGCTGTGCGCGACGGCGCCGTCCGCCGACCTGGACACCGCGGCCGCACAGCTCGCGCAACAGGTGACCCGGTTGCGCGGAGGGCGGACGCCGGTCCGCTCGGCCCACGCCGCCGACCCGGCGGAACCGCACCTCGCGGCCCTGCACGAGCGGGCGCACGCCCTGGCGGGCCGCGCCCTCCTCGTCGCGGCGTCCCGCGCGGACACCGCGACGGCGATCCTGGCGGCACAGCGCATGGACGCGCACGCCGCCGCACTGGTGGAGACCAAGGAACTGAGCACCGCCGGCTGACTCCCCTTTCGGGGATCTCCCCTCCGGGGGACCGTGAACGGCCCCGGTCCGCGTGCACCCGCAGCGACGCGCGGACCGGGCGCCACCCCCGCACCACAACGCAAGCCACACCCCCCTCCCGGAACAGCGTGCGGAATCCGCTCTTCCCGTTGAGTTCCGGGTCGCCCCCTTCACCCCCCGTTCACCCAGCCCACCCAGGAACGTGGGGTTCCGCGAGCACGCTCCCCCTGTGAGACGAATCGCAGGAATCGTCCTCGCTGTGCTGCTGATGGCGGGTGTGGTGGTCGCCGTCGTCGCGGGTCGCAGTGATGAGGACAAGGGCACGGCAACGAAGACCGTGCGGATGGTGATCGGGTCGGAGAAGGCTGAGTTCTTCGCGGATCCCGACGTGGTGAAGGCCCTCGCCGCCAAGGGCTACAACGTCAGGGCCGAGACCTCCGGGTCCTGGGCCATGGAGGGGCTGGACCTCAAGGGCTACGACCTCGCCCTCCCGTCGAGCCAGGCGCCGGCCGTCGGACTCGCCGCGAAGTACAAGGTGACGGGGACCCTCCCCCGCCCCTTCTACTCGCCCCTCGTCGTCGTGGCGCACAAGAGCGCCGCCGAGGTGCTCGCGGCCAACGGTCTGGCCACGCTCGACGCCGCCCACCGCGGCACGCTGAAGATGGCGGCCTATCTCGACGCGGCCCGCGCCGACCGGACCTGGCAGCAGCTCAAGGGCGCTGCGAAATACGGGGAGTTGACCGGCACCCTCTACCTCTCCAGCACCGACCCGGAGACCTCGAACTCGGGCGCCCTCTACCTCGCCGCCGCGTCCTACGTCGCAGGCGGCGGCAAGGTGGTCGCGAGCGACGCCGAGGTCGAGCGCACGGCGCCCCTGCTGCACAAGCTGGTGAGCGTGCAGGGCGCCCAGCAGTCCAGCACGGACGCTGCCTTCCGGGACTTCGTCAGCGGCGCCGGCAACCCGCTCGTCCTGGTCTACGAGTCGCAGGTCGCCTCACTCCTGGCGGACGGACAGAAGCCGGACGACCTGGTGGTCCTCTACCCGGACACCACCGTCAACAGCGACCACACCGCCGTCCCGCTCACCGAGAACGGCCAAGCCGTCGCCGCACTCCTCTCCACTGACCCGCGGTTGCGCAAGCTGGAGATCCGGCACGGGTTCCGACCGCAGGGCGTCGCCGCCGAGTTCGCCTCGGCCACCACCTACCTCAAGCAGCAACTGACCGGCGTCCGCCAGGCGCCCGTGCCCACCTCCGCGGTGCTGCACGAGCTGGCGCGACGGGCGCGCGGATAGGGGGAACAGCACATGAGTGACGACACCTTCACCCTCACCCCGCCCGAAGCGGTCGCCGCCGTGCCGCGCGAGAAGGCCGGCGGACTCGTCCCCGTCGACGACGGGGTGCGCACCGACATGGCCGCCAAGGCCGCCGCCTACGTCGAGGGGCTCGCCGCGCTCGACGCCCGCTCGCCCGAGTTCGCGGGCAAGGTCGGCGAGATCACCGCGCTCGGCGCCGGTGAGATGCGCACGGCCGCCGCGCAGTCCAACCGCATGCTGGAGCGGACGATCCGCAGCCTGCCGGACAAGGGCGGGGACGCCCAGTCGCAGGTCGCGGGCTCGCTCGTCGAACTCCGGCGGGTCGTCGAGGATCTGGACCCGCGTGATCTGCCGGCCTCCAAGGGACGGAAGTTCCTGTCCCGGCTGCCCGGCGGCAACAAGCTGCGCGACCACGTCGCCAAGTACGCCTCCGCGCAGGGCACGTTGAACAAGATCGTGGGCTCGCTGCGCGGCGGCCAGGACGAACTGCGGCGCGACAACGCCGCGCTGCAGACCGAGCGTGTCCGGCTCTGGGAGACGATGGGCAAGCTCCAGGAGTACGTCGTGCTGACCGACGCCCTGGACCGGGCCGTCGAGCAGCAGATCACCGGTGCCGAGGCCGCCGACCCCGAGCGGGCCGACAGCCTGCGCGCCGATGTCCTCTTCCCGGTCCGGCAGAAGCACCAGGACCTGCTCACCCAGCTCGCGGTGTGCGCGCAGGGCTACCTCGCCATGGACGTCGTACGCCGCAACAACGACGAGCTGATCAAGGGTGTGGACCGGGCCGCCACGACCACGGTCTCGGCGCTGCGCATCTCCGTGATGCTGGCCTCCGCGCTCGACCACCAGAAGAAGGTCATCGAGCAGGTCAACGCGTTGCGCGGGACCACCGAGGACCTCATCCGGGGCAACGCGGAGATGCTGGCGACGCAGAGCGGGGAGATCCAGCGGATCGCCGCCGACCCGGCCGTCGGCGCCGAGACGCTGCGCTCCGCCTTCCAGCAGATCTACCGCACCCTCGACGCCATCGACACCTACAAGGTGCAGGCGACCGAGGCGATGGCGGTGACGGTGGAGAACCTGACGGCCGAACTCCAGCAGGCGAGCACCTATCTGGACCGCAGCCGCTCGCGGGGCGCACTGGAAGGCGGGCTCGCATGAGACGGCCCCTCCGGCACCTTTGGCCGCTCCTCGCGCTGACGGCCCTCACCCTCCTCCTGACCGCCTGCTCCGCCGAGGGCGACGCCAAGGACCCCGACGCCCCCGAGCCCGGCACGCTCCGGGTCCTCGCCTCCAGCGAGCTGAGCGACATGAGCCCGGTCCTGGAGCAGGTCCGCAAGGACACCGGTGTCACGGTCCGGCCCACCTACATGGGCACCCTGGACGCCGTGAACCTGCTGGCCAAGGGCGGCACCGACGGGACGTACGACGCCCTGTGGCTGTCCTCCGACGACTATCTGCGGCTGCGGCCGGACGCGGCGAAGAAGGTCGTCTCGGAGACGCCGATCATGTCGAGCCCGGTGGCTCTCGGCGTGAAGACCAGCACGCTCGGCTCCCTGGGCTGGAAGGCCGGTCACGTCACCTGGACGCAGATCGAGCAGGCCGTCCAGGACGGGAAGCTCACCTACGGCATGACCGACCCGGCCCGCTCCAACTCCGGTTTCTCCACGCTGATCTCGGTCGCCTCGGCGCTCTCCGGGGCGCAGTCGGCGCTCACCGACGCGGACGTCACGAAGGCGACCCCGAGGCTGAAGGAGTTCTTCAAGGGGCAGCAGCTGACCTCGGGTTCGTCGGGCTGGCTGGCGAGCGCGTACACCCGGCGCGGTGACGTCGACGCGCTGCTCAACTACGAGTCGGTCCTCAAGGGCATCCCGGGGCTGACGGTCGTCCGCCCCACCGACGGCGTCGTCACCGCCGACTACCCGCTCTCCTCCCTCGCCGCCACCGACGCGACGACCCGCGAGAACGTCAGGCGGGTGACCGACGCGCTGCGCACGGAGACCGTCCAGCGGCTGATCACCACCAGGACCCACCGCCGTCCGGTCGTCGCCTCCGTTCCGCCCGCCCCCGGCCTCGACACCGCGCGCCGGCGCGAACTGCCCTTCCCGGGCAGCCGTTCCGTCGCCGACGGACTGCTCGACGCCTACGAGAACGAGCTGCGCCGCCCCTCGCGGACCGTGTACGTCCTCGACACCTCCGGCTCGATGGAGGGCGACCGGCTGAGCCGTCTCAAGGACGCCCTCGCCGACCTCACCGGCGACTTCCGCGACCGCGAGGAGGTGACGCTGATGCCGTTCGGGTCCGACGTGAAGAGCGTCGCCACCCATGTCGTCAGCCCCTCCGACCCGGACGCCGGACTCGCCGCGATCCGCGAGGACACCAAGGAGCTGCGGGCCGACGGCGAGACCGCGATCTACACCTCGCTGGAGAAGGCCTACGACCACCTGGGCGCCGACCGGGACACCTTCACCTCCATCGTGCTGATGACGGACGGCGAGAACACCAAGGGCGACGACGCCGACGACTTCGACGCGTTCTACCGGAAGCTCGGCGCCGACCGGCGGAACATCCCCGTCTTCCCCATCCTGTTCGGCGACTCCGACCGCTCGGAGCTGGAGCACATCGCCGAGCTGACCGGCGGCAGGCTCTTCGACGCCCAGAAGGGCTCGCTGGACGGCGCCTTCGAGGAGATCCGTGGCTACCAGTAAGGTCGTGGGCTTCCTGGAGTCCCGCAAGAACATCGCGGGCAGCGCGTGCGGGCTGGTCGGCCTGGTGCTGACCTTCACGGGCGTCGCGGGACCGTACTGGCCCGTGGTGGTCGTCGGCCTGTACGGCGCGGGCGCGCTGATCGCCCCGCCGGAACGGCCGCCGCTGCCCGACTTCCCCAGCCCGTCCGCCCAGTTGGACGAGATCCGCGGCGACTTCGCGACGCTGCGGGAGTATCTGGACGGCGTGGAGCTGCCTCCGGCCGCCGCCGGACGGCTCACCGAGCTGACCGGGCTGCTGACCGCGCTGCTCGACCCCGGCTGGGTCGCCGAGGTGCTCGCCCAGGACCCGGAGGGCGTGCACACGCTGTCCCGGGCGGTACGGCAGGACATCCCGGAGGCCGTCGACACCTACGTACGGACGCGGTGGTGGACGCGGATCGCGCCGGGGCAGGAGTCACCGGAGCGGCATCTGGAGCGCCAGCTCGCTCTGTTGCACGAGGAGGCCGAGCGGCTGGCCGCGAGCCTGCGCGAGACGGAGGCCCGGCGGCAGGAGTCGCACACCCGCTACCTGGAGGAACGCAACCACTAGCGCGCGAGGGGGCCGCCGCCGCGGGGGGAAAGGGCGAAGGCCTGTCGTCGTGCTCCTCCCGTCGGGGCGGACGGGAACGCGCGACGACAGGCCCGGGACCCCGCACGCCGTTGTGCGGAGCCTCGCCGGTCCATGAGGGCTATCCCAGGCGCCGCACCAGGGCGTGGTACTCGTCCCACAGTTCCTTGGGGGTGTGGTCGCCGAAGGTGTTCAGGTGCTCGGGGACCAGGGCGGCCTCCTCGCGCCAGACCTCCTTGTCGACCGTGAGCAGGAACTCCAGGTCGGAGTCGGCCAGTTCGAGCCCCTTGGTGTCGAGGGCACCCTTGGCCGGCAGCACGCCGATCGGGGTCTCGACGCCCTCGGCCTTGCCGTCGAGGCGCTCCACGATCCACTTCAGGACGCGGCTGTTCTCGCCGAAGCCGGGCCACACGAACTTGCCCGCGTCGTTCTTGCGGAACCAGTTCACGTAGTAGATCTTCGGGAGCTTGGACTGGTCCTTGCCCTTGGCGACGTCGACCCAGTGGCCCATGTAGTCGCCCATGTTGTAGCCGCAGAACGGCAGCATGGCGAAGGGGTCGCGGCGCAGCTCGCCGACCTTGCCCTCGGCGGCGGCGGTCTTCTCGCTCGCCACGTTGGCGCCGAGGAAGACGCCGTGGTTCCAGTCGAAGGACTCCGTCACCAGCGGCACGGCGGACGCGCGCCGGCCGCCGAAGAGGATCGCCGAGATCGGCACGCCCTTGGGGTCCTCCCACTCGGGCGCGATGATCGGGCACTGCGCGGCGGGGGTGGTGAAGCGGGCGTTGGGGTGGGCGGCCGGGGTCTCGGACTCCGGCGTCCAGTCGTTGCCCTTCCAGTCGGTGAGGTGGGCCGGGGTCTCCTGCGTCATGCCCTCCCACCAGATGTCGTTGTCGTCGGTCAACGCCACGTTGGTGAAGACGGAGTTGCCCCACAGCGTCTTCATCGCGTTGGCGTTGGTGTGCTCACCGGTGCCGGGCGCGACGCCGAAGAAACCGGCCTCGGGGTTGATGGCGTACAGCCGGCCGTCCTCGCCGAAGCGCATCCAGGCGATGTCGTCGCCGATCGTCTCGACCGTCCAGCCGGAGACCGTCGGCTCCAGCATGGCGAGGTTGGTCTTGCCGCAGGCGCTCGGGAAGGCCGCGGCGACGTACTTGGACTCGCCCTGCGGAGGCGTCAGCTTGAGGATCAGCATGTGCTCGGCCAGCCAGCCCTCGTCGCGGGCCATGACGGAGGCGATGCGCAGGGCGTAGCACTTCTTGCCGAGCAGGGCGTTGCCGCCGTAGCCGGAGCCGTAGGACCATATCTCGCGGCTCTCGGGGAAGTGCGAGATGTACTTGGTGGAGTTGCACGGCCAGGGGACGTCCGCCTGGCCCTCGGCCAGCGGCGCTCCGAGCGTGTGCACGGCACGCACGAAGAACCCGTCGGAGCCGAGTTCGTCCAGCACCGGCTGTCCCATGCGGGTCATGGTGCGCATGGATACCGCGACATAGGCGGAGTCGGTGATCTCGACGCCGATCGCCGAGAGGTCCGAGCCCAGCGGCCCCATGCAGAACGGGACGACGTACATCGTGCGGCCGCGCATCGAGCCGCGGAAGACGCCCTTCTCACCCGCGAAGATCTCCCGCATCTCGGCGGGGGCCTTCCAGTGGTTGGTGGGGCCGGCGTCCTCCTCCTTCTCGGAGCAGATGAAGGTGCGGTCCTCGACACGGGCGACGTCGGTCGGATCGGAGGCCGCGTAGTAGGAGTTGGGGCGCTTGATCGGGTCGAGTTTCTTGAAGGTGCCCTTCTCGACGAGCTCCTCGCACAGGCGCTCGTACTCGGCCTCGGATCCGTCACACCAGACCACGTTGTCCGGCTGCGTCAGTTCGGCGATCTCGTTCACCCAGGAGACGAGTTCCTGGTGGTTGGTGGGGATGACGGGGGGAGCCGCGATGTCGCGCGCCACGATTGCTCCTCAATGAGGGGGTTTTTTGTTGGAGGCCCCGTGGGGGCTGCGACCCGGATGCTTCACGGTGGTGACCCTGGCGCTCATCCGGTGTCGACCGCACTCATTTGATCATCCGACTGTACCGCCCATATGTCCAGAGTGCATCACAGGTGAGCGGAGTGAGGATGGCCACGTGTACGGGCGACACTTTGCGTCCACATGGCATTCGGGGGCCGCCGGTCGACCCAACTCCGGTGAGACGATGGCCACTCTTCGCTCCTCATTCCGCCGGAGTGATCCGTAACCTACGGTTCCGTAGGTACGATTCGGGTATGACTGCGCCCGTCCCCGACGCGACCACGGACACACCGGCCGCCGGCCGCGGTCCCGTCGCACACTCCCTGTCTGACGAGATCAAGCCCAAGCTCCGCGGCTGGCTGCATCTCGGCATGTTCCCCGCCGCCCTCATCTCGGGCCTTGTGCTCACCGCCCTCGCCGACTCCACCCGCGGCCGCATCGCCTGCGGCATCTACGCCCTCACCGCCTGCCTGCTGTTCGGCGTGAGCGCGCTCTACCACCGCGGCAACTGGAACGCGCGCATGGACGGCATCCTGCGCAGACTCGACCACGCGAACATCTTCCTGATCATCGCGGGCACCTACACCCCCCTGACGATGCTGCTCCTTCCCGGCGCCAAGGGTCAGTGGCTGCTGTGGAGCATCTGGGCCGCCGCCGCGGCGGGCATCCTCTTCCGCGTCTTCTGGGTCGGCGCCCCGCGCTGGCTCTACACCCCCTGCTACATCGCGATGGGCTGGGCGGCCGTCTTCTTCCTGCCGGATTTCATGCGCACGGGCGGCATCGCGGTCCTGGTCCTGGTGGTCGTCGGCGGGCTCCTCTACAGCGCGGGCGGCGTGATCTACGGCATCAAGCGGCCCAACCCCTCACCGCGCTGGTTCGGCTTCCACGAGGTCTTCCACTCCCTCACCCTCGCCGCGTTCGTCGTGCACTACGTCGGCATCTCCCTGGTGGCGTACCAGCACGGGTGAGAACCAGCCGGGGTAGACCGGCACCTTTCCGCCTCCTTGTGGCCACGGCTCCCGAGCCGTGGCCACTTTCGTATGCCGGGAGCGAGTAGCGATTGACACAACCTAGCTTTTGAGAGCTACTGTCATTTCATGGCTACCGTCACGAACGACACGAACACTTCCGAGGCGGGGCGCGACCCCCGCCGCTGGTGGGCCCTGGGGGCCCTGGTCGCGAGCATGCTCACGCTCGCCTTCGACACGACGATCCTCAACGTGGCACTCCCGACGATGGCGCGGGACCTGGGCGCCACCACCGGCGAACAGCAGTGGATGGCGGACTCGTACGTCGTCGTCTTCGCGGCGCTGATGCTCCCGGCCGGCCTCCTCGGCGACCGGTTCGGCCGGCGCAGGATGCTGATCACCGGGCTCGGGATCTTCCTTCTCGGCTCACTGGTCGGCACCCTCGCCGACGACGTCGACGCGGTGATCGCCGCCCGCGCCGTCATGGGCGTCGGAGCCGCGCTGGTCACACCGCTCGCGCTGTCCGTGCTGCCCTCGCTCTTCGCCCCCGAGGAGCGCACCAAGGCCGTCGGCATCATCTCCTCCGCCTCCGCGCTCGGACTGCCGCTCGGCCCGATCATCGGCGGCTGGCTGCTCAACCACTTCTGGTGGGGCTCGGTCTTCCTCGTGAACCTCCCCATGGCCGCGATCGGCGTCGCCGCCTGCGTCTTCCTGCTCCCCGAGACCCGCGACCCCGCCTCCCCCAAGGTCGACATCGTCTCCACCGCGCTCACCGCGACCGGGCTCGGCGCCCTGATCTACGCGATCATCGAGGCGCCCACCCGTGGCTGGGGCGACCCACTGGTCCTCGGGATGCTCGGCGCCGCCGTGGCCCTGATCGCCGCGCTGGTGCTGCGCGAGCGGCGGGTCGAGCGCCCCATGCTCGACATGACCCTGCTGGCCCACCGCGGCTTCCTCTTCAACACGATCGCCGCGACCCTGGTGATGTTCGTGCTGTCCGGGCTGCTGTTCGTGCTGCCGCCGTACCTCCAGGCCGTCCTCGGCCACGACGCCCTCGGCACCGGGGTGCGGCTGCTGCCGATGATGGGCGGCCTGCTGGTCGCCTCGCGGACCGCCGGGCCGGTCGTCGCCCGGTTCGGTGCGCGGGCCTCGGTGAGCGCGGGCCTGGTGGTGCTGGCCTTCGCCGCGCTCCTCGGCAGCCGGACGACGGTCGACTCCGGCTACGGCTTCACCGCGCTGTGGCTCTCCATCACCGGTCTCGGCTTCGGGTTCGCGCTCATTCCGGCCATGAACAGCGCCCTGGGCGCCCTGCCCCGCGACCGCGCCGGCAGCGGCTCCGGGCTCCTGATGACGCTGCGCCAGGTCGGCGGCGCGATCGGCATCGCGGTGCTCGGCAGCCTGCTGTCCGGCACCTTCCGGGACCGGCTCGACGTCACCGGCCTGCCCGCCCGGGTCGCCGACACCGCCGGGGACTCGGTGGTCGCCGCCCACGTGATCGCCGAGAAGGCGAACCTGACGGACCTCGCCGTCTCCGCGAACGACGCCTACGTGCACGGCATGGACCTGGTCCTGCTGGTGTGCGGGATCGCCGCCCTGGTCTCCGCACTGCTGGCAGCCGCGTTCCTGCCGGGGACCCGGCGCGCCGAGGACACCGGTGCCGGGGACGCCGGTGCCGGGGACGCCGGTCCCGCCGTGGCCGTGACCAAGGCCGATGCCTGACAATGACCCCCATGACGGCCGCACGCATGAGTTCCCCCGCCGACCGCCCTCACCTTGGTCTCCGTGAGCGCAAGAAGATCAAGACCCGCGAGGCGATCCGTTCCGCGACCTACGCGCTGATCAAGGAGCAGGGGTACGACGCCACGACGATCGACCAGATCGCCGAACGCGCCGAGGTGTCGCCGTCGACCGTCTTCCGCTACTTCCCGACCAAGGAGGACATCGTCCTCACGGACGAGTACGACCCGATCCTGCTGGAGGAGCTGCGTGCCCGGCCCGCGGACGAGCCGTGGCCGGACTCCATCCGGCACGTGATGCGGGAGGCGATCCGCACGGGCGTCGAGGAGGACGCGGAGGTGGCACGGCTGCGCACCCGGCTGATGGTCGAGGTGCCCGCGGTGCGTTCCCGGATGATGGAGAGCATGTCGGTCAGCGGCCGCATGCTCTGCACCGCCATCGGCGAGCGCACCGGCCGGGACCCGGACAGCCTGGAAGTGCGGGTGTACGCGATGTCCCTCATCGGCGGCCTGATGGAGACCTCCCTCTACTGGGCCGAGAACGGCCACAGGGACGACTTCACCGCACTCGTCGACCGCACCCTGGCCGTCCTGCAACACGGCCTCCTCAGGGAAAACCGCTGAGACCGAACCCGGCCGCCGTGGCATCCTGACCTGGTGAGCGCACCGGAGATCCACGTCGAATTCGCCCCTGAACTGGCCGTCTTCGTCCCGCACGGGCGGCGTACGGGAGCCAGCGTGCTCGCCACCGACGGCCTCTCCTCCCTCGGCCATGTCGTCGAGTCGACCGGCGTCCCGCTGACCGAGGTCGGCACGCTCGTCGTCGACGGCCGCGCGGTGCCGGTCTCGTACGTCCCCACAGGAGGCGAGTCCGTGCGGGTACGGGCGGTCGAGCGCCCCCAGCGGGTGCCCGGCGCTCCCCTGCGCTTCCTCCTCGACGTCCATCTCGGCACCCTCGCCCGCCGGCTGCGCCTGCTCGGCGTGGACACGGCGTACGAGTCGACCGACATCGGCGACCCGGCGCTCGCCGCCCTCTCGGCGGCCGAACAGCGCGTCATGCTCAGCCGCGACCGGGGCCTGCTGCGCCGCCGCGAACTGTGGGCGGGCGCCTACGTCTACAGCACCGACCCCCAGGAGCAACTCCGCGACGTCCTCGACCGGTTCGCACCCGAACTGCTCCCCTGGACGAGGTGCACGGCCTGCAACGGCCTGCTGCGCCAGGCCACCAAGGACGAGGTCGCCGACCAGCTGCAACACGGCACCCAGAAGTCGTACGACGTCTTCGCGCAGTGCCGCTCCTGCGGGCGCGCCTACTGGAAGGGCGCGCACCACGAACAGCTGGTGGCCATCGTGGAACGCGCCCTGGCGGAGTTCGCCGGTTAGCCCGGTCGCTGGGCCCGGCTTCAGCCGTTCAGCGCGGTGCGCAGCCGTTCGGGGTCGGTGGTCGGGGCGTCGCAGGTGAAGTTTCGGCAGACGTACGCGGTCGGTTCGCCCTTGCTCAGCGGCCGGTCGGCGAGCAGCGGGAACTCGTCGCTCCCCGTGGTGCCGAACGCGACGACGGCTCCCGGGGCGGTGCCCAGAAGTGCCGTGCGGTGCAGGGCTTTCGAGGCCGGGTCGTCCGCGCCGGTGGCGACGACGGCGACCTCGCGCGGCCCGTCGAGCAGCGCCTCGGCGGCGGCGAGCCCCCACCCGATGAACCTCGGCACGCGCGGTCCGAGCGCCTTCACGACCCCCAACGCCCGCTCGGCGGCGGTGCGGTGCGGCTCGGAGCCGGTGTGGGCCGCGTAGCTCAGCAGCGCGCCGGCCGCGGCGGTCCAGCCGGAGGGGACGGCGTTGTCGGTCGGATCCTGCGGACGCCGGATGAGCTGCTCGGCGTCGGCCGCCGTGTCGTACAGCGCACCGGACTCGGCGTCGACGAACCGGACGAGAACGTGGTCGAGCAGGAACCCTGCGAACTCCAGCCAGACGCCCTCCCCGGTGACGGAGCCGAGGGCGAGGAACCCCTCGGCGACGTCGGCGTAGTCCTCCAGGACGCCCGCGTTGGCCCCTGCCCGACCGTCCTTGCTGGTGCGGAAGAGCCGGGCCTGCTCGTCGAGATGCAGCCGGACGAGGAGATCGGCGGCGCCGACCGCGGCCTCGACGAGATCCGGACGGTCGAAGTAGGCGCCGGTCTCGGCGAGCGCGGCCACGGCGAGCCCGTTCCAGGCCGCGACGACCTTGTCGTCCCGGCCGGGGGCGGGGCGTTCGGCCCGCCTGCTCAGCAGCCGCTCCTTGATGCCGGCGATCTTCTCGGCGTCGAAGACGCTGTCCTGCTGCGGGAGTTGGAGGACGGAAGCGCCCTGCTCGAAGGTGCCTTCCTCGGTGACGCCGAAGTAGCGGGCGGCGAGCTCGGCGTCGTCGTCGCCCAGTGTGTCCGCGAGCTGCTCGGGCGTCCATACGTAGTAGGCGCCCTCGACGTGCTTCCCGCTGCCGTCGTCGCTGTCGGCGTCGAGCGCGGAGGCGAACCCGCCCTCGGCGGTGCGCAGTTCCCGCACCATGAAGTCGGCGGTCTCGAGCGCGACGCGGCGGGCGAGCCCGGAGCCGGTGGCCCGCCAGAGGTGGGCGTAGACCCGACAGAGCAGTGCGTTGTCGTACAGCATCTTCTCAAAATGCGGCACGATCCAGTCGCGGTCGACGGAGTAGCGGGCGAAGCCGCCCCCGAGCTGGTCGTAGATCCCGCCGCGGGCCATCCGTTCACACGTGTCCTGGGCCATCTGCAGCGCGCCCTCGGCACCGGTCCGCGCGTGATGCCGCAGCAGGAACTCGACGACCATCGACGGCGGAAACTTCGGCGCCCCGCCGAACCCGCCCCGCTGCGCGTCGTACTCCCGCGTCAGCCCGAGCAGCGCCTGCGACAGCTCCTGCTCGCCGGGGGCCTGGCTGTCCCCGTAGGAGATCTCCCGCCCCGCCAGATCCCGCACGATCTTCCCGGCGACCTCGGCCACCTCGTCGCGCCGGTCCGTCCAGGCCTGCCGCACCCCCTCCAGCACCTGCCGGAAGGAGGGCATGCCGTGCCGGGGCACGGGCGGGAAGTACGTCCCGAAGTAGAACGGCTCGGCGTCGGGCGTGAGGAACACGGTCATCGGCCACCCGCCCTGCCCGGTGGCCGCCTGCACGGCTTCCATGTAGACGGCGTCGACGTCGGGGCGCTCCTCGCGGTCGACCTTGATGTTGACGAAGTGGTCGTTCATGTAGGCGGCGACTGCCTCGTCCTCGAAGCTTTCCCGCGCGAGGACATGGCACCAATGGCAGCTGGAATAGCCGACGCTCAGGTGTACGGGAACACCTCGCCGTCGAGCCTTGTCGAAGGCCTCCGCCGACCAGGGCCACCAGTCGACGGGGTTGTCTGCGTGCTGGAGCAGGTACGGGGACGTCTCATGGGCCAGTCGGTTCGGCATGGGGACCATCCTGCCGCAGTACCCCGCCGGTCAGGCGGCAGACATGTCCCGGACGGTGGCATCGAACTCGCGGGCCGTCTCCTCCCGCCCCCTCGCGCCACGGAGCCGCCCGCCGCACACTTGACCAAGCACAGCTGGGACCGCCGGAGGGGGACGGGACATGCGGGACGGCCATAGGGCGGAAGCCGAGCGGTTGTTGGCGCGGGCCGTGGAGGAGGAGGTGCGGCGCTCCGGTGGCCGCACCGATCGTCAGGTACTGATGACGCGGGCCCGCGGCGCGCTGGACGCCATGGCGCAGACGGCCGCGGAGGAGTACGAGGCGTACGCGCGTGCCCTGGAGGAGACGGAGGCCCGGCGGATCAGTTTCGGGCAGCGGTACGCACGTGAGGGCGGCCGGACTCCCTTGCTGGTGGCGGGCGTTGCCGCCGTCACGACGGCGGTCGCCGACCTCGCGCTGGGCACGGGTCAGGGTACGGCCCTCGGGGCCGGGGTGACCGTCGGGGTCGTCGGGGCGGCGGCGACCGTCGTGAAGGTGGCGGGGGCGCATCTGCCGGCCGCGCACCACCGGGCCGGCGAGGCCGGGCAGCCCGGCGGCGCCGAGCAGCTGCGGCTTCAGTGGCTCACGGCGCTGGAGGTGCGGGGCATCCGGCCGTACCTGGACCAGCAGCGGGTGCTGAGCGCGACGACCGGGCCGAAGAAGACTCCGGGGCCGCAGCTCAGGGGCGCGGACAAGAGCGCGGCGGCGCGCGGGCGGACGGTGCTGGGGCAGTCGTTCGCCCAACTGCCGGAGACCGCGGGGCCGTTCGCGGGGCGGCGGGCGGAACTGGCGCAGATCCGGCAGTGGGTGCATGCGGCGCGGGCCAGTACGCAGACCCAGCCCACCGTGGTAATGCTGCACGGCGCCCCCGGCAGCGGCCGTACCACCCTCGCGGTGCGGGCCGCGCACGATCTGCGGGACCAGTTCCGCGGCGCCTGCGTGGTGGACCTGCGCGGCGACAGCGCGGAGGAGGCGCCGCTGCCCACCCGGGACGCCCTGCTGCACCTGCTGAACCGGCTCGGCGCGCCCCGCGAGCAGCTCCTCTTCCGTGAGCGCTCGTCGGCGGACCAGCAGGTCAAGCGGCTCAGCGAGCTGTACCACCAGCACCTGACCGGCCTGCCGGTCACGGTGATCCTGGACGACGCCTCGGACCCCGAGCAGGTCCGCGCGCTGGTCCCGGAACGTTCCGACAGCCTCGTCCTGGTCACCGCCCGGGCCCCGCTGAGCCTCCCGGCCGAGCTGTCCGCGTGGGTGCACGAGCTGGCGGTGCGGCCCCTGGAGGCGGCGGGCGCGGAGGAGCTGCTGGGCGCGGCGGCGCAGGACGCCTCGGGCCCCTACGACGCCGAATCCGCCGACCGCATCACGGAGTTGTGCGGTGGGCTGCCGCTGGCGCTGCGGGTCGTGGGCTCCTCGCTGGGTCCGCGCTCGCCGCGCGCCCTGGCGGCGGACCTGGGGGCGTACGGCCCGGTGGGGCCGGTCGAGCGCGCGCTGTGGCTGCGCTACACCGACCAGCCGGAGGTGACGCGGCGGCTGCTGCGCCGTCTCGCGCTGGCCGGCCGGGCCTCCCTCGGCGCGGCGGCAGCCGCCGCGCTGCTCGCCACGGACCGGGCGGAGGCGACCCGCCATCTCACCGCCCTCGCCGACGCCGGCCTGGTCGACCACGTCCGCGGCGACCGCTACCGCCTGCACGACCTGGTCCGCGCCTTCGCCCAGGCCCGCCTGCTGGACGAGGAGGAGCAGACCGAGCGCGCGGCGGCCCAGGAACGTCTCCTCGTCAGCTACGCCGAGCTCGCCGACTCCGTACTGCGCCTGGTCGACGGCAACATGTCGACCCGCTCGGACCGGTTCACCCCGCACGGCTTCACCTCCCTGGACGAGGCGCTGCGCTGGCTGGACGACGAGTCGAGCTTCATCACGGCGACGCTGCGGCACGCGGAGGGCGTCGACCAGAACGCCGTACTGAGCCTGCTGGGCGCGCTGTGCGACTACTGCCTGCTGCGCGGCGACCTCTACCGGCTCGGTGAGATCAGCGAGCTGGCACAGTCGGTCGGCCAGGACCTGCTGGTGCGGTCCGTGCAGTGGCGCACGGGCATCGCGGCCCGTCAGCTGGGCGAGCTCGACAAGGCCCGTACGACGCTCAGTTCGGTCGTCGACCTCTATCTCCAGGCCCACCACGACGCGGGCGCGGCGCGCGCCCTGTGCTCGCTGGGCATCACCCTGCACCACCAGGGCCAGCTCACGGAGGCGGCGGCGAAGCTGCGGGAGGCGATGGACCTCCAGGCCGCGCCCGCGCTGGCCACGGACCGCGCCTGGACGATGCACGCGCTGGCGGCGGTGGAACGGGACAGGGCGCACCTGGCGGAGGCCCTGGTCCTGCTGACCCGCTCCCTGGTCCTGCACCGCGAGGGCGGCTCCGTGCACGGTGAGGCGTGGGCGCACTTCCAGCTGGGCCAGCTGAACCTGCGCCGCGGCGACGCCGACCGGGCCGAAGCCGACCTGCGACGGGCCCTGGAACTGTACGGCCGCACCCGCGACGCCCGCGGCGAGGCCTGGGCCCTGACCCAGCTGGCCCGGGCCCGTCTCATCGCAGGAGACCCCGGCCCGGCAGCGGAGGACCTGCGCCGGGCGGCGGCCCGGCACCGGGACAACGAGGACGCGCGCGGCGAGGCGTGGACGGTCTACTACCTGGGCCTGGCCCTGGAGGAGACGGGCGACCTGGACCACGCGGTCCGCGAGCTGGAACGCTCCCGCTCCCTCTTCTCCCGGATGCGGGACGTCTACGGCCTGGCCTGCGCCCGCCACCACTCGGCGCGGGTGACCCGCGACCAGCGCGCCGCCCAGACGGGGTCGCTGCGCAACTCCGGCTTCGCCCGCCAGCTCCTGGTCGACGCCCGTGCCGACTTCCAGCGCATCGGTGTCGCCCACGGCGAGGCCTGGACCTGCCTGGAACTCGCGATCGTCGACGCGGGCAACGCCCGTACACAGGCGGCCCTGGCGCTGTGCGAGGAGGCGACGGCCCTCTTCGCGTCGTACGGCGACCGCCGCGGCGAGGACTGGTCCCGTTTCCTGCGCTGCACCCTCCTGCCGTACGCGGCCCCGGGCGGCGTCGAGGTGGGCACGGCGGTGGCCCAGGAGGAACTGTCCCAGCTGGCACGCGACGGCCATCCGTCCCGCGACGGGGCGCTGGACGAGTGCGCGAAGGCCTACGCGCTGCTGCTGGAGAGG
This sequence comes from Streptomyces sp. NBC_01235, assembly GCF_035989285.1. Taxonomy (GTDB): domain Bacteria; phylum Actinomycetota; class Actinomycetes; order Streptomycetales; family Streptomycetaceae; genus Streptomyces. Next base: position 7,098,401 of record NZ_CP108513.1, on the reverse strand, counting down.
GGCGTGAACCTGGACGCGGGCTGGCAGGCCTGGCGTTTGGGGATGGTGCCCGGCCGACACGCGCGGGAAGTGATGGGAGTGCCGGTGACGACAGAGGACGGGACAGCGGAAGGGTGAGGTCACCGGGCCGAACCCGCCCTGCGCTTCCCGACGCGGGGCGGTCCCCGACACGGGGCGGTCCCCGACACAGGACGGTCCCCGACACAGGGCCGTCCCCGACACAGGACGGTCCCCGACACAGGACGGTCCCCGACACAGGGGCAGTCCCCGACGCGGGGCGGTCCCCGGGTGGTCGACGAGCGCCTCACCCTGGGCCGGGCTCCTGTTCACGGCGCCCGACCCGACCCACCTGCGGCTGTCGCCTGCCGGCCACGCGCGGTGACGTGGCCGGCGGCGCGCGCCGACGTCGGCGCGGTCACCGCCGGTCCGTGAGGCGCCACGGTCGTCGGTGCGTCCGTGAAGCGTCACGGCCGTCGGTGCCGCCGCCGGGCGTTCAGCCCTTCGCGGGTGAGGCCTTCTCCGGGGTGCCCTTGCCGGAGGCTTCCTCCGTGTCCGCGGGCTCCTTGAAGTCGACCTTGCCCATGTGCTTGCTCATGGACTTCATCAGGCCCCACACCGCCACCGCCATCGCCGCGAAGACGATGAAGCCGAGGACACCGGGAGTGACCTTGTTCTCGTCGACCTCCTTGGCGAGGGGGACGAGGTGCGTCATTGCCAGGCTCACGCTTGCGCTCATGTCAGGCATTGTCGCGGATGCCCGCAAAGAGGTCGTCCTCGGGGAGGGAGGTATCGACGCGGGACTTCGCGAGCTCGTACTCCTCCGTGGGCCAGACCTCCCTCTGGACCTCCATCGGCACCCGGAACCAGCCGCCGTCGGGGTCGATCTGCGTGGCGTGGGCGATCAGCGCCTTGTCACGGATCTCGTAGAAGTCGGCGCACGGAACATGCGTGGTGAGCGTGCGCTCCATGTGGCCGGACTCCTCCCAGCGCTTGAGCCACTCCCCGTAGGGGGACTCCAGGCCGCGGTCGAGCAGCGCCTGGTGCAGCGCCTCGGTGCGGGGGCGGTTGAAGCCCTGGTTGTAGTACAGCTTCAGAGGCCGGTAGGCGGGCCCGTACTCGTCCTCGGGGTACTTCTCGGCGTCGTCCGCGCCTTCGAAGGCCACCATCGAGATCTTGTGGGTCATGATGTGGTCGGGGTGCGGGTAGCCGCCGTTCTCGTCGTAGGTGGTGATCGCCTGGGGACGGAAGGAGCGGATCTGCTTCACCAGCTCGCCGGCCGCCTTGTCGACGTCCTCCAGAGCGAAGCAGCCCTCGGGGAGCGGCGGCAGCGGGTCGCCCTCGGGCAGGCCGGAGTCGACGAAGCCGAGCCACTCCTGCCGGACGCCGAGGATCTCGCGGGCCTCGTCCATCTCCTTCTTGCGTACCTCGTGGATGTGCTCCTCGATGTACTTGTCGCCCTGAAGCTTGGGATTGAGGATGGAGCCGCGCTCCCCGCCCGTGCAGGTCACGACCAGCACGTCCACCCCCTCGGACACGTACTTCGCCATGGTGGCCGCGCCCTTGCTCGACTCGTCGTCGGGGTGCGCGTGGACGGCCATCAGTCGTAGCTGGTCAGTCAAGACTCAATCCTCGGTAAGTCGGCGCCCGGTGTGAACCGGCGCGATCGCAGGCTTCTATAGTGACCGAATCGGGGGGCGAATAATTCCGCGCCGGGAGGACGATCATGAGTACGGCGAGCACGCGACTGCCCGAGGGCCGCTACGGGCGTTCCTCGGACGAGCGCGCCGACCACAAACTCAAGATCACCGGTGCTGTGCTGGGCGCGTTGCTGCTCGCGCTGACGGGGTACTTCGCCTACCACTACGTCGGCCAGAACAAGATCAGCGCCGAGGTCATCACCTTCAAGGCCACCTCGGACCAGGCGGTCGAGCTCCACCTGGAGGTCCGCAAGGACTCGGGTGCGAGCGGTTACTGCACGGTCCGCTCGCAGGCCGCCAACGGTGCCGAGGTGGGCCGGGCGGACTTCCGCTTCTCCGGTGCGGACACGCGCATCGACAAGGTGGTCACGCTGCGTACGACGGCGAGGGGCACCACGGCGGAGCTGCTCGGCTGTCACGCCGGCTGACGCAATACATGCACGCTGACCTGCGTTGACGTAATTCTGATGGCTTATGTCCTCCCCCTTCGGCCACTGAATTGTTAGGCTCGTGGTTTCGCCCATCACCTGAGGAACATGCTTCTGGGTAGGGCGATGCTTTGTATTCCCAGTACCGACGAGGAGCACCTGTGACCCAGACCAGCGAGTCCGTCACCTGGCTGACCCAGGAGGCGTACAACAAGCTCAAGGTCGAGCTTGAGTACCTTACTGGTCCTGCGCGCACGGAGATCGCCACCAAGATCGCCGCCGCGCGCGAGGAGGGGGACCTGCGCGAGAACGGTGGGTACCACGCGGCCAAGGAGGAGCAGGGCAAGCAGGAGCTCCGTGTGCGCCAGCTGACCCAGCTTCTCGAGAACGCCAAGGTCGGCGAGGCTCCCGCTTCCACGGACGGCGCGGTGGCGCCCGGCATGGTCGTGACGATCGCCTTCGACGGTGACGAGGACGACACCACGACGTTCCTGCTCGCCTCGCGCGAGTACGCGAGCTCCGACATCGAGACCTACTCGCCGCAGTCCCCCCTGGGCACCGGCGTGATCGGTCACAAGGTCGGCGAGGACGCGGAGTACGAGCTGCCGAACGGCAAGAAGGCCTCCGTGCGCATCCTCAAGGCCGAGCCCTACAGCGGCTGAGCCCCCCTTCCTGGACTTCTGGACTTTCCTGTTCCCGGACTTCCGGACGAGCCCCCGGCGCCCCCAGAGCGCCGGGGGTTTCGTCATGCCGTCGTCGAGCGGTACTTGCGGACCGCCAGCGTGCGGAAGATCGCGATGATCACGACCGAGTAGATGATCGAGGCCCAGACGGGGTGGGCCATCGGCCACGCGTCGGACGGTGAGACTCCCGGGTCGCCGAAGAGCTTGCGGCACGCCTGGACGGTGGCGCTGAACGGGTTCCACTCGGCGATCGGTTGCAGCCAGGACGCCATCTGCGAGGAGTCCACGAACGCGTTGGATATGAACGTCACAGGGAAGAGCCAGATCAGTCCGCCGGAGGTGGCCGCCTCGGGCGTACGGACCGACAGGCCGATCAGGGCGCCGATCCAGGTGAAGGCGTAGCCGAGGAGGAGCAGCAGGCCGAAGGCGGCCAGGACCTTGCCGAAGTTGGTGGGCTCCGCCGAGCCCGGACGCCAGCCCACCAGGAGCGCGACGGCTGCCAGGACGACCAGGGTCAGGGCCGTCTGCACCAGGTCGGCGAGGGTACGGCCGGTGAGCACCGCCCCGCGCGCCATGGGCAGTGACCGGAAGCGGTCTATCAGGCCCTTGTGCATGTCGTCGGCTATACCCGCGCCGGCACCGGCCGTGGCGAACGTGACGGTCTGCGCGAAGATGCCGGCCATCAGGAAGTTCTTGTAGACGTCCGGACTGGTGGAGCCTCCGATGTTCATCGAGCCGCCGAAGACGTACGTGAACAGGACCACGAACATCACCGGCTGGATCAGCCCGAAAATAACCATCTCAGGAATCCGGCTCATGCGAATCAGATTCCTGCGGGCGATGACCAGGGAATCGTTCATGGCGCTCACTTCACACGCTCCGTCCAGGCGTTGGGCCGCCGGTCCCGGATGCGCGGCGAGATGATGAATCCTGACCGACACGGGCGAACAGGATTCGGGGTCCGGGACATCCGGATCAAGTTGCGCTTTGCAACGACCAGTGGGTCGCGGACGGACTGCCCGAGCGGATGGGCGGGCGGGGGCGCCACGCCGCGTACGGCGTCGGTGACGGCACTCATCTGACGGTTTCCCTCTCGCTCTTTCCGGCAGGTGCGGTCTTTTCGTTGTCCTCGGCCTTCGTCTCGGCCACGTGTCCGGTCAGGGACAGGAAGACGTCGTCGAGGGTGGGGCGGCGCAGGCCTATGTCGTCGATCTCTATGCCACGGGTGTCGAGTTCACGGATGACCTCGGCGAGGAGCTTGGCGCCGCCGGAGACGGGCACGGTGAGCTTGCGGGTGTGCTGCTCGACCGCGGTCTCGCCCTTGCCGAAGCCGGTCAGGACCTCCGCGGCGGTGGCGATGTGTTCGCGGTTGTGCACCACGACCTCCACCCGCTCGCCGCCGGTGCGGGCCTTGAGCTGGTCGGAGGTGCCGCGGGCGATGACGCGGCCGTGGTCGACGACCGCGATGTCGTGCGCGAGGTGGTCGGCCTCTTCGAGGTACTGGGTGGTCAGCAACAACGTCGTCCCGCCGGAGACGAGTCGCTTGATGACGTCCCACAGCAGTTGGCGGTTGCGCGGGTCGAGGCCGGTCGTCGGCTCGTCCATGAACATCACGGGCGGGGAGACCACCAGCGCCGCGGCCAGGTCGAGGCGGCGGCGCATGCCTCCGGAGTAGGTCTTGGCGGTGCGGTCGGCGGCGTCCGCGAGGTCGAACTGATCGAGAAGTTCGGCGGCCCGGGCCTTCGCCGCGCCGGACTTCATCTGGTAGAGCTGTCCGACCATCTGGAGGTTCTCGCGGCCGGTGAGGTATTCGTCGACTGCCGCGAACTGGCCGGACAGGCCGATCGAGCGGCGTACCTCGTTGGGGTGTTTGAGCACGTCGAGGCCGGCGACCACGGCCCGGCCGCGGTCGGGGCGCAGGAGGGTGGTCAGGCAGCGGACCGCGGTGGTCTTGCCCGCGCCGTTCGGTCCGAGCAGGCCCAGGACCGTGCCCTCCGGGACGTCGAGGTCGACGCCGTCCAGAGCCTTTACGTCGCCGAAGGTCTTCACCAGGCCTTCGGCGTAGATGGCGCCTGGCATATGAGTCTCCACGTCGTTGAGGATTCTTCGGAAAGCCTAGGTTTGTACTTTTCGTTCCGCCCGACAGGGTCAGGAGTGAACGGCGCGAGGGCATGAGACACACCATAACGCGATGTATCGCGTCCCACAACGGACTTACTCGAACGAGTGACGAACAGGGCTCTGACCTCAGTCGATGACGATGTAGCCGGCGTCGCGCAGGGCCCGGCCGACCTCGGCGCAGTGCGCCGGCCCCTTCGTCTCCAGGTGCAGCTCGACCTCCGCCTCGGTCAGCCCGAGCCGGGGGTCGGTCCGCACATGGCTCACGTCGAGAACGTTGGCGTCGACCACTGACAACACGCCGAGGAGCGTGGCGAGGGCGCCCGGCCGGTCCGTCAGGCGCAGGCGTACGGCCAGGTAGCGGCCCTGCGCCGCCATGCCGTGCCGCAGCACCCGCTGCATCAGCACCGGATCGACGTTGCCACCGGACAGCACCGCGACGACCGGGCCCTCGAAGGCGCCGGGGTCGCTGAGCAGCGCGGCCACCGGGCTCGCCCCGGCCGGTTCGACGACCAGCTTGGCCCGCTCCAGGCACAGCAGCAGCGCGGTGGACAACTCGTCCTCCGTCACCGTGCGCACCTCGTCCACCAGCTCGCCGATGATGCCGAACGGCACGTCACCGGGCCGGCCGACCCTGATGCCGTCGGCCATCGTCGCCGGGTTCCTGATCGACACCGGCCGCCCGGCCGCCAGCGAGGGCGGGTACGCCGCGGCCCCCGCCGCCTGCACGCCGACGATCCGCACGTCCGGCCGCAGCGCCTTCACCGCGACCGCTATGCCCGCCGCCAGACCACCTCCGCCGATCCCGACGACGATCGTGCGCACCTCCGGGCACTGCTCCAGGATCTCCAGACCGACCGTGCCCTGCCCCGCGATGACGTCGGGGTGGTCGAAGGGGTGGATGAACACCGCGCCCGTCTCGGCGGCGTACTCCTGCGCCGCGGCCAGCGTCTCGTCGACCACCTGACCGTGCAGGCGCACCTCGGCGCCGTACTCGCGGGTGGCGCTGATCTTCGGCAGCGGGGCGCCCTTGGGCATGAACACCGTGGACCGCACACCCAGCACCCTCGACGCCAGCGCCACGCCCTGCGCGTGGTTGCCCGCGCTCGCCGCGACGACCCCGGCGGCCCGCTCCTCCGGCAACAGCCCGGCGATCCGGACGTACGCGCCGCGCAGCTTGAACGATCCCGTCCGCTGGAGGTTCTCGCACTTGAAGTGGACCGGCGCGCCGACCAGCTGGGTCAGGTGCCTGCTGCCCTCCATCGCGGTCACCCGCGCCACGCCCGACAGCATCTTCTGGGCGCCGCGCACATCGTCGAGGGTGACGTGGCGCAAGGAGTCAGCCGTGCTGTAGCTCATGACTCCAGCATCGCAGTTCACAGGCGGGAACGACCGCTGTGACCAACCTCCGAGACCGGTTTCCGCAGCGCCGGTACGACCCGCCCTCCAGCCGCGTACTCTGTCCCCCATTCCAGCAGCCCCTTCATGAAGTGAGCCCCCGGCCATGCCCACAACACCTGAAATGTCGATGGACATGACGACCGTCGGTGACACCGGTCTCCTCGACACGCTGCAGCACGAGGTCGCGGTGTTCGCACGCCGTGCCGAACAGACCCGGCTCGGCGGTGTCGGGCAGGTGCGCAACTCCATGGACCGTGCCGCGTACCTGCTGCTCAACCGCCTCGACAAGGAAGGCCCGATGGGCGTCAAGGCGCTCGCCGCGAGCATGGGCATCGACTCGTCCACGGTCACCCGGCAGGTCGCTCCGCTCGTCGACACCGGTCTGGTCAAGCGGACCTCGCACCCCGAGGACGGACGGGCGGTGGTGCTCCAGCTGTCCCCGCGCGGGCAGTCGCGTCTCGAGGAAGTGCGGTCCTCCCGGCGTCAGTTGATGGCCGAGCTGACGGACGACTGGGCGCCGGAGGAGCGCGAGACGTTCTGCGCGCTCCTCACCCGCTTCAACACCGCGCTGTCCTCCCGGATGGCGGCCCACGGCGTACCGGGCACGGAGGAGCCGTCGCCGACCGCATCCTGAGCGCGGGCGGGCCCGCAGCGACGCACGCGCGCGGCGGACGGCTTCCGTGCGGGTCCCGGCGGCCTTCCGACGACTTTCCGGCGGGCGTGCGCGGCTCTTGACCGAAACCCCGCCCCTGGCCTCATATGAGACCGGGGCATATGGCCGTCCAGGGGGACGCCGTCAGGCGGGAGGCTCGGTGTGCGAGAGAGGCGTTCGGCCCAGGAAGCCCGCCGGGCCCGGGAGTTCGAGGCGTTCGTCGCGGGAGCGGGCGGGCGGCTGCTGCACGCCGCCACCCTGCTCACGGCGGAGGCGCCGGACGACAACCCGCGCGCGCGTCGTCTGCTGACGCTCGCCCTCGCGCGCACGTACGCGTGCTGGGAGCGGCTGCACGGCGAGGACCCGTACAACCGTGCCCGCGAGTATCTGGCCACCCGCTTCGCGCACGAGGCGTGGCACCAGTACGCGTGGCAGCTGTACGAGGCTCTGCCCCTGGGCCGTACCCACCCGCGCTCCGCCCCCGGGGCGCTGGCCGGGCTCACTCCCCAGGAGCGCCTGATCCTGGTCCTGAGGCTCTACGAGGGCGTTGCCGAGGAGCAGGTGGCGGCCCTGCTCGGCCTGCCGACGGAACGTGTCCGCACGGCCTGCGACCGGGCGACGGCGACGCTGCTGCATCCGCCGCGCGGACCGGCGCCCGCGGTGCGCCGGGCGAAGGCGGCGGCCTCGTGAACCGGGCCGAGCGGGAGGCCGCCGTACGACAGATCATGGAGCGGACGGCGCCGCACGTGCCGACGGGGCTCCACACGGACGTCGTACGTCGCGGCAGCCGTATTCTGCGCCGCCGTACGATCGCCCGGCGGCTGTTGTGGCTGCTGCTGTGCGCCGCGACCGTGGCGTTCGTGGTCTGGGCGGTGATGGTCCAGCCCTGGGTGGAGCCGCCGTCGCAGACGACTCCACCGCTCACCGACTGGTAGCCCCTGCGGCTGGGGCCTGTCCGAGCGGATCAAGCCGGCGACGCGGGGCCCGGCACACCCCCAGGGAGAACCCCCCAGCGGCTTGCCGTCGGCCGCCGACGCTCCACGTCGACGCCCTCCTACGGCTTGATCCGTCGGGCAGGTTCCCTAGCCGAGGGCCTGCTGGAGGTCTTCGAGGAGATCGTCGACGTTCTCGATGCCCACGGACAGGCGGACGAGGTCGCCTGGCACCTCCAGCGCCGAACCGACCACGGACGCGTGCGTCATGCGCCCCGGGTGCTCGATGAGGGACTCCACACCGCCCAGGGACTCGCCGAGGGTGAACACCTTGGCACGGTTGCAGACCTCGACGGCCGCCTCCTCGCCCCCGGTGACCCGGAAGGAGACCATGCCGCCGAACGCCCGCATCTGCTTGGCGGCGACCTCGTGACCGGGGTGCTCCGGCAGGCCCGGGTAGAGCACGCTCGTCACGCGCGCGTGCCGGGTCAGCATGTCGGCGACCTCGGTGGCGTTCCGACTGTGCCGGTCCATGCGCACCGCCAGCGTCTTGGCGCCGCGCAGCACCAGCCAGGAGTCGAAGGGCCCGGCGACCGCGCCCATCGCGTTCTGGTGGTACGCCAGTTCCTCGCCGAGAGCCTCGTCGGCGGTGATCAGCGCGCCGCCGACGACGTCGGAGTGGCCGCCCATGTACTTCGTCAGGGAGTGCACGACGACGTCCGCGCCGAGCGACAGCGGCTGCTGCAGGTACGGCGTGGCGAAGGTGTTGTCGACGACGAGCTTCGCGCCCGCGTCACGGGCGACCTGGGCGACGGCGGCGATGTCGGTGATGCCGAGGAGCGGGTTGGAGGGGGTCTCCACCCACACGGCCTTGGTCTTCGGGGTGATCGCGGCCCGTACGGCGGAGGGGTCGCTGGTGTCGGCGACCGACCACTCCACGCCCCAGCGGGCGACGACCTTGGCGAACAGGCGGAACGTGCCGCCGTACGCGTCGTTGGGGATGACGACGTGGTCGCCGGGGCTGAGCAGCGTACGCAACAGGCAGTCCTCGGCCGCCAGTCCGGAAGCGAACGCGAGTCCTCGGCGGCCGCCCTCGAGGGCCGCGAGGTTCTCCTCCAGGGCGGTCCTGGTCGGGTTGGCGCTGCGGCTGTACTCGTAGCCGCCGCGCAGGCCGCCGACGCCGTCCTGCTTGTAGGTCGAGACCTGGTAGATCGGCGGGACGACCGCGCCGGTGAGGGGATCGGCGGTGTTGCCCGCGTGGATCGCGAGGGTCTCGAAGTGCTGACTGATGTGCCTGTCGCTCATGGGCACCGAGCGTAGTCCGCTCCCGGGCCCGGCGCGGGCGGACCGCTCGGCCGACTGTTCGGCCGACTGCCCCTCCCTGCCACGGCCCCCGGCCGGGACGGACGGTTTTCCACAGGCTCGGGGGCGGGTTGGCCAATTGTCGGCGCAGTCTGGTTCGCTTGTGGCATGGAGATTCTCTGGGTCCTGATGGCGCTGATCATGATCGGCTTCGTGCTGCTGCCGTTCCTGCGGCGCAGGCGCGGCCAGGTCGAGCTGGTCCCGGCGGATCACCCGGACGCCGCGGACCCGGCGACCTACGGTTTCGCGAGCACGGAGGAGCTGGACATCCGCATGCCCGGCCCCGACCAGGACCTGCTGGACGTCCTGGACGTGGTGCAGCACACGCAGGACTACCGGGCGGCCCAGCAGCTGCTGGCCGGCACGGAGACCGAGGGCGAACTGCGCTGGCAGCGCGTGCAGGCCTTCGCGGGCGCGGCGGCGCTGGAGCTCCAGCAGCGGCCGGGCGGGGTCAGCGAGACTCCGGGCGGGCAGTGGCTGCGGGTGTGGCGGACGGAGGCACCGAAGGATGCGGGCGGTGCGGCCGTGCACGCCGAGTTCCTGGTGCAGCAGGCGTGGCGGACGTCGACGCCGGGCACGGACGACTTCCGGATCATCATGGAGGAGGCGAAGGACGCCTGCGGCCAGGCGGCGCTGCTGTCCCCCGGTGACCCGATCCCGTACATCGTCGAGCTGTCGGTGGCCCGCGGTCTGCGGTACTCGCAGGCCGAGTTCGAGCAGCTCTGGCTGAAGATCCTGGACCACGCCCCGGCGCACATGGGGGCGCATCTGGCGGCCCTGCACTACTGGTGCGAGAAGTGGCACGGCTCGCGCGAGCTGGCGTACTCGTTCGCGGAGGCGGCGGCGGCACGAGCCCCCAAGGGCTCGCTCCTCGCGGCCATGCCGCTGTTCGCGGTCTTCGAGCACCTTCCCGAGGTGAACCTGGTCAGCAGCTTCTACCAGAGCGAGGTCGTGACGAAGGCGATGCACGGCGCGCTGTTCGCGGTGCACGCGGCCCGGCCCGACGACCCGATGCTGGCGCACGTCCGCCACCTGCTGGTCTTCTTCCTGGTGCGCTCCGAGCGCTGGTCGGAGGCGATGAACCAGCTCATACACGTGGACGGCCACGTCGGCGCCCTCCCCTGGACGCTCTTCCCCGACCCGGCCGCGGAGTTCGCGCTCTTCCGCGCACTGGCGGTGGCGGGCTACGAGGCCAACGGCGGCAGCCCGGCGACGCTGCCGCACTGAGTGCCGGGGGGGGCGGTCCGGGAGCGGGGGCTGTACGGGGGTGGTCCGGGAGCGGGGTTGTGCGGGGGCGGTCCGGGAGCGGCAGGGCGTGGGAGCGGGCCGGAATTCGCCGTGCCCGGTGCCCGTTGACTCGCACGGACCCCCAGACCTTGGAGACCGCATGTTCCTGCACAACCGTACGCCCCGGCTCCCGACCCCCGAGCAGGCTCTGCGGGGCCGCCCGATGCCGGCCCTCTCCGTCCCCGACCGCCACACGGTCCTCGGCACCCCGCTCCTCGGCCCCTACCCCGAGGGCCTCGAGGTCGCGGACTTCGGCCTGGGCTGCTTCTGGGGCGCGGAGCGCAAGTTCTGGCAGCTCCCGGCAGGCGTGTGGACGACCCTGGTCGGTTACCAGGGCGGCCACACCGAGAACCCGGCCTACGAGGAGGTCTGCTCGGGCCTGACCGGCCACACGGAGGTCGTCCGCGTGGTCTTCGACCCGGCGGTGATCTCCTACGAGAGCCTCCTGAAGACGTTCTGGGAGTCGCACAACCCCACCCAGGGCTTCCGCCAGGGCAACGACGTGGGCACCCAGTACCGCTCCGCGATCTACACCCACTCCCCGTCCCAGGCAACGACGGCCGAGGCCTCCCGCGCGTCCTACCAGCAGGTCCTCACCGCCTCGGGCTACGGCACGATCACGACGGAAATCCTCCCGGCGGAGGAACGCACGTTCTATGCGGCCGAGGGATACCACCAGCAGTATCTTTCGGACAGCAAAAACCCGAGCGGGTACTGCGGCGTAGGTGGGACGGGGGTCAAGCTAAGTGACCCGTTCGGGACGAACTGGGGGGCGTCGTGCCCGACGGGTATCGCTTCGGCGCCGGGGGCCACGGACAAGTAGGCGGTAGGTACTGAAGAACCGCGACACCGGCAATCTGCACGGTGCCGCCGCCGGCCCTCTCCGTCGCGGCGAACGAGAGTCGAAAATCAGTGGCCGCCTGAACCGGCCGACTCCACTCTGTACGCCATGGAAGAACCGCAACGCAGGATCCGTGCGGCCCACTCGGAATCCACGATCACCGTCTACCAGGCCTACTCCCCGGCAATCGGCCTGCCCGCCGTCCGCGACGGCCGTTTCCCCGCCGTGTGGAAGCGGGACAGGATGACGTGGATCAAGCCGTCGTTCCTGTGGATGATGTACCGCTGCGGCTGGGGCGCCAAGGAGGGGCAGGAGACCGTCCTCGCTGTCGAGATCAGCCGTGACGGCTTCGAGTGGGCGTTGCGCCACGCATGCCTGTCGAGCTACACCCGCGGGGTCCACCCCGACCGCGTCACCTGGCAGCGGCAACTGAAATGCGCGCCCACCCGCGTGCAGTGGGACCCGGAGCGGGACCTGCACCTGCAACCCATGCCGTACAGGTCCCTGCAACTTGGCCTCTCCGCTGAGGCCACACGACGCTACGCCGACGAGTGGACGGTCGCCATCCGCGACGTGACCCCGCTGGCCCACGAGATCCACGCCCTCGTCAGCGGCGGTGACTTGGGCTCCGCGACCCGACTGCTGCCCCAGGAACGCCCTTATCCCGCTGAAGACGAACTACTTGCCCATCTCCTGGGATGAGAGGCTGGTTCACCCGACAGCCGATCGCGGCCGATGGGTCACATGGCAGCACAGGCTCGCGGGGACGGGGGTCAAGCTAAGTGACCCGTTCGGGACGAACTGGGGGGCTTCCTGCCCGACGGGCGTCGCGCCTGCACCTGACCCTGGAGAGCAGTAGGTCTGCAAGCGCGTCCACACGGCCAGGCGTGCTGCCAGCTGCCAGACAGCACGGCGGCGCAGTCGGCCAGCGCGTCGTCAGACCGATCCAACTGTCCGGCGTCAGCCTTCCTGGAATTGCTTTCGGTCATACCGCCCGCGCCCTGCATGATTCGTGCCGCCCGTCGCCACGATTACAGGCATGGCGACTTCGGGGGCACGGCGTAGTCGGCTCGGCGGCTTGGGACAGTGGTGGGGCGTCTTGGCCGGCGCCCTCCTTATCGCGGCCTGGGTCAATGAAGCAGCAGGACCAGCAGTGATCATCACCCTGTCCGCGGTGGTCTTACTCTGGTCCTTCTTCCAAGCCCCGGTGACCTGCGGGGCTCCGGTCAGAGGACGAGCCGATGGCTGCCGCAACAACGCGACCGGCATCCTCATGGGCTGCCACATCCATCAGCACCGCTGGCAAAAACTCAAGATGCTGATCTTCCGGCGGCGGGTGCGTGAGTTCTGCTCCGGGCTGTTCTCAGACGGCAAGGCCACCCTTGTCACACTCGCAGCAGCAGGTAGCTTCATCTCCGGGCTAGTGGCACTCATACCTGGTGTCGCTGTCTGACGTACAGGACACACAACAACAGGGGCTCGCGGGGACGGGGTCAAGCTAGTTGACCTGTTCGAGACGAACTGGGGGCGTCCTGCCCGGCTGGCGTCCCCTTGGCGCCCTAAGCATCCAGGGAGTAGCCCGAACCAGCGGGAGTCAGGATCGAACCCGGCGGTGGGCTTATTGCCACGACACACCACGGCCAAGGCTTCTGACTGGGAATACTCCAACTATGCGGGATAGTGGCATTTTTTGGGTCCGCACTGCCTTCGTCCTGGCAAACGCGGCCGTGTCTACTGCGGATACCCCTGTTCGCTCATGCACTGACGGAACGTCTTCTCATGCATGGTGGCGGAGTAGGAGTCGGTAAGGTCGTCCAAGGTCTCGTCGCCGGTGTTGCTGTTGGCGGGGTAGGCCTGGTTGGCGACGACTTCGCAGTGGGCGCGGGCTTCGGTCTCGGTTAGCTGAATCTGGGTGTCGTTGCTGGGTACGGCTCCAATGAAGTTCTGCCCGTCCTTGCCGTCTCGTCCTGCTGCACCGGTGTAGCCGCGGGGCCCGGGTAGGCCTGTTGGCCCGGGCGGTCCGGAGGGGCCAGCGGGGCCCGGCTGCGCATGTTGGCTCTTCAAGTTGCTGATCTGCACCTGCTGGACGACCAGCATGGTGGATTGCGCCGCGAGCACGGTGATGAGGACGCTGGTCAGGATGAGCCGGCGCCGTGGTCTTCGTCGCGTGTCGTCACTGTCCATGCGCCCCCTATCTGTACCGGCGAGAGTGTAGGCTCCTCGGCCTCGCGTCATGGTGGGACCCGTGCCCCCGTAGCTCAGATGGCTGGCAAGGGCCTCGGAAACTGATCGACATGAAGCACTGAGTCGAGAGCCCTCCCCCGGATCAGCCGCTGCGTGCTGGATTCGCTGCCCAGCATCCAGCCTTGCGACCGTACCGGTGATTGATCGACCACGCCTCCCCGAACGGCAGGCACCGTCCACCGGTCACATAGCAGCACAGGCTCGCCGGGACCGGTGTCTCCTGCCCGATCGGCGTGGCCAGGGCGGATGGCTGACCCAGAGCCACTGTCGTCGGAAGCCACGGCGACTCTGCGAGCGCTGCTGGCCGGCTCGGATCCGGTGAGTGGCGCCCTGCTGGCCCAGATTCCACACACGCGGGTGGTGGGCAAATGTGGCTGCGGCTGCGTGACGGTCGATCTGGAAGTCGACCGTACAGCGGTGGCTGCTGCGCCATCGCATGACAATCCGGCCGTGGACGCCTGGTACGACGCACCGCACTCGGCCGGTGTCATGATCTTCACCGAGGGCGGATACCTCTCACTCCTGGAGATCTACTCAGTCTCCGACGAGCCGATCACCGCGTGGCCGGACCCCCGTTTCATCGAACGATGAGCGAGTGAGGACACCCACCAGCAGTACCTCGACAAGAACCCGGCGGGCTACCGCGGGATCGGCGGCACGGGCGTCAAGCCAAGTGTCCCGTTCGCAACGGGGAACCTGTCTGGGCGGAGACATCTTCCGCCTCCGCTTGCACGGCGGGGATCAGGTCTGCGATCCGTTCGAGCTGTTCGCGCTGGGAGCGCATGCCCAGGGCGCCGAGGCGGGTGACCATGTGCCGGGCGCCGGCGGCCGCGTACTGTCCCAGGCGCTCGAGGACCTGCGCGGCTGAGCCGGTGACGACTGCCTGGATCTTCTCCAGTTCCTCGAGTGGCATGCCGTATGTGGCCCGAGCGTAGGCGTCCATTGCCCGGCGGCCGCTTTCGACGTCGTCATCGATCCGTACCGAGACGAACAGTGCGGGGGTGATGTCCTCGGCCGCTCGGCCGATGTCGGCAGCCGCTGAGCGGATGTCGGCCAGCCCCGATGCGTAGTCGGCGGGGTCGGGTGGGTATGGCAGCCATCCGTCGTACATCCGGCCGGTCCGGGCCAGCGCCGAGGAGGTCGCGCCGCCGAGCCAGACGGGCGGGCCGCCGGATCGAAACGTCCTGGTCATGGGTGGAATGCCGTCGAGTCGGAGGATCTCGCCATGGAAGTGGTCGGCGCCGTCCCAAAGGGCTCGCCACAGCGCGACGGTCTCGTCCAGGCGGGTGAAGCGCCTTTCCCAGGGCACCCCGGACAGCGTGTACAGAGGCCGTCCGAAACGGCCGGGGAAGCCTGCGCCGACGGTCACGGTGAGTCGGCCGCCGGACAGCAGGTCGATCGACGCCAGCGACTGCGCGACCTGGACCGGCCGACGCAGGAACGGCATCAGTGCGGCGGTCCCCAGGGTCACGGTGTCCGTCGCCGGGGCGAGCGCGGCCAGCATCGTCAGGGCCTCGACGCGGGGGCTGATCAGGGAGTCGTTGACGAAGAGCGAGGAGAAGCCCAGGCGTTCGGCCTGGCGGCCGAAGCCGATCAGTTCTCGGGGGTCGTCGGCCTCGCCCCACTGGGCGGTTCCGGTCGGAAGCAGTACACCGATGTCCATGCCGACGATGGTCACGATCGGTGTGAGCGGCGACAATTCCCTGCGGGGAATGGCCTGGCCTTCATGGCTGCCGTTACAACAGGGCCATGGACTTCCCCAGTGCACTGCGCGAACGTCGTACCCGCCGTCATGTCAGCCAGCTCGATCTGGCTCTGCGGGCGGGCACGACCCAGCGGCACCTCAGTTTCATCGAGTCAGGCAGGTCCGTTCCCGGCCGGAACATGGTCGTACGTCTGGCCGAGTCGCTGGAACTGCCGCTGCGCGAGCGCAACGAGCTGCTGGCAGCCGCCGGGTACGCGCCCGTCTACCCGGAGAGTTCGCTCGACGACCCGGTACTGGCGCCCGTGCGTACGGCGATCGACCACATCCTCCGCGGGCATCTGCCGTATCCGGCGATGGTGGTGGACCAGCGTGGTGACCTGATCGCCGCCAACACGGCATTCGACCTGATCACCGAGGGTGCTGCCGCCGAACTGGTGGGACCGGGCACGAATGTCTACCGTCTGGCTCTGCACCCCGACGGTCTGGCTTCCCGTATCCACAACCTCGCGGAATGGGCGCGGCACATCCTGGCACGGCTGGACCATCTGAAGGAGCTGCGCACCGAACTCACCGGGTATGTTCCCGAACTGGAGCCGTCCGCGGGCCTGCTCGGTTTCGCGGTTCCGCTCCGGCTGCGGTCCTCGTACGGTGAGCTGCGTCTGATGACGACGGTGACGACCTTCGCCACCGCCATCGATGTGACACTCGCCGAGCTGAAACTGGAGGCGTTCCTTCCGGCCGATCCGGCGACGGCGGAGGCCCTCTCGGCGGCTGCCGGGACAATGGCCTCTGCCGCCGCAGGTCAGGCCCCTGGGAACATGTAGTCGGCCTTGATCCGGCCGGTGTCGTCGAGCACGAGGATTTCCAGGCCTCCGCCCACCACGTCACCGGTTTCCGCGGACACCGCCTCCCAGCCGAACTTCACCACGCCGTGCAGGCGTACCGCGTCGCGGCGCGACCGGAAGGTGAATCCTTGCTTCTCGACGAACCGTTCGTAGCTGCGCGCCACTCGGGTCTCGATGGCGTCGTATCCCTGAGCCTCCAGAGCCGTGTGGCCGAAGCCGAGTTCTGCGGCGATCTCCCGAATCTCGGCGGGCGGCTGGAGGACGTGGGTGCCGTCCTCGGCCCACAACAGCTCGATGGCCGCGCGGCGTTCGGCCGCGTCCGGCACTGTCCACTGGGCCATGTAACGGTCGGCCACCTGCTGCGGGTCGATCTCGATCATGTATGTCTCCTTGTCGGACAGGTCGCTTCGGACCAGATCCTGCGGCGCGCGGCGGAGACCGACAATTCCCTGCAAGGAATGAACTTCCAGGTCAAAGACGCCCCGGAACGACTCGCCGTCCGTTGAGACGGGTCGCATGGCAGCACAGGCTCGGCGGAGCGGGCGTCAAACCAGGTACCCCGTTCTTGGGACGAACTGGGGGGCGTCTTGCCCCACCGGCGTCGCCACGACCGGCGGCTGAGCCGCACGGTTTCAGCACTGCGGGGCCTACCTCGGCGATCGGGGCCGCGGCACGGCGCTTCCTCGCGTCCGCGCCAAGATGTCGCGAGCGGCCCGATGTCCGCGCCCGGTCACCGGGCCGCCGACCGGTCGCGGACAACGTTCACAGCCTCGCGGGGGAGCCTGGGCTCACCTTGTCACCGGGCTGTGTACAGCGCCCCGGCCGAGACACACTTTCCGTTGCCGGCAGCCCCCTTTGCTTTCGCCGTACGACGAAGACGGGGAGACCGGCGGCGGAGCCTCGGCCGGCCGGCCCCGCCTTCCGCGGGGCCGCCTCGCGGTCAGCCCTCCGCGCGGGCGGGCAGTCGCCATCCGGGGCGCGGGAAGTGGCAGGTGTAGCCGTCCGGGTAACGCTGCAGGTAGTCCTGGTGCTCGGGCTCGGCCTCCCAGAAGGGGCCGACCGGCTCCACCTCGGTGACGACCTTGCCCGGCCACAGTCCGGAGGCGTCCACGTCCGCGATCGTGTCCTCGGCGATCCGCTTCTGCTCGTCGTCCACGTAGTAGATCGCCGAGCGGTAGCTGAGGCCGATGTCGTTGCCCTGGCGGTTCTTGGTGCTCGGATCGTGGATCTGGAAGAAGAACTCCAGGATCGCGCGGTAGTCGGTCTGCTCGGGGTCGAAGAGGATCTCAATGGCCTCCGCGTGCGTGCCGTGGTTACGGTACGTCGCGTTCGGCACGTCACCCCCGGTGTATCCGACCCGGGTCGCCGTCACGCCCGGAAGGCGGCGGATCAGCTCCTCCATCCCCCAGAAGCATCCACCGGCCAGCACGGCCCTCTGCGTCTGCGCAGCCATTACGGCCCCTCCAATATCTGTCAGCTCGGTCGCTCGGGCTGCTCGGCTCGCACACCACCGGCATCCCTGCCCGCTCTCCTCAACGCGCGGGGGTTCCAAGCGATTCCGTGCCCGCCCGGCCGCTGCCCACGAAACGCCCATCGGTCGCGGTATGGGCCGCGGTCGGGTGAGACTGGCGGGGTGACGACTGATCCCGAGCCTTCGAGCAGACAACGGGGCGAGGACACGAAGGTGCTCGTCGCGTACGCCGGCGTCCACGGCTCGACCCGCAGCATCGCCGAACGAATCGCCGCCCGTCTGCGGGAGCAGGGGCTCCGGGCCGACGCGCTGCCTGTCGAGGCTGTGGACGATCTTCGCGTCTACGACGCCTTCGTGGTGGGCAGCGCTGTCCACGACATGGCATGGCTCCCCGAGGCTCTCACCTTCGTACGCCGAGGTGCGGAGCTGTTCGTCCGCCACGGCGTGTGGATCTTCAGCGTGGGCATGCCGGCCGCTCTGCGAGGCCCGTGGAAAGCGTTCGCGGCCAAGGAGGAGGAGCATGTGGCCGGCCACCTGATCGACGAACTGCGTCCGCGCGGCCACCGTCTGTTCTCCGGGGTCATCCGGCCCGAGCACCTGTCGGGGACCGGGCGGGTGAAGCTCCGGGCGATGGGCCTGCGCTACGGCGACTACCGGGACTGGTCCGAAGTCGACGCCTGGGCGCGGGACATCGCCCGCGCGGTCCTCGGAGGCGCGGGGCCGGGCGGACCGGCGTGACACGCGGGGCGACCCTGCCGGCACCGCTCCAACTCGCCGCAGCCGAAATCGCCGCGCAGACGGGCCGGCAATCCGCCTGAACGGCGAAAGCATGGCGTCGGTCAGCCGGCCCCTGAGCCCACCCCGGTCGCGGGCTTTCGCTTCTCGTGCGAGGCTGAATTCATGAGCCGGATACTGCTCTCACCTGTGCGTATCGAGGCGTCAATCGATCCTCGGTTGTCCAGATGGCTATGGCTGGTGAAATGGCTTCTCGCCATTCCGCACTACATTGTGCTGTGCTTCCTGTGGATCGCGTTCGTGTTCGTGACCATTGTCGCGTTCT
Organism: Streptomyces sp. NBC_01235; assembly: GCF_035989285.1. GTDB lineage: Bacteria > Actinomycetota > Actinomycetes > Streptomycetales > Streptomycetaceae > Streptomyces. The sequence goes on along the minus strand of NZ_CP108513.1, from coordinate 7,079,675 downwards.
TCGCCATCCTGCTCACCGGCCGATATCCACGTTCCCTTTTCGAATTCAATGTCGGCGTGATGCGCTGGAACTGGCGCGTCAGCTTCTACGCCCACACCGCGCTCGGCACCGACCGGTACCCGCCGTTCACCCTGGCGGAGGTATCCGATTACCCGGCGCATTTCGACGTCACCTATCCCGAGCACCTTTCCCGAGGTCTGGTTCTGGTGAAGTGGTGGCTGCTGGCGATTCCGCAGTACATCGTCGTCGGTATCTTCGTCGGCGACTGGGGCTGGGGAGACTCGGACAGTTGGCACGCCGGCGGCCTGGTTCCGTTCCTCTCCCTGGTCGCCGTAATCATCCTGGCGTTCACCGGCCGATATCCGGTTCATCTGTTCAACTTCCTGATCGGCCTGGCCCGCTGGGTCGCGCGGGTGGGCGCCTATGCCGCGCTGATGACCGACGAGTATCCGCCGTTCCGTCTCGACATGGGCGGGCAGGCCGCCCCGCCGCTGACCAAGACCTCGGACGGCGCTTCCGGACCGTAGGTCCTGCTGCCGGGAATTCGGTTGCCTCCGGTGGCTCCGTGGGGGCTAGATGGCGGCATGGCTGACATTCAGGGCTCGTACGACGATCTGTTCACCGCGGTGCCCACGGCGCTGGCCGCGCTGCTGGACGGCGGGGACGCGGGCGGCTCGGTGGCCGTCTTCGTGGACGGTGAGCCGGTGGTGGACGTCTGGGGCGGGTTCGCCGACGCGGAGCGCACGGTGCCCTGGCAGCGGGACACGATCGTCAACGTCTTTTCCGTCACCAAGACGATGACGGCCCTGTGCGCGCTGGTACTGGCCGACCGCGGCGAGCTCGATCTCGACGCGCCGGTCGCCCGGTACTGGCCGGAGTTTGCCGCGGCCGGCAAGGAAGGGGTGCTGGTCCGGCACCTGCTGGCGCACACCGCGGGCCTGCCCGACTGGGACGGGCCGGTGGAGGAGATCTACGACTGGCCGACCGCCACGGCACGCCTCGCCGCGCAGGCGCCGCAGTGGGAGCCGGGCAGCGCGGCCGGATACCACTCGCTCACCCAGGGGTTCCTGGTGGGCGAGGTCGTACGCCGGATCACGGGCCGGAGCCCCGGCGAGTTCTTCGCCGCCGAGATCGCCGGACCGCTGGGCGCGGACTTCCGTATGGGGCTGCCGGCCGAGCACGACCACCGGGTGGCGCGGACACTCCCGCCGCCGTCCCGGGACGAGGACTACGCCGCGAGCGCGCCCGGCGGCAACGCGGCCCCGACCGCCGCGACCGCGTTCCGGGTCCGGGACGGCAACAGCGTGGCCTGGCGCCGGGCGCAGATCCCCGCGGCGAGCGGATTCGGCAACGCCCGCTCGGTGGCCCTCGTCCAGTCGGTGATGGCCTGCGGGGGCTCGGTGCACGGCGTGCGACTGCTGTCGCGGGCGGGCCGCGACCGTGCGTGGGAGGAGCAGTTCAGCGGCGAGGACCGCGTCCTGGGCATGCCGGTCAGCTGGGGCCTGGGCTACGCGCGGTTCGGCAACACCTATGGGTGGGGTGGCTGGGGCGGCTCGATCGTCGTGATCGACCCCGAGGCACGGATGACGGTGGCGTACGTGACGAACCAGATGCGCGAACCCGCGGACGACACCCGCGGAGTCGAGATCGCGATGTCCGTCTACGACGGCCTCAAGGGGCTGCGGGGATGATTGCCGGAATCCAGGGAGAAGTGCGCGTGAGCAGCGGTGCGAAGAGCGGTGGCGGTCGGGTGTTTCTGGTCGGCGGTGGGTGGGACGGGACGGTCGCCGACGTGGTCCACGGGCCGTTTCTGCGTGCCGCGGCGGCGAGGTCGGGGGCCGGGGGCGGGTCGGCTCCGCGCATCCTGTGTGTACTCGTCGACGAGGGCGACGGCGCGGAGCAGTTCGCGCGGTACGACGTCGCGTTGCGGAAGGCCGGGGAGTGCACACCTGTGCCGTTGCTGGTACCGGTCGGGGGGCGGTTCGACGTCGGCGCGCTTTCCGCCGACGTGGACGGGGTGCTGGTCTGCGGTGGGCTGACACCCGCGTATCAGGAGGCGTTCGCCGGAGAATCCGGTCCTTTGTCGTCCCTGCTGGTCGAGCGAGGTGTTCCCTACGCCGGGTTCTCCGCGGGGGCCGCGGTCGCGGCACGGGACGCGGTGGTCGGGGGGTGGCTGGTGGACGGGGTCGCCGTGTGTCCGCCGGACGCCGCCGAGGATCTCGAGGAGGTCGAAGTCCGGCCCGGGCTGGGGCTCGTGCCGTTCGGGGTGGACGTGCATGCCGCGCAGTGGGGGACGTTGGGGCGGCTGGTCGCCGTCGTGGCGGGCGGGCGGCTCGCGCACGGGGTGGCCATCGACGAGAACACCCTGGTGGAGATCGGGGGCGGGGATGGCGACGGCCGCGCACGGGTGGCCGGGCTCGGGCTGGCCCACTCCGTGCGGCCGGCTCCGGGGGGCGGGGTCGTCGTACGGTCCTACGGTGCCGGCGAGTCGTTCCCCGTGGCCTGACCGGGGGACCTCACCGCAGCCCGCCTCACCCGTTCCCGCTCCCGTACGGCCGCGTCAGGATCTCCAGGCGGTGGCCGTTCGGGTCGTCGAAGTAGGTGCCCCGGCCGCCGTCGTTGTGGTTGATCTCGCCGGGGCGGCGGTGGAAGGGGTCGGCCCAATAGGTCAGGCCGGCCTCGCGGATGCGCGCGAAGATCGTGTCGAAGTCGTCCTCGGAGACCAGGAACGCGTAGTGCTGCGGGGTGATCTCCCCTTGCCCGTCGAGGTAGTCGAGGGTCACGCCGTTCGGGATCTCGACGGGGAGGAAGGGGCCGTAGGGCTCGCTCACCTCCAGGCCGAGGATGCGGGCGAGGAACCGGGCCGAGGCTCGCTTGTCGTGCGCGGCGACGATGGTGTGGTTCAGCTGGACGGTCATCGTGAAGGCCTCCCTCATCACCCGACCTCCCCTCACCACCGTACGCCGGTGATCGCCGGTGCCACGACCGTCGTCCTGACGCGTGCATCTCCGGCCGGTCGGCGAAGTGTCCGCGCAGAGCGTGGCAGATCTGCTCGGGGCTCCAGCGCAGCATCAGGCGGTCCTGGACGAAGTCCCGCGGCTGCGGGTTCTGGCCGATCTTCCCCAGCTTGGGGCGGGGCCGGCGGGCGTCGGCGCGGGCCTGGGCGGCGTGCGGCCGCTACTGGCCGTTCGTGGGGTGCCGGTTGCGGCGTGTTTCCCGGCTGATGGTCGATGGACTGCGTCCCGGCTCGGCGGCGATGGCCCGGACCGTGGCCTTCTCGCGCAGCCGGTCGGCGGTGTGGATACGGTCTGCCTCACCGAGGTGGCGCGAGGGCGCGGGCGCCGTGGTCGCAGCAGACGGCGGCACCACCGCGTTGATCGGTGGTGCCGCCTTGGATCTGCCGGACGCATTGCGCCCGTTGCGCCATCGCTTCCCGGTCCGCAGGTTGATCCCGACGGCCCGGGCCGCCTCGGCGCAGGTCATTCCTTGATCCACAAGCCGGAGGTATTCCTCCCGCTCACGAACCAGGACCCGGGGTCCCTGAGCCACCGTCCGGTTCTCCCGGATCTCGAAGGCCATTGCATCCCCTGAGTTGGGGTGTTGCAACGGCCACTGGAACCTGAGCGCATGCCGGGGGCCCTGCTCACGATCGGAAGGACGCGAGGACCGTCAGATCGTCGACGCGTCGATGACGAAGCGGTAGCGGACGTCGCTGGTGAGGACCCGCTCGTACGCCTCGTTGATCTCGTCGGCGCTTATCAGCTCGATCTCGGCGCCGAAGCCGTGCTCGGCGCAGAAGTCCAGCATCTCCTGGGTCTCCTGGATGCCGCCGATGCCGGAGCCGGCGAGGGTCTTGCGGCCGCCGATCACCGAGAACAGGTTGAGGTTGACGGGCTCCTCGGGCGCGCCGACGTTCACGAAGGCGCCGTCCGTCTTCAGCAGGGACAGGTAGGCGTCCAGGTTCAGCGGGGCCGAGACCGTCGAGAGGATGAGGTCGAAGGTGCCGCGCAGTTCCTCGAACGTCTTCTCGTCGCTGGTGGCGTAGTAGTGGTCGGCGCCCAGCTTCAGGCCGTCGTCCTTCTTTCGCAGCGACTGGGACAGGACGGTCACCTCGGCGCCGAGCGCGTGCGCGATCTTGACGCCCATGTGGCCCAGGCCGCCCATGCCGAGGATCGCGACCTTCCTGCCGGGACCGGCGTTCCAGTGCTTGAGCGGGGAGTACGTGGTGATGCCGGCGCAGAGCAGCGGCGCGGCGACGTCGAGCGAGAGGCCGTCGGGGATGCGGACGACGTAGTTCTCGTCCACGACGATCTTCTGCGAGTAGCCGCCGTAGGTGGGCTCGCCGTCCTTGCCGACGGCGTTGTACGTGCCGACGCTGCCGCCGGTGCAGTACTGCTCCAGACCGGCCTTGCAGTTGTCGCACTCACGGCAGGAGTCGACGAGGCAGCCGACGCCGACGCGGTCGCCGACGGCGTGCCTGGTGACGCCGGGGCCGACCTCGGAGACGACGCCCGCGATCTCGTGGCCCGGGACCATCGGGAAGATGGCCTCGCCCCAGCCCTCGCGGGCCTGGTGGATGTCGGAGTGGCAGATGCCGGCGAACTCGATGTCGATCAGGACGTCGAACTCGCCGACCGGACGGCGCTCGATCGTCGTGCGCTCCAGCGGAGCCTTGGCGGCGGGTGCGGCGTACGCGGCAACAGTGGTCATGCCGGGGGTCTCCTAGCGGGGGTTGCGTAGTCCCGGCCTGCCTTCGGGCCGGGGCTTGCGCCCCAGCCTGCCCCACCGCGCGGGAATCACCCAGGTCACGCCTCTGCGTACGTCTGCTGTGCCTACCACTGGCGGGGTCAGGCTGCTGTACGTACGACCGGGAATACTGGACGGCATGGACGAACGCCCCGAACCTCCCGGCGCCTCCCTGGACCGGCGTGCCGAACTCAGCGAGTTCCTGCGCACCCGGCGGGCCCGGCTGAAGCCCGAGGACGTGGGACTGCCGGACTTCGGGCGGCACCGCAGGGTGCCCGGGCTGCGGCGCGAGGAGCTGGCACAGTTGGCCGGGGTGTCGGTGGCGTACTACACGCGCCTGGAGCAGGGCAACGGGCGGAACGTGTCGGCGGAGGTGCTGGACTCGATCGCGCGGGCGCTGCGGCTGACGGACGCCGAGCACGCGCACCTCACCCACCTGGCGAAGCCGAAGCACAAGAAGAAGCAGACGGCCCGGCCCCAGCAGGCGCGTCTGTCTCTGCGGCAGCTGCTGACCACGATGGACTCGGTGCCGGCGTACATCGTCGGGCGGCGCGCGGAGATCCTGGCGTGGAACCGGATGGCGGCGGCGGTCTTCGGCGACTGGGCGGAGCTGCCGGTGGCGGAGCGCAACTGGGCCCGGCTGGTGTTCCTGCGCCCCGACTACCGCGACCTGTTCGTGGACTGGGAGCAGAAGGCGATCGACATCGTCTGCGCCCTGCGGATGGACGCGGGCTGCTATCCGGACGACCCGCGGCTCTCGGCGCTGGTGGGCGAGCTGTCGGTGAAGAGCGAGGACTTCCGGCGGCTGTGGGCCACGCACGACGTCAAGGAGAAGAGCCACGGCGTGAAGCGGCTGAGGCATCCGCTGGTCGGCGAACTCTCCCTGAACTTCGAGGGGTTCAGGCTCCTGGACGACGGCGAGCAGACGATGGTGACGTACCACGCGGATCCGGAGTCGGCCTCGGCGGAGGCGCTGCGCCTGCTGGCGAGCTGGGGCGCTGACGCGACGCGAGCGGGGACGGAGTCTCAGGCACCGTCCGCTTGAGAGTGCACCGGTGCTGGTGCGGGCCTCCCTGGGGGCTGCCGCCCCCGGACACCCCCGCTTGTTCGCGACGGTCATGGGCCTGGAGCAGATCCCGCCGGACGGCGCCGACGGCCGCTTCGCACCGGTACGCGTCGACGACCGACCGACGCTGGACTTCATGGCGACGGCGTCACCTCAGGGCCACCACCTCGGCACCCGCTTCATCACACGCTTCGTACGCGTCATGCACGAACCCCCCGGAACATACCGAAGTATGCCGGGGGGTGATCTTGCGCCTCAATACGCCGAAAGTACGCCGAACTTAAGGACTACCACGTCAGGGGTACCCCTTCTGGATCACCACGTCAGGACGACGCCGCGTTCTCCTTCACCGTGATCTTCCCCTTGCGGATCGTCGCCACGCGCGGGGCCTTCTTCGCGATCGAGGAGTCGTGGGTGACCATGATGAAGGTCAGCCCGTGCTCCTTCCACATGGTGTGCAGCACGTCCATGATCTCGTCGCGCATGCTCTCGTCGAGGTTGCCGGTCGGCTCGTCGGCGAGCAACACCTTGGGCTGCTTCACCAGCGCGCGGGCGATCGCGACGCGCTGCTGCTGGCCGCCGGACATCTCGGACGGCAGATGCCCGAGCCGCTCGCCGAGACCCACGGACTCCAGCGCCTCCGCGGCCCGTTCACGGCGCTCCTTGCCCTTCACGCCGAGCGGGACGAGGGCCGTCTCGACGTTCTCCTGCGCGTTGAGCGTCGGGATGAGGTTGAAGGACTGAAAGACGAAGCCGATGTTCTCGCTGCGCACCTTCGTCAGCCTGGCCTCGGAGAGCTTGGCCAGGTCGACGCCGTCGAGGACGATCTCGCCCTCACTGGGCCGGTCGAGCGCGCCGATCATCTGCAGCAGCGTGGACTTGCCGCCGCCGGTGGGGCCCTGGATGACGAGCCGGTCGCCGTCCGGGATGGTCAGGTCGACGCCGTCCAGGGCGTGGACCGTCTCCTTGCCCCGGGTGTAGCGCTTGGTGACGCCTCTGAGTTCGTACATGGGGACAACAACTCCTGGAGCTCGTAGGTGGGTTGGCTACTCGACGCGGCGCAGCGCGTCCGCCGGACGCAGCCGGGACGCCCGCCAGCCGCCGAACGCCCCCGCGATCAGACCGCCGGCCACGGCGAGACCCACCGCGATGGCCACCGTCGTGACACTCACCGGCGCGGTCAGCGCGACGTCGAGGGTCTTGGCCGCCGCCTGGCGACCGGGACCGCCGAAGCCGCCGCCACCACCGGGACCGCCCTGGCCGCCGCCACCGCCGCCGCCCAACTGGGCCTGCAGCGTGGGGCTGATCGCGGTCACGGCGTAAGCGCCCGCCAGGCCCAGCGCGATGCCCAGGGCACCGCCCAGCAGACCGTTGACCATGGCCTCGCCGACGACCTGCCGGGTGACCCGGCCGGACTTCCAGCCCAGCGCCTTCAGCGTGCCGAACTCACGGACGCGGCGGGAGACCGCCGAGGAGGTGAGCAGACCGGCGACCAGGAAGGCGGCGATCAGGACCGCGATGGACAGCCACTTGCCGACGTTGGTGGCGAGGGAGGAGGCGGTGGAGAGGGAGCCGGAGACGGTGTCCGCGAGGTCGGCGGAGGTCGTCACCGTCGTACCCGAGACGTTCTTCTGGATCGTCGACTTGACGCTGTCGATCTTCTGGGAGTCGGTCGCCTTGACGTAGATCGTGGTGACCTTGTTCTTCGAGTCGCTGAGGGTCTGGGCCTGGGTCAGCGGGATGTAGACGTTGGCGGCGGCGTCGCCGCTGTCGGCCGTGGCGATGCCGATCACCGAGAACTTGACGCTGCTGATGGTGAGGGTGGAGCCGACCTTGAGCGATTTCTCCTTGGCGTACGCCGAGTCGAGGACGGCGACCTTGCCGTTGTTCTCCGTGCTCTTGAAGGTGCGTCCGCTGGTGATCGTCGAGGAGGTCAGCGGGCCCAGCGCGGGCTCGGTGACGTCGGTGCCGTAGACGGAGTAGCTGTTGACGTCGAAGTTGGCGCCGCCGCCCTGCACTTCACCCTGCGGCTGGCCGCTCCCCTGACCACCGCCGGGGCCGCCCTGGCCGCCGCCGTCGGCATTGCCGCCGGTGCTGTCGTTCTGCTGGAACTGACCGCGGGTGAACTGGCCGTTGACCTTGAGGACCTGCAGGCTCAGCCCGCCGACCGCGTCGGAGACGCCGCTCTGCTTGCCGACCTTGGTGACGGTCGCGGTCGACAGGGTCTGGAAGCCCTGCACCATGACGCGGTCGGTGCTCTGCTCCGCGTCGGAGTCGTTGTCCTGCGCGTCGAACTGGAAGCGCGGACGGTCCGAGGCGTTCGCGGTGGGCGTCGCGGCCTTGGTGACCGTCATGTCCGTGCCCAGGCCGTACAGGGACTGCAGGACCTTGTCCTGGGCCTTCCCCATGCCGGACGACACGGAGGTGACCACGATGACCAGCGCGATGCCCAGCGCGAGGCCGGAGGCGACGACGAGAGCCGCTCTTCTGCGGCGGCGCAGTTCGCGCCTCAGATAGGTGAAGAACATGGCCGCAAGGTAGGTACGGCGCGTGATGAAGGCATAAGGCCGAAATAAGAGAAGCATGAGAAGGCTGTGGTTGCCCCCGGAAACACCGATGCCGCCCCTGGGGGCGGCATCGGGAACCTGTGAGTCAGCAGTGCGGACGGGCCGTCAGGCGGCCGAACCCGCCTTCCACTGTGCCCAGTCCATGTTCCAGCCGTTGAGGCCGTTGTCCGGCGCGACCGTCTTGTCGCCGGTGTTGGAGACGACCACGACGTCACCGACGATGGAGTTGGTGTAGAACCAGTAGCCCGCCGTGCCCGTGTCGTTGGCGCCCTTGGTGTCGGACAGACCCACGCAGCCGTGGCTGGTGTTCACCGAGCCGAAGACGGACTTCGCGCCCCAGTAGTTGCCGTGCACGAAGGTGCCGGAGTTGGTGAGGCGGATGGCGTGCGGCACGTCCTTGATGTCGTACTCGCCCTTGCCGTCGTCGTCGGTGAAGCCCACGGTCGCGCCGTTCATGCGCGTCTCCTTGAACTTCTCCGACATCACCATCTTGCCCTCGTACGTAGTGTTGTCGGGCGAGCCGGCGGAGATCGGGATGGTCTTGATGACCGCGCCGTTGTGCGTGACCTTCATCTGCTTGGTCTTCGCGTCGACGTAGGAGACCTGGTTGCGGCCGATCTTGAAGGTGACCGTCTTCTGCTGGACACCGAAGACACCGTTGGCGCCCTCCACACCGTCGAGCGCGAGCTTCAGCGTGACGGTGGAGTTCTCCTTCCAGTAGTCCTCGGGCCGGCAGTCCATGCGCTGGGTGGAGAACCAGTGGCAGACGACCTCCTGGCCACTGGTGGAGGTGACCGTGACGCCCTTCTGCACGGCCGCCTTGTTGGTGATCGCCTTGTTGAAGTTGATCGACACCGGCATGCCCACGCCGACGGTCGAGCCGTCCTCGGGGGTGAAGTTGCCTATGAAGCTGTTGTCCGGTGAGACCGTGGTGAAGGAGGCGTTCTCGTGGGCCGCGAGACCCGCGGAGTCCTTCGCGGAGGCCGCCACCTTGTAGGTGGTGGAGCGCTCCAGCTGGCTGTTCGGCTTCCAGCTGGTCTTGTCCGCGGAGAGCGTGCCCTGGACGGCGGTCCCCTCGGCGGTGGTCATCGTCACCTCGGTGAGCGTGCCCTTGCTCACCGTGACGGCCGCCGAGTTGTTGATGGAGGCGTTGTCCGAGCCGTCCGCAGGCGTGATCTTGATCTGGGCCTCGGAGGACTTCTTGGCCGCCGCCTCGTCGGCCTTGGCCTGCGAGGAGCTGCCTCCGCCGTCGGAGGCGCCGCTGTCGCCGCCGGAACACGCAGAGAGCACCAGAACACCGCCGAGCAGTGCGGACGCGGCCATGAAACCCCGACGCCGCCTACTGTCCGTCATCACACGCTTCTCCATCGTTGCCGATTACAGAACCCCGAGAGTCCCCGTCAGAAACCATCAACGCTACGACCGCTTCGTCCCGTTCCACTTTTCCCGAAGGTGTGGGGCACGCCACGTTCGTGGCGCTGATGGTGCGGGTGTCGGTTCGTGCGTCTGCTGAGACGAAGAAACCCCGGCCGGCGGTTGCCGTCCGGGGTCACGGTTTCCCCAAGACGCTCAGCCGATGCCGACTTCCTCGCCGTCCGACTCGTCGTCGGACTCCTCATCATCGTCGACATCGTCGTCGTCGAGGTCCCACTCCGGCGAATCCGGGTCGTAGTCGATCCGCTCACTGGACCAGGAGGCCTGCTGGAGCTCCACGCCGGGCACCTGACTGACCAGGTCGAACGGGTCGACGAGGTGGGCGAGGGCCTCCGCGGTGTCTTCCGTCACAGCGCCCTCGGCGTGCGCGCGCTCGTCGTCCGGCATCTCCGCGTCCCCGGCCAGCCGCCGCAGAGCCGCCTTGGTGACGGCGTCCTCGTCGTGAACCTCGAGGACGAGTTCCACCCGAAGCCGTACAAAACGTGATGTCTCTTCAGTGTTCATGGCCGGAGCGTACGGCTCACAGCTCCCGCAACTTTCCCACGACCCGCGCCTTTCATTAGCATCGGGCCACACGGCCAATTCGCCAGCGTCACAAGGGGATCGATATTCCGTGTCATCCGCTCGCCGTCCGTTGCTGACCGCCACCGCCGCGGGGACCCTGTTGGGTGCCCTGTGGTTCGTCCCGTCCGCCAACGCGTCCCAGGACACCCCGGCCAGAACGGAAACGACGACACAGATCACGACCCAGGCACGGGCCGCGTCGTCGACGACGACGTCCGGGACGTCCTCCGACTCGGCAGCCCGGACGACAGCCGAGACGGCCGCCGAGACCACGTCCGACGACGGCACCCGGCTCGCCGACACCGGAAGCTTCGACACGACCCCGTACGTCGTCGGCGGAACCATGTTCCTCGCCCTGGGCGCCGGCTTCGTGGCCTATTCCGTTCGCCGGGAACGGCTGGGTTTTTGAATTGACTTGACTGCTCTTTGACCGGATCTTCATAGTTCGCTCATGAAGAGATCATCGGGGGCGCGGCTGTGCGCCACTGCCGCCATAGGTGCACTGTCGCTCTCCCTCCTCACCGCCTGCTCGGACGAGGGGTCGAAGGACTCCGCGGACTCCAAGACGTCCTCGTCCGCATCCGCGTCCGCGTCCTCCCCTTCGTCGGCCTCGGGCGCCAAGGCGCTCACCAGCGCCGAGCTGGTGAAGCTGCTGCTCGCGCAGGGCGAGATCAAGGGTTACAAGGTCGAGGCGGAGGACGATTCCGCCAAGTCCTCCAAGTCCTCCGTGAAGATCGACAAGGCGGCGTGCAACCCGCTCGCCTGGGCCACGAACGGACTGCCCCCGGGGGACACGGACGCGAACGCCACCAACAGCCTCACCGAGGAAAAGGCGACGACCGCCACCGCGAAGCCCGAGGACCTCGAGAATGCCTTCGATGTCAGCGTGACCTTCGTCGGCCTCTCCTCCTACGAGGCCGGCGGCGCCGAAAAGGCCATGAAGGCCCTCTCCGACGGGGTGACGGCCTGTGCCGGCGGGTACGGCTTCACGGCCGACGGTGAGACCTCGAAGGTCATCAAGGTCGCCGCGGAGAAGGGTTCCGGGCAGGGCGACGAGTCGGTGGCGTTCATTCAGGACGTCGTGGTGGAGGGCCAGACGGTCACCGCCCACACCGAGGTGGTTCGCAAGGGCGGCATCCTCGCCACGCTCTTCACGATGGACATCGCCACGCTCGCGAAGGGCGGCGAGATGAGCGACATCCCGGCCGCCGTGATCGACGCGCAGGTCGCCAAGCTCAAGTAAGCCGCCAGACCGCCGTAGGGGCCCTGCCGTCGCGTTCACCACGTGCGTCCGGCAGGGCCCCAACCGTCTTACCGCAGCGGCCCGGTGACCGTCTCCACCGCCGCGACGAGCCGTCCGTCGCGCACGAACGCGTCCGCCGCCGCGAGGTCGGGTGCGAGGAACCGGTCCGGGCCGGGGCCCTGGACGCCCGCCTTGCGTACGGCGTCGATGACCGCCCGGGTCGCCGGCGCCGGGGTCAGCCCCTCGCGCAGCTCCACACCGCGCGTGGCGGCGTACAGCTCGACGGCGATGACGCGCGTGAGGTTGTCGATGGCGGTGCGCAGCTTGCGGGCGGCGGACCAGCCCATCGACACGTGGTCCTCCTGCATGGCGGAGGACGGGATCGAGTCGGCGGACGCCGGGACGGCCAGCCGCTTCAGCTCGCTGACCAGCGCGGCCTGCGTGTACTGGGCGATCATCAGCCCCGAGTCGACGCCGGCGTCGTCCGCGAGGAACGGCGGCAGGCCGTGGCTGCGGTTCTTGTCCAGCAGCCGGTCGGTGCGCCGCTCGGCGATGGAGGCGAGGTCGGCGACGGCGATGGCGAGGAAGTCCAGGACGTAGGCGACCGGGGCACCGTGGAAGTTGCCGTTGGACTCGACGCGGCCGTCGGGGAGGACCACCGGGTTGTCGACGGCCGAGGCCAGCTCGCGCTCGGCGACGAGCCGGGCGTGGGCCATGGTGTCCCGGCCGGCGCCGGCGACCTGCGGGGCGCAGCGCACCGAATAGGCGTCCTGGACGCGGGGCGCGTCGTCCTGGTGGTGCCCGGTGAGCTCCGAACCCGCGAGGACCGCCAGCATGTTGGCGGCGCTGGCGCCCTGACCCGGGTGCGGGCGGATGGCGTGCAGCTCGGGGGCGAGGACCTTGTCGGTGCCGAGGAGTGCCTCCAGCGACAGGGCGGCCGTGACGTCGGCGGACTTGTAGAGCATGTCGAGGTCGGCGAGGGCCATGACCAGCATGCCGAGCATGCCGTCGGTGCCGTTGAGGAGCGCCAGGCCCTCCTTCTCGCGCAGTTCGACGGGGGCGATGCCGTGCTCGGCGAGGAGCGCGGCGGCGGGCCGTACGTCGCCGTCCGGGCCCTCGGCGTCGCCCTCGCCCATGAGCGTGAGGGCGCAGTGCGAGAGCGGGGCAAGGTCGCCGGAGCAGCCCAGGGAGCCGTACTCGTGGACGACCGGGGTGATGCCGGCGTTCAGGATGTCGGCCATGGTCTGCGCGACCTCGGGCCGGACGCCGGTGTGCCCGGAGCAGACGGTCTTCAGCCGCAGGAACATCAGCGCCCGGACGACCTCCCGCTCCACGCGCGGGCCCATGCCGGCGGCGTGCGAGCGGACGATGTTGCGCTGGAGCTGGGCACGCAGCTCCGGGCTGATGTGCCGGGTGGCGAGCGCGCCGAAACCGGTGGAGACGCCGTAGACGGGCTCGGGCTTGGCCGCCAGCGCGTCCACGATCTCGCGGGCCGCGGAGAGGGCCGCCACCGCTTCCGCGGAGAGCTCGATGCGGGCGCCGTCGCGCGCCACGGCGAGCACGTCGGACGCGGTCGCCCCGGACGTCCCCACCACCACAGTGTGCATATCCATATTCAGGAGCGTACGCAGTGAAGACGAGGATGTCACCAGTGGGGGCGGGGTTCGCCCCTTACCGAATAGATCACAGACTCACCCCCGGAAGGCACGGCCCTAGGGGCGGCCACGGAAGCGACGGCGCTCGGCGGTCTGCTCGTGGGAGGGCTCGTCGGCGAGGCGGACGACGGGGTCGTCGGGTCCCTGCCGGCCCGCGACCACCGGACGGGCGGCTCGTACGGCCTTGGCGCGGTACTGCGCGGCGTCGGCGAGCCGGAAGAGCCGGCGGGCGGAGCGCACCTCGCCGATGGGGTCCTCGGTGGAGGCGACCCCGCAGGCCACGCCCTCGCCGAGCTCCAGTTCACCGGCCCGGCGGCAGAGATCGTCGGCGACCTTGACGACGTCGTCGGCGGGCGGCCCGACGGCCAGCAGGCAGAACTCGTCTCCGCCGAGCCGGGCGGCCAGCGCGCCGGGCAGCATGGCCCCGCACAGCGACAGCACCGACCCGAACCGCTCCAGCAGCCGGTCGCCGGCGGCGTGCCCGCGGGTGTCGTTGACCCGCTTCAGCCCGTTGAGGTCACACACGACGAGGCTGACGACGACCCCCTGTGTCCGGTGCCGCTCGACCGCCTCCTCCAGCCGGACGTCGACGGAGCGGCGGTTGGCCAGCCCGGTGAGGGCGTCGGTGAAAGCGAGCCGGCGCGCCTCCTCCAGCCGCTCGGTCTGGGCGAGCCCGGCGGCGACGACGGCGGCGAGGACGGTCGCGAAGTCGGCGTCGGCACGCTCGAAGTCGGGGGTGCCTGCGGAGCGGGCGACATACAGCTCGCCCCAGGCCCGGCCGTGCAGCACGATCGGCGCGACCACGCAGGAGCCGCGGCCCCGCCGGCGCAGGGCGGCGACGCGCTGGTGGCAGTAGCCGGGGCGCCCGGCGGCGGGCCCCTGCGCCGTCTCGACCCAGGCGTTGGGCTCGCCGCCGGCCGCCCAGCGCTCGTGCAGGAACTCGGTGATCTCGGGGAACTGGTGCACCGGGTAGGCCTCGTCGTCCGGGAACTCGTCCTCGTCGGCGGCCCGGTCCCCCACGTTCGCCAGGACGCGCAGCCGCCCGAGGTCCCGCTCCCAGACCGAGAGCGCGGCGAAGCCGCCGGCCAGCGCCCGGCAGGCCCCGAGGGCGGCCGCGCGCCAGGACTCGCGGGGGGTGTGCGCGGCCGCCATCCCCTGCGCGAGCGCCACCACGGCCACCAGGCGTCTGTCCTCACCCATCTCCCCAGGCTAGGGATATTTGGGTGAAAAAGAGACACAGGGGAGCACTTGGAGTGACGTGACCGCCCCGCTGCGGCCCCCATGGCGGCCCGACGACGTCCCATGCGGTCCCGAAAAGCGGTCACTCACCCGGCCACTGCGGCTTCCGCTTCTCGTTGAAGGCCGCCACCCCCTCCGCGCGGTCCCCCGAGAACGCCACCGACCGCCACGCCGCGTCCTCCACCTCCAGCCCGGCCCGCAGATCCAGCCCCTGCCCCAGCCGCAGCGCACGCTTCGCCGCCCGCAGACCCACCGGCGAGTTGCCGCCGATCCGCGCGGCCAGCGCCAGCGCCTCCTCCCGGTCCCGCCCCTCCTCCACCAGGACGTCCACCAGACCCAGCTCCCGCGCCTCGGCCGCCTCCACCCGGCGCGCCGTGAAGATCAGCTCGGCCGCCCGGGCCGCCCCCACCCGGCGCGGCAGCAACTGCGTCCCGCCGCCCCCGGGGATCACGCCCACCGACACCTCGGGCAGCCCCACCACGGCCGTGCCGTCGGCCACGATCACGTCGCAGGCCAGGGCCAGCTCGAAGCCGCCGCCCAGCGCGAAGCCGTGCACCGCGGCGACCGTGGGGACCGGCAGCTCCAGTACGCCGGTGTACGCCCCGCGGGTGAACGGCCGCTGCCGGACCAGCTCGGCGTCGCTGAAGGAGTTGCGCTCCTTCAGGTCGGCGCCGACGCAGAACGCCCGCTCGTGCGTCGAGGTCAGCACGACCACCCGGACCTCCCGGTCCTCGCCCAGCGCCGCGCACGCCCCGGCGATCGACCGGGCCATGTCGGTGGAGACGGCGTTCATGGCCTTCGGCCGGTCGAGGGCCAGCTCCGCGACGTGCCCGTCGTCCCCGTGCCGCCGCACCAGCACGAACTCCCCGAACCGTTCCTCGCCCATGACACCGCTCACGACACCCTCCGGTTAACGCGGGTTAACATTTTCGACTCGCCCGATCATCCCAGCCGGGGTCCGCGGGCGAAAGAGCGGACCCGCCCCCGCATGGGGCCCGCCCACCCCTTCGAGTGACATCTCGCCCAACTCCCCCCGCACCGCCCACAGGAACGCATACCGTGCGTCCGCCCCGGTGCATCGGGGGCGCGACCGCATCGGGGAGGGAACGCGCGATGACGAGCACGCGGACCGGGCTGGACGAGAGGGCACGTCGGGACGCGACGGCAGCCTGGGGCGGGGCGGAACCGGAGCAGGCCGGCCCTCTCTGGGCTCCGCGCGCCCGCGGCCGGCATCGCCGGCCCCGCCCCCGCAAGGTGTTGTTCACCGCGGGCGGCCTCGCGCTGGCCGCCGGTGTGCTGAGCCTCCTCCGGCTGACCCCCGGCTCGGGCGGCGTCGCCGGTCCGGGCGCCGCGGAGGCCGAATCCCAGCCCGACCCGGTCTCGGCCACAGACACGGGCACAGAAACAGGCACGGGCGCGGGTACTGGCACCGGCGCGGACACCGGCCGCACGGCCGACGCGGGCGCCACCGTCGCCGCCACGCCGACCGCGCCCAGCGCCATGGGCGGAGCGAGTACGAGCCCGGCTCCCGAGGTCGGTCTCGTCCCCGGCACCCCGGGCTCGCCCACGTCCGTGGCCCTCACCCCGGGCGCCACCTACACCCCGGCCGCGCCCCAAGCCCCGGCGCCCGCGTCAGCGAGGAGCACCGCCCCGCAGCCCACGGCGACACCGACGCCGCCGCGCGCTGCGAGGACGGCGGCATCCGCGCCCGAGCCGGAGAAGACGGCCGGTCCGCGTCAGCCGGGCGTCTGCGTCCCCGTCGTCGGCCTCTGCGTGGACCCCCTGGGCGCACCCGTACCGAAGTTCTAGCGCTCCTTCACCGGCTTCAGGTCTGCGCGCTGTTGCGCCGTGTGAGCAGCCAGGGCTCCACCACGCCGAGACCGCGCACCGGCCGCTGCCACATGGGCTGTAGCGCGAAACGGTACGTCGGCGGGTCCTCGCCCTCCTTCTCGGCGGCGGCCGCCTCCTCCGCGGCCTCCGCCTCCGAGGCCGGGGCATCGCCGGTACGGATCAGCTCCTCGGCGAACGCGCTGTCGACGAGGACGGCGTCCCGTGGCGCTATCGACGTCAGTCGCGAGGCCAGGTTGACCGTGGTCCCGAAGACATCGCCCATTCGGGTGGTGACCGTGCCGAAAGCCATGCCGACGCGCAGCTCGGGCATCGTCTCGTCGTTGCTCATCGTCTCGACGAGCAGCAGCGCGATGTCGGCGGCGATGCCCGCGTCGTCCGCCGCGTACAGCACCTCGTCGCCCAGGGTCTTGATCAGCCGTCCGCCACGGGCGGCCACCAGGTCGGCGGCGGTGGTCTCGAAGGCCTCCACCAGCTCGCCGAGCTCCTCCTCCTCCATCCGGCGGGTGAGGCGGGTGAAGCCGACGAGATCGGCGAAGGCGACGGCGAGCCGCCGGTCGACCATCTCCTCGTCGTCCGCGGCCTGCACGACCCGGCCGGCCGAGGCGGCGAGCTGGCGGCGCCAGACGTAGACGAGGAACTCCTCCAGCTCCGGCAGCAGCAGCTCGACGATGGGATAGGTGACCTCGGTGCGGGTCATGCCCGGCTCGGGCGGCTCGGTCAGGCCCTCCAGGAAGGAGTCGATCTGCCATTCCGCCAGACGGGCGGTGGTCTGCCCGGTGGACCGCGCCACCTGCACGGCCATCGCCTCGCTCAGCAGACCCGCCTCGACGAGACCCGCCAGGCGGCGCAGTGCGAGGACGTCGGCCTCGGTGAGCGCCCTGGCCTGCCCGATGTCGGCGAAGCCCATGGCCCGCCAGAAGCGCGACGCCAGCTCCATGGACACACCCGCGCTGCGGGCGGCCTGAAAGGGGGTGTAGCGCCGCTCGGCGCCGAGGATGAGCTGTTCGAGGCGCAGAGCGAGAGGATGCGGGTCCTCACCGGGGTCGCCCGGCTCGCCGGGTTCGGCGGCCGGCAGGTTTACCCGGCCGTCCGCGCCGGCGCCGGAGCCCGTGTCGTCGACGGTCACGCCTGCTGCCCTTCCGATCTTCCGCGGTCAGGTATCGACCGGCCTCAACTCTACGGCAGGTGTGCGCCAGCTCACTCCGTTCGGTTCGGCAGGGGGTATGTTGCCCGGCATTGCCGTGAGGCGGTAGTTGCCGGGGAACAGGGACCTCACGCCGGTCGCAAGTGGACGATGTCGCCCGCCCCCACCGGCTCCTGTACCCCTTCCTCCGTGGCGATCACGAGCCGGCCGTCGCCGTCGACCGCGACCGCCTCGCCGACGATCGACCGGTCCCCCGGCAACTCGGCCCGTACCGTTCGTCCCAGGGTCGCGCACCCGGCCGCGTACGTCTCCTGGAGGCCGCTCGCCGCGGGGTCGCCGCCGGCCGCCAGCCAGCGCCCGTACCACTCCTCCAGCGACCGCAGGACGCCCCGCAGCAGCGGGTCCCGGTCGGTGTTCAGCGCGCCGGCGAGGGCCAGCGAGCCCGCCTGGGGGACGGGGAGTTCGTCCGCGCGCAGGGTGACGTTGATGCCGACGCCGACGACCACCGAGTCCTCGCCCGCCCGCTCCGCGAGGATGCCGCCGGTCTTGCGTTCCTCTCCCCCGATGGTCACCAGGAGGTCGTTGGGCCACTTGAGTGCCGTGTCGACGCCCGCCACCCGGGACAGTCCCGTCGCGACGGCGACCCCGGTGAGCAGCGGCAGCCAGCCCCAGCGGGACACCGGCACCTCGGTCGGCGTGAGCAGCACGGAGAAGAACAGGCCGGACCGCGGGGGCGCCGACCACCGGCGGTCCAGGCGTCCCCGGCCCGCCGTCTGCTCCTCGGCGACGAGCACCGCGCCCTGGCCCGCCTGGCCCGCGCTCGCCGCCGTCACCAGGTCGGAGTTGGTGGACCCGGTGCTCTGCACCACCTCCACCCCCGTCCACAGCCCGTCCGGCCGGAGCAGCGCGCGGCGCAGCGCCAGGACGTTGAGGGGCGGACGGTCCAGATCGGACCATCGGCTGCTGCCCGGGTCTGCTGCATCTTGCGGTGTCATGCAAGCCACCCTAGGTGTGTTAAACGCCGCACTGCCGATCGGTAGGCCCACCACTACGCTACGGATGAGTAACCGTCCCCCCTTTTGAGCAGGCAGGGAGCCACATCCCGATGTCCGAGCCGGAAGAGCGCCCAGAGATCCCAGGGATCGACATCCACACGACCGCGGGCAAGCTCGCGGATCTCCAGCGCCGCATCCAGGAAGCGACGCACGCCGGTTCGGAACGCGCCGTCGAGAAACAGCACGCCAAGGGCAAGTTGACGGCCCGTGAGCGGATCGAGCTGCTCCTCGACGAGGGTTCCTTCGTCGAGTTGGACGAGTTCGCCCGGCACCGCTCCACCAACTTCGGCCTGGAGAACAACCGCCCGTACGGAGACGGCGTCGTCACCGGCTACGGCACCGTCGACGGCCGTCCGGTCGCGGTCTTCTCCCAGGACTTCACGGTCTTCGGCGGCGCGCTGGGCGAGGTCTACGGCCAGAAGATCGTCAAGATCATGGACTTCGCGCTGAAGACCGGCTGTCCGGTCATCGGCATCAACGACTCCGGCGGCGCCCGCATCCAGGAGGGCGTGGCCTCGCTGGGCGCGTACGGCGAGATCTTCCGCCGCAACACGCACGCGTCCGGTGTGATCCCGCAGATCAGCCTGGTCGTGGGCCCCTGCGCGGGCGGCGCGGTGTACTCCCCCGCGATCACCGACTTCACCGTCATGGTCGACCAGACCTCGCACATGTTCATCACCGGCCCGGACGTCATCAAGACGGTGACCGGCGAGGACGTCGGCTTCGAGGAGCTGGGCGGCGCGCGCACCCACAACTCCGTCTCGGGCGTGGCCCACCACATGGCGGGCGACGAGAAGGACGCCGTCGAGTACGTCAAACAGCTGCTGTCGTACCTGCCGTCCAACAACCTCTCCGAGCCTCCGGTGTTCCCGGAGGAGGCGGACCTGTCCGTCACCGACGAGGACCTGGAGCTGGACGGCATCGTCCCGGACAGCGCGAACCAGCCGTACGACATGCACACGGTGATCGAGCACGTCCTGGACGACGCCGAGTTCTTCGAGACGCAGGCGCTGTTCGCGCCGAACATCCTCACCGGCTACGGCCGGGTCGAGGGCCACCCGGTCGGCATCGTCGCCAACCAGCCCATGCAGTTCGCGGGCTGCCTCGACATCACGGCCTCCGAGAAGGCGGCCCGCTTCGTGCGCACCTGCGACGCCTTCAACATCCCCGTCCTCACCTTCGTGGACGTGCCCGGCTTCCTCCCCGGCGTCGACCAGGAGCACGACGGCATCATCCGCCGCGGCGCCAAGCTGATCTACGCCTACGCGGAGGCCACGGTCCCCCTCATCACGGTGATCACCCGCAAGGCCTTCGGCGGCGCCTACGACGTCATGGGCTCCAAGCACCTGGGCGCCGACATCAACCTCGCCTGGCCGACCGCCCAGATCGCCGTCATGGGCGCCCAGGGCGCGGTCAACATCCTGCACCGGCGCACGATCGCGGAGGCGGAGGCGAACGGGGCGGACGCCGAAAGCTCAGAGGCGGTGCGCGCCCGGCTGATCCAGGAGTACGAGGACGCCCTCCTCAACCCCTATGTCGCGGCCGAGCGCGGTTACATCGACTCGGTGATCATGCCGTCCGACACCCGCCGCCACATCGTGCGCGGCCTGCGTCAACTGCGCACCAAGCGGGAATCCCTGCCCCCGAAGAAGCACGGCAACATCCCCCTCTAGGAGCCGCCATGACGATCAAGGTCGTACGGGGCAACCCGACCCCCGAGGAGCTCGCCGCCGCCCTGGCGGTGGTCCGAGCCCGCGCCGCGGCGGCAGCAGCGGAGCCGCCCGGCGCACCGGGACCCAGGGACGCGTGGTCCGACCCGTCGCGCATCGCGACACGGCGCGTCCCGCACCCCGGCCAGGCTTCCTGGACCCGCACCTACTGGCCGGGCTAGGGGCGGCCACGTCAGGGGCGCGGGGCTGTCGGCATGCGGCTCCGCCGCGTGGGCACGACAGACCCCCGCGGGCCCGCAGCCGACGAACGACCGACTGCGGGCCGCCAACTTGAGTACGGGTACTCAGGCGCCCGCCCCCGGCCGAGCCGCACGCTGGTGGCATGCTGTGGTCCGACCCCGAGAACGAGCCCCCCGAGGAACTCCGCGACATGCAGGACACCCTGCGGAGACTCGGCCTCTTCCTCGCCCTGGCCATGGTGATAGCGATGATCGTGCTGGGTGTCAGGTAGAGCCCGCCGCTAGGCTGATCACATGCGCCGACTCGTCCTCGCCTCCCAGTCCCCCGCCCGGCTGAACCTGCTGCGCCAGGCCGGCCTCGCCCCCGAGGTCATCGTGAGCGGGGTCGACGAGGACGCCGTCACCGCCCCCACCCCCGCCGAGCTGGCGCTCGCCCTCGCCGAGGCGAAGGCCTCCGTCGTGGCCGCGAAGCCCGAGGTCAAGGGCGCCCTGGTGATCGGCTGCGACTCGGTGCTGGACCTGGACGGCCAGGCACTGGGCAAGCCCGCGGACGCCGAGGAGGCCACCGCGCGCTGGAAGGCGATGCGCGGACGGGCCGGGACGCTCCAGACCGGCCACTGCGTCTACGACACCCTCAGCGGGCGCTACACCTCCGCCATCGCCTCCACCGTTGTGCGCTTCGGCGAGCCGACGGACGAGGAGATCGCGGCGTACGTCGCCTCGGGCGAACCCCTCTACGTCGCCGGGGCGTTCACCCTCGACGGCCGTTCGGCCCCGTTCATCGAGGGCATCGACGGCGACCACGGCAACGTCATCGGCATCAGCCTGCCCCTCGTGCGCCGACTGCTGGCGCAACTGGGCGTCGGCATCACGGAGTTGTGGGCGCCGCCGGAGGCGTGACCGCCGGGGGCGTGGCAGGCGAGCCGCCACCGTCGCCCTTGCCGTCCTCGGGTTCCTGGGCGACGGGCCACTCCTGGGCGTCGTACGTCATCAGGAGCAGCACGATCAGGGCGAGCACGACCACCATGAACAGGAACTGCGGCACGCCCAGCAGGCCCCACGCGAAGGCGCCCAGCAGGCCGTGCACGACGGCGACGCTGATCAGCAGGACGCGGCCGAGGCCGGCGGGCGCGCGGTCGCGCACGGCCACCAGCAGGGCGACCACGCCGCACACGGCGAAGTAGAGGCCGAAGACGATCCCGCCGACCTTCGAGGACGTCGACATGACGTCCGGGTCCAGGCCGGCCAGGGACATGTCCTGCCGGTCCACCACGATGCCCATGAACCAGTTCAGCGCGGCGACGCCGAGCGCCTCCGCGAAGAGCACGACCGCCACGATCCATGCCACCGGTCTGCGTACCACCGGTCCCCACCCACTTTCGACCCCGACCCGAGAAAGGGTGCTGTTACCTCAAGTACGCCCGCCCGTCGCCCGACCACCGCCCCTCAGGGGCCGCGGGCCACAGACCTTCTTCAGCATCGTGCACGCTACTAACGGGTAAACCGCGGGACAAGGGTTCTGCGGGCGGCAAAGAATCGTTGGGCCATTCGTAGGGACTCCACAAAGAAACGGAGTGGGGCGCAGCACGCTCTCACAGAGACCTTGACCACATCGGAGGGCTAGGGTTTCCCGGAGGAGTGCTGCGTACGGCGGTACTACAAGGGATTTCGCGGTCGAGTGAGCCTCGCATCACGCTCCGTGTGGGCAAGCTCACCGTTGGGGACGGGTCGATGAGCCGTGTCGGCAGTCCCTAAACTCGGCTTGTTTCAAGGAGGGAGCCTCAATCGTGCGCAAGGTGCTCATCGCCAACCGTGGCGAAATCGCAGTCCGCGTGGCCCGGGCATGCCGGGATGCCGGCATCGCGAGCGTGGCCGTGTACGCCGACCCGGACCGGGACGCTCTGCATGTCCGCGCTGCGGATGAGGCGTTCGCCCTGGGCGGTGACACTCCTGGGACCAGCTACCTCGACATCGAGAAGGTGCTGAACGCGGCGAAGGAGTCCGGCGCCGACGCGATCCACCCCGGCTACGGCTTCCTGTCGGAGAACGCCGAGTTCGCCCAGGCCGTCCTGGACGCCGGTCTGATCTGGATCGGTCCGCCCCCGCAGGCCATCCGCGACCTCGGTGACAAGGTCGCCGCCCGGCACATCGCCCAGCGGGCCGGCGCGCCCCTGGTCGCCGGTACACCCGACCCGGTGTCCGGCGCCGACGAGGTCGTCGCCTTCGCCGAGGAGCACGGGCTGCCGATCGCGATCAAGGCCGCCTTCGGCGGCGGCGGCCGTGGTCTGAAGGTCGCCCGCACCCTCGAAGAGGTCCCCGAGTTGTACGACTCGGCCGTGCGTGAGGCGGTCGCCGCTTTCGGTCGCGGCGAGTGCTTCGTCGAGCGGTACCTGGACAAGCCGCGGCACGTGGAGACGCAGTGCCTGGCCGACAGCCACGGCAACGTGGTCGTCGTCTCGACCCGTGACTGCTCGCTCCAGCGCCGCCACCAGAAGCTGGTCGAGGAGGCCCCGGCGCCGTTCCTGTCCGAGGAGCAGGTCGCCGAGCTGTACTCGTCCTCGAAGGCGATCCTGAAGGAGGCCGGCTACGTCGGCGCCGGGACCGTCGAGTTCCTGGTCGGAGCCGACGGCACGATCTCCTTCTTGGAGGTCAACACCCGCCTCCAGGTGGAGCACCCGGTCACCGAGGAGGTCGCCGGCATCGACCTGGTGCGTGAGATGTTCCGGATCGCCGACGGCGAGGAGCTCGGCTACGGCGACCCGGAGCTGCGCGGTCACTCCTTCGAGTTCCGTATCAACGGCGAGGACCCGGGCCGCAACTTCCTCCCGGCCCCCGGCACGGTCACCACGTTCGCCCCGCCGTCCGGCCCGGGCGTGCGTCTGGACGCGGGCGTGGAGTCCGGCTCGGTCATCGGCCCCGCGTGGGACTCGCTGCTGGCCAAGCTGATCGTCACCGGCGCCACCCGTGAGCAGGCGCTCCAGCGGGCGGCCCGCGCGCTGGCGGAGTTCCAGGTCGAGGGTATGGCCACCGCCATCCCCTTCCACCGCGCGGTCGTCACCGACCCCGCCTTCGCCCCCGAACTCACCGGCAGCCAGGACCCGTTCACGGTCCACACCCGCTGGATCGAGACCGAGTTCGTCAACGAGATCCCCGCCTTCGTCACCCCGGCCGACACCGAGGCCGAGGACGAGACGGACCGCGAGACGATCGTCGTCGAGGTCGGCGGCAAGCGCCTGGAGGTCTCCCTCCCGTCCTCGCTCGGCATGTCCCTGGCCCGTACGGGTCTCGCGGCGGGCGCCAAGCCCAAGCGGCGCGCGGCCAAGAAGTCCGGCCCCACGGCCTCCGGCGACACCCTCGCCTCCCCGATGCAGGGCACCATCGTCAAGGTGGCCGTCGAGGAGGGCCAGGAGGTCAAGGAGGGCGACCTGATCGTCGTCCTCGAAGCGATGAAGATGGAGCAGCCGCTGAACGCGCACCGCTCCGGCACCATCAAGGGCCTCGCGGCCGAGGTCGGCGCGTCCGTCACGTCCGGCGCGGCGATCTGCGAGATCAAGGACTGACGCCTCGTCCTCAAGCGCCGGGCCGGCATCATCCAGCCCGTCTGGGGTCCCCCCGCTCGAGCGAAGCCGAGAGCGGGGGAGCTTGAGGACAGGCCCGTTCAGGGCCGCAGGCGGGGGTCTGGGGGCGGCAGCGCCCAGGCGTCGGCACGCCGACCGCCCGCCCAACCGCCGCAGGCCTCACTCACCGGCGGCGCAGGTCCGCGACCCTGGCGCGCTCGGCGCCGGGGGACTGTTCACCCACTACCGCCGTGCGCAGGCCTGCCGCGGCGCCCGGGACCTGGCCCCGGCGCGGAGCCGGGAGCGGTAGGTCCCGACGCTGCTGGTGGCGCGCCGGGCCCGTATCACCCCCCTGGCTTCCCGCCGCTCCGGCCACGGCGATCTGCACCCCCTGGTCCGCCAGGGCCTGCAGTTCGGTGGCGGCACGGTCGTCGTGCGCGGGCGGCTCGTCGGTGACCAGGCGGGTGATGAGGTCCGTGGGCACGGTCTGGAACATGGTGTCGGTGCCGAGCTTGGTGTGGTCGGCGAGGACGACGACCTCGGTGGCCGCCTGCACCAGCGCGCGGTCCACGGACGCCGACAGCATGTTGGACGTGGACAGCCCGCGCTCCGCGGTCAGTCCGCTCCCGGAGATGAAGGCCCGCGACACCCTGAGTCCTTGGAGGGACTGCTCGGCGCCGCTCCCCACGAGGGCGTAGTTGGAGCCGCGCAGGGTCCCGCCGGTCATCACGACCTCGACCCGGTTGGCATGGGCCAACGCCTGGGCCACGAGGAGGGAGTTGGTGACGACCGTCAGACCGGGGACGCGGGCGAGCCGGCGGGCCAGCTCCTGGGTGGTGGTGCCCGCCCCGACCACGATGGCCTCGCCCTCTTCGACGAAGTTGGCGGCGAGGTCCGCGATGGCGGTCTTTTCGGCGGTCGCGAGATGGGATTTCTGCGGAAAGCCGGACTCCCGCGTGAAACCGCCCGGCAATACCGCACCGCCGTGCCGGCGGTCGAGGAGTCCTTCTGCCTCCAGTGCGCGCACGTCCCGCCGTACGGTCACTTCGGAGGTCTGGACGACGCGGGCGAGTTCACGGAGCGACACGGCCCCGTTCGCTCGCACCATTTCGAGGATCAATTGACGACGTTCTGCAGCGAACACGAAACTGACAGTAACGCGGACGACCGTCTGCTTTCAGCTCTTTGCGCCGAATAGTAGAAGTTGTTCGCACAGAGGGACGGGAGGTGGTATAGGACCCAGTTCCGGCGTCTATGCCGCCCGCACGTCCGGTATCAGGCCTCGCCTGCCGTTTTCCGGGTGTGCAGCTGTCGTGCGACCTCCGCGATCGACCCCGAAAGCGACGGGTACACGGTGAACGCGTTCGCGATCTGTTCGACCGTCAGATTGTTGTCGACGGCGATCGAGATGGGGTGGATCAGTTCCGAGGCGCGCGGCGCCACGACCACACCGCCGACGACGATCCCCGTGCCGGGCCGGCAGAAGATCTTGACGAAGCCGTCGCGGATGCCCTGCATCTTGGCACGCGGGTTGCGCAGCAGCGGCAGCTTGACGACCCGGGCGTCGATCTTGCCGCCGTCGACGTCGGCCTGGCTGTAGCCGACGGTGGCGATCTCGGGGTCGGTGAAGACGTTCGAGGAGACGGTCTTCAGGTTGAGGGGGGCCACCGCGTCGCCGAGGAAGTGGTACATGGCGATACGGCCCTGCATGGCGGCGACGGAGGCCAGGGCGAAGATCCCCGTCACGTCACCGGCGGCGTACACGCCCGGGGCGGTGGTCCGGCTGACCTTGTCGGTCCAGATGTGGCCGGACTCGCGGACCTTGACGCCCGCCTCCTCCAGGCCCAGCCCCTCGCTGTTGGGAATCGCGCCGACCGCCATCAGGCAGTGCGAGCCGGTGATGACCCGGCCGTCGGAGAGCGTGACCTCGACCCGGTCGCCGGCCCGCTTGGCGGACTCGGCGCGGGAGCGGGCCATGACGTTCATGCCACGGCGGCGGAAGACGTCCTCGAGGACACCGGCGGCGTCCGGGTCCTCGCCGGGCAGCACGCGGTCGCGGGAGGACACGAGGGTGACCTTGGAGCCGAGGGCCTGGTAGGCGCCGGCGAACTCGGCGCCGGTGACACCCGAGCCGACCACGATGAGCTCCTCGGGAAGCTCGGCGAGGTCGTAGACCTGGGTCCAGTTCAGGATGCGCTCGCCGTCGGGCTGGGCGTCCGGCAGCTCGCGCGGGTGGGCGCCGGTGGCGAGCAGGACGGCGTCGGCGGTGAGGGTCTCCTCGGTGCCGTCGGCGGCGGTGACCACGACCTTGCGGGAGCCGTCCAGGGCCTGCATGCCCTCCAGGCGGCCACGGCCGCGCAGCACCCGGGCGCCCGCGCGGGTGACGGAGGCGGTGATGTCGTGCGACTGGGCGAGCGCGAGCCGCTTCACCCGTCGGTTGACCTTGCCGAGGTCCACCCCGACGACGCGGGCCGCCTGCTCCAGCGGCGGGGTGTCGTCGGCGACGATGATCCCCAGCTCCTCGTACGAGGAGTCGAAGGTGGTCATCACCTCGGCCGTGGCGATCAGGGTCTTCGACGGCACGCAGTCGGTCAGCACCGACGCTCCGCCCAGACCGTCGCAGTCGACGACGGTCACCTCCGCGCCGAGCTGCGCGGCCACCAGGGCCGCTTCATAGCCGCCGGGTCCGCCACCGATGATCACGATCCGAGTCACGTACTCCATTGTCCCGCACAGGCGGCGGTGGTACTGCCCCGGGGGCCACGAGGGTCTCCATTGTGATGAGAGTGACGCGTGCGCCCACTGCCGTACCCTCCTTGCATGTCGCTCTACGCCGCGTACGCCGGCAACCTCGACGCGCGGCTGATGACCCGCCGCGCTCCCCACTCGCCGATGCGCGCCACCGGATGGCTGAGCGGATGGCGGCTGACGTTCGGCGGCGAGCAGTTGGGCTGGGAGGGCGCGCTGGCGACGGTCGTCGAGGACGCCGCGGACCCCGGCGCGCGGGTCTTCGTCGCGCTGTACGACGTCGCCCCCATGGACGAGGAGTCCCTGGACCGCTGGGAGGGCGTGGGCCTCGGCATCTACCGGCGCGCCCGGGTGCGGGTGCACACGCTGGAGGGCGTGGAGTCCGTCTGGATGTACGTCCTGAACGGCTACGAGGGCGGACTGCCGTCGGCACGCTACCTGGGCGAGATCGCCGACGCGGCGGAGTCGGCGGGCGCGCCCCACGACTACGTGATGGAGTTGCGGAAGCGGCCCTGCTGAGCTCCTTCGGAGCTCCTGCCGGGTCGCTGCCGGGCCGGCCCCTCGCATCGCCCGTCGTTGGAAACGACAAGACAACGATCGCCATCCCGTGGGCTCTGTCATCTACGCGCGTAGGCCGGAACGGGCTACCCTCAGTCGCGTGAACGCATCTCTTCTCCCGGACGACATCCAGGGCGCCACCCCAGCAGATCCCAGGGCCGCCGCCGACACCGCGGCCGCGCGCCTGCGCGAACTGACCGGCGCCGAGACCCACGACGTCGCCCTCGTGATGGGCTCCGGCTGGGCACCGGCCGTGGACGCCCTCGGCGCTCCCGACGCCGAGTTCCAGGTCACCGAGCTGCCCGGTTTCCCGCCGCCCGCGGTGGAGGGCCACGGCGGCAAGATCCGCTCGTACAAGATCGGCGAGAAGCGGGCGCTGGTCTTCCTGGGCCGCACCCACTACTACGAAGGCCGGGGCGTCGCCGCCGTCGCGCACGGTGTCCGCACGGCGGTGGCGGCCGGCTGCAAGACGATCGTGCTGACCAACGGCTGCGGCGGTCTGCGCGAGGGCATGCGCCCCGGGCAGCCGGTGCTGATCAGCGACCACATCAACCTCACGGCGACGTCCCCCATCGTCGGCGCGAACTTCGTCGACCTGACGGACCTGTACTCCCCGCGACTGCGCGCCCTGTGCAAGGAGATCGACGACACGCTGGAGGAGGGCGTCTACGCCCAGTTCCCCGGCCCGCACTACGAGACGCCGGCCGAGATCCGGATGGCGCGGGTCATCGGAGCGGACCTGGTGGGCATGTCCACGGTGCTGGAGGCCATCGCGGCGCGTGAGGCGGGCGCGGAGGTGCTGGGCATCTCCCTCGTCACCAACCTCGCCGCCGGGATGACGGGCGAGCCGCTGAACCACGAGGAGGTCCTCCAGGCCGGGCGGGACAGCGCCACCCGGATGGGCTCCCTGCTGGCCCAGGTCCTCGGCCGCCTGTAGCAGCGGTCCCTTCGGGGCGCCGGTCCGTGCAACTCAGCCCGCTGGGGGTCCCCCCCTCCGGGGGAGATCGAGGACGCGGCCCCTTCAGGGCCGACGGGGGTCCGGGGGCGCAGCCCTCGGACCCGGACCACGAGACGACGAGAGGTTGACCCCACCGTGCACGACGTCATCGCCCGCGCCACCGCCTGGCTCGCCGAGGACCCCGACCCGGAGACCCGCGACGAGCTCGCCGCGCTCATCGAGGCCGGGGACGTCACCGAGCTCGCCGAACGTTTCGACGGCACCCTCCAGTTCGGCACCGCCGGCCTGCGCGGTGAGCTCGGCGCCGGGCCCATGCGCATGAACCGTTCCGTCGTCATCCGGGCCGCCGCCGGCCTCGCCGCGTACCTCGCGAAGACCGGCCGGAGCGACGGAGTCGTCGTCATCGGCTACGACGCCCGCCACAAGTCGGAGGACTTCGCCCGGGACACCGCCGCGGTGATGACGGGCGCGGGGTTCCGGGCGGCCGTGCTGCCCCGCCCGCTCCCCACGCCCGTCCTGGCGTACGCCATAAGGCACCTCGGCGCGGTCGCCGGGGTGGAGGTCACCGCCAGTCACAACCCGCCCCGCGACAACGGCTACAAGGTGTATCTGGGCGACGGTTCGCAGATCGTGCCGCCCGCCGACGCCGGGATCGCGGCGGAGATCGACGCGATCGCCTCCCTGAAGGACGTTCCCCGTCCGGAGGCCGGCTGGCAGGTCCTCGACGACGCCGTCCTCGACGCCTACCTGGCCCGCACGGACGCCGTCCTCGCCCCGGACTCCCCCCGCACGGCCCGCACGGTGTACACGGCGATGCACGGCGTCGGCAAGGACGTCCTGCTCGCCGCCTTCGCCCGCGCGGGCTTCCCGGAGCCGGTGCTCGTCGCCGAACAGGCCGAGCCCGACCCGGAGTTCCCGACCGTCGCCTTCCCCAACCCGGAAGAGCCCGGCGCGATGGACCTGGCGTTCGCGGCGGCCCGCGCGAGCGGCCCCGACCTGGTCATCGCCAACGACCCGGACGCCGACCGCTGCGCCGTGGCCGTCCCCGACGGGGGCGACTGGCGCATGCTGCGGGGCGACGAGGTCGGCTCGCTGCTCGCCGCGCACCTCGTCCGGCGCGGCGCGCACGGCACGTTCGCCGAGTCGATCGTCTCCTCCTCCCTGCTCGGCCGGATCGCCGAGAAGGCGGGCCTGCCCTACGAGGAGACCCTCACCGGCTTCAAGTGGATCGCCCGCGTCGACGGCCTGCGCTACGGCTACGAGGAGGCCCTCGGCTACTGCGTGGACCCCGAGGGCGTACGCGACAAGGACGGCATCACCGCCGCCCTGCTCGTCACGGAACTGGCCTCGGAGCTCAAGGAGGAGGGCCGTACCCTTCTCGACCTGCTCGACGACCTCGCCG
This sequence comes from Streptomyces sp. NBC_01235, assembly GCF_035989285.1. Lineage (GTDB taxonomy): Bacteria > Actinomycetota > Actinomycetes > Streptomycetales > Streptomycetaceae > Streptomyces. The sequence continues at coordinate 7,049,979 of NZ_CP108513.1, read as the reverse complement.
TGGAGCACGGCCTGCACGCCACCGACCAGCTGTCGGTCCGGGTGCAGGACCTGTCCGTCATCGCCGATGCCATGCGCCGGCTCCGGGAGCGGCCCCCGACCTCGCTCGCGGGCCTCGCCGTCACCCGCGCCGAGGATCTCAGCCGGGGCACGGACAAGCTGCCGCCCACCGACGGCCTGCGCTACACGCTCGACGGCGCCCGGGTCGTCGTCCGCCCCAGCGGCACCGAGCCGAAGCTGAAGTGCTACCTGGAGGTCGTCGTCCCGGTCGCCGACCACTGCGGCCTCCCGGCTGCCCGGGCGCGGGCGGCCGACCTCCTCGCGGCGATCAAGCGGGACCTGTCGGCGGCGGCCGGCATCTGACCGTACGAGCCCGACCGACCGCGACCGTACGAGCCGACCTGCCCTGACCCACCGCCGGTCAGGGCAGGAACAGCACCACCGCCACACCCCCACCAACGGCGCCGATGACGACCCCACGAGACCGCGAACTCATCGCTTCCCCCGCACCTCCCCAGCCGTTCAGGGCGAAAGCGGCCCCACCCCACCCCGCCTCACCCCACAGCCAGCAGAATCCCCAGCACCAAGGCGCCCGCCACCGCCGGACCCAGGATCTCCCAGGCCCACCGCACGGTCACCTCGCCCTGGGCGCTCTCCTCCTTCTCCCCCGCCTCCCACAGCTCCCGCAGCTCATCCATGACCCGGTCGGTCTCGGCCCGCACGGGCCCGTCCGGCACCGCACCGCCTCCGCGAAGCGCTCCGCCCCCGAGTCCGCCGATGCCCCGGCCGCCCTGGCCGCCAACCCGGCCGTCCCGCTGCGCCGCCGCCCGGGACTCCCGCCGGGTCGCCCGTTTCCGCGCCCGCAGCGAGACGGGGACGGACCACAGCTGGAACTTCTTCCCCGACGCGGCGACGACCTCGTTGGAGTAACCGGACCGCAGCGAGGCGACCTGCCCCCAGGGCAGCACGATCACCCGGAACGGATTGCGTACCCGCAGCCGGTCCTGGCCCGCGTACACGGCGGGCCGCAGCGTGAAGGCGACGGTCAGCGGCACCACCAGGATCAGTGTCGCGAGCGCCAGCCACGGCGTCCGTCCCTCGCCCGCGACGATCGCGTCGATACCGAGCCAGCCGGCCAGGCCCAGCAGCACCACGCCACCGGCGATGCCCGCGGGCGACCGGTAGACGCGGTCCTTGGTCTCAGGGCCCGTGGGACCCGAGGGCCCCGAGGGCCGCGGCGCTGGTGACTGGTCTTCCGGGCTCGTCATGGCCCCGATTGTGCCCGACGTCCCGCCCCCGCTCATCCGCGATCCCCCCACCGCCGACGAGCATCAGGGGATGTACATCCGCTACGCGCGTAGATATGCTCGTCTGGTGACCATGCCCACCAATGCAACCACCGCAGCCGATGCCCTTACGGACGTGACCGCGTCCGACAGCTCGCTGCGCCGCTTCCTCCACGGGCTGCCCGGCGTCGACGCGGTCGGCCTGGAGGCGCGCGCCGCGGCGCTCGGCACCCGTTCCATCAAGACGACCGCGAAGGCGTACGCCATCGACCTCGCCATCTCGATGGTCGACCTGACGACGCTGGAAGGCGCGGACACCCCGGGCAAGGTCCGGGCGCTCGGCGCGAAGGCGGTCCGCCCCGACCCGACCGACCGGACGGCCCCCAGCACGGCCGCGGTCTGCGTCTACCCCGACATGGTGGCCGTCGCCAAGGAGGCCGTCGCGGGCTCCGGCGTGAAGGTCGCCTCGGTCGCCACCGCCTTCCCGGCCGGCCGTGCCGCCCTCCCGGTGAAGCTGGCGGACGTCCGTGACGCGGTCGCCGCCGGCGCCGACGAGATCGACATGGTCATCGACCGCGGGGCGTTCCTCTCGGGCAGGTACATGAAGGTGTACGACGAGATCGTCGCCGTGAAGGAGATCTCGGGCGCGGCCCGCCTGAAGGTCATCTTCGAGACGGGCGAGCTGTCGACGTACGACAACATCCGGCGGGCGAGCTGGCTCGGCATGCTGGCCGGGGCGGACTTCATCAAGACGTCCACCGGCAAGGTCGCCGTCAACGCCACCCCCGCCAACACCCTCCTCATGCTGGAAGCCGTACGCGACTTCCGCGCGCAGACCGGCGTCCAGGTCGGTGTGAAGCCCGCCGGGGGCATCCGCACCACCAAGGACGCCATCAAGTTCCTCGTCCTGGTCAACGAGACCGCCGGCGAGGACTGGCTGGACAACCACTGGTTCCGCTTCGGCGCCTCCTCGCTCCTGAACGACCTGCTGATGCAGCGTCAGAAGCTGGCCACCGGCCGCTACTCCGGCCCCGACTACGTGACGGTGGACTGATCACCATGGCATCCGCATTCGAATACGCCCCGGCGCCCGAGTCCCGCTCGGTCGTCGACATCGCCCCCTCCTACGGCCTCTTCATCGACGGCGAGTTCGTCGAGGCGGCCGACGGCAAGGTCTTCAAGACGGTCAGTCCCAGCACGGAGGAAGTGCTGTCGGAGATCGCCCAGGCCGGCGCGGAGGACGTCGACCGTGCGGTGAAGGCCGCCCGCAGGGCCTTCGAGAAGTGGTCCGCGCTGCCCGGCTCCGAGCGTGCGAAGTACCTCTTCCGCATCGCCCGCGTCATCCAGGAGCGCAGCCGTGAGCTCGCCGTCCTGGAGACCCTGGACAACGGCAAGCCCATCAGGGAGACGCGCGACGCCGACCTCCCCCTGGTCGCCGCACACTTCTTCTACTACGCGGGCTGGGCCGACAAGCTCGACCACGCCGGGTTCGGCTCCTCGCCGAAGCCCCTCGGTGTGGCGGGCCAGGTCATCCCCTGGAACTTCCCCCTGCTGATGCTGGCGTGGAAGATCGCGCCCGCGCTCGCCACGGGCAACACGGTCGTGCTCAAGCCCGCCGAGACGACCCCCCTCTCGGCGCTGTTCTTCGCGGACATCTGCCGTCAGGCGGGCCTGCCCAAGGGCGTCGTCAACATCCTCCCGGGCTACGGCGACACAGGCGCCGCGCTGGTCGCGCACCCCGACGTGAACAAGGTCGCCTTCACCGGCTCGACGGCCGTGGGCAAGGAGATCGCGCGCACGGTCGCGGGCAGCCGCAAGAAGCTCACGCTGGAACTGGGCGGCAAGGGCGCCAACATCGTCTTCGACGACGCGCCGATCGACCAGGCCGTCGAGGGCATCGTCAGCGGCATCTTCTTCAACCAGGGCCAGGTCTGCTGCGCGGGCAGCCGGCTCCTCGTCCAGGAGTCGATCCAGGACGAGCTCCTGGAGTCGCTGAAGCGCCGCCTGTCCACCCTGCGCCTCGGCGACCCGCTCGACAAGAACACCGACATCGGCGCGATCAACTCCGAGGAGCAGCTCGCCCGTATCACCTCGCTGGTCGAGCGCGGCGAGGCGGAGGGTGCCGAGCGCTGGTCCCCGGCCTGCGAACTGCCGGCCGCCGGCTACTGGTTCGCCCCGACGCTCTTCACGAACGTCACGCAGGCCCACACGGTCGCCCGCGACGAGATCTTCGGCCCGGTCCTGTCGGTCCTCACCTTCCGTACGCCGGACGAGGCCGTCGCCAAGGCGAACAACACGCCGTACGGCCTGTCGGCGGGCATCTGGACCGAGAAGGGCTCCCGCATCCTCGCGGTGGCGAACAAGCTCCGGGCCGGTGTCGTCTGGTCCAACACGTTCAACAAGTTCGACCCGACCTCGCCGTTCGGCGGCTACAAGGAGTCGGGCTTCGGCCGCGAGGGCGGCCGCCACGGCCTGGAGGCGTACCTCGATGTCTGACCGTTTGAGCGTCTTCAAGACCTACAAGCTGTACGTCGGCGGGAAGTTCCCGCGTTCCGAGAGCGGCCGGGTGTACGAGGTGACCGACTCCAAGGGCAAGTGGCTGGCGAACGCCCCGCAGTCGTCCCGCAAGGACGCCCGGGACGCCGTGGTGGCCGCCCGCAAGGCGTTCGGCGGCTGGTCGGGCGCGACGGCGTACAACCGGGGCCAGGTCCTCTACCGCGTCGCCGAGATGCTGGAGGGCCGCCGGGACCAGTTCATCCGCGAGGTCGCGGACGCCGAGGGCCTGTCGAAGTCCAAGGCGGCCGTGGTCGTGGACGCGACGATCGACCGCTGGGTCTGGTACGCGGGCTGGACCGACAAGATCGCCCAGGTCGTGGGCGGCGGCAACCCGGTCGCGGGCCCGTACTTCAACCTCTCCTCCCCCGAGCCGACGGGCGTGGTCGCGGTCCTGGCCCCCCAGGAGTCGTCGTTCCTGGGCCTGGTGAGCGTCCTGGCCCCGGTGATCGCGACGGGCAACACGGCCGTCGTCATCGCGAGCGAGAAGTCCCCCCTCCCGGCCCTCTCCCTCGCCGAGGTGCTGGCCACCTCCGACGTCCCCGGCGGTGTCGTCAACGTCCTCTCCGGCCGTACGGCGGAGATCGCGGCACCCCTGGCCGCGCACCAGGACGTCAACGCGATCGACCTCGCGGGCGCGGACGACGTCCTCGCGAAGGAGCTGGAGATCGCGGCGGCCGACAACCTCAAGCGCGTCCTGCGTCCACAGCCTGTGGATTACGCGGAGACTCCGGGGACCGACCGCCTGACGGCCTTCCTGGAGACGAAGACGGTCTGGCACCCCACGGGCTCCCTGGGCGCGTCCGGCTCCGCCTACTGAGCCGCTCCACGAACGAGCCGCGCCACCCCTCCGTCCGGGGGCGGCGCGGCTCTCCCGCACGGGTGGACGGGTCTCAGCCGCCCAGCACCTTCGTCGCGTCCCCCAGCACCGGGATCGACCCGATCGACTGCGCCTGGGCCACCGGCCGGGTCAGCATCTGGGACGTCAGCGGCTTGAAGTCGGCGAGCTGGGTGCCGACGCCGTTGTCGAGGGGGTCGGCGCCGGTGCCCGCGAGCGGGTTGGGCTTGAGGCCGGAGACCGTGCCGGTGGCGTACGGCAGGGAGCCGAGCGCCCCCTGCAGTCCTGCCTGCGTGTCGAGGTTGCCGACCGAGGTGGGGCGCGTGCGCATCACCTCGCCGACGGGGTCACCGGTGGACGCGGCGGCGGTGCCCGCGCCCGCGCCCAGCGCCACTCCGGCGGTCGCGAGGGCGGCGAGGGCGCGCCGGCCGGTGGAGGTTTGTGGTGAGTCGTGTCGGGCCATTTGCGATGCCGCCTTCTGATGCGCAAGGTAATCAGGTCGACACGAAGGGTAGTTGAGGTGTGACGCGCGCTTCAAAGCCGACCCGCGGGGTCGTTGACCGCCCGGGGGATGCCTCACACTGGTGTCCCGTGACCTCCCATCCGCCCATACCGACGCGAGTCGTGCTGCTCTGCGGCCCTTCCGGCTCCGGCAAGTCCCTGCTCGCCGCCCGCTCCGGTCTCCCGGTGCTGCGGCTCGACGACTTCTACAAGGAGGGCGACGACCCGACGCTGCCGCTGGTCGCCGGGAGTTCCGACATCGACTGGGACCACCCCGACTCGTGGGACGCGGACACGGCCGTCGCCTCGATCGTGGAACTGTGCGGCACGGGCCGTACGAACGTTCCCGTGTACGACATCTCGCTCAGCGCCCGCAGCGGCGAGGACGCGATCGAGATCGGGCGGACCCCGCTGTTCATCGCGGAGGGCATCTTCGCCGCCGAGATCGTGAACCGCTGCCGGGAGCTGGGCGTCCTGGCCGACGCGCTGTGCCTGAGCCGCGGCCCGGTGAAGACCTTCCGCCGCCGCTTCCTGCGGGATCTGAAGGAGGGCCGCAAGTCGGTGCCCTTCCTGCTGCGCCGCGGCTGGCGCCTGATGCGCGCCGAAAGCTCCATCGTGGCCCGCCAGACCGCGCTCGGCGCGTACCCGTGCGACCGCGACGAGGCGATGGGCCGTCTGGCAGCCGCGGCGGCGGGCCGCCAGGCGTCGACGGCGCGTACGGCCGTCTAGGCACCGGCAGGGCAGGGCCGGCCGCCCACGGCCCGCGCCCGTGCGGCGCGCACGCAAAAGCGGGACTGGACGGACCCCCCGGCCCTCCAGTCCCGCTCCCTTGCGCTCCCCCGTGTTCCCCCCGGGTGGTGCTTCCCCCGTGCTTGCGCGGTACCGCTCCCCCGAACGTCCCCCGTCGGTTCCCCCCGGTACCGCTCCCCCGATCACCGGCTTCCCTGAGCGAAGCCGGGCCTTTCCCCCGTCACCTTCAGGCGACCAGCTCCCCGAAGGCGTCCTCCTCGTCACGGCCGAAGCTGAGGACCTCGTCCTCGCGCAGCCGGCGGAGCGACCGCCAGATGCTGGACTTCACCGTGCCGACACTGATGTCGAGGATCTCCGCGATCTCCGGGTCGGTGCGGCCCTCGTAGTAGCGCAGGACCAGCATCGTCCGCTGGAGTTCGGGCAGCCGGGCCAGCGCCTGCCACAGGACCGCGCGCAGTTCGGTGCCGCGCATCGCGTCCGTGTCGCCGGGCGTCTCCGGCAGTTCCTCGGTCGGGTACTCGTTCAGCTTGCGGCGGCGCCACGCGCTGATGTGCAGGTTGGTCATCGTCCGGCGCAGGTATCCGCCGACCGCGGCCTTGTCACTGATCCGGTCCCACGCCCGGTACGTCGAGAACAGCGCGCTCTGCAGCAGGTCCTCGGCCTCGAAGCGGTCGCCGGTCAGGTGGTAGGCGGTGGCGTACAGGGAGGCGCGGCGCTCCTGGACGTAGGCGGTGAACTCCGCCTCGGTCAGCGAGCGACGCTCCCCCGTGTCCTCCCTGTACGCGGCTCCCCCGTGAGCCTGTTCCCCCGTGTCGACCACCGTCATGAAGGCGGTGTGCTGACGCCCGGCGCCACGAGCGCACCCCCGCCCTCCCCCACGCTCGAAACCGTTCGCGCGGGAGGGACCCCCATCGGCGCCGGACTTCTCGGAACCCCGGTTCACGTCGTGCAGGCGAGTGACGACTGCGACTGCGTCGGTGCTCCTACCGTGCAGCGTGTTCATCTCGCGCCCCCCGTCGTGGACTTACCGGTGTTCGGTCTCTTGCGTCTTGCGTCGGTCCGGCTTCACCCCTGTGCTCGATGCCGCCTTGTCCGTGTCGAAAAGATTGCCCGGGCCACTTCATCGCCGTGTCCGCCGACTGTCACAGACCTGTCACAGGGGTCTGCCACGGCGACACCACAGATCGTTCACAGCCGTCCCCAGTACGGCAGTTGACTTGGGTCCACGCAGGTCACCGTGGGACCCTGCCAAGGTGACTCTCGGCATGGTGCTGTTCGACTCCCGCCTCCGCGCCTCGACGCGGACGCGGTAGCGGCCACACCTCTCCCCGACCTCGCGCGCCCCGCCCGCACCGGGCCGGGCGCCGGTCGCGGCTGTCGGCTCCCCGCTCCTGGTTCCGTCGAAGTGCCCTTCGTGTCCTGGCATTCACGACCACGAGGAGTACGCACGTGGAGTCCCACGACCACACCCCGACCCACGAGGCCCACGAGGCCCACGAGGCCCGCCACCCCTTCGTCACCGCCGACGACCGTATGCGCGCCGCCACCGCCCACCGGCTGGCCCGCGCGGGGACGTCCCTGCTGTGGCGGGGCGACTTCCAGGGCGCCCGCCGGCTGCTGCGGGCGATGGACCGCCGTGTCGGCGCCGGACCCACCTCGCCCGACCCGGCGCAGGCCTTCCGCCTCCGGCGCCGGGCCCGCGCCCACCGCGCCCGTGTCCTGAACCGGCTGCTGATCGAGCTGGCCGACGACCACACGGTGGCCCTGCGCCGGGCCCCGGACGTCCGCGAGGCCTGCCACGCCGCCTACGGGCCGCCCACCGGCCCCGCCCTGGTCCCGCTGCGGGAGCTGCTCGGCGTGATCGGCGCCCACCAGTGGCGCCTGAAGGGCGTCGAGGTGCCGGCCCTGGGCGCACGCGTCCACCCCCACTACGGCGTCTTCGCGCCGACGAGGAGCGAGTACGTGGACCTCGTGGCGCGCGCCCCGCTGCCGGCGACGGTCCGGCGGAGCCCGGCCGCGGCCACCGCGTTCGACCTGGGCACCGGCACCGGCGTCCTCGCGGCGGTACTGGCCCGCCGAGGCGTCGGACGGATCGTCGGAACGGACATCAACCCCCGCGCCCTGGTCTGCGCCGAGGACAACGCCCGTCGGCTCGGCCTGGACGGGCGGATCACCACGGCCCCGGGGCTGTATCCGCCCGGCCGGGCCGATCTCGTCGTCTGCAATCCGCCGTGGCTGCCCGGGCGGCCGACCGCCGCTCTCGAACTGGGGGTCTACGACGAGGGCGGCGGGATGCTGCGCGGCTTCCTGGCGGGTCTCGTGGAGCATCTGCGGCCCGGCGGCGAGGGCTGGCTGGTCCTGTCCGACCTGGCCGAACAGCTCCGTCTGCGGACCCGCGACGAGCTGCTCGGACTCGTCGAAACCGCAGGTCTGCGGGTTGCGGATCGGATGGATGTACGACCCGGGCACAGGCGTGCGCGGGACGTCTCCGACCCCCTGCACGCCGCCCGCGCCGCGGAAACCACGTCCCTCTGGCGCCTCAGCCCCGACCCATAGGTCGAACGACAGCCCCCTCATGGGCCAGAATGAGCCCGTGCCTTCCCTGTTGCTGATCGAGGACGACGACGCCATCCGTACGGCCCTGGAGCTCTCACTGACGCGCCAGGGACACCGGGTGGCCACCGCTGCCAGCGGTGAGGACGGTCTGAAGCTGCTGCGCGAGCAGCGGCCGGATCTCATCGTGCTGGACGTGATGCTGCCCGGCATCGACGGTTTCGAGGTGTGCCGGCGCATCCGGCGCACCGACCAGTTGCCGATCATCCTGCTCACCGCGCGAAGTGACGACATCGACGTCGTGGTCGGGCTGGAGTCCGGCGCCGACGACTATGTCGTCAAGCCCGTCCAGGGGCGGGTGCTGGACGCCCGGATCCGGGCCGTGCTGCGGCGCGGCGAGCGGGAGTCGAACGACTCGGCGACGTTCGGCAGCCTCGTCATCGACCGCGCGGCGATGACGGTGACGAAGAACGGCGAGGATCTGCAACTCACGCCGACCGAGCTGCGGCTGCTGCTCGAACTGTCCCGGCGGCCGGGGCAGGCCCTGTCGCGTCAGCAGCTGCTGCGCCTTGTGTGGGAGCACGACTACCTCGGTGACTCGCGGCTGGTGGACGCCTGCGTCCAGCGGCTGCGGGCCAAGGTGGAGGACGTCCCGTCGTCCCCGGTCCTGATCCGTACCGTGCGCGGCGTCGGCTACCGCCTGGACGCCCCTCAGTGACACAGGCGCAGGGGGGGCTCCGCGGCTGGTCCGCGGCGCGCAAGGGAAGACTTTCACGGCTGCGTTTCACCAGCCTGCGGCTGCGGCTCGTCGTCGTCTTCGGGGCGGTGGCCCTGACAGCCGCCGTGTCCGCGTCCGGCATCGCGTACTGGCTCAACCGCGAGGCCGTGCTGACCCGTACCCAGGGCGCGGTGCTGCGGGACTTCGAGCAGGAGATGCAGAACCGGGCGGGTTCGCTGCCCGAGCGTCCCTCGCAGGACGAGCTCCAGCACACCGCCGGGCAGATGGCCAACAGCAGCCAGCGCTTCAGTGTGCTGCTGGTGGGCACCGATTCGAGCGGCAAGACCGTCTACGGCAACTCGGGCGGACTGAACGGGTTCTCCCTGGAGGACGTGCCCGGGTCGCTGCGCACGGCGGTGAACAAGCAGCAGGACATCACGGGCGGCAACAAGTCGCCGTACCACCTGTACTGGCAGCGGATCGTGGACCACGGGACGCCGTATCTGGTGGCCGGTACAAGGGTCATCGGGGGCGGCCCGACCGGGTACATGCGCAAGTCGCTGGAGCCGGAGGCGAAGGACCTCAACTCGCTGGCCTGGTCGCTGGGGATCGCCACCGGCCTCGCGCTGATCGGCGCCGCGCTGCTCGCGCAGGCCGCCGCCACGACCGTCCTGAAGCCGGTGCACCGCCTGGGCGTCGCGGCTCGGCGGCTCGGCGAGGGCCGGCTCGACACGCGGCTGCGGGTGTCGGGGACGGACGAACTCGCCGATCTGTCGAGGACGTTCAACCGGACGGCCGAGGCGCTGGAGAAGCGGGTCGACGACATGGCCGCGCGGGACGAGGCGTCCCGGCGGTTCGTCGCCGACATGTCGCACGAGCTGCGCACGCCGCTGACCGCCATCACCACCGTCGCGGAGGTGCTGGAGGAGGAGCTGGACGCCGAGTCGGGCAGCATCGACCCGATGATCGAGCCGGCGGTGCGGCTGGTGGTCAGCGAGACGCGGCGGCTGAACAACCTCGTCGAGAACCTGATGGAGGTCACCCGCTTCGACGCGGGGACCGCGCGGCTGGTCCTGGACGACGTCGACCTCGCCGACCAGATCACCGCCTGCATCGACGCGCGTGCCTGGCTGGACGCGGTCGACCTGGACGCCGAGCGCGGCATCCACGCCCGGCTCGACCCGCGCCGCCTGGACGTCATCCTCGCCAACCTCATCGGCAACGCGCTCAAGCACGGCGGTTCGCCGGTGCGGGTGTCGGTGTCGACGGCGGACGACACGGTCGTCATCGCCGTGCGCGACCACGGGCCGGGCATCCCCGAGGAGGTGCTGCCGCACGTCTTCGACCGGTTCTACAAGGCGAGCGCCTCCCGGCCGCGCTCCGAGGGCAGCGGCCTAGGCCTGTCCATCGCCCAGGAGAACGCCCACATCCACGGCGGCGAGATCACGGCCGCCAACTCCCCGGAGGGCGGCGCGGTGTTCACGCTGCGGCTGCCCCGGGACGTCTCCGAACTGACCGAACAGGGCGGCGAGGGCGGCGAGCAGGGCGAGAAGCCGGTGCCGGCGAAGGGGGACGCATAGTGACCAGGGGCCGCGCGACGACCGTACGACGACGGCTGCTCGCCGTCCCCGTGCTGGCCGGCCTGGCCGGTCTGCTCGCCGGCTGCGGTATCCGGGCGACCGAGGTGCCGACCGACTTCGGGGCCGCGCCCTCCCGGGCACGCTGCTCGCTCAGCGAACCGGACGTGACGACGCAGTCCGCCCACGCGGGCGTGCTGGTGCAGGTGTTCCTGCTGTGCGGTTCGTCGCTGGTGGCCGTGGAGCGGTCCGTGCGGGTGCCGGACGGTGCGCCGGACTCCGAGCGGCGCGCGCTGGTGGCGCAGGGCCTGCTCGACCAGCTCGCCGAGTCGCCGTCGGCGGCCGAGAAGGAGGCCGGGTACACGACGGACGTACGCGGCGGCATGTCGGTCGTCGGACCGCGCCCCAAGGACCCGGACGACGCGCTGCGCCTGAGCACCTCGCCCGGCAGCCTCACCTCCTACGCCCTCGCCCAGCTCGTCTGCACGTTCTCCGACTCTGCGGCGGCGGAGGGCGACGGCTCGGTGATCCTGGGCGGCCCCGGCTCCGAGCCCCTGCGCCGCTACGTGTGCACCGACGAGGTCCGCTCCCGCCCCGGCAGCACAGAACCCCCGTCCTCAGCGGTCACGGACGGCGGCTGAGCGACGCGCCGGCCGGTCACGGACGGCGGCTGAGCGACGCGCCGGCCGGTCACGGACGGCGGCTGAGCGACGCGCCGGGCCGTTCCTGGGGGCACCCCGCTCCGGGAGCTCCGGGACCGTTCCGGGCCGGCTGAGGGGTTGGCTGAGGGGCCCGCTCAAGGGCCCGCTCAAGGGCCCGCTCAAGGGCCCGCTCAAGGGCCCGCTCAAGGGCCCGCTCAAGGGCCCGCTCAGGGACACCCTTCCGGGGCCCGGGCGGCGGTTCCCCACGGCCGGTTCCCTGCGGCCGGTTCCCTGCGGCCGGCCTCCCGCGGCCGGCTTCCCGGGGCCACCCGCGGGCGGACGGCGGCCGACCGGGACGCTGGGCTCGAGCCTGGCGCGAGGACTCCCAGGCGCGGGGACGTGGGGACGCCGGAACGCCGGGCTCGAGCGTGGCGCGAGGACTCCCTGACGCGGGGACGCCAGGACGCCAGGACGCCAGGACGCCAGGCTCGAGCGTGGCGCGAGGACTCCCTGACGCGGGGACCCGGGGACCCGGGGACGCCGCCCGGACGCCCGGACGCCGGGACGCCAGGACGCCAGGACGCCAGGACGCCAGGACGCCAGGACGCCGGGACGCCGGGACGCCGGGACGCCGGGACGCCGGGACGATCGTCGCTGCCCGTGGGGTGGTGTCGGTTCGGCTGTGTGAGGGGGTCGGTGGGTGGGCGGCCGGTGGTGCGGGGTGGTGTGGCGGACGCCTCATGGGCCGGTCGGGAAGGTTCGTCGTCGCAGGTCACCCGCTACCGAGGGGCCGTGGTGGGAAGGTGGGGCGCAGGGCTCGGGACGGTGTCGGGGGGTGAGCCGGAACCGATCGTGCCGGGGGGTGCGTCTTGGGGGGCGTGCAGCGTCAAGGCTCCATCGGCGGCAGCGCCGCGATCCGCATCCGCGCGACCGGGATTGTTCTCCTGGCCGCCCATCTCGTGTTCGTCGCCTGGGTCACGCTGCGACCGCTGAACGTCCCTTGGGTGATGCCCGCCAACCTGCACCCGTTCGACGGGATCCGCGCCGATCTGAAGCTGGGCTGGCCCGAGGCGGCCCGGCGGATCGGCGAGGGGCTGGGGCTGCTCGCCCCGCTGGGCGTCCTGCTGCCGCTGGCGCACGGCAGAATCCGGGTCTCGCCGCTCGCCTCCCTGATCCGTACGGTCACGGCGGGCGCCCTGCTGTCGCTGGGCATAGAGCTGTTGCAGACCGGGGTGCCGGGGCAGGTCGTGGACGTCGACTCGATGCTGCTGAACACCGTGGGCGTGGCCCTCGCGCACGTCGCGGTGGTACCGGCGGTGCGCGCGCGGCTGCGCCGCAGGGAGGAGCACCGGGGGCGGTCCGCGGTTCGTCAGGAAGAGGTGGCTCAGGGTCGGACCCCGAGGATTCCCAGGGTCGGTATCGCCCCGTAGAGCGACGCTTCGTCCCCTTCGTCGCCGTAGCGTTGATATCAGATGGAGCAGCCGCACGGGCCGCCTCCGACAGACGCTCACGAAGGAGCCGCAGATGTCCAGCCTCGCCCGCCCCACCCACGGCCGCATGATCGGCGGAGTGTGCGCCGCGCTGGCCCGCCGCTTCGACACCTCCCCGACCACGATGCGCGTGATCTTCCTGCTGTCCTGCCTTCTGCCGGGCCCGCAGTTCCTGCTCTACATAGCGCTGTGGATCCTGCTCCCCTCGGAGGACAAGGCACGCACGGCCTGGTGACGGCCGTCCGCGTCAACGCCGTTGGGGCGCACCCGGTGGTTCCGGATGCGCCCCAACGGCGTGGTGCGTGGCGGGACGGGCGGCGTCGCTCAGCCGAGCGGGAGGCCGTTCACCGGCAGGCCGTGCGTGGGCAGGCCCTGCAGCGGCAGACCGCCGAGGAGACCGGCGGCGGGCGCGGTCGGGCCCCCGGCGAGGAGCTTCTCGGCGGCCGGCTGGGCGGCGGTCAGGCCCGCGCCGAGCGCCGGCTGGGCCTGCGACAGGGCCCCACCGGCGCCGGGCAGCGCCTGGGCCACGTTCTCCGCCGGCATCGTCTTGGTAATACCGTCCAGGGCCTGCGTGGCGTCCGGAACGGCGGGAGCGGCGTTCGCGGCACCCGCACCGACGGCGGCGAAGGCGGCACCGAGAGCGGCGACACCGAGGGTCTTGGCAGCAGACTGCTTCATGATGAATGCGTCCTCGAGTGGGATACGGGGAACTGAGCGGTTCTCGACCGTAAACACGTGGAGGGGCCGTCGGCAAACATCGAAATGCGGACGGATTGTGAACACCCGCCCGCATTCCGCATCCCGCAAAACCCTGCGGTCAGCCTTCCGTGACCACAGAGCCGCTGGTGGAGGCGGTCTGCTGGAACAGCCATTCGGACTTCAGTTCCGCATAACCAGGCTTGATCACGTCATTGATCATGGCGAGTCGTTCATCGAAAGGAATGAATGCTGACTTCATAGCATTGACCGAGAACCACTGCAGATCGTCGAGCGTATAGCCGAACGCGTCGACAAGGTGCTCGAATTCCCGGCTCATGCTGGTGCCGGACATCAGGCGGTTGTCCGTGTTCACGGTGGCCCGGAAGTGCAGCCGGCGCAGCAGTCCGATGGGGTGCTCGGCGTAGGAGGCGGCGGCGCCCGTCTGGAGGTTGGAGCTGGGACACATCTCCAGCGGGATGCGCTTGTCGCGGACGTAGGAGGCGAGCCGCCCGAGCTTCACGCTGCCGTCGGCGGCGACCTCGATGTCGTCGATGATGCGTACCCCGTGCCCGAGCCGGTCGGCGCCGCACCACTGTAGGGCCTGCCAGATGGACGGCAGCCCGAAGGCCTCCCCGGCGTGGATGGTGAAGTGGTTGTTCTCGCGCTTGAGGTACTCGAACGCGTCGAGGTGCCGGGTGGGCGGGAAACCGGCCTCCGCGCCCGCGATGTCGAAGCCGACGACTCCCAGGTCGCGGTAGCGGTTGGCGAGTTCGGCGATCTCCAGGGAGCGGGCCGCGTGCCGCATGGCGGTGAGCAGGGCGCCGACGCGGATGCGTTGTCCGTTCCGACGGGCCGTCCGTTCGCCTTCCCGGAAGCCCTCGTTGACGGCCTCGACGACCTCTTCGAGTCTCAGCCCGCCGTCGAGGTGCTGTTCGGGGGCGTACCGCACCTCGGCGTAGACGACACCGTCCTCGGCGAGGTCCTCGGCGCACTCGCGGGCGACCCGGACGAGCGCGTCGCGGGTCTGCATCACCGCGACGGTGTGCGAGAAGGTCTCCAAGTACCGTTCCAGGGAACCGGAGTCGGCGGCCTCCCGGAACCAGATGCCGAGCTTGTCGGCGTCGGTCTCGGGGAGTTGGGCGTACCCGGTGTCCCGGGCGAGGTCGACGATCGTGCCGGGGCGCAGCCCGCCGTCGAGGTGGTCGTGCAGCAGAACCTTGGGTGCCCGCCGGATCTGGTCCGAGCTGGGGGTGTTGCCCGCCTGGATGCTCTGGCTCGTCATTTCCGCACTCTAACTCCTACGCGCGTAGATCGCGCGTTGTACAACTCCGCCGATACGTAACGGTGACCGCACGGACGGGTGGAGTACACGCCCGCTTCTGACACTGTTCTGTCATGGGACAGGAAGTATGGGACAGCAAGTGACGCCGGTTCGGACGGCCCGGTTGGGGAGGGCGCTCGGCCCGGAGCCGACGTCGGTGAGCGGGGCGGTGGTGCTGCTCCCGGGGGGCGAGGAGATCTCCAGCCGCAGACCGTCCCCCGTGTGGCCGGCCGGCTCCGTCCGGGGCCTGGGCCGCAGACTCGCGCGGGCGGGACGTGCGCAGGGCGGCCTGGCCATCCACGCCGTGCACTACCGCTACCGGGGCTGGAACGGCAGCGAGGCGCACCTCGCGGCCGACGCGGCCTGGGCGGCCGACGAGATCGTACGGCGTTACGGGGACGTCCCCGTGTGTCTGGCCGGGGTCGACATGGGCGCGCGGGCCGCGCTGCGCGCCGGGGGGCACGAGGCCGTCAACTCCGTGCTGGCGGTGGCTCCCTGGCTGCCGGAGGAGGACATGGCCGCGCCACCCGAACCGGTGAAGCAGCTCGCGGGGCGGCGGGTGCTGATCGTGCACGGCACGAACGACGAGCGCTGCGACCCCGAGCTGTCGTTCCGGCTCGCGGCGCGGGCGAAGAAGGCGAACCGGGACGTGTGCCGGTTCGAGGTGCACTCCGACGGCCACCGGCTGCACCAGTACCGGGGTGAAGTCCTCGCGCTGGCCGAGGACTTCGTCATGGGCGCGCTGTTCGGGCGGACGCTCTCGCGGCCGGTGGAGGACGCGCTGGCGGCTCCGCCGCCGTTGGGGCTGCGGATGCCGTTGGCGGCGGGGTTCGGTTCCTCGTGGCGCCGGTGAGGTCGGGGGTTGTCGCGGATCGTCGCGGGGTGCGGGTTCGTCGCGGCTGATCGCGCCCACGCGGCGGAGCGCACATCGATACGGCCCCGCGCCCCTGGGGCGTGACCTTCAGGTCGGCAGCAAGTTGCCGCGTCTCGACAGGAGGAACTTCTTGAAGGCGGCCACTGGTGGGGTGTCCGGGTGGCCGTCCAGCCAGGCGACGCCGATCTCGCGGGCCGCTCTCGGGGCCGTGACCGTCAGCTCCACCACGCCGGGGCGGGCCACTGCCGGTGGAGGGAGGAGGGCCACCCCCAGCCCCGCCGCCACCAAGCCCCTCAGCGTCTCCGCCTCCTCCCCCTCGAAGGCGATCCGGGGACGGAAACCCGCTTCCTTGCAGAGGTCGTCGGTGATGCGGCGCAGACCGTAGCCGGGTTCCAGGGTCACGAAGGTCTCTTCGGCGGCCTCGGCGAGGCGGACCCGTCTGCGGGCGGCGAGGCGGTGGTCGGCGGGGACGACCAGACGCAGTTTCTGCTCGTCGAGGCGGCGGGCGACGAGGTCGGGGGCGTCCGGGACCGGGGACGTCAGACAGAGGTCCAGCTCACCCGCCCGCAGCCGCTCGATCATCGCCTCGCCGTAGTTCTGGACGAGGCTGAAGCGGACGCGCGGATGGTCGGCGCGGAACGCGTGGATCAGGCCGGGGACGGTCTCGGCGCCCATGGTGTGCAGGAAACCGAACGCGACCTTGCCGGTGGCCGCGTCGGCGTCGGCGCGGACCTCGTCGGCGGCCCGTTCGATCTCGGCGAGGGCGCGTTCGACCGAGGTGAGGAAGGTACGCCCGGCGGGGGTGAGCGAGACCGTGCGGCCGCGGCGGGCGAACAGGTCGACGCCCAGGTCCTGTTCGAGGCGGACCATGGCCCGGGAGAGGGTCGACTGGGGGACGTTCATCTCCTGGGCGGCCCGGGTCACGTGTTCGGTGCGGGCGACCCCCGCGAAGTAGGCGAGCCTCGGCGCCAACGACGTCACCATGTCTTCTGTGTCACTGGACGGTGACAGGCGGGCCTCTGACCTCTGTTGATGCACCATGGGAACGATTATGACGATTCCATGCATTGGACGGATGAGCGGGGCCGTACGTAGTTTCGAAGCATGTCTCCCGCCAGTACCGGGGCGTCCACGATGGTGGGCGCCGCGTCCTCTGTTCCTGTCGCCTCCTCCGCCTCCTCCTCTTCCGATTCCCGTATGACCCCCGGTGGTCCCGGCTACCGCCGGATGAGCTTCGCGCTCTTCCTCGCCGGGGTGGCGACCTTCGCCCTGCTGTACTCCACGCAGGCGCTCCTGCCGCTGATCTCCGGTGACTTCGGGGTGGCGGCGAGCCAGGCGAGCTGGACGGTGGCGGCGGCGACCGGCGGACTGGCCCTGTTCGTCCTGCCGATGAGCGCCCTCTCCGAGCGCTACGGCCGTCGTACGGTGATGACGGCCTCGCTGGCGGTCGCGGTGGGCGTGGGTCTACTGGTCCCCTTCGCCCCCTCCCTGGGCACGCTGGTCGCACTGCGGGCCGTGCAGGGCGCGGCGCTGGCCGGGCTCCCGGCGTCGGCGACGGCGTATCTCGCGGAGGAGGTCCGGCCGAAGGCGCTGGTCACGGCGATCGGCCTGTTCGTGGCGGGCAACAGCGTCGGCGGGATGAGCGGCCGGGTCATCACCGGCTGGGTCGCGCAGGAGTGGGGCTGGCGGGTCGCGGTCGGCGTGATCGGCGCGCTGGCGGTGGCCTGCGCGATCGCCTTCCGGCTGCTGCTGCCGGCGCCGAAGCACTTCAGGACGGGTTCGCTCGCGCCCCGCGTCCTGGCCCGCACGGTCCGCGATCACCTCGCGAACCCGCTGCTGCGCCGGCTGTACGCGATCGGCGCGCTGTTCATGACCGTCTTCGGCGGCGTGTACACGGTCATCGGCTACCGCCTGACGGAGGCACCGTTCTCCCTCCCCCAGGGCATCGTCGGCTCGATCTTCCTGGTGTACCTGGTGGGCACGGTGTCGGCGTCCACGGCGGGCCGGCTGGTCGGCCGGCTGGGGCGGCGCGGCGCGCTGTACCTGGCGGGCGGCACGACGGCCGCGGGCCTGCTGCTGTCGCTGGCGGACTCGCTGGCCCTGGTGCTCCTGGGCCTGGTCCTGATCACGGCGGGCTTCTTCGCGGGGCACGCGGTGGCGTCCTCGGCGGTCAGCAAGACGGCGACGACGGGCCGCGCCCAGGCCTCCGCCCTCTACCAGTCCGCGTACTACGTCGGCTCCAGCACCGGCTCCACGGTCGGCGCGATGGCCTTCCACTCGGGCGGCTGGGCCGGCACGGTCGGCGTGGGTGTCCTGGCGGTGCTCGGCGTCGTGACGATCACGGTGTTCGGGACGCGGGCGGCGCGGGTGGCGGCACGGCGGGACATGCTGGTGGCCGCTCGCTGAACATCCTGAACATTCCCCCTGCTCAGCGTGGATTGTCAGTGGCCGGCGGTACCGTCCGCAGCCACTGGCACCAGCCCGAGCAGGGGGATTTTTCATGGAGTTCCGGATCGACCGCGGTGACCTCGTCGAGGCGGTGGGCTGGGCGGCCCGCGCGCTGCCGGCCCGTACGCCGGTGCCCGTGCTGGGCGGGCTGCTGCTGGACGCGGCGGCCGGGCGGCTGAGCGTGTCGGGGTTCGACTTCGAGACGGCGGCGCGGATCGAGACGGACGCCGAGGTCGGCGTCGACGGGCGCGTGCTCGTTCTCGGGCGCAGGCTCCTCGACATCTGCAAGGTGCTGCCGGACGGGCCGGTGAGCTGTTCCCTGGAGGGCACGCGGTTCACGGTCGAGGCGGGCGGCACCAGCTTCGGCCTGTCGACCCTCCCGCGCGAGGAGTACCCCACCCCGCCCGCGCCACCACAGGCGTACGGCACCGTGGACGCGGCCGCGTTCGCCACGGCCGTCGCCCAGGTCGCGGTGGCGGCGGGCCGCGACGACACGCTGCCGGTGCTCACGGGCGTCCAACTGCTTCTGGACGGCGGGGAGATGACGCTGGCGGCGTCGGACCGCTACCGGTACGCGGTGCGGCGGTTGGAGTGGAAGCCCGAGGCGGCCGCCCCGGGTGTGGTGGAGGCGCTCGTGCCGGCGCGGCGGCTGCTGGAGGTGGCCCGGTCGCTGGCGCGCTGCGGGGTCGTGCGGATCGGGCTCGACGGGGCGTCCGGGGGCGGGCCGATCGGGTTCGAGGGCGGGCGGATGCGGTCGGTCGTACGGCCGCTGGACGGGCGGCTGCCGGCCTACGGAAAGCTGTTCGACATGGCGGGGGCCTCGGTCGCCGAGGTGGAGTGCGGGGCGCTGACGGAGGCCGTGCGGCGGGTCGCGGTGGTGGCGGAGGCGAACAGTCCGGTGCGGCTGGACTTCTCGGCGGGGTCCGTCCTGCTGCGCGCCGGGTACGGCGACGACGTGGCCACGCAGCGGCTGCCCGCCGGGCTGACCGGCGCCGAGGAAGTGAGCGTGGCGTTCAACCCGGCGTTCCTGCTGGACGCGCTCGCCTCCTTCGAGGCGCCGCGACTGCGGGTGGAGCTGCTGGGGACGGGGCAGCGGGCGCTGCTGGGTTCGGCGGACGCGCCCGAGGCGCACCGGCATCTGCTGATGTCGGTGAAGCAACTGGTGTGACGAGTGGCGTGTCAGGCATTTGACCTGCTGCTTTGCCGACCCGGCGGGCCATTGTCAGTGGGCTGCGGTAGCTTCCGAAGTGCTGGGCGCAGAGGCGCGTGACAGGACGGCCACAGGGGTGGGTGGACGATGGGCAACAGCACGGCGACGACGGACCTCGACGTCGCACTGGAGAAGCACCGGACAGAACTGACCGGCTACTGCTACCGCATGCTCGGCTCCTCCTTCGAGGCGGAGGACGCGGTGCAGGACACCCTGGTGCGTGCCTGGCGGAGCTACGACAGGTTCGAGGGCCGCTCCAGCCTGCGCTCGTGGCTGTACCGCATCGCGACGAACGTGTGCCTGGACATGCTGAGGGCCGGCAACAAGCGCGCCAGACCGATGGACCTGTCCGAATCCACCCCCCTCGCCCAGGCGGCGCTCGCCCCCCGCCCCGACAACACCTGGCTGGAGCCGATGCCGGACGCCCGCGTGCTGCCGACGGTGGAGGACCCCGCGGAGGCGGCGGTCGCGAAGGAGTCGGTGCGCCTCGCCTTCATGGCCGCACTGCAGCAGCTCCCGCCGAAGCAGCGGGCGGTACTGATCCTGCGCGAGGTGCTGGCGTGGAAGGCGAGCGAGGTCGCCGAGCTGCTCGACACCACGGTCGCCTCGGTCAACAGCGCGCTCCAGCGGGCTCGGGCCACGCTCTCCGAGCGGGAGGCCTCCGGGGCGAACGCGGCGGTGTCCGACCCGCTGGACGAAGAGCAGAAGAAACTCCTCGAACGCTACGTGGCGGCCTTCGAGGGCTACGACATGACGGCCCTGACGGCCCTCCTCCACGAGGACGCCGTCATGACGATGCCGCCGTTCGACCTGTGGCTGACCGGCCACGACGACATCACCGGCTTCATGACCACGCTCGGCTCCGCCTGCGAGGGCTCGCGCCTGCTGCCGGTCCAGGTCAACGGCCTGCCGGGCTTCGCCCAGTACAAGCCGGACCCGGAGAAGGGCGGCTACACCCCCTGGTCGATCCAGGTCCTGGAGATCTCAGACGGCCGCCTCACCGGATTCCACTTCTACCTCGACACCCAACGCTGGTTCCCCCTCTTCGACCTCCCCCTCCACCTGGATGGGGAGGTCGACGAGGTCGAGCAGGGCGCGTAGCGCGGGATCGGGGCCACGCAGCCGTATCCACCCCCCGGCCCGCCGGGCGGCCAGCTGGAGCCGCGCCAGCAGGTCGACGACGGCGAGCCCCGGCGGCCCGATCCCGGCGACGTCACAGATGACGACCGCGGCACCGGCGGCCTCAATCAGCGCCCGTACGTCGTCGGCGAGCCCCGTCACCTGGGGGCGGGTGACGGGGCCGGTCAGGGTGAGTACGGGGGGTGTCGTCGCTTCCACGATCTGTAGACCGGACGAACGGCCGCAACTCATCGGGACCGCGGGGCGGGTGTCTACTCGGCCGGGAACTCGCTGGTGTCGATGACGAGGTCGAAGGGCGCAGGGAACTTGAGGGGCTCACCGAACTTCGCGGTACTCAGCGGACGGTAGACGTCGCCCTTCGGCTCTCCGTAGAGCGTCGCGGTGGGGCCTTCGGGGGCCCACCGGTCGACGAGGAGGTAGAGCGGGATGCCCGCCGTGGCGTAGGTGGCGGGTTTGCTGACGCGGTCGTGCCGAGCGTTGGACTTCGAGGTGACCTCGACGACGAGTTCGGCCAGTGCGGCCGGAATGTAGGTATCCGCCTCCGTGTGTTCTCAGGCCATTCCATCTCCTCCCAGAACCGGACGAGGTCGTCCCAGCTCTGCTCGGGGTCCTGGCTGACGGTGAGTGCGCTCATGGCGGTGTCCTATCGGTGCGTCACCGATCCCAGCATGCCGAACGGGACCGGCGGCGGTCCACCGATCCCGTTCACCCGAAAGGGGGCTGTGCCATCAGCGGCCTCCGGCCGCGGGCCAGGTCAGGCGATACGTTCCAGCACCACCGGCGACGCCGTGAACGCCGTGCCCGGCGCGCTGATGTCGTACGAGCCCGCCACCGCCTCCAGCGCGTACTCGAAGCGCTCCGGGGTGTCCGTGTGCAGGGTCAGCAGGGGCTGGCCCTCGGTCACCGTGTCGCCAGGCTTGGCGTGCAGTTCCACGCCCGCGCCCGCCTGCACCGGGTCCTCCTTGCGGGCGCGCCCCGCGCCGAGGCGCCAGGCGGCGATGCCGATGTCGTAGGCGTCGAGGCGGGTCAGGACGCCCGAGGCGGTCGCCTTCACCACGTGCTGTTCCTTCGCCGTCGCAAGCACCGCGTCCGGGTCACCGCCCTGGGCCCTGATCATGCGGCGCCAGACGTCCATGGCCGAGCCGTCGGCCAGGGCCTTCGCCGGGTCGGCGTCCTTCACACCCGCCGCGTCCAGCATTTCGCGGGCCAGGGCGAGGGTCAGTTCGACGACGTCCGACGGGCCTCCGCCCGCCAGGACCTCCACCGACTCCCTGACCTCCAGGGCGTTGCCCGCCGTCAGGCCCAGGGGGGTCGACATGTCCGTCAGGAGCGCGACCGTCTTCACGCCGTGGTCCGTGCCGAGGCCCACCATCGTGGACGCCAGCTCCCGCGCGTCCTCGATCGTCTTCATGAAGGCGCCCGTGCCCACCTTCACGTCCAGGACCAGGGAGCCCGTGCCCTCCGCGATCTTCTTCGACATGATCGACGAGGCGATCAGCGGGATCGCCTCCACCGTGCCGGTCACGTCCCGCAGCGCGTACAGCTTCTTGTCGGCCGGGGCCAGGCCGTCGCCCGCCGCGCAGATCACCGCGCCCGTGGAGTCCAGCACCGACAGCATCTCCTCGTTGGAGAGCAGGGCGCGCCAGCCCGGGATCGACTCCAGCTTGTCCAGGGTGCCGCCGGTGTGGCCGAGGCCGCGGCCCGAGAGCTGGGGGACCGCCGCGCCGCAGGCCGCCACCAGGGGGGCCAGCGGCAGCGTGATCTTGTCGCCGACGCCGCCCGTGGAGTGCTTGTCGGCCGTCGGGCGGGACAGGGACGAGAAGTCCATGCGCTCGCCGGAGGCGATCATCGCGGCCGTCCAGCGGGCGATCTCCCGGCGGTCCATGCCGTTGAGGAGGATCGCCATGTTGAGAGCGGCCATCTGGTAGTCGGCCACCTCCCCGCGGGTGTACGCGTCGATGACCCAGTCGATCTGCTCGTCACTGAGCTCACCGCGGTCCCGCTTGGTGCGGATGACGGAGACGGCGTCCATGGCCATGGCTTTCCTTCCGACGTTCATAAAGTGCGCGGCCCCTCTGCGCCAGTCAGAGGGGCCGCGCGGGAGTTACTTGGTGAGGTGGTCCGGGCCGAAGGCCTGCGGGAGCATCTCCGACAGCGGGAGGATCCCCGCCGGCGTCTCCAGCAACAGCTCCGGGCCGCCGAACTCGTACAGCAGCTGGCGGCAGCGGCCGCACGGGACGAGGATCTCGCCCCGGCCGTCCACGCAGGTGAAGTGCGTGAGCCGGCCGCCGCCGGTCCGCTGGAGCTCCGAGACCAGCCCGCACTCGGCGCACAGGCCGAGCCCGTAGGAGGCGTTCTCGACGTTGCAGCCGGAGACCGTGCGGCCGTCGTCCACGAGGGCCGCGACCCCGACCGGGTAGCCCGAGTAGGGGGCGTACGCGTGGGACATGGCCTCGCGGGCCAGCTCGCGCAGCGCGTCCCAGTCGGCGTCGGACCGCGGGGTCACTTGCCCTGGCCCTTCCGGTACGGCATGCCGTCCGCCTTGGGCATCCTCAGCGACTGCGCGGACAGCGAGAGGACCAGCAGGGTGACGACGTACGGCGCGGCCGTGACGACCTGGCGCGGGACCTCGTCCGTGCCGAGGTACCAGACGAACATCAGGGCCGAGATCAGCGCGGTGACGACGGCGGGGACGTACTTCTTCTTCCACGCCAGGTAGGCCGCGCCGAACACCAGCAGGATCGCCAGCAGCAGGATCAGCGCGTGCACGTTGGTCGTGCCGCCGCGCAGGTTGAGGCTGTCGGTGTAGCCGAACAGGCCCGCGCCGAGGGCGAGTCCGCCCGGCATCCAGTTGCCGAAGATCATCGCGGCGAGGCCGATGTAGCCGCGGCCGGCCGTCTGGCCGTCCAGGTAGACGTTGGACGCCACGATCGACAGGAACGCGCCGCCGAGGCCGGCGAAGCCGCCGGAGATGATCACGGCGATGTACTTGTACTTGTAGACGTTGACGCCGAGGGACTCCGCGGCCACCGGGTTCTCGCCGCAGGACCGCAGCCGCAGGCCGAACGCGGTGCGCCACAGCACCCACCAGGTGGCCGGGACGAGGGCGACGGCGACGACGGTCAGCGGCGACAGGTTGGTGATCAGACCGCCGACCAGGCCGGCGATGTCCGAGATCAGGAACCAGTGCTTCTGGTTGAGCGTGTCCAGCCAGCTCGACAGGCCAGGGATGTCGAAGGTGCCCAGCGAGTCGATCGGCGGGGACTGCTTGGAGGAGCCCTGCGGGGCGCCCTCGAAGGTGAACTTCGACAGGTAGCGGGTGGTGCCGACGGCCAGGATGTTGATCGCGACACCGGAGACGATGTGGTTCACGTTGAAGGTGACGGTCGCGATGGCGTGCAGGACGGCGCCGAGCGCGCCGCCGACGATGCCGAAGACGACGCCCGTCCACGGGCCCCACTGGTAGCCGGCCCAGGCGCCGAACCAGGTGCCGAGGATCATCATGCCTTCGAGGCCGATGTTGACGACGCCCGCGCGCTCGGCCCACAGACCGCCCAGACCGGCCAGGCCGATCGGGACGGCGAGCCGGAGGGCCGTGGACATCTGGCCGGTGGAGGTGATGCCGTCCGCGCCGGTGATGAGACGGACGATCGAGGTCAGCACCAGGACACCCGCGATGACCAGCAGGAGGACCGGGAGCGACATGCGGCGGCCCTTGCCGGGCTTCTTCGCCTGCGGCTTGGCGACGGTGGTCGTGGACATCAGGCCGACACCTCCTTCTTGGTGTTCTGGGCGGCGGCCGCGGCGAGCTCGGCGCCGACGCGCCTCTGCTGGCGGCGCAGACCCCACTGGCGTACGGCCTCGTACGAGATGACGACCGCGAAGACGATGACGCCCTGCATGATCGTGGCGATCTCCTTCTCGTACGCCACCGGGGTGGCGTAGTCGAGGGCGGGAGAGGCCTTGTCGAGGAAGGCGATCAGCAGCGCGGCGAAGGCGATGCCGATCGGGTTGTTGCGGCCGAGCAGGGCGATGGTGATGCCGGTGAAGCCGAGACCGGTGGGGAAGCTCAGGCTGTAGGTGTGGGCGTCGCCGAGCAGCAGGGGCAGGCCGGACAGGCCCGCGATGCCGCCGGAGATCAGCATCGCGGTGAGGATCATCCTCTTGGCGTCGACGCCGGAGGCCGCGGCGGCCGTCTCGGACTCGCCGGTGGCGCGCAGGTCGAAGCCGAAGCGGGTGCGGTTGAGGACGACCCAGTAGACGATGCCGAGGGCGATGGCGAGGAAGACCAGGCCGTAGATCTCGCCGACGTCCGCGCCCAGGTCGATGCCGGGGACCCAGCCGGAGTCCTTCATGACACCGGTCGTGTTGTTGTTGCCGACCTGCACGCCCCAGATGTTGTCGAGGGTGAGGTAGCCGATGACGCTGGTGGCGATCGCGTTCAGCATGATCGTGGCGACGACCTCGCTGACGCCCCGGGTCACCTTCAGGACGCCCGCGATGCCGGCCCAGAAGGCGCCGGTGAGGACGCCGACCAGGAGCAGCAGCGGGATCTGCAGGCCGGCCGGCAGGGCGACGTTGGCGCCGACGACGGCGGTCATCATGGCGGCGAGGCGGTACTGGCCGTCGACGCCGATGTTGAACAGGTTCATGCGGAAGCCGATGGCGACCGACAGGGCGGCGATGTAGTACATCGAGGCCTGGTTGATGATCAGGACCTGGACGTCGGAGTAGCCGGCCTGCTCCAGCATGAGCGTGTACGGCTCGATCGGGCTCTTGCCCGAGGCGATCAGCACGACCGAGGTCAGCAGGATCGCCGCGACGAGCGCGATGACCGGGCCGGCCACCGCGAGGAGCACGCGCTCCTTGTCGAACTTCTTCATCGGGCCTCGTCCTCCGGACCGGCAGCTTCCTCGGTGGTTTCCGCGTCGTCCACGTGTTCCAGGTGACCGGTCGCGGCGCCGGTCATGGCGGAGCCGAGCTCCTCCGGGGTGACGGTGGCGGGGTCGGCGTCCGCGACCAGCCTGCCGTTGTAGATCACGCGCAGGGTGTCCGACAGGCCGATCAGCTCGTCGAGGTCGGCGGAGATCAGCAGCACCGCCAGGCCCTCGCGGCGGGCCTCGCGGATGCGGTCCCAGATCTGGGCCTGCGCGCCGACGTCCACACCGCGGGTGGGGTGGGCGGCGATCAGGAACTTCGGGTTGTGGCTCATCTCGCGGCCGACGATCAGCTTCTGCTGGTTGCCGCCGGAGAGCGAGGCCGCGGTGACGTCGATGCCGGGGGTGCGGACGTCGAACTCCTCGACGATCCGGCGGGTGTCGGCCTGGGCGCCCTTGGGGTTGAGCCAGAAGCCCTTGGCGTTGGGGGCCTCGGTGACATGGCCGAGGATGCGGTTCTCCCAGAGGGGGGCTTCCAGGAGCAGGCCCTGGCGGTGGCGGTCCTCGGGGATGTAGCCGACGCCGGACTGGCGCCGCCTGCGGGTGGGCCAGGGGGTGATGTCCTCGCCGAGGAAGGCGATGGTGCCGGAGTCGGCGTTCTTGATGCCGATCAGCGCGTCGATCAGCTCGGTCTGGCCGTTGCCCTCGACGCCGGCGATGCCCATGACCTCGCCGGCGTGGATGGTGAAGCTGACGCCGTCGAGGACCCTCTTGACCTCGCCGCCCTCCGGGGCCAGTGTGGCGCCGCCGGTGGGCTCGGCCTCGACGCCCATGGAGGCGCCGCCGCTGGCGTAGACAGTGAGGTCGGCGACCTGGATGACGGGCTTGTCGGTGACCGTGGACTCGGCGGTCTCCGGGGTGGGCAGCTCGCTGCCGACCATCATCTCGGCGAGCTGACGCGGGGTCGTCTCGGCCGGGACGGCGGTGCCGACGGTCGTCCCGCGCCGGATGACCGTGATCTCGTCGGCGACGGACAGGACCTCGCCCAGCTTGTGGGAGATGAAGATGACGGACAGGCCCTCGGACTTCAGCTCGCGCAGGTTGTCGAAGAGCGCGTCGACCTCCTGCGGGACGAGGACGGCGGTCGGCTCGTCGAGGATGAGGGTCCGGGCGCCGCGGAAGAGGACCTTGAGGATCTCCACGCGCTGCCGGTCGGCGACGCCGAGGTCCTCGACCAGGGCGTCCGGGCGCACGCCCAGGCCGTACCGGTCGGAGATCTCCCTGATCTTCTTACGGGCGTTGCCGCCGATGCCGTACAGCTTCTCGCTGCCCAGCACCACGTTCTCCAGCACGGTCAGGTTGTCCGCCAGCATGAAGTGCTGGTGGACCATGCCGATGCCGCGCGCGATGGCGTCGGCGGGGCTGGAGAAGCTCACCTGTTCGCCGTCGATCGCGATGGTGCCCTCGTCCGGCTTCTGCATGCCGTACAGGATCTTCATCAGCGTCGACTTGCCGGCGCCGTTCTCGCCGACCAGGGCGTGCACGGTGCCCTTGCGGACGGCGAGGTGGATGTCGTGGTTGGCGACGACACCGGGGAAGCGCTTGGTGATCCCCGCCAGCTCAACCGCGATCGTCGACTGTGCGGTGAGCGGAGGGCTGCTGGACGCGTCGATGGCGCACTCTCCTTGGGAAAGGGGCCGCTCTACGCGCGTAGCGCCCCTGCTTTAAATAGTGCCCGGCCCGAATCGACCTTTAGCGATCTTGAAAGCCTCACTGCGAGCAATCTCGATCAGGCTCGATCCGTTCCGAGCATTCTGCCGCGCGAGCGGGGCGCGAGGAGACATTCTCTCCGCGCCCCGTTCCGTGGCCGTAACGCTGTCATTGCAGCGGCTCCGCGGCCAAGGGTTCTGACCGGTTCAGCACCGTGGGGTCAGGAGGTCTTCACCGTGATGGAGCCGTTCTTGATGCCCTCTTCGGCCTTCTTGATCGCGGCCTGGATGTCGGCGTTGTTCGCGAAGGTCGGGTTCGAGTTCGACACGCTCACACCGCCGTTCTCGAGGCTGCCGCGGACCACGCCGGTGGCCGGCTTGCCGTCGTGCACGGACTTGGCCAGCGTGTAGACCGCGCCCTCGACGTTCTTCATGGCCGAGGTGAGGATCGAGGCCTTGTACGCCTTCAGCGCGTCCTGCTTGTACTGGTCGGAGTCGACGCCGATGGCCCAGACCTTGTGGGCGTTGGCGGCCTTGATGACACCCTGGCCGGACAGACCGGCGGCGGCGTAGACGACGTCCGCACCGGCGTCGATCTGGCCCTCGGCAGCGCTCTCACCCTTGTCGGGGCTGGAGAAGCCACCCTCGGCGGCGGTCTCGGTCAGGTACTGCGACTTGACCGTGACGCCCTTCTTGGTGTCCGTGACGCCCTGCTTGAAGCCCGCCTCGAACTTGTGGATCAGCGGGACGTCCACGCCGCCGACGAAGCCGACGGTGTTGGTCTTGGTGGCCTTGGCGGCGGCGACGCCGGCCAGGTAGGAGGCCTGCTCCTCGTGGAAGACGAGGTCGGCGACGTTGTCGGCCTTGATCTGCTCGTCGTCGACGATGCCGAAGGTGGTCTTCGGGTACTTGGCCGCGACCTCCTTGACGGCCGGCGCGTAGGCGAAGCCGACGCCGATCACCGGGTTGTAGCCCTGCTTGGCGAGGCTCTCCAGGCGCTGCACCTTGTCCGCGTCCGACTCGCCGTCCTGCGGCTCGACGGCGGTGGACTTGTAGCCGAACTCCTTGTCGGCCTTGGTCAGGCCGGCCGTCGCGGCGTCGTTGAAGGACTGGTCACCCTTGCCGCCGACGTCGTACGCGAGCGCGAGGCCCAGGTTCTTGTCGCTGCTGTTGGAGGAGGAGGACGACGTGGACGAGCTTCCACAAGCGGAAACGGTCACGGCGAGAGCTGCGGTGGCAACACCCGCAGCCGCGATTCGGGACACCCGGCGCATGGAACTTGACTCCTTTGTGCAAGCGCCCAAACCAGGCGCTGGTTCCGCCGCAGCGTAACGCGCGTAGACCGGACGGAAAAACCCTTCTGTCCGGTCCGTTACCGAGCTGTGGCCACAGATGGAGCCCAGGTTACGGACAGCAGAACGCCCCTTGCGGGAGGCAAGGGGCGCATGGGCTGCAAGGACGCCCGTAAGGGCGTAGCCGGGGCCGGTGCGGGCCCGTGGGGGACGTTACCCGCCGGTTACTTGGTGTTGACCTTGACCGTGCCGTCGATGATGGCCTTCTTGGCCTTGTCGACGGCCGCGACGACGTCCGTCATCGCCTTGTACTTCGGGTTGGAGTCGGCGAAGCCGACGCCGTCGTTGGAGAGGCTGCCGCGGACCACGCCGGAGAGCGGCTTGCCGTCGACGACGGACTTCACGAGGTCGTAGACGGCGCCGCCGACGTTCTTCAGGGCCGAGCCGAGGACGTAGTCCTTGTACGCCTTCAGCGCGCTC
Organism: Streptomyces sp. NBC_01235; assembly: GCF_035989285.1. Classification (GTDB taxonomy): domain Bacteria; phylum Actinomycetota; class Actinomycetes; order Streptomycetales; family Streptomycetaceae; genus Streptomyces. The sequence continues at coordinate 7,021,023 of NZ_CP108513.1, read as the reverse complement.
TGGTTGTACTGGTCGGAGTCGACGCCGATGGCCCACACCTTCTTGGCGGCGGCCTCGGTGATCACGCCCTGACCGGACAGGCCGGCCGCGTGGTACAGCACGTCCGCGCCGGCCTCGATCTGGCCGCCGGCCGCGTCCTTGCCCTTGTCGGGGCTGGAGAAGCCGCCTTCCTGAGCCGTCTCGGTCAGGTACTGCGACTCGATCTTGATGCTCGGGTTGACCGACTTGGCGCCCTGGACGTACCCGGCCTCGAACTTGTGGATCAGCGGGATGTCCACACCGCCGATGAAGCCGATGTGCGCCTTCTTGGAGGCCTTGGCGGCGGCGACACCGGCCAGGTACGAGGCCTGCTCCTCGTGGAAGACCATGTCGGCGACGTTCTTCGCCTGGATCTGCTCGTCGTCGATGATCCCGAAGGTGATCTTCGGGAACTTGGCGGCGACCTCCTTGACGGCCGGCGCGTAGGCGAAGCCGACGCCGATCACCGGGTTGTAGCCGGCCTGGGCGAGCTGGGTGAGGCGCTGCACCTTGTCCGCGTCGGACTCGCCGTCCTGCGGCTCGATGTCCTGGCCGCCGAGCTTGAACTCCTTCTCGGCCTTCTGGAAACCGGCGTAGGCGGCGTCGTTGAACGACTGGTCGCCCTTGCCGCCGATGTCGTACGCGAGGCCGATGCCCTTGCCCGAGTATGTGCCGCTGCTGGATTCCGAGTCGCTCGACTTGGAGTCGGTGCTGGACTTGCCGCAGCCGGCGGCGGCGAGCGCGACGACCGCGACGGTCACCGCGGCCCGGGAGAATCTGGTCCTCCGAGACATGAAACGCATAGCAAGCACCCCTTCATCCCCACGGCGCCGTGACCGGCCCGCTTTCCCCTTGGTGGCGCCGTTCCGTGAGGGCTTCCCCGACGAGCCGTTCCCGGTGGCGATTCCGGCGCACAGTAACGCGCGTAGAAGGGGAGGGGAACGGGGTTTCTCGCGGCCGTTATCGATTCGTGCCGGGGTTGGGTTACAAGTGCGGCCCCGGGGTTACGGGTGAGTGACACAAGGTGATGAAGGGGCACCTTTCGGGCCAGGTGCCGACTTGGCGGCCGACGAGGGCGCGATCGGCAGGGACACCTGCCGCACCGGCCCGCGCCCGCGCTCCACTCCGGCCCGCGCACCGCTCCGCGCGGCCCCCCGACTCGTCGACGGCCGACGGATGGAGATCGCCGAGTTCGTGGCACCGGACACGGCAACGCCGAGTTCGTGGCACCGGACACGGCAAAGCCGGGAGCGGGCGCATAAACCGCGCGATCGAGCCGGTGGCATTCATGCATCGCACGACTCCGGATACCCGCTTCACCTCCTTGGCGAGGGTCCGGCGAATCAATTGGTCCGTACACCTCAAGATCTGCTCAATTGCCTGTTGTTCGGCGTTGCCTGCTGTAATGCTCATGCCACGGCAGCCCTCACCGGGGGCCGCCCATTCAGGGGGTACATGTGTTGAAGATGCATGCTGCAGCAGTCATGACCGGTCTGCTGCTCATGGGAAGTGCGACACCGGCACTCGCGGGAGACCTCGATGCGCAACCGCCGGCCGCCGACTCGACGGCGCCGGTGACCGGGGTGGAGAGCGACAAGCCGCTGGACGAGGACCGTCCGATCACCGGCGAAGTCGACGGCCCGACGCTCAAGGAGCCCCAATCCTCGTCAGGCAGCCACTGCAGCGTGACCGGGGACTTCGTCCACATCACGAAGAACGTGAAGAACACGATGTCCGTCAAGTATTCGACGTACGTCACGAACAACAAGTCCTACGCGATCGATTACAGCTTCACCTCGCAGCGGTCGGGAACCACGACCATCGGCGCCTCCCTCACCATCAGCAAAGAGCTCAAGGTGAGGTGGCTCGGGCAAATCAAAGCCGAAGTCAACGTCAATGCCGCGAAGAGCTGGACGTCGTCACTGAACGTGGGGACCAGCGGCAAGGTGAAGGCCCACTCCACCGTGACCGGCGACTACGGAATCATGAAGGAGAACATCCAGGGTTACACGGCCACCCTGCACGGCGACTGCTCGGTGACCAACAAGAGGAACATGACGGTGTGGGCGCCCTACCGAGAGGGCTGGGAGATCAACTGACCCCGGTCGACCATGTGCGCGACCCCGGAATTCCCGCCGGGGCCGCGGCATCCCACCAAGGAGAATCCATGGGCCGCGGCGCCATCGCCGTCCCCGCGCTGCTCGTCGTGTTGCTCACGGCCGCCTGCACGGCAACCGACGACACCGCACCGCACGACGCCAAGAGCTCCCCCGCCGCGCGCTCCGGGCAGTCCGTCAAGCCCGTCAGGGGATCGGGACTCGACCTTCCGGCCGGGGCTCGGCTCCTCGTCCCCGTGACCGAGGGCACCGCGGACACCGACCTTCCCGCGTTCGAACCGGTGACGGACGCCTACACCGTCCACGCCAGCTGCTCGGGAGCGGGCACGGTGACCATCGTCGACCGCAAGCACCCGGACCAGGCCCCCAACCGCGTCAAGTGCGACGGGCCCATCACCATCGGACAGGTCTACACGGACCTCGTCGAACAGGCCTTGTCCGTGCACGTCAGCAAGGGTGCGGCGACCTGGAGGATAGCCGTCGTGTCCGGCACGCACCCCATGTGAGGGCACAGCCGCGAGCGCCGCACCTGCCGCCCTCAGGACCCCGCAGCTTCTGGTGAGGCCGTCCGACTCGGTGTCGGACGGCCTCAGCCGTTCCGCCGTCGTCGGCTCACCTCTGGGCCGCGTCCAGCAGCGCCGCCGCCGTGAAGAGCTCCACGCCGACGGTGATCGCCGACTCGTCGGCGTCGAAGTCGCCCTGGTGCAGATCGCGCACGGTGCGCTCACCGGGCGTGCGGACGCCCAGCCGGGCCATCGCGCCGGGCACCCGCTCCAAGTACCAGGAGAAGTCCTCGCCGCCGAGGCTCTGCTCGGTGCCCTCCACGGCCTCTTCGTCGCGCCGGGCGACCATGGCGTCCCGCAGCAGCGCGGTGACGTCGGCGTCGTTGACCACGGGCGGGACGCCCCGCACGTAGTTGATCTCCGACTTGGCCCGGTGCAGGTTGGCGACCTCGTCGATCGCCGCGACGACGATGTCCGGGGCCTGCCGCCACGCCTCGAGGTCCAGGCAGCGGACGGTCCCGGAGAGCTCGGCGTGCTGCGGGATGACGTTCGGCGCGTGCCCGCTCTCGATCCGGCCCCAGGTGACGGCGAGCCCGGCGCGCGTGTCCATGCGGCGGCCGACCAGCGCGGGCACGTCGGTGACGACCCGGGCGGCGGCGGTGACGAGGTCGGTGGTCAGGTGGGGGCGGGCGGTGTGGCCGCCGGGGCCGTCCAGGGCGATCTCCAGCCGGTCGCAGGCGGAGGTGATGGCGCCTTCCCGCAGTCCGACCTTGCCGGCGTCGACGCGGGGGTCGCAGTGCACGGCGATGATCCGCCCGACGCCGTCCAGCGCCCCGCACTCGATGGCGTCGGCGGCGCCGCCGGGCAGCACCTCCTCGGCGGGCTGGAAGATCAGCCGCACGGGCCGCGGAAGCCGCCCCTGCCGGTGCAGCTCCGCCAGGACCAGGCCGGCGCCGAGGACGACGGTGGTGTGCACGTCGTGGCCGCAGGCGTGCGCGCGGTCGGGCACGGTCGAGCGGTAGGCGCACTCGCTCTTCATGTCCGGGATGGGCAGCGCGTCGATGTCGGCCCGCATCGCGAGGACGGGAACGCCGTCGGCCCGTCCGTCCACCACCCCGATGTCACAGATGAGGCCGGTCCCGATGGCGAGCACGCGCGGCTTCAGCCCCGCCTTCTCGAGGCGGGCCTTGATCGCGGCCGTCGTACGGAACTCCTGGTTGCCGAGCTCGGGGTGCATGTGCAGGTCGCGGCGGAAGGCCACGAGTTCTGCGCGCAGCGCCTCCGGCAGGGTGCCGGGAAGGGCAACCCGCTGGGCATCGGGGAGCACGTCTTCCCCGGAAGGATCGGCCTCGGACTCTCGGGACATCAGTTGCTTCACCCTCTGAAGGGTAGGACGCCGGAGCGGTCGACCGACCTACGATCAACAAAACTTCAACCCGTCAGGCGAAGAAAAGTCGGCCGCGCGGCGCATGGCTGCTGTGGGGGGTGGGTAAACTCCGCCGATTTCGCGGTCGGCACCCACATTTCTTCCTTCCTCTCACGGATACCACGGACCACTGATGGCACGCCGTGCCTGTCCACGGAACGGGACCGATCCCGGAATCATCACCGCCACGCGGCGATTCCGCCACGCAGCGCGACGAACAGGCGTACGACGGGCACGGTGCCCTCATGGACAGGATGACGTGCGGCTGCGGTGAGGAGCGGATCCCCGGGATTCTGGCGAGAGGCATAGCGGCACTGACGCTGACCGGGCTGACGGTGATGACCGTCACGGTGTGTGCGCTCGGGGGTGTGGTGTGGGTGATCTCCTGGTGGCGGGACCGGGGGCGCACCGAGAGCGAGGAAAGCTTCTTCGACGGGTTCGGCCGTTGGGAGGAGGAAGAGGAACAGGACGAGCGGTGGCGTGCGCCCCCATGACGGACGCAGACCGGAACGTGGACGCAGGCGTGGACGTGGACATGCGCGTGGACGTGAGCGGAGACGAAGAGGCCGGCTTTCTTCGTGCCACCCGGGAGTCGTACGACGCCATCGCCGAGGACTTCGCCGAGGCCTTCCCCTCGGACGGGCTCGGGCGGCGGCCTCGGGACCGGGCACTGATCTGCGGGTTCGCCGAGCGGTCAAGGGGCGGGGAAGCGAGCCCGTCGCCGACGTGGGGTGCGGGCCCGGGGCGGTGACCGCTCTGCTGCACGCCGTCGACGTCCCCGTGTTCGGGATCGACGTCTCGCCGCGCATGGTGGCGCCGGCCGCCCGCACCCATCCCCGGAGTGCGGTTCCACGTCGGGTCGATGACCGCTCTCGACCTGCCCGACCGGAGCCTGGGAGGACTGCTGGTGCCGTAACAGGCGACGTTCGCCCCGTCGCGACGCCCGGCACGCTCCCCCACTGCCTCAAGGGCGTGGGAGGTGCCCCCACTCGCCGCACCGGACGAAGACCCAAGTACGTCCAGTACGAGGGCCTTCGGCCGGCACTCCCCCAGCCTTCGGCCCCGGGGGGGGGACCCCCAGAGCACGCACCGGACGCCGCTCCTTCACGGGCAAACGTTGCCTGTACTCCGTCATCCGCATACCCGACCGCCGACTCCCCGCCGTCCTCGGCGAGTTCCGGCGCGTCCTCGTCCCCGGCGGGTATCTGCTGCTCGCCTTCCAGACCGGGGACGGGGAGGAGCAGCACCTCTCGGAGCGGTTCGGGCGCACGATCTCGGACTATTACTGGCGGCGGCCGGAGGCGGTGGCCGACCTGCCGGCCGGCGCCGGGTTCGACGTGCGGGCCCGGGTCGTGCTCGAACCCGGCGAGGGGGCCGAACAGCCCCCGCGCCTTCCTGCCGGCCCGCAAGCCGGGCTGACAGCCCGCGGCCGCCCTCAGATCGCGCTCACCGCCGCCAGCCGGTGCACGTCCGTCGCCGTTCCCGTCACGCCGGACAGGAACCCCTGCGCTCTGGGCGAGGCGTGTTCCGTCAGCCAGGCCGGGTCGATGTCGCAGACGGCCACCCGGACGTCGGTCCCGGAGAGCGCCAGGGGCAGCGTGTGGACGACCGTCGACGGGAAGCTGAGCACCGTCCGGCCTATCGGGCCCCTGCGGGCGATCAGTTCCAGGGGGAGCTCCGGGCGGACGACCTCCAGACCCGTCTCGACCGCCAGTCGGTGGAGTTTGTCCGCGCTCTCGCGGCGGTGCGCGAAGTAGCGGGTGGCGCCGTGGGCCCTGGCCAGCGCCTGGACCGCCGCCAGGTAACGGTCGGCGTCCACCACCCCCGTCTCCACCAGCGAGGTGCCCACCATGTCCGCGCTCTTCGTCACACGCGGCGGGCCGAAGCGGTCGCGGGTCCAGGCGAAGTCGTTGGACGTGAGCGTGACGCCGTCGGGGGCCTCCTCTATCGGCATGGAGGAGAAGACCTCGACCCGGCGGTCGGCGCTCGGGGTGAGACGGCGGCGGGCCGCGCCGGAGACCGGGGCGAAGAGCACGTCGCGGGGGCCGGACCGGCCGCCCTTGCGGTGCCAGCGCACGAGGCGTTCGCCGCGGGCGAGTTGGCCCACGAACTCCATCGTCGCCGTGCCGTCGTCCACCACGACCAGTTCGCCGGCCCTGGTGATCGTCAGCAGCAGTTGGACGTAACGGGAGAACGGGTCGCCCATCACCATCCGTTCCGCGCGCCGCAGCAGCCGGGTGAGGCCGCCGATCGTGCGGAAGGGGGCGAAGGCGCCGCCGCGGGCCTCCTCCCAGCGGACCGTGTGGCCTTCCCTACGGGCCAGTTCGGCCATGCGGCGCAGCTGGCCGCGGGTCATCGGGTCGGTCGGGGACAGGACGACGAGGGTGAACCCCGCGCCGGGCTCCTCCTTCCGGTGGAGTTCCCGGGCGTGCGCCCACTCCAGGACGTTCAGGAGCTGCACCGGGCTCTCGACGAAGGCGAGGGTGTGGGGGGTGGGGCCGGTGTTCTTCCCGGCGCGAGGACTCATCGTCGGACGACCATCCCGTAAGGCACTCGGAGGGGTGAGCAGGTCACACGGCGACCGGTTCGCCCGCCGCCGCCGCGATCTCCGCCTCAGTGACGACGCCCGACACGCGGCGCAGCTTCTTCATGGGGGCGAGTTCGGAGTCGTAGACCTTCTTGACGCCGTCGCCGAGGGAGGCCTCGATGGTGCGGATGTCGCGGACGAGGCGGTTGAGGCCGCCCGGCTCGACGGAGGCCGCCTGGTCGGAGCCCCACATCGCGCGGTCGAGGGTGATGTGACGCTCGACGAAGACCGCGCCGAGGGCGACGGCGGCGAGGGAGGTCTGCAGGCCCGTCTCGTGGCCGGAGTAGCCGATCGGGACGTTGGGGTACTCCAGCTCCAGCGTGTTGATCACGCGGAGGTTGAGCTCCTCGGCCTTCGCCGGGTAGGTGGACGTGGCGTGGCAGAGCAGGATGTTGTCCGAGCCGAGGACCTCGACCGCGTGGCGGATCTGCTTCGGGGTGGACATGCCGGTGGACAGGATGACCGTCCTGCCCGTGCCGCGCAGGGCGCGCAGCAGTTCGTCGTCCGTCAGCGAGGCGGAGGCCACCTTGTGCGCGGGGACGTCGAACTTCTCCAGGAAGGCGACCGCCTCGGTGTCCCACGGGGACGCGAACCAGGCGATGTCCTTCTCCTTGCAGTACGCGTCGATCCGGCGGTACTCGTCCTCGCCGAACTCGACGCGGTGGCGGTAGTCGATGTACGTCATCCGGCCCCAGGGCGTGTCGCGCTCGATGTCCCACTGGTCGCGCGGGGTGCAGATCTCGGGCGTGCGCTTCTGGAACTTGACGGCGTCGCAGCCGGCTTCGGCGGCGGCGTCGATCAGCCGGAAGGCGTTGTCGAGGTCGCCGTTGTGGTTGATGCCGATCTCGCCGGTGACGTAGACGGGGTGACCGGGGCCGACGGGGCGCGAACCGAGGAAGCGCAGGCGGGAGTTGATGCTGCTGGTGCTCATGGCGGAACGTTCCTTACTTGGTGAGGGTGTCGAGGGAGTGGCCGAGGATCCAGCCGGCGATCTCCCGGATCGCGCCGTCGCCACCGGGGACGGTGGTGACCGCGCGGGCGGCGCCGCGTACGACGTCGTGGGCGCTCGCGACCGCCACCGGCCAGCCGACGAGGGCGAAGCAGGGGAGGTCGTTGACGTCGTTGCCGACGTAGAGCACGCGCTCCGGCGCGATGCCCTGTTCCTCGCACCACTGCTTGAGCGCGAGGTCCTTGCGGTCGATGCCGTGCAGGACCGGGAGCTCGAGTTTCCGGGCGCGGGCGGCGACGACGGGGTTCTGTTCGGTGGAGAGGATCAGCATCCGCAGGCCGCTGCGGCGCAGGGCGGCGATGCCCAGGCCGTCGCCGCGGTGGACGGAGACGAACTCCCGTCCGTCGGAGTCGATCAGCACCCGGTCGTCGGTCTGGGTGCCGTCGAAGTCGAGGACGACGGCGTCGATGTCGGAGGCGGTGGGGAGGGCGCCGGGGAGGTCCGCGTCGAGAAGCGGGGCGAGGGCGCGGGCCCGGGCGAGGTCGTGCGGGTCGTCGATCTCCAGCACCCGGGCGGGGTCGGTGCGGACGAGTTCCGTGCGGCCGAAGAAGCGGTGCCGGTGCTCGCGGAAGCCGGCCGCGTCCATCGCGTAGGCGGCGCCGGTCTCCAGGAAGTCCTGGGGGCGGTCCTGGCGGCGCGGGCGGTGGGTCTTGTCGTGGTTGACGCCGAAGCCGCCCTCGCTCACCTCGTCCGAGTGGCGCCAGAGGAAGCCGTGGAAGGGGGCGACGGTCACCGCGGTGTCCGCGCCCTGCTCGACGACCGCGCCGGCGACGCCGTCGACGTCCTCGCGGACGAGGAAGGGGCTGGTGCACTGGACGAGCAGGACGACGTCGACGGGCGCGCCGTGCAGGGCCTCGTGGGCGTCCATGGCGTGCAGGACGGCGGCCTCGGACGTGGCGGTGTCGCCGGCGAGGGCGGCCGGGCGCAGCACGACCTCGGCGCCTGCCTCGCGCGCCGCCGCCGCGATGGCGTGGTCGTCGGTGGAGACGACCACGTCCGTGACGAGCCGGGTGGCCCGGCACTCACGGACCGCCCGGGCGACCAGCGGCACCCCGCCGACGGGGGCGAGATTCTTCGCGGGCACACCCTTGGAGCCACCGCGCGCGGGAATCACGGCGAGCACGCGGCGCACGCCCGCTGGTGAGTAGGACATCAGCTCTTCTCCTTGACGTGAAAGACGGTGACTCACGGCGCTCCCTCCACCGACCGGCGAACGCGCACCACGGCGACGGTGCGGAACGGCGCCCGTCGGCGGCTCGCCCCAGCCGGACGGGAGACGGACCCCGCACGCCGGGCACGGCGGCGGACGGGTGCGGTGTCTCGGGCGTGGCGTGCCGCCGGAAGGTCCCCGCTCACAGCTCCCCCATCCGCCGGATCACCGGGGCCACCCGCTGCACCCCGTGGCGGTAGGCGCCCCGTGCCGCCCGGCGGACGATCTGGCGGACCGGGCCCGGGTCCTTGTCGGTGGACGGGGCGCCGGGGAGGGGGTTGCCGTCGGGGCCGAGGTGGTGGCGGGCGAGGATGCCGGGGAGGTAGCCGGGTGCGGTGGCGGGTGTGTAGTAGGGGGTCAGGGCCGGCAGGCCGCCGGGGAGGGCGAGCAGCTTGGCGATGCGTTCGCGGGCCACGTCCCACGAGGAGGCGTACGAGCCTCCCCCCGAGGGGGTACCGCCGGCGGCGACACCCTGGCGGGCCACCCAGTCCTCGTCGGGGGCGGGGCGGTGGCCGGCGTCGAGCTGGTCCCAGGAGGCGAGGCAGCCGGAGCCGACGAAGTGGTGGTTGCCGAGCGCCTCGCGCACCCCGAGGTCGGTGAGGACGACCGTGGGGATGCGGCGGTGCAGGGACTCCAGGGCGGCCGTCGAGCTGACCGTGACCATGAGGTCGGTGCGGTCGAGGACCTCGCCCATGTTTCCGTACACCAGGCGGAAGTTGGGCGGCAGCCCGTGCTTCTGCGCCAGCTTCTGGTAGGGCAGCTCCTCGATGTGGGTGGTGTGTTCACCCGGCTTCGAGCGGAGCTTCAGCAGCACCTCGCGCTCGGGGTGCAGCCGCGCGTGCTGCACCAGCCGGTTCAGCAGGTAGGTACGGTCCCTGCGGTTCTCCGGAACGGAGGGCTGCGCGGCGAAGACGACCGTGTAGGGGTCGTGTTCACCCGTGTACGGGGCACCGCCCAGGAACGGCAGGGCGACCTCGGTCACCGACGAGGCGTCGGCGCCCACCCCCTCGTACACGGCGCGGAAACGTTCCGCGTCCTGGCGGGAGTTGGCGAGGACGAGGTCGGCGCCGTGCCGCAGCAGCAGACCGTCGGCGAGCTTCTCGTAGACGACGCCGACATAGCCGGTGACGACGACGGGCCGCTCGCTCCGGCCCTCCCCGTCGCCCTCCCAGATCCGCTTGAGGCCGTGCAGGATCGCCTGGACGCCGCCGCCGACGAGCGCGAGGACGAGGACGTCGTACGGGGTCCGCGTCATGGCGCGCAGGAACTCGACGGCGGTGACCTCGCGCAGGGAGTCGGCGCGCACGCCCACCTCGGCCAGCTGGCGCGGGGTGGGGGTGGCCCGGCCGCGCAGCAGGAAACCGTCCAGGACGGGGGCGGGTTGCGCCTCGCTCCCGGATCCGGTTTCCATGGACGGCGCGATCCGCGTCGCGGTCAGCGCACCCCATTTCCATCGGGTGTCGGAGTCCGCGAGGACGGCAATCCGTGGGGGGTTCGCAGTACTTGCTGGCACGGCAACGACGCTAGAAAGCAAATCCCTGGCTTTGCCCAACCCCCACTCAACGGGAAGTTAACAACGCGCCACCGAACACCGAACTGGCCCGTCAACCGCCTTCGGGAACACGGGGTGCACTATTCCGACACATCGATTTCACCCCCTGTCTCCGCAACGGAAAGTTCCGCCGCCGGACGCCCTTCTAGGGTTTCTCAGGTGCCAAAGCTTTCTGTGATCGTGCCGTTCTACAACGTCCGCCAATTCGCACCGGACACCCTGAGAAGCCTTCATCTGAACGCCAGTCACGATTTTGAGTTCGTACTGGTCGATGATCATTCAAAGGATGAAACTCCCGCCATTCTCGAACAGGCGGTCGAGGGGCTTTCGAAGGTCGCCCGGGTACGTTATGTCCGCCATGAGGAGAACGGCGGTCTCGCCACCGCACGCAATACGGGCCTCGACGCGTCCCAGGGTGAATACCTGACGTTTCTGGACGGCGACGACTGGCTCGCCCGCGGTCACCTGGGCCGGCTGGTCGCGGCGATCGAGGAGCTGGGCTGCGACTTCGTGCGCACCGACCACGTCCAGGCCACCGGCCTCGCCCGCACGGTGGTCCGCCACCCGCACGGGCTGCGCGGCGAGGTCCTCGACCCGCGCGGGGCGATCCTGCCCGCCGAGCGCTCCACGTCCGTCGACTACGCCTACGCCTGGGCCGGCGCCTACCACCGCCGCCTCCTCGACCGCGGTCTGCTGCACTTCACCGACGGTCTGCGCACCGCCGAGGACCGGCCCTGGATCTGGAAACTGCACCGGGAGGCGGAGTCGTTCGCCGTGGTGAACCTGCACGGCGTCTTCTACCGCCGCGGGGTCGCCTCCTCCCTCACCCAGATCGGCGACGTCCGCCAACTGGACTTCATCCGCGCCTTCGACCAGGTCATCGAGGAGACGGCCGCGGACCCGGACGCCGACCGGCTGCTGCCGAAGGCGGTGCGCACGTACTGCGCGATCATCGCCCACCACCTCGCGGAGACCGACAAGTTCGAGCCGGCCGTCGCCAAGCAGCTGCGCACGATGAGCGCGGCCGCGATCAAGCGGATGCCGCAGGACCTGCTCACGGACGTCCTGGACCGGATGGACCTGCGCCGCTCCTCCAAGCTGCGGCGACTGCGCCGCCAGATCACCTCCGCCAAGGCGGCCGCCTGATGACGAACACAACTCCCGCCACGACCGGCGCCACGAGCCGCACCACGCAGATCTTCTGCGCCTCGACCCTCTACGGCGCCGCCACCCTCGCCGCCGCCCTCGACGCCGACTGCTTCACCGCGTCGGACCGACGGCTGCTGCTGGTGTGCAACAACGCGACGACGCCGGAGACCACCCCGGCCCTCGACGAGATGCCCGGCTTCGAGCCGCTGCGGGACCGCTTCGACGAGGTGCTCTCCTGGAACGAGGCCATCAGCCCCTTCCACCCGAGCACCTGGTCGCCGCGCCCCGACGACGTCCCCCTCTTCGAGCGCTATCTGCGGCTGCTCTGGGGCCTCGGCGACGACCGGGTGGAGATAGTCCTGGAGTCCATCCAGGTCAACCCCGCCCAGGCCGTCGCCCAGCTGTTCCCGGGGGCACCCGTCGCGGTCTACGCCGACGGGCTGATGAGCTACGGGCCCACCCGCAACAAGCTCGACCCGCTGATCGGCACCCGTGTGCGGCGGCTGCTCCACCTGGACCTGGTGCCGGGTCTCGTGCCGCTGCTGCTGACCGAGTTCGGGGTGCCCGCGCGGACCGTGCCGACGGCCGCGTTCCTGAAGGTGCTGGGCCAGGTCGCCGACTCCGTGACCGGCCTGCCGCCGCTGCCCGACGACTGCGCGCTGCTGCTCGGCCAGTACCTGTCGGCGCTGGAGATCCTCTCCGTGAAGGAGGAGGAGGACCTGCATGTGCGGATGCTGCGGGGCGCCGTGGCCCGCGGCCACCGCGCGGTCGTCTTCAAGCCGCACCCGAGCGCCCCGGCCCGCTACAGCCGCGCCCTGGAGACCGAGGCGGAGCGGCTCGGCGTGGAGCTGACGGTCCTGGAACTGCCGGTGCTCGCCGAGGTGCTGTTCGACAAGGCGCGGCCCGCGCTGGTCGCCGGCTGCTTCTCCACCGCCCTGTTCACCGCGTCCGCCCTGTACGAGCTGCCGGTCGCCCGGGTGGGCACCGAGTCGCTGCTGGAGCGGCTCGCCCCCTACCAGAACAGCAACCGGGTTCCCGTCGTGCTGGCCGACGCGCTGCTGGCGGACCTGGAGGACCGCGAGGACGAGAAGCCCGTCCCGCCGGAGACGCTGACCGATCTGGTCGAGACCGTCGGCTTCGTGATGCAGGCTCAGCTCCACCCGGGCCTGCGTCCGGTCGCCGAGCGGTATCTGCGCACCCGGCTGGGCCCGCGCACCAAGCGGTACTTCAAGCGCAGGAGGCTGACCTCGCTCGGGCTGCCGGGCGGCATCCCGCAGCGGCTGTCCTTCCTGCCGCACAACTCCACCGCACGCCGGGCGGTGCAACGGGCGCGGGCACTGCGCAGGACGGTCCGCCGGATGACATGACCTCGACGCGGGACATTCACCGGGTGTTCCTTTTGGGTTCCGCACTCCGGGGAAACGGTCGTATTTCATTCACAAAAGAAGGGCGACTTCCCGCTGCCCCAAGTACCCGGAGTGGACTGGTACATCGATGCGCATCGCTGTGTTTGTCGAGAACCGAAACGGCGTCGGCCTCGCCGCTGAGATCATGCGCGCCCAGGGTGCCGAGGCCCACTCGTTCCTGCTGGTCACCGCCGACCGGGACGGAAACGTCGCGGCATGGATCGAGGAAGAGGCCACGGCCCGTTTCGACGGCCTTGCGGCACGCAATCTCTTCACGGTGGACGAGGCGCTCAGCGACGCGGAGTTCCTGGAGGAACTCGGGTACCGAATAAGCGCGTTCGCAGATGCAGAGCGCATCGACCGGCTGGTGTTCTTCAACGACCAGTCGCAGCGCGGCCGCCGGGTCGCCGGAACCCTCGGCCGCACCGTGCCGCTGATCCTCGTTCAGGACGGCCACCTCGACTTCCACTTCAAGAAGACCGACGCCGGACTGCACGACCAGAACTGGTACTACGGCTCCTCCTCCCCCGCCGCCGTCTGCGTCTGGGGCCCGGCAACCGCGCACCACCTGCTGTTCCGCTCCGCCGACGCCGACCCGCCCGTCCACGTCACCGGCGCCCTCGGGCACAGCGACGACCCGGCCCTGCTGCGGGCGGCCCGCTCCACCACCCACCGGCACGCCAAGGACCCCGGCGAGCCGCTGCGCATCGTGGTGCTCGACCAGCCGCTGAGCAACCAGAACAAGCTCTCCCGAGGCGACCACCGCGAACAGCTCACCGAACTGTGCGCCGCGCTCACCGGGTTCGGCGAGGTGGAGATCAAGCCGCACCCCTCCACCCTGGACGGCCATCTCACCTGGCTGCGGACCCTGCCCGACGTGACGGTCCTGGACGAGAAGGCGCTGCTGGACGCCGAGCGGCTCGACGGTTACGACCTCGCGGTCACCTTCTTCTCCACGACCTACCTGCAGACCCTGCGGGCGGGCACCCCGCTGATCCTTTTCAGCCCGCCCCCGCTCGACATCGTCTTCCCGACGATCAACCACCCGCTGCTGCGCAACGTGGGCACCGTCGGAGAGCTCGTCGACGTGGTCGCCGACCTCCAGCGCTCGGGCAAGTTCCCGGCCAACGTGCACGGTGAGCCCGTCGAGCACTTCATCGCCTTCCAGGACGACGTCCCCGAGCGCGTCCTGCGCCTCGTCGAGCAGGCCTCCGTGCCCGCCGAGCCGCCGGCCCCGCGCTGGGCGTCACCCGACGACGACGGACGCGCCGGTCTGTCCCGGGCCGAGCGGGCGCTGCGCGCCGTGCGGGGCCGGATGGACCGGCCGCGCTCGCTGGCCGTGCTGGGGCTCGGCTTCTCGTACGTCACCGGCGTGGCGATCCCCGTCCTCACCTACACGCAGGCGCTGCTCGCGCAGAGCCCGGTCGACGTCCGCTACTTCGACCTCGGGGCCTACAGCCGCGCCGAGGACGTCCTGGCGGACCTGGCGGGCGCCGAGGTCGTCCTGGTCAACAGCCTCGCCCCGTTCTGGCGGTCCGCGCTGGCCAACGAGTTGGTGCAGGCACTGCAGGACCAGGGGAAGTCCGTGGTGCTGTACGCCCACGAGACCGAGTACGTCATGAACTTCGAGGGCGGGCAGCACACGCTGCGCCACCAGGAGATGCTCAGCCTGATGCCGCGGCTGAAGGTGCTGTGCGTCTCGACCGCCCAGGCCGACATGTTCCGCCAGCTGGGGGTGAGCGACCCGGTCGTGGTCTACAACACCGTCCCGCGCGACACCCACCGTGCGCGGGCGAGACGCACACCCGGTGAGCGGCCGCGGATCGTGATGGTGGGCTCCATGCAGGACCGCAAGGGCCTCGACCTGTTCTCCCGGGTCGCCGAACTGGCCTACGGACAGGGGCTGCCGTGGCGGTTCGCGTGGATCGGACACAAGACGTGGCGCATCGGCGCCTCCACGCTGCTGTCGGACCGCGTCGAGTGGATGGGAGCGCTCTCCCGCGACCGCGTGCGGGAGGAGCTGGCCGCCTCCGACGTGTTCTTCCTGTCCAGCGTCGACGACCCGATGCCGCTGTCGGTGGTCGAGGCGGTGCAGCAGCGGCTGCGGACCGTCACCTACCACCGGGTCGGGTCCCGGGAGGTGCTGGAGGGCGTCCCCGGCTACCGCTCCTTCTCCGAGTACACGCCCGACGCGGCGCTCGACGCGCTGCGCCGGGTGCTGGACGAGGAGGTCTCGGAGACCGGGTACAGCGACGTCGAGGAGCTCTTCGACATCCCCGCCTTCTCCGCCCGGATGACGACGGCGCTGGGGCTGCCCGGGCCGGGCGAGCCGGTGCGGCACCGGGACACCGACGACGGTTCGGAGGCCGACGGAGAGTCACCGGACGTCGACGGTTGGCCGAACGCCCGGTTCTCCGCCGTGCTCGCCCGGCACGGCAAGTACCTCGCCGAGGACTTCACCCGGCACTTCGACGCGGGCAGGCACGACGACGCGCTGCGGGTGGGCACCGAGATCCTGCGCCGCAGACAGCCGGTGGACGTCCTCATCGGCATGGCGGAGATACGGGCCCGGCGCGGCGAGTCGGAGGAGGCGTGCCGGCTGCTCTCCGCGGCGGCGATCGCGGGCGGCGACCGCGCCCGGGTCTGGACCGAGGTCGCGCGGGTCGCGAACCTGCTCGGCCCGCGCGGCCGGTCGATCCGGCAGCTCGCGCGCAAGGAGGCGGTCCGCGTCCAGCTCGGCAACCACTCGGCCCGGCTCCTGAAGTCGGACTGAGCACACACCAAGGCCCACGGGCCACTGCGAGGGGTACCCAGCATGACCGAGACGGTCGTGACCACGTCCAAGGCACAGGCACGACCCGTCTCGGTGGCGCCGCCACCGAGACGCCGGGAAGGCCGGCTCCGGGCCCTGGACGGGCTGCGGCTGGTCGCCGCGCTGATGGTGGCGGTGTACCACTACGCGGGGCGCGGCGGTGACGTCACCAGGGCGTGGGGGAGTTCGCCGAAGGCGCAGTTCCCCACGCTGCACCAGTTCGCCGCCTACGGCTGCCTCGGTGTCCAGGTCTTCTTCGTGATCAGCGGGTTCGTGATCTGCATGAGCGGCTGGGGCCGGCCCCTGCAGTCGTTCGTCGCCTCCCGCGTGTCCCGGCTGATGCCGGCCTACTGGGTCGCCGTCCTGCTCGTGACGGCGGTGTTCGCCCTGCCCTCGGTCGTCTACGAGGCCGTCTCGCCGAGCGACGCGCTGGTGAACCTGACCCTGCTTCAGCAGCCGCTGGGCGTCGACCGGGTGCTCGGCGTGTGCTGGACGCTGTGGGTGGAGATCCGCTTCTACGCGCTGTTCGCGGTGTGTGTCGTCCTGCCGGGGGCGAACCGGCGGCGGGTCGTCATGTTCTGCGCGGGCTGGACGCCGGCGGCCGCGATCGCGCAGGCGGCGCACCAGCCGCTGCTCGACCTGGTGGTGATGCCCGAGTACGCGGCGTTCTTCATCGGAGGCATCGGTCTCCACCTCGTCCACCGCGACCGGCGGGACGCCTACGCCTGGGGCATCGTCGTCGTCAGCTTCCTGATCGGCCAGCACTACGCGGTGCGCGGCCTGTGGAACGCCTCGGACCCGAACGCCTTCGCCCACCGCACCACAGTCGGCATCGTCCTGGTGGTCGCCTTCGCTTTCGTGGCCGTCGCGGCGATCGCCCTGGGCCTGCTGCACTGGGCGAACTGGCGCTGGCTGACGGTGGCCGGGGCGCTGACGTACCCGTTCTACCTGGTCCACGAGCATCTCGGCTGGGTGGTCATCCGCTTCCTGCACCGGGGACTGCACGTGCCGTCGGCGGCGACCTTCGCCCTGACCGTAGCCTCGATGCTGGTACTGGCCTGGCTGCTGAACCGGTTCGTCGAGAAGCCGCTGACCCCGAGACTGCGCACGGCGCTGGCCAAGGCACGCTGAGAGGTGTTCACCGGACGTTCAGCCCGGGGAAAGTTGGCCGCGCGAGCAGCGAGCAAGCATGTCTCATGGCGAACACACAGCAGACGCAGGCCTGCGCACACCCCGGTGAGCTCGAGGACGTACGGGGCTGGTTCCCGCCCCTCGACCAGGTCCTGTTCACCTGGTTCCTCGACCGGCAGGAGGCGAAGGGGGTACGCGGCGACCTGCTGGAACTCGGCGCGTACCTGGGCAAGAGCGCGATCCTCCTGGGCCGGCACCTCGGGGACGGCGAGCGGTTCACCGTCTGCGACCTGTTCGGGAGCGAGGCCCCGGACGGGGCCAACCGGGCCGAGACGGCGAAGTCGTACGCGTCCCTGACCCGGCAGGCCTTCGAGCGGAACTATCTCTCCTTCCACGACACCCTGCCGAGGGTGATCGAGGCCCCGAGCTCCGTCATCTCCACCGAGGTGGACCCCGGCACCTGCCGCTTCGTCCACATCGACGCCTCACACCTGTACGAGCACGTCCGCGACGACATTTCAGCGGCGCGCGAGATCCTGCGGCCCGACGGCATCGTCGTCCTCGACGACTTCCGCTCCGAGCACACGCCGGGCGTCTCCGTCGCCGTGTGGGAAGCGGTGCTCAACGGCGGACTGCGCCCGGTCTGCCTCAGCACCCAGAAGCTGTACGGCACCTGGGGTGATCCCGAGCCCCTCCAGGAGGAGCTCATCGCCCTGTTCGAGGAGCGCAAGGACTGCGGTCTGAGCGTGCAGTCGGCCGCCGGGCACCGCCTGGTCCGTGCCCGCGCCCAGGGCATGAAGCCGCCGCCCTTCCCCCGCTCCCGGCACTACGTGGAGCCCGCGCCGCGCCCTGCCGCCCCGGCACCCGTGCGCCGGTCCTCCCGCGCCCGCCGGCTCGCCGCGGACCTGCTGCCGCCGATCGTCACCCGAGCCGTACGACGGCGTTTGCGGGCCGCGTCCTAGGACGCGGCCCGGCCGTCCCCCGGAACGCGGCGCGTCACACAGGTGAAGGGCAGGCGCGCCCTCCGGGCATTCGTGAGATTTATTACCAAAATGCATGAATGCGATCACGTTGGAGAAAAGCCGCGGTCCCCGTGCTGCCGGTCCTCGGCCTCACCGCGCTCGCCGGCGCCCCCGCCCAGGCGGACCCACCGGCCCCGACCCGGCAGGTCGACTACCGCGGACACCGGTTCACCGTGCCGGGCTCCTGGCAGGTGGTGGACCTCGCCGAGAACCCGGCCGCCTGTGTGCGGTTCGACCGACACGCGGTGTACCTGGGCCGGCCCGGGGCGGACCAGGACTGTCCCAGCCACGCGGTGGGGCGTACCGAGGCGCTGCTCGTCGAGCCGGACGGCAACACGGCCGCCGAGCAGGGCACCGTGGCCGAGCCGGCCAAGCGCCAGTACCGCGCCCGGGCCGACAAACTGACCGTCACCGCCACCTACGACACCGACCCCGAACTCGTCCGCACCATCCTGTCCGGCGCCGAGGTCCCGGCGGCGGCCCCCCGCGTCCAGGAGTTGTCGCCCGCGCCCCCCGAGGCCGCACCCGCCCTGCCGGCGAGCGCCACCTACCACTCGGGCAAGGGCTTCGACACCTGCACCGCCCCTTCCTCCCGCGCCATGAGCACCTGGCAGGACAGCTCGCCCTACAGCGCGGTCGGCATCTACATCGGCGGCTCGAAGCGCGCCTGCAGCCAGCCCAACCTGACGGCCTCCTGGGTGCGGCAACAGGCGGACGACGGCTGGCGGTTCGTACCGCTCTACGTAGGCACACAGGCCTCCGGCATCAGCTCGCCCACGGCCCAGGGGGCGAGTGCGGCCGAGGACGCGGCGGGCGACGCCGCCGCGCTGGGCTTCGGTCCCGGGGCGATCCTGTACTACGACATGGAGGCGTACTCCGCGTCGTACACCGCGAAGGTGCTGGCCTTCGAGGAGGCCTGGACGAAGGAGCTCCACGCCCGGGGCTACCGCTCCGGGTGGTACAGCAGCAGCGGTTCGGGCATCAGCGACCTGGTCGACCACTACGGCGAGCGCACCATGCCGGACGTCATCTACAACGGTCTGTGGAACGGCCTCGCGGACACCCTGGACCCGAGCGTGCCCAGCCCCTTCTGGGCGGACCACCAGCGCATCCACCAGTACTCCGGGAACCGCCGCGAGACCTGGGGCGGCACCACGATCAACATCGACCAGGACTACCTGGACGTCCGGCTCGCCGCGGACCCCGTACCGGACGCGTCGTCGACTCCGTGGCTCGCCTCGATGCCCGCGATCACCAGCGCCAGGCCCTCCTCGAAGTGGCGGTCGTAGTCCTCGAAGAGCTCCGCGCCCGCCTGGGCCGACAGCGGGAAGTCGGCCATCAGGCGCGCCCGCTCCGCCACGTCGTACCCCTCACGGCGCTCGCCGGGCAGGGGCTGGACGCCCTGTTCCTCGGTGACGAAACCGAGCGTGTAGAGGTACGTCGTGCCCGTCGCACGGACGGCCCGGGCGATGCTGAAGCCGGCGGCCGTGAACAGGCGCAGGTCGTCCTCCATCTGCTCGGCGTGCACCAGGCCGGTGAAGCGTGAGCCGCTGAACACCTTGGCGCCGTCGCGGTAGCCGAGCAGCGCGGCGCGCAGTCCGCGGTTGGACTTCAGCAGCCGCTCCTGCCAGCTGTCGCCGGGATCGAGGGCGGTCCCGGCGACCATCCGCCAGTACATCTCGGTCGCCATCTCGTCGAGCAGGGCCTGCTTGTCCTTGAAGTGCCAGTACAGGGCGGGCGCCTTGACGTCCAGCTCACGGGCGATGGCGCGCAGGGTCAGGCCCTCCAGGCCGACCTCGTTCAGGAGCTTCAGGGCGGTGTCCGCGACCCGCTTGCGGTCGAGGGGGGCGCGTCGTTCGGTGCTCACACTTGACAGCTTAACGCCGTTAAGGCCACTCTCGTGGGAGACGGCACTTAACGGCGTTAAGGAGAGTTGCGCGGATATGGACGTGGACGTGCTGATCGTCGGCGCGGGCCCCACCGGCCTCGCCCTCGGCATCGACCTGGCCCGACGCGGGGTGGACGCGCTGGTGGCGGAACGGGGCGAGGGCCTCGCCCCCGGCTCACGCGGCAAGGGCCTCCAGCCCCGCACGATGGAGGTGTACGAGGACCTCGGCGTCCTCGACGAGATCCTCGCCGCCGGCGGCCCGAGCCCGGTCGGCATGATCTGGCAGGACGGCAGGCAGGCCGGCGAGCACCGGATGTTCGACCCGGCGAAGGACGGCGAGGAGGGCTCCCGCTTCACCGCCCCCTGGATGGTCCCGCAGTGGCGCAACCAGGAGATCCTGCGGGCGCGTCTGGCGGAACTGGGCGGGACGGTGGCCTTCGGCCGCGAGCTGGTGCGGATCGAGCAGGACCCGGACGGCGTGACGGCACACTTCGCCTCCGGCGAGCCGGTCCGCGCACGGTACGCGGTCGCCGCGGACGGCGGCCGTTCGGCGATCCGCCGCGCGCTCGGCATCGGCATGACGGGCGAGACGGTCGACCCGGACCCGCTCCTGGTGGCGGACGTACGCATCACGGGTCTCGACCGTGACTGGTGGCACGTCTTCCCGCCGAGCGGGGAAGGCGCGGGCTTCGTGGCGATCTGCCCGCTGGCGGGCACGGAGGACTTCCAGCTGGTGGCCCAGTTCCCGGAGGGCACGGACATCGACCTCTCCCTGGCCGGCATCCGCAAGGTGCTCGCCGAGCGCACGCACCTTGCGCCCGAGGACGTCACCGAGGTCCGCTGGTCCTCGAACTTCCGCCCCCGCGCGGCCCTGGCGGACCGCTTCCGCGACGGCCGGATCCTCCTCGCCGGGGACGCGGCGCACGTCCACTCCCCCGCCGGCGGCCAGGGCCTGAACACCAGCGTCCAGGACGCCTACAACCTGGGCTGGAAGCTGGGCGCGGTACTGGGGGGCCGGGCGCCGGAGACACTGCTGGACACCTACGAGGAGGAGCGCCGCCCGGTGGCAGCGCACGTCCTCGGCCTCTCGACGGCGATCCACCGCGCGCAGGCGAAGCGCGGCGCGACGACCCGCCAACTGGGCCTGAACTACCGCGACTCGTCCCTGACCGAGGAGACCAGGCCGGCCCCCGGTTCCCTGCGCGCCGGCGACCGCGTCCCCGACCTGACGGTGGACGGCGTCCGTCTCTTCGACCGGCTCAGGGGCCCGGAGTGGACGCTGCTGAGGCTGGAGGACGGGGTGTTCCTGGTCCGCCCGGACGGGTACGTGGGCTGGGCGGGCGAGACGGAGGAGGGCACGGAGAAGTACAGGGCTCGAGTGGGTGCCTAGTCGTCACCGTCGAGGAGGGTGTCCACGGCGAGGTCGAGGGTTACGCCGACGGACTCGGGGACGGGGACGTCCTGACCACGCTTGAAGCGCTGCGGCACGTCGTACTTTCCGTCGACCGGGTTCTGGTAGAGCAGCACTTCGTCGTGCTTCCGGTCGACCACGATATAGACGGGAATTCCGGCCTCGGCGTAGGACTCGACCTTGGGGCCGAGGTCGTCGGACCAGTTCGAGGACGTCACTTCCACGACGAGGCGGAAGACATTCGGGGCATAGCAGTTCTTCTGGACGAGGGCGTCGCGGAAGTCCTCGTCGACGACGGAGAAGTCGGGGATCGAGTAGTCGTCGGCCAGGGTCGGCAGCCACAGGCCGATGCCTTGGACGTACCTGAGCCCGGCCTTCCGTGCCCCCGCCCCTCCGAATGCTTCGACGAGCCAAGTCAACGACAATGCATGCGAGCCGTCCGGCGGCGGTGTCACAGTGAGCCTCCCCTGGAGAATCTCCACGCGGTGCCCAGGCAGTGCACGGGAGAGCAGGTCGGCGGCTTCGCCCAACGTCAGCTCGTGTTGCAGTACAGCCACGGCATCCTCCTTTTCAGGGCTCACACTTCACGAGCGTATCCGGGAACGGGTGGCTTCCGCCCTCGATCACCCATTCGGAGGAATTGGCCGGTTCAGAAGGCATCCGAAGGAACGTACGTCCCCCAAACCCCCCGCAGCGCGTTGCAGACCTCGCCCACCGTCGCCCGGGCCCGCAGGGCGTCCTTCATCGGGTAGAGGACGTTGTCCTCGCCCTCCGCCGCCTTCTTGAGGGCGTCCAGGGCCGCGTCCACCGCCTGCTGGTCGCGCTCCGCGCGCAGCTTGGCGAGGCGTTCGGCCTGCTGGGCCTCGATGGCCGGGTCGACACGCAGGGGCTCGTAGGGCTCCTCCGTGTCGAGCTGGTAGCGGTTGACGCCGACGACGACCCGCTCGCCGGAGTCGGTCTCCTGGGCGATCCGGTACGCGCTGCGCTCGATCTCGCTCTTCTGGAAGCCGTGCTCGATGGCCGACACCGCGCCGCCGAGGTCCTCGACCTTCCGCATGAGCTCGACGGCCGCCGCCTCGACGTCGTCGGTCATCTTCTCGACGACGTACGACCCGGCGAAGGGGTCGACGGTCGCCGTCACGTCCGTCTCGTAGGCCAGGACCTGCTGCGTACGGAGGGCGAGGCGCGCGCTCTTGTCCGTGGGCAGCGCGATCGCCTCGTCGAAGGAGTTCGTGTGCAGGGACTGGGTGCCGCCGAGGACCGCCGCGAGGCCCTGCACGGCGACCCGGACCAGGTTCACCTCGGGCTGCTGGGCCGTCAGCTGGACGCCCGCCGTCTGCGTGTGGAAGCGGAGCATCAGCGACTTGGGGTTCTTCGCGCCGAACTCGTCCTTCATCACCCGCGCCCAGATCCGGCGCGCGGCGCGGAACTTCGCGACCTCTTCGAGGATCGTCGTCCTCGCCACGAAGAAGAAGGACAGCCGGGGCGCGAAGTCGTCGACGTCCATGCCCGCGGCCACCGCCGTACGGACGTACTCGATGCCGTCCGCGAGGGTGAAGGCGATCTCCTGCGCCGGGGACGCGCCCGCCTCCGCCATGTGGTAGCCGGAGATCGAGATCGTGTTCCACTTCGGGATCTCGGCCTTGCAGTACTTGAAGATGTCGGCGATCAGCCGGAGGGAGGGCTTGGGCGGGAAGATGTACGTTCCCCGCGCGATGTACTCCTTGAGCACGTCGTTCTGGATCGTGCCGGTGAGCTGGTCGGCGCTGACGCCCTGCTCCTCGCCGACGAGCTGGTACATGAGCAGCAGCAGGGCCGCCGGCGCGTTGATCGTCATCGACGTCGAGACCTTGTCCAGCGGGATCCCGCCGAACAGCACCCGCATGTCCTCGACCGAGTCGATGGCGACGCCGACCTTGCCGACCTCACCGGACGCGATCGGCGCGTCGGAGTCGTGGCCCATCTGGGTGGGCAGGTCGAAGGCGACCGACAGGCCCATCGTGCCGTTGGCGATCAGCTGCTTGTAGCGGGCGTTGGACTCCACCGCCGTGCCGAAGCCCGCGTACTGGCGCATGGTCCAGGGGCGGCCGGTGTACATCGAGGGGTAGACGCCCCGGGTGAACGGGTACGAGCCGGGCTCGCCCAGCTTCTCGGCCGGGTCCCAGCCCGCCAGGTCCTCAGGCCCGTACACCGGCTCGATGGGCAGTCCGGACTCCGACTCACGCGTCATTGGTGTGATGCCTCCCGCTGAGCAATTACCCGTCAGTACAGTCCGACCCTTCGACGGACTGTATCGGCGCGCGCGCACCCGGTGGAGGGGAGCGCGCTGGGAGCTTCCTCACAGAGTGATTGCGGTCCCGGTCACAACAATGCCGGTCCGTTCGCAGGGCGTCATCCGGGGGGAACATCCAGGCATGCGGATGCGGAGATCGATCGCCGTCCTGGCCGCCGCGGCGGCCCTGGTGACGGTGTGCGGCGGCTGTAGCGTGCAGACCCCGGAGACGGACGCGGACGGGAAGGTGCGCTCACCCGCCCCCGCCGACGTCGGCCCGACGACCACCACCCCGGCCTCGGCGTCCGCCCCGGCGTCCGCCCCGACCAGGACCACCACCGACGACAGGCCGAGCGGCGCCCCGGCCACCAGTGCCCCGCCCGCCGCCGTCCTGTGGTCCCGCGGCGACACCGGGCGCGAGGTCCGCGAGCTCCAGGCCCGGCTGCGGCAGGTCGCCTGGCTCTACGACGGTCCCACGGGCACGTACGACGACCGCACCGAGCAGGCGGTGAAGGGCTTCCAGGGCAAGCGCGGGCTGCCGAGCACCGGGAGGACGGACACCGTCACCTGGCAGCGGCTGCTGGGGATGACGCGCGAACCGGGCGAGTGGGACCTGTATCTGATGGGCGGTCAGCCGGCCGCCGCGCCCGATCCCCGGTGTCTGACCGGGCGGGTGCTGTGCATCGACAAGACGACCCGGACCCTGCGCTGGATGATCGACGGCCGGACCGAGTCGACGGTGTCGGTCCGCTTCGGCTCGCAGTACACGCCCACCCGGGAGGGTGTCTTCCACGTCTACTGGAAGTCCCGCAACCATGTGTCCACGCTCTACCACTCGCCGATGCCGTACGCGATGTTCTTCAGCGGCGGGCAGGCGGTGCACTACTCGGCCGACTTCGCGGCCCGCGGTTACGCCGGCGCCTCGCACGGCTGCGTCAACGTCCGGGACGAGGCGGCGATCGCGGATCTCTTCGCGCAGGTGAGGAACGGCGACAAGGTCGTCGTGTCCTGGTAGGAGCTGAGGGCGCGGGCGGGACCGGGGGAACGTGTCCCGCCCGCGCCAGGCGCACGAGCCGAAGGTACGGGGGGAACCCCGGCTCAGTGCAAGGGCCGATGACCAGTCGGCTCACTTGTTACTGCGCCCCGGCCGCCGAAAACGTCACACCCCCCGCGAAAAAACTTCAGCGATCTACGAAGTCGCAGGTCGGAGCGGGGTCGACTGCCGCCCGTCAGAGGGATGAGACGGAGGCGAGGGAGGCGCGAGAGGTGCGCGAGCCGTGCGAGGGGGCGGTACCCGTGGGGTGCAACGGAGCCGGGTTCCGAGGGCCGGGTGCGTCCAGTGCCCCGGCAGGCAACGTCTGCCCGTCGAGGAGCGCGTCCGGTGCGTGCTCCCCGCGTGCCGGCCGGAGGCCCTCGTACCGGACGCACCCGGGTCTTCGGCCGGTGCGGCGAGTGGGGGCACCTCCCACGCCCTTGGGGCGGTGGGGGAGCGTGCCGGGCGTCGTGCGCGCCGGGCGTGGCGACGGGACGAACGTCGCCCGTCGGGGCGCTAGGAGGGCGCGTCGGCGCCGTGGTGACGGTGGCCGTGACGGCCGCTTGCGTCGCTTCCGCCGGAGGTGCTGCCGTGGCGTCCGTGATGGCCGCCGCCGTCACCGCCGCGGTCGTGGTCACCGTCGTCGTCGGTGTCACCGCCCCGGTCTGACGTGCCGTCCGAGCCGCTCGGTCCGGCCTGTCCGGTCTGTCCGCTCAGTCCGGCCTGCCCGCCCTGACTCCCGCGGTCCCCCTGGCCTTTCCCGCTGCCGCTGCCGCTGCCGGTGCCGGTGCCGGTGCGGCCGTCGCCGCCGGAGTTGCCGGTGCCGTCGAGGACACCCGCGCAGTACTTCGGCACGCGCTTCGAGCCGCCCGCCAGTTTCTCCAGGGTCCGGCGGCGCTCGGTGTCCAGGATCTTGCCGGTGCGCAGGTCGCGGCAGGACGAGGTCACGCCGGTCGGCCAGGTGCCGCGGAGGTCGGGGGCGGCGGTGGTGTCGTCGCCCGCGCCGCCGTTCCCGGCTCCCCCGCCGGCCTCGCTGCCGGTGTCCCCCGTACCGCTGTCCGGTGTCGCCGAGGGCGCGTCACCGCCCATGGCGTCCGGCTTGGGGGAGACGAGCGGACCGTCGGGGAGCGCGGGCGCCGAGACGGCGGGACGCGCCGGTTCCGCGTCGTCGAACGGGGTCGGCAGCACGCCGGTCACCGCCGCGGCCCCGCCGACCATCCCGACGGCCAGCGCGGCGGCCAGCCCCATCCGCACGGGCCCACTCCACCCGCTCCACCGGGGACGCCTCCCCGCCGCCTCCCGGCTCCGGCCGTCTCCGATACGGACCAGCCCGGCGTCTGCGACGTCGGCTCGGCCCGCAGGCTCGGCTCCGCCCGCGGGCTCGGCTCGGCCCGCGGGATCCGGCCGGTGGGCCGTGAGGTCGGTGCGGTCCGCGTGAGCCTTGCGGAAGGCGGCCAGGGCCGCGGCCTCGCCGGGAAGTTCCTCGTCGGCGGGCAGGGGCTCGGCGGCGAGCGCGGACAGCGCGCCCAGCGTCGTCGCGAGCCGTTCGGCCTGTTCGCCGGCCGCGCCGTCGACAGCGTGGTCGAGTGACTCACCGCGCAGCAGACGCTCCGCCGTTTCGCGGTCGAGCCACCTGTCCTGCTTGTCGGCCATCACATGTCCTTCTGCGTCCGCGTGCGCCCATGCGTCACACCTGCGGACGTCACCGCGCGTCGGCGCGGGCCTCGCTGCGGCGGCAGTGCGTCGAGCGCGCCGGCCTTCTCCGGATCCTCGCCGAGCAGTTCGGCGAGCTTCTTCAGGCCGCGGTGCGCGGCCGTACGTACGGCGCCGGGCCGCTTGCCGAGCGTCTCGGCGGCCGTCTTGGCGTCCAGGCCCATGACGACGCGCAGGACGACGGCCTCCGCCTGGTCCTGCGGCAGCCGGGCGATGAGGTCGAGGGTGCGGCCGGTGGCCAGCGCCTCGATGGCCTCGCCCGCGGTGTCGGACTCGGCGGGCCGGCCGGTCAGCTCGGTCTCGTCGCCGCCGATCGCGGGGCGCCGTCCGCGCATGCGTATGTGGTCCAGGGCGCGGTTGCGGGCGATCCGGGCGGCCCAGCCACGGAAACGGTCCGCGTCCCCGCTGAACCGCTCCAGGTCACGGGCGATCTGCAGCCAGGACTCGGAGGTGACGTCCTCGGCGTCGAGGTCGCCGACGAGTGTGCGCACGTACCCGAGCAGCCGCGGGTGCACCGTGCGGTACACAGTCCGGAACGCGGTCTCGTCCCCGTTCTGTGCCGCGAGCACCGCGGCCGTCAACTCCGCGTCGTCCCCCACGTCGTGGTTTCCTCGGTCGATGGTTCGCGGTTCGTGGACCGCAGGTCGTTGCGGTGGTCTGCCGCTTCGCCGTCCGGCGCGAAAGGCACGTTACGACCTGAAACCGCCGCACGTCCACGTCCGTGGAACATGCAACTGACTCGTGACGCGAGCGAGCGTGCTCGGGGTGTGACAGAAAACGCACTCGTGGCGCTGTAGGGAGTACGGGCCGCCGCGCGGCCCGTGCCGCGCGACGGCCGGGGCCTCTCCTGTGGGGGGTGGCGGCCCCGGCCGTTGCTTTGGCGGCAACGAGTTACCCGCCGTCTGCGGCCCTGGTGTTCTCAGGCCTCGCCGAGTTCTCGGCCTTCGCGGACTTCTCGGGCTGCGCGGAGTTACCGGGCGTCGCGGTCTTCCCGGCATCGGGACTGTTCCCGGCCTTGGGACTCTTGTCCGCCTGCGGAGTCCTGTCGGCGTCCTCCGCCTTGCTCTGACCGAATGCCGCGCAGTACGCGGCGACGTTCTCCTCGCCGCCCGCCGCCGTGACGAGCCGTTGCCAGGCGGTGGCGTCCATCGCCTTGCCCCGCCCATGGACCTGCTCGTAGGCACGGCAGTGCGCCTCGGTGTCCTCGGCGTTCGCGGGACGGTTCCGATCGGCGTCGTCCGTGGCGGACGGGGTGACGGAGTGCTCGCCGGAGGGGCCCGCGGTCGCGGCGGCCGACTGCTGCGGACGCGCCGCACCGCCGTCGCCGCCGTCAGCGCCGGAGCCGATCGCGGCGAACGCGGCCCCGCCCAGCGCGAGGCCGCCGATCAGCGCGGAGAGCGTGACCCGCAGCGAGCGGGCGGTGTGCCGGCGGGCCCGGGGCCGCCAGTCGTCCCGGCGCCGGGTGCGGACGGCCTGGTGCGCCCCCGCGTCCCGGGCGTCCCGGAAGGCGGCGATGGCCCGAAGCTCGCCCTCGCTGCCCGCGTCGGGACGGTCGCCGGGCTCGCTCAGGGCCTGGGCGAGCAGCGCCTCCAGCCCCGGCGGGCCGACGACGGCGTCGTCAGGGCGCGCGCGCCGACGGCCGTGGCGCGCGCCGTCGTTCAGCCGTTCACCCATGTCCGTTCCCGTCTCTGTCCCATCCGCCCGATCGGACCGTCCGACCAGGCAGCCGCGTCCGCCACCGACCCTTCACCGATCCATACGGTCCGCGGTCGTCGGCGTTCACGTCGACTCACCCAGCGTCCGGGGCCGGCCATCCGTCACACCTTCGCCGGTCTCACCGTTCGCGTCCGCGACGCCCAGCTGGCGGGCCAGCCGCTTCAACCCCCGATGCGCGGCCGTACGCACGGCGCCCGGCCGCTTGCCGAGAACGCGGGCGGCGGCAGGACCGTCCAGTCCTACGACCACCCGCAGCAGCACGGCCTCCGCCTGGTCCTGCGGCAACCCGCGGACCAGCTCCAGGGCGTGCGCGGTGGAGAGGGACTCCAGCGCCTGGTCATGGGTGCTGTGCGGTCCGGGCAGGTCCAGGACGGCGTCCTGCTCCAGCACCGCCGAGCGTGGCCGGACCCGCAGCCGACGCAGGTGGTCGAGGGCCCGGTGCCGGGCGATGGTCGCGGTCCAGCCCCGGAACCCGGCCCCGTCGCCGCGGAACCTCCCCAGGTCCCGGGCGATCTCCAGCCAGGCGTCGGAGGCCACGTCCTCGGCGTCGTCGCCGACTATCCCTCGCAGGTAGCCGAGCAGTCCGGGCTGCACGATCCGGTACGCGACGGCGAACGCGGTCTCGTCGCCGTCCTGGGCCCGTGAAACCGCCGCGCCCAGTTCCCCGTCGTACGCGTGCGCGCGCCGGGGTTCGCCTCCCTGGCCCAAGACTGTCCTCGTTCGTACGGAGTTCGTTGCGGGCGCGCGACTCCCCCGCCGGACACCCGGTCCGGATGCGGCCACGCCCCCACGGTCATCAGCGCCGGGCCGCACAGAAGTGTCACAGCGCATGGACATGCCACCGGATGCGGCGGGCGCCACCATGCTCAGGCCGCCGCCCGCCGGGCGCGCCCGTGGAGGGTCAGATAGAAGGTCCGCAGCGACTCCTGCGCACCCCCGGTCTCGAACCGGTTGACGACCTTCCCGAGCGGGTTCCAGACCCGGCCGTCCGCCATCCGCACCCCGACCGACTGCCCGAACCAGGCACGCTGGTCGGCGCCGAGATCCACCCACACCCCGCCGGCCCGCCGCACCAGCACCTCACCGACATACGCCCCGAGCCCGACGAGCGTGTCGTGCACCCGCTCCCGGTCGGCCCCGCCCTTGCGCACGCCGTCAACGAGGAAATCGACGACCCGCAGACTGGCGACGGAGTAGTCCAGCGGCAGCCGCTGCCGAGCCGTGACCCGCGCGACGAACCCCGCGGCACACCCCCGCATCCCCTGCGCGTCCGGCGTCCACGCATCCACCCTGCTGCTCATCGGACCCCACCCCTCCACTCACTCCACAAGAACCGGATTGGCTCTCCGCTGTCCCAGCGGATGCCGGCGCCCGAACATCACGGGTCACAGGGGTGTCACTCGTCACACCGAGCGCTATTGAGGTGGGGGGCGAAGTCCGGGCGCGCTCCTGAGCCGCGGCGAGTTCGCACCACACGATCTTGCCCCGGCCGCCGAACCGGGACATCGGCTGCCGGTGCCACAGATCCGGGCGGGCCCGCACGATGGCAAGCCCCCGCCCCGTCTCCGCGTCCCCGAACTCCACGAACCTCCCCGGCGGCTCGGGCGGCTCGGGATCCGCGTCCCACGCCCCGATCTGCAACACCCCCGCCGCCCGGCGTGCCCGCAGGGCCGCAGGCCGCGTCTGCGGTCGAGCTGCGCAGACTCCGCGAGACGGCAGGGTTCAGCGCCCGCGAGGCAGCAGCAATGCTCGGCGTGAACTTCCCCGAGGCCCTGAAGCAGACCTCGAACCCGGACGACTGGGCAGCCGGGCGGAGTCTCCCACTCCCCGCTACCGCCGCCCCCGCATCGCGTCCCTGCACAGCAGTCGCAGGGAGCCGTGGCCGCCGAAGCAGCGGTGGGCCTCGTCGAGGGGCTCCCAAAGACGTCCGTCGGGGGTGCGGACCCAGTGGTCGCCGCCGGCCGTCCACCACTCGGCGCCCGCCTGCCGGACGATCACCTCACCGGCGTACGCCCCGAGCCCGCGCAGCGTGTCCTCCGCGGCCGGGTGCGGCGTGTCCTCGCGGCGCAGCTCCTCGATCAGCCGGTCGACACGCCACAGGCTCTGCGCGGAGAAGTCGAGGTGCGGGCGCACACCCTCGCGCACGGCGGCCACCGCCTCCGCCGCCCACCGCACCGGTTTGGCCGCGGCGGAGGGTCGGGCTGCCGGCTGTCGCGCCTGCTGAGCCACCTGGGTCTCCGGGGTCTCCGAAGTCGCTCGAGTCGTCCACGTCACATACTGAAGAGCGACGCCCGGCCATGATCCGTCACTCGGAACCGGGCCCTCCCCGAGACCCGCGCAGGACCGACCCGCCTCCGCCGCACCTCGGGCACAGAAGTGATACTTCCGTGCTCCCGCACGCTCCTTGAGTGATGAGCGCGTACCTCCGGCTCCGCGCCGTACCGCCTTCGGCACTGCGCAACAGCGCGACCTGGCTGCGGAAGCTGTTCGACGATGACAATGGCAACGACCATGACGGCGATGACAAGGACGTCGTGCGGAACCGGATGAACCGGCACCTCGCGCAGACCCTGGACGGCCGCTACGGCGACCATCAGTTGCTCTACACCGACGCCCATGTGGTGCTCGGCGGCGAGCGGGTGTACCCGGCCGGTTCGAAGGAGCCGCCGTTCGTGGTGCTGACCGTGGCCCAGGCGGCGCGGGTCGCCACGTTCCTGACGGAGAGCGACTTCGACGACCTGTGGCGGCCGGCCCGTGCCGAACTCCTGCCCCGCTACGGCGGCGCGGCCGAGGAAACCCGCACGCGGGCCGCCTTCGCCTCGGCGCACCGGGAACTGACGGCCTTCTACACCGCGACCGCGCGACACCGGGACGCGGTCGTCAAATGGCTGGTGCCATGAGCCGGGCCCTCACTCGCGGTCCGGTCCTCACCCGCGTCAGATGCTCACCTACGTCCACGGGCCCGCCGTGACACCACCGCGCGCAGCACCCGGCGCCCCTCCGTGGACACCTCCAGCGCCCGGCGCAAACCAGCCGCGCCGTGGCCGGCGAGGATTTCCAGGACAGTGACCTGGCGGCGCAGTTCCGCGGCGACGAGCGGCGACATGCCCTCCGTACGGCCCTCGCGGCGGGAGTCGACCGGGGAGGCGTCCTCGGCCGGGTCGAGGAGGCGGTGTATCTGGAGGGAGGCGACGGAGCAGGCGTCGGCCCAGAGCCGCACCTCGGCGGCGCAACGGTCGGCCGGGGCGGCGGCCAGCATCCGGCGGACCAGGAGCACGGCCTCGTCACCGTCCTCCCCGTCACCGGACTCCAGCTTGCCGCGCGCCTGGTCCAGGAGCTCTCCCCAGTCGGCGGCGTCGGAGGCCTCCGTGAGGTTGCCCCACAGCGGCCGCAGGATCTCGTCGTCACCCCCGAGCAGAGGCACGCACCGATCCAAACAGGCCAACCCGCTGGCAGCCAGTCCGCGTTCGTCGGCCTGAGCGATCAGTTCCACCAGGCTCATCCACGCCTCCCTCGCCAGGGCGCCTACCTTACGGAGCCCGCACTTCCCCTTACTGCGTGCGACGTGCCAGGAGTGTCACAGGAGGGCATTTCAGCCAACCCGGCGAGCGGTCACCACACTGCCCGGGATTCAGCCCAGCCGGTCCGCAAGTGCCCTGAACTGCGTCCAGGTCAGCGCCGGCGTCCTGGCGTCCCACAGCTTCTGGGAGGTCGCCCGCAGCGGCATCCGGATCCCTGCCGCGACCTGCGCCTGCGTCTGCGAGTTGGCGAGGTCGCACCAGACCGAGAGGGAGCCGCCGAGGATCTGGGCGTCGTACTTCGCGGCCACCGGCGTCTTACCGCGCAGGACGCGCGGGGTCCACTGCTCGTAGATGCGCTGCCCGGTCGGGTAGACGAAGGTCTGCGGCTCCCCGAGGACGTAGTACAGGTACTCGTCGTTGTAGTTGAGCACCTTGCGCCCCGCGCTCAGATACTCCACCGGCTTCCGTGCCCCGATCTCCTTGCCCGTCCAGTACGCGACCACGAGGTCGGAGGCCGGCTTGACCGTCGTCCCCCGGAAGAAGCCGTCGTTCCACACCCGCATGGTGCGGTCGTGGGCGCGGACCGTGTCGGCGCGGTCGTTCAGCCAGCCGGTGGCGAGGTCGGCGACGCCCGCGCCGGAGCCGTACCGGGCCGCCGCGGCGGAGGCGAGCTGCGGGTAGGAGGCCGCCGGGTTCGAACGCGTCAGGGCCTGGTACTCGTCGCCGCCGAGGTGCCAGTAGCCGCCGGGGAAGACGTCGGCGTACTCGTCCAGCAGGTCGTCGAGGAGGCTCGCGGAGTCGTCCTTGGAGATGTCGATCGCCCCGCGGGTCGCCACCCCGCTCGCGTTGCGCAGCTGCAGCTCGGGGTGGGCGGCGAGGACGGCGCCCAGATGCCCCGGCGAGTCGATCTCGGGCACGACGGTGATGTGCCGGCTCGCCGCGAGGTCGACGATCTTCTTCACCTCGGCCTTGGTGAGGTGCCGCTGGGCGACGATCTCCGGGTGGGTGTCGGACTCGATCCGGAAGGCCTGGTCGTCGGAGAAGTGCAGCCCGAGCTGGTTGAACTTCAGATCGCCGAGCTCACGCACCCGGTCCTCGATCCAGGCGGGGCTGAAGTACTTGCGCGCGATGTCCAGCGTGAACCCGCGCTGTGGCTTGGCCGGCTGGTCGCGGACGACGCCCTCCGACGCCGTCCCGCCGCCGTGCACCTCCTGCTTGAGGGTGCGGGTGCCGTAGAACACCCCGCTGTCGGAGGGCCCGCTGATGGTGACCCGCCCGCCGCGCACCGTCATGGAGTACGACTCCGGGTTCGCGCCCTCGTCGTCGTTCAGCGCCAGCCGCAGGTCCCCGGCGCGGACGTCGTCCTTCTCCCCGGCGTACGTCAGCCCCAGCTCACCGGCGACCAGCCGCCCCTCGTCGGCGAGGTCGGCGTCGCTCACCACCACCCGGTGCCCGGCCGCCGGACGCCACCCCGGCCCGCGCGCCGCGGTGTGGGCGCGGACGGCGGGGATGGTGCGGGGGGTGGTGGAGAGGGCGTAGGAGCGGCTGGGCTTCGGGCTCACGGCCGGTGCGGCGGCGGCGTCACCGGCGGAGGTCCCCGAGGAGGTCCCGGCGGCGGCCTGCTGGGAGGTGGCCGACCCGGCGGGCGTCCCGGCACCGTCGCCCGACGAGGCCCACAGCCCCAGTCCGGCACCGAGCGCGGCGACCAGCCCGCCCGCCGTCAGCGCCCGCAGCACCACCTTCTGCTGCGGGGTGCGCTGCGACGTACGGTGCGGTTTCCTGCGTGGCGCGCGGCGCCGATGACTGTGCCTGCTCACTCCGCCAACCGTACGACCCTCGCCCGCCCGCGGCGCGCCGAAATCCGCGCGATGGTGTCTACGACACATTCCGAAACTCTCTCGTTCGAGTGAAATTCGGGCATCCGTCGGACACGTACTGACCGCTCTCGATAACGTGACGACACATCCTTCACTGCATCCCCTGCCACACCACACGTGACGCGAGGATCCACGCTGCCTGCGCACCGTCTTTCCCACCTCTCCGGCCGCCTCGCCATACCGGCGCAGACCCGGACCTCACCCGCACCCCTGCTGGACGGCTTCAACACCGCCCCGGCCGAAGAGGCCCACCACGCCCTCCTCACCTGCCTGCGCAGCCTCCGCTGGGCCCGCCGCCTCGCCGATCACCGCCCCTACCCGACCCTCGACGCCCTGCTGGCCGCGTCGGACGAGGCCGCGTACGACCTGACCCCGGGCGACCTGGCGGAGGCCCTGGCCGGTGAGACCCTCCCGCCCCTCCCGGAGGACGCGTACGGCGCGGCCCACATGGCGTTGAGCGCGGCACACGCGGCATACGAGGCAAGATTCGGACACGTGTTCGTCATCTGCCTGGACGCCGTCCCCGCGGCCGAGTCCCTGGACCGCGCCCTGGAAGCCATCCGGTCACGATTGACAAACGATCCGGAAGACGAACGGGTGATAGCGGCAGAGGAACTGCGACGACTGGCAAGGCAGCGGCTGACTGACGTACTCAGGGACGCGGGGCTGTGACATCTGCGACTCCGCCGTGGGGCGCGACCAGCCCAAACGGCGTCGCACCCGGCAGATAACAGGACACCCCACCCCAGATGCCGCCGTCGCTCACCCATACGCGTGCCAGTTTGATCACAGCGGTAGGCCCGCTGTAAGCCCAGCGCCAGCGGCTGGCTACGATGCTGGGGGCCGGTGGACCGTACCCGGCCGGGCCCGTCCGACACCGAAGCCGGCAGGCCCCAATCCCCGCTCCCGGAGGGTTCTTCCGTGCCGGCTGGAACGCTGTACCGCGGCCGGGAAGGAATGTGGTCCTGGGTGGCTCATCGAGTCACCGGCGTCCTCATCTTCTTCTTCCTGTTCGTTCACGTGCTGGACACCGCGCTCGTGCGTGTCTCCCCCGAGGACTACGACAAGGTCGTAGCCACCTACAAGACCCCGATCGTCGCGCTGCTGGAGTACGGCCTCGTCGCCGCCATCCTCTTCCACGCGCTCAACGGTCTGCGCGTCATCGCCGTCGACTTCTGGTCGAAGGGCCCGCGCTACCAGAAGCAGATGCTCTGGAGCGTCGTGGGCCTGTGGCTCGTGCTGATGCTCGGGGCCATCTACCCCGTCCTCGGGCACGCCGCTCGTGAACTGTTCGGGAGCTGACACCGATGGCCACCACTGAAACCACCGCTGCCGGGATCGGCCCCGTAGAGGGCGGCTCGATCTACAACGTGGACAACCCGGCGCCCCTGATCGAGGCCCCGCGCAAGCGCACGAAGAAGACCCCGAAGTCCACCCGGGGCAACTTCGAGATGGCCGCCTGGCTGTTCATGCGCCTGTCGGGTGTCGTGCTGGTCGTGCTGGTCCTGGGCCACCTGCTGATCCAGCTGGTGCTGGACGGCGGCGTCTCGAAGATCGGCTTCGCCTTCGTGGCCGGCCGCTGGGCCTCCCCGTTCTGGCAGGTCTGGGACCTGCTGATGCTGTGGCTCGCGATGCTGCACGGGGCCAACGGCCTGCGTACGGTCATCAACGACTACGCGGAGCGCGCGAACACCCGGCTGTGGCTGAAGGGCCTGCTCTACACCGCCACGGTGTTCACCATCCTGCTGGGCACGCTGGTGATCTTCACCTTCGACCCGAACATCCGCTAGGCGCACGGGACCGAGGGACTGAGAGAACCACTCATGAAGATCCACAAGTACGACACAGTCATCGTCGGCGCCGGCGGCGCCGGTATGCGCGCCGCGATCGAGTCGACGAAGCGCAGCCGCACCGCCGTGCTGACCAAGCTCTACCCCACCCGCTCCCACACGGGCGCCGCGCAGGGCGGCATGGCCGCCGCGCTGGCCAACGTGGAGGAGGACAACTGGGAGTGGCACACCTTCGACACGATCAAGGGCGGTGACTACCTGGTCGACCAGGACGCCGCCGAGATCCTGGCGAAGGAGGCCATCGACTCCGTCCTCGACCTGGAGAAGATGGGCCTGCCGTTCAACCGGACGCCCAACGGCACGATCGACCAGCGTCGCTTCGGCGGTCACAGCCGTAACCACGGCGAGGCCCCGGTCCGCCGGTCCTGCTACGCGGCGGACCGCACGGGCCACATGATCCTCCAGACGCTGTACCAGAACTGCGTGAAGGAGGGCGTGGAGTTCTTCAACGAGTTCTACGTCCTCGACCAGCTGATCACCGAGGTCGACGGCGTCAAGAAGTCGGCCGGTGTCGTGGCGTACGAGCTCGCGACCGGCGAGATCCACGTCTTCCAGGCGAAGGCCGTGATCTACGCGTCCGGCGGCTGCGGCAAGTTCTTCAAGGTGACGTCGAACGCGCACACGCTGACCGGTGACGGCCAGGCCGCCGTCTACCGTCGCGGGCTGCCGCTGGAGGACATGGAGTTCTTCCAGTTCCACCCGACCGGCATCTGGCGCATGGGCATCCTGCTGACGGAGGGCGCCCGCGGTGAGGGCGGCATCCTCCGCAACAAGGACGGCGAGCGCTTCATGGAGAAGTACGCGCCGGTCATGAAGGACCTCGCCTCGCGTGACGTCGTCTCCCGCTCCATCTACACGGAGATCCGGGAAGGCCGCGGCTGCGGCCCCGAGGGCGACCACGTCTACCTGGACCTGACGCACCTCCCGCCGGAGCAGCTGGACGCCAAGCTCCCGGACATCACCGAGTTCGCGCGCACCTACCTGGGCATCGAGCCGTACACGGACCCGATCCCGATCCAGCCCACCGCGCACTACGCCATGGGCGGCATCCCGACGAACGTCGAGGGTGAGGTCCTGTCGGACAACACCACGGTCGTCCCGGGCCTGTACGCGGCCGGCGAGGTCGCCTGCGTCTCGGTGCACGGCGCGAACCGCCTCGGCACGAACTCGCTGCTGGACATCAACGTGTTCGGCAAGCGGGCGGGCATCGCCGCCGCCGAGTACTCCCAGAAGGCGGACTTCGTCGAACTGCCGGAGAACCCGGCGGAGCTGGTCGTCTCCCAGGTGGAGCAGCTGCGGGCGTCGACGGG
The DNA here is from genome assembly GCF_035989285.1 of Streptomyces sp. NBC_01235. Classification (GTDB taxonomy): domain Bacteria; phylum Actinomycetota; class Actinomycetes; order Streptomycetales; family Streptomycetaceae; genus Streptomyces. The sequence goes on along the minus strand of NZ_CP108513.1, from coordinate 6,984,490 downwards.
CACCGAGCGCGTGTCGGTCCTGCGCCGTGAGCTCCAGGAGACCATGGACGCGAACGTCATGGTGTTCCGCACGGAGCAGACGATCAAGACGGCCGTGGAGAAGATCGCGGAACTCCGCGAGCGCTACCGCAACGTCTCGATCCAGGACAAGGGCAAGCGGTTCAACACCGACCTGCTGGAGGCCATCGAGCTGGGCAACCTGCTCGACCTGGCCGAGGTCATGGCGGTCTCCGCCCTCGCCCGCAAGGAGTCCCGCGGCGGTCACTACCGCGAGGACTACCCCAACCGCGACGACGTCAACTTCATGCGCCACACCATGGCGTACCGCGAGGTGGGCGACGACGGCACCGAGACCGTCCGTCTCGACTACAAGCCGGTCGTCCAGACCCGCTACCAGCCGATGGAGCGTAAGTACTGATGGCAACCCCGACTCTGGACAAGGCGGACGCGGCCGGCACGCCCGAGCCCGGCTTCGCCGACTCGCCGTACATCACGGCCACGTTCCGCATCCGCCGCTTCAACTCCGAGGTCTCGGCGGAGGCGGTCTGGGAAGACTTCCAGCTGGAGATCGACCCGAAGGAGCGTGTCCTCGACGCCCTCCACAAGATCAAGTGGGACCAGGACGGCACCCTGACCTTCCGCCGCTCCTGCGCCCACGGCATCTGCGGTTCGGACGCGATGCGGATCAACGGCAAGAACCGCCTCGCGTGCAAGACGCTGATCAAGGACCTCGACCCCGCGAAGCCGATCACGGTCGAGCCCATCAAGGGCCTGACGGTCCTGAAGGACCTGGTCGTCGACATGGAGCCGTTCTTCCAGGCGTACCGGGACGTCATGCCCTTCCTCATCACGAAGGACACGAACGAGCCCACGCGGGAACGCCTCCAGACGGCGGAGGACCGCGAGCGCTTCGACGACACCACGAAGTGCATCCTCTGCGCCGCCTGCACGTCCTCGTGCCCGGTCTTCTGGAACGACGGCCAGTACTTCGGCCCGGCCGCCATCGTGAACGCCCACCGCTTCATCTTCGACTCGCGTGACGAGGCGGGCGAGCAGCGCCTGGAGATCCTGAACGACAAGGACGGCGTCTGGCGCTGCCGCACCACGTTCAACTGCACGGACGCCTGCCCGCGCGGCATCGAGGTCACGAAGGCGATCGCCGAGGTCAAGAAGGCCCTGATCACCCGCCGCTTCTGACTCGGTCTTCGGTACGTCGTACGTCTTCGTGGGCCCCGTTTCCCGGCTTGTGGCCGGGGGCGGGGCCCTCGGGCGTTCCGGCGCCACCATCGGGTGAACGTGATCAAGAGGGACACCGAGGTGGTGCCGTGCCTACGATGATGGTCTCGACACCGGCCCACGGGAGGCACCTGATGTCCGCTGCAGCCGTCGAGCGGCCTCACGGCGATCGTCCGCTCACCTCGGAAGCCATCCGACTCATGGAGCGCAACCCGGGCTACCGCGTCGAGATCATCGGAGGCCAGATCCTCGCGTCCCCGCCCCCGGACGGCCCGCACGGCGATGTCCTGACCGACCTCATGGCACCCTTCATGGCAGCCGGACTGCACGGTGTGGAATCAAGGCTGATCCAGGGCATCGGTCTCTGGCTGCCCTCCGGCGTCGAGGACTACGCGATCCCCGATCTCTCCCTGGTCGACGCCGACTACAGGGACCACTGCGTCGAGAACAACGCCTACGAGCCCATCTGCTTCCGTCTCGTCCTGGAGGTCACCTCCAGCAACTACCGGACGGACCTACGCACCAAGGTCGCCGCCTACGCCGAGGCCAAGGTCCCGGTCTACGTCATCGTCGACCGCAAACACCAACGTCTGCACGTGCTCACCGACCCCAACGAGGTCAAGTACGAGAACCACCGTCCCTACGCACCCGGCGAGTTGGTCACACTCCCGGACTCGCTCGGCGCGAAGGTCACCCTCGATGTGGCCGAGATCCTCGCGGTCGGCCGGTCGAAGGCGAGCGAGTGAGCCGGGCTCACCACGAGGCGTACCACTCCGGATCACCGCTGCCGAGCCGACGCCGAAGGTAGTCCTCCAGGCTGTTCGCCACCCAGCGACGGCTGTCGCTCTCGTGGTCCCAGACGAAGATGTCCGGGCGCTCGGGCTTGACGACGAAGGCGAACAGATCACCGCCACTGCTCTCCCCGAACAGCAACAGCGGATCGAACGGCATGTAGAGGCCCCGGAAGTCGGCCGAGCTCCTGAACTCGAGGTTCCGGTCCACGACTTCACCGACCGAGCCCACGATGCCGGCCCCGTACTTGTCGCGAGCGCCGTCCACAACCCGCCAGAATTCCTTGAGCGCGGCAGGCAGAGGATGCCCCAACACGACTTCAGCCGCCCGCATTTCCTGCTCACAGCCGGGGGTGGCAAGGTCCACATCCGCCGAGAGCGAGGAGATCAGCTCGATCCACATAGGGCCATCCTTCACAGATCCACGCCCCGCTCAACCCTCGTAGCCCCATCCGATCACGCGGCGACCCGCACCCTACTGGTGCTGGCCGAGGGGCCTACCTCGCACCACAGCAGCTTGCCGCCCTGCCCGAACAGGTCGCCGCCGAGCGGATAGCCACCCCACGTCTCGGCGTAGTGGCAGACGAGGAACAGCCCGCGCCCGCTGTCCGCCTCCGGCGGGGCAGGCAGGAGGGGAGCGGACCGCTTGTCGAAGGGCGGAGGGATGTGCGGGTTGGCATCCCAGACGCTCACCCTGAGTCGATTGTTCGCGAGTCCGCGAAGAGTTGCTGAGACATCGGTGGCCGACGAGGACTGCGAGCCGGCAGCTTCCGTACTTCGCGGCCTCTCCTCCGGCCGAGTGACCCCCTGGTCGAGCCCTCCCGTCCGTCCGCCCGCCATCCCGGTTGAACGTGTTCAAAAACAGGGCTACAGTCACCCCTGACAGCGTTTTGAACGCGTTCAACAAAGGTGGGGAACATGGATCGTACGGTCATCGCCTACGTCATCTACCTGGTCGTCAGCATCGGGCTGACCGTCTGGGTGGCCAGGACGCTCAGCCGGAACGGGCGGGTCTTCCTCGCCGACGTGCTCCAGGGGAACGAGAAGCTCGCCGACGCCGTCAACCACCTTCTGGTGGTCGGCTTCTACCTCGTCAACCTCGGCTTCGTCGCCCTCTACCTCAGCGGCGACGACACCATCGAGGACACGCGCGGCATCTTCGAGGCCCTGTCGACCAAGCTGGGCGTGGTGCTGCTGGTGCTCGGCGCGATGCACCTGGCCAACGTGTACGTGCTCAACCGGATCCGGCGGCGCGGGATCATGGAGCGGGAGCAGCTCCCGCCGGTCGCCCCGCAGGGCTGGGCCGCGCCCGCCGCACCCTCGGCCGGGGCCTGAGCACCATGGCCGGCCAAGGGGCAGAAAAGGCCACGCAGGCCACGCAGGCCACGCAGGCCGCCGTCGGCCGGGACGTGCTGCGCGTCCCGGTTCGCCGGCTCACCGTCCTTTACGACGCCGAGTGCTCCCTGTGCGGCTTCCTGCGCGACTGGCTGCGGGGGCAGACGCAGCTGGTGCCGCTCGAGTTCGTCCCGGCGGGGTCGGCGGAGGCGGCCGCCCGCTTCCCCACCCTCGACCACCGCGCCACCCTCGACGAGATCACCGTCGTCGGTGACGCCGGGCAGGTCTACCGGGGCGCCGCCGCCTGGATCGTCACCCTGTGGGCGCTGCGCGAGCACCGCCCGCTCGCCCACCGGCTGAGCACTCCCGCCGGGGCGAAGCTCGCGCGGGCCGCCGTGCTCGCCGCCGCCAAGTGGCGCCACGGGCACGAGCAGGGCACGGGTTGGGGCGGGGGCGTCTACCGCCGTGGCGACGGATGGTCGTACGACCCGCATCAGGGCTGGGCCTACAACCCGCCCACCTGTGCCGACGGCGCCTGCTCCACTGGCTAGGCTCCTGTCCGTGCCCGCGAACAACGACGGTCCCGCCGAGGCCGCTTCCCCGACCGATCCCCACGAGGCCGCTCCCGCGACCGAGTCTCGTGAGGCCGCTCCGACGTCCAAGTCCGAGCAGACCCGTGCGCTGATCCTGGAGACGGCGATGCGGCTGTTCCAGGAGCGCGGCTACGACAAGACGACGATGCGGGCCATCGCCAAGGAGGCCGGGGTCTCGGTCGGCAACGCGTACTACTACTTCGCGGGCAAGGAGCACCTGATCCAGGGCTTCTACGACCGGCTCGCGGCCGAGCACCGGGAGGCGGTCCGGGGCATCCTGGCGCGGGAGACCAGCCTGGAGGCGCGGCTGGCGGGCGTGCTGCGGACCTGGCTGGACGTCGCCACGCCGTACCACGAGTTCGCGGTGCAGTTCTTCAAGACCGCCGCCGACCCGGACAGTCCGCTCAGCCCCTTCTCCGCCGAGTCGGAGCACGCGCGCGTGGAGGCCATCGCCGTCCACAAGGAGGTGCTCGCGGGCTCGAAGGCGAAGGTGCCGGAGGAACTGCGGGAGGTGCTGCCCGAGTTGATGTGGCTCTCCCAGATGGGCCTCGTCATGTACTGGATCTACGACCGTACGGAGGGGCGCGAGCGCAGCTACCGGCTGGCCGGGCGGGGGGCGCGCCTCACCGCGCGGGGTGTGGCGCTGGCCCGGTTCCGGGTGCTGCGGCCGCTCGTCCTGGAGGTGCACGACCTGTTCACGGACTTCCTGCCCGGCATGACCAACGCCCTGCCGGACCCGGCGAAGAAGGGCCGGAAGAAGAGTTCGCCGGGTCCGCAGGACGAGAGCGCCGAGTAGGTCGTCAGGTGGTCGTCAGATCACCTGGGCGCGTCCACGTCCATCTCGCCCTCGGCGATCTCCACGTCGAACACCAGCGGGTCCGTCGCGATCGTGACCTGGCGGGCGCGGGAGGAGTAGGACGGTGCCGTCGTCGCCAGGAGGTACGTTCCCGGGGCCGGGGCCGAGAGGATGTAGGAGCCGTCGGCGAGGGAGGTGACGCGGTCCAGTTGGCGTCCGCCCTTCGTCAGGAGCGTCACCGTGGCGTCCTCGACCGGGTCGCCGGCCGTGTCCCGTACGAAGCCGTGGACGGCCGAGGCGGGACCGTTGCCGTTCGCGGTGGTCATCTCCTGTGCGTCCTCCTTCGGTTCGACGGCCAGATGCGGCAGCCGCTTCTCCAGCCCCGCCGGCAGCCACCAGTTGGAGTTGCCCAGAAGGTGCATCGCGGCCGGTACGAGGGCCGTGCGCAGGATGAACGCGTCCAGCGCGACCGCCGCCGCGAGGCCGACGCCCGCCATCGCCGCGCCCGAGTCGCCGCTCAGGACGAACGCGAGGAACACGCACACCATGATCAGGGCCGCGGAGTTGATGACCCGGCTGGTCTCCGCGAGGCCGACGCGCACGGCGCGCGCGTTGTCCTTCGTGTGCACCCACTCCTCGTGCATCCGGCTGACCAGGAACACCTGGTAGTCCATCGACAGGCCGAAGAGCAGCGACAGCATGATGACCGGCAGGAAGGCGTTGATCGGGCCCTCCTTGCCGAGCCCGAGCAGCTCCAGGCCCCAGCCCCACTGGAAGACGGCGACGAGGACGCCGAAGGAGGCCGCCGCCGCGATCAGGTTCATCACGCCGGCCGTCAGCGGCACCACCAGGGAGCGGAAGGCGACCATGAGGAGCAGGAAGCCCAGGCCGATGATGGTGGCGATGAACAGGGGCAGGCGGTCGCCGGTGACCGTGGCGAAGTCCTTGGAGACGGCCGTGACGCCGCCCACGTGCGCCTTCGCCCCGGCCTGCGGGACGACGTCGTCGCGCAGGCGGTCGATCAGCGTGTCCGTCTGCTCGGACTGCGGGGAGGTCGTGGGGACCACCTGGATGACCGTGACGCCCTGCGCGGGCGGCAGCGCGGCCACCTGGGCGACGCCGGGGGTGTCCTCGATGCCCTTGACGAGCGCGGTGGCGTCGCCGCCGTCCATGACCACCTGGAGGGGGCCGTTGAAGCCCGGCCCGAAGCCCTCGGCGAGCAGGTCGTAGGCCTTCCTGGTGGTCGTCGAGGCGTCGTCGTTGCCCTGGTCGGTGGCGCCGAGGCGCAGCGACAGCACGGGGAGGGCGAGGACGGCCATGACGACGAGCGCGAGCGCGGCGATCCTGCGGGGACGGCGCTGCACGTTCTCCGACCAGCGGGCCGCGGGGCCGCTCGCCTTCTCCGGCTCCGGGCCGGTCGCGGCCAGCCGCTTGCGCTGCCGCCGGCTCAGCACGCGCACGCCGAGGAAGCCGAGCAGCGCGGGCAGCAGGGTCGTGGCGGCGAGGACGCTCAGGACCACCGTCACGGAGGTGCCGATGACGACGCCGTCCAGGAAGCGCAGGTTCGTCACCAGCATGCCGGCGAGCGCGATGCACACCGTGCCGCCCGCGAACAGCACGGCCCGGCCGGAGGTGTTGAGGGCGGTGACCGTCGACTCCTCCGGGTCCATGCCGCGCAGAACGCCCTTGCGGTGCCGGGTGACGATGAACAGGGCGTAGTCGATGCCGACGCCGAGGCCGATCAGGGAGGAGAGCAGCGGGGCCAGGTCCGGGATGTCGGTGACATGGCTCAGCAGCTGGGTCGAGAACAGGCCCATGCCGACGCCGAAGATCGCCACGGCGAGCGGCAGCAGCATCGCGAAGAGGGAGCCGAAGGCCAGGAACAGGACCACCGCGGCCGCCGCGAGGCCGACCATCTCGGCGAGGCCGGTGGGCGGTTCCTGCACCCGCTGGATGGCCTGGCCGCCCAACTCGACCTCCAGGCCGCGCTGTTCGGCGCCCTGGGCGGTGTCGGACACGTCCTGGACGAGTTCCTTGGGGACCGCGTTCGCCTGCTCGGTGAAGGTGATCTGGGCGTAGGCGATCCGCCCGTCGCGGCTGACCTGGCCCGCCCCGCCCGCGTAGGGGCTCGTGACCTCGCCGACGCCCTTCATCTTCGCCATCTCGTCGAGCGCGGGCTGGATCCGGGAGCGTACGTCCTGGTCCCGTACCGAGCCGTCGTCGACCTTCCACACGACCGTGTCGGTGTCGCCCGCGCGCGCGGGGAACGCCTTCTCCATAAGGTCGTACGCCTTCTTGGAGTCCGTGTCGGGGAGGGAGAAGACGTTTGCGTAGTCCGTGCCCGCCGTCGAGGCCGAGAATCCCAGGCCGAACAGCGCCCCCACCCACAGCAACAGGACCACCAGCCGATGCCGGTAGCACCAGCGTGCCAATGCCGCCACGATTCGAGCTCCTCACTCAGAGTCGGTTGGTCCCCCCAGGTCCTGGGCAACAGGATTGGCGGCGCCGCACGCGGGGGACATGCAATGGCCATGACTCTCAAGGAACTCCAAAGCGCGAACCGGCCCGGATTGTCGGTGGGCCCGTCGATACTGGGGGCATGACGACGGCTTCCGGCACCGTGCTGGTCGTGGAGGACGAACCGAGCATCGCGGACGTCCTCGCCATCGCCCTGCGCTACCACCGCTTCGAGGTCATGACGGCGGGCACCGTCCGCGAGGCCCTCGCCCTCGCCGACCGCACCCGGCCGGACGTGGCCCTGCTGGACGTGATGCTGCCGGACGGCGACGGCCGGGCGCTGGGGCGTGAGCTGCGCGCCCGCAGGCCGGACCTGGCGCTGGTGTTCCTCACCGCGCGGGACGCGCCGGCGGAGATCGTCGGCGCCCTCGGCTTCGGCGACGACTACATCACCAAGCCGTTCGACATCGACGTGGTGATCGCCCGCATCACGGCGGTCCTGCGGCGCACCCGGCCGGCCGACGTCCTGCCGCAGCGGCCGCCGCTGCGCTACGGCGATCTGGAGCTGGACGAGACGACGTACAGCGTGCACCGCGCGGGGCGCTCGGTCGAGCTCACCCCCACCGAGTACGCGCTGCTGCGGTTCCTGGTCCGCAACGGCGGCCGGATCGTCCCCAAGGAGCAACTTCTGCGGCACGTCTGGCAGTACGAGCACACCCCGCCGGAGTCGACGGTCGTCGAGACCTACATCAGCTATCTGCGGCGCAAGCTGGACAGCCTGGGACCACCGGTGATCACCACCCGGCGGGGCGTGGGATACGGGCTGGCATGAGGCGGGTGCACCGGCACGGCATCCACTCCCTGCGGGGCAAGCTGACGGCGGCGAACGTGGGGCTGCTCGCGCTCGGCATCGTCGCCGCCACCGCCATCAGCCTCATGGCGATGCGGCACTACCTCCTGGACCAGGTCGACTCCGAACTGACCAAGACGCGGTCGTCCCTGGGGAGTTCGCAGCTCACCATGCGGCAGATCGACTCGCTGAGCGTCCTCGGCTTCGTCCGCGACCGGCTGCTGCCCGATTACGCGGACGACCGGCCCGCGCCGGACTCCGTCTTCACCGCCGTGGACGGCAAGGGCAAGGCCCTGCCCCTCTTCGGCATCAAGCCGACCGAGGCCCAGCTCGGCCTCGCGGACGCCGTGGCCGACCCGGGCGCGCTCACGCGGGACGCCGACCCGCACGACGTGACCGTGCACGACGCCGCCTACCGGGTGACGGCCACCCGGCTCTCCGACGGCACGTACATCCTGCTGGCGACCTCGACGGACGCCCTCCACAAGGGCATAGCGAAAGCCCTGAAGCTCGATCTCGCCGTCGGCACGCTGCTGCTGGCCCTGCTCGCCTGTCTGACCCTGTTCAGCGTGCGACGGCGGATGCGGCCGCTGGAGGACATGGTGGAGACGTCGTCGGCGATAGCCGAGGGGGACCTGACCCGGCGGGTGCCCTCCAGCCACCACCCCACCCAGGAGGTGGAACAGCTGCGGCTCGCCCTGAACTCCATGCTCCATCAGGTGGAGACGGCGTACCGCACGCGCGAGCGCAGCGCGGCCCAGCTGCGCCGCTTCGTCGCCGACGCCTCGCACGAGCTGCGCACCCCGCTCTCCGCGATCCGCGGCTACCTCCAGCTGTACGACCAGGGGATGCTGGTCGAGCCGGACGAGCGGCGGCGGGCCTGGGACCGGATGAACGGCGAGGTGGACCGCATGGGCCGGCTCGTCGACGAGCTGCTCACGCTGGCCCGCCTCGACCAGCGGCCCGAACTGCGGCTGCGCAACGTGGACGTGAGCCGTCTGGTGCGGGACGCGGCGCAGGACCTGCGGGCGCAGCAGCCCGGACGGCCGGTCACGGTCGAGGCCGACGGGGCGCTGCTGGTACGGGCCGACGAGTCGGGGCTGCGACAGGTGCTGGGCAACCTCGTGGCCAACGTGCGCACGCACACGCCCGCCGACGTGCCGGTGCGGCTGGGGGCGGAGCGCGTGGACGGGGTGGTGCGGCTGTCGGTCGAGGACAAGGGCCCGGGGCTGGGCGCGGAGGACGCGGCGCGCGTCTTCGACCGCTTCTTCCGCGCCGGCGGCGGCGCGGGCAGCGGGCTGGGCCTGGCGATCGTGCAGGGCGTCGTCCAGGCACACGGCGGCGAGGTGAACGTACGGACGGCACCGGGCGAAGGCCTGGCAGTGACGGTGGAACTCCCGACTCGACCGGAGGTCTGCGGCTGAGCACATGCCCGGCGCGCGGGATCGAGCCCGCACACCGGGAGGGGGACGACTCAGATCCAGTCGAGCTTCCAGAGGCGGAACACGCCGTTGCCGTCCGCCAGGTACTGGCCGCCGCCGACGTCCGCGCTGGTGACGACGTACTCCTTGCGCTGCCACAGCGGAATGACCGGCACGTCCTCGGCGATGACCTGCTGGAGGTCACGGAAGTCGTCGGCGCCCCGGCTGCGGTCGGCGAACTGCCGGCTGTCGGCGATGTAGTTGTCGACGGCCTTGCTGCTGTAGCCGGTGTTCATGGTGGAGCCGGTGCCGACGAGCGGGGCCGCGAAGGTGTCCGGGTCGGGGTAGTCGGCGACCCAGCCGACGGCGTACGCGTCGAGCTTGCCGGTGGCCCACCGCTTCTGGAAGTCGGTCCACTCGTAACCCTTGACGTTCACCTTGAACAGGCCGCCGGCCTCCAGCTGCCGCTTGAGCTCCTTGGCCTCGTCGGCCGCGGCGCCGCTGCCCAGGCCGTAGCCGTAGGTGAAGCTCACCGGGATGCTGACGCCTGCCTTCTCCAGGAGCTTGCGGGCCTTCTCGGAGTTCTGGTCCGGGTAGGCGTCGAAGAAGGAGGTGGTGTGGCCGGTGATGCCGGTCGGGACGAGCGAGTACAGCGGCTCGACGGTCCCGTCGTACACGGTCGACGCCAGCTGCTCACGGTCGATCAGCCAGGCCATCGCCTTGCGGACGTCCGCGTCGTGCAGCGGCGAGCCGGAGCGGGTGTCGAAGTACAGGTTGCGGGTCTCGGAGCTGTCCGCCTCGGTCACGCGCTGGTTGGGGTCACTGGTGTTGAGGGCGGCGAGGACCGCGGGCGGCAGCTGCCGGGTGGCGGCCTCGACCTCCTTGGCCTTCCACGCCTTCTCCAGGGCGTCGGGGTCGGAGTAGTAGCGCAGCTCGACGGGCGAGCCGGTGGAGACCGCGCCCTTGTAGTGCGAGTTGGGCGACAGCAGGACCTTCTTGGCCTTCGTGTACCCCGTCAGCTCGTACGGGCCGGTGCCGTCGACATCGTTGCCGGTGCGCAGCGCGTCCGCCGGGTAGCGGGTGTGGTCCACGATCGAGCCGGCTCCGGTGGCCACCTTGAACGGGAACGTGGCGTCCGGCGCCGACAGGTGGAAGGTCACGGTCAGGCCCTTGGCGTCCACCGATTTCAGGGTGGAGAACAGGGACGCCGGACCCACATCCGAGTTGATCTTCTTGACCCGGTCGAAGGAGAACTTCACGTCCTCGGCCGTCGCCTTGCCACCGCCGGGGAAGGTGAGGTCGTCGCGCAGCTCGCACGTGTACGTGACCAGACTGCCCTTCGCGAAGGAACAGCTCTTGGCCGCGTCCGGCACGGGCGAGACGCCGCCCGGCTCGTACGTCAGCAGCGACTGGAAGACGTTGCTGAACAGTGCCCAGGAGCCGGCGTCGTAGGCGCCGGCCGGGTCCAGCGAGGTGACGGTGTCCGTCGTGCCGACCGTGATGGTGGCGGCGTTGTTCTCCTGCGACGGCAGCAGCTGCCAGCCGCCCACTCCGACGACCGCGAGAACCAGCAGCGTCACGAGTATCCGCATGCGAACCGATCGCATGGTGATGCCCTGCCTCCCCAGGCCCGCGAGCTGGGCCCAGTCCACAAAAAAGTGCCACTCCCCTTGGCGGCGGGCTCACCTAATCACACGCGTTTCGCGTGGGGGAAGAGGAATCTGGCGAGATGAGAAAGAACTTACCGACGCGGTGTTTCCGCCGGGTTTCACAGCTCCTCCACAGGTTCTCCCTCATCTCCGTCCACCCCCTCGGGACTCTCCCCCCGGCTTCCGTCAGGCCTGTGCCGCGGCCAGTTCGACGACGGTGATGTCCGACGGGGCGCCCACCCTGGTGGGCGGGCCCCAGGCGCCCGCGCCCCGGGACACGTACAGCTGCGTGTCGCCGTAGCGCTCCAGGCCGGCGACGGTCGGATTGGCCGCCGCCGCGATGAAGTTGCCGGGCCACAGCTGGCCGCCGTGGGTGTGGCCGGAGAGCTGGAGGTCGACGCCGTGGTCGACGGCGTCGTGGATCTGGACCGGCTGGTGGGCGAGGAGCACGCACGCACGCCTGGTGTCCCGGTCGCCGAGCGCCCGGGTGAAGTCGGGGCCCTGGCCCTCGCTCTCGCCGGCGATGTCGTTGACGCCGGCCAGGTCGAACCAGGGGAGTTCGGTGCGGGCGTTCTCCAGGGGGTTCAGGCCGAGCCGCCGCACCTCCTCGACCCACTGTTCGGCGCCGGAGAAGTACTCGTGGTTGCCGGTGACGAAGAAGCTGCCGTGACGGGCCTTCAGCCGCGCGAGCGGGGCGGCGGCCGGGCCCAGGTCCTTCACGCTGCCGTCGACCAGGTCGCCGACGACGGCGATCAGGTCGGGCTGCGTCGCGTTGATCGTGTCGACGACCTGCTGCGCGAAGCCCCGGCCGAGGATCGGTCCGAGGTGGATGTCGCTGACGACCGCGATCCGGTAGCCGTGGGCGGCGCGCGGGAGCTTGGCGAGGGGGACGGTGACCCGCTTGACCCGGGGGCCGCGCAGGACGCCGTACGTGCCGTAGCCGACGGTCCCGACGGCGGCCGCGGCCGCCGCGCCGGCCAGGACACGGGAGACGAAGAGCCGGCGGGAGGGTGCCGAAGTCTCGGACACCGGCTCCCCTGCGCCGAGCTTCCTGCCCGCCGGCTGCTCGGGCGCGGGCCGTCCGGCAGTCGACCGACCGACGGCAGGCTGCTCGGGCGCGGGCGCCCCCACCGGGACCGGCTCCGGCCGCTCGGGGGCAGACTGCCAGGACTCCGGCTGACCGGGTGCAGACTGCTCGGACTCCGGCTGACCGGGGGCGGGCTGACCGGCCGCAGGCTGACCGGCCGCAGGCTGACCAGGCGCGGGCTGACCGGGAGTCGGCTGACCGGCCGCAGGCTGACCGGCCGCGGACTGACCGGGAGTCGGCTGACCGGCCGCAGGCTGACCGGCCGCGGACTGACCGGGAGTCGGCTGACCGGCCGCAGGCTGACCGAGAGTCGGCTGACCGGCCGCAGGCTGACCAGGAGTCGGCTGACCGGCCGCGGGCTGACCGGCCGCAGGCTGACCGAGAGTCGGCTGACCGGGCGCGGGCTGACCGGGGGCGGGCGCTCCCATCGGGAGCGGTTCCGGGTGCGGGTGTGAGACGGACGTCTCGGCAGGCGCCCCGGCGCGCGCCCGCTTCTCCAGGAAGCGGCGCAGCAGCGGCCGTACGGCGTCGCCGACGAGCACCCCCAGCAGCAGGTATATCGACAGCGCCAGCCACAGGAAGCCCGGCCATGCCAGGGTGCGCTGGAGCCAGAAGGGGGCGCCGGCGCGTTCGGCGACCAGGGCGCCGATCGCCAGCACCCAGCCGCCCGCGACCAGCACCGCGCCGCCGCGCCGCGCCCAGCCGGAGCCGCGGGTCGTGTCGCGGAACAGGCGGCGCCACAGGTACCAGTTGGCCGCGACCAGCACCGTCAGCGCGAGCAGCGCGAAGAGGATCAGCGTCGTCATGACGTCCGACGCAGTGCGCGCAGACCACGCAACCCGATGGCCCCGACGACCGTCCCCAATACGAAGGAGACCACAGCCAGCGTCAGGTGCACCCAGAAGTACGCCGTGGGGTCGCCGTCGTCGAAGGCGAGCCCGCTGCTGTCCTTGACCAGGTTTTTGACGAAAGTGACCCAGATGACCCAGCTCCACACCCCGAAGGCGAGCAGGAACCAGGAGACGGGGCGGCTGAGCTTCATGCGTTCAGTATCGCCGCCCGGTGTCCGGTTCCGTGACCGGGGTGGGGAGGGTGGCGGGACTTCCCGTCGCGTGCCGGGTACGTTCTCCGTCGTGCCCGCACCCATGAAGCAGACCTTCAGGCGATCCCTGCTGGTCACCTCCGCGACCCTCGCGTCCCTCGCGCTGACCGCGCCCGTCTCTTCGGCGGCTCCGAGTCCTTCACCGACACCGTCGCCCAGTACGTCACCGTCGACGACACCGTCGCCGTCGACCGGCAAGTCACCCGCGCCGTCGGCCAGTGGCTCCCCGTCGGCCACTCCCCCGGCGAACATGTCGACGGTGGGCGGCACGCGGCTCGGGCAGGCCGGGACGCAGGTGGCGATCGCGGGCGGCGCGCCGGTGCTGCCCAAGGACCTCACCGCCCGGTCGTGGATCGTCGCGGACGCCGAGTCGGGGGACGTGCTCGCCTCGCACAACGCGCACTGGCGGCTGCCCCCGGCGAGCACGATGAAGATGCTGTTCGCCGACACCGTGCTGCCGAGGTTCCCGAAGACCACCGTGCACAAGGTCGAGCCGAAGGACCTGGCCGGCATGGGGTCGGGTTCCAGCCTGGTCGGCATAAAGGAGGGCGAGACGTATACGGTCCACGACCTGTGGCTCGGCGTCTTCCTGCGCTCCGGCAACGACGCGGTGCACGTGCTGTCGGCGATGAACGGCGGCGTTCCCAACACGGTGAAGGAGATGAACGAGCATGCCGAGGAGCTCCAGGCCCTCGACACGCACGTCGTCTCCCCCGACGGCTACGACGCCTCCGGCCAGGTCTCCTCGGCGTACGACCTGACCCTGTTCGCCCGCTCGGGTCTGCAGAAGAAGGACTTCCGGGAGTACTGCTCGACCGTCTCGGCGAAGTTCCCGGGCGCGACGACGAAGAAGAAGGGCAAGACGACCCGCTCGACCTTCGAGATCCAGAACACCAACCGGCTGCTCGCCGGCGACTACGACATCTCGCAGTACCCGGGCATCGCGGGCGTCAAGAACGGCAACACCACCAACGCGGGCGCCACCTTCACCGGCGTCGCGGAGCGCGGCGGCAAGGTGTTGCTGGTGACGGTCATGAACCCGGCGAAGACCGACCACAACGAGGTCTACAAGGAGACCGCCAAGCTCTTCGACTGGGGCTTCCAGGCGACCGGCAAGGTGACGCCGGTGGGTGAGCTGGTCGCGCCGAAGGACGCCGCGCAGGCCAGCGCGCAGCCCGGCGCGAACCCGTCCTCCTCCCCTGACTCCGGGCAGGCCGGCGGGGCCGGGAACGTGTCGGCGAAGCCGGTGGCGGGCGCGGTGACCGAGGACGGCTCCGGCGGCATGTGGATCGCGCTGGCGATCACCGGCGGGCTGCTGGTGCTGCTCGCGGGCGGCGCGTTCCTCGTCAACCGCCGGTGGCCGCTGCCGGACCTGGTACGACGTCGTCGCTGACGTCGATGTCCTGCGGGTTGTCCGGGGCGGTGCCGGTCGCCGTCCAGGCCGCGCAGTACAGGACGAGTTTCGAGGTGAAGTTGATCCACAGCAGCAGGGCGATGGGCACGCCGAACGCGCCGTACATGCTCTTCGCGGCCACGCCCTGCATGTAGCCGCTCAGCAGCAGCTTCAGCAGTTCGAAGCCGACGGCGCCGATGAGCGCGGCCACGACGAGGCGGCGGCGGGTCGGTTCGACGCCCGGCAGCAGGGTGAGCACGTACAGCAGGAGCAGGAAGTCGGCGAGAACGGCGATGGCGAAGGCGGCGACGCGCAGCAGGATGCCGCCCCAGCCCTCCTTGTCGATGCCGAGGCCATCGGTGATCCGGCCGACCAGCGCCGAGGCGACGGTGGAGATGGCGATGGTGAGCAGCACGGCGCCGCCGAAGCCGACGAGGACGCCCATGTCCTTGGCCTTGCGCAGGACGGGGTTCTCGTCGCCGTCGGGCCGCTCCCACACCGCGCGCAGACAGTCCCGCATCTGACCGACCCAGCCGATGCCCGTGAACAACAGGGCCGCGCCGGCGATGAGGCCGATGGTGCCCGCGTTCTGGACGAGACCGTTGATGTCCAGCTGGTCGGATATCCCGGGGACCTGTTCGGTGATCTTGTCCTGGAGTTCCTGCTGCTGGGACTTGGTCAGGGTGGCGGCGGCGACGGCGGCGGCCACGGTCAGCAGCGGGAAGAGCGCGACGAAGCTGACGAACGTCATCGCGGCCGCCAGCCGAGTCCACTTCACCCGGTCCAGGCGCTCGTACGACCGCCACGCGTGCGTGGCCATGAGGCGCGTGACCCACGGCCCGATGCCGGGAAGCTTCTTCAGCCAGTCCATGCTCGGAACTCTGCCCCAGTTGTCGACGACCGATGTGCGAGTACCCGAAAGACGATCACCCATTTCGGGTAGCGGGCGAATGTTAAGGGACCGGCGTGACATAGCGGGGCGATACGGTCATCTCCATGCTCATGAAGGACGCCTCCGGCCTGCCCCAGTCCATGCTCGTCCTCGGCGGTACGTCAGAGATCGCGCTGGCCACCGCTCGCCGTCTGATCGCCCGCCGCACCCGCACGGTGTGGCTGGCCGGGCGGCCGTCACCCGCTCTGGAGTCGGCCGCGGCCGAGCTGCGCACCCTCGGGGCGGACGTCCACACCGTGCCCTTCGACGCGCTGGACCCCGCGTCGCACGAGACGGTCCTCGGCAAGGTGTTCGCCGAGGGCGACGTCGACCTGGTGCTGCTCGCCTTCGGCGTCCTCGGCGACCAGGCGACCGACGAGCGCGAGCCGGTGGCCGCGGTGCGCGTCGCGCAGACCAACTACACGGGCGCGGTGTCGGCGGGGCTGATCACCGCACGGGCCCTGCAGACCCAGGGACACGGCTCCCTGGTCGTCCTCTCCTCGGTCGCCGGCGAGCGGGCCCGCCGCTCGGACTTCATCTACGGCTCCAGCAAGGCGGGCCTCGACACCTTCGCCCAGGGGCTGGGCGACGCGCTGCACGGCACGGGCGTCCACGTCATGGTCGTCCGCCCCGGTTTCGTGCGGACGAAGGCGACCGCCGGGCGGGCGGAGCCGCCTCTGACGACCACCCCGGGGGCGGTCGCGACGGCCGTCGAACTGGGGCTGCGGCGGCGGTCGGAGGCGGTGTGGGTGCCGGGGGTGCTGCGACTGGTGATGTCGGCCCTGCGGCACGCGCCGCGGACACTGTTCCGGCGGCTGCCGGTCTAGGCCGGGCTCTGCCCGGCGCGCGCGTCGGCTAGTACGTGGGCAGCGAGTTGCGGTCGGCGTGGGCGGCCTGCGGGGGGACGACCGCGCCGCCGAAGGGGTACTCGCGCAGTTTGCGCCAGACGCCGTCGAGGCCCTGCTGGTGCAGGGAGAAGCCGGTGCAGGACCACTCGGCCTCGTAGTGGGCGAGCTCCTCGAAAGCCCGGTCCATCGCCGCCTCGTCGATGCCGTGCGCGACGGTGACGTGCGGGTGGTAGGGGAACTGGAGCTCGCGGGTGAGCGGCCCCGAGGCGTCACGGACCCGCTGCTGGAGCCAGGCGCAGACCTCGGCGCCCTCGACGACCTTCACGTAGACCACCGGCGACAGGGGTCGGAAGGTGCCCGTTCCGGACAGTCGCATCGGGAAGGGACGGCCGGCCCCGGCGACCGCGGTGAGGTGCGCGTCGACCACCGCGAGCGCGCCCGCCTCGACCTCGGTCGGCGGCAGCAGCGTGATGTGGGTGGGGATGCCGTGAGCCGCGGCGTCGCCGAAGCCCGTGCGCCGCTCCTGGAGCAGGCTGCCGTGAGGCTCCGGGACCGCGATCGACACGCCGATCGTTACGGTCCCCACGTCTTCTCCTGTCGTCATGTCGTCATGGCGGGGTGTGGTGCCGGGTTGGTACTCAGTCGTACGGCTATCGACTGTACGGCCACGGCTGTGCTCTGGGCAGGCGCAGGGAAAGTGATGTGCAGCGCTCTGCCCAGAGGAACGTGTGTGCGGTGCGCCCCGGATGCTTCCGAGCGCCGCTCAGTGCTTCGCGGGCAGGAAGCCGATCCGCTCGTACGTCTGGGAGAGCGTCTCCGCGGCGACGGCACGCGCCTTCTCGGCGCCCTTGGCGAGGATCGAGTCGAGCGTCTCGTGGTCGTCCAGGTACTGCTGCGTGCGGTCCCGGAACGGCGTCACGAACTCGACGACGACCTCGGCGAGGTCCGTCTTGAGCGCGCCGTAGAGCTTGCCCTCGTAACTCTGCTCCAGCTCGGGGACGCTCGTGCCGGTGAGCGTCGAGTAGATGTTGAGCAGGTTGCTCACGCCCGGCTTGTTCTCGGGGTCGTAGCGGATCACCGTGTCGGTGTCCGTGACCGCGCTCCTGACCTTCTTGGCGGTGACCTTCGGGTCGTCGAGCAGGTTGATGAGGCCCTTCGGCGTGGACGCCGACTTGCTCATCTTGATCGACGGGTCCTGGAGGTCGTAGATCTTGCCCGTCTCCTTCAGGATGTACGGCTTCGGGATCGTGAACGTCTCGCCGTAGCGGCCGTTGAAGCGCTCGGCGAGGTCCCGGGTGAGCTCGACGTGCTGGCGCTGGTCCTCGCCGACCGGCACCTGGTCGGCCTGGTACAGCAGGATGTCCGCGACCTGCAGGATCGGGTAGGTGAACAGGCCCACGGAGGCGCGGTCGGCGCCGTGCCTGGTGGACTTGTCCTTGAACTGCGTCATACGGGACGCCTCGCCGAAACCGGTGAGGCAGTTCATGACCCAGGCGAGCTGCGCGTGCTCGGGGACGTGGCTCTGGACGAAGAGCGTGCAGCGGTCCGGGTCGAGGCCGGCCGCGAGGAGCTGGGCGGCCGCCAGCCGCGTGTTCGCGCTGAGCTCCTTCGGATCCTGCGGGACCGTGATCGCGTGCAGGTCGACGACCATGTAGAACGCGTCGTGGGACTCCTGCAGGGCCACCCACTGGCGGACGGCGCCGAGGTAGTTGCCGAGGTGGAACGAGCCTGCGGTGGGCTGGATTCCGGAGAGCACGCGGGGTCGGTCAGAGGCCATGCTCAATATTGTCTCAGAGAGCTCGGGTGGTCCGGGTCGTGGGGAACCGCGGGCCGGTGGGGGCCGCTCGTGCCCCGCGGCGGAGCCGCGAACAGATGCGGCCCCGCGCCCCTGGGTCGGCTCAGCCGAGGTTGATTTCGGGGTAGAGGGGGAAGCCCGCGACCAGGTCCGTCGCGCGGCGGGAGATCTCGTCGGCGATCTTCTCGTCCAGGACGTGGGAGGCCTTGGACGGGGCGCCCGACTTCGTCGTGCCCGGCTCGGTGCTGGTGAGGACCCGGTCGATCAGGGCCGCCACCTCGTCCATCTCGGCCGTGCCCAGGCCACGCGTGGTCAGGGCGGGGGTGCCGATGCGGATGCCGGAGGTGTACCAGGCGCCGTTCGGGTCGGCGGGGATGGCGTTGCGGTTGGTGACGATGCCCGAGTCGAGCAGGGCGGCCTCGGCCTGGCGGCCGGTGAGGCCGTAGGAGGAGGCGACGTCGATCAGGTTCAGGTGGTTGTCCGTGCCGCCGGTGACGAGGGTCGCGCCGCGCCGCATCAGGCCCTCGGCCAGCGCGCGGGAGTTGTCGACGATGCGCTGGGCGTAGTCCTGGAAGGACGGCTGCCGGGCCTCGGCGAGGGCGACGGCCTTGGCGGCCATGACGTGCGGGAGGGGGCCGCCGAGGACCATCGGGCAGCCGCGGTCGACCTGGTCCTTGAGGGAGTCGTCGCACAGGACCATGCCGCCGCGGGGGCCGCGCAGGGACTTGTGGGTGGTGGTCGTCACGATCTGGGCGTGCGGGACCGGGTCGAAGTCGCCGGTCAGGACCTTGCCGGCGACCAGGCCCGCGAAGTGCGCCATGTCGACCATCAGGGTCGCGCCGACCTCGTCGGCGATCTCCCGCATGATCCGGAAGTTCACCAGACGGGGGTACGCCGAGTAGCCGGCGACGATGATCAGCGGCTTGAAGTCGCGGGCCGAGGCGCGCAGGGCCTCGTAGTCGATCAGGCCGGTCGCCGGGTCGGTGCCGTAGGAACGCTGGTCGAACATCTTGCCGGAGATGTTCGGGCGGAAGCCGTGGGTGAGGTGGCCGCCGGCGTCCAGGGACATGCCGAGCATGCGCTGGTTGCCGAAGGCCTGGCGCAGCTCGGCCCAGTCGGCCTCGGAGAGGTCGTTGACCTGGCGGGCGCCGGTCTTCTCCAGGAAGGGGGCCTCGACCCGGTCGGCGAGGACGGCCCAGAAGGCGACCAGGTTGGCGTCGATGCCGGAGTGCGGCTGGACGTAGGCGTGGCGGGCGCCGAAGAGCTCGCGGGCGTGCTCGGCGGCGAGGGACTCGACGGTGTCGACGTTGCGGCAGCCGGCGTAGAAGCGGCGGCCGACGGTGCCCTCGGCGTACTTGTCGCTGAACCAGTTGCCCATCGCGAGGAGGGTGGCCGGGGAGGCGTAGTTCTCGGAGGCGATCAGCTTGAGCATCTCTCGCTGGTCGTGGAGCTCCTGGCCGATGGCGTCGGCGACGCGCGGCTCGACGGCGCGGATCACGTCGAGGGCGGCGCGGAAGGCCGTGGACTCGGTGGAGAGGGGCTGCTGCTCGGACATGTCGTCGGCCTCCGGGTGGCGTGGTGCTGGAAAGCGGTCACGGTGTCACGGTTCGGCCCAGGCGCACGGCACTCGTACTGCTCACAGGCCGCTCCCCGATGGTCCGTCCCATCCTCGGGCCCGGTCGTCACATTCCCGCCCGCAATCACCCACGTGGCTCCGCCACGAGAGCGCTCCGGTGCCTTGCGATCGCACGCACCGGACGCCGCGGAGCCCGCCCTTCGGGCGGACGACGGGAATGTGACGACCGGGCCCAGCGCGCCAGTCACGGCCTGCTCACCACCCTAGCGGGCACGTCACAGGGGCAGGGCCCCGAGTCCACCATGCGAGCGACGGCGGACTCCCGGGCCGCAGGACTCCTGGGCTCGGGGCGTCCGGGTCCTCTAGAGGATCACGTGGGGCAGGAAGCGGGCGTACTCGTCCGTGATCAGGCCGGAGGATTCGCGGATGCCGAGGCCGGCCGACTCGTCCTCCACCACCCAGGCGCCGAGGACGACATGGTTGCCGTCGAAGGCGGGCAGGGGCGCCAACTGCTGGTAGCAGCAGGGTTCGTCGGTGCGCGGGACGACGGGCTCGGTGCCCGCTTCGTGGACCGTGACGCCGGCGCCCTCGCGGCCCAGCAGGGGCTTGGCGACGTAGCCGGTCGTGGCCGCCAGTTCGCGGGGGCCGTCGAGGTAGGCGGGGAGGAGGTTGGGGTGGCCGGGGTACAGCTCCCACAGGACGGCCAGGAGTGCCTTGTTGCTGAGCAGCATCTTCCAGGCCGGCTCGATCCACATCGTCGTGCCGGTGCCGCCGCCGTTGTCGAGGGTGTCGAGGACGTGCCCGGCGAAGCGGTCGGTGGTCAGCCACTCCCAGGGGTAGAGCTTGAAGCAACTGCGGATGAAGCCGAGTCGACGGTCGACGAAACGGCCGGACAGGGGGTCCCAGCCGATCTCCTCCATGGAGATCCAGTCGGTGTCCAGACCGGCCTGCTCGGCGGTCTCCTTGAGGTAGGCGACCGTCATGAGGTCCTCGCCGAGTTCGTCGGCCGAGGAGTGCGCGAAGTGGAGCGGGCTGCCGGGCGGGAGGAGGGCGGCCTGTTTCTTCCAGGCGGCGACCAGGCGTTCGTGGAGGGAGTTCCACTGGTCGGCGCCGGGGAAGCGCTCCTCCATCCAGAACCACTGGGGGGAGGCCGCCTCCACGAGGGAGGTGGGGGTGTCGGCGTTGTACTCCAGGAGCTTCGCCGGGCCGGTGGCGTCGTAGCGGAGGTCGAAACGGCCGTAGACGGACGGCAGTTCGGCGCGCCGGTGCCAGGCCTCGGTGACGGCCGCCGCGACGCGCGGGTCGGTGATGCCGAGGTCGGCGAGGCGGTCGGACTCGACCATGTGGGCGGCCGCCGCCAGGCACATCTCGTGGAGTTCCTCGACCGTCTCCTCGAGCGCCTCGACCTCGTCGAGGGTGAACTCGTAGTACGCGCTCTCGTCCCAGTACGGGCGCAGGCGCCCGTCGGGGTGGCGGGTGAGGGGGTAGACGAGGCCCTGCTCCTCGACCGTCCGCTGCCAGTCGGGGCGGGGTTCGATGGTGTGACGTCGCATGGGTGCCGGTGTCCTCGTGTCCTGTTCGGCCGCTCGGTTCGCCCGACCGCTCAGCCGCCGGAGCTGCCCTTGTGGCTGCCGCTGTCGCTGTCGCTGCCGAAGCCGCCGCGGCTGACACCGCTGCTGCCTCCACTGCTGCTGGTCGAGCCGCTCGACCCCTTGCCCGGCTTGGTGAAGGAGCCGCCGTCGACCCAGGAGCCCTTCTTCTTGCCGCCGTAGTACCAGGCGCCGTCGGCGGAGACCTTGGTGGTCTTGCCGGAACTGGTGGACTTGCAGTTCTTGTCGGCGACGACCTTGTAGCCCTTGGTGAGGTTGTAGCTGTCGCGGTCGACGCAGCGCTTGTCGGGGTCGGAGGAGCAGGCGGTGAGGGCCGCCGCGAGCAGTCCCATGCCTCCGAGTACGACCGTGCCCGAGCGCAGTTTTCGACGCGTGTCCGCCATGTTCCCGTCTCCCCGTGTCCCCGTTGTCGCATCGCCCCACGGCGATTTCCGGCCGTCAGCCTAGACACCGGTCGAATGGGGCCCGCGGGCGGCCCGCCCATCGGCCGCTCCCCTACAGTCCTTTCGTGCTCTTTGGAATGGTGTGCGCCCTCGGCGCGGCGGTCTGCTTCGGTACGGCGACGGTGTTGCAGGCGATGGCGGCGCGCGCCGCCGTCGACGGCAGCGACGGACGGGGCGGGGGTGGTGGAGGCGGCGGGGACGCGGCGCTGTTGCTGCGGGCGGTGCGGCAGTGGCGGTATCTGGCGGGGCTGGGGCTGGACGGGGTCGGGTTCCTGTTCCAGATCGCCGCGCTGCGGTCGGTGCCGATCTATGCCGTCGGTGCGGCCCTCGCGTCCAGCCTGGCGGTGACGGCGGTGGTCGCGGCGCGGCTGCTGCGGGTGCGGCTGAGCCGGATGGAGTGGCTGGCCGTGGGGGTGGTGTGCGCGGGGCTGGCGATGCTGGGGCTGGCCTCGGGGACGGAGGGCCAGGAGAGCGGTCCTGAGGCGTTGCCGTGGGCGATGCTCGGTGCGGCGGGCGGGGTGCTGCTGCTGGGCCTGGTCGGCGGACGGCTCACCGGGCGGGGGCGGGCGCTGGTACTGGGGCTGGGCGCCGGGTGCGGGTTCGGGGTGGTGGAGGTGGCGGTGCGGCTGATCGACTCGCTCGCACCCTGGGACCTGCTCGCCAACCCGGCGACGTACGCCCTGCTGCTGGGCGGTGGGGCCGCGTTCCTGTTGCTGACGTCGGCGTTGCAGCGGGGGTCGGTGACGACGGCCACGGCCGGGATAGTGATCGGAGAGACGATCGGTCCGGCGCTGGTGGGGGTGGTGTGGCTGGGGGACCGTACCCGGGAGGGGCTCGGCTGGCTGGCCGTGCTGGGGTTCGCGGTCGCCGTGGCGGGGGCGTTGGCGCTGGCCCGGTTCGGGGAGGCGCCGGAACCGGTGCCGGCCCCGGAGACACCGGAGGCACCGGAGGCACCGGAGGCACCGGAGGCACCGGTCAGACCAGCGCCGCGGTGATGCCGTCCCACAGACGGGACCGTGCCCCCAGTGCGAGGGTCGCCGTCTCGACGGCCTCCTGCCAGCGGGTGTCGTCGGTGCCGCACAGGTCGGCCACCATCTGCATGGCCATGGGGGTGTGCTCCTCGCCGTCGACCTCGATGTGGCGGGCGAGGTAGTCGCAGAAGAGCGGGAACCGGTCGGTGCCCTCCTTCTTGATCACCTGGTCGAACATGTCCGGGATGAGGTCCTCCCGGGAGAAGGCGAAGGCGGCGGCCCGGCAGTGCAGGGGCCGGTCGGCGATGATGTCGAAGGTCGTGCGCACGAACTCGGCGGCGGGGGCCGGGACCTGGGCGACCCGCAGCGCCGACGGCACGTCGTGGCCCTCGCCGACCAGCGCGATGAAGGTGTCGATCCGGGCCGTGGCGGCGCCCGCCTCGTCCATGCCCGCGCGGTACAGCTCGAAGTGGCTGGTGAAGCCGCCGTTCAGCTCGTCGCTCTCCTCGACGAGGACGATGTCGTTGATGAGCCGCCGGCCGACCTCCGAGCCGCGCGGCACCCAGGGGACGTCGACGCAGGTGAGGTCCCGCTGGAGCGACTTGAGCAGGGACATGAAGTCCCAGACGGCGAACACGTGGTGCGCCATGAACGTCGCCATGTTTTCCCGGGTGCTCACCCGCTGGTAAATGGGGTGGGCGGTCACCTCTTTCCGAGCGGGTTCGATCGCGGAACGGGCCCGTTCAATTCCCTCGTGGGTCAGATTCCAGTCGTACCTGGACATGGACATCTCCTTCGGTTCGGGAACTCGATCGTGCACTTCTCCCGACTTACCGGCAAGCGCTTCCGGGAATTCCGAAAAGGGTTACCCGCAGTACCGCTCGACAGAAGATGGCAAGCTCGCCGAAAGACCCATGAAGAGTTACGTTTCGGACAGTCGGGGACGGTAGTAAAAGTTTGAAGGATGTGTGAACGCTGCGGCCTTCCGCTCCGTACTCGACACCGTGACCAGTAATCCCGTCACCGTCACCTCGGCTTATCGCGTGACGCCGGGCCGTGAGGCCGACTTTCACTCCTGGGGGTGGGCCATGCTGGGCGCGAGTGCGCAGCAGCCCGGCTTCCTCGGGGGTGGCGTGCTAGTCGACGGAGAGGCGGAGTGGCATGTCGTCTATCGCTTCGCCAGCGAAGGAACGGCCCGGGCCTGGGAGGACTCGAGCGCCCGCATGCAGTGGGACGCCCGGGTCGCCGGGATCGCCGTGCAGACGGACCGCAAGAGCGTGCGCGGGTCCAAGGTGTGGTTCGACTCCCAGACCGCCACCCCGAAGGCGCCGGCCCCGCCGTCCAAATGGAAGTTGTGGTTCGTGAACATGAGCGCGGTTTTCCCGCCGGTGCTCCTCTTCAACGTGATCGCACTTCCTTATCTCGGCGGCCTCAATCCGTTCATTCGCACACTGCTGCTCTGCCTGTGTGTGACAGCCCTCGTCACGTGGATTCTCATGCCCCGCCTTCAGCGTTTCTTCAAGAAATGGCTGTATCCACCGCTCCAGGCGCTCCGCGGACGGCATAAACGGACCGCGTAGCCCCGAGAACGACCCTAGGGAGGTGGGCTGGTGAAGACCCTGCTCATCGACAATTACGACTCGTACACGTACAACCTGTTCCAGCTGATCGCCGAGGTCAACGGCGAGGAGCCGGTGGTGATCCTCAATGACGCCCCCGCGAACTCCGTTCCCGATCTTGCGGAATTCGACAACGTGGTGGTGTCACCGGGTCCGGGGCACCCGGCGAAGGCCCGTGACTTCGGCATCAGTGCCAGGGTGCTCGCCGAGTCCACGGTGCCGGTGCTCGGCGTCTGCCTCGGCCACCAGGGCATCGCGCACGGGGAGGGCGCCCGGGTGGTGCCCGCCCCGGAGCCCCGGCACGGGTATCTGTCGGCCGTCCGGCACGACGGGCGGGACCTGTTCCAGGGGCTGCCGCAGAACTTCACCGCGGTCCGCTACCACTCGCTGTCCGTGCGCGAGCCGCTGCCCGACTCCCTTCAGGCCACGGCCTGGGCGCAGGACGGCGTCCTGATGGGGCTGCGCCACCGCGAACGGCCCCTGTGGGGCGTGCAGTTCCACCCGGAGTCGGTGCTCACCGAGTACGGCCACCGGATGCTGGTGAACTTCCGCAACCTCACCGCCGAGCGGGCCCGCAAGCTGCGGACGAAGAACACCGCGGTCACGCCGGCCGCGGCGGCGATGCCGAGCCGCGGCCCCACGATGGCCCTTCCCATCCCCCGCCCGCGCCGGGCCGGCGGCCCCGCCCACCGGCTGCACACCCGCCGCATCGCGGAGGCGATCGACGCGGAGGCCGCCTTCACGCGGATGTACGCCGCCTCACCGCGGGCGTTCTGGCTGGACAGCTCCCGGGTCGAGCAGGGGCTCTCCCGCTTCTCGTTCTTCGGTGACGACAGCGGTCCGCTCGCCGAGTTCGTCCGGTACGACGTCGAGGCCGGGACCTGCGAGATCGAGCGGGCCGGGCGGCCGGCGCGCAAGGTCCGGGCGAGCGTCTTCGACTACCTCAAGCGGCAGTTGGCGAACCGCCGGGTCGACGCCACCGGGCTGCCCTTCGACTTCACCGGCGGCTACGTCGGCTACTTCGGCTACGAGACGAAGGCCGACTGCGGCTCCCCGAACCGGCACCGCTCCGCCACTCCGGACGCCTGCTGGCTCTTCGCCGACCGGCTGATCGCGGTGGACCACCAGAAGGGCTTCACCTACGCGGTCTGCCTCGCGGAGGACACCCCCCAGGCCACCCGGGAGGCCACGGAGTGGCTGGAGAGCACCCTGGCCCAGCTCACCTCGCTGCCCGCGGAAGCCGACCGGCCGCCGGTGCCCGCGCCCGCCGAGGCGGCGGCGCCGGGCCTCGGTGACGTCGAGCCGTGGCTGGTGCGGGACCGGGCGACCTATCTCGCGGACATCGAGGCCTGCCAACGGGAGTTGCGCGCGGGCACCAGCTACGAGATCTGTCTGACCGACGCCGCCCGTTTACCCGCTCCGGACGACGCGTACGCGTTCTACCGGGTGCTGCGCCGCGTCAACCCGGCCCCGTACGCCTCCTATCTGAGATTCGGCGACCTCGACGTGGTCGGCTCCTCGCCCGAGCGGTTCCTGCGGGTCACCCGGGACGGCGTCGCCGAGGCCAAGCCCATCAAGGGCACCGCGCCGCGCGGGGCGGATCCGCAGGAGGACGCCCAGCTCCGGGACGCGCTGGTGGCGGACGCCAAGACCCGCGCCGAGAACCTGATGATCGTCGACCTGCTCCGCAACGACCTGGGGCGGGTCTGCCGGACCGGGACCGTGCGCGTCTCCCGGCTCATGGCCACGGAGACGTACGCGACCGTGCACCAGCTCGTGTCCACCGTCGAGGGGCGGCTGCGCGAGGGCACGGACGCGGTGGACTGCGTGCGCGCCTGCTTCCCCGGCGGGTCGATGACCGGCGCGCCGAAGCTGCGCACGCTGGAGATCATCGACGGGCTGGAGACCGAGGCGCGCGGCGTGTACTCGGGGGCCCTCGGCTACCTGGGGTGCAGCGGAGGCGCGGACCTCAACATCGTCATCCGCACCGCCGTCCTGGCCGACGGCCTGATGCAGCTGGGCGCCGGGGGCGCGATCGTCCTGGACTCCGACCCGGTCGCGGAGTACGACGAGATGCTCCTGAAGACGGCCGCCCAGATGCGGGCCCTGCGGGAGCACACGGCGGGCAGGACACGGGCGCCGTCCCGCGCGACGGAGGCGGCCGAGGCCCAGGTGAACGCGCTGCGGCGAGCCGGCCGCACGACCGCCGATCTCGGTGAACTCGGTGAACTCGGTGACGAGGCGCGGCCCGTGGGCCGCGGGACGCGTCGGCAGCCCCCGGAGCCGGGACCGGCCGGCCGGCGCTCGCCCGCCGCGACACCGGCACGCACCGGTGCCCCGGGCAGGTCCGCCCCCGCCCGGGCCACCGCAGAGGAGACCACCCGATGACGACCCCGCACCCCACGACCGCTCCCCGTGCCACGGCCGCTCCGCACCCCACCGCGCCCCAGGGCGGCCCCGGCGCCGACCACCACGCGCCTCCCCGCACCCACCTCACGGCCGAGGTCCCGGCCCCGGACCCCGCCGACTCCGGCGCCCCCGGCAACCTCGCCGCCTACCTCGACGATCTCGCCGAGCGGCGCGGGTGGGCCGGTCGGGTCGCGTTTCATCAGGGGCATCAGGGGTGGACCCACGGCGAGGTGCACGCGCTCGGGGCACGGGCGGCCGGTGTGCTCGCCGGGCACGGGGTGCGCCCCGGGGACCGGGTGCTGCTGGCCGTGCCCGACGGGATCGCCTGGGTGGCGGCCTTCCTCGGTGTCGCCCGGCTGGGGGGTGTCGCCGTCCTCGTCAATCCCGAACTGCCCGCCGCCGAGCACACGTTCATGGCCGACGACACCGAAGCCGTGCTGTGTCTGACCGGGCCGGGGCTGGAGGACCGGTTCGACGGGCGGGCGCGACTGGGCGCCGACCAGTTCCTCGCGCTCGCCCCGTCCGCCGAGCCGGCCCCCGCCCACCCGGTCGACGCGCACACACCCCTGTACGTGCAGTACACCTCCGGCACCACGGGTCGGCCGAAGGGGGTCGTGCACACGCACGGCGACCCGAAGGAGTACCACGACCTCATCGGCAGGCGCCTGCTGGGGATCACCGAGGACGACGTCACCCTGTCCGTGTCGAAGCTGTACTTCGCCTACGGGTTCGGCAACGCGTTCGTCTTCCCCCTCTTCTCCGGTTCGTCCGCCGTGCTGGTGGACCGGCGTCCGACGCCCGCCGCCGTCGACGAGCTCGTCACGCGGCACCGGGTGACCCTGCTCTACTCCGTGCCGTCTGCGTACGCGGCGCTGGTCGCCGACCGGGGCAGCGGGCACGCGGCCTGTTTCGCCTCGGTGCGCGCCGCGGTGTCGGCCGGCGAGGGGATGCCGGGCGAACTCGGCGAGCGGGTCGGCGAGTTGCTCGGGGCGCCGGTGCTGGAGCAGATCGGCTCCACCGAGGCCGGTCACGCCTTCTGCGCCAACAGCCTCGGCCACAACCACCCGGGCACCGTCGGACGTCCCGTACCGGGCTTCGATGTGGAGTTGCGCGACCGTGCCGGGCGGCCCGTGCCCGACGGCGCGGAAGGCGAACTGTGGGTGCGCGGGCCGACGGTGACGTCCGGCTATCTGAACCGGCCCGAGGAGACGGAACGCACCCTCGTCGGCGGCTGGCTGGCCACCCACGACCGGGCGCGCCGTGAACCGGACGGCGCCTACCGGCATCTGGGCCGGACCGACGACATGGAGATGGTAGGCGGGATCACCGTCTCCCCGCTGGAGGTGGAGGCCGTGCTGCGCGCCCATCCGGCGGTGCGGGAGGTCGCGGTCGCGGCCGTCACGGACGGGCGCGGCTTCAGCCGGCTGCGCGCCTTCGTCGTACCCGTCGCGTCCCCTCCGTCCGGTCTGGCCGACGATCTCGTCGCACTGGCCCGCGACCGCCTCGCCGCCTTCAAGGTCCCCCGCAGCGTCAGCCTCGTGTCGTCACTGCCCCGCACCTCCACCGGAAAGCTCCGCCGCCATCTCGTCCGCCAGGGCGCGTGGTGACCGTGTCAGAGAGGAACAGCCACATGTCGCAGCAACCCCTGCTCGCCGACCGCGGGTTCTACCTGGGCCCGCTGTTCCGGCGGGCGGCCGACCGCCACGGAGCCGTCTTCGTCACCCTGGACCGGCCGTTGGACACCCACCCCGACCTCGGCGTCGACCTCGACTACTCGGCCCTGGCCGACGTGGTCGAGGAGTTGTCGGGCCGGCTGTGGGCGGCGGGGGTGCGGCCCTCGGAGCAGGTGGTCGTCCACAAGACGGACAACGTCGACATCGTGCTGCTGACCTGCGCGGTCTCCCGTATCGGCGCGGTTCCCGTGCTCCTCTCCCCCGGTCTGGCCGGGCCGGTCGTCGGACAGCTTCTCGGACGGCTCCGGCAGCCGTGGCTGATCACCGACCGTGCCAAGCTGGACGGCCCGCTCGAGGGCGTCGACCTCTCCGGGCTCGTCCGGCGGACGCTCTCCGTCGACGACGCGCCCGGTGCCGAGCCCCTGGCGCGGCACGCCGGCGCCGAGGCTCCCGCGCCCGTGCGGCTGCACCCGCGCGAACCCGCCCTGATCACCCACAGCTCGGGCACCACCGGCGTCCCCAAGCTGGCGGTGCACTGCCCGAACACCATGTGGAACCGGCTCGTCCCGCAGAAGGCGATGGGCTGGCCCACCCGCGGTGAGACGGCGGCGCTGCACATGTCGTTCGTGCACTCGCGCTTCTACCATCTGCTCGGCGTCCTGCTGCACTTCGGCAGCCCGCTCGTGCTGATCACCGACCCGGAGCCGGCCGCCGTGGGGCCGCTGCTGGTCCGCCACCGGCCCGGCATCGTCGAGACCCATCCCAACACCTTCGTGCTGTGGGAGGAGCTGGCCGACGCGCCCGGAGCCCCACTGTCCCGGGTGAAGTCGTACGGCTCCACGTTCGACGCGATCCATCCGCGCACCGTTCGGCGGCTGTTGGGCGCGTCGAAGCGCCGGACGCCCTGGCTGATCCAGCTGTACGGGCAGAGCGAGACGGGGCCCGTCGCGTTCCAGTGGTTCACGCGGCGCAGCGCGGAGCGGGCGGACGGGCGCCGGGTCGGGATCGGGATCCCCGGGTTCACCCGGGTCCGGATCGCGGACCCCGACGGCCGTCCGGTCGCGCCGGGCACGCCCGGGCGGATCGAGGCCCGCACCCGGGGGCGCATCCTCACCTACCTGGGCGCGCGGGCGCAGTACGAGCGCCAGCTCGACGGCGGCTGGTGGCAGATGGGCGACATGGGCTACATGAGCCGGCTGGGCGCCCTGCGTCTGATCGACCGTGAGGTCGATCAGATCGACGCCGTGCACAGCAACCTGGAGGTCGAGGACGCCCTGATGGACCGGCTGGAGGAACTGCGTGAGGTCGTCATCGTGCCGGGCGCGGACCGCGAGCCGGTACCGGTGGTGTGTGTCCGGGGCGAACAGCCGCTGGATCCGGAGCGCTGGCGGGAGGCCACGGCCGATCTGCCCGCGATGGCCGAGCCGCGGCAGTGGCGGTTCGAGGAGCTGCCGATGACCGCCACCTGGAAGGTGAAGCGGGTGGAGATCACCCGCATGCTGACCGGGACGCGAGAGAGCGTGCGGGCGTGAACCCGGTGATCGTGGTGGGCGCCGGCCCGGTCGGTCTGTCGGCCGCGCTGGGCCTGCGTTCGCGCGGGCTGCCGGTCGTGCTCCTGGAGGCCGACCCCGAGGACCGCGAACGGCCGGGCAGCCGGGCCCTGTTCGTGCACCGCGAGACGCTGCGGCTGCTCGACGGGATGTCCCCGGGCCTGGCCGCCGAGATCACGGCGTACGGCCGGACCTGGCACACCCGGCGCACCCTCTACCGGGGCCGCGAGGTGTACTCCCGTACCTTCCCGCCCCCGTCCGGGCTGCCGCCCTTCACCAGCCTGCGCCAGCTGGACACCGAGCGCTTCCTGCGCGCCGCGTGCGAGCGGGCGGGGGTGGACTTCGTCTGGGACGCGCGGATCACGGGCGTCCACACCTCGCAGTCGGGTGTCACGCTGGCCGGCGAGGACGGACGGGAGTGGAGCGCCAGGTACGTCGTCGCCGCCGACGGCGCCCGCTCGGCGGTCCGGGGCGAGCTGGGCATCGCCATGGAGGGTGTGCGCGGCGAGGGCTTCCACGTCGTCGTGGACGTCGCCGACGTCCCGGGCGCCGAACAGCCGCTGGAACGGGTCTTCCACTACGAGCATCCGGGGGTCGGCGGGCGCAGTGTGATGCGGGTGCCGTTCACCGGGGGCTTCCAGGTGGACCTCCAGTGCCGCGACGACGACCCGGAGGAGGCCTACGGCACCGAGGACGCCGTACGGGAGTGGCTGCCCGGGGTCGTGGGCGACGGGTACGCCGACCGGATCCTGTGGGTGTCGACGTACCGCTTCCTGCGCAAGGTCGCGGCCTCCTTCACGGATCCGCACGGGCGGGTGCTGCTGGTCGGCGAGGCGGCGCATCTCTTCCCGCCGTTCGGGGCACGCGGCATGAACAGCGGGATCGCCGACGCGGCGGCGGCGGCGGAGGCCGTGGCGGCCGGAACGCCGGAGGCGGTGGCCGCCTTCGCGGACGTACGGCGGGCGGCGGGGCTGTTCAACAGCGAGGCCGCCGGGGTCGCCCTGGACCATCTGCGGCCACGGCGCCGGGTCGTACGGCTCCGGCAGCGGGCGGCTGCCGCCCTCGCGCCCGTGGTGCCGTCGTGCGGCTCCTGGCTGGAGCACGCGCCGTACGGGCCCCGGGGCGGGGCTCCGGCGGTGGCGGGCGGAAGGTACTGAGGAGGACCGAGTGGGTGCACAACTGACCGTCGGTGAAGGGCTGTCGACCTGGACGCCCAGTCGTGGGCTGACCGTCGCCCCGGAATCCGTGGCGGACGGGCCGCTGCTGGTCGCGGACTCGTGGCTGGTGCGCGAGGGCCGGGTGCGCGGGTACGGCCGGCACCGGGAGCGGTTTCTGCGGGCCTGCGCGCAGTGCGGCGGGCCGGGACCGCGCCGGCTCGTCGAGTTCTGGCAGGACGTGACCGCCGCGCTGCCGCGCACCGGCGAGTGGTTTCCCCGGGTTGAACTCGCCGCCGGCTCCCTGGAGTTGAGGCTGCGGCTGCGGCACGCCCCGCCGCTCGGCACGGAGATACGTCTCTGGTCCGTCGGCCAGCCGGACCGGCGGACCGCGCCCCGCCGCAAGGGCCCGGACCTGGACGTGCTGGCCCGGGTGCGGGGGCGGGCGGTCGAGGAAGGGGCCCAGGAAGGGGTGCTGGTCGGTCCGTCCGGGGCGGTGCTGGAGTCGGCGACCGCGAGCGTGCTGTGGTGGGAGGACGACTCGCTGTGCCTGCCGCCGCCCCGGCTCCCCGTCCTGCCCGGAGTGACCGTGGGTCTGATCCGGGAGCGGGCCTACCGCCTCGGCATCCCTGTCGTCCACCGCGAACGGACCGTGGCCGAGCTGGAGGGCCGTGAGGTGTGGCTGGTGAACGCGCTGCACGGGGTCCGGCCGGTGACGGGCTGGATCGGAGAACCGATGACAGCCGGCGCCGCGGCCCGGGCGGGGGAATGGCGGAATTGGCTGGACGGATTGCCGGAGTCGCTGCCGGATAAATAGAACCCTCCTACAGAGCCCGCAGGACCGATAAACGCGACGGGCATCGGCTGCTTTCGCCGATGCCCGCATTCTGCTGCGCTCCGCCGGCATCAGTCCTCGGCCGGCATTGTCCGGTATTACTTCTTGGCGGGCTGATAAGCCCCCGGCACCATACGCGTCGCGATCGCGATCCGGTTGTACGCGTTGATGACCGTGGCCGCCCAGATCAGCGCCGCCACCTGCGCCTCGTCGAAGACCGCCGCGGCCTCGGCGTAGACGTCGTCCGGCACATGACCGTCGGCCACGAAGGTCACGGCCTCGGTCAACGCCAGTGCGGCGCGCTCCCGTTCGGTGAAGAAGGGGGTCTCCCGCCAGGCGTTCAGCGCGTAGATGCGCTGCTCGGTCTCGTCCTGGGCCCGGGCGTCCTTCGTGTGCATGTCGAGGCAGAACGCGCAGCCGTTGAGCTGTGAGGCGCGGATCCTGATCAGTTCCAGGAGCTCGGGCTCGACCTTGGCTTCCTGTGCCGCGGAAACGGCGGCGCCGTGCAGGGACCCCATCGCGGCGGAAACATCGGGGGTTATCTTCTTGAGGGCCACGCGGGACACGGAATTGTTGTTCGTCATGGGGGAGACTCTATCCGGGAACTTCCGGGAACTCTATCCGGGAAAAGGAATTCCGGTGCCGTTCTCACCGAAAGGAAGCGCCCCGCACAACGCGTCCAGCGCGCCGGACCAGGCGTGGTCCGGCGGGGTCCCGTACCCCACGACGAGCGCGTCGAGCGGGTCGGTGACCGCGTCGGGGTGGCGGTAGCGGGGAGTGAGACCGTCGACCGCCAGGCCCTGGTAGGCCGCCGCCCGGACCACCGACGGCTCGGTGCCGGCCGGGAGCCGAAGGACGGCGTGCAGGCCCGCCGCGATGCCGGTGACACGGATGGCGGGTGCGCGGCCGGCCAGGGCGGACACCAGCGCGTCGCGGCGCCGGCGGTAGCGGGTGCGGGCCGCCCGGACATGGCGGTCGTACGCCCCCGACGTGATGAACTCCGCCAGCGTCAGCTGGTCCAGGACCCCGGAGGTGTCCACCCCGCCCTTGGCCGCCACCACCTCCTCCACCACACCCTGCGGCAGCACCATCCAGCCCAGCCGCAGCCCGGGGGCCAGGGACTTGCTCGCCGTACCCAGGTAGACCACGTGGTCGGGGTCCAGCCCCTGGAGGGCGCCGACGGGCTGGCGGTCGTAGCGGAACTCGCCGTCGTAGTCGTCCTCCAGGACCAGGCCTTTGGTGTGCCGCGCCCAGTCCACGACGGCCGCCCGCCGGTCGCGGTGCAGGGGCACGCCCATCGGGAACTGGTGGGCCGGGGTGAGCAGCACCGCGCTGGACCGCCCCGCCAACTCCCCCGTGTCCGTGCCCAGTTCGTCGAACGGCAGCGGGGTCGTGGCCAGACCCGACGCCGCCAGCAGACGCCAGTGCTCGTCCAGGCCGTACGACTCGACGGCGACCGTGCGCGCACCGCGCGCCCGCAGGACGGCAGTGAGGAGTTTCAGGCCGTGCGCGAACCCGGCGCACACCACGATGCGTTCGGGGTCGGCGCGCACTCCGCGGGCGCGGGAGAGGTAACCCGCGAGGGCGGTGCGCAGTTCGACGCGGCCACGGGGATCGCCGTAGCCGAGGGCGTCGGAGGGGGCGGCGGTGAGGGCGCGGCGGGCCGCCCTGAGCCACTCGGCGCGCGGGAAGGAGCCGAGGTCGGGGGTGCCGGGGCGCAGGTCGTAGGCGGGCCGGTGGTGTTCGGGTCGGCGGGGCGCCGACCCCGTCGGCGCAACCACCACTCTCCCCACCGCCACCCGCGTCCCCGAGCCCTGGCGGGCGGTGAGCCAGCCCTCGGCGACGAGGTCGGCGTAGGCGTCGGCGACCGTGTTGCGGGCGACGCCCAGGTCGACGGCGAGGGAGCGGGAGGAGGGCAGCCGGGTGCCCGGGGCGAGGCGGCCGGTGCGGACCGCCTCGCGCAGGGCGTCGGTCAGACCTCGGCGCAGGTGTGGTCCGGTCGGTTCCAGATGAAGGTCGACGCCCAGAGTGGCCCAAGCTTTCGGCATGGAAATGGACCATACCCCTGGGCCGCCTCGCTCCTAGGGTCGAGGGCATGACCACGAGCGACGACACCACGACGACCACCGAGTACGCCACCGGACAACCGGCCCGGATGCGCTGGGCCCAGCACGCCCCCGAGGTCTACAAGGCGATGGTCCGCCTCGACACCGCGGCCAAACAGGGGCTCGACCCCAAGCTGGTGGAGCTGGTGCGGCTGCGCGCCTCCCAGATCAACCACTGCGCGTTCTGCCTCGACATGCACACCAAGGACGCCCTCGCGGCCGGCGAGAGAGTCCAGCGCATCGTGCAGCTCCCCGCGTGGGAGGAGTCGCGGCACTTCTACACCGAGAAGGAGCTCGCGGCGATCGAGCTGACGGAGGCGGTCACGGTCCTCACGGACGGGTTCGTACCGGACGACGTGTACGAGCGGGCGTCCAAGCACTTCGAGGAGGCCGAGCTCGCCCAGCTCATCGCGACGATCACGGTGATCAACGCGTGGAACCGGTTCGGGGTGGCCACCCGCGCGGTGCCCGGGCACTACCAGGCGGGGGACTTCGGGTGACGGCACGCACGCGGCTCCTCGACCGCGAGGTCGGCCGGGCCATGTCCACGCTCAGCGCCGCCGCCAAGCAGGGGCTCGGCGATCCCGCGCTCGCCGAACTCGTCGTGATCCGCGCCTCGCAGCTCAACCACTGCGCGTTCTGCCTCGACATGCATCTCACGATCGCCCGCGAGCACGGCGTGAGCGAGAAGCAGCTGGACCTGCTGAGCGCGTGGGAGGAGGCGGGGGACGTCTTCGACGAGCGGGAGCGGGCCGCGCTCGCGCTGACGGAGGCGGTGACCGTCCTGACCGGGGGCACCTCCCAGGCTCTCGGCTCCGGGGGAGGCTTCGTGCCGGACGGGGTGTACGCGGACGCGGCCAGGCACTTCGACGACACGCGCCTGGCCCACCTCATCGCCCTGATCACCGCCATCAACAGCTGGAACCGGGTGATGGTCGCCCGCCGCATCCCGCCGGGGGGTTACACGCCATGAGCGAGGTGGACGTCTTCCGCCGGCTGCACCACGGCCGGCTCCCGGGCGACCCCCTCGTGCTGCCCGGCCCCTGGGACGCGGCCAGCGCACGGGTGTTCGCCGAGGCCGGGTACCCGGCGCTCGCGACGCCGAGCGCGGGCATCGCCGCCGCGCTCGGGTACGCGGACGGACGGACCCCGGCCGACGAGATGTTCGCGGCGGTCGCCCGGATCGTACGGGCGGTGGACGTGCCGGTGTCGGCGGACGTCGAGGGCGGCTACGGGCTGGCACCGAAGGAGCTGGTGGAGCGGCTGCTGGAGGCGGGCGCCGTCGGCTGCAACCTGGAGGACTCGGCCGGCGGCGTCCTCAAGGACCCGCGGGAGCACGCCGAGTGGCTCGCGCAGGTGCGGCGGGCGGCGGGCGACCGGCTCTTCGTGAACGCGCGCGTCGACACCTTCGCGTACGGCGACGGCGACCCCGACGATGCGATCGGGCGGGCGGCGGCGTACGTCGCGGCGGGCGCCGACTGCGTCTATCCGATCGGCGCCCCGGCGGACGTCCTGCCGTTGCTGCGGTCCGGGATCCGGGGGCCGGTCAATGTGTTCGCGCAGGCCGGCGCGGGCCCCTCGCCCACCGAACTCGGTGAACTCGGGGCCACGCGCGTCACGTTCGGGCCGGGCCTCCAGCGGCGTGCGCTGGCGGCTCTGCGGGAGATCGCCACGGAGCTTGCGCCGGTGTAGAGGTGCTCAGGACAGAGGTGTTCAGGACAGAGGTGTTCAGGACAGCCACGCCTTCCAGGTGGACGCGTGGCTGTCCACCCACTTCTTCGCCGCCTGCTCCGGGGTGAGCTTCTGGTCGGCGATCATCAGGGAGACCTCGTTCTGGTCCTCGGTCGTCCACCTGAACTTCTTCAGGAACGCGGCCGCCTTGCCGCCGTCCTTCGCGAAGTCCGCGTTGAGGTACTTCTGCAGCGGGGTGTGCGGGTAGCCGCAGGCCACCTTCGCCGGGTCGGCGTCGCAGCCCTCCTTGTAGGCGGGCAGCTTCACCTCCGTCATCGGGACCTTCTTGAACAGCCACTGCGGGGCGTACCAGTACGTCAGGAAGGGCTTCTTCTCCTTGGCGAACTGGCGGATCTGGGTGATCTGCGCGGCCTCGGAACCGGCGAACACGACCTGGTAGTCGAGCTTCAGGTTCTCCACCAGGGCCTTGTCG
This sequence comes from Streptomyces sp. NBC_01235, assembly GCF_035989285.1. GTDB lineage: Bacteria > Actinomycetota > Actinomycetes > Streptomycetales > Streptomycetaceae > Streptomyces. The sequence goes on along the minus strand of NZ_CP108513.1, from coordinate 6,948,097 downwards.
TTGGTGACATAGGACGGGGAGCCGTCCATGAGCTGGCCCTTGCCGCCGCTCTCGGCGGTGCGGAACAGGGACGCGTACCTGTCGAGGTTCTTCCAGTCGGTGATGTCCGGGTGCCGTTCGACGAGGTACGTCGGCACGTACCAGCCGATGTGCCCGGTGACGCCGAGGTCGCCGCCGCGCGCGATCGTCTTCTTGTCGTCGACGTACCGCTTCTCCTGGTCGGGGTGGCCCCAGTCCTCCAGGATCGCGTCGACCCGGCCCTGGCTGAGCGCGTCCCAGGCGGGGATCTCGTCGACCTGCACGGTGTCGACGCGGTAGCCGAGCTTGTGCTCCAAGAGGTACTGGGCGACGGCCACGTTCGCCTGCGCACCCACCCAGGACTGGACGGACAGGGTCAGGGTCTTCGCACCCTGGGCGTTGGCGAAGGGGGACGCCTGCTTGGTCATGTCGGCGGCGCCGCAGCCGGTCAGCAGCACAAGTGCGCCCACCATGGCGGTCGTCGTCATACGAACGCGCATGTCACGCTCCCTTCTTCGCGCGGCGTTCCGTCGGCTGTGTCACCCGGTCGAGCATCAGGCCCAGGCAGACGATCGCGGCGCCGGCCACCAGACCGGTCGCCAGGTCTCCCTGGGCGAGCCCGAAGACGGCGTCGTAGCCGAGCGCGCCGCCGCCGACCAGACCGCCGATGATGACGACGGCGAGGACGAGGACCACGCCCTGGTTCACGGCGAGCAGCAACGCGGGGCGGGCGAGCGGAAGTTGGACCTGGCGCAGCTGTTGCGTGCCGGTCGCGCCGAGGGACCGGGCCGACTCCATCGCCGCGGGGTCGACCTGGCGCAGGCCCTGCGCGGTGATCCGGACGACGGCGGGCAGCGCGTAGACGACGGCCGCCGCGACGGCGGGGGCGCGGCCGACGCCGAACAGGGCGACGACCGGGATCAGGTACACGAACTGCGGCAGCGTCTGGAACACGTCCAGGACGGGGCGCAGCAGCCGTTCGAAGCGGTCGTTGCGGGCGGCGGCGATGCCGGTCGCGAAGCCGAGGACGAGGGTGACGGCGACGGCGGCCAGCACCTGGGAGAGGGTGTCCAGGGACGGCTCCCACACGCCGAGCACGCCGGTCGCGGCGAGGGCGAGGACGGCGGTCAGCGCGGTGCGCCAGGTGCCGATCGGCCAGGCGATCGCGGCGACCAGCAGCAGCACCGCCCACCAGGGCAGCCCCTGCAGGCCGTCCCGGACGGGGTCGAGGACCCAGGTGGTGAAGTGGCCGGCCCAGTCGGCGGTGCCGCCGACGACGGGCACCCCCGAGTAGAGGTGGTCGGTCATCCAGCCGACGGCTTCGTTGACCGGGGCGGCGATGGTCACCGTCCAGGCGCCGGGCCAGTCGAGCCGGCCGGCCAGGCGTCCGGCGAGGGCCACGGCCACGGCGGCGGCACCGGCGTAGGCCCAGGCGGTCCACCGGGCAGGTGCGTCGCTCTCGTGTCCGGCGGCGGCCGTGACGCGGTCCAGGACGACCGCGAGCAGCACGATCGGGATGCCGGCGGCGAGGGCCGCGCCCACGTCCACCGAGGCCAGCGCCTGGTAGACACGGTCGCCGAGGCCGCCCGCGCCGATCACCGACGCGATGACCGCCATCCCCAGCGCCATCATGATCGTCTGGTTGAGGCCGAGGAGGAGTTCCTTGCGGGCCAGCGGGATCCGGGCGGTCAACAGGCGTTGGCGTGCGGTCGCGCCCAGCGACTCCACCGCCTCCAGGACCTCCTTGTCGGCGCCGCGCAGGCCGAGCGCGGTGAGCCGGGCCATGGGCGGGGCGGCGTAGACGACGGTGGCCAGGACGGCCGCCGGGACGCCGATGCCGAAGACGAGCACCACCGGGAGGAGGTACGCGAAGGCGGGCAGCACCTGCATGGTGTCCAGGACCGGGCGCAGGGCGCGGTCGAGGCGCTCGGAGAGACCGCCGGCCAGGCCGAGCAGCGCGCCCACCACGACCGACGTGAGGACGGCGACGACCATCAGGGCGAGCGTCTGCATCGTCGGCACCCACATGCCGAGCAGGCCGCAGGCCAGGAACGCCGCCGCCGTGCCGAGCGCGAGCCGCGCCCCGGCCACCCGCCAGGCGATCAGCGCGCCCGCCGCGGTGACCCCGGCCCAGCCGGCACCGAGCAGCAGCAGGTAGACGGCGCGTACGGAGAGGACGACACCGTTGCTGACGTAGCCGAAGAAGTAGAGGAACAGGGGGTGGCTGTCCCGGTTGTCGACGATCCAGTCGCTGGTGCTGGTGAGGGGTTCGGTGAGGTCGACGGTGAGCGCGTGCGGCCACGTTCCGCTGGACCAACGGGCGTTGGCCGACGGGACGAGGATCGCGGCGGCGAGCGCCAGGAGGAGGAGCTTGCGGGTGGCCTGGTGTTTGAGGAAGGCCGGTAGGGCGAGTCGGGGGCTGGGAACGGTGACCGTTGCCATCAGACGGCCTCCGTGTCGGTGCTCGCGGGGTGGGGCGCTTGCCCGCGCTCGGCGGGTGCCGCTTGCTTGGGGACGGGCGCCGCCCCACCGGCACGACTGCCCGCGGCCGCGGCCGCGGCGGCATCGCCGGTCGCGCCGGCGGTGGTGGCGGTTCCGGCGACGACGGCCAGGAGACCGTCCGAGTCGACCATGCCCACGCAACGACCCTCGTCCATGACCCGCGCCGGGGTGCCCGCTCGGGCGACCGCCTCGATGGCCTGGGACACGGTCGCGGTCGGGGACACCGCCGGGCCGGTCTCCGTCTCGCCCGCGGAGGCCGGCCGCATGGCCGTGCGGGCCGTCAGTACCTGCTCGCGCGGTACGTCACGGACGAACTCGCGGACGTAGTCGTCGGCCGGGGAGCCCACGATCTCCTCGGGGGTGCCCAGCTGCACCACGCGCCCGTCGCGCATCAGGGCGATGTGGTCGCCCAGCTTCAGCGCCTCGCTGAGGTCGTGCGTGATGAAGACCATCGTGCGGCCCTCCTCGCGGTGCAGCCGGACGACCTCCTCCTGCATGTCGCGCCGGATGAGCGGGTCGAGCGCGCTGAAGGGCTCGTCGAAGAGGAGGACCTCGGGGTCGACGGCCAACGCCCGTGCCAGACCGACGCGTTGCCGCTGGCCGCCGGAGAGCTGGGCGGGCCTGCGCTGTTCCATGCCGTCCAGGCCGACCTTCGCGACGACCTCCTTCGCCCGCGCCCGTCGCTCGGCACGGCCGATGCCCTGGATCTCCAGGCCGTACGCCACGTTGTCGAGGACCGTGCGGTGCGGGAGGAGGCCGAAGTGCTGGAAGACCATGGCGGCCCGGTGTCGGCGCAGTTCGCGCAGCCGGGTGCGGTCCATCGCGCGGACGTCCTCGCCGTCGACGGCGATCGTGCCGGCCGTCGGCTCGATCAGCCGGGTCAGGCAGCGCACGAGGGTGGACTTGCCGGAGCCGGACAGGCCCATCACGACGAAGACCTCGCCCTTGCGGACGTCGAAGGAGACGTCCCGGACGGCGGCCGTGCAGCCGGTGCGGGAGCGCAGCTCGGCGGGGGCCAGGGAGGCCAGTTCGGGGTCGGTGGGGATCGCCTCGGCCTTCGGGCCGAAGACCTTCCAGAGGCCGTCCACCGAGAAGACGGGGGCGTCGGTGTCCGTGGTGGGCGGCTTGCGGGTGGCAGGCGTGATGGTCATCGCGCATCGCCTCCGATCAGGTCGACGGCTTTCTCCCCGACCATCAGCACCCCGATCATCGGGTTGACGGCGGGCATGGTCGGGAACACGGACGCGTCGGCGATCCGGAGACCGTCCAGGCCGCGCACCTTCAACTGCGGGTCCACGACGGCGTGTTCGTCGTCGGCGGCGCCCATTCGGCAGGTGCCCGCCGGGTGGTACACGGTGTGCGCGACCTTGCGCGCGTACTCGCTCAGCTCCGCGTCGCCCGTGATGTGCGGGCCGGGGGCCACCTCGCGCTTGAGCCAGCCGGCCAGCGGCTCGGTCCGTGCGATCTCGCGGGCGATCCTGATGCCGTCGACGAGGGTGCGGCCGTCGTAGTCGTCCTCGTCGGTGAAGTAGCGGAAGTCGAGGGCGGGCTTCACGGACGGGTCCGCGCTTTGAAGGTACAGCCGGCCGCGGGACTTCGGCTTGGGGATGTTGGGGGTCATCGAGACGCCGTACGGCGGGCGTTCGTAGCCCAGCCGCTCCGGGTTGTCCGTGAAGGGGACCTGGTAGAAGTGGAACATCAGGTCCGGGCCCGCGTGTCCGGGGTCGCGGCGCACGAACAGGCCGGCGTCGGAGTCCATCGCGGAGTTCTGCGGGATCGGCCCGTGGGTCTCCCAGACGATCACCGACTCGGGGTGGTCGAGGAGGTTCTCGCCGACGCCGGGCAGGTCGTGGACGACGGGGATACCGAGGGCGTCCAGGTCGGCCTTCGGTCCGATGCCGGAGTGCAGGAGCAGGCGGGGCGAGTCGACGGCGCCCGCGCACAGCACGACCTCGCGGCGGGCCCGTACGAGGATCTCCTCGCCGTCCTTCATGCGGACGTGCACGCCCTGCGCGCGCGTGCCGTCCAGCTCCAGCCGGTACGCCCAGGTCTCCAGCAGGATCGTCAGGTTGGGCCGCTCGTCCATGACCGGGTGCAGGTACGCCACCGACGCGCTCGACCGCTTGTTGGTCTCGGGGTGGTAGGCGAGGTCGAAGAAGCCGACGCCGTCGGTGAAGGGCTTGCGGTTGAAGCCCTCGACGCGGGGTACCCCGACGGCCTGCTGCGCCGCTTCGACGAAGTCGCGTGCGATGGCGTTCCGGTCCTTCTCGTCGACCGGGACGATGTTGTTCAGCAGCCGCGCGTAGTACGCCTCCATGGGGACCGCGCCCCAGCCGTCGGCGCCGGCCGCCTCCCATTCGTCGAGGTCGGAGGGCAGCGGCTTGAAGGCGATGAGCGTGTTGTGGGAGGAACAGCCGCCCAGGACGCGGGCGCGGCTGTGCCGGATGTGGGAGTTGCCGCGCGGCTGCTCGGTGGTCGGGTAGTCGTAGTCGAGCTCGCCGCCGAGCAGGCCCGTCCAGCGGCGCAGGGTGAGGATGTCGTCGCGGCCGACGTCGCTGGGGCCGCCCTCGATGACGGCGACGGTGGTGTCGGGGTTCTCGGTCAGCCGGGAGGCGATGACAGAACCTGCGGTTCCGCCTCCGATGACGACATAGTCGTAGACGTGGGGGCTCTCAAACATGGGGGGGGTACTCCAGGGAGGTCTGAGCGGGCTGGGGCAGAGGGGCTCAGCCCGTGAACCAGCGGACGGGCCTCGGCGCGAGGTTCTGGTAGACGTGCTTGGTCTCGCGGTACTCGGCGAGCCCGGCCGGGCCGAGTTCGCGGCCCACACCGCTCTTTCCGAACCCGCCCCACTCCGCCTGCGGCAGGTAGGGGTGGAAGTCGTTGATCCAGACGGTGCCGTGGCGCAGCCGCCCGGCGACCCGCCGCGCCCGGCCCGCGTCGGCGGTCCAGACGGCGCCCGCGAGGCCGTACTCGGTGTCGTTGGCGAGCGCGACGGCCTCGGCCTCGGTGCGGAAGGTCTCGACGGTGAGGACCGGACCGAAGACCTCCTCCCGCACGACCCGCATCTCGCGGTGGCAGTGGTCGAGGACGGTGGGCTCGTAGAAGTAGCCGGACTCCGGACGGTGCGGGGCGGGTTCCGGGCGCCCGCCGCCGGACCGCAGCACCGCGCCCTCCGCGAGCGCGGAGGCGACGTACGCCTCGGTCTTGGCGCGCTGTTGCTCGGAGACGAGCGGCCCGCACTCGACGCCGTCCTCCGTGCCGCGGCCGAGCCGGATCTGCTCGGCCCTGCGGGCGAGTTCGGCGACGAAGCGGTCCCGGACCGACTCCTCGACGATGAGCCGGGAACCCGCCGAGCAGACCTGGCCGCTGTGGATGAAGGCCGCGTTGAGGGCCTGGTCGACGGCGGTGTCGAAGGCCTCGTCGGTGGCGCAGGCGTCGGCGAAGACCACGTTGGGGTTCTTGCCGCCGAGTTCGAGGGCGACCTTCTTGACGGTCGGGGCGGCCGCCTGCGCGACCTTCGTGCCGCTGGCCAGGCCGCCGGTGAAGGAGACGAGGCCGACGTCGGGGTGCTCGGCGAGCCGGGCGCCGACCGTGTGCCCGGGACCGGTGACGATGTTGGCCGCTCCGGCGGGGAGTCCGGCCTCGGCGAGCAGGTCGATGAGCGCGATCGTGGTCAGCGGGGTGATCTCGCTCGGCTTGACGACGAAGGTGTTGCCGGCGGCGAGCGCGGGCGCGATCTTCCAACTCGCTTGGAGGAGCGGGTAGTTCCAGGGGGTGATCAGCGCACAGACGCCGACGGGTTCGTGGACGACGACGCTGTGGACGTCGGCCGTGCCCGCGTCCACGACCCGGCCCGGGGCCTCGGCGGCGACCAGGCCGGCGAAGTAGCGGAAGGCGTCGGCGACGCAGTCGATGTCGACACGGCCCTCTTCGAGCGTCTTGCCCGCGTCCCGGCTCTCCAGCAGGCCGAGCCGTTCCCGGTCGCGCACGAGGAGGCCGGCGACGCGGTGCAGCAGGGCGGCGCGTTCCACGGCGGGGGTGCGCGGCCAGGCGCCCGTGCCGCCGTCGAAGGCGGCCAGGGCGGCCGAGACCGCCAGATCGGCGTCCTTCTCGTCGCCTTCCGCCACTACGGCGAAGGGTCGGCCGTCCGCGGGGTCGAGGATCTCGCGAGTGGCGCCCGAGGTTGCTTCCAGCCACTCGCCGCCTATGTGAATCGTCCGGCGCTCTCGCTGTTCCGGCTGTTCCGTCCTGTCGGCCATGATCGGTGTTGCCTTCCGTTCCTGTTCAGTCCCCCTGTGTCACCCGCGGGGCACTCTCGGGGACCGCGATCGCCTGCCCCCGCCTTCCGCTTGCATGCGCGATCCATGGCCGAAAGTGCGCTGCGTCACTGAGAATGCGGGCATATGGGGACAAGAGGAACAGTGATCGTTCAGCCGAGCGGGTCCTCCCCCACCCGGCCGTCGATCGACTCGCGGATCAGATCGGCGTGGCCGACGTGACGGACGTACTCCTCGATCAGGTCGACGGGTATGCGGCGCAGGAGGCGCTCGTCCACGGCGGAGCCGTCCTGATCGCCGCCTTCACCTGCGCTCCCCGCTGTTGGACCCGCGCGTCGTCCGCTCCGCGCGCCTGCGCGCCACCGCGCTCGGCATGACGACTGGCTTCTTTCGGCCTGTTCGCGCCGACTACCGGGGCACGGGCCGCTCCTCCCGTACGACGGGGAAGGCGCCGGGCGGCCCGACGAAGGAACCGGTCGGCTGACGGCCCCGCCCCCTCGCGCCGATCCAGCTGAGCCGAACGCACAGATCCCCGGGTGGCCGAAGTGAGGGCCGCCCGGGGATCAGGGAGTTGCTGCGCAGGATCAGATGAGGCCGAGGGCGCGGACCGCCTCGCGCTCCTCCGCCAGCTCCTGCACCGACGCGTCGATGCGGGCGCGGGAGAACTCGTTGACGTCCAGGCCCTGGACGATCTCGTACACGCCGTCCTTGGTGGTGACCGGGAAGGACGAGATCAGGCCCTCCGGGACGCCGTAGGAGCCGTCCGACGGGATGCCCATGGAGGCCCAGTCGCCGTCCGCCGTGCCGTTGACCCAGGTGTGGACGTGGTCGATGGCGGCGTTGGCGGCGGAGGCGGCCGAAGAGGCGCCGCGCGCCTCGATGATGGCCGCGCCACGCTTGGCGACGGTCGGGATGAAGTCCTCGGCCAGCCACTTCTCGTCGTTCACGGTCTCGGCGGCGTTCTTGCCGGCGATCGTGGCGTGGAAGATGTCCGGGTACTGGGTCGCGGAGTGGTTGCCCCAGATGGTCAGACGCTTGATGTCGGCGACCGTCGAGCCCGTCTTCTTCGCGAGCTGGGTCAGCGCGCGGTTGTGGTCCAGGCGGGTCATCGCGGTGAAGCGCTCGGCCGGTACGTCGGGCGCGGCGGCCTGGGCGATCAGGGCGTTGGTGTTGGCCGGGTTGCCGACGACGAGGACCTTGATGTCGTCCGCGGCGTGGTCGTTGATGGCCTTGCCCTGCGGCTTGAAGATGCCGCCGTTGGCCTCCAGGAGGTCACCGCGCTCCATGCCCTTGGTGCGCGGGCGGGCGCCGACGAGGAGGGCGACGTTGGTGCCGTCGAAGGCGACGTTCGGGTCGTCCGTGATGTCGATGCCCGAAAGGAGCGGGAAGGCGCAGTCGTCGAGCTCCATGGCCGTGCCCTCGGCGGCCTTCAGCGCCGGGGTGATCTCCAGCAGGCGCAGCCTGACCGGCACGTCCGCGCCGAGCAGCTGGCCGGAGGCGATGCGGAAGAGCAGGGCGTAACCGATCTGGCCGGCCGCGCCGGTGACGGTGACGTTCACGGGAGTGCGGGTCATGGCGTTCTCCGTATGACAGCTGTCGGTGGGGCGTCCCTGCCCCGGGTGGGACGTACAAATGATCGATCTCTTGGTATCAAGAGATCCGACCAGCGGTCAGGCTATCGCGCATCCGGGATCCCGGACGTCCGGGGTTGTGTGGCCCGTCCCACAGAGTGGTCCTCGCTGTACACGCGCGGCACGGGAAGCGGCGGCCGCCGGTCCGGGAGAGGAGGAACCGAGCGGCCGCCGTGGTGGGGGTACCGGGTCGCGCCGGACTCCCGTGGGGGTACGGTTCGCGTGCCCCGGACGCACGGGGCTATTCCTCTCGCCGCCGCCTTTTTCTTCCCGGCGGCCACGCGCTACGGCGTGCACCCCGTCTGCCCGGACGCCAGCACCGCGCACGCCTTCGCGTCCTCCGCCTTCTTCACCGCCACCATCGGCGTGTACGCGATGGTGTCGCCGGCCACCGTGATGCTGCCGGTCTGCCGCACCGGCCCGACGGTCACCCGCACCCCGTCCCCCTGCGCGGCCTGCGTGATCCGGCCCCAGGCCGCCTGACAGGTCCTGCTGTAGCGGACCTCGACCAGGGCCGTCCCGACCGTCGCGGTCTTCGCCGTCTCCACGAGGTCGCCGCTGCACCCCATCTCCTCCGCGTCCCGGCCCGTGCAGCCGGAACCGCTGCACAGCACCCCGGAGGGCAGGACGGGGGCCGAACTGACCGACGGAGACGGCGACTTGACCGTGCCCACCGCCTGCTTCGCGTCCCCGCCGTCGGTCAGGAGGAACGCGCCCACGACAACGATCACCACCCCCACCACCCCGGCGAGGAACAGCGCCGTCCGCCCCGGACCGGCACCCGGGGCCCCGGAGCCACCGGACGAGCCGGACGGGCCGGACGGGCCGGACGAGCCGGACGGGCTGGACGGGCTGGACGGGCCGGACGAGCGGGGCGAGCCGGACGGGCTGGACGAGCCGGACGGGCTGGACGAGCGGGGCGAGCCGGACGGGCTGGACGGGCCGGATGAGCCGGGCGAGCCGGACGGGCTGGACGGGCCGGATGAGCCGGGCGAGCCGGACGGGCCGGACGAGCGGGGCGAGCCGGACGAGCCGGACGAGCCGGATGAGCCGGGCGAGCCGGATGAGCCGGATGAGCCGGGCGAGCCGGACGAGCGGGGCGAGCCGGACGGGACCGGCGACGACGGCATCGTCGGCGACACCCCGGCCGGGCCCGCGATGCCGGGGGTCACCGCGACCCGCGCCTCGGCCTCTTCCCGCCCCTCACCGCTCTCCCGCCCCTCGCCGCCCTCCCGCACCCCGGGCGGCGGCCCGAACTCCCCCAGCGCGGCCCGCGCCTGGGCGATCCGGACGGCCTCCATGGTCCGGTCGTGCCGCATCTCCGAGCGGCTCCAGGCACGCTCGGCCAATTCCCACATGGTGGTCAGATGGATCAGAGGCGTGCCGGTGACCTCGGCCAGCGCGACGATCGCACCCTTGGGAGCGAGCAGCCGGCCGTTGAGGTAACGCTCCCAGGACGTCTTGCTGTAGCCCGTGCGGTCGGCCACCGCCGCGACACTCAGTCCCGCACGGTCCACCACCCGCCGCAACTGCTCGGCGAACTCCCGCAGCTGCGGGTCGAGTTCGTCCGGCAGAGCCCTCCACCGAGGCATCGACCCCCCTCCCTCCGCCAAGTCCCCCATCGGCCACGTTAGACCCGATGTACAGACGATTCGGGGCACATCCCCGAACTGTCAACGTATCGACACGACGAGCACACATCAGCCGAAGGCGACCGCTCCCCCGACGGCCGTGAGCAGCAGGGCGAGCAGGAGCAGGACCGCGTAGAGCAGAAGGCGTCCGGCGGGGCGCGGCGAGGGCGGGGCGGGTTCCTCCAGACGGTCCCACCAGGGGATCGTCGGATCGTCCTCGTACTCCTCGGCCGGGTTCGCCGACGCCGGCCGCGGCCAGGCCTCGACCGCCAGTTCCCAGCGCACGACATGGCGTTCGGCCTCCGCACCGGCCAGCCCCGCGACCTTGCACAGCGCGGCGACGGCCTGCCGGGGCGGCGGCTGGACGGCGTTGAGATAGCGCTGCCAGGAGGACTTGCTGTACGCGGTGCGCGCGCCGAGCGCGGCCAGGCTGAGGCCCGTACCGTCCTTGAGCTGCCGCAACTGTTCCACGAAGTGCCGGACTTCCGACGGCAGCCCGTCCGGCAGCGGCTGCCAGGCGCCCATCCCGCCCACCTCTCCTTCGATCCGTTGAGGGGACGACGGGCGACGGCCGGACGGTTCCCGCGGCCGGGCGGCCGTGACGGCGCGCGCACTCCGTGGCGGAACGGTCACTTCCGTGCCACAGCGTCCGGACAGCTGTTGAACGGGCAGTTCACGGTGGGGGAGCGTGGAACGCGTCGGCGGCCCGTCCTTCTCGGGGGATGGGGACGGGCCGCCGTACACGTGTGTACGTGAGGTACGTACGCCGGGTTCAGCTGCTGACCGTGAAGTGCAGGGTGTCCTTCAGGAACGGGATCTGGAGCCACGGATCGGGCTGCGCCATCAGCGCCAGCAGGACGATCGCGGTGCCCAGCACACCGTAGGTCGCGATGTCGGTGAAGCGGGAGCGGACGGCGAGCATGCCGACGCCGGGCAGCAGCCAGCGCAGGACCGCGCCGGTCAGCAGTCCGACGCCGATCAGGACGGTGCCGATCCGGAACACGTCGAGCGCGGTCAGCAGCAGGCCGAGCGCGACGATGCCCAGGACGGCGATGATCGGCCACTGCCGGGCGGCCAGCGCGTCGCCCGGTGCGGCCCGGCCGCCGCCCTCGGGACGCGCGGTGTCCCGGGTGAACTTCGGGAAGCGGCGGGTGGTGCGGCGCGGCACGCCGTCGACGTCGGGGGCGCTGACGGGGTCGCGCACCTCGATGTCGTCCATGTCCTCGGCCTTGCCGGAGGTGCCTTCAGGCGACACTGCGCTCCGCCGCCTCGACCACGTTGACGAGCAGCTGGGCACGGGTCATCGGGCCGACGCCGCCGGGGTTCGGGGAGATCCAGCCGGCCACCTCGCGGACGTCCGGGTGGACGTCGCCCACGATCTTCCCCTCCGCGTTGCGGGAGACGCCGACGTCGAGGACGGCCGCGCCCGGCTTGACGTCCTCGGCCCGGACCAGGTGGGCGGAACCGGCGGCGGCGACGATGACGTCCGCCCGCTTCAGGTGCGCCGAGAGGTCCCGGGTGCCGGTGTGGCACTGCGTCACCGTCGCGTTCTCGCTGCGCCGGGTCAGCAGCAGCGGCATCGGGCGGCCGATGGTGACGCCGCGGCCGACGACCACGACCTCGGCGCCCTTGATCTCGACGCCGTACCGGCGCAGCAGCGTGAGCACGCCGTTGGGGGTGCAGGGCAGCGGGGCGGGCTCATTGAGGACCAGCCGACCGAGGTTCATCGGGTGCAGGCCGTCGGCGTCCTTGGCCGGATCCATGAGTTCCAGGATCCGGTTCTCGTCGATGCCCCTGGGCAGCGGCAGCTGGACGATGTAGCCGGTGCAGGCGGGGTCGTCGTTCAGCTCGCGGACGGCCGCCTCGATCTCCTCCTGGGTGGCCGTGGCGGGCAGCTCGCGCTGGATGGAGGCGATGCCGACCTCGGCGCAGTCACGGTGCTTGCCGGCGACGTACTTCTGGCTGCCGGGGTCGGTGCCGACGAGGATCGTGCCGAGGCCGGGCGTCACGCCCTTCTCCTTCAGCGCCGCCACGCGGGCGGTCAGATCGGACTTGATCTCGGCTGCGGTGGCCTTGCCATCGAGAATCTGGGCGGTCATGGGCCCATCCTCCCGGATGACTGGCCCCGGGTTCCAATCCGGGTGACGCCGTACGGGGCCCGGACGGGACCTGGGCAGGGTCCGGACCTGTGCGGAGGTGATCGATGATGTTGCACTTGCACAACACCTCGGGAATGCCACGGAATGCGGCTGGACAACAAACCGGCCATTGCAGAACGATTGATGCCACAGTGCCGCGGGCAGTACCGGGGGGACGACCGCATCTGTAGACCTTCCTCCTAATCAGGCCGCCCGTCGTCCCCGCACTCGAGTGCACACGGAGGAAGGACCGCCATGAGTTTCGGCGACCCGAACAACCCCTACGGCCCGCCCCAGGGCCAGCCGCCCGGCTATCCGCCGCAGGCCCCGCCCCCTCAGCAGCCCGGATACGGCTACCCCACCGCCCCCCAGGGCCAGCCCGGCTACGGCTACCCGCAGGCCCCGCCGGTCCAGGGATACGGCTACGGCGTCCCGCAGGAGATGCCCGGCCTGGTCAAGACCGCCCGGGTGCTGCTGTTCATCATCGCCGGTCTCCAGCTCCTGGCAGGTGTCTTCATCGGCATCGTGGGCGGCCTCATGCAGGACGCCTCCAACGGCTTCGGCTCCGGCGACGACACAGGCACCGCGACCGGCGTGCTCGTCGGGGTCGGTCTGCTGATGCTGGCGCTGGGCGCCCTGTCGATCTTCCTGGGCGTCAAGTTCAAGACCGGTCGCGGGGGCATCCGCATCACCACGATGGTCTACTCCTCGCTGATGATCCTGGGCAGCCTGGCCAACATCGTGCAGGGCGGTGGCGGTTCGGGCACCTTCGGGGGCATCATCTCGCTCGCCTTCGGCGGCATCATCCTCTCCGCGATGATCAGCGGCGGGGCCTGGTTCAACCGTCCGCGGTACTGACGGCAGCGGACAGACCAGCGGCAGAGAGATCACCGGTCCAACGGCGGCCGTCCCCGCGTGGACGACAACATCCGCTCGCACCGCTGGGTGACCGCCGGCGAATGCGCGACCTGGCTGACCTGAGCCACCGAACGAAGGGCGGGCGGTCCGGCGACACGCCGGACCGCCCGCCTCACGTCGCGACCCGCCCACGCCGGGGAAAGCCTCGTGATCCGTGCGAAACCTCGCCTACCCTCACTTCGGTCGGACTGGGGGCGCGTCCCCACGCTGTCGGAGGAGGGGGACGACTCCATGTACAGCCTCATCGTCGTGCCGCCACCGTGCTACGGCACGGGCGGACAGAACGGCACAGACGGGCAGAACAGCACAGGCGGACAGATCAGACTCGGCGCCGGCGAACGCCTGGCATTCGGCAGGGCCGAGACCGACGGCGGCCTCGTCATCGCACACGAGGGAGTGCCCCGGGCCGCTGGTGAGATCACGGCGCACCGCACCTTCTGGCTGCTGAGCAACCACAGCGAGGACCAGACCTACGTGGTGGAGAACCCCGAGGGCGCGGGCGAACACGTGAAGGTGGCGCCGGGCCGGCAGGAGGCGCCCGTGCCGTTCGAGTTCTCACGCGTCGTCCTGCCCGCCGCCGGCGACCTGCTCGCCTTCGACGTCTGGGCGCCGTGCCACGTCTTCCGCAGCGTCGCCCGCCACGGGCTGTCCGGGGACCGCACCGCCCCGGCGTTCGCCCTCGACCGCACCAAGCGGTACTTCGCGGTCCTGGCCGCCCTGTGCGAACCCCGCCTGCGCGGCGAGCCGCACGCCCCGCCGCCCGCCGTGGAGCAGTTGGTGGACCGGTTACGGCCCGTCTGGCCCACGGTCAGCCGCTCCGCCGTGTACTGGAACGTCGACTACCTCGCGGTCAAGCTGCGCCTGCGACCCGACCCGGGCCTGGCGGAGCCCGGCCGGCGCCTCACAGGCAAGAAGGAGTCGCTGGTCTCCCTGGCGCTCCGGTTCGACCTCGTCCGCGAGGACGACCTCGTCGTGCTCACCCCGGCCACGAGCGGAGCGGTCCGATGACGGGACGCCCGCACGAGTCCTACGGACCCGACAAGCCCTACGCCGTGTCCGTCCCGAAGGGCTACCGGGTCGGCCGCTGGGAGGTGCGCGAGCCCCTCGCGTCGGGCGCCTTCGCGACCGTGTACGCGGCCAGGAACACCCTGCCCGGCGCCGGACTGCCGTCGACCGCGGCGCTGAAGTTCCTGCCGACCGGCACCCGCACCCCGCGCCAGCTCCACCACCTGCGTGAACTGGCCGAGCGCGAGGTCGAGTTGCTCCAGCGGCTGCGCGCGCCCCGGCTGATCCGCATGCACGAGACCCTCACCGTCGAAGACCCGGACCACCCCGAACTCGACGGCGCCACCGTCCTCGTCCTGGAGCGGGCCGAAGGCTCCCTGGACGCCGTACTCGACCAGGATCCGGCCCCCGGATCCGGCCCCGCGCTGCTCGCCCAGGTCTGTGAGGGCCTGCGCCAGTTGCACCACGCCGGCTGGGTCCACGGCGACCTCAAACCGGGCAACGTCCTGCTGATGAAGGACGGTTCGGCGCGCCTGGCCGACTTCAACACGGCCGCCGAACTCGAAGGCACCCACGCCTACTCCCCCGCCTTCGCCACCCCCGACTACACCCCGCCCGAACTCCTGTGGCCCGAGGTCAGCGAACGCGGCACCCGCATCCGCCCCACCGCCGACGTCTGGGCCTACGGCGTCCTGGCGCACGTGGTACTCACCGGCACGTACCCGTTGCCGGGCGCCACCACCGAGGCCCGCAGCGACGCGGCGATGCGCTACGCCCGCGGCACGGAGGAGCTGCGCCTCTCGCCCCGGCTCCCCGACGCCTGGCGGCAGATCGTCACCGACTGCCTGTCCCGCACCCACCAGGACCGGCTCGCCCACGACACCGCCACGCTCCTGCGCCGCGTGGAGGAGGCGGCGGGCGTCACCCGCTCCGCCCGCCTGCCCCGGCTGCGCCCGCGCAGATGGCGCCGCCCCGCCCTGGTGGCCGCCGTCGCCGCGGCGCTCCTGGCCGCGGCCGGGACGGTCACGTACGCGACCCTGCGGGACGAGGGGCCGTCGTACGGCTATCACCGCTGCCCGTACCCCTCCGTCTGCTTCTTCAGCGAGCAGAACGGCAACGGCAAGATGTGCGCGTGGGAGGAGAGCGACCCCGACTGGCTGTCGGGCAGGGAAACCTGCATGTGGACCGCCGACCGCCCGGTGAGGTCGATCTACTACAACGGCGACGAGTCCACGGGCCTGGGCGGAGTGGCGTACTACCGGGGCCGCGACTACACCCCGGTCGGCCTGGACATCACCCGCCCCAACACCCGTATGCGCACCGGCTGCACGTCCCAGCACGCCCAGGGCAACCTGGCGGGCACGTACGCACCCCTGTCCCACCAGCTCATCGCACACTGCGGGGACGGGGCCACGAACTGAGATCTACTCCTTCACACCGGTGAGGAACGCCGACCAGGCAGCGGGGGGGAAGAGGAGGACGGGGCCGTGGGGGTGCTTGGAGTCGCGGACGGGGATGATGCCGGGGATGTTGTCGGCGACTTCGACGCAGTCGGCGCCCTGGGCGTTGCTGTAGCTGCTCTTTCGCCAGGCGACGGAGCTCAGGTCATTCCCGTTGCTGCGCTGCATCTCTATAGTTCCTCGCTGCTTCTTCAATCAAGGCCAGGGACGTCTCAGGCGACAGCGCGACGGCCCTGAGGTGATCGTACGACCTTTGGTACTCCTTCACGAGGGCTGGATAGTCGGCAATCCGCCCGTCGACGTCTCCTTCAGACCACACCAGGGGCGGAGCATCCGCAAAGGTCATGATCTTTGCCATCCCATACATGAGCGGGTGCCACGGGACCGTTTCCGGGATGATCTGCACAACACCCTGCGTGGACTGGATCACTTCGAGAATGTGCTCCAGTTGCTCCGCCATCGCCTCTGGCGCAATGGGCGTGCTTCGGATGAGCGACTCGCGCAGGATCCCCCAGTAGGAGGGCCGGTCTGCGTGTTTCCACAGCTCCGCCCGCGCCAATCGGGCACGAACGCGCTCCTCGACCAACTCCGGTGACGCCAACGGCTCCCCGTACCGCATGAGAACCCGCATGTACGGCTCGGTCTGAAGAAGCCCCGGGATGACGTTGGGCGCCCACTCCTCCAGCGTCTCCGCCAGCTTCTCCAGGTCTGGCACGTCCGCGAAGTACAACGGATGCCCAGCCCGCCGCGCCTTGGCCGCATCTTCACACCGCCGCTCGAAAAACCCGTCCGCCCCCAGCCGTTGGTCGACATGCCGAGCCAGATCCATCGGCATGCCCCGCTCCCCGCGCTCGATCTGGCTGAGGAACGAGATCCCCCGAAAGCTCCCCTCGGCCAACTGCTCCAGTGTCAGCCCCGCTTGCTCCCTCTTGTAGCGCAACTCGGCGCCGTAAAAGGAGGGAACACTCATCGAAGCGTCAGGATCCTTCTTCGCGGGCACAACTCACCACCGCCGTTTCCCAAGTTGCCGTGCGCACCCGAAACCTCTTTTACGGTACGCCGCCCGATGTCAGCCTGTGAGCGATTCATCACAGAACGCACACGGAGGCGTCCCCCATGCACCCCCACCCCGACACAGGCGCAGGCACAGACACCGATGCCTGCGTCGCAGACCTCCGCGCCGCACTCGAAGCGCACGGCATCACGCTGCCCTCGCTCGGCGTCGACCTGCCGTCCTTCGCGAGCACACACCCCACGCCGCCGCTCGTCGTGCTCGGCAACTGCAACGCGGCCACCGCCCGCGCCCTGACCGCCGCCCTCCGCAAGGCGGCCGACCGGTGAAACCCCTCGTACTCGACCTGCTCGCGCTCCCGAAGGCGGTCCCGGAGGCCCGCCAGGCAGTGCGCGAGCACCTGGGCGGCGTAACCTGCCCGGAAGTCCAGCTCTGCGTCAGCGAGTTGCTGACAAACGTGATCACTCACGTCGGCGAGGGCACCCCGGTGACCGTCCGCCTGTTCCGCTCCCCGGACGGCCGCACACGCGTGGAGGTCACCGACCCCGACGCGCACACCTGGCTGATCGCACGCCGCCCCGCCGAGGACGACGAGAACGGCCGGGGCCTGCTCCTGCTCGACGCGATCACCCGCCGCTGGGGCGTATGGCTGACACCGGCCGGCAAGACGGTGTGGTGTGAGCTGGACGTTTCACAGCATTGACTTGCACCTCGGGCTGAAGCCCGAGGATTCCGGCCTTCTCGATCGTTGCTGTGCCGCTACGCGGCACGGGGTTCGGTCGGGAATCCGTGGCTTCCTGTTTCTTCGCGCCGTGCCGGGATTGCTCCTGGTCTTACCGGCGCTCCGCAGGCCGATACCGCCAGTCCGGCGGCCGTCTTCACGTTGATCGCGGCGTTGGTGTCCCGGTCATGGACGGTACCGCAGGCGGTACAGGTCCATTCCCGGACGTTCAGGGGTTTGGGTCCGTCTTTGACTCCGCAGGTGGAGCAGGTCTGGGAGGTCGGCTCGAACCGGCCGATCTTGACCACAGTGCGGCCGTACCGCTCTGCTTTGTACTCCAGCATGGCCACGAACGCCGACCAGCCGGCGTCGTGGACCGACTTGGCCAGTCTGGTGCGGGCCAGTCCCGCCACCGACAGGTCCTCCACGGCGATCCCTTGGTTCTCGGAGATCAGCTTCGTGGAGAGCTGGTGGTGGAACTCGCGGCGTGCGTCGGTGACCTTGGCGTGGGCGCGGGCGACCCTGAGGCGGGCCTTGGCGCGGTTCTTTGATCCCTTCTGCTTGCGGCACAGCTCCTGCTGCGCCTTCTTCAGCTTCTTCTCCGCGCGCCGAAGGAAGCGCGGGGAGTCGATCTTCGTGCCGTCGGAGAGGACCGCGAAATGGGTGAGGCCAAGATCGATGCCGATGGTGCGGTCGGTTTCGGGCATCCGTGTCGCGTCGGCGGTGGGGTCGGTGCCGATGACGAAGGAGGCGAAGTACCGCCCGGCAGCGTCCTTGATGACGGTGACGGAGGTGGGGGTGGTGGGCAGCGTGCGGGACCACCGCACCTGCACTGCGCCAATCTTCGGCAGGTTCAGACGGCCGCTGTCGGTAATGTTCCAGCGGGCGTTGGCGGTGAACCGGATCGACTGCCGGGCGCCCTTGCGGGACTTGAAGCGGGGCGGGCCGGTCCTGGGGCCCTTGCGGGTGCCCTTGAGGGAGGCGAAGAAGTTGCGGTACGCCCTCTCGGCGTCCCGCAGGGACTGCTGGAGCACCACCGCGGAGACCTCGCCCAGCCAGGACCGCTCGGCTGTCCGCTTGGCCTCGGTGATCAGGCGCGTGGACAGCTCCCCGGCCGTCGGGAACGGCTGCTCGGCCTTCCGGGCGTCTTCACGGGCGCGGACCGCGTCGTTGAACACGACACGGGCGCACCCGAATGCCCTGGCCAGCGCGGTCTGCTGAGCGGCGTCGGGGTACAACCTGAAGGCGTACCGGAGCTGCATGACGATCACACTAGGCAAGTCGAACCCACGTCGTCACCGGGAACATGTGAGCGACCCGTCACCGTCACGAAGCAGGGTCTGGCTCCGCCGGAACGCCACCGCGACGCTCCGCGTCGCGACCGCAGGATTCGCTTCACCCCCGGCCTGAAGGCCGGAGCAATGCGAATGATTCCCGGTAGCTGGGCGGCGGCCCAGGCATCAGGAGCAGTTGGTCCACTCGAGAGCACGGATCGTGTGCCCAAAGGTGCTCGGGATGCTGACGACGGCGGTGCCACGCGAGATCACCAGCCAGCTGCCCGAGTAGTTCGCCTCGCTGAAGATGACGACATCACAGGAACTGTGGTTGTAGAGCGACTTGGCGTTCTCGATCGGATACTGCGCAGGGTCCGGTAGCCCACCCCGGTAAATCTCGCGGGGCTCCCCGGCCCAGCCGTCCTGGCTGTAGACGCAGAACGCACCGGCCGAACAGTCACTAGGGGCGGCGTGGGCCGGCGCGCCGCTCGCGCCGACTCCGAGCAAAGCCAACAGCGCGCTGCCGACAACCGTGGACACCGTGGCGCGGGCAGTCTTGAGCATGTGTGACTCCTTCCGTCGCCGATCCGCTCACCCTGTTGCGCAAGGCAGCCGTAAGGAACCTGTAACTGTTCAGGTACCGCTCCCCGTCCGCCGTCCCCAGAGTGATGGGCCGGGGCTTCCGACAGGGAAGCCGGCCACCCACAACGCGGAGGACATCATGATCAGAAAGAAGATCGCGGCGGCGGTCGGTGCGGCTGCGCTCGCGGGGCTGGGCATTGCCGCCACCGCCACTCCGGCGAGCGCGGCGTGGAGCGACTGCAGCTCCGGCGCGCTGTGCGCGTACCTGGGAGACAGCGGCGCGGGGGACCCCGGCGAGGTGTTCGGAGACAACACCAACCTGGAGCAGTACAACAAGTTCAACAACGCGGAGTCGGTCTACAACAACGGCAACTCCTGCGACGTCCGCATCTACGACGAGCAGAACTACGGGGGCAACTCGTTCGTCCTCCACCGCGGCAACGCCGTCTACAACCTGGACACCTGGTACGACGGCACCTACGCCGACGACCTCGCGTCCAACCGCTGGATCAACTGCAGCTGACATCATGAGCAGACTGCTGTGGCTGGCCGCCGCAGCGCT
This sequence comes from Streptomyces sp. NBC_01235, assembly GCF_035989285.1. Taxonomy (GTDB): domain Bacteria; phylum Actinomycetota; class Actinomycetes; order Streptomycetales; family Streptomycetaceae; genus Streptomyces. The sequence goes on along the minus strand of NZ_CP108513.1, from coordinate 6,928,363 downwards.
CCTCGTAGCCGGATGCTCCACGGCATCCGGCCACGAGGCCGCGGCGGAGAGCCAGCCCGATCCCCGGCCTCTGGGTGGCGCACTCCACTTCACAGCAGCCGAGTCCGCCGCGCTGCACCACGCAGAAGAGCAAGAAGTACAGACGTGCATGAAGAGTCGGGGGTTCGACTACACCGTCGTACCCGTGGGAGACGTTCAGCGGGAAGCGGCCGCAAGCCCCTATGGCCTGCTGACAGAAGGCCAGGCGGCCCAGGACGGCTACGGCCTGACCGTACAGCGGCTGAAAAAGGTGACCACCGACCCGAACAGCCGGCGGATGTCCACGCTGTCCGAGGGCGATCGCCGCGCATGGGAGGAAGCGCTCAAGGGGGCGCCTGACGGGCCGCGCGAGGAAATCGAACTGCAGGACGGGCCAACCGTGTCGGTTCCGACCGATGCTTGTGTGTCTGTCGCACGCCGGACCCTGTACGGCGCTTCCTGGGAGCGGAATTACTACACCGCTCAGAGCCTCAGCAACTCGATCGTGCGGGACACGCTCGAACATCCCCTTGTGAACGCGGCGGAACAAAAATGGGCCGCGTGCATGCGGGGGGAAGGGTTCCCGTATGAGGTCCGCAACGCCCCGCTCAAGGCAGTGAATAGACGGCTCGACGCCGCCCAGTCCGACGCGGCCGCCGTCCGCGCCGCCGGGAAGGAAGAGCTGAGGATCGCCGTGCGGGACGCCGCGTGCCAGGCCGAGGCCGGTCTCGCCGAGCAGATCACCCGGGCTCAGAAACAGGTGGAGAAGGCGCTTCCCCAGGCCCGCACGTCCATGCTCAAGAACTTCCGGGCGGCACGGCAAGCCGCGCTGAAGCGCGCGGAGGCGCAGGACTTCGAGAGTCGCCGGTAGCGACGAGGCGAGGCCCGCCGGCCGGCGACCGGCGGGCCCTGTCACAGTGCGGCTCGGCTCAGTGGAAGAAGTGCCGCGTCCCCGTGAAGTACATCGTCACGCCCGCCTTCTGCGCGGCCTCGACGACCAGCTCGTCGCGGATCGAACCACCGGGCTGCACGATCGCCTTGACGCCGGCCGCGCTCAGGACGTCGATGTTGTCCGGGAAGGGGAAGAACGCGTCCGAGGCGGCGTACGAGCCGCGCGCCCGCTCCTCGCCGGCCCGCTCCACGGCGAGCTTGCAGGAGTCGACCCGGTTGACCTGTCCCATGCCGACGCCGACCGAGGCGCCGTCCTTGGCGAGCAGGATGGCGTTGGACTTCACGGCCCGGCAGGCCTTCCAGGCGAAGGAGAGCTCGGCGAGCTCGGCCTCGGACAGCGCCTCGCCGGTCGCGAGGGTCCAGTTGACCGGGTCGTCGCCGTCGGCCTGGAGGCGGTCGGTGACCTGGAGCAGCGCGCCGCCGCCGACGGGCTTGAGCTCAACGGTGTTGGCGGGACCGGCCGGGGCCTTGAGCACCCGGATGTTCTTCTTCTTGGTGAGGGCTTCGAGGGCCCCCTCCTCGTAGTCGGGCGCCACGATGACCTCGGTGAAGATCTCCGCGACCTGCTCCGCCATCTCCTTGCTGACCGGCCGGTTCACGGCGATGACGCCGCCGAAGGCCGACAGCGGGTCGCACGCGTGCGCCTTGCGGTGCGCCTCCGCGACGTCCGCGCCGACGGCGATCCCGCACGGGTTGGCGTGCTTGATGATCGCGACGGCCGGCTCGGCGTGGTCGTACGCGGCACGGTGCGCGGCGTCCGTGTCGGTGTAGTTGTTGTACGACATCTCCTTGCCGTGCAGCTGCTCGGCCTGCGCGAGACCGGCACCGCTGCCGTCGACGTAGAGCGCGGCGGGCTGGTGCGGGTTCTCGCCGTAGCGGAGGGTGTTCTTGCGCTCCCAGGTGGCGCCGAGGAAGTCGGGGAACCCCGACTCGTCCACGGGCGCGTACGAGGACGCGAACCAGGAGGCGACGGCCACGTCGTAGGCGGCGGTGTGCTGGAAGGCCTCGGCGGCGAGCCGCTTGCGGGCGGCGAGGTCGAAGCCGCCGTCGCGGACAGCCGCGAGGACGTCGCCGTACCGCGCCGGGCTGGTGACCACGGCCACCGAGGGGTGGTTCTTGGCGGCGGCGCGCACCATGGACGGCCCGCCGATGTCGATCTGCTCGACGCACTCGTCGTCGGAGGCGCCCGAGGCGACGGTCTCCCGGAAGGGGTAGAGATTGACGACGACGAGGTCGAACGGCGCGACGCCCAGCTCGTCCAGCTGCTGCCGGTGGCTGTCGAGCCGCAGGTCGGCGAGGATGCCGGCGTGGACCTTGGGGTGCAGGGTCTTGACCCGGCCGTCCAGACACTCGGGGAAGCCGGTGAGCTCCTCGACCTTGGTGACGGGGACGCCGGCGGCGGCGATGCGGGAGGCGGTGGACCCGGTGGAGACGAGCTCGACGCCGCCCTCGTGCAGCCCGCGCGCGAGCTCTTCCAGACCGGTCTTGTCGTAGACGCTGACGAGCGCGCGACGGATGCCCCGCTTGCTGCTCTCGGCCGTGACAGTGCTGTCGGCGGTCACTGGATAACTACCTTTCGTCCCTCAATGCGATAGCCGTTGCGGGCGAGCCGCCCCACGACCTCGACGAGCAGTCTTCGCTCGACTTCCTTGATGCGCTCGTGCAGAGCGCTCTCGTCGTCCTCGTCCCGGACCTCGACCACGCCCTGGGCGATGATCGGTCCGGTGTCGACACCGTCGTCGACGAAGTGGACGGTGCAGCCGGTGACCCGGGCGCCGTACGCGAGCGCGTCACGCACCCCGTGGGCCCCGGGAAAACTGGGCAGCAGAGCGGGGTGCGTGTTGACGAACCGCCCCCCGAACCGCGCAAGAAACGCCTTCCCCACGATCTTCATGAACCCGGCGGAGACGACGAGGTCGGGCTCGTGACCGGCCACGGCCTCGGAGAGGGCGGCGTCCCACTCCTCCCGGGTGTCGAAGTCCTTGACCCGGCGGACGAAGGTGGGGATCCCGGCCCGCTCGGCACGGGCAAGCCCTTCGATGCCGTCCCGGTCGGCCCCGACGGCCACGATCTCGGCGCCGTAGGCCTCGACGCCGACGGCCGCGATGGCGTCGAGGAGAGCCTGTAGGTTCGTACCGGATCCGGAGACCAGCACGACGAGGCGTTTGGCCACGGGCTTGGCGGCCACGGTGGGGACCCTTTCTCGGGGAGGCGTGGGAGTACGGCCGGCCCGCACCGCGTCACTCACACGTTGCCACTCGCACGTTCGCCACTTGTACGTTCATACGAATGCATCGCGCCCCCGGATACGGGGAAGCCTACGAAGCAGCCGACCGTCAGCAACGATACCGGCACACCGGGCGGCCCCCACGGGACGGGGGCGTGGCCGGAAGGTAGCGTCTGGGGCGAGCGGGCTCGGGAACGCGGTGGTGGTGCGGTGCGTTTCCCGAGTGACAGCTCACGCCAGACAGCCGTACCTCCTAGGGGAAGACGCTCACTTGATGCCGGACCGCAGTCTGCGACTCCTCACGCTCCCCCCGCAGTCACCGCAGGGAGGGGAGCGCGGCGCCGTGCTGCTGCGGGAGCGCCCAGCCTCTCCCCCGGAAGCCCCCTCGGGCGACAACCCGCCCCCCGAGGACGACAACCCCTTCGCCCCGCCGCCCGAGGGCGCCCCGGACCGCCCGTGGCAGCCCCGGCCCCCGGCGGGCGGCCCCCCCGAGGGCGGGCGTTCACCGTGGGGCAGCCAGTGGAGCGACCAGCAGCCCGGCCGCTCACGGGACGGCTTCGGCGAGCGCCCCGGCGGTGGCAGCGGCCCCGAGGGTGGCGGCCCCGGCACGGACCCCGGCAAGCGCTGGGACCCCAAGGACCCAGCCCAGCGCCGCGCGCGCTACGCACTCCTCTGCGGCATGTGGGCCTTCTTCTTCGCCCTCTTCGGCTGGCCGTACGTGGCCCTGCTGCTCGGCGCCCTGGCCCTGAACTGGGGCATCAGCGCCCTGCGCACCAAGCCCCGCACCCCCGACCCCGACACCCCGGCCACCCCCGAGACCGCCGGCCGCCCCCAGCGCACCGCCGCCATCAGTGGCCTGGTCACCGCGTCCCTGGCCCTGGCCCTGGTCGCCGCGACCTTCACCGCGCAGCTGGTCTACAGCGACTACTACACCTGCACGAACGACGCCCTCACCAACGAGGCGAAGCAGTCATGCAGCGACCTCCTCCCGAAGGAACTCAAGGGCATCCTGGGGGGCAACGCCTGAGGGGGTTTTCTCGGACGAGGCCCTTTCGGGCCGACAGCGGGGGTCTGGGGGCGCAGCCCCAGGGTCGGGAAAGGGTGGGGGCGGCGGGGGCGAATCCGTGGACGGTCACCGCCCCACCTCCGGCCCCTCCTCCCCCGCCTCCCGCGACCCCGCCCACCGAGCATCCCGAACCGCATCCCCATGCCACAACGGGTCCGGCAACCCGACAGGCGGGACAGGCTCAACAGGCGGGACGGGTGCGACAGGCGGGACGGGTGGGGCAGGCGGGACGGGTGCGACAGGCGGGACGGGTGGGGCAGGCACGTCAGGCTCAACCGGCGCGAAGTCGTACAGCTCCGACTCGACCGCCACCGCCACACCACCCCCCTCCCCCACTCCCCGCCGCCCCCAGAGCTTCCGCCCTTTCCACCCCGTCCAAGCGCCCCAGCGCCACCGCACCGCCCCCCACTCCGGGCGCCCCCGCCACCCCCGCACCCCCACAGCCACCGGCACCCCCACTCCCACGGTCCACAACACCACCGCTCCCCCCACCTGCCACCACACCGGGCCGAACCGAGCCAACGCGGCCACCCCCAACGGCCCGCCGGACAACCCGGCAAGCCCTCCCAACAGCACCCCACACCCCACCCCCGCCAGCACGACAACCCGGGCGGTCCTCCCCAGCGACCAACCACCCCCGACGCCACTCCCCGCCCGCTCCACACCCCCCGCGTCCTCCGCCCGAGCCACGAACACCCCCACCGTCACCCCGGCCAGCACCGGCACCAACCCCGCCGCCCAGTTCCACCACGTCCCGCCTCCCGCCTCCGGCACCGCAGCCAGCAGCGGAAACGGCGGCAGCAACGGTGCCGGGTCCGAGGACAGCGGCGCCACCACATGCCCGGCGCCGAGGACGCATCCCGGCCCGAGGGCGTACGCCGCCCCCCACACCGCCGCGTTCGGCACCAGCGACACGCACAGCAACAGCACCGCGAACCGCCCCGACCACCCCTCCGTCAGCTGCAGAAACGCCCCCCGGGCGGCACCCGCGTGCCACACCGACGACACCGCCACCAGCAACGCCCCGCCCCCGACGAGCACCCCGGCCCCGGCCCCCGCCGCCCGTCCGGCGACCCCGAGCCGTTCCCGCCCGTCGGCCTGGAGGAGCAACCGCCGCACCCCGCGCGGCAGCAGGAACAGCACGCTCTCCACCGGCCCGCGCGGACGGCCGCAGGCCGACCACACCCCCGCCCCGGCGGCCAGCACGGCGACCGCCGGCACGCACACCGCCGTCCATCCCCAGGACGGCCGCAAGGCGCCACCGGAGGCGGCGTAGAAGGCGGCGCCCGACCCGACGGCGAGATAGCCGGCCACGACACCCGCCCACGCCGTACGGGCGGTCACGAGCACCGCACCCGCACCCGGCCTCGGACCGGGCCCCGCACCGCTGCCGCCACCCCCGTCCACCGCGTCCCGCGCGGCGCGCCGCACCAGCCACACGGGCAGCGCGAGCAGCAGCAGCGGAGTGACGCCGACCGGCGCCGGCACCCCGGACAGCGTGTCGACGCGCACCAGTTCCGCGCCATGGGCGAGCAGCCACAGCGCGGCGGCGACATGCAGCACACCCACCGGCCCGTTGTCGGGATACGGCGAGCTGATCCACAGCACCATCACGAGCACGGCGAACGAGCCGAGCCCCAGCCCGGCCGCGAGGGCGCCGCCCAGGAAGCCGGCGGCGAGTCCGGGAGATCGGTCGCGCATCCTGGTGAGCAGGGGCGACAACGACAGTCGGCGAGCGGGGGTCTGGATCACGACCGTCATGCTCCCAACGACACGCACTTTCCCGTTGTAACGGGCGAACTCCCGCCGTGTCGCTCAATATACGTTTATGTACTTTTTCGCGCGAAGGGGCACCCTGTGACGCAGAGGCCTGCCACTCCGCCCCCGGTGCGCGCGGGGGAGTCCGGCCGCACGTCTCCACGCGGCCGTAAGCGGGAGGCGTACGCGAAACAGCCGGTATCGCTGACCAAGGCGGACAAGGTGACGAACACCCAGGAGGCAGCGCCTCGGCCCCAGGTGACGGTGTGCCCGACAAAGGGATCCCGACCCCACCCACCGACGGCGTCCCCCACCACGTCCGCCACCACGTCCGCCTCCGCTCCCTCCCCCCTGACACCCGCTCAGGCCTTCGACGCCCTCTACGCCTTCTGCGCTCCCGCACTCGTACGGCAGGCCTACCTGCTCTGCGGCCGCCGCGAACTCGCGCGCGAGTCGGTCGAGCGGGCCTTCCAACTGGCCTGGCAGCGCTGGCCCGAGGTGGCCGTTGACCGCGACCCGGCGGGCTGGGTGCGGGCGACGGCGTACGAATACGCACTCTCCCCCTGGCACCGGTTCCGCCCCTGCTTCCGCCACCCGGAACCGCCCCCGCCCGACGCGTCCGACCGCGCGCTGCTGGACGTCCTCCTCACCCTCCCGGCGCCGTACCGCCGCACACTCCTCCTCTACGACGGCGTGGGCCTCGACCTGCCCGAGACCGCGGCGGAGACGGAGGCGAGCACGCCCGCCGCCGCGAACCGGCTGCTGCACGCGCGTGAGGCGATCGCCGCGCGGCTGCCCGAACTGGCGAACCCCGCCGAACTGCACCGCCGGCTCACGGAGGTGGCGTCCGCCGGACGGCTGCGCGCGGCCAAGCCGCCCACCGTGCGGGTGGGCGGCGAACGGCGGGCCTGCTTCTGGACCAGGGCGGCGATCGCGTTCACGGTCGCGATCATCGGCGCGACCGCACTGACCGTGTGCACGGCCCCCACCCGGTACGAGCCCCCGGTACCCCCCGGCGAGAAGGTGCAGGGCGTCCCCCCACGCGCGGCCCCTGGCCCCCTCTCGAACGCAGAACTGAACCTCCGGGCGAAGCTGCGCGCGCAAACGGCCCCCGGCCCGGAGAGGCTGCTCCCGCAGGCGAGGTGATACCGCCTGGCTGTGGAAACGTCGGTGGGCCCGCCCCACCAAGGGGACGGGCCCACCGACGTTCAGCCAAAAGCCGCTCGGCCAAGAAGCCGCTCGGCCAGGAAGCCGCTCAGCCCGCGGAGAGAATCTCCCGCGCCAGCTTCGCCGTCTCGGTCGGCGTCTTGCCGACCTTGACGCCGGCGGCCTCGAGGGCCTCCTTCTTGGCGGCAGCCGTGCCGGAGGAGCCGGAGACGATGGCGCCCGCGTGGCCCATCGTCTTGCCCTCGGGCGCGGTGAAGCCCGCGACGTAGCCGACGACCGGCTTCTTCACGTTGTCCTTGATGAAGGCCGCGGCCCGCTCCTCGGCGTCGCCGCCGATCTCACCGATCATCACGATCAGGTCGGTGTCGGGGTCGGCCTCGAACGCGGCGAGCGCGTCGATGTGCGTCGTACCGATGATCGGGTCGCCACCGATGCCGACGGCGGACGAGAAGCCGATGTCACGCAGCTCGTACATCATCTGGTACGTCAGCGTGCCGGACTTCGAGACCAGGCCGATGCGGCCCGGCTTGGTGATGTCGCCCGGGATGATGCCGGCGTTCGACTGGCCCGGGGTGATGAGACCGGGGCAGTTCGGGCCGATGATCCGGGTCTTGTTGCCCTTGGATCCGGCGTACGCGTAGAACGCGGCCGAGTCGTGGACGGCGATGCCCTCGGTGATGACGACGGCGAGGGGGATCTCCGCGTCGATCGCCTCGACGACGGCGGCCTTGGCGAACGCCGGCGGCACGAAGAGGACGGACACGTTGGCGCCCGTCTTCTCGATCGCCTCGGCGACCGTGCCGAAGACCGGGATCTCGTTGCCGTCGATGTCGACGGACGTGCCCGCCTTGCGGGGGTTCACGCCACCGACGATGTTCGTGCCGTCGGCCAGCATGAGCTTGGTGTGCTTCATGCCCGTGGCACCGGTCATGCCCTGGACGATGACCTTGGAGTCCTTGTTGAGGAAGATAGCCATGGCTGTCTGAGTCCCTCTTCCTTACTTCGCAGCCGCGAGCTCGGCGGCCTTGTCGGCCGCGCCGTCCATGGTGTCCACGCGCTGGACCAGCGGGTGGTTGGCGTCGGAGAGGATCTGACGACCCAGCTCGGCGTTGTTGCCGTCCAGCCGGACGACCAGCGGCTTGGTGACGTCCTCGCCGCGGTCCTCCAGGAGCTTCAGCGCCTGCACGATGCCGTTGGCGACCTCGTCGCAGGCGGTGATGCCACCGAAGACGTTGACGAAGACGGACTTGACGTCCGGGTCGCCGAGGATGATCTCCAGGCCGTTCGCCATGACGGCGGCGGAGGCGCCGCCGCCGATGTCGAGGAAGTTGGCGGGCTTCACGCCACCGTGGTTCTCACCGGCGTACGCGACGACGTCCAGGGTGCTCATGACGAGACCCGCGCCGTTGCCGATGATGCCGACCTCGCCGTCGAGCTTGACGTAGTTGAGGTTCTTCGCCTTCGCGGCGGCCTCGAGCGGGTTGGCCGACGCGTGGTCGACGAACTCCTCGTGTCCCGGCTGACGGAACTCGGCGTTCTCGTCCAGGGAGACCTTGCCGTCGAGGGCGATGACGTCACCGGAGGCGACCTTGGCCAGCGGGTTGACCTCGACGAGGAGGGCGTCCTCTTCGATGAAGGTCTTCCACAGGGTGACGAGGACGTTCGCGACCTTGTCGGCGACCTCGGCCGGGAAGTTCGCGGCCTCGACGATCTCGCGGGCCTTCTCGGGGGTCACACCCTCGTTGGCGTCGATCGGCGTCTTGGCGACGGCCTCCGGACGGGTGGCCGCCACCTCCTCGATCTCCACGCCGCCCTCGACGGACGCGATGGAGAGGAAGGTGCGGTTGGCACGGTCGAGGAGGAAGGAGACGTAGTACTCCTCCAGGATCTCCGGGGCCGTCTCGGCGATCATCACCTTGTGGACCGTGTGGCCCTTGATGTCCATGCCGAGGATGTCCGTCGCGCGGGCAACGGCCTCGTCCGGGGTGGCGGCGAGCTTCACGCCACCGGCCTTGCCACGGCCGCCGACCTTCACCTGGGCCTTGACGACGGACTTGCCACCGAGACGCTCGGTGGCTGCGCGGGCCGCCTCAGGCGTGTCGATGACTTCACCGGCCAGCACCGGTACATCGTGCTTGGCGAAGAGGTCCCTCGCCTGGTACTCGAACAGGTCCACGCGCTTCCGTCCCTATCAGTGATCTCGCGGTTCGTTGGATGCGTGGGCGTGCCGCGAAGGGCAACGTGACGTCCGCTAGTCACAGGGGAGGCGCACACGGTGTCCGAGCGCGCGGCATGTCCGTCTCGCAGGTTATCGCTGCTTGCAGGAGGCCCCTAAATCGAGGGTCACACCTGAGCGGTGATACCTGTCACATGATGCCGTCCTCACTGGCACGGCGTGCCGCCGGTGAGGATGCGGGAGAGACCGGGGAAGGGCCTCACCGGGTTGGGGTTGACCCGGTGAGGCCCCTTGAGCAGCCCCTTAGGGGGCTCTGGCCGGGCGGTCCCCACCCCAATGGGGACCCCTCGACCTCATCCATGAGGGTTCGGCCGGACGAGCCGACGGCTTTCGGCCGTCCGGGGCCTGCCGCCTCACGAAGCCGTTCGGTCAGATGCTGAACGTGCTGCCGTGGTGCGCGTTCTGCGCATAGCCCGTGGTGCCCGTGGTGCCCGTGGTTACGGACCCGGCGACGCCCTGGACGCCGGTGACGGCATGTCCGGCCAGCGGGCCGCCGGTGACCTCGACGGTCCCGGCCAGGTCCTGCGCGAAGGTCCCGACCTGGCCGGTGACCCCGTGGCCGAAGGGCCCGGCCTCGCCGACGACGCCGTACGCCAACGTCGTACCGCTGTCGGCAACCGGCCGGACGGTCGCGCCGACCGTGTCACTGACGGTGTCGACGACCGGCCGTACGGCACCGGCGACCCCGTGCGCGAAGGGCGGAACCTCGCCCACGACCCCGTACGCCAGGCCGCCCGCCTGCCCGGCGACCCCGTGCGCGAACGGCCGGACGTCGCCCACGACGCCGGACGCCACCGCGCCCGCGTCCACGACGGCCTGCCCGGCGACCGGCACCACGCCGTCCACGACGGTGTGCGCGACGGGCGGCAGCACGGCCCCCGTGGCATCGGCGGCGACCTGACCGACCAGACCGGTGGCGTAGGGCACGGCGCGCTCGGCGACGCCCGTGGCGTACGGGGACACGTCGGCGACGACACCGGTCGCGTACGCAGGCACGTCGGCGACCACGCCCGTCGCGTACGCGGGCACGTCCGTGAGGACCCCGCCGACGACGGGCTTCACGTCCGCGACGGCCCCCTCGGCGACCGGCCGCGCATCCCGCGCGACACCGCCGGCGACGGGCTGGACGCCCCGGACGACTCCGCCCGCGACCGGCTGGACGTCGGCGACGACGCCGTACGCCGTCGCGGTCGCGGTGTCGACGGTGTGACCGGCGGTCCGCGCGGCCCCGGCGACCGTGCCGGTGGCGAGAGGCGTCACACCGCCGACGGCGTTCACGGCGACCGGCCGCACACCCTCGACCGCGTGCGTGGCCACCGGGCGCACGCCGGCGACCGTGCTCCCGGCGACCGGGAGCACCCCGTCCACCGCGTCGCCTGCGACGGGCACGACCCCGGTCACGGCCCCGTGGGCGACCGGCACCACACCCGAGACCGCCTGGCCGGCGACCGGAAGCACCCCGTCCGCGGCGGCGGCCGCCACGGGCGGCGCGACCGCGTGCGCGGCATGGCTCGGGACGCCGGAGACGGTGGCCCGCTCCAGCTCGGGGGCGAAGGCGGAGAGAGGACCGAAGAGGAAGTCGACGGAGCCGCGGTCGTCCTGACCGTCGTGGCTGTTCGGCTGGAGCTTCGGGGCCTGCGCCACGGGGGCTGCGGTGCCGGTGACCTTGGCGGCGGCCTGCTGCGCGGCCTTCTCCGCGCGGGCGGCCTTGGCGCCCTGGATGACCTTGGCGGCGGCGCCCTTCACCTTGGCCGCCTTCGAGGCGGTGGTGTCGGCGACGGAGACGGAGACGGAGGCTGCAGCGTCGCCGGTGTCGGTGGCCGTGCCGAGCGTGTCGGTGACGGTGTCCGTGAGGGAGCCGGTCACGTCGGTCACCTCGGTCACGTCGGTCACCTCGGTCACGTCGGTCAGCTCGGTCGCGTCGGTGGGCGTGGCGTCCGGCGTGGACACGGAGGCGGCGGGCAGTTCGTCGGCACTGGCGGCGGCGGAACCGAGGGCCCACGCGCCGGTGACGCCGGCGGCTATGACGATGGAACGGCGGATGTTCTTGTTCATGCGTGCGTCAGATCCTTAGGGGTTCCGAGACTTCGGGCGGGTGGGCAGACCTGCTCCACCCCCGCGCGGCAGGTCTGGGGCGGGGGAAGGCCGCCTGTCCCTAGCCGGGGAAGACCGGAATGTCCCGGTACCTGTCCCGTGTCTCGGCCGCGTCGGAGCGCACGGCACTGCCGGGCACCAGCCGCAGCGGAACCCGCTGATACGGCGTGACCGCATGCGCGTCACCGTGCCGCGAAGCACCGCCGTCGAGCGCCGCCCCGTCGCCCAGCACGCCGTTGCGGTCACCGGCGGGCCCGTGCTGCACGGGCGCGGGGTCGTGCCCGGTGCGGGCGGGCGCGACGCGATGACCGACGCCGTTCGAACCGCCGGTGACGGTTGTGACGGAACCCACCGGCCCGTACGACACCGTGCCCTCGGCCGTCTGCTGGTCACCGGATGCGGGCGCGTCCGGCGACGGACTCGCCACGGAGCCCTGCGTGACCGGCGCCGGAAGCGTCCGCGCCGGAAGCGACGGAAGGCCCGGGAGGGCGGGAAGGCTCGGCAGCTCGGAGACGCCCGGCAGGGCGGGGAGGGCGGGGAGGTCCGACACGACCGGCAGTGACGGAATCGTCGGCAGCGACGAGACGGGCGGCACCTGTGCCGAGGCCCGGCCCAGTTCCTCGCTCACCGCCGCCACGACCTCACCGACGGGTTCTGCGACCTTGTCGGCGACGGGACGGACGGGGTCGGCGATACGCGTCTCAGGAACCGAATCCGAATCCGGAACCACAACCGGAGCCGGAGCCGGAGTCGAAGCATGAGCCGGAGTTGAGGCCGCAGCCGAGGTCGGGCTCCCGACCCGGGCGGTCACGGCAGTCGGTGTCGACGCGCCTTCCGCCGCATGCGCCTGTTCCCCGCAGAGGAACCCGAGCGCGAACAACCCGGCCACCAGCAACGCGAGTTGCAGCACACACCGCCCAACCGCCGTGCGCAGGACGCGCAGAGCGGCAACGGGAAGAGCGGTGGGCCAGGTCAAGAGGGAAGGTCCTCCGTGCGGCGGCAACGTGCCCTCGATCCTTGCACGTGCGTCCCGAGGTCGCGCAAGCCCCCCGTCGTATCAGGCGGTGTCCGGCACGGGCAGCGGACGCTTCTCGATCGCCGCCGCCATGACCTCGGGGAACAGATCCGGTGTGCAGGCGAACGCCGGTGCGCCCAGCGCCGCGAGCGCCGCCGCGTGCTCCCGGTCGTAGGCCGGCGCCCCCTCGTCGGACAGCGCGAGCAGCACGACGACCTGTACGCCCGACGCCTTCATCGCCGCGACCCGCTTGAGCATCTCGTCGCGTATGCCTCCCTCGTACAGGTCGCTGATGAGCACCACCACCGTCTCAGCGGGCCGGGTGATCTGCGACTGGCAGTACGCGAGCGCCCGGTTGATGTCCGTACCGCCGCCGAGCTGGGTGCCGAACAGGACGTCCACCGGATCGTCGAGCAGGTCGGTGAGGTCCGCGACCGCCGTGTCGAAGACGACGAGCCGGGTGCTGATCGACCGCATCGAAGCCAACACCGCCCCGAACACCGACGCGTACACCACCGACGCCGCCATCGACCCCGACTGGTCGATGCAGAGGATCACCTCCTTCTTGACCGACTGCGACGCCCTCCCGTACCCGACGAGCCGCTCGGGCACGACCGTCCCGTACTCGGGCAGGTAGTGCTTGAGGTTGGCGCCGATCGTGCGGTTCCAGTCGATGTCGTGGTGGCGCGGCCGGCTGACCCGCGCGCCACGGTCGAGGGCGCCGGTGAGGGCGGCCCGGGTGCGGGTGGCCAGCCGCGCCTCCAGGTCCTCGACGACCTTGCGGACGACCGCCCGTGCCGTCTCCTTCGTCGTCTCGGGCATCGCCTTGTTGAGGGAGAGCAGCGTGCCGACGAGGTGTACGTCGGCCTCCACCGCCTCCAGCATCTCCGGCTCCAGCAGCAGCGCGGACAGCCCGAGCCGGTCGATGGCGTCGCGCTGCATGACCTGCACGACGGAGGAGGGGAAGTACGTCCGGATGTCCCCGAGCCAGCGGGCCACGGCCGGTGCCGACGCCCCGAGCCCCGCCGCCCGGTCCCGCCCCGCGCGCGCTCCCTCGCCCGGTCCGTAGAGCGCGGTGAGCGCCCCGTCCATCGCGGAGTCCCGCCCGGAGAGCCCGTGTCCGGTGCCGTCCGCCGCGTCACCCCCGAGCACCAGCCGCCAGCGCCGCAGCCGCTCCCGCTCCGGGTCCATCGCCTCGGTCGTCATCGGCGCATCCCCGTACGAGGCCGCTCCCAGAGCGGCATCACCGCGACGGCAACCGCCGGACGGTCCTTGAACCCGCCCCGGTTCGTGTTCCTGCCCGCGGCGATCACGTCGGCGCCCTCTCGCGATTCCTGCAGTCGGTCATTCGTCATCCCGCCACCCCCACAAGGTCGATGTCCACGTCCTCTTCCACTCCCTCCCGGCCGCCCGCGCCACCCGGTCGGTCCAGCCCGAGCAGCAGCCGCACGACCGGCAGCACGGCGTCCGCGCGTCCGGCGTCCGGTTCGGCCGCGAAGCCGGGTATGCCGGAACCGGCCGCCACCGCACTCCCGCGCTGCCCCGGCCCGCGCCGGACCAGCTCGCCGAGCGTGCGTCGTACCCCGGGCTCGTGCGCCGAGAACGTCCGCCGCAGCAGTGGCAGTACGTCCGTGAAAGCGTCCGCCGGCACCGCCGTGAGCCACCCGTCGACCAGCCCGAACAGCCGTTCGTCGTGCACCAGGAGCAGCCCGCCCCCGGAACCGCCACCGACGAAGCCCTCGATCCAGGCGGCCGCGTCCGACGGCGGCGTCCCCGGCGACAGAGCGAGCCCCATCAGCCGCGCCGCCTCGTCCGGATCCAACTCCCCCTCGTCCAGGAGAAGTCGCGCGGCACGCCCCCGCACGACACCGGACACGCTGTCCCGGCCGGCCAACACCCGCAGCACACCCCGCCAGCGCGCCCGCAGTCCACCACCGCCCAGGTCACGGTCCGCCGATGGGTCACCCCTGTCATCCCGCCCCGGGGCCGCCGCCTCCTCCGGCGCCTCCTCCTCCAGCATCCCCACCGCCCCGTGCACCGCGTCCACATGGCGCCGCATCTCGTCCGCCGCGTCCGCGTCGAGCGAGGCGCAGGCCGGGGGGAGGCCGACGAAGACCCGTTCGGCGAGGCCTGCCGCCACCTCCGCCAGTGCGCGGGTGTCGGTGCCCCGTACGTCGCCGTAGCGGAGGGAGCGGACGAGGGCGGGCAGGGCCTGCGCGAGGTGGCCGACGTCCGTGTCGAGGGCCGCCCGGTCGGCCAGGATCCGCATCACCGTCGGAAGCGCGTCCGGCAGCCCGGCCAGGAGGCAACACTCGGCCAGCGCGGTCACCTCGGCGAGACCCCGCGCGCCGACGGCGTCCGCCTCCGCCTTGGCGGTGGCCGCGGCGAGCACGGTCGTCCCCCACACCCCGGCCTCGGCGACCCGCACGGACAGCTCCGGCTCCCACCTCAGCCGCCACGTCTCCCGGAACGTGCCCGTGCCGCCGCGCGAGACGGCCGGCTCGCCCCACTCGACGAGCAGCAGCCGCAGCCGGTGCAGCAGCCTGCTGCGCTCGGCGTCGTTCTCCTTGCGCAGATCGAGCGCCAACTCCCGCTCCGCCGACTCCGGTTTGAGCCGCAGCCGACGCTGCGCCCGGTCGAGGTCGCGCTGCAACGGCACCGCGGGCGCGCCGGCCGGCACCTCGCCCAGCACGTCCCCGACCACCAGCCGGTCGCGCACCAGCGCCAGCGGGACGTCCGAGCCCTCGCACAGCACCGCGCGCACGGCGTCGGTCGTCTCGCTCAGACCGGGCAGCGGCCGGCCGCGCAACGCGGCGAGCGCCCCGGCCAGCCGGACCGCCTCGATGACGTGCGCGGAGGACACGATCCGGTCCTCCTCGCGCAGCAGGAACGCCACCTTCGTCAGCCAGCGCTCGACCGGCCGGTCCGGCGCGCCGAACAGATGCGCGTACCAGCCCGGCGAGTCGATGCCCGCGCCGTACCCCCCGGCCCGGGCCAGCCTGCGGTGGGTCCACGGCACCCAGGTCAGGTCGGTCTTGACCTTGGGCAGCCCCTTGAGCAGTGCCCGGTCGGCGGCGACAGCGACCTTCCGGCGCAGCGCGGGCACATGCCACGCCCCGCACACCACGGCCACGCCGTCCGCCCCGAACTCCCGTTGCGCCGCCCGCACCTGGACGCGCATGTACGCCTCCCGCACGAGGTCCCGGTCGTTCCCGTGCCCCCCGGCGTCGGTGTCGTCCGTCTCCCGCAGCGCCCCCATGGCCTCCTCGATCGCGGCGAACGGTGCGAAAGGATCCTCGGCCCCGGCGGTCCGATGCTCGACAACGTCCTCCCACCACCGCTCGGCGTCGTCGTACCCGCCCACCGCGGCCAACGCCCCCAACGGATCCCCCCGCACCCCATGACGGCCCCCGGCCCCCGCCCTTCCCCCCTTCTCCTTCTCCTTCTCCTTCTCCTTCTCCTTCTCCTTCTCCTTCGTCTCCTCTTCCGTGGCCGCCCCCTCCCACGCCAGCGTGTGCGAGGCCGGGAGGTCGATGAAGCGGGCCGGGACCCCGTGTTCCAGGGCCCAGCGGAGCGCGACCCACTCCGGGGAGAACTCGGCGAGCGGCCAGAAGGCCGACCGGCCGGGCTCGTCGACCGCGTGGGCGAGCAGGGCGACCGGCGGTCGCATGTCCTCGTCGGCGGCCAGCGGGATCAGCGCGTCGGCCTCGGGCGGCCCCTCGACCAGCACGGTCAGGGGCCGGGCGGCCTCCAGCGCCGCCCGCACCGCCCGCGCCGACCCCGGCCCGTGATGACGCACTCCGAGCAGCAGCGGCCGCCCTGCCCCCGCGCCCTGGCCACCGCTCTCCTCGGCGCCCGTCATCCCGTCCCCCCACGCCTGCGGGGCCACCTCGTGTCGTCGTCCACAGCCACCCTCCCCGCTCCTCGGTCCCAGGCCCGGCTCTCCTTGTTCCGGTCGCTCGCGTTCACGCGCTCACCTCCCGGCACGCGCGGTAGAAGTCCGTCCAGCCTGCGCGTTCACGCACGACCGCCTCCAGGTACTCCTGCCAGACGACCCGGTCGGCGGCCGGGTCGCGAACGACCGCGCCGAGGATGCCCGCGGCGACGTCCCCCGACCGCAGCACGCCGTCCCCGAAGTGGGCGGCCAGTGCGAGCCCGCCGGTGACGACCGAGATGGCCTCGGCGGTGGACAGCGTGCCGCTCGGCGACTTCACCTTCGTACGGCCGTCGGAGGTGACGCCGTCGCGCAGTTCGCGGAAGACGGTCACCACGCGGCGGATCTCGTCGATGCCGTCGGGTGCGGCCGGCAGAT
Organism: Streptomyces sp. NBC_01235; assembly: GCF_035989285.1. Lineage (GTDB taxonomy): Bacteria > Actinomycetota > Actinomycetes > Streptomycetales > Streptomycetaceae > Streptomyces. Next base: position 6,911,519 of record NZ_CP108513.1, on the reverse strand, counting down.
CGAGGGAGCGGCCGATCTGGTCGACGCGCCGCGCGACGATGTCGACCTCGGCCTCGACGCTCTCCGGCAGCGGCAGCACCACCGTGTTGAAGCGCCGGCGCAGGGCGCTGGACAGCTCGTTGACCCCGCGGTCGCGGTCGTTGGCCGTGGCGATGAGGTTGAACCCGCGGACGGCCTGGACCTCCTGCCCCAACTCCGGTATCGGCAGCGTCTTCTCGGAGAGAATGGTGATCAGCGTGTCCTGCACGTCGGCCGGAATACGCGTCAGCTCCTCCACCCGTACCGTCGCCCCCTCCGCCATGGCCCGCATGACGGGGCTGGGCACCAGCGCGTCCCGGCTCGGCCCGTGCGCGAGCAGCTGCGCGTAGTTCCAGCCGTAGCGGATCGCCTCCTCCGGTGTGCCCGCGGTGCCCTGCACCAGCAGCGTCGAGTCGCCGCTGACCGCCGCGGCCAGGTGCTCGGACACCCAGGTCTTGGCGGTGCCCGGTACTCCGAGCAGGAGCAGGGCACGGTCGGTGGCGAGGGTGCTGACGGCGACCTCGACGAGGCGGCGCGGGCCCACGTACTTCGGCGAGATCACCGTGCCGTCCGGCAGGACGCCGCCGAGGAGATAAGTGGCGACGGCCCACGGCGACAGCTTCCAGCGGGCCGGGCGCGGCCGGTCGTCCTGCGCGGCCAGCGCGGCGAGTTCGTCGGCGAAGGCGTCCTCTGCGTGCGGACGCAATGCCTGCGCCGGCTCGGTCCCACTCGGTTCCACGGACGTTGGATCTACGGACACAGACATGGCTGAGGCCCCCTCCAGCTCGGCCGGTTCGGATCTGGTGTCCACCGTGCACCACGCCACTGACAATGCGATCTGACCTGCGAAAACGTCCTGACGACCGCAATCGCCGGGCCCCCGCCGGGCGCTCGGCGGACCGATTGTCAGTGGTGGGCTCTACCTTCGATGGCATGACTCAGCAGGGGGTGCGCTGGACCGCGGACCAGGTGCTGGCACTGGCGCCTGACTCCGCGTCACGCAAAGCGGGAAGCAAACTCGGCGTGGCCGGCCCGTGGTCCGGTACGGGCAGATCGGAGGAGGGGGTGGTGTGGGGGCTGTGCGCGGGCAGCGGCGGCACTCCGTACCGCACGGTCGTCGACGTCACGAACACGTCCGCGGCCTCCGGCCCGGCGTACAAGTGCAGTTGCCCGAGCCGCAAGTTTCCGTGCAAGCACGCGCTCGGGCTGTTGTTGCTCTGGTCGGCCGACGGGGAGGGATCGGTGCCGACGGGGCGGGCGCCGGACTGGGCCGAGCAGTGGATCGCCGGGAGCAGGCGTACGCGGGAGAAACGGGAGGCCGGCCCGGCGGGTTCCGCGTCCGGCCCCGCCGACCCGGAGGGGGCGCGCCGCCGTGCGGAACGGCGCGCCGAGCGGATCACCGCCGGAGCGACCGAACTGGAGGAGCGACTCGCCGACCTCCTGCGTTCCGGCCTGGCCACGGCCGAGCAGGCGGGGTACGGGCTGTGGGAGGAGACAGCGGCCCGCATGGTCGACGCCCAGGCGCCCGGACTCGCCTCGCGCGCACGGGAGTTGGGATCGATCCCGGGATCCGGCCCCGGCTGGCCGATGCGGCTGCTGGAGGAGTGCGCGCTGCTCCACCTCCTCGACCAGGGCTGGCTGCACCGCGAGCGGCTGCCGGACGCCCTGGCGGCCACGGTCCGTACCCGTGTGGGCCTGCCGTCCGCACCGGAGGGGCCACCGGTCCGCGACCAGTGGCTGGTCCTCGCCCAGTACGACACGCCGGACCCGAAACTGACGACCCGCCGTATCTGGCTGTACGGCACCACCTCGGGCCGCAGCGCGCTCCTCCTCTCCTACGGCGCCGCGGGCCGCGCCCCGGAGCTCACGCTGCCCGTCGGCCTCGTGCTGGACGCCGAGCTGTCCGCGCACCCGGGCGCGGGACAACAACGGGCCTCGCTCGGCCAGCAGTTCGCCCCGCCCGCGCCCACCGGCGCCCGGCCCCCGGGCATGACGACGACCGAGGCGACCGCCCGCTATGGCGAGACCCTGCGCCACGACCCCTGGCAGGACTCGGTCCCGGCCACCCTGGCCGCCGTCGTCCCCACCCGCGACGGCGACTCCTGGCAACTGGCGGACGCCGACGGCGAGACGGCCCTGCCCCTCACCCCCGCGGCGCTCTCCCGCCCCGGCCTGTGGCGTCTGGTCGCCCTCTCGGGCGGCGCGCCCGTCAGGGTCTTCGGCGAGTGCGGGCATCGCGGCTTCACCCCGCTGACGGCCTGGCCGACGGGCCCGGGAGAGGCGGTACGTCTGTGCTGAACAAACCCCCGCAACGGACAACGCCCGCAACGAAGACAACGGCAACGGCAACGGCAACAGAAGGGAGTCTCATGAACGCCACCTCGCCCCTTCCCCCGCCCGCCGCCTGGGAGGACCTGGTCACCGCGGCTCTCCTCGGCACGGACCGCCGTACGCCGCCGGGAGCCGCACCCGGCCGGAACGCGCCGACCGCCCTGCTGGACGCGGCGGCCGCGGAGACCGTACGCCGACGGGCCGGCCTGCGCCCGGGCCGGGCCGCGCCCCTCCTGGAGCCGGCCGCCGAGGACCCCCGACCGGCGCTGCCCACCGCGGCGGCCCGCAGACTCGCCCTGCTCCTGGCCGACCGCCCCGGCGCCGGCGGCGGAGGAGGACGCAGAGGCACAGCGCCGGACCTGATGGAACTGCTCCCCCAGTGGCTGACGGTGGCGAACGCGCGCGGATTCGCCGCGCCCGCCGAGTCCCTCCCCGCGCTGCTCGACGCGGCACGCGGACGTACGGACCTGCGGCCCGCGGCGCTGGAGTTCGCCGGCCCGCGCGCCCTGTGGCTGGCCCGGCTGAACCCGGACTGGCGGTTCGCTCTGCGCGCGACCCCGGGGGCCGGCACGGCACTGCCGGGCCCGGGGGACACCCGGCGCACCGAAAAACTCTGGCAGGAAGGCCTGTTCGCGGAGCGGGTCGCCCTCCTGGCGTCGATCCGCTCCCGCGACCCCGACGCGGCCCGCGAACTCCTGACGGCCACCTGGCCGACGGAACGCTCCGAGGACCGCCTGATGTTCCTCGACTCACTGCGCACCGGCCTCGGCGCGCGGGACGAGCCGTTCCTGGAGCAGGCACTGGCGGACCGCAGCCGCAACGTGCGGGCGACGGCCGCGGAGCTGCTGTCGGCGCTGCCGGGCTCGGCACTCGCCGCGCGGATGGCGGTCCGGGCCGGCGCGTGCGTGGCCGTCGACCACACCGGGGACACGCCGACGCTCTTCGTGGAGGCGCCGCACGAGTGCGACGCGGCCATGGAGCGCGACGGCGTGTCGGCCAAGGCGCCGCCCGGCCGGGGCGAACGCTCCTGGTGGCTGGGCCAGCTGGTGGAGGCGGCCCCGCTCGCCACCTGGCCGGCACGGCTGGGCGGCCGTACGCCGGAAGAGATCGTGGCGCTGCCGGTGGCCGACGACTGGCTCGACGAGCTGCACGCGGCATGGTGCCGGGCCGCCGTACGACAGCGGGACGCCGACTGGTCGCGGGCGCTGCTCGGCGTGCCGTCGGCACCCAGTGCGGGCGGCCCGGGCGCGGTCTCCCTCGCCGAGCGGGCGAAACTGCTGAGCACGCTTCCGGTGGCCGACCGTGCCGAATGGGTGGCCGGTTTCATCGCGGCACACGGCCTGTCGGAGGCGTTCCAACTGCTCGGCGTCTGCGCCGTACCGTGGGCCGCGCCGCTCGGCCGGGCCGTGGTCGACGCCCTCAACATCGCACGGGACGCGGGCAGTTACCCCTGGAGCTTCAGCGGCGTGATGGGCCTGGCCGAACGCTGCCTCGACACCTCGGAGGCAGCCCGCCTCGACGCCCTCCTCGCCGTCCCGGACGAACCGGAGGACGCCTACCCAGGCGCCCTCGGCTACTGGGCGGAGGCATTCCAACGACTGGGAAGAACGCTGAGATTGAGGGCGATGATGGCCCAGGAATTGGGGGCTGCGTAAAGGCTTGGAGGGCGCCACAAGGGCTTAGGGGGCGCGCCATAAGGGCGGGCTTACGGGGCGCGTCACAAAGGCTTAGGGGGCGCCCCGTAAAGGCTTGTGGGCGCGCCATAAAGGCATGTGGAGCGCCCCGTAAAGGCTTGTGGGCGCCATAAAGGCATGTGGAGCGCGCATGAAGGCTTGGGGCAGGCCATGACAGCAGCGGCCGGCATCATCCAGCCCGTCCGGCGTTTGAGGACGAGGCCCCTTCAGGGCCGAACGGGGGTCTGGGGGCAGAGCCCCCAGAGGCCGGCCACTCAGGCCACCCGCACAACCACCGGCTCAAGCCCCCGCAGGCTGCCGCACGTTCGCCCGGACCCAGTCCACGATCGACGCGGTGGTCGCCCCCGGAGTGAAGATCTCCGCGACCCCCTTCTCCTTCAACGGCGCGATGTCCGCCTCCGGAATGATCCCCCCGCCGAAGACCAGGATGTCCGTGGCGTCCCGCTCCTTCAGCAGCTCGATCACCGCGGCGAAGAGCGTGTTGTGGGCTCCGGACAGGATGGACAGACCGATCGCGTCGGCGTCCTCCTGGATCGCGGTGTCCACGATCTGCTCGGGCGTCTGGTGGAGCCCGGTGTAGATGACCTCCATACCGGCGTCGCGCAGCGCCCGCGCGATCACCTTGGCCCCGCGATCGTGGCCGTCGAGCCCCGGCTTGGCCACCACCACGCGGATCGGACCGGCTGCCACACCCATCACTGCCTCCATGAAGCGACTACGTCCATCCTCAACGGCACGGACACCCCGTGCCAGACCGACCGGGGAAGTGAACGAACGTTATCGCCAGCATCCCGCAACCGGCAGTTTCACGGTGCGCACCGAGGGGGAAATCACACGGAGGGACACACTTTCACCGCGCACTTGTTCCCCCGAGCCACGGGGGAACAGTCGCACCGGGAGCCGCGACGAGGTCGCCGTACCGCCGTGCCACGGGCCGCGTGGCGTGGCGGTACGGCGCATCAGAGGGCACGATGGGCAGGTAGGGCAGGTAAGGCACGACAGCGGGGAGCCTCGTCGCCACACGGCAGGGATTCTCGTCACGTCATCGGTGTAACGGGTGTCACACAAGCCGTGCGCAGTACGGCGCACCCCACACCACAGCCGCACCCGCCCCCTCCCGCTCGTGCCCGACCGACCTCCTCGACCGCGACTTCCACGAGGGCACACGGGGGACAGAGAAGTCCTCAGCGTGCCGACAGGAGGTCGGCCATGAAGGTCATACGGGCACTGCAGCCCTTCCTGCCGCTGTACCGGCGCCTGCTGCCGGGCTTGCCGACCCTTCCGGGAATCCAGAGCCTCCCGAACATCTCCAGCATCCCCAGCCTTCCGAGCAGACTGGCCGGACTCTCGGTGACCCTCCTCAAGGCGACCGCGCTGGACCTCGCGATCCTCGCGGGCCATCTGCTCCTCTACCCCTCCGGCATCGCCCAGGAGCGCCGCGCCGCGGCACGCCCCGCGCTCCCCCGGGCGGCCGGCGCCGAGGACCCCGCCCAGCTGCCCACCCAGGCCTCCCCGCCTCCCGTGGTCCTGCTGCACGGGTTCATCGACAACCGTTCGGTGTTCGTCCTGCTGCGCCGCAGCCTCGCCCAGCACGGCAGGCACCGGGTGGAGTCGCTCAACTACTCTCCGCTGACCTGCGACATCCGCACGGCGGCCGACCTGCTCGGCCGACACATAGAGGAGATCTGCGAGCGCACCGGCAGTCGGCAGGTGGATGTGGTCGGGCACAGCCTGGGGGGTCTGATCGCCCGTTATTACGTGCAGCGACTGGGTGGCGACGTCCGCGTCCGGACGCTGGTCACGCTGGGCACCCCGCACTCCGGCACACGGGTGGCGCCGCTGGCGAACGCGCACCCGATCGTGCGCCAGATGCGCCCCGGCTCGGAGGTGATCGAGGAACTGTCCCGGCCCGCGCCGGGCTGCCGTACGCACTTCGTCAGCTTCTGGAGCGACCTCGACCACCTGATGGACCCGCTGGAGACCGCCTGCGTCGACCACCCCGACCTGCTGGCACAGAACGTCCGGGTGACCGGGATCGGCCACCTCGCCCTGCCCGTGCACCCGGCCGTCGCAACCGGCATACGTCAGGCCCTCGACGCGGCACACGACGCGACGCACGCGGGAGCACTCGCCGACGGCCTCACCGTGGCCTGACCGCGCCCGACCGCGCCCGACCCGCGCCTGGACAGACGTCCGACAAGCGTCCGACAGCCCTCCAACATCGAACACCAATCGAACGTAGGGCCAAACCCGCGCCCGCCGTCCCCCGAAACACGGCCGAATGCCCCTTTCCTGCGAGGGCGAAACCTGCAGAAGATTGTCGTGCCCGCGTACTGCCGGGTACAGTCGCCGCACTGCTCTGGCAGCCCCTGTTGTCGGCGAAAGAGAAGTTGGTGAACGACCGTCACCCGTCGGGGATCATGACCACCCCGGCCCCGGCTTCCGACGCCGCTTCGGCGCACTACGCGTCGTACAGCACCCAGGAAGCCCCGTACGACGGCTTCACCACGTACCACGGCCATGAAACCGGCGCCTTCGACACCGGCGCCCACTCCACCGGGCACTTCCCGGCGGCCGACCCCCTCTTCGGTGACCTCCCGGGCGGCGCCACGAGCACCACGACCGGCGCGTACAACAGCACGCAGTGGAACACCGGCGGCCACCAGTCGCTGGACACGGGCAGCCACCAGATCCCGCACTACGACGCGTACGCGGCCCAGCACCACGCCGCCTACGACTCCGGCGCGTACGACGCGACAGCCTGGTCCACCGGCCACCACCAGCCGTCGGCCTGCATCCCGCAACAGGCGACGGCACCCGATGCCAGCGGCCACTGGGACGCGAGCGCCTGGCTGCAGCCCGACCAGTCCGGAAGCCCGGCCGACCGGACCCAGCAGTGGGAATGGGGCACGCAGGCCTTCGACACCGGCGCGTACGACGCCACGCAGTGGAACTCCGACGGCGGCGAGGGCACTCAGGCCGCCGACGAGTACGAGCAGCAGGCCGAGGTCCCCTTCCACCAGCAGGCCACCGCCACCTTCCAGCACCTCGGGTCCGACGAACCCGCCCCTGACGAGGGCGAGTTGTCCGACGGCGCCCCGCTCCCCCTGCTCGACGACCAGGAGGAGACCGCCCCCGCCCCACTCGGACGTGCGGCCACCCGCAACGCGAACCGCTCCCGGCGTCGTATGCCCGCCAAGCGCTCCGCGCTGCTGACCATCGCCGTGCCCTCGGCCTGCGTGATGGGGGTCGCCGGCATCGCCGCGGCCTCGGTCGGCACGCTGACCGGCGGCGACGACAAGGACACGACGGCGTCCGCCCCGGACGCGCAGCCGGTGAAACCGTCCGCCGCCAACAACAAGCTGGACGCCCAGCTCGCGACCCTCAGCGCCGGGGCCGACGACTTCGCCGACCGGGCCAGCCGGACGCAGGAACGTATCGACCTCAAGGCACAGCAGGAGGCCGAGAAGAAGAAGGCGGCGGCGGAGGCGGCCCGCAAGGAGCGGCTGCGCCCCAAGTACGCCCTTCCGGTCGCACAGCACGGCCTCAGCGCCTACTTCGGCCAGGCCGGCATCAACTGGATGTCCCAGCACACCGGCATCGACTTCCCCGTCTCGTACGGCACGACGGTGATGGCGGCGACCGACGGCACCGTACGGACGCAGTGGAACAGCGCCTACGGCAACATGCTGATCCTGACGGCGAAGGACGGCACGGAGACCTGGTACTGCCACCTCTCCAGCTACCGCGCGTCCTCCGGGACGACCGTCAAGGCCGGCGACCCGATCGCGTACTCCGGGAACTCCGGCAACTCCACCGGCCCGCACCTGCACTTCGAGGTCCGGCCCGCGGGCGGCTCCGCGATCGACCCGCTGCCGTGGCTGCGCAGCCACGGGCTCAATCCGACATAAGGCGTCGGCCCCGGTCAACTCGCTTGTGCGCCCCCGCCGTCGAGGCGGGGGCCTTTCACGTCTTATCGCCTCTAGAGCTTCTAGAGCTTCTCCACCGGCGCGTACCGCAGCAGCAGCCGCTTCGGCTTGGTGTCGCCGAAGTCGACCGTGGCCTCCGCGTTCGCACCCGTGCCCTTCACGCCGACGACCGTGCCGAGTCCGAACTGGTCGTGCGTGACACGGTCGCCGACGGCCAGCGCGACCACCGGCTTCTCCGACGTCCGGCGCGTCGCGAAGCCGGACGCGCCCGCGGCCGAGGAACGCGATCGGGACGAGGGCATCGAGGCCAGCGACGACGCCACCCCGGACACCGGGCCGGAGGACACGGGCGCGGTCGCCCCCGTCCGCTTCCAGTCCACGTGCGTCGCCGGGATCTCCTCCAGGAACCGGGAGGGCGGGTTGTACGAGGGCTGTCCCCAGGCGCTGCGCAGCGACGACCGGGTGAGGTACAGCCGCTCACGCGCGCGCGTGATGCCCACGTACGCGAGTCGGCGCTCCTCCTCCAACTCCTTGGTCTGGCCGAGGGCGCGCATGTGCGGGAAGACGCCGTCCTCCATGCCCGTGAGGAAAACGACCGGGAACTCGAGGCCCTTGGCGGTGTGCAGGGTCATCAGGGTGATGACGCCCGAGCCGTCCTCCTCTTCGTCGGGGATCTGGTCGGAGTCGGCGACCAGGGCGACCCGCTCCAGGAAGTCGGAGAGCCCGGCCGGCGTCGCGCCCTCGCCCTCCTCCTCGCCGGACTCCTGCTCGAACTCCAAGGCGACGGAGGCGAGTTCCTGGAGGTTCTCGACGCGGGTCTCGTCCTGCGGGTCGGTGGAGTTCTGCAACTCGGCGAGGTAACCGGTCTGGTTGAGGACCGCTTCCAGGACCGTCGCAGGCCCCGCGCCCGACTCGACGATCGTGCGGAGCTCCTCCATCAGCGCGTTGAACCGCTTCACGGCGTTCGTCGACCGCGAGGCCATGCCGTACGCCTCGTCGACGCGCTGCAGCGCCTGCGCGAAGCTGATCTTCTCGCGCTGGGAGAGGGCGTCGATCATCGCCTCGGCGCGCTCGCCGATACCGCGCTTGGGCACGTTGAGGATCCGGCGCAGCGGCACCGAGTCCTCGGGGTTGGCCAGGACGCGCAGGTAGGCCAGGACGTCCCGGACCTCCTTGCGCTCGTAGAAGCGGACGCCGCCGACGACCTTGTAGGGCAGGCCGACCCGGATGAAGATCTCCTCGAAGACACGGGACTGGGCGTTGGTGCGGTAGAAGACGGCGACGTCACCGGCCTTCGCGTCACCCGCGTCCGTCAGTCGGTCTATCTCGTCGGCGACGAACTGCGCCTCGTCGTGCTCGGTGTCGGCGACGTAGCCGGTGATGCGCGCGCCCGCGCCCGCGTTGGTCCACAGGTTCTTGGGGCGGCGGGATTCGTTGCGCTCGATGACCGCGTTGGCGGCGGACAGGATCGTCTGTGTGGAGCGGTAGTTCTGCTCCAGCAGGATCGTCGTCGCGTCCGCGTAGTCCTCCTCGAACTGGAGGATGTTGCGGATCGTCGCGCCCCGGAAGGCGTAGATCGACTGGTCGGCGTCACCGACGACGCAGAGCTCGGCCGGCGGTACGTCGTACTCGTTGGGGGGCACGTCGACGGGGTGCTCGGACGTGCCGACCAGCTCCCTGACCAGGGCGTACTGGGCGTGGTTGGTGTCCTGGTACTCGTCGACCAGGACGTGGCGGAAGCGGCGGCGATAGTGCTCGGCGACGTCCGGGAAGGCGCGCAGCAGGTTGACCGTCGTCATGATCAGGTCGTCGAAGTCGAGGGCGTTGGCCTCGCGCAGCCGCGACTGGTACATGGCGTAGGCCTGGGCGAGGGTCTTCTCGAAGCCGTCGGTGGCCCGGGCCGCGAAGTCCTCCTCGTCGACCAGCTCGTTCTTCAGGTTGCTGATCTTGGCGCTGAAGGACTTGGGCGGATAGCGCTTGGGGTCGAGGTCCAGGTCGCGACAGACCAGGGCCATGAGGCGCTTGGAGTCGGCGGCGTCGTAGATCGAGAACGACGACGTGAAGCCGAGCTTCTTGCTCTCCCGGCGCAGGATGCGCACGCACGCGCTGTGGAATGTCATCACCCACATCGCGTTCGCGCGCGGGCCGACGAGCTGCTCGACGCGCTCCTTCATCTCGCCCGCGGCCTTGTTGGTGAAGGTGATCGCGAGGATCTGCCCCGGGTGGACGTTGCGCTCCGCGAGGAGGTGGGCGATGCGGTGGGTGAGCACGCGCGTCTTGCCGGAGCCGGCACCGGCCACGATGAGCAGGGGGGTACCGGCGTGGACGACGGCCGCGCGCTGGTTGTCGTTCAGCCCCTCCAGCAGCGCCGCCGCGTCCAGCGCCGGGCGCGGGGCGCCGCCGCGGTAGTAGGCGTCCCGGTCCGGTGGCACGTCGAACTTCCCGCCGAACAGATCGTCCGGAACCGACTCCGGTCCGTGATCGTCCTCGGGCGGCGGGGGTTCCTCCTCGTGGGCACGAGGGCCCTGGAGGTCCGCCAGGAAGCTGTCGTCAAAGAGGCTGCTCATCGCTCTCCGAGTCTAGGGGGCGCCACTGACAACCGGCCGCCGTCCCGGGAACATCTCCCGCACTCACCCTCCGGGAGTCCGCCATCACGATCCGCGACCGAGACGGTCAAGAAACGAGATCATGACCGTTGGTCACGAAAATGTATCGGGCATATCGCCCATCATCCTTCACACGGGCCACACGAGTTGGCTACCGTGCCGGGCAGGCCGTACGACCCCCACCGGCGAACCCCGCCGGGCCGCGCGGCCTCCGCCGAGTCCGACGCGCCCGCTCGCGCCAGCCGGAGCCGGGGACCCACCGAGACCTTGGGGTGAATCGGCCCAACTCCCTCTCGGGGAGGCGGCCGTAGGGCAACCCTTCCGATCTACCCGCCCGAACCCGACAGCTAACCCGGTAGGCGGAGCATTGGAAGGAGTCGCCTCCCTTGGCGTCGCAGCACCGCAAGCCGCGCTCCACGGGCACACGCGTGGCAGGCATACGCACGCCCGCCCTCGCCACCGCCGCCCTCACGTCCGTGGCCCTGCTCTCCCAGACGGCCAACGCGGCCCCGTCGGACGACGGCAAGCCGAGCCTGGAAGAGGTCGAGAAGAAGGTCGACGACCTCTACCGCCAGGCGGAGTCGGCGACCGAGAAGTACAACGCCGCCAAGGAGAAGACGACCAAGCAGCGCAAGCAGGTCGACGGCCTCCTGGACGACGTCGCGCAGCGGGCCCAGAAGCTCAACGAGGCGCGGGAGGAACTGGGTTCCTATGCCGCGGCCCAGTACCGCACCGGCGCTTCCGCACCCGACACGGCGACCTTCCTCCTCGCGGACACTCCGCAGGACTACTTCGACCAGAACCAGCTGATGAGCCGGCTGACCGACCGCCAGAAGGTTTCGGTCGACGCCTTCGTCACCGAGCAGTCGGCGACGATGAAGAAGCGCCAGGAGGCCGCCGAGAGCCTCGCGACGCTCACCGACACGCAGAGCGATCTGAGGACCGCCAAGGCCACCGTCCAGAAGAAGCTCGGCGACGCGCGTGAGCTGCTGTCCCAGCTGACGGCCCAGGAAAAGGCCCGCCTCGCGGCGATCGAGAAGCAGAAGCAGGAGGAGGCCGCGCGCAAGGCGGCGGAGCTCGCCCGTCAGCAGGCGGCGGAGCAGGCAGCCGCGCAGCAGGAGAGCGGCGCCGGCTCGTCGAGCACAGGGTCCGGGTCCTCGTCCACCTCTCCCTCCACTTCCACCACGGACTCGTCGTACGCCACCAAAGCCGAGAAGGCGCTCGCCTTTGCCCGCGCGCAGATCGGCAAGCCGTACGTCTGGGGTGCCACGGGCCCCGACTCCTACGACTGCTCCGGCCTCACCCAGGCCGCCTGGAAGGCCGCCGGCGTCACCCTCCCGCGCACCACCTACGACCAGGTGAACGCCGGCACGACGGTCTCCCTCGCCGACGCCCAGCCCGGCGACCTGGTCTTCTTCTACGACGACGTCAGCCACGTCGGTATCTACATCGGCAACGGCATGATGATCCACGCTCCGAAGCCGGGCGCCTACGTCCGCGAGGAGTCGATCTACTACGACGGCGAGTCGGGCATCCACAGCGTGGTACGCCCGGCTTGAGAGCACACGCGCGCATGACGGACCTTGCGGTTGAGCACACGCGCGTGACGGACCTTGTCGTCGAGCACGCGACGCGCGCGTGGGCGGGGTGAGCGTCGTCGCACGCGCGTGAGTCGTTCCCGGGGAGGCGCGCGCGTGGGCTTCGTAGCGGGCACGCGCGCGTGGGCTTCGTAGCGCGCACGCGCGCGTGGGTTCGTCCACCGCTCCCGCCTGCCTGCTCCCTCTCCCGCCACCAGCGCTCCCGCGCCCGCTCCCGCCTGCCCGCGCCCGCCTGGCTGTACGCCCTCCCCCGGCCCTCTCCCCGGGCCGCCACGGCACCGCGCTCGCAACCTCCCTGCCCACTCCTCCCTCGCGCCCCGCACCCGCGTGTATTTCTGCGTGCCGGCGCGCGTGCCCCGCTCGTGGGGCGCGTCGTGCTCCTTGGCATCGGGCGCATGCCCGGCTCCTCGGCTCGTCCCTCGCCTGCGCCCTCTCCCGGTTCTACTCTCCGCCTGTGGTGGGCGCGGAGGCCACCGACGTCCGGGGCCGCGGTGATGGCGACCGGGATCGTGCCGGTCGGCCTGTGGCGGTGGCGGCGTGGCTGGCCGTCGCCGCTGCGGCACTGGCCGCGGCCCGCGCCTCCGTCAGGTCCAGAGCACCGCGATGAAGATGTTCGCCACGGTCAGCAGTCCGACCAGCCCGAACAGGGGCTTCTCCACCTTCTCGTCGTCCCGCTTCACATAGACGAGACCGAGGATCACGATCAGCAGGGCCAGCTTCACACCGATCTTGATGTTGTTGACGTGCTGGTCGTCCGCCTGGTTGAGGCCGACCAGGATCACGCCGGTGACCAGCATCGTCGCCGCGCCGTGCAGCATCGCGGGAACGAAGCGGGCCGCACCCTGGCCCATCGCCTTCATCTGGGTGAGGAAGCCGCCCAGGAGCGCGGCGATGCCGATGATGTGCAGGCCGACGAAAAGGTGGATGAGTACGTCCATGAAGCCGGATGCTAATCAGCCGCCTCCGCGCGCCCGACACCGGCCCTCACTCCACCGGTTCGCCGAGACACCGATACACCGTCCCAACCGGACCCGACCGTCCCGACCGAACCCGACCGTCCCTACGGGACCCGACCGGACCCGACCGTCCCGACCCGACGGCACATGCATATATGCGCTCCATAGCATCCGCCGCACCGACATGCCCCGGAATCACCGCTTCGGTCAGCACGCCGCGCGAACCCGACGCGCCCGGCCCGGATTCTCGGACACATACGGTCACCCGGCAGTCCGCTCACGTCACTTCCGTACTTCGCGTTACCGACCCGACACAAACGGGCCTAGCGTCCTCCCCCAGGTGACCGGCTCCCCACCGCCGCCCGGGCCAGGGGCGGCAGTCGGCCACCACCGCCGAGAAGGTCCGGCGGCGTCCCGCTTTCCCCGTGCGGGACGCCACCGGACGCGTCAGCCGCTCCCCCGAGGCCGTCCGCCCGCCCCCCACGGTGGTCACCCGGCAGCCGTGCGGACGGCCGAGAACGCGGCGGTCGTACGAAAGGACGTGCAGTCCCACGTGGCAGCGCACCGCAGGCCCCGACAGCGCTCGCTCGGCGGCCAGACGGCCCGTACGGCGTTCACCCTCGCCCTCGCCGGCGCGGCGACGGCGACGGCCTTCGAAGGGACCGGACAGGCCGAACCGAACCTGACTCCGGCCCAGGTCAAGGCGAAGGTGGCCAAGCTGTACCAGGAGGCGGAGGAAGCCACCGAGAAGTACAACGGCGCGCAGGAGAAGACGAAGACGGCCGAGCAACGGCTGAAGACCCTGCGCGACGAGGCGGCACGCAAGGAGGAGAAGCTCAACTCGGCGCGGGAAGCGCTGGGTTCGATGGCGGCCGCGCAGTACCGCAGCAGCGGACTGGACCCCTCCGTGCAGTTGGCGCTCTCCGACGCCCCCGACCGGTACCTCGACGGCGCCGCCCTCGCCGAACGCGCCGGCGCCCGCCAGTCCGCCGCCGTTGCCCAGGTCCGCAGACAGCTGCGCGAGATCGAGCAGTTGCGCGGCGCCGCGCGCGTCGAACTGACCTCGCTCAAGGCGCGTCAGACCGAGCTGAAGACGCACAAGAAAACAATCACCGGCAAGCTGGACGCGGCACGCCGCCTGCTGTCCCAGCTGACGGCGGCGGAGCGGTCCCGGATCGGCGAGGGGGCCGGCGACGCCACCACGGGCAACCGCGCCTCACGCGCCTCGACGGGCGGACGCGCCGACCTCCCGGCAGCCGGCTCCGCCACCGCGGAAGCCCCCAACTCCCGTGCGGCGGCCGCCGTTTCCTACGCCTACTCCAAGCTCGGCAGCCCCTATGTGTGGGGCGCGACCGGGCCGAACGCCTTCGACTGCTCGGGCCTCGTCCTGGCCTCGTACCGCTCCGCCGGCGTCTCCCTGCCCCGCACCACCTACGCCCAGATCGGCGCCGGGCAGCGGATCTCCCGCTCCGAACTCCTCCCCGGCGACCTGGTGTTCTTCTACTCCGGCATCACCCACGTCGGCCTCTACATCGGCAACGGCCAGATGATCCACGCCCCGAACCCGTCGGCCCCGGTGCGCGTGGCACCGATCGACGAGATGCCCTTCGCGGGCGCGACACGGGTGGTGTGAGCCCCTCAGCCCCGAGAGGTCGCCGTCACCCGGCTGCGCTCCTGTTCGTCACACCAGCCGCCGTGCCGTGGCCCACCGGGTCAGTTCGTGCCGGTTGGACAGCTGGAGCTTGCGCAGCACCGCCGAGACGTGCGACTCGACCGTCTTGACCGAGATGAAGAGCTGCTTGGCGATCTCCTTGTAGGCGTAGCCACGGGCGATGAGCCGCAGGACCTCGCGCTCGCGCTGGGTGAGACGGTCGAGGTCCTCGTCGACCGGCGGGGCGTCGGTCGAGGCGAAGGCGTCGAGGACGAACCCGGCGAGGCGCGGCGAGAAGACGGCGTCGCCCTCCTGCACCCGGAAGATGGAGTTCACCAGGTCGGTGCCGGTGATCGTCTTGGTGACATAGCCCCGGGCGCCCCCACGGATCACCCCGATCACGTCCTCCGCCGCGTCCGACACGGACAGGGCGAGGAAGCGCACCGGCCGTTCGGCGTCGGCCATCAACGGGGCGCAGCGGCGCAGCACTTCGACCCCGCCGCCGCCCGGCAGGTGGACGTCGAGGAGGACTACCTCGGGCCGGGTCGCGGTGATGACGGTGACCGCCTGGTCGACGTCCGCCGCCTCACCGACCACCTCGACGCCGGTCTGCTCGGTCTGGCCGATCTCGGCCTGCACCCCCGTACGGAACATGCGGTGGTCGTCGACGAGGACCACGCGCACGTGGCGCCCGCCCGCGCCGTCACCGGCGGCCTTCGCCGGCTCGGCCGACTCCGCCGCTCCCGTCGTACCGTTCGTCTCGGTCGGATCGCTCATGACGTCTTCTCCGCCCTCTCCATCTCCAGCTCGACCTCCGTGCCGCCGCCCGGGACCGCCCGCAGCCGCGCCGTGCCGCCATGACGCTCCATGCGGCCGATGATCGATTCTCTAACGCCCATGCGGTCAGCGGGTATCGAGTCGAGGTCGAAGCCGGGTCCGCGGTCACGGACGGACACGAAGACCGTCCTGCCCTCGACTTCGGCGTAGACCTGCACGGCGCCGCCCTCGCCACCGTACTTGGCCGCGTTCACCATCGCCTCGCGCGCGGCCTGCATCTGTGCGCCGACCCGCTCGTCGAGCGGGCAGTCGCCGACGACCACGACCTCGATGGGGACGCCGTGCTTGTCCTCGACCTCGGCGGCGTTGCGCCGCACCGCGTCGGCGACCGTGGTCGGCTCGTCGGCCTCCTCCTTGCCCGTGCCCTCGGGTTTGTAGAGCCAGGTACGCAGGTCACGCTCCTGGGCGCGGGCGAGGCGGCGCACCTCCCCGGCGTTCTCCGCGTTGCGCTGGATCAGCGTCAGGGTGTGCAGCACCGAGTCGTGGACGTGAGCGGCGACCTCCGCGCGTTCCTGGGCGCGGATGCGCATCAGGCGTTCCTCGGAGAGGTCCTGCGTCATGCGAACCAGGTAGGGACCGGCGAGGAGCGTGATGCCGACGATCACGGCGAGGGCCGCCTGCAGAACGGAGCCGAGGTGGGCGGCGGAGCCCTGCAGGACGAAGGTGCCGGAGACGCCGGCGGTGACCAGCAGGACGCCGGCGCCCGCGCGCAGGAACGTGAGCGTACGGCGTCTGCGGCCGACCTCGACCCAGCGGGCCCGGCGCGCGTTGTCCGCCTGGCGCCAGACGAGGGCGACGCCCGCGCCGACGAGGACGGCGGGCAGGAGATACGCCTTGGCGCCGTTGCCCAGATTCACGTTGCCCACGAACACCATGGCGACGACGACCATGAGGAGCAGGGCGACGATCTGCCCCTTGTCCGGCTTGCGGGCGACGAGTCTGCGGCGGCCGTCGGGCGCCGTCTCGGTGGCGACGAACGCCGGGGGCTTCTGGTCGCCGACACCGCCGATCCCGAGCGGTACGAAGAACCAGAAGGCCGCGTAGAGCAGGGCGCCGAGGCCGTCCGCCATGAACAGGCCGACGAAAACGAGCCGCACCCACACCACGGGCAGCCCGAGGTGCCCGGCGAGCCCTCGCGCGACGCCACCGAGCCAGCGTCCGTCGCTGCTGCGGTAGAGCTTGCGCGGGGGCCGCGGTTCGACGAGTGGCGCTGCTGCGGCTTCCGGCATGCCAACGATGGTCACACGGGCGCCGATCCCGGGCATCAGGGTTCGCCCCCGAGACGCCCCTGATCTTCGAAGCCCCCGCAGGTCGAACGCCTCCCCTGCCCCGGATCAGGGCCGATATCAGGGTCCGACCAGGGTCATTCCGACTGCCGCGAGGGCGGCTCGCCCGCCACCATGGACTCATGACAGATCACCAGCACGCCGCGGACGCCGTGCCCGACGGGGGCACCGCGCCCGACGCGGCCGCCCCGTCCCCCGGCGCCCCAGGCGCCGCGGGTGAGAAGCCTCGCGCGCACGGGCGGGCAGGCGCGCACGAAAAGCGGGGAGAGCAGGGAGACCGCGGAGGACGCGGCCCGTCCGAGGAAGCGGGCGCCAGGACGGCGGCCGAGGCGGCTGCCGAGGCCGCGACAGCCGCCGCGAGGGCCGCCCGGGCTAACACTGGGGCAGCGACCGGGAAGGCCGCCGGCACCGGAGCCGTCGGCCCTCCGCCCAGATTCCGGCGGGATCGCGAGCACAAAATGCTCGCCGGCGTGTGCGCGGGCCTCGGGCGGCAGTGCGACATGGACCCGGTGATCTTCCGGATCACGCTCGCCGTTCTCTCCGCGACCGGCGGTATCGGCCTCATCTTCTACGGCTTCGCCTGGCTCTTCGTCCCGTACGCCGACGACGGGCAGAACGAGGTGCGCAAGCTCCTGACCGGCCGGGTCGACGGCCAGGCCCTCGCGGCCGTGCTGTTCGCGCTGGTCGGCTGCGGGGTGTTCCTGTCGATGCTGAACAACGGCAGCGTGCTGACCTTCGCCGTCGTCGTCTCCCTGCTCCTCGCGGGCGCCGGGTACTGGTCGCGGCACCGGGACTCCTCCGACGCCGACCCACTCGCCGCCCAGGCCGCGGCCGACGCCCCGCCGGAGGCCCAGGCGCCGCCGGTCTCCATCGCCTACCCGTCCTGGTGGCGCGACCCCATAATCAAGGACGGCACGCACGACGGCGGCACGGGCTATCTGTGGGGCCCGTGGGACGCCCGTGGGCGGGGCATCACGGCGGCCATCAACGTCGACCTGACCGGCCACACGCGCCGCCCCGAGGACATACGCACCCCGCACGAGCCGTATGCCGGGCCTCGCGGGCCACGCTGGATCGGCGGCTGGCTCTTCCTGCTCTCCCTGCTCGCGGGCGGCCTCGTCACCCGGCTCACCTGGGACGACCACCCGCTCGGCACCAGCCTTCAGGCCGGTCTGGCGGCGGCGCTCATCGTGCTCGGGGTGGGCATCGCGGTCAGCTCGTTCCTGGGGCGGACGGGCGCGGGGTCGGTGTTCCTGGCGATCATCACGGCGGGCCTACTGGCCGGCACGGCCGTCCTGCCGAAGGACATCGGCACGCACTGGATCGACATGACGTGGCAGCCCGCGGCGGCGGCGGACGTACGGACGGCCTACGACCTGGGCTCCGGCGACGGCACCCTGGACCTGTCCCGGCTGGACCTGTCCAAGGGGCAGACCGTGAGTACCAATGCCGAGGTGGGGGCGGGCCGACTGCGGGTGATCGTGCCGCCGGACGTGATCGTGAAGGTGAGGATCGACGTGGGGCTGGGAGACATCCAGCTGCCGGGCGACGACGAGAAGGACGTGGACGTGCAGCCGGGCAAGCACAAGGAGGTGACCCTGTCGCCGCTCTCGGGCAAGACGGACGCCGGGACCATCGACCTCGACCTCCAGGTCGGAGTCGGACAGGCGGAGGTGGCCCGTGCTGCGTCATGAGTTCCGGCCCGGCAGGCTGGTCGCCGGTGCTTTCTTCACTCTCGCGGGCGTCATCTACGCCGGTGACGCGGGGGGCCTCTGGGAAACGCCCTGGTTCGTGGTGATCCCCGTCGTCGCGGCAGGCCTCTGTCTGGCGGGCGCGACGGGCATCGTGGCCCGGAGCATACGCAGACGACACGGCGCGTCCCGCCGCAGCACCGCGACCGAGGCAGGCGCGGACACGACCCCCTGACCGGCTGGGTTCCCGGGAACCCAGCCGCCCGGGAACTCGGTCACGGCCGCAGGGTCGCCCGGTTTCAGGACCGGTTTCAGGACCGCCCGATTTCAGGACCGCCCGGTCGGCCGGTTCGCGTGCCAGGGAAGTCGGCCCATTGGCCGGCCGGTCGCGGGCTCCAGCTCGGGCCTCCAGGCTCTAGCCCAGGCCTCCCACCCGTTGTCGTCGCCTGTTGCGCCAGGCAGCGTCGAGGGAGAGGACGGGGGCGCCCGCGAGGACGAGGGGCAGCCAGGCCATGAGGTAGGCGAGATCGTTGCCGTAGTAGTACGGGTCCGAGGCCCAGCTCACCGTCAGCCACAGACTGAGCGAGATCAACGCGCCGCCGAGGGCGGCGATTCGGGTAAGAAGGCCCAGCAGGGTGCCGATACCGACGGCGAGTTCACCGAAGGCCATGGCGTAGCCGAAGCCGACGGGGCTCTTCAGGGCCATGTCGACCAGGGCCGGGATGGCCGAGGAATCACGGACGGCGCGCATGGTGTCGCCGATCGAGCCGGCGCCGCTGTCCTTCAGGAAGGCGCTGTCGGTGAGTTTGTCGAGGCCCGCGTAGATGAAGGTGACGCCGAGGAAGATCCGCAGAGGAAGGAGTGCGTACCGGGTGGCGGTGTCACGCCAACTGCGGCCGCCGCCGTCGAGGTAAGGAGGGTAGCTGTCCGTCCGCATGCCGTGAGTCATCGCCCGTAGCCGCCTCTCGCCCGGAGTGGTGGGACCCCTCAACAGACCATACGTACGAAATGGGGGGTGCGCTCAACTGGTTGCACGGGCTCTCCGTCCCACCAGTCATTGGCACGGGCATTCCGCCTCACCGGTTCACCCGGCCCGGCGTCGGCTCACTCCGCCCCACCGATTCACGCCGCCCAGCGGGTTCGTTCCCGTCGTCCCCCGCCCGTTCACTCCGTCACGTCGATCGCGTACCGGTTCGTCTCCGTTCCCGCCGCTGTGACGACCTGTACCTCGAGCCGTCCCGGTTCCACGTCCACCGGAACGGGGACGGTGAGGACGGCGTCGGTGGGGTTGCTGAAGCCGCGCGTGACCGGGACGAGAGGGACGTGGACGTGGACCGGGCCGATGCGGACGACCATGCGGGAGAGGCGGTCCGCGGTCTGGGCGCCGGGCGGGACGAAGCCGGCGCCGCGGATCTCGATGTCGTCGCCGGTGCGGATCGGGGCGTCGAGGTCACCGGCCTCGCGAGAGCGGACGACGGAGAGGATGACGGGGCGGCCGCCCTCGGCGTACTTGCCGGCGAGATAGGTCGCGGCCGAGACGAGGACCACGACGGCCAGGCCCCAGGGCAGGTCGGGGAGCTGGTCGGGGCGGCGGGCCAGGCGGACCGCGGCGAAGACGAGGGCGACGGCGGCGATCACGACGTACTGGATGTCGGCGAAGGTGCCGCGGCCGGCGTCGTCGGTCAGCAGGTCGGCCGCGCGCGGGCGGTGGGCGCGGACCTTCTGGAGCCGCTGGGCGAGGACGCGCAGGCCGACCACCCGGCGCACCAGGACGGCGATCCCGCAGACCACGGCGAGGACGGTCACCACGCCGGCGCCACGGGCGAGGTCGAGTCCGGCGATCAACGCGTCGCGTTCGGCGTGGCCGGAGGCGGCGGCGAGCCGTCCGACCAGGACCAGCACGGCGTAGGCGACGAGCAGGACCCAGGCGGCGGCGACCGCGCGGGAGGTGGAGAGGCGGTTGTCCTCGCCGATCACCGGGGCGAGCGCCCCGCCGCGGGCCCGGTGGAACCAGGAGGCGGCGGTCAGCGCGCCGGCGACGACGAGCGCGGAGAGGAGTCCGGCGGTGCGGGCGGCGGTCCAGCCGACGCCGATGGCGGTCAGCGACTGGACCAGCAACAGCGCGACGACCGTCACCCATACGGTGACCGCCGTGCGCAGCCACAGACGGGCCAGCCAGGCCTCGCCCTCGGCGCGCCCACGGTCGGCGACGAGTTCCGCGGACTGCGTCAGCTCCTCGGAGACCCACTGCCGGGAGGCGGAGGCGGAGTGGGCGACGGCGGCCGGCAGGCCCTGCCCGGCGGCGAACTCGTCCCGTTTCAGCAGGAACTCGGCCGCCGCGCGCCGGTGTCCCTCGCGCGCCCCGTGCGGGCAGTCCCCGCAGGTGCAGCCGCCCTCGTGCGCGCCCGCCCCCGGGCCAGGGGCCGCGCCCTGTCTCGCCTCCTGCACCGCCACGTCCGACGCCCGCCTTTCCGCACGACCCGATCGGATGGCGGCCCTGGAGAGCCCGTTGAGGCCCCTGGCGCCACCCTGTGAACAACTCCCCTGTGATGACAGCGAATTGTGCCCTACGGCACACCCTGTCGGTTCCGGTAGGTCCGGTCGGCGCGGGTGAAGCGCGGCGGGCCGTGTTGACCCGGCTGCGAGAATTTCCGTATGGCCGAGATCATCCAGCGTGACGGGACCTGGGCCTTCGACGGCACAACGGTCAGGATCACGCCGGGGCTGCACCGCTCCGTACCGCTGTTCCGGCAGACGTACGGGGAGATCACCGTGCCTCTGGAGGCGGTCGCCGGGATCGTCTACGAGCCCGAACGCAAGCGCGGCCGGTTGCGGATGCGGCTGCGCGAGGGGGCCGATCCGCTGTTGCAGGCGACCGGCGGGCGGCTGCCCGACGCGGCCGATCCCTATCGCCTCTCGGTGGACGTGGACCGTTCCGGGGTCGCCGAGTACCTCGCCGAGGAGATCCGCCACGCGCTGCTGCTCGACCAGATCCCCCATGAGCCGACCAGGGCCTACCTCCTGCCGGGTCCGCCGGTTCCGGTCTCGGTGCGGTCCTCCGACGGCACCGTGTCCTTCGACGGCACCCAGGTGCGCGTCGACTGGGCGGACACCTCGGACCGGGTCAAGCGGGCGACCGGCCCGCGCGTGATCGGCATCGGAGACCTCGTGCAGGTCGAGTGGCTGCCCAACTCCGGTTACGAGGACGGCTTCCTGCGCTTCGTGACCCGCGAGACGGTGTTCTCGAAACTGCCGGCCGAGAAGGACCCGTACGCCCTGGACCTGTGGGGAAACGTGAGCCGCGACCTGCTGACGGCCCTGGTGGCGACCGCGGTCACCGCCCGCCTCCCGCATCCCTCCGCCCGCGCGCACACTGAGCGCGAAAACGAGAACGGGGACGAGCAGCAGGGCGCAGCCCGGCGCCGCCGGATCGCGGCGTCCGTCCCGCCCCGGAGCGACCACCACGACGTGCTGCTGCGTCGGCTGCGCGAGCTGGGCGAGCTGCACCGGGACGGGGTACTGACGGACGAGGAGTTCGCCATGACGAAGGCCGTGATACTGCGCGGGTTCTAGGCGCCAGTTGTGCTGTCCCGGGACGTTGGCGGCAGGCACCGTTTGCCAGTGAAGGAGCGGCGTCCGGTGCGTGCTCTGGGGGTCCCCCGGCCGAAGGCTGGGGGAGTGCCGGCCGAAGGCCCTCGTACTGGACGTACGTGGGTCTTCGGCCGGTGCGGCGAACGGGGGGCACATCCCACCCCTTTGAGGCAGTGGGAATGCGTGCCGGGCGTCGCGACGGGGCGAACGTCGCCTGCCACGGCGCTAGCTCAGCAGGTCGGGCTCGCTTCTGCTGATGTCCTGCCAGAGCGGCTGGTAGTTGATCCAGGCCACCAGGTCGCCGCCGAGCTGCTCCCGGGTCGCCACCGCCGCGCGGTGGTCGATCAGGACCGGCCGGCCCGCCGCCCGCGCGGTCAGCTGGACCTGGCTGGAGCGTTCCATAGACAAGAACCACCAGGCGGCGGCGTCGACGGAGTCACCGACCGTCAGCAGCCCGTGGTTGCGCAGCACGAGCGCCTTGCGGGAGCCGAGCGCGGCCGCGATGCGCCGTCCCTCCCCCGCGTCGACGGCCACACCGGTGTAGGCGTCGTAGAGGGCGTGGTCCTCGTAGAACGCGCAGCTCTCCTGGGTGATGGGGTCGAGCAGCTCGCCGAGCGCGGCCAGGGCCCGGCCGTGGACCGAGTGGCAGTGGGCGACGGCGACGACGTCGGGGCGGGCGGCGTGGACCTGCGCGTGCACGGTGAAGGCGGCCTGGTTGACGTGGTAGCGGCCCTCGACGACCTGCCCGTCGGCGTTGGCCAGCACCAGGTCGCTGACGGTGACGTGCTTGAACGGCATCCCGAACGGGTTGACCCAGAAGCAGTCGCTGAACTCGGGGTCGCGGGCGGTGATGTGCCCGGAGACGCCGTCCTCGAAGCCGAGCCGCCCGAAGATCCGCACCGCCCCCGCCAGGCGTTCCTTGCGGTGCCGGCGCTCGTCCTCCACCGACTCGTGCATCGGCGGCATCGCGAACTGCAGCCGGTCGGTGGGCAGCGGGGCAGGCGGCGTGGGCCCGTGCATCGGTCCTCCAGCACTGGGTTGCTTTACGACGCGGAAGTTACCGTCGGTCAGTGCAAAAGGGCAGAGGTGTTATGCAAAGATGACGATTTCCGTCGCCTTCGGAGCACGTCTTGAGCATCGCCGACCGTCACATCACCTCCCTCATGCGTCAGATCACGACGCGCAACGCCATCGAGCTCATCCATCCCTTCGCCGAGTTGCAGACATTCGGCGCACTGGTCTACATCGCCGAGTGCTATGGCTTCCGGTACGAGAGCGTGCGACTCGTCGGCAAGCAGCGCGTCCTCCACGTCCAGCTGGTGCGCGACCCCAGCCCGTGGGCACGGCAGCGGGCCGCGGCGAACTCGGCGGCCTTCCCCGACCCGGACCCCGGGCGCCCTGTGCCGGGCATGTACCTGGGCTCGCTCACCCCGGTCCCCGAGGCCCAGGCGGACGTCGACGTGATCACCGCGCTCATCCGCCACGACGCCCTCGGCGTGGCCGCCAACCGCAAGCAGCTGCAGTTCATCGGCTGGGGCTCGGCGGTGCTGTTCCTGCTGATGGCCCCGCTGACCGGCAAGTACGCCGTCCTGCTCCCGCTGGCGGTGTTGATGCCGGCGCTCATGCTGGGCGCCCTGCGGGTGAACACGAGCCGGCGCGCGAAGCTGGCCCAGCGGCTCACGGCGGCGGGCTGCACGCCGGTGCGGGACGAGACAGGGCTGGAGCGGTACGTGCGCCCGGTGCCGCAGGGGTTCTGACCGCACGAGCAAAAACACCGACAGAAGATGTCGGGTATCCGGGCCAGACTCGACGTATGACAGTGAGTCGTAAGCCTGTGAACTGGGCGGCGTTCGCCGACACGGAACCCGAGTTCGCGAAGATCGCCGAAGCCCGCTTCGGCGCCTTCGCCCACCACGTCCTCGCGACCCTGCGCAAGGACGGCTCGCCGCGCACCACCGGTGTCGAGGTCCGTTTCCTCGGCGGTGAGCTGTGGCTCGGCATGATGCCGGGCTCGCTCAAGGCCCTCGACCTGCGCCGAGACCCCCGCTTCTGCCTCCAGGCCAACCCCGGCGAGGGCACCGGGATGGGCGGGGGCGACGTACGGATCGCGGGTCGGGCCGTCGAGGTGGCGGACGGGGAGGCGCGGGCGGCGTACGTGAAAGAGGTGGAACCGCCGGAGCCGTTCCACCTCTTCCGCACCGAACTGACGGAGGTCGTTCGGACCTACGTCGAGGACGACACGTATCTCGTCGCCCAGGTCTGGAAGCCCGAAGAGCCGGTGCGGACTCTCAAGCGGACATAGACCGACAAGGGGCTACTCCCACTCGATGGTGCCCGGCGGCTTCGAGGTCACGTCGACGACGACGCGGTTGACGTCGCGCACCTCGTTCGTGATCCGGGTGGAGATCTTCGCCAGGACGTCGTACGGGAGGCGCGACCAGTCGGCGGTCATGGCGTCCTCGGAGGAGACCGGGCGCAGGACGATCGGGTGGCCGTAGGTGCGGCCGTCGCCCTGGACGCCGACGCTGCGCACGTCCGCGAGGAGGACCACCGGGCACTGCCAGATCTCCCGGTCGAGACCGGCCGCCGTCAGCTCCTCGCGGGCGATGGCGTCGGCGTCGCGGAGCAGGTCGAGGCGCTCCTTGGTGACCTCGCCGACGATCCGGATGCCGAGGCCGGGGCCCGGGAACGGCTGGCGCTGGACGATCTCCTCCGGCAGGCCGAGCTCCTGGCCGACCATCCGGACCTCGTCCTTGAACAGCTTGCGCAGCGGCTCGATGAGCTGGAACTCGAGGTCCTCCGGCAGGCCGCCCACGTTGTGGTGCGACTTGATGTTCGCGGTGCCGGTGCCGCCGCCGGACTCGACGACGTCCGGGTACAGCGTGCCCTGGACCAGGAACTCCACCGCGGGACCCGCGTCCGCGATGATCTCCGCCTGGGCCTGCTCGAACACGCGGATGAACTCGCGGCCGATGATCTTCCGCTTCTCCTCGGGGTCGCTGACCCCCTTGAGGGCGGTGAGGAAACGCTCCTCCGCGTCGACGACCTTCAGCTGGACGCCGGTCGCGGCCACGAAGTCCTTCTCGACCTGCTCGGTCTCGCCCTTGCGCATCAGACCGTGGTCGACGTAGACGCAGGTCAGCTGGGAGCCGATGGCCTTCTGGACGAGGGCCGCGGCGACCGCCGAGTCCACGCCGCCGGAGAGGCCGCAGATGGCGCGCTTGTCGCCGACCTGCTCGCGGATGGCCGCGACCTGCTCGTCGATGACGTTGCCCGTGGTCCAGGACGGGGTGAGACCGGCACCTCGATAGAGGAAGTGCTCCAGCACCTGCTGGCCGTGCGTGGAGTGCATGACCTCGGGGTGGTACTGGACGCCGTACAGCCGCTTCTCGTCGTTCTCGAAGGCGGCGACCGGGACGACGTCCGTGGAAGCGCTGACACTGAAGCCCTCGGGGGCGGCGGAGCAGGCGTCTCCGTGCGACATCCACACGGCCTGCTCGGCCGGGGTGCCCTCGAAGAGGGTGGAGGACGAGCGGGAGACGTGCAGGTCGGTGCGCCCGTACTCACGGGCGCCGGTGTTGTCGACGGTGCCGCCGAGGGCCTGCGCCATCAGCTGGAAGCCGTAGCACATGCCGAAGACGGGGACGCCGGCCTCGAAGAGGGCGCGGTCGACGGTCGGGGCGCCCTCCTCGTACACGGACGAGGGGCCGCCGGAGAGGATGATCGCCGCCGGGTTCTTGGCGAGCATCTCCTCGACCGGCGTGGTGCTCGGCACGATCTCGCTGTAGACCCGCGCCTCGCGGACTCGACGGGCGATGAGCTGGGCGTACTGCGCGCCGAAGTCGACGACCAGAACGGTGTCGGGGGCGGCGGCAGCGGGAGTCGCTGATGACACGGGGGCCTTCCGGCGGTTGGGCGGGGTCTCTGTGCTGGCCAATTCTACCGAGGTGGACGTGGGTCCGGTCCCGGCGCCGGAACGGCCTGCCACGTCTCAGGATGCGAACCCCCTTGGACCTCGCCCGACGACCCTGCATACTGGTCTCATGCTTCCGCACACGACCTTCCTCTTTACCTATGGCAACCGGCCCACCGGCTGCCATGGTCGTGCTGCTTGAGCAACTGACAAGCGACTTCCCAGGCGCCCCGGGCCGACAAGGCCCGGGGCGCCTGTCGTTTTCCGGGTCCGGCCGCTCCGGGACACCCCGTACCCATCACAGGAGCCCCCATGACCGTCCTCGACGTGACCGGCGCCCGTACCCCCGAGGCCGCCGACGTGATCACCGGCGCCCGCGAGCGCATCGACACCCTCGACGACCGGATCATCGGTCTGATCCAGGAACGGATGGCCGTCTCCGCCGTCATCCAGGAGGCGCGGATCACTTCCGGCGGCCGGCGGGTGAACCTCTCCCGCGAGATGGAGGTCCTCGGCCACTACAGGGATGCCCTCGGCAAGCCCGGCACGTCGTTGGCGATGACTCTGCTCGAACTGTGCCGGGGCCGCGTCTGAGGTCGGGCGCCGGTTCGGGCGTCGTCAGTTCGGGCGTCCTCTCACCCGTACGGCGCGTGACCACCCCGCGGGCGGTGTCGTTGGTCCCGGTGTCCGTTCCAGCCAGGGGCGGGCCCGGAAGAA
Source organism: Streptomyces sp. NBC_01235 (assembly GCF_035989285.1). Taxonomy (GTDB): domain Bacteria; phylum Actinomycetota; class Actinomycetes; order Streptomycetales; family Streptomycetaceae; genus Streptomyces. The sequence goes on along the minus strand of NZ_CP108513.1, from coordinate 6,884,701 downwards.
CCACGCGTGGCTCGCTGGAGCGATGAGGCGTACGGATCGTGCCGTGCGCCGTGGGACCTCGCTCCGGACAGGTGACCGGACGGCAGGGGACAGCAGCCCGGTCACCCAAGAGAACGGTCGGTCTCGGGGACGCCCGGGGCCGACCGGCGGAAAATGCAAAAATGCACAAGGGCTGGGTCAAACGGTTGCGGGGGCCGCGCTCATCCAGCACGATGCGTAGAAAGCTCCAGTTCGGCCCTGCATGGCACGTTCGGCCCCGCACGGCACGTTCGGCCCAGCACGGCATTCGACAAGCCAGCGGCGCAACCCCCCGGCGCCGCTCCCAGGCACCGGCGCTGCCCTGACGCCGGTGCTGACGATGGCGAAGGGCCTCGCGGATTCCGTCCCGCGAGGCCCTTCGCCATGTCCGGGCGAGGGTCGCCAGGACCGAGGGGGGTGCGGAATCGACACCCCGGCGGGCGTGACGCGCGCCACATAAAGTTCCCGTGAGTGGAGGGCAACTGTTCACAGGACTCGCCTGTCACACCTAGCGAACCAAGGCCCACTCCCACACCCCCATGCGGAAGGCCTCCCCAACCAATTCCACCGAGGTCTTCATGAAGCTTCGCCGCACGATGGTCACCATGGCCGCGACCGCCGTCATCGCGCCGCTCGCCCTGCTGTCCGCGCCCGCCGCGTTCGCGGAGGGGAACGACACCGCCTCCCCTAGCGCGACAGCGACGGAGACCATCACCACGGCGCCGTCCGCGTCCGAGTCGGACGACCAGAGCGCGTCAGGTTCCGCGACCGACACCACGTCGCCCTCCTCCTCGTCGTCGTCCGAGTCCAACGGCGGTGCGAAGGCGTCCGGCACGCCGTCCGACACCACGTCGCCGTCCGCGTCCGGCTCGGGCACGGCCGGCGCGAGCGCTTCGGCCTCCGAGGACGAGGACGGGTTCGACCCGTACACGGACTGCAAGTCCATCGACCTGGACAAGAACCTCTCGGCCACGATCAGCGGCCTGCCGAGCAAGATCGTCGCCGGGTCCGGCTGGCACGACTTCACCTACGAGGTCGAGAACAACTCCGACGCCGACTTCAAGAACGTGTACATGGCCACGTTCCTGGAGTACGCCGACGACACGGACGCCTGGCTGTCCGAGGGCCTCGCCGTCGTCCAGGTCAAGGAGGACGGCAAGTGGACCAACGCCTACCAGGACTCCTACGACGACGAGAACGGCAAGACCGTCAACGTCACCGGTTCCTTCGTGGGCCTGCTCGACGAGCTGGAGAAGGACTCCTCCGCCACCATCGACCTGCGGGTGAAGGTCAGTGCGAAGGCCCCGGCGGGCTCCTCGTTCGCGATGAGCGAGGCCGTCTACGTGGGTGACAAGGCCGACTGCCACTTCAACGGTGACGAGTACGACGTCGAGATCCTCGCCGCCGGGGGCGACGCGGGCGACGCCGACGACGCGAAGCCGAACGGCGACAAGCCCACCAGCGGCACCAAGCCGCAGGGCGGCGCCAAGCCGATCAGCGGCAGTCTCGCCTCCACCGGCTCCAGCTCCGCGCTGCCGATGATCGGCCTGGTCGGCGGGGCCGCCGTGGTCGCCGGTGCGGGCGCGGTGTTCGTCGCGCGCCGCCGCAAGGTCGGCACGCACGCGTAACACGTCCTGAGGATCTGAGGACCAGCGAAGGGACCTGCGCTCGGAGGGGGGCGCAGGTCCCTTCGCCTATTGCTCGGGCGGGCAGCCCTGTTGCTCGAGGGGCAGTCCTACTGCTTGGGCGGAACGGTCGGCATTCCCAGGAACGGCAGGCGCAGGGCGCCGAAGGCGTCCGCCGGCACCGCCGGGCTGACCGGCTCCACCGGCTTCAGACGTTCGTACGCCGCTCCCTGCGCCGGACGCGGGTCCGTCTCGCCCTTGTTCGGCCAGTACGACATCGCGCGCTCGGCCTGGGCGGTGATGGTGAGCGACGGGTTCACGCCCAGGTTCGCCGAGACCGCGGCGCCGTCGACGACCGAGATGCCGGGGTGGCCGTAGAGGCGGTGGTACGGGTCGATGACGCCCGTCTCGCGCGAGTCGCCGATCGGGCAGCCGCCGAGGAAGTGGGCGGTGAGCGGGGTGCCCATCAGCTCGCCCACGTTGGACCCGGCGAAACCGTTGATGTCGGCGGCGAGCGCGGAGGCGGCCTCGGAAGCGGCCCTGATCTGCTTGGGGTTGGGGGCGCCATGGCCCTGACGTGCCGTCAGCAGGCCCTTGCCGACGCCGTCCGGCTTCAGGTACGTCGTCAGCGAGTTGTCCAGGGACTGCATCACCAGGCCGATGATGGTCCGCTCCGACCAGCGGCGGTTGGACAGCGAGCGCAGGACGAGCAGGGGGTGGCGGGCCGCGTTCGCCAGCCAGCCGGCGACCCTCGACGAGCCCTCCGCGTACGGCACCTGGAGGATCGACAGGCCGCCCATCGAGTTGGAGCCCTTGCCGTAGCGGACCGGCTCGATGTGGGTGTTCTCGTCCGGGTGGATCGAGGAGGTGATGGCGACCCCGCGCGTGAAGTCGGCCTTCGGCGCGCCGGTCGCCTTGCGGTAGCGGCGGTCGTCGGTCTGGGCGCCGACCAGGGCCTCGGAGTTGGTGCGGGTCAGCTCGCCCAACCGGTCGGAGAGGTAAGGGAGTTGGCCGCCCGCCTTCATGCGGTGCAGCAGGGTCTGGGTGCCGTACGTCCCGGCGGCGAGGACGACCCGGCGGGCCTTGAGGACCCTGCCCTTCTCCCTGCCCTTGCCCTTGCGCCGGTCGTCGGTGGGGAGGGTGGCGACCGCGAAGCCGCCCTGCGAGTCGTCCGTGACCGACACGACCGTCGTCATGGGGTGCACGACCGCGCCCGCCCGCTCGGCGAGGTGGAGGTAGTTCTCGTTCAGCGTGTTCTTCGCGCCGTGCCGGCAGCCGGTCATGCACTCGCCGCACTCGGTGCAGGCGTTGCGGTCGGGCCCCGCTCCGCCGAAGTAGGGGTCGGACACCCGCTCCCCCTGCCTCGCCTTCGTGCCCGCGCCGTCAGCGTCCTCGCCGTCGCCGAAGAACACGCCGACCGGCGCCATGTGGAAGGTGTCGCCGACGCCCATCCGCTCAGCGGCCGCCTTCAGGTGCACGTCGGAGGGGGTCGTCGTCGGGTTGAGCCGTACCCCGAGCATGCGGCGCGCCTGGTCGTAGTACGGCTTCAGCTCCTCCTGCCAGTCCGTGATGTCACGCCACTGGGGGTCGTCGAAGAAGGGCTTCGGCGGTACGTAGAGGGTGTTGGCGTAGTTGAGGGAACCGCCGCCCACGCCCGCGCCGGCCAGGACCATGACGTTGCCCAGCAGGTGGATGCGCTGGATTCCATAGCAGCCGAGCCTGGGAGCCCACAGGTAGTTCTTCAGGTCCCAGGAGTTTTTCGGGAGGGACGCGCGGGTGAAGCGGCGGCCGGCTTCCAGGACTCCTACGCTGTAGCCCTTTTCCGCCAGGCGCAGGGCGGTCACCGAGCCGCCGAAGCCTGAGCCGACGACGATGACGTCGTAGTCGTAAGAGTCCTGGGGCACGTGCTCTCCTCGTTGAGAACGGGTGGTGTCTAGCGCAGGCGGAGTGCTTTCATCACCTTCAGGCTGGTGCTCATGACCTCCGCGTACTTCTCGTCGCTCATCCCCAGGGCCGGGGCCATCGGCAGCAGGCGCTGCTGGGCCACCGTCTGGGCCTCCGTGTACTTGAGGATGCCCTCGGAGCCGTGACGGCGACCGAGACCGGAGTCCTTCATGCCGCCCATGGGCGACTGGACGCTGCCGTAGGCGGAGGCGTAGCCCTCGTTGACGTTCACCGTGCCGGTGCGCAGCCGGGAGGCGACGTCGCGGCCACGGCGGGCGTCCTTCGTCCAGACAGACGAGTTCAGGCCGTACGGCGTGGAGTTGGCCTGCTCGACCGCCTCGTCGTCCGTCTTGAAACGGTAGATGGAGACGACCGGGCCGAAGGTCTCCTCGGCGCAGACGGACATGGGTTCGGTCACGCCGTCGAGAATGGTGGGTTCGAAGAAGTACGGGCCGATGTCCGGGCGGGCGACACCGCCGGCGACGACCTTGGCGCCCTTGGCGACGGCCTCCTCCACGTGCCGGGTCACCGTCTCCAGCTGGCGCTCGCCGACCAGGGAGCCCATCTCGGCGCCGTAGGCGAGGGAGGTGCCGAGGCGCATGGCCCGGGTGCGGGCGGCGAAGCGCTCGACGAAGGCGTCCGCTATCGCCTCGTGGACGTACAACCGCTCGATGGAGATGCAGAGTTGGCCCGCGGAGGAGAAGCAGGCGCGGACGGCGCCGGCCGCGGCCTTCTCGATGTCGGCGTCCTCGAGCACCAGCATGGCGTTCTTGCCGCCGAGTTCGAGGGAGACGCCGACAAGACGGGCGGCGGCGCCCTGGGCGACCTCGCGGCCGGTGCGGGTGGAGCCGGTGAAGGAGACGTAGTCGGCGTGGCGGACGACCTCCGGGCCGACGACGGCGCCCTCGCCGATCACGACCTGGAAGACGTCGGCGGGCAGACCGGCCTCGACGAGCAGGTCACGCGCCCACAGGGCGGTCAGGCAGGTCTCGGTGTCGGGCTTCATGACGACCGCGTTGCCCGCGACGAACGCCGGGAGCGCGTCGCCGACCGACAGCTCCAGCGGGTAGTTCCAGGGGGCGATCTGGCCCACGACACCGCGCGGGTGGCGCAGTTCGGTGACCTTCGTCAGGGTCGGCATGGCGCCGGCGTGCCGCTTGGGGCGGAGGTAGGCGGGGGCCTTGCGGCCGTAGTGGCGGGCGGCGACGGCGACGGCCTGCACCTCCTCGTGGGCGTGCAGGCGCGCCTTGCCGGTCTCCAGCTGGATGAGGTCGAGCACCTCGGCCTGGCGGGCCAGCAGCAGGTCGTGGAAGCGGAGCAGGACGGCGGCGCGCTCCCGTACGGGCGTGCGCGCCCAGACGGCCTGCGCCCTGCGGGCCGCCTCGTAGGCCCGCTCCACGTCCGCGGGGGTGGACTCGGGCAGGTCGGCCAGCTTCTCTCCGGTGAACGGCGTGTGGTTGGCCGTACGGCCGGAACCGGTCACGCCCTTGGTGAGCTGGGCGACCAGCTCCGGGGTGACCACGTCGGCGGCGGTGCGGACGCCGGTGGGGGTGGGGGCGAGCGGGTTGGTGCCAGTCTTGGCCGGCGTCGTTTCCGGCGTCTTTTCCGGGGCCTGCGAGTCCGTCATGAGCCGCAGGGTATGACGTGGAGAAGACTTTGGGTACCCGCCGGTAATACGGTTTCACCGACCGCACACACGGCGCCAGCGTTCACTGGCACAAACCTGCTGATCAGGGCGTTGTGCCCGGCGTTCACTCCGGAATTCAGCCGTTTCCGATCTCCAGGCGGTCACGTGCCTCCTTGAACACGGCCGTGCCCTGCTTCTCGTCCGGCGTGCCCTTGGGCATGTCGACGCGCAGCTCGTACAGGCGGGCGTCGGCGGTACGGACGAAGAGTTCCATGACCCGGGTCGGGGTGTCGTCGAGTCCGTAGGTGGTGTCGGCCAGGGCGGCTTCGTCGCCGTGGAAGGTGGTGCGGGTGGTCTGGGTGCGTGCGTCGGGGGCGTGGGCGTTCCAGGTCTCGTGCGCCTGCGCCGCCAGGGTCATCGGGGCGGCGGGCGCACGGTCCCACTGGGTGAGGCGTACGTCGACGGAGCCCGCCGAGTAGACCACCAGACGGGGCTGCCGACCGGCGGCACTCTGCCGGGCGGACTCCCGGTACGGAGTGGGGAGCGAGAGCACGGCCCGCATGTCATCCTCACGATGAGGAACCCATCGCCCCTCCGCGGTGGCGGACGCCGACGGCTCCGCCGGAGCCGAACCGGAGTAGGTCACCGTCCGCTCCGCGCCCGTCCCGCTCTCCCCGAGGAGCAGGTCCGTCCCCAGCCAGCCACCGCCGACGAGAATCCCGGTGAGCAGCGCCAGGGCGAGGGGGCGGCGGTGGAGGGGACGCCGGGGAGTGGGAGTGGGAGTGGGGGTGCGGGTGGGCGAGGGGGTGGGCGAGGGCCGAGGCCCGACCCGCAGCGTTCCGACATCGTCCCCGAGCTCCCGCAGGCTCCCCGCGTCCTGAGGCTCGGCCCCCTGCGCCGCGCTCTCCGCCGCGGGGAAGGACACCGATCGGTCCTCGGACCCCTCAGACCCCTGCGCCGCCCGCTCCAGCGCCGCGGCTGCCTCCGCCGAGGTCGGGCGGTCGTCCGGGGTGCGGGCCAGGAGGCCCGTGATGAGAGGGGTGAGGGGGCCGGCCTGTTCGGGCTCGGGTGGGTCCGTGGCCAGGATCGCGGCGAGGGTGGACTCCGGGGTCGCGCGACGGAACGGGGAGCGGCCCTCGACGGCCGTGTAGAGGAGGACGCCCAGCGACCACAGGTCGGAGGCGGGGCCCGCGCCGCGTCCGGACATCCGCTCGGGGGCGATGAACTCCAGCGAGCCGACGAACTCTCCGGTGACGGTGAGGGATTCCTCGCCCTGGATGTGCGCGATGCCGAAGTCGGTGAGGACGACCCGGCCGTGCGGCCCGAGCAGGACGTTGGCCGGTTTCACGTCCCGGTGGACGATGCCCACGGCGTGCGCGGCACGCAGCGCGCCCAGCACGGCGAGGCCTATGCGGGCCGCCTCGGCGGGCTCCAGCGGGCCGCGCCTCAGCACCTCCTGCAGGGACTCGCCACGGATCAACTCCATGACGATCCAGGGGAGTCCGCCATCGAGGTCGGTCTCCTCCTCCACCACCACGTCATGGATGACGACGGCGGACGGATGGTCGACGCGGGCGGCGGCCCGGGCCTCGCGGTGGAGGCGGTGGGCGGCCCGGCGGTGGGACTCGTCCTCGGGGTCGCCGGGCAACCGGGGCTGTTTGACGGCGACTTCGCGCTCCACGAGCTCGTCGCGGGCCCGCCAGACCGTACCCATGCCACCGGATCCGATGCGTTCGAGCAGCCGGTAACGCCCGCCCACTGTCCGTCCCTCGGCGCCGCCGGGGTCACCGTCGTTGCTCATGCCTCCACGACTACCACGATTCCCCTCACCCCCACCGGCCCGGAGCGAACCCTCCGTCTTCCAGCCGCCGCGCCTCCACCACACCCGAGCCGGCGAAGTGCGCCGGTATCACCAGCTCCCCTTCGTCCGCCGCCCGTCCGAGGACGCGGACGCGGCTGGCCGCCGCCCTGCCGGGGTCGAGGCAGAAGCAGCTGCTGCACTCCGGCCGCAGCACCTGCACCGGGTTGTGCAGCAGGTCCCCGACGAACACGGCCCGTTCGCCGCGTGAGGCGACCCGCAGGACGGCCGAGCCCGGGGTGTGGCCGGGGGCCGACTCCAGGGTGAGGTGTTCGTCGACGCGGTACTCCCCGTCCCAGAGCACGGCCTGCCCGGCCCGGTGCACGGGCGCGACGCTGTCCTCGTAGACCAGGCGGTCGTCCTCCCGTTCGCCGCCCCCGTAGCCGCCCGTCGGCCCGAAGTACGTGTCGTCGGCGGCCGGGAGGAGGTAGCGGGCCCGGGGAAAGGTCGGCACCCACTCGCCCTCGGCGTCGCGGGTGTTCCAGCCGACGTGGTCGGCGTGGATGTGGGTGTTGACCACGACGTCGACGTCCTCCGGGCGCACCCCGGCCCGAGCGAGCCGCCCCGGCAGGTCGCCCTGCCGCCGGTGGAAGTGCGGAAAGCCGGGCCGCTCCCGCCCGTTGCCCACCCCGGTGTCGACGAGGACGGTCCGGCCGGCGCTGCGCACGACCCAGGTCTGCAGCGCCGACACGACCCGGTCGCTGCCGGGGTCCCAGTGGTCGGGGGAGAGCAGCTCCCGGTGCTCCTTCCACACCTCGGGACCGCAGTCGGGGACGAGGGCGGGGGCGGGCACGAAGAGGGACTGCCATTCGACGACCCGGAGGACCTCGACGTCCCCGACCGTGAAGCTCTGCACGTGTTCGTCGGTCACGGTTTCGTCGGTCACGGTTTCGTCGGTTTCCCCGGTCGTGGTTTCGTCAGCCATGGTGGGGAGCCTAGGGAGACACCGCTGAGCGTTTCGATGCCCGAACCGCTCAACCGGATACGCACGCGCCTCACGTACTCTCCCCCCATGGACGTGGTGAGCGACGCGATCTCCTCCGTACGCACCGGGCGGCCGCACTCCAGCCGGCTGAGCGTGGGCGGGAGTTGGTGCACCCGGATCGCCTCCTACGAAGGCGCCGGGTTCCATGTCGTCCTGGCGGGGAGCTGCTGGCTGCTGCCGGAGGGCGGGGCGGGGATCCCGCTCGGCGCGGGGGATGTCGTCCTGCTGCCCCACGGCGCCGGGCATGTGCTGGCCGACGGGCCGGTGGACGCGGCGACGGCGGCCCGCGCGGTGCCGTTCGAGGAAGGTGTGCGGCACCCCGCGGCGGGCGGGACGGAGTTGCTCTGCGGCAAGTACCGGCTGGACCGCAGCCGGGCGCACCCGCTGCTGGCGGAGCTGCCCCAGGTGGTGCACCTGCCGAGCCGGACCGACCGGCCGGCCGAACTCCGGTCCGCCGTCGGCCTGCTGGCCGGCGAGCTCGATGGCTGTCGGCCCGGCTCCTCCCTGGCCCTGCCCAGCCTCCTCGACCTGCTGCTCGTCTACATGGTCCGGGCGTGGCTGGCGCGGGCCGCGACGGGCACCTGGCCGGCCGTCCTGGGCGACCCCGTGGCCACGGCCGCGCTGCGCGCGCTGCACGCCGACCCGGCCGCGCCCTGGACCAACGACAGCCTGGCGGCCCGGGCGGGCGTCTCCCGGGCGACGCTGGCGCGCCGCTTCACCGCGCTGGTCGGCCGCCCGCCGATGGCGTACCTCACCTGGTGGCGGCTGACCCTGGCCGCGGCCCGGCTGCGCGACACGGACGCGCCGCTGGCGGCCGTGGCCCGCGAGACGGGGTACGGCAGCCCGTACGCCCTCTCCCACGCCTTCAGCCGGGAGTTCGGGACGACACCGGGGAGGTACCGGACGCAGGGCGGTCCAGGACGTGCCGGCTAGAGCTTGTCGAGGGCCAGGTTGGCGATCGCCGTGCGGGCCACCTCGCGGCCTCGTGCCGTGAAGTCGCCCGCGCCCGGGTAGGCGATGGTGAGCCGGTACATGTCGCCGGCGGAGGACTTGTAGTAGAGGATCCTCAGCTCGCGGGGGCGGGGGTCCTGGCGGTCCTCGGTGGTGTAGCGGACGGTGTTCTCGGCGGCCTTCTCGTCGTGGAACGTCGCGTTGTCGTCGGGCCGGGTCTTCGGGGCCTTCGGCATGTCGAGGCCGTAGCTGCCATTGTCCTTGAACTCGCCGTCGTCGGCGTACATCTCGGCGGCGGCGGAGGCCTTGATCTCCTTGCCGGTGTCCTCCGACTTCCGCGCCACCGACAGCACGACCGAGATCGCGCCGCTCGGGTCGGTGTAGCTGACCCAGTGGCCGTTGTCCGACTTCCGGTCGGGGACGGCCTTCTTGTAGCTGTCGGGGACCGCCACCTTCGCGGTGACGTCCTTGGCGTAGGGCGTCTTCCAGCCGTCCGGCAGCGGCCCCGCGAACGGGTCGGCGACCACCAGGTACCCGGCCACCGCCGCCGCGACGACCGCGGCGCCGAGCCCGACCCACGCGGCACGGCCGAAGCGGCGCCGCGCGCGCGGGACCTCGACCTGCCGCACGACCTGCGTGGGCGGCGCGGGCGGGTTCGCCGCGGCCTCCAGCAGCGCCCGCACCCGCGCGGCCTCCGGACGGCGCGCCGGGTCCTTCTCCAGCAGCCCGTTGACGGCCTCGGCGAGCGGCCCCTGCGCGGCGGCGGGCGGCGCGGGCACGGCGTTGAGGACGGACTGGAGAGTGGCCGGGGTGTTGCTGCGGCGGAACGGCGAGACGCCCTCGGTCGCCGCGTACAGCACCACGCCCAGGGACCACAGGTCGCAGGCCGGTCCGGGGCGCTGGCCCAGCACCCGCTCGGGGGCGATGTACTCGGGCGAGCCGACGAAGCCGCCGGTGTCGGTCAGGTTCGTCTCGCCCTCGATCCGGGCGATGCCGAAGTCGGTGAGGACGATGCGCTCGTGGCGGCCGAGGAGGATGTTGTCCGGTTTGACGTCCCGGTGCAGGATGCCCGCCGCGTGCGCGGCCTCCAGCGCGCCGAGCACCTCCAGGCCGATCCGGGCGGCCTCGCGCGCGCTGACAGTGCCCTCCTGGAGGGCGTCGCCGAGTGAGCGTCCCTGGACCAGTTCCATCACGATCCACGGGCGGCCGTCGACGACCGCGACGTCGTGCACGTTCACGACGGCCGGATGGTCCAGCCGGGCCGCGGCACGCGCCTCCCGGCGCATCCGCTCGAACGCGTTGGCCTGTTCACGTTCGGGAAGGTGATCGGGCACACGGGGTTCCTTGACGGCGACCTCGCGGTCCATCGTCTCGTCCTTGGCCCGCCACACCGTGCCCATACCGCCGTGCCCGAGCTTGGCGAGCAGCCGGTAGCGGCCCGCGACGAGCCGCCCGACACCCGGCTCCGGCTCCCGCGGCCCGGCCTGCGGGGGTACGGCTGCCTGCGGGTTCGGCGGTTGCAGAACAAAACTCGTCGTCTCATCGGACTCATGGCCGACGCCCCCGTTGTGACTCATGGGTCCATCCATATCGCGCCAGGCAGGCCGGTATCCACCGGAGAAGTGCAACTACCCTGTCACGAACGTGTCGACGGCGACGTCGAAGTACTCCCGTGCCTCCCGTACCTTCCCGACCGGCGCCGACACCCACACGTCGTACAGCCGCCCGCCCTCCTCCCAGCACAGGTCGTACGTGTGCCGGGGGCCCTCCGCCGCGCTGAAGCCGTTCCAGGTGAACTCCCAGAGGGCGGCGGGGCTTGCGCCGTGCTTGGTCTCGGTGACCCGTCCGTCGTGGTATCCGGGGTTGGTGTCCGCGCCCTCGGCGGCCGCGCGCTCCATCACACCCAGCGGGCCGCCCGGCTGCGGGTCGGCGATCTTGATGCCGAGGCGGAACACCTGCCCCGGGGACATGTAGAAGACCCGCTCGCCCTGCGGCACCCGCGTGAAGCCGTCCGGCACGGCGAGCGCGAAGCCGGCCGGGTCGTCGGCCGCGCGGTAGCCGGAGGGGGCGGACGGCGAACGGCTCCCCGAGGCGGGCTGCGCGGGGGGCGCAGTGGAGGACGGTGCGGAGGGCGCCGTGGAAGTGGGGGTGGAAGTCGGTGCGGGCGTGGGCGCTGGTCCAGGCACGCCGCTCGTCGCACCGCTCGCCGAGGCTCCTGGTGCCGAACTCGCCGGTGTACGGCCCCCGTCGCCGTCCCTGTTGTCGATCAGCAGGGCGGCCGCCGACACGCCCGCCCCCGCGATCGCGGCGACCAGCAGCGCGGCCACCAGCACGCCCCGCGTGGAGCGCTCCCGGGCGGGCGGGTCCAGTCGCGGCTGGGGAAGGTCGGCCTGGGTCGGTGTGTAGCCGGACGACACCGGTTGCGGCGTCCGCCCGGTCTCCAGGAAGGCGCGCAGCAGCCGCTCCGCCTCCGCCCCGTCCAGCCGCCGGTCCGGATCGCGCTCCAACAGCCCCCGTACGACGGGCAGGAGCGGCGCGGCCTGCGGGGGCGTGCGGATCTCGGCGAAGACGACGGCGTGCAGGATGCCGCCCAACGAGTCGCGCCGGAACGGGGACTCGCCGCTGAGCGCCGTGCACAGCAGCGCGCCGAGTGACCACAGGTCGGACTCCGCGCCGGTCCGCGCCCCGGACATCCGCTCCGGCGCGGTGTACTCGGGCGAGCCGACGAATGAACCGGTCTCGGTGAGCGTGGTGGCGCCCGCGACCTGCGCGATGCCGAAGTCGGTGAGGACGACGCGGTCGCTGTCGCGTTCCAGCAGGACGTTCGCGGGCTTGATGTCCCGGTGCAGGACCCCGGCCGCGTGCGCGGCGCGCAGGGCGCCCAGCAGGGCGACGCCGATCCGGGCCGCCTCGTCCGGCGCGAGCGGGCCGTGCCCGGCGATCCGGTCGGCGAGCGAGCCGCCGTCGATCAACTCCATGACGATGTAGGGGCGTTCGCCGTCCTCGACGACGTCGTGCACGACGATGATGTGCGGGTGGCTCAGCTGGGCGACCGCGCGGGCCTCGCGCAGTGTCCGGTCGCGGCGGCCGCGCGCCTCCTCGGCGGACAACGTGTCGTCCTGGGTCAGCTCCTTGACGGCGACACGCCGTCCCAGCAGCTGGTCGGTGGCCCGCCACACGACCCCCATGCCCCCGCGCCCGAGCCTCGCCTCCAGCCGGTAACGGCCCGCGATGACCCGTACGTCGCTCCCGCCCCCCTCGGTCCCCATGGGCCCCATCATGCCCCACCGGACGGCACGCTTCCGGGGCGCCGTCCGGCCAACTGCCGGGCTTCTGCTGCCGGAGCCCGGCCGCCGGTACTACGGGGTCGGTTCGCGCCAGCTCTGCAGTACGGACTTGAACTGCTTGGCCGTCGCGGCCCAGTCCTCGGCGGGCGAGGACATGTAGATCGCGTACTCGGTGCCGTCGCGGGACACGTACGTCTCCTCGATCGCGCGGCGCGGCCCGGGGAACTCCGTGTCCTTCGCCAGCGCGGTCCAGGTGTACTCCCACTCGGATCCGTCGCGGTCGCGGTAGACGTTCTTCTCCAGGGCGACCCGGTTGTAGTCGACCAGCCGCTTGAGCTGCACTTCCAGGTCGGTCTGGTGCGCGTACGGGTCGCCGAAGTCGGGGGACTTGTCGAGGGCGATGCGGACGAAGTGCTCGCCGCCGTCGGGCGTGTAGTCGATCTGCTGGAGGTCGCCGTCGTCCTGGTACACCTTCCGCTCCCAGCCGTCGGGGAGCGACAGCCCGAAGCCGAGCGGGTCGTCGACCGGCTTCCAGGACGCGGCGGTGCTCGTCGGGCTCGGCGAGGCGGACGACGGCTCCGACGACCCGCCGGTCTCCTGCCGCCCCTCGTCCCACTTCTGCAGCGCCACCGCCGTCCCCCCGCCGACCAGCGCGGCGACGACGACCACGAGGGCGACGTTGCGCAGACGGCGGCGGCGCCGGGGTGGCTGGGTGGACGTCGCGGACGCGTCCGGGCCGAGGTGCGTCGGACCCATCGCCGTCGGGTTGGTCGCGGGATGCCCCGGTCCGTGGCCGGGAACCGGCGTCGACGCCTCCGGCGCCACGGGCACGTACGCCGTACCGGCCGTACCGGATATACCTGACGTACCCGACGTACCGGACGCGGGGTGGGTCATGGAGTGCGATGTGGAGTGGTAACCGCCCGTGGTCCGGTCGGGCCCCCCGAACTGCGTCGGCACATACGCCTGTGCCCCGTTCGGGCGCCGGCCCTCGGCCGCCTCGGCGAGCAGGTGCTCGGCCTCGGTGGTGTCGGGGCGGACGGCCGGGTCCTTGCGCAGCAGCGCGGTGATGACGGGGCCGAGCGGGCCCGCGTACCGCGGGTCGGCGGCCTCCTCCTCGACGACGGCCTGGAGCGTGGTCAGCGGCGAGGTGCGCCGGAACGGCGACCGCCCCTCCACCGCCGTGTACAGCGTCGCGCCCAGCGCCCACAGGTCGGAGGACGGGCCGGGGTCCTGGCCGCGCACCCGCTCGGGCGCCAGGTAGTCGACCGAGCCGACGACCTCCCCGGTGCGCGTGATGGTGGTGTCGCCCTCGATCTGGGCGATGCCGAAGTCGGTGAGAAGGACGCGGCCGTCGTGCGAGAGGAGCACGTTGCCGGGCTTGACGTCACGATGCAGGACGCCCGCGGAGTGCGCGGCACGCAGGGCACGCAGCACCCACAGGCCGATCCGGGCGGCCTCGGCGGGCTCGACGCGGCCGTCCTCCTTGACGGCGTCGGCCAGCGAGCGGCCCTCGACCAGCTCCATCACGATCCACGGGCGGCCGTCGTGTTCGAGCACGTCGTGCACGGTGACCACGGCGGAGTGGTTGATCCGCGCCGCCGCGCGCGCCTCCGCCCTGGTCCGCGCCAGCAGGACGGCCTGCTCGCTCTCCGAGACGTAGAGGGCAGCCGTCAGCTCCTTGATGGCGACGGCCCGGTGCAGCAACTCGTCGTGCGCACGCCACACCCGGCCCATGCCGCCGCTGCCGATGGAATCGGCAAGCCGGTAGCGGCCCGCGAGGAGCAGGCCCTGCATCTGATTCACGTTGCCCCGCAATGCTCTTGACAGGGTCAGCGTAAAGACCATGCCGCCTCCGTGGAACCAGCGGGGTACCAAGGAGACACCACTGTGACGGTTGTCGCTTCCACGGCCATGAGGCAACCGGAGCGGACCCGGTGCTGCTCAGCCGGTGTACTGGTAAGTAGCCGCCGCCTGCTCGTACAGCCGCGTGACCTCGTCCCGTTCCGCCTCGGGGCCTCTGACCTGCACGATGTGGTACCGCCCTGAGATGAGCACCGCGAGGTTGCGCACGTACAGCGCGCGCCCGTCACTGTCGGTCCAGGTGAACTGCCCCTCGGCCATGGTCCGCGCGCCCACCGTCGTCGTGCGCAGCCCGGAGGCCGTCGCCCAGCTGGAGGCGCGGTACGGCTGGAGCTCGCTCTCCTTCTCCCGCTGGTAGACCATCGGGTCACTGCCGTTCGACGACGCGCTGTCGCGTCCCGGTACGACGATCAGCTCGAAGTCCCCGTGCGCGTAGACGACCTGACCGCGCCCGTTCTTCGGCGTGCGGTCCCAGCCGTTGGCCACGGCGACCTGGAAACCGGCCTGGTCCTTGCGGACCGTGAACCCGTCGGCGACGTTCGAGCCGGTGCCGCCGGTACCGCCCGCGCCACCGGTCTGCGTCTGGGTGGCTTCCGCCCCCGAGGACGCGGAGGCACCGGCGCCCGGCGAGGTCTGGTCGGGCCGGGGCTCGCTGCTCGCGTCGGGCGCCTGGCCGGCCGTCGTTCCGGTGGCCCCGGTCCGCTGGGAGCCGTCCGCACCGGCCGCCCCGTCCTCGCCGGCCTTGGGCATGAACAGCACGGCGTACGCGATCGCCGCGGCCAGCACCAGCAGGATCAGCAGCAGCAACGTGCGGCCCAGGCTGCGCGGTGAGTGGCCCGCGTCCGGCCGGCCCCGCTTGTGCCGCCCGTGCGTCGCGGGCAGCCCGGCGCGCCGCCTGCGCACCAGCTCGCCCTTGCGGCGGACGATCGGCAGCCGGCGCGGATCGGTGGGCGGCGCTGCGACGACGTACGTGCCCGCCTCCGGCTCCGGCGCGGAGCGGACCAGCGAGCGCAGCCAGCCCCGCAGCTCCTCGAAGTCGAGGCGCTCGGTGGGGTCCTGGCGCAGCAGCGACTCCACGACCGGCCTGAGCGGTCCGCACTCCTCGGCGAAGGCGGGCGGCTCGGCACACACCAGCTGCACCAGCTCGGCCGTCGACTCCTCCGGGTACGGCGCGTGCCCCTGTACGGCCCGGAAGAGCAGCGCGCCGAGCGCCCACAGGTCGGTCGCGGGACCGATCGGCGCGGCCAGCTGCCAGTTCTCGTGCACCGGTCCGGCCTGCTCGGGCGCCCACCGCTCGGTGACCGGCCCGACCACGGCCATCCGCGCCTGCCGCGCCCGTTCGGCGGCCAGCGCGGTGGTCGGCCCACGCCGGGGAACGCTTCCGGGCGGGGGAACACTTCCGGGCGCCTGGGCCAGGAGCTCGTCCCAACGGGTCCCGGCCCGCACCTCACCCGACGGCTCCTGCACGGGCGGGAGCGAGGCGTGCGGCGAGGAGCCGGGCACGGGGGCGCCCCGGACGCCGTAGGGGTCGGCCGTCTGGCCGGGAGGACCGCCGTGTCCCGTCCCGGTGTCGCCGTCCACCGGGGTCCGGGAGCCGGGGAGGGCCGCGCGCCCGTTCTGTTGCGCCTCCTGGGCCTCCTGCACCCGGGCCGCCGCCCGCGCTCCCGCCCGGTACGCGGCGATCGCCCCGGCCCGCGCGGCACGGATGTCTCCGCCGGTCTCCGTCGGCGCCCTGCGGGCCACCGCCCCGCCCCCACCGGACGGCTCCCCCGCCGGCACCGGCAACGCACCGGACCCCCGCGCCTCGATGGCAGCCCGCCGAGCGGCCTCGGGATCCACCGCCCCGGCACCGACCCCACCGACCCCGGAGCCACCCCCGGCAGCACCACCAAACCCGCCAGCCCCAGAGGGCGCGGCAGACCCAGAGTGCCCGGCACCAACGGCACCACCAGCACCACCTACACCGCCAGGCCCACCAGGCCCATCGACACCCCTGGGCGCACCGGCACCACCCAACCCACCTCGCGCGTCACCGGGACCACCGAACCCACCGGAGCCGCCGAACGCACCAGGGCCACCGGAGGCACCGCGCCCACCGGACCCACCGGGCTGGAGCGCCACCGCAGAAGCCCGAGGCCCACCGCCCCCACCGGCCCCACCACTCCCACTCCCACTGCCGCTCCCGCTCCCGCCGGAGGCGCCCTCGTCCGCCGGTACCGGGTCGTACCCGCACAGCGCCTCTTCCGCCGCGCCGACCGCGAGGCCGGTCAGCATGACCCGCCCGTCGTCGCAGACGAGGACGGTGCGCGCGGTGATGTTCCGGTGCACCCAGCCATGTGCGTGCAGTACCCGCAGCGCCATGAGCACGTCGGAGGCGACCTCCGCCGCCCGGTACGGCGTCAGCGGCTTCTCTGCGAGCAGTGCCGCGAGCGGCCGGGCGGCCACCAGTTCACTCACTATCCACAGCGAACCGCCCTCGGCGAACACGTCGAAGACCTGGTCCAGCCGCGGATGGTCGGGAATGCTCGCCGCGGCCTGGGCCGCCTCCATCGCACGCCGTACGACGGGGTCGGCGGGCCGTCGTGTCCCGGCACCCGCGCCCACGCCGGCACTCGCGCCCAGGCCCCGTGTCCCCGGTCGCCGTGTCCCGCGCTCACGGGCCGTGAACCCCTCGGGCAGCCCCTCCGCGTCGAGCACCTCCGCCTCGACGACCTCCGGCAACGGCACCTGGCGGACCAGGACTTCCTGCCCGCTGTAGGTGTCGAAGGCCCGGGTCTCGGTGAGTTCGTACTCGTCGGAGGGCGGCAGCGGCAGGCGGTAGCGGTCGACGAGTACCCGACCCGCATAGTCGTCCACGTTGCCTCCCCCGGCCGCCCGGTCGGTCAATTCCGTTCGCCTTGCGTGCCGTTACAGCCCTATCCGGCGCATTGCTGGATGCGTACGGTCCGCAAGCACTCACGATACGTGCCGGAGGCAACCCGCAAAGTGGGGATGCGAGATCTCACGCCCCCAACACGGTTGCCCGACGGCCGCTACTTCTTCGGCGTGAAGGTGTCCGCCAGCGTCGCCCAGGTGGTCGTCCGCAGGTCGGTGCCCCACGCGGCGGCCTTCGCCGTGTACATCAGCGCGTACCCCTGACTGTCGCTCACGACGAACCCGCGGTCGATCGTGCGGTACGCCGTCCCGCCCTCCGTGTAGGTGAACTCCCAGTCGGCCGTGTTCCAGCTCCGGTAGTTCATCTTCTGTATTCGGACCCTCTTGTACTCGGAGCGCGTCATGTAGCGCTCCTGGTTCTTCCAGTCGGCGACCGGATCGTCCTTGGGCGTGGTCGTCCAGGCGACGAGCAGCGTCTGCCCGTCGGGGCCGGTGAAACGGTCCCCGGCGGAGTCGGAGGACTTGTACTTCCACCCCGTGGGCAGCCCGATCGAGTACCCCTGACCGCCCTTGTGCGTCGCCGCCTTGCTCTCCTCGGTGGCGGTGACGCCGGACCCGGCGCCCCCGGCCGTGGCGGTGTTGCTCGGCGTGACACCGGACGAGCTGCCGGCCTGCGCCGACGACCCGTCCGTACCGGTCCCGCTGCCCGAGTCCTCCTTGGTGTCGGCACTCGCGCTCCCGCCGGCCACCGTGCGGGAACCGCCGCTCGTCGAGCCGCCCGCAGTGTCGTCGTCACCGCCGAGCGTGAGGGCCAGCACGGTACCGAGCACCGCGAGCACCACGACCACGGCGATGATCACCAGCGTCCGCTTCGGCACCACGTCGGTCAGCGGCGCCCTGGGCACGGGCCGCGGCGGCAGGTCCGGCGGCGTCATCACGGGCCATCCCGAACTCCGGCCATCGTTCCCGCCGTTACCCCCCGCACCGAAACCGGAAGCGGAACCCGACCCGGAACCGGAACGTGCCGCAGGAACGGACGCCGACGCAGATGCCGCTCCGGACGCCGGCCTGGACGCCGACGTCGGTGCCGACGTCGAGTTCGATGCCGCCGTGGCCTTCGTCGTCGATGCAGCAGGCGCGGCTGCGGACGGGGCGGCGGCAGACGGCGCGGCGGCGGAACCGGTGGCCGTGGCCCCGGTCCCCCGTGCCGCCCCACCCTTCGGCGCCTCGCCCGCACTCACGGAACCGGAAGCACCCGGCCCGTTCGCCGACTTGGCGCGGGACGCGGCCGCCGAGGTCGCCGCCCCCGCCGCGACGGCGGCCTTCCGCACGGACCGGAACGCCCCGCGCAGCTTCTCGCCCGCCTCCGCGCCCGCCGAACTCCCCTTGCCTCCCGGGGCGTCCGGCTGGGCCGGCAGCGGCACGACCTTCGTCGCGTCCGCCGGCTCGGCATGACGCGGCTCGGGTGCGTGGAGTACCGCGTTGAGCATCGTCCGCGCCCCGGCGTCGTCGAGTCGGCGCGCGGGATCCTTGGTGAGCAGCCCGTAGATGACGTCCTTCAGCGGACCCGCGTTCTTCGGCTCCCCCAACTGCTCGGTCATCACCGCGGTGAGCGTCGCGATCGCGGAACCCTTGTCGTACGGGGGCGAGCCCTCGACCGACGCGTACAGCAGACCGCCGAGCGACCACAGGTCGGCCGCCGGTCCCGGCTTGTGGCCGCGAGCCCGCTCCGGGGAGATGTAGGAGGGGGCGCCGACGAGCATGCCGGTGGAGGTGATCGACGGGTCACCCTCGACCTGGGCGATGCCGAAGTCGGTGAGCACGACCCGGCCGTCCTCGGCGATCAGCACGTTCGACGGCTTCACGTCACGGTGCAGAATGCCCTCGCGGTGCGCCGACCGCAGCACGTCGAGGATCGCCAGCCCGACCTCGGCCGCACGCTTCGGCTCCAGCACGCCGTCCTCACGGATGACCTCGGCGAGCGACTTGCCCTCGACGAGCTCCATGACGATCCACGGACGGTCGTCCTCCTCGACGACGTCGAAGACCGTCACCGCGCTGTTGTTGCGGATCCGCGCGATGGCCTTGGCCTCGCGCAACGTCCGCGTGATCAGCCGCCGCTTCTCGTCCTCGTCGATGTTCCCCGGGAACCGCAGCTCCTTGACGGCGACCGTGCGTCCGAGGGTCTCGTCCTCGGCGCGCCACACCGTCCCCATGCCGCCGCGGCCGAGTACGTCTCCCAGCCGGTACCGCCCGGCGAGGAGACGTGCGCTCTTGTCCTGACGGGATGACCCCGCCCGCTCCGCCTCCGACATGCGTCCCCTCATGCAACCCGCCCTGACAGAGCTTCCATTGTCCCTCACCCGACAAGTGCCCGACGCCCAGGGTGCCCCTCATCGCATCCCGACCGCGCCCTGACGACCCCCCAGGAGTGGAGCATTCCGGCCAGAAGGTGCAGCACGCTCCGGCCAGGGAGCGCGGACGGGCCCCGATCGAGGGTCGGGGCCCGGGTGAAGCGGGCGTGACCGGGCACTGGATGATGGGCGCGCAAGGAAGAAGGACAGCAGGAAGAACGAAGAGGGAAACAGGACGGAGGATCCGTGACGCCACCGCTTCGGAGCCTCCTGGCCGTACCCGCGGCCCTGGTGCTCCTCGGTCTGCTCACGACCGGCTCGCAGGCCGCCCCCGTGCCGCCGACGGACTCCTTCCTCCCGCTGCTCCTCACCCGGGGCAAGGCGCCGGCCGCCGCCCTGCTGGCCCGTGAGGGGAGCGCCACCCGCTACGCCGAGGCGGGTCCGGGCATCTCCCGGTCCGAGCACTTCCGGGCCGGCAGCATCACGAAGACGTTCCTTGCGACCATCGTGCTCCAACTGGCCGCAGAACATCGGCTGTCGCTGTCCGACACGGTGGAGGCGCACCTGCCGGGACTGGTGCGCGGGGCCGGCAACGACGGGCGCGCGCTGACCCTTCGTTCCCTGCTCACCCACACCAGCGGCCTGTACGACTTCACCCGGGACACCGGGGGCCTCGTGCCCGTCGCTCCGCTTCAAGCCGTCCGTATCGCACTCACCCACCCTCCGGCCGACCTCGGCCGCTTCGCCTACTCCAACACCAACTACGTCCTGCTCGGCCTGATCGTCGAGCAGGTCACCGGTCGCTCGTACGCCACGGAGGCCGAGCGGCGGATCATCGCTCCCCTGCGTCTGACGGGCACCTCCTTTCCCGGCTCCCGCATCTCTCTGCCCTCCCCGCACGGCCGCGCCTACGACACGGACGGGACCGACGTCACCGAACTCGACCCACGGGTGTCCGGGGCCGCGGGCGAGCTGGTGACCACGCTCGCCGACCTGGACCGCTTCTACGCGGCGCTGCTCGGCGGCGAACTGCTGCCCCCGCGTTGGCTGCGCGAGATGCTCGACACCCGTGCCGCGCAGGGCTTGTACGGCATGGGCCTGTTCCCCGCGAAGCTCCCGTGCGGCGTCACGGTATGGGGGCACAACGGCCGGATCTCCGGCAGCTACGTGCGCACCGCGGCCACCGTCGACGGTCGGCGTGTCCTCACGTTCCGGGTGAACACGACGGCGATCGCAGATCCCGGCCTCGAACCGGCCTTGCTCGCCGCCGAGTTCTGCCCTCGCACCCCGTAGAACGACCCGGTTCCGAACGGAGATCCCGGATCGCGACACTCGTTCGAGTGAACCGGCAACGCGAAAGCCGGAGTCGGTCGAAAAAGACTGGCGTCGGGGCGGGTCGGCGTCGGGGCAGGTCAGATTCGGGGAGGCCGAAGTCGAAGCAGGCCCGAATCGGAGAAGGCCCAAGTCGAAGCAGGCCCGAATCGGAGAAGGCCCAAGTCGAAGCAGGCCCGAATCGGAAAAAGGTCCGAGTCGGGGCAGGTCCAAGTCGGGGCAGGTCAGAGGGGCACGATGTCCGGTGCGCCCAGTCGGGCCGCGTCCGCCGTCAGGTCGTCGGGCTGGCGTTGCGACTCCCGTTCGGCCTCCACCCGCTTCTCGTAGTGCCGGACCTCGCGCTCGATGTGGTCCTTGTCCCAGCCGAGGACCGGTGCCATCAGTTCGGCGGCCTCGCGGGCACTGCGCGTGCCGCGGTCGAAGGTCTCGATGGAGATGCGCGTGCGACGCGTCAGCACGTCGTCCAGGTGCCGTGCTCCCTCGTGGGAGGCGGCGTAGACGATCTCGGCGCGCAGGTAGTCGTCGGCGGTCTGGAGCGGCTCGCCGAGCGACGGGTCCGCCGCGATGAGCTCCAGCACCTCCTCCGCCATCGACCCGAAACGGTTCAGCAGGTGCTCCACCCGCACCACGTGCAGGCCCGTCCGCGCGGCGGTCCGCGCCCGCGCGTTCCACAGCGCCCGATAGCCCTCCGCGCCCAGCAGCGGCACGTCCTCCGTGACGCAGTCGGCGACCCGCTGGTCGAGCGCGCGCACCGCCTCGTCGGTCGCGTCCTTCGCCATCACCCGGTACGTCGTGTACTTGCCGCCCGCCACGACCACCAGCCCCGGCACCGGATGCGCGACGGTGTGCTCCCGCGACAGCTTGCTGGTGGCGTCGGACTCACCGGCCAGCAGCGGCCGTAGGCCCGCGTACACGCCCTCCACGTCGTCCCGGGTCAGCGGCACCGCGAGCACCGAGTTCACATGCTCGAGGAGGTAGTCGATGTCGGCGCTGGACGCGGCCGGGTGCGCCTTGTCGAGGTCCCAGTCGGTGTCGGTGGTGCCGATGATCCAGTGCCGGCCCCAGGGGATGACGAACAGCACGGACTTCTCGGTGCGCAGGATCAGTCCGGTGGAGGAGCTGATCCGGTCCCTCGGCACGACGAGGTGGATGCCCTTCGAGGCACGGACGTGGAACTGCCCCCGCTCCCCCACCATGGCCTGCGTGTCATCGGTCCACACGCCCGTGGCGTTGACGATCTGCCGGGCGCGGATCTCGTACTCTCCGCCAGCCTCGACGTCCTGCACACGCGCGCCGACGACCCGTTCGCCCTCGCGCAGGAAACCCGTCACCCGCGCGCGGTTGGCCGCCTTCGCCCCGTAGGCCGCCGCCGTGCGCACGAGGGTCGCGACGAAGCGGGCGTCGTCCATCTGGGCGTCGTAGTACTGCAACGCTCCCACCAGCGCGTCCTTCTTCAAGGCGGGGGCGACGCGCAGCGCGTGACGGCGGCTCAGGTGGCGGTGCGTCGGCAGACCCCGGCCGTGCCCGCGGGCCATGGACATCGCGTCGTAGAGCGCGACGCCCGAACCGGCGTACAGCCGTTCCCAGCCCTTGTGCTGGAGCGGATACAGGAAGGGCACCGGCTTCACGAGATGCGGAGCGAGCCGCTCCAGCAGCAGCCCGCGTTCCTTCAGCGCTTCCCGCACGAGGGCGAAGTCGAGCATCTCCAGGTAGCGCAGGCCGCCGTGGACCAGCTTGCTGGACCTGCTCGACGTGCCCGACGCCCAGTCGCGCGCCTCGACCAGACCCGTGGACAGGCCGCGCGTCACGGCGTCCAGGGCGGTGCCCGCGCCGACCACACCCGCTCCCACCACCAGCACGTCCAGTTCGCGCTCGGCCATGGCCGCCAGTGACTCGGCTCGTTGCGCCGGCCCCAGTGTCGCTGTCCTCACCGCTGCCTCCCGCTGTCGGTCGCGCCGGCCGCACCCGTCAGGGCAAGGCCCGGTCCGTAACCCTCATGCCCAAAATTCTGACCGTGTTGCCCGACTTCAGCCACCACTCACCCCCAGCCTGTGGACAACTCTCACGGAACCGGAGCGGACCTCCCGGAAAACAGGCCGGTCACACGCGGCCGGTCAACACGGCAGATCAACACAGCCGATCAATCCCGCATAACGGTCATATTTACTCCTAGTCTGACATTGCGCTCGCCCATCCTGTCCACAGGGCTTGCGCACCTGTCCCACCTCGGTTACTGGGAAGGACGGCATACGCCATGCCCGCAGATCTCGCCGTCATCGGACTCGGCCCGCTCGGCCTGCCCCTGGCCCAGGCCGCCGTGGCCGCCGGCATCCCCACCGTCGGCTACCGCACCGGCCCCGAGGCCGGCTCCCTCAGCCCCGCCGAACTGCGCCGGATGCTCTCGGGGGGTTTCCGGCCCGCCACCAACCCCGCCGAACTGGGCCGGGTGCGCACCGCCGTCATCTGCGCCCCGACCCCGCGCGACGCGGACGGCGGACTCGACCTGAGCCAGGTGGAGGCGGCCGCCCGCACCCTCGCCGGACACCTGCGCCCGCACACCACCGTGATCCTGGAGTCGCCCGTATACCCCGGGGCGACGGAGGAATTCCTGCGACCGCTGCTGGAGGAGACGTCCGGGCTCCGCGCGGGCCGCGACTTCCACCTCGCCTACTCCCCCAGCCGGGTCGACCCGGGCAACCGCGCCTTCACCCCGGCCACCACCCCGAAGGTCATCGGCGGACTCACCCCCGCGTGCACCGAGTCCGCCGCGGCCTTCTACGGCCGTCTCACCGACAAGGTGGTACGCGCGCGTGGCCTGCGGGAAGCCGAGACCGTGCAGCTCCTGGAGACCAACTTCCGGCATGTCAACATCGCCCTCGTCAACGAAATGGCCGTCCTCTGCCACGACTTGGGCGTCGACCTGTGGGACGTCGTCCGCTGCGCGGAGACCAAGCCGTTCGGCTTCGAGGCCTTCCGCCCGGGCCCCGGCGTCGGCGGCCACTCCGTCCCTCTGGACCGCACCGGCCACCCCGGCAGCCCCCTGCGCATGGTGGAACTCGCCCAGCAGGTCAACAGCCGCATGCCCCGCTACGTCGTCCAGCGCGCCGCCGCCCTCCTGAACGAGCACGGCAAGTCGGCGCGGGGCGCGCGTGTGCTGCTGCTCGGCGTCACCTACAAGCCCGACCTCGCCGACCAGCAGGGCACCCCCGCGCGCGAGATCGCGATCCGCCTGATGGAGCTGGGCGCGGCCGTCAGCTACCACGACCCGCACGTGCCGTCCTGGAGCGTCCTGGACCGCCCGGTCCCCCGCGCCGACTCCCTCTACGAGGCCGCCGCCGACGCCGACCTCACGATCCTCCTCCAGCAGCACCGCACGTACGACCTCCAGGGGCTGTCGGTGAAGGCCCAGCTGTTGCTGGACACGCGGGGGGCTACGCCCACGGGGGCGGCGCATCGGTTGTGAACCGGGGCGCACACGGCCGACCCGGGCTCCGGAGGCTGGTGGCGTACAGCATGGCTCGCCGGTAACGTACGAATTGGGTGGAGCCCACCGCAGCGGGAACTGCAGCGGGCTCCTGATGGATCACGGAGTGTCCGCCCCTAGTGTGTTTGGGGGCGGCCGCTCACCATCCGAAAATCCGCAAGATCCACCTCCTCCGGCACTGCACCATCCGAAGACGGAGTCGGTCCCAGCGGTTGGGCTTGCGGTGGCGTCCCATGGGCGCCCCCTTCCACGACGCCGCCCATGACCCGGTAGACGGCACGTTCAGGAACTCGGGCCGGGCCCCGAGGGCCGGGGTCCGGAACGATGTCCTTGGAAGGGGGCACCCCACACAACTGGGGCGCCGACACGGACGCTACCGCTCGCCACCCCCCTGACCAGCTCACATCCGCCCCGAACGCAACCGCACGCCCCCACCCCGCGCCACACGCCCCGGCCCGCCGGGCACGCGAAAGGGCACGCGAAAGGGGCCGGTCATCTCACTCGGGTGAGATGACCGGCCCCTTTCGAGGTTCTCCGCGTTGCCGGGGTTACCGCCGGTGCACCGAGTCCGCCACCGTGACCTCGACGCGCTGGAACTCCTTCAGCTCGCTGTAGCCGGTGGTGGCCATGGCGCGGCGCAGGGCGCCGAAGAAGTTCATCGAGCCGTCGGGCGTGTGCGAGGGGCCCGTCAGGACCTCCTCGATGGTGCCGACGGTGCCGAGGTCGACCTTCTTGCCGCGGGGCAGCTCCTCGTTGACGGCCTCCATGCCCCAGTGGTGGCCGCGGCCCGGCGCGTCGGTGGCGCGCGCGAGCGGGGAGCCCATCATCACCGAGTCGGCGCCGCAGGCGATCGCCTTGGGCAGGTCGCCGGACCAGCCGACGCCGCCGTCCGCGATCACGTGCACGTACCGGCCGCCGGACTCGTCCATGTAGTCGCGGCGGGCCGCCGCCACGTCCGCGACCGCCGTCGCCATCGGGACCTGGATGCCCAGCACGTTGCGCGTGGTGTGCGCCGCGCCGCCGCCGAAACCGACCAGGACACCCGCCGCGCCGGTGCGCATGAGGTGCAGGGCCGCCGTGTAGGTGGCGCAGCCGCCGACGATCACCGGGACGTCGAGCTCGTAGATGAACTGCTTCAGGTTCAGCGGCTCGTGCGAGCCGGAGACGTGCTCCGCCGACACCGTCGTACCGCGGATGACGAAGATGTCCACGCCCGCGTCGACGACGGCCTTGGAGAACTGGGCCGTGCGCTGCGGGGAGAGCGCGGCGGCCGTGACCACGCCGGAGTCGCGCACCTCCTTGATGCGCTGCCCGATCAGCTCCTCCTTGATGGGAGCGGCGTAGATCTCCTGGAGGCGACGGGTGGCCGCCTCGACGGGCAGGCCCACGATCTCGTCGAGCAGCGGCTGCGGGTCCTCGTGCCGCGTCCACAGACCCTCGAGGTTGAGGACGCCGAGGCCGCCGAGTTCGCCGATGCGGATCGCGGTGGCCGGGGAGACGACCGAGTCCATGGGGGCGGCCAGGAAGGGCAGCTCGAAACGGTAGGCGTCGATCTGCCAGGCGATCGAGACCTCCTTCGGGTCCCGGGTACGGCGGCTGGGGACGACGGCGATGTCGTCGAAGGCGTACGCCCGGCGGCCGCGCTTGCCGCGCCCGATCTCGATCTCAGTCACGTGTGTGGCCTTTCCCTGATGCGTTCAGCGTCTTCCAGTATCGCCGACGGGTACGACAAGGGCGGCCCCGGATGCTCCGGGACCGCCCTCGCCGTGTCTCACGCGCGCGTGACGACTACTTGTTGCTGTAGTTCGGTGCCTCGACCGTCATCTGGATGTCGTGCGGGTGGCTCTCCTTGAGGCCCGCGGAGGTGATCCGGACGAAGCGGCCCTTGGACTCCATCTCCTCGATGGTGGCGGCGCCCACGTAGCCCATGGTCTGGCGCAGACCGCCGACGAGCTGGTGCAGCACGTTGCCGAGCGGGCCGCGGTAGGGCACCTGGCCCTCGATGCCCTCGGGCACGAGCTTGTCGTCGGCGGCGACCTCGGCCTGGAAGTAGCGGTCCTTGGAGTACGACTTGGCCTGGCCGCGGGACTGCATGGCGCCCAGCGAGCCCATGCCGCGGTACGACTTGAACTGCTTGCCGTTGATGAACTGCAGCTCGCCCGGGGACTCCTCGCAGCCCGCGAGCAGCGAGCCCAGCATCACCGCGTCGGCGCCGGCGGCGAGCGCCTTGCCGATGTCGCCGGAGTACTGCAGGCCGCCGTCGCCGATCAGCGGGATCCCGGCGGGGCGGGCGGCGAGGGAGGCCTCGTAGATGGCGGTGACCTGGGGGACTCCGATGCCGGCGACCACGCGGGTGGTGCAGATCGAGCCGGGGCCGACACCGACCTTGATGCCGTCGACACCGGCGTCGATCAGGGCCTGGGCGCCGTCGCGGGTGGCGACGTTGCCGCCGATCACGTCGACGCGCACGCTCGACTTGATCTTCGACATCCAGCTGAGGGCGTTGCTGTTGTGGCCGTGCGAGGTGTCGACGACCAGGAAGTCCACGCCGGCCTCGGCGAGGGCCTGGGCGCGCTCCAGCGCCTCGGGGCTGGCGCCGACGGCGGCACCGACGAGGAGGCGGCCCTCGCCGTCCTTCGCGGCCCGGGGGTACTGCTCGGCCTTGACGAAGTCCTTGACCGTGATGAGGCCCTTGAGGACGCCCGCCTCGTCGACCAGGGGAAGCTTCTCGATCTTGTGGCGGCGCAGCAGCTCCATGGCGTCCGTGCCGGAGATGCCGACGTGGCCGGTGACCAGCGGCATCGGCGTCATGACCTCGCGCACCTGACGGGTGCGGTCGGACTCGAAGGCCATGTCGCGGTTGGTGACGATGCCGAGCAGCTTCTTGTCGCCGTCGGTGACCGGGACGCCGCTGATGCGGAACTTCGCGCACAGGGCGTCGGCCTCGGCCAGCGTCGCGTCCGGGTGCACCGTGATCGGGTCGGTGACCATGCCGGACTCGGAGCGCTTCACGAGGTCGACCTGGTTGACCTGGTCCTCGATGGAGAGGTTGCGGTGCAGCACGCCGACGCCGCCCTGGCGGGCCATCGCGATCGCCATGCGGGACTCGGTGACCTTGTCCATCGCCGCCGACAGCAGCGGGATGTTGACACGGACGTTGCGGGAGATGCGGGACGAGGTGTCGACCGCGTTGGGGAGCACCTCGGATGCGCCCGGCAGCAGCAGCACGTCGTCGTAGGTGAGCCCGAGGGTCGCGAATTTTCCGGGCACTCCGTCGACGTTGGCAGTCATGACACCTTCCCCATATGGCCTTGATCGGTGCGGATGTCCATGCTAACGGGAAGCGCACCTCCCGAATTCCACGGTCGGGTGTGACTACGGGCTTCGTATGTTCGTACGGAATCGGTGGGCGGCCCGTTCACCGAAGGCACTGGCGCCGTTACCGGGACCGCTACTGTTCGGCGAGCGCCCGCAGCCTGCTCAGCGCCCGGTGCTGGGCCACGCGGACCGCGCCGGGTGACATTCCCAACATCTGGCCGGTCTCCTCGGCGGTGAGGCCCACCGCGATGCGCAGCAGGAGCAGTTCCCGCTGGTTCTCGGGCAGGTTGGCCAGCAGTTCCTTGGCCCATTCGGCGTCGCTGCTGAGGAGGGCGCGCTCCTCGGGGCCGAGTGAGTCGTCCGGGCGTTCGGGCATCTCGTCGGACGGGACCGCCGTCGAGCCCGGGTGGCGCATCGCGGCGCGCTGGAGGTCGGCGACCTTGTGCGCGGCGATGGCGAAGACGAAGGCCTCGAAGGGCCTGCCGGTGTCCCGGTAGCGGGGCAGGGCGAGGAGGACCGCCACGCAGACCTCCTGGGCGAGGTCCTCCACGAAGTGGCGCGCGTCGCCGGGCAGCCGGGACAGCCGGGTGCGGCAGTAACGCAGCGCCAGGGGATGAACGTGGGCCAGCAGGTCGTGGGTGGCCTGCTCGTCGCCGTCCACGGCGCGATGGACGAGTGCCCCGATCGTCCCCACGGCAGTGACCGCCTCGTCATCGCGCATCGGTCCATGGTGCACTGCGGCCGGACCGGCCGCGGCACCGTGCCCGTCGTTGTGCACCGAAGCGTTATGAGCAGGTGCGCCGGAACTCATCCCCTGCGCCCTCCCCTTCCGCTCGACCGACTCGTCCCCGAGGAACTCCACACCTCAAGGATGCGGCATCCGCGGCGAAACGAGCAGCGGGCACCCGGCGGGACGAGGTGCCACTCCCGCCCGCCATGCGGTGGGAAGGGGCCTCGCCCGGCCTCCGGACCGCGTCTGAGCAGGGAGGTTCGCCCATGAGCCCGCTCCCCTCACTGAATGACCGATGTCACCCTGAACCGGTCCGATCCACCGGACGGCCCAGGACCTGTCCCACTGCGGACCGGTCCGGGCCTCGGGGCCGGGCAGACGGGAACGGTCCCTAACGAACCAGTCCCCAGCGGAAGCCGAGCGCCACGGCGTGCGCGCGGTCCGAGGCGCCGAGTTTCTTGAACAGCCGTCGGGCGTGCGTCTTGACCGTGTCCTCGGAGAGGAACAGCTCACGGCCGATCTCCGCGTTGGAGCGGCCGTGGCTCATGCCTTCGAGGACCTGGATCTCACGCGCGGTGAGCGTGGGCGCCGCACCCATCTCGGCCGAGCGCAGCCGACGGGGGGCCAGGCGCCAGGTCGGGTCCGCCAGGGCCTGGGTGACGGTCGCGCGCAACTCCGCGCGCGAGGCGTCCTTGTGCAGGTAGCCGCGGGCGCCGGCGGCGACCGCGAGGGCGACGCCGTCGAGGTCCTCGGCGACGGTCAGCATGATGATGCGTGCGCCGGGGTCGGCGGACAGCAGTCGCCGTACTGTCTCGACGCCGCCCAGTCCGGGCATGCGTACGTCCATCAGAATCAGGTCCGAGCGGTCGGCACCCCAGCGGCGGAGGACTTCCTCGCCGTTGGCCGCCGTCGTCACGCGCTCGACGCCGGGCACGGTCGCGACCGCGCGGCGGAGCGCCTCTCGGGCAAGCGGGGAGTCGTCGCAGACGAGGACGGAAGTCATGGCCGCCCTCCGCAGCTGATGCGCGTCACCTTGTGCCTCCAGGCTGGTACGAATCGTCACCTGTGCGGTCGACCGTCTCGGACGCCTGCCCGAGCGTTTGTGTTTTCAACCGCCACCGCACTCTCAACGACGGTCACTCGAAAGAGTTACGGGGCTGCGTGCATTCTTCGGCACTCTACGTGAGGGGCCGGACACAGAGGAGTCAGGCACACGGACCCTCAAGCTTTCATCACAACCGTGCCCCATTCAGCCCTATTTCTTCCCTTTCACTGGTGTCTGAGGCTAGATTCGCAATGAGTCATATTTTCATCTCCTTAGATCGTAGTTGTACGGTCGTGGACACCGTATCCGCTCAGAACGGCTACAAGGGGTCACGCAATGGCAGATTTCTCCCGCCTTCCCGGACCGAACGCGGACCTGTGGGACTGGCAGCTCCTGGCCGCCTGCCGCGGGGTGGACAGTTCGCTCTTCTTCCATCCGGAGGGTGAGCGCGGGGCGGCTCGGAGCGCTCGAGAGAACTCGGCCAAGGAGGTCTGCATGAGGTGCCCGGTCCGCGCGCAGTGCGCGGCGCATGCGCTGGCCGTACGCGAGCCGTACGGCGTGTGGGGCGGGTTGACCGAGGACGAGCGCGAAGAGCTCATGGGGCGGGCGCGCAACCGCCTGGTGTCGGCGTCGTCGGGCGCGAGAGACGCCGCTTCGAACACATGAAAGAACGTTTCTTCAGAGCGGAGGGCACGCGCGCGTGCCCTCCGCTTCCTAGTGGTGCGCCTTCTACTGCCGCGCCGCGGCCCGTCCCAGCTGCTCCAGCGTGGCCGTCACCGCCGGCACCTGGGCCAGGTCGGGCAGGGTGAGCGCGACGATCTCGCGCCGTACGGCCGGCTCCAGCGTCATCGCGCGGGCGCCACGGGGCCGTACGGAGTCGATCGCGAGCTGGGGCAGGACGGCGACGCCGAGGCCGGCGCCCACCAGACCGACCACCGCCGGGTAGTCGTCGGTCGCAAAGTCGATGCGGGGCGTGAAGCCCGCGCTCTCGCACACCTGGACCAGCTGGCCGCGACAGCGCGGGCAGCCGGCGATCCACGGCTCGGCGGCGAGGTCGCCGATGGCGACGGACTCTGCGGACCCGATGCGCGCGAGGCGGTGGCCCTCGGGGACGAGGGCGACCAGACGGTCCGTCAGCAGCGGCCGTACGACCAGGTCGTCCCACTCGCCTTCGCCGGCTTCCCCGGCTTCGCCGGTGCCGCCGCCCTTGGCGCGTTCGTAGCGGAAGGCGAGGGCGATGTCGCAGTCGCCCTCGCGGAGCAGCTCGACCGACCGCGGCGGTTCGGCCTCCTCCAGGGAGACGCGGGTGCCGGGGTGGGCGGCGCGCAGGGCGGCGAGGGCGGTCGGGACGAGGGTGGAGCTGCCGCTGGGGAAGGAGACCAGGCGGACCCGGCCGGCCCGCAGGCCCGCGATGGCGGCGACCTCCTCCTCGGCCGCGGTCAGCCCGGAGAGGATGCCGGCCGCGTGCCGGACGAGGGCCTCGCCCGCCTGGGTCAGGCGCATCGCGCGGCCGCTGCGGACCAGCAGGGGCGTGCCGACGGACGCCTCCAGGGCCTTCATCTGCTGGCTGACGGCCGGCTGGGTGCAGCCCAGCTCGCGCCCGGCCGCCGAGAAGGAGCCGGTGGCGGCCACGGCGCGCAGGACGCGGAGATGACGGGCCTCGATCATATGGCGAGCATAAGCGAACCTTGGGTGTGGGCGCGAATAATGCGTCGACACTTTGACATCCGGTCGCTTACCGTGGCGGACATGAGGCTTCTGTCAGTCAACCTGGGCCGCGCGAAGGCCGTGCCGTACACCGATCAGCCGCAGGGGCTGACCGGCATCGACAAGCGGCCGGTCGAGGGGCCGGTGCGGGTCTCGGCGCCGGGCCCGAAAGGGGTCGGGGCGAGCGGTCTGGCCGGGGACGCGGTGTGCGACCTGCGTCATCACGGCGGCGACGACCAAGCGGTGTACGCCGTCGCGCGTGAGGACCTCGACGACTGGGAGCGCGAACTCGGGCGCCCGCTGGCCGACGGCGCGTTCGGCGAGAACCTCACCACCACCGGCCTCGACGTCTCGGGCGCGCGGATCGGCGAGCGCTGGCGGATCGGCTCCGAGGTGGTGCTGGAGGTGAGCGCCGGGCGGATACCGTGCGTCACCTTCCAAGGTCATGTGGGTGAGCGGCGGTGGGTCAGGCGGTTCACGGAGAAGGCGGCCACGGGCGCGTACCTGCGGGTGATCGTGCCGGGTGAGATCCGCGCGGGGGATCCGGTCGAGATCGTCCACCTGCCGGATCACGACGTGACGGCCCGGATGCAGTTCCGGGCCGTCACCACGCACCGGGAGCTGCTGCCCCGGCTGCTCGCGGCGGGCGAGGCGCTGCATTCGGAGTCGCTGGCCGCGGCACGGAAGTACGTGGCGGAGTCCGGAGGCTGAGCCGAGGTCACGGCCCGGACGCTCACGGGGCCTCCATCTTCGGGAGGGCGCGTGCAGAGAGCGGACGTGCGCACTCCGGGTCACTAACCTTGCGCCATGACAACGGCTCTGATTACGGGTTCGACCGCGGGCATCGGCGCCGCGTTCGCGCGCAGACTGGCGGCGGACGGGCACGATCTCGTCCTCGTGGCACGGGACACCAAGCGGCTGCGCGAGCAGGCGACCGAGTTGCACGACCGGCACGGCATCGAGGCGGAGGTGCTGACGGCCGACCTCGCGACGGACGAGGGCATCGAGGCGGTGGCCGCCCGGCTCGGCGACCGCAAGAACCCCGTCGACCTGCTGATCAACAACGCCGGCTTCGGCAACAAGGGCCGCTACCTCGACGTGTCCATGGCCGACGAACTGAAGATGCTCAAGGTGCACTGCGAGGCGGTGCTGCGGCTGACGTCCGCCGCGGCGACGGCGATGCGGGAGCGCGGGCGCGGGGGTGTCGTCAACGTGGCCTCGGTGGCGGCGTTCGTGCCGCGCGGGACGTACGGGGCGTCCAAGGCGTGGGTCGTGCAGTTCACGCAGGGCGCGGCGAAGGATCTGACGGGCAGCGGGGTGCGGCTCATGGCGCTGTGCCCGGGGTTCGTGCGCACGGAGTTCCACGAGCGGGCCGGGA
Organism: Streptomyces sp. NBC_01235; assembly: GCF_035989285.1. Taxonomy (GTDB): domain Bacteria; phylum Actinomycetota; class Actinomycetes; order Streptomycetales; family Streptomycetaceae; genus Streptomyces. Next base: position 6,852,321 of record NZ_CP108513.1, on the reverse strand, counting down.
TGGGCACGGACAACATCCCGGGCTGGATGTGGCTGGACGCGGACAAGCTGGTCGCGGCGGCGCTGGACGACCTGGCGCGCGGGAAGTCGCTGTCGATCCCCGACCCGCGCTACAAGGCGCTGATGGGGCTGGTGAAGGTGACGCCCCGGTCGCTGCTGGGCGGGATCAGCTCGAAGACGGGACGGAAGTACGGGCCCCGGTAACCGGTCTCGGTAACAACCACCCTGGTGGACGGGTGGCGTCGGCGCTCCGGTGGGAAAATGGGTGTGACGGGGACCGGACCCAGGGGGGCCGGAGGCGGCGTCATGACATTCGTACAGCTCATCGACTGCAGGACCAGCCGGTTCGACGAGATGGACCGGCTGATGGACACGTGGGTCGAACAGACCAAGGGGAAGCGGACCGCGACGCACGCGGTGGTCGGCAAGGACCGTTCCGACGCGTCGCACTTCATCGAGATCGTGGAGTTCCCGTCGTACGAGGAGGCGATGCGGAACTCGAACCTTCCGGAGACCGACAAGGTCTTCCGGGAACTGGTGGCCCTGTGCGACGAGATGCCGACCTTCACGGATCTCGACGTCGTACGGGACGAGCAGTTGTACGCGGAGACCGCACGGCGGTTCTTCGCGACCGTGGCGGTGCGGGGTGAACTGCCGCCGCTCGACGGACTGCTCGCCGAGGACTATCACGACCACGATCCCGCCAACGAGCAGGACACCATGGGCATGGACGCGATGCGGCGGGAGGTCGAGATGTGGCGGGGCGGCTTCGACTTCGCCTTCTCCCTCGAAGACCAGATCGGCCAGGGCGACCGCGTGAGCAACCGGTGGACCTGGAGTGGGACCCACAAGGGCGACTTCATGGGGATTCCGGCCACCGGGAAGCAGGTCACGATGACCGGGACGACCGTCTTCCGGTGCAGGGAGGACGGGAAGATCGTCGAGGGCTGGTGGCAGTACGACCGGCTCGGGCTGATGGGGCAGCTGGGGGCGCTGGACGCGCTGGAGCGGTAGGGAAACCAGCGGTAAGCGGTAGAAGAAACCCGGGAAACGCCGAGGCCCGGCGCCCCTTGTCTGCAGGGTGCCGGGCCTCGGTACGGCCGTTTTACGCCGTGTTACTACCGTGTGTTACCGCGGTGCGTCAGTGCGCGTGGCCGTGGCTGTGGCCACCGGCGGCCGGCTCTTCCTCTTCCTTCTTCTCGACGACCAGGGTCTCGGTCGTCAGGAGGAGGGAGGCGATGGAGGCGGCGTTCTCCAGGGCGGAGCGGGTGACCTTGACCGGGTCGATGACGCCGGCCTTGACCAGGTCGCCGTACTCGCCGGTGGCGGCGTTGAAGCCCTGGCCCTTGTCGAGCTCGGCGACCTTGGAGGTGATGACGTAACCCTCCAGGCCGGCGTTCTCGGCGATCCAGCGCAGCGGCTCGACGACGGCGCGGCGGACGACGGCGACACCGGTGGCCTCGTCGCCGGTCTTGCCCAGGCCGCCCTCCAGCACCTTGGCGGCGTGGACCAGCGCGGAGCCACCACCGGAGACGATGCCCTCCTCGACCGCGGCGCGGGTCGCGGAGATGGCGTCCTCCAGACGGTGCTTCTTCTCCTTCAGCTCCACCTCGGTGGCGGCGCCGACCTTGATCACGCACACGCCGCCGGCCAGCTTCGCGAGGCGCTCCTGGAGCTTCTCGCGGTCCCAGTCGGAGTCCGTGTTCTCGATCTCGGCCTTGATCTGGTTGACGCGGCCGACGACGTCCTCGTGGTTGCCGGCGCCGTCGACGACCGTGGTGTCGTCCTTGGTGACGGTGACGCGGCGGGCGGAGCCGAGCACGTCGACGCCGACCTGGTCGAGCTTGAGGCCGACCTCTTCGGAGATGACGGTGGCGCCGGTGAGGACGGCCAGGTCCTGCAGCATCGCCTTGCGACGGTCACCGAAGCCCGGGGCCTTCACGGCGACCGCGTTGAAGGTGCCGCGGATCTTGTTGACGACGAGGGTGGAGAGCGCCTCGCCCTCCAGGTCCTCGGCGATGATCAGCAGCGGCTTGGAGGAGTTGGTCTGGATGACCTTCTCCAGCAGCGGCAGCAGGTCGGAGATGGAGGAGATCTTGCCCTGGTTGATGAGGATGTAGGGGTCCTCCAGGACGGCCTCCATGCGCTCCTGGTCCGTCACGAAGTACGGCGACAGGTAGCCCTTGTCGAAGGCCATGCCCTCGGTGAAGTCCAGCTCCAGACCGAAGGTGTTGGACTCCTCGACGGTGATGACACCGTCCTTGCCGACCTTGTCCATCGCCTCGGCGATGAGCTCGCCGACCTGCGTGTCCTGGGCGGACAGCGCGGCGACGGCGGCGATGTCGGACTTCTCGTCGATCGGGCGGGCGGTGGCCAGCAGATCCTCGGAGATGGCCTTGACGGCCGCGTCGATGCCCTTCTTCAGGGCGGCCGGGGAGGCGCCGGCGGCGACGTTCTTGAGGCCCTCGCGCACGAGCGCCTGGGCCAGGACGGTGGCGGTGGTGGTGCCGTCACCCGCGATGTCGTTGGTCTTGGTCGCCACCTCCTTCACCAGCTGCGCGCCGAGGTTCTCGTACGGGTCGTCGAGCTCGACCTCACGGGCGATGGTGACACCGTCGTTGGTGATGGTGGGAGCGCCGAACTTCTTGTCGATGACGACGTTGCGGCCCTTGGGGCCGATCGTCACCTTGACCGTGTCGGCAAGCTTGTTGACGCCGCGCTCGAGGGCGCGACGGGCGTCCTCGTCGAACTTCAGGATCTTCGCCATGGGAGCGGTTCAGCCCTCTCGGAAAACGTGGGAACGAACTGCGCCCCCAGCGCCCGGCTTCACAAAGTAGCGGGGGCCAGGGGCGCAGTTCACTGCAAAACTGGGTGAATTACTTCTCGATGATCGCGAGCACGTCGCGAGCCGAGAGGACGAGGTACTCCTCGCCGTTGTACTTCACCTCGGTGCCGCCGTACTTGCTGTACAGGACGACGTCGCCGACCTTGACGTCGAGCGGCAGGCGCTCGCCGTTCTCGAAGCGGCCCGGGCCCACGGCGAGGACGGCGCCCTCCTGGGGCTTCTCCTTCGCGGTGTCCGGGATGACCAGGCCAGAGGCGGTGGTCTGCTCGGCGTCGAGCGGCTGGACCACGATGCGGTCCTCGAGCGGCTTGATGGCAACCTTGGAGCTGGTGGTCGTCACGATCCGACCTCCCCCTTCGGAGATCTCACGGGGTTAACTGTCTGAGGTGGCGACCAGGTGGATCCGTCGTCGCGGGTGCCGGACCTGCCCGTCGCGTAGTTGGCACTCTCATCTGCCGAGTGCCAGAGCTGAGACTATGACTGCGATTAGCACTCGGTCAAGCGGAGTGCCAATGCCCGCGGCGCGTCGGCGGGATTTCCCAGCTGGCGTGAGTGTCCTTGGGAGTCCGGAGTCGGAGTGACCGTCCATGGGGGCTGCCGCCCCCGAACCCCTGCTTCGGCCTGGACGGCCTCGTCCTCAAGCTCCGGACGGGCTGATTTTTCGTACCGTTCGTCCATGAGTTCTCGTTCCTCGTTTGCCGACGGCTGCGTGCTTGCGGTTCTGCTGCTGGCGGAAGTCGCCTTTGGGCTCATGTTCGCGCTGGTGATCGCGATGGCCGGGCATCCGACGGGGATGCTGGTGTGGCTCGGCGTGATGGCGCTGGCCGCCCTCGGGGCTGCCGTCCTCCTGTTCCGTGATGGTCATCCGACCACCGGAGCGGCGCAGGCGACGGCCTCGCTGTTCCTCGTCGCCCTCATGGCGGTGATGTGGCCCCGGTGACCTACAGGTAGTCCTCCAGCCGCGCCACCGTGAACCCCTGCTCCTGTACCCGGCGGAGCAGCCGTGTCGTGCGTTCCCTCATGCTCGGGCCCGTTGCCCCGTCTGGGGCCACGGCGATGATGTCGCCGGGGTGGAGGCGGGGGGAGCCATGGGTGTAGGTGAGGTCGGCGGGGCCCATGGAGGCGCGCCACAGGACGATCGCCGCGATGCCGCAGTCGGCGGCGGCGCGGCGGGTGGTCGTGTCGTAGGTGCCGTAGGGCGGGCGGAAGAGGCGGGGGCGCAGGCCGAAGCGCGCGCGGAGTTTGTCCTGCTGGCCGCAGATCTCGGCCCGCTGGCCGGCGTAGGGCAGGCCGCGCAGGGCCGGGTGGTCCAGGGTGTGGTTCTGGATGTTCGCGCCGACGGACCGGAGGCGGGCGAAGTGGCCGTAGCCGGGGCCGACCACGCTGTCCGTCAGGAACATGCTGACCGGGAGGCGCAGTTCGCGGACCATGTCGACGAAGCGTGGGTCGCGTTCGGCGCCGTCGTCGTAGGTGAGGAAGACGACCTTGTCGGCTGTCGGGACGTGGTCGACGACCGGGGGGAGGCTCGCGCCGGGGCTGCCTGCCAGGGAGCGGGCGGCCGGGTGGGCCGGCGCGGGGGCCAGCGGGGCCGTCAGGCCCCAGCGACGGTACGGGGCCTGGCCGGCCGGGCCGGGTGGGCGGACCCGTGCGGCGGCCTTCTTGCCCAGCCGCTCGATCGGGTCGACGGACTGGGCGCAGCCCGTCAGGCCCGTCAGCGCTGCCAAGGTCGTCAATGTTGCCAGGATCAGCAGTGCGGCCGGCCGGCCCCGAGTCCTCACAGGTAGTCCTCCAGCCGTGCCACCGCGTACCCCTTCTCCGTGACCTTGTTCAGGAACCGGCGGACCATGTCGGGCATCGTGCCCTTCCAGGCTCCGCGACCGCGGAAGTGGCTCAGGACGATGTCGCCGGGGTGGAGGTCCTGGTCCCACTCCCGGTACTCCCAGTGGTCGACGAAGACCTCCTCGTCCCAGAGTGGGGCGTAGCGCACGCCGCAGGTCTTCGCGGCACGCAGGGTGTCCTGGTCGTAGCTGCCGTAGGGCGGCCGGAAGAGGGCGGGGCGCTTGCCGTAGCGCTTCTCGATCACGTCCTGCATGCCGCAGATCTCGCGCTTCTGACGGGCGTAGGAGAGGGCGGGCAGGTAGGGGTGGTGGAGGGTGTGGTTGTTCAGGACCGCGCCCCGGTCCTGCAGCTTCTTGAAGTAGCCGTAGTCGTCCTTGACCAGGGAGTCACTGAGGAAGGCGGTGTACGGGATCTTCAGGGCGCTCATCATCCGCAGGAACGCCGGGTCCTTCTCGGCGCCGTCGTCGATGGTGAGGAAGACGACCTTGTCCTTGGTCGGGATCGTGGTGAAGACCGGGGGAAGGCCGAGCTTCTCGTGGTCGTCGACCTCGAAGCCCTCGCGCGTCGTGATCTGCGGTTTGTGCGCGGGCCGCGCCGGGGGTGTCAGCGGGGCCTTCTTCAGGCCCCAGTGCTTCGCCGCGCCGACCCGGGCCTGCTGGGCGGCACGGAGCCTGGAGGCGTACAAGTGCAGAGCGCGGGCCGGGGGTGCCTCGGGAGGCACCGCCCGGGCCGGTTGCTGGCCCGGCGCGGGGCTGTTCCCCTTGCCTCCCCTTCCGCCGGTCCCCGTGCCACCTCCGGCGCAGCCCGTCGCGATGGCGGCCAGGGTGAGGACGGCGGCCGCGCTCCGGATTCCCGCGAACCGGAGCCCCGCGTACCGGATGTCCGTGCGCCGATCCGGCACCCCGGAACAGCCACCCTTGTCATCATTTTGTACGACAGGTCCCATGGCGCCGGATCCTCGCAGTCACCGCCCCGGAAGCCCGCCCGACACCTCCGCCGCAAGCACACCGTCCACCGACTGGCCCACAATGACCCGGTGAACGACCTCGCCCCCCTCCTCACCCCCGAGGGCCACGCCCTCCTCGACGCCGTGCGCGGCACCGCCCCCGCCGACGAGCTCGCCGTCGCCACCCGGCTGCGCCGTGAGCACCCCGCCGACCTGGTGTCCGCTGCCCTGGGCCAGGCCCGGCTGCGGCAGCGGGCGGCGGCGAAGTTCGGAACCGAGGACGCCGAGCGGATGTTCTTCACGCCGAACGGGGTGGAGCAGTCGACGCGGGCGAGTGTCGCCGGATACCGGGCCGGGCGGATGAAGGCGCTCGGCGTGACCTCCGTCGCCGACCTTTGCTGCGGGATCGGCGGCGACGCGATCGCACTGGCCCGGGCCGGGATCCGGGTCCTGGCCGTGGACCGTGACCCGTCGACGGCTCACGCGGCGCGCGCGAACGCCGACGCGCTCGGGCTCGCCGATCTCATCGAGGTGCGGGAGGCGGACGTCACGGACGTCGACACCAGCGGCTACGACGCCGTGTTCGTCGATCCGGCGCGACGCGGTGGGCGCGGGAGGATCTTCGATCCGGAGGCGTACTCGCCGCCCCTGTCGTGGGCGGTCGGGGCCGCCCTCGCCGCGCCCCGCGCCGCCCTGAAGATCGCGCCCGGCGTGCCGCACGAGGCGATCCCCGCCGAGGCCGAGGCCGAGTGGATCTCGGACGGCGGGGATGTGAAGGAGGCCGTGCTGTGGTTCGGGACCAGCGAGCCGGGGGCCGTCCGGGCGACCCTGCTGCCGGGGCCTCGGACGCTGCTCGGCGCCGGTCTGCCCGACCCGGAGGTCCGGCCGGTCGGGCGGTATCTGTACGAGCCCGACGGTGCCGTCATCCGGGCCCATCTGGTCGCCGACGTGGCCCGGGAGCTCGACGGCGGGCTGATCGACGCGACCATCGCCTACGTCACCGCCGACGCCCTGCGCCCCACCCCGTACGCCTCCGCCTACGAGATCACCGACCGGCTCCCGTTCAACGTCAAGAAGTTGAAGGCGCTGCTGCGGGAGCGGGAGGTCGGAATCCTCACCGTGAAGAAGCGGGGGTCGGCCGTCGAGCCGGAGGAACTGCGCAAGAAGGTGCTGCCCAAGCCGCAGGGGCCGAACTCCGTGACGGTGTTCCTGACGCGGGTGGCGGGGGCGCCGACGATGCTCGTCGGCGCCCCCGCCTGACCTGCCGTTACTGCCGTTACTTTCCGTTACTGCCGCTGGAGCGTCTTGAGCGGTGCCAGGTTCGGCTGGTGGTCGCCGACCGGGGCGGAGCGCTGCACCGTGGCGGCGGCCTGGCCGTCGTCGTTGCCGTCGGTGCGCGCGGCGAGGGCACTCGTCGACGCACTCGCCTGCGTGCTCGGCGGGATGACGCCGTTGTAGTACGGGTAGTACGTGAAGTAGGCGCTGCCCGCGCTGATCGTGGTGCCCGCGGTGTTCAGCTCGGCCGGGGAGATCGAGCCGGTGCCGCCGAAGGCCACCGCGGAGTTGACGCTGGCGGTCTCACGCTGGAGGTAGTTGTTCACCTCGGGCGACAGGGCGGTGGAGCTGGTGGTCCACAGGACGGGCCCGAAGACGTTCATCGCCGAGGCGGCCGACACACCGTCACGCCAGGCGCCGGAGTAGGCGAGGCCGGTCTGGCTCGGCGCGGTCCACCAGAACATGGCTACGGCCACCGAGATGGACGCGTCCGTGGTGCCCGAGATCGGGTAGTACGAGTACGTCGACGGCCACCGCGAGAAGTCCGAGTGGGTCAGCGCGTACCGCGCCGCCGAACCGACCGTGATGATCATGGTCTTGTCCGGGTTCAGGCTGTTGAGGTACGACTGCACCGACGCGGGCAGCTTGGTGCCGTTGGTGAGGACGACACCGCCCGCGCTGGCGGAGCCGTCGGAGCCGGCCGCTGCCGCCGCCGAGAGGGCCGCGCGGTACTCGGTGCCGCCGGCCAGGAAGACGTACTTCGGGGCGGAGCTGATGGTCTTGGACACCATGACCGAGGTCGCGTAGGGGTCCGCGCCCGTCAGCCGCACGGGCGTGTAGCCGAGCGCCTTCACCTGGGCGGCGACCGTGTTGTCGAGGACGGCCGCGCTGCCGACCAGGTAGACGGGCTTGCCCGGCTTCAGGGTCCGCTTCAGCTCGTTCTTCGTCGTCGAGGACAGCCCGGTCTTCTGTGTCATCAGCACCGGGCCCTCCTTACGGCCGGCCAGGGCGGGCGCGGTGACGGCGTACGCCGGGCTGTCCTGGTTGACCAGCACCGCGGACTTGGCGTCCATCAGGCCGGGCTCGCTGTGGCCGATGGTGTTCCAGGTCCAGCGGGAGGAGGCCGTGGCCGTGAGGTAGGCGTTGGCGCCCCAGACCCGGCCGGTGCCGTTCTTGCGCAGCGGCTGCCAGTTGGGGTGGTCGCCCGTGGCGGTGTTCCCGACCTTGGTGAGTTCGCCGGTGGCCAGGTCGACGTACTCGGTGGTGTGCACGTCGGCGCTGTCGGCGGAGGTGTGGGCGTCGAAGACGATCCGCTTGCCCGTGGGTGACCAGGACGGGTTGGCGAACCGGCGCGGGCCGGTGGTGAGCTGCTTGACGTCGGTGCCGTCGGCGTTCGCCGTGAAGATCTGGGGATTGCCGTCGGTGTCCTTGCGGACGAACGCCAGCTTGGTGCCGTCCGGGGACCAGGCGGGCTGCTCGGCGTCGGCCACGGCGAGCTTGACCGTCTTCGCGACGCTGTCGTAGACGTACACGCCGGCATCGGCGTTGCAGCTGCCGGTGCGGCGCTCGAACGCGACCAGGCCGTTGACGTTCACGCTCGGCTCGGAGTCGCAGACGGTGGCCGGCTCCAGGTTCGCCGGCAGCAGCGGGCCGGGCGCCCACGAAGCGTCGGAGGGACCGTAGGCGAGCTGGCCGCCGCTGGCGAAGACGACGAAGCGGCCGCCGTTCCAGAAGGTCAGATCCTCGTACGGGGCGCTGGAGCGCAGGCCCTGCGCCCACGGCAGGGTGATCTTCTTGGTGCCGTTGGGCAGGACGCTGGAGATCTGGCCGGACACGCTGACCAGACGGCTGCCGTCCGGCGCCCAGGTGGCGTAGCTCCCCACGTTGGGGATCCGGCCGGCCGTGCCGGTGGTGGCGTCGATCACGCCACCACCGTCGCTGAGGATCCGGCCCTCGGTGCCGGGCCAGGGTCCGGCGTCGTCGGCGACGGCGCCGGATGCGGTGACCAGGGTGCCCGCGGCGGCGAGCACCACCACGGTGGCGAGCGCCGCGGTACGGCGGCGCGTGAACAGTCTCAAGTTGTCGACCCCCCAGGGATCACAAAAATGTCGATAGACATGTCGATGGAGCCGCGCGCGGGCCGGGTCGGCGTCGTTCCCCCGTCGCCATATCCCCCGTCGACCACACAGCCGTTTCACAGCGGCTGGGTCACTTTAGTGCGCATCGGACACAGGGGGAACGGAATATCGAGCCACAACTGTTCGACATTGCACGGGTTTTGGGTCGGCCGGTTCAGGTTGGCCGGCATGCGTCCGCCCGCGTCCGCAGCAGCTCCCGTTCCCGGGCGTTGGCCGTCAGCTCCGCCGCGCGTTCGAACTCCGCCCTCGCCTCCGTCGTCCGGCCGAGACGCAGCAGCAGGTCGCCGCGGACGCTGGGGAGGAGGTGGTAGTCGCGCAGGGCCGGTTCGGCGGCGAGGCCGTCGACGATCTCCAGCGCCGGCCCCGGGCCGTCCGCCATCGACACGGCGACCGCGCGGTTGAGTTCGACGACCGGGGACGGGGCGCGGGCTGTCAGCAGGCCGTACAGGGTGGCGATGGACGCCCAGTCGGTGTCCTCGTAGGTGTGGGCGTGCGCGTGGCAGGCGGCCACGGCCGCCTGGAGGGCGTAGGGGCCGGGGGCGCCGGTGGCCGCGGCGCCCGCGCGGTCGAGGGCGGCGATGCCACGGGCGATGAGCCTGCGGTTCCAGCGGCGGCGGTTCTGGTCCTTGAGGAGGACCGGGGTGCCGTCGGGGGCGGTGCGGGCGGCCGTGCGGGAGGCCTGGAACTCCAGGAGCGCCGTCAGGCCGTGGACCTCGGGCTCCTTCGGCATCAGTGCCGCCAGTTGCCGGGCCAGCCGCAGCGCGTCCTCGCACAGCGCCGGCCGCAGCCAGTCGTCGCCGGCGGTGGCCGCGTACCCCTCGTTGAAGATCAGGTAGATGACGTCGAGGACCGAGCCGAGCCGGGCCTCGCGGTCGGGGCCGTAGGGCACCTCGAAGGCGATGTTCCTGGTCGCGAGGGTCTTCTTGGCGCGAACGATGCGCTGGGCGACCGTCGCCTCGGGGACCAGGAAGGCGCGGGCGATCTCGGGCGTGCCGAGGCCGCCGAGCAGACGCAGGGTGAGGGCGATGCGTGCCTCGGCGGACAGCACCGGGTGGCAGGCGGTGAAGACGAGTCCGAGCAGGTCGTCGTCGATGGCGTCGGGGTCGGCGGGCTCCTCGGGCGGGGCGGTCGTGGTCTCCAGGTCGCGGCCGATCTCCTGGAGCTTGCGGGCGTAGTTCTCCCGGCGGCGGACCAGGTCGACGGCGCGGTGGCGGGCGGTGGCCGTGAGCCAGGCGCCGGGGTTGTCCGGCACCCCGTCGCGCGGCCACTGCTCCAGTGCGGCGACCAGCGCGTCCTGCGCCAGCTCCTCGGCGATGCCGACGTCCCGGACGACCCGGGCGACGGCGGCGATGACGCGGGGCGACTCCAGGCGGAAGACGGTCTCGATGGCGGTACGGGGGTCGGAGGCGGCACGGCGGGCCGAGGCGGGCCGGGGGTCCGAGGCGGGCTGTTGTTCCACAGCCCACCATCGAACACCCGGCACGTGCTCAGACCAAGGAGCACGCCAGGGGAGGCACCGGGGAACGCTCAGCCCTCGGCGATCTCCCGCACCTCGCAGGTCACCGTCCAGAAGTCCTCGTGGACCTTCAGGAAGCGCTTGGCCCACTCGATGGCCTCGGCCTGGTCCTTGCACTGCATGATCGCGTAGCCGCCGATGGCCTCCTTGGTCTCGGTGAAGGGGCCGTCGGTGACGGAGATCTTGCCTCCCTCGTAGCGCACCCGGGTGCCCTGCGATGTCGGGGTCAGCCCCGCGGTCTCCAGCATCACGCCGGCCTTGGTGATCTCCTCGATCAGCTCCCCCATGCGCTGCATCAGCTCGGGGCTGGGGCCCTCGGCGGGCGCGTTGTTCTCGTCGATGCGCACCAGCGACAGGTAACGGGGCATGGTGACTCCTCATGACGTCCGGACGGCTCCGGCGGGCCGGGTCCTTCCCGGCCTCTCACTCCTGCGTCGAACGGCGGGCGGCCGGATCGACACCTCGCCGGAGATTTATTCGAGCGACTTCCACAGCTCGCTCGCCGCCGGTTCCTCGGCCACCACCCGGTTGGGGTCGGAGGGGGCCGTCACGACGGGCATGGTCACCGTCCTGACGCCGTCGGCCGCGAGGCCCTTGAGGCTCTGGCCGAGTTCCATCAGCGCGGAGAGGGAGTTCAGGCCGGTGTCCGTGGTGAGGCTGCCGGTGATCGCGTCGGCGACCTCGTACAGCTTGGCGGGGCTGGTGAGGAGGTCGGTGGAGGCGATCTGTTCCAGCAGGGCCTTCACGAGCTTCTGCTGGAGGCCTATGCGGCCGAGGTCGCTGCCGTCGCCTATGCCGTGCCGGGTGCGGGCCAGGGCGAGGGCCTGGGTGCCGTTCAGGTGGTGGGTGCCGGCCTTCAGGTGCAGGTGACTGTCGTCGTCGTCGATGTCCGCGTCGGTGGTGACGGTGACCCCGCCGAGCGCGTCCACGAGCGTCGCGAAGCCCGAGAAGTCGACCTCGATGTAGTGGTCCATGCGGACGCCGGTGATCGACTCGACCGTCTTGACGGCGCAGACCGGACCGCCCACCGAGTAGGCGGTGTTGAACATCGCGCCGTACGCCACGGCCGTCGAGCCGCCGTCGGAGAGCGGGCAGGAGGGGCGGGTGACGAGGGTGTCGCGCGGGACGCTGACGACGGTGGCGGACGTGCGGCCCGCGTCGATGTGCACGACCATCGCCGTGTCGGAGCGGGCGCCGGTGCTGTCGCCGCCGCCGAGTGCCTGGTTCGCCTCGCCGCTGCGCGAGTCCGAGCCCAGCACCAGGATGTTGACGGCCTCGGTGGGCAGCGGGGAGGCGGACGCCGAGCCGGACGGGGCGGGGGTCGCCACCGCCTTCGCGGGGCGGTTGTCACCGAGCGCGTTGTCGATGTCGACGCTCTCGATGTTGCCGTTGAGGTGCCAGTAGGCCCAGCCCGCCGTGCCGATGCCCACCACCAGGGCGGCGGCCAGTGTCAGGCCGGCGGCCTTCAGCGCTCTCGACCGCCGGCCCACCCGTCTGCCGCCGTCCGGCCCGTTCGCGTCATGTCTCACCACGTCTCCCGTCACAGGGGGAACGTAAGTCCGAGTTATGAGCGAACTGTTAGGAGAGGGGATGCGAGCCGGATTTCTTGTGGAAATCTCATATTTCCCAGCCTGGGGTCAGCCCGGGATCAGCCCAGCGTCACCGTCGGCACCGGGTTGCTGCCGCTCCAGTTCGCGTTGAACCCGAACGACACCGAACCGCCGTCCGGGACCGTCCCGTTGTACGAGGCGTTCGCGCACGTCACGGCGGCGCCCGACTGGGTGCACGTGGCGTTCCAGGCCTGGGTGATCTGCTGGCCGGCGCCGTAGGTCCAGGTCACCTTCCAGGACGACAGCGAGGCACCCGAGCAGGAGATCGTCACGTTGCCGGTGAACCCGGTGTTCCACTGGCTGCCCACGCTGTACGCGGCCGTACAGGCACCGGTCGGCGGAGGCGTCGTGGTGCCGCCGCCGAGCGCCTCGGAGATGCCGTAGTACGCCGGTTTCGGCGCGTAGTTCGCGTCGTACGGCGTCGCCGCCCCCTGCCCCGGGAAGGTGCTCTCCACCCAGGAGTCGGAGTCGGTGAAGCCCCAGACGGTGAGGTTCACGCAGCGCGCGACGGCCACGCAGGCGGCCGTGACCGCCTTGTAGTCGGCCTTCTGCTGGGCGAGCTTGGTGCTGTCCGAGGGCAGCGTCATCCGGATGTCCAGCTCGGTGATCGCCACGTCTACGCCGAGGTCGGCGAAGCGCTGGATGTTCTGCTGGAGGGTGGAGGGCACCTGGCCGAGAACGAGGTGGGCCTGGAGGCCGACCCCGTCGATGGGAACGCCGCGCTCCTTCAGCGACTTGACCAGGTTGTACAGAGCCGTCGACTTCGCGCCCACGCCTTCCACGTTGTAGTCGTTGATGTACAGCTTGGCGGCCGGGTCGGCGGCCCGCGCCCAGGTCAGGGCGTTGGCGATGTAGTCGGCGCCGAGGCCGTTGTACCAGAGGGTCGAGCGGTAGGTGCCGTCCTCGTTGAAGGGCTCGTTGACGACGTCCCAGGCGGCGAGCTTGCCCTTGTAGCGGCCGACCTCGGTGTTGATGTGGTTCTGGAGCAGGGTGCTGAGCTGGGCGGACGTCCAGGTGCCGTTCGTCAGCCAGCTCGGGTTCTGGCTGTGCCAGACCAGGGTGTGGCCGCGCACCTGCTGGTTGTGGGCCTGCGCGAAGGCCACGATCTGGTCGGCCTCCGCCCAGTTGAAGGTGGACTGGGTCGGCTCGACGGAGCCCCACTTCATGGCGTTGCCGGGGGTCAGCGAGCTGAACTGCGCCCCGGCGATGTCGCCGTAGGTCCCGGTGAGCTTGGAGCCGGTGACCGCCGTGCCGATGACCTTGCCCTTGGCGGTGCCGAGGTCGCGCAGGGGGGTGTCGGCGGCCTGCGCCGCGGGCGCCGCGACGAGCAGCGCCGCGGCGGCGGTGGCCCCGGCGACCAGCGTGGTCAGCCAGGTGCGTGCGGAGAATGTTCTGGAGGATCTCATGGCGGGTGCCTCCGAAAGTTTCGGTCGTCCAACCGATTGACTTCGGAGGAGTGTGGAGGCGCCCACCACACCCGTCAATACGTCAACTTCCGGCCACGGCCGCCCCTAAGAGACCGGCGGCGCCCCCGTACTGCTGCGCACCACCAGACTCGTCGCCAGTTCCACCCGCGTCGCCGTCGGCGCCTCCTCGGACGTGGACCGCCCGAGTTCGAGGACCAGCCGGGCCGCCGCCTCCGCCATCTCCGTCAGCGGCTGGCGGACGGTCGTCAGGGGCGGCCCGACCCACCGCGCCACCGGCAGGTCGTCGAAGCCGACCACGCTCACGTCCTCCGGGATCCTGAGCCCCAGCTCACGGGCGGCCTCGTAGCAGCCGAGGGCCTGGAGGTCGTTGCCGGCGAAGACGGCGGTGGGCCGGTCGGGGCGGTAGAGCAGCTCGCGGCCCAGCCGGTAGCCCGTCTCGTGATGGAAGTCCCCGGTCTTGACCAGGTCCTGCTCGACCGGCAGCCCGGCCGTCTCCAGCGCGGCCCGGTAGCCGTCGATCCGGGCCCGGCTGCACATCATCTGCGGCGGCCCGCTGATCGCCCCGATCCGCCGGTGGCCCAGCTCGACCAGGTGCCGGGTGGCGGCGAGACCGCCCTGCCAGTTGGTGGCGCCGATCGACGGCACGTCCGCCCCCGGGTCGCCCGCCGGGTCCATCACCACGAACGGGATGGACCGGCTGGTCAGCAGTGCCCGCTGGGACTCGTCGAGCCCGGAGAGGACGAGCACGACCCCGTGCGGGCGGCGGGCGGCGACCTGGTCGGCCCAGGTCCGCCCGGGCGTGAGTCGCCCCGCGCTCTCGCTGAGCACCACGCTCAGTCCGGCGTCCCGCGCCACGTTCTCGACGCCCCGGATGACCTCCATCGCCCAGGCGCTCTCCAGTTCGTGGAAGACCAGGTCGATCAGGGGGGACCGGGTCGCCTCGGCGCGGCGGCGCCGGTAGCCGTGGGCCCGCAGCAGGTCCTCGACACGGCTGCGGGTCGCGGGGGCGACATCGGCACGGCCGTTGAGGACCTTCGAAACAGTCGGTGCCGATACGCCCGCCTCGCGGGCGATCTCCGCGAGCGTCGCGGTCTGCGTCGGCCGCGCTTCTGTCCGCGTTTCCACGGGCTCCGAGGGTGTCATGGCGGCGATCGTATCCCCACGCGCCCCCTTGACGAACCCATGGGGACGCCATAGGTTCCCGGAACATTCGAAGCGCGTTACGAAACATTCGAATCCTTCGGGACAGGAGTCTCATGACCACCGCCTCCTGGCGTGACCCCGCCCTGCCCGCCGCCGCCCGTGTCGACGACCTCCTCTCCCGGATGACCCTCGAGGAGAAGACCGCCCAGCTGTACGGCGTGTGGGTCGGCGCCGCGACGGACGGCGACGGAGTCGCCCCGCACCAGCACGACATGACCGTCGACTACGACTGGGACGAGCTGATCAGCAGGGGGCTCGGCCAGCTGACCCGTTCCTTCGGCACCGCCCCCGTGGACCCGGCGCTCGGTGCCCGCGCGCTGGCGCTCGCCCAGCGCCGGATCGCCGCGGCCGGCCGCTTCGGCATCCCGGCGGTCGCCCACGAGGAGTGCCTGGCCGGCTTCACCGCCTGGCGGGCCACCGCCTACCCGGTCCCGCTGGCCTGGGGCGCCGCCTTCGATCCGCCGCTGGTGGAGGAGATGGGCCGGGCGATCGGCCGCGACCTGCGCGCGGTCGGCGTCCACCAGGGCCTCGCCCCCGTCCTGGATGTCGTACGGGATCCGCGCTGGGGCCGCGTCGAGGAGACGATCGGCGAGGACCCGTACCTGGTGGGCACGGTCGGCACGGCCTATGTGCGCGGGCTGGAATCGGCCGGGATCGTCGCCACGCTCAAGCACTTCGCCGGCTACGCCTCCTCGGCGGGCGCCCGCAACCTGGCGCCGGTGCGGGCGGGCACGCGCGAGTTCGCGGACGTCACCCTTCCCCCGTTCGAGATGGCGCTGCGCGAGGGTGGCGCCCGCTCGGTGATGGCGGCCTACACGGAACGCGACGGCGTGCCGGCCTCCGCCGACCCCGAGCTGCTGACCCGCCTTCTGCGGGAGGAGTGGGGCTTCACCGGAACGGTCGTCGCCGACTATTTCGGCATCGGCTTCCTGCAGACCCTGCACCGGGTCGCCGGCACCCGCGCCGAGGCCGCCCGTCTCGCCCTGGAAGCCGGCATCGATGTCGAGCTGCCCACGGTGAAGTACTACGGCGAGGCGCTGGTCGCGGCCGTGCGGGAGGGCGAGGTCCATCAGGAGCTGGTCGACCGGGCCGCCCGCCGCGTCCTGCTCCAGAAGTGCGAGCTGGGCCTCCTGGACGAGGACTGGCAGCCCGAGCCGGAGGAGACCGCCGGGTCGGTCGACCTCGACCCGGTGGCGAACCGCGCCCTGGCCCGCCGGCTGGCGGAGAAGTCGGTGGTCCTGCTGGACAACCCCGACGGCCTGCTCCCCCTCGCCCCCGACACACGCATCGCCGTGGTGGGCCCGAGGGCGGCGGACGCCCTGGCGATGCTCGGCTGCTACTCCTTCCCCTCCCATGTCCTCCCCGACCACCCCGAGGCGGAGCCGGGCATCGAGATCCCGACGCTGCTGGAGTCCCTGCGGGCCGAACTCCCGGACGCGAAGGTGACGTTCACGGAAGGCTGCGGGGTCTCGGACCCGGACCCGTCCGGGTTCACGGAGGCCATCGCGCGCGCCTCGGAGGCGGACGTCTGCGTGGCCGTGCTCGGCGACCGGGCGGGCCTGTTCGGCCGGGGCACCTCGGGCGAGGGCTGCGACGTGGCCGACCTGAACCTGCCGGGCATCCAGAGCGAGCTGCTGGACGCCCTGGTGGCGACGGGCGTCCCGGTCGTCCTCGTCCTGCTCACCGGCCGCCCGTACGCGCTGGGCCGCTGGCACGGGCGGCTGGGGGCGGTCGTGCAGGCGTTCTTCCCCGGGGAGGAGGGCGGTCCGGCGGTCGCGGGAGTGCTGTCGGGCCGGGTGAACCCCTCGGGCCGCCTCCCGGTGAGCGTGCCGCGCGTACCGGGCGGCCAGCCCTGGACCTACCTCCAGCCGCCACTGGGCCTGGCCGGCGAGGTCAGCAACCTGGACCCGACCCCGCTGTACCCCTTCGGCCACGGGCGCTCGTACACGGCGTTCATGTGGGAGGACTTCACCGGCCCCGACGCGGAGATCCCGACGGACGGCTCGTACGACGTGTCCGTCACGGTCCGCAACAGCGGGGAGCGGGCGGGCGCGGAGGTCGTGCAGCTGTACCTGCACGACCCGGTGGCGAGCGTGACGCGTCCCGACGTCCGGCTGATCGGCTACCGGCGGCTGGAACTGACGGCGGGCGAGTCGGCGCGGGTGACGTTCCGCTTCCACGCCGACCTGTCGGCGTTCACCGACCGTGCGGGGCGGCGCGTGGTCGAACCGGGCGCGCTGGAGCTGCGGTTGGGGACGTCCAGCGCGGACGCGCGGGAGACGGCCCGGCTGCGGCTGACCGGGCCGGTGCGCGAGGTGGGGACAGGGCGGCGGCTGCACTGCGACGTGGAGGTTTTGCATAACTGAGGTGCGGCCAGGGGGTGCCCGCGTGTCAGAATCCGCCGACCGTCCGGCCATGTGACGGGAACGCGACAGGAAGACCATGGACGCCCCCATATCCACAGAGGCAGAGGCAGACACAGACGCCGGCATTGGCACCGGCACCGGCACCGGCACCGGCGAAGACCGCAGAGCCCGTGAGTGGCTGCTCGGCCTCGCCATGCTCATGCTGGCCTGGCTGCCGAGGACGGTCGCCGGAACGGGCCTGGTCGTCGTGTTCTTCCTGTCGGATACCGGGTGGGCCGCGGCCGTGCCGCTGTTCCTGATGGCCACCGGCATCTCCAGGGCCGTCATGGCGGCACACGGCCCGCTGCCCGGCCGGGCGGTGCGCCCCGCCGACGAACCCGAGCTGGCCGAGTTGGTGCGGGACGTGGCCGAGCGGCTCGGCTTCCGCGAGCCGCTCCTCGTGCGGATCGTGCCCGTCGTCCAGGCGTCGCTGGGACCCGCGAAGGTCGCGGGCGTACGCACCCGCGTCCTCCTCCTCGGCCTGCCGCTCCTGCGCAACCTGACCGAGGCCCAGCTGGCGTCCGTGATCGCGCACGAGCTGGCCCACGAGCGGCACGTGGGCGACCGGCGCCACGACCTGCTGCGGTACTCCCGCGCCGTGCTCGCCGAGCGGCTCGACGGCCGCTTCCGTCCCCTCGCGCCCCTGGCCGCGCCCCTGCTGCGCGCCTCACAGCCCCTGCTCTGGCGCGCGGAGACGGCCGCCGACGCCGACGCCGCCCGGATCGCGGGCACCGAGGCCACCGCCGAGGCGCTGCGCCTGGCCGGCCTGCTGCATGCCGCGTTCGAGGGGCTCGGCGAGGGCTGGCTGTCGGCGCTGGCCGAGGAGGACACCTGGCCCGAGGACTTCTACGACGCCCTCGACGCCGCCCTGAGCGACCCGTACGTCGCCCGCCGGGCCGCCCGCGCCGCCGCCGAGGAGGACGCCGTCGACCCGTACGCCACGGCCGACCACCCGCCCCTCGACCACCGCGTGGCCGCGCTGCCCGCGCACGTCGAGAGCCCGTACGGCACGGCTCCGCTCACCCTGCGGACCGGGCCGGACGTCGAGGCGTGGTGCGTGCTGGAGCTGACCCGGCTGGACTGGGATCCGGGCGAGGGGCCGCGCGACGACGAGGTGAGTCCGGTACGCCTCCTCGACCTGCCGGACAGCCGCCTGCGCGAACTGGGCTTCGACACCCGCCTCGTCCTCCTGGACGCCGTCGGCGGCGACAGCTCGACGGAGGCGGTGGCGCCGGCCGTGGACGCCCTCGCCGACGGCACCTGGACCCGGCTGGCCCGCCGTATCGAACCCTCGTTGCGGTGGGCGCCGGCGACCGTCCGCCCGGCGCTCACCCGCAGCGTCCTGGCCGGTGCCGTGAGCCCGCCCTTCGCGGAGGTGCTGTGCACGGCGGGCTGGACGTACACCAGCCGCTGGCTCACGACGGTCGTCACCGCGCCGGACGACGGCCGGGTCGTCGACCTGCACGAACTGCTGGACCAGGCCGTGCGCGGCGGCGACCCCGAACCGGTACGCACCCTGTGGGCGTCCGCCGAACCGAAGGAGTGGGCCGTATGAGACTCCCCGGACCCGCCCTGCGCATGGGCCTCCTGGGCGTGGCCGTCACCCTCACCGGCTACGCCCTGTTCGCCGCCTGGCTGGGCCTGCACGCCCAGCGCTACGCCGACGCCCGCGACCGGGCCACGGCAACGGCCACGGGTGTCGTCGTCGCGGACGGCATCGGCGACGACGAGGACATCCGAGTGCGCTGGACGGATGCCGAGGGGCATGCACACGTCCAGCGTTTCCCGGTCTACGACACGGACCGCTACACCAAGGGCGCCCGCTTCCCGGTGGCCTACGACCCCGACGACCCGGCCCCCAAGGGCTTCCCGGCCGACGGGGACGAGACGGCAACGGAGGACGACCTGATCGCCCCGGTCGTCCTGGGCGGAGTGGCCGCCCTGCTCCTGACCTCAGTGTGGGTCTGGCGAGGCCTGCGCTTCCGCCTCCGGGTGCGGCGGCCCGGCCTCCCGATGACGGGTCGCGTCCGCTACGGCCGACGCCGGGCGGCATGGCGGGACCCGATGACGACCTGGATGTCGCTGACGGCCCCCGAGGACGCCCGCTACTGGCAGCGCGTCATGTGGCATCCGGTGCTCGACGAGACGTCCGGCGAGGTCGAGGTGAGCGTGCACCGCGCGGGCAACGGAAGTCTGAGCCCGGCCGCTGTCACGCTTCCCGACGGCACCCGGCTGGTCCCGCTCGGGAAGCTGCGCAGGTACCGGCCGATGTTCATGTCCTTCGACGACCACGACGCCGTCCGGGCCGACCTGCGGGACGCGTTCGTCCTCCCCGCCGACACCGTCGTACGCCCCGCCCGCCCGTGGTGGCGCGGCGCGGTGACCGCCGCGTCCGGCACCGCCCTCGGCGTCCTCGCGGGCTTCGTCCTGACCGACGCAAGCGTGGTCGCGGCGGTGGCCTTCGCCCTGTGCGCGGGAACGCTGCTGACGTCGGTGTGGGCGCTGTCGTCCCCTCAGCCGTAGAGCGCGGCGAGGAAGGCGGCCCAGGCGCCGGGGTCGAGGGCGAGGTGGGGAAGCGGCCCTCGGCGTGCACGTTCGGCACTTCTTCCGCCGCTACCGACCGCTCGTGACATACGCGACCAACGCCAAGGCGGCGGACGCGGCCATGAGCACCCTGAGCGGCCATGCCGTCGGTCGTTTCTTTCGCTCGGCCACCTCGACGACCGCCGACGCGATCCATACTCCCGCCAGAATCCCGTAGGCGAATCCACTGAAGTCAGCCACTGCGTCCGTGTCTCATTTCCGTCGCGGGTGTTCATCCGGGCCGCTCGGGCCGCGAGGGACGCCTCGGCCGGAAAAGAGCGGCAGAACACCGCCGTCGGGCCATGGCCCGACGGCGGTGTCTTCTTTCTGCTCAACGGCGACCGCTACTTACGGATCAGCTTCGCTTTCCGTTGACGTCGCCGCTCACCGAAAGCGGTGAGGGTGAAAATCGCTCCAATCGCCATGGCGAACGGCAGGGCCCCGAGGGCATCTCCGGTCGCCAGGATTTCCACGAGATAGAACAGCGTCCCGAAGATCAATCCAGTGTAGATCGGATGCTTAGACGCCCATGCGCGTGTGTGCACGCGCGGGTCTGAGACCATCTCGTTCCCGTCCGTCAGTAGTGGGGCCATATGTGCGTGTACCCGCCGTGCCCACCCCGCCACCATCTGCGGACACTGCTGTACCCCCTGCGCACTCCGGTGTAGTACCTCTTGCCGTTTCCGGCGCTGTAGCCGAGCAGTCCGTCCCGGGCTCCTCGCCAAGTGCTCGCCCAGTAGCCACCTATGTGGCGCTTGTGCCTCTTGGTGCCGTATCGGTAGGCGATCCAGCCGGTGACTGCGCCTGCTCCTGCCGCGCACGCTGGTGCTCCCCATCCTTCCGTGACGAATGAGCAGCCGAAAGCCAGGCCGTACGAGACCCACGTCTGGTGCCTCGCCACGAAACCGCCGACCCTTCGGGCCCAGTGCCGCCAGTGCCACCACCTGCCGTCGAGGTCGTAGTGGTTGATGGGGTCGCCGTTGCAGTACTCGTAGGCGTTGGCGTTACCTCCCGGGACGGGATCGACGGAGAGGAAACGTCCCGTGGTGGGGTCGTACAGCCGTACCCCCATGAGCGTGGCGCCGGTGACGGTGTCGCTGGAGCGCTGCTTGCCGCCGAGCCAGCCGTAGCGGGTGGCCGCGGTGTCGGTCTCCGGGTTGCCGTACTCGTCGTAGGACTGGGCGACCGGCGCCTTGCTCGTGTCCAGCGGGAGCTGGACGGTGACGTCGCCGTGGATGTCGCTCAGCTGCAGCACCGTGTCGCCGGTGGCGCTGGTGACCGCGTCCAGGCCGCCCTCGACGCCCTGGACGTTACGGGTGATCGTGGAAGTCGTCTCCTGGGTCCAGTCGGGGCTGTCGCTGTCGGATCCGTAGTGGTTGGTCCTGGACCCGGTCTGGGTCCAGGTGCCGCTGCTGTCGGACTCGGTGGTCCAGGAGGCGAGGCGGCCGGCCGCGTCCAGGCTCCAGGTCTGCCGGCCGGTGCCGGAGGTCTGCTGCCGGACGAGGTCGTTGGCGTAGTAGCCGATCGTCGCGCCGGACGCCTGGGTCGTGGTGCGGCCGAAGGCGTCGTAGACCGTGCCGGTCGTCTCCAGACGGTCGGCACTGTCGTAGGAGTACGAGGTCGTCGTCTCTCCCGTCGACGTGCAGGCCGCGCCCACGTCACCGGTCACCGTGGCGAGCGAGCTGCGGTTGGTGTTGTCGTCGAACGTGTAGTCGCGGCGGGTGCAGGCGCCGTTCGGGTCGGTGTCGTCCGCCCTGGTGAGGCGGCCGGCCGCGTCGTAGCCGTAACTACGGCTGCGGGTCTGTCCGTTGGTGTCGGTGTCCGCGACCGTCTGATCCTGCGCCGAGTGGTCCGCCGTGTCGGAGGCGACGACGGTTCCGTCGCTGTCCCGGGTGTAGCTACGGGAGGTCTCCGTGCCTGCCTCGTCCTGGGTGCTCGTCAGGGTGTACCCGCCGGGCAGGGACTCGGTGACGAGGCCGCCGTCCGCGTCGTAGGTCGCGGCGAAGGTGCCGGCGACGGAGTCGGTGCGGGAGGTTTCCAGGCCGCGCGGGTCCTTCGTGGTGTCGTAGGTGTAGGTGGTGGTGGAGGGCGCCGAGTCGGTGGTCCTCACCACGCGGCCGAGCGCGTCGTAGCTCGTGGCGGCGGTGTTGCCCGCGCCATCGGCGTAGGAGATCTCCCGTCCGAGCTGGTCGTAGGTGTGGGTGACGGTCTGCCCGTTCGACGTCACCGTGGCCACGTCACCGCTGTCGGCGTCGTACGTGGTCGTGGTGTCCGGCACCGCCGTGCCCACGCCTCCGCTCACGGCCGTGGTGATCGGGCGGCCCGCCGCGTCGTAGGTGTTCGTGGTGGTCCGGGTGACCGAGTTCGCGGTCTCCGTGGTCTTCGCCGTGTTGCCCCAGCGGTCGTACTCGACCGTCCTGGTCGGCAGCTGGGACGGGTTGGATCCGCCGTTCGTGATCGCCCCCGCCGGACCGGTGGAGCAGACCAGGTCCGCCCACTCCGGACGGCCGTTGCAGGCGCCCGTGCCGGTCGCGGACCAGTACGTCGTGACCGTGGCGCCCGCGTCCGTGCCGGTCGACTTAGGCAGGCGGGTCAGGATGACCCGGCCCTGCGCGTCGTACCCGTTGATCCTCTTCAGGGCGAGACCGCTCGGGTCGGTGATCGTCGTCGTGGGCAGCCCCTTGACCCAGTCGTACTGGGTCGCCGTGGTGCGCACGTCCGCGTCCGACGGGTAACCGTCGACATACGCGCCCACCTTGGAGGTGGTGACCTGGTTGGCGACGGTGGCCGTGCCGTCGGTCGGGCGGCCCTCGTCGTAGGTGTTCACGGAGTGCTGCCGGGCCGGGACCTGGCTGCCCGCGGGCAGGTCGGTGCCGCCGCTGCCCGCCGCCAGGGCGGACGTGAGCGTCACCTGGTGCAGCGGACCGTACTCGTCGGTCTCGCGCAGGCCGTCCGAGGAGTACACCGACGTCGTCGACAGCTGCTGGGCGCGGTCGGCCGGGGTCAGCTGGTCGATGCTCAGCGCCACCTGCTCGGCCTGGCCGGCACCGCTGGTGGCGAGCGCCAACTCACGGTTTCCGGCGGTGAGTTGACGGACCGTGTTGCCGAAGCGGTCGTACTCGGTGGTGGCGATGTGCCCGCCGGGCGTGGCCGTGTCGACCGCGCGGCCGGAGGCGTCGGTGTAGGTGATCGTCGCCCGCTTGTAGTCGGCCGCCGACAGGTTGCCGCCGGTGTGGGACGCCGGGACCGAGTCGGCCGGGAAGACGGCGGTCGCGTCGGTCGGCACGTCGGTCTGTCCCCAGGCCGCCACGTCCGAGGTGCCCATGGCGCCCGGGGCGGCGGTGCCGGACAGCGGCACGTCGTAGACCACGCTGGTGGTGGCGTTCGTGCCGTCGGTGGTGCTCTGGGTGCCCGCGGTCAGGTTCGGCCGGGACGCCGACAGCAGCATGCCCGCGCCCGCGGTGGCCGCGTTGCCGGCCTGGCCGTAGGCGAGGGTCCAGGACAGTTCGCCGGGCGGGGTGAGGGTGGTGATGCGGCCGGCGCTGTCGTAGGCGTAGGCCGTCTTCAGCGCGGGGCTGATCCGCGGGTCCCACTCCTCGCGCAGGCGGCCGGAGTCGTCGTAGGAGTACTGCGCGACGACGGTCGCCGTGGCCGCCGAGGCACCCGGGTCGGTCGCCCACTCCTTGATCTGCCTGACCTGCCCGGTGTAGTCACCGAACGCAGAGCTCGTGGCCGTCGTGGAGGTCGCGTAGACGAACTCCAGCAGACGGCAGCCCTTCGTGGACGGGGTCGTCCCGCAGGTGGCGGACGACACGGCCGAGGTGGGCGCGATGACGTACTTGGGGCGTGCCAGCGGCTGGTTGGCGGGGCTTGCCGGGTCCTTCTCCGAGACGACCTTGGTGGTGGAGTTGTCGGTCGGCAGGTAGGTGCTGGACACCTGCCAGGTGGCGGCCGCCGGGTCCACCTTCGCGAAGGTGGTCGTGGTGCCCTGGTCGTCCTTCAGCGTGAACGTGCTCGACGCGGAGTCGAAGGTCAGCGTCAGGTCCTCGGAGCCGGGCTCCGGCTTCCAGCCGCCCGCGGAGGTCGCGGTGAACCCGGTCTCGTCGCCGTCCACGTCCACCAGCTGGACCGACGTGGACGACGGCCGGCGCACGTACGCCCAGTCGGAGTCCGTGATCTCGGCGGTCGTGCCGGAGGTCCACTGCGGGCCGAAGATCGCCGACTGGCCCTCGGAGCTCGCGCCCATGGTGGGGCGGCGGGAGGACGCGGTGCGCGACACCGACAGGTCGAAGCCGGAGGCGTCCGTGGCGGCGACGGTGAAGTCACCGGTCAGCGCGTTCACCGAGCCGGGGCCGACCGCGGCACTCGGTGCGGTGCCCGCGTTGCGGTCCACGGTGAGGGTGTGCGGCTGGGAGTACGCGGTGGTCGTACCGTCGGTGAAGGCCGCACGGACGTCGACCGGACCGTCCTCCGCCAGGGAGGTGGTCACGTTCCAGGTGAGCGCGGCGGGGCTGCCGCTCGTGACGGCGACCGGCCAGGCGGAGACCGCCGAACCGTCCGACGACTTGGTGACGTCCGCCAGCGGCACGCTCTGCCAGGTGTCGGTCTCGCCGCGCCGGTACTGGTAGGTGACGCCGGTGTAGGTGGTCCTGCCGGTGGAGGTGAGGCTGATCCGGCGGGCGGCGGTGTCGCCCTCGGCCGGAGTGAGCAGACCGGCACCGTCACCGACACCGAAGGCGTACGAGGTCGTCGCCGAGGAGAGGTTCCCGCCGGAGTCGACGGTCTTGGCGTACAGCTTGTGCCAGTCCTCGCCCGGCAGAATCGTGATCGTCAGCGGGTCGCCACCCGAGCCGTCGGTGGTGTCGTAGACCCGGTTGGGCACGGAGGAGTCGTCCAGGCCCCAGGCGTAGCCCATGCCGTCCGTCGAGGACGTGTCCAGGGTGCAGGTGGCGCCGCCGGTGGCCTGCGCCGTCCAGGTGTTCTCCGGGTACGGGTCGCAGCTGATGGTGGGCGCGGTCGGCAGCCCGGTGTTCAGCACGAACGTCGTGTAGCCGGACCACGAGCCGTAGTCGGTGTTGTCGTAGCCGCGCACGCGGAAGCGCAGGTGCTTGCCGGCGGGGAAGGCGGAGGCCGACGGGATGGTCAGCTTCGCCGTCGAACCGGACGCCACCGAGGAGGAGGTGCCGGTGTACGTGTACGTGGTGTCCGCGTACGCCGGGTCGGCGGTGATCTCGAACTGGCCCTTGACGCTGCCGCCGTCCGCGTCCGTCACCTTCGCCGACAGTGTCGGCGTCAGGGAGGTCACGTACCGCTTGCCGTTGTAGGCGTTCACCGACGACGGCGAGATCGCGGACGAGGCGGTGGTGGCGTACGAGTTGTAGGTCACCACCAGCTTCGGCGCGTACCCGGAGGTCGAGTAGTTCGCCGAGCGGAACCGCCGCCAGGTGGTCGAGTCGGCCTCGTCGGCGGCGCGGACCTGCAGGCCGTAGTTGGTGGAGCCGTCGGCCCACGCCTGCACGACGGTCTGCAGGTTCCAGTTGGACCAGTTGGCCGGGCAGGTCGAGTCGTAGCCCCAGTGCCCGGTGTTGGTGGCCATGCCGGTCGTCGTGGTCGACGGCTGGGCGCCCCAGGTGATCGTCGAGGACGACCAGGTGGAGGTGATCCGGCGGGCCTGGGTGGCGGCTCCGGCAGTGGAGCAGGTCGCCGAGTAGTAGTTGTACAGCGACATCGTGGCCGCGGTGATGTGCTTGCCGGTGAACTTCGAGACGTCGAACTTCAGATACGAGTGGGCGGTGTCCGTACCGCCGTCGTACGTACCCGACTTCAGCTCCTCGGAGGAGATCTGGGAGTCGGGGTAGTCGGGGTTCTGCACCCAGGTGTCCGTGGTGACCGCCAGGGTGGTGGTCGGGTCGACCGTCACCGGATAGGTCGCGGTGGCCAGGAAGTTCGTGTCCGGGGTCAGCACGAGGGTCTGCGCGCCGTCGGAGGCGGTCTCGATCTTCGTCGCGACCCGCTCCTGGTGCGCGGACTCGCCGGACGCCTTGTCCTTGGAGGCGTCCCACATCATCGGCGCGGGCGCCTCGGCGACGAGCTTGCCCGTGCCGTCCTTCAACAGTAGGTGCCCGGAGGCCGCCTGAGACAGCTTCAGCCCGTCGAGGTTCAGCGGGATGCGGTACGACGCCGAACCGCCGGCCGGCTTCCGCGCGAGCCGGATGTTCTCCGAGAAGCCCTGCGCGAGCGCGCTGACCGACAGGGTCTGCCCGCCGCCCAGGTTGTAGGAGGCGGTGTTGTCCTTCACGGACGGGGTCGGCAGCTTGCCGGACCAGCCGAGCCCGAAGGACTGCTTGCCCTTGCTCACCGAGGCGAGCTTGGTGTCACCGCCGTCGGAGACCGCGACGTCGGCGGCGGCGACGGCCGGGGTGAGGTCGACGCCGGTGTCGGACAGCGAGGTGTCGATGTTCTTCCACGCGCTGCCGATCTTGGTGCGGACGGGCCCGGCGTACGCGTCCGTCTCCAACTGACCGCTGGGCAAGGCGTACGTGGTCGAGTCCGCGGTGCGGGCCGACAGCACCTCGATCTTCCGCTTCTGCAGGCGGGCCATCAGCACAGCTGACGCCTCGTCCTGCGCCTGGGCGGGTCCGGCAGCCTTCTTGGACGCCTTGGGCTTGTGCGCGGCCGTCGCGTTCCCGCCGGCCGCGAACGACACGCCGCTGCCCTGGTCGACGAGCGCGACCTGGGCGGCGAGTACGAGGAGGACGCCGGTGGCGGTGCGTCTGATTCTGTTTCTGTTCCCGGTTCTGGTTCTGGTTCTGCGTCTGTGACTCATGATCAGTCCCCTCCGATCCCGTGTGGGGCCACACGGGCAAAGTCGGCTGATCATTGCCACTGGGGTGTCGGACGCTCGGGGTCACCTCAATGAGATCTCCAGAAAGCACAAAGCGAGGCCAAAGAAAGGCTGATGACGGGAACTCCGGCGCGACCGTGCCGCCCCTTTTGCCCCTCGCGCACAGGCACCTTTGCCATCGCCTCCGCAAAGCCGGGGTTTCCCAATTCTTGACGGTATACAAGGGCATTCCTCACCACACCCGCACACACCAGGCAGACCCACGAGGGGAGGGGTGTGGGAGATGTGGTGAGGGAGATATGAATAGGATATGAAGCCCGCTCGGAGAGGGACTTCAGGTGAGTGAACCGCAGGGTGGCGTCTGCCCGTTGTGCGGCGCGCCCCGTGCCGCGGACGGCACCCCCGCGTGTGCCTGTGCCCGGCTCGCGTCCGACGCCCACCGCACCGCCCGCACAACGGAGGCAGCCGCCGCCGAGGACTTCGACCCGGTACGGATCCGCCCGTTCGTCGTGCTCGACGGCGACCAGGATCCGCAGGACGGCACCGCTCCCGAGAGCACGGCCGCGCCCACCCCGCCGACTTCGCGAGAGCCCGGCGAGCGGCCGCCCTCCGAAGAGGCCGAAGAGGGTGAAGAGGGTGAAGAAGGCGGCGAGTCCGAGGCCCCGCCGGACGCCTCCGACACTGCGCGCCCCAGTCGGCGCCGCACGCACCTGCTGCTCCTCGCAGGCGCCCTCGCGACCGCCGTCACCGCGGCCGTGCTCGCCGGAGTCCTGCTGTACGACGCCCCCGAACGTGACGGCTCCTTGGGTGAGGGCGTCCGGGCGCCGGTGCCCGACGTCACGTCAGGGGGCGCCGCAACGACCGGGCGGTCGTCCCCGCAGGCCTCCCGGACAGAGCCGTCCTCGACCGCCTCCGACTCCCCCGGCCCGTCCGCCACGGTGTCGGAGACTCCCTCCCGCTCCGCCGTCCCGCCCTCGGCCCCGTCCACCGGCGCCACCGGCACCGCGTCCACCAGCCCCAGCGCGACGGCCTCCGTGCCCCCGGTCCTGCGCTTCGGGGACACCGGCCCCGAGGTCGTCGAACTCCAGCTGCGCCTGCGTCAGATCGGTTACTACGGCGGTGAGGCGGGCGGTGAGTACGACCGTCAGGTCGAGAACGCGGTGCGCTCGTACCAGTTCACCCGAGCCCTCCTCCAGGACGAGTCCGGGGTCTACGGCGCCGCGACCCGGGCCTCGCTCGAAGCGGAGACGGACCAGCCCTGACACCGGCCACCCGGCCTGTCGTCTCCCTACCGGCTCTCCACCGACTCGAACCGCCACCGGTGCACGGCCCGCGTCACCAACTCCGATTCGGGCTCGGGGAGTTCGGGCAAGTCGGGGTCGTCGCAGTCCGCGTCCCACCACGTGATGACGAGTACCCGGTCCTGCGGAGCGCGCAAGGTCTCCCGACGCACGGGACGGGGGGTCAGTTCCTGCGCGCGGGCCCAGGCGAGGAGGTCGGCTCCCCGCCCCTGAACCGCCCGGGCCTCCCACATCAACGCGACGGTCATGAGTACAGGTTGTCCTTGCTGACCTCGTGCACATGCTCGTGACCGGGAACATGCGGGTCGGTCACCGGCAGGGACGAGTCCGCCGACAGGTCCCAGCTGGACGCGGCACGCCCCCGGGCCACCATCTCCGCGCCCAGGGCCGCCACCATCGCGCCGTTGTCCGTGCACAGCTTGGGGCGCGGCACCCGCAGCCGGATGCCCGCCGCCTCGCAGCGCTCCTGGGCGAGGACGCGCAGGCGGGAGTTGGCGGCGACCCCGCCGCCGATCATCAGGTGGTCGACGCCCTCGTCCTTGCAGGCCCGCACGGCCTTGCGGGTCAGGACGTCCACGACCGCCTCCTGGAAGGAGGCCGCCACGTCCCGCACCGGAACGTCCTCGCCGGCCGCCCGCTTCGCCTCGATCCAGCGGGCGACCGCCGTCTTCAGCCCGGAGAAGGAGAAGTCGTACGCCGGGTCACGCGGGCCGGTCAGGCCGCGCGGGAAGGCGATCGCCGAGGGGTCGCCCTCCTTCGCGTACCGGTCGATGACGGGGCCGCCCGGGAAGCCCAGGTTCAGCACCCGGGCGATCTTGTCGAACGCCTCGCCCGCCGCGTCGTCGATGGTCGCGCCCATCGGACGGACGTCGGAGGTGATGTCGGTCGACAGCAGCAGGGAGGAGTGACCGCCGGACACCAGCAGCGCCATCGTCGGCTCGGGCAGCGCGCCGTGCTCCAGCTGGTCCACGCAGATGTGGGAGGCGAGGTGGTTGACGCCGTAGAGGGGCTTGCCGAGGGCGTAGGCGTACGCCTTCGCCGCCGAGACGCCGACCAGGAGCGCACCGGCGAGGCCGGGACCCGCGGTGACGGCGATGCCGTCCAGGTCCTTCGCGCCGACCCCCGCCTCCTTCAGCGCCCGTTCGATGGTCGGGACCATCGCCTCCAGGTGGGCCCGGGAGGCCACCTCCGGCACGACCCCGCCGAAGCGGGCGTGCTCGTCGACGCTGGAGGCGATCGCGTCCGCCAGCAGGGTGCTGCCGCGCACGACGCCGACGCCGGTCTCGTCGCAGGAGGTCTCGATCCCCAGTACGAGGGGTTCGTCAGCCATTGGTCTCGGTTCCTTGTGTTCCGGCTACGGATGTCGATGGGTCGGTCAGGCGCATCACCAGGGCGTCCACGTTCCCCGGCTGGTAGTAGCCACGCCTGAAGCCGATGGCCTCGAAACCGAAGCGTTCGTAGAGCTTCTGGGCGCGGACGTTGTCGATCCTGCACTCCAGCATGACCTCGGCGCACTCGAAGGCGGTCGCCGCGCGCAGCAGCTCCGTCAGCAGGCGTCCGCCGAGTCCGGTGCCCCAGTGGTCGCGGGCGACGGCGATGGTCTGCACGTCGGCCAGGTCCCCGGCCGCGGCCAGGCCCGCGTACCCGACGATCCGGTCGCCGCTTCCGTCGCTCTCGGCGCCCTTGTCGACGGCGACGAGGTACCGCCGGGTCGCCTCGGCGCCGCGGGCGTGGGCCAGGTCGGACCAGAACATACCCCGGGACCAGGCGTCCTCGGGGAAGAGGTCCTTCTCCAGCTCGAGCACGGGTTCGATGTCCCACCAGCGCATCTCGCGCAGCACGGGGCGGCCGGGTGGGTTGACGGCTTCGGTCACTTCGGGGTGACCACCTTGTAGTTCTTCGGCACCTGGGCGTCCGGCCGGCGCAGGTACAGCGGGCGCGGCGCCGGGAGCTCCTCGCCCGCGGCCAGCTTCTCCGCGGCCAGACTCGCGAGCGCCGCGGCGGAGACGTTCTCGGGCTCGTGCGCCTTCGGGAAGGTGTCCGGGTACAGCAGCGCGCCCGCGCCGACGGCCGGCAGTCCGGCCACCTTGTCGGCGATGTCGGCGGGGCGGTCCACGGCGGGGCCCGAGACCCGGGTCCGGGAGTCGGCGTAGCGCGCCCAGTAGACCTCCTTGCGGCGGGCGTCGGTCGCCACCACGAAGGGTTCTTCGAGGTCGGACGCGTACGCGAGGCCGTCGAGCGTGCACAGACCGTACACGGGGACGCCGAGCGCGAGACCGAAGGTGTCGGCGGTCATCAGACCGACCCGCAGCCCGGTGTAGGGGCCGGGGCCGACGCCGACGACGATGCCGGTGACGGCGTCGAGCCTGAGCCCGGCCCCGGCGAGCAGCCGGTCGACGGCCGGCAGCAGCAGCTCGCCGTGCCGGCGCGCGTCCACCTGACTCGAGGAGACGAGGACGTCCGTGCCGTCGTGCAGCGCGACGGTGACGGCGGGGGTGGCGGTATCCAGAGCGAGCAAGAGCACGCGAACAGCCTACGGCTCCCGCGCCCCGGACACGGCCGCGCCGACGCGGGCCGTGCCGACTGCTAACGTCGCCGCGAAACGTGACGTACAGGACAGACCCGTATGCGGACGGCACGAATGCGGACAGACCGTATGCAGACAGAGAGAACGGACGAGGTGGTCCTCGGTGGCGAACAGCAGCTCGACTTTCGTGGCCGGGCTCACCGTGGCGGCT
This sequence comes from Streptomyces sp. NBC_01235, assembly GCF_035989285.1. Lineage (GTDB taxonomy): Bacteria > Actinomycetota > Actinomycetes > Streptomycetales > Streptomycetaceae > Streptomyces. The sequence goes on along the minus strand of NZ_CP108513.1, from coordinate 6,821,652 downwards.
CTGGCGACGGTCGGGTTCCTCGCCTTCCAGGCCTCGGCGAGCGCTCCCGCCGACCTCGCCCGGCCGCAGCGCGGCGGCGCCCCCGTGACGGCGTCGAAGGCGCCCCGGGACAAGGGGCACCCGGCGCTGCCGGGCGACTCCGGCACGGGTGAGCGGGTCGTGTACTCGCTGGACGACGACCGGGTCTGGCTGGTCGGCGCGAACGGCAAGGTCAAACGCACGTTCAAGGTCACGCCCGGCAGCGTGGACCCGCCCCCGGGCAGCTACGCCGTCACCTCCCGCTCGAGCGCCGTCACCGGCACCGACGGCACCCCCATCGAGCACGTCGTGCGCTTCACCACCGTGAACGACGTGACGATCGGCTTCAGCGCGGCGGTGAACGGCCCGCTGCCGCAGCCCGACCCGACGGTGCGCACGGGCGGCGTCCGGGAGAGCGCCGCCGACGGCGACGTGATGTGGCGCTTCGCGACGATCGGACAGCCGGTCGTCGTGATCCCGTAGGGCGTCACCCCACCTACGCGGCCTTGGGGTGCTCCATGGGCGGTTCCGCGACCGTCGCCGGGTCGGGCAGCCGCGGGGGCGTCGAGACGGCCTCGGCAGCCGCGCACGAGGCCAGCAGGTCACGCATGGACACACCGGAGAGCATGAACGGCCGCGGCGGACGGCTCTTGGGCTCGGTGGCCGACATGGACGCCTCCTGAGGTTCGGGGGCGGGCGTAGTTAGGTAGACCTAACCACGAACTGGGTACCATGTGACCACGCACAAGACGCCGAACGCAACACTTTGCCGACGTCCTGTCGGAACGTTCACGAGAGCCTCGCGCCCCGAAGGGCTGACCGCTCAGGCCGAGAGCACGCTCAGGTCCGCCGAAGCCCACCGCTCACCGAGCCCGGTGACGGTGACGTGCCGCACCTCGTCCGCCTCCGGGGGTCCGGGGGTCGTCCCCCGGAAGGACGCAGTGCCGACGGCCCGGTGGATACGGACCTGGAGCCGGTCGTCGGTCAGCTCCTCGACCTTGCCCTCGCCCCACTCCACGACGATCACCGAGTCGGTCAGCGAGACGTCCAGATCCAGGTCCTCCATCTCGTCGAGCCCGCCGCCCAGGCGGTACGCGTCGACGTGGACGAGCGGCGGACCGGCCGAGAGGGAGGGGTGGACGCGGGCGATCACGAAGGTCGGGGAGGTCACGGCGCCCCGGACCCCGAGCCCCTCGCCGAGCCCACGGGCGAGCGTCGTCTTGCCCGCGCCGAGCTCCCCGCTGAGCATCACGAGATCGCCGGCGCGCAACAGCTTGGCCAGACGGCGACCCAACTCCCCCATCTGCTGGGGCGAGTTGACGACCAGCCGAACAGACCGGGGCGATGTCGCGTTTTCTTCCATCGTCACTCACTCGCAGTAGTACATTGATCACACCCCGCAAGGGGTCGGTTCGGGCCGGACCGCAGCCGAGGGCTGGAAGCCACCTCCGTCAGGAGGAGGCGGAGTCACAGCCATTCACCGTAGCGGTGATGGGTATCGCCCCCGCGCGGGCGAGCAGATCGGCGAGGCGGTCGGTGACGACTTCCGGGTGCTCCAGCATCACCAAGTGCCCGGCATCCGGCACCAGGACCAATTCGGCGCCCGGCAACGCGTCGGCGATCGCCTCGCTGTGCTCGCTCGGCGTGACCAGGTCCCCGATCCCGGCCAGTACCAGCACCGGCATGTCGGTGAAGCAGGCCAGCGCCTCGGTCTTGTCGTGGTCCGTGAAGGCCGGGTAGAACTCGGCGACCACGTCGATGGGCGTGGCCTCGATCATCCGCTCGGCGAACCGCGCCACGGCCGGATCCACGTCCCGCGACGCGAACGAGTACCGCTTGATGATCCCGGCGAAGAGATCGGCGGTGACCCGGCGCCCCTTCTCCACCAGGGCCGCCTGCTGCCCGAGCGCCTTCAGCACCCCCGGCAGCACCCGCCGCACCGCGTTCACGCCGGCGACCGGCAGCCCGAAGTTGACCTCGCCGAGCCGCCCGGACGACGTCCCGACGAAGGCGGTGGCGACGACCCGCTCACGGATCAGCTCGGGGTACAGCGCGGCCAGGGCCATCACCGTCATCCCGCCCATGGAGTGCCCGACCAGCACGATCGGCCCCTCGGGCACGGCGGCGTCGATGACGGACTTCAGGTCCCGCCCCAGCTGGTCGATGCTGACCGGCACACCGTCCCGCACCTGGGCGTTGCCGCGCCCGGACCGGCCGTGACTGCGCTGGTCCCAGTGCACGGTCCGCACCACGCCCCGCAGGGCCGCCCGCTGGAAGTGCCAGGAGTCCTGGCTGAGGCAGTAGCCGTGGCTGAAGACGACGGTGACCGGGAGCGGGGCCTTGCGCCCGAAGAGCCTGCGCCGCCGGTTCGCCGGTCCCCCCTGCGGCTCGACGTCGTCCACCTCGTAGTACAGCTCGGTGCCGTCGTCGGCGTACGCCTTGCCCGGGGTGCCGCGCAGTCCGCCGTAGGGCCCCGCGGAGTCGAGGACGAGCCGGGCCTTGGCCCGCATCCCCCGCCCCACGGTCATCCGTTCCAGGGCGACACCGGCCGCGGCGCCCGCGGCGATCACGCCTATCGCGGCGCCGGCGATGCCGGTCGCCCGGCGCCAGCCGCCCGCCCCCGTGGCGGAGGCGGCGGCGACGGCCGCCGAGGCGGCACTCGCCACTGCCTCCGCACTGCTCTCGCTCACGTACCGCTCCTGTTCGGCCGATGCCCGTGCACTGACTGCGGGTTACCCGTCTTGTCACTCATTCACATAGACGCGGGGAACGCGCGTTCCGATGCGCGTGACAATCTCGTACCCGATGGTTCCGGCCGCCTGCGCCCAGTCCTCCGCCGTGGGCTCGCCGCGGTCGCCGGGTCCGAAGAGGACCGCCTCCGCGCCGGGCCCGGGTTCGTCGCCCCCGAGGTCGACGACGAACTGGTCCATCGCGATGCGCCCGGCGGCCGTCCGCCACTTGCCGCCGACCAGCACCGGGCCGGTCCCGGAGGCATGCCGCGGAACACCGTCGGCGTAGCCGAGAGGTACCAGCCCGAGGGTGGTCTCACCAGGGGTGACGTAGTGATGGCCGTAGCTCACGCCGTGCCCGCCCGGGACGTGCTTCACCAGGGCCAGCGAGGCCGCGAGGGTCATCACCGGACGCAGCCCGAAGTCGGCGGAGGAGCCCAGCTCGGGGCTGGGCGAGAGGCCGTACATCGCGATGCCCGGGCGGACCAGGTCGAAGTGGGTCTCCGGGAGCGTCAGCGTGGCCGGCGAGTTGGCGATGTGCCGCACCTCGGGCCGCACGCCCTGCCGCTCGGCGTACGCCACCATCTCGCGGAAACGCCCGAGCTGGCCGGCGATGGAGGGATGCCCGGGCTCGTCGGCACAGGCGAAGTGCGACCACAGCCCGGTGACGCGGACCAGCCCGGCCTCCTCGGCCCGCAGGGCCTGGCCGACCAGCTCGGGCCAGTCGGCGGGCTGACAGCCGTTGCGCCCGAGCCCGGTGTCGGCCTTGAGCTGCACCCGGGCGGCCCGCCCGGCGGCCCGCGCCGCTTCCTCGACCTCCCGCAGCGCCCAGAGCCCGCTCAGGGACACATCGAGGTCGGCCTCGACGGCCTCCCGCCAGGGCCCGCCCGGAGTCCACAGCCAGCACATGATCCTGACGTCGGCCGGCAGCCCGCCGTCCGCGCGCAGCGCCAGCGCCTCCTCGGGCGTGGCGGTGCCCACCCAGGTGGCGCCGGCCTCGACGGCCGCACGGGCACACGGCAGGGCCCCGTGCCCGTACCCGTCGGCCTTCACCACGGCCATGAACGCCGCGCCCGGTGCCATGGCGCGCAGGGTCCGCACATTGGCCCGCAGCGCGGCCAGGTCGATCTCGGCACGGGCGCGCGACGGGGCGGCGGGCGGGTTGGCAGTCTCACTCATCGCGCCCAGTGTCTCAGAGCGCTCGGACAGCCCCCTAGGTACCGGGCCGGTGCCCCCACACGTAGACCCGGTCGCCCTTCTTCAGCACGCCCCACAGCGTGCGCGCGTCACCGAGGGTGAGGTTGACGCACCCCATGGAGCCGATGGTGGTGTGGATGGTTGCGTAGACGGCGTGGAAGGCCTCTCCGCCGTCGAAGAACTGGACGTAGGGCATGGGGGTGTTGTAGAGGGTCGACACATGGTTCCTGTGCCGCCAGTAGACGGTGTGCCACCCCTTGCGGGTCGGGTGGGCCGCCCGTCCGCTCCGCATCGACACGGGCCCGAAGACGACCTTCGTCCCCTTCTGCACCCAGGTCACCTGCCGGTCGAGATCGACGCAGGCGACCCGGTACGCCCGCACCGGGCACTGCTTCTTCGCGTTCGGGTTCTTCCCGGCGGAGATGAGCTGCATCCGCGCCCAGGTCACGGGGCCCGCGAACCCGATCGCGGGCTTGATCTTCCGCGTCTGCTGGAACGCGCGGATCGCCCGGCAGTCGGCGGCGGACTGCTTCCCGTCCACCGTCAGCCTCAGCCACCGCTCGACCGCCCGCTGATACGGCCCGGCCCGCTTGCTGCACGCCACCCGCGCGGCGGCCCCCTCCGGCGGCACGTACTCGACGCGTGCGTGCGTCCCCTCGACCACGTCCCACGGCTCGACGGCGTCCCGCGGCTCGACGGCGTCCCGCGGCTCGACGGCGTCCCGCGGCTCGACGGCGTCCCGCGGCTCGACGGCGTCCTCGGCGGCGGTCGGCTCGTACACCCCGGGGGCGAGCAGTTGGTCGGGCGTGCCGATCTGCCAGGGCCGGGGAGCGGGGGCGGCGCGGGCGATGGGGGCGACGGGGAGAAGAGCGACGGCGGCAAGGAGAAGGACGGTGCTTCGACGACGGGTTCGCACGCTGATCACATGATCAGGGAAACGCGACGGTGATGGGCGCCGGAGCTGCCGCGCGGCGAGGTCACCCTTTCAGCCCGCCCGGGGCGTTTGAGGACGACCCCCCTTCAGGGCCGGACCGGGGGTCTGGGGGCAGCAGCCCCCAGGGGATGGGAACGGGTAAGGGCGGCGGGGCGAGAAACAGGCCCCCTACCCCCGTACGTCCCGCCAGGCCTCCCGAACCGCCTCGGCCACGTCATGCGCCCCCACCGGCGCCCCCACCGCCGCGAACCGCCCGGCCAGCCCGTGCAGATACGCCCCGACGCTCCCCGCGTCCAGCGCGCTCAGCCCGGCCGCCAGCAACGACCCCGCGAGCCCCGACAGGACGTCCCCGCTCCCGGCCGTGGCCAGCCAGGCCGTCCCGGTGGCGTTCACCCGCACCACGCCCGCACCCCCCGCTTCCGCGACCAACGTCGTCGACCCCTTCAACAGCACGGTCGCCCGGTACCGCGCCGCAAGCTCCCGCGCCGACGCCAGCCGGGCCCCCTCCACCTCCTCGCGCGCCACACCCAGCAACGCGGCCGCCTCCCCGGCGTGCGGCGTCATCAACGTCGGCGCGGTACGCCCCCGCACCGCGGCGGCGTCCGCCAGCCGCAGCCCGTCCGCGTCGATCAGCACCGGCACCTGGGCGGCCAGCACCTCCGCCACCGTCCCCGCGTCGTCCCCGGCCCCCGGCCCGACGACCCACGCCTGCACCCGCCCGGCCTGCTTCGGCCCCTGGTCGGACACGAGCGTCTCGGGAAACCGCGCGACGACCGCGTCGCCGGCCGGCCCGACGTACCGCACGGCCCCCGCCCCGCCGCGCAGCGCCCCCGCGACGGCCAGCACGGCGGCCCCGGGGTAACGGGCGGATCCGGCCGCGATCCCGACGACGCCCCGCCGGTACTTGTCGCTCTCCCCGCCCGGCACCGGCAGCAGGGCGGCCACGTCCGCGTGTTGCAGGGCCTCCAGCTCGGGCTCGGCGGGCAGTTCGTCCCCGAGCCCGATGTCGACGAGCCGCACCGACCCGGCGTACTCCCGCGCGGGATCGACGAGCAGCCCCGGCTTGTGCGTGCCGAAGGTGACGGTCAGGTCGGCGCGGATCGCACTCCCGTGCACCTCACCGGTGTCGGCGTCGACACCACTGGGCAGATCGACGGCGACGACGACGGCCCGCGCCTCGGCGACGACCGCGGCCAGCGCGGCCGCCTCCGGCCGCAGCCCGCCCTTCCCCCCGATCCCGACGATGCCGTCGAGCACGATGTCGGCCCGCCGGACGACCTCCTCGGCGCCGTCGGACGCGACCGTGCGCCCACCGGCCCGCCGCAGGGCCGCCAGCCCTCCGGCATGCGTGCGCTCGGGCGCCAGCAGCACCGCGGTGACCCCCGCCCCCCGCCGGGCGAGCCGCGCCCCGGCATACAGGGCGTCACCCCCGTTGTCCCCACTGCCGACCAGCAGCACGACGCGCCGCCCGTACACCCGCCCGAGCAGATCCGCACACGCGGCGGCGAGCCCGGCGGCGGCCCGCTGCATGAGGGCCCCTTCAGGAACCCGGGCCATCAGCTCCCGCTCGGCACGACGGACGGTCTCGACGCAGTAGGCAGTACGCATGCCGTCGAGTTTCTCGCGAACACCCCCGCCCCCGCACCCGCTCCGCCCACCTCCGGCTCACCTCACCCCTCGGCCACGACCACCGCCGAGGCGACCCCCGCGTCATGACTCAACGACACATGCCACCCTTGAACCCCCAGTTCGGCCGCCCGCGCGGCGACACTCCCCCGCACCCGCAACCGGGGGCGCCCGCTGTCCTCGACATACACCTCCGCGTCCGTCCACAGCAGCCCGGGCGGCGCCCCCAGCGCCTTGGCCAGCGCCTCCTTCGCCGCGAACCGCGCCGCCAGCGAGGCGACCCCCCGCCGCTCCCCGCTCGGCAGCAACAACTCGCTCTCCAGAAAAAGCCGCTGGGCGAGTCCCGGCGTCCGTTCCAGCGACGCCGCGAACCGCTCGATCTCGGCCACGTCGATACCGACCCCGATGATGCTCATGCCGAGCACCCTACGGCCGTGCTGTCACAGGCGGCTGCTAGCCTGCGGCGACTTGATCACGTCAAGAGGAACGTCAAGACGAAGACGAACACCGCCGCGCGCCCTGGGGGGCCAGCCCGCGCGCCGCGGACAGTGACGCCAGGGGGCGGAGGAATGACCAGCACCACCAGCGGCATACCCATGGGTGCCGACACGGGCTCGTCGGGGCCGACATTCGACCCGTACGACAACACACCCGAGCTGATCCCGCTGCGCACCGCCGCGCAGGCCGGGGACTGGCCGGCGGTCCGGGCCTACTTCGCGGCGCTCGACTCCGTCGACCGGCTCGCCTCGGCCTCCAGCCTCCTCGCCGACATCCCCGGCGTCGAGAACTTCCTGGAGCGGGCGGCCGCCGACCTCCCCGGCGACCCGCTCCCGCGCGCGCTCCTCGCCGAGCGGTACGTCTACATCGGCTGGGACATCCGCAGCGGCGCCCGCGCCCAGCACGTCTCTCGGGAGCAGTTCACCCAGTTCCACGACTGGCTGCGCCGGGCCGAGCAGCTGCTGATCGAGGTGTGCGCCGAGCAGCCCGCGTACGCCCCCGCCTGGACCGCCCGCCTGATGACCGCCCGCGGCCTGCAACTGGGCCAGACGGAGGCCCGCCGCCGCTACGACCGGCTGTCCGCCCACCACCCCCACCACTACCGCGCCCAGACGCAGCTGCTCCAGCAGCTGTGCCCGAAGTGGAGCGGCTCCTGGGACGCGGCGCACGGCTTCGCCCGCGAGTGCGCGACCGCCGCCCCCGACGGTTCGAACTCCGGCGCCCTGGTCGCCCTCGCCCACATCGAGCACTGGCTGGATCTGGACAGCGGCGAGGACGCCGCCTACATGCGGGGCGTACCGGTCCGCGACGACCTGCGCCACGCCGCCCAGGTCTCCGTACTGCACCCCGATCACCGGCCCGACTGGAACTCGATCGGCGCGCACAACGCGTTCGCGTTCGCCTTCTCGCTCGGCGGCCACTTCGCGGACGCGGCCCCGCACTTCGCCTTCCTCGGCGACCGCGCGTCCGAGTTCCCCTGGCAGTACCTGCCCGACAAGAAGTCGGCGTACCTCAAGTCCCGCAAGGCCGCGCTGGAAAGCCGGGGAGGCGGCAACCGATGACCACGAACCTGCACGAGCACGAGCACGACAACCTCGGCAACGACAACGACAACGGCCTGGCCGCTCTCACGGCCCTCTCCGGCCTGGTCTCCCACACCACCACCCAGCACATCCCCACCCTCTACGCCCCCTCCTCCGGCAACGAGATCACCGCCGGTCTCTTCTTCCGGGTGGGCCGCGCCGACGAGACCCTCGCCACCGCCGGCATCACCCACCTCGTCGAGCACCTCGCCCTGCACCGCCTCGGCCTGTCCGACCTGCACTACAACGGCGCGACGGCGAACACGTACACCCTCTTCCACGTCACCGGCAGCGAGGAGGAGGTCGTCAAGTACCTCAACAGCGTGTGCGCGGGGCTGCGCGACCTGCCGATGGAACGGCTGGAGACGGAGAAGGAGATCCTCCGCACGGAGGCGGCCGGCCACGGCGGCGGCCCCCGGCAGCAGATGCCGCTGTGGCGCTACGGCGCCCAGAGCTACGGCCTGACCAGCTACAACGAGCTGGGCACCTGGAGCCTGACGCCCGATCAGGTACGTCACTGGGCGCAGACCCGCTTCACCAGGGACAACGCGGTGCTGTGGATCACCAGCGACCACGTGCCCGAGGGCCTGGACCTCACCCTCCCCCAGGGCACCCGCTTCCCCGCCCCCACCGCGACCAGCGCGCTGCCCACCACCCCCGCGTACATCAGCGGCGACGACGGCCACGTCGTCCTCACCGCCGTCCTGCGCCGTTCCACCGCCGCCAGCGTCTTCGCGGACGTCCTCGGCCGGGCCCTCTTCCAGGACCTGCGCCAGGAGGGCGGCTACTCCTACTCCGCGGAGGCCGACTACACCCCGCGCGACGCCGACTTCGCCACCCTCACCGCGTACGCCGACTCCCTGCCGCAGAAGCAGGACGCGGTCGTCGGCGGCTTCGTCGACACGCTCGCCCGCCTTCGCGCGGGCCGCATCGAGCAGTCGGAACTGGACTCCGTCCGCACCAAACTCCTCAAGATGTACGACACCCCCGACCTCGGCGCCGCCACCCTCCCCTCGTATGCGCTGAGCCTGCTGCTCGGGCACCGCATCCTCACCCCCGAGCAGCACAAGGCGGAGCTGAACGCGGTGACGCCGGACGACCTGCGCCAGGTCGCCCGCGAGACCTGGGACGGCGCGCTGCTCCAGGTCCCCGGCGGGGGCGTCGACTGGGCGGGCTTCACCCTCGCCCCCCAGTTCTCCACGACCTCCGTCACCGGCACCCGTCACCAGTCCCTGGAGGACGAACAGGTCACCCTGGTCATCGGCGCCGAGGGCGTGAGCCTCCTGACCCCGAGGGGCCCGATCACCGTCCGCTACGACGCCATCGCGGCGATGACCACCCGTCCCGACGGCGCCCGCACTCTCACCGGCCACGACGGTTTCTCGGTCACGGTGGAGCCCACCCTGTACCGGGGAGTGACCCCGGACCGGATAGCGGCACTGGACGCGGCGGTCGCCCCACAGTCGACGGTACGGATGCCGGCCCGCGAGCCCGACCGCATCCCCCAGCCCCGCAAGCGGACCCCGGCCCCACAGTCCTCCGCCGGCGGCCGCTCCACCTGGGGCTGGACCACCGCCCTCTGGCTCGTGGGCCTCCTGGCAGCCGCCTGGGGCCTGCTCTGCGCGGTGATCACCGCCGACGAGTCCGCGGCCACCAACCCGGAGTGGGACGCGGTCGTGGGCGTCTGGATCCTGGAACTCCCCCTGGCCTTCGCCACCTGGAAGCTGTACACGGCCCGAAGGACCCGCAGGCAGGGCTAGCCCCGGCGCCGGAACGAGCGGACGGCCGCCTGTCGGCCGAGGCCGCCCGCTCGTCCCGGCGTACCGACTCACTCCGGATGGGCCACTGCCTCCTTCTGCAGTTGGACCGCCGCCAGCAGGCTCAGCTTCGGCTCCGCCTTGCGCAGCGCCTTCACCGCCGCGACCGAGGCGACGTCCCCAGTGAAACCGACGGCGTCCAGCCGGGAGCGAACCCAGCGTGCGCGCAGTTGAGCTTCACCGACGGCGGCGTGGGCCTCGACGAGCGCGACGGCGCGCTCCAGCCCCGCCCGCTCCCCGTCCGAAGCACCGGCCACCGCCTGGCGCAACGCCGCCGCGACCACGTCTGCGTCCCGGATGACCAGCACGAAGTTGTGCTTGGGGTTCAGCCCCGCGATTCCTGTCATGCGGATCATCGTGTCCGTCAGATTCCGCCCCCGCCAAGCGACTTGAGCAGTCTCAGAGCCTCGGCACCCGGGCTGGGGCCCTTACTCCACCGTCACCGACTTCGCCAGGTTGCGCGGCTGGTCCACCTCGTTGCCGCGAGCCGTCGCCAGCTCGCACGCGAAGACCTGCAACGGCACCGTGGTCACCAGGGGCTGAAGCAAGGTCGGGGTGACAGGAACCCGTACGAGATGGTCGGCGTACGGCACCACCGCCTCGTCGCCCTCCTCCGCGATCACGATCGTCCGCGCACCCCGCGCCCGGATCTCCTGGATGTTGGACACGATCTTGTCGTGCAGGACGGACCGCCCGCGCGGCGAGGGCACGACCACCACCACCGGCAGATCCTCCTCGATGAGAGCGATCGGCCCGTGCTTCAGCTCCCCCGCGGCGAACCCCTCCGCGTGCATGTACGCCAGCTCCTTCAGCTTCAGCGCACCCTCCAGCGCGACGGGATACCCCACGTGCCGCCCCAGGAACAGCACCGTGTCCTTGCCGGCGAGCGACCGCGCCAGCTCCCGCACCGGCTCCATGGTCTCCAGCACCCGCTCGACCGCGCCGGAGATCCGCGCGAGGTCCCGGACGACGGCCCCGATCTCGTCCCCCCACTTGGTGCCGCGCACCTGGCCGAGATACAGGGCGACCAGATAGCAGGCGACCAGCTGCGTCAGGAACGCCTTCGTCGAGGCGACCGCCACCTCCGGCCCGGCGTGCGTGTAGAGCACCGCGTCCGACTCACGCGGGATGGTCGAGCCGTTGGTGTTGCAGATGGCCAGCACCTTCGACCCCTGCTCCCGCGCATGCCGCAGCGCCATCAGCGTGTCCATCGTCTCCCCGGACTGGGAGATGGCGATGACGAGCGAGCGTGAGCCCAGGATCGGATCCCGGTAGCGGAACTCGCTGGCCAGCTCCACCTCGCACGGGATCCGCGTCCAGTGCTCGATGGCGTACTTGGCGATGAGACCCGCGTGGAAGGCCGTACCGCACGCGACGATGACGACCTTGTCGACCTCCCGCAGCTCGGAGGGCGGGATCCGCACCTCGTCGAGGGTCAGCGCCCCGGAGGCGTCGATGCGGCCCAGCAGGGTATCGGCGACAGCCTTGGGCTGCTCGGCGATCTCCTTGAGCATGAAGTAGTCATAACCCCCCTTTTCCGCGGCCGACGCGTCCCAGTCGACGTGGTAGGAGCGCACGTCTGCCGGACGGCCGTCGAACCCGGTCACCGTCACACCGTCCCGGCGCAGCTCCACCACCTGGTCCTGACCCAGCTCGATCGCCGACCGCGTGTGGGCGATGAACGCGGCGACGTCCGAGGCGAGAAAGGCCTCGCCCTCTCCAACGCCCACCACGAGCGGTGAGTTCCGCCGCGCCCCGACCACCACGTCCGGCTCGTCCGCGTGCACCGCGACCAGCGTGAACGCCCCCTCCAGCCGTCGGCACACCAGCCGCATCGCCTCCGCCAGGTCGGAGGTCACGGAGAACTCCTCGGCGAGCAGATGCGCCACGACCTCGGTGTCCGTCTCGGAGAGCAGCTCGTGCCCCCGCTCGGCCAGCTCGGCCCGCAGCACGGCGAAGTTCTCGATGATCCCGTTGTGCACGACGGCGACGCGTCCGGCGTTGTCGAGATGAGGGTGGGCGTTGGCGTCCGTGGGCCCGCCGTGCGTGGCCCACCGGGTGTGCCCGATGCCCGTCGTCCCGGCGGGCAGCGGCCGTTCCGTCAGCTCCTTCTCCAGATTGACGAGCTTGCCCGCCTTCCGGGCGGCGGCGAGCCCTCCGTCGGCCGGCACGGCGACACCTGCCGAGTCGTACCCCCGGTACTCCAGCCGCTTCAGTCCGGCCATGACGACGTCGAGCGCCGACTGAGACCCCACGTATCCCACGATTCCGCACATGCGCGGCAGCCTACGACCGAATCCCGCCCCGAAAGAGCCTCCACGTGCCCGATTTCGGAAATTCCCACGGCCGTACGCCCCCTCCCTCGGCCCACCTCGTCCCACTCCCCGCCCCGGATCGTGACGGACCCCACCCACCGCCCCGTTCAAACTCCGTTAACAATGGAGTGTGATCTCTCCGGTCTCCCCGTTGCCCCGGAGCGCCCACCGGCACAAGCCGGAGGCGACTCCCTACGTCGACCTCACCCGAAGCGAGTGGAGCGCGCTGCGCGAGAAGACACCTCTGCCGCTGACCGCCGAGGAGGTCGAGAAGCTGCGCGGACTCGGCGACGTCATCGACCTCGACGAGGTGCGCGACATCTACCTCCCGCTCTCCCGTCTCCTCAACCTCTACGTGGGCGCCACCGACGGCCTGCGCGGCGCGCTGAACACCTTCCTCGGCGAACAGGGCTCGCAGTCCGGGACCCCGTTCGTGATAGGCGTCGCGGGCTCCGTGGCCGTGGGCAAGTCGACGGTCGCCCGCCTCCTCCAGGCCCTCCTCTCCCGCTGGCCGGAACACCCTCGCGTGGAGCTGGTCACCACGGACGGCTTCCTGCTCCCCACCAGGGAGTTGGAGGCCCGCGGCCTGATGTCGCGGAAAGGCTTCCCCGAGTCCTACGACCGCCGCGCGCTGACCCGCTTCGTGGCCGACATCAAGGCGGGAAAGGGCGAGGTCACGGCCCCTGTCTACTCCCACCTGATCTACGACATCATGCCCGACCGGAAGCTCACCGTCCGGCGCCCCGACATCCTCATCGTCGAGGGCCTGAACGTCCTTCAGCCCGCGCTCCCCGGCAAGGACGGCCGCACCCGAGTCGGCCTCGCCGACTACTTCGACTTCAGCGTGTACGTCGACGCGAGCGCCGAGGACATCGAGCGCTGGTACCTCAGCCGGTTCCGGAAACTGCGTCAGACCGCCTTCCAGAACCCCGACTCGTACTTCAGGAAGTACACCCAGGTCTCCGAGGACGAGGCCCTCGACTACGCCCGCACCCTCTGGCGGACCATCAACAAGCCCAACCTGGTGGAGAACATCGCCCCCACCCGCGGCCGGGCCACCCTCGTGGTCCGCAAGGGCCAGGACCACAAGGTCCAGCGCCTGAGCCTGCGCAAACTCTGACGGCTACCCTGCCCCCATGCTGCACCTGCGCCTGATCACCCCGGCCGACAAGACCGACGACGTGGTCCGCCTGATCGAGAAGACCGTCGGCACCACACACCTCGTCGTCGTACCGGGCGCCGCCCGCAACCCGGCCGGCGATGTCGTCATGTGCGACGTGGCACGCGAGGCGGGGGACGAACTCCTCACCGGCCTACAGGAGTTGGGCCTGCAAGAGACCGGCTCGATCGCCGTGGAGAACATCGATCTGTCGCTCTCCCTGCGCGCCGACAAGGCCGAGGCGGAGGCGCCGGGCGAGGGCGCCGACGCGGTCCTGTGGGAGCACCTCACGGACGCCACCCACGAGGAGTCGACGCTCTCCGTCACCTACGTCGCGTTCATCACTCTCGCCACGATGATCGCGGCCTGCGGCGTGGTGCTCGACAACGCGGTCCTGATCGTGGGCGCGATGGCGGTGGGCCCGGAGTTCGGCCCACTGGCCGGCGTCTCCACGTCGATCGTGCAGCGGGCCCCCCGCCTGGCCCTGCGCTCGCTGATCGCCCTGCTGGTCGGCTTCGCGGTGGCCATGGCGGCGACGGTGGGCTTCAGCCTCCTGATGGACGCCCTCGGCCAGTTCAGCAAGGAGCAGTTGGACGGCGCCCGCCCTCAGACCGGCTTCGTCTACGCCCCCGACGCGTTCTCCTTCATCGTGGCCGTCCTGGCAGGCATCGCCGGCACCCTCTCCCTGACCTCCGCGAAGTCCGGCGCCCTGGTGGGCGTGGCCATCTCGGTCACGACGGTCCCGGCAGCCGCCAACGCCGCCGTGGCCCTCAGCTATGGCGACACCAAGCAGACCTGGGGCTCAACAGAACAACTCCTGCTGAACCTCCTGGGCATCATCCTGGCAGGAACGTTGACATTGCTGGCCCAGAAGTACCTCTGGTCAAAGCAACGCCAACGAACCAACGAGGGCTAGGGGCAGGGCTTCTGCCTCAGGGCGCGGGGCTCTGTCGATGTGCGGTCCGCCGCGTGGGCGCGACCGGCCAGAAGCACCCGCAGCCCGAACCGCACAGACCCCGCCCCACCGAACCGCCCTTAACCCAGCGCCGACTTCACGACATCGGCCAGCCGCCCGGCAACGGACCGAGCCTGATCGATGTCAGCGGCCTCAACCATCACCCGCACAAGCGGCTCGGTCCCGGAAGGCCGAAGCAACACCCGCCCGGTGGACCCGAGCTCCCGCTCCGCCTCGGTGACGGCAACAGCGAGCTCGGCGGAGGAAGACACCCGCGACCGGTCGACGTCGGGCACATTGATCAGCACCTGAGGCAACCGCTCCATCACAGAGGCCAGCTCCCGCAGCGACCGCCCGCTCTCGACGACGCGAGCCGCCAGCATCAGGCCCGTCAGCGTCCCGTCACCGGTCGTCGCGTGGTCGAGGATGATCACGTGTCCGGACTGCTCGCCGCCGAGCGCGTACCCGTGCTCCTTCATCTCCTCCAGCACATACCGGTCGCCGACGGCGGCCTGCACCAGCTGGATCCCCTCGCGCTCCATGGCCAGCTTGAAGCCGAGGTTGGACATGACGGTCGCGACAACGGTGTCCGAGCGCAGCACGCCCCGCTCCCGCATGGACAGGGCCAGCACGGCGAGGATCTGGTCCCCGTCGATCTCCTCGCCCGTGTGGTCCACGGCGAGGCACCGGTCGGCGTCCCCGTCGTGCGCGACGCCGAGGTCGGCCCCGTGCTCGATGACCGCGGCCTTCAGCTTGTCCAGGTGCGTGGACCCGCACCCGTCGTTGATGTTGAGCCCGTCCGGCTCGGCCCCGATGGTCACGACCTCCGCGCCGGCCCGCGCGAACGCCTCCGGCGACACCCACGCCGCAGCGCCGTGCGCCTCGTCGAGGACGATCTTCAGCCCGTCGAGCCGGTTCGGCAGGACGGCGATGAGGTGGGCGACGTACCGGTCGAACCCCTCGTCGTAGGAGCGGACGCGTCCGACGCCGCTGCCGGTCGGCCGGTTCCAGGGCGCGCCGGTGCGGTGCTCCTCGTAGACGGACTCGATCCGGTCCTCGAGCTGGTCGGCGAGCTTGTGGCCGCCGCGGGCGAAGAACTTGACGCCGTTGTCGGGCATGGCGTTGTGGCTGGCGGAGAGCATCACGCCGAGGTCGGCGCCGAGCACGCCGGTGAGGTACGCGACGGCGGGCGTGGGCAGCACGCCGACCTTCAGCACGTCCACACCCGCGCTCGCCAGGCCGGCCACGACGGCGGCCTCCAGGAACTCCCCGGACGCGCGCGGGTCCCGTCCGACCACGGCCACCGGCCGGTGGCCCTCGAACGTGCCCGCCTCGGCCAGCACGTGCGCCGCCGCGACGGACAGGCCGAGCGCCATCTCCGCCGTCAGATCCGCGTTGGCGACACCGCGCACGCCGTCCGTGCCGAAGAGTCGTCCCACTTGTCCTCCTGAGGAAGCGTCAGTTTCAAAGGCTGTGCGGTCACGTTCGATGCCGCAGCGGCTCCCGCATCCAGGCATTGGATGCCCTGAACATCCGATCACACAAGCCTTTGAGCACCTTGTGCCGTTATACGCCCAGACTTGCGATAAAACGAACGCCCCGACGGCACAATGGCGTGCCGCCGGGGCGTTCGGAGTACGAGAGAGTGAGCCGGAGCTCGCTCCACATACGTACGAGCAGGCAGCGAAGCTTAGCGCTTGCTGTACTGCGGGGCCTTGCGGGCCTTCTTGAGACCGGCCTTCTTGCGCTCGACCGCACGGTCGTCACGCGTGAGGAAGCCGGCCTTCTTGAGGGCGCCACGGTTGTTGTCGACGTCGGCCTCGTTCAGCGCGCGGGCGACACCGAGACGGAGCGCACCGGCCTGACCGGAGACACCGCCACCCGAGATACGGGCGATGACGTCGTAGCGGCCGTCGAGCTCGAGCACCTTGAAGGGCTCGTTGACTTCCTGCTGGTGCACCTTGTTCGGGAAGTAGTCCTCGAGGGTGCGACCGTTGATCTTCCACTTGCCGGTGCCCGGAACGATCCGGACGCGGGCGATGGCGTTCTTGCGACGGCCCAGGCCGGCCGCCGGCTGGGCCTCGCCGAAGCGGGAGGCCAGGGACTCCGAGGTGTACTCACCCTCGACGGGGACCTCGGACTCGGTGGTGTAGCTGTCGATGTCGACGAGCTCGGTCTCTTCGAGCGGCTGCTCGGCAGTGGTCTCGGCCACGGTTCTCCTCAGATTCTCTTCAGCTTGGGGTGGTGTGGCCGGACTTACTGCGCGACCTGGGTGATCTCGAACGGCACAGGCTGCTGCGCCGCGTGCGGGTGCACGTCACCCTTGTAGACCTTCAGCTTCGAGAGCATCTGACGGCCGAGCGTGTTCTTGGGGAGCATTCCCTTGACGGCCTTCTCGACGGCCTTCTCGGGGTTGTTCGCCAGCAGGTCGTCGTAGCGCACGGAGCGCAGACCACCCGGGTACCCGGAGTGGCGGTAGGCCATCTTCTGGGTCCGCTTGTTGCCGGAGAGGTGCACCTTGTCGGCGTTGATGATGATGACGAAGTCACCGGTGTCGACGTGGGGGGCGTAGATCGGCTTGTGCTTGCCCCGGAGGAGGGACGCGGCAGTGGTGGCGAGACGGCCCAGGACGATGTCCTGAGCGTCGATGACGTGCCACTGGCGCGTCACATCGCCGGGCTTGGGGCTGTACGTACGCACGGTTCGTAGCCTTCGCTTCTTCAGTGAATGGTCCTGACAAGGTCACCGAAGACGATCACGACAGCCCAGACCGCACTGCGGTGACGCAAACCGCGTGCTGGTCGCTGGTCATCGGCCCGGTGGACCGGTGTAAGGGCCCGTCCCGTGAGAAGAGCGCGCCAATACACAACGAAGATGCAGGATACCCGCGTCTCGGGGGCCGGGTCAAAACGAGGCCTTACGGCGCACGACGCCCGAACGCGCACCGCGCCCCGCTCCGGCTCACCCGGTCACGGTCGGTCACCCCTCGAAGCGCCCCGCCACCGCTTTCCCGACGGACATGTGAGCATGTCGGCCTCACCAGGAACGACCACAGGAAACATCCGTCCCGAGTGGCCCGCACCACATGCGCGGGCGCGGCCTGGGAGAACGCCGTACCAACCACCCGGAGATGTCACGTTTGCCCGCACTCACGCCCGGAACTCCGGTGACTCCGGCGCTCGTCGAGGCGGAACAGCACCCCCCGCTCCCCGTCTAAGATGCGGCCCATGAGCTATGGGCAGGGGGGACCTCAGTCCCAGTGGGATCCGTGGAAACCGAACTCCCAGCAGCCGTGGGCCACCGGCGATGACGGCCGGACCCCGGACTGGGCCGCGCTCGCCGAGGCGTCCGAGACGCGCAACAAGCGCCGCCGGCTGCTCTTCATAGGCGGAGGCGCGCTCGCCACACTCGCCATCGGCACCGCCGTGGCCATGGCCGTGGTGTCGGCGAACGGCAACGACGAGGCGAACAAGCCGACGTCCTCGCTGCCCGCTACCGCCGGCCTGCCGAGCGCGTCCACCACCCCGTCCTTCGCGCCGACCAGCGCCCCGCCCCCGCTGGACCCGAAGGAGTTCGTCGCCAGCAAGGCCAAGGACACCGCCCCCAACGGTCCCGACCTCCTCTTCCCCGGCACGCAGCTCACCATGGGCTCGGCCGTGTACAAGAAGGGCCCCAAGGCGGACAGCACCACGTGCGCCACGGGCGCCGCGGGCACCCTGACCAAGGTCCTCACCGACAACGGCTGCACTCGCGTGATGCGGGTCACGTACACCAAGGACGGCCTCGCGGTGACGGTCGGAGTGGCCGTCTTCGACACCGAGGCGCAGGCCCTCAAGGCCAAGAGCCAGGCCGACGAGAAGAGCATCGTCAAGGCCCTCACCGGCGGGGACGTCAAGACCTTCTGCAACGGCGCGGTCTGCCGCTCGACGACCAACTCCTACGGCCGGTACGCCTACTTCACGATCACCGGCTTCACGAACGGCAAGGACGTGACGACGAAGGACACCGCGGCCTTCACCGCGGGCGACGACCTCGCCGAGTTCGCGTTCCAGCGGATCCGCCAGCGCGGCGAGGCCCAGGCGTCGGCGGCGGCCAACGGCTGACCTCACCCGCACCGGCCGAGAGGTCGAGTCAGCAGCACCCGGCCGCACCGGGCAGCGACCGCTTGTTCCGCGCTTCCTTGTTGCGCGCGGCAAGCAGCTCGTCGGCCGGGTAGCCGACCTCCTCCAGCGTCAGCCCGTGCGGCCGCACGACATGCACGGCCGAGTCCCGTACGCCCGCGGCGAGCACCTTCCCGGGCCACTCCGGACCCCGGTGGCCGTCCCCGACGAACAGCAGCGCCCCGATCAGCGAGCGCACCATGTTGTGGCAGAAGGCGTCGGCCCGGACGGTCGCGGTGATGATCCCGTCGGCGCCCTTTTCCAGCCGCAGCTCCTGGAGCGTGCGGATGGTGGTCGCCCCCTCCCGCCGCTTGCAGTAGGCGGCGAAGTCGTGCTCGCCGAGCAGCCGCCGCGCGGCCTCGTTCATGGCGTCGACGTCGAGCGGCCAGTCGTGCCACAGGACGTGGCCCCGCAGCAGCGGGTCGACACCCCCGGGGTTGTCGGTGACCCGGTACGCGTACCGCCGCCAGACGGCTGAGAACCGTGCGTTGAAGCCGCTGGGCGCCTCCCGCAGGGCCCACACCCGCACATCCCTGGGCAGCCGCCCGGCGAGCCGCTTGAGCAGCTTCTCGTGGTGCTCCACCCACACCTCGCGCGGCAGATCGACATGGGCGACCTGCCCCCGCGCGTGCACCCCGGCATCGGTACGCCCGGCAACGGTCAGCTCGTACGTCTCCCGGGACCGCGTCACGGTCCGCAGGGCGTCCTCGATCTCTCCCTGCACGGTCCGTCGTCCGCCGGCCTGCTTGGCCCACCCGGAGAACTCGGTCCCGTCGTAGGAAAGGTCGAGACGCATCCGTACGTGGCCGGGCTGTACTTCGTCACTCACCCCTGGATCCTCTCAGCACTGCAACCTTCGGAAAACGCGGAACGGGCCCGCCCTCGAAAGGGCGGGCCCGTTCACTGCGAGGCAGAGCCTCAGGCGTCCTTCGCGCTTTCACCAGCCGCTTCCGCGGCGGGCTCGGCAGCAGCCTCCTCGGCCGGAGCCTCGGTGGTCTCCTCCGCCTTGGCCTCGTCGGCCTCCTTGACCGCACGCTTGGTGGCGGCCTCGGCCTCACCGGTCGCCTGCTGCGCAACGGTCAGCGCCTCGACCAGCTCGATGACGGCCATGGGCGCGTTGTCGCCACGGCGGTTACCGATCTTGGTGATGCGGGTGTAGCCACCGGGACGGTTCTCGTAGCGCGGGCCGATCTCGGTGAAGAGCGTGTGCACGATGCTCTTGTCCGTGATCACCTGGAGCACCTGACGGCGGTTGTGAAGGTCGCCCTTCTTCGCCTTGGTGACCAGACGCTCGGCGTACGGACGCAGCTTGCGCGCCTTCGCCTCGGTGGTGGTGATACGGCCGTGCTCGAACAGCGCCTTCGCGAGGTTCGCGAGGAGCAGCTTCTCGTGCGCGGCGCTGCCGCCCATACGGGCACCCTTGGTGGGCTTCGGCATGGTGTTTCTCCTTGGTGTCTGCCCCGGCCGTGTCAGGTACCGAGGTCAGTATCCGAGCAGACGGTTGTCTGTCGGAGATCCGGGGTCCGCTCACGCGAACCCCGGAGAGGAACGAACCGATCAGTACTGCTCGGTCTCCACGAAGCCCGCGTCCGCGTCGTCGTCGGCGCCGAAGGCGTCGGCCGCGGCCGTGGGGTCGAATCCGGGCGGGCTGTCCTTGAGGGCCAGGCCCATGCCGGCCAGCTTCGCCTTGACCTCGTCGATGGACTTCGCACCGAAGTTGCGGATGTCCAGGAGGTCGGCCTCGGAGCGGGCGACGAGCTCACCCACGGAGTGGATGCCCTCACGCTTGAGGCAGTTGTACGACCGAACGGTGAGCTCCAGCTCCTCGATCGGCAGCGCCAGATCAGCGGCCAGGGCGGCGTCCGTCGGGGACGGACCCATGTCGATGCCCTCGGCGTCGATGTTCAGCTCGCGGGCGAGACCGAACAGCTCGACCAGCGTCTTGCCGGCGGACGCCATGGCGTCACGCGGACGCATGGCCTGCTTGGTCTCGACGTCGACGATCAGCTTGTCGAAGTCGGTGCGCTGCTCGACACGCGTGGCCTCGACCTTGTACGTGACCTTGAGAACCGGCGAGTAGATCGAGTCGACCGGGATGCGCCCGATCTCCTGACCGACCTGCTTGTTCTGCACGGCGGAGACGTAACCGCGGCCACGCTCGACCGTCAGCTCCATCTCCAGCTTGCCCTTGCCGTTGAGCGTGGCGAGGACGAGGTCGGGGTTGTGCACCTCGACACCGGCCGGGGGCGCGATGTCGGCGGCGGTGACCAGACCCGGACCCTGCTTGCGCAGGTACATCACGACCGGCTCGTCGTGCTCCGAGGAGACGACCAGCTGCTTGATGTTGAGGATCAGGTCGGTGACGTCCTCCTTGACGCCCGGCACGGTGGTGAACTCGTGCAGCACGCCGTCGATCCGGATGCTGGTGACAGCAGCGCCGGGGATCGAGGACAGGAGGGTACGACGGAGGGAGTTACCGAGGGTGTAGCCGAAGCCCGGCTCCAGCGGCTCGATCACGAACCGGGAGCGGAACTCGTCGACGACCTCTTCGGTCAACGAGGGACGCTGAGCAATCAGCATGTTGCGATCCTTCAGTCAGGGGCGCCCGCTATTTGACGCCCGACTCACCGGGCGGTAGCCCGATGTTGTTACTGCTGCAAGGGTACGGGCGGTACGCCTCATCCGAGACGTACCGCCCGGCTGTTTACATGTGGGGGACAACCCCCACACCTCCGGCCGAAATACCCCGAGGCACAGCAAGCCCTTCAGGCGCCGACGTCAGACGCGGCGACGCTTGGGCGGACGGCAGCCGTTGTGCGGGGTCGGGGTGACGTCCTGGATGGAGCCGACCTCGAGGCCCGTCGCCTGCAGGGAGCGGATGGCGGTCTCACGACCGGCGCCCGGGCCCTTGACGAAGACGTCGACCTTGCGCATGCCGTGCTCCTGCGCGCGACGGGCAGCCGACTCGGCGGCCATCTGCGCGGCGAACGGCGTGGACTTGCGGGAGCCCTTGAAGCCGACGTGGCCGGCGGAGGCCCAGGAGATCACGTTTCCGGCCGGGTCCGTGATGGACACGATCGTGTTGTTGAACGTGCTCTTGATGTGCGCCTGGCCGTGCGCGACGTTCTTCTTTTCCTTGCGGCGCACCTTCTTGGCAGCGCCCTGACGTCCCTTGGGGGGCATCTAATAACTCCTACGGGAGGTGGTCGGTCCTACAGCGAAGACCGCTGATGAGCGTCCGCTGAGGACTACTTCTTGCCCGGCTTCTTCTTGCCGGCGATGGCGCGACGCGGGCCCTTGCGGGTACGAGCGTTCGTGCTGGTGCGCTGACCGCGGACCGGCAGACCACGACGGTGACGGAGACCCTGGTAGCAGCCGATCTCCACCTTCCGGCGGATGTCGGCCTGGATCTCGCGACGAAGGTCACCCTCGGTCTTGATGTTGGCGTCCACGTACTCGCGGATCGCGACGAGCTGCTCCTCGGAGAGGTCGCGAACGCGGGTGTTCGGGTCGACGCCGGTCGCTGCCAGCGTCTCCTGGGAGAGGGTCCGGCCGATGCCGAACACGTAGGTGAGGGCGACCTCCACGCGCTTTTCGCGCGGGATGTCGACACCGGAAACGCGTGCCATTCAATGGCTCCAGTTGATCCTCGGAGGTCTTCCGCAGAACCTACCCCCAGCCGCCGGCCTCTTCGCTGGGAAGATTTGGTACGGACTGGGTCCCCGGCCTCCGAACCGGGGGTATCAGACGGGAAAACCCGCCCGGGCCCTGCGTATGAACAAATTCAGCTCGCGTCGCGCGAAGTCTCTGCGATATCCATGCAGAGGGTGTGATCCGTGTGCGGTCAGCCCTGGCGCTGCTTGTGGCGCGGGTTCTCGCAAATGACCATGACCCGACCGTGACGGCGGATCACCCTGCACTTGTCGCAGATCTTCTTGACGCTCGGCTTGACCTTCATGGGATGTGAAGTTCTCCGGGCTCAGTGCCCCCACGCCATACGGAGACGGGGGCAGGGGGAAGATCTACTTGTACCGTTGGAGTTCTCTTCCTGACGGATCAGAAAGGCTCTCCCCTGGATCGCTCCGGGAAGTTTGACAGGGCGAGCCTGTCCAGCAACGACCCTCCCGGCCGCCGAGGCGAGTACGAGACCCGCCCGTCACTTGTACCGGTAGACGATCCGGCCACGCGTCAGGTCGTACGGAGACAGCTCCACCACGACCCGGTCGTCAGGGAGGATACGGATGTAGTGCATACGCATCTTGCCGCTGATGTGTGCCAGGACCTGGTGGCCGTTCTGGAGCTCGACCTTGAACATGGCGTTCGGAAGAGACTCGACGACAGTGCCCTCGATCTCGATGGCACCTTGCTTCTTGGCCACGCTTCGCCCTTCGAATCGACTACCTTGATCGACTCCCCTGCTTTTCCCTTACGGGCGCATGCGGACATGCGGGTGCACGAGAGCCGACGAGTCAGTCTACGTCAGCGCCCCCGGAAAAACGAATCGGGAAGCCTGCCCCACGGGGGAGATCCTTAACCAGCGCTTTGAGCCCGCCCGGCACTCTCAGCCCGTCCGGCGATCGAGGACGCGGCTCTTCCCGGGCCGAAGCGGGGGTCTGAGGACGGCAGCCCCCAGGGACGGGACGGGAAGGGCGGCGGGGGGCGAAAACCCCCGCCACGTCCCTGGAGGGAACCTCAGGCCAGCGGATCGGGTGCAGCGACGACCCCGTGCTCGGCCAGCTTCGCCTTGCCGCCGTCCGGAGCGGTCAGCACCAGCGGCCCCGCCTCCGTCAACGCGACCGAGTGCTCCCAGTGGGAGGACCAGGTGCCGTCGGTCGTGATGACCGTCCAGTCGTCCTCCAGGACCTCGGTCCTCGGAGTGCCGAGCGACACCATCGGCTCGATCGCCAGGCAGAACCCCGGAACCAGCTTCGGCCCCTTGCCCCGCCTGCGGTCGACGTAGTTCAGCAGGTGCGGGTCCATGTGCATCTCGGTGCCGATGCCGTGGCCGCCGTAGTCCTCGACGATCCCGTACCGGCCGCCGCCGGGCTTGGGCTGCCGGCGGATGTACGTCTCGATGGCCCGCGACACGTCCACCAGGCGGTTGCCCTGCTTCATGGCCGCGATGCCGGCCCACATCGACTCCTCCGTCACCCGGGAGAGCTCGACCAGCTCCGGGGCGTGACCGGAGCCGACGAAGGCGGTGTACGCCGCGTCGCCGTGCCAGCCGTCCACGATCGCGCCGCAGTCGATGGAGATGATGTCGCCGTCCTTGAGGACGACCTCGTCGGAGGGGATGCCGTGGACGACGACGTCGTTCACGGACGTGCAGATCGTGGCCGGGAAGCCGCCGTACCCCAGGAAGTTCGACTTCGCGCCGTTCTCCGCCAGGACCTTGCGGGCGACCTCGTCCAGGTCCTTCGTCGTCGCCCCCGGCACCGCCGCTTCCCGCGTCGCCGCGTGGATGGCGGCGACGACCAGCCCCGCCGCACGCATCTTGGCGATCTGCTCGGGGCTCTTGATCTGCACCATGGGGGGCCTGCGCTCTCCGTCACTCAGGTGGGTCGGTCACGTACGTACACAACAGTACGGCCGTGGTGTCCCGGAGGACTCCACGGCCGTATCCGGGCCGACGACTACTGGTCGTCGCCCTCGCGCTTCAGTGCCGCCAGCGCACGGCCGGTGACCTCGTCCACCGGGCCCATGGCCTCGATGGTCACGACCAGGCCCTGCGCCTTGTAGTAGTCGATGATCGGCTCGGTCTGCGTGTGGTAGACCTCGAGCCGCGTGCGGACGGTTTCCTCGGAGTCGTCGTCCCGCTGGTACAGCTCGCCGCCGCAGACGTCACAGACGGCGTCCGTCGCGGGCTTCTTGTACGTCACGTGGAAGACGTGCGCGGAGTCGTTGCGGCAGATGCGCCGACCGGCGATCCGCTTGACGACCTCCTCCTCCGGGGCCTCCAGGTCCAGTACCGCGTCCAGCTTGATGCCCTCGGTGGTGAGGAGCTCGTCCAGCGCCTCCGCCTGCGAGACGTTGCGCGGGAAACCGTCCAGCAGGAAGCCGCGCTCGGCGTCCGGCTGCTCCATGCGGTCCTTGGCCATGGCGATGGTGACCTCGTCGGGGACGAGGTTGCCGGCGTCCATGTAGGACTTCGCGAGCTTCCCGAGTTCCGTCTGCCGGCTGATGTTGGCGCGGAACAGGTCGCCCGTGGAGATGTGCGGAACGCGCAGCTTCTCGGCCAGACGAGTGGCCTGCGTTCCCTTTCCGGCACCCGGCGGCCCGACGAGGACGATACGCATCAGCGGAGGAACCCTTCGTAATTGCGCTGCTGGAGCTGGCTCTCGATCTGCTTCACCGTTTCGAGACCGACACCCACGATGATCAGGATGCTGGTACCACCGAACGGGAAGTTCTGGCTTGCCCCGAAGCCAACCAACGCCATCGTCGGTACAAGAGCGATCAGACCCAGATACAGCGAACCCGGCCAGGTGATCCGGTTGAGCACGTACGACAGGTACTCAGCGGTCGGTCGGCCAGCCCGGATGCCCGGGATGAAGCCACCATACTTCTTCATGTTGTCGGCTACTTCCTCGGGGTTGAAGGAGATAGCCACGTAGAAGAACGCGAAGAAAACGATCAGCAGGAAGTACATGCTGATGTAGATCGGGTGGTCACCCTTGGTCAGGTTGGTCTCGATCCAGGTCTTCCAGCTGGAGGTTCCGCTGGAGAACTGGGCGACGAGAGCCGGGATGTAGAGCAGCGACGAGGCGAAGATGACCGGGATCACACCGGCCTGGTTCACCTTCAGCGGGATGTACGTCGAGGTACCGCCGTAGGAGCGGCGGCCGATCATGCGCTTCGCGTACTGCACCGGGATCCGGCGCTGGGCCTGCTCGACGAAGACCACCAGACCGACCATGACCAGGCCGACCAGGATGACGGTGCCGAACTCGATCCAGCCGCCCGCCAGCGTGCCCTGCTTCTTGATGGCCCACAGCGCGGACGGGAACGTCGCGGCGATCGAGATGAACATCAGGATCGACATGCCGTTGCCGATGCCGCGGTCGGTGATGAGCTCACCGAGCCACATGACCATGGCCGTACCGGCGGTCATGCAGATGACCATGACGATGGTGGTGAAGATCGCGCGGTCCGGGACGATGCTCGAGGCGACCGTGCAGCCGGAGAACAGGGCGCCGCTGCGGGCGGTGGCCACCAGGCCGGTGCCCTGGAGGATGGCGAGCGCCACGGTGAGGTAACGGGTGTACTGCGTGATCTTCGCCGTACCGGCCTGGCCCTCCTTCTTCAGGGCTTCCAGGCGCGGGATGACCACGGTCAGCAGCTGGAGAATGATGCTCGCCGTGATGTACGGCATGATGCCCAGCGCGAAAATGGTGATCTGCAGCAGCGCGCCGCCGCTGAACATGTTCACCAGACCGAAGAGGCCCTGGTTGCCGGACGCCTCGTCCACACACCGCTGAACGGACGTGTAGTCGACACCGGGGATCGGAATGTGCGTACCGACCCGGTAGATCACGATGATCCCGAGCGTGAAGAGGAGCTTCTTGCGCAGGTCGGGCGTCTTGAACGCCCGGGCGAACGCGGTGAGCACGGTGCCTCCTGCGACCCCCGCGCATCTGCGTCAAGGGTGACGGTCTTGAGGGTCCAATAAGAACAACGACAGCGACAACGACATGTGTAACGGTCGACTGCCGCTCAAGGTGCCCCATGGGAAGCACCTTGTGAAAAGTGGGCAGTGCTGGTCACCTTACCGGCGAGACCGCCACCCTAGGAACGACCAACCGGGGATACCCCATTTGTGGGGTATCCCCGGTCGGGATCGCTCAAGTCATCGAGACACCTGACTGGATCAGATGAGCTCGGTGACGGTACCGCCGGCGGCGGTGATCTTCTCCTTGGCGGAGCCGGAGACGGCGTCAACCGAAACCTGCAGCGCGACGGAGATCTCGCCCTGGCCGAGGACCTTGACGAGGCTGTTCTTGCGAACGGCACCCTTGGCGACGAGACCCTCGACGGTGACCTCGCCACCCTCCGGGTACAGCGCGGCCAGCTTGTCGAGGTTCACGACCTGGAACTCGGTCTTGAACGGGTTCTTGAAGCCCTTCAGCTTCGGAAGACGCATGTGGAGGGGCATCTGCCCGCCCTCGAAGCGCTCCGGAACCTGGTAGCGGGCCTTCGTGCCCTTGGTACCACGACCGGCCGTCTTACCCTTCGACGCCTCACCACGACCGACACGGGTCTTGGCGGTCTTGGCGCCCGGGGCGGGACGGAGGTTGTGGATCTTGAGCGGGTTGTTCTCCGCCATGATCAGTCGACCTCCTCGACCGTCACGAGGTGGCGGACGGTGTGCACCATGCCGCGGAACTCGGGGCGGTCCTCCTTGACGACCACGTCGTTCAGGCGCTTGAGCCCGAGCGAACGCAGGGTGTCACGGTGGTTCTGCTTGCTGCCGATGTACGACTTCGTCTGCGTGATCTTGAGCTGAGCCATTACGCAGCACCAGCCCCGGCACGCGCACGAAGCAGAGCCGCGGGAGCGACGTCCTCGAGGGGCAGACCGCGGCGGGCCGCGATCTCCTCGGGACGCTGCAGGCCCTTCAGGGCCTCCACGGTCGCGTGCACGATGTTGATCGCGTTCGACGAGCCGAGCGACTTCGACAGGATGTCGTGCACGCCGGCGCACTCGAGCACGGCACGCACCGGGCCACCGGCGATGACGCCGGTACCGGGGGAAGCAGGCTTGAGCAGGACGACGCCCGCGGCCTTCTCGCCCGTGATCGGGTGCGGGATGGTGCCCTGGATGCGGGGGACCTTGAAGAAGTGCTTCTTGGCCTCCTCAACACCCTTGGCGATGGCGGCCGGCACCTCCTTGGCCTTGCCGTAACCGACACCCACGGTGCCGTCACCGTCGCCCACCACGACCAGCGCGGTGAAGCTGAAGCGACGACCACCCTTCACAACCTTGGCGACACGGTTGATCGCGACGACGCGCTCAACGTACGCGGTCTTCTCGGCGGCAGCAGCGCCGCCGTCACGGCCCTTCCGGTCCCGCCGCTCGCCGCCACCGGCACCGCCACCGCGGCGCTGGGGTCCAGCCATTGGAATTACCTCTCTCTGTTTCCGCTAGCTACGGAACCGGCTCAGAACTTGAGCCCGGCCTCGCGGGCGGCGTCCGCCAGGGCGGCGATGCGCCCGGCGTACTGGTTACCACCACGGTCGAATACGACACTCTCGACACCGGCGGCCTTGGCACGCTCGGCGACCAGGGCGCCGACCTGCTTGGCCTGCGAGGACTTGTCGCCCTCGCCGCCGCGGACCGACGTGTCCAGGGTGGACGCCGACGCCAGGGTGTGACCCTTGATGTCGTCGATCACCTGGGCCACGATGTGGCGGTTCGAGCGGGTAACGACCAGACGGGGACGCTCCGCCGTACCGGAGATCCGCTTGCGGATCCGGATGTGACGGCGCTTGATCGCGGCGCGCTTGTAGGCGTCGCCCTTCAGGATCTTCTGTCCGTATGCCATGGCTTACTTACCCGCCTTTCCGACCTTGCGGCGGATGACTTCGCCCTCGTACTTGACACCCTTGGCCTTGTACGGGTCGGGCTTGCGCAGCTTGCGGATGTTGGCCGCAACCTCGCCGACCTTCTGCTTGTCGATGCCCTCGACCGAGAACCGGGTGGGGTTCTCGACCTTGAAGGAGATTCCCTCGGGGGCCTCGACGGTGATCGGGTGGCTGTAACCGAGCGCGAACTCGAGGTTCGAGCCCTTCGCGGTCACGCGGTAACCGACACCACTGATCTCGAGCTTCTTCACGTAACCCTGGGTCACGCCGGTGATCATGTTCGCCACCAGCGTGCGGGACAGGCCGTGCAGGGCCTTGCTCTGACGCTCGTCGTTGGGGCGGGTGACGTTCAGAACGCCGTCCTCACCCTTGGCGATCTCGATCGGCGCAACGACGGTGTGGGTCAGCGAGCCCTTGGGGCCCTTGACCGAGACCGTCTGGCCGTCGATGGTGACGTCCACGCCGGCGGGAACCGTGATAGGGAGCTTGCCAATGCGCGACATAGCTGTTTCCTCCGTTCCCTTCCGCTACCAGACGTAGGCGAGAACTTCTCCGCCTACGCCCTTCTTGCCGGCCTGCTTGTCGGTGAGGAGACCGTGCGACGTGGAGATGATCGCCACGCCGAGGCCACCGAGCACCTTGGGCAGGGAGGTGGACTTCGCGTAAACCCGGAGACCGGGCTTGGAGATCCGCTTGATGCCCGCGATGGAGCGCTCACGGTTCGGGCCGAACTTGAGCTCGAGAACGAGGTTCTTGCCGACCTCGGCGTCCTCGACCTTCCAGCCCGTGATGAAGCCCTCCTGCTGGAGGATCTCCGCGATGTGAGACTTGATCTTCGATGCCGGCATCGTCACGGAGTCGTGGTACGCCGAGTTCGCGTTCCGCAGACGCGTAAGCATGTCTGCGATCGGATCAGTCATGGTCATGAATTGGCCTGTGGCCTCTCTCGCCGGGGTTTCCTGGTGCGCCATCCCTCTCCCCGATCCGAGACGGGACGGGTGCGGCGCGGTGGACCTACGGCGTAGTAAGTCGTACGGGCGTCAGGCGCCCAACCCTCCTAGCCTAAGCCATGGAGGGACGGGCACCTGACCACTGCCCTTTACTTACCGAGAGCCTCTGGAACCCTTATAAGGGGGTTTACCAGGAGCTCTTGGTCACGCCCGGCAGCTCGCCGCGGTGAGCCATCTCACGAAGGCACACACGGCAGAGGCCGAACTTGCGGTACACGGAGTGCGGACGACCGCAGCGCTGGCAGCGGTTGTAAGCGCGCACAGCGAACTTGGGCTTACGAGCAGCCTTAGCGATCAGAGCCTTCTTCGCCATCTCGCTCACGCCTCCTTGAAGGGGAAGCCGAGGTGACGAAGGAGCGCACGGCCCTCAGCGTCGTTGGTCGCCGTGGTGACCACGGTGATGTCCATACCCCGGACGCGGTCGATCTTGTCCTGGTCGATCTCGTGGAACATGACCTGCTCCGTGAGACCGAAGGTGTAGTTGCCACGGCCGTCGAACTGCTTGGGGGACAGGCCGCGGAAGTCGCGGATGCGCGGGAGCGCGAGCGACAGGGTGCGGTCCAGGAACTCCCACATGCGGTCGCCACGAAGCGTGACGTGGGCACCGATCGGCTGACCCTCACGCAGCTTGAACTGCGCGATGGACTTGCGGGCCTTGGTGACGGCCGGCTTCTGACCGGTGATCGTGGTGAGGTCGCGGATGGCGCCCTCGATCAGCTTGGAGTCGCGGGCGGCGTCGCCCACACCCATGTTGACCACGATCTTGACGAGGCCGGGGATCTGCATGACGTTCTCGTAGGAGAACTCTTCACGCAGCTTGCCCGCGATCTCCTCGCGGTACTTCGTCTTCAGACGCGGAGTCGTGGTGGTAGCCATCAGATGTCCTCACCCGTCCGCTTGGCAACGCGGATCTTGTTGCCCTCGTCGTCGAAGCGGTAACCGACGCGCGTGACGACCTTGTTGCCGTCCTTCTCCACGACCAGCTGAACGTTGGACACGTGGATCGGGGCCTCGGTGGTCACGATGCCGCCGGCCTGCGAGCCCTTGGCCGTCGGACCGGCCTTCGTGTGCTTCTTGACCCGGTTGACACCCTCGACCAGGACGCGGTCCTCGCGGGGGAAGGCCGCGATGACCTTGCCCTGCTTGCCCTTGTCCTTACCGGTGATGACCTGGACCAGGTCGCCCTTCTTGATCTTCATGCTTACAGCACCTCCGGAGCCAGCGAGATGATCTTCATGAACTTCTTCTCGCGCAGCTCCCGGCCGACCGGGCCGAAGATGCGGGTGCCACGAGGGTCGCCGTCGTTCTTCAGAATGACAGCGGCGTTCTCGTCGAAGCGGATGTACGAGCCGTCCGGACGGCGGCGCTCCTTGACGGTGCGAACGATGACCGCCTTGATGACGTCACCCTTCTTCACGTTGCCGCCGGGGATCGCGTCCTTGACGGTGGCGACGATGACGTCACCGATGCCCGCGTAGCGGCGACCGGAGCCACCGAGCACACGGATGCAAAGGATTTCCTTCGCACCAGTGTTGTCGGCGACGCGCAGTCGCGACTCCTGCTGGATCACGTCTATCTCCTGTTTGTCTGCCGGTTCCCCGGGAGCCGCTCAGCGAGCGGCTCCCGGAGCCTGGCGGAACTGTCCTGCGGGTTTGCCCGCAGGCGTACTTTTGGAATTCCCTTGCGGGAATTACCTACTTGGCCTTCTCGAGGATCTCGACGATGCGCCAGCGCTTCGTCGCGGACAGCGGCCGGGTCTCCGCGAGGAGGACACGGTCGCCGACGCCTGCGGCGTTCTGCTCGTCGTGGGCCTTGAGCTTGTTCGTACGGCGGATGACCTTGCCGTACAGCGCGTGCTTCACGCGGTCCTCGACAGCGACGACGACGGTCTTGTCCATCTTGTCGCTGACGACCAGACCCTCACGGGTCTTGCGGAAGCCGCGGGCCTCTGCAGTCTGCTCAGTCACGTTGTTCTCACTCATCAGGCGCTCTCCACCGTCTCGATGCCCAGCTCGCGCTCACGCATCAGGGTGTAGATCCGCGCGATGTCCTTACGGACGGCCTTGAGCCGACCGTGGTTCTCGAGCTGACCCGTCGCCGCCTGGAAGCGGAGGTTGAACAGCTCTTCCTTGGCTTCGCGAAGCTTCGCCAGAAGCTCCTCGTCACCCAGTTCGCGCAGCTCGGACGCCTTGGTACCGGCCGACATCACGCTTCACCTGCCTCGCGCTTGACGATCCGGCACTTCATCGGCAGCTTGTGGGCTGCGCGAGTGAGGGCCTCACGGGCGATCTTCTCGTTGGGGTAGGACAGCTCGAACATGACCCGGCCCGGGTGCACGTTCGCGATCCACCACTCGGGAGAACCCTTACCGGAACCCATGCGGGTCTCGGCAGGCTTCTTCGTCAGCGGGCGGTCCGGGTAGATGTTGATCCAGACCTTGCCGCCACGCTTGATGTGGCGGGTCATCGCGATACGGGCCGCCTCGATCTGGCGGTTGGTCACGTACGCCGGCGTGAGGGCCTGAATGCCGTACTCGCCGAACGAGACCGTCGTACCGCCCTTGGCCTGACCACGGCGCTTCGGGTGGTGCTGCTTGCGGTGCTTGACCCTACGGGGGATCAGCATGTCGGTCAGGCCTCCGTTCCGGTGCTCTCAGCCGGAGCGGCAGCCGGAGCCTCGGCCTTGGGGGCCTCGGCAGCGGGAGCCTGCTGCGGCTTACGACCGCGACCGCCACGCTCGCCACCGCGGCCACCACGGGCCGGGCGGTCAGCGCCACCACGGGCCGGGCGGTTGCCGGCGCGGGCAGCGGCGTTCTCGGCGCGGACCTCGGCGATGTTCTTGACGTCGCCCTTGTAGATCCAGACCTTCACACCGATGCGGCCGAAGGTCGTCTTGGCCTCGAAGAAGCCGTAGTCCACGTTCGCGCGGAGCGTGTGCAGGGGCACACGGCCCTCGCGGTAGAACTCCGAGCGGGACATCTCGGCGCCGCCGAGGCGGCCACCGCACTGGATCTTGATGCCCTTGGCGCCCGCCTTCATCGCCGACTGCATGCTCTTACGCATGGCGCGACGGAAGGAGACGCGGGAGGAGAGCTGCTCGGCGACGGCCTGGGCCACCAGCTGAGCGTCGACCTCGGGGTTCTTGACCTCGAGGATGTTCAGCTGGACCTGCTTCTTGGTCAGCTTCTCCAGGTCGCCGCGGATACGGTCGGCCTCGGCGCCGCGGCGGCCGATGACGATGCCCGGACGCGCGGTGTGGATGTCGACGCGGACACGGTCACGGGTGCGCTCGATCTCAACCTTCGAGATGCCGGCGCGCTCCATGCCGGACGTCATCATCCGACGGATGGCGACGTCTTCTCCGACGTATTCCTTGTACGACTTGTCGGCGTACCAACGGGACTTGAAGTCCGTGGTGATGCCGAGCCGGAACCCATGCGGGTTAACCTTCTGGCCCATTACCGGGTCCCTTCCTTGCTGCTGACGACCACGGTGATGTGGCTGGTCCGCTTGCGGATCCGGTAGGCGCGGCCCTGGGCGCGCGGACGGAACCGCTTCAGGGTCGGGCCCTCGTCGACGTACGCCTCGGAGATGAAGAGGCTGTCGGCGTCAGTGTGGTCGTAGTTGTGCGCGGCGTTGGCGATGGCGCTGTCCAGCACCTTGCCGACCGGCACGCTCGCGGCCTGCGGGGCGAAACGCAGGACCGCCTGAGCCTCCGTGGCGTCCATGCCACGGATAAGGTCCACCACCCGGCGGGCCTTCATGGGCGTGACGCGGATGTACCGCGCCTGGGCCCTGGCTTCCATGGTTGTCCTTCCAGTGTCTGTCATGGTCATTCCACCCCGCTACTAGCGGCGCTTCGACTTCCGGTCGTCCTTGACGTGACCCCGGAAGGTGCGCGTCGGCGAGAACTCGCCGAGCTTGTGGCCGACCATCGACTCGGTGACAAACACCGGAATGTGGGTCTTGCCGTTGTGCACCGCGATCGTGTGGCCCAGCATGCTGGGAATGATCATCGAGCGACGGGACCAGGTCTTGATGACGTTCTTGGAACCGGCTTCGTTCTGGGCGTCCACCTTCTTCACGAGGTGGTCGTCGACGAAGGGCCCCTTCTTGAGACTGCGCGGCATCTAAACCCGCTCCTAGCGCTTCTTGTTCGTCTTGCGGCGGCGGACGATGTACTTGTTCGAAGCCTTCTTCGGCGAACGAGTACGACCCTCCTTCTGACCCCAGGGGCTGACCGGGTGGCGACCACCGGAGGTCTTGCCCTCACCACCACCGTGGGGGTGGTCAACCGGGTTCATCGCCACACCGCGAACGGTCGGGCGGACGCCCAGCCAGCGCTTGCGGCCGGCCTTGCCCCAGTTGATGTTGCTCTGCTCGGCGTTGCCGACCTCGCCGACCGTGGCGCGGCAGCGCTGGTCGACCAGGCGGATCTCACCGGACGGCATGCGGAGGTGGGCCATCGAGCCCTCCTTCGCGAGCAGCTGCACGGAGGCACCGGCGGAGCGGGCGAACTTGGCGCCGCCACCCGGACGGAGCTCGATCGCGTGGATCGTGGTACCGACCGGGATGTTGCGGAGCGCCAGGTTGTTGCCCGGCTTGATGTCGGCCCCGGGACCGTTCTCGACGCGGTCACCCTGCTGCAGGTTGCGCGGGGCGAGGATGTAGCGCTTCTCGCCGTCGGCGTAGTGCAGCAGCGCGATGCGCGCGGTGCGGTTGGGGTCGTACTCGATGTGCGCGACCTTCGCCGGCACGCCGTCCTTGTCATGGCGACGGAAGTCGATGACACGGTAGGCGCGCTTGTGTCCGCCACCCTGGTGGCGAACGGTCACACGACCGGAATTGTTACGGCCGCCCTTGCTGTGCAGGGGGCGAACCAGCGACTTCTCCGGCGTGGACCGCGTGACCTCGACGAAGTCGGCGACGCTGGAGCCACGACGGCCCGGCGTAGTCGGCTTGTACTTGCGGATTCCCATTTCTCAGTCCTCGTCCGATATCGGACGATCCGGACCGCCGTCAGGCGGTCGGACCGCCGAAGATGTCGATACGGTCGCCCTCAGCGAGGGTCACGATCGCGCGCTTGGTGGCGGCACGCTGACCGAAACCGGTCTTCGTGCGCTTGCGCTTGCCGATGCGGTTGATCGTGTTGACCCCGGTGACCTTGACCGAGAAGACCGCCTGGACGGCCTGCTTGATCTGGGTCTTGTTGGCGTTCGGGTCGACGATGAACGTGTACTTGTTCTCGTCGAGGAGCGCGTAGCTCTTCTCCGACACGACCGGCTTCAGCAGCACGTCACGGGGGTCCGTGTACGCCTTGCTGGGCGCGGTGACGACGGTGTTCTTGCCCTCGGCCTCGTGGCGCTTCGCCTTGGCGACGCGCGCGGCCTTGGCGGCCTTGGCCGCCTTGGAGGCGATGCTCGGGTGACGCGTAGCCATCAGGCGTCACTCCCTTCGGTGTCGTTGGCCTTGTTCGGGCCGGACACGAAGGACTCAAGAGCGGCCTGGGTGAAGACCACGTCGTCCGAGACGATCACGTCGTACGTGTTCAGCTGGCCCGGCTCCAGGATGTGCACCTGGGGCAGGTTGCGGGCGGACAGCCACGCGGCCTCGTCGGCACGGTCGACGACCAGGAGCAGGTTCTTGCGCTCCGAGATCTTGCCGAACAGCGTGCGAGCGGCCTTCGTGGAAGGAGCCTCGCCCTCGATCACGCCGGTGACGACGTGAATGCGGTTGTGACGGGCCCGGTCGGTGAGGGCGTGACGCAGGGCGGCAGCCTTCATCTTCTTCGGGGTCCGCTGCGAGTAGTCACGCGGCTGCGGGCCGTGGACGACGCCACCGCCGGCGAACTGCGGCGCGCGGGTCGAGCCCTGGCGCGCACGGCCGGTGCCCTTCTGACGGTAAGGCTTCTTACCGCCACCGCGAACCTCGCCGCGGGTCTTGGTCTTGTGCGTGCCCTGACGGGCAGCGGCGTTCTGCGCGACGACGACCTGGTGGATCAGCGGGATGCTGACCTTCTCCACGCCGAAGATCTCCGCGGGGAGCTCGACGCTACCGGTCTTCTCGCCGGCAGGCGAAAGGATGTCAACAGTGCTCATCGGTTACCTCAGGCCCCCTTGGCCGCGGTGCGGACCAGGACGAGGCCGCCGTTCGGACCGGGGACGGCGCCCTTGATGAGCAGCAGACCCTTCTCCGCGTCAACGGCGTGGACGGTCAGGTTCTGGGTGGTGACACGCTCGTTGCCCATGCGACCCGCCATGCGGAGGCCCTTGAACACGCGGCCCGGGGTGGCGCAGCCACCGATGGAACCGGGCGAGCGGTGCTTGCGCTGGGTGCCGTGTCCGGCGCCGAGGCCCTTGAAGTTGTGACGCTTCATGACACCGGCGAAGCCCTTGCCCTTGCTCTTGCCGGTCACGTCGACCTTCACGCCGGCCTCGAACACCTCAGCGGTGATCTCCTGGCCCAGCGTGTACTCGGAGGCGTCCGCGGTGCGGATCTCGACGAGGTGGCGACGGGGGGTGACGTCGGCCTTGGCGAAGTGACCCTTGAGGGGCTTGTTCACCTTGCGCGGGTCGATCTCGCCGAAGGCGATCTGGATCGACTCGTAGCCGTCACTGTCATTCGTGCGGACCTGGGTCACGACGTTGGGGCTGGCCTTGACGACGGTGACCGGAACAACACGGTTGTTCTCGTCCCACACCTGCGTCATGCCGAGCTTCTCGCCCAGGATGCCCTTGATCTGCTTAGCCATTCTCAGATCACCGACCCCTAGAGCTTGATCTCGATGTCGACACCGGCCGGGAGGTCGAGTCGCATCAGAGAGTCAACGGTCTTGGGCGTCGGGTCGAGGATGTCGATCAGGCGCTTGTGCGTGCGCATCTCGAAGTGCTCGCGCGAGTCCTTGTACTTGTGCGGCGACTTGATGACGCAGTACACGTTCTTCTCAGTGGGCAGCGGCACCGGGCCCGCGACCGACGCACCAGTGCGGGTCACCGTCTCGACGATCTTCTTCGCCGAGCTGTCGATGACCTCGTGGTCGTAGGCCTTGAGCCGGATGCGGATCTTCTGTCCCGCCATGGCTACTCAGTAGTCCTGTTCTCTTCTAACGCTCTGGAACCGGGTGTTCCGTTACTCGATCCTCCGACCCACGCGGTCGGGTGTGTCGCGCTCTCGCCAGACACAGATGCCCCTTGTTCGAACATCCCTACTGGGAAAGCACGGCCCTTCCGGAACCGCAAGCCGGGGACGAAAGGCCCACCGGGTGCCTGGTCGGCGCTGCACTGACACTTCCCGGAAGATTCCCGTACGTCCGCCCCAGCGCTGCCATCAGGCAGTTAGGGCGACGAGTACTGTGGGACTCGCTTCCGGTCCTCCCGGCGGGAGGCGCGCAGCATCAACACTCGACCGAGCAACTCCGACAGTCTGCCATATGGGGCAGGGGCCTGGCCAATCGGGCCGGAGAGAATACCCCCGGAGTGACGTAGGTCAAACGCGGGGCGCGGTGAGCCGCTCCTCCAGTGCCTCGTCATAGGCCCGGAGCCCGGCTTTCCCCCACTCCGGGGCGTCGGAGCCGGGCCGCAGGATGCCGGGGAGACGGGCGACCCGCCACATCCGGAAGACGTCCCGCGGGCCGCTTTCACCGCCGTCTTCGGCGAGCCGACACGCGGCGGCCAGGACGTCGACGATCTCCCCCGCCGCCGACCGGGGTGCCGTACCGCCCGCGACGGCGGCGTTGATCAGTGCGTCCAGAAAGGCGGTCAGCTGGAGATCGGCGCCCATCCGGCACATGCGGCGCACGAGAACGGGGTCCTCGAGCTTCTCGACGGGCTCCGGGACTCCGGTGAGGCCGGCCGACCAGAGGAGCAGCGAGGGCGCAGGCACCTCGTGCTCCCGGAGGTACCCCAGCTCGTCGGCGACGGCCATGCCGGCATCGCCGAACCGGCAGACGGACCGGACGCCGTCCAGCACGCGGGTCACGTCACCCTGCCGCCGTTCGACGAACGCCTCCACGGACACCTCGGGCAGCCGCCAGGTCCGGGTCGCGTTCACGGCCCCGATCTCCACGACGCCCCCGAACGGAGCGAAGACCCCACGGGCCAGGCGGTCCTCCCGCAGGGGGTCACCTGTCACCCAGTCCCTCAACTTCAGCACCGCACGCGCGAGTTGCCGCTCGCCCGGTACCGACAGATGTTCGGAACGCACCTCCCCGTCCGTCGCGTCCGCGAGATCCAGCTCCGCCTCACCCGTGTCCCACACGCTCAGCTGTCCCAGCCGCTCGGGGCCGTCGACGCTGAGACACACGACGTGCTTGTTCCGTCCGTCGTCGGGCGAGTCGTGCCGGGCGACGGCGAAGCGGGCGGGGTCGAGTTCGTTGCGCAGGCGCAGATGCCAGGCGCGCACGCTGTCGAGAACCGTCACGCATCCCTCCGAGGTGAGTAGCCGACGCCGGCGGGATGAGTACGGCTCCCGATGCCGTGGGCCGTGCGGCGCTGATGAGGTGGTCCCATGACGACGCAGAACGCTACGCCGCGGGGCCACGCCGACCACAGGACCTGGTGGAGGGCTCCCCTGGTGGCCTCCGCGCTCGGCCTGCCGGTCCTCGCGCTGGAGTACAGCGTGATCCGGTCAGAGGCCGGCGGAATGGACCAGTACGGAGCGGTGATCTACTGGGCCCTGGCCCTGTTCACGCTCGCCTGGGTCCTGCCGCACCGCCGCTCTCTTCGGATGCCTCGCATCCTGGCAGCGGGCGCGGCACTGTTGATCACGCTCTTTCCGGTGGGACTCCTGGTGCTACTCGCCGCGATGGTGAATACCTGACGTTTACATCACGAAGCCCGCCCAGGCGGCCGCGGCGACACGGAAGGCGGGGCCGTCGGTGAGCTTCGAATCACGGACGTGGACGGGTGGCTCGTGCTGTACGTCATCGCCGACACCCTCCACATCGAGGTCACGGACACGCGCGGTGACCGGATGCCGTGCCTTCAACCGGCCGACGGTCACGGCGAGTCGGGCCGCGGGCTGCTCCTCGTGGACGCGCTCGCCGACCTTTGGGGAGTAGCGGAGATGCGTCCGCGCAAGACGGTGTGGGCCGAGGTCGTACTCCCACCGGAACCCGACGCGTCGCGCTTCGGTGCCTCGTGCTGCGACGCGAGGGGCGCTCTCTTTCCAAGGACCACGACGGTGAAAGAACCCGACCAAGCCCCACCCCTCCCGCCCGCTGCGCAAACTCACTCCCGCGAGTGAATATGCCAACTGGAGTGGATTTGGGGCGGGTTGCCTGCCCTACGCTCGGCGCAGCATCACCACCACACAACCGCAGACATGCGACGGCCCCCGCCGGGACTGCAATCCCAATGCGAGGGCCTGACCACCGAGGAAGAGGAAAGCTTCCCGATGGATACGCAAAACCCTAGCGCGCCCTCATGCGCCGAGTCCCGTAACACGGGCAAGAACCACCCCCACGCGGGCGGACTCACCCACGACAACGCCCGCCACACCACCCGCTTCACGGTGATCGGCAACCACCTCGCCCAGCACGGGGAGTTGTCCCTCCTGGCGATCGGACTGGGCGTCCACATCCAGTCGCTGCCCAAGGGCGCCCGGGTCGACATCAAGACCCTCACCGCCCGCTTCCCCGAGGGCGCGACCCGGATCGCCGCCGCCCTGCGCGAACTGGAGTCCCACGGCTACCTCCGCCGCGAACGCTCCCGCATCCCCGGCGGACGCATCGTCACGCGCACGGTCTCCTGCAACCAGCCCGGACGCCACGGCAGCGTGCCCGAGCCCGCCAGGCCGCCCGCCCGACGCCCAGCCCCGGACAGCCGCCCACCCCGCAAGAAACTCCCGGCGGTCCCCCAGCCCGCCTACCCCGCCCCCACCCTCCTCCAGACGGCAACCGACGTCCTCGCCGGCCTGCGCCGCCACGACCCCCGCCTCCTCCTCTCCGCCACCGACGCCGACCACCTCGCCCCCGGCGTCGCCGCCTGGCTGGAACGCGACGTCACCCCCACCACCGTCCGCCACGCCCTCACCGCCGACCTCCCCGAGGACCCCCTGCGCCGCCCAGCAGCCCTCCTCGCCCACCGCCTGGCCGCCCAGCTCCCACCCCTCCCGCCGTACCGGGCCCCCGCCCCGCCTCCTGCCGTCCGGCACCGCCCCCAGACCTGCGAAGACTGCGACAAGGTCTTCCGCGCGCCCGAACCAGGCCACTGCCGTGACTGCCGCCGCAATCTCCCGGAGGCCGCCTAGCATGAACGTGACGATCCTTGCCCCTGGGCACAGACGACGAGGAGAGAGCGCCATGACCATCGCCTCGAAGAACGCGCAGCAGGGCGCCTCCCACCGGTACCGCGCCATGCGGGACTTCGTGCAGTCCACGGACGACACGGTGCCTGGCAAATTCGAGATCACCAAGGAAGGGATCGTTCACGACATGATGGCGCCCGTCGGGCCTCACGAGCTCACCGTGCTGCGCGTTCGGAAGCGCCTGGAAAAGGTGATGCCGGAGGAGATCGTGGCTCATACAGGTGAGCCGGACGTGGAAGGCGAATCCGAAGGCATCATGCGTCGCCCCGACGTGATGGTGATCGCCGAGGCGGACATGGAGATCGAGGGAACCTTCGATCCCCGTACGATCTGCGCCGCCGTCGAGGTCGTCTCCCGCTCCAACCCTGACAACGACTGGGTCGGCAAGATCCGCGACTACCCCCTCCTCGGCATCCCCGTCTACGCCATCTTCGACCCCCGCACGGGCGAGGGCGCGGTCCTCACCGACATCCACCCCACACCCGACGGCCCCCGCTACGCGACCCGCAAGGACTTCGTCTACGGCGAGGACGTCACCATCGTCGACTGGACGATCTCCACTGAGGGACTCCCCCGCTACCCCGCCTGATAAGCCCCTACCCCACACTCCGCACCCGCACGAACGCCCTCTCCAGCCCCCGCTTCACCACCCCCGCCACCGGCCGTTCCACGAACCGGTGCACCGCCCAGCTCAGCGCCAGGAACCCGGCCGGCACCACCGCCACCAGCAGCCGCGCGTCCATCTGGTCCCGCAAGCGGTTGATCACCGCCGTGCCCGCCGCGTAGTGCATCAGGTACAGGGGATACGTAAGGCTCCCGGCCGTCACCAGCCACCGCCACCGGATGCGGTCCGTGTAGCCGAGCGCCACCGCGACCATCACCAGCAGGAACACGGTGAAGATCAGCACCGCGCCCCGCCAGCCGGACACGTGCTCGACCTCGTCGATGCGGT
Source organism: Streptomyces sp. NBC_01235 (assembly GCF_035989285.1). GTDB lineage: Bacteria > Actinomycetota > Actinomycetes > Streptomycetales > Streptomycetaceae > Streptomyces. The sequence continues at coordinate 6,781,315 of NZ_CP108513.1, read as the reverse complement.
CGCCCAGTTCCTTCTGGGCCATCAGCCAGGCCATGCCGAGGATGCCCCACAGCAGCAGATCCTGGCCGAAGCGGTGCATCAGGTAGAGGGCGAGGCCGGCGATGAAGTACCAGGCCCCCTCCGGGGCGGCCATCAGCTCCAGCGGCGGGAAGTCCGCCACCGGCGCCAGCATCGCCGCCGCACCCCACACGCAGCAGAACACCACCACCCGGCGGTACGTCAGGCCCATCCGCACGACCACCAGGAAGAGAAGGTAGAAGCGCAGCTCCGACCAGAGCGTCCAGTACACGCCGTCGACGTTGCGGACCCCCGAACCCGACTGGAGCATCGTCAGGTTGAGCAGCACGTCCCGCGGGCGCACACGCTCCCACACGCCCGGCACCGCCGCCAGCACCCCCGTCGTGAACAGGACCGCGAACCAGTACGCGGGGTAGAGGCGGATCACCCGCGACACGAAGAACTGCCTCGGTGTCCGGCCCCAGCACGACATGCAGATCACGAAGCCGCTGATCACGAAGAAGATCTCGACGCCGATCCAGCCGTAGGCCGCCACGTGGAACACCGTCGGCATGATGTCCGACACCGGGCGGTCCCAGATCAGGTTGTCCGGCGTGTTCGCGCGGCGGGTGCCGGCGTAGTGGTGGAGGGCCACCATGAGCGCCGCCAGCAGACGGATGCCGTCGACGGCGTGGAGCCGGCGAGAGCGCTCGCTGCCCTGCCGGGCGGTGGCGGCGGGCTGGGGCAGCACGGCGAGTGGGGGCAGCGGCTGCGCACCGCGTGTGAGAGCCAAGCCAGTCATCCTCGTCGGTGGGTCCGGGTCCGCCCGATGGGTACCGATCGGACAGATTACGGCCGCCACAATCACCACACAGGGAGCAGATGGGGGCAATCCGCGCACCCGGCCCGCAAGGTTGACCGACCCCTCGTCGGCCCGTCGCGCAGGGTTCGCCGACACTTCACCCGACGACCACGACAGAGGACGACAAACAGATGACTTCGACGATTCGAGTGAGCCCATGAGCGACAACGTCCTCTCGGTCATTCCGACCGACCCCCGCTGGCAGCCCGACGAGGCCGCCGCCGACCGCGCCGCCGCACTGCTGGCCCGTCTCGTTCCCGAGGACCACGGCGGCTTCGACATCGAGATCGACGTCGACTGGTACGACACCGTCATGGCCGTGGACTGCGGTGAGAACCTGGAGCGGATCGGCTGTCCGCGCTGCGGTGCGACCATCGCCGACGAGTGGTACGGCGATCTCCTCGAGGCCCACTGCGACGACGGCTTCGCCACCCTCGATGTGAAGGTCCCCTGTTGCGGGGCCGCGACCTCGCTGGACGCACTGCAGTACGACCGGCCCTGCGGCTTCGCGCGTTTCGAGATCGCCGTCTGGAATCCGGACCGGGAGCCGTTCGACGACGGCGAGCTGGCCGATCTCGGCAAATCGCTCGGGCACCCCGTGCGGCAGGTCCTCGCCCGCATCTGACCCCCTACCGCCCCCCGGGCCGGCCCGCCCGCCCATGCGAAAGGGCCCGTACGACCGGAGTCGTACGGGCCCTCTCAGGTGCTCAGCTCAGGCTGGAGCTACCAGGTCGAGCAACAAGACTTACTTGTTGATCTTGGTGACCTGGCCGGCGCCGACCGTCCGGCCACCCTCACGGATGGCGAACTTCAGGCCCTCTTCCATGGCGACGGGCTGGATGAGCTCCACCTTCATCTCGGTGTTGTCACCCGGCATGACCATCTCGGTGCCCTCGGGGAGGGTCACGACGCCGGTCACGTCCGTCGTACGGAAGTAGAACTGCGGACGGTAGTTGTTGAAGAAGGGGGTGTGACGGCCACCCTCGTCCTTCGACAGGATGTAGGCCTGGGCCTCGAACTCGGTGTGCGGGGTGACCGAGCCCGGCTTGATGATGACCTGGCCGCGCTCGACGTCCTCGCGCTTGATGCCGCGGAGCAGCAGACCGACGTTCTCACCGGCCTGGCCCTCGTCGAGCAGCTTGCGGAACATCTCGATACCGGTGACCGTGGTGGTGGTCTTCTCGGTCTTGATGCCGATGATGTCGACGGTCTCGTTGACCTTCAGGACACCACGCTCGATACGGCCGGTGACGACCGTACCGCGACCGGTGATCGTGAAGACGTCCTCGACGGGCATGAGGAACGGCTTGTCGACGTCACGCTCGGGGGTCGGGATCGACTCGTCGACGGCGGCCATCAGGTCCAGAACGGTCTGGCCCCACTCGGCGTCGCCCTCGAGCGCCTTGAGCGCCGAGACCTTGACGACCGGCAGGTCGTCGCCCGGGAACTCGTACTCGGAGAGGAGCTCACGGACCTCGAGCTCGACGAGCTCCAGGATCTCCTCGTCGTCCACCATGTCGGCCTTGTTCAGGGCGACGACGATGTACGGAACGCCGACCTGGCGGGCCAGGAGCACGTGCTCCTTGGTCTGCGGCATCGGGCCGTCGGTGGCGGCGACCACGAGGATGGCGCCGTCCATCTGCGCCGCACCCGTGATCATGTTCTTGATGTAGTCCGCGTGACCGGGGCAGTCGACGTGGGCGTAGTGACGCGTCTCGGTCTGGTACTCGACGTGCGCGATGGAGATCGTGATACCGCGCTGGCGCTCCTCAGGAGCCTTGTCGATCTGGTCGAAGGCCGAGGCCTCGTTCAGGTCCGGGTACGCGTCGTGCAGCACCTTGGTAATGGCGGCCGTGAGGGTCGTCTTACCGTGGTCGATGTGACCGATGGTGCCGATGTTGACGTGCGGCTTAGTCCGCTCGAACTTCGCCTTCGCCACTGGGGTCCTCCTGGGAGTGGTTCTGGTACGCCTTACTTCATCGGCGCCAGGTGATCTTTGCTGTCATAGCCCGGGCCCGGAGCAAACACCCACGAACGGTGACGAATGCGGGTGGTTGCCCCAGAGGCTCCGGAGTCAAGCCTAAAGCGTGTGAACGCGGTGCGTTACTCGCCCTTGGCCTTCGCGATGATCTCCTCGGCGACGTTCCGGGGAACCTCGGCGTAGGAGTCGAACTGCATCGAGTAGCTCGCGCGACCCGACGTCTTGCTGCGGAGGTCGCCGACGTAGCCGAACATCTCCGACAGGGGCACCAGGCCCTTGACGACGCGGGCACCGGCCCGCTCCTCCATGGCCTGGATCTGACCACGGCGGGAGTTGATGTCGCCGATGACCTCACCCATGTAGTCCTCGGGCGTGGTGACCTCGACGGCCATCATCGGCTCGAGCAGCACGGGGCTGGCCTTGCGCGCGGCCTCCTTGAAGGCCTGCGATCCGGCGATCTTGAAGGCGAGCTCGGAGGAGTCCACCTCGTGGTAGCCACCGTCGAGCAGGGTGACGCGCACGCCGGTCATCTCGTAACCGGCGAGGATGCCGAACTGCATGGCCTCCTGCGCACCGGCGTCGACCGAAGGGATGTACTCCTTCGGGATACGACCACCGGTCACCTTGTTCACGAACTCGTACGAGGCGTCGCCACCCTCGATCGGCTCGATCGCGATCTGCACCTTGGCGAACTGGCCGGTACCACCAGTCTGCTTCTTGTGCGTGTAGTCGACCCGGTCGACCGCCTTGCGAATGGTCTCGCGGTAGGCGACCTGCGGCTTGCCGACGTTGGCCTCGACCTTGAACTCACGGCGCATACGGTCGACCAGCACCTCGAGGTGCAGCTCGCCCATGCCACCGATGATGGTCTGGCCGGTCTCCTCGTCCGAGTGGACCTGGAACGACGGGTCCTCCTCGGCCAGGCGCTGGATCGCGATGCCCAGCTTCTCCTGGTCGCCCTTCGACTTGGGCTCGATGGCGACCTGGATGACCGGCGCCGGGAAGTCCATGGACTCCAGGATGACCGGGGCCTTGTCGTCGCACAGCGTCTCGCCGGTCGTGGTCTGCTTCAGACCCATGACGGCGACGATGTCGCCGGCGCCGACCGCCTCGATCTCCTCACGCTTGTTCGCGTGCATGCGGTAGATCTTGCCGATGCGCTCCTTCTTGCCCTTGACGGAGTTCAGCACGGCGGTGCCGGACACCAGGCGGCCCGAGTAGACCCGGACGAAGGTGAGCTTGCCGAGGTGCGGGTCGCTCATGATCTTGAACGCCAGCGCCGACAGCGGCTCGTCGTCGGACGGCTTGCGCTTGACGACCAGCTCCGGGTCCTTGACGTCGTGGCCCTCGATGGCCTCGACGTCCAGGGGGGAGGGGAGGTAGCGCACGACCGCGTCGAGCAGGGGCTGGACGCCCTTGTTCTTGAACGCGGTGCCGCAGAACACGGGGGTGACCGTGACGTCGCTGGACTTGCCGGACGCGATGGTGATGCGACGGATCGCGGCGTACAGCTGCTCCACCGAGGGCTCCTGGCCCTCCAGGTACAGCTCCATGATCTCGTCGTCGTTCTCGGCGACGGTCTCGACGAGCTTGCCGCGGTACTCCTCGGCAGCCTCGGTGTGGGTGGCCGGGATGTCGACGACGTCGTACATCTCGCCCTTCTCCGCCTCGGCGGACCACACGAAGGCCTTCATCGTGACCAGGTCGACGACGCCCTTGAAGTCGGCCTCGGCACCGATCGGGAGCTGCATGACGATCGGCGTCGCGCCCAGGCGGCTGCTGATCATGTCGACGCAGCGGTGGAACTCGGCACCGGTCCGGTCGAGCTTGTTGACGAAGCAGATGCGCGGGACGCCGTAGCGGTCCGCCTGACGCCACACGGTCTCGGACTGGGGCTCGACACCCGCGACGCCGTCGAACACCGTCACGGCACCGTCGAGCACGCGAAGCGAACGCTCCACCTCGACGGTGAAGTCGACGTGGCCCGGCGTGTCGATGATGTTGATGGTGTGGTCGACGTCGGCCAGCGGCCAGTGACAGGTGGTGGCAGCAGAGGTGATCGTGATGCCACGCTCCTGCTCCTGCTCCATCCAGTCCATGGTCGCGGCGCCGTCGTGGACCTCACCGATCTTGTAGGAGACGCCGGTGTAGAACAGGATCCGCTCGGTGGTGGTCGTCTTGCCCGCGTCGATGTGGGCCATGATCCCGATGTTGCGGACCTTGGCCAGGTCAAGTGAAGTGGTAGCCATAAGGCTTTCGTCTTCTCTCGGTCTCGATGTGGGTAGCGACTACCAGCGGTAGTGCGCGAAGGCCTTGTTGGACTCGGCCATCTTGTGGGTGTCCTCGCGCTTCTTCACAGCGGCACCGAGGCCGTTGGACGCGTCGAGAAGCTCGTTGAGCAGGCGCTCGGTCATGGTCTTCTCGCGACGGGCGCGGGAGTAGCCCACGAGCCAGCGCAGCGCCAGGGTGCTCGCGCGGCCCGGCTTGACCTCGACCGGAACCTGGTAGGTCGCGCCACCGACACGGCGGGACTTGACCTCGATGGTCGGCTTGATGTTCTCGAGAGCGCGCTTCAGCGTGATGACCGGGTCGTTGCCGGTCTTCTCGCGCAGGCCCTCCATGGCGCCGTAGACGATGCGCTCGGCGGTGGAGCGCTTGCCGTTCAGCAGCACCTTGTTGATGAGCGACGTGACAAGAGGAGAACCGTAGACCGGGTCGATGATGACCGGGCGCTTCGGGGCAGGGCCCTTACGAGGCATTTCTTACTTCTCCTTCTTGGCGCCGTAGCGGCTGCGGGCCTGCTTGCGGTTCTTGACACCCTGGGTGTCGAGGGAGCCGCGGATGATCTTGTAGCGAACACCCGGCAGGTCCTTCACACGGCCACCACGCACGAGCACGATGGAGTGCTCCTGCAGGTTGTGTCCCTCACCCGGAATGTAAGCGGTGACCTCGATCCCGCTGGTCAGACGCACACGCGCGACCTTACGCAGGGCCGAGTTCGGCTTCTTCGGGGTGGTCGTGAACACACGCGTGCAGACGCCGCGACGCTGAGGGGAACCCTCGAGTGCGGGCGTCTTGTTCTTTTCGACCTTGTCCTGCCGGCCCTTACGGACCAGCTGCTGGATCGTAGGCACTACTTCTCCGGTTTCTGTGTGCCGATTTGTACAGCTAACCTGGAACTTCGCCGACCCACGCGGTCGGGTGTGTCGAATCCCGCGAACTTCCGCCGCGAGGCAGAAGGAGACGCAGATTGCGGAGGCCACTGCTTAGACCCGTATGCGGTTGAGGACACGCACAAGGGCCAGGGCACACCCCAGGCACAAGGTCTGAGCGTACCTAGCGCACCGACTCCGGTCAAAACAGAATCCCCGCCGCCGACACGCCGGAGGTTTACGACCGCTGCCGCAGGCTCTGTGATAGCGGAGCCGAGACCTCCGCGGAACCCACCGGAGGCACCGCCGTGTCGTGAGCTGTGTCATGCCCGACGAAGTACGTCGGACGGTTCTGTACGGCCGTGTAGATGCGGCCGACGTACTCGCCGAGCAGGCCCACACAGATCAGCTGGACGGCACCGACGAACAGCACACCGATGAAGAGGGACGTCCAGCCGGGGACGGTGCGCTCCAGGGCGTAGGCGCTCAGGGTGTAGCCCATCAGGGCCAGGCAGACCAGGAAGGCGAGGCCGCCCAGCCAGGTGGCGATGCGCAGGGGGGCCGCCGAGAAGCCGGTGACGCTGTCGACGGCCAGCCGGATCATCCGGCCCAGGGGGTACTTGCTCTGGCCCGCCGGCCGCGGCGCGCGCTCATAGGAGACCTCGCCGCTGGGGAAGCCCAGCCAGGGCACGAGGAGACGGTAGACGCGCTGCTGGTCCGGCAGGGCCTTCAGGGCGTCCACCGCGGCCCGGCTCAGCAGCCGGAAGTCACCGGCCTGGGCAGGGACGGCCTCCCCGGCGAGACGGCGCACGAGGCGGTAGTACAGGCCTGCCGTCCACCGCTTGAAGCCGGTGTCGCTGGCCCGGTCGGCACGGATGCCGTAGACGATGTCGAGGTTCTCGGCGCGGGCCAGCGCAAGCATGTCGACGATCTTCTCGGGCGGGTCCTGGAGGTCGGCGTCGATGCTGACGACGTACGCGCCGAGCGCCCGGTCGAGGCCGGCGGTGAGGGCCGCCTGGTGGCCCGAGTTGCGGCGCAGGCCGATGATGCGCAACTCCGGCCAGCCGAGCCGGAACGCGGCGAGCAGCTCGGCCGTGCGGTCGGTGCTGCCGTCGTCCACCGCGACGACCTCGTAGTCGACGCCGAGGCCCGCGAGGACCGGGCGCAACCGGCTTACCAGCGCGGGAAGCACCTCTTCCTCGTTGTACATGGGTATGACGACCGACAAGACGGTCCCCGTGGCCGTGGCGTTCGGCGCTTCGGTCACCCGTCCTCCCCCAACCTGTGGCGCACATGTGCGACTCTGTTGCGATCTTATGACCAAACTCTTATGACCAAACTTCACGATCACCCGGACAGCGCTCCGCCCCGCCCTGGGTGTCCGGCGATCGGCCGAGGGGGGACCCCAGCCATGAGCACGGCTTCCAAGGACACGGCGACCAGCCCCGCCGTGCCCGACGGGCGAAAGGAACGGCTCCCGAGGCTCCGCCGCCTCACCCTGCCTGACGGTGTACGACCGTACCTCGCCCCGCTGCTCCTCTACGGCACGATGAAGCTCGTCGGGCTGACCGTGTTCGGCTGGCTCCTGGAGTGGGCCGACGAATACCAGAAGAAGAACCCGCGCTTCGGCGGCGGCGCCCACTGGTGGGACGTGCTCGCCACCTGGGACGGCTGGTGGTACCTCCAGGTCGCCGAGAAGGGCTACCACCCCAAGCCGCTCCAGCCGCTCGCCCCGGGCGGCCTGTTCACGGTCAAACAGGACTCGGTCGCCTTCTTTCCGCTCTACCCCGGCCTGATCCGGGGCGTGTCGGAGATCACGGGACTGGGCCTGTACGGCTCCGCGATCCTGGTGTCGGTCCTGGCCTCCTTCCTCGCCGCCGCCGGCATCTACGCCGTGGTCTCGACGCTGGCCGGGGTGCGGGCGGGCACGATCGCGGCCGGGCTGTGGGCGGTGGCGCCCGGGGCGGGCGTGGAGTGGGCGGTGTACTCGGAGTCGGTCTTCGTCGCCATAGCGGCCTGGTGCTGCTACTGCGTGATGAAGGGCCGCTGGGTGGCGGCCGGGCTCCTCGCCTTCCTCGCCGGGCTCAACCGGCCGACGTCCGCCGCGCTCATCGGCGCGGTCGGGCTGGCGGCGATCGTGACGCTCGCCCGGCGGGAGAGCAGGCGCGAGCACGGGGTCGCCGGACCCGTGTACGCGATGATCGCCGCGCCGCTCGGCCTGCTCACCTACATCACGTGGGTCGGCCTCAGCATGGGCGACCTCACCGCGTACTTCACGCTCCAGCGCGAGGGATGGGCGCACTCCTTCGACTTCGGCGCCTACACCCTCGACGTGCTGCGCAACACTGCGGTCGGTCGCCACGACTACCTGTTCGCGTTCACGGTCCCCGACCTGCTGGCCGTACAACTCGTCCTGGCACTGCCCTTCCTGATCGCGCTGATGCTGCGGAAGAAACCGCCGCTGGTGCTGGTCGCGTACACGCTGGCGAGCGTGATCACCGTGCTCGGTACCCAGCAGATGTTCGGCAACACGGGCCGCTACCTGCTCCCCGCCTTCCCCCTGCTGCTGGCCCCGGCGGCGGCACTGAGCCGGCTGAAGTGGCCGAGCCTGGCGGTGTTCTTCGGAACGGCGGCCATCGCGTCGGGGTGGTACGCGCATTACGTGATCTTCGAGTTGGGAATTCCGTAGCCCGGGTTCGACACCCCCGGGTCGCGCGGCCCGCTGGGCAGGCGCCTGGGCGGCGCTGAAGGCCCCCTGGAGCGCCTGAGCCCCAGGGCAGGGGCCCTGAGAGCTCAGAGCGCCGAAGGGCGTCGGGAACGCCGAAGGGCGGCCACCCCGTACGAAACGGGGTGGCCGCCCTTCAAGCGATCGCTCGCTGCTTACTGGTTGTACGGACCGTAGTCGTAGTCCTCCAGCGGAACGGCCTGGCCGGAGCCCGTGCCGAACGGCGAGTAGTCGATGTCGTCGTAGCCGACGGCCGAGTACATCGCGGCCTTGGCCTCCTCGGTCGGCTCGACCCGGATGTTGCGGTAGCGGGACAGACCCGTACCGGCCGGGATGAGCTTACCGATGATGACGTTCTCCTTGAGGCCGATCAGGGAGTCGGACTTGGCGTTGATCGCCGCGTCCGTGAGGACCCTGGTCGTCTCCTGGAAGGACGCCGCCGACAGCCAGGACTCCGTGGCCAGCGAGGCCTTGGTGATACCCATGAGCTGCGGACGACCGGAGGCCGGGTGACCGCCCTCCTGCACCACACGACGGTTCTCGACCTCGAACTTCGAGCGCTCGACGAGCTCGCCGGGCAGCAGCTCGGCGTCGCCGGACTCGATGATCGTCACACGGCGCAGCATCTGCCGGATGATGATCTCGATGTGCTTGTCGTGGATCGACACACCCTGCGAGTTGTACACCTTCTGGACCTCGCCGACCAGGTGGACCTGGACGGCACGCTGACCCAGGATGCGCAGCACGTCGTGCGGGTTGGTGGCACCCACGGTGAGCTTCTGGCCCACCTCGACGTGCTCGCCCTCGCTGACCAGAAGACGGGCGCGCTTCGAGATCGGGAACGCCGTCTCGTCGCTGCCGTCGTCCGGCGTGATGACGATCTTCTTGGTCTTCTCGGTCTCCTCGATCCGCACGCGGCCGGAGGCCTCGGAGATCGGGGCGACACCCTTCGGGGTACGGGCCTCGAAGAGCTCGACGACACGCGGCAGACCCTGGGTGATGTCGTCACCGGCCACACCACCGGTGTGGAAGGTACGCATCGTCAGCTGGGTGCCGGGCTCACCGATGGACTGGGCGGCGATGATGCCGACCGCCTCACCGATGTCGACCAGCTTGCCGGTGGCCAGCGAGCGGCCATAGCACATGGCACACGTGCCGACCTGCGACTCACAGGTCAGGATCGAGCGGGTCTTGACCTCCTCGACACCGTGACGCACCAGCTGGTCGATGAGCACGTCGCCCAGGTCCACGTTGGCCGGCGCGATCACCTTGCCGTCGATGACGACGTCCTCGGCGAGCATGCGGGCGTAGACGCTGGTCTCGACGTCGTCCGTCTTGCGCAGGACGCCGTCCTCGCCGCGGACCGCGATCTTCAGCTTCAGACCGCGCTCGGTGCCGCAGTCCTCCTCGCGGATGATGACGTCCTGCGAGACGTCCACCAGACGACGGGTCAGGTAACCCGAGTCGGCGGTACGCAGGGCGGTGTCCGCCAGACCCTTACGGGCACCGTGCGTGGAGATGAAGTACTCCAGCACGGACAGACCCTCACGGAACGAGGCCTTGATCGGACGCGGGATGGTCTCGTTCTTCGCGTTCGACACCAGACCACGCATACCGGCGATCTGCCGCATCTGCATCATGTTTCCTCGGGCACCCGAGTCAACCATCATGAAGATGGGGTTCGTCTTGGGGAAGTTCGCGTTCATCGCCTCGGCGACCTCGTTGGTCGCCTTGGTCCAGATCGCGATGAGCTCCTGCGTGCGCTCTTCCTTGGTGATCAGACCGCGCTCGTACTGCTTCTGGACCTTCTCGTCCTGCGCCTCGTAGCCCTTGACGATCTCCTTCTTCGCCTCGGGAACGACGACGTCGGAGATGGCCACGGTGACACCGGAACGGGTCGCCCAGTAGAAGCCGGCCGCCTTCAGGTTGTCGAGCGTCGCCGCCACGATGACCTTGGGGTAGCGCTCGGCCAGGTCGTTGACGATCTCGGAGAGCTGCTTCTTGCCCACCGAGTAGTCGACGAACGGGTAGTCCTCGGGGAGCAGCTCGTTGAAGAGCGCGCGGCCCAGGGTGGTGCGCAGGCGGAAGGTGTCCCCCTGCTGCCACTCCGGCTCGCCCTCCTCACGCGCCGGCGGCGTCCAGCCACGCGGCGGGATGGTGCCCACCGGGAAGCGGATGTCGACCGGCGACTGGAGCGCGAGCTCACCGGCGTCGAACGCCATGATCGCCTCGGCCGAGGAGCCGAAGGACCGGCCCTCGCCCTTGGTGTCACGCAGCTCGCCGTCGGTGGTGAGGAAGAACAGACCGAGGACCATGTCCTGGGTCGGCATCGTCACCGGACGGCCGTCGGCGGGCTTGAGGATGTTGTTCGAGGACAGCATCAGGATGCGGGCCTCGGCCTGCGCCTCCGCGGAGAGCGGCAGGTGGACGGCCATCTGGTCACCGTCGAAGTCCGCGTTGAACGCGGTGCAGACGAGCGGGTGGATCTGGATGGCCTTGCCCTCGACCAGCTGCGGCTCGAAGGCCTGGATGCCGAGGCGGTGCAGGGTGGGCGCACGGTTCAGCAGAACCGGGTGCTCGGCGATGACCTCTTCGAGGACGTCGTACACGACCGTGCGGCCGCGCTCCACCATGCGCTTGGCGCTCTTGATGTTCTGCGCGTGGTTCAGGTCGACCAGGCGCTTCATCACGAACGGCTTGAAGAGCTCCAGCGCCATCGCCTTCGGCAGACCGCACTGGTGCAGCTTCAGCTGCGGACCGACGACGATCACGGAACGCGCGGAGTAGTCCACACGCTTGCCGAGCAGGTTCTGACGGAATCGACCCTGCTTGCCCTTCAGCATGTCGCTGAGGGACTTCAGCGGGCGGTTACCGGGACCGGTGACCGGACGGCCACGACGACCGTTGTCGAACAGCGCGTCCACGGCCTCCTGGAGCATGCGCTTCTCGTTGTTCACGATGATCTCGGGCGCACCGAGGTCGAGAAGGCGCTTCAGTCGGTTGTTCCGGTTGATCACACGGCGGTACAGGTCGTTCAGGTCGGAGGTCGCGAAGCGGCCACCGTCCAGCTGCACCATCGGGCGAAGGTCCGGCGGGATGACCGGCACGCAGTCCAGCACCATGCCCTTGGGGCTGTTGCTGGTCTGCAGGAACGCGGAGACGACCTTCAGGCGCTTGAGCGCACGGGTCTTCTTCTGGCCCTTGCCGGTGCGGATGATCTCGCGGAGGCGCTCGGCCTCCTCGTCCAGGTCGAAGGACTCCAGGCGCTTCTGCAGCGCCGCGGCACCCATCGAACCGTCGAAGTACGTGCCGAAGCGGTCACGCAGCTCGCGGTAGAGGAGCTCGTCGCCCTCCAGGTCCTGGACCTTGAGGTTCTTGAAGCGGGTCCAGACCTCGTCGAGACGGTCGATCTCGCGCTGCGCACGGTCGCGCAGCTGCTTCATCTCGCGCTCGGCGCCTTCGCGCACCTTGCGGCGCACGTCGGCCTTGGCACCCTCGGCCTCGAGCTCGGCCAGGTCGGTCTCGAGCTTCTTGGCGCGGGCCTCGAGGTCGGCGTCGCGACGGTTCTCGATCTGCTGACGCTCGACGGAGACGTGCGCCTCCAGCGAGGGCAGGTCACGCGTCCGGCGCTCGTCGTCGACGTACGTGATCATGTACGCCGCGAAGTAGATGACCTTCTCGAGGTCCTTCGGGGCGAGGTCGAGCAGGTAGCCGAGGCGCGACGGAACGCCCTTGAAGTACCAGATGTGCGTGACAGGGGCGGCCAGCTCGATGTGGCCCATCCGCTCACGACGCACCTTGGCGCGAGTGACCTCGACGCCGCAGCGCTCGCAGATGATGCCCTTGAACCGGACACGCTTGTACTTGCCGCAGTAGCACTCCCAGTCCCGGGTCGGACCGAAGATCTTCTCGCAGAAGAGTCCGTCCTTTTCCGGCTTGAGCGTGCGGTAGTTGATCGTCTCGGGCTTCTTGACCTCGCCGTGGCTCCACTGACGGATGTCGTCCGCCGTGGCCAGGCCGATCCGGAGCTCGTCGAAGAAGTTGACGTCGAGCACTATGCGTCAATCCCTCTCAGGGTTGTAAGTCTTGGGGTCTGATACGGGGGTCCCGGGGCCGGCCGGAGGCTCAGGGATCTTCATCGCTGAACCTCCGGACCGGACTCCCGTCAGACCTCTTCGACGCTGCTCGGCTCGCGCCGGGACAGGTCGATGCCGAGCTCCTCCGCTGCGCGGAAGACGTCCTCGTCGGTGTCACGCATCTCGATGGACATACCGTCGCTGGACAGCACCTCCACGTTCAGGCAGAGAGACTGCATCTCCTTGATGAGCACCTTGAAGGACTCGGGGATGCCGGGCTCGGGGATGTTCTCGCCCTTGACGATGGCCTCGTAGACCTTCACGCGGCCGGTCACGTCGTCGGACTTGATGGTCAGGAGCTCCTGGAGGGCGTAGGCGGCGCCGTAAGCCTCCAGCGCCCACACCTCCATCTCACCGAAGCGCTGACCGCCGAACTGCGCCTTACCACCCAGCGGCTGCTGGGTGATCATCGAGTACGGACCGGTCGAGCGGGCGTGCAGCTTGTCGTCGACCAGGTGGTGCAGCTTCAGGATGTACATGTAGCCGATGGAGATCGGGTCCGGGAACGGCTCGCCGGAGCGGCCGTCGAACAGCCTCGCCTTACCGGTCGGCTGCACCATGCGCTCGCCGTCGCGGTTCGGGATGGTGTGGTTCAGCAGACCCGCGAGCTCGTCCTCACGCGCACCGTCGAACACCGGGGTGGCGACGTTGGTGCCCGGGGCGACCTGGTCGGCACCGATGACCTGCAGGCGCTGCGCCCAGTCCTCGCCGAGCCCGGAGACGTCCCAGCCGCGGCTGGCGAGCCAGCCGAGGTGGATCTCCAGCACCTGTCCCGGGTTCATTCGGGACGGCACGCCGAGCGGGTTGAGGATGATGTCGACCGGAGTTCCGTCCTCGAGGAACGGCATGTCCTCGATCGGAAGGATCTTCGAGATGACACCCTTGTTGCCGTGGCGGCCGGCGAGCTTGTCACCGTCCGTGATCTTGCGCTTCTGCGCCACGTAGACGCGGACCAGCTGGTTCACGCCCGGCGGCAGCTCGTCGCCCTCTTCACGGTCGAAGACGCGGACGCCGATGACCTTGCCGATCTCGCCGTGCGGCACCTTCAGCGAGGTGTCACGGACCTCACGGGCCTTCTCACCGAAGATCGCGCGCAGCAGGCGCTCCTCCGGCGTCAGCTCGGTCTCACCCTTGGGCGTGACCTTGCCGACCAGGATGTCACCGGCGACGACCTCGGCACCGATGCGGATGATGCCGCGCTCGTCGAGGTCGGCGAGGACCTCCTCGGAGACGTTCGGGATGTCCCGGGTGATCTCCTCGGGGCCGAGCTTGGTGTCACGGGCGTCGACCTCGTGCTCCTCGATGTGGATCGAGGAGAGGACGTCGTCCTGCACGAGGCGCTGCGACAGGATGATCGCGTCCTCGTAGTTGTGACCCTCCCACGGCATGAACGCCACGAGCAGGTTCTTGCCCAGCGCCATCTCGCCGTTCTCGGTGGCCGGACCGTCGGCCAGGACCTGGCCCTCGATGATCCGGTCGCCCTCGTTGACGATGACCTTCTGGTTGACCGAGGTGCCCTGGTTGGAACGGGCGAACTTGGCCAGGCGGTACGTGATGTACGTGCCGTCGTCGTTGGTGGTGGTGATGTAGTCCGCGGAGACCTCCTGGACCACACCCGCCTTCTCGGCCTTGACCACGTCGCCGGCGTCGACGGCGGAGCGGTACTCCATGCCGGTGCCGACGAGCGGGGACTCGCTCTTGATGAGCGGCACGGCCTGACGCATCATGTTCGCGCCCATGAGGGCACGGTTGGCGTCGTCGTGCTCGAGGAACGGGATCATGGCCGTCGCGACCGACACCATCTGGCGCGGGGAGACGTCCATGTAGTCCACGTCGTCACCGGGGACGTAGTCGACCTCGCCGCCACGACGGCGGACCAGGACGCGGTTCTCGGTGAAGCGCAGGTCGTCGTCGAGCGTGGCGTTGGCCTGCGCGATGACGAACCGGTCCTCTTCGTCGGCCGTCAGGTAGTCGACCTCGTCGGTGACGACACCGTCGGTGACCCGGCGGTAGGGCGTCTCCACGAAACCGAACGCGTTGACGCGCCCGTACGAGGCGAGCGAACCGATCAGACCGATGTTCGGGCCTTCAGGGGTCTCGATCGGGCACATGCGTCCGTAGTGGGACGGGTGCACGTCACGGACCTCGAAGCCGGCCCGCTCACGGGAGAGACCACCCGGGCCGAGCGCCGACAGACGGCGCTTGTGGGTGAGACCCGACAGCGGGTTGTTCTGGTCCATGAACTGCGACAGCTGGCTGGTGCCGAAGAACTCCTTGATGGAGGCGACGACCGGCCGGATGTTGATCAGGGTCTGCGGCGTGATCGCCTCGACGTCCTGAGTCGTCATCCGCTCGCGGACGACACGCTCCATACGCGCCAGACCCGTACGGACCTGGTTCTGGATGAGCTCGCCGACACTGCGCAGACGACGGTTGCCGAAGTGGTCGATGTCGTCGGTCTCGACGACGATCGTCTGACCGTTGTCCCCGACCGTCTCGGTCTCGCCCGCGTGCAGCTTGACCAGGTACTTGATCGTCGAGATGACGTCCTCGACGGTCAGGACACCGGCGTCCAGCGGAGCGTCCGCGGCCAGCTTCTTGTTGACCTTGTAGCGGCCGACCTTGGCGAGGTCGTAGCGCTTCGGGTTGAAGTAGAGGTTCTCGAGCAGCGTCTGCGCGGCCTCACGCGTGGGGGGCTCGCCCGGACGCAGCTTGCGGTAGATGTCGAGCAGCGCGTCGTCCTGGCCCTGGGTGTGGTCCTTCTCCAGGGTGGCGCGCATGGACTCGTACTCGCCGAACTCCTCGAGGATCTGCTCGGTGGTCCAGCCGAGAGCCTTCAGGAGAACGGTGACGGACTGCTTGCGCTTGCGGTCGATACGGACACCGACCATGTCGCGCTTGTCGATCTCCATCTCCAGCCAGGCACCCCGGGACGGGATGATCTTGGCCGAGAAGATGTCCTTGTCGGACGTCTTGTCGATGGAGGAGTCGAAGTAGACACCCGGCGAACGGACCAGCTGCGACACCACGACACGCTCGGTGCCGTTGATGACGAAGGTGCCCTTGTTCGTCATGAGCGGGAAGTCGCCCATGAAGACCGTCTGGGACTTGATCTCGCCGGTCTCGTTGTTCGTGAACTCGGCCGTCACGAAGAGCGGGGCCGCGTACGTGAAGTCACGGTCCTTGCACTCGTCGATGCTGTTCTTAGGCGGCTCGAAACGGTGGTCGCGGAAGGTCAGCGACATCGACCCGGAGAAGTCCTCGATCGGGGAGATCTCCTCGAAGATCTCCTCCAGACCGGACTTCGTGGGGACGTCCTGACCCGACTCCAGAGCCGCCTCGACCCGACTCTGCCAGGCGGCGTTCCCGAGCAGCCAGTCAAAGCTCTCGGTCTGCAACGCGAGCAGGTTGGGAACCTCGAGGGGCTCCTTGATCTTTGCAAAGGAGATGCGCAGCGGGGCGGTGCTGGCAGCGTTGTTCGTATTCGCGGTCGAGGCGTTGCGCGAGGCGGCCAAGAGGGGGTCCTTCCGAGGGCTCGGACTCACTACGCGCGTACCGGCCCCTCAATCCTGTGCACAGAGACAGCTTTCCGGATCTGGCCAAAGGGCCAGGTCAGGGAGGTCTGGTCGTCCGGGCTCAAGTGAGGGCATGCCCCTGGTGACGGGCAGGGGACAGCTAACAGGCAGCGCAAAGGGTCAGTGTAGCCACTTGGCACACTGATGTCCAGTGCGGGTTTCTCGAGACCCTCGTGGTTCTCAACGCCCTCGGTCTGCTAGCTCTCAACGCACGGTGATACTGCCCTCTTCGTCGCCGATCCATGCCTCGGATTCGGATCCTTGTGACGACGCGTCCTGAGAATTGCGCGCTGCGTGCGGTTCGTCAAGGCCCCCCTGCGCGAACCGGGGCGCTCGGAGACACTACGAAGATCACCATACCCCCCGCTCACACGGGTACAAGGCAACCGTGGCCGCGCCCCCAGGAACGACGAAGAGCGACCACCCAGATGGATGATCGCTCTTCGGTGCGTGGGCGTTACAGCCCCGGAGGGACTGAATTCAGCCTTCGCGTACGGTCGTCGCCGACCGCGATGGTGTTACTTGACCTCGACGGAGGCGCCGGCGCCCTTGAGGGACTCGGCAGCCTTCTCGGCGGCCTCCTTGGCGACCTTCTCGAGGACGGGCTTCGGGGCGCCGTCCACGAGGTCCTTGGCCTCCTTCAGACCCAGGGAGGTCAGCTCACGCACGACCTTGATGACCTGGATCTTCTTCTCGCCGGCACCCGTGAGGATGACGTCGAACTCGTCCTGCTCCTCGACGGCCTCGGCGGCCGGGGCACCCGGGCCCGCGATACCGGCAACGGCGACCGGGGCGGCAGCGGTGACGTCGAACTTCTCCTCGAACGCCTTGACGAACTCAGCGAGCTCGATGAGGGTGAGGTTCTCGAACTGCGCGAGCAGCTCTTCCTGGGACAGCTTCGTCGCCATGTTGGGCGATCCTTCCACTTAATCGGCTGGTGCCGTGATGTACATGTCGGCGGGCGTACGTTCGGCCCGCGTCGACCACGGCCGCATCAGGCGGCTGCGGTCAATGTGCGAGCCGAATTACTCGGCACCGCCCTGCTCGGCCTGCTTCTCGCGAAGCGCGTCCACGGTGCGGACGAGCTTCGAGGGCAGGGCCTGGAAGACCGCGGCAGCCTGAGACTGCTTGGCCTTCAGCGCACCCGCCAGCTTGGCGAGCAGAACCTCGCGGGACTCGAGGTCCGCAAGCTTCTTGATGTCGTCGGCGGACATCGCCTTGCCGTCAAGGACGCCGCCCTTGATGACGAGGTTCGGGTTGTCCTTGGCGAAGTCACGAAGACCCTTCGCCGACTCCACCGGGTCACCGGTGACGAAGGCGACCGCCGTCGGACCGTTGAACAGGTCGTCGAGCGTGTCGATCCCGGCCTCGTTGGCCGCAATCTTGGTCAGCGTGTTCTTCACCACGGCGTACTGGGCGTTCTCACCGAGCGAACGACGCAGCGTCTTGAGCTGCGCCACGGTGAGACCCCGGTACTCGGTCAGCACGGCGGCGTTCGAGCTGCGGAACGCGTCCGTCAGCTCGGCTACCGCGGCAGCCTTGTCGGGCCTTGCCATGAGCGTCGGCCTCCTTCCGGGTGATGAGGACCGCTCAGAAGGGGCTGGGACAAACGAAACGCCCCGGCGCAAGCGCACGGGGCGTAGCTCCACCGAGCGAATTCCGTGAGCGGAATCTGTCCGGGAGCGCATCCAGTGTCACCTGCGCGGGTCGTCCGCATTGCAGCGGATCCTTCGGCCACCGCACCCTCTCGCGAGCGCACGGCAACGACCAGCGGTCTTTGGCTTCTGTAGGAGCGTACGTGAACGGGTCGCCGTCAGGCAAATCCGCCCGGACGGGGCCCGATGCCGGCTCAGCCCCGGGCCTTCTTCAGCTCCTTGGCCATGTCCACGGTGTCGGAGGCGGGCGGCACCTTCACGGTCACGGGCTTGCCGAAGTCGAGGAAGGTGATGGTGAGGTCGAGCTCGCCGTGCCGCCCGAAGCCCCGCATGCGCAGCTGGCGCGTACGGTCCTCGGCGTCGACCCACAGGTCCATGGTGAGCTCGTCCACGCCCAGCTTCTCGTACTGCGCGAGGCTCTTCTCGGTCCGCTGCCGGACGCTGTTGTCGTCCTTCTTGTAGGCGGCGCGGATGTCGTCGACGGTGGCGGTGCCCGTGTAGTGGGTGGTGCGGACACCCTCGACGGTCTCGGTGCCGGCCTTCTTCAGGTCGTCGGCCGCGGCGAGGAAGCCGCTCTCGTGGGAGGGGTTGTCGCGAACCTTGTCGGCTGCCGTGCTGGTGTCGACCTTGAGGCCGTTCAGGGGGGCGCCCGGCGCCCCGAACTTGACCCAGTGCTTGCCGTCCTCGTTGGCCTCGTCGCTGCCGACGTACAGCACGCCGCCGACCAGCCGGAACTCGCCCGTGCCCTGATCCGGGCCGCTGAGCACGGTGGACTTCAGGCTCATGACAGGCGGCTTAGTGCCGATGGCGGCCTCGGCCTTGATCCGGCCCTCCTCCGGTGTCCGGCCCGTCATGCGGTAACGCAGGGACAGGGGCTGCTCCGCCTTCTCCGCGGCCCGGGTGACGGCGGCCGCGGCCGCCGAGTCACCCCCGCTCTCCGTGCCGCCGACCGCCCCGCACCCGGCGACGAGCAGTGCGGACAGCCCGAGAACGCCTACGGAAGACCTCATCCGATTCCCCCAGAACCCCATACAGAGAACACATGGTCGATGCACAGCAAGACCGTGAAGGTATCCCAGAGGGATGGGGGAGGTCCCGTGAATTATGAGCCGGTGCCCGCCCCCTGCTGCTTGACCAGCTCCGTGAAGTTGGCGGTGTCGCTCGCCGGGGGCACCTGCGCGGAGACCTTGGTGCCGTAGTCGGTGTAGTACGCGGTCTGGGAGTAGGCGCCCGCCGAGGTCTCGCCCTTCTCGATCTTCTTGACCAGCAGGTCCCGGTCGTCGACCCAGATGTCGACGGTCTCGGTGGTGACGCCGGCCTGCTCCAGCGTCTTCTTCAGGTCGTCGAGCTGGCTGCGGGTGAGGCTGGAGTTCTTCTCGGCGAGGTCGGCCACCTCGAGCGTCCCCGAGTAGTGCGTGGTGTGCCGGCCGCGCACCTTCTCCTCGCCGACCTCCCGCACGTCCCCGGAGGCCAGCAGAAGCTTCACCGACTGGTTCGGGGTGGTGTTCTGCATCTGGTCCTTCAGATACGCGCCGGAGCTGCCGCCGAGGCTCTCCAGGTCGTCGTACGCGTACTTGATCCAGTGTCTGCCGCCGGCCTGCGTGGCGAAGGTGTCGCCCATCCTGGCGTAGTAGGCGTCGGGCAGGTAGCGGGCCTCCATCGACGTGGTGCCCATCTGGCGCATCGTGTCGGCCATGGTGCCGCCGGTGTACGTGATGGTGAGGGTGCCGGTGAGGCCGTCGCCCCAGCCGAGGGCACCGTCGGCGGTCATCGACATCACCGAGCCCATGGTCGTGGTCGACTCGACCTTCGCGGACTCGGCGCCGTCGGTGGACTTCTCGGCGGTGCGCAGGGCCGCTATGGGGCTGAGCCGCGGGCTGCCGTCCCCGCCCTTGTCGGAGCCGCCCGAGCCGCCCGAGCCGCCGGATCCCCCCGAACCGCAGGCGGTCACCCCCACGAACAGCGTCATCCCAACGATCGACAGACTCGCGCGGCGCACGGTCGCACGCTTCATTCGCCCCACCCCCAAGGATTCCCGTGTCTGCACGCTAACGCACAGCACTGACAGCGGTACGACAAAAGGGACGAGCCCCGCACCTCGAAAGGTTGCGGGGCTCGTCGCCGGCTTGAGGCGAACCGTCAGGTTCAGACCGCGGCCGGGTCCTCCTCGACGAGGAGGTTCCGGGTGCGGTTCGAGTCGACCGGAATGCCGGGGCCGACCGTGGTGCTGATCGCGGCCTTCTTGATGTAACGACCCTTGGCGGCGGACGGCTTCAGACGGAGGATCTCCTCCAGGGCCGCGCCGTAGTTCTCCACCAGCTTGGTGTCGTCGAAGGACACCTTGCCGATGATGAAGTGCAGGTTCGAGTGCTTGTCGACGCGGAACTCGATCTTGCCGCCCTTGATCTCCGTGACGGCCTTGGCCACGTCGGGGGTGACGGTGCCGGTCTTCGGGTTCGGCATCAGACCACGCGGACCGAGCACGCGGCCGAGGCGGCCGACCTTGCCCATGAGGTCCGGCGTGGCGACGACGGCGTCGAAGTCCAGACGGCCCTTCGCGACCTCGTCGATCAGTTCGTCGGAGCCGACGATGTCGGCGCCCGCGGCCTCCGCGGCCGCTGCACGGTCACCGGTCGCGAAGACCAGGACCCGGGCGGTCTTGCCGGTGCCGTGCGGCAGGTTCACGGTGCCACGGACCATCTGGTCGGCCTTGCGCGGGTCGACACCCAGGCGGAAGGCGACCTCGACGGTGCCGTCGTACTTGCTCGTGGAGGTCTCCTTGGCGAGACGGACGGCCTCGAGCGGGGCGTAGAGCTTCTCCCGGTCGATCTTGGCGTCCGCAGCGCGGAGAGACTTGCTGCGCTTGCTCACTACTGCTCCTGGTGATTCTGAGGAGTCGTGGTACGGGCCGAGCAGGCCCTTCCACACTTCTGCTTGGTACGGGGGGTGAGGTCAGCCCTCGACGGTGATGCCCATGGAACGGGCGGTGCCGGCGATGATCTTCGACGCGGCGTCCAGGTCGTTGGCGTTCAGGTCGGGCAGCTTGGTCGTGGCGATCTCACGGACCTGCGCCTCGGTGATCTTGGCGACCTTGGTCTTGTGCGGCTCGCCCGAGCCCTTCTCGACACCGGCGGCCTTGAGGATCATCTTCGCGGCCGGCGGCGTCTTGGTGACGAAGGTGAAGGAGCGGTCCTCGTAGACCGTGATCTCCACCGGGATCACCCAGCCACGCTGCGACTCGGTCGCGGCGTTGTAGGCCTTGCAGAACTCCATGATGTTGACGCCGTGCTGGCCGAGCGCGGGGCCGACCGGCGGGGCCGGGTTCGCCGCACCGGCGTTGATCTGGAGCTTGATGAGCCCCGTGACCTTCTTCTTCTTGGGAGGCATTGCTCTCTCCGGGTCCTAGTGAGAGTTTTTCAGCCTCCGGTCCGGATGATCCGGATGGAGGCATACCGCACAACGATAACGGGTATCCATGCGCGGCCAAAAACCGAGCAGGTCAGGCACCGCGCGAGCGGCCACCTGACCTGGTCGGAGGCTTGTCTTCCAGAAGGTGCTAGTTCTTCTGGATCTGGTCGAAGCTGAGCTCGACCGGGGTCTCGCGGCCGAAGATCTCGACGAGGCCCTTGACCTTCTTCGAGTCGGCGTTGATCTCGTTGATCGTGGCCTGCAGCGTGGCGAACGGGCCGTCGGTGACGGTGACCGAGTCGCCGACCTCGAAGTCCAGCACCTGGACCTCGACCTTGCGCTGCGGGGCGGGCTTGCCCTCGGCCTCGGCGGCCTCGCGGGCGGCCTTCTCCTCGGCCTCCGGGGCGAGCATCTTGACGATCTCGTCCAGGGTCAGCGGGTACGGGTCGTAGGCGTTGCCCACGAAGCCGGTGACGCCGGGGGTGTTGCGGACGACGCCCCAGGACTCGTTCGTCAGGTCCATGCGCACCAGCACGTAGCCGGGCAGCTTGTTCTGACGGATGGTCTTGCGGTCGCCGTTCTTGATCTGCACGACCTCTTCCTGCGGCACCTCGGCCTGGAAGATGTAGTCCTCGACGTTCAGCGAGACGGCGCGCTGCTCCAGGTTGGTCTTCACGCGGTTCTCGTAACCGGCGTACGTGTGGATCACGTACCACTCGCCGGGGAGGGTGCGCAGCTCCTCGCGCAGGGCGACGACGGGGTCGACGGGCTCGGCCGGCTCTTCTTCTTCCTCGGCCTCGTCGGCGACGACATCCTCTTCGGCGACGACATCCTCGTCCTCGACGTCCTCGTCGGCTTCCTCGTCCTCGACGTGGAGCGCGGCTTCCTCAGCGGGCTCGCCCGCCTCGGCCTCGGCAGCCTCGAACTCGTCCAGGTCATCGTCCGCGCCCTCGACGATGTCGAGCTCGTCGTCCACGGACTCGACGTCCTCGTTCAGGTTCTGGTCAGACACGGTGGCTGCTTCTTCCTGGATACATAGGGGTGGAACATGCGAAAGGGGCGCCGGATACCTCGGCGCCCTTCGCTCTCGGATCAGCCGAAGACGTACTTGGCGGCGTGGCTGAGTCCATAGTCAATCACGGTCACCAGGCCGATCATGATGACGACAAAGACGATCACCACGGTCGTGTACGTCGTCAGCTGGCTTCGCGTGGGCCATACGACCTTGCGGAGCTCCGCGACGATCTGGCGATAGAAGATCGCGAGACGCTTCAGCGGGCCCTTCTTGGCGCGCTTGCCGCCCTTGCGGGTCTTCTTCTGCGCCTCAGGCACCTCGTCCTGGGCATCAGGCGTGTCGATGGAGCCCACGGCGTCCGCCATTCGTCCTCACCTGTTCCCGGGTCGTGGCCGTGCCGCGCCCGGTCTGAGCCGCACGGCGATGCATTGCTGCTGTACGTACATGCGCTGCGCACACATCCTGGTGATGGTGTGTGTAGCAGGGCCGGAGGGACTTGAACCCCCAACCGCTGGTTTTGGAGACCAGTGCTCTACCAATTGAGCTACGACCCTTTGTGCGTTCCCCAACGTACCGCATCCGACCGGGTGCTCGGTGTGCACCTGTTGTGGCGCGGTTGTTGAAGGCCAACGACGTGTGAGTGTACGTGGTCTTGAGCCCCTCGTCGAACGGAAAGGGCTCTTGATCGGATTCACTCTGATGTTCTGTCGGCTGACCAGTCCGTGAAACCCATGTGCCGGGCCGGTTTCCGGTCTGAAACCATGGACCCCATGAGCGCTGCAACCCCTCCCACCGAGCGCCGGGTCTCCGCCCGAGTCGGCGCGATCTCCGAGTCCGCCACTCTCGCCGTGGACGCCAAGGCCAAGGCCCTGAAGGCCGCCGGGCGTCCGGTGATCGGCTTCGGCGCCGGTGAGCCCGACTTCCCGACTCCGGACTACATCGTCGAGGCCGCTATCGAGGCCTGCAAGAACCCGAAGTACCACCGGTACACGCCGGCCGGCGGTCTGCCCGAGCTGAAGGCCGCGATCGCCGCGAAGACGCTGCGCGACTCCGGCTACGAGGTCGACGCGTCCCAGATCCTCGTGACCAACGGCGGCAAGCAGGCGATCTACGAGGCCTTCGCCGCGATCCTCGACCCGGGCG
Organism: Streptomyces sp. NBC_01235; assembly: GCF_035989285.1. GTDB lineage: Bacteria > Actinomycetota > Actinomycetes > Streptomycetales > Streptomycetaceae > Streptomyces. Next base: position 6,757,666 of record NZ_CP108513.1, on the reverse strand, counting down.
ACGAGGTCATCGTCCCGGCGCCGTACTGGACCACGTACCCGGAGTCGATCCGGCTGGCCGGCGGTGTCCCGGTGGAGGTCGTCGCGGACGAGACGACCGGCTACCGGGTCTCCGTCGAGCAGCTGGAGGCGGCGCGCACGGAGAACACGAAGGTCGTGCTCTTCGTCTCCCCGTCCAACCCGACCGGCGCGGTCTACAGCGCCCAGGACGCCGAGGCGATCGGCAGTTGGGCCGTCGAGCACGGCCTGTGGGTGATGACGGACGAGATCTACGAGCACCTCGTCTACGGCGACGCGAAGTTCACCTCGCTGCCGGCGATCCTCCCCGAGCTGCGCGACAAGTGCATCGTCGTCAACGGCGTCGCCAAGACGTACGCGATGACCGGCTGGCGGGTGGGCTGGATCATCGGCCCGAAGGACGTCGTCAAGGCCGCGACGAACCTCCAGTCGCACGCCACTTCGAACGTCTCCAACGTGGCGCAGGTCGCCGCCCTGGCCGCCGTCTCCGGCGACCTGTCGGCGGTGGAGAAGATGCGTGAGGCCTTCGACCGGCGTCGTAGGACGATCGTGCGGATGCTCAACGAGATCGACGGCGTGCTCTGCCCGGAGCCCGAGGGCGCGTTCTACGCGTACCCGTCGGTCAAGGGGCTGCTCGGCAAGGAGATCCGGGGCAAGCGCCCGCAGGACTCGGTCGAGCTGGCCGCGCTCATCCTGGAGGAGGCCGAGGTCGCGGTGGTGCCGGGTGAGGCCTTCGGCACCCCGGGCTATCTGCGTCTGTCGTACGCGCTGGGCGACGAGGACCTCGTCGAGGGCGTGAGCCGCATCCAGAAGCTGCTGGCGGAGGCCAGGGACTGACATCCGCGAGAGGGGGGCCACCGCTGGATGTTCAGCGGTGGCCCCCCTCTGCCGTTTGTGCGAGCAAGACCACGTTCGTGGAAAGTGGTACCAGGACGGCGGGAAGGTGCGGCAGGATTCCCTGATGGAGCGTGTACGTGATGTCTCTGAGCTGCCGAAAGCCCATCTGCACCTGCACTTCACCGGTTCGATGCGGCCGGCCACCGTGCTGGAACTGGCCGACAAGTACGGCGTCCGTCTGCCCGAGGCCCTGACCGAGGCGCTGACGAGCGGGGAGCCGCCGAAGCTGCGGGCCACGGACGAGCGGGGCTGGTTCCGCTTCCAGCGCCTGTACGACGCGGCACGGTCGTGCCTCAGGGAGCCGGAGGACATCCAGCGGCTGGTGCGGGAGGCCGCCGAGGAGGACCTGAAGGACGGCTCGGGCTGGCTGGAGATCCAGGTGGACCCGACGTCGTACGCGCCCCGGCTGGGCGGGCTGATCCCGGCGCTGGAGGTCATCCTGGACGCGGTGGAGACGGCCTCGCGCGACACCGGGCTCGGCATGCGGGTGCTGGTGGCTGCGAACCGGATGAAGCATCCGCTGGACGCCCGCACCCTGGCCCGGCTGGCCGTGCGGTACGCGGAGCGCGGGGTGATCGGGTTCGGGCTGTCGAACGACGAACGCCGGGGCATGGCCCGGGACTTCGACCGGGCGTTCGCGATCGCGCGGGACGGCGGGCTGCTGTCCGCCCCGCACGGCGGCGAGTTGACGGGTCCGGCGTCCGTCCGCGACTGCCTGGACGATCTGCACGCGAACCGGCTGGGGCACGGGGTTCGGGCGGCCGAGGATCCGCGGCTGCTGAAGAAGCTCGCGGAGCGGGGCGTGACCTGCGAGGTGTGCCCGGCGTCCAACGTGGCGCTGGGCGTGTACGAGAAGCCGGAGGACGTTCCGCTGCGGACGCTGTTCGACGCGGGCGTCCCCATGGCCCTGGGCGCCGACGACCCGCTGCTGTTCGGCTCGCGGCTGGCGGCCCAGTACGACATCGCCCGCCGCCACCACGCCTTCACGGACGAGGAGTTGGCGGAGCTCGCCCGGCAGTCGGTACGCGGGTCGGCGGCGTCGGAGGACGTGAAGGCGAAGCTGCTGGCGGGCGTGGAGGACTGGCTGGCGTCGTGAGCCCTCAGCCGGCCGGGCCCGTGCCGGTGATTCCCGCGTCGGTGGTTTCCGTACCGGCGATGCCCGCCAGGAGCGTGCGGGTCAGGCGTACGGCGAAGTCGTCCGCCTCGGGCCGCTCCCCCGCCGCGTCGTAGGCGAAAGCCCGCTGCGCACAGGCCCCCATCAGCAGCGAGGCGGCGGCGAACGCGTCCGTGTCCTGCCGGATCCGGCCCACGCCCTGCTCGGCCCGCAGATACGCCGCGAGCTGCTCGATCGGCACGTGGGGGCCCACGCCCAGGTCCCGCATGGCCTCGTCGTGCCGCCGCTTGAGCTGGGTCTCGGCGTACAGGGAGGCCGCGATCGGGAAGCTCTGCTCGTAGAAGAGGGCCGCCTGGCGGGCGATCTCGGTGAGGTTCCCTTCCAGCGTGCCCCGGCCCGGCTCTGCCGCCAGGCTGCTCAGCAGCGGGGTCAGCCGGGGCAGCCGCTCTCCGAGGACCCGGATGAACAGCTCCTCCTTGCTCGCGAAGTACTTGTAGAGCGCCGCCTCGGAGCAGCCGGCCGCCTTCGCGATCTCTTTGGTCGTGGCGCGGGCCAGTCCGACGGTGAGCATCAGCTCGTGCGCGGCGTCGAGAATGCGCACGCGGGCCGGTCGATCCATGCGGGTTCCCCTCTTGACGGATGAGTGAACACTTACCCACTATAAATGAAGCAGGGGTGAGTGAATGCTCACCCACCTGACGGGGATGAGGAGCACGCCATGAAGTTCACCGTTTTCGGCGCCACCGGAGGCATCGGCCGGGAGGTCGTCCGCCAGGCCCTGGACGCGGGCCACGAGGTCACGGCCGTGGTACGGGATCCAGCCCGGCTCGCCGTCACCGGCGAGCGCCTGGAGGTGGTCCGCGCGGACCTCACCGACCCGGAGGCGCTGCGGCCCGCCGTGACCGGCCGGGACGCGGTCCTGTCCGGGCTCGGCGCGCGCAGCCGCAAGGACGCCGGGGTCGCCGCCCGGCTCACACGCACGGTGTTGTCGGCCCTGGAGGCGGAGGGCGTGCGCCGACTGCTCGTGGTGAGCGCGGGTCCGGTCGGCCCCGAGCCGGAGGGCGACGGAGTCCTGGACCGCACTGTGCGCGGCCTCGTCTCGGCGGCCCTGAAGGACGTGTACGCCGATCTGCGGGAGATGGAGGCGGAGCTGGCGCGCAGCGCCACCGACTGGACGGTCGTACGGCCGCCGCGGCTCCAGGACAAGCCGGTGACGGGGTCGTACCGGACGGTGGTGGGCGGCTTCCCGCTCAAGGGCCGGTTCATCGGGCGCGCCGACGTGGCGCACTCGATGCTGGCGATGGTGGAGGACGCGGGGACGGTGAAGCAGGGCGTGGGGGTGGCCTATTAGGGCCACTGAGTGACCCTTGGGGACCCGCTCGGGGGCCTACAGCCCGACGCCCACCATCACCGGCTCGTTGACCAGGGTGATCCCGAAGGCCTCGCGCACCCCGGTCACGACCTCGCGGGCCAGCGCCAGCAGGTCCTCCGTGGTGGCCGTGCCGCGGTTGGTGAGGGCGAGGGTGTGCTTGGTGGAGATGCGGGCGGGCCCGTTGCCGAACCCCTTGGTGAAGCCCGCCTTGTCGATCAGCCAGGCCGCGGAGGTCTTCGTGTGACCCTCGCCGGCCGGATAGGCGGGCGGCTCCACGCCGTCGCCCAGCCGCTCCCGCACGCGTGCGTGGAACACGGCGAAGTCCGTGTCGGTGAGGATCGGGTTGGTGAAGAACGAGCCTGCCGACCAGGTGTCGTGGTCCTCGGGGTCGAGGACCATGCCCTTCCCGGCGCGCAGCTTCAGCACGGTCTCGTGGGCCTCGGCGAGCGGCACCCGCTCCCCCGGCTCGACGCCCAGCGCGCGTGCCGTCTCCGCGTACTTCAGAGGCGCCGACAGCCCGTCCGCGTCCGACAGTTCGAAGCGGACGCGCAGGACGACGTACCGCCCGGGGTCGGCCTTGAAGCGGCTGTGGCGGTAGGAGAAGGCGCACTCCTCGTTGGTGAGCGTGACCGTCTCACCCGCGCGACGGTCGTAGGCGATGACCTCGGTGATCGTCGAGGAGACCTCCTGGCCGTACGCCCCGACGTTCTGGATCGGGGTGGCGCCCGCAGAGCCCGGGATGCCGGCCAGGCACTCGATGCCGGCGAGCCCGGCCTCGACGGTACGGGCGACCGCGTCGGTCCAGACCTCGCCGGCGGCCAGTTCCAGCCGTGTCCCGACGAGTTCGCAGCCGCGGGTGGCGATACGCAGGGCGGTGCCCTCGAAGCCCTTGTCGCCGATGACGAGGTTCGAGCCGCCGCCGACGATGAGCAGCGGTGTGCCGTCGGCGTCGGCGTCGCGCACGGCGGCGATCACCTCGGCGTCGGTCGTCGCGGTCACCAGCCTGGTGGCGGGACCGCCCAGCCGGAAGGTGGTCAGCGGGGCGAGCGGGGCGTCCTGGAGTTCCTGCACGCGCCCAAGCCTACGAGACACCACCGACAGCCCCGCGAACCGTCCCTCCTGCTCCCCCGCCTGTTCCTGCAGTTCTTCTCCGCCACCAGCCTCGTACTGGAGGACGACGACGAAGGCATCCGCGCCTTCCTCGTCGGCTTCCACGCCCGCCGACAACGACCGCGAGGCGTACATCCACTTCGTGGGGGTGGATCCGAAGCTGCGCGGCACGGGCGTGGCCCGTCGCCTGTACGGGGAGTTCTTCCGCCGCGCGGCCGAGGCGGGCCGCCGGGAGGTACGGGCGATCACCTCACCCGGGAACGCCGGCTCCATCGCCTTCCACCGTGCGATGGGATTCACGTGCGAGGGAGGAGACCGGCAGGTCGACGGCGTACCCGTGAGCAGCGACTACGACGGCCCAGGGCAGGACAGGGTGTGTTTCATGCGCCCACTGGGCCGGTAAGGCGCACCGGCCCATGGAGACCGACTGTTACACGTAAGGGGCACCGGCCCACGGGGACCGCCGTTATACGTACCGGCGCGGCCCATTGATGGCCGTCTGCTACGCGTAAGGGGCGCCTCGCAATGGAGAGCGCCCCTTACCGCGACCATGGGTCTGCTTCGTGTGTGCTCCGGGCTCAGCCCAGCCGTACGACGGCCCGGGACATCCCGAGCACCTTCTGTCCGCCACTGGTCACGGTCAGGTCGACCCGCACGGTGTTGTCGTCGAGCTTGGCGCCCACCTTGCCGGTGACCTCGATCACGGCGCCCTGGTCGTCGTTCGGGACCACGACCGGCCTGGTGAAACGGACGCCGTAGTCGACCAGCGCGCCCGGGTCGCCGGTCCAGTCGGTGACGACGCGGATCGCCTCGGCCATGGTGAACATGCCATGCGCGATGACGTCCGGCAGGCCCACCTCCCTGGCGAACTTCTCGTTCCAGTGGATGGGGTTGAAGTCCCCTGAGGCACCCGCGTACTGCACGAGCGTGGCGCGGTTCACAGGGAACGACTGGGCCGGCAGTTCGGTGCCGACCTCGACGTCGTCGTAAGCGATCTTCGCCGTCATCGGTTCCTCACGCCTCCCCGTCTGCTGCCGCGGCTTCCGCGGGTTTCGCTGCTGCCGCGGGCTCCGCCGCGCGGGCGACGAGCTTGGTCCAGGCGGTCACGACGTGCTCGCCGGCCTCGTCGTGGACCTCGCCCCGGACGTCCAGGATGTCGTTGCCGGCCATCGACTTGACGGCCTCGATGGTCGATGTGACCGTGAGCCGGTCCCCGGCGCGCACCGGCCGCTTGTAGGCGAACTTCTGGTCGCCGTGCACCACGCGGCCGTAGTCCAGGCCCAGCTGCGGGTCCTGGACGACCTGGCCCGCCGCCTTGAAGGTGATCGAGAACACGAAGGTCGGCGGCGCGATCACATCGGCGTATCCGAGCGCCTTGGCGGCGTCCGGGTCGGTGTACGCAGGGTTGGCGTCCCCCACGGCCTCGGCGAACTCGCGGATCTTCTCCCGGCCGACCTCATAGGGATCGGTGGGCGGGTAGGTCCGCCCGACGAAGGACTGATCGAGCGCCATGGGCCTCGGCACCTCCTGGTTGTTCCGTTGCTCTGCGTGGTCACGCTGCGTTGTTGCTCTGCGCGTTGCTCTGCGTTGCTTCAATGACCGGCTCTACCGGCCGGTACGGGTCGCTCAACGACACGAGGCCGCCCCCGATCACTCGGGGACGGCCTCGCATACGAGCCTTTTTTATCGCGTTTCGCGGTGCGCGGTGTGCGCGTTGCAACGCGGGCAGTGCTTCTTCATCTCCAGTCGGTCCGGGTTGTTACGCCGGTTCTTCTTGGTGATGTAGTTCCGCTCCTTGCACTCCACGCAGGCCAGCGTGATCTTCGGGCGGACGTCGGTGGCAGCCACAGGAGTGCTCCTTGACGAACGGATGGGACGATATAACGCATAAAAGAGTAGCCGATCGAAGGACCGACCCCACAATCGGCTACTGTCAGTAGCGGTGACCGGACTTGAACCGGTGACACAGCGATTATGAGCCGCTTGCTCTACCGACTGAGCTACACCGCTTTGATGGGATCAGGTCCCGCCTTGCGACGGGAACCTCACCCACCAGAGCCCCAATACGGAATCGAACCGTAGACCTTCTCCTTACCATGGAGACGCTCTACCGACTGAGCTATTGGGGCGAGCGATGAAGACATTACACGGTCCGCAGCCGTTCACCCAAATCCGTTTCGCGAGGCCCTTCGGGGCCGCCCGGAGGGCCGTTTCCCCAAGGTCCCGGCGGTCTCCTGAGCCCCTCCGGCACGGCGGACCACACCAGTACGACTATTGCGCTCCTCCCCGCCCGCGCCGAACCGCCGTCCTAGGCTCGACTCACTCTGCGTGATCTTGAGTCCCCCCGCGACCCCACATGCCCTGATTCCGCCATCCCTTGCATCCCTTGCATCCTCCGCATCCCTTGCACCCCCTTCCCCACTGCGTCCCCAGCGCAGTCCCGAGCCGAGCCCCTGGAGCGCGATGCCCGACAGTCAGCCGCAGCCGCCCCCCTCGTGGTCGTCCTCGTCGTCCGCCTCGTCCGCCTCGTCCGCGTACGGCGCCTCGGGAGGCTCGCCGGACCCGGCCGCCCTCCTGTTGTGCGGGGCGCGCCTGACGGACGGCCGGACCGTGGACGTACGGCTGGGCCGCGGACGTATCGAGGCGGTCGGCACGGCCGGCAGCCTGACCACCGGCCCGGTGACCGGCACAGCCCGCGCCGGCACGCGCATGGACCTCGACGGCTACCTCCTGCTCCCCGCCCCCGCCGAGCCGCACGCGCACGCCGACACCGCGCTCACGGCCGACGCCGACGGCCCCGTCTCGTACGCCCTCCAGGACGTCCAGCGCCGCGCCACGGAGGCCGCGCTGCTGCAACTCGGCCACGGCGCGACGGCGCTGCGCGCGCACGTGCGCGTGGGCGACGTCCAAGGCCTCGGCGCGCTGGCCGCCGTCCTGCAGGCCGGGCGTTCGCTGCGCGGACTCGTCGAGCTGACGGCGGTGGCGGTGCCCCGGGTGCTGACCGGCGCGGCCGGGGCGGACGGGCTCGCGGTGCTGCGCGACGCGGTGAAGATGGGCGCCTCGGTGGTGGGCGGCTGCCCGGACCTGGACCCCGATCCGACGGGCTATGTGGAGGCCGTCCTGGAGGTCGCCTCCGAGCAGGGCTGCCCCGTCGACCTGCACACCGACGCCGCCGATCCGGCCCGTCTCGCCCGCCTCGCCGCGATGGCCGGCGGCCTGCGCCCCGGCGTCACCCTCAGCCCCTGCGGCGGCCTCGACCGCCTCCCCGCCGAAACGGCCGGCCGCACCGCCGAGCAACTGGCCGCCGCCGGCGTGACGGTGGTCTGCCTCCCCCAGGGCGGCTGCGGTGCCGTCGAACACCGGGGCGCGGCGCCCGTACGGCTGTTGCGCGCCGCCGGCGTGCGAGTGGCGGCCGGCAGCGGGGCGTTGCGGGACGTCACCAACCCGGTCGGCCGCGGCGACCCCTTGGAAGCGGCCTACCAGCTCGCCTCCCTTCACGGCCTGCGCCCCGAGGACGCCTACGACGCAGTGAGCACGTCCGCACGTGCCGCTCTGGGGCTCCCCGAGGTCCGCGTGGAGGCGGGTTTCCCGGCCGACCTGCTGGCCGTGCGCGGCGACCGGCTGGCGGGCGCCCTGTCGTTGGCGTACAGCCGGATCGTGATCCACCGGGGGCGCGTGGTGGCGCGTACGAGCGCGGTCCGCGAGTACTGCAACTCGACGACCTCAGCGGAGTTGGGCCTGCCGAGGCAGGGGCGGGGGGAGCTCTCGTAGGACGTCCCCCACCGGCGCCGTACAGGAGCACGGTGCCCTGCTGCGGCAGCGGGGGCGGGGAGTTGGGGTCGCTGCCCAAAGAGGCGGGGCGTAGGGCCTCAGGTGCGGTCGGGGGTGCGGCTGCGGGACGCAGCTTGCGGGCTGCGGGGTGGGGGACACGGGTCGAGGGTGCGGGTCGGGGTCTGGCCGAAGCCGTGCGGCGGATGCGGCCGTCCGGGCGTACGGTCGAAGGCATGCGCATTGTCATCGCTGGTGGTCATGGTCAGATCGCGCTGCGGCTGGAGCGTCTGCTCGCCGCGCGCGGAGACGAGGTCGCGGGGATCATCCGCAAGGCCGAACAGAGCGACGACCTGCGGGCGGCCGGTGCCGAACCGGTCGTCCTGGACCTGGAGTCGGCGTCCGTGGAGGAGGTCGCGGAGCGGCTGCGCGGCGCGGACGCGGCGGTGTTCGCTGCGGGCGCGGGCCCAGGCAGCGGGACGGCGCGCAAGGACACGGTGGACAGGGGCGCGGCGGTGCTGTTCGCGGACGCAGCGGTCCGGGCGGGCGTACGGCGCTTCGTGGTCGTGTCGTCCATGGGCGCGGACGCCGCTCACCAGGGCGACGAGGTCTTCGACGTCTACCAGCGCGCCAAGGGCGAGGCGGACGCGTACGTGCGGGGCCTGGACTCCCTCGACTGGACGATCCTGCGCCCCGGCGCGCTGACGGACGACGCGGGCACCGGTCTGGTCCGCCTGGAGGCCCGTACAGGCCGCGGTCCCGTCCCGCGCGACGACGTGGCCGCCGTACTGGCGGAGCTGCTGGACACCCCGGCGACATCCGGCCTCACCCTCGAGCTGATCAGCGGCTCGGCGCCGGTGGCGGTGGCGGTGAAGGCGGTGGCGGGGAACTGAGGGCGGCCGCGCGCCCGGAAGCGCTAGAAGAGGGGTAGCTGTCCGGGGAACTCCGGGATCACGTACCCGTCCAACGACGGCTGGGCGGCGCCCAGTTGCGCCGCCCTGCGGGAGCCGGGGCAGGAGACGAGCCCCGCGCTCCCCCGCGCCCCCGGTGGGTCGTGCCGGGCGAACCGTCCGGCGACGACGGCGATCTCGCGACGGCACTCGGGGCAGGTTCTACGACGGCTGGACGCGCTGGGCATGGGGCCAGTGTGCCCCAGTGGGCCACGCGGGTACCCCGTGGCGGGACGCGCCCCGCTCGCCGCGCGGAAGTGCGCTCTCCTCCTTAGCATCCGTACACGTGGCACATACCTTCGAAGAACTCGTGGAGAAGCAACGCGCGGCCGACGAGGCACACGCGAGGGTCGAAGAGCTGCGGGACGCGTACGGCGCGCCCACGGCCACCCCCTGGTCGGAGATCCAGACCAACACCTACGAAACCGCCTGGCGTGCCTGGCGCGACCTCGCCCGCGACGTGCAGGCCGCGGTGACCGAGCACGCCAAGGACGAGAAGAAACCGCGCAACGACGTCGAGGCGGAGGTGAAAAGGGCGGCGAAGACCCGCTCGGCGGAGACACCGGGAGGTTCGGAAGGGGCTCCCGAGGGAGGATGAAGCGCGTCGCCGTGGCGTGCTTCCTCTGCATACACGAAGAAACCCCTCCGCTCTGCGTTTCCGCAGTTCGGAGGGGTTCCCTCTCTCAGCGTGGCGGCGCCAGGATTCGAACCTGGGAAGGCTGAGCCGGCAGATTTACAGTCTGCTCCCTTTGGCCGCTCGGGCACACCGCCGGGGTTGCTGCCCATTCGAACCGCTTTTCGGCGGTGCTCCCTGGCAACGACGTAAACGATACCCGATGCACAGGGGTGCTTCGCCACCTGATTCCTCGCCGCCCGGAGGGAGCGGGGTGGCTAGGCTTGTCCGGATGCGGCCCGGGATCACGCCGGGCTCGGCGGCCGGCCCCACGTACGCCGATACGCACCCGACACGCACACCGATACAAGGAGCCACAGGACATGGCCGACTCCAGTTTCGACATCGTCTCGAAGGTCGAGCGGCAGGAGGTCGACAACGCCCTCAACCAGGCCGCCAAGGAGATCTCGCAGCGCTACGACTTCAAGGGCGTCGGCGCCTCGATCTCGTGGTCCGGTGACAAGATCCTGATGGAGGCGAACTCCGAGGACCGGGTCAACGCTGTCCTCGACGTCTTCCAGTCCAAGCTGATCAAGCGCGGGATCTCGCTGAAGGCGCTGGACGCGGGCGAGCCCCAGCTCTCCGGCAAGGAGTACAAGCTCTTCGCGGAGATCAAGGAGGGCATCTCCCAGGAGGACGCGAAGAAGGTCGCGAAGCTCATCCGCGATGAGGGCCCCAAGGGCGTGAAGGCCCAGGTGCAGGGCGAGGAACTGCGTGTCAGCTCCAAGAGCCGCGACGACCTGCAGGCCATCATCACCCTGCTCAAGGGCCAGGACTTCGACTTCGCGCTGCAGTTCGTGAACTACCGGTAGGCGGCCGGGTGGGCGCCCGTCGGGCGCCCACCCTTCTGGTCCTCCCTGCCGCTATCAGGGCCCCGCATGGGCTGCGCTCAGTCGCGTGAGTTGCCGAACAGCAGGCGGTAGACGATCAGGAGCACGAGCGAACCGCCGATCGCCGCGGCCCAGGTGGCGCCGTCGTAGAAGTCCTTGGTGATGGGGTGGTCCAGCCAGCGGGCCGATATCCAGCCGCCGATGAACGCGCCCGCGATGCCGATGAGGGTCGTACCGATGAAGCCGCCCGGGTCACGACCCGGCAGCAGGACCTTGGCGATGACTCCGGCCAACAGCCCCAGGATGATCCAGCTGATGATGCTCATGTCCTGAACCTGCCCTTCCGTGCTGTGCCCGTGCTGTCCGGGCACTGTGATGTCGCTCGCTCCGGACGGACCGTGCTCGTTTCGACGCGCCCCGCGCACCCCGCGTCCTTCGTCGCACGCGGGTTCGTGCCGTGTTGGTGAGGACGACGTCCCGACGGCACTCGGCGGTTCCGTCGATCAGTAGGGTGCGGCTCATGACACAGTCCGAATCGTCTGCCGGATCGCCCGCCGAGCTGAGGCGGACGCTGGGCGTGGGCGACGCCGTGGTCGTCGGGCTGGGCTCGATGATCGGTGCCGGCGTTTTCGCCGCGCTCGCTCCCGCCGCGCACGCCGCGGGCTCCGGGCTGTTGCTCGGACTCGCGCTCGCCGCACTGGTCGCCTACTGCAACGCCATGTCGTCGGCGCGACTCGCCGCGCTGTATCCGGCTTCGGGCGGCACATACGTGTACGGGCGCGAGCGACTCGGCGCGTTCTGGGGGTATCTGGCGGGCTGGTCGTTCGTGGTCGGGAAGACGGCCTCCTGTGCGGCGATGGCGCTGACGGTCGGGGCGTACGTCTGGCCGGGGCAGGCGCACGCGGTGGCGGTCACGGCGGTGGTGGCCCTGACCGCGGTGAACTACGGCGGCATCCAGAAGTCGGCCTGGCTGACGCGTGCGATCGTGACGGTGGTCCTGGCGGTCCTCGCTTGCGTGGTGGTCGTGTGCCTGGGGTCCGACGCCTCCGACGCGGGGCGCCTGGGCATCGGGGTCTCCGAGGGTCTCGGCGGGGTGCTGCAGGCCGCCGGTCTGCTGTTCTTCGCCTTCGCCGGGTACGCGCGCATCGCGACCCTCGGTGAGGAGGTGCGGGACCCGGCCCGCACCATCCCCCGCGCGATCCCACTGGCCCTGGGCATCACGCTGGCCGTGTACGCGTGCGTTGCGGTCGCTGTCCTCTCTGTACTGGGGGCGGACGGTCTCGGGCGGGCGGGCGCGCCGTTGGCCGACGCGGTGCGGGCGGCTGGAGTGCCCGGGCTGGTGCCGGTGGTGCGGGCCGGGGCCGCCGTGGCCGCGCTGGGGTCACTGCTCGCCCTCATCCTGGGCGTCTCGCGCACGACGCTGGCGATGGCACGGGACGGGCACCTGCCCGGAGCCCTGTCGGCCGTCCATCCGCGCTTCCAGGTACCGCACCGGGCCGAGCTCGCTGTGGGCGCGGTGGTCGCGGTCCTGGCCGCCACGGTGGATGTCCGGGGCGCGATCGGGTTCTCCTCCTTCGGTGTGCTGGCGTACTACGCGGTGGCCAACGCGTCGGCCTGGACGCTGGATTCGGCCCCGGCCCAGCGAGTGCTGCCCGCGATGGGGCTCCTGGGCTGCGCCGTCCTCGCGTTCGCGCTGCCGGGGACTTCGGTCGTCGTGGGGGCGGGTGTGCTGGCTGCGGGAGTGGTCGCGTACGGAGTACGGCGGCGGTGGGCGGGCGCGCGATAGCCGTACGGCGCGGCGAACGGGGAGAGCGTCGGGACTTGAAGGGGAGGGGGTCGGGGCTGCGCGGCCCAGGGGCGCTCGGCGGACGCGCGGTGGCCCGTACGACGGCAAGAGGCCTCCGAACAACGCGTGCGGGGCAGCCGCCTGATACCGCGCCCAGGGTGTCCAATCCCTCTGCGCCCTCTACAGAGTCGGCCCCTGAGCCGCCGACGCGCGTGTGCGGAACTCGGTCCAGGGGGTCGGACTCAGCTCCTCACCCATGACGTCGTACCAGCCGGTGCCGTCGAGCCAGGCGTGCAGCCAGTCTGTGAGGCTGGGGGCGTCGACGAACCAGGCGTGGTCGGGGTCGCCCGGGTTCGGTTCGAAGAGCAGGACCGTCGCCTGTGGGGAGTGGCAGTCCACGCACGCGTACATGGCACAGCCCCAGTGGGATATCGGCAGGACGCCCTCGGGCCAGGGCCAGTCGGGGTCCTGACGACCGCCCTCGCGGTTGGCAAGGTACTGGGTGACGGCGGCGGGTTCGGCGGCCGCAGGACTGTCGAACAGGGGCAGCAGGCCGTACTCCGGGCCGAATCCGCCGTCTCCTATACGCAGGTAGAGGTCGGCGAGCAGTGCAGGCAGGCGGAAGCCGAGGGCGGCCTCGGCGCGGGACAGGGTGGCCTCGTCCACGGGGTCGGGAAGCGAAGGCCAGCCCCATGGGCGGGTGGTGGCCGCCTTGGCCGCCACCCTTGCCAGCAACTGCTCGTTCTCGGTCATGCGTTCATGATGCAAGCCGCCACTGACAGTCGGGCCGGCCTGTGGACAACTCGCCCGTTGTGGACAACCGGCCGCCGCGAAACACGGGCTGGTCGTGGACGACGAGCAGGTCGGGCTCGCGCCGTCAGCGCGCTGCGAACGGCTGGTCGGTGCGCACGATTTCGCGGCCCAGCGGGAACAGCGAGACCGGGATCAGTTTGAAGTTCGCGATGCCGAACGGGATGCCGATGATGGTCAGGCAGAGGAGGAAACCGGTGACGATGTGGCCGATGGCCAGCCACCAGCCAGCGAGGACCAGCCAGAGCACGTTGCCCAGGCAGGAGGGCGCGCCCGCGTCGCGGCGCTCGACCGTCGTGTAGCCGAAGGGCCAGAGGGCGAAGACTCCGATACGAAATGCGGCAATGCCAAATGGAATGCCGATGATCGTGATGCAGAGCAGCGCGCCCGCGAGCACGTAGCCGAGGAACAGCCAGAAGCCGCTCAGGATCAGCCAGATGACGTTCAGGATGGTCTTCACTGGTGGCGACCTGCCATTTTCTCGAGCCGGGCGATACGGTCCGCCATCGGCGGGTGTGTCGAGAACATCTTGGAGAGCCCCTGGCCCGGGCGGAAGGGGTTCGCGATCATCATGTGGCTCGCGGTCTCGATGCGGGGCTCCGGGGGCAGCGGAAGCTGTTTGGTGCCCGCCTCCAGTTTATGCAAGGCGCTCGCGAGGGCCAGCGGGTCGCCGGTGAGCTGGGCACCGGAGGCGTCCGCCTCGTACTCCCGGGAGCGGCTGATGGCGAGCTGGATGACGCTTGCGGCGAGCGGGCCCAGGATCATGATCAGGAGCATGCCGAGGATGCCGGGGCCGTCATCGTCGTCGGAGCGTCCGATCGGGATCAGCCAGGCGAAGTTGACCAGGAACATGATCACGGAGGCGAGCGCGCCGGCGACCGAGGAGATGAGGATGTCCCGGTTGTAGACGTGGCTGAGCTCGTGGCCGATGACGCCGCGCAGTTCGCGCTCGTCGAGGAGGCGCAGGATGCCGTCCGTGCAGCACACGGCGGCGTTGCGCGGGTTGCGGCCGGTCGCGAAGGCGTTGGGTGCCTCGGTCGGGGAGATGTACAGGCGGGGCATGGGCTGGCGGGCCTGGGTGGAGAGCTCGCGGACCATCCGGTAGAGGGCGGGGGCCTCGAACTCGCTCACCGGGCGGGCACGCATCGCGCGTAGCGCGAGCTTGTCGCTGTTCCAGTACGCGTACGCGTTGGTGCCGAGGGCGATCAGGACCGCGACGACGAGCCCCGCACGCCCGAAGAAGCTGCCGATGACGATGATGAGTGCGGACAGTCCCCCGAGGAGTACTGCGGTCCTGAGCCCGTTGTGCCGGCGGTGCACGGTACGCCCTCCAAGTCGTGCAGCAGGGGAACCCTTTGCTTGCGGATCTTGCTGATCTCCGGTGCCACTGGTGCCGTCGTGTCACATCCAGTGCACCCTCCCGTACTGGTCAACGCCAGGCGGGAGGCACTAGTTCCCTTGTGCCTGCGGGCAGGGGCGGGGGCCGTCCGGGTGAGGACGGGGGCGTACGCGCGCGTGCGGACTCAGAAGAGGACGGTGTCGGCGAAGCGCAGGACCAGTTGGGGTGCTCCGGACAGGGCGACGCCGAGGGCCGCGGTGAGGGCGATCGCGGCCGTGAGGGGGGCCGGAACGCGGTGCTTCTCCGTCTCGCCCTCGGGGGCGCGGAAGAGCAGGGCCGTCCACTGGAGGTAGTAGTACAGGGCGATCACCACGTTGACGGCCATGACGACGGCGAGCCAGCCGAGGCCCGCGTCGACGGCCGCCGAGAAGACGGTGACTTTCGCGAAGAGGCCGATGATGCCGGGGGGCAGTCCTGCGAGGCAGAGCAGGAAAAAGGCCAGGATGAGGGCTGCCAGGGGGTTTCTGGTGTAGAGGCCTCGGTAGTCCGTGATCCGGTTCGTCGTGCTCGTACGCCCCACCAGGGCGGCCACCGCGAAGGCGCCGAGGTTCACGGCGGCGTACATGAGGGCGTACGCGACGGTGGAGCCGATCGCGCGCTCGGCGTCGTCGGAGTACGCGGCGGCGGCGATCGGTACGAGGAGGTAGCCGGCCTGGCCGACGGAGGACCAGGCGAGGAGACGTACGGCGCTGTACGCGCGCGTGGCCTGCTGGCGGAGGGCGCCGACGTTGCCGACGGTCATGGTGAGGGCGGCCAGCGCGGCGAGGGCGGGGCCCCAGACGTCGGCGTACGAGGGGAAGCCGATGACGGTGACGAGGATGAGGCCGGAGAAGCCGACGGCCTTGCCGACGACCGACAGATAGGCGGCGATGGGCAGGGGGGCGCCGACGTAGGTGTCGGGGACCCAGAAGTGGAAGGGGACGGCGGCCGTCTTGAAGGCGAAGCCGATGAGGGTGAGGACCACGCCGGTCTGGGCCAGGGTGTGGAGCTGGCCGTCGACGTGCTGGATCCGGTCGGCCACCTGGGTGAGGTAGAGGGTTCCGGTCGTCGCGTACACGAAGCTGATGCCCAGGAGGCTGACGGTGGTCGCGGTGACGGACGACAGGAAGAACTTCAGGGCCGCCTCGGAGGACCTGCGGTCGCCGTGTCGGATACCGACGAGGGCGAAGGCGGGCAGGGAGGCGACCTCCAGGGCGACGACGAGGGTGGCGAGGTCGCGGGAGGCGGGCAGCAGGGCGGCACCGGCGGCGGAGGACAACAGCAGGAACCAGAACTCCCCTTCGGGGAGTCTCCCGCGCGCGTCCTTCAGGGCGGTGACCGACAGAAGGGCCGCCAGCAGCGCTCCTCCGAACACCAGGAACTGGATGACGAGGGTGAAGCGGTCGGCGGTGTAGCTGCACGCGCTCGGGTCGCCGGTGAGGCAGAAGGTGGAGCGGTCGCCGTCCAGGAGCGGCAGGAGGAGGGCCGTGGAGGCCGTGAGGCCCGCGACGGAGAGCCAGCCGAGGAGCGGCTTGCGGTCGTCGCCGACGAAGAGGTCGGCGACGAGGACGACGAGTGCGACGACCGCCGCGAGGGTGGGCGGCGCGATGGCCGGCCAGTCGACGGACTGGACCACCGACTCGGCCAGGGGCTGGGCGGCCGAAGGCTGGGTCAGGGAGCTCATCGGGTGCCTCCTGCGAGGAGCTGCTGCACGGCCGGGTCGGTCAGGCCGAGGAGGGCCTTCGGCCAGAGGCCGGCGACGACGGTGAGGGCGACGAGCGGGGTCCAGGCCGCGAACTCGTAGGTCTGCACGTCGGCGAGGTGTGGGGCGTCCTGCGGGACGGTGCCCATGCAGACGCGGCGGACCACGACGAGGAGGTAGGCGGCCGTCAGCAGAGTGCCGAACGCGGCGATCGCCATGAAGGTGAGGAAGGTGGGGCGGCTGAGGTCGTCGGCGGGGTCGAAGGCCCCGAAGAGGGCCAGCATCTCGCCCCAGAACCCGGCCAGGCCCGGCAGTCCGAGCGAGGCGACGGCGGCGAAGGCGAGGAGGCCGCCGAGGCGGGGGGTCCTGCCGTACAGCGCGGCGCCGGTCTGCTCGGCGAGGGTGTCCAGGTCGGTCGTGCCGGTTCGGTCCTTCAGGGCTCCGACCAGGAAGAAGAGGAGGCCGGTGATGAGGCCGTGGGCGATGTTGGCGAACAGGGCGCCGTTGACTCCGGTCGGGGTCATGGTCGCGATACCGAGCAGGACGAAGCCCATGTGGCCGACGGAGGAGTAGGCGATCAGGCGCTTGAGGTCGCCCTTCGCGCCCAGCTTGGCGAGGGCCAGGCAGGCCAGGGATCCGTAGATGATCCCGACGACGGCGAAGGCGGCGAGGTAGGGCGCGAAGGTGCGGAAGCCGTCGGGGGCGACCGGGAGCAGAATCCGAACGAACCCGTACGTACCCATCTTCAGCAGGACGCCTGCCAGCAGGACCGAGCCGACGGTCGGGGCGGCGGTGTGGGCGTCGGGCAGCCAGCTGTGCAGCGGCCACATCGGGGTCTTGACCGCGAGCCCGATCCCGATCGCCAGAACGGCGATGACCTGCACGGATGTGGTCAGCGACCGGCCGTTGTCAGTGGCGAGTGCCACCATGTCGAAGGTGCCCGCCTTGATTCCGATCAGGAGCAGGCCTAGCAGCATGACCACGGATCCGAGCAGTGTGAAGAGGATGAACTTCCAGGCCGCCTGGGTCCGGCCCTCGCCGCCCCAGCGGGCGATGAGGAAGTACATCGGGATGAGGACCATCTCGAAGGCGAGGAAGAACAGCAGCAGGTCGAGGACGGCGAAGGTCGCGAGGGTGCCGGACTCGAGGGCGAGCACGAGCGCGACGAAGGCCTTCGGGGACGGGCTCGCGGTCTGCGGCTTCAGCGGCTGGTGTTGCTGCCTGAAGTAGGAGTAGAGGGCGCAGAGGAAGGTCAGGAGCGCGGTCAGGACCAGCAGGGGGAGGGAAATGCCGTCGATGCCGAGGTGGATGCGCACATCGAGTGCGGGGATCCAGCTGATGTCCGTGCTGGCCTGCATCTTCGACGGATGGTCATGGTCGAAGCCGAGGGCGAGGACGATCGCGGCGATGAGGATCACCCCGGTCACGGTCACTCCGTGCCGCAGCACGGCCTGCTCGGGTGACTTCCCCTTCAGTCCGGGCGGGGCCGGCAGGAGAGCGGCTACGGCGCCGAGGAGCGGGCCGACCACGATGAACGCCAGAAGGAACTGCATCACGGACTCGTTGATATCGATCACGCCTGCTCACGCTCCCGAGGCGACGAGAAGGGCGGCGACCGCCAGGACGACGGTGCCGGCGAGCAGCGCGCTCACATAGGTCTGGACATTGCCGGTCTGGGCGCGCCGTACGGCGGCCCCCAGCCAGCGGGGCAGGGCGCCCGCGCCGCGTACGTAGGTGTCGACGACCTCGCGGTCGAGGAACCGTACGAGGCTCGCACCGGCCTGGACGGGGCGGACGAACAGCACCTGGTAGAGGGCGTCGAGGTGGAAGCCGACGGCGGCGTGGCGGTGCAGCGGGCCGAGCAGGAGCCGTCCGGGGTCCGCCGGGTCGGGGGCGGAGGCCACGTCTCCGTAGGCGGGCGCGTGCGTCGCGATGGCCTCGGCCTCGACTTGGGCCGCGTCGCCCTCGGGGTGGGCGGCGACCGCACCGATCGGGACGCGGGCGGCCGGCCCGGAGAGGTGGCGCCAGGCGGCGTACGTGAGGAGCCCGCCGGCGAGGGCCACGCCCGTGCCGAGGACGGAGGTGGTGAGGGCCGGCGCGAGGTCGTTGCCGTCGAACCAGTCGGGGAGTGTGCGGTAGGCGAACCCGCCGAGGGCGAGGGACGGCACGGCCAGGACCCACAGCACCACGGTCATGGTCAGGGGCTGGCGGCCGTGGTCGGGGGCCTCGGCGCCCCGGCCGCGGAAGGCCAGCAGCCACAGACGCATCGCGTAGGCGGCGGTGAGGAGGGCGGTGATCAGTCCGGCGACCAGGACGAGCCAGCCGGCTGCGCCGGGGGCGTGCTCGGTGTGGCCGGTGGTGACGTGCTCGGCGGCGCCGAGGACGGACTCCTTGGAGAAGAAGCCGCTGAACGGCGGGATCGCGGCGAGGGCGAGGAGTGCCACGGTCATCGTCCAGTAGGCGTCGGGGATGCGGTCGCGCAGGTGGCTCATCCGGGACATGGCGGCGAGCGAGTTGGTGCCGGCGGCGTGGATGATCACGCCGGCCGCGAGGAACAGCAGGGCCTTGAAGGCGCCGTGCGAGAGGAGGTGGAAGACGGCGGCACCTCGGTCGCCGACGGCGAGGGCGCCGGTCATGTAGCCGAGCTGGCCGATCGTCGAGTAGGCGAGGACGCGCTTGATGTCGTCCTGCGCGAGCGCCGCGAGGCCCGAGCCGACCATCGTGACGGCGGCCATCACGGCGAGGACGACCATCGCGGCCTGGGAGGCCTCGAAGACCGGGAGGAGCCGGGCGATGAAGTAGACACCGGCGGCGACCATCGTCGCGGCGTGGATCAGTGCGGAGACAGGGGTCGGGCCTGCCATCGCGTCGGGGAGCCAGGTGTGCAGCGGGAACTGCGCCGACTTGCCGGCCACGCCCGCCAGGAGCAGCAGGGCGATGACGGTCGGGTGGTCGAGTCCGCCGTGGGCGACGGTGCTGAGGACCTTCGTGATCTCGAAGGAGCCGGCGTCGGTGGCGAGGGCGAACAGGCCGATGAGGAAGGGGACGTCGCCGAGTTTGGTGACCAGGAAGGCCTTGATGGAGGCGGCTCGGGCCTCCGGGGTCTCCCAGTAGTGGCCGACGAGGAAGTAGGAGCAGATGCCCATGACTTCCCAGCCGACCAGCAGCACGATCAGGTCGCCGGAGTAGACGACCAGGAGCATCGCGGAGGTGAAGAGGGAGACGAGCGCGGCGTAGGAGGGGTAACGCGGGTCCTCGCGCAGGTAGCCGGTCGAGTAGATCTGCACGCAGGTGGCGACCAGGCCGACCAGGACGGCGACGAGGGCGGCGAAGCCGTCGATGTGCAGGGCGAGTTCGACCGGGACGGACCCGGTGGGGGTCAGTTCGGTGGCCGCGTCGACGGAGGCGTCCCCGCCCTGGCGTACGGCGACGACCGCCGCCAGCGCAAGGGCGGCGAGGGTCGGCAGGACGGCGAGGGGGCGGACGAATCCGGGCGCGGTGCGGCCCAGGAGCAGTCCGGCGGCGGCGCCCAGGAAGGGAAGGAGGGGGACGAGGACGGCGAGGGTGGTCGTGGTCACGCGGTGGCCTCAGCCTTCTCGGCGGCCGTTCCGGTCGCGGGGGCGTCGCTGTCGGTGCTGTCGGCCGCGGGGCTCTCGTGGCCCTCGGCGGTGTCGCGGAGCCGGTCGATGTCCGCGGTGCCGCGATTGCGGTGGACGGCGAGGACGATCGCCAGGCCGATGCCGATCTCCGCGGCGGCGATGGCGATGGTGAACAGGGTCAGGGCCTGGCCGGAGTGCAGGGTCTCCTCGGCGGCCTTGCTGAGCCAGACGTCGAAGGCGACCAGGTTGAGGTTGACCGCGTTGAGCATCAGCTCGACGGACATCAGGACCAGGATCGCGTTGCGGCGGGCGAGGACGCCGTACAGGCCGGTGCAGAAGAGGAGGGCGGAGAGGACGGCGGGATAGGCGAGGTGCATCAGCGGGCGCCTTCCTGCTCGGCCGGGTTTTCCCTGACGTCCCGGGCGGATGACGAGGCCTCGGATTTTTGGGAACTCTCCGTGACGGGTGGGGAACTCTTGGTGATGGTTCGGGAGTTCACAGGGGGAGAGCTCGACTCCGCCTTCGCCTTGCGGGACAGGACGATCGCGCCGACCAGTGCCGCGAGGAGAAGCACGGAGAGGGCCTCGAAGGGAAGGATCCAGTTCTGGAAGAGGCTCGCGCCGGTGACCGCGGTCGAGCCGGCGGCCGCGCCGCCCAGGTCGATCCAGGTGGCTCGGAAGGCGTCGACGACCACCCAGATCAGGG
Organism: Streptomyces sp. NBC_01235; assembly: GCF_035989285.1. Classification (GTDB taxonomy): domain Bacteria; phylum Actinomycetota; class Actinomycetes; order Streptomycetales; family Streptomycetaceae; genus Streptomyces. The sequence continues at coordinate 6,736,955 of NZ_CP108513.1, read as the reverse complement.
CGGCTGCCGCGGCGACGGCGACTGTGAGGGCGGCCCAGCGGTTGCCGGAGTCCGCGTCCGGGGAGCGGCCGATGGGGGCCTTGGTGAGCATCAGACCGAAGAGGAGGAGCACGACGACGGAACCGACATAGATGAGGACCTGCACCCAGGCGATGAACTCGGCGGTGAGCAGGAGGTATTCGACGGCGAGGCCGCCGAGGGTCACCACGAGCCACAGGGCGGCGTGCACCAGCTGCTTGGTGGTGACGGTGACGAGGGCGGCGCCGAAGGTGACCAGGCCGACGAGGAGGAAGGCGATCTCCACGCCGGTCGGGGAGAGGAAGCCGTGGGGTGCCTGAGCGAGGGTCACGATGCCCCTCCCTGGGCTTCGTTCGGCTCGGCCTTGGCCGCCGCCAGCTTCTCGGCCGTCTTGCGGGCGGCCGCGATCTCCTTCGGCTCCTCGGCGGCGGGGTCGAGGGCGGGCGGGGCCGGCACGGTCCACATCCACTCACGGAGCTTGTCGCGTTCGTGGGTGAGTTCGTGGATGTCGGTCTCGGCGTACTCGAACTCCGGGGACCAGAACAGGGCGTCGAAAGGACACACCTCGATGCAGATACCGCAGTACATGCACAGGGAGAAGTCGATGGCGAACCGGTCGAGGACGTTGCGGCTGCGCTCTCGACCGCCGGGGGCGGCGGGCGGGACCGTCTCCTTGTGGGAGTCGATGTAGATGCACCAGTCGGGGCACTCACGGGCACACAGCATGCAGACGGTGCAGTTCTCCTCGAACAGGCCGATCACGCCTCGGGTGCGGGGCGGGAGGTCGGGCTGGGCGTCCGGGTACTGCTCGGTGACGGTCTTGCGCGTCATCGTGCGGAGGGTGACGGCCAGGCCTTTGGCGAGGCCACTACCGGGAAGGGGGGCCATGGCTACTGGATCACCACCTTGACGACGCCGGTGAGGGCGATCTGGGCGAGGGAGAGGGGGACGAAGAGGGTCCAGGAGAGCTTCTGGAGCTGGTCCTCACGCAGGCGGGGATAGGTGACGCGGAGCCAGATCACGACGAAGGCGAGGACGGCCGACTTGAGGAGGGTCCAGGCCCAGCCGAGGCCGTCGGCGCCCCAAGGGCCGTGCCAGCCGCCCAGGAAGAGGACGGTGGTCAGGCCGCACAGGACGACGATTCCGGCGTACTCGGCGAGGAGGAAGAGAGCGAAACGCAGACCGGTGTACTCGGTGTACGCGCCGAAGATGATCTCCGAGTCGGCGACCGGCATGTCGAAGGGGGGCCGTTGGAGTTCGGCGAGGCCGGCGACGAAGAAGACGATCGCGCCGGTGATCTGCCAGGGCAGCCACCACCACTCGAAGGCGTCGACGATGCCGGGCAGGGAGACCGTGCCGGCCGCCATCGCCACCGAGGCGGCGGTGAGCAGCATCGGAAGTTCGTAGGCGAGGAGCTGAGCGGCGGTGCGCAGGCCGCCGAGGAGGGAGAACTTGTTGGCACTGGCCCAGCCGGCCATGAGCGAGCCGAGGACACCGACGCCCATCACGGCGAGCACGAAGAAGATGCCCGCGTCCAGGACCTGGCCGACGGCGCCCTCGCCCGGCCCGATGGGGATGGCGAGAAGGACGAGGAGATACGGGAGGAGGGCTACGGCAGGGGCGAGCTGGAAGATACGGCGGTCGGCGCCCGCGGGGACGATGTCCTCCTTCTGCGCGAACTTCACACCGTCCGCGACGAGCTGGGCCCAGCCGTGGAAGCCACCCGCGTACATCGGACCCAGGCGGCCCTGCATGTGGGCCATCACCTTGTGCTCGGTCTGACCGATGATCAGGGGGAAGGTGAGGAAGACGACGAAGACGACCAGGAGTCGCAGGGTGACGTCGAGAGCGTCGTTCACTGCGGGCCTCCTGCGGGGTCGTCGGGGGCGGGGCGTTCGGTGTCTTCGGCGGGCGACGGCTTCTCGACCGGGGCCGACCGCTCGGCGCTGATCCGCTCCGGACCCTGCTCGGGTTCAGTTCCCTGCCCAGCCTCAGACTGCGACTCGGACTCCGTCTTCGGCTCAGGCTTCTGTCCGGCGTCCGGCTTCGACTCCGACTCCGGCTTCTGTCCGGCGTCCGGCTTCGACTCCGACTCCGGCTTCTGTCCGGCGTCCGGCTTCAACTCCGACTCCGGCTTCTGTCCCGAGTCCGGCTGCGTCTTCGGCTCCGGTTCCGTCCGCCGCTCCGGCTTCGGCTCCGGCTCTTCGAACGCCGGGCGGGCGTGGTGCCACGGGGCGTCGGAGCTGCGGGGGGCCGCGGCGGGGCGGGTGGGGGTGCCGGGAGTGGGCGTCGGGGGCTGGGTGCGCTGGGAGGCCGAGCCCTGGGAGGCGCTACGCGCGCGGCGCGGGCCCGCGGGGGGCTGCGGAGTCGGCTCGGGAACCGTGGGCTCCGCCTCCGCGGCGCTCTCGGTCTTTGCGGATTCCGCGGCTCCCTCAGCACCTGCGGGCTGTTCCGTGCCGTCCGGCCGCTGGGACGCCGAGCCCGAGCCCGAGCCCGCGCTCCGGGCACGGCGGCCGGCGGGAAGCTTCGGCGGTGCCGCGGATTCCGAGGACGTCGGGTCCGCGGCAGCCGTCGGGTCCGTGGCCTCCGTCGGCCGCTGGGACGCCGAGCCCGCGCTCGCGCTCCGGGCGCGGCGGGGGCCGGCCGGGGCTGCCGGAGTGCCGGGAGTTGTCGAGGAAGCCGACGGGGTTGTTGCAGTCGCCTCGGTCGGTGTCGCCTCGGTCGGGGTCGGTGTCGCCGGTGGTGTCTGGCTTGTTGAGCCCTCTGTTGTCGTGCGGGCGCGGCGGGCCGGGCGGTCGCCGGCCGGGCGTCCTGCCGCTGCTCGGGTCGGGCGGGCCGGGGCGGGCGGGAGTTGGCCTTTCAGGGGGCCCCATTCGTTGGGGTCGGGGACGCCTGGGGGGAGCATCTGGCGGCGCTTGGGGCCGCCGTGCTCGGACTCGCCGGGTTCTTTGGCGCCGGGCCAGGCCTTGGCGACGCGGGCTGCCAGGACGAAGTCCTTGCGCAGGGGGTGGCCTTCGAAGGTCTCCGGGAGGAGGAGGTGGTTCAGGGCGGGGTGACCCTCGAAGGTGACGCCGAACATTTCGTGCGTCTCGCGTTCGTGCCAGGCGGCGCCGGCGTAGACATCGACGGCGGAGGAGAGGGTCGGCGCCTCGTGAGGGATCGTCGTGCGCACGAGGAGGCGGCGGACCGGGGACAGGGCCACCACGTGGGCCGAGACCCGGAAGCCGGTGCCGGGTTCGTCGACCGCGCTCAGCCAGTCGAAGTAGGTGCAGGACAGGCGGTCGCGGGCGACGCGCAGGGCAGCGGTCCAGGAGGCCGGCGGAACGTCCACCGTCAGGACGTCGTACGACTCCTCTGCCGTGGCCTGCGGGCCGAAGAGTTCCTCGGCGGGGGCGGGGAGCCAGCCGACCGTGCTCATCGCCCCTCCCCCGGCGCCGAAGGGGACTCGGCCGGGGGCGGCTGCACCAGGCCGCTCTGCAGGGCCGCCGTCGACGGGCGGGAGCCGGTCGGGTGGGACGTGCTCGGGCGGGAGACCGACGGGCCGTAGCGCTCGTCCAGGGACTCTCGCGCGATCTTTTCCTGGAGTTTGAGGATGCCCTGGAGCAGTGCCTCCGGGCGCGGGGGGCAGCCCGGCACGTAGACGTCCACCGGGATGATCTGGTCGACGCCCTTCGTCACGGAGTAGGAGTCCCAGTAGGGGCCGCCGCAGTTGCTGCACGCGCCGAAGGAGATGACGTACTTCGGTTCGGGCATCTGCTCGTAGAGGCGCTTCACGGCCGGGGCCATCTTGTCCGTGACCGTGCCGGAGACGACCATCAGGTCGGCCTGGCGCGGGCCGGGTGCGAAGGGGATGACGCCGAGGCGGATGAAGTCGTGGCGGGCCATCGACGCGGCGATGAACTCGATCGCGCAGCAGGCGAGGCCGAAGTTGAAGACCCAGAGCGAGTAGCGGCGGCCCCAGTTCAGGACCACCTTCATCGGCTCGGGAGCGAGGCGGGCCAGGGCGCCCAGGCGCTTCGGCTCGGGCAGCAGCACCGGCACCGGCTCGGAGGACATCGCTTCCGGGGTCACGTCCATGTCAGGACGCCCTTCTTGTATGCGTACAGCAGGCCCACGGCGAGGAAGCCGAGGAAGATGAACATCTCGACGAGCGTCGTCGCGCCGTACCCGTCTGCGGCGAACACCGTCGCCCAGGGGAAGAGGAAGATCGAGTCGACCGCGAAGATCACGTAGAGGAAGGCGTAGACGTAGTAGCGGACCTGGGTGTGGGCCCAGCCCTCGCCGACCGGGTCGACGCCGCACTCGTACGTCAGGAGCTTCTCGGGGGTGGGGACCACCGGGCGCAGCAGGCGTCCCGCGCCGAAGGCGACGGCGACGAACAGCACGCCCACGACGGCGAGCAGTCCGACGACGGAATAGGACTGGAAGTAGTCCGCCGCGACTTCGACGGTCGGTTCCCGCACGTCCGCCCCCTCGCTCCCTGACCTCAGCGTCTTCGACGATCTGTACGGACGGGAGTCTAGGCCCTGATAAAGGGACGGTAAGCAGCCCGTCATGCCTTGGGATGCGGGACGGGGGTTTTCCCCAGGCGACGGAGGCGGGTGACCTCATGGCGCGGCGGCGCGCGGCGCGGCACGCTAGCCCATATGACCGCTTCCCATTCCTCCTCATTCTCCTCCCACCAGGGTGGAACAGACCATGACGACGATCGTCCGCCCCCGGCCCGCTTCGCCTACGACCCGCAGACGTGGAAGGAGATCACGCACCTTCTGACGAACCTGCCGATGTCGTTGATCGGGTTCACGTATGTAATGACGGTGATCGTCACCGGCGCCGCGATGACCCTCACGGTGGTCGGGTTCCCCTTGCTGGCGCTGGGGCTGGCCGGGGCCCGGCTGATGGGCCGGTTCGAGCGGGCTCGGGCGCGTCGGCTGCTCGGGGTGCGGATCGACGAGCCGAGCCCGCTGCCGCTGCGCAGGGCGGGCGGCTTCTTCCAGCGGATGTGGCTGGCGCTGAAGGATCCGGTGGCCTGGCGCACGGTGCTGTACGACTTCGTCCGGCTGCCCTGGGGGATTCTGACGTTCAGCGTGGTCGTGCCCTCGTTGTTCGTGCTGTGGCCGGTGCTGCCGTTTCTGGCGCGCGGTCTGACCAACGCCGACCGGGCGATGGTGCGGGGGCTGCTGTCCCCCTCCGACGAGCTGGAGCGGCGGATCGCGGAGCTGGAGTCGGACCGCGGCGTCGTGGTCGACACGGCGGCGGCCGACATGCGGCGCATCGAGCGCGACCTGCACGACGGAGCGCAGGCCCGGCTGGTGAATCTGGCGATGGGGCTGGGCCTGGCGAAGGAGAAGCTGCTGGAGGGGCAGGCCGACGACGCCGTCGCCGCGATGGTGGAGGAGGCGCACGGCGAGGTGAAGCTCGCGCTTCAGGAGCTGCGCGACCTCGCCCGCGGGATCCACCCGGCCGTCCTGACCGACCGGGGCCTGGACGCGGCGCTGTCCTCGGTGGCCTCGCGCTGCACGGTGCCGGTGAAGGTGACCGCGGACCTGACGTCCAGACCGGCGCAGGCCATCGAGGGCATCGCCTACTTCACCGTCTCGGAACTGCTGCAGAACATCAGCAAGCACAGCGGGGCCCGGTCGGCGTCGGTCGACGTGTGGCGGGCGGACGACCGGCTGCTCATCCAGGTGTGGGACGACGGCCGGGGCGGGGCGCGGCTCGACGGCGGGTCGGGGATGCGGGGGCTGGCCGAGCGGCTGGACGCCGTCGACGGGATCTTCGTCGTGGAGTCGCCGGTGGGGGGTCCGACGACGGTGACCGCGGAACTGCCCTGGCGGAACCGGGGCGCCGGGGACCGTGGGGGCCGGTGACCCTCGGGCCGGTGACCGTGGGGGGTAGGGAAAACCCCCCGTCCAAGAGGCCGACGGACTCCATGGTCCGCGCGCCCGCCGCCGACGAGGGTTGGAGGTACGGATCGACAGCTGCGCGACGAGCAGGGACGAACGAGTAGAAAGGACGCCGCCGATGGCCACTCAGTACGGGCAGTACGGGCAGTACTACGACGAGTACGACCAGTACGACCGGTACGACGAGTACGGATCTCAGGACGGGCACCGGGGCGGGGAGCGCCGGCATCTGTTGCCGTCGGGGCTGCGTGAGCCGCTCACGGCGCGCCACTGGAGTGAACTCCTCTACGTCCTGCTCGGTCTGCCGATCGGCGTCGTGCTGTTCACCTTCGCGGTCTCCATGTTGTCGCTGGGCGCGGGACTGCTGGTGACGTTCCTCGGCATCCCGGTGCTGGCGGCGGGGCTGGCCGCGTGCCGGGGCTTCGGGGCGCTGGAGCGGGCGCGGGCGCGCGGGCTGCTCGGTCTGGAGGTCGCCTCCCCCGAGCCGCTGCGGCCGCGCGGCAACGGCCCGATGGCGTGGATGGGCGCCGTCCTCAAGAGCGGCACGTCGTGGCGGAACGCGCTGTACGCGGTGCTCCAGTTCCCGTGGGCGGTCTTCTCCTTCGGCGTCGCCGTGACCGTGTGGTCGTTCGGCTGGAGCATGCTGACGTATCCGCTGTGGTTCTGGGTCTTCCCGATGTACGGCGGCCAGGGCGGGCTTCAGCTGTACGGCGACGAGCAGCACAGCGTCTACCTCGACAACCCGTTCGAGATCACCGTGACGGCGCTGGTGGGCCTGTTGATCACGCTGGCCACGCCGTGGATCGTGCGGGCGCTGACGACGGTGGACCGGCTGCTGGTGCACGGGCTGCTGGGGCCGTCGTCGCTGGGCGCGCGGGTGGTGGAGCTGGAGTCGGACCGCGGGGTCGTGGTGGACACGGCGGCCGCCGACCTGCGGCGCATCGAGCGCGATCTGCACGACGGGGCGCAGGCGCGGCTGGTGGCGCTGGCGATGGATCTGGGGCTGGCGAAAGAGAAGCTGCGGGAGGATCCGCGGGCGGCGGCGCGGATGGTGGACGACGCGCACGGCGAGGTGAAGACGGCACTGCAGGAGCTGCGGGATCTGGCGCGCGGGATTCATCCGGCGGTGCTGACGGACCGGGGGCTGGACGCGGCGTTGTCGGCGGTGGCGTCGCGGTGCCCGGTGCCGGTGCGCGTGGAGGTGGATCTGGTGGAGCGGCCGGCTCCGGCGATCGAGGGGATCGCGTACTTCACGGTCTCGGAGCTGCTGCAGAACATCAGCAAGCACAGCGGGGCCCGGTCGGCCTCGGTGGATGTGTGGCGGGTGGAGGACCGGTTGATGTTGCAGGTCGTGGACGACGGCGTGGGCGGGGCAAATGCCTCCGGCGGGGGGTCGGGGCTGGCCGGGCTGGCGGGGCGGTTGGACGCGGTGGACGGGATTCTGGTGGTGGATTCGCCGGTGGGCGGGCCCACACGGATCACCGCGGAGTTGCCCTGGCGGGCGGAAGGGGTCTGAAAGGCATCGTCCTCGAACGCCGCACGGGCTGAACACTCCCGTACTCCGACGACATGCCGTACCCCGACGACACGTCACGTGGGCCGGAAGGCCGAAATCGAGCGTGTCGTCGCCGTATTCCCGCCGTCCTCGACCCCGGCCCGACCGTTGTCGGGTGCAGAGGTGCCAGAAGCTGGAATGCTTGACTGGTTCGACCGACGGGTGGACGGCTGGGGGGCCGAGGAGCGTGGAGGACAGGGTGCGGGTGGTCATCGCCGAGGATTCGGTGCTGTTGCGGGAGGGGCTGACCCGGTTGCTGACCGACCGGGGGCATGACGTCGTCGCCGGGGTCGGGGACGCCGAGGCGCTGGTCAAGACGATTACCGAGCTGGACGACGAGGGCTCGCTGCCCGACGTCGTCGTCGCGGACGTGCGGATGCCGCCCACCCACACCGACGAAGGGGTGCGGGCCGCCGTACAGCTGCGCAAAGCGCATCCCGGGCTCGGGGTGCTGGTGTTGTCGCAGTACGTGGAGGAGCGGTACGCCACCGAGCTGTTGGCCGGTTCCAGTCGCGGGGTCGGGTATCTGCTCAAGGACCGTGTGGCCGAGGTGCGGGAGTTCGTGGACGCCGTGGTGCGGGTCGCCCAGGGCGGGACGGCCCTCGACCCGGAGGTCGTCGCGCAGCTGCTCGGCCGCAGCCGGAAGCAGGACGTGCTGGCGGGGCTGACCCCGCGGGAGCGGGAGGTCCTCGGGCTGATGGCCGAGGGGCGGACGAACTCGGCGATCGCCCGGCAGCTGGTCGTCAGCGACGGGGCCGTGGAGAAGCACGTCAGCAACATCTTCCTGAAGCTCGGCCTGTCCCCCAGTGACGGGGATCACCGCCGCGTTCTCGCGGTTCTCACCTACCTCAATTCTTGACTCGGTGGCACTGTGCCAGTCGTCGAGGTGACCGCGCGCCAAAGGTGACCACGTCTCACTGGCCGGTGCGTCTACCGCGACGACGCCGGGGGGCGGGAAATCATGGCAGCGGGGGTGCCGGGCCGTGTCGGGACATCGACTGTCATACGAAATGGCCGAGGGAAGGCGACCCTTACAGACGTAGGGTTGATCCATGGAGGGTCTTCAGGAAGACCTCTGCGGGACAGCCACCTCGAGGGAGGTCCAGTTCAGTGACCAGTCAGGTCAGCAGCCCAGCGGAACAGGCCGACGGAACCGGCGGAGCGGACGCGGCCGTCGTGGGAGAGCAGCGCAAACCGGACGGGACGAAGGACGTACGCCGTCTCGACCGGGTGATCATCAGGTTCGCGGGTGACTCGGGTGACGGTATGCAGCTCACCGGTGACCGCTTCACCTCGGAGACGGCGTCGTTCGGCAACGACCTCTCCACCCTGCCGAACTTCCCCGCCGAGATCCGCGCGCCCGCCGGCACCCTCCCCGGTGTCTCCTCGTTCCAGCTGCACTTCGCCGACCACGACATCCTCACCCCTGGTGACGCGCCCAATGTGCTGGTCGCCATGAATCCTGCGGCGCTGAAAGCGAACATCGGTGACGTACCGCGCGGCGCGGAGATCATCGTCAACACGGACGAGTTCACCAAACGCGCGATGCAGAAGGTGGGGTACGCGGCCTCGCCGCTGGAGGACGGCTCCCTCGACGGTTACCAGCTCCACCCGGTCCCCCTGACCACCCTGACCGTCGAGGCACTGAAGGAATTCGACCTCACCCGCAAAGAGGCCGAGCGCAGCAAGAACATGTTCGCGCTCGGCCTCTTGTCGTGGATGTACCACCGGCCGACCGAGGGCACCGAGAAGTTCCTGAGATCGAAGTTCGCGAAGAAGCCCGACATCGCGGCCGCGAACATCGCCGCCTTCCGTGCGGGGTGGAACTTCGGCGAGACGACCGAGGACTTCGCGGTCAGTTACGAGGTCGCTCCGGCGGCGAAGGCGTTCCCCGTCGGCACCTACCGCAACATCTCCGGCAACCTGGCTCTGGCGTACGGCCTGATCGCCGCCTCCCGGCAGGCCGATCTGCCGCTGTTCCTGGGGTCGTACCCGATCACGCCGGCCTCCGACATCCTGCACGAGCTCAGCCGGCACAAGAACTTCGGCGTACGGACCTTCCAGGCGGAGGACGAGATCGCGGGGATCGGCGCGGCGCTGGGGGCGGCCTTCGGCGGGTCCCTCGCCGTCACCACCACCTCCGGGCCCGGTGTGGCGCTGAAGTCCGAGACCATCGGACTCGCCGTCTCGCTGGAGCTGCCGCTGCTGGTCGTGGACATCCAGCGGGGCGGGCCGTCGACGGGTCTGCCGACCAAGACCGAGCAGGCCGACCTGTTGCAGGCCATGTTCGGGCGCAACGGCGAGGCCCCGGTGCCGATCGTGGCGCCCCGCACGCCCGCCGACTGTTTCGACGCGGCCCTGGAGGCGGCGCGGATCGCGCTCACCTACCGGACCCCGGTGATGCTCCTGTCCGACGGCTACCTGGCCAACGGCTCCGAACCCTGGCGCATCCCGGAGCTGGACGAGCTGCCGGATCTGCGGGTGCAGTTCGCGCAGGGGCCGAACCACACGCTGGACGACGGCACCGAGGTCTTCTGGCCGTACAAACGTGACCCGCAGACCCTCGCCCGGCCGTGGGCGATCCCGGGCACGCCGGGGCTGGAGCACCGTATCGGCGGGATCGAGAAGGAGGACGGGACCGGGAACATCTCCTACGCCCCCGCCAACCACGACTTCATGGTGCGCACCCGCCAGGCCAAGATCGACGGCATCGACGTCCCGGACCTCGAGGTCGACGACCCGCACGGGGCGAGAACCCTGGTGCTGGGCTGGGGTTCCACCTACGGGCCCATCACGGCGGCCGTACGGCGGCTGCGCACGGCGGGCGAGGCCATCGCGCAGGCGCATCTGCGGCACCTCAACCCGTTCCCGCGCAACCTCGGCGCGGTGCTGAAGCACTACGACAAGGTCGTCGTCCCCGAGATGAACCTCGGCCAGCTCGCCACCCTCGTACGGGCGAAGTACCTGGTCGACGCCCACTCGTACAACCAGGTCAACGGTATGCCGTTCAAGGCGGAGCAGCTCGCCGCGGCGCTCAAGGAGGCCATCGATGGCTGAGACCGGAGCGGAAGGCACGGGCACGATCGAGGCGCTCTCGCTCGTCCCCAAGGCCGAGGCCAGGCAGTCCATGAAGGACTTCAAGTCCGATCAGGAAGTGCGCTGGTGCCCCGGCTGCGGTGACTACGCGATCCTGGCGGCCGTCCAGGGCTTCATGCCGGAGCTGGGGCTCGCCAAGGAGAACATCGTCTTCGTCTCGGGCATCGGCTGCTCGTCGCGCTTCCCGTACTACATGAACACCTACGGGATGCATTCGATTCACGGGCGGGCCCCGGCGATCGCGACCGGGCTCGCCGCCAGCCGGCGCGACCTGAGCGTGTGGGTGGTGACCGGCGACGGGGACGCGCTGTCCATCGGCGGCAACCATCTGATCCACGCGCTGCGGCGGAACGTGAACCTGAAGATCCTGCTGTTCAACAACCGGATCTACGGGCTCACCAAGGGCCAGTACTCGCCCACCTCCGAGGTCGGCAAGATCACCAAGTCGACGCCGATGGGCTCGCTCGACGCGCCCTTCAACCCGGTGTCGCTGGCGCTCGGCGCGGAGGCGTCGTTCGTGGCGCGGACCATCGACTCCGACCGCAAGCACCTGACGGAGGTGCTGCGCCAGGCCGCCGCCCACCCGGGCACGGCGCTGGTCGAGATCTACCAGAACTGCAACATCTTCAACGACGGCGCGTTCGAGGCGCTGAAGGACCGGCAGTCGGCCGAGGAAGCGGTGATCCGACTGGAGCACGGGCAGCCGATCAGGTTCGGAGCTGGGGGCACCTCCCGCTCGAGCGAAGCCGAGGGTGGGGGAGGCGCGCGGGGGGTCGTGCGCGACAGGGCGACCGGCGATCTGAAGGTCGTCACGGTGACCCCGGAGAACGCGGCGGACGTGCTGGTCCACGACGCGCACGCCGCGTCCCCGACCACCGCCTTCGCCCTGTCCCGGCTGGCCGACCCGGACACCCTGCACCACACGCCGATCGGTGTGCTGCGCTCGGTCGAGCGGCCGGTCTACGACACACAGCTGGCGGACCAGTTGGACACGGCGATCGAACAGCACGGCAAGGGCGATCTGGCGGCGCTGCTGGCGGGTGGGGACACCTGGACGGTCGTCGGCTGAACCATGTGGTGAACCAAGTCGGCTGAAGCATGTGGTGAAGCATGTGATGACCGGCGGCGAGGCCCGGGACTGGAGTTCCAGTTCCGGGCCTCGCCGTATGCCCGCGCCGTAAGCCCGCGCCGTATGCCTGGCTGCCCGCGCCGTATGCCATGAGTGCCCGCGCCGTGCGGCCTGGCACTGTCCGTGACACTTACCAGCACGTTAGTACCTTACTTCAAAGTGGGTACTTTCCCAGAGTTAGCGCATCTCCTAGGGTTAGCGACAGACCCGCACACCCCCACTAGGAGTTCCTGACCCATGAGCATCGTCGTCACCGGAGCCACCGGACACCTCGGCCGCCACGTAGTCGAGCAGTTGCTGGAGAAGGTCCCGGCCGAGCAGATCACGGCCGTCGTCCGCGACGAGGCCAAGGGCGCCGACTTCGCGGCCCGCGGCGTCAAGCTCGCCGTCGCCGACTACAACGCCCCCGAGACCTTCGGCAGCCTCTTCGCCTCCGGCGACAAGGTGCTGCTGATCTCGGGCAACGAGTTCGACAAGGGCCGCCCCGCACAGCACCAGGTCGTCATCGACGCCGCGAAGGCGGCCGGGGTCGCCCTCCTCGCGTACACCAGCGCCCCGGGCACCCTGAGCGCGGCACTGGCGGACGACCACCGCGCCACTGAGAAGGCGCTGCTCGCCTCCGGCCTGCCGTACGCGCTGCTGCGCAACGGCTGGTACCACGAGAACTACACCGAGAACCTCGCCCCGGTGCTGGAGCACAACGCCGTCGTCGCCGCCGCGGGTGAGGGCCGGGTCTCCTCCGCCTCCCGCGCCGACTACGCGGCCGCCGCCGTCGCCGTGCTGACCGGCGAGGGCCACGAGAACAAGACGTACGAGCTGGGCGGCGACGAGGCGTGGAGCTTCGCCGAGTACGCGGCCGAGCTGACCAAGCAGACCGGCAAGGAGATCGCCTACAACGCCGTACCCGTCGAGGTGCTCACCGGCATCCTGACCGGAGCCGGCCTGCCCGAGCCGCTCGCCGCGATCCTGGCCGGCGTGGACGCGTCGATCGAGCAGGGCGAACTGGTCGTCTCCAGCGGCGACCTGTCCCGCCTCGCCGGCCGCCCGACCACTCCGCTCGCCGAGGCGATAACGGCGGCGCTCAAGGGCTGACACTCCCCCTGCGGGCCCTTGAGCCACCCACCCCCGCCTGTCATGACCGTATAGCGATACGGACATGACAGACGGGGGTGCTCGGCGTTACCTTCGTCCACGCATGCCAGAACGCGAGAGGGAGGGGCGCCCCGTGGCCGGGACGAGGAGTGAGGGCCGGACCGGTCTGCTGAACGGCTTCGCGGCGTACGGGATGTGGGGGCTGGTGCCCCTCTTCTGGCCCCTGCTCAAGCCCGCCGGGGCGACCGAGATACTCGCCCACCGCATGGTGTGGTCCCTCGCCTTCGTCGCCGCCGCACTGCTCGTCGTGCGGCGCTGGGCGTGGGCCGGTGAGCTGCTGCGACAGCCGCGCCGACTCTGTCTCGTCGTGATCGCCGCGGCCGTCATCACCGTGAACTGGGGCGTCTACATCTGGGCCGTGAACAGCGGCCATGTCGTCGAGGCGTCCCTCGGGTACTTCATCAACCCGCTGGTCACCATCGCGATGGGCGTGCTGATCCTCAAGGAGCGGCTGCGGCCCGTGCAGTGGGCCGCAGTCGGCGTCGGCTTCAGCGCGGTGCTGGTCCTGACCGTCGGCTACGGCCGCCCGCCATGGATCTCCCTCGTCCTCGCCTTCTCCTTCGCCACCTACGGGCTGGTGAAGAAGAAGGTGAATCTGGGCGGGGTCGAGTCGCTGACCGCCGAGACCGCCGTCCAGTTCCTGCCCGCTCTGGGCTACCTGCTGTGGCTGTCCGCGCACGGCGACGCCACCTTCACGACCGAGGGCGTCGGACACGCGGCCCTGCTCGCCTCCACCGGCATCGTCACCGCGCTCCCCCTCGTCTGCTTCGGCGCGGCGGCGATCCGCGTGCCGCTGTCCACGCTGGGCCTGCTGCAGTACATGGCGCCGGTCCTCCAGTTCATGCTCGGCGTCCTCTACTTCGGCGAGGCCATGCCGCCCGAGCGCTGGGCCGGGTTCGCGCTGGTGTGGCTGGCCCTGGTGCTGCTCACCGGGGACGCGCTGCGCACCTCGCGCCGGGCGTCCCGCGCCCTCGCCACCGAGATCAGCGACGCGAGGTTGCCCAGCACGACCATCACGACGGGCACCGCCGGCGCCGTCCTGAAGGCGGAGAGGGTGGCTTCCACCACGCCTGCCACGTCCGCCGCCTCCACCACGCCTGCCATGGCTGCCACGTCCGCCGCCTCCGCAGCGTCCGGTGCCCCCGCTGTAGCCGTTCCGGAGGCGGGCGTGCCTCCCCTCGCCGAGCCGTAGATCCTGGACCGGGTCGCCGACGAGCCGTAGATCCTGGACCGGGTCGCCGACAAGTGGTCGCCGCTCGTCATCGCACTGCTCGACAACTGCCGGCTGCGCTTCACCGAGCTGCGGCGGGCGATCGGCGGGGTGAGCCGGCGGATACCTCGACGGGAGATCGACGGGTGAGCCGGCGGATGCTCCGGCGGGTCGGAGGATGGTTAGGGCACCGAATCAACACAGGTGAGCGTGCCAGGCCCCGCGTCTCCGGTATGACCCGCCGGACAGGCTCCAGGCCTGCTACATGTGGCTGCATGACTGAGACGCCCGCGGTATCCGAGACATCGTCAGCATCCGACGCAGCGCCCACGCCCAAGCCCACGCCCGTGCACTGGAAGCTAGTCGTCGACTCCGCCGACCCGCACGCGCAGGCCGATTTCTGGGCCGCCGCGCTGCACTACGCGATCGAGGACAACAGCGCGCTCATCGAGCGGCTGCTGGAGCTCGGCGCGCTGCCGGGCGCGGCGACGCCGGAGTTTCACGGCCGCCCCGCCTTCCGGGATCTGATCGCCGTACGCCACCCCGACGACCCGTACGACCCCGACAGCGGGACCGGTCTCGGGCGGCGGCTGCTGTTCCAGCGGGTGCCGGAACCGAAGACGGTCAAGAACCGGCTCCACCTCGATCTGCATCCCGGTGCGGGGCTGCGGGCCGGAGAGGTCGAGCGGCTGACGGCGCTGGGGGCGAGCGTGCTGCGGGAGGTGGAGGAGCCTTCCGGGGCATGGGTGGTCATGGCGGATCCGGAGGGGAACGAGTTCTGCGTGCATTAGCCCACTCGGGGGCTCTCGATGTCCGGTATGTGAATCCTGTGTCCTGATAACGCTCTTGACGCAGAGTTAGTGGCGAGTTCACCATCCTGGAACCCCATTCACTGTGGAGTCGCTGTGACGCGGCGACTCCCGAGGAATCCGGAGCCCCCCACATGCAGCTCCCCGCCGTGAAGTTCCCCGCCGTGAAGCTTCCCGCCTCCGGGCGCACAGCAGCCGTCAGCGCCGTCTCGGTTGTCATGCTCCTGACTTGCGGATCGATAGCCGGCGCCGCACCCGCCCCCGCGCCCCTGGTCGCCGCCCCCGACATCCCCGTGGCCAACGTCAAGGCGCATCTGACGCAGTTGCAGTCCATCGCCACCGCCAACGGCGGCAACCGCGCCCACGGCCGCACCGGCTACAAGGCATCGCTCGACTACGTGAAGGCCAAGCTGGACGCCGCCGGGTACACCACCACCATCCAGCAGTTCACCTCCTCCGGCCGCACCGGCTACAACCTCATCGCCGACTGGCCCGGCGGCGACACCGGCCAGGTCGTCATGGCCGGGTCCCATCTGGACTCCGTGACGGCCGGCGCCGGGATCAACGACAACGGCTCCGGCTCGGCGGCCGTGCTGGAAACGGCCCTGGCCGTGGCCCGGTCCGGCTACCAGCCGGGCAAGCACCTGCGGTTCGCCTGGTGGGGCGCGGAGGAACTGGGCCTGGTCGGGTCCAAGTACTACGTCAACAACCTGTCCTCGGCGAACCGCGCCCGCATCAGCGGCTACCTCAACTTCGACATGATCGGCTCGCCGAACCCGGGCTACTTCGTCTACGACGACGACCCGGCCATCGAGAAGACCTTCAAGGACTACTTCACCGGCCTCGGCGTCGCGACGGAGATCGAGACCGAGGGCGACGGCCGCTCCGACCACGCCCCCTTCAAGAACGCGGGCGTGCCGGTGGGCGGGCTGTTCAGCGGCGCCGACTACATCAAGACGGCGGCGCAGGCGGCCAAGTGGGGCGGTACGGCCGGGCAGGCCTTCGACCGCTGCTACCACTCCTCCTGCGACACCACGGCCAACATCAACGACACGGCCCTGGACCGCAACGCGGACGCCCTCGCGTACGCGGTCTGGACACTGTCCGCCTGACCGGCTCCGTCTGACCGGCTCCTTCTGACCGACACCTTCTCGTCGGCTCCTTCTCGTCGGCTCCTTCTGGTCGGCCCCTTCTGGTCGACCGGGCTGCTACGCGCCTGACTTGCGGGCGCGGTCGGCCAGGCGGAGCATGCGCGCGCGGGCGGACTCCAGCTGCTCGACGTCGTCGGCAGCCGGACCCTCCTCGGTGGTGAGCTCCGTCCACAGGCCGAGGAGTTCGGTCCCCAGGTTCAGTCCCTGCAGGGGGTCGCGTACGGCACGCCAGGCCGCCGCCGCGCTCTGGACGTTGCCGTACGCGGCCTCCGCGTCCCGGGCCCGGCGGCGGATGCGGGCCAGGTCCAGGGAGACGTGGAAGGAACGCAGCGGGTCCCCCGCCAAGTAGGCGATGTACGCGGTGAGTTCGCGCAGCCGGAGCACTTCGGGGTGCTCCGGCCCCAGCGTCCCGGACGCCTCCAGCACGGTCCGCTCCGCGAGGTCGGCCGCCGCGTCTATACGGCCCGCCCGCACGGCCTCGTTGATCTGCGCGATCGGTTCCCCGAGGAGGGCGGGCCCCCCGCCGTCGCCCTGGAGGGTACGGGGGTCGTCCCCGAGCACCGCCTCCGCCACGGCGTCGAAGCCACGAGCGGGGGTGGGCTTGGGGTCGGGGTCGGAGGCCGAGTCGGAGATGAGGTCGTTGGGGAAGAGGGGGGTGGGGGCCGGGGGTGTAGGGGTTGAGGTGGGGGTCGGCAGCGGGAGCGGGATCGGGGCCGAGGTGGGGACCGGGGCCGGGGTGAGGGGCGAGGACAGGGTGGGGACCGGGGCCGGGGTCGCGTTGGGGCCGGCGTCCGGGTCCGGGTTCGGGTTCGGGTTCGGGTTCGGGTTCGGGTTCGACGGCTCGTCCATCGTCGGGGGCGGGCCGAACACGCCCGTCGGGGCGATGACCGTGCCGGGGGCGGGGACGTCGTCCTGGGGTTCCGGTACGGCCCGGAGCGCGTACGTGGGTGCCGTCTCGGGCGCCGGTGCCGACTGAGGTCCCCGCTCGGCCTCCGACTCGGGGACCGCGCGCAACGGGAACGTCGGCGCCGCATCCCGTACCGGCTCGGGCACCGGGCGCAGGAAGTGCGTGGCCTTGTCGCTTCGCGGCTGAGCAGGTTGTTCGTCCTCGACGGGCGCGAAAGCAGGGGCGGCGGCGGGCGTGTCGGCGGGCGCGGGCACAGTGCTGGGCGCGCTGCGGGATTCGGGCGCGGTGGTGGGTTCGGCGCTCTGCGCGTCCGGTGCCTCCTCCCGTACCGCCCCGGGTGCCGTCTCCCGTACCGCTTCCCGCGTCGCCGTCGTCCGTAGGGGCTCTGCCGTGAAGTGACTGGAGCCGTCCGGGTCCACGCGCAGGGGGACGACGTAGCTGATGCGTTCGTCGTGGACCGTGGCGAGGACCGGGTGTCCGGTGGCGAGGGCGATGCGGTGGAGGTGGCTCAGTACGGCGCGCTGGATCTCCTCGCCGTCGACCGCCACGACCGGTACGCCGCCTATCGTCGCCGTCCCACCCCCGCGGACATGGACGTCGAGCGGTGCCACCACGGCAGCCTGCCGGCCGGCGTGCTTCTGTTCCCGCTTCTTCTCACGGCTGAGTCGAGACATCGGTTCCTCACTCGGATGCGTCGTCACGATCCGGTCGTCCAGGTCCGTGTACGTATACACGTACTGTTGAGTCTCTCCGAGCGCTCCCGATCCTCACGTCACCACGACGTCACAGCCTCGTTCCAGGAAACCACGCCCCGCTCCCGGGGCCGCACCGGGGACCACCAGGATCAGGGGCGTCCCGGAGGACGGCGACGACTGGGAGGGACACGGGTCATGCGGACGACGGACGGGCAACGGGGGCCGGAGATCTGGATCCGGGGGCCGGTGGCCGCACCGGATCCGGTACCGATGCCGTACGCCTCCACCGCCACGCCCCGGCGCTTCTCCTGGGTCGCCACGCACGGCGGGGCCGGCTGCTCCACGCTCGCCGCGGTCTACGGCGGCCAGGACTGCGGGCGCGAGTGGCCCGGCGCCGGCGATCCCCCGTCCGTACTGCTGGTCGCGCGCACGCATGCGGCCGGGCTGGAGTCCGTTCTGCGGGCGGTGGACGTCTTCCGGCGCGGGGAGGCTCCGCAGGGGCTCGACCTGGACGCGGTGGTTCTCGTCGCGGACGCACCGGGCCGGCTGCCACGGCCGCTCGTCCAGCGGGTGCGGGTGATCGAATCGGTGATCGACGTGTACCGCGTCCCCTGGGTGACGAACTGGCGCCTCGGCGACCTGGGCGGAAGCCCGCCACGGGAGACGGAAGCGTTGTCCCGGCTCACCGGAGGCGGGAGCGGAAGGGCGGTTCGTTGAGGAGGTAGCTGAGGGAGGTAGTTGAGGGAGGTAGTTGAGGGAGGTAGTCGAGGAGGTAGGGGCAGCGGTGGGGGCGTGGGTAGGGGGTGGTCCGGGATGACGCCCCTGGAGTGGCCCCCGGCCGTGGAGATCGCCGCGGCCGTGCGGACGGGTCGGCTGCGGGCCGTGGACGTCGTCGGCGAGGCACTCGGACGGATCTCCCGGGTCGACCGTGCCCTGTGCGCCTTCGCCGAGGTGTGGGAGGAGCGGGCGCGCGCGTGGGCGCGTGAGGTCGACGTGCGGGTCGCCGCGGGCGAGTGGTTGCCGCTGGCCGGGGTGCCGATCGGCGTGAAGGGGCGGCACGGGCTGCGTACGGCGGCCCCGCTCATCGCCGCCGGATGCGTGCCCGTGGGGGCGACCGCCGTCCCCGGGCCCGGCACCCCCTGGCAGACCTGGGGCCTCGGAACCCACGGCCGCACCGTCAACCCCTGGCGCGCCGACCGCACGCCGGGCGGCTCCTCGGCCGGCTCCGCGGCGGCGGTGGCCGCCGGCCTGGTCCCCCTGGCCACCGGCAGCGACGGCGCGGGCTCGGTACGGATCCCGGCCGCGTGGTGCGGCGTGATCGGCCTGAAGACCACGAACGAGCGACCACCGCAGGGGGACCGTAGGGGGCCGGCGCCCAGGGACCGTGGGGGATTGGTGCCCAAGGGCCGTAGGGGGTCGACATCCTCAGACCGTGCGGGTCTGGCGGCGCCCGGTGTGCTCGTGCGGTACGCGGTGGACGCCGAGGCGTACTTGCGTGTCAGGGCTCCGGAGGCGGCGTCCCCGCGGCGGCCGTCGGCGTCGGCGCCGGGAACGCGACTGTGGGGGACGGGCTCGGAAGCGCACGCGCGCGTGACGGGGGCCGAGGCGTGTGAGGGGACGGGGACCACGGTTTCCGTCCCGCCCCCGGCCCCGCCCCTCGCCGTCTTCTCTCCGGATCTGGGCTTCGCCGACCCCGACCCCGAGCCGCTGGCCCTCGCCCGTGCCGCCGCCGAACGCCTCGCCGAGGCCGGTGTCGTACGGCTGCCCACCTCTGACGCGCTCCTGCGTCTGGAGGACCCCGCCCCGGCCTGGCTCGCACTGCGCACCCCGGGCTCGGACCTCCGCGCGGCCGCACGGATCCGCGAGGTGAACGACCGGCTGCTGGCCGACCTCTTCTCCCATGCCGACCTGCTGCTGACGCCCACGACCCCGAATGCCGCGCATGGTCACGAAGGTCCGGGCGACCGTTACTCGACCGCCCTCACCTGGGCTTTCAACCTCAGCGGTCACCCGGCGATCAGTCTCCCGGCGGGAATCGGCACGGACGGCTGCCCGGTGGGGTTGCAGGTGGTCGCGGCCCACGGCGGGGAGAGGTCGCTGCTGGCGGCCGCCCGGGGCACGAAGCCCTATCGATAATTACTTGCGTGCACATATAATGCAGAGGCAGACTATCGCCGCACGCCGACTACTTGGGGGATCTGATCATGGCGCACCGCAGCTTCCTGTTCGTACTGGGCAGCAGCCGACCGGACGGCAACACCGAACTGCTGGCCCGCGAGGCCGCCGAGCAGTTGCCCTCCGACGTCGAGCAGACGTGGATCAGCCTCGTCCAACACCCCCTGCCCGACTTCGAGGACCTGCGGCACGACGCCGACCGCGTCCGCCCCACCGAGGGCAGCACGGCGCTGCTGTTCGACGCCACGCTCACCGCGACGGACATCGTGATCGCGTCCCCGCTGTACTGGTACTCGGTCTCCGGCCAGACCAAGCGCTACCTGGACCACTGGTCGGGCTGGCTGCGCACCCCCGGTGTCGACTTCAAGGCGACGCTCGCCGGGCGCACCCTCTGGGGCGTCACCGCGCTCGCGGACGCCCAGCCCGTGGTCGCCGACCCGCTCGTCGGCACGCTCAACAACTCGGCCGCGTACCTGGGGATGCGCTTCGGCGGGGTGCTGCTCGGCAACGGCAGCAAGCCCGGCGACGTCCTGAAGGACACCGAGGCGCTGACGCGCGCGAAGACGTTCTTCGCCCAGGAGGCGCCCCTCGCCCGGTTCGCCTACGAGACGGCCGGCTAGGCCTCGGCCAGGCTCCGGCTAGGCCGTGACGTCCTTCGTCGTGAAGCGCGCCCAGGCCGCCGAGCCGAAGACCGCCGCGTACAGGGCCTGGAGGCCGAGGTTCTTCTGGAGGTCGTCCCAGTAGACCGGCTCGCGCATGAGGTCGGCGAAGGACAGCCAGTAGTGCGAGAAGAAGTACGGCTGGAACGCGTGGAGCTGGGGGATCTGGTCGAGGATCTGGATCGTGATCAGCAGGCCCACCGTCGTCGCCATCGCCGCGATGCCGCTGCTCGTGAGCGTGGAGACGAACAGACCGAGCGCCGCCACGCCGATCAGTGACGCGGCGACTACCAGGGCGATCAGCAGGGCCCTCAGCAGCCCGTCGGCGAAGCCGATCCGGGTGCCGGAGATCGTCGTCAGGTCACCGAGAGGGAAGAGCAACGCCCCGACCGTCAGCGCCGAGAGCGCGACCACGAGCGTGGCCGCCAGGCAGAAGGTCAGGACGGTCGCGTACTTGGCCAGGAGGAGGCGGGTGCGGCCGGCGGGGGCGACCAGGAGGTAGCGGAGCGTGCCCGCGTTCGCCTCGCCGGCGATCGCGTCGCCCGCGATCACACCGATCGCCATCGGCAGGAAGAACGGCAGCGTCACGGCCAGCGCGGTGAAGACCAGGAACAGGCCGTTGTTGGTGACCTGCGAGATGAACGCCGGACCGCCACCACCCCCTCCCCCGCCACCACCGCGACCGGCGGACGAGCCTTCGCTCGTCTCGATCTTCACGGCGATCCCGACCAGGACCGGCACGGCCGCCAGCACGCCCAGCAGCGCGAGGGTGCGCCAGCGCCGGAAGGTGGTCAGCAGTTCGCTGCGCAGAAGTCCGAAAGTCCAGGTCCAGGACCGGGACCGGGGCCGTGGGGAGGCCGCGCGCGGAAGCGGGCTGCCCACGGATTCCGCCCCAGTTTCAGCTTCAGCCTCAGCTTCAACCTCGGCCTCCGCCTCCGCCGCCCTCTCCGTCTCAGCCTGCGACATCGAATCCCTCCCCCGTGAGCGCCACGAACGCGTCCTCCAGGGAGGCCCGTTCGACGGCGAAGCCGCGGACGCGGACACCCGCCGCCACCAACGCGGCGTTCAGGTCGGCGAGATCGCGCTCCGGAGGCGGAGCCTCCGCGCTCACCCGGTCCTCGGCGACGACGACATCGCCGGCGCCCTGCTCCTTCAGCACCCGGGCCGCGTCCGCCGGGTCCGGGGTCGTGACGACCAGCCGGCCACGTGTCCCCGCCGCGAGGTCCGCGACCGAACCCTGTGCGATCAGCCGGCCCTGCGCCATCACCGCCGCGTGCGTGCACACCTGCTCGATCTCGTCGAGCAGATGGGAGGAGAGGAACACGGTCGTGCCCTCCGCCGCCAACTCCCGAATCAACGAACGGATTTCCCGCATGCCCTGGGGGTCCAGGCCGTTGGTCGGCTCGTCGAGGACGAGCAGGCGGCGGGGCTGGAGAAGCGCGGCGGCGAGGCCCAGGCGCTGCTTCATGCCCAGCGAGTACGCTTTCGCCTTCTTGCCGGCTGCGGCCGTCAGCCCCACCCGTTCCAGCGTCGCCGCGACCCGAGTACGCCGGGTGCGCGGGTCGGCGGTCGGGTCGGCGGCGTCGTAGCGGAGCAGGTTGTCGCGGCCGGAGAGGAAGCCGTACAGGGCGGGGCCCTCGATGAGGGCCCCGACGTGGGGCAGGACGGCGCGCGCGGCCCGCGGCATGGGTTGCCCCAGTACGCGGGCCGAGCCGGCCGTGGGCTCGATGAGCCCCATCAGCATGCGGATGGTGGTGGTCTTGCCGGAGCCGTTGGGCCCGAGGAAGCCGAAGACGCTGCCCGCCGGGACGGTCAGGTCGAGGCCGTCCACGGCGAGTTGCCCGCCGCGGTAGCGCTTGGTGAGGGCGCGGGTGTGGATGACGGCGTCGCCGTCGCCCTTGGAATCCCTCATCGGCTCCCCAGACCCTAGGTTGCTGCTTACTTCCCCGCGTTCGCCGCCTTCACCAGGGCGTCCTTGGTGACCGCGCCGACGTAGACCTTGCCGTCGTCCGTCATCAGGGCGTTGATCAGGCGGGTGGAGAAGACCGTGCCGGAACCGAACTTACCGCTCACCTTGTCGCCGAAGGAGCCGAGGAAGCCGCCGAGGTCGCCGCCGGCCGCGGAGTCCGAGGGCATGCCCTCGCCGCCGGTGTCGAAGGTGGCGACGGAGGTCCAGCCCTCGCCGATGACGTTGAGACCGGCCGGACCGCCGAGGTCCTGCGCGAGGTCGTCGTCGGAGCCGGAGTGCCCCGGCGCCGTCTCCGGCGCGCCTCCCTCGTCCCACTTGCCGGCCTCTTCGCCCTTCTCGCCCTCGGTGACCTTCGCGCCCTTGGGGGCGGTGAAGTCGAAGGTGGAGGCGGCGGGCTTGGCGAAGCTGACCTGGGTGAAGCCCGCGTCCACGACGGCGGCGCCGCCGCTCGCCGGGGTCAGCGTGAACTTCAGCGGCAGGCCCGTCTTCGCGTCCACGGCCACGCTGATCGCGCCGACCGTGGAGCCGGACTGCTTCGGCTTGACCAGCAGCTTGTAGGCGTCACGGCCGGCGACCTGGACGGTGCCGTCGACGGTCACGGAGGTCGTGTCGTCGACCGCCTTCAGGGCGTCCTCGGTGAGGTCCTTGGGCGTGGCCGGAACAGGTGTCTCCGCCTTGTCGGAGCTCTCGTCGACGGTGGAGTGGTAGACCTCGTTGGAGGCGCTGTCGTACCCCCACACGTCCTTGCCGTTGTGGATGACGCTGTACTCGGCGGCGTTCTCCAGCAGCGAGAGCTTCTGCCGGTCCGGGCCGTCGGCGGCGACGCGCAGGGTGTGCGTGCCGGACGCGAGTTCGGTCAGCTTGGTGGACGGATCGGCGGACGAACCGTCACCACCCTGCTGTGCGGCCCCGGAAAGGAGACCGCTCTCCAGCCCGCCGAGGTCGGGCAGCCCGAGATCGGTGCTGATCTTCACCGTTCCGGACAGCTGCTGTACGTCCGAAGCGGCGATCTTGTCGAGGAGTTGCTGTGCGGTGATCTTCGGCAGGTCGGGGTCGCCGGAGTCGGCGAGCGCCGGGACCAGCCCGATCGTCGCCGCCGCGACACCGATCACGGTGACCGGGACGACGTACCGCACGGCCTTGCGCCGCCCGGCGCGCAGGTCGTCGGCCTCCCCGCCGTTCGGCTCCGCGCCGGTCATGGTGTCGTCGGATGCCTTCGGTGCCATGTGTGCCTTACCTCCGTCGTCGGCGGCGGCTGGTCATCTCACGCTGAACGCCCCACCCCAAGCCGCCATTCTCACCCGAATCGGTGAGGAGTGGTGTTTTCCCGTAGTCCCCATCTGACCAAATCGGCCGCCGCGAAGCGTCAGCCCGAGGGCTCAACTCCACATACGCCTGCGGTATGACACGAGAGCGAGAAGAGAGCGGCCGACCCGTAGGGGTACCGGGGGAGGGCGAGGGGGCGAGGGCGTGAGCGGCCAGAGAGGACCGGGACGGACGGGGCCCGGACCGGCGGAGGCCGGGACGGACTGAGACCAGGACCGGACGGGGCCGGGACCGGCGGAGGCCGGGACGGACTGAGACCGGGACCGGACTGAGACCAGGACCGGACGGGGCCGGGGCGGATCGGGACCGGGGGCGGACGGGGCCGGGACGGACTGGGACCGGGGTCGGACGGGGGTCAGCCGGCCCGGTGGACCACCGCGTCGCAGAGTTCCATCAGCGCCGCCTTGGCGTCGCACTCCCGCAACGGCGCCAGCGCGGCTCGCGCGTCCTTCGCGTACCGCACGGTGTCCCGGCGGGCCTGCTCCAGCGCCGGGTGGACCCGGAGCGCCTCCAGGGCCTCGGCGAGCCGGGCGTCGTCGCTCAGGTCGGAGTCCAGCAGCTCGCACAGGGCGATGTCCTCGGGCAGCGACAACCGCGCCGCCCGCTCCCGCAGCCGCAGCACGGGCAGCGTGGGAACGCCCTCGCGAAGATCCGTCCCCGGCGTCTTGCCCGATTCGCGCGAGTCGGACGCGATGTCCAGGACGTCGTCCGCCAGCTGGAAGGCGACGCCCAGCCGCTCGCCGTACTGCGTCAGCACGTCGACGACCGTCTCGTCGGCGCCCGACATCATCGCCCCGAACCGGCAGGCCACCGCCACCAGCGAGCCCGTCTTGCCACCGAGCACGTCGAGGTAGTGCTCGACCGGGTCCCGTCCGTCCGTCGGCCCGGCCGTCTCCAGGATCTGCCCGGTGACCAGCCGCTCGAACGCCTCCGCCTGCACCCGCACCGCCTCCGGCCCGAGGTCGGCCAGGATGTGGGAGGCGCGCGCGAAGAGGAAGTCACCCGTGAGGACGGCGACGGAGTTCCCCCAGCGGGCGTTGGCGCTGGGCACCCCGCGGCGCACGGCGGCCTCGTCCATCACGTCGTCGTGGTACAGCGTGGCCAGATGGGTCAGCTCCACGACCACGGCCGACGGCACGATGCCCGGCGCGTACGGGTCCCCGAACTGCGACGCGAGCACCACGAGCAGGGGCCGGAACCGCTTCCCGCCCGCTCGCACGAGATGCTGGGCGGCCTCGGTGATGAAGGGAACCTCGCTCTTGGTGGCCTCGAGCAAGCCTTCCTCGACAGCCGCCAATCCGGCCTGGACATCGGCTTCCAGAGCCTGGTCCCGCACGCTCAGCCCGAACGGCCCGACGACGGTCACGAGGGGTCTCCTGTCTGCTGGTGTCTACTGGCGGTTACGCGGTTTGTCGATAGGTCTCTGCCATCACTCAAGTCAGCGTATCCGGTCACGTTTCGATCACCGATAGCCCCCACGGTTACAGGCCAGGCCGTACCGGATCACGCCCGATATGTTCCCGATCGAGACATATGAACTGACTTTTATAGACTTACCGGGAAGTAATGGGCATCTACTCACCCCCTTCCCCCCGAGTCCACCATTTCCCGCGCTCGAATCTTTAGCGTTCCTTTGGCAATGACTTGGGCTCAATGTCCGATTCGCCACCCTTATGAATGCCGGTGACTTGGCTCACTCCCCACGCCTGCCCGGTTTCGACTCGACATTCACCGATTCGCCGCACCCCCCAAGCAAGTTGGGGCTTTGCACCCACAAAGGATCAAGCACCCCATAGGTCACAGACCAAGGTCAATAGGGTTGATCTGTGAATTGGCTACTTGTTCCGGACATGTGCTCTCGCATACGTTCCCGGCCTGTCGGGCGGAACGCCGAATCCTGCCGCCGCCTGTACACCCACCGATAACGCACGGCAGGAGCGGGGGAACCAGGTAAGTCGCCGGACCGAATGTTTCAGACATATCGGTACGGCTTGGGGTGAAGTCGCGCCCGTCAGGACGCGACCGGGCAGCTCCCGCCCGAACCCGACAGCTCACCTCGCAGGCGCCGGAGAGGAACTTCGTCATGCCCGCTGCCGCTCAGCCGCGCCGCACCCGCCGTAACCGTCTCGCCCGCACGCTCACCGTCGCCGCCACCGGCGCGGCCGTGCTCGCCCTCCCGCTCCTCGGCGCCACCAGTGCCTCCGCGGCGACCCCGACCGTCGCCACCGCCACGAGCCTGGGTTACGCCGACAACCTCGACGGCTGGATCCGCGCCTCCCTCCAGGTGATGTCGCAGCACGGGATCCCGGGCACGTACAACGGCATCTACCGCAACGTCATCCGCGAGTCGTCCGGCAACCCCTACGCCATCAACCTCTGGGACTCCAACGCGGCCGCGGGCATCCCGTCCAAGGGCCTGCTCCAGGTCATCGACCCGACCTTCCGCGCCTACCACGTCGCCGGTACCTCGTGGAACTCGTACGACCCGGTCGCGAACATCACCGCGGCCTGCAACTACGCGGCCGCCCGGTACGGCTCCATCGACAACGTGTTCGGCGCGTACTGACAGACCCGTGTGACTCCGTTCACGGAAACAGTCTTTCGAGGACGACGGCCACGCCGTCGTCCTCGTTCGACGTCGTCACCTCGTCGGCCACCGCCTTGAGTTCGGGATGGGCGTTGGCCATCGCGACTCCGCGCGCGGCCCAGTCGAACATCGGGATGTCGTTGGGCATGTCCCCGAAGGCGATGGTGTCCTCGGGCCGCAGGCCCAGACGTTCGGCGGCCAGGGCCAGGCCCGTCGCCTTGGTGATCCCGCAGGGCTGTAGCTCGACCGTGCCGGGCCCCGACATGGTGACCGTGGCGAGCGAGCCGACCGCCGAGCGGGCCGTCGCCGCCAACTCGTCGTCGGACAGGGTGGGATGGCGCAGCAGCACCTTGCTGATCGGCTCGCACCACAGGTCGTCGCGCCGGCCGACGCGCAGGGCGGGCAGGGTCGGGTGCGGCATCCGGTAGCCCGGCTCGATGAGCGTCAGCCCGTCGACGCCGTCCTGGTCGACGGCCGCGTACAGCTGCCCCACCTCCGCCTCGATCTTGCCGAGCGCGGTCTCGGCCAGCTCCCGGTCCAGGGTGACCGACCACAGCAGACGGTCCGCGCCGGCGTCGTACAACTGCGCGCCCTGTCCGCACACCGCGAGCCCTCTGCTGTGCAGCCGGTCGAGCAGCGGCCGCACCCGGGGCGCGGGGCGTCCCGTGACCACCAGGTGACGTGCACCGGCGGCGGCCACCCGCGCGAGCGCGTCGAGCGACCGGTCGGAGAAGGTGTCGTCGCCGCGGAGCAGCGTTCCGTCCAGGTCGGTGGCGATGAGGGAGTACGCGCTGCGCGCGGCATATGCGGTGGGTGCGGCCATGATCAGAGAATACGGATCCCGCACCCCCCGGGTTCGACGCGAACCGAACGACGACCAGGTCCTGTCCGGTTCTGCCAACTCCCCTTTGCCGACTGGTGCACAACAGGCTCGGGACTGGCTCAAAGAATTGGCTTTCTGGCACATCGCCGGGTAGCGGACGGTTAAAGGCCTCTGCACCGGTTGGCAACAACATGTGACGCTACCTACCGCGACGCCCGGGTGGAGCGGTACCGTCCAGGTGTCCAGGGGGGACTTGATCGGGGGGTCAGGTTGAGCAGTGGGCGCATTCGTGTGCTGAGGCCGGAAGACCTCGGCGAGGGGGAGAAGGAGCGGTGGCGCGCGCTGCGTGCCGCGTCGACGCTTCCGCGAAACCCCTTCATGGAACCGGAGTTCACCGACGCCGCGGGCCTCGTGCGGCCACGCGCGCGGGTGGCGGTGGTGTACGAGGGGCGTGAGCCGGTCGGTTTCCTGCCCCACGAGCGGGGCCGGCTCGGCCAGGGCCAGGCCCTCGCGTACGGCGTCTCGGACGCGCAGGGCGCGGTGCTGACGCCGGGTCTCGGGCTGAACGGCGCCGAACTGATGCGGGCGTGCTCCCTGTCGAGCTTCGCCTTCGACAACCTGGAGGCGGAGCAAGGGCTGTTCGTCGCGCACGCGGCCGAGGAGTACGCCGCCTATGTCATCGACGTCGAAAAGGGTTACGAGACCTACGAGTCCGTACTGCGGGCGCAGTCGCCGAAGTTCCTGAAGACGACGCTCGCCAAGGAGCGCAAACTCGGCCGTCAGGTCGGGGAGCTGCGGTTCGTGTTCGACGAACGCGACCCGGCCGCGCTGCGCACGCTCATGGCGTGGAAGTCCGCGCAGTACCGCAGGACCGGCCGCCGGGACCGCTTCGCCCAGGAGTGGATCACCCGGCTGGTGGCCGCGCTCGCCGGGACGCGCGCGCCGGAGTGCTCCGGCACGCTGTCCGTGCTCTACGCCGGTGAGCGGCCGATCGCCGCGCACTTCGGACTGCGTTCGTCGACCGTCCTGGCCTGCTGGTTCCCGTCGTACGAGCCGGAGTTCGCGAAGTTCTCGCCCGGCCTGGTGCTGCATCTGCGGATGGCCGAGTCGGCCGCCGCCGAGGGCATCGGCCTGCTCGACCTGGGGCGGGGCGCGGCCGAGTACAAGGACTCGCTGAAGACCGGGGAGATCCCCGTGTACGAGGGAGCGTGGACGCGTCCGGGGGCGGGCGCCGCGCTCTACTGGCTCAGCCGTGAACCGTCCCGCCGCGCGCACCACTTCGTGCGCAACCGCCCGCGGCTCGCCGCGGCGGCCGCACGGACCTTGAAGGGCGCGGGCCGGCTTCGCCGGTCGTGACGAGAGCGCCGGTCGGCACGGCCATGAGACACGGCGGCCATGAGACATGGCTGTCTGGGACACACGGCCGTCTGGGACACGGCGGTCTGCGACAGGGCGGTCATGAGACAAGGGGGGTTCATGTCCCGCGCAAGAGGTGTGCGGCAGGAGATCGTGCAGCAGGAGATCGAGAGGTTCCTCGACATCCGGCCGGTGCAGATCGCCGAGCTCGAACTGGACGAGGGGGGCGTGCTCAGACCCGGTCCGGGGAGCCCGCCCGTCACGCACGGCGAGGTGTTCGTGCTGGTCAGAATGGGTGGCAGACCAGTCGGGACGCTCCTCGGACACGTACCGGAAGGCGCGGATCCGAAAGCGGTCCTGCGGGGTCTGGCCGCTCGCGAGGAAGCCTTCTCGGCGGGGCCCGCCCGCCTGCCCGGCCCGGTGCCCGTGCCGTCCACCACGGTTGTCGTCGCCACCCGCGAACGCGTCGAGAAGCTCGCCCACGCCCTCGACTCGCTCCTCGCCCAGGACCACCCGGACTTCGAGATCGTCGTCGTCGACAACGCGCCGGTGACGGACGCGACCCGGGACCTGATCGAACACAAGTATGCCGAGCGAGTGCGGTACGTGACCGAGCCGGTGCCCGGTCTCGCCGTCGCGCACAACAAGGGTGTCGAAGCCGCGCACGGCGAGGTGACCGCCTTCACGGACGACGACGTCGTGGCGGACCCCCGCTGGCTCACGGAACTCACCGCGCCCTTCACCGCCGACCCCCGCCTCGGCTGCGCCACCGGCCTGATCCTCCCGGCCCGGCTGCGCACGCCCGCGCAGGTCCTCCTGGAGAGCCACGGTGGCTTCGCCAAGGGCTTCACGGCACGCACGTACGACCCGCAGGACCCGCCGGCCGACGAGCCGCTGTTCCCCTTCACCGCGGGCCGCTTCGGCTCCGGCGCCAGCATGGCCTTCCGTACGGAGGTGCTGCGGGCGGTCGGCGGCTTCGACCCGGCGACGGGTGCGGGCACGCTCGCGCGGGGCGGCGACGACCTCTACGGGTTCGTCCGCGTCCTCGCCGAGGGCCATC
This sequence comes from Streptomyces sp. NBC_01235, assembly GCF_035989285.1. Taxonomy (GTDB): domain Bacteria; phylum Actinomycetota; class Actinomycetes; order Streptomycetales; family Streptomycetaceae; genus Streptomyces. Next base: position 6,707,372 of record NZ_CP108513.1, on the reverse strand, counting down.
GGCTGCACTACACCCCGCAGGCCCTCGTCTGGCACCACCACCGGGAGACCTGGCGGGACCTGGAGACCCAGGCGTACGGCTACGGCGCCGGCCTCACCGCCTACCTCACGGCGATCCTTGTCAACCGCCCCGGCCTGCTCCCGGCGTTCCTGGCCCGGCTGCCCAGGGGACTGGCCTACGCGCGAACCCTGACGGCCAGCCGGGAGGCGGAGGCTGGGACGGCGTCGAGGGCAGTTTCGGGGGCGGGGGCCGGGACGGCGTCGGGGGCGGGGGCTGAGGCGGCGACGCGTGCAGGGGACGTGTCCGGGCAGGCAGGGGGCGTATGCGGGCGGGCGGGGGGCGCGCCCGGTGGGCATGACGACCGGACACATGCCTGGCCCGGGCGGCTGTCCCGGCTCCAGCGGCGCGGCATGCTCTACGGGCCGGTGGGCTATCTGCGGGCCCGGCGCGCGCTGCGGCTGCGGGGGGCCGCGCGATGACGGCGTCCGCCCCCAGAGGCAGTGGCCGGGGCAGCGGCAACGGCAACGGCAACGGCAGTGGCGATGTCCTGGTGTCCGGAGGCCGCAGCATCCCTGTGTTCCTGTACCACGCCGTGATGGAGGATCCGCCCGACTGGATCGCCGAGTTCACCGTCAGCCCGAAGCAGTTCGGCGAGCACCTGGACGCCGTCGTCGACAGCGGCCGTACTCCCGTCACGATCAGCGTGCTCGCCGACCACCTCGCGGGGCGGTCGCCGCTGCCTCCCCGGCCGGTGCTGCTCACCTTCGACGACGGTTTCGCCGACCTGCCCGGTGCGACCGCCGAGGCGCTGGCCGGGCGCGGACTCTCCGCCACCGCCTACCTCACCACCGGCGCCATCACCCCGGGCGGGCGCAGTCTGCTGCCGCCCGCGCCGATGATGACGCTGGAGCAGGCGGCGCGGCTGGAGCAGTACGGGATGGAGATCGGCAGCCACACGGTCACCCACGCCCAGCTGGACACCCTCGCGCCCCGGGCGCTCGCGCACGAACTGCGGGCTTCCCGCTCGGTGTTGGAGGACACGCTCGGCCACGGCGTCCGCCACCTCGCCTACCCGCACGGCTACAACAGCGGCCGGGTACGGCGGATGGCCGTCGCCACGGGCTACGAGACGGCCACCGCCGTGCGGCACGCGCTCAGTTCGGACCGCGACGAGCACTACCGCATCGCCCGGCTCATCGTGCGCCGCGGCCACACCGTCACCGACGTCGAGGGCTGGCTGTCGGGCCGGGGCGCACGGATCGCGCCGTACCGCGACAGCCCGAAGACGGTCGCGTGGCGGTGGTACCGCCGGGCCCGCGCGGTGGTGCGCGGGCCCGTCTTCGCGGGTTGACCTCCCGCACCGCCGGAGGCCGGGGCCTCCGGCGGTTGCTTTCGTGAGTTCCCGTCAATCCCCAACAGGTTCTGTCGGCAGTGTCAGCCTCTGTCAGCTCAACGGCTGGTTGAGGTAGGGGTCGGAGACCGCCTTACGCAGGCTGCCCCAGGCGTCGTCGCCGGCCACCGCGAGATCGCAGTGCGGCCCGGGGTCGCGGTAGTTCCACTGGAGCGCGGCCTTGACGCCCGTCAAGCCCTTCAGCACCGCCGGCACCTTCGCGTACCACTCGGCCTGCCGGTCCGGCTGCGACGGGTCGTTGGCGGTGCCGAACTCGGAGAGCATCAGCGGTTTGTCGTCGGAGATGTTCTTGCGTATCCAGTCGTGCGTGGCCCGCTGGGTCTGCGCGAAGGACAGCCAGTTCGCCTTGTGGCACCGGTAGTAGTTGTACTGGTTGTAGGCGACCCAGTCGACGTAGTCGTCTCCGGGGTACATCCGCTTGATCAGTTCGGCGTGGGGCAGGTAGCCCGTGGTGATCCACGTCCACACCACGTTGGTGACGCCCAGCTTCCGGAACCGATCGTGGATGTGCCGGTACGCCCTGACGTAGTCCTCCGGGGTGCCGTTGGCCGGCGTCCGGGTGTCCATCTCCAGGTCGAAGGAGAGGAAGATCTTCTGCCCGGTGGAGCGCCCGTACTGCTTGACGCGTTCGGCCTGGACGTCGATGACGGACGCGTCCAGGTCGCCGTCCGCCATCTGCTTCCAGGTGGGCTGCTGCGCCTTCGTGCCGCCCCACCACTTGCTCTCCCAGGAGAGCAGCAGCAGATGGCCGTCGGCGGCGACGCGCTGCTCCTCCGTGGTGAGCAACTGTCCCTCCAGGCTCGTCCCTTGAGCGAGGGACATGTCGTGGTACGTGTAGACGATGTCGAGCTTGCGGCCCACCTTCTCCTCGTAGTCGTGGACCTTCTCCGCCAGGTTTCCCTTGCTGTGCGGCACGAAGGCCCCGAACCAGGCGCCGCAGGGCGGTTCGAGCAGCGCGCTCGGCGCGCACTTCCCGCCGAGCGCGGACGGCCGCGACCCGATGGCCTCCCCCGGCCTGGCCCCGGAGTCCCCCAGGGGGCCGTCACGCACAAGGAGCACGGCGGTCAGCACGGCACAGAGCGCGGTGGCGACCGCCAGCAGCAGGTGACGGGGGTGGCCCGGAATGTCGGCTCGGACGCCGGTCGGGCGGCGGTGGAGGTGTGCAGGTCGGATACGGCGGCGAAAAGGGTGGAGCGACCTCACAGAGCAGTACCCTTCCCAGTCCTCGGCGGGGAGGCGCGCAGCCGCGGGCAGAACGCGGCGATCGTGGTCAGCAGCGTCAGGGTCAGCAGGACGCGCTGCGCGCTGAAGGCGTGCGTGGCGATGAAGACCGTCGCGGCGAGCAGGACGACGGCGACGCTCAGGAACACGATCAGCATCAGCCGCTCCAGCAGGTCGGAGTGGTGCGCGAAGGCCGGGTCCCTGCTCTCGACGGGTCCTTCGGCGGGCCGCACGCCCAGTGCGGGCCCGCAGATTCTGACCAGGGCGGCGCCCGGCCCCGCCGCGAGGAACACGACCATCGCGACGCCCCGCAGCCCGGAGCCGTCGGGCAGCGCGAGCGCGGAGAGGGCCAGCCAGCCGCCGAACGGGGGCAGTATCCGGACCACGAGTTCCTGCGGGGTCATCGGCCCCTCTCCTTCAGTACGTACGCCGTGCCGGCGCTGTTCCCGACCACCCGCTCGAACAGCGGGGACGCGGCCACGGACTTCTCGATACGGTTCAACTGGGCTTCGGTGAGCAGCCCGTTCATCTCCGAGTCGGCGAACTGGCCCTGCGTGAGCAGCAGGTAGGAGCGGCCCGGTGACTCCACCGTCGCCATGTCGCGGGCGAGGGTGGCCGCCGGGTCCTTCACGATCAGGTCGACATGATGGCGGGCGTCGTCGAGGAACCAGTAGTGGTCCACCCGCCAGTAGTCGGCGAACGCGAGCGGGTAGTTGCGGTCGGCGGCCACGACGAGGGACCCGTCGGGCGCCTTGTCGAAGACCTGCTGCACGAGGTCGACCTCGGCCGGCGGGAAGTAGCTGATGCGGTCCTTGCCGGAGTAACTCGGTACAAAGGCGAACGTGCCGACGAGAAGTACGGCCAGGGGCAGCCAGACGAACCGGCGGGACTCGGGCCTGCGGCCCTGCGCCTCGACGGCCGCCACCGTGCGCACCTGGGGCAGCAGGGCCGCCGCGGCGAAGAAGGCGGCTCCGGGCAGCATGAACATCAGCACCCGGAAGATCATCTCGGCGCCGTAGCTGCTCGCCGCGAACATCGGCAGCGGGGCCACCGCGAGCAGCAGCAGCGGCAGGGCCCGGTGACGCAGGACCGGCCGGCGCAGCGCGCCGACCGCCGCGAGCAGCAGTGTCCCGCCCGACAACAGCCGGGCCGCCCAGGACGTCGTCACCGCTCCCGTGCCGGTCGGGGTCGCCCCGTACCCCGTGGAGACGTTGCCCCCGACGTCGCCGATGGAGCGGAGCATGTCCGGCATCGTGGCGGACAGGAAGGGCAGCGCGGCCGTGAGGCACCAGGCCAGGAAGATCACGGCGGTCGTGATCAGCGGGACGCGGTCGCGGTAGCGGCGGTTGAAGAACAGGGCTGCCAGGGACACGACGAGCATGCCCGGGGTGAGTTGGTGCGAGATGACGATGGCCACGACCAGCACGGTGAGCAGCATCGTCCACACGGCCTGCCGCTGTTCGCCGGTCCTTCCCCCGCCCGTCGCCTCGCTCCTTCTGCCGCTCGCGTACCTGCGCAGGACGACGGCCAGCACGCCGAGGTGGAGGGCGAACGCCACGGACTGAGGCGAGAAGTAGTCCTGGCCCACCCAGTTGGCGACGTAGAAGAGCCAGACCGCGCTCCAGATCAGGCGCCGGTCCTCGGTGAAGGTGCGGTAGATCAGCAGCAGCGGGAGCAGCAGCATCAGGCTGGAGACAAGCGGCCACCAGGCCATGAACTGCGCGGCGGAGTCCACACCCAGCAACTTCACGAGCGTGGCCTGCGCGGCGAAGAAACCCGGCCACTGGTCGTAGACGGCCATGTCTCCGAGCACGTCCGCGGTCTGCAGATGGCCCGCCGTCAACAGGTGGTCGATGACCGCGTCGTGCTTCCACGCCCACGCGTACAGCGGAGTCGGGTACACCACGGCCTGGGTGGCCCGCTCCATCACCAGCAGCGCGACCACGAACGCCGGCGCCCAGGCGGGATGCCGCTGCGGGCCGCGCAGGGTGAACCAGAACCCGGCCGTGAGCAGGGCGAGTCCGGCCCAGAACGTGGGGTGCAGCGCGGCGACGAGACCGAAGTCGCCGATGTCGGAGGCGTCGGTGTGGGTCACCGCGTAGCCCCACAGGGCGAGCGCGACGAGCAGCGCGGCGGCCGGCCACAGCGCGGGGTTGCGCCAGGGACGGGCGGGCGACAGGTCGGACAGGTCGAGCACGGCCTCACCGCCTGCCGAGCCGTGCGACTCCTGGGTGACCGTGGTCGCGCGGGGCGGCTCGGACGTCGTACCGGATGCGGAGGCGGCCGGCAGCGGCTCTGGTTCTGATCTCTTCCGTGGAGTGGTTGGCGGACGCACGACGGTTCCCCCCCTGGCCTTCGGCTCTGAAGCTTGGTCAGTCGCTGGTGTGGACTCCGGATCTGCCGTTCACGAGGAAACGGTCTGGAGCCTGGCCGGGCTCCGTCGGCGGCTCTGCGCGGTGGAGCGACAGGAGCAGGACGAGTAGGAACAGCACGACGAGCGACGGCAGCGCGACCGGAGCGAGTGGCGCACGCCCCGCCCAGCCCCCCACGGCGGCGAGGAAGACGGCCCCCCAGCGTGCCGCCCACGGCAGCCGTCCGCCCAGGCGGGCGAGCAGCAGCCACAGCGGTACAAGACTCAGCAACTGACAGACGGGCGGCACCCAGCGCAGCAGCGGTTCGGGCCCGGCCAGGCCCAGAGTCTCCGCGAAGAAACCGGCCGTTTGCGTATAGAACGTCCCACCCAGCGGCCGTGGTTCCCGTCCGAGCGCGACCGGCACGGAATGCAGGGCGAGCGCGGCGACTGCGAGCGCGGTACCGGGCAGCCACCCCTCGCGCCGCACGCACAACGTCACCGCGGCGACGAACAGCATGAGCAGCGCGCCCCCGGCGGCAAGCGCCGATGGGGGCAGCAACCCGAGCATCTCCCGCCCGTTCAGCGGTCCCGCGAGGTCTCCCGAGAGGTGTCCGCCGAGCCACGGCAGGTCTCGCAGCGCCGCCCCGAAGCACAGGGAGGCGACCCCGATCAGCGCCCACAGTCCGGTCCGCAGCCGCCGCTGCCACCGCTCGGACCAGACCCCGTCCCCCTCGTACGGGGGCGCCGTCCCGCGTGACTCGACAGGCTCCGGGACCGGCGAGCGGGCCTTCTGGGGCCGGACGATCACCGCGAGGGTGTCCGCCTCCAGCGCCTCGCGCTCGTAGCCCGGGCGCCCTATGAACAGCGCGACGGTGTCCTCGTCGGACGCCCCGCGCTCGTACGCGGCCCGGCGGGCCCAGCTCGTGCCGTACCCGGCGGTGGGGTTCAGCCTGGCCCCGCTCGTGCCGTACGCGGAAGCGTCATCTGCGGCCGGCGTCGGGGGCCGGTCGGCCGGGACGGCCGGCACGCCGCCCGTCCCGCGCAGCGCGGCCCGCAGTCCCACCACCGAGACGACGGCGATCAGGGTCATGCTGAGCAGCACCGCCCAGCCCGCGCCCGCGATCCCGGCCGGGGCGAACAGCACGGCCGCGCTGCCCAGCACGAGCGTGCACATGGCGCCCTGGAGCGCGGCGAGCACCCCGGTACGGCCCTGTACCCGCAGCACCCCGATGTACAGCTCGACCACGACCCGGGGCAGCGCGCCCGCGGCCAGCAGCCGCAGCACGGTGGTGCCGTGCTCGGCGTAGTCCTCGTTGAACGGCATCAGGATCTGCGGGGCGAACAGCACCAGCACGAGCACCACCGGCACCAGCAGCAGCGTCATACGGCGCAGCGCTCCGCGCGCCCCGTCGGCGAGACGGCGTGGATCGTGCGAGGCGTGGGCGGTCAGGGAGGAGGCCATGTTGATGGCCATGAACTCCATCGTGCCGCCGACGGTGTACGCCACGTAGAAGTAGCCGTTCTGCTCCGCGCTGAAGCGGACCGCGACCATCACCGGCAGCAGGTTGATCATCGCCAGGCTGAACAGCGCGCCGAGCGAGTCCCCGGCCAGGAAGCGGCCCATCTCCCGCAGCCCTGGAGGCTCCAGGTCGCGGTCGTCGGCGGCCTGGCGCGGGATCAGCCGGCGGAAGATCAACCAGCCCAGCGGCAGGGTCGAGAACGCGATCGCGACGGCCCAGGACACGAAGATGCCGAGCGCCGGGAGCGCGGTCGCGAAGACGACCAGCAGGATCAGTTTGCCGGTCGAGAACACCGCGTTGCCGATGGGCACCCATCCCGACCTGCGCAGCCCGGTGAGCACTCCGTCCTGGAGCGTGAGCAGGGCCCACGCCACACACGCCACGACGAACGCCGCCCCGGCGGCCGTCGTGCCGAGCGGCGCGTACGTCGCCCCCCACAGATCGAGGGTGAGCAGGAAGACGAACGCGGCGACGGCGACGACCACCGAACTGGCCGCGTAGGCCCGCCACACCAGCGAGCCCGTCGCCCGTCCGGCCCGCGGCACGAAGCGGACGACGGCGCCGATCATCGTCGTCGCCGTGACGCTGGCGAGCAGCCGCATCGCCGCGATGGCCGCCGAGCCCTGCCCGACGGCCTCCTCCGAGTAGTAGCGCGCGGCCACCAGCCAGAAGCCCAGCCCCAGCACGGCGGAGACGCCCGTGCTGAGCATCAGGAAGTAGGCGTTCCTGAACAGGGAGTCGGAGCCTGGGGTGCTGTCGGCCGGCGTCGGGCCGGTCGTCTCCTTTCCGGCGGACGGCGCCGAGGGCTCGGGCACCTGGATCTCCGCCTGCGTCTCAGCCACGGGTCGGCTCCAGCCCTCCCGGCACCTCGGCCGGCCGTACGCCGGAGTCCTGAAGCACCTCGACGACCTGCCGGGCCCGCAGCGGATCCACGGGCAGCGCGTGGCGGGCGAACCAGCGTGCCCCCTCGGGATCGGGCGACGGGTCGGTGAAGTCGGCACCCGCGTAGTCGTCCAGGGGCGGGTCATAGAGGTACCCGACGATGATGCCCCGCCGCGCGAGCGCCGCCCTCGCGGCATCCCGGTCCGCGACGAACAGGGGTACCCGGAAAAGGGGTTGGACGCGGTCGGCGCGGGGTGGTGCGGGCCGCGCCCACTGTGTGGAGAGCAGCAGCTCGGTGCCCGCCCGACAGGCTGCCAGCACCTCGTCCAGGCGGTCGAGCCTGCGGCCGATGCGACCCGCTCTCAGCGGTCCTGAACGCAACCGGTAGTCGTGCATGTCGACGCGGACCCAGGAGTCGTGGGCGGCGAGGTCCGGCGCGGCGTCGACGGCGCGGGCCAGCTCGGCCGACCGCAGCGGCATCCGGATCTCCTCCCGCTCCGTCAGCCCGAGCAGCCGCATCATGGCCCAGGCGGCCCGCCGCAGCCGCAGCCCGCGCACGGTCGCCTCCGCGTACGGCCGGACGGCGTAGGCGAGTTCCGCCGTGAACCGCCCCGGCAGCAGCAGGTCCTCGCAGGTCTTCTCCAGGGCCTCGCGCAGCCCCGGGTCGGCACAGGCCAGGAAGCCACCGGCCTTGGCATCGACATGCTTGGACAGGCTGAAGACGGAGGCGTCGCCCCAGGCCCCGACCGGCCGGCCACCCACCTCGCTGCCGATCGCGTGCGCCCCGTCCTCGAACAACGGGATGCCCAGTGCGTCGCACTTCTCCCGCAGGCGCGGGGTGTCGTCCGGGTTGCCGTACAGATTCGTCGTGAGCACGCCGGCCAGTGAGCCCCACACCTCTTCGGGCACGGCATCGACGTCGATCGACGCGTCCAGCGGGTTCAACGGCGCCTGCACAGGCCTGAGTCCGGCCGCGAGCACGACGAAGAAGATCACGTCGTCGTTGACCGGCGACATCAGCACGCGCCCGCCGGGCGGGCACCAGTGGCGCAAGGCCACGAACAGCCCGAATCTGCACGACGGCACGTACACGCATTCCCGGCCGAGTCTGTCGCGCATCGTCGCTTCCAGCCGCTTCGGCCGTGAGCCACGCCGCACCGACCCGAGGCCGGCCTCCCCTATGGCCATTAGCCCCCCAGTTGTGCCAGGGGAAAGCCCCCTCCCCGAGGCCTTCCAGCACCCGCTCAGAGTGTCCCCTTTCGCACCGCTCCGTCAAGATTGCGGACTGGCCCGTTGACGACTTCCGGTAAGCAATCGGACGCGGAGCGCTGTCAGCGGAAGGGCCTCGCCGGTCCCGCCGCCGTGTCACTTCCGCGAGGTCAGCCGTAACGTGTGGCTCGGCTCGGCGCACCCGCGCGGCACCCGCCCGGTGTCCGGCGAGCACAACATGGCGAACACCAAAGAGCGCAGGAAAGAGAGGCACTACCCGATGCCCCCCTTCGACCTTCCCGAGGGCGATCCCTTCGGTCCGCACAACCTCCCCTACGGTGTGTTCTCCCTCCCGGGCTCCGCTGAGCGGACCGTCGGCGTCCGGCTCGGCGACCACGTGCTCGACGCGGGCGCGGCGGCCCGCGCGCTCGGCTCGCCGCACGCAGACCTGCTCGCGGCACCGACCCTGAACCCGCTGCTCGCGGCAGGTCGTACGACCTGGTCGCAGGTGCGCCGCACGCTGACCGAATGGGTGACCGACCCAGCCCACCGCCCTACCGTCGAACCGCTCTTCCGCCCCCTCTCCACAGTGACCCTGCATCTCCCCTTCGAGGTCGCCGACTACGTCGACTTCTACTCCTCCGAGCACCACGCCCGGAACGCGGGAGCGATCTTCCGCCCGGACGCCGGGGACGTCCTCCTGCCCAACTGGAAGCACCTGCCGATCGGCTACCACGGCCGCGCCGGCACGGTGGTGGTCTCCGGCACGGACGTCGTCCGCCCCTCGGGCCAGCGCAAGGCGCCGACCGACCCGGCTCCTGTCTTCGGCCCGTCCGTGCGGCTCGACATCGAGGCCGAGGTCGGCTTCGTGGTCGGTGTGCCCTCGCCCCAGGGCAGCCCCGTCGAGCTGGCCGACTTCCGCGAGCACGTCTTCGGCCTGTGCCTGCTCAACGACTGGTCGGCCCGCGACCTCCAGGCCTGGGAGTACGTACCTCTCGGCCCGTTCCTCGCCAAGTCGTTCGCCACGTCGGTGTCGGCCTGGATCACCCCGCTGGAGGCCTTGGAGAACGCCCGGGTGACGCCCCCGGAGCGGACCCACCCCCTGCTCCCCTACCTGGACGACTCGGCCGCCGAACCCGCCGGCTACGACCTGCGCATCTCCGTCGCACTCAACGGTCACGTCGTCTCCGACCCGCCCTTCGCCACCATGTACTGGACGGCCGCCCAACAACTCGCCCACCTGACCGTCAACGGCGCCTCCCTGCGTACCGGCGACCTGTACGGCTCGGGCACGGTCAGCGGCCCGAACCCGCACGAGCGCGGCTCCCTTCTGGAACTGACCTGGAACGGCCGTGATCCGCTCGAACTCCCTGACGGCAAGCGGACGTTCCTGGAGGACGGCGACGTGGTGACCCTGTCGGCGTGGGCTCCCGGCCCCGGCGGAGTGAGGGTGGGACTGGGAGAGGTGAGCGGACGGGTGGTCGCCGGGCCGAGCGACGGGTGACGGGACCGGTAACAGGGTCAGTGACGGGACGGGTAGCGGGACCGGTGACGGGATGCGTCGGCTCGGGCTGAATCGGGGCGTCTTCGTGGGCTGACTCCCGGGGTAACCGCCGTCATACTGGCGGCGGGCACGGTCCTCACGCCGAGCCCGCCGCCCGTGGCAGGCCGCACGCACGCGGGTACGCGGTACGCACCCCGCGCGCACGTGGCGCACGCCCCCTTCCCGACCAGGATCCGGAGCCCATGGCATGACCCTCTGCCTGCTCCTGCTGAGTGTCGTCGCGCTGACGGCCGCCGTGCCGGCCCCCCGCGCGCTCACCCGCTCCGCATGGCCCGAGCGGGAGCCCGTGGTCGGGCTGTGGGTGTGGCAGTGCCTGGTCGCCACGGTCCTGCTGTGTTGCCTGACAGCCCTGGTGCTTGGTGCCGCGGCCGTGTTCCACACCGTTCGCGCGCGCGTCTTCGCCCCCGCGCCGCCTGCGGTCACCGAGGCGTACGACCTCTCCGCCGCACCGCTGTGGGCCGTGGCCCTGACCCTGCTGCTGGCCTGCGGGGCCGCCTGGACCACCGCGATGCTGGCCCGCGAGCTCGTCGAGGCGCGCCGACGCCGGGACCAGGCCAGGGTGCACCTGCGTGAACGCGCCCCGGACCTGCCCGCGGGCCTGCCGTCCGCCCGCGGTCCGCTGCTCGTGCTGGAGGACGAGTACCCCGACGCCTGGTGGATGCCCGGCAACCCACCCCAGTTGATCGTGACGACAGGCGCCCTGCACCGCCTCACCACCCACCAGCTGGACGCAGTCCTCACCCATGAGCGCGGCCATGCCCGCGCCCACCACGACTGGCTGCTCCACCTCTCGACCGCCCTTGCCACCGGCTTCCCCCGCATTCCGCTCTTCTCCCACTTCTGCGACCAGACCCACCGCCTGGTCGAACTCGCCGCCGACGACACGGCGTCGCGCCGCTGCGGCCACCTGACCACGGCGCTGGCTCTGATCGAGCTGAACCAACACCGGGGCGTCCTGTCCTGTGCCTCCAGTCACCGCCTCCTGGGCGAGCGCGTCGACCGACTGCTCCAGCCGCCCCCGCGCCTGCTCCGCAGGCACCGGGCGCTGACGACGACGGTGGCCGCGCTGGTCCCCCTGCTGCCCCTGCTGATCGCCTTCGCCCCGGGGCTGACGGCGTTGTCCTGAGCTGGCGGAACTTGCTCAAGATCCGACCGTTTCCCCAGGTCAGCGCCTTACCTGACGCTCCCGCAGGTGGCGCAACACTCTGGCAACACCGCTTTTCCTACTGACTCGCTATGGTTCGAAACATGGCACCCACCGACCGCATCCGAGACCACGCCGGCCAGGGCGCGACCACCGTCGCCGCCCACCGCGCGCGTCGTCGGCTGCGTGCGGACCAGGCCCGTCAGCTCGCCGACCTCCTCCGCCGTCAGCTGCTCACCGGCGGCTTCCCGGCCGGCACGCTCCCCCACGAGTCGACCCTCGCGACCGACTACCGTGCCTCCCGCAACACCGTCCGCCAGGCTCTCGACCTCCTGCGTGCGGAGGGCCTGGTGGAACGCCTGCCCGGCGTCGGCACGGTCGTCGTGGCGCAGAAGTACCCCCACGGGCTCGACCGCCTGATGGGCCTCGCGGAGACCCTGCACGAGCACGGCCACGTCACCAACGAGGTCCGCACGATGGGCCCCGTCGCCGCACCCGCCCCGGTGGCCGAGCGCCTGCACGTCCCGCCCGGCACCGACGTCCTCTGCATCGAACGCCTGCGCCGCCTTGGTGGCCTCCCCCTTTCCCTCGACCTCACCTACATCCCGCTCGACATCGGCACCGCCCTGCTCGGCGCCGACCTGGAGAACACCGACGTCTTCCGCCTGCTGGAGGCCCTCACGGGGCAGCGCCTGGGCCACGCCGAGATCACCCTGGAGGCGGTGACCGCGGACGCCCACTCCGCCGCCGTACTGGAAGCGCCGCGCGGCGCGGCCGTCCTGATGCTCGAACGCCTCACCCACCTCGCCGACGGCCGCCCGGTGGACCTGGAGTTCATCCGCTTTCGCGGAGACCGCATCTCGATGAGCGGCCTGCTGCACCGCTCCCTCTGACATCCCCCGGCCTCATTTCCACCCTGGTCCCCCTCTTCTGCACCTTGTTCTCCACCTTGCTCTCCGCCCTCTTTGCCGCCTTGTCCGCCGCGCTTTCCGCTCTCACCCCTTCATCGTTCGGCAAAGCCTCATCGGTTCACTGCCGCGCTGGATTTCTCAGAATCTCTCGGAACTTTTCTGGAGACAGCCATGACCTTGGCGCCCCAGCGGGCCGACGTGCCCGTGACCATCGACGAGTCGAAGTGCATCGACGGCTGCACCCTCTGTGTGGACATGTGCCCGCTGGACTCCCTCGCCATCGACGAGAGCAACGGCAAGGCCTACATGCACGTCGACGAGTGCTGGTACTGCGGCCCGTGCGCGGCCCGCTGTCCCACCGGAGCCGTCACGGTCAACATGCCCTACCTGCTCCGGTGAAAGGCCCGAACTCCCATGAAGCCCAAAGCAGTCGTCGCGTCCGCCGCACTCCTTCTGCTCCCCCTCACCGGCTGCGGCAGCGCCGAGGCCGGTAGCGACTCCACGGTCACCGTCACCGTCGGCTACCAGTCCAAGACCATCAACACGGTGACGGCAGGCACCCTCCTGCGTTCCCTCGGCTACTTCGAGAAGGAGCTGAACGCCCTCGGTGACGGCAGGACCTACAAGGTGGACTGGCAGGACTACGCCACCGGCGCCCCCATCACCGCGCAGATGACCGCTGGGAAGATCGACATCGGCTCGATGGGCGACTTCCCGCTCCTCATCAACGCGGCCCGCGGCAAACAGCTCGGCAGGCCCACCCATCTTGTCTCGGTCACCGGCTTCAACCTCCGCGGCGGCCTCAACACCATCGTCACCGCACCCGACTCCAAGCTGACCTCCCTGGAGGACCTCAAGGGAAAGAAGGTCTCCACGAGCGTGGGCTCCGCCGCCGACGGCACCCTCGTCCGGGCCCTGCAGCGCGCCGGCATCGACCCCGACAAGGGCGTCGAGAAGCTCAACCAGCAGCCGGCCGTGGGCGCGTCGGCGCTCTCCGCGGGCAGCGCGGACGCGCTCTCGCAGTTCGTCGCCTGGCCGGGCCTGCTCGCCTACCAGGGCAAGGCGAAGGCCCTGTACGACGGCGCCCAGTTGGACCTGCCCACCTTCCACGGAGTCACTGCCCGCGAGGACTTCGCGAAGAAGCGCCCGGCCGTGCTGGAGGCGTTCCTGAAGGCGCAGTCGGAAGCCACCGACTATCTCAACGCGCACCCGGTCGACGCCGCCGAGAAGGTCGGCGAGGCCACCGGCCTGCCCGCCGAGGTCGTCTACCTCTACAACGGCGCCCACGGCATCGCCACCTTCGACCCGGCCGTCAAGCCACAGCTCGTCTCCGCCCTCAAGGAAGACGTGCCGATCCTGAAGGCGGCGAAGCTGACCGGGGACGTCGACGTGGACTCCTTCGTCGACGACCAGTACGTCAAGAAGGCGCTCGGCTCGTCGTACGCCAAGGAAATCGCCGCCGCGCCCGCACCCGCCATGAGCGAGGTCTGGCCGAAGAACGCCACAAAGACCCGTCCCTTCAAGACGCCCGCCGAGCTGCTGACCTACGTGGCCGCTCACCGCGACGGCATCCGCGCCGCCTACGTCCCCGACGCCACCACCGGCACCCTGTGGTTCGCCGACAGGGCGGTCTGGGTGGCCGACGGCACGACACTGCTGCCGTTCGTCGCCCCGGCAACCGCGCAGGCCTACGTCGACGCCCACAGCGGCGCCCGGGTCGTCACATACGCCGACGCGCTGGGGCGGGCGTCATGACCCGGTATGCGCTGCGGATGGTCTCGGTGGCGTCCGCCCTCGGCCTGTGGCAGCTGCTGACCACCCTGAACGTCGACCTGTGGTTGCGTTTCTCGCAGTTCCCGACGGTCGCCGACGTGGCCCGCGCCTTCGCCGACCGGCTGGCCGGCGACGACTACTGGACCGACCTCACCGACAGCCTCACCCGCATCGTCACCGGCTTCCTCCTGGCCGCTGTGCTGGGCGTGGCCACGGGCGTGCTCGTGGCCCGCTCGCGGCTCGCCGAGGACCTGCTCGGCCCGCTCGTCGAAGTCGTACGGCCCATCCCCGCCATCGCGCTCGTCCCCGTCGCGATCCTCCTCTTCCCCTCCAACGAACAGGGCATCGTCTTCATCACCTTCACCGCCGCCTTCTTCCCCGTCCTGGTCTCCACCCGGCACGCGGTCCGCGCGCTGACCCCCGGCTGGGAGGAGGCGGTGCGCACCATGGGCGGTGGCCGGTGGCGGATCCTCGCCTCCGTCGTGCTGCCGGGCGCACTGCCCGGCATCTTCGGCGGGCTGTCGGTCGGTATCGGCGTGTCGTGGATCTGCGTGATCTCCGCCGAGATGATCTCCGGCCAGTACGGCGTCGGCTACCGCACCTGGCAGGACTACACGGTCGTCGACTATCCGGGCGTGTTCGTCGGCATGGTCACGATCGGCGTGCTCGGCTGGGCCACCTCCACGGCCGTGGAACTCCTCGGCCGCCGTCTGACCCACTGGCTCCCCCGTACGTCGTACGTCCCCGCAGGTCGGCCCCGGCCGCGACTCCCCCGGGCCGCCGCTGCGGCTCCGGCTGCCGGCACCGCTGTCCACATCGGACCCGAGCCCGAGAAGGCGCGCGATGAGCACCTCGTCTGAGACCCGCGAGACCACCGGTACGACCACTGGTGCCGCCGCCGGTGCGGCTGCCGGCCCTGCCACCGGTGCAGCCGGGCGTGGGACCCGGCTCGTCCTCAGTGCGGCGACCCTCGGCCGCCCGGACGCCACCGCCCTGGCCGATGTCGACCTGAACGTCCCGCCGGGTGAGATCCTCACCGTCGTCGGCCCCTCGGGCTGCGGCAAGTCGACGCTGCTGCGCACGCTGGCCGGGTTGCTGCCCCCGCTCGCCGGTGACGTGGAGCAGGACGGCCGACCCATCGGCGGCCCGGCGGCGGACCGCGCGCTGGTCTTCCAGGAGGACGCCCTTCTCCCCTGGCGCACGCTGCTGGCCAACGTCGAACTGCCCCTGGCCATCCAGGGCTTGCCGCGTGCGGAGCGCAGGAAGCAGGCCGAGGGCTGGCTCGGACGGGTCGGGCTCGCCGACCGGGCCCGCCAGTTGCCGCATCGCGTCTCCGGAGGCCAGCGCCAGCGGGCGCAACTGGCGCGGGCCCTCGCCGCGGGCCCGCGCGCCGTCCTCATGGACGAACCCTTCGGCGCCCTCGACGCCCAGACCCGCGCCGGCATGCAGGACCTGCTGGTGGAGGTTCTGCACGGCACCGGAGCGACCGTCGTCTTCGTCACCCACGACGTGGACGAGGCCCTGTTCCTCGGCGACCGCGTGGCCCTCCTCGGCGCGGGCCGCCTCGTCGCCGTACGGGACGTGCCGAGCCCGCGCGACCGAGCCGCCCGTGACGACCCCGCGCGCGTGGCCCTGCGGCGCGACGTCCTGACCTCACTGAGCATCTGAAAGGCACCCCGGTGGACACCCCATTGCAGATCCCCGCGCTCGGCGACGCCGAAGAGCTGACCTGTGACGTCCTCGTCATCGGTGGCGGCACCGCCGGCACGATGGCGGCCCTGACCGCCGCCGAGCGCGGCGCGGACGTGCTGCTCCTGGAGAAGGCCCACGTCCGCCACTCCGGCGCGCTCGCGATGGGCATGGACGGCGTCAACAACGCGGTCATCCCCGGCCGCGCCGAGCCCGACGACTACGTCGCCGAGATCACCCGCGCCAACGACGGCATCGTCGACCAGTCCACCGTCCGGCAGACCGCCACCCGGGGCTTCGCCATGGTGCAGCGCCTGGAGTCGTACGGCGTGAAGTTCGAGAAGGACGAGCACGGCGACTACGCGGTCCGCCAAGTGCATCGGTCGGGGTCCTATGTCCTGCCCATGCCCGAGGGCAAGGACGTCAAGAAGGTCCTCTACCGGCAGTTGCGGCGGCGCGAGATGCGGGAGCGGATCCGGATCGAGAACCGGGTGATGCCGGTGCGCGTGCTGACGTCGCCCGAGGACGGGCGCGCCATCGGGGCGGCCGGCTTCAACACCCGTACGGGGCGGTTCGTCACCGTCCGCGCAGGCGGGGTCGTCCTCGCGACCGGCGCCTGCGGACGACTCGGCCTGCCCGCCTCCGGCTACCTCTACGGCACGTACGAGAACCCGACCAACGCGGGTGACGGCTACGCCATGGCCTACCACGCGGGCGCCCAGCTCACCGGCATCGAGTGCTTCCAGATCAACCCGCTGATCAAGGACTACAACGGCCCCGCCTGCGCCTATGTCGCCAACCCCTTCGGCGGCTACCAGGTCAACCGGCACGGCGAACGCTTCGTCGACTCCGACTACTGGTCGGGCCAGATGATGGCCGAGTTCGCGGCGGAGGTCGCGAGCGACCGGGGCCCGGTGTACCTGAAGCTGAGCCACCTCCCGGAGGAGTCCGTCTCCGCCCTGGAGTCGATCCTGCACTCCACCGAACGCCCGACCCGGGGCACCTTCCACTCCGGGCGCGGCCACGACTACCGCACCCACGACATCGAGATGCACATCTCGGAGATCGGCCTGTGCGGCGGCCATTCGGCCTCGGGTGTACGGGTCGACGAGCACGCCCGGACGACCGTCCCCCGCCTGTACGCCGCCGGTGACCTGGCCTGCGTCCCGCACAACTACATGATCGGCGCGTTCGTCTTCGGCGACCTCGCCGGTTCGGACGCGGCCCAGTACAGGGCGTACGGCGGTGAGCTTCCCGTTGACCAACTGCGCGAGGCGCACAAGCTGATCTACCGCCCGCTGCGCAACCCGGAGGGCCCGCCGCAGCCTCAGGTCGAATACAAACTGCGCCGCTTCGTGAACGACTACGTGGCCCCGCCGAAGTCGGGCGCGCGATTGTCGCTGGCCCTGGAGGCGTTCGAGCGGATGCGCGACGACATCGCCGGGATGGGGGCCCGCACCCCGCACGAGTTGATGCGGTGCGCCGAGGTCACCTTCATCCGCGACTGCGCGGAGATGGCCGCGCGCGCCTCCCTGGCCCGTACGGAGTCCCGCTGGGGCCTCTACCACGACCGCCTCGACCACCCTCGTCGCGACGACGCGTCCTGGTTCCACCATCTCGACCTGCACAAGTCCCCCTCTGGTGCGATGGAGTTCACGGCCCGGCCCGTGGCTCCCTATCTGGTTCCGGTCGACGAGTTCACCCCCGTCGGCGGCCCCTCCCGGCACCTCGGCGAGGTCCACGCCGAGAAGGTGGCCACGGCCGGTTCACGGGACGTGGCGCCTGTCGCCGCCGGGGCCGAGGCAGCCGCCTCAGGGGCGAGCGACACCTCGGTGCCTTCGACGGCCGCGCCCGCGTCCGAGCCCGTCCCCGAACTGCCCTCCTCTGGTCGGTCTTCCTCTCGCCTCCTCGAACTCGTCGCCCTCGCCGAGGAGGAGCCCGAACTCGCCGCTCTGCTCCCCTACTTGACCGACCCGGCATCCGCCGTCCGGCGCGAGGCCGTCGCCGTCCTCACCGAGACCGTGCCGTCAGGCACCGGTCCCGCGCTCGCCGAGGCGCTGCGCGACCCCGCCACGGAGGTACGCGCCGCCGCCGCGGCCTCGCTGCGGGAGCTCGTCGAGACCCTGCCGCCGGAACCCGCCCTGCGCGACGGCCTCGCCGCCGCCCTGGCCGAGTTCGACCCCGTTGTCCGCGCCGCGGCCCTGGACGTGTTGCGCGCCCTGCGCCTCGGCGACGCCGCCCTGTTCGCGGGCTCGCTCACCGACGCCGTCATCGCCGTCCGGATCGAGGCCGTCCGTGCCCT
Organism: Streptomyces sp. NBC_01235; assembly: GCF_035989285.1. Taxonomy (GTDB): domain Bacteria; phylum Actinomycetota; class Actinomycetes; order Streptomycetales; family Streptomycetaceae; genus Streptomyces. Next base: position 6,689,393 of record NZ_CP108513.1, on the reverse strand, counting down.
GGTCTCCGTCGACGCCGCCGATGAACTGGCCCGCGCGGCGACCGCCGACCCGTCCCGCGAGGTCCGCGTCACGATCGCCAAGTCCCTGGCCACTGTGGCGGCCGGCCGCCTGAACGACGCGTCACCGGCCGACCTCGGCATCGGCAGCAGTCCCGACGCCGATGCCGATTCCGGTTCGGTCAGGGTCAGGGTCGAGGTCGGCGTCGGTCTCAACAGCCGCGTCCACCCTGTATCGGGCTCCGGCTCCGGCCCCGGCCCCGGCTCCGGTGCCCACCCTGGCTCCAACTCCGGTTCCGACGCAGGCCTCGCCCCTGAGCGTGACCCCGTCCACGCGGCCCTCGTCGGGCTCGTCGACGATCCCGACGCCTTGGTGCGGGCCGCCGCGTACGGGGCGTTGGGTACCACCGGCTGCCCCGTGCCGCTCGCCGCCCGGGCCGTGACCGCCCTGGGCGATCCCGCCTGGCAGGTCCGCGCCGGTGCCGCCACCGCGCTGTCCGTGGCTCACGCCGACACGGCCCTCCCCGTCCTCGCCAAGACCCTGGCCGACCCGAACGCCGACGTCCGCAAGGCCGCCGTCCTGGCCCTGACCCGGCACCGTGGTTCGGAAGCCGCCCGCGCTGCCCTGGCCACGGCAACGACGGACTCGGACGCGGACGTCAGGGCGTACGCGACACGCGCCCTATGAGAACCGGCCCGGCCGAAACCGGTCTCCGGTCCTCCCTGCCATGCGCCCGTTCAGCCAGTTCTTGATATCCAGTCCCCTATATCCAGTCCTCGGGCTCCGGCTCCTCGTCCATCTCGGGCCAGTGGTCCGGGGCGCCCGGGTCCGCGTCGGCACCGGGAGCAGCGCCGGGAGCGGAGCCGCCGACAGGCTGCGGAGCGGCGGTGTCCGGCGCGTCGCCCAGTGAGGCCAGGACCGCGATCACGCCTTCCCCGTACGTCGCCAGCTTCTTCTCGCCGACACCGCTGATGCCGCCGAGCTGTCGCACCGACGTCGGCCACACCGTGGCGATCTCCCGGAGCGTGGCGTCGTGGAAGATGACGTACGCAGGAACGCCCTGTTCACGGGCCTGTTCGGCGCGCCAGGCGCGCAGGGCCTCGAAGGCGGGCAGCAGTTCCTCGGGCAGCTCGGCCGCGGCGGCCTTGGGCTTGTTCCTGCCGGAGGAGGAAGAGCCCGACGCCTTCGCCGTCGCCGGCTTCTTCGGCTCCTTGCGCAGCGGCACGTCCCGCTCGCGACGCAGCACCGCCCCGCTGGCCTCCGTCAGCACCAGCGTGCCGTACTCCCCCTCGACCGCGAGCAGCCCCTGGGCCAGCAACTGCCGTACGACGCCCCGCCATTCGCCCTCGGTGAGTTCCTCGCCGATGCCGAACACCGACAGTTGGTCGTGGTCGAACTGGATCACCTTGGCCGTGCGCTTGCCCATCAGGATGTCGACGATCTGCACCGCGCCGAACTTCTGCCCGCGCTCCCGTTGCAGCCGCACCACGGTCGACAGCACCTTCTGGGCCGCGACCGTGCCGTCCCAGGTCTCCGGTGGCGCGAGGCAGGTGTCACAGTTGCCGCAGCCCGCCGGGGCCGGTTCCTGGCCGAAGTAGACGAGAAGCTGGCCGCGGCGGCACTGGGCGGTCTCGCACAGTGCCAGCATCGAGTCCAGGTGGGCGGCGGCCCGCCGCCGGAAGGCCTCGTCGCCCTCACCGGACTGGATCAGCTTGCGCTGCTGTATGACGTCGTTGAGGCCGTACGCCATCCATGCGGTGGAGGGCAGCCCGTCACGGCCACCGCGCCCCGTCTCCTGGTAGTAGCCCTCGATCGACTTGGGCAGGTCGAGGTGGGCGACGAACCGCACGTCGGGCTTGTCGATGCCCATGCCGAAGGCGATGGTCGCGCAGACGACCAGGCCTTCCTCCCGCAGAAACCGGGACTGGTGCGCCGCGCGGGTGCCCGCGTCCAGACCCGCGTGATAGGGAACCGCCTCGACGCCGTTGCGGGAAAGGAACTCGGCCGTCTTCTCAACGGAGTTGCGCGAGAGGCAGTACACGATGCCGGCGTCGCCCGCGTGCTCCTCGCGCAGGAAGCTCAGCAACTGCTTCTTGGGGTCGGCCTTCGGCACGATCCGGTACTGGATGTTGGGCCGGTCGAAGCTCGCCACGAAGTGCCGGGCCGACGGCATGTTCAGCCGCTGGGTGATCTCCTCGTGCGTCGCGCGGGTGGCCGTCGCCGTGAGGGCGAGCCGTGGGACGTCCGGCCAGCGCTCGCCGAGCAGGGAGAGGGAGAGGTAGTCGGGGCGGAAGTCGTGGCCCCACTGGGACACACAGTGCGCCTCGTCGATCGCGAAGACCGCGATCTTGCCGCGCGAGAGGAGGTCCAGGGTGGAGTCCAGGCGCAGTCGCTCCGGTGCCAGGTACAGCAGGTCCAGCTCGCCCGCGAGAAACTCGGCCTCGACCACGCGCCGCTCGTCGAAGTCCAGAGTGGAGTTGACGAACCCGGCGCGCACACCGAGCGCCCGCAACGCGTCCACCTGGTCCTGCATCAGTGCGATCAGCGGCGAGACGACGATGCCCGTACCGGGTCTGACCAGGGCGGGGATCTGGTAGCACAGCGACTTGCCGCCGCCGGTCGGCATGAGAACGACCGCGTCCCCTCCGGCCACCACGTGCTCGATGACCGCTTCCTGCTCGCCGCGGAAGGCCTCGTACCCGAAGACCCGGTGCAGCGTGGCCAGCGCCTCGCTCTCGGTCCGCCCCGGTGTCCCGGTGATCCCTGTCATCGCGCTGATCCCACCCGTCCCGCCCATCGTCTGGTCCCCCGTACGTCGTCCCTCGACCACTGCCTCCACGATAGGGGTCGGGACTGACAGCGCCCGAGTTATCCACAGGCTCTTTCCGGTGACTCTGCGTGACGGGTGCGGGGGAATTCCCGAACCCGATCACCTGTACGACGCGAGCGGGCCCGGCTCCCACCGGGGGAACCGGGCCCGCCGCGCAGACACACTCAGGTCAGCGCACCTCAGAGGAGCGGCTCAGCGCACGAACACTCCCGCCTGGTTCGCCAGGTCCAGGAAGTACTGCGGCGCCACACCGAGCACCAGCGTGACCGCCACACCCACGCCGATCGCCATCATCGTCAGCGGCGACGGAACGGCGACGGTCGGGCCCTCGGGCCGCGGCTCGCTGAAGAACATCAGCACGATCACCCGGATGTAGAAGAAGGCGGCGATCGCCGACGAGATCACACCGACCACGACCAGCGGAGCCGCGCCGCCCTCCGCAGCCGCCTTGAACACGGCGAACTTCCCGGCGAAACCGGAGGTCAGCGGGATACCGGCGAAGGCCAGCAGGAACACCGCGAACACGGCTGCCACCAGTGGCGACCGCCGGCCGAGCCCCGCCCACTTGGACAGGTGCGTGGCCTCGCCACCGGCGTCGCGCACGAGGGTGACCACGGCGAACGCGCCGATCGTCACGAACGAGTACGCGGCCAGGTAGAAGAGGACGGACGAGACGCCGTCCGGCGTGGTCGCGATGACACCCGCAAGGATGAATCCGGCGTGCGCGATGGACGAGTACGCCAGCAGCCGCTTGATGTCGGTCTGTGTGATCGCGACGATCGCACCGCCCAGCATGGTGACGATCGCGACGCCCCACATGACCGGCCGCCAGTCCCAGCGCAGGCCGGGCAGGACGACGTACAGGAGGCGCAGCATCGCGCCGAAGGCGGCCACCTTCGTCGCCGCGGCCATGAAGCCGGTGACCGGGGTCGGCGCGCCCTGATAGACGTCGGGCGTCCACATGTGGAACGGCACCGCACCCACCTTGAACAGCAGCCCCATGACGATCATCGCGGCGCCGACGAGCAGCAGCGCGTCGTTGCCCATGGTGTCGGCGAGCGCAGGGTCGACGTTCTGGACGGTGCCGTCGACGACCTGCGCGATCGTCCCGTACGACACCGAGCCCGCGTACCCGTACAGCAGTGCGATGCCGAAGAGGGTGAACGCGGAGGCGAACGCGCCGAGGAGGAAGTACTTGACCGCGGCCTCCTGCGACATGAGCCGCTTGCGGCGGGCCAGCGCACACAGGAGGTACAGGGGCAGCGAGAAGACTTCCAGGGCGATGAAGAGGGTCAGCAGGTCGTTGGCCGACGGGAAGACCAGCATGCCGGCGACCGCGAACAGCAGCAGCGGGAAGACCTCGGTGGTCGTGAACCCGGCCTTGACCGCGGCCTTCTCGCTGTCACTGCCCGGCACGGAGGCTGCTTGGGCGGCGAACGAGTCGACCCGGTTGCCGTGCGTCTCGGGATCGAGGCGCCGTTCGGCGAAGGTGAACAGGCCGACCAGGGCGGCCAGCAGGATCGTGCCCTGGAGGAAGAGGGCCGGTCCGTCGACCGCGATCGCGCCCATGGCGGCGATGCGCGCCTTCGTGGTGCCGTACCCGTCCGCCGCCAGCGCGACCACTGCGGCGAAGGCGGCGACCAGCGCCACGACGGACACGAACAGTTGTGCGTAGTAGCGGTGCTTGCGCGGCACGAACGCCTCGACCAGCACCCCGATGATCGCCGCGCCCACGACGATCAAGGTGGGCGACAATTGCCCGTACTCGATCTTCGGCGAGTCGATCTTCGAGATCGGGTCGGCCGCGGTTGCCGCCGTTGTCCACAGGCTGTGGACGGCTGATGCGCTCACTTGGCCGCCTCCACCTCGGGCTTGGGGTCCTTCTTGTGTACGTCGGACAGGGTCTGCTTGACCGCCGGGTTCACGATGTCCGTGACCGGCTTCGGGTAGACGCCGAGGAAGATCAGCAGCACGATCAGCGGGGCGACGACCACGAGCTCACGCGCGCGGAGGTCCGGCATCGCCGAGACCTCGGGCTTCACCGGGCCCGTCATCGTCCGCTGGTAGAGGACGAGGGTGTAGAGCGCGGCGAGGACGATGCCGAAGGTGGCGATGATGCCGATCGCCGGGTAGCGCGCGAACGTGCCGACCAGGACGAGGAACTCGCTCACGAAGGGCGCGAGCCCGGGCAGCGACAGCGTCGCCAGACCGCCGATCAGGAAGGTGCCGGCGAGTACCGGGGCGACCTTCTGCACACCGCCGTAGTCGGCGATGAGCCGCGAGCCGCGCCGCGAGATCAGGAAGCCGGCGACCAGCATCAGGGCTGCCGTCGAGATGCCGTGGTTGACCATGTAGAGCGTGGCGCCGGACTGGCCCTGGCTGGTCATCGCGAAGATGCCCAGGATGATGAACCCGAAGTGCGAGATCGACGCGTACGCCACCAGCCGCTTGATGTCCCGCTGTCCCACGGCGAGCAGCGCCCCGTAGATGATGCTGATCAGCGCCAGTACGAGGATGGCGGGTGTCGCCCACTTGCTCGCCTCCGGGAACAGCTGGAGGCAGAACCGGAGCATCGCGAAGGTGCCCACCTTGTCGACGACCGCCGTGATGAGCACGGCGACCGGAGCCGTGGCCTCACCCATGGCGTTGGGCAGCCAGGTGTGCAGCGGCCACAGGGGGGCCTTCACCGCGAAGGCGAAGAAGAAGCCGAGGAACAGCCAGCGTTCGGTGTTCGTCGCCATGTCGAGCGTTCCGTTGGCACGCGCCTCGGCGATCTCGGAGAGCGAGAAGTTCCCGGCGACCACATAGAGGCCGATCACCGCGGCCAGCATGATCAGACCGCCGACCAGGTTGTACAGCAGGAACTTCACGGCCGCGTACGACCGTTGCGTGGACGCCGCCTCCTCGCCGTGCTCGTGGGCACGGTCCCCGAAACCGCCGATGAGGAAGTACATCGGGATGAGCATGGCTTCGAAGAAGATGTAGAAGAGGAAGACGTCGGTGGCCTCGAAGGAGATGATCACCATCGCCTCGACGGCCAGGATCAGGGCGAAGAAGCCCTGCGTCGGCCGCCAGCGCTTGTTGCCCGTCTCCAGCGGGTCGGCGTCGTGCCAGCCCGCCAGGATGATGAACGGGATCAGCAGCGCGGTCAGCGCGATGAGCGCCACCGCGATGCCGTCCACACCCAGTTCGTACCTGACCCCGAAGTCCTTGATCCAGGAGTGGGATTCGGTGAGCTGGTAGCGGTCGCCGCCGGGATCGAAACGGACCAGGACGACGATCGCCAGAACGAGCGTCGCGAGGGAGACCAGCAGCGCCAGCGCCTTGGCGGCGTTGCGCCGGGCGGCCGGCACGGCGGCCGTGGCGACCGCCCCGATCGCCGGGAGTGCCGCCGTCGCTGTCAGCAGAGGAAAGGACATCGGTATCAGACCGCCCTCATCAGCAGGGTCGCGGCGATGAGGACCGCCGCACCGCCGAACATCGAGACCGCGTACGACCGCGCGAAGCCGTTCTGCAGTCGCCGCAGCCGCCCGGAGAGCCCGCCGACCGAGGCCGCCGTGCCGTTGACGACGCCGTCGACCAGGGTGTGGTCGACGTACACCAGGGAGCGCGTGAGGTGCTCGCCGCCGCGCACCAGGACGACATGATTGAAGTCGTCCTGGAGCAGGTCGCGCCGGGCGGCCCGGGTGACCAGCGACCCGCGCGGGGCGACGACCGGGACGGGGCGGCGGCCGTACTGGCCGTAGGCGACGGCCACGCCGATCACCAGGACCACCATGGTGGCGAGGGTGACGGTGAGGGCGCTGACCGGTGAGTCGCCGTGGGAGTGTCCCGTGACCGGCTCGAGCCAGTGCAAGAAGCGGTCGCCGATGCTGAAGAACCCACCGGCGAAGACCGATCCGAACGCCAGCACGATCATCGGGATCGTCATGACCTTGGGCGACTCGTGCGGGTGCGGCTCATGCCCGTGCTCGTCGGGCTGCCAGCGCTTCTCGCCGAAGAACGTCATCAGCATCACGCGCGTCATGTAGTACGCGGTGATGGCCGCGCCGAGCAGGGCGCAGGCGCCGAGGATCCAGCCCTCGGTGCCGCCCTTGGCGAACGCCGCCTCGATGATCTTGTCCTTGGAGAAGAAGCCGGACAGACCGGGGAAGCCGATGATCGCGAGGTAGCCGAGACCGAAGGTGACGAAGGTGATCGGCATGTACTTGCGGAGGCCGCCGTACTTCCTCATGTCGACCTCGTCGTTCATGCCGTGCATGACCGAGCCCGCGCCGAGGAACAGCCCGGCCTTGAAGAAGCCGTGCGTGACCAGGTGCATGATCGCGAAGACGTAGCCGATGGGGCCGAGGCCCGCAGCCAGCACCATGTAGCCGATCTGCGACATGGTCGAGCCGGCCAGAGCCTTCTTGATGTCGTCCTTCGCGCAACCGACGATCGCACCGAACAGGAGCGTGACGGCGCCGACGACGGTGACGACGAGCTGAGCGTCGGGGGCGCCGTTGAAGACGGCCGCCGAGCGGACGATCAGGTAGACACCGGCGGTGACCATCGTGGCCGCGTGGATGAGGGCCGAGACCGGGGTCGGGCCCTCCATCGCGTCCCCGAGCCAGGACTGCAGCGGCACCTGGGCGGACTTGCCGCAGGCGGCGAGCAGAAGCATCAGGGCGATGGCGGTCAGCTTGCCCTCGCTCGCATCACCGGCGATGCCGGGCTCTCCTTCCGCCCCGAGCAGCGGGCCGAACGCGAAGGTCCCGAAGGTGGTGAACATCAGCATGATGGCGATCGACAGGCCCATGTCACCGACGCGGTTGACCAGGAAGGCCTTCTTCGCGGCCGTCGCAGCGCTGGGCTTGTGCTGCCAGAAGCCGATGAGCAGGTAGGACGCGAGACCGACGCCCTCCCAGCCGACGTACAGCAGCAGGTAGTTGTCGGCGAGGACGAGCAGCAGCATCGCCGCGAGGAACAGGTTCAGGTAGCCGAAGAAGCGGCGGCGCCGCTCGTCGTGCTTCATGTACCCGACCGAGTACAGGTGGATCAGCGATCCGACACCCGTGATCAGCAGGACGAACGTCATCGACAGCTGGTCGAGGCGGAAGGCGACGTCCGCCTGGAAGCCCTCGACCGGGATCCAGCTGAACAGGTGCTGTGTCAGTGTCCGGTGTTCGGCGTCCTTGCTCAGCAGGTCACTGAAGAGGACGAGACCGAACACGAAGGAGACGGCCGACAGAAGCGTGCCGATCCAGTGGCCTACGGCGTCGAGCCGGCGGCCGCCGACCAGGAGGACGGCCGCTCCGAGCAGGGGCGCCGCGATGAGCAGCGCAATCAGGTTCTCCACGATTCTTCCGACCCCTTACAGCTTCATCAGGCTGGCGTCGTCGACCGAGGCCGAGTGGCGGGAACGGAACAGCGACACGATGATCGCGAGTCCCACCACGACCTCCGCGGCGGCGACGACCATCGTGAAGAAGGCGATGATCTGGCCGTCGAGATTGCCGTGCATCCGGGAGAAGGCGACGAACGCGAGGTTGCAGGCGTTGAGCATGAGCTCGATGCACATGAACACGACGATCGCGTTGCGCCTGATCAGCACGCCCGTCGCACCGATCGTGAACAACAGGGCGGCGAGGTAGAGGTAGTTGACGGGGTTCACTTCGACGCCTCCTCGGTCCGCTTCAGGTGTGGCGGCTCGATCGCGGACCGCTCCAGGCGCTCCTCGGCGCGCCGTTCCAGGGCCTTGAGATCGTTCAGCGCCTCGGTGGACACGTCCCGGATCTGCCCGCGCTCACGCAGCGTCTTGCTGACCGTGAGCTCCGACGGAGTGCCGTCGGGCAGCAGACCCTGGATGTCGACTGCGTTGTGCCGCGCGTACACACCGGGCGCGGGCAGCGGCGGTACGTGCTTGCCCTCGCGGACGCGCTGCTCGGACAGCTCCCGCTGGGTCTTGGGGCGCTCGGTGCGCTCGCGGTGGGTGAGCACCATGGCGCCGACGGCGGCCGTGATGAGCAGGGCGCCGGTGATTTCGAACGCGAAGACGTACTTGGTGAAGATGAGGGCCGCGAGGCCCTCCACGTTGCCGTTCGCGTTCGCCTCGGCAAGGCCGTCGAACTCCGTCAGGGAGGCGTTGCCGATGCCGGCGATCAGCAGGATGCCGAAGCCGAGGCCGCTGACGAGGGCCAGCCAGCGCTGGCCCTTGATGGTCTCCTTCAGGGAGTCCGCCGCGGTCACGCCGACGAGCATCACCACGAACAGGAACAGCATCATGATCGCGCCGGTGTAGACGACGATCTGCACGATGCCCAGGAAGTAGGCGCCGTTGGCGAGGTAGAACACCGCGAGGACGATCATGGTGCCGGCGAGACAGAGCGCGCTGTGCACGGCCCTCTTCATGAAGACGGTGCACAGGGCGCCGATCACGGCGACAGTGCCGAGCACCCAGAACTGGAAGGCCTCGCCGGTGGACGTGGAGTAGGCGGCGAGCTGCGCGGTCATGCCTCCACCTCCTCTTCGGAGGGCTTCTCACCCTTGGAGACGGCCACTTGGCGCTCCGTACCCGGCGCGGCCTCCGTCACCAGACCCCGGTAGTAGTCCTGCTCGTCCGTCCCCGGATAGATGGCGTGGGGCGAGTCGACCATGCCCTCTTCGAGGCCGGCGAGCAGCTGCTCCTTGGTGTAGATCAGGTTGGCGCGGCTGGAGTCGGCGAGCTCGAACTCGTTGGTCATCGTCAACGCGCGCGTGGGACACGCCTCGATGCACAAGCCGCACAGGATGCAGCGGGCGTAGTTGATCTGGTAGACGCGTCCGTACCGCTCGCCCGGCGAGTAGCGCTCCTCTTCGGTGTTGTCCGCGCCCTCCACATAGATGGCATCGGCGGGGCAGGCCCAGGCGCACAGCTCGCAGCCGATGCACTTCTCCAGGCCGTCCGGATGGCGGTTGAGCTGGTGCCGTCCGTGGAACCGTGGAGCTGTGGTCTTCTGCTGCTCCGGGTACTGCTCGGTCAGCCGCTTCTTGAACATGGCCTTGAAGGTCACGCCGAAGCCGGCCACGGGGTTCTGGAAACCGGGCTTGGTCTCCTTGGGCTCCTCAGCCATCGGACGCCTCCTTTCCATCCAGCGATCCGTCACTCACAGTGTCCACCCCGCCACTGACAATGAGCTCCCGCTCCCGGCGCGGGCTGCGCCTCGGCACGGGCGGCAGCTCCTGTCCGGGCAGCGGCGGGACGGGGAATCCGCCCGCCATCGGGTCGAAGCCGGCGGGCTCGGCAGGGGCCTGCGCCTCCTTCCCCCCGTTGCGGAACATGTCCACGACGAAGGAGAGCAACAACAGGACCAGGACTCCGCCCGCGACGTAGAGGAAGATGTCGGCGAAGTCGTAGTTCTCGTTACGCAGCGTCCGGACGGTCGCGACGAGCATCAGCCATGTCACCGACACCGGGATCAGGACCTTCCAGCCGAGCTTCATCAGCTGGTCGTAGCGGACGCGAGGCAGCGTGCCGCGCAGCCAGATGAAGAAGAACAGCAGCAACTGCACCTTGACCACGAACCAGAGCATCGGCCACCAGCCGTGGTTCGCGCCCTCCCAGAAGGCGCTGATCGGCCAGGGGGCGCGCCAGCCGCCGAGGAAGAGCGTGGTCGACACGGCCGAGACGGTCACCATGTTGACGTACTCGGCGAGCATGAACAGCGCGAACTTGATCGACGAGTACTCGGTGTTGAAGCCGCCGACCAGGTCGCCCTCGGACTCCGGCATGTCGAAGGGGGCGCGGTTGGTCTCGCCGACCATCGTGACGATGTAGAGGACGAATGAGACCGGCAGCAGCAGGATGTACCAGCGGTCCTGCTGCTGTTCGACGATCGTCGACGTCGACATCGACCCCGAGTAGAGGAACACCGAGGCGAACGCGGCGCCCATCGCGATCTCGTAGGAGATCATCTGGGCGCAGGAGCGCAGGCCGCCCAGGAGCGGGTAGGTGGAGCCGGAACTCCAGCCCGCCAGGACGATGCCGTAGATACCGACCGAGGCGACCGCGAGGATGTAGAGCATCGCGATCGGCAGGTCGGTCAGCTGCATCGTGGTGCGCTGGCCGAAGATCGAGATCTCGTTGTCGGCCGGACCGAAGGGGATCACCGCGATGGCCATGAAGGCCGGGATGGCCGCGACGATCGGTGCGAGGACGTACACCACCTTGTCCGCGCGTTTGACGATGACGTCTTCCTTCAGCATCAGTTTGACGCCGTCGGCGAGCGACTGGAGCATGCCCCAGGGGCCGTGCCGGTTGGGGCCGATGCGCAGCTGCATCCAGGCGACGACCTTGCGCTCCCAGACGATGGAGAACAGCACGGTCACCATCAGGAAGGCGAAGCAGAAGACGGCCTTGACGACGACCAGCCACCAGGGGTCGCGGCCGAACATCGAGAGGTCTTCAGCGGCGAAGTACGGGCTCATGCCTCCACCTCCTTGGGGGCGTCGGCGGCGAGCGTCGCCGGGCCGATACGGACGAGGGAGCCGGGCGTGGCCCCGGCGTCGGAGGCGACGCCCCGGCCGACGGAGTTCAGCGGGAGCCAGACCACCCGGTCGGGCATCTCGGTGATCTGCAGCGGGAGTTCGACCACTCCGGCGGGTCCGGTCACGGCGAGCACGTCGCCGTCCTTGACGCCCGCCTCGGCGGCCGTGGCGGGCGACACACGCGCGCGTGCGGCGTGCCGGGTCCCGGCGAGCGCCTCGTCGCCCTGCTGGAGGACACCCTGGTCGAGCAGCAGACGGTGCCCGGCAAGGACGGCCTCCCCCGCGGCGGGCCGCGGCAACTGAGCTGCGGTTTCCAGGGGTTCGGTGGCCCGGGGGCCGTCCCAGGCGCCGAGCCGGTCGAGCTCCGCGCGCGTGGTACGCAGGTCCGGAAGGCCGAGGTGGACGTCCATGGCGTCGGCGAGCATCTGCAGCACGCGCGCGTCGGCGGGCGCCGAGCGGCGGGTCATCTGGTCGGGCTTCAGTGCCGCCTCGAAGAAGCGGACCCGGCCCTCCCAGTTGAGGAAGGCGCCCGCCTTCTCCGCGACCGCCGCCACCGGGAGGACGACGTCGGCGCGCTCGGTGACCTCGCCGGGCCGCAGCTCCAGCGACACCACGAAGCCGGCCTCGCCAAGTGCCTCACGCGCGCGTGCCGGGTCGGGCAGGTCCGAGACCTCGACGCCCGCGACGAGCAGCGCCTGAAGTTCGCCGGACGCGGCGGCCTCGACGATCTGCCCGGTGTCCCGGCCGTAGCGGTGCGGGAGTTCGGCTAGGCCCCAGGCCGCGGCGACCTCCTCACGCGCGCGCGGGTCGGTGGCCGGACGACCGCCCGGCAGCAGCGATGGCAGCGCACCCGCCTCGATCGCGCCCCGCTCCCCCGCCCGGCGCGGAATCCACGCCAGTCGGGCGCCGGTCGCAGAGGAGGCCCGCACGGCGGCGGTGAGACCGCCGGCCACAGTGGCCAGCCGCTCCCCGACGACGATCACCGCGCCGTCGGCCCGCAGGGCCTCGGCGGCCTTGGCGCCGGCGCCCTCCAGGCCGACACCACTCGCCAGCGCGTCCAGCCACTCCGTCTCGGTGCCCGGAGCGGCCGCCAGCAGCGTGCCGCCCGCCTTCTGCAGACCCCGCGTGGCGTGCGTGGCCAGCGAGAACACCCGCTGCCCGTGCTTGCGCCAAGCCTTGCGCAGCCGCAGGAAGACGCCGGGCGCCTCCTCCTCCGACTCGAACCCGACCAGCAGGACGGCGGGCGCCTTCTCCAGGGAGGTGTACGTGACGCCTGTGCCGTCGAGGTCATGGCCGCGTCCGGCGACGCGGGCGGCCAGGAAGTCTGCCTCCTCGCTGCTGTGCACACGCGCGCGGAAGTCGACGTCGTTGGTGTCGAGCGCCACGCGCGCGAACTTGCTGTACGCGTAGGCGTCCTCGATGGTGAGTCGGCCACCGGCCAGGACACCCGTCCTGCCGCGCGATGCCAGCAGTCCCTGAGCCGCGATCTGCAACGCCTCCGGCCAGGAAGCCGGTACGAGGTCCCCCTCGGCATTGCGCACCAGAGGCGTTTCGAGCCGGTCCCGCTGTTGCCCGTACCGGAACGCGAACCGCCCCTTGTCGCAGATCCACTCCTCGTTGACCTCGGGGTCGTTGGCGGCCAGGCGCCGCATGACCTTGCCGCGTCGGTGGTCGGTGCGCGTGGCACAGCCGCCGGAGCAGTGCTCGCAGACCGACGGCGAGGAGACCAGGTCGAAGGGCCGGGAGCGGAATCGGTACGCCGCCGAGGTCAGCGCGCCCACGGGGCAGATCTGGATGGTGTTGCCGGAGAAGTACGACTCGAAGGGGTCGCCCTCACCCGTCCCCACCTGCTGGAGCGCGCCCCGCTCGATCAGCTCGATCATCGGGTCGCCCGCCACCTGGTTGGAGAACCGGGTGCAGCGCGCGCACAGCACGCACCGCTCACGGTCGAGAAGCACCTGCGTGGAGATCGGGACGGGCTTCTCGTACGTCCGTTTCCGGCCCTCGAAGCGGGACTCCGCCTGGCCGTGCGACATGGCCTGGTTCTGCAGGGGGCACTCGCCGCCCTTGTCACAGACCGGGCAGTCCAGCGGGTGGTTGATGAGGAGCAGTTCCATCACGCCGTGCTGCGCCTTCTCGGCGACGGGCGAGGTGAGGTGGGTCTTCACGACCATGCCGTCCGTGCACGTGATCGTGCAGGACGCCATGGGCTTGCGCTGGCCCTCGACCTCGACGATGCACTGGCGGCAGGCGCCGACCGGGTCGAGGAGGGGATGGTCGCAGAAGCGGGGGATCTCGATGCCGAGCTGCTCGGCGGCCCGGATGACCAGGGTGCCCTTGGGCACGCTGATCTCGGCGCCGTCGATCGTCAGCGTCACGAGATCTTCCGGCGGGACCGCCGCCTCGCCGCCTCCGGAGGGAGCGCTGGTGGTCACCGTCATGCGTTCACCTCCGTGTGCTTGTCCGCCCAGGCCGTCGACTTGGCGGGGTCGAAGGGGCAGCCGCGGCCCGTGATGTGCTGCTCGTACTCCTCGCGGAAGTACTTGAGCGAGGAGAAGATCGGCGAGGCGGCACCGTCGCCGAGGGCGCAGAAGGACTTGCCGTTGATGTTGTCGGCAATGTCGTTGAGCTTGTCGAGATCGGAGAGGGCGCCCTTGCCGGCCTCGATGTCCCGCAGCAACTGCACGAGCCAGTACGTGCCTTCGCGGCACGGGGTGCACTTGCCGCAGGACTCGTGGGCGTAGAACTCGGTCCAGCGGGTGACGGCACGCACGACGCAGGTCGTCTCGTCGAAGCACTGCAGAGCTTTCGTGCCGAGCATGGAACCCGCGGCACCCACTCCTTCGTAATCAAGAGGGACGTCGAGGTGCTCGTCGGTGAACATCGGCGTCGAGGAGCCGCCCGGCGTCCAGAACTTGAGCCGGTGCCCGGGTCGCATGCCGCCGCTCATCTCGAGGAGTTGGCGGAGGGTGATGCCGAGCGGGGCCTCGTACTGGCCGGGGCTGGCGACATGGCCGCTGAGCGAGTAGAGCGTGAAGCCGGGGGACTTCTCGCTTCCCATCGACCTGAACCATTCCTTGCCTTTTTGCAGGATGGCGGGAACCGACGCGATCGACTCGACGTTATTCACCACAGTCGGGCACGCATAGAGGCCCGCGACCGCAGGAAAGGGGGGACGAAGCCGCGGTTGACCACGGCGGCCTTCGAGCGAGTCGAGCAGCGCGGTCTCCTCACCGCAGATGTACGCGCCGGCGCCGGCGTGCACGGTGAGTTCGAGGTCGAGTCCGCTGCCCAGGATGTTCTCGCCGAGGTAACCCGCCGCGTAGGCCTCGCGCACGGCCTCGTGCAACCGCCGCAGCACAGGAACGACTTCACCACGCAGATAGATGAAGGCATGAGACGACCTGATGGCATAACACGCGATCACAATGCCCTCGATGAGGCTATGCGGGTTCGCGAAGAGGAGCGGGATGTCCTTGCAGGTCCCGGGCTCCGATTCGTCGGCGTTGACAACTAGATAGTGCGGCTTTCCATCCCCCTGGGGAATGAACTGCCATTTCATTCCCGTCGGAAATCCCGCGCCGCCTCGCCCTCGCAGACCGGAGTCCTTGACGTACGCGATCAGGTCGTCCGGCGACATGGCCAGCGCCTTGCGGAGACCCTCGTACCCTTCGTGCCTTCGGTAGACGTCCAGACTCCAGGACCTGTCCTCGTCCCAGAAGGCCGACAGCACGGGTGCGAGCAGCTTCTCCGGGCTGCTGCCTTTCAGTTCGGGTGCCAAGGTCATCACTCCCCCTCCTCGGCGGTAGGCCCTGCCGGGTGAGCTGGGTCGGAGGCCGACGTGTCCTGCGGCGCGTCATGCGAACTCAGGTGCTCGGTGGGCGACGGCTCGTGCACCGCCCGGTCCTGCGGCTCGTCGTGCGGCCCGCCGTCCCGCGGGTGGACCACGCGCGCGGGTGCGGTCTCTCCCTTTGCCAGGCGAAGACCCACCAGCGATGCCGGTCCCGCACTGCCGCCGGCCTCGACGGCCCCATCCCGCTCGTCGGGGAAGCCGGCCAGGATCCGGGCGGTCTCCTTGAAGGTGCACAGCGGCGCACCGCGCGTCGGCGAGACCGTGCGTCCGACCCGCAGGTCGTCCACCAGGCGCCTGGCGCTCTGCACGGTCTGGTTGTCGAAGAACTCCCAGTTGACCATCACGACCGGCGCGAAGTCGCAGGCCGCGTTGCACTCGATGTGCTCCAGAGTGATCTTTCCGTCGTCGGTGGTCTCACCGTTGCCGACACCCAGGTACTCCTGGAGCTCCTCGAAGATCGCGTCGCCGCCCATCACCGCACACAGCGTGTTGGTGCAGACGCCCACCTGGTAGTCACCGCTGGGGCGGCGCCGGTACATGGTGTAGAAGGTGGCGACCGCGGTGACCTCGGCCGTGGTCAGGTCCAGCACGTCCGCGCAGAACCGCATCCCGGTACGCGTGACATGGCCCTCCTCCGCCTGCACGAGGTGCAGCAACGGCAGGAGCGCGGACCGGGAGTCGGGATAGCGGGCGATGATCTCGCGCGCGTCCGCCTCCAGCCGGGCTCGGACGTCGTCCGGGTAGGCGGGTGCGGGCAGTTCGGGCATGCCCAGGCTGACGCCCCGCTCGGAAGAAGAGGTGGTCATCGGTCGACGCCTCCCATCACGGGGTCGATGGACGCGACGGCGACGATGACGTCGGCGACCTGGCCGCCCTCGCACATCGCCGCCATGGCCTGCAGGTTGGTGAAGGACGGGTCCCGGAAGTGGACCCGGTAGGGGCGGGTGCCTCCGTCGGAAACGGCGTGCACCCCGAGTTCTCCCTTGGGTGACTCGACGGCCGCGTACGCCTGTCCCGGCGGCACGCGGAAACCCTCGGTGACCAGCTTGAAGTGGTGGATCAGGGCCTCCATGGAGGTGCCCATGATCTTCTTGATGTGGTCGAGGGAGTTGCCGAGACCGTCGGGGCCCAGGGCGAGCTGGGCGGGCCAGGCGATCTTCCGGTCGGCGACCATGACCGGGCCGGGCTGGAGCCGGTCCAGGCACTGCTCGACGATCCTGAGCGACTGGCGCATCTCCTCCAGGCGGATCAGGAAGCGGCCGTAGGAGTCGCAGGAGTCGGCGGTCGGGACGTCGAAGTCGTACGTCTCGTAGTCGCAGTACGGCTGCGCCTTGCGCAGGTCGTGCGGGAGGCCGGTGGAGCGCAGGATCGGCCCGGTGGCACCGAGGGCCATGCAGCCGGCCAGGTCGAGATAGCCGACGTCCTGCATACGGGCCTTGAAGATGGGGTTCCCGGTGGCGAGCTTGTCGTACTCGGGGAGGTTCTTCTTCATCTTCTTCACGAACTCGCGGATCTGGTCCACCGCGCCGGGCGGCAGGTCCTGGGCGAGTCCGCCGGGGCGGATGAACGCGTGGTTCATCCGCAGGCCCGTGATGAGCTCGTAGATGTCGAGAATCATTTCACGATCACGGAATCCGTAGATCATGATCGTGGTGGCGCCGAGCTCCATGCCACCGGTGGCGATGCACACCAGGTGGGAGGACATCCGGTTCAGCTCCATCAGGAGCACCCGGATGATCTTGGCTCGCTCGGTGATCTGGTCCTCGATGCCGAGGAGCTTCTCGACGGCGAGACAGTAGGCGGTCTCGTTGAAGAAGGACGTCAGGTAGTCCATGCGCGTCACGAACGTGGTGCCCTGCGTCCACGTGCGGTACTCGAGGTTCTTCTCGATGCCGGTGTGGAGGTAGCCGATGCCGCAGCGGGCCTCGGTGACCGTCTCGCCATCGATCTCCAGGATGAGGCGGAGCACCCCGTGGGTGGACGGGTGCTGCGGACCCATGTTGACGACGATGCGCTCGTCGTCGGCGCGGGCCGCGGACTGGACGACCTCGTCCCAGTCGCCACCGGTGACCGTATATACGGTGCCTTCGGTGGTCTCGCGCGCCGAAGCGGCCGAGGCCGCGGATGCTGGCTGCGTGCTCACGAGTACGACCTCCGCTGGTCCGGAGCCGGGATCTGGGCGCCCTTGTACTCGACGGGGATGCCGCCGAGGGGGTAGTCCTTGCGCTGCGGATGGCCCTGCCAGTCGTCCGGCATCATGATCCGCGTCAGGGCCGGGTGACCGTCGAAGACGATCCCGAAGAAGTCGTAGGTCTCGCGCTCGTGCCAGTCGTTGGTCGGATACACGGAGACCAGGGACGGGATGTGCGGGTCGGCGTCCGGGGCACTGACTTCCAGGCGGATCAGCCGGTTGTGGGTGATCGAGCGCAGGTGGTAGACGGCGTGCAGCTCGCGGCCCTTGTCGTTCGGGTAATGCACGGCGCTGACGCCGGTACAGAGTTCGAAGCGCAGGGCGGGGTCGTCGCGCAGGGTGCGGGCGACGCGGGGCAGGTGCTCACGCTCGATGTGGAAGGTGAGCTCGTCGCGGTCGACGACCGTCTTCTCGATCGCGTTGTCGGGGAGGAGTCCCTGTTCCTCCAGCGCGCCCTCGAGTTCGTCGGCGACCTCGTCGAACCAGCCGCCGTAGGGTCGGCTCGCCGCTCCCGGGAGCCGGACGGAGCGGACCAGGCCGCCGTAGCCGGAGGTGTCGCCGCCGTTGTTGGCCCCGAACATGCCGCGCTGGACGCGGACCTCCTCGCCGCCCTGGCCGCGCTGGCCGGGGAGGTTGGAGGCGGAGAGATCCTTCTCGGGGTTCACCCCGTTCGAACCGTTCACCCCGTTGTTCGGCCCGTTCCCCCCGTTGGAGGAGCCCTTCGCGCCGTGGGTTCCGTTCGCGTCGCTCACCGCAGCAGCCCCTTCATCTCGATCGTGGGCAGGGCCTTGAGCGCCGCTTCCTCCGCCTCGCGGGCCGCCTCCTCGGCGTTCACGCCCAGCTTGGAGTTCTGGATCTTGTGGTGAAGCTTGAGGATCGCGTCCATCAGCATCTCGGGGCGCGGCGGGCAGCCCGGGAGGTAGATGTCGACGGGGACGATGTGATCGACGCCCTGGACGATCGCGTAGTTGTTGAACATGCCGCCGGAGGAGGCGCACACCCCCATGGAGATGACCCACTTCGGGTTCGGCATCTGGTCGTAGACCTGCCGGAGCACCGGAGCCATCTTCTGGCTGACCCGGCCGGCGACGATCATCAGGTCCGCCTGGCGGGGCGAACCTCGGAAGACCTCCATACCGAAGCGCGCCAGGTCATAGCGGCCCGCGCCGGTGGTCATCATCTCGATGGCACAGCAGGCGAGGCCGAACGTGGCGGGGAAGACGGACGCCTTGCGCACCCAGCCCGCGGCCTGCTCGACGGTGGTCAGCAGGAAACCACTCGGCAGCTTTTCTTCGAGTCCCATGACTAAAGGCCCCTCAGTCCCATTCCAGGCCGCCGCGCCGCCATACGTACGCGTACGCGACGAAGACGGTGAGCACGAAGAGCAGCATCTCCACGAGCCCGAAGACACCCAGGGCGTCGAAGGTGACGGCCCAGGGGTAGAGGAAGACGATCTCGATGTCGAAGACGATGAAGAGCATCGCCGTCAGGTAGTACTTGATGGGGAAGCGCCCGCCGCCGGCCGGCGTGGGGGTCGGCTCGATACCGCACTCGTAGGCCTCGAGCTTGGCGCGGTTGTACCGCTTCGGCCCGATCAGCGTGGCCATGACCACGGAGAAGATCGCAAAGCCTGCCCCGAGGGCTCCCAGTACGAGGATGGGCGCATACGCGTT
This sequence comes from Streptomyces sp. NBC_01235, assembly GCF_035989285.1. Lineage (GTDB taxonomy): Bacteria > Actinomycetota > Actinomycetes > Streptomycetales > Streptomycetaceae > Streptomyces. Next base: position 6,670,343 of record NZ_CP108513.1, on the reverse strand, counting down.
CACCGCTCCTCGCTCCTCTCAGTCGGCACTGACTGCTGGCGATGGCATCGGACTCACATCAGCCCCACCGGCCCCACGAACCCCGCCCGTCTCGGCGAAGATCGCGAACATGTGAAGCAGGTCACAAGCCCAACTGCCTCGCATCCTATGCCCGCCGCTCTGTGATCTGCGACACGGGGTATTACACAAGCTTTGTGATCTCCACCACCTGACGAAGGATCATGAAGTCATATCAGCGGTGATCTTCGTACGCGAAGCGTCAGAGTGATCACAAGAAGTGACATTTGCGCTCGTCGTCGCAGGCCACGAGAGGCGTCTCCATATCAAGAAGCTTCCCTTGCATGCAAATTGGTGATGGGCGCAGCGTCCTGATAGTGGGACGCGTTCACACGTCAAGGGGAGGGTGGGGACGGGGTGTGGACGCGTGCACGAGTTCACAAGCGGAGGTGACCCCACCGCATGCGCGAGACGCGGCCGCCGCGGTGACCGTTCCGTGACCTCCGCCACATCCGCGAGGGGCGCCTAACAAGCGGGCTTGGCCAACGGTCCCAACCGGTGGTAGGTGCCGGGCAATCCGGGCGTAACGACGAAAGCCCGTGATCACAGGCTTGATCACCTGCGTCCGTAATGTCCGTTACGGCGTCAATAAAGAACCCGAGGCAGGGGAATTGGGACGTCGATTGAACAACTGTGGCGCAGCACACGTTTCTTGAAGGTATGGAGGAGCCCCTGATACCGGTTGGACTCATGTCCCACACCGCTCACATACGCAGCCACCGGAAACCCCGCCGCAGCGCGTCGACGATCGCGATGCGGGCCGGAGTCGCCAGTGGTGTCCTCGGCACGCTGGCCGTCGCCACGGCGGCTGGTTCGGCCAACGCCGCCGAGCCGGTGACGCAGACACTCGAACTGCCCGTCCTCACGGGCGACCTGGCCGCCCAGGTCGCGCAGTCCGCTCAGGCCACACAGCAGGCCGCGGCGAACTACCAGCTGCAGGCCGAGCGTGACGCGGCCGCCGCAGCAGCCGCCAAGGAGGCCAAGAAGGACCTCGCCGACGCCAAGGCCGAGGCGACGAAGAAGGCCGAGGCCGCCCGCAAGGCCGCCGCCGAGCGTGCCACGCGCAACGCCGAGCGGACCACGCTCTCCACCACGGCGAGCAGCAGCTCCAGCGACAGCAGCACCAGCACGTCCACGGCGACCGGTTCGGCCGCCGCCGTCATCGCCTTCGTGAAGGCACAGATCGGCGACGCCTACGTCTCCGGGGGCACGGGGCCCAACTCGTGGGACTGCTCGGGCCTCATGCAGACCGCCTTCAAGCAGGTCGGCATCGACCTGCCGCGTGTCTCTCAGGACCAGTCGGTCGCCGGCACCCAGGTGTCGCTGGACAACCTTCAGCCGGGCGACATCCTCTACTGGGGCAGCGCGGGCAGCGCGTACCACGTGGCGGTGTATGTCGGCGACGGCATGTTCGTCGGCGCGCAGAACCCGTCCACCGGTGTGGCCGAGAAGCCGCTGTCGTACGACCCGCCGACCGGCGCGGTGCGGGTGCTCTGACACCTCTTCAGTGCCCCTGAGGGCACCTCACGCACGCAAGGGCCGCAGCCGCTCGGGGGCAGCGGCCCTTCGGGCTCGCGCCCGGCACACGCCGGCCCGCAAGCCCTCTCTCCCGACGCGACCGCGCCACTCGCCCTCTCGCGACACACTCGGCCACGTGGGCGCCGCCCCGACATGCACGGCTGCGCAGGCCCTCCCCCGACGCCACGCGGCCGCTCAAGCCACGCTCTCGGCGCGATCGGCATGCGGGCCCTCCCTCCTGGCGCACTCGCACCACAGGCCCCTCCCCGGGCGCACTCGCGCCACAGGCACCTCCCCTGGCGCGCTCGCCCCGCAGGCCCCTCCCCCTGGCGCACTCGCGCCACAGGCACCTCCCTCTGACGCGCTCGCCCCGCGGAGCCGCTCCCCCGACGCGCTCGCGCCGCGCGGAGCCCTTCTCCCGGGCGTGCTCGCCTCGCGAGCCGCTCTCCCGTGGTGCGGTGCTCGGCCGCGCAGGCCCCTTCGCTCACGCGCGCGGCCGTGCGAGCCCGCTCTCCTCACGACGCGGACGCGTCTGCGGCTCTCCTGGCATGCTCGGCGGGCGGGTCGTGGAACTCCACGACCCGTCCACGAGTTGAAGGAGAGAACGTCATGCCACGTGTGTTCGTACAGGGGCAGCCCGTCGCCTCCTATCCCCCGCTCGCGCCCGAGGCCCGGCGTGGGTCGGTGCGGCGGGTCACCGAGGTCGGTGAAGAGGTGCTGCACAAGTCCTGCCGGGATGTCACCGAGTTCGGGCCCGATCTGGCCGCGCTCATCGACGACATGTTCGTCACCATGTACGTCGCCGACGGGGCCGGCCTCGCGGCGAACCAGGTCGGCGTCGGTCTGCGGCTGTTCGTCTACGACTGCTGGGACGACGAGGGTGACCGACATGTCGGACACATTGTCAATCCGGTGCTGGACCGGCTCGACCCGGCCGGGCGGCGGCTGCTCGACGAGGGCGAGGGGTGCCTGTCGGTGCCGGGCGCCCTCATGGACGTACCGCGGCCGGACCGGGCCGTGGTGCGGGGGTACGACCGGGAGGGGCGTCCGCTGGTCATCGAGGGGCGCGGGTACTTCGCGCGGTGCCTGGAGCACGAGAGCGACCATCTCGAGGGCCAGGTCTATCTGGACAGGCTCTCGAAGAGGGGCCGGAGGGAGGCCCTGCGGCAGGTGGCGGACCGGCGGGAAGAGGTCGTCGCGCGCCGGGCCGCCAAGGCCGCGGCCCTGAGCCGGCCCCAGCCACAGCCACAGCCCTGAGACAGGCCTGGCCGCGACCCCGACCCGGGCGCCTGGCCGCGACCCTCGCCCGGCCCCGGCCCCGGCCACGGCCCTGAGCCGTGCCCAGCCGCAGCCCTGAGACCGGCCGAGCCGTCGGTCAGGCCTTCGGGGCCACCTTGCTCAGGCCGTTGATGATGCGGTCCATCGCGTCACCGCCCGTGGGGTCCGTCAGGTTGGCGAGCATCTTCAGGGTGAACTTCATCAGCAACGGGTGGGTCAGGCCGCGCTGGGCCGCGATCTTCATGACCTTCGGGTTGCCGATGAGCTTCACGAAGGCGCGGCCCAGCGTGTAGTAGCCGCCGTAGGTGTCCGCGAGGATCTGCGGGTAGCGCTGCAGGGCGAGTTCGCGCTGGCCAGGGGTGGCGCGGGCGTGAGCCTGCACGATGACGTCGGCGGCGATCTGGCCGGACTCCATGGCGTAGGCGATGCCTTCGCCGTTGAAGGGGTTCACCAGTCCGCCGGCGTCGCCGACCAGCAGCAGGCCCTTGGTGTAGTGGGGCTTGCGGTTGAAGGCCATGGGGAGGGCGGCGCCGCGGATCGGGCCGGTCATGTTTTCGGGGGTGTAGCCCCAGTCCTCGGGCATGGACGCGCACCAGGCCTTGAGGACCTCACGCCAGTCGAGCTCCTTGAAGGAGTCGGAGGTGTTCAGCACGCCGAGGCCGACGTTCGACGTCCCGTCCCCCATGCCGAAGATCCAGCCGTAGCCGGGCAGCAGCCGGTCCTCGCCCGGGCCTCGGCGGTCCCACAGCTCCAGCCAGGACTCCAGGTAGTCGTCCTCGTGGCGCGGGGAGGTGAAGTAGGTGCGGACCGCGACGCCCATCGGGCGGTCCTCGCGGCGGTGCAGGCCCATCGCGAGCGAGAGGCGGGTGGAGTTGCCGTCGGCGGCCACCACCAGCGGGGCGTGGAAGGTGACTTCGCGCTTCTCCTCACCCAGCTTGGCGCGCACACCGGTGATCCGGCCGGTGCGGTCGTCGACGATCGGGGCGCCGACGTTGCAGCGCTCGTACAGGCGGGCACCGGCCTTCTGGGCCTGGCGGGCGAGCTGTTCGTCGAAGTCGTCGCGCTTACGGACGAGGCCGTAGTCGGGGAAGGAGGCGAGATCCGGCCAGTCGAGCTGCAACCGCACCCCGCCGCCGATGATCCTCAGGCCCTTGTTGCGCAGCCAGCCGGCCTCCTCGGAGATGTCGATGCCCATGGCCACGAGCTGCTTGGTGGCGCGCGGGGTGAGGCCGTCGCCGCAGACCTTCTCGCGCGGGAACTCGGTCTTCTCGAGAAGGAGTACGTCGAGACCGGCCTTGGCCAGGTAGTAGGCGGTCGTGGAGCCGGCCGGCCCCGCGCCGACGACGATCACATCGGCGGTGTTCTCGGAGAAGGGCTCGGCGTGGGGCTCGTTCACGACGGTCACGGCGGGATCTCCCCAAGTTCGGAATCTTCGTGCCGACCGGCACTGGACATGGGCAGTCTATTCAGCAGAATTGATCACCCGGCTGAAGGGCTGCCCAGTGAACCGAGCTCTCCCCGTAGTACGGCTGCGTGTTCCCACGGACGAGGACGCGGTCGCGTGGCACCGGGTGTTCGACCACCCGGACGTGATGGAGTTCCACGGCGGCAGGTCCGCGGAGCTGTCCGCCTACGAGGAGCTCACCGCCCGCCAGCGTCGGCACGACGCCGAGCACGGTTTCTGTCTGTGGACGATGCTGGACCGGAACGACCGGGTCATCGGGTTCACGGGCGCCCAGCCGTGGCCGCGGGAGTGGGGCCCCAAAGGGGAGATCGAGATCGGGTGGCGACTCGGGCGGGAGCACTGGGGGCAGGGGTATGTGACGGCGGCAGCGCAGATGACGCTGGAGCGGGTGCGGGCAGCAGGGGTGCCCGGGGTGGTGGCCATGGTCGACGCGCGCAACGAGCGGTCCATCGCCGTCACGCAGCGGCTGGGGATGCGGCTCTCGGAGGTCTTCACGACGCCGGAACTGGAGCGGGAGGGGCATTGCTACCGCCTCACTTGGTGACCCTCTGTAGCCATCGCCGCGGTTATCGGCTACAGAAAGACACCTGACGCTTCCGGACGACGCCCTCGGGCGGTTACCCTTCCAGTACCACTGGGGGTGACATCTGTGCTCATACCGCCCAAAACACCCGACGTGCGCGTGCCGAGGCTCGTGGGTCTGATGGCCGTGGACGCGCGTGAGGCGGCTGCGGCGCAAGGCGTGCTGCTGGCCGCACCGGACCGGCCCGACTTCCACCGCGCGGTCGTCGACTACGTCGTACGGCAGTATCCGCCGCCAGGTGTCGAGGTGCCGCGCGGCGCCGTCGTCACCGTGTGGTTCGACTTCGGCGAGGGGGAAGGCGGCGGAGGCGCGGGCGTGCACGAGCCGCGTGTGCCGAGACCTGGCGGGGGCGGGCTCCGACGCGAGCTGGACCAGCCCGGAGATCACTTCGAGGCGATCACCAGGTAGGAACAGCCGGAAAGTCGGCTCCCTCCCTGGCCTTCCTGGCCCCTCCCTGGCCTTCCTGGCCCCTCCCTGGTTCCTCCTTGGCCGTCGTGGCCCCTCCCTGGTTCCTTCTTGGTCTCAGGCCTCCTTGAAGCCCCGGTGGAGGGTGACCACGCCGCCCGTCAGGTTGCGCCAGGCGACCTTCGACCAGCCGGCCTTGCGCAGGTGCTCGGCGAGGGCGGGCTGGTCGGGCCAGGCGCGGATGGACTCGGCGAGGTAGACGTAGGCCTCGGGGTTCGAGGAGACCGCGCGGGCGACGGGGGGCAGGGCGCGCATCAGGTACTCGGTGTAGACGGTCCGGAAGGGCGCCCAGGTCGGGTGCGAGAACTCGCAGATCACGACGCGCCCGCCGGGCCGGGTCACCCGGTACATCTCGCGCAGGGCGGCGTCGAAGTCCTGCACGTTGCGCAGGCCGAAGGAGATGGTGACGGCGTCGAAGGAGTCGTCCTTGAAGGGCAGCCTCGTCGCGTCCCCGGCCGTGAAGGGCAGCCAGGCGTGGTTCCGCTTGCCGACCTGGAGCATGCCGAGGGAGAAGTCGCAGGGGACGACGTAGGCGCCGGTCCGCGCGAAGGGGAGGGAGGAGGTGGCCGTGCCCGCGGCGAGGTCCAGGACCTTCTGGGCGGGGCGGGCGTCGACCGCCCTGGCGACCTCCTTGCGCCACCTCCGGTCCTGGCCCAGCGACAGCACGTCGTTGGTCAGGTCGTACCGTTCCGCCACGCGGTCGAACATCGAGGCGACTTCGTTGGGCTGCTTGTTCAGGGAAGCGCGGGTCACACGCCCATTGTGGCAGCCCCGCCCTCACCGGCTCACGGCAGGAGCCTCGGCTTCTTCCGTGCCGCCACGTCCTCGACCCACCCGCAGAGCAGCACGAAGACGGCGATCAGCAGCCAGCCCACGCCGAACATGAACCACTGGCTGTCCAGTGGCAGGTACGTCTCGAACGCGGGGATGTCCCAGAACCGGTCGATCAGCGGCACGGCCAGGATCAGGGCGATCTCGTGCCAGAGGTAGACCGTCACCGCGCGGGCGTTGAAGACGGTGACGATCCGGTTCGTGCGCCGGAAGCGGGTGAGCCAGGCGAAGTCGATGCCGAAGCGGGCCTTCGCCCACATCAGCAGCATGACGAAGCCCGCCGACCAGAAGGCCTGCGCGAGCGGGATCTCGTCCAGGTCGTAGGTGCCGGCGTCGGCCTGGTGCGTGAAGGCGTACCAGCCACCGAAGCCGATCGCCGCCAGCGACACCACGACCACCAGGGCCGGCTTCATGCGCTGGAGGACGCCGTCGCGGTGGGCGAAGCCGAGCATCCAGCAGAAGAGGTACGTCGACAGGTCCCACAGCGCGCTGCCGACGCGGTTGTCCGGGCCCGCCCAGACGAAGCTCAGGACCAGGATCGGCGCGAGGGAGAGCGCCAGCACGGGGACCGGGGCGAGCCGGAACAGCCGGAGCAGGAGCGGGGAGAGCAGGACGAACCAGAGGTACGTCCGCAGGTACCAGAGGATCTCCCAGGCCTGCTCGCCCCAGGCGTTGCCCGGCGGGTCGCCCAGCGGCACGACCCAGTAGACGATCTCCCAGTTCGGCATCCAGTCGTGGACCAGCATCGCCAGGACGACGAAGACGCCCCAGAACCAGAAGGGGGGCAGGAGGCGGCGGAACCGGCTCTTCACCACCTTCAGTGCCGGACGCTCCAGGGACTTCGCCATGAGGGTGCCGGCCAGGCCGAACATGATCCCCATGGACGGGAAGACCATGCCGGCCCAGGCCCAGCCGAAGGTGTGGTAGGCGACGACCCTTATCAGGGCGAGGGCGCGGAGGGTGTCGAAGTAGCGGTCGCGTTGCGGGGCGGCGGGCTTGGACTCCTTGCCGTTCGTTGCGTCGGCACCCGGCGCTGCGGGCTGTGCCGACCCGTTCCGCCGTGCGGAACGTCTGCCCACAGCGGCAGTGGTAGCGGCAGCCGCATCGGCCGCCGGCTCCGGCTGCGGAGCCGCAGCCGGGGCCGGGGCCAGGTCGACCGTCGGCAAGGGCGCTGTCTCCTCGACGACAGCGCCCTGCCCGTAATCCACGTACTGCTGCGGATAGGGCTGCTGCTGCACATACTGCTGCCGGCCGTGCCCGTGCCCGTACCCGTGATCGTGGTCGTACTCATAGCCGTATTGCTGTTGGTACGGCTGCTGTTGGTACGGCTGCTGTCCGTACCCCTGCTGCTGTTCCCAGCTCATCAGCTCACCCCGGCCGGGGTGCCGACCTCGCCCGTGCGCTTCAGTTTCTGCCAGCGCAGGCGGCCGCCGGTGAGGGCGGTGATGCAGGAGTGGATGAGGACGAGGTACATCATCTGGCGGTAGGCCAGTTGCTGGAGCGGCATCATCAGGAGGTAGCGGTACTTCTCGCGGTCCAGGCGGAACGCGTAGGCCGCGCAGCCCAGTTGGACGCCCAGGACCGCGAACCAGGCCAGCAGGGCCGCCTGGAAGTCGATGAAGATCATCGAGTAGACGGTGAAGACGTCGATGAGCGGGGCGAAGACCGGCGTGATGATCTGGAAGAGGACCACGAGCGGCATGCCGACGCGGCCGAAGCGACCCGAAGGTCCCTTGTCCGTCAGGGACTTGCGGTGCTTCCACAGCGCCTGCATGGTGCCGTAGGACCAGCGGTAGCGCTGGGACCACAGCTGCTTCAGGGAGCCCGGCGCCTCCGTCCAGGCCTTGGCGTGCTCCTGGTAGACGACCTGCCAGCCCGCGCGGTGCATGGCGATGGTGATGTCGGTGTCCTCGGCGAGGGTGTCCTCGCTCATGCCGCCGACCTCGAGCACCGCGTCGCGGCGGAACGCGCCGATCGCGCCGGGGATGGTGGGCATGCAGCGCAGCAGGTCGTACATGCGGCGGTCGAGGTTGAAGCCCATCACGTACTCGATGTGCTGCCAGGCGCCGATGATCGTGTCGCGGTTGCCGACCTTGGCGTTGCCGGCGACCGCGCCGACCTTCGGGTCGGCGAAGGGCTGCACGAGCTGGTGCACGGCCTCCGGCTCGAAGACCGTGTCGCCGTCCATCATCACGACGATGTCGTAACTGGCGCTGCGGACACCGTTGTTGAGGGCGGCCGGCTTGCCCGCGTTCTCCTGGCGGATGACGCGGACGTTCGTCATGCCGAGGGACATCGCCGCCTCGCGTGCGATCTCGGACGTGTTGTCGGTCGAACCGTCGTCCACGACGATGATCTCGATCGGGTGGGTGCTCTTCGCCAGCGACTTGAGGGTGTTGGCGATGCACTCCTTCTCGTTGTACGCCGGGACGATCACGCTGACCGGCCGGGTGACGGTCGGCCCCCAGCTGAAGCGCCGCTTGTTGCGTTGTCTGTAGTGGCGGCGGGCCAGGATCAGCATCATCCCGAAGCGGCCCATGACGGCCACGCCGACGATCATCAGTCCCACCGAGAGCGTCGGGACGGTCCACTCGGCGAGGGTGACCGCCGCGATGAGGGCCTTGCCCTCGTAGAGGGTCACGCCGGTGGCCTCGCGGTGGGCGGCCTGGAGACGGTTGATGCTCGTCCCGTCGGTTCCACCGGTGCCACCGTTGGCGTTCCCGGCTCCGTTCCCCGTGCCGGTGCCACCGTTGGCGTTCCCGGCTCCGCTCCCCGTGCCGGTGCCCTCGCCGTTCGGGACGGTGCCGGGCTGCTCGCCGGTCGCCCCGCCTGCTCCCGTGGCCCCCGTGGCCCCCGTGGCTCCCGTGGCTCCCGCAGCCCCCGCGGCCTGCTGCTGGCCGGTGTTCTGCGGGCCCGCCGCGTTCTGCTCCTGCATGACGCCGCTGATGGTGGTGAAGGTGTAGCCCGCGGCCTTCATCTTCTTGATGTACTGCGGCAGCGCCTTGATCGTCTGCGAGCGCTCGCCGCCGGCGTCGTGGAAGAGCACCGACGCGCCCTTGCCGCCCTCCGGCGTGGCCCACTTGATGATCTTCGAGACGCCCGGCTTCTTCCAGTCGTCGCTGTCGGTGTCCACGAAGACGCTGGTGTAACCGTCCTCGCCGAGCTTCTCGTAGATGGGCCAGCTGTAGTTGTCGATGGCCTCCATCTTGGAGGAGTACGGGGCGCGGAAGAGCGTCGTCGTGATGCCGACCGCGCCCGCGAGCGCGAGCTGGGTCTGCTCCATCTCACGGTTGACGCGGGCGTCGGACTGGTAGGAGAGGTCGACGTGGGTGAAGGTGTGGATGCCCACCTCGTTGCCCTCCTCGACCATGTCCTTCACGATGCCCGGGTAGCGCGAGACCATCGAGCCGACCAGGAAGAACGTGCCGGGCACGTCGTTCTCCTGGAGGATCTCCAGCACCTGGGGCGTCCAGGTCGGGTTCGGGCCGTCGTCGAAGGTCAGCGCGATGGTCTTGTCGGGCACCGAGATGGTGGTGGCCTGGCCGCCCCGGAAGGTCAGGATGGGGCCGCCGTCGAGGACCTTCTCGGGCACCTTGCCGGCACTGGCGCCGGTGCGCACGCGCTGGTCGCCGCCGACCTCGGCACGCAGATAGCCGTCCAGGAGCATCACGCTGGTCAGCGCGAGCAGAAGCAGCAGGGCGAGGATGACACGCGGTTTCTGCAGCGCCGCGGCCTTGCCCGCCGCCCGCTCCATGCGGGTCGGGGCGCGGCGGCGGCCGCGGGAGGAAGTGGTCGTCATGGAAGTGGCTGCGCTCCGGTCAGTTGGCGGCCGCGGAGGCGGTCGCGGTCGGGGCGGAGCTGGGCGGCTCGCCCGTGGTGATGCCCGAGGGCGGGGTGCCGGTGGGCTTCGAGGGCGGGGTACCGATACCGCCTTGCGGCTGGACGCCGCCGGGGCCTGAGTTCTGGGAACCTCTCGGGCCTCCGTTGCCGAACGGCAGCAGCGAGGACGGGGTCAGGGACGTACCCCAGCCCATGAAGGCGGCGCCGAGGACGACGGCGTACGCGAGGCAGCCGACTCCCATGAGCAGACCCATCCGGCGCAGCAGCTTCGACCTGCGTCCGGAGTTGTCAACGAACACGGGCCCCTCTGCGGAGGCGTCGTCACGTTTGCGGCTGCGACGGCTGCCGCGAGCGGCGGCACGGCTTTCGGTGGCAGGCTCGGATTGCATTCCCCGGATATTAGAGAGCCTTTATGTGGCACAAACTCTGAGCCGCATGTGAGAGACCCATGAGAAACGAGTGAACCTGTCTACTCCCTGAGAGATCCATGAAACTCCTGCGCAACCCGCACTCACCATGGGAGGGTTGATTATCCCTTATGGGCGGATGGTTATCACCTTTTGCGCGCTTGCGTCCATGAACTGTCCGTGTGTCCACTGTTCCCGCGCGATCCGCCCACATGTGAGACATTTCCAATTCGGAAACGCCCTTTGTTTCCTTCCTGAGACAGAAATCACGAGAGCGGGTGCATACGCAATGAGGAGTTTCCTGATGCCGACGGCCGGGGTCACCTGCATGTTCGCCCTGGCCCTGGCGGGATGCTCCGCGGGCTCCGACAGCGCGTCGGACGCGGCGCCCAAGGCCACCGACAAGGCGACGGATCAGGCCAGTAGTCCCTCACCATCACCGAGCGCCACATCATCCAGTACCAGCACCTCCTACGCGCCCTACGTGAGCGCGGTGGAGGCCTCCGACAACGACGCCGCCGGTACGCCGACGACGTACAACCTGGCGTTCGTCATCGCCGGCGGCAGCACCTGCACGCCGAAGTGGAACGGTACGAACGCCGTCGGCGACTCGGCGGTGAAGTCCCGTATCTCGGCGCTGACGGAGTCGGGCGCCACGGTGCGCGTCTCCTTCGGCGGAGCCTCCGGCAAGGAGCTGGCCGCCACCTGTGACAGCGCGTCGGAACTCGCCGAGGCGTACGGCGACGCGCTCGACGCGGCCGGCTCCACCCAGGCCGACTTCGACATCGAGGGCGACGAACTCACCGACTCCGGCTCGGTCGCCCTGCGCTCGCAGGCGATCGCGGCACTTCAGAAGGAACGCCCGGACCTGGAGGTCTCCTTCACACTCCCGGTGATGCCCTCCGGGCTGGACTCCGACAGCCTGGCGCTGCTGGCGTCCGCGAACACATACGACGTCCAGGTCTCGACCGTCAACCTCATGACGATGAACTACGGCGAGTCGTACTCGGGCGACATGGGCGGGTACGCGATCACCTCGGCGACGGCCGCGCATACGCAGTTGAAGTCGGTGTTCGGGACGGAGGACTCCGTCGCGTGGAGGGGGATGGCGCTCACCTCGATGATCGGGACCAACGACGTCGCCAACGAGAGCTTTTCGCTGGCGGACGCGGCGCAGGTGCGGGCGTTCGCCGAGGAGAAGGGTATTTCCTGGGTTTCCATGTGGTCGACGTTCCGGGATCAGCAGTGTTCCGACGGTGACGCGGCGAAGGATGACGCTCTGACCAATTGCAGTGGGGTTGAGCAGAGTTCGGGGGCGTTTGCGGAGGCGTTTTCGGAGTAGAGCTCGGGGGTTCCGTTGTGTGCCGAGTGCGGGCCGTCGTGGTGGGTCGCGCCCACGCGGCGGAGCCGCACAATGTCACGGCCCCGCGCCCCTGAGGGAACTGGCCTACCGGCGTCTGTAAACGAGGCGCCCCTCGACCACCGTCGCCACGCACGTGCCTGCGCCGCGCTCCGCGAGCTCGGCCTCGTCCCGTACGTCGAACACGGCGAACCGGGCTGCGGAGTGCCGCTCCCGCGGGGGTGCGAACTCCACCGGCAGTCCGGCGGCGTACGGGTCGAGCGCGGGTGTCCCACCGGGGCGCCCGAGCCGGCCCAGAACCGCCAGGCCGGAACGGTGCATGGCGTCCCGCACCGCCCGGTTGCCCAGTTCCTCGCAGGCCGCCCTGACCGTGCCGTGCGCCAGCATGCGCTGCACCCCGCGCCGGGCGCTCGCACCCCAGCGGGCGTCGTCCATGTCGAGTGCCGCCAGCGCGTCCCCGGTCAGCGGTGCGGTGCCCAGCAGGTCGGCCTCGCGCGGATCCGGGTGGTACGCCTCCTCCAGCAGCTCGTTGCCGTGCAGGTTGATCAGACCGGGCGTCAGGATGCCGGGCCACGTCCGCACCCGCGCGCCCGGATGGGCGGCGACGAGCTCCTCCAGCGACCCGGCATCGGCGATCCACGCGCCCTTGACGGCGAGCGCCCGGCCCTTGGAGTCCGCGTGAATCGTCAGCATGCGAAGGCTAGTTGGAGGTGAGGAGCTTGAGCTCGGGGTGGGCCGTGCCGCCCGCGATCGCCGTAGACGAGATGTGGGACATGACCCGCTCGTCGACGGGGTCGTTCGCCGGGTCGTCGTGCACGACGAGGTGCTCGTACGTCGTCGCGCGCTGGGCCGGGACGCGGCCCGCCTTGCGGATCAGGTCGATGATCTCGAGGCGGTTGGAGCGGTGCTTGGCGCCGGCCGAGGAGACGACGTTCTCCTCCAGCATGATCGAACCGAGGTCGTCCGCGCCGTAGTGCAGGGAGAGTTGGCCGACCTCCTTGCCCGTGGTGAGCCAGGAGCCCTGGATGTGCCGGACGTTGTCCATGAACAGGCGGGCGATGGCGATCATCCGCAGGTACTCGAAGAGGGTCGCCTGGGTGCGGCCCTTCAGGTGGTTGTTCTCGGGCTGGTAGGTGTACGGGATGAAGGCGCGGAAGCCGCCCGTCCGGTCCTGTACGTCACGGATCATCCGCAGGTGCTCGATGCGCTCGGCGTTGGTCTCGCCGGTGCCCATGAGCATCGTGGACGTCGACTCCACGCCCAGGTTGTGCGCGGTCTCCATGATCTCCAGCCAGCGCTCGCCGGACTCCTTCAGGGGCGCGATGGCCTTGCGGGGGCGCGCGGGGAGCAGCTCGGCGCCGGCGCCGGCGAAGGAGTCGAGACCGGCCGCGTGGATCCGCGTGATGGCCTCCTCCACGCTCACCTTGGAGATCCGCGCCATGTGCTCGACCTCGGACGCGCCCAGCGAGTGGATCACCAGCTGCGGGAACGCCTCCTTGATGGCGGCGAAGTGCTTCTCGTAGTACTCGACGCCGTAGTCCGGGTGGTGTCCGCCCTGGAACATGATCTGCGTACCGCCGAGCTCGACGGTCTCGGCGCAGCGGCGCAGGATGTCGTCCAGGTCGCGGGTCCAGCCCTTGGCCGTGTCCTTGGGAGCGGCGTAGAAGGCGCAGAACTTGCACGCCGTGACGCACACGTTCGTGTAGTTGATGTTCCGCTCGATGATGTACGTCGCGATGTGCTCGGTTCCCGCGTACAGACGGCGGCGTACGGCGTCGGCGGCGGCGCCGAGCGCGTGCAGCGGGGCGTCGCGGTAGAGGTCGAGGGCCTCTTCCGGGGTGATCCGCCCGCCGTCCGCGGCACGGTCGAGCACGGACTGGAGGTCGGCCTTCTCGGGCACCGGAGCGTCCCTTTCGTCAAGGGTTGATAAGGAGTTGCGCGCGAAGCGCTCCGAACAAGGGTGGCGGCGGGAGACGGGTGGGCGGACCGAACCAGCCTACGCCAGCCCTTTCGCCACCCGGACCTCAGGCCGCGTACGCGCCGATCAACAGTCCCGTGAGCGTCCCCGCGAGCATGAACGGCCCGAAGGCGATCGTCGTCCTGCGTCCCTCCCGTCCCACGACGGCCAGCACGCCCCCGTACAGGGCCCCGAACAGGAACGCGGCGAACGTCCCGAGCATGACCGTCGCCCAGCCGTACCAGCCGAGGACGGCGCCCGTCCCGAGCGCCAGTTTCACATCGCCGAAGGCCAGTCCACCGGGGTTGACGAGGTGCAGCACGAGGTAGCCGGCGCCGAGGGCGAGCGCGCCCAGCAGGGCGGTGGTCCAGTCGCCGGCGTGCTCGGGGAGCAGTGCGGCCGGGCCGAGCAGGGCGAGGGCGGCGGCCGCGAGCGGGAGGGTGAGCGGATCGGGCAGCCGGCGCGCCCGCAGGTCGACGACGGCCAGCAGCACCCCGACCGGCGCGAGCGTCAGCCACACGACCAGCTCGGGCCGGATCCCGGTGGCGGCGGCGAGCGCGGCACACAGGAGCGCGGTGAGGGCGGGCAGGAGGAGCGCGCCGGGGGCGTAGGAGGGGGTGAGCGTGAGCCGACCGACATCGCCGGACGACGCCGGACCCGCCCCCGCTCCCGCTCCCGCTCCCGCTCCGGTCTCGGTCCCCGCTCCCGTCCCCGCTCCGGTCCCGGTACCGGTACCCGTTTCTGCCGCCGCTCCCGCTGCCGCCGTCGTCCCGGCGCACTGTCCGCATCTCGCCCGCCCGAGCCATCCCCGGATCGGGTGCCCGGCCGGGCAGGTCGCCCGCCAGCCGGGGTCCACCTCCGACCCGTCCTCCGCCTCCTCCCAGGGCGCGGAGAAACGGTAGGCGGCGCGGGGCAGCAGCGTTCCCGTCACGGCGCCCCACAGCGCGGCGACGGTGATCAGCGCCAGGTCACTGGGAGGCGTGTTCATCCCCGGAAATCTTAGAGTGCCGCCCTGCTCTTCCCCTTGCCCTTCTTGCGCAGTCTCTTCAACCGGGCCTGCCGCTCCGCGCGGCGGGCCGCCGTGACCGCGCCGCGTCGGCGGTACCAGAGCCAACCCAGCAGGGACGCCGTGACCGCGTAGGCCAGGAGCGCGCTGCCCGTGCCCGGGATGTACGCGCACATCGTGGCGCCCGAGCGGCAGTTGCGGCCGGGCAGGGCGCCGAGGACGTACATCGGCGCGCCGAACGCCACCGTCCAGCAGAGTGCTCCGGCGATCGCTCCGGCGATCGCGCGCCCGGTCCGCGCGGGCCCGGTCCGCGCGGGCCCGGTGCGGGCCCGGTTCCGTTCCGGGGCGGAGAACCACGCGCCGCCGGCCCAGCCTGCCACCGACAGCAGTCCGAGCACGACGCCGACCGTCCATCCCCCGCCGGGCAGGTCCACGAGCGCCGGCGCCGTCATCCGCACGAACCACTTCCACAGGCCCATCGCGGCGAGCAGAACACCAAGGAGGACAGCGAGGAAGAGGACGCCTCCCGCGACGCCCCAGCCGTCCCGGGCCCGGAACCGGATTCCGTCCCGGTTACCGCTCTGCTCCCCCATGCCCCCCCCCACATCCCCCACGCGCCTCACACCGCCGGCAACGCGTAGATGTCCGGCCCGTGGGTGGCCGCGAGCCGGTTGCCGGAGAGGGCGATCATCCAGGGGTCGGTGCTGGACCTGTCGTCGTCGTAGATCCAGCGGACCTTGCCCGTCTTCGCCTCCAGGGCGACGAGCGCGCCGTTCAGGACGGAGCCGCCGCCGTACAAGGTTGTCCCGACCTTCAGGAAGGTCTCCGGGCCGGTGAAACCCTTCAGGTCGTCGCAGAGCCAGAGCCGCTTCCGGGTCCTCACATTCACGGCCCACACTCCGCGGTCGTGGTCGCTGACGTAGAGGACGCCGTCGACGACCGTCGGGGCGTTGAAGCCGCGACGGCCGTTGGGCGAGAGCGTCCAGGCGGTCTTGCCGTTGTCGGCGTCGACGGCCGTCAGCTGCTCGCCGGGCAGGTAGACCAGGCCACCGGCGATGGTCGGCCGCCACTCCCAGTCGTCGCCGATCTTCTTGCTCCACAACTGCTTGCCCGTGGCCGTGTCGCGGACGGTGAGGTTGTACTTGGAGTCGGCGTAGGCGAGGTACCTGCCGGAGGCGCCGCCGAGGACGTCGTAGTCCGCCGTGCCCCAGTCCCGCCGCTCCAGCCACACCTTCTTGCCCGTGGTGTGGCTGATCGCGGCGATGCAGGTGCGGTACTTGGTGGCGCTCTGGGACTGGCTGTAGTCGGTGCCGGTGACGTACACGTTCTTGTCGTCGATGGCGATCGTCCGCTCGATCTCCAGCTCCTTGCCGAGTCGGCTGCGCCACGCCTCCTCGCCGGTCTTCACGTCGTACGCGACGAGGACGCCCTCGTAGTCGCCGTCGGCGAGGAACACCTTGCCGTCGTGGAAGAGGAGTTCGGCGCCGGCCCGGCAGACGCCCTCCTTGGACCACTTCGGCTTGCCGGTCTTCATGTCGTACGCCACCAGCGGGTCCCCGCTGACCAGCAGCAGGCCCTGGTGCGTCAGGACCGGGACGTCGGTGTTGGTGGCGTCCTCCGACACCGAGACGTGCCACAGCGGCTGGGGGGCGACGCCGGCCGGCGGGGTCGTGAACGTCTCGTCGGCGGCCGCCGCCGAACCGCCCTTGCCGCCCGCGCCGGTTCCCGTTCCGGTCGACGCCGCCACCGGTGTCTGCTCGGCGGCCCACCACGCGACCCCGCCGCCGGCCACGGCGACGGTCGCCGCCCCACCGAGCGCGAGCCTGAGCGCCCGGCGGCGGGAGGGGGCGGGAGCGGAGGGGGTGGTGGGCGAGGGGGCGCCGAGCTGGACGGTGCCGGGGATGGCATACGGGTTGGCGCCCGGGACGGCAGGACCGGCCGGGCCGGAGGGGGGTCCGTAGCCGGCGGCGGGCGGGTAGCCGTACGCCGGAGCGGGGGTTGGGGCGGGGGCGCCGCTCGGGTATCCGTATGCGGGCGCGGGCACCGGGGCGGGCATGCCCGCCGGACCGAACGCCCCGGCCCCCGCCACCACCCCCTGTCCCTGTCCCTGTCCCTGACCCTGACCCTGACCCTGTCCCTGACCCTGTCCCGGTCGGTCCTCCGGTGCCTCCAGGTCCAGGATTCCCGCCGCGTGCGTGGCGATCGTCGACGCCAGCGCCGACGGCAGCCAGTCGTCGAGAACGGCCGCGACGCCCCCGGCGCCCTTCGCACCCTCGCCGCCCTGCGGCGCGAGAGCGGCGACGATCTCGGCGGGGGCGGGCCGCTGCGCCGGGTCCTTCAGCAGGCAGCCACGGACCAGGCCGATCAGGGACTGCGGAACGCCGGTCAGGTCCGGTTCACCGTGGACGACCTGGTAGAGCATGGCCGCGTGCGAGACCACTCCCTCGCCGAACGCGCCCCGGCCGGTGGCGGCGAAGGCGATGACCGCGCCGAGCGAGAAGACGTCCCCCGCCGGACCGACGTCCTTGCCCATCGCCTGCTCCGGAGGCAGGTAGCCGGGCGAGCCGACGACAACTCCCGTCTGCGTCATACGGTTTCCGTCGACCGCGCGCGCGATGCCGAAGTCGATGACCCGCGGGCCGTCGGCGGCCAGCAGGACGTTGGACGGCTTGAGGTCGCGGTGGATCAGACCGGCCGCGTGGATCTCCTGGAGGGCGGCCGCGAGACCGGCGGCCAGCGCGCGCACCGTCCGTTCCGGCAGCGCGCCGTGCTGCTCCACGACGTCCGTCAGGTCCGGGCCGAGCACGTACGACGTCGCCAGCCACGGCAGCGGGGCGTCCGTGTCGGCGTCCACGACCGGGGCGGTGTAGCGGCCGGAGACGGCCCGGGCCATCTCGACCTCGTGCCGGAACCGGGCACGGAAGTCGGCGTCCGCCGCGATCTCGGGACGGACGACCTTCACGGCGACGGTCCTGCCACCGGGCGAACGGGCCAGGTACACCCGTCCCATGCCACCCGCGCCGAGCCTGCGCAGGAGGCGGTAGCCGCCCAACTCCCGCGGATCCTCCGGCTGAAGTGTGTCCATGACGGCGTACCCCGTGGTCCTTCGAGTCCTATGTGCCCTGTGATCGCGTTCGCGTTCGCAGACACAGTAGTGACCGCTATTCGACCTTCGACATCCGCGCCACCGGATTGCCCTCGGCCGCGCTGTCCGAGGCGTAGGTCAGGTCGTCGCCGGTCGGGGTGAGCCGGATCGTGTGGGCTGTCGGATTGCAACCCGCGTGGTTGCTCTTCGCTCCCACGGAGGTCGCGACCACCTCCTTCCCCGTCACCTGTTTCAGCGTCAGGACGTCGAGACAGACGCCGCCGAGCACATCCGTCTGTCGCAGCTCCCCCAACTTCTCGCCCACGTCCGCCTGTTGGACCGTCACCCGGAACGTGCCCATCGGGAGGGAGCCGTCGAGGCCGGTGCCCTGGCCCTCCCAGGTGCCGACGTAGCGGGCCGGGAGCGCGGTGGGCGCATCTCCGTCGGTGGCGCCGGAGCTCGAACCGGCCGCCGGCGCCGAGGAATAGGCGCCGGCGTCGGAGCCCCCGGCGTCGTCGTCTCCGTTCGGCAGCAGGTGGAACAGGAACACCGAACCGACCGTCACCGTCGCCATCGCTCCCGCGACCGCCAGCGCGACGGTGCAGCTCAGCCGCCGTCCGCGCCCGCCCTCGCCGGGTGTCGCGGTGGCCGCCACGGTGACGGAGACCTTGCCGGGACGTCCGGCTCCGGCAGCCGCCGGCTCGGCGTCCCGGGGCGCGGGCAGGGAAGCCGGTGCGTCCACCGGTGTGGCGGCGGCGCTCCCGCCCATGACCGGCGGCGGCCCGAACTCCCCCACCGTCGGCGCCGGTTCCCCCGATGTCACCGCCGGACTGCTGAACCCCACCGGCCCGGACACGACAGCCGCCGCACCCGCACCCACGCTCCCACCTGCCCCCGGACCCGCTGCCGCCCCCTCCAGGTTCAGCAGTCGTACGGCGCTCCGCCCCACCTGCTCCACCAGCGGCCCCGGCAGCCATCCGCCCGCCACCAGCCGGGCCGCGCCCTCGGGGGCGAGCCGGCGGGCCAACTCGGCGGGGGACGGCCGTGCGGTCGGGTCCTTGGACAGGCAGGACTCGACCACCGACCGGAGTTCGCCGCGCAGTTCGCCGTCCGGTCCCCCCAGTTCGGGCTCCTCGTGGACGACCTTGTAGAGGAGGGCGGCCGAGGAGTCTCCGGGGAACGGGGGCCGCCCGGTCGCCGCGTACGCCAGCACCGCGCCGAGGGAGAAGACGTCGGAGGCGCCGGACGCGCCCTTGCCGAGGATCTGCTCGGGGGCCATGTAACCGGGCGAGCCGACGGAGACGCCGGTCGAGGTGAGCGATGCCGTGCCGTCGGTCGCGCGGGCGATGCCGAAGTCGATCAGCAGCGGTCCGTCGACGGTCAGCAGGACGTTGGACGGCTTCACGTCCCGGTGCACCAGGCCCAGCGCGTGCACGGTCGCGAGCGCCTCCGCCAGGCCCGCGCCCAGGACCCGTACGGAAGTCTCGGGCAGCGGTCCGCCGCCGGAGGTGACCGCGGCGGCCAGGGAGGGTCCGGCCGCGTAGCCGGTGGCGACCCACGGGATCGTCGCCTCCGGGTCGGCGTCCAGGACCGGCGCGGTCCACGCCCCGCCGACCCGCCTCGCGGCCTCGACCTCGCGCCGGAAGCGGGCGCGGAACTCCTCGTCGAGGGCGAGGTGCGGGTGCACGATCTTGACGGCGACCGTGCGGCCACCGGCACTGCGGCCCAGGTAGACGCGGCCCATCCCGCCGGACCCGAGCCGGCCGAGCAGCCGGTAGGGCCCCACGGCCGTGGGTTCGTCGGCTCCGAGCGGCTGCATGGACGTCCACCCCTCCCCCGTGAGGACCCGCGCACCCTGTGGGCATGGGCCCCGTAAAGACCCGTAGGACTCTGCAGCAGGTTACGCAGAACGGGGCTGGAGCAGTTCCACCTTCACGTCCGCCGGGAAGCCCGTCGTCGGGCCGACGCGGCGGGCGAACTCGGTCACGGCCGCCAGCTGGGGTGCGCCGAAGCGGAAGTCGAGGGTGGTGAAGTACCGCTCCAGGACCTGCTCGTCGAACTCCTCCCAGCGGGCCGCCTGCTCGGCGACCTTGCCGACCTCCTCCAGGGAGAGGCTGCAGGAGTCGAGGAAGGCCCGGTGGACCTCGCGGGTGATGACCGGCTCGCGCTCCAGGTACTCCCGGCGGGCCGCCCACACCGCGAAGACGAAGGGCAGGCCGGTCCACTCCTTCCAGAGCGTGCCGAGGTCGTGCACCTCCAGGCCGAAGCGCGGTCCGTCCAGCAGGTTGGCCCGCAGTGCGGCGTCGCCGATGAGTACGGCCGCCTCGGCCTCCTGCATCATCAGGCTGAGGTCGGGCGGGCATGTGTAGTAGTCGGGCCGGACGCCGAAACGGTCCGCCAGCAGGAGCTGGGCGAGGCGTACGGAGGTGCGGGAGGTCGAGCCGAGGGCGACCCGGGCGCCGTCCAGCTCCTCCAGCGGGACCTTCGAGACGATCACGCAGGACATCACCGGGCCGTCGCAGCCGACGGCGATGTCGGGGAAGGCAACCAGGTCGTCGGCGTTCTTGAGAAACTCGACGAGGGTGACGGGTCCGATGTCGAGGTCGCCCCGCACCAGCCGCTCGCTGAGCTTCTCGGGGGTGTCCTTCGTCAGCTCGAAGTCGAGGAGGGTGCCGGTTCTCGCGAGCCCCCAATAGAGGGGCAGGCAGTTGAGGAACTGGATGTGGCCGACGCGCGGCCGGGTGCGAGAATTGTCCACATCGCGAGGCTAGACCCCTTCGGGTACGCTGCGGACTCCGACCCCCGAGTCAACCCGTTTCCGAGACGTTCAAACATCCGGGTGACGTGATCTTGACCTCTATTGCTTTCGGCTGCCTGCATGCTAGGCTCGCCGCAAGTTGCAGTTTGGTTTCCCTTGCAGTACAGAGCCTGCGGAGCATGTAACCGCGGGCTCTCGTCGTTTTCAGACGTATGCAGTTGTGCGGCACTTGCTTTCACGCTTGCAGGGTTCTGGAGCAGGGCAACCCTTTGGGCCCAAGGAGGGCTTATGGCTACCGGAACCGTGAAGTGGTTCAACGCCGAAAAGGGCTTTGGCTTCATCGCCCAGGAAGGCGGCGGCCCCGACGTCTTCGTCCACTACTCCGCGATCAACGCGCAGGGTTTCCGTTCGCTCGAGGAGAACCAGCAGGTCTCCTTCGACGTGACGCAGGGCCCGAAGGGTCCCCAGGCGGAGAACGTCACCCCCGTCTGATCTTCACACCCTGAGATCGCAAGTCTGAGAGCAGTACCCAAGGAGCCCTGTGCCGGTTACGGCACGGGGCTCCTGCCTTTGGCGCACCGCCCTGGCGCCCCTCGGGCGGCCCTCGGCCGGCCTCTCAGACGTGCTGCATGACCAGCACGAACGTCGTGCCCGGCGCCAGCGCCTCGTACGAGTGCGGCACGTCCCCCCGGTAGGTCAGGTAGTCCCCCGGCTCCAGTTCCACCAGCTCCCCGGCCGGGCCTGCCTTCACCCGTCCCGTACTGACGATCAGATGCTCGACCGTGCCCGGAATGTGTGGCTCCGATTCCCGTACCGCACCCGGCTCCGCCCGCAGGTGGTAGATGTCCCGCCGCGCGCCCGGCGGGCTGGCCGACAGCAGCGTGGCCACGTACGGCGCCTGCTCCGAGGCGACCGTGGGCCCCTGCCCCGCGCGAATCACCCGGACGGCCGAGACCGGCGGCTCGACGAGCGTGGCGAACGGCACGCCCAGCGCCACACCCAGCGCCCAGATCGTCTCCATGCTCGGATTGCCGCTCGCCGCCTCCAGTTGCGACAGCGTGGACTTCGCGATGCCGGCACGTTTGGCCAGCTCGGAGAGGGAGAGCCCGGCGCGGGTGCGCTCGCGGCGCAGGGCGGCGGCGATCCAGTCCAGGGGCAGGCGGGAGGGGGGCGGGGACGCCGGGTCGGACATGTCGTTCGCTCCATCGGTACGGTCGTTCGGCTTGACGAACAGTGGCCGGTCTGTCCAGTATAGAAAACATGCGTTCGCTACAACGAACACCCTCAGCCGTGACCGGCCCCCTGTTCCGCCCCCTCGTCCGCGACAGTTCACTCGTCTGGCTGGCCGGCGGGGTGGTGGGTGTGTCCTTCGGCGCGATCTCCGTGGCCGGGGGGCTGCCGGTCTGGGTGCCGGTGGTGATGTCGCTGGTGGTGTACGCGGGCTCCGCCCAGTTCAGCGCGGTCGGCGTGCTGCTGGCCGGGGGCGGTCCGCTCGCCGCCGCCGCGACCGGCCTCCTCCTCAACACCCGCAACGCCGCCTTCAGCCTCGCGGTCGCCGACCTCCTCGGCCCCGGCCGCGCGCGCCGTCTCCTCGGCGCGCACCTGGTGACCGACGAGACCGTCGCCTTCGCCCTCGCCCAGCCGGACCCCGCCCGCCGCCGCGCCGCCTTCTGGATCTCCGGCCTCGGCCTGTTCGCCGTCTGGAACACGGGCGTGCTCGCGGGCGCCCTCGCCGGGAGCGCCCTCGGCGACACGGCGACCTACGGCCTGGACGCGGCCTTCCCCGCCGTCCTCGTGGCCCTGGTCCTGCCGACGCTGCGCAAGGATGCCCGCCTACGCCGCCCCGCCGCACTCGGCGCGACCCTCGCCCTGGCGGCGACACCGGTCGTCCCGGCCGGGGTGCCGGTACTGCTCGCCCTGACCGGCCTGGCGCTGTACGGGCGCGGCCACAGGAGGCCGGCAGCATGAGCGCGACGGGCACCTTGACCTTGATCCTGACGCTGGCGGTGGGGACGTACGCCCTCCGGCTGGTCGGCCCCGCACTGCACGGGCGGGTGGAACTGCCCGCCCGGGTGCAGGAGTTGCTGTCCGCCGGGGCGGTGGTCCTGCTGGTCGCGCTGCTGGCCACGGGCGCGCTGACCGAGGGTGGCGGCTTCGCCGGGTGGGCGCGTCCGGCCGGGGTGCTGGCGGGCGGGGCCCTGGCGTGGAGGCGGGCGCCGTTCGCTGTGGTGGTGCTGGGGGCGGCGGCGACGGCCGGGGGCCTGCGGGCACTGGGCGTGGCTTAGAACGGCCTGGAACACCCCCCGGTTGTCAGTGGGCCCGACTAGGGTCCCGACCCATGACCGACACCACCGACCACACCACAGACCCCGCCCCCGGTTTCCTGACCGCCACCCGCACCTTCTACGACACCGTCGCCGAGGACTACGCCGAACGCTTCCGTGACGCGCTCACCACGATGCCGCTGGAGCGGGCCGTGCTCACGGCGTACGCCGAACTCGTCGGCGCCGGCGGCCGGGTGGCCGACCTGGGGTGCGGACCCGGCCGGACGACGGGGTTCCTCGCCTCGCTCGGGCTCGACGTGTCCGGGCTCGACCTGTCGGAGTCGATGCTGGCGATCGCGCGGCGCGAGAACCCGGGGATCCGGTTCGAGCAGGGCTCGATGCTCAAGCTGGACGGGCACGCGGACGGCTCCCTCGACGGCGTCGTCTCCTTCTACTCCTCCATCCACACCCCTGTGGGCGAACTCCCCGCCCTCTTCGCCGAGTTCCACCGCGTCCTCACCCCCGGCGGCCACCTCCTCCTCGGCTTCCAGGTCGGCGACGAGCCCCGCCACCACGACCGCCCCTGGGGCCACCCGGTCGCCCTCGACTTCGAACGCCGCCGCCCCGAGCAGATGGCCGAGCTACTGACGTCGGCCGGCTTCACGATGTGGTCGAGCACGGTTCGCCAGGCGGAGCCCGACCGAGGCGAGTCGACCCCCCAGGCCCTGCTGATCGCCCACAGGCCGACGAAGGCCTGAGTCTCCCGACGAGAACTGCTCGTCCGAGCCCAGGAAGCAGGCGCGGTCCGGGGCGATGTCGACGTGGCGGACGTCCAGGCGATCGTGTCGGCGGCCATGGCGGCGGAACGGGGGCGGGGGAACCGGAAGGCGGCTGGGACGCATGGCGGGGGTCGTGTTCGACTGCCTGTTGCCTTGGCCGCCCCATCCCGGCAGGAAGACAGCTAGCGTGGCCCGGGTGATCGACGACACCGTGCGCCTGCGTCCCGTCCGCGAGGACGACTTGCCGATGCTGGAACAGTTTCTGGTCGACCCCGAGGCCGCCGGGCCGTTCGCGTGGTTCGGCTGGGCGGACCCGGGGCGCTTCAGGCGCCGCTGGGCCGAGAACGGCATGCTCTCCGACGACGGCGGCCTGTTGATGGTGACGTCCGGCACGGAGCCACTCGGCTTCGTGGCCTGGCGCAAGGTCGTCACCGTGCCCGGCTCGTACTTCTGGAACATGGGCATCCAGCTGCTGCCACAGGCCCAGGGACGCGGCGTCGGAACACAGGCCCAACGCCTCCTGGCCCGCTACCTGTTCGCGCACACGCCCGTCATGAGGATCGAGGCGCACACCGATGTGGAGAACATCGCCGAGCAACGCGCCCTGGAGAAAGTCGGTTTCACCCGCGAGGGCGTCCTGCGCAGCGTCGTGTTCCGGGACGGGCGCTGGCGCGACAGCCTTTCCTACAGCGTGCTGCGGGACGACGCGCCCTAGGTGAGCGGCAGTTCGGCCCACACCGTCTTGCCGACGGCCCGCTCCGCGACACCCCACGTACGGGCCAGGACCCAGACGAGGATCAGGCCCCGGCCGCCCTCCTCCTCCGGGTTCGTGACGATCCTCAGTTGCCGGTCCCCGCGCGCGTCACTCACCTCGACACGCAGCGTGTCCTCCGCGAGGAGCAGCAGCCGCAGTTCGAAGTCCCGGCCGGGCACGCGTCCGTGCGTGACGGCGTTGGCGGCGAGCTCCGCGACGACTTGCTGCGCGGTGTAGTTGGCGTCGCCGTCGTGCGGGTATCCCCAGTCCGTGAGCTGCTGCGCGGCGAGGCGGCGGGCCAGGCGGGCACCGCGCGGGGTGGAGCTGAGGCGCAGGGTCAGCTCACCGTGGGGGGTGGAGATCTGGGTGGAGATTTCGGAGTTCACCTGACTCAGCGTGGTCGGTTGTATCTACCCTGGCCAGGGGCGACTTGGCGACTCTGTGTAGCCGTACGGCTGCGGTGGGGCGGGTGTACGGGTCGTCGGTCGTGACCAGGAAGACGTGAAGGCGGTGCCGTGAGTGAAGGATGAGCGCAGGCCGGAGACACCGGCCGAGGCCGACGGGACGACGGGGCTGTTCACCGCGCTCGGCAAGCAGTTGAAACTTCTGCGGGAGCGGAAGGGGCTTACGCAGAAGGAGTTCGGGCAGATGGTGGGGTACGGGCCGGATGCCATCTCGTCCATGGAGCGGGGGGTACGCCTCATCCGGACGGAAGTGCTGGAGCAGGCGGACGGCCTGCTGGACGCCGGGGGCCTTCTCAAGGAGGCGATCCCTGAGGTCAAGGAGGCGATGGGCAAGGTTCGGACGCGACATCCCGAGTGGTACCGGAGTTACGCGGCCTTGGAGGCGGAGGCGGTTGAGCTGCACTTCTACGCCAACCAGGGTGTGCCGGGCCTGTTGCAGACCAGGGACTACGCGTGGGCCATGTTCTCCCGCCGACGGCCGCTGCTCGACGAGGAGACCATCGAGAAGCGCGTGGCCGACCGGCTGGCACGCCAACAGGTCCTGGAGCGTTGGCCTTCGCCCACCGTCAGTTACGTGCTCGAAGAGGTCGTTCTGGATCGGCCCATCGGCGGTCGAACCGTCCAGGAGGAGCAGCTGAAGCAATTGCTGCGCATCGGGGACCGGCGGAATGTTGAAATCCAGGTGATGCCGACCAGGATCGAGAACCACCCCAATATGGGCGGCGCGTTCAACTTGCTGACGCCTATGAAGCATCCACAAGTGGCGTACACCGAGGTCCAGGGATACCCACGCTTGATCACCGACCCCCAAGAGGTACGGACGATCGCCGACCGCTATGGGATCATGCGGGCGGTGGCTCTCTCGCCTGAGGATTCCCGGGCGTTGATCGAGAAGAAGCTGGAGGGGCTATGAGCAGCAAGGACCTCACGTGGTTCAAGTCCAGCTATAGCGACGGCGAAGGCGGCGAGTGCCTCGAAGCCGCCTACACCTGGCGCAAGTCGACCTACAGCGGCGGCGAAGGCGGCGAGTGCCTCGAAGTCGCCGCCTGCCCCCACACCGTCCACGTCCGTGACTCCAAGAACCCCGCCGGACCGGAACTGTCCCTCGCCGCCACCGCCTGGGCCGGCTTCCTCACGTACGCCACGAAGTGAACGTCGGGGCCGCCAACTGGCCCAGACTGGAGCAATGATCGACGTCCCGGAGACCTTCGTCCGTGCCACAGTCGACCGTGAGGGAGAAGCCGGCGCCGACTGGATCGCCCGGCTGCCCTCCCTCCTGGGCGAGTTGACCGACCACTGGGGCTGCGTGCCCGACGGTGACGTCGTCCACGGCGGGGTCGGGATCGTCGTCCCCGTCGTGTGGGGCGGGGCCACGCCCGCCGTACTCAAGGTCTCGTTTCCGCACCCGGGCAACGTGCACGAGCCCGACGCGTTCGCCGCCTGGGGCGGGCAGGGTGCCGTGCGGCTGTACGAGCGGGACGACTCACGGTTCGCGATGCTGCTGGAGCGGGTCCGGGCATCGTCCCTCGCCGAGGTCGAGGACACCGACGAGGTCGCCGTCGTCGCCGGGCGGATCAGCCGGCGGCTCGCCGTTCCCGCGCCGCCGGGCGGACTGCCCCGGTTGCGGGACATGGCCGACGGGTGGGAGCGTCAACTCCTCTGCGATCAGAAGGAGTTCGACGACGCCCTCTCCGCCCGTGCGGTCGACGCCGCCCTGGGCACCGTACGAGAACTCGGACACGCCCAGCCCGATCTCCTCGTCCACGGTGATCTCCACGCCCGTAACGTCCTGCGCGCCGAACGCGAGCCCTGGCTGGCCGTCGATCCCAAGGGCTGGGTGGGGGATCCGGCGTACGACGGCGGGACGTTGCTCAAGGCGCTCGGGCTGCGGATGCTCGACGTCGGCCTCGACGACGAACCGGAACGGCTGCGCTCCGCCGCCCACCGGATCCTCGGCCTCTTCTCCGAGGCCGCCGGGCTCGACCGGGAGCGGGTCGGGCGCTGGGCGCAGTTCCATCTCGTCCAGGCCGCCTTCTGGGGGCGGCGGCACGGCTTCCGGCGGGCTCGCGGCGGGTCTGCTCTCGATCGCCTCAACCGGTTCTTGGACCGGGCCGCGGAGGCACTCACCCCCTGAGGCCCTGAGGCCGACCGACCGTTCGTCCCCTCACACCCCCAGTCCGGCGGGCGGCGGGCCCAGCGGGTCCTCCGGCAGGACCGGCGGGTTCCTCAGCGCCGTCTCGTACGCCTGCCGCTCGAAGACGAACGGGCCCAGCGGCAACTCGCCCCACTCCTCGCGCTCGGGGTAGTGGAAGGACGACCACGTCACCGTTGTGAGGGTCGTCGTCAGGCTCGCCATGAGGGGCCAGCAGGCCCAGAGGCCGCAGGGGCAGCCGAGGAGAGGGACGGCGTCAGCACCAGCACCTGCATCCGTCAGGAAGTGGTCCGGGCGGTCTTCGAAGTCCCGTACTCCCAGGCCGTCATGACCGCGCCAGATCAGCTCGGCCGACTCCCCCTCCTGGTCCTCGAACTGGTCCTCCAGTTCCGGTCGCCACAGCTCGCGGGTCGACCAGGCCGTCAGCGCGCGCAGGTCGGTGCCGTCGACCCGGATGCCCCAGACGAGGGCGGTGGGACGGTCGTCCCAGGGGTAGTGGAAGAACTCGATGCCGTTCCGTCCGCCGATGCCGTTCACGAGCGGCATACTCCCTGGTCCGGGCCCCGTCCGCGAACCCTTTAGTGCTGCGCGTACAGCCCCTCCACCTGGTCCGCGAAGTCGCGCATGATCGTCTCGCGGCGCAGTTTCATCGACGGGGTCAGGTGCCCCGCCGCCTCCGTGAAGTCGACCGGCAGGATGGCGAAGCGGCGGATCGACTCCGGTCGGGACACCAGCTTGTTGGCCTCGTCGATCGCGCGCTGGAGGACGGCGTTCAGCTCCTCGTCGTGGATCAGCAGTTCCGCCGGGACCGGGTGCTTGCCGTTCATCTGGCGCCAGTGGGTGAGGCCGTCGGGGTCGAGGGTGAGGAGGGCGGAGACGTAGGGGCGGTCGTCGCCGAGGACCATGGCCTGGGAGATCAGGGGGTGGGAGCGCAGCCAGTTCTCCAGGGGCGCGGGGGCGACGCTCTTGCCGCCCGCCGTGATGATCATCTCCTTCTTGCGGCCGGTGATCGTCAGATAGCCCTCGTCGTCCAGCTCGCCGATGTCGCCCGTCGCGAGCCAGCCGTCGGGGGCCGCGGGGACCACTCCCCCTCCCGCCGGGTCCCAGTAGCCGCGCAGCACGTGCTCGCCCGCGACGAGGATCTCGCCGTCCGCCGCTATACGGATCTTCGTGCCGGGCAGGGGCCAGCCCACCGTTCCCAGGCGCGGCTTCAGCGGCGGGGTGACCGTGGTCGCGGCCGTCGTCTCCGTCAGGCCGTAGCCCTCGTAGATCTCGATGCCCGCGCCGAGGTAGAACGAGGAGAGGCGGCGGCCGAGCGGGGAGCCGCCGCAGATGGCGTTGCGGACGCGGCCGCCCATGGCGTTGCGGATGCGGCGGTAGACGAGCGGGTCGTAGAAGGCGCGGGCCGCGCGGAGGGTGGCCGCCGGGCCGGAGCCGGTGCCGGTCTTCTGCGCCTCGACCGCCTCGCCGTAGCGGCGGGCCACGCCGACCGCCCGGTCGAAGGAGGACACCCGGCCGCCGGCCTCCGCCTTGGCGCGGGCCGTGTTGAAGACCTTCTCCAGCATGTAGGGGATGGCGAGGAGGCAGGTGGGTCTGAAGGCCGCCAGGTCCGGGAGGAGGTCGTCGGACTTGAGGCTGGGCGCGTGGCCGAGGCGGACGCGGGCGCGGACGCAGGCGATGGCGACCATCCGGCCGAAGACGTGGGACATGGGGAGGAAGAGGAGGACGGAGACGTCGTCGCCCTTCGACTTGAAGACCGGGTAGAGGAGTTCGATCGCGTTGTCGACCTCGGCGAAGAAGTTGCCGTGGGTGAGCGCGCAGCCTTTGGGGCGGCCGGTGGTGCCGGAGGTGTAGATGAGGGTGGCGAGCGTGTCGGGGACGAGCATCCCCCGGCGGATCTCGACCTCGGCGTCCGGCACGTGCTCGCCCGCCTCGATCAGCCGGTCCACATGCCCCTTCTCCATGACCCACAGGTGATGGAGGTCGGGCAGCCGGTCGAGTTCGGGGCCGAGGGCGGCCGCCTGGCCGGCCGTCTCGGTGACGAGGGCGACCGCGCCGGAGTCGTGGAGGATCCAGCGGGTCTGGAAGACGGAGGAGGTCGGGTAGATGGGGACGGTGACCAGGCCCGCCGCCCAGGCCGCGAAGTCGAGCAGCGTCCACTCGTACGTCGTGCGGGCCATGATGGCGAGCCGGTCCCCGGGCACCAGCCCCTCCGCTATCAGCCCCTTGGCCACCGCGTGGACCTGGGCCGCGAAGCGCTCGGCCGTGATGTCCGTCCACTCGCCCTCCGTGTCCTTGCGGCTGAGGACCACCGTCTCGGGAGCGGCGGCCGCGTTGTCGTAGGGCAGGTCGGCGAGCGAGCCGTAGGTCACCGAGCGCGCCAACGCCGGTACGGACGCCTCCCGTACGGCGCCGTCCAGTCGTCGCGTCTCGGGTTCCACAAGGGCGGGGGGAGCGTCGTGGAAGTCGGCGGAGGCGTATGTCGCGCCTGCGGCTGAGTACGGGGTGGACACGGGCGGCTCCCTGAGCGTGCAGCGAGAAAACTGCTTGCTGCATGACGTACGTGCTTCGCGCACCGAGGCGTTCAACCGGGATGCCCCTAAGGGGCCCTAAGAGGCCCTAAGGCCCCCTAAGGCAGGGGTTACCGCCGGTTAGGTAGGGGATCGTACGGCGCTCACGTGGGGGGCTTGTGCGTGTTCCGGGAGTTTCCGGGGTCAGGGCTGTGCAGCCTCGGGGGTTATATGAGGATCCTTCACATTTGTTCCGCCCGCCTGCTCGTTCCGCCCTTCACGGCCGCTCCAGGATCGCGGTCACACCCTGTCCGCCCGCCGCACAGATCGAGATCAGCCCCCTTGCGGGGCCGTGCTGTTCGGCGAGCAGCTTGGCCAGCGTCGCGACGATACGGGCACCGGTCGCCGCGAAGGGGTGACCGGTCGCGAGGGAGGAACCGGCGACGTTCAGCCGGTCGCGGTCGATGGGCGCCAGGCCCTGCTTCTCCCAGGCCGCGAGGGTCGCCAACACCTGGGAGGCGAAGGCCTCGTGGACCTCGAAGAGGTCGAAGTCCTCGATGCGCAGACCGGTTCGCTCCAGCATGCGGGGGACGGCGTACGCGGGGGCCATCAGCAACCCGTCCTGCCCGTCGGCGACGTCGCCGTGCACGAAGTCCACGGCCGCCGTCTCGTACGCGGTCAGGTAGGCGAGCGGCTCCAGGCCCCGCGCCTCGGCCCACTCCTCGGAGGCGAGGAGCACGACGGCCGCGCCGTCCGTCAGCGGGGTCGAATTGCCCGCCGTCATGGTCGGGTCGGGTCCGTCGGTGCCGAACACCGGCTTCAGACGGGCCAGTTGCTCGGCCGTCGAGTCCGGGCGCAGGTTCTGGTCGCGGGCCAGGTCGCGGAACGGGACGACCAGGTCGCCGAAGAAGCCCCGCTCGTACGCGGCCGCGAGCCGCTGATGGCTGGTGGCCGCCAGTTCGTCCTGGGCCTCGCGGTCGATGCCCCAGGCGCGGGCGGTGACCGCCGCGTGCTCGCCCATGGACAGGCCGGTGCGCGGTTCGGCGTTGCGCGGGATGTCGGGGATCAGGTGGGAGGGGCGGATCTGCGCGAGGGCCTTGAGGCGGTCGCCGGTCGACTTGGCGCGGCGGGCCTCCAGAAGGATGCGGCGCAGGCGGTCGTTGACGCCGAGAGGGGCGTCGCTGGCGGTGTCGGCGCCGCCCGCGATCGCGGACTCGGTCTGGCCCAGGGCGATCTTGTTGGCAGCGGCGATCACGGCCTGGAGGCCGGTGCCGCAGGCCTGCTGGATGTCGTAGGCGGGGGTGCGGGCGTCGAGCTTCGAGCCGAGGACGGTCTCGCGGGCCAGGTTGAAGTCACGGCTGTGCTTGAGAACGGCGCCGGCGACCAACTCGCCCACGACGCCCGGGACATCGAGCGCGTGGCGGTTCACCAGTCCGTTCACGGCCGCCGTCAGCATCTCCTGGTTGGAGGCGGTGGCGTAGGGGCCGTCGGAGCGGGCGAAGGGGATGCGGGTGCCGGCGACGATGGCGACGCGGCGGGCACGCGGGGGCTCCGGGGTGCTCTTCCGAGCCCCTCTCAGATAGGTCACCTTCGACGGTTCCGACGACGGTTCCGAGGTACTCATCTCGACCTGCTCCTCACCCTTGACCTAGACTTACCCACGGTAACCTTACTCCGGAGTAAGGATCCCTCGCGGGATCCCGTTTCTCGTGTGCGCCGAGCCCGTGGGAGATCATCATGGCCGACCGCTATCTGAGCTTCACCGCCACCGCACCCGGCCGCCTCCTCACCCGACGGCTCGGGCTCCCGCAACCGGCGCCACTCAGACGCTGGTCGGCCGAACGTCCGTCCCTGGACGGCGACTTGCTCCATCTCACGGCGGGCACCTCCACGGTCCCCGGCCTCGGGCCGGTCCTGGCCCGTGCGGGGCTCCCCCTCGGCCCCTCCGCCCCCGCCTGCGCCCCCGCCGCCGTCGTCCTCGACGCGACCGGTGTCCGTGACGTCGACTCGCTCGCCGAGGTGCACGCGGCCCTGCACCCGGTGGTGCGGTCGGTCGCGGCGAGCGGGCGGGTGGTGGTGCTCGGCGCGCCACTCGACGCCGAGGACCACCACCAGGCGGCCGTGCAGCAGGCCCTGGAGGGGTTCGTGCGGTCCCTCGGCAAGGAGATCGGGCGGGGCAGGACCGTGAACCTGGTCCGGCTGACCGACGCGGCCGCCGCCGAGTCCACACTGCGCTTCCTCCTGTCCCCCAAGTCGGCCTACGTCAGCGGCCAGGTGATCGCGACAGGGGCCGACGGGTCCGAGGGCCCCGGCGACTGGTCGCAGCCCCTCGCCGGCCGCACCGCGCTCGTCACCGGCGGAGCGCGTGGGATCGGCGAGGCGGTCGCGGAGACGCTGGCGAGAGACGGCGCCCATGTCGTCGTCCTGGACGTACCGCAGGCCGAGGCGGACGCCCGTCGGGTCGCCGAGCGGCTGGGCGGCACCGCCCTCGCGCTCGACATCACGGCCGCCGACGCGGGTGAACGGATCGCCGCCGAACTCCCCGACGGGCTGGACGTGTTGATCCACAACGCGGGGATCACCCGGGACCGGCGGCTGGTCAACATGCCGGCCGAGAGGTGGGGTTCCGTCCTGGACGTCAATCTGGCGAGCGTGCTGCGCACGACGGACGCGCTGCTCGCGAAGGGCGCCCTGCGGCCGGGCGGGCGGATCGTGGCGACCGCCTCCATCGCCGGGCTCGCGGGCAACGCAGGGCAGACGAACTACGGCGCGAGCAAGGCGGGCGTCGCCGGTCTGGTCCGGTCCCTCGCTCCGCGCGCGCTCGCCGGGCACGGGGTCACGGTGAACGCGGTGGCGCCGGGCTTCATCGAGACGAAGATGACGGCCGCGGTGCCGCTGTTCATCCGCGAGGCGGGCCGGCGGATGAACTCCCTCGCGCAGGGCGGGCTGCCCGTCGACGTCGCCGAGACGACGGCGTGGCTCGCGCATCCCGCCTCCGGCGCGGTGAACGGGCAGGTCGTGCGGGTGTGCGGCCAGAGCCTGCTGGGGGCGTAGTGGACACCACGGTGAAGAGGGTCCCGGCGCTCGGGCCCCTGCTCGCCCGGGGGGCGCTGCTGTCCCTCTGCAAGCGGCCCCGCCCGGGAGCGGCGTTCTCCGGCGACCGGCTCGTCGTGCCCGGCCTGCGGATCGACCTCACCCGGCTGTCCTGCTACGAGCGGGTCTGCGGCTTCCCCACCGGCGACGACGCCCTGCCGCTCACCTACCCGCACGTGCTGGGCTTCCCGCTCGCGATGAGCATCATGAGCGGCCGCGACTTCCCACTGCCGCTGCTCGGTCTCGTCCACACGTCGATCGAGATCACCCGCCTCCGGGCTCCCGCGGCCACCGGGACGTACGAACTCGGCGTGTACGTCGACCACTTGGCACCGCATCGGCGCGGCACGCAGGCGTGCGTCGTCACGGAGCTCAGGGAGGGCGGGGAACTGGTCTGGGAGTCGACCAGCACCTACCTGGCCCGGCACCGCACACAGCCGTCCCCCGCCCCCAAGGACCCGGAACCGGCCCCCCTCCCGGTCCTGGACACCTGGCACCTCGCCGCCGACGTCGGCCGCCGCTACGGCGCCGTCTCCGGCGACCGCAATCCCATCCACCTCCACCCCCTCACCGCCCGCCCGTTCGGCTTCCCCCG
The DNA here is from genome assembly GCF_035989285.1 of Streptomyces sp. NBC_01235. GTDB lineage: Bacteria > Actinomycetota > Actinomycetes > Streptomycetales > Streptomycetaceae > Streptomyces. The sequence continues at coordinate 6,637,122 of NZ_CP108513.1, read as the reverse complement.
CGCCATCGCCCACGGCATGTGGACGGTCGCCCGCTGCCTGGCCGCCCAAGGCACCCCACCGGCCGTACACATCCGCGCGGAGTTCCGGGCCCCGGTGCTCCTGCCGGGAACGGTGCTGTTCGCGACGGACGGCAAACGCTTCGAACTGCGCGGCGCGGACGAACCGGGACGGCTGCACGTGACCGGCCGAGTGGACCCACTCGCCCACTGAGATGCCCTGAAGGGGCGCGGGGCTGTACGAATTGCGGCTCCGACGCGTGGGCGCGACGGGCCACGACGCGCCGCAGCGGGCCGACGGCCGGTCACCGCACTTGCCTGCGGAGCGCTCGGCCGCGGCGGACCGTGACTCCGCCCAGGAGGCCCCAGGCCCCGACGCGGACGGTCGGGCCGTTCGGCTCGGTCGGGCCCTGGTCCTGGACGCCGCCCAGGCGCAGACCGCGGACGTCCACCCGGACGTCGGGGCGGACCTTGAGGCTGACGCCGCCGATCAGGCTCAGCTTGGTGATCCGCAGCTCGGCGCCGTCCGGGATCTCCACCCCGGTCAGGTCGACGCCGGCGCCGCCGACGAGGGAGACGGCGAGGGTGCGCTCGTGGAGGGTGGCCCCGTTCAGCCGGTGACCGCCGATGAGGCCGATCCGGATGTCCGTCTTCCGCGTCTGGTCCTTGCCGGGCTTCGTCATGGGGAAGACGGTAGGCGCGGCGGGCCGGGGCGGCCCAGTGTCCCGCGTCCGCCGCCGGGCATGACAGGTGTCATACGTCGGCCACGGGCGGCGGAGTCCAGGAGCGGCCCTCCATGAGGTTGCCGAGGCCGGCCCAGGCGAAGTTCATCAGAGTCGCCGCCGCCTGGCGGGCCGTGGTGCCGTCGGTGGTGTTGGCCCAGGCGGCGAGGGACTCGGCGGCGCCGACGAGGGCCTCGGCGAGTCCGGCGACCTCGCGTTCGGGCAGGTCGGGGTCCCGGTGGGCCTCCCGGGCCGCGACCAGGATCAGCTGGGTGACGAACGCGACGATCTCCTCGCGCATCGCCGCGACCTCACCGGCGAACGGCTCGCCGTGCGTGCGGGCCTGGAGGTGCAGGACGGACCAGGCGTGCGGGTGCTGTGCGGTGTGCGCGAAGAACGCCCGTAGTCCGTCCCAGAGTTGGCGGTCGGCGGGCAGGTCGGTGCGGACGCCGGTGCGGACCGCCTCGACGAGCGCCTTGGCCTCGCGCCGGATACAGGCGGTGAAGAGGTCTTCCTTGGAGTTCAGGTACAGGTACACCAACGGCTTGGACACGCCCGCGAGTTCGGCTATCTCGTCCATCGACGCGGCCATGTACCCGCGGCGGCCGAAGGTCTCCACGGCGGCGTCCAGCATCTGCTGCTCACGGACCGCGCGCGGCATCCGCTTGGTCTTCACGGCACCCATGCGCACAGCGTAGTTGGGCCCGACCGGACCCGGCCCCCGCCGAGCAGCAGCTATGAGGTCTGCGTCCGGCCCTGGGTACGCGTCGTCTCGTCGACCGTGGCGTCCTCCTGGGACCGGTTGGCCTCCAGGTTGGCCTTCATGCGGTCCACGCGCTCCACGACCGTCACCGAGGCGCGGTCGCGCTCCTTGCGCAGCACCACGAAGCTGATCGGCGCGGAGATCACCAGCGAGAGCAGGACGACCCACATGATGTTGGAGTCGCCGAGGCCGCGCGGGACGACGCCCGAGTAGACGAGACCCCAGACGACCACGAGGCAGCCGGCGAAGACACCGAGGCGCATCAGTGTGTAGCGGAGCATGTCAATCCACTCTTCCGTTTCCAAAAGGGGCCGGCGTCCAGTGAAGCACGCCGGACTCCCGATCTTGCAGCCGCCCCTGCGGCCTCGGGTCAGTGGCCTCGGGCCAGCGGCAGCAGCATGACGACGTCGTCGCGGTCGTCTCCCGGGGCGACCCGGATGGCGCCGGGGATCCGGCCGACCTCCTTGTAGCCGCAGGAGCCGTAGAAGCGTTCCAGGCCGAGTCCGCCGCGGCAGGAGAGCCGGATCGCGTCGATGCCCTCGAAGCCTCTGGCCGCGTCGGCGGCGGCCGCGAGCAGGTCCCGGCCGTACCCCTTGCCCTGGTGGCGGGGGTGCACCATCACCGTGTAGAGCCAGACCCAGTGCGTCTGCAACCGGTGCGTGTTGAAGGAGAAGAAGGCCGTCGCGGCGACCTCTCCCGCCGCGTCCTTCCCGACGAGCAGCCGGTGCCGGCCCTCGGCCATCGCCGCGAGGTGTTTGACCAGCTCCGGCCGGACCACCTCCCGCTCCACCGGCGCCACGAAACCGACGGCCCCGCCCGCGTTGGAGACGTCCGTCCAGAGGTCGAGGACGCCGTCACGCAGGGCGGGGGTGACGGCGGGATCGAGTGTGAAAGTAAGGGCCATAGTGGCAGGCTAGCCATTACCGCCCGCGCGGCTCAACCTTCGGCCCAACGGACCGGGTGTCACACGCGCATCGGCTGCGGCGCCTCGCGGCGGGCCGGGTCGGGGCCGTCGTACTCGCGGATGATCTCGTAGCGCGTGTTGCGTTCCACCGGGCGGAAGCCGGCGTCACGGATGAGGTCCAGCAGGTCCTCGCGGGTCAGCTTGTTCGGGGTGCCGTAGTTGTCGGCGTCGTGCGTGATCTTGTACTCGACGACCGAGCCGTCCATGTCGTCCGCGCCGTGCTGGAGGGCGAGCTGCGCGGTCTGGACGCCGTGCATGACCCAGAAGACCTTGACGTGCGGGACGTTGTCGAAGAGGAGACGCGAGACCGCGAAGGTCTTCAGGGCCTCCGCGCCCGTGGCCATCTGCGTGCGGGCCTGAAGGCGGTTGCGGACCTTGCCGTCCTTCATGTCCACGAAGTCGTGCTGGTAGCGCAGCGGGATGAAGACCTGGAAGCCGCCGGTCTCGTCCTGGAGCTCGCGCAGGCGCAGGACGTGGTCCACCCGGTGGCGCGGCTCCTCGATGTGGCCGTACAGCATGGTGCACGGGGTCTTGAGACCCTTCTCGTGCGCCAGGCGGTGGATCCGCGACCAGTCCTCCCAGTGGGTGCGGTGGTCCACGATGTGCCGGCGGACCTCCCAGTCGAAGATCTCGGCGCCGCCGCCGGTCAGCGACTCCAGGCCCGCGTCGATGAGCTCGTCGAGGATCTCGGACGCCGACAGGCCGCTGATCGTCTCGAAGTGGTGGATCTCCGTCGCCGTGAACGCCTTCAGGGAGACGTCCGGGAGGGCCGCCTTCAGCTCCCGCAGCGAGCGCGGGTAGTAGCGCCACGGCAGGTTGGGGTGCAGGCCGTTGACGATGTGCAGCTCGGTGAGGTTGTCGCTCTCCATCGCCTTGGCGAGCTTCACCGCCTCCTCGATGCGCATCGTGTACGCGTCCTTCTCCCCCGGCTTGCGCTGGAAGGAGCAGTAGGCGCAGGACGCGGTGCACACGTTGGTCATGTTGAGGTGACGGTTGACGTTGAAGTGGACGACGTCGCCGTTCTTGCGCGTGCGCACCTCGTGCGCGAGACCGCCCAGCCAGGCCAGATCGTCCGACTCGTACAGCGCGATGCCGTCCTCGCGGGTCAGCCGCTCACCGGCCCTGACCTTCTCCTCCAGCTCGCGCTTGAGCCCGACGTCCATGATGTTCCCTCTCCTAGACAGACCTGCTAAACGTACTCCCCCACCCTCCGGGCGGGGGTCCCCCATCCGGCCTGCGGCCTGCGGGCTCGGGCCTCTTCCTCAGACCTCTTCCGGCAGCTCCCCGACCCGGTTCTCCCACTTCGTGGAGAGCACGATGGTCGTACGGGTCCGGGAGACGCCCTTCGTTCCCGACAGCCGCCGGATGATCCGCTCCAGCCCGTCCACGTCGTTCGCCCGCACCTTGAGCATGAACGAGTCGTCGCCGGCGATGAACCAGCAGTCCTCGATCTCGCTGAGGTCCTTCATCCGGTTCGCCACGTCCTCGTGGTCGGCGGCGTCGGAGAGGGAGATGCCGATGAGGGCGGTGACGCCGAGGCCGAGCTGGGCGGCGTTCACCGTGGCGCGGTAGCCGGTGATGACACCGGCCGCCTCCAGCCGGTTGATGCGGTCGGTGACACTGGGTCCCGACAGTCCGACGAGGCGCCCCAACTCCGCGTAGGAGGCCCGGCCGTTCTCCCTCAGGGCCTGGATGAGCTGCCTGTCCACCGCGTCCATGCGAATCGAAGCCTTCCGATCAAAGTTCCTGAAGAGCTGAGAAGTACTGCGACAGAGCTGAGAGGTACTGCGACGTGCTCAGACGGCGTTCACGTGGCCCGGGGTCCGCTCGCGCCGCCCAGCTCGCCGTCCCACCGGCGATACAGCCCGTGCGCGACCCCCGCCGCGTCGAGGACCCGGCCGGCGACGAAGTCCACCAGGTCCTGGATGTGGGTGGCGCCCGCGTAGAAGGCCGGCGAGGCGGGCACGACACTCGCGCCCGCGTCGTCCAGGGCGACGAGGTGACGGAGCGTCTGCCCGTTCAGCGGCGTCTCCCGTACGGCGACGACGAGCGTCCGGCGCTCCTTGAGCGTCACGCTCGCCGCCCGCTGGAGGAGGTCCTTGGAGAGCCCGAGGGCGACACCGGCGACACAGGCCGTCGAGGCGGGGACGATCAGCATCCCCTTGGCGGGATACGACCCCGAGGACGGCCCGGCGGCGAGATCTCCCGCGCCCCAGTACCGCACCGGGTCGACGTCATGGCCGCCGCCGAGGTCCACGTCAAAGGTGCCCGGCTTGCCGTCGGCCCCCCGCGTCAGCCATTCCCGCAGGTCGTCCCGCCAGTGCGCGTCCCGGAAGGAGATCCCGGTCTCGTCGAGCAGCGTGAGCCGCGAGGCCCGGCTGACCACCAGGTCCACGCTCTCGCCCACGGCGAGCAGCGCACGCAGTACGGCGGCGGCATAGGGCGTACCGGACGCCCCGGACACCCCCACGATCCAAGGCACGCGCTGCGTTTCTCCTGCGTTCACACCTTGAGCGTACCGGTGGGCGGAAAGGTCTTCAGGACCGGCCGGGTGTGGAGCCCGTGCGCTTCCTTTGCTCCCTCCGCGCACCCGTTCACCCATACGGAGTACACCGAGTCCACGCGTCGCACGCCACGGACTACACCGTGAGCCCCCGCACCAGCAGGTCGATCAGCGCGCACACGAACAGGCTGATGCCGATGAAACCGTTCGTCGAGAAGAACGCCCTGTTCAGGCGGGACAGGTCATGGGGCCGCACGATCGTGTGCTCGTAGACGAACGCGCCCGCGACGATCAGCAGGCCGAGCCAGAAGAACGCGCCGGCGTCGGTGGCGAGGGCGTACCAGACGAACAGGGCCGTCGTGATCGCGTGGCAGACGCGGGCGCCCCGGATCGCCGCCGGGATGCCGAAGCGGGCCGGGACCGACATGACGCCGATCTCGCGGTCGGTCTCGACGTCCTGGCAGGCGTAGATCAGGTCGAAGCCGCCGATCCAGATGCCCACCGCCAGGCCCAGGATCACCGCGTCCCAGGACCACTCGCCGGTGATCGCCAGCCAGCCGCCGATCGGGCCCATCGCCTGGGCCAGACCCAGGATGGCCTGCGGGAAGTTCGTGAACCGTTTGCCGTACGGATACACCACCATCGGGATGACCGCGACGGGGGCGAGGGCGAGGCAGAGCGGGTTGAGCATGGCCGCCGAGCCGAGGAACACGGCGACGGCGATCAGCGCGCCGGTCCAGGCGTGCTTGACCGACATCGCGCCCGTCACCAGTTCGCGATGGGCCGTGCGAGGGTTGCGGGCGTCGATCTCACGGTCGATGATCCGGTTGACCGCCATGGCGAAGGTGCGCAGGCCCACCATGCAGACGGTGACCAGCAGCAGCCTGCCCCAGTGGATGTTGCCGTCCTTCTGGAACATCGCGGTCAGGGTGGCGATGTAGGCGAAGGGGAGCGCGAAGACGGAGTGCTCGATCATCACCAGGCGCAGGAACGCCTTGGTGCGCCCCGGCTGCGGGATCGCGGCTGATGCGGAACTCACAGCCCGTACTCCTTCCAGCGGCGGTCGACCTTCGCCGCCGTCTCCGGGTCGGACAGGACCATCTCCGGCCAGCCGCCGTCCCGTGTGTAGCCCTCCTCGGGCCACTTCTTCGTGGCGTCGATGCCCGCCTTGCCGCCCCAGAACTGCTGGTAGGAGGCGTGGTCGAGGTGGTCGACGGGGCCTTCGACGAGGGACAGGTCGCGGGCGTAGTCCGTGTTGCCGAGCGCCCGCCAGGCGACCTCGTGCAGGTCGTGGACGTCGCAGTCGGAGTCGACGACCACGATCAGCTTGGTCAGGGACATCATGTGGGCGCCCCAGATCGCGTGCATGACCTTCTGCGCGTGCTTGGGGTACTTCTTGTCGATCGAGACGATCGCGCAGTTGTGGAAGCCGCCGGCCTCGGGGAGGTGGTAGTCCACGATGTCCGGGACGATGATCTTCAGGAGCGGGAGGAAGAAGCGCTCCGTGGCGCGGCCCAGGGGGCCGTCCTCCGTCGGCGGGCGGCCGACGACGATCGACTGGAGCAGCGGCCGCTTCCGCATCGTCACGCAGTCGATCTTCAGGGCCGGGAACGGCTCCTGCGGGGTGTAGAAGCCGGTGTGGTCGCCGAAGGGGCCCTCCGGGAGCATCTCGCCCGGCTCCAGCCAGCCCTCGATCACGACCTCCGCCTGCGCCGGCACCTGCAACGGCACCGTCTTGCAGTCGACCATCTCGATCCGCCTGCCCGCGATGAACCCGGCGAAGAGGTACTCGTCGATGTCGCCGGGGAGCGGGGCGGTGGAGGCGTAGGTGACGGCGGGCGGGCAGCCGAAGGCGATCGCCACGGGGAGCTTCTCGCCCTTGCGCGCCGCGACCTGGTAGTGGTTGCGGCTGTCCTTGTGGATCTGCCAGTGCATGCCGATCGTGCGCTTGTCGTGGCGCTGGAGCCGGTACAGGCCGAGGTTGCGGATCCCGGACTCCGGGTCCTTGGTGTGGGTGAGCCCCAGGTTGAAGAAGGAGCCGCCGTCCTGCGGCCAGGTGAAGAGGGCGGGGAGGGCGTCGAGGTCGACCTCGTCGCCGTACAGGACGACCTCCTGGACGGGCGCGTCCCCCGGCTTCACCTTCTTCGGCGGCACGTGCGTCATCGCGCCGAGCTTCCCGAACGCCTCGCGCACGCCGACGAACCCGTGCGGCAGCTCGGGGCGCAGCAGGCCGCCGATCTTCTCGCTGATCGCGCCGTAGGACTTCAGCCCCAGCGCCTTCAGCAGGCGGCGGTCGGTGCCGAACACGTTCATCGCGAGGGGCATGGTGGAGCCCTTCACGTTCTCGAAGAGCAGCGCCGGGCCACCGGACTTCTGGACCCGGTCGACGATCTCCCCGACCTCCAGATACGGATCGACCTCGGCCTTGACGCGCTTGAGGTCGCCTTCGCGTTCCAGTGCCCTGAGCAGGGAACGAAGATCGTCGTAAGCCATGCGACCCAGTATCGCCGAGGGCCCGCTTTGTCCTGACGCCCGCCCCTGCTTTTCTGCCCGGGGTCCGGGGGTCGCCCCCCGGGACGGCACAGCGGCCACCCGCTACCCTGGCCCCGTCACCGGGGCTGTCCCGCGCCCCGCCGTCGTCTTCTGGGAGATCCCGCCGCCATGCTCAGGTATCTGCCGTTCCTGCTGGTCCTGGCGCTGTGGATCTATGCCTTCATCGACTGCCTGAACACCCCCGAGGAGGAGGTGCGGGGGCTGCCGAAGGTGGTGTGGGTCATCATCATCCTGCTCTTCGGCGAGGTGCTCGTCGGGCCGGTCGCCTGGTTGGTGGCCGGCAAGGCGCGCCGCGGGCCCGGGGGTGGCGCCACGCCGTCGGAGTGGCACCGCGGCCACCGCACGGAGTTCGTCGCGCCGGACGACAACCCCGAGTTCCTCAAGTCCCTGAAGGACGAGAACAAGAAGGACGAGAGGCTCCTCAAGGACTGGGAGGCCGACCTGCGCCGCCGCGAGGAGGAGCTGAAGCGCCGCGAGTCCGGCGAGGACCCGCAGCCTCCGCAGAGCTGAGGCCTACGGGTCACCGCTCTCAGCGCGCGTACGAGCCGAGGCCGACCAGGCAGTACACGTACTCGTTGACGGCGGCCCCGTTGATCGTGTAGCGGTACGAGAACGCGTACTGCGTCCGGGAGTCGGCCTCGCACCTGCTCATGTCCGAGGTGAAGGGGATCGTCTCGATCACCTGGTAGTGGGCGTCGGACGCCGAGCAGGAGACCTCCTCTACGCCGCTGACCTCCTGCGCGGTCGTGGAGTCCGGGAGCGTCCCGTTGAGGCAGGTCCCGGACTCGTACGGGTCGGGGGCCTCGCTCTCGGTGGCGTAGGGGTCCCCGGTGGCGTACGGGTCCTCGGTGTCGTCCGCGTAGGGGTCGCCCGTGGCGGGATCGTCCGTGGCGTCGGCGTACGGGTCCTGCGAGTAGGGGTCCTCGGTGTACGAGTCGTCGCTGTACGGGTCGTCGGTGTAGGGCTCGTACGTCGACGAACCGGCAGCGGAGGCGGGCGAGTTGCCGTCGTCGTCACCTGCCCCGTCGGCCAGGACCACCGCGAACACGATCACGGCGACGACGCCGAGCACCCCGAGCCACTGGAGGCCGCGCGAAGGGCCCGCGCCGACGGCGGTGACGCGGACGCGCAGCAGCACCTCCTGGTCGCCGACCGTGGCCCGGACGAGGTCGCCGTCCCGGGCGGGCGGGATACGGACGCGGGTGGCACCGGTCGGCAGGGGGACGGTGACGACGGCACCGGCGGCGGCCTGCTGCGGCGTGAGCGATATGGGAATCTCCGGCAAGGACACGGGCCCAGTGTGGAGGGGCGGGCAGCCCAATCGGAGGCCTTTTCTAGAAAATCACTCTAGAAAGACAAGTGCTCTACGCTGACTGCGACAACAGCGCGATCAAGGACAGGCGTTCGATGAGCACGAAGCAGCGCCCCAAGCAGCAGCGCGGCGAGGCCACCGCCGAGTTGCTCCTGGACGTCGCCCTGCGCGTGTACGCCGCCGAAGGGGAACAGGGCTTCACGGTCAGCGCCGTCACCAAGGCCAGCGGGGTCAGTCTCGGCAGCCTCTACCACCACTTCGGCAGCCTCGACGGCCTGTTGTCCGCGCTGGCGCAGCGCTGGCTGGACCGGCTGCTGGGCGAGCTGGTCACCGCCCTGCGCGGCACCCGCACGGCACGCTCGGGCATCCGCGCGATCGTGCGGACCTATCTGGCGTTCGTCCGCGACCACCGGGACGCGGCGCTGCTCCTGCACTCCTCCCGGGCCGACCAGCAGGGCATGACCCGGGGCAAGGAACTGCGCGACTCCCAGGAGGCCAGGCTGTCGGCCTTCGCCGCATGGACCCAACCCCGCATCGAGGCAGGGGAGTTGGCGCGGCTGCCGCTGCCGCTGATCGAGTCCCTGGTCCTGGGACCGGTCGTCGGGGTCGCGCGGCGGTGGCTGTCCGGCATCGACGACGTGGACCTCGACGAGGCGGCGCGGCTGCTTCCGGACCGGATCTGGCGCTCCCTGTGCCCGTGAGGCCCGGCCGCGAGGGGAGCACGGTGGTCCGATGACCGACCGCGCGGGCGGCGGCCGGCTGCGCTCCGTCGACCTCGCCCGCCTCGCCGGGCTGTCGACGCAGCAGATCCGCAACTACGAGGAGGCGGGCGTCCTGCCTCCGGCCGAGCGCACGGCGTCCGGCTACCGCACCTTCACGGACGTCCACCGGCAGGCGCTGCTGGCCTACCGCGCGCTGGTGAAGGGGTACGGTCCGGTGCCGGCCGCCCGGATCATGCGGACGCTGCACGCCGGTGACGTCCCGGCCGCCCTCGCCCTCGTCGACGCGGCCCACGCCGCGCTGCACGAGGAGCGCACCGCCCTGCGGGCGACGGGCGAGGCCCTGGCGGCGCTGGCGGCGGAATCCGTGCCGCCGCCCCGCTCGGCCGGGCTGCGCATCGGCGAGGTCGCCCGGCTGCTGGGCGTCCGGACGTCGGCGCTGCGGGTGTGGGAGGCGGCCGGGCTGTTCACCCCGCCGCGTGAACGCGGCACCGGTTACCGCGTGTTCGGCCCCGCCGACGTGCGCGACGCCCGGGTGGTCCACTCCCTGCGCCGCGGGCACTACCTCTTCGCGCAGATCCGCCCGGTGCTGGCGGAGCTGCGCCGGGAGGGCGGCAGCGAGGCGGCGCTGCGGGCGGCGCTCGCGGCGCGCGGGGAGTCGCTGACGGCCCGCACCCGCGCGATGCTGGCGGGTGCGGGCCGTCTGCACAGCTACCTGGACTGCCTCGCCGCGGCCGGAGACGACGGCGTCACCACCGGCGAAGCCACGGCCGAGAGCGTCAACGCAGCCGGCGACGACGACGTCAGCCCGAACGGCGACGACGCCGAGAGCGTCAACGCAGCCGGCGACGACGACGTCAGCCCGAACGGTGACGACGAGGACGTCGGCGCAGCCGCAGCTGTCGGCGTCAGCGCAGCCGGGACGACGACAGGATCGACAGCAGGTGGGCCGGGACCATCAGCCAGGTGATCGCGGCGATGGCCGCCAGCGCCCAGCGGGTCGGCTCGACCCCGCCGGTCACCGCGTCCAGGGCCGCGACGGCCAGCAGGACGAGGGAGGCCTCGATGCCGTTGGTGACCCGGTGGATCTTGAAGGCGGCGGCGAGCCGGCGCAGTGAGGCGACGCCCTGCGAGCGGGGCGCGGTGGACTCGTCGTCGGCGACGGCAAGACCCCGGCGGGCGCGGGCCACGTCCACCAGGTCGGTCGAGGCCTTCAGCAGCACGACGCCGAGCGCGGTCGCGAGGCCGAGGGACACCCAGCCGTTGAAGCCCGCCCAGCCGCCGAGCCCGGACTCGGCGGCCCGGAAGCCGAAGCCGATCATCAGCGCCGCGTCGGCCAGGTAGGCGCCGAGCCGGTCGACGTAGATGCCGGTCGCGCTGTTCTGCCCCTTCCAGCGGGCGACCTCGCCGTCCACGCAGTCGAAGAGCAGGAACAACTGCATGAACAGGGCGGCGAGTACGGCCCCCGTCAGCCCCGGGACGAGCAGCGCGGCGCCGGACAGCACCCCGCACACCACCATCGTCCAGGTCAGCTGGTCGGGGGTGACCCGAGTGCGCACCAGCTGGCGGGTGAAGCGGAGCGAGACGCGGCGCATGTAGAGCCGGCCCGCCCAGTGCTCGCCGTTGCGGCTGGCGAGCTTCGCCTGCGGCTGGCAGACCTCCCGCAGCTCCTCCAGAACAGGAGCAGCAACCATGAACTTTCCTTCCGCCCGGGGCTCAACTGCCGCGCCTGCGGCGATGATCGGCACAGGTTACTTGACCCGCACCTGGACATTTTCTGGGGGATTTTGACACGGTTGGGTACACCGACCCGGAATCGAACACGTGGTCGATGACCCTCCTGTGGGACGTGTGGGGCGAGGACGAGGTCAAGCCCGGGGAGCCGCTGCCGCAGTCGTCGCGCGAGTTCCACGACCGTGTCGCCCCGGTCGTCGGCGGCGAGGTGTCCTACGAGACGGCACGGAAGCTGTTCGCCGAGGACGACGTCCTGCGCACCCCGCGGACGGTGACGTGCTACGCCCCCTTCAACGGACCGGGCCTCGTCACCCTGCGCCGGACCACGGCCCGGAACCGTCCCCACGTTGCCCTCGTGTTCCCGGCCCGGGAAAGTGAGAGGCATGGATCAGTCGCAGGCACGAACCTGGCTCGCCACCGCCCTCGGCGAGGCCCGCGCCGGCCTCGCCGAGGGCGGCATTCCGATCGGCGCCGCGCTCTACGGCGCGGACGGCGCCCTGCTGGGCCGTGGCCACAACCGGCGTGTCCAGGACGACGACCCCTCGACGCACGCGGAGACGGCCGCGTTCCGCGCGGCGGGACGACAGCGCACCTATCGCGGCACGACGATGGTGACGACCCTGTCCCCCTGCTGGTACTGCTCCGGGCTGGTCCGCCAGTTCGGCATCTCGCGGGTCGTGATCGGCGAGGCGGTCACCTTCCACGGCGGCCACGACTGGCTGGCGGAACACGGCGTCGAGATCGTGCTCCTGGACGACCCCGGATGCGTCGCGATGATGCGCGACTTCGTCGACACCAACCCGGCGCTGTGGAACGAGGACATCGGTGAGTGAGCCCCAGGCCCCCGGTACCCCCCGGCCGCCCCGCATCCCCACCATCGACCTGCGCCCCTGGCTGGACGGCGGCCCCGAGGCCCGCGCCGCCATCGCCCGCACCGTCGACAACGCCCTCCAGACCGCCGGGTTCCTGCTGGTCACCGGCCATGGAGTGGACCCCGCCCTGCGCGACCGCATCCGGGCAGCCGCGCGGGCTTTCTTCGTCCTCCCCGCCGAGGCCAAGCAGCCGTACGCGGCGAAGGTCGGGGGGCGGGGCTGGCTGGGCCCCGGAGCCGAGGCCAACGGGTACTCCGAGGGGACGGAGACTCCCCCGGACCTGAAGGAGTCCCTGACCTTCGCCACCCACGAGCCCTTCGACGACCCGGTCGTCAACGCGGAGTGGTACGCGCCGAACGTGTGGCCCGCCGAGGTGCCGGAGCTTCGGGCGCTCTGCGAGGAGTACCTGGACCGGATGGCCGAGCTGGAGAAACAGCTGCTCTCCCTGCTGGGCGAGGCTCTCGGTCTCGAACCGGACTTCTTCTCCCGGCACATGGACCACCCCACCTACGGTTTCAACATCAACTGGTACCCGGGCACGGAGGTCGTCGGCGAGCCGCAGCCCGGCCAGTTCCGCATCGGCCCCCACACCGACTTCGGGACGGTCACCGTCCTCGACCGGCAGGCCGGCAAGGGCGGCCTCCAGGTGTGGACGGACGACGGCGGCTGGGAGGACGCGCCCTTCGACCCCGACGCCTTCACCATCAACATCGGTGATCTGCTGGCCCGTTGGACCGGTGACCGATGGCGTTCGGGACGGCACCGCGTCCTGCCCCCGCCCGCCGACGCGCCCGCCGAGGAGCTCATGTCCCTCGTCTACTTCGGCGAGTGCACACCGGGGACGCTCGTGGAGTCCGTACCGGCGCCGGTCGGCCGAGTGGCGCACGACCCCGTCGACTCGCACGCGTACCTGCGGGAGAAGCTGGATTCCATCACAGTCGACTGAGCGCCTGTGCTGCCCTGCCCTGCCTGACCCGCCCTGCCTTGCCCTGCCCTGGCCTGCCCCTAGACGCTCAGCAGCAGCTTGCCCGTGCTGGAGCGTCCGCCCATCAGGCGGTGTGCCTCCGCCGCCTCCGGCAGGGCGAACTCCGCGGTGACCGGCAGCGAGACCGTCCCGTCGGCGACCTTCGCGAAGGCCCGCTCGGCCAGCGTGCGCAGTGCGGCGGGGGCGGTCCGCGCCAGGTTCAGGACGGAGAAGGCCGCGACCGAGAGTCCCGTGGGAGCCAACTCCGGCTGCCCCACGCTCCACGGCTCGGCGGAGCTCGCGTTGCCGAAGGAGACCAGGCGTCCGAAGACCGCGAGGGAGGCAAGGGAGGCGCGCAGGGTCTCGCCGCCGACCGGGTCGAGGGCGAGGTCCACCCCGCGCTCGCCGGTCGCCGCCCGTACCGCCTTCTCGAAGTCGCCGACGAACACCTCGTCGTAGCCGTGCGTGCGGGCGTACTCGGCCTTGGCCGCCGACGACACCACGCCGTACACGGCGCCCGCGCCCGCCGCCTTCGCCAACTGGCCCACCACCGTGCCGACTCCGCCCGCCGCGCTCTGGACCAGGACGGTCTCGCCCCGTTGCAGCCGTCCCACCGCGTGCACCAGCGCGTACGCCGTCGGCAGCACCGTGGGGAGGGTCGCCGCCGTGCGCAGGTCGACGCCGTCGGGCAGCGGGAAGACGGTCGCCACCTCGGCGACGGCCACCTCCGCGTAGCCGCCGCCCGCCGTCAGCGCGGTCACCTCCTGGCCGACGGTCAGCCCGGTCACGCCCGCGCCGAGCGCCCGTACCCGTCCGGAGACCTCCAGGCCGGGCCGGAAGGGCAGCGCCGGCACCCGGTAGCCCTCGCCGCGCGCCTTCAGGTCGGCGAAGTTCACCCCGGCGTGGGCCACGTCGACGCTCACCTGGCCGGGGCCGGGCTCGGGGACGTCCACCTCCACCACCCGCAGGACCTCGGGACCGCCGTACTCCTGGATTTCGATTGCGCGCATGCAGGACTCCCGCTCGACTGTTCAATGAAAAGCGAACACTGGTGAGTGTATGGTTTTCATCGAACAATCGGCAATGCCCGGCAGAAGGAGGACAGCATGGCCACCGCCGGCCATCGGGCCGCCCCCGAGCACACCCACCCCGACGACGTCCCGGTCCTCACCGCGCTGGCCGCCCTCGCCGATCCCGTACGGATCACGCTCGTCCGGGAGCTGGCCGACTCCCCCGAGTGGACGCGGTCCTGCGGCAGCTTCGACGTGCCCGTCGGCAAGGCCGCCCTCAGTCACCACTTCGCCGTACTGCGCGGCGCGGGCCTCGTCGAGCAGCGCGACCAGGGCCCCCGGCGGGTCAACCGGCTGCGGCGGGCGGAGTTCGACGCCCGCTTCCCCGGACTGCTGGCCCTCGCCCTCAGCCGCGACTGACCGCCGGCTCGAACACCGCGTAGCGACCGGCCCGGTCGAAACCTCGAAGACCGTGGGCGACCCTCACCAGGCCGCATGAACGACCGCCACCTCATCGACGAGTCCGCGCTCGCCCGCTACCCGAAACCGGCGGTTCGCGCCGTGATCGATCCGCTTCACGACGCGGAGCCGCCGGCGGTGTGCGGCGCTGTCGAACTCGAAATTCCGCACAATGCCCGTTCCAAGGCGGACGCGGAGCGGATCCGCGATGAGATGCGGGGCTTCGACTGGCTGTCCACGCCCGACGAAGCGTGGGACCGTGCACTGGACGTGCAGACGCGGCTCATCGCCGTCGGCAACTGGAAGGCCCTCTCGGTCTCCGACCTGGTCATCGCGGCGACCGCCGAGGTACCGCCGACTGACCTCCGGCGACCGTTCCCAGGTCCGTCCCGTCCGGAAATTTCGTAACCCAACGGACACCACGCGATCTGGCACATAGCAACTCCCCCTCCTTACCCTTGCGTTGGGATACCGGCCCTGGGGGAGGTGCGCGGTGCACGGACGGTTGTACGGGCGTGGGGCGCTGTTCGATGTCGAGCCCGCCGGTCTCGTACCGCGACTCGTGGGGATCCGTCCGTACGAGCTGCACGCGGAGAGGCTCGAACACCCCGGCGGTCCGCCGCTGTTGGTGCTGGCCGGCGGGCGGGGGCTCGGCAAGAGCGCGGTGCTCGGTGAACTGTGGGACGCGTATACCGAGCACACCCGCCGAGGTGAGGCCCGTCGGCGTACTCCGGTCGCGTTGATCGACTGTGAGGACGAGCAGTTCGCGCGGCCGCCGCACGAGGAGAGTCCCGAGTCCTGGTCGCCGGTGTGGCAGGCGCTGCTGGTGGTCGCCGAGCAGTTGACCGAGCCCGTCAGGGCGGCCGGTCAGCTCACGTTTCCGCGGCTGACGGCGGGGCTGGTGGCGGTCCGGGCGAGCGACTGGAGCGGCCGGACCGACTCGGACCGCATCCGGCGCGAGCTGGTGCGGATCCTGCTGCTGAACGAGCGGGCGACGCGGTTCAGTCTGGCCGGGCGGTGGGCGGCCAAGGTCGCGTCGAAGGTGATCGCGGCGGCCAGCGGCGGGGGCCCGTTCGTCGCGGCGACCGTCGAGGCCACCCTGGAGGCGCTGTCCGAGGGGGTCACGCACCGCAAGGAGCAGAAGCCGGCCACCTGGTACCGCTCGTATCCGAACGCGGGCGGCAACGCCAAGCGCGGGCTCCTGCTGCTCGCCGGGAACTTCCGGGCCGGCGGCACCTCGCGCGAGCACGCCGAGCGGTGGCTGGTGCGGGCGCTGCTCGCCGACCTGGCCGAGGCGTACGCGGGCATCGGGTCGCGGCTCACGCGCCTGGGGCGTCCGCTCGTGCTACTGGACAACGCGCGTAGCGGACCGGGTCCGGGACTGCTGGACGCCGTCCTGCGGGACCGGGCCGACGGCGTCGCCGACCAGGTGGTCTGGGTGGCGACCGTACGTGGCACCAACCATCCCGCGCTGGGGGACGCCGTCCGCCGCGAACTCCCGGACGTCGCCCGGGCCACGGACTGGGAGCCGGGCAGCTCGCCCTCCTCGCGGGCGCTGCTGGTGCCGCTGCCGGCGCTCTCCCCCGACGACACCCTGCACATGGTCGGCGCGGTCTGCGACGACGTCGAGATCCCGCCCCAACTGCCGCACGCCACACACCGGTTGACCGGTGGCAATCCGCTCGGCATCGTCCTGCTCGCGACCGCCGCCCGCCGGCACCCGGACAAGGCCGCCTCGTTGGGGCGGCTGCTCCTCGCGAAGGTGAAGAGGGAGGAGGGGCAGGCCGACGACGGCCGTCCCGCCTACGCCGAGTTGCTCGGCCGGCTGGTCCCCGCCGACCGGCTCGACGAGCTGACGGTCCTCGCGGCCGCGCACGGCCACGACTCGGCGGTCGCCCTCGCGCACGCCCAACTTCCGGACGACTTCGGTTCGTCGGGCGTACGGTCCCTGCGGGCGCGGCTCGCCGAGGAGGGGTTCAAGGCCGAGCAGGGCCACTTCGTCGGCGACCCCTTCATCCGCACCCTGCTGCTGCTCCGGCTGCACCACCGGCACGCCGACCACGCCAAGTGGCGCGAGGTGCACGAGACGCTGATCCAGCACTTCACCCAGGACTCCGACGAGCGTCCGGACCCCGCCCACGCCCGCTACCGGCTCTACCACGAGCTGGCCCTCGGCGACACGGCCGGCGCGGTGGCCTACCTGCGCGACACCTTCGCCACCCTGCGCACCCGCACCTGGCTGGACACCCTGTGCTTCCTGGCGTCCGCGCCCTACTTCCACGCGCACGACGCCGAGGGCCGCGACTCCGACGGCCATGACGACCGCCGGTCCGCGATCGCGCTGGGCCGCACGGACGCCGCCCAGCAGCCTCCGGACGGCGTGAACGCCTCCCTGCATCTGCGGGTACGGCGGCTGCTGCACGCGGTGTGGCAGGTGACCGATCCGCTGGTGCTGCCGGACCCCAAGGTGTGCGGGCGGCTCAAGTTCGAACTGCTGCAACTGTCCGACCTGCGGCCCGCCGGGGGCGCGCTGCTGTTCGCGACCTCCCAGGCCTGGCCCCAGGACGCCCTCGCGGGCCGCCCCCTGCGCACACCGGCCGAGGACGGGGACGAGGACGGGGACGAGGACACGGACGGGGACGGAGACGGGAACGGTCCGGACGACGGGGACGACGGGGACGGGGTGGCGTAATGGCTGACGGGGGCAGAAGTCCGCTGCTGCGGTGGCTGCGAGAGGTCTGGGAGATCCGCCTCTACCGCTATCTGGCGCTGCTGGTCACGGCGGCCCTGGTGACCGGGGTGGTCTTCGCCGTGCGGGCGGTCACCGACGAGAACCGTACGTGCGCGCCGGGGGTGGCCCGTCCGGCCGACAGCGACGAGTGCGTGGGCGTGGCCACGGGCGCGTACGACTTCGGGCATCCGCAGCTGCGGGACGCGGTGAAGGCCATCGACCGGGAGAACGACCGTCTCAAGGCGGGCAGTTACGTCACCGTCGCGCTGATGCTCCCGTACACCGCCACCACGCCCTCCACGCTCAGCGACATCCAGCACGAGGTGCAGGGCGCCTACCTGGCGCAGTGGCAGGCCAACCACACCTCCAACGGGCAGGCCCCGGCGATCCGCCTGGTGCTCGCCAACCCCGGCGCCACCAGCGAACACTGGAAGACGATGGTCGACCAGCTGGAGCGGATGACGAAGAGCTCCGACCGGCTGCGCGCGGTCGCAGGGGTCGGCCAGAGCACCGACAACAACAAGAAGGCCGTGGCGGAGCTGACCGAGCGGGGCATCCCGGTGGTCGGCGCCTCCATCACCGCCGACGACCTCGCCAACGGCCAGCACGGCAAGGACCCCCTCCCCGGACTGGCCCGGGTCGCCCCCACCAACACCGACGAGGCGCGCGCCCTGGCCTCGTTCGCCAAGGTCAACGCGGGCCGGGCGCTGCTGGTGTACGACAAGCCGGGCGACCCGTACACGCGGACGCTGCAGACGTCGTTCACCGCGCTGCTCAAGGGCTCGCCCTACGAGCCGCAGCCGTTCACCCCGCCCGCCGACCGCACCCAGGAGGGGACGACGGCGAACACCTTCCGGCAGATCACCCACCTGGTGTGCGACACCTCGGCGGAGACCGACACGATCCTGTTCGCCGGCCGCCACACCCAGTTGCGCCAGTTCATCAACGCGCTCGGCACCCGCGGCTGCCAGAACCGCAGGTTCACGGTACTGACGGGCGACGAGGGCTCCTACCTGTCCGGCGACAAGAAGCTGGACCGCACGGCCCTCACCCACAACCTCTCCGTCCGCTACACCGCCCTCGCCCACCCGGACGCCTGGACGAAGTCCCCCGCGGGGCCGGGCGGCTCGGCGGCGGACGCGAAGGTCCTCACCGACCTCCTCGCCCGCGCCGTCCGCGAGCCGGTCGGCCCGATCGGGCCGGTCGCCCTGGACGACGGCCAGGTGATCATCGCCTACGACGCGCTGACGCTGGCCGTCCACGGCATCCGCGAGGCCACCCCCGACGGCGGGACCGTCCCGCCCCTCGCCGACGTCGGCCTGCAGTGGCCGCAGGTCAAGGGCTCGCTGCGGGTGAACGGGGCGAGCGGCTGGATCTGCCTGGACGTGCACGGCAACCCGTACGACAAGGCCGTACCGATCGTGGAACTCCACGCCGACGGCGGCTCCCGCTTCGTCCGGATCGCCTGGCCGGAGGGGAAGCCGCCGACGGGTGAGTGCCTGCCGCCGTCCTAGGCCCGACCCTCCAGGGTTTCGATCAGACGTTCGAATCGAGCCCTCCAGGTCGGCTCACTGTCACCCTCGCCCCGGAACTCGTGGGTGAAGCGCAGGACCGTCCCCTCGTCCCCGTCCCGCTCCAGGTGGAACCGGATCCGGGCGCCGTCCGCCACCGTGTACTCGGCGACCCGGTCCACGTCCCACGCGGTGACCTGCCCCGCACCCAGACCCCGCAGGGCGACCGTGCCGCCGAGCCGGGGTTCGAGGACGTCGACGGCCGTCCACCAGCCGCCGAGCCCCTCCGGGGTGGCCAGCGCCGGCCAGACCGCCCCCATGGCCCCCGGGAGCCGCACCAGGAAGTGCAGGATGTGCGTGTTCCCGTGGGTCTGGCTGGTGCCCTGTTCGACGGAACCGCTCATGACACCAGCCTGACTCCGGACGGAGGGTTCCGCACGCGTTACGGGCGCTGGCCGGCCTTGTCGACGACGGCGCGGCGCACGGTCGCGGAGTCGCTGAACACGGTCCCCTTCTTCAGGCCGCCGAAGTCCCGGGTGAGGGTCTTGCGCTGCCCGAGCAGCTGGTGCGTCTTCTTGTCGAAGATCCACTCCATCCGGAACGGCTCCTTCCCGTCCTCGCGTGCCACCCCGACCCCGTGCCGTCCGAGCGCGTCGACCGCGTCCTCGACCACCGTCACCCCGGGGATACGGGCGACGGCCCGGAACAGCGCGGCGGCCTGCGCGGACGGCATGATCCCGTCCTCCATCATCTGGCCCGCCGACAGCAGCATCGCCTGGTTCCTCTCAATGACACCGCCCTTCGTGCCGCCCATCACTATGTAGAGCGTGTGCCGAGAGCTCTCGCGCAGCCAGTCGTACATCGCCTTCGGGTCCGCGGGCAGGGACTTCAGGTGGTTGTAGCCGGCGTAGGGGATGGGGTAGCCGTCACCCTTCGTGAAGCCGGGCATGCGCACGTCCTTGGGGTCGGTCTCGTCCCGCACCAAGCCATCACTGCTGCCGTCCACGGACAGCCACGCCTCCCGGCGATACAGGGGCACGACGATCCGCTTCCCGTCCTTGACCCTCACCAAGGACACCCGGCTCTCGACGTACGTGAACTGGTCGTCGCGGACCTTGTCGTACCCCGTCGTCTTCCCAGCGGCCAGCGCCGCGTCCTCCAGGACGGCCGCCGCCGTCGTCACGCGCGGTCCGGTCTCGCCGGAGGACGGCAGCACGGTGAACGTGACGGCTGCGACGGTCGCCACGGCCGCTGCCGTGAGCGCGGGCCGCAGCCACGGGTTCCGCTTGCGGACAGGGGCCTGTTCTTCTTGCCGGATCTCGGTCATCAGATGCTCCTTGAGGAGTTGGTGACGGCCCGGCGGGAGGTCTTTCTCAGGCAGTTCTGGAAGCTGGTTCATCGGTTTCCCTCCCTCAGGGGGCCGACCGCGGTGATGCGGTCACCTCTCATCTGTCCGTAGATTTGCGGGAGTTCCGTATATTTCGCGAGTTTCGTCCGCGCCCTCGACAACCGCGACCGCACCGTCCCGACCGGCACCCCCAGCGCCTCGGCCGCCGCCGCGTAGTCCAGCCCGCCCCACACGCACAGTGCCAGCACCTCCCGCTCGGCCCGCCGCAGCTTCGCGAAGGCGCCGCGCACGAGGGCGAGTTGCGCCGCGTCGTCGATGCGGCCCGCGACCTCGTCGGCGAAGTCGTCCAGCGGCTCGCCGCGCGGGATCCTGGCGACGGCCGCCGCGTGCCTTCGGGCCGCGCGACGGGTGTTGCGCGTGACGTTGGTGGCGATGCCCAGCAGCCACGGGCGCAGCGAACCGCCGTCCTCGTCGAGCTTCTCGCGCAGCCGCCAGGCGTCCAGGAAGGTCAGCGAGACGACGTCCTCGGCGACCGTCCACTCCCCCGCGAGCCGGTAGGCGTGGTTGTAGACGGAGCGCGCGTAGGCGTCGAAGAGCTCGCCGAAGGCGTCGTGGTCCCCCGCGCGGATGCGTTTCCTCAGCGTTCTCGTCGTGCTCGGAGTCGTATCCACGTCCCCTTACCTGTCCGCACGACGAAGGCCGGTTCCCGTGACCCAGGTCACAGAAACCGGCCTTCTCGGTACGAGAGTTACACGCCCGCGTACGAGTGCTTGCCGGTGACGAAGATGTTGACGCCGTAGTAGTTGAACAGCCAGCAGCCGAAGGCGAGCAGCGCCAGGTAGGCGGCCTTGCGGCCCTTCCAGCCGGCCGTGGCGCGGGCGTGCAGGTAGCAGGCGTAGGCGACCCAGGTGATGAACGACCAGGTCTCCTTGGGGTCCCAGCCCCAGTAACGGCCCCACGCGTCGCCCGCCCAGATCGCGCCCGCGATGATCGTGAACGTCCACAGCGGGAAGACGGCCGCGTTGACGCGGTAGGCGAACTTGTCGAGGGACGCGGAGGCGGGGAGCCGGTCGAGCACCGAGTTCGCGAAGCGACCCGGCTTGCCGCCGGTCGCGAGCTTGTTCTCGTAGGCGTCCTTGAAGAGGTACAGGATCGTGGCGACCGCGCCGACGTAGAACACCGCGCCGCAGAAGATCGCGGTGGAGACGTGGATGTACAGCCAGTACGAGTGCAGCGCCGGGACCAGCTGGTCGCTCGCCGTGTACAGGACGGTGACCGCGAGACCCAGGTCCAGCAGGACCGTGGTGATCAGGAACAGGCCGAGCCAGCGCACCTCCTTCTTCAGCGCCAGCAGCGCGAGGTACACGCCGACGGCCACCGTGGAGAAGGTGATGTTGAACTCGTACATGTTGCCCCACGGCGCCCGCTCCACCGAGGCCGCGCGGGCGACCACACCCGCCAGCTCGACCAGGAACGCGAGCACGGTGAGGGAGATGGCGATCCGGCCGTACATGTCGCCCTGCTCGTCACCGCCGTGCGCGCCGGGCCCGTCGGGCACGTCCCGCGCACCGGACGCGGAGCGTACGACGACCTGCGGGCGCTCCAGGACGGCCGTACCGCCGTTCTTCTTGACGGTGACGGCCGGGCCCTTGGCCGTGGCCTTCGCCTCGGCGGTGAGCGCGGCGGCGGTACGGCCGACCTTGCTGCGGCTGCCGAGGAGCCACTCCGCGATGTACGCGAAGAAGGCCAGGGTGTAGACGGCCATCGCGGAGTAGATCAGCGTGTTGCTGATGTTCGCGAGGTTCTCGTTGGTGGCGGCGGCCAGATCGGTTGCGGCGGCGAGAGTCACCTCAACACTCCTTCGGGTGAATGTCCCGGCGACTTTGTGTCGGGCGGTGAGGTCTGCAGGAAGATTGCGGTCGTGTTATCGGGCTGGTTTCAACCCGGCTGGCGTTGATCGTGGAAGACCTGGCGGGCCGCTGGTCCGCCGGGCGGCGTGAGCCAGGAATCTCCCTGGATCCGCGAGGGAGAGGATTCAATTCTCAGACCCTTCGGCAGCTGCGGCGTTGGAGTCGGACACACCGTCCGGCTCCTTCCCCGTTTCACCCGGCGCCCCGGGAGCCTGGTCGTACAGGATCCCGGCGAGGTCGCCGAGCTCCTCGGGCACCTTGGCGGACTCGCTGCGGCCGAGCCCGGCCATCTCGACGACCGTCACGCCGTCGGCGCCCTTCACCGCGCGCACCCACACCCGGCGGCGCTGGATGAACAGGGAGGCGGCCAGGCCGAAGATCGCGGTGAGCGCCCCGCCCAGCGCCCAGCCGCTGCCGGGCTGCTGGGTGACCTGGAAGTTGGCCCACTCCTTGGTGCCCTCGTAGGTGACCGAGCCGGCGCCGTTCGGGAGGGTCATGGTCTCACCGGGTGCGAGGTTGTCCCGCAGCTGGAGCTTGTCGGGGCCCTTGAAGCCCTTCATGTGGGCCGTGTCGAGCTGGTACACGCTCTGCGGGATGCCCGAGTCGACGCCGAGGTCGCCGTGGTACGGCGTGAGGTTCAGCATCGGGTTGCGCAGCGCCGGGAACGTGGAGGAGACCTCGTTGCCCTTGGTGTACGTCGGCAGGAGCGTGGCCTTGATACCGAGCTGTTCGCCGACGCCCTGGGCGTTCTTGTAGCCGTCGTAGACCTTGATCACACCGGAGGAGGTGACGTTGGAGTCCAGCGGCAGCAGCGGTACGGCGTCGCTGTAGACGACGTTGCCGTTGCCGTCGCGGACGGTCACGACGGGGGCGTAGCCGTGGGCGGTGAGGTAGACCTTGGAGTCGCCGATCTCCAGCGGGTGGTTGACCTTGACGAGGGTCTTCTTGTCCTTGCCGTAGGCGCCCACGCTGTAGGTGATGGCGGACTGGTAGGTGCGCGGGGTGCCCTTGTTCGGGCCGCTCTCCTCGTAGGTGCCGGTGAACTTGTTCAGGGTGAAGCTGAACGGCGTCAGGTCGTCGGTGTCGAAGAGGGTGCCGGACTTGAAGTCGTCGTAGGAGACGAGGGTGTTGGAGAAGCCGTCGCCCTCGACGACCAGCTTGTTGCCCTCGGTCTTGAAGAGCTGGCCCCAGGCGAAGGCGACCAGCATCACGATCAGCGCGATGTGGAAGGCGAGGTTGCCGACCTCACGCAGGTAGCCCTTCTCGGCGGCGACGGCGTCCCCGGCCGGGTTGGCGCGGAAGCGGCGCTTCTTCAGCAGGGCGAGCGCGGCCTCGCGGACCTGCTCCGGCTCGGCCTCGGTGCGCCACGTCGTGTACGCGGGCAGCCGGGTCAGACGCTTGGGCGCGCCCGGCGGGCGGCTGCGCAGCTGGCCCACGAACTGCCAGGTGCGGGGCACGATGCAGCCGATGAGGGAGACGAACAGCAGGATGTAGACCGAGGAGAACCAGACCGAGCTGTAGACGTGGAACAGGCCGAGCTCGTCGTAGACCGGCGCGAGGGTCTCGTGGACCCGGCGGAAGTCGGCGACCTTCGTCTCGTCGTTGCCGGTCTGCGGGATCAGCGAGCCGGGGATCGCGCCGAGGGCCAGCAGCAGGAGCAGGAGCAGCGCGACCCGCATCGAGGTGAGCTGGCGCCAGTACCAGCGGGCCCAGCCGATCACGCCCAGACCGGGCGCGGAGGAGAGCGACTCCACGGGCGCCGTGGACAGCTGGGAGCCGGCGGCTCCGAGGTCCTGGTCGTCGGAGGCGGCGACCGGAGACGTCTCACCGGTGGGGGTCGTCTCACCGGTCGGTGTGGTCTTGCTCATGGATCAGATCCCCACAGTGAAGCCGGCGGACCAGGACTGGATGTCCTGCACGAGGCGGTCCCACGCACCGGTCAGCAGCAGCAGACCGGTCACGATCATCATCGTGCCGCCGATCCGCATCACCCAGACGTAGTGACGCTTGACCCAGCCGAAGGCGCCGAGCGCCTTGCGGAAGGCGACCGCGGCGAGCACGAAGGGCACACCGAGGCCGAGGCAGTAGGCGACGGTCAGTATGGCACCGCGGCCCGCGCTTCCCTGCTGGGAGGAGAGGGCGATCACGGAGGCGAGGGTGGGGCCGATGCAGGGGGTCCAGCCGATGCCGAACAGGGCGCCGAGCAGCGGGGCGCCGGCCAGTCCGGCGACGGGCCGCTTGTGGAAGCGGAACTCCCGCTGGGTCATCCAGGGCATCAGGCCCATGAAGAAGACGCCCATGAGGATCATGAGCACGCCCAGCACCTTGGACAGGACGCCCTGGCTGGCCTGGAGGTTCTCCCCGAAGTAGCCGAACAGGGCCCCGCTGGAGACGAACACGGCGGTGAACCCGAGGACGAAGAGGGAGGCACCCGCGACCATCCGCCCGCGGCGGGCCTCGGCCAGGTCCGTGCCGGCGACCCCGGTGACGTACGACAGATAGCCGGGGACGAGCGGCAGGACGCAGGGCGAGAAGAAGGAGACGAGACCGCCGAGCAGCGCGATGGGCAGGGCGACGAGCAGGGCGCCGTTGAGCACCGTGTCGTTGTAGCCCGTCGCGGCGAGCGTGGTGACTGCGCTCACGTCACTTCTCCGCGAGGACCGGAGAGATCATCTTGCGCAGCTTCTCCTCGCTGAGCGCGGCCAGCGAGCGCGCGGCGATCTTCCCCTCGCGGTCCAGGACGAGCGTGGAGGGAATGGCCTGCAGGTTCAGGGTGCCCTTCTTGAAGCGGAGCATCAGCTTGCCCGTCGGGTCGTACAGACTGGGGTAGCTGATGCCGTACGTCTTGTCGAAGGCGACGGCGTTGGCCGCCTTGGTGTCCCGGGTGTTGATGCCGACGAACTGCACACCGTCGGCCTGGAGGTCCTGGGAGACCTTCTGGAAGCCCGGCGCCTCGGCGCGGCACGGGGAGCACCAGGAGCCCCACACGTTGAGGACGACGACCTTGCCCTTGTAGGCGGCGACATCCAGCTGCTTGCCGTCGATGGTCTTGCCGGACAGGTCGGGCGCGGCGTCGCGCTCCCCCTTGTCCACGGTGGAGATGCCGTCCTTGCCCATCACGAAGTTGGTGTCACCACCGCCGCCGGAGGTGCCTCCGGAGGTGCACGCGGACATCAACAGCGCGGCGACGGCTCCGCCTGCGGCCGTGGCCAGGGCGGTACGGCGCGAACGGATCCCGGTGGTCGAGCGCAGGGGGGCGCGGCTGGCGGCACTCATGTGAAAAGTTTCGCATGTCCGTTCCGGGGATCTTGCGCACCCCCCTTGCGGGGAGAAAACCGCATATCAGGCGGCTGTTTCGGTACCCGTCGGGGTCGGGCTCGTCGAGGTCTTCGGGGTCGCCGCGAGGAACGTCTTCCAGCCGCCGGCCGGCTGCTGACCGACATCGAGGGTGCGCAGCTTCTCCAGCACCTCGGGCTTCTGGACGTCCATCCAGTCCACGAACTGCCGGAAGGAGACCAGCCGTACGTCCGCGCCCTTCTCCTTCTCGCGCGCGATGTGCTTGAAGGCCTCCTCGACGGCGTCCATGTAGATGCCGCCGTTCCACTGCTCGAAGTGGTTGCCGACGAAGAACGGCGCGCGGTTGGACTCGTAGGCCCGCTGGAAGCCCTGGATGTAGGCCTGCGCGGACTGCTTGCGCCAGCCCGGGTAGTTGTAGCTGGGCGCCTTGGTCGAGTTGACCGACTGGTTGGCGAGCATGTTGTAGTCCATCGAGAGGACCTCGAAGCTGTGGCCCGGGAAGGGCACCTGCTGCAACGGCAGATCCCACAGGCCGCCCTTCTTCTGCGGCCACATCTGACGCCCGCCCGGCGAGGAGGCGTCGTAGCGCCAGCCGAGTTCCTTGGCGGTGGGCAGCAGGTTGTCCTGGCCGAGGAGGCAGGGGGTGCGGCCGCCGACGAGTTCCTTGTCGTAGTCGAAGGGCAGCGCGGGCAGGTCCGTCCAGCCGGTGTTGGTCCGCCAGTTCTTCACGAACGACTTGGCCTGGTCTATCTCGCTGCGCCACTGCTGCGGCGTCCAGTTGCCGACCGTGCCGTGCCCGGAGCAGAAGTGCCCGTTGAAGTGGGTGCCGATCTCGTGCCCTTCGAGCCAGGCGCGCCGCACGTTGGTGAGCGTCGCCTTGACGTGGTCGTCGGTGAGGTAGCCGATGTCGGAGGCGCCGCGCTGGTTGTTCGGCGGGTCGTAGAGGCGCTTCTTCGACTCGGGCAGCAGATACAGCCCGGACAGGAAGAAGGTCATGCTCGCGCCGTGCTCCTTGGCGAGGTCCAGGAAGCGCGGGAAGAGCCCGTTGCCGACCTCACCGGCGCCGTCCCAGGAGAAGACGACGAACTGCGGCGGCTCCTGGCCGGGCTCCAGCGGCACCGGCTTGGCCGGCTGGTGGGGCTGCTTGCCGGTGAAGGACGTCGAGCCGTCGCCGAGGGGGCGGGCGGTGGCCTTCGGACCCCCGGAGGAGCTGCCCTTGGATCCGCCCTTGCCCGAACCGCCGGCGGGCTCCGGGTCGTCGGAGCTGGTGAGGCTGCCGCAGCCGGCCAGTCCGGCGACGGCGGCGGCCCCCGCGCCGAGTCCGAGTGCTCCCCTTCGGGTGATCGTGCGCATGGCGTCCTCGTTCGTCGTGTCCTCTGAAGTGGTCACTTAATCAGAGGACATGACGAACGAGGGGGTTCCGCCGGTAGTTCCGGATTCGGTAACAGAGGAACCGATTCGGCCACCGGATCCGGCCGGTGGCCAGGGGCGCGTCCGGGCGGGGTGGCGCCTACGCCCCGAAGGCCTTGTCCTTCCCCTTCACCGGCTTGGCGCCGGCGCGGAGATGGGCCGGCACCAGGTCGATGGCGGGCTCGCTGTAGCCGACGGACACGATCCTGTCGCCCCTGTACGTGAAGGTCGTCAGCGAGGCGAGCGTGCACTGCCGCTTGCGCGGGTCGTGCCACAGCCGCCGCCGCTCGGCATAGGACCGCACGATCCAGATCGGCAGCTGATGGCTGACGAGCACGGCCTCGTGCCCGCGGGCCGCGTCCTTCGCCGCGTCCAGCGCGCCCATCATCCGCACCACCTGGTCGACGTACGGCTCGCCCCAGGACGGCTTGAACGGGTTGACGAGGTGCTTCCAGTTCTCGGGCCGGCGCAGCGCCCCGTCCCCCACCCCGAACGTCTTGCCCTGGAAGACGTTGTCGGCCTCGATGAGCCGCGGGTCGGTGGCCAGGTCGAGACCGTGCGCCTTCGCGATCGGCGTGGCCGTCTCCTGCGCCCGCTCCAGCGGGGAGGCGACGACGTACGTCACGTCACGGGGGGCGAGGTGCTCGGCGACCCGGTCGGCCATCTGCCGGCCCAGCTCGGAGAGGTGGTAGCCGTCGAGACGGCCGTAGAGGACCCCGTCCGGGTTGGCGACCTCACCGTGCCGCATGAGGTGGACGACGGTGAGGTCCTTGGTGCCGTTGCTTTCGATGGTCATGCCGCTGTGGCCTCCGCAGCCGCTCGGGCCGCCGCCGGAAGGGCGTCGGCGATTCTCTGGACGGCCGCGTCGTCGTGGGCCGTGGACACGAACCAGGACTCGAAGGACGACGGCGGCAGGTAGACGCCGTTCGCCAGCAGCGAGTGGAAGAAGGCGGTGAAGCGGAAGGACTCCTGCGCCTTGGCGTCCTCGTAGTTGCGCACGGGCCGGTCCGTGAAGAAGACGGAGAACATGTTGGAGGCGCTCTGCAGCGTGTGCGCGACGCTCTCCTTGGTCAGCGCCTCGGAGACCAGCGCCTGGATCTGCCCGGAGACGGCGTCGATCCTGGTGTAGGCGGCCTCGTCGAGGAGCCGGAGCTGGGCGAGCCCGGCGGCGGTGGCGACGGGGTTCCCGGAGAGGGTGCCGGCCTGGTAGACGGGCCCGGCGGGAGCGAGGTGCGCCATGACGTCGGCGCGCCCGCCGAACGCGGCGGCGGGGAAGCCGCCGCCCATGACCTTCCCGAAGGTCATGAGGTCCGGCCGCACGCCGTCGATCCCGAACCAGCCCGCCCGGCTGGTCCGGAAGCCGGTCATGACCTCGTCGGAGACGAAGAGCGCGCCGTTGTTGGCGCAGGCGTCCTTGAGCCCCTGGTTGAACCCGGGCAGCGGCGGCACGACACCCATGTTCCCGGGCGAGGCCTCGGTGATCACGCAGGCGATCTCGCCGGGATGCCGGTGGAAGGCCTCCTGCACGGCCTCCAGGTCGTTGTACGGCAGGACGATGGTGTCGCCGGCCTGGGCGCCGGTGACGCCCGGGGTGTCGGGCAGCGCGAAGGTCGCCACGCCACTGCCCGCCGCGGCGAGCAGCGAGTCGACGTGCCCGTGGTAGCAACCGGCGAACTTGATCACCTTGGTGCGCCGGGTGAACCCGCGGGCGAGCCGGATGGCCGACATGGTGGCCTCGGTGCCGCTGGAGACCAGCCGCACCTGCTCCAGGGGCTCGATGCGGGCGACCATCTCCTCGGCGAGCGCCACCTCGCCCTCACCGGGCGTGCCGAAGGAGGTGCCGCGGGAGACGGCGTCCTGCACGGCGGCGATCACGTCCGGGTGCGAGTGCCCGAGGATCATGGGCCCCCAGGAACAGACGAGGTCGACGTACTCCCGCCCGTCGGCGTCCGTCAGATAGGGGCCGGTGCCGGACACCATGAACCGGGGCGTTCCGCCCACGGCACGGAAGGCGCGCACCGGGGAGTTCACCCCGCCCGGCGTGACCACGGACGCACGGTCGAACAGTGCCTGCGAGACAGGCGCATCGTATGAATAGGGCAGTTCGCTCATGACCTGCGACTTCTCCGACCTTCTCCGACTTGCTGGACTCCGGTTGCCAGTGACCTCCCAGGGTAGGCCAGCGGTGGTGGGAGGCAGGCGGGGCCGCCGCCACCCGTTCCACCTCTTCGTCATCTGCGAAACTGAGACGGACTGAGCCTGATAGACGTAGCTCACAACGACCAGGTGTCGAGGGGCTGCGAAGATCCTGCGGACAGGTGTTTCAACGTACGTTTCGACGTACGGCCGTGGGGGAGGTCACTGACACGATGATCGGGTTGCGCGGCGGGGCCACGCGTCCTAGAAAAGCAGTCGGGTGGAGATATGCATCGCGGTGGCGGACTGGGCGAGGGGACTGACGACCGGGGTCCTCGACGTGCCCATCGGGGAAGGCACCGGCGCGACGCGGAGGAAGCCGGCGAAGCACGTCCGACCCAAGGCATGAACCAGGGTATGAACCAGGGTGTACCGAATGAGCCCGAGCGGATCGACCGGCGAGTCGACCAGCGGGTCGATCGTCTCCGGGCGGGGAGCAGGAATGGTGGTCGGGTGGGGGTGACGTACAAGTACTTCGGCGCTCCGGACGGTGCGACCGCGGCCCGCGTCCCGATCTCGATGCGCCCCGAGGAACTCGGCGGCGACGAGCTCGGCATGAACGGCATGTTCACCAAGATCAAGCCGGAGACGATGGCCGCGATGGTCCTGACCGGCATCGAAGGCGTTCCCCTCCACAAGGTGCCCCCGCTGGAACTGGTCGTCCTCCACCCCGACTACGCCGTCGTGAAACTCCCCATGACGGTCGTGGACCCCCTGCGCGACATCGGCGAGGAAGCGGTGGGCGCGGCGGCGTTCATCTGGTCGACGGTCCCGGACCGCGGCGGACCGCGCGACGCGTTCAACGTGTACCAGCTGCTGCACGAGTGGCAGGACTTCTCGCATCGGCTGCACGAGGCGGGGCATCAGCCGTATTGCCTTGTCTGGCCCTGAGCCGGGGTTTCACGGGTTTCGGGCGGGGCTTTCGGGTCCCGCCCTCGTCATGTGCGGGGAGGGGCCGTCAGGCGGCCAGGGCACGCCCGGGGCACATCGGTTTCGCTGGGGGCACTGATGTGCCCCGGGCGGCGGGCAGGTCGCCGTCGTCGTCCGCCTCGGCTCCGTCTCGGCTCCGTTGAGGCGTCGTCGATCGCCCTGCGGGTGCGGGGCCCGCTGGACGGCAGCAGGTGCGTGTACGTCCGCGGCGTGAAGCCCCGGCCGAGTGGCCGAGGTACGCGGAGAGTGCCTTGATACTCTCCCCGGCGTCCAGGAACACGGAGGCGTAGGCGAAGGCGTGCCGGGGAGCGTGCATGCCGTCTTCCCAGAGCCGCCTGGAGGTACCTCGCGCCGCGTTCGCGGGGAGGGATCACGCCGGCGGCGGCCAGGGCGAGCTTCCAGGCGCCCATGTTGAAGACGCTGCGGTTGTACGCCCGGCTCTTCTCATCGACGAAGAGGAGGCGGACGGTTTTGGGTTCGCTGTCCGGCTTGGCCCAGGGCAGCGTGACCTCGACCGGCGGGAACTCCTTCATGTGGGCCTTGAGGGCGGCGACAAGTTGGGCCGGCAGGGGCACTGACCGGATCTTGTTGCCCTTGGGCAGGGCGAAGACGGGCTTCGTGCCGACAAGGCGCACCTGGCGGTTGACGTGGATCCAGCCGCCCCTGAAGTCGATGTCCTCGACGGCGAAGCCGAACACCTCGCCTTGCCCGCAGGCCGCAGCCGAAGGCGAGCTTGCCGCCGGCCTGGAAGCGCTTCGGAAGTCCGGCGATGACGGCACGCACGCGTTCCAGCGACCAAGGGATGATCTTCTTCTTGGTCGCGGTCGGCAGCTTGACCGACTTCGCCTTGCAGGGGTTCTTCGGCGGCAGCCCGTCTTCCACGGCCATGCCGAGGCTGCTGGAAGGGTCAGCGGCGCTGATTATGTTCGCGCGGGCACCACGACCGACTTTGTGCTCGTGCGGGTTGGTACGACCCGATCAGGATGCCCATCCGAGGAGATGACTTCTTGATCAGCTGTGAGCCTGGTCTTCAGGGCTTCTGCCCCTGTCCGGCTCAGGGCCCAGAGACTGCTGACACGTGGGGCACATCGCCAGAGCGGGTCGTCGATGTCCACAGGGGTGTGGAAAGGCTCGACGGGGATGCCGTGGGCGCGGAACGGCTGGTGGTCGAGGTAGCGAAGGCCGCCGGATCCACACAGGTAGTGAGTGCTTCCGGTGGCCGCGGCGAGGTCGGCCAGCCGCTCGGACCGCCCTTCGCGGGTCGGGATCGCGCTGCTGTCCACCACCTCGCCGCCCCAGCCAAGCGCCGTGAGCAGGGCGAGTGTCGATGTCCTCGCGACGTCGGAGACGCAGTCTGTGTCGGCAAATGCATCGAGGACGGCGTCGAGAACCTCGCACACCGCGGGCCAGTGGCGGCTGTGGCCGTAGAACTGGCGAACGAGCAGGCTGACCACACGACGGGAGCGGCAGGGGTCGACGAGCCGGGTCTGGTTGATCAGCGTGGGGCGGCCGTACGGCAGGTGCGTGGGAAGCGTGAGCCACTGCTGCCGGTCGGGATCGTCCAGGGCGGCGAGCCTGGCGCGGTGCTGGTAGTCGCGTCGCGCGAACTGCACGTCGTCGAGGACGATCCAGCGGTCGGCGGCGAACAGCTTGGCCAGTGTGGACAGCCTAGGGAAGAGGTTCGGCTGGTGGATCGCACACACCCCGCCGTTCGCCCCGGATCGGCGTGCGTCAGCCGCTGATGAGACGGCTGTCGAAGCCAGCGCGCAGGAGGCGCTCGTAGGCGTCATACACATCCCCCGGTACGTCCTGCTCTACGGCGAAGCCGAGCTTCGGGTACTCGATCACCCGTTGCAGGTCACCGACGAGCATGTCGACGACGAGCTTCTCGTCGCCGATGGACTTGATGTAGTCGTCCAGTTCCAGTGGCTCGGAGGCACAGACCACCTCCGCCTCCGGCCACAGGTTGCGGCAGGTCGCGTACGACCGACGCTCCATGTACGGCTTGGAGATCAGCAGGAGCGACTCCACCTCCACGCCGGCGTCGGCCAGCAGCTCGCGGGAGAAGGTGATGTTCTGGCCGGTGTTCGCCGCCTCCGGCTCCACCAGGATCGCCTCGTCCGGCACTCCCAGGCCCAGGGCGTGCTCGCGGTAATGGACGGCCTCGCCGCGAGGGAAGCGCGCGCGGGTCGTGGGGCTGTTGCCGCCGCTGAACACCACGAGAGGGAAAAGGCCGGCGCGGTAGAGATCGGCTGCTGTGGTGGCCACGCCCAGGTCGTGGCTGCCCAGGCCGATCGCCGCCGAGCAGGGCCGCACCTCGTGTCCCATCTGGTGGTAGTTCCAGATCAACGTCGCGTCGTGGAACTGCTCGTCGGTGATCTGACACTGCTGGTACTCCGGCACGTGCACTCCCTGACTCATCCCTGCTGGCCACTTCGGATGCCCTCGATGCTGCGCAGCTGGTGGCTCAGCCCGAACTGCCGGGCCACCTGTGCCGCCTGATCGAGGACGGACAGCCCATCATTCCGGGTCGCCGCATCCGACAGAAGGATGTGCCCGTACGCGGCGTCCAGCCGCACACGCTGCATCGGGGAGTCGACCGTGCCGGTGGTGCGCGCGATGTCGATGTAGTGCAGAGCCTGCTTCAGGTCGCCGGCGCCGCGGTGGGCCAGGGCCAGCTTCTGGTGGGCGACCGACCAGTCCTCCGGCTCGCCCAGGTCCTCGAAGGAGCGGGTGGCGGCCGTCATCACGTTGGTGGCGTACTCGTTGTTGCCCTCCTTGCTCAAGGCCGTACCCACCCAGAGCTGAGCCCGAGCACGGTCGCGAGGGCTCAAGCGCTCGTCCGCGGCGAGCAGTTCGTAGTGGCGGGCGGAGGCTTCAAGCTGGCCGGACATCTCCTGCACGACGGCAAGGGACAGCTCGATCTGTGCCACCCGGCGCGGGATGTCGAGTTCGGTGAACATGCCGCAGGCGGTCCGGTAGGAGTGAAGGGCGGAGAGCGGGCCGAGGATCGCGCCCTGGTCCCGTTGAAGGTCACCGAGGAGGACCAGCGAACGGCCGTACAAATAGAGACCCTTGTCGTCCAGGCGGTGCGGGTCGTGACTCCCCAGCCAGCGGTTCAACAGGGTGGAGGCGAAGGGGAAGTTCTGGCGGCTGATGCACACCACGGCCCGCTCGATGTCCTCGGTCCAGGTCTCGTAGTCCGCCGGCCTCGCGCTCTTCCGCTCCGGGAACAGCACTGCCTCGAACCGGGCGTGGGCGGCAGCATCGGCACGAGCGAGCGCGGTGTCGAGGATCGCCTGGGTATCGGGCCGCGGCTGGGTTTCGACTCCCAGGCTCTCCCACTTGGCCACCGTCCGCAGGGCGACACCCAGGTGCTCGGCGAAGGCGCGCGTGCTCATCCGCAGGGCAGCGCGCAGAGCGCTCGCCTCGCGGCCTGTCCATTGCTGCACGCTGACCACGGCTGACCTCCCTCCGTCACGTATGGAAGCACTGACGGTGACGACGTGGGCGGGAAGTGCAACGGAAGTACAACAGCAGGTCATTTCGAGGCCGTCCGTGCCGGCCGACGCTATTGGGCATGGACGAGGAACTCATCACGGAACGCCGCCCGGTCACCGGCCCGCAGGTCTTCGGCTACGTACGCCACGTCACCGGTGGACAGGCCCGCCACGCGGCGTTGGTCGACTGCCTCACCGAGTACTGCCGACGGCACGAACTGACCCTGTGCGGGGTCTTCACCGACCGCGAGGCGACCGTGGCCGTCCGCTCCCCCGCCTTCGTGGGCCTTCTCGACACCCTCGAACTCCCCAACACCTACGGCATCGTGATCCCCGTCCTCAGCCACCTCGGCCCCAAGCGCATCGCCAGCGAGCGGAGGCAGCAGATAACCGCGACCAGCACCCGGCTGATCGTGGTCCGTTCCAACAAGACGATCCCGGGTCCTGTGCCTTTCCTCGGCGCAAGCCCTGGCCTTCAGCAGCAAGGGGGCACGTGATGTTCGTACGCGAAGCTCTGCGGAGCGCCCCCATGGTCAACGACGTGCCCGGACTGCGCCTGCTCCAAGTCGGTGGGTACTGGGACCTCGTACGGACCCCTGCGGACATCGGCCTCCTGGCCTTTGCACACCTCCGCGCCACCGGCGCGACGATCGGCCCCGTGTTGTACGACAAGCCCAACGAACGCCTCTACTACGCGATCAGGACCGGCAACGCCAACAGCTGGAACGACCTGCCCGTACGGCACCTCTCCAGCAACTCATGGCTGGTGGCCCCCGGCCCGGAGCTGATGGACGACTGGTTCGGCGGCTGGTGCGAACTGCCCGACGACGACACTCTCACGGACGCCGACGCCCTCCGCGCCGCGCTATCCCACCCATACGTCGTCGCTGGCCAGGAAAAGCCCTCCGGCGCCTGTCGCAGACAGACCGAGTACGAAGAGGCAGGCCGGTGAATACCCACGCAGTCATCCGCCGCATGGAGTGGACCATCCAGCCCGACCAGGAGCGGGATGCGGAGCCGACCACGTACGCGATGCAGTGCGCGGTCTGCGGCGAGACCTCGCCATCCAACATCGACTTCGCCGAACCGCAGGACTGGGTATTCGGGCACGGAGGCCGCCACCCGTCGCACCACACGTACCGGGAGATCATCACCCGGCCATGGCGGGCCTGGTGGAAGCCGTGACAAGCCACGTCGTGAGCCGACCGGGCACGCGCTACACGGGTCCCCTGTTGATCGTGCTGATCGCCACCTCGTGCGACTTCGTGATCGGCCTTGCGGTCGCCACCGCCCCGGCCGACCCCTGAGTTCCCGTCCCTGCCGGACGTAGCCGATCGAGAGGTCCCCTCCCACCCAAAAAGCCCCGGCAGGGGCGGGTCGTAAGCCCCGTCCCGGGCGGATCAACCGCCCGAGCCCTTGGACAGGTCAAGCACCGTCCGGGGCGGGTCCGCAATGCCGTTTCATCCCAAACCCCAGGAGGAGCAATGCCGAACAACACCGCCACCGGCCCGACGGCCGGGCCGGCCCAGGCCGGACTGGTCAAGGCACGTCGTCGCATCCAGGCCGCCCGCGAGCGGGGCGTCACCCCGTCCGACGGCGGCAGCACCGGCCGTACCGACGGCAACGACTGATCCAGGAGGAGAAGCGTTGTCGCCGCTGAATCTGGCGGCTCACCTGGGCCAGGACGAGTTCCTGGCCCAGGTGCTCCACCGCCGCTACCGCCACATCCCTGCCGCCCTCCCGAACCCGGGTGAGCTGATCACCTGGGACGACGTGAACACCATCCTGGCGACCCACCGCCTGGAGCCGCCCCGGCTGCGTCTGTCGGTGGACGGCGAGATGCTGCCCGCCCACCGCTACACCGCTCCCGTCACCACCCGTCGGCACACCGTCTGGCAGCGCCTGCACCCCGCGGAGCTGCACGCTCGGCTCGTCGAGGGCGCCTCCCTGGTCATCGACGCCGTCGACGAACTCCACCCACCCGTCGGCCGGGCGGCCATGGAGCTGGAGCAGTGGCTGCGCACCGGAGTGCAGGCCAACCTGTACGCCTCCTTCACCGCCCGTGAGGGCTTCGGCGTGCACTGGGACGACCACGACGTCGTCGTCATCCAGATCGACGGCGCCAAACGCTGGAAGCTGTACGGCCCCACCCGCACCGCCCCCATGTACAAGGACACTGCCGAGCCCGAGCCTCCGCCGGAGGAGCCGGTCGCGGAACTGGTCCTGCATCCTGGGGACGTGCTACACCTCCCGCGCGGCTGGTGGCACTCGGTGGCCGCCTCCGAGGGCGAGCACTCCCTGCACCTCACCTTCGGCATCCAGACCACCACCGGCGCCCAGCTCCTGTCCTGGCTCGCCGACGACCTGCGCCGCCACGACGTCCTGCGCGAGGACCTGCCCGTACACGCGAACGCCGCACAGCAGGTCGTCTACCTGGAACGGCTGCGCAAGGAAGTCACCACAGCCCTGGAAGACCCGGCTCTGATCGCCCGGTACACGGCGACGCGGGACACCACCGACCTCACCCGCCTGCGGCCGAGCCTCCCTCACATCACCCGCATCCCGACCGACCCTGACCTCCACATCAGGCTGATCACGGCCCGGACACACCTGTCGTCCGCGCCCAACGGGGACGGGGTAATCTTCCGGGCCTGCGAAAACGAGTGGGAAATGGCTGCCGAGGCCCTGCCACTGCTCCAGAGGCTGATGTCCGCCGCACCCTGTGCAGTGCCCCTCGGTGAACTGGCCGTGGCAACCGGCGTCTCGGTCGAGGATGTCGTTGCCGTCGTCTCCGAGCTGGTGGAAGGCCAAGCGGTCACGGTGGAAGGAACCGAGCGATGACGACCGCGGCTCTCGGGCTGGGCACCTACCGCACCCGCCCCTCCGCCCTGAACGACATCGTCACCCGCACGGCCGCCGACCCCACGACCGCATGGATCGACACAGCACCCAACTACCTGGAAGGGCAAGCCCAGTCGCTGCTCGCGCCGGCTCTCGCCACGCACCCGATTCCGCTCTCCACCAAGGTCGGATTCCTCACCGACCAGGCGGCCAAGGACGCCGTTTCCGCCGGCGTCCTGACCGCAGGCGAGGCAAGGCGCGGGCACTGCCTGAGCACCTCGTACGTCCGCTGGCAATGCGCCCGCAACCGCACCGAACTCGGCCGCGACCGCCTCGACCTAGTCTTCGCCCACAACCCCGAGCACACAGCCGGTGACCCACACCAAGCCCTGCTCAATGCCTTCACGGCGCTCGAAGGAGAAGTGGCGGCCGGAACCCTGGCGGCATACGGCGTCGCCTCCTGGGACGGCTTCGAGACCGGCAGGCTGAACATCCCCGCATTGCACCGGCTGGCCGGTGAAGCCGCCGGCACGGAGCAGCACCACCTGCGCGCGATCCAACTGCCCGTATCCCTCGTCACCGCAACCGCCTTGGCCCAAGCCCTGGGCGGAATGGGACCCATCGCTCAGGCAGCCGGCCTTGGATGGCAGGTGTTCGCCTCGGCCCCGCTGTTCGGCGGCGAACTGCCCCAACTGGCGACGCGCGAACTCACCACACTCCTGAACCCGAACCTCACCGTCCCGCAGGCATGCCTGCTGGCGGCCGCCTCATGCCCCGGGGTGACACGGATTCTGCTCTCCGCCTCCACGCCGGCACACTGGGCCGAAGCCGAAGCCGCCCTCCAGAGGCTGGCTGTCCCGGTCGCAACGCTGCGAAAGGTGCTGGATGTACTCGCCGCCGCCTGACCCTGCCGACCAGCACCGGATGCGTCAGGCGTTCGCGCAGTGCGCACAGACGCTGCGCACCACGATCGCCGGTCCAGAAGTCTGGGGCTGGCACGGCCGCACCCTCAGCAGCCGCGTCCAGCACACGGACCGGGGAGCCTGCTGGCTGAGGCTGCTCACCACGCCAGAGGACAAAGCGGCGGGCAAGATCTGGGAGGGGAACCAGCAGGCCGCCGCCATCTTCGACGGACACATCCACAAGCCCCTGCTCTACTCGACCACGGAAGCAAGATCAGGCAGCTACGCCTACCTGGCGGAACTGCATCAGTACGTCACCGAACCTGCCTCCTCCCCCAGCCCCGTCCTCCGTACGGACCCTAATCCTTCCGCCGCCTGGTGGGAATCGCTCCGCACCGACCTGGAGTACGTGAGCAGAGTCCCCACGGGCCGCCTGGCCGTACGGCAGGAGTGGGTGGACCGCAGCGTCCCACGCTTCCTCGACATGCCAGGCCCCCGGATCACGGACTGGACGACAGCCCACGGCGATATGCACACCGCCAACCTGACCAGCACCACCCCGTATCTCCTTGACTGGGAGGGTTTCGGTCAAGCGCCGGCCGGTTACGACGCAGCCACGCTGCTGGCCTACTCGCTGCTCAACCCCCGCTTCACCCAGTGCGTCCGGGACACCTTTTCCGTCCTCAAGACGGAGGCGGGGCGCGTCGCCCAGATCATCGTCATCACGGAACTACTGCAGTCGGCATCACGCGGGGACCATCCCGAACTCGTCCCAGCGCTCCGCACTCTGGCTGCAGAACTGGCTTGATCAGCCCTCAGGTTCGTCGCCGTCGCGTGAACGACACCAGGGCCCGCGCCCTCGCGTCGCTAGCCATTAAGGGTTCAGCCTCTCGGCTGGCATCCGGAACCTACATACCGCTGAGCTCCATCCTCCGCCGCCACGCACGAGTACGATCACGGAAAACGGAACGCGGGGGAATCGATGTCCACGATCGTTGTGGTGCACGGCATAGGAAAGCAGTACTCAGGCGCCAACTCCCTGCAGGGCCCGATCTCTGCTGCGCTCCTGGACGGACTGAACCGCGCCGGGGTCACGGAGGTGAAGCCGGACAGCGTCCACGTCGCCTTCTACGGCCACCTGTTCCGCTCGCCGGGTACCGCACCAACAAAGGGCGACCTGGCCTACACGCATCGGGATGTGACCGATCCGTTCGAGATCGAATTACTCATCCGCTGGTGGGCGGAGGCACATCGCGTCGAGCCGGACCGGGTACCACCACCGGCGGCTACGGGAACCAGTAAGGCGACGACGCCACAGACTGTGCAGCGTGCCCTGTACGCGCTCAGTCGCTCCCGCTTCTTTGCACGTGCTGCCGACCGCTTCCTCATCGGTATGCTCAAGCAGCTCCGCCTCTATCTCACGACACCCGAGGTCCGCGAGCGCGTACAGGCTGACATCACCGCCGCGGTCAAAGCCGACACCCGCGTGATCGTCGGCCACTCTCTCGGCTCAATCGTCTCTTACGAAGCGCTGTGCGCCCATCCAGAGTGGCCAGTCCACACTTTCGTCACGCTCGGCTCGCCCTTGGGCATCCCGAACCTCGTCTTCGATCGCTTGTTGCCTGAGCCACTCTTAGGCAATGGAAGTTGGCCGGGCAGCGTAAGAGCCTGGACCAATCTGTGCGACCGACATGACGTCGTCGCCCTCGCCAAGCGTCTAGGCCCGCTCTTCAGCGACGGCGAGAACGTCGTCCGCGATGTCCTCATCGACAACGGCTGGCAGGCCCACGCCATCGAATCCCACCTCACCGCCGCAGAGACAGGTGAAGCAATCTCCGAGGGCCTGCGGATGGCACCGTGACCCAAGTGAGACCAGGCGCAGTACGACGTACGCTACTCGTCGGCGGCACAGCACGTTACGACCATCATCCAGAGCTCCCACAAGTGCCCGCGGATATCGATGTCGTCAGGAGAGTTTTCGGATTGCTCGGCTACGAAACCGGGCACCAGCTTTTGGACAAAACATGTGAGGGCTTCCGCGCAGGGCTCGCCAACTGGGCCGGAGCTGAGGACCGAGCAGAGGACGCTCTGATCCTCTACTACAGCGGCCACGGCGACCGTGATCACGAACGCCACTACCTGATGTGCCGGGACAGTCGTAGTGACCGCCTCGCCGGCACCGCCCTGGCCACCGAGGATTTAGTCCGGATCATCACCGAGAGCGGGATTCAGCGGCTTCTGCTGATCATCGATACCTGTTACGCCGGGCAGGGCAGCGTCGACGCTGCACGCGCCCTGGCCAGGGGTCTCGGTGTCCAGCTCAGCACGACCCGCGCCGCCGACGAACACCGACTCACTGCGTTCTCCGTGATCGCGGCCGCCCGCTCCCATGAACTGGCCGAAGATGGCGCCTTTACGTACGCCCTCCGGACGGCGATCAGCGACCCAGACCTGGGTGGGCACCGCCAGCCCAAGCTCTATCTGGAGCAAGTCGTAGACCGGGTCAACGAAGTCCTCGCCGAGCACAGCCCGTATCAGCATGCCGCTTTGGGAACTCTGCCGAGTGGCGAAGGCTTCCCCTTCATCCCTAACCTCGATCGTTCATGAGTCCTCGTCGGTTCGCTGACGGGGACTCCGCGTTTGTGTGGTGCGGTCTTTTCGGGGTTGGGGCAGGGCGAGGGTCCGGCTTTCGCGTCGGATGGGCGCCGGGTTCCACTTCGCCGGTGTGGTGGTGCGGGTCGTCGGGACGGTCGATGTGGCTGGTCAGCCGGGGTTCGGCAGGGCGTGGAGCCTGACGATCGCGTGGCTGATGACGGCGGTCCAGGGCCATCGGGTGGGCAGGCGGAGCCAGCGGCGGCGGCCGGTGTTCACGAGCTGCGCGGGGGCGGAGAACAGCCGCAGCCGGAGCTTCTTGGGCTCCCAGCGGCGGGCATCGCCGCTCAGTGCGAGCATCGGCATCCAGGCGAGGAGGTCGAGTGCGAGGGAGACGATCTCCAGCCAGATCCGGTTTTGTGCCGTGTCGTGCAGGGGCAGATTGCGCAGGCCGGTGGCGCGGGCGCCGCGGATGCGGTCCTCGCAGCGGGCCCGCCTGCGGTGACGCAGTTCGAGGTCGGCGAGCTGGCCGCCTTTGGTGTTGGTCGCGAAGCAGGTGAGCCGCAGTCCGTCGAGGTCGGTGAAGCGCAACTGTGCCCCGGGGTGCGGGCGTTCCTTGCGGACGATCAGCCGCATGCCCTTCGGCCAGGTGCTCAGGTCGGGCATGTCGGTGATCTCTGCGACCCAGGCTCCGGGCCGTTCGGTGCCGCCCGCGTCGTAGGCCGGTGTCCATGCCTTCTTCGGGATCTTCAGGACGGCCTGGTGGATGGCGTCGGTGATGGTCATTCCGACGGAATACGACAGCCACCGGCCGCGCCGGGAGAGCCAGTCGAGGAAGGCGTGGGTGCCGCCGCCGGAGTCGGTGCGGATCAGCGTCTGCCGTCCCCGCCGCAGGCGTTTGGGCAGCTGGGCCAGGGCGAGTTGGGCGGTCTCGATGTGATCGGCGGCGGTGTTGGAGCCCGCGTTGCCGGGCCGCAGCAGGGCCGCCACCGGCTCTCCGGACCCGGCTGGGCCGTGGTCGACGAACGCGACAAGCGGGTGATGGCCGAAGGTCTTCTTCCAGGTCGCGGTGGCGTCTTGTTTCTCGGAGTGGGCGAGGACCAGCACGCCGTCGATGTCCACGATCACCTGGCCGTCGGCGGCCGGACTGCTTGCCCCGGCCAACTCCCAGACTCGCTGACGTACTTCGGAACGCGCGCCGCGGATCGCTGCAAGAGCTTTCGGGCCGGACGCGGCGAGCGCGTCGACGAGGCGGGAGACGGTCGGATCGGAGGCCACCGGGCCGAACACCGCCGGCTCGGCCCGCAGCATGCCGACGTCGGCCAGACAGTCACCGCCGAGTGCGACGGCCAGCGCCACATCCAGCAGGATCTTGCCCGGATCGTGCACGGCCCGCCGCTTGCGCCACGGCGCCAGCGCCGCGGATATCGCGGTGTCCAGGCCGGACCTGCGGACCGTCTCGACCAGCAGCACGGCCCCGGCCTGGGCAACAACTCCACGGCCGCCGCCCTCGACACGGACACGCGGGTACGACCCGCTACTCTTCTTCACCTGGAGAGTGCTTCTTTCCTTGCAGTGACAGGACCCTCGACAAGTCCCATCGTTGCAGGTCAGCAGCACTCTCCATTTATTTGATCAAGACTCGGACAGACCCACTCGCGAAAGCGCGAGGCTAACCCCCGCTACACCCCGGATGTACCGGACAAGGGCATGGACCTAGCCGAACAACGTACTTGGGTCAGCCCGGAAGGACGCCGGCGCCGCGAAGAACTGCTCACCCACTTCGAACCCCGTGGCCGCGGTACGGACGCCTGCACAGGGACCACAGGCTCCTACTTCACCGGACGTTTAACAGCGCTGACTGAACTGTCCGACTGGCTGGACAGCCGGTCCCGACAGCTCGGCCGCTGCTCGATGGTGACCGGGCGAGGCGGAGTCGGCAAGTCCTCGCTCCTCGGACGCCTGATACTCCTCGCTGATCCCTTGCTCCGGGCAACCCTGCCGGACATCGATCACAATGCAATCCCGCCCCAGCAGCGCGTGCACGCAGCCGTACACGCGCGGCACAAGCTCCTCGAAGACGTCACCGCAGGCATCGCCGACGCAGCTGGCCTGGCCGAGACCGATCCGGAACGGCTCATTGCCGCGCTCGCCAGCCGAACCGAACCCCTGGTCGTCGTCGTCGATGCCCTGGACGAGGCTGGGACGGCAACCGGCGACGCCGAACCCCACCGCATTGCTGCAGCCCTGCTTGGTCCGCTCTCCCAACTTCCCTGCGTCCGCCTACTCGTGGGCGCCCGACCACACATGCGAGATGCCCTTGGCAGCGAGTTCGCCTGCCTGGACCTTGATGAGCCACGCTGGACCGGAGAGCGGGACATCGAAGAATACGCGCGTCGGCTACTCCTTGCTCCCGACGGCCCCGGCAGCGTCGGCATCTACAACGCCGCCACGGCGGAACCGGTGGCCTGCGTCATCTCGTCACGTGCCAACCGAAACTACCTGGTCGCCCGCCTTATCGCCCGACCACTCGCCCACCGCGCACGGCCGGTCGACACAAGCATTCCCGGCTGGGAGGAGGAACTACCAGGGCTTAGCGCGCTCCCGAATGGTTCAGCGGGCCCCGCATTCCGCTGGGCACTGCACGAGCAGTTGCAGGCTGGTGAGGCCCAGGGCCGTGCCCTTCTGACAGCCCTGGCCCACGCCGAGGGTTCCGGCCTCCCCGCGGGCGATGTCTGGCGCGCAACCGCCTCCGCCTTCACTGGCGACGAGGTCACGGGCCAAGACATCCGCTGGATCCTGGACTCGGCGAGTGCACACATCGTCGAAGACCAGGACA
The DNA here is from genome assembly GCF_035989285.1 of Streptomyces sp. NBC_01235. GTDB lineage: Bacteria > Actinomycetota > Actinomycetes > Streptomycetales > Streptomycetaceae > Streptomyces. The sequence goes on along the minus strand of NZ_CP108513.1, from coordinate 6,594,543 downwards.
TCGGCCCGGATGGTCAGGCACGCTCCGTCTACCGCCTCTATCACGAGTCATACGCAGAGGAACTTCGGGCCGCCACCGGGCCTGGAGCGGCCAAACACATCGCTGCTGCGCTATTGACGACCGTGCCGGTCGTCCCTGGGACGCAGTCATACGCATGGTCCGACGCGGATCCGTACGTACGTGCACATCTGGCCAGCCATGCCGCCGGCGATGCGCTGCTTGACGACCTTGTCCTCGATCCGACCTACTTGCTAGTAGCCGAGCCGTCGGCTCTGCACCGGGCGCTACGACATGTCCGAAGTGCCGAGGCGCAGGCCGCCCGCGCCGCGTACGAGCGCTGTTCGCCCGTGCTGGTGGAAGACGCCGTTACTTCGCCAGCAGCCCAACTGCGTCTCGCCGCAGTTCAGTCCGGCGCACATGCCCTTGCCGAGGCAGTACGCCTACGCTTCCCTGATCTCCCCTGGGACACGTTGTGGGCGGAGGTACCGAAGCGTCCCTACCCCTTCCGGGCCATCGGCGCCTTCTCTACCCCCTTGAGGGGCGCCGAGGTCTTGGACGTCTCCGGAACGAAGGTACTGGCCACAGCCCAAGCGTTGGGCCAGCTCGAACTGTGGGACTTCGACACGGGAGTGCACCTTGGGCAGCTGCCTCCCCCGGCCTCATCCCGTGTCCTGGCACTCGCGTCCTGCGATGAGTCGCGCGCACCCTGGCTACTCGTCCACTCCGGCCACGGCAATGAATGGAACAGCACTGTCGAGGTGTTCGACGTCGGCACACGGCGCCGACTGGGTTTGCCCGTAAAAACCAGAGCAGCACAGTGCGCGCTCTCTGAAGTCGAGGGCACTTGCGTGATCGGACTGATGTCAACCGACGGGTTGGTACAACTGATAGACGCAAGCACGGGCTCGGTCCTGGCCCGACTTACCTCTCAGATGCGAACCCCCAATCTGGTACGCCGTCCGACTGACTCCGCTACTGTCCTGGTCTCCGGCCTACGCCACCCACAGCACCTGGCTATGCAGGTTGCTGACGGCCGCTTGGTCGTGGCGGCGACTGTAGGGGTGGGACGGACAGCGCCCCGGTTGTCGGGCCGTGCGGAGCTTGCAACCTGGACCGTGGATCCGGGGCAGGGATGGAGGGTCTGCGACGAGCGGTATTACCGCTTGAGGGGCAGGAACGTGGCGGCACTGGCCATACGTCGAGGTCACATCCTCGTGTCGTCGGAGGGTCGACCCCGGATCACCGGGCGCGCTCAGGAAGTCATCCGGCGGGGGAAAGTGACGGAGTGGTTTTACCGTCGCGGTATGGGGCCTTCAGCGCTGATCATGACGGATGGTGGCTCATACCGTGTGTGGGCCCAGTCCTCATTCGTCCGGGTGACGGATGCCGCTGGCAAAGAGACCAACTGGCTCGAAACCGAGTTGTCCACATCAGCACAGCTCACGGTGATTCCCTCCGACCCAATGCGCGCAGACCTCCTGACGTGGCGCACGGAGGGTAGTTCGGTCCAGGTCAGGGTCCTGCCTTTGGAAATGGAAGAAGGGCCGAGGGAACGCCGATCCGATGCTGTCGACGCCAGGTACACCCGCCTGGTCGTGGGAGAAATCTCTGGTAAACCCGTCCTGGCGCGGTGCGACTCGACCAAGCCACCCCGTCTGGTCGATCCAACCTCTGGGCAGGTGACCTCAGTCTTCGATTGCGGAATCCTGGAAGAGATGCGTCTGCAGGACATGTCCTACTGCGGTGCGCCAGGAGCGCCGATCGTCGCATACCGATGGCTTCGACATTGGCCGGCTCTGCATTGGGTGAGGGTTTTCGAGGGGCATTCATCCCGCAGCGTCCGCCTGAGTGGTGGCTTCCTTAAGCCAGTCACAGAGATGCAAATAACCTCATTCGACGGACGCCCTCTAGTCATCGGCCTATCCTCCGCCGGGCTCACTGCCTGGAATCTCCGCGGTGTCCCTGAGGGACACATAGCTGCCTCCCGGTGCCTGAGCCTCCGGGCACTGACCATGGAAGGGAACGCGCTGCTCTCTGTAGTGGATATCAAAGAGCAGGCCATCAGAATCTTCACATTACCGAACTTCGATCAGCTCGCAAGCGTCCACATCGACTCCGCCGATTATCCTGGCGTTCCTCTGGCAGCAAATCCTTACGACTGGTCGTACGCCCACGACCTGGCATTGTGGAACGGATCACCAGTTGCCGGATGTGTAAATCAAGCCGGCTGGCTCAGCGTCTATTCCATCCTGGACGATTCGCTTGAGTGGAGTTGGAAGCTGCCGCAGACCCAACAGGTCACCCACCTCGCACTCACAACAGTTGGAGACCGCGGCGCCGCAATCGTGTGCACGAGCGACGGCACCGTCTTGCTCGTGGAGGCAGGCTCAGAACGCCTGCTGTGCCAAGTGCATCTCGGAGTGACGATCCGAAGGATCACAATCATCAGTGAGGGGGTAGTGGGGCTCGTCACGGAGGGGGGCCTCTTCTGCCTCCGCCTTACGCCGGGCTCGTCAACCGCATGACCAGTGTCAGACTGCCTCATCAGAGCCCAGCGCCTTTTGAGCTGTACTGGGCTTCGCTCCTTGGCCGACACAAAGCCGCTCACACACTCGGCATATCGTGAGCCACACCACAACACCCTGCTGGGGTGGCCAGCCATCACTTCTGAGGGCACATCCAGGGCACATGAGCCTGGGAAACGGCGTCGACCAGTGAGAACTGCCGAGAGCCGTTTCCGCAGGTCAGCGTACATCCCACCAAGAAAGCCCAGGTCACGACCCCGCCCCTCCTATTCGCTGCACGAGTGGCAGGACTTCTCGCATCGGCTTCACGAGGCGGGGCATCAGCCGTATTGCCTTGTGTGGCCCTGAGCCAGGGTTCTGCGGAGTTCGGACGGGGCTTTCGGGTCCCGTCCTTGTCGTTCGGCTCGGCAGCGCTGTTCACGACCGTGCCCGACCGTCGCCGTCCGATCCGGGTGTCCGGGGTTTGCGGTGCTTGCCGGTGCCGGATCCGGGTGGCTTCGGCCCCGGGGCCGAGGGCTCGATGACCTGCGGGTAGAGGACGGCCTTTGCCCGGCCAGGTTGGCGGCGACCCCGTACGGCTCCCACTTGTGGCCGTTCCACCTCTCGACAGCTCGGGGCTCGTCCGGGTTCAGCAGCGACCCCCTCGGGCCGTCGCCGGAGACAACGGGCACGGCTCGAAACCGGCCGATCTTCGCGTCACGGCGTTCCGCCCAGTCCTCCGGCGGCTCGTCGTCGCGTCGTGGAACTGCTCGTCGGTGAACTGACGCTGCTCGTGCTCCGGCAAGTGCACGCCCTGATTCATCCCTGCCGGCCCTCTTCGGATGCCCGCAATACTGCGCAGCTGGTGGCTCAGCCCGAACTGCTGAGCCATTTGTGCCGCCTGATCGAGGACGGACAGCCCATCATTCCGGGTCGCCGCATCCGACAGAAGGAAGTTCCCGCACGCGGTGTCCGGGCGTACCCGCTGCTTCGGGGAGTCGACCGTGCCCGGTGGTGCGCGCGATATCGATATCGATGTAGTGCAGGGCCTGCTCAGGCCACCGGCGCCGCAGTGTGCGAGCGCGAACTTCTGGTGACGCTGTCCGACACCGAGACAGAGGCCCTTGTCGTCCAGGCGGTGCGGGGCACCCCAGCCGCCCTGCTCGGCGTTCTCCAAGCCGTTCAGTCGCTGCGCTGACGCAACGACGCTGCGCCTGCCGTACGGAGCGACCCGCTGACCGCTGGCAGGACGAGGGCGAACACCTGCACGCATGAGACGTCTCAAGAACTTCGGGGAGCTAGGTCCGGGGCGTTCGCCGCCGGTCCTTCGGGGGACGTCAACGGCCTTGGGAATACGGCTGATAGAGCGGGCCCAGAGAATCGACAGCAGCAGACCGGCAAGCGGCCCGTCTTTCGCCATGCCATGAGCCGGCTGCGCCCGGTACGCGAAGTGACAGGTTCTGGTCAAAGGATGTCCAAGTGCGGGACGCCTCTCCTACCGCCCGTGATCGGGTCCCTGCGACGGCTGTATCAACGCCCGTTCTGGGAGGACCTGGTGTCAGCACCAACCCGTAGAAGACGATGGCTCACGATCTGCTCCCTCACCGCTTCCGCCGCCCTCGTCGCGATACCCGCAGGCGCCGCGCCCAGCGGGCGCAGCACCCCCTTCGGAGCCCGCGCTCTCGCCCAACTCGCCGCGGAACGCGAGCAGTCGGTCGGCGCACTCACCCCCAGCCTGAAGGGCGAGGACGGTGACGACGGCAACGAGGCCGACGAGATCGCCGAGGGCGCGGACCAGTACGCCGAGGCCCGCACCTCACCCGGTGTCGTCGCACCGGGCGCGTACGGCTCCGCCTGGCAGAGCCTGAGCAAGCTGCCCAGCACCGGCGGCAGTTGGCGGAACATCACCAACCTCCCCTACAACTCCGACGACCCGCGGTACCGCGACGTCGACTCCAACTCCAGCGGCGGCTCGGGCAACGTCACCGGCCGGATGGCGGCGATGGCCGCCGACGACGACGGGTACGTGTACGCGGGCAGCGCCGGCGGTGGAGTCTGGCGCTCACGAACCGGCGGCGGACGCTGGCAGCCCATCAGCGACCGGCTGCCCGCACAGTCCACCGGCGCGCTCGCCCTCGACGGGGCCGGGCGGCTGTGGCTGGGCACCGGCGAGGCGACGACCAACGCGGACGCCTACCTCGGCAGCGGCGTCTACGTCCTGACCGACCCGCACCACGGCACCTTCGCCTCCCGCAGCCGGGTCGGCGGCGACGAGCTGGAGAGCACCACCGTCCACCAGCTGCGCTTCGGCGGCGGCAAGGTGTGGGCGGCGACCAGCGAGGGCGTCTGGAGCCACTCCACGAGGAAGCTCACCGGCGCCTGGAAGCTGGAGTTCGCTCCCAACCCCGCCTTCCTGCCGGGTGGCTCGGAGGCCGACGACCCCGACGCCCCGTACAAGAACATCACCAACGACATCGCGATCGACCCGAAGAGCCCGGACAAGGTGGTCCTGGCGGTCGGCTGGCGCAGCGGTGACGACTACAACGGCTTCTACGCCAAGGGCTCAGGCGGTACCTGGACCCGGATCACCAGCGGCCTGGGTGACCTGCCGACCGACCCGGACGACGTCGGCAACGTCACCTTCGCCCGCTCCGCCGACGGATCCCGCTACTACGCCATCGACCAGTCGCCGGAGCAGCTGAACACCAACCCGGACAGCGGCCTGGAGGGCTTCTACGTCTCCAAGTCCGGTTCCCCGAACGGCCCTTGGACGAAGATCGCCGACTATCAGGGCCTGGCCGCCTCCGGTTCGGCGCTGACGTCCAGCGGCTACATGCCCGGCGTCCAGGCTTGGTACAACCAGTTCCTGACCGTCGACCCGGCCGATCCCGAGCACGTGTACGCGGGCCTGGAGGAGGTCTACGAGTCCAGGGACGGCGGCGGCACCTGGTCGACCGTCGGCCCGTACTGGAACTTCGGCTTCTCCTGCTGGAGCATCGACCCCGCCAAGCAGACCGGCGACTGCAACCAGACCACCCACTCCGACCAGCACGGCGTCGCGATCGGCCGCTACCACGGCAAGAGCTTCGTGTACGTCGGCAACGACGGCGGCGTCTACAAGCGCCCGGTCAACGGCTCCCAGGACGCCTCTGGTCACGCCACCGACTGGACCTCCCTCAACGACGGCACCATCGACACGCTCCAGTATTACTCGGTGGGCATCGGCAAGGACCTGGTCCACGGAGGCGTCTCGGTCACCGGTGGCCTCCAGGACAACGGCCAGTCGATCCTGCGCGGCAATGACCGTGTGATGGGCTCCGACTTCGGCGGCGACGGCGGCGACACGCTCACCGACCCGGCCAACGGCTGCAACATCACCGAGGAGTACGTCTACCTCGCGATCCAGGTGACTCAGAACTGTGCCGTCAACGACGGCAGCTGGATCAGCGACTCCAGCAGGGTCACGTCCTACAACGTCGCCCCGGCCGACAACGCCACCGCCGAAGCCCGCTTCATCGCCCCGCTCGCGGCCGACGCGAAGAGCCCGTCGACGTGGATCGCGGGCGGCCGCCACGTGTGGGTGCAGACCCACGGGTACGCCATCCGCAGCGGCTCGGAGTGGACCAGCGTGTACGACCTCGGCGCCGGCCACACCGCGACGGCCGTCGCGGCATCCGGCGGCAAGGTCTACGCGGCCTGGTGCGGCCCCTGCAACAACCAGGGCTTCGCGCGCGGCATCTCCGTCGGCAACGCGGACGGCACCGGCTGGCACGACATCACGCTCCCCGTGGACGGGACCGTCCCCAACCGCTACCTCAGCGGCTTCGCCATCGACCCGAAGAACGCCGACCACGTGTTCCTCACGGTCAACGGCTTCTCCCGGCAGTGGACCGAGGGCCCCGGCGCCGGCGTCGGCCACGTCTTCGAGTCCAAGGACGGCGGCACCACCTGGAAGGACATCTCGGCGAACCTCCCCGACGTGCCCACCGACTCCGCCGTCGTCACACCGAACGGCGGCCTGGCCGTCGGCACCGACCTCGGCGTCGTCTACCGCGCGCCGGGCCGGACCGGGTGGCAGCGCGTCGGCGACCTCCCGGCCGTCGCCGTCCTCCAGCTGAAGCTCAGCCCCGACGGCAGCACTCTGTACGCGGCCACGCACGGCCGCGGCATCTACACGATCAAGGTGCGGGACTGCGGCTGACCGTGATGTGGAGGGGCGGCCCGGCAGATCGCGGGGTCACCCCTCCTTCCCGTACGGCACCACACTCACGTACAGCGTGAACGCGACGCGCGCCGCACCCGCCACGTCCGGTGCCTTCGCCGACACACCGACCACGGCGGCACCGGCCCGGGTGCCCGCACACCGCAGCGAGACACGGGCCGTACCGTCGCTGCTCACCTGCCATCCGGACACCAGGACGAACACCGGTGCGGAGCTGTGTACGGCCGTCCACCGCTTGTCGTCCGCACGAGGCCGCAGGACCAGGGACACCACAGTCCCGGGCCGTACGCACAGCCGACGGTCGACGGCGGCACCGGGACCGACAGCGACGTCCACGCGCCCGGCGGCACAGCTCTCCAACGAAGCGGAGGACGCGGGAGTCGGCGCAGCCGAGGACGGCACCTGCGTCTGCGCACGGGTCGACGGCACCGCGGGGCTGCGGCTCCCCGACGGCACGCCCGGCGACCCACCGCCCGCCGACCCGCTGCACGCGGCCAGGACGACCACTCCGCCGGCCATCGACACCCCGGCCCACCACCACCGCATCCAGTGCCTCCCGGCCCGCGCGTGCACAACAGCGTCCCCTGTCGGCGCACAGAACGACACCATGTCGCCTGTTTCATTTCCCCCGACTCCACGCAAAGGCTTTACCCAAAGCCGGTGCCCTCCAGGAGGCGGCCGTCCGAGCGGGCATGCTCCCGAGCATGAGTCCGGCCGGGGGCCGACGGCGATCGAGCTTGCACAGGCGCATCCGACACCGAGGGCACATCCAGGGCACATGAGCCTGGGAAACGGCGCCGAGCAGTGAGAACCACCGAGAGGCGTTTCCGCAGGTAGCGCATATAACCGTTCCCGCGGCCAGGGGTGTGTGTCAGGGCCGGCCGTCGGCAGCGGGCAGGCCCACTCCGCCCAGGACGGTGAGGTCCGTGCGGTGCGGTGGGGACGACAGCAGCGCGAGGACATCTGCGGGGTCGGGACCGTCGGCGCGCGGCGGAGCGGCGAGGGCCGCCTGCGCACTGGCCTCGTCCCGCCAGACCTCGGTGACATGCACCGTGTCCGGATCGGCTGCGTCCTGGCTGATCAGATAGATCTCGCAGCCGGGGAAGCCGTGCAGCGTCTCCGCCACCCTCAGCAAGACGGCGGCGAGTTCGCCGCCCTTGCCCGCGTGCGCTGTCATGGTCATCAGTCTGCCGATCATGCTCAGACCAGGGTGGTGATGCAGAACGGGTGGCCTGCGGGGTCCAGGAGGACCCGCCACCGGTCAGGTTCCGGCTGGACGGCGGGCTCGACAGCCCCCAGAGCGAGCAGACGGGCCTGGCCGGCGTCCAGGTCATCGACGCCCAGTTCGATGTGGGCCTGCTTCTCCTGGGAAGGGTCCGGCCAGGTGGGACGCCGGTAGTCGGCCAGCCGGTTGAACCCCAGTCCGGCCGAGCCCTCCTGGCCGAGCAGGACGAAGTCGTCGGTGGAGTAGACGACGGGCAGGCCGAGGGCGTCGCCGTAGAAGCGGGCCAGTTCGGCGGGGTCCGGGCAGTCGAAAGTGACGGCCGAGTAGCGGATCGCGGGTGCGGACGTGTCTCCAGTGCTCATGAGGAAGACGCTATGACGGGACCAGGACAGATTCGGTCCTGGTCGTGCGGGACACTTCGGAACGTGATCAGCACATCCGCCCGCCTGCTGCGACTGGTCTCACTGCTGTCCGCGCGGCCGTCGTGGACCTGCGGCGAGCTGGCCGACCAGATGGCGGTCACCGACCGCACGGTGCGGCGGGACGTCGCCAGGCTCCGAGAACTCGGCTACGGAGTCGAGTCCGACCCCGGGCCGTGGGGCGGTTATCGCCTCCGCGCCGGAGCCCGGGTGCCGCCGTTGATCCTCGATGACGAAGAGGCACTCGCCGTGGCCGTCGGGCTGCGCGAGGCCGCGCTCAGCGGTGTTCTCGGCGGCGACCAGGCCGCGCTGTCGGCCCTGCTGAAACTGCGTCAGGTTCTGCCACGCCGGATCGCGGACCGGCTGGGCGAGATGGACGCCGCCTTCGTTCACACCGCAAGGCTCGACGAGCCGCAGATCGCGCCCGCCATGCTGTTGGAACTGGCCGGCGCGTGTCGCCGGGGCGAGCGAAGCCGCCTGTCGTACCGCGATCGGGAAGGGAAGGCCACGACCCGGGACGTCGACCCGTACCGTCTGGTGCACACGGGACGCCGTTGGTACTTCGTCGCCCGGGACGTGACGCGGGACGAGTGGCGTACCTTCCGGGCCGACAGGGTTGGCCGGATACAGCCGACCGGGCGCCCGGTGGAACTCATCGACCCGCCCGATCCGGCGCTGCTCGTCTCCCGCTCCATCGCGACCGGCGCCTACCCGCTCTACGTGACGATCCGTCTCCCTTTGCCTGTGGAGCAGGCGCTCGGGCTGGTCCCGCCGACGGTCGGTGCGCACCGTCCGGAAGGCCCCGACGCCACGATCGTCACCATCGGCGGTCCCGACGCGGACGGGCTCGCCAAATATCTCCTCAGCCTGGCCACACCACTGCGGGTCCTGTCACCGGACGATGTACGGGCTGCGCTGCTGCGCCGCACCCGGGAACTGTTCGAGGACAACGTGAACGATCAGCCCCGATAGCGAGACGTCTCACATGCTCTCCCCGACATCGCGTACATCAGGACTCGGGGCGGTCGACGACCGTGGCACGGCTCAGGACTTCTCGGAAGCTTCTCCGCCCAGAAGCAGCCCGAGTTCGGCGCGCTGCCCCTCCGTTACGCCGCTCCCCAGGACCTCCCCGGCGACTCCTACGTCGGGCCCGGCGGGCGCAACGGTGAGCGTCCCCGGGTCGAGAAGCGCACCGCACGCGAGCCGTCGTCGCCGTGGGCCGGTTCTGCCCGGCGTGGCGGCGGGCGACGGGCGAGCGGACGGATAGCCTCGTCCGGAAATGAGGGGATACGGGGGGAAATCGCCTGTCGAGTCGACGAGCCCAGGAGGACCCCATCGCCGGGACGAAGCCGGAGTCACCCGCCGCGTCCGCGCCGGGCAGCCAGCCCCCGGAAGCCGACCTGCTGCGGACGATGCTGAGTCGGCCCGAATACCTCAAGGCGCTGGTCTTCTGCGGTCTGATCGGGATTCCGGTGGCGCTGATCGCCTTCTGGTTCCTCGTGACGGTCAACCAGCTGGAGCGCCTGATCTGGACGGACTGGCCCAAGGACCTGGGCTGGAAGCAGGCACCGTGGTGGTGGGGGTTCCCCCTGCTGCTGGTGGCCGGTGTGGTCGTGGGGCTGGTGGTCGCGCGGCTTCCCGGGCGGGGCGGGCACATCCCCGCGGGCGGTCTGCACTCGGGCGGGGTCACGAAGGAGGCGCTGCCCGGTGTGCTCGTCGCCGCCCTGGTCGGCCTGCCGCTCGGCGTCGTGCTCGGTCCCGAGGCTCCGCTGATCGCCCTGGGCGGCGGTCTGGCCCTGCTCTTCGCGAGCTTCGTACGCGCCCCGCAGACGGAGGCGAGCACGGCGTTGCTCGGCGCGGCCGGTGCCGCCGCGGCCATCTCGGCGCTCTTCGGGAACCCGCTGGTGGGCGCGGTGCTCCTGATGGAGGTGGCCGGGGTGGGCGGACCGCAGCTGTTCGCGGTGATGCTGCCGGTCCTGCTGTCCAGCGGGGTCGGGGACCTGGTCTTCACCGGGTTCGTCCACTGGACCGGCCTGAAGACCGGGAGCCTGGACATCGGCCTGCCCAAGCCGCCGCCGCTGGACTGGGCGGACGTCCTGTGGGTGCTGCTGATCGCGCCGGCCCTCGCGTTCCTGATCCACTGGATCTTCGTCGGCGGGAGGTTCACGGCCGGCTTCGTGACGTCCCGGACGGTACGGAACACCACCCTGTGCGCGCTCGGCGTGGCGGGCTGCACCGCCCTCTACGCCGTCTCCACCGGCCGCTCCCCCGCCGAGGCCGCGCTGTCCGGGGAGAGCACGCTGGCCGAGCTCGCGCAGGACGCGCACGCCTGGTCGGTGGGCGCGCTCGTCGCGGTGCTGGTGTTCAAGGGGCTCGCCTACTCGCTCTGTCTGGGAAGCCTGCGCGGCGGTCCCGTCTTCCCGGCGCTGTTCCTCGGCGGGGCGGCCGGCGCCCTGCTGGCGCCGCTGCCCGGCTTCGGCCTGGTGCCGGCGATGGCGGCCGGGATGGCGGCGTCGGTGACGGCGGCCCTGCGACTGCCCGTCAGCAGCGCGGTGCTGGTCGTTCTCCTGCTGGGCAACGTGGACACGGTGGCGCTCGTGGTGCTCGCGGCGGTGGTGTCCTTCGTCCTGACCCAGCTGCTGCCGCAGGGCCCGGGCATCCCGGCGTTCAGTGGGCCACCAGCCGGTCGAGTACCTCGTCGAGGGTCGTCGCGGCCATGATGAGCGACAGATGGGTGAAGGCCTGCGGGAAGTTGCCCAGTTGCTCCCCGCTGGGGCCGATCTCCTCGGCGAACAGCCCGACATGGTGGGCGTACGTATGCATCTTCTCGAAGGTGCAGCGGGCCTGCGGGAGGGGCCCGGCCCGCGCGAGGGCGTGGGTGGGCGCGAACAGGAAGTGTCCGCCGCCGTCGTTGCCCAGCAGGGACGCGAAGACGCTGGGCGAGTCGAAGCGCGGTGCCGCGAACCGGTCGATCACCCCTTCGGACGTCAACGGGGCGGCGGTCTGGAGGTCCCCCCGGTCGGCACCGGGGCGGCGGTCTGGAGGTCCCCGATCAGTCCGTGCTCGGCGGTGGGCGGGTAGCGGTCCACGCCGGCGTTCCTCTCCCTCTCATGCCGCTTCGGCGGGGACCCTGCCCGCCTCGATGGCGTCGAGGAGGGCCTGGTGGTCCTTCTCGTTCTGGTCCGCGTACAGCTCGGCGAAGGTCGCCAGCGCACGGTCGAACACATCGGTGCGGCCCAGGTAGGCGGCGATCGCGATCCGGTCGCCGGACCGGGCGTGGGCACGGGCCAGCGTGACGCCGCACAGCTGCCCGAACAGGGCCATCCGCTTCGGCGACATGTTCTCGGCGATGGCGATGCCCTTCCAGTCCCTGAGCTGACGGACGTAGAAGTCCCGGCGGCGTCCGTCGATGCCGGTGGTGCGCTCCCAGCCGAGGAAGATGTCGCTGGTGGCCTGCATCAGCCGCTGTCCGGCGACGACCCGCTCGCCCTGGGTGCGGAACCCGCTGGCGCCGACGTAGGGCGCGAGCACCGACGCGTCGGCCTCCTTCGCCTGGATGAACAGCGGGTCCTCGTCGTCCTTGCCGAGCAGCAGCACGATCCAGCAGCGCGTTCCGACGCTGCCCACGCCGACGACCTTGCGGGCGATGTCGGCGACGCGGTAGCTCTCCAGCAGGAACCGGCGGTCGGACTGGAGGGACTGGCCGTACCGCTCGACGAGCCGGCTGATCTCCGTCTCCAGCGCGTGGTCCTCCGCCTTCGGCAGCAGGTTCTCGAGCCGGACCAGGAGCGGCGGGTCATTGGCGATGATGCGCTTTCCGTCGACGACGCGGGTGAGCTTGTCGAAGACCTGGAGCGTGTCGTGCTCCCGGGCCCGCTCCCGGGTCTCCGCCCAGCGCTCGCGGGTCTTGGCATCGAGGTCCACGCCGAACTGCTGCTGCAGCTCGTCCGCCTCGAAGCGGGTGTACCAGACGTCGAGATTGCCCAGCCCCGCGAACTTCCGCATCCCTTCGCGGTACGCCCGTACGGTCGCCCGCACCACGGACGCCCGCTCCTTGGAGCCGAACCCGTTGGCGCGGCCCGCGATGACCAGGCTGGCCGAGAGCCGCTTGACGTCCCACTCCCACGGGCCGGGCAGGGTCTCGTCGAAGTCGTTGATGTCGAACATCAGCCGGCGTTCGGGGGAGGCCAGCAGCCGGAAGTTCAGCATGTGCGCGTCGCCGCAGCACTGGACCCTGATGCCGGTGCGGGGGGTCTCGGCGAGGTCCGCGGCCATGATGGCGGCGGCTCCCCGGTAGAAACGGAACGGTGACTCGCTCATCCGCCCGTAGCGGATCGGGACGAGTTCCTGGACCCGTGTCGCGGACTGCTTCTCGATGATCTCCACCGGGTCGGTGCGCTTCGGCGGCGGCGTGAACTCGGCGTGCGCGGACCGGGGTACGGCGGTCCGGGCGGTCCTGCCGCGCTCGGCGCGCTCCGTCGGGGTGCGGTGGCGCAGGTCGTGGCCGGTGGGGTTGTTCTCGCTCATTGCAGACGCTCCACGATGTGGTCGCCGACGCGCAGGGCGTTGGCGATGGCCGTCAGCGACGGATTGACCGCGCCGATGCTCGGGAAGAAGCTCGTGTCGACGACGTAGAGGTTGTCGAGGTCGTGGGCCTTGCAGACCGGAATTCGGGGGCGCGGTACTTCCCCCTGCCGAAGACCGCGCCGGAATCCCGGTTGTCCCGCTCGCGGGGAAGACAGTCACCCCGTTCGAGAAGGGGAGCGCGTTTCCCGCTGGGAGCCGGCCGATGGGCGAGGGTTGCGCCGCCTGCGCCGGTGCCGATGACGTCGTAGTGCCGCGCCTCGGACATGCCTGGTCGGTCCCGTCGGATCGTCCTGCCGGATCGTCCCTGTCGGAGGAAGTGGTCGACCGCTATCCGTCTTCCAACGTATCGCCGGTGGATGGGCGCGGCGACTCGGGTCCGCCCAGGCGCCGCGCCACCGCGGGTTCGCGGGCGACGACCGCGCCGGCGTTGATGCAGAGGGCCACGACCACGCACAGCGCGATGAGCCACGACAGCAGGGTGAAGACGGCGCCCAACGAGCCGTACTTGTCGAGGCTGTGGTTGAGAGCCCGGGGCACGTACAGATCCGCGACCGAGGTGAGAACGCTCAGGGCCGTTCCCGTCAGGAGCGCGCCCGGCAGCAGAGGCAGCCATGGCACGCGGGCGGCCAGCAGCAGGTGCTGCGTCCACCACCACAGGCAGGTCTCGGCGACCAGCAGCAGCGGCAGGCCCAGCCACAGTCCGAGGCCGAAACCGTTCCGCAGGGTCCCCTGCACCGAGATCATGACCAGCCACGCGGCGAGCCACGCGATCCACCGCCAGGCGGCCACCCGCGCACCCGATTTCGGAAGGCTCCAGGCCCGCTGGCAGAGCCGTTGCATGGCACGACTGCACGCCGTGGCCGAGACCAGCACCATCAGCCCGCCGACGACACCGGTGGTCTCGCGCAGTTCGGACGTGTCCCCCTTCAAGACCTGATCCAGCTGGTCCTTCGCGCTTCCGGTCAGTCCGAAGACGTCACTCACGGAGGTGACGAGCTGGTCGCGCAGCGCCTGCGGGGCGACGGACGCCACCACGAAGAGCAGCGGTACGACGGTGAGAAACGTCTGGGCGGCCAGCCGGGTCGCGGAGTCCAGCACGTTCACCGAGATCAGATGCGTCATGAGATGCGTGATCACCGGAAACCGTGTCTCGGCCCGGACCCGCAGCCCGCGCAGCCGCGACCCGATCGCCGCACCCCGCGCACGCCACCGCTCCCGGCGGGACAGGGGAACCGGGAGGTCCCGTCGGGGCCCCGCGCCAGGCTGCATGCTGCCAGCGTGCCCCGGACCACGCCCTCCCGGCCTGCGGCGGGAGCCAGACGGGGGCCGAACGGGTGAGGACGGCAGCGCCGGCGCCCGCACACCCGAGGATCTGTGGGCCTGCGGCGGGCCGGTGACGACGAGGACATGAGCGAGACCGGCCACGGGGGCGGCGATGGTGCTTGGCCTGCCCGGATCTCTCTGTGGCAGGCGGCCGTGCTGACGCCGCTCCGCCGGCCGTGGGGGCTCGTGGCGGCGGGCGCGGCGACCGTGGTGGACGCCGACCTGTCCCACGGCTCCTCCTTCCTGGCCCTGTTCGGCTACTGCCCGCCGGCCACGAGCAGCCTGCCGGCGACGGAGGCCTACGCTGCGTTCGATTCGCCTCGGCGGCCGGCGAGACCGTACGGCCCGACCGCACCTCGCTCACGGCGGCCGGCACCCGCTCCGTCGTCAGCGTGCCCAGGGCCCCGGGCGGACGCGGCGCCGGGAGCCGTGTCCCGCAGCCGCCGGTACAGCGACCGGAAAGCCTCCTCGAAGAGGGGACCCCGGCCGTCGCCGCGGTGCGCCGGTGTCACGCCGGACCGGGGTCCAGGAACTCGCGCAGGGCGAAGGCGACCAGCACGATCACCGCCGTCCAGATCACGACCGCCATGGTCGGATAGCTCCAGGTGAACAGGACGATCGCGGCCACCGCCAGGATCACCGCACCGATCCACCCCTTGAAGCGGTGCACGAACCGGCCCACCGCACCCAGGCGCAGCCCCGTCGAGGTCGCCACCTCGCGCCCCGCGCCGATGCCCTTGGCGCAGAAGTGCCGGGTGAAGACGGCGGGCCGGGAGGGGCCGACGAGGAACGCGCCGAGCGCCGTGACCACGGCCAGCGCCCCGAGCGCCCGGATGCTGGAGCGCAGGAACCGCACCAGCGCGTCGAAGACGGAGCCCGCGGCGTCCGAGTTCGCCCCCGGCGGCAGGTGGTCCAGATACACGGCGCGGAACACGGAGAGCACCACGCCCAGGAGCACCATGGCGAGGAACACCCCGATCGCGGCCCCGATCAGCGCCCGCCGCCGGTGGGTGGCCAGGAACACGCCCCCGGCGGCGATCAGCACCGCGATGACCGGCAGCCAGTTGCCGACGATCTGGAGCACTCTCAGATACGACTTGATCTTGCCGACGTCCTTGCCCTCGACCACGACGAAGTCCGTGTGCACCTCGGGGATCTTCGCCGCCACCGCGAGTCCCGAGTCGACGAGCCGCTGCTTCACCTGGGCCACGATGGGCCCGACGTCGATGGCGACCTGGTTGTCCTTCAGCTGCACCGCGCCGCCGCCCGTGCCGGTCAGCGCCTTGTCGACGGCGCTGTGGGCCCGACGGTTGGCGTTCGTCCAGGCCTTCTCGAAGGCGGAACTGGAGACGACCTTCATCACGGTGCTGCTCACCAGTTCCTTCAGACCGCTGTTGATGGGGCCGCTCAGGTTGTTGATGAGGCTCGCGGCCTTCGGCGGCACGCCCTTCTGCGCCGCGGCCCGGCTCAGCTCCGCGACCAGGGCGTCCACGTCGATCTGCTTGAGTACGACGTTGGTGACGCGGGTGGTGACGGCCTGCTGGACGTCGGGGTCGGAGGCCAGCGGCGCCACGGTGGAGACGTAGCGGTCGGTGTCGCGGACGATGCTGTTCGCCCAGACCGCGACCACGGCGAGCAGGGACAGCAGCGACGCCAGGATGATCAGCAGGACCGACCCCAGCGCCCGCATCCGGTGCTTCGGCTCGTGCCGGGCGCTCTCCAACTCGCTCAGCCGGCGATGCAGTTCGTCCAGCTCCCTGTCCTTCTGGGCGAGCCGGCGTTCTTCGGCGGAGTCCCCGGAGGGGCCCTCCGGCCGTGGCGGGGGCGTATCGCTGCCAGTCATGTCTTCGAGGAGATCGTCGAGGGGGCGGGCGGGCGAGCCGGGAGGGTCCGGTCGGGTGACGCGCGCACCGGGTGCGACGGCCCGTGCCGGGTGATGCAATGGCAGCCAGGGGGCCGCCACACGAGCACCAGAGGTGGAACGTGAGCGAGCAGAGCGAGCAACTCGACGAGATGGGACCCATCGACTACCTGGTGGTGGAGTTTCCCGGCAACCGCATGACGGGCGAGGGCTTCCCGCTGCTGGTCGATCTGGTCGACCGCGGGCTCATCCGGATCCTGGACCTGATGTTCATCAGGAAGGAGGAGGACGGCTCGGTGACCGCCCTGGAGATCGCCGATCTCACCGGTGACAGCAAGCTCGACCTCGCCGTCTTCGAAGGCGCCCACTCCGGTCTGCTCGGTCAGGACGACCTGGAGGAGGCCGCCGCGGCCGTCGAGCCCGGCAACTCCGCCGGGCTGCTGATCTACGAGAACGTGTGGGCCGCGCCCTTCGCGGCCGCCCTGCGGCGCGGCGGCGCCCAGCTGGTCGCCTCCGGACGGCTGCCCGTCCCGGCGATCCTCGCCTCGCTGGAAGCGGCCGAGGCCGCCTCCTGAACCGTGGCTCAGCCACCCCCGCCGACGACGGAGTAGCTCAGCCACGGGGACTGGCCCGGCGTGAACTGCACGGACGTCTGTGTCCCGAGGTAGAAGCTCTCTCCGCCGGTCCGGCCGCCCTGGTCGTCACCGGCCTTCGTCAGCACGCAGTCCGCGTTGGCGTAGAGCCGGATGTCGTCGACCGTGTAGTTCCGCACGCTGCGGGCGCCGCCCGGCAGGCGATGGCAGCCCTCGTCGGACGGACTCTGGAGCTTCACCACCCGCTTGGCCGAGGTCGTGTACTCGATCGTGCCCATTGCGGAGTGCTCCGTACAGCCCGCGACGGCGAGCAGGAGAGCGACGGCTCCGGCCCGCCGGCCGGCACGGCTACGACAGATCATGGCGACGAGTCCTCGTCTGTGCGGGAGGTCAGCGGGAAGCCTGAGGCCTCTGCGCCCCAGGCTGCCGTGACCTGCGGCCCTCGGCATCCGGGGCAGGACCAGTCGGCTGAATCACGCCCGGACCCGCCTCGGCGAGGCCACACCTCGCACGCGAGCCCACACCCCGTTGTCAGCCGCCCGTGGCGAAGCCGGGGAACAGGGTCATGCCGCCGTCCACGTAGAGGGTGGTCCCGACGACGTAGTCGAGCAGGTCGGAGGCGAGGACGGCGACCGTGTTCGCGATGTCGTCCGGGTCGCCGACGCGGCGGTAGGGGATGAGCCGCAGCAGGTCGTCCTCGGCCTCGGGGGTGTCCCACGCGCTGCGGTTGATGGGCGTGCGGATCGCGCCGGGGGCTACGGCGTTGACCCGGATGCGGTGGGGGGCGAGTTCCTGCGCGAGGGTCGCCATGAGCATCAGCACGCCGCCCTTGGACGACGCGTAGTTCACATGCCCGGACCAGGGGATGATCTGGTGCACCGAGCTCATGCAGATGATCTTCCCGGCGGACCGTGACACCTCCGGGACGACGCCCCGGCGCGTGAACTCCCTGGCCGCCTCGCGGGCGCACAGGAACTGGCCGGTGAGATTGACGTCCAGCACCTTGTGCCACTGCTCCACGGTCATGTCGGTGAGGGCCGCGTCCCGTTGGAGGCCCGCGTTGGCCACCATCACGTCGATGGTGCCGAACTCGCCGACCATGCGGTCGACCATGCCGACGACCTGGTCCTCCTGGGAGACGTCCGCCTCGTGCGCGTACGCGCGGACTCCGAAGCCCTCGATCTCGCGGACGACCTCCTCGGCGGCGTCCCGGCCCGCGACGTAGTTCACGACGACGTCGGCGCCCACTCGTCCGAGGGCGATGGCGGTCGCCTTGCCGATGCCGGAGTTCGCGCCCGTGACGAGCGCTTTCTGGCCCTCGAGGAGAGGAAAGGCGATCGGTTGGGCACCCTGGCTGCCGCTGATCTCCACTGATGGTCTCCCTCTGGATGTCACCCCGTCACCGGGCGAATACACCCCACAACGAAAACACCAGAGGTTCCGAGCGGTCCGGTGGCGCGTGCCCCGGCCGCACCTGCGAGTGGCGGCCGGGGCCGAACGGCGCAATACCGGCGGGACCGGAGGTCAGACGGTCCTGGCTTCCTTTCGCGGGCCGACGCACAGGGCCCAGATCACGAATCCGTCGATGACCATCAGCGTGATCGCCCAGAACGGGTACCAGGGCAGCCAGATGAAATTGGCGACCAGGTTCAGACCCGCCACGGCGATGCCGACGACGCGGGCCCACATCGACCCGCTGAACAGGGAGATGCCCGCCAGCACCACCACGATGCCGAGGGAGAGGTGCAGCCAGCCCCAGCTGGTCAGGCTCCACTGAAAGGAAAAGTTCCGGGTGGCGACGAATACGTCGTCCTCCGCGATGGCGGCTATTCCTTCGAATATCGCCAGGGTGCCGCCGAACATCATCATGACCGCGGCGAATACCGTCCAGCCGGACACCGCGCCCATTCCCCGGGCGGTGGTCCGCTGCATTCCCGTGCTTTGTGTGGCCATTTCTCGGGCTCCTTCGACTGGGCCTCATCGCCGGAACGAACGCCCGGCCGTGGACACACCTCCAGCCTGCCACTGGTCGCGGTGATCGGCAGATCGGGGGAGGAATCGCGGCGGTCCGCGCGCGGTGGTCCAATGGAATTACCTCCGGACGAGAGGAGATGGGCCATGCCAGGTCTTCTTCGCGGAGTCGCCCGCACCGCGGTCGTCGCGGGTACGGCGACCGCCGTCTCCAACCGCGTGTCACGCCGTCAGCAGGGACGTTGGGCGGCCCAGGAGGGCTACCGGGAGCCCCAGCCGCAAGCCGCTCCCCCGGAGCCGCAGCAGGCCGCGCCGCCGGCCGACGACATGAACGCCAAGCTCGACCAGCTCAAGGATCTCGGCGAGCTCAGGAAGCAAGGAGTGCTCACCGAGGCCGAGTTCACGGAACAGAAGCGCAGGCTTCTCGGCTGAGACGGGCCCCGCTCCGCCCCTGCGGACAACTGCCCTGGAGCAGGCCGTGGTTGGCCGACGACGAGGTCATGCCAGGATGATGATCCGACAGTCACTCGTCACGGTTCATCCGGCGGCAGGACACGAAGTCCAGGACGGAGCCAGGCAGCATGACCTCTCCTCGCGGCGGCAGCGACGCCGACAGCGGCGTCAAGCCGCTGACGATCGACACGAGCAAGCCCCACCCGGCCCGGATGTACGACTACTTCCTCGGCGGCAAGGACAACTACGAGGTCGACCAGGAAGCCGCCGAACAGTTCATCAAGGCGGCTCCGGAGGTCCGGCTGGCCGTCCGGGCGAACCGGCTCTTCATGCACCGCGCCGTCCGGCACGTGGTCGCCGAGGGCGGCATCCGGCAGATCGTCGACGTCGGCACGGGCCTGCCGACCGAACCCAACGTGCACCAGATAGCGCGCGCCGTCGCCCCCGAGACCCGCGTGGCCTACGTCGACAACGACCCGATCGTCAGCACCCATTCGCGGTCCCTGCTGGACGACGACGACCACACCTCCGTCGTCCTGGCCGACCTGCGCGACCCCCGGGCCATCCTCGACCACCCCGACGTGCGCCGGGTCATCGACTTCGACCAGCCGGTGGCGCTGCTGCTGGTGGCCATCCTGCACTTCATCACCGAGGAGGAGGACCCGGACGCCATCGTGGCCACGCTCCTCGAGGCGCTGCCGGCCGGTTCCTACCTCGTGCTGTCCCACGCGACGGTCGACATCCACGACAACGCCCGCGAGGACGCGGTGAACGTCTACAAGAACGCCACCGCCACCATGAACCCCCGCGGCCGCGGCCGCGTCCTGAAGTTCTTCGGCGACCTCACCCTGACCGACCCGGGTCTGGTCCTGGTCCCGGACTGGCGCCCCGACGAGCCCCAGCCGCAGGACGCCCCGCCGATCGGCATCTACGGCGGAGTGGCCCGCAAGAACGGCTGAAGCACAGCTGGAGACCGGCCGAAGACGGCGGTCCACCTGTTCTACCGCGGCGGCGTCGTGTCCAGGAGTTCGTGGGCCAGGCGCCGCGCGGGGGCCGCGGTCTGCTCCGCGACCTTGCGGAAGGTGTCCTGTGCGGGGCGGGCCGGCCAGTCCGGGGGGAGGTGGCGGGCGGGGAGGCGGGGGTCCGTGCGGATCGTCCAGAGCCATTCGCTGACCAGCCGCAGCCGGGTTCCGATCGGATCGTCGCCCGGGCCGGCGTTCAGGTGGGCGGTCCAGCGCTTGTCGAAGGAGACGTAGCGGGCGGCGACGCTCTCCAGGTTCCAGGTGTCGCGGATCATGAGGCCGATGTCGGTGGCCTCGTCGGCCGAGGCGTGGAAGATCTTGACGTGCGCGGTCAGACCGAGTTCGGCGACGACAGCGGCGACGTCCACCCTTCCCGGCGCGATCCACAGCCCGCTGTACAGCGCGCCGAAGCCGGACCAGACGAGCCGTGAGCGAAGGTCGTGGCGTTCACGCTGGCGGGCCTCGGGGAGGGAGAAGCCCAGCAGTGTCCAGTTGCCGTCCCAGTCGTCGTTGACCGCGCCCTCGCGCCAGATCCGGGTCCGGCCGTCCTGCAGGACGCGCGTCGCCTGCTCGGTCAGGCCGAAGTACATCCTGCGGCCCTCGCGCTGCCGGCGCAGCAGACCCCGGCTGACCATGCGGGTCAGCGTGGAGCGTACGGCCTGTTCACCGACCCCGACGCGGCCGAGGACGTCGATGATGCTGCCCGAGTACACGCACAGGTCGCCCTCCTCCAGCACGTGGTTGCCGAAGAAGGCGAGCATGAGCGACTGCGGGCGCAGCTGCGGGGCGCCGTCGATGCTGTCCGTGTCCGGGATGTCGTCGTCCTCCACGGGGGAAAGCGTACGACCGCCCGTCGACGGGTACGGCGGGCGGTCGTACGGCATCACCGGTGGTCGGCGGGGTGGGCGAGTTCGGACGGGCGCAGGTACGGGGTGGGGCCGCAGGACACGTGACGGGCACGGGTCGTCATGCGGATATCTCCTGCGCGTGGGGGACTCCGGAGCCTTCGGCGGTGCCGGCGAGGGACTGCCTGCTGGTCTCGCGGACGAAGAGGACGGTCACGGCGGTGATGGCGGCGCCGCCGCACAGCAGCAGGGCGACGGGGGTGCTGTCGCCGCTGCCCGCCACCAGGCTTCCGGCGATCATCGGGGAGAAGCCGGCGCCGATGAGGGTGGCGCCCTGGTAGCCGAGGGAGGCGCCGGTGTAGCGGACCCGGGTGCCGAACATCTCGGTGAGCAGGGCGCCCAGCGGCCCGTACATCGTGGACTGGGCGATGCCGTGGCCGAGGACGACGGCGAGGATCAGCAGTCCGGGCGACCTGGAGTCGACCAGCGCCATGACGGGGAAGGCGAGCGCCGCCGAGGCGAGGGCCCCGGCCAGGACGACGGGGCGGCGGCCGACCCGGTCGGAGAGCGCGGAGGCGCAGGGCAGCACGACGAGGGCGACCGACGCGGACACCGTGAGCGCGGTGAGCACCTGCGGGCGGGCGTAGCCGATGCCGGTGGCGTAGGCGATCAGGTAGCTGGTCAGCAGCGACTGTGCGGTGAAGGCGCCGATGCCGACGCAGCAGGCCAGCAGGACGGGGCGGGGTCGGCGCAGCACGTCGAGGATGGGCAGCCGTGACTCGGCGCGGTCCTTCTTCACCTCGGCGAACAGCGGGCTCTCGACGACCTTGAGACGGACGAAGAGTCCGACGCCGAGCAGCACCACGCTCAGCAGGAACGGCACCCGCCAGCCCCAGGCCGCGAACTCGTCCTTGGGGAGGGCGACGACGAGCGTGACGACGGTGGTGGAGAGCAGGGAGCCGAGCGGGGCTCCCATCTGCGTGAAGCTGGACCACAGTCCGCGCCGCCGCTCCCCCGCGTGCTCGACGACCATCAGGGTCGCGCCGCCCCACTCACCGCCGATGGCGATGCCCTGCACGACGCGCAGGGCGATCAGCAGCACCGGCGCCCACACGCCGATCGTGTCGTAGGTGGGCAGCAGGCCGACGAGGAAACTCGCGCCGCCCATCAGGCCCATGGTGAGCAGCAGCATCGACTTGCGGCCGAGCCGGTCGCCGAAGTGCCCGAACAGGATGCCGCCGAGCGGGCGGGCGACGTAGCCGGCGGCGAAGGTGCCGAACGCGGCGATGGTGCCGACGGCCGGGTCGGCGCCGGGGAAGAACAGCTCGCCGAAGACGAGTGCGGCGACGGTTCCGTAGACGAGGAAGTCGTAGAACTCCACGGCGGTACCGAGCAGTCCGGAGGCGGCGACCACGCGCAGCTGCCGGGTGCGTTCGGCCGTCATGGAGGAGGACGGGGAGGAGGACGGGGACGGTGATGCGATGGGGGACGGGGACATCGCGGTCTCCCTTGACCGGGGGAAGGACACCGCGAAGTTAGGCCTTCGGATGACTGTCGTCAATAAAGTGCACAACATTGGGCCTGCACTCCGCTCCCGGTCGGCGGAGTACCGAAACCGCGCGAGGCCGGGCCGCACGTCGGCTCAGGCCGCCATGGCGGCGGGTTCGCCCGCCGCCTGCGCCTCCTCCAGCAGCAGGTCCACCAGGGTGGCCCGCGCCCGCGCCACACGGGAACGGACCGTGCCGACCGGACAGTCGCTCACCTCCGCCGCCTCCGCGTAGGGCAGGCCGGCCAGCTGCGTGAGGACGAACGCCTCCCGCCGCTCGGCCGGGAGCGAGGCCAGCAGGTCCAGCAGGACGACGCCGTCGTCGAAGCCGGGCAGGTCGCGCGGCTGGGCGCGCTCCGCGGCGAGCTGCCAGTCGGGGACGTCGGACAGCCGGGGCCGGGCGGCTGCGTACCGGTAGCTGTCGACCACCGCCCGGCGGGCGATGGACAGCAGCCAGGAACGCGCCGAGGAACGGCCCTCGAACCGGTGCAGGCTGCCGAGGGCGCGCAGGAAGGTGTCCTGCGCGAGGTCGTCGACCGCCTGGGGATCGGCGCACAGGTGCGCGACGTACCGCAGGACGTCGCGGTGCAGGGCGCGTACGAAGCGCTCGACCGCGTCCGCGTCACCGGCCCGGGCGGCGAGCGCCCACGCGGTTATCGACTCGTCGAGGGTGGCCTGGGATGCCTTGTGGGCAGTACTGATCACCTGGTGTCCTTCTCGGATCATCCATGAGGGCATAAGGGCATGCGGGAGAGACGGCCCGAGGCGCGCGGTGCGGCCTCGGGTCGGGTCGCCTGCTGTCGTCAGACGGCGACAGCGGCCCTCGGGGGCGGGCCCCTGGTGGTGATCGCGTGGGTGAGAAGGAGAAGCCGCGGTGCCCGGTCCGAGCGGCGACGGTTGAACCGGACGCGCGGACGGTCCGGGGTGACGTGCAGGGCGAGCAGCAGCCGCAGCGGCGCGGCCAGCCATCCGGCCACGGCACGCAGAATCCGGAACGCGGCCTTCTCGCCGTACGCCATCCACAGTCCGCACAGCAGCGCGGCGAGGAGGTGGGCGGCGAGCATGCCGAACGAGGACGAGCCACCGTCCCCGGCACCGTGCCCCATGTGGCCCAGGTAATCCATGTGCCCCATGTGATCCATGTGATCCATGTGGCCCATGTCCATGGCGTTCATTGAGTCCATGGACATCGAACCCATGTCCATGGACGCCACGCCCGCGAACATCACGTCCCCGGATTCCGGCCCGGCCAGCGAGAACGCCGAGTGCAGGGCCGTCTGGGCGGCGACCACGACCGTCACGATCAACGGAAGTCCGCGCTCCCGGCCCGCCAGGCACCAGCCCGCGATCCCGGTGACGGCCAAGCCCAGGACCAGCGCCCACGCGGGCACCTCGGACCCGGACATCATCACGTGGCCCAGGGCGGCGAGCAGCACACAGACGGCCGCGAACAGCGCGGCCCGCAGCGTGCGAGAACACCACCCAGCGGTCATGGCGCCTCATCCTCGCATCCGGACACCGGTCGTCGTGCGGGGGTACGCAATTGCCCCCGCCTCCGCACTCAACACACGGCATGTGAGCCACACCACAAGCCGGCTCACCTCGCCCTTCGCGCCTCGCTCACCTCGCCCCGTACCCCCTCGGGCAGCCCCCCGCCCGCCGTGAAGCCGATCACCGAGCCGCCGCCCGCGCGGCGGGAGGCGAACGGGGCGCCTCCGTGGGCCAGGGCCACCTCGCGCACGATCGACAGGCCGAGGCCGGAGCCCGGCAGGGACCGTGCGTCGGCGGCGCGGTAGAAACGGTCGAAGACGCGGGTCAGGTCGGCCTCGGCGATGCCGGGACCCCGATCGAGGACCTCGACGCGGACGACTCCCGGCCGGGCGGGCCCGGTGACGGCGATCTCGACCGGCGCGGTGCCCCCGCGGTCGAACTTGGTCGCGTTCTCCACGAGGTTGGACACCGCCCGCTGAAGCATGCCCGGCCGCCCGTAGGCGGTGGTCGCGCCGCTCGCCCGGATCAGGATCTGCCGGCCGGTGCGACGCCGGGCGAGGCCCGCGACCTCCTCCGCGATGTCGGCGAGGTCCACCTTCCGCGGCGGCTCGCTGTCGGACTGGCCGGCCGCGAGGTCGACGAGCTCGTTGACCAGGTCGGTCAGTTCGCGGGCCTCCTGGGTGAGGTCCGCCACCAGCTCGTCACGGGTGTCCGACGGCAGCTCGTCCATGCGGCGCAGCAGCGAGATGTTCGTCCGCAACGACGTCAGCGGAGTACGCAGCTCGTGTCCCGCGTCCTGGACGAGCCGCCGCTGGTCCTCCTCCGACTGGGCGAGCCGACCCAGCATGCGGTCGAAGGCGCGGCCGAGCCTGCCCACCTCGTCGTAGCCGGTGACCGGCACCTGCACGCCGAGCCGGCGCGTGCGGGCGACGTCCTCGGCGGCGGTGGTGAGGATCACCAGGCGGTGGGTGATGCGCCGGGCCAGCCACCAGCCGAACAGCCCCGCGGCCGTCACGACCGCGATCATCAGGATCAGGGTGCGCTGCTGAAGCGCCCGCAGCAGGTCCTCGGTGTCGCTGAACTCCTGCGCCACCTGCACCGCGCCCCGCCCGCCGCCGAGGGAGACGGTCGCGACGCGGTAGACATCGCTGCCGACGTCCACGTCCTTGTGCTCGGCCATCAGCCCGGCCGTCGCGGCGGCCGCGACCGTGCGGTCGGCGGACACCACCGGCAGCCCCGGGCTGCCGCTGTCGACCACCGCTCCGTCCGCGCCCAGCACCTGCACGTCCGTGCGGGCCGGCCGCACGATGTCGTGGCCCGGCTCGGCCGAGGAGAAGTCCTCCGGCGCCATCGGGTGGTCGCGCACCTCGTCCCGAAGGTCCTGCACGACCTCGTCGAACACCGACTCCTGGTCGACCCGGACCAGCCGGGCGGCCGCCGAGTACGACAGGACCCCGACGAGGACGGTGACGGCGGCGGTCACGGCCGCGAAGGACACCGCGAACGTCGTCCGCAACGACACCAGCTTCGGCCGCGGCCTGGACAGCAGCCGACGCAGACGCTTCACCCTCGTCTCACTCCCGGCTCACTCCCGTCCTCGTCCCTCGGCCCGCCCGCGGCACGTACCTCAGTCCGCGCGCAGCACGTAGCCGACCCCGCGTATGGTGTGGATCAGCTGCGGGGAGCCCGGCTGGTCGAGCTTACGGCGCAGGTAGCCGACGTAGACGGCGAGATTCTTGGAACCGGGCCCGAAGTCGTAGCCCCAGATGCGGTCGTAGATCGTGGAGTGGTCCAGGACGATCCCGGCGTTGCGCACCAGCAGTTCCAGCAGCTCGAACTCGGTCCGGGTCAGCTCCAGCTCCCGCCCGCCCCGCCACGCCCGCCGCGCCTGCGGATCCATCCGCAGCCCGGCCCCCTCCACATACCGCTCGGACACCTGCTTCGGGGCCTCGGGGACGGGGGCGGGGGCCTCCGGGCTGGTGCGGCGCAGCAGCGCCCGCAGCCGGGCGAAGACCTCCTCGACGTCGAACGGCTTGACGACGTAGTCGTCGGCACCCGCGTCCAGCCCGGCGATCCGGTCGGCGGTCTCCACCAGCGCGGTCAGCATCAGGATGGGCGTGCGGTCGCCCTCGGCGCGCAGCACCCGGCAGACCTGGAGGCCGTCGATCCCGGGCATCATCACATCGAGGACGAGCACGTCCGGCGGGTTCTTGTGCGCGTGCGCCAGTGCCTCGACCCCGTCGGCGACCGCGGTGACCTGGTAGCCCTCCAGGGCCAGGGCGCGTTCCAGGGCATGACGGATGGCACGGTCGTCTTCGGCGAGCAGCAGGGTGGGAGGCACCGGTCCAGTTTGCCAAGCTTTCGGACCGGGGCGACCTGATGATCTTCCTTCCGCCGGCCTTCTTACTGGCCTCTCACTCTGCCGCGGGCAACCAGCCGACGGTTCTCAGCCTGCGGGCCGCAGCGCCGCCAGCTGCTCGGCGAAGGGGACGACCTCGAACTCGTCCTTCACCGGCCGCGCCGGCCCGGCCGCCGACAGTCCCGTCATCAGCGCCGCCAGCTCACCCGCCGCCCGCTCGATCCGCTCGGGCAGCCCCTGTGCGCCCCAGTCCTCCGAGGCCGCGTAGACGGCGGTCGGGACGACGACGGCCCGCAGGTAGGCGAAGAGCGGCCGCAGCGCGTGCTCCAGGACCAGCGAGTGCCGCGCTGACCCGCCCGTCGCGGCGATCAGCATCGGCTTGCCCGCCAGCGCTTCCGGGTCGAGCACGTCGAAGAACGACTTGAACAGCCCGCTGTAGGAGGCGGAGAACACCGGCGTGACGACGATCAGCCCGTCGGCCGCCGTCACCGCGTCCAGCGCGGCCGCCAGCTTCCGCCCGGGGAAGCCGTTGGTGAGGTTGTGCGCGATCTCGACGGCGAGGTCGCGCAGTTCCACGACCTCCACCTCCGCCGAGGTCCGCCCGGCGGTCGCGGCTGCCAGCCGGTCGGCCAGCAGCCGGGTCGACGACGGGACGCTCAGCCCCGCCGAGACGACGACGAGCTTCATGCCACGACCTCCTTGGCTTCCTTCTCCGCCAGCAGGGACTGATGGGTGGGCGCCTCCGGCACCTCGGCCGGCCGCCCGACGGCGAACTCCTTGCGCAGCACCGGCACGACCTCCTCGCCGAGCATGTCGAGCTGCTCCAGCACGGTCTTCAGCGGCAGCCCCGCGTGGTCCAGGAGGAACAGCTGCCGCTGGTAGTCACCGGCGTACTCGCGGAACTTCAGCGTCTTCTCGATGACCTGCTCGGGCGTGCCGACGGTCAGCGGGGTCTGGTCGGTGAAGTCCTCCAGGGACGGCCCGTGCCCGTAGACCGGCGCGTTGTCGAAGTACGGCCGGAACTCCCGGACCGCGTCCTGCGAGTTGTGCCGCATGAACACCTGCCCGCCGAGCCCGACGATCGCCTGCTCCGGCGTCCCGTGCCCGTAGTGCGCGTACCGGGCCCGGTACAGCTCGACCATCCGCTTGGTGTGGTCGGCCGGCCAGAAGATGTTGTTGTGGAAGAAGCCGTCGCCGTAGAACGCGGCCTGCTCGGCGATCTCGGGCGAGCGGATGGACCCGTGCCAGACGAACGGCGGGACGTCGTCCAGCGGCCTCGGGGTCGAGGTGAACCCCTGGAGGGCGGTGCGGAACTTCCCCTCCCAGTCGACGACGTCCTCGCGCCACAGCCGGCGCAGCAGGGCGTAGTTCTCGACGGCGAGGTTGATGCCCTCCCGGATGTCCTGCCCGAACCAGGGATAGACCGGCCCGGTGTTCCCGCGCCCCATCATCAGGTCGACGCGCCCGTCGGCCAGGTGCTGGAGCATCGCGAAGTCCTCGGCGATCTTCACCGGGTCGTTGGTGGTGATGAGGGTGGTGGAGGTGGAGAGGATCAGTTTCTCGGTCCGCGCGGCTATGTACCCGAGCATCGTCGTCGGGGACGAGGGCACGAACGGCGGGTTGTGGTGCTCACCGGTGGCGAACACGTCGAGGCCGACCTCCTCGGCCTTCAGCGCGATGGCGACCATGGCCTTGATCCGCTCGCGCTCGGTCGGCGTACGGCCCGTCGTCGGGTCCGGCGTGACATCGCCCACCGTGAAGATCCCGAACTGCATGGTCGCTCACCCTCCAAAGTTGTTGACCGTTCAACTATACCCCTCCAACGGCCACCCCCTCCCCGTTATTCCGCCGACCGCCCGCACCCCGCGCGCACCCCGACACGGCCGCCCGGACGCCGGAAACCGGAACACCGGGCACCTGGCACCTGGCACCTGGCACCTGGCACCGGGCACCGGGCACCGGGCACCGAGCGACCCCGGCGCACGAGTCTGGGCAGGAGCAAGGCCGGTACCGGCATCCCGAGGCGCACGGCCTGTCGACCGAGCGGCAGACCGAGCCGCCCGCGTACGCCTCTTCCACGAACCGATGAGACCTGACGGGGGTAAGGGCAGCGCCGCCCGAACAGCCCGGTGCCCGTGAACGAGAAACGGCCCCCTGATCCCGGTGTACGGGTACGGCACGCGGAGGGGCGGACAGCTAAGCGGTGAGGGGCAACGCGTCCATGTACGAGTTGGTCGGCTTCCGCACCTTCAGCACACTCCGCGCGTCCACCGCGGCCGCCGCCGACGACGTCCCCAGCACCCCACCCTCGTGCCAGGCCCCCTCGACGGTCACCCAGGTATCGACCTTCGGCGCGGCCACCCCGTACACCCGCACCTTCAGCGTCGTCGAGTCCGCCGCACAGCAGTTGATGATGATCCGGGTGAGATACCAGCTGTCCCCGTCGGCAGGGGTCACGAACCCGGTCATCCGGACCGTACGCCCCTGGATGGCCCGCGAACGGTCCTGCTGCACCCGCTGGGTGAACTCGGTGAGCGTGATCGGAAGCGGCGAGGTCGCGGGCAGCGGATCGAAGTCGTCCTCCTGCACCGCGACAGCCTTGGCGGGCTCCCGGGAGGCGGTGTACGACCCGAGGGCGGGCGGCGCGTAGAAGAGCAGGCTCAACACCGGCAGGAACAGCAGCCAGGCAACACGCGGCACACCGGAGTGGTCGTGGCCGTGATCGTGGTCGTGGCCGTGCTCCTCGTGCTCCTCGTGCTCCTCGTGCACCTCCTTCGAGGGCGAAGCCCACGCCTCCGCCACCCCCAGCCCGATCAACAGCACCCCCGAGGCGATCAGCAGCGGCCGCATCCCCTCCTTCACGAACCGCAGGTACTCGTCCGTGAAGAGCGAGGTGTGCAACAACCCCAGCCCCCCTAGCACCAACAGCCCCACCTGCGCGAACCGCTTCACAACAGCACCCCTCCGATCACCGCGCTGCACACCACCGCCACCACGGCCGTGGCCGCCGAGAACCGCACCGCGAAGGCCCGCCCGAACGTCCCCGCCTGGAGAGCGATCAGCTTCAGATCGACCATCGGCCCCACCACCATGAACGCCAGCCGCGCCACCGGCGAGAACCCGCTGAGCGACGCCGCCACGAACGCGTCCGCCTCACTGCACACCGCCAGCACGATCGCCAGCACCGCCAGAA
Organism: Streptomyces sp. NBC_01235; assembly: GCF_035989285.1. Taxonomy (GTDB): domain Bacteria; phylum Actinomycetota; class Actinomycetes; order Streptomycetales; family Streptomycetaceae; genus Streptomyces. Next base: position 6,564,929 of record NZ_CP108513.1, on the reverse strand, counting down.
ACAGCACCGACAGCCACGGCGAACCGGTGAACGTGTCCAGCACCGAACGCGGCACCGCCACATTGAAGGTCGCCGCCGCCATCGCCCCCACCACGAGAAAACCCCCCGCGTGCAGGAAGTCGTGCTGGAAACCGCGCCGGAACTCCGAGAAACGACTGCGTCCCGGCACATGCCCGGTGTGCCGCACCGCCGGCTTCAGCCACTCCTCCCGCCCCAGCCAGAGCCACAGCCAGCCCATCACGGCGGCCGTGACCAGCGACGCGAGCAACCGGGCCACCACCATCTCCGGACTCCCCGGGAAGGCGACAGCCGTGGCGGTCAGCACCACCGGGTTCACGGCGGGCGCCGACAGCAGGAACGCGAACGCCGCCGCCGGAGTCACCCCCCGCCCGATCAGACTGCTCGCCACCGGCACCGACGCACACTCGCACCCCGGCAGCACCACCCCCGCCATCCCCGCCACCGGCACGGCCAGCGCCGCCCGCCTCGGCAGCAGCCGGCTGAACACCCGCGCCGGCACGAACGCGTTGATCGCCCCCGACAGCGCCGTCCCCAGCAGCAGGAACGGCAACGCCTGCACGGTCACGGCCAGACACACCGTCCGCCACGCCTGCACCGCAGGCTCGTCCAACGACCGCCCCACGACCACCAGCAACGCCCCCGGCGCCACCGCCGCCCCCAACAGCAACAGCGGCCAGTGCCGCGGCAGCCCACGACCAGGACCGCTGCTCCGCGCCTCCTCGGCAACCCTCCCGGCAGCCTCCTCGGCCACCCCCTCGGCCGCCGCCGCCGACGACGACGACGACCGCGACCGTATGTCCGTGCCCATGCTGCCCGTGCCCGTCTCCCGCATCCCGCCCCCTAGACCCGGCCTTCCCGCAACCGTGTGACCTGCTCGGCGCCGAACTCCACCGTCCGCCGCATGTGCCGCACGATCACCGCGAGTTCGGCATCGGCCAGGTCCTCGAAGAGCGGCATCCAGTCGCCGCCCAGCCGCTCCCACATCCGCCCGAACTCCGCGATCCGCTCCGGCACCGTCGCCACCAGCACCCGCCGCCGGTCGGCCGCGTCGCTCTGCCGGACGACGTAACCCGCCCGCTCCAACCGGTCCACCAGCCGGGTCGCCGACCCGGTGGTCAGCCCCGTCAGCTCCGCGACCCGGCCCGTCGTCACCGGCTCCCGCTCCAGTATCAGCAGGTTCAGACACTGCAGATCGGTGGGATGCAGACCGAGACGGTCCGCGAGAGCCTGGTTGAACAGGGCATACGCGGCCACATACCGGCGGGAGACGACGGACAGCTCGTCCAGCAGCCGCGACCGCACGTTCCCGGACATCGCATCCCTTCGTGAACGCCTCCGTCGGCGCCGTCCGCAGATCGTACGACGCACCAGCCCCAGGATCGGACGAAGCCGAGGGGTCGGAAGAAGCTCTTGGGTCAGAAGAAGTACGCGTCCCCGGTGTCCAGCACCAGCACCTGCTGCCGGTCGTTGGACCGGTTGCGGTCCACCGCCCCACCACCCCACACCGTCTCGACGTCCATCGTCACCTCCGTCGGACGCCCCCGCAGCCACACCCGCAACGCGATCTGCTCCCCCAGCCCGTCCGCGGCCAACGCCCCCGTCCGGCACACCACCTCCTGCCGCCCCGTCCGCGCGCACCCCACGGGCAACCGCGGCTCCCCCGCCGCCCACGGCACCGACCACCGCACCCGCACGGTCGAGTCGGCGACATCCGCCGGACCGTGATTGCGCGGCGTCAGACGTACGTCGACCCGCCCGCCGTCCATCACCGCGAAGCCGTGGTACGACAGGTCCGCCTCGGTCGCGTCCCCCGCGGCCCGCGCGGGCGAGACGCCCACGCCCGTCCCCACCGCCAGCACGGCACCCCACACCGCGAGACCCCGCATCCTGCGCATGCCACCACTCCTCGATGAGAAACCGCCCGGGTCGTACGGGTCGTACGGGTCGTACGGGTCGTACGAAGGGGATGTATCCCACGCGGAGCGCCCCGCAGGCGCCCTCCAACAGGTGACAGCGCACCGCCGTGCGAAGCTGCGGCCATGCTCATCCTCCGCTCGGCCGCCCTCTTCGTCGTCGCCGCGTTCTTCGAGATCGGCGGCGCCTGGCTGGTCTGGCAGGGCGTACGCGAGCACCGAGGCTGGCTGTGGGCGACCGGCGGCGTCCTCGCCCTCGGGGCCTACGGCTTCGTCGCCACCTTCCAGCCCGACGCCCACTTCGGCCGCATCCTCGCCGCGTACGGCGGCATCTTCGTCGCCGGCTCGATCCTGTGGGGCGCCGTCGCCGACGGCTACCGCCCCGACCGCTGGGACGTGACGGGCGCGCTGATCTGCCTCGCGGGCATGGCCGTGATCATGTGGGCACCACGAGGCGACTGACCGGGACGACGACCGGAACCGAACGGAACTGGCCGGACCTGGCCGGAACAGAAGGGAACGGACCGATCAGGACGGCAGCTCGTCGGGCAGCAGCCCCAACTGCCCCAGGAACTCCATCTCGTCGAAGTAGAGCCGGTAGTCGGCGATCCGACCGTTCTCGTCGACGGTGGCCAGATCCACCCCGCGGATCCTGACCTCCTTCTGCGTCGCGGGCAACGAGTCCCCGGACGGCAACTGGATCGGCCCCGTGTTCCGGCCCCTGTAGAACCCCTCGTCGATCGCCGTGTTGCCGATCTCGTACGCGTGCACCGACTCGAACGAGGCCCCCGGAACCGCGTCCGTCATCTGACGCCAGTACGCGACGATGCCGTCGCGCCCGTGGATCTCCCCGCCGTCAGGGGTGTGAGCGACGGCATCCTCCGAGAAAAGCTCCCCGATGACCCTGAGGTCCGGCTTCGAGGTCAGCGCCTCGGTGAGCCGGTCCATGACCTCACGCGCCTGTCCCATGATCAACCTCCGGAAGACTGGAGGATCACCCTCTTCATCGTCCCACGCTCCCCCTCCCCCTGCTCTCCCACCCGGCTCCCCTGTCTCTCCCCGTCTCTCCGTACCGACCGCAGGGCGAGACCACCGACCGGCCCCACACCCCGCCCGCCTATCCTGGCCGTACGAATCCGCCCCGCACGAGGAGCAACCCATGGCCACCGCCGCACCGTCCGCCGCGTCCCGCATCGCCGTCGTCACCGGTGCGAGCAGCGGAATCGGCGCCGCCACCGCCCGGCAGCTCGCCGCGGCCGGCTACCGGGTCGTCCTCACCGCCCGCCGCAAGGACCGCATCGAGTCCCTCGCCGAGGAGATCACCCAGGCGGGCGGCTCGGCGACGGCGTACCAGCTGGACGTGACGGACCGCGCGGCGGTCGACGAGTTCGCGACGGCCTTCAAGACGATCGGCGTCCTGGTCAACAACGCGGGCGGCGCGCTCGGCGCCGACCCGGTGGCGACCGGCGACCCGGCAGACTGGCGCACCATGTACGAGACGAACGTGCTCGGCACCCTCAACATCACCCAGGCCCTGCTCCCGAAGCTGGTGGCCGGCGGCGACGGAACGGTGGTCGTGGTGTCCTCCACCGCCGGTCTCGGCACCTACGAGGGCGGCGCGGGCTACGTCGCCGCCAAGCACGGCGCCCACGTCCTCGCCGAGACCCTCCGCCTGGAGATCGTCGGCCAACCGGTCCGCGTCATCGAGATCGCCCCCGGCATGGTCAAGACCGACGAGTTCGCCCTCACCCGCTTCGGCGGCGACGAGGACAGGGCCGCCAAGGTCTACGAGGGCGTCGCCGACCCCCTCACCGCCTCCGACGTGGCCGAGACCATCACCTGGGCGGTGACCCGCCCCAGCCACGTCAACGTCGACCTCCTCGTCCTGCGCCCCCGCGCCCAGGCGTCGAACACCAAGGTCCACAGGGAGCTGTGATGCCCGAGCAGAACGAAACGGACGGGCGGGACGAGCAGGACGAGCAGGCAAAGTCGTTCGAACAGGCCCGCCTGATCCAGGAGACGAAGAACGAACGCCACATGTGGGTCTTCCTGGCCTACTTCCTCTTCGGCATCCACATCGTGGCGTTCGTGATGATCTACGCGGTACGGCACGCGAAGTAGACCCCCGGGGACTACGGACGACTACGGCCCCTTGCAGTCGGGTCGACGGCGGCGACGGCGTTCGCCGGGATGATCACGATCTCGGCGTCGCTCTCGTCCCGGCCCTCCGCGTGGATGTCCCGCGTCGTCGCGTAGCCCCGCTTCCCGGCGCCGACGAGAATCGAGGTCGCCGAGACGGAACTCCAGCCCGGGCTTCGACGTTGCGGCGGATGCCCGGGGGCACCTGGTGGAGTTTGCGTTCCAGCCACCGGTAGACGGCGGGTGACAGCGCCGCAGCGCGCTCCGGTTCCCACCCGCCATAAAGTCCTGCCCGTGGACAGACACATCCCTTTCGAGACTCTGCACAACTTCCGCGACCTGGGCGGATATCCGACCGGCACGGGCCACCGAGTCCGCCCCGGCCTGCTGTTCCGCACGGACTCCCTCGGCAAACTGAAACCGGACAGCCCCGACTGGGACCGCTTCCTGACCCTGGGCATCCGCACGGTGATCGACCTGCGCCACCCCTGGGAGGCGGAGTCGAGAGGGCGGATCCCGGAGCACGACTCCTTCACCTACCAGAACCTCAGCATCGAGCACCGCCCCTACAACCAGGCCGCGTTGACCCCGGACGTGGACCCCGGCCCCTACCTCTCCGCACGCTTCATGGAGGTGGCGGAGGACGGCACGAAGGAGATCGCGACAGCCCTGGAACTGGTGGCGGAGTCCCCGGACCCCCTGGTCTTCCACTGCGCCTCGGGCAAGGACCGCACCGGCCAACTGGCCGCCCTGATCCTGGGCCTCCTCGGCGTCCCCGACGAGGTGATCATCGAGGACTTCACCCTGACGGAACTGGCGACACCGGCCCTGCTGGCCGACTGGAGAGCCCGCAACGAGGGCCGCTCCCCCACCTGGCCGGCCTTCGCCCGGGCCCCCGAATCGGTGATGCGCCTGTTCCTGGCCGCGCTGAGGGCCCGCTACGGCTCACTGGAGGCGTACGTGACGGAGGCCCTCGGCATGAACGCGGAGGCCCTCACGACGACCCTCCGCACCAACCTCCTGGAGCCGACGCCCACCACCTGGCCCGAGTTGACCTACCGCAAGGCGGAACCCCAGGACGCCCCCCTCCTGGTCCGCCTGCGCGACACGGCGGCCCTGTGGCAACTGGCCCGAGGCATAAGGCAATGGCAGCCGGGCGAGAAGACCGAAGCCCACTTCGTCGACCGCATGCACGAGGGCGAGGTCTGGCTGACGTACGCGGCCGGAACACCGACCGGCGCCTTCGAACTCTGGTGGGACGACCAGGCGGCCTGGGGCCCCCGCCCCGCCGACGCGGGCTACATCCACCGCCTGATGACGACTCCCCACACATCCCCACCCGGCACCGGCCGCAAGATGCTGGCACAGGCCGAATCCCGCATCACCGCAACAGGCCGCCCCTACGCCCGCCTGGACTGCCTTGCTTCCAACCCCCGCCTGCGCACGTACTACGAGTCGGCGGGCTACGAAGTCGTAGGCGAACAACGCTCAAAGACCGAGGGCTCGGGCAGCCCCTACGCGGTGACGTTGCTGGAGAAACGACTCGCCTGAACCCACACGAGTGAACGCCACCGATCACTGACGGAAATGAGCAGGGTCCCCGGCCTCAGGCCGGGGACCCTGCTCGTCAGCCCTTCACGCAGACGACCTGCTTCAGCTTCGCCACGACCTCCACCAGGTCCCGCTGCTGATCGATGACCTGCTCGATCGGCTTGTAGGCAGCCGGGATCTCGTCCACGACGCCGGAGTCCTTGCGGCACTCCACACCCCGCGTCTGCTCCTCCAGGTCCGTCGTCGTGAAGCGACGCTTGGCCGCGTTGCGGCTCATCCGCCGACCGGCCCCGTGCGAAGCCGAGTTGAAGGCCTTCTCGTTTCCGAGACCCTTCACGATGTACGAGCCCGTGCCCATGGAGCCGGGAATGATCCCGTACTCGCCGGAGCCCGCGCGGATCGCGCCCTTGCGGGTGACCAGCAGGTCCATGCCGTCGTAGCGCTCCTCGGCCACGTAGTTGTGGTGCGCGCTGATCTCCGGCTCGAAGGTCGGCTTCGCCTTCTTGAATTCCTTGCGGACCACGTCCTTCAGGAGCGCCATCATCAGCGTGCGGTTGTGCTTCGCGTACTCCTGCGCCCAGAACAGGTCGTTGCGGTACGCCGCCATCTGCGGGGTGTCCGCGACGAAGACGGCGAGGTCACGGTCGACCAGGCCCTGGTTGTACGGCAGCTTCTGCGCCACCCCGATGTGGTACTCGGCGAGTTCCTTGCCGATGTTCCGGGAACCGGAGTGAAGCATCAGCCAGACAGAACCGGTCGTATCCGTGCACACTTCGACGAAGTGGTTGCCGGATCCGAGCGTTCCCATCTGCTTCGTGGCACGTTCCTGACGGAATTTGACCGCTTCGGCCACCCCGTCGAACCGCCCCCAGAAGTCGTCCCACCCAGCAGTGGCCAGCCCATGGAACCGGCCCGGCTCGACGGGGCTGTCATGCATCCCCCGCCCCACCGGAATGGCCTGCTCGATCTTCGACCGCAGCCGGGACAGATCCCCGGGCAGGTCGTTCGCCGTCAACGACGTCTTGACCGCCGACATCCCGCATCCGATGTCCACCCCCACCGCCGCAGGACACACGGCCCCCTGCATGGCGATGACCGAGCCGACCGTCGCGCCCTTCCCGTAGTGGACGTCCGGCATGACCGCCAGGCCCTTGATCCACGGCAGGGTCGCGACGTTGCGGAGCTGCTGAAGTGCCCCCTCCTCGACCGACGTCGGGTCGGTCCACATGCGGATGGGTACCTTCGCGCCCGGCATTTCCACGTACGACATATCGTCCTCATTCCCCCGGAAACATGACTAGAGTTCTAAGTCGCAAAACCAGGGCCAAGGTCAATGAAAGGGGACGGCGGACCGGCATCCACGGTGTTGCGTGCGATACACATTGTCTGCAGGGGCCACCCCCGCCCGGCAAGCGAATAACCAGCGGGGACACTGGACCACGATCATGACGTGACCGTCGAGAGGAGCCCGACCGTGCAGCGGAAGGCGTACGTACCCGGCGTCGTCGCGCTCCTCGCGGCGCTGCTGGCCGGCTGCACCGGCGGCTCGGAGGAGGGCGGCTCGACGGACAACTCCAACCCGGGCCGGCCCGGCACGTCCACCGCCGCCGCGCAGCCGGGCAAGTACACCACGCTCCCGGAGGCCTGCGGTGTCGTCAGCCGGTCCACGCTCGACTCCCTCCTCCCCGGCATCAAGCAGCTCACCGACGAGACCCAGCGCACGACGGCCTACGCGGGCGAGGCGACGCTGACGTACGACACGGACCGCAAGGTGGGCTGCCGCTGGAAGGTGGAGTCGACGAACGCCACCGACCATCTCCTCGTCGACTTCGAGCGAGTCGTCTCCTACGACAACGCGGTCAGCGACGACAGCCAGGCGGAGACCCTCTTCGCGCAGCAGGTGACCGCCGCCGACCTCCCGGTGCCCGTCCCCTCCACGACCGCGACCCCCTCCGGCTCGGCGACGACGGCGGCAACAGCCACCACCACCTCCCCCTCCCCTTCTTCCTCGGCCTCCCCCTCCGCATCCCTCTCCGCCTCCCCCTCGGCTTCCTCCACCCTCACCCCCGCCGACCTCCAGCCCCGTCTCCTGGACGATCTGGGCGACGAGGCGTTCGTCGACGACGCGCTCAGCAGTTCCGGTTCGACGGCCAAGCAGCGCACGGTGACTGTGGCGTTCCGCACGTCGAACGTCATCGTGACGATCGAGTACGAGGAGCAGCCGGCGACCGTCGGTGTGGTCCCGGACAGCAAGGAAATGCAGGACAAGGCCCGGAAACTGGCCGCGCAGCTGGCCGACTCCCTGGCCGGTTGAGGGCACTTCGGCCTCGTCGGGCTCGCCCCCGCAAAGCCTTTGAAGCGGAACCGCACAGCTTCTTCACCGCGTACGGTGGCCCCTCGGACCCGATCCGACCGCAGGAACCACGAGCGTCATGAGTGAAGGAACCATGCAGCGACGAGCCCAGCGAGACGGCCAGTTTGACCAGTGTGAGCAGCGTGACGAGCGCGTGATGCGTGCCGGAGGGCTGAACCGCCTCCTGGCCGCCGCGGTGGCTGTCCCGGTGATGCTGATCGCCGCGGGCTGCTCCTCGGACTCCGGCTCCGACTCCGGCAAGGACGCGCAGGACACCAGTGCCTCCACCGGTTCGGGTTCGGGCGACGACTCGGCCGCGAGCGCCGCGCCGACGGTGCAGGCGGCGGCGTACAAGACGCTGCCCGAGGCGTGTGCGGTGCTGTCGAAGAAGACGTTGACGGAGCTGGTGCCGAAGGGGGTGACGTCCGGCAAGGAGGGGACGTCGAGCGACACCGGCGCGCGGGCGAACTGTTCCTGGTCGAGCCTGGCCAACAACGGCGTGAAGGGCTCGCAGTTCCGTTGGCTGAACGTGTCCCTGCTGCGTTTCGAGTCGGACGCGACGACCGGTGACGGTGAGTCGCAGGCGAAGACGTACTACGCGAAGCAGGTGAAGGACGCGCAGGCGGTGGCGGGCGCGAAGAACACGAAGGCGACGCCGGTCGCCGGTACGGGCGACGAGGCGACGCTGGTGCGGTACGACCTGAAGAAGTCGGAAGGCGCTTTCAAACAGCAGTCGGTCGTGGCGCGGGTGGAGAACGTCGTCGTCACGCTGGACTACAACGGTGCGGGTCTGGCGGGCGACAAGACGCCGAGCGCGGACACCCTGACGAAGTCGGCGGAGAAGGCGGTGAAGGAGGCGGTCGCCGCGGTGCGGTCGGCCAACGGCGAGGGTGGCAGCGGGAGTTCGGGTACGTCGAGCTCGAGCCCGTCCGCTCCGGCTCCTTCGAAGTCGGCCTCCCCGTCGGCGAAGGCGACGCCTTCCACGTCGGCGTCGGCGTCGGCGTCCAAGGCGGCCGCGGCGGCTCCGAAGGCTTCCGCCTCGGCGAAGAGCTGACAGTCCGGCAACGCGTGCGCCGCACACATGTGCCACCCTGTTGCGCGCAAGAACACGCAAGGGGAGGGGAGTACGGGTGTCCGCGCCAATACAGCTGACCCGGATGCACCGCGTTCTCATCGGCGTGGTCGTGACCGGCGCCGTGATCATCGCCGGCATCGGCTTCGCCGGTTCGTACGCCGCCGTCCGGGAGCTGGCCCTGCAGAAGGGCTTCGGGAACTTTTCCTACGTGTTCCCCATCGGCATCGACGCGGGTATCTGCGTCCTGCTGGCCCTGGACCTGCTGCTGACGTGGATCCGTATCCCGTTCCCGCTGCTGCGTCAGACGGCGTGGCTGCTGACGGCGGCGACGATCGCGTTCAACGGTGCGGCCGCCTGGCCGGACCCGCTGGGTACGGGCATGCACGCGGTGATCCCGATCCTGTTCGTCGTCGCGGTCGAGGCGGCGCGGCACGCGATCGGGCGGATCGCGGACATCACGGCGGACAAGCACATGGAGGGCGTGCGCATCACGCGCTGGCTGCTCTCACCGCTGCCGACGTTCCTCCTGTGGCGTCGTATGAAGCTGTGGGAGCTGCGCTCCTACGACCAGGTGATCAAGCTGGAGCAGGAACGTCTCGTCTATCAGGCGAGGCTGCGTTCCCGTTTCGGCCGGGCGTGGCGTCGTAAGGCTCCGGTGGAGTCGCTGATGCCGCTGCGGCTGGCCCGTTACGGCGTCCCGCTGGCGGAGACGGCCCCGGCGGGCCTGGCGGCGGCGGGCATAGAGCCGGCGTTGCTGCCCCCGATGCCGGTGCAGGCGCAGGTGCAGGCGCAGACCCAGGCGCCGGCGCTGGCGCCCCAGCAGGAGCCGCAGGAACTGGCGGCGGCCCCGGTGCAGCAGCTACCGCAACAGCAACAACCGCGGCCCCAGACCCAGGCCCAGGCCCAGGCCCAACAGGCGCAGCAGTTCGGCCAGCAGCCGCCGACGCCGCCCGAGGACGAGCAGAACCCCTGGTTCCAGGCGCCGCACGAGGTCGCGTACCAGGGCGGCTACGACCCCACCTACGACCCCTCGGAGCAGTACGCCCAGTGGTACGAGGAGCAGCAGCAGGCCGAGCAGTACGCGGACCAGTACCAGGAGGAGCCCCCGGCGCAGGAGCCCTCTCCGGAGGAGACCGGCTCGTTCCCCATTCCGGTGGTCCCGGGCCGCAGCCGCGAGCTGGGTGAGGGCGGCGGCCCCCCGGAGCCGACCGAGGAGGACTACTACCTGGTCTTCAAGAAGTCGATCGACGGCAGCTACCCCACCTCGGGCCAGCTCAGGAACGACGTGGAGGCGACGTACGGCGTCACGCTGCCGCAGCGCGAAGCCGACCGCATGGTCAACCGCTTCACCAACCGCCACACGGCGGAACTGCAAGAAGACCACATCGCTTGAAGAGCTTGAAGAGCTTGACGAGCTGGACGAGCTAGAAGGACATGGGAAAGGGGCCCTCTCGCCGGAGGGCCCCTTTTCCTTGGCGCCTGCTTCGCTTGTTCTCCTTGCCCGCCCTACTCCCCGAGCAGGGCCCGTACCCGCTCCTGTCCCACCGCGAGCAGCAGCGTGGGCAGACGCGGCCCCGTGTCACGCCCCACCAGCAGGTGGTACAACAGCGCGAAGAACGTCCGCTGGGCGGTCTTGATCTCCGCCGGGAGTTCCTTGGGCGTGGCGTCGGCGGAGAATCCGGCCTGGACCTTGGGGACGCCGTAGACGAGGTGGGTGAGGCCGTCCAGCGACCAGTGCTCGGCGAGCCCGTCGAGCAGGAGCCGCAGGGACTGCTGGGAGGCCTCGTCGAGGGACTTCAGCAGTTCGGCGTCCGGCTCCTCGCGCACGATGGTGCGCTGGTCGGCGGGGACGTGGTTGTTGATCCACGCCTCGGCCTTGTCGTACCGCGGCCGGGCCTCGTCGAGTGACCCGATCGGGTTCTCGGGGTCGAGCTCGCTGAGGATCCGCAGCGCCTGGTCCTGATGCCCGGCGGTGATGTCGGCGACGGAGGCCAGCGTCCGGTAGGGCAGCGGTCGCGCCGTTCGCGGCAGCTCGTGGCCGGCGGTCCGCACGGCACGGGAGTGCGCGGCGATGTCCGCCGGAAGGGCGGAGCCTCCCCCAGTGCCAATAGCCTGGGAGGTGCCCCCAGCGACCTTGGCGTCGAGCTTGTCCCACTCGTCGTAGAGCCGCTGGATCTCCTGGTCGAAGGCGATCTTGAAGGACTGGTTGGGACGGCGGCGGGCGTACAGCCAGCGCAGGAGCTGCGGCTCCATGATCTTCAGCGCGTCGCCCGGGGTGGGCACGCCACCGCGTGAGGACGACATCTTCGCCATCCCGCTGATCCCGACGAAGGCGTACATGGGCCCGATGGGCTGCTTGCCGCCGAAGATCCCGACGATCTGCCCGCCGACCTGGAACGAGGACCCCGGCGAGGAGTGGTCGACGCCGCTCGGCTCGAAGACGACGCCCTCGTACGCCCACCGCATCGGCCAGTCGACCTTCCAGACCAGCTTGCCGCGGTTGAACTCGTTGAGCCGGACGGTCTCGGCGAAGCCGCAGGCGGTGCAGGTGTACGACAGCTCGGTGGTGTCGTCGTCGTAGGAGGTGACGTCGGTGAGGTCCTTCTCGCAGTTGCCGCAGTACGGCTTGTACGGGAAGTACCCCACGGACCCGGCCCCGGACGAGCCGTCGTCCTCGCTCGCCGCGCCGGACCCCTCGGCGGCCTCGAGCTCGGCCTCGTCGAGGGGCTTCTGCTGCTTCTGCTTGGCCGGGGCCTTCTTGGTGCGGTACTGGTCGAGGATCGCGTCGATCTCGGCGCGGTGGGCGATCGCGTACAGGATCTGCTCGCGGTACACGCCGGCGGTGTACTGGGCGGTCTGGCTGATCCCGTCGAACTCCACGCCGAGCTCGGCGAGCGCCTCGGTCATCGCGGCCTTGAAGTGCTCGGCCCAGTTCGGGTAAGCCGATCCGGCGGGGGCCGGGACGGAGGTCAGCGGCTTGCCGATGTGCTCGGCCCACGACTCGTCGACGCCGGCGATCCCGGCCGGCACCTTGCGGTAGCGGTCGTAGTCGTCCCAGGAGATCAGGTGGCGGACCTGGTGCCCGCGGCGGCGGATCTCGTCGGCGACGAGGTGCGGGGTCATGACCTCGCGCAGGTTGCCGAGGTGGATGGGTCCGGAGGGGGAGAGCCCGGACGCTACGACTACAGGTTTGCCGGGGGCTCGGCGCTCCGACTCCTCGATGACCTCATCCGCGAAACGGGAGACCCAGTCGGTGGTCTCGGTGCTCTGAGCCACGATCGGCACGTCCTCTTGTTCTGAGTTGCTCGGAAGGCTTGCTGACGGCGCCATTCTCCCAGACCGGCATGCGCCCGGGAAAACCGCTTTACCCCCCATGGGATACTGGCCGTGTCTATCCATCCCCACGAGGAGAACGGCACCCACTCCTATGGCCCCGGTCACGTCCCTCACCGCTTCGGTCCACCAGCGTCTCGCGACGGCCCTTACGGCAGCCCTGCCGGAGGCCGGCACCGCCGACCCGCTGCTGCGACGAAGCGACCGGGCCGACTTCCAGGCCAACGGCATCCTGGCCCTCGCGAAGAAGGCGAAGGCGAACCCGCGGGAGCTGGCGACGCAGGTGGTCGCGCAGGTCGTCACCGGCGAGGTGATCAAGGAGATCGAGGTCTCCGGTCCCGGTTTCCTGAACGTGACGATCACCGACCGGGCGATCACCGAGAACCTGGCGGCGCGGTACGCGGACGCGGAGCGCCTGGGCGTCCCGCACGCCGAGCACCCCGGCACCACGGTGATCGACTACGCCCAGCCGAACGTGGCGAAGGAGATGCACGTCGGTCACCTGCGGTCGGCGGTCATCGGTGACGCGGTGGTGCAGATCCTGGAGTTCACGGGCGAGACGGTCGTGCGCCGTCACCACATCGGCGACTGGGGCACCCAGTTCGGCATGCTCATCCAGTTCCTGGACGAGCACCCGCACGAGCTGGACCACAAGGAGTCGCGGGTGAGCGGCGAGGAGGCGATGTCGAACCTCGACCGTCTCTACAAGACGGCCCGCAAGCTCTTCGACTCCGACGAGGAGTTCAAGACGAGGGCCCGTCGCCGGGTGGTCGACCTCCAGGCGGGCGACCCGCACACGCTCGCGATCTGGCAGAAGTTCGTCGACGAGTCGAAGATCTACTTCTTCTCGGTCTTCGAGAAGCTGGACATGGAGATCCGGGACGAGGACATCGTCGGTGAGTCGGGTTACAACGACATGCTGGCGGAGACCTGCCGTCTCCTGGAGGAGTCGGGCGTGGCGGTCCGCTCGGAGGGCGCGCTGTGCGTGTTCTTCGAGGACGTCAAGGGCCCGGACGGCAACCCGGTCCCGCTGATCGTGCAGAAGTCCGACGGCGGCTACGGCTACGCGGCGACGGACCTGTCGGCGATCCGCGACCGCGTCTTCAACATCAAGGCGAACACGCTGCTCTATGTCGTGGACGCCCGTCAGTCGCTGCACTTCAAGATGGTCTTCGAGACGGCGCGCAGGGCGGGCTGGCTGAACGATGACGTCAAGGCCCACCAGTTGGCGTTCGGCACGGTCCTGGGCAAGGACGGCAAGCCGTTCAAGACCCGTGAGGGCGAGACGGTGAAGCTGGTCGACCTCCTCGACGAGGCGGTCGACCGGGCGACGGCCGTCGTCGGCGAGAAGCGCGAGAAGGTGGGCCTGACGGACGAGGAGGTCGTCGAGAACGGCCGGTACGTGGGCGTCGGCGCGGTGAAGTACGCCGACCTGTCGACGTCGGCGGTGCGGGACTACAAGTTCGACCTGGACCAGATGGTCTCGCTGAACGGCGACACGTCGGTCTACCTCCAGTACGCGTACGCCCGTATCCAGTCAATCCTGCGCAAGGCGGGCGAGGCCAGGCCGGCCGCCCACCCGGAGCTGGAACTGGCCCCGGCGGAGCGGGCGTTGGGCCTGCACCTGGACCAGTTCGGCGAGCTGGTGGCGGAGGTCGCGGCGGAGTACTCCCCGCACAAGCTGGCGGCGTACCTGTACCAGTTGGCCTCGCACCTGACGACGTTCTACGACCAGTGCCACGTGCTGTCGCCCGACAACGCGCCGGAGGTCGTCGAGAACCGCCTGTTCCTGGTCGACCTGACGGGCCGCACCCTCCACCTGGGCATGGCCCTGCTGGGCATCCGGACACCCGGAAAGCTCTGAGCCGGCCCGGAAACGGAAACGACGCTACGACGCACCTTCTCCTCCTCCCGCACGGTGAGCGGGGTGGCACGACCGTCGGCGTCCCCGTCCGCCGCCGGCCCGCGCTGCCGGGACACCGGCTGCGCGGGCAAGAACCCGGCGGTCATGAACTGCGGCGGCGGGCCCGAAACCCTGGCCAAGCACGTCACCGCCACGGGGGCCTCGGTCCAACTGCGGTACAGCGGGGTGTGCGGGACCAGTTGGGTACGGATGTGGGGCGCCCGGATCGGCGACGGGGCCGAACTGCGGGGCCGCGTCGCCCGGGTGAGGAACCGCGCCGAGGCGGACACGTACGTCCACACCCCCATGGCGGCGACCCGCACGGGAACCGTCGTCCAGGCTCCTTCCTGCCCGCGACGGGCGACAGGAAGGAGTGCTTCGAGGCCAGGGTGCACCAGGGCCTGTCCGGCGGACAGGCCCTGGTTCCGCCGAAGGGAACCGACTCCCCGCACTCACGCGTCCCACGAGGAACATGAGTGTGAGGAGCGGCAGTTGGAAGACGTTTCACCCGGGGACGCCCTGCTCACCATGCTGGTCACCGGATCCCTGGGCCTGCTCGTCGCGGCCGCGGTCGTCCTCCCGACGATCGGCGCGGGCATCTGGCTGACGCACCTGTGGCGAGCGAGGAAGTCCCGCTGACCGCTGACCGCTCCCTCCCGTCCGGTCGGTTGTCCGGCGGCCGGCCAGGAGCCGTACAGCCCGCCCATGGCGACGACGACGATCGCCAGGGACTCCCGGGGCACGCCCCCTAGAGCGGTCCCGCGAACTCGCACCACACCACCTTGCCGAGCTCCCGCTCCCGCACCCCCCACCTGTCACTCAGCGCGGCGACGAGCACCAGCCCACGCCCGCCCTCGTCCCGCTCGCCGACGATGCGGGGCACGCCGGGCCCGCTGTCATGCACCTCGAGACGCAGGACCCGCCCGTCGTACCGCAGGAACAGCAGGAACTGACGGCCGGGCGGGACGCCGTGCAGCAGCGCGTTGGTCACCAGCTCGCTCACACAGAGCAGCACGTCGTCGGCGCGCGGGCTCTCGGCGAGCCCCCACCCGGCGAGCGTCTCGCAGACGTACCGCCGCGCGGCCGGCACGGAACGCCGCTCACGCCGGAAGAACCTCTCGCGCAGGGGCGGAAGTTGGATGGTCTCGTTCACGGGACAAGGGTTGCGGAGAGTGACTACCGTTGATCACCCGGTGAACCCGTACGGTTTTTTTGTACGGGTTGCTACCGGGTCAAGGGCAGGCACACAGGGGGATCGGCATCACCATGAGCCAGCGCAAGAAGAACCTCTCGACCATGAAGATGCTGGGCAAACAGCTCGGCACGGCCCGACGCCAGGCAGGCCACACCCAGATCGGCCTCGCCGAACTCGTCAAGCTGGACGAGGAGACGATCGCGTCGATCGAGCAGGGCAGGCGGGCTCTGAAGCCGGACCTGGCGGCCCTGCTGGACGAAATCCTCGACACGAAGGGGATGTTGGCGACGGGCGTGGCCAACCTGCCGGAGGTCGACCAGTTCCCGATGTTCGCGGAGCTGTACATGGAGCACGAGCGGGAGGCGATCGCGCTGTCCTGGTACGACAACGCGGTCCTGCCGGGCCTGCTCCAGACCGAGCCGTACATCCGAACCGTCCTCCGCAACAGGGTTCCTGCGTACGGAGAGGACGAGATCGAGACGAACACGGCACTACGTCTCGCTCGCCAGGCGATCCTGCACCGCCAGAGCCCGCCGACCCTGAGCTTCGTGGTGTGGGAACCAGCGCTGTATCTGGGGATCGGGGAGCCGGAGATGCGTGCAGAGCAACTGCGCCACCTTCGGGAAGCAGCCGAACTACCCTGCCTGTCCCTGCAGTTCCTGCCGATGCGCAGCCCGTTCAACGCCGGGACGGCCGGACCCTTCACCCTCCTCGAAACCCCGGACCACCATCACCTCGCGTACGCCGAGTCGCAGCGTGGCAGCCAGTGGGTTTCCGACCCGGATGAGGTGTCCAGGCTGGCGCGCAAATATGCGATGCTGCGAGCACAGGCCCTGACGCCCCAGGAGTCCGTGAGCCTGCTCGACAGCCTGCTAGGAGAGCAATGAGCGCCGAAGCACTTCAGTGGTCCAAGTCGACCTACAGTAGCGACGAGGGTGGCGCCTGCCTCGAAGTCGCCCTTGCGTGGCACAAGTCCACCTACAGCAGCGACGAAGGCGGCCAGTGCCTGGAAGTCGCCCCCACCCCCACCACCATCCACATCCGTGACTCCAAGAACGACCTGGAGGACGGTCCCGTGCTCCGGGTCGGGCCCAGGGCCTGGGTCGCGTTCACCTCCGCACGCTGACCCTGGGGGGGTCGGTCACGACGTAGACGCCCGAGTCGGGGGACGTCTCCTGCGACCTGCCCCGTAGTTCCGCCACGTCCGTATCGTGGGGCCAGCGGGTGCCGTCCGCCGACCAGCGGATGCCGACCGCCGCGCCTGCTCCTGGCGGTCCTGGCGGCACGCCCGGACCTCCTGGAAGGCCAGGGCGACGACACGTACGCCCAGGCCGACCAGGGCCATCAGCACCGATCCGGTGACCGGGTCCATGCGGGGCTCCTTCCTGCGAGCGGCTCCGGGCCGCGCGATCGCCAACGCCTACGTCTTCAAGAGGCGCGGCGGGGCCGGAGTGTGAACCGCGGTGAGGAAACGCGGAGGAATCGGAGGGGAAATCGGGTGCGCGGCCCGGGAAAGGGCGTTGTCAGTGCCTGCCCTTAGAGTCACCGGCATGGCGACTCTTCCCAACCCGCTGCCCAAGCTGGCGACCGACCCGAGCGGCCGCTCCCTGGGACTGCAACTCCCGCCCGGGAGACTCATCGACGCGACCGACACGGCCGAGGGGCCCTTGCTGTGGCACGCCGAACAGCAGGCGGGGCCGGGGAGTTGGAGGTCTCTGAGGCGGCCCGCCGGGCGTGCGGGGCTGCTCCCGGTCCTCGTCGACCTCGGCGGCGGCCAGGGCGGCCCGGAGTCCTGGGAGTTGGTGCCGGACGAGATGTCGTACCCGGGGGATCACGACGCCGAGGAAGTCCTCGCGGACTACTGGGACGAGGTCGCGGCGGAGGGTGAGGAGTGGCCCGGCCTGGCCGCCGCCTGCACCCTCGCCGCCGATCCGGACGCCCGGGCCGCCGAGGTCGCCGACGCGCTGACCGAGGGGCGGCCCTGGTTCAAGGAGCCGCACCTGGGACTCGTGGCGGCCCGCCGCAGCGCCGACATCCCGGCGGCCGTCGGCTGGACCGGCCCCGCGAACTACGACGAGGACGTGGCACCTCTCTGCGCGGTCCTGCGCTCCTGGGAGGAGCGCTTCGGCATACGGGTGGTGGCGCTGGGGTTCGACCGCCTGTCCGTCTCGGTCGCCGCACCGCCCGCCGACCTCGCCGAGGCGGAGGCGGTCGCCGCCGAGCACTTCGCGTTCTGCCCGGACACCATCACGCAGGGCACGGGCAGCCTGCGGGAGTACGCGCAGCAGCTCATCGGCGAACGCGCCTGGCACTTCTGGTGGGACTGAGCCACCTCTAACGGCTCAACCCCCGCCCCAGCCTCCGCAGCCCCTCCCCGATCTCCTCCGGCGTCTGCGTCACGAAACACAGCCGCAGGGTCGAGCGGTCGGGCTCACCGGCGTAGAAGGGAGCGCCGGGGACGTAGGCCACGTCCTGGGCGACGACCTGCGGGAGGAGGTCCGTGGTGTCGTACGACGACGGCAGCCGGGCCCAGAGGAACATGCCGCCCTCGGGCCGGGTCCACACCGACCCCTCCGGCAGCGCCTCCCCCAGTCCCGCCAGCATGGCGTCCCGCCGCTCGCGGTACACGGCCGCCACCCGCGTCACATGCGCGTCGAGGTCGGAGACGGCCAGGTAGCGTGCCGCGGCGAGCTGGTTGACGGTCGGGGTGTGCAGGTCGGCGGCCTGCTTGGCGACGGCGCAGGCCCGGCGCAGTTCCGCGGGAGCCCGCAGCCAGCCCAGCCGCAGCCCCGGGGCCATCACCTTGGAGAAGGAGCCGAGGAGGACGGTGCGGTCGCGGGCGTCGGGGTGGGCGGCGATCCAGGGGACGCGCCGGCCGTCGTAGCGGAGTTCGCCGTAGGGGTCGTCCTCGACGATCCACAGGCCGTGCCGGGCGGCGACGGAGGCGAGGGCGGCGCGGCGCTCGGCGGGGAGGGTGCGGCCGGTGGGGTTCTGGAAGGTGGGGACGGTGTAGAGGAGCTTCGGCCGCTCGCGGACCACCAGCTCCGCGAGCGCCTCGGGGTCGGGGCCGTCCGCGTCCCCGGGCACGGCGACGATCCGCGCTCCCGCCAGGCCGAAGACCTGAAGGGCGGCCAGATAGCAGGGCGCCTCGACGAGGACGGTGTCGCCGGGGTCGAGGAGAGCGGTCGCCAGCAGGGACAGGGCCTGCTGCGAGCCCGTGGTGACGAGGAGGTCGTCGGCGGTGGTGGGCAGTCCGCGTGCCGTCGTCCGCGCCGCGAGCCGCTCCCGCAGGCCCGGCTCGCCCTCGGTCGTGGAGTACTGGAGGGCCTGGGCGGGGGCCTGCTCCAGCACGTACCGGAAGGCGGCGGCCACGCCCTCGCGGTTGAACAGCTCGGGCGCGGGCAGCCCTCCCGCGAAGTTGATCACCTCGGGGCGGGCGGTGACGGCGAGGATGTCCCGCACGGGCGACCCGCCCACGGACCGGGCACGGGCGGCCAGCGGGGGGACGGGGGCGGTGGTGGGCACCGGGGCGACAGTCATGGCCGCACTGTACGGAGATACATGCCACCTACACCTGGGTTTCTGACATATGGACACAGGTGCGGCGCGCTCGTGTTCCGGCCGGTCGGCCGTCCCGCATCCCGTCCCAAAGGGACACCGTTCCCGCAGGTCAGGGGCCATGGGACCGGACCGGCGTCCCGAGTTGCGCCGCAGATGTGGAAGGCCGGAGGCCGTACGACTCAGGCTTGCCCCATGCCCACTTCCCCCACTTCCCCCACTCACCCCGCTCGCCCCGCTCGCCCCGCTCGGCCCGCTCGCCCCGCTCGGCCCGCTCCGCCCACCCGCCGCCGCGCCCGTCTGCTCGCCGCCGCACTGACCGCCGCCGCGGCTCTCACCCTCACCGCGTGCAACGACGGCGAGGGCCTGCGCGACGAGGGCCCGTCGAGCTCCAGCACCCTGACGGGCTCCGCCTCCCACGGCAAGGGTTCCTACGGCGTGGGAGAGGCCCCCGCCCGCCCCCACGCGGAGCCGCCGAGCGGGAACTCGTAGTCGGGCCGCCCGTTGGCACCGCTCGTGCGGAACGGCCTGCCCTTGTCGTCGATCGTCAGCGTGCCGTGCCGCGAACCGCTGGACCAGGACAGCTCCAGGTACCAGCGCACGTCGTACGCGGAGGCGTCGGCCGTGACGTAGTAGGCCTCCGGGTCGGACTCGCTCACCTTGAACGGGAAGTCCTGGTGCCCCGCCTCGGGCACCAGCGCCGGCCGCGCCGCGTCGAGAGCGACGGAGAAGGAGCGCGTCGGCATACCGCCACCGCACCCGACGCCCGGGTAGCCCATGGCGTAGTCGTTCCAGGCGAGCGGCACGCCCTTGCCGACCGTCCGGACCGTCAGACTGTCCACGACGACGGTCTCCGGACCGGTCCCCTGCACGGTGATCTCCAGGAACTGCTCCCCCGCCGACACGGCCCCGTGCGCGGACACCCACGCGGGCGCGTCCTGCTCCAGGGGCGGCGGCGCGACCTCCCCCGGCCCACGCTGGATCAGATAGTGCTGGCTACAGGGGCTCACCCAGGCGTACGGACGGGTGTTGACCGTCAGCGGCACGGAATCGTCCGCCTGCGCCCCGGAACCCGCCGCGGTGCCGGAAGTCGACGGCGACGCTGATCCCGAGGGCGAAGCCGAGGCCGAGGCCGAGGCCGACGGGGACACGGACGCGGAACCGGACGCCGACGGCGACGACGCCGCGCCCTTCGCCCCCCGCCCCTGCACGGACGCGGCGTCTGCCACGGCACGACCGCCGTCCCCGTCACCCTCGCCCGACCCGCCCGACGGCAGGGTCAACGCGAGCGCCAACGCGACGGACCCGAGGGCGGCCACGACACCGACCCCGGCGAGGACCACGGGCCGGCGGAGACGACGGGTACGACGGTTCTCCGCGCTCTCCACGCCCTCAGCGCCACCGGCCCCTTCAAGAACCGTTGCCTCAGGAACCGTCTCCTCGACCACCGCCTCCGCTGCGGCGGCCTCGGGAACCATCTCCTCAACGGCGGCCTCCACGGCGACGACCTCCGCCGCACCCGCCGTCTTCCTCCCCCGCACCGCGTCCGCCAGCACCCACCGCCGATGCAGTTCGACGAGCTCCCGCGGTGACGCCTTGCAGAGCCGGGCCAGCCGCTCCACGGGCGCGTAGTCCGTGGGGACGGCGTCCCCGTTGCAGTAGCGGTGCAGCGTCGACGTACTCATGTGGAGCCGCTTGGCGAGCGTCCCGTAGCTCAGGCCTGACCGCTCCTTCAGCTCCCGCAGCAGCTCGGCGAACTCGCTCGCAGACACCGTTCTCCCACTCTCCATGTCCCATCCCCGCATTCCAGGGACGGCATATTTCCCCAGGTCAGACCCACTGTGGGCGTTCCAGCGTCCCTGATCGCCCGCCGGTCGTGGCGGCCGGGACAGATCCCCTCACAAGCTTTGGCCATCGAAGCACGTCGCTTCAACTCGCCATCCCGGAAGAGGACTTCATCATGCGCATCCGCCGCACCCGCCACCTGCTCGCCCTCACCGCCCTGGCCTCCCTCGCGCTCACGGCGTGCGAGGACGGGAACGGTGTGAAGGACGAGGGCGCGTCGCACCCGGCGTCATCGACGACGACGGCCACCGCGCAGCCGACGCCCGCATCGGACAAGGGCACCGGCACCGGCACCGGCACCGGCACCGGCACCGGCACGAACCCGGCGCAGGACACCACGGGCTCGACCGGCTCGACCGGTTCGTCGGGCTCGACCGGCTCGACGGGCTCGACCGGCTCGACCGGCTCAGCCGGCAAGGGCACCGGCACCGTCTCCGCGACCCGCGTCCTCTGCAACGGCTCCAACACCAAGGTCACCGCCCAGCCGATGGCCCGCCCGCTCAACCACATGCTGCTCACGGTGACCAACACCGGCTCCAAGATGTGCGACCTGACCTACTACCCGATCCTGCGCTTCGACGAGATGCAGTGGGCGCCGGGGGGCGACAAGGCGACGCAGCCGCAGGCGGTGACGACCCTCGCGCCCGGCGAGTCCGGCTACGCGGGCGTCCTGCTGTCGGCCGCCGACGGCAGCGGGGACGGCGGCACGACGGCGAAGAAGCTGACCGTCGCCTTCCAGGGCTACACCCCGAACAGCGACGGCGGCGCCTCCGCGACACCGTCCCTGCCCGCCAAGGGCGTCTACTACGACAGCTCACTGACGGTGACGTACTGGCAGCGGGACATGGACGACGTACTGTCCTGGTAAGAGACTGCGACAGCAGGAGAAGACAGGCGAACTACCGCAGTTTCTGGGCCGCTTCGGTGGCCCAGTAGGTGAGGATGTTGCGCGCCCCGGCCCGCTTGATGCCGGTCAGCGTCTCGAAGATCGCCCGGTCGCGGTCGACCCAGCCCTTCTCGGCGGCGGCCTCGATCATCGAGTACTCGCCGGAGATCTGGTAGGCGGCGACCGGCACGTCCACGGCGTCGGCGACGCGGGCCAGGACGTCCAGGTAGGGCCCGGCCGGCTTGACCATCACCATGTCGGCCCCCTCCTCCAGGTCCAGCGCCAACTCGCGCATCGACTCCCGCAGGTTCGCCGGGTCCTGCTGGTAGGTCTTCCGGTCACCCTTCAGCGAGGACCCGACGGCCTCCCGGAAGGGCCCGTAGAAGGCGGAGGAGTACTTGGCGGTGTAGGCGAGGATCGAGACGTCCTCCCGCCCGATCTGGTCAAGGGCATCGCGGACGACCCCGATCTGGCCGTCCATCATCCCGCTCGGCCCCACCACGTGCGCCCCGGCATCGGCCTGCACCTGCGCCATCTCGGCGTACCGCTCCAGGGTGGCGTCATTGTCGACCCGCCCCTCGGCGTCCAGCACCCCGCAGTGCCCGTGGTCGACCGTCTCGTCCAGGCACAGGTCGGACATGACGAGCAGCTCGTCCCCGACCTCGGCCCGCACGTCCCGGATGGCGACCTGGAGAATCCCGTCCGGGTCGGTCCCGGGCGTCCCGAGCGCGTCCTTCTTCGACTCCTCCGGCACGCCGAAGAGCATGATCCCGGAGATCCCGGCCTGCACGGCCTCCAGCGCGGCCTTCTTCAGGCTGTCGCGCGTGTGCTGCACGACCCCGGGCATGGCCTGGATCGGCACCGGCTCGCTCACACCCTCCCGCACGAACGCGGGCAGGATGAAGTCGGCCGGGTGCAGCCGGGTCTCGGCGACCATGCGCCGCATGACGGGGGTGGTGCGCAGCCGCCGAGGACGCGAACCGGGAAAGGAACCGTACTTCGTCATGCACCTACGCTACGCCCGTCCCGGCCCCGCCTTTGCCGACGCCCAGTCGGCCCGCCGCCCTGTCGTCGGCGAGTGAATCACGTCACCAAGATCCGCACCGGTGTGACACTTTCCAGCCGGACACCGCTTTCTGTACGGGCTGTCTGTGTGTCAGGTGTGCCTTACGTGACCGTTGTTGTGACTTTCAGGGGTGGGGCTTCGTCGTGAGTCGACGTCGACGTGGAACGCGTGCGTACAGACCGCTGAGCATGAAGAGGCGGGCCTGGCTGACGCTCGGTGCGGTGGTCCTGGGGGGCGGGGGCGTGGTGACCTACGCGGTCGCCAGTCCGTCCGCCGATCAGGGAACCCGGCCCAAGCGGCCGGTGAAGGTCTACGACCTCGCGCTGAAGGGCACCTCGGGGGACCGCCAGGAGCTGCCGCGCACGGACACCGAGGAGTTCTCGCTGCTCGGCGTCACCTGGACCGGAGGCGCCAAGCGACTCGCCGGCACGGCGCAGGTGCGCACCCGCAGCGTCGCGACCGGTGAATGGAGCGCCTGGCACGACCTGGAGCTGGACGTCGACCCGCTGGACGACCCGGGCCCGAAGGTGCGCGGCGCGTCCGAGCCGGCCTGGGTCGGCCCGTCCGACGGCGTCCAGGTGCAGGTCGTCCGCAAGAACGGCACCACCTCCGCGCTGCCCAAGGGGCTGCAGGTCAACCTGGTCGACCCCGGAGTGGTGACCGACGCCGAGACGAAGACCGGCACCGAGTCCGCCGCGTTCGTCATGGAGCCGACCCCCGGTGCGACGGACTCCGTGTCCGCCGACCCTTCCGCCTCTCCGAGCGACACCGTCTCCGCCGCGCCGACGGACAGCCAGACGGCCACCTCGCCGACCGCGACCGCGACCGACACCGCGTCCACGGCACCCACGGCCACCTCGACCACGTCGAGCCCCGCGTCCCCGACCACGTCCCCGACCACGAGCCCGTCGGCCACCACGTCGCCCGCACCCACCGCGCCGCCGTCCACCGTGCCCCAGCCGCCGATCCGCTCGCGCGCCGAGTGGGGTGCCGACGAGTCGATCAGCCCCGACGCGCCGGAGTACAACAAGGACGTCAAGGTGATGTTCGTGCACCACACGGACGGCACCAACGACTACACCTGCGACCAGTCGCCGTCGATCATCCGCAGCATCTACGCGTACCACGTGCAGGTCAGCGGCTGGAAGGACATCGGCTACAACTTCCTCGTCGACAAGTGCGGCACCCTCTACGAGGGCCGCAAGGGCGGTGTCGGCCTGCCGGTGTTCGGCGCCCACACCTACGGCTGGAACCGCGAGTCCGCGGCCGTCGCCGTGATCGGTGACTACACCCAGACGACCGCCACCAACGCCGCGCTGACCTCGATCGCCCGCCTCGCGGCCTGGAAGCTCGGCCAGTACGGCGCCGACCCGGCCGGAACCACCCAGCTCACCGCGGGCGCC
This sequence comes from Streptomyces sp. NBC_01235, assembly GCF_035989285.1. Lineage (GTDB taxonomy): Bacteria > Actinomycetota > Actinomycetes > Streptomycetales > Streptomycetaceae > Streptomyces. The sequence continues at coordinate 6,540,688 of NZ_CP108513.1, read as the reverse complement.
ACCCAGACGAACTACTTCGCCAAGAGCTTCACCTCCGGCAGCCTGTACACCTTCAACCGGATCTCCGGTCACCGCGACGGCTACAACACACAGTGCCCCGGCGGCCTCCTCTACGACCAGCTGCCGACCGTCCGCGCCTGGGCGGCCGGCCCGGTGCAGGGCCTGAAGGTCACCTCGGTGGCCGGTGGCGCGAGCCTGTCGGGCTCGACCTACTACACCAAGGGCGCCGTCACCGTGAACTGGACGGCGACCACGCCCGGTTCGCTGATCTCGAAGTTCGAGCTGCTGGTCGACGGCAAGGTGGCCGCGACCGCGGCCGGCACGGCCACCTCGGCGAGCGCCACCCTGGCCCTGGGCAGCCACACCGTCGCCGTACGGGCGGTCCACCAGTCCGGCAGGACGTCGACGACCGCCTCACTGAGCGTCGTCGCCGAGACGACGGCACCGACCTTCACCATCGCCCCGAAGCTCTCCCTGCGCACCGGCACCGTCAGCACCAGCGCCGTCCCGGTCACCCTGGGCTGGAAGGCCACCGACGACAAGGCCCTGCGTTCCGTGCAGTTGCTGTCGCCCACCGCCGCGACCTTCGGCCCGACCGTCACCAGCTCCAGCCGCACGGCGAAGCCCGGCACCGCGACCACCTGGTCGATGCGGGCCTACGACTACGCCGGCAACTACCTCACGTCCTCGCCCTCGTACACCCCGGTGATCCTGCAGGAGACCTCCGCCACCAAGTCCGGCAGCTGGACCGCCCGCTCCTCCACGAGCTACCTCGGCGGCACGTCGTACTCCAGCGGCGCCACGGGCGCGAGCCTCACCTGGACCTTCACCGGCCGCTCCGCCGCCTGGGTGGTCTCCCGGGCCACCACCTCCGGCCAGGCGTACGTCTACGTCGACGGCACGAAGGTCGCCACCGTCGACCTGAAGTCCGCCACCACGCTGTACCGCCAGGCGATCTGGACCAGGACCTGGGCCGGCAGCGCCAAGCACACGGTCAAGATCGTCGTCGTGGGCACCAGCGGCCGCCCCACCGTCACCACTGACGGGCTGGTGTACATCAAGTAAGCCGACCGTCTCCAGCCCGGAGCCCGGAGCCCCGCGCTCCGGGCTCCCGTCTGTTCTCAGACGGCTCAACCACGCGAAGTGGGCCGACTGCGGATGTCGACCGGGGCACCCTCTGTCAGCGACAGGATGGGGGTGGCCACTCCGATGGCGGTCAGCGACAGCCCGCGTGCGGGTGAGGTGGTTGCCGCGTACTTCCGGGCTCCGGGGCCGGGCCCATCGGCAGGGAGTCATCGACCAGGGACGAGATCGAGTGCCGCCCACACCGTCTTGCACGGCACCGGTCCGGACCGCACGCCCCAGCGGTCCGCCAGCTCCTCGACGAGCAGCAGGCCGTAGCCGGATTCTGCGGGTGCCTCGGCGGTTGCCCGAGGCGGGGTGGGCAGGTGTTCGCCAAGGGCATCCGTGACCTCGATGCGGACCGGCTCTGGAGTGGATGAAGAGCAGCTACCGCACACCTGACGGCCCCGACTGCGTCGAAGTGGCCGCAGCCCCCGACCACATCCTCGTCCGCGACTCCAAGACCCCCCACGGCCCCCGCCTCGCCCTCACCCCCACCACCTGGGCGGCCTTCCTGCCGTACGCCTCAGGGAACTGACAGAGCGAACGCACGCGGCCCCGGACCCGATTCGACGGGTACGGGGCCTCATGCGCACTGTCAGTCCGCGTCCTCGGGGCTCAGGTGGCCCGTCGCCGCCGCGCCCCCGGCCGCCGCTCGCTCGGCCGGCTCACCTGGTCCCCCGCCTCCTGAGCGGCAGCTCTGCGCGCCAGTCCGAAGTCGGCCAGCGCCTCCGCCAGCTTGTGCACGGACGGCTCCGGAGCCATCACGTCGACCCGCAGCCCGTGCTCCTCCGCCGTCTTGGCCGTCGCCGGACCGATGCACGCGATGACCGTCACGTTGTGCGGCTTGCCGGCGATACCGACCAGGTTCCGCACGGTGGACGACGACGTGAACAGCACGGCGTCGAAGCCACCCCCCTTGATCGCCTCCCGCGTCTCCGCCGGCGGCGGCGAGGCACGCACGGTCCGGTAGGCGGTGACGTCGTCGACCTCCCAGCCCAGCTCGATGAGCCCGGCGACGAGCGTCTCCGTGGCGATGTCGGCGCGCGGCAGGAACACCCGGTCGATCGGGTCGAAGACGGGGTCGTAGGGCGGCCAGTCCTCAAGCAGCCCGGCCGCGCTCTGCTCCCCGCTCGGCACCAGGTCCGGCTTCACGCCGAAGGCGATCAGCGCCTTCGCGGTCTGCTCGCCCACCGCCGCGACCTTGATGCCCGCGAAGGCCCGCGCGTCGAGCCCGTACTCCTCGAACTTCTCGCGAACCGCCTTGACGGCGTTCACCGAGGTGAAAGCGATCCACTCGTAGCGGCCCGTCACCAGGCCCTTGACCGCCCGCTCCATCTGCTGGGGCGTGCGCGGCGGCTCGACGGCGATCGTCGGCACCTCGTGCGGCACGGCCCCGTACGACCGCAGCTGGTCGGAGAGCGACACCGCCTGCTCCTTCGTCCGCGGCACGAGCACCTTCCAGCCGAACAGCGGCTTGGACTCGAACCACGCCAGCTGCTCGCGCTGGGCGGGGGCGGAACGCTCACCGACCACGACTATCACCGGCCGGCCGCCCTCGGGCGAGGGCAGCACCTTCGCCTGCTTCAGCGTCTGCGCGATGGTCCCGAGGGTCGCGCTCCACGTCCGCTGCCGGGTCGTCGTACCGGCCACCGTCACCGTCATCGGCGTATCGGGCTTGCGGCCCGCCGACACCAGCTCTCCGGCGGCCGACGCCACGGAGTCGAGAGTCGTCGAGACGACGACGGTCCCGTCCGACGCCCCGACCTCGGTCCAGCAGCGGTCCGAAGCCGTGCGCGCGTCGACGAACCGGACGTCCGCGCCGTGCGCGTCCCGCAGCGGCACACCGGCGTACGCGGGCACGCCGACGGCGGCCGCGACACCGGGTACGACCTCGAAGGGGACACCGGCCGCCGCGCACGCGAGCATTTCCTCCGCCGCGTACGTATCGAGTCCAGGGTCCCCGGACACCGCACGGACGACCCGCCTGCCGCCCCTCGCGGCCTCCATGACAAGATGTGCGGCATCGCGCACAGCGGGTACCTCAGCGGTTGTTGACGTGCCGTCAACAACCGTCGGGAGCGGCGCGCCCGTGCCCGAAGGACTCGCTTCCGCGTTCACGACGGTGACGCCCGGCTTCGCGTGCGTCCGCACGACGTCGAGCACATCGTGCTCGGCGACGAGGACGTCCGCGTGTGCCAGCGCCTCGACGGCGCGCAGAGTCAGTAGTCCCGGATCCCCGGGTCCGGCACCCAGGAAGGTGACGTGCCCGTGTTCAGGACCAGCGGCTGGAAGGGTGGTGGGGCTCACTGTGCTCGCTCCCCCATCAGACCGGCCGCGCCCTGGGCAAGCATCTCGGCGGCGAGTTCGCGACCGAGCGTCATTGCCTGGTCATGCGTCTCGGGCACGGGACCGGTGGTGGACAGCTGCACCATGCGGGATCCGTCGGTCGTGCCGACGACGCCCCGCAGGCGCATTTCCTTGACAAACTGCCCGTCGGCCAGAAGGTCGGCCAGCGCGCCCACAGGGGCGCTGCAACCGGCCTCCAGGGCGGCGAGCAGTGACCGTTCGGCGGTCACGGCGACCCGCGTGAACGGGTCGTCGAGCTCTCCGAGCGCCGCGATGAGGTCCGCGTTGTCCGCGGCACACTCGATCGCCAGTGCTCCCTGGCCGGGAGCGGGCAGAACCGTGTCCACCGACAGGAAGTCGGTGACCTCGCCGAGGCGGCCGATGCGGCTGAGGCCGGCCGCGGCCAGCACCACCGCGTCCAGCTCGCCGTCGTGCACGTACCGGATCCGCGTGTCGACGTTCCCTCGGATCGGCACCGTCTCGATGTCGAGCCCGTGGGTGCGCGCGTACGCGTTCAGCTGGGCCATGCGGCGCGGCGAACCGGTGCCGATGCGCGCCCCGCGCGGCAGGTCGGTGAACTTCAGCGCGTCCCGGGCGACGATCACGTCGCGGGGGTCCTCGCGCACCGGTACGGCGGCCAGGACCAGGTCCTCGGGCTGCTCGGTCGGCAGGTCCTTCAGCGAGTGAACCGCGAAGTCGACCTCGCCCTTGGCCAGCGCGTCCCGCAGCGCGGTGACGAAGACACCCGTGCCGCCGATCTGCGCGAGGTGCTCGCGGGAGACGTCGCCGTAGGTGGTGATCTCGACGAGCTCGACGGGCCGCCCGGTCACCTGGCTCACGGCGTCCGCGACCTGCCCGGACTGGGCCATGGCGAGTGTGCTTCGCCTCGTCCCCAGTCTCAGTGCTCTCGTACTCATGCCGCTCATGCCGGCCCTCGGTTCTCTGCGTTCTTCTCGGTGCTGTCCTCGGCCCGGGACACGGCGGCCACCGTCTCCTGGTCGAGGTCGAACAGGGTCCGCAGCGCGTCCGCGTACCCGGCGCCGCCGGGCTCGGCCGCGAGCTGCTTGACCCGTACGGTCGGCGCGTGCAGCAGCTTGTCGACGACCCGCTTCACGGTCTGCGTGATCTCGGCGCGGTGCTTGTCGTCCAGGCCGGGCAGCCGCCCGTCGAGCCGGGCGATCTCGCCGGCGACGACGTCGGCGGCCATGGCGCGCAGGGCGACCACGGTCGGCGTGATGTGCGCGGCCCGCTGCGCGGCGCCGAACGCGGCGACCTCGTCGGCGACGATCCGCCGCACCTGGTCGACGTCGGCGGCCATCGGCGCGTCGGCGGAAGCCTCCGACAGCGACTCGATGTCGACCAGCCGCACCCCGGCGAACCGGTGCGCGGCCGCGTCGACGTCCCGCGGCATCGCCAGGTCGAGCAGGAAGAGGACCGGCTCGGGCCGTACGAGCGTGGCGACCGGCTCGGGCTTTCGGCGCTCGGGGATGCGGCCGATGGCGGCGGCGAGCGCGGCGAGCGCGCTGATCAGCTCGGCGTCGGCCTCGGGACGGCGGGTGGTCACCCGGCGGTCCACGGTCGCGTTGTCGACCCAGGCGGCGTGCTGCTCCAGGGTCGCCGCGTCCATGCCGGCGACGGCGGCCTCCCCCATCACGGAGAATCCGGACTGCTGCACGGGGGCCTGCGGTACTGCGGCCTGCTGTGCGGGGGCCAGGTCCAGCGGGCAGTTCTCGTCGGTCCCGACGGAGGTGGGCGGCAGCGGCCGTGCCTCCGTCGCCGCGGCGTCCTCGTCGGCGAAGGCGACGGGCGCGCCCGTGCGGCCCTCGACCGCCGTGGCGACCGCTTCCGCCGTCAGGACCAGGCCCGTCGCCCCGGTACAGGAGACGGCTACGTCGGCACGTGTCAGCTCGGCCGGCACCGATTCCATCGGTACCGCGCGGGCCGACACGTCCGTGCCGTCGGCCTCGGCCAATATCTGGGCGAGTCGCTCGGCCCGGTCGAGGGTGCGGTTGGCGACGACGACCTCGGCGACCCCGGCGCGCGCGAGGGTGGCGGCGGCCAGCGAGGACATGGAACCGGCGCCGATGACGAGGGCCCGCTTGCCGCGCGCCCAGTCCCGCACGTCCCCGCCCGCGGCGAGCTGCTCGAGGCCGAAGGTGACCAGGGACTGCCCGGCGCGGTCGATGCCGGTCTCGGAGTGGGCGCGCTTGCCGACCCTGAGGGCCTGCTGGAACAGGTCGTTCAGCAGCCGTCCGGCGGTGTGCAGCTCCTGCGCCCGGGCCAGCGAGTCCTTGATCTGCCCGAGGATCTGCCCCTCGCCGACGACCATGGAGTCCAGGCCGCAGGCCACCGAGAAGAAGTGGTGGACGGCGCGGTCCTCGTAGTGCACGTAGAGATAGGGAGTGAGCTCCTCCAGGCCGACCCCGCTGTGCTGGGCGAGCAGCGTGGACAGCTCGGCGACGCCCGCGTGGAACTTGTCCACGTCGGCGTACAGCTCGATGCGGTTGCAGGTGGCCAGGACGGCGGCCTCGGCGGCCGGTTCGGCGGCGACCGTGTCCTGGAGCAGCTTGAGCTGGGCGTCCGCAGACAGCGAGGCCCGCTCCAGCACGCTCACGGGGGCGCTGCGGTGGCTCAGTCCGACGACGAGGAGACTCATGCCGGCATCACGGCGGGTACGTCCCCGTCGGGCCCCTGGTCGGTGGTGTCGTCGCGGCCGACGGCGACGGCGGCTTCGCTCGCCGCGGCCTCCTCGCCGGCCTTGCGCTGCTCGTGGAAGGCGAGGATCTGCAGCTCGATGGAGAGGTCTACCTTGCGCACGTCCACGCCGTCCGGGACGGTCAGCACCGTCGGCGCGAAGTTCAGGATGGAGGTGACGCCGGCGGCCACGAGCCGGTCGCAGACCTGCTGGGCGACGCCCGGCGGGGTGGTGATCACGCCGATGGAGACGCCGTTGTCGGAGATGATCTTCTCCAGGCCGTCGCTGTGCTGCACGGCGATCCCGGCGACCTGCTTGCCCGCCATCGCCGGGTCGGCGTCGATGAGCGCCGCGACCCGGAAGCCGCGCGAGGCGAACCCGCCGTAGTTGGCCAGCGCCGCGCCGAGGTTACCGATACCGACGATCACGACGGGCCAGTCCTGGGTGAGCCCGAGCTCACGGGAGATCTGGTAGACGAGATACTCGACGTCGTAGCCGACACCCCGCGTTCCGTAAGAACCCAGGTAAGAGAAGTCCTTGCGCAGCTTCGCGGAGTTGACCCCGGCGGCGGCCGCGAGCTCCTCGGAGGAGACCGTGGGCACCGAGCGCTCCGACAGTGCGGTCAGCGCGCGGAGGTACAGCGGAAGGCGGGCGACGGTGGCCTCGGGAATCCCTCGGCTACGGGTCGCCGGTCGGTGAGTTCGGCCAGTTGCCACGGTGCTCCTGCGGGTAGAGCGGGGCTGTAGGCGGTCACACGTACCCAGACCGCCCCGTCGACAGCAGGCTATGTCTTTGTGAACGCGTGCACAAAGATGGTGTCCGATTTGCCCGGCCAACGTGACCGGGGTCACGCACATCATTCCAGGGGGCAAAACCGCCACTCTCCTCGTGAATCCCGCCCCCGAGACAAAACCGCCATCGATCCTAAGCGACGTTCGGTACGCCCTTGTACTGTTCGGTCGGTTCCCCTCGCCTCCCACACGGTTCCTACCCGGCCAGCTCCTTGCGGAGGCGACCCTCGTCCACCCGCCAGAAGGTGTGCTGCCTGCCGTCCACGAGCACGACGGGGATCTGCTCCCAGTACTGGTCGTACAGTTCCCGGTCCTCTGCGATGTCCTTCCGCTCCCAGGGCACGCCGAGTTCACCGCAGACCTTTTCGATCACGCGCTCCGCGTCGTCGCACAGATGACAACCGGACTTGCGGATCAGGGTGACCACCCGCTCGTGCGGGGCTGCCTTACGTCGAAAGAGGGGACTCATGTGGGCCATTCTCGCTCTCTTTAACTGTGCGGTCGCGGAGAGTTCACACCCTTCAAACCTCTCGACTCCGGAACCACCGAACAGACTGGCTATGCTCACGCCATGGCCGCTCTAGGATGGCTCACTCCCCGTAGGCGCTCCGCCACGGCGCGGAGCGTTTTGGCAGGCGAGGCCTCGGCGGAGGCAGCCCGCAAGTCGACCCAGGAAGCACAGGAAGCCCTGGAATCCCAGGACACCCTGGACACGTCCGCCCGGGAACCGCAGTTCCCGGTGCACGGCGACGCCTTGGCCGCCGCCTTCTTCGACCTCGACAACACCGTGATGCAGGGCGCGGCGCTCTTCCACTTCGGCCGCGGTCTGTACAAGCGGAAGTTCTTCGAGACCCGCGACCTGGTCCGCTTCGCCTGGCAGCAGGCGTGGTTCCGGCTGGCCGGCGTCGAGGACCCCGAACACATGCAGGAGGCGCGCGACTCGGCCCTGTCCATCGTGCAGGGCCACCGCGTCGCCGAACTGATGTCGATCGGCGAGGAGATCTACGACGAGTACATGGCCGAGCGCATCTGGCCGGGCACCCGGGCCCTCGCCCAGGCCCACCTGGACGCGGGCCAGAAGGTGTGGCTGGTCACCGCCGCCCCGGTGGAGATCGCGCAGGTGATCGCCCGCCGCCTCGGCCTCACCGGCGCGCTGGGCACGGTCGCCGAGTCGGTCGACGGCGTCTACACGGGCAAGCTGGTCGGCGAGCCCCTGCACGGGCCCGCGAAGGCCGAGGCGGTCCGCGCGCTGGCCGCGGCGGAGAACCTGGACCTCTCCCGCTGCGCCGCCTACAGCGACTCCCACAACGACATCCCGATGCTCTCCCTCGTCGGCCACCCCTACGCCATCAACCCCGACACCAAGCTCCGCAAGCACGCCCACAACCTCGACTGGCGCCTGCGCGACTACCGCACGGGCCGCAAGGCGGCGAAGGTCGGTATCCCGGCAGCGGCCGGCGTGGGCGCGGTGGCGGGCGGCACGGCGGCGGCGATCGCGCTGCACCGGCGACGGCGGTAGCCCGGAGCCACACGACTGAGCGGCCGGACGGTGTGACACACCGTCCGGCCGCTCAGTCATATCGGCGGTCATATCGGCGGTCATATCGGCAGCCATGTCGGGCGAACCCGGTCAATCCAACGGTCACACCCCCGTAACCCCTCATCCAGGCCTGTTGTCCGCGCACAGCCACAACACGCCCCGGACCGACCCGAAACTCGAACCTTTTCGATCAACAATCGTTCACCCTACGCAACTTGATCGGGCGTCAATAGGTCACAGAAGCGACGTAATCGATGATTTGAGCAACTCGGTGTAGCAGGGCCTGCACGAAGCGTTATTCTCCTCAGACGCAATCCGGTACCCCTCCCGTCGCTACGACGGGTGAAAGGTTCCGCACTGCACGTGATGGAAGCTCTGCCTCTGGGAGTCCCGTGTACCCACACGTCGGGGTTGACACCTCGGGCCTGGCTACGCTGCGCGCAACGGTCGCTACGGTCCAGGACCTGTTGCGCGGCTTCGTCCCCACCGCGTACGCCGTCCCCGCCTTCGCCGCCGCGCCCGTCGGCCCGTGCTACGCACTGGCCGACGGCACCGCCGCGGTCGGCAGACGGGGACGTGCGACCGGCACGGCCACCGCCCGTCGGCCGGCCGCCGACAGCGACAGCGCCCGGATGATGGACCTCGTCGAACGCGCCCAGGCCGGCGAGGCCGACGCGTTCGGGCGCCTGTACGACCAGTACAGCGACACGGTCTACCGCTACATCTACTACCGGGTCGGCGGAAAGGCGACCGCCGAGGACCTCACCAGCGAGACGTTCCTGCGCGCCCTGCGCCGCATCGGGACGTTCACCTGGCAGGGCCGCGACTTCGGCGCCTGGCTCGTCACCATCGCCCGCAACCTCGTCGCCGACCACTTCAAGTCGAGCCGCTTCCGGCTCGAAGTGACGACCGGCGAAATGCTCGACGCCAACGAGGTCGAGCGCTCACCCGAGGACTCCGTCCTGGAGTCCCTCTCCAACGCCGCGCTCCTGGACGCCGTGCGCCGGCTCAACCCCCAGCAGCAGGAGTGCGTGACCCTGCGCTTCCTGCAGGGCCTGTCCGTCGCCGAGACCGCGCGCGTGATGGGCAAGAACGAGGGCGCCATCAAGACCCTCCAGTACCGGGCCGTCCGCACCCTCGCCCGGCTCCTGCCGGAAGACGCCCGCTGACCGACCCGTCCACAGCTCACTGTCGGCAATCCCCAACTCACCTTCGGTGAAAGTCCGTTGCCTTCCCGATCCGTTCATCAGCCGTCCGTAACCCAAGTGCCACGCCAGTCGTTGTGCGGGATACAGGCTCCCTGTGGTCACGTCCCGGCCGACCCCGATCACTCGATCGTGTGGAACCGGCCCGGGGCGTGCAACCCTCAGGACCCCAGGGGAGTCGACCGTCATGACGAGAGGAGGTGCCGCCAGTGATCGCGAACGTATCGGCGCACCGGCGGGCGAACGCCTTCGCCCAGGCCTTGGAGGAGCAGTCCGACTGTTCCTCCGAGGGCACGGCGGCCGAGCAGACCGAAGGATCACCGCCGGCACCGGCCGCTGCGGACCAGACCGGACAGGGCCAGCTCCTGGCCCTCGCCACGAGTCTCGCCGAGCTGCCCAAGCCGGAACTCGATCCCGAGGTCAAGGTCGTCCAGCGGGCCCAGTTGGTCGCCGCTATGGAGGCCATGCTGCAGGCGGGCACCGCGGGAGGCGAGGCAGCGGACCCTTCGGTGCCGGAGCAACGCTCCCACCGGGCGAAGGGCACGCACCGGGCCAGTCCGTTGGGCAAGTTCCGACCGCGTTCCCGCCTCGCCAGAGGCCTCACCGCGGGCGGCCTCAGCGTCGGCGTCGCGGCGGGCGCCTTCGGCGGAGTCGCCGCCGCGAGCTCCGACGCCCTCCCGGGCGACGGGCTCTACGGGCTGAAGCGCGGCATCGAGGACTTCAAGCTCAACTACCTGGCCGACGGCAACGACGAACGCGGGCGCACCTACCTCGACCAGGCCTCCACCCGGCTGAGCGAGGCGCGTCGACTCATGGAACGGGGCCGCAGTGGCGACCTCGACCACGAGTCCCTCGGCGAGGTACGTCGCGCCCTGAACGGCGTGCAGCACGACGCTACGGAAGGCCACCGCCTCCTCCACGAGGCGTACGAACGCGACCCGAACTCCCTGAGCCCCATCCAGGCCCTCGACGCGTTCTCCCGCTCGCACCGCGAGGCCTGGGGCGCCCTGCGCGACCGCCTGCCGGTCCAGCTCGGGGACGTCAGTCAGCAGGTCTCGTCGGTCTTCGAGGCCATAGACGAAGAGGTCGCCCCGCTCCAGTCCCTCCTCCCGCAGCCCCCCGCCCAGGGCGGCAGCGGCAACCGTCAGGGCTCCGGCTCGACGTCCACCGGCACATCGACGGGGACGGGCCGCTCGACGCCCCCCACCGGCGCCCCCTCCCGCACCGGCACGGGCACGGGCACCGACGGCCCCAGCAACTCGTCCACGTCCGGCACGACCGACGACGGCCTGCTCGGCGGCAGCACCGGCGGCCTCCTGGACCCCCCGAACGACACCGGCACCACCGCCCCGACCACCAGCACCTCCAGCACCCAACCCGACGTCACCCTCCCACCCCTCCTCCCCGGCCTGCTCCCAGGCCTGGGCATCGACAGCGACGGCGCGGAGTAGGTCCGTCTTCTACGACGGTGGGGGCGCCCCTCTCGAGAGGGGCGCCCCCACCGTCGTATCAAGCGCCAGAAGAACACCGACCGCCGCTGCACCAACAGCTCGGCCCCTCCCGCCCGCAGCTCTCGCACCGCTTCGCAGGCTTCGAACAGCCGCGCCGAACTCCGTCCGACGGCTCACCGGCCCCAGCCGACACCACCCGTCAGAAGAACTCAGAAGAACACCGACCGCCGCTGCACCAGCAGCTTGTACAGCGTGTGCTGGATCTGTTCCCGGACCTGGTCCGTCAGGTTGAACATCAGCATCGGGTCCTCCGCCGCCTCCGGCGGATAGCCGTCCGTCGGGATCGGCTCGCCGAACTGGATCGTCCACTTCGTGGGGAGCGGAACGGCGCCCAGGGGACCCAGCCACGGGAAGGTCGGCGTGAGCGGAAAGTAGGGGAAGCCCAGCACTCGCGCCAGCGTCTTGGCGTTGCCGATCATCGGGTAGATCTCCTCCGCGCCGACGATCGAGCACGGGATGATCGGGGCGCCCTGCCGCAGGGCCGTGGAGACGAAGCCGCCCCGGCCGAACCGCTGGAGCTTGTAGCGCTCGCTGAAGGGCTTCCCGATGCCCTTGAAGCCCTCCGGCATCACCCCGACCAGCTCGCCCTGGCCCAGCAGCCGTTCGGCGTCCTCCGCGCAGGCGAGGGTGTGTCCGAGCTTGCGGGCCAGCTCGTTGACGACCGGCAGTACGAAGACGAGGTCGGCGGCGAGCAGGCGCAGATGCCGGCCCGCCGGGTGCTGGTCATGGACGGCGACCTGCATCATCAGGCCGTCCAACGGCAGCGTCCCGGAGTGGTTGGCGACGATCAGCGCGCCGCCCTCGGCCGGGATGTTCTCGATGCCCTTCACCTCGACCCGGAAGTACTTCTCGTACACCGGCCGCAGCAGGGACATCAGGACCTGGTCGGTCAGCTCCTCGTCGTAGCCGAAGTCGTCGACCTCGTAGTCGCCCGTGAGACGCCGGCGCAGGAAGGACAGCCCGCCCGCGATCCGTCGCTCCAGGCCGCCCCCGCCCTCGCCCTCTCGCGCCCGTTCCTCACCCGTCACAGGAACATCATCCTGCCCACCCGCCCTGGTGGGCAGGGGCTGGACCTCACCGACCTCGCCGATCTCCCGGACCGGCGCAGGCTCGCCGGTCTTGCGTCGGCTCCCCGCACCCCGGCGCCGCGGCGGCCGCGTCGCGGCGCTCCCCCGGGTCCGGTCGTCGTCGAACGGAATGACCTTGGCGTCCGCCATCGTTGATGCGCTCCTCAGTTGGCGCTCGGCGTCGGGGGGTGAGCCGGGGCGTGCCCGCCGCCCGGCACGGGCAGCGGCAGGGCCGCGATCCGGTCCACGGCCCCGGCAACGGCCTCGGGCGGCAGGAGCCCGGGTCCGTGGCTGCGCGCGAAGTCCGCGAAGGTCTCGGCCGTCGTGTACCGCGGCGTGAACCCCAGTGTCTCGCGCATCTGGTCCGTCGACACGACCCGGCCGTGGGTGAGCAGCCGGATCTGCTCGGGCGAGAAGTCCGTCATACCCAGCGTACGCACCAGGGACCCCGCCCAGGTGACGGCAGGCAGCAGCAGCGGCACGGTGGGCCGCCCGAGCCGCCGCGAGCACTGCGACAGCAGCAGCACCCCGTCCCCGGCGATGTTGAAGGTGCCGCTGTTGAGCGTGCCCCGCTGGGGTTCGTGCGAGGCGATCCGCAGCACCTCGATCACGTCGTCCTCGTGCGCGAACTGCAGCCGGGGGTCGTAGCCGAACACGGTGGGCAGCACGGGCAGCGAGAAGTACGAGGCGAGCGGGGTCTCGGCGGTCGGCCCCAGGATGTTGGCGAACCGCAGCACGCACACGGCGACATCGGGCCGCCGCCGGGCGAACCCGCGCACATACCCCTCGACCTCGACGGCGTCCTTGGCGAAGCCGCCGCTGGGCAGCGACTTGGGCGGGGTCGTCTCGGTGAACACGGCGGGATCACGCGGCGCGGACCCGTACACGTTGGTGGAGGACTTGACGACCAGCCGCTTCACGTTCGGCGACTTCTGACAGGCGCCGAGCAGCTGCATGGTGCCGATGACGTTGGTCTCCTTGACCGTGGTCCGGCTGCCACTGCCCAGCGCGGTCGCCGTCACGTCCAGGTGGACGACCGTGTCGGCACCGGTCTCGGCGAGCACCCGCGCGATGGTGCCCTGCCGGATGTCGGCCTGGATGAAGTCGGCGCCCCCGAGATGGTGCTCGGGCCGTACGGCGTCCACGGCGACCACCCGGTCGACCTGTGGGTCACGCTGGATCCGTCGTACGAACCGGCCCCCCAGCTGACGGGCCACTCCGGTAACGAGCACGACCTTACCCAAGATCAGCGCCTTCCTTCCGTCCTGGAACCGTCCTGGTACCGCTCGGCCACCCTGCCGTGTTCCCCGTCTGCGGGCCAACTTAGCGGGTCGATGTTGCGCTGTGATGACCGCCCGATGCACGACGTGACGAGAACCCTCGGTCGTACGACCAGATCAGCCATGGTGCCAGTCCAGACGTACGCACCGCGTTCAACCGACCGCACGACACCCGGACATACGCGTGGCCCCCCACCGACAACACAGTGGGGGGCCACGCCACGCCTACGCGGCTCGCGTCGCGTAGAAGTAAGGACGTTCGCTTACTTCTTGTTGCGACGCTGAACGCGCGTGCGCTTGAGCAGCTTGCGGTGCTTCTTCTTGGCCATCCGCTTGCGCCGCTTCTTGATAACAGAGCCCACGACTACCCTCGCTCACTTCTCATCACTCGGTGCTGGGCGCCATGGGCCCATACGACCTACAAGGGGCTAGCCTACCCGCCCGAGCGCTGAGGTCGTAATCGAGGCGGATCGGGGAGATCCCGAAGTGCCCTGAGGATCCCCCCGGCCCACCGTCGTCAGGCGGTTTCCACCCCCACATAGCTCTCGCGGAGGTACTCGTGAACCGCTTGCTCGGGGACGCGGAAGGACCGCCCCACCCGGATCGCGGGCAGATGACCGCTGTGCACCAACCGGTACACGGTCATCTTCGACACTCGCATCACCGAGGCGACTTCCGCCACGGTAAGGAACTGAACCTCGTTCAGAGGCCTCTCGCCAGCTGCAGCCATGACACACCTGAACCTTCCGCACTCGACTCGACGGCCACCGGCTTCCCCTTCCGGTGACTCTTCGTCGTTGCGTGCTCACTCCCCAATGTAGGGGCGGGTGATGCGAGTGGGGAAGAGGTGCACCCATCGCATACCGATCGCAGGCCTACTGTGACAGACACGCTCGATTGAGTACGTAGCGGGTCAGCGGCCTGTAGTAATCCGACCGCACACCGTCATCAAGTGGAACGGCCACGGAGACGACCCCCTCGGCCTCCCCGACGAACAGCGCGGGGTCGTCGGTGTCCGCCAGCCCGATGGCCTCAACCCCCAGCTGACCTGCCCCGCAGACCCATCCGTGATCCCCGATGACGAGCTCGGGCAGCGGCCCCCCACCCTCGGCCGCCGCATCGAGAGCGACCCGAACCGGCAGGGGTGAATGACTGTGCGCACCGGTCGCACAACCGGCGCGTTCGACACCGGCCTCCCGGACGACCGCGACTCCCCGTACGTAGTCGAGGTTGTGGGTGCGTAGACCGAACCGGGTCGTTATGTCGACACAGTGACCCTGCGCCGGGGTGAGAACATCACATCCCGCCGACGACAAAGCGTCCGCAAGGCCGGCGTAGAACCCCAGCAGCCGATGCGGATGCCCGGTGCCGAACAGCACGGCCGCACCACGCTGGGCGACCGACGCGAGCCGATCCGCGAAGGCGTCGAGCGCGGACACCGTCCGCTCGGGGTCGATCACATCATGCCCGGACACGCACCGAGGATCGGCCGAAACTCCACACTTGGCCGCCATCAACGCGATCAGATCCCGCTGCCCCCAGGACCATTCGGGATCAAGTCCGATCAGCACCCGGGGATCCCGAGCAGCGAAGAGCCGATAACTCCGCAGACTCTCCTCCCGGGAGGTGGCCACCACACCGGCCAACCGCGCAGCAACCAGATGCGCCCGAAGACCCCCGGAACTCAACACGGGAGCGATGCTGACGGACGGAGAGCGGGACCGGGACGGAAACGGGGGAACACCGCCCGGTTGGCGTAAGCATTTCCAGCCCGTCCGGCATTTGAGGACGAGGCCCGCTCAGGGCCGCCGCTACGGGGGTCCGGGGGGGGCAGAGCCCCCTGGGGACGGAGCGGGACGGGACGGGACGGGTAGGGGCGGCGGGGGCGAAAAAGCCCGCCGACAGCCCACCCCCTACGCCAACAGCCCCCGCAACGGAAACACAGCCCGCCGAGTAGCCAGCACAGCCTGATCCAGCCGATCAGCGGGGTCGTACCCCGCCTCCCACTCGGCCCACTCCACCGGCCACCGCCCATCAGTCATCCGCGCCGGCCCCAACTGCCGCGTACGGGCGAAGACCTCCTGCCTCCACCCCTCCGGAATCACCGTCTCCGGAGCCACCGGCGCCCCCGCCGCCACCCCCACCAGATGCGCCCACGACCGCGGCACCACCTCCACCACCGCGTACCCGCCCCCACCCAACGCGACCCACTTCCCCCCGGCGTACTCGTGCGCCAGCTCATGACAGGCCACCTGCACAGCCCGCTGCGCGTCAAGAGACACCGCGAGATGAGCCAGCGGATCCTCGAAGTGCGTGTCGGCCCCGTGCTGGGTCACCAGCACATCCGGCCGAAAATCGGCGATCACCTCCGGCACCACGGAGTGAAACGCCCGCAGCCACCCCGCGTCCCCGGTCCCCGCCGGCAGAGCGATGTTCACCGCCGACCCCTCCGCGCCCTCACCGCCGGTCTCCTCCGGCCACCCGGTCTGCGGGAACAACGTACGAGGATGCTCGTGCAAGGAGATCGTCAGCACCCGCGGGTCCTCCCAGAACGCGGCCTGCACCCCGTCCCCGTGATGCACGTCCACGTCCACGTACGCGACCCGCTCGGCCCCCAGCTCCAGCAAACGGGCGATCGCCAACGACGCGTCGTTGTAGATGCAGAACCCCGACGCACCCCCCGGCATCGCATGGTGCAGCCCACCCGCGAAGTTCACCGCGTGCAACGCCTCCCCCCGCCACACGGCCTCCGCGGCCCCCACGGACAGCCCGGCGATGAGAGCGGACACCTCGTGCATCCCCGCGAAGGCCGGATCGTCCATCGTCCCCAGCCCGTACGACTGGTCCGCCGCCTCCGGATCCGCCGAGGCCGCCTTCACGGCCCCGACATAGTCCTCCCGGTGCACCAGCCGCAACGTCGACTCCCCGGCGGGCTTCGCCGTGACGACGTCCACCTCCCGGTCGAGCCCCAGGGCACCGACCAGCCTCCGGGTCAGATCCAGCCGGACCGGATCCATCGGATGCTCGGGCCCGAAGTCATAGCCCGTTACTGCCTCGTCCCACATCAGCTGTGCGCGGCCGCTCATGCCCGCCACCGTATCGGTCCGGTTGAGCGGCGAACGACCGGGCGTACACCAACGTCACCAGCACCAACACCATCGGCACCACCATCGCCCCCCGATAGGTCCAGGCGTCCCCCAGCGCACCCACCAAAGGCGAACCGATCAAGAACCCAACGTAGTTGAAGATATTGAGACGCGCGATCGCCGCATCCGAAGCCCCCGGAAACAACCGGCCCGCCGCCGCGAACGTCTGCGGCACCAGCACACACAGCCCCAGCCCCACGAGCGTGAACCCGAGCATCCCCACCCACGCCCCGGGCGCGCCCGCCACCACCGCGAACCCGCCCGCCGCCACCAGCGCCCCCACCCGCACCACGGCCGCCGCCCCGAACCGCCGCACCCCGAAGTCCCCGATGGCCCGCCCGAGCAACGTGGTCACCATGTAGACGTTGTACGGGACGGTCGCCAGCTGCTCCGAGCTCCCCAGCACGTCCTGCAGATACTTCGCACTCCAGTTGGAGACCGTCGAGTCCCCGATATAGGCGAAGGACATCACCAGACACAACGGCAGCAACAACTTGAAGACGACACGCGCGCCGTCGCCCCCCGACTCCTCCTCCCCGTCGTCCCCGGCGTCCACGTCCCCGTCGACATACCACCGGCTCCCCACCAGAGCGGCCGGCAGCAACACCGCCACCACCGGCAGATACGACACCCACAGCGCGAGATGCCAGTGCGCCCCCACCCACGCCAGCGAGGCCCCCACGATCCCGCCCAGGCTGTACACGGCATGGAAACTGAGCATGATGCTGCGACCGTACGTCCGCTGCAGACTCACCCCGAGCATGTTCATCGAGGCGTCCAGTGCCCCGACGGCGAGCCCGAACGCCGCCAGGGCGACCCCCAGCTCGACCATTCCCCGCCCCGCCCCGACCCCGAGCAGCGCCAGCAGCACGACCGGCTGGGACCAGCGCAGCACCCGGCTGGGCGGTATCCGCTTCACCAACTGCTCGGTCGTCACACTCCCGACCCCGGCCAGGACGGGTACGGCGGCGAGGAAGACGGGCAGCAGCCCGTCCGACACCCCGTACCTGTTCTGGATGGCCGGGATCCTCGTCACGAGCAGCGCGAAGGCGGCCCCCTGCGCGAAGAAGCTGAATGCCAAAGAGGCCCTACCGCGCCGCAGCACTTCTGTCATGGCGGCGAGCGTAGGGCCCCTGCGTACTCGTGGGTAGATCCAGCCAAAGATGAATTCCCTTCAGCTTTGTCCGGGCTACCCGCGTTACCGGGCGAGGACGACCTCGGGCACGTCGACCTCGGCTGCGACCTCGGCTGCGACCTCGGCCTCCCCGGCCCTCACCTCGGAAGCGAGCATGGCCTCCATCGGCCCGGCGCCGAGCGCCCCACCGACCACGATCCCCATCCCGATCGCCACGACCATCACCACGGACCCGAGCCACACCATGGTGTCCACCGGCACGGTGTACGCCCCCACGACCCGCAGCACGCACTCGGCAAGCAGCACCACACCCCACACGAGCGAGAAGGCCCGCTCCCGCTTCCGGAAGTCCGCCGACGCTGCCGCCGTCCCGCTCTCCAGCCGCTTCCAGGCGGCCTCCTTGACCGTGTCGCCCTTCACCAGGAACGGCTTGAGACCGGCGGTCATCATCGGCCGCCCCAGCGCCACGGAGACCAGGATCCCGATCCCGACCGTGCTGCTGACCCCGCTGTCCTTGGCCAGCATCAGCCGCGGATCCCCCGAGACGAAGCTGAGCACCAGCCCGACGACGTTGACGACGAGGATGAGCCCGGCGAGCCCGTTGACCGTCCGCTCCCTGACCGCGCTCCACACGGTCCGCCCGGCCGGCACGACGCTGCTCCAGGCGAGAGCGGCGAAGACGCTCATCCCGAACGCACCCTTGAACAGGTAGTACGACCCGAGCGGCACCGCCACGTCCAGGAGGAGCGGGGCGAAGGCGTTCTGCTTCTTGTGCTGGTTCGTCGTCATGCCCTCAGCTTCGCCGCCAGGAGGGGTCCCTCAGTAGAAACGAACGTCCGGAGCTACGCATGACAAATGTCAGCCCGAGACCCGATCGACCGTCAGATCGGCCGTCAGATCAGCAGGTCGGCCAACTCTCCCATGTCAGAGAAGAGTTGAGTGGCCCCCACGAGCTTCGCGGCCGGCGTCATCGCGGTGAACCCGTACACGTCCATCTCGGCCGCGACAGCCGCCTGCACCCCCAGCGGACTGTCCTCGACGACCACACACCGCTCCGGCGCCACCCCCATCCGCTCAGCCGCGTACAGGAACAGATCCGGCGCCGGCTTGCCCTTGCCCACGTCCTGCGAACTGAAGATGCGGGCGTCCTCGAACCACCGGTCCAGCCCCGTCGTCCGATGCCCCACCCGGATCCGCTCATGGCTCCCCGAGGAGGCCACGCAGTACGGCACCCCGTCCGCGGCCAGCTTCGCGAGGACGTCCACGGCACCCGCCACGGGCTCCAGCTCCCCCTCGAAGGCCGCGAACACCCGCCGGTGAAACGTATCGTCGAACTCCGCCGGCAGCCGCTCTCCCGTGCGCTCCTGGACCAGGTCGTGGATCCGGTGCATCGCGGACCCCATGTAGTCCCGGACGGAGTCCTCGTAAGAGGTGGGATGCCCGAGTTCGGTCAGATAGGTGGCCAGCAGCCGGTTGGAGATCGGCTCACTGTCCACGAGGACACCGTCGTTGTCGAAGATCACCAGGTCGTAGCGCATGACTCGACCCTAAACGAACGCTCTGAACGAGCCCCGAACGCAGAAAACCCCCGCACCATACGGTGCGGGGGTTTCCCGGAATGATTGTTCGGCGGTGTCCTACTCTCCCACAGGGTCCCCCCTGCAGTACCATCGGCGCTGTAAGGCTTAGCTTCCGGGTTCGGAATGTAACCGGGCGTTTCCCTCACGCTATGACCACCGAAACACTATGAAACTGTTTCAGCCGCACCACACCCGTGACCATGGGCATGGGGCCGTTCGTGGTTTCAGAACCAACACAGTGGACGCGAGCAACTGAGGACAAGCCCTCGGCCTATTAGTACCAGTCAGCTTCACCCATTACTGGGCTTCCACATCCGGCCTATCAACCCAGTCGTCTACTGGGAGCCTTACCCCATCAAGTGGGTGGGAATACTCATCTCGAAGCAGGCTTCCCGCTTAGATGCTTTCAGCGGTTATCCCTCCCGAACGTAGCCAACCAGCCATGCCCTTGGCAGAACAACTGGCACACCAGAGGTTCGTCCGTCCCGGTCCTCTCGTACTAGGGACAGCCCTTCTCAATATTCCTGCGCGCGCAGCGGATAGGGACCGAACTGTCTCACGACGTTCTAAACCCAGCTCGCGTACCGCTTTAATGGGCGAACAGCCCAACCCTTGGGACCGACTCCAGCCCCAGGATGCGACGAGCCGACATCGAGGTGCCAAACCATCCCGTCGATATGGACTCTTGGGGAAGATCAGCCTGTTATCCCCGGGGTACCTTTTATCCGTTGAGCGACGGCGCTTCCACAAGCCACCGCCGGATCACTAGTCCCGACTTTCGTCCCTGCTCGACCCGTCGGTCTCACAGTCAAGCTCCCTTGTGCACTTACACTCAACACCTGATTGCCAACCAGGCTGAGGGAACCTTTGGGCGCCTCCGTTACTCTTTAGGAGGCAACCGCCCCAGTTAAACTACCCATCAGACACTGTCCCTGATCCGGATCACGGACCCAGGTTAGACATCCAGCACGACCAGAGTGGTATTTCAACGACGACTCCACCTGAACTGGCGTCCAAGCTTCACAGTCTCCCACCTATCCTACACAAGCCGAACCGAACACCAATATCAAACTGTAGTAAAGGTCCCGGGGTCTTTCCGTCCTGCTGCGCGAAACGAGCATCTTTACTCGTAGTGCAATTTCACCGGGCCTATGGTTGAGACAGTCGAGAAGTCGTTACGCCATTCGTGCAGGTCGGAACTTACCCGACAAGGAATTTCGCTACCTTAGGATGGTTATAGTTACCACCGCCGTTTACTGGCGCTTAAGTTCTCAGCTTCGCCACCCCGAAGAGTGACTAACCGGTCCCCTTAACGTTCCAGCACCGGGCAGGCGTCAGTCCGTATACATCGCCTTACGGCTTCGCACGGACCTGTGTTTTTAGTAAACAGTCGCTTCTCGCTGGTCTCTGCGGCCACCCCCAGCTCGAGGAGCAAGTCCTCTCACCAGTGATGGCCCCCCTTCTCCCGAAGTTACGGGGGCATTTTGCCGAGTTCCTTAACCATAGTTCACCCGAACGCCTCGGTATTCTCTACCTGACCACCTGAGTCGGTTTAGGGTACGGGCCGCCATGAAACTCGCTAGAGGCTTTTCTCGACAGCATAGGATCATCCACTTCGCCACAATCGGCTCGGCATCAGGTCTCAGCCCCATGTGCGACGGATTTGCCTATCGCACGGCCTACACCCTTACCCCGGGACAACCACCGCCCGGGATGGACTACCTTCCTGCGTCACCCCATCACTCACCTACTACAAGTCTGGTCCGTCGGCTCCACCACTTTCCATTCCCCGAAGGGTCCGGAACGGCTTCACGGACTTAGCATCGCCTGATTCAATGTTTGACGCTTCACAGCGGGTACCGGAATATCAACCGGTTATCCATCGACTACGCCTGTCGGCCTCGCCTTAGGTCCCGACTTACCCTGGGCAGATCAGCTTGACCCAGGAACCCTTAGTCAATCGGCGCACACGTTTCTCACGTGTGAATCGCTACTCATGCCTGCATTCTCACTCGTGAACCGTCCACAACTCGCTTACGCGGCTGCTTCACCCGGCACACGACGCTCCCCTACCCATCACGATCCCCGTTGGGGGTATATATCGCAATGACACGACTTCGGCGGTACGCTTGAGCCCCGCTACATTGTCGGCGCGGAATCACTAGACCAGTGAGCTATTACGCACTCTTTCAAGGGTGGCTGCTTCTAAGCCAACCTCCTGGTTGTCTGTGCGACTCCACATCCTTTCCCACTTAGCGTACGCTTAGGGGCCTTAGTCGATGCTCTGGGCTGTTTCCCTCTCGACCATGGAGCTTATCCCCCACAGTCTCACTGCCGCGCTCTCACTTACCGGCATTCGGAGTTTGGCTAAGGTCAGTAACCCGGTAGGGCCCATCGCCTATCCAGTGCTCTACCTCCGGCAAGAAACACACGACGCTGCACCTAAATGCATTTCGGGGAGAACCAGCTATCACGGAGTTTGATTGGCCTTTCACCCCTAACCACAGGTCATCCCCCAGGTTTTCAACCCTGGTGGGTTCGGTCCTCCACGAAGTCTTACCTCCGCTTCAACCTGCCCATGGCTAGATCACTCCGCTTCGGGTCTTGAGCGTGCTACTGAAACGCCCTGTTCGGACTCGCTTTCGCTACGGCTACCCCACCCGGGTTAACCTCGCAACACACCGCAAACTCGCAGGCTCATTCTTCAAAAGGCACGCAGTCACGAGACACCAAGCAAGCTTGATGTCCGACGCTCCCACGGCTTGTAGGCACACGGTTTCAGGTACTATTTCACTCCGCTCCCGCGGTACTTTTCACCATTCCCTCACGGTACTATCCGCTATCGGTCACCAGGGAATATTTAGGCTTAGCGGGTGGTCCCGCCAGATTCACACGGGATTTCTCGGGCCCCGTGCTACTTGGGTGTCTCTCAAACGAGCCGCTGATGTTTCGACTACGGGGGTCTTACCCTCTACGCCGGACCTTTCGCATGTCCTTCGCCTACATCAACGGTTTCTGACTCGTCTCACGGCCGGCAGACCGTAAAAGAGAGATCCCACAACCCCGTACACGCAACCCCTGCCGGGTCTCACACGTATACGGTTTGGCCTCATCCGGTTTCGCTCGCCACTACTCCCGGAATCACGGTTGTTTTCTCTTCCTGCGGGTACTGAGATGTTTCACTTCCCCGCGTTCCCTCCACATACCCTATGTGTTCAGGTATGGGTGACAGCCCATGACGACTGCCGGGTTTCCCCATTCGGAAACCCCCGGATCAAAGCCTGGTTGACGACTCCCCGGGGACTATCGTGGCCTCCCACGTCCTTCATCGGTTCCTGGTGCCAAGGCATCCACCGTGCGCCCTTAAAAACTTGGCCACAGATGCTCGCGTCCACTGTGCAGTTCTCAAACAACGACCAGCCACCCATCACCCCCGAGTCACACCCGGAGTTCACTGGGGCCGGCACTGAAGGCAGCCATACGGCCATACCCTCAGACACCCAACAGCGTGCCCGACCCGGTCCCGCCCGGAGATCATGCTTTCCACGCCCCGAAGAGCAGTACTCGCAGCCTCCGACCCGTGAACCGGACCGAATAATCAACGTTCCACCCATGAGCAACCAGCATCGGACGTACGCCGATGTACTGGCCCCTGGACAACCTTGCGGCTGCCTAGAAGTGCTCCTTAGAAAGGAGGTGATCCAGCCGCACCTTCCGGTACGGCTACCTTGTTACGACTTCGTCCCAATCGCCAGTCCCACCTTCGACAGCTCCCTCCCACAAGGGGTTGGGCCACCGGCTTCGGGTGTTACCGACTTTCGTGACGTGACGGGCGGTGTGTACAAGGCCCGGGAACGTATTCACCGCAGCAATGCTGATCTGCGATTACTAGCAACTCCGACTTCATGGGGTCGAGTTGCAGACCCCAATCCGAACTGAGACCGGCTTTTTGAGATTCGCTCCACCTCACGGTTTCGCAGCTCTTTGTACCGGCCATTGTAGCACGTGTGCAGCCCAAGACATAAGGGGCATGATGACTTGACGTCGTCCCCACCTTCCTCCGAGTTGACCCCGGCAGTCTCCTGTGAGTCCCCATCACCCCGAAGGGCATGCTGGCAACACAGAACAAGGGTTGCGCTCGTTGCGGGACTTAACCCAACATCTCACGACACGAGCTGACGACAGCCATGCACCACCTGTACACCGACCACAAGGGGGCGACCATCTCTGGCCGTTTCCGGTGTATGTCAAGCCTTGGTAAGGTTCTTCGCGTTGCGTCGAATTAAGCCACATGCTCCGCTGCTTGTGCGGGCCCCCGTCAATTCCTTTGAGTTTTAGCCTTGCGGCCGTACTCCCCAGGCGGGGAACTTAATGCGTTAGCTGCGGCACCGACGACGTGGAATGTCGCCAACACCTAGTTCCCACCGTTTACGGCGTGGACTACCAGGGTATCTAATCCTGTTCGCTCCCCACGCTTTCGCTCCTCAGCGTCAGTAATGGCCCAGAGATCCGCCTTCGCCACCGGTGTTCCTCCTGATATCTGCGCATTTCACCGCTACACCAGGAATTCCGATCTCCCCTACCACACTCTAGTCTGCCCGTATCGAATGCAGACCCGGGGTTAAGCCCCGGGCTTTCACATCCGACGTGACAGACCGCCTACGAGCTCTTTACGCCCAATAATTCCGGACAACGCTTGCGCCCTACGTATTACCGCGGCTGCTGGCACGTAGTTAGCCGGCGCTTCTTCTGCAGGTACCGTCACTTTCGCTTCTTCCCTGCTGAAAGAGGTTTACAACCCGAAGGCCGTCATCCCTCACGCGGCGTCGCTGCATCAGGCTTTCGCCCATTGTGCAATATTCCCCACTGCTGCCTCCCGTAGGAGTCTGGGCCGTGTCTCAGTCCCAGTGTGGCCGGTCGCCCTCTCAGGCCGGCTACCCGTCGTCGCCTTGGTGAGCCATTACCTCACCAACAAGCTGATAGGCCGCGGGCTCATCCTTCACCGCCGGAGCTTTCAACCCCCACCCATGCGAGTGGAAGTGATATCCGGTATTAGACCCCGTTTCCAGGGCTTGTCCCAGAGTGAAGGGCAGATTGCCCACGTGTTACTCACCCGTTCGCCACTAATCCCCACCGAAGTGGTTCATCGTTCGACTTGCATGTGTTAAGCACGCCGCCAGCGTTCGTCCTGAGCCAGGATCAAACTCTCCGTGAATGTTTTCCCGTAATCGGGATCGCACACACGAGAGCGGAACAGCCAGGCGGAATAAGCCCGGCCGTTCACAGCGTCCTCGCTGTGTTTTTCAAAGGAACCTCATCCTCGGCTATCACTGCCGGGGACGGGGTATCAACATATCTGGCGTTGATTTTTGGCACGCTGTTGAGTTCTCAAGGAACGGACGCTTCCTTTGTACTCACCCGAGAGACTCTCTCAGGCTTTCCTCCGGGCGCTTCCCTTCGGTCTTGCGTTTCCGACTCTATCAGATCTTTTTCCCGATCCGATTTCCTCGGTGCTTTCCAGGTTCCCGCTTTTGTTTCGCGGTTTCCTTTCCGGCGGTTCCGACTCTATCAGATCCTTTCGGCCCTGATTCCCAGTCGGAGGGGGGTTGTCCTCGCGACCCTTGGGCCGTTCCGACGAGTGAGACTTTAGCGGATTCCCGGCTCCCGAAGCCAATCGGGGGCCTGCGTCCTTTCGAACGCGGATTCCTCATTTCGCGAATACGCACGCCAATGACGCGACGACAGCCGAATCGACTGCGCGTCGAGAAGTGGTTGGTACCTGCGGAATGGCTGTCCGGGGACCGACCGTAGTCGGCGCTCACGTCGGACAACTCGGAGAACACTACGGATCCGGGCGGGAGTGTGTCAACTCATGTGCCGGAGGCACCCCAGAGGCGTAGCCTGACGCACATGACTACGTGTACGTGCACCCAGCTGTGGTGGGCCGCCTGACGGCGGCCGTGTCACGTATGCACTCAACGGCCGCCGAATCGGCGGCCGTTCTTGTTTCTCCCACCAGAGGTCCAGGAGGACGGCCGACCGGGACGGCGGTCTCGACCAGGAGGTGGAGAGATGAAGCGGGTCTTCAGCGGGGTCAAGCCGACCGGGCACCTGACGTTGGGGAACTACCTGGGGGCGCTTCGGCAGTGGGCCGAGGTCGACCAGCACCAGGCGGACTCGTTGTTCTGCGTCGTGGATCTGCACGCGCTGACCGTGGAGCACGATCCGGCACGGGTGCGCCGGCTGAGTCGCCAGGCGGCGACGCTGCTGCTGGCGGCGGGACTGGATCCACAGCTGTGCACCGTGTTCGTACAGAGTCATGTGGACGAACACGCGCGGTTGTCGTATCTGCTGGAGTGCGTGGCGACGGACGGCGAGATGCGGCGGATGATCCAGTACAAGGAGAAGGCCGCGCGGGAGCGGGAGCGCGGTGGGAGTGTGCGGCTGTCGTTGCTGACGTACCCCGTGCTGATGGCGGCGGACATCCTGGCCTACGGGACCGACGAGGTGCCGGTGGGGGACGACCAGACGCAGCATGTGGAGTTGGCGCGGGATCTGGCGGTGCGGTTCAACCAGCGGTACGGGCACACGTTCGTCGTGCCGAAGGCCACGCATCCGGCGGTGGCGGCGAGGGTGATGAACCTGCAGGAGCCGGCGTCGAAGATGGGCAAGAGCGAGGACTTCGGGCCGGGGATCGTCTATCTGCTGGACGAACCCGACGTCGTGCGCAAGAAGGTCATGCGGGCCGTCACCGACAGTGGGCGGGACGTCGTGTACGACCGGGAGGGGCGGCCCGGGGTCGCGAATCTGCTGGAGATCCTCGCCGCGTGCACGGGTGGGAACCCGGAGATCTTGGGAGGCGTTTACGAGTCGTACGGCGCTTTGAAGAAGGACACCGCGGAGGCGGTGGTCGAGGTCCTCAAGCCCGTGCAGGCCAGGCACAAGGAGTTGTGCGCTGATCCCGTGTATGTGGAGGGGGTGCTGCGGGGTGGAGCGGAGAAGGCGCGGGAGATGGCTCGGCCGGTCGTGGATACCGCTTATCGCGCGATCGGGTTGCTCGCGCCCGTGACGGAGCCCGCGGCAGAGGCGGTGCCGGTGGCGGACGGGGTGCTGAACGCGGCCCGGTAGGCGCGGGGGCTGGTGGCGAGGCGCGATGCGAAGTGCTGGCGCATCGTGACCTCGCTGCCGAATCCGGCGCGCCTGGCGACCTCGGGCATGGGGAGGTCGGTGCGTTCGAGGAGTTTCTGGGCCGCGGCGACGCGCTGGTCGAGGAGCCAACGGAGGGGTGTGACACCGGTCTCCGCCGTGAAGTGGCGGGCGAAGCTGCGCGGGGACATGCCCGCGTGCGCCGCCAGGTCGGCGACGGTGAGCGGTTCGTGCAGGTGGCGCAGGGCGTGTTCGCGTACGGCGGCGAGCGTGTCGGCGTCCCGGCACGCGCGGGGAGTGGGGTGTTCGATGAACTGGGCCTGGGTGCCGGTGCGGAAGGGGGCGGTGACCATCGAACGGGCGATGGTGGCGGCCGCTTCGGCTCCGTGGGAGCGGCGGACCAGGTGGAGGCAGAGGTCGATGCCGGCTGCCGTGCCGGCGGCGGTCCAGATGTTGTCGTCCTCGATGAAGAGGGCGTCGGGGACGACGGTGACGCGGGGGTGATGCGTGCGGAGGGGGTCGATCAGGTTCCAGTGGGTGATCGCTCGGCGGCCGTCGAGGAGGCCCGCCTGGGCGAGGGTGAAGGCGCCGCCGCAGAGCGCGGCGAGGGTGGTGCCGCGAACATGGGCGCGGCGGAGTGCGTCCAGGACGGGGGCGGGTGCGGGGGTGAGGCAGTCGTCCAGGCCGGGGACGAGGATCAGGTCTGCTTGGGAGAGCCAGGTCAGGGTGCGGTCGGGGAGGAGGGCCAGGCCGCCGCGCATGGGGATGGGGGTGGTGGTGTCGGTGGCGACTCGGTGCAGGTCGAAGGCGGGGGCTCCGCGGTCGGTGCGGTCGTTGCCCCAGACCTCGGTGATGACGGAGACGTCGAAGGCGCGGATGCCGGGGAAGGCGACCAGGGCGACGCGGTACGTGTTCTCTGAGGACTCTGGGGTCTCTGAGGTCATTGTGGCCGCTGTGGCCGCTGTGGCTTTCAGTGCCTTTACGGCGTTCTCCATGTGTGGCAGTAAACCATCGATCGATGGCTTTCACCCTTCTGGGGTGTGGGTGCCTCCGGCGGCAGGATCGTGGGCATGGACATCGCAGAGAACGCAGCGCTGGTGGTCGTCGACGTACAGAAGGGCTTCGAGGAGCTGGACTTCTGGGGGCCGCGGAACAATCCCGGGGCCGATGACAACATCGCCGCACTCATCGACGTGTGGCAGGAGACGGGTCGGCCGGTCATCTTCGTGCGGCACGACTCCCCGAAGCCGCAGTCGCCGCTGAGGCCGGGGTACGACGGGAACGACTTCAAGGAGTACGTGGCGGAGCGGCGCGGGAAGGGGGCGGGGCCGGAGCTGTTCATCACCAAGACCGTGAACTCGGCCTTCCTCGGGACGCCGGATCTGGGGTCCTGGCTGCGGGAGGCGGGGATCTCGCAGATCGTGGTGGTCGGGATCCAGACCAACATGTGTGTGGAGACGACCGCGCGGATGGGCGGGAACCTGGGGTACGAGGTCGTCGTCGCGTACGACGCGACGTACACGTTCGACCTGGAGGGGCCGTTCGGGTGGCGGCGCGGTGCGGAGGAGCTCGCGCAGGCGTCGGCGGTGTCGCTGCACGGGGGTGGGTTCGCGCGGGTGGTGACCACGAAGGAGATCGTGGGGGCGGCCGGCGCGTGACCGCCCCGCTCCCTCCCTCGGGGTCGGTCCGATCAGTCCTTCTTGCCGGAGGCCAGCTCGCGGCTGCGGTCGCGGGCGGCCTCGAGGGCGGCGATGAGGGCGGCTCGTACGCCGTGGTTCTCGAGTTCGCGGATGGCGCTGATGGTCGTACCCGCGGGCGACGTGACGTTCTCGCGGAGCTTGACCGGGTGTTCGCCGCTGTCGCGGAGCATCGTGGCGGCTCCGATCGCGGACTGGACGATCAGGTCGTGGGCCTTGTCGCGGGGCAGGCCGAGGAGGATGCCGGCGTCGGTCATGGCTTCGACCAGGTAGAAGAAGTACGCGGGGCCCGAGCCGGAGAGGGCGGTGCAGGCGTCCTGCTGGGACTCGGGGACGCGGAGGGTCTTGCCGACGGCGCCGAAGATCTCCTCGGCGTGGGCGAGGTGGTCGGCGGTGGCGTGGGTGCCGGCGGAGATGACGGACATGGCCTCGTCGACGAGGGCGGGGGTGTTCGTCATGACGCGGACGACCGGGGTGCCGGCGGCGAGGCGCTCCTCGATGGAGGCGGTGGTGATGCCGGCGGCTCCGCTGATGACCAGGCGGTCGGCGGGGACGTGGGGCGCGAGTTCGTCGAGGAGGGCGCCCATGTCCTGCGGTTTGACCGTGAGGATCAGGGTGTCGGCGGTCTTGGCGGCCTCGGCGTTGGTGACCGGGGTGACTCCGTAGCGGGTGCGGAGTTCTTCGGCTCGTTCCGGGCGGCGGGCGGTGACGAGGAGGTCGGCGATGGGCCAGCCGCCTCGGATCATGCCGCTGAGGAGGGCTTCGCCGATTTTGCCGGTGCCGAGGACTGCGACTTTCTGGGTCATGGCTGGGTGTCCTCCGGGGGTGTGCGTCGTCCGGGGTCATCCTCGCATCGGGGGTGGGGGTGGGGGGGTGGTGTCCGGTGGGCGGACGTCGGTTCTTCGTCCCCGCCGCCCCTGCCCTCCCCCATCCATCTCTGAGGAACGCCGCCCCCGGGCCCCGCTGTCGGCCCCTGCCGGGCCTCGTCCTCGAACGCCGGTCAGGCCGACCGGTCAGGCTGTCCGGCGTCGTAGCGTTGCCGCTCCCAGGCCCAGCACCAGTAGTGCGCAGCCCGCCACGATCAGGGCGTCCCGTACGAAGGTGGCTGTCATGTCCGTGTGTTTGAGGACCTCGTTCATGCCGTCCACGGCGTAGGACATGGGGAGGGCGTCGGAGACGGCTTCCAGGGCGGGGTGCATCGTGTCCCGGGGTGCGAAGAGGCCGCAGAGGAGGAGTTGGGGGAAGATCACCGCCGGCATGAACTGGACCGCCTGGAACTCGGTGGCCGCGAAGGCCGAGACGAAGAGGCCGAGGGCCGTGCCGAGCAGGGCGTCGAGGAGGGCGACCAGGAGCAGGAGCCAGGGGCTGCCGGTGACGTCCAGGTCGAGGAACCAGAGCGCCAGGCCGGTGGCCAGGGCCGACTGGATGATCGCGAGGCCGCCGAAGGCGAGGGCGTAGCCGGCGATCAGGTCGCCCTTGCCGAGGGGCATGGCGAGGAGGCGTTCAAGGGTGCCCGAGGTGCGTTCGCGCAGGGTGGCGATGGAGGTCACCAGGAACATCGTGATCAGGGGGAAGATCCCGAGGAGGGACGCGCCGATGTTGTCGAAGGTGCGCGGGCTGCCGTCGAAGACGTAGCGGAGCAGGAACAGCATCACGCAGGGGATGAGCATCAGCAGCGCGATCGTGCGGGGGTCGTGGCGCAGTTGGCGCAGGACGCGGGCCGCGGTGGCGGTGGTGCGGGAGACGTTCAGGGCGCTGGTGGGGGTGGGGGCGGTCTGCGTGCTCATCGGGCTGTCTCCTTGGCGTGGCCTGCCGCGGCCGCTTCGTCCACCAGGTGCAGGAATGCCGACTCGACCGTGTCCGCGCCGGTGCGGGTGCGCAGGGCGTCGGGGGTGGCGTCGGCGAGGATCTCGCCCTCTCGCATGAGGAGCAGGCGGTGGCAGCGCTCGGCCTCGTCCATGACGTGGGAGGAGATGAGGA
Source organism: Streptomyces sp. NBC_01235 (assembly GCF_035989285.1). Taxonomy (GTDB): domain Bacteria; phylum Actinomycetota; class Actinomycetes; order Streptomycetales; family Streptomycetaceae; genus Streptomyces. The sequence continues at coordinate 6,510,444 of NZ_CP108513.1, read as the reverse complement.
GGGTGGCGCCCCGGGTCGCCGCGATGTCGTGGAAGAGGTTCCACAGGTCGCGGCGCAGGACGGGGTCGAGGCCGACCGTCGGTTCGTCGAGGACGAGGAGTTCGGGGGTGCCCAGGAGGGCCACGGCCAGTGAGACGCGGCTGCGCTGGCCGCCGGAGAGGTTGCCGGCGAGGGCGTTCGCGTGGCTGGTGAGGTCCACGTCGGCGATGGCTCGGGTGACGTTCTCGTGGCGTCGGTCCGCTGCGGCTCGGCCCGGGAAGAGGATCGCGGCGAAGTAGTCGAGGTTCTGACGGATCGTCAGGTCGTCGTAGACGGAGGGGGCCTGGGTGACGTAGCCGATGCGGGTGCGGAGGGTCGGGTGGCCTGCGGGCCGGCCCAGGACTTCGAGAGTGCCGGTGACCTTGGCCTGGGTGCCGACGATCGCGCGCATGAGGGTCGACTTGCCGCAGCCGGACGGGCCCAGCAGGCCGGTGATCTGGCCGCGGGGGACGGCGAAGTCGAGAGAGTGGAGGACCGTGCGGGGGCCGCGGACCACGGTGAGGTTCTTGGCGTTGACGGCGGGGGGTGCGTCGGCCGGGCGGGGTGGGTCGGGTGGTTCGGGCTGATCTGGTGGCTCGATCCTAGAATTCATCATGTGATGAATAATCCTCGCGGCGCGATGGGTCGTCAAGGGGCCTGCCCGGTGGGGTGCGCTCGGGGGTTCAGGCGCGTGGCCGCGAGATTGGAGGCGGACGTTCCGGTTCATCCGTTTGGGTGTTCACCGGGTCGGCACAGGATCCCGCCGGCGTCGTCGCGTCCTCACCCGGTGCGGCGCGCCCCCGCGTCTCCCGTTTCCTGTCGGAGGTGCCGCAGTGTTGCGCCGTGGTGTTCGCAAGGCCGATCTGTTCGCTTCCCTCGTCGGCTTTCGCGTCGCGCAAGTGGGGGGGTGATCGGGAGGGTCGTGCCGTTCGCGCTGATCGCGTCGGCGGAGTCGCTGTTCGGCGCGTCGGCGCGTCGGCGCCGGCCGGGCTGCTGGTGCACGCCCGGCTGCAAGCCGGTGCCCGTGCGGGAGACGCGGAAGCTGTGGCGCGGGCGTCGCGGCGAGGTCGGCGTGCTCGGGGTCACGGCGGGGGCGATCGTCGTGGGGAACTTGTTCGAGGGGGTGTTGGTCGGGCCGGCGCCGGCCGTGGCGAAGACGGCGTGGGAGATCAGCCATGTGCACGTCGAGACGGAGGACCGGGGCGACGCCGGGCTCGTCGTACGGGTGCTGGGGCATGCGGCGTCTCTGCGGCTGCCGAGGCTGCTGGACGCGTTGGAGGTGCTGCCGCACGACCGCGAGGTGCGGCTGGAGCTGGGCGGGCTGCGGCAGGTGGACCACGCGTGCGCGGCGGCCCTGGAGGGGTGGGCCGCCGCACGCGGTCAGGGTCTGGTCGCGGTCGCGACCAGCAGCTCGACGTTGTAGGTCTCCTCGACCGTGCCGTCCGGGAACGCGGCGATGAGGTGGCGGCGTTCCTCGGCGAGGAACGCGGCCGCGCTCTCCTCGCCGTTGACCAGGAAGACCGAGTGGCTGCCGATGTTGGCCAGGTGCGTGTCGACGGGGACGCGGCGGCTCCAGCGGACCGTGCGGTGGGCGAAGTCGAGGCTGCCGGTCGGGTCGGCGAGGGCGGAGCGGCTGCCGTCGCCGCTCTTCTGCACGACGTGGTCGACGCCGAAGTGGCGCTGGATGCGGTCGGTCTGGGCGTCGATCCACGGCACGTCCACGGCGCTGGTGTTCCACCACAGCGCCAGCGCGCCGCCCGGACGCAGGACGCGCAGGGCCTCCGGGACCGAGCGGGCCGGGTCGGTCCAGTGCCAGGACTGGGCGTAGGTGAGGAAGTCGAGGGAGGCGTCGGTCAGGGGGAGGTGGTTGCCGTCGCCCCGGACGATCGGCACGTCGGGGAGGGTCCGGCGGAACTGCGTGGCCATGCCGTCCCCGGGTTCGACGGCGATGACGTCGGCGCCGCGGGCGCGCAGGAGGGCGGTCGCTATGCCGGTGCCGGCGCCGATGTCCCCGACCCGCGCGCCGGTGAGGGGGTGGCCGGCGAGGTCCTCGATCGCGTCGAGGAGGGCGGTCGGGTAGGAGGGGCGGTTGGCTGCGTACTGGGCCGCGGCGGAGTTGAAGGAGTGGGCTCGGGTGCCGTGGGAAGGGGTGTGGGAGGACGGCGTCATGGGGCCATGGTGGGCGGTGGGAAGTTGTCGAGAAAGACCGAGGTGAGGTGGCGGCAGGCTGACGCGGTGGAGCGGCGGTCCTGCTTGATCACTTCCCTTGGGTGACTTCGGCGGTGATGCCCGAGGTCAGCCGCGGCGGCGCTTCTTCGACGGGTTGCCCGTGCGGCGGGTGCTGCGGCGTTCGTACTGGCGGCGGGCCGTGTCGTACTCCTCGCGGTGGAGTTTCTCGCCGGGGGCCTCGGTGAGGGTGCGGAAGAAGTAGGCGAGCAGCGAGCCGACGAAGCCGATGGCCAGCAGGCCACGCAGGGAGGCCTGGCGGTCGGGGTCGGGGCGCTTGCTGAAGCCGTCCCAGGTGTGGCGGAAGGCGAGCGCGCTGCAGACCGCGAACATCACGACGACCAGGAGGGTCACGAAGCTGCCGAGGTCGGCGATCGCGATGCCCTGGTAGGCGAAGCGGAGGACGAGGCAGGAGACGGTGACGGCGACGAGCGAGCCGACGGCCACGGCGACGCGGCGGGCCGCGTAGCCCTGGTAGCCGGGGTCGTGGTCCACCCAGGTGGTGCCGAAGAAGCGGAGGGGCTCCGGGCGGGGGCCGGCGCCGACTCCGGCCGGACCCGCCTGATCGGCGGGGGCGGCCGGGGAGCCGGCGGGGGTGCCCGCGGAGCCCGCCGAAGTGTCCGGGGTGCCGTTTTCGTCGCTCACGGGACGATTATGGCTCCGGGCGGGGGCGGGCTCCCGGGTGGGTTGCCCGGAGGCAGCTCCGAGGTTGCTGCTCCCCCGTTGCTCGAAGCGGCCTCCCGGCCTGGGCCTGGGCCGGTGCCTGGACCTGGGCCGGTGCCTCGGCCTGGGCCTGGACCCGGGTCTGTGCCTCGGCCTGGGCCGGTGCCCAGGATCAGGCGCAGCGCGGGGCGATGTAGCCGTCGCTGCCCGTCCTGACGTACGAGTCCGAGACGAACTGGCTGTCGGCGATGTTGTCCCAGATGTTCGTCGTGCCGTACGGGCCGGCCACCGTGGTGCCCGGGGTCTGGCAGTAGATCGGGACCTTCGCGCCCTCGGGCAGGACCTTGACGACCGGGTAGCTGGTGCCGGGGCCGCTGCGCACGTTCAGCCGGACGCCCGGGGCGATCGGGTAGTAGGTGAGGGCCGCCGTAGTGACGGCCTCCGCCGTATCGGCGCTCTCGGCCTCTTCCACGCGGTCAACAGACATGAAAAACCTCCCCCGTTGGACCCCATGACTGCCATGGGGTCACGTTGATTCCCCTGAAACACGCCATGAAACACATGTGCGCAATCAGTACAGGGAGGCTAGCAAGCCGCCTCTGTCCCGTACGAGTCATCGACTAGGCTCCGTGCGTCGCGCGCGCGGACGAACAGCACGGGGGTGGTCCATGACGCCACAGCGCAACACCGGGGCGGGCGCGGAAGCGGAACTTCCGGAGTACGCCGGTCACTACCGCCTGGACGAGCGCCTGGGCTCCGGCGGCATGGGCGTGGTCCACCTGGCCCGGAGCACCTCCGGGATGAAGGTCGCGGTGAAGGTCGTCCACGCGCAGTTCGCGCGGGATCCCGAGTTCAGGGGCCGTTTCCGGCAGGAGGTGGCGGCCGCCCGGCGGGTCAGCGGCGCGTTCACCGCGCCCGTCGTCGACGCCGACCCGGAGGCCGAACGGCCCTGGATGGCCACCCTGTTCATTCCCGGCTCGACGCTCGCCGAGCAGGTGAAGCGGAACGGGCCCATGGGCTCGGGCGAGTTGCGGCGGCTGATGGCCGGGCTCGCGGAGGCGTTGCGCGACATCCACCGGGTCGGGGTCGTACACCGGGATCTCAAGCCGAGCAACGTGCTGCTCGCCGAGGACGGGCCGAAGGTCATCGACTTCGGTATCTCGCGGCCGAAGGACAGCGAACTGCGGACCGAGACGGGCAAGTTGATCGGGACGCCGCCGTTCATGGCGCCGGAGCAGTTCCGGCGGCCGCGGGAGGTCGGGCCGGCCGCCGACATCTTCGCGCTCGGCTCCGTGATGGTGCACGCGGCGACGGGGCGCGGGCCGTTCGACTCGGACAGTCCGTACGTCGTCGCCTACCAGGTCGTCCACGACGAGCCGGATCTGACCGGCGTGCCGGAGAACCTCGCGCCGCTGGTGACGCGTTGCCTCGCCAAGGAGCCCGAGGACCGCCCCACGCCGGACGAGTTGATGCGGGAACTGCGGTCGGAGGCGGCCTCGTACGACACGCAGGCGTTCATACCGGCGCAGCGGGCGCTGAAGGAGTCCGGGGCGGAGTCGGCGGAGTCGGCGGAGTCGGCGGAGTCGGCGGAGTCGGCGGAGTCGGCGGACCCGGCGGAGTCGGCGGACCCGGCGGAGTCGGCGGAGCCCCGGCCCGAGCGGGAACCGGGGCCGGCGCGGGTGAGGCGTCGGCGCAGGCGGGTCGCCCTGGCGGTCAGCGCGTTGGTCGTCCTCTCGGGTGGTGCGCTGGCCGCCACGCAGCTGCTCGGCGGCGGTGGAACGGGCCGGGACGTGCGGGGGAAGGCGGGCGCGTCGGGGTCCGCGTCGGCCGCCTTCGCTCCCTGGAGCGTGCGCCCGGCGCACGGCGGCGCGGGCGGGGACACGGGTACGGGTACCGGCACGGGCGGCATGCCCCAGTGCACGTACGACGCGGAGCGGCTGCTCTGCGCGCAGTCGGGGCTGGTGTCCGCACTGGACGCGTCCGACGGGCGCGTGCTGTGGCGGCACGCGATCGCCGAGGACGACGGGCCGAGCGGGCCGCCGGTGCTCGCGGGCGGGCTGGCGCAGGTGGTCACGCACTCGGGCAAGCTGGTGGAGGCGCTCGATCCGGCGTCGGGCGCCACGCGCTGGCAGCAGGACGTGTCGGCGTACAAGGGCGTCCGCAGTGTCGGCGGCACCCTGCTGCTGACCGCGGCCGACGACACGGTGACCGGCCTGGACGCCGCGACGGGGAAGAGGGTGTGGAGCCGTCGGATCCCGGGACTGAGCGAGCCGTATTTCCTGTCGTTCCCCGAGGATCCGCTGGCGTACGTGTCGACCACGTCGGGCTCGGACGACGGGCACACGCGCATCATGGCCGTGGATCCCGCGACCGGGAAGGTGCGGTGGGATGAGCGGCTCAGCGGGGCGCTGACACTCGTGGGCACCACGGCCGACAGCCTGGTGCTGCTGTCCCAGGGCAGCGCGTACGGCTCGGTCGACGCCGTGGTCCGCTACTACCCGGCGGACAAGGTGTCGCTGCGGGTGAGGCTCGGCGTCGCGCTCCAGGAGGCGCGGGCCACCGTGCAGGGGGACCGGGTCTACCTGCTGGCCTTCGACGGGACGCTGGTGGCCGTCGACACGGTCGCGGGGAAGCAGGTGTGGTCCCTGCAGACGGCCGTGAGCCGGGGTTCGTTGCCGGCCGCCGACGGCGAGCACGTCTACTTCAGCGCCGCCGACGGTCGTCTCCTCGCCGTGGACGCCGAGCAGGGCAAGCTCGTCGGGCAGACGGCACTGCGGCTCGGCGCCAACTCGGACGAGGTGGTGGCCTCGCTGCCCGAACCCGCGGCGGTCGACGGCCACGTCTACGCCGGCGCACCCGACGGAACCGTCTTCGCGGTGGACGGGCGGGATCCGGCGAACTGGTGACGTGGCTGGTGAGACGCCGTGAGGGCCGCCTCCGTGCGACGGAGACGGCCCTCACGGCATCACTGCTCGGACGTCAGCCCAGCTTCGACACGTCCCGCACCGCGCCCCTGTCGGCGCTCGTCGCCATCGCGGCGTAGGCGCGCAGGGCGGCGGACACCTTGCGCTCGCGGTTCTTCGGGGCGTACACGCCGCCGAGGGCCGCCTCGCGGCGCGCCAGCTCGGCGTCGTCGACGAGGAGCTCGATGGTGCGGTTCGGGATGTCGATGCGGATGCGGTCGCCGTCCTCGACGAGGGCGATGGTGCCGCCGGAGGCCGCCTCGGGGGACGCGTGGCCGATCGACAGGCCCGAGGTGCCGCCGGAGAAGCGGCCGTCGGTGATCAGGGCGCAGGTCTTGCCGAGGCCGCGGCCCTTGAGGAAGGACGTCGGGTACAGCATCTCCTGCATGCCCGGGCCGCCCTTGGGACCCTCGTAGCGGATGACGACGACGTCGCCGTGCGTCACCTTCTTGTTGAGGATCTTCTCGACGGCCTCCTCCTGCGACTCGCAGACGACGGCCGGGCCCTCGAAGGTCCAGATCGACTCGTCCACGCCGGCCGTCTTGACGACACAGCCGTCGACGGCGAGGTTGCCGCGCAGGACCGCGAGGCCGCCGTCCTTGCTGTAGGCGTGCTCGGCGGAGCGGATGCAGCCGCCCTCGGCGTCCTCGTCCAGCGCCTCCCAGCGCTCGGACTGGGAGAAGGCCTCGGCGGAGCGGACGCAGCCGGGGGCCGCGTGCCACAGTTCGAGCGCCTCGGGCGAGGGCGAGCCGGCGCGGACGTCCCACGTCTTCAGCCAGTCCCCCAGGGACGGGCTGTGGACGGCGTGCACGTCCTCGTTGAGCAGGCCCGCGCGGTGCAGTTCGCCGAGGAGGGCGGGGATGCCGCCGGCGCGGTGCACGTCCTCCATGTAGTACGTGCGGTCCTTCGCGACGTTCGGCGCGACCTTCGCCAGGCAGGGCACGCGGCGCGAGACCTCGTTGATCTCCTCCAGGCCGAACGGGACGCCCGCCTCCTGGGCGGCGGCGAGGAGGTGCAGGATCGTGTTGGTGGAGCCGCCCATCGCGATGTCGAGGGCCATCGCGTTCTCGAAGGCCTCGATGGTGGCGATGTTGCGGGGCAGGACCGTCTCGTCGTCCTGCTCGTAGTAGCGGCGGGTGATGTCCATCACCGTGCGCCCGGCGTCCTCGTACAGCGCCTTGCGGGCCGTGTGGGTCGCCAGGACCGAGCCGTTGCCGGGGAGGGAGAGGCCGATGGCCTCGGTCAGGCAGTTCATCGAGTTGGCGGTGAACATGCCGGAACAGCTGCCGCAGGTCGGACAGGCGTTCTCCTCGATACGGAGGATGTCCTCGTCGGAGATCTTGTCGTTGACGGCGTCGGAGATCGCGTCGACCAGGTCGAGCGTGCGGACCGTGCCGTCGACGAGCGTGGCGCGGCCGGACTCCATCGGGCCGCCGGAGACGAAGACGGTCGGGATGTTCAGCCGCAGGGCCGCGTTCAGCATGCCCGGGGTGATCTTGTCGCAGTTGGAGATGCAGATCAGGGCGTCGGCGCAGTGGGCCTCGACCATGTACTCCACGCTGTCCGCGATCAGGTCGCGGGAGGGCAGGGAGTAGAGCATGCCGCCGTGGCCCATCGCGATGCCGTCGTCGACGGCGATCGTGTTGAACTCGCGCGGGATGCCGCCGGCCTCGGTGATCGCCTCGCTGACGATCCGGCCGACCGGCTGAAGGTGCGTGTGCCCGGGCACGAACTCGGTGAAGCTGTTCGCCACCGCGATGACCGGCTTCCGGCCGATGTCCGCACCGGGTACACCGGAGGCGCGCATAAGGGCGCGTGCGCCCGCCATGTTGCGACCGTGGGTGACTGTGCGGGACCTCAGCTCGGGCATCGTCGCTCGCTCCTTCAGACGGTTGTGGCTGCTATTGAGCGTACGCCGGTCATCCAGGGGGCGGGACGAGGTGTCCGGAATACGGGATGCGCGTCTCGGTGCCGCGGGAGTCCTGAGGCGCCCTTCAGGGCCCTGTGAGGTGTCCCTGTACGACCGGTGCCACGCGCGCGATGATCTGCTCCAGGTCCGCCGAGGCCAGCGGCTCCACCTTGATCACGTACCGCAGCATCGCGCAGCCCACCAGCTGCGCCGCCGCCAGTTCCGCGCGCAGCTCGGCGTCCGGCAGGTCGAACTGGGCGGCGATGCGGCGCAGCAGCTGCGAGGCGACCAGCCGGCGGAAGACGGCGGCTGCGGTGTCGTTGTTCACTGCGGAGCGGAGAATCGCCAGCAGGGGCTTGCGGGTGGTGGGGTTCTCCCAGACGCCGAATATGAAGCGGGCGAGCCGCTCCCCGACCTGGTCCAACGGCCCGTCGGCGACCGCTTCCGGCGCGTTGAGCGCGGGCGCGAAGGCGACCTCGACGGCCGCCTCGAAGACCTGCTCCTTGGTGCCGAAGTAGTGGTGCACGAGTGCCGGGTCCACGCCCGCCGCCTTCGCGATCCCGCGGACGGACGTCTTCTCGTAGCCCCGCTCGGAGAACTCCTCGCGGGCGGCCGTCAGGATGCGGTCGCGGGTGTCCGCCGACTCCGTACGAGGGGGGCGACCGCGCTTGCGGGCGGTGAAGCCGGTCATCGGCCGGGAGCCGAGGGGGAGGACGCGGCCGAGGCCAGGTGCAGGCGCGTGAAGGCCAGGGCCTCCGCCAGGTCGGCCTCACGTTCGGCGCCGGACATCGCGCGCCGGGTGTTGACCTCGATGACGACGTGCCCGTCGAAGCCGGTCAGCGCGAGCCGCTCCAGCAGCTCGGCGCAGGGCTGGGAGCCGCGGCCGGGGACCAGATGCTCGTCCTTCGCGGAACCGTTTCCGTCGGCGAGGTGGACGTGGCCCAAGCGGTCGCCCATGCGGTCGATCATCTGCATCGCGTCCGCGCGGGCCGTCGAGGCGTGGCTGAGGTCGATCGTGAAGTGCCGGTAGTCGTCCTTGGTGACGTCCCAGTCCGGCGCGTACGCGAGCATCTCGCGGTCGCGGTAACGCCACGGGTACATGTTCTCGACAGCGAACCGTACGTCCGTCTCGCCCGCCATCCGCCAGATGCCCGTGACGAAGTCCCGCGCGTACTGGCGCTGCCAGCGGAACGGCGGATGGACGACGACGGTGCTCGCGCCGAGCTTCTCGGCCGCCGCGCGGGCCCGCTGGAGCTTGGTCCACGGGTCGGTCGACCACACCCGCTGCGTGATGAGCAGGCAGGGGGCGTGGACGGCGAGGATCGGGATCCGGTGGTAGTCGCTGAGCCTGCGCAGCGCGTCGATGTCCTGGCTGACGGGGTCGTTCCAGACCATGACCTCGACGCCGTCGTACCCGAGGCGCGCGGCGATCTCGAAGGCCGTCGCCGTCGACTCCGGATAGACCGAGGCCGTCGACAGGGCGACCTTCGCATCCGGGATCCGCACGACGGGCTCTGCCATGGGGGACAGGTTACGGGGTGCGGTCGGGTGAGGGCCGGGCGCCTGTTCGCCGTTGTGGCCCTCGCCACGGTCGGGTGCGTGCGGTTCGTGGTTGCTCGCGGCGCTCACGTGTCTATAGCGAACCCATGTGATCAAGTCTGCGCAGGATGACGCCCTCCCTGAGCGCCCAGGGGCATATCTCCAGCGTCTCGACGCCGAAGAGGTCCATCGCGCCCTCGGCGACCAGCGCGCCGGCCAGGAGCTGGTTGGCGCGGCCTTCGGAGACGCCCGGGAGTGCGGCGCGCTGGGCCGTGGTCATGGCGGCCAGGCGGGGCACCCAGGCCTCCAGGGACTCGCGCTTGAGCTGGCGCTGGGTGTACGGGCCGTCGGCGGAGCGGGCGGCGCCGGCGATGCGGGCGAGCTGCCGGAAGGTCTTCGACGTGGCGACGACATGGTCGGGGGTGCCGAAGCGGCTGAACTCCCCCACCGTGCGGGCGATCTGCGCGCGGGCGTGGCGGCGCAGGGACCGTATGTCCTCGGGGTCGGGCGGGTCGCCGGGCAGCCAGCCCGCGGTGAGCCGGCCGGCGCCGAGCGGGAGCGAGACGGCCGCGTCGGGCTCCTCGTCGATGCCGTAGGCGATCTCCAGGGAGCCGCCGCCGATGTCCAGGACCAGCAGCTTTCCGGCCGACCAGCCGAACCAGCGGCGGGCGGCGAGGAAGGTGAGCCGGGCCTCCTCGGCGCCGGCGAGAACCTGCAGCTCGACGCCGGTCTCGGCCTGCACGCGCGCGAGGACGGCGTCGGCGTTGCTGGCCTCACGCACGGCGGAGGTCGCGAACGGCAGCAGGTCCTCGACGCCCTTGTCCTCGGCGGCCTGGAGCGCCTCGTGGACGACCGTGATCAGTTTGTCGACGCCCTCGGGGCCGATCGCTCCGTCCTCGTCGAGGAGTTGGGCCAGGCGTAGATCCGCCTTGTGCGAGTGCGCGGGGAGGGGGCACGCGCCCGGGTGTGCGTCCACCACCAGCAGATGCACCGTGTTCGATCCCACGTCGAGGACACCGAGTCTCATGTAGGGAACGCTACTGCCCACAACGCCGTGGGCCGTCCCCGAAGCGGGTCCTGGCGACTTACCCTGGACGAGTGCCAAAGACGAACAAGGCGAAGGCCGACAAATCCACCGGCGGTTCTTCCCAGGCGAAGCCGGTGAAGTCACCGAAGAAGTCCAAGAAGGCCCTGGCAGCGGATGAGAAGGGCCTCGACTTCGCGCGGGCGTGGGTGGAGTTCCCTGATCCGGCGGACGACGAGCAGGTCTTCCGCTGCGATCTGACATGGCTGACCTCTCGCTGGAACTGCATCTTCGGCAGCGGCTGCCAGGGCATCCAGGCGGGCCGCGCGGACGACGGGTGCTGCACGCTGGGTGCCCACTTCTCCGACGAGGACGACGAGAAGCGCGTCGCCGAGCATGTGGCGAGGCTCACGCCCGACCTCTGGCAGCACCACGACGAGGGCACCCGGGACGGCTGGGTCTCGGAGGACGACGAGGGCTCGCGCCAGACCCGCCCGTTCAACGGTTCGTGCATCTTCCAGAACCGGCCGGGCTTCGCGGGCGGCGCGGGCTGCTCGCTGCACATCCTGGCCGTCAAGGAGGGCCGCGAGCCGCTGGAGACCAAGCCGGACGTCTGCTGGCAGCTTCCGGTGCGGCGGACGTACGACTGGATCGACCGGCCCGACGACACCCGCGTGCTCCAGGTCTCGATCGGCGAGTACGACCGGCGGGGCTGGGGCCCGGGCGGCCACGACCTGCACTGGTGGTGCACGTCGGCGACCTCGGCGCACGGCGCGGGCGACCCGGTGTACGTCTCCTACCGCCCGGAGCTGACCGAACTGATGGGCAAGGCCGGCTACGACCGCCTTGCCGAGCTGTGCGAGGAGCGTCTGGCCTCCCAGCTCCCCCTCCTGGCCCCGCATCCGGCGGACCCGACCGCCTGAGGTCCTGAGGGACCCGGCACGGACCTCCCGGGCGACGGAGCCGGTCGGCTCGAGCCGCCGGCTGCCGGTGGCCCCCTGCCGTTGCCCGCTCACCCCCAGGCCTCCCACGGCACTCACCGCCCCCACGGCCCGTGACTCCTACGGCGTCGACGGGGTCGGGGCGCTGGTGTCGGCGGGCGGTGGTGGCGAGGTGTTCGGGGCGGAGGGGGTCGGGTCGGCGGGGGTGGGCTGCGGGTCGGAGGACGGGGGCGGGGCGGAGGGCGTGGGGTCCGGGGAGGACGGGGACGTGGGGTCCGGATCGGATGACGGGGGCGGGCCGCCGGGGCCGGAGCCCGGGCCGTTGCCGGGGCCCGGTGGGCGGGGGGCGGTGCCGTGGCCCTCGATGGAGACGACGGCGCCCGCCGGGGCGATCGCCACGCGCGCGTGCCAGTGCCCGGAGGGCTCGCGCAGAGGATCGACGTACACCTTGATCGTCACCGACTCGCCGGGCTTCAGGGTGCCCGTGGAGCGGCTCAGGTAGAGCCACGGGGCGGGCGTGGCGGCCGACCAGCGGACCGGCTCGCCGCCGTCCGGGGACACGGTGAGGGTGACGAGGGTGGTGTCGCCGCTGTTGGCCGCCGTCACGGAGAGGTGGCCGGAGGCGCTCCTGCCGAGTCCCGTGACGCTGATGACCTCCACGGAGACGTCCGGCCCTTTGTCCTTGGTGAAGTCGCTCCCAGGGCGCGTGCTGGCGTTTCCGGCGTTCTCGTAGCCGCCGGCCGCTTCACCGTCGAGGCTGTCGCCGTGCGCCTCGCCGGCGCTGGCGGAGCGGCCCTCGGCCCCCTCCCCCGTCGGCGTGCCCCGGTAGGCCGCCCACAGGGCGAGTACGGGCGCGGCGACGACGGTGGCGACGACGGTCGTCGTGACGGCCCGCGCGCGGAGGCGCTCCCGACGGGCCGCGCGGTCCTTGGGGTCCATCGGGAAGCCCCGCCGGTCGTAGCGCGGCGCGGCGGCTCCCCGCGCGCGCGAGGAGTGGGCCATGGCGACGTACAGCTGCGCGCGAGGCGCTTCCAGGACGGGCAGCTCGGCGGGGGTGACACCGGCGCCGGGCCAGCGGCCGGGGACGGCGCGTTCGGCGGCCCGGCGGCAGCGCGGGCAGTCGTCGACGTGCCGGACGAGTTCACGGCGCAGGGCGGCGCTGAGCACCACCTGGTTCTCGCCCGTGAGCCGGCCCACAGCGGGACAGCCGCCGCTCTCGACGACGGCGAGCGCCGCGCGCGTGCGCTCGACCTCGCAGGCGGCGGAGGCGAGCAGTTCGCGGGCGGCGGCGAGGTCCTTGCCGAGGACGGCGGCGATCTCGTGTGCGGCCAGGTGGTGGCGTACGGCGAGTTCGAGCGCCTCGCGCTGCTCCGGGGTGGTGCCGGCGGCCTCCGGCCAGGCGAGCAGGGCGAGTTCGCGCCCCCGTTGCTCCTGGGCCTCGTCGGTCGCGGCCGGACCGGCCGCGCCGGCAGGGGCCGGGGACGTCGCGGAAGTGGTGGAAGTCGCGGGCTTCGTGCCCGGCTGTCGGCGGGTGCCGTTCCGTGCCGCCGCGTGCGTGCCCTGACGTTTCTGCTTGGCCTCGGCGAGCTTGCGCAGACAGGCCCAGCGGGCCAGCGCGTACAGCCAGGCCCGGCGGTCGCCCGCGGCCTCCGGGACGCGCTGGCCGCGCCGCTGGGCGAACGTGAGGACGTCACCGAGGGCTGCGGTGGCGGCGTCGTGGTCGCACAGGACGGACAGACAGTAGGTGAACAGGCCGTCCAGGTACGGCTCGTAGCGCGCGGGCGGCCGCTGCGCGAGCGTGCGCGCCGCAGCGCCGTCGCGCACCTCCCGGTGCGCCCGGTGCGCGCCGGTCGTGCGGGTCGAGGTTTCCGGGCTGCTGCTCATCACCCGTGCGACCGTAGGCGGCGCGGAACGAGGTCTACTTGTCCCTTGAGTCCTTTTAATCCGTACGGGTGAAACGATCCCTCATAAGGGGACAGCGGAGGGGGGTCCCGTGGCCCGTTCGTGACGGGGCGTGGCCAATTCACAGGGGGTGCCGGTCCGCTGCGCGGAGGGCGCCTGTCCGCACGGGGCCGAAGGCGCCGGGTGTCCGGGGAGCCCGGTTGTCCACAGCCACGTCCGGCTGTCGGTGGCGGGGGCTACGGTTTGCCCATGGCTGCCCGTACGAAGACCACCAAGGACCGCCCGTCCTACCGCTGCACCGAATGCGGCTGGCAGACGGCCAAGTGGCTCGGCCGGTGCCCCGAGTGCCAGGCCTGGGGGACGGTCGAGGAGTACGGCGCGCCCGCGGTCCGTACGACGGCGCCGGGGCGCGTCACCACCTCCGCCCTGCCCATCGGCGAGGTCGACGGCCGTCAGGCCACCGCCCGCCCCACCGGTGTGCCCGAGCTGGACCGCGTCCTCGGCGGCGGTCTCGTACCCGGCGCGGTCGTGCTCCTGGCCGGTGAGCCGGGCGTCGGCAAGTCGACCCTCCTGCTGGACGTGGCGGCCAAGTCGGCGAGCGACGAACACCGCACGCTGTATGTCACCGGCGAGGAGTCGGCCTCCCAGGTCCGTCTGCGCGCCGACCGGATCGGCGCCATCGACGACCACCTGTACCTCGCCGCCGAGACGGACCTGTCGGCCGTCCTGGGCCACCTGGACGAGGTGAAGCCCTCCCTGCTGATCGTGGACTCCGTGCAGACCGTGGCCTCCCCGGAGATCGACGGAGCGCCCGGCGGCATGGCCCAGGTCCGCGAGGTCGCGGGCGCCCTGATCCGCGCCTCCAAGGAACGCGGCATGTCCACGCTCCTGGTGGGCCATGTCACGAAGGACGGCGCGATCGCCGGCCCCCGCCTCCTCGAACACCTCGTGGACGTCGTCCTGAGCTTCGAGGGCGACCGGCACGCGCGCCTGCGTCTGGTGCGGGGCGTCAAGAACCGCTACGGCGCCACCGACGAGGTCGGCTGCTTCGAACTGCACGACGAGGGCATCACGGGCCTCGCCGACCCGAGCGGACTTTTCCTGACCCGTCGTGCCGAACCGGTCCCGGGGACCTGTCTGACGGTCACCCTGGAGGGCCGCCGCCCTCTGGTCGCCGAGGTGCAGGCGCTCACCGTCGACTCCCAGATCCCCTCGCCCCGCCGTACGACCTCCGGCCTGGAGACCTCCCGTGTCTCGATGATGCTGGCCGTCCTGGAGCAGCGCGGCCGGATCAGCGCGCTGGGCAAGCGGGACATCTACTCGGCGACGGTTGGCGGGGTGAAGCTCTCGGAGCCCGCCGCGGACCTGGCGATCGCCCTCGCCCTGGCCTCCGCCGCGAGCGACACCCCGCTGCCCAAGAACCTCGTCGCGATCGGCGAAGTCGGCCTCGCGGGCGAGGTCAGACGGGTCACGGGCGTCCAGCGCAGACTCGCGGAGGCCCACCGTCTGGGCTTCACGCACGCGCTCGTGCCGACCGATCCCGGCAAGATCCCCGCGGGCATGAAGGTCCTGGAAGTCGCGGACATGGGGGACGCCCTACGGGTCCTGCCGCGCTCCCGTCGCCGAGACGCCCCACGGGAGGCGGAGGACCGCCGGTAGACTTTGCCCTGGTCTCGCCCGTCCGTACGAAACGAGTGCGCGAAACGGGAACCCCCAGACCCTGTGACCGGAGGAGTGCAGTGGCAGCCAACGACCGGGCGGCAGCTCCCGGAAAGTCCGGTGGGAGTTCCGGTGCCGACGGCCTGATGCGTGCCGCGCTGAGCGCGGTGGCTCCCGGCACGGCCCTGCGCGACGGCCTGGAGAGGATCCTCCGCGGCAACACCGGCGGTCTCATCGTGCTGGGCTCCGACAGGACGGTCGAGGCGATGTGCACGGGCGGGTTCGTCCTGAACGTGGAGTTCGCGGCCACGCGCCTGCGTGAGCTGTGCAAGCTCGACGGCGGCATCGTGGTCTCCTCCGACCTGTCGAAGATCCTCCGGGCCGGCGTCCAGCTCGTGCCGGACCCCATGATCCCCACGGAGGAGACGGGCACCCGGCACCGTACGGCGGACCGGGTCAGCAAGCAGGTCGGCTTCCCGGTCGTCTCGGTCTCCCAGTCCATGCGCCTGATCGCCCTGTACGTCGACGGCCAGCGCCGCGTCCTGGAGGACTCCGCGGCGATCCTGTCCCGCGCGAACCAGGCCCTGGCCACCCTGGAGCGCTACAAGCTCCGCCTGGACGAGGTCGCGGGAACGTTGTCAGCGCTGGAGATCGAGGACCTGGTGACGGTCCGGGACGTCTCGGCGGTGGCCCAGCGCCTGGAGATGGTCCGTCGCATCGCCACCGAAATCGCGGAATACGTGGTCGAACTGGGCACGGACGGTCGTCTGCTCGCCCTCCAGCTCGACGAGTTGATCGCGGGCGTGGAGCCCGAGCGCGAGCTGGTGGTCCGGGACTACGTTCCCGAGCCCACCGCCAAGCGCTCCCGCACGGTCGAAGAGGCGCTGTACGAGCTGGACGCGCTCACCCACGCCGAACTGCTCGAAATGTCCACGGTCGCCCGTGCGTTGGGCTACACCGGCTCCCCCGAGGCCCTCGACACGGCGGTGTCCCCGCGCGGCTTCCGCCTGCTGGCCAAGGTGCCGCGCCTTCCCGGCGCGATCATCGACCGCCTGGTGGAGCACTTCGGCGGCCTGCAGAAGCTCCTCGCCGCGAGCGTCGACGACCTCCAGACGGTGGACGGCGTGGGCGAGGCCAGGGCCCGGAGCGTCCGCGAGGGCCTGTCACGCCTGGCGGAGTCGTCGATCCTGGAGCGGTACGTCTAGATCCGCCCTGCAGCGGTACGCCCAAGTCCGCCCTGGAGCGGTACGTCCAGGTCGGTCCTGGAGCGGTTCCCCTAGTCGTCGTCCAGCACGAACGACGTCTGTGCCTTCGCGAACCCCGGAGCCTTCGCCTCCACCAGATACGTCCCCGCTCCGGCCGCCCCCGCCGGAGGTGTCGCGCACTCCGGGGCGCTCGGCTTGCGGTCCCACTTCAGGGTGTACGTGAAGCTGTCCCCGCCCGGCACCCGGTACAGCAGGCTCCCGGACCCCTTGGGGCAGTCCGCGGACGACCAGTAGTCGTCGTCGTTGCCCGCCTTGGTGATGGTCAACACCGCGGTCTTCGGCCCGAGATCGACCTTGCAGTCGCTTCCCGAACTGTTCTTCGCGGTCAGCAGGAAAGTGGGCGTCTGGTCCGGCGAGTAGGCGTTCTGGACGCTGCGCAGGCTCAACGTGACGACGCTGGGAGTGCAGTTGGGCAGTGTCGTCCCGGCCGGCAGGGTCGTCGCCGTACCGCTGCCGCTGCCGTTGGCGCTGTCGTCGGTGCCGGAGCCCGCCGAGCCGCCGTCCGAGCCGCCGGAGCCGGTGCCACCCCCGGAGCCCGAGTCCGACCCCGAGCCGGACCCGCTGGTGGAGCCCGCACTCGACTCGTCACGCCCGCCCGGGTTTTGGCTGATCGCGGGCCCTGATCCGGACGGACCCGGCGTGATGGAGGACGCGGGATTCTTGCCGTTGCCACCATCGGCACCGTTGTTCCCGCCACCCCCGCCCGAGGTCACCACCCACAGGATCAGCAGCGCCAACAAGGCGAACACGGACAGCAGTACGACCCTCCGTCGCCAGTAGATGGAGGAGGGAAGCGGCCCGACCGGATTGCGCAGAGATCCCACGGCGCAAACTGTACGAGAGATCGACGCGTTCGCTGGCCCCACCCGCCGCCGGGCGGACAACTTTTCCGGATCATCATTCCGGAAGCCACGGCTCCCGCACCCGACTTCGGCACGCGCGGCCCGCACCCCTTGACGATCGCACCCGTTGCACCTCTGGCCATGGCCATGGCCGCGGCACGCGCGCTCCCGGCACCGGACCCGGTCGAGTGGCGGTACGCGCGCGTGCCCCGGTGCGCATGGCAGGATCGGAAGGGCTATGACTGCGCCCACGAAGCCCCCGTACAGCAGCCCCGCCCGCGCCGGCGCCGACGCCTCCGGAGCGGACCTGCACTCCCCGGTGATCGACTGGTTCGACGACAACGCCCGCGACCTGCCCTGGCGGCGCCCCGAGGCCGGCGCGTGGGGTGTGATGGTCAGCGAGTTCATGCTCCAGCAGACGCCGGTCAGCCGCGTCCTGCCGGTCTACGAGCAGTGGCTCGCCCGCTGGCCGCGCCCCGCCGACCTGGCCGCGGAGGCCCCCGGCGAGGCCGTACGCGCGTGGGGGCGGCTCGGCTACCCGCGCCGCGCCCTGCGACTGCACGGCGCCGCGGTGGCGATAACGGAACGGCACGGCGGCGACGTACCGTCCGACCACACGCAGCTTCTCGCGCTGCCCGGCATCGGCGAGTACACGGCCGCGGCCGTCGCCTCCTTCGCGTACGGCCGGCGACACGCCGTCCTGGACACCAACGTCCGCCGCGTCTTCGCGCGCGCCGTCACAGGCGTGCAGTACCCGCCCAACGCCACCACGGCCGCCGAGCGCAGGCTGGCCCGCGCCCTGTTGCCCGACGACGAGCCGACCGCGGCGCGCTGGGCCGCCGCGTCCATGGAGCTCGGCGCGCTCGTCTGCACGGCGAAGAACGAGACGTGCGCACGCTGCCCGATCGCGGCGCTGTGCGCGTGGCGGCTCGCGGGCAAGCCGGAGCACGACGGGCCGCCGCGCCGCGGCCAGACCTACGCCGGCACGGACCGGCAGGTCAGGGGCAAGCTGCTCGCCGTCCTGCGGGACGCGCACGCGCCCGTGCCGCAGTCGGCCCTCGACCGTGTGTGGCACGAGCCGGTGCAACGCGCGCGGGCACTGGACGGCCTCGTCGCCGACGGACTCGTGGAACCACTGCCTGGCGGGCTGTACCGCCTGCCGCTGACCTGACACACGGGCCCGGCATACGAGCCCCACGCGCGGGCCCGACACAGGACTTGGCACAGGCACGCGCGCAGGCCTGACACACGGTCATTTCACAGACAGACGGCTACGTCACGGCCGACGACAGGCCTTTGTCACACTCAACCGACGGATAAATCAACCCATATACAGATCATTCAGCCCGGCCCCTTACCCCGAACCCATTTCCGTTACACAACCGACGGACAGCTGAGGGCTAGCCGCAGGCTGCTTCGGACAGCGCCGTGACAACACCTCCGTAGCTTCATCTGCGTACCCGGCGGGGACCGACGGGCCACAGACCACAGCAGTGAACCGGCGGCGACAGTCCGCCGGAACGGGGAATCGGAGGCGGTTGACCATGGCGCAGGGCGAGGTGCTCGAGTTCGAGGAGTATGTCCGCACCCGGCAGGACGCGCTGCTGCGCAGCGCCCGGCGGCTGGTCCCGGACCCGGTCGACGCGCAGGACCTCCTGCAGACCGCCCTGGCCCGGACGTACGGCCGCTGGGACGGCATCGCGGACAAGCGGCTCGCGGACGCCTACCTGCGCCGGGTCATGATCAACACGCGGACCGAGTGGTGGCGGGCCCGCAAGCTCGAGGAAGTACCCACCGAGCAGCTCCCGGACGCCTGTGTGGACGACTCCACCGAGCAGCACGCGGACCGCGCCCTGCTGATGGACGCGATGAAGGTGCTCGCTCCGAAGCAGCGCAGTGTCGTGGTGCTGCGACACTGGGAGCAGATGTCCACGGAGGAGACGGCCGCCGCCCTCGGCATGTCGGCGGGAACGGTCAAGAGCACGCTGCACCGGGCGCTCGCCCGGCTCCGCGAGGAGCTGGAAGCCCGCGATCTGGACGCACGCGCGCTGGAGCGTGAGGAGCGGGAGCGTTGCGCGGCGGCCTGACCGAGGCCGGGCCATCATCGGCCCGAGGCACCATCCAGGCGGCGATCACGGCGATGTCCGTGCTCGCCGCCCTCGCCCTTTTCGTCTCCGCCTGCGCAACCGGCGGCACCGGTGCCCGTGACGAGGGCCCGGCCCACGCCGAGGCGGTGGCGGGCGCCACAGCCTCGCCCTCGGCCGCCCCCACCGACACCCCCGACCGGGCGGACGCGGTCCGGCTCGTCAAGGACGACCCCGCCGTCTCGGCGGAGGTCAAGCGCGAGCTGAAGCCGTGCGTCGGCGACGAGTACCCGGTCGACGTCTCGTACGGCAACCTCACCGGCGGCTCCGGCAGCGACCTCATCGTCAACGTGCTCACCTGCGGTGACGCCGTCGGCGTCGGCTCGTACGTGTACCGGGAGAACGACGACGGCTACGAGAACGTGTTCAAGGCCGAGGAGCCACCGGTCTATGCGGAGATGGACCGGGGCGACCTGGTGGTGACCAAGCAGGTGTACGAGAAGGGCGACCCCGTCTCCAGCCCGTCCGGTGAGAACGTGATCACGTACCGCTGGGCGTCGGGCCGCTTCATGAAGGAGTTCAGCTGGCACAACGACTACAGCAGCGTCGTCGGCGGAGAACCGACGATGGCGCCGGAGGCCGGCTGACCTGCCCGGGATCGGCCGGCCGAAAAATTCTTCCGGCAGTGTGAACCGATCGGGCCGGTCGTTCCGATCAATGGGTGTCGGGCGAGGCGGGCCGCACGAGAAATGAACGCTCGCCGCGCTCCGGGCGTCCACTCAAGGGGCACCCTCGACAGGAGACCGACAGCCTGGCGGACCGCAGACTGGCAGACCCCAGAATTGACGGACCCCAGACCGCCGGACGGCAGACCGACGATCGACGACCGACCCGCATACGAAAACGCATACGAGAACTGAGAGCACCGGGATGGCAGACCAGACCCACGTCCTCTTCGTCGAGGACGACGACGTCATCCGCGAAGCCACCCAGCTCGCCCTGGAGCGGGACGGCTTCGCGGTCACCGCGATGCCCGACGGCCTGTCGGGCCTCGAGGCGTTCCGTGCCGACCGCCCCGACATCGCGCTGCTGGACGTCATGGTGCCCGGCCTGGACGGCGTGAGCCTGTGCCGGCGCATCCGGGACGAGTCCACCGTGCCGGTGATCATGTTGTCGGCGCGCGCCGACTCCATAGACGTCGTCCTCGGCCTGGAGGCCGGCGCCGACGATTACGTGACCAAGCCCTTCGACGGCGCCGTGCTGGTCGCCCGGATCCGCGCCGTGCTGCGCCGCTTCGGTCACGCGGGCGGCGGCGACCGCACCGAGCCCGCCGCCTCCGCCGCCGGTGGTGTGCTGACCTTCGGCGATCTGGAGGTCGACACGGAGGGCATGGAGGTGCGCCGGGCCGGGCACCCGGTGGCGCTGACCCCGACCGAGATGCGCCTGCTGCTGGAGTTCTCCTCCGCCCCGGGCACGGTCCTCTCACGCGACAAACTGCTGGAGCGGGTGTGGGACTACGGCTGGGGCGGCGACACCCGGGTCGTCGACGTCCATGTGCAGCGGCTGCGAACGAAGATCGGTCAGGACCGTATCGAGACGGTCCGCGGCTTCGGCTACAAGCTGAAGGCCTGAGCGGGGCAGGGGCAGGAGTATGCGGGGGATGATCCGGCAGCTGGGTCCGGCTCGCACGGAGCGCATGGGCATCCGTACGGGTCTGCGGTGGAAGCTGAGTGCGGCGATCGCGCTGGTCGGCGCGCTGGTGGCGATCGCGCTCAGTCTGGTCGTGCACAACGCCGCCCGCGTGTCCATGCTGGACAACGCGCGCGACCTCGCCGACGAGCGCGTCCAGATCGCCCAGCGCAACTACGAGGCGTCGGGGAGGCCGAACTTCCACTTCCCCAACATCAAGATCGACGACTCCAACCTGCCGCCGGCGCTGCGGGATAAGGTTCAGGAGGGCCGCCGGGCCACCTTCGTCTCCGACCGCGCGGGCGGGGTGCCGGACATCTGGGCGGCCGTGCCGGTCAAGGACGGGCATGTGCTGTCCCTGCACACCGGGTTCACCGACCGCAGCACGGACATCCTCAACGATCTCGACCAGGCCCTGGTGATCGGCTCCATCGCGGTCGTCCTCGGCGGCAGCGCGCTCGGCGTGCTCATCGGCGGACAGCTCTCGCGCCGGCTGCGCAAGGCGGCCGCCGCTGCGAACCAGGTCGCCAAGGGCGAGTCGGACGTCCGCGTGCGGGACGCCATCGGCGGGGTCGTGCGGGACGAGACCGACGACCTGGCGAGCGCGGTGGACGCCATGGCGGACACACTGCAGGAACGGCTGGAGGCCGAGCGCCGGGTCACCGCCGACATCGCGCACGAGCTGCGCACCCCGGTGACGGGACTGCTGACGGCCGCCGAGCTGCTGCCGCCCGGCCGGCCGACGGAGCTGGTCCTGGACCGGGCGAAGGCCATGCGCACCCTCGTCGAGGACGTGCTGGAGGTGGCCCGCCTCGACGGCGCCTCGGAGCGGGCCGAGCTTCAGGACATCGTGCTGGGCGAGTTCGTGGCCCGGCGGGTGGCGGCCAAGGACCCGGACATCGAGGTACGGGTGGTGCACGAGTCGATGGTCACGACCGACCCCAGGCGTCTGGAGCGGGTCCTGTTCAACCTTCTCGCCAACGCCGCCCGGCACGGCAAGCCGCCGATCCAGGTCACCGTCGAGGGCCGGGTCATCCGGGTCCGCGACCACGGCCCCGGTTTCCCCGAGGACCTGCTCGCCGAGGGGCCGAGCCGCTTCCGCACCGGCAGCACCGACCGCGCCGGGCACGGCCACGGGCTCGGCCTCACCATCGCGGCGGGCCAGGCCCGCGTCCTGGGCGCCCGGCTGACCTTCCGCAACGTACGGCCTGCGGGCGCTCCGCAGCACATACCCGCCGAGGGCGCCGTCGCCGTCCTGTGGCTGCCCGAGCACGCGCCGACGAACACGGGAAGCCACCCGATGATGCCGTGACGACGGCCAGTGCCGTGACGACGGCGTGTGGGGCCAAGGGGGCGTGACCGCGAGGGCCTCAGCCGAAGTCCTTCGAGAAGTCGAGCTCTTCGCTGCGCTGAGTCAGTGAGTACCAGTTGCCGTTGTCGTCGCGGAAGATCGCCTCGATGCCGTACGGCCGCTCCTGGGGCTCCTGGAGGAACTCGACGCCCCGCGCCTTGAAGGTCTCGTAGTCGCCGCGGCAGTCGTCGGTACGGAACGCGCCCGCGCCCAGGGCGCCCTTGCTGACGAGCTTCTTCAGCGCCTCGGAGGACTCGGGGTCGAGGCCGGGCCCGTCAAGACTCATCAGGGCAAGCTCCACCCCGGGCTGGTCCTTGGCTCCGACGGTGATCCAGCGCATCTCCCCCATGGAGACGTCATCGCGCACCTCGAAGTCGAGCTTCTCGGGCGGTCAACCACGTCCGCGAGAGCGGCGCCGACTCAGGCGCAAAGGGCGAAGGCCCCCGGGGCGGACACCGCCGGAGGCCTTCGGTCACTGGCAGGTCAGACTGTCTCGACCATGGTCGGCGGCACGGCGGCCGTACCGTCGGTCGCCTCGTCCGCCTTCTGCGGCCCCGCTCCCTTGAGCGGAACCTCCTTCACGAACACCGCCGCCACCAGCGCGGCCACCGCCACCACGGCTCCCAGCAGGAACGCCGAGTGCGTGCCGGCCGACACCGCGTGCTGATAGGCCTCCCGCGCCGCCACGGGCAGCTTGGCCAGGCTGGCCGCGTCCAGCTGCGCGGACTGCTCGGTGATCTTCGAGCCCAGCGCACCGGCCCGCTCGGACATGACGTCCTGGACCCGGTTGTTGAACAGCGCGCCCATGATCGCGACGCCGAAGGAGGAGCCGAGCGTGCGGAAGAGGGTGGTGGACGAGGACGCGACGCCCATGTCCTTCATCTCGACGCTGTTCTGCGCGACCAGCATCGTGATCTGCATCAGGCAGCCCATGCCGAGTCCGACGACGGCCATGAACACACCGGAGGTGAATCGGCTGGTCCCGGTGTCCATCGTCGACAGCAGGTACAGGCCGATGACCATCAGGACGCTGCCGACGACCGGGAAGATCTTGTACTTGCCGCTGTTCGTGGTCACCCGGCCGGCCACCATCGAGGTGACCAGCATGGCGCCGAGCATCGGCAGGAGCAGTAGCCCGGAGTTGGTCGCGGAGGCGCCCTGCACGGACTGCTGGTACAGCGGCAGGAAGAGGGTCGCGCCGAACATCACGAAGCCGGTGATGAAGCCGATGAGCGACATCAGGGTGAAGTTGCGGCTGCGGAAGATGTGCAGCGGCACGATGGGCTCGGCGGCCCTGGTCTGCCAGTACACGAACCCGATGAGCGAGGCGACGCCGATCCCGATGAGCTCCATGATCCGCGCGGACGTCCAGGCGTACTCCGTGCCGCCCCAGGTGGTGACGAGGACGATGGAGGTGATGCCGACGGTCAGCAGCACGACGCCGAGGTAGTCGATGCCCGCCTTCGCCCGCTTCTTCGGCAGGTGCAGAACGACGCTGATCAGGGCCAGCGACACCGCGCCGAGCGGCAGGTTGATGTAGAAGGACCAGCGCCAGCCCCAGTTGTCGGTGATGGTGCCACCGACGAGCGGGCCGCCGATCATCGCGAGCGCCATGACGCCGGCCATCATGCCCTGGTACTTGCCGCGCTCCCGCGGCGGGATCAGGTCGCCGATGATCGCCATGACGCCGACCATCAGACCGCCCGCGCCAAGGCCCTGGATCGCGCGGAAGCCGATCAGTTCGCCCATGTTCTGGGCCATGCCGCTGAGCGCGGAACCGATCAGGAAGAGCACGATCGAGGACATGAAGACGCCCTTGCGTCCGAACATGTCGCCGAGCTTGCCCCAGATCGGGGTGGAGGCCGCGGTCGCGAGGGTGTACGCGGTCACCACCCAGGAAAGGTGTTCGAGCCCGCCGAGTTCGCCGACGATCGTCGGCATCGCCGTGCCCACGATCATGTTGTCGAGCATCGCGAGCATCATCGTGATCATCAGCGCGAGCAGGACGACCCGTACGCTCCTGGGTGGTTTCTCCGCCCCGGTCTCCGCTGTCTTTGTGTCCGCCATCTTCCCCACTCCCCTGGGTACTCCCCCCGACCGGCTACTTACTTGCCGCCCGGCTAGTTCACTACACTGGGGAAAGTAGACCTGCCACTAGCCGGGCGTCAAGTAAGTTCCCGCCTCGAACTAGCCGGACGGCAAGTAAGTTCCCGCGGGAGCTCTAGGAGTACGAGGATGGACGTCACCATGGACGGCACCAAGCAGCAGCGCCGCGGCAACACCCGCCAGCGCATCCAGGACGTGGCGCTCGAACTCTTCGCAGAGCAGGGCTACGAGAAGACCTCCCTCCGCGAGATCGCGGAGCGCCTCGAGGTCACCAAGGCAGCCCTGTACTACCACTTCAAGACCAAGGAAGAGATCATCGTCAGCATCTTCAGGGATCTGACGAAGCCGATCGAGGACCTGATCGAGTGGGGCAAGAGCCAGCCGCACACCCTGGAGACCAAGCGGGAGCTCATCCGGCGCTACAGCCAGGCCCTCTCCGAGGCGAGCCCGTTCTTCCGCTTCATGCAGGAGAACCAGGCGACCGTGCGGGAACTCCAGATCGGCGACTCGTTCAAGGACCGCATGCGCGGTCTGCGCGACATCATCATCGACCCGGACGCCCCCCTCACCGACCAGGTCCGCTGCGTGAGCGCCATCTTCACGCTGCACGCCGGCATGTTCTTCCTGCAGGACCTCGAAGGCGACCCCGAGGACAAGCGGAAAGCCGTCCTCGAGGTCGCCGTGGATCTGGTGACGCAGGCGCACCAGGGCACCTGATCACATCAGCGTCAGACCTTCACGCCCTTGGCCCGCAGGAAGGTGACCGGGTTGATCGCCGACCCGTAGTTCGCGGTCGTACGGATCTCGAAGTGCAGGTGCGGACCGCTGGAGTTGCCGGTGTTGCCGGACAGCGCGATCTTCTGGCCCGTCTTGACGACCTGACCGACCTGCACGTTGATGTGCGAGAGGTGGGCGTACTGCGAGTAGACGCCGTTGGCGTGCTTGATCACGATGGCGTTGCCGTAGGCCGGGCCGTCACCGGCGCCGTTGCCGCCGGCCTTCACCACGGTGCCGCCGTGCGCGGCCATGACCTTGGTGCCGCTCGGCACGGCGAAGTCCTGACCGCTGTGGGTGGACTGCCACATGGCACCGGCCTGGGCGAAGCCGGCGGACAGCGTGTACTTCTTCACCGGGTCGATCCAGGAGGCGGCCGAGACGGCCGTCTTGGCGGCGGCGGGCGCGGCGGCAGGCGCGGCGGCAGGCGCGGCGGCGGACGCCACTCCGGTTCCCAGCACGACCGAGGCGCCCAGAACGGCGGCCCCGACGGCCACGCGGGTGCGGAGCAGGGACGTACGGGAAGAACGGAACGTGACGCGCTGGAACATCGAAGACCTCATGGGGACGGGGGCAGAAGAAACCACCCGGCACGAAGCTCTGCCGGAGTGGCCATCCCTTGGTAACCCCGAGGCCCACAGACCCCCAAACGTGTGATCTACGACGGAAGCTAGTACTTCACCCCAAAACTTCCCACCTCTTGACAGATCACCCTTTTCGGACACTTTCGACACTCGCCCACACGGGAGGCCGAAACGAGACTCGGGATTCCGGAGCGCATGCCCTTTTTGTCCATATTCGGGGTGCGACTACCTGGCCTAGTAGGACCCGAATCGCCTGTGCGGCATGTCACCGGCTCCCCACCCCAAGGGACTTCGGAATGTGACGGCGGCTACTCCCGTGCCCCACAAGCGACTTGTGACCCCGGTCACGATCGCACGCGCGGGTCTGTGACCAGCCTCTCATCGCCCACTACCGTCCAGTAACCCGCTGGTTCCCCTCAGGCCACCCCCAGCGATCACCATGCCCACGACACCGGTAGCGCAAGGACGCGAGAGGACCCCACACATGACCAGAGGCACCTGGACGCGCCGCATAGCCATGACCGCCGTGGCGACGGCCGCCGTCACGGCGATGGCCGTCCCGGCCGGCGCCCAGGCCGCGACGGCCACCGGCACCTCCACCGTCTCCACCGCCTCCGCGGCCGCCGCGGAGGACGTCGACTACGCCACCTGGCAGCAGGACTGCCAGGCCGTGATGGACCAGGCCCTGCCGACGCTGAAGCAGCGCATCGCCGGCGCCAAGCCGGGCGAGAAGCAGGCGATCGTCTTCGACATCGACAACACCACCCTGGAGACCGACTTCGGCTTCAGCTACCCGCAGCCGGCCAACAAGCCGGTCCTCGACGTCGCCAAGTACGCCCAGGAGCACGGCGTCTCCCTGTTCTTCGTCACGGCCCGCCCGGGCATCATCTCCGGCGTGACCGACTACAACCTCAAGTACGTCGGCTACCAGGTCTCCGGCCTCTACGTGCGCGGCTTCCTCGACCTCTTCAAGGACGTCGCCGCCTACAAGACCGCCCAGCGCGTCGACATCGAGTCCAAGGGCTACACGATCATCGCGAACGTCGGCAACAGCGCCACCGACCTCTCGGGCGGCCACGCCGAGACGACGTACAAGCTGCCCGACTACGACGGACAGCTGTCGTAACCCACCCCGGACATGCGTAAGGGGCCGGTGCTTTTCAGCACCGGCCCCTTATGTCAGATCGGACCCCGAAGGCTCAACCCCCGGAGGGTCAGGCGTCCTTGCTCAGGTTCGGTCCGGCGCCGCCGGCCGCCTGCTCGATCGGCGGGACGTCGGGCAGCGCCGACTTCTCCTCGCCGCGGAAGGTGAAGGTCTTGGTCTCACCCTCGCCCTCCGTGTCCACGACCACGATGTGACCGGGGCGCAGCTCGCCGAAGAGGATCTTCTCCGAGAGCGTGTCCTCGATCTCGCGCTGGATGGTGCGACGCAGCGGACGCGCACCCAGCACCGGGTCGTAACCCTTCTTGGACAGCAGCTCCTTGGCGGACTGGGAGAGCTCGATGCCCATGTCCCGGTCCTTCAGGCGCTCGTCCACCTTGCCGATCATCAGGTCGACGATCCGCAGGATGTCCTCCTGCGTCAGCTGCGGGAAGACGACCACGTCGTCGACGCGGTTGAGGAACTCGGGGCGGAAGTGCTGCTTGAGCTCGTCCGAGACCTTGTTCTTCATGCGCTCGTAGTTGGACTTCTTGTCGCCCGAGGCCGCGAAGCCCAGGTTGAAGCCCTTGGAGATGTCCCGGGTGCCGAGGTTGGTCGTCATGATGATGACCGTGTTCTTGAAGTCCACGACCCGGCCCTGGGAGTCGGTCAGGCGACCGTCCTCCAGGATCTGCAGCAGCGAGTTGAAGATGTCCGGGTGGGCCTTCTCGACCTCGTCGAACAGGACGACGGAGAACGGCTTGCGGCGGACCTTCTCGGTCAGCTGACCGCCCTCTTCGTAACCCACGTATCCGGGGGGCGAACCGAAGAGACGCGACACCGTGTGCTTCTCGCTGAACTCCGACATGTCGAGGGAGATCAGCGCGTCCTCGTCACCGAAGAGGAACTCGGCGAGCGCCTTGGAGAGTTCCGTCTTACCGACACCGGACGGGCCCGCGAAGATGAACGAACCACCCGGACGCTTCGGGTCCTTGAGGCCCGCGCGCGTACGACGGATCGCCTTCGACAGCGCCTTGACGGCGTCGACCTGGCCGATGACCCGCTTGTGGAGCTCGTCCTCCATGCGCAGCAGACGCGAGGACTCCTCCTCGGTCAGCTTGAAGACCGGGATGCCGGTGGCCGTGGCGAGGACCTCGGCGATCAGTTCGCCGTCGACCTCGGCGACGACGTCCATGTCGCCGGCCTTCCACTCCTTCTCGCGCTTGGCCTTGGCGGCCAGGAGCTGCTTCTCCTTGTCGCGCAGGGAGGCGGCCTTCTCGAAGTCCTGCGAGTCGATCGCGGACTCCTTGTCGCGGCGGACGCCGGCGATCTTCTCGTCGAACTCGCGCAGGTCCGGCGGCGCGGTCATCCGGCGGATACGCATCCGGGAACCGGCCTCGTCGATCAGGTCGATCGCCTTGTCCGGCAGGAAGCGGTCCGAGATGTACCGGTCGGCCAGGGTGGCGGCCTGGACCAGCGCCTCGTCGGTGATGGAGACGCGGTGGTGCGCCTCGTACCGGTCACGCAGACCCTTGAGGATCTCGATCGTGTGCGGCAGGGACGGCTCGGCGACCTGGATGGGCTGGAAGCGGCGCTCGAGGGCCGCGTCCTTCTCCAGGTGCTTGCGGTACTCGTCCAGCGTCGTCGCACCGATGGTCTGCAGCTCACCGCGGGCCAGCATCGGCTTCAGGATCGAAGCGGCGTCGATGGCGCCCTCGGCGGCACCCGCACCGACCAGCGTGTGCAGCTCGTCGATGAACAGGATGATGTCGCCGCGGGTGCGGATCTCCTTGAGCACCTTCTTCAGGCGCTCCTCGAAGTCACCGCGGTAGCGGGAACCGGCGACCAGCGCGCCGAGGTCCAGGGTGTAGAGGTGCTTGTCCTTGAGGGTCTCGGGCACCTCGCCCTTGACGATGGCCTGGGCGAGGCCCTCGACGACGGCGGTCTTGCCGACGCCGGGCTCACCGATCAGGACCGGGTTGTTCTTGGTACGGCGGGACAGCACCTGCATGACCCGCTCGATCTCCTTCTCGCGCCCGATGACCGGGTCGAGCTTGGACTCACGAGCGGCCTGGGTGAGGTTCCGGCCGAACTGGTCGAGGACCAGGGACGTCGAGGGCGTGCCCTCGGCAGGGCCACCACTGGCGCCGGCGGTCTCCTTGCCCTGGTAACCGGAGAGCAGCTGGATGACCTGCTGCCGCACCCGGTTGAGATCTGCGCCCAGCTTGACGAGGACCTGGGCGGCGACGCCCTCACCCTCGCGGATCAGGCCGAGCAGGATGTGCTCCGTGCCGATGTAGTTGTGGCCCAGCTGAAGGGCCTCGCGGAGCGACAGCTCCAGGACCTTCTTGGCACGGGGGGTGAAGGGGATGTGCCCGGACGGGGCCTGCTGGCCCTGGCCGATGATCTCCTCCACCTGCTGGCGGACCGCCTCGAGCGAAATCCCGAGGCTCTCAAGGGCCTTGGCGGCGACACCCTCACCCTCGTGGATCAGGCCCAGGAGGATGTGCTCGGTGCCGATGTAGTTGTGGTTGAGCATCCGGGCTTCTTCCTGAGCCAGGACGACAACCCGCCGCGCGCGGTCGGTGAACCTCTCGAACATCGTTAATCGCTCCTCAGAGCGGTCAGGCAGTGGGGGGAACTTCCCCTCCCTGTCCTTCCGCAGCTTAGTCCCGCAAGCGGGGACCGCTCATTCCAACTGCCGACACCGTCGATGGCCTCCTGACCCCGAACGCCGACATCTGCTCCAACCCGATGGTGCGAGACGATGTTCCCGCAGGCCAGGCAGTTACCCCAGTCGCCAGTACGCCGATGGCGAACGTGAGACGGCCTTTCCTGCGTGTCGCCCCCTCCCACTAGGGATGTCTTACCCGCTGGGACTGACACTCCATGCCGTGCGCACCGGTTCCCTCCGCTACGGGCGAACAACCTTGCGCCTCCCGACACACCCACCCGCCCCCTTTGTCGACACGCAGCGAATCCACGGGAACACCCAGCGTAACTCGCGGGCCTTTTCGACGGTTGCACTTGGCATGGTTGGCTCAGTCCCCCCGGCTGCCTGCTCGGCCGCCTCTGCGATCCTCACGATTCCCCTCCCCCGACAGCCGTTCGACCCGGATGATCCGGCCGACCGGATCCGCGGCTGGTACGAGAACGAACTGGGCTGGGCGACCGTGCCCGGGGAGCCGGTTCGACTTTCGGTGGGCGAGCGCTTCGACGTCCTGGACGTGCCGGCCGAGGCAGGCCTCGCGGCGCTGCGGCGCCTGGCGCCGGGCTCGCCGGTGGCCGCACGGGGTGACCGGCTGCGGCTGCTGGTGGCAGCGGGCGGCGCGGAGGAGCTGCCGGGGATCCTGCAGTGGCTGGAGTGGGGCACGCTGCCACTGGATCTGACGGCGATCGGCGCGGGCGGGCTCATCGAGGCGCCCCTGCCTCCCGACGGGAACCCGGGCGGGGATGCGAGCCGCAACCCGGGCCGCGATCCGGGGCGTGCGCGGGGCCGTGTTCCGGGCTTGGGCGGCGCCGGACCAGTGCAGGGGGCCGCCGTGTGGCTGCGGCCCCCCGTGGCAGGGTGCGAGGTCGAGGCCTCGCTGCCGACGATGTCGGCCATGGGGGGCGTTGGGGGCGCCCCCGATCTCGTACGGCTGGTGGACACGCTGGCGACGCATTGTCACCGTGTCCGGCTGCGGCGCGCGAGCGCTCAGCCGTTGGCCTTCTCGTAAGCCTCGCGAATGGACGCGGGAACACGGCCACGGTCATTGACCTCGTAACCGTTCTCCTTCGCCCACGCGCGGATCTGAGCGGTGTCCTGGCTGCCGCCGGAAGCCGCGCGCGCCTTTCCACGCCCGCCCGAAGCACGGCCACCGGTACGACGGCCGCCCTTCACGTAGGGCTCGAGAAGTCCACGCAGCTTGTCCGCATTGGTAGTCGTGAGATCGATCTCGTACGTCTTGCCGTCCAGCGCGAACGTCACGGTCTCGTCCGCCTCGCCGCCGTCGAGGTCGTCGACAAGAAGGACCTGAACCTTCTGTGCCACCGGATTTCCTTTCATCGAAAACGTGAGGGTCGGGGTCCGCGGCGTCCGCCGTTTAGCCGCGCCCTGTTATATGCAGTACTGCAGTACGTCGGAAAGCAAACCGCTTTTGCTGGGAAAACACAAACCCCCGGCAGAGACCGGCAGCCCGCCGCGGTCCGGAAACGTGCGCGTTTCGGACATAGGGAACCGAGGCAAGGCGGGTCGGGCGGAATGAACGGCCACGATCACAGATGCAGAAGCATCCGGCTGTTGCCCAAGGTGTTCGGTTTCACTCGTTCGAGTCCGAGGAACTCCGCTACGCCCTCGTCATAGGAACGCAACAGCTCCGCGTAGACATCGGTGTCGACCGGCGTCTCACCGATCTCCACGAAGCCGTGCTTGCCGAAGAAGTCGACTTCGAAGGTCAGGCAGAAAACGCGGCGAACGCCGAGCCAGCGCGCGGTGTGGAGCAACTTCTCCAACAACTGGTGTCCGACGCCGGCGCCCTTCAGTCCGGGCTTCACCGCGAGAGTGCGGACTTCCGCCAGGTCTTCCCACATGACGTGCAGGGCTCCGCAGCCGACCACCTCGGCGTTGTCGTCGCGTTCGGCGACCCAGAACTCCTGGATGTCCTCGTAAAGCGTCACCGTCGCTTTGTCGAGCAGGATGCGGCCACGGACGTAGGCGTCAAGGAGACGGCGTACGGCGGGGACATCGCCGGTCCGGGCCCGCCGGACGGTGATGGCTTTAGCGGTGACTTCGGGGTTCTCGGCGGAGGGACGCTCTGCTGACATGTGCCGGACGCTATCGCCCGTCGGCCTCCGTTGCCGAGGCGGGGTTCTCCCCGGTACTCGCCGTACTCCCTGTACTCCCCGTACGCCCGGCGCTCCCCGTAGTTGCGGGTTCGGCAGTTTCCGGACCTTGGACGATGCGTACGGCGTCGCGGAGCGCGTGTCGTTGTTCGTCGCTCATCATCCCGAAGAAGGCGACGAGAGCGGCAGCGGGGTTGTCGCTCTGCGCCCAGGCCTCGTTCATCAGGGCGGCGGCGTAGGCGGCCCGGGTGGAGACCGCCTCATATCGATAGGCCCGGCCTTCCGCTTCACGGCGCACCCAGCCCTTCTGATGGAGATTGTCCAAAACGGTCATCACGGTGGTGTACGCGATGGACCGTTCCTGCTGAAGGTCTTCCAGGACTTCTCGAACGGTCACCGGGCGGTTCCACTTCCACACCCGCGTCATGACCGCGTCTTCGAGTTCTCCCAATGGGCGAGGCACAACTCAGAACAATAGTGGGAGATCTCGCCAATCGCGTGCCGGACGTGCACTTTCATCGGCAAACGCGAACAAACAGGGCGTACGGCTCCGAAAGGAGCCGCACGCCCTGGAGGGCCGCGGAAGCGTCGTGGGCCGGTCAGGCGTCGGGGCTCGCGGAGGGCTGACGGGTGCCTTCCGCGCGCGCGAGGGCGGCGTCGACGACCGCGTCCTCCTTGGCCTTGTTGGCCCCGCCCTGGGTCTTCACGATCACCCTGATCACACCGATGAAGAACACGGCCATGACGACGGGGGGCACGAGCGCGGAGACGTAGTCCATGGATCCAGGGTAGCCAGGGAGGAACGGGACATCGTGGCGGGGTCGGCGGGCCGGCCGCGCCCGCGTCAGCCGGCGGCCAGCCGCTGCCGGTCGTGGGCGGCGGGCGGCGGGGTCGGCTTGCGGCGCGGGAAGACCTCGCCCGGTGTGGGAATGGGCCGGCGGGCGGGCTCCGGGGCGGAGGGCTTGGCGGGGCCGGGACCGGGGCCGGGAGCGGGCGGCTTCTCGGCGGGTTTCTTCCTCGGCTCCTCGCCCGGACGCTCCCCCGCGTCCTCGGCGACGGCGGAGAGGCGGGCGCAGCCGTCGCCGGAGAGGCCCCCAGGAAGGGCCAGAAGGCGGGTCCGGGACGCCGGGACGTTCGGAGCGAGCGGAGACGGCCTGCGGGCCGTACGGCAGGCCAGGCGGACGCGTACGTCCTGTTCGGCGAGCGTCTGACAGCGGTCCAGGAGAACGGCGCCCGTCGGGTTGCCGCGCAGGGCGCGCAGCGCGGCCAGGTCGTCGGGGCCGGGCCGGTAGCCGGTGGCCAGGACCTCTTCCAAGAGCGTGAGGTAGCCGGCGGCGGTGCCGGGGAGGGCGTCGCGGTACCGGGCGAGGTCGGCCACCAGGAAGGCCCGCAGCCGGGCGGCCTCGCGCATCGCCTCGTCGAGGGACTCGGCGAGGCGATGGCAGTCCTGGACGTCCTCGTCGGAGGCGGGGCCGGGGTGGAGGGCGAGGGCGAGGGCGCGGCGGAGCACACGCAGCTCCTCCGCGCCGAACGCCATGCCGCCGCGGGATCCATAGGGCGTGGGCATGCCGCGACGATACGCGCTAATCAGACAAACTCGACATAAAAGGCGGATGCGGCGCGCCCGAATCCGCCCTGGTGGCCCCCTGTGTCGGCGCGGTCGGGCCACCACTCACATACGTGACACGTTCCGCTCGTACACCAGGCGCAGCCCGATCAGTGTCAGCCACGGCTCGTGCTCGTCGATCACCGAGGACTCGCCGAGCACCGTCGGCGCCAGCCCGCCCGTGGCGATCACCGTCACGTCGTCCGGGTCGTCCGCCAGCTCACGCGCCATCCGGGTCACGACTCCGTCGACCTGGCCGGCGAACCCGTAGACGATCCCGGACTGCATCGCCTCGACCGTGTTCTTGCCGATCACGCTCCGGGGCCGGGCCAGCTCGATCTTGCGCAGCTGTGCCGCTTTGACGCCCAGGGCCTCGACGGAGATCTCGATGCCGGGGGCGATGACCCCGCCGACGTACTCCCCACGCGCGGAGACCGCGTCGAACGTCGTCGCCGTTCCGAAGTCGACGACGATCGCCGGGCCGCCGTAGAGCTCGTTCGCCGCGACCGCGTTGATGATGCGGTCGGCGCCGACCTCCTTGGGGTTGTCGAACAGGATCGGGACGCCCGTCTTCACGCCGGGTTCGACGAGCACCGCGGGGACGTCGCCGTAGTAGCGCCGCGTCACCTCGCGCAGCTCGTGCAGCACGGAGGGCACGGTGGCGCAGATCGCGATCCCGTCGATGCCGTCGCCCAGCTCGTCCCCGAGGAGCGGGTGCATGCCCATCAGGCCCTGCAGGAGCACGGCCAGTTCGTCCGCGGTACGGCGGGAGTCGGTGGAGATCCGCCAGTGCTCGACGATGTCCTCACCGTCGAACAGGCCGAGCACGGTGTGCGTGTTGCCCACGTCGATCGTCAGCAGCATGGCCGTTCCCCGTTCCTACTCGGCCGCTCGCAGATCCAGACCGATGTCCAGGATCGGCGAGGAGTGCGTCAGGGCTCCCACGGCGAGGAAGTCGACGCCGGTGTCGGCGTACGCCTTGGCGTTCTCCAGGCTCAGCCGGCCCGACGCCTCCAGCAGGGCGCGGCCGCCGACGATGCCGACGGCCTCGGCGCACTCCCCGGGCGTGAAGTTGTCGAGCAGGATCAGGTCCGCTCCGGCGTCGACGACCTCGCGCAGCTGGTGCAGGGTGTCGACCTCGACCTCGATCGGTACGTCGGGGAAGGCCTCCCGTACGGCCTCGAAGGCCCGGGCCACGCCGCCGGCGCCGACCACGTGGTTGTCCTTGACCAGCGCCGCGTCGGACAGCGACATGCGGTGGTTGACGCCGCCGCCGCAGCGGACGGCGAACTTCTCCAGGGAGCGCAGGCCCGGCGTCGTCTTCCGGGTGTCGCGCACGCGTGCCTTGGTGCCGTCCAGGACGTCCGCCCACGCGCGCGTGGCGGTCGCGATGCCGGACAGGCGGCACAGCAGGTTGAGCGCGCTGCGCTCGGCAGTGAGGAGGTCACGCGTGCGCGTGGTGACCGACAGCAGCTTCTGGCCGGCCTCCACCCGGTCGCCGTCCTCCACGTGCCGTTCGACCTCGAACTCGTCCGTGCAGACGACCGAGACGACCGCCTCGGCGATCCTGAGACCCGCGACCACGCCCGTCTCGCGCGCGGTGAAGTCGGCGGTGGCGACCGCGTCCTCGGGGATGGTCGCGACCGTCGTCACATCCACGCCGTGGTCCAGGTCCTCCTGGATGGCGACGTTGGCGATGTCCTCGACCTCGACCGGGTCGAGTCCGGCGTCGGCCAGGAGCTGGGCGAGCGCGGGGTCGAGCCCGCACTCCAGGTATTCCGCGTCGGTGAACTCGGCGTCGGCGCCACAGGCACAGCCGTCGCCGCAGCCGCCGCTCTGGGCGAGGGGAAGGTCGGGGGTGCTCACGTCTGTCACTGCTCCTGGGGACGGTGCTCCGGCTGGTGCTGCCGGGTCGGTGGGAAGTCTGCGGTATCGGTGGTGTGTACGGCGAGCGTGCGGTCCGGATTCAGCCGTACGACGATGTGACGGCGCCAGTTCGCGTCGTCGCGGTCGGCGTGGTCCTCGCGCCAGTGGCAGCCGCGGGTTTCCTCGCGCTGCCGGGCGGCGGCGACCAGGACGCGCGCGACGCACAGGAGGTTGGTGGCCTCCCAGGTGTCGACGCCGGGCTCGGCCGTCTTGCCGTTCTCGTCGAGGGAGTCGCGGGCCGCGGTGTGCAGCCGCTGGAGGTGGTCGGCGGCCTTCTCCAGGGACTCGGCGGAGCGCAGGACGCCCGCGCCGTCGGTCATGATCCGCTGGATGGCGAACCGGGCCTCGGGGGCCAGCAGCGGGTGCGCCGGCTTCTCGGGATGCTCGACCGGCGCGGGCACGCGCGCGTGGAGGCCGTCGTCCGCCCGGCTCGCGGCGATGTCGGCAACGATGCGCTCGGCGTAGACGAGGCCCTCCAGCAGGGAGTTCGACGCGAGCCGGTTCGCGCCGTGCACGCCCGTGCAGGCGACCTCCCCGCACGCGTACAGGCCCGGCACGGTCGTACGGCCGTGGGAGTCGGTGCGCACGCCTCCGGAGGCGTAGTGGGCGGCCGGAGCCACCGGGACGGGCTCGGTGACCGGGTCGATGCCGTGCGAGCGGCAGGCCGCGAGGATCGTCGGGAATCGGTGCTCCCACATGTCGGCGCCGAAGTGCCGGGCGTCGAGGAACATGTGTTCGGCGTCCTGCTCCTGCATGCGCCGCATGATGCCCTTGGCGACGATGTCCCGGGGCGCGAGCTCGGCCAGCTCGTGCTGCCCGACCATGAAGCGCACCCCGGCGGCGTCGACCAGGTGGGCGCCCTCGCCGCGCACGGCCTCGGAGACGAGGGGCTGCTGGCCCTCCGCGTCGGCGCCGAGGAACAGCACGGTCGGGTGGAACTGCACGAACTCCAGGTCGGAGACCTCCGCGCCCGCGCGCAGGGCGAGCGCCACGCCGTCGCCGGTGGACACCGACGGGTTGGTGGTGGCGGAGAACACCTGGCCCATGCCGCCGGTCGCCAGCACGACCGCGGGGGCGTACACGGCGCCCACGCCGTCGTGCTGGCCCTCGCCCATGACGTGCAGCGTGACGCCGGCGGTGCGGCCGTCGGCGTCCGTGAGCAGGTCCAGGACCAGCGCGTTCTCGATCGTGCGCAGGCCACGCGCGCGTACCGCCTCGACGAGCGCGCGGGAGATCTCCGCGCCGGTCGCGTCACCGCCCGCGTGCGCGATACGGCGACGGTGGTGGCCGCCCTCGCGGGTGAGCTCCAGGCCGCCTTCCTCGGACTCGTCGAAGTGGGCGCCGGTCTCGATCAGCCGCCGCACGGCGTCGGGACCCTCGGTGACGAGGATCCGTACGGCGTCCTCGTCGCACAGGCCCGCGCCTGCCACCAGCGTGTCGTCCAGATGCTGTTCGGGCGTGTCGCCCTCGCCCAGGGCCGCCGCTATGCCGCCCTGCGCCCAGCGGGTGGAGCCGTCGTCGAGGCGGGCCTTGGTGACGACGACCGTCGTCAGACCGGCCGCCTCACAGCGCAGGGCCGCGGTCAGGCCGGCGACGCCGGAGCCGACGACCACCACGTCCGCGGCGATGTTCCACCCGGGCGCGGGCGCGTGCAGTCGTATGCCTGTGCTGGTCACGAGGCGGCTCCGAAGGTGAGGGGGAGGTTGTCGATCAGCCGGGTCGTGCCGACCCGGGCGGCGACGGCGAGGACGGCCTCGCCGGTGAAGTCGTCCTTGATCTCCGTGAAGTCGGACGGGTCGACGAGCGCGAGGTAGTCCAGTTCCAGCGGCGGGTCGAGCCGGGCGGCCTCGTCGAGGACCATGCGGGCGGCCGCCCGGACGGCCGCGGGGTTGCCGGGCGAGGCCTTGGCGACGGCGTGCGCGTCGGCGGCCGCGCGGGACTCCCCTATGGCGCTGAGCGCCTCGGCACGCGCGTGCGTGGCGGGTACCTCACGCGCGCGTGCCCGCAGCGCCTCCTGCGCGGCATGCCGGTCGCCGCCCGCGAACAGTGCCTGGGAGAGCGCGAGCGCGGTGTGCCGCTCCTTGGCGGACAGATAGCGGTTGCGGCTGGACAGGGCCAGCCCGTCGTCCTCACGCACGGTCGGCACGGCGACGATCTCCACGCCGAAGTTCAGGTCCCGCACCATGCGGCGGATCAGGGCGAGCTGCTGGGCGTCCTTCTGCCCGAACAGCGCCGTGTCGGGCCGGGTGAGGTGCAGCAGTTTGGCGACGACGGTGAGCATGCCGTCGAAGTGCCCGGGGCGGGAGCTGCCCTCCAGGCGCTCCCCCATGGGGCCCGCGGTGATGCGGACCTGGGGCTCGCCGCCCGGGTAGACCTCGTCCACGGCAGGGGCGAACACGACGTCCGCCCCCGCCTGCTCGGCGATCCTGACGTCGGCATCCAGGGTGCGCGGGTAGCGCTCGAGGTCCTCGCCCGCGCCGAACTGCAGCGGGTTGACGAAGACCGTGACGACGACCTCGCCGTCCGGCCCGGCGAGGTCGCGGGCGGTGCGGACGAGGGAGGCGTGGCCCTCGTGCAGGGCGCCCATGGTCATCACGACGGCCCGGCGGCCGCCACGCGTGCGTGCGTGCAGTTCGCCGGCGGTGCGCAGCAGGATGGTGGTCATCCGGCATCTCCTTCGGTGCCGTGCGTGCCGGGAGTACCAGGGGCGCCGGGAGTGCCGGGAGCACCGTCGGCGAGTACGCCGAGGAGGTCCTCGGCGAGTTCGGGCTTGAGGAGCCCCCTGGCGAGTGCGCGGTCGGCGGTCGCGCGGGCCATCGCCAGGTAGCCGGCGACGGTCTGCGGGGCGTGCTCGCGCAGCTCCGCGACGTGCGCGGCGACCGTGCCCGCGTCCCCGCGCGCGACGGGGCCGGTGAGCGCCCCGTCGCCGGAGCGCAGCGCGTTGTCGAGGGCGGCGCCGAGCAGCGGGCCGAGCATCCGGTCGGGAGCGTCGACACCGGCCGCGCGCAGCAGCTCCATGGACTGGGCGACCAGCGTGACCAGGTGGTTGGCGCCCAGGGCGAGGGCCGCGTGGTAGAGCGGCCGGCGCTCCTCGGCGATCCACTCCGGCTCGCCGCCCATCTCGATCACGAGGGCCTCCGCGGCCAGCCGCAGCTCGTCGGGCGCGGTGACGCCGAAGGAGCAGCCGGCCAGCCGCTGGACGTCCACGGGCGTGCCGGTGAACGTCATCGCCGGGTGCAGGGCCAGCGGCAGCGCGCCCGCGTGCAGGGCGGGGTCGAGGATCTTCGCGCCGTACCGCCCGGAGGTGTGCACGAGCAGCTGGCCCGGCCGTACGGCGCCGGTCTCGGCGAGGCCCTCCACGAGCCCGGGCAGGGTGTCGTCGGGGACGGTCAGCAGCACCAGGTCGGAGCGCTGGAGGACCTCGGCGGGCGGCACGAGCGGCACGTCGGGCAGCAGGAGCGCGGCGCGGCGCCTGGAGGCGTCGGAGACGCCGGAGACGGCGACTGGGCGGTGCCCGGCGAGCTGGAGGGACGCGGCCAGGGCGGGACCCACCCGGCCCGCGCCGACGACGCCCACGGCGAGCCGCGCGGGGCGGTCCCTGGGGTCTGGCTGTTGGGCTGTACTCACGCGACGAGGGCCTTCCGTTCCAGTCCGCTCCGGGTACCGGACGATTTCTCGTCATGTTAACGCGATTGGTTCGAGGGGTGTCCGGTTGTCCACAGGCTGTGGGCTTTCCCACCCGCGCCTCACCCGCTCCCCACCCGTTCCCCACCCGTGTCCCACCCGTGTCCCCGGCAGTGTCCCGGTGCGGGCCGGGGGCCTGTGAATCCGCGTGCCCGCGCGAGCCGCCGCACGGCATGATCCGGGGCATGGCATTCACGGCGGAGCACGACGAGGAGAAGGCGGCACGGCAGCGCCTGCGGGAGCGGCGGGCGGTCGCCTACCGGGAGGCGGAACGCGTCCTGTCGCGCGGCGGCTTCCGGAGCACGCTGCGGGACCGGCTCGCGCTGCTGCACGAGGCCGCCCCCCAGGTCTATGACCTGGACGAACCCGCGGACATCTACGGCGACGGGGTCGTGGAGGCCCTGGAGGAGCGGGTCGTCGGGCTGCTGGGGACGGAGGCCGCGGCGTTCTTCCCGACCGGCACGATGGCCCAGCAGGTCGCCCTGCGCTGCTGGGCGGGACGCACCGGCAACCCCACGGTCGCGTTGCACGCGCTGAGCCATCCCGAGGTATGGGAGCGGGGGGCGTTCGCCGCTGTCAGCGAGCTGCGCACCGTCCGCGTGACGCGCGAGCCCCGGCTGCCCACGGCCGAGGAGGTCCGCGCCTTCGAGGAGCCCTTCGGTGCGCTGATGCTGGAACTGCCCCTCAGGGACGCCGGTTTCGTGCTGCCCTCCTGGGAGGAGTTGACCGAGGTCGTTCAGGCGGCGCGCGAGCGCGACGCGGTGGTGCACTTCGACGGCGCGCGTCTGTGGGAGACGACCCTGCACTTCGGCCGCCCCCTGCGGGAGATAGCGGACCTGGCCGACAGCGTCTACGTGTCGTTCTACAAGTCACTGGACGGTTTCGGCGGCGCCGCGCTCGCCGGCCCGAAGACGCTGGTGGAGGAGGCGAAGACCTGGCGGCACCGCTACGGCGGAATGGTGTTCCAGCAGTTCCCCACCGCCCTGTCGGCCCTCATCGGCCTGGAGCGGGAACTGCCCCGGCTGCCGGAATACGTGGCCCACGCGCGCGTGGTGGCCGCCGCGCTGCGCGAGGGCTTCGCCGAGGCGGGCGTGCCGTGGGCGCGCGTGCACCCCGAGGTGCCGCACACCCACGAGTTCCAGGTCTGGCTGCCGTACGAGGCGGACGTGCTCGCCGAAGCGGCGGCGCTCCAGGCCGAGGAGACGAAGACGATGCTCTTCGCCGGCGCCTGGGACCGCGGCGGACCGGGGCTGTCCCTCACCGAGGTCACCGTCCGGGCCGCCGGCCTCACCTGGACGGCGCACGACGTGAAGGCGGCGACCGCGGACTTCGTGGCCCGGGTGGTCCGGGTGGCGCGGGGGACCGAGGGGGTCAGCGAGTAGGGCGCGGACGCAGGTGCAGTCGGCGGGCCAGGGCGCGCCGCAGCCGCCCGCGGGCGGGACGGTCCGCGATGACCGCGCGGAACTGCTGGTAGTCGCGCAGTTCGCGCATCATCTGCCAGTCGTGGGCGCCGGGCGCCGGAACGGGGGGCTCGCCGTGCTGCCGGGCGCGGTAGGCGTCGAGGGCGTACTGCTGCGTGATGCTCATGGCCGATGCCTCTTCGGGACGTGGTCGGGACATGGGAACGGGAATCCGGAAGGCCCCGCGGCGGCCCCGGCTTCCTCAGGCTGCGCCCGGTCCGTGCCCCGCGTCGCGTCGATTGACGGCGGCCGTCAATCGGGAACCGCGTTGTCAGTGGCCGGGTGCACCATGAGGGCATGAGCGTGCGCATCGACATCGCGGGGCTGCGGCCGGAGAGGATCGCCGTCGTCCCCTCGCCCCTGGCCGAGCTCGGCATGGCGCTGCACGCGCTGTCCGAGCCGGCGCACCATCCGGGCCTGCAGGGCTGGGTCACCGGCGTCACCGCACGTCTCGACCCGCGTCTGGCCGACCGGATGTGCGAGGCCGACTTCCTGTGGCGGACGACGTTCTCGGACCTCTTCCTGCCGTACGCGGGCATCCCGGGCCGAACCACGCTCCCCGGGGCCACGCTCGCCGAGGAGCTCGACCTCCTGGACAAGCTGACGGACGAGGAGTTCGTGGACCTGGCCCTGGAGTTCACCTGCGCGCCCGGCTACGACCTGCCGAGCCCCGGTGTCCTCTCCGACCCCGCACTGCACCGCCGCACCTTCGAACTGGCCGCCTCGCGCGGACCGCGCCAGGTGCGGTTCACCCGACGGGTGCTCGACGACCCGCCACGCGTGCGTGCCTGGCTGAGGGAGTTCCTGGAGGACTGCGACGAGGCGTTCTTCGCCGACGTCTGGGCCCGGGTGCGCCATCCTCTCGCTGCGGACGCCCGCCACAAGACGGACCTGCTGCGCCGCAAGGGCCTTGCGGAAGCGCTCACCGCGGTGTCCCCCGCCGTGACACTGGACGAGCCCACCGCGCGGATCATCGTCGACAAGCTGGTCGACGGCCGCTGCACCACAGGCGACGGCGGCCTGCTGCTCGTACCGACGAGTCTCGGCTGGCCGCACCTGGCGGTGCTGCACCGGTACGGCTGGCAGCCGGTGATCCACTACCCGGTCGGCTCGCCGGAGCTGGCGTCACCGCCGTCTGTCGAGCAGCTGACGTTACGGCTGACCGCGCTGTCCCACCCCGTCCGGATGCGGATCTGCCGCCAACTGGCCCGCAGCGCGTACACCACGACCGAGCTGGCCCAGGTCCACGGCATGACGGCCCCCGAGATATCCCGGCACCTCGGCGTCCTGAAGAAGGCGGGCCTGCTCACCACACGCCGACGCGGCCGGTACGTGCTGCACCAGCTCGACGTGACCGTGGTGGCCCGGCTGGGCAGCGACTTCCTGGAAGGGATACTCCGCTAGCAGGTGGGCCGCTTCAGCCGGTCGGGGCCACTTCAGCCGACCCGGACGTTCCGCCCGCCCCGGGCACGAGCGTTCACCCCTGCTCAGTGGCCGCCCGCGCGGACGAGCCCCGTCTCATACGCCAGGACCACCACCTGGACCCGGTCGCGCAGCCCCAGTTTGGTGAGGATGCGGCCCACGTGGGTCTTGACGGTCGCCTCGGACAGCACCAGCCGGGCCGCGATCTCCCCGTTGGACAACCCCTGGGCGACCAGCATCATCACCTCGCGTTCCCGCTCCGTGAGCCGCTCCAGCTCCTTGTGCTTGGGCTCCTTGCCGGTGGTGGGCAGCATCGGCGCGAACCGGTCAAGGAGACGGCGGGTGGTGGACGGGGCGACCACCGCGTCACCGCTGTGCACGGAACGGATGGCGGCGAGGAGCTCGCCCGGCGGCACGTCCTTCAGCATGAAGCCGGAGGCGCCCGCCTTCAGCCCGGAGAACGCGTACTCGTCCAGGTCGAAGGTGGTCAGGATCAGCACCTTCGGCGGGTCGGGCTCCGCGCAGATGCGCCGGGTGGCCTCCACTCCGTCCAGTTTCGGCATACGGACGTCCATCAGCACGACGTCGACCGCCGTGGACCGCACCACCTGAAGGGCCTCGACACCGTCGCCCGCCTCCGCCACGACCTCCATGTCCGGCTGGGCGGCGAGCACCATCCGGAACCCGGTGCGCAGCAGCACCTGGTCGTCGACGAGCATCACGCGGATCGTCATGAGGTCCTCTTCCGTGGGTCTTCGCTGAGTGGGAGCGAGCGCGGGGGGGCGTGACAGGTGTCAACAGGGGGCGTGCGTCGGCGTCAATGCGCTGGTTTGAGCGGGAGCAGGGCGCTGATGCGGAATCCTCCGCCGGGCCGCGGGCCCGCGTCCAGGGTGCCGCCCACCATGCCGACCCGCTCGCGCATGCCGATCAGGCCGTGGCCCGCGCCGTCGGCGCCGCCCTCCTCGTACAGCTCGTGCGGAGCGCCCTTGCCGTCGTCCTCGACGAGCAGGCCGAGGCCGTCGTCGAAGTAGACCAGGCGCACGCTCGCGCCCGCGTTCGGTCCGCCGTGCTTGCGCGTGTTCGTCAGCGCCTCCTGAACGATGCGGTACGCCGTCAGCTCGACGCCGCTGGGCAGCGGCCGCGGAGTGCCCTCGACCTTGAAATCCACGGGCAGACCCGAGCCACGGCACTGCTCGACGAGGTCCTCGATCTGCTCGACGTCCGGCTGCGGCACGTACTCACCGCCCTCCTGGTGCTCGCCGGTGCGCAGCACGCCCAGCAGACGGCGCATCTCGGCGAGTGCCTGGCGACCGGTGGAGGAGATCGTCTCCAGGGCCTTCTTCGCCTGGTCGGGCGCGGCGTCGAGGACGTAGGCCGCGCCGTCGGCCTGCACCACCATCACCGACACGTTGTGCGCGACGACGTCGTGCAGCTCGCGCGCGATGCGGGCGCGCTCGGCGGCGACGGCGACCTTCGCCTGCGCCTCACGCTCCTTCTCCAGACGCGCCGCGCGCTCCTCCAACTGCGCGAAGTACGCGCGACGGGTGCGCACGGAGTCGCCGAGCACCCAGGCGAGGGCGAACGGCACCGTCTGGAAGACGATGACCGCGACCTGGCCCGGCACACTCGCGTTCGCGTGTGGCCAGCGCAGCTGCGCCAGGGTGGCAGCGCTCAGTGCCATGACGAGCGCGAGCCGTGAGGCCCAGCGGGCGCCGGTCGCGGCGACCGTGTAGACGATCACCAGCAGCGCGAAGTCGGCCGCCGTGACCCCGACGTCCAGCACCAGCTGAGCCAGCCCGAGCGCGGCGGCGAGCACGAGCATCTGCTCGG
Organism: Streptomyces sp. NBC_01235; assembly: GCF_035989285.1. Classification (GTDB taxonomy): domain Bacteria; phylum Actinomycetota; class Actinomycetes; order Streptomycetales; family Streptomycetaceae; genus Streptomyces. Next base: position 6,467,012 of record NZ_CP108513.1, on the reverse strand, counting down.
GCATGCGCCGACGCAACGCGATGACCAGGCACAACAGGAACACGACCGGCACCAGCAGCGCCATGGAGTCGGTGCCGCCGCGGTCCTGACCCGCGGTCCCGGCAGCTGCGGAGATCCCGAACAGGACGAAGGCCCAGAAGCCGTCCACCCCGGTCGGGTGTCTGCGGAGGAAGTCATAGAGGCGCTGCACGTAACCCAGCGTAGGGAAGCCCGATGCGTGCAGGGGTCAACCGGACGGCCGATCCGGTCCGGGCTCGCGTACTCCCCAAGGTGGATGCCGTGATCACCTGTACGCCTAGTCTGTCCGCGTGGTGGACGAGGTGGCGGGCGCGGACAAGTGGCGCGGCTGGCGGGCGGCGACGCAGACCGCGCTGTACGGCGTGGACGGAACGGGCGGCTTCTACCGGCGGCCCGAGGGCCCGGCCGGGCACTTCCGGACGTCCGTGCACGCCTCGCCCCTCTTCGCCGGGGCTGTGGCCCGGCTGCTGTGCCGCGTCGACGAGGCGCTGGGCCGGCCCGCGTCGCTCGACTTCGTCGACATGGCCGCCGGCCGGGGCGAACTGGTCACCGCGGTGCTGGCCGCGCTCCCCGGCGGCGTGGCCGCACGCACGCGCGCGTACGCCGTCGAAGTCGCCGGCCGCCCCGAGGGCCTCGCTCACCGGATCGAATGGCTTCCCGAGCCCCCACGACAGGTCACCGGGCTGCTGTTCGCCAACGAGTGGCTCGACAACGTGCCCGTCGAGGTCGCGGAGGTCGACTCCGCGGGGGTGGCGCGGCTGGTGCTCGTCCGGGACGACGGGGTCGAACGGCTCGGGGAGCCGGTGTCCGGCGCGGAGGCGGAGTGGCTCGCCCAGTGGTGGCCGTCGACGGGCGAGGAGGGCCTGCGGGCCGAGATCGGGCTGCCCCGGGACGCGGAGTGGGCCTCCGCTGTCGCGTGCCTCGTACAGGGGCTCGCGGTAGCGGTGGACTACGCGCACTCGGCGAACGCACGCCCCCCGTTCGGGACACTCACCGGCTTCCGGGAGGGCCGTGAGACGGCACCCGTGCCGGACGGCTCCTGCGACATCACGGCCCACGTCGCGCTGGACGCGTGCGCGAAGGCGGGTGAGAGGGACTCCGGTGCCCTCTTGCTCACCCAACGCGCCGCGCTGCGCGCCTTGGGCATCACCGGCGCCCGTCCCCCGCTCGCGCTCGCCTCCACGGACCCCGCCGCGTATGTGCGCGCCCTCGCGAGCGCCGGAGAGGCCGCCGAGCTCACCGCACCGGGCGGGCTGGGCGACTTCGGATGGCTGCTCCAGCCGGTTGGAATTCCGGACCCACTCCTCTAGGAAGGGTCCGACGGAGCAGGTCCGGAGCGGTCCGACGGAGCAGGTCCGGAGCGGTCCCCCCCTCTTGCCCCTACTTGTCGATGTCCCCCACCACGAAAAACATCGACCCCAGGATCGCCACCATGTCCGCGACCAGCGTGCCCGGCAGCAGTTCGGTGAGCGCCTGGATGTTGTTGTACGACGCCGAGCGCAGCTTGAGCCGGTACGGGGTCTTCTCGCCCTTGCTGACGAGGTAGTAGCCGTTGATGCCGAGGGGGTTCTCGGTCCACGCGTACGTGTGCCCCTCGGGCGCTTTGAGGACCTTCGGGAGCCGCTGGTTGATCGGGCCGGGCGGCAGATCGGCGAGACGGTCCAGGCAGGCGTCCGCGAGGTCGAGCGCGTTGTGCGCCTGCTCCAGGAGGCACTCGAAGCGCGCGAGACAGTCGCCCTCGGTCCGGTGCACCACCTTCAGCGTGTTCTGGAGCTCCCCGTACGCGAGGTAGGGCTCGTCGCGGCGCAGGTCGAAGTCGACGCCCGAGGCGCGCGCGATGGGCCCGCTCACGCCGTACGCGTGCACGTGCTCCGGCGCGAGGACGCCCACGTCCCGCGTGCGCCCCCGGAAGATCTCGTTACCGAGCACGAGATCGTCGAAGACGTCCATACGGGAACGCACGGCGGAGACAGCGCCGCGCGCGCGGCCGGCCCAGCCGGCTGGCAGGTCCTCCTTGAGGCCGCCCACGCGGTTGAACATGTAGTGCATGCGCCCGCCGGAGACCTCCTCCATGACGTTCTGGAGCACCTCGCGCTCGCGGAAGGCATAGAAGACCGGGGTGATGCCGCCCAGCTCCAGCGGATACGACCCCAGGAACATCAGGTGGTTGAGCACCCGGTTCAGCTCGGCGAGCAGCGTGCGGGTCCACACCGCGCGCGGGGGCACCTCCATGCCGAGCATCCGCTCCACCGCCAGGACCACGCCCAGTTCGTTGGAGAACGCCGACAGCCAGTCGTGACGGTTGGCCAGCATGACGATCTGGCGGTAGTCGCGGGCCTCGAACAGCTTCTCCGCGCCGCGGTGCATGTAGCCGATCACCGGCTCCGCGTGCCGGATGCGCTCGCCGTCCAGCACGAGCCGCAGCCGCAGCACGCCGTGCGTGGAGGGATGCTGGGGGCCGATGTTGAGCACCATGTCGGTGCTCGACGCGGCGCCCCCGATTGCGACCGTGGTCTCCGTAGGAGTCATGGACTCAGTCTCCTACGTACGCTGGCCGTGTGACTCCGCTCCCCCGCGTGAAGGAAGGGGGTTTCCAACCCGAAGGTTGCGGTCCAGCCCGAACCGATCCTTTGCGGGATGAAAGGAAAATACCACATGGAATCGGGGATCTCCGGGCGCGGAGAGACATTTGAAGCCGCACCTGTGTGGACCGGACTGCCGTCGGGGCTGCTGCGGATGCGGCGCCTGTTGCTGGTGGTGTGGCTGGGGCTGGCGGCCGTCGGCATCGGGTTGCCGCTCGGCCTGTTCGTCGGCCCCGCGTGGGCCGCGTTCGCGTTGCTGCCGCTGGCCGGCATCTGCTGGGGCTGGGTGCTGCTCGGCCGCAACTGGCGCTCCTGGCGGTACGCCGAGCGCGCCGACGACCTGCTGATCAGTCGAGGCGTGCTGTGGCGCGAGGAGACCGTCGTGCCCTACGGACGCATGCAGCTCGTGGAGGTCACCTCCGGTCCCGTCGAGCGGCACTTCGGGCTGGCCAGCGTCCAGCTGCACACCGCGGCCGCCGCGACCGACGCGACGATCCCGGGCCTGGACCCGGCCGAGGCGGAACGGCTGCGCGACCGGCTCACCGAGCTCGGCGGGGCCCGATCGGCGGGGCTGTGACGACGCCGGGCGTCGAGGACGACGTCCCGGACGCGCCGGACGCGCCGGACGCGCCCGGCATACCGGGCGCGCCAGAAGCACCCGGCACCCGATCGCAGCGGCCCGTCACCGAGCGCCGGCTGCACCCCGTCACGCCGTTCCGGCGGGCGTGGGCGCCGGTCGCGGTCCTAGTCGGGTGGGCGGTGCACGACCCGAACCAGGCGCAGGAGCAGCTGACCCGGCTGACCACCACGGCCCTGCTGATCGCGCTCGCCGTCCTCGTCCCTGCGGCCTCCCTCTACGGCTTTCTGACCTGGTGGTTCACCCACTTCGCGGTGACGGACAGCGAACTGCGCATCCGGACCGGCCTGCTGTTCCGGCGCACCGCGCACATCCGGCTGGAACGCATTCAGGCGATCGACGTCGGTCAGCCGCTGCTGGCGAGGATCGCGGGCGTCGCGAAGCTCCGGCTCGACGTCGTGGGCGCCGAGAAGAAGGACGAACTCGCCTTCCTCGGCGAGGAAGAGGCCCGCGCGCTGCGGGCGGAGCTGCTCGCGCGGGCGGCAGGTTTCGCTCCTGAGACGGCGCACGAAGTGGGCGAAGCACCCGCGCGCGAGCTGTTGCGTGTGCCGGCCCGCAAGCTGGCGATCGCTCTGGCCCTGACCGGGGCGACCTGGGGCGCGCTGGCCGCCGCGCTCGTGGTGCCGCCGGTGCTGTGGCTGGCCACCCACAGCGTGTGGACGGTCCTCGCGACCGGCGTGCCACTGCTGGGCGCGGCGGGCGCGAGCAGCGTGGGACGGTTCGTCGGCGAGTACGACTGGACGGTCGGCGAGTCGCCGGACGGGCTGCGGATCGACCACGGGCTGCTGGACCGCACGCACGAGACGGTCCCGCCCGGACGCGTGCAGACCGTGCGGATCGTCCGGCCGCTGCTGTGGCGGCGGCTCGGCTGGGTGCGCGTCGAACTGGACGTGGCCGGCTCGGCCAACTCCGTGCTCGTGCCGGTCGCCCCGCGCGAGGCCGCGGAGGCCGTCGTCGCGCGTGTACTGCCCGGGGTGAGCGTCCCGGCCGAGACCTCGCTGTCGCGCCCGCCGCGGCGGGCCGGGCGGTGTGTGCCTTTGTGGTGGCGGGGCTACGGAATCGCCGTTACTGACACCGTGTTCGCCGCCCGGCACGGACTGCTGCGCCGGAGCCTGACCCTCGTACCGCACGCCAAGGTCCAGAGCGTGCGGCTGACGCAAGGGCCCTGGCAGCGCCTGTGGCGCCTCGCGGACGTCCATGTGGACACGGGGGCCGACAAGACCGTCACAGCCCGGCTGCGGGACGCGCAGGAGGCCGCGGAGCTGCTTCGCGGCCAGGCCGAGCGATCACGGACCGGGCGCCTGGACGCCCGGCCGGACCGGTGGATGGCGTAGGGCTGCGCGGGGAACGGCGTCAGGAGACGGCGCTGCGCAGCCCCTGGAGGTCGATCACCTCGGTCTCGTCGTGCGCGGTCAGGTCGATGACCTGACCTACACCGCGCGACGCCTCGTCCACCGGCTTGAACTCCGCCTCGGACTCGGCCTTGTGCAGCGCCAGGGCCTCCTGACCGACGACGTCGGCGAGGTCCTCGTTCTGCACCGCCTCCAGGGTGTCGGGCGACGACGCGCTCTTCGTGCCGAAGAAGTCGAACCCGCCGTCGGCCGTCGGACGCCGTACGGGCTCCGAGGCCGGTACGACGGCCACGGCGGTCGGCACGGCGAAGTGGCCGGAGGGACGCTGCACGGGAGCGGCGGGACGGCGGACGAGCGCGGTGCCGACCCCGGCGACGGGGGCGGGGGCGGCTTGGGCGGGAGCCGGGGCAGGGGCGGGGTCCAGCGGCGGCTCGGGCCGCACGGACTCCACGCCGTCCCTGTCGTTCGCGTCGTCCCTGTCGTTCGCGTCGTCCCTGTCGTTCGCGCCGACCGCCTGAGCGATGGCCTCTTCCGGAGCGTCCTGCTCCGCCTCGTCCCTCTCTGTATCCGCGGCGGCCTCGGTCTCCGCGACCTCGTCCTCCGGGGCCCGGTCGTACTCGTCAGCCGTGTGGGGGGCGACCGCGCGCGCATGCTCCGCGGCCGCCTCGGGCTTCCCCTGCTCCTCGTCCTCCTGCGCGGCCTCCGCCTCGCCGCCGGCAGCGGCCGCGACCTCCACGGAAGCCGCCTGTGCGGGCTCCTCCTCGGCGGGGTCGTCGCTCTTCGCGGCCTTGACGCCGTCGAACCGGGCCAGGGCCGCCTGCGCCCGCAGGAACAGCTGGGACCCCTCGGGGGAGAAGACCGCCGGAGCCTTCGGCTCCTCCTCGGCCGACGCGACCGCCTCGATCGTCTCCTGGGGCTCCTGCGTTTCGGTCTCCGCCTCGACGGCGTCCGAGCCCTCGGTGGCCTCGATCTCACGCGTGGCGAGCGCCCCCGTCGACTCGGCGTCCTGACCCGCGCGCGCGGCGGGCAGCGCGGGCGAGGGCGCCGCCTCTATCTCGAGCAGACGGCGGCCCTCCAGGGCGGTGGCACGCTCGGTCTCCGCGGTGGCGTAGCGGCGCAGCAGCGCGGCGTGCTCGTTGCGCAGGCCGGCCAGTTCGGCGCGCTTGGACCGCAGACGCTGCTCCAGCTTGACGCGCAGTTCACGCGATTCGTCGAGGTCGCTCTCCAGCTCGGCGACGCGTTCCTCGTAGCGCCACTCGTCACCGGCACGCGCGCGCGTGAGGTCGGCGACCTGCCTGCCGGCCTGCATGTCCCAGCGGCGCATCACGACCGCGCCGACGATCGCCGTGGCCGCGGCGGCCGCGGCCAGAACCCGGAGCGGCGTCGGTTCCGTGAACACCCAGGGGCCGAGGGCGCAGACAAGGGAGACGCCTGCGATCGCCGAGGGAGGGAGCAGCCTGTGCAAAGGTGGGGAATGGCGGTGACGTCCACGTGGCATGGCCAGAAACTTACCGCGCGTAGGCGAATGTTGGCGCCCCGCCCCGCAAAAACACAGCCATAACGAAGTCTTCACAGGGCAACAGCAAACAGAGCTGCCGTCGAATTCGACGGGAAGCAAGATCATTTCCGGCCGGGGCCACCGAAGGACGCCGTCAGCGGCCACCCAGCCGCCCGCTGATCCACTGCAACGTCGGCGGGATCTCGCGTCGCCAGGTATTGAAGTTGTGCCCGCCGCTGTCCAGGACGATCGACGAGATCCTGGTCTTTCCCGTGCCCTTCGCCAGCGCTATGAACTTCATCGTGGTCTTGTAGTTGGACTCTCCAACCTTGCTGGTGGTGACGAGCAGCGAGGTGTTCGGAGCGGAACGATTCTTCAGATACCAGAGCAAATCCGCCTCATTGCGTAGGCTCTTGCTCCCGTGGAAGAGGTCTCCGGTGGTCGGGTCGATCGGCGCCTTGTAGTACGCCGACAGGCCCGCACCGGCCGCGTAGACCTCCGGGTGGTGCATCGCCAGCTTCAGGGCGCAGTAGCCGCCCGTGGAGTCGCCGATGATCCCCCAGCTGCCGGGCTTCTTGCTCACCCTGTAGTGGGCCGTCACGGCGTTCGGCAGGTCCTTGGCGAAGAACGACTCGGTCTGCGGTCCGCCGGGGATGTCCACGCACTCCGTGTCCCGCGGCGGCGCCACCGTCGGCCGCAGCATCACCAGGATCATCGGCTGCATACGCCCGTCCTTGACGAGCTCCCGCGCGGTGCTCGGGTAGTGCAACTTGTTGACGAGCGCTTCCGCCGTACCGGGGTACCCCGTCAGGACGACCGCGGCGGGGAACGTACGCGTCCGGTACGCCGGGTCGAAGTACTCCGGCGGCAGGTACACGAACGCGGTGGTGGCGATGTGCGTCGTACTCCCGTTCACGGCGACCTTCTGGACCTGCCCGCCGATCTGCGGCCGCCCGCTGCCGCCGCCGTCCACACGCCGCGTGTCGACCACCTGCAGCGGCCCGGCAGGGCCACCGCCCGCCGCGTGGTCGACGACCACACCCTGGGCGGTCTCCTTGCCGAACAGGTCCGCCCAGCTGGCGTAGAAGCCGAAGGCCTGGTTGGCGGAGAGGCCCACCGACGCGAACAGCGCCAACTGGGTGGCGAGCAGCAGCCCGACGCGCCCGCTGACGGCCCGCCAGCTGCGCCGGGCCAGGCGCGGCCACAGCCACACCGTGCCGACGAACAGCACCAAGGCGAACAGCACTGACAGCAGCAGCACTTTGTTGCTCGTGAGACCCATGCGGTGGTTTCCTGCCTGCTCTCCGTCCGGGAACCCGCCCGCTCCCCCGACTCCTTCGCGAGGGCTTGTCCCGAACTTTCCTTGGCCTTTTCAGCGGCTTTGAGGAAACGAGTGAACCTCTCAGCCCAAGACACCGTCCTAGAGGGCGCAATGTCGCCGGATGCCCGAATCGGCACCGGGTTCAAGGTCTCTCGCGGAACTACGGGATGCGATGTCTGTCACGGAAGATGGGGAAATGTCGGGCGGGGTTCCGCGCCGATCAAGCCGGGTGCGGCAGATAGTGCGAGGTCCGCGCCCCGAGTCCGTACCGGCCCTCGTCGGCAGAGCGTGTGCCCTCGTGGGTCTGCTGGACGTGGCCGCGGGTGTCTTCCCGCGGTTCAGGCACAGCCGTATGCACACCTTCGCCGAGGTGCTGCCCGGTTCCTTCGGGCCGTTCGCCGCCGCGCTGTCGCTCAGCGCCGGCGTCCTGCTGCTGCTGCTCGCCCACGGCCTCAAGCGCAGCAAGCGGCGCGCCTGGCGCGCGGCGGTGGTGCTGCTGCCGGCCGGCGCGGTCGCACAGTTCGTGTACCGGCACTCGATCGTGGGCGCGCTCATCTCGGTCGCGCTCCTGGTGCCGCTGCTGCTGCACCGCGACCAGTTCGCGGCGCTGCCCGACCCGCGCAGCCGCTGGCGCGCGCTCGCCAACTTCGTCCTCATGGGCGCCGGTTCCCTCGGTCTGGGGCTGGTCATCGTCAGCGTCCACCCCCACCGCATGATCGGCGACCCGAGCCTGGCCGATCGCATTACGCACGTCCTGTACGGCCTCTTCGGCTTCGAGGGCCCGGTCGACTACCAGGGCAACACCTCCTGGACCGTCGCCTTCTCCCTCGGCGCCCTGGGCTGGATCACCGCGGTGACGACGATCTATCTCGCCTTCCGGCCCGAGCACCCCGCCGCGCGCCTCACCGAGGAGGACGAGACCCACCTGCGTGCCCTGCTGGCCAAGCACGGCCGCCGCGACTCCCTCGGCCACTTCGCGCTGCGGCGCGACAAGGCCGTGGTCTTCTCCCCCAGCGGCAAGGCGGCCGTCACCTACCGCGTCGTCTCCGGTGTGATGCTGGCCAGCGGCGACCCCATCGGCGACGTCGAGGCCTGGCCCGGCGCCATCGAACGCTTCATGGACGAGGCCAAGGCCCACTCCTGGACCCCGGCCGTCATGGGCTGCTCGGAGACCGGCGGCGAGGTCTGGACCCGCGAGACCGGCCTGGACGCCCTCGAGCTGGGCGATGAGGCGGTGGTGGACGTGGCGGATTTCTCCCTGGCCGGCCGCGCGATGCGCAACGTGCGCCAAATGGTCAAGCGCATCGAACGCGCCGGTTACGAGACCCGGGTCCGGCGCGTGGGTGACCTCGGCGAGGCCGAACTGGAGCGCATCCGACGGGCCGCGGAGGACTGGCGCGGCACCGACACCGAGCGCGGCTTCTCGATGGCCCTGGGCCGCATCGGCGACATCACCGACACCGACTGCCTCATCGCCACCGCCCACAAGGCCGACGACGTCCCCGGCGAGTACGGCGACCTCAAGGCGATCCTGCACTTCGTGCCCTGGGGCCCCGACGGCGCCTCGCTGGACCTGATGCGCCGCGACCGCTCGGCCGACCCCGGCATGAACGAACTGCTGATCGTGGCCGCCCTCCAGGCCGCCCCGAAGTTCGGCATCACGCGCGTGTCGCTGAACTTCGCCATGTTCCGCTCGGCGCTCGCGCGCGGCGAGAAGATCGGCGCCGGACCCGTCCTGCGCGCCTGGCGCGGTCTGCTGGTCTTCCTCTCCCGCTGGTTCCAGATCGAGTCGCTGTACAAGTTCAACGCCAAGTTCCAGCCCCGCTGGGAACCCCGCTTCGTCGTCTACCGGGCCTCCGGCGACCTCCCCCGCATCGGCTTCGCCGCCATGCAGGCCGAAGGCTTCGTCAACCTCGCCCTCCCCCTGCCACGTTTCCTGCGCCGCCGCTCCACCGCGGCACGCGCGTGTGCGCACACGGTGGCGGAGAGAGACGTACGGGCGGCGTAGCCGCGGCGATGGAGGTCCAGCAGGACTCGGGCCCGGGCCGCACCGCGGCCCGGGCCCTTCCTGGGCCTACGCTGAACGTATGAGCAAGCAGAGCGGACGCGGGCGCGTCGACGGCCTTCCGGAATGGGACCGCTGCGCGGTCATGGGAGTCGTCAACGTGACCCCCGACTCCTTCTCCGACGGCGGCCGCTGGTTCGACACGACGGCCGCCGTCAAGCACGGCCTGCAACTCGTCGCCGAGGGCGCGGACCTGGTCGACGTCGGCGGCGAGTCCACCCGCCCCGGCGCCACCCGCGTCGACGAGTCCGAGGAGCTCCGCCGGGTCGTCCCCGTCGTCCGCGGCCTCGCCTCCGAAGGCGTCGTCGTCTCCGTCGACACGATGCGCGCCTCCGTCGCCACCCAGGCCCTCGCGGCCGGCGCCTCCCTCGTCAACGACGTCAGCGGCGGCCTCGCCGACCCGGCGATGATCCCGGCCGTGGCGGACGCAGGCGCCCCCTTCGTCGTCATGCACTGGCGCGGTTTCCTCGAGGGCGGCAACGTCAAGGGCGTCTACGCCGACGTCGTCGCCGAAGTGGTGGACGAACTCCACGCGCGCGTGGACGCCGTCCTGGCAGGCGGCATCGCCCCGGACCGCATCGTCGTCGACCCGGGCCTCGGCTTCTCCAAGGAGGCCGACCACGACCTCTCCCTGCTGGCTCACCTCGACCGCCTGCACTCCCTCGGTCATCCGCTGCTCGTCGCCGCCTCCCGCAAGCGGTTCCTCGGCCGTGTCCTGGCCGGCCCGGGCGGCGCGCCGCCGCCGGCGCGCGAGCGCGACGCCGCCACCGCCGCCGTCTCCGCCCTCGCCGCGCAGGCCGGCGCCTGGGCGGTCCGCGTGCACGAGGTACGCGCGACGGCGGACGCGGTGCAGGTGGCACGCGCCGTGGAAGAGGCGCGCGAGGGAAGTGGCGCGCCGGACATACGCGACACACAGGACACGCGCCCCGGCGCACACGATCCGCACGGCCCGCACGGCCCGCACGGCGCAGAAGGAGCCCGGTGAGCGCCCCCCACACGGACGTCGAGCAGGTCGAGGCGGCCAACACCGCCTTCTACGAGGCACTGGAACAAGGCGACTTCGAAGGCGTGTCCTCGTTCTGGCTCACCCCGGCCGACCTGGGCGTGGACGAGACCTACCACGACCCGGCGGACGTCGGCGTGATCTCCTGCGTGCACCCCGGCTGGCCCGTGCTCACCGGTCGCGGCGAGGTCCTCAGGTCGTACGCGCTGATCATGGCGAACACCGACTACATCCAGTTCTTCCTCACCGACGTGCATGTCTCCGTCACCGGCGACACCGCTCTCGTCACCTGCACCGAGAACATCCTCAGCGGCGGCCCCGCACCGGAGGCCGGCGAGGAGCTCGGGCCGCTCGTCGGCCAGCTGGTGGTCGCCACGAACGTGTTCCGCCGCACGTCCGACGGCTGGAAGCTGTGGTCGCACCACGCCTCCCCGGTTCTGGCCGAAAACGACGAGCCCGAAGAGCCCGAGGACGAGGACAACCCGTCCTGAGCGGGTAGGCGACCTACGGGAAGGCCCTCAGGAAGGGGGCAGGAGTCCCCGAGGTGACCCACAGGGACCAAGAAGTGGTTGGAATCACGGACACGTGGGTAGGCGCGGCTACCAACCCCTGAGCTGCCGGGTGCCGCAAGGGAAACGCCCGGTGAAAACTCCTGGCTCCGGCCCGGGCCACCGCGGTCGGGGCCAGGGTCTGTCAGTGCTCGCAGGTAGATTCGTTCGAGGCCGGAATGCCGCCCGCACCCGGTACGCACCGGCCGAAACCGACGATTGCAGGAGTGATTCGCGTGGATCGTGTCGCGCTGCGCGGCCTGAAGGCCCGCGGGTACCACGGCGTGTTCCCCAAGGAGCGCGAGGAGGGCCAGACCTTCATCGTGGACCTCGTCCTGGGCCTGGACACCCGACCGGCCGCCGCCGACGACGACCTGGCGAAGACCGTGCACTACGGCATCGTGGCGGAGGAGGTCGTGGCCGTCGTCCAGGGCGACCCCGTCGACCTCATCGAGACGCTCGCCGAGCGCATCGCCCAGGCCTGTCTGAAGCACGAAGGGGTCCAGGAGGTCGAGGTCTGTGTCCATAAACCGGACGCCCCGATCACGGTCCCCTTCGACGACGTGACCGTCACCATCACCCGGAGCCGAGTATGACCGCGTTCTTCACCGAGGGTCAGAGCGACCCGACCGTACAGCCGGTACCCGCCTCCGTCGTCGAGAAGGTCGACGCCGCCGACACCACGCTGCACAACCCCCAGCGGGCCGTGATCTCCCTCGGCGCCAACCTCGGCAACCGCCTGGAGACCCTCCAGGGGGCCATCGACGCCCTGGAGGACACCCCGGGCGTCCGCATCAAGGCCGTCTCCCCGGTGTACGAGACCGAGCCTTGGGGCGTCGAGCCCGGCAGCCAGCCGTCGTACTTCAACGCGGTGGTCCTGTTGAAGACGACCCTCCCGCCGTCCTCGCTCCTGGAGCGGGCGCACGCCGTCGAGGAGGCCTTCCACCGGGTACGGGACGAGCGCTGGGGCGCGCGCACGCTGGACGTCGACATCGTCGCGTACGCCGACGTCGTCGACGACGACCCGCACCTCACCCTCCCTCACCCCCGCGCCCACGAACGCGCCTTCGTTCTCGTCCCCTGGCACGACGTGGAGCCCGAGGCCCAACTCCCGGGCCGCGGGCCGGTCGCCGACCTCCTCGACACCGTCACGCGCGAGGGCGTCGCAGCCCGCAAGGACCTGGAACTCCAGCTGCCCGAGTAGTCGTTAAGGTCAAGAGGACCACTGCCCGCGCGCTGTTCGCGCCCGCGGGCTCGGGGGAGCTGAAGGGACACCGTGAGAGAGCTGCGCATCAGGGTGCTGGCAGGCGTGTTCGTCGTCGCCGCGATCCTGTCCTGGGCGGGCGCCCGCCTCTGGAACTCGATCGGGACCCTTCCCAGCGTCCCGCTGGCCGCCCCCATCGTCCTGGCCCTGATCGCCGTGGTCCTGCTCGCCACGGCGCTCTCGCTGCGCGGGCGCCTCAAGGCCCAGCGCGAGCGCCGCCCCGAGGCCAAGGGCGTCGACCCCCTGATGGCGGCCCGCGCGGTCGTCTTCGGCCAGGCCAGCGCCCTGGTGGCCGCCCTGGTCTCCGGCATGTACGGAGGCACCGGAGTCTTCCTCCTGGAGTCCCTCGACATCCCCGCCCGCCGCGACCAGGCCATCTATGCCGGCTTCTCGGTCCTGGCAGGCATCGCCGTCATAGCGGCGGCCATCTTCCTGGAACGCGTGTGCAAGCTCCCCGAGGACGACGACCACGAGAACGGGGCGGCATCGACGGCCTGACGCCGTCACCAGGGCCGAGGGTGGCAGGCTTTGCGCTCGATCGACCCCGCCGTTCAGACGGTATCGGGCACCACTGACGGATCCTCCCCGCAGGTCAGCGCGACAGTATCAGGCTCATCGCCTCGGCCCGGGTGGTGGCGTCCCGAAGCTGACCCCGCACCGCCGAAGTCGTGGTCTTGGCACCCGGCTTACGGATCCCCCGCACCGACATGCACATGTGCTCGGCCTCGATGACGACGATGACACCGCGGGCCTCGAGGATCCGCATGAGGGAGTCCGCCACCTGCGTAGTGAGTCGTTCCTGCACCTGCAGGCGCCGGGCGTACACCTCCACCAACCGCGCCAGCTTCGACAGGCCCGTGATCTTGCCTGTCTCCGCCGGGATGTAGCCGACATGGGCCACACCATGGAACGGCAACATGTGATGCTCACACAAACTTACGATTTCAATGTCCTTGACCAGGACCATCTCGTCGTGGCCGAGATCGAACGTCGTGGTCAGGACATCCTCGGGCACCTGCGTAAGCCCCGCCAGAAGCTCCCGATACGCCCGCGCCACCCGCGCCGGCGTCTCGCGGAGTCCCTCACGGTCCGGGTCCTCGCCGACCGCGATCAGCAGTTCGCGTACGGCGTTCTCGGCGCGCTTCTCGTCGAACTCGCCGATGGAGCCCTCGCCGTCCAGCGTCACGGGGTCGGTCATCTGGTGCCTCGTTCCTGTGCGGGTCGCGCGTGTGGGGCACGCGCCTCATCTGCGGGCATAGAGAATCGGTCATACGAAATGCCGCGCCCCCCAGGCTAGAACCTGGGGGGCGCGGCATCCATTCCGGGCCTGGTGGGGCGCCCGGGAGCCGAGTCAGCTCTCGGGTCGCTCCTCCGGGGTGGGCTCGGTCACCGAGGTGGACTCCACAGCGGTGGACTTGGCGGTGGAGATCGCCGGCGTCGCGCCGTTGGCGCCGTTCGTCAGTGCGAGCTCCTTGGGGGAGAGCACCGGCGGACGGGTGGACGGCGTGCGCCGCGAGGAGCCGGTCCAGGCGGGGCGGGCCGGGCGCTTGACGATGGCGGAGAAGATCTCGGCGATCTGCTCCTTGCCCAGCGTCTCCTTCTCCAGCAGCTGAAGCACCAGGTTGTCGAGGACGTCGCGGTTCTCGACCAGGATCTCCCAGGCCTCGTTGTGCGCGTTCTCGATGAGCTTCTTGACTTCCTCGTCCACCAGCGCGGCGACCTCTTCCGAGTAGTCACGCTGGTGAGCCATCTCACGGCCGAGGAACGGCTCGGTATTGTCGCCGCCGAACTTGATCGCGCCCAGACGCTCGGTCATGCCGTACTGGGTGACCATCGCCCGCGCGGTCGCCGTGGCCTTCTCGATGTCGTTCGCGGCGCCCGTGGTCGGGTCGTGGAAGACGAGCTCCTCCGCCGCGCGGCCGCCCAGCATGTAGGCCAGCTGGTCGAGCATCTCGTTGCGGGTGGTGGAGTACTTGTCCTCGTCCGGGAGCACCATCGTGTAGCCGAGGGCGCGGCCGCGGGACAAGATGGTGATCTTGTGGACCGGGTCGGAGTTCGGGGAAGCCGCCGCGACCAGGGCGTGACCGCCCTCGTGGTACGCGGTGATCTTCTTCTCCTTGTCCGACATGATCCGGGTCCGCTTCTGCGGGCCCGCGACCACTCGGTCGATCGCCTCGTCCAGCATGTGGTTGTCGATCAGCTTCAGGTCCGAGCGGGCCGTCAGCAGCGCGGCCTCGTTCAGCACGTTGGCGAGATCGGCACCCGTGAAGCCGGGGGTGCGGCGGGCGACGGCGGCCAGGTCGACGTCGGGCGCGACCGGCTTGCCCTTCTGGTGGACCTTGAGGATCTCCAGACGGCCCTGCATGTCCGGGCGGTCGACCGCGATCTGGCGGTCGAAGCGGCCGGGGCGCAGGAGGGCGGGGTCGAGGATGTCCGGACGGTTCGTGGCCGCGATGAGGATCACGCCGCCCTTGACGTCGAAGCCGTCCATCTCGACGAGCAGCTGGTTCAGCGTCTGCTCGCGCTCGTCGTGACCGCCGCCGAGGCCGGCGCCGCGGTGGCGGCCGACCGCGTCGATCTCGTCGACGAAGACGATCGCCGGAGCGTTCGCCTTGGCCTGCTCGAAGAGGTCACGGACTCGGGAGGCACCGACACCGACGAACATCTCGACGAAGTCGGAACCGGAGATCGAGTAGAAGGGGACGCCCGCCTCGCCGGCGACGGCGCGCGCGAGCAGGGTCTTGCCGGTGCCGGGAGGCCCGTACAGGAGCACGCCCTTGGGGATCTTGGCGCCGACGGCCTGGAACTTCGCCGGTTCCTGGAGGAACTCCTTGATCTCGTGGAGTTCCTCGACGGCCTCGTCCGAGCCGGCGACGTCGGCGAACGTCGTCTTCGGGGTGTCCTTGGTGATGAGCTTGGCCTTGGACTTCCCGAAGTTCATGACTCGGGAGCCGCCGCCCTGCATCTGGTTCATCAGGAACAGGAAGACGACCACGATGAGGACGAAGGGGAGCAGGGACAGCAGGATCCCGACGAAGGCGTTCTGCTTCGTCGGCGAGACCGTATAGCCGTCCGGGATCTGCTTGTCCTGGTACTTGGTCTGCAGCGTGTTGGCGATGGTCACGCCCTGATCGCCGATGTAGCTCGCTTGGATCTTCGAGCTGCCCTCGATCTTTGTGCCGTCCTTGAGCGTGGCCTTGATGGTCTGCTCGTCACCGGTGGTGAGCTTGGCCGACTCGACCTTGTTGTCGTTGATCGCTGCAATGACCTGGCCTGTGTCCACCGTCTTGTAGCCGCCGGACGAGCCGACGACCTGCATCAACACGACCACGGCAAGGACGGCCAGCACGATCCACATGACCGGCCCACGGAAGTATCGCTTCACGTCCATCCATACGGAGCGGTGTCGCCCCGTCCCTCCTGCCATAGTGAGTTTGATAAGACAGTTCTTCTGACGGTACCCCAGCTTTGTCGCGCGAAGCCGCACGGGACGGCTGGCGCACCCGTCTGCATGCTCCAACGGCGGGGGGCCCGCCGGGGTTCCCGATCTTCGTACGGGGCTTGGGCCCTTCGGGTTCAGCCGCCGTAGACGTGAGGCGCGAGCGTACCGACGAACGGGAGGTTGCGGTACTTCTCGACATAGTCGAGGCCGTAGCCGACGACGAACTCGTTGGGGATGTCGAAGCCGACCCACTGGACGTCGATGGCGACCTTGGCGGCCTCGGGCTTGCGCAGCAGCGTGCACACCTTGAGGGAGGCGGGCTCGCGCGAGCCGAGGTTGGAGAGCAGCCAGGACAGGGTCAGACCGGAGTCGATGATGTCCTCGACGATCAGGACGTGCTTGCCCTTGATGTCGGTGTCGAGGTCCTTGAGGATCCGCACCACACCGGAGGACTGGGTGCCCGCGCCGTAGGACGACACGGCCATCCAGTCCATGGTGACGGGGGTGGACAGCGCTCGGGCGAGGTCGGCCATGACCATCACAGCGCCCTTGAGGACGCCGACGATGAGCAGGTCCTTGCCCGCGTACTCCGCATCGATCTTCGCGGCCAGCTCGGCCAGCTTCGCGTCGATCTCTTCCTTGGTGATGAGCACTTCTTTGAGGTCGGTGCCCATGTCTTTCGCGTCCACCCGCATCACTTTCGGTTGTCCCACCGGCCACCGGAACCGCCCACGACCACGTGAGCGGTCCTGCCGGAGGGCCCGGATTCAGCCTTGCCGAATCACCAGTCTGCCACCCTGGCGCTGGGCGACGACTTTGCCGGGGAGATTGATGACCCCCTGGCCACGCCAGCCGGTGATCAGCCGGTCGACCTCCTCGATGTGCCGGGCGAAGAGGGAACCGGCCGGAGCGCCCGCCTCGATGGCGGCGCGGCGCAGGATCCGGCGGCGTACGGCGGGCGGCAGGGCGTAGAGCTTGGCGCACTCCAGGAGGCCGGCTGCGTCCCGTACGGAGGACTCGGCCTGGCCGGCCCAGGCGTCGAGGGCGTCGGCGTCGTCGCGGGAGAGCTGGGCCGTACGCGCGAGGGCTTCGACGACGCCCTTGCCGAGGGCCTTCTCCAGGGCGGGCAGGCCCTCGTGGCGCAGCCGGGAGCGGGTGTAGGCCGGGTCGGCGTTGTGGGGGTCGTCCCAGACGGGCAGGGACTGGACCATGCACGCCTTGCGGGCGGTCTGCCGGTCGAGCTGGAGGAAGGGGCGGCGGTAACGGCCGTCGGCCCCCGAGACCGCGGCCATGCCGGACAGGGAGCGGATGCCGGAGCCGCGGGCGAGGCCGAGCAGGACGGTTTCGGCCTGGTCGTCCCGGGTGTGGCCGAGCAGGATCGCGGCGGCGCCGTGGCGTTCGGCCGCGTCGTCGAGGGCGGTGTAGCGCGCGTCGCGGGCGGCGGCCTCGGGACCGCCTTGGCGGCCGACGGTCACGGCGGCGGACTCGACCGGGTCGAGGCCGAGTTCGCGCAGGCGCAGGACGACTTCCTCGGCACGCAGGTCGGAGCCGGGCTGGAGGCCGTGGTCGACGGTGACGCCGCCGGCGCGGATGCCGAGCCGGGGGGCTTCGAAGGCGAGGGCGGAGGCGAGCGCCATGGAGTCGGCGCCGCCGGAGCACGCCACGAGCACGAGCGGCGACGGCGGGGGCTCGTGCGAGTTCGCTTCGGTGGTGGGGTGGTCGTTGAGGATGTCGTGAAGTACGCGGCGGACCGCCAGGCGTATCGCCGCGACCGCAGGATGGGGACCCATTGTCCGGTTCCCTTCATGAAGTTTTCGGGGGTGAGCCCGAGGTTCGGTCACTCAGAGTGTGTAGATGGTGACAGAACCGGGCCGTTCCCCGAGCATTGCACGCCTGCCGAGGGCTCACGGTCCCTCGGACGGGTGATTGAAGGGGCGTTCGCCTGCCGACGGCCGGATTCGGCTCACCACCTCTGTCGGGGGTTCACGACTCGGCCTTGCGGTGTACCCGCGCCACCCAGTCCGCCGGTTTGGCGATCTCGGCCTTGGTCGGAAGTGTGTTCGGGGAGGTCCATACGCGGTTGAAGCCGTCCATGCCGACCTGGTCGACGACGGCCCGTACGAAGCGTTCGCCGTCCCGGTACTGCTTGAGTTTGGCGTCCAGGCCCAGCAGCTTGCGCAGGGCGATGTCCAGTCGGGAGGCGCCCTTGGCGCGGCGCTGCTGGAACTTCTCGCGGATCTCGGCGACGGTCGACACGACTTCCGGTCCGACGCCGTCCATGACGAAGTCGGCGTGGCCCTCCAGGAGGGACATCACGGCGGTGAGGCGGGCGAGGATCTCGCGCTGGGCGGGCGTCTGCACGAGTTCGACCAGGGAGCGCCCGCCATCGTCCTCCTCGCCCTCGGGGCGGCCGCCCGCGAGGGACTGGGCGGCTTCCCGGACGCGCTCCAGGAAGGTCATGGGGTCGACGTCGGTCTCGCCCAAGAACGACTGGATTTCGCCCTCCAGGTGGTCGCGCAGCCAGGGCACGGCGGAGAACTGGGTGCGGTGCGTCTCCTCGTGGAGGCACACCCACAGGCGGAAGTCGTGGGGCTGTACGTCGAGTTCGCGTTCCACGTGGACGATGTTCGGCGCGACGAGCAGCAGCCGGCCGCCGCCGTTGGCGCCCGCGGGGAGTTCGCGGGTGGCGGGGGCGAACGTCTCGTACTGGCCGAGGACGCGGGAGGACAGGAAGGACAGCAGCATGCCCAGTTCGACGCCGGTGACCTTGCCGCCGACGGCGCCGAGGACCGCGCCTCCGGGCGTGTTGCCCCGCCGCTCCTGCATCTTGTCGAGGAGCGGCTTGAGGATCTCCCGGAAGCCCGCCACGTTCGCCCGCACCCAGCCCGGGCGGTCGACGACGAGGATCGGGGTGTCGTGGATGTCCTCGGTGCCCATACGAGTGAAGCCCCGGACGTGTTCCTCCGAGGCCTTGGCGTGTCGGCGCAGTTCCGCGACGACGGCACGCGCCTCGTCACGGCTGACCTCGGGTCCCGGCCGTACGAGGCGGGTCGCCGTCGCCACCGCGAGATTCCAGTCGACCATCCCCGAAGATGCGGCACCACCGATGCTCGTCATGCGTCAACCGTACGTGAGCACCGCCGTCGGGGGCAGGCCACAGGAGGCCGGTCAGGGAGATGTCAGGGTCGGGGCCGGGGACGGCTCGGGGGTGGTGGGCCGCCTCCCTCAGCGGCAGCCGCATCCCGCGAGCGCCGTGGCCGCCCGGTCCAGCGCCGCCTGGGCGGCCGCCGGGTCGGTCGTGTCGGCTGTCAGGAGGGCGAACGCGAGGAGGCGGCCGTCCTGGTCGACGACCGTGCCGGCGAGGGTGTTCACGCCGGTCAGGGTGCCGGTCTTGGCGCGGACGACGCCGGCCGCGCCGTCGATGTAGCGGCTGGTGAGGGTGCCGGTGAAGCCGGCGACCGGGAGGCCGGTGAGGACGGGGCGCAGGTCGGGACGGGTGGCGTCGGCGGCCTTGACCAGGAGGGCGGTCAGCAGGTTCGCCGTGAGCCGGTCCTCGCGGTCGAGGCCGCTGCCGTCCTTGAAGCGGGCGCCGGCCGTCGGCAGTCCGAGCTTCTTGAGCTGGGCCTGGACGGCCTTGCCGGCGCCGTCGAAGTCGGCGCGGACACCGGTGGCGACGGCGGTCTGGCGGGCGAGGGCCTCGGCGATGTCGTTGTCGCTGTTGGTGAGCATCCGTTCGACCAGGGCGGACAGCGGGGGCGAGGAGACGGTGGCGAGGCTCTGCGCGCGCGTGGTGGCCTTGGAGGGACCGGGGGCCGTGGTCCTGATGCCGGCGGTCTTCAGGAACTGCGCGAACCGGCGGGTCGCGTCGGCCGCCGGGTCGCTCACGCGGGTCGTCGGGCCGCTGGTGGAGTCGTCGGTGCGGCCCTCGTCGGCGGACAGGGCCGTGACGGGGGCAAGGTTGGGGTTGGCCCCGATGGGGTGAACTTCGGCTCCGGCGTACAGGGTCGTGTCGTACGAGAGCGTCACCTGGGTGAGACCGCGCTTCTTCAGGGCGGTGGCGGTGGAGGCGGCGAGGGCGCGCAGGCTCGCCCAGCCCTCGGCGTCCGCGCGGGCCGTGAGGGTGGGGTCGCCGCCGCCGACGAGAACGAGCTCCTTGGTGTCGGGCTCGAGCGCCGCGCGGGTGGTGAGGCGGTGTTCGGCGCCCATCGCGGAGAGCGCGGCGACCGCGGTGGCGATCTTCGTGGTGGACGCCGGGGTCAGCGCCACGTCCCCTCCGGTGCCGTACAGCCGCTTGCCGGTGGCCACGTCGACGACCGCGGCGGTGTGCCGGGCGCCGAGGGCGGGATCGCCCAGGAGGGGCGTCAGGACGCCCGTGAGGCCCGTGCCGGTGGGCAGGGCGTCCGGGGCGGACTTCACGGCGTTCGCGGCGCCCCCGAGGGCGGCGAGGACGGAGGCGGCGCTGGGGGCGGGCCGCGGCGCTCCGGCCGCCGTGTCGGACGTAGGGGACGAATCGTCCGTACGGCCGTGATCTGCGCCACCCGTCCGTTCCAGGGCGACTGCCCGGTCCCGCTCCGCCGTACGCTGACCGGTGGAGTCCCAGGGGCCGACGGCGGTCACCACACCGGCGGCCAGTGCCAGCCCGGCGGTCGCCGCACCCGCGGTGTACTGCCAGGACCTGGCGCTCTGACCGGCCATCGGCTTCGTGACGCGTGCGAGATGCGGCTTCGCCGCCTGTGTGAGCCGTACGACCTGCGGCTTGGCGGCGGCGCTCACGCGCGCGAGGCGGGGTCGTACGATCCCTGCGGCCCGTGCCAGACGCGGTCGAACGGCGTCCGTGACCCGCACCACATGCGGTCTCGCGGCCCGCCAAGGCCTCAGCTCTGGCACGATCACCAGCCCCTTTCGCGATCACACACCTGCGTGAGGGACACTTAACCACCAGAACTATGTGCTGATCATGGAGGAGCCACCGGTGGAGTTCGACGTCACGATCGAGATCCCGAAGGGTTCGCGGAACAAGTACGAGGTGGACCACGAGACCGGTCGGATCCGCCTGGACCGTCGACTCTTCACCTCGACCGCCTACCCGACCGACTACGGCTTCGTCGAGAACACCCTCGGCGAGGACGGTGACCCGCTCGACGCGCTGGTCATCCTGGACGAGCCGACGTTCCCGGGCTGTCTGATCCGGTGCCGCGCGATCGGCATGTTCCGGATGACGGACGAGGCCGGCGGCGACGACAAGCTGCTGTGCGTCCCGTCGACCGACCCGCGCGTGGAGCACCTGCGCGACATCCACCACGTGTCGGAGTTCGACCGCCTGGAGATCCAGCACTTCTTCGAGGTCTACAAGGACCTCGAGCCCGGCAAGTCCGTCGAGGGCGCCGACTGGGTGGGCCGTACCGACGCCGAGGCCGAGATCGAGCGGTCCTACAAGCGGTTCAAGGACCAGGGCGGCCACTGAGGCTCCGGTCGCGTAGAGGTGTGTAAAGGGCCGCACGCGCACGCGTGCGGTCCTTTCGCGTGTCTGTGCGCATACTGAGGCCTACGGAAGGCGTCGTTCAGGGAGCTTGCTCAGTGACGGAGGCGGAGTACCGCAAGCCGCAGTCGGACGAGGCTAGGGGTGTCTTCGACCCCGAGATCACGTCCGAGTTCGCGATCCCGGCGGGGCTGGCGGTCCCGAAGGCCGGTGGCGAGTCGGAGACCACCTCGGAGTTCGCCGTTCCGCAGGGCCTGGACGTGGGGCAGCAGGCCGCCGGGGAGGGCGAGGGGTCGGCGTTCAGCCTGCCGCGCACCTACAGCGCCCGACAGGCCCCGGTCGCCTTCACGCCGGCCGCCGGCGTGCCGATGGTGAGTCTGACCAAGGACGTGCCCTGGCAGGACCGGATGCGCACGATGCTGCGGATGCCGGTGGCCGAGCGGCCCGCGCCGGAGCCGGGTCCCAAGGCGGAGGAGGGCGGTCCGGCCGTCCCGCGCGTGCTCGACCTGACGCTGCGCATCGGCGAGTTGCTGCTGGCGGGCGGGGAGGGCGCCGAGGACGTGGAGGCCGCGATGTTCGCGGTCTGCCGCTCCTACGGGCTCGACCGCTGCGAGCCGAACGTCACCTTCACGCTGCTGTCGATCTCGTACCAGCCGTCCCTGGTGGAGGACCCGGTGACGGCGTCACGGACGGTGCGCCGCCGGGGCACCGACTACACGCGTCTGGCGGCCGTCTTCCGGCTCGTGGACGACCTGAGCGACCCGGAGACCCACCTCTCCCTGGAGGAGGCCTACCGGCGGCTCGCGGAGATGCGCCGCAACCGGCACCCGTACCCGACCTGGGTGCTCACCTCGGCGAGCGGGCTGCTCGCGGGCGCCGCCTCGGTACTGGTCGGCGGTGACGCGGTCGTGTTCGTCGCGGCCGCGCTCGGCGCGATGCTCGGCGACCGGCTGGCGTGGCTCTGCGCCGGACGCGGGTTGCCGGAGTTCTACCAGTTCCTGGTCGCCGCGATGCCGCCGGCCGCGATAGGCATCGCGCTGACGCTGGGGCACGTCGATGTGAAGGCCGCAGCGGTCGTCACCGGTGGGCTGTTCGCGCTGCTGCCCGGACGGGCGCTGGTGGCGGGCGTCCAGGACGGTCTGACGGGCTTCTACATCACCGCTGCCGCGCGCCTGCTGGAGGTCATGTACTTCTTCGTGGGCATCGTCGCCGGGGTGCTGGTGATGCTCTACGTCGGCGTGCAGCTCGGCGCGCATCTCAACCCCGACGCGAACCTGGGCATCACCCAGCGGCCGCTGTTGCAGATCGGGGCGTCGATGCTGCTGTCGCTGACGTTCGCGGTGCTGCTCCAGCAGGAACGATCCACCGTGCTGGCCGTGACGTTGAACGGCGGTGTGGCCTGGTCGGTGTACGGGGCGATGCGCTACGCAGGGGAGATCTCGCCGGTGGCCTCCACGGCCGTCGCGGCGGGCGTGGTGGGGCTGTTCGGGCAGTTGCTCTCGCGGTACCGGTTCGCTTCCGCCCTGCCGTACACGACCGCCGCGATCGGGCCCCTGTTGCCGGGGTCGGCGACCTATTTCGGGCTGTTGGCGATCGCGAAGAACGAGGTGGACGCGGGGCTGGTGTCGATCACCAAGGCCGCGGCACTGGCCATGGCCATCGCCATCGGTGTGAACCTGGGGTCCGAGGTGTCGCGGCT
Source organism: Streptomyces sp. NBC_01235 (assembly GCF_035989285.1). Taxonomy (GTDB): domain Bacteria; phylum Actinomycetota; class Actinomycetes; order Streptomycetales; family Streptomycetaceae; genus Streptomyces. The sequence continues at coordinate 6,444,104 of NZ_CP108513.1, read as the reverse complement.
GTTCCTGCGGATCGGCTCCGCCGAGAAGCGGCGGGCCGCCAAGAGGACGCGGGGGTTCTGAACGCCGCCCCGCGACCCGCAGGGCGCTTCTAGTAGCCCTGGTTCTGGTTGTAGGGGTACGGGCTGTTCTGCTGGGCGCCGTACGGCTCCTGGGGCTGCTGCTGGGGCTGCTGCTGGGGCTGCTGCCAGTCCTGGGGGTACTGCTGCTGGTGCGGGTACTGCTGGTGCGGGTACTGCTGGCCGTAGTACTCGTTCTCGTAGCTCTGACCGCCGTGGCCGCCGTGGCCGCCTTGGCCGCTCTGGCCGCCGTGGCCGCCTTGGCCGCCGTGGCCGCCTTGGCCGCTCTGGCCTCCGTACTGGTCGTGCTGGTCGTACTGGTCGTGCTGGTCGATCCGGCGGAGCTGGGTCGTCGCGTCGTCCATCACCGGGGGCTGATGCGGCTGCTGCTGATGGGAGGCCTGCTGCTGCCCGGAAGGCGCGTTGCGGCTCTCCCTGCGGGCCTTGAGGACCTCGATGATCACCGGGACGACCGAGATGAGGACGACCAGGACCAGGATCGCCTCGACGTTCTCCTTGATGAGGGTGATCTGTCCGAGGAAGTAGCCCGCGACCGTGACACCCGTACCCCAGAGAATGCCGCCGATCATGTTGTACGTGATGAACGTGCGGTACTTCATGCGGCCGGCGCCGGCGATGATCGGCGCGAAGGTCCGCACGATGGGCACGAAGCGCGCCAGGACGATCGCCTTGGGGCCGTAGTTCTCGATGAACTCGTGAGCCTTCTCCAGGTTCTCCTTCTTGAAGAGCTTGGAGTCGGGCCGGCTGAACAGCTTCGGCCCGAAGAACTTGCCGATCAGATACCCCACCTGGTCGCCGAGGACCGCCGCGATCACGATCAGAGTGCAGACCAGCCACAACGGCTGGTGGATCCACTTGCCGTCGGCAACCAGCAGACCGGCCGTGAACAGCAGCGAGTCACCGGGCAGGAAGGCGAACAGGCCCGACTCGGCGAAGACGATCACCAAAATGCCGATCAGGCCGAACGTCGAGATCAGGTAGTCCGGAGTAATCCACTCGGGGCCGAGGGCAAGGGTAGTCACGGGTTCCGGGCTCCTGAGGGGTGAAGGCGATCGGTGCGGCGACTGGGCCGCCCAAAGCTATCAACGCAGCCCGACAGAACCAGGTTCCCAGGGCATCCCTCAGGATGCACTGTGCTCCTCTTTGGTCAAACCTGTGAACATGGGAATCGAGGACTACGGCGGCGGGCAGGGCCCCCAGCCGGACGTAATGGTCGTCACGACGAACGACGTACCCGGGTTCAGGGTGCAGCAGGTCATCGGGGAGGTCTTCGGGCTGACCGTGCGCTCACGGCACCTGGGCAGCCAGATCGGCGCGGGACTGAAGTCGATGATCGGCGGCGAGCTCAAGGGGTTGACGAAGACCCTTGTGGAGACTCGCAACCAGGCCATGGAACGGCTCGTCGAGCAGGCACGCGCGCGTGGGGCCAACGGCGTGCTGATGTTCCGCTTCGACGTGACGGAGGCGGCGGACGTGGGCACCGAGGTGTGCGCGTACGGGACGGCGGTGGTCCTGGTCCAGGAGTAGTCCCGGACCAGGACAGCCCTCAGCGCGCCTGCCGGGCGGCGTTCGCCGTGATCGCCTCCCTGAGGTGCTCGGCGAGGCCCGGGTGCATCGAGTCGTAGAACGCCTTGAAGCGCTCGTCGGAGACGTACATCTCCCCCAGGCACAGGTGCATCTCGTACGGGCAGTCGTAGTACCACCTGCCGATGTGCTGCCGGTGCTCCTCGGCCATGCCCATGGCCGCCTCGCCGGTGGGCGGCTCGTCGGCGGCCACCAGGCGGGCGTAGCGCTCGCTCCAGGCGTCGACCTCGGCCTGCAGGCGCTTCCAGTCGTCCTTGGTGTAGCGGGCGGCGCGGCGCTGTGACTCGGCGTAGGCCTCCGTGCCGCCCCAGCGCTGCTCCGCCTCCTCGGCGTACTGCTCGGGGTCCTTGTCGCCGAAGACCTCGAACTTCTCCTCGGGTGTGAGGTTGATGCCCATCTTGCGTGCCTCCATGGCGTGTTCCACGGCCTCGGCCATCTTCTGCAGCTTCTCGATCCGGGCGGTCAGCAGTTCGTGCTGGCGGCGCAGATGCGCGCGCGGGTCGGCCGCCGGGTCGTCGAGCAGGGCCGCGACCTCCTCGAGCGGGAAGCCGAGCTCGCGGTAGAACAGGATCTGCTGAAGCCGGTCGAGGTCGGCGTCGTCGTAGCGTCGGTGGCCCGCGTGGCTGCGCCCACCGGGGACGAGCAGGCCGATCTCGTCGTAGTGGTGCAGCGTGCGCACCGTGACCCCGGCGAATCCGGCGACCTGTCCTACGGAGTAGCTCACTTCGTCCGCTCCCTTCTCGGTACGCGCTCCACGGTGCGTCCTCACGCCACGTGAGGTGCAAGCCTGGTTCCTCCGCGTAGACGGCCGTCCGGATGTCATGTCCGATTCGCCCCCTTATCGTGGGCCCGTGGCCCAGGACACCGCGCAACAGGCGCCGACCGCTCCGGCAAGCCCGGCACGCGCCCTGCTGCCGTTGATCCTGCCCGCTCTCCTCACGCCGACGATTCGGCGTCCCGGCCGGCCTGTTGCTCCTGCTGGTCAGCGGGCTGGCCGAGCAGTTGCAGGCCGCGCTGTGGCAGGACCTGCCGGACGCGGCGGGCGTGGGCCGTTGCTCGGTGCTGTGGATGTTCGTCGTGCTCACCGCGACAGAGGCGCTGGTGGGGCTGGTGGTGTGGAAGGCGGCGGGGCATGCCGGACGCGATCCGGCCACGATGGGGCTGGACGCGCGTGCTGCCGCCGATGGTGCTCCCCGCCCGCCGGCATCGGTGATGTCACCGATGCCGGCGGGCGGGCCGAGCCTGGGCCCGGAGAACCCGGTCATCGCCGTGAACGTGGGACTCGCCGTCTGGCTGGGCCACCGGTTCCGGCCGAAGGCGCCGGGCGCGGTGTGGGTGGTGCTCGCGGAGGCGGCCACGATCGGCGCGCTGTTCGGGACGCCGGTGGCGGCGGCACTGCTGATCTCCGAGGCGCTTGCGGAACGCCAGACCAAGGGCCCGCTGTGGGACAACGTCTTCGCGCCGCTGATCGCCGCCGCGGCCGGTTCGATGACGACCGCCCTGGTGGCCCGTCCCGCCTTCGACCTGCGCCGGCCCCGTTCGGGGAGCCCGGGTGGGGCGATCTGCCGGCGGCGCTCGTGATCACCTCGGCGGCGGCGCTGCTCGGCATGTGCGCCGTCCACACCCTCCCGTTCGTCCACGGCGCGTTCGCGCGGCCGCGGCACCCGATGCCGGCGCTGCCGGCCGGCGGGGTCGTGCTGGGGCTGCCGGCGGCCCTGGGCGGCCGTCTGACGCTCTTCAAGGGACTGGACGAGGCCGAGGAGCTCGCGGCCGGTCCCGAGGGCCGGCCGGCCGGGCAGTTCGCCACGATGACAGTGGTGAAGCCGGCCGCGCTCGTCGTCGCCGCGTCCTGCGGCTTCCGGGGCGGGCGGATCTTCCCGGCCGTGTTCGTGGGCGTCGCCCTCGGCCTCACCGCCCACGCGCTCGTGCCGGGCGCGCATCCGGCGGTGGGTGTGGCCATGGGGGTGCTGGGCATCCTCCTGGCCATCACCCGGCAGGGCTGGGTGAGCCTGTTCATCGCCGCCGTCCTGGTCGCCTCGCCCTCGATCATCGCCCTGCTGTGCATCGCCTCACCGCCGGCCTGGCTGCTGGTGACGGGGCGGGCCGCAGATGCGGTTGCACGACGACCGAACGGCGGTGCGGTGAACGCGTGAACCGAACGGCCCCCTCGATCCGATGAAGCGGTAGGACGCCGCTCGGCGCCGCCGCCGATCAGTTGGGAGAAAGCCCATGCCCCTCCATGAAGGCCACCAGAAGCCCGACGAGCGTCCCCTGTCCGTGAACCCCTTCTACGGCGAGGCGAACCCGCTCGGCGGTATGACCGAGGCACCACCGAAACACCGGCTGCCGGACGCGCCGATGCCGCCGTCGACGGCGTACCAGCTGGTGCACGACGAGCTGATGCTGGACGGCAACGCACGGCTCAACCTGGCCACGTTCGTCACCACGTGGATGGAGCCGCAGGCCGGGGTGCTGATGGCGGAGTGCCGGGACAAGAACATGATCGACAAGGACGAGTACCCGCGGACCGCCGAGCTGGAGCGGCGCTGTGTGGCGATGCTCGCCGACCTGTGGAAGGCGCCCGACCCGTCGGCGGTCGTGGGGTGTTCGACGACGGGGTCGAGCGAGGCGTGCATGCTCGCCGGGATGGCGATGAAGCGGCGGTGGGCGCAGCGCAACGCCGACCGCTATCCCGCGCGGGATGTCCGCCCGAACCTCGTGATGGGGGTCAACGTCCAGGTCTGCTGGGAGAAGTTCTGCAACTTCTGGGAGGTGGAGGCCCGTCAGGTCCCCATGGAGGGGGACCGGTTCCACCTCGACCCGCAAGGCGCGGCCGAGCTGTGCGACGAGAACACCATCGGGGTCGTCGGCATCCTCGGCTCCACCTTCGACGGCTCCTACGAGCCGATCGCCGAGCTGTGCGCGGCCCTGGACTCCCTCCAGGAGCGGACCGGTCTCGACATCCCGGTGCACGTGGACGGCGCGTCCGGCGCGATGATCGCCCCCTTCCTCGACGAGGACCTGGTGTGGGACTTCCGCCTTCCTCGCGTGGCGTCCATCAACACCTCGGGGCACAAGTACGGGCTGGTGTACCCGGGGGTCGGCTGGGCGCTGTGGCGCGACAAGGAGGCCCTGCCGGAGGAGCTCGTGTTCCGCGTGAACTACCTGGGCGGCGACATGCCGACCTTCGCGCTCAACTTCTCCCGGCCGGGCGCGCAGGTCGTCGCGCAGTACTACACGCTGCTGCGGCTGGGCCGCAAGGGTTACCGGGCGGTGCAGCAGTCCACGCGGGACGTGGCCCGGGGCATCGCCGACCGGGTGGAGGCGCTCGGCGACTTCCGGCTCCTCACCCGGGGCGACCAGCTGCCGGTGTTCGCCTTCACGACGGCGCCGGGCGTGGACTCGTACGACGTCTTCGACGTCTCCCGGCGGCTGCGCGAGAACGGCTGGCTGGTTCCGGCGTACACCTTCCCGCCGAACCGGGAGGATCTGTCCGCCCTGCGGGTCGTGTGCAGAAACGGCTTCTCGGAGGACCTCGCCGAGATGTTCGTGGAGGACCTGACCCGGCTGCTGCCGGAACTCCGGCGGCAGTCGGGGCCGTCGACGCGGGACAAGGGGGCGGCGACCGGGTTCCACCACTAGGAGGTGTCCCGCCGGCGAACGCCTCCGGTCAGGCGTCCGGTCAGGCGTCCGGTCGGCCGTCCCGTCGGTCGTCCCGTCGGTCGGGCCGGCGGAGGCGGCCGCCGCCGGGGCGTCACAGGCTCATGCGGGCGAACCTGCGGACCGCCAGCGGGAAGAAGACCGCCAGCAGGGCCAGCGGCCAGCCGACCGCCGCCCATACATGGCCCGGGTCGGCGCCTGAGCCGTCGAACAGGTCGCGTACCGCCGTCGCCGTCCGGGACATCGGGTTCCACTCGACGGCCGTGCCCAGCCAGTCGGGCATGGAGGCGGGGGCGGCGAGGGCGTTGGAGAGGAAGCCGACCGGCCAGACCAGGATCTGCACGGCCTGCACCATCTCCGGTTTCCCGGCCACCAGCGCCAGATGGATGCCGATCCACAGCATCGCGAACCGGAAGAGGAGGAGAAGACCCACCGCGCCCAGGAAGGCGCCCGGTCCGCCCTGGGGGCGCCAGCCGAGGGCGAGGCCGACGGCGATCAGCACGGCCAGGCCGACGGCCGACTGGAGCATGTCGGCCGCCGAACGGCCCACCAGGACGGCGCCGTCGGCCATCGGCATGGCACGGAACCGGTCGATGACGCCCTTGTTCAGGTCCTGGGTGACGGCGAGCATGGTGCCCTCCAGGCCGAAGGCCATGGTGAGCGCGAGCATGCCGGGCATCAGGTAGTCGAGGTAGTCCCCGCTCACCCCGCGGCCGCCGCCGACCAGGTAGCCGAACATCAGCAGCAGCATCACCGGGAAGACGAGCCCGACGACCAGCCGGCCCGGCTGCCTTGCCCAGTGGGCGAGTTCGCGCCGGGTCATGGTCCAGGAATCGGTCAGCCCGTACGTGTTCACACGGCCTCCTTGGTCCGGTCGTCCGCGCGCTTGTCCGTGCGCTTGCCCGTGCGCTTGCCCGTGCGCTTGCCCGTGCGGCCGTCCATGTGGTCGTCGTGTCCGGTCAGGTGGAGGAACACCTCGTCCAGCGTGGGGCGGCGCAGGGCCACGTCCTCCGCCTCGACGCCGGCCTCCTCCAGGGCGCGGACGACGCCGGAAAGGGCGGCCATGCGGTCGGTGACCGGGGCGCTGAGCAGGCGGCGGTCGGGGTCGACGGTGACGTCGTGCCGGGGCAGGGGCAGCAGTGCGAGGACGGCGTCCAGATGGCCGGCGTCGCGCAGGACGACGTCGATGCGGTCGCCGCCCGTGAGCGCCTTCAGCTCGTCCGCCGTGCCCTCGGCGATCACCCGGCCCCGGTCGACGACACAGATGCGGTCGGCGAGCTGGTCGGCCTCCTCCAGGTACTGGGTGGTGAGCACGACCGTCGTCCCACCGCCGACCAGCGAGCGGACCGCGGACCACACCTCGGCGCGGCCGCGCGGATCGAGTCCGGTGGTCGGCTCGTCGAGGAAGAGCACCTCCGGATCGGTGCCGTCCCGGTTGCCGATGAGGGAGGCGGCCAGGTCGAGGCGGCGCCGCATGCCTCCGCTGTAGGCGCGGACCGGCTTGCGGCCGGTGCCGGTGAGGTCGAAACGCTCCAGGAGTTCGTCGGCGCGCACGCGCGCGTGGCGGGCGCCCAGGTGGTGGAGGCGGCCGAACAGCTCCAGGTTCTGCCGGCCGCACAGTTCCTCGTCGAGGGCCGCGTGCTGGCCGAGCAGTCCGATGCGCAGGCGGACCTCGCGGGCCTGGCGCACCACGTCGTAGCCGGCCACCTCGACCCGTCCGGCGTCCGGTCGCAGCAGCGTGGACAGGATCCTGACCAGGGTCGTCTTGCCCGCGCCGTTCGGTCCGAGCACCGCCTGCACGGTGCCCCGGGCGACCGCGAGGTCGAGCCCGTCCAGTGCCTGTGTGTCGCCGTACCTCTTGCGTACGCCTTCGACGGTGATCGCCGTGTCGTCCATGACGTCCCCCAATTCCTGGCTAGTCAAACTTGACTACTTACTCGAGACCCAAAGTAACCCCGAGCATGCAGCTCGTCAAACTTGATTAGCGAGTGTCACCCGGATGACGCTCCCCCGTCGCGTACGGGTTCTCCTGGCCTTCCGCCAGCACGCCGACGAACGGCTCGCCCTCTCCCGCGAAGGTGTAGGCCCCGCCCTCGATCCGCGCGATCAGGCCCTGGGTCCACTCGGCGTCCCCATCGGCCGTGTGGATCCAGAGGTTCATGATCTCGCCGATGTGGCCCAGCTGCTCCGGGCCGTCCTCGGGGACGTAGTGCTCGGTGACGGCGGAGCGCCACTCCTCGATGCGGCGGATGCGCTCCTTCAGGAGCGACACGGCCTCCGCGCGCGGGAGGTCGACCACGGCGCCGATGGCCGCCGTCTTCATGTCCATCTTCTGGTCGTAGGAGGTCAGCGCCTCGCGCACCAGCCTGAGGTACTCCTCGGTGCCGGCCTCGGTGATCTCGTACTCGGTGCGCGGTGGGCCGCCCGCGGTGGACGGGGCGGTCTCGTGTTCGCGCAGCAGTCCCTGCTTCGCCATCTGCTTCAGGGCGTGGTAGATCGAGCCCGGCTTGGCGTTGGACCACTCATGGGCACCCCAGTACTCCAGGTCGCCGCGCACCTGGTAGCCGTGGGCCCGCCCGTGCTGACGCACGGCGCCCAGCACGAGAAGACGGATCGCTGACATGTGCCCAGGTTAGGGCGTGGCGGGCAGGCACCCGGCTACCCGGGGCCTGCCGGACGCGCGCTCAGAACACACTCAGAACGGGAACCCGCTGCGGCCGTGCTGGACGGAGATCCACTTCGTGGTGGTGAAGGCCTCCACGGTCGTCTCGCCGTTGAGGCGGCCGACGCCGGAGCTCTTCTCGCCGCCGAAGGGGACGATCGGCTCGTCGTGGACGGTGGCGTCGTTGACGTGAAACATGCCGGTGACGATCTGCTTGGCGAAGGCGACGCCCCGCTCGATGTCGGCGGTGTGGACCGCGCCGCTCAGGCCGTACGGCGTGTCGTTGACCAGGCGTACTGCCTCTTCCTCGCCGTCGAAGGTGTTGATGAAGACGACCGGGCCGAAGACCTCCTGCTGGAGCAGGGCGGAGTCGGCGGGGAGGCCGGCCAGCACGGAGGGCTCGACGACGTTGTCGGTGGTCGTGCCGTGCAGGAGCGCGTTCGCGCCCTCGGTGATCGCCTGCCGGACGACGTTCGAGACCGCTTCCGCCTGCGAGGAGTTGATCAGCGGGCCGATGGCGGTCTGCGGGTCGCGCGGGTCGCCGGCCTTGAGGGTCCGCACCTTCGCGACGAACTTCTCGGTGAACTCGTCGGCGACGGAGCGGTCGACCAGGATGCGGTTGGCGGCCATGCAGACCTGGCCCTGGTGCACGAAGCGGCTGAAGACGGCCGCGTCGACGGCGTAGTCGACGTCGGCGTCGTCGAGGACGACGAACGCGCTGTTGCCGCCGAGTTCGATGATGGACCGCTTGAAGTGCGAGGCGGCGACGGTGGCGACGTGCCGGCCGATCTTGTCGGAGCCGGTGAAGGAGATGACCCGGGGGATCGGGTGCTCCAGGAAGGCGTCGCCGATCTCGGCGATGTCGGTCACGACGACGTTCAGCAGGCCCGGCGGCAGACCGGCGTCCTCGAAGAGCTTGGCGATGACGGTGCCGCCGGAGATCGGGGTGTTCTGGTGCGGCTTGAGCACCACGCCGTTGCCGAGGGCCAGCGCGGGGGCGACCGACTTCAGCGACAGCAGGAACGGGACGTTGAAGGGGCTGATCACGCCGACGACGCCGACCGGCTCCCGGTAGACGCGGTTCTCCTTGCCGTCGATCGGCGAGGGGAGGATGCGACCCTCGGGGCTCAGCGAGAGGTGGATCGACTCGCGCAGGAACTCCTTGGCCAGGTGGAGTTCGAAGGCGGCCTTGCCGAACGTGCCGCCGGCCTCGTCGACGAGGACCGCGCTGATCTCCGCCTCCCGCTCCTCGACCAGACGCAGCACGTTCTCGAAGACCGTGCGGCGCGCGTAGGCATTGGTCGCGGCCCACTGCTTCTGGGCGCGGGCGGCGGCGCGGTAGGCCTCGTCGACCTCGTCGACTGTGGCTATGGTGATCGAGGCGAGCTTCTCGCCGTCGTAGGGGTTGATGGTGATGATGTCCCAGGACCCCGTCCCCGGACGCCACTTACCGTCGATGTACTGCTGGGCCAGGTCGGTGAAGTAGGTCGACATGTGAACCCTCAATCCCCTGCTGCGATCGGTTGCGACCGCTCGGCATCACGATCTGATCACACGTCATCGTACGGGTGTTCCAGGGGAGTTGGGGGAGAACCCGGACCGCTCCAGGGGGAAACCCGCAGGACGGCCGGATCGGTACGCCGGACCGCTAGGACAGCTGGATCAGTCCGCGCAGCAGGTCCCGGCTCTCGTCCGGCCCGGGGCTGTCCTGCTGGAGCTCCTTCAGCGCCTGCTCGTACTGGGCGACGTCCTCGCGTTTGTCCAGGTAGAGGGCGCTGGTGAGCTGCTCCAGATAGACGACGTCCTGCAGGTCGGACTCCGGGAAGCTCAGGATCGTGAAGGCGCCGGACTCGCCGGAGTGACCGCCGAAGCTGAACGGCATCACCTGGAGCCGCACGTTGGGGCGTTCGGAGATGTCGATCAGATGCTGGAGCTGCCCGCGCATCACCTCGCGGTCGCCGTACGGCCGGCGCAGGGCGGCCTCGTCGAGGACGATGTGGAAGTCGGGGGCGTTCTCGGCGACGAGGTACTTCTGCCGCTCCAGGCGCAGCGCCACGCGCCGGTCGATGTCGGCCGCGTTCGCGCCCTTCATGCCACGGCTGACGACCGCGTGGGCGTAGGCCTCGGTCTGCAGCAGACCGTGCACGAACTGCACCTCGTACGCCCGGATCAGCGCGGCCGCGCCCTCCAGACCGACGTACGTGGGGAACCAGTTGGGCAGGACGTCCGAGTAACTGTGCCACCAGCCCGCCACGTTGGCCTCACGGGCGAGTCCTACGAGGGCCTGGCGCTCCGTGTCGTCCGAGATGCCGTACAGCGTCAGCAGGTCCTCCACGTCCCGGGTCTTGAAGCTCACCCGGCCCAGTTCCATCCGGCTGATCTTCGACTCCGACGCCCTGATCGAGTATCCGGCCGCCTCGCGCGTGATGCCTCGTGCCTCACGCAGCCGCCGTAGTTGCGAGCCGAGCAGCATCCGCCGCACCACCGATCCGGGCTCTCCCGCGCTCACGTTCGCCAGCCTCCCCAACCGTCTTAGGAGCCGCAGTCTGCCACTAAAACACTTCGAGCAGTACTCGTCCGATTACAGAAATGGAAAGAAGCCAAAGGATACGCACAGAGTGATGCGAGGGAAGAGTGAGGGTAAAGCAAGAGAAGTGCCCCTACTGGGCGAGAAGTTGGCGGAAAAAATGGCCAAGAAGCGGTACGGGCGGGTCCATTTCGGTCACGTGCACGTGCATCTGCCCTTGCATCCGCAGTGCGCATCAGAAACCATGGTCTCGCGCCACCGCTGCATCGCAACGACCGCGAATCCCGGGAGTGCCTCGCATGGGGACGAATGGATCGACCATGCTCGAGCCGTTACGGCAGGGCCTTCCGCCGCTTGATCCCGCGGCCGTGTCCAACGCCGCCTCGTGCGCCCTCCCCGCCCGCTTCGAAGCAGTGCGCGAAGCCCGGCAGTTCACCAAGAGGACCCTCGGCCAGTGGGACGTGGGCGACCGTTTCGACGACGTCTGTCTGGTCGTCTCGGAGTTGGTGACCAACGCGTTGAGACACGGACTGTCCCCGGACGACGCCCCGTGTCTGCCGGATGAACATCCGCCCGTGCGGCTGCACCTGATGCGGTGGACCGAGCGGCTCGTGTGCGCGGTGCGCGACCCCAGTCATGACAGCCCCCTGCCCCGCGAGGGCGAGGACTTCTCGGCGGAGTCGGGCCGCGGCCTGTTCCTCGTCGACTCGTTCGCCGACAGCTGGGGCTGGCATCCGCTCTCCGGCAGCCTGGGCGGCAAGGTCGTCTGGGCGCTCTTCCGTCTGCACACCCCCGTCGAATGACGAACCGCGGCGCGTTCTGGCGCCGCGGTTCTACGCGCGTTGTGAACCGATTTCCCACGAAATTTACGATGTGTTCCGCGGAGACGACGGCGTCGGCGACGACGCGATGACGGCGGTGAGTGCGAGGACGGCCGATGACGGAGCCGGCGTCCGGGGACGTCAGCTCGCGATCAGGTGGTCGAACTCGCCGTCCTTGATGCCGAGCAGCATCGCCTCGATCTCGGCCCGTGTGTAGACGAGCGCGGGACCGTCCGGAAAGCGCGAGTTGCGCACGGCCACGTCGCCGCCCGGCAGTCGCGCGAACTCCACGCAGGAACCCTGCGAGTTGCTGTGCCGGCTCTTCTGCCAGGCAACCCCGTACAGCTGTGTGGCCGTCATGCCGTTGTACACGTCGTGCCCCCCGTCAACGTCGTGGTCCACAGGTCGCTCCCTGGTGGTGCGCTGGCTCGTGTGGCCCGTGTGGCCATTGGTGCCGTGGTCAACTGTCCCGGATCATAACCCCGTTCATGTGCAGTCGCATGAGCAGATGCACGTGCACGCGGGGTGCTTGTGCGGTTACAGCTTTGACGCCCGCTTTACCCAACTCGTTCGGTTCGTCGGCCGTCGTGAAGTCCCCGTGAAAGTCGTCCGGATCGAACCACTCGTGCACTAGGAACAGACGCGTGGCACGGCCGTCGTGTTCCGTCGGCACCGCAACGGATCGCCCGCGGGGAGAAGACGGATGTCGCCGGGGCCGCCCTGAGTGACACCGTTCCGGCGGACGCGGGGCATCCGCTCGGCAGCGCGCCGGAACCTCCGGATGCGGGGCCACGCCACCCGGCGCCCGGCCGAACGCCGACGGCCGGCGAGCCGTCCGGCCGCGCGCCCGTCACCCCACCACCCCCGAAAACCCCCGACACCTGTCCCTCCGACCTCTGCCCCCGCACAGCCCCACTCCCCCGGGCCGGACGGGAACCCCCCTGGCCACGACGACCCAAGACGACAACCCCCACCCCCGCGCACGACCGTGAGGTCGGTCGCGGGAGGGGGGTGAGGCCGACTCGGTGCATGAGGGTGGGGTCGGCTGGTTGTCGGGGAGTGCGGCGGGGGCGACCGGCTGGGGCGAGTGGACGGCAGGGGTGAATCTGCTCGTATGGATGAGGGGGGTCCATACAGCGGGGGTGCGACCTGGAGTACGACCAAGGGCGCTCGCGCGCGGGGAACGGGTGGACGGGGTGGGCGCGTATAGGACACGAGGAGTGTGGGTGACCGCCGGCGGACCCGGGCGGGGCCGTGTTCTGCGGCCCCCTGCCCGGGCATGGCGGGCCGGCCGCATGGGACGGGTCGGCGCCCCCTGTCACGCGGTAGGTCAGCGGGTGGTGCCGTACGGCAGGAGGGCCATCTCCCGGGCGTTCTTGATCGCTCAGGAGAGTTGGCGCGCGGCGTACAGCCGCTCCGGGTGGAACGGGCGGCGCCGGTGCCGGCCGAAGGCGCTCACGCCGTGCGCGTCGGCCTCGGCCGGAAGCAGCGCGCAGGCCGGGTGTTGCGCGTTTCCCTTGCGTATGGCGGTGGTTCAGCGCTCCTCTCGGAAGTCGACGTGACGGCCGACGACGGGGTCGTACTTGCGCAGGGTCATGCGGTCCGGGTCGTTGCGGCGGTTCTTGCGGGTCACGTAGGTGAAGCCCGTTCCCGCCGTGGACCGGAGCTTGATGACCGGGCGGAGTTCGTTGCGTGCCATGCCGCCATCTTACTGAAAATGAATTCCATTGGCATTATCGATCCTGACATCCCCGAGGAGAGGTACGTCACCCGTGTCCGCGCACTGCATGCCGACCGGCGCCCAGCCGGGCTTCGGCAACCGCATCTCCCACTCCCACCGGCGCACCTCGCGCCGCTTCGACCCGACCATCCGGTCAAAGCGCTACTGGCTGCCGAGCGAGGGCCGTCACGTACGGCTGCGGCTGAGCACGAAGGGGATCAAGACCGTCGACGCGATCGGCGTCGAGGCGGCCGTGGCGCTCATCCGCGAGCGGGCGGTGCGGGTCTGATGGCGAAGAAGAGCAAGATCGCGAAGAACGACCGGCGGCAGGAGGTCGTCGCGCGGTACGCGGCGCGGCGGGCCGAGCTGAAGGAGATCATCCGGCGGCCGTCGTCGACGGACGCGGAACGGCGGGCGGCACAGCGGGAGTTGCGCGCACAACCGCGGGACGCAAGCGCGACGCGCGTGCGCAACCGGGACCAGGTGGGCGGGCGCCCGCGCGGGTACTTCCGGACGTTCGGGCTGTCCCGGGTGGGCCTGCGGGAGCAGGCGCACGCGGGGCATCTGCCGGAGGTGCGGAAGTCGTCCTGGTAGGTCACAGGCCACCCCCAGGTCTCTGCTGAGGCTTGCTGGTAGCTTGCTGCGGTCCTTACCGGTCCTTGTGGTCCTTGTGGTCCTTGTGGTCCTCACGGTCCTTGTGGTCGACGACCGGGCCGGCCGGCTACAGCTTGGGAGCTTGCAGTGACTTCGGCGATCTTCTCGCGGGGCGCGTCCCGTCGGCCGGTGCGGGCCGCGGCCGTGGCCGTGGCCGCCACACTGGCGGGCGCGCTCGCGCTGACCGCGTGCAGTGACGACGGCGGGTCCGACGACGGCTCCTCGACCACGCCGACGACGACGTCGACCGCGGACAGCGGTGGCGCGAGCGGTGCGACGGCCTCCGCCTCCACCTCGGTCTCCGCCTCCGGCGAGCTGGAGGGCAGCTGGCTCGCCACGACGGACGGCAAGGCCGTCGCCCTGATCATCACCGCGAAGCAGGCCGCCCTCTTCGTGACCGGCGGGAGCGTGTGCAGCGGGACCGCCGGTGAGGAGGCGGGCATGCAGATGATCCACCTCAAGTGCTCCACCGGGAAGGACGACCGGACGACCGGCATGGTCGGTGCCGTCGACGCGAACTCCCTCGAGGTCACCTGGTCGGGCACGGCCGGCAAGGAGACGTTCACCAAGGCGGAGGGCGGTCAGTGGCCGTCGGGGCTGCCGACGGCGGGCCTCGGATAGCCCGTACGGCCGAACAATCGGACGTTCACGCTCGGACGTTCACACGCCCGGACGTTCATACGCTGGGAACTCTGACGTTCGGACAGCTCGCGAGGCTCGCCCGACACTGGTGGCGAAGCGGTCACGAGGCGGGGGCGCGCGCGGATGCGCCGCGCGCGTGCGTGATGATCCTTCGAGCACCGTCACGAAACCCGAGGGACCACTCATGCGCGCCGTTCCCATCACCGTCACCGCTCTCGCCGCGGCCCTGCTCCTCACCGCCTGCGGAGGCGGGGACGACAGCGGCTCGGGCAGCGACGAGAAGAGCAAGGCGTCCGGCTCCGCCGGCTCCACCGGCTCCGCCTGCGCCGCCGCCGACCTCGGCCGGGAGGTCGGCCCCGTCAACGCCGCGCCCGCCGCCGGGGACACCGGCAACGTCACCGTCACATTCACCAACAAGGGCGCGGAGTGCACCCTGACCGGCTTCCCCGCGGTCGACCTCCAGGCGGACGGCACCTCCGCGACCGTCGCCAAGGACGAGGCCGCCGAGGCGCAGGCCCTGACCCTCCCGGCACAGGGCACCGCCTCCTTCACGATCACCTATGTGCGCGGCGAGGACGGCGGCGACAAGAGCATCGCCGTCAAGACCGTGAAGTACGGCCTGCCGGGCGCCTCGGCCACCGAGAGCTTCGCGTGGTCGTACGGCGATGTCGCCCTGAAGAGCGCGGGCGTGCCGGACGCGACCGTCAGCTCCTTCCAGCAGTCGGGCGACTAGCCAGCTGGGGCCTGTCCGGCCGAGCAAGTCGCAGGAAAGCGACGGCACCGCATCAGTGCCGGTGAGCGGGGGGATGGGGCCCCCGCGCGGTTGTCCGAGCGTGGGGAGTCGGCGACCGGCGACCACGCCGCTGAACCGACGACCACGCCGCTGGGGCCCCCTTCTCTGGGGGAGTGCGTGCCACACCCCGCGTCTGCGGCATGATCCGCGGGACAGGCCCCGCCCCCACCCCCGGGGGCGTCAGGGCAGCCGGGGCCGGGACCGCATCCGGGCCCGGTCAGCCGCCTCGGCGCCCTCGGTCCAGCCCGCCTCGTCGGTGACGCCGCGCAGGCGGGTGGAGACCGTTTCCGGGAACATGCGGTCCGTCGCGGCGGTGACGGCGACCTCGCGGGAGGCGAGGACCGGTAGCAGGTCGTCGGTCACCCGGGTCTCGGCCGCGGCCGTGACCTCGCCGAGACGGGCGCCGATGCGGTGGGCGTAGGCGGCGAGGAAGGACTGCCGGAACGTCTTGGTCCGCCTGCGGCCGCCCGCCCGCTGGGCCGCCTCCGCCTTCGCCATCGCGGACTGCGCCTGCACCAGCAGCGAGGTGTAGAGCAGCTCCACCGCCTCCAGGTCGGCCTCGAAGCCGACGACCGTGGAGAAGGCGAAGGGTTCGTTCCACACCGCCCGGCAGTGGTTGGCGTCGGCGACCGCGTCCAGCAGCACCGCCTTCGCCTGCTCGTACGGCGGCTCGACGCCGATCCGGCAGGCGCCGGGCGCGTCCGGGGCCGGCGCCTGGGCGTCGAGCAGCGCCTCGTCGACGCTGTGCCGGGCCATCAGCTCCTGCGCCTTCGCCGTCAGCGCCTCCGCCTCCTCCGGAAACCCCGTCGCCTCGGCCTTGGCGAGCAGCGCGCGGATGCGGGTGAGCATGCGGGAGTGGTCGCCGGGGCGGGACTGCCCCCGGTGGGCCCGGTGGGGCTCCTGGTCCCGGAGGGGTTCGAGGGCGGGCAGGCGCAGCAGCAGGCGGTAGAGCTCCAGGACCGCGGTGGCGTGCGAGAAACGGTCGGCCTGCGGAGGGCTGTCGGCGGGCAGCTCCGCCAGCTGGGCCGCCCAGCGCCGGCCGCGCGCCCGGTCGTCACGCGCGTGTGCCCGTATCAGCCCCGCCACCAGGCCGACGTGGACGCCGTCCAGCTCACGCCGCACGATTCGCACCACGTCCGCGGGCTGCCAGCCCCGCCGCCAGAGCGCCGCCACGAACTCCGTGCCCCGCCTCGCGAGTTCGGCGTCCGCCGCGGGGTCGGCGGCGAGGAGCGAGGCACCCGTGTCGAGGGCGGCGTCGGCGGTCTCGTAGAGGGCGGCCCGGAAGGCGCGTTCGACGGTGCCGGGCGGGTTGTCGCCGGTGCTGTTGCTGGTGCTGCTCACCGGTCGATCGTGCCACGAGGGCGAGGTGCCTCCCGCACGCGGGAGCGAGTGACAACCTCGGGTTGACACCTCTCCACTGTCAACCTAAGGTTGACACATGACGACTCCAGAACCCGTCACCACCTCGTCCGTCCGTCTCGACGACCTCATCGACGCGATCAAGAAGTCCCACCACGAGCCGCTCGACCAGCTCCAGGACGCCGTCATCGCCGCCGACCACCTGGGCGACGTGGCGGACCACCTCATCGGCCACTTCGTCGACCAGGCCCGCCGCTCGGGCGCCTCCTGGACCGACATCGGCCGCAGCATGGGCGTCACCCGGCAGGCCGCGCAGAAGCGGTTCGTGCCGAAGGAGTCCGCGGACCTCGACGCGAGCCAGGGCTTCAGCCGCTACACCCCCCGCGCGCGGAACGTGGTCATGGCCGCCCACAACGAGTCCAAGACCGCCGGCAACGCCGAGGGGCTCCCCGCGCACCTGGTCCTCGGTCTGCTCGCCGAGCCGGAGGGCCTCGCGGCCAAGGCCATCGCCGACCAGGGCGTCACCCTGGACGCGGTCCGCGAGGCCGTGACCGCCTCGCTCCCGCCGGCCGCGGCCGAGGTGCCCGAGCTGATCCCCTACGGCCCGGACGCCAAGAAGGTCCTGGAGCTCACCTTCCGCGAGGCGCTCCGCCTCGGCCACAACTACATCGGCACCGAGCACATCCTGCTGGCGCTGCTGGAGTTCGAGAACGGCGAGGGCGTCCTCAGCGGCCTCGGCATCGACAAGCCCGGCACCGAGCGGTACGTCGCGAAGGTCCTGTCCTTGATCGCGGCAGGGCAAGAACCCGGGCAGGGGCAGGGACAGGGGCAGCAGGACGACGACTGAGGGCCGTTGTCAGACCCCCCTGCCACACTCGCAGCATGGCCGACCGGTGGGCACTCGCTCCGGCCGAGGACGGTGGCGTGGAACTCGCCCCCCTCGGTCCGGACGCGCTGCCCGCCGGTCCGGTGCTGCGGGAGGCGGATCTGGCGCGGGCCGTGCGCGAGCGGCCCGACGTCACCCGCTGGGTCTGGCGTTCCACGGCCGAGGTGTATCCGCGTCTGCTCGCCACGGGGGTGCGAGTCGAGCGGTGCTACGACGTCGAGGACGCCGAGACCCTCCTGCTGGGCCACGAGGGGCACTCCGGTGAGCCCCGCTCGGCGGCCGCCGCGCTGGCCCGATTGCGCGGCGGCCCCGTCCCGCCGGATCCGCCGCAGCGCTCCGCCGCGCCCGGCGCGCAGTCCTCGCTGTTCGAAGCGCAGGACACCGCCGTCCGGCTGCCCCTCGAAGACCTCCTCGCCGTCTACGCCGAGCAGCAGCGGCGGCACGAGCGGGCCGAACACCCCGCGCGGATGCGGCTGCTGACGGCGGCCGAGTCGGCGGGGATGCTGGTGGCCGCCGAGATGAACCGGGCCGGGCTGCCGTGGAGCGCGGAGGTGCACCGCGCGGTCCTGCACGACCTGCTCGGCGAGCGGTACGCGGGCGGGGGCGAGCCCCGGCGGCTGGCCGAGCTGGCGGACGAGGTGTCGGCCGCCTTCGGGCGCCGCGTCCGCCCCGACCTGCCCGCCGACGTCGTCAAGGCGTTCGCGCAGGCGGGGATCCGGATCAAGTCGACCCGGCGCTGGGAGATCGAGTCCCTCGACCATCCGGCCGTGAAGCCGCTGATCGAGTACAAGAAGCTGTACCGCATCTGGGTGGCCCACGGCTGGTCCTGGCTGCAGGACTGGGTGCGGGATGGGCGGTTCCGGCCGGAGTTCCTGGCCCACGGCACGGTCACCGGGCGCTGGGTGACCAACGGCGGGGGCGCGTTGCAGATCCCCAAGATCATCCGGCGGGCCGTGGTCGCCGACCCGGGCTGGCGGCTGGTCGTCGCCGACGCCGACCAGATGGAGCCGCGGGTGCTGGCGGCGATCTCCCGCGACCCCGGGCTGATGGAGGTCGCGGGCCGGGAGAGCGACCTCTACCAGTCCGTCTCCGACCGCGCCTTCTCCGGCGACCGCGCCCAGGCCAAGCTCGCCGTCCTCGGCGCGGTCTACGGCCAGACGTCCGGGGACGGCCTGAAGAACCTCGCCGCGCTGCGCCGCCGCTTCCCGCGCGCGGTGGCGTACGTCGACGAGGCGGCCAAGGCCGGCGAGGAGGGCAGACTCGTTCGCACCTGGCTGGGGCGGACCTGCCCGCCGGCGGCCGGGGCGGGGGACGGCGGGGCGGAGGAGGCCGGTATCCCCGTCGACTCCGGCGGCCCTGTCGGAGAGGACGAGATCTCCGACGACCGGCAGTGGGTGCCGGGGTACGCCTCGACCAACGCACGCGCGCGTGGCCGCTTCGCCCGCAACTTCGTCGTCCAGGGCAGCGCCGCCGACTGGGCGCTGCTGCTGCTCGCCGCGCTGCGGCAGGCCTGTGCGGGGATGGCGGCCGAGCTGGTCTTCTTCCAGCACGACGAGGTGATCGTGCACTGTCCCGAGGAGGAGACGGAGAGGGTCGTCGCCGCGATCCGGGAGGCGTCCGACCTGGCCGGGCGGCTGACGTTCGGGGAGACGCCGGTGCGGTTTCCGTTCACCACGGCGGTGGTGGAGTGCTATGCCGACGCGAAGTGAGTGGACCCGAAGTGAGTGGACGCGAAGTGATCAGGGGTTGTCACTGTTGCCGGTGAGCAGCTCCCCGAGTTCCCGTACGACCGTCTTCTCGTCCGTCCCGTCCAGTGCGACGAGGGCCGCCCGCCACTCCTCGTACGCCTGTTCGATATACCCCTGCTCCCGCAGCAGAAGACCGTGCTGGTGCCGGGCGAGACCGCCCGTGTAGCGGTCGGCACGGGCGTCGGCGCGGCGCAGCAGTTCCGCGCACTCCGCCAGCGCGCGTTCGGTGCGGCCCAGCGGACGCAGGGCGCGGACGAGGCCGAGCCGGGTCTGGGACTCGCCGTGCCAGTCGCCGTGGCCGCCCAGGATGCGCAGGCTCTCCTCGAAGTGCGGCCACGCGGCGGCCGGTTCGCCGAGGGCGAGATGGGCGTAGCCGATGTTGCAGTGCGCAGAGTGCTGCACGATGACGGCGCCGATCGCGTCCCCGATCGCGAGGGAACGCCGGTGCTGCTCGATGGCGGCCCTCGGATCGGTGTGCTCGTACAGGTTGCCGAGGTGGCTGTAGGTGATGGCCTCGCCGTGCGGATCGTTCAACTGCCGCGAGTACTCCAGGCTCTGTCGCAGCGCCGCGTCGGACTCCTCGTACCGTCCGAGGCTCTCCAGCAGCAGCCCCCGGTTGTTCAGGCAGCGCCGGATCCAGGACAGCCGGTCGAGCCGCCGCCAGATGACCAGGGCCAGGTCGTTGAGGGCGAGCGCGTCATGCTGACGGCCGGTCAGGAAGTGCAGGCCGGCCAGGTCGCCCAGGGCGTACGCCTCGGCGGCCTCGTCCCCGAGCCGCCGCGCGACACGCAGTGCGGTCCGCCCGAGCACCTCCATCTCGGCGACCCGGCCACGGCGTTGGAGGTAGGGGAAGAGGAGGCGGAGGAGGGTGGAGACGAGGGCATGGTCCGCGGCGTCGGCATCTTCTGCAGCGGGAGCCGCGTCGGCGTCTTCTCCCCGGCCGGCATTGCCGAGGGCCGCGTCGGCACCTGCCGTGCCGAGAGCGGCGTCGGCACCTCCTGCGGCATGGACCCCTGTCACGCCCGCGCCGCCCTCCACCAGCGCGACGATGTTCTCCAACTCCGTGTCGCACCAGGCGAAGGCCTCTTCGGGTCCGGCGAAGGGGGGTACGGCCGTGACGCGCGTCGCGTGGTCGGGCGGCTGCGCGGCGGTCGGACGGCGCCGGTCGTCCTGGTCGGGGCCTCCTTCGACGACAGCGGCGAGGGCGCGTTCGGCCACGGCGGCGTACCAGCGCAGGGCGGTCTGCATCACGTCGGCGCCGCCCTCGGAGTCCGCCGGCTCGGACTGCGCGAGTTCGCGTGCGAAGTCCCGCACCAGGTCGTGCGGTGTGTAGCGGCCGTAGGCCTGTTCCTCCAGGAGCGCCACGTCGACGAGGCGGTTCAGGGCGGCTTCGGCGCGGGGTTCGTCGGTGCCGGTGAGGCGGGCCAGCAGGGGGGCGCCGTAGGCGGGGAGGTCGAGGGCCCCGATGCGGCGGAGGACGAGGGCCGCGTCGCGGTCGGCCTCGCGTCCGGAGGCGGCGAGGGCGTCGTGGGCGACGGCGAGGGAGCGGCGGACGCTGAGGTCGTCGTACTCCAGGTGGGACAACCTGCTCTCCGCCGCCGCCAGTTGGCCGGCCAGCGCGTCCGGGGTGAGAGCGCTGCGCGCGGCGAGGCGGGCGGCGACGACGCGCAGGGCGAGCGGGAGGCGGCCGGTGAGGTCGACGAGGGGGTGGCCCGCGTCGAGGTCGGCGCGTCCCTCCCCCGGGCCGGAGGCCGCCCGCAGCAGGGCCGCGCTGTCCTCGCCCGACAGCGGCGCGAGCGGAAAGCGGTGGGCGCCGTCGAGGACGGTCAGCGGCGAGCGGCTGGTCACGATCACCGCGCAGCCGGGGCCGGCCGGCAGCAGCGGGCGGATCTGGGCGGCGGTCGCGGCGTCGTCCAGGACGAGAAGCGTCCGGGTCGAGGCGAGCAGGGTGCGCAGCAACGCGGACGCGGCGTCCGGGTGTTCGGGGATGTGCCGGGGCTGCGTGCCGAGGTCGTGCAGCAGGGCGGCGAGTGCCTGGCCTGCGGTGAGGGGGGTCATACCGGGGGTGGCGCCGTGCAGGTGGAGGTAGAGCTGACCGTCGGAGAAACGTTCCCTCATGGCATGGGCGAGGTGCAGGGCGAGCGCGCTCTTGCCGACGCCGGCCATACCGCTGAGGACGACGACGGCCGGGCTGGTGCCGTCGCTGGGGGCGGAGGGGGTGGAGAAAGAGGTGGAGGAGGAAGTGGAGGAGGAAGTGGAGCAGGAAGTGGAGGAGGAGACAGAGGGTGCGGCGGCAAGGGTGCGGTGCAGTAGGCGCAGGGTTTCGTCCCGCCCGGTGAAATGGGCGGGCCGTGGGGGGAGTTGGGCCGGACGGACGCGGGAGGACTCGGGAGCGGGGGTTGAGGTGGGGGGTGGGGTCGGAGGCCGGGTCACTGGCTCGTCGGCCGCCGGGACCAGTACCTCCGCATGAGCCTCGCGGACCGCAGGGCCCGGTTCGACGCCGAGTTCCTCGACGAGGCGGGTGCGCAGGTCGCGATGGACGGCGAGGGCCTCGGCCTGGCGGCCGGTGCGGTGCAGGGCGAGCATCAGCTGGCGGTGGTACGCCTCGCGCAGCGGATGCTCGGCGGCCAGCGCCGTCAGCTCCGGGACGATGCGCTCGAACCGCGCACCGCCAAGGGCCAGTTCGGCGTCGTAGCGCCACTCCAGCAGAAGCAGCCGGGCCTCCCGCAGACGTCGCACGAAGGCGTATCCGCCCAGGTCGGCCGGGAGGCCGCCGAGCGGGGTGCCCCGCCACAGCGCGAGCGCCGCCGCGCACTCGCGCACGACCCGTTCCCAGTTCCGTGCGGCGTGCGCGCCGCGCGCCGCGGCGACGTGCCGCTCGAACACGTGGACGTCGAGCTCGCCCTGCTCGACCCTGAGCTGATAGCCGGGCGGCACGGCCCGCAGCCGCTCCGGGTCGTCGAGCAGCCGGCGCAGCCGGGTCACGTGGTTGTGCAGCGAGGCCTGCGCGGAGGCCGGCGGCGCGCCGCCCCACAGCGCCTCCTTGAGCGACTCGACGGGAACGATCCGGCCCGCGTCGAGGAGGAGCGCGGCAAGCAGGACACGCACCTTGGGGCTGCGGACGGTGTCGTACGGGACGCGGACGGTGCCGTACGGGACGCCGACCCCGTAGGGCACTTCGGCGTCGTAGGGCACTTCGGCGTCGTAACGCGCGTCGGCGTCGTAACGCGCGTCGGCGTGGTGGCGCGCATCGGCGTCGTAGGGCGCGTCGGCGTGGTAGCGCACGTCGACGCCCGTGTCCGGGAGGTCAGCCGTGTCCACATACAGGACCGGTGGGCCCAGCAGTCCGAACCGCAGCCCGTACCGCCGCATCACGCCGCCCGTCGCTCTTCCGCGCCCGGCCCGTGCCGGATCGCTCGCACTCCACGACGGGTACCCCGCCGTCTGGCGGAATTCCGCCCCCGGCCGCCGATATTCCGCCACCCTGTCCCTGACGGTTCCCGCGGGAATCGGCTGTCGGTCCGGCCGACTCCTGTACTCGCCCGACGACTTCAGGCCAAGTGACCAGCGACGACGCGAAGAACCGTTGGCCACATGTTAGCGATTCGTTGGCGCGATCTGATGTGATCACTTCATCGGAACCGGCCCGACGGTGCGCGCGTGTCGACGCGCAGCTCGGGGGAGTGTCGCCGCCGCGGCCGGGTCCGGGGGCGTACGGGGCTTCGGTCGGCGGAGGTGAACGACCGGGCCCCGCGCCCCGTTTCTGCCTCGACGACGTCTCCGGTGCCTCGGCGGCTGCGATGGTGGCCGGTCAGATGACCGGCGGCCTGCCCAGCCGGGTCAGCTGCCACACCGTCCGCCACTTCATGGGCCGCCGCACGCCCGCCGGTTTCCGCACACCCTCCGCGAACCCGGCGAACCAGGCCTTCAGACCGCCGAGCGAGCGCGTGCGCAGCAGTGTGACGGCGATCCAGACGCCCAGGTGGACGGGGATGAGGGGCAGCGGAAGATTCCGCCGGACGAGCCAGACCCGGTTGCGGGCGGTGACCCGGTGATAGATGGCGTGCCGGGCGGGCGAGGTCTTGGGGTGCTGGAGCAGCAGCTCGGGCGCGTAGAGGATCTTCCAGCCGGCGTCCGTGGCCCGCCAGGCCAGGTCGGTCTCCTCGTGTGCGAAGAAGAACTCGGCGGGCCAGTCGCCGGTCTCGGCGAGCATGGCCATGCTCAGGGCGTGGCCGCCGCCGAGGAAGCCGGTGACGTACCCGCCGCGCATCGGGTCGGCGTCGCCGGCGCGCGGCACGTGCCGGCGCTGGGTCTCGCCGTGCTCGTCGGCGATGCGGAAGCCGACGATGCCGAGGCGGGGGTCGGCGGCGTACAGGTCGCGGACGCGGCGCAGGACGTCGGCGTCGACGAGCAGCCCGTCGTCGTCCAGTTCCACGACGACGTCGATGTCCCCGTACTCCCGCAGGCGGGCGAGGGCGACGTTGCGACCGCCGGGGCAGCCGAGGTTCTCGTCGAGGTCGATCGTGGTGACCTCGCCGGGCAGGGAGAGCCGCCGGGCGAAATCGGGAAGCGTGCAGCCGTTGCCGACGATCACGATGCGCGCGGGGGCAAGGTCCTGCTTGGCCACCGACTCCAGCAGGGCGTCGACCTCGACCGGCCGGTTCCCCATGGTGACCACGGCAACGGCGATCCTCGGCTCCACCGACTCCACGTCCCTCACTCCATCCAGCCCTCGACGGCGACCGCGTCCGTCCATGCGCGGCCTCGTCGTTCACCTAGATGTTGCCTCAGGTGCGGACGTTGCTCCGACGCCTCCATATTTTGCTTGCCCTTTCTACCGTTCTACCGTTCCCCGTGACGCCGATCTCCCCGACGCAGGTCCCCGGGATGTCGGGTCCCCCGCCGCCGTAACTGTCTCGGACCAGAACCACCCCACTCGGAGGAAACACCGTGCCCTTCCGCTGTGCCGTACTCGACGACTTCCAGAACGTCGCGACGACCTTCGCCGACTGGTCGGTCCCGGCGTCGGCATCGGGTGAGGAGCTGGAGGTGGTCTCCTTCACCGAGCACTTCGGCGACGAGGACGAACTCGCCTCGGCGCTCGCCGACTTCGACTGCGTCGTCACCCTGCGGGAACGCGTCCCCTTCCCGGCATCGCTGCTGGACCGTCTCCCCCGGCTCCGACTGCTGATCGCCTCCGGCATGCGCAACTCGGTGATCGACTACGCGGCGGCGAAGGCGAACGGCGTGACGGTGTGCGGCACGGAGAGCTCCTCGACTCCGCCGGTGGAGCTGACGTGGGCACTGTTGCTGGGTCTGGCGCGGGGACTGGTCCAGGAGAACACCGCCCTGCGGGAGGGCGGGCCGTGGCAGTCCACGGTCGGCGCGGACCTGCACGGGCGCCGCCTCGGCCTGCTGGGCCTGGGGAAGATCGGGAGTTCGGTGGCACGGGTGGGGCTGGCCTTCGGCATGGAGGTGAGCGCGTGGAGCCAGAACCTGACGGATGAGCGGGCGGCGGAGGTCGGCGTGCGGCTGGCCGCCTCGAAGGAGGAGTTGCTGTCGGAGAGCGACTTCGTGTCGGTCCACCTGGCGCTGAGCGACCGCACCCGGGGCCTGCTCGGCCCCGCCGAACTGGCCCTGCTCAAGCCGACGGCGTACCTGGTGAACACCTCGCGGGCGGCGATCGTCGACCAGGACGCACTGCTGGCGACGCTGCGGGAGGGCCGTGTCGCGGGCGCGGGCGTGGACGTCTTCGAGGCCGAACCCCTCCCCGCCGACCACCCGATGCGAACGGCTCCCCGCCTGCTGGCGACTCCGCACCTGGGGTACGTGTCCCGGGCGAACTACGAGCGGTACTACGGGCAGGCGGTGGAGGGGATTCAGGCGTATCTGGCGGGGGCGCCGGTACGGGTGCTGGGCTAGTGCCGTGACAGGCGAAGTTCGCCCCGTCGCGACGCCCGGCACGCTCCCCCACTGCCTCAAAGGCGTGTGAGGTGCCCCCACTCGCCGCACCGGACGCCGCTCCTTCACGGGCAAACGTTGCCTGCCACGGCACTGGACGGTGGTGGTGAAGAGGTCTTTGGCCGCGTCGGCGTGGACGGCTCTTTCAGGGCGCGTTTCTTTCAGGGCGCGTTGCTTTCCTATTCGGTCCGCAGGGCGGTGGCGGTGCGCACCCTGGCGGCCCAGCTCGCGGGCAGCAGCGCGCCCAGGACGGCGATGAGCAGGCCGCCCAGGACCAGCAGGCCCAGTTCGGTCGCGTGGTAGACGGCGAGCACGGAGTCGGGGAGGTTGAGGCCGGCGCTGTGGCCCATGGCGGGGACGACCCAGCCGTGCAGGGTGACGCCGAGCGGAACGCCCAGGGCGCCGCCGGCCAGTCCGGTCACGACGACGGAGGTGACGTGATCTCCGCCGTCCGCACGGTCCGCTCCGGCGACGCGCTGCTCGCACCGGCCGTCACCCGGCGCCTGGTCGAACGGTTCACGCAACAGGGGAGCCAGACCACCGCGATCCACCGCGACCTCGCCTCGCTGACCTCGCGCGAACGCGAAGTCCTGGGCCTGGTGGCCCGAGGGCTGAGCAACGTCGAAGTCGCCGACCGCCTGCACCTGGCCGAGACGACCGTCAAAACCCACGTCTCCCGCGTCCTCGCCAAGCTCCAACTGCGTGACCGCGTCCAGGCCGTCATCGCCGCCTACGAGACCGGTCTGGTCAGCGTGGGCAGGCAGGAGCCCACAGGACCGTCCGCCGAGCACCCGTGAACCGCCCTGGCGTATACACGTTCCACAAACCCGAACTTCGAGTCGACGTTCTCCATGGTCAAGCGGTCAGACGGTAGAGGGGGTTCGGGCGTATTTGGCGGGGGCGCCGGTGCGGGTGCTGGGGTGAGGGGCCGAGCACCCGATGTCCTCAGGCTCGGAAGAGCTCTTCCGGGTCGGTGATGTCGTAGGCGCGTTCACGCCAGAGCTGGAGTTGGGCCAGGTCCTCGGTTTCCCACAGCCTCTTCGCGACGGCCGCCGGGACCTCGATACTCCGCCAGAAGAAGAGACGGAGGATCACCGACCGCTCGAGGCGCGTACGGAAGCTTTCCTCGTAGCCCTCCCTGAAGGCCTCTTCCGCATGTTCGAGCCACTTTCGGCGGAAGTGGTCCTGCCAGATGTACTCGGGCAGCCGCCAGGGTTCCCTCCGCTCTCCCTGGGCATCGGCGGCGACGTCAGGAACGTTCGTCATCGAAGAAGGTCTTCCGCGTTGTCCACCTGGATTGCACGACGCGCCCAGAGCTCGAGGAGGTCTTCGTCGGTACACGTCTCCACCCTGGAGCGGACGGAGTCCGGGACCGGGATGCCGCGCCACTCAAGGATTTTCAGGGTCATCTCGACCCCTTTCTCGACACGCCCTTCTTCTCGAACTTCCTGGGCGAGGGGGTGCCGCCAGAAGTACTGCATCGCCGTCATATCGGCTCTCCTTTCTGTCCGACGTGATCAACGAGCTA
The DNA here is from genome assembly GCF_035989285.1 of Streptomyces sp. NBC_01235. Taxonomy (GTDB): domain Bacteria; phylum Actinomycetota; class Actinomycetes; order Streptomycetales; family Streptomycetaceae; genus Streptomyces. Next base: position 6,417,481 of record NZ_CP108513.1, on the reverse strand, counting down.
CGCCGCGTTCAGTTCGCACCACACGAGCTTGCCCCGGTGGCCCATCCGGGAGAGCGGCTGCCAGTGCCAGAGGTCCGAGCAGGCCCGCACCAGAGCCATCCCCCGGCCGCTCTCGGCGTCGCCGAGTTCCTCCAGCAGGCTGGGGGGTTGAGGGGGTTCGGGGTCGGCGTCCCACGCGCCGATCTGCAGGACGCCGTCGCGGAAGCGGAGGCGGAGACATGCGGGGCCCTTGGTGTGCAGGACGGTGTTGGACATCAGCTCCGAGGCGAGGAGTTCGGCGGTGTCGAGGAGGCCACCGAGGCCGTGGAGGGTGAGGATCAGGCGGAGGGTGCGGCGGCAGACCGTGACGGCTCGAGGGTCGGTGGGGATGTAGAGGGAGTACTCCCACGAGTCGGATGTGGGGGCGGTTTCGGGCATGGGGCAGCTCCAAGTGAGGGGTTGGGGGGGTGGAATCACGGGCGGTGGCATGCCTCAGCCGTCATGGCAGGACGGAGCGGTGCGCTTCCGCAGCGTGCACGTTGCGTCACTGACGGTAGAGCCACAATTTGGGACCACGCAAGGCGCTGCCGTAATCTGCTACCCGAACGAGTTCGAGGAGGAAGTCGTGGCCCGCAGAACACAGGTGACTGCTCGTCAGGAGCGCCTGGGCTCCGAACTGCGGAAACTGCGCGAGGCCGCAGGGCTCAAGGGACGCGAGGCCGCCGCACTGCTCGGCACGGACTCCGCCCAGATGAGCCAGATCGAGTTCGGTACGGCCGGTGTCAGCGAGGCACGCGTACGACGACTCGCAGCCCACTACTCGTGCACGGACACGGAGTTGATCGACGCGCTGGTGGCCATCGCGACCGATCGGACACGCGGCTGGTGGGAGGAGTACCGGGGCCTGCTGCCGACGTCGTTCCTGGACCTTGCCGAATTGGAGTACCACGCCACACACCGGCGAGACGTCGAGTCCCTCAACATCCCCGGCCTTCTGCAGACCGAGGACTATGCCCACGCCGTCTTCTCGTATCGGGTGCCTGAACTTCCCCAGTCGGACATGGAATTGCGCATTGAGCACCGGATGCGCCGTCGCGCTGTCATCGAGGGTTCCGCGCCCATCCCCTACGAAGCCGTGATCCACGAGGCGGCCCTGCGCATCAGGGTCGGTGACCGTGCTGCCGCACGCGCTCAGCTCACTCACGTCCTGGAACTCTCCGAGGCGGATCACGTCACAGTACGTGTCATCCCCTTCGACCTCGATGGATTCGCCGGAGCCTGGAGCACGATGATGTACGCGGGCGGCGCTGTGCCCAAGCTGGACACAGTCGTACGCGATGCGCCTCACGGCACGGCGTTCGTCGACTCCGAAGCCCAACTCGGTGCGTTTCGAATGCTCTTCCGTAAGGTGGAGGCTGCGTCACTCGAACCCGGGCGTTCGCGTGACTTCATCCACCGGCTGGCGAAGGAAGTGTGAGGCGCGGCATGACTGGTCCCGGCAACTGGCAGAAGTCGTCCTTCTCCGGCGGCGGAGACGGCAACAACTGCCTCGAACTCGCCTCCACCCCCGCCTCAGCCACCCTCCACCTCCGCGAGAGCGACACCCCCGCCACGGTCCTCACGACCACCCACACCGCATTGACCCACCTTCTGGCAGGCATACGCACTGATGCCCTGACCGCCCGGCAGAGGTGACGCACCTCGTTGGAGGCAGCCGCGCGGCTCCGTCCACCGACTCCCGAAGGAAGTGTGAGGCGCCCGATGACCACGCCCGGCAACTGGCAGAAGTCCTCCTTCTCAGGGAGCGGAGACGGCAACGCCTGCCTCGAACTCGCCTCCACCCCCGCCTCAGCCACCCTCCACCTCCGCGAGAGCGACACCCCCGCCACGGTCCTTACGACCACCCCCGCCGCCCTCGCCGACCTCCTGTCCGGCATACGCCGGCTCCAGGCCCCCGTCGGGTCAGAAGACGCGGACGTTGGTCGCGGTGTCCCAGAGCATGTCGGCGTTCGGGCCGCTGACGGAACCCCTGCCGTTCCCGTAGTAGACGAACACTTGGTAGTCGATGGGTCGCATGAGGTCTGACAGTCCGTCGCCGTTCACATCACCGGTCGCGATCACCGGCTCGTCGCTGGGCCAGGCGTAGGGCAGCTTCTTGCGCGCCACGAAGCCGCCCTTGCCGTTGCCCGGGTACAGCCACAGCGCACGTGATCCGTCGCGGGCCACCAGGTCGCCCTTGCCGTCGCCGGTCATGTCGCCCGGTGAGGCCATCTGGTTCAAGGCGTTCCAGCCACTGCCGGCGAGCTTGCGGGCGCCGAAGACGCCGTTGCCCTTGCCCGGGTACAGCCACAGCTTTCCGGCGGTGTCGCGCGCCAGCAGATCCCTGCGGCCGTCACCGGTCAGGTCTCCGGCCGCGCTGATCTCGCGCATGGTGTTCCAGCCGCCGCCGACCTTCTTCCGCGTCCCGAAGGTGCCGTCGCCCCGGCCCGGGTAGAACCACAGCACCCCGGCCCTGTCACGGGCGTACAGGTCCTCCTTGGCGTCCCCGTTGTAGTCACCATGCCGGACCAGTTGCGTCATGGCGTTCCAGCCGCTCCCGACGAGCTTCCCCTTGGTCCTCCCGTCGGCATTGCCGATGCCCGAGAGGAACCACAGCCGGCCGTCGGCCGCGCGCTCCAGGAGATCGGGACGTCCGTCGTTGTTCAGGTCCCCGAAGCGGGCCACGTCGGGAAGTCCCTCCGGCCGCTTCTCCTCCGGCTGGCGGTACCAGTCCATCCAGGGGACGCCCTGGACGACCTCGTACTCGGTGGTGGCGACCCGGAACGAGCTGATCTTGTTGTCGAACGCGCCGCCGAACGCACCGCCGGTGAGCTCGATGGCTCCGTTGTGCGGGCTGATGAGCAGCGTGTCATTGCCCGTGTAGTTGGCGCCGGTGTATGCGACTGCCCACCTCGCGCTGTTGTTGACCAACGACGAGGTCTTGTTGTCGAAACCGCCCAGGGTGGCCTGGCTCGACGAGACGATCTTCATCTCGCCCTTGTACTGGCCGTACTGGAAGAGGCACAGCTTCCCCGAGGGGCAGCGGGCCGAGTTGTCCGTGGCCGCCGCCTGCGGGGCCGTGCTGACCAACGTGGCCATGGACGCGGCGAGGGCCACCGCGGCGCCGAGGGTCCGCCGGGCGGCGGTACGTCCGCGCGAAGGGAGTTCGCCCGGGGCCCGTCGGCCCGGGAAGGTGCGAAGCATGAATCGGTCTCCGTTCGGTCCGGAAGATCGGGCCCGGAAGTTCCGGACCGGAGTTCCGTCAGGAAGGTGGGATGCGGCCTCTGGGCGGCAGCGGTACCGAGTGCCGGTCAGAAGACCCGGACGCTCGACGGGAGGCCGGCGAAGGTCTTCGCGGCCTTGAGGCCGCCGTCCGCCGCACCGGTTCCCGGGTAGACGCGCAGCGAGGCCTCGCGCGGGGCGTGTGCGATCAGGTCCGGCCGCCCGTCACCGGTGATGTCGCCCAGGCCGACGAGCTCGGTGAACCCGTTCCAGCCACTGGTTCCGATGAGTTTGCGGGTGCCGAAGCCGCCCTTGCCGTTGCCGGGGTAGAACCACAGCTTTCCGGTGGTGTCGCGGGCCACGAGGTCGGCTCGCTTGTCGGAGTTCATGTCGCCCGCGCCGACAAGCTCGTTCATGGCCTTCCAGCCGCCGCCGACCTTCTTCCGCGCCCCGAAGGCACCCTTGCCGTCACCTGGATACGTCCACAGGGTGCCCGCACCGTCGGCGGCGAGCAGATCGGCCCTGCCGTCGCCCGTCAGATCACCCGCGGCCGCGAGGTCGCGCATGGTGTTCCAGCCGCCGCCGACCCGTACCCGCGTGCCGAAGGTCCCGTCACCGCGGCCCGGGTAGAACCACAGCACCCCGGACCTGTCACGGGCGTACAGGTCCTCCTTGGCGTCCCCGTTGTAGTCACCGTGCCGGACCAGTTGCGTCATGGCGTTCCAGCCGCTCCCGACGAGCCGGGTCCTGCCCGCGCTGCCGGACGCGTGGGACGTCCACAACTGCCCGAACTTGTTACGGGAGAAGAGGTCGGCGTACCCGTCGCCGTTCACATCGCCGAAGGCCCCCTGCTCGGGAAGCACGGCGGGCCTGGGCTTCGGCTCGTTGTCCCACTGGTAGACCGCGTACCGGCTCTCACTCGCGCAGAAGTGGTCCGCTTCGGGCCCCAGGTCGAGAGAGCTGACCGCGTTGTCGAGCTCGGGCGTCGCGCTCTCGTCGAAAGAGCCCTGCCCCGGGTACTCGTGGGAGGCGCCCTCCCGCGGGTCGAGCCCCGCGGCGATGGTGAAGCACACCGGCCATTCGGTGTGGTTCGCGTAGGAGCTGATGCGGTTGTCCCACGCGCCGAGGTTCAGCATGCTGCCCTTGACGACCAGCATCTGCCCCTTGCCCAGCGGATCGCTGAAGACACAGAGGCTGCCCCATGGGCAACGGTCGTACCCGCTCGCGGCCTGGGCGGGCACGGTGACGGCGGTCGCGATGATTCCGGCTGCGACACCGGCCGTCAGGGCGCCACGAAGTGCACGCGAAGAAGTCGGACGCACTCAGTTTCCCCCGGGGTGCGCTATGTCCGGGGCGCGCATGCCTCGAACACGTGAATGTTGTGTGCATGATAGGCACACCGCGCCCTTCGAACACACACAACCGTCACCAGGCCCCGGGGTCCCTAGTCATCCCCGGCCCGGCCGAGCTCACGGTCGGTTCAAGGCAGCCCGCAGATGGTCGATCAGATCGCCGGCCGGCACCTCGACCCAGGTGGGCCCTGGCACACCGGCGCGCAGGACCTCGTAACGCTCCCCCTCCAGCTCCGCCACCAGGAGCTGACGGCTTGCTCCGTCCAACGGTTCCACCCGGAGGCGGACGGCACCGTGCGAGATCGTGGGGAAGAAACCCCGGAGCGTCTCATCCGCATGGATGCGGCGCAGAAGGTTCCGTTGCCCCTTGTAGAAGTCGGACGACAGGAGGGCGGACCACTGCGACGAGGTGGGTTCTCCCCTTTCGAGCGCCCTGGTGAATTCATCGAGCTCCAGGAACTCGAATCTCGCCCGCAACTCGTCGTACGGCGCGCCTTCCCGCCATGCGGCGACCGCCTCCACGAGCAATCCGAGATCGTCCGTCGAGCCGATCGACCAGGCGAAGTCCGGAATGGAGACATTCACCCGGAACAGACGCTCCTCGGCCGCAAGACCGACCGACACGAAACCTCTTGTCGTCTCGGTCGTGACGCCGTCGGGTGTCGGGGACACTCGTCCGATGTCGCACCCGCGCAGCGTCGCTGCTTCACTCATGGCTGCTGCGAGGCCACCCACAGCGGTAACGTCCGGATACCAGTCCTTCAGCCACTTCGACATCTCGGCGGATCTCATTCCTCGCGGTCGGAAAAGCCTTCATTCTGCCGCAGGGCGAACGTGTCCGCGAGAAGGCCCTCCTCGGCGTGCGCGACGACGAGCTCCGCCGGCAGCAGCACCGTCGGCACGGTCAGGTCTCCCCAGAGGAGGGCGACCCGCTTCCCTGCCGCAACTTGCTCGGCGAGCAGGTCCGCCGCGATGGCCGCCCAGTGCGCCTCGTCGGACCACTTCAGACGACGCTGGTACGTCGTCGAGTCCCAGTCGATCCCCGAACTGAGGGTGGGCGGGAACCGGTTCAGGCTCTTGTCCTCCAGCGCTCGGGCCTCGGCGCGGTCCAGCAGGACCTCGGGACGGGCGTCCGTGCCGAGCGCGTTCTTCACGAACGTGGGCAGCCTGTCCGGTCGCGTTGCGTACCAGTCGGCACCGGTCATGTGCTCCTCCTCATCCCGGGGATGCGAAAGCCCGGAGGGCCCGTCGGCGCTGATGCCGACGGGCCCTCCGGACTGCGCTCCTGCTCAGGGGCGACAACAGTGGCTTTTCACTCGACCCACTCGATCTCCCACTTCGAGGACTCCACGAACGACTCGAGCTCCGCCATGTCCGCCACCCAGTAGTCGCCCCCGTCCGTGGGTGCGGCCAGGTCGTTGACCAGGTAGATGTAATACCCGCCCGTGACGTCGGAGTCGTCGTGGAATTTCACGAAGTACCCCTCGTAGAACCCCGAGCGGATACGCCCGTATCTCTCCAGCTCGATCCTCGTCATTTACGGCTCGGCCAGGGGGACGTGGTTGTTGGCCAAGGGTTTCCCTATGTCGTCGAAGATCTCGAAGTGCACATGCGGGATGTGGGGCCAATGGCCTCCCGCGATGGATTCCGGGTCGATGCGGAATCCACGGCGGTTGTCGGCGCTCCGGAAGATTCCCCGCCCCTTGGCCACGTCGCGCATGCCCTCCCCGAGGAAGTCGCGGGCGGTGGCCATCGCGTCCTCCATGGTGATCGTGTGCTCGCTGACGAGGCTCGCCTTCCGCTTGTGGTGCACGATGTCGACGTTGCTTTCGGCAGTCGACGTCGTTTCGTCGAGGATGTCATTGCGGACGGTACCGCAGTTGTGGACGAGAACCGGAGTGGTCCCCGCCACCACGTAGTACGTGTGCACCATGCTGACGGTCAGGTTGTGGACCGTCGCGTCCAGTGCCGTCCAGCGCTTGACCGCAGTGATCTGGACCAGCGTGCCCGCGCTGGTGCGCAGCCGCTCGCCCGACTTGAGGTCAGTCGCGTCGATCCAGTCGCTGAGCTCCGGGACCCAGAAGGGGTGTTTGTCGGTCGCGGTGACCTCGGCGGTCTTGGAGCCCTTCTTGCCGTCGACGTCGATGGTCACCTTGACCAGGTGCTTGACGCCCTTGCCGAGGATCTCGGCGGTGACCGTCTGCGCCCGGGTCTCGCCCGTCTCCGGGTCGGTCGCCAGGACCTTGTCGCCGGCCCTGACGTCCTTGATCGCCTTGGTCGAACCGTCGGCCATCAGGACCTTGGTGTCCGGCGTGAAGCTGTTGGGCGGGGAGTTGACCGGGCAACTGCCGCCCTCCGAGTCCGAAGCCTCCTTGGACCCGGATCCCTCGCCGCCCGAGTCCTCCTTGCCCGACTTGCTGCGCGAGCCCCCGGACTTGTTCTCCGCCTTGCCGCCGCCCGATGACCCCTTGTGCTGGGCGCCTCTGCCGGCCTTGACCTGGGCCGAGTTGCCCCGGGCGCCCTTCGAACCCGTATTGGCCTTCTTCTTGACCGCCTCGGCTGCCCGCTTGGCCGCTTCTCTCGCCTTGCGTTTCGCCTCGGCTGCGGCCGCCTCCGCGGCCTTCTTGGCCTTGATCAGGGCTGCCTTCGCGGCCTTGGCCGCCTTCATGCCGATCTCGGCGACGCGCTTGGCCGCGCGCCAGGCCTTGACCGCGCTCATCGTGCCCTTGAAGGCACGCCACATCTTCTTGCCCTTGGAGAAGACGCTCGTCCACGGGATCGCGTCCATCAACAGGCTGCCGCAGGCCCACAGGTCGCCCTGGGTGAAGCAGCCGACCACGTCGTTCCAGCCGATGAACTCCTTGAACACGGCCCAGCCGGTCGCCAGGATGACGTCGCCGATGGAGCGGTTCAGGGTCTTCTGGTACTCGGCCATCTTCGCGTCCAGCGCCGCGATCGACGCGTCGAAGCTCGACGCCGAGGACGTCAGACCCGACGGGTCCGCGTGCGTCACCGGACTGTTGTTGGCGTACGAGTAGCCGTTGGCCTGCAGCGGGTCGCTGTCGTCCAGGACCGGGTCGGCCGAGATGAAGCGGCCCGTTCCCGGGTCGTACTCCCGGGCGCCCATGTGCGTCAGGCCGGTCTCGTTGTCCTCGTCGCCCGTGTGGAACCCGGTGTGCGAGCGCGGTGCGAGGTTCGCGGCGCGGTCCTCGCCCCACGGGTCCCTCTTCGCCGTGCGGATCGCCATGGTGGCGTCGAGGCGGACCTCCGCCAGGGGAGTGCCGTTCAGGTCCGTCGCCTGGGCGAACAGGTGCTCGCTGAAACCGGCCGTGTTGTTGGTGCTCTCGCGGTAACGGGTCACCGCCGGGCCGCCGATGCCCGCGTAGGTGCGCTCCGCGTAGCGGACCTTGCCCGTGGTGGTCAGCGAGACCTTCGTGTCGGGCAGGTTCAGCACCGCGCCCGCGCTGGTGCGCTCCAGCAGGCGGTTGCCCATGGCGTCGTAGACGTAGGTCGTCTTCGACGCGGGCTTCCACAGCTGGGTCGCGGCGGTCGAGTTGCAGGCCGCCAGCGTCAGGTCGGTGCCGACCGTCGACGCGGGGGCGGACAGGCACAGGCCCGTCGAGACGTGCTTGATCTGACCGGTGCTCAGGGTCTGCCAGCGCTGCGCCGCCACGGCGTTGTCGCAGGACTGGACCAGGACGGGCGAGGCGGCCGCGGTGCCGTTCGGCTGGGCGCACTTCCCGCCGACGACGAGCGCGCCGATCGTGGCGTCCTCGACCGTGCCGTCGTTGTTGGCGTCGGCTGCGGAGACGCGGAAGTTCTGCGCCTTGCTGCCGTTGCACACGTAGATCTGGATGGCGGTGCCGGCATTGGGGGTGCCGCCGGCCAGGTCCAGGCACATGTCGCCCGTCCCCACCCAGGCGCCCGAGCCGTCCGCGCCGAAGCCCGTCACGGACTCGACCTTGCCGTCCCAGGTCCAGGTGAGGGCCTGGGCGGTGTCGCCGCCCGTGGTGCGCTTCTCCAGGTTGCCCGCGCTGTCGTACGTCTGGTCCGAGCGGGTCTTGACCGTCGGGCCCGCCGCCGTCGGCTTCGACGTCGTCGTGTACGAGGTGAGGGTGTGCGGCTGGTCGTTCTTCGCCGTGTCGCTGGTGCCGTAGGCGTAGTCGGTGACCGCGTCGCCGCTGGTGTCGCGCACCCCGGACGTGATGGTCGGGTCGGCCTTGTACGCCGTCTTCCTGGTGCGGTTGCCCAGGACGTCGTAGTCGTACGACTGCCAGTAACCGGAGTTGTTGGAGGAGACGTTGACCGTGCCGTCGGTGTAGACCGGCTCGGCGGTGGTCTTGCCGGTGGCGGTGCAGGCGCCGCCGCCCGGCGTCGTCCACGCCTCCTTCAGCTGGCCGAGCGTGTCGTACTTGAAGCACTGCTGGTCGGTCGTCGTGCCCATGCGGTCCGCGACGGACAGGACGTTGCCCGAGGCGTCGTAGGCGTAGGAGCGCTTGCTGACCTCGCTGCCGGGGACGACGCTCGTGTCGGGGGTCTGGGACTCCCGGACGAGCCTGCTGCTCAGCAGCTCGCCCGTGGACTCGTTGAAGTTGTTCTCCTGCCACAGGCGGCGGCCCTGCTCGCCCACCGTCGCGCGCAGCACCTGGCCGTACGGCGAGTACGAGGTCTCGGAGGCGTACCAGTCCTGGCCGGAGACCGAGGTCGGCAGGCCGGCCTCGTTGTAGCGGGTGATCACGGCCTCGGCGCTGAGGCCGCCCGCCGCCGGGGCGGTGTACTTCTCCAGCTGACCGTCACGGTTGTACGCGTACGAGTACGTGTACTGAGTGGCGAAACCGTCCGCCGTCAGGCCCGCGGTGGAGCCCGGAGGCAGGGCCGTGGTCATCGCCGTCGGCTGGTAGTCGGCCGTGTAGCCGGCGATGGAGGTGGTGTACGCCTTGGTGTCGGTGTAGCGGGTGGACGAGGAGAGCTGGCCCTTGCCGCCGGTCGCGCCGTCGTAGGCGTACGTCTGGGCGAGGGTGGCGGTGGTGGAGCCCTTCGGCGTCACCTTGACCTGCTCGACGCGGTTCAGGCGCTCGTAGGTGTACGAGACGGTCTGGCCCCGGGCGTCGGTGGCCTTGTCCACGCGGCCGTAGGCGTCGTAGTCGGTGTGGGCGGCGCCCCCGTCCGGGTCGGTGGTGTCGGTGACCCGGCCCAGCGCGTCGTACTTCCACGTGCGGGTGTTGCCGACGTCGTCGGTGCTGGTCACCATGTCGCCGCGGAGGTCGTACTCGTAGGTCGTGGTGACCGCGCCGGCCTCGGTCAGCGAGGTGTCGCTGAAGGTGTCCTGGCGGGTGGTGCGGCCCAGGGCGTCCGTCCACACCCGGGAGGCGGGGGTGCCGGCCGGCTGGCGGACGACCGTGTAGTCGAGGCCGTACTCGTAGCGGGTGCGGCGGTCCGTGGTCGGCACGTCCTTGCCGGCGTTGGTGAACGTCTCGCCCGTCTGCGGGTACGAGCTGTGCACCGGAGTGACCGTCAGGACGCGGCCCAGGCCGTCGTAGGTGTACGTCGTGGCGTTGGGCACCAGCGACTCGGAGTCGGGGACGACCAGCTGGGTGTCCGGGTCGCCCTCCATGTAGTACGCGTTGCGGGTGTAGCGCACCTGGCCGGAGCTGTTGTGCAGGGTGTCGGTGACCAGGCGGCCGCCGCCGACGGCCGGGGTCTGGGACTGGCGCTCGCGGCCCAGGCCGTCGTAGATCGTGGTGGACGACTTGTACGTGCCGTCACCGGCGGCCGTGCTCGGGTTGTCCGAGAGCGACTCGGCGACCACGGACACCGGCTTGTCCGAGGCGGTGTTGTAGGTGTACTTGACGGTCGGGTCGTCGGTCGCGGACTGGGTGGCGTCCCAGGCGGCGACCGCGCGGCCCAGCGGGTCGTACTCGTACGACTCGACGCGGCTGTTGGCGTCGGTCGACTTCAGGGTGGTGCCGCGGCCGGGCTCCAGGGTGGTGATTTCGGTGAAGCCGGTCTCCACGCCGTCGACGACCTTGCTGCCGGTGACCGTGTCGATCCGGTAGACCTGGCCGCTGTCCGGCGTGTACTTGGTCGTGTTGACGACGCCCGTCGGGTCCGTGACCTTCACGACGCGGCCGACCGAGTCGTACTCGGTGCGCGACTCGGGGTTGGTCGTCTCCCAGTCCGTGCCCGCGCCGTTCGGCGCGACCGTCTTGGACACCAGGCCCTTGGTGGGCGTCGCGGTGTGCGCGGTGGCGCCGTCGTAGTACATGCGCGAGGCGCTGACCAGCGTCGAGGCCGTGGCGGAGGAGAGGTCGGCGGTGCAGGCGGTCGTGCCGGTGGTGGTGACGGTCTGGGCGACCAGGCCGACGAGGTAGTTCTCGCCGCCCGTGTTGTGCACGTACGAGGTCGCCGTGCACGACTCGTCGCCGGCGACGGCCACGTCGCCGAACTCGCGGACCTTCGTCGGCAGGCCGTACGTGGCGTCGTAGTCGGTCTGGGTGGTGATCGTGCGCAGGAACGAGCCGTCCGGGCCCTTGACCGAGGCCTTGCTGATGGTCCGGGTCTCGCCGAGCGTGACCCGCTCGGACACGACGTCCGGGCCGTCGGTGCGGTTGCGGGTGGCCAGGCGGACCGGGGTGTCGGGGATGTTGACGGTACGGGCGGTCCAGCCGGTGTCGGTGGCCGCGCTCGTGTCGGGGTAGGTCAGCGACTCCGCGACCATGCCGGCGTACGCCTTGCGGTCCTCCTTGAGCACCGCGCCCGTGATGTCCGTCATGCTGTAGGAGCGCTTGACGTCGTCGGACGCCTTCTCCGGGGTGTCGTCGGCGAGGACGTCGTCGCTCATGCCGCGGAAGTAGCGGGTGACCGACTTGGCGGCGGCGGTGCCCTCGCCGGCGTCCGTCACGCCGGTGATCGTGGTGACGGTCGGGTAGCCGCGCCAGTCGTCCCAGGTGCGCTTCTTCGGACGGGAGAACTCCGCCTGGTTCTTGGCCCACAGCGCGCCGTTCACGGCGTCGCCGAAGGTCTCGTACTTGTACTGCGTCACGATCTCCTTGGCGTCCGCCAGGCGCGGAAACTCGGTGATCTTGTCGACGACGTACTTGTGGAACCAGGAGATGCGCTTGTCCTCCAGCTCACCGTCCGCGTGCCAGTAGGCCGGGTAGCAGAGCTGGTCGTTCTTGTCGATCGCCGGGCGGGTGGAACCGGCGAGGCACTTGCCCTCGGGGGCCTTGTAGTCGACGTGGGTGCGGCCGCCGTACTCGGAGACGACCTCCTGGATACGCAGCCGGGCGAACACCTCGTCCGGGTCGGACGCGCCGTTCTTGACGCGGTTGGGCAGCGCGCTCTCGTTGTGACCGAAGGAGACCGGGTTGAGGGCGGCGGGAGAACCGTCGACCGCGTACCCGACGCGGGCGATGGACTCCAGCCACAGCGCGGTGTACTCGCCGGTGAGGTTCCACGGGAACGACTGCTTCAGGCCCCAGGAGTCGACCTTCGACAGCAGCGTCGTGGTGGCCGAGTCGCCGTCCACGCCGCAGGCGTTGCGCTGGCCGGTCTCGTTGCCGTCGGCGTCGGAGGTGTACTCGGTCAGCTTGACGTCCTGCTCACGCTGGGCGCAGGCGTCGACCGAGGCCAGGCGCTTTCGCGACCAGAAGGTCGGGGCGTACGTCTGGCACTTCTTGCCGGACTCGCAGGAGAGGTCGGCCGGGGTGTCGAACCAGGGCCGGGTGCGGTCGGACTGCTTGGAGTCGAAGTTGGTGTCCGAGCAGTCCACCTTGAAGGCGTTGTCGTCGAAGCAGCGCTCGGCGGCGTGGAAGCGCATCCGGCCGAGCGGCTCCTCGGTGAACAGTGAACCGGCGCGCTGCCCGTAGTCGATGTGGGTCAGGTAGCCGCCCCGGTCGTAGACGACCGGAGGCTTCTCCTTCATGTTCTGCGCGTAGGCGTTCTTCTCCTTCTCCCACCACAGCGTCATCGCGTTGCCGGTGGTGTCCACGACGTAGTCGAGCTGGAAGCGCCAGCCCTGGTCGCAGAAGGAGTCCTTGAACGCGGGCTTGTAGCAGGGGTCGCTGTCGTGGTTGCCCGCGACGGGCACCGACAGCACCGACTTGGTCTCCGGCTTGCCCGAGGTCCAGCCCGGCAGGCGGTTGAGGCCGAAGTAGTACTGGGTGCCGTCGTCGGTGGTGACACGCCAGAACTCGCCGTTGTCGTCACCGTTGCCCGAGCCGTCGATGCCGGTGATCCGCTTGTAGTCGGCGGCGTCGAGCAGCTCGATGCGCATGTTGTCGCCGCGGGCGCTCTTCCACTGCTTGGTGGTGTCGTCGCGCACCAGCTCGGTGGTGGTCCCGTTCAGGGACAGCACGGCGTTGTACGAGCCCCAGCACTGGTCGCCGGTGAAGTGGCCCTTGTTGTTGGCGCCCGCGGTGTCGGCGGCGCAGCCCACGAAGGTGCGGGTGATGGAGCCGGGGTTGTAGTCCCAGCCCTCGCCGACCCAGGAGACCTGGTTGTTGGTGGAGGACGTCCGCCCGTCCGAGGTCTGCGAGTTGTAGCTGAGGGTGACGTTGGGCGAGGGACCGGCCGGGACCTGCGGGGCGGCCATCGTGTACGCGTAGGTGAACGCGCCGGAGGAGCCGCCGGCCGTCCAGGAGCCCGCGGAGACGATCGGGCTGGCGGAGAAGTCGCCGCCGGAGCCGGCGCCGTAGGAGCTGCCCACGAGGTACCCGCCGCCGGAGCCGTCGGCGATCTGCCGTACGGCGTCGGCGGGGCGGCCGGCGTGCCAGACCGCGGAGCTGACCGTGGAGTCGTTCCCCACGGCGACGGCCGGGTCGGCGGTCGCCGTGGTCGTGGTGCCCGAGACGGCCTGCAACTGGGCCGTGTCCAGGGTGATGTTGACGAGGGTCTCGGGGACCGCCTTGGTGGTGTCGGTGGAGCCGTCGATCTCGTCGGTGGCGCTGTCCTCGCCGGGGTCCGCCTCGGAGCCCGAGGAGTCGCCGGCGTCCACCGCCACGTCGACGGTCTTGCCGGTGCGCTCGACGGCGGTGCTCACCGGGACGCCCGTGGAGCACTCCTCTACGTCGGGCGTCGTGGCGTAGCAGGGCGGCATCAGGGTGAAGGAGAGCCGGTCCAGCCACTGGGCGCTGTAGGTCTCGGCGAGCTTGGTGGCGTCGATGGAGACGACCGCGTCACCGGTGGCGGTGTCGGGCGCGTCGACGGCGAGCATGAAGCCCTGCGCGCCGTTGGCCACGGCCTGGTCCTCGGACGCGGCGGCGACGCTCCACTGGCCTTCGAGGGCGTCGACCTGGGCCGGGGAGGCTCCGTCCGGCGCGCCGACGCCGATGGTCATGGTGCCGTCGGTCGACTTGGCGACCTCGGTCGTGGCGCCGGCGGCCATGGTGTCGACGGCCTTGGTGCCGGACGCCTCCGGGACCTCGGCGACGGCCGCCGGCTCGTACGGCTCCTTCGGCTTGGTCGAGGCCTGGCCGGACAACTCCTCGAGATTGCCGGTCAGTTCCTCGTCGACCGGGACGGGGTCCGTCTCCTGCAGTTCGGCGAGGTCGACCGGCGTACGGGGGTCGCCGGGGCCGAACGCCACGGCGCCGGGCAGGAGGGTCACATTCAGGGCAAGCACCAGTCCGGCTATGACACCGACCCGGGCTCTACGACGGACCAGACGCTCGCGCGGCGATCTCGCCAGCGAACCCCTCCCGCACCACGACAGCACCGCACGCACGGTCAATTGACCCTTTCCGAGTCATAAACCATCAGAAACGAGCGGACCGATGGCACATGGTGATCAACAACTTACGAACTGAGCACGAACATAAAGGTGTTGTGAAGATCCACGTCAAGATGTGCCGAATCTGTGTTAGCTATGTCACTGATCAAAATCAGACAAAGATCGGCAAAGAATCTCTCTGGGGCGCTTTGTGCCGACGTTGCCAAGTGGTGGCCGTCCGAAGGGTGTTGATCTCACCCGGAGTAGCTGTTCATACTCCAACCGCCCAGATCCGACGCGTCGCGCGCTCGTCACGGCTTGTCACCAGGCCCGAGGGCACCCCTGGAAGAGCCATGCCGCGCCGGCCCGACGCCACGCGGCCCAGCCTGTTGGAGAAGGGCCCCTTGAGCGACCTCGACACCGCCCCGGAACCAAGTCCGCCCGGCAGACGCCGTGTTCGGCGTGCCCTGGCCGCCGCCGTCGCGCTGGCCGTGCTGGCCGGCGGCGCCGCCGTGCTGTCCCTGCGCGACGACGACGCCGAACCCTCCGACGCCAGGGCCAAGCGCGCCGCGCAACCGGTCGACGAGGACGAGGCCCAGCGCCGTGCCCGCAAGAGCGGCAAAAAGGTCGAAGTCGCCACGCTGACCGACGAGTTCTCCACGACCTACGCCAACGCGGACGGGTCGTTCACCTACGAGGCGTCGGTCGCGCCCGTGCGCGCCAAGAACGCCGAGGGCGCCTGGGCACCCGTCGACACCACGCTGAAGCGGGACGACAACGGCTGGCACTCCGTCAACAGCCCCTACCCCGTGACCTTCTCGGCCGGTGACCCGGACCGCGCCCCGGCCCGCAAGGCGGCGGCGCGCACCTCCGGCTCCACCGTCCGGGCCGCCGTCTTCCGCACCGGAAGCAGCCGTGCCCAGCAGGTCGACGACGAGGCCGAGTCCACCTGGACCCGGCTGCTGACGATGACCGCCGAGGGCCACGAGATCGACTTCGAGTGGCCCGGCACGCTGCCCGAGCCCGTCGTCGAGGACAACCGCGCGCTGTACGAGGGCGTCCGGCCCGGCGTGGACCTGATGCTGTCCGCGCGCGACACCGGCTTCACCCACGTCCTGGTCGTGCACACGCCGGAGGCCGCCGCGCAGCTGGCCGACGCCCCGCCGCGCTACCGGGTCACCTCCTCCAGCCTCACCTTCGCCCTCGACCCGTCGACCGACGTGCTGATGGCCAAGGACAGCGCGGGCGCCGAGATCGCCGTCTCCCCCACCCCGTTCCTGTGGGACTCCGCGGGCACGCACGACACGGACACCGAGTCCGCCCACGCCGGCACCGAGTCCGCCGATCCGGAGGCCGCGACCGGCACCAACGAGGACCCCGAGGCCGTGGAAGGGGGCGTAGCAGGGGCCGTCGAAGGAGCGGTCGCGGCCGACCCCGCCGCCTTCGCGCAGACCGACGCCGCGAACGACACGCTCGCCCTGCCCGCCGTGAACGGCCCCGGCGAAGGCTCCCACGCCGCCACCGCGGACGCCGACTTCGAGGGCGGCGTCCTGACCGTCACCCCGCCGAAGAACTACCTCACCGCCACCGAGAACCTGACCTACCCGCTCTTCGTCGACCCCTCCACCACCGGCGTCCGCGCCAACTGGACCACGGTCTACAAGCGGTATCCGGGCTCCAGCTTCTACGACGGCGCCAACTACAACGAGGACACCAAGGAAGCCCGCGTCGGCTTCGAGAAGCAGACCTGGGGCACCGCCCGGTCCTTCTTCAAGATGAAGATCAAGAGCTCCATCAAGGGCGCGACCGTCTCCTCGGCCACCCTGAAGGTCCTCGAAACGCACTCCTGGTCCTGCAGCAAGCGCACCGTGCAGGTGTGGCGCACGGACCCCTTCGGCACCAAGACCACCTGGAACAACCAGCCGGCCTGGAAGAGGAAGATCACTTCCAAGTCCTTCGCCTACGGCTGGAAGTCCAACAGCGCGTGCCCGAACGCCTACGTCAACTTCACCGTCACCTCGCTGGCCCAGGAGGTCGCGAACAACGGCTGGACCGACTTCAACATCGGCCTGGTCGCCTCCACGTCGTCCTCCGCGCCGACGGGCTCCTCCAGCAGCCTGGAGACCGACACGTACTCCTGGAAGAAGTTCCAGGCGGAGGGCGGCGGTTCGCCCACGGTGGCCATCACCTACAACCGCAAGCCGAACACACCGACGACCCTCACCATGAGCCCCGGCTCCTGTGACACCAGCGCGTCGCCGTACATCAAGATCGGCAAGTCGGCGAACATCTCCATCAGCGCCAAGGCCACCGACCCGGACGGCGTGCTCAAGGAGCTGGAGTTCGAACTCACGCGGACCGACACCGGCGCCAAGACGATCTTCCACCGGCCGACGACCAGCGGTGCCGCCATCTCGGCCAACCTCTCCGGGCTCGCCAACGGCGTCACCTACCAGTGGCGGGTACGCGCCTGGGACGCCGACGCCAGCAGCGCCTGGGCGCCGACCAGCGGCACCCTCTACTGCCGCTTCGTCTACGACACCGACCTGCCCGACTCCCCCGCACCGGTCGTCTCGACGGACTTCCCCGGCGACCAGGACGAGGACGGCAACCCCGAGGTCTGGTCCCCCAAGCCGTTCGGCAACTCCGGCAGCTTCACCTTCGCGGTCGGCGACACCTCCGAGACCGACATCGTGAAGTTCGCCTACTCCATCAACTCCACCAGCTACGCCGGTTACGTCTGCGCGAACGGCAAGCAGGGCACCACGGGCGGTCTCACGGCCTCCTGCACCACTCCCGTCAAGTCGGCCACCGTCACCGCGGTCCAGCCACCCTCCGCCGGCCCCAACACCCTGTACGTCAAGGAATTCGACTCGGCCGGCAACGCCTCCCCGAACGCCCGCAAGTACTTCTTCTACGTCACGCCACGCTCGGTCGCCGACGGCCCCGGCGACCTGAACGGCGACGGCAACGCCGACTTCGGCCGCATCGACGCCGCCGGAAACCTCTGGATCGACTCGCTGTCGCAGAACGGCGCCTTCATCGCCGCCACGCTCGGCACCCACGACAAGGGGACCCTGCTCGAGAACGACGCCACCGCCCCGCACATCTGGGAGACCAAGGCCGACGGCACGGTCACGTACTCCCTGGTCACCCACAACGGCGACTTCGCCCCCGGCGACGGCGTCACCGACTGGGTCGTCCGCACCCCCGAGGGCCGGCTCTTCCTCTACCCCGGCGACGGCTACGGCGCCATCGACGTCAGCAAGCGCATCGAGATACGACTGCCGTCCAACGCCCCCGCCCCGTCCACCTTCTCGGAGATCAAGTCGGCGGGCGACATCACCGGCGACGGCCAGCCCGAGCTGTTCGTGGCCGGCGGAACGGGCGGCGCCGAACTGTGGGTGTTCAGCGGCTACAGCGGCGGGACGTTCAGCGAGGCCGTCAAGCTGACGTCCTCCGCCTGGGCCGACAAGGAACGCGACTTCGTGGCCATCGCCGACTACAACGACGACGGCGCGGCCGACCTGACCTACCGGACCACCGCCGGCAACATCTGGCTTCGCAAGGGCATCCTCGACAGCGACGGCGTGGGCACGGACCTCAAGAGCCTGGGCACGGCCGCCGCAAGCCTGGACGGCGACAACGCCTACGTCTCCGGCACCATGACGCAGGCGGCCTTCCCCCTTCTCTACGGCAGCCCGGACATCAGCGGTGACGGCATCCCCGACATCGTGGCCACCAACAGTGCCGGAGCGCTCCTGCTGTACAAGGGCGGAGCCACCGCCATCGGCGCGGCCACGACCCTGCGCTCCACCGGCAACACGACGATGAAGCAACTGGGCTGACCGGCCGACCGGCCGACACCGAACGGGCCCCGACTCCTCCGCAGGAGTCGGGGCCCGTTCGGTCGTCGCCGTACCTGCGGTCCGTCACCCCGGGCCGGAACATCGGGGTCCGGGGCGTCGGGCTCGCCACTCACGGATCTGGCGGCTTCCCGGGCTGTCGCGTACCCGCTCAACCAGGTCCTCCGGGCCTTCCAGATTCCCGAGGGACTGTTTGACGGCGATCTCCCACCGAGATACGGCGCTGGCGTACACCGCGGGTTCGGTGTCGAGCAGATCCTTGCTCTCGCCGGACAGCTCACCCGATGGCCATCACTCCACCGGTGTGCCGACTCCGTCTGCTTGAGCGCCCCCGCCCGGACGCCACGTTGTCGACCAGAGACAGACATAGGACCCGTCCAACCTCCACCGCCGCTGCCTCAGCACCCCTCGATGCACCAACGCTGCACGGACACGGCGGTGCTGGTGAGGTACTGCGACGACTTCGTGGTCCCGTCGCGGACCATGCGACGGGTAGGGCAGGCTCAGCAGTTGGCGGTCATGATGCGTCCCGTCCGCCGGAACGTCACAGGGCTGCCCCGCCGTCCACCCGGATCACCTGGCCGGTGATGTACGCCGCACGATCCGAAAGGAGGTAGGCGACCAGGTCGGCGGTGTCCTCGGGGCGGCCGAACCGCTTGAGCGGGATGCGCTCGAGCATCTTCTCCCGCATCGGTACGGGAATGTCCTCCATCATCTGAGTATCGGTGATTCCGGGAGCAACCACATTGACCCGGACACCGTGGCCCGCGACTTCCCGCGCGAGTGACTTGCTCATGCCGATGATGCCTGCCTTGCTGGCGGCGTAGTTGCTCATCGTCACGAAGCCGCTCAGCGCGACGATCGAGGAGATGTTGACGCAGGCGCCGGACTTGCGCCGCAGGAAGCGGTACAGGACCGACTGGCACACGTTCCACATACCGGTGAGATTGGTATCGATGACGTCGTCCCATGCCTCACCGGCCAGGAGGGGCATGGGCCCGTTCCGGGTGATTCCCGCATTGTTCACCAGTGCCGTGAGGGGACCCAGCTCGTTCTCGGCGCGGGCCACCATCTCCTCCACGGCGTCGCGGTCGCGCACGTCGCACTCTGTGAACAGCGCGCGGACACCCAGGGATTCGACCTCCTCCTGGGTTTCCCGCGCCTCCTTGCTCTCGGACCGGTAACAGCCGATGACGTCGTATCCCTCGGCAGCGAGCTTGAGGGCGATGCTCCGGCCGATCCCTCGGGCAGCCCCCGTCACCAGGACGCGGCGCCGGTCGTCCGGCTCACCTTCCGTGTCGCGTGTGGTGCGCAGTCCAGCCTCACTGATGTCGTCGGACAAGGTCTCTCCCCGGGTCGCGGCACCATGGTCCTCCAGGAAAGCAGCAGCTATTAAAGGGCCACTTAATTCCTCGCGTGCGGTAACCCGCCATCCGTGTCCTGCCGTTGTCAGGAAGCGTCGGCCGCCATTTCCCGTTGTCCGGCCTGGTCCTCCCGGGACTTGCCTGCGGCACCGGAGGCACCGGTCACGAGCCGCCCCTCGATGCTCTGCGGCAGGGCCCACCGGTACAGCGGCATGGCTCCGGCCGTGGTCACCACCGCGACGAGGACCAATATCGAGAAGACCTCCTGGGAGATGATGCGCTGGCTGAGACCGATGTTGATGAAGATCAGGATCATCAGGCCCCGGGCATTCATGAGGCCGCCCACGGCCCAGGACTCTCGCCAGGAGAAGCCCATCGTCCGCATCGCGAGCCCGCAGCCCACGTACTTCCCGATGAATCCGGCAGCCAGAAACATCCCGAAGGCGAGCAACATGGTTGCCCCGGCCACGCTGTTGAGCTTGGTGTTGAGCCCGGAGAACGCGAAGAAGATCGGCAGCAGGAAGACGCTGACGAAGTCCATCATCCTGCCGTGCAGCGCCTCTCGGAAGGCAGCGTCCCGCGGCATCGCGAGCCCGGCGATGAACCCGCCGAAGACCGAGTAGATACCTATACGGTCCGTGAACCACCCGGCCCCGAGAACGACGAACGCCACGACGTACATCTGGCCGGTCGTGAAGCTCTTCGTCTGTGCCACCCGGGCGCCGAGAGGGCGCAGCAGGCGCGCGACCCCGAAGAGCATCACGCCTGTGAAGACCACGGCGAGCAGGATGCTCTGCAGCGCGCTCATGGGACCCGAGCCGGCGTGCACCGCGGACAGCACCGCGAGGAAGCACCAGGCGACCACGTCGTCCACGGAGGCGGCGACCAGTGTCAGCCTGCCCAACGGCGAGTTCTCCAGGCCTCGTTCGTACAGGATTCGGGCGAGCATGGGGAACGCCGTAAGCGAAAGCGCGCCGCCGAGGAAGAGCGCGAATTCCATGCGGGAGACGTCGCGCCTGGAGAGCTGCGAGTACCACAGCAGTCCCACTCCTACGCCCAGCACCAGCGAGGGAATGATGCCTGACACGGCGAGCAGGATCACGTGCCGCCCCTGCCGCTCGGCACCCTCGCCGCCTGTACCCTTCGCGCCTTTCCCGCTCTTGCCGCTCTTCTTTCCGTGATCGATCCCAGCGCCCACCAGGAACATGTACAGCGTCAGCCCAATAGTGCTCAGCACATAGAGAACCGGCTTCACGTCCGCAGGGAAGAGCGACTTCTGCACTCCGGGCAGCAGAACTCCCAGAAGTGTGGGACCGAGGAGAACACCGGCTACCATTTCACCGAGGACTCGCGGCTGCTTGACCATGAGGGCGATTTTTCCGCAGATCGCAGATGCCGCAAGAATGCCAAGTATTGCAAGCAGTACTTTGAGGGTGAGTTCGAGATTCGGATCGCTTGGAGAATAGAAGGCGAGATGCCGCATGAGACCCCTTGGCTCGCTCATCGGACACGGATTACGAGCCTGACATGCCGCACTGAAGAGTCGCCTAACTCTCCCCTAAGCGCTGGCACGTTCACACGGTCGCTGTACTGCTGCGACCCACACCCGGGCGACACTCGCCTAAGCCTGGCCTAAGCCTGGCCTAAGCATCGCTAAACCGTGGCACCATTCTCGCCATACGGCCCGGCGTCCACCGCCCGCCCAACTTTGCGATGAATTGGCCAACCAGGGAGCAGGCGCGTCCGGATTCCGAACCGATCGGCGATCATGCATTAACGCACCCCTGAATCGCGCGCGCCACTCGTCAAGTATTTTATTAAATGTCCTGACATGGATGCATTTACGGGGCATCTAAGAGTTGGATTGTACACGGCGAGCCACCCGTGAGAATCGGCCGGTCGACTTGATTCCGCTTTCAAGGGCTTGACACCCCCTGAACCTCCACCCATGATTTATTTCGTTTGTCGCAGCAATGCTCCAATCTGACAGGAATGGCCTTCGGGAATTAAGTGAGAGGGCGTATGAGGTTTAGGATTCTGGGCCCAATAGAAGTGGAGACAGACGCCGGCGAGACAGTCACCCCACAAGCACTCAAAATCAGGTCGTTGCTGGCCATGTTCTGCATGCACGCAGGCCACGTGTTATCCCCTGCACGGCTCATCGGCGCCCTATGGGCCGAGACGCCTCCGCGCACCGCGACCACCGCGCTCCAGGTCTATGTCTCCAAGCTGCGCGGGAACTTCATCCGGGCCGGCGCGAGTCCCTCCCTCATCACCACCACATCGTCCGGCTACACGATGCGACTCGATGGGCATTGCCTGGACCTCGCCCTCTTCGAGTCCAGGGCGGCCAGGGCCCAGCAGGCCATCCGCATGGAACGGTCCCTGGAGGCTGCCCGGCTGCTTTCCGAGTCGCTGATGCTTTGGCGGGGATCCGCGCTCGCCGACGTGCGCACCACACCCGCTCTGGACGGCTACGCCCAGCAGTTGGACGAGCGGCGCAACGCCCTGCACGAACAGTGGCTCACCCTGGAGCTCCGGCTGGGCCGCCACACTCAGCTCATCGGCGAGCTCTACGGTCTCGCGCAGGAGCACCCCATGTGGGAGAACGTGCACGCCTGTCTGATGATCGCCCTTTACCGCAGCGGCCGAATACCCGAGTGTCTGGCCGCGTACGAGCGCATCCGCAGGACACTCCACGACGAGCTGGGCATGGAACCCTGTAACCGGCTGCGCAACCTGCATCGCGCGATTCTCGCCCGGGAGCCCTGGCTGGACGACCACAGCCGGCCGCTGTCCTCCGCGTACGCCTCGTGAACGGCGTCGGGCAGCGGCGCCCGGGACAGTCGCGGACCGCGGAACGGCACGACCGCCCTGGGCGCGGCGGACGCCTTCCTTTCGCGGCAGCCGCCTACATCCTCTTCGTGCTGACCGTCGGCACGAACATGCCGACCCCGCTGTACGCCCGCTACCAGGCCGCGTTCGGGTTCTCCCCTCTCGTGGTCACTCTCGTGTTCGCGGTGTACGCGGGGACCTTGATCCCCACGGCCATGTTTTCCGGGGCGCTGACCGACAGCCTCGGGTATCGCCGCATGGTCGGACCCGCCATCGCTCTCGCGGCGGTCGCGGCCGTCCTGTTCTGCTGCGCCGACAGCGTCGCCTGGCTGTACGCCGCGCGAGCGTTACAGGGTGTTTCGGTCGGCGCGGCCTCCGGCGCGCTCACCGCTGCCCTGGTGGAGACGGAGCCGTCGGGGGACCGCGCGCGGGCGTCCATGCTCGCCTCCGTCATGATCGTGGGCGGAGGTGGGATCGGCCCGGTCCTCGCCGGATTCCTCGGGCAGCACGCGCCGCTGCCGCTGCGTCTGACCTACCTTGTCGAACTGGCGTTGCTCGCCCTGGCGGCGGTCGGCGCCACCCGGCTGCCCAGGAGGACGCGCCCCGGTGTCTGGCTTTTCCACCGCCCCCGCATCCCAGCCCCTGTGCGGCGGCGCTTCGCGCTCGCGTCCGCTGTCAGCGTCCTCGGGTGGGCCGTGGTAGCGCTCTTCCTCGCCATGGTCCCGTCGTACGCCACGGCCATCCTGCACCACCACGATCTCCTGCTGGCCGGCACGGCGGCGGGCATGTTCCTGTTGTTCGCCGCGGTGACGCAGTATGCGCTGGCCCGCAGGGGCATCGCGGCACCGCCGACGACCGGTCTGCTCCTGCTCACCGCCGGGCTGGGGATGCTGGCGGCCGCTGGGGGAACCCGCTCGCTCTGGTTGCTCCTCGCCGCCGCCGCGTGCGGCGGGGCGGGCCAGGGGATCACGTTCATGGCCGCGTTGGCCAGGGTGAACGAGCTGGCACCGCAGGAGTCCCGGGCGGAGGTCCTCTCCGCCTTCTACATGATCACCTATCTCGGTGTCGGAGTGCCCGTCATCGGCGTCGGCTTCCTGGCTGCGGCCACCGATCTGCTGACCGCGGTGGTCACCTTCTCAGCGGTGACGGCACCGGCCTGTGTCCTTGTCGCGGCCAAGACTCGCACCACCTGGGCCGACACCGTTTAAGGGGAGGTAAGTGCCGTTTTAGCAGCTGTCGTTAGGGTGCACCGACGTTGCCCCGACCGATCATTGCGCCGCCCCTCGTGCGACGCACCACCACACCAAGGCGATCGCCAGTGGACACCACCAGCCGCGATACACAACTGCTCGGCGAGTACCACCCGTTCGGCCGCCCGGTGCAGGTATGGGCTGCGCAGGTTCCCCTCCCGCACGACGCCCTCTATGAGACATACGCGGCAGAACTGGACCCGGACGAACGCGCGCAGGCCGCCCGCATCGTCACCGGCGCCGCGCGCGCACAGTACATGACGGGCCACGCCCTGGCCCGGCGGGTCCTCGCGGGCCGGCTGCGGGTGCCGTCATCACGCATTCGCTTCGGGGCTGCCGAGACAGGCAGGCCGTTCCTTTCCGAACCCCCGCACCCGGAGGTCGACTTCAACCTCTCGCACTCGGGCAGCTTGACGGTCCTCGCCGTGACCTGCGGGGGCCGGGTGGGCATCGACGTCGAACAGACCACAGTGGAACGTGACTTCGAAGGCATCGCGGCGGGCTTCTTCTCCCCCTCCGAGTACCACCGATGGTCCACGGCCGAAGCCGCGGACAGGACCGCACTCTGGTACCGCACCTGGACCCGGCGCGAGGCATATGTGAAGGCCACCGGCGCCGGGCTGCGCGACATAGGCCACGACCACCACGGCCGCGGCTCGGCCTGGGCCGACATCCCCTTGGAGCCGGCGCCGGGGCATGCGGGCTGCGTAGTGCTGCTCAGACACCCTTGTACTTCCGGCACTTCACTCTCCGCGAGGTGAACCGACATGACTGCTGGCACCCCCCTGTGGGTCCCGCCCCATGACGTTCTCGACCGCTCCCGCATCGGCGACTACCTGCGCTGGCTGAACCACCACCGCGGCCTCCGCTTCGACGGCTACGCCCCGTTGTGGCACTGGTCGGTGACCGACTTGCCCGGTTTCTGGTCGTCCCTGTGGGAGTACTTCGAGGTCACACCCCAAACCCCGGCCACCGCGTTCGTCGACGCACCGGCCATGCCGGACGTCCAGTGGTTCCCCGGGGCGCGGCTCAACTACGCCCAGCGGGTCCTGACCATGCCGGGCGTCGCGGGCTCGACTCCCATGGTGTTCGGGCACTCGCAGACGCGGGAGCCCGTCATACTCACCGCTGACGAGCTCCGCGACCAGGTCGCGCGGGCCCGGCGCGGACTGCGCGGCCTCGGAGTGGGGCGCGGGGACCGGGTGGCAGCCTATCTCCCCAACATTCCCGAGGCCCTGGTGCTCCTGCTCGCCTGCGCGAGCCTGGGCGCCGTCTTCTCCTCGTGCGCCCCGGAGTTCGGCGCCCGTTCCGTGCAGGACCGCTGGCGTCAGATCGCACCGAAGGTCCTGGTGACCGTCACGGGATACCGCTCCGGTGAGCGGCTCGTCGACCGTGCGCAGGAGGTCACGGCGATCCGCGCCGCCCTGCCGAGTCTGACGCACACCGTCACCGTGCCGTACGCGGGCTCGGACGTCGACTCCGCGCTGTCCTGGGACGAACTGCTCGCCGAGACGGACGAATTCGCCTTCGAGCAGGTGGATTTCGGCCATCCGCTGTACGTGCTGTACTCGTCGGGGACGACGGGGCTGCCCAAGCCCATCGTGCACGGGCACGGCGGCATCCTCCTGGAGCATCTCAAGATGCTGGCCCTGCACCACGACCTGGGCCCGGGAGACCGCTTCCTCTGGTTCACCACCACCGGTTGGATGATGTGGAACTACCTCGTCTCGGGACTCGCCGTGGGCAGCGCGGTGGTGCTTTTCGACGGCAACCCCACGTACCCCGACTTCGGCGCCCTGTGGCGCCTTGTCGCGGAGTCCGGCACGACGTACTTCGGCACCTCTGCGCCGTATCTGATGGCCTGCCGCAAGGCCGGGATCACTCCGTGGCGGGACCTGGACCTCTCTCGGCTGCGCGGCATCGGATCGACGGGCGCCCCCCTGCCCCCAGAAGGGTTCCGGTGGGTGTACGAGGCATCGGCCGACAGCGGGTCGCCCTCCCCCATGCTCACGTCGTTGTCGGGCGGCACCGACGTATGCACCGGGTTCGTCGGCGGGGTTCCGCTGCTGCCCGTCATCGAGGGCGAGATCAGCTGCCGCTGCCTCGGGGCAAGGATCGAGGCGTACGACTCTGCCGGGCAGCCCATCACCGGCCGCACCGGGGAGCTCGTAGTGACCCGGCCGATGCCCAGCATGCCCGTCGCTCTGTGGGGAGACACCGACGGATCCCGGCGCCACGCCTCGTACTTCGCGAGGTTCTCCGGGGTGTGGCACCACGGCGACTGGATCAACGTCACCGACCGGGGCACCTGCGTGATCAGCGGGCGCTCGGACGCGACCCTGAAGCGCGGCGGGGTACGCCTGGGTACCTCGGAGTTCTACGCCGTGGTGGAGGAGGTCGACGACGTCGCCGACTCCCTCGTCGTCCACGTGGAGGGGGCGGAGACCGGCGTCGACAAGCTGATGCTCTTCGTCGAGCTGCGCGGGGAGAGCACCCTCGACGCACGGATGCGTGAGCGGATCAGCCACGCTCTGCGCACCGCGCTCTCCGAGCACCACGTCCCGGACCACATCGTCCAGGTCCCGGCCGTCCCCCGCACCCTGTCGGGCAAGAAGCTGGAGGTGCCCGTCAAGCGCATCCTGGCCGGCGCCGATCCCGAACTCGTCGTGGCCCAAGGCGCCTTGGCCAATCCTGGATCACTCGGCGCCTTCGAGGACGCCGCGGTTCGTTACCGTACGCGTGCATCGTTGCCAGAGCCTCGGCGGACCCAGCCGTGAACCGAGTGAAAGGGCACCCATGACGACGACCGCCCCGGCCACCACCGACAACTTCGCCGCCCCCATCGAAGACCGGTACTTCGAGGACTACGTGCCGGGCTCCGTGCACGTCTTCGGCAGCATCACCCTCACCGAACAGGACATCCTCGACTTCGCCCGGCGCTTCGACACGCAGAGCATCCACACGGATCCCGCAGCGGCGCTGGATGGCCCTTTTCAGGGACTGATCGCAAGCGGTTGGCACACCACGGCCGTGATGATGCGCCTGTACGCGGACCACTACCTCAGCAAGGTCGCGTCGCTGGCGTCCCCGGGTGTCGACGAAGTTCGCTGGCAACGACCGGTGCGGCCGGGCGACACCCTGTCGGTCCGGGCCACGGTCACCACGGCCCGCCTCTCCCGCTCCAAGCCCGACCGCGGCCTGGTGCACACCGACGTGGAGGTGCTCAACCAGCACGGCGAGACCGTGCTGACGATGACCATCATGAACATGCTGCGGCGCAGGGCATAGCGGCCGGTACCGCTTCGGGCCGTTGTGGGCGCCCCACCGCGCTCCCGCCGCGCTACGCGAACGTCAGCACGATCTTCCCGATGTGCCGCCCGCCCATCATCTTCCGGAACGCGCTGTCGGCCCGCGTCGCCGGAAACGGGGTGTAGGGCAACGGTGCCAGCGCTCCCGAGGCGAACAATGGCGCCAGTTCCGCCAGAATGTCGCCGATGAGATCCGGGCAACGGTCGACCAACAGCCGGAGGTCGACGCTGTGCATGCTGAGGCTGTTGCGGAAGGGCCCCAGGCCAAGCGCGGAGTCGGCCATGATGTCGCGCTTGCCGATCTCGACGAACCTGCCGCGGACACGGAGCAGCTCCAGGCCACGGCGCAACAGCTCTCCCGTGAGGGAGTTGAGGACTACATCGACGCCCTCGCCGCCGGTGGCCGCGAGTGTCTCGTCCCCGAACCCCGCGCTGTGGGAGTCCATGACGTGACGAACTCCCCGCTCATGCAGGTACGTTCGCTTTTCGGGAGTTCCGGCGGTCGCCAGCACTTCGGCTCCCCGCAGCTTTGCGATCGCCAGCGCCGCCGACCCCACTCCGCCGGCCGCAGAGTGGATGAGGAGCCTCTCTCCGCGCTGGATGCCGGCCATTCGGACCAGGCCGTACCACGCGGTGAGGAACGCGACAGGTACCGTGGCGGCCTGCGCGAAGTCCATGCGGTCGGGCACCGGCATGACCGATGTCACCGGCACATTGATCTCGGATGCGAAGGCCCCCTCGACCACGGCCACGACACGGTCGCCGACCTCGAACGCCGTCACGCCCGGCCCGGCCGCGGTGACGACGCCCGCGCACTCCAGGCCAGGCCGCGGCGGATCCTCGAAGTACGCCGCGGAGAGCCCCATCGCCGTCAGTACATCGGGGAAGTTGAGACCTGCTGCAAACACCTGGACGGCCACCTCGCCAGGACGCGGCGGCTCCGACTCGACGGCAGCCAGCTCGAAGTCCAGCTCGCCGGAACGCCGTTGACGCAGTTCCACGCGGGAGGCCCGGCGGCTGTCGGCCGCCGTCGAATACAGGTGCTCCATGGATCCCTCCTGGGAAACTGCGTCACACGACGCTGCGGAAGAAGTCGACGAGGATGCGGTTGACCTCTTCAGGGCGCTCCAGAAACCCGAAATGCCCACACTCTTCGAGCAGTTCGAAGCGGCAGTCCGGAATGACATCGGCCACCGCCCGCCCCATGGCGGGCGGCATGACCAGGTCGTGGGCGAAAGCGAGGACGAGCGACGGACACCGGATGCCGCGCAGTCCTGGCAGCCGGTCGCCGGTGACGGTGGCCTCGTACTGGGCCGCGAACCCCTCCCCACGCTGCGGGAAGAAAGACAGGGTCGTCAGCCAGTCCTCGGCGAACTTGTCGTCGGCCAGGGTCCCGGGGCCGAACAACTGACCCATCGTGGCCACCGCCGAATACCCCACGGGCACCGCGTCACCGGCCCGCATGGCATCCGCACAGCCCTGTGCCAGCGCGTCACGGTAAACGTCCGAGCGCCCCCGCGTCGCCATGAGCGCGATGGCCCCGACCAGTTCGGGATGTGCCCTGGCCAGTTCCTGGGCGATCATCGCGCCGATCGAGACTCCCGCCACCAGGCAGTGTTCGATGCCCAGATGGCGGATCAGCTCCGCCGTGTCGGTGACAAGGTCGTCGAGTGCGTAGGGGCCGGGCGGGGCGTCCGAGGGGGCGCTCCCGCGGAGGTCGAAGGTGATGACCTGGAACCCGGCCCGTACGAGATCCGGAACCTGATGCCGGTCCCAGACGGCCGCCGGTGAAGCGGCCGGACCGATCAGGAGCAGCGGGTCCCCCTCACCCTGAACGCGATAGGAGACCCGGACTCCGTTGACAATGGCCGCCGGCACGACTCAGCCGGCCTCCGTGACGGTGGCCGGCACTGCGGCCGAGGCCGAATCCGCCGACCCGTCGAAGAACTTCTCCTGAATCGTGCGCAGGGTCTGGAAGTCCTCGGTCTTGAGCTGTCGCCGGTCGATGACCCGTCCGCTGACCCTCTCTATGACGACGACGAACTCGATCAGCGAGAGAGAGTTGACCAGCCGGGTGTCGAACAGGTCGAGATCGAGGTCTATGTCCTCGACATCCGGGTTCTGCTCGTAGATCCACGTCATCACCTCGGGTGGCAGCGCAGACATGCCTGTTCTCCTTCTTCTGAACGGGGTCGGGGCTGAACGGGGTCGGGGCAGCGGCCCCTGGACGAACGTCCGGGAAGGCCGAGCTCAGCGGCTGGCCTCCGCAGGGTCGCCGGAGGGCACGGCGGCCGGGCGTGCGCGTTTGACGCCGAGGGCCGGGTGCGTGACCAGGTAGAGACCCGAGGCATCGTCGTAGAGATCGCTGGGCTCGATGCGAAGCGCGCTGAGATTGGCGGGCTGTCCTTCAGGGGCGTTCTCATCGGCGCGCTGCCGCGCCAGATCCGCCTCCTCGATCAACTCCGGCATGGCGCTGGTGCCTCGCGAGTCGGCCGCGTCCCTGAGATCGCTGAGCCCCGCGGAGATCTCGGCGAAGGCTCCGTTCGGGCTGTCGTACCGCTCCTTCTCCCGGACCAGGCGCTGAGCCAGCCAGAAGTAGCTTTCAGTGCCCTTGTACTGCTCGTACACCCCGGACACCAACACGATGAGGCGGGCGTAGGCATTGCGGAACAGGGACTCGTAAAACCCCTGCGCCTCACGCTCGTTGATCTGCCCACTGTCGGCGCCGATCACGGACGCGGCCGCGAGCACCGCGCTGTACATCGCCAGATGCACTCCGGTCGACAGCAGCGGATCGAGGAAGCAGGCCGCGTCCCCGACCAGAAAATAGCCGGGACCGCAGAAACTGTCGGCCACGTAAGAGTAGTCCTGCTCGACCCGCGTGGGCCCGGTGAATTCGGCACCCGCCAATTGGCCGCGCACCGTCTCGGATTCCTGCACGAGCGTCAGGAGCATCTCGTCGTCGGACGCGAATTCCTTGCGCCGCTCGACGAAGCGCGTCTTGTGCGTCACGAACCCGATACTGAACTGTCCGTCCCGCAGGGGAATGACCCAGAACCAGCCATCGGGCGTGGATACGACGTTGAGACCGCCCGGGGGCGTTCCCTCCAGCAGCTCGCCACCGTCCCAGTAGCCCCAGATCGCGACGTTGCGGAAAATCTCATGGGCCCGGCGATTCCGGAAGTGCTGCGCGGCGAGCACTCCCGAGCGGCCGGAAGCGTCGACGAGGAAGTCGAACTCGGTCACCCGCTGGGCGTTGCCATGCTTCGTGTCCACCCACTCCGCGGCGACCGGACGGTCTCCGTCGAAGACGACCTTCTTGACGTGGGCGCCCTCGACGACCTCGACACCACGCTCCTGTGCGTGCCGCAGCAGGATCTCGTCGAACTCCGCGCGCTCCACCTGCCAGCCGCGCACATCCGGACCGAAGAGCTCCGCCCAGTCGATGGTCCAGTCCTCGGCGCCCCACCTCAGCAGAGCACCCCGCCGGCTGGTGAATCCGGCGGCGTCCACCTTCTCCAAGACGCCGGCGATATCCATCATGACGCGACAGGACGAGGTGAGAGATTCACCGACGTGATATCTGGGAAATGTCTCCCGCTCCAGCAAGGTGACGTCAATACCGGCGCGGGCCAGCAGCATCGCCGTCAACGAACCTCCCGGCCCGCCACCTATCACCAGAACATTCGCCATCGATGATCCCCTCACTTCGCACGCCTGTCGGGAAGGGCCCTGACAACACACAACCACGCCGTGGTTAAGGGGCGACCTCATTGCCTCTAAAGGGGCCCTTAACCTCAATTCCAGTGGTCTGACCTCGATTCATAAGCCGGCGTTGGTCTCTGACCGACCGACTCGCCGGTTCGAGCGGTCGAAGGGGTGGCCGCGAAGGCGAGGGTTCTGGCCCCGGACGGTTGATGCTGTCGTTGGCAGTGCGGATGGCGCGGGCGGGCAATCCGGCACGGCACTGCGCCAGTGACG
Source organism: Streptomyces sp. NBC_01235 (assembly GCF_035989285.1). Lineage (GTDB taxonomy): Bacteria > Actinomycetota > Actinomycetes > Streptomycetales > Streptomycetaceae > Streptomyces. The sequence continues at coordinate 6,386,576 of NZ_CP108513.1, read as the reverse complement.
TCGTCGCCCAGACCCGCACGGTCCTGGGCGCCGCCGGGCGTGCCCCGGAGCGCCGGGCGCGGCGATGCTTGACGCGGCCCGGCTCTTCACCGCCGCCAGTGAACGCTGTGCAGGGAACGGCTCGTTGATGCTCGGGATCGTCGCCCTCGCCCACCTCGGCGACGCGGCCGAGATGGCCGAGGCCGCCACCGCGGTCAGCGCGCGCACCCACCCGGACCCCGACTGCACCACCCTCGACCCGCGGGCCGACTACGAGAAGTTCAAGGAACTACTCACCGAGGCCGGGATCGATGACCGCCGCCTCTACGACGGGAGCCGCCACACCGCCGGCACGATCCTGAACGAACTGGGCGTCGACATGCCCACGATCATGGAGATCCTGCGACACACCCAGATCAGTCAGACCCGGCGATACGTCAAGGGCCGGTCCCACCTGTCGAAGGACGCCATGCGGCGCATGGGTGAGTTCTTCGTACCTCCGCCCTCGACCCCGGTTCCGGGCCCCACTGAGACCAGAAGTGAGACCGCCGACACCCGCGCGGCCCGTGCCCTGCGCCGCCGCATCCAGTAAAAGCAAAAGCCCCAGGTCACGGCGAGTGAGTCCTGAGGCTTCGGCAGAGCCGCCTTCGGGATTCGAACCCGAGACCTACGCATTACGAGGACTGCCGCGATCGGGGTGGGTGGTGCCGACTCGTGCCGCGCGGTGCTGTTTTCGCAGATCAGCACCGCGCGGCATGTTGCCGCGTCCGGCCCCGGATGGCTTGTGCCGCGCCATCCGCTCACGCACCGCTCACGCAGACCGACCCGCGCACCGCAGCCGTTCGGTTGCAGCATGGTGGAAGCCGCTGCTTCATCCGCTTTCCTCGGCCGCTGCGCGAAGTTCGCCGATTCCCGCTGCATCCGCCTCCTCGATGGATCCGGAGAGGCGATGAACGACCACCCAGCGGCCGTCGGGCAACGCACCGGCGAAGACCCTGGATTTTCGGGTGGCACCGTTGTGGTAGGTCAGCGGCAGATCTCCTACCCGGCGCCAGGTGAGCGCCGGCTCACCGAGGGTCTTGTCGACGAGCAGTCCGGTGAGCAGGCGGGCGGTTGTACGCGTGCTGGCCCACATGCCACCCGCGGGCAGGATGGCTCCGGTCAAGTCCCATGGCTTCACGGGGCGGCCGAACCAGCCCGACGCCAGCAGACGCTGGTCCGCGGGTGGTCTGGCGGTCACCGCCCCCGCGGGCAGGCCGAGAGGCACGAGCACATGATCGCCGACCAGTTCCTCGTAGTCCTGGCCGGCAGCCGACATGAGTGCAGCGCCAAGCACGGCGTACCCGAAGTTGGAATACTCCTCGTGCTCGCCCGGGCTTGCGGTGACCAAACTGTCGAGACGACCCACGAACTGTTCGAGCTGAGTCTGTGTGAAGTCCCTGTACGGGTTGAACAGGCCCGTGTCAGGAGGCAGCCGCGGAAGGCCGGAGGTGTGGTCGGCGAGGTGTCGAAGGGTGACACCGGTCCCGGCCGGCGCGCTCAGCCATCGCTCGACCGGGTCGTCGAGGGAAACAACGCTCTTCTCGGCAAGCACGGCAAGCACGGTTCCGGTCAGGACCTTGGTGAACGAGCCCAGCTCCACGTACGCGTCGGGATCATGCCCGCCGGTCACACGAGGAGCATCGAGGTGACTGCCGATGACGCAGGTGGGAGGGCGTCGCACGGAGAGCCTTTCAGTCGGCGGGAGCGGCCGCTACCGGTTCGCGGTCATGTGCCGCACTTCTTCCAGTCCCGTCCGCCGCTGCTTTCTCCTTGCGGCGTGCGCTCAGCTTTCGCGCTGCCTGCAGTGCGCGGGACAGTTCCGGCGACAGGAAGACGAGGTCACACGCGATCATCGTCAATGCGAATCCGGTGAGCCCCATGAACAGGCCGATGGAGATGTGGAAACCGATGGATGCGGCAGCCGCCCATGGGCGCAGGGACCGTACCAGGACTCCCATGGGGAAATAGACGAGAAAGATGACAGTCGCATAGGTGCCGAGGTACACCAACAGGTCGTTGTTGTAAACGAACTGCGAAATGCCGGGGAGTTCGAATTCCGGTACCCGCATGATGTAGAAGAGAGCGGTTCCGTCCTGCCACGCCTGCCCCTGCACCTTGTAAAGCCCGCTGACCATGTAGACCAGGCACATCTGCACCGCGATCGCGGTGACACCCAGGTTGTGCAGCGGGGCACCGGCAGCTCGAAAAGCCTTGGGGATGCGCTGTATCACCCGTTGCCCGAGAGGAGAGCGCAAGGAGAAATGGTCATAACAGCGCGTGAGAAGCAGCATCGGGACGACGAGCTGCATGAGATTGTCGCCGCCGTCCATGAGCGCCGACTGCCGCTGGTAGAGCGACCACAGAAATATGGCGTGCACCGCCAGGACGGGACGGCCCCCGATACCCAGCGTGACAGCCAAAGCAGCGATCAGTCCGAGGTGGAACAACACTTCGAACACGACCGGCGAGTTGCTCCACGCGTAGACACTAAAACTTCCTGAGTCCTTCAACTCGTCGAGGAAGAGGTGGTAGGGCAGCAGTGTGTCGTTTCCGGGGCCGAAGAGGTAGCGCCGGTCCCCGTACTGGCTGACATAGAACATGAGGCCGACGAACCCCAGTAACGCACGGGTTCCCGACACACCCAGGACCGCGACAGGACGGCTGGCCCAGGTATCGATCTTGTCTAATAGTTTCACTGCAGATCAGCAGCTTTCTTCCATGGAAAGTCGTAGGCGTCGACCTTGTCGCGCGCGTCGGCGTTGTCCCTCTGTGACCAAGGCGGGAGCGTCCGGACGTACATCCGGACCTGCACTGATTGGAGACTACGACCTTCCGTGCACGCCTGAGTCATCTGAGTCATCGCATACCTTGAGAGATAGTTCACCGCTTGATCGCGGGTGCGTTTCTCGTACGGCAGCAGCGGAATGGGATTCTTACCCGACTTCTTCGCCTTCCCCTTTTCCTTCTGCTCGCGGAGGCGCCTCAGGAGGTCGTCGGTCGAGTTGTACTGTTGGATGCCGTTGCTCACCACCCGGGACATTCGCGAGGGAAAGAACCTGTCGTTCTGGACCCTCTGGATGGTTGGGCCCGTCACGTCGTAGTACTTCGTGACCTCACCGTCGCTGCAGCGGCCCCGCGCGATGATCCCCTGGTCGACCATCACCGGATCCGGGGCGAAGAGCATCCAGTTCTGCGAGAAGTACGGCTGGAGATAGGCGTTCAGGAGTGGCGCCAATTGCACCTTGGCAGGACTCAGCGGCGTCTGGGAGAAGGCCGCAATGGAGAAGTGGGCACCCAGGAGGGCGGCACCGGCAAGCAGTACCGCCCTCTGGACGCGACGAGTCGCCGTCACCTATCGAACGCGGTCGCGCTGGAGACACCGCTGGAGATTCTGGCCGGCTCGCTGAACACACCGCCGAGGCTCAGGTTGTCCGTCAGCGCTCCCACGGCGTGGCCCACGGAAGGGCAGGCAGCCCTGGCGTGCACGGCTGCCCGGGCGGCCGCCCGGCCGACCGCGCTTGCGGCAGCCTTGGGCGCAACGGCCTCGCCCTTGCTGACGGCCGCCTTCTCGGCCACCGGCGCCACAGGCGTGGCCTGGGCCGAGCCCTGCATGGTCAGTGCAAGGCACGTACCCGCGACAGCGGCACCGATAACGGCACCGACAGTTCGCTTCTGCATTGTTCCCCATTTCGCTTTATCGGTCATTGCACACAGCCCCCACGGTTCCCGGATCCCGTCGGCGCCTCTGGATGAGAGCACCACTGATCACCGGGGATGTTCCCCCGCGTCCAGGGCTGGAGTCAGCTGCATAGCAACCGTTCGGAGCGAACAAAGCCCAACATCTAGAAAGTCAGGCCTTTGGTCGCGTTCGCTCCTGACAGCCAACTTAGCGTGGTCATGATCGCGAGACAAGTGATCTTTATGAGGTTCCTGTGAGGCACCAACCGGTAGTTTCCTAGCGAACAAGACAAAACGAACCAAGGTGTCCGGCACCGCATCTTGCCGAGCTGTGACGTTTCGTGTTGCCTTGTGTCGCCTATCGGGGGAGCCGTCGGGCAGGCGCCGCATCGGCCGACCCCGGAGGCGGCACTTGCCGACGAAAGGGAACAGCCGGTGATGAAGGCGGACGTAGCGATCGTGGGGACGGGTCCGAACGGGCTGGCGGCTGCAGTCGTCATGGCCCGCGCAGGATTGCAGGTGCAACTTTTCGAAGGACACCACGAGATCGGTGGGGGCCTGCGCACCACATCACTGTTCGACGCCGACATCACGCACGACGTATGCGCGGCCGTCCACCCCATGGCAGCCGCGTCGCGGTTCTTCCGGGAGTTCGACCTGGCCTCGCGTGGGGTGCGCTTACGTCTACCCGAGATCAGCTACGCCCACCCGCTACCCGACGGCACGGCTGCCCTGGCTCACCACGACCTGGAGACAACCTGTGCTCGGCTGGGGGCGGACGGCGAACCCTGGCGACGCATGATGACTCCACTGCTGGAGCGCAGCTCCGCCGTGATCGACCTCGCCCTTTCCCACCAGCGCGCCATTCCCCGGGACCTGCTCGTCGCAGTCAGGTTCGCTGCGCGGACTCTCACGCTCGGCACTCGGCTGGAAAACCGCACTCTGACAACCGAAGCCGGCAAGGCCCTGCTGACCGGTGTCGCGGCACACGCTGTGGGACGACTGCCAAGTCTTGCCGCCGGCGCGATCGCACTCCTGCTGGGGCACCTTGCCCACGGCAGCGGCTGGCCCCTTCCAGAAGGCGGCAGCAGCCGCATCGCCGAGGCCCTGGCCGCGGATATCACCGCGCACGGTGGCACGTTCCACACCGGATGCAAGATCGATGATCTGCGGCAACTACAGGGATCGAAGGTGGTGCTGTTCGACACCGCCCCGAAAGGTCTTCTCCAAGCCGCCGGCGACTTGCTCCCCGCCCGTTACGCCCGCCACCTCTCCCGTTTCCGCCACGGCCCCGGGGCCGGCAAGGTGGACTTCCTCGTCAACGCTCCCATCCCTTGGAAGGATCCTGACGTAGGCCTGGCGGGCACCGTCCACCTCGGCGGGACGCAGGCGCAGATACGTCACCAAGAAGGCCTCACCGCCGCAGGTACCGCCGCACCAGAGCCCTTCGTCCTGGTCGTCGACCCTGCCGTGACCGACCCCACTCGGGCCCGGGACGGAAAGCGACCGGTGTGGGCCTACGCCCACGTACCGAACGGGAGCTCCCAGGACCCCGTGCCCATGGTGCAGGCACGTATCGAACAGTACGCGCCCGGCTTCACAGAAACCGTCGTCGCCAGCCGCGGTATCAGCGCCCGCGACTACGAGGCCTACAACCCCAACTACGTCGGCGGGGACATCAACGGCGGTGCTGTGACCCTGAAGCAGAGCGTGCTCCGCCCAGCCCCCCGGGTGAATCCCTACCGCACGCCGCTCCGCGGCGTGTACCTGTGCTCCGCGTCCACACCGCCAGGACCTGGCGTGCACGGCATGTCCGGTTACCTGGCCGCCCGTTCCGCGCTGAGACACGAATTCGGCATTCACACGACACCGAGCCTCGCCCCCTGACCAGATCGCCCGCACCCGTCCATGAGGTGGCGAGCACGACAGACCGCCGAGGTCCCTCGTGCACAGCCTGTGCGATCTGGGTACGTCGCACACTTGCCCTGGCCCGGGCCCGACACGACCGCAGACCGGGAATGCGTTAATGTGCGAGCCATGACGGCTGATGAGCGTGAAAACCCTGGCACTGAGCGGGAGTTAGCGACGACTCCTTGGAGCTGGGGGGGCCTGGGCCCGGTCGGCGGGTTCCTCTTGATGCTCGCTGGAATCGGCCTGCTCCTGTGGGGATTCCTGGGCCGGACAAGCTCCGGCCCTTCACTGATCTACCAGGCCGCGAAGGTCGTGGCGGTCGGCCTGGTGGTCACCGGTACCACTCTGGTCGCGCGCCGGCGCGACTCGTCACCACGCCCCGACGCGGAGACAGAGTCTGCTCCACGGTCGTGATACGCACCGGTCCGAGCCGGAGATCTGGCTCGCGTCGGCGGCACCGTTGCAGCAGCTGTTAACAGTCCTGGCCCGACCCGTCGCCGGTCCACCCAGGAATACGGCCACCGACGTCGTTCCCCTCCTGGCCGAGGACGAACTCATCAAGTTCGAAGGCGTCTGCTCCAAGGCCGACGACTCGCAGCCGTACATACTGCGGGACAGTCTGCGGATCACCGAGCAGAACCCGACCTCCTCGGCTCCCGCGGCCGACGCCCTGATCGAGCTGGTCAACAAGGGCAGCGTGCGCCTACGTCGTCATGCTCCGCGAGCGTGTGACCGATCCGGCCGAGCCCACCCTCTACGCTGGCTCGGCCCGAGCGACCCGGGCCGGCCACGAGGTGACACCCGTCGGACACCGATCCGGACACGGTCCTCGCCGCCGACGAGATCCACCGCAGGCTGCACACGCTGGGCATTCGGGATCGTCATGTCCAGGCCGCGATGGCCGATCTGCCCCTGGAAAACACAGCGGCAGCCCGTGCTCTCGGCTGCCATCTGACACGCACCGGCACCAGCACACTGACCGTGAACGTCGGCATCGCGCTCCTGGCTCGCCTCGGTGAGCCGGAGGATGTGCCCTACCTCAAGGTTCTCGGCCTGCCGCGGGTTCTCGCCCGTCCCGTGGCCGGCGCGCTCACCGCCCTCGCCTGCCCGACGGCAGCCCTGGTATGGCTGGCCGACCACGCCGAGAACCGTGCACTGCGCCACCTGATCGACGCGATCGCCGCGCACGATGACCACGAGGCCCGCACATGGCTGATCAATGCCCCTCTCGACTCACGTACTGTCGGACCTTCCACCGCCCGCAGGATTGCCGAGGCCGTCCAACTCGCCGACATTCTCAGCGAGGAGCAGATCGATACCCAGGCCGTGGCCCGGACCGGACGTCTCCTCTCCCAAATGACGGGACTGCGCGACTACCAGCCCGAGATCCTCAGCTACCAACAGGCCACCACCGCCTACAACGCGTTCGTCGCACGCGCCTCCCAACTGCCTCCGACGCTGGACCACTACGCCGTCCTGCCGTCCGTCGCCCTGGACCTACACAGTGGCCCCAGCGTGGTCCTCGACTGGCAGCCGGGACAGAGGGAAGCCCTCCTGCGCGCCCTCGAAGCCGTCCTGAGCAACCAGTCCTGGACAGCCGTCACGGAGAGCGAGCCCGAAAAACCCGCCGAACGCCGCCGGGTCCATTGGATACGGCGTTCGACGCGGCAGCCTTTCGACCACGTGACGGACTCCCGGTTCCGGGTGGAGGCCACCGTGCGGGACCCGGCAGACCCGGACACGGTCGAGGCACGGCTGTTGATCGACGGCCGGCCCCTGGTACCCGAAGCATTCGGCAAGGGTCCAGCCAACTCCCCCGAGTACCTTCTCGACAGCGGTCGCCTGCGGGCCGAAGACGAGCCCCGAGAGGTGCAGCTCGCCGAGGCGTACTGCACCGAGGGCTGTTGCGGCGCGCTCTACGTGACCACCTGCGGGGAAGGCGACCAGCTGGTGTGGCCTGACTGGCGTCGCCCACCGACGCGGCAACCCCGCGCGCAACTCCCCGAGTACCACTTCGATGCGGGCGACTACGACGCCGAGATCGAGCGCGCGGAGAGACCAGAAGTGAGACCGCCGACACCCGCGCGGCCCGTGCCCGGCGCCGCCGCCGCATCCAGTAAAAGCAAAAGCCCCAGGTCACGGCGAGTGAGTCCTGAGGCTTCGGCAGAGCCGCCTTCGGGATTCGAACCCGAGACCTACGCATTACGAGACCGTGAGCGTTCGTGTTGCGTGGTGCCCGGTCGTGCTGCCCAGTGACGTTTGGGCTGATCAGAGCATGCGCAGCAGGTTGACCCCTGCCACCCCGTGATGTGCTGTCCAAAGGCGTCTGTCCACCGGCTGTCCACCAGTGGGGGTTCTTGGCTGGCCGCTTCTCGCCGCCCTATCGCTCCTGACGAAATCCCTGACAGGGGCGGAACCCGGCTGAGGACGACTGCCCATTTCCCACAAGGAGCGACCACGCGGTACTTCACCACTACCGCCGCAGCCTCCATCCACGGCGAGACCCCTCCGACCAAAACGATATCTTCCATAGTCAATAAATGGTATCGTTTCACTGACGGGAGCATCTACGAAGGGACCACCACATGGCCAGAACCGTGATCGACCTCGATGAAGACATGGTCACCGAGGCCATGCGCATCTTCGGAACCAAAACGAAAGCCAAAGCCGTCCGCCTCGCCATGGAAGACGCCGTCAAGCGGCACCTGCGGCAGGAGGGCTTCGACGCCATGGACGCCGGCGAACTCGACTTCAGTGAGATCGTCGAGAACACCGGCCCCCGCAGCGCGGACGGCTCTCTCAAGCACAACGGCGACCGCGACGGAGGCCGGGCCGCCTGATGCAGGACCGCTACCTGATCGACAAGTCCGCCCTCGCCCGCTGGACGAAGCCGAGCGTCAAGGAGGTGCTCAAGCCTCTGCACGAGCGCTACCTCCTCGCCGTATGCCAGCCCACCGAGTACGAGATGATCCACTCAGCCCGGGACAGCTCGGAAGCAACACGGATCAGCACCTGGCTCCACGCCTTCGACTACCTCCGCGCCGACGACAACACCTTCACCCGCGCGCTGGAGATCCAGCGCCACGCACTCAACGCGGGCATCCACCGCGCCCTGTCCCTCCCCGACCTCCTCATCGCCGCCACCGCAGAACTGAACCGGCGAACCGTCCTCCACTACGACGGAGACTTCGACATGATCGCCTCCCTCACCGGCCAACCCACCGAATGGGTCGTCCCGCCCGGCAGCGCCGACCGATGAGCATGCCGGGCTGGGCCGTCGGGGCGAGCCTCGCCGAACTAAACCTCGCCACCTGCTTCCTGCCGCCGATCGCAACTCACCACCGCACAAAGTCACCGGCTGCAGGCCCTGCTCGAACTCGCCTTGCACACCGGACTCCGCAAAGGCGAACTCCTCGGCCCTGCACCGGGAAGACCTGAGCCTGGAAGGGACATCGCCGCCATCCGCCAAGACCCGGGTTTCCGAGCGCCGCATAGCCCTCACCCACCCGCTGCCTTTGGTCGCTGAAGCACCACCACGAGCAGCAGCACGAGCGTGAGCCCTCAGGCGCCACGCAGCAGGTCATCGGGCAATATTCACCACTCCACGGGGCGGACCGATCGACCCGACCAACCTCAACCGGAGCTTCGTCCTGCTCCTCTGCAAAGCTCGTCTCCGCCGCATCCGTTTCCGCGACCTCCGCCAATCAACTGCCTCGCCGCTCCTGAAACAGGGCATCGAACGCGTCGTGATCAAGAAACTCCTCGACCACGCTCCCATCGGCGTGACCGCCACCGTCTCCGCCCACGTCCGACTCCGCCTCCAGCGAGACACCATCGAAATCGCACTCGGCAGCCGAAAACCACCGAGGCGGTCGGTTCCGACGGCGGCGAACGGCCTACGGTGCCGCACTCGTCCGCTGAAGTTGCCGTCAGCTACTGCCGTCAAAACGCGCTGAGGGCCCGCCAGGAATAGCCTGACGATCCCTCAGATTTGCCCAACTGATTCACAAATCGAGCAGCACTACATGAGCATCACAACTACGTCGAATTCCCTCAGGTCACTGCTGGCGTCTACACATACGTCAAATTTCGCCTGCAGCAGGAAGCCGTCAACAGCCTTACCAAGGCCCTCGAGAACAGCATGGCACGCGCCGCACGCAGGAAGACCCAGCTCGCAGAACGCCGACGGCCCCCCACGAGATGTCGCGGGGGGCCGTCGGCGTCCGATCGTGTTTGCCTCAATGGCTGAAATCGGCCTCAAATTCAGCCCGCCAACAGGCAAAATCTTCGCGTCCATGAAGATATTTGCCGGGAGATTCGAGCAGGTCTGCACCGGCAAGTTGATCCAAAGCGCGCCAGATCTTTGGCTCAACAGTTTCGGCACTCGCCTCCTCCATGACGCGTAGCGCCCAATCGGCCGCTTCGTCGGGAGAAATAACCCCCTCAGCGAGCTGAGCCAAGTGGCCGCCGACCAGCTCTCGAAGATCTTCGCTCATGACACCTCAGAAGGTTCCTGTGAAGTTTCCTTCAGAATCGAACGAGTAGTGCACCTTGCTCCCACCTGTGACATTGACGTCAGGCCGTACGATTCGCACGTTCCCGGCAGTGTCAAGCGTCTCGTGCCAGATCCGAGTGGAATCCGTCTTGGGGTCCCATTCACGTACAAGGCGGCGGCCGACCATTTCGCCAGGATTACGGGCTGGCGTGACATTCCCGTAGAAGCGAATCCTCCCACCCTCAAGCACCTTTATCCCGCCCTTGCCGTACTTCTCGCCTTGCGAGTAGAAGCGCTTCAGTTGCGCGGAATTCATGGCATCGCTTGCACCACTATTGCAGTTGTGAACGAGAATCGGAGTTTCGCCCGCCAGCACATAGTACGTGTGGATGTCGGCGACGGTGAGGTTGTGCACTGTGGCCGGCTGGGTCCAGCGCTGGACCGCGGTGACGCGGACCACGGCCTTGGTGGAGGCGTGGAGGTGCTCGCCGGCGGCCAGAGCGGTGGCATCGATCCATTCGTCGAGTTCCGGGACCCAGAACGGGTGTCCGTCAGTCGCGGTGACCGTAGCGGTCAGTTCCTTGCCGTCGACCTGATGGTCAGGGTGATCTTGACCAGGTGCTTCAGGCCCTTGCCGGTGATCTCGGCGGTGACCGTCTTGACGGTGGTGCGGCCCGTCTCCGGGTCGGTGGCGAGGACCTTGTCTCCGGTCCTCACGTCCTCGATGGGCTTGGTGGTGCCGTCGGCCATGAGGACTTCGGTGCCGGGGACGAAGCTGTTGCAGGGTTTCGCTTCGCTGCCACTGGCCCCGCCGAGGTATGCCAGCAGGGCGGTGGCGACGACGTCACGGATGACGTTGCCGCGTGCGACCGCCGCTGCCTTCTGGTTGCACTCCTCGGCGTTGTAGACGCAGTAGGTGGCCGCGATCTCCTTGGCCTTGTCGACGTCCTTGCCGCCGTGCAGCACGTAGAGATAGGCCTGACGGCAGCCCTCGCGCCCGTAGCAGGCTGAACCCTCCGTAGACGACTCGTAGACCGGGTTGTACCAGAAGTCATCCGTGAACTCCCCGTTCATCCGGGGGGACCAGTACTGGTCGGCCAGCTTGTCGATGTCCTTCGTGACCGGGGTGTTGACGGCTACCCAGTGCTTCTTCGCGGCCCGGGCACGCTTGTGAATGTTGCCGCGGCGGTAGTCGGTCGTACCGGACTTCGCGTCGTAGCCGACTTCCTTCTGGATGCTCTTGCTGCAGTTCGCGAGGGAGTACTCGCAGGAGTTGGGCCTGGAGCCGATCTCCGTACCCGCCGGGTCCGAGTAGGTCAGCGGGTTGTTGTTGGCATAGGTGTAGCCGTTCATCTGCTGCGGGTCGCCGGCCGTGAAGACCGGGTCGACCGACAGGAAGCGGCCGGTGGCGGAGTCGTACTCGCGGGCGCCGAGGTGAGTAAGGCCAGTGGCGGTGTCGGTGGTGCCGCCGACGAAGCCCTTGGTGCCGGTCCAGGTGGTGGGCTCGGTGCCGCGCAGTCCGCCGAACGGCAGGGTGCGGCGCTGGGTCAGCGCCTGGGTGTCGGCGTTGATGGACAGCTGGGCGGTGCCGTGGTGGTCGGCCAGGGTGAAGGAGATGGTTCCGTCGTTGGCCTGGACGGCCTGGTGGCCGCCGCCGAGGTCGAAGTAGCGGGTGCCCTTGGCCGTCGTGGCGCCCTTCGCCAGGGTGACCTCGGTGGTCCCGAGGTAGAGCGTGGTCTCCGTCGGGGTGCGGCCGATCAGACGGTTGCCCCCCGCGTCGTACAGATACTCGGTGACCTTGTCGCTGCCGCCCTCCACCGGCTGGGTGACCTTGGCGAGGTGGCCCTCGGCGTCCCAGTCCAGGGTCTGGGAGGTGCCGTTGCCCAGCAGCCGGGTGTGAGTGTCGCCGGACTCGTCATAGGTGAAGCTGTCGGTGGACTTCACCGTGCCGGTGGTGGTGTCCACCGAGCCCAGCGTGTGCGGCCGGACCGCGCCCGGATCGGGGTAGTGGTAACTGCGGCTGGTGTCCGAGGCTCCGGACGTGATGGCGTGCTGAGTCTCGGAGAGCCGATTGCCCACCTTGTCGTAGCTGTACGACGTCCAGTACGGGGCAGGGCCGCCCAGGACGGCGCTGGTCGGTGTGGTGGCGCAGCTGGTGGTCGGCTGGGCCCACGCCTCGGTCAGCCGGCCGAGGTAGTCGTAATTGAAGCACTGGTTGTCGGTGCCGGAGCGGGAGGTGTCGGAGACGGACAGGACGTTGCCGGCCTCGTCGTAGGAGTAGCTGTTGGACTGGTCGACGCCTGCGATGTCCTGGCGGTCCACCCGTGAGGTGGCCAGCCTCTGGGTGCCCCACTGGTAGGTGTTGGTCTCGAGCGTGGCCTTGCCGCCGTTCGCGGCCATGGAGTACTGCAGCGGCTTACCGACGTAGCTGTAGGCCGTCGTGGCGGTCAGGTTCTGCGGGCCGCTGACCTTGACGGGCCGCAGGGTGCCGTCCTCGTAGGTGTAGACGACGTTGTTGGCTGCCAGGTCACCGGCCTTGGGGTAGCCGACGCCTTGCACGGTGCCCGAGGCGTTGTAGCTGGTCGTCGACAGGTAAGTGCCGGCCAGCGCACCTTCGGCCGACGGTATCGTCACGGAGGTACGCAGCGGCCGGTACTGGCGGTCGTAGGAGACAACGCTCGACTTGTACTCCTGGGTGCCGACGTAGCGTGAGCTGGACGCGAGCTGGCCCTTGGCGCCGGTGACCGTGTCGTAGACCCACTTGGCGCGCAGGGCGCCGGTCGAGGAGCTGTCTCGCAGCTCGGTCCGGCGGCCCAAGCCGTCGTAGACGGAGGCGAGGACCGCGCCGCGGGCGTCCCTGGTGCTGGTGACCTGGGAGCGGTCGTCGTACTCGTTGTGGCCGGCGCCCTTGTCGGGGTCGGTGGTGTCGGTGAGCCGACCCATCAGGTCGTACGTCCACGTCCAGGCGTTGCCCGCCGGGTCGGTGACCTTTGTCTGTTCCCCGCGGGGGCTGTAGCCGTAGGTGGTGGTGTCGTAGGCGGCGCCGGCGTCGCGGGAGTGCAGCAGGCGCAGTTCCGTGGTGCGGCCGCGGGCGTCGGTGACGGTGGTCTGCGCGGTGCCGCCGACCGGCGGGATGACCGTGGTGCGGTCGCCGCCGTAGATCGTCTTCGTGACGCCGAGGACCGCTCCGCCGTCGCCGTTGCCCGCGATCTGCCGCGACTCGGTCACCCGGCCCAGACCGTCATAGGTGTAACGGTTCTGAGTCTCCACGCTCAGCGCGTCCGCGGGCTTGAACAGAGTCGCCGACGGTGCGGTGGTGTCGGTGTAGTAGGTGGCGAACTCCTTCGCGGTCAGGCCGCGTTCGTCGTAGAAGGTGTCCGCAAGAAGGGTTTTGCCGTTCGGGCCGGGGGCCTGCGTCTGGCGGGGCCGCAGGAATCCGTCGTAGAAGGCGTACGAGGTGTCCTGCGTCCCCGAGTTGCCGATGGTCTTGGTAGCCACGACGACCGGCTTGTTGTCGGTGATGGTGTAGCTGAACTCGTAGCTCGGGGTCTGGCTCGTGGTGCGGTCCGCCTGCCACACCTTGGCGGTGCGGCCCAGCGCGTCGTACGCGTAGGTGACGACCTTGCCGTTAGTGTCCGTCTCCGTGAGCGGCTGGCCGCGCAGCGTGTCGTAGGCGGTGGTCGACGTCTGGGTGGTCGTGCTGTCCCCCGGTGTGGCGGGCGGGGTGGTCACCGAACTGCTCGTCGGAAAGCCGCTGGTCGGGTTGTACGCGGTCGTGGTCGTTCTGCCATCGGCACGGACGGATCTGGTGAGCGCGCCCGCGGAGGTGACCGTGACGTCGGCCGTCAGGTCGTTGGTGGTCAGCGCCCGTCCGTAGCCGTCGTAGGTGGAGGTGGACTCCAGGTAGAGCGCGCTGGAGCCGCTGTACGTCTTGAGTTTCGCGGTTCTGGTGGCGTCGCCCTTCGTCGCCGCGGCGCCGTACGCCCCGCCGTCGTAGGCGGTACGGGTGTCGGAGATGACGTCGGCCGGGCGGCTGGTGGTGGCGTCGCACGCCTTGGCGACCGTCTCGACCCGGGCGGGGGCCTGCACGGGAACGCTGCCGGCAACGTAGGTGGTGCGGGTGCACTGGTCGTCGGCCGCGGTCGTCGTGTCGCCCAGGTCCTCGGTCTGAGTGACCAGGCCGGTGGTGGCGTCGTGGGTGTCGGACGTCGAGGTGGTCTGCCACTTGGCGCCGGCGCCGTCGTCCAGCGACGTCCACGACTTGGTGGAGGCGTTGCCGGTGAGGTTGGCCGTGACGGTGCCCCAGGTGCGGACCTTCTTCGCGGTCTCCTTGTACCAGGGCCGGCTCACCGACTTGGAGAGCACCTTGCCGCCCGGCCCGGAGTAGGTGACGGTCTTGTAGGCGAACCCGGCCTGCGACTCGTGGTCGGTGATCGGGTCGCCCTCACCGGAGTCGAGGGTGACCGACACGCTCTTGGCGCCGCCGGAGGTCGTCTTGCGGTCGCCGTCCATGCCGCGCAGGAAGTAGGAGTCGGTCTGCGTCTTCATCGCCGACGCGCCGCCCTGACCGCCGGTGCGCACCCGGACGTGGCCGTAACCGCGCCACTGCGACCAGGTCTTGGACTTCTCCTTGGTCATCCCGTCGTCATCGTCGTAGTGCCAGGCCGCGCCGTCCAGGTAGTCGTACATGGTGACCTGGTCCGGGGCGCCGCCGGTACGGTCCGTCGAAGTGACCGTGTCCACCACGTACTTGTTGAACCACTGCCGGTCCGGGTCGACGGTCGCGCTGCCGCCGATGTACTGCGGGAAGCAGCGGGTGGTGTTGGTCTCCGGGGTGGGCAGCGCGGCGGCGTCACAGACCGGCGCCGAGTAGCCGACGTCGATCTGGCCGCCCGACTCGTCGGAGACGGTGGACAGCCGCGCCTTGATGTACGGGGCGTAGCCGTCGCCGATCTTGTCCAGCCGGTTGGCGAGCTGGGTGTAGGCGAAGGTGACCTTCGGCAGGGTGATCGAGGAGGTGCCGTCGTAGCCGGTGTGCTGGACGGAGTCCAGCAGCAGCTGGTAGTCGGTGTCGGCCATGCCCCACCGGTGGGTGAGCTTCCAGCCGTCGACGTTGCTGTAGGAGCCGGACACCAGGACCTGGGTGGTGACGCTCGTCAGACGCTTGCGGGTGAAGAACGCCGGGGAGTACCGGCCGTTGTCGCAGTCGGTGCCCGCCTCGCAGTTCAGGTCCCACGGGGTGTCGTACCAGTACTGGGAGTCCGTGGAGATGGACGAGCAGGTGGTCGAGCTGTCGGCGATGCACCGCTCGCTGTTGGTGAAGTTCACCTTGGCCGGCGCCTTCGTCGAGTACATGGCCGTGGACTTCAGGCCGTACTCGATGCGGTCCAGGGTGCCGCCGCGGACGTAGGGGGTGTCGTCGGCCGCCTTGAGGTTGCGGCCGTAGGAGTTGGTCTCCTTGTCGTAGTAGTACGCGACCGCGTTGCCGTGCGGGTCCACGACGTAGTCCAGGTTCCAGCGCCAGCCCTGCTGGCACCAGGACGCCGCGAACGTCGAGGCGTTGCACGGCTCGTCCGTGTTGTTGCCGAAGACCGGTACCGTCCACGTCGAGTCGGTGGTCTCGTTGCCGCTCGCCCAGCCCGGAAGCCGGTTGTAGCCGAAGAAGTACTGGGTACCGTCGGGGGTCGTCACCCGCCAGTACTCGTCGTTGCGGGCCCCGTTGGAGCGCACGTCGGAGGTGGAGCCGTAGATCCGGTCGATCTTCGTGCCGTCGTCGTTCTGCAGCTTGAAGGAGTTGGTGCCGTTGGGCACCAGTTCGCCGCCGGAACCGTTCAGCGACAGGGTGGCGTTGTCGTACGCCCAGCACAGATCGCCCGGCTTGTTGCCGTCGGCGTTGGTCGCGCCGTCGTCCGCGCACCCCTTGTAGCTGCGCTCGATGAAGCCCGGCGCCAGGTCGAAGCCGTCACCGACCCACGACGCCTGGTTGTTGGTGTTGCCGGTGCGGCCGTCGACACCGCCGGAGGAGTACGACAGCCCGACCTGTGGAGTCAGCCCGCCGGGCACCTGAGGCACCGCCATGTCGTAGGCCCACGCGAACGAGCCGCTGCTCAGATCCGTGTCCCAGGTCGACGAAGCGGCCAGCGACGTGGCCTTGTAGTCGCCCTTGTCGCTGCCGGCCGAAGCGGTCGCCGCCAGCACGGTCGCGGTGCTCGCGCTGAGGGCGACCGCCTGCGTGGTCAGCGTCTGCTTCTCGGTGTCGTTGACGGTCTGCACCGGCTGGGTGGTACGGCACTGCGCCTTCTGCGGCGTCGTCAGCGCACACGCAGGCAGCCTGACCAGGGTGAGCCGGTCCGCGTAGCCGCCGCCGTACAGGCCGGCGAAGGAGGAGTAGTCCAGCCCGGCCCGCACTGTGCCACCGCGCTGCGTCGCGCCCGGCTGGGGAGTCAGTGTGAAGACCGGCCCGTCGGCACCCGTCTTGCTCGCCGCCGCGCGGGACAGCATGCTCACTGTGTAGGTGCCGGTGGCTGCTTCCGTGGACCGCTTGACCTTGGTGTCGAGGGTGAGTGGCAGCCCCTTGACCCGGGTCGCCTCCTGGCGCAGCGTGACCGTCGCCGCGCTCGTCTTCGGCCAGCTGGTGGCCGGTGCCTCGGCGGGGGTGCGGAGGCCCTTGGTCACCTTGCGGGGGACCGCCTTGCCCGCCGGGCCGCCGGCGACCGGGGACTCGGCCTGCGGCAGCGCGGGCTTGGTCCAGCCCTGCGCGACGGCGGGCACGCCCGACGCCTGGAGCAGGGTCGCGGTCAGCACGGCGGCCGTGGCCATGGCTATACGGCGCCATGGCCTGGCTGTTCTTGCTCGTGGTCTGGTCTTCATGGGGGTCTGTCTTCCTCCCGTTGAGTGCTCCGCGGGCAGCGGGGTGCCGCGCACGGCGGAGCGAAGCAGATGGCCGGGGAACGGGCCGGCCGCGTGCGGCGGCCGGCCCGTTACCCGTGGCGGTGCCGATCAGTCGCCGCTGGGGACGGTGGTCTCTACGCCCGGCGTGCCGAGGACGAGGTAGTCGATCTGGGTCTCGTTCAGCGCGCCCTGGAAGACCCAGACGTCGGAGAGCGAACCGGGGAAGTACTGGCCGGACGTGCTTCCGGACGTGTCCCGGCCCAGCTGCAGGGTCTTCGCGGCCTTGTAGGTCAGTACGTCGTCCGACCACGAGACGGTGTCGGTGCAGCTCGCGTCGTCCTGCACCCCGTCGTCGTCGGCGTCGGCGCAGGCCGTCTCCTGGAGCTCGCCGTTGACGTAGAGACGGATCTCCTTGGAGAAACCGTCGTAGACGAGAGCCACGTGGTTCCAGTCGGTGGGCGTGTAGAACATGCCGTTGCCGATGTCGGAGACCGTGGCGGAGTCGCTGTCGGAGTCGGCCGTGGCGATCCGCCAGCGGCCCGGATCGGTGGCCGGGGTGGCGCTGGGCTCGTAGCGCACCGCGAACGCGCTCTTCTTGGCGCCCGGAGCGCTCATGACGGTGACCGGACCCGTCGGGACGGCGGCCGTCTGGACGAAGGCGCTGACGGTGAAGCTGGCGCTGGTGTCGACCGGCACCACGGAGGCCGCCGCGTAGTCGTCCGTACCGTCGAAGGTGACGGTGCCGTCGACCCCGCCCAAGCCGGCTTCGACCCCGCCCGAGCCTGCCTGGGCGCCGTTGTACAGGGTCATGGCGTTTCCGGAGGACGAGGCATCGGGGGAGGTCAGCGGGGTGCCGGTGGCCGTCTCGAACTTCCAGCGGCCCTTGACCACCGCGCGCTGCTTGAACAGCTGCTGCACCTCACCGGCGGACACCGGCCGGTCGAACAGCCGCACGTCGTCGATCTGGCCGGGGAAGAACGAGGTGGGCACGCCCTGGAACGCGCTGGCTCCGATCTGCACCGCGCCCCCGGCGTACCAGGTCGCGGGCAGGACGGCGGTGCCGGCCAGGGTCCCGTTGACGTACAGCGAGAGCGTGTGGGCCACGGTGTCCTGCACGCCCACCAGATGGGTCCACTCACCCCCGTAGGCGGTGGTGCCCGTGGGCTGCATGGCCCGCGCCACAGTGGAGTCGGCGGTGTCGGCGCTGTGCTGGTTGAACGCCCACCGGTCATTGGAGCTGGAGTAGTACAGCTCCGGCCCCGTCACCACAGCGCCGATCTGCGAGGCGACGGTCGCGGCGTGGGTCGGTTTGGTCTTCGACAGCTTCACCCAGGCCGATACGGCGAAGCTGTACGAGGTGTTGACGTGCGGGCTGCCCGTGATGGCGTAGTCGTCGGTGCCGTCCAGGGTCAGTGCGTTGCCGTCCACCCCGGCGGCGCCGGTCGTGGCGCCGCCCTTGAGGACCGCAGGGTTCACATCCGCCCGGCCGCTCAGCGCGGTCGCCTCGGCGGTGTCCTCCATGTGAAACACCATGCGGGCGGGACGGCCGGCGCCGACCGAGTTCGAGCTGTAGAGGCTCGAGACCTCGGCGGTGGTCAGCGGCTTCTCGAAGGTCTTCACCTCGTCGATGACGCCGGGAAAGGGCGACGTCGGCGTGCCGCCCAGGAAACTGCCGCCGATCACCATGCCGCGCCGCGCGTTCCATGGCGTGCTGTAGGCCGTTGTCCCGGCCAGGGCGCCGTTGACATACAGCTTCAGCAGCTTCTCACTGGCGGAATAGATGCCGACCAGATGGGTCCACTCGCCCGCTTTGACTCCACCCGCGGCGGCCTGCATGGCCTGGACGGGGGTGCCGGTGGCGGTGTCGGCGGTGTACTGGGTGTACACCCAGCGGTCGTTGCCCTTGGAGTAGGACAGCTCGAAGCCCGGCTTGTTGTTGCCCCGTTGGGAGGCGACGACCGCCGCACCGGTCGGCATGGCGGACAGCTTCACCCAGGCGGACACGGAGAAGCTGACGTCGGTGTTGATGGTGGCGATGTCGGTGGCGGCGTAGTCGTCGACGCCGTCGAACTGCACCGCCTTGCCGAACTTGCCCTCCACGTTCGGCGTCGGGCCGCCGTGCAGGGTCGCGGTCTGCTCGGGCGCGCTGCCAACCGCCTGGGTGGCGCCGGCCGCCTCGTCCATCGACCAGTCGGCACGCTCCAGCTGCCCCGACTTAACCCGGAACTGGTAGGTGCGGATCTCGGAGGCGTTGCCGGCGGTGTCGAAGGACCGTGCGGTGAAGGTGTTGAGGCCCGGCTTGAGCGGCAGTACGGGCACGGTCCTGGCCGCTCCGGCCGAGGTGGCGACCGTGTTGGCGGAGACCGGGTCGCCGTTGATGCCGAACCAGTACTTCGTCACGTCGGAGACGGCGCCGGTGATCACGAAGTTGCCGTACTGGCCTACTCCGTCGTACCAGGGGTCCTCGGGGTCCTCGGGGTTCGAGGCCGGGTAGATGGCGGAGGAGATGGCGGGTGCCTTCGGCACGCTGGTGTCGTACACGAAGTAGCAGCCGGTCGCGCCCGTGGACGACCACGGTGAGTACTGGGCGCCGTCGTAGGAGCGGACGTACCAGTTCACCGTCTTGTTGGTGGGGATCGAGGACGGCAGGGTGACCACGAAGTCGGATCCGGACTTCTTAGCCGTCGTCAGAGCAGCCTTCCAGCGGGTGATCACGCCCTTGCCGTCGCCGGTGTCCCAGCTCGCCGCGAACTGTACGGAGACGGAGTCGCCGTCGGGGTCGGTGACGTCGTTCGCGTAGATCTTGCCCAGGGTACGTACCCGCGCGGCGCTGGCGGCTGCCTTGCAGGATCCGCCGTACTCCATGGTCAGCTGCGACGTCTTGACCTGCGGCGGCGGACGGTTGTATTGAACTCGCAGATAGGCGTCGTCCGAAAACCGCTTCCACGCGTATCCGTCGGTCTCGCTCGCGGCCTTCATGCCGAAGGTCATCGTCGACCACTTCTTGTCCGCCGCCTGCTGCACCGCGGACTTCACGTCGAACTCCGCGTCCTTCGCCGCGCAGCCGGTGTAGCCGTAGGCGAAGGACGCCGTCCTGAGGTGATCGACCCAGAAGCCGGATGCGTTCTGCGAGTTCCAGGTTGTCGACGAGGAGATGTCCTTGGTACGCCACAGCTCCACGCCCCGGTCCGCGCACGACGCCGACCAGGTGTTGCGGACCACGAACTCCGCCTGCAGCACGGTCCGGCCGGCGAACTTCGAGGTCGGGATGCGGTAGAAGAGCCGCTTGGTGTCGTACGGCGCGCAGTAGGACCAGTTGCAGTACCCGAGGCCCGCGTCCGCGTCGCCGTTGAACTTCCACTGCGGCGACGACGCCCAGTACTTGGAGGCCATCGTCCACGCCGAGGCCTTCGGGGAGTACCACTGGGGATCGATGAACACGGGATACACCGTGTCCTTGCCTCTGAGCACATCTTGGTCCGGCGTCAGCACCAGGGCGTTCTGCGCGGGAGAAACGTCCACTCCGACCGGCGCCACATTTCCGGATTCCGCGGCGACTGCCTCGGACTCAGTAGGGCCGGTGGTGGCGGTGGCTGCAGAAGCGGCCGGGGCAGCCGTGGTGTCGGTACCGGCGGCCGCTGCTGCTGAGCGTTTCGAGGTACTCGGCGACGCTGTGGTGGCTCCAGTGACGGACTGGGACGCCGTCGCGGTGCCGGGCGCCTGGTTGCTGGAGTCCCACATCACGGGGCGAGGGGCCTCGAAGACCGCGCTCCCGGCACCCTTGTCGATCGCCGCCAGGCCACCGTCACGTGTCTCCTCGACCCGCATGCCGTCGGCGTCCAACTTCAGCCGCAGCTTGCTCAGTTCAGTGCTCGCCGCAGCCTCAGGCGACTTGACGACCAGGAGTTGGGTAAAGCCGTCCTGCTGCGCCGTCATCCGCAGGTCGACGTCGGGCAGCACGTCCGGGTAGGTGACGGTGTTCCCGTTCAGCTCCGGGGCGGGCAGCTTCTCCGGCCAGGACAACGCCAGTTCACGGCCGTCCTTCATCATCCGCACCAGCGGGGACGAACCCCCGCCGGAGAACGTCAGGCCGACCGTCGTGGCCTTCGGCGCCACCGTTCCGTTCGCGTCACGGGTCAAGGTAGTGTCGATGGCCCGCCACGCGCCGTCCACCCGAGTGCGCACCGGACGCAGATGCTCCCGCGCCTCCAAGTGCCCCTCCGGGGTGGCGTACACCTCGCTGCTCTCACCGCGCAACGAGATGATCTCCACCGGCTTACCCGTGCGCGCGGCCTTCGCCAGCGCCTTCGCGTCCTCGCCCGCTCCATCGTCTCCGGCGGCCTCGGACGCCCTGCCCGTTGCAGCAGTTCCGACGGCCTTGATGGCATCGCCGGCCGAGGCGTCGGCTCTCTCGCCGGCACTGCCATGGCACCGTTGGATGCGCTCGCGGCCAGCACTAAGGCCGCGGAGAGCACCACGCCGACTGTGTGCAGCCGACGTCTCCCCCCGTACGTATTCATGTGTACTGCTCCCCCACCAGGCCGCGTTGGACTGTGCCTGGATGTCTTCGATCAAACGGTCAGGCCGCAACATATGGGCAGAACAAGCCCGTTAACCAGAGACTCACAAGCGGACAAAGTCCACAAGATCCACTAACCAAGGGAAGCCAGGCGTGAAATACTTCACGTTTACTCCACAAATTCCCCAAGGTTGAGCACCGATGTCTCATTTGTCATGCACTCGCCGGATCAACCCCTGGACGGCAAGCAATCGTCCCCGACTTCGCCAACTGGCCGATCCGGCCGTTAGCGACCTTGAGCGCATGATGGCGTCACGGTGATGGAAGGCGAACTCCGGTGCCGGTGAGGCAGCCGTAGAGTGCGTCGCTGCGGTCCTGAGTATGCGTGGGCCCTGCATGACAGCAGCCATGAGGTCCTGGGGATCGGCGAATGCGCGGCATCGCCCGCCTCGCACCGGTAAACGCCCACGCCGGCCCGCCGGGCGGGGCGAGGACGGCAACACGGCCGGCACGGTCGTAAGTGCAGGCGGTCTTCGGCGGGGGTGTCCGTTGGGGAAGCTGGTCGCCGACGGCGACCAGCAGCAGTGCGGCGGTCCTGACCACGACTTTCGGCATCGAGGTCAGGCGTCTTCGAAAGAGGGTGGTTCTCCAGCGCGGCTGTGGTGGAGGTGGCGTAGACGAACTACAGCATCCGCCAGCCACTGGTCGACGGCGTGGCCTCGTACGTCGAGGCCGTGGCCGCCGAGATGGGCCGGTGGCGTGCTGCGGCGGCCAGGGGCTGCTGGGGGCCTTCTCCCAGACCATCTTGGCGGTTGCGAAGCCGGACGCGCCGGATCGCGGACAGGGTGAGGTCACCAGTCAACGCCTCACCGGCCAAGTCCGCGGCCAGGCTGACGCGCACTGGGCCAACGGGAGCAGGCCGGGCAACGGCCTGGCGCAGCCACTGCCGACGAAGATCCGCCGACGAATCCGCCGGATCGACAACGAAACCGAACTGGAGCATCAGATCCGTTGGAGGTCTCTCGCACTCCTGCCGGTCCAGTGGGAACGGCCCAGCGCGATCATGGACTTCCAGGATCTGTTCCCCTTGAAGGGGATCTCGAAGATCCGAGAAAAAAGCCATCCCCCAAGCACCGAAACCGGCAGGGCCACGATGAGCGTGAACCCGAATGTGGGCAGGCCGGGCGATACGAAATGCGGGGCCACTCGGCGAATCACGGCCATGACGATCGGCAGATGGATCAGGTAGAGGCTGTAGGAGAAGTTACCGAGACTCCGAATGGGCCGCGCGGTCAGGAGCCGCACGAGGATGGCGGGTCTGCCGGTGGCAACCGCGGCAATCAGCATCGTCATGGCGGGAGCGATGGCGAGATCCACCCAGAAGTAGTGGTGCACCGTCCAAACAGAACCCCGGACGACGCCGAGAGCCAGGACGGGCATGGCGGCCAGGACGGCGAACCATCCCCAGGGCAGGCGCCGGACTCTGTCCGACGCGACCACGATTCCCGCGCCCACCATGCCTGCGACGAACACGGGAGCGAGATGTGGAGCGAGCCAGTTGTCGCCCTCCACCGGGGTTGCGCCTGCCGCCATCAGGCCACGGGCGATGACCGGAAGAGTCACGCACGCGACCAGGACCGCTGCGCTCCATCGCCGCCGGACGAACAGGAGAAGGGGAAAGAGGAGATAAAGCTCGGCCTCAACTCCGATCGACCAGAACGCGCCGTTCGGTGTCGGGGCGGTGAACATGTCCTGGCCGAGCAGGCCGTACACCAGAATTGACGAGCCCGTAGGTGGTCCGAAGTGCGAAGCCGGCACCACGAACCAGGAAATGATCAGGCTCATGACCAGCGCTGCCCAATACGGAGGCAGGATGCGCCAGGCGCGTCGGCGCAGGAACTGGGCGACGCCGCCCGACCGCCAACCGTGACGCGCCGGGGAGATCGCCAGGGAGAAGCCGGACAGCACCAGAAAGAAGACGACGGCAAGACGCCCGAACATCAGCCCATCCAGCCATGGAGGCGCCGAACTGTCGGGATACCCCGGGAACGTGTACAACCAGCAGTGGAACAGCACCACATACAGTGCCGCCAAGCCGCGGAGACCATCCAGACCCAGCACCTGCCGACGGACGTGTGGTCCGCTCGCCCTCTCCTCCTGCCCCGCTGGGGCGGCCAAGTCGAGAGTGCCACTGACCGGACGGCTCGAATCCACTGAAATCGTTCAGCCCTTTCCGCACCGCGTCTACAGCACGCCGCCGACGCCTCGACGGTCGCTACACGATGCAACCCACGACAGGCACCTGCCCGCCGACCCGTTTCCCTGGTAGTACGCCGGGCGCCGCGATGCCACCCACCGTGACTGATACGTGGCGTCCGGCTGAGCAGTTCAACAGACAAGCCGAGATCTTCATCTCGTCATGGTGAACCTCCGCTCGCGGAGGAAATCCCAGCCGGGCAGCATCCCGCTCGACGAGACGCACGCCCACACGCTCGGGGTTGCCGTGGACAGGAAACTGGGCACCACCCGCGCCAACAGGGCCCACAGGTTCCCGAATATCGGGGTCGCGTCCCCTGTCGTGCACTTGATAGGACGCCACGCTCACAGCCATGATCATTACCAGACCGAGTCGGACATGAAACTTGTCAGGACCGGACAGTTCCAGCCGTTACCGATCACCCCATCGAAAATGGTCGCGTTTCACGCGTCGCCCCAGGGGTAACGATGGGTCCCTGATGGGGGGTCACGCACGCCTGTCCACCGGTTGTCCACCAAAACCCAATGCGTATGCCGGACTCAGCCCTCCCAGATGAGCAAAAGCCCAGCTCAGAGACTCGGACCGTCAATACGGTCACGGAAACCACACCTCCGACCTACGCATTACGATGCACGGACCACAAGTGCCCGATTTGCCAGAATGCCAAGGTCAACAAAACCAGAAAACCCCAGGTCAAAGGCTTGACCTGGGGTTCACTATGGAGCCGCCTTCGGGATTCGAACCCGAGACCTACGCATTACGAGTGCGTTGCTCTGGCCATCTGAGCTAAGGCGGCGCGCTGTCCGCACCATGGTGCGATCAGCAACGTCGGTAAGTCTACACAGTTTCCGGGGGTGCTCCGAACACACCCCGGAAGCGCCGCTTCCGGGGCTGACAGCGGCGGCTACGTGCAGCGCTTGCCCTCCGCCGGCGGTGTCCCGTGGAGCAGGTAGGTGTCGATCGTGGAGTCGATGCAGGCGCTGCCGCGGCCGTAGGCGGTGTGGCCGTCGCCCTCGTAGGTGAGGAGACGGGCCGAGGCGAGCTGGCGGGAGAGGGAGCGGGCCCAGCGGTACGGGGTCGCCGGGTCGCGGGTGGTGCCGACGACGACGATCGGGGCGGCGCCCCTCGCCTCGATGCGGTGTGGCTCGCCCGTGGGCCGCACCGGCCAGTACGCACAGTTCAGGGAGGCCCAGGCGAGACCCTCACCGAAGACCGGGGAGGCCTTCTCGAAGGACGGGAGTGCCTTTTCCACCTGGTCGGGGGTGGCGAAGGCGGCGGGGAGGTCGAGGCAGTTCACGGCCGCGTTGGCGGCCATCAGGTTGGCGTAGCGGCCGTCGGCGTCCCGCTCGTAGTAGCTGTCGGAGAGGACGAGCAGGCCCGCGCCGTCGTTCTCCTTCATCGCCGAGGTCAGCGCCTCGCGCAACTGCGCCCACGTGCTCTCGTCGTACATCGCCGCGATCACGCCGGTCGTGGCGAGGGCCTCGCCGAGCTTGCGGCCGTCCGGGTCGCCGGTGGGGATCGGTTGCGCGTCGAGCTTGCGGAAGAAGGCCTTGAGGTTCTCGCCGACCTTGGCGGGAGGGGCACCCTTCCCGCCGAGCGGGCAGTCGGGCTGGCGTACGCAGTCCTTCGCGAACGACTGGAACGCCGTCTCGAAGCCCGCCGTCTGGTCCAGGTTCAGCCGGCGGGCGGGCAGCGACGGGTCCATCGCGCCGTCCAGGACGAGCCGGCCCACCCGGTCCGGGAACAGGCCCGCGTACGTCGCCCCGAGGAACGTCCCGTACGACGCCCCCACGTAGGTCAGCTTCCTGTCGCCCAGGACCGCCCGCAGGATGTCCATGTCACGGGCCGCCTCCACGGTGGAGACGTGTCGCAGCAGCCGCGGCGAGTGCGCGCCGCATCCTTGCGCGAACTCCTTGTACGCGTCGACGAGTTCGCCGGTCTCCCGCTGGCCGTCGGGGGTGGTGTCCGTCTGCGCGTACGCGTCCATCTCGCGCCCGTCGAGGCACTCCACGGGCTCGCTGCGGGCCACGCCCCTCGGGTCGACGGCGACCATGTCGTAGCGGGCGCGGATCTCGGCGGGGTAGCCGATGCCGGCGTACTGCTGGAGGTAGCCGACCGCCGAGCCGCCCGGTCCGCCCGGGTTCACCAGGAGCGAGCCGAGCCGCTTGCCCCGGCCCGTCGCCTTCTTGCGGGCGACCGCGAGCCGGACGTCGCCCGCGCCCGGCTCGGCGTAGTCGAGCGGCGCCTTCATCGTGGCGCACTCGAATCCGGTGACCCCACAGCCGCGCCAGCTCAACTTCTGCCCGTAGTACGGCGATAGCCCCGACGGCGTGGCCCGCGGAAGCGCGGCGAGCGCCGCCACTGCCGTCGAACCGGCGGAACTCGTCGACCCCTCGGCGGAGCAGCCGGAGACGAGCAGCGCGGCGAGGGAGAGAAGGGTGACGCCGGTACGGAGCCTGCGGGGGGAACGCCTGAGGTACATCCAGCGAGCGTAACTCTGCGCGACGGCATGAATGCCGTACGCACGTGAACCGCCACGGACGAGTTACCCCGTCAACCTGCCGCGGAACGTCACCCCTCGCCATCACCCGGCCTTCGCCCCACCGGGCGACGTCAGCCCGCTCTCAGCGCCATCGTCATCGCCTCCACCGCCAGCAGCGGAGCCACGTTGCGGTCGAGGGCCTGTCTGCACGCGGCGATGGCCTCGATGCGGCGGAGGGTGGTCTCCGGTCTGGTGCCGCGGGCGAGCCGCTCCAACGCGTCCTCGGCGTCCGCGTTGGCGATCGCGACGCGGGAGCCGAGCTGGAGGGCCAGGACGTCGCGGTAGAAGGCGGTCAGGTCGGTGAGCGCGAGGTCGAGGCTGTCACGCTGCGTACGCGTCCTGCGGCGCTTCTGCTTGTCCTCCAGGTCCTTCATCACGCCCGCCGTGCCGCGCGGCATGCGGCCGCCCTGGGACGCGCCCATCGCCGCCTTCAGCTCCTCGGTCTCCTTCCCGTCCATCTCCTCCGCGAGCTGCTTGGCGTCCTCGGTGGCCGCGTCGACCAGCTCCTGGGCCGCTCTGAGGCAGCCGCCGATGTCGTCGACGCGCAGGGGCAGCTTCAGCACGGCCGCGCGGCGCTCACGGGCGGCGGGGTCGGTGGCCAGGCGCCGGGCCCGGTCGACATGCCCCTGCGTGGCCCGCGCGGCGGCCGCGGCCACGGCCGGCTCGATGCCCTCGCGCCGTACGAGCATGTCGGCGACGGCGTCGACGGAGGGCGTGCGCAGGTTCAGGTGCCGGCAGCGGGAGCGGATGGTGGGCAGCACGTCCTCCAGGGAGGGGGCGCACAGCAGCCAGACCGTCCGCGGGGCGGGCTCCTCGACCGCCTTCAGGACGGCGTTGGCGGACTTCTCGTTCAGCCGCTCGGCGTCCTCGACGAGGATGACCTGCCAGCGGCCCGTGGCAGGCGACGTGTACGACTTGCGGACCGTGTCGCGCATGTCCTCGGCGAGGATCTGCGAGCCGACGGCGGCGACGGTGCTGACATCGGCGTGAGTGCCGATGAGCGCCGTATGACAGCCGTCGCAGAACCCGCAGCCGGGGGCACCGCCGAGTGCCCGGTCCGGGCTCACGCACTGCAGCGCGGCGGCGAACGCCCTCGCCACCTGGGCGCGGCCGGCACCGGGCGGGCCCGTGAACAGCCAGGCGTGTGTCATCTTCGACGCCTCGGGCGGCGGCGTGGCGGAGGTGGCCGCGGTGACGAGCGCGTCGGCGTCCCGAGCGGCAGCGGCCAGCTGCTCACTCACCTTCTCCTGGCCGACGAGGTCGTCCCACACGGTCATGCGTCACGCCGCCCTTTCGTCACGTTTCGCGTTGCGGGTTCCATTGTGCGGGGAGCCACTGACAATCGGGCGGCGATCAAGAGCCCACGGGCCGGCGGTCAAGAGCCCAGGGGCCGGCGGTCAAGTGCAAGGGCCGCAGAACGCTCAGCGCCGACGCCCCCGGCCGCCGCCCCGGCCCTCGTCGTAGCCGTCCTCGTCCCGGTGCGGTCCCAGCAGTTCGTCCGCGAGCGAGGGCAGGTCGTCCAGCGGGGTCTCCTCGGCCCAGTCCGACCGGGGGCGCTGGCGGGGCGTGCCCTCCTCGTCGACCTGCGGCAGCTCGCGCGTACGGTCGTCGCCCCCGTCCGGCCGCGACCCGCCACTCCTGCCGCTCTCGCCCCGCTCGTCGCGGAAGTACCCCGGCGGCACCCGGTCCGAAGGGCTCTCGTCCCGCACCGGAGGCAGTACGGCCGTCTCGTCCTCGGCGCCCTGATCGCGCACCGATGGCAGAACCGCCGTCTCGTCCGCCGCTCCCGTCGGCATCGAAGGCTGCG
Organism: Streptomyces sp. NBC_01235; assembly: GCF_035989285.1. GTDB lineage: Bacteria > Actinomycetota > Actinomycetes > Streptomycetales > Streptomycetaceae > Streptomyces. The sequence goes on along the minus strand of NZ_CP108513.1, from coordinate 6,358,455 downwards.
GCAGCTCGGCCGTCACCTCGGCGTCTGCTCCCCCGGCGGAGCCCGAGGGCTTCCCGGAAGCCTTCCCGGACGGCCGGGAGGACTGCGCCTGCGGCTGCTCGGGCTCCTTGTCCATCCGGATCGGCGGCAGCACCGCCGTCTCGTCCACCGGCCCGCCCGACGCGTTCGTCGGGGTCACCACCGGCGTCGGCACGGTCACCGCCTCCGGCGGGACCGCCGGGGTCGCCGGAGCCGTGGCCGCGGTGGGGCGCGGGGGCTTCGGGCCGACCTGCGCCGCCGCCGCTGCCTGCTCCGCCGCGCGCCGGGCCGCCTCGGCCCGCAACAGCGCCTCCTCAGCCTTGCGCTGCTTCTCCAGGCGCAGCGCCTCGGCCTCGGCGCGCAGCCGCGCCTCCTCCTCGGCCTGCTTGCGGCGCCGCTCCTCCTCCGCCTTGCGACGGGCCTCCTCCTCGGCGCGGGCCTTCTCCTCCGCGAGGAGTCGGACCCGCTCCTCCTCGGCACGCCTGCGTGCCTCCTCGGCGCGCAGCCGGGCCTCTTCGGCCTGCCGTTCGGCCTCGCGCCGCTGCGCCTCCTCCAGCTCGCGCCGCTTGCGCTCCTCCTCCTCGGCGCGCAGCTTGGCGAGCTGCTCCTGGCGCTCGCGCTCCAGGCGCTCCTCCTCGGCCTTGCGGGCGGCCTCTTCCTCGGCCTTGCGGCGGGCCTCCTCCTCGGCCTTCTTGCGCGCCTCCTCCTGGGCCTTGATCTCGGCCTCGGACAGGGGCAGCAGCTGGTCGAGCCGGTGCCGGACGACGGCCGTGACGGCCTCGGGCTCCTGGGCCGCGTCGACCACCAGGTAGCGGCCCGGGTCGGCGGCGGCCAGCGTGAGGAAACCGGAGCGCACGCGCGCGTGGAACTCGGCCGGCTCCGACTCCAGCCGGTCCGGGGCCTCCGTGAAGCGCTCGCGGGCGGCCTCCGGGGACACGTCCAGCAGGACCGTCAGATGCGGCACCAGGCCGTTCGTCGCCCAGCGCGAGATCCTTGCGATCTCGGTCGGGGACAGGTCGCGGCCGGCGCCCTGATAGGCGACGGACGAGTCGATGTACCGGTCGGTGATCACGACCGCGCCACGCTCCAGGGCGGGCCGCACGACCGTGTCGACGTGCTCCGCGCGGTCCGCCGCGTACAGCAGCGCCTCCGCGCGGTGCGAGAGGCCGGCGCTGGAGACGTCCAGCAGGATCGAGCGCAGCCGCTTGCCCACGGGCGTGGCCCCCGGCTCGCGTGTGAGGACGACCTCGTGGCCCTTGGCCCTGATCCACTCGGCGAGCGCCTCGGCCTGGGTGGACTTGCCGGCGCCGTCACCACCCTCCAGGGCAATGAAGAAGCCGTGCCCGGCCGAGGTCTGCACCGGGTCGTCGCCGCCCAGCAGCGCGTCCCGCAGGTCCTGCCTCAGCGGGACGCCGGAGCGGTCGTCGACCTTGGCCAGCACCAGTGCGGCCACCGGCAGCAGCAGCGCGCCGACCAGCATCAGCGTGAACGCGGCTCCTCCGTGTGCGAACACGAACTTGCCGTTCTCCAGCCGGTGCGGCCCGATGAGCGCGGCCACCAGCGGGGCGATCACCGCGGCGAGCGCCACGAGGACCCGCACCACCGCGTGCAGGTGTTCCGTCGTCCGCGTGCGGCGGTGTTCCTCCGTCTCCTGGTCGAGCAGCGCGTGCCCGGTGTTGGCGGCGACGCCCGCGCCGACGCCGGCCAGGGCCACGATCAGCAGCACGCTGGTGACGTCCGGGACCAGCCCGGCGGCCAGCAGTGCCACGCCGGTGAAGGCGATGGCCAGTGCGAGCAGCCGCCGCCGGGACAGCGTCACCAGCACCTTCGGTGCCGTACGCACACCGACGACGACGCCGCCGGTCAGCCCGAGAACGAGCAGCCCGTACAGCACCGGGCCGCCGCCCAGGTCCTTGGCGTGCAGCACGGCCACGGCGACGGCGGCGGAGATCGCCGCGGCGACGGCGGCGCAGGCGAGGACCAGCAGCGGGATCGCGCCCGTGCGGCCCGCGTCGACTCCGGTGGCGGTCCTGGGGCGGCGCAGTCCTTCGAGCGGCGACCGCGCGCGGGGGGTGCGGACCGAGGGCAGCTCCAGGAACGTCACGATGGACAGGGACCCGGCGAACAGCCCCCCGGCGACGTACGAGGAGAGGGCCGCCTGGTGCTGGCCGAACCAGTCGATCCCGGCGCCCAGGAGATTGTTGAACAATGCCGCGACGACCAGGGTGGCCGCACCCAGCGGGATCGTCACAAAACCCGTGCGCAGAAACAGGCGGCGCAGGGCGTCCATGTGGTCCGGCAACGGGCGTACGGTCGCGCCCTCCAGGGGCGGCGCGGGCAGCAGGGCGGGGGCCGCGCTCTCGCGGGCGACCGTCCAGAACCGCTCGGCGACCCCGGTCACGAAGACCGTGACGAGCAGCAGGGCCAGTGCGTCGTCCGGCATCCAGTCGATCCACAGGGGCGCGACGATCAGCAGCGCGGCGCGCAAGCCGTCCGCGCCGACCATGGTCCAGCGGCGGTCGAGCGGGCCGTCCGGTGAGGTCAGTGAGGTCAACGGGCCCAGGAGGACGGCACCGAAGAGCAGGGTGGCCAGAATGCGCACCCCGAAGACGATCGCCACTGCGAACGCCACGCCCCGGTAGCCGCCTCCGAAGGAGCCCTCGGCGATGGCCGCCTGGAGGACGAGGAGGACGAACACCAGGAGTGCGAGGGCGTCTCCCACACCGCCCACCAACTGCGCGCTCCAGAGCCGTTTGAGCTGTGGCTCGCGCAACAGGGCGCGCACGGCGCGCTCACGGGAGTCCGCCACCAGGGCGTTGTCCGGGGCCGGGTGGTGGGCCGTTGGCTGCTCGGCTCGCGTCATGCATTCAGCCTATCGGCCGCGGCTGACAGTCCGAGGCCCCCGTCCGCACGTACGACCGCCCCGACACCAAAGTGATGCCGGAGCGTTCGTTTCGCGAACTCGCCGTGGAGGAGCCGTGGCTCGGCTCAGCCGTCGATCAGTCCTCCGACGAGGACGGGGAAGCCGTCGCCTTCTTCGCGACCGTCTTCTTCGCGGTCGTCGTCTTCTTCGCCGTGGTCGTCTTCGCGGCGGTCTTCTTGGCAGCGGTCTTCTTGGCCGGGGCCGCCTTCTTCGCCGTCGCCTTCTTCGCGGGCGCCTTCTTGGCCGTCTTCTTGGCCGGCGCCTTGGCGCGCTTCTCGGCGAGCAGCTCGAAGCCGCGCTCCGGGGTGATCTCCTCGACACTGTCGCCGGAGCGCAGGGTCGCGTTGGTCTCCCCGTCGGTGACGTACGGTCCGAAACGACCGTCCTTGACGACGACCGGCTTTCCGCTGACCGGGTCGGCGCCCAGCTCCTTCAGCGGCGGCTTGGCGGCTGCCCGGCCCCGCTGCTTGGGCTGGGAGTAGATCTCCAGCGCCTCGTCGAGGGTGATCGTGAAGAGCTGGTCCTCGGTCTGCAGCGACCGCGAGTCCGTGCCCTTCTTCAGGTACGGCCCGTAGCGGCCGTTCTGCGCGGTGATCTCCACGCCCTCCGCGTCGGCGCCGACGACACGCGGCAGCGACATCAGCTTGAGGGCGTCCGCCAGCGTGACCGTGTCCAGGGACATCGACTTGAACAGCGAGGCCGTACGCGGCTTGACGGCGTTCTTGCCGGTCTTCGGGGTGCCCTCGGGGAGCACCTCGGTGACGTACGGGCCGTAACGGCCGTCCCTGGCGATGATCTGGTGGCCCGACTCCGGGTCGGTGCCCAGCTCGAAGTCGCCGCTCGGCTTGGCGAGCAGCTCCTCCGCATGCTCGATGGAGAGCTCGTCCGGGGCCAGATCCTCCGGCACGTCCGCGCGCTGGTGGCCCTCGGAGTCCTTCTCGCCGCGCTCGATGTAGGGGCCGTAGCGCCCGACCCGCAGCACGATGTCGTTGCCCACGGGGAACGACGACACCTCGCGCGCGTCGATCGCGCCCAGGTCGGTCACCAGCTCCTTGAGGCCGCCGAGGTGGTCCCCGTCACCGTTGCCGGCCTCGGCCGCACCACCGTGGCCCGTGCCCTCGCCGAAATAGAACCGCTTCAGCCACGGCACGGCCTGCGCCTCACCGCGGGCGATGCGGTCGAGGTCGTCCTCCATCTTGGCGGTGAAGTCGTAGTCGACGAGCCGCCCGAAGTGCTTCTCCAGGAGGTTGACCACGGCGAAGGACAGGAAGGACGGCACGAGAGCCGTGCCCTTCTTGAACACATAGCCGCGGTCGAGGATCGTGCCGATGATCGACGCGTACGTCGACGGGCGGCCGATCTCGCGCTCTTCGAGCTCCTTGACCAGGCTGGCCTCGGTGTAGCGGGCCGGGGGCTTGGTGGCGTGCCCGTCGACCGTGATCTCCTCGGCGGACAGCGCGTCGCCCTCGCCGACCTGGGGCAGGCGGCGCTCGCGGTCGTCCAGCTCGGCGTTCGGGTCGTCGGCGCCCTCGACGTACGCCTTCAGGAAGCCGTGGAAGGTGATCGTCTTGCCGGAGGCGCTGAACTCGACGTCCCGGCCGTCGGCGGCCGCGCCGCCGATCTTCACCGTGACGCTGTTACCGGTCGCGTCCTTCATCTGGGAGGCGACCGTCCGCTTCCAGATCAGCTCGTAGAGCTTGAACTGGTCGCCGGTCAGGCCCGTCTCGGCAGGCGTGCGGAAACGATCACCCGAGGGGCGAATCGCCTCGTGCGCCTCCTGCGCGTTCTTGACCTTCCCGGCGTACGTGCGCGGCTGGGCCGGCAGGTAGTCGGCACCGTACAGCTGCGTGACCTGGGCGCGGGCGGCGGAGATCGCCGTCTCGCTCAGCGTCGTGGAGTCCGTACGCATGTACGTGATGTAGCCGTTCTCGTACAGCTTCTGCGCGACCTGCATGGTGGCCTTGGCGCCGAAGCCGAGCTTGCGGCTGGCCTCCTGCTGGAGCGTCGTCGTACGGAACGGGGCGTACGGCGAGCGGCGGTACGGCTTCGACTCGACGGACCGGACGGAGAAGTTCGTGTTCTCCAGGGCGGCGGCCAGGGCGCGGGCGTTCGCCTCGTCCAGGTGGAGGATGTTCGCGCTCTTGAGTTGTCCCAGGGAGTCGAAGTCGCGGCCCTGCGCGACCCGCCTGCCGTCGACGGTCTGGAGGCGGGCGACCAGCGACGACGGGTCCGACAGGTCGCCGGCTCGGCCGGTCGAGAAGGTGCCCGTCAGGTCCCAGTACTCAGCGGAACGAAACGCGATGCGCTCGCGTTCCCGCTCGACGACAAGTCGCGTCGCGACGGACTGGACACGGCCGGCCGACAGACGCGGCATGACCTTCTTCCACAGGACCGGCGAGACCTCGTAGCCGTAGAGGCGGTCGAGGATGCGGCGGGTCTCCTGGGCGTCGACGAGCTTCTGGTTGAGCTGGCGCGGGTTGGCGACGGCGGCCCGGATCGCGTCCTTGGTGATCTCGTGGAAGACCATCCGCTTGACGGGGATCTTGGGCTTGAGGACCTCCTGGAGGTGCCAGGCGATCGCCTCGCCCTCCCGGTCCTCATCGGTGGCGAGGAAGAGCTCGTCGGACTCCTTGAGCAGGTCCTTGAGCTTCTTGACCTGGGCCCGCTTGTCGGCGTTGACCACATAGATCGGCTGGAAGTCGTGTTCGACGTCCACACCGAGGCGGCGGACCTCGCCCGTGTACTGGTCCGGCACCTCCGCGGCACCGTTCGGAAGGTCGCGGATGTGCCCGACGCTGGCCTCGACGATGTAGCCAGGGCCGAGGTAACCCTTGATCGTCTTCGCCTTGGCAGGCGACTCGACGATCACGAGTCGGCGGCCGCCCTTCGCGGTCTCGCTGGTCGGGGACAACTTCGCTCTTCTCTCCGGTCGACGCTGGGGCCTCCCCAGGCCTTGCTCCCGGGGTCGGGTCATGGTGACGCTGCGGAGTGTGACGGTACATCCCGCCCCCGTGTCAAACGGGAAAAGCCCGCAACGGCCACTCGAACGGTAACCCGACTACCGCCATTCCTGCCGCCCGGAGTACCGACCGGCCCTTTTCCGTACGACCGGAACGCGTCCTCTCCTTTACCGGCGTGACCACGCTCACCCGGCGGGTAGGGGGTCCGGCGAGCTCCTCGAAGTCTGTCCCGAAGTCTGTCCCGAAGTCGGTCTCGGAGACGGTCGGGAGGTGGTCCGGGAGGCGGCCTGGGGCGGTGGTTTCAGAGACGGGTGAAGCACCAGGTTCCGACGGCCAGCGCGGCGACCGCGGCGACGGTCGCGAGGGTCGCCGATGCGACGGGGCTCACACTTTGGGCCACGGGTTCGCGGTGCCGCACCCGGACCGCGGTCCACATCAATAGCGCGCCCCCGAACAGGGCGAACACCGTTCCCGCGAAGATCGCCGGCCCACTCTCCATGATCGTCCGCGCCCCTTTGCTCCCACTCGCGCATGCCCCAGTCCCGGGAGGCTGTCACGCGCGGGCGGCGTCCCGGCGAACCCGAGGTGAACGCCGGGACCACGGGTGGGGGCGGAGGGTTCGGTGAGCCGTCGGGACCGAGGGCGATCGGCGGCGCGGGCGAGGCCGCGGTCCGGGCGCGGTCCGGGCGGGCGTCGGAGTGCGACGGCCCACACCGAACCGGATGCGGATGTTTTTCAGGTCGCCTCCCCATTGACGGCCGACCCTCCGTACATACGATCTTGCTCTTGTCGCTCTCTCTGCCGGATCCGGGACCATCCTGATCCCACCGGGTCACTCCGCCGGTTCGAGGTCACTCCGCCGGTTCGAGGAATCCCTGCTCCACCAGCACGCGGATCTGGGCCGGAGTGCGGTCCCGCAGCAACACCGGATCCTCACCCACCAGTTGCGCGATGGCGTCGAGAATCCGGCCGGCGCCCAGCGAGCCGTCGCACACGCCCGCGAAGCCCGCGCCGACCGTGTCCACCTTGGTGGCCCGGCGCATGCCGCGGTGCTGGCGCAGCACGACGTGCTCCGGGTCCTCGGCTCCGGGCAGCCCGACCTGCTCCTGGACGACCTCCGTGACCAGCCGGAAGCGCTCGGTGAGCAGGGCCGCGTCGTCGTGCGCGCGCAGGTAGTCGAGCCGCTCGAAGTGCGCCACGACCGTGTCGCCCAGCGGCTGTTCGACCGCGTGCGGCCACTCCTCCACCGTGATCACGGGCTCTGCGGCCGTCGTTCTGCGCAGCGTGATCCAGCCGAAGCCGACGGCCTTCACCTTGCGCGCCTCGAACTCGTCCAGCCATGCGTCGTAGCGCGCCTGGTACTCGGCCTGGTCGCCCCGGTGGTCACCGGCGTCCCTCAGCCAGAGCTCGGCGTACTGCGTGACGTCCTGCACCTCGCGCTGCACGATCCAGGCGTCGCACCCGCGTGGCACCCACGACCTGAGCCTGTCCTGCCAGTCCTCCCCTTCCACGTGCTGCCAGTTGGCGAGGAACTGCGCGAACCCGCCCTCGTTCAGCCGTTCCCCCGCCCCCTGAACGAGCGAGCGGCACAGATCGTCCCCGCCCATCCCGCCGTCCCGGTAGGTCAGGCGGGCGCCGGGCGAGATCACGAACGGTGGATTCGACACGATCAGGTCGTACGTCTCGTCGTCCCGGACCGGCTCGAAGAGCGAGCCCTCGCGCAGGTCCGCGGCCGGGGCTCCGGACAGCGCGAGCGTGAGCGCGGTGATGTGCAGGGCGCGCGGGTTGAGATCGGTCGCCGTCACGCGCGTGGCGTGCTGGGCGGCGTGCAGCGCCTGGATGCCGGAACCGGCGCCGAGGTCGAGGGCGGCGGAGACGGGCCTGCGGACGGTGATGCCGGCCAGGGTCGTCGACGCGCCGCCCACGCCCAGGACGACGCCCTCGTCCTTGTTGCCGATGCCGCCGGCGCCGCCGACCGCGCACCCCAGGTCGGACACGATGAACCAGTCCTCACCGTCCGGCCCGCCGTACGGCCGTACGTCCACGGTCGCGGCCACCTCGTCCGCACCCGTGGGGACGAGCCAGCCGCTCTCCACACACGCGCGTACGGGCAGAAAACCCGCCACGCGCGCGTGCGGCACGGGCTGCTGGAGCAGGAAGAGGCGGACGAGCGTCTCCAGCGGCGTTTCCCCGCGGGTCGCGCGCAGTGCGGGCACGGTCTCGCTGCGGGCCAGGGCCGCGTAGGCGGGGGCGCCGAGCAGTTCGAGGAGACCGTCCGCGGTGAAGGAGGCCGCGAGCAGGGCCTCGCGCAGCCGCGCGGCGACGTCGAGGCGGTCGGCGGAGGGCAGGGGAGACAGGGTGGCGTTACTCACGCCCCCCATTGTCTCCCGTCACCCGTCCCGACGGGTGCCTTCGTCCGGCCGCGCACGGCCTCAGCCCGTCGCCGCCCGGCCTCGGCCTCTTGTCGCCCGGCCTCGGCTCAGGCTCGTCGTGGCGCGGTCTCGGCTCGTCGTGGCGCGGTCTCGGCTCGTCGTGGCGCGGTCTCAGCTCGTCGTGGCGCGGTCTCAGCTCGTCGTGGCGCGGGCCGAGGCGGAGGCGGCCACCTTCTTGCAGCTGTCCTGCTTGGCCATGGCGTCCTTGACGTCGCCCTGCTCGAGGTTCTTCAGCGCGGTGTTGCCGCTCTTGCTCAGCTTGCCGAGGTCGGTGGCGATGCCCTCCAGGCCGTCGGCGAACTTCCCCTGATCCTTCGTGTCCAGCGCGTCGACCTGCTTCTTCAGGGCGGCGTAGGAGGTCGAGAGGGTGGTGAGCGCCGAGACGGCGTCCTTGTGCTTCTTCTCGCCGTCGTCGACGCCTGGCGGCGTCCCGGCCTTCTGGACGGCCTGAGCGAGCGCGCTGTAGGCGTCGGACATGTCCTGGAAGGCCTGCGAGTCGGTCTTCTGGACGTTCGCCGGGGCGTTGTTGTCCGTGGCGGCCTGCTTGATCGCGGCGTTGGCCGCGTCGACCTTCGCGTCCTGGGCGGGCAGCGTGTCGCAGACCTGCTTGGCCCAGGCGTCGAGCTCCTTGTTGCCGTCGTCACTGCTGCATCCCGACAGCGCCAGTACCAGTACCGCACCGCCGGACAGTGCGGCCGCGAGCTTCTTGTTCACCGGATTGGTCCCTTCCATGGCTCTCGGCCCCGGAACATACACGCCAACCGGGCGACACCCCCAGTACGAATGTCCATTATGTAGATTATTGAAGCCATTTGCGCCAAGAGAGAGAAGGCTCACGGCACGGGCACATGAGCGACACAGCGGGCGGACGACGCGTCAACACGCGTCGTCCGCCCGCTTCTTGAGCTGGGAACCGGTCAGCAGGTCTACGAAACCACCGCCGGATCGGGCGACTTGGACGAAGTACCGGCGTTGTCTTCGTCACCCACGGCGATGCCGCGCCGCTTGGAGACGTACACGGCGACCACGATGACGACGAGCGCGAGAACCGCGATCACGATCCGTACGCCGATGCTCTTGTCCTCGCCGTAGCTGAACTTGATCACCGCGGGCGCGATGAGCAGAGCCACCAGGTTCATGACTTTCAGCAGCGGGTTGATCGCCGGACCGGCGGTGTCCTTGAAGGGGTCGCCGACGGTGTCCCCGATCACCGTGGCCGCGTGCGCCTCGCTGCCCTTGCCGCCGTGGTGGCCGTCCTCGACGAGCTTCTTGGCGTTGTCCCACGCGCCGCCGGAGTTGGCGAGGAAGACGGCCATCAGCGTGCCCGTGCCGATCGCGCCCGCCAGGAACGCGCCCAGGGCTCCGACACCGAGCGTGAAGCCGATGAAGATCGGCGCCAGGACGGCGAGGAGCCCCGGGGTGGCCAGTTCGCGCAGGGCGTCCCGGGTGCAGATGTCGACGACCTTGCCGTACTCCGGCTCCTCGCTGTAGTCCATGATCCCGGGGTGTTCGCGGAACTGCCGCCGCACCTCGAACACGACGGAACCCGCCGACCGCGCAACCGCGTTGATCGCCAGCCCCGAGAAGAGGAAGACGACCGCCGCGCCCGCGATGAGGCCGACGAGGTTGTTGGGCTGCGAGATGTCCATCATCAGGCTCATCGGCGCACCCGCCCCGGAGAGCTTCTCGCCGACGTCCTGCGCGCCGGTCGTGATCGCGTCCCGGTACGACCCGAAGAGCGCAGACGCCGCCAGGACGGCGGTGGCGATGGCGATGCCCTTGGTGATGGCCTTGGTGGTGTTGCCGACGGCGTCGAGGTTGGTGAGCACCTGAGCGCCCGCGCCCTCGACGTCACCGGACATCTCGGCGATGCCCTGCGCGTTGTCGGAGACCGGCCCGAAGGTGTCCATCGCGACGATCACACCGACCGTGGTGAGCAGACCGGTGCCGGCCAGTGCCACCGCGAACAGCGCCAGCATGATCGACGTACCGCCGAGCAGGAACGCCCCGTACACGCCCAGACCGATCAACAGAGCGGTGTAGACGGCCGATTCGAGCCCGACGGAGATCCCGGCGAGGACGACGGTGGCGGGGCCCGTCAGCGACGACTTGCCGATGTCGCGCACCGGGCGACGGGTGGTCTCCGTGAAGTAGCCCGTCAACTGCTGGATGACGGCCGCCAGGAGAATGCCGATCGCCACCGCGACGAGGGCGAGGACGCGCGGGTCGCCGTTCTTGCCCTGGATCGCGGCGTCGGTGACACCGTCGAGGTCGGCGTACTTGCTGGGGAGATAGACGAAGACGGCCACGGCGACCAGCACGAGCGAGATCGCCGCGGAGATGAAGAAGCCCCGGTTGATGGCGGTCATGCCACTGCGGTCGCTGCGGCGCGGGGCGACCGCGAAGATGCCGACCATGGCCGTGAGCACGCCGATCGCCGGCACGAGCAGCGGGAAGGCGAGCCCGGCGTCCCCGAAGGCCACCTTGCCGAGGATCAGCGCGGCGACCAGGGTCACGGCGTACGACTCGAAGAGGTCGGCTGCCATGCCCGCGCAGTCGCCGACGTTGTCGCCCACGTTGTCGGCGATGGTCGCGGCGTTGCGCGGGTCGTCCTCCGGAATGCCCTGCTCGACCTTGCCGACCAGGTCGGCGCCGACGTCGGCGGCCTTGGTGAAGATTCCTCCACCGACCCTCATGAACATGGCGATGAGGGCCGCGCCGAGTCCGAAGCCCTCCAGCACCTTCGGCGCGTCGGCCGCGTACACCAGCACGACGCAGGCGGCGCCGAGCAGACCGAGCCCCACCGTGAACATGCCGACGACGCCGCCCGTGCGGAAGGCGATCTTCATTGCTTTGTGCGAGACGGCGGTGAGATCCTTTTCCGGCTCACCTTCCGCCGGAGTCGCTTCCCGGGCCGCCGCGGCGACGCGCACATTGCTGCGCACGGCGAGCCACATGCCGATATAGCCGGTGGCGGCCGAGAACGCCGCACCGATCAGGAAGAAGATCGACCGTCCGGCGCGTTGATTCCAGTCGTCCGCGGGCAGCAGCATGAGCAGGAAGAACACGACGACGGCGAATACGCCGAGCGTGCGCAGCTGCCGGGCCAGATAGGCGTTGGCGCCTTCCTGGACCGCCGCCGCGATCTTCTTCATGCTGTCGGTGCCCTCGCCGGCCGCGAGTACCTGGCGCACCAGCACGCCCGCGACCACGAGTGCAGCCAGCGCCACGACCGCGATGACCACCACGAGCAGGCGGTTGCCGTCGGTCAGCACGGCGGCTGCGAAGGTTGTGTGGTGGTCCAACCGCTGAGGGGTAGAAAGCCCCGCCATTCGTCCTCCTTGACGCTTGGGCTGAGCTCAAGATGTGGACGGATTGTAGGTACCGGAACCTGATCAAAACAGTGTCCGGCAAACGGAATTCGTCCTCGCGCGCAAAACCCGCACGACCACGTGCGGTAATGCCTTCAAGGCATTGTCGCTCGTGAATTGGTTCACGAAATTCGTGGCGAAGATTCACTTCGCCACGATTCACTCACCGAGATTTCAAGATTAACTTCACGGGAACCACTGTAAGCGCGGTCATCGAGGGCCGCACGTGCCGAAGGGCCCTACGAGGTAGGGCCCTTCGGGTGAGAGTGATGCGTGAGACTCGGGTCGGCCAGGGTCAGGGCAGCGTCGCGGTCGCCGACGCGCTCGGCCAGGTCATGCGGATCAGTCCGCCGTGTTCCCCGGCGGTGACCTCCACGTCGTCGACGAGGCCGCTGATGACCGCGAGGCCCATCTCGTCCTCCTCGGTCTCCGCGTCGGCTTCCCCGCCGGAGCCGGGTACCCGCTCGCCGGGAGCCGAATGCGGCGCCTCGTCGCCGACCTCGATGGAGAACTGCTTCTCCTCCTCGATCAGCAGCACCTTCACGGGCGCGGTGATGCCGCCGCTCTGGTGCAGCCCGACGGCACGGGTGCAGGCCTCACCGACGGCGAGCCTGACCTCGTCGAGGACGGCCTCGTCCACTCCGGCCCTGCGCGCCACCGCTGCCGCCACCAGTCGGGCGGTCCTGACGTGCTCGGGCAGCGCGCTGAAGCGGAGTTCAACGGTGGCCATGCATCCCCCTCGGAACTACGGGCGTGCTGTCGGAGGGCCGGACCGACGGGGCCCGGACCCCCACATTGTTCAACCAGCCGTGCCCGGGCCGCGCTGGGCGGCCCGGGACGGGGTGGTCAGTCGGTGGCAGCGACCGCTTCGTCGACCGAGGTGTGAATCGGGAACACCTTGGTCAGACCCGTGATGCGGAAGATCTTCAAAATACGCTCCTGGTTGCAGACCAGCCGGAGCGAGCCCTCATGGGCACGCACCCGCTTCAGTCCGCCGACCAGCACGCCGAGCCCGGTGGAGTCGAGGAAGTCCACGCCCTCCATGTCGACGACGAGGTGGAAATTGCCGTCGTTCACCAGCTCGACCAGCTGCTCGCGCAACTTGGGCGCGGTATATACGTCGATTTCGCCACCGACCTCGACGACCGTACGATCGCCGACGGTACGGGTCGACAGGGACAGGTCCACGGATCCTCCAGCACCTTGCTATCGAGCGGTCGCCCCTCGGGACACCTGGGCAGGAGCCCCCGGGACGGTACGCCAGCCGCGATGGCATTCAATCACTTACCGGCAGGCGTGCACGACGCCTTGGCTCCATTGTCCGTCACGCCAGTGACACACTCGGTGCCGATGGCCAAGAATCACCGATCCGATCGACCCTCGCCCCAGGCCGCGCCCCGCCTGTCTCCGGGCGCGATCCTGGACCGGCTCGCCCCGGGACCGAGCCGGGCGTCGCGCATCACTCATACGGAGCACTTGCCCCCGCGCGAGGGCCGCCATGCCGTCTGGCCGGACCGGATTCGTTCGGAGGTCATCGCGGCCGTGCAGGCCTGCGGCATCGAACACCCCTGGGCCCACCAGGCCCGCGCCGCCGAGCACGCCCTGGACGGCGAGTCGGTGGTCGTCGCCACGGGCACCGCGTCCGGCAAGTCGCTGGCGTACCTCGTGCCGGTCCTCTCGGCCCTTCTGGACGGCTCCGAGGCCCCGAACGGCCGCGGGGCCACCACCCTCTACCTGGCCCCCACCAAGGCCCTGGCGGCGGACCAGTGCCGCTCCGTGAAGGAACTTTCACAACCTCTCGGCAACGCCGTACGGCCGGCCGTGTACGACGGCGACACTCCGTTCGAGGAACGGGAGTGGATCCGCCAGTACGCCAACTACGTCCTGACCAACCCGGACATGCTGCACCGGGGCATCCTGCCGTCCCACCCCCGCTGGTCCTCCTTCCTGAAGTCCCTGAAGTACGTCGTCATCGACGAGTGCCACACCTACCGCGGCGTGTTCGGCTCCCACGTCGCCCAGGTGCTGCGTCGGCTACGCCGTCTGTGCGCCCGCTACGGCGCCTCCCCCGTCTTCCTGCTGGCCTCCGCGACGGCCGCCGAGCCCGCGGTGGCCGCCGGCCGCCTCACCGGCCTCCCAGTGGTCGAGGTCGCCGATGACGCCGCACCCCGCGGCGAACTGGTGTTCGCCCTCTGGGAGCCCCCGCTCACCGAGATGCTGGGCGAGAAGGGCGCACCCGTCCGGCGTACCGCCACCGCCGAGACCGCCGACCTGCTGACCGACCTCGCCGTCCTGGGCGTACGCACCGTGGCCTTCGTCCGCTCCCGGCGCGGCGCCGAGCTGATCTCGGTGATCGCCCAGGAGCGCCTCGCCGAGATCGACCGCTCCCTCGCCCGGCGTGTCGCGGCGTACCGCGGCGGTTACCTCCCCGAGGAACGGCGTGCCCTGGAGCAGGCCCTGCACTCGGGCGAACTGCTCGGCCTGGCCGCCACGACCGCCTTGGAACTCGGCATCGACGTCTCCGGCCTGGACGCCGTCCTGATCGCCGGCTACCCGGGCACCCGCGCCTCCCTGTGGCAGCAGGCGGGCCGGGCGGGCCGCTCCGGGCAGGGGGCGCTGGCGGTGCTGATCGCCCGGGACGACCCGCTGGACACCTTCCTGGTGCATCACCCGGAGGCGCTGTTCGACCGCCCGGTGGAGTCGACGGTCCTCGACCCCGACAACCCCTACGTCCTCGCCCCGCACCTTTGCGCGGCGGCCGCGGAACTCCCACTGACCGAGGAGGACCTGGCCCTGTTCGGCCCCGAGACCGAGGGCCTGCTGCCACAGCTGGAGGCCGCGAAGCTGCTGCGCCGCCGGACGAAGGCCTGGCACTGGACCCGCCGGGAACGGGCGGCCGACCTCACGGACATCCGCGGCGAGGGCGGCCGACCGGTCCAGATCGTCGAGTCCGGCACGGGACGGCTGCTCGGCACGGTCGACGCGGGCGCCTCCCACACCACCGTCCACGAGGGCGCGGTCCACCTCCACCAGGGCCGCACGTATCTCGTGCGTTCCCTGGACCTGGAGGACTCCGTCGCCCTGGTCGAGGAGGCCAGCCCGCCGTACTCGACGGTCGCCCGCGACACGACGTCGATCTCCGTCCTGGAGACGGACGTCGAAATCCCCTGGGGCCAGGGCCGGTTGTGCTACGGCTCGGTCGAAGTCACCAACCAGGTCGTCTCCTTCCTGCGTCGACGTGTCATGACCGGCGAAGTCCTGGGCGAGTCGAAGCTCGACCTCCCTCCTCGCACACTGCGCACCCGCGCGGTGTGGTGGACCGTCACCGAGGACCAGCTGGACGCCGCCCGGATCAACACCGAGATCCTCGGCGGGGCCCTGCACGCCGCCGAACACGCCTCGATCGGCATGCTGCCCCTCTTCGCGACCTGCGACCGCTGGGACATCGGCGGCGTGTCGGTCCCGCTCCACCCCGACACGCTGTTGCCGACGGTCTTCGTCTACGACGGCCATCCCGGCGGCGCGGGCTTCGCGGAGCGCGCCTTCCACACGGCCCGCGCCTGGCTGACCGCCACCCGCCAGGCCATCGCCTCCTGCGAGTGCGACGCCGGCTGCCCGTCCTGCATCCAGTCCCCCAAGTGCGGCAACGGCAACGACCCGCTGCACAAGAGGGGAGCCGTACGCCTGCTCACGGAACTGCTGCGGGAGGCTCCCGAAGAGAAGGCCGAGGCGGTGGAGGAGCAGCAGGGTGCGAGGGCAGCGGAGTCGGCACCGCATCCGCCGGGCCCGCCCGCGCCCTGACCTCGGCCGCGAACAGCCCCCGCCCCGACGCCGCCGTCACATCCGAGACCTCGCCGACGACGGCGCATCGCACCAGCCGCGCGCCCTGTGCCCGGGCCACCCGGTCCGCCCGGGCACAGGCCTGCTCGACGCCGTCCGTCCAGTGGTCGGCGGCCGCGAGCGCCGCGAGATCGGCGCCGCCCGCGGCTCGGTGCCGGGCCGCCACGGCCTGCCCGAGGGCGAGCACGACCCCGAACACCACGCACAGCACGGCGATCGCGCCGACGCTCCACACGGTGGCGGACCCACGGTCCCCGCCCCCACGGCGCCCACGGCGCCCACCACGGTCACGAACCCTCATGACCCCGTCTCCACGCCCGGCGCCGTCCCCGCATCCTCCTCCGCCGCCGCCACGGCCTCCTCCCGCACCTCGAAGGGCAGCATCCCTCGCAGCACCGGTGGCTTCGCCACGACCACCACACGGACCTGGTCGCCCTCCCTGCTGACCGTCACCTCCGCCCCGCGCGGCGCCGTCTCCCGGGTCACCTTCAGGACCGCGTCGGCCGGATCCTGCCGCGCCGCCGCCCGGGCGCCGGTCCTGGCCGCGTCCACGCACTGGATCTGAACGGCCATCGCGAGCAGCCCCCACACCAGCGCCATCGCGAACGCCGCCAGCACCGGCAGCGCGACGGCCGACTCCGCCGTCACGAACCCCCGGTCCCCGCCGCGTACCCGTCGGCCCGCTCGCCGGGGCTCCCGTCGGCGCTCACGCCCCCGCACTGAGCGCCCGTTTCACGATGTCCTGGAGCTCGGCGGCGACCACATCGCTCGTCACCACCTGGTAGAGGAGCACCGCGAATCCCACGGCCGCCACGATCCCCATCGCGTACTCGGACGTCACCATCCCCGCGTCCCTGCGCGCCGCACGCGCCCTGCGCACCAGGGCGCACAGCCGCGCCCGTACCGCCTTGTACATCTCAACCCCCGTGAGGTTCAGTCGTGTTTGGTCTGTCGCATTGCTCTGTCGTGTTGGCCCGTTGTATTGACCTGTTGTATTGATCTGTCGCTTTTCGATCGCTCTGCGGTCGGCCGCTCGCGATACTGCCGTTCGGCGTTCATCGGCGTTCATCGGCGTTCACACGCGTCGCGCCGTCATCGCCCACCTCCTTCCAAGACCCCGCCCGCGAGCCCGATCACGATGGGCAGCACACCGACCGTGATGAAGGCGGGCAGGAAGCACAGCCCCACCGGCGCGGTGACCAAGACGGCCGCCCGCCGAGCCCGAGCCGTCGCCGCACGCGCCCACTCGGCGCGGGTGTCGGCGGCGAGCCGGGCGACCGGTCCGGCCGCCGGCAGCCCCGACACATCGGCCCGCTCCAGCAACCGGGCCAGGGCCGCGGCGCCCGGCATCGAGGCCAACCTCCGCCACGCGGTGGCCGGTTCGCCGCCCAGCCGCACCTCGGCAGCACCGCGCGCCAGCCCCTCACCGACGGGACCGCCCAGCGCCTCGCCCACGGCCTGTGCCGCGATGACCGGTCCGGCGCCGGCCGCGATGCACGCGGCCAGCAGATCGGCGGCGAGCGGGAGTTGCCGTGCGGCGAGCCGGGCCTCGGCCTCGCTCACCGCGCCCTCCGTCTGTTGCCGACGCCGCCACCGCCCCAGCCCCACCGCACCGATCAACCCCAGTGCGAGACCGGCGAGACCGCCGACCACCACCCATCCGGCACCCACCACAGACACCTCGGGAAGCCATCGCCGTACGGCCTCCCGCATGGCGGAGGGTCGGGCGTCCGTCGCCGTCTCCGAGGTCAGCAGCTCGGCCAGGCGCCGCCGTGCCCTGCGCTCGCGGCGCACGGTCTCCAGCCACCGCACCAGCCACCAGAGGACCGCCGTGATCCCCACGGCCGCCCCCAGCCTGTGGACAACTTCCGCGCTCATGCCACCTCCGTCCATGACACCCCTCCCTCACCGCCGCCGTCCACGCCCCCGCCCGGGCCCTTCACGTCGCCTCCGCGTTGCGCACGATCCGCAGCGCCCACCACATCCCCAGGCCCTCCAGCACACCGCCGACGAGCAGGCAGCCCAGCCCCGCTCCGGTGTGCAGCAGGACGTGCAGCGGGTCGGCGCCGAGCGCGGCGCCCAGCAGGAGGCCCAGGACCGGCAGGCCGGCGAGCATCACCGCCGTGGCGCGAGGGCCCGCCAACTGAGCGCGCAGATCTGCCCGTTGGTCCCGTTCCGCACGCAACGCCTCTTCGAGACGGTCGAGTCCGGCTGCGAGACCGGCCCCCTGGTCCACGGCCACCCGCCAGCACGCGGCGAGACCCAGCAGCCCGTCGGCCCCCGGCTGCCGTGCGGCGACAGCGAGAGCCTTGGGGACGTCCCCGCCGAACCGCGCCGCCGCCAGCACCGCCGGCTGCGCCGCCCCCAGCCCCGCGGAGTCCCTCGCGGCCCGCTGCAACGCCTCACCGGGCTGTCGGCCGGCGAGCACCTCCCCGGCCAGCGCCGCGCACAGCGCGATCACCGCGTCCCCGCGGTGCTCCCCCGCCCGCCGCGCCTCTGCGGCCCGGCGCGCCCGCCGCAGTACAGGCACTCCGGCCGCCCCCACGACGACCGGCAGCACCGAGCCGCCCATCACGGCCAGGACCAGCCCGGCGACCGGCGCCCACCACTCGGGCCGCCACCGCCCCCGGAGCCTGTGCAACTCACCGGTCATCTGCCGCCACGACGGGGGCCCGCTGCCGACCACCCCGCCTCCGGCGAGCAGCAACTGCGCCCGCCTGGCCCCCGAGTACGGTCCGCCCATCAGCCAGGCCGCCGCCCCGGCACAGGCCACCGCCGCAGCCATCGGCACCTCACTCATCACACCCACCCGACCCTCCGTCGTTGTCCTCGCTCCGCAGCAGCTCCCGCAGCCGCTCCCAGCCCCGCTCGCGGGCGAACGCGTCCGCCTGCCACCGCAGCGCCGGCACGGTCCGCACCAGCCCTGACGGGTCCCGCTCCAGCACGTGCACCTCGGCGATCCGCCGCCGCCCGGTCGGATCGCGTACGAGGTGCAGGACCACCGACAGGGCGGCCGCCAACTGGCTGTGCAGCGCGGCCCGGTCGAGCCCGGCCGCCGTGCCGAGCGCCTCCAGCCGGGCGGGGACGTCCGCGGCGGCGTTGGCGTGGACCGTGCCGCAGCCGCCCTCGTGGCCCGTGTTGAGCGCGGCCAGCAGATGGACGACCTCCGGCCCACGCACCTCGCCCACGACGAGCCGGTCCGGCCGCATCCGCAGGGCCTGCCGCACCAGGTCCTCGAGTGTGACGAGCCCCGCTCCCTCCTGGTTGGCGGGTCTGCTCTCCAGGCGGACGACGTGCGGGTGATCCGGGCGCAGCTCCGCAGAGTCCTCCGCGAGCACGATCCGCTCCCCCGGTCCGACCAGGCCGAGCAGCGCGCTCAACAGGGTCGTCTTGCCGCTGCCGGTGCCGCCGCTGACCAGGAAGGACAGCCGCGCCCGCACCAGGGCCCGCAGCACTCGGTCTCCGCCCGGCGGAACGGTGCCCGCGGCCACCAGTTCGTCGAGCGTGAACGCGCGTGGCCGCACGACGCGCAGCGACAGACAGGTGCAGCCGACGGCGACCGGGGGCAGCACCGCGTGCAGCCGTGTCCCGTCGGGCAGCCTGGCGTCGGCCCAGGGCCGGGCGTCGTCAAGGCGCCGTCCGGCCACGGCGGCCAGACGTTGCGCGAGGCGCCGTACGGCCGCCGCGTCGGGGAAGGAGACGCCGGTCAGCTCCAGGCCGCCGCCCCGGTCCACCCAGACCCGGTCCGGGGCCGACACCAGCACGTCGGTCACCCGGGGGTCGGCAAGCAGCGGCTCCAGGGGCCCGCTGCCGATCAGCTCGGAGCGCAGTTGCTCAGCCGCGCCGAGGACCTCCGCGTCGCCGAGGACCCGCCCCTGTTCGCGCAGCGCTTGCGCCACGCGCGCGGGTGTCGGTTCGGACCCGCTGTCGGCGAGCCACTGCCGTACGCCGTCGAGCAGCGCCCCCGTCCCCCGCACGCGTTCGAGTCCGGGCGGCGTGCTCATGAGCCACCCGCCTCGGTGAGCACGCGCTCCCAGAACTCCTTGCAGAAGCGGGCGAGGGGCCCTCGCACGCTCCCGCCCGGCGGTGCCTTGCCGCCGTCCGGGCGCAGTAGCCCCGACTCGACGGGTACCTCGCCGGCCAGCGGCAGTCCGAGCAGCCGGGCCACCTCGCTGTCGTCGAGTCCGGGCGCGTAAGGGCCGCGTACCGCCACCCGCAGGTCGCGCAGCACCATGCCGACGGCGGAGGCCACGCGCCCGCCCGCCGCGACGGCACGCAGTTCGGCGGGGACCACGAGGAGCCCGAGGTCCAGTTGGGCCAGGACCTCGGCGACCCCGTCGTCGATGCGGCGCGGCAGGTCGACGACGACCGTGCCGCCCCGGCGCCGGGCCGCCGCGAGCACCGCGCGTACGGCCTGGGGTGCGATGGCGACGCAGTCCCCCCGGTCCCAGCTGAGCACCCGCAGCGAGTGCAGGCTGGGCAGTGACTCCTCCAGAGCGCCGCCGCCGACCCGGCCGCGCGAGGCGGCGAACGCGGGCCAGCGCAGGCCTTCCGCGCTCTCGCCGCCGAGGAGTACGTCGAGTCCGCCGCCCAGCGGATCGGCGTCCACCAGGAGGGTGCGCAGCCCTTCACGCGCGGAGGTGACGGCGAGAGCGCACGCGAGCGTGGACGCTCCGGCGCCGCCCCGGCCGCCGATGACGCCGACGGTGAGCGCGGGCCGGCCGACTCCTTCGGCGACGTCGGCGATGCGGTCGACCAGCCACTGTTCGCCGTCGGGCAGCATCAGGACGTGGTCGGCGCCGATCTCCACGGCGCGCTGCCACACCCCGGAGTCGTCCTGGTCGCGGCCGACGAGGACCACTCCTCGTCGGCGGGCGGCCCCGCGCACCCGGCGTGCCGCGTCGTCGCCGACCAGGACGAGCGGCGCGGACTCCCAGCCGCCCCGCTGTTCCGGCACCGAGTGGTGCACGTCGGGTGTGGCGCCGGCCGCGGCGCACAGGCGCAGCAGGTCGTCGAGGAGCTCCACGTCCTCCGTGACGATCAGTGGCTTGCCCGGCCGGCCTCCGGCGGTGGCCGGCGGGTCGTGTGTGACGGCTCCGGTCACGATTTCCATCCCCCTTCGCTGCGGGTCGCGCAGTCCCTGCGGCCCCGCGATTTCCCAAACGTGTGAAGAACCGGCATCCGGCCTCCACATGAACGGCCGACAGAAACCGGCCGTACACGCCCGGCAAACGGAACCGGCCATGTGAAGTCGGCACGAGCGGACGTGTCGGAATCACGGTGCAGCGAACCCGGAAAGCGTGTGGATCTTGGTGGAAAACTGTGGACGAGTGGGTAGTTGTGAATATCGCCGTCACCCAAACCGGTGAGCTCTGCACTACCTCGTGTACGACTTCCGCAGAGCAGTCCGACGACTACACAAAGTGAGGGGACGCGAGCAAGCGAAAAAGGCGGCCGCAGCCGCCTCGATGCGGCGCCACGGCCGCGTACAGAAGGAGAAAACCCACCCGGACATGCGACGACCCCCGCCGGGGGGGAGAGCGGGGGTCGTCTCCACGGCCGACTCGGGGGGGGAGGAGCCGGACCGGGTTAGCACGGTCGCGAACGATCCGTGACTTCCATGGTGTACCCGACAGCCCTCTCAGGCAAACCCACGCGCTCACCTTACGCCGAATGGGCTGCCCCTATGCTCTTGGTTGTGGAAAACCACTCCTTGCCCCGCACAGCGGCCTTCTTTGACCTGGACAAGACGGTCATTGCGAAGTCGAGCACCCTCACCTTCAGCAAGTCCTTCTACCAAGGCGGGCTGATCAACCGCAGGGCCGCCTTGCGGACCGCATATGCCCAGTTCGTCTTCCTCGTGGGCGGTATGGACCACGACCAGATGGAGCGGACCCGCGAGTACCTGTCGGCCCTCGTGCGCGGCTGGAACGTCCAGCAGGTGAAGGAGATCGTGGCCGAGACCCTTCACGACCTGATCGACCCGCTCATCTACGACGAGGCGGCCTCCCTGATCGAGGAACACCACACCGCGGGCCGTGACGTCGTCATTGTGTCCACGTCGGGCACCGAGGTGGTCGAGCCGATCGGTGAGCTGCTGGGCGCGGACCGTGTGGTCGCCACCCGCATGGTCGTGGGCGAGGACGGCTGTTTCACCGGCGAGGTGGAGTACTACGCCTACGGCCCGACGAAGGCAGAGGCGGTCAAGGAGCTGGCGGAGTCCGAGGGGTACGACCTCTCGCGCTGCTACGCCTACAGCGATTCGGCGACCGACCTGCCGATGCTGGAGGCGGTGGGTCACCCGCACGCGGTGAACCCAGACCGGGCCCTGCGGCGCGAGGCCGTCGCGCGCGGCTGGCCGATTCTCGACTTCCACCGGCCGGTGCGCCTCAAGCAGCGGATCCCCACGTTCTCCGTACCGCCCCGCCCGGCGCTCGTCGCGGCCGCGGCCATAGGAGCGGCGGCGGCCACCGCGGGTCTCGTCTGGTACGCCAGCCGGCGCCGGACGGCGACCGCCTGAAGGGTCGTCCCGCGCGCGGGACGACCCTTGCCGCCCATCGCCATCCCCCACTGCCCGTTTAAAACCGTTTGGGAGCAAAAGCAAAGAACTGGTGCGGGCACTTCCGCTTGTCCGGGTCCAGGAGTACAAAGGACTTAACGGCCCGCGAGACCAAGGACATCCGAGAGGATCACCTTAATAACGCATTTGGCCCCACGGACCGCGCATGACCACTGGGCACCCACGCGACGTCGACCCGTCGATTACGGGCCAGCCGCACCAGGTCACGGGCGAAGTTCCCGGCCTGATGGGCAATATATCGAGGACGCTTGGTAACCGGGTGAGCATGCCAGCGGCGGTACGAGGACTCGTACCGCCGCAACCCTTTGCAAGGCCCCCACGCGGGGGCCTTTTTTCGTGGCTTTGCCGTGGCTGTTCCCTGGCCGCGTGCCACGCGCGCATGGCGCGCTACGCCGCCCCGCGCTGCAGCGCCTCACACACCGCCGTCGACTCGCGGGCGCCCAGCTCGACCGCCCTGCCGCAGTGGGCGATCCAAGCCGCCATGCCGTCCGGGGTGCCGGAGACATAGCCGTCCAGCGCCGCCAGATAGGCCGCCCGCCCCAGCTCGGCGTGACCCACCTCGGCCGGGCAGACCGACTTGGGGTCGAGCCCGCTGCCGATGAGGACGATGCGCTCGGCGGCCCGCGCGACCAGGCCGTTGCGGGAGGTGAAGGGGCGCAGGGCCAGCAGCTCACCGTGGACGACGGCGGCCGTCACCAGGGCGGGAGCCGACCCGCCCGCGATGATCAGCTCGGACAGCCCCTCCAGGCGCCCGGCCAGCTCGGCGGCACTGGGCAGCGGCAGCTCGATCAGCGGCTCGTCCACCGTCTCGCCGGACTGCCGCGGACGCCCGACCTCGTCCCCGTCGCTCGCCGCGGCCACCAGGTGCAGCCGCGCCAGCACCCGCAGCGGCGACTGCCTCCAGATGGACAGCAACTGGCCCGCCTCGGCGGTCAGCCGCAGAGCGGCACCCATGACCCGCGCCTCGTCGTCGACACCGAAGTCGGCACGCCGGCGCACCTCTTCCAGCGCCCAGTCCGCCCCGGCGAGCGCCGCCGAGCCGCGGGCGCCACGCAGGGCCGCCTCGGAAGTGATCTCGGTGCTGCGGCGGCGCATGACCCGGTGCCCGTAGACCCGGTCCACGGCCTTGCGCACGGACTCCACGGACTCGGCCACACCGGGCAAGGAGCCCAGGGCCGCAAGCGGATCGGCGGACGCGCCTGTCGTACTCATGAGTACGACACTACGCAACCCATGCGCACACCCCACGAAGGAGTGGTCTTCTTCACGCACACCTGTCACGTGCAGCTATCACCGCACTACCCTTTGTGAACATGAAAATTGCTTTCGTTGGCAAGGGCGGCAGCGGCAAGACCTCCCTGTCCTCCCTGTTCATCCGCCATCTCGCCGCCTGCGGCGCGCCCGTGATCGCGGTCGACGCGGACATCAACCAGCACCTCGGGCCCGCCCTCGGCCTGGACGAGGCGGAGGCCGCAGCACTGCCCGCGATGGGCGACCGGCTGTCGCTGATCAAGAACTACCTGCGCGGCTCCAACCCCCGCGTCACCTCCGCCGAGACGATGATCAAGACGACACCGCCCGGCGAGGGTTCCCGGCTGCTGCGGGTGAGCGAGGCCAACCCGGTGTACGACGCCTGCGCCCGTTCGGTGGAACTCGACGGCGGCGCCGTCCGTTTGATGGTCACGGGCCCCTTCACGGACGCCGACCTGGGGGTCTCCTGCTACCACTCCAAGACGGGAGCGGTGGAGCTGTGCCTGAACCACCTGGTGGACGGGCGTGACGAGTACGTCGTGGTCGACATGACGGCAGGCTCGGACTCCTTCGCCTCCGGCATGTTCACCCGCTTCGACATCACGTTCCTCGTCGCCGAGCCGACCCGGAAGGGGGTCTCCGTCTATCGCCAGTACAAGGAGTACGCCCGCGACTTCGGCGTCGAGCTGAAGGTTGTCGGCAACAAGGTGCAGGGCCAGGACGACGTCGACTTCCTCCGCGCCGAGGTCGGGGGCGACCTGCTCGTGACGGTCGGGCATTCCGACTGGGTGCGCGCCATGGAGAAGGGCCGGCCGCCCCGGTTCGAGCTCCTGGAGGACGCCAACCGCCACGCCCTGCGCGTATTGCACACGAGCGTCGACTCGGCGTACGAGCGGCGCGACTGGGAGCGCTACACCCGGCAGATGGTGCACTTCCACCTGAAGAACGCCGAGTCCTGGGGCAACGAACGCACCGGGGCCGACCTGGCGGCGCAGGTCGACCCCGACTTCGTCCTCGACGAAGGCATCACGGCCTCCGTGTGACGGCTACCGCCTGACCGCCGGCGCCCCGGGCGCGCCCTTCGGGGCCGGGGCGGGGCTGCCGGGCAGGAAGGACGCCCAGCCCTGCTCCGGGGCCTCGCCGACCTCCAGGGTGCGCAGCGTGGCCAGAGTCTCCGGATCCTGGGCGTCCAGCCAGTCGGCCAGCTGCCGGAAGGACACGCAGCGCACGTCCGGCTTGTTGCAGACGTTCTCGACGACCTCCTCGACGGCGCGCATGTACGTGCCGCCGTTCCAGGACTCGAAGTGGTTGCCGATGATCAGCGGTGCGCGGTTGCCGTCATACGCCCGGGCGAAGCCCTTGAGCAGACTGTCACGCATCTGGTCGCCCCAGAACTCGTACTTGCCGGGGTCCCCCTGGGTGGCGGTGCCGGACTGGTTGACCATGAAGTTGTAGTCCATGGTGAGCTGCTCGTAGGTGTGGCCGGGGAAGGGCACGAGCTGCATCGACAGGTCCCACAGGCCCTCCTTCTTGCCGGGCCAGACCTGGTTGTCGACGCCACTGGTGTCGTAGCGGAAGCCCAGCTCGCGGGCAGCCCTCATGAAGTTCCTCTGGCCTTCGAGGCAGGGGGTGCGGGCGCCGACGAGTTCCTTGTCGTAGTCGAAGGGCAGCGGGGCCGCACTCGTCATTCCGGTGTTGGTCTTCCAGGTCTTCACGAACTGCTTGGCCTGGTCGATCTCGTCCTTCCACTCCTCGACCGACCACTCGCCGACGCCGCCGTTCTTCCCGCAGAAGTGGCCGTTGAAGTGGGTGCCGATCTCGTTGCCCTCCAGCCACGCCAGGCGCAGCTGCTCCACGGTGTCGGCGATGCCCTGCTCGTCGTTGAAACCGATGTCGGAGCGGCCCGGCGAGTGCTGCGGCGGCTTGTACAGGTCGGCCTTCTCCTCCGGCAGCATGTACACGCCGCTGAGGAAGTACGTCATCGTCGCGTGGTTGGCCTTGGACACCTTGCGGAAGTGGGAGAACAGCTTCTGGCTGTCCTCGCCCGCGCCGTCCCAGGAGAAGACCACGAACTGCGGCGGCTTCTGGCCCGGCTTCAGACGCTCGGGCCGAGGCAGGTGGGGCTGTGCCCCGGTGTACGCGGTGGAGCCGTCGCCGATCAGGCGGACCATGCTCTTGGGTGCCGGGGCCGGCTTCGCTCTCTGCGGGCCCGACGCCCCTTCCTCGGAACCATGGGAACCACCGGTTCCGGTCGCGCAACCGGCGAGCGATGCGGCGACAGCCGCGGCGACCACAGCGCCCGCGGCGATCCTCTGGGTGGCGGCCATCTGGCGCCCACCTACTTCCTTCTCTCGGCCAACGCCGACGAGGGCGTCCTCTGGTGACACGCCGGGACGAGCCGGCGGCGCCGTCAAGGTCGCATGGGACCGAGAAGGAATTAGTACGACAAGCCGAAAAAAAGGCCACTTCACTCTTGCGAGTGATTAACTGCCCTATTTGCCACAAAAATCCATGCTTGGCCTTTACTCTGGATTACGATCCGTTTACCGAGCGTTGATTTCATCCCGCCGCTGCACGCCGTGACCCACGGCCGCGACCGCCCCCGCCACAGCCGGGGGACCACCAGTTCCGCGACCGCGCTGCCCCGGAGGAGACGGGAAACATGTCCGCCTGCGCCCCCACCCGCACCGCCCACTCGACGCGCACCGAGCGCACCCACCAGCCCCACAGCCCGCCACCGGCCCCGCACCGCCGCTTCCGCATCGCGGGCGCCGATCTGTCCGCCGCGATCGCGGTCTTCCTGATCGCCCTGCCCCTGTCCCTCGGCATCGCCCTCGCCACCGGCGCCCCCCTCCAGGCCGGCCTCGTCGCCGCCGCCGTGGGCGGGATCGTGACCGGCTGGATCGGCGGCTCACCGCTCCAGGTCAGCGGCCCCGCGGCCGGCCTGACCGTCGTCACCGCCGACCTCATCCACCGCTACGGCTGGCGGACGACATGCGCCATCACCGTCCTCGTCGGACTCGCCCAACTCGGCCTCGGCTGCCTGCGGGTGGCGCGCACCGCCCTCGCTGTCAGCCCCGCCATCGTGCACGGCATGCTCGCCGGCATCGGCGTCACCATCGCCGTCGCCCAACTGCACGTCGTCCTCGGCGGCAGCCCCCAGAGCTCCGTCCTCGACAACCTCCGCGCCCTGCCCGCCCAGTTGGCCGGACTGCAGCCCGCGGCCGTGGCCGTGAGCGCACTGACCCTGACCCTGCTGCTGCTCTGGCCGCGCATCCCTGGCCCGGTGGGCCGCCTCCTGCACAAGGTGCCCGCCGCGCTCGTCGCCGTCACGGGCGCCACCGCGACCGCCGCGCTCACCGGCCTCACCCTGCCCAAGGTCGACCTGCCGTCCTGGAGCAGTCACGCCCTGGCCGGGCTGCCCGAGGGGCCGGTGCTCGGGCTCGTCGCCGCCGTCCTCACCACCACGCTGGTGTGCAGCGTGCAGTCGCTGCTCGGCGCGGTCGCCGTGGACAAGCTGATCGCGTCGCGGCCCGGTCTGCTCGGCTCCCACTCCGCCCGCGTCGGGCGCTCGGACCTGAACCGCGAGCTGCTCGGTCAGGGCGCGGCCAACATCGTCTCCGGCGCACTCGGCGGACTGCCGGTGGCGGGCGTGGCCGTGCGCAGTTCGGCGAACGTCCAAGCCGGTGCCGTGAGCCGGAACTCCACGATGCTGCACGGCGTTCTCGTAGTAGTCGCCGCGCTGCTGATGGTCCCGATCCTGGATCTCATCCCGCTCGCCTCACTCGCCGCCCTGGTGATGGCCGTCGGCATCCAGATGGTGTCCCTGCACCACATTCGCACGGTGACGCGCCACCGAGAGGTGCTGGTGTACGCCGTCACCACCCTCGGCGTGGTGTTCCTCGGCGTCCTGGAGGGCGTGACGCTCGGCATCGCCGTGGCCGTCGCCGTCGCCCTGCACCGCCTCACCCGCACCCGCATCAGGCACTACGAGAAGGAAGGAGTCCATCACGTACACGTACGAGGCCAGTTGACGTTCCTCGCCGTGCCGCAGCTCAGCCGCACCCTGCATCTCGTGCCCCAAGGCACCCATGTCGTGGTCGAGTTGGACGGCTCCTTCATGGATCACGCGGCGTACGAGTCCCTCCAGGACTGGCAGAAGTCGCACACCGCGCACGGCGGCTCCGCCGAACTGACCGGCCGCTCCGGCACGGCGGGAGGCATGGAGGCAAGGGCCGACACCGGTGCCGGCACCGACACCTGCTTCGACATCGGAGCCGGAGCCGAGGAGAGCGAGTCGACCGCTCCCCGAGATCTCGACGCCGTTCCCGCCGCAGGCACCGCTATCGCCGACTGCCGGTGCCGCCCCTGGACGCCGTGGCGCAACCACCAGTGCGAGGTGCCACGGAAGACGACAGCGACAACCCGGACGCCCAGGAGGGCGGACTCGGCAGGCGCGGCGGACTCGACAGAGACGCCTGACACAGCGCAGAGGAAGGAGACGGCGGAACCCACGGTGCCGACCGGGCCAACCAGGCACGCCGAACGCACCGAACACGCCGAACACGCCGAACACGCCGAACCGAGTGGACATCAACTGGTGCGTGGGATCAGCGCGTTCCAGCGCAACACCGCGCCGCTGGTGCGGGGTGAGCTGGCGCGGCTGGCCCGGGAGGGGCAGCGACCCACCCAGCTCTTCCTCACCTGCGCCGACTCCCGGCTGGTCACCTCGATGATCACCTCCAGTGGTCCCGGCGACCTGTTCGTGGTGCGCAACGTGGGCAACCTCGTGCCGCCGCCCGGCGAGGAGAGCGGGGACGACTCGGTGGCAGCCGCGATCGAGTACGCGGTGGACGTGCTGAAGGTGCGGTCCATCACGGTGTGCGGGCACTCCGGGTGCGGGGCCATGCAGGCGCTGCTCACCTCCGAACCCGGTGGCCCTCGGACCCCGCTGAAGCGGTGGCTGCGGCACGGGCTGCCGAGCCTTGAGCGGATGGCCGACGAAGGCCGTCCCTGGGCCCGGCTGGCCGGGCGGACACCGGTGGACGCGGCCGAGCAGCTCTGCCTGACCAACGTGGTCCAGCAGTTGGAGCATCTGCGGGCCCACGAGTCGGTGGCCCGGGCCCTGCGGGCCGGGGCGTTGGAGCTGCACGGGCTGTACTTCCACGTGGGCGAGGCGCAGACGTACCTGCTCACCGGGGAGAGCGGCGGCGAGCTGTTCGACCATGTGGGAGTGGCGGACCTGACGGCGTGACGCCGTGACGGCATGAGGCCGGGCAGCGTCCGCCGAGACCCTCTCCTCGGCGGGCGACGCCCGACCCCACCAGGGCACGGGTGTGAAAGGCGTTACACCGGCTGAACCCCCTCCGGCCGCCGTCCGTGGGTACGGATGACCAGCACCGCACCCCCACCCCAACAGGTCTAAACCAATTTTTCGACGGCCCTTGTCACAGGACCCCCGGGTCTGATGAGCTGTGGCCTGGGACACAACGGACACGGACACCCTTCGAGAGGGAGATGTCGTGAGCAACGAAAGCCTGGCCAACCTGCTGAAGGAAGAGCGCAGGTTCGCGCCGCCCGCCGACCTGGCGGCCAACGCCAACGTCACGGCGGAGGCGTACGAACAGGCCAAGGCTGACAGGCTCGGCTTCTGGGCCGAGCAGGCCCGTCGGCTGACCTGGGCCAAGGAGCCGACGGAGACGCTGGACTGGTCGAACCCGCCGTTCGCCAAGTGGTTCAAGGACGGCGCGCTCAACGTCGCCTACAACTGCGTCGACCGGCATGTGGAGGCCGGGCACGGGGACCGGGTCGCCATCCACTTCGAGGGCGAGCCCGGCGACAGCCGCGCCATCACCTACGCCGAGCTCAAGGACGAGGTGTCGAAGGCCGCAGGCGCCCTGCTGGAGCTGGGAGTTCGGAAGGGCGACCGGGTCGCGGTCTACATGCCGATGATCCCCGAGACGGCGATCGCGATGCTGGCCTGCGCCCGGATCGGCGCCGCGCACTCCGTCGTCTTCGGCGGCTTCTCGGCGGACGCGCTGGCCACCCGCATCCAGGACGCGGACGCCAAGGTCGTCATCACGTCCGACGGCGGCTACCGGCGCGGCAAGCCGTCCGCGCTGAAGCCGGCCGTCGACGACGCGGTCGCGCGCGTGGACAACGTCGAGCACGTGCTGGTGGTCCGCCGCACCGGCCAGGAGGTCGCCTGGGACGACAGCCGTGACGTCTGGTGGCACGAGATCGTCGAACGGCAGTCGGCCGAGCACACTCCCGAGGCGTTCGAGGCCGAGCACCCGCTGTTCATCCTCTACACCTCCGGCACCACGGGTAAGCCGAAGGGCATCCTGCACACCTCCGGCGGCTACCTCACGCAGGCCGCGTACACGCACCACGCCGTCTTCGACCTCAAGCCGGAGACCGACGTCTACTGGTGCACCGCCGACGTCGGCTGGGTCACCGGGCACTCCTACATCGTGTACGGGCCCCTGGCGAACGGCGCGACGCAGGTCATGTACGAGGGCACGCCCGACACCCCGCACCAGGGCCGCTTCTGGGAGATCGTGCAGAAGTACGGGGTGACGATCCTGTACACGGCGCCGACCGCCATCCGTACGTTCATGAAGTGGGGCGACGACATCCCCGCGAAGTTCGACCTCTCCTCCCTCCGCGTCCTCGGCTCCGTCGGTGAACCCATCAACCCCGAGGCCTGGATCTGGTATCGCAAGCACATCGGCGCCGACCGGACCCCCATCGTCGACACCTGGTGGCAGACCGAGACCGGCGCGATGATGATCTCGCCGCTGCCCGGCGTCACCGAGACCAAGCCCGGTTCCGCGCAGACGCCGCTGCCCGGCATCTCCGCGACCGTCGTCGACGACGAGGCGAACGAGGTGCCGAACGGCGGAGGCGGCTACCTGGTCCTCACCGAGCCGTGGCCGTCGATGCTGCGCACCATCTGGGGCGACGACCAGCGGTTCCTCGACACGTACTGGTCGCGCTTCGAGGGCAGGTACTTCGCCGGGGACGGCGCGAAGAAGGACGACGACGGGGACATCTGGCTCCTCGGGCGCGTGGATGACGTCATGCTCGTCTCCGGGCACAACATCTCCACCACGGAGGTCGAATCGGCCCTCGTCTCCCACCCGTCCGTCGCCGAGGCGGCCGTGGTGGGTGCCGCCGACGAGACGACCGGGCAGGCCATCGTCGCCTTCGTCATCCTGCGCGGCACGGCGAACGCGGAGGACGAGGGCCTCGTCGCCGATCTGCGCAACCATGTCGGTGCCACGCTCGGTCCGATCGCCAAGCCGAAGCGCGTCCTGCCCGTGGCGGAGCTGCCGAAGACCCGCTCCGGCAAGATCATGCGCCGGCTGCTGCGGGACATCGCGGAGAACCGTCAGCTCGGGGACGTCACCACACTGACCGACTCCACGGTCATGGACCTCATCCAGGCGAAGCTCCCGGCGGCGCCGAGCGAGGACTGAGGACAGCCGACGAGGATCGAACCAGGACTGAGCACGTCCTTGCAGGGCACCCGGCGACAGGCGCGCCGGGTGCCCTTTTCGCACCTAACGTAGGAATCGCCGGATTCCTCCCCGTGCACTTTAGGTAGACTAAACAAAAAGGTGCGCCGGGAAGTCTGGTCGGCATGTGCTCAGTCCTGCCCACCGACCGGAGGCCCCCACCGTGTCCGCGCCCCGCACCCCGGCCCCCACCTCCGCCCCCGCTCCCCCTCCCCGCAAGGTCCTCGGGCGGCTGTCCCTCCCCGAGCGGAACTTCGTCGCGGAAGCGCTGCGTACCGAGACCGTCGGCGGTGTGCTGCTGCTCGTGGCCGCCGTCGCCGCGCTGGTCTGGGCGAACGTCCCCGCGCTGCACGACAGCTACGAGAGCGTCAGCCACTTCCACTTCGGGCCTGACGCCCTGGGCCTGAACCTGTCCGTGGCGCACTGGGCGGCCGACGGCCTCCTCGCGGTCTTCTTCTTCGTCGCCGGCATCGAGCTCAAGCGCGAGCTGGTGGCCGGTGATCTCAAGGACCCCAGGGCCGCCGCGCTGCCCGTGGTGGCCGCACTGTGCGGGATGGTCGCGCCAGCGCTCGTCTACACGCTGACCAGCCTCACCGGCGGCGGCTCCCTCGACGGTTGGGCCGTGCCCACGGCCACCGACATCGCGTTCGCGCTCGCCGTCCTCGCGGTCATCGGCACGTCCCTGCCGAGCGCGCTGCGCGCCTTCCTGCTCACCCTCGCCGTCGTCGACGACCTGTTCGCGATCCTGATCATCGCGGTCTTCTTCACCAGCACCATCAACCTCGCGGCGCTGGGCGGCGCGGTCGTCGGACTCGTCGTCTTCTGGCTGCTGCTGCGCAAAGGCGTACGCGGCTGGTACGTCTACGTTCCGCTCGCGCTCGTGATCTGGGCGCTGATGTACAACAGCGGCGTCCACGCCACGATCGCCGGTGTCGCGATGGGCCTGATGCTGCGCTGCACGACGCGCGAGGGCGAGGAGCACTCCCCGGGCGAGCGGATCGAGCACCTTGTCCGGCCGCTCTCCGCCGGTCTCGCGGTGCCACTGTTCGCTCTGTTCAACGCCGGTGTGGTGATCTCGGGCGGCGCGCTTGGGGACGTGTTCACCAAGCCGGAGACCCTGGGCGTCGTCCTCGGTCTCGTCGTCGGCAAGACGATCGGCATCTTCGGCGGGACCTGGCTGACCGCCCGCTTCACCCGCGCCTCGCTCAGCGAGGACCTCGCCTGGGCGGACGTCTTCGCCGTCGCGTGCCTCGCGGGCATCGGCTTCACCGTCTCGCTGCTGATCGGGGAG
Source organism: Streptomyces sp. NBC_01235 (assembly GCF_035989285.1). GTDB lineage: Bacteria > Actinomycetota > Actinomycetes > Streptomycetales > Streptomycetaceae > Streptomyces. The sequence goes on along the minus strand of NZ_CP108513.1, from coordinate 6,326,269 downwards.
CTCGCCTTCGAGGGCGACCTGACCCTCACCGACGAGGTCAAGGCCGCCGTCCTGTTGGGCTCGCTGATCGCGGCGACCCTGGCGACGGTCCTGCTGAAGCTGCGCAACGCCAAGTACCGCCGGATGTGCGAGGCGGAGGAGCGCGACGAGGACCTCGACGGCATCCCGGACGTCTACGAGCAGGACGACCCGGCGTACCACCGGCGCATGGCGGAGATCCTCGACCGCAAGGCCGCCGAGCACCGCCGGATCGCCGACGAGATCACCCGGCGGACCGCCCAGGACGAGGCCGACACGCGCCAGGGGCTTGCGGAAGTGGCGGGCGGGGCGGGCGAGGAGGGCGACCGTCCGGCATGATCTGACGGGACGGTACAAAAGAATCCAGAAGCAGCGCAGTAGTACGGCAGCCCAAGCGGCACAGCAGCCGGAAACACGCAGCAGCACAAACAGCAGCAGAAGAGGGAGAACGCGATGAGCGCACCCGACGGCACCCCGGTCGGCGCCGAACGCAGCATCGGCCAGCTGTTCGCCTCGGCGACGACCGAATTGTCGGCGCTGGTGCACGACGAGATCGCGCTGGCGAAGGCGCAGCTGAAGCAGGACGTCAAGCGCGGTGCGACCAGCGGCGGCGCGTTCACGGTGGCCGGCGCGGTCCTGCTGTTCTCCCTGCCGATGCTGAACTTCGCACTGGCGTACGGCATCCGGACCTGGAGCGACTGGAACCTCGCGATCTGCTTCCTGCTGTCGTTCGCCGCGAACGTGCTCGTCGCGCTCGTCCTGGTGCTGATCGGCGTGGTCTTCGCGAAGAAGGCGCAGAAGGGCAAGGGCCCGCAGAAGGTCGCGGCGTCCATGAAGGAGTCGGCGGGCGTCCTGCAGAACGCCAAACCGCACCCGCGGCCCGAGCTCCCGCAGAATCGGGTCCCGGAGGCCATCGAGGCTGTGGGACGCTCGTCGTCATGACGGACCCCGCCACTCCCCCGGCCCAGCCCGCTTCGGTCGTACGGCCGGACGCCGTCTGCGGCGTGCAGGTCACCCACCGCGAGGTCGCCGCGAACGGCGCGCGGTTCCACATCGCGGAGCTGGGCGACGGTCCGCTGGTCATGCTCGTCCACGGTTTCCCTCAGTTCTGGTGGACCTGGCGGCACCAACTGGTCGCGTTGGCCGACGCGGGCTTCCGGGCCGTCGCGATGGACCTGCGGGGCGTGGGCGGCAGCGACCGTACGCCGCGCGGCTACGACCCGGCCAACCTCGCCCTCGACATCACCGGTGTGATCCGCTCCCTCGGCGAGCCGGACGCCGCGCTGGTCGGCCACGACCTCGGCGGCTATCTGGCGTGGACTGCGGCCGTGATGCGCCCCAAGCTCGTGCGGCGGCTCGCCGTCTCCTCCATGCCACATCCCCGGCGCTGGCGCTCGGCGATGCTCGCCGACGTCCGGCAGACGTCCGCGAGTTCCCACATCTGGGGGTTCCAGCGGCCTTGGATCCCCGAGCGGCAGCTCACCGCCGACGACGGCGAACTGGTGGGCCGGCTGATCCGGGACTGGTCCGGGCCGCGGCTGCCGGAGGACGAGGCGGTGGAGACGTACCGGCGCGCGATGTGCATCCCGTCCACGGCGCACTGCTCGGTGGAGCCGTACCGCTGGCTGGTGCGCTCGTTGGCCCGTCCGGACGGCGTCCAGTTCTACCGGCGCATGAAGCGGCCCGTGCGCGTGCCCACGCTCCACTTGCACGGCTCCCTCGATCCGGTGATGCGCACCCGCAGTGCGGCCGGCTCCGGCGAGTACGTCGAAGCGCCGTACCGCTGGCGGCTGTTCGACGGCCTCGGACACTTCCCTCATGAGGAGGATCCGGTCGCTTTCTCCACCGAACTGGTCAATTGGCTGAAGGATCCCGAACCCGATCGGTGACCGAGTCATCGCGCCCGGTATCCGGACCTGAACGCCTGTACAGCGAACAGCCAAATGCCCGGCGCATAGGCCAATTGGCGGGCCCGAGGGCGGTTATCGACCTTGGGGCAGGGGCAGACGTCGGGGTATGGGCTGGACGCACGACTACAGTGACGCAGCACGCAACCGCCGCTCGGCCAGTGGCCTGAGCCCCCACCAACGAGGTGCCGACCCGCAACTGCAGGGTTCTGACCTCCGGGTGGGCATCCCGCGCATCCTGCGCCGCCGAGCCCGCTGGGTCTCGGTCCGCTTGCGTCACCCGCGAGGCTGACCCCCTGAGCTCCCCGCCGGGGGCCAGGGCGTGGTCCTAGAGGGCGCAGCTGTCGCTGTCCACCTGCTGGCCCGCGGTGCGCCCCGCGGCGATGTCCTGCTGGATCTCGTCCGCGCTGAGGGCGTAGCCGGTGTCGGCGTCGTCGAGGGACTTCGCGAAGACCACGCCGTACACCTTGCCGTCGGTGGTGAGCAGCGGGCCTCCGGAGTTGCCCTGACGGACGGTCGCGTACAGCGAGTACACGTCGCGGCGCACGGTGGTGCGGTGGTAGATGTCCGGGCCGTTGGCCGTGATGCGACCGCGTACGCGCGCGGCACGGACGTCGTACGACCCGTTCTCCGGGAACCCGGCGACGATCGCGTCGTCACCGCTCGCCGCGTCCTCGGTGGTGAACTGCAGCGCGGGCGCGTCGAGATCCGGTACGTCAAGGATCGCGATGTCGCGCTTCCAGTCGTACAGGACGACGGTGGCGTCGTACTTGCGGCCCTCTCCGCCTATCTGGACGGTCGGTTCGTCGACCCCGCCCACGACGTGCGCGTTGGTCATGACGCGGCGCTCGCCGAAGACGAAGCCGGTGCCCTCCAGGACCTTGCCGCAGCTCTCCGCGGTACCCATGACCTTGACGATGGAGCGCTGCGCGCGCTTGGCCACCGGACTGTTCGCGAGGGCCGGGTCGGGCGGCTGGACATCGGTGATCGGCTCGTTGGAGAACGGGCTGAAGACCTGCGGGAAGCCGTTCTGCGCGAGGACGGAGGAGAAGTCGGCGAACCAGGTGTCGGCCTGGTCGGGCAGCGCCTCGGACACCCCGTGCAGCACCTTGGAGCTACGAACCTCCTTGCCCAGGGTGGGCAGGGTGGTGCCGGCGAGCGCGGACCCGATCAACCACGCCACCAGCAGCATCGCCACGACGTTGACCAGCGCGCCGCCCGTCGCGTCCAGCGCGCGGGCCGGGGACCAGGTGATGTACCGGCGCAGCTTGTTGCCGAGGTGGGTGGTGAGGGCCTGCCCGACCGAGGCACAGACGATCACGACGATGACCGCGACGACGGCGGCCGTGGTACTCACCTCGGAGTTGTCGGTCAGGGCGTCCCAGATCACGGGCAGCAGGTAGACGGCGACGAGACCGCCGCCCAGGAAGCCGATCACCGACAGGATGCCGACGACGAAGCCCTGGCGGTAGCCGACGACCGCGAACCAGACGGCCGCGACCAGCAACAGGATGTCCAGCACATTCACGAACGACACCCTGTCATGACCGCCAGTCGAGCGGGACCTGCTTCTCTCGGTCCCAGGGGTGCTCCCAGCCCGCGAAGTGCAGCAGACGGTCGATCACGCCGGCCGTGAACCCCCACACAAGGGCGGATTCGACCAGGAATGCCGGGCCGCGATGGCCGCTGGGGTGCACGGTCGTGGCCCGGTTGTCCGGGTTCGTGAGATCCGCCACGGGGACCGTGAAGACGCGGGCCGTCTCGCCGGGATCGACGACGCCCACCGGGCTCGGCTCGCGCCACCAGCCCAGAACGGGGGAGACGACGAAGCCGCTGACCGGGATGTACAGCTTGGGCAGCACACCGAAGAGCTGGACGCCGGACGGATCGAGGCCGGTCTCCTCCTCTGCCTCGCGCAGCGCGGCCCGCAGCGGCCCGTCACCGTGCGGGTCGCCGTCCTGCGGGTCGAGGGCGCCGCCCGGGAAGGAGGGCTGGCCCGCGTGGGAGCGCAGGGAGCTCGCGCGCTCCATGAGCAGCAGCTCGGGGCCGCGCTCACCCTCGCCGAACAGGATCAGGACGGCCGACTGTCGCCCCGCGCCGTTCTCCGGGGGCAGGAAGCGGCTGAGCTGGAGCGGCTGGACGGTTTCCACCGCGTGCACCACCGGGTCCAGCCAGGCGGGCATGCCCTCCTTGCTGAGCGTCACCGGACCGCCCTGGGTATTGCTCGCGCGCGTCATCGCCACACCACCCCCCGTTCTGCCAAGTCCAACGCCCGAGTACCGACAGATCGTTCCGCTCGTTCCGCGGACCGCCTCCCGGTCGTTCGTACGCGTACGACAGGCTGCACCGCCGTCGACCCCTCCGTCATCCGGCCCCCAGCGGCTGGGCCGGCCTGCCGCCCGCGTCCAGGTAGGACTGGGGCGGGTTCAGGCGCTGGCCCGGGAAACCGCCCTTCTCGTACTTCAGGAGCTTCTTCGCCTTCTCCGGGTCCGTCTCGCCCTCGCCGTACGCCGGGCAGATCGGGGCGATGGGGCAGGCGCCGCAGGCGGGCTTGCGGGCGTGACAGATACGGCGGCCGTGGAAGATCACGTGGTGCGAGAGCATCGTCCACTCGCTCTTGGGGAAGAGCGCGCCGACGGCGGCCTCGATCTTGTCGGGCTCGGTCTCCTCGGTCCACTGCCAGCGCCGTACGAGCCGCTGGAAGTGCGTGTCCACGGTGATCCCGGGCCGGCCGAACGCGTTCCCCAGTACCACGAAGGCCGTCTTGCGGCCGACGCCGGGCAGCTTGACCAGGTCCTCGAGCCGGCCTGGGACCTCGCCGCCGAACTCCTCCACCAGGGCCTTGGAGAGGCCCATCACCGACTTCGTCTTGGCCCGGAAGAAGCCCGTGGGGCGGAGGATCTCCTCGACCTCCTCCGGGTTGGCGGAAGCCAGGTTCTCGGGGGTGGGGTACTTGGCGAAGAGGCCCGGGGTCGTCTGATTCACCCGGAGGTCGGTGGTCTGAGCGGACAGGACCGTGGCGACCACCAGCTGGAAGGGGTTCTCGAAGTCCAGCTCGGGGTGGGCGTAGGGGTAGACCTCGGCGAGTTCACGGTTGATGCGGCGGGCACGGCGGACGAGGGCGGTACGCGACTCGGACTTCCCGGCCGCTGTCTTCTTGACGGCCGCTGTCTTCTTGACGGCGGCCGTCTTCCCGGCGTCGGCCGCTTTCTTCGCAGGCATCTCTTTTGTCACCTTTGCCGTTTTCCTACCACCGCCGGAGTCCTGTTCGCCCACAGCGGAAACGCGACGTACAACCACCCGTCCAGCCCCCTTGGCCTGTGCTCTCACCGGCGATTTGGACACCCGGCCAGCCTAAAGCCCGGCACCGACATCCGCCCCGGACCCTGTAGATCAGCCCCCAATTGGACCCCTGCCGCTTACCTCGGGACACGTGTGCGGCATCCTTGTGACAGATCACACTGTTTGGACCGTCCGGCAAAATGGGGAACACGGTCCCCTGGTAAGCGGGGAGCAAGATCCCCTGAGCAGGTCGACAAGGAGAGAACTCGTGGACGACGTCCTGCGGCGCAACCCGCTCTTCGCGGCTCTCGACGACGAGCAGGCCGCAGAACTGCGCGCCTCCATGAGCGAGGTGACCCTGGCCCGTGGCGACTCCCTGTTCCATGAGGGCGACCCGGGCGACCGGCTCTACGTCGTCACCGAGGGCAAGGTCAAGCTCCACCGCACGTCCCCGGACGGCCGGGAGAACATGCTGGCCGTGGTGGGCCCCAGCGAGCTCATCGGCGAGCTGTCGCTCTTCGACCCGGGCCCGCGCACGGCGACGGCCACCGCCCTCACCGAGGTCAAGCTGCTCGGCCTCGGCCACGGCGACCTCCAGCCCTGGCTGAACGCCCGCCCCGAGGTGGCCACCGCGCTGCTGCGCGCCGTCGCCCGGCGCCTGCGCAAGACCAACGACGCCATGTCCGACCTGGTCTTCTCGGACGTCCCCGGCCGCGTGGCCCGCGCCCTGCTGGACCTCTCGCGCCGCTTCGGCGTGCAGTCCGAGGAGGGCATCCACGTCGTCCACGACCTGACGCAGGAGGAGCTGGCCCAGCTCGTCGGCGCGTCGCGCGAGACCGTGAACAAGGCGCTTGCGGACTTCGCCCAGCGCGGGTGGCTGCGCCTGGAGGCGCGGGCGGTCATCCTGCTGGACGTGGAGCGGCTGGCCAAGCGGTCGCGCTAGGCGCTGGCCGAGGTGAGGTCGGTCGGTCGGTGTGACCGTCACTGGGGGCTGCCGCCCCCGGGCCCCCGCTTCGGCCCTTGAGGGGCCTCGTCCTCGATCGCCGGACGGACTGTGGCCGGCACAGTTGTCCCATGGCTGAAACGGTTCCCTCCAGAGGACTCGACTCCCAGGGCCACATCGCCCGCGAAGGCTCACTCGCGCGCGTGCCGCACGCGTTCCGGCCCGTCGTCGCGGCGGCTCGGGACCGGATCCTGGATCTCTTCGGAGCCCGGCTGCACAGCGCGTACCTCTACGGGTCGATCCCGCGTGGCACCGCGCGCGTGGGCCGCAGCGACCTGGACCTCCTGGTCGTCCTGCACGAGGAGCCGGCCGACGCGGACCGGGCCTGCGGACGGGCGCTCGACGAGGCCCTCGACAAGGAGTTCCCCCAGATCGACGGCGGCGGAACGCTTCTCGTCGGCCACGCGCGCGTGCTGAGCGAGCTGGAGCGGCACGACCTGGGGTGGTTCCTGGCCTGCCTGTGCACACCGCTGCTCGGCGAGGACCTGGCCGTGCACCTGCCCCGCTACCGTCCCGACTCGCTGCTCGCCCGCGAGACCAACGGCGACCTCGCCCTGCTCCTGCCGCGCTGGCGCGACCGCGTCTCCTCGGCGGACGACTCCGAGGAGGCCCGGCGGCCTCTCGTCCGGTTCATGTCCCGGCGCCTCGTGCGCACCGCGTTCACGCTCGTCATGCCCCGCTGGAACGGCTGGACGAGCGACCTGCACGAGATGGCGGAGGCGTTCGGCGCCTACTACCCCGCGCGCGCGGAGCAGGTGCGGGCGGCGGCCGTCCGCGGCTACGACCCGAGGGGGACCTGGACCTCCTGCGGTCGTACGTCGACGACCTCGGCCCCTGGCTTGCGGAGGAGTACGCGCGCGTGCACGGCGTCAAAGCCCCGCGTCCCGAAGAGACGGACTAGTGCCGTGGCAGGCACCGTTCGCCCGTGAAGGAGCGGCGTCCGGTGCGTGCTCTGGGGGTCCCCCCGGCCGAAGGCTGGGGGAGTGCCGGCCGAAGGCCCTCGTACTGGACGTACCTGTACCTGGGTCTTCGGCCGGTGCGGCGAGTGGGGGCACCTCCCACGCCCGTGAGGCAGTGGGGGAGCGTGCCGCCCCGTCGCGACGGGGCGAACGTCGCCTGTCACGGCACTAGATGAGCCCGTGTTCGGTCAGGTACTCCAGCTGGGCCCGTACCGACAGCTCCGCCGCCGGCCACAGGGAGCGGTCGACGTCGGCGTACACGTGGGCGACGACCTCGGCAGGGGTGCGGAAGCCGTCCTCGACGGCCGTCTCGACCTGGGCGAGGCGATGGGCGCGGTGGGCGAGGTAGAACTCGACGGCGCCCTGGGCGTCCTCCAGGACGGGCCCGTGGCCCGGGAGGACGGTGTGGACGCCGTCGTCGACCGTGAGGGACCTCAGCCGGCGCAGGGAGTCCAGGTAGTCGCCCAGACGGCCGTCAGGGTGCGCCACGACGGTCGTGCCGCGTCCCAGGATCGTGTCGCCGGTCAGGACGGCCCGGTCGGCCGGGAGGTGGAAGCACAGGGAGTCGGCGGTGTGGCCGGGCGTCGGGACGACCCGCAGCTCCAGGCCGCCCACGGTGATCACGTTCCCGGCGCCCAGGCCCTCCTCCCCCAGCCGCAGCGCCGGGTCCAGGGCCCGCACCTTCGTGCCGGTCAGCCCGGCGAAGCGGACGGCGCCCTCGGCGTGGTCGGGATGGCCGTGGGTCAGCAGAGTCAGGGCGACGCGCTTGCCCGCCCGCTCGGCGGTGTCGACGACCGCGCGCAGATGGCCGTCGTCCAGCGGGCCCGGATCGATCACGACCGCCAGCTCGGAGTCGGGCTCGGAGACGATCCAGGTGTTCGTGCCGTCCAGGGTCATCGCGGAGGCGTTCGGCGCGAGGACGTTGACCGCGCGCGGAGTGGCGGGGCCCGAGAGGACTCCGCCTCGAGGCTGGCCGGGGAGGGCGGCTGCGTCGGTCATGCGGGGGAGCCTTCCGTCGGGCTGGGCTGAAAGGCACTTCGGCGACCGGCGACGGGTACGGCTCGCGGAAGTGCTCCAAGCGGTGCGTGGGGCGCGAGGGGCGGGCGTGGTGCCTGGCGCGCATGGGGCGCGCGGAGGATCGATTCTCCGCCGCGCGACCGGCCAGGAAGACCGCTCCCGCCCCCGTTCCCGTCTACCCGCTCATGGACGCCCGTAGCACCCGCCAGGCTCGTAGTGCCCACAGCGCCCGTCATACGGATCCCGCGCCCGTCGTCCCGATGGGGATGTGCTTGGTGAACTCGTCGTGCCCGGGCCAGGACAGCACGACCTCGCCGTCCTCCAGGCGGGCCTCAGCCAGGACGGGGGTCAGGTCGCGGTCGGCTGCCGCGGCGAGCGCCTCGGCGGCCGTGGCGTACGGGGCGAGCCGGCGCAGTGTCGCGATGGTGGGCGGCATCATCAACAGCTCGCCCTTGTCGTACGAGGCCGCCGCGTCGGACGGGCGGATCCACACCGTGCGGTCGGCCTCCGTGGAGGCGTTGCGGGTGCGCTGACCTGCGGGGAGCGCGGCCACGAAGAACCAGGTGTCGTAGCGGCGGGGCTCGAACTCCGGGGTGATCCAGCGCGTCCAGGCGCCGAGGAGGTCGGAGCGCAGGACCAGGCCGCGGCGGTCGAGGAACTCGGCGAACGACAGGTCACGGGCGGCCACCGCGGCCCGGTCGGCCTCCCAGTCGGCGCCTGTGGTGTCGCCGACGACGGAGTCGGGGGTCGGCCCCGCGAGCAGGACGCCGGCCTCCTCGTAGGTCTCGCGCACGGCCGCGCAGACGATCGCCTGGGCCGCCGTCTCGTCGACGCCGAGCCTCTCGGCCCACCACGCGCGCGTGGGGCCCGCCCAGCGGAATTGAAGGTCGTCGTCGCGGGGGTCGACGCCGCCGCCGGGATAGGCGTACGCGCCTCCGGCGAAGGCCATGGAGGCGCGTCTGCGCAGCATGTGGACGACGGGGCCGCCACCGTCGGTGTCCTTCAGGAGCATGACGGTGGCCGCGCGCTTCGGGGCGACCGGAGTGAGGGTGCCGTCCGTGAGCGCGCGGATGCGTTCCGGCCAGTCCTGGGGAAACCACTGCCCATTCGCCATGGGCGCGAGGCTATCCCGTGGTGCGCGAATGTTCGAGAGGTTCCCGAGGTCAGAGCGCGCCTACGGGACGAGCTCGACCTGGATCTCGACCTCCACCGGCGCGTCCAGCGGCAGCACCGCGACGCCCACCGCGCTGCGCGCGTGCACGCCCTTGTCGCCGAGGACCTCGCCCAGCAGCTCGCTCGCGCCGTTGAGGACGGCGGGCTGGCCGGTGAAGTCGGCGGCCGACGCCACGAAGCCGACGACCTTCACCACGCGCGCGATGCGGTCCAGATCGCCCGCGACCGACTTGACGGCGGCCAGGGCGTTCAGCGCGCAGGTGCGGGCCAGCTCCTTGGCCTCCTCGGGGGTGACCTCGGCGCCGACCTTGCCGGTGACCGGCAGCTTGCCGTCCACCATGGGCAGCTGGCCGGACGTGTACACGTACGGGCCGGACTGCACGGCGGGCTGGTACGCCGCGAGCGGCGGCACGACCGCCGGCAGGGTCAGCCCCAGCTCGGCGAGCCTCGCCTCGACCGCGCTCACGCCTTCGCCCGCTTCAGGTAGGCGACGAGCTGCTCCGGGTTGTTCGGGCCGGGCACGACCTGGACGAGTTCCCAGCCGTCCTCGCCCCAGGTGTCCAGAATCTGCTTCGTGGCGTGGACGAGCAGCGGCACGGTTGCGTATTCCCACTTGGTCATGGGGCCGACTGTATCCGCTGTTGCCCGAGGGCCTGTTCCACAGGCCATGTGGCCGATTGCCGACCCCGTTGTCCACAGCCTCCCGATTGCCTCGGGCGCCGACTGGTTACGCTCGAAGACGTGAGCAGGCTCCAGGTCGTCAGTGGCAAGGGCGGGACCGGTAAGACGACGGTCGCCGCGGCCCTCGCGCTGGCCCTCGCCACGGCAGGGAAGCGCACGCTTCTCGTCGAGGTGGAGGGCCGGCAGGGCATCGCGCAGCTCTTCGAGACGGAGGCGTTGCCCTATGAGGAACGCAAGATCGCCGTCGCCCCGGGGGGCGGTGAGGTGTACGCCCTCGCCATCGACCCCGAACTGGCCCTTCTGGACTACCTCCAGATGTTCTACAAACTGGGGGGCGCCGGACGGGCCCTGAAGAAGCTGGGCGCCATCGACTTCGCCACCACCGTCGCCCCCGGCCTGAGGGACGTGCTCCTCACCGGCAAGGCGTGCGAGGCGGTGCGCAGGAAGGACAGAGGCGGGCGGTTCGTGTACGACTACGTCGTCATGGACGCCCCGCCCACGGGCCGCGTCACCCGCTTCCTGAACGTCAACGACGAGGTTGCCGGGCTGGCCAGGATCGGCCCCATACACAATCAGGCGCAGGCCGTGATGCGGGTGCTGAAGTCGTCGGAGACGGCCGTGCACCTGGTGACGCTGCTGGAGGAGATGCCGGTCCAGGAGACCGCCGACGGCATCGCTGAGTTGCGGGCGGCGAAACTGCCGGTGGGGCGGGTCATCGTCAACATGGTGCGGCCCGAGGTGCTGGACGAGGACGGGCTGGAACTCGTCCGGACCGTGACGCGTTCCTCTGTTGCCCGGTCGTTGTCCGCCGCCGGGCTCGGCGGGGCGCGACGCGGCGGGCACGCCGAGCGCCTGGTGGATCCGCTCCTGAAGCAGGCCGGGGAGTACGCCGAGCGGTACGCGCTGGAGCACGAGCAGCGCGTGGTCCTGGGCGAACTGGACCTGCCGCTGCACGAACTGCCGCTGCTCGCCGAGGGCCTCGACCTCGCGGGCCTGTACCAACTCGCCACCGAACTGCGGAAGCAGGGGATCGCATGAGTCCGGACCAGGCTCACGACGAGGGAAGCACGACCCACGGCAAGGGCCACGGCAAGGCCCACGGCAAGGGCAGTACCCTGCACCGCCTCTCCCCCGCGCCCGTGCTCGACCTCGATCCGCTGCTCGACGACCCGGCGACCCGCATCGTGGTCTGCTGCGGCTCGGGCGGGGTCGGCAAGACGACCACGGCGGCGGCGCTGGGGCTCAGGGCGGCCGAGCGCGGCCGCAAGGTGGTGGTCCTCACCATCGACCCGGCGCGCCGGCTCGCGCAGTCCATGGGCATCGACTCGCTCGACAACACCCCGCGCCGCGTCAAGGGCGTCGAGGGGGACGGCGAACTGCACGCGATGATGCTCGACATGAAGCGCACCTTCGACGAGATCGTCGAGGCGCACGCGGACCCCGACCGGGCGGCCGCGATCCTGGGCAACCCCTTCTACCAGTCGCTCTCGGCGGGCTTCGCGGGCACGCAGGAGTACATGGCGATGGAGAAGCTGGGTCAGCTCCGCGCGCGGGCCGAGTGGGACCTGATCGTCGTCGACACCCCGCCGTCGCGCTCGGCGCTGGACTTCCTGGACGCGCCGAAGCGGCTCGGGTCGTTCCTGGACGGCAAGTTGATCCGCGTCCTGCTCGCGCCCGCCAAGGTCGGCGGACGCGCGGGGATGAAGTTCCTGAACGTCGGGATGTCGATGATGACCGGCGCACTCGGCAAACTGCTCGGCGGCCAACTGCTGAAGGACGTGCAGACGTTCGTGGCGGCGATGGACTCGATGTTCGGCGGCTTCCGCACGCGCGCGGACGCCACGTACAAGCTCCTCCAGGCGCCCGGCACGGCGTTCCTGGTGGTGGCGGCTCCCGAGCGGGACGCGCTGCGGGAGGCCGCGTACTTCGTGGAGCGGCTGGCCGCCGAGGACATGCCGCTGGCCGGTCTGGTGCTCAACCGCGTCCACGGCAGCGGCGCCACCCAGCTGTCCGCCGAGCGGGCACTCGCCGCTGCGGAAAATCTTGAAGAGCCCGGCATTGTCGATCAGGACGGCGGGAAAGCTGGACTTCGTAACTCTCCCGACACGTACGGCAGTTCAGAATCTCCAGCACCCGAATCTCCAGCACCCGATTCGGAGCGCGACGCCCCCGCCGCGGACCGGACCGTGGAAGCCGACACGGCGCAGACCGTGGACGCCGATGGCGACCGGGCGGTCGACGACCTCACCGCAGGCCTGTTGAGGCTGCACGCGGAACGCATGCACCTGCTCTCCCGAGAGCAGCGCACGCGTGACCGCTTCACCGCGCTCCACCCCGAGGTGGCGGTCGCCGAAGTGGCCGCGCTGCCCGGCGATGTGCATGACCTCACGGGGCTGCGGGACATCGGGAACCGGCTCGCGGCCAACCGGCCGGAGCTGCCCGAGGCTGCCGACGCCTGAGCCGAGGGTTCTCCTCAGCTCACCGCTCGGCTCAGCTCACCGCTGCGTAGTTCTCGTAGATCTGGTCGTCGTCGAGCGGCAGGATGCCCACCCCACGCTCGTACTCCGAACGCGCCGTCTCCAGAAGCCGGCGCCAGGAGGTCACCATCGGTCGCCTGCGCAGCAGTGCGCGGCGCTCGCGCTCCGTCATGCCTCCCCACACGCCGAACTCGACGCGGTTGTCGAGCGCGTCGGCCAGGCATTCCGTGCGTACCGGACATCCGGTGCACACCGCCTTGGCCCTGTTCTGCGCTGCTCCTTGAACGAACAGTTCATCCGGATCGGTAGTGCGGCAGGCGGCCTGCGCACTCCAGTCGGTTACCCAGCCCATACCGGCGCCGTCCTCTCCCGAATCGAGGCTCCCCCACGGCGGCAGCGGCATATTCACCGCCGCCAGTTGAGGACGTTACGGAAGGTGGGCACAGCGCAACACCCCCTTCGGGCCCAATCTTGAATGGCCCGAACGGACTATGGGTAAGCGGCAGATCACCCGGGGGAGTGAGCCTGCGACATACATGACTTTCCCGACAAGCGGGACAGTTCACTTGGGTCACAACGGACGCCGGGTGACACTCGAGGCGGATTCGGACACGCCCCCACCAAAAAAGTTGGGGAACCTCCGGAACGATTCGGGGTCGCCGGACGTATTGATACGTAGCCCTGCTGCTGTGACAGTTGAGAGCAGCTTAGGCCAAGGCATTGACGCGTGTCCGGCGAATGAGAACGTAGGCTGCCCTCATGCCAAAAAAGCGCTCGGGCGGTGGTCTGTCGCCAACGCAGCAGGCCGCCAAGTTCCTCGGTGTCAGTGTGCTCGCGGGAGCGGTGCTGGCCGGTATCGCCCTTCCCGCGTTCGGCGCGCTGGGCCTGGCCGCCAAGGGGTCGGTGGAGTCGTTCGACGAACTCCCGGCCAACCTGAAGACGCCACCGCTGAGCCAGCGCACCACGATCCTCGACTCCGAGGGCGGCCAGATCGCCACGGTCTACTCCCGTGACCGCACGGTCGTCGACCTGAAGAACATCTCGCCGTACATGCAGAAGGCGATCGTCGCGATCGAGGACTCGCGCTTCTACGAGCACGGGGCGGTCGACCTGAAGGGCGTCCTGCGCGCGCTCAACAAGAACGTGCAGAACAGCGGGGTCTCCCAGGGTGCCTCGACGCTCACCCAGCAGTACGTGAAGAACGTCTTCGTGGAGGAGGCGGGCGACGACCCGACGAAGGTCGCGCAGGCCCAGCAGCAGACCATCGGCCGCAAGATCAAGGAGCTGAAGTACGCGATCCAGGTGGAGGAGGAGCTCGGCAAGAAGAAGATCCTCGAGAACTACCTGAACATCACGTTCTTCGGCGAGCAGGCCTACGGCGTCGAGGCCGCCTCCCAGCGCTACTTCTCCACGCACGCCAAGGACCTCACCCTCCCCCAGGCGGCTCTGTTGGCCGGCCTCGTCCAGCAGCCGACCGTCTACGACCCGGTCAAGGACGACGTCACGGCCACCAACCGCCGCAACGTCGTGCTGAAGCGCATGGCCGAGGTCGGCGACATCTCCGAGGCCGAGGCAGCCAAGGCTCAGCGGGCCCCGCTGGGGCTGAAGGTCAAGCAGCCGAAGAACGGCTGCATCAGCGCCGTCCAGGGCGCCAGTTTCTTCTGCAAGTACGTGGAGCGCGTCTTCCTCAGCGACCCGGTCTTCGGCAAGACCAAGGAGGACCGGGCGAAGGTCTGGAACCAGGGCGGTCTGACGATCCGTACGACGCTCGAACCGCAGTCCCAGAAGTCCGTCCAGGACTCGCTCAAGGACCACGTCTACAAGTCGGACAAGGTCGCCGCGGCCGCCACCCTGGTCGAGCCGGGCACCGGCAAGATCCTCGGCATGGGCCAGTCGAAGCCCTACGGCTACGGCAAGAACGAGACCGAGTACAACTACTCGGTCAACTCCTCCATGGGCGGGTCGAACTACGGCTTCCCGACCGGTTCGACGTTCAAGCCCTTCGTGGCCGCGGCCGCGCTGGAGGAGGGCCGCCCGGCCACCCAGGAGTACTCGTCGCCGTACCAGATGGAGTACCCGAGCCCCGTGCAGACCTGTGACAGCAAGCCGTGGGTCAACACGAACGACGAGAAACTGGAGAACGAGAGCGAGTCCGAGAAGGGGCCGTACCAGCTGAAGACGGCCATGGAGAAGTCGGTCAACACCTACTTCGTGCAGATGATCTCGGACATCGGTCTGTGCCCCGTGGTGAAGATGACCGACGCGCTGCACGTCGTGCAGGGCAGCGGCGACAAGCTCCCCGAGGTGCCCGCCATCGCCCTCGGTTCCAAGGGCATCTCCCCGCTGACGATGGCCACCGCCTACGCCGCCTTCGCCTCACGCGGCATGTACTGCACCCCGATCGCCATCGAGTCGATCACCCAGAAGGTCGGCGACCAGCAGAAGTCACTGGAGGTCCCGAAGTCGACGTGCTCCCGGGCCATGTCCGAGAAGACCGCGGACACCGTCAACACCCTGCTGAGCGGCGTGGTCGACTCCGGTACGGGCAAGGAGGCCGGTCTGTCCGGCCGCGCGAACGCCGGTAAGACGGGTACGACGGACTCTCGCAAGAACGCCTGGTTCGTCGGCTACACCCCGAACCTCGCGGGCGCCGTCTGGGTCGGCAGCGCCACCCAGAAGGTCGAGATGACCGACATCACCATCGGCGGCGTGTACCACGCACAGGTCTACGGCGGCGACACCCCCGGCCCGATCTGGCGCGACGCCATGACCGGCGCGCTCGAGGGCAAGGAAGCCCCGTCCTTCAATCTCGTCAACATCCCGAACCCCCCGGCGAAGGACAAGGGTGACAAGAACGACAACAACAACGGCAACGGCGGCACCGGGGACACCAACGGCAACAACGACGGCTTCATCGGCGGCCTGCTCACCAACGGCACGACGAACGGCGGCACGTCCAGCGGCGACACCGGCACGTTCTTCCAGGGCCAGACCAACGGCAACGGCAACGGCGGCGGACGCGGCTGAGATCGCCGCCGGCAGGCTTCATGGGTGAGAGCACGGCGAACGGCCCCTGCTTCTCGTACGGAGAGTTCTCCTCGTACGGAGAGGCAGGGGCCGTTCGTCGTGCGGGGACCGGTGCGCGCCAGGCCGGTCGGCGTACCGGGACCGGTAGCGCTGGGCCGGTTCGTGGTGGAGGCCGGCCGGTGTACCGGGCGGGCCTCCGCTGGAGGTGCGGAGCTCGGGTCAGCCCGCGAGCAGCTTCTTGACGACGGCGGCGACGCGGCCGCCCTCCGCCAGGCCGGCCACCTTCGGGTTCACGATCTTCATGACCGCACCCATGGCCCGCGGCCCCTCGGCGCCGGCCGCCTTCGCCTCCTCGACGGCCTGGGCGACGATGTCGTTCAGCTCCTCGTCACTGAGCTGCTTGGGCAGGTACGTGGCGAGGAGCTCGCCCTCCGCCTTCTCCCGCTCGGCGCTCTCGGCCCGACCACCCTGTGCGAAGGCGTCGGCCGCCTCCCGGCGCTTCTTCGCCTCCTTGGTGATCACCTTGAGGACCTCGTCGTCGGAGAGCTCGCGCTTCTCCTTGCCGGCGACTTCCTCCTTGGTGATCGCGGCGAGCGTCAGCCGGAGCGTCGCGGAGCGGAGCTCGTCGCGCTCCTTGATCGCGGCGTTGAGGTCTTCGTGCAGCTTCGACTTGAGCGTGGTCATGGGTTTGATTGTCGCAGGTGTGGACGGCCGGACGCCCGTTCATTTAAAGGGCGGTGAGGAACGGACGCCGAAAGGGCGGCGGGGAAGGGCGCCCGAGGGGTGGCGTGGAATGAAGCGTCGGCGGCGTCTGACACGATGGACGTATGCGCGCGCGATACGGAGTACCTCTGTCCATTGCGGCGGCCGGCGCCGCCGGTCTGGTGTACGCGGCGGGTTTCGAGGCCCGCTCCTTCCGCCTCCGACGGGTGACGGTCCCCGTCCTCCCCGCCGGAATGCGCCCCCTGCGCGTGTTGCAGGTCTCCGACATCCACATGGTCGGTGGCCAGCGCAAGAAGCAGCGCTGGCTGCGCTCGCTGGCCGGCCTGCGCCCCGACTTCGTGATCAACACGGGCGACAACCTGTCCGACCCGGAGGGCGTACCCGAGGTTCTGGACGCCCTTGGGCCCCTGATGGAGTTCCCGGGCGCGTACGTCTTCGGCTCGAACGACTACTACGGCCCGAAGCCGCGCAATCCCGCTCGCTATCTCCTCGAGAAGGTCCAGGGACGCCACGGCCTCAACGGCAACGCGCCCGTGGTCGGCGTGATCCACAACCCGTGGGAGGACCTGCGCGACGGCTTCGACGCGGCGGGCTGGCTCAACCTGACGAACACCCGGGGCATGCTGAAGGTCGAGGGCGTATCGGTGGAGCTGACGGGCCTGGACGACCCGCACGTCAAGCGCGACCGCTACGAGCGGGTGGCCGGCGGCCCGTCGGCGTCGTCCGACTTCTCGATGGGCGTGGTGCACGCGCCCTACCTGCGGGTCCTGGACTCCTACACGGCGGACGGCTACCCCCTGATCCTGGCCGGCCACACCCACGGCGGCCAGATCTGCATCCCCTTCTACGGCGCCCTGGTCACCAACTGCGACCTGGACACGGACCGCGTGAAGGGTCTGTCGACGCACACCGCGGAGGGCCGTACGTCCTACCTCCACGTCTCGGCGGGCTGCGGCGCGAACCGCTACACACCGGTGAGGTTCGCGTGCCCGCCGGAGGTGACGTTGTTGACGTTGGTCGCAAAGGAATAGGGGGCAGGGAGCAGGGAGTAGGGGCAGGGGACCGAAGGAGGGGGCCGCGGGGGTCCCCCGAACGGCGCACCCGCATCGCCCCTTTTGCCCCCCTTGCCTAGCGTGAGGGCATGACCGCGCCGATACCCAGGGACCTCCCTGAGCTGCCCGCGATTCCGCGGAACCACGCGCTCCTGCTCTCCTCCGCCCCCGCCACGGCGGTCGTGGCCCCGGTACGCCGCCCGTCGGCCGCCGTCCTCCGTCTACTGCTGGCCGCGACGGCGGCCGCGGGCGTGACGCTCGCGCTCCTGCTCGGCAGCCCGCCGCGGGTCCTCAGCCATTTCGCGATCCAGAGCAACATCCTGCTGGCCCTGGTCACGCTGCTGTCCGCCCGCCGTGCGTGGACGGCCCGCCGCCCCCTCCCCTCCGCCGTGACCGGCGCGGCACTGCTCTACGTCATGATCACCGGCCTGGTCTACCACCTGCTCCTGACCGACGCGGCCGTCCCCTTCTCCCTGACCGGCACGGCGACCGCCCCCACCGGCCGGCACATGATCGCCGGGCACCTTCTCCACACCGTGACGCCACTGGCCGCCGTCCTGGACTGGCTGCTGCTGACCGCCCCCGGCCGACTGCGCCTGCGCCGGGCCGCGACGTGGATGCTCTACCCCTTGACCTACCTGGCGTTCTCCCTCGCCCGCGCCCAGCTGATCCACCCCGGCACACCGGGCCGCTACCTCTACCCCTTCTTCGACGTCGAGGCCCACGGCTACAAGCACGCCCTCGCCAACGCCCTCCTCCTCGGCCTCTCCTGTTACGCCCTCGCGGTCCTCCTCGTGGCGCTCGACCACGCCCGCCCCAACCCGATCACCCACCGCGCCAAAACCGGATTTCGTCTGCGGCCACCAGTGGGCTAAAGTAAACGACGTCGCCGCGACAAGCAGGACAAGCAGCGACATCGGGGTGTAGCGCAGCTTGGCAGCGCGCTTCGTTCGGGACGAAGAGGTCGTGGGTTCAAATCCCGCCACCCCGACAGCTGAATAGCAGTTCAGAGGGCCCTTACCGGGTAGGTAAGGGCCCTCTGGCGTTGCTGCGTGTCCAACTGCGTGACTATCGATTCGTGAGTGCTTGCTGCGTGCCTACGGCTGCTGTGAGACGGCTCCGAAGACGCCGTCCATGACCACGGCACCAGTCTGGATCACGGGCCGGATCTGCTTGCGGTAGACCTCCTCGGTCACGGCGGTCCCGGAGTGCCCGACGAGCCGGGAGATCTCCTCCAGCGGGACGCCACGGTCGGAGAGCAGAGACACGAAGCTGTGCCGGAGCTCCGAGGAGTCCACTCGTCGGCGTCGATGCCGTCGACGTCCTTGAGCGCCTGGCGGAAGGCGCGGCGGACGTTGGCCGCGTCGAGCGGCTTGCCCACGACTGAGGAGAAGACCAGGCCGCATTCCTCCCACTTTTCGTCAGCGGCGAGCCGATCCCAGCCCTGATCTTCGAATTGCTGCCAGAGGGCTTCGACGCAGCGCGCCGGCAGAGCGAGCGTCTGCCGGGACTTCCGAGTCCTGGTGTCCCCCGTCTCCGCCGGACCGACCGCCAAACGGCGATGTGCGGAGGCTGCGGCGGGTCGAAGTCCGGCCGACCCTTCAGAAAGACTGGCCGCCTCGTCACGCCAGGGCTTTCGTCCGATCCCGCCACTGGGGAGCGGTGCAGTTGAGGTGGCCATCGCCCGGATTCGAACCGGGGTTTCCGCATCGGGCGAACCCGCGTGCCGTGTCCTGGGCCGCTAGACGACGCATGGCCAGACGGAACTTATCCACTTGCATGGCGGTGCGTCCACCCATTTCCCCCTCGGGGCCGCGGACCTGCCGGGTCGCCCAAGACCCCAGACCCGCCCGTCTCAGTTCCGTTCTCAGTTCCCGCCTCATTCAGCCCCGTTCACAGCCGTTCAGACGGGATCGTCAGCAGGTGTTGCCACCCGTGCCGGCCGGCCATGAACGCAGGTGAACGCAGGTGAACGTCCCCGCACACAGCCAACACCCCACCACCACAGCAGGAAAGCGTGTTGGGCCCGCGCCTGAGCGGTCGAGCGCCGAGACCGGCTGTCAACAACTCCCGCCGGTTTCGCGGTGATTGGCCGATGCCCGAGTTCAGTTGGCCGGACCGCTCCCAGGTGCCGGCCGGTCGACGCATCCGCCGTCGTGGCTGGCCGCCGTCGGCTGAGGCTCGTGCCACTGCCGTGCCAGATGCAGGGGTCAGCAACGGTCAACGAGGTTGGCTTTCCGTCGAGTACGACCATCCCGGAGCCCTGGCCTCCCGCCATTCCCGCTGTCCGGCGGCGGACGCAATCGCACGCGCCCGCCGACCGTTCGAGCAGATTCAGCAGGTGGATCTGCTGGAGATCTTTATTCCGGTGACGCTGAAAGCGTTCGTGAACACGGTCTCGTTATTCGGCGCCAGGCAGATCGAGGTCCCGTCCTGGAGCCGTAGATACGCCACGTCGTCGTTCCGGGTGTTCACGACGTAGTAGTGCGGGCGGGACCTGACCGTCTGGTAGGAACTGGTGACATCGCGGTACTTCGCGATCGGCGTGCCCGCGTTCCAGGCGTGCTCGTCCACGTAGAAGCAGACATAGGGGTACGGGCAGCCGTGGGTGGCGGACTCCGCATGGGCTGCCGATGCGCCGGTCACGGACATGGCCGCGACGGCCACGCCCGCGCCCGCGAGGCCTGCCGCCTTTCGGATGACAGACTTCATCAAACCTCCAAGAATTAGTCAGATCGTCTGACAGGGCAGCTGTGGATCGTGATCCGCTGCGGAGTGCCGCTGGTCAGCAGGGGTGGGGCCGGTGCGACGACCCGCACAGCCACCGGCATCATGATGACATCGACGACGGCGCACAACAGCGGAACGCACGTGCACGAGCGGCCACTTGCCAAAGGCCGGGGCCGCCGCACCGGGGCGCGTCCGTCCCCGCTGAGCGAACTCCTTGAAGCGGACGTCGCTTCCCCACCCAGCCCGGCTCGAACGGGCTGGTCCCCTCCACAACAGGGCCGGCACGGTGGGGAAGCCGCCGCCGACCGACGCGGGCCGTGCCAGTCGTAGACACGCTGCTGGGGCCCGGGGGCAAGACCAAGTTGAAGTAGAGCAGCGAAGTACAGCGACCATCGCGACCACAAGTGATCGCCAACGGCCGACAGTGGCCGACTGAACAGCTCACCGGACCTCAATGACCCATTGGCGCGTGAGTACGGCCGCTGCGGATCGGTGCCGAAGGTGGCGTCCGTGACCAGGGCACCGGTCTGGGGTGCCGTGCCATGGCGCGCTCGACCACGCGGTCAGGTACGAGTGGATCGGCTGGAGGGTGCGCCGTCGAACTGTGTGCCGGTCAGCGGTAGTCCGGGTTGGGGGCGTCGAGGTGGCAGCCCGCGTCCCATTCGGAGCGCTGGTTGCCGTGGGCGGGGATGCCGCCGGCGCGCTTGAGGAGGGCCGCGAGGTGCATCAGGTTCCAGGTCATGAAGGTGGTGTTGCGGTTGGTGAAGTCGTTCTCCGGGCCGCCGGAGCCCGGGTCGAGGTAGGACGGGCCGGGGCCGGCGGCGCCGATCCAGCCGGCGTCGGCCTGGGGCGGGATCGTGTAGCCGAGGTGCTGGAGGCTGTAGAGGATGTTCATCGCGCAGTGTTTGACGCCGTCCTCGTTGCCGGTGATCAGGCAGCCGCCGACGCGGCCGTAATAGGCGTACTGGCCCTGGGAGTTGAGGATGGCCGAGCAGCCGTAGAGGCGCTCGACGACCTTCTTCGTCACCGAGCTGTTGTCGCCGAGCCAGATCGGTCCGGCCAGGACCAGGATGTCGGCGGCCATCACCTTCTCGTGGAGCGCCGGCCAGGCGTCCGTGGCGAAGCCGTGCTCGGTCATGTCCGGGTAGACGCCGGTGGCGATGTCGTGGTCCACGGCACGGATCTCGTCCGTGGTCACCCCCGCCCCGTCCATGATCGCGCGACTCTTGTCGACCAGGCCCTGGGTGTGGCTGAGCTGCGGGGACGGTTTGAGGGTGCAGTTGACGTAGAGCGCGGTGAGGTCCTCGAAGCGGTACGTGTCGTCGGAGGTGGGCGATGCTGCCATGACGGGCTCCCTTGCTGAAGGCGTGGGAAGCGTCTCGCGACGCGTGCGTTTTGTCCCGGTTCGACGCGCCCGCCGGGTCTTACGGAGTGATGACGTGCCGGGCGGGTGGCGGGGCGGGGCAGGGGCGCGGACCTAGCGTGGCCGTATGCGTGTACTGGTCACCGGCGGTGCCGGGTTCATCGGGTCCCATGTCGTCGACACACTGCGGGCGGGCGGGCATGAGGCGGTCGTGTACGACGTCCGGGAGGATCCCGGTGCGGATGTGCGTGATCGCGCCGCCGTCGGCCGTGCGCTCGTCGGCGTCGACGCCGTCTGCCACCAGGCGGCGATGGTCGGGCTCGGGGACGGGGTCGCCGACGCGGCGGAGTACGTCTCCCGCAACGACCTGGGGACGGCGGTCCTGCTCGCCGCGATGGCCGAGGCGGATGTTCGGCGTCTCGTACTGGCCGGGTCGATGGTCGTGTACGGGGAGGGGCGGTACGAGTGCCGGCGGCATGGGGTGGTGCGGCCCGGGCCACGGGCGGTCGGTGACCTGGACGCGGGGCGCTTCGAGCCGCCGTGTCCGGTGTGCGGGGCGGACCTGGCCCCCGGGCTGGTCGGCGAGGACGCCCCGGCCGACCCGCGCAACGTGTACGCCACGACCAAGCTCGCGCAGGAGCACCTGGCCGCCGCCTGGGCCCGGTCGACCGGCGGGTCGGCGGTGTCGCTGCGCTACCACAACGTGTACGGGCCGCGCATGCCCCGCGACACCCCGTACGCGGGGGTGGCCTCGTTCTTCCGGTCCGCGCTGGCCCGGGGCGAGGCCCCGCGGGTCTTCGAGGACGGGCGGCAGCGGCGGGACTTCGTGCACGTACGGGACGTGGCCGCGGCCAACGTGGCCGCGCTGGAGGCCGACGCGGCCAAGGGGGTGCTGACGGCCTACAACACCGGCAGCGGTGAGCCGCACACGGTCGGCGAGATGGCGTGGGCACTGGCCGCCGCGTACGGCGGGCCCGAGCCCGTCGTCACCGGTGAGTACCGGGTGGGCGACGTCCGGCACATCACGGCGGACTCGTCCCGGCTGCGGGCGGAGCTGGGGTGGAAGCCTGAGGTCGGCTTCACGGAGGGCATGCGGGAGTTCGCGCAGGCAGGGATGCGTGGCGCGTAGGACTCCAGGCCGTCCATGCCGGGCAGCGTCAGGTCGAACACCACCAGGTCGGGCCAGTGCGCGGCGGCCCGGGTCCGGGCCGCCAAGCCGGGTCCGGGCCGCCAAGCCACGTCCGGGCCGCCAAGCCACGTCCCGGCCGCCAAGCCACGTCCCGGCCGCCAAGCCACGTCCCGGCCGTCGGGCCGGCGTCGGCCCGGTCGTCGACGCGTATCCGGCCCGGTCCAGGTATCCGGCGACGACCTCCGAGACCGTCGGTCGTCTTCGACCACCAGGACGCGGGCGGACCCCGCCGACGAGGACGGGGACTCGTACGCATGATGCTCCACGGCTCAAGCCGCACCTCCCACCGCGCCCCTTCCTCCACCTCGTCCACGGGCTCCTCGTGCCTCGACTTCCGTAGTTCCGTAGTTCCGTAAGGAATCGAGGGCCGGTGTGCCCGATCCGGGTTCGTGGGGGCGAGGCCGTGACCACGGACCTCAGTGGACCGCAGGCGACCGCCGCTTTCCCGCCCTGCGCGACCGCAGCGCCAGCAGCAGCGCCGAGGCGGCGAAGAGCACGGCGGTGATCAGCAGCCAGCGGGCGAGGAAGCCGTCCGGCGAGAGTCCGGTGGCGGACCGGTAGCGCCGGTCCACCGTCCCGGTGATCAGCGGGAACCACACGAGCAGCAGCAGGGCGGAGAGGGCGGCCGGTACGCGCACGTACATCACCCACTCCCGGCGGCCGGCCGCGCCGAGCCCGCCCGCGACCGCCCGGTCCGCCGCCGCGTACAGCGGCAGCAGCACGAGGTCGTGCAGCAGCGCGGCACCCACCAGCCACAGCGCCACGCCGAACCAGTCGTCGGCGAGGAGACGCACGCCCGCGTAGGCGGCGAGGGCGAACGAGGCGGCGAGCAGCAGGAGTGGGAAGGGACTGCCGACGAGGTTCCGCGGTCGCATCACAGCTCTCCGAACGTCATCCGGGCCACCCACTTGGTGTTGAGCACACCGGGCGCGGCGGGGACGATGACGCGCGCCGGATAGCCGTGGTCCGCGGACAGCTCCTCGCCGTTGACGTACAGGGCGAGCAGGGAGCGCGGGTCGGCGACCTGGTTGGCGCGCAGGGCGGCCCGGCGGAAGGCACCGTGCAGCTGGAGGGACTCCACGAACACGTCCGGCGGGTCGTCGTCGTGGCCGACGAGCGCGGCGAGGTCCCGCAGGCGTACGCCCCGCCACCACTGGTCGGACGTCGACCAGCCCTCCACGCAGGCGATCGGCAACGCCGAGCTGTGCAAGGGGAGTCGGGCCAGCTCGGCGCGGCTGAGGCGGACCGTTCCCGCGTGTCCCGTCAGGACGAGCCGCCAGGCGCCCTCGCTCGTCCGGGCCGTGTCGATCCGGGCGTACGCGGCCGTCTTGTTGATCTGGAAGCCGTTGGGGCCGGTGCCGGGGTCGGCTCCGCCGTGCGGCGCGAGGAGGGCCGTGCGGCGCAGGCCGTCGAAGCCCTGCCCGACCGTCGTGGCGAACAGCAGCAGCGAGCCGCCCCCGACGAACCACAGGGCGCCGCGCCGGGAGACGGTCGGGGGATCCGGGTCCGGGGAGACCAGGTCGTCCGTCCTCTCCTCGCGCAGTCGGCGCACGTTCCGCAGCGCCGCCGGTGTCTTCAGGCCGGCGTGGGCGACGAACGCGGCGAAGAACACCCACGCCCCGTAGAAATGGAGAGGGTAGAAGGAGCCGGGGAAGACGTAGTCGAGCTGGATGTTGAGGACACCGGACACGAACTCGAACAGTCCGCCCCCGACCAGCAGCAGCAGCGAGATCCGCTCCAGCGCGTGGGCGAGCGAGCGGGCCGGCGGCAGGGTGAACAGCCTCGGGACGACCGACCACAGCTTGGCCAGCAGCACGGGGATCAGGGTGATGCCGAGGGTGACGTGGACGCCCTGGGTGAGCCGGTACAGCCAGTGCGGGTTCGTCGGCCAGGCGAAGAGGTAGAAGCCGAGGACGCCCTTGTCGGGGGTCTTGTCGTTCACCGGCGCCAGGCCGGGGTTGTAGGCGGCGTACGAGGCCAGGCCCGTCACGAACAGCACGGTGATGCCGACGAGCAGGACGAGGCCGAGCACCGACGTGAACCGGGGGCCGCGCACGGGACTGCGCCAGAAGCCGGGAGAGGTGGGGAGCCGTGGGTCGTCTCGCATGCACCGACCGTAGGCCGGGACACCCCCGGGAAAGGCCGCGCGACCCATGACGAAACGCTGACGTCCGGACCGGACAGCGGTCCGTGGCCGTCGCCCGGCCCAGCGTGCCGCTGTGACCCGCACCCCGCACCCCGCTCGCCGCTCGCCGCTCGCCGCTCGCCGCCGAGCCGCGCGCCCCGCACTCCGCTCTCCGCACTCCGCCGCGCCGCGCTGCGCACTCCGCCGCGCCGCGCTGCGCACTCCGCCGACATCACCCGCGTCCCCCGCCCCGACCTGTACACGATCGACTACGTACTGCGCGTCAGCGCGTACGACCCGCCCCGGCTGCTGGACATGATCTCGGTGGCCGGCCCGATGCCCACGCACGTCACGTACACCTTCCAGCCCCCGGACGGCACGCTCGCCCGCATCCGCGTGCGGGGCAGCCTCGTCAAGGATCTTCGTGATCCGAGAGCGCGACTCGTGGAACAGGGGGTGAGCCGACGACGGCGTACGACGAAGGGTCGGCACAGCGGATCAGGTGCGCGGCCCGGCGTGCCGCTGTCAGCCCCGCGCGCCGATCTCCCTAATCTCCTTGCAGCCGACCATTTGATCCGTCAAGGGAGGAATTCATGACCTCGCGACTCAATCCGTACCTCAGCTTCGGCGGTGACGCCCGGCAGGCGCTGGAGTTCTACCGGGAGGTCTTCGGCGGCACCCTGACGCTCAACACCTACGGGGACTTCGGCCGGCCGGACGCCCCGGAGGCCGACAGGATCATGCACGGCCTGCTGGAGACCCCGAGCGGTTTCGCCCTGATGGGCGCCGACGTCCCGCCCGGCATGGAGTACAACCCCGGCAGCAGCTTCTCCGTCAGCGTGAGCGGCGACGACGACGCGGAGCTGCGCGGCTACTGGGAGAAGCTGTCCGCCGGGGCCTCGGTGTCCGTCCCGCTGGACAAGCAGATGTGGGGTGACGTGTTCGGCATGTGCACGGACCGGTTCGGCGTCCCGTGGATGGTCAACATCAGCCGGCCCCAGGACTAGAGGGCTGAGCACTGTGGGCTGAGCACTGCGGGCTGGGGCTGGGGCTGTGGGCGCTCAACCCTTCGTCTCGACGTGACAGACGTTGATCGGGGCGCCCTCTGCGTGTACGTCCGCCGCTCCGGCTCGTGGTCGACGAACCCGCCGACGACCATGCCGCCGAGCCACTCGCGCACGTACCGCTCGTCCAGGTTTGCCGCCTTGGCGATGTCGGCGCCGGTCGACGGCGGCAGCCCGGCCATCGTGTCGAACAGGCCGCACTGGTGGCCGACACCGGTGAGCAACGCCGGCGCCGCCTTGTTCAGCACATCGGCGACCTCGCCGGCGAACGCCTCCCGCTCGACGGTGTCCGGTTCCGCCCGCTGCATCTCGAGACTCGACATGACCACTCCTTCACGGGACTGCCGCGAGGTGCCATCCATGACCGGAAGCACCTGTTTGTCAGGTTGATTCCGACATGAAGAGGAGGACCTTACGGAACGAGAACCCGTGGCGGGAGCCGTGGCCGTGCCTATGCGCCGGCCTCGACGGACGACAGGGGAATGCGCAGGACTCGGTGCAGTCGGTCGGAGGTCTCGAGGTCGAGCCCCAGGCTCGCGTGACGCAGGGATCCGCTGTGCCGGCCGATGAGGGCCAGGTCATGGAGCTGACGGCGCAACTCGGCGGCGAGGACGCCGTCGGGATCGTCGGCGCGGCTGTCGCCGGCGTTCAGGCGCTCGTCCGCGGCCTCGACGGCGCGGCCGCTCACCACCGAGGTCAGATCGCCGGTTCCGAACAGGTAGGCGACCGCGGCGGAGAGCACGGCGGCCGCCGCCGGCTCGTCGGCGTCAGCGGGACCGTCCTGCCCGTCGTTGTGGCAGTACTCGCTCAGGAGGTACTCGCCCATCCCGTGCTTGATCTCTCCGAACGCCGTCGCATTGCCCAACGCGGCTTCCCAGAGCGCGTTGAGCAACGGCCGCAGGCCGAGAGTGAACTCCGCCTGCTCATCGGCCGACAGAGCCTCCTGGGCCCGCATCAGGCGTTCCGCCACGCCTACGGCGAATACGACGCGTTCGTCCGGGGACGCGGCGGCCAACCGGTTCGCCAGCTCGGCTTCCAGCTCCTGCCAGGTCGCCATCCGTGCCCACCCCCGTCATGAACTCCGATCACCTGGCGACGACCTTAGGCCCTGTCCGGGTGGGCGGGTTCCCGTGACAGGTCGTCGAGGAGGGGGGCGGCCACCGTCTCTTCCATCAGGGCCGTGCCATGTTCCGCCATGGCTGAGGTGAGGGCGGGGTCCCAGGGCGCCTCGGTGAGGCGGCCCGGTGAGGGGCCGCGGGAGGCGTCGGTGAGGCCGGTGAGGCCGGTGAGGTAGTCGTGGGCGGACATGCGCCAGGGGACGGCGGGGGTCTTGTGCATGACGTGGGCGGCGATGCGGACGCCCTCGCCGTCGAAGTCCCCGTGGTAGCGCAGCGTCGCGCCCTCCGCGGCGAGGAGGTGGAGGAGGCGGACGACCGCGCCGTTGGGCCAGCCGGACGTGCAGACGAGAGGCGGGCAGTGGGCACCGAAGCGGCGCAGTGCCAGGGCGAGAACGCTGGGGTTCTCCGTGATGTGGACGGCACGGGCGGGGAAGCGGAACTCACCCGGTGACCTCAACTGGGCCAGGGTGAACGAGACGGCGTGCCCGGACTCGGAGCAGACGCGGCCCAGGCGGCTCAGCGTGCCCTCGCCGGACGGCCGGAGTCCGGCGGCGAGGACCGTCGTGGACAGCTCGTCGTCGGCGACTCCGGCCCGGGACCAGAGCTCGCGCCGCCCCTGGGAGCTGTCGGGCACCGCCGCGCCGTAGAGCGTGGACAGGGCCCGCAGGACGAGGGTGGACAGGCGGGTGCCGTCGTCGAGGGCGTGCGGGTCGCCGTGCCGTACGCGCGCGGCGAACACCGGCAGCGGTTCGCCCTCGGCGGGCAGCGCCGCGAGCACGGCGAGGGCGGAGGCCAGCAGCTCGCGGGTGCGGGTGACCGAGCCGTCCACCAGCCCCTGGGCACGGCAGTGCGCGGCCCAGTCCGTCAGCGCGGGCTGGGCCCGGACGGTGTCGTGGGCTTCCAGCCAGGCCCACAGCGCCGCCCGTTCGTCCTCGCTTCGCCGGCGTTCGGCTTCCCGGTCGCCGAGCGGGCCGATGACCTGGGTGACCAGGTCCCGCACGGTGCCGCCGCCGGCCTCGGCCACGGCGTCCTCCAGCCGGGCCAGCCGCACGGTCGGCCGCTGGTCCGGCAGCCGGTCCAGGCCCAGAAGGTCGGCCAGAGCCTCCCGCTCCTCGTCGTCGAGCGGGCCGAGGCGCACTCCGCTGACGGGTCTGCCGGAGGACAGGCGTTCGTGGACCGCCTGCCAGACAGGGCGCAGGCGGGGCTCGGTGAGGTGAGGGGGGACGGATGAGGGGACGGATGAGGGGATCACGTCCGGGTCACCTCCGCCCCTCCGTCCTCACCTTCGCCCTCTTCGTCGCCTTCGCCACCGTCACCACCTTCGCCGCCTTCGACCTCTTCATCCCCTTCGTCCCCGTCGTCCGGCCGCATTCCCGCCCCCGTCCAGACGAAGCGGGCGCTGGTGACGGCGTCGTCGCCGTCGGTTCCCGTGATCAGCTGGTGGACGGCGATGCCGGAGAGCTCCCGGTAGTGGCACCACTCGTGGTCCGAGGTGAGCATCAGGTCGAGGTCGAGTGCGGCGAGCAGGGCGAAGATCTGGCCCCGGTTGGTGGCGTCGACGCCGACGAAGACCTCGTCGAGCAGGATCAGTCGAGGTGCTTCGGGTACGGCCTCGTAGTGCGCGGCGACCGCCGCGAAGAGCGGCAGGTGCAGGGCGATCGCCTTCTCGCCGCCGGAGAGGGCGCCGTGCAGTTTCTTCGTGAGCACCTGCCATCCCGCGCCGTTCGCGCGGTCGAGCCGGACCACGAACTGGTGCCAGGCCGTGTAGTCGAGCACCTCGGCGAGCTGTTCCTCCCAGGTGGCCGCCGTGTTCCTGGCCTTGGCCTCCTCGATGCGGGCCCGGAAGAAGGCGTGCAGGGCCTCGCGGTCGGCGTCGGTGACGTTCTTGGGTTCCTTGAGCAGGAGCGTGCGGGCGGTCTGGGTGCCGGCCGGGAGATCGGGGTGGATGCGCCACACCAGTTGGACGGAGACGTTCGACGCCGTGCGCACGCGCTCCAGGTGACCGTTCATGCGGTCGACGAGTTCGTTGGCCTGACGGATCCGGGCGGCAAGGTGGCGCCGGGTGTCTCCGGTGAGGGTCTGGTCGAAGAGACGCCGCTCGGCGACGGTGATGTCCTCGCGGCTGCCGTCCCGCTCGGCGGTGAGGGTGCGCAGCAGTCCCGTCGCCCCGATCCGCGCGCCGTCCATGGTGGCCGTGAAGATCTGCACGTCGTCGTCGGCTTCCAGGTCGAGGTCCGCGCGGCGGCCGAGGATCTGGCGCGCCTGGTGGACCGCCTCGGACAGGCGCTGGACGGCGTCCCCCAGATTGCGCGGTTCGTGGGCGAGGCCCGGCCACTCGGCGGCGACCTCGCGGGCCGCTTCCAGAGTGGCGCGGATGCCGTCCTGAGCGGTCAGTTCCACAGCGGCCAGTTCCAGTGGAACGCCCGCGTCCTGGGGCAGACCGAGCAGGCACAGGTGCCGGAAGCGGAGCGCCGAGGCGTCCCTGGCCGCCGTCGCCTCGTCGCGTCGCCGGACGTCCTCGGCCATGGTCGCCTCCAGCGAGCCGATACGGCGCTGAAGGCCGCTCAGTTCGGCGTCGCTCGCGCTGATCTCCTCACGGCTGCGGCGGACGTCCTGTCTCAACTCACCGATACGGGCCGCTATCTGCCGGAAGTCCTCGCCGACCGCGCTGTCCACGGCCTGGAGGGTGGCCGCGAGAGCCCGCGCCTCGGTCTCGGCCCGGTCGGCCTCCGCCTCGCTCTCCCGAGCGGCCTCCGACGAGCGCTCGGCCTGGCTCCTCGCCGCGGTGGCCCGGCCGAGGGCGGTGGCCCAGTGCAGGTGCGCGTCCGCCCAGGCGTCGGCCGTGTCGGCGAACGTGTCGACGGCCAAGGACAGTTCGTTCAGGCGGCCCCGCTCGGTGGGCAGGGCGTGTTCGGAGGACAGCCTGCCCAGCGTGCGCAGGCAACGGCTCACGTCGGCTTCCCGCCCGTCGAGGACCTTGACCGCCACGCGGGCGGCGTCGTCACGCACTCCGACCGCCTCCTCCGCGCGGTCCCAGCGGCGCCGTCTCTCGTCGAGCTCCCGGTGCCGGGGCCGGGCCGCCAGGTCGGCGTCGAGGCGGGACCGGCTCTCGCGCAGCGCGCCCAGCCGCGCGTCGAGCGACGCGAGGTGCGTGTTCAGTTCCGTGAGACGGCCGGTGAGTTCCGCGATGCGCCGCTGTCCGGCCCGTTCACGGGCGACGGAGCCGATGTGGGCGGGTGCCTCCTTGCTCCAGGTGCCGATGGCCGCGGCCAGCCGCCAGCTGCCGTCCGCGGCGACGGCGGCGGTGTGCCAGTGGGGGAGTTGCTCTCCGTAGGCGATGCCCTCGAGGAGCCGGGCGACCCGGTCGCCGGACACCGGACCGTCCGCTTCGGGCCGCAGGACCTCCAGCAGGGACGGCCCCGGTGCGGGAGTCGCCCAGCCGGGCGCCGCGAAGGTGTCGTGGCCGGCCAGTTCGATGGTGTCCTCGGGGCTCACCCACGCGTCGAGCAGCCCCGATGCCTCCAGTGCCGCCTCGACACCGGCCTGGACCTCCTCGGAGACGCCGTCGCGGAAGGCCACCAGCCGCCACAGGGGCGCGCCCTCCATCGTGGAACGGTCCGTCGTGCGGGTCGGCGGGGCGGCGGGCGGGAGGTCGGTCTGCGCCGTGAGCGACTCGATGGCCCGGACGGTCCTCTCCCGATGGTCGACAGCGGTCTCCCGCGCCGACCGGAACCGGGTCTCGGACTGGGTGATCGCCTGGTCCTGGGCGCGCACGGCACGCTCCACGACGGCCAGCACATCCGCTTCGACGGCGGCTCGCGCGGCCAGTTCCTCGACATCGCCGATGCGCAGCTCGACACACCCGGCGGCCCACTCCCGGAGCAGCTCCGCCTGCGCCCGCAGTGCCTGCGCGCACTCCCGGGCCGCCTCGTCGCGACGCGTCATGGCCTCGGCCAGGCCGTCCCGGGCGCCGTCCAGGGCCGTCTCTGCGGCGGTCCGGTCGCCGACGGCCCGCTCATGCCGTTCAACGGCCTCGCGGACCGCCGCCATCTGGTCGCGTCGGCCCTTGACCGCTCCGCGCAGCAGATGGCGTACCTGCCGGACCCGGTTCGCCTCCCGCGCGGGATCGTCGGTCGCGGGAGCGTCGGCGAGTGCGGCGCGCATCTCCGCGTACACCGACTCCATCCCCACACTGCGGGCCGTCCGTTCGGCGTCCTCGGCGGTGTCCCGGGCGTGGTGGGCGTATTCCCCGGCCTGTCGGCCGGCCGTGTCCGCCTGCTCGTCGTCCGCGCGGAACCGGCGCTGCCGGGCGTCGGCGGTGGCGCGCAGCCGACGGGCGTTCTGCGCGGTGTCCTGGGCACGGCGGCGGAGTTGGTCCAGCTCCTTGCCCTGCTGGTAGAGGTCGCTGTCCACCAGCCCCTGCACGGCCGCTTCGAGTTCCTCGACCCGCTCGCCCAGTTCCGCCTTGCGCCGCCCGGTGACGTCGTGGTCGTGCACGGCCTGTCGGTGCTGCTCCGCGCTCTCCCGGGCGATCCGGGTGCGGTTGTCCATGTCCGTCGTCGCGGAGATCAGGTGCGCGGCGGCGGACCGCAGCACCCGCTGGGCGTAGCCGCGTTGCCGGCCGGCGATGGCACCCGCGGCGGCGACCTCCTCGTCCAGCCGCTTCAGGTCCTCGCGCTGCCGGTCGAGCCGCTCGAACCCCTCGGCGAGTTCCCCGATCTCCGTCTCGCCGAGCGGCGGCAGGGCCTTGGACAACAGGGTGGACAGCAGGGACGGGTCGAGCCGCTCGGAGAGTTTCGGCTGCCGGAGCTGGAGCAGGGCGGTGATCAGCGCCTCGTAGCGCTGCTCGCCCAGGCCGGCGAACAGGGTGCGGCGGATCGTGGACCGGTAGTCGGCCGCCGTGGCGTGGATCTCGCCGTTGCCCTCCAGGGCGTCCGCCAGCGCGGCCCGGGTGAGGGGCTGCCCCGCCTCGTTGAGGAGGGGCACACCGTCGGGCCGGGCGAGGCGCCGGGCGGTGGTGAAGTAGTCGGTCTGCACACCGCTCGTGTGGATGCTGGCCTGGAGCCGGGCGCCGCAGGAGAACCAACCGCCGTCGGCCCGGCCGAACTCCATCCACACGTATCCCACGCGGGTCTTGCCGGTGGCCCCTTCGCCCATGAGGTTCCAGTGCATGGTGCGTTCGGAACCGCCGAAGGTGGACAGCCGGTGGGGCCTGAGGTTCGCGTCGAAGAGGAACGGCAGCAGCAGCTCCAGCGCCTTCGACTTGCCCGTGCCGTTGGGTCCGCGCAGCAGCAGACGACCCTCGTGGAACGTGAACGTCTCGTCGTAGTACCGCCAGACGTTGAGGATTCCGGCGCGGACGGGCTGCCAGCGGTCCCGGGTGGGAGGGGTGCCGTCCGCCGGACGGTCCGTGCCGCGCACCGGTAGTTCGGTCACGCTCACAGCGGGCCTCCTTCCCCTGAGTCGGGGCCGCCGTCGGGGGCCGGGGTCGTGGTGGCGGTGTCCGCCACGCGGTAGCGGTGCGCGGCCGGGCGTGCCACGACCCGGTCGCCGGTGGTGCGGACCAGGCCGAAGTCGCGCAGCACCGCGACGGCGTCGTCGGCCAGCCGGCGCGCCCCCTCGGCCGCCTGATACGCCTTCGCCCAGCGCGGGAACCGGCGCAGGAGCTCGGACGCCGCCGCCGCGAGCTGTTCGGGGGTCGCGCCACCGGGCGTCTCGCCGACGCGTTCGAGGAGGAGCAGCGCCGCGACCCGGGCGGTCGAGGAGTCGTCGGGGAACCTGGAGTCGGTGGCCACGGCGTCGGGGTCGACGAGGAGGTAGCCCTCCGCGCGTTCCTCCAGGACGAGTCCGGCCTGTTCCACCGCCCGCCGCAGGATCTGACGCCCCGTGGGGGACGCGAGATAGGCCAGCTCGTCGTCCGTCAGGTCCTCCCGGTAGAGGACCGGGTCGTCGAAGAGCCGACGCAGTACGGAATGGCGCAGCCACAGGTTGCGCCGCGTCTCGGAGACCACGAACGTCTCGTCCCCCGTCGGATGCGGGGCGGGCGGCGTACCGTAGCGCCGCTCTCGCATCAGTTCCGCGAGCAGTTCCTCGAAGCGGGCCGGCACCTCCTGCGCCGGCAGGGCCAGCCGTGACGGCCCAACGGGCGCGGCGGGCAGCCTCATCAGGAGCGTGACGTCCACCCGGTAGAGGACCTTCGCCTCCGCCGTGTCGACGAAGGACTCCGTCAGTCCGTCCACGACCGCCAGGACGCCGTAGGACTCCAGCAGCTTCAGGACGTCCACGAAGGCCATCCGCTCCCGGCGGCTGGTGGTGTCGAACGACTCCAGCGCCGGGTCGGCGGCCATGGCCTGCACGACGCGCTCGGCGAGCAGGCCGACGGTCGTCATCGGCACGGACGTCAGCTCCGCCGCGGTGACGCAGAACAGCACATACCTGCGGCGGTCGAAAGGCGCGCGGCCCGCGCGGGGACGCAGGGCCGGGCGGGATGCGTCCGCGGCAGGGCGGACCTTGACCAGCCGGGCGTAACCGCGCCGCGGCTCCACCACCAGGCTCCAGCCGCAGGTGTAGTCGAACCACCTGACCAGCGGCTCCTTGCGGCGCCGGACCACCTCGAACGCCGCGGGATCACCGCGCTCGGTGATCAACGGCTGGGCGAGCAGCAGACGGATTCCCCGCGCGACCTCTTCCCGTTCGACCACCACCAGCTGGTTGGCGAGCGTACTCATCCCACAGCCTCCTCGTGCCCGGCCGCCCCGTGGACCGCCGACGGGTGAGCGACCGATGCGTGAACGGCCGACGAGTGGGCTGCGGCCCATGAGTGAGCGGCCGACGGTTCGGCGGCAGCCGACGGATGGGGAGCGGCCGACGGAGGAGCGGTGGCCGATGGACGGGGAGCGGCCGACGGAGGAGCGGTGGCCGATGGACGGGGAGCGGCCGACGGAGGAGCGGTGGCCGACGGATGGGGACCGTCCGATGCGTGGGCGGCAGTCGGCGGATGGGCTGTGGCTGTCGGTCCGGCTGCGGTGTCCACGCCGTGTATCCGGACGACGTAGTCCGGCCCGCTCATCACCCCGTTCGCGGTGCGCAGCCGGGCGATCCGGTCGTCGGCCACGCCCTCCACGGCCTCCACGGCCTCCACGGCCTCCAGGAGGATCTCCACACCGCCGTCCGCGCTGACGGCACGGCGCGCCCCCGTGCCGTCCGGGCGGGACGACAGGGCTCTGCCGAGCAGATCGAGCAGCCGCTCGAACGCGGCCGGGTCGAGTTCGCCGAAGGCGGAGAGCCGTACGGGCCCGTCCGTGGCCAGCACCTGCCACGCCGCCTGTAGTTCGGCGCGTTCCCGTCGCGCGCGCTCGGCTCGCGCGGCTCTCGTCGCGGAGATGTCCCGCACCTTGCCGGTCCGGGTGAAGCGCTCCGTGCGGCCGCTGGTGCGCAGCAGCGCGGACACCTCCACCGGTGGCGCGTCGGACCAGGTCCGGGAGGCCGGGACCAGTTCGGGGTCCGGATGCGCGAGGTGGGCGTGGCGTGCGGACCCCAGCCCGAAGGCCAGCGCCCACAGCCGGTGCAGGTCCTCCTCGCTCGGGGCGGCGGCGAACCAGCGGGCGAGCTCCCGGAAGTCCTGGACGGCGCTGGAGGACCGGCGCCGCGACTCCGTGATCCGGTCGAGCACCTGCAACAGCGAGACGATCGCCCGCCGGGCCACGTCGTGCAACTGCTCGACCCGGGGCGGCGACCCGTCGGCCGGCAGGAACCACGCCCGTAGCCCCGCCCAGCGCGCCCCGCGCCGCTCCAGCCAGGCGGCTGCCGGGTCCTCGCCGGCCGCCGGCGGCAGCTCCGCGCCCCGCAGGGCGCGCTCGTGCAGCACGCCGACCCCGCGTTCCTCCACGCGGGCCACCGCCACGGTGACCCCGGCCCCGCGCCGGTCCAGGTTGACCAGGAACTCGCGCAGGTAGGCCACCGTCGCCGCCTTCACCTCCCGGAAGATCCCGGGATCGGCTCCTTCGGCCCGCAGCAGCCGCTGTAGTTCCCCGTTGAACGTCTTGGTGTTGTCCAGCAGCGCTTCGAGGTGCCCCTCCAGTTCCTGGAGGGTGCTGAAGATCCGGCGGTCCGCCGACGAGGGCTGCTCCAACAGGACGTACAACTCGTCGAGACGGTCCGTGATCGCCTCCAGAACCGCGGTCTGGAGCGCGCCCGTCGAGGCGAGCACCGTCAGCGCGTGTTCCACCCCCGCGATGGCGGCCTCGCCCTGACGGGTCAGGGAGTACTGGAGGTTGCGGCGCTCGTACTCCTCGGCGGTGCGGTAGTTCTCCGCGTGGTTCTGGACCACGTCCAGCAGGTTCCACCGCTGGAGCGTGCGGAGCGTTTCGTGCAGCTCCTCGTCCGTGATCGCGTCCAGCCACCCGACCGTCCGCAGCCGCGCCCGGACGTCGTCGAGCCCGAGGGCCGTCTCCAGCCGCTCGTTGGCCGCTTCGAACGCCCGCAGCACCGCCCCGTAGAGATCGGCACGATCCCCGGTGGTGAACCGGAACATCTCCGGTGGAACCCTGCGCACGCGCCTCCCCCTTCCCCGACAGCGGGCCGTCACCAGCTCTCACAACGGTAAAGGCCGCCACTGACAACCAGGGTGGAAAGCGGAGAACCACCGCCGTCGCGTCCGTGCAGGTCTGATCAGCGGTTGTTGTCGAACCTGATCCAGCCGCAGTCCTGCGGCGGGCGGCCCGACTTCTGGCGGCAGACCCAGATCTTGTGGTCGTAGTTCTCGGCCAGGTCGCCGCCGGTCGAGGCGCTGATCCAGGTGCATCCGTTGTTCGTGGTGGTGTCGGTGATGGTGTAGCGGACCGAGTCGTCGGAGAGGCGGACCGCCTTCGCGTAGGCCTTGTAGCCGTCGGCGTCCAGGTCGCACAGCTGGAGGACGTCGCCGTCCTCGTCGAACTGGATGCGGGCGCCGGCCTGGCCGCCGTCGGTGGAGTACGCCTTGAGGTCCCAGTCCCGGGCCGCGTCAGCCGGCGTGGTGGTCGCCAGGACGCCGGCCAGAGCCGCGGCGAGGACAGGAAGGCCCATGCGCATCGATTGCTTGAATTTCATGCCGTCCCTGCGTTGTCTGCGTTGCGCAGTTTCTTTCTGGCGCAGGTGAGAGTAGCAAGGGGGATGTCGATGTCCGAGGCGGGACACACGCCGCACCGTTCGGCACCGGTCCCTCCCCTCGTGCGGACCGCTGCCGAACGGTGCGGACGGCGTCGACCGCGCCCGCCTGATGCGTTGTCGATCGCGCCCGATTGATGCGCTTCTGCCTCGGGATCCTGCCAGCTGAGGCCCGAACCGAGGAGGATCCGATGTCCGGTCAGCCCCTTCTCCGCAGGTCAGCCATATAAAGTGGGTTTTCCGGTCCGGATTCCAGGTGCACGGGAAGTAAGGGGTGGAGGCCTTGGGTTCCGACTCGGGGGCACGCACAGCCTTCGCGGAACGACTCGCGCTGCTGTACAGGGAGGCCGGCAATCCTCCCCTCAAGCGCGTGTCAGAGGCGGTCGTCCGGCTGCGGCGGGTCGACGAACGCGGGCGGCCCGTACGGGTGTCCGCCCAGCGGATCAGCGACTGGCGACGGGCCCGGAACGTGCCGGCCCAGTTCGCCGCCCTCGCCGCGGTGCTGCACGTCCTGATACCCGAGGCGCGCCGCGCGCGGCCCGCGCCGGTGTCCACCGGTCTGTACGACCTCGCCCAGTGGCAGCGGCTGTGGGAGCGGGCGGTGGCCGATCCGGTCGTCGGCGATGCCCCCGTCGCCTCCGTGGAGGAGGAGGAACGGCCCGCCGCCGAAGGGTCCGGCGTCCCCGGGGGCGTGTGCCCGTACCGGGGGCTCGCCTCGTACCGCGAACAGGACGCCCGGTGGTTCTTCGGCCGGGAGCGGAGCACGGACGCCCTCGTCGCCCAGCTCCGCGCGGCGGAACGGACGGGGGGCCTGGTCATGCTGGTCGGCGCCTCCGGCGCGGGGAAGTCCTCGCTGCTCAGCGCCGGCCTCGTGCCGGCCCTGCAGAACGGCGCGCTGGGCCCCGCGATGGACGGCGCGTCGGTCGGCGCGCCGGCCGGGCAGGACGGCGGGACGAAGGTCCTGCAGCTCGTGCCCGGCGCGGATCCCCTCGCCGAGCTGACCCTCCGCATCCCCGAACTCGCCGCCGTCACCGCCGAGGAGCCCGACACCCCGCGCTTCGCACGGGCCGTGCGGGAGGCCGTCGCCGCATGGGCCGGGCACGGCTCCCCCTCGTCCTCCTCCCCCTCGTCCTCCTCCCCCGCTCCCTCCTCCACCCGCCCCGTCATCATCGTCGACCAGTTCGAAGAGGCCTTCACCCTCTGCCCCGACGAAGCCGGCCGGCGTCTCTTCATCCAGCTCCTGCACGCCGCCTGCACCCCGGCGGACCGCGACCACACGGACGAACCCGGCAACCCGCCCCCCGTCCCCCCCGTCCTCGTGGTCCTCGGCATCCGCGCCGACTTCTACGAGCAGTGCCTCAGCCACCCCGAGCTCTCCGACGCCCTCCAGCACCGGCACATGGTGCTCGGGCCGCTGACCACCCCCGAACTGCGTGAGGCGGTGACCGGGCCGGCC
The DNA here is from genome assembly GCF_035989285.1 of Streptomyces sp. NBC_01235. Classification (GTDB taxonomy): domain Bacteria; phylum Actinomycetota; class Actinomycetes; order Streptomycetales; family Streptomycetaceae; genus Streptomyces. The sequence goes on along the minus strand of NZ_CP108513.1, from coordinate 6,288,761 downwards.
AGGGCCGTGGGGCTGGAGCTGGAACCCGGACTGGCGGAGCTGATCATCCGTGAGGTGACCGTCGACGGGCCGCGCGGAGCGCACGCCGGCGTGCTGCCCCTGCTCTCGCACGCCCTGCTCGCCACCTGGCAGCGCCGGAAGGCGGGGCGGCTGACGCTGGCCGGCTATCGCGCGGCGGGCGGCATCCAGGGCGCGGTGGCGGCGACCGCCGAACGGGCCTGGTCCGGGCTCGACCCCGCCGCCCGGACCGCGGCGCGGCTGCTCCTGCTGCGGCTGGTCCGGCTCGGTGAGGACACCCAGGCCACCCGGCGTCGGGGCACGCGCCGTCAGCTCGCGGAGGAGTCGACCGATCCCGGCAAGACGGAGGAGTCGCTCGAGGCGCTGGTGCGCGCCCGTCTCGTGACCCTGGACGCGGAGACCGTCGAGATCACCCACGAGGCGCTGCTGCACGCCTGGCCCCGGCTGCGCGACTGGATCGACGAGGACCGCAGCGACCATCTGCTGCGCCAGCGGCTGGAGGAGGACGGCCGGGCCTGGGAGGGCTCGAACCGCGACTCGGCGCTGCTCTACCGTGGTTCCCGGCTGGAGCAGGCCCGCGGTTGGGCGAAGTCCGCCGGCAACACCTTCCTGACCCGCAGCGCGGTGGAGTTCCTGGCCGCGTCGGTCCGGCTGCGCAGGCGCACGGTGTGGATCTTCCGGAGCGCGGTGTCGGCGCTGGTGGTGCTGGCGATCCTCGCCGTCGGCGCGGCCTTCGTCGCGTGGCAGCAGCGCAACGACGCCGTGTTCGAACAGGTGGTCGCGGAGGCCGACCGGGTCCAGTACACGGATCCGTCGCTGTCCGCCCAGCTCGACCTGGTGGCGCACGACCTGCGGCCGGACGACGAGGGCACGGGCAATCGCCTGGTCTCGATCGTGAACGCGCCGCTGGCCACGCCGCTGCTCGGCCACACCGGCGCCGTCTACCTCACCTCGTTCAGCCCCGACGGCAAGGTCCTGGCCACCGCCAGCTACGACCGCACCGTCCGGCTGTGGGACGTGAGCGACCGGTCCCACCCCAAGCCTCTTGGCAAGCCCCTCATCGGCCACAAGAGCTGGGTGAGCAGCGCGGTGTTCAGCCCGGACGGCGACACCCTCGCCAGCGCCGGCGACGACGGCACCGTCCGCCTGTGGGACGTCCGCGACCCCGCTCACCCACGCGCGCTCGGGGCGCCCCTGACCGGCCACACCGGCACGATCTACCTGCTCGCGTTCAGCCCGGACGGGCGGACGCTGGCCTCGGCCGGCGAGGACGACACCGTACGGCTGTGGGACATGACCGACCCCGGCCGGGTCCGCCCGCTCGGCGCACCGCTGACCGGGCACACGGCCGCCGTGCGCTCCGTGGCGTTCAGCCCCGACGGCAGGCTCCTCGCGGCGGGCGGCGACGACAACACGATCCGGCTGTGGGACACGGCCGACCCGCGCCACGCCAAGCGGCTCGACGCGGTCCTCACCGGTCACACCGACACCGTCCACTCCCTGGACTTCAGCCCCGACGGCGACACCCTCGCCAGCGGCAGCGCGGACGACACCATCCGGCTGTGGAACGTCACCGACCCACTGCGCGCGACCCAGCTCGGCGCACCGCTGGCCGGGCACACCGGTCCCGTGTGGTCCGTGGCCTTCAACCCGGCCGGGACGCTGCTCGCCGCGGGCAGCGCGGACAGCACCGCCAGCCTGTGGAACGTCAGCGACCCGGCCTATCCCTCGGAGGTCGGCGAGCCGCTGGCGGGCAGCAGCGGGGAGATGTACGCCGTCGGCTTCAGCCCCGACGGCAGCACCCTCGCCACCGGCAGCGGCGACAGCAAGGTCCGGCTGTGGTCGATCCCGACGTCGGACATGATCGGCCGCAGCGGCTCCTTCCGCCCGGACGGGCGGGTGCTCGCCACGGCCGCCCGCGACGGCCGGGTCCGGCTGTGGAACGTGGCGGACCCCGACCGGCCCGTCGCGCTGAGCGCGCCGTTCATGCCCGGCGACGGCGGCGAACGCACCCTCGCGTTCTCGCCCGACGGCCGCACCCTCGCGGTGCTGACGGCCAACCGGGCGGTGTACCTGTGGAACGTCACCGACCCGGCGCGGCCGGCCTCCTACGGGCCGCCCGTCGAACTGCGCGGCCGGTTCATGGGCCCGGACGCGCTGGCCTTCGCCCCGGACGGGCGCACCCTGGCGACCGCCTACGACGACCGCACCGTCCAGCTGTGGGACGTCGCCGACCCCTCCCACCTGGCTCCGCTCGGCGCCCCGCTCACCGGCCACAAGGGGTTCGTCAACTCCCTCGCCTTCAGCCCGGACGGCCGCACTCTCGCCAGCGGCGGCGCCGACCACACCGTACGGCTCTGGAACGTGACCGACCCCCGGCACGCCGCCCCGCTCGGCTCGCCGCTCACCGGGCACGTCGGCCCGGTCAACGCGCTCGCCTTCAGCCCGGACGGCCATACGCTGGCCAGCGGCAGCGACGACGACACCGTACGGCTGTGGGACATCACCGACCCGGCCGAGGCGACCCGGCGCGGCTCGCCCCTCACCGGCCACACGGAAGCCGTCGTGTCGCTGACCTTCAGTCAGGACGGCGACACCCTCGCCAGTGGCGGCAACGACAACACGGTCCGGCTGTGGAACGTGACCGACCCGGCCGAGGCCTCCCCCATCGGGCAGTCGATGAGCCCCAACGCCAAGACCGGAAACTTCCTGTCGTTCAGTCCCAACAGCCACCTGCTCGGTGTCTCCAGCGGCGCCGACACCGTACGGCTGTGGAACCTGGACGTCGACGCGGCGATCCGCCGCATCTGCGCGACCACGCGGGGCGTGCTGACGGCGGAGAAGTGGCACGAGTACCTGCCCAGGCTCTCGTACGAGCCTCCGTGCGAGGAGTAGGTGACGGTTGAACAAGGGCGGCGGCGTGACAGTGATCCCGATCACAACGGCGTGGCAGCTGAGAAGTCGGCTCCCGTCCGACCGGCTGCCTTGTTAGCCTTGGCCATAGCCCGGTCGCTGGTGCATCCCCCGTCGCCAGCGACCGGGCCCTTTCGTGCCCGGTGACCTGGGATCGCGCGCCGAGCCCCTTAGGCTGGTGCCGTGTCCAAGGCCTACCGAGTGATCGCCGTCCGTGACAACGGCAGGCACCAGTGGGAGAAGGACCGGGCCCGCTGCCCGGAGACCACCCGTGCCGCGACCGGGGCGACGGAACGCGACACCGGCCTCGGCTCCGGGGAACTGGTCTTCCACGCCGAGTACCGGCAGATCGAGGCGCCCCGGACACTCGCGGACGCGTTCGGCGTCCCGCCGGGCACCCTGCTCCTGGAACGCTCCTACCGGACGCGCCGCGCCACCGAGCACGCACCCCTCAGCCTCGTGACCTCCTACCTAGTCCACGCCATGATCGCCGCGAACCCCGCCCTCCTGGACGAGAACAGGGAGCCGTGGCCCGGCGGCACCCAGAGCCAGCTGCACACCGTCGGCATCGAGGTGGACCGCGTCGAGGAGCGTCTCACCGCCCGCCCGCCGACACCGCAGGAGGCACGGGAGCTGGACCTGCCGTCCGGGTCGCCGGTGATCCTGCTCCGCAAGACGTCGTACGACATCGACGACCGTGTGGTGAACGTCTCCGACGTCACGCTGCCCGGCGACCGCACGGAACTGCTCTTCACCACCCGTCTGGAAAGGTGGTGAGTGCCGCCGTGAGCCGGCGCGTCGTCATCGTCACCGCTGTGCACGCCCCTGCGGCCCGGTACCTGCCCGAGGCCTACGAGTCGCTGCGCGCACAGGAGTTGCCCGCCGGGTGGGAGTGGCGGTGGGTGATCCGCGAGGACGGCACGACGGACGAGGTCGCGCCGTACGTGCCCGTCGACGACACCCGCGTGACGTTCCGTCAGGGGCGGCCCGGCGGCCCGGGAGTCGCCCGCACGCTCGCGCTCGCGCACGTTGAGGGCGAGTACGTGAAGGTCCTGGACGCCGACGACCGGCTCGCGCCCGGCGCCCTCGCCCGCGACCTGGCCGCCCTGGAAGGCGACCCGGGCCTCGGCTGGGCCACCTCACGCGTCCTCGACCTGCTGCCGGACGGCTCCACGGTCGGCTTCCCCGGGGACCCGGCCGAGGGGCCGGTCGAGCGGGGGGCGGTACTCGATCACTGGAAGGCCCACGACTTCCGCGCGCAGGTGCACCCCGCGAGCCTCTTCGCCCGACGGGACCTCCTGACCGCCCTCGGCGGCTGGATGGCCCTGCCCGCGTCCGAGGACACCGGGCTGCTGCTGGCGCTCAACTCGGTGAGCCGCGGCTGGTTCTCGGCGGAGGTCGGGCTGTACTACCGCAAGTGGGACGGCCAGGTGACGGGCCAGGCCTCGCACGTCGACCCCGCCGAGCGGGAGGCGCGCATGGCCGTCGTGGAGGCCAGGGCCCGAGCGCTGACCTCCTTCCACTGGAGCTACCCGACGGCCTCCCCGGCCTCCCCTGCCCGAGGTTGATGCCCGCACCGGTCACTCGACCGGCGCGCCGGCCACCGCCATCCAGTGGGCGACCCGGCGCAGCGTGGTCTCGTCGACCCGGTCGACCAGGGTCCGGACGGCCGTCACGTCGTCCGGGGTGAGGTCGTAGAGGCCGGCCTTGCTCAGGCCCGCCATGAGGACCTGGTGCCGGCGGTCCTCCATCCGTTCCGCGAGCCTGGCGTGACCGGGGCGGGCGGCGCCTTCGCCGTCGCCGTCGGCCGCTGGTTCGGCCGGTGGTTCGGGCAGCGGTTCGGCCGACGGCGGGGAGGCCGAGTCGAAACGCTGCCACTCACCGTCCTTCGGACCCCACAGGGTGACGGCCACCTCGTCGCCCCGGGCCCGTTTGACCTGGCTCATCTCGCCGATCGCATACAGCACGGGCATGCGGTCGGGGGATTCGGCGGCCTGCCGCCAGGACGCCGAGGACGGGTCGTAGAACATCGCCACCCAGCGGGGGTCCCCCGGCGGCCGGGGGCTGTGGGAAGGACGGGTCGAACGGTCCGGGCCGGTCTCCATGGCGCTCACCCCTTCTGTGTCGGCACGTGCGTCGGCGCGGCAGACGATGTCTGTCGGCGCGGCAGACGATATCTGACGGACCGTCAGCTCACCAGACACGGAGCGGCAGGGGCGTGCCCGCCGGGCTACTCGGCCGCCGCCGCGACCGCCGCCCGGGCCCGCGCCCGGAAGGCCTCCAGCTTGTCCACCGGCTCCGACAGCTGCCGGCTGCGGGGACGGATGCTGACGTCGTGCCCCGCGGCGGCCCTGCGCAGGGCGCCCACCGTGGCCTGCTCCCGCGGGACGTGGCCGAAGGGGTCGAAGGAGTACCAGCGCATCGCGTTCTCGTGGGTCATCCTGGCGATGTCGCCGTCCGGGACGGAGCAGTCCCGCAGCACTTCGTGCAGCTGCTCGGGCGCGTCCGGCCACAGGGAGTCGCTGTGCGGGTAGTCGCCCTCCCAGGCGATGTTGTCGATGCCGATGTCGTGCCGGAGCCGCACGCCCAGCCTGTCGGTGATGAAACAGGTCAGGAAGTGCTCGCGGAAGACCTCGGAGGGCAGCTTGCCGCCGAAGTCCTGGAGGGTCCAGGCGGCGTGCATCTCGAAGGTGCGGTCCACGCGCTCCAGGAAGTACGGGATCCACCCCGTACCGCCCTCCGAGAGCGCGATCCGCAGGCCGGGAAACTCCTTGAGGACCCGGGACCACAGCAGATCGGCGGCGGCCTGGACGAGGTTGATCGGCTGGAGGGTGATCATCACGTCGGGCGGCGAGTCGACGGCCGGGATGACGAGGCGCCCCGAGGAGCCGATGTGGATGGACAGCACGGTGCCGGTGTCGCAGGCCGCCTGCCACAGGGGGTTCCAGTAGGGGTCGTGGAAGCTCGGTAACCCCATGACGGCCGGGTTCTCGGGAAAGGTCATCGAGTGACAGCCCTTCGCCGCGACCCTTCGCAGCTCGGCCGCGCACAGTTCGGCCTCCCAGATGGCGGGCAGGGCCATGGGGATGAACCGTCCGGGATACGCCCCGCACCACTCGTCGATGTGCCAGTCGTTGTAGGCGCGCACGAGGGCGAGCGAGAACTCGGAGTCCTCGGCGGCGAACATCCGCGCCGAGAAACCGGGGAACGACGGGAAGTTCATCTGGGCGAGGACACCGCCGGCGTTCATGTCCTTGACCCGCTCGTGGACGTCGTAGCAGCCGGGCCGGATCTCGTCCATGCCCTGCGGATCGAGGCCGTACTCCTCCTTCGGCCGCCCGGCCACGGCGTTGAGCGCGGCGTTGCCCACGGTGTTGTCGCGGAACTGCCACACGTCGCTGCCGTCCTCACGGTGGACGAGACGCGGGGCGTCGTCGCGGTACCGCTTCGGCAGGTGGTTCACGAAGATGTCCGGCGGCTCGATGATGTGGTCGTCCACGCTGATCAGGATCAGGTCGTCCCGTTCCATGATTCGTTTCCTTCCGGGCGTTCAGAGCGCGCGAGCAGGACCCTCTCTGTAAACGTAAATTACATTCTCACCAAGGGAGACTCAACCTTCCGAACGACACCGACCCTTGAAGGGAAGGGGGTTCGGAACGGTTGGTAATGGCTTGGAAAGGGTTCGGAAGGTTTCAGACGCCGCCGACGCCGTCGCGGGTGAGCGCCGCTTCCCGGTGGTCGTTGCAGCGCGGGAGGGCGGCGCCCTCGGCCGCCGGGTGCCTCTGGTGAGCCTGGAGGGCGGCGCTGACCAGCGTCATGAGCAGGTCGATGTCCGTCTCGCACTCCAGGTGGACGGTCACCCACGGCGACCCCGGCAGCAGCCGGACGGCCGTGGAATGCCTCAGGTCCCTCTCGAACCGCCGGATCGCCTTGGCGGTGAGATGCAGGTCGACACTCATGTCGGAATGGAAGTGCACGATCTCGACGCCGCCCGAGCGCAACGCCCGACCGGTGCCGCAGCTGGGCCGGCCCTCCGCGAGGTCCGGCCAGGTCGCCAGTCGTGTCAAGGCACGCGAGGCCGCCGTCATGGCCCCATCATGAGGCGCTCACCGCCCGGCCACCAGAGGTTGAGGGAGGCGTAACCGGGACGTAGCGCGGGGTGGTTGCCGGGATCCGTTCGAATGCGGCCAGCCGTACAGGCTGTTGACGTCTCACGGCCCCACCGGTTCCGCGTCAACCGGGTACCGGTGACGGTCGGTCTTCCTCACCCACCGGGGCCTCGTTCCCGAGGGGCCGGTGGGTCGCTGTCACGGGAGCATGGGGCCGTGCCCTTCCACCTCGACAATCAACAGCTCCGCAGCATCGAGATGGTCGAACGCCTCCACGCCCGTCGTGACGCGATCCACCGGCAATCGCCAGAGGCGGGCCGGCCGCCTACGCGGTGTGGCACGACCGCATCGAGCGTACGTGGCTCTGACGGCGGGAAAGACCTGACCGGTGACTCACCCCGTCCGCCATCCGGTCAGTTGTTCCACGACTCGTCGTAAGGGTCCCGCGGCGTCGCGGTCGGCTTGGCGGTGGTGATCTTGATGAAGGGGATCGGGCCGTCGTTGACCGGGTCGTGGGTGGTGCGGGGGGTGTAGGTGCCGGTGATGGTCAGCCAGGCGTCCGGCTGGAGGACCGGGGGGATGTCACCGGTCAGGCCGACCTTGACCGGCTGGGCATCGGCGGCACAGCAGTTGAGGGCCATGCGGACCAGGTACGGGGTGCCGTCGTGGTCCAGGGCGACGAAGCCGGTGAGCTGGACCTCGCGGCCGGCGAGGGTGCGGCCGTGGTCGTAGACGGCTCGGCCCGCGTAGTCGACGACGCTGAGCGGGAGCGGGTTCGTCGCGGGGAGGGCGGGATAGGCGAGGGGCTCCTGCAGCGCCGTGCCGGTACGGGTCGCGCTGTACGAGCCCAGGGCCGGCGGGGCGACCAGGATCAGCGCCAGGAGGGGGAGGATCAGGAGCCAGGAGACGCGGGGTTCGGGGTGGGCGTGGGCCTTCACGTCCACTGCGCCCTCTGCCCGCTCGACGCCCTTGTCTCCCTCGGCGTCCTTCTGCTGGTGCTTCGTCCTCCTGCGCTCGTACCACGCCGTCGCCAGTGCCGTCCCGATCAGGACCGCGCCGGACGCCAGCAGGAGCGGCTGCAGGCCCGCCTTGACGTAGCGGAGGTAGAGGTCGGTGGTGCCGGCGTGGAGGAGGGCCGCGCCGAGGAGGAAGAGGACGGCCGCCTGGGACTGTCGGTTCACAGGAGTATCCATCCCGTCAGGACCGCCGACGCGATGGCCAGCACGAACGTCGCCGGGGCGAAGCGCAGGGCGAAGCCCCGGCCGAACGTGCCCGCCTGCATCGCGAACAGCTTGAGGTCGATCATCGGGCCGACCACCAGGAAGGCCAGCTTGGCCGTGAGGGAGAACTCGGTCAGGGACGCGGCGACGAAGGCGTCCGCCTCCGAGCAGATGGAGAGGACCACCGCGAGGACGGCGAGGGTCAGGACCGCCAGCAGCGGGTTGTCGGCCGCCGTGCGCAGCCACTCCTGCGGGGCGACGGCCTTCAGGGTCGCCGCCGCCATCGCGCCCACGACCAGGAAGCCGCCGGCGTGCATCACGTCGTGCCGGACCGAGTCCCAGAACGCCGCGCCCTTCGTCTCCCCCTCGTGCGGCGCGTGGGCCGGCAGGCGCAGCCAGTCCGTGCGGCCGAGCCGCTGCCACAACCAGCCCATCACGCACGCCACGAGCAGGCTGGCCACGAAACGGGCCAGCACCATCTCGGGGTTGCGGGGGAACGCCACGGCCGTCGCCGTCAGCACGATCGGGTTGATCGCCGGGGCGGAGAGGAGGAAGGCGAGGGCCGCGGCCGGGGTCACACCCCGGCGGACCAGGGCGCCGGCCACCGGCACCGACGCGCACTCGCAGCCGGGCAGCACAGCGCCCGCGACCCCGGCGACCGGGACGGCGAGCGCGGGGCGGGAGGGGAGCGCGCGGGCGAAGAAGGAGGGTGGCACGTAGACGGCGATCGCCGCCGACAGCAGCACCCCCAGCACCAGGAACGGCAGGGCCTGGACGACGACCGCCACGAACACGGTCGTCCAGCTCTGCATCACCGGGGCGGACAGCGCACGGCGGACGGGGCTCTGCAGCAGCACCATCAGGAGCAGCAGCATGGTCAGGACGAGGGGCGAGGTCAGCCGCCTGGGCTCGTCCGGCGCGGGCGGTGTCTCCCGTCGGTCGTGGCGCGTGCCCTCGACGGGCGGGGCCGCTTCGGTGACGGCCGTCGCTTTGGTGATGGCCACGGGTCGCGCGCCTCCCGCTTCCGTGTTCGCCCTGCTGCCTGTGCTGTCGGTTTCCTGCATTCCCTCCCCTTTCATACGGGAGTTCCGCGCCGGTTGTTCATGTCTGTTCATGTCGTCCGTGGAACCTCCCGTACCGGTGAGGCAGTCTTCTCCCTCGTGGGGAGCGTTCCGAATCAGGGTCAGCCGCCGCCGGGCGCCGCCGGCGCGCACATGGTGGTGTGCGGCGACGACGGTCTCGCGCACCGGCTCGCCGCCGAGCTGCGGGGCGTGTACGAGGAACAGGTCACACTCGTCGTGCCGCCCGCCGAGCGGACGGTACGGCCGCCGGTCGTCGGGCGGGCCCGGGCGGTGTCGGCGGCGCTGCTCGACCGCGTGGTGAGCGCGGCCGTCAACCGGGCGGCGGGCAACGGCACACCGGCCGCCGCCCCGAGCGAACCCGTGGGCGGCCAGCGGACGTTGGAGGCCGTCGAGGCCACCGAGGCGGTGCTCGCCGAGGCGGGCGTGGAGCGGGCCGCCGCGCTGGCGCTCGTGTACGACGACGACGAGACCAACATCCGCGCCGCCCTCACCGCCCGCCGGCTCAACCCCAGGCTGCGGCTCGTCCTGCGGCTCTACAACCGGCGGTTGGGCCAGCACATCGAGGAACTCCTCGACCAGGCAGCCGCGTTGGCCGTCGAAGGAGAGCCGGGTTCCGGGCACTCCGGGTATTCCGGGTATTCCGGGGGCGACGCCTCCACCACCGTCCTGTCCGACGCCGACACCGCCGCTCCCGCGCTCGCCGCGACCGCCGTCGCCGGCACCACCAAGGTCGTCCAGACCAACGGGCTCCTGCTGCGCGCCGTCGAACGGCCGCCGGCCGGGCCCGGGGAGTCCGACCCGCCGGGCCTGCCCACGCTCGCGCTGCTGTCGGCGAACGGCAACGACCCGGCCTTCGCGGACGGTTCCGAGACCAGCGGCGAGCAGGGGCCGCTGCTGCTGCCCGACGCGGCGGCGGTGCGGGAGGCGGCCGCGTCCGGCCGGCGCGGGTCGGTCGTCCTGGAGCAGGTCGCGTACTCCGCCGGGCCCGCGTTGCCGTCGGGGCGGGGGGTCGGGGTGGTGGCGCCGTTCGCCTCGCTGTTCTCGCGGCGGCTGAGATGGTCGCTGGCCGGTCTTGTCGGGTGCGTGTTCGCGCTGGCGGTGGCGTTGTGGCTGGCGACCGGGATCCATCCGCTTGGCGCGCTGTATCTGACCCTGCTGGACCTCTTCTCCATCAACGACCCGGCGATCGGCTCGACCACCGAGCGGCAGGTCCTCCAACTCCTCTCCGGGCTGGTCGGGTTGCTGCTGCTGCCGGTGCTGCTGGCGGCGGTTCTGGAGGCGCTCGGGACGTTCCGCGGGGCGGGGGCGCTCCGCCGGCCGCCCCGCGGCCTGGGCGGCCACGTCGTACTCCTCGGCCTGGGAAAGATCGGCACCCGGGTACTGATCCGCCTGCGCGAGCTGAACATCCCCGTGGTGTGCGTCGAGGCGGGACCCGAGGCACGCGGACTCGCGGTGGCCCGGCGGCTACGGGTGCCGGTCGTCCTGGGCGACGTCACGCAGGAGGGCGTCCTGGAGGCCGCGAAGATCCACCGCGCGCACGCGCTGCTCGCGGTGACCAGCAGCGACACGACGAACCTGGAGGCCGCGCTGTACGCCCGGTCCCTGCGCCCCGATCTCCGCGTGGTACTCCGCCTGTACGACGACGACTTCGCGACCGCCGTCTACCGCACCCTGCGCGCCGCGCACCCCCAGGCACTGACCCGCAGCCGCAGCGTGTCGCACCTGTCGGCCCCGTCGTTCGCCGGGGCGATGATGGGCCGCCAGATCCTGGGAGCGATCCCGGTGGAACGGCGGGTGCTGCTCTTCGCCGCCCTGGACGTCGGCGGGCACGCACAACTGGAGGGCAAGACGGTCGGCGAGGCGTTCCGGGCGGGCTACTGGCGGGTGCTGGCCCTGGACACCGGGCGCGAAGGCCAGGGCGGCTCCGGCCTGGTGTGGGACCTGTCCGACACACGTGTCCTGAAGAGCGAGGACCGGGTGGTGCTGGCGGCTACTCGACGGGGGCTGGCGGAGCTGCTGCGACGACGGGGGCGTAGGGCTGCGGGGGCGTAAGGCGGCGGGGGCGTAAGGCTGCAGGGGCGTAAGGCTGGGTCGGCGCTTCATGGCCCCCGCCTCATGGCCCGCGCCGCCCCTTGATGAGTACCGCCTGTCGACGCGTCCCGTTCTCCAGCGGTGGCCGGAGCCACTACGCTCCTCCGGCGAACGGATTGCCGTGTCCGGGAAGCTGCCCGCCCGGCGGCACATACCGCAGCCGCCCGTTCCGGTCGGTCACCGGCGTGAACCCGGCGGCCCGCAACTGGCTGGTGTACTTGGCTCTGTAACGTCGGCTGTAGGCGAGCAGGACGGGCAGCAGGGCCATGAGCGCGGCCCAGACGATGACGACGATGACGGCTGCGGCGGTGTCCGCGCGGAGCCTGAATCCGATGGCCGCGGCGGACGTGGTGAGGAAGAAGACCAGCATCCCCATCCGCAGCTTGTCGGTGTGCTGACTGCCGCTGTCGACCACCATGCGGGCCTTGAGGAGATCGATCGCGTCGGGCACGTCGGGCGGCAGCGCGACACCGTCGCTCGCGTCGGGGTACCGCGCACGGTTCTGCGCAGCGCGCTGTCGGCCCTGCGGGCTGAGGTCGGGCACGATGAACAGCGCGAACTTGTTGTCGCCGGTCATCTGCAGGTCCGCGTACGTGTACCCGAACTGCTCGGCGATGAAGGCGAGTCGGGCGAGTCCCTTCCATGTCGTCATGGAGATGACGATCTGAACGGGCTCCCCGCCTGCCATCTTCCGCAGCATTTTCCGCACATGCTTCTTACTCACCGGTGCCCCCGTCGCTCAGTCCACGCAGTCTGCCACCACCGGCATGCTCATGCAGGGACAGGACCGGACGGATCGACGCGGCCTTGCCGGTCGCCACTGGCCGTGTGAGGCGCTCGAAAAATCGGTGGAACAGCGCCGCTGTGCGCCACTACCGTGCTGCCGAACCAAGTCGTCTGGGCAAGGACGTGCCGTTGTACACCGTGTGAGACCTCCTGAGAGCTGATTGGTCGCGCGTCGCGCATCTGCGCCGCGCTGCTTTTTGCTGCGGATTTCTCACACTGAAACCGGTGTACTTCTGTGCTCAACATCTGGGTGGTCATGCCCACCTGCCTGCCGACCGTTCGCCGCCGTTGCCACGCGTGCGCGTCCGAACGCTTCCTGGCCAACGGAAAATTTCGCGTCAACGCCAACCACAAGCTCCTCGACGCCTGGCTCCTCGTGCTCTGCACCGCTTGCGGGGACACGGCGAAGCTCACGGTCCTGGAGCGGATGAACGTGCGCTCCGTACGACCCGAGCTGCTGGACCGCATGCACGACAACGACCCTGGCCTGGCAGCTGAGCTGCTCCAGGATCCGGTCGTGCGGCGCCGTAATCGCATCGCCCTGGACTGGGACAACGCCTGGCGCCTCGACACCGGCGGATCGGATCACCTGGACCGCGAGGTGATCGACGTCTCGGTCCGCTTCGCGGCGCGCATCCCTGTCCGTCCGGTGCGACTGATCGCTGAGGGTTGCGGTCTTTCGCGGGCCGAGGTCGAGAGACTGATCACGGAGGGCAAACTCGTTTCGGCGGTCCGGCTGAGCGGCAAGCTCTCCGGCGACTTCACCTTCACGCTCAAGCACTGAGCCCTCCTCGGAACCAGGGGCCTGTCCGGCAGGATCCGCCGGACAGGCCCTGGACCGGCCTTGATCGTCCGCCGGCAGTGACGAAGCTGGAATTCCAGCGGTTCTGGTTCTGGTTCTGGTTCTGGTCAGACGTACTGCTCGACCCATGCCTGGCCGTCGATGGCCGCGGCGGCGAGACGCATGGCACCTCGGGCAACGACCAGTTCGCGTCAACGCCGCGGGCGAGGCGTTCGGACCAGCCATCGCTATCGATCGCCAAGCGCGGCCCCGCCCGTTCACTCGAAGAACCGCCCGCCTACCCCAAGTGCCTCTCCGCGAACTCCAGTTCCAGGCGTACCTGCTTGATGCGTTCGTCCACCACCAGGGAGCCGTGGCCCGCGTCGTAGCGGTAGACCTCGTGGACCGCTCCCCTCGCCTCCAGGCGCTTGACGTAGTTGTCGATCTGGCGGATGGGACAGCGGGGGTCGTTCACGCCGGCCGAGATGTAGACGGGGGCCCGGACCTTGTCGACGTAGGTCAGGGGGGACGAGGTCTCGAAGCGGTCGGGGACCTCCTCCGGGGTGCCGCCCAGCAGGGTGCGGTCCATCGCCTTCAGGGCCTCCATCTCGTCGTGGTAGGCCGTGACGTAGTCGGCGACGGGGACGGCCGCGATGCCCAGGGTCCATGCGTCGGGCTGGATGCCGATGCCGAGGAGGGTGAGGTAGCCGCCCCAGGAGCCGCCGGTGAGGATCAGGCGGGCGGGGTCCGACAGCCCGGACGAGACGGCCCATTCGCGGACCGCCTCGATGTCCTCCAGCTCGATCAGGCCCACCCGGTGCTTCAGGGCGTCCGTCCAGGCGCGGCCGTAGCCCGTGGAGCCTCGGTAGTTGACGCGGACGACCGCGTAGCCGTGATCCACCCAGGCCGCCGGGGCCGCCGCGAAGGAGTCGCTGTCGTGCCAGGTCGGGCCGCCGTGGATGTCGAAGACGGTGGGGAGGGGACCGGAGACGCCCTGCGGCCTCTGCACCAGGGCATGGATGCGGCCTCCGGGGCCGTCCACCCACACGTCCTCCACGGGGACCGAGCCGGGGGACTTCAGGCCGGGCGGGTCGAGCACCACCTCGCCGGTCGTGGAGCGGACCGCCGGCGGCTGGGCCGCGGACGACCACAGGTACTCCACGCTGCCGTCCGGGCGGGCCGTCGCCCCGGACACCGTGCCCGCGGGGGTCGCCACCTTCACGAGCTCGCCGTCGGCGAGGTCGTAGCGGAACAGCTCGCTGCGGGCCTCGAAGCTGTGCACGACGAGCAGGCCCGAGCCGTCCGGGTACCACTCGGCGCTGACGTCGCCCGGCAGGTCCAGGGCCAGGTCCGTCTCCGAGCCCGTCGCCACGTCCCAGACCAGCGGTTCCCAGCGGCCCCGCCGCTGATGCCCGATCAACAGCCTCGTGTCACCGTCGACCGGGGCGAAGCCCAGCACCTCCAGGCCCAGCTCCTCGGTGCCGCCGCGGGTGTCGTCCAGGTCGGCGACCGTCGTGCCGTCCGGGCGCAGGACGCGCAGCGCGGAGTGCATCGCGTCGCCGTGCTCGGTGTGTTCGATCGCGATCAGGGTGCCGTCGTGGGACAGGTCGCCCACGCCCGCAGACTCTCTGTGGCGGTACAGCTCGAAGGGGGGCTCGCCGGCCCGCGTCACGTGGATCGTCGTGCCGTCCTCGTCCGTCGAGCGGCCGACCACCGCCGTACGGCCGTCCCTGCTCAGCGCCAGACCCGCAGGGTAGGAAGGGTCCAGGCCCGGGGTCGCCGGTTCGTCCTCGCCGCCCTTGAACGGCTGGCGGCGCCAGACGCCGAACTCGTCGCCGTCCTTGTCGTCGAACCACCAGATCCACGCGCCGTCCGGGGAGAGCACGCCGTCCGTCGTGCCGTTCGCCCGGTGCGTCACCTGACGCTGGTCGCCCGTGGACCGGTCCCAGGCGTACAGCTCGTACGTCCCCGTCGCGTTGGACACGAACAGGGAGTGGTCGGGCGCGTCCTCCGCCCAGTCGGGCAGCGACACCCGGGGCGCCCGGAAACGCTTCTCCCAGTCCGGCATCTCTTCGTACCGCTCCGGTGCGGCGGACCCGTTGCTCTCAGTCATGACCCCATACTGCCCGTCCGCGACGACAATCGACCTCCACAGCCCCCAGCCTGTGGACAACTCCCACCGTCTTCGCACCTACTGCGCACCGACGAGCCTCACCCCGCCAGCCGGTCCCCCGCGCCCGCCCCGTACCGTGGAGGGCGTGTACCGGTTTCTGCTGACTCCCCGCTGGTGGGGGATCAACGTCTTCGTGCTGCTGGCCATCCCCTTCTGCGTGTTCATGGGGTCCTGGCAGCTGAGCCGGTTCGAGGCGCGGGTGGACGACCACCGCGCCGCGAAGGCGCAGGCCGAGTCCGCCGGTACGGAGGCCGCGCGGCCGCTGGCCCGGCTGCTGCCCGTGGACAAGGCGACCTCGGGCAAGCAGGCCACCGCCACCGGGCGCTACGGCACGCAGTTGCTGGTGCCCGATCGGGAACTCGACGGGAAGAACGGGTTCTATGTGCTGACCCTGCTGCGGACCGACGGCGGCAAGGCGCTGCCCGTCGTACGCGGCTGGCTGCCGGGCGGCGCCGACTCCGCGAAGGTCCCGGCGCCGCCCGCCGGCGAGGTCACCGTGACCGGCGCGCTCCAGGCCTCCGAGCAGCCCGGCGACAACGGAGTGAGCGCCCGGGGCGGTCTGCCGGCCGGGCAGACCGCGGCGATCAGCGCGGCGTCGCTCGTCAACCTCGTGCCGTACGACCTCTACGACGCCTGGGTCACCCTCGACACCGCAGACCCGGGGATGACGGCGGTGCCCGCGAAGGCGGCGGCCGACACGGGGCTCGACCTGAAGGCGTTCCAGAACCTGGGCTACACGGGCGAGTGGTTCGTCTTCGCCGGGTTCGTGGTGTTCATGTGGTTCCGGCTGCTGCGCCGCGAGGTGGAGTTCGCGCGGGACGCGGAGCTCGGGATCGTCCCCGAGGAGGCCGCCGGGTCGGCGGTTCACGAGGAGGCCAGCACGCCCGTCCGGTAGATCGTCCCGGAGCACGCGTTCGACACCGTCGCCTTGGCCGTCGGCGAGCCGCCCTCGGCCGTGTACGACACGACGACACTGCCGTCGGCCGTGCCGTCCGCGGTGAGCAGCTGGGCCGAGGTGCCGGAGGTGGTCTCGCCGGTCGTGGTCGACGGCTCGGTCGGGGTCGGCGACGGGGATGCCGTACCGCCGCTGTCGCCGCCGCTGGTGCTGCCCGTGGTGGGGCAGGTCGCGGAGGGCGCCCAGGCGAACTTCACCTCGTAGGCGGAGCCGGGGGCGAGGGTGTGCTGGGTGACGTAGAGGGAGGGGTCGGGCAGGCCGGCCGCCGCGTCCCCGGAGGTGTGCTCGACCACGGTGATCTTCGTGGCGTCCGCTGCGCCCTGCGCGTCGAACGTCACGGAGACGGCGCCGCCGACGACACAGGCGGCGCTGGAGGAGTTCGTGACGCGGAAGGTGCCGTAGACGATGCCTGCCGCGTCGGGGACGTCGACGGCGGGGGTGCCGGCCTCGAGCTGGGACGGCCCGCAGGCGGCCGCGCTCATCAGCGGACCGGCGGTGGGGCCGCTGCCGCTGGAGGCGGTGCCGCCCGCGGACTCCTTGCCCTGGCCGGAGTCGGTGGCGCCGCCCTTGCCCAGCTCATCGGTCTTGCCGGAGGAGTCGCCGACCCTGCCCGAGGAGCCGCCGTCGGGGTTCTTGCCCTGATCCGCGCCTCCCTGCGCCTGTGAGGCCTGGCCGGCGATGGAAGGGTTGGCATCGGAGCTGCCCGCGGCCGAGACGTGCAGCACGGCCGGGACGGCGGTGCCGAGGAAGAGGGCCGCGGCCGCCATGCCGACGGCTGCCTGCCGCTTGCGGGCCCGGCGGACGGGGACGGCTCGCCGCAGGTGGTCCAGGGTGCCGTCACGCGGCTCCATCTCCTGGACGGCGTCGTGCAGCATCCGGCGCAGTGCCAGCTCGTCCGAGTCGAGCCCGTCGGGGCCCTGGTCGTCGAGGTGGTGGTTCACGGTTGAGTTCCCAGCGTGCGATTGCTTCGGCTCTTGTGTGCCCGACGAGTGCGGCGGGGTCGACGGGCCCGGTGGGCCCTGCGGACCCGACGAGGTCATCGGCTCGTGGCTGTCGTGGTCCCCGTGACGGTCGTGACCGTTGTGGCTCTCGTGGGGGCCCCGCCCTTCGGCCTCCCTGCTCACGCCGGAGCCTCCATGGCTATGCGCAAAGCAGCGATGCCGCGCGAGCCGTACGCCTTGACCGAGCCGAGGGAGACGCCGAGGGTCTCGGCGACCTGGGCCTCGGTCATGTCCGCGAAGTAGCGCAGCACGAGGACCTCGCGCTGACGGCGCTGGAGGCCCTTCATCGCCTTGATGAGCGAGTCGCGCTCCAGCTGGTCGTAGGCGCCCTCCTCCGCGCTGGCCATGTCCGGCATCGGCTTGGAGAGCAGCTTCAGGCCGAGGATGCGGCGGCGCAGGGCGGAACGGGAGAGGTTGACGACCGTCTGACGGAGGTAGGCGAGGGTCTTCTCCGGGTCGCGGACGCGCTTGCGCGCGGAGTGGACGCGGATGAAGGCCTCCTGGACGACGTCCTCGCAGGAGGCGGTGTCGTCGAGGAGGAGGGCGGCGAGACCGAGCAGCGAGCGGTAGTGCGCCCGGTAGGTCTCGGTGAGGTGGTCGACGGTGGTACCGGCCGCCACGATCTCTTCGACGCCGTCACGCTGGCTGGGTACGCGGGCGGGCCGCGCTGCGGGCATGGGCGCGATCACCGGCATGCCGCCGGGCGCGCCGGACATGCGGGGTCGGAGGGTGCCGCGCGGCGGCCGGAGAGCCGCGCCGCGGGGCGCCACTGGGAGTTCGAGTACCTCTGCCACGCCAGTTGGACACTCTTCCCCCCGTGGGGGTTGTACGCGTCCGGCGTCACTTTTGCGTCGGCCAAGGCCACGCGCACCCGTCTCATGTGTCCCGCTCTTCCCCTGTATCCCATACGAACGGGCGTCCCCACGCCCAGATCACCGCGTCCCCATACGCTGTGATCGTTCACACATCTGCGCACCCCGAAGGGTGACCCCAAAGACGCTCCCCGCCCTCCGCACGGTTGCGGAGAACGGGGAGGAAAATCTTCTCAGTGAATATTCGGACGGCAAAGGTGTCCAATACAAGTGGTCCGGACCATCGACCGGCTCACATTGCCCGCATCTGTGCCCGCATCCGTGCCCGCATCCGTGCTCACCTCTGCGCGCGCGTCTGTGCTCACCTCTGATCCCAGCGGAGTGCGAGCCCCAGCCGTCACATCAGCCCGTCACATCAGCTCGGCCGCCACCAACTCCGCGATCTGCGCGGTGTTCAGCGCGGCCCCCTTGCGCAGGTTGTCCCCGCACACGAACAGTTCGAGCGCCGTCGGGTCGTCGAGGGCCCGCCGCACCCGGCCCACCCAGGTCGGGTCGGTGCCGACCACGTCGGCGGGCGTGGGGAACTCCCCCGCCGCCGGGTTGTCGAAGAGGACGACACCGGGGGCCGTCGCGATGATCTCGCGGGCGCCGTCGACGGTGACCTCGTCCTGGAAGCGGGCGTGGACGGTGAGGGAGTGCGTGGTGACGACGGGGACGCGCACGCAGGTCACGGCCACCGGCAGCTTCGGCAGCCCGAGGATCTTGCGGGACTCGTCCCGCACCTTCATCTCCTCCGACGACCAGCCGTCCTCGCGCAGCGACCCGGCCCACGGGACGACGTTCAGCGCGACCGGCTCCGGGAACGGCCCGGTGTTGTCACCGACGGCCCGCCGCACGTCACCGGGGCTGGTGCCCAGCTCGGTGCCGGCGACCAGCGACATCTGCTGCCGCAGTGTCTCGACCCCGGCCCACCCGGCCCCGCTCACCGCCTGGTAGGAGGACACGACCAGCTCGCGCAGCCCGTACTCGGCGTGCAGCGCGCCCAGGGCGACGATCATCGACAGGGTCGTGCAGTTGGGGTTGGCGACGATCCCGCGCGGCCGGGTCCGCACCGCGTGCGGATTGACCTCGGGGACGACCAGCGGCACGTCCGGGTCCATCCGGAAGGCGGCGGAGTTGTCCACCACGACCACGCCCTTGGCGGCGGCGATCGGTGCCCAGTGCGCGGCGACCTCGTCGGGGACGTCGAACATGGCGACGTCGACCCCGTCGAAGACCTCCTCCGACAGGGCCAGCACCTCGATCTCCGCGCCGCGCACGGCCAGCTTGCGGCCGGCCGAGCGCGGGGAGGCGACGAGTCTGATCTCGCCCCAGACGTCCGCCCGCTGGGACAGGATCTGGCGCATGACGGTGCCGACGGCTCCGGTCGCCCCCACGACCGCGAGCGTCGGCCGCCTGCGGGCGGACGTCACATGCTGGACGGCCATCAGCGGCCGGTGCCTCCGTAGACGACGGCTTCGTCGCTGTCGGAGTCGAGCCCGAAGGCGGTGTGCACGGCGCGCACGGCCTCGTTGACGTCGTCGGCGCGCGTCACGACCGAGATACGGATCTCGGAGGTCGAGATGAGCTCGATGTTCACGCCCGCGTCGGCCAGGGCCTTGAAGAAGTCGGCCGTGACGCCCGGGTTGGTCTTCATCCCGGCGCCGACCAGGGAGATCTTGCCGATCTGGTCGTCGTAGCGCAGCGAGTCGAAGCCGATGCCGGACTTGTTCTTCTCCAGGGCGTCGATGGCCTTGCGGCCCTCGGCCTTGGGGAGGGTGAAGGAGATGTCGGTCAGGCCGGTCGACGCGGCCGACACGTTCTGCACGATCATGTCGATGTTGATCTCGGCGTCGGAGATCGTGCGGAAGATCGCGGCGGCCTCGCCCGGCTTGTCCGGCACACCGACGACCGTGACCTTGGCCTCGGAGGTGTCGTGCGCGACACCGGAGATGATGGCCTGCTCCACCGGCTTGTCCCCTTGCTGCTGTGTCTTTTGAACGAGTGGCTCACTGCTGACCCACGTGCCCTGGAGTCCGCTGAAGGACGAGCGGACGTGGATCGGGATGTTGTAGCGGCGGGCGTACTCCACACAGCGGTGGAGCAGCACCTTGGAGCCGGAGGCCGCGAGCTCCAGCATGTCCTCGAAGGCGATCCAGTCGATCTTCCGCGCCTTCTTCACCACGCGCGGGTCGGCGGTGAACACGCCGTCGACGTCGGTGTAGATCTCGCAGACCTCGGCGTCCAGCGCGGCGGCGAGGGCGACGGCCGTGGTGTCGGACCCGCCGCGCCCCAGCGTGGTGATGTCCTTCTTGTCCTGGCTGACACCCTGGAACCCGGCGACGATGGCGATGTTGCCCTCGTCCAGCGCGGTCCGGATGCGGCCCGGCGTGACGTCGATGATCCGCGCTTTGTTGTGGACCGAGTCGGTGATGACGCCTGCCTGGCTGCCGGTGAAGCTCTGGGCGCTGTGGCCCAGGTTTTTGATCGCCATGGCCAGCAGTGCCATGGAGATCCGCTCTCCGGCGGTCAGCAGCATGTCGAACTCTCGTCCGCTGGGCATCGGAGATACCTGCTCGGCGAGATCGATCAGCTCGTCCGTCGTGTCGCCCATCGCGGAAACGACGACGACCACCTGGTGGCCGTTCTTCTTCGCTTCCACGATCCGCTTGGCGACGCGCTTGATGCCCTCGGCATCGGCTACGGAGGAGCCTCCGTACTTCTGCACGACAAGGCCCACGTGCGCTCCTCGCTCAGTTTGTTCGTTTCCGCACATACGCCCTTGTACTGCGGGTCGGCTCAGTCTAACGAGCGCCCGAAATCCGCCTCCCGGTTCCCGCATGGTGAGACTCGCTCGGTGAGGCTCGCGGGAGGTGTCGGAAGGGGTTCCGGACACGCGTCACAGAACCTCCCTGCCCACTGACGCCGAAGTGATAGCTGTGAATTAAGTTTCAAGCACTATCGTGCGGCTGTGCACGTACTCCTGGTGGAAGACGACGAACCGGTCGCCGAGTCGCTGCGGCGCGGACTGAAGCGCTACGGCTTCAAGGTCGACTGGGTCGCCACGGGCGCCGCGGCCCTCGCCCACTCCGACCCCTACGACGTCGTGCTCCTGGACCTCGGCCTGCCCGACACCGACGGCCTCGACGTCTGCAAGGCCCTGCGTGAGCGCGGTGACGTGCCGATCATCGTGATCAGCGCCCGCAGCGACGAGACGGACCGGGTGGTCGGCCTGGAGCTGGGCGCCGACGACTACGTGTCCAAGCCGTTCGGGGTGCGTGAGGTCATCGCGCGGATACGGGCGGTGATGCGGCGCGTCCAGCCGCGCACGGCCGCCGCCCCCGAGAGCGGCGCCGACCGGTACGGCACCCGCCTCACCGTCGACCGCAAGGCGGCCCGCGTCCGTGTGGACGGCGAGGAGGTCACCCTCGCGCCCAAGGAGTACGACCTGCTCTCCTTCCTCACCGAGGAGCCGGGCGCGCTGATGTCGCGCGAGCAGATCATGGAAGCGGTCTGGGACGCGAACTGGTTCGGGCCGACGAAGACGCTGGACGTTCACGTGGCGGCGCTGCGGCGGAAGTTCGCCGGGGTCGTCACCATCGAGGCGGTCCGGGGCGTCGGCTTCCGCCTGGAGATCGTCAAGGACCCGGAGATCGTCAAGGGCGCCGGGTCCGCATGAACCGCCAGCTCATCCGCAGTTACATCCTGCTCGTCGCGGTCGCCATCCTGCTGTTCACGGTGCCGGTGGCCTTCACGCTCACGAAGCAGCTGCGGGACGACACCGAACTCTCCGTCCTGCGCGAGGCCGACACCATGGCGCTGCTGCTGGGCAACGGCGATCGCATCTCGTGCGAGGCCCTGACCGAGGTGGCCAAGGCGTACGGCCGTGAGACCCCCGGCGACGTCCAGGTGACCCCCACCAGCAGCTGCGCCCCGGACCTGCCGAAGCCCGCCGCGGACGCGGCGCTGACCCGCGCCGTGAAGGGGAACCACCCGACGACCGACTGGGGCTCGGACTTCATCTGGGGCAAGCATCTGACGGTCACCGTGCCCGCCCAGGGGACGTCGGCCGTACGGATCGTCTACTCGACCTCGGACATGACCAAGCGGTTGTGGAGCATCTGGGGTTTCCGGGCGGGACTGGCCGTGCTCGTGCTGGCCGCGGCGGCCGCGATCGGCGCGTTCGCCGCCCGCCGCATCACCGCTCCCCTGCGCGAACTCAACGGCATGGCCAGCAAGTTCAGCGACGGAGACCTCACCGCACGCTCCCCGGTGACGGGTCCGCCGGAGACCCAGACGCTGGCGCGCACCCTCAACCAGGGCGCGGAACGCCTGGACACGCTGGTCGCCTCGCAGCGCATCTTCGTGGCCGACGCCTCGCACCAGCTCCGCACGCCGCTCACGGCGTTGCGCCTGTCGCTGGACAACATCGCGGACGGGGTGGACGACGAGTTCGTGCGGGAGGACGTGGAGCAGGCCACGGCGGAGGTGGTCCGCATGAGCCGGCTCGTGAACGGCCTGCTGGTGCTGGCGCGGGCCGAGGCGAAGGTGACGGCCGCCGAGCCACTGTCCCTGACGGACATCGTGGCCGAACGACTGACGGTGTGGAGACCGGCCGCCGACGAGCGCGGAGTCACCATCGCGCTCAGGGGGAGTGGTGTCGGCGACCGGCCGTCTGTGCTGGCCAGCCCCGGTCATCTGGACCAGGTGCTGGACAACGTGCTCTCGAACGCCCTGGAGGTGTCACCGGACGGCGGGGCGATCACCGTCCGGACGGAGTGGAAGGGCGACTGGGTGGTGCTGTCGGTCCTCGACGAGGGACCGGGCATGTCGGACGCGGAGAAGTCCCGCGCCTTCGACCGCTTCTGGCGCGGTCAGGGCCTCACCGGGCGCTCCGGTTCCGGTCTCGGCCTCGCCGTCGTCAAACAGCTGGTGACGGACGACGGCGGGACGGTGACGCTGGTGGACGCTCCCGGGGGCGGGCTGTGCGTGCGCATCACCCTGCGGGCGGCGCAGCGCACGGGCTGAGGGTCGCTACGGGGCTCAGCCCTCGGGCATCGCCGACGAGTGGTGGTTGACGATCTTCCACTTGCCGTCGCGCTTCTCGTACTCGTAGGTGTAGCGGGCCTCGACGACTCTCTTCTTGCCGGTGTCGTGGTCGGTGAGGGTGAACTGGTACACGCCGGAGTCGAGGGCGGAGTTGTTGTCGAGGACGTCGATGTGCGTCTCGATCTTCTTGCCGACCGGCTTGTTCTGGAGGAAGTGCTCCATGTAGTCGACGATGCCGGCGCGGTCCGTGCGGACCTTGTTGGAGAGGGTGGGCAGCAGGACCGCGTCCTTGGCGTAGCGGTCGGCCACCGTCTCCGGGTCGCCGGTCCGCAGCGCGGCGTTCCAGCCGTCGAAGAGGGCGGCGATCTGCTTCTTGGTGGGCTTCGCGGGCTTCTCGGAACCGGCCGCACTGACCCCGGCCAACGCCGTGGCGGCGGCGACGAGGGCGGTGGCGGTGACGAGGGCGGCGCGTATGCGGGTCTTGCGGGTCATCGCAACTCCTGTGCGGCTTGTGCCTGTTGGGATGACTCAAGATTCGCGTCCGGCCGGTTAGCGCCCGTGCAGCCGTCGTACAGGGGACGTTCAAGACCTCTCCAACCTTCAGGAGCGGGCGGGCTTGCCCCGGTCACGGACGAGGCTGACGCCGGCCCCGAGGGAGACGACGCCCATGCCGACGGCCGTCATCACGCCCTGCGATCCGTCGACCACGAAGGGCGCGGCGGCGGCGACCGCGAGGTTGAAGAGGAAGAGGAACCACAGGACGGGGCGGGAGGAGAGCAGGGCCTTCATGACGGGGCTTCCTTCGTGAGGGTGGGGGTCGTTCGCTTGCGAGGGTCGTTCCCTTGCGAGATCAACGATCCCGTCCCCGACCTGCCGAAACGAGGGAGCGCACTCCCGAACCGATGGTGTAGGCAGGTACACCATGGTGATCGGGACGAGTGAGGCACTGCTGGCGGGGATCGTGCTGCTGGGGTCGAGCGTGCAGTGGCTGACCGGGATGGGCTTCGCGCTGGTGGCCGTCCCGGCGCTGGTGCTGCTGCTCGGCCCGGCCGACGGAGTGGTCCTGGCGAACTGCGCGGCGGGCGTGATCAGCGTCGTGGGCCTGGCGGGCGGCTGGCGCCGGGTGCGCCCGGCGGCGATGGTCCCGCTGTGCCTGGCCGCCGCCTGCACCGTCCCGGCGGGCACCTGGCTCACCCGCCGGCTCCCGGAACCGGCCCTGCTGCTGGTGATGGGCGCTCTGGTGACGGTGGCCGTCCTGCTGGTCATGCGGGGCGCCCGCATACCCGCCCTGCGCGGCACCCGGGGCGCGGTCGTGGCCGGCGCGGCGGGCGGCTTCATGAACTCGGCGGCGGGCGTCGGCGGCCCGCCGGTCTCCCTGTACGCCGTCAACGCGGGCTGGACGGTACGGGAGTTCGTGCCGAACGCGCAGTTCTACGGCGTCGTCGTGAACGCCTTCTCGGTGGCGGCGAACGGGGTGCCGAGGCTGGCCGCTCCCCAGTGGGCCGCGGTCGCCGTCGCGATGACCGTGGGCGCGTTGGTCGGCAGGGCGCTCGCGGGGCGGCTGCCGGAGAAGCGGGCCCGACTGCTGGTGCTGGGGCTGGCGTTGGCGGGTGGGGTGACTGCGGTGGGGAAAGGACTCTTCGGCATTTCCTGACCGTCCAACCGGTTTGACGAGTGCGTCGGACTTAGCATCAGGGGGGCCTGATTGAATGCTCCCCTCCCTGAAGGGAGGGGATTCTCTCCTCCAGGGCTGAGCGGGGATTCCTGGCTCACGCTGCCAGACGGGGCAGCGCCCCGTCTGGTCTTCCACGATCAGCACCAGCCGGGGTCAGACCAGCCCGGACAAGCATCACGCGTGCGGAGTTCTTGTCCCTGGGGGACACGGCTCCGCACGCGCTGCAGGTGTAGGTGCGCTCACCCAGCGGCAGTGCGTGCTTGGCTCTCGCTCCGCATTGCGCGCAGTCCATCGTGGTGTGCGCGGGGTGTACCAGGTGCACAGCCCTACCATGCTTACGGCCCATCTCGGCCAGAGCTGTCTTGGTGGCGCCGATGGCGGCGTCAGCGGCCTTCTTGGCCATCGAGGTCTTGGCGAGGAACTTCGGACGGAAGTCCTCGACTGCCAGCGCGTCGTGGTCGCGGACCACGGACTTCGCCCACTTGCGGCCGGTGTCCTGGCGTTGCCGGGCGGCCTTCTTGTACGCCTTGGCGCGCAGCCGCTTGGCCTCCCCGTAGCCCTTCGATCCGGACTGCCCCTTCTTCGGCTTGCGCCGGGCCATCATCCGGTCATCCCGGGTCAGCTTCTCCTTGGTCTTGCTGCCGTGCTCGGCATGCGGGAGGTCGTGGGGGTCGCTGGTGGTGGTCGCGGTCTCCTTCACGCCCCAGTCGATGCCGATCACCGCGCCCGTTTCGGGCAGCGGCTCGATGACGGCGGGAACAACGAAGGAGCAGTACCAGTGCCCCAGACTGTCCTGAAAGACGCGCACGCTGGACGGGGTGGCGGGAAGATCCCGCGACCATACCGGCGTCAGCACGATGCCGCCCGCGAGGTGCACCTTTCCCTCTTTGAGACCGAAGCCACGCTTGGTGTAGTTCAGGCTCGGCAGGGCCTCGCGCTTCTTCTTCCACTTCGGCATCCCGGCCCGGCGGTGCATGGGCAGCCGTTCCCTGATGTCCTTCTGCGCTTTGGTCTTGGACTTGCCGAAGTCGCGGATGATCTGCTGTTGAGGAACGCTGCTGCCCTCACGCAGCCACGCGGCCTTCTTCCGGGCCTCGGTCAGCATCTTGTCGAGTTGTGCAGGACCGCAGGTCCGCTTGCCGGTTCCTTCGGGCCGGTTCTTGTTCCAGGTGTGGACCTGCTTCGACTTGGCCACGCACTCGTTCCAGATCCAGCGGCACCGGTCCCACTCCGCCGTCAGGAGCGTGCGGGCGGTGGACGACACGCGAAGCCGGAACGTCCACCGGGCGTGCCCGGCGTCTCCGGCTGTCGCTGATGTCATCATGCGGCTACCGTAGCATCATGATTCGTTTCGCGTTGCGCATCCCGGAAGACCTCCACGCACGGCTCACGGCACAGGCAGCCGCCGACCGGCGGTCCATCAACTCCGAGATCCTGCACCTGCTTGAGGTCGCCCTCGACTCTCCTGCGGTGAGCGCCGAATCGCCCGGCGGCGACTCGGCTTCCCCTGCCCCGCTAGGCGGGAAGCCGGATTCCTCCCCGGCCTGAAGGCCGGGGCGTCATCCGGTCCGAGCGACCACCGCGAGAGCGGCGCCATCGCCGACAGCTACTGGCCGGCGGTGGAGGCGAGCCGGGCGGCCTGGCGCGGACTCGGCCTGCCCTACGACCCGTTCGCGCTCTGCCGGGACGCGCTGGGCGCCGACTGGCCCGGCGCGGTGTCGGTCGGCCGCAAGAACGGGCGGGAGCTGGCGCCGGGCGTCGCCCGTGAGCCCAACAACGGCTTCCAGGTCCACTTCGACGAGGCACTGCGCGAGTTCCGGGAGGACCTGCTGGATGCGCCAATGGTCGCCCAGTTCGCCTTCAACCTGTACCTCAGCGTCCCGGAGTCGGGCGGCGAGACGGTCATCTGGCGGCACCGCTGGCATCCGGCCGACGAGGCACACCGGCTGCCGCGGTCCTACGGCTACGCCGAGACGGTGGTGGCGGACGCCGAGTCGGTCGAGATCACACCGTCCGTCGGCGAGGCCCTCCTCCTCGACCCCCGCAACTTCCACGCCGTACGGCCCAGCAGCGGGGCCCGCCGGATCGCGCTGGGCTTCTCGATGGGGCTGAGCGTCACCGGAGAACTGCTGACCTGGGGATGACGGCCCCTCGACTGCGCTACGGTCGTCCGATGGACGTTTTGCGTTATGTGGCCTTCGGCACCGACCCGGCCGGGGGCAACCCCGCGGGCGTGGTGCTCGACGCCACCGGCATCGACGACGCGACCATGCTGGCGACGGCGGCGGAGGTCGGCTACTCGGAAACGGCGTTCGTGGTGCCGTCCGACGACGGCACCCTGACCGTCCGCTACTTCAGCCCGCTCGCCGAGGTGCCGTTCTGCGGCCACGCGACGATCGCCACGGCGGTCGCCCACGCCGACCGGCACGGCACCGGACCGCTGAGCCTGCGCACCAACGTGGGCACCGTCCCCGTCACCACCGCCGTGGCCGACGACGGGACGACGGTGGCGACCCTGGTGAGCGTCGCACCGCACACGGAGCCCCTCGCGGAGCCCGACCTGACCGAGCTGCTGTCGGCGCTGCGCTGGTCCGCCGACGAGCTCGATCCGGCGCTGCCGCCCCGCGCGGCCTACGGCGGCGCCTGGCATCCGGTCATCGCCGCGGCCGACCGGGCCCGGCTGGCCGACCTCGACTACGACATGCCCGCGCTCACCGCCCTCATGGCCCGCCGGAACTGGACCACCGTCGACCTGGTCTGGCGGGAGTCGCCCACCGTCTTCCACGCCCGCAACCCCTTCCCGCCCGGCGGGGTCGTCGAGGACCCGGCCACCGGCGCGGCGGCCGCCGCCTTCGGCGGCTACCTGCGGGAACTCGAACTCGTCCCCACCCCGGCGACCTTGACGATCCGTCAGGGCGAGGACATGGGCCGCCCGAGCACCATCACGGTGTCGGTCCCCGCGGAACGGGACAGCGGCATCGGCATCACGGGCACGGCCGTTCCCATCTGACGTCCGGCATCCCGGGCGAACACGGTTCAGCCGGCGTCCAGCTCGAAGACGACCTCGATCTCGACGGGCGAGTCCAGCGGCAGCCGTGCCACGCCGACCGTGCTGCGGGCATGGCGCCCCGCGTCGCCGAAGAGCGCGCGCAAGAGGTCGCTCGCGCCGTCGACGACCCCGACCTGTCCGGTGAAGCCGTCGGCGCAGGCCACGTACCCGACCACCTTCACCACGCCCGCCACGGCCGCCCGGCCCGCCACGGAGTCCGCGGCGGCCAGCGCGGCCAGCGCGCACCGCCGGCTGAGGTCGTACGCCTCCGCGGGCGTCACCGTGTCCCCGACCCGGCCGGTGGCCACGAGCGCGCCGTCCACGAGGGGCACCTGACCGGACACCGCCACCTGCCGGCCGCTGCGCACCGCCGGGACGTACACCCCCTTGGGCGGGCTGACGTGCGGCAACGCGAGGCCCAGCTCCGCCAGGCGTGCGAGCAGAGCGGCACGGGCACGAGCACGGCGGTCTTCGGCCATCTCTCCCCCGCTCCCCCGTTCTGCTCCCCCGCCCCGGCGCCCGGCGTCCCCGCGGCTAATTCGCCGGCCGTGCGCCCAGGTGCTCGCCGATCTCCTCCGCCATCACACGGCCCGCCTCGAACTCCAGCGTCTCGTCGCCCAGCGGGCTCTGGTCGGTGTCGAGGCCGTCCAGTTCCTCCAGGGGCTGGTCCAGCCGGACGTGCGCGAGCACCGAGTGCAGGGCGCGCAGGGTCGCCGAGGCCGTGGAGCCCCAGTTGGAGAAGTAGGAGAACTGCCACCACCACAGGGCCTCGGTGGTGCGGCCCGCGCGGTAGTGGACCATGCCGTGTCGCAGGTCGGCGATGACGTCGGCGAGGTCGTCGGAGATCCGGGCCGGAACGGGCGCCTTGCGGGGCTCGTAGGGGTCGAAGACCTCCGAGTAGACGTCCACCGGGTCCAGCAGGCTGGCCAGGTTCTCGCGGAGTTCGTCCGCGTCCGGCTCGAAGCCCGGGTCGGGCTCGTAGCGCTCGTCGGGGACGATGTCCTCGTGGGCGCCGAGGCGACCGCCGGCCAGGAGGAGCTGGGACACCTCCAGGAGGAGGAAGGGGACCGCCGAGCCCGGCTCGTCGCCCTTGGCCACCTCCGTGACGGCTACCAGGAAGCTCTCGACCTGGTCCGCGATCTGGACCGCGAAGTCGTCCGGGTTCTGCTCGGTCGCGTGCAGCGTGGCGTCAGACATCTAGGAGTCGTCTCCCCTCGAAGGCGCGGCCGAGAGTGACCTCGTCCGCGTATTCCAGGTCGCCACCCACCGGGAGGCCGCTGGCCAGGCGGGTGACCTTCAGGCCCATGGGCTTGATCATGCGGGCGAGGTACGTGGCGGTGGCCTCGCCTTCCAGATTCGGGTCCGTGGCAAGGATCAGTTCCGTGACCGTACCGTCGGCCAACCGCGCGAGAAGTTCTCGTATACGCAGGTCGTCGGGTCCGACACCCTCGATGGGGCTGATCGCGCCGCCGAGGACGTGGTACTTGCCGCGGAACTCGCGCGTGCGTTCGATCGCCACGACGTCCTTCGGCTCCTCGACGACGCAGATGACCGTCGGGTCGCGGCGGGCGTCGCGGCAGATGCCGCACAGCTCCTCCTGCGCCACGTTGCCGCAGGTCGCGCAGAAGCGGACCTTCGCCTTGACCTCCATCAGGCACTGCGCGAGCCGCCGTACGTCCGTCGGTTCCGCCTGGAGGATGTGGAAGGCGATCCGCTGCGCGCTCTTGGGACCGACGCCGGGCAGCCGCCCCAGCTCGTCGATGAGGTCCTGGACCACGCCTTCGTACAACGGACTGCCGTCCTTCCTGGGGTTCCTTGCAGTACGTACGGTAGTTGGCCGGGGCCGGTCTTAGAAAGACGGACCGGCCCTAGAAAGGCAGACCCGGGATGCCGCCGCCGCCCAGACCCTGGGCCAGCGGGCCGAGCTTCTGCTGCTGGAGCGTCTGCGCGTTCTCGTTGGCCGCGTGGACGGCCGCGACGATCAGGTCGGCGAGGGTCTCGGTGTCCTCGGGGTCCACCGCCTTCGGGTCGATCCGCAGGGCGCGCAGTTCGCCGGAGCCGGTGACCGTGGCCTTCACCAGGCCGCCGCCGGCCTGCCCGTCGACCTCCGTGTTCGCCAGCTCCTCCTGGGCACGGGCCAGATCCTGCTGCATCTTCTGGGCCTGCTGGAGCAGCTGCTGCATGTTCGGCTGGCCACCACCGGGAATCACGATCAACTCCTGTCTGCCTTTTTCCTGTCTGCCACTGAGCCTACGTGCTCCATCAGCGCGTCGCCCCGCCACTCTTTCGAGTGAGTTACCTCGGTGGCCTATACCTGATCAAGGCCCCCTTCCAGGCGGAAAAGCGACGAAAGCTCGCCCTTCGCCACCCATTGGGAGGTAGGAAGGGTCGGCACATTCAGCATCAGACGTTACGCGGAGTCACTGAGTCATAAGGGAGTGCCGGGTGGGTCAGCAGCCGGAGATGCAGCCCGAGGGTCCGCCTCAGGACGGGCGGGGCGAGGGCGCGGCCGGGCTGCGGCCGGGCGACCTGACCGGGCGGGCGTTCCCGCTCGGGGACTGGGGCGAGCCCGCCGAGCGGCTGGACGAGCTGTACCGGTGGGTGGAGCGCGGGGCGCTGGAGACCGCCGCCTGGTATCTCGCCGACCGGGTGTGGAAGCGGCGGGGCGCGCGGGTGCTGCGCGCCGGGGCGGCGGCCGGGGCGGTGAGCGGGGTCGCGCTGCCGCTGCTGGATCTGACCCGGGTGATGGGCGGGGTCGCTCCGTGGGGGTATCTGGCGCTGCTGTTGGCGGTGGCGTGCGTGGCCGTGGACCGGTTCTTCGGGGTGACGTCCGGCTGGATAAGGGACGTGGCCACCGCGCAGGCCGTGCAGCGGCGGTTGCAGGTGCTGCAGTTCGACTGGGCCTCGGAGAGCGTCCGGGAGGTGCTGGGGCCGGCGGAGGGTACGGCGAGCGAGGCCGCGGAGCGGTGCCTGGGGGTGTTGCGGCGGTTCTCGGAGGACGTCACGGATCTGGTGCGTACGGAGACGGCGGACTGGATGATGGAGTTCCGGAGCGGGCCGACGCCCATGGGGATCCAGGCGGCGGTTGCCTCCGGCGGGCGGGCGGATGCGGGGGCGGCTGGACGGTTCCCGGCGCCGCCCGGGGTGAACGCCCGGCCGAACATGCCTCGGCAGCGGCCGCCGGAGCCGCGGTGAGGGCGGTTTCCGTCCCCCGGGGGCTGCCGCCCCCAGACCCCAGTTGTCGGCCCTTGAGGGGCCTCGTCCTCGAACTCCCCCGGAGGGGGACCCCCAACAGGCTGGTGGTGCCGTACCGGGCCATGACCCCGGACGCGACGATGCCGACGACGGCCGTCCCGGTGGCAACGATGTTCTCCGCGTTCCGCCACCGCACTGTGGGTGCCCCCGCGACTCCCGGCAGTCGTTGGTGAGTTCACCGTACGACCGTCCGAAGGCGCGGGCCGGACCCGTCGGTCGACGTTCGCCGGACGTTCAACGCCTGGTGTAGGTCAGCTTCTCCCCGGTGCCGGTGTTGATCCGTTGCAGCCTGCCGTCGGCGAGCAGGGTGACCTCGGAGGCGGCGCCGGGGCTGCACGAGGAGAGGGGTTCGCCCGAGGTGACCTTGGAGGGGCCGATCTCCAACGGGCCTTCGCCGCCGGGCCGCTTGGAGAGACCGGCGCTGAACTCGCAGTGGTACGTGTCCCCTTCGGCGACGAGTCCCAGCACGGTGTCGCCCACCTCGCCCTGGCCGATGGTGAGCCGGCGCGTGTTGGTGCCGCTCGCGTTCTCGATCGTGGTGGTCCAGGTGCCGAGGTAGGCCGCCGGGACCACACCGTCGGTCGGCGACGGGGAGGGGGACGCGGAAGAGGACGGGGACGGCGGTGTCGAGGCCTTCGACGTGGGCGCGTTCGAGGCGGTGGTGGCGTTGCCCGGCGGCGGGTCTGCCGTGGCGTCGTCGTCGCCGTTGAGGAACGCGTACACCGAGCCGCCTGCGGCGACCGCGACCACCAGGGCGACCAGGAGCAGCAGCGTGGTCGTACGGCGGCTGCGGCGCGGGGGCGGCTGCGGGCCGGCGGGGTCGGCCTGTCGGTAGGGGCCCGCCCCGTCCGTGTACGGGTTGTGGGGGGCCGGGGCGCCCGGTGTCGCGGACCAGGCGCCCGACGGCTGGTGGGGGTAGCCGTAGGCGGCGGCCGGGTGCGGTTGGGGGTGGCCGTACGCCGGGTGGGCCGGGGCGCTGCCCGCGCCGGGCGGGGGTGTCTGCGGCGGGATGCCGTCGGGGCCCGCGACCAGGGTGGGGCGGTGGTCCGGCGAGAACGCGGCACCGCGCGGGCCGGAGTGCTCCGGGGCGGCCTCGGGGGCGGTCTCCGTCTGCCGGGGAAAGGCCGACGGGCTTGCGCTCTCCGCGCCCTCGGGGTCCTCCGCCTCCAGCAACCGCACGGCGTGGCGGCCGAGTTGGGCGACGAGGGCGCCGGGCAGCCAGGGGTCGCGGGAGCGGCCGTCGGAGACGGTGTCGTCGGCGCCCGTGAGCTCCAGGACGCGGTCCAGGGAGGGGCGGGCGGCCGGGTCCTTGCGCAGGCAGGCGCGGACCAGGTCGGCGATGCCCTCGGGGACGCCCGAGAGATCGGGTTCGTCCTCGGCGATGCGGAACATCAGGGCGTGCGCCCCGTCGTCGGCGGAGCCGAAGGGAAGGGTGCCGGTGGCGGCGTAGGCGATGACCGAGCCGAGGCAGAAGACGTCGCTGGCCGGGGTGATGCCGTCGCCTCGCACCTGCTCGGGGGCCATGAAGCCGGGCGAGCCGATCACCGCGCCGGTCTGGGTGAGCCGGCTGTCGCCGGTCACGCTCTCCAGCGCCCGGGCGACGCCGAAGTCGATGACGCGGGGCCCTTCGATGGTGACCATCACGTTGGACGGCTTGAGGTCGCGGTGGACGATCCCGGCCGCGTGGATGTTGGTGAGCGCGTGCGCGAGCCCGGCGGCGAGGATGCGCACCGATCGCTCGGGCAGCGGCCCGTGGTCGTGGCTCACGACCTGCTGGAGGCTCGGCCCGGCGACATAGCCGGTGGCCACCCAGGGCACCTCGGCCTCGGTGTCGGCGTCCAGGACGGGCGCCGTCCAGAACCCGCCGACCCGCTGGGCGTTGCGCACCTCCTGCCGGAACCGTGCCCGGAACTCCTCGCGCGCCGCCAGTTCCCGCCGGACCAGCTTCACGGCGACCGTCCGCCCCCGGTCCGACCGGGCGAGGTAGACCCGTCCCATCCCGCCCGCCCCCAGCCGCGCGAGCAGCCGGTAGCCGCCGATGCGCTGCGGGTCCCCGGGCCCCAGTTTCTCCATGGCAGCGCCGCCTTTCCCCCACATGTGTGATCGAGCCGAGGATAAACCGGCCTTTCGGGGAGTCGCGTGGCGCGATGTCTACGGTTCCGTAACGGGAGGCTCCAGGGCGTCCAGGACCTTGGACAGGCGTTCCAGTACCTGTACCGCCTCGGCGAGCTCCGCCTCGCCGTACGCCGCCGCCAGCCGGCCCGCGAAGGCCGCGTGCCCGGGGTCGATGCGGGTGATCGCGGCCCGGCCCTCCTCCGTGGGCGCCAGCAGCTTGGCGCGCCGGTGGGCGGGGTTCGGCCGGTACTCGGCCAGCCCCTTCTCCACCAGCAGGTCGGCGATGCGCTGCACGCTCTGCCGCGTGATGCCCATCGCCCGGGCGATGCCGGACACGGGCAGCGGCTCGCGCAGCACCGCGCCGAGCACCTGCCACCATGCGGCGGTGATCCCGGCGGGCCGGGCCAGTTCCTCGGCGACGGCGAGGAACTGGCCGTTCAGTCGGAAGACCCCGAGCGCGCCGCGACTGAGCAGTTCCTGGTGCTCACGGCTCACCGCCGCGCCCCCGCCTTCTCCGCCTTCTCCAGTACGGCGTACGCCTGCGCGTCGGAGTCGTGGAACAGCCGGTACCAGGCGTCCAGCACCTCGCCCTCGTACACGCCGAGGAGTCCGAAGATCTCGCGCGCGAAGGCGACCGGTTCGGTCGGACCGGCGGTGATCAGAGCGCCGTCGGTGACGGCGTCCGCCTCGACGTACCGCTCCCCGCCGCCGTATCCCGTCGCGGCCAGGTAGAAGGAGACCGCGCTGGTGTGGTCCCGGTCGTCGAGCAGGCCCTCGCGGGCCAGACCCGCGGTGGCGCCGCAGATCGCGGCGACGGGTACCCCGGCGGCAAGGAACTCCCGCGCCTTGCGGGCGAAGGGCGCGAGGTCGTCGGACGTGTCCCAGAGGTCGGCGCCCGGGAGGATCGGCAGGGAGCTGTCCTCGGGGCGTACGTCGGCCAGGGCCAGGTCCGGACGGACGCGCAGGCCGCCGATGCTGACGACGGGCTCGCGGGTCGGGCCCACGGTCCTGATCTCGTGTCCGGCGCGGGCGAGATACGCGGTCGCGTGTCCCGTCTCCCAGTCGGCGAGGGTGTCGTAGACGGCGAGATGCACAGGCTTGCGACTCATGACTCCTCCTCTGACTTCTCCTCGGAGGTGACCAGTTATGACAACATGCTGTCATTTAGGCAGCATGCTGTCAATACCCCTCGACAGCCCGCCACTGCCGTGCGACTCCCGACAACCTGTCGCGGATTCCCCCCGTCGACGGAACAGGACGCCGATACCGCTTCCGCATCGCGGACATTTACGCTCGCTGCCATGACCCCTCAGACCGACCCCCAGGCCGGCGCGGCCGTGAAGGCCGCGGACCGTGCGCATGTCTTCCACTCCTGGTCCGCCCAGGAGCTCATCGACCCGCTCGCCGTGGCCGGCGCGGAGGGGTCGTACTTCTGGGACTACGACGGCAAGCGGTACCTCGACCTCACCAGCGGGCTCGTCTACACGAACGTCGGCTACCAGCACCCGAAGGTCGTCGCCGCGATCCAGGAGCAGGCCGCACACCTGACCACCTTCGCGCCCGCCTTCGCCGTCGAGGCCCGCTCGGAGGCGGCCCGGCTGATCGCCGAGCGCACCCCCGGCGACCTGGACAAGATCTTCTTCACCAACGGCGGCGCGGACGCCGTCGAGCACGCCGTGCGCATGGCCCGGCTGCACACCGGGCGGGCCAAGGTGCTGTCGGCGTACCGGTCGTACCACGGCGGCACGCAGCAGGCCGTGAACCTCACCGGTGACCCCCGGCGCTGGGCCTCCGACAGCGCCTCCGCCGGGGTCGTGCACTTCTGGGCGCCGTTCCTGTACCGCTCCCGCTTCTACGCGGAGACGGAGGAGCAGGAGTGCGCGCGGGCCCTCGAGCACCTGGAGACGACGATCGCCTTCGAGGGGCCGGGGACGGTCGCCGCGATCGTCCTGGAGACCGTTCCGGGCACCGCCGGGATCATGCTTCCGCCGCCCGGCTACCTCGCCGGGGTGCGGGAGATCTGCGACAAGTACGGGATCGTCT
Source organism: Streptomyces sp. NBC_01235 (assembly GCF_035989285.1). Lineage (GTDB taxonomy): Bacteria > Actinomycetota > Actinomycetes > Streptomycetales > Streptomycetaceae > Streptomyces. The sequence goes on along the minus strand of NZ_CP108513.1, from coordinate 6,253,595 downwards.
TCGTCCTGGACGAGGTCATGGCCGGGTTCGGCCGCACCGGTGAGTGGTTCGCCGCCGACCTGTACGACGTCACCCCCGACCTGATGACCTTCGCCAAGGGCGTGAACAGCGGATACGTGCCGCTCGGCGGTGTCGCCGTCTCCGGCGCGATCGCGGAGACCTTCGGGAAGCGGCCGTACCCCGGTGGTCTGACGTACTCCGGGCACCCGCTGGCCTGCGCCGCCGCCGTCGCGACGATCAACGTCATGGCGGAGGAGGGGATCGTCGAGAACGCGAAGAACCTGGGCGCGTCCGTCGTCGGACCGGGGCTGAAGGAGCTGGCCGAGCGGCACAGAAGCGTCGGCGAGGTGCGCGGTGTCGGCATGTTCTGGGCGGTCGAGCTGGTGAAGAACCGGGAGACCCGCGAGCCGCTCGTGCCGTACAACGCCGCCGGGGAGGCGAACGCGCCCATGGTCGCCTTCGGCGCCGCCGCCAAGACGGCCGGGGTCTGGCCGTTCGTGAACATGAACCGGACCCACTTCGTGCCGCCGCTGAACGTCTCCGAGTCCGAGGTCAAGGAGGGGCTCGCGGCCCTGGACGCGGCGCTCTCGGTGGCCGACGAGTACACGGAGTAGGGGCAGAACGGTCGCTACGCGCGAAAGGGCTTGAAATCTTCGAACGCGTAAGGTGGCGTGCTCGTACATACCGATGAGCACGCCACCTTTTCCGTGTCCGAGCATTTCGCACCCGACGATGGAGACGCCCCGACCATGTCCGCCACCAGCGGCAACGGCGCCGTGACGCGCAGCACCCTGCGACAGCAGATCGCCGACGCGCTTCGCGACGAGGTGCTGGGCGGACGGCTACAGCCGGGGCAGGAGTTCACGGTGAAGGAGATCGCCGAGCAGTACGGCGTCTCCGCGACCCCCGTCCGCGAGGCCCTCGTGGATCTTTCCGCGCAGGGCCTCCTGGAGGCCGACCAGCACCGGGGCTTCCGGGTCCACGAGTACTCCGTCGAGGACTTCCGGGGCATGATCGAGGCGCGCAGCCTGATCATCGAGGGGATGTTCCTCGCCGTGGACGAGGGCCGCCAGCCCCACCAGAACCTGGAGGAGCCCCGGATCGCCGCCGCCATAGCGGGGGTGCGCCGACGCGGCGAGGAGGCGCAGCGGGCCGCCTCCGCCGGTGACCTCACCGTCCTCATCGGCTACGACCTGCGCTTCTGGCGCGAGCTGAGCTCCCTGTTCGGCAACCCCTACCTCGCCGACTTCCTGCACCGGCTGCGCGTGCAGTCCTGGGTGTGCACGGTGCAGCACCTGCGGCGGCTGACCGATCTGCGCGGCCACCTGTGGTCCGGCCACACCGAACTCGTCGACGCCCTGTACCACCGCGACATCGCCGCCGCCCGCGTGATGCTCGCCGCGTACAACGCCGACTCCATCACCCTGATCGAGCGACTGGCGGCGGGATGAGCGGGGCGGACACCGGTGTGCCCCGCTCCGCGCCCCCAGAGCTCTCCGTCGTCATCCCCGCCTACAACGAGGAGCGCCGGCTCGGCGCCACCCTGGACGCGGTGACCCGCCATCTCGACGCGACCGGGAGCCACTGGGGCAGCTGGGAGATCCTGGTCGCCGACGACGGGTCCACCGACGCCACCCGCGAGCTCGTCACCGTCCGCCGCGACCCCCGCGTGCGGCTCGTCATCGGCGCCGGATCCGGCAACCGGGGCAAGGGGCACGCCCTGCGTCTCGGGGTCGCCGCCAGCCGGGGCCGCCACGTCCTGGTCACGGACGCCGATCTCGCGACCCCCGTCGAGGAGTTGGGGCAGCTGGAGAAGGCGCTCGCCGACGGCCACGCGGCGGCGGTCGGCTCGCGTGCCGTCCCGGGCGCGACCCTCGGGAGCCGTCAGCACCGGATACGCGAACTCCTCGGCACCGCGGGCAACTTACTCATACGCCGGACGACCCTGCGCGGGATACGCGACACCCAGTGCGGTTTCAAGCTGTTCGACGGCGACAAGGCCCGCGCCGCCTTCGCCGCCTCCCGCCTCAACGGCTGGGCCATCGACGTGGAGGTGCTGCGGCACTTCCAGCGCGTCGGCTGGCCGGTCGCCGAGGTGCCCGTGCACTGGTCTCACCAGCCCGGCTCGAAGGTCCGCCCCGCGGACTACCTCCGGTTCCTGCGCGACCTGGTCCGGCTGCGGATCCCGGTACCGAGACCCGCGGACGTCCTGGCCGTCGCCCTGTTCCTGGCGATGGCCGTGGCCCTCTACTCGGGCCGCGTCCTCGACCCCGCCCACCGCTATCTCACCGACTCCCTCCAGGACCAGAACCAGTGGGAGTGGTTCTTCGCGGTGACCGCCGACAACGTCGCCCACCTGCGCAACCCTCTCTTCACCGACCTCCAGGGCTTCCCCGGCGGCGTGAACCTGATGGCCAACACGGCGATGCTCGGCCTGTCCGTCCCGCTCACCCCGGTCACCCTGCTGCTCGGCCCGGCCGTCACGCTCAGCCTGGTGATGACGCTGGGCCTGGCCGCCACCGCCGCCGCCTGGTACCGGCTGATCGTGCGACGGCTCGTCCGGCAGCGGGCGGCCGCCTTCGCCGGAGCCGCGCTGGCCGCGTTCGCGCCGCCGATGATCAGCCACGCCAACGCCCACCCGAACTTCGTCGTGCTGTTCATGATCCCGCCGATCATCGAGCGCGCGCTGCGGCTGACGACAGGCGAGCGGGTCACCCGGGACGCGGTCGTCCTCGGCCTGATGGCGGGCTACCAGTTCTTCCTCGGCGAGGAGCCCCTGCTGCTCGCCGCGATGGGCATGCTCCTGTTCGCGGTCGCCTACGGCGCCGTACGCCCCGACGTGGCGCGGAAGGCCGCCCGCCCGCTGCTGAACGGATCGGCGGTCGCCGCCGCCGTCTGTCTGCCGCTGGTCGTCTACCCGCTGGCCTGGCAGTTCTCCGGCCCGCAGAGCTACTCCGGCATCGAGCACGGCACAGCGCCCGGCGTCGCCAACTCCGCCCGCGCACTCCTGTCGTTCGCCGAACGCTCCCTGATCGCGGGCGACGCCGACCGCGCCGACGCCCTCTCCCTCAACCCGACCGAACAGAACGCCTTCTACGGCTGGCCGCTTGCCCTGCTGGCGTTCGCGATCACGGTACGGCTGTGGCGGCGGCCCGCGGTCAAGGCGCTGGCCTGCACGGCTGCGGGCGCGGCGGTGCTGTCCCTCGGCCCGCGCGTCCCACTCCCCCTCACCGACACGACCGTCCCCGGCCCCTGGACCCTGCTCGCCGGTCTCCCCCTCTTCGAGTCGGTCATCGAGAGCCGGGTCGCGCTGGTCTGCGCCCCGGCGCTGGGCATGCTGCTCGCCCTGGCGATCGACCGGCTGGCGCAGGCCCGCCGCCTGGGCACGCAGTACGCCGGGCTGCTCGCCGTCTGCCTCGCCCTGCTTCCCCTCCTCCCGGCCCCGCTGAAGTCCGAGCCGCGCGCCGAGGCGCCCGCCTTCTTCACCGACGGAACCTGGAAGACCTACGTCCGGGGCGACGAGACCCTGGTCCCGGTGCCGCTCGCCGAGCCCGAAAGCGCCGAGGCACTGCACTGGCAGACGGCGGCCGGCCTCGGCTTCCGGATGCCCGGCGGCTACTTCAACGGCCCCTACGGCGACGGCGACCGCACCGGCGTCTACGGCGTCCCGCTGCGCTTCACGGCGAGCCTGCTGCGGGACGTGCGCTACACGGGCGTGGTCCCGGTGATCGACGCCCGCGCCCGGACCGAGACCCGTGAGGACCTCGCGTACTGGCGGGCGGGCGCCCTGGTGCTGGCCCCGCAGCCGCACGCCGACCGGCTGCGTGAGACGGTGGAGAAGCTGACGGGCCGACCGGGTAAGTGGGTGGCCGGAGTATGGGTATGGGACCTGCACCAGGGGATGCAGGACGGGAGCTGACGTGCACGGCAGCGACTACCCTTCCCTGACCGGCATTGCCGCACTGACCGTGCAACGCACCGTGCAACGCGCTGAGTGAGGAGCTCTCTTTGGCCTGTGACCTGTGGCTGGTGCCGCTCGTCGACGTGTTGTGCCACACCCCCGACAATCCCTTCGCCGACGAACTCGCCCAGTACAACAAGGTGCTGGCCCAGGCGGGGCTCCCGCCGGTGCCGGTGTACCAGTACATGCCGGGCCTGTCCGGCGACGTCGCCCCGGTGGCCGGCTTCGACTACGACGCCCTGCACTTCCTGCGCCGCGCCTACCTGCTCCAGGTGTGCCGGCTGCCGGTGACGCCGGTGGACGAACTCGGCGGCGACTACGAGCAGCTCCTGGAGATGTTCGAGGCGACGGCCCAGCAGTCCCACCTGGTCTGGCACTACGACCACGCGGGCGCGTATGTCCCGGTCGACTTCCCGCAGCCGCTGTCCAACGACGAACTTCTCGCCGGTGGCGGCCCGCTCGGCTCCTCCCAGTCCCTGCTGCGGGAGCTGGAGTTCGTGGCGCCGTCGATCGGCATCGATCCGGCCAATCCTCCGGCGGCGCCCCAACCGCCCGCGGGTCCCACGGAGTTGGAGGAGCCCGCCGTTCCGGCGCCGTACGATCCCAGCCCCTTCGCGCGCGAACGGCACGTCTGGCTGGGGCTGCACGCCGCGGCGACGCGGAGTCTGGCGCAGGGGTCGATGATCGTGTTCAGCTGAGTCGGTCGTGTGCGGCTGGGGGCTTGGGGTCAGCGGCCGAGCTGCGAGAGCCCCTTCTGCACGTCCTCCTGGTTCATCACGGGGGTGTAGGAGATCTCGGCGTTGAGGTTGAGGAAGAACGGCTCGCTGAGCACGGGCATCTGCGAGCTCTCCTGCATGTCGAAGACCACGTAGGCGGTGCGCTTGCCGTGGTCGGTGGTGAAGTAGGCCGCTTCGGGCTTGATCTGTTCCATCGCCTCCTGGATCAGCTTCCCCAGGGTGCCGTTCCGGATGGCTTCGTTCGCCTTCTCCGTGTCCATGGACGCCTTGAGCAGTACGCGCATCGCACTCACCTTCTTCTGGTCAATGCACGGGGGTTCGGGGGACGTTTTCAGGATATGCCCGTAATGCCGGGCAAGGCGCCCGGGGCGCCCTGCCCGGCAGCTACTCACACCTGATCGACGATGCGGATGGTCCGGATACCCGTACCCCGGTAACGCGTCGGCGTCCTGGTCAGGACCGGGCGGCCGTGCGGCCACTCGACGGTCGGCAGCGCGAGATGCAGCACATGGGCGCCGCTCCAGTCGTCCTCGACCTTGCCGCCCGGCTCCTCGTCCGCCGGACCGGCCGTCCGCAGACGCTTGCCGACGGAGGCGGCCGCCGCGAAGTCGAGTCCCTCGATGTTGACGGACGGCAGCGCGCCCACATGTTCGGCGACTCCGGCCCGCTCGCGCTCGGCAGCGGCGAGACTCAGCGCGGGGATGCAGACCCGCAGAGCAGGGTCCTTCTCCGCCTCGACGACAAGCCGGGAGGCCATGCTGTTCCCCGCGCCCAGTGCGAGCGCGGCCGTGTCGTCGAAGATGACGGCACGCGGCAGCGGATACCGCTTCCCCTGGGTCACTGGACCTCGCCGATGCGCCCGGCCTCGAGGTCGGCCCACAGCTTCTCGCCGGCCTTCTCGTCCTCCTCCGTGTACGGCCTGCCGAGGAAGTGCTCCTCCACGTACGCCTTGGTCTCCTCGTACCGCTTGCGGAGCTCTTCCTTGGTCGGGGTGGCCCCGGCCAGCTGAGCGACCAGGTCGCGCATGCTCATCCCGCGCTCCCGGGCGAGCTCCTGGAGACGGTCACGGACAGCGGGGTCGACCTTGATCGTGGTGTCAGCCATGAGCACAGTATACCGGCGGTATACCACCTCGGGGCGTACGAGTGTGACGGCCATCGACACTCCGTTTCTTTCGAAGGACCCTGCAGGCGAATGCAGGCCGGGAGTCTGGGTGGGCCTACGCGGGCACGGCCTGCCCACGCAGGAGGGTTCGGGCCAGTTCCCCGCCCCGGCGGGCGGCGTCCCGGAAGGCGGTCGCGCCGGGCTTGCGCAGTTCGAGCCCAACGGTCCCGGCAGGAGCCGGTGTCGGCGGAGCCGGGCGCTTGCGGCGCAGGCGGTTCTCGATCAGCGCCTGCGGCGAGTGGACGGGGGACGGAAGGCCGTCCGTCAGCGCCGCCCGCACCTGCGCGGTGCTCGCCCCCGCGTCCCACCACGCCTCCACGAGCGGCGCGAGCCGCAACGCCTCGGCGGCGCCCAGGGTGAGCCGGGGGTGCGTACGGCCGAGGGAGCCGAGGAACTTGGCGGCGACCGCGGTGCGCTCACCGACCGCTTCGTGCTCGGCGGGCTCGTCGGGCTCGGCGGGCTCGACAGGCGGCGGGGAGGGAGGTTCTTGTTCCCCAGGGTTTTCCCCCGAAGGGGAAGCGCCTTCGGTCGCGTCTCCCGACTCGCCGGAGGCCCGGTCCTGAACTTTTTCAGGTTCACCCGTCGGGGGTTCGTCCTCGTACGGAGTATCGAAAACCTCGTACACCGTGGAGAACTGACGCGTCTGCGGATCCTGCCGCACCACCCGCCGCAGGTACCGGGATTCCTCCAGCTCATGCAGGGCGGAGGCGATCCGGGCCCGCCCCTCCTTGCGCTGCTCGGCGAGGGTTCGGATGGTGGCGCGGGCGCCGTCCGGGAGGCTGATGAGGTACGTCAGTACGCCCACCGCACACCAGGAGAGGCTCCGGTCGCGGAGAAGAGCGTTGGAGAAGACCGAAAAGGCGCGCGTGGGCGTCGTACGATGGATCCGCATGGGGAGTTGTGGCTCCTGATGTCGAGCCCCCGGGTGTTGGTGCACCGCGGGGGCGTTTCGTTGGCGTGACTCTACGGGCACGCAAAGCGACGAATGCAAGCCAGAACAGGGTTTCCCTGGGCGGAAGTTCCCACTTTCACCCCTCGGAGTGAAGTGCGGTGCGCAGTAGAAGCGTGTGGACGAAGCGGTCGGGTGTGGTCGGGCGACAGCGCCAGGACAGGGGCCAGGTCAGGTCGTCCAGCGCGGGGACGGGGATGAACCACTCCTTGTCCGGGCCGCAGGTCATGCGCGTGACCTCGGGCGGCCAGGCGAGGTGGGTCGTACTCCCTGGCGGCACCAGGAAGTAGACGCACCGGCGCCCGCTCGCCGTCTCGATCACCGGCCCGGGGTCGCCCCCTGTCATCCGCGCCAGCAGGTCGGCGATCTCGCGCCCCCCAGTCGCCGTCCAGCCGTACGGCGTCGAACCGGACGCCGGCCTTGGGGAGTTGGACGCCGGATTCAGGAATCCAGTCGCTTGGGCTCCCGCGACCCGGTATACCCGCATTTGCCGCACATCTTCCGCGCCGGCGAGGGCCGGAGAAGGGGTGCGGTCACGCCAGGGCGTCGATCTCCCGGACGAGGCGCGCCCCTTCGCGGGTCATGACCTCCGGGTCGCGCAGGGCGCTGGAGAGCAGCGACATGCCCTGATAGGCGCCGACGAGCGCGAGCGCGTGACCGTCGGGCCCGTCGACCCCGATCTCGCGGTACTGCCGCTCCACCCAGTCCAGCAACCGCCGGATGACAAGCCCGGCGGCGAGATCGAGACCGCCCTCGTCGCGCTTGTCGAGTTCGACGGCGAGGGTGCCCATGGGGCAGCCGTAACGGGCCGCGACGTCCCGTCCGTCGACCCAGCCGGCGACGAGGCTCTTCAGACGCTCGCGCGGGTCGTCGAGTTCGTCGAGCCGGGCGGTGAGTCCGTCGAGGTACTCGGCGTGCCGGGCGAGGGCCGCCTCCACCAGCTCGTCCTTGGTCTTGAAGTAGTAGTACACGTTGCCGACGGGGACGTCGGCGGCGCGGGCGATGTCGGCGATGGTCGTCCGCTCCACGCCCCGCTCGTGCAGCACCGCGGCGGCGGCGGCCATGAGCCGCTGCCGCTTGCCGCCACTCCGCTTGCCGCCACTCTTCGCGGCACGCCCCTCCACTGAGTCAGTCACCCAACTGACTATAGACAACCGGCGGTCGGATCGTGCTAGCGTCACGTCCATCGAGTTAGTCAGCCAACTAACTCACGACAAGGGAAACGGGGAGTCGGTCATGGGGAACGAGACGAACGAGACGAACGAGACGATCGTGGTGACCGGTGCGACCGGGAACGTCGGCCGCGCGCTGGTGCGGATGCTCACCGAGGCCCGGGTGCCCGTGACGGCCGTCGCTCGCGGCGTGACCGACGCCGACGTGCCGGCCGGGGTGCGGGCGGTGAGCGCCGATCTGGCCGAACCGGCCGGTCTGCGGGCCGCGTTCGAGGGGGCCGAGGCGCTGTTCCTGCTGGTGGCGGGCGAGGACCCGCACGGTGTCCTGGCGGAGGCCAGGTCCGCCGGGATCCGCAAGGTCGTGCTGCTGTCCTCGCAGGGCGCGGGAACCCGCCCGCAGGCATACCGGCATCCGCGCCGGTTCGAGGACGCCGTACGGGAGTCGGGGCTCGACTGGACGGTCCTGCGGTCGGGCGGGATGGCGACCAACGTGTTCGCCTGGGCCGAGTCGATCCGCGCCCGGCGGGAGGCGGCGGCGCCGTTCGGCGACGTCGGCCTGCCCTTCGTCGACCCCGACGACGTGGCCGCCGTCGCCGTCGCCGCCCTGCTCGGGGACGACCACCTCGGCGCCACCTACACCCTGACCGGCCCCGCGCCGACCACCCCGCGCGAGCGTGCGGCGGCCATCGCCGCCGCGCTCGGCGAACCGGTGCGCTTCACCGAGCAGACCCGGGAGGAGGCCCACGCGCTGATGACGCGGTTCATGCCCCCGCCCGCGGTCGAGGGCACCCTCGCGATCCTGGGCGAACCCACCGAGGACGAGCGGCGCCCTAGCCCCGACGTCGAACGCGTCCTGGCCCGGACCCCGGGCACCTTCGCCGCGTGGGCCGCACGCAACGCGCCCGCCTTCCGCTGAAACACCCGCCCGTCTCGGGCGAAGAACCGACAGAAGAACTGACAGGGGACACCACCATGCCCGTTCAGCGCATCCTCGACTCGACCATGCACCACCGGGAATCGGGCACCGGCGTGCCCGTCGTCTTCCTGCACGGCAACCCGACCTCGTCGCACCTGTGGCGGAACGTGATGCCGGCCGTGGGACCCGGGCGGCTGCTCGCCCCCGACCTGATCGGCATGGGCGAGTCGGGCAAACCCGACATCGACTACACCTTCGCCGACCAGGCCCGCTACCTCGACGCGTGGTTCGACGCGCTCGGCCTGCGTGACGTGACCCTCGTCGGACACGACTGGGGCGGCGCCCTCGCCTTCGACTGGGCCGCGCGTCATCCGGACCGGGTGCGCGGCATCGCGTTCACCGAGACCATCGTCAAACCGATGACCTGGGAGGAGTTCCCCGACGGCGGCCGGGAACTGTTCCGGGCGATCAAGACGGAGGGCGTCGGCGAGGCCATGCTCCTGGACGACAACGCCTTCATCAGGGCCCTGCCCGGCAGCGTCGCCACCACCACCGCCCTCGCGCAGGAGACTCTCGACGCCTACGCCGAGCCCTACCCCACCCGGGACAGCAGACTTCCCATACTGCGCTGGGCCCGCTCGATGCCGCTGGGCGGCGAGCCCGCCGACGTCGTGACCAGGGTCGAGGCCTACGACGCCTGGCTGGCGGCAAGCCCGGACGTACCGAAGCTGCTGCTCACGTTCACGCCGGGACCGGGGGCGATGATGCACGAGGGCATCGTGGCGTGGTGCGAGGCGAACGTCGCCGGACTGGAGACCGAACACTGCGACGCCGTCGCCGGACACCACACCCCGGAGGACCACCCCGAGTGGATCGCCACAAAGGTCTCCACCTGGGCGGACAGCCACGGACTGCGTCTGCCGTAGCCGCCCGTCGAGGGTGGCTCGACGGGCGGCCGGGGTAGCCGGCGTGACTGGTGTGGCTCGACAGTCGGGGTCCAACGGCCGAGGTGAAGCCGGTCCCGGTGAAGCCGAGGGTGGCACCTCGACCTCCCGTGCGATGCCTCTCGCCCATGCCTGCGGGACCCTGGGGGCCTCGGCGAGAGAGGAGAAGGCGAGCCGGAGGGGAGTTCGCGTATTTCACTCCGCGGAGTGAAGGGCCGTCCGCAGCAGGAGCGTATGGACCAGACGGTCGTGGGCTGTGGGGCGGTAACGCCATGTCAGCGGCCACGTCGTGCCGTTGAGTGCCGGCACCGGGATGTACGAGACGCGGTTGGAACCGGCCGTGAGGCGCGTGACTCCGTCCGGCCAGGCGCGGTGTGCCGTACTGCCGACGGGCACGAGGAAATAGACGGACCTACGCCCGTTCGCCTCCTCCACCACCGGCCCCGGATCGCCGCTCGTCATGCGCGCGAGACGGTCCGCCAGAGTGCGGCCCTCGTCGCCGTCCACCCGGATCCCGTCGAACCGCACGCCTGCGAGCCTGAGTTGCATGCCGGTCGCCGGGATCCACGTCGGGATCTCCGGGGCGATTGGGGGTTCGCCAAGGTTTACGCCGTCACTTTGTGTGTTCACGGGGACGGTTTCCGCAGGCCGAACTAGCTTCTTCCATAACTCTGCGCAACGGTCGGGAGTGGACGTGGAGCACTGGTGATCGGTTGAGTTCGCTTGAGTCCGGAGGTGACCGCGATGGCGCGGGCCGAGAACAAGGTGGAGTCGGGCGGTACCGCGTATCTCGTCGCCACCCTCGCGAAGGCGTTGCGCGAGCAACAGCAGTTGACACAAGAGGAGTTGGGACGACTCATCGGGTACACCGGGTCTGCCGCCCGCGCCATGGAGACGTGTGCGCAGCCCGCGAGCGACAAGATGCTCGTCAAGTTGGAGGAGACGCTCGGGGGCGGGTTGGGGGTGTTCGAGAAGGCTCGGCAGTTCGTGCTCCTCGACAAATACCCACCGCAGTTCAAGGACTTCGCGTTGATGGAGGCGAGGGCGGTGACGTTGTCGTCATATCAGACGTACGTGGTCGACGGTCTCTTCCAGACGGAGGAGTACGCACGTGCCCTGATCGGAGGCGGGTTCCCGAAGCTGTCGGATGACAAGGTCGAGGAACTGGTCGAGGCACGTATGGCCCGCAAGGCGCTCTTCGACCGGGATCCGACCGCGATGATCGAGCTGATCCTCGACGAGGCGGTGCTCGGGCGGCCCTTCGGGAGTCTGGAGGTTCAGCGAGGACAGCTGCGCTCACTCGCGGAGGACGCGGAGCGGGACAACGTCAGCGTCCAGGTGGTGGCGCAGAATCGCGGACTGCGGGGTGGACACGCGGGCGCTCGCGGGGACATGGTCCTGGTGGAGACCGAGGAGCATCACCACGTGGTCTACCTGGAGATCGAGGACCAGAGCGTCCTGATCAGTGATCCAGCGAAGGTAGCCCAACTCTCGCACCGCTATGCGAAGATCCGCAACGACAGCGGCGGGCAGTGCCTCGAAGTGGCCGTCCGACCGGGGGTCATCCACATCCGGGACTCGAAGAACTCGGACGACGGGCCGATGATCACCGCGTCCTCCGCGGCCTGGTCCGCCTTCCTGCCCGCCTCCCCCACCCGTTGCCCCAGAAAAGTGGGACACTTTCGGGGAAACCGTCACACTTTTCCAGGACACACACCTCCCCGCCGCCTCATGCTGAGCTCCATGAGCGGCTCGCCCCACATCATCGCGCCGCTGGGGATGGGTGCCGCGTACCGAGCGACGCTCGACGCACTCGCCGAGTACGGTCCCCGGCGCACCGGCCTCACGCACATCGCCCGCCTTGCCGGTACCAATCGCATGTTCTTCTATCGGAACTGGGCCAGTCCTCAGGCGCTGGTCAGGGACGTGACGCTGCAAGAGCTGGAGCGCGTGCTGCATGTGGCGCGTGACATGCCCGGCTCGCCGCCACCAAGGTGCCTGCCAGTGCTGGCCGTCGTGCGAGCGGCGCGCCTGCTGAGGGAGCATCCCGTGGTCGCGGCCATGGCGCGCAAGGAACCCGAACTGACGTACGCCGCCGTGTTGCGCCCGACGACCCTGTGGCACGACACGGCCCGGGGCTGGCTCTCTCACCACGTGACCGGACATCTGCCGACCGGGCCGGAGCGGGACACGGCCACGCTCGCCGTGCTCACCGCCGCACTGCCGTATGCCCTCCTCGCACCACACGACTCCCCGGATCCCGCCACCGAGCGCACGGCCGTCGACCGCCGACTGAGCCAGGTCGTGCATGTCTGCCTCGGCCTCCCGCTCGACTGCCTCGGCTGCCTCGACTGCCTTACATGAGCACCGTGACTCCCCTCGGGGACTCCAGGAGGTGCGCGGTCACTCCGCGTGGTCCGCGTCCCAGCGTTCCTGGGCCTCGGCGATCGCCGGTTTATGGATGCGGGACCAGTCGGCGAGGTCGGTGATGACGGTGGCGAGGCTGCGGCCGGTGGCGGTGAGGGCGTACTCGGTCCGGGGCGGGATGGTCGGGTAGACCGTGCGCTCGACCAGGCCGTCACGGCAGAGGCGACGGGTGGTCACCGTCAGCATGCGCTGGGAGATGCCGGGGATCGCACGCTCAAGTTCGCGGAACCGCCGTATGCCCTTGGCCAGTTCGACGACGACCAGTACGGACCACTTGTCCCCGAGTCGGTCCAGAACGTCCCGTATGCCACAGTCGTCGTCACCGCACGGTCCCTCCTGCGGGGTTACCTCTGTGTGCGTGACTGACATGAATGTGCCTCCTTACGCCCACCGTCCGGCCCGGTGAGGCTGTCCACACAATCACGAACCACACGGAGGCGATTCATGATTCTGGTGACGGGTGTGTCCGGCGCCCTCGGCGGACTCGTTCTGGAACGGCTGGTGGAGGCGGGTGGTGCCGAGGTGGTGGGCGGTACGCGCGTCCCGGCTCCGGGGTCGAGGGGGGCGCGCCGCGTCGACTTCGACGAACCGGGCTCCCTGGCCGAGGCACTCGCGGGGGTCGACGTGCTGGTGTTCGTCTCCGCCGGGTACGCGGAGGACGACGTCGTACTGGCCCGGCACGGGGCGGTGGTCGACGCGGCGGCTGCCGCCGGGGTCCGGCACGCGATCTACACGAGCCTGGCCGGTTCGGGGGAGCATCTCACCATCGCCCTGGCGCACCGCTGGACGGAGGCACGGCTGGCCGCGGCTCCCTTCGCGACGACCGTGCTGCGCAACGGGCTGTACGCGGAGGTACCGGCGGGTCTGGCGGCCGGGGGTACTGACGTCGCCGCTCGGACAGGGGTGTTCGGGGCGCCGCTCGGGGCCGGGGGGATCTCGGTCGTGGCCCGCGAGGACCTGGCGGACGTGGCCGCGCGGGTGGCGCTGCAGGCCGACGCCGACCTCGCCGCCGGGCGCCGGGGACGACATGCCGGGCGCGTCTACGAGTTGGAGGGCGTCGAGAAGGTGGGGGGCGAGGACATCGCCGGGGTGCTCGCCGAGGAGCTGGGGCGACCGGTCCGTTACGAGTCGACCTCGCCCGGCGCGACCCGTGAGGCGCTCGACGCGAGCGGACTCCTCCCCTACCAGGTCGGCCACACCCTCTCGCTGTTCTCCAACGCCCGCGCCGGTCTGCTCGCCGCCGACCGCGACCGCGGCGACCTGCAGGACCTGCTGACGGCCCCGCCCCGCCCGGTGCGCCGGCTGATCGCCGACGCGGTACGGGCGGAGGCGGCGCGGTCCGCCGCGGAATCCGCTGCGGCGGCGGTCTAGAAGACCGGCGTCCCCGCCTGCGTCAGCTTCCAGTTGGCGGCGGCGAAGTCGGCCGGGTTCAGGGTGCCCTTCGCCGTCACGTAGTCGATCATCAGCTGGCGGATCTCGTTGGTGGAGCTGTAGGCGATGTCGGCGGTGGCGATGTGCGGGTAGCCGCTGCCGCCGTTGGCCCGGTAGTTGTTGACGGCGACGACGAAGACCTGGTCGTCGGCGACGGCGGTGCCGTTGTAGGTGAGGTTCTTGATCCGGGAGCCCTCCGGCTGCGCAATGTCGATGTCGTAGGAGACACCCGCCGCCGTGTCGTACATGTAGTCCCAGAAGTTGTTGGCGTTCGTGAGGGTCGCGGTGTCGACCTTCGTGCCCGCCGGGACCTGGTGGTAGTACTTCGCCGCGTACTCCAGGTAGTCCTTGAGCTGGGCGCCCGTGAGCTTCTTGCCGTACAGGGTGTTGTCGTAGATGTAGAGCCCGGCGATGTCCTTGATGGTGACGCTGCCCGCCGGGATGTCGGCCGTGCGGGAGAAGGGCGCGGCGACGGAGATGAGGGGCAGCGCCGCGTCGGACGTCGACAGGCCCGCCTTGACCGTCTGCATCTGGACCTCCTGGATGAAGTCCATGATGGGGACGTCCTTCCAGCAGGACTCCGCCGCCGAGAGGTCGGCCGTGCAGGTGCCGACGGCCGTGTTGACGTACTTGACGACGAGTTCGTGGTCGGCCTCCAGGAGCTTCTTGATCTCCGGGTCCTCGTCCACGGTGTTGGGGTTGAGGGTCTGGGCGGTCTTGCCGACGACCTTCCAGCGGCCGTGCTCCAGCTCGACCTCGAAGTCGAAGACGCTGAGCCGGTACCCCCAGCAGTACGGCTCCGAGAGGAGCACCTCCTCTCCCGTCTCCGCGTTCTTCACCGTGTACGACGGCACTTCCACATGCGTGTGGCCGACGAGGATCGCGTCGATGCCGGGGACCTGCTCGGCGACGAGGTTGGAGGCGTTCTCGACGTACGGGAGGGCGTCGCCGTAGGAGGAGGAGCCGTCGAGGCCGGAGTGGTCGGTGAGGAAGACGACGTCACAGCCGAGCGCCCGCAGTCTCGGCACGTACTTCTTCGCCTGCTCGACGAGCCCCGGGAAGACCATCCTCCCACTGACGTTGTCCTTGTCCCAGATCGCGATGCCGGGGTTGGTGAGGCCGAGGATGCCGACCTTGATGTCGGGGGCGCCGGGTACGCAGATCCGCTTCACGGTGTACGGCGCGAACGCGGGCCGCAGGGTCTTCGCGTCGAGGGCGTTCGCACCCAGCAGCGGGAAGTGGCACTGGCTCTCGAACTTCCGCAGCACCTCGATGCCGTAGTTGAACTCGTGGTTGCCGAGGGCGGCGGCGTCGTACCGCATGTGGTTCATGGCGACGGCCATCGGGTGCTTCGGCGCGCCCTTGCCGGTGATGGGCTCCACACGCGCGAAGTAGTAGGCGAGGGACGTGCCCTGGATGATGTCGCCGGCGTCGACGAGCAGGACGCGCTCCTCGCCCTTCGCCTCGCGCTGCTGCTTGATGAGCGTCGCGACGCGGGCGACGCCGACGGAGTTGCCCTTGGCGTCGGAGTAGGCGGCGTCCTTGAAGTAGTCCCAGTCGAAGACGTGACTGTGCAGGTCGGTGGTGCCGAGGACGGAGAACGACCACGTACGGGGCGTCTTGACGGGCTTGCGGCCGGCCGCCTGGGCGGTGCCCGCCCCCACGCTTCCCGCGACGGCGACGGCCGCCCCGGTGACGGCCGATTTCTGTACGAACTCACGGCGGTTCAGGGGAGGTACGGGCATGGCGTGTCTCCTGGGGGAGGGTGCGGGGAGGGAGCCGTGCGGGCGACTACACGCGTAGATGGTGGTCGCGGGCGGGGGTCGGCGAGAACCAGGAACAGGCCATGGGGCAGTCAACAAACGGAAATGATCGAAGGACTGTCGGAGTGTACGCGTTCGACTACCCTGAGTGGCGAATGGTCAGCCTCAAAGGAAGGGCGCATCATGACATTGATGACAGAGCGACCGATCACGATAAGCGGCACTGAACCCGACAGCTTCGAGGCGTTGCTGGACCTGCTCGACGAGCTGAACGTGCCGGACGGCTACAAGGCCGAGATCGTCAGGGGGAACATCGTCGTGTCGCCGTGGTCGAAGGGGTACTACCAACGCGTAATGCGTTCGGTGTGCCAGCAGTTGGAGCCGCACCTTCCGGAAGAGCACGTGATCGACCGGTCGCCACTGCTGTACGTCTTCCCCGGGAGCGAGTGCGCATACGGTCCGGACATTCACGCAGCACACGAGCGGGTGTTCGACACGGAGAGCAACCGCCTGGACGGCAAGGCACTGTCGTTCGTCGCCGAGTTGACCTCTCCCTCGACCCGGAACGACGACCTCGCCAACAAGGTCGAGGTCTACGCCAAGGCGGGTGTGCCGGTCTACCTGATCCTCGATATGCAGAAGGAACAGGCCATCGTCTACGGGTCGCCGTCGGCAAAGGGATACGAGGTTCGCTTCAGCAAGCCCTTCGGCGAGAAGATCGACGTTCCCCTGCCCTTCGGCTGCACCCTCGACACCACCGGCTTCCAGGCCCCGGGCACCACGTGAGCAGTGGCCCCACACGCGTGTGTGTGCGGGGCCACTGGATGAACTACCGCCCTAGAGGAACGAGTTGATCTCGATCGTCTCGTCCCGGCCCGGGCCCACGCCGATCGCGGAGATCGGGGCGCCGGACATCTCCTCCAGCGCCTTCACGTACGCCTGGGCGTTCTTCGGGAGGTCGGAGAACGACTTCGCCTTGGTGATGTCCTCCGACCAGCCGGGCAGGGTCTCGTAGACCGGCTTCGCGTGGTGGAAGTCGCTCTGCGAGTACGGGAGTTCCTCGACGCGCTTGCCGTCGATCTCGTACGCCACGCAGACCGGGATCTCCTCCCAGCCGGTGAGGACGTCGAGCTTCGTCAGGAAGAAGTCCGTCAGGCCGTTGACGCGGGTCGCGTACCGCGCGATGACCGCGTCGAACCAGCCGCAGCGCCGGTCACGGCCGGTCGTCACGCCCCGCTCGCCGCCGATGCGGCGCAGCGCCGCGCCGTCCTCGTCGAACAGCTCCGTCGGGAACGGTCCCGAGCCGACGCGGGTCGTGTAGGCCTTCAGGATGCCGATGACCCGGCTGATCTTCGTCGGGCCCACGCCCGCGCCCGTGCAGGCGCCGCCCGCGGTCGGGTTCGACGAGGTGACGAAGGGGTACGTGCCGTGGTCGATGTCGAGGAGCGTGCCCTGGCCGCCCTCGAACAGGACGACCTTGTTCTGCTCCAGCGCCTGGTTGAGGACCAGGACCGTGTCGGTGACGTACGGAGCGAGCTTCTCCGCGTAGCCCAGCAGTTCCTCGACGACCTGGTCGACGGCGATCGCGCGACGGTTGTAGAGCTTGGTCAGCAGCTGGTTCTTGGCGTCGAGCGCGGCCTCCACCTTCTGCGTGAGGATCGACTCGTCGTAGAGGTCCTGGACCCGGATGCCGACCCGGTTGATCTTGTCGGCGTAGGTCGGGCCGATGCCCCGCCCGGTTGTGCCGATCTTGCGCTTTCCGAGGAAGCGTTCCGTCACCTTGTCGACAGTCACGTTGTAGGGCGTGATGATGTGCGCGTTGCCGCTGATCAGCAGCTTCGACGTGTCGACGCCGCGCTCGTTCAGACCGCTCAGCTCGGAGAGCAGTACCGAGGGGTCGACGACGACACCATTACCGATGACCGGCGTGCAGCCGGGGGACAGGATTCCGGAAGGGAGCAGGTGGAGTGCGTACTTCTGGTCGCCCACGACGACCGTGTGGCCAGCGTTGTTACCGCCCTGGTAGCGCACTACATAATCCACCGAGCCACCGAGCAGGTCAGTGGCCTTTCCCTTGCCTTCGTCACCCCACTGAGCACCGAGCAGCACAAGTGCGGGCACGCGCGTACACCCCTTCCGGGTGGGGCATGTCCAAGGTCGGGGGCGTACGCGGAGACTCTTTCCACCGCGTGCGCCGCGACCGTCGTTGGCCGCCGCGCGACCGTCACCGGTCACACACCGTCGGACCCGGATGCCCCGGAATAGACGAAGCCCCTGGCGCAATAGCGCAAGGGGCTCTTGCACAAAGATGCTACCCGAGGAAGCGAGGCAGGACCGAGGTGGCGACTTTCGCGACGTTCGACCAGCTGCTGGTGATCATCGATCCGGTCGCCCGGCGCACGGACGGGGAGTCCGTCCGTATCGCGAAAGACGTGCTCAGCGCGGGTGCGGCGAGTACGAAGGTGTGCCTGCCGGAGGATCCGGAGGAATTCGCCCGGGTGCTGTCCCGGCGGGGCTCGCGGCGGCCGGTGGTCGTCGGCGACGACCGCGCGCTGATCCGTGCGGTGGCCCTGCTGCACCGGCAGCGGGCGCTGGCCGAATGTGTGCTGTCGGTGGTGCCGGTGGGCGGCTCCCTGAGCGTCGCGCGCGCCCTGGGGGTGCCCACGGGGGCCGTGGCGGCGGCCCGGGCCGCCCTGGACGGCGTCGAGCGGCGTCTGGACGTGCTCGTGGACGACAGCGACGGGGTGGTGCTCGGCACGCTCCGGATCCCGCCGGTACCGCTCGCTCCGCGAGACTCACGGGACTCACGGGACGAGCCGGATGCGGCGGAGGGGGCGGAGGGGGCCGGGCTCGCGCACGGCGGGCGGCACTGGCTGCGGACGTACCAGTCGCTCGTCCGCACCCTGGTGCCGTCGCGGCCCTCCCGGCTCTCCCCCGCCCTCGCACCGCCCGGACCGGCCCGGCTGCGCATAGAGGTCGACGGGGTGACGCTGGTCGACCTCGACCAGCCGGTGGAGGCGGTCTCGGTGACCCCGGGCCCCGCGGGCACGGCGGTCGTGGAGGTACGGCCCCTGTCCCTGGGCGCGGTGGCGGCGCCCCTGGAGGCCCAAGGGCGCACGGTGACCGTCTCGGGCGCGGACTTCCGCTACCGGGCGGACGAGGCCGTCGCGGGGCCGGTACGGCGGCGGACGTGGACGGTGAGCGAGGGGGCGCTGGGGCTGATGCTGCCGGTGCGGTAAGCGGTAAGCGGTGAGCTGTAATCCGGGGGCGCCGGGCCGACGGGCCTGGTTACGCTGCGCATCCGTCGACGCGCATCACGTCGACGTGCAAGCGAAGCGAACGGGGGCCGTGATGAGCCAGTACTACGAGGTGGACGGGGAGTCGGTGTGGAACCCGGCGACGAGAGCCTCCGAACTGTTCCTGGCGCACGTCCGCGTCCACGAGGAGTGGGTCGGCGTTCCGTCGGGGTTCGGGCCGATGGAGAACGACGAGTGCCAGATCGACGTGCCGGTCTTCGAGGCGTTCGTGACCGCCCTGCTGGACCGGCACAACCGGACCAGCCACGCGATCATCAACGCCTTGTCGGACGGGTTCCTCGCCACGGTGCTGGCGCTCGCCGCGCGGATCGGTCTCGACGTCCGCCTGCCGGAGCCGCCCGCCACCCTCGACGGGTTCATGGCCGTCCAGGTGCCGCTGTCCACGGACCCCGACCGCCCGGCCCGGCTGCGCGCCCAGGTCCTGGAGCTCCAGCGCGCCATGCCCCGCTGAGTCCCGCCGACCCCGCACACCGCGTCGGCTACTGCGGCAGCCCCTCCGTACCAACCCCGCCCCCGACCCCGACCCCGGCCCGGGCCTCAGTCCCAGCCCCAGCCCCGACCCCAGCCCGGGCCTCAGTCCCAGCCCCGACCCCGACCCCAGCCCCGGCCTCAGTCCCAGCCCCGACCCCAGCCCCGACCCCGGCCCCAGCCCCGGCCCCGGCCCCAGCCCCGACCCCGGCCCCAGCCCCGGCCCCGGCCCCGGTGAGGCTCTCGTCCTTCAGGTCCACCCCGCTGCGGCCCAGCTCACGGGCCCCCCGCAGCAGCGCGGCCAGCTTCGCCGCCGCCGTCTCGTAGGTCAGGCCCAGTGGGGGCCGGATGTTGGAGAGGCAGTTGCGGTCGGCGTCCGTCGTGACGCCGGGCCGGGGCCGGTACGTCAGGTACGCGCCCAGCGAGTCCGCCGCCGACATGCCGGGGCGTTCGCCGACGAGGACCACCACGGCGGCGGCGCCCATGGCGTGCGCGATCTCGTCGCCCAGGGCCACCCGGGCCTGTTCCGCGAGGACGACGGGCGCCGTCCTGGTGTGCTGCGGCAGCAGCGCGGTCGTCGCCCGGACCAGCGCCGCCGCGTGCTCGTGCACCGCCCGGCTGGAGAGCCCGTCGGCCACCACGAAGACGACGTCCCACTCGTCCGTGGGCAGATGGGCCCGGTCGACGGGGTGCAGGCGCCGGCCCAGGTCGGGGCGCTGGAGGTAGGTGAGGCGGTCGGGGGCGGCGCTGCGGACCCGGATCACCGGCGTACCGGTCAGTTCCGCCGCCACCGCGTCCGGGTCGAACGGCGAGTGCACCGCGTCCCGGGCGGCGGCGTGCGCGGCCTGCAGCTCCAGCCGGTGCCGGGTGGGCAGGGCGCAGCCGGCCCGGCCCAGGCCGATGCGGGCCTGGGTGCGGCGGCGCAGGGCTGTCCACAACTCGCCGTCCGCTGTGGACACTTGAGACGTCTGAGCCACCTGAGTCATCTTGCTGTTCGTCATGCCGCGAGCTCCCGTCCGATCGCCGTCAGCGGATGCGCCGTGCCGGACACCTCGCGGATGCCGCCGCGCTCGTCCAGCAGCCCGATCGACTCCAGCCACGTCTCGAACTCCGGCGCCGGGCGCAGCCCCAGCACCTCCCGCAGGTACAGCGCGTCGTGGTACGAGGCCGACTGGTAGTTGAGCATGATGTCGTCGCCGCCCGGGGTGCAGATCACGAAGGACGCCCCGGCCACGCCGAGCATCGTCAGCATCGTGGCGATGTCGTCGTCATCGGCGTCGGCGTGGTTGGTGTAGCAGATGTCCAGGCCCATGGGCAGGCCGAGGAGCTTGCCGCAGAAGTGGTCCTCCAGGGCGGCACGCAGGATCTGCCGGCCGTCGTAGAGGTACTCCGGGCCGATGAAGCCGACGACCGTGTTCACCAGCAGGGGGTCGTAGCGGCGGGCGACCGCGTACGCCCGCGCCTCGACCGTCTGCTGGTCCACTCCGTGATGCGCGTCGGCGGAGAGGGCGCTGCCCTGGCCCGTCTCGAAGTACATGACGTTCTGGCCGACCGTTCCGCGCCCCAGCTCCCGCGCCGCTTCGTGCGCCTCGTCGAGCAGCCCCAGGGTCACCCCGAAGGAGGCGTTGGCGGCCTGGGTGCCCGCGACGGACTGGAAGACGAGGTCGACGGGGGCGCCCTTCTCCATCAGGCGGACGCTCGTGGTCACGTGGCAGAGCACGCAGGACTGGGTGGGGATCGCGTACCGGCCGATCACCTCGTCGAGCAGCTCCAGCAGGTCTCGTACGGCCCTGGGGCTGTCGGTGGCCGGGTTGATGCCGATCACCGCGTCGCCGGAGCCGAGGAGGAGGCCGTCGAGCAGGGCGGCCGCGACCCCCGCCGGGTCGTCGGTCGGGTGGTTCGGCTGCAACCGGGTGGCCAGGCGGCCGGGCAGGCCGATGGTCGAGCGGAAGGCCGTGACCACCCGCACCTTCCTGGCCACGGCGACCAGGTCCGCGTTGCCCATGAGCTTGGAGACGGCGGCGACCATCTCCGGGGTGAGCCCGGGCGCCAGCGCGGCCAGCGTCACCGCGTCCGCCGCCTCCGACAGCAGCCACTCCCGCAGTTCCCCGACGGTCATGGCGGCGACCGGCGCGAAGGCGGCCGGGTCGTGGGTGTCGAGGATGAGGCGGGTGACGTCGTCGTCCTCGTAGGGGATGAGGGGTTCGGTCAGGAAGTCGGCCAGCGGCACCTCCGCCAGCGCCCAGCGTGCCGCGACCCGCTGCCGGGCGCTGTCCGCCGCGAGGCCGGCCAGGCGGTCGCCGGAGCGTTCGGGGCTCGCGGCGGCGAGCAGGCGGGCGAGCGAGTCGAAGCGGTGCCGCTCGCCGCCGAGGGTGGAGGTGTGCACGGTCATGGCGGCGACGGTACGAGCCACGTGTTGCCGCCAGATTTCTAAAGGTCTGGTTGACAAGCATTTAACGTCCCGACACCCTTGACCGACTCATTCGGGCTACAGAGTTCCGGTCCAGCACACCAGCGGACGACCAGGAGAGGGGCCACCCCGATGGCAGTGGACGAGGGAGTCGCCTCGGCGGCGAAGACGGTCGACGACAGCACCGTTCACCGGCTCAAACCCAACGCCATCGGCTTGCTCGGCGTGGTCTTCATGGCCGTCGCGACGGCGGCGCCGATCACCGCGATGACCGGCAACGTGCCCTTCATGGTGTCGTCGGGCAACGGCATCGGGGCACCGGCGAGCTATCTCGTCGCAATGGTCGTCCTGGCGATCTTTTCCGTCGGCTTCACATCGATGGCGAAGCACATCACCTCGACGGGCGCCTTCTACGGGTTCATCTCCTACGGCCTCGGCCGCTCGGTCGGCCTCGCCTCGGGCCTGCTCGCGACCTTCGCGTACGTCGTGTTCGAGCCGGCGCTGATCGGCATCTTCTCGTCCTTCGCGACGACGACGCTGAAGGACCAGACGGGGCTGCACATCCCGTGGTGGGCGTTCGCGCTGCTGATGCTCGCGGTCAACGCGATGGGCACCTGGTTCGGCGTCTCGGTCGCCGAGAAACTGCTCGTCGTCCTGCTCGCGACCGAGGTGACGATCCTCGCCGCCATGGCGGTCTCGGTCGCCTTCCACGGCGGCGGTCCGGACGGTTTCAGCATCGACCCGGTCAACCCGGTCAACGCCTTCAAGGGCACCAGCGCCGGGCTCGGGCTCTTCTTCGCCTTCTGGTCGTGGGTCGGCTTCGAGTCGACGGCGATGTACGGCGAGGAGTCCCGCAACCCGAAGAAGATCATCCCCAAGGCCACGATGATCTCGGTCCTGGGCGTCGGCGTCTTCTACGTGTTCGTCTCCTGGATGGCCATCACCGGCACCGGCCAGTCGCAAGCGGTGAAGGTCGCCACCGCCGACCCGCTCGGCCTCTTCTTCAACCCCACCGAGCGCTACGTCGGCCACTGGGCGGTCGACGTCATGCAGTGGCTGATGATCACCGGCTCGCTGGCCTGCGGCATGGCCTTCCACAACTGTGCCGCCCGCTACATGTACGCGCTCGGCCGCGAGGGCGTCCTGCCGTCGCTGAAGAACACCATCGGCCGCACCCACGCGGCGCACGGCTCCCCGCACATCGCGGGCCTGGTCCAGACGGCCGTCTCGGCCGTCCTGATCGGCGCGTTCTGGGCGGCGGGCAAGGACCCGTACACCGGGACGTACGTCCTGCTCGCGATCCTCGGCACGATGGCGATCCTCATCGTGCAGGCGGTGTGCTCGTTCGCGGTGCTGGTGTACTTCCGCTCGCACCACCCCGAGAGCCGGCACTGGTTCAGGACCTTCACGGCCCCGCTCCTCGGCGGCGTCGCGATGCTCGCCGTGGTCGCGCTGCTGGTGTCCAACATGGGCGCGGCGGCGGGCCCGGAGTCGGGCTCGCTGGTGCTGAAGGCCACGCCGTGGCTCGTCGCGCTGATCGCGGTGGCCGGCGTCGGCTGCGCGCAGTACCTCAAGAAGCGCTCGCCACAGAAGTACCTGCTGCTGGGGCGGACGGTGCTGGAGGAGACGAAGGAGCGGTGATCTTCTGGGAGTTCAGCTCCCGAAGGTCTTCTCCCGGTGGACCCGCCACCGCTGCATCAGGGCCGAGATCTCGCCGTCGAGGAACTCGAAGAAGGCGAGCGTCTCGGCCATGCGGCGTCCGGCCGGCGTGTCGGCGCCGAGGCTGGTCACGCCTTCCCGCAGGGCCGTCTCCCACCGCTTGAGGACGGCCTCACGGTTGGTCAGCGCCTCGTACCACTGGTCGCCCTGTACCCGGTAGCGCTCCCGGCGCGAGCCGGGCTCCCGCTCGCGCGACACCATGTGCGTCTGCGCCAGGTACCGCACCGCTCCGGAGACCGCCGCGGGGCTGATCTGCAGCTGCTCCCCGAGCTGGGCGGAGCTCAGCGCGCCCTCGTCCGACGAGAGGAGGGCGGCGAAGACCCGGGCGGGCATCCGCGGCATCCCAGCCTCGACGAGCTGCGCCGCGAAGGACTCGACGAACTGCGAGACCGCCTCCGCGTCCCGCCCACCACCAGCTGTTTCCGTCATGCGCCCATCCTATCCGGGCTTCATGCATTTCCTTAACTTCACAAATTTCTGAAAGAAGCGTACGTTCTGAAGCATGACGAAGGCCATCACCGTGTCCGGACTGCACAAGTCCTTCGGCCGCACCCACGCCCTCGACGGCCTCGACCTGGAGGTCGAGACGGGTGAGGTGCACGGCTTCCTCGGCCCCAACGGCGCCGGCAAGTCCACCACCATCCGCGTCCTGCTCGGCCTGCTGCGCGCCGACTCGGGCGCCGCCCGGATCCTCGGCCGCGACCCGTGGACCGACGCCGTCGAGGCACACCGCCGCATCGCGTATGTCCCGGGCGACGTGACGCTATGGAGGAATCTCTCGGGTGGCGAGGTCATCGACCTGTACGGCCGCCTGCGCGGCGGCCTGGACGCGGGGCGCCGCGCCGACCTGATCGACCGCTTCGAACTGGACCCCACCAAGAAGGGCCGCACCTACTCGAAGGGCAACCGGCAGAAGGTCGCCCTGGTGGCCGCCTTCGCCTCGGACGTCGACCTCCTCATCCTGGACGAGCCGACGTCCGGCCTGGACCCCCTGATGGAGGAGGTCTTCCAGCGTTGCGTGGAGGAGGAACGGGCCAGGGGCAGGACCATTCTGTTGTCGTCGCACATCCTCAGCGAGGTCGAGGAGCTCTGCGACCGGGTCAGCATCATCCGCAAGGGCCGCACGGTCGAGACGGGCTCCCTGGCCGACCTGCGCCACCTGACGAGGACGAGCGTGACGGCCGAACTGGCGGGCCCGCCGAACGGGTTGGCGCACCTGCCGGGAGTGCACGACCTCGACGTGCGGGGAAGGCGGGTGAAGTTGCAGGTCGACACCGACAAACTCGACGCCGTACTGCGGTCGTTGACCGACTCGGGCGTCCGGTCGCTGACATCGACGCCACCGACGCTGGAGGAACTGTTCCTGCGCCACTACCAGGAGCACCAGGAGCACCAGGGGCACCAGGAGCACCAGGGGGCGGGGGCATGACCACGCTCGCGGGCACCGGCCCGCTCCTGCGCTTCGCGCTGCGCCGCGACCGGGTGCTGATCCCCGTCTGGGTGGCCGTGAACACCCTGATGGTCCTCTCCATGCCGAACACCCTGAAGGGCCTGTACGCCACCCCCGCCGACCGGGCCGACCTGCTCCACCAGATGGATACCAACGCCTCCTTCCGCGCGCTGATCGGCCCCGTCTTCGACGACTCCCTCGGCGCGCTCACCGCGTGGCGCGTCGGCGTGTTCGCGGGTGCGCTCGCCGCGGTGACGAGCCTGCTGATCGTCGTACGGCACACCCGTGACGAGGAGGAGAGCGGCCGTCAGGAGCTGATCGCGTCGGGCATGGTCGGCCGACGCGCGTCGCTGACGGCGGCGCTGCTGGCGTCCGGGGTCGCCAACGCCGTACTGGCGCTGCTGGTCGCGGCAGGCCTGGCGGGCCAGGGAACGGCCGGCGCGCTCGCGTTCGGCCTCGGTCTGGCCGGGGTGGGCATGCTGTTCGCCACGATGGCGGCGATCGTCGCGCAGCTCACGGAGAGCGCGCGGCTGGCACGGGGTCTGACGGCGGCGGTGCTGGGCGCGGCGTTCGTCCTGCGGGCGGCGGGCGACTCCTCTACGGACGACGGCTCCTCCCCGCTGACCTGGCTGTCCCCGCTCGGCTGGCTGGAGAACCTGCGGGCGTTCGCGGACGAACGGTGGTGGGTGCTGCCGCTGTTCGCGGCGGCGGTCGTGGCCCAGGGCGCGCTGGCGTACGGGCTGGCCGGCCGCCGGGACGTGGGCATGAGCTTCCTGCCCACCCGGCCGGGCCCGCCGGCAGGACGACTGGGTTCGGCTCTGGCCCTGTCCTGGCGGCTGCAGCGGGGCGGTGTGCTGGGCTGGAGCGTCGGCTTCTTCCTCGCGGGGGTCGTGTACGGCGGGCTGACGGAGGGCGCGGCCGACATGGTCGGCGACAACGACAAGGCCCGCGAGATCTTCGAGCGGATGGGCGGCCAGTCGGGTCTGACGGACGCGTTCCTCGCCGCGATGATCGGCATGCTGGGCCTGATCGCGGCGCTGTACGTCGTCTCCTCGGTACTGCGGCTGCACGGCGAGGAGACCTCGGGCCGCGCGGAACCGGTCCTGGCGAACGCGGTGGGCCGACTGCGCTGGGCATCCGGACACCTGCTGATCGCCTTCGGCGGCGCGGCCCTGATCATGCTCCTGGCGGGCCTGGGCTTCGCGGCGGGCTACGGCAAGGAGGTCCTGCCGATCCTGGGCGCCTGCCTGGTCCAGCTCCCGGCGATCTGGCTGGTCGGCGCCCTGACGGTCCTCCTGTACGGCACGGCCCCGCGTCTGGCCCCGGCGGCGTGGGGAGTTGCGGGCGCGATCCTGCTCATCGGCTGGATCGGCCCGGCGCTGGATGCTCCGCAGGCGATCCTGGACCTCTCCCCCTTCGGCCACCTGCCGAAGCTGCCGGGGGGAGGGATGGAGTGGGCCCCGGTGCTGGTGCTTCTGCTCGGGACGGCGGTGCTGGTGGCCGGGGGGCTGGCGGGTCTCCGACGCCGCGACATGACGACGTGACTGTCGAAGCTGTCGAAGCTGTCGAAGCTGTCGAGCCGGGAACCTGTGGCAGTCGGCACGCGTCCATGCCGGGCATGGGACAACGCACGCAGTCCGCCGTCGGCTGCCTCGCCATGGCGCTCGGCTGGGGCGCGGGACTCGCGGTGTGGGCCGTGGACGTCCGCGCCCGCCTCTGGCGCTTCGAGCAGAGCCCCGACTGGAGCGTCCTCTATGCCGAACTGCCGCTGGCACTGCTGGGCGGGACGGCCGCCGGCCTGGCGCTGTGGGCCCTGCTCGGCCGCCTGCTCCGCCGCGTCAGAGGGTCACGCTGAGCCCCTCCAGCCCCCGGATCACGAAGTTCGGCTTGCGCCGCGGCTCGGCCACGAGGCTGAGCGTGGGGGCCTTCTCCAGCAGGGCGGTCATGGAGGCCGCCAGCTCGATGCGGGCCAGCGGTGCGCCGATGCAGTAGTGGATGCCCGCGCTGAAGGAGATGTGCGGGTTGTCGGCGCGGGTGAGGTCGAGCCGCTCCGGCTCGGCGAAGACGGCCGGGTCGTGGTTGGCGGCCCCGAACAGCATGGCGATCTCGGCCCCCCGGGGCACGACGACCCCGTCGATCTCAATCTCATCGAGCACCCACCGCTCGAAGAGCTGGAGCGGAGTGTCGTACCGCATCAGCTCCTCGACGGCGGACGGCACGAGCGAGTGATCGGCACGCAGCGCGGCCAACTGCTCCGGATTCCGGAAGAGCGCCCACCACCCGTTGACGGTGGCGTTGACGGTCGCCTCGTGACCGGCGTTCAGCAGCAGCACGGCGGTCGAGATCATCTCCTGCTCGGTGAGCCGGTCGCCCTCGTCGTGGGCGGCGATGAGCCCGGAGATGAGATCGTCGCCGGGCTCCTTGCGCCGGGCGGCGATCAGCTCGAGCAGATACTCGGAGAACTCGACGGAGGCCCGCACCGCACGCGCCGCCGTCTCCTCCGACGGATTCAGCTCGTACATCCCGCAGATGTCCGCCGACCAGGGCCGCAGGGGCCCCCGGTCCGACTCCGGAATCCCCAGCATCTCCGCGATCACGGCGACGGGCAGCGGCTCGGCGACATCGCTCAGCAGATCGCCCCCGCCCTCCTCCACCAGCCGGTCCACCAGCTCCCCGGCCAGCCGTCGCACGTACGGCTTCAGCTGCTCCACCGTGCGCGGTGTGAACGCCTTCGACACCAGCCGCCGGATCCGGGTGTGGTCCGGCGGCTCCAGGTCGAGCATCCCGTGGTCGTTCAGCGTGTGGAACGGCTCCTGCTCGGCGGGGGGCGCGGTCCGTCCGAAGTCCTCGTGCGTGAACCGGTGCTGATACGTCCGCCCCAGCCGCCGCTCCCGCAACAACGCCGAGACATCCGCATGCCGCGACACCAGCCACTGGTCGGTCGGCTCGTAGTAGATCACCCGCCCCCGCTCCCGGAGCTCGGCATACGCCGGGTAGGGGTCCGCCACGAACGCGGGATCCCAAGGGTCGAAACGGAGGTCGTCAGCTGGTGCCATGACCGGACGCTAGCCCGACATACGGGGTGCTGACCAGGGGGTCTTGGGGAGCGGACACCCGGTCGCAAGGGATCGGTGATGATCGGTGATGATCGACGGATGAACGAGAGCAGCGCTCCCTCCGTCGTACGGCTCGCGCAGTACACGAAGGCCGAGCGGCACGAGATCACCGGTGGTGCGGACGATCCCGCCGGAGTCGCCGTGACCGGACTGACCTGGCGGGACAAGGACATTCACTTCGGCGTCCGGCAGCACGGCCGGCTCGTGGCGCACGCCGGGCTCATACAGGCGACGGTGTCGCTCGGCGGTCGCTCGCTGCCCGTGGCCGGGCTCGGGGGTGTCGTCGTGGCGCCCGGCCTGCGGGGAAGCGGGCTGGCGCGGCTGGTCGTGACGGCCGCGACGGACCACGCCCGCGGTACGGAGGCGGAACTCGGACTCCTCTTCTGCTGGCCCCGCCTGATCCCGCTCTACGAACGCCTCGGATGGCGGCCCCTGGACGGCGACATCGAGGCCGAACAGCCCGACGGCCCGGTCACCATGCCCCTGCGCCACATGTGGACACCGCTCACCGAAGGTGCGGAGTGGCCCGCCGGAGGAGGACCCGCGCGGCTGCTCTCTCTGCCTTTCTGAGGCCGCGGCGGTCAGGGCCTGAGCACGTACGGCCGTACTACGTCGTCGGTGGCGGCGGCTTCCCAGGAGGTGATCCGGGGACGCCCGGGGGCTTGCCGACACGCATCCTCCCTCGGGAAGGGCAGGGAGTGGCCGGCCGCTCGGTTGCGCTTGGCCCAGCGGCGCCAGCGGGCATCGCGGGGGTCCGGGAGTCGCCCCACGTAAAAATCCGGCGACCGCACCTCCCGGGCCGCGTCCCAGTCGGGCGGGACGGGTCCGCGCCTGTGCCGCAGCCTGGCGAGCGCCTCATGAATCCGCCGGAACATGCGCCCTCTCCGGGAGCGTGAACCGGGCCCACACGCACTTCGTGTGCCGCTGCTGAGCGTGCCTCCAGGCACCGGCCAGCCGCCCGACGAGCGCGAGTCCGCGTCCGCCCTCGTCGTCCGGGGCGCAGTCGCGGGGCTCGGGGAGCCTGTCCCGGTCCGGGTCGTAGACCTCCAGGAACAGATACGGCCCCTGGAAGCGTGAGGGTGACCCTGACCTGCGCACAGGACACCTGACAGTGGGTCACCGCGTTGGTCACGAACTCGTTCGCCGAGAGGGTGACGCTGTCGGCAAGGTCGTCGGTGATCCCCCAGTCCGCGAGGGCCTTCCGGACCTGGTTCCGGGCGACTGAGGGGGCACTTCGGTCCTCGAGGCACCCGAAGACCTTGCGGCTTACGGCAACGTCTACGACCTACTACGATCAGCGGCGTTGGCACCGGACGCGAGCATGAGGCTCATCCGGGACGTACTGCGGAAGACTAAGGAAGACACATCGTGACCGAGGTTGTGGGCTCCTTCTGGAAGTCGTCCTACTCCGCAGGAGAAGGCAACTGCGTTGAGGTCGCCGACACAGCCACCGGCGGCCGTGCCGTCCGCGACAGCAAGCAGCCGCACGGACCTCTCCTCACCGTCTCCCGTGAAGGCTGGCGCGCCTTCATCCAGCAGTTCTGAACGAGGACGAGTACCTCGCGTACCTGCTGAGCGAGCGCCGCGCCTACGCGTGGGTCATGCGGCGGTACGGAGGCATGTCGCTCGCGGAGTCCTGGGCGGCAGCCTTGGACTGCTACCCCTACGAACCGGGCGACGAGCCGTACCGTGGCCTCGTCTTCCATGACGAGGCCTGGCACTGGGCGATGCTGAGGCTGCACGGGGAGCGGTACCCGGTGGAGCATCCCGAACTGCTTCAGCCGCCGGACGCGTACCTGAACCTCGGCCCTCGGGCCTGAGGCCTGTCCTTTCGACCCGCCCCGACGGCGCTGGTGCCGTCGCGTGACACGTTCGCCTGACTGACGAGCCCGGGTCACCCGGTGGGCTTGACGACGTGTCCGGTCACAGTGATCCCGAGCCCGAGGACGAAGGGCGTCCAGGAGACGAAGGCCAAGCTGGAGACCATGAACAGCAGGCCGGTTCCCCCACTCCTGCGCGACCTCCTCGGCCCAGCCGTCAGCCGCACCAACGTCACCCCCGACCGCTCCGCGATCTCCGCCGCCCGCCCCTCGTCCGCGGGAACGTCCAGTGGCGGGCGTGGTTCGCGGTGCGCGACGTGAGCGGCAGGGACGGGAGCAGCCATCAGGCTTCCGCCACCGCCGGCGTTCGCCGTGCCGCGCTCCGCGGCGAACGGGAAGCCATCAGGGCGGAAAAGAAATCTGTGAATCTTCGCGTGCGCGGCAACCTTTTCGGCCTCCCCGGACCACTGGGTGTTGTCCGACCAGGTGGTTCGGTCAGATGCAACGGCTGAAAGAGAGCACAGACATGTCCCACGCCCGTCCACGTCATCGGTGGCGTACCGCTCTGGTGGCCGCCGTGCCGCGCGGCCGCGCCCGCGGTAGTCGCCGCTCGTCCGGCTCAGCCGTCACGGGCAGACGAAATGTGATGCATCGTGCCCGTCGGTTGTTCGCGCGTCGGAGTGTCTGGGCGGCCATCGTCATGGCTGTCGTGGCCGGCTCCGTGGTTGTGGTCAACACGGCCTCAGCGGGAACCGTGGATCCGAAGTCGTGGTACGTGCTGGTCAACCGCAACAGCGGCAAGGTGCTGGATGGCCGCGGCTTCGCCACGAACAACGGCGCGGCGGTGGTGCAGTGGGGCCGTCACGGCGGGGCCAACCAGCAGTGGCGGTTCATCGACGCGGGTGACGGGTACTACCGGCTGCAGAACCGGAACTCCGGCAAGGTGCTGGACGACCACAACTGGTCGAAGACCGCCGGCTCCGAGATCGTGCAGTGGAGCGACCGGAACGGCACCAACCAGCAGTTCAAACTGGCGGAGTCGCCGGACGGCTACGTGCGTTTGATCAATCGCTTCAGTGGCATGGCCGTCGAGGTCCACAACGCCTCCAAGGCCGACGGGGGCGAGGTCGTCCAGTACCGCGACGGGGGCGGCGCCAATCAGCAGTGGCAACTCGTCCCGGCCGGGAGCGTCGGCAGCGCCGGCACGCCCACGCCCAAGCCCACCGCGACGGGCGGCAGTGTTCCCAAGAGCCAGGCTCCGAGCGGCACGAGCCCGTCGCCGGCGTCGTCTCCCGCGGCCGGTGGCGGCAGCTCGACGACGAGTTTCATGGGTAGCAGCAAGGTACTCATCGGCGGCTCGATGTCTGACGCCTCGGCGAACGCCGCGCCGTTCGACGTGCGGTACGCCTATGTGCACAGCCAGCCCGCGCCCTCGTCGGACTACTACTCGGCATCGAAATGCCAGGATGCGTGGAAGAACTGGTGGGGCTGCTGGTCCGGCAGCACCACGCCGCCTGGCTATTACGTGACCTGGTCGGACGACCATGTGGCCAAGGCGACTTACAAGGGCAGCCCGCGCCCGCAGAAGTTCTTCTGGACCTGGTACTCATTGCGCGACCTCGGGGATCTGGCAGGCCATGGCGACGGTCCGGGCGAGGTCGAGGCCATCAACAGGGCTGACCTGCTCACCCGGTACATGAACGACTACCGCTTCTTCCTCCAGAAGATCGGCAACTCGCAGGACATGATCGACCTTGAGCCCGACTTCTGGGGCTATGTCCGGTCGCTCGGCGATCCGCACAAGGTTGCCGCGAAGGTCTCGAGCGCAAATCCGACGGATTGCGGATCGCAGGAGAACAGCGCCGCCGGACTCTCCCGCTGCCTGATCGACATGGCGCACAAATACGCGCCGAACACCACCGTGGGGTTCCACCTTTCCTGCTGGGACTGGCAGAACAACATGCAGGGATGCGCCAAGGACTACGCGAACCTCGGTGCACAGAACGCCGACTTCCTGGTCGCCGATGTGTCGGACCGCGATGCAGGCTGGTACGCACAGTCGGCCCACGGCGGCTATGACAACTTCTGGACTGACCAGAAGGCCGCTGCCTCGCTGGGGTTCTACAAGACGATGGCCGAGTCCGTGGGCAAGCCGGTGGTCTTGTGGCAGATCCCCGTAGGCAACATGGCGCAGAACAACACCCTCAACCATTACAAGGACGACAAGGTGGACTGGTTCTTCGCGCACATGGACCAAGTGGCGAACGCGCACATCGCCGGCCTGCTGTTCGGTGCAGGGCAGCAGGAACAGACATCGGTCGAGACCGACGGCGGAAACCTGATCAACAAGACGATCGCCTACAACAACTCGGGTGGTAAAGCGCTCAAGTAGGCGGAGGCACCACCTGGGTCTCGGGGACGACGAGGTACTCGGCATGACTGGCGCGCGCTCCCAGGCCCAGCCGAGTACCTCGGCGCCGGTGTCGACCACGACACCGGCGAAGTCGACCCGAACCGCTTCTGCCGCCGGACGCGTACCTGAACCTCGGCCCTCGGGCCTGAGGCCTGTCCTTTCGACCCGCCCCGACGGCGCTGGTGCCGTCGCGTGACACGTCGCGTGACTGACGAGCCCGGGTCACCCGGTGGGCTTGACGGCGTGTCCGGTGATGGTGATCCCGAGCCCGAGGACGAAGGGCGTCCAGGAGACGAAGGCCAAGCTGGAGACCATGAACAGCAGGCCGGTTCCCCAAAGTCTGGGGTTGCGTACCGTTCTGCCGAGCCATCGCCCCGGCACCCGGTTGCGGATCAGGGCGTAGCCACCGAGCCAGACACCGGTCACCAACAGAACCGCCATGGCAAGGAGCACAAGCGTCAAGAGTTCACCGAAGGCCATCGTTCCCCCAAGTCCGGCTGCCGCAAAGCTACTCATCGGGTCACGCGAACGGGTCAGCAGGAGACAGGCTCCAGGGGACGCCGGCGGCAACAAGCAGAGCGAGTGGGGAGAAGATGAGGACCGCGGCCATCATCCAGCCCACCCTCGCGGACGACGCTTGTGCGACCTTCACGCAGAACGGCAGCATCAAGGCGACGTAGAACATGAACGGCACGATGATGATGCTTGCGCCTGACCCCATGCCGCTCCCCCTCCGTGACGGACACAGCAGCATCCTGCCACAGAATTGAACGCGTTCAAATAGGGGTCGCCTTCAGAGGTCAGCCCGGCGTCACCAGCCTCGCCTCGTACGCGAACACCGCCGCCTGGGTGCGGTCCCGCAGGCCCAGCTTCACCAGGATGCGGCTCACGTGGGTCTTGATGGTCGACTCCGCCACCACCAGGCGTCCGGCTATCTCCAGGTTCGACAGGCCCTGGGCGATCAGGACCAGTACCTCCGTCTCCCGTTCGGTCAGGTCGCCGTACGCCGCCTGGGCGGTCGGCGACAGCCGCGGGGTGTCGGACAGCTTCGAGAACTCCGTGATCAGGCGCTTGGTGACCGAGGGGGCCAGGAGGGCTTCACCCGCCGCCACCACCCGGACTCCGTCCGCCAGTTGGCGGGCCGAGGCGTCCTTCAGGAGGAAGCCCGAGGCTCCTGCGCGGAGCGCCTGGTAGACGTACTCGTCCAGGTCGAAGGTGGTCAGGACCAGGACCTTCGCCGCGCCGTCCGCCGCCACGATCTCGCGCGTCGCCTCGATGCCGTTCAGCTCCGGCATGCGGATGTCCATCAGGACCACGTCGGGGGTCAATTCACGGACCCGGTCCACCGCCTCCCGGCCGTTGACCGCCTCCCCCACCACCTCGATGTCCGGCATCGCGTTGAGCAGGACCGAGAAGCCCTCGCGCACCATCATCTGGTCGTCCGCTATCAGTACGCGGATCGTCATGCCCCACCCTCGTCGGGAGAAGAAACGGAAGCCATCGGCACCGGCAGGAACACCGTCACCTCATAGCCTCCCTCCTGTGTCCGTTCCGCCGTCATCTCGCCGTTCAGCATCGTGACCCGCTCCCGCATGCCCGTGATGCCGTGGCCGGCTCCGGGTGAGGGCTTGATCAGCGAGGGGTTAGGTGGCGGGCCGTTGACTATGCGCAGGCCCAGGCCGCCGAGGACGTACCCGACCTCCACGCGGGCGCTCGCCCCGGGTGCGTGGCGGAGCGTGTTGCTCAGCGCCTCCTGGACTATCCGGTACGCCGACAGCTCCACACCCTGCGGCAGTTCGCGCACCGCGCCCGTGACCCCCTTCTCCACGTCCAGGCCGGCCTCCCGCACGTTGGCGAGCAGCGCGTCCAGCTCGGCGAGGGTGGGCTGCGGGGCGTCGGGGACCTCGTAGTCCTCGGCGCGGACCACGCCCAGCACCCGGCGCAGCTCCGTGAGCGCCGCCACCGCGTTCTCCCGGATGGTCGCGAAGGCCTTCTCCAGCTCCGGCGGCGGGTTCTCCACCCGGTAGGGGGCGGCCTCCGCCTGGATGGCCACCACCGACATGTGGTGCGCGACCACGTCGTGCAGCTCGCGGGCGATCGTGGTGCGCTCCTCCAGCAGGGTGCGCCGGGAGCGCTCGTGCGCGGTCACCGTCTGCTGGGCCGTCACCTCCTGCTCGGCATCCCTGCGTATGTGCCAGACGGTGACGACGAGCAGGAGGATCGCAGAGAACACCAGCATGGGCGCGATGTTCGTGTCGTAGTGGCCCCAGCCGAAGACGGTCTCGGCGACGAAGCCGTAGGCCCCCGTCAGCAGCCACATCCACGCCGCCGTGCGCGGGCGGGTGCGTATCGCCACGACCGTCAGGACCACCAGGTGGGAGAGGAAACTGCCGGGCAGCCACGGCCAGTTGCCGTAGGTCGTGCCGACCAGGGCCACCGCCGTGGTCGACGCGAGGGACAACCAGAACGCGCCGACCGGCCGCACCAGCGTCATCAGCACCGGCGCCAGGACGAGCAGGCCGATCACGGCTCCCAGCAGACCCCCGCCGTCGTCCGCGTAGCCGATCAGCATCGCCAGCACGCCGCCCGCACCGACGATCGCGTGCCGGGACCAGGCCGCGTACTCCCGCCTGCGGCCCTTCGCGATGCGCGCGAGGAGGCCGGTGGGCTCCTTGCGGGGCAGCGGACGGTAGGCGAAGGCGTCGTGGAACAGGTCCTGCCGCATGCCGCGCAGGGCGTCCACGGCCGCCCGGAACTCCGGGCTGCGCGGCCGGTAGGCCTCGAAGGAGTCGGCCGGGTCGTCCCGGTGCGTGGTGTGCGTCTGCGTCGTCTCGGTCACGTTCAAAACGGTAGGCGCAGCCGGGGCACCCGTCGTCACCAGTGAGAGGGGTTCCCACGGCTCCGTCTCAAGTACTACGGGTCCCACAGGGAGCCACCACAGGGAGCCCCCACGTGGGCCACAACGGCCACAGAGGGAGACGCCGGTCAGTAGCCCGACGGTCTCACCAGCCCCGACTCGTATGCGAACACCGCCGCCTGGGTGCGGTCCCGCAGGCCCAGCTTCACCAGGATGCGGCCCACGTGCGTCTTCACGGTCTGCTCGGCGACGAAGAGGTGGCCCGCGATCTCCGCGTTGGACAGGCCCTGCGCGATGAGGGTGAGCACCTCCGTCTCGCGCTCGGTGAGATCGCCGACCCGCTCCTTCAGCGGGGCTCTGGGCTTGCCCTCGAGGCGGGAGAACTCGGCGATCAGCTTTCGGGTGATACCGGGCGCGAGCAGGGCGTCGCCGGCCGCCACCACCCTGACCGCCTCGGCGAGCTGGTCCGCGGAGGCGTCCTTCAGCAGGAACCCGGACGCCCCGGCCCGCAGCGCGTCGTACACGTACTCGTCGAGGTCGAAGGTGGTGAGCACCAGCACCTTGATGTGGGGGTGCGCGAGGGTGATGCGGTGCGTGGCGTCGATGCCGCTCAGCTCGGGCATGCGGATGTCCATCAGGACGACGTCCGGGGCGAGTTCGTCGACCTTCGCGACGGCGTCCAGGCCGTCCACCGCCTGTCCGATCACCTCGATGCCCGGGTGCGCGTTGAGCAGCACGGTGAAGCCCTGCCGGACCATCTGCTGGTCGTCGGCGATCAGTACGCGGATGGTGCCGCCGGTCGTCATCGGTTTCCTTCTGCTGTCGGGAGGTCGTCCGGGAAGACGAGTTCGAGGCCCTCGGGAGGGTCGAGATCGTCGGAGCGGTCGGGGGGTGTCGCCACGCCGTCCCTCGGGAGGAACGCCTGCACCGCGAAGCCGCCGTGCAGGGTCGGGTACGCGCTGACGTGGCCGCCCAGCATCGCCGCCCGCTCCCGCATGCCGAGCAGGCCGTGGCCCGCTTTGGGGGAAGACCGTACGGGTGCGCTCGGGCGGGAGTTGACGACCTCCAGGTGCAGGCCCCGGGCGTGGTGGGTGACCTCCACGCGCACCTGGGAACCCGGCGCGTGCCGCAGGGCGTTGCTCAGCGCCTCCTGGACTATCCGGTACGCCGACAACTGCACGCCCGGCGGATACACGGGTGCCTCGCCCTCGACGGTGGTGACCACGTCCAGCCCCGCGGCGCGGGTGTTCTCCATCAGGGCGCCGAGGCGGTCCAGCGTGGGCTGCGGGGTGTCCGGGGCGTGTCCGGTGCCGGCCGCGCCGAGACCGTAGGGATCCTCGGGGTTCTCCGAACGCAGCACGCCGAGCACCCGGCGCAGTTCGGCGAGCGCCTCCAGAGCGTTCTGCCGGATGCCGGCGAGGTTCTCCTTGAGCTCCTCGGACGGGTTCTCCACCAGGTGCGGGGCCACTTGGGCCTGGATGGAGATCACCGACATGTGGTGGGCGACCACGTCGTGCAGTTCGCGCGCGATCCGGTTGCGCTCCTCCAGCAGCGTGCGGCGGGCGCGTTCCTCGGCGGTGATCGTCTCCTGCTCGACGAGCTGGGTGCGGGCCTCGCGGCGGCCGCGCACGGCGATGCCGAGGAGGACCACGGCGGTGAACACGATCACCGCCATGGGGCCGGTCGGCGTGTAGCCGGCTGCGCCGATTACCCCTTCCATGATGAAGGTGACCAGCGCGGTCAGGCCCAGCGCCGCCACGGACGCGGCGGTGGGCACGCGCAGCGACAGCAGGAGCAGCACCACGGCCTGTGCGATCAGGGCGGGTGCGCCCCAGGGCCAGGAGGCATCGGGCTCGGCCTGGCCCGAAAACAGTTGGGAGCGGGCACCCATGGCCACGAGCACCGCGACCGTCGTCGACAGCCACCACGCCGGAACCGGCCGCCACAGGGCCAGCGCCACCGCCGCACCCTGCGCCACGGAGCACAGCACGGCGTAGTTCGCGCCCTGGTGATATTCGTCGATGATCTGAGCCGCGCTGGTCAGCGTGATGCCGATACCGACCAGGATCACATGCCCGTGCGGCAGTCGGCGCAGCCAGACGAGCGGCGGCAGCGGTGCTGCCCGGGTCGTCCACAGGTCGTCCCGCAGTGCCCGCAGCCACCTGGCCAGCCACTCCCCCACGCCGTTCATCCGCACCACCCTAGACATGCGGGGTCTCCCGCAGCCCCGGCGTTTTCCCACGGGGTCCGACACGTACCACTCGTGACCCACCCGGCTCCCTCCGCACGCGCCGCCCTCCGCCGCTCTCGAAGCCGTGGAACGCCGCCCAGCACACCCCCAGCATCAGGGCGAAGACCGGCAGCCACAGCAGCCGGGCAGCCACCCAGTCCAGCCCGTCGGGAACCGTGTGCAGGCCGGGCAGGCGGCCGACGAAGAGACCCGTCGCGGTGGTCGCCATCATGGCCGTCTGGTGCCAGAGGAACACCGTCATCGCGGAGAGGTTCACCAGCGCCACCGCCGCCCAGGCCAGGGGCCGGCGCATGGCCCGACGCAGCCGGTCGCGCAGCAGCAGGGCCAGTCCGCACTGGGCGAGCCCGAAGGTGACGGCGGCCAGCGTCGGCGGGTTGAGGTTGGAGACCGCCGCGCCGGGCACGCCCACCATCGACGCCGGGTAGCCGGCGAAGCCGACCAGCAGCGCCGTCGTCACCGCCCCGCCGGCGAACAGGATCCAGCCCGCGCGCGGGCGCTCCAGCTCGCCCCGGGTCCAGGCCGCGCCCACCGTGTACGGCACCAGCCAGCCCGCCGCCACGTTCACCCAGCCCAGCCACGACGGGCCGCCCAGGCCGAAACGCACCAGGTCCACATGGAGGACGACGGCCAGCGGCCACAGCGGGTTGAGCCGGACCAGCAGCGGGGTCGCGGCCGTCAGCGCGGCGAAGACCAGCAGGAACCAGAGGGGGGACAACGCCAGTTTGACCACGGTGTGCACGGTGACGAAGGATGCGCCGCCCAGCAGGAGACCGACCACGCCGACCGTCCACACCGCCAGTACGGCCACCACCGGCCCGAACAGCCGGGCCAGGCGCGCCCGCAGCCACCTGAAGTAGGTCCCGCGCGTCCCGCCTGGTTCCCGTTCCCGTGCCGAGGCGAGGCTGCGGGTCGCCACGTGGCCACCCACCATGAAGAACACCGCAAGCGTCTGGAACATCCAGGACACGGGGGCGAGCCAGGGCATGGGGCCGAGGGGGCTCGCGGCGCGCAGGGTGTTGCCGTCCGCGACCAGGGCCGTCACCAGCCAGTGGCCGAGGACGACGCCCAGGACGGCGAACGCGCGCAGGGCGTCCACGGCCCGGTCGCGCTGCGGGGGCGTGCCGGCGTCGATCCGGGCGGCGGCTCGCCGCACACCCGGCAACAGCGCTCGTATGCCCGGCAACGGCCTCCGCGTCTCGTGGGTCTCAGGCATGGGTCACCTCCATGGTGTCGCCCAGGACGATCCGGGCGAGGTTGGCCAGGGAGGCCGAGCCCGGGGTGAAGTAGTCGCTGTGGCCGCCGGAGCCCGCCGCGAAGACGCGGGCGCCGAACGACGGGGACATCGGGTCGGTGCCGAAGCCGACCGTGGTGCCGAACAGGTCGGCGCTGACGTGCGGGACGTCCGCCACCCAGTCGTCGGCGCCCCTCGCCGCCCACACCCGCGCGCGGGTGTGCAGGTCCGCCGCCGAGTCCGCGCCCGTGCCCGGGCTGCCGAGGAGGACGAGGTCGGTCACGTCCAGACCGGAAGCGGCGCGGGCGCACACGACCGTGCCGTACGAGTGGCACAGGACGGTGACGTGGGAGGCCGGTCCGGTGACGGCCCTCAACGTGCCGATGAACTCCCGCAGGTCCGGGGCCGCTTCGGCAGCGCGGGACGGGGTGATCGCGGTGGTGCTGATCGTGCCGGGGGTGGTGTAGCCGAGCCAGGCCACCACAGCCGTCCGCGGACTGGCCCCGGCCCCGGCCCCGGCCTGAGCCTGTAGGGCGAGCCGGTCGTGCAGTGCGGCCGCTCCCGCGCGGAAGCGCTCGTAGGTGTCCAGGGAGGTGTCCGAGCCCGGTACGAGGACGGCGACGCGCTCGGCGTGCGCGAGGTCCCCGAACACCTCGACCGCGCGGCCGGAACCACGGCCGTCGAACGTGAGCAGTCTGCGGGAGGGGGCGGCCAGTGCCCGGTCCGAGGCCGCGCGGTGGCGGTCCCCGTGGGCCGCGGCCATCCGGGACGCCAGGGCGGCGTTGGCCCGGTTCGCGGCGTACGCCTTGCCGAGCGTCGCCGCCGTCGGCGTGGCGAGGTGGGCAGGGGCGGGAGCGGGGATGCTCGGCCGGGTCGCCGCCGTGAGGGGGACGACCACGGCGGCGGTGACCAGGACGGCCAGCAGGGCGCGGACCCAGCGCCGCCCCTGGGGCGTTTCCTCTTCACGGCGCCACGGCCGCCGCCACCGTCCGCGAAAACGAAGCTCCGCCATCCCCGCCCCTCCTTTGCCGGTCGGCCCGCCATCGGGCCTTTCTGGCTTGGAAGTTACGGATCGGCGCTCGTCGTCCGCGTCCTGCTGCGGGACTCTCCTGCGACGTAGCTCTCAGGTATTACGGGTACGACAGGTCCGCACACCTACGGGAGGCACGGGCCCCCAGCAGGGGGCTACCCACTGAAGGCAGGGGCCGCCACCCACTCACCGGCCTCACCACGCCAGCTGCGCGATCTCCTCCGCCACCACGGCGCACGCGTCCGCCGCCGGGTCGATCAGCGGGAAGTGGCCGACGTCCTCGAGGAGGGTCAGGCCCACGACCTCGCCCGCCTTCGCCGCCGCGTCCGCGTACGCCTCGGCGACCGCCTGCGGGACGACCAGGTCGGTGCGGCCCTGGACCAGCGTCGTCGCGATGCCGGTCGGCAGCAGGAGCGCGGGGTCGGCGTACGGTCGCCTCTCTTCGAACTGCTCGTCGCCGCCCAGGAGTTGGCAGGCCGCTCCGCCGCAGACGTCCAGCTTCCCGGCGACCGTGAAGTCGGCGATCGGGGCGAGCGCGACGACGCCCCGCAGCGCGGCGGGGCCGCCGGTGCGCCAGGGCGCGTCGGCGGGCAGCACATGCCGGGCCGCCGCCCACAGGGCGAGGTGGCCGCCCGCCGAGTGGCCGGTGAGCACGGTGCGGCGCGCGTCGGCCTGCGGCAGGACGTCCTTGACGAGGGCGGGGAGCGCGTCCAGGGCGGCGGCGATGTCGTCGAAGGTGTCGGGCCAGCGCCCCGCGATCGGGGATGTCCCCTCCGGGGCCGGGTTCCCGGCGCCCCGCCGGTACTCGACGTTGGCCACGGCAAACCCTCGTCGGGCCAGGAAGTCCGCGAACGGTGTGATGTGCCGCCGGTCGTACGGCGCGCGCCAGGCCCCGCCGTGCAGGACGACGACGAGCGGGACGGAGCCGCCCGGGCCCGCCGCCACGCGCGGGACGTAGAAGTCGATCACCTGGTCGGGGTGGTCGCCGTACGTCGTGGTGACGTCGGGGTCGACCGGCGGATGCGCGAAGGCCGACTCCTCCTCAGCGGCGGCCCGGGCTGCGACAACGTCGTCCGGCATGCTCCAACCTCTCAACGACGAAACAGATTTGGACGGGACGGATAGTGGACCAGGGGAGAATTCGGCCGCTGGCCGGGACGGTATCAGGCCCGTGACGTGCGCGGACACGCGGATGTCACGCACGGTGAGAGGTAAACGGTTCTGCTGTGGTGTCACCCCCGCGGGCCGCCCGCCAGGGGATGGCGATCTCCTGGGCGCACCCCCAAGTACGCCCAGGAGAGCCGGTCGGCTCAATCACCTGGTCAGCCGGTCAGCCGGTCAGCCGGGTCAGGCGGTCAGCCGGGTCAGACGGTCAGCCGGGTCAGACGGTCAGCCGGGTCAGACGGTCAGCCGGGTCAGACGGTCAGCCGGGTCAGACGGTCAGCCGGTCAGCCGGTCAGGCGGTCAGCCGGGTCAGCGCAATTCCTCCCCCAGGATCCGCACCGCCCGCTCCACGTCCGCGAACCCGACGTACAGCGGGGTGAAGCCGAACCGCAGGACGTCCGGGCGGCGGAAGTCGCCGACGACCCCGCGCTCGATCAGCCGCCGCATGACGTCTCCGGCGTTCTCGCAGCGCAGCGCCACCTGGCTGCCCCGCTCCTCGTGACGCACCGGAGTCAGCGACTCGACCCGCCCCTCGGGGACGTAGGCGGCGACGCACTCCAGGAAGAAGTCCGTAAGGGCCAACGACTTCGCCCGCACCGCCTCGATCGACACGCCGTCCCAGACGTCGAGGGCCGCCTCCAGGGCGAGCATCGACAGGATGTCCGGGGTGCCGACGCGCCCGCGCGGCGCGCCCCGGGCCGGCTCGTACGTCTCCCGCATCGCGAAGGGCTCGGCGTGCGAGTTCCAGCCGGGCAGCGGCGAGTCGAAGCGGTCCTGGAGGTCGCGCCGAACGTACAGGTACGCCGGGGAACCCGGCCCGCCGTTCAGGTACTTGTAGGTACAGCCGACCGCGAGGTCCACGCCGTGCTCGTCGAGGCCCACCGGCAGGGCGCCCGCGCTGTGGCACAGGTCCCAGACGGCGACCGCGCCCGCCGCGTGCACGGCGGCGGTCAGCGAGGGCAGGTCGTGCAGCCGTCCGGTGCGGTAGTCGGCGTGGTTGAGCAGGACGGCGGCCGTGCGCTCCGACAGCGCGGCCGGCACCTCGCCCGGCGTCACCGGGATCAGCGTGCGGCCGGTCAGACGGGCCGCGGACTCCGCTATGTAGCCGTCCGTGGGGAAGGTCGTCGCGTCGACGAGGATCTCGTCCCGGGCGACCCGGGCATCCCCGGCGCCGTCCACCAGGCGCACCGCGCCCACGAGTGCCTTGAAGACGTTGACGCTTGTCGAGTCGCCGACCACGATCTGCCCGGCCGCCGCGCCCACCAGCGGGGCGATCCGGTCGCCGATCCGCTCGGGCGCCGTCCACCAGCCGCTCTCGTCCCAGGATCGGATGCGCAGCTCGCCCCACTGGCGGCGCACGACGTCCTCGACGCGGTCCGGGACGGCCGCGGGCAGCGCGCCCAGCGAGTTGCCGTCCAGGTAGACAACATCGTCGAGCACGAACCGCGCGCGCGTGCCCGCCAGTTCGTCGCTCGCGTCCAGCTCCTTCGCGGTGAGGGCGAGTCGGTCAGACATGGGACCTCGCCGTCCACAGCTCGGGGAACACGTTCTTCTGCGCGCGCTTCTCCAGCCAGGCCACGCCGGCCGAGCCGCCGGTGCCCGCCTTCGCACCCATCGCGCGGCGGGTGGCGACGAGGTGGTCGTTGCGCCAGCGCCACACCAGTTCGGCGACGTCCGTCAGAGCCTCGCCGAGGCGGGCGACCTCGTCCCCCTCGTCGCCCGAGTACACGGTCGTCCACACCGCCTCGACCTCCGGCGAGGGCTCGTGGCGCCGCGAGATGTCGCGCTCCAGGACGGCCGCGGGGATCGCGTGGCCGCGGCGGGCCAGCAGCCGCAGCACCTC
Organism: Streptomyces sp. NBC_01235; assembly: GCF_035989285.1. GTDB lineage: Bacteria > Actinomycetota > Actinomycetes > Streptomycetales > Streptomycetaceae > Streptomyces. Next base: position 6,211,042 of record NZ_CP108513.1, on the reverse strand, counting down.
GTCGTACAGGCCGGGCTCGTGCAGCGCCTTCTCCAGCTCCGCGTGGACGCGGGGCGCGCCGCGGTGCGGGACCAGCATGGACGCGGACTTCTCGCCGAGCAGGAACTCCATGCGGCGGTACATCGCCGACTGGAAACCGGAGCCCTCGCCGAGCGCGGAGCGGTAGGCGTTGAACTGGGCCGGGGTCAGCTGCGCGAGCGGCCTCCAGGAGGCGTTCAGCGCCTCCAGCTCGCGGACGGAACGCTTCAGCGCGGCGATCGCCGTCGGTACGTCGTCCGAGCGCAGGGCGCGGGCCGCCGTCTCCCACTCGTGGACGATGACCGTGAACCACAGCTCCATGACCTGGGTCGTGACCAGGAAGACCATCTCTCCGGGATCGTCGGAGAGGGTGTGCTGGAGGTGGGTGAGCACGTCCGCCTTGACGTAGTCCTCGTACGGCGTCGTGCCTGCGAAGTCGAGATGCGGGGTCTCGGGCTCCGAAGCCTCGTGAGGCTGAGCCTGGAGGGACATCGCTGTCTCCTGTTGTACTCCGGGTAGCGGTCCGCCCCTGCCGTTATCGACACGGGGGCCCCGGTCCCCACCCGCATCCTGCGCAATCCCGGGCCGAAAACGCAAGGCCCGTCCGGTCACACCAGGACCGGACGGGCGACACGCACCACCTACGGGCTACAGCAGGCGTACGGCTAGCCCAGTGTCTGGGCGGCCGTCGGCGAGGAGTCCTTCAGGAACTGCGTGCAGCGCTCGTACTCCTCCTGCTCGCCGATGGCCTGCGCGGCGCGGGCGAGGGCGTGCAGGGCGCGCAGGAAGCCGCGGTTCGGCTCGTGCTCCCAGGGCACCGGGCCGTGGCCCTTCCAGCCGCCTCGGCGCAGGCTGTCCAGGCCGCGGTGGTACCCCGTACGGGCGTACGCGTAGGACTCCACCACGCTGCCCCGCTCGAACGCGTCGTCGGCGAGCTGGGCCCAGGCCAGCGAGGACGTCGGGTACTTCGCGGCGACGTCGGCGGGCGCCGTGCCGTTCGCGAGGAGCTCGCGCGGCTCCGGGTCGTCGGGGAGGTGGGTCGGGGGCGGGCCCCCGAGGAGGTTTTCGTGAAGGGACATGCCTCCAGTGTGGACCAGCGTGGACGTCTGCGGTGCCGCGGTACCGGCTGAATCAGCCCAGTCTCGGCTTGGCCCGCTCCCCCTCCAGCGGCGGCGCCAGCACGCTCCCGTGGGTCCTGCACTCGGGCCTGCGGCAGTCCGGTGGCAGTCGTCGTACCGTCGTGAAGGCGACCGCCGCGCCCAGTACCAGCACGCCCGCGCACAGCACCATCGCCCGGCGGAACGCGTCGTCGAAGGCGTCCGCCGAGCGGTACGCCTCCTGCCCCATCCCGGTGAGCAGCGGCAGCGCCGCCACCGCGACCAGGCCCGCGGCCCGCGCCGCCGCATTGTTGATGCCGCTGGCCACGCCCGCCCGGGCGACGTCCACGGAGGCCAGGACCGTGGCGGTCAGCGGGGCGACCAGCGAGACCATGCCGAGGCCGAGGACCAGGACGGCGGGCAGGACGTCGGAAACGTACGAGGCGTCGGGCCCCACCCGCAGCATCAGCAGCATCCCGGCCGCACACAGCAGCGGGCCGACGGTGAGGGGGATGCGCGGTCCGATGCGGTCGGCCAGTTCGCCGGAGCGGGCGGACAGCAGCAGCATCAGCACGGTCGTCGGCAGCAGTGCCGTCCCCGCGCCGAGGGCCGACCAGCCGGCCACGACCTGGAGCTGGACCGCGGAGAGGAAGAAGAACCCGCCGAACGCCGCGTACACGCACAGGGTGACCAGGTTGACGGCCGTGAACTGGCGGGACGCGAAGATGCCGAGCGGAAGCATCGGGTCCGGGCGACGGCGCTCCACCGCCACGAAGGCGACGCCGGTCGCCACGCCGGCGACCGCCGCCGCCACGACCACCCCCAGGGGCCCGCTCCCGGCCTCGATCAGGGCGTACGTGACGAGGGCCAGCGCCAGCGCGCCCAGGAAGGCGCCCAGGACGTCGAAGCGGCCGTGCTTACGGCCGTCCCCCGACTCGGGCACGTGCCGCAGCGCCACCGGCACGCACAACAGCGCCAGCGGCACGTTCAGCAGGAACACCCACCGCCAGCCCGGGCCGTCCACCAGCCAGCCGCCCAGGAACGGCCCGACGGCCGCCCCGATGCCGCCGAACCCGGACCACAGGCCGACCGCCCGCCCCCGGTCGTCGCGGTGGAAGGAGCCCTGGATGAGCGCGAGGGAGCCCGGCGTGAGGAGCGCGCCGCCGACACCCTGCAGGGCGCGGGCGGCGACCAGCACCCCCGCGTTCGGGGCGATCCCGCACAGCAGCGAGGCGGCGGCGAACCACACCACCCCGATCACGAAGACCTTCCGCCGCCCGTAACGGTCGCCCAGGGAACCGCCGAGCAGGATCAGTCCGGCCAGTGTGAGCAGATACGCGTTGACCGTCCACTGGAGGGCGGCGAGGTCGGCGTCCAGGTCGCGGCCGATGCGCGGAAGGGCGACGTTGACGACGGTCGAGTCCAGCAGGGCCATGCTGGAGCCGAGCACGGTGGTGAACAGGATCCACTTGCCCTGGGACGAGGCCAGCCGGACATCGGGCATGCCCTCAGGTATACAGCGAGCCCGGCGCCGTAGACAGACGCCGGGCTCAGCCGTACCCGTGACACCCCTGCGGGGCAGACCGGGTTACTTGATCTTCTGGCCCGCCGAACGCAGGTTCTGCGTGGCCTCGACGACGCGCGCGGCCATGCCCGCCTCGGCCAGCTTGCCCCAGGTCCGCGGGTCGTAGGTCTTCTTGGAGCCGACCTCGCCGTCGACCTTCAGGACGCCGTCGTAGTTGCGGAACATGTGGTCGGCGACGGGACGCGTGAAGGCGTACTGCGTGTCCGTGTCGATGTTCATCTTGACGACGCCGTTCTCCAGCGCGGTCGCGATCTCCTCCGGCGAGGAGCCGGAGCCGCCGTGGAAGACGAAGTCGAACGGCTGGGAGCCGGCCGGCTTGCCGTACTTCGCGGCGATGCCCTCGTTCAGCTCCTTGAGCAGGTCGGGGCGGAGCACGACGTTGCCCGGCTTGTAGACGCCGTGGACGTTGCCGAAGGACGCGGCCAGCAGGTAGCGGCCCTTCTCGCCCAGACCCAGCGCCTCGACGGTGCGCACCGCGTCGTCGACCGTCGTGTACAGGGAGTCGTTGATCTCGTGCGTGACGCCGTCCTCCTCGCCGCCCGTCGGGGTGATCTCCACCTCGAGGATGATCTTCGCGGCGACGGTGCGGGCGAGCAGCTCCTGGGCGACGGAGAGGTTGTCGGCGAGGGTCTCGGCCGAGCCGTCCCACATGTGGGACTGGAACAGCGGGTTGCGGCCGGCCTTCACCCGCTCCTCGGAGATCGCCAGCAGCGGACGCACGTACCCGTCGAGCTTGTCCTTCGGGCAGTGGTCCGTGTGCAGGGCGACGGTGACCGGGTACTTCTCGGCGACGATGTGCGCGAACTCGGCCAGGGCGACGGCGCCGGTCACCATGTCCTTGCTGTACTGGCCGCCCGCGAACTCGGCGCCACCCGTCGTGATCTGGATGATGCCGTCGCTGTCCGCCTCGGCGAAGCCGCGCAGCGCCGCGTGCAGGGTCTGGGACGAGGTCACGTTGATGGCCGGGTAGGCGAACTTGCCTGCCTTCGCCCGGTCGAGCATCTCGTTGTAGACCTCGGGGGTTGCGATGGGCATCTGTCCGCTCCTTGGTATCTGCGGGTTGGCGATCTGTCGATCTGCGTACTACGGCCCTGACCTAGACCTGGGGTGCGACGTCATCGTCGGCCCCATCTTTCCAGACCTGGGCGAATGGTCCATGCCTGGTCCACACCCCGGTCAAGTGCAGGTCGGTGCGGCCCGTCAGTCCAGACCCAGTTCATCCTTCGAGAAGGCGAACAGGTACGGCACCCCCGCGCCCTCGCGGATCTTCTCGTCGGCGCCGGTGGCCCGGTCCACGATGGTCGCCACGGCCACCACCTCGGCGCCGGCCTCGCGCACGGCCTCGACGGCGGCGAGCGGCGAACCGCCGGTGGTGGAGGTGTCCTCGACGACCAGCACGCGCCGGCCCGCGATCTCCGGACCCTCGACCCGCCGCTGGAGCCCGTGCGCCTTGGCCGCCTTGCGTACGACGAAGGCGTCCAGCCTGCGGCCACGCGCGGCGGCCGCGTGCAGCATGGCGCCGGCCACCGGGTCGGCGCCCATCGTCAGACCGCCCACCGCGTCGAAGTCGAGCTCGGCGGTCAGGTCGAGCAGCACCTGCCCGACCAGCGGAGCGGCCTCCCCGTCGAGGGTGACGCGACGGAGGTCGACGTAGTAGTCCGCCTCCAGACCCGACGACAGGGTCACCTTGCCGTGCACCACGGCCTTGTCCTTGATCTGCTGCAGCAGCGCGCCGCGTGTGCCTGGCGGCATTTCTTCGTTGACGTCCGTCATGCCGGACAGCTTAGAGGCGATGCTCAGAGCCGGGTCCAGCGCCAGGTGGTGCCGGCCTCCAGCGGTTCCAGCGGGGTGACCAGGCGCGGGAGGGTGTTCAGGCCGTCGGGCGGGCCGGTCTGCGGCTCCACGCACACGGCCGCTTCCTGCTCGTCGTAGAGGACGACCCACTTCTCGGGGCTGGTCACGTTCACCGCCAGTTGCCCCGGCCAGGTGAGGGTGACGTCGACGCCGCCGGGCATGCCGAAGCAGTCGTCCCAGGGGCCGGGCTTCGGCTCGATGCGGTTGCCGGTGGGCAGATGGTCCTCGCCGCGCTCCTCCTGCCAGCCGGGCTCGAAGGAAACCCGCACGTCCTGACCGTCCTGGCCGCCGAGGTTCCGGTTGAACCACGGGTGCCAGCCGATCTGCGCCGGGAACGACGAGTCGTACGTCTCCACGGCCATCCCGAGCGTCAGGGCGTCCTCGGCCAGCGTGACCACCTGGGTGACGCGGCCCGCGTAGGGCCACGGCTCCACCAGGTCGTACGTCAGCACGACCTCGTCCGCCGTCCGCCGCGCGACCTTCCAGACGCCGTCGCGGACGGTGCCGTGGATGGCGTTCGGCGCGGCGTTGAGCGGCATCTGGTGGACGGCTCCGCCGTCCCGGAACCGGCCGTCACGGATCCGGCCGCACCAGGGAACCATCGGGAAGCACCCGAACCGCTCCCCCTGACGCAGCAGTTCGAGGCCGCCGACGCGCAGCCCACCGACCCGGCCGCCGTTGCCCGGCTGCACGGTCACCTCCGCGTCGCCCGCGGTCAGCGTGATGTCTTCGTTACTCACGGGACGACCCTACTGGGACGTTCAAGAGGGCCCCGCGGAGGATGGCGGAGAGCCGCGGAAGAGACGCGCTAACCGCGCCGGCGCAGCGCCCTGCCCACCACGATCACCGACGCCACGACCAGCGCGGCCGCGGGCGCCGCCCAGCGCAGGGTGCTGTTCGGTACGACGGTCTGCGGGGCCGGGACCGGCGCGTAGCGCCCGCGCGGCGGAGCGTGGTCCACCTCCTCGGCGCTGCGCCCGATCATCGTCCGGCGCGCGTGCGCGGCCTCCGCGGGCGGCTCCCCGGGTCCGGTGAGGTTCTCGAAGACGGGCGTGGGGGGCAGGGGTTCGTCGACGTCGTCCTCGTCACCGATGTCGTGGACGTCGTGGACGTCGACGATGTCGTCCCCGTCACCGGCGTCGGCCGACTCCTCCGCCGACTCTGCCGACTCCTCTGCCGCGCCCGCACCCAGGTTTCCCGCGAAACGGTTCAGCAGGCGGGCGACCGCCGAGTCCACCGTCTCCGGCGGCAGCTCCGTGACCCGGCCGTCCGCCGACGCCGTCCCCTCGAAGCGGAGCGTCGTGCCGGCGTCGGCCTCCCGCAGCCGCAGGGTGAGGGCCAGTTTCACCGCGCCGCTGCCACGGGCCTCGGTCGCATCGCCCTCCACGGCGTAGGTACCGTCCTCGCGCGGCGCGACGCGTACGGCGCCCCGGTAGGTGATGGTGTGGCCGCCGATCCGCAGCTTCAGCCGCCCCGCGACGGGCTCGGTGCCGGCGTCCTGCTGGAGTCCGGGGACCGCCCGGGCCACCTGCGCGGGATCGGCGAGGGCCGCCCGCAGCCGCTCGGCCGGAACCGGAACGAACACCTCTTGCTCCATGGGTGGGGAGCCTACCCAGCGGGCACCGCAAAGCACCCGGCGAAACCGGGATTCGGCCCCGCCCAGCTCCGACCGGTGGTACGCGTCCGTACACCCGGAAAGCTGTCAGTACCGCGGATGGATCAACGTGGACGCCCGTACCCCCGCCACCCGGGTCCCCTCCACCGCCCGTGCGTCGGCGGTCAGGTCCGCCTGGGTCAAGGTGTGCGGGGGGCGTTCGTCGTGGTCGAGGCGCAGGGGTGGGCCGGGGGCGGCGGTGGCCAGGACGAAGCCCCAGTCGCGGGGGGCCCGGGAGGCGTCGGCGGTGCGGTCGGGGCCCGCGGTGAAGCCGGTGTCGCGGCCGTCGACGCGGTAGGGGGCGGTGTGCAGGCCCGCCGCGCGCATCGTCGCCTCGACCGTCCAGAACGCGCGCGGCCGGGTCGCGACCGGGCCGGCGTGCACGACGAGTCGGCCGCCGGGGGCGAGGGCGCGGCGGGCGAGGCCGTAGAACTCCTGGGAGTAGAGCTTCGTGCTCGCCGTGATGCCGGGGTCGGGCAGATCGGCGACGACCACGTCGTACGTGGACGGCGGCGCCCCGCGCAGCCACGGGAAGGCGTCCGCGGTGGTGACGTGGACGCGCGGGTCGCCGTAGGCGTGGTCGTTGAGGCGGGACAGGGCCGGGTCGGTGCGGGCGAGGCGGACCAGGCCGGCGTCGAGGTCGACGACGTCGACGCGGCGCACGTCGGGGTGGGTGAGCGCCTCGCGGGCGGCCAGGCCGTCGCCGCCGCCGAGGATGAGCACGCGCGCGTGCGGGCCGTTCATCGCGGGTTGGACCAGGGCCTCGTGGTAGCGGCGCTCGTCGCGGCCGCCGACGCGGAGGCGGCCGTCGAGGTAGAGGTCGAGGGGGTGGCCCTCGGTGCCGCCGGTGATGACGATCTCCTGGACGCCGGTCCGCACCGCCACCCGCACGGCGTCGCCGTACACCGCCTGCCGTGCCGCCTGTTCGAAGTCGTCGACGAGGACGGCGGCGGAGGCGAGGACGCCGAGGACGGTGATGTTGGCGACGAGCAGGAGGCAGCGGGCTCGGCGGGTGAGGTCGCGCCGGAACAGGCCCAGGACCAGGGCGGCGCCGGCTATCGCGTTGACGCCGCCGGTGAGCAGCGAGCTCGTCAGCTGGCCCAGGAAGGGCAGCAGCAGGAAGGGGAAGGCGAGGCCGCCGACCAGCGCGCCGACGTAGTCCGCGGCGAAGAGGTCGGCGACCGCGCCGCCCGCGTCCTGGCGGCGGATGCGTTGGATGAGCTCCATGAGGAGGGGGACCTCGGCGCCGATGAGCAGGCCGATGGCGAGGGAGAACGCGACGAGGAGGACGCGGGGGCCGTCGGCCCACAGGCCGCCCCAGTCGCCCGTCCACGCGAACACCGCGTACAGGGCCATGGCGCTGCACCCGCCGACCAGGGCGAGGGTCGCCTCCAGGGCGCCGAAGCCGGCCGCGGCGAACCGGCGCAGCCGTTTGGCGGCGAGGGAACCGATACCCATCGCGAAGACCATGACGGACAGCACGACGGAGGCCTGGGTGACGGAGTCGCCCATCAGGTAGGAGGCGAGGGCGACGAGTTCGAGTTCGTAGACGAGTCCGCAGGCCGCGCAGACGAAGACGCACGCGAGGACCAGCAGCCGCCCGGTGTCCGGCCGGACGGGGAGCCGCGCGGGCCCGCGCCAGAGCGGCGGGGCACCGGGTGGGGCTGGCGCGTGCGGTTCGATCACGACTGCGACGTTACGTCACTGCGCGGGTGCCCTTCGTCACCCACACGTGTGGAAGTCCGGGCTCTGAATGCACCGTGCGTTTAAACCGTGCGTTCAAGTCGCCGCCCGCTGGGGGGTGCCGTCCTCGGACGGGCTGTCGTGGCCCACCGGCACCCGGATCCCGACCCGCGTCCTGGTCGCCACCAACTGCCCGTCCTGCGGGTAGGCGTGCCAGGTCCGCCAGTGCACCTGACCCTCGTGGCGGTGGGCGAGCAGGGCGGTGAAGGCGTGCGGGCTGCCGGGGAAGACGCCGGCGAGGCCGTGCGGGTGCTCGGAGACGAGGGCCAGGAGTTCCTGGGCGCGGCCCGCGAACTGGCCGGGCGAGAGCACCTCGACGCGTGCCGCGAACTCGTACCCCCAGTCGCCGACCCGCTTGGCGACGCCCAGTGGGAGGGGGGTGCTGGTGCCGGGAAGGCAGGCCACCGTCTCCGAACAAGAGCCCTGATCCTCCTCCAGCAGCACCTGGTGCGAGGCGCCGAGCAGTCTCAACTGGAGCTTGGCACCGGACAGGTCGAGGTCGAGGGTGGCAAGGGCGGGCAGCGGCTCGCGCCCCAGGGCCCAGGCGAGATCGGCCGCGCGCGTGTCGGTGTAGGAGGTGTTCAGGGTCGTGAGCATGGATCGGCTCCGCGGAGACGCAAAGAAGAGAGGGTAGGTCCGGCGCACCCCGGTCGACACCGGGAGAACGGCCCCGGTCAGCCCGGTCTGGGAAAGTCGTCCGCTCGGGACGTCCGAAGGGGTCCGAGGGGCTGCGTTGGTGTTTTAGAGGGAATCATGAACTGTGGTGCCGCCACAGCGTTTTTACCCAACTTCGTCGGGTTTCCATCCCTCGGGGGGCTCCCAGCTCAACTGTTCAATGATGGCGCACGCCAGGCGGTGAGAAGTGCATCCGCGCGCCCCACATGAATGACGCGACCGCGGGTACACGCTGCGGCCGCCGCCGACGTGGTGCGACCGCGGAGCCCGTGGTCGGTCGGGCCCCGCGGTCCGGATGCGGCTCCCCCCGGGAGCTCAGCTGCCCCGTGTCAGCTGCCTCCGCCGCATCCGCCGCCTCCGCCGCAGGACGACCCACCGCCGCAGGACGAACCGCCGCCGCAGGAGTGGCCGCCGTGGTGGCCGCCGCCGGAGCCGCCGCCGCCGTCTCCCCCGCCGGCCCACCAGCTGCCGCCGGCGGCGCTGCCGCCGCCGCTGTATCCGCTGGACCGGCCGCCGCGGTACGACTTCGCGGCGTTGCTCGAACGGGCGTTGGCCACCATGGCAGCCACGAACAGGATTCCGATCACCGCCAGGATGATGCCGAAGACCATGGCGCCACCCTCCTTCCGTGTCCCCCGAAGCGGCCCCCCGTGGGCGCCTCGCGTGGTGCGTGAGCGTTGCGTGAACCTGGGATGCCCGCCCCTCTCAGCGGCCAAAGCAGAGTTGAGGAACTTCAGAGGGTTCTCCCCAAGAAAAAGCCCCTGACCTGCACAGAAGGGCAGGTCAGGGGCCGCCTGAGTCTCACTGGGCCGTCTGTGGGCCGTGAGCTTCCTGAGAGATGCGCTGGAACACGGAGTCGATCGCACGACGGGCACGCTCGCGGCCGTCGGGCATCAGGTGGGCGTACACCCGCAGTGTCAGCCCCGGGTCGGCGTGCCCCATGTACTCGCTGATGGCCTTGATGTTCTCGCCCGCGTCCAGCAACGCGGAAGCGTAGAAGTGCCGCAGGGCGTGCATGCCGTGTTCACGCGCCGACTCGTACTTCCCGTTCTCATCCACTTCCGGGCGGATGAGGCCCGCGACCGCGAGAGCGGGCTTCCACTCCTTGCCGTTGAAGTTGCTCCGCCACACCATGCCCCCCTGCTCCGCCGTGAAGATCAGCCGGGCGGACACCTTCGGGCCCTCCGGCACGTCCCAGGGCAACGTGATTTCCACCGGCTTGCAGGCATCCATGTGCGCCCGGAGAGCTTCCGCCAGCGAGTCGGGCAATGGCACGTCCCGCTTCTTGCCGCCCTTGGGGAGAGCGAACACCGGGTGCCCTTCCACGTGCTTGATCTGCCGGACCACGTGAAGCGTGCGCCCGTCGGCGTCGATGGCGTCCTCAGCCAGCCCGAACACCTCGCCCTGCCGCAGGCCGCACCCGGCGCCGACGTCGACCATCGCTCGGTACCTCTCCGGAAGGGCTGCTCGAACAGCGAACACCTGCGCGGGCAACCATGGGACTACGCGATGCGGGTCAGGCTTGGGGCGCCGAACGGTCCGTGCACCGCACGGGTTGCGCGACAGCAGCGCATCATCCACAGCGGCCGACAGGACCGACTGAACGTCCGCGAAGATGTTCCGGGTGTAGGAAGGGCCTACACCGGGCTTCGCGTCCAGCGCGGCCAGGAGCTCCCGGATGTGTTCGGGCCGGAAGGTCCCGATCGGCCGGGAGCCAAGCACCGGGTAGACATGCAGCCGCAGTCGCCGGCCGAACTCCTTCCGGGCCATCGGGCTGGACGTCTTGCTGTCCAACCACTTGTCCGCGTACTGCCGGAAAGTGATCCGCACGGACTTGGGATCGGTGTACTGACCGCGCGTCATGTCCGTCTCAATGGCGCTCAACCATTTCTCGGCGAGCCGCTTCTTTCCGTCGGGAAAGCTCTTGGACTTCTCTGCGCCGTCTGGACCGATGTAACGGGCCCGGTAGCGCAGACCACTTCCGTGGCGGTCACTCTTGACGCGGACGGTCTTTCCGCCGGCGTTCGTCTCGGTCTTGAACCAGCGGTCTTGGATGTGGCCTGCCATGAGGCGGCGGTCCTCTCAACACGCAGCAGGGAGAGCCGCCAGGTCGCGGCTCTCCCTGCTGTCTGCGGTGGGTGCTGGATTAGGCAGCGTTTTGTTCGGTGCTCTTGCGTTCGGCGACGTGGGCAAGCACGTCGGCGGGGTCGTAACGGATGTACTTGCCGATGCGGAATCCGGGCGGTCCCACGCGCTTCCGGCGCCACTGGTAGACGGTCTCTTTGGGCACCTCGAACATCTGGGCAATGTCGTCGGGGGTGAGGTAGCGGTCCGGCAACCCGCCACGGAGCGTGGCGCGCGGGTCCGGTTGTTCACGTGCAGCGCTCATCGCGTGTCCTCCGTGCGCGGGTGGGGATCCGGATTCGGGGCGTGCCTGTCCGAGGTTCGGATTTCTGCGTCACCGCGTCATCAGCGTCATCTGAGGCTCTGACCTGCAAGTTTTGGTGACGCTGCGGATCGGGGCTGCGTCACCCGTGCGTCACCGGCTGCGTCACCGGGTGACGCAGGTGACGCAGGATGACGCAGAGTCGGCCGTCTGCGTCACCGCTTTCAGCGCAGGTCAGCGGCCGTTTTCCCGCTCGGGTGACGCAGGTGACGCAGCGTCTTCCTACTTAGGACAAAGAAGGGGCTGCCTGTAGTAGTTGGTGCGCCTTACAGGGCGAAGAAGGAGCCGCTGCGCGGCACGACCTTGGGGCGGCGCGCTGCGCCGAACAGCAAGAGGAGCACGCCTCGGCCGGGCTGGTGCTCCTCTTGCTGTTCGCTTGAGGGTGCGTGGTCGCGGTCAGAACGCCTGCGTCTGCTCGTGCGGAGGCAAGGTCAGGGCGGCCGTGCGGGTCATTTCGAGGTAGCGGCCCGCTTTGGTGCGGCCCGAGTCGATGAGGACGCCCCGGGCCGCCAGGGTCGGTTGGAGGCGCTTGAGGCGGTCGGAGAGGACCTTGCCGGTGGTCGGCCACCCCTTGGGCAGGGCACGGCAGTCCTCGCCCGCGTAGAGGCGACTGAGGCAGGACAACCACTCGGTGGACGTCATCTGCTGCGCGCCGCCCGGCTCGATGGTCTCGGCATGCAGGAGGACGGTCTGCGCCAACAGGTCGCCCTCGATCACGTCGTCATTCAGGTCATCCAGACTCGCCCGGTACGCCGGCAGCGCACCGAGCCCGGTCGCGGCGTCGAGCTGCGCGCACAGGTGCGCGAAGTCCGCCATCCGCAGATCGGTCGGAGTCTCCGCCTCCACGGCGCGCACCTTGACCGTGAGGTCCAGGAGTGAGCCCAGCACGACGGGCAAAACCTCCGCGTAGTCCGCCCACAGTTCGGCCTCGGTGCGCCGGACGCGGGGCCGCTCCAGGCGCAGGGGCAGGAGTCGTTCCGCGAGGTCAGGGCGGATGACTCCCACGTCGATCCCGGTCAGGAGCAGGGGGCGGCGGTAGCCGACGCGGAAGACGTCCCCGTCGGTGAAGAGGGCGCGCTTGACGCTTTCGGCGCCGGTGACGATGCAGCACATGGCGTCGGACAGGTCCGGCGTCATGTGGGAGAGGTTGTCCAGCGCGGTGATCCATCCCGCCGCCACGGCTGCGATGAGGTTTTCCTCATCCTTCGGGGCGCGTCGCAGGTCACCGCTCATCCCCTCGATGATCCTGGTGAGCATCCGGCCCCCGGTGGACTTGCCCGCACCCTGCGGTCCGGTAAGGAACGGCGCAGGCACGGGCACGGACGGCCCGAGGCAGCCGATCAGCCACGCGATGGCCAGGCACTCGGTTTCGGCGTTGGCGAAGTTGCACAGCCTCATCAGCAGGTCGATGCCCTTGCCGTCGGTGTCCTTGACGGGCAGCGGCAGTTCCCCGGTGAGCTGGGTGCGCCGCCAGCAGACCTCCCGCGGATCGGGCGTGAGGATGTCCCACCCGGTGGGGTGGATGCGGACGGACTTCCCATCGTCGCGGCCCAGGTCCAGCCACGTCGCCCCGTCGAACCCGGGGGCAACACGGATGTGCACGGCGTGCGTGTCCGACTCCAACGCGAGCGCTTCGATCAAGTCCAGTGCCTCCTTCATCGCTGATCCGTTGAACACGCCGCGCCCGTCCTTGAACAGGCCGACCATGAGTTCCTGGCGGTGGCTGCCGGTGGTGCCTTGCGAGCGCATCGGCCGGGCCACGGGGTGCCCGTTGCGCTGCGCGTACACGGTCCCGTCGGCGGTGCGGAAGTACCGGAAGTGCGCTTGCGCGTAGTCGGTGATGACCTCGCGGGCGGGGTTCTTCTCGTCCTCAGACATGACTCAGTCCCAACGTGGTCAGGGCGTTGGTCCACGCCTCCGTGCAGTGCCGGGCCGACTCGCCCTTGGCCTGCGCGGCGGCGAACAGCCGCGTGACATGAGCGTCCGTGAGGCAGCCACACCGGCCGTGCGTGGACAGCACCGCGAGGAACGTCCGGTACACCGTCGCGTGGACGGTGCTGCGGGCCTCGGTGATGCGCTGCACGGCCATGCCGATTCCCCGGTCCAGATAGGCGGGCGAACGGTGCCTGCACTCGCCCCCATGGGCCCTCAGAGGCACTGTGAGCGTCTGCGGCGCCCTGCGGGTCGGGGACGGCTCCTTTACCAGTGCGCGGACAGAGTCCGGGAGAGCGGCCGTGGCGCCCGCACCCGAACCGAGCCAACGGGCGTATGCCATGAGGGACTTGATGTCGACGCCGCGCCGTACTGCGTTCGATGACGGCATGGCACCCCGGTAGATCCAGTGCTCGCCCCGTGTGGTGGTCACGGTCCGCGTCGCAGGCAGGGTTGCGCGGGCCCACTGGACGGCGGCGGCGTCGTCCAGATCGACCACGGTCACGCCGGCGCCCCCGGGGTGATAAGCGACCGTCGCCGCGTGCCGCCAAGCCGGGCCCCACGCTGTGGAGCTGAGGACCTGCGGGTCGGTGGTGGCGGCCGCCCAACCGTGGCACAGGGACGGGCAGGCGCAGGGGCCGGGGGCTTTCATGTTCGGCCGGCCGCCGCACGCGTTGCCGGCGCAGTCCGGGCAGTTGCCGAACGGCACCTTCCCCGCCCGCAGGGGCAGAACCGGAACGCCGTGCGTGGCCAGCGTGAGCGCGGTGCCCAGCAGGGCCGGCGCGGCGAGCGTGGCGGGTCGGGGCACTCGCCGGGTGGCGGTGGGTTGCTGCATGCTGGATGTCCTCCACAGGTCAGTTGGTGGCTGGTGGACAAGGGCGGCCCCGGACTTTGGCGAGAACGGGGGCCGCCCTTGGCGTAGCTACTGGTCGTCGGTGAGGGTGCGGGCGTACTGCTGGCGGACGTAGGCGCGCGGGTCGCAGATCACGGCTGGCTGGTCCAGGTCGAGCAGATACAGGGCCGCCGCGACTGCGGTATCGGTCGTGTCACCGGGAGTGTCGGGCTCGTCGAGTAGCGCGAGGCGGTCAAGCAGGGCCGCCTTGCGCAGGTAGAAGTCCCGGTCCAGTGCGGTGAAGCACTCCAGGGCGGCGAGAGTGCGGGCCGTCCAACCGATCTCGTCGAGGATGCTGGGGGCGTCCGCGTAAGCCTGCTCCGGCGTCGGGAACGGCTCGTCGGTGGTGTGGAGGTGGTTCATGGGTGGTGGTCTCCTGTCAGCGCTTGGAGCCGAAGAGCTTGAGGCTGATCCCGCCGACGCTGATCGGGCCGGTGGCGGCGGCGATCTGTACGGCGGTGTGGACGGCGAAGTCGAGCAGGGCGAGCAGGGCGGCGACGGTGGCGAACACTCCGACGGCGCCGGCGGTGGCGACGGCGAGCGGGTAGAGGTAGTGGCTGAGCGGGCGGCCGGTGTGGTCGGTGGTGTGGACGACGATCACGACGGGTTGGCCGGTGGCCTGCGCTTGGCGGTAGGCGTCGGCGGGGATGTGCGGGGCGAGGTTCCCGGGCGGGTCTAAGCGGGTCACGGCTCCTCCTTTGAGGGCGTGCGGCGGGTGCGAGCAGGACGTATGCGGAATGCGCTGCTTCGGTGGTTCAGGGAGGCTGAGACACCCCCTCCCAGATGGGCTGTGGAGGGGGTTTCAGGGGTCTGACCTGGGGTGCCTCCCTGCCTCCCTGATGGATCATCAGTGCAGGTCAGGCCCAGGGAGGCGAGCCAGGGAGGGGGTGAGGGAGTTCTCCCTGCCTCCCTGGCCCGGGCGGGGTCGCCTCCCCTTCATCCGTCGGCGGAAGCGGAACCATCGCTGTCGCGGTTGGTGAGGGCGCGATGGACGCGGTCGCGGCCGACGACCATGCGGCCGTCGGACTTGTAGGGCTCCGCGCCGGCGTCCTCCAGGACGCGCTTGAGGTCGCCCGGGGTCCACGCGCCGTAGGCGTCCGCGTTCAGGGTGGACAGTCGCTTGAGGACGTCGGCGGTCAGGACGCGGGAGGCGTCACCGAGGACGGCGGCGATGTCGGCGAGCGGGTCGCGCTGCTCGCCCCGGTCGATGGCGTGGAGGGTGGTGACTCCGTCGCGCAGGGCCTTGGCCCGGTCGGTGATGGCCTTGGCGCCGTCGTCGTCGATGTAGTGCGTGCGGACCGTGATGGACGCCTGTCCGGCCGGAATCTTGATGCCGTCGGAGGCGACGACCAGCGTTCCCTTGTCCAGCCCGGGGCGCAGCATGTTCGGCGCTGCCCCGCCGTCGACCGCCTTGTCCCCCAGTGCCATCCGGGCCTGCTGCTCGGTGCCCAACGCGAGCGACGCACGGGTGTGCGCGCCCTCGCGAACGAGCTTGGGGAGATTCTGGTCGGTGGGGTCCTGGGTGCCCTGCCACATCAGGACGTTGACCGCACGACCCTGGTTGTGAATCTTCCGTACGGCCATGAAGTACCGGGACGTTGCCTTGGAGCCGCCGTACGGGCGCTTCTCGTCGTCCACGGCGGGGCACATGAACGCGACCTGCGCTTCGTCGACCACGACGATCAACGGGGGGAACTGGGTGCCGGGCGGTGCCTGGATCCGGCGGTTCATCTCCTCGACCGCGCTCTCGACCATCTCGGTGACCTGCATGACGTGCTCGTCGGTCGGCCCCTGGATCAGGGTCAAGGCGAGACCGTCGAACATGGCCCAGTCACCGACTCCCTTCAGGTCACCCATGAGGAACTGGACCGACCGGTCGAGCGCGACCCACAGCGCGAGGGAGCGCAGGGCCACGGTCTTGCCCTGGTTGGACAGGCCCGTGATCAGCAGGTGCCGCTGGTAGAGGCTCAGCGCGGCCGTGTCGCCGCGCAGGTCCTGCCCCCACGGGGCACGGCCCTTGGCGTAGTCGGCGGTCATGGTCTCGTCGGTGACCAGCGGGGACGGGCCGATCGGCTCGTCCAGCGCACCCGAGTCGGCGACCCACAGTCGCACCGTCCGCGCGGCCTGCGGGATCGTGATGAACACTTCGTGCTCGTGCCGGGACAGGTTCTCGGCGAGCTTGCGCCGCTTGGCCTGCACCTCGTTCGTCGACACCCCGGACGGAAGGGTGACGTCAACCTCCACCCCGCATCCGGCGATCCGGATCGGACCGAGCATCGACGCGCCGGCGTCACCCATGTCCTTGATGGCGTTGCGCAGCGCAGGGACACCGAGGTCGCGCAGGGCCTTGACCACGATGGACGGGGTGATCGGCTCGCCCTCACCGTTGCGGACGGTCGCGGGAAGAGCCCAGGCGGGTGCGGCGTGCTGCTTGCTGCCGACCGCCCACAGCGCGAGCAGGGCGAGGAACGGGCCCAAGGTCACGGCCGGGCCCCACACCACCTGAACGATGGTGATCAGCAGGTTGATGAACTCCACGGCCGCCATGAGCGGAGTGACCACGTCGGACACGTCCTTGGTCGCGATGGCCATCACGATGCCGAGGGCGACCAGACCCCCGATCCCCATCCCCGTCCCGACCAGTGCACTCTTGCCCGCGTCGAGGGGCGAGTGCAGCAGGTCCATGCGGCGGCGGTGACGGGCGTCGCGGTAGCGCTGCCCGCGCTCCTCCCACTCAGCGGCCAACTCCATGTTCCCCGCGGCTTCCGCCGTGCGCATGTAGCGCTCGTAGCGGGCGGCCGTGCGGCCGTCCCAGGCACGGCGGCCCACGATCCGGGCCCCGCCCACCACATAGAGGCTGTGGCGGGCGACGGCGCGAGCGGCGGTCTTGGTGTTCTCGTGCGTGACGGCGTGCTTGACGGCGCGGCCGGACCGAACCCACAGCGGGGCCGGTGCCGGTTCGGGGACCACGGTCAGCGTGGTCACGACCGGGATGTCGGTGCTCTTGTGCAGGCGAATGACGTTGTCACCCATGGCGGGAAGGCTCCTGACTGCGGTGAACGGGGCGAGAAGAGGAAGGGCGGGCGCCGGCCGCGCGGGGGCCGGCGCCCGAGGGTTCAGCGGCGGTGGCTGGTCTTGTGGGCGCGCAGTGCCGCCTTGCAGGCCGGGCACTTGCGTTCGGGCCCGTTGCCGACGACCGGAGCGGGGATCACCTGGCCACAGATGGCCCGGGTCACGCCGAACACCAGCGGCCCGCAGGCCGGGCAGTGAAAGTGCGATGTCAGGACCGGTAGCGGCATCCTCACCACCACCCGGACGACTTCTTGGCGGCCTTGGCCTTGGCGTGCTCGTTCACAACGCGCTGACGCTCGGTCGTGAGCGCGGCGATCTCCGCGACCAGCCGGGTCTCCGCCGAACTCCAGGCCGTCTCCAGCTTGCGTTCCGCGCGGGACGGGGTCTCGCCCCGCAGCACGCGGTAGGAGCCGCCAGCGAGACCGGCCAAGACGGCGCGCCGTTCACGGCCGTCCAGCGGCCACATCTCACGGTTGCGGACCGCTTCGAGCTTGCGGGTCGTCTGCTGAATCGCCTTGTCCAGGCGGCGGGTGTCGGGCTTGCCCATGTCAGGCACTCCTCAAAGCTTCGGTGGGTTCGGGGAAGGCGCAGGGCACGCACATGCCGAGCGACGGCGGGATGACGTACCCGGCATCGCGTCGGCACTCGGGGCAGGTGCGGCGGGCGGCGTTGGCCTTGGCCAGAGCCGCCCACCGGGCGGGCGTCATGGGCCGTACGGGCTTGGCGAGGTCGACGCGGTACAGGTAGGCGACCAGCGGCCCCCGGCGGCGGCGCGGCCGTTCGAGCTGGGCGGCCACCCCCTGACCACCGGGGCGCAGGTCGCGCGCCCTCAGTTGGCGGCGGGTGGCGTAGCCGTCCGGGGCCAGGTGCCACCGGTAGACCGGCAGCGTGGCCATCAGGCGACGCGCTTCCAGGCCTGCCGAAGACGGACCTCAGACGCGGAGTGTCCGGCCGTACGGAAGCGCACGGCCATCTCGCGGTACGACAGGGCCGGCGTCTGGCTGTGGCGGATCTCGTCGACCAGCGCATCGAGTTGCGCGTCGGTGAGTGCGGGTCCCGCTTCGAGGGCGGGAACGGGCTCGGTGGGGCCCCATACGGGCAGTTCCCACAGGGGTGTGACGTCGGGTGTGACGCGGGTCGTCACGCTGGTCAGTGCCCTGCCCGTGCCCTCGCCCTGCCGGGCTTTCTCCAGCGTCGACCAGGCTTCGGCGAGGGTTGCGGCGGTCTTGGCCTGGACGCGGGCGACGCGCGCCCCGGCCTGCGTCACGGCCGTCAGCCGTGTCTCCTCCGTGCCCGCTTCCGCCCGCAGTCGGGCACGCGCCACGGCCGCTTCGTCCCGGGCCTCCTGCTGGATTCCCCGGATCGCTCCGAGGGCATCCGGGGTGAGCGCGGTGCGCTCCCACAGGCTGTGGACCAGCCACAGGGCCTTGGCCGCGACGGGCAGCCACGCCACGGCGAGCCACCCACCGGGAGACTCCTCCACCAGCAGCGCGTGTGCGACCAGGACGCCGGTGGCGACCAGGCCGAAGAACCAGCCCACGGCGGTCACCGCGTGGCTGTGGTCGCCCTGCGCGGCCAGCCGGCGTTCGTAGGCGAGGGTGGCCAGCCATCCCCCGTCGATCCCGATCCCGACGACCAGCGCGACGGGCCACGGCATCACAGCACCGAGCCACATCACGACCACGGCCAGGGTGAGGACCATGGACACGGCCGTCATGGCCACGGCGGGCAGCACAGTCTTGGCCCGGCCCACGGCCAACAACAGGGTCTTGGCCTTCATGCCGCACCCCCAACCGCGAGCAGGACGGCGAGGACGAGCAGGCCCCCGCCGGCACAGGTGAGGTCGACCGCGCGGCGCAGGCAGGTGAACTTCGTGACCGCCAGACGGGACAGTCCGGCGACGTCGGCGGCGAGGTTCGCGCCGCTCACGGTGGTGGTGATCTCGTCCGGGGTGAGCGTGGCCCACAGCGGGAAGCCGTGCCGGCCGCGCAGGTTCGGACGCACCGACCGCAGCAGCAGCCCGGCAGCGCCGACCAGCAGCGCGATCCCCAGACCACCCACCGCGTAGGCGAGGGCGTTCATCGGGAGGTCCCGAGCGACCGTCCACGCGGCGGCGAGAACGGCGCCGACGAACGCCAGAAGCAGCCCCGTCTTCGTGTCCGTCCGCGTGATCTCCGCCTTCACCTCAGCGTGCGCGGCGGTCAGGTTCTGGCCCGGGGCGCTCATGCGGCACCGCCCGGCAGCGCGGCGGCGGTTCGGTTGGTCAGGTCCCGGCGGACGGCCAGGACCCGGTTACGGGCCCGGCGGATGCGGCGGGTGTCGACCTCGTTCTCGGGGTGGTCCAGGGCCTTGATCTGCGCGTCGAGCAGGTCGACCTCCGCCAGGATCAGCGGGGACTCCAGCTCGATCGCGTCCAGCTCCGCGTTCGTCGGCTCCATGAAGTCGGCAAACGCGGTAACAGCGTCCTGAACAGTCACGATGTACGTCATTGGGTCGTGTTCTCCCTGCAAGGTGGCAACGGCCCGAACCGCGCCCTCGGTGTTCCCGCACCGGGGGCGCTCGCCGTTGGGGTCGGAATGTCCGGCTCCCCTCGACCCCGTCCGTACGGACTCCGCGAGCTGCGGGACCGGACGGGCGAGGGAGGCAACCGGCGCAGCGTGAGCCGCCGCGAAGGCTAGAACTGCGCGGACCGAGCTACTGCACAGGCGACGCCGTCCGGTCCATCACGGCGACACCCAAAGCTGTCGTTGGCACATCGGGGCTCCTCGGTCGAAGGGGTACGGAAGATCACTGCAAGGGGGACCATGTCCCCACTCTCCGGCCGTTGCTCGCGGTCGCCGGGCCACCTCCCCAGTACGGGCCGAAACCCTGTTGTCCCTGGGCTAGCGGGCGGTCTTGCAGCGTGCTCCGCCCTGGTCGGAGCAACCCAAAGAGGGCCCCTCCTTGCGTTCCGCTGAACTAGTTCTGCGGTGCGCTGTGACGATTAAGGCACGCTCAGGCGTGGGCGTCAATAGAACTAGTTCAGAGACTCTGTGGCGCGCCCGATCGGTCCCGAAGTGGTCCCGGCTATCCTTCTAGGACTAGTTCTGCAAGACTGGGGGCGCGTGAGTCACACATCGAGGGAGTCAGGCATGGAGGAGACCAAGGTTCCGAAGGTTCAGCGGCTCGCCGCTGAGCTTCGGGCGAAGATTCGAGAGGGGGCGTACCCCCCGGGTTCTGCACTGCCGAAGGTCCGGGAGCTCCAGGAATCCGAAGGTGTCGCCTACCAGACCGTCCGCGACGTGTACCGGGTGCTGGAAGACGAAGGGCTGATCATTTCTCGCAGGGGTGAGGGCACCTTCGTGTCTCCGATCCTCGGGAAGATTCACCGGGACGGAACGGGGCGCTACATCAAGTCGGCCCGGGAAGAGGCCGGCGCGCGGGGTGCGTTCGCGGCGGAGATTGCCAGGCTCGGGATGACATCGAGCGCGTCAACCGTGATCAGCCGTGAGCGGCCGCCGAAGCGAGTTGCCCAGATCCTGGGCATCCATCACGCCGCGAAGGCTGTCGTCAGGGCACGGGTCATGCGCGCTGATGCCACCGTCGTGCAGGTGGCAACCTCATACTTCCCTGGCGACGTGGCCTTTGATACGCAGCTCGAACAGCAGGACACCGGGGACGGTGGAAGCAAGTCTCGTCTTGCTGAGCTTGGGTACCAGCAGACCCGTATTCGGGAGTCCGTGGACGTACGGCCGCCGAGCAAGGAGGAAGCCGAGTCGCTCGGCGTTTCAGCCGACAGGTTGGTCTACGAGATCACCCATGTTGGCCTGACCGAGAGCGGCAGGGCCGTGGAAGTCTGCGTCCACGTCATGCCCATCACACTTTGGTCGCTCAGCTATGAGTGGCCCATCGACCAGCCCGCCGTCTGAGAGGAAAGACCGAAGTGAGCAGCAACACCGCCATCGTCCGCGACGCCACGGAGCGCTACCGCACTGCGCGTCGCGAGGCAGGCGAAAGCCGTGGTGCGTTCGAGACCGAGATCAAGCGGCTCGGGGGGGCTCCCCGTGTGGAAACCGCGATTCGTCGCGACACCGCGCCCTCTCAGGTCGCCCAACTCCTCGGCATCGCGAGCACCGACCAGACCGTGATCCGCGCCAGGCACATGTACGACGGTGACCGTCTGGTCCAGCTCGCCGACTCGTACGTCCCCCTGGATGTGGCAGAAGCCGCGAGCATCGAGAACCCTGACCCGGGTCTCGGCGGCATCATCAGCCGGATGCGCGACGCGGGATACGAGCAGACCGAAGCGATCGAAGAGATCACGCTGTACGCGGCGACCTCGGTCGAAGCGGAGGCGTTCGGCGTCGAGATCGGCAGCAACCTTCTTCAGATCACGCACACTGGATACACGAAGACCGGTCGCGCCGTTGAGGTCACTGTCCACCGACCCAGCCCCGGTTGGGTACTGCGCTACAGCCCGCCCATTAGCTAATTCCGCGCGCATGCCGATGGCCCGCACCGAAGGTGCGGGCCATCGGCCGTCCTGCGGGGCCTGCGGCTCTGTCGATTTGCCGCATAGGAGCTATCTCTTAATGATCTGTGGGCATCTCCATGATTGATTCGGCGGGGTACCATTTTACGTGTGTGTCGACCGTGAGCCGAATCCCGTGAATCGCGATTGTGATGGGGACCCACGGTTTGAGCCCAGCGAAGGTGTTGCTATTGACCAAACCTAGCTGTTCCCATGCCTGGGCCGCCCAGTCATCCGCTTTTTCAGGTGGTGGCGCGGGGGCTATCACCGCAAAATCCGGCTCCCATAGAAACCATCTTTTTCCCCCGTTCGGGTAAAAGGCCAGAACGGCCGTTGGCTTTTGCGGTGGAGAAGTAGGCCAAAGGTGCCTATCCACCGCCTCGCAAGCCGCCTTGTAAGCCGGCCATGCGCCAATCATTAGATTTATGGCATCAACGAGCTCTGACGTGTCCAGTCCGTCTAGGACATGAATCCTTCTGCATAGATCGCGAAAGAATGATAGCCCCTCAGGATAGGAGATAATCGCGAGTTCTAGAGACGACCCGACGCGGTGAACAGGGATGTCATTGTCTTCCCTCCGCGTCCCAAGTGTCCCTCCGAAACTTCCGTGAGTCACTTGGGAAAGTAGCCTATAAGTATCGTATGATGACTCAAAACCGCAGATTTCCGCCCGCTCGCGAAGGCTGACTGCCGACCAGTCGCGAGTGAACGATGATCCGTATTTCTTTAGGGCTTCCCGAAAAGCCTTTTCGTTCTTCCTCCCGATTCCTTTGAGTCGATGCAATTCCCGCTTTCGTTGGACACTGCTCAGTAGCATTACGCCACGCCGCATCTTCGCCATTAGGTCACGTGTCACAACTTCGTGCGTTATGTATCGCTCTCTGGCTTCTTCGTAAGCGGCGACCCAACAGTAATTGACCAGGTGCTCGTACAGCGAGCGCGAAGTTCTCGCCGCGTTTCTTCCATCCCCGTCCTCCAGTTGGGATAGGAGGGAAGTGAAATCGTTGATCGCGTGATTGAATATCGAGGTTCGTGCCCGGTCTTCGATTCCTGGCCAATAGAGCCTTGACGTGTGCAGTAGGGTCCTTCCCACCTCTCTGACCAAGGGGGTAATGGGCTTCAATGCGTTTTCGAGATTCACCTCAAGTTCATCTGGGAGCGAGAAGCCTGCACGCTGGGCGGGCGGGACTGAGAAATCAACACGGCTAAATCGCGTCATGGTGTGCCATCCGTTCTCCGTGTAGCGGCAGCATGATATCTCGCGGCCGGTTGCTGATGGGTGAAATTACCCAATTCGCCGAGCGCCTTGTACGCCTGCGCAAGCCAAGTGCAGTGAACGGTTAACTTCGATGACCTACCTGCCGGCCTGCCAGGGCACAGTCAGGGGAGAGCGGAGATGATGGCCGCAGGGGCGCGTAGTTGCTGGATTGACATCAACCGCTGACACCAACGGCCACGTACACCAGTGCACATCCACGGACCCGAGCCGCTACGCGAAGCCGGATCACAGGGGCGGAGCGGCTGGTTTGCGGGGTCCCTCGCACGAGTGAACGCGCCTACGGATCAGATGCGCCGCATGCCAAGCCACGCGCTCCCTGGACGGCCCTGCTCTCCCCCGGCGGGCTGGGCCGTCCCTGGGCCGTCCCAGGGTGACCAACGACGACAGACAACGACAGACAACGACGGCTCTTTCCCTGCTCAGAGGTGGTGCCTTGGGCACACGCGCAGGTCCCGATCCGTGAACGTCAGTTGAGGAACTCCAGAGCTTCGGCGCAGGATGACGGGCATGACCTCCACCGAGCGCCCGTTCCTCAACCGCCGCCTCGCCGAGTTCGGGACGACGATCTTCGCCGAGATGTCCGCCCTGGCGGTCGCGACCGGCTCGATCAACCTGGGCCAGGGTTTCCCGGACACGGACGGCCCCGAGGAGGTCCGCGAGGCGGCCGTACGGGCGCTGCGGGACGGCCGCGGCAACCAGTACCCGCCGGGCCCCGGCGTCCCCGAGCTGCGCACGGCGATCGCCGACCACCAGCGCCGCCGTTACGGCCTCTCCATCGACCCGGACACGGAGGTCCTGGTCACCGCGGGCGCCACGGAGGCCATCGCCGCCACCCTGCTGGCCCTCCTGGAGTTCGGGGACGAGGTCGTGGCCCTGGAGCCGTACTACGACTCCTACGCGGCCTGCATCGCCATGGCGGGCGCCACGCGCGTGCCCGTCACCCTGCGCCCGGACCCCGAGCAGGCCCGTTTCCGCCTCGACCTGGACGAACTGCGCGACGCGGTGACGGACCGCACCCGGCTGCTGCTGATCAACACCCCGCACAACCCGACCGGCATGGTCCTCACCCGCGAGGAGCTGACGGCGATCGCCGAGCTGGCGGTGGAGCGGGACCTGCTGGTGGTGACGGACGAGGTGTACGAGCATCTGGTGTTCGACGATGCCGAGCACGTGCCCCTCGCCACCCTGCCGGGGATGCGGGAGCGCACGGTCACCATCGGGTCGAGCGGCAAGACGTTCTCGTTCACCGGCTGGAAGGTCGGCTGGGTGACGGCGGCGCCCGGCCTGGTCGCGGCGGTGCGCTCGGCAAAGCAGTTCCTGACGTACGTGTCGTCGGGCCCGTTCCAGTACGCGGTCGCCGAGGCCCTCGCCCTGCCCGACAGCTACTTCGACGCGTTCCGCGCGGACATGCTGGCCAAGCGCGACCTGCTGGCGGCGGGGCTCGCGGACGCCGGTTTCGCGGTCTTCCGCCCGGCCGGCACCTACTTCATCACCACCGACATCCGCCCCCTCGGCGAGAGCGACGGCTTCGCCTTCTGCCGCGCCCTGCCCGAACGCGCGGGCGTGGTCGCCATCCCCAACGCGGTCTTCTACGACCACCGCGAGGCGGGCGCCCCGTTCGTACGGTTCGCGTTCTGCAAGCGGGCGAGCGTTCTGGAGGAGGCGGTGACGCGCCTGAAGGCGCTGGCGGGCTGACCGAACGGGGAGAGGCGCCCGTCCACAGGTTCTGGACGGGCGCCTCTCGGCGGCTCGGACCTCCGGATGTCGTCTCCGTCAGCTCGACAGGAGCGTGTCGCTCGACCAGAACGTCGACCGCACGTTCGGCTCCGGCAACTTCTGCTTCGAGTAGTCGGGGCCGTTCGGCCTGCTGGTCGGCTGGCCGACGTCGGACTTCTCCACGCACGGGGTGGTGACGCTCAGATGGGCCTGGCCATTGGACCCGATCAGGACTTCGAGCTGGAAGCCGTCCTGGGTCTCGAAATTGGCCGCCAGCCCGTTCGGACTCGTGGCGACGAGCTTGTAGCCCTTGCTCTTCCAGTGACGCTCCAGCACGCCGAGAAAGCTGCCACGCCGTTCGGCGGAGATGATCGTCATAACGGAACGATCACGGTCCACGTAGCAGTCTCCCGGCATGGAGTACAAGTGCGTCCACTGAACGGGAGGCTTGATGGCCGCAAACGCCTCGTCCAGGATCGTGTCGGCCCTGTCGGCGGCCTCTTGCAGGTTCATCTTCGATTGACTTTCCTTGCTCGAGGACGCGCTGCCTGTCGCGCCGCATCCGGAAAGAAGCAGAGCCAGTACAGCAGCCACTGCTGCTCTTGTTTTCATCGCGGCGTCTCCCTCCGGACATATCCCGGCTGCCCTGCGACAATGGCAGCGATGTTTCGCGCAGAAACCTTGTCCTTCCCTTCCTCCGGGGAGAAGTAATTGCTATGGGCCTCGATATCCAGCTTAGAGTCCCATACCTCGGGGAAGGAGGGCTGCGCCAGCTCCGGCCCGGGCAGGGTCTGGAATCTGTTGGCACCAAACGCCTTACTTGCCGGATCCTTGCCGAACCAGATGTCGTCATCACCCTGGTCAGCTACTTCTCCTCCGAGGTACGCGCCGAGCGGCCCTCCCCCGAAGAATCCCATAGCCCCGGCCGTGGCTTCCTTCGACGAAGGGAGCTTGGTGACGATGTCGTTCTCAGCCGCGCCCACCCAGACGTGATCCTTGCCCACACCCAGTTCCTCCGCCTTGTCCACGCCGACGCCAGGACTTCCGACGAGGATGATGTCGTCGGCGCCCGCAATTCCTCCTGCCTCCTGCGTGGCGGCCCCTACCAGTCGGGAACCATAGGAATGGCCGATGGCAGTGACGTGAGGGTCGGCATTTTCATTGGTTGCCGAAATTCCACTCATGAAACTGTTGTACGCGGGGGCGCCACGCTCGGCATCGGCCGTGGTCATCACGTCGAGCGACTGAGGGGCGTCGTAGCCGAGCCATACGATCGCAGATGAGGAGGGATCGATTTTCTGGGCGCCCTGAGCCGTATAGAAGGCGCGCTTCACCGTGCCATCGGCAAATCCGAAGTCGAGTTTGGTGCCCAGACCAGGAACATAAGCCGACACGTTCTTCGAGGTGTCAGGGTTCCCGTAGGCGACGATCGCCCGCCCGTTTCCTTCGAGACCGACACCAAGGAGGAACATGGGCGGCTGACTTCCCGCGTTGAGCTTGGTCTGTATGCCTTTCAGTCCTTCGAGCTTTTCCTTGGATGCATCACCGGGCTGGCCCTCCAGCTGGGCGATGAGGAGGTGGATGTTCTCCCGGTTCGCCTCGTCCCGGACCGTGGACGGGATCCCGTCCAAGTTGCCGATGATCTCCGGGAAGGCCGTCCTGTACTCCTCGCGCTCCTCATCGCTGAGGCTGTCCCACCACTCCTTGCGGTCGGCGGGCGACTTGTCCAACGGGATATGACTCTGAAGGTATTTGCTGGCCGCTGAGCTCACCGCATCGACATCGGACGCCACGTCCGCCCACGTCTTGGTGTTGACGTTCAGCCTCGGCGCTGCCTTGAGCTTGTTCAGTGCCTTGCTGTACCGATCGTCGATCTCCTGGGCTTCCCGTACGGCATGGGCGATGCGGTCGGCGATGTCCACGGCTTTGGCGTGGTGCGGGTTCGGGTTTTTGAACTGAGGGTTGTTCGGCACAAGCCCCGGTGACTGAAACCCTGTGTCATTACCCGTGATCAGGCCGTTATTGCCCAGGACGGTGCCGCCGGGGATCGGCTCACCAGTGAGCTCGTTCTTACCGCCGGCGGGATACGTGACTGTGCCGTCCTCGTTGACGGTGTACGCCAGCGCGGCCGCATCGTCCAGTGCCTCGATCAGGCGCCGCTTGGGAGCGGTGATCTCGGACGAGAAACTGTCGAGAGCTCCGGTGATCAGACCGCATTCGACCTGGGTGTAGTGGAAGTTCTCCGACAGCTTCAGCAGCTGCTTGAGTGCCGCGTCCGCGGCCTCACCCTCGTTGGCCTTCCGCATTGCCGCAGTGATCTGCTTGTCGATGCGTTCCTTGGCTGCGTCGGCCGTGCCGCTGATCGCGCGGTACCCGTCCGCCGCCTCCGTGTACTCGGCCGGTTTGAGGGCCTTGAGCGTCTGGTGGTCCATGTGTCCGGGTCACCGCCCCTTGGCCTGGCCGCCGGCGGGCGCGTCCCCGTAGTACTCGGTCCTCAGCTTGGCGATCTCTGCTTCGATGGCCTCGTCGGTCCGTAACTGGTCGTTGCCTGCCTTCTCCAGCACGTCGGCGAGCCCATCGCACACCTCGCTCACGTCCTTGACGTAGCGCTTCCAGGAGTCGTAGACGCCCTGCTGGGCCGCCTCGGTCAGGCACCCTGATCCCGCCCCGAGTCCCGTCTGGCCCGACTCCGCCTTCACCCACGCCTTGCCGAGTTCTTCCCGCAACGATCCGACGCCTTCTCCCGCCTTGGTCCACGCCGCCCTGTCGGACCTCAGCTTGCCAGCGCCGCCGCCACTGCCATCGGAGCTGGTGCCACCTTGGTCGGCGGGCAGCTGGTTGAGCTGCATCTGCGTGGTGTGCCGCTCGGTCGCCGCGGCCTTGAGCTGCTCCCACTCATCCCACGCCATGTGTGTCCCCACTCTGGACAGCCCGTCCGGCAACGACGAGCTGATGGAACGTGCGACAGCGATCTTGCGGTGCTCGAGAAGCACCGTAGGGCCCGCACAACGCATGCCCCACCCGCCCCGGTGACCATCACGCATGAGTATCCGTACTCATGCGTACCAGGATCCCGGTCGGACGGACGGATGCCTGAAGGCACCGGCAAGCAGGGCCGGCGAGGGAGACACCCGTTCGCAGGTTGTGGACGGGCGCCTCTCGACGTACCGACCGGTCGTGGACCTACTCGTCGCCCTCCTCGGGCTTCTCGTCGCCTTGGCGGGCTGACGGCACCCAGGGGCCGTCGGCCCCTGGCCGACTGAACGCCGCGGCCCCGTCCACAGGCTGTGGACGGGGCCGCGCAGGCGGTATGTGGGGCGGGGGAACTACTCGTCGCCCTCTTCGGGCTTCTCCTCGGTCTCCTCCTCGGCCGCGTCGACCTCCTTCTCGAGGCCGAGCTGCTCCACGAGCCACTTGTCGAACTCGATCGCCGCCCGCACCCAGCTCACCGTCGAGGAGACGAACAGCTCGATGTTCACGCCGGCGCCGATCAGCAGCTGCGCCTCGCCGATGAGGCGGACGGTGCCGTCGTCGTGGGTGTGCGTGTAGACCTTGGGCCACAGGGTGCGCCGGTTCCAGTCGTCGATCGACTCCAGCAGCAGCGCCTTGTCGTCGATCTGGTGGGGCCGGTCGTAGAACGTCCGCACCGAGTAGACCGTCTGGTCCCCCTCGCCGCGGAACATGAAGTACGTGCGGAACTCCTCCCACGGCGCCGCGAGGTCACCCTCGTCGTCGACGACGTACTTCAGCTCCATCTGGTCGAGGAGCTGCTTCACGAGATCCTGATCCGGGACGACGGGGCCCGCCGGTCCACCCTGGGGCTGCGGCTCGGGCTGGCCCCCGAAGTTCGGAATCGAGGACGGGTCGATGGACATACTGGGTACTCCTGCGGTCGTCTGGATCGTCCGGCCATCACTGAGACCAGACGTACAGCCCACCCTCTCTCTCTTGGCCTGTGCCCGGCAACCTGCCCTGGCCGAGATACGTCCACCGTGCGGCGGATCAACGATGTGAGTACCAGAATCCCGGTCCCATCCCTTTGGCCCGTCGAAGCTCCAGGAAATACTGGCGGGCCCCGTCCTCGTGGCAGCCGATCCCGTCAACGGCCTCGGACCCTCCCCATGCAGTCCGCCCTTCCGCCTGCCGCTGCAAGGCTGGAGGGAGATACACGTGCACGATGCCCGACTTGTGCGTTCCCTCGCAGAAGTAGCGGACGCCGGCCTTGAGGAGGATCGCCGCCCGGCCTTCCCAGTTCTCAGCCGCGCACCACCGTTTGCGGTAGATCGCACCGGTCGGTTCCTCGATCCAACGGGCAGGGACCACCGGCTCGGCCTCCAGCCTCGCGAGCGTCTTCGCGTGCTCGTCCATCTGCCGGGCCAGGGCCTCAACGGCCGCCGAGTCAAGCGCGTGTCCGATGGCAGTGGTGAGATTGACGAGGGCTTTTCGCAGCTCGGCGATCGCCGCGGTGTGGTCCCGTCCCGGTACGTGGGCGCGCTTCGTCTCGGTCAGATCACCGGCGCTGTCCAGAAAGTGCCGCTCTACAGTCTCGTAGAGACTCTCGGCCCGCCAGCTCGACGGCCCCTCGCAGCGGTTCATCTCGGAAACGGAACGGCACTGGTAGTAGGTCAGCACAGTCGTCGTTCCGTCGGCCAGGCGATTCTTCTGATGCCGCACATACATGGGCCTGCCACACATGCAGAAGACCACGCCGAGCAGAGGAGTGCGCCAGCCCTTGCCCGGCCTGGGCTCCCCCTCGCCCCTCCCGGTGATGATCGCGTCCTGGAGCGCTGCTCCTCGGGGGTGAGGATGGGATCTGCCCAGACCACGGGCTGTCCCTCCGCGTCCAGAACAGGTTCCGAACGATGCATCATCACGCCCATCAGGGCGGGTGACCTCAACATGTTGCGCAAGGGGGTCACGGACCAGACAGTCCCCTTCTCCGGCCTGCGCTCATGCTCCGGAAGATCCTTGTTCTGTTCTCTGCGCTGATGATCCCGGGCACTGGGAACGCCTCGCGCATTCCAGTCCCTCGCCACGGCGTAAACGGTGTCGCCACCGTGGACCATGCGCTCGTACGCCTCGCGCACGAGTCGTGAGCTGCAAGGGTCGACAGCCAGGCACTTACGTGACTCTCCCAGGTGGCTGAAGACCTCAGCGCGGTAGCCGAAGGGCCAGATTCCGCCGTTCCACAACCTGTTCTCACGGAAGAACTGCGTACGATCGAGTTGCCTGGCCTGCACAGCTTTGCGGTACTTGGCTGCTTGGGCCGCCTTGATGCCCGCCAGCATCCGTCCGTCCTCGGAGTGGATGTCGAACGTCGGATCGTCGAGGACCTCGATGTCCTTCCCGTTCTTCAGGATCCAGTCGACAAAGTGCCACCAGTGCATGTCATCGCGCGTCACGCGATCCTGCTCGGTGACCATGAGGACATCCCACTCGTGCACGAGCGGCTCGGTGAGCCACTTCCTCAGGCTGGGGCGCTGGTCCAGGTTGACAGCGCCGGACACGGTGGCGTCGACGACGCGTCCCACCTCCGTGTAGGTACCTCGCCGTATCGCGAGAGTGAGCGCCTTGTCCTGCCGTGTGAGCGCCGATGACGCCTCGGTGTCACGGCTGATGCGCTGAACGGCCAGAACTCGCTTCATATGACATACCTCCCGGCCAGAGGAACGAGCTCACCGGCCCGGTGGTCACGTCAAAGTCGCATCATCGACTCGATACTCATCCTGAAGCCTGGGCGCCCACGGTACGGCTGCGCGGCCCTGAAGCGCTTGCCCCAGGGCCGCGACGGCAAGGTCTCGACGAACTACAGCGTCTTGCCGGTCGCCGGGCCCACGATCAGGCCCTCCCCGAACGCGTCCACCCGGACCGTGTCGCCGTCCTTGACCTCGCCCGCCAGGATCTCCTTGGCGAGACGGTCGCCGATGGCCGTCTGGACCAGGCGGCGCAGCGGACGGGCGCCGTACGCCGGGTCCATGCCCTCGTCGGCGAGCCAGGCGAGGGCCGCGTCGGTGATCTCCAGGGTGAGGCGCCGTTCGGCCAGCCGCTTGGCGAGGCGGTCGATCTGGAGGCGGGCGATCCGGCCGAGCTCCTCCTTGTTCAGGGCCGAGAAGACGACCAGGTCGTCGAGCCGGTTGAGGAACTCGGGCTTGAACGACGTCCTCACCACCTCCAGGACCTGCTCCTTCTTCTCCTCCTCGGTGCTCACCGGGTCGACCAGGTACTGGCTGCCCAGGTTGGACGTCAGCACCAGGATCGTGTTGCGGAAGTCGACCGTGCGGCCCTGGCCGTCGGTGAGCCGGCCGTCGTCCAGGACCTGGAGCAGGACGTCGAAGACCTCCGGGTGCGCCTTCTCCACCTCGTCGAGCAGGATGACGCTGTACGGCCGCCTGCGCACCGCCTCGGTGAGCTGGCCGCCCTCCTCGTAGCCGATGTAGCCGGGGGGCGCGCCGACGAGGCGGGCGACGCTGTGCTTCTCGCCGTACTCCGACATGTCGATGCGGATCATGGCCCGCTCGTCGTCGAAGAGGAAGTCGGCGAGGGCCTTCGCCAGCTCGGTCTTGCCGACGCCCGTGGGG
The DNA here is from genome assembly GCF_035989285.1 of Streptomyces sp. NBC_01235. Taxonomy (GTDB): domain Bacteria; phylum Actinomycetota; class Actinomycetes; order Streptomycetales; family Streptomycetaceae; genus Streptomyces. The sequence continues at coordinate 6,179,991 of NZ_CP108513.1, read as the reverse complement.
CCGAGGAAGAGGAAGGAGCCGGTGGGGCGGTCGGGGTCGGCGATGCCCGCGCGGGAGCGGCGTACGGCGTCGGAGACGGACTGGACCGCTTCGGTCTGGCCGATGAGACGGCGGCCGATCTCCTCCTCCATGCGCAGCAGCTTCTGCGTCTCGCCCTCCAGGAGGCGGCCGGCCGGGATGCCGGTCCAGGAGGCGACGACGTCGGCGATGTCGTCCGAGCCGACCTCCTCCTTGACCATGGTGTCCTTCGCGGCCTCCTCCTCGGCCTCGGACGCGGCCTCCAGGTCGCGCTCCAGGGTCGGGATCTCGCCGTACAGCAGCTTGCTGGCGGTGTCGAAGTCGCCGTCGCGCTGGGCGCGTTCGGCCTGGCCGCGCAGTTCGTCGAGCTTCTCCTTCAGCTCGCCGACCCGGTTGAGGGACTGCTTCTCCTTCTCCCACCTGGCATTGAGGCCGCGCAGCTCCTCCTCCTTGTCGGCGAGGTCACGGCGCAGCTTCTCCAGGCGCTCGAGGGAGGCGGCGTCGGTCTCCTTGACGAGGGCCAGCTCCTCCATCTTCAGCCGGTCCACGGACCGCTGGAGCTCGTCGATCTCGACGGGGGACGAGTCGATCTCCATGCGGAGGCGGGAGGCGGCCTCGTCGACCAGGTCGATGGCCTTGTCGGGGAGGAAGCGGGAGGTGATGTACCGGTCGGAGAGGGTGGCAGCCGCGACCAGGGCGCTGTCGGCGATCTGGACCTTGTGGTGGGCCTCGTAGCGGCCCTTGAGACCGCGCAGGATCGCGATCGTGTCCTCGACGGTCGGCTCCGCCACCAGCACCTGCTGGAAGCGGCGCTCCAGCGCCGGGTCCTTCTCGATCCGCTCCCGGTACTCGTCGAGCGTCGTGGCGCCGACCATGCGCAGCTCACCGCGCGCGAGCATCGGCTTGAGCATGTTGCCGGCGTCCATCGCGGAGTCGCCGCCGGCGCCCGCGCCGACGACGGTGTGCAGCTCGTCGATGAAGGTGATGATCTGGCCGTCGGAGTCCTTGATCTCGGCGAGGACGGTCTTCAGCCGCTCCTCGAACTCGCCCCGGTACTTGGCGCCGGCCACCATCGCGCCGAGGTCGAGCGCCACGAGCCGCTTGTTCTTCAGCGACTCCGGGACGTCGCCCTTCACGATGCGCTGCGCCAGCCCCTCGACGACGGCGGTCTTGCCGACGCCGGGCTCGCCGATCAGGACGGGGTTGTTCTTGGTACGGCGGGACAGGACCTGCACGACCCGCCGGATCTCCTGGTCCCGCCCGATGACGGGGTCGAGCTTGCCCTCGCGGGCGGCGGCGGTGAAGTCCGTCCCGAACTTCTCCAGGGCCTTGTACTGGCCCTCGGGGTCGGCGCTGGTCACCCGGCGCCCGCCGCGGGCCTTGCGGAAGGCGTCCTGGAGCTTCTTCGCGGTCGCGCCGTGCTGAGTGAGCACGTCACCGGCCTGGCCGCCCTTGGCGGCGATGCCGAGGAGCAGGTGCTCGGTGGACAGGTACTCGTCGCCGAGGTCACGGGCGCGCTCCTGCGCGTCGGCGATGACGGCGAGCAGCTCGCGGTTGGGCTGCGGGGGCGCGACGGTGGACCCGGTCACGCTGGGCAGCGAGCCGAGCACCTTCTCGGCCCCGGCGCGTACGGCGGCCTGGTCGGCGTCCACGGCCGCGAGCAGGTCGGTGATGTTCTCGTTGTCCTGCCCCTGGAGCAGCGCGAGCAGCAGATGGGCGGGGGTGAGGTCGGCGTGTCCCTGGGACACGGCCCTGTTGCCGGCCGCGTTGATCGCGTCCCGGCTCCGGTTGGTCAGCTCGGCGTCCACGGTGGCTGTCTCCTCCTTGCGTCAGCGCTACCCGTTACTGACTCAGTCAGCGTACACAAAGTTGAGCCTATTCCGCTCAAGGTTTGGGGTGGAGGTTCGGGAAGCAGTAGGTTCCGGACCATGGCCGCACACCCCCAGGACCCGGGCGCCCCGGACGCGCCGTATCTCGCCTTCTGGCGGGAACGGCACCTGTGCACGCTGACCACACCACGCCAGGACGCCAGTCCGCACGTGGTTCCGGTCGGAGTGACATACGACCCCGAGGCCCGCCTCGCTCGGGTCATCGCGAACAAGGGCAGTACGAAAGTGGGCAACGTGCTGGCGGCGGGCCCGGCCGGCGCCCTGGTCGCGGTGTGCCAGGTGGACGGGCGGCGGTGGGCCACGCTGGAGGGCCGCGCGCATGTCCGTACCGAGCCGGAGCGGGTGGCGGAGGCGGAGCGCCGGTACGCGCGGCGGTACGGGCGTACACCGAGCCCGAACCCCGCGCGCGTGGTGATCGAGATCGAGCTGACCCGGGCGATGGGGCGGGGCTGACGGCGGGGCTGACCGAATCCGCCCCCATCGTTTTCCGGCCAACGCTCAAGCGGGCGCATAACCGGAAATGTCCCCGCAAACTACAGCGGCGTCACCGTGTTCAGGTCACGGTGACGCCGCTGCGGGGGGAAGCGCCTGAGCGATCTTTTACGACGGGGGAATCGCGTCAGGCACTGCGGGGGGTGGCTGAGATGGTCTTCAGGGGCGGGACTTCGGCCTCGACGAGCCGGTGGTCCCGCTGGTCCAGGTTCACAAAGATCATTCCGTAACGAATGGCGCACCGCACGGGCTGCGGCGCCCCCCGGGGCTTGCGCAGGCACCGGTAGGCCCGTACGTCCTCGTCCTCGTCGCGCGTCACGACGACCGGCTCACCGAAAACCGTCACCATCAACGAGTCACCACTGTGGGGGATGGCGGTGACCAGGTCGATGAAGTGCCAGCCGGAGCGGTAGGCGGTGGCCATTTCGCGACGGAAGGAGCGGTCGTCGGGTGGAGTGGTCATGACTCGGCGACCCACGTGCTGTCGCGGGGAGCGACCCAGGTGCTGTCGCCCAGCACGTCCGCCGCGGTGACGACCCACGTGCTGTCGCGGGGAGCGACCCACGTACTGTCGCCGGCCTCGACCACGGTGTCGGCACCCGGGCTCCAGGTACTGTCGCGCGCCGTGTCGCCCGTCGTGCCCGCAAGGCCGCTCAGTGCTCCGAAGGCCAAGGCGGCGGAGAAGGCGGCGGCAAGCGCCGAGCGAAGCATTCTCTTATGCATAGTCGGCTTCGTCCTCATTTGAAGGTCACCTCTCCCCCGTCGACTACGACGATGGCCCATTCGGGCACGTCATGGCCACACAATCGATGCATCATGTTCCTGCACGTTCAGGACCCTGGGGGGTGGAGATTTGACGAAAAATGAGACAAAGCAGACACATCCTCATGCGTCGACTGAGCTGTGCGAGGAAGGTCGCCGTCTCTATGGGAACGCTCTTCGGACGGGACGCATAGCCCGTGCCGACGTGGAGCCTGCTCCGTGTTTGATGGAGTTCGCCCTGCTTCATGCCGACCCCGACGACGCGAACTGGCTGCGCCCGGTGCCCCCGTCGATCGCCCTGTCCCAGCTGCTCAACCCGATCGAACGCGAGATCACCCAGCGGAGGCGGCTGTCGGTCGAACTCGCCGACGCTTTCGAGCCGTTCATGACCCTCAGCGCCCAGCCGACGCCGACCACGCATTCGATCACGGTGCTGGAGGGCATCGACCGGATCAACGCGGCGCTCGACCTGGCCACCTCCCAGTGCCAGACCGAGATGCTCACCGTCCAGCCGAGCCGCCGCCGCCTGGAGCACACCCTCGTCCAGGGGCTCGAGCGCGACAGACCGCTGATCGAACGCGGCTGCCGCATACGGACCCTCTACCAGCACACGGCCCGCTACAGCCCCGAAACACTGGCCTACGTCTCCCAGTTCACCGACGGCAAGGTGGAGTACCGCACCATCGACGAACTCGTGGAGCGGCTGATCATCTGCGACGAGACGGTGGCCTTCATCCCGACCCGCGACGACGGACAGGTCGCCCTCGAACTCCGCCACCCGGGGCTCGTCCGCTACCTGATCAAGGTCTTCGAGTTCATGTGGGGCCGCGCCGTACCGCTGGCCACCGGCGCCCCGTACGAGACCGCGCCCGACGGCATCACCGACATCCAGCACTCCATCGCCAAGCTCCTAGTCGAGGGGCACGTCGACGAGGCGATAGCCCGCCGGCTGGGCATGAACGTCCGCACCTGCCGAGCCCACATCGCCAAACTCGCCACGGCCCTGGGCAGTGGCAGCCGCGCCCAACTCGGCTTCCTCATAGCCCAGTCGGGGATCCTGAAGCAGGAACCCTGACGTCCCGCCCGAAGAAACCCAAGGTCACGTATGACGACACCGGCGCACCCGCACGGTCCGGAGGAACTGTGCGGGCCGGGCCTGGAACTGTACGCCCGCGCCCTGCGCGAAGGACACGTGAGCGACGCCGACGCCGGACCGGCGCCCTGCCTTGTCGACCTCGGCCTGCTGCACCCGGTCGTCGACGACCTGGCCCGGCTCGAACCCGTGCCCCCGGCCCTCGCCCTGCACCGGCTGCTGCGCGCCTCCGGCACCCGCATCGCCGAGGAACGGCGCCGCGAGGAACAGCTGGCGTCGCTCTTCGAACCCCTCATGCGCGTCACCGGCAGCCGCACGCTCCCACCGGATCCCGCGTCCCTGCGGGTTCTCAGCGGCACGGAACGGATCAACGCGGCCATCACCGAGGCGATGGCCGAGGCGACCAGCGAGGTGCTCTGCATCCAGCCCAACGTCCACTACAACGGGCCGCGCGGCGAGACGGCCCAGGGCGTCGCCATGGCCCGCGACCAGGCCCTGCTGGACCGGGGCTGCCGCATCCGCACCCTCTACCAGCACACCCAGCGCCACCAGCCCCTCGTCCTGGCCCGCTACGAGCAGCTCCGGGGCGACGCGGAGGCCCGGACCCTCGACGAGGTCACCGACCGGCTCATCGCCATCGACGGCACGGTCGCCTTCATCCCCGCCGGCGAGGACGGCCGACTGGCCCTGGAGGTCCGCCACCCCGCGCTCCTCGCCTACTTCACCACCACCTTCGACCGCCTCTGGCGCCTGGCCACACCCATGTACCCGCAGGCCGTCCGACGCCCCTCCCTGGACGGGGTGACGCCCCGTCAGCAGGCCATCGCCGCGCTCCTCGTCGAGGGCCACACCGACGCCGTCATCGCCGACCGCCTCGGCATGAACGTGCGCACCGCACGCGTCCACATCGCCAAACTCGCCGCCACCCTGGGCAGCGAGAGCCGCGCCCAACTCGGCTACCTCATCGGGCGGTCGGGGATCCTTGACCGGGAACAGGGCCGGGGCCGGGAGCCGGAGCGGTAGCAGGTGAACGCGAGGGTGAGCCGGAGTCAGAGGCCGGGGCCGGGTCAGGAGCCGGCGCCGGGCCGGGAGCCGGGGCCGGGTCAGGAGCCGCGGCCGGGTCAGGAGCCGCGGCCGGGACCGGGCCAGGAGCCGAGGCCGGGGCCGGGTCGGGGTCTGGCGCCGGGGCCGCGGCCGTGGCCGGGTCAGGAGCTGGCGCCGGGGCCGTGGCCGGGGTCAGGAGCCAGGGCCTGCGCCGGGGCCGGGTCGGGGTCAGGAGCCGTGGCCGGGTCAGGGTCTGGCGCCGGGGCCGCGGCCGTGGCCGGGTCAGGAGCTGGCGCCGGGGCCGTGGCCGGGGTCAGGAGCCAGAGCCGGCGCCGGGGCCGGGTCGGGGTCAGGAGCCGGGGCCGCGGCCGCGGCCGGGTCAGGAGCTGGCGCCGGGGCCGTGGCCGGGGTCAGGAGCCAGAGCCGGCGCCGGGGCCGGGTCGGGGTCAGGAGCCGGGGCCGGGAGACTGAGCGTCTCCGTCCCGCCTCCGCTCCCCGCCACCCCGGACGGCCGGTCCAGGCCGACCTGGGCGATCCGCACCCCCAGTTGGGTCCGGCTGGCGGCGCCCAGGGTCTCGGAGAGGCGGGCGATGTGGGCCCGGCAGGTGCGGACGCTGATGCCCAGGCGTTCGGCGATGACGGCGTCCTGGTGGCCCTCCGCCAGCAGGGCGGCGATGGACTGCTCGCGGTGGGAGATGCCCTCGATGCGGGTGTCGGGGAGCGGGGCGGTGAGCGGGATCGCCAGCCGCCACAGCCGCTCGAAGACCGTCACCAGGTAGGAGATGAGGGCCGGGTGGCGCAGCTCCAGGGCCATCGTGCGGTCGGTGTTCGCCGGGATGAAGGCGACCGTGCGGTCGAAGAGGATCAGCCGGTCGATGACCTCGTCCAGGGTGCGGGCCTCCACCGCGTCGCCCATCAGCTCCAGGTAGGTGAGCAGGCCCTGGCCGTGCCGGGCGACGTGGTTGTAGAGGTCGCGCATGCGCACGCCCCGGCCGCGCAGCTCCAACGCCCGGTGCAGGCCCTCCGACAGCTCGTGCTCACGCCGGATGCCGCCGGGCTGCACGGTGAGGACCTCGGTCGTACACGCCTCGGTCGCCGCGTCCAGGGCGGCCTGGATCCGGGAGGAGCCGTCCAGGACACGGATCGCCGCGCCCTCCCCGGCCGTCGCACCCCGCGCCGGACCGCCCAGGCCCGCGTACCACTCGAAGGCGGCGACCGCCGAGCCCATCCGCCGCCGACTCGCGCTGACCTCGTCGTACAGTCCGCGCAGCAGCCGGGTCATGACCTCCTGCGGGGAGGTCGGCACCAGCCAGTCCATGTCGTCGGGATCGGGGTGGAGGAGGGCCAGTTCCAGGAGGCACGGGACCGGCTCGGCGTCGGTCCGCGCCACCCGACCGCGCCGTACGGCCCGGGAATACACGCGATCCCCGGCGTCGCACAGTCGGTCGGCACCGTGTGGATGTTCCTCCGTCCCGTGCCCGGCCATCGCCCATCCCACCCCCGCCCACGCCGCTTCCGGAGCGCAACTATGCGCGGCCCGGACCGGGTCCGCAACACGGCTCATCGCACCGAGGCCGTGGAAAACCACCCGTCTGTGTGACTTTCTCCTGGCCTCCTCCCCTCGCACTGCAACAAGCTGACGGTGGTGCGGGGCCTTCTCGACGGTGCATCGTTGACTTCCGCCTTCCCCCGGGTGCTCCCCACTCGAGGGAAGCGGAACCGACCCGGCCGGACCACGGGGGAGTCCGGCCGGGCCCCGGGCCACACCCGTGCGCCCCGGCACACCCGTGCGCTCCCGGAAATCCCCGAGTGATCGTCGCGTTACGTCCCGCACTTAACGTCGGCCCATGGCGGACATATTTGACGCGTACGCGTTGGCCGACGCGTGGGACGAGATGTTCGAGCGGCCGGGTGAGGTCAGGACCGCCTATGAGCCGGTGCTGGCGGCGCTTCAGCCGATCGAGCCAGGTGAACTGCGCTTCAGGGCCGACCAGATGGCCCGCGCCTTCACCGACCGTGGCGTGACCTACGCCTTCGCGGGCGAGGAGCGGCCCTGGCCGCTGGACCTCGTACCCAGAATCCTCGACGCACTGGAATGGGATTTCATACAACGGGGCGTGAGCCAGAGAGTCAGGGCCCTGGAGGCCTATCTCGCCGACGCCTACGGGCCCTGTCGCGCCTTCGAGGACGGTGTCGTCCCCTGGCGGCTGCTGCTGGGCTCCCCTCACTTCCACCGCGCGGCCCACGGGGTCGAACCGCCCGGCGGGGTGCGCATCCACGTCGCCGGCATCGACCTCGTCCGGGACGAGGCGGGGGACTTCCGGGTGCTGGAGGACAACGTCCGGGTACCCAGCGGGGTGTCGTACGTCATCGAGAACCGGCGGGCCATGACCCGGGTGTTCCCCTCCCTCTTCGACGGGCAGCACGTCGTGCCGGTGGACGGCTATCCCGCGCGGCTGCTCGCCGCCCTGCGCGCCGCCGCACCCGGGGGGACCGCGGACCCACGGGTCGTCGTGCTCACCCCCGGGCCCAGCAACGCCGCCTACTTCGAACACGCCCTGCTGGCACGGCTGATGGGCGTGCAGCTGGTCGAGGGGCACGACCTGGTGTGCCGCAACAACCGGGTGTGGATGCGCACCACGAAGGGCGAGGTCCCGGTCCACGTCGTCTACCGGCGGCTCGACGACGACTTCCTCGACCCGCTCCACTTCCGCCCCGACTCGGTGATCGGCTGCCCGGGCATCATGACGGCGGCCGTGGCCGGAAAGGTCACCCTCGCCAACGCCGTCGGCAACGGCATCGCCGACGACAAGCTGCTGTACACGTACGTCCCGGACCTGATCCGGTACTACCTCGGCGAGGAACCGATTCTTCCCAACGTGGAGTCGTACCGCCCCGACGAGCCCGGGCAGCTCGACGCCGTTCTCGACCAGATCGACCGGCTGGTCATCAAGCCGGTCGACGGCGCGGGCGGGCAGGGCATCGTCATCGGCCCGAAGGCCGACGCGAAGACGCTGGAGAAGACGCGCAAGGCGGTCGCCGCCGACCCGCGCGGCTTCATCGCCCAGCGGCCCGTCGCCCTGTCGACCTCCCCCACCCTCGCGGGCGAACGCATGGCACCGCGCCACATAGACCTGCGGCCGTTCGCCGTCAACGACGGCAGTGATATCTGGGTGCTGCCGGGCGGGCTGACGCGGGTGGCGCTCCAGGAGGGCAACCTGATCGTCAACTCCAGCCAGGGCGGCGGCTCCAAGGACACCTGGGTCCTCGCCGAGGGCCCGACGGACGGTCCGGCCGCCCTGCCGGCAGACGACGCGCCGCCGGCCGTCGCACCCCGCCAGCTCGGCCCCGACGGGGCCCCCGCCGGCGTACAGGAAGGGGCGCAGCAGCAGTGAACGACGTGATCCTCTCCCGCATTGCGGAAGCGCTGACCTGGACCGGCCGCTACGTCGAACGGGCCGACGCCACCGCGCGCATCCTCGACGCCTACCTGCACCGCATGCTGGAGGACCCCTGGCGCGACGAGGACGTGGCCTGCCGGTCGCTGTACGCGATCCTCGGCGTCGACGCGGGTTCCGACGCCGTCGACATGCAGCAGGTCCTGGACCAACTGGCTTTCGACTCCCGCTCCACCTGCTCGATCGAGGGCGCGCTGGGCGCCGCCCGGCTGAACGCCAGGAGTGCCCGCGAGGCCGTCTCCTCGGCGATGTGGGAATGCCTGAACGCCACCTGGCACGCCCTCGCCGAGCAGCGCCGCGCGGCCCGCCGTACGGGCCCCTACGGCTATCTGGAGCTCGTCCGCAGCCGCGCGGCCCTCTTCTTCGGGCTCGCCGACTCCACGATGAGCCGCGACGACAGCTGGCGGTTCGTCGTCCTGGGCCGCAGCCTGGAGCGCGTGGACATGACCGTACGGCTGCTGTCCGTGCGCGTGCTGGACGCCGCCCACGCGCCCGACTGGCCGACCCTGCTGAGCGCGTCCGGCGCCGACGAGGCGTACGCGCGCGTGTACGGCGGTTTCGGCGACACCCCGAGAGTGGCCGAATTCCTGCTTCTGGACCGGGACTTCCCGCGCTCGGCGTTGCACGCCCTCACCACCGCCGAGGAGTGCCTGAGCGCGCTCGGCCGCCCCCGCCAGGACCCGGCCCGCCGGCCCATCGGCCGGCTGCGCACCCGTCTCGAATACCTCGACACCCACGCCCTGGAAGAACAACTGCCGCTGCTGCTACGGGACTTGCAGACCGCCTGCATGGCCTCGGCGGAGGCGGTCGCCGAGCGGTTCTTCCCGTACCAGGGGCCCGTCGTGTGGGCCCAGGAAGGAGCGTGAGCATGAGCGCCAACAGCACCCGCAGGCTCCGTATCCGCCACACCACCCACGTCTCCTACGCGCAGGCGGCGGTCTCTTCCCACAACGAGGTCCGGATGACCCCGCTCACACTGCCCGGACAGACCACCCTGGACGCCCGGGTGACCATCCGCCCGGCGGCCACGACCTGGTCGTACTGGGACTACTGGGGCACCCAGGTCACCGCCTTCGAGCTGATGGACCCGCACGCGGACCTCACCATCACGGCGTCCAGCCTGGTGGAGACGTCCCCGCCGGCCGACCTGCCGGCCTCCCCCGCCTGGGCGGAGATCACCGAACGCACGGCCGCCTCCCGTCTGCTGGAGTTCGCGGGCCCCACGGTCCGTACGACGGTCCCGCCGAAGCTGGTGAAGAAGGCGCGGAAGGCGGCCGCGGGCCTGGACCCGCACGAGACGGTCGTGGCCGTCTCCTCGCTGGTCGCCGACCGGGTGTCCTACCTCCCCGGCGTCACCGGCGTGAACACCTCGGCCGCCGAGGCCTGGGAGCAGGGCGCGGGCGTCTGCCAGGACATCGCGCACGTCACGATCGCCCTGCTGCGGGGCCTCGGGCTGCCGACGCGGTACGTCTCCGGCTATCTCCACCCCGAGCGGGAGGCGGAGCTGCACCGCCCGGTGGCGGGGCAGAGCCACGCCTGGGTCGAGTACTGGGCGGGCGACTGGCACGGCTACGACCCCACGAACCGGACCCGGGCCGACGAGTCCCACGTCGTGGTCGGCCGGGGCCGCGACTACGACGACGTCACCCCGCACAAGGGCATCTACCGGGGGGTCGCCGGAGGACCGCCGGAGGTGACGGTGGAGTTCACGCGGGTGGCGTGAACGGGCACCGACGAGGCCGTGACGGACCGTTCCGTTTCGCGGGCGCCGGCCGGACAATCCCGGTATGGCGAGGAACCGGGTACGGGCCCTGACCGTGGGAGCGGCGCTGTGCGCGGCGGCGGGCTGCGGAGGGGGTGGGGGCGACGGTGAACCCGCCCCCACCCCCTCCGCCACGGCCACGCAGGCGCCCTCCCGCCCCTACAAGGACGGCCATCTCACCTTCACCCTGCTGTTCCTGCGCTGCGGGCTGAACGCGGTCGCCGGGTCGCACAGCGAGGGGCAGCCGGAGGGGCGGTTCTGCTGGGCGCGGCTGCGGGTGGACAACCAGGACCCGGTGTTCCACACGTACGTGGCGAAGAGCCAGCGGCTGGCGGGCGTCCCGGGGCGCCCCGGACAGCCCGACACCTTCGCCATGGCCGTACGGCGCCAGCACGACAGTGTGGAGATCGGCGGGCACGATCTCATCGAGGTCGAGCTCTGGTACGACGTGCCGCGCGACGCGAAGGTGAGCGGCCTGCGCGTCTCGGGGGACCGCGATCCGGCCGGCTACATGAACACCAGCCCGGCGCCGTACGCGCCGGGTGGGGTCCTCATCGCGATGAAGCCGCTGATGGGCTGGTAGCCCACGGATCTCAGGTCAGCTTGAGGGCCTCGCAGGCGGCCTTGTACTTGGTGGTGCAGATCTGGGCGACCGTGAAGATGCCGTCGGCGAGGACGGTCGTCTTGATGTTGCTCTTCGTCAGCGCGACCACGGTCTGCAGCTTGGCCGGGATGTCCTTGTCGGTCGGGCTGTCGACCTTGTCGCGGGTGAGGGCCTCGAACTGGAGGTCGCGGCCCTGGACCTTGGCGACGGCCGCCTCGGCCGCGGCCGCGGCCATGGCGGGGTACGGCTTGTAGACGCTCATGTACTGCTCGCCGGTGATGATCCGCTGCACGGCCGCCAGCTCCGCGTCCTGCCCGGTGATCGGGGGCAGGTCGCTGTCGCTCATGCCCGCCGCCTCGAAGGCCTTGATGATGCCGCCGGCCATGGCGTCGTTGGCGGAGTAGACACCGGCGATGTTGTTCTTGCCGATCTCGTCGATCGCCTTCGTCATTTCGGCCTGGGCGACCTCCGGGCTCCACTTGTCGGTGTCGTACGACTTCGCGATCGTGACCCGGCCGTTGAGCTCGCTGAGCGCGCCCTGCTTGAACTGCCCGGCGTTCGGGTCGGTGGGCGAGCCGTTCACCATGACGATCTTGTCCGCGGTGCTGGGACTGCCGATGGCCTCCGCGAGGGTGCGGCCCTGCACCTGGCCGACGAGCTCGTTGTCGAAGGACACGTACGCGTCGATCGGACCCTGGGCGAGGCGGTCGTAGGCGATGACGGGGATGTTCGCGTCCTTGGCCTTCTTCACCATGGGCGCGACCTCCTTCGCGTCGACGGCGTCCAGCAGGATGATGTCGACCTTCTCGTCGATCATCTTCTGCATCTGGGTGTTCTGCGTCTTGGTTTCCCCGGCGGCGTTCGCGTACTCGGTCCTGCCCTTGTTCTGCGTGAGCTCGGCGACCTTCTTCTTGATGATGGGGTAGTCGAACTCCGCGTACCGGGTGTTCGTCTCCTCCGGCATCAGGACGCCCACCGTGATGTCGTCGCTCCGGGTCGGTGTCGCGTCGCTGCTGGTCCCCGAAGCCCCCAGCATCCCGCACCCGGCGAGCGAGAGGGACATCGTGGAGGCGACCACAGCTATGGCGATACGACGCATTCGGGGACTCACTTCAGGTGCGTTCGGTGCAATTCCGGGCACATGGGTACGACATGGTGACCCAGGTGTCTCAAAAGACAACGCGGCGGTGGCCACCGACGTCAAGCGGAACCGCTTAACGAAGTAACAACATCACACTCCGCTCAGTGGACACGGACGCATGGAGACGAAGCGGAGACCTTGCGAAGACCTGAGGAAGACCTGCCGGAGAAAACCCCCCGTTCCTCGCGGGTCGTGATCACGACAGGCTCCCTTCCGACAGAGGACTCATGAACTCCGCCAAAAGCCCCGCCAGGAGCCCCGCCGGACTCGCGACGGCCGTCGTCCTCGCCACGACGGGCGGCCTCCTCACCGCCGCCGTCACCGCCGTCTCGGCCGCGACGACCTGCGCCTCCCCGGTCCACAAGCGCCAGATCTTCGCCGGCACCACCTTCTCCGGCACGGCGAAGCAGACCGGCCGCGACGCCGCGATCGCCGGCCCCCGGGGCACCAAGGCCCCGCCTGAGGCATACCGAAGGACGACTTCTCCGTCCGCCGGACGATGACCCCGGACTCACCGGCGGGACCGGGGAGTTCTACGACACGGGCGTGCCGCCCCGCGCAACGTCCCTCTACCGGGTGACGGCCGTATCCGCCGACGGCACCGGAACGACGCCCTCGGGCGACTGCGCGGCGACCGCTCCCGCACGGCGGCAACCGCCTCCGCAGGTCATGTCCGGGTCGCCGTAACCCGGCTGTGACCAGCGGAATTACCGCTTCCGGCGCTGTTGCGAAGTGGTGACGGAGCGACGATTGATCAAGCATGAAATCCGGGTGAGGATAGGCACACCGCGAGCCGCCGGGGGGACAAGCAATACCGGCGGCAACGCGCCTTCTCTCCACTCCCGCTGCTCCCGCTGCTCCCGCTGCTCTCGCAGCGCTCGCAGCGCTCGCAGTTCTCTCGTCTTCGTTGATCCTTGTTGATTCCTTGGGGGGATTCATCATGTCCGCTCGTTCCGTCGCCGCCCGCCGCATCCGCACCGTGGCCGCGACCGCCGTCGTCACCGCTGTCGCCGGCACCGCCTTCGTCCCGGCCACCGCCGTCGCCGCCGACAAGGCGGGCGAGCACGCGCTGAGGATGACGCTCGGCGCGCCCACCCCCGACGCCCCGCTCAAGCGTGGCGGGTCGACGGAGTCGATGATCCTGACGGTCGCCAACTCCTCCGACAAGGCACAGGAGTTCTCGGCCTGGATGCCGGGCGAGCCCAACGGCCCGAGCCCGGTGCTGAAGGACTCCATCGTCTTCGACGTGACCGCGGTCGACGCGCCCGCGACCAAGTCCGCCATCGGCCACCAGGACGGCTTCTTCCAGGGCCTGTTCTTCCCGGCCTCCGGCAACGCCTCGTCCACCTTCTCCGTCCCGGCGAAGACCGAGTTCACCTGGAAGGTCACCGTCGGCCTCGGCGCCTCCTACCCCACCAACGACGGTGACTTCACCCTCCACGCCGGCCGGCTGGTCGGCGACATCGACGACGCCCCGGCGCGCAACACCGTCGTCTTCAAGACCGACCCGCAGATCAAGCCGGGCAAGCTGAACCAGGCCTGGGTGCGAAACGACAACGCCGTCGCCCGCCCGGGCCGGCGCGCCGGCCTGCTGCTCGAGACCCGTGCCGACGGCCCCGGCGAGTTCCCCGCCGAGCTGCACCGCACCGTCTCCGCGAAGGGCTTCCGTCAGGGCGCGGGCCACCCCGACTTCATCCTCGAGGCCAAGATCGACGGCAAGATCGTGAAGCTGAAGGAGAGCGACGAGAGCGAGTGGGAGCTGCCCGACCTCCCGAAGGGCTTCGGCGCGGCCTCCGGCCTGGCGATCATCGACCTGTACCTCTCCCTGGGCGAGCACAGCGACATCAAGAAGGACACGGCCGTACCGCTGGAGTCGCTGATCTCCATGGATGACTCCGGATACTTCAACGCGATCACGACGAAGGTGACGGCCGGTCCGGCCAAGACCACCCCGAGCTCGCCGTCGGCGACCCCGTCGGCGACCCCGTCGACGCCGGCGTCGCAGTCCCCGTCCGCCTCCGCGACCCCGTCGGCGTCCGAGTCCACCTCCGCGGCCACCACCACGGGCGGCACGACCGGCGGCACCACGACCACGAGCGCGACCGGCTCGCTCGCCAACACCGGTTCGGGCAGCGGCCTTTACGGCTCCCTCGCCGCCGTCCTCCTGGCGGTCGGCGGTGCGGCGGCGTGGTTCGGCACGCGTCGTCGGCGGACGGCCCGCGTCTGATCACCGACGGAGAAGGGGAGGGGCTCGGAGGTATCCACCTCCGAGCCCCTCCCCTGTCTCTTCTCTTCTCTCTGCCGCCGTCGGCTCAACGCGCCCCGGGGTCGTACTTCTTCAGCGACGCCTGGACCTCGGCGGCGTACGCGCCCTCCCACCACGGGACCGTCTCGACCAGCACCGGCTTGGTGCCGGAGGCGAGGACGAGGGCCCGGCCGGGGGGCATGGCGCCGAGGTCGGAGACCTGAAGGACGCGTTCGCGGCGCGTGGACTCGCTGATCGCGCGGTTGCCGGACCAGCCGCCGAACTCCGACTCCCGGCTGGTCTGGTACTCACGCAGCTCGAACTCGCCGGCCAGTTCGCTCAGGTCGCCCAGGAAGCGGGTGTCGGAGACGCCGCCGCCGTACACGCGGACGTTCGCGGCGGACCACAGCTTCTCCATGCCGCGCTCGCCCCACACCTCGATGCCCTGCGCCCAGGACTGCAGAATCGTCATCAGGATGATGCCGCGCGAGCCGTAGTGGGAGTACAGGTCGGGCAGGGAACGCCAGCGGCAGACGTTGGCCGCCTCGTCGAGGACGCCGACGAGGGGCAGGGGCAGCCGGCCGCCGCGCTGGGTGGTGGCGTACTCCTCGGCGGCCTCGACGACGGCGACGGTGAGCGCGGTCACGAGCGGCCCGGCGGAGTCGCGCCCCTCCCGGCTCAGCGAGTACAGGGTGCCGCCGCCGCGGACGAACTCGTGCGGGTCGAACTCCCCCGCGTACTCGTCGGCGGGCGGGGTGACCCACCGGTTGACCTCGGGATTGACCAGGCAGGACGCCATCTGCTGGGCAACGCCGTAGATGCCGCTGCGCTGCTTGTCGGGGGCGTTGATGACACCGGACAGCCCGTCGGCGGACATGGCGTGTCCGGCGCCGCGCAGGATCCGCTCCGGGGCGTCGTCCTTGGGGTTGGACAGCCAGGTGTAGATCTGGGTGATCGGCGCCTTGGCGCAGGCGGCGGCGAGCAGCAGGTTGGCGAGCAGGTCCTGGCCGGCCGGGTCGAAGAAGGCGTCGGTGGAGGCGCCCGCGTCACGCGAGCCGCTGGCGAAGTGGTCGGCCATCTTGCGGGCCTTGGCGACGTCGGTGACGTACGACAGCGGGTTCCACCACCAGCTCGGCTCCTCCTGCGCGACCTGCTGCGGGTCGAACACCCACACCGGCCCGCGCGCGGTCCGCGGCCCCCGGGTCGCGTCCACGATGTCCCGCTTGTTGGAGGTGACGAGGACGGCGCCGGGCCCGTCGAGGATGGCCGGGATGGCACGCCGGGTCGTCTTACCGGTCCGCGGACCCCAGATGTCGACGTGCATGTCCTCGTACGACCCGTACAGCGGCTGGCGCCCCTTGACGGACCGTCCGATGAACACGCCGGGCGTGCTCGACTGCACGCCCAGGCGCTCGGCGGTGGCGGCGGCGCCCTTCATGGTCAGCTTGCCGAGCTCCTCGCCCTGCGCGAGATGCTTGGCGGCGCCGTCCACCTTGGGCTTGTTCCGCAGCCGCTCCCGCACCCGGTAGGCGGCCAGGCCGAGGATCCCGACCACCACCGCCTCCCCGGCCGCGACGGCACTGGCCGCCGATCCCGGCCAGCTGTAGTCGCCCTTGATCACCTCGACGAGGAACGTCAGCGGATTGGAGGCCGGCGCGGGCTCGTCGGCGTACCCGGCCCCGATCTTCGCCGCCAGCCAGGCACCGGCGCCGACGAGGAGCACGACCGCGACGGCGATGACGATCTCGAAGGTCCAGTCGTCCTCGGCGCGGGGCTTCTTCTGCTGTTCTGCGGTCACCCGCGGGTCCGTCCTTTCTGGACTTCTGAGACTTGCTGGGGGGGGTCGAATTCCGAAGGGTTCGGTGGGTCGGGTCAGGTCTTCGTCGCCGCGAAGGCGAAGAGCGCTTCGCCGGCGGTGACGAGCGTGTAGCCGTTACCGGTGAACTCCAGGGGGACGTCCACGTCCTGGGGAAGCGGGCCGAGCGGTTTCCCGGTCCGCATCGCCAGGGCGGCATCCTCCTGGTCGAGCTCCGCGTACAGGACGCCGCCGGGTGTCACCGTCCGCGGCCGGACGTCCTTGCCGTCGGCGTCCTGCCGCCACAGCTCGGCGCCGGTCCGTGTGTCCCACGCCACCGCGCCCTCGGCGAAGTTGACGACGGCCGTCTCTCCGTCCGGCGAGACGACGGGGCCGGCGTCCTGGGTGAACTGCTTGAGCCTGGTGCGCGGGCCCACGGCCAGGGTGGCGCCGGTGCGCAGGTCGACGGTGGTGAGCACCGCGTCATCGGAGCCGCTCGCCGACCAGACGAGGATCGCCCGGTCACCGTGCAGGGGGTAGAGGCCGGCGTCGGGTTCCTCGCCGTTCTGGTTCTGCTCGGCCACGCCGTCGGGCGGGGTGAGGTCCGTCGTGGTCCACAGCGTTCTGCCGGTGCCCTGGTCGATCACGGACAGCGGCTCGTTCACGCCGGTGCCCCGGGTCGCGTATCCCCGGCCGGTGTCGAGCGGTTCGGCCCCGGCGGGCAGGACGAGGTTCTGGCCGCCGCCGATCGGGGCGAGGGTGCGAGCCTCGTGGGCGTCGCCGGGCAGCAACACATGTCCTCGCACGACCGGCAGTCCGGCGTGGTCCTCGCCGGCGTAGGCGGAGCTGCCGAGCTTCGTGCCGCTCGGCGCGTACATGGTGTAGACGGTCGTGGCGGCGGCCTTGTCCGGGCCGCCCGCCTCGGTGTTCTCGCAGTCGCGGATCAGGACGGCCGGCGAGCCGTCCCGCCAGGTGCCCACCTGGACCCGCGTGGCGGGTTGCGGGGCGTCGCCGCCGGACGGGTCATAGGTGCAGGTGACCGTGAAGGACCTGCGTTCCTTGCCGGTGGCCGCGTCGTAGAGGTGGGCGAGGAAGCGGGTGGTCTGCGGCTGCGTCTCGCCGACGGCCACCGGAGCGGACAGGTCCTCGACGAGGAGGAAGGCGTCGCCGACGGCGCAGCGGCCGGTCTCGTTCTGCTTCTCGGCGGGCAGGGCTGCGTCGCCGCCGCATCGCCGGACCGCGTCGCTCCGCGGGGCGAGGCTCCACGCGGGCTTCGTGGCGAGGCCGGGGATCGGTTCTCCCGGGTAGCGCGCCTGTGGGGCCGTGGAGGCCGACGCCCGGGGTCGGGCCTGGCCGGTCGCCTCCGGGTCCGCCGGACCGTCACCGCCTCCGCAGCCGGTGAGGAGTCCCAGGGACATGACGGTCCCGGCGGCGCAGGCCGGCAGGAAGTGTCGCGGGGTCGCCACCGCCTCAGGCGCCCTTCTCTTGACCCGTGCCGTTGCCCTCGACCGGGTCCGTGCCCTGAGGGATCGGGACGCGGTAGACGCCGGTGATCTCGTCCTGGTAGTCCCACTTGCTGAACTCGACCGTCTTGCCCGGACGCGGAGCATGGATGATCTTGTGGCCCTTGGGGTCCCAGACCAGGCCCACGTGACCGGAGTGGCCGTTGCCCTCCGGCCGGAAGAAGATGACGTCGCCGGGCTGGGCCTCGGAGAGCGGGACCTCGTACTTCTTGAGGTAGGGCTCCTGGGTGTACGTGGTCGTGCCGATGTTGATCTTCCCGCCGCTGGCCATGTAGTAGGCCCACTGCGTGAAGCTGGAGCAGTCGAAGCTGGTGGGGCTCTGGCCTTGCAGCCGCGGGGCGCCGAACACGTAGGGGACGCCGATGCCGCGCTGGGCCCAGCCGAGGACCGCACGGATCACGGGGTCGTCGGCGTCGGGGATGACACCGGAGGCGCCGGCGCCGTCGGGCGCGACGGCCGCGCTGCCGTTCTCCTGCGCGCAGTCGGCGTACTGGGCGTCCTTGCCCTTGTCGCTGGAGCCCGGGACGGTGCCGTAGTCCGGGTTGGCGGTGATCCGGCCCTTCATCCACTCCTGGGGGTCGACCATGCCGGGACCCGAGTCCTGGCCGGCGACGAACGGGTTGTCGACCCCGGGGATCCGCACCTCCCAGTGCAGGTGGGGTCCGGTGACGTTGCCGGTCGCGCCGACCGTGCCGATCTGGTCGCCGCGCTTGACGGTCTGTCCGACGGACACCTTGATCGAGGTCTGGTGGGCGTAGAGCGTGATGACGCCGTCGGCGTGCTGGATCTCCGTCTCGTTGCCGTACGAGCCGCCGGGGCCCGCGTGGACGATCTTGCCGTCGGCCGGGGCGTAGATCGGGGTGCCGGAGGTCGCCACGAGGTCGAGGCCGGTGTGGTAGCCGAGGCTCCACATGCTGCCGTTCTCGTGGTACTTGGTGCCGAGGGTGTAGGTGCCCTCCTTCAGGGGCCACTGCCAGCCGGCGCCGCCGGTGGGCTGCTTGGCCGCGGGGAAGGCGACGGTGGTGACGCCGGTCGTGTCGAAGGTGCTCGTGGTGTACGCGGCCGGTGCCATGGCCGTGGTGGACGACGCCTCGTCGCCCGCGTCCAGCGCCGGGGTGGACCACGAGCGGGGCGAGGTCGCCGCGATGCTGAGGGCGGAACTGGGCTGGGCGTTGTTGCCGACCGGCTCCGGGATGTCCGACTGCTTCCCGAGCGTGGGGAAGTCGGGGTTCTTCTCGACGGTCTCCTTCAGATGCGCGTACCAGCGCTTGATGAGCTCCTGATCGCCCGTGAGCACCCCGTGGTAGCGGGTGGCCTGGGTGATGACGACGCGCGGGTAGATCGTGTTGGAGGCCGTGGAGCCGGAGTAGGTCTGGAGCGCCTTGAAGGGAGCGGTCTCCGCCTTCTGGGCGTGCAGGAAGTTGGCGGCGGCCCAGGCGGCGTCGTCGATGTTGTAGAGGTCCTTCTTGCCGTCGCCGTTGCCGTCGGCGCCGTAGTCCTTCCAGGCGGGGGTGCCGAACTGCAGGATGCCCATGTAGCCGAGGGAGTTCTTGCCGCCGGGCGCGGCCGACTGGTCCTGGCCGAACTTGGTCTCCTGGTACATCTGCCCGGCGATGAGCCCCCAGTCGAGGCCGTCGTAGCGGGCGGCGGCGCGCATCGCGGCGAGGATCATCTTCGGCGGTATCTCGTTGCGCGCGGTCTCGCTCGGCATGTACATCTTGCCGGCCGGCAGGATCGGGTTGGTGGCCGCGGCGTCACCGGTGTTGCCGGCGCTGGCGTTGTCGGCGTAGTCGCCACAGGCGGCCGCGACCGCGCCGTTGCCCGTCCCGCCGATCATGCCCATGAGGATGATGGTCACCAGGGATATGCCGCCGAAGGTCAGCAGTCCGCCGCTGCCGCCGAGGATGAGCCAGAGCTTGAGGTTGCTCTTGTCCTTGTCCTTGTCCTTGCCGCCGCCCTGACCGCCTCCCCCGGACGCGGCCTGACGGGCCTTCTTGGCGGTCTTGGCGACCTTCGCGGCCTTCTGCGCGGCCGCCAGTACGGCGGGTGCCACCATGCCGGCTCACTCCCCCGATTCGTCAGAGGCGCCCACGTCGCCGAGACCGAAGATGTCGAAGCCGGAGACGACCCACGCGCCGCTCTCCTCCTTGACGGTCACCAGCCACTTGTTGGACTCCGTGACGGTCTTGCCGTCCGCGGTCCGCGCGGCGGTCACGTTCACGACGCTGGAGATCGAACGGCCGCTGTCACGCACCAGGTCGTCCGAGATCATCGCGTCCCGTACGACGGTCGCCGTGCCCGTCGAGGAGCACTGGTCGGCCTCGCACCGGGCCCACTCCTTGCCGGTGGGGAGGGCGGTCACCTGCTCCATCTGCGTGTCGCCGGTGGTCAGTCGCAGCAGCGGGGCGCTCCAGGCCGCCGACTTGCTGGTGTGGTCGTACGTGCTGAGACCGGCCATGTACTTCGCCATGACCTCGTGCGCCGCGGCCACCTCGGTGAGCGCGACGATGGGGGTGGCGCCGCCACTCGGTGCCTGGCTGCCGCCGGATCCCGTGGCCGAGTTCGCGGCGTCCTGCCCCCCGGCCGTCGCGGCGGGAGTCGCCGCACCGCCGCCGCCACTGCCCTCGTCCCCGTCGAAGACGGTGAACACCGTGAGCACGGCGACCAGCAGAACACCGAGCACCGCCAGGGCGAGCAGCCCCGAGCGCTTGCCCTCCTCAGGCACATCCACGTTCCCGCGCCTCCCTTGTGCTGATCCGGTACGGCGGGTGACCGGGACACGGTAGGTGGCGGCGGGCGAGGGGGGTTGCGGGGATTCCCGGCGAGGAAAGCGGCGCCGGGCACTCGGGAAAGGCGG
Organism: Streptomyces sp. NBC_01235; assembly: GCF_035989285.1. GTDB lineage: Bacteria > Actinomycetota > Actinomycetes > Streptomycetales > Streptomycetaceae > Streptomyces. Next base: position 6,159,308 of record NZ_CP108513.1, on the reverse strand, counting down.
GCGGGACATCGGGAGAGGACGACGGTGAAGGGATGTGCCCCGGTCGCGCTCGGCCGGGGGCCGCGGTCACTCCGGTCGCGGATCCACCGGCAGCGGGTCGAACGGGTACGCCGTGTGGCCGTCCTTGGGCGAACAGGCCGCGAACGGGCCCGAGTCGGCGTCCATCAGAACCCGCAGATGCGGGTCGGCGTGGTGCAGCCACCAGGTCGACATGCCGAGCGCCGGGTCCTGGCGCAGGTGTTCCCAGGCCAGCCAGAGCGCGGACAGCCGGGCGCCGGCCTCGGGATGTTCCCACCACCGCGGACACCAGGTGGCCGACGTGCCGTTGACCCGGCGCCGGATCATCTGGGCGAGGTAGTCGGAGACGAAGACGAAGACGTCCGCGAAGTAGAACTCCGGCTCCTCGGAGACCTCTTCGGTGCCAGGCATCGGTGCCCCCATCGGTCAGGTATCGGGTGATCAGGTCAGAAAGATGCCGAGCACCAGCAGTGCCACGACCACCGCGCCCATCACGATCCGCGCCGTCGGATCCTCGCGTTCCCACAGGTCGTGGACGACGGCCCAGCCGGTCACCCGCGCGGCACGGCCGCCCTGGAGCCGCGCACCCACGCCCTGCTGCTCCTCGCCGTCCTCCTCGCCGTCGGCCGGCTGCGGCGGGGAATCGTCGTCGTCGATGCCGACCGGCAGTCCCTGCTGCTCCTGGGCCACCAGGACCATCTGCTCGAGGAGTTCGGGAATCGTGTTCGGGGTGAGCGGATAGGCGAAGGTCCCGTACGGCGTCTCCACGCACAGGCGGGCCTGCCACGGGTTGCCGGGTTCGTAGCCGTCGACCCAGGCGCGCTCGGACTGGAAGACCTGCGGGGCCTGGGGGATCTGGGGAACCTGCGGGGCCTGGGGAACCTGCGGGGCCGACGGCTGTGCCTGGCCATCCGTCGGCGCCTGCTGGGGCACGCCCAGGACACGGGGGTCGGGCTGCTGCGCGTGTCCGTAGTGGTCGCTCAACTCTCGTCCTTCGCCGGGTCCGTCGGGTCCAGGGGTGGTGCCGGGTACGTCGGTACGCCGGGCAGGCCTGCCCCGCGCATTGTGGTCCGCGGGCGGCCGGAGCGACGACACCGCTTCCCGACATGTCCCTGCCACTTTTCCCGGCAGCTTTCCCGGCGGACGCCTGCCGGGAATTCCCCGTCTCCCGGCGAGGAAAGCGACACCGGTCCCGTGACGGGTCTTTGTCACACTGCCAGCGCACCTGGCTGGGGCCAGGGCCCGTCGTGCGGTGCGGTCGTGAACCCGCCCAGGCGGACGGGGAACCGACTCGCTGGAGTAACCGACTCGATGACAGACCACAACAGCCCTGCTGGCGCGGTCGGCGGAGGCCAGCCTTCCGGGCAGCCCGGGTCCTTCGGTCCTTCCCAGCAGCCACAGCAACAGGCGTGGCAGGGGCAAGGGCAGCCGGCGCCTGCCCCGCAACAGCCGCAGCCCCAGCAACTCCCCACCGACGCGGCCCGCGCACAGGTCGCCGCCGCCTGGGTGCGCAACACGCCCCGGGCCGGCCAGGCCGCCGTACCGTCGCTGCCGCCGCGTGAGACGCGCCCCCAGGGCGAGTCGAAGAAGGAGAAGCGCGAGCGCGAGCGGGCGGCACGCAAGGCGGCGTACGAGCAGAAGAAGGCGGAGAAGGAGCAGCGCAAGAGGGGCGGTACGGCGACGGCCGCAGCGCCCACGCCGGTCGCGACTCCCCAGCACACTGCCCCGGCTGCCACCACGCCCGCGCCCCAGGCCCCCGTCACCGCTTCCCCGACGCTCTCGCTCAGGCCCACGGCAGGAGCGGCCGCCCCGGCCCACACCGCCGCCTCGGCCGGCGCCGCAGCCACCGCCCAGCCCGCCGCCAAGCCCCAGCCCAACCGCGACTTCGTCGTCCCGAAGCCCGGTGGTCGCATCTCCACCGGAGGGCGTCGCACGCACGTCGCGCTCCGCGCCACGCTGCTGATCACCACCTGTGTGTTCGCGCTGGGCTCCTGCGGCGTGATGGGACTGGTGGTCGGCAAGTCGTCCGGTCCCAAGACCGCCGGGCTGGACACCGCCGACGTGGACAAGTACCGCCTCACCGACTTCCCGACGCAAGCGGCGGCGACCTTCGCCGAGCAGTACGCCCTGCTGTGCATGACGTTCTCCCCGGAGACCGCGTCGACGCGCCGGGCGAACCTCGCCCGCTACGCCTCCTCCGGCGTCGACGCCGAGTGCGGCTGGAGCGGCGAGGGCACCTCCACCGCCGTGTCCGCCACCTGGGACGGAACCGCCGAGAAGCTTGCCGAGTACGGCGACCACGGCCGCTACATCGGGGTCCAGGTCCGTACCGACGACGGCACGCTCACCACGCTCACCGTCCCCGTCTACGTGAAGAACCTCTCGACCGGCGAGGGCATGCGCGTCGCCGGCGACGTCGGCCAGATGCCGCTGCCCGGCCGCGCGGACGTGCCGGAGATCGACCAGGACAACGAGGTCGCGGACGACGCCCTGGGGCAGCAGCTCCAGCAGCAGGTGCTGCCGGGATACTTCGCGGCCTGGGGCGCCTCCGACGCCACCGCGATGGCCCGCTTCACCACCCCCGACGCCTCGCAGGCGGCCACCTCCGGCCTGGCCGGCCGGCTGACGACCCCGACGATCAACGACGTCACCGCGCTCGTCCCGAAGAACGTGCAGAACACCGACCCGTACGCCTACCCCGAGGGGCAGGCCGTCGAGGTGCGCGTGGTCGTCGACTGGGGCGACCCGAAGGGCGAGACGGTGCGCCGCGCCTACCGGATGACCGTGGTGAACACGGCCCAGGGCTGGTTCATCAAGGACATCCGCGGAGGCGTGCTCGACTCGCAGGGCGGCCGGGCCGACAGCGAAGGAGGCACGGGCGCCGGTACGGGCACCGCTTCCCCCTCGGCCAGTCCGTCCACCTCCGCCTCCTCGTCCCCCGCCACGACCCCCCAGTCGTCCAAGAGCAAGCAGCCCGGCAAGCCCTGACCGGGTCCGCGCCGCCGTCACCCCCTACAGCTCACCTACTGCTTCACCACCCGAGAGGAAACACCGTGTACCTGGCAGCCACCACCATGGAGGACATGTTCGGAGAGATCGAGACGATCCTCCGCAACGCCGGCACGATGGTCGCCGTCATCGCCCTCCTCATCCTCGGCATCCGCATGCTCCTGTCGATGAAGCGCGGCGACGGCATGCGCGAGGCCTTCCAGGGCTTCGGCATGATCGCGCTCGCCGCCCTGATCATCGGCGGCGCCACCGGCCTCGCCGGTCTGCTCATCGACCTCGGCGGCCAGATCGGCGGCGGCAAGGGCTGACGTTCCGGCATCGGTCGGTCCGTCAGTAGCCGTCCCTACCAGGGGAGTTCGCAGTCATGAGCCAGGAGGCACCGCCGGAGCCGTTGGTCGCGTACGACCACACCGATCTGGTCAACCGCCCCAAGAGGATCTGGAACTGGGGCAACATCCCGCTGCCGGGACTGCTGCTGCCCGCGCTGGGCGCGGCCTTCGGCTTCGGGCTGGTCTGGCTCATCGCGCTGTTCACGATGTCGGCGTTCCTGCCCTTCCTCGGCATGTCGATGTGGACGTCGATCCTCTACTTCGGACCGCCGTTCGCCGTCTACTTCGTCTGGGGACGGCCGCTGCCCTCGGCGCTCACGCTGAGCCAGCAGATCGTGGTGTGGACCGACTGGTGGTTCCAGCCCAAGCGGCTGCAGGGCCTCGCCGCCGACCAGGAGCCGGAGCAACTGCACTGGCAGGTCATCCTCTTCACCCCCGGCTCGCCGCGCTGGCAGGCCCGCTACGAAGCCGCGCGCCGGACCGCCGCCGCACGCGGCAGCGCCTTCTCGACCTACCGCTGACCACCGACAACCGACTTCGATTACCGCAGGTGACTCCTCCATGTTCATGCTGATCCTTCTGGGCGGGGCGGCCGCCTTCTTCGTGGTCGCCATGATCATGGCCGCCTCGTCGAGCAAGAAGAACGGTCAGGGCGGCCAGGGCGGCTCGAGGCAGTCGTCCTCCTCCCGCTCCAGGCCGTCCGGCTCGTCGGCGTCCGCCCGCCGCGAGGACCTCCGCCTCCCCTACCGCTACGCCGACGACATGATCTTCGTGCACGGCGACTCGGTGTGGACGGGCATGGTCCTGCCCAACGCCATCGACGAGTACCTGAACGCCGGCGAGCTCCAGGCGATGGCCGAGGGCCCGGCCCGCGGTCTGCTCAACCTGGCCCGCGGCGACCGCAACGTCGAGTGCCACTACCGCAAGGTCTACCAGCCGATCACCGCGCTGACCTGGGCGGAGGAGCTGAACGCGATCGCCTGGGAGCCCACCGAGAACTACAAGGCGTACAACCTGCGCAAGGCCGAGTACCAGGAGCGCATCGGCGCCAAGCGGGAGCGCAACATCCTGCTGGTGAAGCTGGGTTCGCTGAAGCGCACCAGCGGCGGCACCGGCGTCCTGGCCCAGGACGACGAGCCCTACGACGAGCCCGGTCTGCTCCAGGGCGTGCGCGGCGTCGCCGACCAGGCCGCCGCCACCGCGACCGGCGTCACCGACGAGTACCTCTCCCCGCACGTCCTCGCCGAGTGGACGCAGACGGCCGTCGAGGTCCACGAGAGCCTGGAGGGCCTCAAGGGCACCCCGCTCAGCCGCGAGGAGCTCGTCTGGCTGATCCGCAAGCCGCTCCACGGCGACCTCCCGGTCCCGCCGGAGCCGGTGCTCGGCTCGCGTGCCTGGGGCCCGAACCAGTTCGACCTGGTCGTCGATTTCTCCGGCGAGAACCGCAAGACGCACATCGTGCTCAACCAGTACGACGAGGTCACCGGCGAGCAGCAGACCAGCTACACCACCACCCTCGTCGCCGCCAACTGGCCCGCCGAGACCCGCTTCCGCCAGTCGACCGCGTGGGCCCGCTACGCCGCCCAGCACGTGGACTTCCCCGTAGAGATCGACATGCGGTTCACGCTCATCCCGTACCTGAAGTTCAAGGACCGCGCCGACAAGATCCGCGGCAACCTCGTCGACGAGATGAACGACATGGCCAACTCCGGCCGCAGCCCCGACACCAAGCTGGCCACCCAGGTCACCCGCGCCCAGGAGCTCGTCGACGACATCGACGAGCACAAGATGCCGGGCATGGAGGCGCAGATCCGCTTCACGATCTCCGCTCACGACGTGAAGGAGCTGGAGCGCCGCCGCCGCGTGCTGGAGATGCAGTTCAAGCAGGACCTCAAGGTCACGCTGCTGCGCCCGACCCGTCAGCAGTGGCGGCTGCTTCAGGCACAACTTCCCGGTGACGCGCCCAAGTTGCCGATCGCGCCCTACCTCCGACTCCAGGAGGTCGAACAGCTCGGTGCCGGACTTCCCACCGCGGGAACGGAGTTGGGCGACAACCCCGAGCATCGTTCCGGCAAGCGGCTGGGCTGGGTCGGCAACCTGGTCGGCTGGGCGGGCAAGATGCCGGTCCACTACTCGCTGCACGTCGGCCCGGCGCGCAACGACGGCGGTGGCCTGGCCATCGTCGGCGCGTCCGGCGGTGGCAAGTCCTCCCTCGCCCTCCAGAAGTTCTACGAGGAGTCGGAGTCGGGCGTCCGCTGCCTGGTCATCGACCCGAAGACCGACTTCGCCCAGCTGTGCTACTACCTGGCCTTCGGCGCCCAGGTGAACGACCCGGACTTCGCCGGCGACGCGGAGCAGGGCCTCCTGGGCACCCCGGAGAGCCGGTTCCAGCCGGTGAACCCGGAGTTCTGGGCGGAGACGGAGGTCGTCGACCTCCTGAAGGGCCAGGCGGGCGTCCTGGACCCGTGGGTCATCGCCCGGGACGTCCCGGCGGGCCGCCTCCTCGCGGAGTCCATGCTCCGCGGCTTCCTCGGCGACGAGGACTACCAGCGCGTACGTCTCCCCGTCATCGAGGGCATGGCCACCGTCATCGGCCGCTACAACTCCGCGATCCGCCAGGCCGTCGAGCAGGGCTACACGGCCCGCGACGCCGAACTCGCCGTCCCCCGCCCGACGTTGTGGCAGGTCGTGGACGAGGTCGTCGCGGCGTACGACCACGCCGTGGCCAGCGGAGACCGAGAGGCGCAGAAGGACCTGAAGCTCGCGCAGATGCTCCTCACCGAACTGCGCACGCTCCCCTACGCCCGGCTGTCCTTCGCCGAGCACCCGCAGCCCCTGTCCAGCATGCGCAAGCGGCGGACGGTCATCACCCTGCGCGGCTTCCAGTCGCCGGCGGCCTCCGACCCGCGCAACTGGAACCCCGCGGAACGCCTCGCGGCGACGGCCCTGATGGCGGTCGTGGAGCTGGGCAGCCAGATGCTCGACGTCGGCTACGAGAAGAACCCGGTGACCGGCGAGATCGGTCTGCGCCCCAAGGCGCTCTTCGTCGACGAGGCGTACGTCGTCACGGCGACCGAGTCCGGCCGCGACCTGATGCGCCGCGCGCTGAAGCAGGGCCGCTCCTACCTGGCGGTCACCGTCCTGATCACCCAGCAGGCCATCGACCTGGTCCAGATCGAGGACTCCGAGGCCCGCAGCGGCGGCGCCAACCAGATCCACACGGTCTTCGCCTTCAAGCAGAAGTCGGCGCAGGAAGCCTCCCTGGTCGCCCCGCTCCTGGGCCGCCCGGAGAACGACCCGAAGGTCATCGCCGCCCTGCAGGAACTCCGCACGGGTGTCTGCCTCCAGCGCGACGCCGACAAGCGGGTCGGCACGGTCGCCGTCGACCTGGTCTTCAAGGAGATCCTCGCCGCCACGGACACCAACGGCACCACCCGCCCGGCTCGCCAGGGCATCAACCCGCCGCTGAGCGTCTGGGACTGGACGTTCCTGCAGGAGGCGGAGGAGGACCCGGCGACCGCGCAACGCCCGGAACAGGAGTCGGTCTCCCAGCCCGTGTGACCGCGCGCGAACCCGCCGCCGACCACCCCCACCAGCACTGAGGACGAACACCATGCGAATCAAGCAAGCGCTCGCGATCGGCGCCACCCTCGTCGCGTTGACGGCGGTGGCGGGGTGCGGAAGCGACGACGACAAGGCCAAGGACAGCGGGGGCAAGAGCCCGGCCGCCAGTTCTTCGGGCAGCACGGGGCAGGACGCGGGCGGCGGCCTGCCCAAGGCGGCGGACCTGGCGTCCATCGCGTACTACGTGAACAAGTACACCTCCTGTCTGGACCTGAAGACGGGCGCCGACTACGACGCCAACCACGACGGCGACAAGACCGCGTGGGGCGCGGACGAGGCGGCGGACCCGTCCTGGGGCATCAAGGAGCGGGGCGTGTGCAGCGACGGGGCCGGCGACCCCGTCGCCCTCCTCTCCGTGGCGGACATGAAGAAGTTCCAGACCGCGGCCAAGGCGAAGAACGAGAAATTCCTGGTCGGCCAGGACTTCGCTGTCATTCCGGTCGGGAGCCAGGCCATCCAGGAACTGCAGAAGTCCGAGCTTCTGTTCCTGACCTGCGATCCGGACTTCTCGGCACCGAGCGGTTTCCAGAAGAGCCCGGGCCTCGTCGACGGCTGTGTGCTGAGCAACTACTTCTCCAGCTGAACCGGCCCGCCTGTTCGGCTCCCCTCTGTTCCCGCGTTCCCGAAGGATTCCAGATGCCCTCGCGCAAAGCGTTGCAACGGGCCCTCACCAAGGCCGCCACAGCCGTCCGCGCCGTCGTCTTCGTGGCGCTGACCCTGACGGCCGTCTCCCTGGCCATGCCGACCCCGGCGTACGCGGGCTTCTCCTGCGACTTCACGGGCGACGACAGCTACCAGATGGACACGCCGGGCACCAACGGCGAGTCCATGTTCGCCGCCGTCATGCAGTGGGACAAGGACACCAAGCAGTCGACGACGCTCCTGGACGACTCCGGGACGACGACCGGCGCCGTGAAGATGCCGAACTCGCCCGACACGTACACGATGTACGAACTCGACGGCATGCGCGGCATGAACTGGTCCCAGACCTTCAAGGGCCAGGGCGACGCCTCCGAGAACAACGGCGACTGGGGCAGCGGCGCCGACGACTGCTCGGTGATGTCCTACATCAACAACGGCGTCGCCGACTCCATCCTCAACGGCACCAAGATCTTCACCCGGGCCGCCATCTCCATCAAGGAGTCCGCCTCCAACCCCAGCCCGCTCGCCGGCCTCTACGAGGGCCGCGACAGCGTCGTGACGACGCTGAAGGAGAACGTGCTGCGTCCGGCCGTCCCGGTCATGATCCTGCTGGTCGGCCTGTGGGTGTTCACCAAGTGGCGCAAGGGCGACATGCGCGAGGTGTGGGCGGGCATCTCATGGTCGGCGCTGACGATCGTCGCCGTCACGGCGTTCCTGACGGGCGGCAACTACGACAAGTTCGTGGGCACCGCCGACTCCTACATCGCCCGGGCCAACTCCGCCCTGACGGAGGTCGTCCTCGCCGGTGTCTCGGGGGAGACGCAGTCGCCGTGCGACCTGGACAAGGGCGCCTACAACCGTGGCCTGCGCATCTCCAGCTGCGCCATGTACGACACCCTCGTCTTCCGGCCCTGGGCCCTCGGGCAGTTCGGTGACGCGGGCAAGAACTGCATCTTCAAGAAGGAGGGCGGCGGCGAGATCAGGAACGGCGTCTGCGTCCCCGCCGAGAAGAGCAAGACCTGCGACTGGGGCAAGGGCGCCCGCTGCGAGGACCTGCGGGTGATCCAGCTCGTGGCCCAGTCGAAGACGAACGTCGACGCGTTCAGCGGCAAGAAGCTCGACAAGTTCAAGGACGACTGGATACCCATCCGCCAGGAGATCGCGGGCGGCAAGGACAAGGGCGACGACGTCGGGGACATGCACATCTACCCGGTCTCGTTCGACGAGTGGGCGGGCAAGAACGCCGGCAACCGGGTGGGACTCGCCTTCTACTCCATCATCGCCGCGCTCATCGTCGGTCTGATGGTCATCGTCCTGAGCGGCCTGACCCTGTTGTGGCACGCGGTCACGCTGATCCTGGTCATCCTGCTGCCGCTGGTGGCCACGATCGGCATCCACCCCTCGCAGCAGAAGCTGCTGAAGAGCTGGCTGGAGACGTTCATCCACAGCTTCGTGCTGCGCGCCGGCTTCGGCGTGATCCTGACCGTGCTGCTGGTGCTCTACCAGATGATCCTGCCGGCCAAGGTCGCCCTCGGCACCCAGCTGCTCATGCTGCTCCTCGTCACCATCGCCATCGTCATGATGTTGAAGAAGCTCCTCGGCGGGAACTTCACCCCGCAGGTCGCGGGCGGCGAGGACATGCTCGGCATCAGGGACGCCGCGGGCAAGGTGACCGCCATGGCACCGGGTCTCGCCGCCTCCACGGCCAAGACCTCGGGCCGCGTCGCGAGCGGCGGCGCCAAGGGCGTCGCCTGGACGGCGGACAGGGTCGTCACCGGCGGCAAGGGGCGCGACAAGATGCAGCAGTGGGGCTGGATCGGTCAGTCCAAGCGCGAGCAGCGCAAGACCCAGCGCCAGTCGGCGGAAACGACGCGCATGAAGTACGAGCAGACCCGCCAGGAGCACGAGGCACGGTCGGCACCGGAGCCGGAGTCGTCCCCCGCCCCCAAGCGCAGCGGCCGCGTCAGCGGGTCCACGAGCAAGCCGGCCCCTCAGCCGACGGCACCGGCCGAGCCCCGCCCGGCCCCGGCCCCGTCGCCGGCGCCCGCTCCGGCCCCCAAGCTGCCGCAACAGCAGGCCCAGCCGCCGGCCCCCCGTCCCCGTCCGGCACCCGCGGAGCCGCCCGCGTCCCCGACCCCGCCACCGGCGCCCCGGGACCCGCGCGGCCCCAGCGGCCGCGTCTGACCCCGCCCCACCCCCGCCCGTAACCCTCCGAGGAGCCACCCCATGCCCGTCCTGACCGCCGACCGCACCCCCGACCAACTGGTCGCGGAGCTGGAGCGGCTCGTCGAGGTGGACTGGCCCACGGTGTGGGCGGGGGTCCCGGAGGACGAGGAGAAGCGGTCGCAGTGGTGCACGGGGTTCGGCTGGCGGCCGCTGTGGTTCGAGGCGGGACTGCGCGTCCGTACGGCCCTGGGCGGCCGCCTGTACCTCGCCTCCGCCACCCCAGGCGGCCCGGTCACCCGGATCGACCACACGGTGTGGTCGGCCCGGGCCCGGGACACGGACGAGAACGCCCACGTCACCAACCTGACGGAGGCCCGCTGGACCGCCTCCCTGACCGCCCTGCGCGGCCTGCTGGGAAACCCGGCCTGGAACGGCACCTGGGACACGCCCGGCTTCCCGGAACTGCCGGTTCCGGGAGCCTGGCCCGACGCCCGGTGGCGTGCGGAATACCAGGACCCGCACCGCGTCGCCATGTGGCGGTTCCGGGTGCCGCAGGCACCGGTGTTCGAGCTCAGGGCGACGCTCGGTGCAACGGCACGACGTGGTCCGGTACCAGCCAATGCGAGGATCGAACTCGTCTGCCATGACCCCGACCACGCGGAGTCCCGTCGGCAGGCGCGGCACGGATGAACCGGAGCCGTGCGGAACGCGAGGAAGGTAACAAGCGATGACGACTCTCGGGATCGACCGCAGCCCCGAGCAGCTGGCCGAGGAGCTCAGGGGACTGGAGCACGTGGACTGGCCGGCCGTCTGGGCGGGCCCGCCAAACCCCGGTCAGGCGCTGGACGACTGGTGCGCGCTGTTCGGCTGGGAGCCGACGTCGGAAGAGCGTGTGCTGACCGTACTCAGTGGCACAGGCCAGGACTTCACGCTCTTCCCCGTGCGTTCCGCTGGATGGGCTCCGGTCAAACAACTCAGCTGGACGAGTTGGCAGATGTCCGCGGATGACTCGTCCGAGAACGCCGACGTCCTCGCCCAGGCTGCCGAGACATGGGCCGCCTATGTGGCGGCTGCCCGGACTGTGCTCGGTGATCCTTCCTACGCAGGCGCCTGGGACGACCCTGCCTTCCCGGAACCGCCGCACGACCGACACTGGCTCATGCCCAGCGACCTTCGTCTCGAGGACATGGACCCCTACCGCATGGCCATCTGGCGGGAGGACGGACCAGAGGGCACCATCACCGTTCTCGCCGTTAAGCCCGGATCCGTCCGGGCGCCGGGTGCGCTCCGACGCTCGATGATCAAAGTGACCTGCTACCCGCCGGAGGCCGTGTGATCCAGGCACACATCCCGGACCGTGTTCTCGACAACGCCCGCGACCGGCAGCAGATCGTCGAGCCCGAGCTGACCGAGGCCGAGGCCAAGCGGATCGCGAGCGGGCTGCGCGAGGGCATCGATCACCTGCCGGTGCGGGAATACAGGGAGCAACTCCACCAGCGGCTCCGGGCGTTCGCAGCCGCTCAGGACGTGGACCTGCCCACGCCCGACACCAGGTCGACCTTCTGGTCCTACCGACTGGAGGATCACCCGAACCTCAATATGGGGACCGGCGAAAAGCTGTACAGCATGCACATGGCGGCTGCGTACACCGAGACGCAGAACTCGATCGTGCCGGACACCCTGCGGTACCTGGAGGGGACACCTGGCGGAGAAGCGCTGGGGCGACTCCACCTGTGGGACGCGGAGATGCAGGACGCGCTGGACCTGGATGAGAAGGCGGGTCTGGCACTGGCCTACGACGCCTGGGGCACCCTCTCCGAAAAGTACGCCGCGAAAACGGAGGGCGAGGCCCTCTTCTTCATGGCCGAGCTCAGTCCGGGAACGGTCGCCTACCAGACGGAGTCCCGCCAGCTCCGTCAGGACGGCAAGCTCGACATCATCAACTTCATGTATCCGGCGCCGATGGAGAAGTACGCGGACCTCGCCCCGGAGACACAGGAGTTGCTGGCCTCCCAGGCCGTCCGCGCGCAGGTCCACACGTTCTCGTACGACGAGAAGGATTCCAAATACACGCCGCTGACCAAGGCGGGCCACCTCGACCTGGAGCAGTTGAAGACGCTCCCCACCCCCGAGGCCCAGCGCGCCGCCGTGCTGGAGGTCTGCGCCCGCGTCGCCACCATGGACGGGCCGGCCCGCGCGGCCGACGTGGAGAAGCTCGTAGAGGAGATCAAGGTCCTGCGTCCGGACCACGAGGTCACCCTGCCCAGCGTCGAGGACCAGGAGTGGGCGGCCAAACTCCGCGGCCACGAACCGGACTCGCCGACGGCACCACTGCCCGCCGCTGTCAGCACCCACGGCCAGTACCTCCCGGGTGTCAAAGTCAACGCCAGGACGGGACCGGCCCTGCTCGACTCGCTCAACCTCCCGACCCCAGAGGCAGCCACGATGAGCGCCCACAACTTCCTGCCCGGCGTCACGCCGCAAGCGAAGCCGCTCGCCGTCCCGGACAAGGCCGCCGCTCCCGCGGCTCCCACGCAGGCCCCGTCGGCCCCCGCGCAGTCGCGTGACACAGGCATGGGGGTGTGACCCGCCCATGAGCCGCACCCCGCGCACCCGCCCCCAGCAGTCCCGCTCCCGGCAGTCCCGCCCCGGCAAGCAGGGACGAACATCCGCCGCACCGCAGACCCTCCTCCGCCGCCTCCTCCACCAGGACAAGAACGACCCCTGGGCGGTCAAGCTCCTCCCCCGCATCGTCTTCGGCATCGCAGCCGCCTACACGCTGTTCGCCCTGGCCTCGCAGAGCGGCTCGTCCTTCGTAGCGGTCGCCACACTGATCGTCCTCGGCATCGTCGTCTGGCTGCTCCGCCGCCGTGTCCAGCTGCTGCTGGCCCTGGCCTCGACGACCATCGCCGCCGCGCTCACCGGCTACTTCTCGGCCGCGGGCGACGCGGCGCGCTGGAACACGGGCGCGGCCGTCAGCGGACAGGCGGTGTTCGGCTACTGGGCCCTCGCCGGCATGGCCCTCCTCGGCGCCTGGATGGTGAAGCAACACCCGGGCCGACGCGGCGTCACCGTCCTCCTCGCGGATGTGATCCTCGTCATCGCGTCCGTCGTCGGGATGTTCCTGCCAGAAGCGGGCGTACCGCTCGGATTCCTCGGAGTGATCGGCGTGTTGGCGCTGCGCGGAAGCAGCGCGAAGGCGGTTGCGGTCCGTGCCCGCCGGGCATTCGGCCGTCTGCGGCCCCGCAAAGCCACTGACCCGGCGGACAGTTGAGGCCCATGTGAACTTTTCGTCTCGTCACTGTGCCAGATCGGCACATGCTTTGCAGATGCGTTGCACCTGGTTGACGGGTCGTTCTAGAGTCCCCTCCGATCACGGATCACCACGGGGGACAACACACATGCGTATGGCCAGCCATACGGCTCTGCACGCGCGGCCGACGCGCGGACCGATACAGGGGCCGGGAGCCCACATATCGGACGCCGCCCTGCCCTGCCAGCGCCGACCGGACGTCTTCCAGCACCCGCTGCTGGAGGCCTCGACGGACCTCCCGGACACCTCGCCCGAACAGCGCCACCAGCACCTCGTCCTGCTCCGCACCGCCCGCGACCTGTGCGCTTCCTGCCCGTTGTGGGCGGAATGCCTCCAGGACGCCGTCGCCCACGCCGAGCCCTACGGCTACGCGGCCGCGACCACGCTGGAAGACCGCCGCTGGATCCGCCGCGCCCTCGCCATCGGCGACGCGCACGGCAACCTGCCCATCCACCCGACGGACGGCCCCGCCTCCGCGACCGGCTCGGGCTCGGGCTCGGGCTCGGGCTCGGGCGACACGTCCCGTCGTCTGCTCCGGCTGCGCTCCCGCACCACCGACTCCGCCGCCCGGCACGCCGCCGAACGAGGCCTCCCCGAACTGGAGCAGGTCCTCGACGCGTTCGACGCCCGTCAGGAGCAACTAGCCTCCTACCAGAGGCAGTTGCCCGCGATACCGAGGCAATTGCACGAGCACACCGTCACACATGGCACTCACGGACGCCCCCATCCACACGCACACCCGGAAAGCAGGAGCGAGGACATGCCAGCGGCCGAGTCCGGGCAGCGGATCGCCTTCTCGTACGAGGATCCCGCCCAGGCCGTACGACAGGCTCTGCTGGCTCCCCTGGTCCGCTCCGCCCTGCCCGCGCTCGACAGCCTGGGGCAGCTGGTCACCATGCTGGCGAGCGTGCCCGGCGGCGACATCGCCCCGGAGCTGCCGGAGAACCTCCGAGCCGTACGCAAGGCAGTGGAGGCACTGGCCCCGGAGGGCGGCCAGGGTTCCGGCTCCTGCGACCCCGCCGTGCCCGCCACGGACACGAACAACCCCCTCCGCGCCCTGACCGGCTCGGTCTCCGTCGAACTCGCCACCACCGACCCGGTGGCGGCCCTGCGCCGCGACTTCCTGGAACCGCTGCTGCGCGAACTGGCCTCCTCCCTCGCCAACATCGAGAAGGTGGCTACCATGCTGGCCGCGACCTCGGACGGCGACGAGGTCCACCTGCAGCCGATCCGCACCGCGCTCCAGGGCATCCGCGCGCACCTCCCGCACCCGGCCACCCCGTCCGGGGCAACAACCGCAGGCACCGCCCGCCAGTCCACCCCCCTCCCGGCCCACACCACCGCCCCCAGCATCCGAGCCGCCGTGGAAACAGCCGTGTCCACGTTTCCCGGCCCCTTTTCCGCCCGCGACGTCCTGCGCGCACTCCCGCCGGGCATCTACGGCGACCCCTCGAAAACGATCAGTAACGTCCTCTCCGCCCTGGTCAAGTCGGGCCGCCTGCGACGCCTCGCCCGGGGCACGTACGCTCGCACCGTGGACGTCACCACGGACATCGCCGTGGACGTCCCCGATCAGGACGAGGCGAAGAGCGCCTGAGCCGGAACCGAGCCGGAAGGAACCGAGAACCCCGATGACCGAACCGACGCCGCCACCCCCGCCCCCCTCCACGGCGGACGCCCAGGTGCACGTCTTCTCCCCCAACGCCGGCCTGATCGACGGCGTCCCGGTCACCGCCCCGCCCTACGGCGACATCCAGGACGTGGTCCTGGCGATCCTCCAGCAACGCGCCCAGCAACTGGGCGCACCCACCCCGGCCACCATCACGGACAACCGTTACGGCGGCGCGATCCGCCTCCTGATCCACCCGGACGGGACGACGGAACAACTGGGCTGAGCGGCTTCGGCTCCCGCCTCGACTTCAGCTGCCCCGCTTGGGCCCGGTGATCGCCTCACCGATGACGAACCCCTTGGCGGGGCCTTCGGGGATGGTGACGTCGGTGCCGTAGGGCACGCGGTGGATGTCCTCCCAGTCGGCCCTGTCGGGCTGGGGCATGGTGAAGAGGGTGACGGCGCCCTGGCCGTCGTAGTCGTCGACGAGGACGTAGACGGGAATCCCGGCGCGGGCGTAATCGCGGCGCTTGCCGAACCGGTCACGTTCCTGGTCACGCTTGCCTGGAGACACAACCTCGACGACCATCCGGACCGCGGAGGCCTTGAGGCCGAGTCCGCCCTTCGCTGCGCCCGGCTTCCCGTCCCGAGGGGCGACGAGCACATCCGGAGTCCACGCCGTGCGCCGGTGGATCACATCCGTGACGCTCCAGGCTCCGTACTCGCTGTCCCGCAGGAAATCCGCCAGGGCGTCCCACAGACGGTTGGCGACCTGAGCATGCGCAAAGCCTCCGTTGGACGACACCTCGATCACCCCCTCGACGATCTCGGCGCGGTAGCCCTCGGGGAGTTCCATGGCCTTCCACGCCTTCCAGACCACCTTCTCCACGGAGGAGCCCTTCACGCTTTCGCTCCCGTCCTCGGGCGGAACGACCCACCCAACTCGAACCAGACCCCCTTCGCATACCGTCCCGCCCGCTCATCGGCGACGCCCCACACATCCGCCATCTCCTCAACAAGCGCGAGCCCCCTCCCCCAACAGGCGACGGCCCCGGCCGCCGGGTACGTGACGACGGGCGGGTCAGGACTCTCGTCGAACACGCTGACCCGCAACCCTGGCGGCGAGAGCCGGATCCGGAGCATGGCGGTGCCCTTGGTGTGCAGATGCACGTTCGTGACGAGCTCCGAGGTGCACAAGGCCGCCGGCATGACGAGGGACTCCCGGTCATGAGTGAAGAGGACGGCACGCACGAAGTCCCGGCACACGCGAGGCGAGGTGACGTCGGCCGGGGCGAACAGGCTGTAGTCCCAGGCGAGTTGAGCCGGACGGTGGGCGGCACGGCGGGCTGGGTTCATGGCGGGCGGCTCCTTTACGTGCCCCGCGATGGCGTCGCCCACGGGGTGCGGGTGCTCTGTCGGCTTATGGGCAGGGGAGGTTGGATGGTTTCGGTGCGTTACCGATGCCACACCCAAGGTAGAGATAGAGGTTTACAATTTTCAAGCCGATCACCCACATCGATGGACGAACTCACCCGATCTGGAGAGACTTTGGGCGACCGGACGAGGAGTAACCCGTGGGACTGCGCACCACCATCACCGAACGCCAGCGACGACTCGGCTACGAACTCAAACAACTGCGCGAACAAGCAGGTTTGAGTGCTGGTGAGGCCGCCGAGCGGATCGGCATGGGCCGGGCCCAGCTCAGCCAGATCGAAACGGCGAAGACGACGATCCTCACGGAGCGACTCCGCGAGCTGTGCCGTCTCTATGCATGCAAAGATGAGACCTACACCGACGCGCTCGTCGCCATGTCCGAAGCCACCGGTAAGGGCTGGTGGACCGCCCATAAGAAGCCTATGGAGCAGGGCCCGCTGAACATGGCGGAACTGGAAGCAGGAGCCGTGGCCCTACGGATGCACCAGCACCTGCTCGTCCCGGGCCTGTTCCAGACCGAGGACTACGCACGAGCCATCTTCGCCACCCCTGGCCTGGGCTTCGAACGCATCGAGGAAGCTCTGGAGTTCCGCATGGAACGACAGCAGGTACTCACCCGCGACGACCCGCCCGACGTGCATGCCGTGATCCACGAGTCCGCCCTGCATATGCGATTCGGTGGCACCGAAGTGCTGCGTGGTCAGCTGCTGCGCCTCATCGAGCTGGCTCGACTGCCCCACGTCACCGTGCAGATCTACCCGTTCACCTCGCGGGCTCACCCCGCCCTCTCCAGCAACTTCGTGCACGTCCTCCCCGCCGTCGCCCAACTGGGCACCGTGGTGCTCGAACAATTCGGCAGCTTCCAGTACTTGGGCGACCGCGAAAGCCTGACTCAGTACGGGACGTTGTTCGAGAGCCTCACCAAATACGCCCTGGCCCCCGTCGACGTATCGTTGGCCCCGGAAGCACATTCCGTGAAGGACTCGCTGGCCCTCATCCAACACCTGCTCTACACCCTTTGAGGAGGCCCCGAATGCCTGAACAACTCACCTGGCAGAAGTCGTCGTTCAGCGGCGGCCCCCAGGGCGAGTGCCTCTACCTCGCCCCCACCCCCGACGGAACGATCCGCCTCCGCGAGAGCGACACCCCGGACATCATCCTGGCCGCCGTCCCGGAGTCCCTCGCCGCCCTCCTGAAGCACCTCAAGGCGCACCCATGAGCCACTCCCCGATGGACGAACTCGCCTGGCAGAAGTCGACCTTCAGCGGCGGCCCCGAAGGCGAGTGCCTCTACCTCGCCCCCACCCCCGACGGAACGATCCGCCTCCGCGAGAGCGACACCCCGGACATCATCCTGGCCGCCGTCCCGGAGTCCCTCGCCGCCCTCCTGAAGCACCTCAAGGCGCACCCATGAGCCACCAGAACCACACTCCGCAGGAATTCGTCACCGAACTGCGGGGGCTGTCGGAGCTGAACTGGCGGGATGTCCTCTACTACTACACGCAGCAACCGGAACTGGACGCCTGGTACGCCCAGTTCAACTGGGAGCGGACCAGCCCGGAAGGAGCCTTTCGGGTACGGACCGCCACAGGAGGCGAGCTCGCCCTCACCGTCACGTCCGGAAAACCGCTGTCCGGCAATTGGTTCAACATCCGTGAGGTCGACTACCGGGTCTGGGGCGTCGAAGCCGGGACAGCCGAGGACAACCCCGCGGTGATGGAGCGGGCGGCGCAGGTGTGGCCGGCCTATCTGGCGGCGGCACGTTCGTTGTTGGGAGAACCGACGTGGGAAGGCCGCTGGGACTCCGAGAACTTTCCCGACCGGCCCCGAGGCTCGATTCTCACCGATCCGATGATCCGGCTCGAGGAGAGGGACCCCTATCGGATGGCCTACTGGCTGCCCGAGTCGGGCATCGGCCCGTTCGTCATCATGCGCGCCACCCTCGCGGTGGGAACGGCGCACGACGTCTGGGGCGGCGGTGCGAACCTGTCCATGACGTTCCGTTCACCCCCCATGGACCGGGGATCGGCCGCTGGTCCGGTCGACGACCGCCATCCCGGCACATCGTTCTTCACGGCGGCCTGGACCGATTGGGCGGAGCAGACGTCCGAAGACGGGGCGTATCTGGCGCGGACCCAACTGGGCATACGCATCAGCACAAGTGACTGGGGCCGCAAAACCGCTACGGTCTACCTGAACCGGCTGACGTACAACCGGACGGGCGGCGTTCCTCGACTGGAGTCACCCAGATTCTTCCAGGGCCAAGCCGGCGGGTGGCACGAGAAAGCCGAAGTCGTCCGCGCCTCGGGGGAGGTCGTCGGCCGCGTACATTTCCACTCGCCCGGACAGGCGCACAAGGACATCATCCGGTTCAGCGGCGCCATGGAACTCGACGACGGCGACTACATCGTGCGGGTCCCCGAGGGCGCAAGGACCACCTGGACGATCGAAGGGAAGCCGACGGTCTACGTCACGGTCCCCCTACCGCAGCACGAGATCGCCTTCACGATAGAAGGCAGCGCACCGGCGAGCGCGAGACCGGCTCCCAAGCCACCTGTTTACGTCGACCCCGACGACGATCCCTACCAGCCCTCGCTGTGGTAGACGCCTCGTGATCCACTCTGATGCGTGAGTGAACGCAGGTCGACGAGTTCGACGAGACGTTTGCCAGAGCCTGACCGCCGCGACGACGATCGCCGAGGCGGGCCGATTCGACCTCCTGTAGTACGTCGTCGACCGCTGGCACGTCCGCTACCCCTGGCGCGACCACCTCGTCGAACGAGAACTCTTCGAGGAGGCGGTGAGCCTGCACTCGGCCGAGCCGCTCAAGGCAAGGCTGGCCAAGCTGGGGTGAGACCCGGGTCCTGGGGGCACAGGTCAAGCCGCGGGTGCCCATGCAGCCAACCGCCGCTCCGAGTTCCGACCCCAGGGAATTCATCGAGGCGCCGGAGCCGATCTCGGCTCCGCTACTCCACCAGGCGCAGAACCACCCGCACGTCATCGCTCATCGGGCCCACTCGGTCGACGACCCACGTCTCATCGCGGACGGAAAACGTCCCGCCGACCTCAAGAACGTACTTCTTCACCTCGTCGGCGGCGACGGTCAGATAAACGGTGATCGGCCCTCCGTCCGGGGCATAGACATGGCGCAGAACATAACGGACCTCATTCCTGCGCTCGGGAATCGCAAGACGAAGCCTCACCTCATAGAGGAGCTTTTTCACCACGTCCTCAGGCAGGTCCGATGCTCGAAGCCGTCGAGGACGCGCGCCCTCCCCGCTCACGCCTTGGACGCGGCGCCGCCGGGCGGGGTGCTGTGCTTGTCGATGTTGGCGAGCACAGCTCTCGCGTTTTTGATGTTCATCTCGAGTATGTCCCGGTCGAAGTTACCCGGATCACGTCGATACCCGGCCTTGCCCGCTTCGGATGTGAAAGCAGAGGCAGGTACCGCGTCCTGGCCAGGCGGAATGAATTTCGGGATCTCTTCGAACGCCGCGACCGTGTAAGCCACGGCGTCACGCAACTTTCCATGCTCGGACTTCGGCGTGTTGAGCAGCTTGATTCCCGTCGACTCGGAGATACGGAATCCGACCTCGGCAAATTCCCACGGATCGATGATCTGCGACGGTTCCCGGCCGCCGAACGCAGGGGGAGGCGGCGGAATCTCCTCGGCCATACGGAAGACGAAACGACGTGTCGTACCGCACTGCCGGCAAGGCCCCTCGTACACCGCCACGATGTCATCGCCGTGCTGCTCCAGCCGGTGCTGCCGATCGAAGTCACCGGAGCCGCACTCGCACGGATGCAGATCCATGTACAGGTGAGCTTCGAAGGCTGAGCGCGCTGTCAACATGACATGATCCTAAGGGCCGTTGACGGGGACGTACATGGAGGTACGGGGGAATGTCGCAGCCGGAGTCCGCAGAGTTCACTGACGAGCAGTTGCGTACACAGCAGGCAGCCCTGATCGCAGCGGCAGAACGTGATCTGGGCGCGGTGTCCGCCGCCGTCCTGGGAAAACGACTCGGCTCGTTTGACAGGCATCGGACGAAGGACGAGCAGCAGTACTTCCTCCTGAAGGACGCTCAGGGCGGCTCCCTCACGATCTGGCTGGATGCCGTCCCGATGGAGTCGGGTACCGTCGCCAACACCGTGACGAACACGACGACAGACCAGTACATCGTCCACGTCTCCGACCGTCTGCCGGTCGAAAGCCTGTCCCGTGTCCTGGCCCACGAGGTGGGCGAACTCCTTGCCGTGCACGACCGGTCCAGCGAGGGACTGGCGCCGGTACGCGAGCACTTCCTGACACAGGGCGCCGAGATCGGTGATCGACACGAGCTGTCCAGCCGGGACCACGGAAACATCGCCGAGCTCAACTGGCTCGCCCACCGGGCCGCTGCGGTGGAAGCTTCCCAGGGAGAACGCGCCGAAGCCCGTACGCAGCTCTCGTCCCTGCTCGACCAACTCGGCATGCGCCCGACGGCTGCCATGTCCGAGACGGCAGCACACGAGGCCGAATCAGAGGCCGCCGAGATCCGCCGCTACATCTCGCGGCGGGCCCTCTCCTCAGACGCCAGACGTCTGGTCGACGCCCTCGCCCACCCCATAGAACAGCTCCCCCCAGCCGACGCCACCGCCCTCCAAGCCTCCCGCGACGCAGCCCGACGCGCCGAACGCCAGGTAGAAGCCTTCATCGCCGGCCGGGACGTCACCATGCCCCTCCCCGGCTACGACCAGAACGGCCTCCCCCTCCCCCGCGACCAGTTGGAACCCGCCGCCGCGCAGTGGGCGGAGTACCGCGCGCAGGTCAGTCAGCGCACCGTGCAGTCGCTGGAGGGGCAGCTCGCGGCCGGGCAGTTTCCGTTGCGCCAGGTGGTGATCGGCGGCGGGGCGAGCCTCACCGGACGCAGCCCGGACGCCCTGCTCATCGACGGTGCCGGCCGATGGCATCTGGACCCCGGTAACGGAATCGTGCAGTCCGCCGACCAGGACCGGGATCTCACCCAATGGATGGGAGTGGACGCCTACGCGGCGGTCGACGATCCCAGGGACCGCATCTCCATCCATGCCGTCCGCATCTGGGAGGACCAGCTCGCCACCAAGGGCGACCTGGTGAACGGCCACGCGCGGCTGCGGCTCGGCCGGAACGGCGAACTCCTCGCCGAGGTGCGGGCGTTCGGCGAGGACGGCGTGGAGAGCGAGACCCCACTGTGGGTGGCGTGCGACGGAACGCCGAGCATCGCGACCGGCCTCACGCCGGACGTGGTGCCGGGAATGCCGCGCGGCCGGACCGGCGTGGAGAGCCGCAGTGAGGCCGTGCGGCTGATCGGTGACCGGCTGCGGGAGCTGGAGGGGCAGAACGTCCCCGGGTCGAGCGAGATGCGTGCCTGGCTGACCGAGGCCGAGCGTGGCGGCATGGACACCCGGACCGTGCTCGGCGCCCTGGAGTCGTCATCGCTGAAGGACGCCCTCACGGCCGGCCTGGGGGCCGATGCCGCCGCCCGCATGGACAACTGCTTCACCGCCCTCGACTCGACGCAGAAATGGGAGGCGGCGCGCGAGACCGCGGAGAAGCGGGTGCTGCTGGGCGACGAGGTCGCCGAGAACCGTTTCGACCCACACGCCGCCCAGCACTGGATCATCGCCGGGTCCGGCGGCACCGGGGTCGCCAACGCCGAGATCATCCTGCGGGGGAATCTCGACGCCCGCGTCACGATCGTCGGCTCGCCGCCGCCGGCCGCGCTGGACCACCAAGTCCAGTACCCGGAAATGCTCGCCAAGTACGCCACGGGCGAGAATCCGCGTCTGACGATCGGCCGGGCAGAGGTGGGCGCGATCGAGACCTACCAACACGAGAGTGGAGAGACCTGGTTCCAGGCGTCCTACATGGACGAGGCCACCGGGGAACGGAAGACGGCAAGGGCCGACGGCTACGTCACCAGCCTCGGCCGCACCAACCCCCTCCCGCCCGCCCTCCAGGACCTCGCGAACGAGGTGCGCGACCGGGGCGGCGAGATCTCCGGTGACCTGCTGTTCGACAAGGACGACCAGTACATCGGCTACGGCCTCACCTTCGCCGTGGAGGGCAGGGAACACCGCGTCGACGTGGACGGCGCGGCCTCCTGGCAGCTGCCGCGTGAGGTGTTCCCCCCGGAGACGGGGATCCAGGCACAGTTGAACCAGATGGGTCTGCGCGGTCTGCCGTCCGAGACCGGCAACGCGGCCCCCGGTTTCTCCCCGATCGCCCGCCAGAGCGCCCTGCGCGCCCGCGCCGTCGCGGCGGCAGCGGCGGGCGACGAGAACGCGGTCCGGCGGACGAACGCCATCCCGGAGCGCTGGCAACGCCCTGCCCAGAACCGGAGTCAAGGCCAGGAGACGGCCCCACCCCAGCCCCAACCCCCACCTCTTCAACTGGCCGTCAGTACAGAACCCGAGGCGGACAGGGAGCCCGCCCCACCCGCCCCCAAGCCGGCCCCCGCCCCCGGCGTCCCCGGTTCCCACCTATGGCAGATGGGCATCCCCCAGGGCGGTGCCAACCGCCCGCCCGCCCCCACCCCGCAGCCACAGCAACAGCCGCCCGGCCACGAGCCCCCGACCCCGACCGTCGGTATGGGCGACTGACGGGCCGGCCGCAAACAACAGGGAAGGGGCCCGGAGTCGAAACTCCGGGCCCCTTGCCGCACATCCATGCCTCAGTCCGACGCCTGCTGCCGCTTGGGCCGCCAGACCACCAACGCGCTGGTCTGCTGCACCTCCTGATACGGCACCAGGTCCCGCCGGTACGACGCGTGCACCGCCGCTTCGCGCTGCTGCATCGCCGCGGCCGCGCCGTCCAGCGCGGCCTCCATCTCGGCCAACCGGGATTGCAGCGCGGCCACCTGGTTCTCCAGCTCGATGATCCGCTTGATGCCGGCCAGGTTGATGCCTTCGTCCTGGGACAGCGCCTGCACCGTGCGCAGCAGTTCGATGTCGCGGGCCGAGTAGCGTCGGCCCCGGCCGGCGGTGCGGTCGGGGGACACGAGGCCCAGGCGGTCGTACTGGCGCAACGTCTGCGGGTGCAGGCCGGAGAGCTGGGCCGCCACCGAGATGACGTAGACCGGGGTCTCCTCGGTCAGTTCATACGGGTTACGTCGACGGCCGTCCATCACTCTCAGGCTCCCTTCGCGGCCTCGAACAGCTCCGCCCGCGGGTCCTCGCCCGCGGTCGCCTCGCGATACGCCTCCAGCGCGTCACGAGCCTTCCCCGACAGGTCCTTCGGAACACTCACCTCGACGGTGACCAGCAGGTCGCCGCGGGTGCCGTCCTTACGGACCGCGCCCTTGCCCCGCGCTCGCATGGTGCGGCCGTTGGGGGTGCCGGGCGGCAGTTTCAGGGTCAGGGACGGTCCACCGAGCGTCGGCACCTTGACCTCGCCGCCGAGGGCCGCCTCCGTGAACGTCACCGGCACGGTCACCGTCAGGTTGTCGTCCTTGCGGCCGAACACCGGGTGCGGACCGACGTGGACGACGACGTAGAGGTCGCCGGACGGCCCGCCCCGCTCGCCCGGCGCGCCCTTGCCGCGCAGCCGGATCCGCTGCCCGTCCGTCACCCCGGCCGGGATGCGGACCTGCATGGTCCTGGAGGACTTCGCCCGCCCGCTGCCCTTGCAGTCCAGGCAGGGGTGCTCGGCGATCAGGCCGCGGCCCTTGCAGTCCGGGCAGGGGTCGGTGAGGGAGAAACCTCCACCCGAGCCCCGCGCGACCTGTCCGGTGCCGACACACGTCGGGCACACCCTCGGCGTACCGTTCTTGTCGCCCGTCCCGGAACACGCCTTGCAGGGGGCCTGCGAGGACATGCGCAGCGGGACCGTCGCGCCCTCGATCGCCTCCGTGAAGGTCAGGGTGACCTCGGTGTCGATGTCCTGGCCGCGCCGGGGCTGGGTACGGGTCGTGCCCGGGCCGCCGCGGTTGAACAGGCCGCCGAAGACGTCCCCGATGCCGCCGCCGAAGCCGCCGGGGGCCCCGCCGCCCTGGGCGCCGCCTCCGAAGAGGTCGCCCAGGTCGAAGTTGAAGGAGCCGCCGCCCGCGCCGGGCCCCGGACGGAAGCCGCCGTTGCCGAAGAGGGCGCGTGCCTCGTCGTACTCCTTGCGCTTCTTGGGGTCACCGAGGATGTCGTTCGCCTCGGAGATCTCCTTGAAGCGCTCCTCCGCCTTGGCGTTGCCCTTGTTGGCGTCCGGGTGGTACTCGCGGGCGAGTTTCCGGTACGCCTTCTTGATCTCGGCCTCGGTGGCGTCCTTGGGGACGCCGAGGACCTTGTAGAAGTCCTTCTCGATGAAGTCCTTGGTGCTCATCCTCGACGTCCCTCCTTCCGTGTCGCTTCAAGCTCAGCCCTCGTCCGGGCCACCGCTCTCCTTGTCGTCCGCCGCCGCCGTCTCGGCCTCGTCGGCCTTCGCGGGCTGCGCGCCGGGCTGCGGTTCGGCGACGGCCACCCGCGCGGGGCGGATGGTTCGCTCGCCGATTCGATACCCAGGCTGCAGAATCGCCACGCACGTCGTCTCGGTGACGTCGGGCGCGTACGAGTGCATCAGGGCCTCGTGGATCGTCGGGTCGAAGGGCTCGCCCTCCTTGCCGAACTGCTGGAGGCCCATCTTGGCGGCGACGGTCTCCAGCGATTCGCCCACCGACTTGAAGCCGCCGACGAACTCGCCGTGTTCCCGCGCGCGGCCGATGTCGTCGAGCACGGGCAGGAGCTCGGTCAGGAGGTTCGCGATGGCGATCTCCTTGACCGCGATCCGGTCGCGCTCGACCCGACGGCGGTAGTTCTGGTACTCGGCCTGGAGGCGCTGGAGGTCCGCGGTGCGCTCGCCGAGCGCGGTGCGCACCTGGTCCAGCTGGGCCACCAGACCGGCTGTCTGGTTCGCGTCCCCGGCCGGGGCCGCCCCCTCCGCCGAGGCGGAGGAGGGAGCGGCCTTCGGCTCGGCGTCTTCAGGGGTGGCGCCGGAGGGGACGTCGGGCTTCTCCTCGAAGCCCGGGGTCTCCTCCGTCACGCGGCACCGTCCTTGCGCTCGTCGTCCACGATCTCGGCGTCCACGACGTCGTCGTCGGCCTTGGGGGCCTCGGCGCCGGCGGACTCGCCACCGGCGGCCTGGGCACCCTGGGCGTCGGCGTACATGGCCTGGCCGACCTTCTGGGAGACCCCGGCGACCTTCTCGGTGGCCGTGCGGATCTCCGCGGTGTCCTCGCCCTTGAGCGCGGCCTTCAGCTCCTCGACGGCGGCCTCGACCTCGGTCTTGACCTCGCCGGGGACCTTGTCCTCGTTGTCCTTGAGGAACTTCTCCGTCTGGTAGACGAGCTGCTCGCCCTGGTTGCGGGCCTCGGCGGCCTCGCGGCGGCGGTGGTCCTCGTCCGCGTACTGCTCGGCCTCCTGGCGCATGCGGTCGACCTCGTCCTTCGGCAGCGAGGAGCCGCCGGTGACGGTCATCTTCTGCTCCTTGCCCGTGCCCAGGTCCTTCGCGGTCACGTGCATGATGCCGTTGGCGTCGATGTCGAAGGCGACCTCGATCTGCGGGACGCCACGCGGCGCCGGCGGCAGACCGGTCAGCTCGAACATGCCGAGCTTCTTGTTGTAGGCCGCGATCTCGCGCTCACCCTGGTAGACCTGGATCTGCACCGACGGCTGGTTGTCCTCGGCCGTCGTGAAGATCTCCGAACGCTTCGTCGGGATCGTCGTGTTGCGCTCGATCAGCTTGGTCATGATGCCGCCCTTGGTCTCGATACCGAGGGACAGCGGGGTCACGTCGAGGAGCAGGACGTCCTTGACCTCACCCTTGAGGACACCGGCCTGGAGCGCGGCGCCGATGGCGACGACCTCGTCCGGGTTCACGCCCTTGTTGGCGTCCTGACCGCCGGTCAGCTCCTTGACGAGCTCGGCGACGGCGGGCATACGGGTCGAGCCACCCACGAGAACGACGTGGTCGATCTCGGAGAGGTTGATGCCGGCGTCCTTGATGACGTTGTGGAACGGCGTCTTGCAGCGCTCCAGCAGGTCGGCCGTCAGCTGCTGGAACTGGGCTCGGGTGAGCTTCTCGTCCAGGTGCAGCGGGCCCTCGGCGGACGCCGTGATGTAGGGCAGGTTGATCGAGGTCTCGGTGGACGAGGACAGCTCGATCTTCGCCTTCTCGGCGGCCTCGCGCAGACGCTGGAGCGCCATCTTGTCCTTGGCGAGGTCCACGCCGTGGCCGGCCTTGAACTGCTGCACCAGGTAGTCGACGACACGCTGGTCCCAGTCGTCACCACCGAGGTGGTTGTCGCCGTTGGTGGCCTTCACCTCGACGACGCCGTCACCGATCTCCAGGAGGGACACGTCGAAGGTGCCGCCGCCGAGGTCGAAGACGAGGATCGTCTGGTCGTCCTTGTCGAGGCCGTACGCGAGCGCGGCCGCGGTGGGCTCGTTGACGATACGAAGGACGTTGAGACCGGCGATCTCACCGGCTTCCTTCGTCGCCTGACGCTCGGAGTCGTTGAAGTAGGCCGGGACGGTGATGACCGCGTCGGTCACCTTCTCGCCCAGGTACGCCTCGGCATCCCGCTTGAGCTTCTGCAGGATGAACGCGGAGATCTGCTGCGGGTTGAAGGGCTTCCCGTCGAGCTCGATCTTCCAGTCGGTGCCCATGTGACGCTTCACGGAACGAATGGTCCGGTCCACGTTGGTCACCGCCTGGCGCTTGGCGACCTCGCCGACGAGCACCTCACCGTTCTTGGCGAAGGCGACGACGGACGGCGTGGTCCTGGCACCCTCGGCGTTGGTGATGACGGTGGGCTCGCCGCCCTCCAGAACGCTTACGACGGAGTTGGTTGTGCCCAGGTCGATGCCGACCGCACGTGCCATGGTGATCTTCCTCCAGCTGACTTGAGTGGAACGGACTCAAGTGTGCACGAGGCTCACCTCTGGGTCAACAGACCTGAGTCCAGCACACTCAACTCTTATCCGTTCCTTACACGCAACGAGGCGTTGACCTGCGGAGATACGGATCCTCCGGCCTGCCGGTCCTCGACCCGAGGGGGACGGACATCGGACTCGGGTTGACGCCGAGGCCCGTACACCGGCGCCGTACGAGGGTCGGGGCGAGTGCCGGAACGGAGACCGGCGCGAAGGTCGGAACGAAGGCCGGAACGGGTGACGGCCCGAGGACCGGATCGGGCGGCTCCGGCCACGCGGCGAGCACCACGCGCGCGTGGGGGCCCGTACACCGAGACCCGCAGCAGCCCGAGCACGACGACGACCGCCGCGCCCGCCACCCACCACACGGCCTGCGCGTCCGCCCATCCAGCGTGCACCAGGACCCCGACGAGCACCGCCGCGAAGGCCGCGAGGCCGAGCAGCACGGTCACGCCCTGGGGAGTGAGCCCGAGCCGCCGCAGCCGGTGGGCGAGATGGTCGGGCCCGCAGCGCAGCAGGGGCCGTCCGGCCAGCCGCCGTGACACGGCCACCAGGACGGCGTCGGCCCCGGCTACCGCCGTGAGCGCGAACAGCACCCCCGCGCCGACGGCCGGGTCGTGCCCCGCGCGGGCGATCACGGCCGCCGCGGCGAGCAGGAAGCCCGCGAAGAGCGACCCGCACGCCCCGAGCGCCACGCGCGCGGGAGGCCAGTTGTGCATGAGGAACCCGGTCAGCGCGGCGGCGAACACGCTCAGCAGCACCACCAGCCCGTCCATCACCTCGACGGCGACACACGCGGCCACTCCGAAGGAGGTGACCACCCCGACGGTCCCGGCCACCCCGTCGGCGTGGTCGAGCGCCCTGAAGGCGAGGGCGACGAAGGTGATCCAGCCGACGCCCACCGCCCCGGAGACCACCCCGGTGTCGCCGTACGGCACCACGAAGGCCGCCGCGACGGCCGTACCGAGGACGAGGAAGCGCACCTTGAGCCGCCACACGTCCGCGATCAGCCCGAGCGCGGCGACGGCGCCCCCGGCGACGAGCAGCACCTCGATGCCGTCCCCGAGCGGGGCGATGCCCGTCCAGTCCCCGGCGACCGCGACGAGACAGGTGGCGAGCACGACGGCGGCGCCCCCGAACAGCGGCACCCGCCGCTGTCGCTGCCGCCGGTCGAGCAGCCCGAGGCGCAGGGCGGGCACGCGCAGCAGCGCGGCGAGGACGGCGGAGAGGAACAGGGCGATGGTGGCGGCGACGATCCCGTAGATCACGGATATAAATTAGTCATAAATGTGCCAATTTGGTACGAATAACACGGCCGGGTTTACGACCGAATCCGAACCGGTTCCTGAGGCAACCCTCAGCGACTCAGATCACTCCGCACCCCGCTACAGTGCGACGCAGAACAAGGGGTACTCTCAGACGGACTGCATAAGTTACTGCTTAGTAATCTCCACCGAAGTCCCCTCGCAGGCCCGAGGAGCCCCGAAATGCAACTCGCCGCGATCATCGTGTCGCTGGTCCTGACCGTGGTCGGCGTCGCGCTCCTCGCACGCGCCATCGGTCAGTTCGTCCGGTACTTCAAACTGGGCCAGCCGGTCCCGGCCGGAGCCCGGACAGACAACCCCTACGCGCGCAGTGTGACGCTGGTACGGGAGTTCCTCGGCCACACGCGCATGAACCGCTGGGGCATCGTCGGCTTCGCCCACTGGTTCGTGGCGATCGGCTTCCTGACGCTGCCGCCGACCCTCGCCCAGGCCTTCGGCCAGCTCTTCAAGGCCGACTGGGTGCTCCCGGTCATCGGCGAGTTCCTGCCGTTCGAGCTCTACATCGAGTTCATCGGCGTGATGACGATCCTGGGCATCGCCGTCCTCATGGTGATCCGCCTGCTGAGCCTGCCCTCGCGCGCCGGCCGCAAGTCCCGCTTCGCCGGCTCCAAGGCCGGTCAGGCCTACTTCGTCGAGTACGTCATCCTCACCATCGGCCTCGCCATCTACGTGCTGCGGGGCCTGGAGGGCGCGCTGCACCACGTGGACCACTACGAGGCCGGGTACTTCGCCTCGTACCCGCTGGTCCTGGCCTTCAAGGGCCTGAGCGTCTCGGCGCTGCAGAACCTGGTCTACCTGGTCGCGATGATCAAGATCGGCACCTCGTTCATCTGGATGATCGTGGTCTCGCTCAACACCAACATGGGCGTGGCCTGGCACCGCTTCCTGGCGTTCCCGAACATCTGGTTCAAGCGCAACGCGACCGGCGAGACGGCGCTCGGCGGCCTCCAGCCGATGACGTCCGGCGGCAAGCCGATCGACTTCACCGACCCGGGCGACGACGACGTCTTCGGCGTCTCCCAGGTCGAGCAGTTCTCCTGGAAGGGCCTGCTGGACTTCTCCACCTGCACCGAGTGCGGCCGCTGCCAGTCGCAGTGCCCGGCCTGGAACACCGGTAAGCCCCTCTCGCCCAAGCTCCTGATCATGTCCCTGCGGGACCACGCCCACGCCAAGGCCCCCTACCTGCTGGCCGGCGGCGGCAAGACGATGGAGGGCGAGGAGAAGGCGTCCGAGGAGCAGCTCAAGGACGTCCCCGCCGCCGCTCTGGCGGAGGCCGAGCGCCCGCTGATCGGCACCGCCGAGGAGAACGGCGTCATCGACCCGGACGTCCTGTGGTCCTGCACCACCTGCGGCGCCTGCGTCGAGCAGTGCCCGGTGGACATCGAGCACGTCGACCACATCGTCGACATGCGCCGCTACCAGGTGATGATCGAGAGCGCGTTCCCGTCCGAGGCGGGCACGATGCTCAAGAACCTGGAGAAGAAGGGCAACCCCTGGGGCCTGGCCAAGAAGCAGCGCCTGGAGTGGCTGAAGGAAGTCGACTTCGAGGTGCCGGTCGTCGGCAAGGACATCGAGGACCTGACCGAGGTCGAGTACCTGTACTGGGTCGGCTGCGCGGGCGCGCTGGAAGACCGCGCGAAGAAGACGACGAAGGCGTTCGCCGAGCTGCTGCACATCGCGGGCGTCAAGTTCGCGATCATGGGCGGCGACGAGAAGTGCACCGGTGACTCCGCCCGCCGCCTCGGCAACGAGCCCCTGTTCCAGGAGCTCGGCATGGAGAACGTCGCCGCGCTGAACATGGCGTTCGGCGAGGAGACGGACGACGAGGGCAACGTCACGCCCGAGTCGAGGAAGCCGAAGTCGGCGAAGAAGATCGTCGCGACCTGCCCGCACTGCCTGAACACGATCGGCAACGAGTACCCGCAGCTCGGCGGCGACTACGAGGTGATCCACCACACCCAGCTGCTCCAGCGCCTGGTGGACGACGGCAAGCTGATCCCGGTGACCCCGGTCGAGGGCATCATCACGTACCACGACCCGTGCTACCTGGGCCGCCACAACAAGATCTACACGCCCCCGCGCGAGATCATCGCCAGCGTCCCGGGCCTGCGGAACGAGGAGATGCACCGCCACAAGGAGCGCGGCTTCTGCTGCGGCGCCGGCGGTGCGCGGATGTGGATGGAGGAGCGGATCGGCAAGCGCATCAACAACGAGCGTGTCGATGAAGCCCTTTCGCTCAACCCCGACATCGTGTCGACGGCCTGCCCGTTCTGCCTCGTCATGCTGACCGACTCGGTCAACGGCAAGAAGAACGAGGGCAAGGCGAAGGAGTCCATCCAGGTCGTGGACGTCTCCCAGCTCCTCCTGGAGTCGGTCAAGACCCCGGTCGACGACGAGCCCCCGGCGGGCGGGACGGACGCCGAGAGCGAGCCGGAGCCGACGCCGGTGAAGTAGCCGGTGCGGTAGCCCCAACGGCGGTACCGACGCCCCCGTGTCCCACCCGGACGCGGGGGCGTCGTGTTCCCCTGACGAAGCCCTGACGCCAACCCCGTTACTCCCCTTAGGGGATGTCACAGCTCGGCAGCAAAGCCGTGCGCGAACGGCGGCCCCGGCCCGTCACTCTGCGGGACCAGGTACGTTCGAAGGCGTGGCTGGATTCAGGATCGGACGCGGCGGCCGGGACAACCGTGCCCCGCAAGCGCGACCGCAACACCCTCCGTACGGGCAGCAGGCGCCCCAGGGACCGTCGCGGTCCTCGGGACCGTCGGCGCCCACGGGACCCTCGGGGCCGTCGTACGGCTACCCGTCGGCCCAGCAGCCGTACCCGCAGCAGCGGCCGCAGTACGGCGGCACGGGCGCGGGCGGCGGCCAGTGGCCGCAGGCGAACGGCGGCGGATACGGCGGCCAGAACGGCGACGAGCCGGAGTACTTCGGCGGCGACGCCCCGTACGGCGCTCCGGGCGGCTCCGGTGGCCCGGGCGGTCCCGCCGGTGCCGGTGGTCCGGGGGGCGCCCCGTACGACCCGTACGCCGCGAACAACCCTGGTCACACCCAGGCCTTCTCGATCGACGAGCACAACCAGTACGACCAGTACAACCAGGGTGGTACGTACCACGCCGGCTCGGCCCCGGCGGGCCCGATCGGTCCGCGCCTGCACTGGAAGGAGCTGCTGAAGGGCATCGTCCTCGCCCCCCAGCAGACCTTCCTCCAGATGCGGGACTACACGATGTGGGGCCCCGCCCTCGTCGTCACGTTCCTCTACGGCCTGCTCGCGGTCTTCGGCTTCGACGGCGCGCGCACGGACGCGATAAACGCGACGCTCTCCAACGCGATCCCGATCGTCCTGACGACGGCCGTGGCGATGGTGCTGAGCTCCTTCGTGCTGGGCGTGGTCACCCACACGCTGGCCCGCCAGCTCGGCGGCGACGGCGCGTGGCAGCCCACGGTCGGCCTCTCCATGCTGATCATGTCCCTCACGGACGCCCCGCGTCTGGTCGTCGCGATGTTCTTCGGCGGCGACGCGTCGTTCGTCCAGCTGCTCGGCTGGGCGACGTGGGTGGCGGCCGGCGCGCTCCTGACCCTGATGGTCACCCGCTCGCACGACCTGCCGTGGCCGAAGGCGCTGGGCGCGTCGTCGATCCAGCTGATCGCCCTGCTGTCGATCGTGAAGCTGGGAACGTTCTGAGGTTCTGACGTTCTGACGTTCGTCGCCGACCATGCGGACGGCCCGGGCCCAGGCCCGGGCCGGCATCCGCACCCGAGGCGCCTCCGTACCGCTGGGACAGGTGGAGAACCACGCCGCGTGGTGGCCGGTGAGGCCGGTGAGGCGTGCGTAGGGGACGCGGCGGGCACCGGCTGACGATGGCCGCCGTCGGACGCCCTCTGGACGACGACAAGCGCGGTCCCTAGCGACGAGCGCCGTCTCCGCGACGAGGACGACCGCCGCTCCCGGACAGGCCTCGGCCCGGCTGGTCATCTGCCGGTCATCGGATGGTCAGCGGGCTTCCCGGGACGGCGTGATCGGCTCCCCCGCCTTACGCACGACGGGCAGAACACTCCACGGAAAGTTGATCCAGTCGTCGGTCCGCTTCCACACGTACTCGCACTTCACGAGCGAGTGCGACTTCTCGTAGATGACGGCGCTGCGCACCTCGGCGACGGTGTCCAGGCAGAAGTCGCGGACGAGCTTGAGCGTCTTGCCCGTGTCGGCGACATCGTCGGTGATGAGGACCTTCTTGTCCGAGAAGTCGATGACGTTCGGGACGGGCGCGAGCATGACGGGCATCTCGAGGGTGGTCCCCACCCCGGTGTAGAACTCGACGTTCACCAGGTGAAGGTTCTTGCAGTCGAGGGCATAGGCGAGCCCGCCGGCGACGAAGACACCGCCGCGGGCGATGCTGAGGACTATGTCGGGTACGTACCCGTCGTCGGCGACGGCCTGAGCGAGTTCGCGGACGGCGGTCCCGAACTGCTCGTAGGTGAGATTCTCCCGAACCTCGCCCATGCCGCCGCTCACACCTGCGTCCGATGGAAGTTGAGGAAGGACCGGGAGGCCGTCGGCCCGCGCTGGCCCTGGTATCGCGACCCGTACCGCTCACTGCCGTACGGGGACTCGGCCGGCGAGCTGAGCTTGAACATGCACAGCTGGCCGATCTTCATGCCGGGCCAGAGCTTGATCGGCAGGGTGGCGAGGTTGGACAGCTCCAGCGTCACGTGCCCGGAGAACCCGGGGTCGATGAACCCGGCGGTGGAGTGGGTGACCAGCCCGAGCCGCCCGAGGGAACTCTTCCCCTCGAGCCGCGAGGCAAGATCGTCGGGAAGCGTGATGACCTCGTAGGTGGAGGCGAGCACGAACTCCCCGGGATGAAGAATGAACGGCTCGTCGCCCTCGGGCTCCACGAGCCGGGTCAGGTCGGCCTGCTCGACGGACGGATCGATGTGCGGGTACCGGTGGTTCTCGAACACCCGGAAGTACCGGTCGAGCCGGACATCGATGCTCGACGGCTGCACCATGGATTCGTCGTAGGGATCGATCCGTACGCGTCCGGCGTCGATCTCGGCCCGGATGTCCTTGTCTGAGAGAAGCACGTCCCGAGGATACGCAAGGCGCGCGGAGCCACCACAATCGGACGACTCCGCGCGCCAGGCCGCAAGCTCCTCTGTCCCCTCTACGGCTACCGCTTCTCGAGAGTCACCGGCACGGCGTTCCGCAACCGGGCACACCGAGGACACCGGACGAGCCGCCCGGGACCGAGCCGCTCGGCCTGCTGCATCGGGAACGAAGCAGTGCTGAACACGTGCCCATCGGCACAACGGACGACGGTGCGCTCCATCAAGTCCTAGAGTCCCTTCCCCAAAGAGCCGCGTCCGGCTACTGCTCGCCGGACACTGAAAGCCACATTACGGGACGAACGGGACGGCCCTCCAGGCGGCACTCCGACCCCGCCCGACCCCTCTTCCACCCCTCCAGCGTACGCCCCAACTCCGGCCCCTCGCAGCCGGATCCCTCCCCTGAAACGCAGTCAGACCCCAGGGCTTCGGCGCCCGGGGCCTGGCATGAGGTAGAGTGACGGAGCGTTCCGACACCGGTCCCGACCGGCGTCTTACGCGGGTGTAGTTTAATGGTAGAACATCAGCTTCCCAAGCTGAGAGCGCGAGTTCGATTCTCGTCACCCGCTCCACGACAAACCCCCAGGTCATTGACCGGGGGGTTCTTTGTTGTCTAGACCAGTGGGCGGTGCGCGCACCACATCCGCACCATAAGGGCGCTGCGAGGTGCCGGTGGGCTTGTCCTTGTGGTGCGCGGGGTTGCCCTTGTGGTGCTTCGCACGCTCGGCGCGGACCAGGTCGTCGAGGCCGGAGGCCACCTCTCGCTGCCGCTCGTCGTCGGAGTGCTGATAGATCAGCGCGGCTTTCTCGGAGGACTGGCCGGCGCGGACCATCGTGTCTTTGAGGGTCGCGCCCGAACGGGTCGAGAGCGTGTGTCCGGTGTGACGAAGGTCGTAGAAGCGGAAGCCGTCCGGGAGGCCGACGACAGCACGGGCGCGCCGCCATTTCCGTCCGAAGGAGGTGCGCCGGAAAGGGGCGCCCTTCTCGCCGACGAAGAGCAGGCCGCCGGGCTCCTTCTCGGCGAACCAGGCGAGGTGCTGCTTCACCTCCTTGTGGAGGAAGGCCGGGAGGACGACGGCTCGGACACCTGCGTCGGACTTGGTCTCGCCGGGAGCCCGCTTGCCGTTGGTGCGCTCCGGTTCGGCGACACGGACGCGGATCACCAGGGTGTCGAGGTCGACGTCCCGGCGGCGAAGGCCGGCCAGCTCCTCGGGGCGCATGGGGCCGTACGCGCCCAGGTAGACCATGAGCCGCCAGCGGATTCCGATCGCGTCGGCAAGGGCATCGACCTGGGCGACGGTGGCGATGCGCCGTTCAGCGGTCGACTCCTTGCCCGCGCCTTTGATCCGGCACGGGTTGCGGGTGATCAGGTCATCGTCGACAGCGGTCTCAAGGATGCCTTTCAGGAGGCGGTACGACTTGGCGACGGTGGTCTTCGCTTTGGTGGTGCGGAGGCGCTCAGCCCGCCATTCACGGAGGCGGGGAGCGGTGATCTCGTCCAGGTCGAGCGTCCCGAAGGCAGGGAGGATGTGCAGCCGAAGGAGATGCTTGTAAAGGTCCTCGGAACGAACAGCCAGCTCCCGTTCCTCGACCCACTTCTCGGCGTAGACGCCGAAGTTGGCCGCGCTGACGTCGGGAGCGCGCCAGTGCCAGATCCTGCGGGGAACCACGGGGAACCACGGGGAACAGCGGGAAGCGCCCCGGGTGCGACCAGGGCTCCAACAGGACTCCACCGCAGGTCAGCACGGTAACCGCTGCCAAAGAACCCGAGCTTCCCAAGCTGAGGTCGCTACCTGGCAACAGATCGTTGCACAAGCCGAGTCCGGAGGCAGCGGCTCAGCCAGACATACGCAGCCATGGCCAACGAGCCGCGCGCCATGAAGTCGGCCCACAAGGGAAGGATTTGGGCGGCGCTGCCAGCCCCCGGGGCTCCCCACAGAAGAACGGTCGTGAGCACACTCGCCGCCACTAGAGGTTGTTCCGTAACTGGTGTGGCACTTGGTCCGTTGCTCGGTCATGGGTGGGGTGATCTCAGCGGATGATCCGAAGTGGATCGAGCCGTTCTCCGGGCTGACCGAAGTGCAGTTCGGCAAGCTGGTGGCGTTGGTGCGGCGCCGTGGAGGTGACGTTCAGCGGGGCAGGCCGTGGCGGCTGCCGCTGGCGGACCGCGTCTTGCTGGTAGCCACGTACTGGCGCACGAACCTGACGTTGCGGCAGGTGGCTCCGCTGTTCGGGGTCTCGAAGTCCGCAGCCGACCGCATCCTCGATCACCTCGCCCCGCTGCTCGCGATTTCACCGGCGCGTCGGCCGCGGAAGGACACCGTCTACATCGTCGACGGCACCTTGGTGCCCACCCGCGACCGCAGCATCGCCGCCTCCAGCAAGAACTACCGGTACTCGACCAACCTGCAGGTCGTCATCGACGCCAACAGCCGCCTGGTCGTGGCGATCGGCATCCCGCTGCCCGGCAGTCGCAACGACTGCCGGGCCTTTGCCGAGTCCGGTGTAAACCGGGCCTGCCGCGGAGCCCCGGTCATCGCGGATGGTGGCTACCAGGGCACCGGCGTCCTCATCCCGCACCGTAAACGGCGCGGCCAGAAGCGTCTCAGCGCGCAACAGGAGGCGGAGAACACCGTCCACCGCAGAGCCCGCGCGCGGGTGGAACATGCACTGTCCCGGTTGAAGAACTGGAAGATCCTGCGGGACTGCCGTCTCAAGGGGAACGGCGTTCACCAGGCCATGCTCGGCATCGCCCGACTCCACAACCTCGCGCTCACGGGATGAGCTGGCTTGGTCTAACAGTGAACGTGTCCCGTCCGTCCGGCGTCGTGACCCCGTCCGGCGAGGTGGAGACCGTCACGACCTCGTCGCCGGCCGTCGCTTCGACGTCGTCCTGGATCACGCACGCCACCGTGACCTTCACCGGGTAGACCGAGTCGGGGGTCAGCTCGGCGAATTGCGCGAAAATTGCGCTCTTGTCGATCAAGCACCAGCGTTGTCCCGCAGCATCAACGAACTGAACCTCGACGATGCCGGGAAACGGCTCGTCATTGACCCAACGAACCGCTTCACAGCGCAGCTCAGGCACTCAGGCTCCCGTCCTGGATCCGGACCACAGCGGCAACGAGCGCCAGTATGCCTGAGACGTCGACCTCCGTTACGGGACAGCCTTTAGCGCAGGAACTGGGCGACAGATCATGACAGGGCGAACGTTGCCTGATGCGGCACCAGCCGAAGTTCGATGGGGTGCGTCTGGTCATGCACCGGACGGAGGAGACCACCCTCTGCTCGGTCAAGCAGGAAGATAGACGGCTTTCGCCTGGTGAATTTTGCCAAAACTCACCAGGCGAAAGCCGTCTATCCCGTTCATTTAATTTCCGTCGAAGAGCGAGCGAAAATTAGGCTAGCGTCAGCACTTCCAGACGCCTGTGACGTTGTCGAAGATGCTCTTGTCGAACTTCTTGTGGCTCTTCGTGCCGGCAGCGACCGTGACGCAGTTTGACATGTGGTTCTCCTGGTTCTTCGTGTCGAAGAACTCCACGCGGTACTTCACGCTGTGGTTGCAGTGGTTGTTGTAGTAGACGGTGACGGAATTGTTCCCGGGCGTGTACGACGTGTTGAAGCGGTTCACCGTCGGGTTGTTGTCGCAGCCCCACGAGGTGTGCACGGTGCCGCTGGCCAGCGGAGTAGCAGAGGCCCCAGCCTGCGGCGCGGCGTAGGCAGTGCTCCCGAGCATGGGCAGAGCCAGCACCGCAAGAGCCGTGACCTTGGCACCCATACGAACAGTATTCATTGAGAAATTTCCCCCTGAGAAAAGACTACTTGCACCTGCACTTGTCGGTCGAGGTGAACTCTCGCACGTAAAGCAGAACGTCAGCAATCCGCTTGAGTCAAACTTGAGGTGTCGATTTTCGCGGCCTGATTGTGTGCGAAATTCGCGTGATATAGCCCGTCGGCCTAGTCTGACGGTGAAGGGCATCAATCCACCCAATCATCCCGGTTGCCCCTAGGTGCACTGCCCATAGAGTATTTGCGGTGCTTAGACCGTTTCCTACGTGGTGAGGCGGTCGTACTCCGGTATGGGGCGGGGAACATGGAGTTGGATCGCTCCCGACGGGCTGCGGGAGATCGCGAAGCCGCTGACCCCGCTGTCGAGGTTGCGGCCGCAGGGCGACGGGACGCAGGACACGCCTGATGAGACGCTGTTCGCAGCGATCGTCTACGTGCTGGTGTCCGGTTGCGCCTGGCGGGCATTGCCGCCGTGCTTCGGCATACCGAAGTCGACCGGGCACCGCCGCTCGAAACGGCCAAGGAGCGTCTCCGCGCCGATCTGTACGGGGGAGCCGACGAGCCGACGGCGCCAGGCAAGGACACAGCCGACGCGCCACAAGCGCACCAGATAGAGCGGGGAACAGCGGGGAACCACGGTGAAAGCGACCGGGGGCGATGTGACCTCCGCCGGCGCGCATCGTGCTCGTCGTCGGTACCCAGATCAACGGCGCCCCCCACATCGGCACCTCCCTCGTGCAATCCCTGGCCTTCGCCATGGCCGCCCGCCTGTGCGACCGCTTCGGCATCCCCTCCGAGGTCCTCTTCAGCGCCCTCCGGCTTGAGCGCCTGGGTGAGGACCACCAGCGGCGGCCCGAGCAGCAGCGCGGTCGGGGCGCGGGCCGCGAGCGCGATGCTCTTCGGCACCAGCTCGCCCACCACCATCAACACGACCGTGGAAACGACCACGCCCGGCACGGTCGCCACCGACGAGGCGACCCCGCCCAGGCCGACGGCCTCCAGCGGACCGCGCAGCAGCGCGGCCGGCGACGGCTCGGCGAGCATGCCGATCACCCATTGAGGTCACGGTGATGCCGGGCTGAGGCCCCAGAGAGCTGGACGCCACGCGCCCAGCCCGCAGACACCTTTGCACCGCTCAGCCGGGAAGAACCGGGCCCCGGGCGCTTGCCGCATGGAAACCGATCGGTGTACCGTATGGGAAACCGATCGGTTTCCGAAGTGCTCATGGCCTCCGGTCATCGGCGAGCGTCAGTCGATCGGCGCCATTGACCGCAGGGCTGATGCAGAGGTCGGTCCCGAATGCGCCGCACCCGGCGCGTGCCGATCGCGTGCGCACTCAACCTCGGAGTCAAAAACCATGTCTTCTCATGCCACATCCAACATCTTCGTCATCGGCGGCACAGGGGCTCAAGGAATACCCATTGTCCGCGCTCTTGTCGCCGACAAGAAGTACTCCGTCCGGGTGCTCACTCGGGATGCCACATCTCCCCGGGCCCAGGCTCTCCTCGCACTCGGCAACGTCTCCATCCTCGAAGGGTCATTCGCCGACGAGGACGTGCTGCGCGAAGGATTTCGCGGCTGCGACGGGGCGTTCATCAACATCGACGGGTTCAACACCGGCGAGAAGACCGAGACCTACTGGGCCATCCGCACATACGAGATAGCGATCGAAGAAGGAATCAAGTTCTTCGTCTACGGAAACCTGGACTACGCCCTCAAGAAGTCAGGCTACGACTCCAGGTTCCGCACCGGTCACTATGACGGCAAAGGCCGCATGGCCGAATGGGTACTGTTCCAGAACGAGAAGAACAGGGACCGCATGGGAGCAGCGGTCTTCACCTCGGGTCCCTACATCGAGATGGTGATCTCGCCGCTCACTCCCATGCAACCCAGCATCGAGGACGGCGTCGTCACGTGGCGAGTCCCGCTCGGCGATGGAGCCGTTCCGCATGTGGCTCTCGAAGACTGCGGATTCTATGTCCGCTGGCTCTTCGACCATCCGGAGCGAGCCAATGGCATGGACCTCGAAGTCGCCATCGAGCACATGACCTATGCCGATATGGCGGCGGCTTTCGAGAAGGTCACCGGCCATCCGGCGCAGTACATCGACACCGATCTGGAAACATATTGGAACAGCCCGGACCTGAAGGGGATCGCGGATCACCCTGCCGGATACAACGCCGACCCCAACGACAAGAGCACCATGAGCTTCCGTGACAATTTCACAGGCTTCTGGAATGTGTGGAAGCACGGAATCATCACCAGGGACTACGCTCTACTCGACGAAATCCACCCCGCCAGGATCAGAAGCGCGGAGGAGTGGTTCCGTCGCGAAGACCAGCTGGGAAGGGAACTCGGCAAGGGAAGTCTCTGGGAGAGGGTTCAGCCGGAGAACTGGAGCGTGGACTCCGCGGTTCTCAAAAGCAGCGCGGATTTCAGGACGGGCAAGTTGTAGACGGGCGCGATCAGCGCTGCCCACGCCCTGTCCGACACGGTCAGGAACGGCCGACCGGCGTTCCGGCAGAGAGTGATCCATATCGCTCACGCGGTCCCTATCAGTTCATTAGATGTAACTGGTTCCGTTGGGGAACCGTAGGGCTGGATCAGCCCGCACCACACACCATGGGAGGACCTCATGACCGCGATCAGTACGGCCAACACCGCAAGCGAGATGGTGCGCTCGGCCACGACCACCGCGTTGCGGATTGCCGCGCGCAACCTTGAGCTCTACGACACCGGCAATGTCGCCGGGGCAGACGAGGTGTTCGCCCCGGATCTGATCGACCACAACCCCGCTGACGGCGCCGCCTCGGGCATCGACGGCATGCGAGCGCTGATCGCCGCGGTCCGCGACGGATTCACCGACACGCAGCACCGGATCCTTTTCCAGCAGGAGCTTCCCGGCGGCTGGGTGGTCCTCCACTGGCGGATGACCGGGACCCACACCGGAGACGCCTTCGGGTTCGCCGCCAGCGGCAACCCGGTCGATATCAATGGCACCGACATCATCCGCGTTGTCGACGGCAAGATCACCGAGATCTACCACGTCGAAGAACTGCTCAAGCTCACCCAACAGATCAGCACCGGCGCGCAGTCGGCGTGAAGATCGAGGTCTTCTCGGACAGCGCCCGCCCCTGAGTCCTGATCTGCAAGCCTCGCCTGAACGCGGCGCTTGCGGACTTCGGACACCGCAGCCTGGTTCAGCGTCGCTTTGTCGCTCGTCGCTCCGGCTGCCGCTTCTGGCGCCGAGCCCCGCGAGAAGCAGGCCGTTGGTGACAACCGAGACCCAGCGCGACGGCTCCGGCCGGAGCCGTCGCGCTGGGTCTCGTCCAGGGTGGGCAGCACATCACCGCGCCGGAGCTCAGCCCAGACGGCCACAGCCTCTCGGCGGGTGACCGCACCGGCCGCGTCGCCCTGTGGACGGCCGGCAGCACCGCTGCGCCAGAGTCCTGCGCAACGCCTTCCCTCAGGTCCCTCGGTGACACCGCAGAGGCAATCGGTGCCCTCGCCCTCAGTCCTGACGGCCGCGGCCTCGCCACAGACGGCACGTCGGCACGCTCCAATCGGCAGCCGGAGCGACGAGCGACAAAGCGACGCTGAACCGTATCCACCCCGCCGTAACATCGGCGCCTCGGCCGTCATCCCGCTTCTGACCCGCCCGGCTGCGAGAACACTTTCCTGGCGGGGACCAGACGGCGGTCCCCGCCTCGACCGGGGCGTCCCGACAACGTCGCC
This sequence comes from Streptomyces sp. NBC_01235, assembly GCF_035989285.1. Taxonomy (GTDB): domain Bacteria; phylum Actinomycetota; class Actinomycetes; order Streptomycetales; family Streptomycetaceae; genus Streptomyces. The sequence goes on along the minus strand of NZ_CP108513.1, from coordinate 6,118,287 downwards.
GATCCGCGCCAGAGATCGATGTCGGCCAGCCACTGGCCAGAGGTCCGGGGGGCACACCAAGGAGCTTCCGGGCGGAGCGCTCGGCTGTGATCGAGTGGTCCGGCTGCGTACTGAGGGCTCGGTACCTGTCTGCGATGGCGGCAATGGCTTGCTCGCCGAACGCGGGAGCGAGCGGCGCGAAGAAGGCGTGGGGGTCGGTCGCCTCGTAGGTCACGGTCCGCCCGAGCCGGGTGCTGAACGCCTCGGCCAGGTCCTCTCCGCCGATGGCCGGGTACTGTCCGACGGAGACCACACCGGTGACGTCCGCGACCCGGTCCCGGTCACGCACTACACCCGAACGGGGGTGGCCACGGCGCTCTCGGGACGGTCAGGCCACCGCGTTCAGCAGGTCGGCCAGCACATCAGGCCGTTCCAGGGCGATGAAGTGGCCGGCCTTCGGCACCTGCGTGAACTCGGCGGCGGGCAGCAGCTTCTTGTTGGCCTCCCGGTCCGAGGGCCGGGACCAGTCCTTCTCCCCGTAGACGAGGTGGACGGGCGCCTTGACCTCGGGGTAGCGCGAGCGGGCCGCGATGAGGCTGGGCAGGGCCTGGTACACGGCCCGGGCGACGGTCGGGTAGCCGGGGCGGCTGCCCACCTGGAGGAGTTCGTCCATGTAGTCCTCACGCAGCGCGCTCTTGTCGCCGAGGCCGCCTTGAAGGATCGTGCGGAGGGCGGGCTTGGGCTCGACCCCGGCGATCACGGGGCCCACGCCGGGCGCGAGGACACCGCTGACCACTACACGGGCGAGAAGACTTGAGCGGGCGATTCCGCCGCGGAAGTCGTATGTGTTGACCGCGGCGACGCGTCGTACCCGCTCCGGGAGATCGGCCGCGGCGGTCAGGGCGAGCACCGCGCCCATGGACTCCCCGACCAACGTCACGTCATTCAGGTCGAGTTCGGTCAGCAGGCGCTCGACGCCCGCACGCATCGCGGGCTCGTCGTACGACGCCCCGGGCACGATCTCGGAGTAGCCCATCCCCGGCAGGTCGAGGGCGTACACGGTGTACCGGTCCGCGATCAGCGGGATGAGGTGGCGGAAGTGCTCGGCCTGGGTGCGCACGGTGTGCAGCAGGACCAGGGGGGCGCCGGTGCCCGCCTTGAGGTAGCGCAGCGTTCCCTCGCGGTCGACAGATCCCGCGCGCGGGGCGATGGTGTGGCTGGTGGTCCCCGGAATGCGAATCGTGGGACGTGACTCTCGGCTGGGCATCTCGCCGACTCCTTGCGTGGAAGGGGATTACCAAAACGGTCATGACTCTCACCGGAGAAACCGATCGGTCTCCACTAAGGTAAACCGATCGGTTTCCAGGCGCAAGCCCGGCAGGCCCCCGACTTCACCGGGGCGTTCCGTACCCGTGGACGCCTGGGACGACGAGCTCTCCGCCTGCCTGTCCCGCCTGGTCGATGTCGGCGTCGTCCAAGCCCAGTTGGAGCTTGAGGTCGAGTTTCCCGACCGTGCCGTAGAGCCACTCCGGGACGGTGTCGGGCTCGAGGTGGAGGCGGAGGGCTGGAGGCAAGGGGGACGCCTTCGAGGCCGGAGAGGGTGCCCGTCGGGCTCTCGACGTACATGGTGATGCGGTCGCCTCGCAGCGCGGATGTCGAGCCGGGCGCTCCGTCGATGTGCCGGATCTGCGGGCCGACGGGTACGGCCGTCTTCAGGTCGCGGATCGCAATGGCCGCCGCGGAGAACCTGAGCGCCCGCTCGGGCCCGGCGGCCGGGTCCACGGTCACCACGCCGCCGGAGACGAGGTCGCGCAGTTCGAGGCGGCTTCCCTTCATGGTCAAGAGGTCCGCAAGGCCGGTGGTCGCGGCGGTCGCGCTCGGTCTTGAAGGTGCGACACAAGGCGTCGACGCCGAACAACCAGGGGCCGGTCGAGGCAGCACCGTCGGCCTACGCGGACTTCGCCCCCGTCGGGTCACTCCCGGGCCAGATGCGACACGTTCACTTGCACCGAGGAAACCGATCTGTTTTCCTAAGTGGAAACCGATCGGTTTCCGACCGACGGTCGTCCCATGCCCAGCGACTGAGGAGAAAAGTGAGTACCACCTTCGACCGCGGAGCGCCCGCTTCGGGGAAAACAGACTCGGGCCGCCGCGGCTCACATGCCGTGCGCTGGTGGGTGCTCGTCGTGCTGGGCGTGGCACAGCTCATGGTCACGCTCGATGCGACCGTCGTGAACATCGCCCTGCCCGAAGCGCAACATGACCTCGGTTTCAGTGACGGCAGCCGGCAGTGGGTCATCACGGGGTACGCCTTGGCGTTCGGCAGCCTGCTGCTGCTCGGGGGCCGACTCGGTGACCTGTTCGGTCGACGTACGACCTTCGCGACCGGCCTGATCGGTTTCGCGGCCGCATCCGTCGTCGGCGGCGCGGCCGGCAGCTTCGACATACTCGTCGCGGCACGCGTGGCCCAGGGACTGTTCGCCGCACTGCTCGCGCCCGCGGCGCTCTCGCTGCTCAGCGTGACCTTCACCGACCCGGCCGAAAGGCCGAAAGCCTTCGGCATCTTCAGTGCGTTGTCCGGTGCGGGTGCCGCGGTCGGACTCCTGCTCGGCGGCATGCTCACCGAATGGGCGTCGTGGCGCTGGGTGATGTACGTGAACGTCATTTTCGCGGGCGTCGCACTGGTCGGCGCGTTGCTGTTGCTGGCCAAGCCCGTGGTCACCGAACGACCCAAGATCGACATTCCTGGCACCGTCGTGGTGAGCGCCGCGCTGTTCGGCATCGTCTACGGGTTCGCGCACGTCGAATCCACCAGTTGGACCGACCCGGTCGCCCTCGGCTCCATGATCAGCGGCGTGGTGCTGCTCGCGGTATTCGCCCGGCTGGAGCGCAGGGTCGCGCATCCGCTGCTGCCGCTGCGAGTCGTGCTGGACCGGACCCGAGGTGGTTCGTTCCTGGCCGTGTTCGTCCTGGGCATGGGGATGTTCTCGATCTTCCTGTTCCTGACCTACTACCTGGAGGCCAGCATCGGCTACTCGCCGATCGAGGCCGGTCTGTCCTTCCTGCCGATGGTCGGGGGCATCGTCGCCTCGTCGACCACGGTGCCTTCGCTGCTGTTGCCCAAGGTCGGCCCGAAGGTCGTGGTCAGCGCCGGCTTCCTGGTCTCCGCGTCCGGCATGGCCCTGCTGACCCGGCTCACGCTGGACAGCGGCTACCTCGCCGACATCATGCCGGGCATGATCCTGTTGGGCCTCGGTATCGGTGCGGTGATGACCACCTCGTTCCAGGGTGCGACCGCAGGCGTGCACCACGAGGACGCGGGCGTCGCCTCGGCACTGATCAACACCAGCCAGCAGGTGGGCGGCTCGATCAGCACGGCGCTGCTGACCACCGTTGCCTCATCGGCCGCGACCGACTACCTCTCCTCGCACAAGCCGGGCGCACTGACCATGGCCCAGGCCGGGGTCGAGAGCTACACGGCCACCCTGGCATGGGGCGCCGGGATCTTCGTGGTCGGCGCGGTGCTCACGGCGTTCCTGATGCCGAATTCAGCTCTGGCGCCGTCGGAGGGCGAGCCTGTGATCGCCCACTGAGTCCGAATCCACCGTGGTGAGAAATGTCCTGCGCTGATGGGTGCCCTCCAGGCACACATCAGCGCAGGACAGGGGCATCTCCGAGACGGTCCCGTGCGTTCCGTCCTCAGCAGACCCATCATCGCCGGTCGAGGGCACGCACGATGGGGGCCGAGCTTTTGAGGCCGGTGAGACACACCGACCATTCTGGAGACCACGGCGGCGCCGAACCGACTCGGCCGTGGGCGGCGCCGTAGCGCACCCCGGCCAGCATCGTAAACCGATCGGTTTCCCATGGGCTGGAATCGAGTTAACCTCGCAATATGACCACCGAAGCAATGCCAAGCTCCCGAGAGCGACTGCTGGAGGCAGCGGCCACGCTCACCTACCGAGACGGCGTCAACATCGGCGTCGACACGCTGTGCAAGGCGGCGGGGGTGTCCAAGCGCTCCATGTACAAGCTGTTCGAGAGCAAAGACGAACTGCTGGCGGCGAGCCTGGAGGAACGCGCCTCCGCCTATGTGACGGCACTCCTTCCCGCGACGGACGACAACCGTCCACCCCGCGAGCGGATCCTGCATGTCTTCGAACAGGCGGAGGCGCAGGCGGGTGCACCCGACTTCCAGGGCTGCCGGTACCTCGTCGTACAGATCGAGCTCAAGGACCCGAGCCACCCCGCGAGCCGGGTGGCCCATCGGGTCAAGGAGAACCTGACAGCCTTCTTCCGCGCCGAGGCCGAACAGGGCGGGGCGAGCGACCCGGACCTGCTGGCCCGGCAGCTGATCCTGGTCTTCGACGGCGCCAGCGCCCGTGCGGGAATCAAAGCCGACACGCAGGCCGGGCTCATCGCCCCCACCGTGGCCGCCCTGCTCGATGCGGCTGACATGCGCTGACGCATCGCGTGACGAGCAGCCGCGGCGAGCGATGCGCTCGGCCGGTCGCAGCCGCCCCCCGGCGACCGAGCAACTCCCATGGGGTCCCCCCACGCCCGTTGCCAGCCGAGGGCCTGACTCGCGGGCTGAGCCCTGATCGCCCGACGATCGATCGCCGACGCCCGCGAGGAACCTGATCGACAGTCCGCAGGAGAGGCCCGCCGCTTGGGCTTGCGCGCGAAAACCGATCGGTTTACGGTGGTGAAACTGATCGGTTTCTCGCCCGTGGCGGCGAGCCTTGTACTCACACCCCCAGGAGCACGGATGACTGCCGCGCGTGACACCGAGGGGCAACCCACCCGTCCCCCGCTTCCGGCGAAGCTGGCGGCCCACCCGTCAGTACGGGCCGTACTCGCCCGGCGCAGGACCGGTGACGTGGGCCGCCCGCCCGCGGTGATCGACACGGCCTGGCTGCGCGAGCTGTGCCTGGCGGCCGGGGCGGACGACGTCGCTGCGGTCAGCCTGGACCACCCGGACCTGGCCGGCGAGCGCGAGCACGCGCTGTCCGCGTTGCCCGGCACCCGCACCCTGATCGCGATGGCGGTCCGGATGAACCGCGACAACTGCCGCTCCCCCGCCCGCAGCGTGGCCAACCAGGAGTTCCACCAGACCGACGAACAGGCCAACCACGCTGCCCGCAGCGTCACCCAGGCCCTCCAGGACGCCGGCTACCGCGCACTCAATCCCTCCGTCGGCTTCCCCCAGGAGATGGACCGCTTCCCCAGCGAACGGATCTGGGTGGTGGCGCACAAGACAGTCGCGGTGGCCGCCGGGCTCGGCGTGATGGGCCTGCACCGCAATGTCATCCACCCGAAGTTCGGCAGCTTCGTGCTGCTGGTCACCGTCCTGGTGGACGCGGAGGTGAGCGAGTACGGGCAGGCTCTGAACTACAACCCCTGCATCGACTGCAAGTTGTGCGTCGCCGCCTGTCCGGTCGGCGCCATCGCCAAGGACGGGGCATTCGACGCGCTGGCCTGCACCACGCACAACTACCGAGAGTTCATGAGCGGGTTCACCGACTGGGCGCAGACGGTGGCCGACAGCGAGGACGCGGCCGACTACCGCTCCCGGGTCAGCGATTCCGAGAGCGCTTCCATGTGGCAGAGCCTTAGCTCTCCGCCCGGCTACAAGTCCGGCTACTGCCTCGCTGTCTGCCCCGCCGGCGAGGACGTCCTGGGCCCGTACCTGGACGACCGCAAGAACTTCATGGACACCGTCCTGCGACCGCTCCAGGACAAGAAGGAAACCCTGTACGTCCTGCCGGACTCCCACGCACAGGAGTACGCCCGGCGCCGCTTCCCCCACAAGCCCGTCAAGGAAGTCACCGGTGGCTGGCATCCCCCGGCGAGGCGTTCCGCGTCCACCGACCGAGAGACCCGTACGTCATGAGCGGCAGGTCACCCAAGACGGGCCATCACTCGCAGTGGCCCCGGTGTGCGTCGTCCTGACGGGGACGGCAGGCGCGCACACCCTCACGGCTCGGCGACGGCCCTTCCCCAGGCCGTCGCCGAGCCCTCGCCGGAGACCTCCGGAAACCGATCGGTTTTCATTTCGTCCACTCCGGGTTAACCTCACGGCATGAGCACCGAAGTGAAACTGAGCCCCAGGGAGCGCCTGCTGGAGGCGGCGGCCACGCTCACCTACCGAGACGGCGTCAACATCGGCGTCGAGGCGCTGTGCAAGGCGGCGGGGGTGTCGAAGCGCTCCATGTATCAGCTGTTCGAGAGCAAGGACGAACTCCTGGCAGCGAGCCTGAAGGAGCGCGCCTCCGCCTACGTGGCGACTCTCCTGCCCGCGATGGACGACGGCCGGTCACCCCGCGAGCGGATCCTGCACGTTTTCGAGCAGGTGGAATCGCAGGCAGGAGCGCCCGAGTTCCGAGGCTGTCGGTATCTGGCCGTGCAGATCGAGCTCAAGGACCAGAGTCACCCTGCGAGCCGCGTGGCCCACCAGGTCAAGGCGAACCTGACGGCCTTCTTCCGCGCCGAGGCCGAGCAGGGCGGGGCGGGCGATCCGGATCTGCTGGCCCGGCAGCTCAGCCTGGTCTTCGACGGCGCGAGCGCCCGCGCGGGGATTCAGGCCGACAACCTGACCGGGCTCGTCGCGCCCACCGTGACGACCCTGCTCGACGCGGCAGGCGTGCACTGACGCATCGCCGCCCAGAAGACTCCCTCACCCCCCGGCACCCAATGGAAGCCCGATGGCCGTAAGCGTGTTGCCGAGCATGCCGCAGGCGAAGAAGCTTGCGGTCTTGTCGGCATCAGCGCCCAACGACAGGCGCACGGTTTCCCAGATACTCATCCAGCCGGCCCGGACGACCTCACCGATCAGGTCATCGCCCTGCACTTCGGAGGCCGCCACGGCGGCATATCCCTGCATCTGCATCAGGAGCGTTTCGGGGCGCGTCGAGATCAGCTGCGCATAGGCGTCCGCCATCATCTGCCGGGCTTGCTCGCCTCCCTCCACCCCGTCGGCCGCCCTCTCGAAAGCCAAGCGAGTGCCTTCCGCGCTCCGCACCAGAGCGGCGACGAAGATCGCCTTCCTGTCCGAGAAAAGCCGGAAGAGATACGGCTGCTTGACGCCGACCCGCTCGGCGATCGCAGCGGTGGTGGTGCCGCGGTAGCCGGCGATCGCGAACTCGGCGATCGCCGCGCGAATGACGTTCTCACGCCGCTCCCGCGCACTGATCCGGCCCATGGCGGCATTCTCCCTGCTTGAACTTGCATGCGAAAACCGATCGGTTTACTCTATCGGAAACTGATCGGTTTCGAGTGGGTGCGGGAGTCCAGGATGACGACAGATCGGCCGGTGGCACTCGTGACGGGTGCGTCATCCGGCATAGGGAAGGAAGCCGCGCTCGCCCTCGTCGCGGCCGGATTCAACGTGGTCGGCACAAGCCGTGACACCTCACGCGTCACCCCGCTCGACGGCGTGACGTTCCTCGGACTCGACGTCGCCAGTGACGCCTCGGTCGCCGCAGCGGTCCAGGAAGTGAGCGAGCGGTTCGGGCGGATCGACGTCCTGGTCAACAACGCCGGCGTCGGCTCGATGGGGGCGGCGGAGGAAACCTCCGTCGAGCAGGCCCGGTCCCTCTTCGACACCAACGTCTTCGGGGTCATGCGCATGGTGAACGAGGTCCTGCCGCACATGCGCGCTCAGCGACGCGGGCGCATCATCAACATCTCGTCCGTGCTCGGGTTCCTGCCCCAGCCCTACATGGCCGCCTACGCCGCCTCCAAGCACGCGATCGAGGGCTACACCGAGTCCCTGGACCACGAGGTCCGTGACCACGGCGTCCGGGCGCTCATCATCGAACCCGCCTACACCAGGACCGGATTCGAGGCCAACAGTGCGAAGCCCGACACCCCCCTGCACGCGTACGCGCAGCAGCGGCAGACCGTCGACCGCGTGATGGCGGAGGCGGTCAGGAACGGCGACGCCCCCGGCGTCGTCGCCCAGGCGATCGTCGCGGCGGCGACCGACCCGAAGCCGAAGCCCCGCTACACCGCCGGTCCCCTGGCCGGACGCGCACGCATACTGCGCCGCCTCGCTCCCGCCGCGGTCTTCGACAGGCAGATCCGCAAGATGAACCAGCTGGCCGGCTGACGCACAGGCGCTGCCCGGGCTTTCCGAACAGCCGCGTCACCACCGGCCGACGCAGGATTCTCCAGCGGGCCGCCGGTCTGCCCACCATCAGCTCCGGAAAGCGAAAGGGCCCACCGACTCCGTCGGCGGGCCCTCACGAAAGATCGAGGCTAAGGCTTGAGCACCGCCAGTACATCGTCGAGCGAAACGTCGGCGGGGTCACTCATATCGGAACCATCGAACGTCTGCCAGATATAGGACGCCGTCCCGCTCTCCCGCAGCGGATGCAGGTCGGCCAATTCCGGATCGTCCCGGAACCTGTTGAACGCCTCTTCGGACTCCCATTCAACGAGGAACAGAACCTGCCGTGGCGCGAGGTCACCAGCTACGTTGTCCCGGAAGCGACCAAACGCCACCATTCGACCACCGTACTGCGGAGCCGCTTCCGGCAAGCGGCTGAAATACGCAAGGTATTTCTCCAGGTCGACCACGTCAAACATATTCAGGGCGTAAAACTTCTTCTTATCTGAATTCGCGCTCATTACTAATACCCTCTCCGACGAATTGCGGTTGGTGGTGGGGCCCCGCCGGGGACCCGGCCTACTTGGCGAGCTGGGGGTACAGCCCTGCCAGGTCGCCGGCCAGGCCCGCCTTGACCTGCCGGGAGATGTCGTCGGCGAGCACCTCGTACGCGCCGGTCTCGACGCCGTCGAGGGCGAGGGAGGCGACGTCACGGGGGTCGGACTTGGGCGCCTCGACGCCAGCCGCGAGGTCCGTATCGACGTAGCCGACGTGCAGTCCGGTGACAGCGATGCCGCGCGACTGAAGCTCCAGGCGCAGGGAGTTGGTCTGCGACCACAGGGCGGCCTTGGAGGCGCTGTAGGAGCCGCCGAGGGCCAGCCAGGAAAGCACGGAGTGCACGTTCAGGACGTGGCCGCCACCATTGCGCTCGATGACCGGCACGAAGGCCCGGGCGACCAGAAGCGGGCCGTAGAAGTTCGCCTCGAACTCCCGGCGTATGTCGTCGATCGGGGAGTCGAGGAAGGACGCGCCGACCGAGGCACCGGCGTTGTTGATCAGTACGGTGACATCCTGCGCCTGCGCGGCAGCGGCCGCCACGGAAGCCGGGTCGGTGACCTCCAGCGCCACCGGGACCGCGTCCGGGTGCGTCACGCTGCGCGGATCGCGGGCCGTGGCGTAGACCTTGCCGGCACCGCGCACATACAGCTCTTCCACGAGGGCCTTGCCTATGCCGCGGCTGCCGCCGGTGACGAAGACGTTCGCGCCCTTCAAAACAGTCATGACTCTCCCCGGAGAACGTGAAACCGATCGGTTTCCAGAAGAGTAAACCGATCGGTTTCCTGACGCAAGCTCAAGCCTTGATCCGACCCCCGCCGCATCGGCGGGTCCGCTCGGGCGGCCGGGGCACGTGAGACGGACCCGAGGGTGCCGGGAAAGGACGCACGCTCCGGCAGCACCGCCCCGACGAGGGCCTCGGACGCTCCCGGGGCGGCTTCACCAGCAAGCTCCACCTCTCGGGCGAGGGCGGGTGACGCCAAGAAGGGGCCGGCTATCCACGTGCACACGCAACGGCTCCGCGCAGTCGGCCCGGGCACGGACGGCCCCATGCAAAAGTTGGGCCACTCCACGCGGCACCCACCCGTCGCCGAGCGCCGTGCCCATAGCGTGCCCATAAGACCGGTGAACCACGGTGCGATCATGCGCTCCCGGGCGCCACACCAGAGCACGTATGCCCAGTTCAGAGGCTATCCGCCTCCCCAAGCACCGCGGCTTCCCGAGCTGAGAGCGCGAGTTCGATTCTCGTCACCCGCTCCATATGAAACCCCAGGTCAGTGGCCTGGGGTTTGTTGTTGTCCAGTCCAATTCGAGGCGCTGATCACGCTCCGCCTCAGGCGCCGCTCGTACGCGAGGCGGCCGTCGTGTTTCCGTCCCGGGGGTCGGTCCGGCGGCGCAGGTCGATGGTTCGCAATGTGGCGGGGAGGTCTGCCCGGTAGGGGATCAGGCCGAAGCGGCGGTGCTTGATGGTTGCTGCCACCGTCATGTGGGCCCGGACGGGAGCGCCGGCGGCGGCCTTGACGATCAGGGTGAAGGTCTCGTCGCCGATCAGGGGGTGACGACTGGTCGCCTTGACGCGCCATTCCGGGTCGCTGTCCCTTTCGCCCATTCCGATGACGAAGAGTTCCTCCCGGCCTTGGCCGGGAGTGACTTCGAGCGTTGATTCGACGATCGCAAGTTTGGCGCTCAGTGCAACGGTGGTGGCACGCTCCACCGGGTGAGAGCGCTTCTTGGGAGAGACCGACCAGGCGATCGGCTGTCGGTCCGCAGGCTCACCGGGGGACTCCAGGAGCACGCCGACGGCAGCGTCGGCGAAAGGATCGCCATTCGCCGGTGGGCGGAAGGCGCACGTGAGGCTGAGGAGGAGATAGTCGCTGTGCGGTGCCTGCGCGGTCAGGAAGCCGAGCCATGCCGCCTCGCCTGCGGCTGCCTCCTCCGCCGTCAGTGGGTGGACGACGGCGGTGCTGAGCGACACCCGCCCTTCGACGCGATGCTGCGGTGCAGGCGACTGCAGCCGGGGCACCTCCACCAGGTCGATCTCGTGGAGCGGGGTCAGGGGCAATTCCAGGTGGGTCACGAGGCAGCTCCGTGGTTCGAATCCGAATGGCGCCAGTCACCGATGAAGCAGAACGCGCCCCAGTCCCGGAAGGCCGGATGTCGGGTGCGGACGGCCGACTGCGCGGCACGGAAAGCGGCCCGCCGGTCCGGTGTCCGCGCGAGGCACTCGTAGAGCCTCCCGAAGAACTCCGTGGCCACCTGTGGGTGGACCGGCCACAGGCATCCGATGACGGCCGAGGCGCCGGCGGACAGGAACGCGGCGGGCAGGCCGCGCAGATTGTCGTTGACGTCGAACCGGCCCAGGGCGGATTCGCAGGAACTCATCGTCACGAGTTCGACGCCCCGCAGGTCGGCCTGAAGGATGTCGTGGGCGAAGACACGACCGTCGTTGTCTGCATCCGGCGACAGGAACAGGCACTGGTACCACGACGCCCACTCGTTGTGCGCCCCGTGCGCGGCCACGTGGACGTACCGCGCGTCGGCGAGTTCGCCGAGCAGTCGCCGCGGTGTCGCCGCGGCTCCCAGCACCGCGTGACCGCCCATCGCCGCGGCGACCTGGACGGCGTGTGTCTCCAGGGCGTCCTGCGCGAGGAGCCCGTGCCGGGCGCCCCCAGCCGCGGACGCGAAGGCCACGAGCCCACGCCCGGACGGACGGTGGAGGCCGGGTGCCTGCGTGCGGAGGAAGCCCAGGCTCGGTACCTGGGTGACGGTCCAGTCCTCGGCGAGGGGACGGCCGTTGACCTCCAGGAGGTGGTAAGGGAGGTAGTGCAGCGGGCCGTTGGGCCAGATGCACAAGTGCCGCTTTCCCTGGGCCCGCCAGCCGTCCAGCGAAGCGGTGAAGGCCGCCAGATAAGGGACACTGTCGTCCCTGAGCTGCCCTTGTGCGTCACGGCTGACCGGCCGGTGCAGCGGGTCCGCGACGACGGCTTGTCGTAGGGCAGCGACGTGAAAGACCACCGGGTGGGCGGAGAGAGTGTGCCCCGCGCGCATGAAGCGAATGAGCCCGGCTTCGAAGTTAGGCAGGAGCACGGTGTGGTGCTCCATGTCGTCGCGGGTCACCGCCATGCCGGACAGCGAGGTCACCGGCGCCTCGGTGCCGTCCCGTTGGGTGTGGCCGAGATACAGCGAGAGCAGCACCGTGTCCTCGGTCAGGAGCGCCTGCAACTCGTCGGGGAACATCATCGGCATACGGTCCATACGGTCCATGCGGCCGGAGGCGAGGAGTTCCTGACTGATCCACCGGTCCGCGGCACGCTGCATGTTGCGGTGCTCCGTCTCGGCGTCGCCTCCGGGCTCGGACTCGCCGGTGCCCACGTAGAAGAGCATCGCCTCGTCGGGGCCCGGCAGTTCGGGCTCGCTCAGCGGTCCGGACAGCCGCGATTCGTCCGCCTTGATGCGGGCCAGCAGCCGCGAGAGTCGTGCGGAGGGTGTGAACGGGCCGGGCCGCCCGGTGATGACCGTGAAGTCGATTCCCTTGGCGGCCTGGTGAATCGCCATCATCAGACCGTACGAGATGGCGGGGCCGCTCAGTTTGACGATCAGCCGTTGATACAGGTCGCGGAGCTTCCAGCCGATGACCTCGTCGACGCCGCCCCGCAGCCACACGGCGGCGGGGATCAGTGCCGCCACGGCCGCGCCGGCGCTGCCCTCGTCGGCCGCCAGCGCACCGCGCAGTGCGGCATCGAGGCTGTTCAGCGCCATGTCGGTCTGGCCGCACAAGGCGTAGGCGGCACTTGCGTCGGCGAAGTGACGTGCGGCGACGGCCTCCTGTCCCGTCGCCGATGTGCGCAGCCCCATGTCGTACGAGAGCGTGCCGTCGAGGTAGTCGAGTGCCTGACGGTAACGGCCGCACAGCTCCGGAGCCAGCTCCCGCGCCTCCGCCATGAGAGCGCGGCCGATGTGTTCCTCGTCGTTTCCGCGGGCATGCGCTGCGAGGTGGATGAAGGTCGCCGCGCGCTGCTCGGGAGGCCAGCCGTCCCGGTCCGCGATGGTGCGGAGTTGTCCCGCGGCCTCCTCCACTCGCATCGGCCCCGGGGAGCAGCGCAGACGGTTGTCAGCCAGACAGTGCACTTCACTGACCCAGCGGCGCCGGCGGTAGGAGTCCCCGGGCAGGTCCGGCAGTTCGCGGTCGGCGGCCTCGATCAGCTGGAACTCCAGGTCGGGCCGGCGGGCCTCCTCGGCGAGCGTGAGCGCCTCGGCGAAGGCGCTCGCGGCCTCCCGCATCCCCTGCCGGTCCCGGATGGCGGCCAGCGGCAGGGGCAGCACGTCCTGAACGTCGCCGGGCAGCGAGAGCTCACCCAGTAAGCACAGGACTCTCAGCAGGTACAGATGGGTGAGGGGATCCTCGACCGGATCCAGCACGTCGAACGCCTCACGGGCAGCCGCGCGCATCTCCTCGTCGTGCGACTCCTGTCTGAGACGGGCCACCATGGACAGGGCCTCGGCCAGCGCTTTCAGGACACGCCCCCGCTTGTGCCCGTGCGACAGGTCGGCGGCCTCACGCAGATATCGGACCGCCTCCCCGGCAGCGACCACTGGAGGAGGCATTTCCGCGGTTTCCGGGGCGACGGAATCGTCGGGGATCGAGCGGTGCCGAGCCTGGCGTTCGCGCCACAGATCGTGGGCCGACTCGAAGGTCAGTCCCGACATGTTCCCCAGATACGGGCTTACGCGCAGCAGCCCTGCGGCGAACAGTGTCTCCGCAAGTTCGGCGACGTCCTCGGCGCGGCCGCTGTCGCGCAGCACGGCGATCTGTTCGTCCGCCACGGCACAGGCGCGACGGAAGAGCAGCCCGTCGCTCGGTACGCCGGTCGAGTCCGGACGTCACTTGGTCACCGGGCGCCACATGTGAAGACATCTCTGTCCTCCAGTTGTCATACGTGCCTCGCCGGCGCAAGGCGGCGTACCGAATCGACCCTGCGGCTTATCTTGATACTCGGTCTCAGTACGATGTACGGTCGCCTCATAAGACTTCACTTCGAACGGGAGTGCTTCCCATGAGCAAGATCTGGTTCGTCACCGGCTCCTCGCGCGGCTTCGGCCGCCAGTTCGTCCAGGCGGCCCTGGAGCGCGGCGACAAGGTCGCGGCCACCGCCCGCAACACCGACTCCCTGGCGGACCTGGTGGCCGCCCACGGCGCGGCGATCCTGCCGCTGAAACTGGACGTCACCGACAAGGCCGCCGCATTCGAGGCCGTCACGCGGGCGCACGAGCACTTCGGCCGCCTGGACGTCGTCGTCAACAACGCCGGACACGGGCTGTTCGGTGCGGTCGAGGAACTGACGGAACAGCAGGTCCGCGGCCAGATGGAGACCAACTTCTACGGCGCCCTGTGGGTCACCCAGGCCGCCCTGCCCCTCCTGCGGGCCCAGGGCCGCGGCCACATCGTGCAGATCTCCACGGTTGGCGGCATCGTCTCCTTCCCCAACCTGGGCGGCTACAACGCCTCCAAGTGGGCCCTGGAAGGCCTGACCGAGGCCCTCGCCCGGGAGGTCGCCGACTTCGGCATCAAGGTCACCCTGGTCGAGCCCGCCGGCTTCGAAACCGACTGGGCCGGCTCCTCCGCCACCTTCGCCGCCCAACTGCCCGCCTACGACCAGCTGCGCGCCGCCGTGGCCGCCGCCTGGAGCGAAGTCGAAACCGGCGACCCGACCGCAACCGGCCCGGCCCTGCTGAAGATCGTGGACGCCGACAACCCGCCCCTGCGGGTCTTCTTCGGCACCGCCCCCCTCCACCTCGTCCCGCAGGCCTACGCCGAACGACTGAAGACCTGGGAGGACTGGGCCGACATCTCCACGCAGGCCCAGGGCAACGCGGCCTGAACCCACGCCCCGGTGGTGACCCCGACCGGCACTGCCGGGGCGGGAAGCCGAGTCCCGACGACACCTGCCGGCTGAGGGCGGTGCTCGATCAGGCGACCGACACTTCGATCAGCGTGCTGGTGCTGTTGCCCGTGCTGATCGAGGTGATCCGCTCCCGTCTCGCAACCGCCCGCTGCCCGCCGGGCGCAGCCGTACGCGGGCGTCCAGCCCGGTGCGGGGGGCGGCGTGCAGGGTGATGGTGCCGCCGGAGGCGTCGACGAGGTGGCGGACGATGGGCAGGCCGAGGCCGGTGCCGTCGTGGTGGGAGTCGGAGGCTCGCCAGAAGCGGTCGAAGGCGCGGGCTCGCTCGGCTTCGCTCATGCCTGGGCCCTGGTCGATGATGTGGAGTTCGGCACCTGGGGCGCGGTGGAGGGTGATGGTGGTGCTGGGCGGGGAGACGCGCAGGGCGTTGGCGACCAGGTTGTCGATGATCTGCTCCAGGGCTCCCGGGATCGCCCAGACCTGGCCGGCGGGAGGGCCGGTTACGTCGATGGCGACGTACTGTTCGGCCGCGAGCGGTTCCCACATCGCGGCGCGGTCGGCGACCACGGCGTCGAGGTCGACCGGTTGGGGTGTGGTGGCCGCGTTCTCCAGGCGGGCCAGGGCGAGCAGGCCTTGGACCATGCGGCCGAGTCGTTCCACCTCGCCGACGGCCTCGTCCAGGCTGCCGTGCGCGCGGGGGTCGAGGTAGGGCTCGAAGTTCTCCAGCCGCAGCCGTAGCGCGGTCAGCGGGGTCTTCAGCTGGTGGGAGGCTTCCGAGGCGAAGGCCTGCTGTGCCTTGAGCAGATGCTGCAGACGCGTGGCGGTGCGGGTGAAGGACGCGGCCAGGCGGCGCAGTTCGGGCGGGCCGGTGGTGGCGTCCGGTGGGTGGGTGAGGTGTCCCCCGGCGAGCTGGGTGGTCGCGGACTCCAGGGTGCGCAGGGGGCGGGTGATCCAGCGGGCCAGGGTGAACGCCACCAGTGCCACAGCGGCGAGGACGCAGACCCCGGCCAGGGCGAGAGCGCCCCAGATGCGGTGCACCCGGGCGGTGACCTCGGCCATGGGGTAGGTCAGGCGCAGGGTGCCGCGAATGGTGGTCCCCGATGCTCCGGGCATGGTGGCCGCGAGTACGTCGTTGCCGTCGGTGTCCTGCGTGGTGGTGACGGTGGGCTGGTTGTTCAGGGCACGCCCGATGTCCGGCTCGGCGGAGAGATCGATGCCGGTGCGGCCGGCGGGGTCGGAGTCGGCGAGGACGACTCCTTGCTTGTCGGTGACGACGACACGGCCGCCGGTGCGGGCGGCGTAGTCGCCGACCACATCGGGCAGTGCCTCCAGGTTTCCCTTCTCTATGTCCTCCTCGGTGACCTCGGCGAGCATGGAGGCGTCGCGTTCCACGCTTTGGGAGGTTCGGGAGGTCTCGCCGCGCCCGTAGACGTATCCGAGGGGAATCTCCAGCCCGGCCAGCACGAGCAGGGCCAGGCCGAGGTAGCTGAGCAGCAGGCGCCGGGTCATCCGGCCCCCTCGGGGCCGGCGTGGTCGCCGGGAACGGTGAGGCGGAAGCCGACACCGCGAGCGGTGGTGATCCATCCGGGGTCGCCGAGCTTGCGGCGCAGGGCTGCGACGTGGGCGTCGAGGGTCTTGGTGGGGCCGAAGAAGTGCGGATCCCAGACGGTGTCCATGATCTGCCGGCGGGAGTACACCGTCCCCGGATCGTCGGCGAGATGGGCCAGCAGGTCGAACTCCCTTGGGGTCAGGGCGACCTCGCGGCCGTCGAGGTGGACCTCGCGCGTGCGGCGGTTGAGGGCAAGCGGGCCCAACTGCTGGGCACCCGTGACCGGCTGGTCTGCTTCCGGTGCCGACCCGGCTTGTTGTCCGGCCGACGGGTAGGCGGGAGCACCGGCGCGGCGGGCGACCGCGCGGATGCGGGCGATCAGTTCCCGCACGCCGAACGGCTTGGCGAGGTAGTCGTCCGCGCCGAGTTCGAGACCGACGATGCGGTCCGCTTCCTCACCCCGGGCGGTGATCATGATGATCGGTACGGCGGAGCGGGCGCGCAGGCTGCGGCAGACGTCCAGGCCGTCCATGTCGGGCAGGCCGAGATCGAGCAGGACCAGGTCCGGCGAGGCGGCTGCGTCGGCCAGTCCGGCGGCACCGGTGCGGACATGGTCCACGGTGAAGCCGTAGCGTCCCAGCCCTTCGGTGAGGGGGCCCGCGATTCGGTCGTCGTCTTCGATGAGCAGCAGCCGCATGGCGACAGGCTCGCACAGCTGTGCCAGGGGAGTTGCAGGGTTCACGGGAAGCCGCCTGGGACCTGAGAGACGTAACGGACGTGAGCGACGGAGGGTGCCGTCCGGCCGACTGGCACGGGAGGACGGTGTCGGCCGGACGGCGGTTGCGGGGCGGTGACGACGCCGACCGGGGAGTCGGTCGTCGGAGCGGTCGTCACCGTCCTCGCGTCCTCCGACCGGTTCTGGTGCGGGCGGCAGCGGGGCAGGGACGGCTGTCGTCCCGGCTTCCGAGGACGATGCGCAGGTGTGCTCGGAGTCGGGCGGCATAGGCTTCCCCTTCCGGCGGTTCAGGCGGTGGCCGTCAGCCGGCGTTCTCCGTCTCCTCGGTGCCCTCCTTCTTGGTGTCGGAGACCTTGAAGGACTTGTCGAGGTAGACCTCGATCGACGTCCCGTCCGCCTGCTTCACCTCCACCGCGTACATGCCGGGCTTCTCCGCGTCCTCCTCGGACTTCACGACCGTGCCCGGGTACGCGGCCAGCGCGGCAGCCTCGGCCTTCGTCTTGATGTCGCCGGTCAGCGGCGGCTCCGGCTTGTCGTCCGTGTCACCCGCGGCCTCACCGGCCGCCTCGGCACCGCCCGCGCTCTGAGCCGACTGCTGGGTGTCGGCTGCGTTCGAGCTGCCGGAGTCGGAGTCCGAGCCGCCGCCACAGGCGACCAGCGCGAACATCAGCACGGCGGAGGGAGCGGCCAGCAGGGCACGACGGGGCAGTGCACGCATCGGGGTGTCTCCAAACACTGGGGGATCACGAGCGGGTTCGGAGGCCTTCGGAACCCGACCTCCTGGGGATGACGACGACCCTAGGAACCCGCTGTTGAGAGACAGCCCAGCAAACAGAGAGCGAGAGACCAGCAGATCGCCAATCTTTCGCCAGGCCGCCCATGTGCTCTCGGACGCTCGGCCGCAAGAGCGCAGGAACGGGAGACGGACAGTCTTCCGAGGGTGAGTGGCGAACTTGGCAAGCCCGCCCGTGGCGGCTGGCACCGACGCCCGACACCAACAGCCCCGTACAGCGGTGGTCGGCGCCGAACCCCGACGGACGGTCGGCCGAGGCTCACGACCGGTCGACCCACGGCGCCGTGCAGGGGGAATGCTCGCCCGGCAGACGGGCCGCAACGGGGGTGCCCGGAGGATCTTCAACCGAACGAGGACCGAGCCGGCGCGGACGAAGCTCGAGCGGCTTGCCCGGTTCGCATCCCACGCGTCGCCGCGGTCCCGGAGTTCCTGCGCACCCTCACGGCTCGCGGCCACCCCTTCGTGACGGTCCGCCGCCTGCGCGCGTCCCTGTCATGTTCAGGGGTGTCGGGGATCTTGACCCACGTTTGCCCGGGGCGTACGTTCCCCACGCAAGTAACCGGTTACTACCAAAATTCCGTTCGCTGCTGGGCGGGTGCCGACGCGATCCTCGAAGGAGAGGTCCCTTCACGATGAGAACCGCAGGAGACCAGGAAGAACCCATCGCGGACAGAGGCGGCCGCTCGCAGGCGCTGTCCCGTCGGGGGATGCTCAAGGGCGCGGCCGCCACCGTCGGGATGGCGGCGGTGGGGCTCGGCACCACGCGGCCGGCCTACGCGGCGGATGCCCCGGTGAGTGCCACCGCACGCATGGGCGGCACGTCCATCACGATGTCGGTGGTGGACGGAGCGCTCCGGTGGTCGGCCGCTCGGGGCGGCAAGACGGTGATCGACACCTCTGCCCTGGGCCTCAGGCTGAGCGACGGGACCGTCCTCGGCAGCGACGTGACGGTGATCGAGAACCGGCGCTGCACCGTCCACGACACGTGGTCCCCGGTGTACGGACGCAACGCGACCGTCACCGACCTTTACCAGGAGCAACGCTGGAGCCTGAAGGACACCGCCTCGGGGATCCGCTTCGGCGTCCAGGTCCGCGCCTACAGGACCGGCGTCGCCCTCCGCTACGTCCTGCTCGACACCGGCACCGGCACCGGCACCATCGCCGACGAGCTGACGACCTTCGTCTTCCCGGACGACACCCTCGTCTACAGCGCCCGCGACGAGAACGCCTACGTCCCCGTCGCCCCCGACGCGATCCCGTTCACCGGTACGTCGAGCACGGACCAGGGCACTCTGACCGACCTACCGCTGACCGCCACCCTGTCCAACGGGTTCATCGCCTGCATCTGCGAGTCCTCAAGGGTGAACTTCCCCCGTCTGATGCTCAGTTCGGTACCCGGGCAGCCGGGCGCCCTCTCCGCCTTCCTCATGGAGCACACCGCCCGCGGAACCGGCTCGGTCGACACGACCACCACGGTCACCACTCCGTTCGCCACGCCGTGGCGCGCGGTGGTGATCGGGTCCACGCACGCCGAACTGCTCGACAACGCCGAGTTGGTGCTCAACCTGGCCCCGGAGAGCGCCCTCACCGACACCTCGTGGATCAAGCCCGGCAAGGTCTTCCGCTGCGAGCTCAGCACCGCCGCCGGCATCTCGGGCGTCGACTTCGCCGTGGCCCGCGGTCTGGAGTACATCGAGTACGACGCCGGCTGGTACGGGCCCGAGTTCACCACCCCTGACGCGACGATCCCGATCGCCGCGATCGACCTGCCGTCCGTCATCTCGTACGCCGCGGGCAAGGGCATCGGCGTCTTCCTCTACGTCAACCGGCTCGCGCTGACCGACGCGGACTCGCTGTTCGGCCTCTACAAGAGCTGGGGCGTCGCGGGCATCAAGCTCGGCTTCATCAACGACGGCACCCAGGCGATGACAGACCAGATCATCGACTGGGCGAGGACGGCCGCCGAGCACCGGCTGCTGATCGACATGCACGACGACGTCCGGCCGTTCGGCTACGAGCGCACCTACCCGAACTGGATCAGCCTGGAAGGCGTACGGGGCAACGAGCAGTTCCCGACCGCCACGCACAACGTGACGCTGCCCTTCGCGCGCAACATCGGCGGCCCGCTGGACTACACCATCTGCTACGGGCAGTCACGCGACAAGACGACCAACGCCCACCAGATGGCGATGGCCGCGGTCTATTACCAACCCCTCAACTTCCTCTTCTGGTACGACAAGCCGTCCAAGTACGCCAACACCGCGAACTGGCCCGGACTGCCCTGGTTCAACGCCGTACCCACGACCTGGGACGAGAGCAGGACCCTGGCCGGCTCGATCGGCGAGTACGTGGCCGTCGCCCGCCGCAACGACTCCACCTGGTACCTCGGGGCGATGACCAACGAGACGGCCCGGACGCTGTCGATCCCGCTGTCGTTCCTGGGCGACGGGACCTACACGGCGACCGTCTACGCCGACGGCACGCCGGGAACCAGCCCGTACCGGACCCCGGTAGTGGTCAGCACCCAGACCGTCACCTCGGAGACCACGCTGGACGTGGCCATGGCCGACGCGGGCGGCCAGGCGATCATCCTGAAGCCGAACTGACCCCGGCAGAAGGAAACACCTACCGACTCGGCCCCGGGACCCATGCGTCCCGGGGCCGAGCCCGGCTGTCCCCACGGATTGCGCACACGACGTCTCCTGCGCGGGCAGCACCCGACCCGCATCCAACACAGGTGCGCCCAGGTATGCGCGTGCTGGCGGAGGACCCAGGTCAGTGAACGGTCGGAGGCCCTCGTCGTGCTCCATCGGGCAGCTACCGTCCAAGCCTCTGCACACCGCCCGGGTGGGTCTCTCATCCGCCGACTGCCGTGGTGCGGGCCGTCATCCCGGCCGCTTGATGGTGGAACGCTATGAACGCCGAGGCGATCACTGCCCCTTGGGGGCTCTGTTCCTGCGGGTCGGGCGGTCCCGCCGCGGCGCACGGACGATCGCGACCGAGCTGATGTGCCAGTGGCAGCAGCTCGTCCGCGGCATGCGCGCCCTTCAGGCGAACGGCCTGGCGTCGCCTGCCCTTGAGTGGAGCGGACGGCCGCCGCGCTGCTGGCGGGCGTCCAGGGAGGCGTGACCATGATGTCCACGGGCGACTCGACCCGCCTCAAGGCGGCGATCGACACCGGGATCGAGCACCTACGGGGGACGGCGGACGAGGCGGTACGGGCCTGACGGCGCCGGGGCCGGCGCCGCGGACCGGTCAGTGGGCCGCCGCGGGCGTGGTCTTCTTGCGGGCGCGGTACGCGGCTGCCTTGATCTTGTTGCCGCAGGACTCCATCCCGCACCACTGCCGGCGCGCGCCGCGCGAGCGGTCGATGTAGGTGCGGGTGCACTCCGGGTTGCCGCACTCCTTGAGCAGGGGCACGTCCGGACCGCTCAGGAGCTCGATGGCGTGGCGCGCCACCATGGAGAGGGCCTCTTCCGGCGTTGCCTGCGTCCAACGTCCCGACGGAGTGAGCTGCGGCACCGCCGGTGGCTTGCGCGCCGCGTTGTTGACCACGGTCAGAGCCGCCCCGTCGTAGGCCTCCCCGAGCCGACGGGCGGTGACCAGTTGGTAAATGGCTTCCCGCACGGTCGTCGCCGGCTCGACGTCGGCCTCCCGAGCGGGGGAGACCGCATCGACGATGCCGGACTCCACATACCATGCGTTCAGCCTGTCCGGCGTCGCGAACATCTCGAAGCGCACCGAACGGCGCGCCCGGAGTGTGGCGGCGAAGTCGAGCGCCGGGTTTCCGCAGACGAATACATGGAAGGCACTGTCGAGGTTCACGTCACCATTCTGACAGGTGACCGAGACGGTGGGCAAGCTTCGCCACCTCGGCCGCTCCGACTCACAGGCCCAGGTCGGCGGCGAGGCAGGAGAAGGACATCCACGATCGCTCGGGGTTGTGGTCGTATCGCGTTGGGTCGAGCGGCGTGGCCGTCTTCTCCTCGATCATGTCCTCGCGGCGGATGCGCTCGGGCAGCCTGCCGAACCGCGCTCGGCGCGCCGCCGCGGCGCCGTCCGTGATGTTCCTGCCTTCCATGGTCGTACTCCGTTCGGTTTCCGGTGGGACGGGACAGTCACCTGTCAAGAAGGTGACCACGAGCATCAGAAACGGTCTACGTCGATGACGGCCCGGGCGAAGGCGGTGGGCGCCTCCTGGGGCAGGTTGTGTCCGATCCCCGCGAGGGTGCGGTGCTCGTACTCGCCCGTGAACCTGTCCCGGTACGAGGAGCCGTTGCCCGGGGCCGTGAAGGGGTCGCGTTCGGGGTCGAGGGTGACGGTGGGCACCTCGATGAACGGCCGCGTGGCGAGCTGCCGCTCGAGTCCGTCGTAGCGGCGCTCGCCGTCGGCGAGGCTGAGCCGCCAGCGGTAGTTGTGGATGACGATGGCCGCGCAGTCGGGGTTGTCGAAGGCCGCCGCGGTGCGCTCGAAGGTGGCGTCGTCGAAGTCCCACGTCGGGGAGACGGTGTCCCACACCAACCTGGTCAGGTCGTGACGCAGGGTCCTGTCCTCCATGGCGAGCCGGCCTCGCTCGGTGGCGAAGTAGTACTGGTACCACCAGGTGTGCTCGGCCCGCGGTGCGATCGGATCGAGGTTGACCTCGCGGTTGGTGATCAGGTAGCCGCTCACCGACACCAGGGCCTTGCAGCGCTCGGGCCAGAGCGCGGCGATGATGTCGGCGGTGCGCGAACCCCAGTCGAAGCCGGCCAGCACGGCCTTCTCGATCTTCAGGGCGTCCATCAGGGCGATGATGTCGAGCGCGATGGCCGACTGCTGAGCGTTCCGGAACGTGCGGCCGGAAAGAAAACGCGTCGTGCCGTGGCCGCGCAGATACGGGACGATCACCCGGTAGCCCTCCTCGGCCAGCAGTGGGGCGGCATCGACGTAACTGTGGATGTCGTACGGCCACCCGTGCAGGCAGATGACCACGGGGCCGTGGGCGGGGCCCAGTTCGGCGTAGCCGACGTTCAGCAGGCCGGCCCTGATCTGCCTCAACCGCGGAAAGGTGCTGTGCGCGCCGGGCGCGACGGTGGGGACCGCCGGTGCCGCGGATACGCTCCGGGGGGTGGCGAACGCGGCCTGCGGACCCTGCGGGCCGATCAGTGAAACGGCGGCCGCGCCCGTGCCCAGCCCCAGGACCTTGCCGAGGCCACGCCTGTTGATCATGTGAATCCCTCCGAGTCGTCACGTGCGCCGACCTGCGTGATGACTGACCGTCGCATAAGTTTCGTCACCGGTCAAGAAGGTGACGGCGATGGGCCGAGCACGTTCGACTTCTGCGTCTTGGCGGCTCCATCGCGCACCAAAGGCCTTCAGGTTGAGCTCAAGCCTTCATAATCGTCACCGTCTCGACCGGTGACAACTGAGCTGTAAGCATCAAGTCACCACCTGAACAGGTGACGCAGAGGCGGCCCATCCGGAGTTCGATTCACGAAATGGAGAGCAGCCATGGCAGTCAGCTGCACCGCCGTTGTGAACGTCGCAGAGCCGCGGCATGGCGGCGGCAGCGGGCCGCTCACCGACTCGTCGTCCCGGCCTGGCTCCTCGGCCAGTTGCGCGCCACCAGGCCCCAACTGAGAGCGCGAGTTCTATTCAAGTCACCCACTCTGCGAGAACCGTTCCTAGAGACTGAGCGGGAGTGAGTCCTGTCGCCAGGTCTCATGCTCGGCCGAACGCCCCGGACGGTGTTGGGCGTTCTGGTTGCCCGCGTTCGCTCCGCGTCCGGGCGGCACGGATCGTGTCCGTGGTCCGGGGATGCGGGGGCGGGTTCCCTCACGCCCAGGAACCCCCGGTCGGGCCTGGACGGTCCGATGCCCCTGCTCATCACTCCGGTGAGCAGGGGGCGGTGCCGTCCGTCGCCGGATCGGGTGTCCCTGGGCGCGCCTTCCGATCGCCACGGCAGCGGCATCGTGGCGAGTGGTTGTGCAGGTTGTCGTGGTGAGGGGGTTCTGCCAGTGCTGGGCGCCCCAGCGGCTGGTGTAGGCCGGGTCGACGGCGATGACCGCGATACCCGTGGCGTCGGCCATCGAGGCCAGCCGGGCGCGGAGCTTCCCGGTGGGCATGCCGGAGATCAGCTGCCGGAAGCGTTTCCTGCGGCCGTGTTTCTCCCGGGTCTTCTCCGCGGCGAAGTCCAGATCCTCCACCGCGATCGCCTTCACACCGCACGCGCGGGCCCAGTGCAGGAGGCGGGTGAGGGCGTGGCGGACCTGGGCATCCCGGTGCTGGGCGGTACCGGTCAGGCCGTAGAAGAAACGGTGCGGGGCGCCAATCGGGTTGCCGTGGATGTCCAGGCGCCAGGCGGCCAGATGGTCGACGTTCATGTCGACGCCGATCACGCCGTGGGCGAGCGCGGCCTCGAGGGGGAGGGTGGGGGTGGGCGGGATCTGCCAGGAGGCGGTCACATACCAGCGGTCCCGGCCGGTATTCAGGTGGATGCGGTAGGCGATCGCCCGGTTGGCCGCGACGCGGTCCGCCCACTCGGCGCCCCGGTGCGCGAACGTGACCCGGCAGGCCAGGACGTACCGTCCGTGCGGGGCGTTGGCCAGATGTGTGAGCGGCGCGGGGAGTTTGATGCTCACCTCGCCGTCGGGGCCGACGCGGATCGTCTCGTTGCCGTAAAGCTTGCCGCACTCACCGTCCGCCTGGCAGAACCAGCGTTCCGCCTCCCAGCGTCTCCGCCATCCGGACTCGGTGAGCCCGGCCGCCTCCAGGTGGTGCCGGGCACGGACCAGACGTTTGCCGCCGCGTACGACGTGCACAACTCCGGCCTCACGGTCGGCCCGCGCCGCAGCCAGCCGGTCTTCCAGCACCCGCAGCCGCCGGGCCTTCGCATGCCACTGGCGCCGCGACCGGTACCCCCCGGACGCCTTCTTCGTCCCCTTCTGCCCGATCGGCAGGGACAGCCGGTGCGTCAGCGTGCGGATGCCCGCTTCCAGATTCTGGAGGTGCGCCGACTGGCAGCGGCGGGCCAGCGCCCACTGGTCGTGCGACGCCTTGGTGATCGCCCCGGCCCAGCGCGACGACGAGAGCGGCGTCAGCTCCCGCTTACGCACCGCCCACGCCTCGCCGGAGTGCGCCAGGCCGTCCCGGCAGCGCGCCTTGAGATCCTCCGAGGCCAGCGACCCCAGATGCGCACCCACCAGACGCAGCACCTTCTCATCGTCCGACGCCAGGTCCTTCAGGCGGGTCCGAATGGCCACACCAGACGGACCGGACGCGACGAACGACGGCGCCAAATCCCTCAGCTCACCCACCCCGTCACCCCCCCGCCCGATGCCACGCGACGCCCCCTGTCACCGCGTCCAACGAGCAGTTCCCGCAGAAGGTCACGCATTCGGTGCAAGAACGTCAGTTCCCTCCTGAAAACCGACACTACGGCCAAGGCACGCGACACGACACCCACCACCGGCACTCACTCCCGCTCACCAGAACCCTCTTCAACGCACTTCAGCGGCAGCAGCTCCAAACCCCCCGGGTCATGGACGTGTGGGTTCTTGCTGACGGCCGGTCAGAGGCAGTGGTACGTGAAGTGGGTGGTGACCGTGCGCTGGGTGGGGGTCAGGAGGCGCAGTTCGACCCGTGCCGTGTAGCGGCCCTTGCCCTGGAAGGTCCACAGCAGGTGCAGGTGTGCCTGTTTCTGGCCCCGCGCCACCACTTCGCGCAGGACGCCCGAGGCGGTGCCGTCGCTTCGGATCCACCGGTAGGAGAGCGTGCCCGGCCGGCCGTTCGTGGCGACGAGGCCGACGACGTCCGCGGTGTCGTCGCATCCCAGAACCGTCGGCGGGGCCGTGACCGCCACCGAGCGCACCGCGACGGACGGCCCGAGGCGCTGCCAGGCGAGGAACGCGATGACGGCGACCAGCACCAGCGCGGGCAGAGCGTGTCTGCGCAGACGGCGGCGCGGGGGCGCGACGGGCGGCGGCACGGTGGGCAGCGTCCTGTGGGTACGGTGCGCGACGGCGGCGGCGGTCACCCCCGGGCCGAAGCGCAGCACCGTGCCTTCGGTGCGATCCGGCCGCGTCGGCGGCGTCGGCGTCGGCAGGGTCTCCGTGGAGGGCGGCCCGACAAGAGTGTCGGTACCGTCCGGCTCGGGCCTCTGGATCCAGTGACTGGCCAGCACGGTGGCGCTGTACTCATCGTCGGCCGGGCCGCGTTCGTCACTCCGGGTGTGTTCGCCGGTGGGGCCGAGCACCTCGGTGGGCTCGCAGTCCTCGGCAGGCGCGGGACCACGGTCGTTCTGAGCGGTCATCGGATCTCACACCGCCTGGTCAGGAGTTGCTGCGAGGCGCCGCCGTCGGCGGCGGCCGGAGTGGTCGTGGCCTGCACCGCCCAGTAACAGCCGGTGCCTTGGAA
This sequence comes from Streptomyces sp. NBC_01235, assembly GCF_035989285.1. GTDB lineage: Bacteria > Actinomycetota > Actinomycetes > Streptomycetales > Streptomycetaceae > Streptomyces. Next base: position 6,092,271 of record NZ_CP108513.1, on the reverse strand, counting down.
GGTGTGGCCGACGGTGAGCGTGTACTGGGTGGCGCCGCTGCGCTCGAAGGTCTGGGACGCGCCGTCCGGGTTGCCGAGCTGTCCCCCGGTGTCGCCCGTGAACCACGAGACGGTGACAGAGACCGGCCCGGTGCCGTCCGTGTTGATGACCATGGTCGCCGTCGCGGTCGTGGAACCGGTCTGCTGGAAGCCCGACACCGCGATGTCCTTGACAGCGGGAGCGGTCGGCGAGGCGGGGGGAGCGGTCGTCGGCGTCGCCTCGGTGGTCGCTCCTGCGGGCGTCGTCGTCTCCTCGGCCGGAGCCGTGGTGGCGGACGCCGACGGCCCGCCGGAACCGGTGGTCGCCGGACCCGGGGACGACGGGCTGGGCGACACGGTGGACGTCGGCGGTGGGGACGAGTGGGCCGACGCGGTCGGAGTGCCTGGCCCTTCCGACTCCACGCCGGGCTGGGCACTGGTGGTGGCCAGGGCATCAGCCACCTGCCGCGGAGCCGCTCCCGGGGGGTGCTGGATGCCGTAGGACAGGAGGATGCCCAGGAGCACGGCCGCACCGGACACGAGCATCCCCGGTCGGCCGGGCCGCCACGACCGCGCCCAGCCGTGGCCTGGTTGCCGGGTCAGGACGGTGCGCGCGTTGTCCGTGGTGGTCCGCGAGGTACCGCGGGCCGAGGGCAGCAACAGCGGCAGCAGGGCCACCAGCGCGGCCAGCCGGCCGCGGCCGCGTTCCTCCCAGTCGGGCCCGTATGCGGCGCCGGCGGCCGCCTCCAGTTCCGAGACGAACGCCTCGGCGTGCGTGGGCCGTTCCTCCGGATCCTTGGCCAGACCGCGCCGCACCAGCTCCCGCACCGCCTCGGGAACCTCCTCGGCGGGGACGGGCGCGTCGACGTGCTGCAGCGCGAGTTCGGCGAGATTGTCACCGGTGTACGGCTTGTGGCCCGTCAGGCACTCGAAGAACGTGGCGGTGGCCGCATACACGTCCGCCGAGGGAGAGGCGGGCGCGCCGGTCCACTGCTCCGGGGCCATGTAGGAGGGGGTTCCCGCCGCTCCGGCGCTGGTACCGGCGTCCGCCGCGATCCCGAAGTCGACGAGCTTGGAGGATCCGTCCGGTACGACCAGGACGTTCTCCGGCTTGTAGTCGCGGTGGACGACGCCGACGCGGTGCGCGTCGGCCAGACCGAGCAGCGATCCCTTCAGGACCACGAGCGCGGCCTCGGGATCGAGCGGGCCCTGTCCGGTCAGCAGGGCCCGCAACGAGACACCGTCCACCAGCTCCATCACGATGGCCGCGCCGTCCGGGCTCTCGACGTACTCGTACAACACGGAGACGTACGGGCTCTCCAGGCCGCCGAGCAGCCGCGCCTCCGCCCTGAACCCGTGCACGAAGCCCGGCCGGGTGCGCAGTGATTCGCTGAGGTACTTCACCGCGACCGGAACGCCGGTCTCCTCGTGCACGGCCAGTACGACCCGCCCGCTTGCCCCTGATCCAAGTTCCAGTGACTCGGTGTATCCGGGCACCGCCCACGTGCTCATTCCGACCCCCCAAGGTCGCCGTGCCACCGGAGTCTCACCCGCTCGGGAGCTTCACCCTCTGGCCACGCGTTGAGAGACACATTTTCGGCCACTGCGGTTGCGGTGCGGCGCCATGGCTCGCGAAGGGATTGAGCATGGCGACCTCGTCATGCTCGATCCGGAACACGAGGGCATTGGTCGCCCCCATGCGACCGCCACGTCCCTCTGGGCCGGCATGATCCGGGGCTTCGGCCCATCGCCGCTCACGGGCTCAGCTTCTTGACGTGCCGCGGTTCCGATGCCTTGAACCGGTCCACCAGGGGACGCCAAAGGAGGACCTGCCTCACGCAAGGCGTCGGCTCTTCGGGGGTCAGTTCGTGGACGGGACCACGGTGCCGAAGGAGGCGGCGGCGATCTGCTGGATGTAGCGCATCTCGGTGCCGTTGAGGTTGGTCGGGTCGACCGAGTAGACGATCTTGCGGGAGAGGTCGCGGGTGACGAACACACCGCTGGTGCAGCCGGGGCGGGAGCCGGTCTTGCCCCAGACCACGACACCGTTGGAGGCCTTCACCCTCATGATGCCCATGGTCATGCAGGCACGGCCGGCGTCGGCCTCGGTGCGGCACTGGCTGCTGTGGAAGCTGGGGACGTCGGGGACGGTGAAGAGTTCCGCCTGCTGGGCCGGCGGGAGGAAACGGCCGCGGACGAGAGCGGTCATGAAACGGTCGAGGTCGGCGGGAGTGGAGATCATGCCGCCCTCGGCCCAGGGCCAGGGGCTCTGTTCGGTGACGTCCACCGGGTGCGTGGTGCCGTCCGAGGACGTGACCGCCAGGTAGCCGTGGGAGTGCGGGCCGGGCAGGCGCGGGTCGTCGGCGTCCGGGACGTGGGTGTCGTGCAGTCCGAGGGGCCGGGTGATCCGAGATCGCACCTCGTGGGCGAAGGTGTTCCCAGTGATCTTCTCGACCAGCAGGCCGGCGACGTAGTAGTTCATCCCGTTGTACTGCTGCGCGGTGCCCGGCGCGAACTGCATCGGCCGGCCTGTCATCAGGTCGATCACCTGCTGCGGGGTGAAGCTCTTGAGGCGGTTGGCGGCGAACCACTCGGGGCTGCCGTCGCCGAAATCCGCGCTGGCGGCGCCGCGCGGCAGGCCGCTGGTGTGGTTGAGCAGCTGGCCGACCTCGACGGACGGAAGGTCGGCGGGCAGGACCCCCGGCAGGTACTGCTGGACCGGCTTGTCCAGGTCGATCCGGTGCTCGGCGGCGAGCTGGAGAACGATGGTGGCGGTGAAGACCTTGGAAATACTGCCGATCCGTATGTGCGCGTTGGGCGGGACGCCCTGACCGGTCTCCAGGTCGCCCACGCCGGAGGTGCCCGACCAGTGGCCTGCGCGACCGGTGATCCGCAGCAGCGCGCCGGTGACGTCCGCGTTCGGCAGGCCACCGATGGCTGCCTGGAGCTTGGCCGGGTCGAGCCCGGGCAGCGGCGCTCCGGTCGCGGCGGCGGGCGCTGGAGCCGAGGCGGCGGCGGAGGCCGGAGCGGCCATACCCGCGGCCAGGGCAACCAGCACAGTGCCGGACGCGGCCACGGTGGACCAACGGGTTCGAACGGCAGAGCAGTTCACAGTATGGCTCTCCAAAGCGGTGGCGGGTGAGACCGGCGGTCGAACGGCCCGGTCACGAGTTTCTTGCAACCCGACGGCCCAGCTCATCAGGGAACACCCCTGAGCGAACCCTGACCGCACCCCGACAACGTCGCGTTCCTGCCGGCCCTGGTCGGGCAGGCGATCGCCGGCTCCAAGTGGCCCTCGAGGGCCTTCTCCTGTTCCGTCCTCACGTGCCAGAAGCTGTGTCCGATGCCTGCGCGACAGGGCGAAGGCGCGTCAAGAGCCATCTATGCTGGCTCGGCAGGACAGGGGGAAGGGGCAACTGGTGGACTGGTTCTGGTGGGTTCTCATCGCCTTCTGGACGGGTGGCTTCGCATGGGTGGCCGACAACGTCCGCACTGCACTGCGCAATCGGCATGAACGGAAGTTGCAGTTGCTGGAGGCGGGGAAGCAGGAACGTTTGGCCGTCGAGGCCGCGACCAAGCCGCCGGAGGCGGTCTGCGGTTGCACGCACCACCTCGCCAAGCACGACAAGCAAGGCCGGTGCCACGAGCGCGTCGAAGTGCCGACGGCCTGGGACGAGAACAAGAAGCCGCTGCGCTACGAGGCCGGCCAGTGCAACTGCCAGCAGTACGTGGGGCCGCAGCCTCTGTCGCAGGTGTTCGCGGAGGACCTGACGGACCGGATCTGACCAGGACGGCCAGACATGGTGACCGGAGGCCGCGCACGTCGGACGTGCCCATCACCGTCTTCGGGCGTCTTTGTCGTGCTCACCGCCCTTCCGCTGCGCATGAGCCTGGCAGCCGGATCCGGCGTCAACACCCACAGCTCGGAAGCTGCGAAGAACATCTAGTCGCCGCCGCCGTCACCGCCTCCGCCGTCACCTCCGCCGTCACCCCCACCGGCGTCCCCGCTGTCGCCGCCGTCCGCGCCCCAGCCGTCGCCACCGCCGGGTTCGTTGTCGTCGCTCCCCTTCCCGAGGTTGCTGAACCAGGGACGGTCCCACCCTTCGTCGACGGCGATCGACTCGCCCCCGTTCACCGGGCGACGCTCCGACCGGAACCGTGCCAGGCCCGTCGTGTCCCCGAGCCCGAAGGCAACGGCGAAGGCATGCGCCATGACAGCATCCAGCGGGTCGGGGCTCTCGTACCGCAGGGGGGCCAGCGGCAGCAGAACCGTGCCCGGCTCGGGCACCGGCCGGCGCGGGGGACGCGCCAGCAGGGCCACTCGCCGTTCGTCGCGCAGCAGCCACGAACTCGCCGCGTTCTCGCGCCGCAGCACCCAGCGCTGCCCGCGCAGTCGCACCTCCACGGAACTCTTGGACTTGCGCAGCTTCTTCTTCAGTGCGAGCTCCGCCGTGACGTCGTCGACCGTCAGACGCAGGCCCTTGGACGGTTCGGGGACGTCGGGGTGGAAGCCGTGCGGCGCTCGGATCCGTACGACAGGGGCGTGTGGTCCCCAGACGTCCACACGCACCAGGCGCCGGTCCACGGCGACGGTGATCGGCCCGGCGGGCCCCGGCGCGAACCGCCGCGCGATCCACAGCGGTACGCCCTCGACCCGGGCCTGGGCCGCCAGGGCGGCCACCTGGTCGGGTCCGCCGCACCGCCGTACCGCCAACTCCCCCAGCTTGCGGGCGAACTCGGCGGCCTGCCGCACCCTCACCGGCGTGGCGGTGCCGGTGACGCGGGTCACCGGGATGACCCCGGTCCCCTCCGCCAGCCGCTCCATCGGGCGCTCCGCCCCGCCGCCCCCGAGCCAGCACCCCCGCTGGAACGCCTCAGCCATGGCGCCGAGGTTCAGCTCACTCAGCGGCGTCGTCCTGGCGCCGCGCCGCAGCCGGTCCTCGGTCAACTCCACGGTCCGCGCCAGCGGATTCCACGACCGCTCGCCATAGAGCACCTGGCTCACATCAACCCCCTACTTACGCAGTCGGCTCAGCGGAGCCCACCCTCACACACCGCGGCCTCGCCCCGTCACCCAGGTGACCTGACCCGGCCCGGGCCCCGTGCACAGGCTCCTCGTGCACGGCTGAGCCAGGCGGACGGGCCGATGACGAGCGCCGCCTCGTCCGTCGGCATCCGGCCGACGAGCTCACCCGGCTCGGCCGGCTGCCGGCATCACGGGGCCGTGACCGGCCGGCGCAACGGAGGTGAGGATCAGAACCGCGGGCGCCGAGAGGAGAACCACGGCGTACCGACGCAGGCCGACCTCGAACCTGATCATCCGGCCGCGCCTGGCCCGCAGTCCGGGGCGGCCCTCGGTGACGCATCACCAGCAGTAGGGCCGTTCTCGGAGGACGGACGGTGTCCAAGCCGCCCCGGCTCAGCAGGAAGGCCGGCTCGGCGAAGTCGGGGGACTGCGGGTCAGCCTCGAGCGGGAACCTCCAGCCGTGGCATGTGGATGTCGTGACCGGTGAGCCCTTGACCGAACTGAAGAGACGCGCCACGGCCAGGGCACTGGCGGCGGACCCGGGTGCTGAGCGGGAGTACCCGATGTACCCGGCCGAACTGGCCCCGCCCTATCTGGACCGCTTTTTTGCCGCGGCAGCCCAGCGGTACAAGGCACTGGGAATCGAGCGCGACGATCCCGACAGGCCCATGAAGATCGCCGCCTTGAACTCGGAGGCGTTCGGGGCGCCGGTCGTACTGTTCTGCTACCTCGACCGGACGATGGGCCCCGGCCAGTGGGGGGACGCGGGGATGTACTTGCAGACGGTCATGCTGTTGCTGAGGGCCGAAGGGTTGCACAGCTGCCCCCAGGTGATGTGGACGATGTATCGCAGGACTGTCGGCCAGGCAGTCGGAGCCGATGACGGGCTCGTACTGTTCTGCGGTGTCTCGGTGGGATTCGAGAAGGAAGGCGTGCCACGGCTGCGTACCGGGCGGGCGGACATGAGAGAAACAGTGAGCTTCATCGGAGTGTGACCCGGCATGTCGGTCCGGCGACGACGAACCTCTGCGTCAACACGACTGTCGGCTGGACAAGCCCGGCCGGGGCGCCATGAGCGGGGACAATCATGGTGACGGGCCGACGGACGCATGGCGTCGGCCCGGACTCTCGCGACTCGTAGTGTCCTCTGCGTGCCCTAATCAGGGGGGACCTGGGGGGACGCGGGCTCGGGGGCGGTGTGTTTCCGCCCTGGCGGGAGCATGACGCGATGCTTCGATCCACGTGCGCCGCCGGGCCCGCCTTGCACGGGTACGGCTCCGGGGCCTGCCGCTCGTCCGGGTGTCGGCCGGCTGCTGTCCGTCCGCCGCACCGCGCGTCGGCAGAGGTGAGGCAGGAAGGTGTAGAAGCGGTCGGGAAGGAACACTGCATCCGCGACGATCATCGCGCCGGAGAAGAGAGGCAGCCCCATGAGTGCGGCGATGCCGATGTGCATGCCCAGCAGCATGGCGAGTACGGGGTATTTGAGCCTGCCGAAGAGCACGAACGGGAAGGCCACCTGCAAGAGCACGGTCATGTAGCCGGCGACGGCGACCAGGAGCGTGTGCTCGTCCACGAAGTGGGAGACGGCGGGCCAGGGTCGGAAGAGTTCGAGGTTCAGGACGTAGTGGAGCGCGGTGCCGCCGCCCCAGGAACCGCCCTGCACCTTGTACAGGCCGGCTGACCCGTAGAGGAAGCAGACCTGTGCCGCGATGACGAACATGCCGCAGTTGTGCACCGTCGTGGTCAAGGTGGTTCGGGCATCGCGGACTTGCCGGGTGAAGGGGCTCCTCGGCCGTTCCGGCGCGTCGCCCGCACGAACCGTCTTCAGCGCGTTTCTGCGCGCGTCCAGGGACCAGCGTCGTCCGCAGGCGGTGAGGACGAGGTAGACGGACATCAGCAGGACCAGGTTGTCGCCCCCGTCCGTCATGAAGATCGCCCGCGCGTGGAACGAGGTCACCACGACGGCGAAGAGGACGGACGTGACGCGGGTCCGCCAGCCCAGCATGAACAGTGCGGAGGTGACGAGGGCCAGCCCGTAGCAGAGCTCGAAGCAGGCGCGGCTGTCGGACAGGGTCAGGATGCTGAACCAGCCCGTCTGCTCGAAGAGCTGGTGGGCCAAGGCGGGCGTCCACGGAGAGCCGGGGCCCCAGATCTCGTCACGGTGCGGGAACTCGCGCAGCAGAAAGACCAGGTAGAGCAGTCCGTAGCCGATGCGCAGCACCGACGCCGCGTACAGGGACACCGGGCGGCCGGTCAGGAGGTTCCACACGGCGGTGATCCGGTCGGCGAGCCACCGGTCGACGCCGGCGGACGCGGTCCCCCGCGCCTCATTTTCCATGGCGGGTCACCTTCCACCAGGGCAGGAGCCGGTTCTCGACCGGCGTCGGCGGGCGATTGCCGGCGGCGGGGCCGGGCGCGGCGATGGGCAAGGTGACGACGCGGAGCTGAATGAAGTCGAAGGTGCCGCGGTGGTGGGCGGCGACGCGGTCCGCGGCGATGTTGCTCAGGTACTTCTGCAGCATCAGGGCGCGTTCCGTTCGTGACTTGTCGTCTCCTCCGTGCGAGTCGACGTAGCCGGCCCAGGCGCGGCGCAGCATGTTCTGTGCCGTGTGGCTCGGAAACGGATGATGTTCGACGGCGGAACTGTCCACGGCGGTGAGGTCGAACCAGGGACTCACCTGAACCGATCCGTCGGAGCCGGTGTGGGCTGTTCTCGCCAGAATCTGCCGGTTGACGGATTCGGGGTCCGGGGCGAAGAGCCGCCAATTCTGTTCGAAGAAGGGGTACACCCACGCGTTGATCAGCGGGCTGTACCGCTTTGAGACGGGGTTGGCCGGTGCCACGTGGAGGAAAACCAGAATGACGTGGACGAAACTCGCCGCCAGGCACAGGACCACGGCGGTGCACAGCCCGGCTTTCAGTGCACGGGCACTTCTCGGCTGTCCGGGAGGCGCGGCCATGACGTCAGGACATTCCCGCGTGGCCGGACCGGATTCGGACTGTTGGATTTCCTCCACGTCCGCTGAGTCGATTCCGCTCGACACCGCCTACCTGTCTCTCTCTATCAGCTGGTCGCGCCTGGCTTTCTCGCTGACTGCCACCGACGGCGCGCGGCGGACTCGATGAGGATTCCGCCGTGCGCCGTCATCCGGTGAGCCGACTGGCCGCGGTGCGCTGCCTAGCCCTCGTGGCTCTTGGAGTGGTCGTCGCCCTCGTAGACCTTGGGCGCCCCGTCGTAGCCGTAGTCCTCGTCGGGCTGCTTGCCGTGGTCGGACTTGCCGTGGTCGGGCTGTCCGTAGTCGTACTTGCCGTGGTCGGGCTTGCCGTGGTCGGGCTTGCCGTGGTCGGGCTTGCCGTGGTCGGGCTTGCCGTGGTCGGGCTTGCCGTGGTGCGGCTTTTCCGGCCTGCCCTCATGGCCCGGCCCGCCCGGCCCGCCCGGCGCATGGCCGTGCCCGCCGACACCGTTCCCGGCAGTGTTGCCCGCGGTGTTCCCGGTGTTCCCGGCGGTGGAGCCCACGGTGTTCCCGGACGAGTTTCCGGCGGTGTTCCCGGACGTGTTGCCGGACGTGTTGCCGGCGACGTTGCCCGAGGTGCCGCCGGTCCCGACGATGGGTCCGCCCAGAAGTCCGCCACTGACGAGACCGCCGCTGAGGAGCCCCCCACTGGTGGTCGTTCCTGCGCTGGTGCCGGTGGTCGTTCCACCGCTGGTGGCGGCCCCGCAGATCGGCCGGGTGATCGTGTTGTTGATCATCGACACGATCCCGGACTCGTCCACAGCACCGGCCAGCACCCGGCCCTCGACCGCCGCCCTGTTCTCCATGGTGATCGAGGTGTGGGCCAAGAAGGTGCCCACGGAGAAGGAGTCGCTGCCGAAACTGGCGGAACTTCCGATCTGCCAGAAGACATTGCATGCCGTGGCGCCGCCTGTGAATTGCATTCGGCTGCCGGATGCCAGCGTCAGTCCGGAGGGGACCTGGAACACCCAGACGGCGTCGGGGCCGCCGTTCAGCGTGAGAACACCCGAGTTCGTGACCACGCCAGGGACGAAGTTGTACAAGCCCGGACCCAGCCCCGTCGGGCCGCCCGCGCCACTGAGCTCCGAGTTGAGGGTGCCATCGACGGGGCCCCGGGCCGCGGCGACGGTGTACGCATTCTGCAGTACGGCATGGGCAGAGTTGGCCGGCCCGTCTGCCACGTGGACGGTCCCGTTGATCACATTGGCACACGGCGGAACTGCGGGGATCGCCGGTGGCGGCACTGGGGCACAAAATCCAGTAACCGAAGTCCCTGGTGACACCCCGACGTCTCCGCTGATCAGGGAAGAACCGGTATTGGTGACCGCCTCGCCGCCCAGCACCGCGAAGCTGGTGGCAGTACCAAGGGGAACTGGTGTCGTAATGGCATTTGCCTGTGTCGGCACCATTACCACTGCGACAGCAGCGGTCAACGCCGTGATGACCGTCGCGATCCAGGCGGGCCTTGTGCGAAATTTATTCGCACCAGAGATGTTCTGCGTCATCGAGGGGCCTACTCCTCTAGGGAAATACGGTGAATAGTTTTCTGTCCTCGTCGAGTAGCCGCGAGCCGGAACCTCTTCTCGCTGACATGCGCCGCGGGTTTCAATGGCCTGCACGGCGTTCCCGGGAAAGAGGTTGGATTCAGATTAACTGGCGAAGAACCACAGAGAACGTAAATGCGCGGTCCATATGGGTGACTTCCAGCGAACACAGTCAGACCAGAATCGGAATGTCATATAAAGCTACGGCTCTCCCAACCGGTCGGAGATGCACGTGATCCACGAGACGGTCGACCAGGCCCTCTGCTTCCAAGGCCGCGGCGAACTCCGCCGCGAAAGCAACGCCGGCCCCGCTTCCGCGACCAGAAGGTCGTGATCAGCGAGCCGCCTGCCCAAGCCGCTGACGGCGCGATCCCCGGCCACTGGGAGGGCGCGCCGTGCCGACCGGTCCGGGAAGGCGCAGTTCACACAGAGGTGAACAGCCCAGGAAGGTCGTCTCCCCGGCACGCGAGCGGGCCCCCCGATCGCGATCGGGGGGCCCGCGTGGTCTCTACTTCTGTCTGCTGTTCACGCCCGACGCAGTGCGGAGCGGCCCGCGAAGCGCGCCGAGTCGCCCAACTCCTCTTCGATCCGGATCAGTTGGTTGTACTTCGCCGTGCGATCGGAGCGGGAGAGCGAGCCGGTCTTGATCTGACCGCAGCCGGTCGCCACCGCCAGATCCGCGATGGTGGTGTCCTCCGTCTCGCCCGAGCGGTGCGACATGACAGCCGTCCAGCCCGCCTGGTGGGCCGTGGCCACGGCGGCCAGCGCCTCGGTCAGGGTCCCGATCTGATTGACCTTGACCAGGACCGAGTTGCCGACGCCGGTGCGGATGCCCTCGCGCAGCAGCGTCTCGTTGGTGCAGAACACGTCGTCGCCGGTGAGCTGACAGCGGTCGCCGACGCGGGCGGTCAGCTCGCGCCAGCCGTCCAGGTCGTTCTCCGCCATCGGGTCCTCGATGGAGACGACCGGGTAGGCGTCGATGAGCTTGGCCAGGTAGTCGGCGTGCTCGAAGGGGGTGCGGCGCACCCCCTCGCCCGCGTAGTCGTACACCCCGTCGCGGAAGAACTCCGACGACGCCGGGTCCATGACCAGGCCGATATCCGGGCCGGGGCGGTAGCCGGTGCGCTCGATGGCGGTCATCACGAAGTCGAGCGCCTCCTCAGCGGTACGCAGCGCGGGCGCGAAGCCACCCTCGTCGCCGACGCCCGTGGAGTGCCCGGCGGCCAGCAGGTCGCGGCGCAGGGTGTGGAAGACCTCGCTGCCCATGCGGACGGCTTCGGCGAAGGTGTCCGCGCCCACGGGCGCGATCATGAACTCCTGGAAATCCAGCGGATTGTCTGCGTGGGCGCCGCCGTTGACGATGTTCATCATCGGCAGCGGCAGAAGGTGGGCGTCGGCACCGCCGAGGTAGCGGTAGAGGGGCTGGCCGTGGGCCGCCGCGGCGGCCTTGGCGGCGGCGAGGGAGACACCGAGGATCGCGTTGGCGCCGAGCCGAGACTTCGCGGCGGTGCCGTCGAGGGCGACCAGCGCGGCGTCGAGACCCGCCTGGTCCGCCGCGTCCCGGCCGCGCACGGACGCCGCGATCTCCCCGTTGACGTGGGCCACCGCGCGGTCGACGCCCTTGCCGTGCCAGCGCGCGGAGTCTCCGTCGCGCAGTTCCACGGCCTCCCGGGCACCGGTGGAGGCGCCGGAGGGGACAGCCGCGCGCCCCAGGGACCCGTCCGCCAGGACGACGTCGACCTCGACCGTGGGGTTGCCCCGGCTGTCGATGATCCGGCGGGCGGTGACGGTCTCGATGGCGGCGTTGACGGTTCCGACTGCCTTTGCGGACATGGGAGTTCCTTCCCGTTGTCGTGTGCCGTGGCCCCGGCTGCGACAACGCTGGCGCTGAGCCCGACAACCCCAAACCCTACAGCAATGCTGTTCAGTTTCGCTGTACAGCATTGCTGCGCAGGTCAGGTGCACAGCTTTGCTGACCAACGGGGTAAAGTGCCCTATGCCCACCTCGGAAGCCGCCGCAATCGCCGCCGAACTGCGCACCGCGATGGGCAAGCTCACCCGACGGGTCAAACACGAGGACCGCATCCCGCTGGGCCAGGTCGCCGCGCTCGGTGCACTCGACCGCAACGGCGCCATGACCACCAGCGACCTCGCCGCCGATCAGCGCGTACGCCCCCAGTCGATGGCCCGGGCGGTGGGGCTGCTCATGGAACAGAACCTGATCACGCGCCGGGCGCACCCCACGGACGGCCGCAAGTCGCTGGTCGAACTGTCGGACGCCGGCCGGGCCGCGCTCGAAGCGGAGCGCGGCCGCAGGGCCGGTTGGCTCGCGCAGGCAATCGAGGCCGAACTCACGGATGAGGAACGGGCGCTGCTGGCACGGAGCGCCGCCCTGCTGGAGCGGCTCGCCACACGCTAGGGGCCCGACCGGGCGACTCGCTCGACGGACGTGATCGGCGTCGGCTTCAGTAGGGCCGTTGGGTGCGATTTTCGTGAGCCAGCCCGTCCGGGTGGGCAGCCGTACGCGGCCCGAGCCCGAGCGGAAGAACCAGAGCGCGGAGCACCACGGGGTCCGACGGTCGGAGAACCTGCTGGTCCGACGGCCGACGAACCAGCCCGATGTCCTGCCAGCCCCACGACAGGAAGGCGTCGCAGACCGCCGAGTCGGCTTGTTCCACCAACGTCGCCCCGAGCGAGGCGTGATGGTCGGCGAGCAGGCGGTGCTGAAGGCGGCGGGCGAGGCCCTGGTCGTCCGTGTGGGGGTGAACCACGGTCTCGGTGATCGCGAAGACGTGACCGGACGCCGTCAGCTGTTCGACGCTCCGCGGAAGGGTCCCGTCGAACCCCCGCCACCACGTGCCCTCGCGCCGTACGGGGAATCCGTAGACACACCCGGCGAAAGCGGTGCCCTCCGCGATCAGCAGGGCGAAGCCGGGCCGCCGGATGGCGCCGGTCAGCCGCCGCAGAAACGCCTCCCGGCCCCGGTACCCCTCGCCGGGCCGTGCCTGGGAGGACTCCACGTACAGGTCGGCCAGGTCCTCCTTGAGGGACTCGGCCTGCCAACGGTTCAGTCGGCGCAGACGTAACCCGTTCATGGCGGACGATGTGCTTCCGTCACCGTGCCGCCACTCCTCCCGCCCGGGCAGGGCGATCACAGCGCACCGCCCGCGGCAACGGGAATCCGACACGGTCGCGCGTCGGCGGCAGGAAACGAGTGAAACGGGAATCCGGAGCCGGTGATCTCGACGACGCGGGCCATGCTGCGAATGCCACCGCTCTGGCACTCGGCCGGCGCCTTGCTCACCTGCGGTGCCGTGGCCGGGTCGGTCTCTCCCGCGAAGGTGATCAGAGCACGGGTGCCGCGTTCGTGCCGGTAGACGTTCAGTTGTGGAAGGGCCATGGCTCCTCTGTCCGGACGCATTAGGGAGTGGGTGTGGGATTGGGTGTGGGAGTGGGAGTGGGTGTGCGTACGTGCTTGTGCGGGGACGGACGGGATGAACTTCCGCTCCGGCGGACCGAGTTCCTGTCCTCGGTTCCTGAACTCTGTTCCTGCCCCCGGTCCCTGAAGGCGGCCTCCGGCACCGGAGTGCGCGCTGTGCGATCCGATGGGCTACGAGCCGGGAGCACCGGGCGGGACGCGCGTCCGGCCGACGGGGGTGACGCCGGTGGCGGCGAAAATCCGTTCGGCCGAGGCGTCGTTGTCGTCCCGTACGGCCATGGCCATCGCGTCGCGAGCCCGCGAAGGAGCCGTCTGTGGAGGGATCACCAGGAACATGAAGTGGTCCTGGTCACCCCGAGTCACGATCATGGTGTCGTCGCCGACGGCCGACCAGTCGATGCGGACGGTACGACCGTCGACCACCAGATGTCCCGGCCTCTCGTCCCAGGCGCCCGCGTCGAGGCCGACACGGGCGAGAGGACCCAGCCGGGCGGTCAACGCGGCGAGCAGTCCGGACAGTTGGCTCTCGAGGTCGCGTGACCGCGGCCACCACGCGCCGTCGAACGTCCCCGTGCGCTTCGGCGTCGTCTCCATCCGCAGGACCGCGGTGCCGGGGAGTATCGGCTCCGTGCTGGTGTCTGCCAGAAGCCTGATGGGGATCACGAGGACTCACCCCACTCTTTTGCGGGCGCGGCGTCCCCGCGGGGCCCGGGGACGGCCACTCTGCTGCCCGTTGAGCAGGTGGATGAGGAGCACGCCCAAAGCGATCATCGCCATGAGCACGACCACGGTCACGAAGGTCTCCATGGTTCTCACATCCCCATCGGCCGGTTCGGGGTCGCGGCGGGTGCGGCGGCTTGATCTCCGCCCTCGGGCATGGCTGCCGGGGTCCGTGGCCGTGCGGCGGGATCGCGGGCCCCATGCCCTCCCTCGGAGTCCCAGACCGCCTCCACAGCCCGGTCGGTCTCCATCGCCGTCCGCAGACGCGCGGCCTGCTCCATCAACCGGCTCGCGGTCGACGTGCCCAGGGGCTCGCTCGCGGCGGCCATCAGCCAGGCGGCCGAGACGGGGTCCGTCCGCGGCGGGACCACCAGCAGGTTCCAGCGGCCCGTGCTGTAGGAGAGCAGCAGCAGTTCGTGCGGATCCTGCTCGGCCAGGAACCAGCCCACCTTCACCACATGCCCGGCGACGGGCACCTTGCGCGGAACGACCGGCCAGTGGGTGGGATTCACCGTGACCCGGGTGATCCGCCCCCACAGCGGATCCAGTACCGCTGTCAGGGCCGGGAGTTCCGCCCCGAGATCGCGAGAGCGGGGCCACCATGCGCCGTCCAGAAGAGCCGGTGCGACGCCGACAGGAGCCAGCGACAGACGGAGAGAGGAGGAAGTGGAGGAGGAAGTGGGGGAGGACGACGAGAGCCGGTCTTCGTGTGTCGGCGAGAGGGAAATGGTCGCAGTCATGACGCGAACCCTGCCCCGGGCCGACCGCGGCCGACCCGGCCTATTCGATCGCCGAAAACGACACCGGCGTGGTAGCCGGTGCGCGAAATATCCTCGGTGCTTTCAGAGTACTCCTCGGCCTTGCGCTCCTGCTCCGGACAGGCCCGACCCCAAGGCGCCGTCCGGAGAGGAGGAGCATCACCGAGCCGGATGCACACGATGCCCGGTAACGAGGGCGAAGTCCCCGCCCGGTGACCCAGACGGCGCGTTACCGGGAAGAATGCCTGGTCATACGCGACGCAAGGATCGCGGCCCACCGCTACGGCGATGTGGGCAGGCCGGGACGGCGTCACCCCGAGGAGTCGACGGAACCGCCCTCTGCCCGGGAACGTCGACGTGCGCCTCGTCGCCTCGTCCCCCGAGGCCGCCCGCCAGGTCGCGGAGGTTCTCCGTCGCTGCTTCGCCTCGTCCGAGCGGCGCAGCTGTCCCGTCGGCACGGTGGCCGGCGGAACCCGCCTCCACCTCACGGTGGACACCGCGCGCAGCAGAGTCCGCGCGCTCCTGGCTGATCACCAGTGGGTCCTGGAGGAACGCGGCTGCCGCTGGGCGAATGCCCTTCCCGGACCGCGCGGAACCGAATGGACACGAGAACCGCGAAACATCTGATGCCCGAAATGTGCACCAGGCATAGCATGAAAGCGGGTCGGCACACTCTCACGTGCGACCGGCCCGGAAGGGCGACCCCGGTGTGTATACGCCGGGGTCGTTGGAGCACGACGGACGCGGCCGCCAGGAGCAGGGCGCATGATCCATTCCGCCGGTGTCCGGAGTGTCGCGACCACGGCCTCGTGGCCCCGGAGAGGCGCAGGATCGGTTCCCTGGAAGGGATCTACGTGGACTCCGCCACCGACCAGCCGGCCATGGCCACCCTCGGCCCCCTCGGCCCCCTCGGCCCCTTCGACCCCCTCGACCCCCTCGACCCCTTCGGCCCCTTCGGCCCCTTCGGCCCCTTCGGCCCCTTCGGCCAAGACCGGTACCCCGGGGCCAGGCACGCCCACCGGTCGGCGTGCCTGGGCTCCGTCGACCCAATCCCCTTGTGGTGAACGGCGTTTGGGGGCGACATGCCGCCCAGGGCGTAATCGGCTCGTCGGACCGGGCGGCGATGCGAGCCTGTGCCGGTCGCCGGCGTCGTGCCACGCTGATCGCCGTTGCC
The DNA here is from genome assembly GCF_035989285.1 of Streptomyces sp. NBC_01235. Taxonomy (GTDB): domain Bacteria; phylum Actinomycetota; class Actinomycetes; order Streptomycetales; family Streptomycetaceae; genus Streptomyces. The sequence continues at coordinate 6,076,578 of NZ_CP108513.1, read as the reverse complement.
CGCCGGGTGGATCCGAGAGGGGCGCGGTGTGCGTTGTGTCGGGGCACCGCGTCGGGATACGTGGTCGGGGTGCCGGAGGCGCCGGCGCCGTTCCGGTCGGCACCGCCCGCACCGGCTGCGGTTCGACGAGGCCGGGGCACCGGGCCGCCCGACGAACACCGCGTGGACGCAGCCACCCCGATGGGTTCCCCATGCCCCGGGCCGAAGGGAAGCAGACAGCGATGACGGACGGTGGGCGGAAGCCGGGCCGGATCGGGGTGGACCGGTCTGAGGGGTTTGGCGAACGACTGCTGGGTGTGCTGCTGGACCGGGCCCACGAGATGCCGCCGGAGTTGATCGCCCCACTCGTCGCGGAAGAGGTGGCCAGGGTCGGAGGGCGGGAGGTCTCCATCCTGCTGCAGGACTACGAACAGGTGCTGCTGGTGCCGCTGCCGGGCCACAGGCTGGAGGTCGGCCGCCCGGAGCCGGTCGAGGACTCCCCTGCCGGCGAGGCGTTCCTGAGCCGCAGAACGGTGGAGGTGCCGCAGGGCGACAGTGTGCGGATGTACCTGCCGCTGCTCGACGGCAGTGACCAGATCGGTGCGATGGCCGTCACGCTGGACAGCGTCGATGACGACGACCGGCGGTTGCTCCGCAGACTCGCCGGTCTGGTCGCGGACATGATCGTCACCAAGGACGCCTACACCGACCTGTTCTTCCAGGCCCGCCGCAGCGCCCCGATGAGCGTGGCCGCGGAGATCCAGTGGTCGTTGCTGCCCCCGCTGTCGATGACGGTTCCGCAGGTCGAGGTGGCCGGAATCCTGGAGCCCGCCTACGACGTGGCCGGCGACAGCTTCGACTACGCCCTCAACGGCGACATCCTTCACGTGGCCATGATCGACGCGATGGGCCACGGGCTGGACGCGGCGACCATGGCGACGGTGGCCATCGGCGCCTATCGCCACACGCGACGGGCCAGCACCGATCTGTCCCAGGTGTACGCGTTCATGGACCGGGCCATCAACGAACAGTTCGGCCCCGACCACTTCGTCACCGCGCAGATGATGGTCCTGGACATCACCACAGGCCGGCTGCGCTGGGTCAACGCCGGCCATCCGGCTCCGTTCCTGATCCGTGACCGCGCCGTGGTGGACCGGCTGGAGAGCCCGACCACGTTGCCGGTCGGCTTCGGCGGTGAGGAGCCGGTGGTCAGCGAGCGGACACTGCAACGCGGGGACCGGTTGCTGTGCTTCACCGACGGCCTGATCGAGGAGCACCAGGTCGGCGGGGAACAGTTCGGTGAGGAGCAGCTCATCGAGTGGACCAACCGGATCCTCGGCGACCGCATCGAGGTACGGGCGGTGGTACGAGCGCTCTCCCACACCCTGAAACAGGAACGCGGCGGCACCACGACCGACGACGCGACCATCTTCCTCATCGAGTGGCGCGGCGGCGACGCCCGTCATCTCGCCGCCCTCGACTGAGTCCGTCGACGATGCACCGCTCCCCCGCTGAAGCAGGCCGCTGACCTGGAGTTTCGTACCAAGGTCGCACCCGAGGTCGCACCCGCGGTCGCAAATGCCGCATGCGACGGCCCCCGCTCGCCCGGGCCGGCGGGCTACGCCGGCGGCTCGGGAGAGCGGGCCCGGACCGGTCCGGGGCATTCGGGCGCCGTTCAGCGGGCCGGGCGCCGGCGGTGGCGCCAGATGGAGCGGGCCACCAGGTAGAGCAGATCCGCGATGAGAATCAGTACGCCGACGGACGCCAGATAGAGCATGCCGTCGACGGCCGCGCCGACGGCGACCAGAGCGATTCCGGCGATGAGCAGGGTCAGGGAGAGGATCATGACGGGTCCTCCTGGGAAGGAACCCAACGGGATCTACGTGGCCTCTCGGCTACGGCGGGACGCACTGTGCGTCCCTCGGCGCCCGGCAGCACATCGTCCGGCCCACGGAAGGGCCACCTGGGAAGCGGTCCTCGCGACGACCCGGTCGGCGACGGCGGTCGCACCGCGCTCCCCGCGGGGGATGCCCGGACGCCGACCGGCTTCACCGGTCACTACCGCCAGTCTCCCCGGACCCGTCGCCGGTCATCGCGGATCCGCTCCTGCCGGTCCCGGCGGCGGACGAAGTCGCCCGGTTCGAAATCACCTTCGGTGAACCGCCCGACCACGAGACCGACGACGCCCAGCCCCAGCACCAGCAGGAAAGCCCAGAAGTCACCGAAATACGCCGCGAACCCCAGCGTCATTCCGGCCATCAAGCCCACCACGGCCCTGCTCATCACGCGCTCCTCGACTCAAGCAGACTGCTGCGCCCCGGCCTACTGGATCCGCTGCCGCTCTTCCCCTTCGTCCTCCTCGTCGGGCAGCTTCACGTCGCTGACCATGATGTTGACTTCAACGACTTCCCGACCCGCCATCCGCTCCACCGCGGAGATCACGTTCTCCCGCACCGCACCGGCCACGTCCGTGATCGAGACGCCGTAGTCGACGACGATCTCCAGATCGATGGCAGCCTGCCGCTCTCCGACCTCGACACCGACCCCGCGCGTGACGGACTTGCCAGTGCCGGCGCCAGGCATCCGCTCCCGCACGGATCCCATCGAGCGGGCGAATCCGCTGCCCAGGGCATGGACGCCGAGCACGTCCCGGGCCGCCATTCCGGCGATCTTCTCCACCACCACGTCGGCGATGGTCGTCCGCCCGCGCGAACCGGGCGCACCGCCGAGCTTTACGCCGGTGTTCTCAGTCATAGGGACATTCCTCCCTTGAGGAGCTCACAGGGCACTCACTCTTCAAATTATAGTCTTTTTGCCCCTTTTGCCTGATTTGCAGACCGTCAGGCAGAGCGGTCCCACAAGGCCGGTGGCCGAGGCGTGCACGCAGGCACTACGGCACCAGCGACAGTCGCGACGGAGCGGAAATGGGCGCCCCGCCGCCCGTCGGGGTGACGGGCGGCGGGGCGGCCGTGTCGGCGGGGCGTCAGTTCGAGTCGGGCGCCGCCGGCCCGCTGGACGGCAAACGCGCGACCACGCACTGGGCGCACACCGGTGCGTGGGAGACGAGCCTCGAGAGCAACGTCTTCCCGCGCACCCCTGACCGCTGTCAGGAAGACGGGTTGACGACCACCTTGGCCGAGTTGTTCTTGGTGTTCGGGTCGAAGGTGGTGGGCTTGTCGGAGTGGGGGTGGACGATGACGTGGCCCGTCGCGTCGGGGACGACCCGGTCGATGCGCAGCTGGAACGGGAAGCTGACCTTCAGGTCCGGCTTGGCCCACATCGGCAGGGTGCAGGCGTAGTGGCCGATGGCCGGGTCGTCGCCGGACGTCCAGGCGTTGTGGCAGGTGGCGGGCACGGACGTGGCGGTGGTGCCCTCCGGGAGGTAGTAGTCGATCACGGCGACCGGGTCGCCGGAGGCGACGTTGCCGACCCAGGCCGGGCCGCGGTTGACGAAGCGGAAGCCGGCGGTGACGGTGTCGCCGGCCGCGCCGCTCACCTCGGTGCCGTGCACCGCGAAGTCGGCGGTGTTGTCGGCGTCGATGTGCCAGGAGCGGCCGTTGTCCGAGCCGTCGAGGTCGGTGGCGTCGCCGCCCGGCTGGACCTCGTAGTCGAACCGCTCGTACAGCGCGTGGTCGGTGACGGCGAGCCGCAGCGGCTCCGGCAGCTCCACGGTGGCACCGGGCGCGACGTCGGTGTCGAAGGAGCAGGTCACGTACGTCATGGGTGTGTACTCGCCGCCGTCGTCCGGCCCGGTGTAGGTGCACTGCGGGTAGCGGGTGGCGACGTCGAGGCCGTACGTCGCCCACATCCTCACGCTGAAGCCGTGGGCGGTCTCGTTGCCGGTGTTGGTCACGGAGAACGGCACGGTGAGGCTGGTGCCGGGCGCGACGCCGGTGACGTCCGGCGTCGCGCCGATGCCGAGGTCCGGGCCGGAGCCGACGGTGACGAAGGTCTCGGAGCCCTCCGGGGCCACCAGCGTGCCGTCGGGTCCGCCGGTGGCCCCGGCGGAGTACTCGATCGCACCCTGCGCTCCTACGGCGGCGCCGGCGGCGGCCCGCACCTTCAGCTGCACCTGCGCGCTGTAGCGGGTCGGCACGTCCCCGGTCTCGCACACGGCGACCGTGCCGGCGTCGTTCGGTGCGCAGTTGTCGGGCCAGGCCACCTCGGCGACCCCGGCGAGCCCGGAGACGTCGACGGTCAGCCGGCCGTCGGTCACGGTGAAGTTGTCGTTGTCGTGGTACAGGCCGAGCGCCAGCGACCGGTACTGCGCCGCACCGCCGTCCGGAGCGACGGTGACCGACTGCTCGTACGGCGCCTGGATCCACAGCTGATCGGTCTGCGCCTCGTCCGCGAAGGCGACCCCGCTCCCGAGACCGGCGACGACCAGCGCCCCCACGGCTCCGGCACATGCCCCGCGACGCAGCACACGCCCGACGGAGACAGAACTCATGACTTCCCCCAGCTGGGACAGAAGAGACCCCGGCGCAGTGACCAGCACCGGGCGCCAATTGGACGACCTGTCGAGACGAAAGGTTGTAGGTGAACGGCGCGTGGGGCGTGGTTCTTACCGAGACTCTTACGGAAAGCCCCGGCGTTCACCACGGCGGTGCGGCGGGCCGCCGTGGACGGGTCCGCAGCCGTCCGAGTCGCGGCCGCGGTGATCTCGGTCTGGGCCGCCCAGGTGGCGGCGAGCTGGTTGACCAGGGCCAGGACGTCGACCGGATTCCGGGCCGCGTCGAGCTGCCCTGCCTGCCGGGCCGGCGGCGACAGGCCGAGGACGGGTGCGGCGAAGGCCGTGGGGCCGATGCCATCGGGGAGGCCGACAGGGAGACGTTGACCGGACTACCGCAGGACACGCCGAGCTTGAGCGCATCCCCCGCCTGGCCTAGTCGGTAGACGTTGCGCCATCCGAGAACGAAGGAGCGCAACGGAGTTGAACGATCAATCCCGTGACGTCCGCGCCATCCAGCTCCCACGGTGGGGCGGGTGGCTATGGACCCAGGTGTCGTGCCCTGGCTGGTCTTCGATGAGGAGGGGAAAGTCGTGCAGCCGGTCCGCAGGTTCCTGATCGACTTCATCTCCCGGGACAACCGGACCGGCAGCGTACGCAGCTACGCCTTCGACCTGCTGCGCTGGTGGCGGTGGCTGCGGGTGGTCGATGTCGAGTGGCACCGTGCGACCTCAGCGGAGGTGCGGGACTTCGTCCTGTGGCTCCGGGCTGCGACGAAGCCGCGCAGGTCGGCGCGTACACATTCCGCGTCGACCGCGGGCACCACGAATCCGATCACGAAGAAGACGCACCTGGACGACCGCTACAAGCCGCGGACGATCCGGCACAGCAACGCGGTGCTGCGCAGCTTCTACGACTTCTGGATCGAGACGGGCGGCGGCCCGCTGGTCAACCCGGTGCCGCTGGCGCGGTCCGACCGGCGCCGCCCGCATCCTCGGACACAAAACTCTGACGACCACTCAGGCATACCTCGCGGTCTTTCAGGACGATCTGATCCGCACCTACCGCGGCTTCCTCGACCGCCGCCGGGCCGAACGCCCGGTCGAGGAATACCGGGAGCCCACTGAGCAGGAGTGGCGCGACTTCCAGCAGCACTTCGAGCTGCGCAAGGTCTCCCTGGGGACTTGCGGGCGCCCCTATGGGACCCCCTGCAAGCACGAACACGCCTGCATTCGCTGCCCCGTCCTCCAGATCGATCCACGCCAGCGGTCCCGACTCATCGAGATCATCCAGAACCTCCGAGAACGCATCCGCGAGGCCCGCGCCAACGGCTGGCTCGGTGAGGTCGAGGGGCTCCAGGTCAGCTTTGACGCTGCGATGGCCAAGCTCAACAGCCTCAAGCGGGCTCCGACCGATGGTCGGCCGCAGCTGGTCGACCTTGGCATGCCGGTCTTCACCGACCACGCACCCCCGCCCCAGCAGGGACCGGGAGGGCCCGGAAACCGGCCCTGATCCTGTCAAGGAGCGAGTTCGGCTCGGCGAAGGCTGAGGAACACCGCCGGGGTCGTCCATCCGCGCAACGTGGCGTGAATCGTCGATCGGAATGCCGCATCGGCCGTGGCGGCGTCGAGGGCCCCGGCCAGTTCGAGAGTCACGAGCCCGTGCAGGGTGGCCCAGATCGACAGGGCGATCGACGTTGCTCCGCCGACGAGGACGGGCGCCGCCAACGCGCGATCGATCGCCGTGAGGAGCGGACGGATCGGGTCACTGGCACCGACCTCCCCCGACGGGTCGAAGGACTGCACGCCGCCGAACAGCACCGTGTACAGGTGGCTGTGTCCGAGCCCCCAACGACGGTAGGCGACGGCCAGCGCGTAGAGGTCGGCGAGAGGGTCCGCGGAGGTCTGCACCGCCGACACGTCCTGGAACAGGCCGGCGACGGCTCTGTCGCGCACCGCACGGATCAGCCCGTCCTTACCACCGAACAAGGAGTACACCGCCGTGGTCGACGCCTCGGCAGCAGCGGCCACGGCGCGGACCGTGACCGACTCTCGCGGACGGGTGGCGAGCATCTCGGTCGCGCACACCACAAGCCGCTCTTTGACGGCCTCGTCGTTTGTTCTCGGCCTACCCACGGTCAGCAGCCTACCCTCTCTGATAACGTCGTTTTGAAACAGTGTTCTGAAACTTTCGGAGGTCGTCCGCTGTGCCCACGTACGCCATACGTCTCGTCCGCTTAACCGGACGCTTACTGCTGGCCCTGGCCGCCGTCGCGACGCTGGTCGTCGTCTTTCTCGCACTGATCGCCCTCACAGACGGGGCAGGCTCGGGGCTCGCCGCATGGTTGACGACCCTTGGAGTCGGGGCTGTCCTCGCCGCGTGGCGGGGTCGGCGCCGCACTTGGCCGGCGCGGCTCGTGCCGTTCCTGCCGGTGGTTGTCGCGGCCGCATTGACGGCGGCGGTCTGCATCCCGACCGTGCCGACGGCCCGGCGGTACCCGCCCGCCCTGCCGTTCGTGGCCACGCAGCACTGGAGCCTGACCACAGGCAGCCGGGTCGCGGTGTACCACTACCCGCCCGCGAACTCCGGCACCCGGCATTCCATCCCGTTCGTGTACCTCAACGGCGGACCGGTCCGTGGCATCTCGGTGCTCGACCACCGGTTCCTGCAGCTCCTGGCACGCCAGGGCTACGACGTCTACGCCTACGAACAGGCTGGTGGCGGACGAAGCGACCTGCTCCCCATGGGCCAGTACACGATCTCCAGGTCGGTCCGCGACCTCGCCGCCTTCGTCGACCGCCTGGACAAGGGCAAGGTCGACATCCTCGGATTCTCCTCGGGCGGGGCCGTGCTCACCCGAGCCCTGGCCGACCCGAGCGTCGCCGCACGCTTGCATCGGGCGATCATCGCCGAGCCCGGCCCCATGGACGGCCCCACCGCACACATCACCGGGCACAAGGGCCGAAAATCCGCGCGCGGCCTCGCGCCGGCCATGACCGGACCGCGATCGACGCACGTCCCCCGGTACGCCGTGGCACTCGGCCTCATGCGACTCGGACTTCTCACCCCCGACACCGGATTGATCGGACAGGCCGAAGGCGACAACGCCTTCACCGCCGCCGACCTCGGCAGCGACACCGCATCCGCCTACTGCGCACGCGACGCGCACCGCATCCCCGCTGAGGACACCGCACAGAACTTCTCCTTCAGCCCCGCCGCCAGCCTCCGCGTCCAGCAGACGATCAAGGACTCGCCCTCCATCGCACCGCATCTGCGCCAGTCCCGGACCCCCGCGATGCTGATGATCGCGGAGTGCTCCTCCCAGGTCCGTCAATGGGCGACCGCCATCCTTGCCAATGACCCCGCCATCCAGCGCACGCAGTACATGCCAGGAGTCGGACACCACATGTGGAACGGCCTCGACGACAACAACGACCGAGCCGCCGCCGTCATCACTGCGTTCCTTCAGGACAAGCCAGCCCTCCTGCCGAACTACCCGACCCGCGACGAGATCCCTAGCTTCCTGCGCGAGCACAAATGAAGAGGTTGTAGCCCGTCACCGGCAACGGCGGGCGAACCCTCGAAGCCGTCCGGGCCCTGCGCCAGGTACAGCCAAGGACGACCTCTTGGTCCGGAAAAGCGCGGGGCCCGTCGCCCCCTTCCGGCCGAAGGAGGCGTGCCGGATGCGCGCTCCCGACCGCAGGGGACCAGCCCGTAGAAGCCCTCCCGGCGTCCTTGGACGCCATGGACCGCTTCGCCACGAGCCGTGCCCCCGGGTCTTGAGCGATCGTCCGCTCGACCGACTTCGACTACGGCGAGGCGCTCGCCGCGAGCCTGCAGATCCTGCGGGCCGACGACCCGCCCACGGCTGTCTTCGCGGCCAGCGACGCGCAGGCGCTCGGCGTGCTGGAGGCGGCCCGGCAGGACGGCCTCTCCGTGCCGGACGACCTGGCGGTCATGTCCTTCGACGACACTCTGGTGGCGGCCATGGCCTGCCCGCCGCTGAGCGCGGTGCGCCGGCCGTTCGAGGAACTGGGGCGTGAGGCGACCCGGGTGCTCCTGGATCTCGCCCAGGGCAGGCAGCCAGCATCCCCGCGCATCGAACTGGCCACGGAACTCGTACTGCGGACCTCGACGTCCGTTCGCCGCCGCGTCAATACCGCGTGACCCACGACCCTGCGAAACCGTTCCTAGAGACTGAGCGGGAGTGAGTCCTGTTGCCAGAACCCAAGCTCGGCCGAACGCCCCGGACGGTGTTGGGCGTTCTGGTTGCCCGCGTTCGCTCCGCGTCCGGGCGGCACGGATCGTGTCCGTGGTCCGGGGATGCGGGGGCGGGTTCCCTCACGCCCAGGAACATCCCGTCTGGCCTGGGCGGTCCGATGCCCCACCGCATCACTCCGGTGCTGTGGGGGCGGTGCCGTCCGTCGCCGGATCGGGTGTCCCTGGGCGCGCCTTCCGATCGCCACGGCAGCAGCCTCGTGGCGAGTGGTTGTGCGGGTTGTGGGGGTGAGGGGCTTCTGCCAGTGCTGGGCGCCCCACCGGCTGGTGTAGGCCGGGTCGACGGCGATGACCGCGATACCCGTGGCGTCGGCCATCGAGGCCAGCCGGGCGCGGAGCTTCCCGGTGGGCATGCCGGAGATGAGCTGCCGGAAGCGTTTGCGGCCGTGTTTCTCCCGGGTCGTCTCCGCGCCGAAGTCCAGATCCTCCACCGCGATCGCCTTCACACCGCACGCGCGGGCCCAGTGCAGGAGGCGGGTGAGGGCGTGGCGGACCTGGGCATCCCGGTGCTGGGCGGTACCGGAAAGGGCGTAGACGAAACGGTGCGGGGCGCCGGTCGGGTTGCCGTGGATGTCCAGGCGCCAGGCGGCCAGATGGTCGGCGTTCATGTCGACGCCGATCACCCCGTGGGCGAGCGCGGCCTCGATGGGGAGGGTGGGGGTGGGCGGGAGCTGCCAGGAGGCGGTCACATACCAGCGGTCCCGGCCCATGTCGTAGTGGATGCGGTAGGCGATCGCCCGGTTGGCCGCGACGCGGTCCGCCCACTCGGCGCCCCGGTGCGCGAACGTGACCCGGCAGGCCAGGACGTACCGTCCGTGCGGGGCGTTGGCCAGATGTGTGAGCGGTGCGGAAAGTTTGATGCTCGCCTCGCCGTCGGGGCTGACGCGGATCGTCTCGTTGCCGTAGCGCTTGCCGGGCTCACCGTCCGCTTGGCAGAACCAGCGTTCCGCCTCCCAGCGTCTCCGCCATCCGGACTCGGTGAGCTGGGCCGCCTCCAGGTGGTGCCGGGCACGGGCCAGGCGCTTGCCGCCGCGTACGACGTGCACAACTCCGGCCTCGCGGTCGGCCCGCACGGCGGCCAGCCGGTCCTCCAGCACGCGCAGCCGCCGGGCCTTCGCATGCCACTCCCGCCGGGACCGGTAACCGCCCGGGGCCTGTCTGGTTCCCTTCTGCCCGATCGGCAGGGACAGTCGGTGCGTCAGCGTGCGGATGCCGGCTTCCAGGTTCTGGATGTGGGCCAGCTGGCAGCGGCGGGCCAGCGCCCACTGGTCATGCGAGGCCTTGGTGATACTGCCCGCCCACCGCGACGACGAGAACGGCGTCAGCTCCCGCTTACGCACCGCCCACGTATCGCCGGAGTGCGCCAGGCCGTCCCGGCAGCGCGCCTTGAGATCCTTCGAGGCCAGCGACCCCAGATGCGCGCCCACCACACGCAGCACCTTCTCATCGTCCGACGCCAGGTGCTTGAGACGGGTCCGGACAGCCACCCCACTCGGACCGGACGCGACGAACGACGCCGCCACACTCCTCAGCTCACCCATCCCGTCACCCCCGCCCGGCCCCACCCGAAGATCCTTTTGCCATGGAAACGAGCGTCGCCCGTGAAGGTCACGCATTCGATGAGAGAACGTCAGTTCCTCACTGAAACCGACACCACGGCCGAACCACATGACACGACACAGACCACCCACACTCACTCCCGCTCACCTGAACACCTTCGAACGCACTCCAGCGGCAGCAGCTCCAAACCCCTGTGTGCTCTACCCGAAGTCGGCCCAGCTGCCGAGCGGGCGGATCGTGGCGGCGTTCGAGAACAGTCAGAGCGCTCCGGTGGGTCAGACGATGCCCGTCTACAAGAGCGACGACGACGGCACGACGTGGGCGAAGCTGGCCGACGTCAAGGCCCCCGCCTACCTCTCCGGCGACCCCGCGTACGCGAAGTACACGAGCAACTGGACCAACCCGTATCTCTACGTGCTCCCGCAGGACGTCGGAAACCTGAGCGCCGGCACGCTGCTGCTCGCGAGCATCGTCTCGGGCGACGACTACTACTACGAGGAGCAGAAGGCCGCCGACTCCTCCTGGACGCCGTCCGGTGACGGCGACCGCAAGGACGTGGCGCTCGCCCTGTACGCCAGTACGGACGACGGCTCGACCTGGAGCATCCAGAACATCATCGCGGCCGGCGGCTGGCAGGGCGGCAGCGCGGGCAGCATCGGCCGCGTCTCCACGGCCAACACCCACGCCCAGGTCGACCCCGTCTGGGAACCGCACCTGCTCGCCCACAACGGCAAGCTCATCGCCTACTACTCCGACGAGAACGACTACACCGGCTACAGCACCAGCACCGGCGCCCCGACCCTCGCCACGGACAACGACACGGCGACCGACTCCGGCGGCCAGGTCCTCGTGCACCGGACCTGGGACGGCGGCAGCGGCACGTCCTGGAGCGACCCGGTCGTCGACGTCCCGGGCTCCACGGTGAGCGTGGCCGGCAGGACCGAGATCGGCGGCGGCCGTCCGGGCATGACGACCATCGCCCCGACGACCGACGGCAAGTGGCTCCTGACGTACGAGTACTGGGGCGGCGGGACGAACGTCCGCTACCGGATCTCCGACGACCCGACGAAGTTCTTCTCGGCCACGGACGCCGCGATCACCTCCCTGCCCGTGCCCTCGGGCGGGAACGCGCTGTCCACCGGCGGCAGCCCGGTGCTCCTCCCGATGCCGGACGGCCGGATCGTCTACAACGCCTCCGGCAGCGGCAGCGTCTGGGTGAACGAGTCCGGGCTGAGCACCGGCACATGGAAGCAGTACCAGACGCCGATCGCCGCCGGGTACAGCCGTAATCTCCAGTACGTCGACGGCACGGGACGCGTGCTCATCCTCCAGGCGTCCTGGAGCGGCGGCAGCGTCGGCCCCGTGAAGTACGCCGAGGTCGACCTCGGCCGCTCCGACGGCGCCTACTCCAGCCTCGTCAACCGGCTGACCGGCCAGGTCCTCACCACCGCGTCCGGGAAGACCCAGGACGCGAACCTCACCGGCAACACCCCCGACCTCGTGCTGGGCGCGGCGGACTCCACCGCCGACACCCAGCGCTGGCATCTGGCCGCCAAGGGCAGCGACGTGACGCTGCTCAACAAGTCCGGCGGCCGCGCGGTCGCCGTCTGGACCGGCAGCGCGACGGCGGGGCAGAAGCTGGCCCAGTGGGTCGACGACGGAGCCACCGACAAGGAGTGGACCCTCGTCCCGTCGTCCGACGGGTACTACCGGCTCCGCTCGGTCCGTAACACCAGCCTCTACATGACGGGGGCGACCGCGGGCGGCTCCGTCACCCTGGCGTCGTCGACGACCGACGGCTCACAGGAGTGGCAGCTCGTCCAGGACCCCCTGCCGACTGCCGCGTCCTTCACGCTGAAGGGCGCCAACTCCGGCCGCTGCCTCGATGTGCCGAACGGCCAGACGGGCGTGCAGGTGCAGATCTACGACTGCTCCGGGAACGCGAACCAGACCATCACGCAGACCGCCGCGGGCGAACTCCGCGTCTTGGGCAAGTGCCTCGCAGCGAACGCCGACGGCACCACCGCAGGCACCAAGCTCATCCTGTGGGCCTGCAACGGAAAGACCAGCCAGCAGTGGTCCTTCCGGGTCGACGGCACCATCGTCAACCGCTCCAACGGCCTGGTCATCGACGTGACCGGCTGGGGCACGGCCAACGGTTCGAAGGTCCAGCTGTGGACCGGTCTGGGCAACGCCACCCAGCAGTGGAGCCGAAGCTAGTGCCGTGACGGTACGAACAGAAGGCGGCGTCCCCGGATCCACCGGTGGCGCCGCCTTCTCGACGTGTCCGCAGAGTGCGGCGAGGTGGATGAGGTTCTCGGGCGGGCGCTTGCCGACCGACGGCGAAGCGGGCGCCCTCGCGTCGAGGGCGCCCGCTTCGATGTGTGCGTCAGGCCGGCGCCTTGACCGACGAGCCCGCCCGGACCGGCTCCGGGACGACGCGGCGGCGCCGGGTCGGCATCCCGAGCGTCGGGTTGGCGACGCCCCAGGCCGCGCCTTTGCAGACCAACTCCTTGTAGACGGCGGCGAGTCGTCCTGTCAGAGCCGCCCGGACGGCGCGGTCGTCGGCGGTGACGTACTGGATCAGGCCTTCCCTGCGGCCCAGCGAGATGCACTGGTTGAAGTAGCGGAGCGGCACGTTCGGGAGCTTCCCGCCGGTCAGGCGCCCCGCGATGGAGTCGGCGGCCTGCCACGCGGTGGGGACGCCCGAGGCGCACGACATCCGCAGCGGCTTGTCGCCGGGGCCCGCCACCAGGGCCGCGTCGCCGATGGCGTACACGTCGGGGTGCGAGACCGAGCGCATGGTCTCGTCGACCACGATCCGGCCGGTGTCGGTGACCTCCAGGGCGGTGGCCTGCGCGATCGGGTGGACGGCGAAGCCGGTGGTCCACACGGTGACCGCGGCCGGGATGGACGTGCCGTCGACGGTGGCGACGCGGTCGGCCTCGACACCGGTGACGGCGGCGTGCTCGTGCACCGTGATGCCGAGCTTGTCGAAGACCTTCCGCAGGTGCCCGCGGCCCTTGGGCGAGAGCCAGTCGCCGAGCCCGCCACGGGCGGCGAGGGAGACGTCGAGGTCCGGGCGGGCCTCGGCGATCTCGGTCGCGGCCTCCAGGCCGGTGAGGCCGCCGCCGACCACGACCACGGACTGCCCGGCGTCCAGGCGGGCCAGACGCTCGCTCAGCCGCAGCGCTCCGGGACGACTCGCGATCTCGTGGGCGTGCTCGGCGGTGCCGGGGACGCCCTGGTCGTTCCAGCCGCTGCCGAGGGCGTACACGAGGGTGTCGTACTCCAGCTCGCCGGCGCCGTTCGCGTCGGTGACGGCGACGGTCTTGCGGTCGACGTCGACGCCGGTGACCTTCGCGACCTTCAGTTCGACGCCGGTGCCCGCGAACATCTCGCTGAAGGGCCGGGGCGCGAGGGACCGGCCGACCGCGAGCTGGTGCATCCTGACCCGCTCCACGAAGTCGGGCTCGGCGTTGACAAGGGTGATGGCGACGTCTTCTCGGCGCAGCCGCCGGGCGACGCGGCCGGCGGCGATGGCTCCGGCGTATCCGGCTCCGAGGACGACGATGCGATGCTGCATTTCCCTGCTCCTGTCTTGAGCGGATTCGCCACTTGAACCGGGCGGCCCCCCGTTTCCTGACAGGAATGGGATGTGAAGCACCTCACATCGGGGTCAGAAGGCGTTGAGCAGGGGTTCCCCGTGATCGGCAGCCGCCCATCGCCGGGTCGCGCGTGCGAGCTTGTCGGGGTTGACCTGGTTGCGGAACGCGGCGATGCCCTCGGCGGTGATCTCCAGGCACATGACGCCGATGACTCGGCCGTCGAGAACCGCCACGACGGCGGGGGCGCCGTTGGCCGTCGTGGCGTAGACCTCGGGCGAGCCGCCGACCAGGGCGCGCTTGGCGGCGCCGGGTTTGAACAGCCCCCGCATGAACTTCGCGACCGCGAGAGCACCCTCGAACGCCTTGGCGCGAGCCGGGACCTTCCCGCCGCCGTCGCCGATCGCGACGGCGTCCTGCGTGAGCAGCCGCACGAGCGGCTCGGTACGGCCGCTGGTGGCGGCCGCGAGGAACTCCTCGACGATCCGCCGGGCGGCGTCCTCGTCGATCTCGGCGCGGGCCTTGCCGTCGGCGACGTGCTTCTTGGCGCGGTGGAAGATCTGCTGGCTGGCGGCCTCGGTGATGTCGAGGATCTCGGCGATCTCCCGGTGCGGGTAGTCGAAGGCCTCCCGCAGCACGTACACCGCCCGCTCGTTGGGGGAGAGGCGCTCCAGGAGGGTGAGAACCGCGTACGAGACCGATTCGCGCTGCTCGGCGGTGTCGGCCGGACCGAGCATCGGGTCTCCGGCGAGCAGCGGCTCGGGCAGCCATTGGCCCACATAGGTCTCGCGCCGTGCGCGGGCCGAGGTGAGCTGGTTGAGGCACAGGTTGGTGAGAGCCTTCGTCAGCCAGGCCTCGGGGACCTCGATGCGGCCGACGTCGGCGGCCTGCCAGCGCAGGAACGTCTCCTGCACGGCGTCCTCGGCCTCACCGGCGGAGCCGAGGAGGCGGTAGGCGATGGCCTCCAGGCGGGGCCTTGACGCCTCGAACCGTTCCACGTCGTTCATGGTCAGGGCCATGGCACGGATCCTAGCTCTCGCGGAGGATGGTTCCGCGGGAACGGCCCGCCCCAAAGTGTCTGACCGCTCTGGTTCGCCCGGCGTCGTCGTGCGCGCACCCGCGCGGATCGCGCCGCGCCGAAACGTGCGTGCCGCACGTCGCGTGGTTCGCCGACGACGCCTTCCACGTGCTCGACGTCCGGGAGTCGGAGGAGCACGTCACCCGGTTCATTGCCACCGGCTTCGTCTCCCCGGGCGTCAGCGGCACTGCCCGACGTCGGCGTCGTCCGGCCCGTGGGGGCTACAGGTAGTCCTCCAGGCGGGCGACCGTGAAGCCCTGTTCCTGGATGTGGCGCAGCATGTTCGCCGTCATCTCGGTCATCGTCGTGCCCTTGAGCTCGGACGGTCCGCGGAAGTGGGCCAGAATGATGTCACCGGGGTGGAGCTTCTTGTCCGCGCGCTGGTACTGCATGTTCTTGATCTGCATGGATTCGCGCCACAGGACGATTTTCTCCAGGCCGCAGGACGCCGCGGCGGCTCGGGTGTCCTCGTTCCAGTTGCCGTAGGGCGGGCGGAACAGCCGGGGCGCGGTGCCGTATCGGTCCTTCAGCTTCTTCTGCTGGCCGCAGATCTCCAGTTTCTGGGCGGACGCGCCCAGGGTGCGCAGGTTCGGATGGGTCAGCGTGTGGTTCTGAATGCTGTCGCCGAGTCCCTGGAGCGGCTCGAAGTAGCCGTAGTCGGCGCGGATGGCGGCGTCCGTCAGGAACATCGTGAAGGGGATCTTCAGTTCCCGCATCATCGTCACGAACTTCGGGTCCTTCTCGGCACCGTCGTCGAACGTGAGAAAGACGATCTTCTCCTTGGTGGGTATCTCGCTGATCACCGGCACCCCGCTGCCGGCGGCCGCCTGCCCCACCGGCTTGGCCGCGGGCGGGGCGGGCGGTGCCGCCAGCGGCTTGATGCCCCACTTGCGGTAGGCCGCCGCGGTGCCCGCGGGTGCACCCGCGTCGCCGCGGGGCGCGTGGGTGGACGGTGTGGAGGAGCCCGGGGCGGCGGAAGGGGAGTCGGCGGACGCGTCCGCGGAGGTTTCGGCTGCGCAGCCCGTCGCAAAGACCGTCGTGAGGAGGAGACAGGCCAGCGCCGCCCTCTTGATCCGCCTGTCCACCGCGTGCCACCCCATGTTCGTCCGTGATCCCCAGCCCGTTCGCCCTGCTTGATGGCGAACAGATGTCCGAGGTTCCACACGGAGGCAGTGCGTCGATATGACGGTCATGACGTTGACGACGGCGTTCACGAAGTTGTTCGGTGTGCGGCATCCGATCGCGCCGGTGACGGCGCCGGGCACGTCGAGGCGGCCGGGGCGGCGTTCGGCCGGGTCGGGTGCCGTTGCGGACCTCGCCGACCTTCGGCCTCGACGAGGGACCTCGTACCGGCGAGGACGGCCAGGCCGATGGGGATGTTGACGAAGAACACCCAGCGCCGGTCGAGCGCGTCGGTCAGCGTGCCGCCGAGCAGCAGGCCGACCGTGGCGCCGACCCCGCCCGTCGCGTACACGCCCATCGCGGTGTTGCGTGACCTGCCCACCGAAAACGTGGTGATCAGGGTGGGCGCGCTGGGCGCGGCGAGCACGGCGCCGACGCCCCGCAGGAGCGGGCGCCGCTCAACAGCCCCGCGCTCGGGGCGAGTCCGCCCAGCAGCGAGGCGCGGGTGAAGACGGCGATGCCCACCTGGAACAGGCACCGATGCCCGAACAGGTCACCGGCCTTGGCACCGTGCAGCAGCGGGCCGGCCGGCGTCAGGCGCTGAGCGCGGTGCGCAGGCTGGAGGCCATCAGCTCGATGGCCTCCTTTCCGGACGGTACCGGGCCGGTGTGGGTGAAGTAGTGGTCGACGCCCTCGAAGACACGGTGGGTGACGGGGACGCCGGCGGCGTCCAGGGCTTTGGCGTAGGCGTCGCCCTCGTCGCGCAGGCGGTCGTGCTCCGCGGTGATGACCAGGGCGGGCGGCAGACCGGCGAGGTCGTCGGCCAGCCCGGGCGAGACGAGGGGGTGGGCGCGGTCGGCGGGGTCCGGGACATAGGCGGCGGTGAAGACCCGTATGAGGTGAGGGGCGAGCAGCGGCTTGGCGATCGGGGAGAGCTTGGTGGACGGGTCGGCGAGCTGGTCGAGCGGCGCGGAGTCGATGATCTGGAGCCGGGGCGAGAAGGTGCCGCGGTCCCGGGCCGTGCGACAGACCGCGGCGGTGAGGTTGGCTCCGGCACTGTGCCCGCCCACGGCGAGGCGCGAGCCGTCCCAGTCGTGGGCGGGGCCGTTCTCGGCGACCCACTCGACGACGTCGTACGCCTGGGTGACGGCGGCGGGGAAGGGCCGCTGCGGGGCGACGGCGTAGTCCACGTTGATCACGACGCAGCCCGCCTCGGCGGCGATGTAGCGGCAGATGTGGTCGTCCTGCTCGGGGCGGCCGACGATGAAGCCGCCGCCGTGGAAGTTGACGTACACGGGGGCGGGGGCGGTGGGGGTGTCGGTGGTCGCCGGCGGGCGGTAGACGGTGCAGGTCACCGGGCCGGCACCGGTCTCCACCCGGAGGGACTCGGTGCGCTTCGGGATGTCGGCGAAGCGCAGGTCCTCGTGGACGCGGGTCATCATGCCGCTGAGCAGCAGCTGGATTCCTCTGGCCTGGATTCCGGGACTGAAGGACATGGTCCGACCTACCTATCGCTACAACTTTGAAGTAACAGGATTCCTGATAATGAACGCTCCTCCCGCGCCGCGCAACGGGGAGCACGCCGACAGCTTGGCTACGCTTGGCGGTAGACGCCCAATACGGGATAAAATCGGGCGAAATTTCTAAGGAATCGAAGAAATGGATCTCCGTGTCAGCCTTCAGGCTCTGATGGGCAGGTCCCTCACCCGTGCCGCCGTGGCCGCCTCGGTCGCCGCCGGTCTCGCGCTGACCGGCGCCTGCGGCGGGGGCGGGGCGGGCGGCGACGACAGCCTCACCGTCGGCCTGCTGCTCCCGGGCGGCGGGGCCTCTCGCTTCGGACAGTTCGACCGGCCCCTGATCGAGCGAAAGCTGAAGGAGCTGTGCCCGCACTGCCCGGCGGCCTTCGCCGCCACGCCCGACCCGGCCGTCCAGCGGCAGCAGCTCGAATCCATGATCACCAGGGGTGTGGACGTCCTGATCATCGCCGCCGTCGACCCCGAGCTGCTGCGCCCGTCGGTCGAGGCCGCGCACCGGGCCGGTATCCCGGTGGTCGCGTACGACCGGCTCGCGCAGGGCCCGATCGCCGGGTACGTCACCTTCGACGGGGCGAAGGTCGGCAGGCTTCAGGGAGAGGGGCTGCTGAAGGCCATGGGCGCGAAGGCGCGCGGCGGCCAGATCGTCATGATGAACGGCGCCACGACCGACCCCAACGCCGACTGGTTCAAGCGGGGAGCGCTCTCCGTCCTCAAGGGCAAGGTGAAGATCGGCAAGTCGTACGACACCGTCGGCTGGCGGCCGGAGAACGCCTTCGTGAACATGAAGGGCGCCGTCGCCGCCCTGGGCGCGGGCAACATCGACGGCGTCCTGGCCGCCAACGACAGCCTCGCCGGCGCCGCGGTCTCCGCCCTCAACGCCACCGAGGTCAGGCCGCTGCCCCCGATCACCGGCCAGGACGCCGACCTCGCGGCCGTGCGGCGCATCGTCAGGGGCGACCAGTACATGACCGTCTACAAGCCGTACAAGCCGGCCGCCGACGCCGCCGTCGAGATGGCCATCGCCCTGGGGCGCGGCAAGTCGGTCGAGTCCATCGCCACCGGCACCGTCGACAACGCCACCACCAAGGACATTCCGGCGGTCCTGCTCCCGTCGGTCTCCGTGACCGTCGGCAACATCAAGGACACTCTGGTGAAGGACGGTATGTACACCATCGCCCAGATCTGCCCCCCGCAGCTCCGGTCCGCCTGCGACAAGGCCGGACTGACCTGATGAGACTCACCCGATGAGCTTCCCGACAAGCTTCCCGACGAGCTTTCCCCGAAGGCGGAAGGAGGTGGCCCCGTGCCGGGTCAGCCCCTGCTGGCGTTGCGCGGCGTCTCCAAGCGATTCGCCGCCGTCCAGGCGCTGGTGGACGTCGAGCTGGAGATCCGGGCCGGGGAGGTGGTCGCTCTCGTGGGTGACAACGCCGCCGGCAAGTCCACCCTGGTCAAGGTGATCTCGGGGGTCGGTCCCGCCGACAAGGGTGTCATCGAGTGGCAGGGCGGCGCCGTCCAGATCAAGCGCCCCCAGGACGCCCAGGTGCTGGGCATCGCGACCGTCTACCAGGACCTCGCGATGTGCGGAAACCTCGACGTCGTCGGCAACCTCTTCCTCGGCCGGGAGATCCACCGGCTCGGCATCCTCGACGAGGTGGAGATGGAGCGCCGCACCCGCGAGCTGCTGCACACCCTGTCCATCCGTATACCCGACGTACGGGTGCCGCTCGCCACGCTGTCCGGCGGCCAGCGGCAGGTCGTCGCGATCACCCGCCTGTTCCTCGGCGCGCCCAGGCTGCTCCTGCTCGACGAGCCCACCGCCTCCCTCGGCGTCGAGCAGACCGGTCAGCTCCTCGACCTCATCGAGGAGCTGCGCGACCAGGGCCTCGGGGTGCTCCTCATCAGCCACAACATGGGTGACATCAAGGCCGTCGCCGACCGGGTCGCCGTCCTGCGCCTCGGCCGCAACAACGGTCTGTTCGACGTGAACACCACCTCGCAGGAACAGATCATCGCCTCCATCACCGGAGCGGCGGACAACGCCGCCTCCCACCGCCCGACACGCCCGGAGGAAGCATGGCCATGAGGGGGAGGCGGGCCCGGGCGCGCGCCGCCGAGTCGGATGCCGCGCCCACCGCCGACCGGCGCGGGGACGGACGCCGGGGCCGCGACGGACGCGGGTGGCACACCGGGGGTCTCGGGGCGTACGCCGGAGCCATTCGCCGCAGGCTGCCCGAAGGCGCCCTCGGCCCTGTCCCGGCCCTGCTCGGTCTCGGCGTGACCTGGATGGTCTTCCAGGGTCTCAACGACAACTTCCTCTCGCCGCGCAACCTGTCGGTCCTCAGCGTGGACATCGTCGGGACCGGCATGATCGCCGTCGGCATCGTCTTCGTGCTGCTGATCGGCGAGATCGACCTCTCGGTGGGCTCGCTCGCGGGTCTGGCGGGTGCCATGTTCGCGGCGCTGAACGTGAACCTCGGGATGTCGGAGTGGCTCGCCGTGGTCATCGCGGTGATCTGCGGTACGGCCGCCGGTGCCCTCCACGGGTTCACGATCGCCAAGGTCGGCGTGCCCGCGTTCGTCGTCACCCTGGCGGGCCTGCTGGCCTGGAACGGCCTGATGCTGATCCTGCTGGGGACGGAGACCTCCATCAACTTCAGCGAGGACGGCCTGGTCGCCACGCTGACCAGCCGGTACTTCGGCGCCCCCGTCGTCACCTACGGCCTGGCGGCACTCGCCACGGCCGTGTACCTCCTCGTCTCCTACCGTGACCGCCGGCGCCGCGGCGCCGCCGGGATGCCGTGCCGGCCCGTCGGCGAGATCTGGGCGCGGACGGGCCTGCTGGCGGTGACCGCGTTCACCGCCGTCTACGTCCTGGGCCGGTTCGAGGGGCTGCCACTGGCGCTGCTGATCTTCCTCGGAGTCGTCGTCGTCTCGGACCTCTTCCTGCGCCGCACGCCCTACGGCCGGCAGATCCTGGCGCTGGGCGGCGGTGTGGAGGCCGCCCGGCGGGCCGGCGTCGACGTGACGCGCGTGCGGATCTCGGTGTTCATGGTGTCGGGGACCCTGGCGGCGGTCGGCGGACTCTTCGTCGCGTCGCAGCTCACCTCGGCGAGCCAGGTCCCGGGCTCCGGCACGCTGCTGATCAACGCCATCGCCGCAGCCGTCATCGGCGGCACCAGCCTGTTCGGCGGCCGCGGCTCGACCTGGTCCGCGCTGCTGGGGGTGCTCATCATCCAGTCGATCGCCTCGGGAATGGCACTGCTGGGAGTCGATCCCCCGGCCCAGTTCATGATCACCGGCGGGGTGCTGTACACGGCTGTGGTCTTCGATGCCCTGGCGCGGCGCGCGGCGGAGACACGGGGGCCGGACTGAGGAGTGTTTGCGTCGAGTCGGCTCCAGGCAGCATCCCCTCATGCCGGACTTGGGTTTCCTCGTTGCCGCGCTCACCGGTGCCACAGCGATCCTCGCGAGCTGGGTGGGCAATCGGGGCAGTACACGGGCCGCTCAGATCCAGGCCGAGACGGCCCGCGCCGCACAACAGGCGGAGAACATGCGAGCGTCACGACGGTCCGCCTACGTCCAGGTCGTCCACAAGTCACACCTCGTGGGCGACTGGTTCCTGGGTGTCCTGCCTGCGGTGGAACTGACGGACCCGGCGGCGCGGACCACGGCGCTGAGAGAAGTCCTCCGTCAGCACCTTCGCCTCCACGCGGAGATGACCCTGGCGATCCACACGGCGAATCTGGAGGGCCCGGACGAGGTTTCCCAGGCGGCCGGCCGTCTGGAGGCGGCCTCCAAGGACGTCTACCTCGCCATCGAGGCCATGGCCGCGACCTCCGCCGTGTACAGCCCCGACTTCGACACGGCCTACCACGCGTTCTGGGACACGTTGCGAAGTTTCATAGCGGCAGCGAGGAACAGCATCCGCGACGCACGTCAGTGAGGAGAGCGACGGCCGCCGAACCCGTACAGGGCGCGCGTCAGAGCGGCAGATCGTCGGGCAGGACCCGGAATGCCTTGTGGCGGCCCAAGGGGCGTACAGCACGGAAGTCGCGTCGGTCGAGGGTGAGGATCGCGTCGGTGTCGTAGTCGGAGGCGAGGGCCACGTTCACGGCGTCGGCGAGGTCCAGGTCGAGGGCGCGGTAGCGGACTCGGACGGACTGGGCCGCCGCCAAGTGGTCCTCCGTGATCTCCGGCAGGGCGACGCGGCCCCGGCTCATCCAGCGCCGGATGTCGTCGACCGCGCCGAGGGCGGCCTCCCGCCCGAGCTCGCGGGTGGCGACGTGATCGAGCTCGGCCAGCAGAAGTGGTGACATGACCAGGAGACCGGCCGCCATGATCGCCTCGTTCGCCGCCCCGTGCTCGGGGTGAGCCGAGTCGAGGGCGGCCAGGAGACCCGACGTGTCCGCGATGACGATGATCACGCGGCGGTTCCGGGCTCTGAACCGGCCTCACGGCGGACCGCGTCGGCGACCGTGTCACGGACCTCTTCCTTGGACGGCGTACGCCCCGGCCCCTCGAACGTGCGCGAGAAGAGCGGCTCGTCCCACACGCGGTTCGCCATGGCCGCGAGATGGATCCCCTGGCGGATGATCTCGGCCTCGCTTATCCCCCGACGCTTGGCCGCCTCCTTGATGATCGCCAGGTCGTCGGGGTCGGCGTAGACGTTCGTGCGCTTCATGGACATGTACCAAGCGTAGTCCATGTACCAGACCGGTGTATGCCAAGCCATGTGGCGATGTCCGTGATGACCGCCGCGTCGACGTGCTGGCGGGCCGTGTATCCGGCGGGCGTCGACGGGCCGGTGCCGGGGAAGAAGAGGTGGTCGTCGGGTTCGTGGATGCGGATGGCGACGTCCGGACGTCCCGCCAGGCCTGCCCGCCAGAGGGCCAGATCGTGCTCGACGGTGACCTGGTAGTCCCGGCCGCCCTGGAGGATCAGCAGCGGCTTGGCCAGGGAGGCGGCGGTGGCGACCGGGTCGTAGGAGCCCAGGTCCAGCCAGTACGCGGCGGGAAGGCCGAACGGCAGGTCCTGGCGCGGCGTGTCGGAGGTGAGGGAGGTTTCGACGACCTCGGCCTGGCGGGCGATCTCGGCGACGGCCGCGTCGGAGTGCGGGCCGGGGTCGAGCGCGGCAAGACGGCCCACGACCCGGACGGCCGCCCGGTGCATCGGCTCGGCGTCACCCGCCAGGATCACCAGGCCCGCGACGGACGGCTCGGCCTCGGCGACCCGCGGGGCGACCTTGCCGCCCATGCTGTGCCCGGCTACGAACACCCGGCGGGGGTCGACGCCCGGCGTCATCCGGAGCAGGCGGACGGCCGCCACGGCATGGGGAACGTACTCGCCCGTCATGGTGAGGTCGTCGGCGGCGGCCGTCTCCGCCGCGTGCGTGAAGGTCACCTTGTCGTGGCGCAACACGGCCACGCCTCGGCTCGCCAGCCCCCAGGCGAGGTCCTTGAGGGGCTTGTTGGGTCCGGCGGTCCCGTCCCGGTCGAAGGGTCCCCCTCCACTGAGCAGGACGACCCCGGGCCACGGGCCGTCGCCTCGCGGGACCGACACGGTGCCGGGCACCGCGAGCGCACCGGCGCCGACCGTGACGTCGTGTTCCTCGAAGGCGTCGGGATCCGCGTAGGCGGGCGGGGTCCACGGTGGGGCGTCGGGGGGCGCGAGGCGCAGTCCGTTCAGCAGGCCGACGGAGTCGACCGACATGATGACGGTGAAACCCTCCCGTCCCCCTCCCCCTCCCCGCTCGCAGAGCACGGGCACGGTGACCCGGGTCAGGTCCTGCCCCAGGGGCTCGCTCGACGGTTCACCGAGGTCTGTCAGCTGCCCTGCGCCCGCGGTCTCGGCGAGCCAGGCCGTCCGGAGCGCCTCGGCGGTCAGCGCGGCACGCAAGGGCGGTGCGAAGAGTGCCGCGATCTCGGCGAAACGGCCGTCGCGGGCCCACGTGACCACCTGCACAGCGGTCCGCTCCGCACTCGGCATGTACCCCACCCCCTACCTTTCGCAAGTTTGAGAAAGGTAGCATGCATGAGAAAGTTGCGTCATGGACTCCTTGGAACTCCTGACGCATCCCGTCCGCCTCCGCGTGGTCCACGCGCTGCGCGGCGGGCGGATTCTCACCACGGGGCAGTTGTCCGCCCTGATCCCGGACGTGTCCAAGGCGACCGTCTACCGGCACGTCGACCTGCTCACCTCGGGCGGCATCCTCGACGTGGCCGACGAGCAGCGAGTGCGGGGGGCGGTCGAACGCCGCTACAGGCTGCGACAGGAACACGCCGGCATCGACGCGGACACCGCGCGTGCGCTCACTCCGCGGCAGCACGAGTGGGCGTTCGCCGCCGCCATGGCCGCCCTGGTCGCCGAGTTCGGCGGCTATCTGGAGCGCGAGGGCAGCGATCCGGTGGACGACCTCGTCGGCTACCGGCAGCACGCGGTCTGGCTGAGCCGGGAGGAACTCGTCGCACTGATCGGCGCCCTGCAGACCGCCATCGCCCCGCTTCTCGCCAACCGGCCCACGCGGGAACGCTCCCGTTACCTCCTCAGCCCGATCCTCTTCCCCGCCGAACAGCAGGATCCGCCGCGCTGAAGCTACGTGTCGATGAGCTCGTCGGCGACCCACCGTGCAACGTCGGCGGGGTAGGGCGCCGACAGGCCGAGGACGAGGTGGTGGAAGCCGGCGGCGGTCGCCTCGCCGATCGCGTTCCGGGTGTCCTCGGGCCGGTCGTAGGAGACGGGCAGGTGGACGGAGCGGGTGATCTCGGCCGGGTCTCGGCCGATCGTGGGCGGCGAGGGCGGAGAGCAGGGTCCACCTCGTGGGCAGGGCCGTCCGCCGCCGATCGGCATGAGGTGGTCGAACAGCCAGGCGTGCTCGATCTCCGGGACGGCGTCCGCCTCGCGCCAGACCCGCAGGACGTCGTGGTAGTCGACCTGCATGGGGGCGGTCATGATCCCGAAGCTGGGCCGGGTCGGGGTCGGGTGGGTCATGGGGTCGTCGTCCCTCTCGGTCAGCGGCGGCGCAGTGCCGGGTCGAGCAGCGCGGGCGGGGTGTCGTACTTCTCGTGTGCGGCCAGGTCGGTGCCGGGGGCGACGATGGCGTCGATCGCGTCGAGGACGTCGGCGCAGAGCACGGTGTCGGCGGCGGCGAGCTGCGCGTTCAGGTGGTCCAGGGTGCGGGGGCCGATGAGCGCGCTGGTCACGGCCGGGTGGGCGGTCACGAAGCCGAGGGCGAGCTGGATCATCGTCAGACCGGCCTCGTCGGCGACCTCGGCCAGCCGCTCGACGGCGTCGAGCCTGGCCCGGTTGGCGGGGAGGGCGGTGTCGAAGCGCTCCGGCATGAACGTCGAGCGGCTGGTGGTGACGGGCCGGCCCGCGCGGATCGCGCCCGACAGCCAGCCCGAGGCCAGCGGGCTCCACACCAGCACGCCGAGCCCGTACTCCTCGGTCACGGGCAGCACATGGGCCTCGATGCCGCGCTGGAGGATCGAGTAGCTGGGCTGCTCGGTGACGTAACGGCCGAGGTGATGCTCGCGGGCGGCCCACTGGGCCTGCACGATGCGGTGGGCGGGGAAGGTCGAGGAGCCGAAGTAGCGGATCTTTCCGGCGCGTTGGAGGTCGGTCAGGGCCGAGAGGGTCTCCTCGTCGGCGGTGCTCGGGTCCCAGCGGTGGATCTGGTAGAGGTCCACGTGGTCGACGCCGAGGCGACGCAGGCTGTTGTCCAGCTCGGTGACCAGCCAGCGGCGCGAGCTGCCCCGGTGGTTGCGCTCGTCGCCCATGGGCATGCCCGCCTTCGTGGCCAGCACGAGGTCGTCGCGGCGGCCGGCGATGGCCTTGCCGACCATCTCCTCCGACTCGCCGGCGCTGTACATGTCGGCGGTGTCGATGAGGTTGATCCCGGCCTCGAGTGCCGCGTCGACGAGGGCGGTGGCCTCGTCCTGGCCCGTGCGCCCGATCGCGCCGAAGTTCATCGCGCCGAGCGCGAGGGAGCTGACCTGCACACCGGTGCGGCCCAAGGTGCGGTACTGCATGACTGTGTCTCCTCAACGGCATCGCCAACAAACGGAACAACGTCCCGTTTGACGATACGGAACACTGTCCCGCTTAGCAAGGTCGGTAGGGTTGTCCCGCTCGGCGGCGGAGGGAGCGACACGATGAACGGCGGCGACACGGGCGACACGGGCGCGGGGCACCCGGCCCGGCCCCCGTCCGGGCCCCGGCCCAAGCGGGCGGACGCCCGGCGCAACCAGGAGACCCTGCTCGACGCGGCCGCCAGGGTGTTCGTCGCGTCGGGCGTGGAGGCGCCGGTGCGCGACATCGCGGCCGAGGCCGGCGTCGGGACGGCCACGATCTACCGGCACTTCCCCACCCGGGCCGATCTCGTCATCGCCGTCTACCGGCACCAGGTGGAGGCCTGCGCCGAGGCCGGTCCGGCCCTGCTGGCGGCCGGCCCGACCCCGCACGCCGCGCTGGGGCGCTGGATCGACCTCTTCGTCGACTTCCTGGTCACCAAGCACGGACTGGCCGCCGTGCTCCAGTCCGACAACGCCGGATTCGAGACCCTGCACGCCTACTTCCTCGACCGCCTCGTACCCGTGTGCGCCGAGCTGCTCGACGCCGCGACCGCCGCCGACGAGATCCGCTCCGGCATCGGCGCCTACCAGCTCATGCGCGGCGTCGGGAACCTCTGCATCGGCGCGGAGAACGATCCCCGCTACGACGCACGCCGGCTGGCCGGACTCCTCGTCGCGGGACTGCGCCACCCGCACTGACACCTGGCCGGGCCGGCCGGCGGCGTCGCAGGACCGAGTCGGCTCAGGACCCTGAGGCCAGGTCGGCGAGGATCCCGGCCCCCGGCCCGACGCACGGCACGCGGCGGAAGCCCGGTGCTCGCCGTGTGGTTCACGGCGCCCCAACGGCCTTCGGCGGCAGGGCGGTCGCGCGGACCGCGCGCACCCCGGCACCGGAAACCTCATGCCCAGGAGCACGGTTCCCGAGGACCCGAACCGAACCAGGGCGCGCCGGGACCGTCACACTCAGGCGTGGCCCGCCGCCGCCATGAGCGGTTTCGCGGCCTGTTCGGTGGTGTCGGGCGGCACGACCACCAGATCCCAGCGGCCCCGGCCGGGCGCGAGCAGGACGATGGTGTGCGGGGCGGACGACGTCAGGGTCCTGGACAGCCGTACGACCTGGTTGCAGACGAGGATCCGGCCGGGGACGGCGGACCACTTCGCCCCGTTGACGGTGACCCTGGTGATCTGGCCCCACGCCGCCGGCAACCCGCTCAGGAGGTGGGGGAGTTCGGCCAGCAGGTCGTAGGAGCGGGGCCACCACGCCCCGTCGATGGGCCGGGGCATCGTGCCGTGGGGCGCCAGGGTCAGACGGAGGAGGGGGTGGGAGGGAGGCGGCGGGGGCTGGAGTGCGGTGGTCATGTCTGCTCCGTAAGGGAGGCGCAAGGGAGGAAGTCGCGGGCCTGGGCGGGCGTTTCCAGTCGCACGGAGCGAGGACGAGACCGGTCTGGACACCGGTGTACGAAGGATCCCCGCGCCCCCACCGTACTCCCCCGTACTCCTTGACTACTCCGCGTGACCACCGGGGCCCCGGTTCGGGGGCAGGGAGTTGCGAAGCCGCCATAGACTGCGGAAGGGGCCGGACGTGTGCGGCGAGCAACCGCGTTCGCCCGGCGCCGCCCCTCGCAGGAGGTACGCGTGGATCAAGAGCCCTTGCCCTCGGAGGGCAACGCCGAAGTCCGCATCGTCGCCGCGACCCCTGAGGTCGCCCGCCGCGTCGCCGAGGTGCTCCGCCGTTGCTTCGCCTCGTCCGAGCAGCGCAGCTACCCCGCCGGTCAGGAGGGAGGCACCCGGCTCCACCTGACCATCGACACCGCACGCACGGCCGAACCGGCCCGCTCCTGGCTCGCCACCAGCGAATCGGCCACCGAGGACCACGCCCACTCGGACGAGGTGTGAACGACGGCGTGTGAACGACGGCGTGTGAACGACGGCGTGTGAACGACGGCGTGTGAGCGCTGCCGTTCCGGCGGCGTCACGGTCTCCCGGAACTCACGTCCTGTTCCGCCCAGATCGTCTTGCCCCTGGCGGAGGGGCGGGTTCCCCAGCGCTGGGTGAGCTGCGCGACCAGGAGCAGGCCCCGGCCGCCCTCGTCGTAGGTACGGGCGCGGCGCATGTGGGGCGTGGTGCTGCTGGCGTCCGAGACCTCGCAGATCAGGCTTCTGTCGTGGATGAGACGGAGCTGGATGGGCGCCTCGGCGTGCCGGATGGCGTTGGTGACCAGCTCGCTGACGATCAGTTCGGTGACGAAGGCCGCGTCGGTCAGGCCCCAGGTCTCCAGTCGCCCGACGGCGTTCTTGCGGGCCTCGGCGACGGCGGCGGGATCGTGGGCGACGTCCCACACCGCGACCCGGGTGGAGTCCAGCGCCCGGGTGCGGGCGACGAGCAGGGCCGCGTCGTCGGAGGGCCGTTGCGGGAGGACGGCGCCGAGAACCGTGTCGCACACGACGTCGAGGGAGGCCGCGGGGCGGGTGAGCGCCTGGCACATCCGGGAAAGGCCGTCGTCGATGTCCGCCTCACGGGATTCGATCAGGCCGTCGGTGTAGAGGACGAGCAGACTGCCCTCCGGCAGCTCGATCTCCGCCGACTCGAAGGGAAGTCCGCCCAGGCCGAGCGGGGGCCCGGTCGGGAGGTCGAGCAGTTCGACGGTGCCGTCCGGGCTCACCACGACGGGGAGCGGATGCCCGGCCCGGGCGAGCGTGCAGTGCCGCGAGACGGGGTCGTACACGGCGTACAGGCAGGTCGCTCCGACGTCGCCCGCGGAGAGGGGCATGCCGCTCCCTCCCCCTCCGCCGGTCTCGAAGGTCCAGTCGGAGCCGTACACCTCGCCGGCCAGGCGGGCGACCAGGTCGTCGAGATGGGTGAGCAGCTCGTCGGGCGGCAGATCGATGTCGGCGAGGGTGCGCACGGCGGTACGCAGCCGTCCCATGGTCGCGGAGGCGTGGATGCCGTGGCCCACGACGTCGCCCACGACCAGCGCCACCCTGGCTCCGGACAGCGGGATCACGTCGAACCAGTCCCCGCCCACCCCGGCCCGGGAGCCGGCCGGGAGGTAGCGGTACGCGACCTCCACCGCGAGCTGCTCCGGCAGCCGCTGCGGCAGCAGACTGCGCTGCAGGGTGACGGCCGTGGCGCGTTCACGGGTGTACCGCCGGGCGTTGTCGATGCAGACGGCCGCCCTGGCGGCCAGTTCCTCGGCCAGCACGAGGTCGTCCCGCTGGAAGGCGTCGGGGTGCAGGTGCCGGACGAGGACGACGACGCCCAGGATGCCACCGCGCGCGGTCAGCGGCACGGTCATCACCGAGTGGAAGCCGAACTCGCGGATCCGGGCGGCGCGCAGCGGGTGCTGGGCGGCCCAGTCGACGATCGCGGAATCGGTCATCCGGTACAGCTGCGCCCGCCCCGACCGCACGCTCTCGGTCGGCGGGGAGCCCTGCGGGTACTCGTCCGTCCCGCCCGGGGCGACGGCCGCCTCGGGTACCCCCGGGAGCACGGACTGGTGGGCGATTCGGCGCAGCACGAGGGCGCCGCCCGACCCGGTGGCCCGGTACTCCTCGTCCCCGCCGTCCCCGCCGCCTCCGCCGTCGAGGGAGGCCAGCAGATCGACGCTGACGAAGTCGGCGAGGTCGGGCACCGCCACGTCCACCAGCTCCTGTGCCGTCCGCGTCACGTCGAGGGTGCTGCCGATGCTCCGGCCGGCCTCGGCGATCAGCTGGAGGCGCCTGCGGGCCCAGAACTGCTCGGTCATGTCGTGCGCGGTGAGACAGACACCCCGGGTCCGGCCGCCGGAGTCCCTCAGCGGCGCCAGGACGACCGACCAGGCGTGCTCCCGGGGCTCACCGGCGGCCCGCAGATAGTTCTCGCGGTAGTGCGGCCGGCCGGTCGCCAGGACCTGCGTCATGTCCTGCTCCGCCAGCCGGCCCGTCTCGTTGTCCACGATCTCCGGCACGCGCAGCCCGCGCATGTCACCCTCGGTGAGGCCCACGGAGCGTTCCATCTCGGCGTTGGCCCGCCGCAGCCGGAGCCCGCTGTCGTACAGCGCCAGCGCACAGGACGGGGACTGGGCGAAGCTCCAGCCCACCAGATCCTCGCCGGACGGCGGCGGTTCCCGCCCGGTGAGGGAGGAGAGCACCAGCCATTCCCCGCCGCCGGACTCCGGCGTCCTGTGATGGGCCAGTACGCGGGCCTCGACGCGGTGACCGTCCCGGTGCCTGAGGGCGAGTTCTCCGTGCCATCTCGGCAGTCGGTCGAACGGCGGGAGCTCGGGTGCGGCGGGCTCCTCGGCGAGCAGGGCGACGGCCGGCCGGCCCAGAACCTGGCCCGCCCGGTACCCCAGCAGCACCTCGGCGCCGTCGTTCCACCCGGTCACGGTGCCGTGCTCGTCGACGGTGACGCGCGCGGTGAGCGCCTCGTCGACGACGTCCCGGACGGAACCCGTCTCCTCCATGACCGCTCATCTCGCTCTCGTCGAGCTCTCCGCCGCATCGAGGTGCGGATATGTTCACATCTACCCGTTTTCAACGCTATTCCGTCGATCCCGATTCCGTGGACCGCACCGGACGACGGCCGTGGGGGCGGCACGGACGAGGACGGCGACGAAGCCCACGCCGGGCCACGGCCCTCGGACGGCGGGCGCTGACGTCGCACAACCCCCCTTGCGTACACCGCCGTTGGGCTGCCGGGAGCCGGCGGCCACGCCATGCCGCAAGGGCGTCGACTTCGCCCTGCCCGCCACCGACGCGCGCCCGCGGCGCCGTCCGGCCGGAGGTGATCACCGCCCGGCCACCGGCGCCCCCTCGGCCGGACGCCCCGAAGTGACACTGGCGACAGACGCCGTGTGATCGGTTCTCGCGAACTGGCAAGAAGCGTGAAATCGGCGCGGCGATCGATGAATATTCCCGAAACGGGAGATCACGCAGAATTATTTTTCCCGCCCCGCCCGATCACGGCGTGCTACTGTCGACTCAGTTGCAGTTGTGGTTGCCTAGAGGTTTTCCGACGGGTTGATCATCACGGCGACCGGAGTCCGCACAGTGCGGAACTCCGAGCACCGTCCCGAAGGAGATTCAAGATGGCAACCGGCACCGTGAAGTGGTTCAACGCGGAAAAGGGCTTCGGCTTCATCGAGCAGGACGGCGGCGGCCCCGACGTCTTCGCCCACTACTCGAACATCGCCGCCCAGGGCTTCCGCGAGCTCCAGGAAGGCCAGAAGGTGTCGTTCGACATCGCTCAGGGCCAGAAGGGCCCGACGGCCGAGAACATCGTTCCCGCCTGATCATCGGCGCTGACGCATACTTCGCAGCTGGGGCCCGCACCTTGGGGTGCGGGCCCCAGCTCGCTTCGTTTCCGGGTGATTCCTCCCCGCGCTCCACTCTCGCTCTTCCTCCTCTCCACCCCGTTTTCGGCACGTTCTCGCGATTCTCTGCGCCGTTCCTCCAGCTGCGGAATTCCTTGTCACGCGCCCGCTACAAGGAAGGTTCTGCATGAATCGTGCACGAAATAACCGCACATACGACCGTTTCGCGAGCTCGGCGGGCAGCCGTTTCGGAGGCAGCGCTCCGCGCCGCTCCGCCGGCCACGGACGCCGCCCGGCCGCACTCCAGGGCGAATTCGCGCCGCCGAAGACGATCACCCCCGCACTGCCCGCCGTCGAGGCGTTCGCCGACCTCGGCCTGCCGGAACCGCTGCTGGCCGCGCTCGGCCACGAGGGTGTGAGCGTGCCGTTCCCCATCCAGGCGGCGACCCTGCCGAACTCCCTGGCCGGCCGTGACGTGCTCGGCCGTGGCCGCACCGGCTCGGGCAAGACCCTCGCCTTCGGCCTCGCCGTGCTGGCCCGTACGCAGGGCCGGCGTGCCGAGCCCCGCCAGCCGCTCGCCCTCATCCTCGTCCCGACCCGCGAGCTCGCCCAGCAGGTCACCGACGCGCTCACCCCGTACGCCCGCTCCCTGCGGCTGCGCCTGGCGACCGTCGTCGGCGGAATGTCGCTCGGCCGGCAGGCCAGTGCGCTGCGCAACGGCGCTGAGATCGTCGTCGCGACGCCGGGCCGGCTGAAGGACCTCATCGACCGCGGCGACTGCCGCCTCGCCGATGTCGCCATCACCGTCCTCGACGAGGCCGACCAGATGGCCGACATGGGCTTCATGCCCCAGGTCACCGAACTTCTCGACCAGGTGCGCACCGACGGTCAGCGGATGCTGTTCTCCGCCACCCTCGACCGCAACGTCGACCTGCTCGTCCGCCGCTACCTCAGCGACCCGGTGGTGCACTCCGTCGACCCGTCGGCCGGCGCGGTCACCACGATGGAGCACCACGTGTTCCATGTGCACGACGCCGACAAGCACCGCACGACCACCGAGATCGCGGCGCGCGACGGCCGGGTGCTCATGTTCCTGGACACCAAGCACGCGGTGGACCGGCTGACCCAGCACCTGCTCAGCAGCGGCGTGCGCGCCGCGGCCCTGCACGGCGGCAAGTCCCAGCCGCAGCGCACCCGCACCCTCGCCCAGTTCAAGAGCGGTCATGTGACGGTGCTGGTGGCGACCAACGTCGCCGCGCGCGGCATCCACGTCGACAACCTCGACCTCGTCGTCAACGTCGACCCGCCCAGCGACCACAAGGACTACCTGCACCGCGGCGGCCGTACCGCCCGCGCCGGCGAGTCCGGCAGCGTGGTCACCCTGGTGACCCCCGCCCAGCGGCGCGGCATGAGCCGGCTGATGGCCACGGCCGGCATCTCCCCCCGGATCACCCCGGTGCGTTCGGGCGAGGCGGAACTGAGCCGCATCACGGGCGCCCAGGCCCCGTCCGGCGTCCCGGTCGTCATCACCGCACCGGCCGCCGAGAAGCGTCCCCGGCGCGCGGGCACCTCTTCCGCTTCCCGGGGCAGTCGCGGCCGGGGCGGGCAGGGCGGCCGGCCCTCGGCGGAGGCGGGCCGACGCAGGACGACGACGCGGCAGCGGCCCGCCGTCGATCCGGCGGCCTGAGGCCTGAGGCCTCCCCGCTCACCGTGGCGATCGCGGTGATCTCGACGACCTCGACGATCCCGACGACCGCGACGAGCTCGACCAGCAAGCTCACCCATCTCGGCAGGAGACATTTCTTGACACCGGTTCGGATGCTGCAACACCGCGCGGATCCCGCTCCCGCGAAGAGGATTGACGCCGGCGCCGCGTCCGGGCCCCGGGTCTTCGACGACATGACGGTCGAGGTGGCCCTCTCCCTGATGGCCAGTGCCCGAGTCGAGTACCTCCTCCTGTGCGACGGCGACGACCAGTGCACGGGTGCCGTCTCCCGGACCCGGCTCTCCGCCTTCCGGGACAGCTCCGCCTACACGGACCGGTCCCGTCTCCGGGACGTCCTTCCCCGCTCCCGCTGACCCGTCTCTTCCCTCCGGTCCCCGTTCCCTTCTCCTCCCTGGGAGGCATCATGCGCTGTGTCATCGCCCGTTACCCGTTCGACTTGACCAGGAACGGGGTGCTGGACTCGATGAAGGGCGTCACGCCCGAGCTGATCACCGGTGAGTCCGTCACCATCGGCCGCCGCCGCTACCCCGTGAAGCAGGTCGGCGAGATCATCACCCGGCAGGACCGCCGCGACTTCACCGGCGGAGAGGTCGTCCGGGCCATGGCCCGCCTCGGCTTCACCTGCCACGACCACCCCCAGGCGACACCCCAGTACGTCCTCACACCGCTCCAGAACGCGTCGGAACTGCTCGGCAGTCCCAACCCCCAGGACGCGTGAGGCCCGGCGGGAAACCGCCGGGGAAACACCAGAGGCCCAGGTCGACGACCTGGGCCTCGTTGTCTGTCGTCCGGTTGGCCGACCGGACGGCCTGTCGCGGTCACGACTTCGCGGCGTCGTACTCCTCGCGGGCCCGCTGGATCGCCGTCACCCGCCGCTCCGCCCACTGCGCGACACTCCGGACCTGGTCGGCCGCCTCGCGGCCGAGGTCCGTGAGGGAGTAGTCCACGCGGGGCGGGATCACGGGCTTGGCGTCACGGTGGACCAGGCCGTCGCGCTCCAGGGTCTGCAGGGTCTGGGTCAGCATCTTCTCGCTGACCCTGCCGATCTCCCGGCGCAGTTCGCCGAAGCGGTACGAGCGCTCCAGCAGCGCGATCAGGACCAGGGTGCCCCAGCGGCTGGTGACGTGCTCCATGACCAGGCGCTGCGGGCAGGTCCCGTCACCGCCGGCGTTGCGCACGCGGTCCACGAGCGACGTCTCACTTGCTTCCACACCCCTACCGTACTGGCCGGCTCGATCGCCACCGCCCCGAAGGGCCGAGCCCTACTGTCCGCGCGGCGGCTTCGGCCTCCGGGCCAGGCATCCGGACCGGGCGTTCGGGTCAGGCGTCCGGGTCCGCGTCGGCCGTCACGCGTCGCAGCAGGTTCAGCAGCGTCGCGCGGTCGGTCTCGTCCAGGGGGGCGAAGCAGGTGGCGAGGACCTCGTCCGCGATCCGGTGGCCGGCCGCCAGGACCTGTTCGCCGGACGGGGTGAGGTGGTGCTCGATGCGTCGCCCGCCGCCGGGGCGGCGCTCGATCAGGCCCAGCGCCACCATGCGCCCGGCGAGTGTGCCGAACGCCTGCTCGCTCTGGAACGTGGCCGCCGCCAGTGCGCGGCCTGTGGCCCCGGGTGACTCGCTGATCGCCCGGAGGGCGTCCCACTGGGCGAGCGTGGCGCCGACGGCGGCGAGCCGGCTGTCCAGGGCGCGGTGCTGTCGGTACTGCGCCTGCTTGACGGCTCGTCCCAGGAGCTGGAGTTCATCGGGCATGGGCTCAGTCTAGAGCATGACTAAGCTAGCTTATATAAACATCTTTAGTTAGAGTGGGCGCATGCCTACCGACAACGGCCACACGCCTGCCGACCACAGCATCGACCTGTACCCGGACCTGCCCCTCACCCTCTCCACGGCCGGCACCGGCCGCCCCGTCCTCGTCCTGCACGGCGGCGGCGGACCGGCCACGGTCGCCGGACTCGCCGCCCACCTGGCACGGACCGCCCACACCCTCACGCCCACCCACCCCGGCTGGAACGGCACCCACCGCCCCGACTGGCTGACCGGCGTCGACGACCTCGCCCTGGCCTACCTCCACCACCTGCACGCCCGCGGGCTGCGCGACGTCCTCGTAGTCGGCTCCTCGCTCGGCGGCTGGACGGCCGCGGAGATGGCCGTGCGCGACACGGCGGGCGTCATCACCGGCCTCGTCCTGATCGACGCCGTCGGCGTGCACGTCCCCGCCGAGCCGATCCGGGACTTCTTCGCCCTCGACGCCCGCGGTGTCGCCGAGTACGCCTGGCACGACTCGGACCGGTACTACCAGGACCCGGCGCTCCTCCCGCGCGCCCAACTCGCCGCGATGCGGGCCAACATGGCCACCCTGCGAACCCTCGCGGGCGACCCCGGCATGCACGACCCGAAGCTGCTGCGCCGCCTGCGTCGCGTCACCGTCCCCACGCTCCTGCTGTGGGGCGAGAGCGACCGCATCGTCACGCCGGCCTATGGAGCGGCCTACGCCGACGCGTTCGCCGACGGCCGGCTCCAGGTCGTCCCCGAAGCCGGGCACCTCCCGCACATCGAACAGCCGGAGGCCACGTTCGCCCTGATCGACGCCCATCTCCGCACGACGGGCGCCGACCCGCGGGCCCGCCTCAGCCGGACTGGGACGGCGTCTGCTTGATGCCGTCGACGACGGCCCGGTTGACGATGGCGCTGGTGAAGACGACGGTGCCGGGCTTGATCAGGCCGCCCTCCCCGCTGGTCCCCTTCACCTGGACCGAGCGCTCCCCCAGGAAGACATGCGTCTTCTCGTCGAAGATCCACTCCTCGCGCTCTCCGCTGGTCTCGTCCAGCCGGGCCACGGCCACCCCGTGCCGGCCGACGGCGTCCACGGCGTCGTTCACGACCACGACCCCGGGGATCTTCGCGGCCGTCTTGAACAGCGCCGAGTAGAGCGCCGCCGGCGGGTAGCTCTCGCCGAGCAGGTCGCCGATGGTGGTGAACGCCTGCTGGTCGGGGGAGTTGCCCATCCCCTTGGTCTCCTTGTAGATCTTCGCGAGGAGTTCGTCGGGGTCGGTGGTCAGCTTGCTCAGGTAGTCGTACGACGGCCCGTTCAGGGAGGCCTGCGGGGTGTTGCCCTGCTCGTCGGGGAGGCTCAGGGTCTCGCCCTCGGGGCTGTCGTTGACGGCCGGGTCGATCAGCCAGCCCTTGGTGCCGTCCGCGGACTCCCACACCTGCCGCGTGTGCAGCTTGTGGCTGGCCAGGGTGCTCTCGTCGTCGACGGTCTTCACGAAACTGTCGGCCGTCCTGGACTCGATGTAGACGTACTGGCCGGGCTTCAGGGCCGGGCGGGATGCCTCGGCCGCCGCCAGCGAGATCTGGCCGAGCAGCTGCGGCACACCCTTGGTCGTCGCTGCGCCGACGGTGGTGGTCAGGCCCGGTCCGGTGGCGACACCGCCGTCCCTGACCCCGTCAGCACCGGAGTTCACCACGCCGACGACGACGGCCGCCGCCACGGCGACGGCCATGGCGGGCAGCGCGATCGCCGGGCGCGGCAGCCGCAACCGCCGCGTCTTCGCCGGGGCGGTCGGCTTCGCCGCCGCACGCTCTTCCGTCTGCATCTGCGTCTGCATCTCGTGGATCTGGGCCATCATGCGCTCCTTGTGGAACTGGTGACGGCCCGTCGGCAGGTCACGCGCCGTCCGGGCGAAGAGCTGTGCGCCCTCTTCCCACTCGGCTTGACTCTGCCGGGACGTGTTCGCGTTCATCGGTTTCCTCCCTGCGCGGGCCGGACCACGTGTGCGTGATCACCTCTTGTCTGTCGACCGGGACGGCCGCCTTCCCGATTCCGGCCGACTTTCTCGAACGCCGTCGAAGACGTCATGCCGGCGCTCGGACGGGCAGCCGGGCCCCGGGCCGGTTCGTCCTCGGCAAGGGCGCGCAGCTTCTTACGGGCCCGGGAAAGGCGGGAGGCGACAGTGCCGATCGGAATCCCGAGGGCCTCGGCCGCCGCCTCGTAGTCCAGCCCCTCCCCCAGGCAGAGCGCCACGACCTCGCGCTCCGGCCGGCGCAGTGTGGCGAGGGCGGTGAGGGCCTTCGCGAGCCGCCGCCGGTCGTCGACCCGGTCGGCCACCTCGTCGGCGTGGTCGGGCACCGACAGCTCGGCCGCCGCGGCGGCACCGGCCGCGGCCCGGTACCGGCGGTTGCTCCGGTACTGGTTGCGCGCGGTGTTGGTGGCGATGCCCAGCAGCCAGGGCCGTAGGGAGCCGCCTTCCGGCTCGACCCTGTCGCGCAGCCGCCACGCCTCCATGAAGGTCGCGGCCATCACGTCCTCGGCCGTCGACCAGTCGGCGGTCAGCCGGAAGGCATGGTTGTAGACGGCGCGGGAGTAGGCGTCGAACAACTCCGCGAACGCGCCCGATTCCCCGGCCCGCACCCGGGTACGCATATGTGTGCTCACCTCCATGAGCTGTCCGGCACCTCACTCCGCCTTCCCGTGACCTGTGTCACATGGGCCCAACGCGTCCCGCTCCCTGGCTCTTCGCCCGGATACAGCAGCGCGAGCACTCCCACACCGGCGGCCGACACGGCCAACCGGAACACCCGGGGAAGGACCCCGCCCGCCCCCCGACGATCGTCAGGCTTGACGCTGACGACTGTGCCGGCCGTGTGCGCCTTCGGCGGCGGCCTTCAGGTCCTGGAGCCAGGCCTCGAGGCCCGCGCCGAGGGCCGCGGTCGCGGTGGGGACGTCCGCCTCGACCTGCGCGCCGGTCCAGGTCTCCTCGGTGTGGACGCGCACGCCCCCCTTCAACTCGGTGAAGGTCCACAGGTGGACGCCCTCGTCGATGCGCAGGCCCTCGCCGATCGCGGGTCCGCTCCACAGGACGCAGGCCCCGCGCTGGAGTTGCCGGACGGTTGAGGTGATCTCGAGGGTGGTCGCCGGGGTGGTGGGGGTGGCGGGCGCCGGGGTGGTCCAGCGGAACTGCGAGCCCTTCCTGAGCCGGCCGGCGTCGAGGCGTTCGGCGCTGGTGACCGGCGGCTGCCAGACCGGCCACCGTTCGACGTCGGTCTGCAGCTTCCAGACGGTGCTCAGCGGCGCCTCGATCACCACGTCGGACCGGTAGCGGATGCGGGCGGAGGCGTCCACGCCCTGCCCTCGGCACGTGGACGACGTGTCGATGTGATGGGCGGGGGCGGCCTGGGCTGCCTGGGCTGCCTGGGCCGCCTGGGCCGCCTGGGCGTTCGGGACGGCGGTCACGAGGACGGCGGCGACGGCGGCGAGCGTGATCGTCAGCGTGGCGGTGCGCCTGGTGCCGGACATGCTGTTTCCCTCGTTTCGTTGTGGTGATCGGGCACATCGGGTACATCGGGTACATCCGGCGCATCGGATGCGCCGTCGTCTAGGGATTGAGGACGACCTTGCCCGCGACCGTGCCGGACTCGGCCAGGCGCAGGGCGTCGGCGACGTCGGCGAGCGGGAGGCGGGCGGCGATCCGAGGGGTCACCTCACCGCGCTGGAGGGCAGCGAAGAGCTCGGTCAGGTCGGTGCGCAGGCGGGCCCGGAAGCGGTTCGGGGCCAGGGCGCGGCCCGCCCAGACGTTGAAGAAGTAGGCGCGGCGGCGGCCCGGCAGCGCGTTCCACAGCCACAGCCGGCCGAGCAGTTTCAGCACGGGCCACTGCTTGGAGCCCTCGTCGTCCCGTGTGGAGGCGGTGCCGTACGAGACGAGCGTGCCGCCGGGGGCGAGGAGGCTCCAGGAGTCGACAATGCCCCGGCCGCCGACGTGGTCGAAGACGGCGTCCACACCGGCGGGGGCGAGGGCGCGGATGCGTGCGGCCAGGTCCCCGGTGCGGTAGTCGACGGGGATCACTCCCTGGTGCCGCAGGGCGTCGTGGTGGCGGGCGGACGCCGTGCCGATCACCCGCACGCCGGCGGCCTGCGCCAGCTGGACCAGGACCGAGCCGACGCCGCCGTTGGCGCCGTGCACCACGATGGTCTGCCCGGCCTGGATCCGCGCCTTGCGGTGCAGCATCTGCCAGGCGGTGATGCCGTTGACGACGAGGGTCTCCGCCTCCGCCGGGTCGACCCCGTCGGGCACCGGCACCGCGTCGGCCGCGTCGACGAGCACGTGGCTGGCCCAGCCGCCGACCTTGACCAGCGCGGCCACCCGGGTGCCGGCCAGGCCCGGCTCGACGCCCTCGCCGGTCGCCTGCACCGTGCCGACCAGGTCGTAGCCGGGCACGAAGGGGAACGGCGGCTGGTCGTAGTACCGGCCGCGGCGCATCTGCTGCTCGGCGAAGGAGACCCCGGTCGCCTCCATCCGGATCAGCACCTGTCCGGGGCCCGGCGCGGGGACGGCTCCGTGCCTGATCCGCAGCCCTTCCGGCTCGACCTTGCCCGGCAGGACGACCTCGACGAGTCCTTCGGTGTTCATGACTACCTCCGCTCGAGTTACTTCAGCTATCAGCTCTCGTGTTCGTTAGAAGTTGTAACTCAGCGAGAGAGCAACTGTCAATAACTTCAGTGATAACCTCTAACCATGACCATGCCGGGAGCCGCCGACGACGACACGAAGACCCCGCGCGAGCGCTACCGCGCCCAGGTGCGTGCGGAGATCAAGCAGCGCGCGTGGGAGCAGATCGCCACGGCGGGGGCGTCCGCGCTCTCCCTCAACGCGATCGCCAAGAAGATGGGCATGAGCGGCCCTGCGCTGTACCGCTACTTCGCCGGCCGCGACGAACTGATCACCGAGCTCATCCGGGACGCGTACCGAAGCCTCGCCGACACCTTCCGAGCGACCGCGGACTCCGGCGCGGGCCTGTCAGGCCTGGCGCACGCCCTGCGCGCCTGGGCCCTGGACGACCCGCACCGGTACTTCCTCGTCTACGGCACGCCCGTCCCCGGCTACCACGCACCCGACGACGTCACCGTGATCGCGTCCGAGATCATGACGTCCCTGCTCGACGCCTGCACCGACGTCCCGTCCGACGGCCCGGCACTCCCGTTCGCCGCGCGGCTGGAAGGCCTCGGCCGACAATGGGCGGACGGCCACCCCGCCCCGCCCGCCACCCTGCACCGCGCCCTGACCCTCTGGACCCGCCTGCACGGCGCCCTGTCCCTCGAACTCGCGGGCCACTTCACCGGCATGGGCTTCGACCCGGCAGAACTCTTCGCCGCCGAACTGGCCGTCCTGACCGCCGACTTGACCGCCCCACCGGCCGAACCGGCCGAACCGGCCGAACCGGCCGAACCGGCCGAACCGGCCGAACCGGCCGAACCGGCCGAACCGGCCGAACCGGCCGAACCGGAAGGATCTTAGAGAGCCCGGCGGTAGGTGTGGCGAATGGCCGTGTGACGACCCGGAGGCAAGACAGGCACGAGCCTGGGTGATCATGGAGTTCTTGACGCTCGGTGATCACCGGAGGACTGCTGCCTGTCCTGCCATCATGCCTGCTCGAACCCCTGTGGGACCAGTTCGCAGCGCTGCTGCCCGAGCATGTCGATACCCATCCGCTCGGCTGCCACAACCCGCGCATCCCGGACCG
Organism: Streptomyces sp. NBC_01235; assembly: GCF_035989285.1. Taxonomy (GTDB): domain Bacteria; phylum Actinomycetota; class Actinomycetes; order Streptomycetales; family Streptomycetaceae; genus Streptomyces. The sequence goes on along the minus strand of NZ_CP108513.1, from coordinate 6,036,368 downwards.
GATTGTCTTCGAGCGCGTCATCGCCTCCCTGGTGCACGGCTCCGGATACGGGCGGATCGCCGACCGCCAGTGCTCCGACCGCACCATCCGACGCCGCGTCAAGTACTGGTCACAGCTGGGCATGGCCGAGCAGGTCCACGGGCTGGCCCTGCAGGCGTACGACCGCATGATCGGCCTCCAACTCCATGAGCTGTCCGTCGACGGGTGCATCACCAAGGCTCCCTGCGGCGGCGAGAGAGCCGGACGCTCCCCGGTCGACCGGGGCAAGCAGGGCCTGAAACGCTCAGTGGCCACCGAAGCCCGCGGCGTCCCGATCGGTCTCGTCTCGGCCGGGGCCAACCGTCATGACTCCCCGCTGCTCGTGCCCACCCTGGAGGCCGCGAAGAAGCAGGTCGGTGTGTTTCCCGAGCAGGTCAACGTCAACTTAGACCGGGCTACGACAGTGACAAGACCCGGGCCGCGCTCGAGGAACTGGGCTTCACCGGCGAGATCGCCCGCAAGGGCGTGCCCGCACCGATCCAGGCCGGCAAGAGGTGGGTCGTGGAGCGGAGCCACGCATGGATGAACGGCTTCGGCAAGCTCCGCCGCTGCACCGAGAAGCGCCAGTGCGTTGTGGACTTCTACCTCTACCTGTCCGCCGCAATCGTCACGCTCCGCATGCTCATCCGCCGCGCGACCCCGCTCTACCGCTGGGACGGACGGTCCACCGCCAAGAGACTCGAGTGACGCCTGCTGACGGGCGTCCGTCTGCGTCGGGCGGACAAGCACTGCCGCACGCCTGGGGAAGGCGCGCTGCTCAACGAGGGCAGGGCCGGCCCGCGCTCCTGGCTGTGGCAGCCGTGGTGATGATGGCGTCGAGCCGGTCCCGGGTTTTCACCAGGGTGCTGACCTGCGCATCGATGCGGCCCCGCTCGGCCGACAGCCGGTCGAGCAGCTCGGGGGTCACGTCACCGGTCTCGACACACGGCAGCAGTTCCACGATCGCCCTGCTCGACAGCCCTGCGGAGTACAGCTGCTGAATCAGCTGGACGCGGTCGACCGCGCTGTCCGGGTACTGCCGCTGGCCGCTGGGGCTGCGCACCGAGGCCAGCAGGTCCTGCTCTTCGTAGTAGCGCAGTGCCCGCACGCTCACGCCCACCCTTGAGGCCAGCTCACCGATGCGCATCAACGCCCCCTCGATGACCTGGATCACATTTCTTGCCTCTGACGTCAACGTCAGGTTCTAGCGTAGCCCGCGAACAGCCCGGACAGGAATCACCTCACCACTGCCAGGAGACTCCCCATGAAGATCACCGGTTCCGTCGCCCTCGTCACCGGCGCCAACCGCGGCATCGGCAGGCACTTCGCCCAACAACTCCTGCACCGGGGCGCCACCAAGGTCTACGCGACCGCGCGCACCCCCCGCCTCGTCGACCTCCCCGGTGCGGAAGTACTGCGGCTCGACATCACCGATCCGGCTTCGGTCGCCGCTGCGGCGGGCGCGGCCTCGGACGTCACCCTCTTGATCAACAATGCCGGCGTCTTCACCCAGCAGAACCTCGTCACCGGGGACCCCGAGAAGATCCGGCTGGAGATGGACACCAACTACTTCGGCACCCTCAACGTGGTCCGGGCGTTCACCCCCGTCCTGGCCGCCAATGGCGGCGGGGCCATCCTCAACGTCCTGTCGGCGATGTCCTGGCTCGCCTACGACGGGGCCAACGCCTACAGCGCGGCGAAGGCGGCGGCGTGGAGCCTCACCAACGGCATCCGCCTCGAACTCGCGGGCCAGGGAACCGCGGTGACGGGCCTGCACCTGGCCAGCACCGACACCGACATGATGGCCGGGTGGGACGTGGAGAAGAACGACCCCGCCGATGTCGTGCGCGCCGGCCTCGACGGTATCGAGGCCGGGAAGATGGAGATCCTCGCCGACAACAACTGCGTCCAGCTCAAGGCGGCCCTGTCCGCCGACCCGAGCGTGCTCTATCCGCAGGCGGTTCCCGCCGCCTGACCCTTCAGCAGCCGCCCGCCCGGCCAGGCTTCAGCCGACGTTCGAGGATCTACGGATCAGCCGGGCGCGGCCATGCGTACTCGTCACGCTCCGCACGCGTGTCCGCCGCGCTACCGCTGGGACACCTACCCACCACCAGAAGACTCAAGTGACGCCTACCGCCGGGCTCTCTTAGGCCCACTGGCATCGGCGCCTTCCATTACGTCGGAGCCATGACGAGCACGCGACCACGGCCACGACCACTCCCTCCCGGGCTCGCCCTCGGGCGGGATCCGCGAGCCGACGCGTATCCGATGCCCGCCGTCCCGTACGGGTGTACGCCGTGCTCCGGGGCCGTGAGCTGCGGCCGGGCAGGATCGTCGGCCTGCACCACTTCGGGCGGGCGCTCATCGCCTTCCGTTCCGCGAACGCGCCCTGCGGGAGGCCGACGTCGCCTTCACCCGGGCCCGCCGCCCCTCGCGCCGGGCTTCCCTGGCGATCGGGTGAAATCGGCGCGGCGCCCCTTGAGCCGGTCCTCCCGGCGTCCTTTGTTGTCAGTGCAGGTGTCCGGCATGCGTCACGTGCGCGTCGTGGGCGCCCCGGCACGACCGTCGCACAACAGGAGGACCCGACCTTGGCCTGGCCCACGCACACCTTGAGGCGGCGCGCGTCCGCCGCCGCCACCGTTCTGACGCTGAGCGTCGCCCTGCCGCTCGGCATCGGGACCACGCCCGCGTACGCCCAGGGCAATCTGAACATCTCGAAGGCCCACACGGGGGACTTCGCCCGAGGCGGGCAGGGGACCTACCAGATCACGGTCAGCAATACCGATGAGACCGAGGCCATCGGCACGACGGTGATGACCGACGCCCTGCCCCAGGGCCTCACGGTCGCCTCTTTCAACTCCAACGGGGACTTCGGCACCTGTAGCAGGGACGCCACGTTCACAGTGGTCACCTGTACCACCGACCTGCCTCCCGATTCCCTCTACACGGTGGAGATCGTCGTCAACGTGGCCGAAGACGCTCCCTGCACCGTCACCAACACCGCCACCGTCGTCGAACAGGCAGGAGGCGGCCTCAGCGCCAGGGCGAGCGATCCGACCCCTGTCACCGGCGGCGACCGCGGCGGAAACGGCGGCGGCACCGGGAACGGCTCGCTCCTGCCCATCGACCTCACCCTCAGCCACGTCCTGCCGACGTACAACAGCGACACGAACAACACGTTCCACAGCCAGGGAACAACCAACACCACCACTCAGGACTCGCACCAGAACCTCTAACATCACCGCATGGATTTACTCCGTCGGAGCCATGACAAGGCCAAAGGGCGGCGCGGGGACACCGACCCCCTCGCCGCCCTCCCCCGCGACCCCCGAGCCGACGCCTATCCGATGCCGGCCGTGCCGCACGGCTGGTACGCCGTCCTGCGCAGCCGCGAACTGAAGCCGGGCAAGGTCGTCGGCCTGCACTACTTCGGGCGGGCGCTCATCGCCTTCCGCGGGGCCGACGGGCGGGCCGCCGTGCGGGACGCGCACTGTCCGCACTACGGCGCGCATCTGGGCGTCGGCGGGAAGGTCGTGGACGGGACCGTGGAATGCCCCTTCCACGGATGGCGGTTCGGGACGGACGGGCGGTGTGTGACGGCACCGTTCGCGGTCCGCACGCCCAAGGTGGCCCTCGGCGGCTTCTTGGTCCGCGAGCACAGCGGACTCGTCTTCGTGTACGCCGGCCCCGACGAGTCCTCCGCCGAGCCCTCCTGGGAGGTCCCCGACATCCCGGAGACCACGTCCATGGACTTCGCCTCCCCTGTCGACGACACCTGCCGGGCCCGCATCCACGTCCAGGAGATGCGGGAGAACATCGTCGACGAGTCCCACTTCCACCACATCCACGGGCAGAGCGAGCCCCCCGTCCAGGACTGGAAGGTGGACGGTCCGTTCGCCGAGGTCCGCGGACGGATCCGGCGGCGCGTGCTCGGCTGGAACATCGACAACACCTTCGACGCGTTCATGTACGGCCCGGGTGTCATGGTGGTCCGCACCCACGGCCCGGCGCTCTCCGTGACCGCGGTCGCCCTCTCCACCCCCGTCGACGACCGCACCAGCGAGCTGCGGATGCTGTACTACCTCCGCAAACCGGCACGGGCCCCGTTCCTGACGCCCGCGCTCAAGCTCGTCTTCCGCGCGGAGGCCCTGGGCGAGGTGCGCGAGGAGGTCAGGATCTGGGACCACAAGATCCACCAGCCCCGGCCGGTCCTGCTCCCGCACGAGAAGGGCATCAGGCAACTGCGCCGCTGGTACGCCCAGTTCTATCCGCCCGAGTGAGGAAGGACGACGACACGTCCACGTGACGAAGACCCGGGTCGCCTGCCGGCCCCGGGCCTTCTCACGTACGTCCCCCCGTCGGTCACTCGGTCACAACGTCACCTGCTTGCCCCCCAGCGTCACCACGAGCTTCCCGTCCGAGGCGAAGGACCATGCCAGCGCCCCGGAGTACGAGGCGCAGCGGGAGCCGTTGGTGCCGGTCCAGAACTGGTTGGTGCTGTCGGCGTCACCGATGGTCTTGTCGTTGGACCCGCTCACGCCGAACCGGCACGAGGTGTTGCTGCGGAACACCGAAGTCCCGGCGTCCCAGGAGTAGTTGCGCTCGGCGTTGTCGATGCTCAGGTTGTTCGAGACGGCCATGGAGCCCGGGTTGCTGTTGTAGGTGAACCCGTGATGGCCGTTGTGGTAGGCGATGCTGCGCCGTACGACGTGGTTGACGGCGATGTCGTCGCCGCCGAGCTTGTAGCCGTTGCGGTCGCCGTTGGAGTTCACGGTGCCGTCGCTGAGCGTGCCGTTGTTGTAGGACAGCGAGTCCTCGATGGTCACCGGGCCGATCGCGCCCGTGTCCGTCTTGGTGTAGAGGTCCCAGCCGTCGTCGATGTTGTTGTGGGAGACGGCGTAGCGGAAGACGTTCCCGGTGCCGGTGGTGAGCTTCGCGGCGAAGCCGTCGGCGTCCTCGCCGTCGGAGTCGGCGTTGTCGTGCGACTCGGCGGAGAGGATGAGGTTGTCGGACGGCCACTGGGCGGCGGGGGTGCTGGAGGCGATCCGGCCGAGCTGGAGCCCGGTGTCCCGGTTGTAGCGGGTGATGGTGCGCTCGATGACGTTGTCGCTGCCGCCGACGTAGATCCCGTTGTCGCCGGCGCGTTCGACGACGAGGCCGTAGACGTGCCAGTACGAGCCGAACAGCTGGAGCCCGCGGTTGGACGAACTCTCGCTCTGCGCCGAGAAGTTGAGCACCGGCGTCTCGCCCGGGTAGGCGGACAGGGTGGTCAGGGCGCTCGCCGTGCCGCTGCTGGTCGCCGGGATGGTGACCGTCGACGAGTACGCGTACGTCCCGCCGCGCAGGTAGATCGTCCCGCCCGTGGTGACGCGGCTGATCGCCGAGGTGAGGGTGGTCGGCGCGGACTGGGTGCCGGCCGCGCTGTCCGTGCCGCTCGGCGAGACGTAGATCGCGCCGCCGGCCGGGGGTGTGGTGCTGTCGGCCGTCGTCGCCTCGACGTAGTCGACGTTGGGCAGCCCGTCCGCGGTGGTGGGGCTGAGACGGATGGTGTTGCTGCCCGCGTTGAGCGACACGGTCAGCGTCTTGGTGACCCAGGTCGACCAGGCGCCGGTGGCCTCGAAGGACGGCGTCTGCACCGTCGTCCCGTTGACGACGAGCGCGGCCGGGCGCGCGGCGGTGGTGCCGTTGGCGAAGCGGACGTTCAGCGTCGCCGTGCCGGCCGTTGCCGCGTTCACGGTGAACTGGGCGTATCCGCCGGTCGAGTTGGTGCCGTTGCAGAATCCGCTGCCGGAGTAGCCGGTCCAGTCGGAGTCGATGGTGCCGGTGCAGACCGCCGGGGAGGTCTCGGCCTCGTAGCGGGTGGTGGTGGCGGCCTGGGCGGGCGCGGTGCCGGCGAGCGCGACGAGCGTGCCTGCCACCAGGCTGACGCAGGCCATGACGGATCTCAGCTGCATGGTTCATCTCCAGGAACGGGACGAGTGCGGGTCGGCCGAGCTGGAAAGCGCTTTCTCCCGGAAGTTAGGGCCATGGCCTGAGCACGTCAATAGACGCGTACTTGTTTCCTGTTCACATAGATGGACGCATGGAGGTGCGCCGAGGGGCGCGGACCTTGCGTGCGCGCAGGCCTGTGCTCCATCCCCTCAAGGGATCCGCGAGGGATCCGTGCAGGAGCGTCACACAGGCTGCACACAGTCCTTCGAACGACTCGTTAGCGTGTGCGACCACCGGACCCCCGTGCCCCGTGCCCCCGTGCCCCCGTGCCCCCCGCGTAGGAAGACCGCAGATGGACTACTGCTCCACGTGTCGCCGACATCTCAACGGCGCCCTGGTGTGCCCGGGATGCGGCGCCTACGCACCGGACATCGCGCCGCGGATCATCGCGCCGCGGAACCTCGACGAACCGTCACCTGCCCCACTCGGCTCGCGCTACTCGCCCGAGTCACCCGACTCGCCCGACCTCGCGAGCGACTCGCCCGAACTGGCGAGCGTGGTGCCGCCCGTGCCGCTGCCCGCGCCGCAGGGACGGGCGGCGCGTCGGCGCCAGTTGGCCCGCTGGAAGAAGAACCAGCGCCGAGCCGTGGTCGCGACGGCCGTCGCACTCGTCGGTGGCGGGCTGACCATCGCCTCGCTGGACCGGCAGACCGGCGACCGGACGCAGGCGGCCACGGCGCCGGAGCGCCCGACCACGTACGGCGGTGAGGAACCGGCCTCGGACCACACCCGCCCGACGGTGACCGGGTCCGAGGCGCACCGGTCGAAACGGTCCTCCACTCCCCCGGCGCAGTCACCGGCGAACACCCACCCGGACGACCTGGCCTCCACCCCCACGCCCCCCGCGACTCCCACGGCGCCGTCGGTCCCCCGGCAGCGAACCGGCTCCTCGTCCTACGACGCACCGGTCACCACTCCCACCGCCCCCACCGACGAGGCCGGCACAACCGATCAGCAGACACCCGCTCCCGCGGCGACCGACGGCACGGAATCGTCGTCATCGACATCGAATTCGTCGTCCTCCTCGTCCCAGACGAGCCCCGCGCCCGCGGCGACCTCACCGTCGGACATCTGTCTGCTGGGTCTGGTCTGCCTCTGACCTGCCGTACCGGGACGGCCATCGACGCAACAGCCCTTGTTCAACGGAACTTATCGGGACGGCTGTTAGTTTCTACGTTGCTGTAGATGACCCGAACCGACCTTCTGGAGTTCTCATGGCCCTGTGGGACCGCATCAAGGAGTCCGCGTCGACGATGCAGACCCAGCTCGTGGCGAAGAAGAACGACCTCAAGAGCGGTGCCTTCCGCGACGCGAGCATGGCGATGTGCGCCCTGGTCGCCGCCGCCGACGGCACCATCGACCCCGCCGAGCGGCAGCGCGTGGCCCAACTCATCGCCACCAACGAGGTGTTGCAGAACTTCGACGCCACGGACCTTCAGCGGCGCTTCGACGAGAACCTCAACAAGCTGACCACCGACTTCGCCTTCGGCAAGGTCAGCGTGCTGCAGGAGATCGCCAAGGCGAAGAAGAAGCCGGCCGAGGCCCGTGCCGTCATCCAGATCGGCATCGTCATCGGCGGCGCCGACGGCGACTTCGACAAGACCGAGCAGGCCATCGTGCGGGAGGCGTGCTTCACCCTCGAGCTGCCGCCGCACGAGTTCGACCTCTGACCGGCGCACGTCGCCAGGTGCTGTTTCCGGGCATGCGCCCCGGTCCTTCGGGGCCGGGACGTATGCCCGCGTCCGCGTAGCGGGGCAGGGGAAGGGGAATCGCCGCCCGGACGATTCGGTGATTCCGGGCTATTCGGCGTTTCCGGTCGATTCGGTGTTTCGGGAGACGTCGAGCAGATGAACGCCGGGGACGGGCCGGACGAGCAGAGGGGCGGGGTCTCGCTGCTCCGCGTGGGCATCATGCTCCTCGCCATGTCGATCGCGCACGTCGCGACCGCGATCGTTTTCGGGGGCTCCTCCTCGAGGACCGTGAACGCCCTGCCGTCCCTTGCCTAGGACGTCGTGATGATCGTCCTCGTCCTGGGGACCGTCCACTACGTCAGGACGAGGAGGCGCAACAGCAGCGGCGGCCGGGACAACGGCTGACCCGCCGTCAGCCAGCGGCCTCCGTCTCCACCAGCGCCGTCGCCCGGCCCTCCTCGTCCCAACGGACCTCGAGGATCCTGGCGACGGCGTCGCGGTCGACCGGGCCGAACACGTGCGGGAACAGGGTGCTGTCGGCGACCCCGGGCGGCGGAGCGGGGGCGGCGGCCTCCCACTCGCACGTCGCGGTGAGCCGCTCCTCGTCGAGGACCAGCGCCAGCAGCGGCCGGGAGGCGTCCCGGTAGAACGCGTTGACGACGGTGAGCGTCGTCTCCTCGTCGGGCGAGCAGTGCACGAACCCGTCCTGGGCGAGGGAGGCGGGCGCGTAGGGCCGGTCGGGGCCGGCGTTCCACTCGTCGAGCGGTACGACGTGATAAATCATGATCGGGTTATACAACAGACACTCGGCGCCCGCCCGGACGTTCGGCGCTCACTACGGCGTTCGGCGCCGACTACGGCGTTCGGCGCTCATTCGCCCTCGGCGAGCTCGATGATCCGGCCGTTCTCGTCGACGGTGTGGGTGCTCCAGTAGGTGTCCCACTTGTCGCCGACCTTCTCCGGGACCTTCCCCGCCGGGTAGCGGACCCATCCCTTGGCCGGCTCCTCGCCGTTCGGCACGCAGTCGCTGCCGCTGCTGTTGACCGCCAGTACCGGGTACTGGCCGCCGCCGCAGCTGGCCTCCTCGATCCGGAGGGAACAGCCGGCCGGCGCCGCCACGGCCACACCGGCCACCGCGAGGCCCCTGCTCACTCGAATCCTGTTCATACGATCAGCCTGCCGGGAGGCGGTGCCCTCGCTCTTGAGTACGGGTACTCAGATGTTCTGGGTGCGCTTCGCGGGCCCTTCGTCCAGACCTGTGCTACCGTGATAAGAGTGGCAGTTTCGGTTACCAGAGGCTTGTGAGTGCTCTTCGACCTTCCGTCGACGGGCACTCTTTTTGTTTCCGGGGCTTATCTCTGATCCTGCGACGCCGGGTCCGCAAGGTGCGGACACCGGGCACTGCCCCAAGGGAGATTCAATATGGCATCTGGCACCGTGAAGTGGTTCAACGCGGAAAAGGGCTTCGGCTTCATCGAGCAGGAGGGTGGCGGCCCCGACGTCTTCGCCCACTACTCGAACATCGCCACCCAGGGCTTCCGCGAGCTTCAGGAAGGCCAGAAGGTTACCTTCGACGTCACGCAGGGCCAGAAGGGCCCGCAGGCCGAGAACATCGTTCCCGCCTGACGCTGACGCGACCTACGCGTACCACGTGGCCGGGGCTCGCACTCTCGTAGTGCGAGCCCCGGCTCATGGCGTTCTGCCGCGTATTTGTTTGTATTTTTCGGCTCATTCTTGTGAATCCTCATGTCGGGAGGAATTCCTCGATACGTGCCGCATCGAGGAAGGTTCCGAATGAACCGCAACAGCTCCGTCCGCTCCCGCCGGGGCGGCGCCGCTCCCTCCCGTTCGGCCAAGCCCGCCGGCCGGAACGGACGCCCGAGTCGTCCCGCCGCGTCCGGCGGTGAGTTCGCCCTGCCCGTCACCCTCACCCCGGGGCTGCCGCCGGTCGAGGCGTTCACCGAACTCGACATGCCGGAGCGGCTGTTGGCCGCCCTCGGCACCGAAGGCGTCATCACCCCGTTCCCGATCCAGGCCGCGACGCTGCCGAACTCGCTGGCCGGCCGGGACGTCCTGGGCCGTGGCCGCACGGGCTCCGGCAAGACCCTCGCCTTCGGCCTCGCCATGCTGGCCCGGATGGACGGGCAGCGGGCCGAGCCCCGGCAGCCGCTGGCCCTGGTCCTCGTCCCCACCCGGGAACTGGCCCAGCAGGTCACCGACGCCCTCACCCCCTACGCCCGTGCGCTGCGGCTGCGGATCGCCACGGTGGTCGGCGGTCTGTCGCTCGGCCGGCAGGCGAGCGCGCTGCGCGCCGGCGCCGAGGTGGTCGTGGCCACGCCCGGCCGGCTCAAGGATCTCATCGACCGGGACGACTGCCGGCTGGACCGGGTCGGCATCACCGTCCTCGACGAGGCCGACCAGATGGCCGACATGGGCTTCATGCCGCAGGTGACGCAACTGCTCGACCAGGTGCGTCCGGACGGCCAGCGCATGCTGTTCTCGGCGACCCTGGACCGCAACGTCGACCGGCTGGTGCGCAACTACCTGCACGACCCGGTCGTGCACTCCGTCGACCCGTCCGCGGGCGCGGTGACGACGATGGAGCACCACGTGCTGCACGTCGAGGACGAGGACAAGCACGCCACGACGACGGAGATCGCCGCCCGCGACGGACGCGTGATCATGTTCCTGGACACCAAGCACGCGGCGGACCGGCTGGCCAAGAAGCTGCTGGCGGTCGGCGTGCGCGCGGCGTCCCTGCACGGCGGCAAGTCGCAGAACCAGCGCACGCGGACGCTGGCCCAGTTCAAGGACGGCCACGTCACGGTGCTGGTGGCGACCAACGTCGCGGCCCGCGGCATCCACGTCGACAACCTCGACCTCGTCGTCAACGTCGACCCGCCCGGCGACCACAAGGACTACCTGCACCGCGGCGGCCGTACGGCACGCGCCGGCGAGTCCGGCACCGTCGTCACGCTGGTCCTGCCCCACCAGCGGCGGGAGATGACGCGGCTGATGGCCGACGCCGGCATCACCCCGCAGACCACCCGGGTCCGCTCCGGCGGCACCGAGCTGAGCCGTATCACCGGCGCGCAGGCGCCCTCGGGCGTGCCCGTCGTCCTCACCCCGCCGCCCACCGCGGAGAAGCGCACCGAGCGCTCGGGTTCCGCCCCGCGCGCCCGCCGCGGCCGCCCCGCCGCGCAGGGCGGCCGGACCACCTCCCAAGGCGGTCGACCGACCTCCCAGGGCCGCCGCCGCGCTCCTGCCAAGGGCAACGGAAACAGCGCCGGTAACGGTGGCGGGAACGGCAACCGCACGGGCACGAACGGTCGCTGAGGCCGGGCCGGGGCACGGTCGCCGCCAGGCGGCCGCCCCACGTCCCACTGCCCTCGCCGCGCCGCCCCACCAAGGGCGGCAACGGAAACAGCTACGGGAACGGCAACCGCACCGGCACGAACGGCCGCTGAGGCCCGCGGCCGGGGTGGCTCACTCGCCGGTGTCCTCCGCCAGCGTGTGGGCCACCAGCGCGTTGGCGTGGCCGTGCCCCAGGCCGTGCTCGGTCTTCAGCCAGGAGACGAGTTCCATGTGCCGGGTCAGCGGCGAGGCGCGGATCAGGGCCTTCCACTCGGCGATCGGACGGCCGTACTTCTTCTCGATCGACGGGAAGTAACTGGCGGGGCCCCTCAGAGGTGTCGTCATGTCTGTGAGACCGGCGGTGGAGGCAGAAGTGATCGGTTCCGGTGAGGTGACCTACGTCACCTCCCGCCGACCGCCGCGCACACCCCGCCGTCGACGAGGACGTCGATGCCGTTCAGGAAGCTCGCCTCGTCCGACAGGATGAAGGCGACGACCGAGGCGACCTCCTCAGAGGTGCCGGTGCGGCCGAGCGGGGTCGCGTCGACGAGTTTCTGCATCGACGCGTGCCGGGCCGCCTCCTGCCGGCCCTGCGGGGTGTCGATGATGCCCGGGGCGAGGGAGCACACCCGGCCGCCGACCGGCCCGAGCCGTACCGCCTCCTTGCGGGCGAACCGGGCCACTCCGTGCTTGGCCCAGGGGTAGGCCAGCGTGGACTCCTCGATGCCCGGCCCGACCGCCTCGCGGATCTTGTCGAGGAAGTCCTCCTGCAGCGGGTCGTCGAGGATCTCGGCGACGGCCGGTCCGGGGGCGACGCCGGCGAGCAGCGGGGACATCGACGAGAAGTACACGTGCGCCGTCCCGGCGGTGGCCAGCGGGCGCAGCGCCTCGGCGAGAAGCGCGGTCCCGATCAGGTCGACCTCGAAGATGCGGCGCCAGTCGGCCATCGTGGGCGAGATGCCGGCGGCGTGGGCGACGGCGCGGAGCGTGCCGAGTTCCGCGACCCGGGCGGCGAGTCCGGCCAGGCCGTCGCGGTCGGTGACGTCGAGAGCGAAGGGCTGGGCGACGGCGCGGGCGGTGGAGGCGTTGAGGTCGTCGGCGACGGCCGTCACGCCCGCCTCGTCGCGGTCGACGAGCAACAGCACGTCCACCGTGTCGGCCAGCCGCCGCGCGCAGGCCTCGCCCATGCCACGTCCGGCGCCGGTGACGATGCCGACGGTACGGGCGGTGTGTGCGGGTGCTGCGGTCGCTGCGGTGTGTGCGGTCGTCATGTGTTGCTCCTTGTTGCCATGTCGAAGGCCTTGCGGACGGTCACCGGGATGACCGGGATCACTCGGCGGCCCAGAGCCGCTCCAGGGCCGGCCGGGCGGCGCTGCTGACCAGCTCGACCCGGAAGCCCGTCACCTCGCCGCCGCGCAGGAACGCGAAGAACGGCGCGCCGTCGGGGCCCCTGTGGGTCGCCTCGACCTCGTAGCCGTGTCGTTCGAGCTCGGCCGTGTCGGCGGCGACGTCGTCGGACCAGTAGCCGAGGTGGTGGATGCCGGAGCCGGGCGTCGGCTCCCAGAGGGTGCCGGGGACGGGCCGGACGATCTCGATCCTGGGCGTCGACTTCGAGTACACGCACACGAAGTCGAGGACCGCGGTGCCGCCGGGCAGCTCCACCTCGACGGGGGCGCCCATCTCGTCGTGCCATTGAAGTCCGAACAGCTGGGAGAGCCGGGCGGTCGTCGCGGCGAGGTTCTCGGCGACGATGCCCACGTGGAACTGGTCCTGGGGCCTCAGCATGAAGTCTCGTGTCTCCTTCGTCGTACGACCTTCGGGTGACCGTCGTGTGACCTCCTCCAGGCAAGCGGGGCTGTCTGACGCCTGCTGGACCGTTTCCTGACAGAACGCCGACGTGACCCAGCTCACATGCGCGGCCCGGGCCGCCTGCCCTCAGAGGTCGGCGCGGCCCAGCCAGTAGCCGAAGCCCCGGCGGGTGTGGATGAGTGCGGGTTCCTCCCGGTCCACCTTGCGCCGCAGGCGGGAGACGAGTTTCTCGATGGCCTCGCCCGCACGGAACTCGCCCCAGACGTGCCGGCTGATCTGCTCCTTCGACAGCACGCACTCCGCGTTGGCCAGCAGGTGCCGCAGCAGCCGGTACTCGGCGGGGGTGAGGCCGAGGGGTCGGGCCCCGCGCCGGGCCTGACAGGTGGCGTCGTCGAGGATCAGGTCACCGTGCCGGGGCCGGCCCGAGGGCCGCTGGGGCCGGCGGCGGCGCAGCAGCATCTCGACCCGGGCGAGCATCTCGGCGACCCGGAGCGGTTTGGTGACGTAGTCCTCCCGCTCGCGGCCGAGTTCGGGCACGAGGCCGGGGAGCGAGTCGCAGGTGGCGAGGAAGAGCAGCGGCGGCCGGTCGGCGGGGGCGACGCGGCGGCCCCAGGCGAGGTAGGCGTTCTCGCGCAGGGTGGCGTCCCAGACGACGAGGTCGAACCGCTGTCTGCTGAGCCGGACCATGCCCTCGGCGCCGGAGCCCGCCGTGCCGACCCGGTAGCCGGCCAACTCCAGTGTGGTGCTGACCAGTTCACTGTCCACCGGATCACCGGCGACGACCAGGACCTGCTGCCCGTCCCCGTGCGGCGGCGACGGCTCGTCCACGACGTTCCCGTACAGGGACATGACGGCACCCTTCGCGTGGGGACTGCCGTCACCGTAGCAGGTACTTGCCTAAGTCAAGCAAGGTTCTTGCGGATCTCCGGGGCATCCCGGCCGAGCCGGGCCCGCCAGGCACCGGCCCCCGCCACGGCGAGCCCCGCGTACATCAGCCACCGCCCCCACGTCGAGACCACCAGCTCCTGGGGGTCGCCGTCCGGCAGGACGCGCCCCCAGACGCAGGTCACCCGGGGCGGAAACGCGTCCACGGTGACGTGGTCGAGGCGGTAGTCGCGCATCAGGTCCATGTACACCCCGTCGCCGGTCGGAGAGGCGCAGAGGTCCAAGGGGTGGATGAACGCGAGCCCGTAGACGGTCGCCGCACCGTACCCGGCCACGGCCACGACCGAGCCGAGCAGCACCCACCGCCGGGCCGGGGCCCACCCCCGGGCCCGAACCCAGAAGTGGAGGACGAAGACGAACGGCACGAGGAAGAGCGTGACGGCCACCGGGCCGAAGAACGCCAACAGGTCCACTACTCCACCGCTCCCGTGCTCCGGTCACCCACCGCTCGCCGCATACACGGCGTACGGCAGGAGGATCGCGGGAAGGGTCAGGAGCCGTGGACGCAGCGAACGACCCGTCCTCAAGGGCCGGAGCCCGTCGAACAGGACGAGCAGCAGGCCGACGAACACGGCGAACAGCACGAAGACGATGAGCACGAAACCGCTGTCCTCGATCTGGTCGTACGTGCAGTTGTCCAGGTCACGGCGGCCGAGGTCGCCGTAGTCGCAGTGCCCGTGGGCGATGTACCAGCGCGCGCACAGCACGACGACGGCCGTCGGGAGGCCGATGAGCACGTGCACCAGGAGCGGCGGCAGGTAGCTCCGCAGAACGGAGGGAGCGGAGAGGGCGGAGAGGGCGGAGCGCATCCGGTCACCCCACCAGGCCCACGAGCACCCGGCTGTGGCGGAAGCCACTCCTCCGGTCACAGGCCTGTCACAGGGCCTCGCCGGGAACCCGGAGGTCGGTTCAGCGGGCCGGGAAGAGCGCCCGGACCTCCCGCCCGTGGTCGGCCGTCCCCGGGCCCGTGCGGAGTTCGCCGCCCAGGGCCGTGACCCGTTCGCGCAGGCCGACGAGGCCGAAGCCGCCGCCGTGGGCCTCGGCGGGGAACTGGGCGCCGCCACGGCCGGCGACGGAGACGGTCGCCTCCAGGCGTCCTCCGTCGGGGCGCAGGCGGAGGCGGACGGTGACCGTGGTGGCGTCGGCGGCGTGGCGCCGGACGTCTGTCAGGGCCTCCTGGACGACGCGGACGGCGGCGGCCTGCGCCTCGCGGGGGAGGGCGGCGGGGAGGGCGGGGAGACGCGTACGACACCGTCCTGGTCGACGGCCGGAAGGCCCTCGCCCCGGACAGCGTCCGGCCGCACGGAAAGCCTCTACCACCCTCTCCCCCGGGTCGGCACGAAGGCCGACGTCACCTGCCCGACCGGTCTGAAGGCCGTCCCGGACGCCCGGCTCACCTGCACGGGCAAGCGGAGCGACGGGACGACCGGGACGACGGTGGACATTGCGGTGCGGGTGGTGAGGGTGGTGAGGGTGTCGGGGGCCCCGTCGACGTGACGGTTCGAGCGGTAGGGCGCGCCCTTCGCCTCCCGGCCCGTCACGCCTGGGGCGGGCTGTACCGGAACTCCGGGCCGTAGTGCAGGGTGCTGTCGTTGGGCAGCTTCATCCCCATCAGCTTGATCGCCGGCTCACCGAGCGCGAACATCTTGCCGATCGCGGCGCCCAGGTGCCGCCCCGCCTCCTCCGGAGTGTCCTGCTGCCAGGCCTTCTCCAGCGAGCGCAGCATGTCGCTGAACGTCTGGTTGACCTTGTCCAGTTCGGCCTGCACGGTCGGGGTGGGGCGGGTGTCCGGGTCCGCCGCCCAGCCGCCCTTCGGCACCCTGCCCATCGGACGGGCGTGCGGCATCGGGATGGCGTCCCCCTGGAAGTCCCACCTCGGGGGGGTCTCCTGGATCTTCTTCAGCTTCCGGCCGCGGAAGATCTCCCGGAAGACGTAATAGTGGGACAGCTCGCCCATGTACCCGGGGAACGTGTTCTCCGGTGTCTGGTCGGTACCCTCGCCCTGCTCCTTGATGATCTCGATCGCCTTCTCGGCGTCGGCGAGGGTCCTGATCGCGAAGAGGCTGTTCCCCCCCCCGTGCCCCGCCATGTTCTCGATCACCTGTCGGGTGCCCTTGATCTCGCTCCCGTGCTGCGTGAAGGCCTCCAGGATCGCGGTGTAGAAGGCCCCGATCGACGCGAACGTCTCCTCCGCGAACTGCGCGAGCGGCCTCTCCGGCGCCTCGATCTGCGAGAACATCTCGACCGAGTCCTGCGTCAGCCCGCTGAGGTAGACCTCCAGGTCGGGATGGATCTTCGGCCGCACCCCGCCGGGCAGCGGACAGGGGTACGGCGCCAGCACGGCCGGGTCGGCGATGCGCGGACTTCCGCCGATCGTGGTGAGCAGGTTGCAGACATGCCCGAGGTGCGACATCTCGTCGAAGATGATCTCGCGGATGGCGCGGTCGGCGGCTTTGCCCGTCTCGCTGTCGTCGTCCAGCGACCACCAGCCGCACAAGTACGGTGGCAGGGTGGCGAGTTCGAGCATGATCGCCTGTTGCAGCGCGCTCTTCAGCCACGACAGGGAACGGTCCTTCGGGGGTGTCTCCAACAGCTGGACGATCGCGTCGCTGTTGTAGTCGAGCTCCATGGTGGTCACGGTCTGCCTCTTTCGATCGGCGAGTCACGACAGCGGGAGCCCTCACCATCGAATGAAGAACCGAATCGACGTACGACATCCGAGCAGCCGCCCCCGAGATTCACCCACCCGGTGGACGCACGCCTCCGGCGCGGCGGGAGGCCTCGTCACGCCGGACCCCCGCCGAAGCCGAATTCGTTGCCGTCCGGGTCGTGGTAGGTGATCTTGCGGACGCCGTTGGCGTAGGTCTCGCGGCGGGTGGGGGTCAGGCCGCGGGCCGTGACGGCGGCGACGCGCGCGTCGAGGTCGTCGACGAAGAGGGTGTGCAGGGCGTGGCCGGCATGGTGGCCCGGGCGGTGCTCGATGTAGACGTACCGGTGCTCCGCCAGCTCCCAGACGGCTTCCTTGTCGTTCGGGAAGAACATCGCCGGGGCGCCGAACAGCCGCTCGTACCAGGCGAGCGCCGCTGAGTAGTCGTTGACGGGGATGCCCGCGAAGAGGTCGACTGTCATGCCTCCTCATCGTAGGTCCGAAGAGCTCTCAGGGGATCTCATGGGATCCCGGGGCCGCTCGCGCTACGCCTTTCTTGTCCATGTGCCGTCGAGGCGGAACGGTTGCACGGGGGCGCCGAACGTGACGTCCCAGTCCCCCACGACCAAGCCGCCGAGCCGGAGTCTGATGTTCTGGTCGGCCAGGGCCCGGGTCACCGGGGCGTCGGAATGCGTTTCGAGGACGGCGTCCGAGACGCGGTCGGGAATCTCGGCCCGTGAATTCGGGGCGTTCCGGGTCGTGTTCACGGTCAGGAGCTGGAGTTGCTCGGAGGTCAGGACTCCCTCGGGGTCGAAGCACTTGAACTGGTAGCGCGCCGGGGCCGGTTGCCGGTCGGAGCAGGTGAAGAAGAAGCCCACGGACGAATCGTCGATGACCATGTCCGAAGGAAGGAGCGCCATGTCGTCAGGATCGCGTCGGCCGGAACGGCTCGCAACTCGGCAATCCGCCGTCCCACGGATTGCCCTACTCCTCCAGCGCCTCCCGCAGTTCCCCCCTCCGTCGGATTCCCAGCTTCTTGTACGTGCTCGTCAGGTGGGTTTCGACCGTGCGGCGGGCGACGTGCAGGAGTTCCGCTATCTCCGTGTTCGTGCGACCCTCCGCCGCGAGTTCCGCGATGCGGCGTTCGCTGCCGGTGAGGGACGCGGAGCCGGTGTGGGCGGGGGTGGTGCGGCGGGCGCCGGCCGTGCGCAGGGCCTGGTCGGCGTAGGCCAACAGCCGTGCGCTGCCGAGGCGTTCGGCTCGTTCGGCGCCCTCGCGGAGGTAGTCGCGGCCCCGGGTGCGTTCGCCGGCGGCGGTCAGCTGCCGGCCCTGGGCGAGGAGGGAGGCCACCAGTTCGGCTTCGGCCGGTGAGTTCCGCAGGACGGCCACCGCTTCCTCGCCCAGTTCCAGGCCTCGCCGTCCACGCGTCGCCCGGGCCAGGACGCGCAACGCCCGTCCCAGCGTGCGCGGGGTGTCCCACACGCGGGCCAGCCGGAGCTCCTCCGCCGCCAGGGCCAGCGCCTCCTGGGGGTTGCCCAGCGCCAGCCGGCACTCCGCGGCCGCCGTCCGCCACGGCGTGACGACCGGACTGAGGACGGCGCGGGCGGACTGACGGCGGCCGCATTCCAGGAAGTCGTGGAGGGCGCCCGCGACATCCCCCTCGGTGAACCGCAGCACGCCCCGCGCGTAGAGGAAGCGGTTCAGTTCCCAGGAGTCGGGGGCGGCGCGGAGGTCGAAGGTGTCCGCGAGGCGGCGGGCGTCCTGCGTACGGCCCGTCTCCACCAGGGCCAGCAGGGTGTGCGCGTCGTGGTTGGCGGGGCCGCCGCCGGTGTGACGGCGGACGGGGGCCCCGGGGTGCGCGGCGAGCAGAACGGCGTACGTGCCCCGTGCCGCCGCTATGTCCCATCTGGTGTCCAGCAGGGCCTGTTCCATCGGGTGCAGCAGGGACGGGTGCTGGCCGGCCAGACCGCGTTCCACCAGTCGTTCCGCCTCGTCGAGTTCGTCGGCCCACTGCGCCACCGCCGCGGCCGTGCCCAGCAGGAACGGCTCGGCGAGGGGGTCGGCGGGTTCCGTCAGGAGGGAGCGCAGACGTCGCATCGCCTCCCGCGCCGGGATCTCCCCGGCCGTCGACGCGTACCGCACGAGGAGGGCCCGGCCGGAGGCGCCGACGAGCTCCGGGGAGCGTTCGGCGGTGTCGGTGAGCCAGCGGTAGGCCTCGCCGCGGATCGTCTGGTCCTGGTCGGACAGGAGCGCGGACGCCGTCTGGAGGGTGCGGGCCAGGTCGGCGTGGCCGGCCGCCAGCCGTGACTCCAGGCGACGCAGTGCCGCCACCGCCGTACGGACCTCCCCGCGGCCCACGAGCGCGGTGCCCAGGGCGATCGCCGTACGGACCTGGTCGCGGGGGTCGGCGGGCAGGTCCAGCGCCTCGGCGAGCCGCGGGATGCCCGCCGGGGCGTCGGCACAGGCGTACTCCAGCGAGCCGAGTTCGGTGAGCAGGCGCTGGCGGAGGTCGTCGGGGAGGGGTTCCCGGATGGCTCGGCGCAGATAGCGGACGGCGTCGTGGGGTCGGGCCTCGCGCGCGGCGACGGTGCCGGCCTCGCGCAGCACACGCAGCGCCCACGGCAGACCGGCCGGTGCGCTGCCCAGCAACTGCCGTGCCACGGCGTCGACATGGTCGCCCCGGCGCAGCATCGCCTGGGCGACCGCCCGGTGCGCGTCCTGACGGCGGGCGGCGGACCAGCCGCCGAGTACGGCGTCCCGGAGGAGGGGGTGCGCGTAGCGGGGACGGCCGGCCGGGTCCGGGCGCAGCACTCCGAGCCGTGTCATCGCCGTCAGCCAGCCGGAGACACGGGTGTGGTCGGCGCCGGAGGCGTCGGCGAGGAGGGCGGCGAGGGCGGTGCGGGATTCGGGGGTGGTGCCCCTGTCGGCGTCGGCGACTGCCTCCTCCGAAGACTCCGCCCCCTCCGCAACCTCCGCCTCTTCCGCCTCTTCCAGCGCTGCGAGCGTGCGGGCCACCTCCGCCGTCGTCGGGCCCGCGTTGTCCAGCCACCAGGAGACCGCCGCCGGATAGGAGCCCGGGTACAGCGCGGCGCACGTCCGCGGGAGGGCCTTCGGGGGCGGGACGCCGACGAGGTCGTCGAAGAGGGCGTGCAGGAACAGCGGACTGCCGGCACCGGCGCGCACGCAGTCCGCCGTCCAGCGGTCGGAGGCCGTCGGGAAGGCGGCGCGAACCAGGTCGGCCGAGGCGTCGTCGGTGAGGGGGGCGAGGGTGTGGGTGCGCACCAGGGACGGGGACAGGGCGTGGGTGAGACCGGCGGGCCGAGGGTCGATGTCGTACTGACTGCGCTCGGTGACCACCAGCAGCACCGGTAATCGGTCGATACGGCGGGCCGCCTCCACGAACCAGCGTCGCGAGGCCGCGTCGGCGAGGTGGACGTCGTCCACGGCCACCATGAGCGGTGCCTCGTCGGCGTACGAACGCAGCAGCCGCCAGAGCCGCGCCGCGCTGCCCCGGTCGTCGACGCCCGGGGCGACGTCCGCGAACTCCGGTACGGGGCCGAGGAGATGGAGGACGGAGGAGAACGGCAGCGCGCTGTCGTCGGGGGAGCAGCGGGCGCGCAGGACGCGCAGGCCGAGGTGGGTCGCGTGCGCGGCGGCGGCCTCCAGGACGGCGGACCGGCCGGTGCCCGTGGCCCCGCGCAGCAGGACGAGACGGCCGCCCCCGGCGCGGACGTGCTCGGCCTGCGCCGCAAGCAGTGCGTGCGCGTCGTCGCGTTCCCGCAACGGTCCGGTCATCGCTGCCTCCTGCTGCTGTCGGATACGTCGGACGTGTACCTGTAGAGGTTCTGCGGTCGGGCAAGGGTTCGCGCGGCCGTTGTGGCGAGGCTCACGACGGGCCGAACGGGGCTGCGGTTACCGCATCTGACCTGCGGCGATGCGGGTGAACCGTGGTCGTGGACGCGTTGCTCTCGTGGTCCGCCTCGTGGTGCTCCACGATTGCGCGCGCCGCAGGAGGCGCAGAACTCTGGACCTGACCCACCCGTCACCGGCCCCCGCCGGACGGCGGGCCCGTGAACATGGGGGATACGGTTGCTCAGCTCACCCCGGACACCAGAGACCGGTGCCGCCGTCGGTGCCCGGCGGCGGATTCCCGTGGCCGTCCAGGCACCGGACCCGATCTCGCGCGAGGGCGCCGTCAGCCAGCTGCGCGCCCGCCCGGAGGTCGAGGTCCGCGAGGAGCTCTCGGCCGCCGTCGGCACGGTGGCGCTGCTGATCGAGGACACCCTCGACGAGGCGGCGCTTGCCCGGCTCCGGCGGATCGTGCGCAGCGAGGGGGCGCGGGCGGTGCTCGTCGTGGGCACGATCCGCGAGACCGAGCTGCTGGACGTCATCGAGTGCGGGGTCGGGGCCATCGTCTGGCGTCGCGAGGCCACCGCGCACCGGCTGGTGCAGGCGGTGCTGGCCGCCCACCGGGGCGACGGCGACCTGCCCGCCGACCTGCTCGGCAGGCTGATCAGCCAGGTGGGCACCATGCACCGCGGTGCGGCGGGCCGACCCGGCGCCCCCTCCCTGGGGCTCGCGCCACGGGAGGTGGACGTCCTGCGGCTGGTCGCCGAGGGCCTGGACACCGGAGAGATCGCCAGCAAGCTGTCCTACTCCGAACGAACCGTCAAGAACGTCATGCACGGACTCACGACGCGGCTGCATCTGCGCAACCGGGCGCACGCAGTGGCATATGCCCTGCGGGAAGGCTACATCTGACCGAACGGGCAATCGAAGGCGGACACCCGGGCAGCGCGTCGTGCCCGGTCGCCGACCCCGGCGCGCCTGCGGAAACCGACCCGGCAAGGGCACGATCGGCCGGACAGGCCCCAGGGGCCGCTGCTGTACGGCGATTGAGGAGCACGACGGTGATCCACGAGGTGGACGAAGTCCTCAAAGGCCTGCTCGGAGGCGGCGCGCTCGCCGGCTCCGGCATCGAGGTGTCCTTCGAGGCACCGACCCGCGACTGGGCCGCCCGGCGCAACGCCCCTGTGATCAACAGCTACTTGTACGACATCCGCGAGGACGTGACCCGTCGGCAGCGCGGCCAGATGGCGGTGCGGGACGAACGGGACATCGTCGTGAAACGCCGCCAACCCCCGCGCTGGTTCAGGCTGTCGTACCTCATCACCGCCTGGACCCGGACACCGCAGGACGAACACCGGCTGCTGTCGGCGGTGTTGGCGACCCTTCTCCCGCGCGAGCTGCTCACCGCCGACGAACTCCCGGGCTCCCTGGGTGCGTTGGGGCTGGCGGTGCCGCTGACGGTGGCCGGTGTCCAGAGCGAGTCCCGTTCCCTCGCCGAGATCTGGTCCGCCCTGGGCGGTGAGCTCAAGCCGTCCCTGGACCTGGTGGTGACGGCGCCCTTCCCGGCGTACCCCGAGTACGACGCCGGGCCGCCGGTCACGGAGGGCGCGGCGGTCCGCCTGCGCGGCATGGACGGCGACCCCCCGGAGTCCGGCGAACGGGCCCACCGCCCCCACCAGGTGGCCGCTGCCCGCGCCGCCCGCGAGGCCGCGACCCGACGTCCGGAGAAACGATGAACGGGACGTACGCCGGGGGACAGGACGTGGCCGCCGGGAGACCGGACTCGGCCGTCGCCACCGGGGAGGACATCGCCTCCGCCGGCGCCGGGAAGCCCGCGGCCGATACCGGGACGTCCTTGGCGGGCATCGGGGCACCCGCGATCGGCACCGGAGCAACCCTGCCGGACGACGGGAAGCCCGCCGCCGTCGCCGAGACGCCGCTGCCGGACATCGGGGCACCCGCAGTCGGTACGAGGGCAACCCTGCCGGACGCCGGGGAGCCCGCCGCCGGCACCGAGACGCCCCTGCCGGACATCGGGGCACCCGCAGTCGGTACGAGGGCAACCCTGCCGGACGCCGGGGAGCCCGCCGCCGGCGCCGAGACGTCCCTCGCCGACAACCATGAACCTGCCGTCGGCGCCGGAGCGACCGCGGCGGGCGGGCGGGCGCACGGGGTCGGCGTCCCGGAGGGTGAGGCTGCCGTGCTGCTCACGCGCCTCGGCGAGCTGCGTGAGCGGGTCGCCGGGCTGGTCGATCGGCGGACCGGCGACGATCCCACCGCCACCGATCCGCTCCGCGGGCTGTACCTCTCCGAGGAGGCGGTCCGTCAGCTGCTCGCCGGCGGGGCGGCCGGCCCCGGCGAGGACCTCACCGCCACCGCGACGCCCACCCCCGCCGACCCCCTGACCGCCCTCGCCGCCCGTCTCCGGCTCACCGAGCTCGACGCCGCGATCCTCCTCATCGCGCTCGCGCCCGATCTCGACCGTGCCTTCGAGCCGCTCTACGGCTACCTCAACGACGACGTGAGCAGACGGCGGGCCACGGTCGGGCTCGCCCTCGAACTGTGCGGGGCGCCCGCGTACCGGGCCGCGGCCCGGGCCCGTTTCCACTCCTCGGCGCCCCTGCGGGCGTACGGCCTGCTGGACGTCGAGGAACCCGAACGGCCTTTTCTGTCCCGCTCGTTGCGCGTCCCGGACCGGCTGCTCGCCCACCTCCTCGGCGACGACACCCCGGACGCCGCCCTGCACGGGCACCTGCATCCGCTCCCCCCGCCGCTGCCCGCCGGCGACGAGGGCTTCGTCGACCTGCTGGCGCATCGGCTGCGGGAGGGCGGCCCGCTCACCGCCTACCTGCGCGAACACCGCGAGGGCGACGGCCTCGCCGCGATCACCTCGGCCCTGCACGCGGCAGGCGTCGACGCCCTCCGCTTCACCGGGCCCGACGAACTCCTCCCCTGCCTCCTGCGCGAGGCGCGCCTCGGTGGCCGGGCGGTCGTCCTGTCCGGACTGCCGGATCAACCGGCCGCGCTGATCGGCGCGTTGGCCGACGCCTCGGACGTCACCGTCCTCCTCACCGACCCCCGCCCCTACGACCCGCACTGGTCCACCCGCGACCCCCTCGTGCTGGAGGCACCGCGCCGCCGGGCGGGCGGAACGGCCACCTGGGCAACAGCCCTGGCCCCGACCGCCGCCGGTACATCCGACGCTGCCCCCGGCTTCGACCTGGCCGCCACCGTCGCCCCCTACCGGCTCGGTGGTGAGCGGGTGGCGCGGGCCGCGCGGGCAGCTTGCGCGCTGGCCGCCTTCGAGGGGGGCCCGGTCACCGCCGAGCATGTGCGACTGGCCGCGCGGCAGCAGTCGGCGTCCGGGCTCGAGCGGCATGCGCGCCGGATCCGGCCCGACGTCGGCTGGGAGGATCTGGTGCTGCCCGAGCGGCCGTTGACGCAGCTGCGGGAACTCGCCCTGCGCGCCCGGCACCGCGACCGTGTCCTCGGCGACTGGCGGCTCAGTGCCGGCGGCGGGCGCGGCCGAGGGGTGCTCGGGCTGTTCGCGGGTGAGTCCGGTACCGGCAAGACGCTCTCCGCCGAGGTCGTCGCCGCCGAACTCGGGCTCGACCTCTACGTCGTCCAGCTCTCCTCCGTCGTCGACAAGTACGTCGGCGAGACCGAGAAGAACCTGGAGCGCATCTTCTCCGAGGCGGACCGCACCGACGCCGTGCTGCTCTTCGACGAGGCCGACGCCGTCTTCGGGAAGCGGTCGGAGGTGAAGGACGCGCACGACAAGTACGCCAACATGGAGAGCGCCTACCTGCTCCAGCGGCTGGAGTCCTTCGACGGCATCGCGCTGCTCACCACCAACCTGCGCGCCAACATCGACGAGGCGTTCACCCGGCGGCTCGACCTGGTGGTCGACTTCCCGTTCCCCGACGCCGGACAGCGCCTCGCGCTGTGGCGGCACGGGCTGGTCCATGTGCCCTGCGCCGAGGGCATCGATCCGGCGCCCCTGGCCCGGGACTTCGAGCTGGCCGGCGGGTCCATCCGCAGCGCGGTCGTCACCGCCGCCTACCTCGCCGCCGGCCGGGACGAGCCGGTCGGCGACGGCGATCTGCTGGAAGGCGCCCGCCGCGAGTACCGGAAGGCGGGCCGCCTGGTGCCCGGCGAAGCCAACTGGTGACTACCGCCGCGTGGTCATCCCGTTCTCACTGAGCGCGCCACTTCTGGTTCGGCGTCCCCGAGCACGTCCACAGCTGGAGCTTCGTGCCGTTGCCGGTGCCGTTGTCCTTGGCGTCCACGCACTTGTTCGCCTGCGGGTTGACCAGATCGAGGTCCTTGCTCAGCACGAACTGCTGGGCGGGGTTGCCGCTGCAGTTGGCCAGCTGGATGACCGCGCCGTCGTCCCGCGAGCCCCAGGCGACGTCCATGCACAGGCCGAGCGAGCGCACGGTGCCGTCCTTGCCGAAGATCCACTTCTGGTTCGCCGACCCGGCGCAGTCCCACAGCTGGAGCGGGGTGCCGTCCTTGCCCTTGCCGTTCTGCGCGTCGGTGACGTCGATGCACCGGTTCGAGGCCTGGCCGATGATGATGGCGCCGGGCACCGGGGCCGTCGTCTTGGAGCCGCCCGAACTGCCGGTGTCCTTCTGGCTGCCGCTGCCCGACCCCGAGGAGCTGCCGGAACCGCCGGACCCGGAGCCACCGCCGGCGTCCGCCTTCGCCGGGGCGGACGGCGTCTGTTGTTCGGGCAGCGGATCGGCGGAGGCGTCCACCTTCGGCGCGGACGGCGCGGAGACGGCCGGGCTGGGCAGCGCGGTGGCGCCGGCCTCCGCGAGCTTCTCCTTGGCGCTGGTGTTGACCTGCGGTTTGTACGCCAGCCAGATCATCACGAACGCGATTCCCAGGGCCACCGTGAGGCTGAGGGCCGTCGCCAGCCAGCGCGGCAGGAACCCGCGCTGCACGAACGTCCCGTCCACCGACAACGGCACCGCACCCGACCGCTGCACGCTCAGCGCGTACGGCCGCTGCTCCTTCGACCCGAACCAGATGATCTGGCGTGGACGCAGCGTCGCGTCGACGAACGCCGCGCGTCCCGGTTCGATCTGCACGCTGCCCGGGCGGAACTCGTACCCGAGGTGGTCGCCCATGTCGGTGCCCGCGACGGACGCCGTCACGCGGGTGTTGCCGATGTTGTCGATCGCGAGACGCGGACGTCCCCGGAAGCGTCCCTTCACGGTCGGCGGGACCAGCTCCGCCCGCACCTCCGTGAACGGCGTGACCGTCAGATTCCCCTCCGGGACGGTCACCGCCTCCGGATGCTCCGTCGGCGTGATACGCACGGCGTACGGGTTCGGCCCCGCCGCCGCATCCGGGGTACGGGGCGGGGCAAAGGTCAGCTCCACCGTGCCCGTCGTCCCCGGATAGAGACGCAGCGTCTGCGGCTCCACCGTCGTCCAGGGGGCCACGTTCCCCACCGGTTCGAAGCGGTACTCGTCGACGATGTCGCCGGTGTTGCGCACACGCAGCCGTACGGTCGTGGTGCCGCCGGGGTCCGCGGTCGCCGCGGCCGGTTCCAGAGAGGTCCACAGGGTCACCTGTCGACGCTATGCCGCGTCGTACCGGCCCGTCAGGAAGCCATGGGGCACGACCGCTGCCCGAAAGGGACGGCCGCTCGTGCCCACGCACACGGTTTCAGAGCGTTTCCAGGCCCGCTTCTGAGCGTTTCAGACCGTGAAGCGGACCGCCTCCAGTTGGAGCTTCTGCTCCATGGGGCTGCCGCCGTAGATCCAGTCGCCCGGCTTCGTGCAGCCGTTCCCCAGCCAGCCCCGGTCCTTGATGTGCGGGTTCTGGCAGACGGAGCCCTCGATCGTCTTGATCGTGTAGCCCTCCATCGCCGCGACTGCCGGCTTGCTGGAGCCCATGTACATGTTGACGCCGTCGCCGGCCTTCGACCACTTGTCGCCGGTCAGCCAGCCCCCGACCACATGGGCGGCGTTGCCCGTGACACCGCCGGTCCTCGCCGTGGCGATGTTGAGGGCCTTGATGGGCAGGTTCTTGCCGGTCGTACCGGCGATCGCGCCGTCGCAGACCGGGTCCTGCCAGCCCCGGTCCGCCACATAGGCGCGGTAGCAGATGTGGCGCCCGTCGCTGCGCGCCGCGAGCTTGTTCACGGCGTCGGCCGCCGTCTCCTGCTTGGGCTTCGCGGGGGCCTTCGACTCGCTCCCGCCGCCCCCGCCCCCGCCCCCGCCCCCGCCGTCGGCCGGGGCCTGGCTGGTGGCGGGCGCCTCGACCACGGCCGGCGCCGTCGGGGTGGGTACCAGGGCCGGGGCACTGGGCGTCGCCGAGGGGCTGGGCGCCAGGGTGCTGACGCCGGCCGCGAGCTTCTCCTTGGCGCTGGTGTTGACCTGCGGTTTGTACGCCAGCCAGATCATCACGAACGCGATCCCCAGGGCCACGCTCAGACTGAGCGCGGTCGCCAGCCAGCGCGGCAGGAACCCGCGCTGCACGAACGTCCCGTCCACCGACAACGGCACCGCGCCCGACCGCTGCACGTTCAGCGCGTACGGCTGTTCTTCCTTGGACCCGAACCAGATGATCTGGCGCGGGCGGAGCGTCGCGTCGACGAACACGGCCCGCCCCGGTTCGATCTGCACGTTGCCCGGCTGGAGGTCGTAGGACAGCCGGTCCCCGGTGTCGCTGCCGCTGAGCGAGGCGGTGACGCGGGTGTTGCCGATGTTGTCGATCGCGAGACGCGGACGTCCCCGGAAGCGTCCCTTCACGGTCGGCGGGACCAGCTCCGCCCGCACCTCCGTGAACGGCGTGACCGTCAGATTCCCCTCCGGGACGGTCACCGCCTCCGGATGCTCCGTCGGCGTGATACGCACGGCGTACGGGTTCGGCCCCGCCGTCGCGTCCGGGGTACGGGGCGGGGCAAAGGTCAGCTCCACCGTGCCCGTCGTCCCCGGATAGAGACGCAGCGTCTGCGGCTCCACCGTCGTCCACGGCGCCACCGCGCCCACCGGCTCGAAGCGGTACTCGTCCACCACGTCACCGGTGTTGCGCACACGCAGCCGTACGGTCGCCCGGCTGCCGGGGTCGACGGTGACGGAGGAGGGTTCGAGGGAAGTCCACAGGCTCACGCGGCGACGTTACGGGGAGGGCGGCGGGCGGGGTCAGAAGCGAGGGGGCAGGGTGCGTGCCCCGCAGGACCGGCCAGGCTGCCCTCCTGGTCGAAAGCAGACCGACGCGGACGAGCGGGGAGTGACACCGCCGACCTGGAACTGGCCCGAAGCGAGCTGCGGCCCCTGTGGGAGGAGAGGGACGGGCTCAGGGCAGCTGTCGAACGCGGTCTCGGTCAGGCCGGCCGGGCTGAACCTGCTTCACGATGTCGGCGCCAACGTCGGTGTGGCCAGGGAGCTGTAGGGCGGCCTCCAAAGCCAGGGGCCGGTACAGCTCGCCGGCCCCGTGCCCAGTGGTGGCTACGGTTGCGCATTCCGCGCTCAGCACGGCGGGGTCCAACAGGCCCTGAAGGGTGAGGATCGATCCGGGCAGCCATCGCGACAGCAGTGGCAGGCCGTCTTGAAGCATGGCCGCTTCACAGGTGGCTGCGAAGTTCTCCCGCAGCGGCGGGTGGACGACCTCGCGGGAGTACCCGGCCTGTTCCAGGCGGAGACGCATCAGCCTCTTTCCGCGCCGCCACGCCAGCGGCAGGGATTCGCCGGCCACACTCGCCAACGCCGCAGCTCAGGACGACGACCGACGCACCGCCACCCGACATCTTGCGTTCTCCGAGACAGCCATCAGCCGCTCTCCCGCCGAATCCGGCGAATCCTGGGCCGCTCACTACTCGCCCGGCCGATGGGCCCACGAATCCGGCATGATCCTCTCCCGCCCCGGCGACCTCGACGCGGCTGAAGACCATCTACACCTTGCCTTGGACATCCACGGGCTGGACCGGCGACGCACTCGCGCCATCGTCCTCGCCGACCTCGGCGGCGTGCGCCTCCGGCAACGTGACATGGATGGCACCCTGTCCGCGTGGAACGAGTTCATCGAATGCGCTGACGGCATCCGCTCCGTGAAAGTCCGCGGCGCCGTCGAAGACATGCGGCTGCGGCTGAACCGATTCCACGGCACAGCCGTAGCCGAGGAACTGCGCCACAAGGCCGATCAGCTCATGGCCTGACACCCCCAAGTCACAGAAAGACCACCTCACGAAGCCTGTTTGCCGAGGCGCATCGATTCATGCCACTCGGTGGTGGGCGTCCGCGAGCCGCGAATCACGCGTGTGGCGAACCCATCGTCCAGGCTGTCGAGCGCGGACCCGTGCGGAATGGCCCGTGTTACCGGGTCTTCGAGTTTGAGCGGTGCGCGGACGCGCTGGGTCCCCGTGCAGATGCGGCGCGGGAGTGTGACACTCCGCGCCGAAGTGTCACACTCCGGCGCGGGACACCCCCGCCCGATAGGCACCGGGCAGAAGACCGCACCGCCCAGGTCTCTCGCCCAGGTTCCGAGTCAGGCGCAGCAATACATTGGCGACGTACTCATCTCCTCCAGGACTTGCCCAGGAATGCTTACGTCGGCGTCGGAACGCAAGTCCAAGTTGAGTCGCGTCCGGCCTTGATCACTGACGCTGCTCATGCGCTTCTCGGCTGTACGCCGCAATTACTGCGCCGTCGCCTGGCACTCGGCCACGTCGTGATCGACCGCAATGGGCTCGGGCAGCGAAGCCGCGCTGCACGCCCACTACGCCGCGCGGGAGCCTCCCGCCGTGAACTGAGATACACGTCATCGTGAACTCAGGTCCGTGGCGGGCGGAACGGTCTGCGGTCTCCAGCGCGTACGCGCTTCCGTTCACCTGTTCGACGTCAGGTCGAGGTCGTCGCCGAGGGGCTTCCGCGATGCGAGGTGGTTACGGCCGTGGCTCGCCCCGCCCCTCGGCCATGGGCTGCCTGTGGCCGCCTTCGTCCTCTTCGTCGTCCGCAGTGTCCGATGTGGGCAGGCGCCTGCCGCGGGACTCGGCGACGCGCAGGGCGTCGGTCAGGCACTCGGCAAGCCGGATGCCTGCGCAGCGGACCTCGGCGTACGGCGACCCGGGGTCGTCCAGCACCTGGCGTGCGAGGCCGAGCACGTCGGTGCCGGTGGCGAGCTGGACGGCCTCCAGGTCGTCGGCGAGACGGGAGAGGCGGCTGCCGTTGTCGTCGGTCACCAGGTAACAGGGTCTGCCCTCGGGGGTCGGCCAGGGCAGGAGTCGGGCGGTGGTCACGCCGTTCAGGTATTCCATCAGGCGGCCACTCCGTGCGCGTCGACGATGTGTTGGTCGAGGTCGATCCCGAAGCCGGCGGCGAGGACGAGGGCGAGACGGCGGCGCTGCTGGAGCGCGGCCTCCCGGTCGAGCGCGGTGAGGTAGGGGCGCACAAGGAGGGAATCGGTGCCGTCGAGGGGGGTGAAGAGGCCGTACGGGGAGCGGTGGAGGGGGATGTGCGGGGGCCGGGGGCCGGGGGGTGGAGTGGTGGAGGGGGATGTGCGGGGGCAGGGGGGTGGAGTGGTGGCGTACGGCGGTGAAGTGCAGGCAGAGGTGGGGATGGCGGTGAGTGCGGCGCCGTTTGCCTGCGCCGGGCGCGAAGAGAAGGCGCACCCATTCGAGGGTGCGGCGGATAAGGTCGTGCATGTCGACGCTCCTATGCGGCGTTGGCCATGCCCCGGGAGGTCTAGCTCACCTCGCCGGGGTCTTTCCATCTTGAAAGCTACACCGAGCTATAGCCCTCTGCATACAAGTGCAGAGGGCTCCACACGATCGTGCAGATCCCTGCTGCTCTACGTTGGACATATGAGCGATACAGAAGAGCCGGAAGCCATCCTCGATCCGATGAGCGCGAGACCCCTCTACGTACAGTTGGCCGACGTCATCGCCAAGAAGATCGCGTCTGGGGAGCTGGCTCCAGACAGGCCCATCCCCTCGGAGAACCACCTCGCTGACGAGTACGGCGTAGCGCGACTCACGGCACGGCGGGCCGCACAGGAACTTCGCGAGCGAGGGTTGATCGTCACTGTCCGCGGCAAGGGGTCCTTCGTCGTCGAGCCGCCACCCAGCGACGCGCCCGAGGAGGGCGGACAAGAGGGCGGACCGAACGACTGAGAAGGGCCACGCGGTGTGTCGCGCAACCCCTTCACTGACGAGCCCGCACCGCCTCCGGGGCGTTTCAGGGAGCCGCCCACCCCCGGGTACGGCCCGGCACGTTGCCCTCATGGGCACCAACCGTGCCCCCGGACGTGCCCCCGGGGCCGTTTCGACGGACGCGCTTCGCGCGTGACGGTGAAAGACGTCCTGACGCGTACCCCGAGGAGAGCACAGCATGCCGTCCTACCTGTCGCCCGGCGTATACGTCGAGGAGGTGGCCAGCGGCTCCCGCCCGATCGAGGGAGTGGGCACCTCGGTGGCGGCCTTCGTCGGGCTCGCCCCGACCGGCCCGCTCAACGAGCCGACCCTGGTGACCAACTGGACCCAGTACGTGGCGGCGTTCGGTGACTTCACCGACGGCTACTACCTGGCGCACTCCGTCTACGGGTTCTTCAACAACGGCGGTTCGGCCGCCTACGTCGTCCGCGTCGGCGGTTCCCCGGCGGGTGCGGCCGGAGACGCCAAGTCCCCGGCGGCCGTGACCGGTTCCGCCGCCCCGGCCGCGCTGCCCGCCGGTGAGCCCAAGCAGCTCGGCACGTTCAGCGTGACCGCCCTGGCGCCGGGCAACCTGAGCGTCGAGGTCGCGGACGCGGAGGGCGAGGGCCCCGCAGAGCGCTTCAAGCTGATCGTCAAGGACGGCGACAAGGCCGTCGAGACGTTCGACGTGTCGGCGAAGAAGGGCAACCGCTCCTACGTCGTCACGCAGGTCAAGGAGCGCTCCAAGCTCATCACGGTGGCCGAGGCCGCGCCGGCGGCGCAGCTGGTCCGCCCGGAGAACCAGACCGTCGCGCTGCCGTCCGCCCCGGCGGCCGGCACCCCGGCCGTCCCGGCGGGCGCCGACGAGGTCGTCTCCGTCGGCCCCGCGCAGTACCTGGGCGACAGCTCCGACCGCACCGGCTTCGGCGGCCTGGAGGCCGTCGACGAGGTGTCCATGGTCGCGGTGCCCGACCTGATGGCCGCCTACCAGCGCGGCGCGATCGACCTGGAGGCCGTCAAGGCCGTCCAGCTCGGCCTGATCGCGCACTGCGAGCTGATGGGCGACCGCGTGGCGATCATCGACCCGCCGCCCGGCCTGAACGCCCGTCAGATCCGGGTCTGGCGCCAGGAGACGGCCGGTTACGACTCCAAGTACGCGGCCCTGTACTACCCGTGGATCAAGTCCTTCGATCCGGCCTCCGGCCAGGCGCGGCTGATCCCGCCGAGCGGTCACGTGGCCGGCGTGTGGGCCCGCAACGACTCCGAGCGCGGCGTCCACAAGGCTCCCGCGAACGAGGTCGTGCGCGGCGCGGTGGACCTGGAGATCCAGATCACGCGCGGCGAGCAGGACCTCCTCAACCCGATCGGCGTGAACTGCATCCGGGCGTTCCCCGGCCGGGGCATCCGCATCTGGGGCGCCCGCACCCTCTCCTCCGACCCGGCGTGGCGCTACCTGAACGTCCGCCGGTACTTCAACTACCTGGAGGAGTCGATCCTGATCGGCACCCAGTGGGTGGTGTTCGAGCCGAACGACCACGCCCTGTGGGCCCGGATCCGGCGCAACGTCTCCGCGTTCCTCGTGAACGAGTGGCGTGCGGGCGCGCTGTTCGGCGCCCGTCCCGAGGAGGCGTACTACGTCAAGTGTGACGAGGAGTCCAACCCGCCGGAGTCGGTCGACCTCGGCCGGGTGGTCTGCGAGATCGGCATCGCACCGGTCAAGCCGGCCGAGTTCGTGATCTTCCGGCTGGCCCAGTTCCAGAGCGGAAGCGGGGAGTTGGAGGAGTAGGCGCCCCCAGGCACCCCTCCACTTCCGCAGACCGCAGTCAACTCCCCTAGAAGGACAGCCAGATGAGTCTCCAGCCGGGTGACGCCCTTACTTCACACAATTTCGGCCTGCAGATCGACGGCGTGATGGTCGAGTACCTCGCCGAGGTCAGCGGCCTCAGCCTCGAACAGGACGTCATCGAGTACCAGCAGGTCTCCGCGCAGGGCAAGCCGGTCACCAAGAAGCTGCCGGGCGTGAAGAAGGCGGGCACCTGCACGGTCGTGCGCGGTATGACCCAGTCCGCCGCGTTCAACCAGTGGATCACCGAGTCGATCAACGGCGTGATGGGCACCGCCCGCAAGAACGCCACGATCATGGTGATGGACTACCAGAACAACCCGGTCAAGCGGTACAACATGCGCAACGCCTGGTGCAGCAAGATCGACACCAGCTCGGTGAAGGCGGGCGAGGCCTCCGCGCTGACCGAGACCGTGACGATCACGTTCGAAGAACTGGTCATCGAGTAATGCGGCGTACGGCTGTACGGGGGCCGGTGGCGGGAGCGGAGCAGCCTCAGGAGGCCGCCCCGCTCCCGCCGGCGGCGCCCGCGCCGGCCCCGGCGGCGTACCGGCTGCAGACGGAGTTCCCCTTCGAGCTGCCGCGCGGCTACGTCGACGAGGCGGGCACGGTCCACCGCGACGGCGTGATGCGCCTCGCGACGGCGCGGGACGAACTCGTCCCGCTCCGGGACATCCGCGTCCAGGAGAACCCCGCGTACCTGTCGGTGGTCCTACTCGGCCGGGTCATCACCCGCCTCGGCACCCTTCCGCTCGTCCACGACGGGGTGGTGGAGAACATGTTCGCCTCCGACCTGGCGTTCCTCCAGGACTTCTACCGCCAGGTCAACGCCGAGGGCCACACCCGCGCCTCGGTGCAGTGCCCGCACTGCTCGGAGCCCTTCGAGGTGGAACTCGGCGGGAGCCGCCTGGGGGAATCGTGACGTACGCGACCGACCGGCTGCACGAGGAGATCGCGTACGTCGCCTACCACTTCCACTGGGGCCAGGACGAGATCCTGGACCTGGAACACCACGACCGGCGCCGTTACGCCGACCAGATCGCGTCCCTGGTGACCAGGGGCGGGGCGGAGGGCTGAGGCATGGGCTTCCTGGAACGGCTGCGGGGCGGGCGCGGGGGGCGCGGGGGTGACTCGGGTACGCCGTCGGCGGGCGGTGACGGTTCGGCTTCGGCTTCGGCTTCGGCAGACGGTGGCGCCGGTAGGTCGGCGGCGGGTGCCGACGTCGGCGGCTCGGCTTCGGCGGGCGGCTCCGGTTCGGCGCCGCGCGTCGTCCCGGCCGCCTGGTCGGCGCTGCCGCCCATCCAGCGGGCGACGGTCACGGGGACGGCGGGCGTCGCCGACTCCGGCTTCGGCGGCCGACTGGCCACCTGGCAGAACCCCTCCTTCATCGGCACCCGTTCCCACGCGGTGCTGGACGCGGCCCCGGGCGGCCTGATGAGCAGCCTGCGGGCGACTCCGCAGGTCGCGGAACCCGAGCGGGTGGCCGCGCCGCCTCGCCCGACACCACTACAGCGTGCCGTTCCGGCGACCCCGGGTCCGCCTTCGCCCCCAGGTCTGGCGTCGCCTCCGGGGCCGGCACCGGGCCTGGCTTCGGCTTCGGGGCTGGCTTCGGCTCCGGGGCTGGCACCGGGCCTGGGTTCGGCTTCGGGGCCGGCTTCGGCTTCGGGCCTGGCTTCGGCTTCGGAACGGGTCCACGCGAGTGCGGCGCCGAGGGCGTCCACGCCCACCCCCGCGCCCACGTACCCGACGGCTTCCCCGGTTCCGGCGACTCCGGTTGCCCTGGCGGTGCCTGTGGTGCCGTCGCGACCGGCGGAGCCGGCCGCTCCCGCCGCGGCTTCGGCCTTCCCGGCACGGGGCATCCGTGTCTCCCCGGCCGGCCCTGCCCCGACGACGGGCCCGGCTCCGTTGACGAGGTCCGTGTCCGCGCCGGTTCAGCGGCGGACGCTGCCTGCCCGGCCGGCGTCCGCGACCGCGTCCGCTTCCACGTCGTCCACGTCCACGTCGTCCACGTCCGTGTCGCCGTCCGCCGGCAGCGGATCCGGCCGGGCCTCCGGCCGGGGTACGGACACCGACGGCGGAGCCACGGCGACCGGCAAGGAACCCGCGCCCGGCCCGCGACCGGGCCCGAGCGCTGCTGCGGCTCCCGCGACGGCGGGGCCGAGGGCGGGGACAGTCGCGGGTGCGACGCCGTCTCCTGCCCCGGCGACCGGCGGACAGTCGGTGGAGATCCAGCGGGCGGCACACCGGCACGAGGGCGCCGCCTCGGCCAACTCCCCCACGGACACGGGCAGTACGGCATCGCAGCGACCGCTGGGGATCCAGGGCGCGATAGCCCGGCACGAAGGCAACGCCCCGGCCGGAGCCCCGGCCTCAACCGGCCGTGCGCCATCCAGCGAACCGGTGACGATCGAGCGCGCGATACGCCGGCATGCCGACACCACCGCTTCGGCCGACTCCCCTACGGCAGAGGGCAGTACGTCATCCACCCGGCCCGTCGGGATTCGGCGGGCGGTACCCGGACACACGGACTCCGCCCCGGCCAACTCCCCCACGGACACGGGCAGCACGCCGTCCCCCCGGCCGGTGAGCATCCAGCGCGCGATACCCGCACACGCGGACTCCACCCCGGCCAACTCCCCCGCGGCAGAGGGCAGCGCGGCATCGCCCCAGCCGGTGAGCACGCCGCGCGCCACGCCCCGACAGGCAGACACCACTCCGACCAGCACCCCCACCGCAACGGACAGCACGCCATCGCGGCAACCCGTCGGGATCCAGCGGGCCGTTCCCCGGCGCGGGGACGCCACCACTCCCAGTACCTCACGTGCCTCCCGTGCGGAGAGCAGCAGTACGCCGGCCCTTCCTGCGACGCCCACCAGGCATCCGGTCGCCCCGGAGCGAGCGGTGCAGGGCGCAGGTGACGCCGGTACGGTCTCCGGTCCGCCGGCTGCGGTCGGTGTCACGCCTGCCGTGCGAACCGGTTCGGCCCAGTCGTTCCCGGCGCCCTCGGATGCAGCGATGTCCCCGGATGCCTCACCGGGCACGGCGAAGCCGCCTGTCGCGTCGGGGGCGGGCACCGTTCCGTCCGTCGGCTCCGCCGCCGGGTCCCCTGCGACGACGACGGGCAGCGCCGGTCCCGGCGTGCAGCGTGCCGTCGCGGGGCGTACGGCGCCGTCGACGCCGAGCGGCGGTCGCGCCGTGCCTCGGCCGGGCGGCGCCGACCGCGGCCCGTCGCCGGCACCCGCCCAGAGCCCGCCCGCCCCGCGCTCCGACGTGTCCGCGTCCCACCCCGTGAGCAGACGCCCCTCCCCCGCCCCAAGCTCCGCTCCCGCCGCCGATGCCCGCACCGGGTCGTCGGCCGACCGCGGTTCCGGCACCGGCTCGACCGACGGTGCTCTTACGCCGTCCCTCGGCGTGCAGCGCGCGGCAACGACACCCGCCTCGGGCTCCCCCTCCAGCTCCCCCTCCACCTCCGGCCCCACCTCGGCCGAAGGTGCTCGTACGCCGTCCCTCGGCGCGCAGCGCGCGGCAACACCGCCCGGGGCGGCCACCCCACTCGCCACCACCACAGCGACGCGCCCCGCCGCCCCCGCGCCCCGTGCCTCCGCCCGCCCCGTGGACGCGAGCGGCTCGGCGCCGTCGCAGCCCGGCCCGGGGTCCCTCCCCGCGCGCCCTTCCGTCAACTCCCCGTCTGCCGCGCCCGGTTACGTGTCCGCGTCGAGCGTTCAGCGGGCCGTCTCCGCCGCACCCGCGCCCGGACGCCGGACAGGTCTCGGTGCCCCCACGAGCCTCCCCCCGGACCGACCGCGCCCGGCGGCGACCCCCGGCGTACCTTCAGCCGCTCCATCCCCCGTGGCCGCTCCCCCGCCCAGCGTGCAGCGCCCTCACCCCACCCCCCTCGGCGCCCCCGTCCAGCGCGCCGCCACACCGACGCCCCCCGCACCGCCCTCCCGCCCCCTGCTGGGCGCTCCCCTCTCCACCCGCCCCGCCGACGCGAAGCCCCTCGACGCACCGAGCGGCATCCCCGGCGCGCCCGGGACCACCGCGGCCCGTACGACGACCGGCCCCGCAGTCACGCCCCCCGTCGCGCAACGCACCACCACACCCGGTGCCCCCCAACTCCCGCTCCCCGCCGCCGCGTCCACGGACACAGTCACCGGCACTCGCACCGGCGTCCCGGTGCACCGCCCGGTCTCCCCGGCCTCCCAACCCGCCGTGCCACTGCCCACCGCCACCCGCACGGTCCGCCCCACGCCCCCCAGGACGACGACCGCGCCCCCGGTACCCCCTGTCCCGCTCACCGGACGCCCTCCGGTGTCCCCGTCGGCCGTACAGCGCCGCGCGGTCACGGCCCCCGTACCCCTGCGCCGCACCATGCCCGGCACCACCACAGGCCACCCCACAGCCCGCCCGTACCCCACCCCCATCTCCACCACCACGTCCACCCCGCCCCCCACGGCTCCCCTCCCGACCGCGCCCCCCGCCATCCAGCGCAGCCCCCTGCCCGCCCCGGTACGCCCCGCCGGCCCACCGGCACCCCAGGCGGCGCCCGCCCCGACGCCTCCCTCACCCCCCACCGCGCTGCCGCCCGCCCCCACCTCCACCCTCGCGATCCAACGCCTCGCCACACCGCCGCCGCCCTTCACCGCAGCCAAGAACACCTCCAAGAGCGCGCCCAAGAGCACCCCCTCCAAGGCGCACCGCCCCGCCGCCGGCCCGCCTCCCGGCGCCGACCGGAACGCGGACCGCCCCACCCCCGACGAGGCGCACCCCGGCTTCGATCCCCGCGCTCTCACCGACTTCCAGCTCGACGAGCTGACGCACCGCCTGACCGGCCGCATCACCCGCCTGCTGCGCACCGAACTCCGCCTCGACCGCGAACGAATCGGCCGACTCCGCGATCCCCGCCACTGACCCACCACTCACCGCCCGCCCCCTCCCGGAACCGCCCCTCCCCGCCCCTCCCAGAAAAGGCCAGGCCCCCGATGCCCTCCGATCTCGACCCGGGCTCCACCATCTTCTTCACCCTGACCATCGACGGCGAGAGCCTCGGTTACTTCAACGGGTGTGAGGGGCTGTCGTCCCAGGTGGAGATCGAGCACCGCCAGGAGGGCGGCAACAACGGCTTCGTCTGGGCGCTGCCCTCCCGGGTCACGTTCTCCACGATCCGGCTGACCCGTCCCCTCACGCCGGACACCACCAAGGTCGCCAAGTGGATCTCCTCGGTCACCACGGGGGTGACCCGGCCGACCGCCCAGATCGCCGCGCTGCGCGCGGACGGTTCGGAGGTCGCCCGGTGGGGCCTCATCGACGTCCTGCCGGTCAGCTGGCAGGGGCCGTCCCTCAGTCCGGACAGCCCTGGCGTGGCCACGGAGGTCCTGGAGATCACCCACCACGGCTTCACCGACTAGCAACCGGCTGACGGCCGACCGACGACCGACTGACAACCGACTGGCAACAGACAAGCAAAAGACGAGGACGTCATGGCCAAGGGAAGCAAAGGCGGCGCCGGCAAGAGCCTGGTCCGTGCCACCCTCGCGATCCACGAACCGCCGGTCGGTACCAGCACCACCCCCGGCGGGCTGATCAAGTCCTTCGGGTTCGACTTCAACCCGTCGCAGCTCCAGCTCGGCCGCCGGGCCCAGTGGAAGGTCACGCCCACGGCGGCCGTCCGTGACGGCTCCGTACCGGAGTTCATGGGCCCCGAGCCCCGCGAGATGACCGTCGAGATCTTCCTCGACTCGTCCGACCAGCCCGGCAGCAACACCGTCCTGAAGAAGGTCGAGTCGCTGCTGGAGTGCTGCGAGGTGACCACCAAGAGCATCGCCGCCAAGCAGCCCTCACCGCCCTGGGTGGTGTTCCAGTGGGGCTCGTTCTCCACGGCGCGCTTCACCGCCTACGTCAGCAGCATCGACGTCACGTACTCGCTCTTCGGCACGACCGGCGTCCCCATCCGCGCCACCTGCCAGGTGCGCCTGCACGAGATCCCCAGCAAGACGAAGGGCCAGAACCCGACGTCCGGCGCGCTGACCGCGCAGCGCGTGCACCGCGTCGTCGCCGGCGACTCCCTCCAGTCGCTGGCCTGGCGCGAGTACGGGGACGCGTCCGCCTGGCGGTCGATCGCCGAGATCAACGGCATCGACGACCCCTCCCGTCTGCCGACGGGCATCGAGCTCGTGCTGCCCGCCGTCGAGGAGGTGCGCTACTAGTGGTCCAGTCCGCGTTCTCCAGCGTCATCCAGGTCACCCTCGGGGGCCGTCCGCTCCCCGTCGACTTCGCGCCGCTCCTCGTCGAGGGCTGGGTCGACCAGGGTCTCGGTGTGCCGGCCGCGTTCCGGCTCACCTTCCGCGACCCCTACCGCCAGGTCCTGGGCAAGCTGGGCGTCAAGTTCGGCACCCCCGTCGTCCTCGCCCCGATCGCCGACGGCAAGGGCGCCGCCGATCCGCTCCTCACCGGCGAGGTCTGCGGTCTGGAGGCCGACTACGACGGTACCGGCACCTTCACCGTCATCCGCGGCTACGACTTCGGCCACCGTCTGATGCGTCAGCGCCGGGTCGCCGCGTACCGCAACCAGAGCGCCTCCGACATCGCCCGCAAGCTGGCCGCGCAGGACGGGGTCCCGATCGGGAAGATCCAGTCCACCAAGACGGTCTACGAGTTCATCAGCCAGGCCAACGTCACCGACTGGGACTTCCTCGCCCGGCTCGCCGACGAGAACGAGATGGTCATGTCGGTCGACGCGAAGGGGAAGTTCCAGTTCCTCAAGCCCGACCCGGCGTCCGGCGCGCCGCCCACCTCCACCCCCGGCGACAAGAGCCCCTTCGTCCTCGAGGCGGGCACCGACATCCTGCGCCTGCGCGCCGCCGTCACCGCCGCCGAGCAGGTCGGGACGGTCGAGGCGCGCGGCTGGGACGTGACGACCAAGAAGAAGCTCACCGCGACCGCGCCCGCGAAGACCAACCCCGGCATCAGCATCGGGACGACGCCCGGCGAGGCCGCCGCCAAGTTCAAGCCGGCCAAGCTGGTCGACGCGCAGACGCCGTACGACCGTCAGTCGGAGGTGAAGTTCGCCGCCGAGGCCCTCGCCGACGACGTCACCGGCTCCTTCGCCGAGCTGGAGGTCATCGCGCGCGGCACCCCGAAGCTCCGCCCCGGCCTGCCCGTCACCCTCGCCGACGTCGGCGACCCCTTCGAGGGCAAGTACACCGCGACCTCCGTGCGGCACGTCTTCGGTGACGGCAAGCACTACGAGGCCTGGGTCACCGTCAGCGGACGGCAGTGGCGGTCGCTGTACGGGCTGGCCTCCGGCGGCGGCGGGACCACGACCAACGGGCTCCATCTCCCCGGCACCACCAATGCCCTCGTCACCGACATCCAGGACCCCCTCAAGCAGGGCCGGGTGAAGCTCCAGTTCCCCTGGCTCGACGACACCTACATCAGCGACTGGACACGCGTCGTGCAGTGGGGCGGCAAGGAGGGCGGGTCCATCTTCCCGCTCGACGTCGGCGACGAGGTGCTCGTCGCCTTCGACCGGGGCGCCCTCGACCACCCGTACGTCATCGGCGGCCTCTACAACGGCAAGGACAAGCCGACCCCGGTGAAGGACGTGCCGCTGCACGACGGCGCCCGACGCCGCGCCGCCCGGCACACCCTCTCCGACCGGGACGGCAACCGCGTCGACCTGCTCAGCCAGAAGACCGGCGGCCGCAAGCAGGGGGTGCGGGTGACCACCGGCGACGACAAGCTCGTCATCAACATGGACCGGACGAAGACCGAGATCACCGTGGACAGCAAGGGCACGGTCAGCATCAAGGGCAGCAGGGCCGTGTCCGTCAAGGCCGGCACCGACCTCTCCCTCTCCGCGGGCCGCAACCTCTCCATCAGGAGCGGCGGCTCCCTCACCCTCCGGGGCAACCTCGTCAACATCAGGTCCCTGACGGGTGTGGTGTCGGTGGACGCGGCCGGTCTGCTCAACCTCAAGGCGGGCGGCGCCGCCACGTTCAGCGCGGGCGCCACCATCCAGGTCAACTCCACCGCCAACGTGGGCATCCGGGCCGCGACCCTCATGCTCCAGGGCGCCGTACTCGTCAACGCCAAGCCGTACCCGCTGCCGTGACGGCCGGTCGGAAGAAGGAGAAGGTGGCCGTCTGATGGCCGAACAGTTCGTCGGGTCCGGCTGGGCGTTCCCCCTGCGCATCGGCCCCACGGGGGGCATCGCCCTGGTCAGCGGGGAGCGCGAGATCGAGGAGGCGATCCGGCTCATCCTCGCCACCGCGCCGGGCGAGCGCCCGATGCGCCCGGAGTACGGCTGCGCCATCCACGACCTGGTCTTCGCGCCGGTCAACGAGGCGACGGCCGGCCGCATCCAGCACGAGGTGTACGCCAGCCTGGACCGCTGGGAACCGCGCATCGAGGTCACCGACGTCGAGGTCACCGCGGGCGCCGAACAGGGCGTGCTCTTCATCGACGTCCGCTACGCGATCCGCGGCACCAACAACCCGCGCAGCCTCGTCTTCCCCTTCTACGTCATTCCGTCCCACGACGAGCCGGACCTGCCCGGCTCC
This sequence comes from Streptomyces sp. NBC_01235, assembly GCF_035989285.1. Lineage (GTDB taxonomy): Bacteria > Actinomycetota > Actinomycetes > Streptomycetales > Streptomycetaceae > Streptomyces. The sequence continues at coordinate 5,995,516 of NZ_CP108513.1, read as the reverse complement.
TCCGGTACGGCTTCCGAAAGCGACCGCTGATGGCCCTGCCCTCCCCCAACCTGGACGACCGCCGCTTCCAGCAGTTCGTCGACGACGCCAAGCGCTACATCCAGCAGCGCGCGCCGGAGTGGACCGACCACAACGTCTCCGACCCGGGCGTGACGCTCGTCGAGACGGTCGCGCACATGGCGGACCAGATCGTCTACCGCCTCAACCGCGTCCCCGAGAAGAACCACCTCGCCTTCCTCGACCTGGTCGGCATCCGCCTCTTCCCGCCGTCCGCCGCCCGCACGGAGGTGACCTTCTGGCTGTCGGCGCCCCAGGAGGAGCCGGTCCTCCTCCCGGTCGGCACGGAGGTGGCGACGGTCCGCACGGAGAGCGAGGACGCGGTCGTCTTCGCGACGGAACGCGAACTCAGCGTCGTGCCCTGTCAGTTGAGCCACCTCGTCGTGCAGCACCGGGGCGAGCCGGTCACCGATAGGACCACCGACCTCACCGAGGGCAAGGACCTGCTCTGCTTCGCCGAGGCGCCGCAGCCCGGCGACTGCATGCTGTTCGGCCTGAGCGCCGCCGTCCCGCACTGCGCGGTGGTCCTGGAACTGGACAGCCAGGTGGACGGCGTCGGCGTCGACCCGCGCCAGCCGCCGCTCGTCTGGGAAGCCTGGACGGAGGACGGCTGGCAGGAGTGCGAGGTCGACCGCGACGGCACGGGCGGCCTCAACCGCCCCGGCGAGGTGGTCCTGCACATCCCCGGCGGCCACGTCCTGTCCCGCTCCGGCGGCCAGGAGGCCGGCTGGCTGCGCTGCCGCGTCACCGAGCCCCTCCCCGGCCAGCCCTTCTACACCACCTCCCCGACCGTGCGCTCCGCCGAGGTCTTCACGGTCGGCGGCACCGCCCCCGCCGTCCACGCGGAGACGGTCCACGACGAGGCCCTCGGCGAGTCGACCGGCCTGCCGGGCCAGCGCCTCGCCCTCACCCACGCACCGGTGGTCGGCGACGACCCGCCGTTGTTGCTGCAAACCGCCGAACACGAGGGCTGGACCGACTGGCAGGTCGTCCCGCACTTCGCCGCCTCCGGCCCGCACGACCGCCACGTCACCCTCGACGCGGCCACCGGCGAGATCGCCTTCGGCCCGTCCGTCCGCGAACCCGACGGCACACTGCGCCAGTACGGCGCCGTCGCCCCCAAGGGCTCGGTCATCCGCGCCCGCCGCTACCGCACGGGCGGCGGCCGGTCCGGCAACGTGGCGAGGGGCGCCGTACAGGTACTCCGGACGTCCGTCCCGTACGTCTCGGAGGTCGTCAACCGCGAGGCCGCGCGCGGCGGGGTGGACGGCGAGACGGTCGAGGAGGCGAAACTCCGCGCGCCCATCACCCTGCGCGCCCAGGAGCGGGCGGTGACCCTGCGCGACTACGAGGAGCTGGCCCACCGGGCGGCGCCGGAAACGGCCCGCATCACCTGCCTGGAGGGCGAGCCCGACGAACACGGCTCCTATGCCGTAAGGGTGCTGGTGGTCCCGCAGGCAGTCCCGGACCCCGGCGGCCGTCTGCGGTTCGAGCAACTCGTCCCCGGCGACTCCCTGTTGGACCGCATCACCCGCCACCTCGACGAACGCCGCCTGATCGGCACGAGGCTGGCGGTCGGCCCGCCGTACTACCAGGGCGTGACGGTCGTGGCGACGGTGCACGCCTTCCGGGGCGTCGACACCGACCGGGTCCGCCGCCAGGCCCACGACGCCCTCTACCGCCACCTCGACCCGTTGACCGGCGGCGCGGACGGAAAGGGCTGGCCGTTCGGCCGCCCGGTGCAGTCGGGTGAGGTCTTCGCGGTGCTCCAGCGGGTCCCGGGAGTGGAGCTGGTCGACCAGGTCACGCTCCACCCCGCCGACCCCCTGACGGGCAAGCGCGGCGAGGCGACCGACCGCATCGACCTGGCCGCCCCGGCACTCGTCTTCTCCTACGACCACCGGGTCCGAGTGATCGGAGACGGCTCGTGAGGGGCTCGAACTCCTGGAACTCACGGGACTCACGGGACTCACGGGACTCACGGAAGGGGACGGAACGTTGAGGGGCTCCGTCGACGGGCTGGGCTCGTCCGTCCCGATCGGCACGATGCTGCCGGCCGTCTTCGCGGACGACGACCTCGCGCAACGCTTCGTGGCCGGCCTGGACGAGGTGATCGCCCCCATCCTCAACGTCCTCGACTGCCTGCCCGCCTACTTCGACCCGGCCCTCGCCCCGGTCGACTTCACCCGTTGGCTGACGGGCTGGGTCGGCGCGGAGACCGACGGCACGGAACCGGAGCCGAGACTGCGGGCCGCGGTCGCGGCGGCCGCGTACCTGCACCGGGTACGCGGCACGCGCCGAGGCCTGTCGGAGGCCATCCGCCTGGCGTTCGGCGTGGAACCGGAGATCGACGAGAGCGGCGGATCGGGCTGGAGCGCCCGCCCGCTCGGCCCGTTCCCGGGGGACCACCGCCCCCACCTGTACGTCACGCTCCGCCTGCCCGACCCGGGCCCGGCGGACGAGCACCGCCTCGACACCCTCGTGGCCGCCGCCCGCCCCGCCCACATGCCGTACACGGTCAAGGTGACCGCCGCCGAAAGGACCCCGGAGAGATGACCACCCAGAACTGCGCCGAGTGCGGCACGCGCGCCGAGCCCGGCCAGTCGTTCTGCGACGCCTGCGGCGCCGTACTGAGCTGGACAGACCGAGCCACGGCACGGGCTGGGGCGGGAACGGCGGCGGGGGCCGCGTCGGGTGCGGACACGGGCTCGGGTGCGGGTGCGGGCTCGGGCGCGGGCGCGGGCGCGAACTCGGGCTCGGGCGCGGGCGCGGGTTCAAGCGCGGGTTCGGGCTCGGGCTCGGGCTCGGGCTCGGGGGCCGATCCCGGGTCCGGGTCCGGGTCGGGGTCCGGCACCGCGTACGGCTCCGGGTCAGGTGCCGCCACCGGCACCGGTACCGGTACCGCCACCGGCTCGGGGTCCGCGTACGCCCCCGGGGCCGGGGCGGGCTCCCCCTCCGGGGAAGGCACACCGGCGCCGTCGCGTGCTGCCGGGCCGGAGGCCGCCGCGGGTTCCGCTTCCGGTGCCGTCTCCCGTCAGGCCCCCGATACCGTCACCGCCCCCGAACCCACCACGTCCACCGCCGCACCGGCGGAAGACGACCACGACTCGGACGACGAGGACACCACGGAAACCCCCCTCCCGGTCATCCCGCCGGAGGACGGCCCCGCCGCTCCGTCAGGCACCGCACCGAACCCGGCCCCCGCTTCGGCGCCCGCCCCGGCTCCCGACGAGACCGCCCCCACCCCCGCCGCGCCCGCCCTGGGCGACACGATGGCCGCGCGGGCCCGCTCCCTTCTCGTCCCCGTCGCCGACGCGGAGCCCCGCCCCGCCGCGCCCCCGTCGGTCGCCCCGGTCCTGCCGGGCAGGCCGGTCGCGGACCGGCCGCAGGTCCGCGCCCCCGGCCCGGTCCAGGGCGAGCATTACGGCGTCGCGTGCCCCTGGTGCGCCACCCCCAACAACCCCGACCGGCACTTCTGCGTCCGCTGCGCGATGCCCATGACCCTGGAGGACCGCTCCTCGGTCCGCCTCCCCTGGTGGCGTCGCCTGTTCAACCGCAACGGCGAGACCCCCTGGGCCGGCGACCGCCCGCGCCTGCGCCGTACGTTCGACCGCATCGTCAGCTGGGTGCTGGCCGCGGTCGTCCTCACCCTCCTGATCATCGCCGGGGTGAACACACCGGACGCGATCCAGGCCACCCGCGACCACTTCGCCAAGCGCGCCCCGGTGGTCCCGGACACGTTCGCCGCGTCACGCTCCTACCCGGGGCACAAGCCGGAGCTGGCCTTCGACAGGATCAACAACACCTGGTGGGGTCCCGGTGTCTCGCAGTCGGGCGAGGGCGAGTGGATCGAGGCCCGCTTCGACCAGCCGACCCGCCTGCTGGACCTGATCATCACGTCGGGCACGTCGGTCCGCCCCGACCAGCTCGACGACTCCGCGCTCCCTCACCGCATCAAGGCGACGATCACCTTGAAGGACGGCAAGACCACGACCCGGACACTCACCCTGGACCAGAGCGCGGGCGCCCAGCGGCGCGCCTTCCGCGTCGGCGAGGTCACCAAGGTCCGCTTCACGATCGAGTCGTCGTACTCGGTCTCCGCGAGCAAGCAGGTGGCGATAGCCGAGATCGAGTTCTTCGGACGGTCGAGCGCGGACGCGTCCTGACGGCCGAACCAGGGGGCCGCGGCTGACGGGAGGACCCCCGTCAGCCGCGGCCCTTCCCTTTCCTTCCCGGCATGTACTTGCGTAAGTCAAGCAAGCTATTTATAGTTGCCTGAGTTAAGCAAGCTAGTTCGTCCACCACGGAAGGAACCGCCGTGAAGTCGCTGACCTCCCCCACGCCGGACGCGGCGACCCCCGGCCCCCTGGCCTCCTTCTTCCGTTTCGTGGTCTTCGGCGGCGGCACCGGAGTCCTCTCCAGCCTGGCCGTCCCCCTGCTGGCGACGCTGATGCCGTGGACCCTGTCGAACGCGCTGATCACCATCGCCTCGACGATCCTGTGCACCGAGCTCCACGCCCGCTACACCTTCCGCGCAGGCCGCCGCGCCGGCCTGCGCCGCCACTGGCAGTCCGCGGGTTCGGCGGCGGCGGCCTACGCGGCGACCTCCGTGGCGGTGTTCGCCCTCCACGCGATCCAGTCCTCCCCCAGCATGCTCACCGAGCAGCTCGTCTACCTCTCCGCCTCCGGCCTCGCCGGCATAGGCCGCTTCCTGATCCTGCGCCTGTTCGTCTTCGCGACAGGCGGCGACCGGAAGACGCCGGAGACCACGCCGGCGATGCCCATCACACCGGAGACTCCGGCCGCCCGGCAGATCCCGGCCGCCGCACCGGCACCGGCCGCCCCGGCCTTCGCCGGCACCACGACCATCACCCGCCCCCGCCGGACCCCCGTCCACACCGGCCACCGCTCTCCCGCCCGCGCCAACGCGCTGACGGCGATCCTCAGCCCGAGCTGAACCGGCGTCGGCCTCCCCGGCCCGGCGACCACTCCCCTGGTACTGCTGCCGCCGGTCGCACCACCGGCTCCTGCCGAGAAGCCCCGACAAGCTGGTTGACCAAGAGGGCCCCGCTCGCAAGGTGGGGCCCTCTCGTATCCGACGACCGCGAGTTCGCCGACCGGGTCACGGACCAGGCCATCGCCCTCAGCCGCGCACATGCAGCCCGAAACCCGTGCGGCCCGCGGGCTCCAGTGCCTCCTTCAGGTGCAGCGAGGGGATCTCGTAGTCACCGAAGTTCTGCCGCCGGAACGCGATCGGCTCGGTCGACTCCAGGGTGAGCAGGCGCTGCTCCCAGGCCTTGGCGACGTCCGGGTAGTCCTCGCCGGTCATCCGGTCGGTGCCGTACAGCACGAACGGCGGCAGCACCTCGATGCCCGGGTAGTAAAGGATGCCGTGGTGGATCGGGAACAGCAGATCGTCGATGGGGCCGTTGATCCCGCGAGCGGCGTAATGCGACTCCGGGCCGCCGGCGGTCACCGACAGCAGAGCCTTCCTGCCCGCGAGGGTGCCTTCGCCGAAGCGCTCGCCGTACCTGGTGTCGCTGTGCTCGCCGACGCCGTACGCGAAGTGGTAGGTGAACACCCGGTCCACCCAGCCCTTGAGGATCGCGGGCATCGTGTACCACCACAGCGGGAACTGGAAGATGATCGTGTCGGCCCACAGCAGCTTCTCCTGCTCGGCGAGGACGTCCGGGGTGAGCGTCCCGGCGTCGAAGGCCCGGCCCGAGTCCAGGGCGACCTTCAGCGGACTTGAGGCGTCGGGGCCGTAGTCCGCGGCGTCCACGACCGCCTTCCAGTTCATCGCGTACAGGTCGCTCACCCGTACCTCGTGCCCGGCGCTCTCCAATGTGGACACCGCGAGGTCCTTCAGCGAGCTGTTGAGCGACTTCGGCTCCGGGTGGGCGTAGACGATCAGCGTCTTCATGGGAACTCCTTCGGATCTGGTGCCTTCGATTCTGGGCACCGCGGCGCCCGGCGTTCAGGGGCTCCTCTTCCATCGGACGGGACTTCCTGGTAATGGCAGGACCACCTTCACGGGCACCACCGAGGCCATACTTGGGGGCATGGACGATCTTGCGGGCTTCCTGCGGACCCGGCGTTCCCGGGTCGACCCGGCGGCCGTCGGCATCCCCACCGACAGCCGCCGCCGGGTCGAAGGGCTGCGCCGCGAAGAGGTCGCGCACCTGTCCGGAGTCAGCGTCGACTACTACGTACGCCTGGAGCAGGGCCGCGCAACCCAGCCCTCCGAGCAGGTCCTCGACGCGCTCGCCCGCGTCCTCGGCCTCGACGAGACCGAACGCGGGCACCTCTACCGGCTCGCCCGGCAGCGCCGCCGCCGCGCGAAGGCGCCGGGCGGGCGGGTCCGGCCGGAGCTGCTGCGCGTCCTCGACCTGGTCGCCGACGCACCCGCGCTGATCATGGACCACCGCCTGGACGTGCTCGCCGGGAACCGCCTCGCCGGGCTCCTCTACGGGCGGCCGATGCCGGGCCTGAACACCGCCCGGCACATCTTCCTCGAGGAGGCCGAGCGCGGCCTTTACGCGGACTGGGAGACATGCACCCTCGACGTGGTCGGGCACCTGCGCCTGGCCGCCGGCAAGTACCCCGAGGACCCCCGCCTGGCCTCGCTCATCGGCGAGCTGGCGATGGGCAGCGAGCGCTTCCGCCGCCTGTGGGCCCGCGCGGACGTGCGTGCCCGCGCACATGGACGCAAGGCGTACCGGCACCCGCTGGTCGGACTGCTGGAACTGCACCAGGAGAACTTCGCGCTACCGGACGCATCAGGCATGGAGCTGCTGGTGCTGTCCGCGGCCCCCGGCAGCCCCGCCGAGGACGGGCTGCGGCTGCTCGCGGCCCTGGGCGCGGACAGCGGTGACGCGCATCCCAGGGTGAGCGCTCAGGTCCGCGAGCAACTCGACGACGCCCACCCACCGCCGGGAACGCCTCGACACTGACCGCTTTCCGGTCCCCGGCCCACCGCGCGACCGGTCACAGGTTTCTGGCGCAGCCACTTCGACGACGCGCTCTCGCCGAGCGCGCCGAGCCGGTCCACGTTCGGCTTCGGCCGCCGGTCGGTCTGCACCTCGAAGCCGTTCCGCTACCTGCTTCAGATCCGTACCGGCCGGCGCCGCTCGAAGGTGATCCCGCATCGCGACGGGCATCGGCATGGCGGTTGTCTCGCTCGGCGCGGGCTCGGCCCTCTACCAGGGCCGCGGGCAACGGGCCTGAGCAAGACGGGAACGACGGGACGGGAACCTCACGCGTCGGGCAGGCCCTCGTCCACCGGCGTCTCGGCATGGGCGACGAAGTCGTCGACGAGGCGGTGGAAGAGGGTCGCGAGCTGCCGCAGGTCGTCCGGGTCCCAGGCGGCCAGGGCGACGTTCATGCCGCGACGGCCGGCCTCCCGTATGCGGTCGATCGCGCCCTGGCCCGCCTCGGTGAGCTGGATGAGCTGGGCCCGCCGGTCGTCCGGGTCCGCGACGCGGACGACGAGACCGGCCCTCTCCAACTGCCGCAGCTGCCGCGTGACATGGGAGGCCTCCACGGACAGCCGCACGGCGAGCATCCCGGGGCGCAGCGGGTCGGTCTCGGCGAGGTGGCGGAGGATCGCCACGGCGGCCCGGTCCAACGTGGGCCTCTCCGAAGCAGCGGAACCAGCGTTGGTCAGCACCTGCCCCTGAGAGTCCGCCAGTCCGCCCACCCCCGCGACGCCCTGACGAGTCGGCTCGTCCACGCATCAGGAGCATCGCCGCCGATCTCCTCCCACAGACGGGCGTTGGCGACAGCGAACGCCGTGACACCTTGAGTCGGCGCCGACTGCCAGGCCGGGATCTCGCCGGCCCACTTCTCGGCGGACTCAGGAGTGTGACCGCCGACTGCCATGAGCCAGATCACCCAGTACCCGGCATCGAGCCAGGGCGCACCACACGTGGCCCAGGCCCAGTCGACCAGGTGGGTGGCCTCGCCCACCAGGACGTTGTCGTTGTTCAGGTCGGTGTGCAGCAAGGAAGTCCCAGCGAAGTGGTCCACATCGGAGGACCGGGCCACGTACTTCTCCAGACGCTGGGGAGCTTCCCGCAGTTCGATGTCCGGGCACTGCACCTCCCCAAGGCACCGCAACAGCTCGGCGACCTTCGACAGGTCCGGCGAGTCCGGACGGTAGTCGGCGTGATGCCCGACCACGAACTCGAAACCGAGCAGCTCCCAGTTCTCGATCTCCAGTCGCCAGCACAGCCTGGGCGCGATGCCTCGGAGGTACGGATTGATCGCTGCTTCCCGTCCCTGTGTCCAGACTCGCGGGTGATCCGAGCGCAGCCCCTTGACGTGGAAGGCGCCGAACTCGGTCGTCAGACGCACCGCCAGCTCACTGTTGAGGCCGCCAGAGACACCCTCCACCGCCAGCACATGCCCTGCCTCGCGTTCAATGGCGCGGCGGACGGTGGCGGACAGGTCAGCGAAGTCGAGACGGGTAGTAGGCACAGGACTCACTTTCGCTCATCGGCACATGGCACGGACCCCACGACGGATCAACGTCGGGGGTCCGCTTGCGGTGCGATGACGGGGTCAGCTGTAGGGGTTGTCCTCTCCGCAGCCCGGCACGCTGCCGACGGTGAGCTGCTCGACGTCCTCGACCAGCAGGACGCCGGCCGGGTCTGCGGCGATCTGCGGGCGCGGACCGGCGGCCAGACCGACGCCGGACGAGCGTGGGGTGATCTCAATGGGTACAGCGCTCATGCGGTTTCTCCATCCTCGAAGCCGTGCTGACAGTAGGTGTGCAGTGGTGCCTTCGCGTCCTGATAGAGCTTGGCCAGCGGGCGGCAGACCCGGCAGGTCTCGCTGAGCCTGCAGCCGTTGCAGCCTCCGGAGCGAAGCATTTGGGCGTCCGCGATGGCCGGCAGACGCAGCAGTCCGTCCAGACCCTCAGTCATGAGGTCGACGGGATTTTCGCGACCGACCTTGCACATCGTCGCCCACCCGAAAGGGTCGACGTGGAAGAAGGTGTGTCCGGCCGGACAGCCGGTGAAGACGCCGGCACGGTCGACGTATTCGGGCGCCTGCGCCGCCAATGGACCGAGCTCGCCGTCGTAGGTCGGCGAGATGTTGGCGAACTCCTTGTAACGGGTGGCGTACTGCTCGGCCAGCCTTCGCATGGCAGCGGCTTCGTGGGCGTTGTGCCGAGTAATGATCAGGGACAAGTCGAGCGGCAGCCGGGCCTCGCGGGCAGCCGCCAATCCCTTCATGACCCGGTTGAAGGCACCACGCTTACGGGTCAGGGCATCAAAGCTGTCGGCCGTGGCTCCGTACAGGGACACGGTGATCTTGTGCGGCGGCAGCGTCGACAGCAGGTCCAGCGTCGGCTTGTGCGCCAGGCGGGTGCCGTTCGTCAAGATCTCCAGCATCATGCCGATGCCGTACGCCTGCCGGTACGCGACCGGGAAGTCGGGGTCGATGGTCGGCTCACCACCGGTGAACTGAAGCCACAGCACTCCGGCGCCTCGGAGCAGCTCCAGAAGTCGGCCTTTGTCTGCGGGCGACAGGCCCTCGAAGGGGCGCTTCCAGACAACGCAGTGATCACAGGCGAAGTTGCAGCCCCGGTTGATCTCCCAAGTGGCCCTGCTGTAGTTGAGGGGCGTCTGCGACCGGACGAGAACGACCTGTTCACTCGACCGGTGCTCCAGCTCCAGGCCCCACGCCTGGCGGGCCGCCCCGACCAGCCATTCCGGCACCGGTGACCGCTCAGCCACGGCTGTCCCCAACTCACGGTAGAACGCGAACGGGAGCTGTATCCCGCCCCTGGCTCCGGGGCGAACCATGACGAACTTGCCGTCCTGGGGGCTTGCGACGAGCTGGTGCATCGTCCGCTCCTTACGAAGTTGTGGGAGGCGAAGTGAGGTGGAATCCGGCCCGGTCACTGAAGGAGGCAGCCTGTACGGCGGGGGATGCTCTGTCGCACCGTGCGCCGGACAGCTGTCACGGCCGCAGATCCGGTTGGTCGGCGGGGGCCAGGCGACGCGCCGGCACCGACCGTCCGCTGACACAGCGTGTACAGCTGCAGGCCGGATACCTGATCGGCTCCGCCAGGAGCTGGATGGGATCGCCTTCTCGGACAACGATTGGTTTGTCCCACGTACGACCCGAGTCCCGCGACACCCGCATGGTCATGATGACTCGGCTCCCTTCGGACTCGGAGCATTCGGTCTCGGTCATGAGCCCTTGCCTTCCTGGTGAGCTGCGATGAACACCAGCCAACCGCGCCGAGCTGCTGCACTCCACGGCATCGATGCGGCACTCTTGACGCACCTCTGCTGCACGGCGTGCAGACGCGAGGTCCAGGCGGTCGGGCGAGGGAGGCCACTGATGGAGCTGGCTCAACGCCGCAAAGCCCTGGGCTACAGTCAGGAATCATTCGCCCAGGCTCTCGGTGTCGACCGCACAACGGTCGGTCGCTGGGAGTCAGGAAAGGCAACTCCGCAGCCCCAACTCCGGCTCTCAATTGCCGAGTTACTACGAGTGGACGTGACCCGCCTCGGTGACCTGCTCTCTCCGGCCTCGGCCATCCCCACGGAGTCTGCAGGACCGCCGCCGCCCGACCGCTCCAGCCCAGGGAGCCCCGACGACATGCTCCGACGTGAGTTTCTGCGTGCCATAGCGGTCACCAGCGCACTGATCGCGCTGCCGGCCGACGAAGCCGACGCTCTGGCCGACGAGGTTTCAGGCGCTCACGTCGCGGGCTTCGCCCGGATGAACGAGCACCTGTGGCAGGTCTACCAACTGGCACGGGCAAAGGGCTCGGTTCAACCCATCGTGCAGGAGCAGCTCTCTGCTCTGAACCAGGTTCTGACATCCGGGCCGAGTCGGGAGACGACCGTGCTGTGCAGCGCCGCCGGTGATCTGTTCCAGCTGGCCGGTGAGCTGGCGTTCGACTCCAACCGCTACACCGACGCCGCTGCGTCCTACACCATTGCCGCCTCGGCCAGCAAAGAAGCCGGGAACTTCGACCTCTGGGCCTGCGCCCTCGTGCGTCACGCCTACGTCGACGTCTGCGAAGGCCGGTACAAGGACGCTTCTGGCGTTCTCACGGCCGCCGAGCGAATCGCCCGACGCGGCGACAGCTCCCTTTCGACCCGCTACTGGGTCGCCTCTGTCCAGGCCGAAATCCACGCCGGTCTCGGGAACCTGGATGCCTGCGAGCGCGCTCTCGACCAGGCCGAGAAGGTGGCAACTCTGTCAGGCCGGACGCACAACGGCGGCTGGCTGCGCTTCGACGGCTCCCGACTGGCCGAGGAACGCGGCGCACGCTATGTCCGGCTCGGACGACTCGACCTGGCCGAACAAGCACTCACCAAGGCCCTTGAGCAGGGCCCACTTGCTCAAGGACACTCCTTCCGGCGTCGGGGTGCTGTACTGACGGACCTCGCGGCCATTGGTGCCCGCCGCGGCGACCCCGACCAGGTCGTGTCCTATGGCTGGGAAGCCCTGCGCCTGGCGCGCGAGTCGGGCTCCGGCTACGTCGCACGTAGACTCGACGGATTGCGCACAGACCTCGGCGAACTGGCTCGGGACGTGCGCGTCGCCGAACTGGCGTCCGAGATCGAGGCATTGAAGACGACGTGACAAGAGAGGTGCGTATGTCGGCTCAGGCTGGCGCTCGGCTGTTTCGGGAAACATGGATTGCCGGTGTGCGGAAGCACTTCCCTGGCGAGCCGAAGTCCAGCTACGTGACCCCGTGGGAGGAGACGCCGGACTGGGAACGCCAGGCGGCGGGAGCCGTCTACGACCAGGTGCGTCATTTCCTGGAGGTCAGTGGTGGCCACGCCGCACGGCTGAGCCGGGAGCAGAAGGGACGCTTCGTTGCCACCTGCTGGACGGCTCAGATGTACAGGCACTTCGAGGACCCCAAGCCGGGCTACGTGGCGGACTGGCCCGACCTCCCGGACTGGCAGAAGGAAACCGACTCCGACATCTTCGAGGCTGTCGAACAGTCACTCCGCTGAAGCGAACGACTGCATGGGCGCGACCTGGCTCGCCTGGCACGCGCCGCGAGAGGTGTAGAGCACTCCACCCCCGCCTGGGGAGAGCAGCCCCTCGTGGTCGTCGGCCGGGGACGGGATCGTTGATCTCACAAGATCAAGCGGCTTCCCGACGCGGAAGTCCACTCCCGCCCCCGAAAGGCAGACGCCCGTGAAGGCACTTCTCTCCTCTCGCCCCGTCCTGTGGTTCCTGTTCCTCTTCAACCTCACCGTGGCCCTGGCCGCCCCGCTCATCGACGACAGCGCGAAGGGCATCGCGACGGGCATCGGCATGGCGGTTGCCTCGCTCGGCGCGGGCTCGGCCCTCTACCAGGGCCGCGGGCAACGGGCCTGAGCAAGACGGGAACGACGGGACGGGAACCTCACGCGTCGGGCAGGCCCTCGTCCACCGGCGTCTCGGCATGGGCGACGAAGTCGTCGACGAGGCGGTGGAAGAGGGTCGCGAGCTGCCGCAGGTCGTCCGGGTCCCAGGCGGCCAGGGCGACGTTCATGCCGCGACGGCCGGCCTCCCGTATGCGGTCGATCGCGCCCTGCCCCGCCTCGGTGAGCTGGATGAGCTGGGCCCGCCGGTCGTCCGGGTCCGCGACGCGGACGACGAGACCGGCCCTCTCCAACTGCCGCAGCTGCCGCGTGACATGGGAGGCCTCCACGGACAGCCGCACGGCGAGCATCCCGGGGCGCAGCGGGTCGGTCTCGGCGAGGTGGCGGAGGATCGCCACGGCGGCCCGGTCCAGCGGGAGTCCGGCGAGCGCCATCAGCCGGTCGTGCTGGCGAGCGCGTCCTGCCAGGTAGGTGATGCGGGTGAGGGCCTGCTCGACGGCGATCACGTCTGCGGGCACGGGAGTTGCGGGTGGCGGTATCGGCATCCTTTCACGGTACAGATACTTGCCTAACTCAAGCAAGATGGGATTGATTGCTTGACTTAAGTAAGTCACCATGGTTGCCTAACTCAAGCAACTAAGAGCTCTCGAACCCCTGGAGCGTCTCCCATGCCGCACGCCACCATCGCCCCCGCCCGGAAGAGCCGCACCCGCCGGCCGGCCCCCGCCCGCCACGGTGCCGTGCGGCACCCGGCCCCCGCCTCCGCCCCCGCCTGGACCGTCATGCCCCTCTGGCAGGCCCTGCTCCCCGACGGAGACGCGGTCACGGACGGAGCCCGCCCGTGACCGCGACCGCCCACCTGGCCTGCCTCTTCCTCCTCCTCGCCGCCGCGCTCGGCACCTCCGCCCTGGTCGCCGCCTGGCACGGCTGGGGCCACTCCACCGGCCACTCCACCGGCCACTCCACCGGCTGACCCGCCGCCCACCGCCGGCCGGCCCCCCTCCTCCCCTCTCACCCCCTCCCCTCTCACCGCTTCCCCTCTCACCGCTTCCCCTCTCACCCATGGCCCCCTCTCCTCATCGCCCCCGAGGTCGAGCAACAGGGAACCCCCTTCCATGAGCTCCCAGCCCCCTTCCCAGCCCGCCGGACCCCTCGATCCACGGGTCGACCCCACGGAACTGCCGGGATCGCCGCTGAGCGGCGGCCGCCCCCGTCCCGCCGACGCGGCCCTCGCCGCCGCCCTCTTCGCCTGTGCGTTCCCCGGCAGTGTGATCACCTTCCCCGGCCAGGACCTGGGCGTCCCCTGGTGGCCCGGGGTGCTGCTGGCCGGCGTCTCCTGCGCGGTGCTGATCTGGCGCCGCGACCGTCCCCGCTGCACGGTCGCCGTGAACCTCGCCTGCGCGGTCGCCGCCGCCGCGCTCGGGTACCTGCTCACGGTGCTGCTGCTGGCGCCCCTCATGGTCGCCCTGTACTCGCTCGCCGTCGCCACCGACCGCAGGACCGCCAACACCTGCGCCTTCACCGGCATCGCCCTGCTCGTCGGAACCGGTCTGGCCGCGGGTCCGGCCGGCGAACCGCTGGTCCTCAAGCTGCTCGGTCCCACTGCCTGGCTGCTGCTGCCCACCTCGCTGGGTACGGTGACCCGGCTGCGCGCCGCCTACCTGGACGCCGTCCGGGCCCGCGCCGAGCATGCCGAACGCACCCGCGAGGAAGAGACGCGCCGCCGGGTCACCGAGGAGCGCATGCGCATCGCCCGTGATCTGCACGACGTCGTCGCCCACCACCTGGTCCTGGCCGGGCTGCAGGCCGGCGCCGTGGCCCGCCACCTCCCCGCCCGCCCCGAGGAGGCCGCCCGCCTCACCGCCGACCTCACGGGAACCACCGCCTCGGCGCTGCGTGAACTCAAGGCGACCGTCGGCCTGTTGCGCCGGGCGGACGACGCCGAGGAGCCCACGGCCACCGCCACGTCCACTCCGGGCCTGGCCCAACTTCCCGAGCTGGCCGCCTCCTTCAAGGGTGCGGGCCTCCAGGTCACGCTCCACACCGAGGGCGAGCCCGGCCCCCTCACGGCGGGCGCGGATCTCACGGCGTACCGGATCGTGCAGGAGGCCCTCACCAACGTCACCAAGCACGCGGGCGCCCACACGGCCGAGATACGGCTCGTCTACGCGGCCGACCGACTGGCCGTCACGGTCACGAACGACGGCGGCCCCCGCCCGCTGTCCCTCGCCTCCGCCCCCGCCCCCACTTCCGCTTCCGCTTCCGCTTCCGTCGGTACGGGTTACGGCCTCATCGGCATGCACGAGCGGGCCCGGTCGGCGGGCGGACGGGTCCGGACGGGCAACCGCCCGGGCGGCGGCTTCGAGGTCGTCACCGAGCTGCCGTTGCGATCACAGGACGCGGAAGGGGACACGAGAGCGGACACGAAAACGAACGAGTCCCACCCCGTCTGACACGGGATGGGACTCGTTCTTCATGGAGCGCCGGGCAGGCCTTGCACCTGCATTTCCCCGCAGGAAGCGGGGCGTCTTTCCTTGGACCACCAACGCAGAGGTCGTTCACCGTTTTTCTTTCCGGTGACCGGCTCAAGATCAAGCTTACCCCATCTCCGGGGTGCTGTTGACCACGTCCATGTACATCGCCAGGCAACCGCGTCAGGCGACGTCGTCGACCTTCAAGTCCTGCCCGACGACGAGGGTGACGACCCCGGCGGCGGCGGAGCCGTCCGCCGCGGGCACCAGGTTGGGCAGCCGGGAGGCGATGACGGCGGCCTGGCCGTCGAGGCCCGTCGGGTAGGTGACGGTCGACTTGGCCACCGTCCCGGGCGCGTTGCCCGTGCCGGTGACGGTGTAGCCGGCGTCCTTCAGCTTCTCCGCGACGGCGGCGGCGCGCCCCGGGACACCCGTGCCGTTGAGCACCTGAACGCGCACGCTGGAGGCGTACACCACGTTCTTCTTCGCCGCCTCCAACTGCGGCTTGGTGACCTCCTTGTCCTTGGCCAGGGAGGTGAACAGATCGGTCGCCTGCGGGTACTGCCACACGACGTTGGCCTTGTCGGCGGGATTGTCGGCGACACGCCCGTAGTTGGGCACCGTGAGGAAGCTGAGGCGGTCGCTCGGGATGCCCTTGAGCTCGTCGGCGAGTCCGTACAGCGGCTGGATGCCGGCGATGTCGGGGTCGGTCGTGAGGGACTTGGTGATCGACTGCAGGAAGCCGTACATCGCGTTCGGGCTCGTGAGCTTCGCCTTGGCCTTCTTCGCCAGGGCGTCCATGAACTCCTGCTGACGTCCGATGCGTCCGATGTCGGAGCCGTCGCCGACGCTGTAGCGGGCACGGACGTAGCCGAGCGCCTTCTCGCCCTTGAGGGTCTGGCAGCCGGCCGGCAGGTCGAGGTGGGCCTTCTCGTCGTGGATGGCCTCCTTCGGGCAGACCTCGATGCCCTCCAGCGCGTCGACCATGCCCTTGAAGCCGGAGAAGTCGACCGACATGAAGTGGTCGATGCGCAGACCGGTGTTGGCCTCGACGGTCTTGATGGTGCAGGCGGCGGCCTCGCCGACCTTGCCGTTGCTGCCGCCGATCGCGAACGCCTCGTTGATCTTGAAGTGGTGCGGGGAGGACGAACTGCCGTCCCCCTTCTCGCAGCTGGGTATCTCCACATACGAGTCACGCGGGAAGGACACGACCGAGGCCCACTTACGGTCGGCCGGTATGTGCAGCACCATCAGCGTGTCCGACTGCATGGTGGTCAGGTCCTTGCCGTACTTGGCGTTGGCGCCGTCGCGGCTGTCGGAACCGACGACCATGATGTTCTTCGAGCCGGGACTGAGGTTGACCGGCCGGTCGCCGCCCAACTTGTCATCGACGTCAGCGGAGTTGATGTTGTTGTTGAGGTCGTTGTAGATCCAGGCGCCGACCCCGCCGATCCCGAGGACGACGACGGCCGTCACACCGGCCCCCCACGCGAGGATCCGCCCGCGCCGGGTGAGCCGCGTGCCGCCGGACCTGCCCCTGCTCGCGGGGCCGCTCCCCCGGCTGTTCATCCGGCCGGCCGCCTCCATCGGAGTCCGCCCACGCCTTCTCGTTCCGCTCACCGGCGCTCGCCCTCCGCCTCGGCCGTTGTCACCCCGTACACCGTGCTCGGATCTTCGGCGTTGGTCACCGCCGAACGTCGGAACCCTACACGCGTGTAGGAATACGTCCGAAAGGCACGGGCGACTCAGAAGACGAACGGAGACACACAAGGGTTGCCCGTTGTTCACCTCTCCTCGACGGCCCGACGCCCGACCACCCGGAGGTGACCTCCCCACAGCCGTGACTCGCCCCTCCCGGTCCTTCACGCCAATGGCCCTCGGACCGGGCCCGGCGGCATGCGACCGAGCAGGAGCTGTGGAAGCGTCACGGGAAACCGGTCCGGTCCCAGACGTTCCTGGTGCACTCGCTTCATGAAGGGCGAACCGTGGTTGGTGCGGCTGTCGAGGCGGGGGAGCGATTCGCGCTGTCATGGGGGGAATTCAGCCTGGGGCAGTACCTGGGGCTGGTGCTGATCGCGGCCGGGACACTGGTCGGCGCCTGGTCGGGGCGGCGGTGGTCGCATCGCTCGACGGTGCTGCTGGGGGCCGCGTCGGGAGTGCTGCTGGCCGTGGCCGGGGCCGACATCGTCCCGCACGCCCTGCACGAGGCGGAAGAGGTGGGGCTCTCCGGCTGGGTCGTGCCGGTCGCCGCCGTGTCGGCCTTCGCGCTTGCCTCGGCGGGCCACTGGCTGCGCAAGCGGGGTGAGCCGGGGCGACTGGCGAGTGCCGGGACGGCGGTGGCCCTGGTGCTGCACCGGTTGGTGGAGGGCATGACGGTGGCCTTGCTGGCCTCGGTGCCCGTGGTGGCCGCGCTGGTCGTGCACTCCGTCAGTGAAGGACTCGCACTGACGGCGGTCCTCGACTCGCGGGGTCGGCGGCCCCTGACGCCGTGGCTGGTCGCCGTCTGCCTGAGTCCGCTCGTGGGCGGCTGGATCACCCTGGTGGCACCCGTGCCGGAATGGGTGCATGTGCTGCTGTTGTCCGTGGTCGCGGGTGTACTGCTGCGGGGTGCGAGCATGGCCCTGGCACTGGCCCGGCGCCGCCAGGCGGCCGGCGAGCTGGCGGGACCGCCCGTGCTGCTGGCGCTAGGGTCGGCGGTCGTCGTCACCGTGGCTGCCGTGCTGGTCCTGCGCTGACGTCGCCTCCTTGAGTTGCGCATACGTGTCCCGATGCGATGCTGGAAACACCCCACCTCCAAGGGGACATGCGCGGCCATGTGCCATTCGCCGCCGCGCCTCACCCCGCGTATCGGCAGAGCCGATGGGCACCCCCCACACAGCGGAAGGCACAGCCATGGCCGGAGCGGTTCGCGTGCGTCGCGACACGACAAAGATGACGGATGTATGGGACGAGCAGTTGTTGTGGTACGCCCGAGCGGTACGGGCGATGCAGGGCAGGCCGGAGAGCGATCCGACCAGCTGGCTCTTCCAGGCCAACATCCACGGCACGAGGTCGGCCAGCGACAACCCGGAATGGAACAACTGCCCGCACGGCGGCTGGTTCTTCCTGCCCTGGCACCGCGCCTACATCCTCTGCTTCGAGGGGATCGTGCGCGACGTCATCCAGAACGAGCTGGGCGGACCCAACGACTGGGCACTGCCGTACTGGAACTACACACGGGTGACGAACGGCAACCCGAACAGCCCGGAATCCCTGGAATGCCGTCGCCTGCCGAGCGCGTTCCGCAGCCCGGACTGGCCCGACGGCGAGGCGGACAACCCGCTGTTCCTGGCGGAGCCCAAGCGCAGCCCGGGTGCCGCCGGGGGACTTCCCGTCGAGTGGGCCGAGGTCAACCCGCACGCGGCGATGCAGGCACCGCACTTCACCGGCGTGACGCAGTTCGGCAGCGCGGACACCGACAGCCAGCTGCTCCACCGGAGTGCGGAGCACGACGGCCTGCTGGAAATGCAGCCCCACGACCTCATCCACGGCTACGTGGGGGGTGTGATGTTGCAGTTCATCTCGCCCCAGGACCCCATCTTCTGGCTGCACCACTGCCAGATCGACCGTCTCTGGGCCGCCTGGATCGCGAGCAACTCCGGGCACCGGAACCCGACGGAGGCGGACTGGCTCGGATTCACCCACACCTTCCGCAACGCGCAGGGCAACCAGGTGGGGTTCACCTCCGAGGAACTGCAGTCCGAGGAGGCGCTCGGATACGTCTACGAGTCGCTGACCGACGGAGTCGGGCTGAAGCCGCCCGAGCGCCTGGTCGCCATGATGGAAGCCGGCGTCGATCCCCCCGCCGAGAAGGTGGCGTCCACCACGGGTCCGACCGACCTGGGCCCGGACACCCTCACCGTCCCTCTGACCCCTGAGCCCAGCGCCCGCGCCGAGGCTCTGCCGGAGGCCGCCTCCCCGAACACCGAGTCCCGCGCCATCCTCACCATGGACGACGTACGCGCCGACGCGCCGCCCCAGACGAACTACCGTGTCTTCGTCGGCGCCCGCCCGGACCACGAAGAGGACCTCGACCCTGAAGGCCCGTACTTCATCGGCCACCTCCACTTCTTCGGCGCGGTCGGCGCCAGCACCCACCATCACGGTGGTTCGGGGCTCACCTTCAAGTTCGACATCACCGAGCACCTCACCGAGCTGCGCCAACTGGGCATGTGGAACGGCGAGGGCATTCCTCCCGTCGTCGTGACGCCGGCCACGCTCGGCCCGCCGCCGCCCGACGCAGAGGCGGAAGCAGTCGCCCGCGCGGCTGCCCCGACCCCACCGCCCGAGTCACGTCCCCGCATCGGCAGCATCTCCCTGGCCACCACCTGACCGGGCAGCGAGTTCCTCGTGGGCGGTATCGGTGCGGGACGTCTGAGCTGCCCGCACCGATACCGCCGCGCGGGAACCCGTTCGGGTCACCGGGTCGGAAACGGCCCGGTGACCGCAGGGCACACGTGTCCGTTGTCCGGCAGGCCCAGCCCGTACAGCGTCGGCTCGCCGTCCTCGGGGACGACGAAGGTGAGAGCGGCGGACGTCGACGGCACCCGTAGCGTGCGCTGGTCGCCGAAGGTAAGGAGCGGGTCGTCCTCCCAGCAGCAGCCGTTCGATGACGGGATCGGCGGCCTGCTGGGCGAGGGCGGACGCGACCGGCTGCCCGTACCCACCGGACGGCGCGGCGAGCCCGACCGCATCGGCCGCGCTGAACCGGAACACGCGGAACGGACCATGGATACGGCGGGCCGGCCGCCACGGCAGCAGCACGTCGACCGCCCACGCACCCGGCCCGCCGAGGCGGGCCGGGGCGGTGGGGACGCGGTAGGGCGGCCGGTCGTAGGCGGGGGCGGGGGTGGTGGCTGCGCTCTTGGCGTCGCTCATCCTGACATTGCCACCACCAACGCCCCATCGGTCAAGGCGGGTTACGGCGCGTCGATCAGGTCCACCGGCGGGACCGACACCGTGCGGGAGCCCTGGGTGCCGCCCAGGACGACCTTGCGCAGGGAGACGTTGTTCTTGGTGTTCGTCTCCTGCAGACGGTTCGCCGGGTTGGCGATGACCTGGATGTAGTAGGTGCCGTTCGGCAGGTCGGTGATGTCGAAGGACTGGCCGGGACGGTACTGGGTGTACGTGTCACCGGAGCCGACGTCGAGGACCTCGCGCACGGAGATGGAGTTCTGCTGGCCGCAGGCGGTCGACAGATCGGTGTTGTACGGGTGCCAGTTGGCGTTCTTCACCGTGTAGTCGATGGCGTCCGTGTTGGCGAGGCAGAACGCCTCCTTGCCGCTCTTCACGATCTCGTGCTGGTCGGCGGCGAGCAGCCGGTAGCTGGCGAAGTCCGTGAAGTGCCAGTGTTCGTGGCCGGTGCGCGGGTCCCACTCCATGGTGCCGGCGGGGGCGTAGCCGACCTGCTTGCCCTTGGCGTCGTAGAAGTACTGGTACGAGTCCATCAGTTCGGCGCCGGGCTTGCGGAAGCCGTCCACGATGAGGGGGGCGGGGCCGGCGTTCCAGACGTTGGCGCTGAAGGCGAGGTAGTCCTTGCCGGGGGCGTCTCCGTCCTCGCCGTCGGTGACCGCGATGCCCCAGGCGGGCAGCGAACGCAGGTCGGGCTTGGGCACGTTGGCCGGGACGCCCGCCCGTCCGGTGGGCCGCTTGGCGGCGGCCTTCAGCGCGGGCGCGATCCGGGAGCCGTCGGTGTGACCGGCGCCGTCGCCCAGGTGGTGGGCGAGACCGCGGGCCTCCAGGGCGTGGGAGAGCGCGGAGGGAGTGGGGGCGTCGGCGCCGCGGGGGCCGTAGTGGTGGTTGGCGTGGGCTTCCATGGAAGCGCCGGAGTGACCCGCGTGCGCGGAGTGGTCGCTGGAGGACGTCGACGAACGCAGGCCGACGCCACCCCCCTCTCCCCCGTCGCTCTCCTGCCGCACCGTCACCTTGATGGTCGGCTGGTCGTTCGGGATGCCGAAGAGGTCCCGGTACTTCTTCGCGACCGACACCTTGGCGGTGTACTCGCCCGCGGGCAGGTCCACCGGCTTGTCGTAGTCGACGGTGGTCGAGTTGGCCGCCCAGCCCTTCTCCACGCCCCAGACCGACCCGAGGGTGAAGGGGTTGGTGGAGCAGCTCTCCGGATAGTGCGAGGTGGCCGGGGCGTCCGGACGCAGCCGCCCGGAGGCGTTGTTGGGACAGAAGGTGCCCTGGGTCTTCTGCACCTCCACCCCGGCCGCGTTCTTGATGGACACCTCCAGGAAGCCGGGCAGCCCCCTGAAGTCCTTGACGGTGCCCGT
Organism: Streptomyces sp. NBC_01235; assembly: GCF_035989285.1. Taxonomy (GTDB): domain Bacteria; phylum Actinomycetota; class Actinomycetes; order Streptomycetales; family Streptomycetaceae; genus Streptomyces. The sequence goes on along the minus strand of NZ_CP108513.1, from coordinate 5,974,324 downwards.
GGGCAGCGTCTTCGTCGTCGCCTTCGACCCGTTGCGCAGTATCTGCTGGACGACGACGGGGTCCTTGTACGACTTGCGGGCCACCTTGAGCTCCAGCGGAGCGTTGTCGACGGTGACGTACGTGCCGAGGTCGAGGTAGACCCCGGCCTCACCGCCCTCCCCCTCGTACCGGTCGAGGGTCACGGCCTTCGACGCGGCGATCAGTTTGAGCTTCGGCTTGCCCGCCGTACTCCCCGTCGCGGCGCCGGCGCCGGGAGCGGCCCCGGCGACGGCGACGACGGTGAGCGCGGCCCCCGCGGCGAACGCCGCACGCTGGAGGCCCTTGCGGTGATGCTGTCTGGTCATCGGTTCCTCGTCTGCGAGTGCCCTGGTCAGGGGCATCGGACTGGACAGCCCACGGCCCCGGCCGCCGTGGCGGACAACGGCCACAGCCCACGGACGCACCCCACGCGCCCCGGCCGGAACTGTGAGCACCCTTTGAGAGGCCCAAACGGCCTTCCTGGGTTGCCTGGTGCGCAGAATCAGCGCAGGAACCACCGATGAACACGCGGAAGAACCAACGAAGTTCACTCCCCCGAGCAAGACCTCGCCAGACCGTCGGCAGCACCGCGGCCGGCTCGGTCGTCGGCTCCGGTCCGGAGCGGAATGCGCTCGTCGCGCCGGCGCGGGTGAAGTCACCGGCACCTACGCGACGAGGTCAGTTGTCCAAGGCCTCCCAGGCCTCCAAGGCCTCGGCGGGCTTGTCAGAGGCCGTACCTCCCCTTCAGGTGCCGCCAGAAGTCGCGCAGCATCCACTTGTCGAAGTCGGTGATCTGGGTGGCCGTGCCCGCGTTCATCAGGAAGCAGCACTGGCCGGTGGGGGTCCAGTCGTAGAAGTCGTCGAGGCCGAAGGTGTGGCCGACTTCATGCAGGTAGATGTGGATGTTCTCCTGGTTCAGGACGGACGTGAAGTACTCCTGGCCGACCCGCTGGCCCCAGTCGCCGCCGGCGCCGCCCTGGAAGCCCTTGGTGAGCCAGAGGGACTGGTCGTAGTGGCGGGCGGTGCCGCCGGGGCACTTGGAGTAGTTGCCGTCCTGGTGGAAGAAGCGGCCGCAGTCGGGGGCGCACTGCGGGGCGCCGGCGTCGTCGAGGACGCCGGAGTAGATGTCGACGGAGTTGTCGGTCCACTGGAGGGTGGAGCGGTCCTTGACGGCCCAGCCGACGATGTTGACCGGAACGGTGGTGTACGGCCAGTTGTCGTAGGCCCGGCCGTTCTCCACCTGCGCCGCCATCCACTTGGCGAACTGCTTCTTCAGGGCCGCGTGGATCTGGTCACGCAGGGCGGTGCTGACGGGGGCGTCGGACTCCCAGCGGACGCAGTAGTTGATGCTCCCCTTGTTGGCCATGACCTGGTCCCAGCCGTAGTTGCGGAAACCGTAGAGGTCGGGGTAGGTCGTCGAGACGTGGTTCCAGACCTCGTTCAGCGGCTGCACGAGGTTGGCGGGAGGATTCCACTCGTCGGCGGCCTCGGCGCGGGGGGCCGCGACGCCGGTCGCGTGGAAGAGGAGAGCGGCGAGCGCCGCGAGAACGGTGAGCAGTCGTGCGAGGGACCGTGCGGGATGCCTGCACATGGTGAACTCCTCGTGTGGGGAACGGGATTCACGTGCCTTCTTGTTCGTGCGTCTGCGCGCTTCGTGCACCTGTGGGTTGCCGCGGCCCCGGACAAAGGTTGCCGCCGCGCGGCCGCTTGCGTACGCCCTGCCCGCTGGTGCGTGGGTCGCGTCCCCGGTCCGGGTGGTTCGGTGGTGAGTTCGGGGCGGGGGAGGGGATGGGGCGTCATGATGAGCCGATGTTTCGTCCCCCTTGGTCGCTTCGGTCCCTTCAGTCCCTTCAGTCCCTTCGTGGTCTTCGGGGTCTGCTGGGTCCGCTCCTCGCCGCCCTTGTGTTTCTCGTCGGGCCCGCCTGTGTTCCCGTGGGAAAGGGAGTCGGTGGGCCGCCCGGGGCGTTCGGGGCGTATGTGGGGTACGACGGTGCCGGGGTGCGGCGGATCGCGGGGCTGGACGAGTGGCTGGGTGCGGCGACGCCTCGGGTCGGGCACGCGTATCTGCCGGGGGACCGGTGGAGCAACATCGAGGGGGCGCCCGGGTATCTGGAGTACTGGGCGCGGTGGCGGAGCCAGCGCGCCGACCGGATGTTCGTGCTCAACGTGCCGATGCTGGAGCGGACCGAGGAGCACGTGTCCGACGCGGTCGTGCGGGAGGAGCTGCGCAAGGGAGCCCGGGGCGACTACGACGGGCACTTCCGGGCGCTGGCCCGGCGGCTCGTCGCGCTCGGGGTGCCCGATGCCGTGCTGGTGGTGGGGTGGGAGATGAACGGGACCACGTACACCCACCGCTGCGGGCCCGATCCGGTGGCCTGGAAGCGGTACTGGGGCCGGATCGTCGACGTCATGCGGTCCGAGGAGCCCGTGGAGTCCGAGGAGTCCGTGGGCGGTGCGGGGCAGCGGTTTCGGTTCGAGTTCACGCCCAGTCGGGGGCGGGACGCCGTCCCGTGGACCGAGTGCTATCCCGGCGACCGGTACGTCGACGTCGTCGGCATGGACGCCTACGACCAGCCGCACGGCATGTCCTTCGAGGAGCAGGTCGCCGAGCCGTACGGTCTCGCCGCGCAGGTGCGGTTCGCGCGGGCGCACGGCAAGCCGGTCTCGTACCCGGAGTGGGGGCTGTACCGCAACGGCGACAACCCGGACTACGTACGCGCCATGCTCACCTGGTTCGCCGAGCACCGGCCGCTGTACCAGACCATCAGCGACTACTGTCCGCACGGCGTGTGGAGATGCTCCGGCAATCCCCGGTCGTCCGCCGTCTATCGCTCCCTGCTCGCGGGGCCGCACGGGTGAACGCTGCCCGCCCTCCGGGCGCGTACCGTGCCAGGCCGCCCCGCCCGGCCGATGATCACACGATGGGACGAGAACACCACGCGCACCCGCGTGCAGCGACGGGGGCGGCCGCCTTGCTCGCCCTCCTCCTGCTCGCGCTCGCCGCCGTGCCCGCCCGAGCCGGGAGCGACGGGTCGCGCACGGCCGCCGCCCGTGCCGTCCGCGCGCACGAGCAGGCTCGCGAGCGGGTCGACCGGCTCCGGGAAACCGACGCTCTCCCCACGCGGATCAAGAACGCCGAACGCCGTCGCAAGGCCCTCCGGGCGGACCTGTGGGACATGCTGCGGGCCGCGGGGCGGGACTCCGGGGACCCGGTCGCCGTCGATCCGTCCGGGCGGGACGGCCACTGCCCGTTCGGAAACCGCAGCCGCCCGGCCTCGCCTTCAGCCTCGTCCCCGGCTTCGTCCTCGTCCGGGCGGCGCGCCAAGCTCTGGACCGCCCCGACCCGACGCTACCGGCTCTCCGCCGGCTACGCCGCGAAGGGCTCCCACTGGATGCACCGTCACACCGGCCAGGACTTCGCCGTTGCCTCCGGTACACCCGTGTACGCCGTCGGCTCCGGCACCGTCCGCGCGACGACCTGCGGCGACGGCTTCGGCAACCAGGTCCTGATCCGGCACGGCGACGGCTACTTCACGCTGTACGCCCATCTGTCCCGCATCGACGTACGCAAGGGGGCGCGTGTGACGGCCGGCCAGCGCATCGGCCTGTCCGGCGCGTCCGGCAACGTCACCGGCCCGCACCTCCACTTCGAGGTGCGGATCACCCCCTACATCGGCTCCGCGGTGTCGCCCCTGCCCTGGCTGCGCCGCAAGGCCGTGGACGTGTCCGTCAGGCCACGGGGCCGTTCTTTCGCCGTCCCCCCGGTTTCTCCGGGTTGACCAACGTGACGCTCGCGCCCGTGCGCCGTGTCCGGTGGGACAGCCGGATCGCGGCGAGCATGCCGGTGCAGCCGGCGCCGAGGACGACGATGCGGTGGCCGTCGTACCTCATGGTCAGTCACTCCCTGGGTCGACGGTGACACCCATGGGACAGACGACCCGGCCGGGACGCGACAGATCGGAATGTGATCCGGGTCACACTCACGTAGGCGGGTCGTACGCGAGCCCTACGCGAGCCGTGCACCCGGGGATACGTGGGGGCTGCCCCGCCGACCCGGGGCAGCCCGGCGTGCCGCCGGGACAGGGGACGGTGTTCACACGCCCGCGTGAGGGGTGACGGGCGGACGGTGGACGGCCGCCAGCGCCCAGATCACGAAGACGTCGATGGCGATCTGGACGACCGCCCAGAACGGCGCGTACGGCAGGAACAGGAACTGCAGGACCAGGCTCAGGGAAGCCAGCACGATGCCGCCGATCCGGGCCCACTCGGCGCTCTCGGCCCCCTTGAGCAGCCCGAAGCCGGTCACCGCCGCCACGACCCCCACGATCAGCAGGACCCAGCCCCAGCCGGTCAGGTTCATCTCGTAGACGTAGTCGCCGACCCGGGCGTAGACGTCGTCCTCGGCGATCGCGGCGATGCCCTGGAAGACGGCGAGAAGCCCGCTCACGAACATGAGCACGCCCGCGAAGAGGACACCCCCGGCGGCGAGCCCGCCGCCCGCCCGCGGGGGCGCGGCCCGGCCGGGCGTGCCCGTGCCCTGGTGGGACGGGTCCCAGACCGGGGGCCCCTGCGACTGCGGCGGCTGGGAGTACGACTGGTCTCTCATGGCGCTGCCCGTTTCCGTGTAGGTGGCCGGCCTAGGCCTTCATCCTGCTGTCCATGTCGACCATCCGTCCGGGTGAGGGCCGTCACCACGGGGGTGCGCCGTACGGGTGAGCCGGCATGCGGACGGCGCCGACCGCCCCTTCACTGGAGGAAGGCCCGCGGGAACCAACAGGAGGCACGATGCCGCGCACCAAGGGCGTGCTGGCGCTGACGGCGGCGATCTGCGCCGTCGCACTCACCGGCTGCTCGGACGACAACACCCCCTCGTCCGTGTCGTCGGCGGCCAGCAAGGCCGCCTCCGCCGCCGAGTCGCTGGGCAGGGAGGCCACCGCGGCCGCGTCCTCCCTCGCCTCCGAGGCATCGTCGGCGTTCGCCTCGGCGACGGCGGAGGTGGGCCGCGAGCTCGACCAGATCAAGGGCGGGGTGGACGTCGAGGGCGACGTGAAGCTCGGCACGCCGGGCACCGACGGCGACCGCAGCACGGTCGAGGTCACCGTCACCAACAGCGCCGACTCGACGAAGTCCTTCGCCGTCCAGGTCGACTTCAAGGACTCCGGGGGCAACCGGCTCGACACGGTCCTCGTCACCGTCTCGGACGTCCCGGCCGGCAAGACCGGCAAGGCCACCGCCCGCAGCAACCGCACACTCTCCGGCGCGGTGAAGACGGAGGTGGCCCGGGCGGTGCGGTACTGACGCGGGCTCAGGCCATCCAGAAGAAGACGGCCGTCATCCGCTTCTCCTCAAGCGTCGTACCGGAGTAACCGGTCGCGCTGTGGATGAGGTTGGCGTTGTAGAGGAGCAGCCGGTTGTACTTGTGGGGCACCCGTACGTCCTCCTCGAAGGCGTCCGGCGCGACGAACCGGGTACCGAGGGCTTCGACGAGGTTGTTGTGCGGGGCCTGGACGACGTTGCCGCCGAGCCGCCCGCCGGCCAGGGACTGCCGGTAGAAGCTGGTCCCGCAGTCCTTGGGCACGGACGGGTTGAGGTACAGCACGGCGGCGTACCGGCACAGCGCACGCGAGTCGGAGTGCGGCCGGGGCGTGCTCTCCCCCTCGCCTACCACCTGGATGCAGTTGTGGTTGAGGGTGCCGCCGCCGGGCGCCTGCTGCACCCACAGCCTCTGCGCCCCCGTCGCCTTCCGCACCAGCCGCTCCACCCGCCCGAGTTCGCCCGGCTCCAGCCCCGGCATGGTGCGCAGTCCGGGCCAGCTCTCCGAGGTGTACGGGTATCCCTCGACCCAGTCGTCCTTGGCGAGGCAGCGCGCGCGGATCCCCTCGATGTCGGCCTCGGGGAAGACGTCGTCGATCACCCAGTAGTCGCGGCCCTTGGTGGGCTTGCGGTAGGGCAGGACAGGGAGGGGACGCGTGGCGGCAGCCCTTACGGGCCGGTGGGGCCGCTGTGGCATGGACATGCGGCGAATCTAGGCCGAGGGTTCACCAGGACTCGCCCGCGAACTCGCCCGGAATGCCCCGCGAAGCGGTCAAGGCTTCGCCAATCTCGGCAAAGCCAGGTCAGAACCCAGCCCACGAACGGGGTCGCGGTCCGGGAGAACCCCACCGGCGGAACATGGTCCCGCCCGGCGCAGCGTCCAGGAGTCACTCCGCGTGCACACCATGAACCGCGCCCTGCGCACCCACCGCGAGCCGGGATCTCGCTGCTCGCGCAGACCGGTGAGGAGGTGCTCCGCGCCCGGGCTCGCGGCGCTCGAGGAGGATCTGGCGACTGGTCGTTGGCGCCGCCACCACTCCGAGCCGCTCGGCCTCGACGCCGTCGACGTCGGTTACCGGCTGCTCGTCACGGACGTCTGATCCTCCTCGGGTAGGAGTACCTCGTCCCCGACCGATATCTTCCCCTCGCGCCGGACCTCGAAGTACGCGCCGAAGACGACTCCGCCGTCGGCCGCGCGGCGGTGGTCCGCGAGGGTGCGCAGGGGTTCCGGGCCCGATCGGCGGCCGGTGGTCTGGTCGACCATCGTGATCGCGCAGCGGACCGTTCCCTCGGTGAAGGCCAGTTCGGTGCCGGCGATGGACAGACGCGCCGCGCCGTTCTCCGTGTGCGGGGTGTGCCAGCCGTCCACCACCAGGTTCGGGCGGAAGCGGGTCATGGGGACGGGGGCGGCCCCGCGTTCGGTGATGCGGTGGTTCAGGGCGTCCAGGCTGGAGCGGGAGATGACGTGCAGACGGTTGGCGTTGCCTGCCGGTGCGCGGACCAGGGTGCTCGGGGTGCCCAGGACGTCCGTGAGCCAGGCGTTCACGTCCCCACCGTCCTGCGCCATGACCGGCGGCCTGTCCGGCGCCTTCAGGATCAGTTCGCCGGATTCCGTCAACTCTGGCGTGATCAGGGCCAGTTGGGGATCGCCCCACTGCCAGCGCAGGTCGCCCTTCTCGTCGGCGACCGCGTAGGTGCGGTCGTTCAGCAGTCCGGCGTGCGTCAGGGTCGCCTCCGTGAGCGCCGTTCCCGCGCAGCCCTTCACCGGGTAGTACGTGATGCCGACCAGCCTCGCTGCCATCCCCCACGCCCCTTCGTCACCAAAGTTTTTTGCCGGCTCGGTGAGTCCGAACCGGCTCGCGTTCGTATTTCTCTCTGTCCGACCCGCCGGGCGACGACACATCGACGGCACATCGGCGGATTCCCCAACCGGGCAGGAGGAACGGTGCCACTTTCGCGGAACGCGATGGGAACTCTCTTCGTGGGCGGCGCGTTGACACTGACGCTCGGCGCCCTCGCGTACCCATCGATGCTTGGGCTTTCCACCGTGTCGACGTCCACCGACCGGGTCATCGCCAACACACAGTGGGGGCCGTTGACGGAAGGGGACCGGTCCTTCGTGGTGGCAGTGCGGGCAGCCGGCCTGTGGGAGTACCCGGTGGGACAGATCGGGCTGCAGAAGGGGCAGAGCAAGGGCGTCCTCACCGCCAGCCAGCACCTGATCGACGGGCACGCGGCGCTGGACGAGTCCTGCCGCAAGATCGCGCCGATGTTGAACATCACGATCCCCAACGTGGCCAGTCCGCAGCAGGAGGGCTTCGTCAACACCCTCAAGGCGGACCAGGGCAAGCAGTTCGACGTCGACTTCGCCAACATCCTGCGCATGACGCACGGTTCGATCTTCAACACCATTGCGAAGATCCGCTCGACGACGAAGAACACGCTGATACGCTCCCTGGCCGACCAGGCCAACGACACCGTTCTGGACCACATCACGGTGATGGAGCAGACCGGCCTGGTCGACTTCGACACCACGCTGTTCAACCAGACGACCCCGCCGAAGCTGCCCCAGTCGGACATGACCCCGCCGGTCCCGCCGGCCGGTCAGCAGCTGATCGTGCTCACCCCGCCGCCGAACGCCACCTCCACCCCCCTGGACCTCGGCAAGGCCGTGAGCGGCCAGTAGCCCTCAGAAGGACACTTCTTGCAGGTGGAGCGGCCCGGTCGACGGGTATGTCGACCGGGCCGCTCCGTTGCCGTACGGGGTCACTTGCCCCGGTAGGCGTTGTGGATCGTCTGGGTGAGGGTGTTGCCCTGCTTGTCGACGACGGCGGCGCGCAGCGAGATGCTCTGGCCGGCCGCCGGGGTGCGGACGATGATCCCCAGCTTGCCCACCGCCACCTTCTTCCAGGTCTTGCCGTCGTAACTGATCTCGACGGTGAGCGACTTGAGGTTCGCGCCCGCTGCCGCACCGACAACGGTCACCGGCACCCAGGTGACCGCCCCGGCAGGGGCCGTCGAGTCGCCGTCGAGGTGCGGCGCGAAACGGACCACCGAGATGGGCAGTGCCTCCTCGGCGGTGGTGTGGCCGGAGGCGAAGGTCCAGGTCGCCTCGACCTCGGTGGGCGTGGCGGAGGGGCCGCCGCGGGTGGCCGTCGCCGTGAGCCGGAAGTCACCGGCCTCCGCCGGGACGGTGACACCGTTCCCGCAGCTCAGGAGGTACGGCGAGGAAGCGACCTCGACCCCGTCCCGGTACAGCGTGGCCGAGCGGGTGTCGTCGTTGCCGTAGCCCGAGTTGCCCGTGCCGTCCCTGAGGAGGCTGAGACAGCCCGTGATCTGGTCGCCGTTGCGCGTGACGCCCTCGCTCTCGCGCGTCGTCAGCGCCGGGCCGAAGACCCCGATGCCCAGGTCACGGCGGTAGGACTTACCGGCTTCGTAGTGCTGGATCCCCGCACCGTGCGACAGCTCGGGATAGCTCGCCGTGTCGTCGAGCTGATCCAGGCCGATGGCCCAGTCGGTGCCCGTCGTCACGTAGGTGGTCGTCGCCACGGGCAGCGGACGCGCCACGCCCGGGGTGAAGATGGAGCCGAAGATGCCCGGGACGAACGGTTGAGCCATGAGCACCCCCTGCTTTCCGGGGACCGTGGCCCCCAGCCGGGTGCCGATCTTCGCCAGGTCCGCCGGTTTCGCCTGCCGTTCGAAGCCCGTGGCCAGCCGGGTCACCTTGTCGCCGTAGGCGAGGCGGTACTGCTTCGTGCCGTTGACGTCGAGCGCGCTGAAACCCTGGTACAGGGTGCCCTCGGTCGAGAAGTCCGGGCCGAGCTGTGCGCTGCGGAGGGTCGCGAAGGAGGTGCCGAGCAGACCGGCCGAGATGCCGAGCTCAGAGGTGTTGAGCTCGGTGAACATCTCGGCGTACACCCGTTCCGCGTCCGGATCGGGACCGGTGATCTCGATCGGCTTCGCGGTGCGCGCGTCCAGCGTGACCGTCGTGTCCTTCGTGACCTCGAAGTGCGGCGCCGTGATCATGCTCCGGCTCCCGTCCGAGCCGCCGATCGTGGCGTCGAGGTAGTAGATCCCCTTCGGCAGACGCGCCGAGTAGACGCCGGTCGAGGTGTTCTTCGCGTCGACCTCGTGCCCGACGCCGGAACCGGTGAGCGCGTTGAGGGAGGGCCAGTATGCGGTGGCCGGCTCGCCGTCGGCGTCGAGGTGGCGCACCGTCACGTCGTACGTCTCGATCTCGCGCTCGACGGCCGCCCTCGTCCTGACGGACTGGCCCGCGCCGCCGGCCGTCACGACCGCCGTGTACACGCCGTTGACGTCGCCGCCCGGTCGGGTGTCGGCCGTCAGACCGACCGTGGCCGTCCCGTTCGCGGGGACGGTCAGCCGCTGGGCGTCGAGCGTGAACATGCCCGCCGGCGCGGCCTTTCCGTCGGGTCCGGTGGCGGCCACCGACAGGTCGAAGGTGACCGGCTCGCCGCCGAGGTTGCGGTAGGTGAGCTGCTTGGCGACGGGCTCGTCGTCCGCGTGCGGGTAGGACTGGCGGGCGAACGCCAGCGACGTGGGCTCGGCGACCACCGTCTGCCCGATCGCCGCGGCGACGTCGACGCGACCGCCGCCCTCCACGAGCGCACCCGCGCCGGACGGCCGTGCACCGGCCACGAGCGCCGCCTTCAGCTGCGCGCCCGTCCAGTCAGGATGCCGTTGCTTGAGCAGCGCCGCCGCGCCCGCGACGTGCGGGGTGGCCATCGACGTTCCCGAGATCGTGGCGTATCCGGGCGGCTGCTCACCGACCCTCCGGGAGATCACGCTGTCGGGCGCGACGGCGGCGGTGATGTCCACGCCGGGCGCCGTGATGTCCGGCTTGAGCACCGTGCCGTCGGCGGCCGGACCACGGCCGGAGAACGGGGCGACGGCGTCGTCGCCGTCGACCGCTCCCACCGACAGCGCCATCTCGGCGCTCCCGGGCGACGCGACGGTGCCCGCGTCCGGGCCGCTGTTGCCCGCGGCGGCGACGAAGAGGATGCCGTGCTCGGTCGAGAGCCGGTTGACGGCCTCTTCCACCAGGTCGACGCCGGGCCGGTCCTGTTGCCCCAGACTGAGGTTGACGATGTCGGCGTTCTGGGCGGCCGCCCATTCCATGCCGGCGACGATGTCGGAATCGCTGCCGTACCCGTCGTCGTCGAGCACCTTCGCGTCGAGGATGCGGGCGCCCGGGGCGACGCCCTCGTACGTGCCGCCGGACTTCGCTCCCGTACCGGCCGCGATGGACGCCACGTGCGTGCCGTGGCCGAAGCGGTCCATGGCGTCGGGCGAGGCGGAGAAGTTCTGCTCCGCCTCCTGCCGGCCCTGCAGGTCGGGGTGCGTCTCGTCGACGCCGGTGTCCAGGACGGCGATCCGCACGCCCTTGCCGTCGTAACCGGCCTGCCGTGCGGCGGGCACGCCGATCTGGGCCGTGCTCTTGTCGAGGCTCGCCCTGCGCATGCCGTCGAGGGAGATCCGGCGCAGCCCGGGGTCGGCGGTGCGCTGTCCATCGAGGGCCTTGCCGGCAGGCCGGGTCAGGGTCTCCCAGACGTCCTTCGTGGCGGCGTCGGGCACGGTGACGGCCTCGGCGCCGATCGTCGGAAGAGAGCGGCGCACCTTGGCTCCGCCGTCCTCCCGCAGCTCGGACTTCAGGCTCCGGGCCGCCTTCAGCGCGGTGCCGCCCGCAGCCGTGTCCTGGTAGCTGACGATCAGTCCGGTGCCCGACGACCCCTGGTGCTTCCGGTACGCGGCGCCGTCGAGTTCCCTGATGTCGAACAGTCGCTCGTCGACCTGGCCCTTGTCGATGAGCGGCTGGGCGTCGAACGGGAGGACCAGGGTGTGGTCCTTGGTCCGCTCGACCTTGACGGGCATGTTCTCGCGCCCCTTGCCGGGCACGATCCGGACGGGCTCCCCCGCCGCGCTCACGCCGACCCGGTCGCCCGTGATCAGGGTGATCCAGTGGGACACGGGAGCGGTGGCCGTCCCCGTGCCGGTCGGCGACGCGGCGGCGGCGGACGGTAAGACCGACCACGGGGCGGCGGTGGCGGTGGCCGGCAGAGCGGTGACCACCCCCGCGGCCAGCGCGAGCGCCGCCGCCATGACGACCCTGCCGGGTCCGTTGAGTCTCTTGCGCAACTGTCCTCCCCAGAGAGGCATTCGGGCACACGAGGAAACATGTGCCTCCACTGGGGACCGACGAGGTGGGCGTACCGGAATGTTTCACTTCCAGTTCGCCCGGACGGTTCGCCGAGACAGAACCAGGCCGGCCAGACCGTCGTGTCCGGGCCCAGCCGTCCGCCGCCGTCGTCGCCGTCCAGAGGCACGCTGCTCAGCAGCACCTCCCCGGGCGGCAACGGCACCGGCGCGTCCTGCCTGGGCCGGCCGGCCCGTCTAGGCCAACCAGACCGTCGTGTCCGGGCCCAGCCGTCCGCCGCCGTCGTCGCCGTCCAGGGGCACGCTGCTCAGCAGCACCTCCCCGGGCGGCAACGGCACCGGCGCGTCCGACAGGTTGGTCACGCAGCGCCAGCCGTCGGAGCGGGCGAAGGACAGCACGCCCGGCGGGGTTTCGCGGGCCCAGGTGAGCTCCTCGCCCTCCAGCAGCTTGCGGCGCAGGCGCAGGGCCGTGCGGTAGAGCTCCAGCGTGGAGCCCTCCACGCCGTCCTGCGCCGCGACGGCGTACCGCGCGAAGTACGGCGGCTGCGGCAGCCACGCGCCGGCCGCGCCGAAGCCGTACGACGGCCCGGTCGTCGTCCACGGCAGCGGCACCCTGCACCCGTCGCGGCCCTTGCGGACGCGGCCCGTCTGCTCCCAGAGGGGGTCCTGGAGGACCTCCACGGGCAGGTCGGCGACCTCGGGCAGGCCCAGCTCCTCGCCCTGGTAGACGTACGACGAGCCCGGCAGCGCCAGCATCAGCAGTGTCGCCGCGCGGGCCCGGCGCAAGCCGGCCGGCTCGTCGACGCGCGGGGCGTGGCCGTTCGCGAGGAGCCAGGTGTTGTCGTCCGTGCCCGGCGGGAGCATGAGGCGACAGGTGTGGCGGACGACGTCGTGGTTGGACAGGACCCAGGTGGCCGAGGCGCCGACGGCACGGGCGGTGGCGAGGGAGTCGGTGATGACCGCACGGATCTCCTCCGGATCCCAACTCGCCTGAAGATACTCGAAGTTGAATGCCTGGTTCAGTTCGTCCGGGCGGGCGTACAGCGCGCGGCGGGCGCCCGGGACCCAGGCCTCGGCGACGGCCGTGCGGGGCGGGGTGTAGGAGTCGAGGACGCGGCGCCAGTCACGGTAGATCTCGTGGACGTCGTCGCGGTCGTAGAAGGGGTGGGTGCCGGGCGGGAGGTGCGCCAGGGCCTCCTCGCCGCTGAGTTCCGGGTCGCCCAGGTCGCGGAGGGGCTCGGCGAGGTCCTTGGCGAGGGCGTGGGCGACGTCGACGCGGAAGCCGTCGACGCCCCGGTCGGACCAGAAGCGCAGTGTGGTGCGGAAGTCCTCGCGGACCTCCTCGTGGTCCCAGTTGAGGTCGGGCTGCTCGCGGGTGAAGAGGTGGAGATACCACTGGCCGTCGGGGACGCGCCGCCAGGCGCTGCCGCCGAACACGGACTGCCAGTCGGTGGGCGGGAGTTCACCGGCCGGGCCGCGTCCGTCGCGGAAGACGTAGCGGGCGCGGGCCGGGGCGCCGGGGCCGGCGGCCAACGCCTCCTGGAACCAGGGGTGCTGGTGGGAGGTGTGGTTCGGGACGAGGTCGACGATCACCTTCAGGCCGAGCCGGTGGGCCTCGGCGGCGAGGGCGTCGAAGTCGGCCAGGGTGCCCAGGCGCGGGTCCACGTCCCGGTGGTCGGCGACGTCGTAGCCGCCGTCGGCGAGCTCGGACGGATAGAAGGGGGAGAGCCAGAGCGCGTCCACGCCGAGGGCGGCCAGGTGCGGCAGCCGGTCGGCGACGCCTCGCAGATCCCCGAGGCCGTCGCCGTCGGCGTCGGCGAAGCTGCGCGGATAGACCTGGTAGACGACGGCCTGGCGCCACCAGTCGGGACTGTGGGATGACAAGTCGGTCATGGGGAGATGACTGTCCATATGGCGGGGAAAGCGAACGTGCGGCCTGTTCGGAGTGGATCATTCCGTACGTGGGGAAGCTGTGACGGAACCTTGAACTCCCACGGGTTTAGCGCAGGTTGACAGCGATCTGGCGTGCAAACGACGATGGGGCCACACTGTGGCGCCTGTGACCGATGGGCCCAGTGTTTCTTCTGATCTGCCTCTTCTGATTTGCCTCTCCTGATTTGCTCTCCTGATCTGACCAATCAGCCCTGGCACTCGCCAAGATGGGAAACGCATGTCCATAGCGAGACGTGTCACCGTGCGCCGCCTGCTGGGGACGGGCGCCGCTTCGCTCACCCTGTGCGCCGCCTCCGTCGCCGCCGCCTCCGGGGCCCTCGCCGGTACCGGGACGCCCGGTGGCGACGGCTGGAAGTCCGGCGGCCAGTACCAGCCGGGAACGGGGGCGGGCACCGAGACGGGGACCGACCGCTGCCAGTTCTCGCTCGACGGCACGAAGTTCTACGACTCCGTCCGCGTCGACGACCAGAATCTCAAGCCCAGCAAGGACGGCAAGGTCCACATCTCGGTCCGCGCCGCCGGTGACGCCACCACCTGCACCGCCTCCCTCGCCTCCTACCTCGCCCACGGCGCCAGCTTCGGCACCTCCGGCGAGCAGGTCTTCGTCGACTTCGACAGCGTGACGGTCAAGCCCGGCCAGACCGACACCCTCGACATCGCCGTGCCCGACGCGGGCTGCTACGCGCAGATCGACCTCTACCGGGGCGCGGTCAAGTTCGACGGCAAGCTCGACGCGAAGGACGGGTTCGTCCACGGGGACCTGCCCAAGGGGCCGGACCGTCCGGTCATCAAGGACAAGCTGATCGCGGCCTGGAACGGCGGCACGAAGGACTGCACGGTCACCGAGCAGCCGCCGTCGTCTCCGCCGGCCGGCGGCGGTGGGTCGCCGTCGACGCCGTCCTCCTCGACGCCGTCGACGCCGTCGCAGCCGTCGGAGCCGTCGGAGTCCTCGAGCGGGAGCACGTCTGCGTCGCCGTCCGCTTCGGAGTCGGAGTCGGGCACGCCGACGCCGTCCGCCTCCGCCTCCGAGTCGACCGCCCCGCCGGCGGCCACGCCGAACGGTGGCGGTGGTGACCTCGCGGAGACCGGCGCGAGCAGCAACACTCCGCTGATCGCGGGCGGCGCGGCCGCCCTGCTGGCGGGCGGCGCGGCGATCGTCGTCGCCACGCGGCGCCGCAAGGCGCTGCGCGACTGACGGATGTGTCGCGGGTCTGGGGGCTCTGCCCCCAGACCCCCGTTCGGCCCTTGAGGGGCCTCGTCCTCGAACGCCGGTCGGCGTGAAACACCCTGACCGGCACTACCGTGGCCGTATGACCGACACTCGCGGCATTCCGGGCGGGCCGAAAGACGTCGTCGAGGCCGCGTTCCGGCACTACAGAGCGCAGAACCGCGACGCCGCCCTGCCGCTCTACGCCGACGACTTCACCTTCACCAGCCCCCAGGACGACCACATCGACAAGACGGCGTTCTTCGAGCGCTGCTTTCCGACGGCCGACCGGATGACGGAGCAGCGACTGCTGTACGTCACCCCGGCGGACGCGGAGCTCGTCTTCGCGTACTACGAGTACGAGCTCACGACGGGCGGCAGACACCGCAACGTCGAGGCGATCACCGTACGGAACGGCCTCATCCGGGAGGTGCAGGTCTTCTTCGGCGGCAGGGTGTGAGGACCGGGGCCACCCGTCCTAGGCGCCCTCCAGCGTCGTCAGCCACAGCTTCACGTAGCGCTCCACGTCCACGTCCAACGCCACGTCCACGAGGGCCTGTTCGCGTTCGCCCTCGTGGATCTCGGCCTCGCCGGGGCGCGGACGGCGGTCGACGACCGTCTGGCCGCGGGTCGGCCCGGGCGCGAGGGAGACCTCCACCGGGAGGAGCTCGGTGGTCAGACCCGCCGGGTCGGCCACCGCGCACACCGCGCCCGCGTCGCCGAGGCCGCCGGTGGGGGTGGGGTCGCCGGAGGCGGCCGGGTCTCGGTGGGCGAGCAGTTCGCCGGCCAGGCGGAGACGGGGCTCGGAGCCGGCCCGCAGCCGTGCCACGTCCGCCGCCGGGACCAGGACCCGCTTGAAGACGTCCAGGCCGTACATCGTGATCGGTACCCCGGCGGTGAGCAGGACCGCCGCCGCCTCCGGGTCGTGCCACACGTTGAACTCCGCGACCGGCGTGGCGTTCCCGGTCGTCACCGCGCCGCCCATGAACACGATCCGCTCGATGTTGCGGACCACCTCCGGGTGGGTGCGCAGCAGCAGGGCGATGTTCGTCAGCGGCGCGGTGGGGATCAGGGTGACCGGGCGCGGGGAGGCGAGGATCTCCCGGCGCAGCAACGTCACCGCGTCCACGTCGACCGGGCGACGGGTCGGGGCGGGCAGGCCCAGGTCGGCCATTCCGTCCTCGCCGTGCACGTGCCGTGCCGTGCGGACCGGTTCGATCAGTGGGCGTTCGGCGCCCCGGGCGACCGGGATGTCCCCGGCGCCTGCGTGTTCCAGCACGGTCAGCGTGTTGCGGACCACGCCGTCCACGTCCGTGTTCCCGGCCACGCACGTCACCGCCCGCACGTCCAGGCCGGGGTGGCGGACGGCGAACAGCAGGGCGAGGGCGTCGTCGACGCCCGTGTCGCAGTCGATGATCACGGGGATGGGCTGCTCTTCGGTCACCTGAGGGCTCCTTCCGCACCACGGTCGCTCCCGACCCTATGTGGCCGCTCTCACTCCCACAGCCCGGTTCCGCGGGCCGCCGCCCGCTCGCCGATGCGGCGGACCAGCTCGTCGGCGGGCAGCTCCCCGGGGCGGCGGCCGTCGCGCAGGCGGACGGCGGCCAGGTCCTCCCTCGCCTCCCGCTCCCCGATCACCGCCTGGTACGGCACCAGCCGCGCCGCCCGGATCCGGGCCCCCAGGCTGCCCTGCTCCGGGCCCGCGAGCTCCGCCCGCAGTCCGGCCGCCGCCGCCCGCCGCACCAGCCCCGCCGCCCGTTCCGCCTGCGCCTGCGACACCGGCAGTACGACCAGCTGGACGGGCGCCAGCCAGACCGGGAACGCGCCGCCGTGCTCCTCGACGAGCTGCGCCACGGCCCGTTCCACACTGCCGATGACACTGCGGTGCACCATCACGGGGCGGTGTTTCGCCCCGTCCGCGCCGACGTAGTGCAGGTCGAAGCGTTCGGGCTGGTGGAAGTCGATCTGGACGGTGGAGAGGGTCGCCTCGCGGCCGGCGCGGTCGGTGATCTGCACGTCGATCTTCGGACCGTAGAAGGCGGCCTCGCCCGCGACGGCGTCGTAGGCGATGCCCGCCCCCTCCAGGACCTGCCGGAGCAGTGCGGTGGCCCGCCGCCAGAGCTCCGGATCGGCGATGTACTTACCGCCCTGGCCCGGCAGGGAGAGCCGGTACCGGGCCGGGCGGATGCCCAGGTCCGCGTACGCGCGGCCGATCAGCTCCAGGGCGGCCCGGGCCTCGTCGACGGCCTGCTCCAGGGTGCAGAAGATATGGGCGTCGTTGAGCTGGATGGCCCGTACGCGGGTCAGCCCGCCGAGCACGCCCGACAGTTCGGAGCGGTACATGCCGCCCAACTCGGCGATGCGGAGGGGCAGTTCGCGGTAGCTGTGGGAGCGGGAGCGGTAGATGAGCGCGTGGTGGGGGCAGAGGCTGGGACGCAGCACGACCTGCTCGGCCCCCAGCCGCATGGGCGGGAACATGTCCTCGCTGTAGTGCTCCCAGTGGCCCGAGATCTCGTACAGCTCGCGTTTGCCGAGGACCGGCGAGTAGACGTGGCGGTAGCCGGCTGCGCGCTCGGCCTCGCGCACGTACTCCTCCAGGGTGTGGCGGATCAGGGCACCGTCGGGCAGCCAGTAGGGCAGGCCCGCGCCCATCAGGGGGTCGGTGTCGAACAGGCCGAGTTCGCGGCCGAGGCGGCGGTGGTCGTGGTCGTGCACGGGGGTCTCCCTCGTTCGCGGGGCGAGGGGCCGGGGCACGGCGAAGCCCCGGGGCACTCGCCCCGGGGCTTCGGACATCCAGTCATGGATCAGCGCGCCGGGACAGTCTCCGGCGTCGTCGTCAGGGACGGCTGGGCGCGCTGCATGCCGGAGACCGTAGCAACGGGAGCCCGCGGGACGCGATCCGTTTTCCGCCGTCGGCCACTCCGCCGCCCACCCGCCCGCAGCAACGCCGGTAACCCGTACGGCCCGCCGCGCTGGTCCCGTCGCGGCGGCGATGTTGCCGTGAAGGGAGACACTCCCCGCGCGCGTACTCCTGGAGGCACCCCCGATGGCCCGTCGTACCCGTCGTACCCTCCTGGCCTCCACTGTTCTCCTCACCACCGTCACCACCGTCACCACCGGCTGCGCCGCCCTCGGACTGGAACACCCCCCGACCGCGGCCCCCGCCACCCCCACCGTCGAGCGGTCGTCGGCCAAGTCCACCGCGCCGGCCACGGCCCCCGTCCTCACCGAGGCGCAGGCGCACGCCGCTCTCATCACCCACACCGACCTCGGCGCGCCCTGGATCCCGACCCGGGGCGCCGCCACCTGGCGGGACGGGATGCTCAAGGCGACCACCGCCACCCCCGACTGCCAGAAGCTCCTCGACGCCCTCTACACCGACGAACTGCTCGGCGGCCCGGCCCGCGCGGTCGTCGCACTCGACGACCCCGACACCGGCGCCCAGCTCCGCTACCAGCTCACCGGCAACGGTCCGGCGGCCGTGGACCGCACGCTGGCCCGGCTGAAGACGATGCCCCAGAAGTGCGCCCGGTTCACGGCCAAGGCGACCGGTGACACCGTGCTGGACGCGCAGGTCTCCGAGCTGCCGCTGCCGGAGGTGGGCGACGTCCGCCAGGGCCTACGGGTGACGCTGACGATCTGGGCGACCGCCGAGGAGAACCCCGGCGGCGACCCGACCGTCCTCACCCTGGACGTGGCCGCCGTCCGCGCCGGCGAGGACGCCTTCGCCCTCACCAACGGCGGCCTCGACGACGCCCCGAACGAGGCGACCCAGGCGGCCGTACAGCTCGGCGTACAGCGGCTGGCGGACGTCAGGAAGCAGGGGAGGGTGCAGGTCTGAGGCAGCTCAATGCGCCGCCACCGAGGACGTCCACGGTGGCCCCCGGGGATCCGCCGGGGCCCGGGTACGGTTTCAGACGGTCGAGTCGTCGTCGAAGCGGGTCCGTTGGGCGACCACCTCGTGGGCCAGATCCAGCACCGACCGGCCCTTCGCGAAGGCCTGGCCCCGCAGCCGCGCCAGCGCCTCGTCCGCGGCGACGCCGAGCTGGGCCATGACCATGCCGACGGCCTGGTACACCTCGCCGTGGTCGATGGCCAGCGGGCTCAGCCAGAAGCCCGCGCCGTCCGCGTCGTCCGCGTCGTCCTGCCCGGCCCTCGGCAGCGCCACCAGGGCCGCCGTCACCACGTCGGCCACCATCCGCGCCGTACGCACCTCGTCGCCGGCGAGCTCGCCGGGGACGTCCCGGTAGAGGTCGAGGGTGCCCACGCACACCGCGCGGTCGCCCAGGGGCAGCGCGTACACCGACCGCACCCCGGCGGCGGCCGCCTGCTGGGCGTACACCGGCCAGCGCGAGGCGTCCCGGCCCGAGGCCAGATCCGGGGCGACGACCACCGAACCGGTCTCCGCGGCCTCCCGGCAGGGGCCGTCCCCCAGCGTGACCTGCATCTCCATCACATACGCGGCCCGTCCCCCGCTCGCGCCCAGCGGTACGGGCATCCCGTCGCCGCACAGCGACACGCTCACGCCGCTCACCGGCAGCAGCTTCAGCACGGCGTCGCACAGCCGCTGCGGCACGTCCTGCGGACCGGCTCCGCGCAGTTCCAGGGCGATGACGTCGGCGACCCGGTCCCGCTCGTGGTCGCTCACGGCTATCGCCTCCGTCCACGGGCGTTCTCACCGCCCGTGGCCGCCGGGTACCCCCCGCCCACGGGGGAAACCGGTATCCGCCACGGCTTCTCGTCCGGGTCCGCGGGCTGCTCCACCCGCGCGACCGTGCCCGCGTCAAGGGCCGGGGGCCGGGCCCCGTCGGAGCCGGGTCTCCCCTTCGGACGCCAGGTGCCGGTGACGGTGACCCCGGTGTCGGCCTTGCTCGTGGTGGCGTCGGCGGCGCAGCAGGTGACGAGGAGGCGGGTGACGTCCCAGGCACCGTCGTCACCGTGGGTGACGAAACCGGTGAGGCGGACGGTGCGGCCTTCAGCGAGCGTCCCCTTCAGCGAGCGTCCGCTCTCGTGGATCGCGCGCGAGCCGAACCCGGCGACGGTCGGTTCAGGATCGGCGGTCCCGTGAACGAAGACATCGACGACCCGCCTCTTCGGCACGGATTCGTCCGCGGCAGGCAACGGCGATCGTGACGACGGTTCGGGGATGGCCCACGGGCCGAGGGCCCGCGGCTCGCCGTGCGTGGTGTCAGGACTTGGTTGTCGTCCATGCGCTGCAGGAGCTGTCGATGACATGCTTGTTGTGCCACTCGCCGGCGCAGACCCGGATCTCGAGGACCCATCCCTCGTGGAGGTCCTTGTTCTGGTATCGATACGTCTGGAAGCCGGCGGTGTTCCAGATGGTTCCCTGCCGAACGGTCGCCTGGCTCTCGGGGTAGATGCTGCGCCAGACAACGAGGGTCGCGTGGCCGTCCTCCTTCTCGTCGACGACCTCGAACCAGTCCCCGACCTCGCGGAAGCAGCCCTTCCCCACGGAGTTGTGGGCGCACGCCCCGGCGGACGGAACACTCCCGTCATACGGCGTGGGGCCGGCATGGTCGATCTCGAAGTCGATGGCCGAGGCGTTGCCGATCGTGAGCAGGGTCGCGGCGGCGATACCACCGAGAACAGTGGCTATTCGTGCTGTACGCAAGGTAGTTGCTTTCTTTGACGGTTGTTCAGCTGAGACGGTGCGAGTGTAGAACTGCCCAGCGTCTTCCGCACCAGTTGGCGCCCCGGCCCCGCCGGTCGCACGGCATCAGGCGATGCCGCCACCTGCCTTGCGGGCAGCTCCTGTGCGGGGGTACTCCGAGGGTCCGCACCGGGAGCGCCCGATCGCGTCGCCCGGCCAGTCCTGTCCCGCTCCGAGGGGGAATTCCGCAGATTGATCACCACTCGATACGCGCCCTGGAGGAAGGTGACGGTGCGGGTGACGAGACGGGTTCCGGGGTCGTTCGAGCTGCGGGTCCGGTAGCGCGGGCCGGGGTGTTCGGTCTTGATCGGGTCGGTATGGTCCGGGCGGTCGCGGATGACCCGGCCGGGGAGGCGGGGGCCGCGGGGCGAGAAAACTACAGCGGCGGCTGCGCGGGAGCCGGCCCCAGCGTCGTCGTGCCCGGGGCCGGTGCGGTAGGCGTCCAGGGCTGCCTCGACGCGGCGGCCGGGGAGGCGGGGGCGAGACCTTACAGCGGCGGCTGCGCGGGAGCCGGCCCCAGCGTCGTCGTGCCCGGGGCCGTGCGATGGCCGAGGCCGGTGCGGTAGGCGTCCAGGGCTGCCTCGACGCGGCCCGTGCGCCGCAGCAGGTCGCCCAGCAGCCGGCACAGATCGGCCAGGTCACCGACCGCGCCCGCCCGCTCCAGCAGGCTCAGGGCGCGGACGTAGTGCTCCTCGGCGGCCTCCGTGTCGCGGGCGTCCTCGGCGATGATGCCGAGGAGGCGGTGGGCGGCGGCGGAGTGCAGGGCGCCGCGCTCGGGGCTGAGGTCGCTGAGCACCCCGTGCAGCAGCGCGGCGGCCTCCTCCGACATCCCCCTGCGGTGCAGGACGTCCGCCAGCTCGACGGCGACCTGACTGCTGTAGAGGGCGGCGCGCTGCGCGGACAGCATGGTCTTTGCCTGCCTCAACTCCTCCTCCGCACGCTCCAGTTCACCGTTCTGCGCGTAGACGTAGCCGCGCATCCAGTGGCAGTTGGCGAGCTCGGTCCGCAACTGGAGCTGACGGTAGAGCTCGGCGGCCTTGGCCAGCGAGGCGTCGGCCTCCGCGAGACGGCCCTCGGCGAGGAGGGTACGGGCCACCGAGCGGTGCATCCGGGCGACGAGGGCGGGGTCGCCGACCTGCGGCGCGAGGGCGAGCGCGAACTCGGCGGCCTGCGCGGCCCGGGCGTGGGCGCCCATGTCCATGTACGGGCCGATGGCGGAGGCGTAGAGCAACAGCAGCGCGTCGGGATCGTGCAGCCCGCCCCGGTTGAGCTCGTCGAGGGTGGACTCCAGCAGGTAGACGGCGTAACGGAGTTCACCGGCGAGATAGTGGGCGACGGCGCGCCCGCGCAGGGCGGGTACGCGGGCGGGCAGCGGGGCGCCGGCGAGACAGCCCTCGGCCCGCTCGAAGCAGCGGCGGGCGGCGTCCAGGTCGCCCGAGTCGATCCCGCACTCCCCGAGCCCGAGCAGCGCGGTGGCCTGCTCCTCTCCCAGCCCGTGCTCCTCCGCCTCCGCTAGCAGCCCGGTGTACTGCCGGGCCGCCTCCTCGGCCTCCCCGGTGGCCAGCGCCCGCTGGGCCTCGGTGAGACGGAGCCGCAGATCGGTGACCAGCCGGGCGGGCCGGCCGGTCGTCAGCTCCTCGAAGCCGACGCCGAGCCGTTCGGCGATGTGCTTGAGCGCCTCGTCGGAGGGCCGCACCCGGCCGGCCTCCAGCGTGGAGATGTAGGCGGGCGTGTAGGTCGGCTCGGCCAACTGCCGCTGTGTCAGCCCCCGTTCGACACGCAGCCGCTGCACCCGGCGCCCCACGACCTCCGGATCGTCCCGATCTCCCACGCCCCGGCTCCCCCAACTCCCCTTGACCCTCTTGCCGTTGGACTATCCCACCCCCTAGGTTAAACGGCGAGTTAAGCACGCTTAATAGCTGCCTGACATGAGTTTCGCAGTCGCCGACGTTGCGAGGTCGCCGTGCCCGGAAACACATCCGCACGCCCTTCCGCGCCCTACGTCAGGGCCGTCGTAGCAGCCCTCCTGACCATCCTGGCCCTGATCACCGCGGCCAACGCGGGCCCGGCCAGAGCCACGGACACCACACAGACCTCCCCGACGGTCCAGCACGGGACGGCGGAGAGCCGCTAGGCCGTGCCTGTGCCTGTGCCTGGCTCAGGATCAGAATTCCGCCGTGTCCAGCTCGAATCCCAGGGGCGCGGGCAGCGGCACGGCAAGGCCCAGCTTGTGCTTGGGCGCCTGGGCGTAGTCGTCTCCGGAGGGCTCGGAGTAGACGATGACCTCCGCTTCCTCGCGATCGATCAGCAGGTAGACGGGGATGCCGGCGCGGGCATAGCCGTGGATCTTCTTGTCGCGGTCGCGGTCGGCCGTGCTGGTGGAGGTGACTTCGGCGACGAGGACGACGCCCGAGGGCTCGTGCCACTCCTCCTGGTCGTCGAAACTGCCCTTGGGGGCGATGACCAGGTCGGGGACGACGTGGCCGGTCTCGGATGCGCCGGGGACGTTCAGGCCGATGCCGGTGTAGTTGCGCAGAGACCGGTCCCGACGTCGCTCGACGACCTGGTCAGCAACCTCCGACACAATCTCCTCGTGCTCCCCATTGGCCGGTGGCGTCACGCAGATCTCCCCTTCGATCAACTCCACGCGCCAGCCCCGGGGGGCCGTCGCGCTGAAGAGCTCGAAGACCTGCTGCACACTCGCGCCCGTGCGGTCGGGCACGCCGCTGTCCGCGTCGATGTCGCCGTCAGGGTCGTCGTAAGGACCGTGAATGGCCTCGCCCTGGTACCCCGGCATGATGATCGGCTCCGCCGTCGCCATGACAGACCTCCTTCGCTCGACGCGACCATCCCAGCGTAGACGGGCAGGCCGCCCTCGTAATCCGGAGCCGTTCACTCGAACGAGCGTGCTGTTACGTTTCCGCGCCCCAGGCGCAATCACCGCAGGTCGGTCAGCCTTCGCACACCTTCCGGTACGGCACACCGGGCGCGTACGTCCGCCACTGCGCCCGCGTCAGCCCGGCCCCTCCGGCCCGTGCGCACACCGTCTCGACCGCCCGCGCCGGATCGATCGGATACCGCTGCAACGGCACGTGCGCGCTGCCCGCGTACACCGTGCCGCCGTCGGCGCTGAAGGCGACGGTGTCGATCTCCTCGCCGGATGTCGTCAGTGGCGAGCCCAGCGGCGCTTGCGTGGCGATGTCCCACAGCTGCAGGCTGCCCGCCTCGCCGCCGACCGCGAGCGTGTGGCCGTCGGGGCTGATGGCGAGGGCGCTGACCGCTTCCGAGGTGTCGCCGAAGACGCCGTCGCCGATGGCGTCCGAGAGGGCGGGGAAGACGTTGCGCAGGACGCCGACGCGCTGCCGCAGCCGGCCGTCCCACAGCGCGACCCGTCCCGTCTGGTCGCCCGCCACCAGCAGCGAGCCGTCGGGGGCGAAGGCGAGGGCGCCGATCCCGTCGCCCTGGACGAGGGCCCGGCCGCTGACCTTGCCCGCGGGCAGGGCGGCGATCCGGTTGTCGCCGACCAGGATCCGGCCGTCGGGGCGGGCGGCCAGGTGGCTGCTGGACAGGGTGGGGAGGACCGCCGTTCTGCGGCCGCGGGCCGTGTCCCAGGTCTCGTTGCCCATCGTGCCGACGCCCCCGGCACCGATGGTGGCGAGGCTGGTGCGGGTGAGGTGGAGGGTGCGGGCGTCCGGGCCGAGAGCGATGGTGACCACCGCCCCGGTCGACGTCTTCGTCGCCAGGTTCAGGGTCGTGCGGGTACGGCCCCCGGTGACGTCCCAGATCGTGAGGGGCTGCCGGGACGTCTCGCTACCGGGGGCCGAGACGCCGTAGGCGAGCGCCTTGC
This sequence comes from Streptomyces sp. NBC_01235, assembly GCF_035989285.1. Classification (GTDB taxonomy): domain Bacteria; phylum Actinomycetota; class Actinomycetes; order Streptomycetales; family Streptomycetaceae; genus Streptomyces. The sequence goes on along the minus strand of NZ_CP108513.1, from coordinate 5,950,140 downwards.
TGTCAGGGGTGAACGCCAGGAGCGCCGAGGTGTACTCGGCGTACACCGGGGAGGAGGGGTCGGTGGAGACGGGGAGCTGCGGGGAGGGCAGCGTGCGCAGCAGACGTCCGCGGGTGTCGCGCAGTTCGACGCGGTAGTGGTCGCCGGTGCGCCTCGCGGTGGCGAGGGTGCGGCCGTCGGGGCTGAGCAGCACCTTGTCCATCGGGGCGTCCTGCCAGGCAGAGGTGACGGCCGCCGAGACGTCCAGCGTGTGCACCGTGCCGCCCTCCAGGTAGCGCAGCACCGGGCGCGAGGCGTCCCAGGCCAGACCGCCGTACAGATGCTGGTTGTTCAGGGAGTGCCGGAACACCGGGGCCTCGACGCCCGGCCGCCACACCCTGACCTCCTGCGCGTCGGCGGTCGCCACGAACTTCCCGTCCTTGCTGAAGGAGACGTAGCCCACTCCGGCGTCCTGGAGGTCGGCCGGCTGGTCCCCGGACCGGAGGTCCCAGACCAGCACCCCGGTCGGGGTCAGCGCGGCGAGCTCCTGCCGGCCGCCGAGCACCAGCAGCGACCGTTCCTCGCCGCAGATCCCGGCCGTACGTTCCCAGCGGCCGTGCACCGTGCGCCGGGTGCGCAGGTCCCGTACCTGCGGCGGGCCGTCGCCGTTCGGGCAGGCCGCGACCAGAGCGCCGTCCGGGCTCGCCGCCACCACCGCCGAATCGTCCGCCTCCGTCCGGAACAGCAGCCTGCCGTCCGCGACCGAGCGCACCTGCACATCGGGGTCGTCCGTGTCGGACACGAGGTAACTGCTCCCCGAGAACTCCACGACGGACGATTCCGGCAGCCGGTCGCCACGCCAGCGCCCGGCGACCGTGTCCCACAGCCGCACCCCGCCGTCCCCGAGGAGCGCGAGCAGCCGCCCGTCGGGGCTCGCCCCCTGCACCCGGACGTTCTGGGGCAGCCGTCCGGACGCGGTCCGGCGGTGACGTGCCACGTCCCAGGTCCGCCACTCGCGTCCCTCGGCGCTGAGCAAGGTACGCCCGGAGTCCGTCAGATACCGCGAGAGGCCGTCGCCCGACGCCGGGTCGCCGAAGGTGTCCGGTTCCGGCTGGCCGAGGGAGCCCAGCAGTGCGCTGCGGGTCTCCGGCAGGTGGGCCACCCGCCAGGCGGCGACGCCGAGGAGCTGTGCGGTGCGCGGATCGGTGGTGCGCAGCGCGTCCGCGACGGAGGCGAGACGGCGGGCCGCGTCCTCGGTGGCGCGGCGCTCGTTGTCCCGGCTCTGCGTCCAGGCGGACAGACCCGCCACCAGCGCCACCACGAGGACGGCCGACAGCACGCCCAGCGCGGTCCGCGCCCGGCGCGTGGAGCGGGCGGCGTCCCGCCGTTCCGCCTCACGGGCCGCGAACGCGGCGATCAGGAACTGCCGTTCCGTCGCGGTCAGCGCGGGGTCCCGCGCGTGGTCCGGGAAGTGCTCCTCGGCGTGGTCGAGCCGGGTGCCCCGATACAGGGTGCCGGGGTCGCGGTCGTGTTCCAGCCAGGTGCGGGCGGCCTCGGTCAGGGCCCGGTGCCGGCGCAGGCGTTCGCGGTCCTGGTCGATCCAGCGCTGCAGCCGTGGCCAGCAGGTGATCAGCGCCTCGTGGGCGAGGTGGACGCCCTCCTCGTCGGCGGTCACCAGCCGGGCGCGGGCCAGCCCCTCCACCACCACGGGGACGTCGGGGTCGGCCCACTCGTCGAGTTCGGCGCGGGTGAGGGGGCGGCGGGTGTCGGGGGTGCCCCGGCCCGGCTCGATCATCCGCAGCAGCAGCCGGCGTGCGGCCCGCCGCCGGGGCGTGGTCAGCTGCCCGTACACCTTCTCGGCGCTGGCCGCGATCGCGCCGCGCACCCCGCCCGCCGCCTCGTACGCGGCCAGCGTCAGCATGCGGCCCTTGCGCCGGCGCCAGGTCTCCAGCAGGGCGTGCGAGAGCATCGGCAGTCCGCCGGGCTGGTCGAGGACCTCCTCGACGATCTTCGCGGTCAGCTCCCGCTCCACCAGGTGCCCGACCACCTGCGCCGGTCTGACCACCGCGTCCCGCAGCTCGTCGGCGGTCATCGGACCGACCAGGAGTCCGGCGCCGTTCAGGGCGTCCGCGAGGTCGCGGTGCTCGGCGCAGCGGGGGTAGAAGTCGGCGCGTACGGCGACGAGGACCCTCAGCCGGCTGTCCGGGTCGCGGGCGGCGAGCAGCAGGTCGAGGAAGCGGGCCCGCTCGGCGCGGTCGCGGCAGAGGGTGAAGACCTCCTCGAACTGGTCGACCACCACCCAGCTCTCCGGATCCCCCTCGGCGGGCGTGAACAGATGGCCGTACGTCTGCGCGGGCCGGTCTCCCGGGGTGAGGACGCGCAGGACCGCCGGTCGCCCCCGGGTCGCGATCTCGTCCCTGAGCCGCGGGATGAGCCCGGCCCGCAGCAGGGACGACTTGCCACTCCCGGACGCACCGAACAGCACTGCGAACCGGTGGTCGCACACCAGCCGGTGCAACTCGTCGACCAGCCGGTCCCGGCCGAAGAACAGCTCACGGTCGTCCGGCTCGAAGCGGGTGAGCCCCCGGTACGGCGGCGGCGTGTCCTCGTCCTCCTCGCGCGCCGTTCCCGCGACCTCCGCCTCGGCCTCCTTCCAGCGGGCCTCCCACTCCCCGACATCCGCCCCGCACGCGCACGCGTACCCGCGGACCACGGCGAGCGACGGCAGCCGCTCGCCGGCCGCGGCCTGGGACAGCGTCGTCGCGGAGAACCCGGCCGTCTCGGCCATGGCCCGGTAGGACGGGCTGCCGGCGGCCTTGCGCAGTTCCCGCAGCTCATGGGCGAGCCGGTGGACGGGACCCGCCGACGGGTCCAACGGTCTTTCGGGACGCCCCATGCGCTCGTACCTCCGTACACCTGGCGAAAGCGACATCAGGAGCGATGACCATACGAGTCCTCCCGCAACGCCCAGGTTGAGCCCAGGTGAACGAAAGGCAACCCCGGACGATCGATCGCCGCCCAGGCCGATTGATCGACCTGCCAAAGCCGATTGATCGACCTGACAAACGGGACGTGCCAATCAACGTTCCGGTTGCGAACGTCGGTGACTCCAACGCCGGACCACCGGCACTGAGAACACCTCGAGCACCTGGAGAACAGCGCGATGTCCCGAGCCAACGTCTTCCGCAAGCTGCGCACTTCGGCCGTCGTCCCGGCCGCCCTCGTCGGCGCCCTCGCCGTCAACGGCGTGACCGGAATCACGGCGACGCACCACCCGTCGTCACCTGGCGAACAGGTCCGGCTGGTCGACGAGACCGTACCGACCGACGGCATGAGCTACGACATGACGACCGGCGTCCACAAGGACCTCGCCCACCGGTACGACGCCATCATCAACGACATCCGGGGACGGCTCAGGGGCACCCACCTCTACGGCAACACCCTCCTCACCCGCAACACGGACGACTACTTCCCCGTCACCCTGGCCATGGGCCGCAGCCAGATCACCCTGGTTCTCAACGCGAGGAACCTGTACGTCGTCGGCTGGCGCAACGACGGCACGAACCGGTACTACCGGCTGGGAGAAGGGCCCAAGACCTACGGCGGGGCGCACCCGGTGAACCTGCCCTGGCTCAACTACACCGACGTGGAGCAGGCCGCCGGCATCGGCCGGGACGGACTCGGCATCTCCCTGAGCAGCATCCAGGGCTCGATCAGCGACCTGGGCAACCTGCACTACACCGCGGCCGGCCGGACCCAGGCGCGGGCCCTGCTGATCCTCACCCAGGCCCTCGCCGAGGGCGCCCGCTTCGACTTCATCTCCTACCGCATCAGCGAGGCGATCAGGGGCGGCCACAGCTACTACCCGGGGACCTCGTCGACGATCAGCAGCAACGGGTCGAACCGGGGCAACAGCCTGTTCGACGTGACGGGCCTGGACTTCGAGAACAACTGGGGAGGCATCTCCAACGCCCTCCAGAGCGCGACCCACAACCACACCGCCCCCCGCTACCACATCGGCCAGGGCTCCCTCACGACGCTGTCGGCCATCGACGCCCAGCTGGCCGTGGCGCTCTGGCACAAGTTCTGACGACACCGCGACCGACACCGCGACAAGCCGCCCCCGGCGGGACACTTCCCCCCTGTCCCGCCGGGGGCTTCCCCATATGTCCCGCCGGGGGCTTCCTCATGACCTGCGCCGCGCGGGGGCGGGCCGCATGACCCGCGCCGCGCGGGGGCGGGCCGCGTTGATCAGTTCGGTGAAAAGCCGCCTCAAGTTTGGCAGAAAGCCCTTTCCATCGATCTCTCGGCTTGCCAGTCTTCGTCCCGGCCCATGGATGTCATGTCCGGGCCGAGTGGACCGTCGACTGGAGCCCCCGATGCCCCGAGCAGCCAGCAGCAGGAAGACCTACCGCCTCGCCCGAGCCGCCGCCGTGGCGGGCAGCGCCGCCGCCCTCGCCGTCGGCCTGTCCGGCAGCGCCTCCGCCGGCGTGCTGCAGAACCTGCCCGAGAACGCGACCGCGTTCCAGAAGAACTTCGAGCCGGTCTACGACTACGACTCGGACAGTTGCTACCCGGCCGCCGCGATCGACCCGGCCGGCAACCTCAACGGCGGCCTCAAGCCGACCGGCTCGGTCACCGGCGAGTGCCGCAGCGGTCACCTCGGCCACGCCAACACCTACTCGCGGGCCAAGTGCAACAACGGCTGGTGCGGGATCGTCTACGCCAGCTACTTCGAGAAGGACGAGGCCTCCCCGGGCATCGGCCACCGCCACGACTGGGAGTGCATGGTCGTCTGGGTCAAGCAGGGCGCGGACACCCCGTCCTACCTGTCCGCCTCCGCGCACGGCGGCTTCAGCACCCACCCGATCGCCGACGTCCCCATGAGCGGGCAGCGCGTCGAGGCCGTCTACCACAAGGACGGCGCGAGCACTCACGCCTTCCGCTTCGCCAAGTGGGGCGAGACGCCGGAGAACGACACCGGTGCGTGGCACCAGGAGAACCTGCTCACCTGGGACAACATGGCGGCCGGCCTGCGCGACAAGCTGAACGCCTCCGACTGGGGCGACGCGAACCTCCCGCTGCAGGACTCCAAGTTCGCCGACCACCTCAACAAGGCCAAGCCGAGCGGCATCACGTTCGACCCGTACGCCTGACCGTCGTCGGCAGCCGCTTCCCGTTGCCGGGTGGCTTTCGGACGGCTCTCGCGCAGGGCCCGGGTGACGTGCACGTGACCGCCCGGCGAACAACCCCGCGCAGGGCCCTCGGAATTGTTCGGCCCGATGAAACGGGCTGCCGATCAACTCCGCGCCCACCAGCCTCGGACTCGCCCGACCGGTCTCCCGACCGGAAACCGGGCAACCGGCGAACCAAGCAACTGGAGAGCACCCGCATGTCCCAGGCAGTCACGAACACGTCCCCGGCCGGCCCGACCAAGTCCGCGGCAGGCAAGAGCGCGCGCAGATCCCACCTCGGCAGAGCCGCCGTCGTCGCCGGCAGCGCCGCCGCGCTGACCATCGGCCTGACCGGCAGCGCCAGCGCGTCGATCCTGACCCCGTTCCCCTACCTGGGCAACGGCGCTCCGAAGCAGGAGATGTTCCAGCCGCTCTTCGACTACGACTCCGACAGCTGCTTCCCGGCCGCCGCCGTCGACGCGAGGGGCCGGCTCAACGGCGGTCTCAACAACTCCGGCTCGATCACCGGCGGCTGCCGCACCAACCACCTCGGCAAGGCCAACACCTACTCGCGGGCCAAGTGCGACAAGGGCAGCGGCTGGTGCGCCGTCGTCTACACCCTGTACATGGAGAAGGACCAGGGCAACGCCGTCCTCGACATCGGCCACCGGCACGAGTGGGAGGCCGCCGTGGTCTGGTACCACGGCAACGACGAGTGGCCGAGCTACGTGTCCACCTCCGCCCACGGCAACTACACCACCAAGCGGTTCAACGACGTGGAGCGGGTCGGCAAGCGCTTCAAGGTCGTCTACCACAAGGAGGGCGAGTTCGGCACGCACTCCTTCCGCTTCGCCAAGGTGGGCGAGAAGGCGGAGGCCTGGGGCGGCGACAACTGGGACCGCCCGGCCCTGGTGCCCTACGACACCCTGTGGAGCAAGAACCGCACGGCCTTCAACGCGCTGGCGAACTCCGACTGGGGCCAGGCCAACTTCCCGCTGCAGGACAAGAACGACCGCTTCCGCAGCACCCTGAACAAGGCCAAGCCGTCCGGCATCGGCTTCAACGCCTGGAGCTGACCCGCAGCCGCCTCGGACCCAGGGGCCGTCACCCCTGGGTCTGCAACTGCCTCAACTGCTGCTGGACGTGGTCCAGCGCACCCTCCCGCCGGCCGGGCACCCGGCCCCGCAGCTCCGCGAGCGCGGACCCCAGCTCACGGGCGCGGGCCGCGCTGCCGATCCGCCCCCACTGGTGGTGCGCCCGGTCCACGGCCGCCTCGACGGCGGGCGCGTCGACCGGCTGCCCGGCCTCCAGCCGCGCCACGGCGACGGCCATCCAGGTACGGCAGCTGCGCTCGGCGTCCCCCGCGAACATCGCCAGATCCGCCCGCACCTCGGCCCAGTGCAACGCCTCCTCGGACCCACCCCCGTGCGCGGCGGCAGCGGCCTGCTCCCACTGCGCGGCAATCGCATCGGCCTCGACGTGCCGCCCGGCTTGCACGGCGGCGGAGATGCTGGCGTGCGGGTCACCCGACGGCCGGTCCGGCGCTTGAGGACGAGGCCCTTCGGCCCGAAGCGGGGGTCTGGGGGCGGCAGCCCCCAGGGGACGGGAAGGGGAAGGGGCGGCGGGGGCGGGGGAGGGGGCGGGGGTGAACAAAACCAGGTCCCCCGTCTCCCCGTCCCCGCCGATCCGGGCCAGCGCCATCTGGTGCAGCCGCTCCAGCTCAGGCCGCCCCCCGCTACGCAATATCGTCGCGACGGCCTTCATGTACGAGGGCGAGGCGACAGCCCGCCGCCCCCGCCCCACCGCCGGCGGCGGCTGCGCCACCCGCCCATACACGGCGACCCCGGCCCCGCAGTCCAGAACATTCCCTCGCAGCCACTCCCACGCCTCCGCGTCCGCCCGCAGATCGAGCACCACCGTCGTCGCACCCGCCGCCCGCAGCCGCAGCTCCTCCCGCAACCAGTGCCACGGCAACGCCGTGTACCGCACGGTCGAGGGCGTCGTACGAGCCAGCGCCAGATGCGGCAGCCGCTGCCGCCGGTCGAGTTGCAGCTGCCCGGCGACGAACAGCGTCAGCGGCCCCGGCGCGGCCGCGGCGGCCCGCAGCCGGGTCAGCACGGCCTGCGGCTCCAGCGGATCGGCGAGTTCGACGACGTTCGCGGTGTCGGTGCCGGCCAGCACGGAAGGCGGCACGGCCGCCAGCACGGGGAGCACGGAGGCCGCGTCCACCAGACGCCCCTTGCCCGCGGGTGAGGCCGCCAGCAGCAGCACGGTTCCGGGCATGGTCCCCTCCTGCATGGTCCCCTCCCCTGTCGATCACGTACAGCAGCACCGTAACCGCTGCTGCTGCGAAGGGGAGCGTTCAGAGGCGCTTCCTGAGACTCTCCGCACAGCGACGACCGTCGTGTCGTCGACGAGCCGCCCCCGCAGTGCGCCTCGGTCACGCGCGTGAACCGCCCGCATCGGGGAACCCGCCGCACAACCGGTTGCACAACCCGTGTCACAACCCGGTGCAGCCGACTTGCCACCGCCCTCTCCCAGGTGTGCCCTGGAAGACGGGGGCGAACAGAGAGGAGTCCTCTCATGGCTCATGCGGCACCCACGTCGGGCATGCGGACCCCGTCCGCACGGTCCCGAACACCCGACGTCTTCAGCGAACGCACCCACCGGATCGCAGCGTGGGCGGTCCCCGTCACGCTCGGACTCGTCTACGGCTACTGGGTCGCGGCCAACAACCGCTCGGGCGGCCCGATCACCGGCTGGAACGTCCTGCTCGGCTTCGTGAGCGCGATCGTGTTCGCGGCGCTGTACATGGGCCTCAGCGCCCTGGCCCCGCACATGCGGCGCGAACTGCACGCCCTGATGTGGACGGCGTTCGCGGGCTGCGCCTTCGGTTTCGTGTACAGCCAGACCGACGCGAGCGTCCTGCGCTCGACGGGTATGGCCCTGGTGGTCGCGGCAGCGGTCTTCGCGACGCTGTTCTACCGCTACTACACGCACGAGGACGCGCAGGGACACCGCATCCGCTGACGCTCCCTCGCAGGACGGACGCCACAAGGGCCCCGGCTTGTGAGCCGGGGCCCTTGCGTTCCCTCATCCCTCCACTCACCGGTCGACCGGGATCCAGTCCCAGCCGTCCGACGAGGTTCCTGACGTCCCTGACGTTCCTGACGTCCCGGAAGCACTGAAGCTCCAGGAGCCCGAGAAGCTGAACGACCCGGAGCCCGAGACGCCGAACGAGCTGTTGGAGAACGGGTCGTCGTCCCAGTTGGTCCAGTCCCCGTTCTTCCACTGCGGGCACGGGTCGGCGCAGGCGGGCACCCGCGCGCCGCGGGTGTCGACGAAGGCGGCGCTCGCCCAGCCCTGGGCGCCGAGGAGCCAGTACCAGTTCGGGTTGCCGTTGACGCTCTGTCCCCTGACCATGCACTGCACCTGGTCATGGCTGCCGGGCGCCGGCGAGGCGACGACGGGTGAGTGGGTGGTGGGTTCCTGTCGCACGTTCAGCTCTGTGCGCGAGACGACGGTGCCCCAGATCGGGCTGCCGCCGTCGCCGCCGCTGGTCGGCGGGGCTGCCGCCGCCGTGGTTCCCAGCGCCGCGACGGCGAGGGTGCCACCGGTGAGCATGCCCGCGGCCAGAGTCCGCAGGGCCGGAGTGGGACGCATGATCGGCCTCCTTCTCCCCAGAACCAGGAAACACCCGTTCGGGTGAACCCTCCACCGGAGGACACCACAGCGGACGGAAACCGCAGTTCCGACCGGCCCCGCGAACGGACCACGCATGTGCCGGTCACGGGGCCACTCATGTGGCCGCGCCCCGCTCGCGCAGCCGGTTCCCACCCCGTTGCCTGGAAGCGTGTCCCGAAGCCTGCGGACCGCCGTCTCGGCCGTCCTCGTCGCCCTGTCCTGCCTCCTCGTGCCGTTCGGCACGCTGGCGGCCTGGGCGGCGTACGACCTGACGGACACCGGCCGGTACGTCACCACGATGGCGCCGCTGGCCTCGAACCCGGCCGTGCGCGACGCCGTCGCGGACACGGTGGGTGACGGCGTGGCCCGCGAGGCCGGCGTCGACGACGGCGTGAACCGGCTGTTCATCCGCGCCGCCGTCCGTTCCTTCACCGCGACCCGCGCCTACCGCACCGCGTGGGACGCGGGCAACGAGGCCGCGCACACGGCCGTGATGAGAGCGCTGCACGACGACAGCGCCGACCGCGACACCCACGCGTTGACCGTGGACCTGGCCGCCGTGACGACCCCCCTCAAACGTCAACTCACCGCCGACCACATGCCGTTCGCCGACCAGGTCCCGGTGGAGCACACCCGTGTCGCGCTCCTCCCGCCAGACGAACTGGCCGCACTCCGAAAGGGGTACCAGGTGCTCGACGTAGCCGGTTTCTGGCTGCCGCTGGCGGCCGTCGTGTTCGCGGTGGCCGGTATCGCGGTGGCGGCCGTCCGCCGCCGGGCGATCACGGCGACGGCCCTCGGCACGGCCCTGGGCGGCGCGTTCCTGGGCCTGGCCGTCGCCATCGGCCGTCGCCTCACCCTCGCCGACCTCCCCGACGAGACCCGCCGCCCGGCCGTGGGCGCCGTCTACGACGCCCTCACCGCCACCCTCCGCACGGCCTCCTGGCTCCTCCTCGCCGTCGGCCTGGCCGTGGCGGCGGCGACCTGGCTCACCCACCCGCGTTCTTTGGTGGTCCGCCTGCTGCGACGGCGGCGAGCGTCCGCAGCGCCCTCGCCAACTCCCCCTCCGGAGCCGACGCGAGTCCGAGCCTGACCGCGTTTGGGGTGCGGTGCGGGTCGACGGCGAACGCGGTCCCCGGCGTGACGGCGATGCCGTGCGCGGCGGCAGCGGCCGTGAAGGTGTCCGCCCGCCACGGCGCGGGCAGCTCCCACCAGGCGAAATAGGCGCGCGGATCGGTCCGCACCGTGAACCCCTCAAGGTGCTCGGCGAGAATCCCCTGCCGCCGCGCGGCATCCGCCCGCTTCTCCTCGACGAGCCGCCGCACCACCCCGTCCCCCGCCCACCGCACCGCCGCCTCCACCGCGAACCGCCCCGCACTCCACCCTCCGGACCGCACCGCACCCCCGACGGCCTCCACCCGCTCCTCCGGTACGGCGAGAAACCCGACGGTCAGCCCCGGCGCGACCCGCTTGGACAGCCCGTCGACGACATGGACGAGCCCCGGCGCGTGCACGGCGAGCGGAACGGCGTCCGGACTCAGAAAGGACCAGATGCGATCCTCGACGACGGGGAGTCCCCACTCGCCCACAAGTAGCCCGAGTTGCCGCCGCCGCCCTTCGCTCATGCTCAAGGAGGTCGGATTGTGCAGGGCGGGCTGGAGATAGAGAGCGGACAGCGGACCCGCACGATGGAGGGCCGCAAGCGCGTCCAACCGCACCCCTTCCCCGTCACTCCCGACCGGCACGAGAACCACCCCCAACCGCCCGGCGATCTCCTTGACCAGCGGATACGTCAGCTCCTCCACCCCGACCCGGCCACCCGGCCGGACCAGGGAGGCGAGGGCGGCGGCGATGGCCTGACGGGCGTTGCCGGTGAAGAGCAACTGCGCCGGCGCGGGCCGCCACCCGGGGAGAGCGAGCAGGTCGGCGGCGGCCTCACGGGCGGAAGCGGTCCCGTCGGCGGCGCCCGGCCGCATGGCCTCCGTCAGCACATCACCCCGCAGCAGCGGCGCGAGGGAGGGCGCGAGCAGCTCCGACTGCCCCGCCACGGCAGGGTAGTTGAGCTCCAGGTTGACGGGAGCGGAGGCGATGGCCGCCTCGATGAGCGCCCGCCCCTGCGCGACGACCGGCGCGGCCCGCACGAATGTTCCCCGCCCCACCTCCCCCACCACCAGCCCGCGCCGCACGAGTTCGCCGTACACCCGTCCGGCCGTCGAGGGCGCGATGCGATGCCGCCGCGCGAACCACCTCTGCGGAGGCAGCTGTTGGCCGGGACGGAGCCGCCCGGCGGCGATGTCACCGGCGATGCGGTCGGCGATGGACCGGTAGTCGTGCACGTGAGCGCGCCCCTCCCCTGACATTGCACCGAGGGCAAAGATCTCATTGCACCGAGAAGCCGGCCAACCCTAAGGTCGATCACATGCCCCCCTTCTCCTCATCCCTCGCATACGAGGACAAAGGACCGGATCCCACGGATCCCACAGGTTCCACGGCACCCTCCGCCGCTCCCCTGGTCCTCATCCACGGCCACCCCTTCGACCGCACCATGTGGACCCCGCAGATCGAGGCGTTCTCCGCCACCCGCCGGGTCATCGCCCCCGACCTGCGCGGCTACGGCGCCTCCCCGGTCGTCCCCGGCATCACACTCCTCTCCCGCTTCGCCCAGGACATCGAGGAGTTGCTCGACGACGTGAAGGTCGACACCTTCGTCCTGGCCGGTCTGTCGATGGGCGGCCAGATCGCCATGGAGTGCTATGCCCGCTTCGGCGACCGGGTCCGCGGCCTGGTCCTCGCCGACACCTTCCCGGCAGCGGAGACCCCCGCCGGCAGACGAACCCGCAACGAGGCGGCCGACCGTCTCCTCGCGGAAGGCATGCGTGGCTACGCCGACGAGGTCCTGGAAAAGATGGTCGCCCCCTACGCGGCCCCGGACATCAAGGCCCACGTCCACCACATGATGACGTCGACGCCCCCCGAGGGCGCGGCAGCGGCCCTGCGCGGCCGAGCCGAACGCCCCGACTACCGGGACCTGCTGACCCGCGTCACCGTCCCGTCCCTGGTCGTGGTCGGCGCGGACGACGAGTACACCCCCGTGTCGGAGGCGGAGGCGATGCACGCGGCCCTCCCCGACTCCGCACTGCACATCATCGAGCGCGCGGCCCACATGCCGAACCTGGAGCGGCCGCAGGAGTTCAACGAGGTGTTGGCGGCCTTTCTGGCGCGGGTGGACGCCTAGTGCCGTGACAGGCGACGTTCGCCCCGTCGGCGACGCCAGGCACGCTCCCCACTGCCTCAAAGGCGTGGGAGGTGCCCCCATGCCCCCACTCGGCGCACCGGCCGAAGACCCAGGTACAGGTACGTCCAGTACGAGGGCCTTCGGCCGGCACTCCCCCCAGCCTTCGGCCGGGGGACCCCCAGAGCACGCACCGGACGCCGCTCCTTCACGGGCGAACGCTGCCTGCCACGACTGGTACCCGCTGATCGCTCAGCCTCGGCGGGCGGCCCCGTGCGGCCACACCACGTCCACGGGGATGCCCGCCCCACGCGCTTCGAGGACCGTGTCGGCGGTGCCGCCGCCCTTGCCGGTGGGCGGTTCGCCGTCCCATACGGCGACAAGCCGGTCGGCGCGTTCGACGAGGACGGCGTTGGCTGCCTCGTACGCCTGCCGGTCGGCCGTTTCGTGGGGGAGCACGAGGACTTCCGCGGCGGCTTCGACGAGCCGGTCGAAGAGTGCGGTGTGCTCGGGCTCGACCTTGTTCCGGCGGTAGTCCTGTGCCGGGACGACGACCGTCAGACGGCCGCCGGCGGCGAGGACGGCCTCGGCGAAGAGGGAGTCGGCGCCTGCGGCGACGCAGGAGACACCGACGAGCCGGCCGTCGTCGGCGTACGGCTTGAGCAGGTCGTCCAGGGCGGTGCGGACCAGAGGGACGCTGCCCTCGGTCAGATCCATGTGCCCGGTCACGGCGATGATCGTCACGTTCGTCGCTCTCCTCTGCCTCGAACTCCTTGGCCGTCGACCCGCCCCCGCCTCTACCGTCACCCCATGACCAGGACGACAACGACCCTCTGGCGCCCCACCGGCCCCGAGGAGCTGGCGCTCGTGGAGGCCTCCGGGTGGGTGGCGTGGCCGCCCCGGTTGCCCGAGCAGCCGATCTTCTATCCGGTGCTGAACGAGGACTACGCGGTGCGGATCGCGCGGGACTGGAACGTACCCGCCTCCGGCTCCGGCTACGTCACCCGGTTCGAGGTCGACACGGCGTTCCTCGGGAGGTATCCGGTACGTCAGGCCGGCGGAGAGACCATTCTGGAGCTGTGGGTACCGTCGGAGGAGCTCGATGAATTCAACGCGCACATCGTCGGGCGCATCGAGGTGGTCCGGGAGTTCCACTGACGTGTCCAGAGCCGGCGGGCGGTGGCGGCTCGTCGGTGCCTGGTGTGCGGGCGTGCTGCTGGCGGGGGTGAGTGTGGTCGTCGGGTGTCGGGTCGCCGACACCGACGCGGTCACTCCCGTGCCGCAGGTGCTGGCGTTCCTGCCGTGGCTGCTCGGGCCGGCCGGGGTCGGGGTGGTGCTGTCACTGCTCGCGCGATGGTGGGCGGGGGTGATCTGGGGGGCCGCGGTGCTCGGGCTGCTCGCCTGGTTCGTCCAGCCGTACGGGGAGGCGGGCGAGCCCGAAGGGGTGGCCGTCGCCGAACTGCGGGTGCTGACGTCGAACGTCGAGTTCGGGTGGGCGACCGATGCCCTGATCCCCGTGGTCCGGCGTGAGCGGCCGGACCTCGTGTTCGTGGAGGAGTGCGAGTACACCTGTCAGGCGGCCGTGCGGAAGGCGCTCGGGGGCGCGTATCCGTATCGGCAGGCCGTGGCGGGGGACTCCTCCGTCGGGTCGGTCATCCTCAGCCGGTTTCCGTTGAGGGCCGCGGCCACCGTGCCCGGCGGCATGGGCATGCCGGGGGCCGTCGCCGACGTGGGCGGCCATGCCGTACGGCTTCAGCTCGCGCACCCCAAGCCGCCGCTGCCCCGCCAGGTGTCCCTGTGGAAGCGGGAGCTGGGCGGGCTGCGCGACTTCGCCGCCCGGTACCGGAACACCGGTCCACTCCTCCTCGCCGGGGACTTCAACGCCTCCCAGGACCACGCCGCCTTCCGCGGCATCCTCGACACCGGGCTGCGCGACGCGGCCCGTCTCGCCGGGGACGGCCGCGAGCCCAGCTGGCCGAGCAGCACCACGCCCGTCTTCGGCGTGCAGATCGACCATGTGCTCGTGTCGAAGGAGTTCACGGCGAGCGACGCCCGCTTCCTCCACCTCGACGGCACCGACCACCGCGCCCTGCTCGTGAACCTCGCCCTCCACCAGGGATGACGGACAGCAGGGGTGCCCATAATGAGGCCATGCCCCGCGAGTTCCCCATCGGCCTCACGCCTCCCGACTGGCTGGTGCGGAACCTTCGGCCCCAGCAGGCCCCCGTCAACCGGCCCGCCGTCGCCCGCGCCGCGCTCGCCATGACACTGCCGCTGGTGATCGGGCTCGCGGCGGGACAGCCCACGTACGGCGCACTCGCCTCCATGGGCGCCCTGTCCGGCGTCATCGGCGACACCGCCGACGCCTACCGCATGCGGATCCTGAACATCGCGGTCCCGCAGCTGTTCGGGGCGGTCGGTATCACCCTGGGCAGTGCGGTGTACGGGCACGGGTGGTCGGCGGTGGCCGTCGTCACCGGCGTGGCGCTGGTCTCCGGGATGATCTCGACGATCGGGGCCGTGGCATCCGTCTCCGGGCTGCTCCTGCTGCTCAACTCCGTCGTGGGCGCGGGGCTGCCGATGCCGGGGGAGTGGTGGCTGGCGCCCGTCCTGATGACCGGCGGCGGGCTGCTCGTACTCCTTCTCGCCCTGCTGGCCTGGCCGCTGCGCTCCGGGGTCCCGGAGCGCAGCGCGGTCGCCGCCACCTATCGCACGGTCGCCGACCTGCTGGCCGCATGCGGCAGCGACGTCCCCGGCGCGTACGAGGACGCCCGGCACACCGTCACCCAGTCCCTGAACCAGTCGTACGACCTCGTCCTCGCCCGGCGCACCCGCCATCACGGCAGCAGCCCCGAGCTGACCCGGCTGATCGCCCAGTTGAACGCCATCACCCCGGTGGTGGAGGCGGCCCCCGCCGCCCATCTGAACGGCCGCCCGCTCCCGACCGAGATCCCCGAGGCCGTACGCCACCTCGCGCGGGCCGTGGAGGCCGGCTTCACCGGACCGACAGGACTCCATCTGCCCGACCCCGGCTCCGAGACCGCGCGCGCCGTCGACCACGCCCTGCGGCACGCCGCCGAGGTGGTGGCGGCACCCGACATCGACCCCCGGGGCTTCGACGACCGCCTCGGCCGTCCGGCCGCCCCGCGCGTGCGCGCCGCCCGCGCGACCCGCGACGTCACGCTCTCCGCCGGCTCCTGGCGCTACGGCCTGCGCCTCGCCCTGTGCATCGGACTCGCCCAGGTCCTCGTCTCGACCGTCCCCGTGCCACGCTCCTACTGGGTGGCCCTGACCATCACCTTCGTGCTGAAACCCGACTTCGGGTCCGTGTTCTCCCGCGCGCTGCTGCGGGCGCTGGGGACGGTGGCCGGGCTGGTGGTCGCGGCGGCGGTGCTGTCGCAGGTTCCGCGCGGATGGTGGGACGTACCGACGATGCTGCTCCTCGCCCCGCTGATCCCGGCCCTGACGCCCCGCGGGTACGGATACCAGACGGCGGCGATCACCCCGGTGATCCTGCTCCTGTCGGACATCCTGAACCACCAGGGCACGGCGCTGCTGCTCCCCCGCCTGGTGGACTCGCTGATCGGCTGCGCGATCGCGCTGGTGGCGGGCTACCTGCTGTGGCCGGAGAGCTGGCACACGCGGGTCGGCGACCGCCTGGCCGGCACGGTCGCGGACACCGCCCGCTACGTCGACGCCGCCTTCGGCCCGGACGTCGACCCGGCCGCCCGCGCCCGGATGCGCCGCCGCCTCTACCGCGACCTGTCCGTCATCCGTACGGAGTTCCAGCGCGCCCTGACCGAGCCCCCGCCCACCGGGCGCCGGGCGGCCGCGTGGTGGCCGCTGGTCGTCGCCGTGGAACGGATCGTCGACGCGACGACGGCGGCCCGGGTCCGTGTGAAGCACGGAGCCGAACCGCCGTCGGAACCCGAGGTGGGTCAGGTCGCGCTGCAACTGCGGGAGCTGGCCGAGGGCCTGCGCGACACGGAGGTGCTGTACCCCGTCCGCACGGACCTGACCGGCCCGCCCGGCAGCGTCCTGGAGCCGCTGCGCCAGGAGGTGGCCGCGGCGAGGGCGATCACCTCGCCGCAGCAGTCGTAGTACCCGTTGCAGTACCCGTTGCAGTACCCGTTGTGGATCAGACGCCGATGTCCTCGCCGTCGGCACGCCACACGGCCACCACCGACGGGCGGACGATCTTCCCCGCGCCGTCCGGCCAGGTGCTCGCCGGCTTCTCCACCGAGGCGCCGTCGGCCTCGCCCGGGTGCTGCACCGCGACCAGCACCCGCCGGTCCTGGATGACGGGTCCGCAGGTCTCGGCGCCGGTCGGCACGGTCAGGAACTGCTTCAGCTCACCGCGCCGCGAGCCGCGCGTGGCGACGCCGAACAGTCCGTCGTGCGAGCCGAGCCGGCTGCCGTCGGTGGAGATCCACAGGTTGCCGTGCGGGTCGAAGGCCACGTTGTCCGGGCAGGAGATCGGGCTGACGTCGTCCTTCGGGAAACCGGCGAAGTAGGTCGCCGGGTCGTCGGGGTCGCCCGCGACGAGGAACAGCGACCAGGCGAACGTCGTGCTCTGCGGGCGGTCGCGGCGCTCGGTCAGCTCCAGGATGTGCCCGTGCTTGTTGGCGTTGCGCGGGTTGGCCTCGTCGGCCTTGGCGTTCGCGCCGACACCGCGGTTGGTGTTGTTGGTGAGGACGACGTACACCTTGCCGGTGAGCGGCGAGGGCTGGATGTCCTCGGGCCGGTCCATCTTGGTGGCGCCGACCTTGTCACCGGCGAGGCGGGTGAAGACGAGGACCTCCTGCGCGCTCATCCCCTCGACGTGCGAGACGGCGCCCTCGGCGGTGGCGGTGGCGAGCGGGATCCACTCGCCGCTGCCGTCGAACTCACCGTCGGCGGGCAGCTTGCCGGTGCCGTCGATCTCGATGGCGGGGGAGTCACCGGTGAGCCTGGCGACGTAGAGCGTGCCCTCGTCGAGGAGGGAGAGGTTGTGCTCGCGGACGGCGCGGCTCGACCCCTTCTTCATGCGCTTGCTGCCGACGAACTTGTAGAAGTAGTCGAACCGCTCGTCGTCCCCGGTGTAGACGACGGGCCGCCCGTCGTCCGTGAGCCGCACGGTGGCCGCCTCGTGCTTGAAGCGTCCGAGGGCGGTGTGCTTGCGGGGCGTGGAGGTCGGGTCGTACGGATCGAACTCGACGACGTACCCGAAGCGGTGCACCTCGTTCGGCTCCTGAGCGACGTCGAAACGCTTGTCGAAACTTTCCCACTTGCGCTCGGTGGCGCCGGTGCCGATCCCGTACCGCTTGTCGGTCGCGCGGCTGCTGTTGGCGAAGTACTGGTTGAAGTTCTCCTCGCCGTGCAGCGTCGTGCCCCAGGGGGTGGTGCCGCCGGAGCAGTTGTTGAGCGTGCCGAGGACCTTGGTGCCGGTCGGGTCGACGGAGGTCTTGAGCAGGTCCGACCCGGCGGCGGGGCCGGTGAGCCGGAACTCGGTGGTGGCGGTGACCCGCCGGTTGAGGTGGTGGCGGGGAACGGCGGTCAGCTTCCCGGTCCGCCGGTCCTCCTCGACCACGACGGCGCTCAGACCGTGCGCCGCCCAGGCGACCTCGACCTGCTGCCGGGTGGGGTTGGCGGGGTCGTAGCCGCGGAACATCAGGATCTCGTTGGTGTACTCGTGGTTGGCGACCAGCAGCTGCCGGTCGCACTCACCGGGCAGGGGCAGCAGCGCCAGGAAGTCGTTGTTGTACCCGAACTGTCCGGCCTGGGCGGCGGCGGTCTGCTTCTCCGGGTCGAAGGCGGGCGCCCCGCGCAGAATGGGCTCGCCCCAGCGGATGACGACGTTCTGCCGGTAGCCCTCCGGGACGGTGACCGCGTCGGCGGTGTTCGGCGCGACGGTGCTGAAGCGGAGGCCGCGAGCGCTCCTGCCGGCAGGTTTTCCGGAGGCGTTCTTGGACGTCGTCGTCTGTGCGTCCGTGGCGGCGGCCGGCAGCGCACCGGCGACACCGGCCGTCCCGGCGGCGGCCGCGACGGTGACGACGGCGGCGGCGCGCATCATCGCCCGGCGGCCGAGTGCCCCGGCGACGACATCACCGACGTACGCGTTGTCACTGGTGTTGGGCACCTCGTGGAAGCAGGCGTCACCACACCGGAAACGGCAGGTCATGGCGGATCGCCCGCCGGGATGCGAGCCGGACGGAGTCCCGATGATCGGCAGTAGCTTGCGCACCTTTACTCTCCCCTTGCGTGCCCTTGGTATGGACGTGACGGTAGGGGCACGCATGTGCGGAAGCGCAGCATTCAGATGAACGGACGGCGAATCCCCGGCACCCGCAGGGAGTTGACGTGGCCGAGAGGCGGTGTTGACACACCTTGATTCCTCCCACTCACCCCTGCCCAAGATCACCATCCGGGGCCGCTAACCTTACGTGTCCGTCCTGGCCAGGGATTGACGGCTACAACTCACGCGAAGGGTTGCGCACATGGGCATTCTCACTCTCCTGCGGAACGCGTTCGGGCGGTCCCGCAAGGGGCGTACCGCCGAGGCAGAGGGTGCGGAACAGGTTCCTTCGCAGGAACAGACCGCTTCCGAGGACCGGGACGGGGAGCAGACGGCGACGCCGACGGCGACGCCGACCGCCGACACGGGTTCGGCGAGCGCGCCGACGCCGAAGCCGGAACCGACGGTCCCGTCCCCCTCCCCCGAACCCACCCCTGAGCCCACACCCACCGCCCAGGTCCCGGAACCCCGCCCGGCAAACCAGGACGAACACGACCTGGTCGCCGCAGCCTTCGACAACGTAGCGGTCCCGAAGCCGACGAGGTCGACAGAGAGCACGGCTACGCCTTCGCCGGAGACGGCGGCGGCGGTGACGGGAGCGGCAGCAGCGACGGCGGAAGCGGAGGCACCGGCGCTGGGCGCCGAGGCCGAGGCCGAGGCGAAGCCGGCCGCTGAGGCCGAGGCGAAGGTGGAGCCGGCCGCTGAGGCCGAGGCGAAGGTGGAGCCGGCCGCTCAGGCCGAGGCGAAGGCGGAGCCGGCCGCTGAGGCCGAGGCTGACACCAAGGTGGAGCCCGAGGCCGAGACCAAGGTGGATGAGCCGACGTCGGCGACGGTGGCGGAGGAGCCGACGTCGGACGACGCGACGGCTGAGGCCGAGGCAGCGGCGGATGGGCCGGCCGCTGAGGCCGAGGCAACGGCCGAGGAGTCCACGGTGGACGCCCCTGCCGAGTCGGAGCCGACGGTCTCGGATGCCCAGGACGAGGTGGCCGCGCCGGCCGAGGAACCTGCGGCCGCTGCCGAGGCCGAGGCGGAGCCGACGGCCGAGGAGTCTGCGGTGGACTCCGAGGCGGAGCCGGTGGCCGGGAAGCCGGAGACCGAGCCCGCGGCGGAGGAGTCCGCGCCGGAAACGGTCACCGAGACCGCCGCCTCCGACGCCGAGCCCGAGCCGGTCGCAGCCCCGGAGGCGGTGGAGCCCGAGGCCGGGGCGACGGCTGAGGAGCCCGAGCCGGAAACCGCGCCGGAAGCGGAGGCGGAAGCATCCACGGAGGCGGCGGCCGAAGCTGCGGCCGAGGAGTCCGCGCCGGAAACGGTGACGGAGGCGCTCCCGGACGCCGAGCCCGAGCCGGTCACTGCCGCGGAAGCAGTGGAAACGGAGCCCGAGCCCGAGACGCCCGCGTCCGAGCCGGTCACCGAGACCGCCCCCGCCACCGAGCCCGAGCCGGTCGCTGCCGCGGCACAGGTCGAGGTCGCCTCTGAAGCAGCGGTCGCGGCGGAGCCGTCCGAAACCGCCCCCGAGCTCGAGGTCGCGCCCCAGCCCGAGCCGGTCGTGGCCGCCGAGGAGTCGGCCACGGAACCGGATTCCGCTCCCGTGCCTGCCGCCGAGGCGGAGCCTGCCGCCGCTGTGGCTGCGGCGGAAGCCGGCGAGGACGCCCCACAGGGGCCACTCGCGGTCGACGGCGAAAGCAGCGCGGGTGGGGACACGGCGGCCGAGGGCGAAGCCGAGGCCATTGACGACGCCCAGGCCCCGCAAGGGACCCCGCTGCCCGCCGGCCTCGGCACCGCCTACCAGGCCGCCGCGAGCGTCCTCGAGAAGACCAGCCTCACCGGCACCCGTGCCAACGTCTACCTCGTGCTCGACCGCTCCGCGTCCATGCGCCCGTACTACAAGGACGGCTCCGCCCAGGCCCTCGCCGAGCAGACCCTCGCCCTCGCCGCCCACCTCGACCCGGAGGCGACCGTCCACGTCGTCTTCTTCTCCACCGAGCTGGACGGCACCGGCGAGCTGACCCTCGCCGAGCACGAGAACAAGATCGACGACCTCCACGCCGGCCTGGGCCGCATGGGACGTACGAGCTACCACGCGGCCGTGGAAGAAGTCCTCACGCACTACCAGAAGTCCGGCACCACCGACCCCGCCCTCGTCGTCTTCCAGACGGACGGCGCCCCGGACGCGAAGACCCCGGCCACCCAGTCCCTCACCGACGCGGCGAAGAACCACCCCGCCGTCTTCTTCTCCTTCGTCGCCTTCGGTGAGCACGACAACAAGGCCTTCGACTACCTCCGCAAGCTGAAGACCCCCAACACGTCCTTCTTCCACGCGGGCCCGACCCCGCGCGAGCTCACGGACACGGAGCTCTACGAGGGCGTGCTGGCGAACTGGCGCCCGTAACCCCCTCGTAGAACCTTCCGCCCTACGCCCGACAGGGCCCGGCTTTACCCCGGGCCCTGTCCCCGTAATCCTCCCGCCCGTAATCGGCGTGAGTCGATCTTTCTCGGGCCAGTAGGATTTCGACCATGGCGGCCACTGGATCCGAGAAGCAGGGCGGGAAGGCGTACTACGTCTCCACCCCCATTTATTACGTCAACGACGCTCCTCACCTGGGCCACGCCTATACGACCGTCGCAGGCGACGTGCTCACCCGCTGGCACCGTCAGCGCGGCGAGAGGGTGTGGTATCTCACCGGCACGGACGAGCATGGCCAGAAGATCATGCGCACCGCGGAGACGAACGGCGTCAGCCCGCAGGAGTGGGCGGACAAGCTTGTCGACGAAGCCTGGAAGCCCCTCTGGGAACACCTGGAGATCGCGAACGACGACTTCATCCGCACGACGGAGAGGCGTCACACGGACCGTGTCCAGGAGTTCGTCCAGGATCTCCACGACAAGGGCGAGATCTACAAGGGCGGCTACGAGGGCCCGTACTGCGTGGGCTGTGAGGAGTACAAGCTCCCCGGCGACCTCATCGAGGCCGAGGACGGCACAAAGCTGTGTGCCATCCACAAGAAGCCGGTGGAGATCCTCAAGGAGGAGAACTACTTCTTCAAGCTCAGCGAGTACGGCGAGAAGCTGCTCGCCCACTACGAGGCGAACCCGGACTTCATCCAGCCCGAGTCGGCGCGCAACGAGGTCGTGAACTTCGTCCGCCAGGGCCTCCAGGACCTCTCCATCTCCCGTTCCACCTTCGACTGGGGCGTCCCGGTCCCGTGGGACGACAAGCACGTGATCTACGTGTGGATCGACGCACTGCTGAACTACGCGACGGCGGTCGGCTACAACGAGAACCCGGAGAAGTTCGGGAACACCTTCCCCGCCGACGTACATCTGGTCGGCAAGGACATCCTCCGCTTCCACGCGATCATCTGGCCCGCGATGCTGATGGCGCAGGACCTCCCGCTGCCGGGCAAGATCGCGGCCAACGGCTGGCTGATGGTCGGCGGCGAGAAGATGTCGAAGTCGAACCTGACGGGCATCAAACCGCAGGACCTGACGTCCCACTTCGGCGTGGACGCGTACCGCTGGTACTTTCTGCGCGCCATCGCGTTCGGCCAGGACGGCTCGTTCTCCTGGGAGGACTTCTCCGCCCGCTACACGAGCGAGCTGGCGAACGACTACGGCAACCTCGCGTCGCGCGTGGCCGCGATGGTCGGCAAGTACTTCGGCGGCACACTGCCGGAGGCGACGGCCGTGGGCGATGCGGAGAAGGCGATCCAGGACGGGCTGGCGAAGGCCGTCGCGGAGGCCGACCGGCGGATCGGTGACGACGTGGACTTCCAGGGCGGCATCCTGGCGATCTTCGACTTCGTGAAGCAGGTCAACGGCTACATCACCGAGCAGGAGCCCTGGAAGGTCGCGAAGGACGATTCGCCGGAGGGCAAGGCCCGCCTGGCGACGATCCTCTACACGGCCGCGGAGTCGCTCCGCGCGGTGGCGGTCCTGCTCAACCCGGTCATGCCGGACACCTCGCAGAAGCTCTGGGACTCCCTCGGCGCCGACGCCGTTCTCGGCGCGCTCCCCGACCAGAGGGTCGCCGACGCCGCCACCTGGGGCCGGCTCCCGGCGGGCGCGACGATCACCAAGGGCGCGGTGCTCTTCCCGCGCCTGGAGGAGAAGCCGAGCGCGTAGTCACGAACGTGAGCGTGAGGCGCCGCGGGCGTCCGCTCACGGCCCGGACGGACGATCACTCCCGGTCGCCCCGGTCGACTACGATTCCATGGTTCGTACGACGGCCCGGCGGTGCAGCCGGAATCAGCATCCGTCACTCCATGCAACGACCCGGGAGCAGCCCGCAATGGCTCGACACCTCATCACCAGCGCCCTTCCGTACATCAACGGAATCAAGCACCTGGGCAACATGGTGGGGTCCATGCTCCCTGCGGACGTGTACTCCCGCTACCTCCGCCAGCGCGGCCACGACGTCCTCTACATCTGCGCGACCGACGAGCACGGCACCCCCGCCGAGCTGGCCGCGAAGGAGCAGGGCCTCCCGGTCGCCGAGTTCTGCGCGCAGGCGCACGACGCGCAGAAGGCCGTCTACGACGGTTTCGCGCTCGCCTTCGACTACTTCGGCCGGAGCTCCTCCGCCCAGAACGTCGAGATCACCCAGCACTTCGCCCGCCGCCTCAACGAGAACGGCTTCGTCGAAGAGCGCGCGATCCGCCAGGTGTACAGCCCCACCGACGGCCGCTTCCTCCCGGACCGCTACGTCGAGGGCACCTGCCCCCACTGCGGCTACGACAAGGCCCGCGGCGACCAGTGCGAGAACTGCACCCGGGTCCTCGACCCCACCGACCTGATCAACCCCCGCTCGGCGATCTCGGGCTCCACGGACCTGGAGGTCCGTGAGACGAAGCACCTCTTCCTCCTCCAGTCGAAGCTCCAGCACGAGGTCGAGGAGTGGGTGTCCCGCCACGAGGCGGACTGGCCGCAGCTGGCCTCCTCCATCGCCCGCAAGTGGCTGACCGAGGGCCTGCACGACCGCGCCATCACCCGTGACCTGGACTGGGGCGTCCCGGTCCCGGCGGACACCTGGCCGGAGCTGGCGGCGGAGGGCAAGGTCTTCTACGTCTGGTTCGACGCCCCGATCGAGTACATCGGCGCGACGAAGGAGTGGTCGGACCTCGACCCGGAGAACCGCGACTGGAAGTCGTGGTGGTACGACGTCGACACCGACGTCCGGTACACGGAGTTCATGGCGAAGGACAACGTCCCGTTCCACACGGTGATGTTCCCGGCCACCGAGCTCGGCGTCCGCGAGCCCTGGAAGAAGGTCGACTACGTCAAGGCCTTCAACTGGCTGACGTACTACGGAGGCAAGTTCTCCACGTCCCAGAAGCGCGGCGTCTTCACCGACCAGGCCCTGGACATCCTCCCGGCCGACTACTGGCGCTACTTCCTCATCGCCAACGCCCCCGAGTCGGACGACTCGTCCTTCACCTGGGAGCACTTCACCGCCACGGTGAACAAGGACCTCGCCGACACCCTGGGCAACTTCGTCAACCGCGTCCTGTCCTTCTCCAAGAAGCGCTTCGGCGAGGACGTCCCGGCGGGCAGCGCGGCCGGCGAGGCGGAGGCGAAGCTCGGCGAGCAGATCGCGGAGCTGCTGGCCGAGTACGAGTCGCAGATGGAGGCCCTTCAGTTCCGCAAGGCGGCCGCCGCCCTGCGCGCCCTGTGGTCCGCGGGCAACTCCTACCTGGAGGAGAAGGCCCCCTGGCTGGAGATCAAGACGGACAAGGAGGGCGCGGCCCTCACGCTCCGTACGGCGATGAACCTGATCCACCTCTACGCGGTGGTCTCGGAGCCCTTCATCCCGGCGACGGCGAAGATCATGCGCGAGGCCTTCTCGCTGACGGACGACACCGCGACCTGGGTCACCGCGGACGAGGCCCGCACCCTCGCCTCCGTCCCCGCCGGCACCCCCTTCACCGTCCCGCCGGTCCTGTTCGCCAAGCTCACGGACGAGGACCTGGAGGCGTACAAGGAGCGCTTCGGCGGCACCGAGGAGTGACGCACCGCACCGGAAGAGGGCGGCTCCGCCCTCTCCCGGTGTCTGGAGGAGAAGCGGTAAAGGAGAAGATGTAGAGGAAAAGCCGTAGGGCTTCCCCCGACTTCGGCGTGTTCCCGCCAAGCCGTATGGTTTCCGCCATGGTCCCCGAGGTCATTCCGATCGCCTACCAGCCGAAGCACCGCACCGAGTCCATCGGGCGGTACGCGGACGGTCAGTTCCTCGCGTCGGTCACGTACGCCTTCCCCCAGGGTTTCCGCCTGGACGACGGCTGGGAAGAGCACAAACGCCTCTACACCGTGCTGCACACCTTCGACGCCGAGGGCTACTACCGCGACTCGGACATCTGGTGCGCCGGCACCTGGGCCGAGCAGCAGCGCGCCCCGCACGGCGACGACTCGGTCCTCACCCGAGCCCGCGTCCGTCTGGCAACCCTCCTGCGCAGCCTGCCCCGCCGCGCCTACACGGACATCGCTGTCCGCCCCTTCCAACTCACCTACGAGGGTGTGCTGTTCGGCCTGGTGATCCGCGAGGACGAGGAAGAGGGCGAGGACTGGGCGGAGCTCTACCCGGACCGGCTCGCCTTCGGCGAACCGTGGGACGGCGGGTACGACACCTGACAGGTGCCGGGTTCTGCGACGCAGCTCGGTACCCCGCGGCATTCCAGCTCTCGGGAGTGACGCGCACGCACGGGGCCGGTGGCCGGACCGGCCCTAGCCGTGTGAGGTCTCGGCCACCTCGACCACTGCGGAGCCTTCGCGACGCACCCGTTCAGTCCCCCAGGCGCCGAGCGGCCCGAGCGCCTGATTGAGCGTGTGCCCGTGCTCGGTCAGGGAGTACTCCACCCGTGGCGGCACCTCGGCATAGACCTCCCGGTGCACGAGTCCGTCTTGCTCCATCTCACGCAGGTGCTGGGTCAGCATCTTCTCGCTCACTCCAGGCAGACCGCGACGGAGCTCGGAGAAGCGGCGTACGCGATGGGCGTCGAGTTCCCAGAGGATCAGTCCCTTCCACTTGCCGCTCACCACGTCGAGCGCGGCGTCGATGCCGCAGATGTAAGGTCCGCTTCTCGGCGCCTTTGCCATCATTGATCCCCCTTACGAAAAGGTAAGTACCGCAGAAAATAGTGGGTACTTCCGAGACTAGTGGCGCTCTCCGAGCATGGAGGGGTGAACGGACATCAGAACCACACCACCAGGCAGGGCAGCGCTGTCACCGTGATCGGACTCGGCCCGATGGGCCAGGCGATGACCCGCACCCTCCTCACCGCCGGCCACCCGGTCACCGTCTGGAACCGCACCCCCAGTCGGGCCGATGGCGTCGTCACGGACGGAGCGACGCTCGCGGCGACGCCCGGCGAGGCGGTCGGAGCGAGTGACCTCGTGATCCTCAGCCTCACCGACTACCAGGCGATGTACGACGTCCTCGACAGCGCCACCGAGTCGCTCGCCGGGCGGACGCTGGTCAACCTGAGCTCTGACACTCCCGATCGCACACGCGAGGCGGCGAACTGGGCAGCGGGCCACGGCGCCGCCTTCCTCACCGGTGGCGTCATGGTCCCCGCGCCGATGGTCGGCACGGAGGCGGCCCATGTCTACTACAGCGGCCGCGCCCAGGTGCTGGAGAGCCATCTGGCGGCGTTGACACCGCTCGGCACACCGAAGCACCTGGGTGAGGACCCGGGCCTGGCCCAGATGATGTACCAAGCCCAGCTCGCCGTGTTCCTCACCACCCTGTCCGCACTGATGCACGCCACCGCGATGCTGGGCACCGCAGGAGTGAAGGCCGAGGAAGCGCTGTCGGAGTTGCTCCCCTTCGCCGACTCGATCGGCGACATCCTGAGGGCCGGCGAAGAGAACCCCGGCGCCGCGCTGGATACGGGAGCGCATCCCGGCGACCTCAGCACGGTCACCATGATGGGTGCGACGTCCGACCACATCGTCGAGACCAGCACGTCACTCGGCCTCGACCTCGCGCTCCCACTGGCCGTGCGGGCCCACTACCGGCGCGCGATCGAGGACGGACACGGCAGCGACAACTGGACCCGCATCATCGACGGCATCCGAGAGCCGCGCTGACCGGACGCGGGACCGATGAACACACTCCCAGCCATCAAGCGCGGCCGACGACCAGCACGAAGACACGTCTGCCCGGCCCTCTTCCCCTTTCCGGAAGGGAGCCGGGCAGCCGGCACCGGAGCACAACGTCATGCGCCCTGCGTGAACCGCCTTGTGGGCGCATGGGCGGCAGGTCGGACGCGAGGGCCGGGGGCTCGTGGTCTCCCGGCCCTCGCGCGTCTCGTGTGCTACTTGAGCACGCCCGCGCCCGTGGTCGCAGCCAGCGAGGTCGGCAGGTTCTTCGCCGAGGTCTCCAGGCCCGCCGTCAGGGTCGCGGTCCAGTTGACGGTCGTCTTCAGGTCCTTGGACGAGGCGGCGTTGTACGCGGCGACGAGGTCGGTGACCGTGCCGTTGACGAGGTTGCCGCTGCCCTTGACCGAGCCGGTGCCGTCGCCGCTGAGCAGCTTGGCGACCTTGCCGCCCGTCGGGAGCCTCCAGTAGTTGTTCTCCGCTATGACCTGGGCCTTGGCGCGGGAGTTGATGCTGTACTGCGTCGCGTAACCGTTGAGGGTCGTGACGTCGTAGTAGTTGTTGTAGATGTGAACCTGGCCGACGCGGGCCAGCGGGGCGCGCTGGACGATGCCCTTCCAGATGTTGTGGTGGATGGACACGCGCAGCTTGCCGCTGGGCTCGCTGTCGCTGCTGCCGATCAGCATCGTCTTGTCGTGGTTGGTGAACTGGTTCCGGGACACCGTCACCAGGTCCGAGCTCTTGGTGATGTCCAGGGCTCCGTCGTGGATCTGGTACTCGCGGCCGTAGTACTTCGGGTTGGCACTGTCGAAGTGCGCCGCGTCGGTGAACGAGTTGTGGTCGGCCCAGACGTGGGTGGCGCCGCGCAGGGTGACGGAGTCGTAGTTGGAGTTCCAGTTTCCGTCGTCGCCGTCGGTCGGGTCCCACTGCGGGAAGCAGTCCTCGGTCGCGGAGAAGTTCAGGTTGCGGACGATGACGTTGTCCACGCTCTGGATCTGGAGCATGCCGCCGGAGATCCCGGCGTTCGTGCCCGCCACGCCCACGACGGTGGTGTTGGCCGGCACCTTGAAGACGATGTTCTTCGCCTGCTTGGTCTGGGCGGCGGCGCGGGCCTTCTCCTGGGTGCCGGAGGGGAGCTTCGACCTGCCGTACGTGGCGGGGTCGTACGCCTTGAGGTACGCCGACAGGGAGTAGCCGGTGCCTGCCGCGTAGCTCGCGCAGGTCAGCTTCTTGCCGGCGTCGTCGGTGTTGGCGTCGATCGTGCCCTTGATCTTGATGATCCGGGGGGTGGTGTCGGACGCCGAGCCCAGCGCCTTCACCAGTTGGGCGCGGGTGGAGACGGTGAAGGTGTGCGCGGCGTCGGCCTTGGTGCCACCGGTCGTGCCCGTGCCGGAGGAGGCCCAGCCGTCCTTGGCGGCGAGCGTCTGGTGGTACAGGTCGACGGTCCCGGCGTTCGCGTTCATCACGACGACACCGGCGCCGACGCCCGCGGCCACGACGGCGGCGGAGACGACGAGGGTGCGGCGCGAGCGGAGAGACCGGCGGTGGGAGGAAGCTGCCACGGGGGATCCTTACGGGGAGAGCGGACTTACGATCTGTCAGTGGTCGCCGCCGAATGAAGAGTTGCCGCCCGTTGAGAATTTTTTCTCCGGCCCCCTCCGCCACACGATCAAACGTCTTCACGATTCCCTCACCTGCCCCCTAAGGTGCCCCGAGGGGGCAAACGCCGCCCATGGGGACGAAGTTGGGGGGACCATCCATGGCGCTCTTCGGGAACGCGCATCCGATCGACAGCGCGCAGGCGCAGCAGGACTACGCGCGTCTGCTGGGTCAGGGTGAGCACGTACAGGCCGCCTACCTGCTGATCCGCGACACCATCATGTTCACGGACCGGCGGCTGATCCTGGTCGACAAGCAGGGGATCACCGGCAAGAAGACGGAGTACCACTCCATTCCGTACCGCAGCATCACCCACTTCGCGGTGGAGACCGCCGGCACCTTCGACCTGGACGCCGAGCTGAAGATCTGGGTCTCCGGCTCGTCCGTGCCGATCGAGAAGACGTTCACGAAGGGCGTGGACATCTACGAGGTGCAGGCGATCCTGACGCAGTTCGTGGCGAAGTAACGCCTATGTCGTCCTGCTCGCCCGGCGGAACCTGGTCCTGTCGGGCGAGTACGGACCGGTCGAGGTGATCCGACCGTCCCGGGGCTGCTACGACTACGTGGTGGACCTTCTCCAACCCCACCTGCGGCTGCTCGCCGAGGTCTTCGGCGCTGCCACGCCCTCGGCTCCCTGGGCGCTGGCCGGCGGCTACGCCCTCCAGGCGCACGGACTGCTCCAACGCCCGCACGGCAACGTGGACTTGGCGACGGAGAGCGCGGAGCCGATGCCCCTGCTCGCCGAGACGCTGAGCGCGGCGCTCACCTCCGGAGGCCGTCACGAGGCGGCGATCCAGGACACCGACCCGCTGTCGGCGCACCTGTCCGTACTGGACCGCACCACGGGCACACCCCTCCGTCTGGCCCTGCACAAGGAAACCTTCTGGAGCCCGCCCGTCCCGACGTCGTACGGACCGGCGCTCTGCCTCCAGGACGCGGTGGGCACGAAGATCCGGGCACTGTACGACCGCGGGCTGGCGGTCGACCTGATCGACGCGAGGGCGGCGTCCGCCCGCTTCACCCACCCCGACCTGGAGGAACTGGCCCGCCGTCACGCCCGCGACGACTTCGACCTGCCCACCCTCCAGACCCGTCTGACGGGCACGGACCACTACCCGGACACGGCGTTCACGGAGTACGGCCTGACAGAACCCGACATCGCCGAGCTGCGGGCGTGGGCGCAGTCCTGGTCGACGGACATCGCGGAGCGACTGCTGGAGGAGGGGGCGTCACCGGACGAGTAGGACGTCCGAGACGTCCGAGCGGGACGCCCCCGCCGCCCGTTCAGCCGGCCGAGGCCGAGGCCGACGCCGTGTCCGACGCCGTGGCGGACGCGCCCGGCTGGACGGCGTCGTCGGTGCCGTCGTGCGTGGCGTCGGGCTCGACCCCCATGGTGATGGAGCCCACGACGCCCTTGGCGATGTTCTTCTTGTTGTACTTCAGCTTGAGCAGACCGCCCTGGACGCCGCTCTGGTCGTAGATCGTGTCCTCGGTGAGGGTGGTGCGCTCGGTGGTGCTGGTGGAGTACGGCTCCGCCTCGGCCGAGGCGAGCACGGACTCCTCGTCGAAGAAGAACTGGCCGGTGTGGCAGGTGTGCCCGCCCTCGTAGCCGGCGTCGGTCCACTCGCCGTCCACGTGCACCTTGGTGTGGATGTGGACGGTGCGGCCGCGGTACCAGCCCGGGAAGATCGTCTTGAAGGTGACGCGGCCCTGCTTGTCGGTCTTCCAGGTGCCGCGCAGGTAGCGCTCGTCGTCGGTGGGCTCCTCGTGTCCGCCGCCCCCGCCGCCACCGGACGGCGGCTCGCCGGTCGGGGTGCCGGTCGGCACGTCGGTGGGAGTACCGGTCGGGGTGCCGGAGGGCGCGTCGGTGGGAGCGCCGCCACCGCCTCCCGTGGAGAGGCTCTCGTAGCCGGAGTAGATGCCGAGCGCGTCACAGTGCCAGACGTCGACGGCCGCGTTCGCGATGGGCTTGCAGGTCTCGGAGTCGATCACCTTGAGGGCGAGGGTGAGGGGGATGCCCTCCTTGTCCTCGGTGATGTCCTGGCGGATCTTGTCCGCGTCGATGTAGTAGGGGCCTTCGGTGGTCTCCGAGGTGAGCTTGTAGCAGACCTCGCCGGCACTGGCCGAGGCGGCGGCCTTGGGCTTGCTCCCGGTCTTCTCCCCGGCGAAGGCACCGGCGGCGAGCGCCCCGCCCGCCCCGACGGCGACGGCGGCGCCCGCACCGGCGACGACGACCTTCCGGCGGGTCAGATCACGCTTGTGCTTGGGTCCTTGCTGGTCACTCGCGACGTTCTGGTCGTTCTCGTTGTGCTCGATGTTTCCCGTCATGGCCGCGAAGCTAGGAGGCGGGCCTGTCAGAGGCGTGGGAACGGCCTGTGGAATTCCAAGGGCAGGCAAAAAGACACCGGGGACACAGTCTGTTTTCGGCCCACTTATGGTAAAGGCGCTGGTGAGGCTTGCCTTACTTGTGGTGAGCGAGGCTACGGAGGACCGCGGCGGGGGCGGTGGGGGCGAGGGGGAGTATTCGGGCGGGGTCGTCGCTTTCACGGAGGAGCAACAGCTCGCCTTCGGCTGAGGCGAGTTCGACGCAGTCATCTCCGTCGCCACCCCCGGAGAACGAGGACTTCTGCCACTGGATCATGCCTTACAGCTCCTTCGCCAAGCGGTGGATGAAGTCCCGCGACCGCACCGGGTCGGGAGAGGCAAATGGTGGCCCACGGCTTCCTGTCCTTCGACCCTCCCATCACGAAGCGCTGGGTCGAACTCGTGGAAGTCGGCCTGGAGAACACTCCGATCAGGAAGGCATGAAGGGCGTCCTGCGTGTACTGGAAGTGCGGGGCATCGCGATCTCCGACGACATCCGAGAGCGCATCACCACCTGCACCGACCTCGACCGCCTCGACGACTGGCTCGATCGAGCAGGCACGGTCGAGCAGGCGGAGGACCTGTTCGCCGAAGCGGCAAAAGAAGCCTGATGCCCTTCTTCGTCAGCAGTCGCCTTCCCGGCCGTCGCACCCTCGTGGAGATGCGCTGCCTCCAAGGGTGGGCAGACGGCTGGGACGAGGTCGCACCACCCGATGCGACACCCGGCGCCCTCGCCCGGTGGCGGGCCGAAGCAGTGTTCCAGGTGCTGGAGAAGCGCCGGATCCACGTGACGGACAGCGACTGCCTGCGCATCGCCCGGTGCACCGACCCCGACGTGCAGGCCCGCTGGATCAGGACCGCGATCCTGTGCGACAGCGTGGACGATCTGTTCCGCGAGCGTTCCGACGGATGACCAGGCCGCCACCCGCCCTAGCGAGACGTGACCGCGCAGGCCCCGCCGACCGCCGACACACGAACGGCATGAGGAGGCGCGGACACGGCCACGTCCGAGTCGATCCCCAGTGCCGTACGCGCCGACCGAAGATGCTCCAGCCCCTCCCGCGCCACCCGCGTGACCTCCGCGTACTCCCCCGCCGTCCGGGCCCCGGCCAGCTGAGCCCGCGCCGCCCGATGGCACTCCGCCGCGCTGGTCAGTGACCGCCCGGCCGCCTCGTCCGCCCCGGCCCACGCCCGCGCGTCCGGCGGGACCAGACCCCCGCCCAGCCGTACGAGCCAGTGGTTCGCCTCCGCCTCCGCGTCCAGATCGGACGGGGGACGGTTGCGCTGCGTGCGCCGCTGGGCCACCACCCCCACCACCGCGCCGACGATCAGCAGCACCGAAACCGTGATCATGAACCCCATGGACCCCATCGCCGGCTTCCTCCCTTGCCCCGCCGACTTTCGTCGACCCCTTGTCGGCCCTTTGTCCGCCCTCCTCCCCTATGAGACGACAGGCCGCTGTGGGTGCCCTCCGGGATTCCTGTGTGCCTGCGGTGAGGTTTCCAAGTGGGCCCGGCCACCGCCTGCCGGCGCGAACGGCGGTGACCGGGACCCGGTCCGTCAGCTCGCCGAAGCCGACGGCGACGCGGACGCGCTGGGCTGCGGCGGCGCGCCCTGGCCGTCCTCCGTCGCCTCCGGGTCGACGCCGACCGTGATCGACCCGTGGACGCCCTTCGTGATGTCCCGCTTGTCGTAGCGGAGCCTCAGCAGGCCGCCCTGGGTGCCGCTCTGGTCGTAGATCGTGTCCTCGGTGAGGGTCGTGCGCTCGGCGGTGTTGCTCGCGTACGGCTCCACCACCGCGGAGGCCAGGACCGACTCCTCGTCGAAGAAGAACTGGCCGGTGTGGCAGGTGTGCCCGCCCTCGTAACCGGCGTCGGTCCACTCGCCGTCCACATGCACCTTGACGTGGATGTGGACGCAACGGCCCCGGTACCAGCCCGGGAAGACGGTCCGGAAGGTGACCTGGCCGTGCCGGTCCGTGCGCCAGGTGCCGCGCAGGTAGCGGCTGTCGTCCGTGGGCTCCTGGTGGCCGCCTCCCGGGGGCGCTCCGGTGGGCGCGCCCGTGGGCGCGTCGGTCGGGGGTTCACCGGTGGGCGCGGGACCGCCGCCTCCACCGCCGTTGCCCTGGTCCTCGTAGCCCGAGTACACGCCCGCCGCGTCGCAGTGCCAGATGTCGACGGCCGCGTTGCGAATCGGCTTGCAGGTGTCCGAGTCGATGACCTTGAGGGCGAGGAGGAGCGGGATGCCCTCACGGTCCTCCGTGACGTCCCGGCGGATCTTGTCGGCGTCGATGTAGTAGGGGCCCTCGACCGTCTCCGAGGTCAGGCGGTAGCAGACCTCCGCGTCGCCTCGTGCCGGCTGTGCCGATCTGCTGTCCTCGGTGGCGGCGTTCGCCGCGAACGCGGTGCCGCCGAGCCCCGCCACCGCGAGCGCACCCGCCCCGACGACCACGACCTTACGTCGCGTCAGTTCACTTGTTTCCTGGGCGTCCTGGGATTCCTGTGGCTGTTGATTCGCTGTCATGCCGGTGGAAGTTAGGTAGGAAGGCTGTCAGCGAGCTGAGAAAACGGCGGTCTTTTTCACGGCCACGCAAAAGGGACCTGAAATCGACGTCGACTTCAAGTCCCTTTGCGGTAGGGCGCTTTAAAAGGCTTGCCTTACTTCGGCTGCGGCTTGCGCACCGACAGGTGCAGCTCCCTCAGCCGGGCCTCCTCCAGCTCCGTCGGCGCGCCCATCATCAGGTCCTGGGCGTTGCCGTTGAGCGGGAAGGAGATGGTCTCGCGGATGTTCGGCTCGTCGGCCAGCAGCATGACGATGCGGTCGACGCCCGGAGCGATGCCGCCGTGCGGCGGGGCGCCGAAGCGGAACGCGCGCAGCATGCCGGCGAACTTCTCCTCGACGGTCTCGCGGTCGTAGCCCGCGATCTCGAAGGCCTTGAGCATGATCTCCGGCTCGTGGTTCCGGATCGCGCCGGAGGACAGCTCGACGCCGTTGCAGACGATGTCGTACTGCCAGCCCAGGATGTCCAGCGGGTCCTGGGTCTGAAGGGCCTCCAGGCCGCCCTGCGGCATGGAGAACGGGTTGTGCGAGAAGTCGATCGTGCCGGTGTCCTCGTCCTTCTCGTACATCGGGAAGTCGACGATCCAGCAGAACCGGAAGACGCCCTCCTCGAAGTGCCCGGCGCGCTTGGCGGCCTCGACCCGCACCGCGCCCATGATCTTCGAGACCTCGTCGAACTCGCCCGCGCCGAAGAACACTGCGTGGCCGGCGGCCAGCGACAGACGCTTGGTCAGCTCGGCGACGTTCTCCTCGGTCAGGAACTTCGCGATCGGGCCGGTCAGCGAGCCGTCCTCGGCCACGCGCACCCAGGCCAGGCCCTTCGCGCCCTGCGAGACGGCAAAGTCCCCGAGCTGGTCGAAGAACTTCCGGGGCTGGGAGGAGACGTCCGGCACGGGCAGCGCGCGTACGTGCTTGCCCGCGAAGGCCTTGAACTCCGAGCCCTCGAAGATGTCGGTGATGTCGACGAGCTCCAGCTGGGCCCGCAGGTCCGGCTTGTCGGAGCCGTACTTCAGCATCGACTCGCGGAACGGGATCCGCGGGAACGGCGAGGTGACGTGACGGCCGTTGCCGAACTCCTCGAACAGTTCCGTCATGAGCTTCTCGATCGGCTGGAAGACGTCCTCCTGCTCGACGAAGCTCATCTCGACGTCGAGCTGGTAGAACTCGCCCGGCGAACGGTCCGCGCGCGCGTCCTCGTCGCGGAAACAGGGGGCGATCTGGAAGTAGCGGTCGAAGCCCGAGATCATCAGCAGCTGCTTGAACTGCTGCGGGGCCTGCGGCAGCGCGTAGAACCGGCCCGGGTTCAGACGGGACGGGACGACGAAGTCACGGGCGCCCTCGGGGGAGGTCGCGGACAGGATCGGCGTCGCCATCTCGTTGAAGCCCAGCGCCGTCATCTTGTGCCGGATGGCCGAGATGACCGCCGTCCGCAGCATGATGTTGCGGTGCATGCGCTCGCGGCGCAGGTCCAGGAAGCGGTACTCCAGGCGCCGCTCCTCGTTGACCCCGTCCTCGGTGTTGATCGTGAACGGCAGCGGGGCGGCCGCGCCCAGCAGTTCGACCTCGCCGACCTCGACCTCGATCTCGCCGGTCGGCAGGTCCGCGTTGACGTTCTCCGTGCCACGCGAGACGACCTTGCCGTCGACGCGGACCGTCGACTCCTTGGTCAGCTTGTCGAGGGCCTCGTACGCGGGCGTGCCCGGACGGGCGACGAGCTGCGTGATGCCGTAGTGGTCGCGCAGATCGATGAAGAGGATGCCGCCCAGGTCGCGCCGATTGTGCAGCCAGCCGCTCAGCCGGACGTCGGTGCCGACGTCAGAGGCGCGGAGCTCGCCGCAGGTGTGGGACCTGTACCGATGCATCGTCGTTCATCCAGTCTTCGCGGATCGGGGGGCGGGTTTCACGTGAATCAGGGCACGTTTCACGTGAAACAACCCCCAGGGTACCGGGCGGTCACTGATCACCTCCCCTCAATACCGGTCCGGTGATCAGTGGCACTTCTCGATCCCATCTTCTTAAAGTGGGTCAATGCGCACTGGCGAGCCTCTGCCCGCCGTGGGGGAGGTCCTCGCCTCCCTCGCGACCGGCCTGTGGCACTGGGACACCGCCACCGGGCTGGTCACGGTAGACGCCGAGGCGGCCCGGCTGCTCGGGCTGCCCCGCGAGCAGACGGTCCTCACGGAGGCCCAGACCCGCGCCCGCCTCCACCCCGTCGACTGGAACGAGATCACCGGAGTGATCCAGCTCGCCGTGGCCGAGGGCACCCTCGCCGAGGTGCGGATCCGGATCATGGACGAACGAGGGCGGGTCGTCCGGGTCGTCCGCAGCCGCTCCAAGCCGTCCTTCGACCCGGCGAAGAAGGCGTACGAGCTGATCGGCACCCTCCAGGAGGTCACCGAGCCCACGCCGGGCACCCCCGCCGGCCGGACCGCCGTCACCGGCGACTGGCGGCGCTCCCGGGAGGCGTTCCTGCTGGACGCGGGCCGGGCACTGGCGGAGGCACGGTCCACGGAGGAGGTCCTGCGGGTCGCGGCGGGTCTGTCGATGCCGGGCTTCTCACCGGACGGGCTGGCCGTCTTCGGCGTGGAGGGCGACCGGCTGACGATCATCGGGCACCACGGACAGCAGCCCGGCGACGAGGACCCCTTCACCCAGATGTCCATCCATACGGACTATCCGGCCGCCGAGGTCGTGCGTACCGGCCGGGCCGTGTACCTGTCCTCCCCCGAGCGGTACAAGGAGCGCTATCCGCTCACCTGGCCGCTCGCCGCGCAGTTCGGCCGCCAGTCGTGGGCCTTCCTGCCGCTGACGGTGGCCGGCCGCACGATGGGTGCCTGGATGGCCGGCTTCGCCTATCCGGTGGCGTTCACCCCGGACGAGCGGTCCGTGCTCACGACGGTCGCGAGGATGCTCGCCCAGGCGCTGACCCGCGCGGGCGCGGCGGAGACCCAACGCGAGCTGACCGACGGCCTGCAACGCTCCATGCTCCCGACCCTCGGCCCCGAGATACCGGGCATGACCCTCGCCGCCCGCTACATACCGACCGGCGGCGGCCTCCAGGTCGGCGGTGACTGGTACGACATGATCCCGCTGCCCAACAGCCGCTTCGCCCTCGTCATAGGGGACGTCCAGGGGCATGACGTCCGCGCCGCGGGTCTGATGGGCCAGCTGCGCATAGCGCTACGGGCGTACGCGTCCGAGGGCCACCGCCCCGACGCCGTCCTCTCCCGTGCCTCCGGCTTCTTCCACGGCATCAACCACGCCGAGGGCGTCGCGGACGGCGACACCGCCGACCTGCGCTTCGCGACCTGCCTGTACATCGAGGTCGACCCGGTGACCGGGGTTCTGGAGGCGGCGCGGGCCGGGCATCTGGACCCGGCGATCCGGATGGCCGACGGCACGGTCCTGCTCCGCGCCGCGGCCGGCGGACTCCCGCTCGGCATCGACCCGGACGCCGACTACCCCACCACCCGGCTCGCCCTCGAACCCGGCGAGGCGCTGATGCTGTGCACCGACGGGCTGCTGGAGACCGGCGGTCACGACCTCGACACCGGCTGGCGGCGCGTCCGCAAGATCCTGGAGGCGCACGAGGGCGACCTGGAGCAACTGGCCGACGCCCTGGTCCAGGCGGTGCACGGCCCCTCCTCCCACCACACCACGGGTCCCCTGGCGGACCGCCGCGAGGACGACATAGCCCTCCTGCTCCTGTGCCGACAGGGCGCGCCCGCCCCGGTCCGGCAGCCCGTGCGCCGCTCGATGCTGACGGTCGCGCAGGCCGAGCCCGAGCGAATCGCCGTGGCCCGGCAGCAACTGCGCGAACTGCTGCACGACTGGACGTGCGCGGACCAGGTCGACTCGGCGGTCCTGCTCGTCTCCGAGACCCTGACCAACGTCCTCGTCCACACCGACGCCGACGCGCTGCTCGTCGCCGAGGTCACCGGCGCGCAGGGCGAGCGCCGGCTCCGCATCGAGGTCACCGACACCAGCGACGACCTCCCCCACAAGCGCCGCCCCGGCGAACTCGCCTCCTCCGGCCGCGGCCTGATCCTCATCGAAATGCTCGCGGACACGTGGGGGGTGGCGCCGAGGGGCGAGGGCAAGAGCATCTGGTTCGAGCTCTACGAGCCGTCGGCGGGTTCTCCGGGCGCCCCACCGGATGCCCCGTAACGCGTCCGCAGCTCGTACGCCACCCCGAAGGCGGCCGCGGTCACCGGCACGGCGAGCAGCATGCCCAGCACACCGGCGACGGACGCCC
Source organism: Streptomyces sp. NBC_01235 (assembly GCF_035989285.1). Taxonomy (GTDB): domain Bacteria; phylum Actinomycetota; class Actinomycetes; order Streptomycetales; family Streptomycetaceae; genus Streptomyces. Next base: position 5,912,875 of record NZ_CP108513.1, on the reverse strand, counting down.
CGGCGGTGATGGCGACCATCACCACCGCCGGATGCATCTGCACGGTCCGGCTCTGGATCACCGGCTGCAGCACATGCCCCTCCAGCACCTGCACGGCGAGCACGACCCCGAGCGCCCACAGCGCGATGACGAACCCCCGGTCGGCGAGCGCGACCAGCACGGCGACAGCCCCGGAGAGGAAGGCGCCGAGATAGGGAACGTAGGCGCCGACGAAGACGAGCGCACCGAGCCCGAAGGCACCGGGCACGTCGAGGACGAGCAGCCCGACGGTGATGCACACGGCGTCGATGAACGCGATGAAGGTGGTCCCCCGCATGAACCCCTCGACGGCCCGAAAGGCCCGCCGGGCGATGGCCTCCAGGGTGTCGGCGGTACCGCCCGGAGCGACGGACCGCAGCGCGCCGACGGCCCGGTGCGAGTCCCGCAGGAAGAAGAAGACGAGCAGCAGCGCAAGGACAGCCATGGCGATGCTCTCGCCGACGACACTCACCCCGCTGATGACATTGGAGGCAGCCGTCCCCCCGAACTTGGTCAGCAGCTCCTTCGCGTTGGACGCGAGGTCGTCGAGCGAGGTCCCGGCGGCCCCGAAGCGCCCGGCGAGATCCTGGCCCGCCTCCTTGAGCGAGGCGACGATCTGATCCCCGGTGTCGATCAACGCGGCGACGACGATGTACACGGCCCCGCCCACCACACCGACGACGGCGACACAGGTGAGCCCGGCCGACACCGCCCGAGGCACCCCGGCCGCCACCATCCGCCGGTGCAACGGCCGGAGCAACGCGGTCCCGAGCAGCGCGAGCAACACCGGCGTGACCGCCGCCCGCAACTCGGAGCAGAGCCGGATCCCCACGTACCCGACCCCGGAAACGAGCAGCACCACAACACACCAGGCCGCAAACCGGCGAACGGGGAGGGGGAGCAGGTGCACGGGTCCAGCGGATCACGGGGCGGGGGTGCTTGTCCTGCGCGGACGGCCAACTGGGTGACGCTCCGTCATACGCGTGCAGAATCGATGCCTCTGTCCCCGATAAGGATGAACATCCTTACTAAGAAGGTACGTTGCGTCGGCATATGCCTAGCTTCGGCGGCGGAGGTGATGCTCGATGTACGAGCAGAAGAACACACAGCCGCCGGATCAGTCGGCGGCACAGAAGGACGCGATCGACATCAACGACTTCGTGTTCGCGACTACGGGGGCGCGACTGCGGCGACTTACGATGCCGGACGGGACCCACTGGTTCCCGGCGATGGATGTGGCAGGGAACCTCGGCTACGCCAACACACGGGACGCAGTGCAGAGCATGGTCTCGCAACAACACACAACAACACTCGGAGATATTGCACGAAGCGTCGCCCTGAGCGACGCAACGCGCAATATCGCAGGTCACGGCCTACGCAAGACGATGAAGATGGTGAACCTGCAGGGTCTCGTCCAACTCGTCAACGGCTGCACGAAGCCGGAGTCCCAGCCCTTCAGGTCCTGGGTCTCCGAAGTCATCGCCACCATCCAGCGCGACGGCTCCTACTCCCTGGAACCGGCCCCGGCACAACCCGCCCCCACCGGCAGCACGGCATACCTCATGCCCCGAGAAGTCGCCGACGCGATCGTGCGGCTCGAAGTGAGGAACATCCAGGCCGACGAAGTGATGGCAGCCTTCCAGAGAGAGCAGACCGTGCTCCTGGAACAGATCAGCCGCAGCCAACAGACGATCGCCCGCAGCCAGAGCGCGATCGTCCGCAGCCAAGGCATGATCGCCGAGGCGCTTCAGGACATCGCGCAGGCCCTCAGGCGCCGCCACGCGGAACCAGCGTTGGAACCACAGCAACTCCTGGCCAGCTGGAAGGCGAAGAACCTCGTCTTCACCGAGGACATCCACGCGGTGGCGGCCTACCTGGCGCCTGCGCTCGTTCAGGGCGAGGCCAGTTACCGCATGGAAGAGATCGCCACTCGTACGGGCCTCTCCCTCGCCCGCGTCCACGACTGTCTCCGCACGCTGCTCAAGCGCGGCTGCATGCGGCAGACGGGCTGCGCTGCGGACGGAGCGCCCATCTACGTGCTGCCGTAGCGGAGCACGCTGAAAGCAGACAGGCCCGAAGCCGCAAGACAAAGTTGCGGCTTCGGGCCTCGTCACACCGTACCGGCTCCCGCCCGGCCGAAGGGTCAGATGCCCTCCTCCGTCATCCCGTGCACCGCGGGAATCGTCCCGAGCCGGCCCTTCTGGAAGTCCTCGAAGGCCTGCATCAGTTCGTCCTTGGTGTTCATGACGAACGGGCCGTAGTGGGCCATCGGCTCACGGATCGGCTGCCCGCCCAGCAGCACGACCTCCAGGTCCGGCGTGTTGGAGTCCTGCTTCTCGTCCGCGCGGACCGTCAGCGAGGAACCCGCGCCGAAGACCGCCGTCTGACCCTTGTGGACCGGACGGCGCTCCGCGCCCACGGCACCCTTGCCCGCCAGGACGTACGCGAGGCCGTTGAAGTCCTCGCGCCACGGCAGGGTGAGCTCCGCGCCCGGTGCGAGCGTCGCGTGGATCATCGTGATGGGGGTGTGGGTGATCCCGGGACCGGCGTGACCGTCCAGCTCGCCGGCGATCACCCGAAGGAGTGCACCGCCGTCCGGGGTCGTCAGCAGCTGCACGTGCCCGCCGCGGATGTCCTGGTACCTCGGCGTCATCATCTTGTCCTTGGCCGGCAGGTTCACCCACAGCTGGAGGCCGTGGAAGAGACCGCCGGACATGACCAGCGACTCCGGCGGCGCCTCGATGTGGAGGAGGCCCGAGCCGGCCGTCATCCACTGGGTGTCGCCGTTGGTGATGGTGCCGCCGCCGCCCTGGCTGTCCTGGTGGTCGAAGATGCCGTCGATGATGTACGTGACGGTCTCGAAGCCGCGGTGCGGGTGCCAGGGCGTGCCCTTCGGCTCGCCCGGCGCGTACTCCACCTCGCCCATCTGGTCCATCATGATGAACGGGTCGAGGTGACGGTAGTTGATCCCGGCGAAGGCGCGGCGCACCGGGAAGCCCTCACCCTCGAATCCGCTGGGCGCGGTCGTGACGGTGAGCACGGGACGTGCCACCGCGTCCGCCGACGCGGCGACGCGCGGCAGGGTCAACGGGTTCTCGACGGTCACTGCGGGCATGTCCGTACCTCCTTGGGCGACGTACGTTCAGTTTAGTTGAGCATTGAACTTTCTGCCACCCAGAACGACGAAAGCCCGGAGGACATTCCCTCCGGGCCACATCGCCCCGTTGAACAGAGATCGGCGGGGATTCAGCAGGGATCAGTTACTGAAGTACAGGTACTTCCAGGCGCCGATCGTCGTCGTGTTCGCGCTGTCGCCGGATGTGCCGTCCACGTACGACGAGCGGACACGGGCCTTGATGCCGGACTCACCGGGGGCGCCGAGGTTCACGGCCGACTTCCCGTTGGCGTTGAGGGCGAAGTACTCCGAGCCCGTCGTGTACCACGCGCCCTGATAGTAGACCTGCAGCTCGAGGCGCTGCTTGCGGCCCGGGTAGTAGGACATGGTCGTGGTGATCACCGGGGCGGTGTTCTTGTGGAACCAGGAGTACGACGTCGAGCCGATCTTCGCCGTCTTGTACTGCTTGGAGACGGCGGTGGAGATCTTGACCCGGGCGTAGGCCGTGGCCTTCACGCTCTTCGGGGCGTAGCGGGCGTCGCCCGCGAAGACCGCGGTGACCGTCGTGTCTCGGGTCATGTCGACGGTGGCGACGAGGTTGCCGCTGGAGTTCACCGTTCCGGTCTTGATCAGTCGCTTGGGCGCGTCGCCCCCGTAGGGGTCCGACCAGATCTCGACCTTGCGGTTCTTGTAGGTCGTCCCGAGGTGCGCCGTGAAATTGACGTCGGTGCCGTTGTTGTACACCTTGCCGTCGTTGTTCAGGGTCAGGGCCACGGCCGCGCGGGAGACGGCCACCTTGTCGAAGGCCGAGACCGCGGTGTGCTCGGCGTCGCCGGCGTAGCCGACCGTGTACGTGACCGTGCCGCCGGCCGGCGGGGTGTCCGTGAAGGAGTACGTGCCGTCCGCCTTGACCGTGACGGCCGCCAGCGCCTTGCCGGACGGGCTCTCCAGGTCGGTGCGCGTGACCGCGAGCTTCGCGCCGGCCGGGAGCGGGACGTTCGCCGAGATCTTTCCGGTGACCGTGAGCGGCTTGGCGCGGGTCGCGGAGGCGGGGGCGTCGGCCGTGAGGGTCGGCACGCTGAGCGCCGGGCCGGTGAACGCCTTCAGGGTGTAGGTGTTGTTCGTGTTGCCGGTCAGGGCGAACAGCCGTGAGGAGTCGGGGGCCCAGGCCACCTCGCCCATGGTGGAGTCGCCCGCGTCGATGCGGCGGACCGGGGTGACGGCGCCCGGCTTGTAGACGTTCACGTGACTGCCGTAGACCTGCGCGACCAGGCCGCCCGGCGAGACGTCGCCGAACCAGCCAGTCTCCGTGAGGTTGGTGCCCTGCGCGATCTCCCCGTTCGCGTACGGCAGCCGAGTGGTGCCGTTCCACAGCACCTCGGAGGTGCCGGGGACGACATCGACGTCCGAGAAGTAGCGCCCGGCGTCGCTCTTGGCGACCACCTGCGGGGTGTCACCGGAGACGTCGAGCACATTGGTCGCGCCGGGGCTGGTCCCGCTGTCGGTGTAGGTCAGCACGCCGGGGGCCGACGGGTCGGCGTCGAGGAGCCCCGAGTTGTAGTACGGGGCGACCGACTCCGGAAGCCGGCCCAGCGTCACGGTGGTGGCCGGGTCGGTGGCGGCGGGGTCGATGGAACCCAGGTTGCCGTGCCAGGAGTTGTCCTCGCCGATGCTGCGGTACGAGAACCACAGCCGTCCGCCCGTGAAGGCGACGTCGTGCGGGAGGACGCCCTCGCCGAGGGCGTAGGTGGACCTGACGTCCAGGGTGGCCGCGTCGAGCGCCACGATCGCGTGCGTCTCGGGCAGCGCCGCGTAGAGGGTGGTGCCGTCGGCCGAGAGCGCGAGGTCGCTGACCTCGCCGAAGCCGACGTTCAGGTCGACGAGGGTGCCGTTGTAGTCGGTGGCCAGGATCCGGCCGTTGGCCTGGTCGCCCACGAAGACGCGCTGGAGGGCGCCGTCCGCGACGAGGCCGACGGGCGAGGTGAGAACGGCCGTGGCGGCCGAGGCGGTACCGGCCGCGGCGATACTCAGGGCCGCGGAGCTGAAGAGGACCGCGAGTGCTGTCGCGGCCGAGGTGCTGCGCATGCGCACAGTGATGAACCCCCACAGGAAAACCCGGTGGTCGCCGGGTGATGAGAGCGCCGCGCGGCACCCGGACGTGACCGCGTGAGAGCGGTGGCGTGCGGGGCGCGGCTGCCTGGGGCAACCCTATGGCATGCCTGTGACAACCGGGGTACGGATTTCCGCCGCCGGATTCCCGGGGGCCGCTGGGCCGCCCACCGGAATCCGGGTCTCGAGGGGGAGGTCTCTCAGCCGTACATCCGCCGCATCGCGAAGTCGACCATCTGCTCGACCGCCTTCGCGTCGAACACCATCCGGTGCTCGCCCTCCATGTCGAGGACGAAGCCGTAGCCGGTGGGCAGCAGGTCGATCACCTCGGCGCCGGTGATCACGAAGTACTTGGACTCCTTGCCCGCGTACCGGCGCAGCTCCTTGAGGGAAGTGAACATCGGGATCACCGGCTGCTGGGTGTTGTGCAGGGCGAGGAAACCGGGGTTGTCGCCGCGCGGGCAGTAGACCTTGGAGGTCGCGAAGACCTGCTGGAAGTCCTCGGCGGCCAGCTGCCCGGTGGTGAAGGCCCGCACCGCGTCCGCGAGGGAGGGCGGGGACGGCTCCGGATAGAGCGGCGGCTGCTGGCCGTACCCGCCGTGGCCGCCGGGCATCTGCTGCTGCGGCGGGGCGTACTGCTGCTGTGCAGCACCGCCGTCCATGGGCTGGCCGTATCCGTACATGGGCGTAAGCGTACCGAGACGGGCCGGACGGCGAGGGGCCGGGAATTTATCTAACGGTCGCTATGAAATGCTGCTACGGTATTTCCGTATCGTCCGTTACACATTTTCGCCGGACACCTCGGGGGGATCCGCATGCCTTCTCCGTCTCCGTACGCCCGCACGGTTCGCGGTTCGGGACCCGGCCTGCTGCTGGCGCACGGCGCCGGGGGCTCCGTCGAGGCGAACTACGGGCCGGTCATGGACGCCCTGGCGGCCGGGCACACGGTCGTCGGTGTCGACTACCCGGGCACGGGCGGCACCCCGCGCTCCGCGCGTCCGCTCGAAGTGGACACCCTGGTGGCCGAGTTGGTGGCGGCCGCCGACGCGGAGGGGCTGGAGCGGTTCGCCGTCTGCGGGTACTCGCTGGGCGGAGCGGTGGCGATACGACTGGCCGCGCGGCATCCCGAGCGGGTCACCGCGCTGGCCCTGACCGCCCCCTTCCCGCACGCCGACGCGGAACTGCGGCTGAACGCCCAGGTGTGGCACGCGCTGTGCACGGCGGGGGAGACCGACACCCTCGGCCGGTTCATGCTGGCGCACGCCCTGAGTCCGGTCGTGCTGGACGCGATGACGCCGCAGGAGCTGAAGATCGCGGCGAAACTGGCCGGACGGACGGCCCCCGAAGGCACCGCCGAACACGTGGACCTGGTGGTCCGGGCCGACGTCCGCGCCGACCTGGCCCGGATCACCGCCCCGACGCTGGTGATCTCGCCGGTCGACGACCGGCTGGTCCCGCCCCGGCTGCACCGGGCCACGGCCGCCGGGATCAAGGGGGCGCGGCTGGCGGAGACACCCGGTGGCCACCTGCCCTTCACCGAGCACCCGGCGCGGTGGGCGGCCCTCCTGGCCGAAGCTCTCCTGGAACCCGCTCCCGAACCCGTTCCCGGGTCTGTCTCAGGCACCGTCAGGTAGACCCTTCTCACACTTGGCCGAGTGGGGGTTGCGACTTATTACCGACGGGTAGCATTATCGTAGCTGCTTGCTACTTGTTGGTACGTGAACCAGCGCGAGGATCCAAGTCCCTCGCCGATCTCTCTACGGAGCCGTCGCCATGGGGCATTACAAGTCGAATCTCCGCGACATCGAGTTCAACCTCTTCGAGGTACTCGGGCGCGACAAGCTGTACGGCACCGGCCCGTTCGAGGAGATGGACACCGAGACCGCGAAGAGCATCCTCGAGGAACTGACCCGCCTCTCGGAGAACGAGCTGGCGGAGTCCTTCGCGGACGCCGACCGCAACCCGCCGGTCTTCGACCCGGAGACGAACACCGCCCCGGTCCCGGCGTCCTTCAAGAAGAGCTACAAGGCCTTCATGGACTCGGAGTACTGGCGTCTCGGCCTGCCCGAGGAGATCGGCGGCACCACTTCCCCGCGCTCCCTGATCTGGGCGTACGCGGAGCTGCTGCTCGGCTCGAACCCGGCCGTGTGGATGTACTCCTCCGGCCCGGCGTTCGCCGGCATCCTCTACGAAGAGGGCAACGACGTACAGAAGAAGATCGCCCGGATCGCCGTCGAGAAGACCTGGGGTTCCACCATGGTCCTCACCGAGCCGGACGCCGGCTCGGACGTGGGCGCCGGCCGCACCAAGGCGATCCAGCAGGAGGACGGCTCCTGGCACATCGAGGGCGTGAAGCGGTTCATCACGTCCGGTGAGCACGACATGGAGGAGAACATCCTCCACTACGTCCTCGCCCGTCCGGAGGGCCACGGCCCCGGCACCAAGGGCCTGTCCCTCTTCCTCGTCCCGAAGTACCTCTTCGACTTCGAGACCGGCGAGCTGGGCGAGCGCAACGGCGTGTACGCGACGAACGTCGAGCACAAGATGGGTCTGAAGGCCTCCAACACCTGCGAGATGACGTTCGGCGACCAGCACCCCGCCAAGGGCTGGCTGATCGGCGACAAGCACGACGGCATCCGCCAGATGTTCCGCATCATCGAGTTCGCCCGCATGATGGTCGGCACGAAGGCGATCTCCACGCTGTCGACGGGCTACCTCAACGCGCTGGAGTACGCCAAGGAGCGCGTCCAGGGCACCGACCTCGCGAACTTCATGGACAAGACCGCGCCCAAGGTCACCATCACGCACCACCCGGACGTGCGCCGCTCGCTGATCACGCAGAAGGCGTACGCGGAGGGCATGCGCGCGCTGGTGCTGCACACCGCGGCCGTCCAGGACGAGATCCAGGTCAAGGAGGCCGCGGGCGAGGACACCGCCGCCCTCGAGGCCATGAACGACCTGCTCCTGCCGATCGTCAAGGGCTACGGCTCCGAGAAGGGCTACGAGCAGCTCGCCCAGTCCCTGCAGACCTTCGGCGGCTCCGGCTTCCTGCAGGAGTACCCGATCGAGCAGTACATCCGCGACGCCAAGATCGACACCCTGTACGAGGGCACGACGGCGATCCAGGGCCAGGACTTCTTCTTCCGGAAGATCGTCCGCAACCAGGGCGCGGCCCTCAACTCGCTCGCCGAGGACATCAAGAAGTTCCTGGCGCTCGGCACCGGCGGCGAGGAGCTGGCGGGCGCCCGCGAGCACCTCGCGAAGGCCGCCGTCGAGCTGGAGGCCATCGTCGGCCTGATGCTGACCGACCTCGCGGCCACCGAGCAGGACGTCAAGAACATCTACAAGGTGGGCCTCAACACCACCCGCCTGCTGCTCGCCTCCGGCGACGTGATCGTCGGCTACCTGCTCCTCAAGGGCGCCGCGGTCGCCGCCGAGAAGCTTCAGACGGCCTCCGCCAAGGACAACGCCTTCTACACCGGCAAGATCGCGGCGGCGAAGTTCTTCGCGGCGAACGTGCTGCCGGGCGTCACGCTGGCCCGCAAGATCGCCGCGGGCGTCGAGCTGGACCTGATGGAGCTGGACGAGGCCGCGTTCTAGGACTCACCCGGACCACCCGGACAACCGCGGAGTACTCACCCGGGGCACTCCCGCGCAGCACTCCACACTGTCCTCACGAGGGCCCGCTCCCATCGCCGGGAGCGGGCCCTCGTACGTCGTTAAGGTGAACCCATGAGCGAACCCTCCCGCTTCGACCGCGGCCACACCGACGACCTCATGACGTTCCTGACGGCGAGCCCGTCGCCGTACCACGCCGTGGCGAACGCGGCGGAGCGGCTGGAGAAGGCCGGTTTCCGCCAGGTCTCGGAGACGGACGCCTGGGAAGGGACGAGCGGCGGCAAGTACGTGTTGCGCGGGGGCGCGATCGTGGCCTGGTACGTCCCCGAGGGCGCCGCGCCGCACACGCCGTTCCGGATCGTCGGGGCGCACACCGACTCCCCGAACCTGCGCGTCAAGCCGCGGCCCGACACCGGCGCGCACGGCTGGCGCCAGGTGGCCGTGGAGATCTACGGCGGCCCGCTGCTCAACTCCTGGCTCGACCGCGACCTGGGCCTGGCGGGCCGGCTGACCCTGCGGGACGGCTCGACGCGCCTGGTCGACGTCGGCCGCCCGCTGCTGCGAGTCCCCCAACTCGCCATCCACCTCGACCGGTCGGTCAACACCGACGGCCTCAAGCTCGACAAGCAGCGCCACCTCCAGCCCGTCTGGGGCCTGGGCAACGACGTGCGCGACGGCGACCTCATCGCCTTCCTGGAGGAGGAGGCCGGCCTGACCGCGGGCCAGGTCACCGGCTGGGACCTGATGGCGCACTCCGTGGAACCGCCCGCCTACCTGGGCCGCGACCAGGAACTGGTGGCCGGCCCCCGCATGGACAACCTGCTGTCCGTGCACGCCGGTACGGCGGCGCTGACGGCCGTGGCGAGTGGCGGCGAGGGTCTGCCGTACATCCCGGTCCTGGCCGCCTTCGACCACGAGGAGAACGGCTCCCAGTCGGACACCGGCGCGGACGGACCGCTGCTGGGCAACGTGCTGGAGCGCTCGGTGTTCGCGCGCGGAGGCTCGTACGAGGACCGGGCGAGAGCCTTCGCGGGCACCGTCTGTCTGTCCTCCGACACCGGTCACGCCGTCCACCCCAACTACGCGGAGCGGCACGACCCGACGCACCACCCGCGGGTCAACGGCGGGCCGATCCTCAAGGTCAACGTCAACAACCGCTACGCCACGGACGGTACGGGCCGGGCGATCTTCGCCGCCGCCTGCGAGAAGGCGGAGGTCCCCTTCCAGTCCTTCGTCTCCAACAACTCCATGCCGTGCGGTACGACCATCGGCCCGATCACCGCTGCCCGCCACGGCATCCGCACGGTCGACATCGGCGTGGCCATCCTGTCCATGCACAGCGCCCGCGAACTGTGCGGCGACGCCGACCCGTACCTGCTGGCCAACGCCCTGGTGGCGTTCCTGGAGGGGTAGTTGAGGGGTAGGTCGCGGGGAGGGGGGTACCCGGATGCCGGAGCCGGACCGACCGGTACTCCTGACAGGGAGGCGACATCATGGGCCTCGGCGGGTGCATCATCCTCATCGCCGTGGGAGCCATCCTCACGTTCGCGACCGACTGGGACATTCAGGGAGTCAATCTCGACCTGGTCGGCGTCATCCTGATGATCGTCGGCGTGATCGGCGTGACGACCTTCAGCAGCATCGCCCGGCGTCGCCGGGTGATGGTGCCGCCGGCCTCGACCACGGTGGTCGAGACGGAGCGGCGCCACCAAGACGGATATCGCGACGGATACAACGACGGCTACGGCGTCTGACCGTGTCCGGGATCAGGTGTCCGGACCGGCCAGGACCAACGGCAGCCGGTCCGCCCCGCCCTTGGTGAGGCGGACCGCAGTCGTACTCGGCCGGCGACCCGGACAACGACTGCCTGAACATGGCCGCCACCCCCACCGCCCTCCACCTCCGCGAGAGCGACACCCCGGCCACGATCCCCTCGCCCACCCGCACCGCCCTGAACGCCCTGCTCACGGCAGCGAGAAACACAGCCGCGCCCGGCCCCTCCGCGTGAAGGAGCCGGGCGCCGCGACGTCCCGTCGATGACGGGTCAGGCCAGCGTGTGCCCCGTCGTCGCGTCCACGTGCGCCGGCACCTCCTCATGGCGGTCGCCGACGGTGGAGGTACCGGTCGGTTCGAGGACGAGGATCTCGGTGGGGACCGGGGCGTACGGCTTGTGCTCCGTGCCGCGCGGGACCGTGAAGACGCTGCCCCTGGGCAGGACGACCGTGCGCTCGCCGGCCGGCTCGCGCAGACCGATGTGCAGTTCGCCGTCGAGGACCAGGAAGAACTCGTCGGTGTGGTCGTGGATGTGCCAGAGGTGCTCGCCGTCGACCTTGGCCACGCGGACGTCGTAGTCGTTGACGGTCGTGACGATGCGGGGACTCCACCGCTGGGTGAAGGAGGCCAGTGCGGCGGACAGGGAGACGGGTTCCGTCGGTGCGCTCATGCCGATCATCGTCGGCGATGGCGCGCAGGCCGGACGAGTGCTAGGAATCGCACATGCCGCAAGGATCCTCTCAGCGAGCCGCACGCGCGCCGCACAAGGTGGCCGTGATCGTGGACGAGGGCACCAACCCGTTCGAGGTCGGTGCAGCCACCGAGCTGTTCGGACTGCCCCGTCCCGAACTCGGGCTGCCGGGGCCGCTGTACGAGGTCATGCTGTGCACGCCCGCTCCCGAGGTGCGGATGAACCACGGCTTCTTCACCGTGACCGGCGTGCGCGGCCTGGACGCGGTGGACACGGCGGACACCCTCGTCGTACCGGGTCGGCCCGACAACGTCGTACCGCGCGTCGCCGCCGTACTGGACGCCATCCGGCGCACTCACGCACGCGGGGCGCGCGTCATGAGCTTCTGCACCGGCACCTTCGCGCTCGCCGAGGCCGGTCTGCTCGACGGACGCCGGGCCACCACGCACTGGATGTGGGCGGAGACGTTCCGCGAGCTGCATCCGAAGGTATGGCTTGAGTCCGACGTCCTCTTCGTCGACGAGGGCAGCATCCTGACCGCCGCCGGCAGCGCGGCCGCGCTCGACCTCGGTCTGTACGTCGTGCGGCGCGACCACGGCGCGGAGATCGCCAACGCGGTGTCCCGCCGACTGGTGTTCGCCGCTCACCGGGACGGCGGCCAGCGGCAGTTCGTGGAGCGCCCGGTGCCGGACGTGCCCGACGCGTCGCTGGCGCCCCTGCTGGCGTGGGCGCAGGAGCGGCTGGGGGAGCCGCTGACGGTGGCGGACCTGTCGGCGCGGGCGGCGGTGAGCCCGGCGACCCTGCACCGGCGCTTCCGGGCTCAGCTCGGCACGACCCCGCTGGTCTGGCTGACGGGGGAGCGGGTGGCCCTCGCCTGCCGGCTGATCGAGCGGGGGGAGGAGCGGCTGGACGTGGTGGCGGCCAGGAGCGGGCTGGGCACCGCCGCCAATCTGCGCGCGCGGCTGCGCCACGGGACCGGACTCAGCCCGTCGGCGTACCGACGGCGGTTCGGTCCGGGGGGTGGGGAGACGGTGGCTGAGTGAGGTTACTCATCGCCTCCGTGGGAAGCGCCCGGGAAGCGCCGTGGTGTGCTCCCCGATCTGCCCGATCCACGCCGCCCACACGCGCAGTCGGGTCATCCGTCTCGTCATTTCCCGTCCCCGCCGGGAAATTTCTCCTCAACCGGGGAAGCCGTACCGGCATGAGATTCCTCGTGCGCGACCGGCTCCTCGGCATCGGTGACGACTACTGGATCGAGGACGACCGGGGCAACAAGGTGTACCTCGTCGACGGCAAGGCGATGCGGCTGCGGGACACCTTCGAGCTGAAGGACACCGGTGGGCAGGTCCTGATCGACATCCACCAGAAGATGTTCGCCCTGCGGGACACGATGGTGATCGAGCGGGGCGGTGAGCCGCTCGCGACGATCCGGCGCAAGCGGCTGTCGTTGCTGCGCAACCACTATCGGGTGACCCTGGCGGACGGCCGCACGGAGCTGGACGTCAGCGGCAAGATCCTCGACCGGGAGTTCGCGGTCGAGTACGACGGCGAACTGCTGGCCGTCGTCTCCCGGCGGTGGCTGCACGTGCGGGAGACCTACGGCGTCGACGTCGTACGGGAGGACGCGGATCCGACGCTGCTGATCGCGGTGGCCGTGTGCGTGATCCATCTCGCCGACAAGGAGCGGGAGGACTAGGGACACAGCCCTGGCGACAGGCCCTAGTAGGACCGGCGTCCAGGAGTTCGCAGCCCGAGCACCCGGTCCTTCAGGGCCGGGAACTGCTCCCGGGTCGTGGCGACGCGGGACGGGTCGAACTCGACCGTGAGGACCTCCTCGCCCGATCCCGCCTCCGCCAGCACCTCGCCCCACGGATCCACCACGATCGAGTGACCCGCCTGCGGAACCCCGGCGTGCGTCCCGGCCGTTCCACAGGCGAGTACGAACGCCTGGTTCTCGACCGCCCGCGCCCGGGCCAGCAGCGTCCAGTGCGCCCGGCGGCGCTCCGGCCAGCCCGCGGGGATCACGAGCGTCTCGGCGCCGGCGTCGACGAGACCGCGGAACAGTTCGGGGAAACGGAGGTCGTAGCAGGTGGCGACGCCGACGGTCGTCTCGGGGAGGCGGACCGTCACCAGGTCCTCGCCCGCGCCCATCAGCACGGCCTCGCCCTTGTCGAAGCCGAAGCGGTGGATCTTGCGGTAGGCGGCGGCGAGCTCACCGGAGGGGGAGAAGACGAGAGACGTGTTGTAGAGGGGACCCTCGGGGTCCCGCTCGGGGATCGAGCCCGCGTGCAGCCACACGCCCGCGTCGCTCGCGGCCTTGGCCATCGCCTCGTACGTCGGCCCTTCCAGGGGCTCGGCCTCGCCGGCGAACTCCTCATAGGCGAACGCCCCGGTCGTCCACAGCTCGGGCAGCACCACCAGGTCCGCGGCACCGGCCTGTTCCCGCACCAGGGAGGCGATCCGCAGCCGCCGTGATTCAACCGATTCGCCCGCTTCTACGGCGATCTGGATCAGAGAGGCGCGCACACTACCACCGTCCTGGCATTCGAGTCGTCCAAACACGGGCCTACGATCGTCACACGAAAGCACTGCCGGGGTGCCTCACAGCAGCGTAACTTAGCGTTTCGAAACACCCGCCGACAGCAGCCGACACCCGCCACCTCCCGCTGGCAACGCCGCCACAGCCCACCCGAGTACCGACCGCCGAGGGGTCCCGTTTCCGTGAGTCTGCATCCCACCCTCCAGCCCTACGCCGACGCCTGGACCCACTCCATCGAAGCGATATCCGAGCTGGTGCAGCCGCTGGTGGAGGCGGACTGGAACCGCAGGACCCCGTGCCCCGGCTGGTCGGTGCGCGACATCGTGTCGCACGTCATCGGGCTGGACTGCGAGATGTACGGCGACCCGCGCCCCATCCACACCCTTCCGCGCGACTTGTTCCACGTCACCAACGACCTCCAGCGCTACATGGAGATGCAGGTCGACGTCCGCCGCCACCACACGGCGCCGGAGATGACGTCCGAGCTGGAGTACACGGTCATCCGCCGCAACCGGCAGCTGCGCAACGAGTCGCGCCAGCCGGACACGACGGTGCGCGGCCCGCTCGGCACCTCGCTCACGCTCGAGGAGTCCATGCGCACCCACGCGTTCAACGTGTGGGTGCACGAGCAGGACCTGCGCGCCGCCCTCGGCCGCCCCGGCAACCTCGACTCCCCCGGCGCGCACATCGCCCGTGACGAGCTGCTCGCCGCGCTCCCGGCGGTCGTCGCCGAGAAGGCCGACGCCCCGCGCAGCTCCGCGGTCGTCTTCGACGTGCACGGTCCGATCGAGTTCCTGCGCACGATCCGCGTCGACATCCAGGGCCGCGGCACCCTGGAGACGGCCCCCGCGCTCGGCCCCGCCGCCGCCTTCACCCTCGACTGGGAGACGTACGTCCGGCTGGCCTGCGGCCGGGTGACGCCGGAGGCGGTCGCGGACCGGGTGAAGGCGGAGGGCGAGCCGGAGCTGACGGGGGCGATCCTGCGGAACTTCGCGATCACCAAGTAGGACCGCGTCGGACGACCGAAGCTCCCTCGGCACGGTTCGGCGCAGGAGAGCCAACGGAACCTTCACCGTCGAAGCCTTCGTCCCGGCCGGGTCGACCCCCGAGCCGCCGGTCGTGGTCACCGGCCTGCCCGTCGGCGTCGCGAGCATGGAGAAGCGGTACGAGGGGGAGGTGAGCGGGCGGTCGGCGACCCTGTTCACCGCGGCGTTCGACCAGGCCGCCGGCGTCGGCACCCATGTCGCCATGGAGTCGTTCGAGGGCTCGCTGAACGGCCGCGACGGCGCCTTCGACTTCGTGCACTCGGCGACCACGTCCGGCAGCGACCGCACCGCCGAGTTCTTCACCGTCGTGCCCTCCAGCGGCACCGGCGAGCCGGCCGGGATCTCGGGCGCGGGCGGGATGGCCGTGGACGCCGACGGCACGCACCGCATCTGGTTCGAGTACCGGCTGGACTGACGTTCGGCGGGCCGGCGAGGCCGGTGGAGTCGGCGAGGCCGGTGGAGTCGGCAGGAGTAGCAGGTCCGGCAACGGGACGGGCCCGTCGTGTGGATCACGACGGGCCCGTTGCGCGTGGCGCGGTGGCAGACGTCAGCTGATCTTGGCGTAGCCGAAGTTGATGAGCTTCTTGACGTCGTTCGTGCGATCGGTCGCCGAGGCGGAGGTGAGGACGGTGCCCATGACCGACTCGCCGTTGAGGGTGGCGGCGAAGACGAGGCAGTACTTGGCGTCGGGGCCGGAGCCGGTCTTGATGCCGAGCGTGCCGTTCCAGCCGAGCAGCGTGTTGGTGTTGGCCCAGGTGGCCATCGTGCGGGTGGCGCCCGAGCTGGTGATGGTCTTCGCCGTGTACGACTTGGTCTTCACGACGGCCTTGAACGTGGTGCTCGTCATCACGCTCCGGGCCAGCTTCGTCAGGTCGCGCGGAGTCGAGTAGTTGGTGCCGTTGCTCAGGCCGTCGAACGAGTCGAAGTGCGTGTTCGTCATGCCCAGGTTCTTGGCCGTGGTGTTCATCTTGGCGATGAAGTTCTTGGTGCGGGCCGCGACCGTCGTACCGGTGCCGAACTTGTCGGCGAGGGCCATCGCGGCGTCGCAGCCGGACGGCAGCATCATCCCGTACAGCAGCTGACGGACGGTGACCTTGTCGCCGACGATCAAGTGGGCCGACGAGGGGTAGCCCTTGGAGACCATGTAGCTGCTGATCTCCTTCCTGATCGTGACCTTGGTGTCCAGGTTCAGGCCCGTCTGCGAGAGCACGACCTTCGCGGTCATGACCTTCGTGGTGGAGGCGGTGAGCCGCTTCGTGTCACCGGACTTGTTGTAGAGGGCGGTGCCGGTCGCGCCGTTCATCACAAACGCACCCTTGGCGGTGATGGTGGGCACGGTCACGGCCGCCTGCGCGGGCGCCGCGGTGAGGGCTCCGGTCGCGAACATCGCGCCGGTCGTGACGGCGACGGCTGCGGCCCTGCGGACTCGGATGCCCTTGATGGCGGTTATCAACTGAAATACCCCGATTACGTCGAATGCCCCTGCGATGCGGCCAAGTTGAAGGGGAAAGAAGAAGGGGCCGCATGTGTGTGACACGTAAGTAGCACAGAAAGTTGTGCGCCTGCTGGGCCGAATTTCCGATTACTTGGCGAGGCCCTTACCTGCCCTTGCCGCCGCCCCCGCCACCGCCCCGTCGCGGGTCCCGCGATGTGGACCGATCTTCCGATGCGTACGTGTTGTATCTATCCTGTGGGCATGCCATCGTCCGCCCCGCCCGTCCCCGCAACCGACCCCGCTCCCGTCAAGCAGCCGCCCGCCGCCGACCGCGTGTACACCCACGTCAAACAGGGCGTTCTGAACCGCCGTTACGAAGGCGGCATCCTCCTCACCGAGGGAGAGCTCGCCGAGGCCGTGGGGGTCTCGCGGACGCCGGTTCGGGAGGCGCTGCTGCGCCTGGAGGTGGAGGGGCTGATCAAGCTCTACCCGAAGAAGGGCGCCCTGGTCCTGCCGGTCTCCGCACAGGAGATCGCGGACGTCGTGGAGACCCGCCTACTGGTCGAGGAGCACGCGGCGCGCAAGGCCGTCCCCGCGCCGGCCGGGCTGATCGAGCGCCTGGAAGAGCTGCTGGCGCAGCAGAAGGAGCAGGCCGCGGCGGGCGACCTGGCAGGTGCCGCGGTGACGGACCGCTGCTTCCACGCGGAGATCGTCCGCAGCGGCGGCAACGAGATCCTGTCGAGGCTGTACGACCAGCTCCGCGACCGGCAGTTGCGGATGGGCGTCGCCATCATGCACTCGCACCCCGACCGCATCGCCAAGACGCTCACCGAGCACGAGGAGATCCTTCGGGCGCTGCGCTCCGGCGACGCGGAGGCGGCCGTCGGGATCGTGCACCGGCACGTCGACTGGTTCTCGCACCTGGCCCGCGGGGAGGTCCGATGACGACCGGCGCCCGCAGAGTGAACTCCACCCTTCCGGGTGACCCGCCGGGCGGACGGCGCGCGATGGCCGTCTGGGGGATCGGCGTCTCGGTCTACTTCGTCGCGGTCATCTTCCGTACCTCGCTGGGGGTGGCCGGCCTCGACGCCGCCGACCGCTTCCAGGTGAACGCCTCGGCCCTGTCCACCTTCTCGATCCTCCAGCTCCTGGTCTACGCGGGCATGCAGATACCCGTGGGCCTGATGGTCGACCGGCTCGGCACCAAGAAGGTGCTGACGATCGGCGTCGTGCTGTTCACGGCCGGCCAGCTCGGCTTCGCCTTCTCCCCTTCCTACGGCACGGCCCTCGCCTCGCGCGCGCTGCTGGGCTGCGGGGACGCGATGACGTTCATCAGCGTGCTGCGGCTGGGGACCAGGTGGTTCCCGGCGCGCCGCGGGCCGATGGTCGCCCAGATGGCCGGCCTGGCCGGCATGGCGGGCAACCTGGTCTCGACGCTCGTCCTGGCCCGTCTCCTGCACGGCATCGGCTGGACGGCCGCCTTCGCGGGCAGCGCGCTGGCGGGAGTGGTCGTCCTGGTCCTCCTGCTGCTCTTCCTGAAGGACCACCCCGAGGGTCACGAGCCCGAGCCGTTCCCGCACCGGGGCGCGGCGTACGTCCGCCGTCAGATCGTCGCGTCCTGGCGCGAGCCGGGAACCCGGCTGGGCCTGTGGGTGCACTTCACCACCCAGTTCCCGGCGATGGTGTTCCTGCTCCTGTGGGGCCTGCCGTTCCTGGTGGAGGCACAGGGCCTGTCACGGGCGACGGCCGGCGAACTCCTCACCCTGGTGGTGCTGTCCAACATGCTCGTCGGCCTGATCTACGGCCAGATCGTCGCCCGCCACCATGAGGCGCGGCTGCCGCTGGCCCTGGGCACGGTGGGCGCGACGGCCCTGGTGTGGGCGACCACGCTGGCCTACCCCGGCGAACGGGCGCCGATGTGGCTGCTCTTGGTGCTCTGCGCGGTCCTGGGCGCGTGCGGCCCCGCCTCCATGCTCGGCTTCGACTTCGCCCGCCCGGCCAACCCGCCCGAGCGGCAGGGCACGGCCTCCGGCATCACGAACATGGGCGGCTTCGTGGCGTCGATGACGACGCTCTTCGCGATCGGCGTGCTGCTGGACGCGACCGGCGACGACTACACGATCGCCTTCTCCTGCGTCTTCGTCCTCCAGGCCCTCGGCGTCAGCCAGATCCTGCGCCTGCGCAAGCGGGCAGCCCGGCGGGAGCGGGAACGGCTGGTGGCAAGCCGGGTGGAGACGGTGCACGTGCCGGCATAGGGACTGGTCAGGGCCTCTCCGCGGCGAAACCCGGTTGTACGGACGTCCGTTCGACGTCTACCGTCGGGCCTCATCGACGTGTAGCTCAGCAGCCAGAGCGCCGGGCTCCTGACCCGGAGGGCGCAGGGGCGGAACCTGCCACGTCGGCTCATCGGCGTGTAGCTCAGCAGCAGAGCACCGGGCTCGGGACCCGGAGGGCGCGGGGGCGGCACCCGCCACGTCGGCTTATGAACGACGACGCTGACCAGCAGCACCTCGCAGAGGCCAACCCCGGCTACGCCTCCGGCCAACTGGCCAAGGCGCTCAGGACCGCGCGCACCCACGACGACCCCGACACCCGCCACCGGGCCGCGGAACGGCAACGCGCGTGGCGGTCCGTGCTGGCCGGCATGACGAACGGGCTGCTCACCATCGGCTCCCGCACCCCCGTCAAGGGACTGCCCGCGTGGGTCACCCCCGAGGTGCTCCGTGGCGGCTTCGCCACCGGCGAGCCGAGCGCCGGCGGCCCCCTGACGGAGTACGAGGCCGAGGCCGCGCGCCGGGCCGGAGTGCCGCGGGACCGGCGGGCGCTGTTCGCGTACTGGCTGTCCGAGGACGGGCTGGGCGAGCTCTACGAACTCCTCGACAGCGGACGGTACGAGGTGGCCGTCCCCGAGGAGGCCGCCCTGCTCACCGTGGCCTGGCTGGCCCGGGCCGGGGAGACGGACGCGGCGCTCGGGCTCGTCGAGGAACTCGCGCCGTTCGCGGGGCGGCTGCGGTTCGCCCCGCGCCCGACCGGCCGCCCGGCGCCCGACGCCGACACGGTCCACCGGCGAACCGTCGCCGAGGCCGGCCAGAGCCTGGCGCGGCGGCGGACCAGCACGGCGGTGGAGACGCAGCGGGAAGCCCTGGCCGTCTGGCAGCCGTTCGGCGACGAACTGCTCGCGCACTGGCTGGAGACCGCCGACGCCGGGCAGCCGGCCCGGGTGTGGACGCGCGTCCCCGACGAGGCCTGGCACGAGCACGGCGCCGAACTGCTGCGCCGCTACCGCGACCTGGCCCGCCGCCACACCCTGTGCGCCAAGCACCTGAAGCCGAAGGAGAACCTGGCGATCCTGCGCGGGGCGCTGGAGGAGACCGTCGCCGGGAGGGAGTTGGACGCGCGTCGGCTCGGGCTGCTGCGGCACGCCGTCACGTCCATGGTGCGGCGGCGCGGGCTGCCCGGCTCGCCGGAGCTTTTGGCGCTGCGCCGGGAGCAGGCCGCCCAGGCGGCGCTGCCCTCGCACCGCGCGCTGGCCCAGCTGGTGCTGCGCCGGCTGGCCGGGCTGGACCAGCAGGCGGGCGTCGCCGAGGTCGCGCCGCTCGTCGCGCCGGTGGGCGCCGAGGAGGCGCGGGAGACCGGACTGCCGGTGGGCGCGGCGGTCCCGGCCGGGGTTCGCCGTCCCGTCGAGGCCGCGCTCAGCGCGCCCCTCGGCACGCTGGTGGAGCGCGGGATCGTGCCCTCGGCGGAGGTGCTGGCGGAGCTCGTCCCGCAGCTCGTCGCCGTCACCACCGCGCAGGCGTACTCCGACCCGGCCCTGCGGACGCTGGCGGCGGCCCACCACCGGGCGTTCGCGGGCCGCCGTTCGCTGCTGCTGCTCAGCCTCCAACGGCAGGTGCGGGCGGAGGAGCTGCCGTGGGTGCGGGCCGTGGCCGGGCAGCGCACGCACACCGAGGCGGGCGAGGTGTCGGCCCTCGCGCTGCGGCAGCTGGGCGAACTGGCCGTGCAGGCCTTTCCCGGTACGCTCCTGCCCAACCCGCTGATCCGCGAGCTGTCCGTCCTGGCCCGCCAGGCCGAACTGGGCGCTCCCCTGGTCGAGGAGCTGGCCGCGGACATCTTCATGGGCACGTTCACCCCGAAGTTCCTCGCCGCGGCCCGGATCGCGGCGGAACTGCTGGGCGGTGGCTCGCTCTACGAGCGCTACTACGGCATCGACTACCGGGCCGTCCGCAACCTGGCGATCG
Source organism: Streptomyces sp. NBC_01235 (assembly GCF_035989285.1). Taxonomy (GTDB): domain Bacteria; phylum Actinomycetota; class Actinomycetes; order Streptomycetales; family Streptomycetaceae; genus Streptomyces. Next base: position 5,892,293 of record NZ_CP108513.1, on the reverse strand, counting down.
TCGAGACCGGCGAGGCGCTGACGCGGTCGTACGGGGCCAGGACCTCACCCGGGTTCGCGAAGCTGTGCACCGAACGGGCCGGGAACGCCTCGTCCCGGTGGCAACACGGATACGGGTCGCCGGCCGCGAACGGCAAGGTGATCGAGCAGGCGCAGATCCTCACCACGCACAATCTGGCCACGCTGGTCCACCGGGTGGGCATCGCCCCGGCCGCGGGCTGGGAGGACCTGGCCCGCCGCTGCTTCGTCACCGTGTGCCGGCTGACCACCCGCGTGCAGGCCAACCCGCGCCCGCTGAGCACGATCAAGGACGTGGCCTACGCCTGGCGGCAGCTGCTGTTCCACCTGTCCCTGTGCACGCCCGACGAGCGGACCCGCACCCTGGCCTGGCTGCCCGAGGAACTCGGCCGCCATCCCGCCCATGTGACGGGCCGGCTGGCCCCCGCCCTGACCGGACTGCACCAGGTCATCGAGGGCGGCCGCCCCGACGAGGGCGCGGGCCGACTGCTCCTCGGCTGGACGACGGACGACCACTGGCTCCGCCCGGAGCCGACCTCGGCCGCCTGAGGACGTGAGGGCCTGACGGCCTGGGCCGACCCGAGGCGACCTGAGGCGACCTGAGGCGACCTGAGGGCCTGACGGCCTGGGGCGACCCGAGGCCACGCGGGTTGCGGTCCCAGCCGTCGGCCGGCTGAGGCCATGCGGTCTCCCGCCGGTTCGGACGGGGCCGCGCTCCCGCTCGGGGTGCGCGGCCGTCCTCCGACCCTAACCCCAGGTGATCAGCTTCTTCGGCTGCTCCAGGATCGCCGCCACATCGGCCAGCACCTTCGAGCCCAGTTCCCCGTCCACCAGCCGGTGGTCGAAGCTCAGCGCCAGTGTCGTCACCTGCCGGGGCTTCACCTTGCCCTTGTGGACCCACGGCTGGAGCCTGATCGCGCCGACCGCGAGGATCGCGGACTCGCCGGGGTTCAGGATCGGGGTGCCGGTGTCGACGCCGAAGACGCCGACGTTGGTGATGGTCACCGTGCCGCCCTGCATGGCGGCGGGGGACGTCCTGCCCTCCCTCGCCGTCGAGACCAGCTCGCCCAGCGACTCCGCCAGCTGCGGCAGCGTCTTGGCGTGGGCGTCCTTGATGTTCGGGACCAGCAGGCCCCTGGGGGTCGCGGCCGCGATACCCAGGTTGACGTAGTGCTTGACCACGATCTCCTGCGCCGCCTCGTCCCAGGACGCGTTGATCTCCGGGTTGCGCTTGATGGCGACCAGGAGGGCCTTGGCGATGAGGAGGAGGGGGTTGACCCTGACGCCCTGCAGGTCCTTGTCCTGCTTGAGTTCCTCGACGAGCTTCAGCGTGCGCGTCACGTCGATCGTCACGAACTCCGTGACGTGCGGCGCGGTGAACGCCGAGCCGACCATCGCCGCCGCCGTCGCCTTGCGGACACCCTTGACCGGGACACGCGTCTCCCGAGCCGTGTCGTACGACGGTACGGGCGCGGCTGTGGGGGCGGGGGCGGGGGCGGGCGACGTGACCGGAGCCTGCGTCGCCGGTGTCACGGGCTCGGCTGCCGGAGCCGTCAGGGGCGCCGGAGCCGTCGGCGTCGCCGCCGCGTGGACGTCCTCGCGGGTAATGATGCCGTCCGGGCCGGACGGGACCACCGTGGCGAGGTCGACGCCCAGGTCCTTGGCCAGCTTGCGCACCGGCGGCTTGGCCAGCGGGCGTTCCTTCAGGGCGGGCCCGCTGCCGTGGCCGTTCAGTCCCGCCTGGATGGTGTCCGGGACCGGCGGGACCGTGATCGCCGGTCCCTTGCGGGGCCGGCGCTTGGTGGAGGACGCGGCCACGCCGTACCCGACGAGGACCGGCTGGCGGCCCGCGCCCGCCGGCTTCGCGGCCTCGGCCTTCTTCTCCGGGGCGGCCGGTGCCTGCGCGGGTGCCTGCGCCGGCACCTCGGCGACCGGGGCGTCGCCCGCCCCGCCCGCCACGTCCACCGCGATGATCGACGTGCCCACATCGACCGTGGTGCCCTCGGCGAAGTGCAGCGCGCGGACCACCCCGTCGTAGGGGATGGGCAGTTCGACGGCGGCCTTGGCCGTCTCGACCTCGCACACCACCTGGCCGTCCGTCACCGTGTCACCGGGCTGGACGTACCACTTGAGGATCTCCGCCTCGGTGAGCCCCTCGCCCACGTCGGGCATCTTGAACTCGCGTACGGACGCTTCCGTCATCGTCGTCACGACCCTCTCCTCAGTACGCCAGGGCACGGTCGACGGCGTCGAGCACCCGGTCCAGGCCAGGCAGGTACTCCTCCTCCAGGCGCGCCGGCGGGTACGGGGCGTGATAGCCGCCGACCCGCAGGACCGGTGCCTCCAGGTGGTAGAAGCAGCGTTCGGTGATCCGGGCGGCAATCTCCGCGCCGGAACCGAAGAACACCGGCGCCTCGTGGACGACGACCAGACGGCGCGTCTTCTCCACCGACGCCTGGATCGAGTCGAAGTCCAGGGGGGACACCGAACGCAGGTCCAGGACCTCCAGGTTCTTGCCCTCCTCGGCGGCCGCGTCGGCGACCTCCTGGCAGAGCTTCACCATCGGGCCGTAGGCGACGAGGGTCAGGTCGGTGCCCTCGCGGACGACCCGGGCCTTGTGCAGGGGGCCGGGGATCGCCTCGGTGTTGACCTCGGCCTTGTCCCAGTAGCGCCGCTTGGGCTCGAAGAAGATCACCGGGTCGTCGCTCTGGATGGCCTGCTGCATCATCCAGTACGCGTCGGACGCGTTGGACGGGGAGACGATCTTCAGGCCCGACACGTGGGCGAAAAGGGCTTCCGGCGATTCCGAGTGGTGCTCGACCGCGCCGATGCCGCCGCCGTAGGGGATGCGGACGACGACCGGGAGCTTGACCTTGCCGAGCGAGCGCGCGTGCATCTTCGCGAGCTGCGTGACGATCTGGTCGTAGGCCGGGAAGACGAAGCCGTCGAACTGGATCTCCACCACCGGGCGGTAGCCGCGCAGGGCCAGGCCGATCGCGGTGCCGACGATGCCGGACTCGGCGAGCGGGGTGTCGATGACGCGGCTCTCGCCGAAGTCCTTCTGCAGGCCGTCCGTCACCCGGAAGACGCCGCCGAGCTTGCCGACGTCCTCGCCCATGATCAGGACCTTGGGGTCCGCCTCCAGGGCATGGCGCAGCGACTCGTTGATCGCCTTGGCCAGGGCCAGGTTCTTGGACACCGCACCATTGGTTGTCGCGGTCTCGGCCATCTCACTTACCCCCGTCTTCGTCCGCGAACGACGCCTGGTAGGCGGCGAACTGGGCACGCTCCTCGTCGACGAGCGCGTGCCCGTCCGCGTACACGTTCTCGAAGATGGCGAAGTGGTCCGGGTCCGGCATGGCGCGGACCGCTTCGCGCACTCGCCTGCCCAACGCCTCGCTCTCCGCTTCGAGTTCCGCGAAGAATCCCTCGTCCGTGTGGTTTGAGGCCTCCAGGTGGCGGCGAAGGCGCAGGATCGGGTCCTTGGCCTCCCAGGCCTCGCGCTCCTCGTCGGCCCGGTACTTCGTCGGGTCGTCGGAGGTGGTGTGGGCGCCCATGCGGTACGTGTACGCCTCGACGAGGGTGGGGCCCTCGCCGTTGCGGGCCCGCTCCAGCGCCCACTTCGTGACCGCGAGGCAGGCCAGGACGTCGTTGCCGTCCACCCGGACGCCGGGGAAGCCGTAGCCCTGCGCGCGCTGGTAGAGCGGCACCCGGGTCTGCTTCTCCGTGGGCTCGGAGATCGCCCACTGGTTGTTCTGGCAGAAGAACACGACCGGCGCGTTGTAGACCGCGGAGAAGGTGAAGGACTCGGCCACGTCGCCCTGGCTGCTCGCGCCGTCGCCGAAGTAGGCGATCACCGCGCTGTCCGCGCCGTCCTTGGCGACGCCCATCGCGTAGCCGGTCGCGTGCAGCGTCTGGGAGCCGATGACGATCGTGTAGAGGTGGAAGTTGTTGCTGTTGGGGTCCCAGCCGCCGTTGTTCACGCCCCGGAACATGCCGAGCAGGTTGGTCGGGTCGACCCCGCGGCACCAGGCGACGCCGTGCTCACGGTAGGTCGGGAAGACGTAGTCGTCCTCGCGGGTGGCCCGGCCGGAGCCGATCTGGGCGGCCTCCTGGCCCAGCAGCGAGGCCCACAGGCCCAGCTCGCCCTGGCGTTGCAGGGAGGTGGCCTCGGCGTCGAAGCGGCGGGTGAGCACCATGTCGCGGTAGAGGCCGCGGAGCTCTTCGGGGGTGATGTCGGCGACGTACTTGGCGTACTCCGCGTTCCTGCTGTTCTTGACCCGCTTGCCCTCCGGCGTCAGCAGCTGCACGAGCTCGGGCTCGGCACTCTTCCTCGCGGTGGTGCGGGTGGTGCGCTCGGTGCCGGTGGCGCCGGCCTTGCCTCCGGCGCTGCGTCGCGGCTTGCGCGCGGCAGTGCTCTCCACGGTCACGTGTGCTCCTCCGTCGGTCCGGCCCCCGGGGTTGCCGGGTGACCAGTACGGCTCACCTGTTTCCGACACCCGTGCACGGGGTGGGTGTCACTCGGCCGGAACAGGCGTGACAGGTGCTCCGGCGAGCGCCCTGCAGTCATCACGTTACCCAGTGCTCCACATATCTGTGAAACCCCTCCTGACCTGCGTTTTTGCTTGGATTTCCAAGTAAATCGGCAAAGTCGGGAAGGTCCCTGGTCACAGCCTTGCAGGAGGCCGGAGCAACGGCACGTTATCCCGGCTACCCAGGCCACGGGAAGAGTCCTTCTCGAGAGTGTCGGCGGGCCGCGAAGGACGACTCCGTGAGCGCACCCACCCGCGAGGCGACCTGAAGCGACCATCTGTGTCGCCTGTTGACCTTCAGTGACTGTCTGCGACAACGCCCAGCTCACAGCCACGAATCGTGCCCTAGCATCGGGCGCGTGCCGCGCTCCTGTGTACCACCCTCCGTACCCCACGCGCCCCCTCTGGGCACCCTGCTCCGCCGGTACGCCGCCGGCACCGCGCTCGCCTGCGAGCCCGTCGACGAGGGGCTGCTGAACCGCGGCTACCGGCTGCGCACCACCCGAGGCCGCTACTTCCTCAAGCACCACTTCGACCCGGACACCGCCGACCCCGCCTCCATCGCCCGCCAGCACCGGGCCACCGAGCGCCTGGCCGACCTGGGCGTCCCGGTCGCACCCCCGCTGCCCGGCCACGACGGACGTACGGTCGCCGTCGTCGGCGGCCACGCCTACGCCCTCCACCCGTGGATCGACGGCCGCCACCGCCACGGCGCCCAGCTCACCCCCGGCCAGTGCGGTCGTCTGGGAGCGCTGCTGGGGGTGGTGCATGCCAGCCTGGAGCACGTGATGCGCGCACAGGGCGAGCAGGCGCCGCCGACGAGCGAAGAGCGCCCGGTCCGGCAGGTGCCCCCGGGGCACGAAGGGCACGCGTCCCCGGCGCGCGAACCGGAGCGCGCCACCCCGCCCGGGCACACCGCCCGCGCCGAGCACACGGCCCCCGCCGAACACCCCGCCGCCGCCCCGAGCCCCGACCCCGCCGACACCTTCGCGCTCATCGACGACCTCCTCGCGCGCGTGCGCCGCCACCGCCCCGCCGACTCCTTCGACGAACTCGCCCGCCACCGCCTCCTGGAGCGGCGCACGCTGCTGGAACGGCACGCGGACCGGCGACCCCCGCACGGCGGCCCGGTCGGCTGGGTGCACGGGGACTTCCACCCCTTCAACCTGCTCTACCGCGGGGACGCCCCCGCCGCCATCGTCGACTGGGACCGGCTCGGCGTGCAGCCCCGCGCCGAGGAGGCCGTCCGCGCCGCCGCGATCTTCTTCGTCCGGCCCGACGGCACTCTCGACCTGCCGAAGGCGGGGGCGTACGCGCGCGCGTACCGGCGTGCCGCCGGGGCCACCCCCTCCGAACTCGCGGCGGCCGTGCACCGCGTGTGGTGGGAGCGCCTCAACGACTTCTGGATGCTGCGCTGGCACTACGAGCGCGGCGACACCCGCGCGGACTCCCAGTTCCCGGCGGCCTCGGCGCTCGCCGTGTGGTGGACACGGGAGTACGACGCGGTGTGCGGGGCGTTCGCGGACTGAACGGGGGCCCGTGGAAAGGCCCCGAAAACGCGCACGCGCGCGTGGAGCCCTGTTGACAGGCCCACGCGCGCGTGGCTGAAGAGGTGGCGTACGCCGGTCGGTTACCCGAGGTTCCCGACGGTGGTCCCCTGGTCCGTGCCGCTCGAGGTGCCGTCCGTCGCGCCGGTCCCGCCGTCCGTCCCCGGGGCGGTCGTCGCCGGGTTGCTCGGCTCCTCGGTCGGCTGGGTCTCCGTCGGGTCGGCCGACGGCTCGGAGGTGGCCGACTGGGACTGGCTGTACGACGGCGTGTCCGAGGGCGTGTACGGCGGCGAGTAGTCCGAGTCGGAGTTCGAACCGGTGCTGTCGTCCGAGGTGTCGTCCGTGGCCGTGTCGCTCACCTCCTCGCTCGGCGACGTGCTGGGCGAGGTCGTGGGCGACGGCGAACTGGACGGCGACTTCGTCGTCTCGCTGCCGCTGCCGCCCGTCCCCTTGCCGTTCAGCGCGAGCGCGACGCCCGCGGCGATGGCGATCACCGCGAAGACGGCGAGGATCCACAGCTTGCCGCGGCCGCTGCCCCTGTTGCCGTGGCCCTCGAAGCCGCCGTCGTCACCGCCGCCGTAGCCCGTGGGCAGGATCGGCTGCGGGATCTGCGAGGTGCTGGAGCCGTCGGCGCCGTGCGGCAGCACGGTCGTGCTCGCGAAGCCGCCGGCGGGCGTGCCGCGGCCGTCGTGCGCGCCGACCGGGCCGGTGTTCCAGGTGCCGGTGTGACCGCCCTGGTCGTACAGCATCTGGAGCCCGTACTGGACGAGGCCGCGCATCTCCTCCGCCGTCTGGAACCGGTCGTCCGGGTCCTTGGCCAGGGAGCGCATGACGAGGCCGTCGAGCTCCGGCGGGCACTCCCCGCCCGAGGTCTGCGACGGCGGTACCGGGATGTCCTGCACGTGCTGGTAGACCACCGACAGCGGCGTCTCGCCGGTGAACGGGGGCCGCAGCGCGAGGAGTTCGTACAGCAGGCAGCCCGTGGCGTACAGGTCGGAGCGGTGGTCGACGGCCTTGCCGAGCGCCTGCTCCGGGGAGAGGTACTGCGGGGTGCCCATGACCATGCCGGTCTGCGTCATCGTCGTGGACGCGCCGTGCAGGGCGCGCGCGATGCCGAAGTCCATCACCTTGACCGCGCCGTTGTGCGTGATGATCACGTTCGCGGGCTTGATGTCGCGGTGCACGATGCCGTGCTGGTGCGAGTAGGCGAGCGCCTCCAGGACGCCGGAGGTGATGATCAGGGCCTGCTCGGGCCCGGGCGCCTCGGCGTTGAGGAGGAGGTCGCGGATCGTGCGTCCCTCGACGATCTCCATCACGATGTACGGCACGCTCTGGCCGCCCACGAAGTCCTCGCCGGAGTCGTACACGGCGACGATCGCGTGGTGGTTGAGGCCGGCCACAGACTGGGCCTCGCGCGTGAAACGGGCCTTGGACACGGGGTCCTCGGCGAGGTCGGCGCGCAGCAGTTTGACCGCGACGGTGCGTCCGAGGCGTACGTCCTCGGCCGCGAACACCTCGGCCATGCCGCCTCGGCCGAGTCTGCGGGTCAGCCGGTATCGGCCGTCCCCTACCAGCCCGCCGTTGCCCCAGTTCTCCGGCGCATCTGACATACCGCCGCCAGTCGCCTCGGGGTCGGACGGGCCCTGAGCGCGCTGCTGTGCCATCAGTCCTCGCCGTCGTTTCTGCCCGCGGTGCGCGCGGTGTTGTTACGGTCTCCGTCGGCCACGCTACAGCCTCCGCGCAAGCCGCCGGTCCGGGTCGATCCCCGGAACGATTCCCCGGGCGGGCCCGGGCGCCGGTCCGGGACGGACCGGTCATCAAACCTGGACTCTGTACCGGCGTGCAAATTCTGTGTACCGGCCGTACGGCACCTGTAACGCTTCCGCGACGCTTCTTTCTCGTAGGGTCACGGAACGGGCACCGAGCTTGACGTGTCAGTGCCCTGCGGCAGACTTGGCCGGGAATAGCACTTTCGATCAACGACAAGTCAACGGCGCCTGAGGGCCTACGGGGGACGCAGAACATGAGCCAGGACGGCGCGCAGGGCCGGTACGCGGGGCGGGCGCTCGCCGCGGGCCGCTATCAGCTGCGCGACTTGCTCGGCGAGGGCGGCATGGCCTCGGTGCACCTCGCCTACGACGCCGTGCTCGACCGTCAGGTCGCGGTGAAGACCCTGCACACCGAACTCGGCCGCGAGCAGGCCTTCCGCGAGCGCTTCCGCCGCGAGGCCCAGGCCGTGGCCAAGCTCACGCACACCAACATCGTCTCCGTCTTCGACACCGGCGAGGACGAGGTCGAGGGGCTGACGACGCCGTACATCGTCATGGAGTACGTCGAGGGCCGCCCGCTCGGCTCCGTGCTCGACGAGGACGTGCGGCAGCAGGGCGCGATGCCCGCCGACAAGGCGCTGAAGATCACCGCGGACGTGCTGGCGGCGCTGGAGATCAGCCACGAGATGGGGCTGGTCCACCGCGACATCAAGCCCGGCAACGTGATGATGACCAAGCGCGGCGTCGTCAAGGTGATGGACTTCGGCATCGCGCGCGCCATGCAGTCCGGGGTCACCTCGATGACCCAGACCGGCATGGTCGTCGGCACCCCGCAGTACCTCTCCCCCGAACAGGCGCTGGGCCGCGGGGTGGACGCCCGCTCCGACCTGTACTCGGTCGGCATCATGCTGTTCCAACTCGTCACCGGGCGGCTGCCGTTCGAGGCCGATTCGCCGCTTGCGATCGCGTACGCGCACGTGCAGGAGGAGCCGGTGGCTCCCTCCTCGATCAACCGGGCGCTGCCCCCGGCCGTCGACGCGCTGATCGCCCGCGCGCTGAAGAAGAACCCGAACGAGCGTTTCCCGACCGCCGTCGCCATGCGCGACGAGTGCCTGCGCGTCGCCGCCTCCTTCCAGCCGGCCCCGCCGAGCATCGTCCCTGGCGTGCAGACGTCGAGCGGCGCGGGCGTCGGCTCCGCGGTGTTCCCGCCGGTCGGCCAGGGCACCCCGGCGCCCCAGGCGGGCGTCCAGACGCCCTACCAGCCCGCCCCGACCCCGAACCCGTACGGCACCCCGACGCCGTCCCCCTCCTACGGCTACCCGCAGCAGGGCGGCTACCAGACGCCCGCTCCGGCGTACGGCCACCAGCAGGCGCCGCACACCCCGCCCGCGTACAACCTCGCCCCGCAGCCCTCGACGACGGTGTCCTCGGGCGGCGGCAGCCGCAAGAACAGCAGGACGGTACTCATCGGCTCGGCCGTCGTCGCCGTGGTGGCGGTCGGCGGCCTCATCGCCAGCCTCACGCTGAACGGCGGCAGCGACGACGACGCCAAGGGCGGTACCACCAGCTCCTCGCCGTCGGCGACGAAGGCGGCGGACTACCGCGCGCCGGACACGTCCAAGACGATCGAGTCGACGGAGTGCTCCGAGCCGCAGGAGTCGTACAACGACCCCGACAAGATCCGGGTGCCGAACTTCAAGTTCAAGTACATCGCCTCGGTCAAGGAGTGCTTCCAGGCCGCCGGCTGGACGATGAAGATCACAAAGGTGGACGAGAACACCTACGGCGACGGGGCGGTCATGGAGCAGTTCCCCTCCGCCGGAACGGACGTCGACCCGAAGGACATGCCCGAGATCGAGCTCAAGGTCTCCACGGGCAACCCGGCGTCGTGACCGCCTGACGTCGTCGAGAAGGGCCCGACGGAACGCCGGGCCCTTCTGTGTGTACGGCTTGGGTGCGGGTACGGGTCTGCGGCTCTAGAGGTACGGTCCGCCCGTACGGCCGCCCGCTCGCGGGTCGTCGACGCCCTCGTGGCTCGCGCCCGGCGGCAGCGCGCGGCGCATCTGCTCCAACTGGGCCCGCGCGGCCATCTGCTGAGCGAAGAGAGTGGTCTGGATGCCGTGGAAGAGGCCCTCCAGCCAGCCGACCAACTGGGCCTGCGCGATGCGCAGTTCCGCGTCGCTCGGGGTCGAGTCCTCGTTGAACGGCAGGGACAGCCGCTCCAGTTCCTCGACCAGCTCAGGTGCCAGGCCGTCCTCCAGTTCCTTCACCGAGCTCGAGTGGATCTCCTTCAGCCGGGCCCGGCTCGCCTCGTCCAGGGGAGCCGCGCGCACCTCCTCGAGCAGCTGCTTGATCATGCTGCCGATGCGCATGACCTTCGCGGGCTGCTCGACCATTTCCGTCACCGGGATCTCACGGGAGTCCTCGTCGGCGTCGATGCCGCCGAGCGCCATGCCGTCCTGACCTACGACCAGGATCTTCTGGGCGTTCTCCGGCGACCTTTCGTTCCTCGGCATCTCCATGCCGCCATTCTCTCGCACGTCCCCACCTCATCACCGTGCTGCCCCCCGTGAAAGGTGATCCACCGTTTCCGTTCGGCGGAGTCCGGAATGCGACGTTACTTCCCTGATGTGAGGCTTGTTGGGACTTTTCTTGGCGACTGGGTACCGGGAGGGGGTCACGGACGTGACTCCATGGCAGCGTGCGTTGTACGGGATGCGGGCGGGCGCGATGGGCGCGATGGGCATGGTCGTGCTGCCCTACGGCGCCGCCTCGTCGTACGCGGTGGTATCGGCGCACGGACGCGCCCCCACGTACGCCACCGTGTCGGCGTCCGCCACCCCGGCCCCGTCCTCCCCCGAACCGGACCGCGCCGGAAGCCGCGCGGGCGAGGGCCGCGAGCGGCCCGGGCGGAAGGGCGACCAGGGGGCGGACGAGGACGAAGAGGCGGAGGACACGGCAGGGGAGGACACGGGCGGAGAAGACTCGGACGAGGTGAGCGGCGACGCGGAGGCCGGTGACGGCGACCTCGCCGACGACACCGCCGGGTCCGAGTCGCCGCAGGCAGGCCTAGCCCCCGCGACCTCCGCGACGCCGCAGGACGCCATGCGGCAGGCGGCCACGCAGCGGGAGCGGGCCGACGGGCCCGTGCTGCAGATCCTGCCGCTCGGCAGCGGCCTCGTCCTCATCGGCCTGGGCATCGCCCTCGCCCTCGCCGCACTACGTCTGCGCCGCGGTTAGAGCGCCGCGGGCGCGACCAGCAGCACCTTGCCCACGTGGCCGCTGTCCTCCACGACCCGGTGGGCGACGGGCGCGTCGCTCATCGGGAGTTCGCGGTCGACGACGGGGCGAACGTGGCCGGCGACGAGCAGGGGCCAGACGTGCTCGCGGACGGCCGCGACGATGGCCTCCTTCTCCTCCGGGGGGCGGGCCCGCAGCGAGGTCGCGCTGATGGCGGCACGCTTGCCGAGGAGCGCGCCGATGTTCAGCTCGGCCTTGAGGCCGCCCTGCATGCCGATGATCGCGAGCCGGCCGTTCACGGCGAGGGCCTGGACGTTGCGGTCCAGGTACTTCGCGCCCATGTTGTCGAGGATGACATCGGCACCGGCGCCGTCCGTGGCCTGCTTCAGCTCGGCGACGAAGTCCTGCTCGCGGTAGTTGATCAGGATGTCGGCGCCCAGTTCGGCGCAGTGTTCCAGCTTCTCCTTGGTGCCCGCGGTGACGGCGACCCTCGCGCCGGCGGCCTTGGCCAGCTGGATCGCCATGGTGCCGATGCCGCTGGAGCCGCCGTGCACGAGCAGCGTCTCGCCGGGGCGGAGGTGGGCGATCATGAAGACGTTCGACCAGACGGTGCTGGTCACCTCGGGGAGCGCGGCGGCCTGCCGGAGGCCGACGCCCGCCGGCACGGGCAGCAACTGGCCGGCCGGCACGGCCACCTTCTCGGCGTATCCGCCGCCCGCGAGCAGCGCGCACACCTCGTCGCCGACGGCCCAGCCGGAGACACCGGGGCCGATCGCGGCGATCCGTCCGGAGCACTCCAGGCCGGGGTAGGGGGAGGCGCCGGGCGGTGGGTCGTAGAAGCCCTGGCGCTGGAGGATGTCGGCGCGGTTGACGGCGCTGGCCGCCACCTCGACCAGGACCTCGCCCTCGCCGGGTACGGGATCGGGGACCTCGCTCCACACCAGCGCCTCGGGACCACCAGGTTCGGGAATCGTGATCGCATGCATGAGGGGGACGCTACTCCTCGCCCCCGGCCCGGGGTCCCCCGGGAAATTCATGTGCGATCACCGATGAGTTCGCGCGACGGTAAGGGCCTCCCCATGCGAGCCGCGAGTACGCGGAAGGAACTCCCCTGAGCCGGCACACCGGCGACCTGGCGATCGAGACCGCGGGCCTGGTGAAGACGTTCGGCGGGACCAGGGCCGTGGACGGCGTCGACCTCGCCGTCCCCACCGGCACGGTCTACGGCGTCCTCGGCCCGAACAGCGCCGGCCTGACGACCACCGTCAAGATGCTCGCCACGCTCCTGCGGCCCGACGGCGGCCAGGCCCACGTCTTCGGCCACGACGTCGTCCGGGTGGAGCCGGACCCGGTGGCGCTGACCGCCCGGCTCGGCGCGGCGGCGCAGGACACGGCGGCCGGGGAGGCCGCCCAGGCCCTCGGCGAGCCGGCCCGGGCCGGCGTCACCGTCGACAACAGCGCCACCAGAACGGCGGCCATGTCGTCGCGTTGCGTCGCGATGACGATCCGTCCCGCTCCGCCGCGCCTCGGCCCGCCGCAGCACGTCACTGCGCGTCGCGTCCCCGAGGACGCCCCCGTAGCCCTCGGCCGTCGCCGCGTCGATCACCTTGGCGGTTTCACGTGAAACGCCCCCGAATGGCTGCTCTTCCGCCGATCTTTTCCCGTTTCACGTGAAACACGGAGTGTGTTTCACGTGAAACAGGCCCCGATCCCCGCCGTCGCCCACGGCAGGTCGAGGAGTTCGGTCTCCTGACCCGCCCGTGCGCCCCCCGGCGGTACGACGGCGAGCGCATCGGCCGCGGCGATGCCCCGCAGCATGGCCGGGCCGTTGTAGTGCAGCGGCACGGCATGGTCGCCCCGCAGCACGACCGGGATGAGCCGGGTGTCGTACGGGGGCCCGTGCACCGCCTCCCTCAACGGCAGCGCGTACCGCTCGGGAGCCGGGCGGGCGGCAAGGGTGCGCAGCAGGGGCTCGGCGAGGGTGAGCAGGCCGGAGACGGCAGCGAGGGGGTTGCCGGGCAGGCCGACGAGGTGCTGGTCCTCCTTGAGGCGGGCCAGCAGCATGGGGTGACCGGGGCGCACCTTGACGCCGTCGACGAGGAGTTCGGCATCGATGCGGCGCAGGGTGGGGTGAACGTGGTCGACGGGGCCCGAGGCGGTACCCCCGGTGGTGACGATCAGGTCGGCGGCGGATGCGGTGATGGCCCTGTGCAACGCCTTCGCGTCGTCGCCGAGCCTGCGTACGGCGGTGACCTCGGCGCCCAGCGCCCGCAGCCATGGAGGCAGCATCGGGCCGAGCGCGTCCCGGATGAGGCCGTCGTGCGGGCGGCCCTCGGTGAGCAGCTCGTCGCCCAGGACGAGCACCTCGACCCGGGGCCGGGGAACGGCGGTCAGCGTGTCGTATCCGGCGGCGGCGGCGAGGCCGAGCACGGCCGGGGTCACCACCGCTCCGGCGAGCAGCAACTGGTCCCCGCTGCGGCACTCCTGACCGCGCGGGCGGATGTCCTGCCCGTGCTGCATCTCACGGGTGGGGTGCAGCCGGCCGTTGTCGTCGGTGCGGCCGTGCTCGCTGCGCAGCACCGCCGTGGTGTCCGCGGGGATCCGGGCGCCGGTGGCGATCCGGACGGCCTCGCCGTCGGCGAGGGGCGCGGGCGCGGCGCTTCCGGCCAGCACGCCCTCGTCCCGCACGTGCCACGGGCCGGGGCCGGCGACCGCCCATCCGTCCATCGCCGAGGTGTCGAAGGAGGGCAGGTCGGTGAGGGCGGTCAGAGGGGCGGCCAGGACGAGGCCGAGAGCGTCGCCGAGGGTGACGGAGACGGGCGCGCGGCGGGCGGCGCCGGACCGGGCGGCGATCGTCCGGGCCTCGGGCCAGGGGGTGGCCCGGTGGCGGTGCTCCCCGGCGGCGCCCCGGTGGCCGGTCTCCGGGGCGAGGGAGGACGGAGAGCCGTTGCCGTTGTCCTCGCGCCGTGCGGGGCCGTGGTCGCCGGCCGGGCGGGCGGGGCCGTTGCCGTCCTTCACGAGGGCGAGCGCCTCCTCGACGTCGAGGTCCTCGGCGTCGAGGCCCTGCCCGGTGCCGCGGGGGGTCATCCGGCGTCCGGTCCGGAGCCGCCGGGCTCGGCGGCCTTGTCCTGCTGGGCGGCGGCGTCCTGCTCGGCCTCCTGCGCCCAGCGCAGGGCCAGCGCGGCGGCCTTGCGGGCGGCCTCGGCGACCGCCTCGGGGCCTCCCTGGGCCTGCGCGGCCGCGTAGCCGACCAGGAAGGTGGTCAGCGGGGCCGCGGGCCGGGCCACCCCGTGGGCGGCGTCACGGGCGAGGTCGAGGAGGACGCCGGTGTCGACCTCGAGGTCGATGCCCAGTTCGTCCTTGACTGCGGAAATCCATTCATCCAACACGTGGCCATGCTCCCTGATACGTGCCCTGGCGGTGGCGATGTCGTCCCAGGTGTCGCAGTCGAAGGACGCGACCGGGTCGGGGACGCGGGTGAGATCGAGCCCGGCGGTCAGCCGGCGCAGGGGCAGCCCGGTGAGGCCGCCGTGGTCGGTGGTGAGCACCGCCAGCTCGCGGCGCAGGGCGGCCGTGCGGTAGGCGGCGACGAGCGGCTGGTCGCGGCCGTCGGCGTCGGTGAGCAGCACGCCCTCGGCTCCGCCGGCGCGCAGAGCGGTCAGCAGCCGCCGTACGGTGTCCGCCGCGAGGAAGGGCAGGTCGGCGGAGAGGACGAGAACGTCGTCCGCCGCCGTGTGCCGCACCCCGGCGTCGAGCGCGGCGACGGGTCCCGCGCCGGGCGGGTCCTCCCGCGCCCAGCGCACCGGCCGGGCAGTGGGGCGGGGGGCGGCGACGACGACGGTGGTGCGTGCGTCGGCGCAGGCGCCGAGCACGCGGTCGAGCAGCGCGCGCCCGCCCACCCGCACGCCGGGCTTGTCGGCGCCGCCGAGCCGGCGGGCGCCGCCACCGGCGAGCACGACGGCGTCGTACGCCGTGTCGGGAGGCTCGTTCGAGGTCACCCCCCGAGTATGCGGGCCGCACCGGGGATGCGGGCCCCCGCGATCACGGGAAGCGCGGGGAACGCGGGAAACGCGGGGCACCCGGGGAGCGCCGAAGCCCGACCATGATCACAGGGTGCGCAACAGCACCGCCGGCTGCTCCACGCAGTCCGCCACGTACCGCAGGAAGCCTCCCGCCGTGCCGCCGTCGCACACCCGGTGGTCGAAGGTGAGCGAGAGCTGCACGACCTGGCGCACCGCCAGCTCGCCTTCGTGCACCCACGGCTTGGGGACGATGCGGCCGACGCCGAGCATGGCCGCCTCGGGGTGGTTGATGATCGGCGTGGAGCCGTCGACGCCGAACACGCCGTAGTTGTTCAGCGTGAAGGTTCCACCGGTCAGTTCGCCGGGGGTGAGGTGCCCGTCGCGGGCGGCCCCGGTGAGCCGGGCGAACTCGGCGGTGAGTCCCTCGGCGTCCCGGGCGTGCGCGTCACGGACGACGGGCACGACGAGTCCCCGCTCGGTCTGCGCGGCGAAGCCGAGGTGAACCTGGTCGAACCGGACGATCTCCCGGGCCGCCAGGTCGACGGTGGAGTTGAGCTCGGGGAAGCGTGCCAGGGCCGCGGTGCAGATACGGGCCAGCAGCGCGAGGAGGGAGATCTTCGGCCCGCCCGCCGCGTTCATTGCGGCACGGGCCCGCATCAGTTCCGTCGCGTCGGCGTCCACCCAGCAGGTCGCGTCGGGAATCTCCCGACGGCTGCGGGAGAGCTTGTCGGCGACGGCACCCCGGACGCCCTTGAGGGGGATGCGGTGGCCGGGGGTGGAGGCCGAGGAGACAGGGGCGGGGGCTGCAGCGGAAGTGGGCGTCGCCGCGGCGGCCGGGGCGGGCTGCGGGGCGGCGGCCGCTCGCAGCGCGTGCTCCACGTCCGCCCGCAGGATCAGCCCCTCGGGTCCCGAGCCGGTGAGCTGGCGCAGGTCCAGACCGTTCTCGCGGGCGAGGCGGCGGACGAGCGGGGAGATCACAGGCACGGGGCTGTCCACCGCCCTTTGCGGAACAGCCGGGGCGGCCGGGACAGCGGGCGCGGCCGGGACAGCCGGGTCCGCCGGAGCGGTCGCGTGGGCGGTCTCGTGAGCCGCCGTGTGGGCGACGGGCCTCGGCTGGACCGGCCGTACGCGCCTGCGCCGCGCCGGTGCCTCCGAAGTGCCGTAGCCCACCAGCACGTTGCCCGACCCCTCGGCCGCGCCGCCGGAGGCCGGCGCGCCGACGGCCACCGTGATCAGCGGGGCCCCGACGGGCAGTTCCGTGCCCTCCTCGCCGAAACGGGCGGTGACCACGCCGCCGTAGGGGCAGGGCACCTCGACCATCGCCTTGGCCGTCTCGACCTCGACGACCGGCTGGTCGACGGCGACCACGTCACCGACCTGGACCAGCCAGCGGACGATCTCCGCCTCGGTGAGCCCCTCGCCGAGGTCGGGGAGCTTGAACTCCAGCACCTGTGCCATCAGTTCTCGGCCTCCCACTGCAACCGCGCCACGGCGTCCAGGATCCGGTCGACGCCGGGCAGGTGGTGGCGCTCCAGCATCGGCGGCGGGTACGGGAGGTCGAACCCGGCGACACGCAGCACCGGTGCTTCCAGGTGGTGGAAACAACGCTCCGTGACACGGGCCGCGATCTCCCCGCCCGGCCCGCCGAAGGAGCCCGACTCATGGACGACGACCGCGCGGCCGGTCCGCCGTACCGACGCGCAGACCGTCTCGTCGTCGAAGGGCACCAGGGAGCGCAGGTCGACGACTTCGAGGTCCCAGCCCTCGGCGCGCGCCGCCTCGGCGGCTTCGAGGCAGACCGGGACCGACGGCCCGTACGTGATCAGTGTGGCGCTCCGCCCCGAGCGCCGCACCACCGCGCGGCCGATCGGTTCAACGGTCTGTGGGTCCTCGGGGTTCCAGGAGTCCTTGGACCAGTACAGCCGCTTGGGTTCGAGGAAGACGACCGGGTCGTCGGACGCGATGGCGGCGCGCAGCAGACCGTAGGCGTCGGCGACCGTGGCGGGTGTGACGACATGGAGGCCCGGGGTCGCCATGTAGTACGCCTCGGAGGAGTCGCTGTGGTGCTCGACGCCGCCGATGCCGCCGCCGTAGGGCACGCGGACGGTGATCGGCAGGGGCATCCGGCCGCGGGTGCGGTTGCGCATGCGGGCGACATGGCTGATGAGCTGCTCGAACGCCGGGTAGGCGAAGGCGTCGAACTGCATCTCCACGACCGGGCGCAGTCCGTACATCGCCATGCCGACGGCGGTGCCGAGGATGCCCGCCTCGGCGAGCGGGGTGTCCGTGCAGCGGTCCTCGCCGAACTCCTTGGCGAGCCCGTCGGTGACCCGGAAGACACCGCCGAGGGTGCCCACGTCCTCGCCCAGGACGTGCACGGACGGGTCGGCGGCCATCGCGTCGCGCAGCGCGCGCGTGAGGGCCTGCGCCATGGTGGCGGGCTTGAGGGCGACGGTGGTCATCGGTGCGCGCCTTCCTGCTCCGCCTCGAGCTCGGCCCGCAACAGGGCGCGCTGTTCACTCAGTTGGGGCGTGTCCTCGGCGTACACGTGGGCGAACAGGTCCATCGGGTCGAGGACCGGGTCCTGGTTCATGCGGGCGCGCAGGTCGGCGGCCATCGTCTCCGCGGCGTCCCGCGCGGATTGTCTGGCCTCCTCGTCGAGCAGCCCGCGCGCGGTCAGTTCGTGCTCCAGCAGGTGGATCGGGTCGTGTTCGCGCCAGGTCTCGACCTCGGCGTCGCCGCGGTAGCGGGTGGCGTCGTCGGCGTTGGTGTGCGCCTCGATGCGGTAGGTCACCGCCTCCACCAGGGTCGGGCCGCCGCCCTCGCGCGCGCGGCGCACGGCGTCGGCCAGCACCTCGTGCACGGCGGCGGCGTCGTTGCCGTCGACCAGGCGGCCCGGCATGCCGTACCCGACGGCCTTGTGGGCCAGCGAGGGGGCGGCGGTCTGCTTGGCGAGCGGGACGGAGATCGCGAAGCCGTTGTTCTGCACGAGGAAGACGACCGGCGCCTGCCAGACGGCGGCGAAGTTCAGCGCCTCGTGGAAGTCGCCCTCGCTGGTGCCGCCGTCGCCGACCATGGCGAGCGCGACCACGTCGTCGCCCTTGAGGCGGGCGGCGTGCGCGAGGCCCACGGCGTGCGGGAGCTGCGTGGCGAGCGGGGTGCACAGGGGCGCGACACGGTGCTCGTAGGGGTCGTAGCCGGTGTGCCAGTCGCCGCGCAGCAGGGTGAGCGCCTCGACGGGGTCCACCCCGCGCGCGACGACGGCGAGGGTGTCGCGGTAGCTGGGGAAGAGCCAGTCCCGCTCCTTCAGGACGAGCGCGGCGGCGACCTCGCAGGCCTCCTGGCCGGTGCTGGAGGGGTAGACGGCGAGTCTGCCCTGCTTGGTGAGGGCGGTGGCCTGGACGTTGTAGCGGCGGCCGCGCACCAGCTGGGCGTACAGCCGGCGCAGCAGTTCGGGATCGGCCTGCGCGGCGGCATCGGTGCCGAGGACGCGGTACGGCTCCGCGTCGGGCAGCAGCGGCGCGGGGTCGGTACGGGGCTGCCAGGCGGGCGGCGGCGTGGGGCGGTACGTGCCCCGCTGCTCCATGACCGTCATGACGGCACCTCCTCGTGGAAACGGCTGCGGGAGGCACGCCGATTGTGATGCGCCTCACCTACCGATTGTTCGGTCGCCGGCACATTTTGGCTACTGGCCCCCTCAGGCTGTGGACAAACGGTTCTCCACAGCCTGAGATGGATGCAGTACGTCCATGGCAGGGAGGCGGGGGGACATGGCACCTGAACAAATGGCCGAAGGGAGGCCGGGTCCGGAGAGCGGTGTCCCGCCGCAACCGCTGCAACCGCCGCGCCCGCTCGACGCCATCGATCAGGACATCCTGCAGATGCTCCAGGCGGACGGCCGCGCCTCGATACGGTCGGTCGCCGAACGGGTCCATGTCTCGCGCGCCAACGCCTACGCCCGGATCAACCGGCTCATCGAGGACGGCGTCATCCGCGGCTTCGGCGCCCGCGTGAACCATGAGCGCGCCGGCCAGGGCACGAGCGCGTACATCACGCTGAAGATCGTGCAGAACTCCTGGCGGACGGTGCGCGAGCAGCTCAGACAGCTGCCCGGCGCCTCCCACATCGCCCTCGTCGGGGGCGATTTCGACGTCCTGCTCCTGGTGCACACGCCCGACAACCGGGCGCTGCGCGAGGTGGTGCTCACCCGGCTCCAGGCGATCCCCGAGGTGCTCAGCACGCGCACGCTGCTGGTGTTCGAGGAGGAGGATTTGGAGCCGCAGGGCTGACCGGCGACCGGGCCGGCCGTCTCAGCCGGCCGTGCGCAGGCCCTCGAAGACCAGCCGCACCACCGCGTCGGCCACCTCGCTCTCGACCATGCCCCGGCCGCCCGGCCGGTACCACTCGGCGATCGAGTTGATCATCCCGAAGACCAGCCTCGTGGCGAGGCGCACCTCCATGTCGCCGCGCACCTCCCCGTCGGCGGCGGCCGCTCTCAGCAGATCGGCCACCCGGTGGTCGAAGTCGCGGCGCCGCTCCAGGGCCCACCGCTCGGTGTCGGTGTTGCCGCGCACGCGCAGCAGCAGCGTCACGTACGGCAGTTCGCCGATGAGCACCTCGACCATGCGCCGCACGACGTACTCCAGGCGCTCCGAGGCGTGCCCCACGCGCGCGTGCTCCTCGTCGAGGATCCCGAAGAGGCCGTCGAGCGCCCGGCTGACGGCCCGCCGCAGCAGTTCCTCCTTGCCGGCGACGTGGTGGTAGATCGACGACTTGGAGATGCCGGCCGCCTTGGAGAGGTGCTCCATGGAGGTGCCGTCGTAGCCGCGCTCGTTGAAGACCTGGACGGCGACGGAGAGCAGGGTCTCCGGGGTGTACGTGTCGCGCTTGGCGGTGGTCACGAGGCGCCCTCCCGCTTCTCGGTGGCGTAGGAGTGGCGGTAGAGCGCGAGGGACGGCGCGTAGCGGCCGGAGGGGTCGCGTTCGTGCAGGTCGTCCAGGAGGGAGCAGGCCCAGGTGCGGCCCAGCCTGCGGCTCCATTCGAAGGGGCCGAGCGGGTAGTTCACACCCAGGCGCATCGCGGTGTCGATGTCCTCCTCGGTGGCCACGCCCTTGGCCACGGCGTCGTGCGCGAGGTCGACGATGCGCGCGACCGTACGGGCGACGATCATGCCGGGGACGTCGCCGATGACGCTGACGTCCTTGCCGAGCGCCTGGAACAGGCCGATCGCCTCGGACATGGTCTGCGTGGACGTGTCCTGGGAGGCGGACAGGGCGATGCGGGTGGCCTTGCGGTAGTCGAGGGCGAGGTCGAAGTAGACGACGTCGCGGAACTCCACGGAGGTCTGGCCGTCGGCGAGGGCGAGCTGGCCGCCACCGGGGAGCACCAGACGGCTGCCGTGGTCCTCTTCCTCCTCGCGGACCTGGATGCCCGCCTCGCGGATCAGCGCGAGCAGTTCCGAGGCGGGGCCCAGGTTGCCCTCGGCGACGACGTACGCGGGCGGCTGGGCCTTCTCCGCGGTGTGCGGTTCGGCCGGCTCGGCACCCTCGCGGTAGTCGTACCAGCCCTGGCCGGTCTTGCGGCCCAGGCGGCCCGACTCGACCAGGCGTCGCTGGGCGAGGGAGGGCACGAAACGCACGTCCTGGAAGAAGGACCGCCACACGGAGTGCGTGACCGACTCGTTGACGTCCTGCCCGATCAGGTCGGTCAGCTCGAAGGCTCCCATCTTGAAGCCGCCCGACTCGCGCAGGATCGCGTCGATGGTGGCCGGGTCGGCGCCCTGTGCCTCGTAGACGGCGAACGCCTCGGCGTAGAAGGGCCGCGCGATGCGGTTGACGATGAAGCCGGGGGTGTCGGCGCAGGCGACCGGCGTCTTGCCCCAGGAGCGGGCGGTCTCGTACGCGCGCGTGGCCGAGGTGACGTCGGTGGCGTACCCGGAGACGACCTCGACCAGCGGCAACAACGGCGCGGGGTTGAAGAAGTGCAGGCCCACGAAGCGACCGGGGTTGCGCAGCGCGCCGGCGATGGCGGTCACCGACAGGGAGGAGGTGTTGGTGGCGAGCAGACAGTCCTCACCGACGACGTCCTCCAGTTGCCGCAGCAGCTCCTGCTTGGCCTCCAGGTGCTCGACGACGGCCTCGACGACCAGGGAGCAGTCCGCGAGCTCGGCGAGGCTCTCCGCGGCCCGCAGGCGGGCGCGTGCCTCGTCCCGGTCGGTGGCGGCGAGGCGGTCCTTCTCGACGAGCCGGTCGAGACGGGCGCCGATCGCGGCGGCCGCCTCACGGGCGCGCCCGGGGACGGTGTCGTACAGCCGCACGAGGTGGCCCGCGACCAACGCGACCTGGGCGATGCCCTGGCCCATGGTGCCGGTGCCGACGACGGCCACGGGGCTGCTGAGGTCGAGTGCTGTCATGTGCGCGATCCTCCCGCACGGGGTTTTCCACAGATGCGGCAGGCCCCCTTGTCCCGACCGATCGTTCGGTTACTCTAACCCTGACTGGCCGTTCCTGCCCAGGTTCCCGCCAGGTCATGGGCTCGAAGAAGAGTTCTCACGACGAGGAGTTGGTCCCGCATGGCCACCGCCGAACTGACCGCGCACGAGCTGATCGCCCAGCACCGGCCCACTCTCGACCAGGCCCTGGAAGCGATCCGCACACGCGCGTACTGGTCCCCGCACCCGGAACACCCCAAGGCCTACGGGGAGAACGGAAGCCTGGACGCGGCAGCGGGCAAGGCCGCTTTCGACGCCGTGCTGAACACCCGCCTCGACCTCGGCCAGCCCGGCACCGACGACTGGGTGGGCGGCGAGATCTCGCCGTACGGCATCGAGCTGGGCGTGACGTACCCGCACGCGGACGCGGACACGCTGCTGCCCGCCATGCGGGCCGGGCAGCGCGCCTGGCGGGACGCGGGCCCGGAGCTGCGCGCCGTGGTCTGTCTGGAGATCCTCAAGCGGATCAGCGACCGCACACACGAGTTCACGCACGCGGTCATGCACACGTCCGGCCAGGCCTTCATGATGGCGTTCCAGGCGGGCGGCCCGCACGCGCAGGACCGCGGCCTGGAGGCGGTGGCCTACGCGTACGCCGAGCAGGTCCGCACACCGGGCACGGCGGAGTGGACCAAGCCGCAGGGCAAGCGCGACCCGCTGACGATGACCAAGAGTTTCACAGCCGTCCCGCGCGGCACCGCCCTGCTCATCGGCTGCAACACCTTCCCCACGTGGAACGGCTACCCGGGCCTGTTCGCCTCCCTGGCCACCGGCAACGCGGTCCTGGTCAAGCCCCACCCGCGCGCGGTGCTGCCGCTCGCGCTGACCGTGGGCGTCGCGCGCGAGGTGCTCGCCGCGGCCGGCTTCGACCCGAACCTGGTCGCGCTGGCCGCCGAGCGCCCCGGCGAGGGCATCGCCAAGACCCTGGCCACCCGCCCCGAGATCAGGATCGTCGACTACACCGGCTCGACGGCCTTCGGCGACTGGCTGGAGGCCAACGCCCGCCAGGCGCAGGTCTACACCGAGAAGGCCGGCGTGAACACGGTGGTCGTGGAGTCCACCGCCAACTACAAGGGCATGCTCGCCAACCTGGCGTTCTCACTGTCCCTGTACAGCGGTCAGATGTGCACCACCCCGCAGAACCTGCTGATCCCCCGCGAGGGCATCCGCACCGACGAGGGTCCCAAGACCTTCGACGAGGTCGTCGCCGACCTCGCCCGCGCGGTCGACGGCCTCCTCGGCGACGACGCGCGCGCGAACGGCCTGCTCGGCGCGATCGTCAACCCGGACGTCAAGGCCCGCCTGGAGGCCGCGGCGGGCCTCGGCGAGGTCGCCCTCGCCTCCCGCGAGGTGAGCAACCCGGAGTTCCCGGACGCGGTCGTCCGCACCCCGGTGATCGTCAAGCTGGACGGGGCCAAGCCCGACGACGAGGCCGCCTACATGAACGAGTGCTTCGGCCCGGTCTCCTTCGCCGTCGCGGTCGACTCGGCGGCCGACGCGGTCGCGCTGCTGCGGCGCACGGTGCGCGAGAAGGGTGCGATGACGGTCGGCGCCTACACCACCGACGAGGAGGTCGAGGAGGCGATCCAGGAGGTCTGCCTGGAGGAGTCCGCCCAGCTGTCCCTCAACCTCACCGGCGGCGTCTACGTCAACCAGACCGCCGCGTTCTCCGACTTCCACGGCTCGGGCGGCAACCCGGCGGCCAACGCGGCCCTCACCGACGGGGCGTTCGTCGCGAACCGCTTCCGGGTGGTGGAGGTCCGCAGGGACGCCTAAGGGACGTGCGGGGCGCCCCCGGTGGCGCTCCAGTGGTACAGCGTCATGGCCACACTGGTCGCGAGGTTGTAGCTGGAGACCTGGGGGCGCATCGGCAGGGCGAGGAGATGGCCGGCACGCGCGCGCAGTTCGGCGGAGAGCCCGCTGCGCTCGGAGCCGAAGGCGAGGAGGGCGTCGTCCGGAAGCTTGACGCCCCGGATGTCGTCACCCTCCGGGTCCAGCGCGAACACCGGACCGGCCGGCAGCTCGTCGACGGTCAGCCGCTCCACGGCGGTCGCGAAGTGCAGCCCCGCCCCGCCGCGCACGACGGTCGGGTGCCAGGGGTCGAGCGTGCCGGTGGTGACCACCCCGGTCGCCCCGAAACCGGCGGCCAGCCGGATCACGGCCCCCGCGTTGCCCAGGTTGCGCGGGTTGTCGAGGACCACGACCGGGGTGCTGCGGGGCGCGTGCCCCAGCCGCTCCAGGTTGGCCTCGCGGGAGGGCCGTACGGCGAGCGCCGCGACCGCGGTGGGATGCGGGCGCGGCACCAGGGCCGCGTACGTCGACTGCGGGACCTCCGTCAGGAGCGCCTCCAGCGCCTCGCGCACGTCGGGGGCGAGCTCGTCGGCGAGGGCGAGCGTCGCCCGCCGGTCGACGGTGACCGCGACCGGAACCTCGGCCCCGAAGCGCACGGCGTGCTTGAGGGCGTGGAAGCCGTCGAGCAGGACGCAGGCGTCGGCGAGCCGGTGCCACCGGCCGAGCGGGTCGCGGCCGGTGGTCACGGGGTCGGTCATGCCGTGAACCCTACGCGGGTGTGCTCGGGGTTCTCCTCGGCCCGCGGCTCCGGCGCCGCCGTACGCCCGCCGTCGGAGAACAGCCGTCCACGCGCGCGTGCCGCCCAGCCGCCCAGCCGGCGCAGGAACGGCGTCGGCAGGAAGACGGCGTCCGTCGCGATCATCGCCAGCGAGAAGAACGGCAGCCCGAGCACCACGGCGATCACCGCGTGCTCGGTCATCATCAGGGCCAGCAGGACGTTCTTCAGCCGCCGGTTGAAGAGGGTGAACGGAAAGGCGACCTGCACGATGACGGTCCCGTAGGTCACGAGCATGACCATCGTGCCGCTGCCGGCCAGCAGGTCAGCGAGCGCGGGCCAGGGCGAGAAGTAGTCCAGATGCAGGGGGTAGTACACGGCGGTGCCGTCCTGCCAGCGCGAGCCCTGGATCTTGTACCAGCCGGCCGTCGCGTAGATCAGACAGGCCTCGGCCATGATCACGACCAGGGCGCCGTTGTGCAGGATGTTGCCGATCACGTCGAGCAGGATCCGGGGCTCCGCCGACTTCCTGAGGCGACCGACAGCCCACCACAGGCCCTGCACGGCCCACGCCGCCCACAGCAGCGCCGGAATGCCCCACTCGCTGTGGAACCGGTCTGCCACGGTCACCGTGACCAGCACGAACCCCGAGGCGGCCCACAGGACGGGACCGACCCGGTCGGTGACCCGCGCCCCACGCGCGCGTGCCTCGTGCTCGCGCCGCGCCCGCCGCGCGTCCAGCGACCACACCCGACCGCACCGCATGAACACGAGGTAGATCGACATCAGGTGCAGGACGTTGTCGCCGCCGTCTCCCATGAAGACGCTGCGGTTCTGCAGGGAGAGCACGCCCACCATGAACAGCACCGACATCGCGCGGGTGCGCCAGCCCAGCAGCAGCAGTGCGCCGGAGAGCAGCGCGAGCGCGTACACGGCCTCGAACCAGCCCCGGCCGTCCGACCACATCAGGGCCGTGAACGCGCCGTTGGTGTCGATCAGCTGCCGGGCCAGCTCCCAGTCCCAGGGCCCGTCGGGGCCGTAGAGCTCCTGGCGGTGGGGGAACTCGCGCAGCAGGAACAGCAGCCACGTGGCGCTGAAGCCGATCCGGACCACGGCGCTCTGGTACGGCCCGAGCGCCGACTCGGTGACGCGGGCGATGGCGGTGGACACCGACAGGGAGAACCGGTTCACCTCGTGCCTCCCTCGATCTCGCCGTCCGGCACCGCCCACCAGGGCAGCTCGCGATAGACCGGGCTCATCGACACCTTCTCGTCGCTCCACTTCGGCGGGGTCACGTTGGTGGTCTGCGAGCGGACCTGGACCCGCTCGACGACACCGCCGTCACCGGCCGCGCCGCCACGCTCCAGACGCAGCACCACGATCCGGCGCAGATACGTCTCGGAGAGGGCGCCGCGTATGCCTACCGAGCGGTTGTCGTTGCTGTGCGTGGCGGTGAAGAAGTCCCAGGCGCGGCGCAGCTCGTTCTGCTGGGTGTGGCTCGGCAACAGGTTGCCGTCGATGGCCCGGCCGTCCTGCGCGGACAGGTCGTACCAGCCGGTGGTCCTCGACCCGCCGTCCGAGGTGCGGACCTGGGCGCGGACCTGGACGGCGATGTTCTGCTGCAACGGGTTCGGCGCGAACAGCTTCCAGTTCTGCTCGAACTCCGGGTAGATCCACTCGTCGATCGCCTTGCCGTGCGCCTCGGTGACCGTGTTCGACGGCGCGACGTGCAGGAACACCATCCCCACGTGCACACAGACGGCGACCGCGACGACGGCGAGCGCCAGCGCGGCGCCGATCTGGTAGCGCGGGGAGAGAGCGGCCACACCGGTCCGGGGCCCGGGGTGACGGGGCGCGGTGGCGGGGAGGGCGGCGGTGAGGCCGGGGGCGCGGCCGGCGGCCGGCCACGCGACCGGGCCGACGGGCTCGGCCACCAGGCCACGTTCAAAACCGCCGGGACCTCCGGAACCTCCGGAACCGCCGGGACTTCCGGGACCTCCGGGACCTCCGGGACCTCCGAGCTCGGCCGGAGTGCCGGGATTTACAGGTCTGGCGGGCTCGGCTCGGGGGCCAGCGTTGCTGGCCTCGGCTCCGGGGCCGGGTTCAGGGCTGGGGAGCTCGGCTCGCGGGCCAGCACCGCTGACCTCGGCTCGACGGCCGGGTTCAGGGCTGGGGAGCTCGGCTCGGGGGCCCGGAACCGCGCCCTCCACCGGTGGCGTCTCCCTCTCGGTCTCCGCCCCCGCCTCCCCTGACGTGTTGGGCCCCTGCGGAGCGCCAGAGCCTCCGTCGTACGCGTCCATTCCGCCCCGTTCCCCGATCCCGGTCGTCTTCGCGCTGCGTCGCGCAATCGCGAACGGTACTCAGCCTCACCCGTTCGGCGCAGCCCTCCCCCCGCGGCACCCGGGCCGGGCCGGGGCGGGGCGGGTTGTCCACAGGGGACGCCCGCAGGTTATCCACAGCGGTTGACACCTTACGACGGCCGTCCCACCATGGAATCGCACGGACCGAACGATCGGTCGGGAGAAGGCTCGGGCAGAGCCGACGCCGGGGCACCGCCCCAGGCCCAAGGTCAAGGGGGACCGCATGGCGACAGCAGCCGCGCACCAGACGGCCCGCACACAGCCGCGCACCGCGCAGAACAGCGGGACCGGCGCCGACGAGGCGTACGAACGCGCCTTCGACGCCACCGTCGCCGCCGACGAGCGCATCGAGCCACGCGACTGGATGCCCGACGCCTACCGCGCGACGCTGGTGCGCCAGATCGCCCAGCACGCCCACTCCGAGATCATCGGCATGCAGCCGGAGGCCAACTGGATCACCCGCGCGCCCTCCTTGCGCCGCAAGGCCATCCTGATGGCGAAAGTCCAGGACGAGGCGGGCCACGGGCTCTACCTGTACAGCGCGGCCGAAACTCTCGGCACCGGGCGCGAGGAACTGCTCGACAAGCTCCACACCGGCCGCCAGAAGTACTCCTCGATCTTCAACTACCCCACGCTGACCTGGGCGGACGTCGGCGCGATCGGCTGGCTGGTGGACGGCGCCGCGATCACCAACCAGGTCCCCCTGTGCCGCTGCTCCTACGGCCCGTACGCACGCGCGATGGTCCGCATCTGCAAGGAGGAGTCCTTCCACCAGCGCCAGGGGTACGAGCTGCTGCTCGCCCTCAGCCGCGGCACCCCGGAGCAGCACGCCATGGCGCAGGACGCGGTGGACCGCTGGTGGTGGCCCTCGCTGATGATGTTCGGCCCGCCCGACGACGAGTCCGCGCACTCCGCCCAGTCGATGGCCTGGAAGATCAAGCGCCACTCGAACGACGAACTGCGTCGGCGCTTCGTCGACATCTGCGTCCCCCAGGCGGAGTCCCTCGGCCTCACGCTCCCCGACCCGGACCTGAAGTGGAACGAGGAGCAGGGGCACTACGACTTCGGCGCCATCGACTGGACCGAGTTCAAGGAGGTCCTCAAGGGCAACGGCCCCTGCAACGAGCAGCGGATAACGCAACGCAGGCGCGCACACGACGAGGGCGCGTGGGTACGAGAGGCGGCCGCGGCCCACGCGGCCAGGCGCAGCAACGGGACGAAGACGGAAGTGGAGCAGGCATGACGAACACCGACTGGCCCCTGTGGGAGGTCTTCGTGCGCTCCCGGCGCGGCCTCTCCCACACCCACGCCGGCAGCCTGCACGCGCCGGACGCCGAGTTCGCCCTGCGCAATGCCCGCGACCTGTACACCCGGCGCGGCGAGGGCGTCTCGATCTGGGTCGTGCCGTCCTCGTCGGTCACGGCTTCCTCGCCCGACGAGAAGGACCCGTTCTTCGAACCGGCCGCCGACAAGCCGTACCGGCACCCGACGTTCTACGAGATCCCGGAGGGGGTGAAGCACCTGTGACCACGACCACGCACACCAACACCGCCGCTCTCGCCCTCGGCGACGACGCCCTGGTGCTCTCCCACCGCCTGGGGGAGTGGATGGGTCACGCGCCCGTACTGGAGGAGGAGGTCGCCCTCGCCAACATCGCGCTCGACCTGCTGGGCCAGGCCCGGATCCTGCTGTCGATGGCCGGCGACGAGGACGAACTGGCGTACCTGCGCGAGGAACGCGCCTTCCGCAACATCCAGTTGGTAGAACAACCCAACGGCGACTTCGCCCACACCATCGCCCGCCAGCTGTACTTCTCCACCTACCAGCACCTGCTGTACGCACGGCTGGCAGCCGGCCAGGGCCCGTTCGCGGGGCTCGCGGCGAAGGCCGTCAAGGAGGTCGCCTACCACCGCGACCACGCCGAGCAGTGGACACTGCGGCTCGGTGACGGCACCGACGTCAGCCACGAGCGGATGCAGCGCGCCTGCACCGCACTGTGGCGGTTCACCGGAGAGATGTTCCGCCCGGTGGACGGCCTCGACCTCGACGGGGCGGACCTGGACTCGGTCTGGCTGGAGTCGGTGAAGAACGTGCTGGGCCGGGCCGGCCTCGCGGTGCCCGAGGGATCGCGCACCGGAGCCTGGAGCGCCGGCGCGGGCCGCGAGGGCCTGCACACCGAACCCTTCGGCCGGATGCTCGCCGAGATGCAGCACCTGCACCGCAGCCACCCGGGGGCGTCATGGTGACGCTCACCCCGCTGGAGGCGGAACTCCTCGCGGTCGCCGGCGCGGTGCCCGACCCCGAACTGCCCGTGCTCACCCTTCAGGAACTCGGCGTGCTGCGCGCGGTGCACATCCGCGACACCGACGCCGTCGAGGTCGAGCTGACCCCCACCTACACCGGCTGCCCGGCCGTGGAGGCGATGTCCGCGGACATCGAACAGGCACTGCACGAGCACGGGGTACGGGAAGTCACCGTACGCACCGTGCTCACGCCCGCCTGGTCGACCGATGACATCTCCGCCGAAGGGCGCCGCAAACTGAGGGAGTTCGGCATCGCGCCGCCGCGCGCCACCCGGTCCGCGCCGGGCCCGGTGCCCTTGACGCTGGGCCCCACACACACCGTCCGCAGCGAACCGCACAACCTGCTCGAAGGTCCTGACGAGCCGGACGAGCCGGTCCGCTGTCCGCACTGCGGATCCGCCGACACCGAGCTGCTCAGCCGCTTCTCCTCCACCGCCTGCAAGGCACTGCGGCGCTGCCTCTCCTGCCGTGAACCCTTCGACCACTTCAAGGAGTTGTGATGGCCCGCTTCCACCCGCTCCAGGTGGCCGCGGTGGACCGCCTCACGGACGACTCCGTCGCCCTCACCCTCACGGTCCCCGACGAGCTGAGAGAGGAGTACCGACACGCCCCCGGACAGCACCTCGCCCTGCGCCGCGTGACCGACGGGGCCGAGATCCGTCGGACGTACTCGATCTGCTCGCCCGCACCCGCCCCGGACGGCGAGGGACCCCGCACGCTGCGGGTGGGCGTCCGGCTGGTCGAGGGCGGGGCCTTCTCGACGTACGCGCTGAAGGAGATCAACGTCGGCGACGAGCTGGAGGTGATGACTCCGGCGGGCCGGTTCACCCTCGACCCCGCGCCCGGCCTGTACGCGGCGATCGTCGGCGGCAGCGGCATCACCCCGGTGCTGTCGATCGCCGCGACGCTGCTGGCCCGCGAGCCCGCGGCCCGCTTCTGCCTCATACGCAGCGACCGGACGGCTGCCTCCACGATGTTCCTGGAGGAGGTCGCCGACCTCAAGGACCGCTTCCCCGAGCGGCTGCAC
This sequence comes from Streptomyces sp. NBC_01235, assembly GCF_035989285.1. GTDB lineage: Bacteria > Actinomycetota > Actinomycetes > Streptomycetales > Streptomycetaceae > Streptomyces. The sequence goes on along the minus strand of NZ_CP108513.1, from coordinate 5,862,420 downwards.
CTGGTCACGGTGCTCTCCCGGGAGGAACAGCAGGCCGGGCTTCCCTCCGGGCGGCTGGACCGGGAGCGGCTCACCGGGCTGCTGCCGTCACTGCTGCCGGTGAAGCACGTCGCCGGGTGGTTCCTGTGCGGGCCGTTCGGGCTCGTGCAGGGCGCGGAGCAGGCGCTGCGGGAGATCGGGGTCGCGCGGTCCCGGATCCACGAGGAGATCTTCCACGTGGACGTCACGGCACCACCGGCACGCGCGGCCGCCCCCGCCCACAGCACCGTGACAGCCCGGCTCGACGGCCGCGGCGGAAGCTGGCCCGTGCGGGACGGGGAGTCGGTCCTGGAGACGGTGCTGCGCAACCGGCCCGACGCGCCCTACGCCTGCAAGGGCGGGGTGTGCGGAACGTGCCGGGCCTTCCTGGTCTCCGGCGAGGTGCGCATGGACCGCAACTTCGCTCTGGAGCCGGAGGAGACGGACTCCGGGTACGTGCTGGCGTGCCAGTCGCATCCGCTGACGGAGGCGGTGGAGGTGGACTTCGACCGGTGAGGGCACAGTGAAGATGAGAAGTGCGCAGTGAGTGGGCGACCGGCCGTTCCCTTCTTCTAGAACCTGTTCTATCTTGACGCTCCGTCAGATCAGCTGACCCGTCGGGAGGACAGGCCGTGGACTTCACCTTCACCGAGGAGCAGCAGGCCGCGGCCGAGGCGGCGCGGGGAGTGTTCGCCGGGGTCGCCCCCGACAGCGTGCCGAGCCCCGCGCTCACCAGGGGCGCCGTGGCCGACGACTTCGACCGCGCACTGTGGTCCAGGCTCGCCGCGGCGGACCTGCTGAGCCTGCTGCTCGACGAGGGGTCCGGCGGGGCCGGCCTCGACGCGGTCGCGCTCTGTCTCGTGCTGCGTGAGTCGGCGAAGGTGCTGGCGCGGGTACCACTGCTGGAGAACAGCGCGGCCCTGGCCGCCGTACAGGCCTACGGCGGCCAGGAGTTGAGGTCGTCCCTCCTCGCCCGGGCCGGACGGGGCGAAGTCGTTCTGACCGTCGCCACCAACGGCCGCACCGGCCACGACCCGGCCGAACTGGCCGTCACCGCAAGGCAGGACGGCACACACGGCACACACGGCGCGGACGGCGCGGACGGCGCTCCCGGCATGAGCGGTGCAACAGGCCCGGGCGGCGGAGAGTGGGTGCTGGACGGGGTGCAGACGGCGGTCTCATGGGCGTACGACGCCGACTTCGTCGTCGTACCGGCGCGTACCGGGGACGACCGGAGCGTCCTCGCCATCGTCCCCCGCGGACACGAAGGAGTCGTGCTCGCCGAACAGATCTCCACCACCGGCGAACGGCTCGGCGAACTGCGCCTCGACTCGGCACGGATCGCCGCCCGGGACGTCATCACCGCCGACGGCGCCTGGGAGTGGCTGCGCGCCCTGCTGGCCACCGGGACCTGCGCGCTGGCGCTCGGTCTGGGCGAGCGCGTACTGGGGATGACCAGCGACTACGCCGGCAAGCGGGAGCAGTTCGGGCACCCGATCGCCAGCTTCCAGGCCGTCGCCGTGCAGGCCGCCGACCGCTACATCGACCTACGCGCGATGGAGGTCACGCTGTGGCAGGCCGCCTGGCGGATCGCCTCCGGGGCACCTGGCGCACTGCCGGCCTCCGGTGACGTCGCCGTGGCCAAGATCTGGGCCTCGGAAGGCGTACGGCGGATCGTGCAGACCGCGCAGCATCTGCACGGAGGCTTCGGCGCCGACGTCGACTACCCGCTGCACCGGTACCACGCCTGGGCCAAGCACCTGGAACTGTCGCTCGGCCCGGCCGCGGCACACGAGGAGGCCCTCGGCGACCTACTGGCCGCCCACACCCTCGGCTGACCTGCGCGCCCACGCAGGAACTCGCCGGCCTGCGCTCCCACGCAAGGACTCACCGGCCTACGCGCCCATGCAAGGACTCACCGGCCTACGCGCCCATGCAAGGACTCACCGGCCTGCGCGTCCCGCAGGGACTCGCCCGCTGCCGCCTACAGGACGAAGCCCGGCCGGCCCTCGTCCGTGACGACCGGACGGCCCACGGCGGCCCAGATCTGCATGCCACCGTCGACGTTCACAGCGTCCAGGCCCTGCTGGACGAGGTACATCGTGACCTGGGCCGAACGACCGCCGGAGCGGCAGATCACATGGACCCGCCCGTCCTGCGGAGCCGCCTCGGTCAGCTCGCCGTAGCGGGCGACGAACTCACTGATGGGGATGTGCAATGCCCCTTCGGCGTGGCCCGCCTGCCACTCGTCGTCCTCGCGGACGTCCAGCAGGAAGTCGCCGTCCTTGAGGTCTCCGACCTCGACCGTGGGCACACCAGCTCCGAAACTCATGCCCCGACGCTACCCGACCGGACAAGCGCCACGACTGCCCCTCTAACCCACCAGCTCGGCCAGCTCCGCCTCGCGTGCGGTGACATCGGCGAGGAGCTTGTCGGCGATCTCGTCCAGGAGGCGATCAGGGTCTTCCGGCGCCATCCGGAGCATCGAGCCGATCGCGCTGTCCTCCAGTTCCCGGGCCACCAGCGTGAGCATCTCCTTGCGCTGGGCAAGCCACTCGAGGCGGGCGTAGAGCTCCTCGCTGGGGCTAGGACTGCGCTCCGCGGGCGCCGGACCGGCCGCCCACTCCTCGGCCAGCTCACGCAGGAGTGCCTCGTCGCCATGGGCGTAGGCCCCGTTCACCCGGGTGATGAACTCCTCGCGCCGCGCCCGCTCGGCGTCCTCCTGCGCCAGGTCGGGGTGGGCCTTGCGGGCCAGCTCGCGGTACAGCTTGCGAGCCTCCTCGCTGGGCCGGACCCGCTCCGGGGGCCGTACCGACTGCTCCGTGAGCATCGCAGCAGCCTCCGGGAACAGCCCGTCGCCGTCCATCCAGCCGTGGAACAGCTCCTCGACCCCGGGCATCGGCAGCACCCTGGCCCGTGCCTCGGCGGCCTTGCGCAGGTCGTCGGGGTCACCGGTGCGGGCGGCCCTGGCCTCGGCGATCTGCGCGTCCAGCTCGTCGAGCCGGGCGTACATCGGACCGAGTTTCTGGTGGTGGAGCCGCGAGAAGTTCTCGACCTCGACGCGGAAGGTCTCCACCGCGATCTCGAACTCGATCAACGCCTGCTCGGCGGCCCGCACGGCCTGCTCCAGCCGTGCCTCCGGCCGGGGCTGTTCAGCTTCGGGGGTCGTCACCCGACCAGCCTAGGCCAACGCCACCCGAATCAACGCTGCCATCCACCCACCGGGGGCCTTCTCGGGGGGGCCTTCCCCCCTCCCCCTCCCTCCCCTACCCCCCTCCCTCCCCTCTCCTACCCCCGCTCCCGCCCCTCTCCCCGCTCCCGCCCCTCCGGACAATCCACTGCCACCCACTCCGCCTCCAGATCGCGGCAGACCACCACCAGCGTGCCTGGGCGGCAGGCGAGCTCGTGGGTGCAGCCCTCGGGATGCGGAAGTATCTCGTCGAGGATCACGTCGCCGAGGTCGTGGAGGGCGCAGACGTCGAGGACGTCGGCCTGGAAGCGGGAGACACCTGTGTAGCGGACGACCAGGTCCTCGTCGTGCTTCCAGCAGTTGTGGCCGAAGTGGATCTCGATGTCGTCGTCCCCGGTCCGGCGAGCCACGCCGGGTTTGAGGTCCTTCACGCACCGCTTGCCCGAGAAGGCGTAGTGGTCCGGATCGGTGGCGAACGCGCGGGCTCCCGGTGGCAGCCGCTCCGCCAGCGCGGGGAGCCGCTCCAGGTAGGGCCTGGGGTCTATGACCCCGGTGACGTCCCCGACCCGCCCGTCGAGATCGACGTACTTCACTGAACCCTCCTCACGCGATGCACCTCACACCCCCGCCTCCGCCGCGATCCGCCCCGCCCGTACTGCCGCCACCAGGTCCGTGTGGTCGGCCTCGGTGCGGTCGGCGTAGGTGACGGCGAACGTCGCGATCGCCTCGTCGAGTTCCTCGTTCTTGCCGCAGTAGCCGGCGATCAGGCGCGGGTCGGCGCTGTGGGAGTGGGCGCGGGCCAGAAGGGCACCGGTCATACGGCCGTAGTCGTCGACCTGGTCGGCGGCGAGCGCGGACGGGTCGACGCTGCCCTTGCGGTTGCGGAACTGCCGCACCTGGAAGGGGCGTCCGTCAACCGTCGTCCAGCCCAGCAGTATGTCGCTGACGACCTGCATGCGTTTCTGGCCGATCACCACCCGGCGGCCCTCGTGGTCCACCTCCGGCGCCTCGAAGCCGGCCGTCTGCAGGTGCGGGACCAGGGCCGACGCACGGGCCTCCTTCACCTGGAGGATCAACGGTTCGCCCCGGTGGTCCAGCAACAGCACCACGTACGACCTCGTGCCCACGCTGCCCGTGCCGACGATGCGGAAGGCGACGTCGTGGACCGCGTGGCGGGCCAGGAGGGGATGGCGGTCCTCGGACAGGGTGGTCAGATACTGCTCCAGGGACGCGGCCACCGCAGCGGCCTCCGCGTCCAGGACGCGGCGCAGCACCGGTGCCGCGTCGACGAAGCGGCGGCCGCCGTTCTCCGTCGGCTCGGTCGACTTCGCCGCGAACCGCCCGCTGGTGTTGGCCCGCGCCTTCTCCGAGACCCGTTCCAGGGTGCCCAGCAGGTCGTGGGCGTCGGTGTGGGAGACCAGTTCCTCGTCGGCGATGGCGTTCCACGCGTCCAGCACCGGAAGCTTGGCCAGGAGCCGCATGGTGCGACGGTAGGAGCCGGCCGCGCCGTGCGCCGCGCTGCGGCAGGTGTCCTCGTCCGCGCCGGCCTCCCGTCCCGCGAGCACCAGGGAGGCGGCGAGGCGCTTGAGGTCCCACTCCCAGGGGCCGTCGACCGTCTCGTCGAAGTCGTTCAGGTCGATGACCAGCCCGCCCCGCGCGTCGCCGTAGAGGCCGAAGTTGGCGGCGTGGGCGTCGCCACAGATCTGCGCCCGGATCCCGGTCATGGGGGTGCGGGCCAGGTCGTACGCCATGAGCCCCGCCGAGCCGCGCAGGAACGCGAACGGCGTCGCCGCCATCCGGCCGACCCTTATCGGCGTCAGCTCCGGGATGCGGCCCTGGTTGGACTCCTCGACCGCCGTCACCGCGTCCGGGCGGGAGGCGTCCAGTTCGAGTGCGGTGTGCGCCGACCGCGGCACCCGGCCGCGCAGTGCCCTGCCCTCTTCCTTGGGCGAACGAGAGCCCGCCCCCGGTCCCGGCCCCTCAGCCGGCCGCTCGACGGGCCACTCGGCGAACCCACGCACCCGGGGAAGCCTGCTCACCGCACCCGTCCCCGCACCAACGCCCACGCCGCCACCAACGCCCACATGGCCACCGGCACCGGCACCGGCACCGGCACCATCGACTGCACCAGCACCACCGACTGCCTCGGTCACCATGACCGCCTCCCCCGCACACGTACGTCCATCGGCTCGACGAGCCGAACATCAACTCGTGCCGACCGTACAGCCCGGCGGCCCAGCGGTGGCAGCCCCTGTGGACAACTCCCCCACTGTGGACAACTCCTCACCGACCCACCCCCAACAACCGGATCGAAAGCCGGAGCCCGCCACCCCTGACCCCTGGACCGTGGCCGCGCGCAGGACGCGGCCCGGCCCGCGCACGTCCCACGGTCGGCCTGTTTAACGGCCGGCACGTTTCACGTGAAACACCCCCACCCGGGTGTTTCACGTGAAACACGACACCACGCCCCCCACCCACCCTCACCACGCGCAGGGCAGCTCCACAGCGATCGTCGTCGGCCCTCCGACAGGGCTGGTCACGCTCACCACGCCGTCCAACGCGGCGACCCGCCGTCGGATCCCCAGCAGGCCGGACCCCTCACCCCCGTCCGCGCCACCGTGCCCCTCGTCCTTCACCACTGCCCGCAGCCCGTTCCGCAGTCGCACCAGCTCGACGGTCGCCCGCGAGGAACCGCTGTGCTTGGCCACGTTGGTGAGCGCCTCGGCCACCGCGAAGTAAGCAGCGGCCTCCACAGCGGCGGGCGCCCGATATCCACCGCCGCCGGAACCACCAGAACGAGCGGATCCACCACTCCAACCCCCCGCCGAACTTCGCGAGCTCCCCGAACCCCCCGCCGAGCTCCCCGAACTCCCCGAACCCCCCGCCCCACCCCCGCCGTCCTCGAGCCCTTCCACCCGCAGCGTGACATCCAGCCCGCTACCGGCGGCCAGCGCGCGTACGGCTCCCGAAAGTCCGCGGTCGGTGAGGATCGGCGGGTGGATGCCGCGGACGACGTGGCGCAGTTCCGTCAGCGCCTGTTCGGCCTGGTCCTGCGCGTCGGACATGAGCTTGCGCGCGGAGTCCGGGTCGCCGTCGAAGGCCCGCTGGGCGAGCCCGATCCGCATGGACAGGGCGACCAGGCGGGCCTGGGCACCGTCGTGCAGGTCGCGTTCGATGCGGCGCAGTTCGGCGCCGTGCGCGGCGATCGCGTCGGCGCGGGTCTCGGTCAGCGCCCGGACCCGGGCGGCGAGGCGCGCCTTGGGGGACGGTTTGAGCAGGGCCCCCGACCAGCGGGCCTCGACGTCGGCGAGCCTGACGACCAGCGGCAGGACGACCGCGTCCCGCCGCAGCAGCCCGCACCACACCCCGTCGACGACGAGGCCCACCGGCCACAGCGCCAGCGCCGGCAGCACCAGCCAGCCGTAGACGTAATGGGCGGCCATCCACCGCAGGTCGGCGAGGGTGCCGGGGTCACGGACGGCCGTGCGCAGGCGCTCGCGCATCGAGCCGGTGAGCGGCTCGTACGCCTCGGGGATCTCGCGGCCCGTCCAGCCGGCGACCTGGCGGCGCTTGGCCCCGGCGATCCTGCGGATCAGCAGCACCGCCTCGGGCAGCATCCACGCGCCGACGACCGCGAGCGTGCCGATGGCCGCGATGAGCAGCACGGTGACGAACAGGTAGGTGCCGAAGGTCATCGCCGCGGCGATGAGCAGCCGGCCCGTGGCTCGTCCAGCCTGCCGGATCGCTGTCGCCATCGGGATTGTTTTCGCCATACACCCAACGCTAGGTCGCGGCCCGGGCGAACGCGGTGTAGCCCGCTACACCCTCGCCCGGCCGGACCGACCCCCACCGACCGAACGTCGCTGAACGCCGCTGAACGCCACCGGCCGACGCCGGTCACAACCCTGAGATGTTCCTCACACACCGTGAGCAACCAGGGCCAGTGGCGAGGTCCGGGCCGCCTGCCGATCGACCCGTCACCCGCCGCTCATCGCCGTCTCCGCGTACATGTCGACGTACTCCTGGCCCGACAGGGCCGAGATCTCGGCCGTGATGCTCGTCGTCACCGCGCGGCGGGCCCGGCGGTCCGATTCCCGCCCGAGGTGCTCCGCGAACGTCATCGCGGGACCGAATCGTGCGTCGAAGCTCGCGACGTACAGCCGCTTGGCACCCTTGGGGTGGACCCGCTCCGTACCGGTGAGGCCGCACGGAATCACCGGCACCCCGCTGCGCAGGGCCAACCAGGCGGTGCCGGTAGTGCCCTTGTAGAGGCGCCCGTCCGGCGAACGGGTGCCCTCGATGTGGATGCCGACGCCGTTGCCTTCCGCCAGCAACTTCAGTGACAGCTCCAGCCCGGCCATGGTTCCCGCGCCCCTCGTCTTGTCCACCGAGATCATTCCGACGGATCGGAAGAACAGCTTCTGCAACCGGCCCTTGACGCCCGGCATCTCCAGCCACCCCTGCTTTCCGACGAAATACAGCCGGCGCGGCGTCAGGAGTGCGATAAAGATGGAGTCGAAGAACGAGAGGTGATTCGCCGCGAGGATGAAGGGGCCACTCGCGGGTATGTTGCGAAGTCCCTCCACGCGGGGCCGGAGAATGAGCTTCAGCGGGATCAGGAGAATCCTTCTCAGCAGCATTCGAAACATGTGCCTGTCCTGTCCGTACGAGGGGCTTTCCCGATGGTAACGCGACCTGCTTAAGCAAGACTTAGAAGCCGCTTCTGAAATACGGCCACTGATGTACCCGGCGGTTTCCGGGTAAACTCCTTTCAATCCGTTCAGTTCGTTCCCCACCAGATTTGAGAGACCAGGAGCGCCGTGTCCGAGCCCACCACACCTGATTCCGTACGCACCTTCATAGAGCAGGAACTCGTCGATTTCGGCGCCGAACCGGAGGCGATTTCGGACGACATCTCACTGGACGCCCTCGACATCGACTCCCTCGCTGTCGTCGAGCTCGTCGCCTCGGTCAAGCGGCGTTTCGCCGTCGAGATCCCCTTCGAGGACATCCCGCGCACCAGCACGGTCTCGGCGGTGTGCGAGCTGGTCCACTCCCGGGCCGCGGCGGCCTGAGCCACCGCGCCGCCGGCCCTCACGGACGTTCAGCGGCCGGCGGCGCGTACCGGCGGCGCTCCCACGGATACGCGGGCAGCGTCAGGACGCGGCGCGGCAGACCGGCGAACGACGGCTCGGCGCCCCGGTCCAGGAACTCGGCCGCCGGGCACTCCCGGTCCTCGGCCAGCGCCTCCAAGGCGGCCCGGGCCTGCTCCCGGTCGGCCGCCGCCACCCGCACCCGGGTGGCCAGCGCCGCCCTTCCGTGAGTGAGGGTGTAGGCGAAGGCGGGGTAGTCCTCGTCCTTGACCGTGGTCAGATGTGCGGCCAGCAGCCCGGCGTAGACGCGCAGCGCGGCAGGCGTGCGGGCGGACACCTCGAATCCGGTGACCTCCACGGCCTGGCCGGCCGGCGGAGCGACGGACGCCGGAGCCCCGCCCAGGATGACGTGCGCGTTGGTGCCGCTCATCCCGAACGAGCTGACGCCCGCATACGCCCCGGCCCCGGCCGGCCACGGCTCCAGCCGGTCCGGCACCCGGAAGCCGGTGCCCTCGAGGTCGATCCGCGGGTTGAGGGTGGTGAAGTGCGGCACGGGCGGCGCGGCCCGGTGCCGCAGGCTCAGCATCGCCTTGAGCAGGCCCAGGACGCCGGCCGCCGACTCGGTGTGGCCGAGGTTCGCCTTGGCCGCCCCGAGCAGCACGGGGGCGCCGCCGGGTCGGCCGAGCGCCTCCGCCAGCGCCTCCACCTCAATGGGGTCGCCGAGCGCCGTCCCCGTGCCGTGCGTCTCCACGTACCCGATGTCTGCCGGGCCCAGCCCGGCGTCCGCGAGCGCCCGTTCGACGAGCGCGGTCTGCGCCGCCACGCTGGGCGCGGTGAACCCCGAGGCGGCACCGTCGTGGTTGACGGCCGACCCGTGGATCACCGCGTGCACCCGGTCCCCGTCCCGCACCGCGTCCGCCAGCCGCTTCAGTACGACGACTCCGCAGCCCTCGGCACGGGTGAACCCGTTGGCGCGCGCGTCGAACGGGCGGCACTCCCCGTCCGGGGAGAGCGCCCCGGTCCGGGCCGCGAACTCGGTGGCCCGCGGGGACAGCACCAGGTTGACCCCGCCGGCCAGCGCGACGTCGCACTCACCTGTGGCCAGCGCCTGACGGGCCAGGTGCACGGTCACCAGGGACGACGAGCACGCGGTGTCGACGGCGGCCACCGGCCCGGTGAGCCCCAGCGTGTGCGCGAGCCGACCCGCCGCGAAGCAGTGGCCGTTGCCGGTCGCCCAGTACACGTCGGACTCGCCGGGCATCCACTCGCGGTAGTCCTGTCCGGTGACGCCGACGTACAGCCCGCAGTTTCCGCCGGGCCGGGCCAGGCCCGCGTCCTCCAGCGCCTCCCAGGCCACCTCGAGCAGCAGCCGCTGCTGCGGGTCCAGGGCACGGGCCTCACGTGGTGCGACGCCGAAGAACGGGGCGTCGAACTCCAGGACCTCGTCCAGGAACCCGCCCCGGTGCGGCACCTCGTCCCAGGAGTCACCGAAGGGCTGGCGCCGATGCTCGGGGATGGGCCGGACCGCGTCGCCGCCGGCGGCCAGCAGCCGCCAGTAGCCGTCCATGTCGGCGACGCCGCCCGGGGCGCGCAGCCCGACCCCGACGACGGCCACGGTCCGTCCCCCGCGCAGCGCGGCGAGTTCCGCACGCAGCCCGCGGATGGTCTGCATGGCCCGGCTGACCGGCGTCGCCCCTGATGCCGTCGGCTCGCTCATCGCTTTTCCCCGTCCGCGAGTTCTGCCTCTACCCGCTCCATGAGCGCCTGGGACAGCGGCCGGAGGCTGGCGTACGTCCACAGCAGCGTCGGTGACAGCTTCAGGCCGAAGTCGGCCTCCAGGCGGTTGCGCAGTTCCAGGCTCATCAGCGAGTCCAGGCCGAGGGACTTCAGCGGTGTCTCGCGGTCGACGGAGTCCGCGGCGATGCGCAGCACCCGGCCCGCCAGATGCCGTACCCGCTGCTCGACGAGGTCGGGGCGGCCCTCGGGGGCGCAGGCGGCGAGCCGTTGCCGGAACGCACCGCCCGTGGCGGAGCCGGTGGACTGGCCGGCCGCCGCCAGCCCGCTCCAACTGGGCAGGCTCGCCGTCGCCGGGTAGGTCTCGAACCAGCGTCGCGCGTCGAGTGACAGATAGCCCACGACCGTCTCGCCGTCACGCAGGAACTCCTCCAGCGCCCGCCAGGCGTCGGCCGCCGGGAACGGGGGCATCCCACGGTCCGCGAGACGGGCGCCGCGGTTCTCGCTGCGGGCGGCCAGTCCCATGCCGTCGAAGCTGCCCCACTGGACGCTCAGGCCCGGGCGGCCCGCGTGCCGACGGGCGACCGCGAGGGCGTCGAGATAGGTGTTGGCGGCCGCGTAGGCCGCCTGGCCGACGTTGCCCACCAGGCCCGCGGCCGAGGAGAACATGACGAAGAGGTCCAGCGGGTCATCGGCGGTCAGCCGGTCCAGATGGCGGGCGCCGTCCACCTTGGGTGCCAGCACCCGGGTGACCTGTGCGGCGTCCAGCCCCTGCACCAAGCCGTCGTCGAGGATCCCAGCCGCGTGGAACACGCCACGCAGCGGCGGCAGTTCGGCGCGTATCCGGGGCAGGACGGCCGCCAGCGCCGCCTCGTCGGCGATGTCCGCCCGCGCCACGCTCACCGTGACGCCGGCCGCACGCAGCGCCTCCACGCGGGCGGCGGCCTCCGGGCTGGGCTCCGAGCGGCCCAGCAGGACGAGGGCCGTGGCCCCGCGCTCGGCCAGGTGCTCGGCGAGCGAGAGGCCGAGGTCGCCCAGACCGCCGGTGATCAGATAGCTGCCGTCGGGACGGAAACTCCCGTACGACAACGGGTCCGCGACCACCCGGCGCACCCGGTGCGGCTCGTGCAGGACGAACTTGCCGATGTGGTCGCCGTGCGACATGGCACGCAGCGCCTCGGCTGCCCGGTCGAAGGTGTGGGGGATGACGGGCAGCGGGCGGATACGGCCCGCGGCGACCTCGTCCCACACGGCGTGGAGGATCCGGGTGAACCGCTCCGGACGGCGCATCACCAGTCCTTCGAGGTCGACGGCCGCGAAGCTGATGCCCTTGCGGAAGGCGTGCAGGTCGAGCCGGCGGCCGCCGTAGATGTCCTTCTTGCCGACCTCCAGGAACCGGCCGTCCTCGGCCAGCACGTCCAGACCCCGGGTCAGGGCCGCGCCCGTCAGCGAGTTGAGGACGACGTCGACGCCCCGGCCGCCGGTGAGGTCGAGCACTGCGTCGGCCCACGCCAGGTCGCGGGAGTCGAAGACGTGCCGCACGCCGAGACCGCGAAGATGGTCGCGCTTGGCGGGGCTGCCCGCCGTGGCGATCACCTCGGCGCCGAGGAGGTGGGCGACCTGGACGGCGGCGAGACCGAGGCCGCCGGCCGCCGAGTGGATCAGGACGCGGTCGCCCTCCTCTACCCGGGCCAGGTCGTGCAGCGCGTACCAGGCGGTGGCGACGACCAGCGGCAGCGTGGCGGCCTCGGCCTGGGACATACCGGCGGGGACGAGGCGGGCGTGCGCGGCACTCAGCGTCAGGTGGGAGACCATCGCACCGAACTTGCAGGCCACCACACGGTCACCGACCCGGAACCCGGTGGTGTCCGGGCCCACCGCGACGACCCGGCCGGCGCAGTCACCGCCGAGCAACTCCTTGCCGCCGGACTCGTCGGGGTAGGTGCCCATCGCCTTCATCACGTCGATGAAGTTCAGGGACGTGGCATCCACCTCGATCTCGATCTCGCCGGGGCCGGGCGCGCGGCGCACCAGCGGCAGGAAACGCAGCGACTCCCACTGGCCGGGCCGCGGTCCGGGATGCAGCCGGAACGGCTGACCGGTCGTGTACGGCACGGGCGTCGACGCGTCCGTGCCCGGCCCGGCGGTGCGCTCCAGTCGGCCCGCGAGCCGTCGGCCCGCCCGCAGCAGGACCTGGTCCTCCCGCTGTTCCTCGCGCAGTTCGCGTACGGCGTACGACGCCCAGCCGTCCTCGGCCGCCCGGTCGACGAGGGCGGCGGCGAGAACCGGATGCTCGCCGCGCAGGACCCGGGTGAAGCCCCAGTACAGGGCGGCGCCGGGGTCGGGCCGCTCGTCGGCCGTCGCCTGGGCGTGCGTGGTCAGCACGGTCAGCCGCGGTGCGGTCGGCCGGTCGAGGGCCGCGCCCGCCAGGGCGGACAGCACGGTCAGCCCGGCCCGCTGCGCGGCCTCCCCGGCCGTGGCGTCGGGGGCGGCGAACACAAGGTCGGTGACGTCCGCCGCCCGGCGCAGCACCCCGGCCCAGGCGGCACGGTCGGCGGCGTCCGCCTCCGGCAGAGCGACCCCTTCGGCGCCCAGGGCGGCCGCGAGTTCCGTCACCGTGCCGGACGACGCCTCGGGGCCGCAGACCAGCCACCGTGCCTCGCGGCCGGCCCCCTCGCCCGGCTCGACCTCGTGGAAGGCGAACCGGTGCACCCGCTCCAGGGCGGGGTCCACGTCGCCCTCCAGGGCCAAGGGGTGCAGTTCGAGTCCCGTCAGCCGGACCAGGGGGCAGCGGTCGGTGTCGTACAGCCACAGGTCGAAGCGGCCGTCGGGGCGGCGGCGGGCGTGCGCCCACAGCTCGGTGACCTCCGCCGGCAGGCCGGGGAACAGGTCGATGCGGTCGACGCCGACCGGCACGAGCGTGCCCGTCTCGTCCGACAGCGGGAGCGACAGCTGCAACGCGCCGTCCCACAGCGCCGGGTGGAGGGTGAAGCGGCGGGCACCCATCCGGCAGCGCTCGTCGAGCCGGAGCAGCCCGAGCGCCTCGTCGGCGGTGGCGTACAGCTCGCGCACGCTGCGAAAGGCAGGGCCGTACTGCAGGCCTCGGGCGGCGCAGGCGTCGTAGAAGGCGTCGGGGTCCGTGGCCGACGCCCGGAGCAGGGCCTCGGGGAATTCCGGGGCGGTCGGGGCGTCGTGCCCGTACGACACACGAGCCGTGGTGTGCCGGGTCCAGACGCCGGCACCCGTCGGCAGCGAGAGCAGCTCGACTCCGGCGCCGTCGGCCGCGTCCTCGCGCCAGAGGACACCCAGCCGCAGGGCGTCGTCGGCGAGCGTCATGTCGTGCTGCAGGGCAAGGCCGTGCAGCGCGGACGGCAGGCCGCCGGTGCGCGCGGAGGCTGTGCCCAGGCAGAGTTCGACGGCGGCCGCGGCCGGGACGACGACCGCGTCGTGCACCCGGTGGTCGTCGAGCCAGGGGTGGGCCACGGTGTCGAGGTCGAGCGTGCCGTGCCAGGTGTCGGCCTCGGCGGGCACCGGCGCGAGCGGGAGGGCGAAGGAGGCGGCGCGGTCCGCCGGCCGGCGTACCGAGTCCACCCAGTGCCGCTCCCGCTGCCACGGGTACGTCGGCACGTGCGCGTCCCGGCCCAGCGGCACCCGCCCGAAGGGGGTGAGCCCCGACACGTACGCCTGGGCGAACGACTCGGCGAGGTCCTCCGGGGCACCCCGGTCGCGGTGCAGGGTGCCTTGGAGGGCCGGCGGCTCGGGATCCGAGGCAGCCAGTTGCTCCAGCGCCGGGAGCAGCACCGGGTGGGCGCTGATCTCCACGAAGTGGGTGACGCCCTGGTCGATCAGGATGCGGACGGCGTCGGCGAACAGCACCGGGCGGCCCAGGTTCTCCACCCAGTACGCGGCGTCCATCTCCGGCCCGTGCAGCAGTTGCGTGCGCACCGTCGACATCAGCGGCAAGTCGGCCCGGCGGGGCCGGGCGGGTGCCAGCACCTCGTGCAGTTCGTCGGTCAGGCCTCGCATCAGCGGGCTGTGGGAGGCGTAGTCGACGTCGACCAGACGGCAGAACGTGCCGTCGGCCTCCAGGAGTTCCTTCAGCAGCAGCACCGAGTCGGTCTCGCCCGACAGGACGCACGAGCGGGGGCCGTTGTGCACGGCCAGCGCGACGCTGTCCTCGAAGCCCTCCAGCGCGGCGCGCGCCGCGTCCGCGTCCAGGTCCACGGCGAGCATGCGGCCGGTGCCGGCGCTGGTGCGCAGCAGGACCGCGCTCCGGCGGGCCACGACGAGGGCGGCATCCTCCACGGACAGGATGCCTGCCACGGTCGCGGCGGCGATCTCGCCCTGGCTGTGGCCGACGACGACGTCCGGTTCGACACCCGCCGCCCGCCAGACCTCGGCCAGTCCCACGCAGACGGCCCAGAGCACCGGCTGCACGATGTCGACCCGCCCCAGCCACGTGTCCCCGGTGCCCCCGGCGATGATGTCGGTGAGGTCCCAGTCCACGTGCGGGGCCAGGGCGGCGGCACAGCGGTCGACCGAGGCCGCGAAGACCGGGTCGGAGGCGTACAGACGACGGCCCATCGCCGCCCACTGCCAGCCCTGTCCGGGAAACACGAAGGCGGTACGGCCGTGCTCCCGGGCCCGGCCGGTCACCACTGCGGGCAGCTCGCTGTCGGGATCCGCGGCGAACTTCTCGAGCAGGGCGGTCAGTTCACCCGTGTCGGTGGCCACCGCAGCGGCCCGGAACGGAAAGTGGTCGCGCTGCCAACCCAACGCCCCGGCCAGCCTCCGGGGTTCGGCGCCGGGCCGCTGGAGCGCGTGGCGCACGTCTCGGGCCCGCTGGGCGAGCGCGGCCGGGGTGTGACCGCTCAGCGGCATCAAGAAGGGTGCCGTCGTGTCGACGGGCGGTTCCACGGCGGCGGGCCGCTCGGGCGGTGGGCCGGTGACGACGGCGTGGGCGTTGGTGCCGCCCCAGCCGAAGGAGCTGACGCCCAGATAGACGGGGCCGTCCTCGGGCAGCGGCAGCGGCTTCTGCACGACGTGCAGGTTGAGGTCGTCGAAGGGGATTTTCGGGTTGAGCTCGGCGGAGTGCAGGCTGGGCGGCACCACACCGTGTCGCAGGGACAGGACGGCCTTGAACAGGCCGGCGAACCCGGCGGCGGCCTCCAGGTGGCCGATGTTGCTCTTCACGGACCCGACGGGGAGGGGCCGGCCCGCCCGCTGCGGGGCCTGGCCGATCACCCGGCCGATGGCCGCCGCCTCGGTCGGGTCGCCGCGCCTGGTGCCGGTGCCGTGGGCCTCGACGTAGGCGACCCGGTCGAGCGGGACGCCGGACTTCTCGTAGACCTGGCGCAGCACGTCCTCCTGCCCTTCCTGGCTGGGTGTCACCAGGCTGGGGCCGCCGCCGTCGTTGTTGATGGCGGTGCCCGCGATGACGGCGTGCACCCGGTCGCCGTCGCGCAGGGCACGGTCGAGCCGCTTGAGGTAGACGGCGGCCGCGCCCTCGCCCCGGACGAACCCGTCGGCGCCGGCCCCGAAGGTGGCGCAGCGGGCGTTCGGGGACAGCCCGCCGAAGTGGGTCAGCCCGATCGTCACCTCGGGGGTGACCATGAGGTTGGCCGCGCCGACGAGGGCGCCGTCCACCTCACCGACGCGGATCGCCTGGCAGGCGAGGTGCAGGGCGACCAGTGCGGAGGAGCAGCCGGTCTCGAGGTTGAGGCTGGGGCCCATCAGGCCCATGAAGTAGGAGACGCGGGCCGAGAGCATGTCCAGGGAGGTGCCGGCGATGGAGTGCTGCGAGATCGGCACGCCGCGGTTGTTGCGCAGGTTCTCGTAGTCGTGCCAGATCCCGGCGCTGTAGACGCCGATGCGGGAACCGCGCAGCGAGGCGGCCGGTACGCCCGCGTCCTCCACCGCCTGCCAGGCGGCCTCCAGCAGCAGCCGCTGCTGGGGGTCCATCACCTTGGCCTCGCGCGGGGAGATGCCGAAGAAGGCGGCATCGAACTGGTCGGCGTCCGCCAGGAATCCGCCGCGGTCCTGGATCCACTTCTCCGGGTCCAGGAGCTCCTGGGCGTTCCAGCGGTCGGCGGGGACGGGGCGGATCGCGTCGCCGCCTTCGATCAGCAACTGCCAGAAACTGTCGAGGTCCGGGGCCTCGGGGAAACGCCCCGCCATCCCCACGATGGCGATCTGCTCTGCCGGGTCCTGCTTCACTTCCTACCTCCGTAGCCCGGCGGCCGGTGACCGGGCCGGGATGTTCGTGAGTTCTCTGGGGGCGTCGGGCCTAGCGCGGGACGCGCAGGACCACCGCGGACGCGCCGGGGCGGTCGTCCGACGTCAGGACCAGGGCCGCGGTGGCGGCGGGGAGCCGCTGGGGCGCGTCGCTCACGGCGAGCTGGGGGAGCGCGGGATCCCAGTCGGCGAGCCCCGCCGTCGCAGGCATCTCGCCATCCGCCAACACCTTTGCGGTCAGGGCGACTTGGAGCAGGGTGGTGGTGCCGGCACAGTCGCCCAGCGCGGCGAACGCGGTGAAGACCGGGGTGTCGGCGCCCAGCGTCTTGTACAGGGCGTGGGCCTCTGCCCGGTCGACCGGGCCGGAACCGTCGGCCGAGGAGCAGACGAGCCCGACGGCCCCGGGCGCGAGGCCGGCCGCCGCCAGGGCGGTGTCGACGGCACGTGCCGCGGCCTCCCCGTCCGTGTCGCCGGTGACGCCCAGGGCGGTGCTCACGGCGGCGACCTCGGCGTGGATCCGGGCACCGCGCTCGCGGGCCCGGCGGGCGTCCTCGACAACGAGGACCACCACGGCCTCGCCGGGGAGGGGACCGGTGCGGTCGGGCGCGAAGGGACGCGGCAGTCGCGCGGAACGGCCACCGGCACCTCCGTCCACGGCACCCGCACCGAGCGTGAGCGGATCCAGCACGTCCACCGCCGCCACCAGCACCACCTCGGCCTGACCGGTGCGGACGAAATCGGCCGCCACCGTCAGGGCCTCGGCTCCGGAGCAGCGGCCGGCCGTGACCGTCGCGACAGGGCCCTCGGCATCCGCCGCGATGGCGAGGTCGGAGACGGCGGCATTCAGGCTTCCCTGGGGGCCGGCATACGGGCTGACCAGGTCCACCCCGAGGGTGAGACCGTCGCAAAGGACCTGCAGATAGCCCGTCAGGCCCGCTCCCGACGTGCCCAGGACGACACCGAGGTCCTCCGGGGCGGGCGCGCCGCCCGCGTCGAGTCCCGCGTCCTGCCAGGCCAGCAGGCCCGCTCGGGACACCAGCAGTGACTCGCGGCTCAGCGCGCGCAGCCGCCGCCGGCCGAAGGCGGACACGTCGGACAGGTCGTCGCAGAGCGCGGCGGCCGGCGCGGGACCCCGACCGGGGTACAGCCCCTCGGGCGGTGCCACGTCCGTGACCGCCGTACGCCCCGTCAGGAGGCCCTCCCAGGTGGCGTCGAGTCCCGCGCCCAGCGCGGTGGCCAGTCCTACGCCGGTGATGGCGGCCGATGTGCTCATCCTGTGTTCCCTCCCGGGCCCAGCCGGGTGAACACGGTGCAGGCCGTGTTGCCCCCGAAACCGAAAGCGTTGTTGACGACCACGTCCAGCGGCGCCTCCCGGGCCGCGCCGTACACGACGTCGACCGCGCAGTCGGGGTCCGGGTCGACGAGGTTGGCGGTGGGCGGGATCACGCCGTCGCGCAGCGCGAGCACACAGGCCACCGCCTCGATCGCGCTGGCCGCGCCCTGGGTGTGCCCGAGCGCCCCCTTCAGGGAGGAGACGGCGGGGCCGCGCTCCCCGAAGACGGCCCGCACGGCCGCGGCCTCGACGCTGTCGTTCGACGGGGTGCCGGTGCCGTGCGCGCTGATGTGCCCGACCCGGTCGAGCGGCACCCCGGACATGGCCAGGGCCCGCTCCAGGGAGCGGCGGGCGCCGCGCCCTTGCGGATGCGGTGCCGTCATGTGGTGTGCGTCGCAGGCGGACGCCCACCCGGCGAGCTCGGCGTACACGCGCGCTCCGCGCAGGCGGGCGTGCTCGTACGACTCCAGGACGAGAGCGGCGGCGCCCTCGGAGACGACCAGTCCGGAGCGGTTGCGGTCGAACGGGCGCAGCGCGTCGTCGGTGAGCGAGCGCAGGCTGGCGAACATCATCATGATGCCGGTGGACAACTCGTCCGCCCCGCCCGCGACCATCACGTCGGCCCGGCCGGCCCGGATCGCCTCCCCGGCGTATGCGAGCGCACTGTTGCCCGACGCGCAGGCGGTCGCCACGACCGAGCTGGGCCCGAGGAATCCGTGCTCCCGGGCGACGGCGTCGGCGAGGCCCACGACGGGGCGTGGCCTCGTGGGCGGGGCGCCCGCACCGCCCGCGCCCGCACCTGTGTCCGCGCCCCGGTGGAACCGCGTCACCGCCGGTTCCAGCGCCGCCCGGTTCCCCAGCAGCGTGCCGAAGCACACCCCCGCCCGGGCCGGGTCGCCCGCCCACGGCGCGAGGCCGGCGTCGGCGGTCGCCGCCGACGCGGCCGCCACCGCCAGGCGGGTGACACGGTCGCCGTCGCCGCGCGAGGCGACGAAACCGCGCACCTCACCGGCCAGCCGGCCCGCGAAGTCGGCGGCGTCGGGCCGGTCCAGCGGGCGGGTGCCGACGACTCCGCGTACGGCGGCGTCCCAGAAGTCCTCCAGCGTCTCCCCGATGGGGGTGAGGACGCCGAGGCCGGTCACCACCACGCGGGCGGAGGGGTCCACCACTGCGTTCACCTGTGCTCCCTCAGATGCCGATTCCGCCGTCGATCTGGATGACCTGGCCGGTGATGTAGGCGGCACGGTCCGAGGCGAGGAAGGCGACCGCGTCGGCGACCTCGTCCGGCGTGCCGGTCCGCCGCAGCGGGATGTCGGCGACGACCTTCCGGTGGGCCTTCTCGTCCAGGCCGGCTGTCATGTCCGTCTCGATGAGTCCCGGCGCCACCACGTTGGCGCGGATGCCGAACCGGGCCACTTCCTTGGCCAGCGACTTGGAGAAGCCGACGATCCCGGCCTTCGAGGCCGCGTAGTTGGTCTGCGAGGCGTTGCCGCGCAGGCCGGCCACGGACGACACGTTGACGATCGCGCCCCGGCGACGGCGCATCATGGTCATGATCGCCGCCCGGCACACGGTGAACGTCCCCGTGAGATTGGTGTCGACGACGGCGTCCCAGTGCTCCCGGTCCATCACGGCCAGGGGCATGTCCCGGATGATTCCGGCGTTGGTCACCAACGCGTCGACGGCGCCGAGACGTTCCTCGGTCTCCTCCAGCCAGTCGCGCACCGCGCTCTGGTCCGTCACGTCCACCACGGCCCCGTGTACCCGCACGCCGTACTTGTCGGCGAGCTCATCGAGCTCGGCGGCTCCGGCGGACGGGGTGCGGTGGCAGTAACCGACGTCGTATCCGTCGGCCAGGAAGCGCTCGACCACCGCGCGGCCGATGCCGCGGGAGCCGCCGGTGACCAGGGCCGTGCGGGTGCCGGCTGTCATGAGGACGCCTCGAAGTGCTCGGCGAGCAGCGCGTAGGTCTCCTGGAGCGAGCGCACCTTCTGCAGGTTCGACTCGGCCAGCTTCACCCCGTACTTGCGCTCCAGGGTGACCAGGATCTCCAGCGCCAGCAGGGAGTCGACGTCGAGTGTCTCCTTGAAGTCCGCGGTGTCGGTGACCTCGGCGACGTCGACGTCGATGACCTCGGCGATGGTGACGCGCAGGTCTTCCAGGTCGAGCGGGGTGGTGAGTTCGGGCATGGCGGTTCCTCCGTCGTGGGTGCTGGGCAGGGTCGGGGACAGCGGGGCCGGCAGGTCAGACGAGTCCTTCGCCGCCGTCGACGTCGATGACGTTGCCGGTGATCCAGGAGGAGCCACTGGCGGACAGCATCACGACGGCTTCGGCGACGTCCTCGGTCGTGGTGATCCGGCCGTGTGGGTTCGCCGCGCCGGCCCGGTCGGCCAGGACGTCGCTGCCGGGGATGCGGACCAGGGCCGGGGTCATGGTGAGTCCGGCGCGCAGGGCGTTCACGGCGATGCCCGAGGGCGCCAGTTCGACGGCCAGCTGCCGGACGTGGGAGACGAGGGCGGACTTCGCGGCGGACACCGCGCCGTAGCTCGGCATGACCCGGGCGTCGCCGCGGCTGGTCAGCGCGAACACCTTGGAACCGCGGGTCAGCAGGCCCGCGGTGTACAGGTCGCGCACCCAGTAGACGAGGCTGTGGCCCATGACGTCGACCGTCATGTCCATCTGCCGGGGCGTGATGACGTCCGGCTGTCCCTCCTGCGGAATGAACGGGAGCAGACTGCCGAAGGCGAGCGAGTGCAGCAGCACCCGCACTCCGTCCGGGCCGGTCAGTTCGGCCAGTCGCTCGACGACCTCGGTACGCGTCTGCGCCTTGGCGGCGTTGAGGTTGTGGAACGAGGTCCGGACGCCGAGGGCGTGCAGTTCCTCGACGAGCGCGTCGGCCTCCTCCTGCTGGGCGGAGGTGCCGAAGTAGACGCCGAAGACGTTGGCGCCCTCGCGGGCCATGGCGAGGGCGGTGGCCCGGCCCATGCCGCTGGAGGCGCCGAGTATCAGGCACCACGATCCCTTGACGGATGACAGCATGCTTTCCTCTTGCTCGGTGGATGGGTCGGTGGGGAGGGTGGTCCGTGGGAACGCCGCCCACGGGTCTCAGCGGGCGTCGACGGCGGCGAAGGCGAGGTTGCCTTCCCGGGAGGCGACGACCACTGCCTCGGGGCCGGGGCGGTCCGGCCGCAGGGCGCGGGCGAGCAGCTCGAGCGGGGCCAGTGCGCCCGCCCGGGCCGGGCCGACCACGTCCGTCACCGCGGTGGTGCCGGCGCACCAGGCGCGCACCGCGGCCGCGGCCGTGCGCGCCGTGGGCGAGTGGTCGGTCACCAGGTGCAGGGACAGCGGGCGCGCCGGGCACACCCCGTCCAGCGCGGCCTGTACCGCGCGCCCGGCCCGCTCGCGCCCGGCCGGGGTGGCGGCGGCCCGGGGCGGCAGAAAGCGCAGCGCGGTCCGTACGACGGGTCCGGCGGCGTGGGCGGTCCGGGCCCGCAGGAGCAGCAGCGCGGCCCCCGACTCGGGTACGGCGTCGCCGGCCCGCGGGTCGGGTGCCTCGGTGGCCCCCGCGAGGACCAGGTCGCCGCGCCCGGCGGACAGCGCGTGGGAGGCCAGGTGCACCGCTTCCAGACCGGCCACCTGGGGTGAACTCACGGTGAGGTTGAAGGCCTTGAACCCGTGTTCGGTGGACAGCTTGGCGGCGACGAGGTTCACCGAGAAGAAGGGCACGGTCATGGGGCTGAGCGTGTCGAAACCTCCGACGC
Organism: Streptomyces sp. NBC_01235; assembly: GCF_035989285.1. Lineage (GTDB taxonomy): Bacteria > Actinomycetota > Actinomycetes > Streptomycetales > Streptomycetaceae > Streptomyces. Next base: position 5,841,057 of record NZ_CP108513.1, on the reverse strand, counting down.
GTACGGCCCCCGCGATGTCGGAGTGCAGTGCGGTCACGGCGCTGTTGGTGCCGACGACGATCCCCCGCCGCTCCTCGGCATGCTGCTCGGGTTCCGCTTCGGCCAGCGCCTCCCGGGCGGCCGCCAGCAGGTAGTGGCAGGCCTCCGGCAGGTATCGGTAGCCGCGACCCAGCCGGGTGCGGTGGTCGAACCACGCTGCGTCCCGCGGGAGCGGCACGGGCGGTACGACGAGGCCGATGCCGGTGACCGTCGCCTCGGCCACGGTGTCACGGGCGGTCACCGCGTCTCACCCCCGAACACCAGCGAGCAGTTGCTGCCGCCGAACGCGTAGGCGTTGAGCAGGATCCGGGGCCGCTCCAGCCGTACGGGGCCCGTCCGCGGCAGCCACACCGGGCACGCGGGGTCCTGCCGTTGTGGGGCGATGTTCGCGGGGACGAGCGCGTGCCGTGACATCAGTGCGGCGGCCACGACGGCGAACGCGGCGGCCGCGCCCGCGGTGTGTCCGATGAATGCCTTCAGGCTGAACAGCGGTACTCGCTCCAGGTGTTCGCCGAGCACCTCGCGCAGCACGCGGGTCTCCAGTACGTCGTTCTGCTCGGTCCCCGTGCCGTGCGGCACCACGCAGCCGATGTCCTCGGCACCGTCCGCCGCCTCCCGCAGGGCCTCGCGAGCCGCCCGCAGGGGCTGGTCGCCCGCCGGGTCGGGGGCGGTGAGGTGATGGGCGTCGCAGCTCCAGCCGGTGCCGCGCAGCCGGCCGTACGACGGCCTGCCCGCCGCGGCGCGCGCGGACTGCACGACGAGCATCGCCGCGCCCTCCCCGAACACGGTGCCCCGGCGATCGGTATCGAACGGACGGCACAGTTCGGGGTCGTTCGCCCCGAGCCGGCTGAAGCTGGCCAGCGGCGCCCACGACAGCGCCTCCGCACCCCCGACCAGCACGGTGTCGGCCTCGCCGCGGCGCACAAGATCCATGGCGATCGACAGGGCGTACCCGCTGGCGGCACAGGCGTTGCTGACGTTGATGTTGGTGCCGAACGCGCCGAGTTCGCCGCCGACCTCGGAGGCGAGCCGGAACACCGGCGCCCACGTCGCCGCCGGGGACGACAGGCCGTCGCGCTCGCCGCTCTCACCGGCCGCGGTGCCCATCACCACAGCCATGTCGGCGGTCTCGTCCTCGCTCAGCCCCGCGTCGGCCACGGCCTGCCGGGCCGCGTGCAGCGCGAGCCGGGTGGCCCGGCCGTACGGCTCACCGGCGCTCGGTGCCCACTCCGGCCCGTCCGGGACCTGGTAGGCGAGGACGTCGGGCACCCGGTCGGTGAGCCCGGCCACCGGGGTCGGGTGCGGAACCGCCGAGGTCAGCCCGGCCCAGAACGCGTCCACCCCCGTGCCGAGGCAGCTGACCGCGCCGAGCCCGGTGACATGGACCTCGGGGACTGTGGCGGCAGCCATCCTCAGTTCACCCCCGCGGATGTGACGGATTCGCTCACGAACGCGTGGACCGCGTCGGCGAACCCGCGCGGCTGTTCGGCCATCGGGAAGTGCCCGCAGTCGTCGAGCAGGCACAGCCGTCCGCGGGGCAGCGTCTCGGCCAAGGCCGCGGCGTCCTCGGGCGGCGCGAACCGGTCGTCACGGCCGGCCACCGCGAGGACCGGCAGGTCGAGTGCGGCGGTGTCGAGGAATGGGCTGCGCAGGTAGCTGTCGTAGAAGCGGAACCAGCCGTAGGGGCCGACCCGGTCGCGTACCAGCAGGGCCATGTCGTGGCGCATCCCGGGGTCCAGCGGGCGCGTCGAGGCGAGGCACAGCGCCTCGTCGAACACGTCCTGGAAGATGCTCAGGTAGTGCCGAGCGGTGTCCCAGTGGAAGTCCGCCGGGTCGCGCCGGTGGAAGGGCGAGACCACCACGAGCGCACCGGGGCGGGCCTGCGGGGGAGCGGCGGCCAGGTGTTCCAGCGCCAGGAGCGCGGAGTAGGAGTGGGCGATCAGGACGTCGACGCCCCCGGGCACCTTGTCCATCGCCGCGCCGATCCAGTCGGCCGGGTCGCCGCCCGGCAGGCTCCACCCCGGTGCGCCGACCTGCCCCCAGGGCAGCTCCGCGGTCCACAACTCGACGTCGGGCGCGGCATGCTGGCCGTAGGCGTTCCAGGTGGTGCCGGTGGCTGCCAGTCCGTGCAGGGCCAGCGCACGCACGGGGCGCTCGTGTGTCGCGGCCCGCATTCTCCGGACGACGACATCAATCCCGCTCATGGCTACCCCGCTCACAACTCATAGATGGCCCACGCGATTCTCGTTTGCGACCGCTGACCGCCCGGAGTTGGAGCATAAGTAATTCCTCTTAACCTTCGCTTAACGACTGATTGGCCTGCTCAACAAGATCCGGACGCATAACCGTTGCCCGATGTTCGCAAGGAGTTCGTAAGTCAGTTTTAAGGAGCCCGAATTACGCTGCGTGAACGCTCGGGCAGTTCCGGGGTTTCCGACGGATCGCATGCGACAGGCCCGGCACGTACCAATCGAGGAGGGGCCTGATGCTCGACAAGGTGATCGACCGGCTGCACGACCCCGCGGTGTACGCGATGCCCGCGATGGCACTGCTGATCGTCATCGAGCTGCTGGCGATCAAGTTCGGTGACGACCCCGACGAGCGGCAGGGCTACGACCTTCGGGACCACCGGGCGAGCATCATCACCGGCCTCGGAGCGCTGGTCTCCTCCACCCTGCTGCGCACCGTGGCGCTGGCGCTGTACCTGCTGGTCTACGAGTACGTGGCGCCGTGGCACCTGTCGTCGACGGCCTGGACGACCTGGTTCATCGTCTTCTGGGGCGTCGAGTTCCTGCTCTACTGGTACCACCGGGCCGCGCATGCCATCCGGCTGATCTGGGCCGGTCACCAGGTCCACCACTCCAGCCGGTACCTGAACCTGTCCACCGCGCTGCGCCGCAAGTGGGCGCAGTGGTTCGAGAAGATGATCTGGCTGCCGCTGCCGCTCCTCGGCGTCCACCCCGCCCTGGTGTTCACGATGCACTCGGTGCACCTGCTGTGGGGGCTGTTCGCGCACACCGAGAAGGTCGGCAAGCTGCCGCGGCCCATCGAGTACGTCTTCGTGACGCCCTCGCACCACCGGGTCCACCACGGCAACGACCCGGAGTACCTGGACAAGAACTTCGGCAGCATCCTCATCATCTGGGACCGGATCTTCGGCACCTTCCAGCCCGAGCTGCACCGGCCGACGTACGGCCTGACCAAGCAGTTGGAGAGCTTCAGCATCTGGAAGATCCAGCTGCACGAGTTCGCCAACATGGTGCGGGACGTGCGCGGGGCCAGGACGTTCCGGCACAAGCTGGGCTACGTCTTCGGCCCGCCCGGCTGGAGGCCCGCCGACGACACCGACACCGACACCGGCCACGCCGACCGCCCCGAGCCGCGGTCCGCGACCGCGCAGCTGCCCGGAGCGGCGACGTGAGCGGACCGCACACCACCGTGGCGGGGGCCGCCCGGCACGGCCTGCGCGGCCATCCCTGGCTGACCGTCCTGACCCTGTCCGTCGGCGCGATGATGGTCTCGCTGGACACGACGATCGTCACGGTCGCCCAGCCGGCCATGCAGGCGGACCTGCACACGGATCTCACCGGCGTCCAGTGGGTCACCGACGCCTACCTGCTGGCCGTGGCCGCGCTCCTGATCACCGCGGGCCGGCTCGGCGACCGCTTCGGACACCGCATGGTGTTCCTGGTGGGCGCCTCGGGTTTCACCGCCTCGTCGGTGGCCATCGGCCTGTCCTCCAGCCTGGGCTGGGTGGTCGCCATGCGCGTGGTGCAGGGCGTCTTCGGCGCGCTGATGCAGCCCGCCACGCTGGGGCTGCTGCGCAGCGCGTTCCCGCCCGAGCGGCTCAACCAGCCCATCGCGGTGCGCAGCGCCGTCATCGCCGCCTCCACCGCCGCCGGTCCGGTGGTCGGTGGTCTGCTCGTCGAACACGCCCACTGGGGCTGGGTGTTCTTCCTCAACGTTCCGCTGGGTGCCATTGCCCTGGTGCTGGGCGTCACCGTCCTCGGTGACGTGCGCGACGAGGCCGCGGGCGGTCGCCTCGACCTCGTCGGCATGCTGCTGGTGGCCGGTGCCCTCGGTTCGCTGGTGTGGGGCCTGGCCGTGGTGGCGGACGCCGGCCGGACCTCACTGGAGGCGTTGCCCTACCTCGCGGCGGGTGCGGTGCTCGGCGCCGTCTTCGTCGCGTGGGAGCGGCGCAGCACGCACCCCCTGGTGCCGCTGCGACTGTTCCGCTCGGCGCCGTTCACCTCGGGTGTCGTCACGATGGCCGTGATGGGATGCGTGATGGTCGGCGCGCCCTTCGTGCTGATCTTCTACCTGCAGAACGTGCTCGGTCTCTCGCCCGCCGAATCCGGTGTCCGGGTCCTGAGCCTGACCCTGCTGATGATCGTGGGTGCGCCGCCCGCGGCGATCTGGATCGGCAAGGCGGGCCCGCGGATCCCGGTGGCCGTCGGACTGACCGTCATCGCCGCGTCGATGTGCGCCCTGGCCGGACTCGACGCGGACTCCGGCACCCTGCACACGACCCTGTGCTTCCTGCTGCTGGGCCTCGGCTTCAGCCCGGTCATGGTAGGTGGTACGAAACTCGTCATCAGCAACGCCCCGAAGGAACTGTCCGGGGTGGCCGGCGGGATGCAGCAGACGGCCATGCAGGTCGGGGGCAGCCTTGGCATCGCGGTCGTCAGCGCCGTCGTCATGACCTACACGGCGGACCGGTTGCCGTCCCGGCTCGCGGCCGCCGGGGTCACGCTGCCCTCGGACCGGACCGAGCAGGCCGTACGGTCCGTGGCCGTCGGGCTGCCGCCCGACCTCACCGGTCCGGCCGCCCACGGTGTTCTGGAGCGGGTCGGCCAGTCGGTGTTCCTCGACGCGATGCAGTACGCGCTGCTGGCCACGGCCGCGGTGGCGGCGCTGGGGGCCGTCGTGGTGGCACGGGCCCGGCAGGACTGACCGGCCACGATTCCGACCGGAATTCCCCTCGTACCGCCGGAACAACTCCCCGGCTGTGGCCGCCGCTGTCCCAGCTTCAATTTCCCCCGCTTTTCATCCTCTCAGTCAATCGTTGATTTCAGGGCTGCCCCAATGGTGCTGCGCCGCCCTTACCCGCAAGGAGAATTCGGCATGGGTGCTGCAACTACGGAAATCCATCGGGCGTCCGGGATCTCCGGGGCGCACCGGCTGCGCGAGCTGTTCGCCCGTCCCGGGGCGGTGCGCCTGGCCGGCGCCCACAATCCGCTGGGGGCACGGCTCGCCCAACGCGCCGGATTCGACGGCGTCTGGTCGAGCGGTCTGGAGGTGTCGGCCTCCCAGGGCGTACCGGACACCGACATCCTCACGATGAGCGAACTACTGGCCGTGGCCTCCTCGCTGGCCGCCGCGGTCGACGTACCGGTGGTGGCCGACTGTGACGCCGGGTACGGCAACGCGCACAACGTGATGCACATGATCCGCCGCTACGAGGCGGCCGGCATCGCCGCCGTCTCGATCGAGGACAAGCGGTTCCCGAAGGTCAACAGCTTCATCCCGGGCCGTCAGGAGCTCGCCCCCGTGGGGGAGTTCTGCGGCAAGCTGGCCGCGGCCAAGGCCGCGCAGCGCACCCCCGACCTGATGGTCATCGCCCGGATCGAGGCGCTGATCGCGGGCTGGGGCATGGACGAGGCACTCTCCCGCGGAGAGGCCTACGCCCGGGCGGGCGCCGACGCCGTGCTGATCCACGCCAAGGGATCCTCGCCGGAGCCGATCCTGGACTTCCTCGCCCAGTGGACGTTGCCGACGCCGGTGGTGGTGGTCCCGACGACGTACCACACCATCACGGCGACCGAACTCGCCGCGGCCGGCGCGAAGATGGTCATCTACGCCAACCACGGTCTGCGGGCCGGCATCACGGCCATGACCGACACCTTCGCGTCGATCCTGCGGGACGACCGCACCACCGGCATCGAGGACCGCATCGCCCCCTTGGCCACCGTCTTCGACCTCCAGGGCATGGCCGAACAGAAGCGGAACGAGGCGGAGTTCATCACCTCGTACGAGACCCGTCCCCGCGCGGTCGTGCTCCCCGGGCCCGCCGACACCACGCCCCCGTCCCTGCAGGACCAGCGCACCACGGCCCTGCGCCGCTCCGGCGCCGACGACATCACGGTCACCGGCGCGCGAGGCGAGCCGTCGGTCGTGGAGGCGCTGCTCGGCCTCACCGAGGCCCACCACGGCCCCACCCTGGTCGTCTGCGGCGACGCGCTCGTCGAGGCCGAGCCGCTGCGGCTGCTCGCGGCGGCCGACGCCGATGTCGCCGTCCTGGCGGACGTGTCGGCCACACCACGGCGGGACGACGGGCTGCCGCTGGCGCTCAGCTCCGTGGCAGAGGGCGGCCGCAGGGTCGCACAGGGCGGGGCCGGTGAGGTCGTGGGCACCGGCGATCCGGACTCCGACGCGGAGTTCGCGGGAGCTGCCGTCTTCTCCCCACAGGGCTTCGCCGCGCTGCGCGCCGCGGCCGAGAAGCGGCGCGCCGACGCCGCCCCGGCCTCCCTGGGCGACCTGATCGCGGATCTGCTCGCCGTCGGCCTGCGGGTCCGCGCGGTCGAGATCGCCTCCGGCTGGCTGGAACTGCGCACCGCCGACGACGCCGAGCGGGCCGCCGCGCTGTTCGCGGCACCGGAGGCGGGACGTTGAGCACCACGATCCCCGCACAGCTCGCCGCGGACGGTGTCGTGGCGCTGCTCAAGGAACGCGGCCTCGGGCCGTTCACCGGTGTGCCCTGCTCGTTCCTGGGGCCGGTCATCAGCTGCCTGGAGGCGGAACATCCCGAGGACTACGTCATCTGCGCCAACGAGGGCGAGGCGGTGTCCATCGCGGCAGGTGCCCGGCTGGCCGGCCGCAGCCCGGTGGTCATCCTCCAGAACTCCGGACTCGGCAACGCTGTCAACCCCCTCACCTCGCTGTGCCACACCCTGCGGCTGCCGGTCCTGCTCCTGGTCACCTGGCGTGGCCGCCCCGGACAGCCGGACGAGCCGCAGCACGAGCTGATGGGCGCGATCACCCCCGGGATGCTCAGCTCGATGGGCATCCGCAACGAACTGCTTCCGCAGACCCTCCCGGAGCTCGGCGACCGTCTGGACGGCGCGCTCGCGCACATGGCCGCCACCGGCATGCCGTTCGCCTTCATCGTGCCCAAGGGAGCCATCGCCCCCCGCCCGGCAGCCGCGGCCGGCGCGCCGGACCCGCGCGCACACCTCATGCTGCGGTCCGAGGCGATCCGCCGGGTCGTCGAGGCCATGGACCCGGCGACCCTGCTGGTCGCCACCACCGGCAAGACCGCCCGCGAGCTGGAACGCGACTTCGACCGGCCGGAGAACCTGTACGTCGTCGGCTCCATGGGCTGCGCCTCCAGCGTTGCCCTCGGCGTGGCGATGCACGCGTCGCCCAGCCGGCCGGTCGCGGTTCTCGACGGCGACGGCGCCGCGCTGATGCGCCTGGAGGCCATGGCGGCGATCGGCCGCCAGACCCGTACGGGCCTGTGCCACATCCTTCTCGACAACGAGTCCTACGAATCCACCGGAGGCCAGCCGACCGCGTCGGCGGGCGTGGACTTCTGCGCCGTCGCCGCCGCGAGCGGCTACCGCGCCACGTACGACGTGTCGGACGCGGAGCAGCTGCACACCACGGTGCGCAGCGCCCAGGCCGAGGGCGGCGCCCAGCTGGTCCGGGTCCGGATCAGACCGGGTTCGGACCCCGCGCTGGGCCGGCCCGCGCTCCGCCCGCCGCAGTCGGCGGCCCGTTTCATGGAGGTGCTCGCCCGGTGACCACTCCCCTGTCCTTCCTCGCGGCCGATGCCGCCGAACAGCTGGTCCTGATGAACCCCGGACCGGTCGTCCTCGACGAGCGGGTCCGCGCCGCGCTCGCCGGCCCCGACCTGTGCCACCGGGAACCGGAGTTCGCCGACCTGCTCGCCCGCATCCGGCACAAGACGACCCTGGTGGCCGGCGGCGGCGACGCGCACACCTCGGTGCTCCTCACCGGGTCCGGAACCTCGGCCGTGGAGGCGGCAATCGGCTCGGCCGTCCCGCCGGACGCCGGGCTGCTCGTCGTCGACAACGGCCACTACGGCGAACGGTTCGAGCACATCGCCACCGCGTACGGCATCCGCACCCACCGGCTGGAGTTGGGCTGGGCCACGCCTGTCGACCCGGCCCGGGTCGAGCAGGCCCTGGCCGCCGACCCCGGGCTGACCCATGTGGGCATGGTGCAGCACGAGACCAGTACCGGCATGCTCAACGACGTCGCCGCCGTGGCCCGGATCGCCCACGAGCTCGGCCGCGAGGTGATCGTGGACGCCGTCAGCAGTGTCGGCGCCGAACGGATCTCGCTGGCCGGGGACGGTGTCGACTGGCTGTGCGGATCGGCCAACAAATGCCTTGAGGGCGCGCCCGGACTGGCCTTCGTCAGCGCCGCCAGAACGGCGTTCGAGCGGCTGGCCGACCACCCGAACCGCACCTACTACCTGGACCTGCACCGGCACTACACGGCCCAGGAGAAGTCCGGCCTGCCCGCCTTCACCCCTGGCATTCCGGCCTGCTACGCCTTCGAGGCGGCGCTCGACCTGGCCCTCGCCGAAGGGCAGGAGGCCCGGCACGCCCGCTATGCCGCGCTGGCCGAGCGGCTGCGCGCGGGCCTGGAGGCTCTCGGCCTCGAACTGCTGCTGCCGCCCGGGCAGCGCGCGGTGGGGCTGACCGCGCTGCGCCTGCCCGCCGGGACCGGTTACGAGGAACTCCACCAGGCCATGCGCGCCGCCGGGTTCGTCATCTACCGGGCTCAGGAGCGGCTGGCCGCGGACCACTGGCGGCTGTCGACGATGGGCCGGATCACCGCCGCCGACATCGACCGCTTCCTGGCTGTGCTCGCGGACGTCCCGCGGGGCGCGGACCATGAACGGCTCGCCGATCCGGCTGCCGGCCGACTCGGCCGACAACACGCCTGACATCGCTGAATGGGGTACGAGTGACCACCACACACTCCGAGCCGCCGAACCCGGCTCACCCGACCGCGCCGGGCCGCCCGTACCGGCTCGCTCTGGTCGGCGGCGGGCCCAGGGCCACGTACGTCGTCGAGAGGCTGTCGGCGACGATCGGCCGGCTCTCGGGCCGCGGGCTGGAGGTGCGGGTCTTCGAGCGCACCGGGGAGTTCGGGGCCGGCCAGGCCCACAGTGCCGGGCAGGCCCGCACCAGCTACCTCAACCGCATCGGCTGCCAGGTGAGTTTCGCCGCCGACGAGACCGTTTCGGGTGCCGGCCCGCTGCGGCCGCGGGAGGAGCGGCCGACCCTGCACGAGTGGTGCCGCCGCCGCTACGCCGAGACCGGGCACCCGGACTTCGACCTGTGTCCGCAGGACTGGCCCCGGCGATATGTGCACGGCCTGGCGCTGAGCGACATGTTCCGGGCGTTCGCCGACGACCTGCGCCGGCACCCCGGTGCCGACCTCCACCTGCACCACGCGGAGATCGTGGACATCGAGCCCGTCGGTGCCGAACTGCGGCTCGTCACGGCGGACGGCACTCGCTATCCGGCCGACGAGGTGCTGCTGCTCACCGGGCACTCGTACCACGATCCGGGGCTGTCCCCGCAGGGACGCCGGCTGGCCGGGGCGGCGGCCCGCGGCGGCGCCTCGCATGTGCCGCACCCGTACCCGTTGAACGAGCTGCTCGGCCCGGACACGGTCGGGCCGACGGACGTGGTCGGCTGTGCCGGCATGGGCCTCACCGCCATCGACACGATCCTGCACCTGACCGAGGGGCGGGGCGGGAGCTTCCACGAGGAACCCGGGCGCGGGCTGGTGTACCGGGCCGGCGGTGCCGAACCCGCCGCGATCGTCGCGTTCAGCGGTTCCGGGCTGTTCACCTTCGCCCGGCCCGACAACCACAAGCCGGGCGACGGCTCCGGCGACCACCTCGGTATGTTCCTGACCAACCAGGCAGTGGACCTGCTCCGGGCGAACTGCGGGCAGCCGTACCCCACGCCGGACCGCACCCGGCCGCAGCTCGACTTCGACCGGGACGTCCTGCCGCTGGTGGTGGCGGAGATGGCCCACCTGCACTACGTGACGCTGCTCGGACCGAGTGCGGCACTGCCGCTGACGCAGCGCGCGATGCCGTCCTACCTCGCCTTCCTGGCCGGTGCGCGGCCCGGCGGCGAGGACTGCCTGCTGCCGGCGCTGGACGCGGCCGTGGACGACATCGTGCGGACCCTGCTGCCGGTGCTGCGCGGCGAGCAGGCGCTGTTCGACGCCCAGAAGACGGTCGTGTGGTCGGTCAAAGACATGCTGCTGCACTGGGTGCGGACGGTGTACGGGCCCTCGGTGCAGTACGAGGTCCGGCGTTGCCTGGACCGTTCGCTGCCGCCGGCCGCAGTCCTCGATGGCCGGGACTCGCCGTGGTCCCTGGACACCGAACTCGACGGGAATCGGTTCGACTGGCGGGCGGCCGTAGGCCCGGTCGGCCCGGCGGGCTCCCCTGCCGAGTACCGGGCGGAGCTGCTGGAGTTCATGATCCGCGACCAGGCATGGGCCCGTCAGGGCAACCTGTGCAATCCGCACAAGGCCGCCTCCGACGGAGTGTGGCGCGATCTGCGGTCGGTCATCTCCTACGCGGTGGACGACGCCGGGGTGACCGCGGCCTCCCAGCGGGCGTTCCTGCGCGGGCACACCAGCCGGCACAACCGGCTGGCCAACGGGGCCGCGCCGGAGGTCATGGAGAAGATCACCGCGCTCATCGAGCACGGGCTGCTGGATGTGGGCACCGGCCCGGACGCCCGGGTGAGCTACGAGGAGTCGAGCGGCCGCACGGTCGTGGTGGGGCCGCACACGGGTGCGCGACGCGTCCTGGACGTGCTGGTCGAGGCCCGCATGCATCCCTTCGACCCGCGCCTGGACGTACGACCCCTGTACCGCAACCTTCAGGACCGTGGACTGGTACGCCTGTGGCGCAACCACGGTGCGGACGGCGCGGGTGCCACGGACTTCGCGCCCGGCGGTCTGGACCTCACCCCGCAGTTCCATCCCCTGCGCACGGACGGCGACGTGGAGACCCGCATCACGGTCATGGGGGCGCCGGCGGAGGGGGCGCGCTCGTTTCTGCTGTCGGCGCTGCGCCCGGACGCGGACCACTACGTCATGCGGGACATCCTGGTCTGGCTCGACGGTTTCTGGAAGTCACTTGTGAGGTCCCAGTGAATATCGCCCATCCAGCGAGGTGACGACGGAAGATTTACCATACACTCACCACACGGTCATCTCAGGTTGAATATTGAAACATCACCGGGGGGATAAATCCGCTTTAATCCCCTCTTTCTGCCACATCATCACCGGCCGTAACCTCAGGTGAACCTCAAAGCGCTTGCCCGCCGCCGCAGAATCGTTGACGATGAAGCGCATGCGGCGGGGGCCTCCCCCTGCCTCGTCCAAGACACGGGGGTGTTTGGGTATGCTTTTTCGCATTCTGGGTCCGCTCGGAATAGAAAAATCCAACGGTGAAAGTGTCAGGCCTTGGGCGCCGAAAAACCGCGCTTTACTGGCCTATCTCTGCGTCAACAATATGACAGCAGTCTCCCCGGAACGGCTCATCAACGCGATCTGGTCGGGCACGCCGCCGCAGAGCGCTCACACCGCACTCCACGTCTATGTCTGCAACCTGCGAAGCCGCTTTCGTGAACTGGGCCTCGACGCCTCCGTCCTCACCACCCAGTCGACCGGCTACGAACTGCGGCTCCCGCACTCCTCCCTCGACCTCAACCTGTTCGAGGCGCACCTCGCAGAGGCCCGCAACCTGCAAAGCCACGGTGAGCTCGAAGCGGCGTCCGCCGCGCTGAGCTCTGCCGTCGACCTCTGGCGCGGCCCGGCATTGGCGGACTTCCGTGACATGCCCGCTTTCGCGGGTGTCTGCCGGCTGCTCGACGAGAAGCGTGTCTACGCCCACGAGCGCCGGCTCCAGCTGGAACTGGACCTGGGCCGTCATCACGAGCTGATCTGCGAGCTCTACTCGCTGATCGAGGCGCATCCGGCCTGGGAGGCGACCTACGGCTATCTCATGATCTCCCTGTACCGCAGTGGCCGCACCGCGGACGCACTGCGAACCTTCGACCGAATTCGCGGGATTCTGGTCGAGGAGCTGGGCCTCGAGCCGGGACCGCAGCTGCAGCACATTCAGCGGTCCATTCTCGCTCGCGATTCCTGGCTTGAATCCGGTGCTGACCGCGGCGTCGCCGACGCCCAATTCTCCTTGCGATGACCATGCCGCATGCGGCCTTCTGTCAGGGCCCTGACCGGCCCTGACAGAAGGCCGCCGGCTTTTGGGTCAGAGATGTACCGGGACCGATCGGATGCCCTGTCCGCGGATGGTTCAGGGCGTCCGTCCGGTCGATCACCTTCAGGCGGCTGAACGCGTCCTGGGCGAGGGCCGAACCTTCGGTATCCATCCCGAGGGAACCCGCTCTCTCGACGGCCGGCTCCACCGCGGGCGGACCGGTGTCGCGTGGCTCGCCCTCACGACGGGAGCCCCGGTGGTGCCCGTGGCGCTGACCGGTACTGACCGACTCCAGCCGGTCGGCCGGCGACTGCCCCGTCACCACCGCATCACCGTGGAGTTCGGCAGACCGCTGCATTGCGCCGGCCTCGACATCGGTATGCGCCCCGCGCAGGTCCGCCGGTTCGTCGCCGACGAGATCATCGGGGCGATCGGGGGCCTCTCGGGACAGGAGCGTGCCCACGACCATGCGACAGCGCCTGTCCCGAGGGCCTGAGCAGTCCGGCCGACGAGGGTCATGCTCGGGTCGGCCGCGGCAAGCCGCTACGCCGCGTCGAAGCGCAGGGGCAGGATCACCGGGCCTTGAATGGTGTCGGGTCGGCTCCACAGGGTCTCGCCGTCGAGCGCCAGACCGGTCAGCCGCCGGGAGAGAACGGTCAGCGCCTCGCTGAGCTCGGCTCGCGCCAGTACCGACCCGACGCAGCTGCGCAGCCCCCAGCCGAACCCCATGTGAGGGTGCCGGAACTCCCGGCCGATGTCGAAGCGTTCGGGATCGGTGAAGGCGCCGGGGTCGCGGTTGGCGAGGGTGGACATGACCATGACGGGGGTGCCGCGGGGGAGCCACAACCCGTCGAGGTCCACATCCTCGTTGGTGACGCGCTTCATCGTGTACGCCGTCGGGGCGTAGCGGACGACTTCCTCGACGGCGTTCGGCACCAGCTCTGGCTCCTTGCCGAGCCGCTCCCAGTCATCAGGACGCTCGGCGAAGCAGTGGAGCGCGATGGCGAGCTGGTTCCGCGTGGTGTCGGTGCCGCCGACGATCAACGACGTGATGACCGTCATCACGTCCGTGTTCGACACGTTCCTGTCCTCGGACTCGGTTGCCGCGAGGAGGTCCGTGATCAGGTCGCTGCCCGGATCCGAACGCCGCCGCTCGATCAGGTCCTCGATGTAGGAGTCGATCTTCTCGGTGGCCGCCATGGCCGCCGGTACGGTGCTCGGATCCCCGGAGAACACGGCGGTCGACGCCTCGGCCACCTCGGCGAAGAACGCCGCTTCCTCCCGCGGGATGCCCAGAACCCAGCAAATCACCGAAATGGGCAACGGGTTGCAGATGTCGACGACCGCGTCGCATCGTCCGCGCTCCTGGACGCGGTCCACCAACTCGTCGACGACCTGGATCATCGCGGGCCGGAAACGGTCGAAGTTGCGGGGCCGCAGGGCGGGAATCGCCAGTCGGCGCAGCCGTGTGTGCCGCTCACCCTCCTCGAGGAGCAGCGACTGCCGGCGCCGCGCGACGAACTGCGGGTCGATGTCCTGCATGGCGCCGATCTCAGCCCGGAGGCCGTTGCCGAATCTCTTGTCCGACAAGGCGGCCCGGCAGTCGGCATACGTCGTCAGGACGACGGCGGAGCCCCACCGGACGGCGCGGTGCCCCCGTGTCAGCCCGGGGAGCCACTGCCACGCCGGGCCGGTGCAAACGGCGGCATCCCCGTCGATGGGGTGGAGATCCGCCACGCGGGTCAATGTGGACATCGTTGTCTTCCTTTCCGCACAGGTTTGTCAGACAAGGTTCGGTTGTTCAGCCGGCGGTCCGTCGCTGGTGTGCCGCGACCATGACGCACGGGGTCCTCACGCCGTCCGATGCCTCTCCAGCGCGCGCGTAAGGAGAGCCCGACGTGTTCACGGTTTTGCTCATGAAGGGTGTGAAATGCCCTCCGGGCAGCAGCTCGAGCTCGCAGACGTCCGTGGTGCGGGCGGCCCGCAACGGCAACCTCTGCGCCGGCGCCGGATCATCCGCATCCCCGCCCAGGACGAAGAGCGGCACTCTCACGTGGACTTCTTCGAAGTCCCGGACAGCTTCCCGAGCGAGCTCCAGATCGGCCCGGAGCACCTGAAGCAGCCGTCTTCGCAGCTGCGGATCGTTCAGCGGATGCGCAGGCGTGCCCCCGCCGTTGACCAGGAGTTCGATCAGGTCCGTGTCCGTGTCCGATGACGCGCTGTGCACCGGGCGTTTCTCCCGCCCCCGGCAGCCGACCGCTCGCGATCACTGCAACGCGGCTCTCACCCCGCAGCGCGGCGATCCGGGCGGCCGGCAGTGCGTCGAGGCGGTGTCCGAGGCACGCGGTCGGCAGCGGATCTCGGTCCATCAGCTCCTCGTGGACACCGCGAAGGACATCGCCGCGTCCACAGCCGGGCGGTTCGCCGAACCCGCGTTCGCGGCCGGGGAGGCAGAGCCCGACGACCACGGCCTCCGCCGGTACGGCGTCGAGAAGAGGAAGAGGGAGCGACGAGTTCGGCCCGGCGCCCGAGTGGGGTGCCACCACCAACCGGGTCCGTAAAGGCACCACCCCCGTCCGGCGTACGGTGGGCAACCACGGGTACGGGCTGGTCCCGCTCCCTGGCCGGGTCATGGGTTCACCCGTCACGGGCACCGGACGACCTGGCCGGCGTACGACAGGCCGCCGCCGAACCCGAAGAGCAGCACGGGTGACCCCGGGGTCAGTTCTCCCCGTTCCACCAGCTTGGAGAACGCCAGCGGGATGCTCGCGGCCGAGGTGTTGCCGGAGTCCACGACGTCCCGCGCGATGACCGCGTTCACCGCGCCGATCTTCCTGGCGACCGGCTCGACGATCCGGAGATTGGCCTGGTGCAGGATGACACCACCGAGTTCCGCCGGCTTGACGCCGGCGCGCTCGCACACTGTCCGGGCGATGTCCGGCAGAGCGGTCGTCGCCCAGCGGTACACGGACTGGCCCTCCTGGGAGAAGGTGCCCGACTTGCCCTCGATGAGCACAGCCCTGCCCATCTCGGGGACGGATCCCCAGACCACGGGACTGATCTCGGCGGTCTCGGCCTCGGCGACGACGACGGCACCCGCTCCGTCGCCGACCAGCACGCAGGTACTGCGGTCGGACCAGTCCACGAAGTCCGTGAGCTTCTCGACCCCGATCACCAGGGCCTTCTTCGCGGAGCCGCCCTTGATGGCCAGGTCAGCCATGGCCAGGGCGTGCGGGAAACCGGAGCAGGCCGTGTTGACGTCCAGCGCCGCAGGCGCCGCGATGCCGAGCCGGCTCGCAACACGCGCTGCCACATTGGGAGAACGATCGTGGGACGTGCAGGTCGCGACGATGACGAGATCGATCTCCGTACTGGTCAAGCCTGCATTGGCGAGGGCTTTCTGAGCGGCTTCCGCCGCCATGTCCGCCACCGATTCCTCTGCCTCCGCCACATGCCTGGTACGGATGCCGACGCGGCTGCGGATCCACTCGTCACTGGTGTCGACCATCTCCGCCAGGACGTCATTGGTGAGCACCTTCTGTGGCTGGTAGTGGCCTAGGCCCACGAGGCGAGACCCGGTCATGGTGAAGTCCTCCTGCTGCACTGGTGATTGACTTGCCGTCACACTAGCCGTTTTCGGATGCCGGCCGTGTGGGAGGGAGAGTTGATCGGCCACCGAGAACGAGTGCCGGATCGACACCGGAAAGGCCGTCGAGAAGGCCGGCCCGGGCAAGGACAAAAGCCCCGGTGCAGATTGACGCCACCCGCTCGGAGCGATGCGCCATCGCGGCGATCTCGGTGATGCCGCTTGGCTCCAGCGACGGAGGGGCGTCACCACCAGGGACGACCAAGGTGCCGATATCAGCCACGTCCTTGCCGGTGCTGTCCGGCACGACGGTCAGCCCGCTGGACGTTCGCACCGGTGCGCCATCGATGGTGGCCGTACGTACGGCGTACCTGGGCTGAGAATCCATCATCGAATTCGCTGTGTCGAAAACCTCGGCTGGGCCGGTAGAACTCAGGCTCTGAACACCCTCGAAGAGGAATATCTGCCCGGGGTGCATCCGCTGCGCCCGACGGCTCGGACCGGAACACGTCAGGCGACGGTTTCCTCGGTCGGGTCGCTTTGCTGCACAGCGGACTTCCCTGAGTTCACCGGGCTGACGGAGGTGCGGATCGCAAGAGAGGCCACCGCGGCGACGAAGCAGCCGATCGAGGTGATCCAGAACGCTTCTTGATAAGCACCCAAGGTGGGCAGCGGCAAGCCCTCGATGGTGTCACTGGCCAGGGTGGAGCCGAGGACAGCCGTTCCTACAGCGCCTCCTACCGTACGGAACACCGCGTTCATGCCATTGGCGATGCCGCTCTGCTCGATCGGGACAGCGGAATTGATGGCGGCCGGCATGGCCGTGTAAGCAAGGCCGACGCCGAAACCGAACACCGCGGCGGCGAGATAGAGGTCGACCGGGTGCCCGTTCACCACGGCGAGGAAGCCCATCGCCACCGCTGCGAGCAGTCCGCCCAGTGAGAGGGGGATCCGCGGGCCTCGTGCGGCGATCAGCTTCGCGCCGACCGGCGCAGCCGTCATGCTGCCGATGGCGGAAGGCAGCAGCATCACGCCGGCGTGCAGGACGTCGGCGCTGAATCCGTAGTGCGCGATCTTCTCCGGTGTCTGGGCGAAGTTGCTGATCACCATGAAGCACCCGTACATGCCGAACCCGACCACCGCACCTGCCACGTTGGTGATGGCCACGACGGGGCTCACGAGCATCCGGATGCTCACCAGGGGGTGCTGCACCTTCAGTTCGATGACGGCCCACACGGCCGCGATCACCACGGCCGCGACGAAGAGGCCGACGATCCGGCCGGAACCCCAACCCCAGTTGTTGCCCTGGCTGACGGCGAGCAGCAGGGCGCAGAGCCACCCGGTCAGCGTGAGGGCACCCAGCGGGTCCACCTTGACGGTGTGATCGGTTACCACGTCCTTGGGGATGCCCACCACGGACCAGGCGATGGCGACGAGGCCGATGAGCAGTCCGGCCCAGAAGACGGACTTGTAGCTCCACTGCTCCATCAGCAGACCGGTGACCACCAGGCCGAGGGCGCTGCCGATGCCCATCGCGGCGCTGACAGCCCCGATGCCGCCCGGGATCCTGTGCGGCGGGAGCTGGTTGCGCACCACGCTGATGGCCAGCGGGAAGACACCGCCACCCGCGCCCTGCAGGACGCGGGCCACCACAAGCCAGGCGAACGACTCGGTGCTCACCGCGAGCACCGACCCCAGCGCCAGGCCGCCGAGCGAGACCAGCAACATCGTTTTGCGGCCGTAGAGGTCACCGAAGCGCCCCAGCAGCGGGGTGAGCACCGCGGCCGCGAGCAGGTTGGCGGTCATCAGCCAGGCGACCGTGCCGCTGGAGACGTGCACGCCCATGGCGAGGGAGGGGAGGATCGGCACCACCGCGGTCTGCACCATGCTGAAGGCCAGCATGGACAGCACGAGTGCCGGCAATATCTGTCCGCCGCCGGGTTCCTGGGGCGGCGTGTCTGCGTCTTGAGTCTGGTTCATACTCACTGCTTCTGTGGGAGGACGGCGGGCGAGGGGGTCACGGCTGCTTCGGTACGGCCTCCCTGGTCAGCACCTCGAGGAGGTACTGCGACAGCGCGGCGGCGGAGGGGTGGTCGAAGGTGAGGGTGGCCGGCAGCCGCAGGCCGGCCGCGGCGGTCAGCCGGCTGGTGAGTTCCAGCGCGGTCAGCGAATCGAGGCCGAGGTCCCAGATCTCCCGCTCGGGCTCGACGGCGTCCGCCGAGGCGTACCCCATCACCGCGGCGATCTGTTCCCGGACGAACGTGCGGAGCGCGGACGGCCGTTCCGCCTCCGGCAGCGCCACCATCCGGTCCCGGAGCGAGACCCGCAGCGCCGTCCCGGGCCGCGCCGCCCCGGCCGGTGCCAGCCCGGTCAGCACCTTTGCGAGGCCGCCGGACCGGGTGCGCAGCGCCTCGGCGTTGAACGCGACGGGCACGAGCACGGGCTCGTCACAGGCGAGGGCGGCGTCGAACAGCTCGATCCCGCGCTGCACGGACAACGGCGCCAGACCGGACCGGGCCATACGGGCGATGTCGACGTCCGACAGGCTCGCCGCGAGTCCCGCGTCGGGGTTCCACAGGCCCCAGGCCAGCGAGACGGCGGGCAGCTTGAGCGCCCTGCGCTGGTGTGCCAGCGCGTCCAGGACGCTGTTCGCCGCGGCGTAGTTGGCCTGTCCCGCGCCACCGAGCATGCCGATGACCGAGGAGAACAGGACGAACGCCGACAGCGTGTCCTGAGTGGTGAGTTCATGGAGATTGAGCGCTGCCGTGCTCTTGGCCCTCAGGACACGCTGCAGCCGCTTGGGTGTCAGCCCCGTGACGATGCCGTCGTCGAGGATCCCCGCCGTATGCACGACGGCGCTCAGCGGAGCGTCCTTCCGCAGCCGCGCCAGTGCCTCGGCCAGCGCCGGTCGGTCGGCCGCGTCGCAGGCCAGGACGGACACCTCGGCGCCGAGTGCGGTCAGTTCGGCCACCAGGACCTTGGCACCGGGTGCCGCCGGGCCACGGCGACTCAGCAGCGCCAGCTTTCGTACGCCGTGCCGCCGCACCAGGTGGCGGGCGAGCAGGCTGCCGAGCATGCCGGTCCCGCCGGTGATGAGCACGGTGCCGTCCGGCGTCCACGGTCCGCTGCCCACCGCGGCCGGGTGACGCCTGCCGCGGACCGCCGCCAGGCGGGGTTCCCGGACGGCACCGGAGCGGACGGCCGTCTGCGGCCCGCCGGACGTGATCGCGCCGATCAGCCCGTCCACGCCGCGTTCCCCCGGTTCGATGTCGACCAGGACGAATCGTCCGGGGTGTTCCGTCTGGGCACTTCGGATCAGGCCCCAGATGGCCGCGCCCGCCGAGTCGGACACCTCCTCGTCCGCACGGGTGGCGACCGCGCCCGCGGTGACGAGCACCAGCCGGGTCGCCGCCAGCCGTTCGTCGGTCAGCCACTCCTGGACCAGTCTGAGCGCCCGCCGGCTCGCCGCGGCGACCGACTCGTCGACGGTGTCCTTCTCCCCCACGCACGTGACGACGACGGCCGCGGGCGGCGGCTCCGGGGCCCCCACCAGACTGTCGAGAGCCAGCAGGTCCGGGCAGACGTCCACCGGTACACCGGCGCTCTTGAACATCCCGGTCAGGCCGAGGTGGTCGCTGCCCAGAAACGCCCACCGGCCCTCCGGCCCGCCCGGGACCGCCGGGGCCGCGACGAGCGGCCACTCCAGCCGGTACAGCTCCCCCTGCCGCTGCCCGATCGCCCGGCCGAGCTGTTCGGGCGTGGTTCGCTTCAGACGCAGGGACTCGACCGAGGCCACCGGGCGGCCCGTGCCGTCCGCGAGGGCGAGCGAGACCGACAGCTCGCCGGATCTGCCGCCCTGGCGCAACGGGGTCGCGCGGACCCGCAGGCGCCGCCCGCTCGGTGCGTACGTCTCGATCCCCTGCCAGGCGAAGGGCAGGGCGGGGTCCTGCTCCTGTACCGGCGCGAGGACCGCGTGCAGCGCCGCGTCGAGGAGAACCGGATGGAGGCGGAAACCGTGAGCCTCCTCGGCCTCGCCGCCAGGGAGTTCCACTTCGGCGAGGAGCTCGTCCCCGAGCTGCCACAGGGCCCGCAGCCCGCGGAACT
Source organism: Streptomyces sp. NBC_01235 (assembly GCF_035989285.1). GTDB lineage: Bacteria > Actinomycetota > Actinomycetes > Streptomycetales > Streptomycetaceae > Streptomyces. The sequence goes on along the minus strand of NZ_CP108513.1, from coordinate 5,821,036 downwards.
CGCTGCCGTACCGCAGCCCACGTTCGGCGAACCGCTCGTAGACACCGTCGAGGTCCACCTCGACGGCACCGGCGGGCGGCCAGCTCTGCTCCGCTGCCGGGGCGGCGGCCGGGCGCCCGGCGTCCGCCGATTCCAGCCGGCCGGTCGCGTGCCGGGTCCACTCCCCGCGGGACGCGTCCTGTGGCCGTGCGTGCACGGTGAATTCGCGGCGGCCGTCCGCCTGCGCACCACCGACGCTCACCCGTACGTCGAGCGCGGTCCCCTCGTGCAGGGCCATGGGCGCCTCGAGCACCAGCTCGCCGACCCGGCCACCGCCCGTTCCCGCGGCGGCGTGCACGGCCCACTCGACGAACGCCGCGCCCGGGACCAGGACCGTGCCGAGCACGACGTGGTCGGCCAGCCAGGGGTGGCTGTCCAGGGACAGCCTGGCGGTGTACGCGACGCCGTCGGTGGCGGGCAGTTCGACCGCCGCACCGAGCAGCGGGTGGTCCGCCGCTTCGAGCCCCGCGCCGACGAGGTCGGTGCCGCTGCGCGCCGGTGCGGTCAACCAGTAGGACTGCCGCTCGAAGGCATAGGTCGGCAACGCGACGGTGCGCCCCCCTGCCCGGGACAGCCCGGCCGCCCAGTCGACCTCGACCCCCTGGACGTACAGCGCGGCGAGCGCGGTGAGGAACGTCCGCTCAGCGGGCCGGTTGCGGCGGGCGGCGGCCGTCACCACGGCCGACGGGGTCACCGTCAGGCAGCTCCTCGCCATCGACGACAGCACACCGTCGGGCCCGACTTCGAGGAACTTGGTGACTCCCGCCGCTTCCAGCGCCCTGATGCCGTCCAGGAACCGCACGGGCCGGCGCACGTGCCGGACCCAGTACTCGGCGGAGCACAGCGTCGCCTCCTCGACCGGCCGGCCGGTCAGGTTGGAGACGACGGGCAGCGTCGGCGGACGGTAGTCGAGGGTCTCGGCGACCCGGGCGAACTCGCCCAGCATCGGCTCCACCTTCGCGGAGTGGAAGGCGTGGCTCACGGTCAGCCGCTTGGCCCGGCGGCCGCGCCGCTGCCACTCCGCCATGATGCGTACCGCCCAGTCCGCGTCCCCCGCGACGACCGTCGCGTCCGGGCCGTTGACCGCCGCGACGTCCAACTCGGCGCCGTGCGTCTCGATCCATTCGGTGACTTCGTGCTCGGCCGCCTCCAGCGACACCATCGCCCCGCCGTCCGGCAGCCCGCCCATCAGCCGGGCGCGGCTCGCCACCAGGAGGCAGGCGTCCGGCAGCGACAGGACTCCGGCCACATGCGCGGCCGCGATCTCGCCGACGGAATGGCCCAGCAGATGATCCGGGGTGACGCCCCAGTGTTCGAGCAGTCGGAACAGGGCCACTTCGAAGGCGAACAGGGTCGGCTGGGTCCACTCCGTACGGTTCACGAGCGCCGTTTCCCCGTCCGCCTCGTCGGCGAACATCACATCGCGGAGCGGGCGTCCGAGGTGGGGGTCCAGATGCGCGCAGACCTCGTCCAGGGCCCGGGCGAAAGCGGGGTGAGCCGCGTACAGGTCGCGGCCCATGCCCGGGTACTGGCTGCCCTGGCCGGTGAAGAGGAAGGCGACCCGGCCGGGCGTCGCCGCTCCCTGTGTCACGTTCCCGGCGGGGGCACCGTTCGCCAGGGCTTCCAGGCCGCCGGAGAGCTCGGTACGGTCCGATGCGAGCACCACGGCCCGGTGTTCGAACGTCGAGCGGGTGGCGGCCAGGCTGTGGCCGAGGTCGAGCAGACCGGCGTCCGAGGCCGCCGCGTGGGCGCGGAGCGCGTTCGCCTGGGCGCCCAGGGCGGCCGCGCTCCTGGCCGTCAGCGGCAGCGGTACCGGCCCGGTCACCGACTCCGGGGCCGGGGCCGGGGCCGGGGCCGGGGCCGGGGCCGGGGCACGAGTCTCGGGGCCGGGACCCGGCGCCTCCTCGATCACCACGTGGGCATTGGTGCCGCTGATACCGAAGGACGACACGCCGGCCCGGCGGGGCCCCTCGGCCCGCTCCCAGGGCATCGCCTCCTGCAGCAGCCGTACGCTCCCCGCGGACCAGTCGACGTGGGAGGAGGGGCGGTCGCTGTGCAACGAGCGCGGCATGACGCCGTGCTGCATCGCCATGACCATCTTGATGATGCCGCCCACTCCGGCCGCGGCCTGGGAGTGGCCGGTGTTGGACTTCAGCGAGCCCAGCCACAGCGGACGGCCGTCGGGGCGGTCCTGCCCGTACGTGGCGAACAGCGCGCCCGCTTCGATGGGATCACCCAGGACCGTGCCCGTGCCGTGCGCCTCCACGACGTCGACCTGGCCGGGGGTGAGCCGGGCCGCGGCCAGGGCGTCCAGGATGACCCGCTCCTGCGCGGGACCGTTCGGTGCCGTCAGTCCGTTGCTCGCGCCGTCCTGGTTCGTCGCCGTACCACGGACCACGGCGAGCACGCGGTGGCCGCGGCGGCGGGCCTCGGAGAGCCGTTCCAGCAGCAGGACGCCGGCGCCCTCGCCCCATCCCGTGCCGTCCGCATCGGCGGAGAACGCCTTGCACCGGCCGTCGGGCGACAGGCCGCGCTGGCGGCTGAACTCCAGGAACATGCCGGGCGTCGCCATCACGGCCACCCCGCCGGCCAGCGCCATCGAGCACTCACCGCGGCGCAGGGCGTGAACTGCCAGGTGGAGCGCGACCAGCGAGGACGAGCAGGCGGTGTCGACCGTCACCGCCGGCCCGTTGAGCCCGAAGGTGTAGGAGAGCCGGCCGGACAGCACGCTCGGGCTCGTACCCGTCAGCAGATAGCCCTCCAGGTCCTGCGGTGCCTCGCCGAGCGGCGGTCCGTACCCGGAGGGCATCGCCCCGATGAAGACGCCCGTGCGCGTGCCGCGTACCGTCTCGGGGACGATGCCGGCCCGCTCGAACGCCTCCCAGCCGGTCTCCAGCAGAATGCGCTGCTGCGGGTCCATGCCCTGCGCCTCACGCGGGCTGACGCCGAAGAACGCCGCGTCGAACCGGGCGGCGTCGTACAGGAATCCGCCGAAGCGCGCGTACGTGGTTCCCCGGTGCTCCGGTGAGGGGTGGTACAGGCCCTCCAGGTCCCAGCCGCGGTCGGCCGGGAAGTCCCCGACGGCGTCCTCGCCCTCCGCCACGAGACGCCACAGATCCTCGGGGGAGGCCACCCCGCCGGGATAGCGGCAGGCCATGCCGACGATGACGACCGGGTCGTCCTCGTCCTCCGCGTCCGCCGGCGGGGCGGCTTCACCGCCGGCGGACGACGACAGCAGATGCCGGATCCTGCGGGCCAGTGCGAGCGGCGTCGGATGGTCGTAGACGGTGCCGACGGGCAGCTTCAGGCCGGTGGCCTCGACGAGCCGCTGGCGCAGCTGGACGGAGCTGACGGAGTCGAATCCCAGGTCGCGGAAGGCCAGCCGGCCGTCGATCGCCTCGGCACTGTCGTGTCCGAGGAGCAGCGCGGCGTGCCGACGGACGAGGTCCAGCGCCTCCTGCTCGCCGATCGGTCCCGACTGCGGCCGCTCGGCCGCCCGCTGCTCCTCCGGTACTGCTTCGGCAGGCGCGGCGGGCAGAGCAGCGGGGGCGGATGTGCCGGGGACCGGTGTCCGGGGGGCTGCCAGCCAGTGCCGGCGGCGCTCGAAGGGGTAGCCGGGCAGCTTGACCCGGCGGGCGCCGGTCCCGGCGTACCCCTTCGCCCAGTCGACCGGGACACCGTGCACATAGGCCTCGGCGGCGGACCGCAGGAAGCGCCCGACGCCACCCTCGTCCCGCTGCAGGGTGCCGACGACGGCGGCTTCGACGGGCTCGTCGGGGGACGCCTGCGCCGCGTCCTCGATGGTGTCCAGCATCCCGGCCACCAGCACGGGATGCGGGCTCACCTCGATGAAGACGTTGTGTCCCGAGTCCAGCAGCGCCCTGGTCGCGCGCTCGAACTGCACGGCCTCGCGCAGGTTCCTGAACCAGTACCCGGCGTCCAGGCCGAGCGTGTCCAGCGGCCCGCCGTCGGTGCTGGAAAAGAACGGGATGTCCGAACGGCGGGGAGAGACGTCCTTCAGCGCGTCGAGCACCTCGTCGCGGATGGCCTCCACCTGAGGCGAGTGCGAGGCGTAGTCGATCAGGATCAGGCGACTGCGCACCCCGTCCCGCTCGCAGGCGGCGGCCAGCGCGGCCAGCGCTTCGGGAGATCCGCCGACGGCTGTCGACCGGGGGCTGTTGACCACCGCCACGGACAGTTCGCCCGCAGAGCGTTCCAGATAGGGCATGACGCGGTCGGCCGGCAGGGCGATGGACAGCAGCCCGCCGGTCCCGGCGATCCTGGCGATGGCCCGGCTGCGCAGGGCGACGGCGCGGGCGGCTTCCTGAAGGGTCAGGGAACCGCAGACGTAGGCGGCGGCCAGTTCACCCTGGGAGTGGCCCACCACGGCGTCGGGTTCGACGCCGTGCGCGCGCCACACGGCGGCCAGCGAGACCATGACCGAGAACAGCAGGGGCTGGACGACCTCCACCTCGTCCAGGCCCGGCGCTCCGGGGGCGGCGCGCAGCACGTCGGCCGGGGACCAGTCGACGTACGGGGCCAGCGCCCGTCCACACGCCTGCAGTTCCTCCCGGAAGACCTGGGAGCTCTCCAGCAGGCCGAGGGCCATGCCGGCCCACTGCGAGCCCTGGCCGGGGAAGACGAACACGACCTTGGCCGGGCGCCGCGCGACGCCGCGCGCCGTGGTGGTGCCCGCCTCACCCGCCGCGAGCGCGTCGAGCGCCGCGCCGAACTCGCTGCGGCCGCCAGCGACGACCACTGCCCGAAAGTCCATCTCCGAGCGCGTCGTGGCCAGCGAGAGGCCCACGTCCTCGGGCCGCAGATCCGGGGAGCGGGTCAGCTGCCCGGCGAGGTCACGTGCCTTGGCCTCGAGCGCCGGCCGGCTCTTGGCGCTGAGCGGCCAGGCCATGGCCTCCGGCGCCGTCCGCCGCGCGTCCTGCCCGGCGGCCTCGGGGGCCGGGCCGAGGACGACGTGGCAGTTGGTCCCGCCGATACCGAAGGAACTGACGCCGGCCAGCGACCGCTGGTCGGGACGCGGCCAGGGTCCGCGGCCGCGCTGCACCTCGAGGTCCGCCTCGCCATGGAGCGGGCGGGGCCCGGGCGACGCGTAGTTCAGGCTCCCGGGTATCTCACCGTTCTTGATGCTCAGGGCGGCCTTCAGCAGTCCGACAGCGCCGGCGGCGCCTTCCAGGTGCCCCACGTTGGTCTTCGCCGACCCCACGAGCAGGGGGGAGCCGGGCTCCCGCGATCCGGCGAACACCGAGGCCAGGGCGGACGCCTCCAGCTCGTCGCCGCGTGCCGTGCCGGTGCCGTGCAGTTCGACGTACTGGATGTCGCCGGGCTGGACCCGCGCGCGGCGCTGGGCCGCCCTGATGACCGCGCTCTGGGCCGCCGGGTTGGGCACGCCGACGGCCTCGCCCCGGCCGTCGTTGTTGACCGCGCTGCCGAGGATCAGACAGATGATGTCGTCGCCGTCGGCGACCGCCCGGGACAGCGGCTTCAGGACGAACACCGCGCCACCCTCGCCGCGGACGAACCCATTGGCCCGGGAATCGAACGCGTAGCACCGGCCGTCGGGCGAGAGCACCCCGAACCGGTCGGCGCGCAACGCCGACTCCTGGACGAGGTTGAGATGCACCCCACCCGCGAGCGCGAGTTCCAACTCGCCGGAGCGCAGGCTCTCGCAGGCCATGTGGACGGCGACCAGTGAGGAGGACTGCCCGGAGTCGAGGGTGAGGCTGGGGCCCTCCAGCCCGAACAGGTGCGAGACCCGGTTCGCGATCATGCCGCGCTGCAGCCCGGTGAAGGAGTGCTGCGTGATGCTGCCCGCTCCGTACTGGTTCAGCAGCGCGTCGTAGTCACCGGCGATGGCGCCGAAGAAGACACCGGCGGCGCTGCCCTCGACGTCCTGCGCGGGTATGCCGGCATCCTCGACGGCCTCCCAGCTCAGCTCCAGCATCAGCCGCTGCTGCGGGTCCATCGACGCGGCCTCCCGCGGCGAGACGCCGAAGAAGTGCGCGTCGAACTCGCCTATGCCGTCCGCGAATCCGCCCCGGCCGGTGTTGCCGGGCTGCGGCGCGGACGGCCCGCCCGCCGTCCAACGGTCGAAGGGCACCTCGGTGATGCCGTCCCGTCCCTCGCGGAGCAGCTCCCAGAAGCTCGTCGGCCCTGCTGCCCCGGGCAGCCGGCAGGCCATGCCGACGACGGCGATCGGTTCGCTCCGGGGGCTCGGCACAGTGCTGGTCATCGCTCTCACCTAGGGTCGTGATTACTGGTTGCTGACGCGTCCGGCGTTACTCGTCAGGTGTCACTTCGTCGCCCACGGCGAACGCCAGCACCTTGGTGATCACCGTGGTGTCGCCGAGGATCCGGCGGTGTCCGAGCCCCTCCGTCAGCAGGAACTCGGCCCGGTCGCCGTACGCGGCGGCGATGCGGCGGCCCTGCTCCACGCCGACTTCGCGGTCGTTCTGGTCGTGCACCACGAGAACCGGCTGCTCGATCTCCTCCGGGCGGTGCACGGGCGAGAAGGCGTTCCACGGGTCCGGCTCGGACGCGAAGAGCAGCTCGGTGCGGCGCCGCAGCTCCCGCGCGTACACCGGCCGCAGGCCCAGCTGCTTGCAGAACGTGCTCGGCAGGGAGGCGAATTCGCCCACGGAGGAGATGGACACCAGCCGGCCGGCCTTGATGCCGCGCCGCAGCGCGAGGTACCCCGTGGTGCCGCCGAAGGAGTGCCCGATGACGGCGCGGAAGGGCCCGTGGCGGTCCTGCAACTGCCGCAGCACGGCCAGGTGGTCCAGGATCGTGACGCCCTTGCCCCCGGAGTCGCCGTGGCCGAAGGCGTCGTATGCCAGCGCGGTGACGCCGAGCTGCTGGAGCCCGTGGACGAACCCGGCGAAGTTGGCCGCCCGGCCACCGAAGCCGTGGATGAGCAGCACCGGGTTGCCGCCCTCGCCCCAGCGGTAGGTCACCACGTCCTTGCCGTTCACGGTGATCTTCTCCACCACGGCCTGGTCGTGGACCGGCTGTTGGGCGCCGCGCACCTTGTCACGCGTGACCGGCTCGCAGAACAGCCGCCACACGTAACCGCCGAGGAGCCGGGGGGAGACGTACGAGGCGGCGTTCAGCACCCTGCGCACGGCAGTGAAGGACGAACTCATCAAATCACCTGGAATTTCCTGCCGGCGGCCAGCGGGCGGCCGGCGTCGAGGGGGCAGCCGGCCCCGGGAGCGGGAGCGGCCGGACCAGTACCGGCGGGTGTTCGTCGCGAACCCCCCGGTCCACGAACTCCCCCCGATGCACGCCTAGTTGACCTTACGATGATGCCCCTGCCAGAACCTGTCGCGCAGCTCTCGGCGGAGGATCTTCCCGCTGGGGTTCCTGGGAAGCGTGCCGATGAACTCGTACCCTGTCGGGATCTTGAAGTCCGCGATCCTTCCCTTCAGCGACATCATCAGTTCCCGCGGCGTCGCGGCCGTCCCCGGACGCAACACCACGAACGCCCGGACCGCCTCCCCCCACCGCTCGTCGGGCACGCCTATCACCGCGGCCTCCAGCACCGCCTCGTGCTTGGTCAGCGCGTTCTCGATCTCCGCCGGATAGACGTTCTCCCCCGCGACGATGATCGTGTCCTTGATCCGGTCACAGACGAACAGATACCCATCCTCGTCGAGATAGCCGGCATCCCCCGTCATGATCCAGCCATCCACCAGGGTGCTCGCGGTGGCCTCGGGCAGCCCCCAGTACTCGACCATGTGCGCGGGCGTGCGGAGGCACACCTCGCCCACCGAACGTCCTTCGAGGCGGGTGCCGTCACGGTCCACGATCTTGATCTCGAAGCCGGGGTACGGCCGGCCCGCCGCCTGCATCCGCGCCCCGCCCACCACGTGCTCGTGGGGCGGCAGGCACACCGCGGTGTTACCCGTCTCGGTGAGCCCGTAGATCTGAGCGAAATCGCAGCCCATCCGCTCGACGGCCTGTTCCAGGAGCCGCTCGGAGATCGGGGAACCGCCATAGACCACCTTGCGCAGCGACACGAAGTCCTCGTCGCTCGCCTCCGGTTCGCTGAGCACCATCTGCAGCATCGAGGGCACCACGCACGCCGTGGTGACGCCCAGCTCACGGATTTGCCGTACCGCTTCACCGCTGATGAACATCCGCATGGCGACGTTGGTGATGCCGGCGTGAAAACCCTGGGTGGCCCACCACAGCCCGCCGACGTGGAAGCCGGGGATGCCGATGAGGCTCACGTCGCCTTCCTGCCAGTCGATCCAGGACAGCCCCTCGGACGCCAGCGCGTCCCGGACCTTGAAGAAGCTGCGGTGGGCGAGCACGACTCCCTTGGGCAAACCGGTCGTTCCGCTGGTGTACAGCTGCGCGACCGGGTCGTCCTCGTGCACGGACCGTGCCAGATCCGTGTCCGGGTGACCGGCGGCCCAGCCGAGGATGCCCTCGCCCGCGTCGCCCCCGTGGTCCACGACGACGACCTGGACCCGGTGGGGCAGTGCCGCGATCGCCTTTTCGGCGAGCGCGCGGAACTCCTCCTCCACGAAAAGGAGTTCCGTCCGGGAGTCCCGCAGGATGTGGTCCACCTCGCCGACGGTCAGCCGCCAGTTGATGGGCACCAGGACCGTTCCGGTCTTGGCGCAGGCGAAGAGCACCTCGTAGTAGTGCTCCGACTCCTTGCCGAGATAGCCGATCCTGGCCTGATCCGACACACCGGCCGCACGCAGCGCGTGCGCCATACGGTTGCTGCGCCGGTGCAACTCGCCGTACGTGACGGTCAACCCCTCACACAGCACGGCCGGGTGGTCCGGGCGGCGCCGGGCGTGGAACGCCACGCTCGCGTCGAGCGTCCGCAGGTTCGGAAAGTACATCGCTGCTCCTCGGTTCCTCGTGCCAAGGCTCGCGGCACAGCCGTGTCAGCCCCAGATGTTGTCGTCGGGCCAGTGGCGGCGTCCCTGGGCCGCCGTGCTGTGCGGCGCGGGCCGGGGCTCCAGGTCCTCGCCCCCTTCCATCAGCACATGTGCGTTGGTGCCGGTGAAACCGAACGAACTCACCGCCGCCATCGGGGATTCGGCCTCGGGCCACGGCACGGCCGTGCGGGGCAGCCGAAGGCCGGTACGGTCCCACGGCACCGCCGGGTCAGGGACGTCGATCCCCGGCTGTGGCGGGATGACACGGTTCCCCAGGGCGAGCACGGTCTTGATCAGCCCGGCGGCCCCGGAGGCCGTCTCCAGGTAACCGAGGTTGGCCTTGGCCGAGCCCAGGTACAGCGGCGGCGCCTGGCTCGTGGCACGCCGGTACGTGTCCGCGATCGCCTCCGCCTCGATGACCCCGCCCAGCTTGGAGCCGTTGGCCTGGGCCTCGATGTACTGCACCTGATGCGGATCGACGGCGGCGTCCCGCAGCGCCTGCGCCATCACGCGGCGCTGCGCCACGGACGAGACGGCCGCCATCGCCGGCCGGTCGCCGTGCTGGTAGATGCTGCTGCCCTTGATCAGCGCGTACGGCCGGTCGCCGGCGGCCCGGGCGTCACGCTCGCGCTTGAGCACGAGCACTCCGCAGCCCTCGCCCCGCACGTGGCCGTCCGCCTCGCTGTCGAAGGGGCGGCTGCGTCCGGTGGGCGAGAGCATCCCCGCCTGCTCGAAGACGCCCGCCGTGAACGGCGCGAGCGTCAGGTGGCAGGCGCCGACGATCGCCACGTCGCACTCGCCGCGGCGCAGCGCCGACGAGGCCAGGTGGGTCGCGGTCAGGGCGGAGGAGCACGCCGTGTCGACGGTCAGCACAGGGCCGTTCAGGCGGAGCCCGGTGGCGACCCGGGCGGCCGTCGCACTGAGTGCTCCGCCGGTGCCCATGTACGGGGAGAGGCCCTCGACACCCAGGCCGTTGCGGAGCGCGGCGAAGTTGTACTCCACCGTGCTGACCCCGGCGAAGACGCCCACCCGGGCCTCTGCGCGGTCGAACGGCGCCACGTCCTCCAGCGCATCGGCGGCACAGGTCAGCAGCAGCCGCTGCTGCGGGTCCATGTACCGCGCCTCCTCGTCCGGGATGCCGAAGCGCTCGGCATCGAAGAGGTCGACGGCGTCCAGGTAGGCGCCCTGGGCGAGCAGGTCGGCCAACGGCGCCAGGTCCGGCGCCGACACGTTCCACCGGGGACGCCCGGTGGAGTCCTTGGGGATCCCGCCCCGTTCGGCCAGGACGCTGCGGCCCGTGCGCAGCGCGTCCCAGTACTGCTGGGGGCTGTCGATGCCACCGGGGAACCGGCACGCCATGCCGACCACGGCGATCCGCTCGGTCTCCTGCCGGCGCTGTCGCGCCAGCAGGAGCACCAGCTGGGACTTGGAAAGCCCCTGCAACGACTCGATGTACTCCTTCACCGGCTCACAGCTCCATCATCGCGGCGAGCTCGGCGTCGGCCTCGGCGTCGGAGAGCACCGCCACGTCGTCAGCGGACTGCTCGTCCTCGGCTGCCGCCTGCGGTACGAGCTGCTGCTCCAGGTACTCGGTGAGCACCCCGATCGACGGGTAGTCGAAGACGATCGCGGAGGACAGCGGCACCTGGAGGGCCGCTTCGAGGCTGTTCTTCAGTTCCACCGCGCTGAGCGAGTCCAGGCCCAGTTCGAGGAACTTCGCGTTGACGCCGACGTCGTCGGGCCCCTCGAAGTGGAGCAGTCCCGCGATCCGGGCACGGACCAGCTCGTTGACGGAGGAGAGCCGCTCGGACTTCGGCAGCGCGCGCAGCGCGTCCAGGTCGACGGTGTGGACAGCGGCGCCGCCGGCTCCGGCCACCTCACGGTAGAAGGCGTTGGCGGCCGGCCGGGCCGAGACGAAGCGGTCCCAGTCGAACTCGCCGATCATCAGGTGCGCGGCGGGCTTCCCGAGCGCCTTGAACATCGAGCGGGTGCCGTCGGCGGGCTTGAGAAACCTCATGCCCTGGGACTCGATGCTGCGGACCAGCTGCTCGCTCAGCTCCGCGGCCATGCCCACCTCGGCCCAGGGGCCCCAGCTGATGCTCAGGCCCGGCAGGTTCTGCGCTCCGCGCCACTGCATGAGCGCGTCGATGAACGCGTTGCCCGCCGCGTAGTTGCCCTGCGCGGCCGACCCGACCACCGAGGCGATCGAGGAGAAGCCGACGAAGAACGGCGCGTCCGGGAGGTCGCGCAGCGCCTCGTGCAGATGCCAGGTCCCGTACACCTTGGGCTGGAAGACCTTGTCGATGCTTTCCCAGGAGAGGGAGGAGATCGGCATGTCCGCGAGGACACCGGCTGTGTGCAGAACGCCGCCCAGCGGGTGCGGCCCGGCCGCCACGAAGTCGACGAGCCGCTGGACGTCGTCGGCCGAGGCCACATCGCACTGCAGCGTGCTGACCCGCACCCCCTCGCCCAGCCCGGCGGCGATCGCTGCGGCATCCGCCTCCGGGACGGCCCGCCGGCCGACCAGGACGAGGTCCCGGGCACCGAGGTCGACGAGCTTCTGCGCCATCACCAGCCCCAGGGCGCCCATGCCGCCGGTGATCACGTACGAGCGGTCGGCCGTGATGGTGACCGGGCGCTCGCGGAAGCCGTCCTCCTGCTCAAAGCTGATCACCAGCTTGCCGACGTTGGCTCCGCGGCTGAGGACCGCGAATGCCTCCTCGATCTCGTCCAGGGTGTAGGCGGTCGTCGGGAGCGGCTGCACCGCACCCTCGCAGAGCAGCCCCGCCACCGTCTGGAGGATGCCCTTGTTGACCTTCTGCAGCTCCTCCTCCGCGAACTCGCTGAGGTCGAAGTTGTCGTACTTCACGTCCGGCCGCGCCGTATGCGCCTGCTCGGCCGACCAGATGCCGATCTTGCCGAGCTCCACGAACCGGCCACCCTCGCCGAGCGCCTTCATGCCGGCCGTGATGTAGTCCTTGTTCAGGCTGTTCAGGACGATGTCGACGCCCTTGCCGCCGGTGACCTCCAGTACCTGGTCGGCGAACTCCAGGGTGCGGGAGTTGAAGACGTGCTCGATGCCCTGGGCGCGCAGCAGCTCCTGCTTGCGGGGGCTGGCGGTGGCGATGATCTCGGCGCCCGCGAGCTTGGCCAGCTGCACCGCGGCCTGACCCACACCGCCGGCCGCCGCGTGGATGAGGATCTTGTCACCCTGCTTGATGCCGGCCAGGTCGTGCAAGGCGTAGTGGGCGGTGACATAGGCGGTGGCCAGTCCGGCTGCCTCGGCGAACCCGATGTTGGCGGGCTTGCGCACCGCCATCGCCGACGGCACGGTGACGCGCCGCTTCATGCAGCCGAGGTGGCTGAGCAGCACCTCCTCGCCGGGCCGGAACTCCGCGTCGGGGCCGGCCGCGACCACCGTGCCGGCCCCCTCGAAGCCGAGGTCGAGGGGCTGGTACTCGATGCCGCTGTCCTCCGCGTGGGCCTTGAGCAGCCCCAGCACGTTGAGGACGTCCTTGAAGTTCAGGCCCGCCGCGTGCACCTGGACCTGGATCTGGTCGCCCTGGGGTGCCACGTCCTCGATGGGCACGGCCCGGACGTTGGAGAACTCCCCGAACTCGGTGATGGCGAGCTCGAAGTTGGCGTCGTTCGTACCGGCCGGGTCGGCGCGGTGGATCCGGCGCACGTGCCGGTTGCCGTCCCGGAAGGCGACCTGGTACTCGTCCGGCTCGGCGGTCAGCAGCTCGTCGGCCAGGGCCTTGGTGTCGCCGCCGACGGGGAGGTCGATCAGCGTGGCCTGGTAGGTGGGGTACTCGTTCCACAGCGTGAGGCCGAGGCCCCACAGGGTCGCGGCGGGCGAGACCTCCGAGGCACGGCCCGGCCGGCCGGGGAGGTCACCGGGCAGCCGCTGGGCCGCCTCGGTGACCAGCCACAGCCGCTGGTCGCGCCCGAACGCCGCCTTCTCCAGCGCCGCCAGGAGGTCCAGCAGCTCGCGGTAGTTGGCCTCGCACTCCGCCCGCAGGCGCTCGGCCGTGACCGGGCCCGGTGCGCTCTTCCAGAACCAGCAGACGTCGGTGGGCCGCTCGCCCAGCAGCCCGGCGGCCCCCTTGGCGTCCGGCGCGAACGTCAGCGAGGCGCCGCCTGCGTCGAGGTGCTCGCGTACGGACTCGAAGTCCGCCGCGCCCTGGTTGACCACCAGGATGCGCCGCTCGCGTTCGCCGCCGCCCTGGCGTACCAGGGAGCGCTTCAGCCAGCGCGGCTCGTGGAACAGCTGCCGGCGCGGGGCGCCCGCGGCAGCGGTGACCTTCTTCAGCCGGAAGCCGTGCACGACGAACACCGGCCGGCCGTCCTCCGTCAGGAGCATGTCCGCGGTCATCTCGCCGTCGGCGTTCTCCTCACTGGTGAGCCGCACGTAGCTGCGCAGCTCGTCGCTCTTGGGCTTCTTCAGCAGCTGGAAGCGGCCGAAGCCGACCGGGAGGTAGGTGTTGCCGTTGTCCAGCACCCCGGCCAGCGACTGGGTGACGTTGTCGAGCACGACCGGCGGCAGGTGCTCCAGCACGTGGGCCACCCGGCCGCGCAGCCGGGCGACGGAGACACTGTCGCCCTGACGTGCGATGTGCTCGATGCGCTGGAACTCCGGGCCGTATTCGAGCCCGAGGTCGGCGAACTCCGCGTACAGGTCGTCGGGGCGGCGGGGCAGCGACGGATGGCCCTCGGCCACCGCCTTGGTCTCCAGCTCCGCAGCGACCGCCCGCAGCTCCGGAAGCAGGGTGTACTCCGTGCCGATCCGGGCGGTGACGTGGCAGCGCTCGATGGCGTTGTCGGCTCCCGGTGTCCGGCTGAGGATCTCGACCTCCGCGCTGCCGCCGGGGAGCCGGCGCAGCCGCGTACGGATCTCGGTGCGCTGCTCGTCCGAGAGGATCAGCGGCTCCAGGATCGCCACGTCCTCCAGGATCCGGCCGCTCTCGCCGTACACCGCGTCCTGCAGGGCGAGCAGGATCTCGACGTAGCCGGCGCCGGGGAACACCGTCTGTCCCATGATGACGTGGTCGACCAGGTAGGACGGCTGGTCGGGACCGATCTCGGCGGCGAACTCGCGCGCGCCGTCCCGGAGCTGCGCGGCGGTGCTCACCTCGGCGCCGAGCAGCGAGTGGTGCGCCCGCGAGGCGTCGACCACGCGCTCCTTGGAGTGCCGGTCGCCGGTGATGGGCAGCCAGTACCGCTTGGTGTCGAAGGCGTACGTCGGCAGTACGGTCCGCCGCCCGCCGCGCCCCTGGTGGTAGCCCTCCCAGTCGATCCGCAGGCCGGCGGCGTAGCACTCGGCCACCGAGGCCCGGACGACCGAGGAGTCCGTGTCACCCTTCGCCGAACTCCGGAGCCAGACGTGCTCCTTGGCGTCCAGGATCCGCTTGCCCAGTCCCAGCAGGGTTCCCGAGGGGCCCACCTCGATGAAGACGTGGCGGCCGCGGGCGCCGATCGCGGCCATGCCGGCCTGGAAGTTGACGGGCTCCGCGATGTGCCGCACCCAGTACTCGGGGGTGGACATCTCGGCGACCTCGGCGACCCGGCCGGAGACGTTGGAGATCAGGGAGAATTCGGGCTCGCGGAAGGTGATGTCCTGGATCTCCTCGCGGAAGGCGTCGAAGACCTCTGCCATCAGCGGCGAGTGGAAGGCGTGCGAGACCGCGAGCCGCTTGGCGCGCAGACCGCGCTCCTCGAGCCGGCCGGTGATGGCCGCGACGGAGGCCTCACCGCCGGAGACGACGCAGTGACCGGGGGCGTTGAAGGCGCCGAAGGTGACGTCCTCGTACGCTTCGAGGAGAGGGGCGACCTCGTTCTCCGCGGCTTCCACGGCGACCATCGCGCCGGGTGCGGTGACGGACTGCATCAGCCGGGCCCTCGCCGCGACCAGCCGGACCGCGTCCTGAAGCGAGAAGAGTCCGGCCACGGTCGCCGCGACCACCTCGCCGATGCTGTGGCCGATCAGAACGCTCGGCTGGACGCCCCAGCTCAGCCACAACTGTGCGGTGGCGTACTCCAGGGAGAACAGCGCGGGCTGGGTGAAGCAGGTCTGGTCGATCGCCTCCGGGTCCTCGGCGTCACCGAGGACGAGTGCCTTGACGGACCGGCCGATCCGCGCTTCGAAGAGCCGGTCGCAGGCGTCCAGGTGCTCCCGGAACACCGGGTAGGCGTCGTAGAGCGGCCTGCCCATGCCCGCGTACTGAGAGCCCTGGCCGGTGAAGAGGAAGGCGGTCCTGCTCAGGTCGGGGCGGGCGATGGGGGTGCGATCGAGCAGCGCCGACAGTTCTTCGGTGTCGCGTACCACGCCCACCAGCCTGCTGCCGAAGTGGGCCCGGGCGACGTTGCTGGTGTAGCAGACGTCGGCCAGGCTCAGGTCCGGGTGCTCGGCGAGGTGCGCACGGTGGCGCTCCCTCTGGAGTGCCAGGGCCTTGTCGTTCTTCGCCGAGAGGGTGAAGATGTGCCCCCCGTCGGTCACCGACGGTTCGGTGGGGGCGAATGCGGGGGCCTGTTCCAGTACGGCGCAGGCGATGGTGCCCGCGAAGCCGAAGGAGTTGACGATGGCGCGGCGGGTGTCCGCCTTCCAGGGCCGTCCGCCGACCGGCACCTCGACGCAGTAGTCGTCCCACGGGATGTGCTCCGAGGGGGTCGCCATGTTCAGGTGCGGGTAGATCTGCCCGCTGTGCAGCTGCAGCACCGCCTTGATCACACCGCCGATACCGGCCGCAGCCTCCATGTGGCCGACGTTGGTCTTCAGCGAGCCGACGACGATCGGCGCCGCCTTCGAGTGCGACTCGGCGAAGACGGACTGGATGGCTCCGACCTCGATGGGGTCACCCAGCGAGGTGCCGGTGCCGTGCGCCTCGACGTACTGGATGTCCGCGGGGTCCAGCACCGCGTTGTCGAGCGCGGCGCGGATGACCATGGCCTGGGCGGAGCCGTTGGGCACGGTCAGGCCGCCGCTCTCGCCGTCCTGGCGCACTGCCGAACCACGTACCAGCGCCAGCACGCGGTCCCCGTCGCGCTTGGCGTCCGTGAGCCGCTTGAGCACCACCATCCCGCAGCCCTCGCTGCGGCTGTATCCGTCGGCGGAGGAGTCGAAGGTCTTGCACTCGCCGTCGACGGAGAGCATGTTCGCCTGCGAGAAGACGATGTGGTTGCGCGGGTGGTGGATCACGTTCACCCCGCCGGCCAGCGCGATGTCGCACTCGCCGCGGCGCAGGCCCTCGGCGGCCAGGTGCAGGGTCACCAGGGAGGCGGAGCAGGCGGTGTCCACGGCCATGCTCGGTCCGCGCCAGCCGAGGAAGTACGAGATCCGGCCAGGCACCGCGGAGTGCGCCGTCCCGGTACCTATGTTGGCATCCAGCTCCTCGTACGCGAGGGCGTCCGCCTCGATGGTGTAGTCGACGGTGGAGACGCCGACGTAGACACCGCCATTGCCGTTCCGCAGGCTGTTCGGGTCGATTCCCGCCTCTTCCAGGGCTTCCCACGCGGTCTCCAGCGCGAGCCGCTGCTGCGGATCGATGTACTGCGCTTCCTTCGGCGAGATGTTGAAGAACTGCGGGTCGAACTGGTCCACCCGGTCCAGGAATCCGCCGGCGAACGTGCGGATCTTTCCCTTCGCGTCCTGACCGCCCGAGGAGAAACCCTCCACGTCCCAGCGGTCCACGGGGATCGGCCCCGTACCCGACCGGCCCTGCTCGAGGAATTCGGCGAAGCCCGGAAGTGTGGAGTTCCCACCGGGGAAACGCATTCCGACGCCCACGATCGCAATGGGCTCGTGCTTTTCGAGCAGCAACTCCCTGAGCACTTTCCGCTGCTCCCGAAGTGCTTCGCGAGCAGCGTCCAGTTCTTCCTGCACATCTGGGCGCCGGTTGGACATGGTGGTTCCTCCGCTCCAGAGGCAGCGCAGCGCCCCCCGGAATAGGTCGTTGGTCAGGCCAGGTGTGCGTTCAGCCTTTGTACAGGTCGTTCAGCAGGTCGGTGACCAGTGCCCTGCGGTCGGCCGGCACGGAGCTGGCGGCCCTTCCCTCCGATGCCGTTGACTCCCCGATCAGCTTCGGGAGGATCTCGTTCTGCAGGTATTCCACGAGGCGACCCAGTGTCGGTACCGCGAACAGCACGGCCGTGTCGATGGCACAGCCGAGTTGCGCCTCCAGACGCTGCTTGATCTCGGTGACACGGAGCGAGGTCAGGCCCAGGTCGAAGTAGTTCTGGTCCAGCGGAACGTCTTCGCCCTCGGACATGAGCAGCGCGGTCCGGAACTCTGTGCGCGCCAGCTCCTCGACCCGAGAACGCCGCTCCGGCCGGGAAAGGCTGCGCAACTGCTCAACCAGTGGCGTGTTCTTCGTCATGAATGCCTCAGGATCGATTCTGATTGCTGATCGGGTTGGTGATGGCTATGCGGACTTCGCCATGGCAGTTGCCGCCGTTCTCGTCCCAGTAACGGCAGGAGGTCTGCGCGACCAGCAGTGCCTCGTGGAGGTCGTCCCCCTCCCATTCGGTGAGGTCGAGGATCTCGATCTCACCGGAGAACTTCCCGCCCTGCATCGCACGCCGGAAGGAGCTGCGGAAATCGGTGATGAGGAAGTCGGCAAGCTGACGCGACCAGTAGTCCGCCATGCTCCAGGAAGAGAGCGGCTCCAGGAGCCGCTCCTTCACCACCTTGGCGATCACGTAATACATCATCTGGTTGTAACAGATGTTGAATTCGACCGAGTTGAAGTGTCCGGTGTCGTCGATGTAGCACGACTCCGGGATCTCGAACTCGCAGGACGCCGACACCCGTCCCACCTCTCCGGGGCGGTCGGCCAGCTTCACCACCGCGGACTTGAGGTATTGACAGTTGAGCCGGTACGGCTTCAACACCTGCTCGAGCAGTACCTCGTCGGTGGCGAATTCGGTTGCCCACGCCGACGGCTGGGACAGGGCCAGCATCTCATTACCCCCCAGGATGAGCTCAGTACATGACAGGCAGCTTTTCGAGGGACCGGATGGAATACCCGGGCCGCAGCCTGAGAGTTTCCGCCGGTACCGCCAGCCGAAGGTTCGGGAGGCGGTGCAACACGGCCTCCAGCACCGCCGTGATCTCCATGCGGGCGAGTTCGGCGCCGGCACAGAAGTGCGGCCCTTGCCCGAGGGAGACGTGGCGGTTGGGCGACCGCTCCGGATCGAAGACCTCGGCGAGCTCGAACTTCTCCGGATCGCGGTTGGCCGCACTGAGCGACAGGAACACGGCAGCTCCGGCCGGAATGGTCTCGCCGCCCACCTCGATGTCCTCGGCGGCGAACCGCCGTGCGCCGGTGTGGCTGGCGCCGTGCAGCCGCAGGAACTCCTCCACGGCCGACGGCATCAGTTCCGGCTGCTCGCGCAGCCGCTGCGCCAGGTCCGGCTCCTCCAGCAGCCGCAGGACGGCCGAGCCGATGACGCCGGCGGTGGGGTCGTAACCGCCCAGCAGGACCATGAAGCCAAGGCCCAGCAGTTCATCGGTCTCCAGTGGCTCTTCCTGCCCCTGGAGTCCCCGGATCCAGTCGTTCCAGATGTCGTCGCTCGGTTCCTTCCGCTTCAGCTCGACCAGCCGGGACAGGCAGTGCAGCATGCTGATGCCGCCCTTGCGCAGCTCCTCCTGATCCAGGCCCACGAGCGCGTCGGCCCAGCGCCGGAAGTCCGCTTGCTCCTCCGCCGAGACGTCCAGCATCTCGGCGATGATCGTGATGGGCAGCGGCATGGCGAGACTGGCCATCAGGTCCGTCTCGCCGCTGTCACCGAGCGCGGTGACGAGCTCGTCGGTCACCGCCTCGATGCGGGGCCGCAGAGGCCGCACCCGCTTCGGCGCGAACGCCAGGTTCATGTACCGGCGCAGCCGCGTGTGCACGGGCGGGTCCTCACGGACCAGCGACCTGGAGAACTCGACGGGCAGCGGGAAGCGGAAGTAATCGCCCTTGGCATGCCGCACATGGCGCACCAGCCGGTGGTCGCCCAGCAACTGGTGCACATCGGCGTAGCGGGTGACCAGCCAGGCGTCGTAGCCCTCAGGCGTCTTGATCCGGTGGACCGGCCCCTCGGTCTGCAGACGACGGTACGTGGCGTACGGGTCCGCGAAGTAGGCGGCGTCGAAGGGGGTCTTCACTGCGCCGTACGGACAGCGGGGCGCCCCCGGAGCATCCGGCGTCGTCGTCATGTTCAGAACCTCACCGGCAGCTCGTGCGGGACCCGGATCAGGTACGACGGGCGCCAGACGACCTCCTCCTCGGACACGGCCAGCTGCATCTTCGGGAAACGACGGACCAGTTCACCCAGCGCGATGCGCAGCTCGTGCCGGGCGAGCTCCTTGCCCGGGCAGTGGTGCGGGCCCCGGCCGAAACCGAGCTGCCAGTTCTCCTCGCGCTCGAAGTCCAGCTGGTCGGGATCGGCGAAGCGCATCGGGCAGCGGTTGGCCGCGCCGAGTGAGATCAGCACGCAGTCGCCGGCGGCGATGGTCTCGTCACCGATCACCACGTCCTCGGCCGCGAACCGCCGGATGCCGCTGTGGGTGGAGCCGTCCCAGCGCATCAGTTCCTCGACCGCGTCCGGGATGATCTCCGGATTGGCTCGCATCTGCTCGGCCTTCTCCGGGTGCTTGAGCAGTGCGATCACGGAGGCACCGATCTGGCCGACCGTCGTGTCGTAGCCGCCGAGCAGCAGGAAGAAGGTCATGCCGATCATTTCCTGATCGGTCAGCGGGTTGCCCTCGTCGTCCTTGACCGAGACCCAGTACGAGATCAGGTCGTCGGCCGGCTCGCGGCGCTTGAGGTCGATGAGCCCCTGAACGTAGACGAGCAGCTGCTCGGCGGCCTGGCGGGCGCGCTCGGGCGCGCCGCCGAGGAGCTCGTCGCTCCAGTAGCGGAAGTCGCCCCGCTGGTCGTCCGGCACACCGAGGATGCCGGTGGTCATCGCGATCGGGAGCGGCGCGGCCAGGCCGTCCATGATGTCGCCGCCGCCGTTGGCCTCCATGGCGTCGAGCAGTTCCTTGGTGACCTGCTCGATCCGGGGCACCATGGCCGCGACCCGCTTCGGGGTGAAGGCGAAGTTCATGAAGCGGCGGAGGCGGGTGTGGATCTGCCCGTCCTCCATGTGCAGGTTCCCGGAGCGGACGATCTCCGGCAGGATCTCGCTCTGGTAGTCGGGGCCGGCATGCCGGCGGTTACGGACCAGGCGGCGGTCCTTGAGCGCCTCGCTGGCCTCCTCGTAGCCGGTGATGAGCCAGACGTCGTTGCCGTCCGACAGGGACACGCGGTGCAGGGGCGCGCCCGTCGTGTGCAACTCGGCGTAGGTCGGATACGGGTCCTTGAAGAACGCCTCGTCGAACGGATTCGGGTGCTTGGGGGCCGGCTGCGCTGTGGTCATGACGACTCTTTCTCGGTCGTGAGGTGCAGGAACGGGCTGGTCAGGCGGAGATGCCCTCGTAGAACGGAAAGTGGTCGTGCACGGTGACGCGGTACGAGACGGTGGGCTCCGGCGTCGCGGTGTGCAACGCGCGGTGCACGAGGCTGCGGTTGTCCCAGAGCAGAAGGTCGCCCTGCTCGAAGGTCTGGAGGTGGATGTTCTCGTGCTCGCACGTCAGGTCCAGCTGGCCCACGGCCTCCAGCGCGTCCTTCAGAACCGAGTCGTCGAGCCGGTTGCCGTCGGCGTCCTGCAGTTCGGCGGTGAACCCCTCGCTGATGTAGAGGACCTGTTCGCCGGTCCCTGGGTGTTTGAAGACCGCCGGGTGCGGCGACGCCGGTGTCTTGGTCTCGATCTCGTCGAGGATCTCGGAGATCGGGCGGTACACGTCGGTCGGGCGGATCTTGAAGTACCGGCGCACGGTCTGCACCGCCACCGCATCGGCGAGGGTGGCCTTCAGCTCGCCGGAGAGGTTCTCGTAGGCCTTCCCCATGTCGATGAAGTAGGTTCCGCGGTTCTTCTTCGGTATGACCTGGGGGTAGATCAGCGTGAGCCCGAAGGGCTTCGGCATGAACATGTAGTCGGCATGCCAGAACTTGCCCGTCTTCGGGACCCCGATCTGCTTTTCCCCGTCGCTCATATTGGAGGAGACGAAGACTTCCTTCACCTCGGGGTGCTGGTACATCGGCTCGTAGTAGGTCTCGGGAGTACCGAGCCTCTGGCCGAGTTCCAGGAATTTCTCGGGTGAGAGGTCCTGGTTCTTGAGCACCAGGATCTTGTCGCGGTAGGTCCGGGTCTTGAGCTCCTCGAAATCCTCTTCCGAAGCAGTGGCCAGATCGAAGCCCTCAACCACGGCCCCCATCTTTTCGCCGGCCTGTCGAGTGATTTCCAATTCAATCCTCCCCATTGACTGAAAACGAACATTCATCGGCAAGCTCATGCTCACAACAACCTATCCCGGTACGCTAAAGATCCCCTTAACATAGGCTTTTCATGAAGGTGATCAGTTCAACTGGCGGGCCGTTTTCGCTTTGTCGGGCTGCTGGTGGGCAGGCCGCGGGCCCGACCCTCGCGTCGGGTGAGCGCCGGGTTCCACGGCTCCGGCCGTTGGAGCTGCCGGCAGGGACGGCCCAGTGCCGGCGAGAGCGGGCACCGGCAGGCGATCTCCCAGACACTCGCGCACCGGCGCTCTACGTGACGGGCGCAACCGGCCGGTGCCCTGAGTGGGCTGTTTCGCACGTTCACGCCGGAGGAGGTCAGCGGCCCATTCAGAGGTCAGCGACTCATTCAAGGGAGATCACCCCGTCGGGAAGCCATCCCTCCCAGTAGCCGTCCATGACGTCGAGCAGTACTTCGGGGTTACCCGTACGCCGCCATCCCGCAGTGCGGCTGTCGTCCACCACCGCGCGCCCGGCGCGAGCAGGACGCGGACGTCGCACGGCCAGGCTCTTGCCGCGGGTGCCGCCAGGACGAAGTTCCCCTCACCGCGACGCTGCAAGGCTTGTAGCCACCAGAACAGCCACCTGGCCACCGAAAAGCCGGACAGCCGGCCCCCGCGGCTCCAGCGTGGCGCACACGTCGCACCAGGAGACTTTCTCGAGTCCCCCGGCTGACTTCGGGGACGAAGCTGAGTACGCAGTCCGTCATTACGACACCCTGGTCAAGCAATCCAAGTCAGCCATCGAAAGGCTGAACGCAGCGCTGCGCGAGGAAACCGAGAAATGCGAGGCGCTGATCGCTCACTGCGAGGAGACGAAGCGTCTGGGGGCGATCGAGTGGTACCTGGCCACCGGCTGCCTGCACCTGGAGGAGTCCTTCTGCTCCAACCGCCGCTGCCGCCTCAGCAGACTCCGCCGCGCCCTGCTCGGCCCCGACCTGATCACCGGCAACCCGGCGCGTACTCCGCCTCACCGGCTCAGACGCCTCCCGCCCCCACACACAGCAGGAACAAACCCAGCTGTACGCCTCCGCCCTCCCTCGCCCAGCCCATCGACGAACCGCGTTACGGCTACCTGACCCTGCTCGCCCTCACCCTCGGCTGCGCCCTGGACTCACCCGAGATCATCCCGCTGCGCACCCACGACGTCCGCGAGGCACCCCACGGCGCCGCGGCCGTCGCCGTCCGCGGACCCCGCGCCCGCGTGGCAGCCCTTGCACCCTTCCGGTCGAGGCCCTCCTGGCCGGCATGTGCCTGACCGCCGCACGCAACGGCGGCGTCATCCTCTTCACCGCTGTCACGGGCCTGCTGCACTTCGCGCTCTCCAACGAGGTGCGCCGGCACCCCGGCCTGTGCCGCCACCCCGATCACGACCGCGGCTTCGAGGCCGCCTACGCCGTCGTCCGCCGTCGCATCCACAGCGTCCTCGACGCGATCGGCCGGTCCCCACCGCCCAAGAACCACCGACTGGCCCGCGGCCACGCCCAGAAGCTCCTGGCCCAGGCCGACCCCGCCGAGCTCGCCCGCAAGCGCACGCTCATGCTCCGCGTGGCCAACATGATCCTCGCCATGTCCCTGCGTGAGGCCCTGCCCCTCCTGGACAACTGGGACGGCTCGTCCTGCGTCGACGCCACCGTCATCGGCACCTACGCCAAGGGCCTCGCCCCGACAGCCCCGACAGCCCCGTCACCTCCGCCGACCCCGACGCCGCCTGGTACGTCCGCACCGCCAAGCACAAAGACCCCTCGCCCTCGTCGACCCCGCCCCCAGCCCCGCGGGCTCGCCCCCCGTGCTGCAGCCAGAAGACCGTCACGGTCCCCCCGGAAGCCGGCGCCAACCTCTGGCAGCCCCTCCAGTACGGCTCCGAAGCCTGGCAGCGCGTGTACTTCCGGCTCCGCAACAGCGTCGAAGGCATCTGCGGCTACGCCCAAGGACCCCCTCTACGAACGCATCGAAGTCGCCGGCACCCGCCGCATCCGCGGCATCGCCGCCCAGACCCTTCCGCCGGCTTCCAACTGGCCCACGCCAACCGCCGCAAGCTCACCGCCCGGGCGGACTCCATCGCCCTCCACGGCAATCGACCCCACCGCCGCCCTACCCGCCGCCGCAAGACCGAGCCACTGGGCACCTGGACCCCCAAGGGCTACGTCACCCAGCCCTGAGACCTTCCTCACAAGCCACCGGTAGCCCGCCGCAAGACAACCAGCCGGCCGCAGAGCAACCGAAGATCCACACCTGAAACAAATCGGACCGCCGACGGCCCAAGCCGTCCGCGGTCCACGTGTTTCTCACCACACACAGAGGAACGGGCGGCATCGTGATCACGATGCCGCCCGTTCCGTCGGTGCAACTGGAGCACTCTCGTCGGTGCTCCCTTGTGCGCGAGGGGGGAGTTGAACCCCCACGCCCTTGCGGGCACTGGAACCTGAATCCAGCGCGTCTGCCTATTCCGCCACCCGCGCATTGGGTGTGTCCTCGGGCTTGTGGGCTTTTCGGCCTGCCGCCTTCCGACATGCAGAACATTAGCACGCGGTCCAGGGTGCGTTCACATCCCTTTTTAGCGGGCAGGGAGCAGGTGGGAGACGACGGCAACCCCGTACGTCTCGGCGGTGACTGGTTCACGTATCAACCTCGTACCTAAGGCAGCCGTCTCCCCAGGAGCCGGACGAGGAGCACAGTCAGGTGCGGGACACTGGTCCACGGCCACCTCTACGATCCTGGGCAGAAGCGAGTGTCCGAAGCAGGTGCGCAAGAGGGCGTCGACACCCGTCGACGGGTGTCGACAGGGGGAACCAGCCGATTCACCGGCGCGTGGATACGATCAGTAAGCAGTACCAGGTAAGCAGCAGGGCAAGCAGCACGGCACGGGACAGCAGCCACTACGGAGGAGGTGCCCCATGGGAGTTCTGAAGAAGTTCGAGCAGCGTCTCGAGGGTCTGGTCAACGGCACCTTCGCCAAGGTCTTCAAGTCCGAGGTCCAGCCGGTGGAGATCGCCGGCGCGCTCCAGCGCGAGTGCGACAACAACGCGACCATCTGGAACCGGGACCGGACCGTCGTCCCCAACGACTTCATCGTGGAGCTGAGCACGCCGGACTACGAGCGGCTCAGCCCCTACTCCGGCCAGCTCGGCGACGAGCTCGCCGGTATGGTGCGCGACTACGCCAAGCAGCAGCGCTACACCTTCATGGGACCGATCAAGGTCAACCTGGAGAAGGCCGAGGACCTCGACACCGGCCTGTACCGGGTGCGCAGCCGTACGCTCGCCTCCTCCAGCAGCCAGGCGCCCGAGCAGGCGCCCGCCGCCGGCGGCCGGCAGCGCCCCGGCGGCCCGGGCAACGCCTCTTACCTCGGCGCAGGCGGGGCCGCCGCTCCGCCCATGCCCTCCGCTCCGCCGCCCGGCGGCGCCCCCGGCGCCCGTCCCGGCGGCTACGGCTACCCGCCCGCCGCAGGCGCCCAGCGCCCCGGCGCGGCAGGCGGAGGCCTGGCCGGGGCTCCGCAGCCCGGGTCCCGCACCCGCCACTGGATCGAGATCAACGGCACCCGCCACCAGATCTCCCGCGCGACGCTCGTGCTGGGCCGCAGCACCGAGGCCGACGTGCGGATCGACGACCCCGGCGTCTCGCGCCGGCACTGCGAGATCCGGACCGGTTCGCCCTCGACGATCCAGGATCTCGGTTCCACCAACGGCATCGTGGTGGACGGGCAGCACACCACCCGCGCTACGCTCCGCGACGGCTCGCGGATCGTCGTGGGCAGCACCACCATCATTTACCGGCAAGCCGAAGGGTGAAGCGGGGGCAATGTCAGAGCTGACCCTCACGGTCATGCGGCTGGGTTTCCTGGCCGTACTGTGGCTGTTCGTGATCGTGGCCGTGCAGGTCATCCGCAGCGACCTGTTCGGTACACGGGTCACCCAGCGCGGTTCGCGCCGGGAGGCCGGGCGGGCGCAGCAGGCCCAGCGCCAACAGGCGCCTCCGCAGCAGCGCCAGCAGCCCGCCGCCGCCGCCGGCCGCACGCGCCGCAACGCACCGACGAAGCTGGTCGTGTCCGAGGGCACCCTCACCGGCACGACCGTCGCGCTCCAGGGCCAGACCATCACTCTGGGCCGGGCGCACGACAGCACGATCGTGCTGGACGACGACTACGCCTCCAGCCGCCATGCCAGGATCTACCCAGACCGCGACGGCCAGTGGATCGTCGAGGACCTGGGTTCCACCAACGGCACGTACCTCGACCGATCGCGGCTGACGACTCCCACGCCGATCCCGCTGGGCGCGCCGATTCGTATCGGCAAGACCGTCATCGAGCTTCGGAAGTAGTGCTACATCATGAGTGAGCGCGAGCGGAGCGAGCACGCGGCGGCGGCCGGAACCCAGGGCCCCGGTGTGCTCCCGACCGGAGGGTGGGCAGTGTGGCTCGACACGACCGGCTGTACCCGGGGCCGACGGGCGAGGTGCGCATGAGTCTGTCACTGCGTTTCGCCGCCGGATCGCACAAGGGCATGATCCGGGAGGGCAACGAGGACTCCGGTTACGCCGGTCCGCGCCTGCTCGCCATCGCCGACGGCATGGGCGGCGCCGCCGCCGGTGAGGTCGCCTCCTCCGAGGCCATCTCCACCATCGTCGCCCTCGACGACGACGTCCCCGGCTCGGACGTCCTCACCTCGCTCGGTACCGCCGTCCAGCGCGCCAACGACCAGTTGCGCGCCCTGGTCGAGGAGGACCCGCAGCTCGAGGGCATGGGGACCACCCTGACCGCCCTGCTGTGGACCGGCCAGCGTCTGGGTCTCGTGCACGTCGGCGACTCGCGCGCGTATCTGCTGCGCGACGGCGTGCTGACACAGATCACGCAGGACCACACCTGGGTGCAGCGCCTCGTCGACGAGGGCCGTATCACCGAGGAAGAGGCCACCACCCACCCGCAGCGGTCGCTGCTGATGCGGGCATTGGGCAGCGGTGAGCATGTCGAGCCGGACCTGTCGATCCGTGAGGTCCGGGCCGGCGACCGCTACCTGATCTGCTCGGACGGTCTGTCGGGCGTCGTCTCCCACCAGACGCTGGAAGACACCCTCGCCAGCTACCAGGGCCCGCAGGAGACCGTGCAGGAGCTGATCCAGCTCGCGCTGCGCGGCGGCGGCCCCGACAACATCACCGTCATCGTCGCCGACGTCCTCGACCTGGACACCGGGGACACGCTCGCCGGGCAGCTGTCGGACGTGCCGGTCGTGGTCGGCGCGGTCGCCGAGAACCAACTCCAGCTGCACGACAACGGCATCATGCAGACCCCCGCGGGCCGCGCCTCCGGCCTCGGCCGCAGGCAGCACGGGCACGACGGGGGCGGCGAGTTCGGCCCGCCCGGCTCCGGCGGCGACATCACCGGCTTCATCCCCACAGACGGCTTCGGCGACTACACCGACGACGACTTCGTCAAGCCGCGCAAGGGCCGTAAGTGGCTGAAGAGATCCTTCTACAGCGTGCTCGCCCTCGCAGTGATCGGCGGCGGCCTGTACGGCGGCTGGCGCTGGACGCAGACGCAGTACTACGTCGGCACCAAGGACGAGCACGTCGCCCTGTACCGGGGTATCAGCCAGGACCTGGCCTGGGTGTCGCTGTCGAAGGTGGAGAAGGACCACCCCGAGATCGAACTCAAGTACCTCCCGGAGTACCAGCAGAAGCTGGTCGAGGCGACGATCGCCGAAGGCAACCTGTCCGCCGCCCAGAAGAAGATCGACGAGCTGGCCGTGCAGGCCTCCGCCTGCAAGAAGCAGGCCGACGCCGCCACGGCGGGCAAAACCAGCTCGAAGACCGGCGCGGGCAAGGCCGGCGGCACCACGGGAACCACACCCACGTCCCTCACGTCCAAGGCATCGCCGAGCCCCTCGGCAACCGCGTCCCCGTCCGTATCCGCGACCGCCACTCCCACCCCCGGCCCCAGCCTTTCGGAGGAAGAGCAGAAGGTCGTCTCGCGGTGCGGTGAGCAGTAGGCAAGCCGTGAGAGGCCCCGTCACACGATGAGCAGTACTACCAACTCGCCGACGCACCACACGTCAACGATCGGCTCGATCGGCACGCCGAGCCGGCGCAACACCGAGCTCGCGCTGCTGGTGTTCGCCGTCGTCATCCCGGTCTTCGCCTACGCCAACGTGGGTCTGGCCATCAACGAGCAGGTGCCGTCCGGCCTCCTGAGCTACGGGCTCGGCCTCGGACTGCTGGCCGGCGTCGCCCATCTCGTCGTCCGCAAGTTCGCGCCGTACGCGGATCCGCTGCTGCTGCCGCTGGCCACCCTGCTGAACGGGCTGGGACTGGTCGCCATCTGGCGCCTCGACCAGTCGAAGTACCTCCAGCAGGCCCAGCAGGCCGGCACGGCCGCGCCACGACAGCTGCTCTACACGGCGATGGGCATCGGCCTCTTCATCGTGGTGCTGATCTTCCTCAAGGACCACCGCGTCCTTCAGCGCTACACCTACATCTCGATGGTCGGCGCGCTGTTCCTGCTGCTGCTGCCGCTCGTGCCGGGCCTCGGACAGAACATCTACGGCGCCAAGATCTGGATCTCGGTGGCCGGTTTCTCCATCCAGCCGGGTGAGTTCGCCAAGATCGTGCTGGCGATCTTCTTCGCCGGCTATCTGATGGTGAAGCGCGACGCCCTCGCCCTGGCCAGCCGCCGCTTCCTCGGCCTCTACCTGCCGCGCGGCCGCGACCTCGGCCCCATCCTGGTCGTCTGGTTCATCTCGATCCTCATCCTGGTCTTCGAGACCGACCTCGGCACCTCGCTGCTGTTCTTCGGCATGTTCGTGATCATGCTGTACGTGGCCACCGAACGGACCAGCTGGATCGTCTTCGGTCTGCTGATGTCCGCGGCCGGCGCGGTCGGCGTGGCCAGCGTCGAGCCGCACGTCCAGCAGCGCGTCCAGGCCTGGCTCGACCCGATGAAGGAGTACAAGCTCTCCCAGGCCGGTGTCGGCGGCCACTCCGAGCAGGCCATGCAGGCCCTGTGGGCGTTCGGCTCGGGCGGCACCCTCGGCACCGGCTGGGGCCAGGGCCACTCCGAGCTGATCAAGTTCGCCGCCAACTCCGACTTCATCCTCGCCACCTTCGGCGAGGAACTGGGCCTGGCCGGCATCATGGCGCTGCTGCTGCTGTACGGCCTGATCGCGGAGCGCGGCGTGCGCACCGCCCTCGCCGCCCGCGACCCGTTCGGCAAGATGCTCGCCATCGGCCTCTCCGGCGCCTTCGCCCTCCAGGTGTTCGTCGTCGCCGGCGGTGTGATGGGCCTCATCCCGCTCACCGGTATGACGATGCCCTTCCTGGCGTACGGCGGATCCTCCGTCATCGCCAACTGGGCGTTGATCGGCATCCTGATCAGAATCAGCGACACGGCGCGCCGCCCGGCACCCGCCCCCGCCTCCAACCCCGACGCCGAGATGACCCAGGTGGTCCGCCCGTCATGAACAAGCCCCTGCGCCGGATCGCGATCTTCTGCGGCCTCCTCGTGCTGACCCTGCTGCTGCGCGACAACTACCTCCAGTACGTCAAGGCGGACAGCCTCGCCAGCGACACCAAGAACCGCCGCGTCAACATCACCCGCTACTCCACCCCGCGCGGCAACATCGTCGTCGACGGCAAGGCCATCACCGGCTCGGTGGAGACCAGCGGCGACTACAAGTACAAGCGCACCTGGACCAACGGCGCCATGTGGGCGCCGGTCACCGGCTACTCCTCGCAGGCGTTCGGCGCCAACCAGCTGGAGAAGCTGGAGGACGGCATCCTCAGCGGCAACGACGACCAGCTCTTCTTCCGCAACACCCTGGACATGATCACGGGCAAGGAGAAGGAGGGCGGCAGCGTCGTCACCACCCTCAACGCCGCCGCGCAGAAGGCCGCGTACACCGGCCTGGGCGACAAGAAGGGCGCCGTCGCCGCGATCGAGCCGTCCACCGGCAAGATCCTCGCGCTGGTCTCCACGCCGTCCTACGACCCGTCGAAGTTCGCAGGATCCTCCGACTCCGACCAGGCGGCGTGGCAGGCGGTCCAGAAGGACAAGGACCCCGACAACCCGATGCTCAACCGGGCGCTGCGCGAGACCTACCCGCCCGGTTCCACGTTCAAGGTGGTCACGGCCGCGGCCGCGCTGGAGAACGGCGAGGTCGACGACATCGACTCCAAGACCGACACCCCGGACCCGTTCCCGCTGCCGCAGTCCACGCAAAAGCTCGGCAACGAGCACGGCGCCTGCGAGAACGCCACCCTGCGCTACGGGCTCATGGTGTCCTGCAACACCGTCTTCGCGAAGATGGCCGACAACGTCGGCAACAAGAAGATGATCGAACAGGCGAACAAGTTCGGCTTCAACGAGGCGGAACTGGACACCCCGGTGCGCGCCGCCGAGAGCGTCTACCCCGAGGACAACCAGCCGCAGAACGCTCTGGACGGCATCGGCCAGGGCTCCAACCGCGCCACCCCGCTCCAGATGGCCATGGTCGCCTCGGCGGTCGCCAACGACGGCAAGCTGATGAAGCCGTACATGGTCGACCAGCTCAAGGCCCCGAACCTGGACACCCTGGAGACGACCGAGCCCCAGCAGCTGTCCCAGGCCGTCTCCTCCAAGACCGCGCAGGCCCTGCAGGAGATGATGGAGACGGTCGTCAACGACCCGCAGGGCACCGGTGGCAAGGCCAAGATCGACGGCGTCAAGGTCGGCGGCAAGACCGGTACCGCCCAGCACGGCCTCAACAACAGCGAGAAGCCGTACGCCTGGTTCATCTCGTACGCGAAGCTGTCCGACGGCAGCGTGCCGGTGGCCGTCGCCGTCGTCGTCGAGGACGGCGCCGCCAACCGCGGCGACATCACCGGTGGCGGTCTGGCCGGTCCGATCGCGAGGAACGTGATGAAGGCAGTCATCGACAGCAAGAAGTGACCCCCATCACGTCGCCTACACATCGGTGCACGTTGCGATACCGGTCCTGTATCGGGTGACGGGCTTGGCCAGGTCACGAAGCGCCGTCCGGGTACGGTATGCCCGGACGGCAGCCTCCGGCCGCACACGTGTGCCGGTCGGGACCGACGGAGAGGGCTGGTAGGTAGCTATGGAAGAGCCGCGTCGCCTCGGCGGCCGGTACGAGCTGGGCCACGTGCTCGGTCGTGGTGGCATGGCGGAGGTCTACCTCGCGCATGACACCCGCCTCGGCCGCACCGTGGCGGTGAAGACGCTGCGCGCGGACCTCGCGCGCGACCCTTCCTTCCAGGCCCGGTTCCGCCGGGAGGCCCAGTCTGCCGCCTCGCTCAACCACCC
This sequence comes from Streptomyces sp. NBC_01235, assembly GCF_035989285.1. Lineage (GTDB taxonomy): Bacteria > Actinomycetota > Actinomycetes > Streptomycetales > Streptomycetaceae > Streptomyces. Next base: position 5,790,417 of record NZ_CP108513.1, on the reverse strand, counting down.
CGCGATCGTTGCGGTCTACGACACGGGCGAGGACTACATCGACGGGGTCTCGATCCCGTACATCGTCATGGAGTACGTCGACGGCTCCACGCTCCGCGAGCTGCTCCACTCCGGCCGCAAGCTGCTGCCGGAGCGGACGCTGGAGATGACCATCGGCATCCTCCAGGCCCTGGAGTACTCGCACAGAGCCGGCATCGTCCACCGCGACATCAAGCCCGCGAACGTCATGCTGACGCGCAACGGCCAGGTCAAGGTCATGGACTTCGGTATCGCCCGCGCCATGGGCGACTCCGGGATGACGATGACGCAGACCTCCGCGGTCATCGGCACCGCCCAGTACCTCTCGCCGGAGCAGGCGAAGGGCGAGCAGGTCGACGCGCGCTCCGACCTCTACTCGACGGGCTGCCTGCTCTACGAGCTGCTGACGGTACGGCCGCCGTTCGTCGGGGATTCCCCGGTCGCGGTTGCCTACCAGCACGTCCGGGAGGAACCGCAGCCCCCGAGCGTCTTCGACCCCGAGATCACCCCCGAGATGGACGCCATCGTCCTGAAGGCGCTGGTCAAGGACCCGAACTACCGCTACCAGTCGGCCGACGAGATGCGCCTGGACATCGAGGCCTGCCTCGACGGCCAGCCGGTCGCGGCGACGGCGGCGATGGGCTCGGTCGGCTACGGCGGTTACGGCGACGACCAGGCGACCACGGCCATGCGCTCCGCGGACGCCGGCGCCACGTCGATGCTGCCGCCCATGAACCCGGACGACGGCGGCTTCGGCTACGACGACCGTCCCGACCGGCGCCGCCAGAAGAAGTCCAACACCTCGACGATCCTGCTGGTCCTCGCCGCGGCGCTGGTGCTCGTCGGCGCGATCCTGATCGGCAAGTGGGTGTTCACCGGCGACCCCGCGGACAGCAAGCCCTTCGCGGCCCCGAACTTCGTGAACAAGACGCAGGCCGAGGCCGTGACGATGGCCAAGAACGTCGAGCTGAAGCCGGTCTTCACCCAGAAGGCCTGCGAGAGCACCGCCAAGGGCAACATCTGCTCGCAGGACCCGGCGGCCGGCAAGGACGTCAACAAGGGCGACACCGTCAACCTGGTCGTGTCGACGGGGGCGCCGAAGGTGGTCGTGCCGAGTGTCCTCGGCAAGACGCTGGACGAGGCCAAGACGCTCCTGGAGGGCGACAAGTACCAGTTCGTGGTGGAGACGAAGCAGGAGGTGTCCACCGAGCCGGAGGGCACCGTCCTGGAGCAGGACAAGAAGCTCGGCGACGAGGTGGAGAAGGGCACCACCATCACCCTCACCATCGCCAAGGCCGAGGAGAAGGCGACCGTCCCCGACGTCTCCAACAAGAGCTGTGAAGAGGCCAAGGCCCAGATGCAGCAGAACAACCTGCAGGGCAACTGCGTCGAGGTCGACACCCAGGACCAGAGCAAGGTCGGCAAGGTCATCCAGACCGTCCCGTCCATCGGCTCCCAGGCCGACAAGGGCTCCACGGTCCAGATCCAGATCGGCAAGAGCAGCCAGACCCAGGTCCCGGGCAACCTCCAGGGCATGACCCTGAAGGACGCCAAGAAAGCGCTCCAGGACGCGGGCCTGAACGTCGGCAACGTCACCGTGAATGACGACAACGCCATCGTCTTCAGCTCCGATCCCAGCCCTGGCAGCACGGTCAACAAGGGCCAGACGGTCAACCTCGTGACAGTCGGCGGAAACGGCAACAACAACGGCGGCAACGACGGCGGTACCAACATCTTCGGCGGTACCAGCGGTTAGCCGGGCGTAGGAACGAGACACGCGGGCCCCGCCGGAAGCATCCGGCGGGGCCCGCGCTCTTTGCCCCACCGGTCGAACGCATGCTCACCAAACGATCGTGTCTTCATTTATGCCCATTCGTTTACAGGACATGATCAACGAAACGGCGTTACTGGAATCCAAGAGTCTGCGCGACAGCGTGCTCGAACAGACGGACGCACTCGACCGGGTGAAGGCTCTGTCGCTGCTGCCGGACGGAATGCATGTGACCACGGCCATGGTGGCGGCGTACTTCGGCGTCACCACCGAGGCCATCCGCCGGCTCAAAGCACGGCACCACGAGGAGCTGTCGGCCAACGGAATGCTCACCCTGCAGGGCCCTGACCTCGCAGAATTTAAGCGTGACGTCCTGTCACGCTATCCGGCAGGTTACCCACAGCCTCGGTCCAGCCTCACTCTCTACTCCCGTCGCGCGGTCCTCAACGTCGCGATGCTCCTCCGTGACAGTGCAGTCGCCCGTCAGGTGCGCACATACCTTCTCGACATGGAGCACCGGGCGCGGACGCAGCCTGTGGACAACCCAGTCCCCTCGGACTCCGTGTCCCTCGACGACCGCATCGACCAGCGCATCACCCACATCCTCGGCAAGACCGTCGTACCCATGTTCAACGTCCTGATCGAAACATCAGGCGAGCATCAAAGAGAGCTGATCGCCCTCCGAACAGGCGTCCAGCGGATCGAGAAGCGGCTCCGACAGCACCACGCCCGGCTGCAGCGACTGGAAGCCCCACACGAGGATCGGCCCCTCGCCGGAGTCATGGCTTCCATGGACGCCATGAACGGGCGCGAGTTCGAGGAGCACATCGCCACACTGCTGCGCCGCGACGGCTGCACCGACGTCGTCGTGCAAGGCGGCGGAAGGGACCGCGGCGTCGACATCACCGCCCTCACGGCCCACGGGCGACGCCTCGTCGTCCAATGCAAGAGGTTCGCGCCCCACACCTCCATCACCAGCCCAGAGCTCCAGAAGTTCGTCGGGGCCGCCAAGGTCCTGCACGACTCCGAGGTGGCCCTGTTCGTGGCGACCTGTCCCTTTACCCGTGATGCCCTCAACATCGCCGCCGAGACCGGCATCACCGCCGTACACCGTGGGCTGTTGGAGGAGTGGAGCGCTGGGGCGGCCCTGAGGGTTCTCGAGTAACCAGGACACCGGACAGAAGGCCCGAAGCCGCAAAAGAAGGTTGCGGCTTCGGGCCTTCATCATGCTAGGTGACAGCCCTCCTGAAAGAAGGGCCGTCACCTCAGCTCAGTTCCTTCGGTGGTGTCCGGTCCGCGTTCACCTTGTCGACGCGGACCAGCTCCCCCCACACCACGTACCGGTAGCGCGAGGTGTACACCGGCGTGCAGGTCGTCAGCGTGATGTAGTGGCCGGCCTTCTTCCTGCCGGACTCCTTCGGGATCCGGCCGAGGACCTCGACGTTGTACTTCGAGGTCTCGGGAAGGACCGCGAACACCTTGTAGACGTACCAGTTGTCCTTCGTCTCGAAGACGATCGGGTCGCCCTTGTCCAGCTTGTCGATGTTGTGGAACTTCGCACCGTGGCCGTCGCGGTGGGCGGCGAGCGTGAAGTTGCCCTCCTTGCCGGTCGTCGGCAGGACGGCCTTCAGGGGATCGATGTAGTAGCCGGCGACGCCCTCGTTGAGGACCTTCGACGAGGTGCCCTTCTCGACCAGCACCTCGCCGTTCTTCATCGCGGGCACATGGAGGAAGCCGATGCCGTCCTTGGTGTCGAGCGCCCCGGGACCGGTGTCCTCCTGGGCCCAGCTGTCGCGCACCTTGTCGCCCTGCCGGTCCGCGTGCCGGTCGGCGACGACGTTGGTCCACCACAGCGAGTAGACGACGAACAGACCGAGCACCAGGCCGGCCGTGATGAGTAGCTCACCGAAGACACTCACGGCCAGCGCGATCCGGCCGCCGCCGCGCCGCCGGGGCGCGGGCTCGGGCGCGTCCACGCGCGCGTGCTCTTCGTGCTCGGTGTCGCCGGTGGTCGCTGCCACGTTCAATCTGCCCCTACTCGACTGCTGCACGCCTACTCGACGAGCGCATCCGGCTTGCCCTTGCTGCGCGGCCGTTCCTCGACCATCTTGCCCCAGACGATCAAGCGGTACTTGCTGGTGAACTCCGGGGTGCAGGTGGTGAGCGTGATGTACCGGCCCGGCCCGGTGAACCCGGAGTCCGGCGGGACCGGGTCGAGGACACTCGTGTTGCTCGGCGCGGTCACCGGCAGCGAGGACGTCATCTTGTAGACGAAGTACTCGTCCTGCGTCTCGACGACGATCTCGTCGCCCGCCTGCAACCTGTTGATGTACCGGAACGGCTCGCCGTGCGTGTTGCGGTGGCCCGCGAGCCCGAAGTTGCCGGTCTTCGCGTCGGGCATCGCCGTCGTCAGCGCACCCTCGCCGTAGTGCCCGACCATGCCCTTGTCGAGCACCTTCTTGTTGCTGACGCCCTCGGCGATCGGCACCACCACGTCCAGCTTCGGGATGTGGAGTATCGCGAAGCCCTGCCCCGGCGAGAACACGCCGGGGGCGCCCTTGCCGTTCGCCCAGTCGTCCTGGAGGCTGCTCGCCTCCTTGTCCGCCTGCGCGTGGGCCCGCACGTTCGTCCACCACAGCTGGTAGGTGACGAACAGCAGCATCAGCACGCCCGTGGTGATGAACACCTCCCCGACCGCGCGGCTGGCGACCACGGCCGCGCTCGGCTTACGGGCCCGCTGCTGTCGGCGGGCCTCGACGCGCGAGAGCGGCCGCTCGTCCTGGGTCGGCGCGTCGGCCCCGTTGTACGACTCGGACACCTCGCCCGGGCCGCCATGGCGCCCACGACGGCCCTTGGCGGCCTTTCTGCGGGCCGCTCGGCCACCGGCCGGGGATCCAGGGGCAGGAGAGGCCGCTGGGGCGCCAGAGGCCGATTTGGGCCCGCCGCCGAACGCGGACGCCGACGGCGGCATGCGCAGCGCCACCGTCTCCTCGTCGACGGGCGCCTGGTACGGCTCCCCCGCGTAGGGGCCGGCTCCGTACTGGTCACCGCCGAAGGACTCGTACGGCGCCGTGCCGTACGAGTCCTCGCGCTCGGGACGCAGCGCGGTCACGCCGTGGCCCTGCCCACCACCGGGGCGAGCCCCGCCGACCTCGCCACCGCGCCCTGATCGCCGCACTCCACCAGCCAGTTGGCCAGCATCCGGTGCCCGTGCTCGGTCAGCACCGACTCCGGGTGGAACTGGACGCCCTCGACAGGCAGTTCACGGTGGCGCAGGCCCATGATGATCCCGTCGTGCGTACGGGCGGTGACCTCGAGTTCGGCCGGGACCGTCTGCGGCTCGGCGGCCAGCGAGTGGTAGCGGGTCGCGGTGAAGGGGGTCGGCAGGCCGGCGAAGACGCCCTTGCCCCCGTGCTCCACCAGCGAGGTCTTGCCGTGCAGCAGCTCCGGCGCCCGGTCCACGACACCGCCGTACGCCACCTGCATCGACTGCATGCCCAGGCAGACGCCGAAGACGGGGACACCGGTGGCCGCGCAGTGCCGGACCATCTCGATACAGACGCCGGCCTCCTCGGGCGTGCCCGGGCCGGGGGACAGCAGGACGCCGTCGAAGCCGTCCTGGGCGTGGGCCGTGGAGACCTCGTCGTTGCGCAGGACCTCGCACTCGGCACCCAGCTGGTACAGGTACTGGACCAGGTTGAAGACGAAGCTGTCGTAGTTGTCGACGACGAGAATGCGCGCGCTCACTGGTTGTCCACCGTCACATCGTTGAAGGGAAGCAGCGGTTCGGCCCACGGGAAGACGTACTGGAAGAGCGCGTACACCACGGCCACGACCAGCATGATCGAGATCAGCGCCTTCACCCACGCGTTTCCCGGCAGATGCCGCCAGATCCAGCCGTACATGCCGTCCCTTCCGTCGCACCACGGCACCTGACTCACGCCGTACGCCACCAGACTAACGGCGCAGAGCCTTCGGTTCGCCTGCCTCCACAGGCTGTGTGGAGTCCAGGTGCGCCCAGACGATCAGCCGGTGACTGTGCCCCCATTCGGGATCGCACGTGGTCAACGTCAGATACCGGCCCGGACGCGTGTACCCCGACTTACGTGGCACAGCGTCGATCACCTCGACGTCCGAGGGCACGGTTTTGTCAGGGCCTTTGTCGATCCGATACGTGAACCAGGTCGTCCCGTCCGTCAGCACCACCGCGTCCCCCCGCCTGAGCTCGGGAAAGTCCTTGAACGGGTCGCCGTACGTACGGCGGTGGCCCGCGACGGAGAAGTTCCCGGTCTGGCCGAGCGCCGCCGTCCCGGTGTAGTGGCCCAGTCCCTTCTTCAGGGTGCCGGTCGCCGTGCCCTCGAGCACCGGTTTGTTCCACGTGAAACCGAGGCGCGGGATGTACATCACGGCGAAGGGCCTGCCGCTCCGGTACGGCGCCGGCCGCCCGGTGGCGGTGGGGCTCGCGCTCGGGGCGGGGCGCGCGGTCTGCTGGGCCCACTGGTCGTGCAGGTCGTCGATCTGGTCGTCCATGGCCCGGTCGGCCCGGACCCCGGTCCAGAACAGCACGTAGACGACGAAGAGGACGATGACGGCGCCGACGGTGATGCACAGCTCGCTGAACGTCCTGACGATCACCCGCACCGACACAGGCGCCCCCCGGCGGCTACTTCACAGGCTCGGCGTAGTGCAGATCCACTGTGCCCGAGTAGCCCGGCAGAGTCACCGTCCCGTCCTCGGTGACTTTCCAGCCGAGGCCGTAGACGTTCACGTACACCATGTAGTTCTGGATCGCCGGGGAGCCCGCGAGCGCCTGCTGGAGCTTCTCCGGGTCACCGACCGCCTGGATCTTGTACGGCGGAGAGTAGACGCGGCCCTGGAGGATCAGGGTGTTGCCGACGCAGCGGACGGCGCTGGTGGAGATCAGCCGCTGGTCCATGACCTTGATGCCCTGGGCGCCGCCCTGCCAGAGCGCGTTCACCACGGCCTGGAGGTCCTGCTGGTGGATGACGAGGTAGTCGGGCTGCGGTTCCGGGTAGCCGGGGAGCTTGGCGGTGGCGTTCGGCGGAGCGTCGTTGAGGGTGACCGTGATGGCCTTGCCCTTGAGCTTCTGGGTGCCCGCGTCCTTCTCCAGTCCCGCGAGCTTGTCGTCCTGGGCCTTGGTACTGCCGTCGTCGGCCTCGGCCAGCGACTCCACGTCCTCGCGCAGGCTGCCGTTCGCCTCGTCCAGCTCGCCGTTCTTCTGGCTGCGTTCCTCGATGAGGTCGGACAGCCTCAGCAAGGAGGCGTCCGTGCGGATGTTGGTGCCCTTGGCGGTGTTGAAACTGGTGAAGAAGAGGAGGCCGGCGAGGGCGAAGACACCCACGGTGAGCACCCGCACGGGCCGGAAGCCACCCCGGCGCCCGGAATCGCCGGAATCGGGGGAGGAGGCGGGGGCGGAACCCGTTGTACCCGTCCCGGGGGAGTCGGCAGAATTGCTCAACGTACCCTTATCTCCTTCGGCGCCGTAGAAGCACTACGCTAACGGACGCCCGGGGGAGCCCCTCAGTCCCCTAGTACGCAGCCCCCGAGCCCGACCAGCACCTGCGCGGCCACGCAGCGCATCGACAGGAGAGACCCTCGTGCCGAAGTCACGTATCCGCAAGAAGGCCGACTACACGCCGCCCCCGGCGAAGCAGGCGACCGCCATCAAGCTGAACAGCCGTGCCTGGGTCGCTCCGGTGATGCTGGCCATGTTCCTCATCGGGCTGGCCTGGATCGTTGTCTTCTACGTCACCGACGGTTCGCTGCCGATCGACAAGCTGGACAACTGGAACATCGTCGTGGGCTTCGGGTTCATCGCGGCCGGGTTCGGTGTCTCCACACAGTGGAAGTAGGGCCCCGCCCGTAGCTCTGCCCAGGGCTATCCACTGAGTTATCCACAGCAGTTTTCCACATGGGGAAAAGAAAGACGATCTGTGGATAACTCATCCGAGGTTGACGCCGGTGTGACATAACTACCGGCTCTCACCCTCACTCGAAAAACTGTTCGCCCCCTGCCCGACCTGCGAAAACATAGGCCGGTGACAGGGGGCACAGCTGTTCCCGCACGTTGTGCACAAGATTCGGCACAGACTGTGGACAACAGCGCGCTCAGGTGAGCTGGGCGGTCCTCAGGAGCGTCACGACCACGACGACGGCCAGCATCAGCGCGCAGGTCCCGTACTGCACGAGGGCTCGGCGCTCGCGGGGTGCGTGGACCATGGCGATACCGATGACGACACCGGCGACCAGGCCGCCGATGTGGGCCTGCCAGGCGATGCCGCTCCACCCGAACGTGATGACCAGGTTGATCACCAGCAGGGCGATGATCGGCCGCATGTCGAGGCGCTGGCGCCGCACCAGCACGGCGAGCGCGCCGAAGAGACCGAAGATGGCCCCGGAGGCGCCGAGCGAGGCCTGGTTGGGCTCGGCGATCAGGTACGTCAGCGCACTGCCGGCCAGACCGGAGGCCATGTACAGCGCCAGGAAGCGGGCCCGGCCGAGGGCCGCTTCGAGAGGGCCGCCGATCCACCAGAGGCTGAGCATGTTGGACAGGATGTGGATGATGCTGCCGTGCAGGAACATCGAGGTCAGCAGCCGGTACCACTGCCCTTCGGCGACTCCGTCGTAGGGCGGGAAGCCGTTGGCGGAGGCCTTGCCGAGCATTTCCAAGTGGTCGGTGAAGCTGTCGCCGACGGCCTGCTGGACCAGGAACATCGCCAGGTTGAGGCCGATGAGGATCTTGGTGAGCAGCTGGGGGTCGGCGGCGATCGCGCCCCCCGCGATCGTGCGGGGCTGCGAGGCGCTGGGCGCGTGCCCCGTACCGGAGCCCTCACGGACGCAGGTGGGGCACTGGAAGCCGACGGAGGCGCTGACCATGCACTCGGGGCAGATCGGGCGCTCGCAGCGGGTGCAGCGGATGCCGGTCTCCCGGTCGGGGTGCCGGTAGCAGACGGGCAGGCCGCTGTGCGCGTCGTCCTGCCGGCTGCCAGGCGCCTGGTCCATGGGCTCCCCTAAATAAGTCGTGGTCGGAAAGGAACCGCCCTGCTCATCCTGACGGACGAGCAGGGCGTTAGGTTCCCCATGGTTCGCCAGGGGCGTTTGCGCCTCGGGCCCGGCGCGTCTTTCGCCTCGGGCCGGGCGGGTCTCTTCGCCTCAGACCTGGCGGGTCTCGACGACGACCGACTCGATGACGACGTCCTTCAGCGGACGGTCGGTGCGCGGGTTGGTCTGGGTGGTCGCGATGGCGTCCACGATCTTCTGGCTGGCCGCGTCGGTGACCTCGCCGAAGATGGTGTGCTTGCGGGTCAGCCAGGCCGTCGGGGAGACGGTGATGAAGAACTGCGATCCGTTGGTGCCCGGACCGGCGTTGGCCATGGCCAGCAGGTAGGGCTTGTCGAACCGCAGGTCGGGGTGGAACTCGTCCTCGAACTGGTAGCCGGGACCGCCGGTGCCGTTGCCCAGCGGGTCACCGCCCTGGATCATGAATCCGCTGATCACCCGGTGGAAGACCGTGCCGTCGTAGAGCTTGTCCGAGGACTTCGCGCCCGTCTCCGGGTTGACCCACTCACGCCCGCCCGTGGCGAGGTCGACGAAGTTCTTGACCGTCTTCGGGGCGTGGTCCGGGAAGAGCCGGACCTCGATGTCGCCGTGGTTGGTCTTCAGGGTGGCGTACAGCTGCTCGGCCACGATCTGCCTTCCGTTGTCTTCCTGTGACCCCCCGATCCTCGCACGCTCCGCGGGGTGCGTTGCCGGACGGCTCGTTCCTGCACCGGAACCGACGGTTCGGGTACGGAAATGCACCTGAGTCGCGCGGGACGGGAGCGGGCGGCACCGATCCGTGGCATCGTCGGCTTTGTCGGCCTGTCGACCATTTGCCCGTCCACGGATGCCGCGACGGCCGCCGACAGGCATGATCCGCAAAAGGGTGGACAGTCGAAATACCGTACGCCACCGAGGAGGAGGAACCCGTGACCCGCATCGACAGCGTGCGCGCCGCGACCGGCTCGGCGAAGGACAGCGTGCTGCACGCCGCGGAAGTGGTGGCGCCCTACGCCGACACGGCCAAGGAACGGGCCGCGCTCTACGCGCATGAGGCCCGCGTACGGCTCGCGCCCAAGGTGTCTCAGGCCGCCGAACAGGCCCGCGTCCAGTACGACGCCCTCGTCGTCCCACGTCTGGAACAGGCGAAGACACATGTCCCGCCGAAGGTCGACCTGGCCGCGCAGGAAGCGGCCGCCCGTACCCGCCTGGCGGCGCGGCAGGCCGCCGACTACTCCCGGCCGAAGATCGAACAGGCGGTGGCCGCGGCCGGGCCCGTGAAGGACGAGGCCGCCGCCCGTGGCGTCGCCGCGCTGGCCGCCCTGCGCGGTCAGGTGACGCCGAAGGAGATCGCGAAGCTGGCGCGCAAGCACCGGCGGCGGGCCAAGGCGGGCAGGCTCGCCAAGGCGCTGGCCGTGCTCGGTGGCGTCGTCGGCGGTGCCTACGCGGCCTGGAAGTGGTGGGACAAGCAGGCGAACCCGGACTGGCTGGTCGAGCCGCCGGCGGCCACGGAGGTACCCGCCGCGGGCGGCCTGACGTCGGTGGACGGCACCGGCGACCCGTCGGTCCTCGATCCCGAGGTCCAGGCCAAGGAGGCCGAGAAGGACGCGGAGAACGAGGCGGCGAACCGGGACGACCGCAGCTGACAACAATCAAAAAGACCCCTCCCCTCTGCGTTTTTGCAGGTGGGAGGGGTCTTGTGTGTGGAGCCTAGGGGAGTCGAACCCCTGACATCTGCCATGCAAAGACAGCGCTCTACCAACTGAGCTAAGGCCCCGGAAGGGACGTCCGGCCGGAGAAACCTCGCACCGGCGGGCGCCGCAGACCAGAGTACCGGGTCACCCGGGGTATCTCGCAAAAAGATTAGGGGTCCCCGCGGATGACCACTCTCCGTAAGATGCTCGGACGTGGTTCGCTGGAGCGAACCGCGGTTTCTGGGGAAGCGATGGGGAGACGCAATGGACGCCGCACAGCAGGAAGCGACCGCGAGAGCGCGGGAACTGCAGCGGAACTGGTACGGGGAGCCGCTGGGGGCGCTCTTCCGTAAGCTCATCGACGATCTTGGCCTCAACCAGGCTCGTCTCGCGGGGGTACTGGGACTGTCGGCGCCGATGCTGTCGCAGCTGATGAGCGGTCAGCGGGCGAAGATCGGCAACCCGGCGGTGGTGCAGCGGGTGCAGCTGCTCCAGGAGTTGGCGGCGCAGGTCGCGGACGGCAGCGTCAGCGCCGCCGAGGCGACCGAGCGCATGGACGAGATCAAGCGGTCGCAGGGGGGCTCGGTGCTCAGCAACAACACTCAGACGACGAGCAGTTCGGGGGCTCCCACGGTCAAGCGGGTCGTCCGCGAGATCCAGTCCCTGCTGCGCTCGGTGGCGGCCGCCGGCGACATCATCGACGCCGCGGACACCCTCGCCCCGACCCATCCGGAACTGGCAGAGTTCCTCCGGGTGTACGGCGCCGGCCGTACCTCCGACGCGGTCACGCACTACCAGTCCCACCAGAACTGAGCCCTCGGCCCGGTCGCCGAAGGGGGTTCGGCAACCGGGCGGTCGGCAGTGCGGGGGGCAGCACAACGCAGCGGGGCACACGGGGGTCGTATCACTCGTCGCGGGGGTAACAAGGGGGAGACCCGAGGGGGACCAGCGGGACCAGGGGGAGGAGCGACGCACTGCCATGGGTGAGGTCTTCGCCGGACGGTACGAACTGGCCGACCCGATCGGACGCGGAGGGGTCGGCGCGGTCTGGCGCGCCTGGGACCACCGTCGCCGCCGCTACGTGGCCGCCAAGGTGCTCCAGCAGAGCGACGCGCACGCGCTGCTGCGCTTCGTCCGCGAGCAGGCGCTGCGGATCGACCACCCTCATGTGCTCGCGCCCGCCAGCTGGGCCGCCGACGACGACAAGGTCCTGTTCACGATGGACCTGGTCGGCGGCGGTTCGCTGGTCCATCTCGTCGGCGACTACGGCCCCCTGCCCCCGGCCTTCGTGTGCACCCTGCTCGACCAGTTGCTCTCCGGGCTCACCGCGGTCCACGCGGAAGGCGTCGTGCACCGCGACATCAAACCCGCCAACATCCTGCTGGAGGCCACCGGAACGGCCCGGCCGCGGCTGAGGCTCTCCGACTTCGGCATCGCGATGCGGCTGGGCGAGCCCCGCCTGACGGAGACCAATCTCGTGGTGGGGACGCCCGGTTACCTCGCGCCCGAGCAGATGATGGGCGCCGACCCGGACTTCCCGGCCGACCTGTTCGCCGTCGGTCTGGTCGCCCTGTATCTGCTGGAGGGCGCCAAGCCGGACGCCAAGGCGCTCGTCCAGTACTTCGCGGAACACGGGACGCCGGGCGCTCCGAAGAGCGTTCCGGAGCCGCTGTGGCAGGTCGTCGCCACCCTGCTCCAGCCGGACCCGCAGGCCCGCTTCCGTACGGCGACGGGGGCGCGCAAGGCGCTCGGGGCGGCCGCCGAGCTCCTGCCCGAGCCCGGCCCGGACGACGAGATGATCGAGATCTTCGACCAACTCGGCCCACTGCCCAAGGGGTTCGGTCCCGACGGCCCGTCCGCACCGAGACCGGGCACGGCTTCCGTGCCCACCCGCCCGAACACCCCTCCCGTCCCGGCCCGCCCGGACACCGGCTCCCTGCCCTCCCGTCCGCGAACGGCCCCCGATCCGGCCCTTGCAGGCAGCGGATCCTTTCCCTCCGGGCCCCCTCCCTCCGGTCCGGGAGCGGCGGCCGGTCCTGCCCACCCGGGCACGGGCGGCCTGCCTTCCCAGGCGGGCGGAGCTCCTACGTCGTCCGCCGTCCCGTCCCACTCCGGCTCGGGCTCGGGCTCGGGCTCGGGCTCGGGTGCGGGCGCGGGCTCTGGCTCTGGCTTGGGTGCAGGCTCTGGCTCTGGCTTGGGTGCCGGCGCGGGCGCGGGCTCGGGCGCGGGTGTCGTACCTCCGCCGCCCGCCCCACTCCATGCCCCGGACTCCGTGCCGACGGACCCACGCCGCCCCACCGATCCGACGCCCCGGTCGGCGCCCCCCACGCCCGGTCCGACGTCCACGCCCAGCCCCACCCCCACGCCCGCCCATGTCCCCTCGATGTCGGACACCGGGAGCTTCCACCTGCCGCCTCCGCAGTCCCCCACTCCGCATCACCCGGTCTCCCCCGCGCCTCCGTACGAGGTCCCGTACGAATCCCCGTACGACTCCACGTTCGCGTTGCCCTCCCGCGGGCGGCGCGCCGATGTGTCCACCGCCTCGTACACCGCCCAGGACCCGCAGGTCGTGCCCCCCGCCTCCGCGCAGGCACTTTCACCGCAGGCACCTTCACCGCGGGGCCGTCGGCGTGGGCATCGCGCCGCCCGCCGGGGGCGTCCCGGCCCGCCCGCCAAGGTCGCGGTGCCGCTGCTGTTCCTCGCGCTGGTCTGCTACGCCGTGGGGTTCTGGGCGTTGGCGCGCGTCTGAGCCGCGGCCCTGCGCCGCGCGGTCAGCGTCCACACCCCGAGCACCGTCAGCAGCGCGCTCCCGGTGCCGATGCCGCCCACGGCGACCGTCTTCATCACCGGGTCACCGCCCGACGCACCGCCCCCCGACGCACCGCCGCCCGCCGAGGGCTCCGGGTCGCGCGCGCCGACGTCGAAGAACCCGCGCGGCGCCGACTGCGCCGCGTACCCCGGACCGGCCTGCGTGCCGCCGCCGAGCCGGACGCGCAGGGTCAGCCCGTAGGGCCCCTTGCCGAAACGTTCGGCCACCTGCGCGGCGAGGTGCACCACGAGGTAGTACGAGCCGGCGAACCGCAGTGAGTTCGTCGGATCGGTGGGCGCGTACCGGTTGACGTACCGGACCGGCGGGACGGGTGGCAGCGAGGCCGACTTCTGGGTGCCGCCGAAGCCGACGCTCGTTTCCTTCACGTCGGCTCGCACCGGGTTGTAGAGGGTCAGGTCCAGGGCGTCGACCACATACCCGGAGTCCGTGTCCCCGCTGCCCAGGTCGACGGCGGCGGACACCTGCCGGCCCCAGTCGACGGGCACCTTGTAGAAGAGGGTCTGCCCGGGGACGATCTCGTCGCTCCACACGCCCTGTTCCACGGCGGTCGCCCTGGCGAAGCCGGCCCCGCCCCGGACCGCCACCGGCTCGGAGACGGGCGGCGTCGGTGTCGCGGAGTCCCATTGCTCGGGCACGCTGGTGGCGGCAGCCTTCTTCAGGGGCGGCTCGGAGACAGGCGCGAGCTCCAGATCCCAGGGTTCCGCGGCGGAGGAGTCCGTCTCCTGCCCGCCGGTGCCGGCACCGGTGCGGATGCCGGTCCGCTCGACGACGACGTAGTACGTGCCGGCCCCCTGGCACAGCCCCTTGCCCGGCACGAGCTCGCGCGCGCCCCACGCCGTGATCGGCTGCGGGCTCTTGGACGCGCCCACGCTCACTGTGTCGGAGGAGCACCGGGCGCTGTCGGCGTCCTGGACGGAGACGCTGATCCCGTCACCGACGGAGAGCGCGGCTCCCGCGCGCGGGATCGCCGTCACGGAGACGTACACGTTCGACACGTCGTCGAGTTCGAGCCGGTAGTAGGCCTTCACAGCCTTCTCCTGGTCCTGGTCCTGGCCCTGGCCCTGGCCCTGGCCCTGGCCCTGGAGGGAACTTCGGTACGTCGCGCCGGGTTCCAGGCGCACGGCGTCGGTGGTGCCTGTGGCCGCCGGGGCGCTGCGGACGTCGTCGGCGACGGCGTACGCCGGGACGTCCGGCGCGGCGACGGCGACCGGTCCCGGCAGCGCCACCGACGCCGCACAGAGCACCGCTCCCACGGCGGTGATCCGCACGACGGCCCGCCACACGGCCGCCGCCCGCCCCGCAAGCCCCGCACGCCGGGCCATCGACTCCGCCCCCTCGCCTTCGACCGAACGTGGGCCATCCTGCCCCGCCCGCGCGCGTGTCACCCGCGCATCCGGCACGAGCGTCCGAAAAGCCCGCCTCTAATCGCAGTCCGGGGAACGCGCAACACAAAACCCCGACCGCGAGCGGCGGCCGGGGTTTGCTCAGTCTTCGGTATCGATACTCACGAACCCGTGGGCACGGAGTCAGTCGCCTCCGTCCACAGATCCTGCTCGGCGCGATCCGCCTGGATCTGGCGGTACACGAGGAGCCCGCCGATGGCGGCCAGTGCGACCAGGAGAAGCTTCTTCACCGCGCGACCTCGTCTTTCCTTGACGTAGGGGACCTCTGGCGCCCGACTATACACACCGACCGATACCGATCGGTGACCTGCGTCCGCCCCTCAACTCCCGCCCTCGGCAGCCCAGTAGAAGCGGATCGCACCACTCCGATCGGAGGGTGATCACATCTCTACGGAGGGTGAGTTTCGCCCGTACTCGTCCCCTTTGCTCCACCATCCTCCCCTTCCATTGCCTCTTGCGCCCATACGGGTGGTGTTCATCGGAACAACGCCACGCCGCGAGCGTCGGTCCACCACTTCGCGCCCTCCATACACATCATGAGGAAAGTACGCAAATCGCCCAACCCGAAAGTGAGGGGCCATGACCGAGAACCGGGTCATGAAGCTGTGGACCGCCATCGTCACCGCCTTCCTCGCGCTGTGCACGGCGCTCGGACTCATCACGACGACCGCCGCGACGGCGGCTGCCCGCACCGAGCCGACGCGCGGCAGCGAGAGCGGCACCACCGCGCACGCGACGGCATGGCCGACGATCTCGGCCCCCTGGCTCTGGTCCCAAGCCCGCTCCCTGCCCCCCACGATGAAGCAGCGCATCCGCGCCGAGGCACACGGGAAGTCCCCCAGCTGCCGCCACCGCGGCCTCCCGGACACCGACCCTGCCGAGCACACCACGATCACCTGCGAGCCCGCGGACCCGGCCGAACCGGCCATCCCCCTCCAGCGCTGAGGGCCCCCGCCCCCGACGTGACGGCGAACTTGCGTACAGCCCGCACGAAGCAGGCCCGGCAGCTCCCCCAGGAGCCACCGGGCCTTCGCCGTGCACCGCCACCGAACCCGACTCGGACTCGGACTCGGACTCGGCACCACCCGCACGCACAGACGCCGAAGGCCCCCAACCTGACCGGTTGGGGGCCTTCGTGCTGGTGGGGCTAACAGGATTTGAACCTGTGGCCTCATCCTTATCAGGTCGATCATGGGGCCTCGGTGAGGATGGTCAATAGGCCGTGCTCCTAGGCTGACCATCCGCTGGGATCCGACGCCAACCGCTGCTGTTCGGGGCTGTTGGTGTCAGGCGTTGGTGTCAGCCATCGTGGGCGGGCTTGACAGGTTCGCCGGGGGTGCGGACGTGGACGGCTATGGGTACGCCGCAGCCCCGGCAGGGTTTCGAATGCCCTGCCGGGGCTGCTCTACTGACTAAGCCGGTCAGGTGGTGGTGTACACCGGGGCGCTGCATCCCTCCGTGAAGACGGTGGGGCTGTCCCCACCGTTCCAGTGCCCGACGCATGCCCTGATCGAAAGGGTGTAGCTCTCGGGGTAGTTCTTGTTCTTGTAGCGGGTCTCGCCCCAGCCGGCGGTGTTGTACACGCGCCCTTGCCGTACGACGTCCCCGTGAGCGTCGGTGACCTGCCACAGAGCAACTGCCGAGTAGCCGTCGGACTGCGTGTCGGTGATCACCCACCAGTCGCCCGTCTTCATGAAGCAGGCGGTG
The DNA here is from genome assembly GCF_035989285.1 of Streptomyces sp. NBC_01235. GTDB lineage: Bacteria > Actinomycetota > Actinomycetes > Streptomycetales > Streptomycetaceae > Streptomyces. The sequence continues at coordinate 5,773,935 of NZ_CP108513.1, read as the reverse complement.
GTGCGGTGGCTGCCATCGCCGGTGTACCAGCCGCCTTCGGCACATACCTCGCTGTTGCCCTCGGGCATGGGCGAGGCGGTGGCGAGGTCGATCTCAGCGGTGGCTGCGGATGCGTTGGTTGCAACGAGCATGAGCGTTGCAGCGCCCGCACCCAGGGCAGCAAGGACACGTCGTATTCGCACAGATCTCCTTATGCCATGCGCATGAATGAATCATGCTCCTGTGGGTTTATAGCAGGTAGACCATCGTGAGGTCCCGCGCCACCGGGCGCCCATGCCTGCGTTGATGCCGCTGCGCGCAGGCCGCGTACGGGAGGCAACGTTCGGCAGCCAGAGCAGCGGGAAACGGTGTCCAGGAACCGCAGGGGCGGGGGCGCGTCCCCGCAGCGCTGGTCGGGGGCCCGCCGTGGTGACCTCGATGCCTGCGGCAGGCGGTGGAGAGCCCTAATGAACGCGCTCGAGGCAATCGTGTTCCTGCTCGCCGCCGACGGCTGGGACACTCTCGCCTACGCCCACACGCACACCGCAGCGCCGCCACCGCGCGAGGCTCAGCCCGCGCAGCCCGCGCATCAGCATTGGATCGACCTGCGCCGAGCCGAGATGGAGGTGCTGCGCCGCTACCTCACCGTCAGCCCGCAGCTGCGAGTGGCGCCTGCGGACGGACTTCAGACGGTGGTGGAAGACGCCCGGTTCGAACCGGCCGAGAGCCGGTGGATCATCCACGCCGACGCAGCTCAACCTCACCGCCGCCCACCAGTACCACGCCCGCGAAGGACACCTCAACGTCCCCCGCCAACAGCTCCCATCCCGTCCGCCGTCGACCCACACACCGTGGAGCGGGCGTGGTTCAGGGGCGTCAAGGTGGAGCGCGCCACTGTACGAACGACCTTGACGCCCCTGGGCCGCGTCTGCTCGGCTCTGCCTGGGTCGACGGTGGATGGGATGGGAGCACCCGCGCACGCCACTACGTGCCCGCGGTCGGCGACGGCGCCCCCTCCATCCCGGTGCCGGCCGATCCCCCGCCGGAGGCATTGCCTTGACCGCGGCCCCGCTATGCGGTGCTCGACTCATGTCCACCGGCCCTATCCACCAGTGGGCGCGCGTCGGCGCAGCGCGGGCGGAGCGGGCCGGAGGCAGGAGCGTCGCCCGCAGCGGAGCCGGGAAGCGCGCCCGGCGGAGCGGAGCGCAGCCGGGGCTTGATGAGGTAGAGATTCCTGTAACAGCTCAGCTGCTCAGGCGGTACTCCAGGAGGAGCGGCGGGAGCTCCAGGAGCTGGAACAGAAGATCGCCGGTGCCCACTGGCCCAGCAGGACGGCCACGACCTGATCTTCTCCTCGGAGCACGGCGGCATGATCGACCCCACGGGCTTCTCCCGCACCTTCGATCGCCTCGTGAAGCGGGCCCGCGTGCGGCGCATCACGGTCCGTCTCGCCCGCCACACCTGCGGGACCCTCCTGGCCTTCCTGAAGGTGCATCCCAAGGTCGCTCAAGCGATCCTCCGCCACAGTCAGATCAGGCATGACCATGGACGTCTACACGCACGTCGTGGGGGACAGTGAGAGGGAGGCTGTGACGATGCTCGCAGAGCTGCTGGAGGACCCGCTGATCGGCTGACCGCAGCCGTCCGCCGCCGTTGGTGTCAACCATGGGTGTCAAAAGACCCCCGGACCGATGGTCCGGGGGTCTTTTGGCTGGTGGGGCTAACAGGATTTGAACCTGTGGCCTCATCCTTATCAGGGATGCGCTCTAACCAACTGAGCTATAGCCCCGCCGCGCTTTGCGGTGTGTGTCCCGCGCGCTGACTCCTGAAGATTAGCGCACGACGCGGGCAGTCCCAAAATCGATAGTCGCGGGACCCGCGGTGGAGGTTTGAGACCGCTACGACGGCAAAGCTCACTCGTCCTCGGCGAGCGTCAGCTCGACGCCGCCGACGAAGCCGGCGGAGAGGTTGTAGATGAACGCGCCGAGCGTCGCGAGGGCCGTCGCGAGGACGACGTCGATGACCGCGATGATCGACGTGAACATCAGGACGTGGGGGAGCGACAGGAACGCCTGGAGGTCGAAGCCGTTCGACTCGTTAGAGCCGGTCGCCTCCGAGATCGTGCCGCCGACCGTCGAGAAGACACCCATCGCGTCCATGACCATCCACAGCACGGCGGCCGCGACGATCGTGCAGATGCCCAGCGCGATGGAGAGCAGGAAGCTGACCTTCATCACCGACCACGGGTCGGCCTTGGCCACGCGCAGCCGGGCCTTGCGCACGCGGGGCGTGGTGCGGGCGCCGGTCCGCGGCCGCCGTACGGCACCGGCCGACGCCGCCGCCGGGGGCGCCTGCGTCGGGTAGGCCTGCGGCGGGTGGTAGGGCCCGGCGGGCTGCTGCGGCTGCCGTTCCCCGGGAAGCGGCGAGCCTTCGGCAGGCTGTTTGGCCTGCGTGCCTCGGGTGTCCGTCACGGTTCCCCCCTGGGATCCCTTTGATCCTTGCGTGTCGGGCGAGGACGAGGCGGAGGGCGAGTCTGCCGCAGGCGCCTTGATGGCCTTCAGCTGGGTCGTGTGGGTGTCCGCCGGACGCCCGTCACCACCCACGGCGCCCCGCGCGTCGGTCGTACGCGCGTCCCCCGCCGGCGCGGCGGAGCCACGGCCGCCGCCGTTCTTGTCCGTACCGGCAGACGTACCGGCGCCCGTGGCTCCGCTCACGATGACTCACTCCTCGTGCTACTCGGACGAGGGCGACTCACCCTCGTCCGTGCCGGTGGTCGTGGCTGCCTCGGCGGTCTCGTCCACGGCGTCCTCGCCGTCGACCTCCTCCGCCTCGCGCCCCGCTTCGGCGTTACGTGCGATGCCGACGACGGCATCGCGCTTGCCCAGGTTGATCAGTTGGACGCCCATGGTGTCACGGCCCGTCTCCCTGATCTCGTTGACCCGCGTACGAATCACACCGCCGCCCAGCGTGATGGCGAGGATCTCGTCGGTCTCCTCGACCACCAGCGCGCCGACGAGCGAGCCGCGGTCCTCGACGATCTTGGCGGCCTTGATACCCAGGCCACCGCGACCCTGGACGCGGTACTCGTCGACGGCGGTCCGCTTCGCGTACCCGCCGTCTGTGGCAGTGAACACGAACGTACCGGGTCGAACAACATTCATCGAGAGCAGCTGGTCTCCCTCGCGGAAGCTCATGCCCTTGACGCCCGAGGTGGCACGGCCCATGGGCCGCAGTGCCTCGTCCGTGGCGGTGAACCTGATCGACTGAGCCTTCTTGCTGATCAGAAGCAGATCGTCGTCCGCCGAGACAAGTTCGGCTCCGATCAGTTCGTCGTCTGAACCGTCCTCCGTCTCACGGAGGTTGATCGCGATGACACCACCGGCACGCGGCGAATCGTAATCCTTCAGAGGCGTCTTCTTGACCAGGCCGCCCTTGGTGGCCAGGACCAGGTACGGCGCCGCCTCGTAGTCGCGGATCGCGAGGATCTCGGCGATCGCCTCGTCCGGCTGGAAGGCCAGCAGGTTCGCGACGTGCTGTCCACGCGCGTCACGCCCGGCGTCGGGCAGCTCGTAGGCCTTCGCCCGGTAGACGCGGCCCTTGTTGGTGAAGAACAGCAGCCAGTGGTGCGTGGTGGAGACGAAGAAGTGGTCGACGATGTCGTCTTCCTTCAGCTTCGCGCCACGTACGCCCTTGCCGCCGCGCTTCTGCGCGCGGTAGTCGTCCGCCTTGGTGCGCTTGACGTAGCCACCGCGCGTGACGGTGACGACGATGTCCTCCTCGGCGATCAGGTCCTCGATGGACATGTCACCGTCGTAGGGCACCAGCATCGTCTTGCGGTCGTCGCCGTACTTCTCGACGATCGCGGCGAGTTCGGCGCTGACGATGCCGCGCTGGCGGACCGGCGAGGCGAGGATCTCGTTGTACTCGGTGATCTTCGCCTGGAGTTCGTCGTGCTCCTGGATGATCTTCTGGCGCTCCAGGGCGGCCAGTCGGCGCAGCTGCATCTCGAGGATGGCGTTGGCCTGGATCTCGTCGATCTCCAGGAGCTGCATCAGGCCGGTACGCGCGATGTCGACGGTGTCGCTGCGCCGGATCAGCGCGATGACCTCGTCGATGGCGTCCAGGGCCTTCAGCAGACCGCGCAGGATGTGCGCCCGCTCCTCGGCCTTGCGCAGCCGGAACTTCGTACGGCGGACGACGACCTCGATCTGGTGCGTCACCCAGTGGCGGATGAACGCGTCGAGCGAGAGCGTGCGAGGGACGCCGTCGACCAGGGCCAGCATGTTGGCGCCGAAGTTCGTCTGCAGGTCGGTGTGCTTGTAGAGGTTGTTCAGCACGACCTTGGCGACCGCGTCCCGCTTGAGGACGATGACCAGGCGCTGGCCGGTGCGCGACGACGTCTCGTCACGGACGTCCGCGATGCCGCCGATCTTGCCGTCCTTCACCAGGTCGGCGATCTTCTGCGCGAGGTTGTCGGGGTTCACCTGGTACGGCAGCTCCGTGACCACCAGGCACTGGCGGTTCTGGATCTCCTCGACCTCGACGACCGCCCGCATGGTGATCGAGCCGCGGCCCGTGCGGTACGCCTCCTCGATGCCCTTGCGGCCCACGACGAGCGCGCCGGTCGGGAAGTCGGGGCCCTTGATGCGCTCCATCAGCGCGTCCAGGAGCTCCTCGTGCGAGGCCTCCGGGTTCTCCAGGTACCACTGGGCGCCCGACGCGACCTCGCGCAGGTTGTGCGAGGGGATGTTGGTCGCCATGCCGACCGCGATACCGGCCGAGCCGTTGATCAGCAGGTTGGGGAAGCGGGCCGGCAGGACGGTCGGTTCCTGGGAGCGGCCGTCGTAGTTGTCCGTGAAGTCGACGGTCTCCTCGTCGATGTCACGGACCATCTCCATCGACAGCGGCGCCATCTTGCACTCGGTGTAGCGCATGGCGGCCGCCGGGTCGTTGCCCGGGGAGCCGAAGTTGCCGTTGGAGTCGACGAGCGGCATGCGCATCGACCACGGCTGCGCGAGGCGGACCAGCGCGTCGTAGATCGAGGAGTCGCCGTGCGGGTGGTAGTTGCCCATGACGTCGCCGACGACGCGGGCGCACTTGTAGAAGCCGCGCTCGGGACGGTAGCCGCCGTCGTACATCGCGTACAGGACGCGGCGGTGGACGGGCTTGAGGCCGTCGCGGACGTCGGGCAGCGCGCGGGACACGATGACGGACATCGCGTAGTCGAGGTACGAGCGCTGCATCTCCGTCTCGAGCCCGACGGGCTCGATGCGCATGGCGATGTCGCCGCCCTCTTCAGGGGTGACGGGAGTGTTCTCGTCGGTCATTGCTGGTGATGATCCTTCCTGGCCCGGTCAGCTGAGACCGACTCAGATGTCGAGGAAGCGGACGTCCTTGGCGTTGCGCTGGATGAAGGCACGGCGCGCTTCGACGTCCTCGCCCATGAGGACCGAGAACAGGTCGTCGGCCTGGGCGGCGTCGTCGAGGGTGACCTGGCCGAGGACGCGGTGCTCCTGGTCCATCGTCGTGATACGCAGTTCCTCGGCGTTCATCTCGCCGAGACCCTTGAAGCGCTGGATCGAGTCCTCGCGCACCCGCTTGCCACGCTGACGGCCCATCTCGATCAGCGCGTCGCGCTCGCGGTCGGAGTACGCGTACTCGATGTCGTCCCGGCCCCACTTGATCTTGTAGAGCGGGGGACGGGAGAGGTAGACGTGACCGGCCTCGACCAGCGGCCGCATGAAGCGGAACAGGAAGGTCAGCAGCAGGGTGCTGATGTGCTGACCGTCGACGTCGGCGTCCGCCATCAGGATGATCTTGTGATAGCGGAGCTTGGCGATGTCGAAGTCCTCGTGCACGCCGGTGCCGAAGGCGGAGATCAGCGCCTGGATCTCCTGGTTCTGCAGGATCTTGTCGATCCGCGCCTTCTCGACGTTGAGGATCTTGCCTCGGATCGGGAGGATCGCCTGGTACTGCGGGTTACGGCCGGACTTGGCCGAGCCGCCGGCGGAGTCACCCTCGACGATGAAGATCTCGCACTTGGTGGGGTCGTTCGACTGGCAGTCGGAAAGCTTGCCCGGCAGCGACGCCGACTCCAGCAGACCCTTGCGGCGGGTGAGGTCGCGGGCCTTGCGGGCCGCCACGCGCGCGGTGGCCGCCTGGATGCCCTTGCGGACGATGTCCGCCGCCTCGACCGGGTTGCGGTCAAGCCAGTCGTTGAGGTGCTCGTAGACCGCCTTCTGGACGAAGGTCTTGGCCTCCGTGTTGCCCAGCTTGGTCTTGGTCTGGCCCTCGAACTGGGGCTCGCTCAGCTTGACCGAGATGATCGCGGTCAGACCCTCGCGGATGTCGTCACCCGTGAGGTTGTCGTCCTTCTCGCGCAGCAGCTTCTTGTCGCGCGCGTACTTGTTGACCAGGTTGGTCAGCGCCGCGCGGAAGCCCTCTTCGTGGGTACCGCCCTCATGCGTGTGGATGATGTTGGCGAAGGAGTACACACCCTCGCTGTAACCGCTGTTCCACTGCATGGCGACCTCGAGGGACAGGCTCTTGTCCTTGTCCTCCGCCTCCAGGTCGATGACGGTCGGGTGCACCGCGTCTCCCTTGCGGGAGTTGAGGTACTTCACGAAGTCGACGATGCCGCCCTCGTAGTGGTACGTGACGGTCTTGACCTCGTCCTTCTCGTCCGCACCCGCCTCGTCCGCCCCGGCGGTGGCCTTCGCCGACTCGCGCTCGTCGGTGAGTTTGATCGTCAAACCCTTGTTGAGGAACGCCATCTCCTGGAAGCGCCGCGAGAGCGTCTCGAAGGAGTACTCGGTGGTCTCGAAGATGTCCGAGTCGGCCCAGAAGGTGACCGACGTGCCGGTCTCCTCGACGGTCTCGTGCTGGGCGAGCGGCGCCGTGGGGACGCCCATCTTGTAGTCCTGCGTCCAGCGGTGGCCGTCCGTCTTCACCTCGACGGAGACCTTGCTCGACAGGGCGTTCACGACCGAGACGCCGACTCCGTGCAGACCACCGGAGACCGCGTAGCCGCCGCCGCCGAACTTGCCTCCGGCGTGCAGCACGGTCAGCACGACCTCGAGGGCCGGTTTGCCCTCGGAGGCGACGATGCCCACCGGGATGCCGCGGCCGTTGTCGGTGACGCGCACCCCGCCGTCGGCCAGGATCGTCACGTCGATGGTGTCCGCGTGGCCGGCCAGCGCCTCGTCGACCGAGTTGTCGACGACCTCGTACACGAGGTGGTGCAGGCCGCGCTCGCCGGTCGAGCCGATGTACATACCGGGTCGCTTGCGGACCGCGTCCAGACCCTCGAGGACGGTGATGGCGCTGGCGTCGTACGAGGCGGTGACCTCGCCGTTCGAGGCGTGGGCCTCGCCGTTGGCGCCGGCGTCGGTGGACGGGATGTTCTCGTTGGGGTTGCCGGAATCGGCCACGAAGCGCCCTTTCTGGCACAGCACTAGCCAGGCTCGTCGGCGGGTTGCCGGAGCGGCTGCGGCATGTTGCGTTGGTAAGCCTTGATCAGCGTTGCTCAGCTTTTCCCGGGCGGTCCCCACGTTCGGGGCGGGATTGGCTTCCAGTCTACCGGTAGCACTGACACTGATGGGGGTTTGCCGGTACCTGAGTCCGCATGTGCCGCCCTCAACCGGTCTCTTCCGGGTCCCGATATGCGGATGGGGGCTCCAAGAGGCTCACGGAGGCACTCAGCGCTTCCGGGCGTCAACCCTTGGCTACTTGGGAGTCAGGTTCCGGATTCCCACCCGCACGCGGGCTCACAGGACGAAGGCCGGGCGGTCACCACAGGACCGTCCCGGCCAGGAACAAGTGACGCACGTCACCCGTAGGTGTCGCCGGGACCGGTGCTCCCAGGGGCCCTGAGGGGGCCGTAGCGGCGCGGGGGGCCACCGGGACCGAGCACCTTGATCAGCCGCACCGTGCCATGGCCCAGATCCTCGTTGAGGCGCGCCACGAGCGTCGGGGCGAGCAGGCGCAGGTTCGTCGCCCAGGCCGTGGAGTCGCAGCGCACGATCAGCACCCGCTCGTCCTCGTCGTACCGCTCCGGCACGCAGTGCTTGGCCACGTCCTCGCCGACGATCTGCGGCCACCGGCCCATCACACCGCCCACCGCGGCCGGCGCCTCCCAGCCGCGCTCGGTGAGCAGCCGGTTGATCGCGGCGCCCAGCGCCATCGGGTCGCGGCCGTCCGCACGCGCGCCGGAGCGCAGGCCGCCCCCACGCCGGGCCTGCTTCTTCTGCTGCGCCGCGTCCCCACGCGCGCGTGCCTGCTCCCGCGCCGCCCTCAGCGCCACGCGCGCGAGGTCGACGCCGGAAGGCTCGGGCGCCTTCTTCGGGGCGGACTCGTCGGCCGTCATACGCGCTCCACCGTCCCCTCGGCCACGGAGTACCGCGCCCCGGCGAGTACATGCGGTACGTCGTCGTCGACCGCGGCCGTGACCAGCACCTGCTCGCCGGGCGCGACCAGCTCGGCCAGCCGCTCCCGCCGCCGGGCGTCCAACTCGGCGAAGACGTCGTCCAGGACCAGCACCGGCTCGTTGCCCTCGGCCCGCAGCAGGTCGTAGGAGGCCAGGCGCAGGGCGAGCGCGTAGGACCAGGACTCGCCGTGGGAGGCGTATCCCTTGGCGGGCAGCGCGCCGAGTTTGAGAATCACATCGTCCCGATGAGGCCCCACCAGGGTGACGCCCCGCTCGATCTCCTGCTTGCGGGCGTCGGCGAGCGCGCCCATCAGCTGCGCGTAGAGGTCCTCACGCGTGTGTGCCTCACCCGGCGCGGACGGCTTGTACTCCAGGGCGACCGGTCCCCCGCCCGGAGCCAGCTGCTCGTACGCCTTGTCGGCCAGCGGCTGGATCGCGGCCACCAGGTCGAGCCGCTGGGCCAGCAGCTCGGCGCCCACGCGCGCGAGGTGCTGGTCCCACACGTCGAGGGTGGACAGGTCCATGGAGCGCCCGCCGTGCCTGCGCGCGAGCGCGGCCGTCTTCAGGAGCGTGTTGCGCTGCTTGAGCACCCGCTCGTAGTCGGAGCGCACACCCGCCATGCGCGGGGAGCGCGCGGTGATCAGCTCGTCCAGGAAGCGGCGCCGCTCACCGGGATCGCCCTTGATCAGCGAGAGGTCCTCGGGCGCGAACAGCACGGTCCGTACGATGCCCAGCACGTCACGGGGTCTGACCTGCGAGGACCTGTTGATGCGGGCGCGGTTGGCCCGGCCGGGGTTCAGCTCCAGCTCGAGCAGCTGCTGCCGCTCGCCCTGCTTGACCTGCGCCCGGATGATCGCGCGGTCGGCGCCCATGCGGACCAGGGGCGCGTCCGAGGCGACGCGGTGGCTGCCGAGGGTGGCGAGATAGCCGACGGCCTCGACGAGGTTCGTCTTGCCCTGCCCGTTGGGGCCCACGAAGGCGGTGACGCCCGGGTCGAGCGGAACTTCGACCCGGGCGTACGAGCGGAAGTCGGCCAGCGACAGATGCGTGACGTGCATGGTCGTTCGCCGACCTCCCCCAGGGTTGTGGATCGCGGGGCGACCCTGTGGATTACTTCTTCTCGACGGCGTGGCCGCCGAACTGGTTGCGCAGCGCCGCGATCATCTTCATCTGCGGCGAGTCCTCCTGGCGGGAGGCGAACCGCGCGAACAGCGAGGCCGTGATCGCGGGCAGCGGCACGGCGTTGTCGATCGCGGCCTCCACGGTCCAGCGGCCCTCGCCGGAGTCCTGTGCGAAGCCGCGCAGCTTGTCGAGGTGCTCGTCCTCGTCGAGGGCGTTGACGGCCAGGTCCAGCAGCCAGGAACGGATGACCGTGCCCTCCTGCCAGGAGCGGAAGACCTCGCGTACGTCCGTGACGGAGTCGATCTTCTCCAGGAGCTCCCAGCCCTCGGCGTAGGCCTGCATCATGGCGTACTCGATGCCGTTGTGGACCATCTTCGCGAAGTGGCCGGCGCCGACCTTGCCGGCGCGCACCGCGCCGAAGTCGCCCTCGGGCTTGAGCGCGTCGAAGATCGGCTGCACCTTGGCGACGTTCTCCGCGTCGCCGCCGTACATCAGCGCGTAGCCGTTCTCCAGGCCCCAGACACCGCCGGAGACGCCGCAGTCGACGAAGCCGATGCCCTTGGCGGCCAGCTCCTCGGCGTGCTTCTCGTCGTCCGTCCAGCGGGAGTTGCCGCCGTCCACGACGACGTCGCCCGGCTCCAGCAGCTCGGCGAGCTCGTCGACGGTCGACTGCGTGGCGGCACCGGCCGGGACCATCACCCAGACCACGCGCGGGCCCTTGAGCTTGCCCACAAGCTCTTGGAGGCTGTGGACATCGGCGAGGTCCGGGTTGCGGTCGTATCCGACGACGGTGTGGCCTGCGCGGCGGATCCGCTCGCGCATGTTGCCGCCCATCTTGCCGAGGCCGATGAGACCGAGCTCCATCAGTTGTTCCTTAGGTCGCTGTGTGGCGTGTGGGGCACATTCGTACCCATGTCCGAGCCTAAACCCGGACCGTCACGCACACCTGTGGGCATACGCGCTCAAACGTACGGCCCATCTGCGCGTTCACCTGCGGCTTCACCCACAGGCCGGGCGTACTTCCTCCACGGCCTGTGGACAACTTCAGGCAGCTCGGACGGCCGGTCAGCCGCTGAGGCGCACCGGCATGATCAGGTACTTGTAGGCCTCGTCCGCCTCCGCGTCCAGCGCCGGCTTGCCGCTGAGCAGCGCGGGCTTCGTGGACGTCGTGAAGGACAACTGGGCGACCGGGGAGTCGATGGCGCTCAGACCGTCCAGCAGGAAGGTCGGGTTGAAGGCGATCGAGATGTCGTCACCCTCCAGCTGGGCGTCGACCCGCTCCACAGCCTGTGCGTCGTCACTGGAGCCGGCCTCCAGGATGAGCACGCCCTGCTCGAAGCTCAGCCGCACCGGGGTGTTGCGCTCGGCGACCAGCGCCACACGCTTGACGGCCTCCACGAAGGGGGCGGTCTCGATCACGGCGACGGAGTTGAACTCGGTCGGGAACAGCGTGCGGTACTTCGGGAGGTCGCCCTCCAGGAGGCGGGTGGTCGTACGCCGGCCCGCGCCCTCGAAGCCGATCAGGCCCTCGCCCGAACCGGAGCCGGACAGAGCCAGGATGACGCTGTCGCCGCTCGTGAGCGCCTTGGCTGTGTCCAGGAGCGTCTTGGCGGGCACCAGGGCGACCGCGGAGGCCTCCGGGTTCTCCGGCTTCCACAGGAACTCGCGGACCGCGAAGCGGTAGCGGTCGGTGGAGGCCAGCGTGACCGTGTCGCCCTCGATCTCGATGCGGACACCGGTGAGGACGGGCAGCGTGTCGTCACGACCGGCGGCGATGGCGACCTGGGCGGCCGCGGAGGCGAAGACCTCGCCGGGGACCGTGCCCGTCGCGTTCGGCATCTGCGGCAGGGACGGGTACTCCTCCACCGGCAGTGTGTGGAGGGTGAAGCGCGAGGAACCGCAGACCACCGTCGCCCGTACACCGTCTGTGGAGATCTCCACCGGGCGGTTGGGCAGGGCGCGGCAGATGTCCGCGAGCAGGCGGCCGGAGACGAGGACCGTGCCCTCCTCCTCGACCTCGGCCTCCACGGAGACCCGCGCGGAGACCTCGTAGTCGAAGCTGGACAGGCTCAGCTGGCCGTCCTCGGCCTTCAGCAGCAGGCCGGCGAGGACAGGCGCCGGCGGACGGGCCGGGAGGCTGCGTGCCGCCCAGGCCACGGCCTCCGCGAGTACGTCGCGTTCCACCCGGATCTTCACTCTTGCCGCCTCCTGCTGTTGCCGGCGCTTCTCGCCCTGCCTGGCCTTCGTCGTCTGTCTCGGTGTGGTCGGTCCCGGTGAGGGGAAGGACCACCGGGGACCAGTCTGACGCACCGCACTGACAGTCGGTGCCCCTCGGGGTCAAGTCGTGACGAGGGGCAGCCGGGCACCGAAGAGCGAGTTGTGCACAGGACCCGCTTCGAAACGGATTCCTCGCTCTCTCTAGTTGTCAGTAGTAGTAGGGCCTGTGGATACCGTGGATAACCGTGTTTTCGCAGCTCAGAGGCGATTTTTTATCCACTGGCCCTGTGGGCGGAGGCGGTGGAAAACCGGGGCCTTCTGTGGAGAACAGAAAGTTCTGCACACTCCGTGCACAGGGAGGGGCGACTTGTCCCCAGCGTCGTCCCCAGCTTTACCCGTCTTTCCCACAGGCCAACCCGGCAACTTCGTGTGACGCCTTTCACTCGACCCGGTGAGGAGGCGCGTCGGGTTGCCGAACAGTGGACAGACATGTGGAGAAGCCGGAGATCGCTGGGGACAACAGGCCTCAGCCTGTGGGTTGTCGGTGGACAACTTCGTGCACAGCCTGTGGATCATTTCTTTGTCCACAGCCTGTGGAGATCCTTCGTCCACGAATCCACAGCCTGTTGACCTGGTTCGATCGTCCCGCACCGGGGACGCCTGTGGACACAGTCTGGACAACTTCCCGGTCCCCAGGGTGTGGACGGGAAAAAGTCACCGAATCTGTGGAGAGTGGCCGTAACCCGGCCGGTAATCGAACACCGGGTGAGCGGCGGACGACCGCCACCGAGCGCCGCGGACCTCCGTCGAGGCCGCCACCGAGCCCCGCGCGGGGCTCGCGGGACGACGAAAGGCGCCCCCGGGATGTCCTCCGGGGGCGCCCTCAGCGGCGTGCGCGACGCGTTCTCCGGCGCCGTCAGCCGTTCTTGATGCGGTTGGTCAGCTCGGTCACCTGGTTGTAGATGGAGCGCCGCTCGGCCATCAGATTGCGGATCTTGCGGTCCGCGTGCATGACCGTCGTGTGGTCACGGCCGCCGAACAGCGCGCCGATCTTCGGTAGCGACAGGTCCGTCAGCTCACGGCACAGGTACATGGCGATCTGCCGGGCCGTGACGAGCTGGCGGCCGCGCGAGCTGCCGCACAGGTCCTCGATCGTGAGGCCGAAGTAGTCTGCGGTCGCGCTCATGATGGCCGTCGAGGTGATCTCCGGCGTGGAGTCGTCGCCGCCGGGGATCAGGTCCTTCAGGACGATCTCCGTCAGACCCAGGTCCACCGGCTGCCGGTTGAGCGACGCGAACGCCGTCACCCGGATCAGCGCGCCCTCCAGCTCGCGGATGTTGCGCGAGATCCGGGAGGCGATGAACTCCAGTACCTCCGGCGGGGCGTTGAGCTGTTCCTGCACCGCCTTCTTGCGCAGGATCGCGATACGCGTCTCCAGCTCGGGCGGCTGGACGTCGGTGATCAGGCCCCACTCGAAACGGTTCCGCAGCCGGTCCTCCAGCGTGACCAGCTGCTTCGGCGGCCGGTCGCTGGACAGCACGATCTGTTTGTTGGCGTTGTGGAGCGTGTTGAAGGTGTGGAAGAACTCCTCCTGCGTCGACTCCTTGTCCGCCAGGAACTGGATGTCGTCGACGAGCAGGATGTCCATCTCGCGGTACCGCTTGCGGAAGCTGTCGCCCTTGCCGTCGCGGATGGAGTTGATGAACTCGTTGGTGAACTCCTCGGAGCTCACGTACCGCACGCGCGTGCCGGGGTAGAGGCTTCGCGCGTAGTGCCCGATGGCGTGCAGCAGGTGTGTCTTGCCGAGGCCCGACTCCCCATAGATGAACAGGGGGTTGTAGGCCTTCGCCGGTGCCTCGGCGACGGCGACGGCGGCCGCGTGCGCGAACCGGTTGGAGGCGCCGATGACGAAGGTGTCGAAGAGGTACTTCGGGTTCAGACGCGCCGTCGGCTCACCGAGGCCGGCCTTCGGCGAGGACTGCGAGGCCGACTGCCCCGGCCCACCCCCGCCCGGCTGGCCGGGACCGCCCGGGCCACCGCGGTGCGGATGCCCGAGACCTGCCTGCGGATCGGGCAGCTCACGCCGGCCCGGGTCGCGCTGGTCGTAGTCGGAGCGCGAGGACTCGTAGTCGGAACGCTTCTGCTCGTACGGCGAGGGATCGTAGGGCGGCCGCTCCATCGGCTGGGGGCGGTAGTCCTGCGACGGCGGACCGTAGGAGTCCTGCGACGGGGAGCCGTACGGGTCCTGGGAGTTGGGCCCGCCGTACTGGTCCTGCGACGAAGGCGACGCGTACGGATCGCGCTCGGGGAAGCCGAGCCGCTGCTGCTGCCAGCTGTACTCGTCCTGCTGCGGCCGCGGCCACGCGCCGGGCTCGGGCCGCTGGTACTCCGACGGGTACGCCGGCCGCGCGGTGGGCAGCGGGTCCGGGCGCGAGCCGGGGAGCTGGTCGCCGGGCGTCGGGGGCAACTGGTCGGCGCGGTGCCGGCCGTAGCCCTCGTACTGGCTCTCGTACGACTTGTCGTATCCGCCGTCGTACCGGCCGTCCTGCTGTCCGTCGTACGGGCCGGACGGGAGCTCGGGCTCCTCGTAGCGCGACTGCTGCTGGACAGGGGGTGCCGGCGGGGCCGGGGGTTCGCCGGCGGAGTCGTCGACGGTGATCGCGATGCGGATCGGGCGACCGCACTCGCGGCTCAGCGTCTCGCTGACGATCGGGGCGAGGCGCCCTTCGAGGACGCCCTTCGCGAATTCGTTCGGTACGGCGAGCAGGGCGGTGTCGGCGACCAGCGCGAGCGGCTGGCAGCGCCGGATCCAGTGCTCGTCCTTCCCCTCGACACCCTGGCCCCGGCCCTCGCCGAGGAGCTGCTCCAGTACTCGTGGCCACACTGCGGCAAGATCGGCAGGTACGTCAGCCACAGGGCACGCTCTCTCGTGGGTCCCACGAACGTGTGGTTGTGGGACGGCGGGGATTCATATCGGGCGGGGGCAGGGACAAAGGAACGAATCGGAGTTCAGCCAAGGTAGTCAGGGCGACGGCTGCGGTTCAAGTTGTTGTCCCCAGCCTGTGGATAGTGTCTCCCAGTGACCGCCGGTTTGACCGGATGGCGTAGCCGCGCGTACCGTAACCAGGTCGAGTTGTCGATGGCTGCTGCCGCCTGCCTCCGATGGGCACAGATCACGTCAGGTGATCGGGAAGCGGTGCACTCGGGCGTTGACCGCGAGCTACCTCGTGGGCGCACGGTGACAGCCAGGACGGCACCCCGCCACCACCGATTGATTTCTGGAGCCCCCGAGTGAGCAAGCGCACCTTCCAGCCGAACAACCGTCGTCGCGCCAAGACCCACGGCTTCCGCCTGCGGATGCGCACCCGTGCCGGCCGCGCGATTCTTGCGAACCGCCGCAGCAAGGGTCGCGCGAACCTGTCCGCCTGAGCCTGATCAGGTCATGACGTCGTGCTGCCTACCGAGCATCGGCTGAGGCGGCGCGAGGACTTCGCGACCGCGGTACGACGGGGCCGTCGGGCCGGACGCCCGACTCTCGTCGTCCATCTTCGAAGCGGTGCCACGGACCCGCACGCGCCTGGGGAGAGCGCTCCCCCGACGCGTGCGGGTTTCGTCGTGAGCAAGGCCGTGGGAGGCGCGGTCGTACGCAACAAGGTGAAGCGCAGACTGCGTCACCTGATGCGCGACCGAGTCACCCTGTTTCCCCCCGGTAGCCTGGTAGTCGTACGGGCGTTGCCCGGGGCGGGCGACGCCGACCACGCACAGCTGGCCCAAGACCTGGATGCCGCCCTTCAACGGCTACTGGGAGGGGGCGCGCGATGAAGTACCCGCTGCTGGCTCTGATCAAGCTCTACCAGTGGACGATCAGTCCGCTGCTCGGGCCGGTGTGCAAGTACTACCCGTCGTGCTCCCACTACGGCTACACGGCCATCGACCGGCACGGCGCGATCAAGGGAACGGCACTCACGGCCTGGCGCATCCTGCGGTGCAATCCGTGGTCGCTGGGTGGAGTGGACCATGTCCCGCCGCGTAAGCGCCCGCGGTGGCACGAAATGTTGCGTGACGCCTGGCGTGCACGCAGGGGCGGGACCTCCGCCGCCGAAACGGCCACCGAAGCTCCCTCGAGCCCGGCCGCAGAGACACCGTCCCATGCCCAAGGAGCATGATTAGTGGACACGATTGCCAGCCTCTTCAGCTTCATCACGACACCTGTCTCCTGGGTCATCGTCCAGTTCCACACGGTGTACGGCGCCATCTTCGGCCCCGACACCGGGTGGGCCTGGGGCCTGTCGATCGTGTCCCTGGTGATCCTGATCCGTATCTGCCTGATCCCGCTGTTCGTGAAGCAGATCAAGTCGACGCGGGCCATGCAGACGCTCCAGCCCGAGATGAAGAAGATCCAGGAGCGCTACAAGAACGACAAACAGCGTCAGTCCGAAGAGATGATGAAGCTGTACAAGGAGACGGGCACCAACCCGCTCTCCTCGTGCCTTCCCATCCTGGCGCAGTCCCCGTTCTTCTTCGCCCTGTACCACGTGCTCAACGGCATCGCGACGGGCGACACCATCGGCGTGATCAACCAGAGCCTCCTGGAGAGCGCGCAGAAGGCGCACATCTTCGGTGCTCCGTTGGCCGCGAAGTTCACCGACGGTGCGTCGAAGGTGGAGTCGCTCGGCGCCTCGCTGACCGACGTCCGCGTCGTCACCGCGATCATGATCGTGATGATGTCGGCCTCGCAGTTCTTCACGCAGCGCCAGCTGATGACGAAGAACGTCGACACCTCGGTGAAGACGCCGTTCATGCAGCAGCAGAAGATGCTGATGTACGTCTTCCCGGTCATGTTCGCCGTCTTCGGCATCAACTTCCCCGTCGGTGTCCTCGTCTACTGGCTGACCACCAACGTGTGGACCATGGGCCAGCAGATGTACGTGATCCGCAACAACCCGACGCCGGGTTCCAAGGCTCAGGCCGCGTACCTGGAGCGCCTGTACAAGCACGTCACGCACCACGGCAAGACCCGTAGCCGCGGCGAGAAGGCCATCGTCAAGGCCATCGTGGCCAAGGGCCGCGACCGCAACGACGCCGAGCGCAAGTTCATCAACGGTCTGACCAAGGTGGGCTTCGCGGCCCAGCCCGACGGCACCGTGATCAAGAGCGAGGCCCAGGCCGCCGCCCAGGCCGAGGACGGCACGCCGACGAGCGCCGCCGCCAAGCGCCAGCAGCCCAAGCGGCAGTCGAAGTCCCAGCGCCAGTCCAAGGCGGCCGGCGAGCCCACCTCGCTGAGCAAGTCCGACGAGCCGGAGGACGCCAAGCCCTCCGGAGCGGCCGGCGCCGCCAAGCAGGCCGCTCCCAAGCCCGGCTCCTCAGGCCGCAGCAAGGCCCAGTCCGGGCAGCGCAAGGGCGGCCCGCAGCGCCCCAAGTCCCCGTCCAAGAAGTAAGAAGGAGCCCATCCCGTGACGGAAGGCACCACCTCCTCCGCCGCCGAGGGTGCAGACACCCTGACCCGCCTGGAGCAGGAGGGCGAGATCGCGGCGGACTACCTCGAGGGTCTGCTGGACATCGCCGATCTCGACGGCGACATCGACATGGACGTCGAGGCCGACCGCGCCTCCGTGTCGATCATCAGCGACTCGGGCACCCGTGACCTGCACAAGCTGGTCGGCCGGGACGGCGAGGTGCTGGAGGCGCTGCAGGAACTCACGCGCCTGGCCGTGCACCGGGAGACCGGCGACCGCAGCCGCCTGATGCTGGACATCGCGGGCTATCGCGCCAAGAAGCGCGCCGAGCTCTCCGAGCTGGGCGCCAAGGCCGCGGCCGACGCGAAGAACAGCGGCGAGCCGGTGAAGCTGAAGCCGATGACGCCGTTCGAGCGCAAGGTCGTGCACGACGCGGTCAAGGCCGCGGGCCTGCGCAGTGAGTCCGAGGGCGAGGAGCCGCAGCGCTTCGTCGTCGTGCTGCCCAACTGATTCGGTACGTACGTATCCCCGGCCCCGTCTGTTGCGCAGACGGGGCCGGTCTTTGTCAGCCTGGTAGTTCTGGTGGTCGGCGCTCGAAGCGCTGATGCGGTACGGAAGGACGGTCCCCGTGACGGAGGCAGCGGAGCTCCCCCCTGCGCCCGAAGTGGCACGTGAGGTATTCGGCGATCGCTTCGGTGATGCGGTCCGATACGCCGAGCTCCTGGCCGAGGCAGGCGTGCAGCGCGGGCTCATCGGCCCGCGGGAGGTGCCCCGCCTGTGGGAGAGGCACATCCTGAACTGCGCGGTGCTCTCCGAGGTCGTGCCCGAGGGCGTGACCGTGTGCGACGTCGGCTCGGGTGCCGGTCTGCCCGGCATTCCCCTGGCGCTCGTGCGGGAGGACCTGAAGATCACCCTGCTGGAGCCGCTCCTGCGACGCACCAACTTCCTCACCGAGGTCGTCGAGCTGCTCGGCCTCGACCATGTGACGGTGGTGCGGGGCCGCGCCGAGGAGGTCATGGGCACGGTGCCACCGGTGCATGTGGTGACCGCCCGCGCCGTGGCCCCCCTGGACCGCCTGGCCGCATGGGGCATCCCGCTGCTGCGTCCCTACGGCGAGATGCTCGCCCTCAAGGGCGACACCGCCGAGGAAGAGCTGAAGAGCGCCGCCGCGGCACTGAGCAAGCTCGGTGCCGTGAGCACCTCGGTCCTGCATGTCGGCGAGGGCGTGGTCGATCCGCTGTCCACGGTGGTGCGGGTCGAGGTCGGGGAGAGCCCGGGCGGTGTGCGATTCGCGGCCAAGCGGGCCAAGGCGGCCCGGACCGGACGGGTCCGCCGCCGCCGTTGATCCGGCCGTCGCGTCCTGGCCGGGCCTCATGTCGCTGGGCCCCGCCGGCCGCGCACTCGCCGGCGGCCTGCTCCTCGGCCGGCGGGGCCCATGAGTCCGCGCGGCGAGTGGCGATCAGCGCGGAGTGCAGCCCATGCCAGGAGAGCCACACCCACGACGACTGCGCCGCAGGTGACCAGCAGTCCCGTGGAGAGGTACGTCGGTCCTCCGTTGCTGACGGGTGCGGTGAGCCAGGCGGCGACGAGGGGGCCGACGAGTCCCGCGGCGGCCAGGGGGACCAGCACGGACCACAGTGCCGTGCTCCGCAGCACCGGCCACGGTCGGCTGTCGTCGACCGTGGGGCGGGCTCCCGGCCCCGGCGGAGGTACACGGCCGGGGCCGCGCACCCCGTGGCCACGGACACCACGGCGATCCCCACCAAGCCGGGGCGCTCTGGCCGTGGTGCACCCGACCGGTCGGAACCTGGATGGTCCCGGCCTCAAGGCCCTCGGCTACCAGGTCTTCCCCCGCGGGGCGGCGGTGAAGGTGCTCGGCGAGGACAACGTCGCGGCCGACATCGCCTGTCCGGCTGGCAGAGCACCGAGAGCCAGGCGACCTTCGACCGGATCGGACGCAGCGTGGGCGAGGTCGTCCCGAACGGCGAAGTGACCACTGATCACATGGCGCCCTTCCTTCACCGGCTCCCGGAGTCCGGGATCGTGCTCCTGACCCCTTCGTCCGACGACCCTGAGGGCCTGCTCTCCCTCCAGGGCGACTGCCCCGTCCGGCGACCTCGCGAAGCAGGCGGCAGGCGACACATGCGACGGCCTGCAGGAACGCGAATGCGTTGTGATGCAAGACACTCGCTGGCCGACGGGCTCATCTCGGCGGTGACCTCTCTGTGCGCCGGCAACCGAGGTGGCGTTGCTCCCGGGCGCTCGCGGAGAAGCCGCCATACTCCACGCAAGAAGCCAAACGTACGCATACCGGGGTGTCGCGCAGGCGCCGACCTGGCCCCCATGCATCGTGTTTCACGTGAAACGTCGCTCACTTCTCCACGGCATCATCAGTCGCGGTCGTGCCGCAGCCGAACCCCGCGACCGCAAGCCTCTCGGTTCACTCGATGAGGGGCGGGAGTTGTCCACAGAGGTGGATTTCTCCACAGAACCACAGGGCTCACTGGTTCATGACCCCGAAGACATGGGAGGCTCTGTTCATTGCGAGCCTGAAG
Source organism: Streptomyces sp. NBC_01235 (assembly GCF_035989285.1). Taxonomy (GTDB): domain Bacteria; phylum Actinomycetota; class Actinomycetes; order Streptomycetales; family Streptomycetaceae; genus Streptomyces. Next base: position 5,754,181 of record NZ_CP108513.1, on the reverse strand, counting down.
TCGAGGAGAGTGAAGCCTTGCGGTCCGACGCCAACATCGCGGGACCGATGACCGATCCGGTCCCCGGTCCCCGTACCGAGTCGTTCGGGGAGGATGTTTCACGTGAAACACCGCCCCCCATGGACGACACCCCGATCGGTCGTGCTGCCCAACTCGCGGTGGAGGCTCTGGGCCGCGCCGGCGAGGGCCTGCCGCGCCCTGAACAGACCCGTGTGATCGTGGTGGCCAACCAGAAGGGCGGGGTGGGCAAGACGACGACGACGGTCAACCTTGCCGCGTCCCTGGCCCTGCACGGAGGCCGTGTCCTGGTGGTCGACCTCGACCCACAGGGCAACGCGTCCACCGCCCTGGGGATCGACCACCACGCCGAGGTGCCGTCCATCTATGACGTGTTGGTCGACAGTCGTCCCCTCGCCGAAGTCGTTCAGCCCGTCCCCGACGTAGAGGGCCTCTTTTGCGCCCCCGCTACGATCGACCTCGCCGGTGCTGAGATCGAGTTGGTGTCCCTGGTGGCACGTGAGAGCCGCCTGCAACGAGCGATCCAGGCATACGAGCAGCCGCTGGACTACATCCTCATCGACTGCCCGCCGTCGCTTGGCCTGCTGACGGTCAACGCCCTGGTGGCTGGTGCCGAGGTCCTCATCCCGATCCAGTGCGAGTACTACGCGCTGGAGGGACTGGGACAGTTGCTGCGCAACGTCGACCTGGTGCGGGGGCACCTCAACCCCGCCCTACATGTGTCGACCATCCTGCTCACCATGTACGACGGCCGGACGCGCCTCGCGTCGCAGGTCGCCGAGGAGGTGCGCACCCACTTCGGTGACGAGGTGCTGCGGACGAGCATTCCCCGCTCGGTCCGTATCTCCGAGGCGCCGAGCTATGGGCAGACGGTGCTGACCTACGATCCGGGGTCGAGCGGTGCCCTCTCCTACCTTGAGGCAGCACGAGAACTCGCGCTGAAGGGTGTCGGCGTCAGCTATGACGCGACGCACGCCCATATCGGCGCCCAGAACAACCTGAACACGGTGGAGGGGATCCAGTGAGTGATCGACGGAGGGGGCTGGGTCGGGGTCTTGGCGCGCTGATCCCTGCTGCCCCGACGGAGAAGACACCGGCGCAGACCGGGGTGGGAGGCGGGGGAACCACCCCCGCAGCCGTCCCGGTTCTGACGGCGGACCGCGGGGTGGCCGCGGCGAAGGTGGCCACGCTGCCGCCTGTTTCACGTGAAACAGAGGAGCTGTCGGCGAACGGCGCCCTGGAGACGCCCGCGCCGCCCATCGGCGCGCACTTCGCGGAGATCCCCCTCGACCAGATCACCCCGAACCCGCGCCAGCCGCGTGAGGTCTTCGACGAGGACGCGCTGCACGAGCTCATCACCTCCATCAAGGAGGTCGGACTCCTCCAGCCGGTCGTCGTACGCCAGACCGGTCTCGCGCGCTACGAGCTCATCATGGGTGAGCGGCGTTGGCGGGCCTGCCGTGAGGCCGGCCTGGAGGCGATCCCGGCGATCGTGCGGGCCACGGACGACGAGAAGCTTCTCCTGGACGCCCTCCTTGAGAACCTTCACCGGGCTCAGCTGAACCCGCTGGAAGAGGCAGCCGCCTACGACCAGTTGCTGAAGGACTTCAACTGCACGCACGACCAGTTGGCGGACCGCATCGGCCGATCCCGCCCGCAGGTCTCCAACACGCTCCGTCTGCTGAAGCTCTCACCGGCGGTTCAGCGCCGGGTCGCGGCGGGAGTGCTCTCCGCCGGTCACGCCCGGGCGTTGCTCTCCGTCGACGACTCGGAGGAGCAGGACCGGCTGGCTCACCGCATCGTGGCCGAAGGCCTCTCGGTGCGGGCCGTCGAGGAGATCGTGACCCTCATGGGCTCGCGTCCGCAGACGGCTCAGCGTGCCAAGGGTCCGCGTGCCGGCGGTCGGGTCTCCCCGGCGCTGACCGACCTCGCAACCCGGCTCTCGGACCGCTTCGAGACGCGGGTGAAGGTCGACCTGGGGCAGAAGAAGGGCAAGATCACCGTCGAGTTCGCGTCCATGGAGGACCTTGAGCGCATCCTCGGCACGCTCGCTCCCGGTGAGGGCCCCGTTCTGCAGAAGGGTCTCGTGGAGGGCGACACCGAGGAGACGGAAGACTGAGCCGCAGCTCGGCCGGGGTCGTGTCGGTCGTGGGACTCTGTGAGCGAGCCGTGTCCGGTGTGTACCGGAACACGGCTCGCTCTTTGCTTTCAGGCGGTATCGATGGAATCGCATCGTGGATACGATGCGATGAGGCTTTGGCGCATCCACCTGGCAGTACCTCGGAGCGGGAGGCGGGGGCCATGCGAACGATGAGCCGGATCGGACTGGTGAGCGCCGGACTGGGGCTGGGCGCGGTCGGCGGTTTCGTCGGCAGTCTGCTCAGAGAACGGAGCGCTCTGACAGCCGCTCGCGACGCTGCGGGCGAAGGAAGCGAGGAACAGCCTTCATGGGGCGCAGGCTCGTACCGCTCACGCTGGACAACCTTCAGGACCTTCCCAAGCGTTGTCGCTCGTGTGTCTTCTGGGAGCTGGACCCCGTCAGCGGTGCAGCCGCGGTAAAGGCTGGCACGTCCTCCCTGGAGAAGGAGTCCTGGATCTCCGCCGTCCTGCTGGACTGGGGGTCGTGCGGACGGGTCGTCTACGTGGACGACGCCCCCGTGGGCTTCGTCCTCTACGCGCCCCCCGCCTACGTTCCCCGCTCGACGGCCTTTCCCACGAGTCCACTGTCGCCGGACGCGGTGCAGTTGATGACCGCGTTCATCATGCCGGGTTACCAGGGGCAGGGACTCGGCCGCGTGATGGTCCAGACGGTCGCCAAGGATCTGCTGCGGCGGGGCTTCAAGGCGATCGAGGCCTTCGGCGACGCACGTTGGAAGGAACCTGCCTGCTTGCTCCCGGCCGATCACTTGCTTGCGGTGGGCTTCAAGACGGTGCGTCCCCATCCTGTCCATCCGCGGATGAGGCTGGAGCTGCGGACCACGCTCTCCTGGAAGGAAGATGTGGAGATGGCCCTCGACCGGTTGCTGGGAGCGGTCCAGAAGGAGCCGGCGCTGCGACCGCTGTAACGGGTTCAATGAAGCGAATGGGCCGGCCCGTGTGGGCTGGCCCATTCGTGTTTCACGTGAAACATCAGCCGTCGGGGGGACGGCTCAGCGTCACTCGGAGATGAAGGTCTCCAGGTCCCGCACGAGCGCGGCCTTCGGCTTGGCACCGACGATGGTCTTGGCGACCTCGCCGCCCTGGTAGACGTTCAGTGTCGGGATCGACATGACGCCGTACTTGGCGGCCGTGGCCGGGTTCTGGTCGATGTTGAGCTTGACGATCTCGATCTTGTCGCCGTGCTCGGCGGCGATGGCCTCGAGCGACGGAGCGATCTGACGGCACGGGCCGCACCACTCGGCCCAGAAGTCCACCAGGACGGGCTTGTCGCTCTTGAGGACGACCTCATCGAAGTCGGCGTCGGTCACATTCTTCAGGGTGCCGGCCACAGGGGGCTCCTTAATTCCTTGTGCGGGGGCGGGAGAGGGGGTCAGACAGAGGTCTTCTCGGGCTCGGCCTGCTCCTCGTCCGCGAGGGCGGCGAGGTAGCGCTCGGCGTCGAGGGCGGAGGAACAGCCGGTGCCGGCCGCGGTGATCGCCTGGCGGTAGGTGTGGTCGACCACGTCACCGGCGGCGAAGACACCGGTCACATTCGTCCGGGTGGAGGGGGCGGAGACCTTGAGGTAGCCCTCCTCGTCGAGGTCGAGCTGTCCCTTGAAGAGCTCGGTGCGCGGGTCGTGGCCGATCGCGATGAACAGGCCGGTCACCGGAAGGTCCGAGAGCTCGCCGGTCTTGAGGTTGCGCAGCTTCAGGCCGGCCAGCTTCTGATCGCCCTGGATCTCGGCGACTTCGCTGTCCCAGACGAACTTGATCTTCGGGTCGGCGAAGGCACGCTCCTGCATCGCCTTGGAGGCGCGCAGGGTGTCCCGGCGGTGGACGATCGTCACGGACTTGGCGAAGCGGGAGAGGAAGGTGGCCTCCTCCATCGCGGTGTCGCCGCCGCCGATCACGGCGATGTCCTGGTCCTTGAAGAAGAAGCCGTCACAGGTGGCGCACCAGGAGACGCCGCGACCGGAGAGGGCGTCCTCGTTCGGCAGACCGAGCTTGCGGTGCTGGGAGCCGGTGGTCACGATGACGGCCTTCGCGCGGTGAACCGTGCCTGCGGTGTCCGTGACGGTCTTGATCTCACCGCTGAGGTCGACGGAGACGATGTCGTCGGGGATCAGTTCGGCGCCGAAGCGCTCGGCCTGAGCGCGCATGTTGTCCATGAGCTCGGGGCCCATGATGCCGTCCTGGAAGCCGGGGAAGTTCTCTACCTCGGTGGTGTTCATCAGCGCGCCGCCCGCGGTGACGGCCCCTTCGAACACCAGCGGCTTCAGCGACGCGCGTGCGGTGTAAAGGGCCGCGGTGTAGCCGGCGGGCCCGGAGCCGATGATGATCACGTTACGGACGTCGCTCACGGCTTGTTTCCTCGTCTCTGGACAGCATCGGTCGACCGGGGGAGCTACTTGGTCTCTCACCCCACCCAACGGATCCTAAGGGGCGTGCATTCCCGGTGTGTCCGGGCACACGGAGGGACGACGCCGGAGGGGATGCCAGGGGGATACGGACGCAGAACAGGGACGAGGTGTCGGCTGTCAGTGACGCGTGTAGGAGTTCGTCAGCAGAACCTTGGCAGGGCCCGACGACGGATGACCCACACAGGTCTTGTCCATGATGTAGGCGTCGATCCGGGCGCCGTCGGAGGTGTCGGGCAGCACGACGAGTATGGCGTCCGTCCCCTGGTACCTGCCGTCCTCGACGGCGAGAGCCGTTTCGCTGCGGCCGATGCCCTGCCTTACGCAGGCGGGAACCACTGGCTCCCGGAAGACCTGGGTCGGCGGGCTTTCAGGCTCGTCGCCCTGGATCTTCACGCTCTGCGAGGCACGGGAGCCGCCGGCCTTGGCCAGAAGGTCGGTGACCTGTGACTCCAGCTTGCTCGCGGAGAAGGTGTCCGGCGCGGTGGACTGATGCGCCGAAGTGCCCGGCCCTCCGCCGCCCGTGAGCGACGACACGAGGACGGAACCGAGCCCCAGTGCCGCGGCTGTGAAGACCGCGCCGAGGACGGCGACCTTGCGGCGCCCGCCCCGCTTGCGGTCCTTGCGGCCCGGGCCGGTGCTGGTGGCGCGGGCATGCCCCGTCGGCCGGTCCGTCGCCCTCGCTGTTTCACGTGAAACATGGAGCGCGTCGGCGTCGGCCGCGTCGGCGGCGGTCTCCCGAGCGTCCTCGGTCTCCGGGGTCGTGGCGTTCAGCAGGGCCTCGGCGGCGAGTGCGGCATCGATGCGGTGGGCGACGTCGTCGGGCATGCGGGGCGGGCCGGGGAGGTCGCCCAGAAGGCCGCGGATCTCCTCCAGTGATGCGTGGACGTCCGCGCAGAGTTCGCAGGTGTCCAGATGCCGCCGCACGTCGGCGCTCCGGGAGGGGGCGAGCAGGCCCTCGGTGAGGTCGGAGATCTCCGCGACGTCCGGGTGCCCGGTCGTGTCCGTCGTCGATGTCACGCTCGCCCACCTCCGCCCTTCACAGCAGCTGAATCGCCTGTCCCGGCGTTGCCCGGCCCCTCGTCCCGAGGTTCCGCTGCCGGTGGGACGGATGTCCCCTGCGCCCGGTTCCGTCCTGCGCCGGTTTCTCTCTCGCCGCCGATGTTGTCCGGCCGCAGATGGGTGAGCAGCGGCAGGAGTCTGGCTCTGCCTCGGGCGCAGCGGCTCTTCACCGTCCCGGTCGGCACATCGAGCATGCGGGCGGCCTCGGCGACCGGGTAGCCCTGCATGTCGACGAGGACCAGGGCGGCCCGCTGGTCGGTCGGGAGGGTGCCGAGCGCTTCGAGGAGCTGGCGGTGCAGGTCGTTGCGTTCAGCGGGGGCCGACGCCGACTCGTGCGGCTCGAGCAGCTGCTCCAGTCGCTCGGTGTCGTCGACCGGAGAGGTCTTGCGGGAAGCGGCCTTGCGGGCGCGGTCCAGACAGGCGTTCACCGTGATGCGGTGCAGCCAGGTCGTGACGGCGGACTGGCCGCGGAAGGTGTGGGCGGCCCGGTAGGCGGAGACAAGAGCGTCCTGGACGGCGTCAGCGGCCTCCTCGCGGTCTCCCAGCGTGCGCAGCGCCACCGCCCAGAGCCGGTCACGGTGCCGCCGCACGAGCTCACCGAAGGCGTCGGGATCGCCCTCGACGTGGCGAGTGAGGAGGTCCTGGTCGCTCACTCCGTCATATCCGGCGCCTTCCGCCATCGGACCCCCTCCCCCTCGCCCTCAGCTGGTCACCTTGATGTCCGCCACACGGCCACGATAGGTACCTTCCTCGGTCAGCGGCAGCTTGGTCAGCCAGACCAGGACGTAGCGGGTCTTCACGGCCTTGGTCGGCTTGAGCGTCACGCTCGTGCCGGAGCCCGCGGCGACCTTCGAGTAGGCCTTGAAGGAGCTGGGCTCCGAGCTCGCTTCGTCGGAGGCGGCAAGGAGTTCGACCGAGGTGTTCCCCACGAAGGTAACGGTCACCTTCCCGACCTGCTGCACTTTGCCGAGATCCAGGATCATCCCGAGGCCCGGCTTCAGGTTTCCGAACTCGGCGCCCTGGTAGTAGTCCGTCTGCCAGTACGTCGCCGCGCTGTTGTCGTATGCCTTGTCTATGTCGGAGGGCTTCTCGGATCCGTCCCCGAAGGGGTCGAAGTCCTGACCGGCCTTGATGGTGATCGGCTGGCTGGCGGGCTTCGTCGGGGCCTTGTCGCCGTCGTCCGTGGTCTGCGTCTGGTTCGTGTCGTCGGATCCGCTCTGGCCCATCAGGGCGTCCGCGAGCTGCCAGCTGCCCAGGCCGAGGGCGGCGATGAGGAGGGCGGAGACCGCCCACTTCAGGGCCTTGCCGGTGCGGCTCTGCAGCGGGGGCGGCGGAGTCGGCACGGGCTGGGTGACACCCGGGTGCGGTGACGGACGGCCGTAGGTGCCCTGCTGGTACGTCGTGCGTTGGTAGTCCGGGGGTGCTGTGAACGAAGGCTCCGGCGGGCGGATGCGAGGCATCTCGCCGATCGCCTTCACCAACTCCTCCGGCGTGGTGCAGGCGGCCTCGTGCCGGGAGGCGGTCGCGCCGTCGTTGACGAGGGCACGCATGGCCAGCTCGGACAGGCCCCGGTGGACGCCTGCGCGTACCTGGTCGGGGGCGATCAGCCCGATGTCCTTGGGCAGCCCGGACAGGCCGTAGGCGTCGTTCTCGTACGGCCAGCGCTGGGTGAGTGCCGCGTACAGCAGGGCGCCGATCGCCTCGGTGTCGGTGCGCTGCGGGGTGTCGGTGGTGATGCCGCGCAGAGCGGCGTTCACGGCGAGGCCGCGGATGCGCCACTGGCCCGAGGAGGTGCGCAGTACGGCGTTGGGGTTCAGGCGCAGATGTGACAGGCCCTCGCGGTGCGCGGCGGCCATGGCGGACGCGATCTGACTGACCATCTGGTAGGCGTTGTGCGGCTCCAGCGGGCCGGCCGCGAGCAACGGGGTCAGCTCGGTGGCGTCGGGCAGCCACTCGTGGACGACGTAGACGAGGTCGTTCTCCTCGACTGCGTCCAGCACTTGGACGAAGCGGGGATCGCCGAGCAGGGCGGAAGAACGGGCCGCGGCCAGCACCGAACGGGCCCGTGCGTGGTCCGCGGGCAGGACGTGGACGCCCACGGCACGACGGAGTTTCTCGTCGACCGCACGCCAACTGCTGAAACCGTCCAGACGGGTGACGCACTCCTCGAGGCGGTAGCGTCTGGCGAGCTTGTGACCGCTGTGCAGCTCCGGCGGTGAGGCCTTCTTCCCGGGACGCTCCGCCCCGCCACTCCCCTGTGCCTCGTCGCTGTCCGTGTCCTGCTCCCGGTTCTTGACCACCCCGTCGGCCGTGGACTGGTCCGCTTGTGCGGTCAGCGGCTCGTCACCGCTGTTGTCTGCCACGTCGACGGCAGCTGTGCTCCGTTCCGCCACCGTCGTTCCTGCCTCCCCATCCAATGCGCGCCGTCCGACCTCGTGCGCGCCGTCCGACGCCGAACCCAATTGTGCCCACAGTCTGCCGCTATGCACGACACGCGGCGGCGGACGATGGTTGTGCGGCCACCTCCCGACTCAGCGACCCAGGCGTCCGCGGACCATGCCGACGAGCGAGTTGAGCTCCTCGATGCGCATGCGGCGGGCGGCGACGAAGAAGATGCCGAGCAGAAGGGCCCCGCCGGCCAGCAGCGCGGCGAAGGATCCGACGACACCCTGGCCCAGGCTGTGGCCGATGCCGTAGCAGGCGACGCCGCTGACCAGGGCGGCCGGTACGGAGGCGATGCACAGCCGGGCGTACGTCCGCAGGACGTGAGAGCCGTCCAGGTCGCCGCCGAGCCGCTTGCGCAGCCGGTTCCAGGCGACACCGACGCCGATCGCGTACGCCAGGCCGTAGGAGGCCGCCATGCCGACCACGGCCCAACGGGCGGGGAGGACGAAGTAGCAAACCGCCGAGGCGCTCGCGTTGACCGCGGCCACGATGACCGTGTTGTAGAAGGGAGTCCGAGTGTCCTCGTAGGCGTAGAAGGCGCGCAGGACGACGTACTGCACGGAGTAGGGGATCAGGCCGAGGCCGAAGGCCATCAGCATGAAGCCCATGTTCGTGGCCTCGCTGGTGCCGGAGGAGCCGAAGATCAGGGTGCACATCGGGATGCCGAGGGCGAGGAAGCCGAAGGCGATCGGCACGATGGCGACGGCCGTGGTGCGCAGGCCCTGGGAGATGTCGTCGCGGACCGCGCCGCCGTCGCCCTCGGCCGCCGAGCGGGAGATGCGGGGCAGCAGGGCGGCCATCAGGGAGACGGTGATGATGGCCTGCGGCAGGCCCCAGATCAACTGGGCGTTGGCGTAGGCGGCGAAGCCGGTGCCGTCGACCGGCGAGTCCTTTCCGGCCGACGTGGACAACTGGGTGACGACGAGCGCGCCGGCCTGGTTGGCCAGGACGAACAGGACGGTCCACTTGGCGAGGGTCGCCGCCTTGCCGAGGCCGTGGCCCTTCCAGTCGAAGCGCAACCGCAGCCGGAACCCGGTCTCGCGCAGGTACGGGATCATCGCGAGGGCCTGGACGACCAGACCGAGCAGGACTCCGATGCCGAGGAGCCGCTCGCCCTCCGGCGGGATGGTCGTGACCTTCATGCCGGAGTCGGCGGCGGTGCCGTAGACCCAGATGAACATGCCCAGTGTCACGATGATGACGATGTTGTTCAGGACCGGAGTCCACATCATCGCGCCGAACTTGCCACGGGCGTTGAGGATCTGGCCCATCACGACGTGGACGCCCATGAAGAAGATCGAGGGCAGGAAGTAGCGGACGAACGTGATGCCGACCTCGTTGGCCGCCGGGTCGCTGGCGACCGAGTCGGACAGGAGGCGGATCAGCAGCGGCGCCGCGGCGATCGCGGCGACCGTGAGCACGCCCAGCGCCACCATGACCAGCGTGAGCAGGCGGTTGGCGTACGCCTCGCCGCCGTCCTCGTCCTCCTTCATGGCTCGCACGAGCTGCGGCACGAAGACGGAGTTGAGTCCTCCGCCGACGGTCAGGATGTAGATCATCGTCGGCAGCTGGTAGGCGACCTGGAAGGTGTCGCCGAGCAGACCGACGCCCAGCGCCGAGACGATCAGCGCGGAGCGGACGAAGCCGGTGAGGCGGGAGACCATCGTGCCCGCCGCCATGACGGCGCTGGACTTCAGCAGGCCCGAGGCGCGTCCGCCCTTCTTCGCGGCGGGGGCGGCGGCCGGAGCGGGATCCGCGGCCGGCGTGGCGGTGAGGTTCATGGTCTGGTCGGCCGCGGGCGACGGGGTCATCGGCGCCTGGTACTGGGGCGTCTGGTACTGCGGTGCCGCTGCCTGACCGCCCGGGGCCTGGGCGGGGCTCGGCACGGCCGGGGGATCCGCCGGGCCGCGGGAGCCGCTCTGCTGCTGGTCCCGGAAAAGGTGGGCGAACGCGTCGGGTTGGTGCTGCTCCTCACCGGAGTGCGTCACCAGGTCGTCCACGCCCACGAACTGGGTCGTCCGCGGGTCGTCGCCGTACGGCAGGTACTGGGTGGGGCCCTCCGGCTCGGGCGCCGGGGTCTGCGCCCACACATGCGGGTCGGGGGCGTACGGGGACTGCTGGGGCGGGCCGTACAGCGGCTGCTGAGGCTGCTGAGGCTGGTAGGCGTCCGGGGGCGGCGGTGGGTGCGCGGCGCGGTCGTAGAGCGCCTCGGCGACCGGGTCCTGCGCGGTGAGGTCCTGGGCCCGGTAGGGGTCCTGGTCGTAGGCGTCCTGGAGGTACATGTCCGCGGGGTGCTGCGGCGGCACCTGGCCATGCTCGGGGGGCGGGCCCTCGGGGTGGCCCGAGCCGCCCGCGGCCCGGCCGCGGTCACCGTCGTACGGCGCGTTCATGGTTACCCCACCTCATCGTCCCGGGCCCACCGGCCACGACATCCTCAACGGTCCACTCTCTCACCCGTGGCGGACGGGTCAGCGCTTTCCGCTGCGGTGTCCGGTGTCTCGTCACTCGGCTGCTCCGGGTCGTCTGCCCCGGTTCGGGCGTCGGACTCTTCCTGGTTACGGTCGTCGGGGCGCTCGGGGTTCTCCGGGCCGTCGGCGGGCTCGCCCGCCTCGGCGGCACCGTCCTCGGCGTCCTCGGTGGACTCGCCGTTCTCGCCGTCCTCGCCGGACTCCTCGGCCTCCCGGGCCGCGGCACGCTTGCGCTGGGTGTACATGCGGAAGCCGGCCAGCACGAGCAGCAGGAAGCCGCCGCCGATGACCAGCATCACGGTGGCCGTGATCTCGGTGACCTTCACGTCGAAGGTGACCGCGTCGCCGTACTCCTGGCCGTCCTCGGTGTACAGCTGGGCGATCACCGTCGTCTGGCCGTTGACGTTGGCGGACGTGGGGAACTTCACCGTCGTGGTGTGCCCGCCGGAGACCTCGATGGGCTGCTCCGCGTAGACGTCGCCGTCGATCTCCAGGCGGGTGTCGTTGGTCGAGGTGAGCCGCAGCACCAGGTGGTCGACGCCCTGCACCAGATTGTTCTGCACGGTCACGGGGATCGTGGCGCTGCGCCCGGAGAGCTTGGTCTCCGACTTGTCGATCAGCTTGACCTGGCCGGTGAGGCTGTCGAGGTAACCCTGCACGTCCTGGCGGAACGTGCTGGCGGCGGTGCTCCGGCCTCGCCACGACGTGGACATCTCACGGTTTATGGCCCGCCCGAAGGGGGTCACCACCCGGGCGTCGTTGGTGAGGATCACCTTGAAGTTGTCGAGTTTGTCCTGTGTGTCCGCGATCTGCTCGAAGGCCGACCGGGGCAGTTCCTGCCTGCGCGGCGAGGAGGGGTACGCCGACTTCGACGAAACCTTCGTGGTGGCCTCCGGATCGGGCTTGGCCTTGGCGCTCGCCGCGAGCTGCTGGGACTGCGACCAGGTTCCGCCCTGGAGCGTCGTGACGGCCGCCGCAAGCGACCGAGCCTGGCTCGCGGTCGGCATGCGTTGCGGGGCGACGACGACGCTGCGCTGCTTGCCCGTCTGCAGGTTCAGCTCCAGGCTCTGTGCGAGGAACTCCTGCACGGCGAGCGTGGACGCGGAGGCCTTCGTCAGATCGCCCTGGAACGCCGTCGACAGCCGCGCGTCCGCGACGACCGCCGTGGTGCCGCCGCCGATGGGCCGGGCCGCCGACGGGGTGTAGGAGAGATCGCCGTTCTCCGTCAGGCTGTCGCTGCGCGCGATCACCTTGTCGGCGCCTGCGGAGGTGGCGACCTTGACGATCGACGGGTCGACGGCGCCGTCCACCGGCCAGGCGAAGTCGGTGTTGGGCGTCACGTGCAGCACCGTCTCCACCGTGGTGGCGGCGACGTCGGTGGCGGCCTTGAGCTGGCTCAGCGAGCCGGCGACGCCGGTGCCGTTGTGGGCGAGGGCCGCCAGGTCGGGATCGGCGAAGGGTAGCGCGACGACCTCCTTGCCGGTCACCGCGTCCTGAAGATCGTCGAGCCACTGCTTGGCGATCGCCTGGTGGGTGCCGGCCGTGGTGGTGTCGCCGTCGCCCCGGATCCGGTAGCTGCCGGTCATGGCGTCCACGGACGCCAGCAGGTCGGGGTCGATCACCCAGGTGACGTCGAGTTGCCTGCCCAGGGTCAGGAGCTGGTCGAGGCGGCCACCGGGAGCGATCTCCGCGGCCAGGTCGTCGTTGAGGAAGACCGGCGTCTGCTGTGCGTTCGAACCGGTCTCCGCCGTCATGTGCACGGTGGACATCAGCGGCCACAGCACGGTCGTCCGGGTCCGGGTGTCCGCCTCGTCGGACTGCCACGGCAGGAAGGTCCGCTGGATGCCCAGCAGCTGCTCCCACGGCTGCGCGGACGTCTCGCCCGAGAGGGCGACACCGATCGGGTAGACCCCGTCGTCGCCGAGGTCGAGCTTGTCGACCGGGACGGAGATGCTGAAGGGCTTGGCCACGCCCGGCGTGAGCTCGGCGAACTCGGCGACGTACTTGCCACCCACCTCGGAGCCGTCGGTGCCGGTGATGGCGTCCGCCCGCTTGGCGGCACGGTCGATGGCCGAGCGGGTGGTGAGCGCGGAACCCACCCGCAGGCCCACATGGGCGTCGGTGACCGCCCGCTTGCCGTTGTTGGTGACTGTGCCGGAGACGGTCAGGGTGTCCCCGTCGGTGGGGGCGCCGGGGGTCAGCGAGTCGACGGCGACGGCAACCGTGCCCGTGTCGGAGGCCTCCTTGGCGGAGGTCTGGCCGACGGCCTGTGCGGGGGCGGCGGGCAGCTGGAGGAGACCGGCCAGCAGAGGCGCCCCGGCGAGCAGTGCGCCGGTGCGCCGCAGCCACCGGCGGGCAGGTGAGGGAGTCATCCCCGGGAAGTCTGCCGCCTCGGCCACGCGTTCGCCCGTCCCTCGTCGTCGTCAGTGGTCGTCGGAATGTGCGTCCACGCATGGTAACGATGCGCGCTGAGGGGAAGTGCCGCGGTCTGCTCCGCAAGATCGTGGAAGCCCGTCGGTCCGTCCGCTATATGTGGGTATGAAGAGAAGCGCCTTTGGAAGAGGTAAGAAACACCCTTGCGCGCCTATCGGCTGAGATGTCCTGCCGCTCCAAAACGGGGCGCCCTCGGCTCGTCGGGCCACGTACCCTCTTCTGTTGTGCCGAACGCCAACGAAGACAATCTCAGCGTCCTGAGCCAGGTGCAGCACCGTGCGGTGAGTGAACTGCTACGGGTCGCCCCTGTCGCCGACGACCTCGCCCGCCGCTTCCAGGCAGCCGGGTTCTCTCTCGCCCTGGTCGGCGGCTCGGTCCGGGACGCGCTGCTCGGCCGGCTCGGCAACGACCTGGACTTCACGACGGACGCCCGCCCCGAGGACGTCCTGAAGATCGTGCGGCCGTGGGCGGACGCCGTGTGGGAGGTCGGGATCGCCTTCGGCACCGTCGGCGTTCAGAAGGACGCCCGCGTCGGAGACGCTGACCGAACCTTTCAGATCGAGGTCACGACGTACCGCTCCGAGGCGTACGACCGCACTTCCCGCAAGCCCGAGGTGTCGTACGGCGACTCCATCGAGCAGGACCTCGTCCGGCGTGACTTCACCGTGAACGCCATGGCCGTGGCGCTTCCCGAGAAGCAGTTCATCGACCCGCACGGTGGACTCGAGGACCTCGCGGCGCGTGTGCTGCGCACCCCGGGTACGCCCGAGGAGTCCTTCTCGGACGACCCGCTGCGCATGATGCGCGCGGCCCGCTTCGCCGCCCAGCTCGACTTCGAGGTCGCCCCCGAGGTCGTCACGGCGATGAACGGGATGGCCGGTCGCATCGAGATCGTCTCGGCCGAGCGGGTCCGGGACGAGCTGAACAAGCTGATCCTGTCCGCGCACCCGCGCAAGGGGTTGTCGCTCCTGGTCGACACCGGCATCGCCGACCATGTGCTGCCCGAGCTGCCCGCCCTGCGGCTGGAGAGCGACGAGCACCACCGGCACAAGGACGTCTACGAGCACACGCTGATCGTCCTGGAGCAGGCCATCGCCCTGGAGGAGAGCGGTCCCGACCTCACCCTGCGGCTCGCCGCGCTGCTGCACGACATCGGCAAGCCGCGGACCCGTCGTTTCGAGAAGGACGGCCGTGTCTCGTTCCACCACCACGAGGTGGTCGGAGCGAAGATGACGAAGAAGCGGATGACGGCTCTGAAGTACTCCAACGAGCTGGTGAAGGATGTCTCCCGCCTGGTCGAACTCCACCTGCGCTTCCACGGCTACGGAACGGGCGAGTGGACGGACTCCGCTGTGCGTCGTTACGTACGTGACGGAGGACCGCTCCTCGAACGCCTCCACAAGCTGACCCGCTCGGACTGCACGACGCGGAACAAGCGCAAGGCGGTCGCTCTCTCGCGGGCGTACGACGGGCTGGAGGAGCGCATCACCCAGCTGAAGGAGAAGGAGGAGCTGGACGCGATCCGTCCCGACCTCGACGGTAACCAGATCATGGAGATCCTGGGTGTCGGCCCCGGTCCCGCCATCGGCCAGGCGTACAAGCATCTGCTGGAACTGCGCCTGGAGAACGGTCCGATGGGGTACGACGCGGCGGTGGAGGCCCTCAAGGAGTGGTGGGCCCAGCAGGGCTGAGGCCGTGAAACGGGTCAAGTTTCACGTGAAACATGACCCCGGCGACGCGGCAGGCGGACATGCGAAGGGGCGGTGTTTCACGTGAAACACCGCCCCTCTCCACAGCTGCCTTACTTCTTCGCGTAGTCCTTCAGGCAGAGCAGGAAGTTACTGCCGTCACCGCTCTCGGTGTACGAGTACTGGAAGTCCTTGGCCTTCTCTTCGCACTTGCTGTCGGCCGTGAGTTGCGAGTACGTGCCCTCGACCTTCGCCAGCACGATGTACTGCGCCTGCGAGGAGTCGCACTTGACGACCTCGAGGTCGGGGTTGTCGTCGTCGCTGTTGCCCCGGTGCATGCAGTCGCCGACCGCCGCCGTGTTGGCGTCGTCCTGGCTGGATATGTAGGCGCCGATGGCTACACCGATGACGGCGATGACGACGACGACGTTCTTGATCAGCTTGAAGCTGACCTTGCGGCGGGGCTGCTCCGGCGGCACCGCGCCGTAGGGGGCGGTGGGGTAGCCGGGCTGGCCGGGCTGCTGGGGGTAGCCGCCCTGCGGCGGGTACGGGGCCTGGCCCTGGGGCTGGCCGTAGGGCTGCTGGCCCTGCTGCGCGAACGGGTTCTGGCCCTGGGGCGGCGGAGTCGACACTTGGGGGTCCCCCTAGAAAACTTGGACGTGTGGCGCGAAATCAGCGCGCGAGGTAAGACGCACGTAAGTTACCGGGACCCACTGACAACCTTGTAGCCGAGGGGGAGTCTGTGTCATTGATGTGACACTTACTGGCGCTCATAGCGGGCCATAGTGCCAGCAATTGCTCCGTAGATAACGGCGACCGTGACCACCAGCGCTGCTGAACGGCCGTCAGGCGGCAGCATCAGGGCGGCGACACCGGCGGCGCCGACGAAGGCCACGTTGAACAGCACGTCGTAGAGAGAGAAGATCCGGCCGCGGTAGCCGTCCTCCACGGAGGACTGGACGATGGTGTCGGTGGCGATCTTCGCTCCCTGGGTGACCAGCCCCAGCACGAACGCCGCGATGAACGTGGTGACTTGGGTGAACGGGAGCATCAGGGCGAGCTCCAGGACCGCGGCGACCGCCGAGCAGACGACGATCCAGAGGACCGGGCCCAGTCGTCCCGCTGCCGATGGGGTCACCACCGCGGCGACGAAGAAGCCGACGCCGGAGATGCCCACCGCCAGGCCGAGGAGGGCCAGTCCCGCGTCCGGATCGGACGACCAGGCGTAGCGGCACAGCATCAGCACCATCACGGTCAGGGCGCCGTAGCAGAACCGCATCAGGGAGATCGCGCCGAGCGCCCAGGCGGCCTCCCTGCGCTTCGGCTCGGCCAGGTGACGTACGCCCGCCGAAAGGCCGCGGGCGGTGCCCCTGAGCGCGGTCGCCAGCCGGGGCTGGACCAGATCACGGTCGGGACCGAGCACATCCGCGGCTATGGTCAGGGAGGCGAGGGCAGAGCACAGGTACAGCACGCATCCCAGCAGCACCACCGCGGCGTCGGAGTCCGCGATCACCAGCCGGACGACGAAGGCAAGGCCGCCGCCCGCGACCGCGGCCAGCGTTCCGGCCGTCGGTGAGAGGGAGTTGGCCATCACCAGGCGCTCGCCGTCGACCACACGCGGCAGAGCCGCCGACAGGCCGGCGAGGACGAAGCGGTTGACCGCGGTGACGCACAGCGCGGAGGCGTAGAAGAGCCAGTCGGGGACGTGACTGATCATCAGGACGGCCGTCACGGAGGCCAGCAGGGCGCGCAGCAGGTTGCCGTAGAGCAGGACCTGCCGGCGGCGCCAGCGGTCCAGCAGGACGCCGGCGAAGGGGCCGACCAGGGAGTAGGGCAGGAGCAGGACCGCCATGGCGGAGGCGATCGCGGTGGCCGAGGTCTGTTTCTCCGGGGAGAACACCACGTAGGTGGCGAGCGCGACCTGGTAGACGCCGTCCGCGCACTGGGAGAGCAACCGTACGGCGAGCAGACGCCGGAAGTTCCCGAAGCGCAGCAGGATGCGCAGATCACGGACGACGGTCATGAGGCACAGCCTCACATACGGGGAGGGTCCCCGGGTCATGCGACCCGGGGACCCTTCTCAGCCCTGGCAGGAGCGAATTTTCCGTGCTGGGTCGGGCTAGCGCTCGACCTCGCCGCGGATGAACTTCTCGACGTTGTCGTAGGCCTCGTCGTCGAAGTACTGGACCGGCGGGGACTTCATGAAGTAGCTCGACGCAGACAGGATCGGGCCGCCGATACCGCGGTCCTTGGCGATCTTCGCGGCGCGCAGGGCGTCGATGATGACGCCGGCGGAGTTCGGGGAGTCCCAGACCTCGAGCTTGTACTCCAGGTTCAGCGGGACGTCACCGAAGGCACGGCCCTCGAGGCGGACGTACGCCCACTTGCGGTCGTCCAGCCAGGCCACGTAGTCCGACGGGCCGATGTGGACGTTCTTCGCGCCCATGTCGCGGTCGGGGATCTGCGAGGTGACGGCCTGCGTCTTCGAGATCTTCTTGGACTCGAGGCGGTCGCGCTCCAGCATGTTCTTGAAGTCCATGTTGCCGCCGACGTTGAGCTGCATGGTGCGCTCGAGACGGACACCGCGGTCCTCGAACAGCTTCGCCATCACACGGTGCGTGATGGTGGCGCCGACCTGCGACTTGATGTCGTCGCCGACGATCGGGACGCCCGCCTCGGTGAACTTGTCCGCCCACTCCTTGGTGCCGGCGATGAAGACCGGAAGGGCGTTGACGAACGCGACCTTGGCGTCGATGGCGGCCTGGGCGTAGAACTTCGCCGCGTCCTCGGAACCGACGGGCAGGTAGCAGACGAGGACGTCGACCTGCTTGTCCTTGAGGACCTTGACCACGTCGACCGGGGTCTCGGCGGACTCCTCGATGGTCTCGCGGTAGTACTTGCCGAGGCCGTCGAGGGTGTGACCGCGCTGGACCGTGACGCCCTTGTTCGGGACGTCGCAGATCTTGATGGTGTTGTTCTCGCTGGCACCGATGGCGTCGGAGAGGTCGAGGCCGACCTTCTTCGCGTCGACGTCGAAGGCGGCGACGAACTCGACGTCACCGACGTGGTAGCCCCCGAACTGCACGTGCATCAGGCCCGGGACCTTTGACGCCGGGTCGGCGTCCTTGTAGTACTCGACGCCCTGCACCAGCGACGCCGCGCAGTTGCCCACGCCGACGATGGCTACGCGAACCGAACCCATTCCGGTTGCTCCCTGTGTGTGCGAGTGAGGCCCTGACTGGGCGCTCACGTGGTGGTTTCGTCGGGCGTATCCGTCCCGGGGGTGTCCCCGGGACGGGGCAGGCCGCCCGCCGATCCAGATGTGGTGTTCTGCTGAGAGGACCCCCCGGACGCGGAACCCTTCAGGTCCCGTCCGGCCCGCTCGCTCTCGATGAGCTCGTTCAGCCAGCGCACTTCGCGCTCCACGGACTCCATCCCGTGGCGCTGGAGCTCGAGGGTGTAGTCGTCGAGGCGCTCTCGCGTGCGTGCCAGGGAGGCGCGCATCTTCTCCAGACGCTCCTCCAGCCGGCTGCGGCGGCCTTCCAGTACGCGCATGCGAACATCGCGCGACGTCTGCCCGAAGAAGGCGAAACGGGCAGCGAAGTGTTCGTCCTCGTACGCGTCGGGACCTGTCTGCGAGAGCAGCTCCTCGAAGTGCTCCTTACCTTCCGCCGTCAATCGGTAGACGATCTTGGCGCGACGCCCTGCGAGTGGAGCGGCGAGGGCGTCCTCGGGGGTGTTTCCCGGCTCTTCGATCAACCAGCCATTGGCGACCAGCGTCTTGAGGCAGGGATAGAGCGTGCCGTAGCTGAACGCACGGAACACACCCAGTGACGTATTGAGTCGTTTGCGCAGCTCATAGCCGTGCATCGGGGACTCGCGAAGAAGGCCCAGGACGGCGAACTCGAGGATCCCGGCACGCCGGCTCATCGTTGCCTCCTGTCGTCCTTATGCCGCTCCGATGTATCGACTCGATACATCACGACGATAGAACGGCCTTCGGGATGGGACAAGAGGGGGGATGGTGAACGGGATCACATCACTGATTCGTTGCAGGCGACTTGCCTGATTTGGGGTGAATTTCCGTCCTAGACAGGTTTTGACGGTGCGTAGTCTGTGGGCCATGCACACCACCGGGACCCATGAGACGCCGGGGGGCGTCGAGGTCCTCGGTGCAGTACGGGTGAATGCGCGACCGACCGCATCCGTACATCGGGGGGACAGGAAACCAGCCGCCCTTTCCAGGCGCGCACGGATGCGCCTGCCCGAGGAGTAATCGTTCGATGAGCGAGCACCGTCGCAAACCGCCGCAGCCGCAGGGAGGCGGACGTGCCGCGGCCCGACGCGGCCAGTCCGGTCCGTCCTCCGGTCGCCGCGCGGCACCGCGAGGCGCCACCGGATCTCCTTCCGACTACGGGTTGGGTATCGGGTCCGCAGGCGAGGAACTGCCGAACGGCAGCCGCACCGAAGCCCGACGCGCGCCCCAGAGAAACTCGGGCGGGCGGCGCAGAGCGGCCGAACCCGCAGGAGGCCGCCGCGGCGGCCCGACCGGCCCCGGACGGGGCAGAGGGCGCGCGGCGTCCGACCGCAAACGCCTGATCGACTACCCGCGCGCCGACAAGTACGGCTGGCAGCGCTGGATGCCGTCCTGGAAGCTCGTGGCGGGCCTGTTCGTCGGCTTCGTCGGCAGTCTGGTGGCCGTGGCGGGCATCGGGTACGCCATGGTGGGCATCCCGGACATCGCCAAGACGGCGACGGCGCAGAACAACGTCTACTACTGGAAGGACGGCAGCCAGATGGTTGCCACCGGTGGTGAGACGAACCGTCAGAACATCGACCTCTCGCAGATCCCGGAGGAGATGCGCTGGGCGGTGATCTCGCAGGAGAACAAGACCTTCTACGACGACAGCGGCATCGACCCCAAGGGCATCGCGCGCGCCGTGTTCAACATGGCCCGGGGCGGGCAGACGCAGGGTGGTTCGACGATCACCCAGCAGTACGTCAAGAACGCCATGCTGAACGACCAGTCGCAGACGATCTCCCGGAAGTTCAAGGAGATCTTCGTGTCCATAAAGGTGGGCGCCGAGGTCGACAAGGACGAGATCATGGCCGGCTACCTGAACTCCGCGTACTACGGGCGCAACGCCTACGGGATCCAGGCCGCCGCCCGCGCCTACTTCAACAAGGACGCGATCAAGCTCAACCCGGGAGAGTGCGCCTTCCTGGCCGCCATGCTGAAGGGCGCCACGTACTACGACCCCGCCGGCGCGACCTCCGTCGACCCGACCGGTGCCACGCCTGCCGCCAACAGCAAGCGGGCCCTGCGGCAGATGCAGGACACCCTCGACAAGATGGTCGAGTACGGCCACCTCGACGCTTCGGTGCGGGCCAAGTACACAAAGCTCCCCAAGTGGCAGAACCCCCGGTCCAACACCGACCTCAAGGGGCAGATCGGCTACCTCGTCGACCTCGCCAACGGCTACCTGGTCACCAACAGCAAGACGACCGGGATCACCCAGGACCTGCTGCAGCAGGGCGGCTACTCGATCTACACGACCTTCGACAAGAACAAGGTCAAGGAGCTCGAGGAGTCGGTCACGAAGGTCCAGAAGGCCAACATCAAGCCGGAGAAGCGGCCGGAGGACACCCACGTCCAGTTCGGCGGAGCGTC
This sequence comes from Streptomyces sp. NBC_01235, assembly GCF_035989285.1. Taxonomy (GTDB): domain Bacteria; phylum Actinomycetota; class Actinomycetes; order Streptomycetales; family Streptomycetaceae; genus Streptomyces. Next base: position 5,733,841 of record NZ_CP108513.1, on the reverse strand, counting down.
CGTGGAACCGGACACCGGTGCCATCCGGGCCATCTACGGCGGCGAGGACGCCACCAAGCACTTCACCGACAACGCCGACCAGACCGGTGCCCAGGTCGGTTCGACGTTCAAGCCGTTCGTGCTGGCGGCCGCGATGACCTGGGGCGTGCGCGACCCGGATCTGGGGTCGTCACAGGCCCAGGACGAACGCACCATCGTCTCGCCCAAGAGTCTGTTCAGCGGGAAGAACAAGCTCAAGATCGAGAACTATGACCGCACGGTCTGGAAGAACGAGAAGGGCGAGGAGTGGCTGCAGACGAATGACGGCAACGTCTCTGTCGGCAGTCCGCCCGACTACAAGATCGACCTGCGGGAGGCGATGCGCGAGTCGGTGAACTCCGCCTTCGTGCAGCTCGGCATGGACGTCGGCCTGGACAAGGTGAAGGATTCCGCCGCCAGCGCGGGCCTGAAGGAGTCCAGCCTCACCAACAGCGGCTTCCCGTCGTTCTCGATCGGTATCTCCGACCCGAGTGCGATCCGGATGGCGGGTGCGTACGCCACCTTCGCCGCCAGCGGCAAGCAGCGTGACCCGTACTCCGTGGAGAAGGTCACGAGCGAGAAGGGCCAGATCTTCACGCACGAGACCGAGACGAAGCAGGCCTTCACCTCGAAGGTCGCCGACAACGTCACGGACGTCCTGAAGACCGTGGTCGAGGAAGGCACCGGTACCAACGCCCAGCTGCCGGGCCGCGAGGTCGCGGGCAAGACCGGTACCACCGACGGCAACAAGTCGGCCTGGTTCGTGGGCTACACCCCGCAACTGTCCACCGCGGTCACCATGTTCCGTTACGACGACGACGAGTCGAAGAAGAACCGTACGTTCTTGGAGATGTTCGGAACGGGTGGCCAGAAGAAGATCCACGGCGCCTCGTTCCCGGCGCAGATCTGGCACGACTACATGGCCGAGGCGCTGAAGGGCACGCCGGCAAAGGGCTTCCCCGAGCCGGAGCCCATCGGTGAGGTCGTCAACGCGGAGCCGTCCCCGACCCCGACTCCTTCGGTCACCGAGACCGAGGAGGAGAAGCCGTCGCCTTCCCCGTCGCCCAGTGTGACGCAGGGCGAGCCCTCCCCCTCGGCGACCGAGACCTGCTCCAACTTCTTCAACTGCAACGACACCACTGGTGGGACGACCAGCGGAGGCAACACCGGTGGAACGGGCGACACCTCCCCGACACCGACCACCACGGAGACGAGCGGCAACAGCAGAGGCAACGGCAACGGTGGCATCTTCGGAGGCCCGGCCGGCTAGTCGCGCTATTGCCCAGCTTGCGTGTTTCACGTGAAACATGCGCATGTTTCACGTGAAACGAGGGCTGCTCCACCGGACCAGGTGGGGCGGCCCTCGGCGTTTTCCTAGGTCTGTACGGCAGGATGTCGCTCATGCCCAGTGCAGAATCGACGCCGACGCCCGTGCACGAGCCGGATCCCGTAAGGCCGACCAGTGACGACCCGGTGGCCGCGGCCAGCAGTGAGCTCATCGGCGGTCCCCTCGGCCGACGGGCCCTGCTGGGGACGTCCTGGTGGACTCCCGTACGGATCGTCGCGCTCGTGGCGATCGGTATGTTCGCCCTAGGACTGATCCAGAAGGCGCCCTGCTACAACGGAGGCTGGTTCTTCGGCGCCACCTCCCAGTACACGCACGCCTGCTACTCGGACGTCCCGCACCTCTATCAGGGGCGCGGCTTCGCCGACGGACTCGTGCCGTACTTCGACAAGCTCCCCGGCGACATGGACTACCTCGAATACCCGGTGCTGACCGGCGTGTTCATGGAGGTGGCCGCCTGGCTCACACCAGGCAGCGGCAGCATCCAGGACCAGGAGCAGTGGTACTGGATGGCCAACGCCGGGATGCTGATGGCGTGCGCGGCCGTCATCGCCGTCTGCGTGGCCCGGACGCACGCCCGACGTCCCTGGGACGGCCTGCTGGTCGCCCTGGCGCCCGCCTTCGCGCTGACCGCGACCATCAACTGGGACCTGCTGGCGGTCGCCCTGACGGCCGCGGCGATGCTCATGTGGTCACGGGGCCGGTCCCTGGCCTTCGGCGTCCTGCTGGGGCTCGCCACGGCCGCCAAGCTCTATCCCGTCTTCCTGCTCGGCCCCCTGTTCGTGCTGTGCTGGCGCGCGGGGAAGTGGCGGGACTTCGGCAAGGCCCTGGGCGGTGCGGCCGTCGCCTGGCTGGTGGTGAACCTGCCGGTGATGCTCTTCGCTTTCGAGGGGTGGTCGAAGTTCTACCGGTTCAGCCAGGAGCGGGGCGTCGACTTCGGCTCCTTCTGGCTGATCCTGGCCCAGAACTCCAGCGATCCCCTCACCACCGACAGCGTCAACACCCTCGCCACGCTGCTCGTCGTGCTCTGCGCCGTGGGCATCGCGGCGCTGGCGCTGACCGCGCCCCGCCGTCCCCGCTTCGCCCAGCTGGCCTTCCTGATCGTGGCGGCCTTCATCCTCACCAACAAGGTCTACTCGCCGCAGTACGTCCTGTGGCTGGTGCCGCTGGCAGTGCTGGCCCGGCCGAAGTGGCGGGACTTCCTGATCTGGCAGGCGTGCGAAGTCGCCTACTTCCTGGGCATCTGGATGTACCTGGCGTACACGATGAGCGGAGACGCCCACAAGGGTCTGCCGACCGACGGCTACCACTGGGCCATCGGCGTGCACCTTCTGGGGACGCTCTACCTGTGCGGTGTGGTCGTACGCGACATCCTGATGCCGGAGCGGGACGTGGTGCGGCAAGCCGGTGACGACGATCCCTCGGGCGGAGTGCTCGACGGGGCGGAGGACGTCTTCGTCCTCGGCGCCGCGGCACATCCGCCCCGGCACGCCTCCCACTTCGACGGGCCGCAGGTGGACTGGGGCAAGCAGGACGCCACTGACGGTTCGCTCTGAGCGAACAGTGGGCCGTAAGGGCCATAGGGCCACAAGGGAAGGGCCGTACACGGTGACTCCGTGTACGGCCCTTCCCGTTGCCGCGTTCGTTCAGCTGTCCACGAGGCTCAGCGGTCCACGAGCCGATCGAACTGCGTGGTGGTGTGCCGCAGATGGGCCACCAACTCGTCGCCGACATGCGGCTCCGGCGCGTCCGAGGGCACGAACAGGATGGACACCTGCATGTGCGGCGGTTCGGCGAACCAGCGCTGCTTGCCGCCCCAGACGAACGGCGAGAGGTTCCGGTTCACCGTGGCGAGGCCGGCGCGGGCGACGCCCTTGGCGCGCGGCATGACGCCGTGCAGGGCCTTGGGGGCCTCCAGACCCACCCCGTGCGACGTACCGCCCGCCACGACCACCAGGAAGCCGTCCGAGGCCGCCTTCTGCTGCCGGTAGCCGAAGCGGTCGCCCTTGGCGACCTGCGTGACGTCCAGGACGGCCCCGCGGTACTCGGTGGCGTCGTGGTCCCCCAGCCACAGCCGGGTGCCGATGCGGGCGCGGAAGCGGGTCTGCGGGAACTGCTGCTGCAACCGGGCGAGTTCGTCCGCCTTGAGGTGGCTGACGAACATGGTGTGCAGCGGCAGCCGGGCTGCCCGCAGCCGGTCCATCCAACCGATGACCTCCTCGACGGCGTCGGAGCCGTCGGTGCGGTCCAGCGGCAGGTGGATGGCGAAACCCTCCAGCCGGACGTTCTCGATCGCGGCGTGCAGCTGCGGCAGATCCTGCTCGCTGATGCCGTGCCGCTTCATGGACGACATCACCTCGATGACCACGCGGGCGCCCACGAGGCCGTACACGCCGTCCACCGACGACACCGAGCGCACGACCCGGTCGGGCAGCGGGACGGGCTCTTCGCCGCGCCGGTAGGGCGTCAGCACCAGCAGGTCACCGCCGAAGAAGTCCTTGATGCGCGCGGCCTCGTACGTCGTGCCGACGGCGAGGATGTCCGAGCCCAGCCGGGTGGCCTCCTCCGCCAGCCGCTCGTGCCCGAAGCCGTAGCCGTTGCCCTTGCAGACCGGGACGAGTGCCGGGAACTGCTCCTGCACCTGCTTGTGGTGCGCCCGCCAGCGCGCGGTGTCGACGTAGAGCGTGAGCGCCATGGCCGGACCTGGGACCTTTCTCGTGGCTGCGGTTTGTCAGAGGTATGGAATCACTGAACGTGACGTCAGCGGCGCGACATGTAGATGTCGAGCGCCTTGTGGAGCAGCTTGTTCAGCGGGAAGTCCCACTCGCCGAGGTACTCCGCGGCCTGTCCGCCTGTGCCGACCTTGAACTGGATCAGACCGAAGAGGTGGTCGGTCTCGTCCAGCGAGTCGGAGATGCCGCGCAGGTCGTAGACGGTGGCGCCGAGCGCGTAGGCGTCACGCAGCATCCGCCACTGCATGGCGTTCGACGGACGGAACTCACGGCCGATGTTGTCGGAGGCACCGTAGGAGTACCAGACGTGCCCGCCGACGATCAGCATCGTCGCCGCCGAAAGGTTCACGCCGTTGTGGCGGGCGAAGTACAGCCGCATGCGGTTGGGGTCCTCGGTGTTGAGGGCCGACCACATGCGCTGGAAGTACGACAGCGGACGCGGCCGGAAGTGGTCGCGAACGGCCGTGATCTCGTACAGCCGCTGCCACTCCTCGAGGTCGTGGTAACCGCCCTGGACGACCTCCACACCCGCCTTCTCGGCCTTCTTGATGTTGCGGCGCCACAGCTGGTTGAAGTTCTTGTGGACCTCTTCGAGGGAGCGGTTCGCCAGCGGCACCTGGTAGACGTAGCGCGGCTGGACGTCGCCGAAGCCGGCGCCGCCGTCCTCGCCCTGCTGCCAGCCCATGCGGCGCAGCTTGTCGGCCACCTCGAAGGCGCGCGGTTCGATGAAGTCGGCCTCGATGTCACGCAGCCGCTTCACGTCCGGGTTCTGGATGCCCGCCTTGATGGAGGTGGCCTCCCAGCGGCGGATGATCACCGGCGGGCCCATCTTCACCGAGAAGGCGCCCTGCTGCTTGAGGTGCGCGAGCATCGGTTCCAGCCACTCGGTCAGATTCGGCGCATACCAGTTGATGACCGGGCCCTCGGGCAAATAGGCGAGGTAGCGCTTGATCTTGGGCAGCTGGCGGTAGAGGACGAGACCGACGCCGACCAGTTCACCGGTTCGCTCGTCGAACCAGCCGAGGCTCTCCGAACGCCACTCGGCCTTGACATCTGCCCAGGCCGGAACCTGCATGTGGCTAGCCGAGGGCAGGCTCTGGATGTACGCCAGATGCTGCTCGCGGCTGATCGTCCTCAGGGTCAGGCTCATTCGGGGCGCTCCTCGGGCTGGTGTGTCCCCATGGGTACAGGGGCTCCGGCTCTCGCGCCGAAGCCTACTGCGCCTCGCGAGCGGCCCGACTGGGCGTACGGGACCTTCGCCCCGGCCCGTGCGCGGCCGGGGCGTTCCGTCAGGGTTCGTAGGTGTTCTACGTGTCTTTTGGTGCGGACGGTGTCCGTGACGCCGGCACCGGCGTCGACCGGGTCACCAGACTCCGCCGAAGAGACCGCCGTGCGCCATGCCGATGAAGAAGCCGACGGCCGCGGCACCGAGACCCAGGATCAGGCCGAAGCGCTCACGGGTGGTCTCGGAGACCCACTGTCCGTACGCGCCGGTCAGGATTCCCACCAGGCCAGTCCAGGAGCTGAGCAGATGCAGGCTGTGGAAGAACGACGTGATGAAGGCCGTCACACCGAGCACCAGCGTCACCGCGAGCAGGGTGTCCTGGAGCGGATGGGGTTTGCCGTCGGTGGCGAAGAGAGATCCGGCGGTATTGGGTCGCAATGCCTGTGCCATGTGGCACCTCCTGCGGAAGGCGGCGCATCGTAGCGCCATACACACCCGACGTGTACAGATTGACGGTCACCCACGCCGGATTTCAACCGGAAGCGTGTGTGCAGGTAGTCTGTACCGTCTGCACCGGTGTCTGCCCCGGCAGAGCCAGGGAGTCCGCCCAGATCAGAGCGGGGATGTCGCTTGCCGATCCCCGATTGTCAGTGGCGGCCGATACCGTTGCGTACGCATCACAACCCTCCTGCCACGGATCGACCGTGGCCGCTGAGTCCAAAGGAGGTGGGTTCCACATGCGTCACTACGAGGTGATGGTCATCCTCGACCCCGATCTCGAGGAGCGCGCTGTCTCCCCGCTGATCGAGAACTTCCTCTCCGTCGTCCGTGAGGGCAACGGAAAGGTGGAGAAGGTCGACACCTGGGGCCGTCGTCGTCTCTCGTACGAGATCAAGAAGAAGCCCGAGGGCATCTACTCGGTCATCGACCTGCAGGCCGAGCCTGCGGTCGTCAAGGAGCTCGACCGCCAGATGAACCTGAACGAGTCGGTCCTCCGGACCAAGGTCCTCCGTCCCGAGACCCACTGAGCTCGCACGCTCAGCTGATCTCGGGATTCTGAGTAGCAGCACAAGCAGCCAGCAGCAAACCCGCCGAGAGGTTCCCCCATGGCAGGCGAGACCGTCATCACGGTCGTCGGCAATCTTGTCGACGACCCCGAGCTGCGCTTCACCCCCTCCGGTGCGGCGGTCGCGAAGTTCCGTGTCGCGTCCACTCCCCGCACCTTCGACCGTCAGACGAACGAGTGGAAGGACGGCGAGAGCCTGTTCCTGACCTGCTCGGTCTGGCGTCAGGCGGCGGAGAACGTCGCGGAGTCGCTCCAGCGAGGCATGCGCGTCATCGTGCAGGGCCGGCTGAAGCAGCGGTCCTACGAGGACCGTGAGGGCGTCAAGCGCACGGTCTACGAGCTGGACGTCGAGGAAGTCGGCGCCAGCCTGCGCAGCGCCACGGCCAAGGTCACCAAGGCCTCCGGCCGCGGTGGCCAGGGCGGCCAGGGTGGTTACGGCGGCGGCGGTGGCGGCCAGGCCGGCGGTGGCTGGGGTGGAAACTCCGGCGGCGGCCAGCCCGGCGGTGGCGCTCCTGCCGACGACCCGTGGGCGACCGGCGCTCCCGCCGGTGGCCAGCAGGGCGGCGGTGGCGGCCAGGCCGGCGGTGGCTGGGGTGGAAACTCCGGCGGCGGCTCCGGCGGCGGCTACTCGGACGAACCCCCCTTCTAGGCCTTCGGGCCCGGATGTCCGGGCCCGATCGGGCCGAAGGCGGGTTGTATCCCAACTTCTTGATCACACAGGAGAAACACCATGGCGAAGCCGCCTGTGCGCAAGCCTAAGAAGAAGGTCTGCGCTTTCTGCAAGGACAAGGTCACGTACGTGGACTACAAGGACACGAACATGCTGCGGAAGTTCATTTCCGACCGCGGCAAGATCCGTGCCCGCCGCGTGACCGGCAACTGCACGCAGCACCAGCGTGACGTCGCCACGGCCGTCAAGAACAGCCGTGAGATGGCGCTGCTGCCGTACACCGCCCAGGCGCGATAAGGGAAGGGTGACCGACACATGAAGATCATCCTCACTCACGAGGTCTCCGGCCTCGGCGCCGCGGGCGACGTCGTCGACGTCAAGGACGGCTACGCTCGCAACTACCTGATCCCGCGGAACTTCGCGATCCGTTGGACCAAGGGTGGCGAGAAGGACGTCGAGCAGATCCGTCGCGCTCGCAAGATCCACGAGATCCAGACCATCGAGCAGGCCAACGCTGTGAAGGCCCAGCTCGAGGGCGTCAAGGTCCGCCTGGCCGTCCGCTCCGGCGACGCCGGTCGTCTCTTCGGTTCCGTCACCCCGGCCGACATCGCCTCGGCGATCAAGGCTTCCGGTGGCCCCGAGGTCGACAAGCGCCGCATCGAGCTCGGCTCGCCGATCAAGACCCTGGGCGCCCACGAGACGTCCGTGCGTCTGCACCCCGAGGTTGCCGCCAAGGTCAACATCGAGGTCATCGCGGCCTGATCGCTGCGCTCGGCTTGAAGAGCTGAGAAGGGGCCGCACCCGCTGGGTGCGGCCCCTTGCGTTTGCTTGTTTCACGTGAAACGTCGGTTTCACGTGGGCCCTCGGTTTCTCGCGACCGCCGTTTCACGTGAAACGGTCAGCGGGTCGCGCCGGTGATGACCCAGCGGCCGGAGCGGGCGCGCAGCCAGAGGGTCAGCATCCGGACGACCGTCATCATTGTCATCGCTCCCCACACTGCGGTGAGACCGCCACCGAGGACCGGCACCAGCAGGGCCACTGGAGTGAAGACGGCCAGGGTGAGCACCATCGCCCAGGCGAGATACGGGCCGTCTCCCGCACCCATCAGCACACCGTCCAACACGAAGACGATGCCGCAGACGGGCTGGGAGAGTGCCACCACGAGAAGGGCCGGCAGCGCGGCGTCCTTCACCGCCGGGTCGCTGGTGAAAAGCGGAAGGAGGAGCGGTCGGCTGCTCACGACCAGCAGGCCGAGCACGACACCCACGGCGATGCCCCACTCGACCATCCTGCGGCAGACGTCACGGGCACCCTGGGCGTCGTCGGCGCCGAGATAGCGTCCGATGATGGCCTGCCCGGCGATGGCGATGGCGTCGAGTGTGAAGGCGAGCAGGCTCCACAAGCCCAGGGCGATCTGGTGTGCCGCGATGTCGTCGTCCCCGAGGCGGGCGGCCACGGCGGTGGCGATCATCAGGATCGCCCGTAGAGAGAGCGTGCGGACCAGCAGAGGAACCCCCGCCTGGGCGGAGGCCCTGATGCCGGCGGCGTCGGGTCGCAGAGACGCGCCGTGGCGGCGGGCTCCCCGGACCACCACCGTGAGGTAGACCATGGCCATGCCGCACTGCGCGATGACGGTTCCCCAGGCGGAGCCGGCGATGCCGAGGTCCGCGCCGTAGACCAGACCGACGTTCAGGGCGGCGTTGGTGACGAAGCCGGCGACGGCGACGTAGAGCGGTGTCCTCGTGTCCTGGAGGCCGCGCAGGACGCCGGTCGCGGCCAGAACGACGAGCATGGCCGGTATGCCGAGTGCCGAGATGCGCAGATAGGTGGTCGCGTACGGGGCGGCCGTGTCCGAGGCACCGAAGAGTTCCACGAGCGCTGGAGCGGTGGGCAGGGCGGCCGCGATCACTGCGGCGCCGAGCAGCAGTGCCAGCCAAATGCCGTCCATGCCCTGACGGATGGCGGCCGGGATGTCACCGGCGCCCACGCGGCGCGCGACGGCGGCGGTGGTGGCGTAGGCGAGGAAGACGAAGACACTGACGGCTGTCATGAGGAGGGCGGAGGCGACTCCGAGTCCGGCCAGTTGGGCGGTGCCCAGATGGCCCACGATCGCGCTGTCCGCCATGACGAAGAGCGGCTCGGCGACGAGCGCGCCGAAGGCCGGAACGGCCAGTGCGACGATCTCTCGATCGTGCTGTCGCCGGGTGGCCCTTGGGGGCGCGGGAGCCTGTGTCATGACCACCAATCTAATCGTCCACAGGTAAGAGATGCAATTGCGTTATGACCCTTACCTGTCCTCGCGCTGCGTGTCCTCTCGCGCGCCGTTCGAAGGGATCTTGGCCCGACTGGGCAACTTTTTCTTCTGCACAGCCAGTGGATGGCGAACATGCAGGTCAGAGGCGCTTGGTGGGAAAAGTCGAGGGCTTGTTCACAGCACTGTCCACCGGGTCGTGCACAGGTTTTGCGGAGTTCTCCACAGCATCGGAGCCGTCGTCCACATGGCCTGTGGATAACCAGATTGGCTGACGGTGCCCGCGGGCCTACCGTGGTCCGGCGCCCGCTCCGTCCGTCGGTCGAGGAAACCCTTACAAAACCGACGCGCCACAACCGGAGTTGGGCCTCTCAATTGTCAGTGCCGTGCCGTAGAAAAGACGCACGGCGAGGTCCGCTCGGCGGACGGGAGGAGGTGGCTCGGTTGAGCATTTCCGAGCCCTTGGACGACCCGTGGGCCGACAGCGGCCCCAGTGATCGTCTGCCCTCTTCCCGTCGGCGCGGTGACGGGGGGCGCGGCCGCGACGAACAACACGATCGCGGCCGGGACAGCGGTGAGTGGGAGGGTGGAGGCACCGCCTTCGAGCGGGTACCGCCGCAGGACCTCGACGCCGAGCAGTCCGTCCTCGGCGGCATGCTCCTTTCGAAGGACGCCATCGCCGACGTGGTCGAGGTTCTCAAGGGCCACGACTTCTACAAGCCCGCGCACGAGACGATCTACCAGGCGATCCTCGACGTCTACGCCAAGGGCGAACCGGCCGACCCGATCACGATCGCCGCCGAGCTGACCAAGCGCGGCGAGATCAACAAGGTCGGCGGTGCGTCCTATCTGCACACCCTCGTCCAGACGGTGCCGACGGCCGCAAACGCCGAGTACTACGCGGAGATCGTCCACGAGCGCGCGGTGCTGCGCCGCCTGGTCGAGGCCGGCACCCGTATCACCCAGATGGGATACGCGGCCGACGACGACGTCGACGAGATCGTCAACCGTGCGCAGGCGGAGATCTACGCGGTCACCGAGCAGCGCACCAGCGAGGACTACCTCCCGCTCGGCGACATCATGGAGGGCGCCCTCGACGAGATCGAGGCCATCGGCTCGCGCAGCGGAGAGATGACGGGCGTGCCCACCGGCTTCACGGACCTCGACTCGCTCACCAACGGTCTGCACCCGGGCCAGATGATCGTCATCGCGGCCCGCCCCGCCATGGGTAAGTCCACACTTGCGCTGGACTTCGCGCGCGCGGCGTCGATCAAGCACAACCTGCCGAGCGTCATCTTCTCCCTGGAAATGGGGCGCAACGAGATCGCGATGCGTCTGCTGTCCGCCGAGGCCCGCGTCGCCCTGCACCACATGCGGTCCGGCACCATGACGGACGAGGACTGGACCCGCCTGGCGCGCCGGATGCCCGAGGTCTCCTCCGCGCCGCTCTACATCGACGACTCTCCGAACCTGTCGATGATGGAGATCCGTGCGAAGTGCCGTCGGCTGAAGCAGCGCAACGACATCAAGCTAGTGATCATCGACTATCTGCAGCTGATGCAGGCAGGTGGTTCCAAGCGGTCCGAGAGCCGTCAGCAGGAGGTTTCGGACATGTCCCGTAACCTCAAGCTGCTGGCCAAGGAGCTGGAGGTTCCGGTGATCGCGCTCTCGCAGCTCAACCGTGGTCCCGAGCAGCGCACGGACAAGAAGCCGATGGTGTCCGACCTTCGTGAGTCCGGCTCCATCGAGCAGGACGCCGACATGGTGATCCTGCTGCACCGTGAGGACGCGTACGAGAAGGAGTCCCCGCGCGCGGGCGAGGCGGACATCATCGTGGGCAAGCACCGTAACGGCCCGACGGCCACGATCACCGTGGCCTTCCAGGGCCACTACTCGCGCTTCGTGGACATGGCGCAGACCTGATCCCCCTGGGGGTGAAATGACCTCGACGCCGGCCGTGCGGACAGGTGGACTGGGCCCATGACGACACCTCAGGAAGAGCTGCTCTCAGGCACCCGGCGTGCGCTGCTCCACCGGATCGCCGTGGCCCAGAGCGAAGGTCGCGCCCCGTCGCTGGTCGCCGCGGTGGTGCGGGACGGGCGGGCTGTGTGGCACGGGGCACGGACCTCGGTCGACGGACACGCGCCGGACGAGAACGTGCAGTACCGGATCGGCTCCATCACCAAGACCTTCACCGCCGTCCTTGTGCTGCGGCTGCGCGACGAAGGGGTGCTCGACCTCGAGGACCCGCTGGAGAAGCACCTGCCCGGCACCGGCGCGGGGGAGGCCACGGTGGCCGAACTGCTTGCCCATACCGGCGGGTTGCCGGCCGAGGCGCCTGGACCGTGGTGGGAACGGACCTCGGGCTCGCTGCGGCCCGAACTCGCCGACGTCCTCGGCGACCAGGCCGTCCCGCACCAGGCCGGACGCCGGTTCCACTACTCGAATCCCGGCTACACCCTCCTGGGCGCCCTCGTGGAAGAGCTCCGCGGGACGTCCTGGGAAGAGGTGTTGCGGCGTGAAGTGATCGAACCTCTGGGCCTCGGCCGTACGAGTGTCCGACCGCAGGCGCCTGCTGCGGGCGGCTGGGCGGTGCATCCCTGGGCCGACGTGCTGCTGCCCGAGCCCGCCGAGGACTTCGGACGGATGTCCCCGGCGGGACAGCTCTGGTCCACGACCGGCGACCTCGCCCGATTCGCCGCCTTCCTGATGCGGGGCGACGACCGGGTGCTGAGCGCGGAATCCCTGCGCGAGATGTGGACGCCCGCGGCTCCGGCCGGGCTGGCGGATGTGGCGGACGGCGCCACGTACGGTCTCGGAGTGCAGATCCAGCACCGGGACGGCCGGCTGCTCGTGGGCCACTCCGGCTCGGTTCCGGGCTTTCTGGCGACTCTCGCCATTGGGGTGGCGGACGACGTCGCCGCAGTGGTGCTCGCCAACTGCACCTCCGGCCTTCTGACATCCCAAGTGGCCGCCGATCTCGTACGCATCGTCGCCGAGGCCGAGCCGCGGATTCCGGAGCCGTGGCGTCCGCTGCGAGAGGTCGACCCTTCCACCCTGGAGTGGGCGGGCCAGTGGTACTGGGGCACCAACCCCTTCGCCCTGCGCGTGACGGCCGACGGTCTCGTCTCGTTGGGGCCGCTGTCCGGCGGCGGCCGACGTTCCCGGTTCAGGCCGAACGGGGACGGCACCTGGACCGGCCTGGAGGGCTACTACGCCGGAGAGCTCCTGCGGGCTGTACGGCGGCCGGACGGGAGCGTGGACCACCTGGACCTCGGGTCATTCGTGTTCACGCGCCAGCCGTACGACGAGCGGGCTGCTGTACCTGGTGGCGTCGACCCGGAGGGATGGCGGGGCATCGGCTAGCCACCCCGCCGGGACGGAAGCGCCCTGTTTCACGTGAAACAGGGCGCTTCCGTCCCGGTACCTTCTCTCTCGGTTACCTTCTCTCGCCGAGAAGCGGTGCCTTCAGAGCTGCATCTTGAAGCCCACGTGCGAGGCCACGAAGCCCAGCCGCTCGTAGAAGCGGTGGGCGTCGGTGCGCGTGTTGTCGGAGGTCAGCTGTACCAACTGGCAGTTCTCCCGCCGGGATTCCTCCACCGCCCACTCGATGAACCGCGTGCCCAGACCGCTGCCGCGCTCGTCGGCGTGTACGCGCACCGCCTCGATGATCGACCTGGTCGAGCCGCGGCGGGACAGACCCGGGACGATCGTCAGCTGGAGGGTGCCGACGACGCGTCCCTCGCGGACGGCGACGACCAGGCGCTGGTTGGGGTCGGCGGTGAGCCGTTCCAGCGCGGTCAGATACGGGCTGAGGTCGTCCGGCGACTCGCGCTGAGCGCCCAGGGGGTCGTCCGCGAGCATACCGACGATCGCGGGGATGTCCCCGGCGACGGCCGCGCGTATTTCAAGATCTCCCATGCCCGCGACCCTACGTACCCAAGACGATGGCGGGTGCCTTCAGCGACTCCACGACTCGCACCAGCGGGGCCAGTTCAGGGTCCTTGGCGGCTTCGTCGAGGGCCTCGCGCAGAGCCGCGTCGTTGGTCGGGCGGGCTTCGGCGAGCAGCTTCAGCCCGGCTTCGGTGACGTTGGTGTAGATGCCGCGGCGGTCGGTGGGGCACAGGTAGCGCTCGAGCAGGCCGCGGTCCTCGAGCCGGGTCACCAGTCGGGTGGTGGCGCTCTGGCTGAGGACGACCGCGTCGGCCACCTGCTTCATCTGCAGATGCCCCCCGTCGCCGTCGTGCTGCCGGCTGAGCACGTCGAGCAGGGAGTACTCGCGCACGCTCAGGTCGTGCCGGGCCTGTAGCGCTCGCTCGATGTGGGCCTCGATCCTCCCGTGCAGTAGGGAGAGAGCGCACCAGCCCTGGGCGAGGGCAGTGAGCGCGGGGTCCGTAGCAGTCATGGGTTCTCCTCCGTCCCGGAGCGGCTGACCCCAGGATAGAGCAGTATCGAAATAGTCGGCGCTTGCGCATAGCCAGCGTGTGCAACTATTGTTCACGAATGTAAAGCGCATCTGCAATCGTCTGGGAAGGTGTTACCCCCATGCCTCTCGCGCTTCTGGCCCTCGCGATCGGGGCCTTCGGAATCGGAACGACCGAGTTCGTGATCATGGGCCTCCTGCCCGAGGTCGCGGGCGACTTCGGAGTCTCCATTCCCACGGCCGGCTTCCTCGTGACCGGCTATGCGCTCGGCGTCATGTTCGGCGCCCCGCTCATGACGGTCCTGGGTACCAAGGTCTCCCGCAAACGGATGCTGATGCTGCTGATGGGCTTGTTCATCGTCGGCAACCTGCTCTCCGCCGCCGCCCCCACTTTCACGGTGATACTGATCGGCCGTGTGGTCGCCTCCCTCGCCCATGGCGCCTTCTTCGGCATCGGTTCGGTCGTCGCGGCCGACCTGGTCGCCCCCGACAGGAGGGCCGGGGCCATCGCGATGATGTTCACCGGTCTCACCGTCGCCAACGTCGTCGGAGTCCCGCTGGGCACTCTCGTCGGCCAGAGCGCCGGTTGGCGTGTCACCTTCGCCGTCGTCGCCGCGCTCGGCGCTTTCGGCCTGGTCGGCATCGCCAAGCTCGTGCCCGAGATGCCGCGGGCCGAGGGCGTGCACCTGCGGCACGAGCTGGCCGCCTTCAAGAACGCCCAGGTCCTGCTCGCCATGGCGATGACCGTCCTCGGCTTCGGCGGCGTCTTCGCTGCCATCACCTACATCGCGCCGATGATGACCCACGTGGCCGGTTTCTCCGACGGCTCCGTCACCTGGCTGCTGGTCCTCTTCGGGCTCGGCATGGTCGGCGGCAACCTCGTCGGCGGCAAGTACGCCGACCGTGCCCTGATGCCCATGCTGTACGTCTCGCTGGGCGCCCTGGCGGTCGTCCTGGCACTCTTCACGCTGACCGCCCACAGCAAGGTCCTCGCGGGCCTCACGATCGCCGTGATCGGCGCCCTGGGCTTCGCCACCGTCCCGCCCCTGCAGAAGCGTGTCCTGGACCAGGCGCACGGCGCCCCGACACTGGCGGCGGCGGTGAACATCGGCGCCTTCAACCTCGGCAACGCACTGTCCGCCTGGCTCGGCGGGCTCGTCATCGGTGCCGGCCTCGGCTACACCGCGCCGAACTGGGTCGGTGCCGCCCTCGCCGCAGGCGCCCTCCTTCTCGCCCTCGTCTCGGCCTCGCTGGAGCGCCGCGACAGCACCTCCGGATGCCCCAGCACCGTCGTAGCGGGTGGCACGCCCGCCGAGCGACAGGCGGCTGTCCGGCGCTGAACCCGGCCGGGCGAGCCGGACACTCGTCCTACGGCAGCCGCAGGCCTCTGCAACACCGGCTTCGGCGACGTCGAAGCCGCGCAAGGAGAAATCCCCCCAGGAGCACCACCACCGTCGCACCCCTGACCGTCCACGACGCCGAAGCCCTCGTCACGGCGGCCCGCAGTGCCTCCGAGGCCGGCGGAGCTGCGGTCAGTGTCACCGTCCTGGACGCAGGCGGCCATCTGCTGGCCTTTCGGCGGGACGACCGTGCTGGCCGTGTTGATCTCAGAGAGACGAACACGCGCAAGGCGTACGCGGCGCTTCCGCTGAACGCCCGCACCGCCGACCTCGTCACGCCGTGCAGCCCGGCGGCCCCTTCCACACCCTCCCCCCGGCGCTCGACCGGCCGCTGCTGTTCTTCGCGGGTGGTGTGCCGGTCCGTCGCGACGGCCGCCTGATCGGCGCGATCGAGGTCGGGGGCGGTGCCCCGGAGCAGGACCGTGGAATCGCCATGGCTGCCGTGGAGACGCTCGTCTGACGGCGGCCGTCCAGGAAGAACGCCGGCTCCCCGGCATCAGGGGAAGCGGCGTTCTTCCGGGTCCGGGTGTCCTCAGCCGGCCGCCACCGTCAGCGGAGCGAAGCGGCGGCGCCAGTCGCCCGGCAGCTTCGTGATCCCGTAGGTCATCACGGCGTTGTGGGCAACGGGCTCCAGGCCTTGTGCCTTCACCCAGGCCAGCAGTTCCTCGTGCCGTACATCGATGTCGGTGCGCAGCGGCCGGTCCGTGTGGGCGGCGAGGGAGGCCAGAAGGGCCTGGGCGGTCTCTGTGTCCCGGGCGATCAACGGCCCTACGACCTGGGTGTCCATATTGGGCCATGCGGCCGCGTAGCCGATGATCCGGCCCTCCTCCTCGGCGACCCGCAACTGGTCGGCGAAGGCGGGCAGACGGGTGATCACATGCGTGCGATCGATACCGAAAACCTCCTCGTCGAGCCGGAGGATCGAGGTGAGGTCCTCGGCCGTGGCCGGACGGGTGGCGACGCCTGAAGCCCGTTCACCCGGCGTGAAATACCCCCGCACCATTTCCGCCCGGCCCGTGGTCTTGAAGCCCAGCTCCTCATAGAGCGGACGGCCATTCGGTGTGGCATGCAGAGTCAGTGGGGTGGTGCCCATCAGGGCGACGACGTGGCGCATCAGCCGCCGGCCGATGCCCTGCCGGGCGTGCCGCTCGGCGACCAGAACCATGCCTATGGCACCGAGAGAGGGGTGGCCGTACGGGCCGTACTCGGTGACGACGCAGGCGCTGACGAGTCCCCCTTCGGGGTCGTCAATGCCGTACCCCTTGCCGGCCGAGAGGAGGAGACCCCACTTGTGCTCCTCGCGTGGCCACCCCCGATCCTCGGACAGGTCGGCGCAGGCGGTGAGATCGCGGTGCGTCAGACGACGGACGGGTAGAGCGGTGAGGGGAGGAGTCGGCACGCGGGTCAGGCTGTCCGACCGGTGCGGTCGGCGTCCACCTGTTTCCTCTTGGACATACATGCTTTTGGCCATGTCATGGGCCACTGCACAGTGCGTCGACAGCGAGGGCGTGTTTCACGTGAAACAGAGCGTCGGCGCGGATGGGCTGTTTCACGTGAAACAGCAACGAAGGCAGGCTCGGGAGGGCTATGCCAGGGAGCTGGCCTAGCCTGCCGTTAGCCTCGGGCCATGGCGAGACTTCATCTCTTCGACCTTGATGGCACGCTGCTGCACGGGACCTCCGCGCCTTTGGAGATTTCACGTCAGCTGGGCCTGGAGGCCCGGACGCTGGTGCTGGACCAGTCGGTCTCGGCCGGATTGATCGGGCCACCGGAGTATGCGACGCAGGTGTATGAGCTCTGGACACAGCTCACCGAGGAGCATGTGACGGCGGCCTTCGAAGGGGCGCCGTGGCTGGCACGCTTCCGAGAGGTGTGGGCGGAGATCAGGAACAGGGCGGAGTACTGCGCCGTCGTGGCGCTCTCACCTTCCTTCTTCGTGGAAAGACTCACTGGTTGGGGCGCCCACGCTGCCTATGGATCCCGCTTTCCGGCCCTTCCTTTCACCGAGCCCGTGGATCCGGCCGGGGTGCTGAGCGCTGCGGCGAAGGTCCTGATCGCTGACCAGCTGTGCGCGGAGTTCGGTCTGACTCGGGACGACTGCGTCGCGTACGGCGATTCGCTCTCCGACAAGGATCTGTTCGCAGTAGTGCCGGTCTCGGTGGCCGTCAACTCGGACCGCCATCTGTCCGGCCTCGCGACCCACTCCTACGTGGGAAAGGATCTGTGGGATGCCTATGAATTGGTGCGTCACGCTCGGTAATTGAAGGAACTGGCGGTTCGCCCCCTGCGTTTGTCCCCAGGAGAAGGCGGGACTTGTGCGGCGAGCGGCGGCCGGTATGGTCGACTCCGGTTCGCTTCCGGGACGAGGTGCGCGAGACGCGGTGCACACATACCGCGCGAGCCGAGAACAGGGCAATGCAGCCTAACGGGACGGAGAGATCGAAGACCCGCATTTCCGGTGATGCGACCGAGGCGTCCGCCCAGGATGGGAAGCTGCGGTGAGAGCGTCGCGCCCGATGTCGCGCTCTCGCCTTACGCGTTCGTGCGGGGCGGAAACAGGGGTGGACCGCGGTTGTCGCGGTTGCGGAACCGAAGAGGAAAGCAAGCCGTCTGCGGGGGAAGCAGTCACCTTCCGATCCAGGAAGTGCGCAGACCGACCGAAAGACGTTCGAGGCGAGGCACACCATGGACGCTCCGACCACCAGGTCGGCCGACAACGGCACGTCCGGCGGCGGGGACGGCTGGTTCACGCCGCGCAAGCAGCCGGAACCCGCTGCAGGGGGCGGGCAGGGGGCTTCAGAGGGCCGCCGTCTGGCCGCGCTACGCCCGATGGGCCGGAACAACACGGCCGGCTCCCACGGCAACGCGCCCCAGGACGGCACCACGGACGCTGGGCCCCGTATGCAACCGAGCCCACAGGCTCCCGCGACGGTCACCCCCGCGAGCGCACAGCCCCAGTCTGCGGCCGGAGCGCCGTCGTCCGTCGAGACCCGACACCCCGTCGAGGCACACACCCCCGTGGAACCCTGGATACCCGGCCTGCAGGAGGCCCCGGCCCAAGCTGAGGTCCCCGCCCCGCCTCAGGCCCCCGCCGCCTCTCAGAGGTCCGCAGAGCCCCGGATAGCCGCACAGCAGCAGAGACCTCCGGAAGTTCGGTCACCCGCCCGTCACGAAGCACCCGTCCAGCAGCAGCCCACCGCCTCGCCCGAAGAGTCCCTCGTGCCCGCTCAGCGGTCCCGACCCGTCAAGGACGGGTCACCGGACGCCATCCTCATCCGGCGCACCATGGCCGAGGTGGCCCCGGTGGCCGACAAGGTCACGTCGTACTTCTACGCGATGCTCTTCGTCCGCCACCCCGACCTGCGCTCGCTCTTCCCGCCAGCGATGGACGCCCAGCGGGACCGACTGCTCAAGGCGCTGCTCACCGCCGCCGAGCACATCGACAACACCCCGGTCCTCGTCGAGTACCTGCAGAACCTCGGCCGCGGTCACCGCAAGTACGGCACCCGGGCCGAGCACTATCCGGCCGTCGGCGAGTGCCTCATCGGTGCTCTGAGCAAGTACGCCGACTCCGTGTGGGAGGCCGAGACGGAGGCGGCCTGGGTCCGGACCTACACCACGATCTCCCAGGTCATGATCGACGCGGCAGCCGCCGACGAACTGCGCGCACCGGCCTGGTGGTACGCGGAGGTCGTCTCGCACGACCTCAGGACGCCGGACGTCGCGGTCCTCACCGTCCGCCCCAACCAGCCCTACCCGTTCCTCGCCGGGCAGTACACAAGCGTGGAGACGCCATGGTGGCCGCGGATCTGGCGGCACTACTCCTTCGCCTCGGCGCCGCGCTCCGACGGCCTGCTGACGTTCCACGTGAAGGCCGTCCCCGCGGGCTGGGTCTCCAACGCCCTGGTGCACCGTGCCCGGCCGGGCGACGTCATCCGGCTCGGTCCGCCGGCCGGTTCGATGACCGTCGACCACACCAGGGACAGCGGGCTGCTCTGCCTGGGTGGCGGCACCGGCATAGCTCCCATCAAGGCGTTGGTCGAGGACGTCGCCGAGCACGGCTCCCGCCGTCCGGTGGAGGTGTTCTACGGCGCCCGCAGCGACCACGACCTGTACGACATCGACACGATGCTCAGACTCCAGCAGTCCCACCCCTGGCTGGAGGTCCGCCCGGTGGTCGACCGGCACGGTCTGCTCCAGCTGCCCGACGCGATACGTGCCTTCGGGCCCTGGACCGAGTACGACGCCTATGTCTCCGGTCCGCCCGGCATGATCCGCAGCGGGGTGGACGCCCTGCGCGGCGTCGGTATCCCCTGGGAGCGCATACGCCATGACTTGGTCGAGGAGCTCGTCACCGCCGGAAGCTGACCCCGCACCCCGGTACCCGGCATCACCCGTAAGACACTCCGGACCGGGACAGGGACGTCAGCCGAGGTCGGGAGCGTGCATGGCGCGGACGCCCTCGATGTTGCCGTCGAGGTAGTGCCGCAGTGACAGCGGTACGAGGTGGACGGAGGCGATCCCGACCCGGGTGAACGGCACGCGGACGATCTCGTACTCGCCGGCGGGTTCGTCGATCTCGGGGCCGTGCCGAAGGGCCGGGTCCATGGACTCCAGCCGGCAGACGAAGAAGTGCTGCACTTTCACGCCGGTCGCGCCGCCGTCGTCGCCGATGTGCTCGACGGTGTCGACGAAGCAGGGCACCACGTCAGTGATCTTGGCGCCGAGTTCCTCGTGCACCTCACGGTGCAGGGCGTCGACGACGGTCGCGTCATCGGGCTCGACCCCGCCACCGGGCGTGACCCAGTAGGGATCCACACCGGGCTTGGTGCGTTTGATCAGGATCAGGTTGTCGCCGTCCAGCAGAACGGCTCGTGCGGTGCGCTTGACCACGGGTCGGACGGTCATGGGAGAAATGTGGCCCGGCTGGTTCCACGTGAAACATCGCGAAACGTCACCGGGCGAGCTCATGCCGTGACACCGCGCGGGGAGCCGCGTCAGCACCACTCTGCGGCTGCCCCCAGCAACCACTCGTGAGCGCGCGCGACATGCGGCATCGCCAGTGTTCCGGTGCGCACCACCAGCACGTACGTCCGTAGCGGCGGCACCGCCGGCTCGTGCAGCGCGACGACGTCACCGCGTTCGAGAGCGGTCGCGCACAGATAGCGGGGCAGGACGGCCAGACCGGCGCCGGCGACCACGCAGGCGAGCACCGCGCGCAGGTCGGGGACGATGACGGTGCCCGAGGCGGCCGGGCGGGAGTCGAAGACGGAGGCCCAGTAGCGGGAGACCAGGGGCAGCGACTCGTGGACCTCGACGACAGGGAGGTCTTCCAGTGCGGACGCCTCCTTGCGACACAGCTTGCCCGCGTCGATCCGTTCGTCCCACGGCGGGGCGGCGACCAGGACGTGCTCCTCGTCGCACAACGGGGTGGCCGTGAGCAGCGCTCCGCGTGGCCGAGCCGTGCTGATGGCCAGGTCGTGGTGACCGGCTGCCAGACCCTCCAGGACCTCCTCGGTGTTTCCGAAGGAGGTGCGCAGGGCGAACCCCTGCCCGTCGTCGCCGGACAGCTCGGTGAGCGCGGGAAGAGCCCGCTCGGCCGTGAACTCGAGGGGACCGGCGAGGTACAGCGTCCGTGAGGCGGACTCGTCGTCGAGGCCGGCCTCGGCGATCTCCACCAGGGCGTCGAGGTGGGGGGCGGCCTTGTGAGCGAGCTCGTCCCCGATACTCGTCGGCGTCACACCGCGGGCCTGGCGCAGGAACAGGGGGCGGCCCAGCTGCCGTTCGAGGGTGCGGATCTGGGAGGTGACGGCCGGCTGGGACAGGCCCAGCAGAGCGGCGGCGCGAGTGAAGGAGCCGGCCCGGTGCACGGTCACGAAGGTGCGCAGCAAGGCCAGATCCATGGAGCGTCCTCCCTCTTCCCTGCCTTTCTTCCGGCTCCGAGGCAGGGCCCAACTATAAATAAGTCGATAGGCCTCTGTCGTTACTGTGATTGGACACTGACACAGAGTCAACTAGCCTTGTTCGCGCGGTTCTTCGCGCGCAGAACCGGGGACGGTCCGAGCCACGAGGGGGGAGGCTCGGACCGTCCCGTTGTGCGTAGCGGGACCTCGTCGGGACGTCCGTAAGCCGGTCACCGCGCCGACTCCTCCAGCGCACGCAGCACGTCCGCCACCAGGTCCTCGGGATCCTCGGCACCGACGGAGAGCCGGATGAAGCCCTCCGGCACCGCGTCCCCGCCCCAGCGCCCGCGCCGCTCCGCGGTGGAGCGCACCCCGCCGAAGCTCGTCGCGTCGTCCACGAGGCGCAGCGCCTCGAGGAAACGCTCGGCACGTGCGCGCGTGGGCAGCGTGAAGGAGACCACGCACCCATAGCGCCTCATCTGCTGCGCGGCGACCTTGTGGGAGGGGTCTTCGGGCAGCCCCGGATACCGCAGCCCGCTCACCCCGGGCCTCCCCCGCAGCGCCTCGGCCACGGCCAGGGCGCTGGTGTTCTGCCGGTCGACGCGCAACTGCAGTGTGGCGATCGACCGGTGCGCGAGCCAGGCCTCCATGGGCCCCGGGATGGCCCCGACGATCTTCCGCCAGCGCCGTACGGCGGTCATCGGTTCGCCGGCCCGCCCGGTGACGTAGCCGAGGAGGACGTCGCCGTGGCCTGTGAGCTGCTTGGTGCCGCTGGCCACCGAGAAGTCGGCGCCCAGCTCCAGCGGACGCTGCCCGAGCGGGGTGGCGAGCGTGTTGTCGACGGCCACGAGCGCGCCACGCGCGTGTGCCGCCTCGACGAGCCGCCGGATGTCGCACACGTCGAGCCCGGGGTTCGACGGTGACTCGATCCACAGCAGCTTCGCGCCGTCCAGGACGCCGAGTTGGGCGTCGTCGACGGTCGGCGCGGTGCGCACCTCGATGCCGTAGGCCTCCAGCTGTGCGCGCACCAGCGGCAGCACCTGGTAGCCGTCGGCGGGCAGCACGACGGTGTCCCCGGCCCGCAGCCGGGAGAAGAGCACCGACGAGATCGCGGCCATGCCGGAGGCGAAGGCGAGCGTCTCGATGCCGTCCTGCCCCGGGGCCTCGAGCTCGCCGATGGCGCGCTCGAGGTGGGTCCAGGTCGGGTTCTCGTCGCGGCCGTAGGTGTACGGGCCCTTGGGCTCGCCGGGCAGGTGGAAGTGCGCCGCGAACACCGGGCCGGGGAGGGTCGGCTCGTACTTCACCGGCTCGGGCAGCCCGGCCCGCACCGCGCGCGTGCCCTCGCCGGCGCCTGCAGGAGGTCCTTCGTTCGTAGTGGAATCGTTCATGCCACGTGTCCTTCCACGTCGTCACGCACCGCGATGAGCAGACCGGCACTCGCCTCCTCCACCATCTCAAGGCACTCCTCGAAGCCGTCCCGGCCCCCGTAGTAGGGGTCGGGGACGTCGAGGTCGTCGGGCGCCGAGGAGGCGAAGGAGCGCAGCAGCCGTACCTTCGCCGCGTCCTCCTCCGTGGGTGCGAGGAGGCGCAGGGCCTTGAGATGACCGGAGTCCAGAGCGATCACGAGGTCGAGGCGGGCGAACCAGGACGGCTCGAAGCGCCGGGCCGTGTGGTCGAGTGCGTATCCGCGCTGCTCCAGGACGGAGAGGGTGCGCGGGTCGGCGTTCTCGCCCTCGTGCCAGTCGCCCGTGCCGGCGCTGTCGACCTCGACCAGCCCGTCGAGGCCGGCGTCCGCCACGTGCGCGCGGAAGACCGACTCGGCCATCGGCGAGCGGCAGATGTTGCCGGTGCAGACGAAACAGACGCGGTAGGTCATCGCGGACTCAGTCTCCGTCGGGCAGGACGACGTTGAGTGCCCAAGAGACGACGGAGATGATCAGGCCGCCCAACACCGCGGTCCAGAACCCCTCCACGTGGAAGCTGACGTCCAGCTTGTCGGCCAGCCACGACGTCAGCAGCAGCATCAGGGCGTTGACCACCAGCGTGATCAGACCGAGCGTAAGGATGAACAGGGGAAACGTCAGCACTTTCACGACCGGCTTGACCAGGAAGTTCACCAGGCCGAAGAGCAGTGCGACGACTATGAGGGTGCCGATCTTCTTGCCCGTGCTGTCACCGGTCAGAGTGATCTTGTCGAGCAGCCAGACGGCGACCGCCAGAGCGCTCGCGTTGGCGATCGTCTTGACTACGAAATTCTTCATGTGTCTGATCGTGGCAGAGAGATCGCAAACGAGCACCGGACGAGGGCGGACAAGGTCGATGAAGGCATTCCGATTGGATGAACTGGAGGCGGAGCGAGCCGCCAACGATGGCGCCTACCTGCAGTTTCTGCGTGAGCGGAACATGTCCGTCGGGCTGTACGCGCTCGACGCCGGTACGCATGATCCACAGAACCCGCACAACCAGGACGAGGTGTACTTCGTCGTGAGCGGGCGAGCCTCGATCACCGTCGGCATGGAGACCACGCAGGTGGCGCGCGGCAGTGTGGTGTACGTCCCAGCCGGGGTCGCCCACAAGTTCCACCACATCAGTGAGGATCTCCGGGTCCTGGTGGTGTTCTCGCCGCCCGAGGGCTGAGCGTCTCCGCCTCGCAGCCGATACCCGGCCTCGGGGTTCCCTAGGGGATCGGTCAGGGGAGGACAAGGGGTGCGAGGCCCCCGTCGGCACCCTCTTCGGACCTAGCATCGACGGCAGGACATCGAAAGGATCCGGCCCGACAGGGGTGCCGGACCTCGACCGAAGAGGATGAGGACAAGGGCGATGCGAGAGATCTTCGTGGGACTGCCGTGGTGGGTGAAGTGGGTCGCGGTGCCGGTCATCGCCCTGGTCGTGTTCGGCGGGCTGATAGCCAGCGTCGTCGGGTTCGTGATCGGCCTGCTCTTCAAGCTGCTGGTCTTCGTGGCGCTGGTCGGCGGACTGATCTACGTCGTACGGAAGTTCATGTCGAGTTCGTCGTCGCGCAGCGACTGGTGAGCGGTCCGGGATGCCGGTGATCGGTAACAGGAATCACCGGTTCCCTCGGCCGGGGGAAGTTTGCCCGACAGCCCGTCTGCAAGCGGTGGCGGACGGTTAAAGTCCGGAATTCGACGCGGGGACGACCCCGCGAGCGGCGTACCCCCCTTCCCGTGTTCCCCCGCACGGACCGCCCCCTCGTGCTTCGGGAGTGACCCTTGGCCATGGTTGACACCGCATCCGCGCAGCCGTACGCACCCCCCAGCCGGCCGCGTTCCTCTCCACCCCCGCTCCAACGTCCGCCGAGCACTGCCGTCCCCGAGCATCCGCACCCCGCGGCCACCCTGATCGGCTCCGTCCAGCGCGCGATGCGCCTGCTGGAATCCGTCGCCGAGCACCAGTACGGGGCTCCGGCCAAACAACTCGCCCGCGAGACCGGCCTTGCGCTGCCCACGGCCTACCACCTGCTGCGCACCCTCGTGCACGAGGGCTATCTGCGCCGGGACAAGGGGCTGTTCTTCCTCGGCGAGGCGGCCGAGCGGCTCGGCAGCAGTGGAGCGGCGCAGAAACGTCGCAGCACGGTCGCCGACACCCTCGCCCAATGGCGCGATTCGATCGGTGTCCCTGTGTACTACGCCCGGTACCACGACGGCGAGATCGAGATCATGTGCGTCTCCGACACCCCGGGCAACCCCGCGGTGGAGGAATGGGCCGACTTCCGCGAGACCGGCCATGCGCACGCCATCGGCCAGTGCCTGCTCTCCCAACTGGACGAGGACGCCCGCCGCGACCACCTGGATCGCTACCCGGCGCAGGCGATCACCCCCTACACCGTGCGTGACGACCACACTCTGCTGCGGCGCCTGGAGCGGATGCGGCGCATGGACCCGGTCGTCGAACGGCAGGAGTACGCGCTGGGTACGGTGTGCGCCGCGATCCCGATCACCGTGGGCACCACGGCCGCGACGATGGCGATCTCCCTCCCCTCCCATCACGCCGACCGACTGCTCCCGGCAGCCCGGCAACTGCAGAACGAGGTCGGACGGCTGCTTGGCTCTCTCGCAGTCTCTATCAGCATCTGAAAACTCACTCCTTGTGATCTGTCGTGTACGTTCAGCAAGATGCCTGCAGTGTCAGAAGGTTGATTCTCGGCCAGTCGACGGCGAGTGACGGGGTAAGGCGATGCGTGAGTCCGTACAGGCAGTACAGGCAGAGGTCATGATGAGCTTCCTCGTGTCCGAGGAGCTCGCGTTCCGCATCCCGGTGGAGCTGGGTTACGAGTCGTGCGATCCGTACGCCGTGCGGCTCACCTTCCACCTCCCCGGTGACGCCCCGGTGACCTGGGCCTTCGGGCGTGAGCTGCTCATCGACGGGGTGGGCAGAGCGTGTGGTGAAGGGGACGTCCGTGTCTCGCCCGTCGATCCCGATGTGCTGGGGGAGGTCCTGATCCGGCTTCAGGTCGGGGGTGACCAGGCTCTGTTCCGCTCCTCGGCTGCTCCGCTCGTGGCCTTCCTCGACCGCACCGACAAGCTGGTTCCGCTGGGCCAGGAGGGTGCGCTCGCCGACTTCGACGCGTATTTGGACGAGGCACTGGACCGGATCCTGGCGGAGGAGCAGAGCGCCGGCTGACGTGTCGGCAGCGTGGGGGTGACGGAACGCTCCAGTAGAGAGCTGGGGCCGTGCAGGAACGCTTCTTCTGGGCTGGGGCGAGTGCTCGAACGGGGCGTTCTCAGAGCTCCTCAGACCATTGCGGGAGTCTCGCGCTTCCCTTGCCTCGCGGGTTCACTCCCGAGGGAGGGCGTGGCGCGCGCCCGAGCGCCGGCCGGTGCTTCCGCTCTCGGGCGCCTCGCACCTCAGCGCTTGCGTCGCCTGCCCCGGCCGCCCCGGCCCTGGGTGGGCCCTGCGGCTGTCGCTCCTGACGCAGCCGCCGGAGTCGTCTCCGGGGGGACTGTCGCGGGGGCCGTTCCGGTCGGACGATCGGCGGAGACCACGAGGGCGGCCAGGGCCGTCGTGACGGGCACGGAGGCGACCAGGCCGATCGAGCCCACCAGCGTGCGCACGATCTCCTCGGCGACCAACTCACTGTTGGCGACGGTGCCCACGCTGCTCTGCGCGATCGAGAAGAGCAGCAGCAGCGGCAGCGCGGCACCGGCGTAGGCGAGGACGAGCGTGTTCACCACGGACGCGATGTGGTCGCGGCCGATGCGGATGCCTGCCCGGTACAGTCCGCGCCAGCCCATCGACGGGTTGGCCTCGTGCAGCTCCCAGACCGCTGACGTCTGGGTGACCGTCACATCGTCGAGGACACCGAGCGAGCCGATGATGATGCCGGCGAGCAGCAGGCCGCTCATGTCGATCGACGGGTAGAGGCCGTGGATCAGGCCAGTGTTGTCGTCCGTGTTGCCGGTCAGCGCGGCCCAGTCGATGAACAGCGAACCGAGGACGCCGATCAGCAGCAGTGAGATCAGCGTGCCGAGCACCGCGACGGAGGTGCGGGCCGAGAGGCCATGACACAGATAGAGCGCGATCAGCATGATGGCGCTCGATCCCACCACCGCCACGACCAGCGGGTTCGAGCCCTGCAGGATCGCGGGCAGGACGAAGAAGTTCAGCAGCAGGAAGCTGATGGCCAGCGCGACCAGCGCCATGACGCCCCGAAGCCGCCCGACGACCACGACGGCGACCGCGAAGATGATGGCGAGCACTGTCATCGGGACACGACGGTTCACGTCGGTGACCGAGTACTGCAGATCCTTCGGCGCGGAGGGCTCGTAGGCGACCACGACCTTCTCGCCCTGTTCCAACTGCCGTGACTGGTCCGGCTGGATGATCTCGGTGAACGTCCGGCCCTTGTCCTTGCCGGTGTCCACGCGGATCGTGGCCTTCTTGCAGGAACCGCTCGCCTGCTGTTGCGCGGAGGAACCCTCGGCCGTGGAGGTGTCGCCGGTCGGGGTGTCGCTCGAAGCGTTCACCGACGCGCAGCTCACGCTCACGACCTCGGTGACCGTGGCCTGCTGGGTCTGCCGGTCGAAGCCGACCCCGGTGCGCTCGTGCACCGGTGCGCCGCCCGGCCACAACACCACGAGCCCGACCACCACAGCCGCGGCGAACGGGATGAGGATGGCCGCGATGACCTTGCGCAGGTGCTGGGAGACGGGGGCCGCCGGGCCATGACTGTGGCTGTGCGAATGCCCGTTCCCACCAGCGGAACCGGTGCCGTACCCACCGCCGGAACCCGGTCCGTGACCTGAACCGGGACCGGGACCGTGGCCATGCCCGTCGCCGTGGTCGTGTGCGTAGCCGGCGCCGTGCCCCTGATCAGGGACGTTTCCAAGGCCGTTTCCAGGGTTGTTCCGGAGATCGTTCCGAGAGGCGCCACCATGACCACCGTCGGGGCTTTGCCCATGACCGTGCTCATCGCGGTCAGGGTCGTATCCGTAACCGGGCTCGTAACCGGGGCCGGATACGGCGTCGGAGCCGGGGCCGTATCCGGGTTCGTACCCGTACCCGTGCCCCCTGCCGCGTCCTTGATCGGGTGCCTGCCCGGCTGCTTGCCCAGGGCCCTGTCCCCGACCACCGGGAGTTCCACCGCGCCCCAGCCGGCCCAGCCCGCCCAGCCCACCGGCGTATCCGGGACCACGATCAGGGCTCTCTCCGTGATCCCGCCCGTGATCGGGACCGCCGCTGACATCGCGGTCGTTCCCGGGGCCGCGTCCGGAGCCGCCGCCGGGGCCGGTGCCATTGCCGGGGCCGCTTCCGGAGCCCGGCCGACGGGGCGGCTCGGGCGGCGGGTATGGGGGCTGGTGTGTCGTGGTCACCGACCGATCATCGCAAGAACGACAGGGGCCCTCTGTTCACCGCGCCCGAATTGACGCTAGCGTGGAGGCACCTTTGCACACGCGGGAGCTCGGAGCACCGGGCTGAGAGGGCGCTGACCTCCGTCTTCGCGATGTTTCACGTGGAACGTCTCTTGAATCGAGTGATGTTTCACATGAAACCTCGGACGACGGTAGCCGCTGCGTCGACCGCCGAACCTGTTACCGGGTAATGCCGGCGTAGGGAGTAGGTCTCATGACCAACAAGGACGCACGCACGCCTGCCTTCACGCAGAACGCGACCAGCGAAAGCGCGGTCGACGTGACCGACGAGGAGGCCGGGAAGTCCATCGGCTGGCACAAGGGGTATGTCGAGGGCGTTCGCCCCGATCTACGGGTGCCGGTCCGGCAGGTGCACCTCACCAACGGGCAGTCGGTCACGCTGTACGACACCTCCGGCCCGTACACCGATCCGCTCGTCGACACCGACGTACGCAGGGGCCTGTTGCCACTGCGCGAGAACTGGATCACCGCCCGCGGGGACACCGAGGAGTACGCGGGCCGGCCCGTCCGTCCCGAGGACGACGGCATCAAGCACACCTCGCCGCGCGGCGGTCTGCGTAACCTCGACGCGGTCTTCCCGGGGCGGCCGCGTCTGCCGCGTCGCGGCAGGGACGGCGTGGCGGTCACCCAGCTTGCGTATGCGCGCCGGGGTGAGATCACACCCGAGATGGAGTTCGTGGCCATCCGAGAGAACGTTTCTCCGGAGGTCGTCCGCGAGGAGATCGCGGAGGGCCGCGCGGTGTTGCCGGCCAACATCAACCATCCGGAGATCGAGCCGATGATCATCGGTAAGCGATTCCTGGTGAAGGTCAACGCCAACATCGGCAACTCGGCGGTCACGTCCTCCATCGAGGAGGAGGTCGAGAAGATGACCTGGGCGACCCGCTGGGGCGCCGACACGGTCATGGACCTGTCCACCGGCCGCAACATCCACACCACCCGCGAGTGGGTGCTGCGCAACTCCCCCGTCCCCATCGGCACGGTTCCGCTCTACCAGGCGTTGGAGAAGGTGGACGGCCGCGCCGAGGAGCTCACCTGGGAGATCTACAAAGACACGGTCATCGAACAGGCCGAGCAGGGTGTGGACTACATGACGGTCCACGCCGGTGTCCGCCTCCCGTACGTCCCGCTCACCGCCAACCGCAAGACCGGCATCGTCTCGCGTGGCGGCTCGATCATGGCGGCCTGGTGCCTCGCGCACCACAAGGAGTCTTTCCTCTACGAGAACTTCGAGGAACTCTGCGAGATCCTCGCCGCCTACGACGTCACGTACTCGCTGGGCGACGGGCTGCGGCCGGGTTCCATCGCGGATGCCAACGACGCAGCACAGTTCGCCGAGTTGAGGACGCTCGGGGAACTCAACCGGATCGCGAAGCGTTTCGATGTACAGACGATGATCGAGGGCCCGGGACATGTCCCGATGCACAAGATCAAGGAGAACATCGACCTTCAGCAGGAGATCTGTGATGAAGCTCCGTTCTATACGCTCGGCCCGCTGACGACGGACGTCGCGCCGGCGTACGACCACATCACTTCCGGCATCGGTGCCGCGATGATCGCCTGGTGGGGCACGGCCATGCTCTGCTATGTCACGCCCAAGGAACACCTGGGCCTGCCCAACCGTGACGACGTCAAGACCGGCGTCATCACCTACAAGATCGCCGCCCACGCAGCCGACCTCGCCAAGGGGCACCCCGGTGCGCAGGAATGGGACGACGCGCTGTCCGACGCCCGCTTCGAGTTCCGCTGGGAGGACCAATTCAACCTCGCCCTCGACCCGGACACGGCACGGGAGTTCCACGACGAGACACTCCCTGCGGAGCCGGCGAAGACGGCGCACTTCTGCTCGATGTGCGGGCCGAAGTTCTGCTCGATGAAGATCAGCCAGAGCATCAGCGAGCGGTTCGGCGGCGGGGTGGCCGACGGGGCCTCGGCGGAGGAGATCGCCGAGGGGATGCTGGAGAAGTCGAAGGAGTTCGCGGCGAGCGGGAACCGGGTGTACCTGCCGCTCGCTGACTGACCGACTTGCCTGGATGGCGCTGCCCCGTCGGGCGCGTTGCCCGAGGGCGGCGCCTGCGGGCATCGCCATGAGCGATCGTCGGCCGGGGGAGACATCGGTGTTTGCGGTTGGGGGGGGGAAGAGACCTTGGAGTTGCTGAAGACATCGGTGCCGGTCCGGTCATTGGTCTGGCAGGGCGGTGACCTGTTCGATGTCGTGAGTGGCCGGGCCTGGAACGCCGACGGTACGGAGCGACTGACGGCCACCGATCATGGCTCAGGATTCGACACAGGCGTGGTCTCCCCGTCCGGCCGCTACACCGTCGTCTACGCCGAACGCGGGCCCGGCGCGCTGTTGCTCGAGGGGACACGCCCTGTCCGTGAGCTGACTCGCGGCCCGTACCACTCCGGGGACTTCGACTACCCCGTGGCCCTGGGAGTCCTGCGGGACGGCCGGGAGGTCCTGGTCCACTGCCCGGACGAGTACAACGTTCTCCAGGTCGAGGAGGTGGCGTCCGGGCAGCGGCTCACGACCGGCGCACGCGACGCGAAGGACGTGTTCCACTCCCGGCTGTCCGTGAGCCGGGACGGCAGACATCTGCTGGTCTCCGGCTGGGTGTGGCATCCCTACGGAATCGTCGAGGTCTTCGATCTGGAGAGCGCGCTGACGGATCCGGCCGTGCTGGACGGGCGTGGGGTGTTGCCCATGGAACCGGGGACCGATGCCGAAGTTGTGTCGGCGTGCTGGCTCGACGACAACCGCCTGGCAGTGGCGACCGGAGAGGAGTTTCTCGACGACGAGGAGGTGCCGGCGCTCGGGCCCCGTCAGATCGGCGTGTGGTCACTGTCCGATCGCACGTGGCTGCACCGGAGTTCTGTCGATTTCGAGGTCGGGACGCTGATCGCGGGAGGTGGACGAGTCGTCTCGTTGCACGGTCATCCGCGGCTGGTCGATGTCATGACCGGCGAGGTGCTGGAGGAGTGGCCCGAGGTGAAGGTGTCCCGCCGCGAGGGGTACTTCGGAGTCACCCACATACCGACACCGGTCGCGGCACTGCATCCCGACGGCACGCACTTGGCAGTCGCGCAGGACGAGACCATCGCGCTCGTGCGGTTGCCCTCGGCAGACGGCTCGGCGGACGTGGCACGCTGACAGCCCGGTCCATGAGCGTGGGCGCCGATCTGAGCGGCGCCGAGCGGCACTGACCCGCAGCCGTGGGCAGCGGGCACAGCATGCGGTGCTGTGCCAGGGGCGTGTCGGCGTACGGCTTGCGCTCCCCTCGGCGGGGTCGGCGGGGGCGCAAGCCGAGTGCCTATTCCGGCCGGTGCTCCGGGCCGCCGAAGTCCGGGCTGGAGTAGTCCGGGCTGCTGAAGCTCGGGCGTGGGCCTGTCGAACGGCCGTCGTCGGGGCTGGAGAACCCCGGACGGTCGTAGCCGATCTTCGGGAGGCGGCCGGTGGGGGCCGGGTCCGTGTGCAGGGCGGTCGCCGTGCCCGGGCTGGCGAGCGCCTCCCGGAGGAACGGCAGGATGCCGCGTTCCAGAAGCGCCTCCCGCCAGGCTTCCCTGGCCGCGGCGACCTCCTCGTTCAGTTCGCCGTACGGTTCGTCCTCCAGGGAGGGCCGGTTGCGCAGGGCGGCGAGCAGCAGTGCGACGGTGGCGACGAGGATCGCGGCCGCGGCCACGGCCCCGAACGTCCAGCCGGCGGTGAGCATGGTCCTGGCGAACGTCTGTTCGGGGTCGAGTGCCCTGAGGAGGTAGCCGACGAGCAGGAAGATCACCGCGGCGGTCCCGGCGAGAACAGGGGTGAGGACGGCGGCGACGGCGCCCGCCCCGGCGGCCTCGGCGGCCTGGGCCGCCTCCCCTATGGTGGTGGCGAGCCCCATCGTGGCCGCGCTCGGCTCGGCGGAGCCGGTCTCGGGCGTGGACGACGGGGTGGACGGCGCGGGGTGGCGCAGTTCCTCGCGGACCTTCACGTAGTGCTGGTACTCGGACGCCGCGGCCACCGTGATGAGTGCGGAGGCGTTGAGCGCCATGGTGCGCAGTTGTTCGGGGTTGAGCCGCTGTCCGACAGCGGCCAGTTCCGGGTGGCGTGGTGCGGAGCGCAGCGCCTCGTCGAGGATCCGCTCGTACTCCTGGCGGTCCTCGCTGTGCAGGTGCTGCGGAACGCTGTTCATGTGCATCCCCCGATGCTCCGTAGGGCTTGGGGCTCGCATGCCAACGAGCCGTCGGGCAGAAACGGAGGGGAGCCTGCTACGGATAAGCCGATGGTAGAGCGGCGACGGCATGGGGTGACAGGGGGTTTGCCGAAATTGGCCCCTGGCCTGCGGCGTCGACGAGGTGTCCAGAGGGGGCGCGGCCGGGCCCCCGGAACGCTCAGCTATTCAGGGGCAGTTGCTGGACCAGCAGTTTTCCGGCCATCGTCACGCCACCGTCCATCGCGATGGCCAGTCCGTCGGCGTAGACGTGCGGTCCTTCGACGTGCGGGCCACCGCTGTCCTCGCCGTCCTCGGAGCCGACTTCACCCAGCAGGTAGGGAATCGGGCTGTGGCCGTGAACGATGCGGGTGCCGCCGTACGTATCGAGCAGGGAACGGACGGCGTCGGCTCCCCCCTCGTCCCGGAAGGAGAAGCGCTTGGTGAACTTGCGGAACAGATCCCACACCTCGTCCGCGTCGTTGCGCGTGATCGTCTCGTGGACGGTGTCGTTGACCGCCTCGATCGAGTCGCCGTAGTCGAGATAGGCGGTGGTGTCGGAGTGGACGAGCAGGTGGCCGTCGACCTCCTCGACGGCGTCGAGCCGGGCCATCCACTGCAGATGGTGGTCCTGGAGGCGGTCCATGTCGTACTTCTGGCCGCCGTTGAGCAGCCAGGCCGCCTGGAAGGTGGCGGTGCCCGCCCCGGAGTTGACGGGAGTGTCGCCGAAGCGCTTGGCGCCGAGCAGCAGCAGTTCGTGGTTGCCCATCAGGGCCTTGCAGTATCCGCCGGCCGCGGCGGCCTCGGCGGACAGCCGCATGACGAGGTCGATGACGCCGATGCCGTCCGGGCCGCGGTCGGTGAAGTCGCCGAGGAACCACAGCCGGGCGGTTCCCGCGCACCAGTTCCCTGCGGCGTCGATCAGGCCCTTCTCCTGCAGTGCGGCCACCAGTTCGTCGAGGTAGCCGTGCACGTCGCCGACGACGAACAGCGGACCCGGGCCGGTCGCGGGCAGCGGGGCCTGGACGGCCGCCGGGTCCACCGCCACCTGGAGGGTGTCGCCGCGGCGGTTGATGACGGGCAGGTCGCGCTGGGTGGGCGTGTAGCCGTCGGGATGCTCCACCGGTTCATCGAGGGGCGGCGCGGCGTTGCCGGGGTGTGTGCCGTGGTCGTACGGACCGGTCTCGTGGACGTACGCGGGCACCCGGAAGTCGCGCAACGTCGCCGTACGCTCCACCTCGGGTCCCTGACCGGCCCCCTGAGTCATCAGACCCCTCCACCATCGCGCCGCATCTGCACCCTTCGGGCTGCCTGGTCGCAGCGGCCCGCGGGTGCCGTGCGCCCATCATAGGAATGCGGATCGTGCCGTGTGATGACCCAGGGGTGGTGAATCGGAGCAAGGCTCCAGTTCGTCGCGGCTTTCGCCCCGATTGGGCCGGGCTTCGGCAGCCCACACTCACCCGGCACACACCGTGCCCACACCCGCACAGCGCGCCCCCGGGTGGCTCCGCCGGTTTGAGCGGGGGGTCTGTGCAGGCTGGGGGAGGGTGATGTCGGGGCTGAGGGGACGGGCGTTGGTGGTTCGGGGGGCCGGGATTTCGGTGGCTGGGGGAGGGCGAGCCTCGACTGTGGCTGAAGTGCGGACGAGCCCGGCGTTCGGGGCGAAGGCTTTGCTCGGGGCCGGGCGGCCGAGGGGTGGGGCGCTTCTCCGGAGTCGTGGACGGTCGGCTGTTGCGGTCGCCCGCCTTCGGTGGCGCGGCCGCGAGTGGCCGCCTCACACCGAGCGTGGTCAGGGTGTGGCCGGTACGTGGCCAGGGCGCGGCCTGGGGGCCTGGTGCGGTGCTCTCCCGACTGCGGCTGCCGTGCGCCGGCGTGAGCGAGCCCTGGCCCTGGCACTGGCCCTCGTTCTGACTAGGGCCGACCGCTGTGTCTCATGGCACTGCACCGCCTTCTCTGCGCGGCGCGCCGCTTCGAGCAACTCGGATTCAGGCGCCCGAGCGGAGGGGGAGGAGCGCTGCCCTACGTCGTTGCGTACCGCGGATTTGACGTTCCGTACCGCGGAGTTGAAAGGACGCCGTGTCTCCCGGGAGCGGCGGCACCTCGGACCGCTCGGGGGCCAACTCCGTCCGGAGACCCCCAGGCCTCTCGGGGACGCCAGGCCCTTCAGGAGCCCCAGAGGCCGTCGGCACCCGAGACGCGTCCGGCGCCGCTGGAAAACGCCCGTACGTGCTTCTCGCCAACCTGCGTTGACGCGAACCGCGCGCCCCGGCCGCCCGTGCCCCTGGCCGCCCGTGTGCCTTCCCCCGCCCAGCGTGCCCACCGTCCTGCACCTCACCCGACCCATCTGTTGCACCTGCCCCACCCGGCGCTTCATCTCACTCCCGCCCCCCATACCCCAGCACTCCCTCCAGCCTCTTCGGACTGCCCAGCCCCCACCCAACCTGCCTCCCAAAAGAACCGCCGGCCCCTTCCCACCCCCACGCTCTGAAGTGGGGGTGGGAAGGGGCCGGCGGCAGGGTTACTTTTCTTCCGGGGCTCGGGGCGGGCTGACCGTCGTTCGTGGTGGGCGTCGCTGGGACGAGGTCCGCACGATCAGTTCGGTCGGTATCACCTGCTCGACCGGTCGGTCCGACTCCACACCCTCGATCGCGTCGATGAGGAGTTGGACCACCGCCGTGCCGATACGGCGCGGCTTCAGCGAGAGAGTCGTGACCGGCGGCTCGGTGTTGGCGTACACCGTGGACTCGCTGCAACAGACGACCAGCAGGTCCTCCGGGACGCGCAGCCCGTAGCGGCGGGCGGCGGCGAGGAGGTCGGTGCCGTTGGGGTCGAACAGGCCGTACACGGCGTCGGGGCGGTCGGGACGGGCCAGTAGCCGGTCGGCGGCCACGGCGCCCGCGCACGGGTCGTGCGCGGGGTAGGCCTCGTAGACCGGGTCCTGGCCGACCCGCTCGCACCACCGTAGGTAGGCGCTGGTCGACAGGTGTGTGTACGTGTCCGTCGTGGTGCCCGTGAGCAGGCCGATGCGGCGGGCGCCAGCGTCGGCCAGGTGGTCGAGGATGTCGAGGACGGCGGCCTCGTGGTCGTTGTCCACCCACGCGGTCACCGGAAGCGGGCCGGCCGGGCGGCCGTCGGAGACGACCGGTAAACCCTGCCGGACCAGCTCGCTGACCACCGGATCCTGGTCGGAGGGGTCGATGACGACCGTGCCGTCCAGGGCGACGTTCGACCACACGTCGTGGCGCGAGGTCGCCGGGAGGATGACGAGCGCGTAGCCGCGGGCGAGCGCGGCCGAGGTGGCGGCGCGCGCCATCTCCGCGAAGTACGCGAACTCGGTGAAGGTGAAAGGTTCATCCCCGTACGTGGTCACGGTCAGGCCGATGAGCCCTGACTTGCCGGTACGGAGGGTTCGGGCCGCCGCGGAGGGGCGGTAGCCCAGTCGGTCGGCGACCTCGCGGACATGGCGTCGGGTGGCATCGGGGAGCCTGCCCTTGCCGTTGAGGGCGTCGGAGACGGTCGTGATGGAGACTCCGGCGGCGGCGGCCACGTCCCTGATGCCCGCCCGGCCCGGCCGGCTGCCTCGGCGTGAGGTTTCCGCGCGGCTCACCTGGTGCTTCCCTGCTGCTGTCATGGCGAGCCGATAGTAGGGCTCATTCGGTGGGGTAGGGCGGACGCATATGCACGCGTTGACAGGCACGTTTCTGCAAGGCCATTCGGGGTCAAGTGCATTCGAAACAAAGGTAGTTGACTGTTCCAATGCCAAGACGTGACGTGTCGGCACGGATGAGCCTGCCAAGGCACCGATGTCTCGAAGAGGTCTCAACTCACCTGCACGAGGGATGCGCGCCACGGCGCGAGCTACCGGCGCGTAGATATATGTACGGCGCGCCCCCTGGCGGGTACGCCTTCGTGCGCCTTCGTCCTCAGAAGTCACGGACGTCCCCCCGCCGGTCGCTCGGGTCCCCCCCCTGCCGGTCGCTAGGGACCCTCCGTTTCGGGCGGAGGTCCCTCCGTGCCTGTACGCACCCGCGCCGAATCCTCATAAGGTGAGCAGTATTGAAGCCGGTGGTGGTCATGAGGAGGACTGCGGTGAGCGAGACGAGCCCCAAGCTGCGCGCCGAGCTGGAGGGGATCCCCACCTACAAGCCGGGCAAGCCGGCCGCGGCCGGTGGTCCCGTGGCCTACAAGCTGTCCTCCAACGAGAACCCCTATCCGCCGCTGCCGGGCGTGATGGAGACCGTGACGGCCGCGGCCGAGTCCTTCAACCGCTACCCGGACCTGGCCTGCACGGCGCTGGTGAACGAGCTCTCCGATCGCTTCGCGGTCCCCGCCTCCCATATCGCCACGGGCACCGGCTCGGTCGGCGTCGCCCAGCAGCTCGTCCAGGCGACCGCGGGCCCCGGCGACGAGGTGATCTATGCCTGGCGGTCCTTCGAGGCGTACCCGATCATCACGCGGATCGGCGGCGCGAAGCCCGTAGAGGTGCCGCTGACGCCGGGTGACGTGCACGATCTGGACGCCATGGCCGACGCGATCACCGACCGGACCCGGCTGATCTTCGTCTGCAACCCCAACAACCCCACGGGCACGGTCGTGAAGCGGGCCGAGCTGGAACGGTTCCTCGACCGGGTGCCGCGTGACGTGCTGGTCGTGCTCGACGAGGCCTACCGGGAGTTCATCCGCGACCCCGAGGTGCCGGACGGCGTGGAGCTGTACCGAAAGCGGCCCAACGTCTGTGTGCTGCGGACCTTCTCCAAGGCGTACGGCCTCGCGGGGCTGCGCGTTGGCTTCGCCATCGCTCACGAACCGGTGGCGGAGGCGCTGCGCAAGACGGCCGTGCCGTTCGGTGTGAGCCAGCTGGCGCAGGAGGCCGCGATCGCCTCGCTGCGCGCCGAGGACGCGCTGCTCGGCCGGGTCGGCTCCCTGGTCTGCGAGCGCCAGCGCGTGGTCGAGGGGCTGCGCGCGCAGGGCTGGACGGTGCCGGAGACGCAGGCCAACTTCGTGTGGATGCGGCTGGGCGAGCACACGGTGGCCTTCGCGGCGGCGTGCGAGCAGGCCGGCGTCGTGGTGCGGCCGTTCCCGGGCGAGGGTGTGCGGGTGACGATCGGCGAGAACGAGGCGAACGACATTTTCCTGAAGGTGGCAGAAGGGTTCCACAAGGAGCTGTAAGCGCCGGAGCGAGCCGGTGGGCGCCTCTGTTTCACGTGGAACCGAGGCGCCTTTCGCGCGCCATGGGCCGAGCGGCCCTGCCCGGTGGGGACCCTCGGTCCGGGTTGGGGACCCCCCGCCCGTATTGCGTCGAACGGGTATGCGTCATAATTGCTTGTGAATGTGAACGCGTTCACAATCGTGTCCTGGTTGCTCCAGCGATGGGCGTGACATAAGGGGCAAACTGCCGCTGTACCCCCGGCGACGTAAGGAGAGTCACGACGTGGACCTGGCTTTGGCGCCGGAGACACTGGCGCGCTGGCAGTTCGGTATCACCACCGTCTACCACTTCCTCTTCGTTCCCCTGACGATCTCCCTCGCGGCTCTCACCGCCGGGCTGCAGACCGCCTGGGTGCGCACGGAGAACGAGAAGTACCTCAGGGCGACGAAGTTCTGGGGCAAGCTCTTCTTGATCAACATCGCGATGGGTGTCGTCACCGGCATCGTGCAGGAATTCCAGTTCGGCATGAACTGGTCCGACTACTCGCGATTCGTCGGCGACATCTTCGGTGCCCCGCTCGCCTTCGAGGCCCTGATCGCCTTCTTCTTCGAGTCCACCTTCATCGGCCTGTGGATCTTCGGCTGGGACAAGCTGCCGAAGAAGATCCACCTGGCCTGCATCTGGATGGTCTCGATCGGCACGGTCCTGTCGGCGTACTTCATCCTCGCGGCCAACTCGTGGATGCAGCACCCGGTCGGCTACCGGATCAACAAGGAGAAGGGGCGGGCCGAGCTCACCGACTTCTGGGCCGTGCTGACCCAGAACACCGCGCTCAGCCAGGTCTTCCACACCATGTCCGCCGCCTTCCTCACCGGCGGCGCCTTCATGGTCGGCATCGCCGCGTTCCACCTGTACCACAAGAAGCACATTCCGGTGATGAAGACCTCGCTGCGGCTGGGCCTGGTCACCGTGATCATCGCCGGCCTGCTCACCGCCATCAGCGGTGACGTCCTCGGCAAGGTCATGTTCAAGCAGCAGCCGATGAAGATGGCCGCCGCCGAGGCGCTGTGGGACGGCGAGTCTCCCGCGCCGTTCTCGGTCTTCGCCTACGGCGACGTCGAGAAGGGGCACAACAAGGTCGCCATAGAGATCCCGGGCCTGCTGTCCTTCCTCGCGAACGACGACTTCAGCTCCTACGTCCCCGGCATCAACGACGTGAACAAG
Organism: Streptomyces sp. NBC_01235; assembly: GCF_035989285.1. Classification (GTDB taxonomy): domain Bacteria; phylum Actinomycetota; class Actinomycetes; order Streptomycetales; family Streptomycetaceae; genus Streptomyces. The sequence continues at coordinate 5,695,355 of NZ_CP108513.1, read as the reverse complement.
GCCGAGCAGGAGAAGTACGGGTCCGGCGACTACCGGCCCAACATCCCCGTCGCCTACTGGGGCTTCCGCTGGATGATCGGCTTCGGCATGGCATCCTTCGCGATCGGCCTGGCCGGACTCTGGCTCACCCGCAAGAAGTTCATGTTGCCGCAGCATCTGAGGGTCGGCGAGGACGAGGTTCCGCATGTGGTGCTCTTCCGCAACAAGGCGCTCGGCCCCAAGCTCACCAGGCTCTACTGGCTGGCGGCGATCTGGACCCTCGGCTTCCCGCTGATCGCCAACTCCTGGGGCTGGATCTTCACCGAGATGGGCCGCCAGCCCTGGGCCGTCTACGGCGTCCTGCAGACCCGCGACGCGGTCTCCCCCGGGGTCTCCCAGGCCGAGGTCCTCACCTCGATGATCGTCTTCACCGTGCTGTACGCGATCCTCGCCGTCGTCGAGGTCAAGCTGCTGGCGAAGTACGTGAAGGCCGGCCCGCCCGAGCTCACCGAAGCCGACCTCAACCCGCCCACGAAGATCGGCGGCGACTCCCGTGACGCCGACAAGCCGATGGCCTTCTCGTACTAGGCCGAGGGAGCTGCACAGTCATGGAACTGCACGACGTCTGGTTCGTCCTGATCGCCGTCCTGTGGATCGGCTACTTCTTCCTGGAGGGCTTCGACTTCGGGGTCGGCATCCTCACCAGGTTGCTCGCGCGCGACCGGGTTGAGAAGCGGGTGCTCATCAACACCATCGGGCCCGTCTGGGACGGCAACGAGGTGTGGCTGCTCACCGCGGGCGGCGCGACCTTCGCCGCCTTCCCCGAGTGGTACGCCACGCTCTTCTCCGGCTTCTACCTGCCTCTGCTGCTCATCCTGATCTGCCTGATCGTGCGGGGCGTCGCCTTCGAGTACCGGGCGAAGCGGCCCGAGGAGAACTGGCAGCGCAACTGGGAGACCGCGATCTTCTGGACCTCGCTCCTTCCCGCGTTCCTGTGGGGCGTCGCCTTCGGCAACATCGTGGGCGGCGTCAAGATCGACCAGGACTTCGAGTACGTGGGCAACGTCTGGGATCTGCTCAACCCGTACGCGCTGCTCGGCGGCCTGGTGACCCTGACGCTGTTCACCTTCCACGGTGCGGTGTTCACGGCCCTCAAGACCGTCGGCGACATCCGGGAGCGGGCACGGAAGCTGGCGCTGAAGGTGGGACTCGTGACCGCAGTGGTCGCCCTGGCCTTCCTGCTGTGGACGCAGGTCGACAGCGGTGACGCCAAGAGCCTGGTCGCGCTGGTCGTGGCGGTCGCCGCCCTGGTCGCGGCGCTCGTGGCGAACCAGGCAGGGCGTGAAGGCTGGTCGTTCGCCCTCTCCGGTGTCACCATCGTGGCCGCCGTGGCGATGCTCTTCCTGACGCTCTTTCCGAACGTCATGCCGTCCACGCTCAACTCGGACTGGAGCCTCACGGTGACCAACGCCTCGTCGAGCCCGTACACCCTGAAGATCATGACCTGGTGTGCGGGGATCGCCACGCCGATCGTGCTGCTCTACCAGAGCTGGACGTACTGGGTGTTCCGCAAGCGCATCGGCACGCAGCACATCGTCGACGCTGCGCACTGAGTCCGAGGTGGGGCATGTTTCACGTGAAACATGCCCCATGAGGAGAGAGTGTGTTTCACGTGAAACGTACTCTTTGAGAAATGGGTGTTCCACGTGAAACCGATCGACCCGCGTCTGCTCCGGTACGCCCGCGCCACCCGCCTCTTCCTGGTGGCGGTCGTCGCTCTGGGCGCCGTCGGAGCGGCGCTGGTCATCGCTCAGGCGATGCTCATCGCAGAGGTGGTGGTCGGTGTCTTCCAGCACGGCATGGCGATTGCCGAACTACGCACTCCCCTGCTGTTGTTGGTGGCCGTCGCGGTCGGCCGCGGCCTCGTCTCCTGGCTCACCGAGCTCGCCGCGCACCGCGCGAGCGCCGCCGTGAAGTCGGAGTTGCGCGGGCGGTTGCTGGAGCGGGCCACCGTGCTGGGACCCGGCTGGCTCAGCGGCCAGCGCACCGGTTCGCTGGTCGCCCTCGCCACGCGGGGCGTGGACGCCCTTGACGACTACTTCTCGCGCTACCTGCCGCAGTTGGGGCTGGCGGTGGTCGTGCCGGTCGCGGTGCTGGCGCGGATCGTCACCGAGGACTGGGTGTCCGCCGCGATCATCGTCGGCACCCTGCCGCTGATCCCGGTCTTCATGGTGCTGATCGGCTGGGCCACGCAGTCGCGGATGGACCGTCAGTGGCGGCTGCTGTCCCGGCTGTCCGGGCACTTCCTGGACGTCGTCGCGGGGCTGCCCACGCTGAAGGTGTTCGGGCGGGCCAAAGCTCAGGCCGAGTCGATCCGGCGCATCACCGGCGAGTACCGGCAGGCGACGATGCGGACGCTGCGGATCGCGTTCATCTCGTCGTTCGCGCTGGAGCTGCTGGCGACGCTGTCGGTGGCCCTGGTCGCCGTGACGATCGGTATGCGGCTCGTGCATGGCGAGATGGACCTGTACATCGGCCTGGTGATCCTGGTGCTCGCGCCCGAGGCGTATCTTCCGCTGCGGCAGGTGGGGGCGCAGTACCACGCGGCCGCCGAGGGGCTGGCCGCCGCCGAGGAGATCTTCGAGGTGCTGGAGACGCCGGCACCGGCGTCGGGCACGGTCGAGGTGACTGAGGGCGGCCTGGCCTTCGAGGGCGTGACCGTCCGCTACCCCGGCCGCTCCGCCGACGCCGTCTCGGACGTGTCCTTCACCGTCGAACCCGGTGAGACGGTCGCGCTCGTCGGACCGAGCGGCGCGGGCAAGTCGACCCTGCTGAACACGCTGCTGGGGTTCGTGCGGCCGACCGAGGGCCGGGTGCTGACCGGGGGATCCGACCTCGCGGAGGCCGATCTGGAGCAGTGGCGGTCGCGGATCGCGTGGGTGCCGCAGCGCCCGCACCTCTACGCCGGGACGATCGCCGAGAACATACGGCTGGCGCGTCCTGACGCCGATGACGTGACCCTCCGCAGGGCGCTGGCGGACGCGGGGGCGCTGGAGTTCGTCGACGCGCTGCCCGCCGGGGCCGACACCGTGCTCGGCGAGGACGGGACCGGGCTGTCCGCCGGGCAGCGACAGCGGCTCGCGCTGGCCCGGGCGTTCCTCGCGGACCGGCCTGTGCTGCTGTTGGACGAGCCCACGGCCGCGCTCGACGGGGAGACCGAGGCGGAGGTCGTGGCGGCCGTACGGCGGTTGGCGGCCGGGCGGACGGTCCTGCTGGTCGTACACCGGCCGGCGCTGCTGGCGGTGGCGGACCGCGTAGTGCGGCTCGCCGGGACCGAGACCCACAGGCCCGTGGAGGCCGCGGTCAAGGACGCTCCCGCCCTGCGGGAAGAGACGGCGGCCGCGCCCGTCACGGGGGAGCCCGAGACGGTGATCGCCGCTACCGGCGGGGGTGCCGGAGTCCTCGCCCGGGTCCGTGCGACGGCCGGCGCCCGGCGCGGCCGGCTCGCGCTCGCGCTGCTGCTGGGCAGCCTTGCCCTCGGCAGTGCCGTGGGGCTCATGGCCACCTCCGGCTGGCTCATCTCGCGGGCCTCGCAGCAGCCGCCGGTGCTCTACCTGATGGTGGCCGTGACGGCGACCCGCGCCTTCGGCATCGGGCGGGCGGTGTTCCGGTACGCGGAGCGGCTCGTGTCGCACGACGCCGTGCTGCGGATGCTGGCCGACACCCGGGTCGCCGTCTATCGGCGGCTGGAGCGGCTGGCGCCCGCGGGCCTGCGTACGACCCGTCGGGGCGACCTGCTGACACGGCTGGTCGCCGACGTGGACGCGTTGCAGGACTACTGGCTGCGCTGGCTGCTGCCCGCCGGTGCCGCCGTCGCCGTCTCGACCGGGTCCGTCGCCTTCACCGCGTGGCTGCTGCCCGAGGCCGGGGCCGTGCTCGCCGCGGGGCTGCTGACCGCCGGGGTGGGCGTCCCGCTGGTCACCGCTGCCGTGGCGCGCCGGGCCGAGCGCCGGCTCGCCCCCGCCCGAGGCGTGCTCGCCACCCGCACGGCCGACCTGCTCACCGGCACCGCCGAACTCACCGTCGCGGGCGCTCTGCCCGCGCGTACCGCCGAAGTGCGCGCGGCCGATTCCGTGCTCACCCGGATCGCCTCGCGCGCCGCGACCGCCACCGCGCTCGGCGACGGGCTGACCGCGCTCGTCTCCGGGCTGACCGTCGCGGCCGCCGTGCTCGTGGGCGCTCAGGCGGTCGCCGACGGGCGGCTGGGCGGCGTGACCATGGCGGTGGTCGTCCTGACCCCGCTGGCCGCCTTCGAGGCCGTCCTGGGGCTACCGCTGGCCGCGCAGTACCGCCAGCGGGTACGCAGGAGCGCGGAGCGGGTGTACGAGGTGCTGGACTCCCCCGAGCCGGTGCGCGAGCCGGAGCGGCCCCGGCAGGCGCCCGCGTCGCCGTTCCCGCTCGTCGTCAGGGGGCTGGCCGCCCGGCACGCCGGGCAGGACCGGGACGCGCTCGCGGGAGTCGACCTCACCCTGACGCGGGGACACCGGGTCGCCGTCGTGGGGCCCTCCGGGTCCGGCAAGACCACGCTCGCGCAGGTGCTGCTGCGGTTCCTGGACGCCGACGCGGGCTTGTACACGCTCGCCGGGGTGGACGCCCGAGCCCTGGACGGCGACGACGTGCGGCGGCTCGTCGGACTGTGCGCCCAGGACGCGCACCTCTTCGACAGCTCGGTCCGCGAGAACCTGCTGCTCGCGAAGAAGGGGGCGAGCGAGGAGGAACTGCGGGACGCGCTGGCGCGAGCCCGCCTGCTGGAGTGGGCCGACGGACTGCCCGACGGACTCGACACGCTCGTCGGTGAGCACGGTGCCCGGCTGTCCGGCGGGCAGCGCCAGCGGCTCGCGCTGGCCCGGGCGCTGCTGGCCGACTTCCCCGTCCTGGTGCTCGACGAGCCCGCCGAGCATCTGGACCTGCCGACCGCCGACGCGCTCACCGAGGACCTGCTGGCCGCCACCGAAGGCCGTACGACCCTGCTCATCACCCACCGGCTGGCCGGTCTCGAAGCGGTCGACGAGGTGGTCGTGCTGGACGAGGGCCGGGTCGTGCAGCGAGGTTCGTACGCGGCGCTGGCCGCCGTGGAGGGGCCGTTGCGGCGGATGGCCGAGCGGGAGGAGGCCGCGGAGCTGTTGGTGGGGGCGCGGTGACCGGCGAGCCCGGGCCGGTTTTCTCGTCGCACTGAGCCATCCGGGGCGGGGTGTCCCCCAGGCGTACGACTTGAACAGGACCTGGGCCTCGCAGTCGGGGCACGATCGCTGACATGCGCTCACCTCGCCGCCGCACCCTGCTCGTTCCGGCTCTGCTGTGCGCGGCCGCGGTGCTCGCGGCGCGGCCCACGGCGGCCGACGGGGAGCCCGGCGACGGCCCGGACTCCGGGATCAGCGCGCAGGTGGCCCGGCTGTACGAGGACGCGGCGGTGGCGACGCAGCGGTACGAGTCGGGGCGCCGCGAGGCGGAGGGGGAGCAGGGGCAGGCCCGCCGGCTGGAGGCACTCCTCGCCCGTGAACGGCGGGAGACCGCCGTGCTCCGCGAGGAGCTGGGCCGTATCGCACGCGCCCAGTACCGCGGCGGTGGCGGGCTGCCGGTCGCCGCGCAGATGCTCCTCGCGGGCAGCCCGGATCAGCTGATGCGCGGTCAGCACGTCTTCTCCCAGGCGAATCTCGCCGTCGACAACGCCATCGGCAGGAGCCGGCGGGCGGAGGCGCGGCTGGCCGCGGACGAGGCGAAGGCCGTCGAGGCCTGGCGGGCGGTGGAGCGGCGCAACGCAGGACTCGTCCGGCTGAAGAAGGACATCGACGGCAAGCTCGAACAGGCGCGATGGCAGTTGCAGGGGCAGGCGGACGCCTCGGTCGCCGCGGGTTCCTGCCGTGGCGCCGTGCGGCTCGACCAGCCGCCGACGCACTTCGCGGCCGACTGGGTCGCGCCGGTCGAGACGTACACCCTGTCTGCGGGCTTCGGCAGCGGCGGTTCGCACTGGGCGAACCGGCACACCGGTCAGGACTTCGCGGTGCCGATCGGCACGCCTGTGCGGGCGGTCGGCGCGGGTCGTGTGGTGCGGGTGTCCTGCGGGGGCGCGTTCGGGATCGAGATCGTGGTGCGGCACGCCGACGGCTACTTCACGCAGTACGCCCATCTCGCCGCTGTCACCGTCGACCAGGGCGACAGCGTGAGCACCGGGCAGTGGATCGGGCAGTCGGGCACGTCCGGCAACTCGACCGGCCCGCATCTGCACTTCGAGGTGCGGGTGACGCCCGAGCTGGGCTCGGGGGTGGACCCGGTGCCGTGGCTTGCGGCACACGGGGCGCCTGTCGGCTAGGACAGGCCCCAGGGCTTGTGTCCGGGGGTCACACCCGCTCGGAGAGGAGTTGCTCGATGACGACGGCGACTCCGTCCTCGTTGTTGGCGACCGTCCGCCCGGAGGCCGCCTTGAGCACGTCCGGGTGCGCGTTGCTCATGGCGTAGGACCGGCCGGCCCAAGTGAGCATCTCGACGTCGTTCGGCATGTCCCCGAACGCGACGACCTCCTCGTGGGAGATGCCGCGCTCCGCACAGCACAGGGCGAGCGTGCTGGCCTTGGAGACGCCGGGACCACTGATCTCCAGCAGGGCGCTGGGGCTGGAGCGGGTGACGTCGGCGCGGTCGCCGATGGCCAGCCGGGCGAGGCTGAGGAAGGCGTCGGGGTCGATCGTGGGGTGGAACGCGAGGATCTTCAGCACCGGCTCGCCGGCCCCAGGCGCGTCCGGCGCCAGCAGTTGCTCGGCCGGCGCGAGGGTGTCGGGGATCTCCATGTGCATCTTGGGATACTCCGGCTCCTGGTAGAAGCCGTACGTCTGCTCGATGGCGTACATGGTCCCGGGCGCCGCGTCGCGCAGCAGCCGTACGGCGTCCAGCGCGTTCTCCCGTGCCAGCTCGCGCACCTTCACGAACCGGTGGGTGCCGGGGCCGCCGTGCAGGTCGACGACGGCGGCACCGTTGCCGCAGATCGCCAGGCCGTGCCCGTGGACGTGGTCGCTGACCACGTCCATCCAGCGGGCCGGGCGGCCGGTGACGAAGAAGACCTCGATGCCCGCCTCCTCGGCGGCGGCGAGCGCGGCGACCGTGCGCGGGGACACCGACTTGTCGTCGCGCAGCAGAGTGCCGTCGAGATCGGTGGCGATCAGCCGCGGCGGGAGGGCGGCGGCCGGGGTCTCGGGCTGTCGAGTCGCTGAGGTCACCGTGCCATTCTCGCGTATGTGCCCGCACGACCCTGCGAGAGCCCGCACACATGAGGCACAGGCAGGGCACAGATGACCTGATGCCGAGGTCAGCGCAGTTGAGCCGCTGCCCCCATGGCGATCTGCTCGAAGACCTTCTCATCCGCGGCGAAGTCGGAGTCCGGGATGGGCCAGTGGATCACGATCTCCGTGAAGCCGAGCTCCTGGTGCCGGCCCGCGAAATCGACGAAGGCGTCCAGGGAACCCAGCGGTCGGCCCCGGTCCGGGGTGAACCCGGTGAGCAGGATCTTGTCCAGCTCCTTCACGTCCCGCCCGCGCTCGGCACAGGCGTCGGCGAGCTTCTCGGCCTGCCCGCGAATGGCCTGAACCGACTGCTCGGGGGTGCCGTTCTCGTACAGCCTGGGGTCGCCCGTGGTCACCCATGCCTGCCCGTACTGCGCGGCGAGCCGCAGCCCGCGCGGTCCGGTCGCGGCGACCGCGAAGGGCAGCCGGGGGCGCTGGACGCAGCCGGGGATGTTGCGCGCCTCGTGCGCCGAGTAGTGGTCGCCCTCGTAGGACACGGAGTCCTCGGTGAGCAGCCGGTCCAGCAGCGGTACGAACTCGGCGAGCCGGTCGGCGCGCTCGCGCGGGGTCCACGGCTCCTGGCCGAGGGCGGTGGCGTCGAACCCGGTGCCGCCCGCGCCGATCCCCAGGGTCACCCGGCCGCCGGAGATGTCGTCCAGGGAGATCAGCTCCTTGGCGAGGGTGACCGGGTGCCGGAAGTTCGGCGAGGTCACCAGCGTGCCCAGACGCAGGCGCTCGGTGGCGGACGCGGCGGCGGTCAGCGTCGGGATCGCGCCGAACCACGGGCCGTCGCGGAAGCTGCGCCAGGACAGGTGGTCGTAGGTGTACGCGGTGTGGAAGCCGAGCTGCTCGGCCCGCGTCCACGCGGAACGGCCGCCCTCGTTCCAGCGCAGGTACGGGAGGATCACGGTGCTCAGGCGCAGACTCATGTCATCGAGCGTATGCGGCCGACCGTGTTTCACGTGAAACAGTCACCGTACGCGGCCGGACAGCCACGGGCTGAGCGCGACCAGGATGTACTCCTTGTGCACCCGGTCGCCCGGTAGCGGCACCATCAGGAAGCGGCCCGGCGGGAAGCGGCGGGATGTGACCCAGGCGTGGCCTTCGTAGAGCGAGCGGAGGAAGGCGGGCACGTCGTCGCGGGCGATGTCGGGGCACTCCACCCCGTCGACGGTGATCAGGGCATCGTCGTCCGGGTACAGCCGCACGCTCACACTCGGTCGGCCGCCCAGCTCGACATGGGCCTCGTGCGGCAGCGAGCCGTCCGGGTCGGTGGTGACGCCGACGCCGGCGGAGGTGCGGCGGGAGGTCTGGTCGGCGCCGATGTCGTGGCTTACCTCGATCTCGAGCGCGTACGCGGCGGCGAGGGAGCGGAGGGCGGTGACGGCGGCCTCGGTGGTGGGCAGGTGGTCCATACCTGTGAGCATCCAGGAATCAGTGGTGCTCGGGAAATCGCAGATACCGCGGCGGTACGGCCTTTGTCAGCCACACCCCGTTCGCGCTGACGTGGAAGACATGGCCGTCACGGTGCATGGCCCCCGCGTCGACGGAGAGGACCACGGGTCGGCCCCGGCGGGCGCCGACCCGGGTGGCGGTCTCCCGGTCGGACGAGAGGTGCACATCGTGCCGGTTCATGGGTCGCAGCCCCTCGGTCCGGATCGCGTCCAGGTTGCGGGCCACGGTCCCGTGGTAGAGGTACGCCGGCGGGGTCGCCGAGGGCAGTCCGAGGTCGACGTCGACGCTGTGGCCCTGGCTGGCGCGGATCCGGGTGCCGTCGATCGCGAAGCGCTTCTTGTCGTTGGCGGCGACGACGTGATCCAGTTCGTCCCGGGTGAAGGGGAAGCCGTGCGCCGCGCACGCGGCGATGAGCTCGTCGATCTCCACCCAGCCGGCCTCGTCGAGGGTGAGGCCGATGCGCTCGGGTTGGTGCCGCAGATGCTTCGAGAGGTACTTCGACACCTTCACGGTGCGTCTTTCGTCTCTGTCCTTTTCGTTCATCCGCTCAGCATGGCGGGAGAGACGTGGATCACGCACTTACTTTTGGGCCCGAGGTTTGATCCACAACCAACTGTGGTTATCCACAGGTCAATTGGCGATTCTGTGGACAACTGGCCGCCGTATCAGGAGCTTTCACCAAGATCATGTGACGGCCTGTGACTTGATGCGAGATGGTCCAAGCCGCGGTCCCGCACTTCTCGTTCGGCCGCGATCACGAGGCAGTCGCCCGCTCGCCCCGGGCCAACCAGCGCCTCGACGGCGCGCATTGTGTCGGCCGGAATCGGCACCGCACGCGCTCCCGCCACGGGTGGCGGGGGATCTCCGCGCCCAGGTGCCGACGCAGGTGGCGGCCGGCGAACAGGCGTATGGCCCGGGCCAGTTCCGCGTCCACGGCCTGCTGGGCGAGCGGGCGCAGCCGTCGTACGAGCGAGGCCGCCTCGGCCGCGTCGGCGTCGGGCGGACGGTGCGGGCCGTCCAGGTAGCGCGCGAAGACGTGCTCGGTGGTGAACTCCACAAAGCGGGAGGCGATGTGCTCCACCTGGACCCTCAACTTCCGCAGATGCGCGGTGATCTCGTTGAGCGGCACCCCGGCCGCGTGCAACTTCACTGCCACCGCCAGTTCTTGGGGACTGGGCATGAGGAAGGCGTCCCCGTAGCCGGGAACCGGTTCCAGCACGCCGAGTGCCACGGCGTCCGCGATCGCCGTGTCGTCGGGGGTGCCGCCGAAGCGGGCCGTCAGTTCGTCACGGGAGACACGGGAGGCCTCCTCGTCGGTCCACGAGTCGTCGACCTCGGCGACCAGACCGAGGACGCCGCCCAGGCCACGGCCGGTGTCGTGGGCGTCGAGGAGTTCCTTGATGGAAGCAAGGGGGTAGCCGCGATCGAGCAGGTCGGCGATCCGGTGGAGGCGGGTGGGACGGGCGTCGGAGCAGTGGTTGGCCCGCCCCTGGCGCTCGGGGCGGGGGAGGAGTCCGCGGTCCCGGTAGGGAAGGATGGTGGGGACGGTGGTGCCGGTGAGGTGGGCGAGGGTCTCTATGCGGTGCGGGGCCGGGCCGGCGGTGTGGTGGTCAACGTGCCGTTCCCCGAACCGTGGTGGCCGGGGCGGACGCCGAGTCCGCCCCGGGGCGCGGCCGGTCCGTGCGGCGGCTCACAGCGGCGGTCCCACCCGCGCCAGCGCCCTCAACGCCTTGGGCAGGAACCGGGAGAGGGCATACGAGGCCTTCGCCTCCGGAGTGACCGGAACCACCGCCTCGTTGAGCGCGACCGCGCGCAGGATCGCGTCCGCCACCTTCTCCGGCGGGTAGTTGCGCAGCCCGTACGCGCGCGCGGAGCGCTTCTGACGGCGCCGTTCCTCCTCCGCGTCCACCCCCACGAACGTCGCCGTCGAGGTGATGCCGGTGTTCACCAGACCGGGACAGATCGCCGAGACGCCGATGCCCTGGCCGGCGAGTTCGGCGCGCAGGCACTCGCTCAGCATCAGGACCGCCGCCTTGGAGGTGCTGTAGGCGGGCAGCACCTTGGAGGGCAGATAAGCGGCCGCCGAGGCGGTGTTGACGATGTGGCCGCCCTGGCCGCGCTCGGCCATCCGCCGGCCGAAGAGACGGCAACCGTGGATCACACCCCACAGGTTGACGTCCAGAACCCTGCGCCAGTCCTCGGACGTCGTGTCGAAGAAGGAACCCGACAGGCCTATGCCCGCGTTGTTCACCAGCACGTCCACCACGCCGTAGTCGGTGTGGACCTTCGCCGCGAGCTTTTCCATCGCCTGCTCGTCGGAGACGTCCACCGCCTCCGCCCAGGCCTCGGGCGCGCCGATCAGACGGGACATCTCGGCGGTGCGGGCCGCGCTCTCCGCGTCCCGGTCGACGGCGATCACGCGCGCGCCCGCCTCGGCGAACGCGAACGCCGTGGCCCGCCCGATGCCGCTGCCCGCACCGGTGACCAGCACCAGCTGCCCGCCGAAGCGCTCGGCGTACCGATCCGCGGCGCCCTTGCGCACCGGCCCGCCGTCGTACTCCCGGGCCTCCCCGCCTGCCGCGTCCTCCCGCTCCTTCTCCACCGACGTGACGAAGTCGTCGATCCAGGAGGCGAGCAGGTCGGGGCGGGTGCGCGGGATCCAGTGCCCGGCCGGAAGCGTGTGCCGGGTCAACCACGGGACCCACTCCTCCAGTTCGTCGTACAGACGCTCCGACAGGAACCTGTCCCCCAGGGGCGTGATGAGCTGCACGGGCGCGTGCGCGTACGCGTACGCGTCGGGGCGTGGACGGCGCAGTCGGCTCCGGATGTTGTCCCGGTACAGCCAGGCGCCGTGTGCCGCGTCCGAGGGCAGCGACGCCGTCGGGTAGTCGTCGCCGGGCATCTTCTCGATCCGTCGCAGGATGCCCGGCCAGCGTTTGCCGAGCGGGCCGCGCCAGGCGAGTTCGGGCAGGGCGGGGGCGTGCAGCAGGTACACGTACCAGGACTTGGCGCCCTGGCCGAGGAGTTGGCCGACCCGGCGCGGAGTCGGCCTGGTCAGACGCTTGTTGATCCAGTGACCGAAATGGTCGAGGGACGGCCCCGACATCGAGGTGAAGGACGCGATCCTGCCCTCGGTGCGCGGCACGGTCACGAATTCCCAGGACTGCACCGAGCCCCAGTCGTGTCCCACCAGGTGCACCGGCCGGCCGGGGCTGACCGCGTCCACGACCGCCAGGAAGTCGTCCGTCAGCTTCTCCAGGGTGAAGCCGCCCCGCAGCGGCTTCGGCGCGCCGGAACGGCCGTGGCCCCGAACGTCGTACAGCACCACGTGGAAGCGGTCGGCCAGCCGGGACGCGACCTCGGACCACACCTCCTTGCTGTCCGGATAGCCGTGCACCAGGACGACCGTGGGCCGCTCGGGGTCCCCCAGCTCGGCCACGCACAGCTCGATCCCGCCGGTCCGCACCCGGCGCTCACGCGCGCCCTCCAGCATCGTCACCTTCCGTCCGCCTTCCCTGCCGCCTTCGCTTCCGCCCAGCGCCGCACGTGCGGCAGGTCGTCGTCCAGCCAGAAGGCGCTCTCCTCGGGGTCCTTCGAGTCGGTGATGACGAGGATCTCCTCGAACTTCGCGCCCGTACCCCGGAATCCGAGGTGGGGTTCGACCGCCCACAGGCCCGGCCGCGGCGGATGGTCGGAGAAGCGGTACGGCGACCACAGGGGCGACCAGCCCTCGCGGTGGCCGTGCAGCGCGTCGGACGCCAGGCCCCTGAGGGACTGCGTGCCGAACCCGAACAGCCGGGGCGAGAAGCGGCGCTCCCCAACCCGGTCCACCTTGTGGGCGATCACGCCGAAGGGGTACGCGCGATGCCGGTTGGCGTAGCCCTGGCGGACCATGAGGCGGTCGACGTCGGCGTAGATCTCGCGCAGCGACCGGCGTTCGCGCACCTCGCGCAGGATCAGCTCCCGGTGCGCCTCCAGGTCGGCCATCAGCTTCTCCTGCACCGGGTGGGAGCCGAGCGCGCCCGAGTAGCCGATGTCCGCCGTGTAGCCCTCGTGGACCGGCGCCAGGTCCAGGATGAACGGCATCCCGGGCTCCAGCCGGCGGTTCGTCGGGAAGAACTGCAAGGGGATCCGGAAGCCGGTGAACGCCGTGCGGTCCCCGAACCAGGCGAACGGCAGGTGGAACCAGTCGCGCACACCCCGCTCGCCCAGCCAGTCCCGCTGCATCCGCGTCGCCTCGCGCTCCGTCACACCCGGTCGGAGGTCGGCGGCGACGGCCTGCGCGCATGAGTAGGCCAGCCGCTGCACCCGCCTGAACCCCCGCAGCTCGGCGGAGAGTTCGCGTGTCACCGCCGTCGGTGCCGTCGTCATGCCACCCCGTCCTGCCCAGTCCCCGTCGACTGCGCTACGTGCCCGTAACTTGACATCGCCGAATGTGGCAGTCGTTAGAGTCCGCGTCAATAGGAGGGTTCGGGCCTGTGGAAAACCCGCCTCGCAGCTTCCCGGGGGCTCCCCGTAGCTCTCAGGCATGGCATCCCCTACGGGCCCCTACATCTGAGGTCTGACGCGAAGACTGCTCTGAGGTCTGACGAATTCCGTGGCGTGCGTCACTACCTTCGAAGACGTGACTGTGATCGCGACCGAAAGCCTGAGCAAGCGGTTCCCCCGGGTGACCGCTCTTGACCGGCTCTCCGTGGACGTCGGGCCCGGTGTGACCGGGCTCGTCGGAGCCAACGGGGCCGGCAAGTCCACACTGATCAAGATCCTCCTGGGTCTGTCGCCCGCCACGGAGGGCCGAGCCGAGGTGCTCGGCCTCGACGTCGCGAGCAAGGGCGCCGCCATCCGCGAGCGGGTCGGCTACATGCCGGAACACGACTGCCTGCCGCCCGACGTCTCGGCCACCGAGTTCGTCGTGCACATGGCCCGCATGTCCGGCCTGCCGCCCACCGCGGCGCGCGAGCGCACCGCGGACACCCTGCGCCACGTTGGGCTGTACGAGGAGCGCTACCGCCCCATCGGCGGCTACTCGACCGGCATGAAGCAGCGCGTGAAGCTCGCCCAGGCCCTCGTCCACGATCCGCAACTGGTCTTCCTGGACGAGCCGACCAACGGCCTCGACCCGGTCGGCCGGGACGAGATGCTGGGCCTGATCCGCCGTATTCACACCGACTTCGGCATCTCGGTCCTGGTCACCTCGCACCTGCTGGGCGAACTGGAGCGCACCTGCGACCACGTCGTGGTCGTCGACGGCGGCAAGCTCCTGCGCTCCAGCTCCACCACCGACTTCACCCAAACCACGACCACCCTCGCGATCGAGGTCACCGACACCGACGACCACCCGGACGGCACCCGCGCGGTCCGCGAGGCGCTCCACGCGCGCGGGGTGGACGTCCTGGACGGGAACAGCGGCCTGCCGGGCGCCGGCCACGTCCTGCTGCTGACCGCACAGGGCGAGGACACGTACGACGTCGTCCGGGACGTGGTCGCCGACCTCGGCCTCGGCCTGGTGCGCATGGAACAGCGCAGGCACCACATCTCCGAGGTCTTCACGGACGGCGACGCCACCAACGACCAGCAGCGGAAGGAGGCCGTCGGCCATGGCAGTTGAGCACCCGGTCACCGCCCCCTCGGGCGACCAGACCCGTATCCACAACATCGGCTACCGCAGCTACGACGGCCCCCGCCTGGGCCGCGCCTACGCCCGCCGCTCCCTCTACTCGCAGTCCCTGCGCGGCGCGTACGGCCTCGGCCGCTCGGTGAAGTCCAAGGTGCTGCCCATGCTGCTCTTCGTGGTGATGTGCGTGCCCGCGGCCATCATGGTCGCCGTCGCGGTCGCCACGAAGGCCAAGGAACTGCCCGTCGACTACACGCGCTACGCGATCATCATGCAGGCCGTCATCAGCCTGTACGTCGCCTCGCAGGCGCCCCAGTCCGTCTCGCGCGACCTGCGCTTCAAGACCGTGCCGCTGTACTTCTCGCGGCCCATCGAGACCGCGGACTACGTGCGCGCCAAGTTCGCGGCGCTGGCTTCGGCGCTCTTCGTCCTCACCGCGGCCCCGCTGCTGGTGCTGTACGTGGGAGCGCTGCTGGCCAAGCTCGACTTCGCCGACCAGACCAAGGGATTCGCTCAGGGACTCGTCTCCGTGGCACTGCTCTCACTGCTCTTCGCCGGCCTCGGCCTGGTCATCGCCTCGGTGACCCCACGGCGCGGCTTCGGCATCGCCGCCGTCATCGCCGTCCTGACGATCTCCTACGGCGCCGTCTCCACGCTCCAGGCCATCGCCGACGCGCAGAACAGCACCGGTTCCATTGCCTGGATCGGCCTGTTCTCGCCGGTCACGCTCATCGACGGCGTGCAGTCGGCGTTCCTGGGCGCCACCTCCGCCTTCCCGGGCGGAATCGGCCCCTCCAACGGAGAGGGCGTGGTCTACGTCCTCGTCGTCCTCGGCCTGATCGCCGCGAGCTACGGCCTCCTGATCCGCCGCTACCGGAAGGTGGGCCTGTGACCACGCTCAGCATCGACCACGTCTCCCGCTGGTTCGGCAACGTGGTCGCCGTCAACGACATCACCATGAACATCGGCCCCGGTGTCACCGGCCTGCTCGGCCCCAACGGCGCCGGAAAGTCCACCCTCATCAACATGATGGGCGGCTTCCTGGCCCCCTCCACCGGCACGGTCACCCTCGACGGACAACCGGTCTGGCGCAACGAGGCGATCTACAAGCACATCGGCATCGTCCCCGAGCGCGAGGCGATGTACGACTTCCTCACCGGCCGCGAATTCGTCGTCGCCAACGCCGAGTTGCACGGCCTCGGCGCGAAGGCCGCCCAGAAGGCACTGGCCACGGTCGAGATGGAGTACGCGCAGGACCGCAAGATCGCCACGTACTCCAAGGGCATGCGCCAGCGCGTGAAGATGGCTTCGGCGCTGGTCCACGAGCCCTCGCTCCTCCTGCTCGACGAGCCCTTCAACGGCATGGACCCGCGCCAGCGCATGCAGCTCATGGACCTGCTGCGACGCATGGGCGACGAGGGCCGCACGGTGCTGTTCTCGTCGCACATCCTCGAAGAGGTCGAGCAACTCGCCTGGCACATCGAGGTCGTCGTCGCCGGCAGGCACGCCGCCAGCGGCGACTTCCGCAAGATCCGCCGCCTCATGACCGACCGCCCGCACCGCTACCTGGTGCGTTCCAGCGACGACCGGGCGCTCGCGGCCGCGCTGATCGCCGACCCGTCGACGGCCGGCATCGAAGTCGACCTCGCCGAGGGCGCGTTGCGCGTCCAGGCCGTCGACTTCGGCCGCTTCACGGCCTTGTTGCCGAGGGTCGCCCGCGACCACGGCATCCGGCTGCTCACGGTCTCGCCGTCCGACGAGTCCCTCGAGTCCGTCTTCTCGTATCTCGTCGCGGCGTAGGAGGCCCAAGATGTACGACCCCACAGTCGCCCGGCTCACCTACCGGGCCCTGCTCGGCCGACGCAGGGCCCTCATCCTGGGCGCCCTGCCCCTGCTGCTGATCGCGATCTCCGTGGTCGTGCGCGGCCTCGCCGGAGCCGACGACCAGACGGCGTCCGACCTGCTCGGCGGGCTCGCGCTCGCCACGATGGTGCCGATCATCGGAGTCATCGCCGGCACGGGCGCGATCGGCCCGGAGATCGACGACGGCTCCGTGGTGTACCTGCTGTCCAAGCCGCTGAAGCGGCCGACGATCATCTTCACCAAGCTGATCGTGGCCGTCGCGGTGACGATGGTGTTCTCCGCGCTGCCCACGCTCATCGCCGGCTTCATCCTCAACGGCAACGGCCAGCAGATCGCCGTCGCCTACACGGTGGCCGCGCTGGTCTCCTCCATCGCCTACGCGGCCGTCTTCCTGCTGCTGGGCACGGTGTCACGGCACGCGGTGGTCTTCGGCCTCGTCTACGCCCTCGTCTGGGAGGCCCTGTTCGGCTCCCTGGTGCCGGGTGCGCGCACGCTCAGCGTCCAGCAATGGTCGCTGGCCGTCGCCCACAAGGTGGCCGGCGGGGACCGCGTCACCTCGGACGTCGGACTGACGACGGCGACGGTGCTGCTGGTCGTGGTGACCGTACTGGCCACCTGGTACGCAGGACAGAAGCTGCGGGCGCTGACGCTGGCGGGCGAGGAGTGACCGGCCCTGCCGGGAAGCGGGCCGGTTGTTCTTGACGGCGGCTTCACCTGCGTCCCGGCACACTGTTCGGAATTGGATACGGCCAGGAGGACGGGGATGGCGGACGACAAGCCGGTGAGCGGCGGTCACGGGCGGTCCGAGGGCGAGGTCTGGGACGACCTCGTCCTGGACGAGGACTTCATACGGGCCGCCGAGACGTCCGAGCCGTCCGCCCGGGCCCGGATGCTGGCCGCGCGCTGGCGGGCGGAGAAGCCCGAGCCGCAGCCGTGGCGGTCCGACGACCCGCCGGCAGGCTGGTTCTTCAGCAAGGCGCGTCGACGCAGGTGGCGCCGCCGGTAGTCACCGCTCGGCTCTGCCCCGCCCTGCCCCGCTTGTCGTACAGCTGTTTTATTCGGTGGCGTCCAACTGGTCCCCCGGGCACAGTGGTTGTACCCGCAGCGCCGGAAGGGATCCGGCGCCACCGACCGGGAGAGGAGCGGGACGATGCCCATGCACGGCAGTACGTCCAGCTCCCTTCAGGGCAGCCGGGGGCGGGTTCCGGAGTAGTTACCCCTCCGTCGAACCCGTCCCGCACAGGGGAGCTGCCCGGGGCGGCCGCTTCGAGCACGCGATGTCGCTCTCGCGTGGGCCGCCCACCCGGAGGATTGGCCGAGTGGCAAGGCACCGGTTTGCTAAACCGTGGTCGGGGGTCACACCCCGCGCACGTTCGATCCGTGCATCCTCCGCGAGACGTTGTCATTGGAGCTGGGCCGAATTCAGGGCTTGGGGTACGTGTGAGAGGTACCGGCACCGGCACAGTCAGGGGCAATCCCCCCTGACTGTCAGCCGAGCAACCGCTCCACCGTCACCGCGATCCCGTCGTCCTCGTTGGACGACGTCACCTCGTTCGCCACTGCCTTGAGTTCGTCGTGGGCGTTGGCCATGGCCACGCCGTGGGCGGACCAGGCGAACATCGGGATGTCGTTGGGCATGTCGCCGAAGGCGATCGTGTCGGCGGCCTTCAGGCCCAGGCGGCGGGCCGCCAGGGAGAGGCCCGTGGCCTTGGAGAGGCCCAGGGGGAGCAGCTCCACGATGCCCTCGCCGGCCATCGCGACCGTGACGAAGCCGCCTGCGGCCTGCCGGGCGGCCTCGGCGAGCGCGTCGTCGGACAGCTCGGGATGCTGTATGTAGATCTTGTTCAGCGGCGCGGACCAGAGGTCGGACGCGTCCGTGAACGGCGTCGACGGGAGTGCGCCGGTGACCGCGTAACCGGGCCCGACCAGTACGTCTCCGTCCAGGCCGCCACGGCTCGCCGCCAGGTACAGCGGGCCGACCTCCGCCTCGATCTTCGCCAGCGCCACGCCGGCCAGCTGCCGGTCCAGCGTCACCGACGTCAGCAGACGGTGCTCGCCGGCGTCGTACACCTGCGCGCCCTGGCCGCAGACCGCGAGGCCGTCGTAGCCGAGGTCGTCGAGGATGTGCCGGGTCCACGGGACCCCGCGGCCCGTCACCACGATGTGCGCGGCGCCCGCCGCGGTGGCAGCGGCGAGGGCGTCACGGGTACGCCGCGAGATCGACTGGTCGGAACGCAGCAGCGTCCCGTCGAGATCGGTCGCGATCAGGCGGTAGGGGAACCCCTTGGCGGGAGCCGCGTCGCTCACTTGGCCACCGGCTCCAGGACCTCCCGGCCGCCGAGGTACGGGCGCAGCACCTCGGGGACGTACACGGAACCGTCGGCCTGCTGGTGGTTCTCCAGGATGGCGACGATCGTGCGCGGGACGGCGCACAGCGTGCCGTTCAGCGTGGCCAGCGGGCGGACCTGCTTGCCCTCGCGGACGCGGATCGACAGACGGCGGGACTGGAACTCGGTGCAGTCCGAGGTCGAGGTCAGCTCGCGGTACTTGCCCTGGGTGGGGATCCACGCCTCGCAGTCGAACTTGCGGGCGGCCGAGGAGCCGAGGTCACCGGTGGCGACGTCGATGACGCGGAACGGCAGCTCCAGCGAGGACAGCCACTGCTTCTCCCAGGCCAGCAGGCGCTGGTGCTCGGCCTGCGAGTCCTCGGGCGTGACGTACGAGAACATCTCGACCTTGTCGAACTGGTGGACGCGGAAGATGCCCTTGGTGTCCTTGCCGTGCGAGCCGGCCTCGCGGCGGAAGCAGGGCGAGAAGCCCGCGTAGCGCAGCGGAAGCCTGTCCGCGTCGATGATCTCGTCCATGTGGTACGCGGCGAGGGGGACCTCGGAGGTGCCGACGAGGTAGAGGTCGTCCTTGTCGAGGTGGTACACGTCCTGGGCCGCCTGGCCGAGGAAACCGGTGCCCGCCATGGACTGGGGGCGGACCAGGGCCGGGGTCAGCATCGGTGTGAAGCCGGCGGCCGTGGCCTGTGCGATCGCCGCGTTGACCAGGGCCAGCTCCAGCAGGGCGCCGACGCCGGTGAGGAAGTAGAAGCGGGAGCCGGAGACCTTCGCGCCGCGCTCGACGTCGATCGCACCGAGGATCTGACCGAGCTCGAGATGGTCCTTGGGCTCGAAGCCCTCGGCGCCGAAGTCACGGATGGTGCCGTGCGTCTCGAGGGTGACGAAGTCCTCCTCACCGCCCACCGGCACGTCCGGGTGGACGAGGTTGCCGAGCTTCTGCAGGAGCTCCTGGGTCTCGGCGTCGGCGGCGTCGCGCTCGGCGTCGGCCACCTTGACGTCGGCGGCGAGCTGGCTCGCCTTCTTCAGCAGCTCGGCCTTCTCGTCCGCGGAGGCCTTGGGGATGAGCTTGCCGAGCGTCTTCTGCTCGGCGCGCAGCTCGTCGAAGCGGACGCCGGACGACCTGCGCCGCTCGTCGGCAGACAGGAGAGAGTCGACGAGCGCGACGTCCTCTCCACGGGCGCGCTGGGACGCGCGCACACGGTCGGGGTCCTCACGGAGCAGGCGAAGGTCAATCACGCGGCCAAGGCTACCCGTGCGGGGTTGCGGCTCACGACTCACCATTCCGAACTGCAGGCGGAGGGTTCCGATTCATGGCTTACGTTCCGTTATGAGGGAATTGCCGAGCGTGTCAATAAAAAGTGTCTCACTCCCTGGGACGGGGCATGTGGCGGGCGTCTCGTTGACTCGATTTCCTTGTGGAGGAGGGGACTTGGAGGCGGAGTTGTCCACAGGTATCCACACCCCCGGAACAGTTATCCACAGGGTGTGCGAAAGGTCTGTGGACATTGGAATTGATCATTCCGATGCCGTCGAAGGGGGCGGGCAATTCCTTGCCCAAACCGTCTCCGGACCCACTTTCGGGTGGAAATGGGTCGCCCCAACGGATTGATCGAAGGAGACAGGTGGACGAAGGGTGACGCGCAGGTTGCGGGTCGCCCTGGTGCCTCGTAGGCCGATTTGTCGACTGAGTGGGGCTTCGATGGTCGATGTTGTCGACTTGTCCCCAGGTCGAGAAGCCGCCCTGTGGATAACTTCTGTGGATAACGAAGATACGCAGATAGGACCGGCTTCAACGACAGCCTGAGCGACGTTCGGCACCGGTCCCGGACCGGCTGCTAGAACCGGCCGTCCTGGCAGCGAGCCACCCAGTCCGACGCCGCCACGAACTCCCCGTCCGAGGTACCGGGCAGCGGAGCCGGCACGTCCGCCGGGCTCACCTCCGCACGCGGGTACGAACCCAGGAAACGCACCTCACGGCAGATCCGCTTCAGCCCCATGAGCGCCTCGGCCATCCGGCGGTCCGAGATGTGCCCCTCGGCGTCGATGCAGAAGCAGTAGTTGCCGATGCCGGCGCCGGTCGGCCGGGACTGCAGCAGCATGAGGTTGACGCCCCGGGTGGCGAACTCACCCAGCAGGTCGCGCAGGCCGCCGGGATGGTCGTCGCGCTGCCACAGCACGACGGACGTCTTGTCCGCGCCGGTCGGCGCCGCGGGCCGGGCGGGCCTGCCCACCAGCACGAACCGGGTCTGCGCGTTCTCGGCGTCGTGGATCCCGGTCTCCAGGGCCGTCAGGCCGTACCGGGCGGCCGCGAACTCGCCCGCGAAGGCGGCGTCGTAACGGCCCTCCTGGACCAGCCGGGCGGCGTCCGCGTTCGAGGCGGCCGACTCCCAGAGGGCGTCGGGGAGGTTTGCCTTCAGCCAGTTGCGCACCTGCGGCTGCGCGGCCGGATGCGCGGAGACCGTCTTGATGTCCGCCAGCTTCGTACCGGGCCGGACCAGCAGTGCGAAGGTGATCGACAGCAGCACCTCGCGGTAGATCATCAGTGGCGCGCCCGCGACCAGCTCGTCCAGGGTCGTGGTGATCCCGCCCTCGACGGAGTTCTCGATGGGCACGAACGCGGCCTCGGCCTCGCCGGTGCGCACCGCGTCGAGCGCGGACTGCACCGACACGTAAGGGATCAGCTGCCGGGTGGCCGCCTCCGGAAGCGTGCGCAGGGCGACCTCCGTGAAGGTGCCCTCGGGGCCGAGATACGCATAGCTCGCTGGCATGACCTCACCCTAATGGCCCTTGAGAACGCGGGCCGACGTGTCTCAGGACTGCCCCTCGCAGGAATGAATCAGCGCGACAGGGCGTAACCTCACGCTTCCAGCAGCCGCTGGCCCACGTACTCCCCCTCGGCAGCGCCGCCCGGCACCGCGAACAGGCCGCTTGTCTCGTGGCGGATGTACTTCGACAGGGCGTCGCCGCGGTCCAGCTTGCGCTGCACGGTGACGAAGCCGCGCAGCGGGTCCGCCTGCCAGCAGACGAAGAGCAGGCCCGCGTCCGGAGTCCCGTCCGGGTCGATGCCGTCGTGGTACGAGAAGGGCCGGCGCAGCATGGCCGCGCCGCCGTTCTGGTCAGGGCGGGTGATGCGGGCGTGCGCGTTGATCGGGACGATCAGATCGCCCTTGGCGTCGGTCTTCTCCAGGTCCATCGCGGTCGTCTCGCCGCCCCCCGACAGCGGCGCCCCGTCGGACTTCTTGCGCCCGATGACCTGCTCCTGCGCCGTGAGCGACAGCTTCTCCCAGTCGTCGAGGAGCATCCGGATACGGCGTACGACGGCGTAGGAGCCGTTGGCCATCCACGCAGGGTCCTTGGTGCCGGAGTCCGGGACGAAGATGCGCTGGTCGAAGTCGGAGTCGGCCGGCTTGGGATTGCGGGTGCCGTCCAGCTGACCCATCAGGTTGCGGGCCGTCATGGGGTGGGCAGTGGCGCCCGGCGTCCGGTTGAAGCCGTTCATCTGCCAGCGGACCTTTGCCGCGCTGCCCGCGTCCTTCTGGATCGCGCGCAGGGCGTGGAAGGCGACCAGGGCGTCGTTCGCGCCGATCTGCACCCACAGGTCGCCGTTGCTGCGGGCCTTGTCGAGGTGGTCGGAGGAGAAGTCCGGCAGCGGGTCCAGGGCGACCGGGCGCTGCTTCTCCAGTCCGGTGCGGGCGAAGAAGCTGTTGCCGAAGCCGAAGGTGAGCGTCAGCGAGGAGGGGCCGGCGTCCCGGGCCACGTCGGTGTCGTCGTTCGCCGCCGCCCCGCCCGCCATCAGTCGCCGGGCCGTCTCCGACCAGCGGCGCAGCAGCGCGGCCGCCTCTTTGCGGCCCGCGCCGGCCGCGAGGTCGAAGGCGACGAGATGGCCGCGGGCCTGGAGGCCCTGGGTGATCCCGGGCTGATGTTTCACGTGGAACATCACCTCGTCGGCGCCGATCGAGGACAGCGGCGTCGCCTGCGAGGGCGCGGCCGCATAGCCCGCGGCGCCGCCGGCCGCGCCGAGCACGACCCCGGTGGCACCGGCGGTGCCGAGCAGCCGACGGCGCGTCAGACCCTCGGGGGAGGGGGGCGCCGAGGGGGCACCCCCGTTGTCCACGGGGGCGGGGGTCTCGGGCGTACGGGCCTCGGGAATGGACTGGTCGGGCATGGTGCGGTTCAGCCGATCTGCGCGTTCTTGGAGACGGTGACCTGGTCGATGTCGGAGGTCCGCACGGTCACGGCGATCTTCCATTCGCCGGCCATGGGGATCTGGACTCCGTTCGCCGACCAGTGGCCGGTGGTGATGTGGTCGGGGGTGACGGGCAGCGGCCCGATCTTCTTGGCTTCGAGGGTGAAGGCGACCTTGACCTCGGGCACGTCGAAGGCGCGGCCGTTGGGCCGGGTCACGTAGACGTGCATCTCGTTGGCGCCGGCCCGAGCGGGGTCGAGGTCGACGCTGACCACGCCCTTGCCGTCCGTGCCGCCGGTGTCGAACGACATGTCCAGCGTCAGGGCGCCCGAGGCGGAGTCCGACGAGGAGGACGAAGAAGAGGACGAGGACTTGGTGGCCTTGGCGGCGTCCTGTTCCGTACGGCCGGGTTCGGTCGACGTCAGGATGGTGGTGACGGCGAGCAGCACGACGGCGACGCCGGCCTCGGCGAGCACCGAGCGGCGCAGGCCGAAGCGGCCCGCGTCGGAGTCCCGCAGCCGCTTCTGCCGGGTGGCGTCGACGGCGGCCTGCTGCCGGGCGAGCTGTGTGGCCCGCTTCGTGCTCCCGGAGCCGGATTCGGCGCCCCCCGAGCCGGTCCTGCTGTCGCGGGAGACCGCCTTGGCGGCGTCGCCGGCCCCGGCCGCCGCCGTGACGTGCTCCTTCTCGGGCGCGGACTCGTCGGTCAGCGGCTCGTCGGGTGTGGACTCGTTGGCTGCGGGCCCGGGCTCGGACGTCTCGGCGGCGGATGTCTCGGCGGCAGATGCCTCGGCCGCGGGCTTCAGTGCCGCCGCCCTGCTCGTCGTATGCGTCTTGCTCGTCGTATCCGCCAGCCGCGCCGTCCACCGGCGCGAGATCCACGCGATGCCGACGAGCAGCGCCACGAGTCCGATCTTGATGAGCAGCAGTTGTCCGTAGCGGGTGTCGGTGAAGGCGGACCAGGAGCCGAGCTGACGCCAGGACTGGTAGACGCCGGTGGCGACCACGGCGAGGACGCTGCCGAAGGCGACCTGGGAGAAGCGGCGGACGGCGGTGGCCTCGACGGGCCGGTCGGCGGGCGCCCGGTACAGCGCGACGAGAAGCGCGGTGAGTCCGCCGAGCCAGGTCGCCACCGCCACCAGGTGCAGCACGTCGACCGGCATCGCGATGCCCGGCTGCAACCCGGTCGAGGCGTGCTCGGCCATGGCCCAGCTCGCCGCGAGCCCGGCGGCGACGACGGTTCCGCCGATGGCGAGCCCGAAGGTCAGGTCCTGCTTCTCCTCGTCCTCCCTTGAATCCGGCAGTCGGCGCGAAGCGCCGTCGTTCGGGGTGGTGGTGGGAGACGGGCGGGCGTAGGCGCCGAAGAGCACGGAGATGAACAGCGCGGCCGCGGCGAGCAGCAGCAGCCGGGAGACCAGGGCCGCGCCGGTCTTGGTCTGGAGGACCTGTGCGAGGAGGTCGAGGTCGAAGACGTCGCCGAGCTTGCCCGAGCTGGTGTAGGAGCCGCGCAGGAGCATCAGGAACAGGGTGGCCGCGGTCATCGCGAGCCAGCCGGAGACGACGAGCCGTTGTACGGCCCGCACGCCGGCGCCGCGTTGCCAGCAGGCCAGCACGAAGGCGGCCCCGCCGACCATCACGATGAACCCGGCGTACGACACGTACCGCCCGAAGCCGTAGAGCCCGCCGACGATCCCGCCGCCGGCCTTCTGGTCGGACACCGAGACGCTGGTCTTGGAGGGGGAGCCGATGGAGAAGGTGTAGGCGCCGGCGACGGGATGGCTGTCGGCGGACACCACCTGGTAGGTCACCGTGTACGTGCCGTCCGGCAGCCCCGAGTGCAGCTGCACCGCGTAGGAGGTGCCGCTCGTGCCCGCGGGCTTGCCGCTGTCGACGCGGGTGCCCTTGGGGTCGAGGACGCGCAGTGAGTCGTCGTTCATCGACACGGCCTCGGAGAAGGTCAGTGTCACCTGGGTGGGCGCCTTGTCGACCACCACCCCCTGCGCGGGGTCGCTGCCGGTCAGCGCGGCGTGCGCGGAGGCGGGTCCGGCGCCGGCGAGAAGCGTGCCGGTGACCGCCAGGAACAGCAGCACGAGCATCCGGACGCGGGGGGCGATGGTCTGCGTCAAGGTGGTCCCTCCCTCAGTGGCCGGTCTTCGGGTTGTACGTGGCGGGCTCCACCGGAATCTCGACCTCGACGGGGTCGGATGCGGCGAAGTGCAGCTCGACGGTCACCGTCTCGCCCTGCACCGGTTTGCTCTTCAGCTTCTCGAACATCAGATGGTTCCCGCCGCTCTTGAACACGAGTTGACCGTGTGCGGGCACATCGAGGGACGTGACCTCCTCCATCGACGAGCCGACGGTCTCGTGGAGGGTGACGCTGCCCGCGGCGGCGCTGGTCACGGAGGTCAGCTCGTCCTTCGCGCCGCCCTTGTTGACGATGGTGAGGAAACCGGCGGCCATGGTGTCGGAGACGGGCTGCGGTATGTAGGCGGCCCGCACGGACAGTTCGGCCCGCGCGTCGGAGTCCGACCCGCATCCCGCCAGCAGCAGCGCCCCGGTGACTACCGTGGCGGGCAAGACGAGGAGCCTCATGGGCTTCCGATGCTGCACACGGCTCATGGGTTCTCACCCTTGATGATCTTGGGGAGGTCCTTGGTGTAGTCGTCGACCGTGGCGTCCTTGCTGTAGAGGAGGTATCCCCCGTTCGTCTTCGGGGAGAAGGCGAGGACCTGGGTGCCGTGGGTGGAGACGATCTTGCCGTTCTTGTCCTTGTGCGGTGCCTCGACGGAGATGCCGAGGGTGCGGGCGGCGGCCTGGATGGTCGCGAACTTCCCGGTCAGGCCGACGACCTGGGGGTCGATGCCCTTGAGCCACTTGCCGAGCGCGGCCGGGGTGTCACGGTCCGGGTCGGTGGTGACGAACACGACGCGTAGCTCGTCCTGCTCGGCCTTGGACAGCTGCTTCTTGGCGACGGCGATGTTGCTCATCGTCAGCGGGCAGACGTCGGGGCAGTTGGTGTATCCGAAGTAGACCAGCGTCGGGTGGCCCGCGGTCTCCTTGCGGAGGTCGTACGACTTCCCCTGGGTGTCGGTGAGGACCAGATCGGGCTTGGTGAAGGGCTGGTCGAGCACGGTCGCGGCCTGCTGCGAGGTGTCCTCGGAGACGACGGCGACCGGGCTGCCGCTGTCGCCGCTGCCGCAGGCGGAGAGGGTGAGGGTGGCGGCGGCGAGCAGCGCGGCCACGGCGAACGTCTTCTTGCGCATAGAAAAATGTCCCAGATGTGTGAAATCCGGTGCGCACCGGGGTCGCATGCGTGTGTGCGTGCGTGTCCCCGGTGCGCGTCACGGACGAGCAGGCGTCGGGCGCCGGGCCACAGGGCCGTCGGTCCGAAGCGGGGTGGGGCTCAGGCCTCGGTCGTGGTCCGGCGGCGGCCGGCGAGCACGCCGTACGCCACACCGGCGGCACCGACGACGATGCCGACCACGCCGAGGACCCGGGCGGTGGTGTCGGTGCTGTCGGAGTCGGCGGCGGTCTCGGTCGTCGCGGCGGTCTCCTCGGCGTCGTCGGACTTGTCGGAGGCGTCCTCGGCGGTCGTGCCGTGGTGGCCGTCCTCGGAGGCGGCGGCCAGGGTCAGCACCGGGGCCGGGTTCTCCGGCTCCTCCGCGCCGTCCTCCTGGACCTCGATCCAGCGCACGACCTCCTTGTTGGAGTACGTCTGGATCGCCTTGAAGACGAGTTCGTCGGCGTCCTCGGGCAGCGCGCCCACGGAGACCGGGAACTTCTGGAAGTAGCCGGCCTCGATGCCCTTGCCGGTGGCGGTCCAGGTGATCTTGGAGACGGCCTCGGAGATCTGCTTGCCGTGCACCGTGAGGGGCTTGGCGAGCTTCGCCTTGGTGACGTCGACCTTCCAGCCGTTGATCGGTTCCGGCATCGCGGAGGCCAGCGGGTGGTCGGTCGGGAAGGTTACCTCGAGCTTGGTGGTCGAGGCGTCGTCCCGCTCGTTGGGGACCTTGAAGTCGACGACCGCGTAGCCGCCCTTGGCGGCGGTGCCCTCGGCGGCGACGCTGACGTGCGCGAAGGCGGGCGAGGACAGGACGAGAACGGCGGAGCCGGCGACGGCAGCGGCGGCGGCGACGCGGGCGGCGATGCGAGAGACCTTCATGACAGGGAGCACTCCACTCTGAGTGGGTCTGCGGGTGAGGAGAGGCGCGTACACGGTGGTGCGCACGTGCGCGTGCCGCACGACAGCGGCCGCCCCCTTGTGTGGTGGAGTGCTGGTCGTGTCGCTCAGGCAGCGAGGACGAGAACCGATGCGGCCGGTGGGCCTCGTCTGATCACCGAGTGCTGGAGTGCGGGGGTGCGGGGTGCGGGCGGCGCGAGCAGCGCGGTGGGCGGGACGCGCGGTCCCGCCCCGGGCGCGCCCGGCAGCCCCGCGAGCAGGGCGCGCACCAGCGCGAGGGCCCCGCGCAGGGACCTTACGAGCGCCCCCTCGGCGACGCCGTGGGCCGACAGGGCGAGCAGCCGCAGCAGGGCCGTGTCGCCGCGCCGCAGCAGCCATCCGGCGGCGACGGCCGCCAGGACGTGGCCGAGCAGCATGGGCACGGACGGCAGCAGGGACATCGACGAGCCGGCGGTGGACAGGGCGTCTGCCGGATGGTGCATGGAGCCCATCCCGCTCATGCCGGCCATCCCGCTCGTGCCGGCCATCCCGCTCGTGCCGGTCATGCCCGTGCCGCCGCCGCTGCCGGCGCCCTGGGGGTAGAGCCGCGCCGCGACGAGGATCTTCTGGGCCTGGGCGGGGCTGATCGCCGCCGCCGAGGCCCCGCACACCAGCCGGGCCGCCCGTTCGACGAGCGTGGCGTCGGACGCGGACAGCGCGGTGGAACCGGCGGACGCGGTGGAGGCGGCGGAAGCGGTGGCGGCGTAGGCGGTGTGCTGGCCGAGTCCGAAGAGCGTGTGCAGCACGGTCTGGCCGAGCGCGAGGAGCGCCGCGATGCCCGGCAGCGAGCGCGGGCGTCCGGCGAGCGGCACCACGACCGCGAGGGCGCCCAGGAATCCCGCGCCCAGCGTCCACGGCGGGACCGTGGCGCAGGAGGCCATGGTGTGCCCGGCAGCGGCCAGCACGACGCAGACCGCGGCGAACACCGCGGCCCGCAGCAGCCGTAGATCGCGTCCGGAGCGCTCACCGTGGGGGGCAGTCATGGCGGGCTCATCATCGCACTGGCCTTACCGCGGCCATACGGCAGGTCCACAAGGTTCCCTACGATGCGGAAGATCACTTTCTGGGTTCGAGTGGTGCGACTGGTGCTCCTGAGTCCCACATACACCGATTGTTGGCCTGTGTGCATCCCCCATATGGGCGGCATCACGCGGAAATCGCGCTTACATACGGCCGTGGGCGGCAATACGTATCGGTATGTCGAGCCGCGGCCAGGAGGCTGGAGCATGAGCATCTGGTGGTCACTCCATCTCCGGCGCGAAGCTGCGAGCGTTCCGCTCGCCCGTCGCCTGCTGCTCGGCACCATGGAGACGGCGGGCGTCGATCCCGACGTCAGTTACGACCTCTCGGTCGCCCTGAGCGAGGCCTGCGCCAACGCCGTCGAGCACGGCGGGGGCACCGCGCACGGCGGCTGTTCGGAGGCGTACCGCGTCACCGCGTACCTCGACGGCGAGAAGTGCCGCATCGAGGTCGCCGACTCGGGCCCGGGGTTCACGGGCGAACGCCCCGCCCCCACCCCGGTCTGCACGAGCACCGACGCCGAGCAGGGCCGCGGCCTCTATCTCATCCAGGAACTCGCCGACCACGTCCACATCGGCAACAAGCCGGGGCTCGGCGGCGCGGTGGTGAGCTTCGACAAGATCCTCAAATGGCGCAAGGACGCGCCCCTCATGGCCGTCTGAGCACCGGTCAGGGACGGTCAGCGCCGATAAGGGCGGATCGGGGCCGGTCGGGTCCGGTCAGGGCCGGTCGGGGCTGATCAGGGCCTGTCGGATCCGGTCGGAGAGGGAAACTTCAGCTTTCTCAGCACTCACAGGTTCCTCTCAGCGTTCCCTCATGTCGCTGACGGATGGCGTTCCTACGTTCATGTTCATGACGGGAAATCACAAAGACACCAGCATCACCCGGCGCCGCGCCCTCGCGGTGACCGGCGGAACGGTCGCGGCCGGCGGACTCGCCGTCGCCGGCTACCAGTCGGCCTTCGCCGACACGGCCACGGACACGGAGGCGAGCGCGTCGGCGTCCGACACCTCGACGAGCAGCAGCTGCATGACGCTGATGACGAGCGTCACGGAGGGGCCGTACTACCTCGATGGCGCCTTGGTGCGCAAGGACATCACCGAGGGCAAGAGCGGCGTGCCGCTGACGCTGCGTCTGACCGTGGTCGACGCCACGGACGGCTGCACGCCGGTCTCCGGTGCCGCCGTCGAGATCTGGCACTGCGACGCCTGGGGCTACTACTCCGGCTACACCACCGCCAACCCCGGCGGTTCGGCCCCGGCGGAGAGCGAGGACGGCTCCACCGCCAACGACAACACCTACCTGCGCGGCTACCAGATCGCCAACGCCAACGGGGTCGTCAAGTTCGAGACGATCTTCCCCGGCTGGTACACGCCGCGCACCTGCCACATCCACCTCAAGGTGCACACCGGAGGCCAGAAGGAGGACGGCACCTATGAGGGCGGCAAGGTCAACTACACCGGCCAGCTGTTCTTCCCCGACGACATCGCCGAGGAGATCTTCACCCGGGAGCCCTACTCCCAGCACTCCGGCAGCTACACCACCCTCGACAACGACATGGTGTACGACGGCGGCGGCACTTCCAGCGGACTGCTGACGCTGAAGGCCGTGCACAAGGCCGACCCGTCCAAGGGCTACAAGGGGTCCATCACCCTGGGCGTCGACCCCGACGCCGAGAACACCGGCGCCGGGAGCGGCGGTGGCGGCGGTACGCCTCCGAGCGGTGCGCCCAGTGACGCCCCGACGGGCACTCCGCCGAGCGACGCCCCGTCGGCCTCCGCATCCTCGTAAGGTCGGGGTCATGACAAGCCGTGAGGACGAGGAGCTCGCGCAGGCCGCGGTGGCCGCGCTGACCGGTCAGCTGGCCCTGGCTCCCAAGCCGGGCCTGCCCGACCCCCGTGACCTGGCCGCCCGCGTCACCCGCAGGGACCACTGCGGGCTGCGCTGGTCGGCCAAGGCGCTCGCACCCGGCCTCGCGGCGATGGCCGCGGCCGCCCGCCGCACCGGCGAACCCACGCCCCGGCTCCGCGCGGAGCTGGGCGCGATCGGGAGGTGCACCGAGCACTCGGTGGGCCTCGCCGGCGGCGGGCACCGGGGTGCTCTGTGGACGCTCGGCCTGCTGGTCGCGGCGGCCGCCCTCGACCCCCGGGCATTGGGCGTCGAGGTCGCCGCGACCGCCAAGCGGATCGCCGCACACCCCGACCGGGCCGCCCCGCGACGGCCCTCGCGGGGCGCGACGGTCTCGGCGAAGTACGGCGCGGCCGGCGCCCGCGGCGAGGCCCGCGCCGGATTCCCGCACGTACGGCGGGCCCTGGACGCGCTCGCCGCGGCCCGCTCGGCCGGCGCGGACGAGCCCGCGGCCCGGCTCGACGCCCTGCTCACCGTGATGTCCACCCTTCAGGACACCGAACTCCTGCACACCGTCGGCCCCTTGGGCCTGCGCCACGTGCAGGCCGGCGCCCGCGCCGTCCTGGAGGCGGGCGGCACGGCGACCCCGGCGGGCCGCAAGGCCCTCTCCGACCTCGACACCGATCTCCACACGCGCGCGTGGAGCCCACGCGGCAGCGCAGGCCTCCTGGCAGGCGCCCTGTTCGTGGACTCCTTGCCGACCACCGCACTGGCACGCGCCGCCTGAGGCCGACGCGACGGTCGTCGGGCCGGTGCCGGAACCTGAGGCGCGAACCCCCGGCCGGTGCCACCCGGCCCCCGTCGCGAGCCACCCGCTACCGACGAGTGCTGCTCGGGTGGACGCGGTCGGCAGCCTCAGCCCGGCAGCCTCAGCCCGGCGCCTCAGCCCGGCAGCCTCAGCCCGGCAGCCCCAGCCCGGCAGCCTCAGCCCGGCAGCCCAGGCCCGGCAGCCCCGGCAGCCCCGGCGGGGCCGCTGCTGCCCTCAACCCGCCGCCATCAGCTTGCCGTCGTCCGCCCATCTGCCGTCCTCCTGTCTGCCGCCCTCAACCCGCCGTCGTCCGCGCGCCCGCTGCCGTCAGCTCGCGGCTGCCCGTCCACCCGCGGCCGTCAGCTCGCCGCTGCCCGTCCGCCCGCTGCCGCACGCGGGTCCGCCGTGTCGTCGTCCGCCTGCTCGTTGCCCTCAACCCGCCGCCGTCCGACCGCCCGCCGTCAGTTTGTCCGTGCCAGTCGGGACGTCGCCGGGTGCTCCCTCTCCCGGTCGGCGGCAGCTCTTCGGGCCGCTGGTCCCATGGCGTGGGACGCCGTCACCATTGCGGCGCCCAGCATGAGCCAGCCGGGTGTGCCCCACTCGATCAGCAGCCAGGTCAGGGCCAGGGGGCCGAGGGTGCGGGCCACCGTGACGCCGGTGCCGAACAGCCCCTGGTACTCGCCGACCCGGTCGGCCGGGGCGAGGTCGAAGGAGAGTTGCCAGGAGCCCGCCGACTGGCCCATCTCCGCCGCCACCTGGAGCACCGCCCCCAGCACCAGTACGCCCGCCGCCACCCACGGTGAGGCGCCCGCCGACAGTGGGAAGACCGCGCACGCGGCGCACATCACCCAGCCCGACCGCCGCACCGCGCGCGTGGCGCTCTCCAGCCCGGTCACGCCACGCGCCGCCCGTACCTGGAACGCCGTCACCGCGGCGGTGTTGAGCACGAACAGGGCGGAGACCAGCCAGGCGGGCGCCCCGGTCCGCTCGGTGATCCACAGCGGCAGGACGAGGCTGAGCAGAGGCAACCGCAGCAGCAGGACCGTGTTGAGGAGCGCCACCAGTGCATACGGCCGGTCCCGCAGCACCCCCAGGCCGCTCCCGCGCGGGCGGACTCCGCCGGGCGCCACCCGGGGCAGCCCGGCGAGCAGCAGCGCGCACACCAGGAAGCTCACCGCGTCGACCACGAACACCCCGAGGTACGCCGCCCGCGTCCCGGCGTGCAGCGCGAGTCCGCCGAGCCCGGCGCCCACCGCCAGACCCGCGTTCAGCGTCGCCTGGAGGCGTGCCAGCAGCCGCGTCCGCTCTCCGGCGGGCACCAGGCCCGCCAACAGCGCCTGCCGGGCAGCCGCGAGACCGGACTGCGCGGCCGCGTACCCGCATGCCACGAGAACGAACGGAACGAACCCGCGCACCAGGGTGAACGACGCCACCGCGAGCCCCGTCGCCAGCGCCAGCAGCACCGCCGTACCGCGCGCCCCGCGCCGGTCGGCCAGCCGTCCCAGCGGCACTCCCGCCAGCGAGCCGACCGCCCACCCGACGGTCAGCCCGAGCCCCACGCGCGCGGGGGCGAGTCCGATCACCTGGGTGAAGTAGAGGGCCGACGTCGTGTAGTACGCGCCGTCCCCGACCGAGTTGCTCAACTGGGCCAGGGCGAGCAGGCGTTGCGGGGAACTCTTCGTCATACGGACGACGTTAGAAGCGCAGTGGGCCGCTCAACAGCACCAATCGCACACCATGGGATTGGCCCAATCGGCTGCCCGATCAGGTTCCGTCCAGCACCCTCGCCAGCGCCTCCAGCGCCTCCGGATACACCCGTTCCCGGGGCGTGCCGTACCCGATCACGAGCCCCTGGAGGCGGTCGTCGGACGGCTCGTGCCAGTGCTCACCGAGGCGCCCCACCGCCAGCCCCCGCGCCTCCGCGCGCGCCATCACCTCCGCCTCGTCGGCGACCTCCACCAGCGCGTGCAGCCCGGCCGCGATCCCGCGCACGCTCCGGCGCGCCCCCAGCCGGTCCAGCAGCAGGTCCCTGCGCCGCCGGTAGCGCAGCCTGCACGCTCGCACGTGACGGTCGTAGGCGTGACTGTCGATCAGCTCGGCGAGGGCGAGCTGGCCGATGGACTCGGTGTGGTGGTCGCTGTGCAACTTGGCGTCGGCGACCGCGTCGACCAGGTGCGGCGGCAGCACCATCCAGCCGAGCCGCAGCGCGGGCCCGAGGGTCTTGGAGGCGGTGCCCAGGTAGACGACCTGTCCCGGAGCCATGCCCTGGAGCGCGCCGACGGGCTGCCGGTCATAGCGGAACTCCCCGTCGTAGTCGTCCTCGACGATCAGCCCGTCACGCGCGCGTGCCCACTGCGTCAGCTCCCGCCGCCGCCCGGGGCGCAGTGTCACGCCGGTCGGGTACTGGTGCGCGGGCGTGACGACCACGGCCGCGACGTCGCCCAGTTCGCCGACCCGCACCCCGTCCTCGTCGACCGGCACCGGCGTCACGGTGCCGCCGCCCCGCCGTACGACCTCGCGATGGAAGGGCAGCCCCGGGTCCTCCATCGCGATTCGGGCGCCGTCCAGCACGCGCGTGAGGAGCGCGAGGCCCTGCACGTAACCGGACGTGATCACGATCCGCTCCGGCGGCGCGATGACGCCCCGGGCCCGCCCGAGGTACCCCGACAGCGCGGTGCGCAGCTCGATGAGGCCGCGCGGATCGCCGTAGTCGTACGTCAGTGAGGGCGCCGTCGCGATGGCGCGGCGCAGTGCGCGCAGCCAGGCCGCGGCCGGGAACGCCCCGACGTCCGGGCTGCCGGGCCGCAGGTCGAAACGTGGCGCACGCGCGCGTGCGGCTGCCTCGGGTGGTTCGGCGGCGACGGGGGGCAGCGGGGCGACCTGTGTGCCGGAACCCTGCAGGGCGGTGAGGTAGCCCTCGGCGACGAGCTGGTCGTAGGCCGCCTTGACCGTGTTCCGTGAGATCCCGAGCTCGCCCGCGAGCCGGCGCGTCGCGGGCAGCCGCGTCCCGGGCGACAGCCGGCCGTCCCGTACGGCGTCGCGCAGGGCACGCTCGAGCCCGGCACGACGCCCTTCGCCGGAGTCGGCTTCCAGATGCAGGTCGACACCGACGCCGCACCAGAAGTCGTTCACGATGCCCCCTGGACATGTGAACGGCCGGGCACTCACCAGTACCCGGCCGTCCATCGGTGATGTCAGCTCTTCAGCGCGGCCATCCACGCCTCGACCTCGTCGGAGCGGCGCGGCAGCCCGTCCGACAGGTTCCGGTTGCCGTCCTCCGTGACGAGGATGTCGTCCTCGATCCGGACGCCGATCCCCCGATACTCCACCGGCACGGTCAGGTCGTCGGCCTGGAAGTACAGCCCCGGCTCGACCGTCAGCACCATGCCCGGCTCCAGCGTGCCGTCGACATACGACTCCACGCGCGCGGCGGCGCAGTCGTGGACGTCCAGGCCGAGCATGTGGCCGGTGCCGTGCAGCGTCCAGCGGCGCTGGAGGCCGAGCTCCAGGACGCGTTCGACCGGTCCCTCGACCAGGCCCCACTCGACGAGCCGCTCGGCCAGCACGTGCTGCGCGGCGTCATGGAAGTCGCGGTACTTGCCGCCCGGCCGGACGGCCGCGATACCGGCCTCCTGGGCCTCGTACACGGCGTCGTAGATCTTCTTCTGGATCTCGGTGAAGCGGCCGTTGACCGGCAGCGTGCGCGTGACGTCGGCGGTGTAGTAGGTGTGCGTCTCGACGCCCGCGTCGAGCAGCAGCAGGTCGCCGGAGCGGACCGGGCCGTCGTTGCGCACCCAGTGCAGCGTGCAGGCGTGCGGTCCGGCGGCGGCGATGGTGCCGTAGCCGACATCGTTGCCCTCGACCCGCGCGCGGAGGAAGAACGTGCCCTCGATGTACCGCTCGGAGGTGGCCTCCGCCTTGTCGAGGACGCGGACGACGTCCTCGAAGCCGCGGACCGTCGAGTCGACGGCCTTCTGCAGCTCGCCGATCTCGAACTCGTCCTTGACCAGGCGGGCCTCGGAGAGGAAGACGCGCAGCTCCTCGTCGCGCTCGGCGGTGACCTTGTCGGTCAGGGCCGCCTCGATGCCCGCGTCGTGGCCGCGCACGACCCGCACCGGGCCGGTGGCCTCGCGCAGCTTGTCGGCCAGCTCGCGCACGTCGGCGGCGGGGATGCCGTGCAGCTGCTCCGCCTCGGGGAGCGAGTGCCGGCGGCCGACCCACAGCTCGCCCTGGCCGGACAGCCAGAACTCGCCGTTCTCGCGGTCGGAGCGCGGCAGGAGGTAGATCGTGGCCTTGTGGCCGTCGGCGACCGGCTCCAGGACGAGCACGCCGTCCTCGGTCCGGTTGCCCGTGAGGTAGGCGTATTCGACGGACGCGCGGAAGGCGTACTCCGTGTCGTTCGAGCGGGTCTTCAGGTTGCCCGCGGGGATCACCAGGCGTTCGCCCGGGAAGCGAGCGGAGAGCGCGGCACGGCGGGCGGCTGTCTCGGCGGCCTGGGCGATCGGCCGCAGGTCGTGCAGCTCCGTGTCGGCCCAGCCGGACTTCATGCTCTCGGCAAGCTCGTCGGACACGCCCGGGTACAGGCCGTTCTTCCGCTGCTTGACGGGCTTGTCTTCGGCAGTTTCCGGGCCCGCTGCGGTAGCAGCATCATTGGGCACAGACGGAAGCTCCTCTGCCACGGTCATCCTCCTAGATACGGCGCTGGACCCCCTCCATCGTACGGTCGTACGTAAGGGGGCCCAGGGGAGAAGAACCTATTACCGGCTGTCACCGCCGCTCTACTCGAAGCGGGCCGCCAGCAGCACCACGTCCTCGTCGCTGTCCTGCTCGGCAAGGCCGTCCGGCAGGACCGTGCGCAGCACGTGGTCGGCGATCGCGCCGGGGTCGTGCCGCAGCGGCCTCGGCACGCCGGCGGCGGCCGCGTGCAGCCGGGCGAACGCGCGGTCGACGGGGTCGCCGGTGCGGTGCAGCAGGCCGTCGGTGTAGAGCAGCACCGTCTCGCCGGCCTCGGCCTCCAGCTCCATGCTCGGCGCCTCCCAGCAGGCGAGCATGCCCAGAGGCGCGGAGACGGTCGTCTCCACGAACTCCGTGCGCCGCTCGCCCACCAGCAGCGGCGGGCAGTGCCCGGCACCGGCCAGGGTGATCTTGCGCAGAGCGGGCTCGCAGTAGGCGAACAGCGCGGTGGCGGAACGGGCCGGCTCGGTCAGCCGCAGCAGCAGCTCCAGGTCGGACAGGACGGCGACGGGGTCCTCACCCTCCATCACGGCGTACGCCCGCAGGGAGGCGCGCAGCCGGCCCATCGCGGCGACGGCGCTCGGCCCGGACCCGGTGACGGACCCGACGGAGAGGCCCAGCGCGGCGTCCGGCAGCGGCAGTGCGTCGTACCAGTCGCCGCCCCCGCGCGGGCCGGTGCGGTGCCGGGCGGCGAGCTGGACGCCGGGCACGCGCGGCAGGCGGGAGGGCAGCAGCTCCTCGGCCATCGTCCTCATGCACGCGCGTGTGCGCTCGAGTTCCACCAGCCGGGCCAGGTGCCCGGCCGCGTACCGGACGTACAGGCCCACCAGGTGGCGCCGGCGCTCACCCGGCTCGGCGGGCTCGTCGTAGAGCCACACGGCCGCGCCCAGGCGGCCAGGCGTGCCGTCCGCCTCCAGGGGCAGTGCGTAGCTGGCGGCGTAGCCGAGGCGGGCGGCCACCTCGCGATGGCGGGGGTCCAGGCCGTCCCCGGCGAGCAGGTCGGGCTCGGCGATCTCCCCCTCGCCGCCGGGCAGTCCGTCGAGGATCCGGCCGTAGGACAGGGCGCTGCGCGGCACGGTCTCGATGTGGCCGAGATCGGCGCGGCCGAGGCCCAGACCGATGGTGGTGTCCGGCCCGAGCCGGTCGGCGGGCTCCAGGACGACGAGTCCGCGTCGGGCGCCCACGAGGGCTGCTCCGGCGTGCAGCAGCTCCGTCAGCGCGTCCGTCAGCGCGTCCGTGCGGCCAAGGCGTTCGGTGAGTTCGTGCAGGGTCGTGAGGTCCGAGACCCAGCCGGCGAGCCGGTCCGTCAGGAGGGCTCCCGGCACGGAGGAACCGACGGGGCCGGCGGGACCGGGGGAGGTTGCGGGGACCGTCGGGGTGCCCGGGGTGGCCGACGCGGGCGCGACAGTGTGGGCGGGCGAGGGAACCGTTGAATCGATTCCAGCCACTTTCGGAGGGTGAGGGGCGTTCATGGCGTCCGGCTCTCGGACCGGAGCGTATTGCTCAAAAGCATCGCAAACCCCCATGTCATTCTGCGCCGCTAGCGGTGTCTCCACATGTACACGCACTCGTGAGGAGATGTCCAGCATTGTCCTGCTGGGATTACTGGTGTCCGTGGGGTCTTCGGGGGAATCGCGCACGGTTCTTCCGGCTCCCTTGCGAAATTGCAAAGTTGGCTTAAAACTGCCTCGGGTAACGGGTGATTGCGGTCGACTGGCCTTGCTCCACGGAGCGTCACAGCGGTCGTGATGGGTACGTACTCGGTAAGGGCCAGGGGTCGTTGGGAGCTCATGGGGAGCATCCCGGAACCTGGTGACCGGCCCGGGCGTCATAGTCATCGACGACCGTGCCCCATCCTCCCGTGGCGGAGGCGAAGAGAAATACGCGCGACGTTAAACGCCAGACTTCGCCACCCCACGCCACGCCCAGGCATTAGATGGATGCAAGTCGGACGGAGTGGCCGCGGAAGCAGCCACCGCTCGGCCCTGAGGGGTTCCCCTTGTCTCGGACAGGGGTGTGATGCGCCAACAGATACGCACAGTGAAGTGATCGACGCATGGTGTGATGTGACCCACGGTGTTGCCAGCGGTGCAACGGAAAGGAACGAGCGCTCATGCGCGAGATCCTCGGAAAGCGACGCAGGCTCCTGTCCCAGCGCAGCGACGGGCGGCCCGAGTTGATTGACTCGGCCCTGACCTTCGCGACGGAATGGCAGTGGCCCGTCCTCCCGGGGGCGGCGGCGGATCAGCGGAGCACGTCCCGCTGTACCTGCCCCGACCCGGAGTGCACGGTCCCCGGTGCCCACCCCTTCGACCCAGGCCTCCTCGCGGCCACCACCGACGCGCGCATGGTGCGCTGGTGGTGGGGCAACCGGCCGGCCGCACCGATCGTCCTGGCCACCGGGGGCGCGGCCCCCTGCGCGGTCAGCCTCCCCGCCCTCGCGGCCTCGCGTGCGCTCGTGGCGCTCGACCAGCAGGGCATGCGCCTCGGCCCGGTCGTCGCCTCGCCCACCCGCTGGTTCCTCCTCGTCCGGCCCTACACGATGGAGCAGCTGGGTGAACTGCTCTACGCCAAGGACTTCGTGCCCGGCTCCCTGCGCTTCCACGGCGAGGGCGGCTACATCACCCTGCCCCCGTCCGAGACCGGCCGCGGCGACATCTGGTGGGAGCGCGCGCCGCTGCCCGGCTCGGCCTCGCCCTGGGTGCCCGACGTCGAGGCCGTGGTGGACGCCGTCGTTGACGCCCTCACTCGTACGGGTGTGAGCGCCCCCGAGTTGTAGGGGTATCGGGCGCGCGCCGGACGGGACGCCCGGGGTCGCCCTCTATCTTCCGCTACATGAACCTTCGTCTCCTCGCCCTCGGGGGCGCCGTGGCAGGCGCGATCGCACTGCCCCTGGCCATGGCGTCCGCGGGGCCGGCCGAGGACGAAGGGCGGGCGGCCCAGGTGGCCGATACCCGCGCGGCCGGTGCGGTGGCCCCGCACGCCGACGCGCGCTCCGACGGTGCGCCCGACGCGCGATCCGCCGACCGTACGGATCCCAAGGCGCCCCCTGTCCCAACCTCCCGGTCCCCGTTGCTGCTCGGCCTGGGCCTGGCCACCGCGGCCCGCTGCGGCCCCGAACTCACCTCGTCCGACGGCGTGGAGGCGCAGACCTGCGTGCTGTCCCAGGGCGAGGACACCTGGGCGCGCACCTACTACCGCAACGCCACCGGACGCGCCCTGGACGCCTTCCTCAGCCTCATGGGGCCCGCGGGCCGAACGGTGCGGACGAGCTGCGCGGTGGCCGCCGAGGACGAGCCGGAAACCTGCGAGACACCCCACGAGCGGACCCGGGGGGAACTGGCGGCGTACACGGCGGTCGCGGAGTTCGCCCGAGCGAGCGACGACGGACCGCTGCTGCTGCGCTCCGGGAGCAACTCCCAAGCGGACACGGGAAGTTGACGTGCCCTGGCGCCGTGTAAACGGAGCCTCGCGCAGAAAGGCCCGGTTGCTGGCGACGGGGGATGCACCAGCAACCGGGCTACTCGAACGGTAACAAGAGATCCGCGCTACGCAAATTCGATCTCCTGTTTTCCTCGGCTTTCCGGACACCGGCGAATCGAACCTTCTGGCGCCGACTCGCCTTGTGCGGGCGGCAGTTGTGAGCGCAGTCACGTAGCCGCCGGTGCCCGGCCTGCTGACCGGTCGGTCAGCGCGGCCGGGTTCGGACCTCGTGTGTCAGCTGAGGGTCACCTGTCGGTTGGTCAGGCCGCCACGCGCGCGACGCTCGTCGGCCGTGAGCGGAGTGTCCGAGGCCAGGGCCGTGGCGAGCCGCTCGGCGAACTCGGCGGCCGGCTTCTCCACGTCGTCCGCGGTGACCGCGCTCGGCAGGTCCCAGACCGGCACCGTCAGGCCGTGCGCCCGGAAGGAACCCACCAGACGCGTGCCCTCGCCGAGGCTCGACAGGCCCGCCGCGTGCAGCCGCGCGAGGGCGTCCAGAAGTTGTTCCTCCGGGTGCGGCATGACCCAGCGCAGATGGTTCTTGTCCGGCGTCTCGCACCAGTACGCGGCGTCCACACCGGTCAGCTTCACGGTCGGGATCGCCGCTGCGTTGGCCCGCTCCAGAGAGGCCGCCACCTCCGGCGCGGCGTTCTGCGGGTCCGGCACCCAGAACTCGAAGCCGCTGTGGACGACTGGCTCGAACGCGCCTTCGGGATCGAGTAGATCCTGCATACGCGGACCGTCGGCCGGGGCGCGGCGGGCCTGCACCGGGGTGCCGGGGTCCGCCTCCAGGGCCCGCTGAAGGGTGTCCGCCAGGTCGCGGCTGATGTCGCCCGACGGCGTGTCGTTCTGCAGGCCGAGCAGCACCGAGCCGTCGTCGCGACGCAGCGCGGGCCAGGCCATCGGCAGCACCGTGGCGAGCGTGACCGACGGGACGCCCTCGGGCAGGCCGTCCTTCAGGGTCAGCCCGACCGTGGCGGCCGGCACCAGTTCGCGCAGCGCCACCCAGTCGCCCTCGCCCGGCAGGCCCTCGAAGGGACGCTGTACCAGCTCGGTCGCGGCATGCGCGGCGGCCCGGCCGTGACAGGCCTTGTAGCGGCGGCCACTGCCGCACGGGCAGGGCTCCCGCGCGCCGACGACCGGGACCTCGCCGTCAGTGAGCTGCGGCCGTCCGGCCTTCGTCTGGGGTCGCTTCTTGGCCATCTGGGTGTCTCCCGGGTACGGCTCGTCTGGTACGGGCGGGAGCCTAGCCGTTCGTACGCTCCGTCACGGGAACCTGTGGACAACCCGCGGTCTGTGGACAACGGGCCTTGGGGTGTTCACAGGCCTAGTCCAGGTCGTCGAACGCGTCCGCGAAGTCCAGGCCGGGCATCGACGCCACCGACGGGGCCGCGACCCGGGACGCGAAGTCGTCGCGGCGACAGCCCGCGTCGGGGTCGTACACGTCCACGTGGACGACGACCCACACCGTGACCTCGCCGCGGGAGTCGTCCCGGACGCCCCAGTCGTCGGCCAGGGCCGTGATGATGTTGAGCCCGCGGCCGCCGTGCGCGGTGACGGAGGGGGTGGCCGGGGCCGGGCGGGTCGGGCCGCCGCCGTCGGTCACCTCGACCACCAGCCGGCCACCCTGATCGACACGCCACGCGGCCCGGACGTCGCCGTCCCCGGCCAGGGCGTCGCCCAGCGGCCTGCCGTGCTTGCACGCGTTGCTCAAAAGTTCGGAAAGGATCAGTACAGCATCGTCGATGACCGATTCCGACACCCCGCCCCTGCGCAACTGATCGCGCATGCGGTGTCTCGCGTTCCCCACGCCCGCAGGACCATGGGGTACGGCCATGCTCGACGACGCGGGCACCTCCTGTGCCACCACCAACGCCACCCCCGAGACCTCCTTCGCCCCACGCCACGGTGTGGATGCCCCATTGGCCTGTACCGGAAACCGGCCAATGCGGGTCCCGTGACGCATTCGGAATGGTCGAACACGGACCGAACGCGCCGGTGCACTCCCTGTGAGGGGCCTGTCAGTGAGTGGCTTGATTTGGATGGTATGGCCGAGAACGGAGGATGCTGTAGGCGCGCTGTGAGGTCAAGAGGTACGGATGGGACTTGGGGTGTTGTTGGGACTTCTGACGCTTCTGGTGCCGCTGGGGATGATCTGGGGCTTCTGTGAAATCGAGCGACGGGCTCAAGGGGTGAGAGCGGGGAAGGGGCTCAGCGGCCCAGTCGTCGCAGCACCGCGCGCGGGCGGTTGGTGATGATGGCGTCGACGCCCAGCTCGACGCAGAGATCGACATCCTCCGGTTCGTTCACGGTCCACACGTGCACCCGGTGACCGGCCCGCTTCAGGCGCTCGATGTACGCCGGGTGGTTGCGCACGATCCGGATCGAGGGGCCGGCGATCTCCACCCCCGCGGGCAGCCGTCCGTCGCGCAGCCGGGGTGAGACGAACTGCATCAGGTAGACCGTCGGCATCGTGGGCGCGGCGGCTCGCACACGGTGCAGCGAGCGGGCCGAGAAGCTCATGACCCGCACCGGGGACTCGGCCGCCGAGGCCGGCGCGTCCAGGCCGAACCGCTTCAGGAGCACCAGCAGCCGCTCCTCCACCTGTCCGGCCCAGCGCGTCGGATGCTTGGTCTCGATCGCCAGCTCCACCCGGCGTCCCGCGTCAGAGACGAGCTCCAGCAGCCGCTCCAGGGTCAGCACTGAGGTCTCCTCGCGATCCTCCGGCCGGACCTCCCAGTCGGGATCCTCCTCGCGCGCTTGCCAGGCCTCGCGCGCCTCCCGTGTCTTCCAGGATCCGAAGTCCAGCGCCGCGAGATCGGCGAGTTCCAGGGCGGAGACGGCTCCGCGGCCGTTGGACGTACGGTTGACACGACGGTCATGTACACAGACGAGATGGCCGTCGGCGGTCAGCCGCACATCGCACTCGAGGGCGTCCGCACCGTCCTCGATCGCCTTCTTGTACGCGGCCAGGGTGTGCTCGGGGGCCTCCTCGGAGGCCCCGCGGTGAGCGACGACTTGAATATGGTGCTGCCGTGCGTGGGTCACCGCGTCATCGTGCCACCGGCGCCCGGTCGTCTGAGAACCCTCTGAGATGTTTGGAGGATGCGCACTTATTGTACGTAATGACCCATATAAGGAATGGCCATGGACCCACAGCCACCGCTTATGGTGCTCTGACGGCCCGTGGGAAAAGCTGAGGCGTGCAAAAGCACATGCACAGCTTCAGCGCGCCGGGTCGACGACAGAGCGTGCGACAAAGCGCGACGAGCGCGGACGAGCGTGACCCAGTGCGACCGACGACAACAGCCGTGGATCGAGGAGAAGAGCTGTGAGCACCGAGAACGAGGGCAAGAACGAGGGCACCCAGGTACCCCCGGCCCCGTCCGCACCCCCCGTGCCGGTGGAATCTCCCTCGGCCTCCCCGCAGGCGCCGGAAGCCATCCCGGCTCCCCCGGCCTCCGCGGCGGGCGCGCCCGAGAGCGGCTGGCCGCCGCCCACCGTGCCCCAGGGCGCACCGGCGCCGGCCGACGGCGACTGGCCGCCGCCGACCGCCGCGCAGGTGCCCTCCTCGGCACCGCAGGCCTCCCCGGCCGCCCCCGGGGACGACTGGCCGACCCCGCCCCCGGCCACTCCGGTGTACGCCGACTCCGGCGCAGGCGCGCACGCGTACGGCGCCCCCGGTTCCGGAGAGCTCGGAGCGGGCGTACCGGGCGACGCCGGAGCCGGCGGGCTCGGTGGGGGTGACGGGACCGTCTGGGGCGCCGCCTACCAGCAGCCCGCGCCCAAGTCCCGCCGTGGCCGCGGCGGCCTTGCCGCCGCGATCCTGGTCGCCGCGCTGGTCGCGGGCGGCCTGGGCGGCGGCCTCGGCTACACGCTGGCCAAGAACGACGACGACAGCGGCTCGACGACCGTCTCCGCCTCCACCAACGGTGGTGACGTCAAGCGCGACCCGGGCACGGTGGCCGGGGTCGCCGCCAAGGCGCTGCCCAGCACCGTCACCATCGAGGCCGAGTCCAGCAACGGCGAGGGCGGCACCGGCACCGGCTTCGTCTTCGACACCCAGGGGCACATCGTCACCAACAACCACGTCGTCGCGGACGCGGTCGACGGCGGCAAGGTGACGGCCACCTTCCCCAACGGCAAGAAGTACGACGCCGAGGTCGTCGGGCACGCCAAGGGCTACGACGTCGCCGTCATCAAGCTCAAGAACGCCCCCACGGACCTGAAGCCCCTCGCCCTGGGCGACTCCGACAAGGTGGCGGTCGGCGACTCGACGATCGCGATCGGCGCCCCCTTCGGCCTGTCCAACACGGTCACGACGGGCATCATCAGCGCGAAGAACCGTCCGGTGGCCTCCTCCGACGGCACCAACAGCACCTCCTCCTACATGAGCGCCCTGCAGACGGACGCCTCGATCAACCCGGGCAACTCCGGCGGCCCGCTGCTGGACGCCTCGGGCAACGTCATCGGCATCAACTCCGCGATCCAGTCCACCGGCGGCGGAGGCCTGGGCGGCACCACCCAGTCCGGCTCGATCGGTCTCGGCTTCGCCATCCCGATCAACCAGGCCAAGTACGTCGCCCAGCAGCTGATCAAGACGGGCCAGCCCGTGTACGCCAAGATCGGCGCGTCCGTCTCCCTGGAGGAGTCCACGGGCGGCGCGAAGATCACCGACAAGGGTGCGAACGATGCCGCCGCCATCGAGTCCGGCGGCCCGGCGGACCAGGCCGGCCTCAAGCCCGGCGACGTCATCACCAAGCTCGACGACATGGTGATCGACAGCGGCCCGACCCTCATCGGCGAGATCTGGACCCACAAGCCCGGCGACAAGGTCACGATCACCTACGAGCGCAGCGGCAAGTCCCACACCGTCGACCTCACCCTCGCCTCCCGCAAGGGCGACAGCTGACACCCCGGGACGATCCGAACTGCCTCCCTCGAACCCACGCGCGCGTACCTCCCCGGTTCGGCACCAACTGACCCCCACGCGCGCGGGCCCACCCGTTACTCTTGTCCCCGCGCCGCCGATCACCAGCGGCGC
The DNA here is from genome assembly GCF_035989285.1 of Streptomyces sp. NBC_01235. Classification (GTDB taxonomy): domain Bacteria; phylum Actinomycetota; class Actinomycetes; order Streptomycetales; family Streptomycetaceae; genus Streptomyces. The sequence goes on along the minus strand of NZ_CP108513.1, from coordinate 5,651,432 downwards.
GGGGAGGCGTGCCCGAGCGGCCTAAGGGAACGGTCTTGAAAACCGTCGTGGCAGCGATGTCACCGTGAGTTCGAATCTCACCGCCTCCGCGCAGGTCATAGACGTGCTGGTCAGAAGGGGTGCCTCTCACTGAGGGGCACCCCTTCTGCGTGAGTCCTGTCTCACCTTGATCCGGCTCTGTCCCGTTGTGGATCACTGAGTGTGGACCAGGCGTGGACCAAGAACCTGCGGACGGGGACCGGGAACCTGCTGGTCAGCGGCTAATGGCTAACGTTGGGGTGCTCTTGGCGGAGTCGGTGGCTGGTGCCCCATCGTTTGAGCGACGACCGACCTATCAGCCCATACTGTTGGCGACGGGCCGAGCCCGGAGCACCCACCGAAAGCGTCCTATCAGCACCGACTCAACCCACGCCGGGCTCCTAGCGCCGACTCGAGCTGGGGCCTGGGAGTAGACGCACAAGCCACCCCTGGCAGCCATCCACTCATACGCGGTGTGGTACGGGTGGCTCTGCCCCTGAGGATCATCTTCGATCCTGTATGTCAGCTCACGCCAGTGGTCCATGAGCCTGCCTCTGAGGCCCTCGCCACCAGATGCCTTACCGAAGTAGATGATCGCGGATTCGCCCTTGGGGTACAGCAGCGGGCGCCCATCGTTTACAAGGAACGCGTACACCCCGGGCGATCTCGGCAGATGACTCGGCCGCCCACCTGGGAACTCGAAAGCGCAGCTCAGGGGTGGCCAACCATCTGGTAAGAGGATCTCCCTGTTCAGATAGGCGAGCATGGTATCTGTCGGTTCTTGCATGGCCCGAGATAGTACGAGTCAGCACTGACAGGGCAGTCAACCTAGAAGCGCCGGAAGGTGCCACCCTCTCCCCGGTAAGGATGAGGGTGGCACCTGTTGCCGGAGTGCCGTTTGGCCTATTCGCCGTCAGCAGCCCCCAAGGCCCGCTCGATCTGTTGGTTCGCGTGCTGCTGGTTGCGGTGGATCGCCTTTGCGTAGAAGCGGAACAGGACTGCGATGCTGTGGCCTGCCCGGCGTGCGACCTCAGCCGGGGAGACGCCGGACTCAAGCCAGAGCGAGACGCCCGCGTGGCGCAGGGAGTACGGCACGTCAGCCAGGGGGGAAGCCGCTTCAGATTCGGTCAGCACCACGAGTCGAGCGGCCTTCCAAACCTCCCCGTACTCCTTGGACAGCAGGCCGCCACCTTGGGCCGCACGGAACAGCCGGCCGTCTTCCGCAATGCCGAACTCCTTGATGTGCTCGCGGACCAGGCGCACGAGGACGGGGGGAATCGGTACAGGTCGGGTCGCCTTGCGGGCCCGCTTCTTCAGGCCGCGCGTATCGAACGACTCGCCCGTGTCGGTCCACCCGGAGCCGACTCGGGGTGTGCTCGTCGACAGCAGCACTTCCCCCCAGCCATCTTCGGGCAAGGTGAAGTCGTCTTCCCGGAGATTGGCCGCCTCCCCAGGGCGGTTGGCCGCGTAGTAGAGGCAGCCGAAGAACGCCACGAGGTGCCGTCCCCGTGCCCCCTGCTCGCCTACAGCGTCGATCAGCGCCTTCGCCAGCTTCGGGCCGGGCACGAACCGGAAGTCGATCTCGTCGTCAGTTTCGGGCGGGGTCCAGTCGACCTTGTCGAGGGGCAGGGTCGCCAGCAACTCCCGTTCCACCGCGTACCGGAGGCAGTTGCTGAAGACTGTCCGTTTGCGATTCACCGTGTTCTCGGCAGCGGCCGTGCCGTCTTGCTTCAGCTTCAGAGCGTCGAGCGCCGCACGCACCACCGAAGGCGTGTTGAGCGCGGTGATGTCGACAGACTTTCGGCTGATCCAGTCCAGCGCCGCCACGATGTCGGCGGGAGGTTCCTCGACGTCGATGCGAGGCTTCAGCGTTCCGTCGTTGCCGAGGACGAAGCGGTAGACCCACGAGTAGAGGGCGATGCGGAGCACCTTGGGAGCAGGGGCCCCGCGGTTGTCCTTGACCAGCTTCGGCGTGATGGTGGCCAGCGTGTCAGCGATGCTCGCGCGGTGCTTGGCCGAGGCACCGGACCACTTCATTTCCGCGTACGTACGGGTGTGGGCGTACCAGGTGGCGGAGTTGAGCGCCTGCACCTCCGAGGCGGGAAGACCGGTCTCCGTGTCGAACTGCTCACGGTTGCGCAGGGCAGTGAGCAGCTCTGCACGGCGCCCGTCAGCCTGGGCCTTGATCTTGTAGCTCTTGGAGAAGGGGCGCGGACCGACGCGCCAACGGAGCTGGTACGCCGCCGCACGGTTTGGGCGCTTGCGGATGCCCCAGACCTGAACGTCGTAGGTCAGCATGCTTCCTGCACCTCGCAGCCGTCGAACCAGGCGTCGAGGTCGGCCTGGCGGATACGTATCTGGCCGTTGGGGAGCTTCAGGTGCCTCGGTGCCTGGCCCCGGGCGCGCATTCGGTAGAAGGCTGCGCGGGAGACCCTGATCTCAGCGAGTGCTTCGACCAGCGTCAGCGTTCGCTTGTCGGCGGTGGTCGGAGTGGTCACAGCCAGGGTTCTCCTTCGGACTTGAGGCGTTCGGTGTGGGCACTGTCATGGCGTATCTGGGCGGCGAGGAGCTCTTCGCCGGGGCGGTAGCCGCTGCTGAGGTAGGTCCACGAGGAGGCGGTGACGAGGGTGGTGTTCTCGTCGTCCACGGGGAGGCCGGCGCGGATGCGGGCGGCTTCGGCTTGGGCGGTGCGCCAGGCGCGGCGTACGTCGCGGAGCGCGCCGAGGGTGGTCGAGTACGCGCGGGATTTGCTGGAGAAGTGGCCGCGGAAGCCGAGCATGTGTGCCCACTTCCAGAGCTTCAGGTGGGCGAACTCGGGGAGGTGGCCGAGGGCCCAGGCGGTGCGGATCATCTGCCGGGCGTGCTGCTGGACGGGGAGGCTGGTGAGGGGTTCGGCTTGGCCGGTGCCGTCGCAGTCGGCGCAGAGGTCACGGAAGCCGTCAGGGCCTCGTACGTGGCCCCGTCCGGCGCAGGGGCGGCACATGAGGGTGCGGTCTACGGTGCCCGCGCCTTCCGCGTTCTTGGTGGCGTACTTGGCGACGTATCCGGCGACCTTGGCGTCCGTGAGTTCGCCGTCGCCCAGGGCAGAGATCTCGTCAACCTTGAAGCGGCCGCCCCATCTGATGACGCGTTCGCCGACCGCGTCCGACTCGACCATGAGCCGGGCACGCTCGACCGCCAGATCGACGGCGACGCTGAGTGCGTCGAAGGTGGCCCAGGCCGGGGGCGAGGTGGTGTGGCCGTCGGGGCCGTCTAAGCGGACGACCGCGTGGAAGTGGACCAGGCCGCGTTGCTGGTACTCGGCGACCTTGGCGAAGGAGACGCGGAGCGCCGCGTTGAGCGCCTTCTGTGTCATGCCGAGGTGCTCGGCGAGGGCGCGGCGCAGGTAGGTGGTGAAGCGTGCCCACAGCGCCCCAGCGTGGGCGTTCCACAAAACGGCGCCGGTGTAGTCGTAGCTTGCCGGGTGGAGTGGAGTGCCGAGTTCGGGCGCGTCCTGGGGGTGGCTTTCGCCGCATGCACAGGGACGGGGCTTGCCCGCGTCGGTCGTGGGGCGGTTGTGGACGGGGCCGAACGACGGGGCGGTGAGGGTGACGAATGCGCGGGGGTGGTCGCGGACGGCTTCGGCGACGTTCTTGCCGCCGGACAGCCCGGCCTTGATCAGGTGGTAGGTGTCGGCCGCGTAGAGGCGGGAGCAGGCCGGGCAACGGGAGGCCCGGCGGTTGCCGCAGGCGGTGAGGAGGCGTCCGGAGGGTTCGTCTTCAGAGCGGTAGGAGCGGACCACTTGCTTGGTGGTCTGGTCGGTGGTGACCGTCCAGCCGTGCAGGTTGACGGGGCTGGTGCAGCCGCGCAGGTTGCGGACCTGTTCCGTCACGCGGTCGAAGTCGTGTGTGTTGGCCAGCTCGACCAGGTCCCGCAGGCCGGGGCTGATGATGTGGCGCACGTCGAGGGGGCGGCGCATGAGTGGCGGGGTGTCCTTTCTGGCACGAGGGTGGGCGTGCGGGCAGCAGCGATTCAGTGCGCTCGGGCTGCTGCCCGCAGGCATGGCAGGTCGGCCCAGGGAGTGGGCAGCGGTGGGATGTGCCGGGAAGGCCGGCGGAAGGCCCTACAGAGCGGCGTGAAGCGCGGTGGCCATGGGGAGGCCGATCCCGAGTCGCGCCTTGAGCTGGGCCGCCGTGATCGGTTCGCCGTGCTCGGCGTGGTGGGACGTGGCGATGGAGCGTGCTTCGGTCAGCAGCGGCTCAGGCACCTTGACCGCAGGCGAAGCGGGAGCCGGGGCGACGTGAGGAGCGACCGGAACCGGGGCCGCAATGGTGAGGGGCACCGCAGGGCGGGATGCGTCAGGAGCCGTCTCAGGCTTCGACTCGATCTCGTCCGCCAGGGACGCGGGTTCGGCGGGGCGCGCAACGGTGTGGAAGGCGCGCAGGAGCTGGGGGCCGACGGAGCCCCAGCCGAGGAGGAGCAGCGGGGCCACCGCGTCAACGGCGGCGCGGCCGTAGTGTCCGGCGACGATGGGCTCGGCGACGTTGAGGGCCAGGGTCAGCAGTCCGGAGAAGTGCATCAGACGGGTGGCAGCCGTCATCTGGTCGGCGGGCAGGCCGCGCAGGGAGAGGTAGCGCAGGGCGACCAGGAGGCCGACCACGGAGAGGTCCACCATCGGAGCGATGAGCGGTGCGATCGGGCCGGGGACGCCCAGGCGCAGGGCGAGGGACCAGACGTTGCCGAAGGAGAAGACGAACGCCAACGCGGCAATGACGATCATGACGGCCGTGATGGTGCGCTGAGTGATCCGGTCCTCTGTCATGCGTATTCACCTCCTCTCCTGGGGTGTCGGGAACGTGCGGGCGATGTAGGTCAGGCTGCTCAGGCGTCGAGCTTGGTGAGGTTCACGTCCGCCATGGGAAGGCCGAGGAAGGCTTCGAGGAGGGCGGATGGGTCGGCGGTGAGGTTCGCCGTCTGTTCGGCGACGTGAGCCGCTTCAGCGTCGGGTACGTAGGGCGTGCGGATGCGGGTGAAGCCGGGCTGTGACTGGTGGTTCATGGACGCGACGCCGACGTAGGTGGGGTCCTGGAGGTTGATCGGGTTGGCGTCGGGCCATTCCCGGATCTCCTCGCCGAGCGCGGCCACGGCGGCTTCGGCAGTCTTCTGGGCGAAGCTCAGGCCCACGGGGCACACGTCGCGGATGAAGGTGGGGATTGCGTCGCCCGTGGACTTCTGGGTGGTGAGGATGGTGAGCAGCCCTACGGACCGGCCCTTCTTCACCAGGTCTTCCACGAGCCGGGCGTTCTCGGCGGCGAGCGCGGCCAGCTTCTTCGTCTGTTGGTCGCTGCCCTTGTGGTCGCGGAAGTATGTGTGGGCTTCGTCGACGATCAGCACGACCAGGGGCCAATTCTCGGACGGGCCGACGTCCCACATGGACTTCACTCCGAGCACTTGGCGCACCGACGCCGACCGGGCGCGGCGCAGCTCCACCAGGTGCCGGAACAGCTTGTTGGCCTCTTCCAGGTCATCGCCCACGAAGGCGAACATGCGTTGGACCCAATCCGCGTAGTCGCCTTCGTACGCAGCCGACACCTTGCCGTCCGCGCAGGCGAACTGCACTGCGGGCGACGGCGCCCAGTCGGAGAGAAGCCGGTTGATCAGGCTGGTCTTGCCGAAGCCGGGGAGGCCGGCCACGGTGACGCCGGGCACCTGCGTGAGGTTCACGGACACGGGCTGTGCGTACTCGTCGAGGCCCAGGTCCCACCGAGCCGTCTCGTCGGCTCGTCACCCGTGGGTCGATGTTCGGTGGGGAACTTCAATGGGTCGAGTCGTACACCTCGGATGAGGACCCGTCCGGGCTTGTCCTGGGTGATTGCGACCCGCGTGCATCTCCAGGCATCCGCCAGGTGTGGGGCGGCTTTCTGGAACTGTTGCAAGCCCACGCCGGGCAGGCAGTTCGCCCGCGCGATCACCCCGTACGCGTCGTGCGTGACCTTCAAGGCAGGTATGAGAACACGGGGCCTGATGGGCTTGCCGTCCGTGTTCGCCAGCGACGCGAGCGCGGTCGGGGTCTTGTCCGTGGCCGACAGCTTGAGCATCGGCGCGAGCCGCTTCCAGCCCCGCCTGATGCGTACGGCCTGCCGGATGGACTGCCGGGTCATGGCGTCGGCGTGCAGGTAGCGGACCACCCACCAGGTCGTCCATCCGACGAGCACGGCCAGGGCCAGGCCGACCACCGAGGAGGCGAAGTCGAAGGCTCCTTCCACCGTGTTGTTGTGGTCCTTCATCTGTCCTTCTCCAACGGCTTGTAGAGGAAGGCCGCGAGGGCCGATTCGAGGGCCGCCCGATCCGCCTGGGCGTCGAGGCGGGGGTAGCCGTAGCCGACGAGCACGGCCGCCAGCGAGGTCACGAGTGAGTCGGTGAACCAAGCGCCCGGCCCGGCGTGAGGCAGCGGGTAGCTGCGCTCAGCACCGGACTGGGAAGCGTTGACACTCACGCTGCCTCGGCAGCGAGGCCGACCAGGTCCACGCGGTCCGCGCGGTAGGCGATGCCGTCCGAGAGCGAGCCGTTGAAGATCCGCGCCCACGGAGTGGCGAACAGCTCCACCGGCATGACCGGCACACCGGGCTTGAGGCCGTTGGGGAGACCGGTCTCCGGAACGGTGATCTTCAGCGCCTCGGCACGGTCCTCCTCCATGAAGAAGAGGGTGAGCGTGTAGAGCTTCGCGCCGGTCTCACGGTCGGTCGCGAACTGCGTCTTCTCCTGGTCCGCGTACTTCGGCACCGGCAGGGTGCCGACCATGAACGACGACGTGGGGAGCAGGCCAACACGGATGCGTGCCATGGGAGTTGATTCCTCTCGATTGCACTCCACCAGGGCGGTGGGGCGTGATCACCATTGAACATAGCTGACCTAGCAGTGTCAAGTGAGTGGGGTGAGCTAGATGTCATCTGAGATAGGCCACCTATGTCACTGGGGTGTGCTAGGGCTGCTAGAAATCGCTACTCTTGGGCCATGAGCCCCGCGCCAGACAGCAAGCAGGACCGTCGGCCGCCGTATCAGCACGCTGCCGACGAGCTTCGGCGTGACGTCCTACAAGGGCGGATCAAGCCCGGCGAGCAGATGCCGTCCATTCGCGAGCTACAGGATCGCTTTGGCGTCGCCAACATGACCGCGAGGGCGGCGCTCAATGTGCTTCGCGATGAGGGCTTGATCTACACGATCCACGGTCGGGGCAGCTTCGTTGCAGACCACGACGCCGGCGGCGAGTTCTCGGTGAACTACACCGCACCGGCTTGGTACTTGGCGAACAAGGGCGAGAAGCCCAGCCAGACAGAGCAGGGGGAGGGAAGGCCCGACGACGCCGAAGCCGCCGGGGCCACCCTCGCTGACATGCTCACAGCTCTACGGGACGAAATCCGTGCCCTCAGCGCTGATCATCAGGAACTGCGGCGTGAGGTCGAGGAGTTGAAGGCTCAGCGGTCGAAGCCGTAGTCCTGAGCTGGGCCACTTCCTCTCGCAACTCCCTGGTGTCCCTCCTGAGGCGGACGACCATGGCCCGCATCTCCTTGATCAGCGCGGCAACCTGATCCGTGTCCCCGACGTGAATGCTGGTCGACCCCATTTCGTTGTCCGGTATGTGCTCGCTCATTGCTCCCCGCTTGCCGCCGTGCCGTTGTTCCGTACCGTGCTTGCTCGGACCGCCGGGGCTTGCCCACGGCACCGTGTCTCTCAGGTTGCGCGACCACTGCCCTGCGGTGTCTAGTCCCAGGTGATGGCTGACGTTCTGGTCCCAGGTGATGCTTGACGGTGGGCCTAGACAACATCGGAAACTTCACGGGGTTTGTTCGCCTTCACGTGGCGGACGGGAATGTCGGTGGTGCGCTGGATGACGCGGACCTGGCCGTCCAGGTGGACGGTGAGGGTCGCGTCCGACACGTGCACGGTCACCGTCTGGCCTGCGTAGGGGCGGCCGAGGGAGACGCTCTGGCGGCAGACCATGATCGTGCCCACAGCGCTGATCCGCCGCTGCACCCGCACCGGCTCCACGCTCGGCCTGGGCGGCGGGCCTGCGGGCCGCAGACCGCGCAGACGCTGGACTTCGTCGGAGCTGAGCGGGTTGGGCCGCACCCGCAGCAGCTCCCGCGAGGACAGGTCGAAGAACGACAGCGTCTCACCGTCTATCCGGATGCCCACCTGGCGGCCGCCGAGAATCTCCGCGGCCAGCACCTGGTGCCCGCCCAGGCCCACCAGCCCGCTGTTGTTCACCACCCGGTCCACCTCGAACGCCGCCCCGTCGCCGACAGGCAGCGGTGCCGGGCCGGCCGCACGTCCTCCCCGGGCCGCCAGCACCGCCAGATCAGAGACGGACAGGTGCGAGCGCACGGTCTTGATCCGCGTCCCCGCGACCAGCACATGGATCACCGAGGTGTCGGCCCAGAACGTCACCGTCAGCCCCGAGCGGGCCGGACTGAGCCAGAACTGCTTGCCCGCCACCTGCAGATTCCCACTCGCAGGCACCACCCGCTCGAACTCCACCGGCCCGCCCTCGTCCGCCGGCACCACCTCGGGAGGGGCGGGAACAGGCACCGCTTCGGCCGGATCCGGGACCACCACAGGCGCCGTCCGCTGCTGCGGCACCAGGGCAAGCACTCCAGGGATCCTCAGGCTCAGCACGTCCCGTTCCTGCTCGGGAACCGGGGTGAACCGGTCCGCCGGGGACTGCATGTCCAGGGCCTGGTGCGGCCGCTCGGAGTTGTACTCCTCCACCCACGCATCCAGCGCCGCCTGAGCCGCTGCGATGCTCTCGAACGCGCCGCAGTCGTCGAGGAGTTCACGCCGCAGCGTCTGATGGAACCGCTCGACCTTGCCCGTCGTGGTCGGCGACGCCGGCTGGGTCAGCCGGTGCGCGATCCCGTTCTCCCGGCAGATCCGGTCGAACAGCACCTCACCGCCCTGCCCGAACCGGTCGGTGAACTGTTTGCCGTTGTCCGTGAGCACCTCTTCCGGCACCCCGAACGTCTGCAAGGCTTGGGCGAACGCCGCGCAGACCGCCCGGCCGGTCGCCCGCTCGACCACCGATGCGATCACGCAGTACCGGGAATGGTCATCCACGCCGGTCACGACCTTGGCCTCGGTCAGCTCGCCGGTGACCGGGTTGACCAGCATCACCCCGCCGACGATGTCCATCTGCCACAACTGCATGGCACGGTCCCGCTGCCAGCGCTTGTAATCCGACCGCTTCCGGCGCCTGACCCCCGGCTCCACCAGCCCATGCCGCACCAGGATCCGATACACCGTCATCCGTGACGGCACCGGGCTCACCTCCCCGGACCGCTCCAGCACATGAGCGATCCGCCGCGGCCCCCACCGGGGATGCTTGCGCCGCAGCTCACACACAGCCGCCTCCACCTCGGCAGACGCCTGATGCGGACACGAAGCCGGCCTACGGGAACGGTCCGCCAGTCCAGCCAGGCCCGACGCGGCATACCGGGACTTCCACCCGCTCACGGTCTGCCTGGAAACACCTAGCTGAGCGGCGATCTCCGTCACCGTCGCACCCGCCAGCACCGCCAGAACAGCCCGGTATCTCTGCTCGACAACCGACAACTCCACCAGAGCCAATCCCGGCCTCCCCACACGCACCGCAACGACGCGCACAGCAAAGCCGATCACGGCCACCGTCAACCATCAGCTGGGATCGAAGTGTCAAGCATCTCCCGGGACCGGACAACCACTGCCCTGCGGTGCTGTTCAGAGTTTCTTTACTGGATCAAGGCGGCCCGCCTGCGGCGGCCCGCGCGCGCTGGCGGCCACGGGCCGCCGCCGCTCCCTGTCTCCGCCACCGCTGCGCCGGCCCCCGGCCACTCAGCGCGCAACACCGCCAAGGCAGACAGCCAGGCCAGGAAGCAACTCGACCAGCCCGAGCACCAGGACCACGACCAGGACCAGGCCGAGCCCGACCAAGCGTGACCGCGCCGTCCGGCTGACCACGGTTTCACAATCGGAAAGCGTGGCTGAGGCCGGAACGGGGTTGCTGGAGGCACACGTGACGGGTGCTCGTTCGGCGCTCCCGCCGCCGTGGCTGACTTTCGGTGGCTCAGGTCCGAACTGTGCTTCCAATGACCGAACTTCAACAGGCCTCCTCTCTAACTCGACAACAGCAAGCAGGGGTTGTAGCCGCACCCGAATCCGCGCACGCCGACCGCCCCGGTACCATCGGCACCGGGGTCCTGATCAGGGCTTCCACGACCGGACCACCCGGAATGCTGTCCAGGCTGAGGGGTGGTCCGGTCTTTTGTTGTTGGCGTCCGCGCACGGGTGGCGCGAGACGAGTCGGGGCGTCGGGGTCAGATCAGGGCTTTGACCACCTCGTAGATGGTGGGCCGATCCTCCGGAGCGTGGCTGAGCATGGTGTCGACCAGTTCGCCCAGCTCACCGGGCACTTTCACGGGCCGACGTCGGCCGTTGGCCACTGCCTCTCGCTGCACGGGGCGCGGAGCATCGTCCGGGTACTCGACCGCGCGCCAGCCTGTGGCGGAGATGAGCAGGGAGGCCCCGAGCGCGTAGATGTCGGCCTCCTGCGTCGGCTCGGCTTCCCCGGTGTCGAGCACGCTGCGCGCGATCTCCGGTGCCTCGTAGTGGACGAGGCATCCGCGGAACGGGAAGTCGTACCCCTCGGGTACCTGTCCGCCCCGGGCCAAGGCGAGGTCGATGAGATGCGTGCGTTCCGGCCCGATGATGAAGTGGGCGGGCTGCACATCACCGTGTGCCCAGCCTCTTACGTGGAGATCGGCCAGAGCTTCGGCGCATCCTCGCGCCACACTGATGTGGGGTTTGATGGACGAGCCCTGCTTACGGCATGGCTCCCACAGCGTGTAGAGGTCTGGCCCTTCGTGCCAAGGCTGGAAGTTCCAAGTGCCGTGCTCCCATTCGCCGTACGCGATCCCGTTGAGCCCGAGGCGATGCAGGACGGCGCCCTCGCGTGCGGGGGCGAGAGCGGTCCAGGGCTGGGCGGGCCACTCGGCTGTGGCTTCGATCGGATGGCCGAGCTTCACGGCGTAGTGGCCGCGAGGGCCGTCCACTTCCCAGACTGTGGAGCCCCGGCGGTTGATAACCAGGCGCTGGGCCGTGGGCATGAGCGCGTCGAGCACCACGATCGGGAGTTCAGGGGTTGGGCCGGGCAAGGTCTCTTTCTCCTTCCGGCGAGCGCGGCCGACTACGAGTCGAGGCCGGCCGCGTCGCTGTTGTCGTGTGCTACGCCTGACCGTAGGGACGGCCGCAGTCCGAGTCGCACTGTGCGAGGTTCGTGCCGTCCACGGTCCACAGGTCGTCGAAGACCACGAACCCGGCCGCTTTCATGGCGCGAGCGGAGGCGGCGACCTTCTCCAGGTCGCGGGTTCCGCCGCCGGGCGTCGGGTTGTGGTGCAGGAAGCGACCGGCGTACTGCTCGCACAGCACGGCGTATTCCTTCGTGTGCAGGATGAGCGCGTGAAGGCCGAGGTCGACGTCATCGGACGGGACCATGGGGACGGTGGCGGTGGCCGCCGTGACCAGGAACGCCACCGCCTGGTCCGCGATCCGCTCGGCGCGCTCGGGGGACTGCTCGTTGTGGTTGACCACGAAGCGGGCCAGGCTCTCGAACAGTTCTTCACCAGCCACCGCGCGACCGGTCTTCTGATCGTTCGCTGTTGCCGTCATGTGCAATCTCCTCAGGTGAGATGGTGCGTGGCACGTACAACCCGCCCTGATCGCCGAGCTCGGCTCAGAGACGATCGGGAAGCGGGCTTGGTGGCCGGCCCCGGACGGGGACGGGGAGCCGTGCGGTCGGCACCCGTCCGGGGCGGCCGGTCTACTGGCCGGTCCCGAGGGCCATGCCGATCACCAGACCGCACGAACCGCTGATGCAGATGATGAACAGGACCCCGGCATACCGGCCGATGGCGCGCATCACAGCGGGACCCGGCTGTTGCCGTTCCGTACGGCCAGACGTGCGCTCAGTTCCTCGCGCGCACTGGGTGCCGCCACGTCGTCCGGCAGGGCATCCCACTCCTTGCCGCCACGGACCGGCCGCATCTGCACGCGGCCACCGATCTCGCCCATGACGACGCCGATACGTCCGGTGACACTGTCTTTCGCCAGTTCACCGACGGCTGGTCTGGTCTGCTGATTGCTCGCCATGCACACGAGCATCGCGATCCGGGTACCCCCGCCAAAAGGTCAGGCTGATTACCCAACTTGGGTAACATCGCGGCAAGTAGAGAATCCGCGACGTTGCGTAGCCCTCGCAGTGTGGGAGCTTGCCCAATGCCCGACGCCGACCGGCCGCAGGAACTGCCTGCCCGGCTGCTCACCGATCCCGAGATGATCAATGCGTGCCGGGTACGGGACTTCGCCAGAGTATTTCGGCTGGTGAAGACGAGAGCGGGCATCTACCCGTCGATGATCGCCAGGCGATGTGAGCTGACTCCGAGCCGGGTCGGCGAAGTCATCGCTGGACGCCGCCAGTTGCTCCATATGGACGTGATCGAGCGCATCTCGGACGGCTTGCGCATCCCAGGGGGCATGCTGGGGCTTGCCCGCCGTCCTTGGGAGACGCCGCAGGCTCTTGCGGTCACCGAGCGCGAGGCATCGCAGGTACCGGAGCCGCATGAGCAGGCACCTGCGTCCCTGCCGGGTCCGGACGTGGACAGCATCTTGGCGTTGGCCACCAGGACCAACCTCAGCGCGGCCACGCTCGAAGCCTTCCGGTCCTCCATCGAGGACTACTGGCGCAGGGACGACCAGCATGGCGGCGAGGCCCTGAGGCCAGCCGTAGTCGGCCAACTGCGCTACGTGGTCGGACTTCTGAAGGAGAGCCGACCGCCGTCCATCCAGAACGGCTTGTACGGAATCGCGGCCGAGCTGGCACGCCTTACTGGCTGGACCTACTTCGACGCCCGCCAGTACAACCAGGCCCGCGCGTATTTCACCGAGGCCCTGCAACTGGCCAAGGAGATCGACGACCGCCAGTTCATGGCCAACGTCCTGGCCTGCATGAGCTTGCAGGCGACCTACCAGGACAAGCCCGCGGATTCCCTGGCACTTGTGACCGCCGCCCAGGACCAGGCCCGCTCAGCTCTCGGCACGACGCCGCGAGTGCTGTCGATGCTGTCCATGCGAGAGGCGTTCGCCCATGCCACGCTCGGCAGCCAGACGTCGACTCACCGAGCAATCGGGGAAGCGCACAGCCAGTTCGAGCGGATCCAGGCGAGCGACCCGGACCCGTCATGGGTGACCTACTTCGACGAACTGAAGCTCATAGTGGACACGGGCATTGCCCACGGCCGACTCGGCGAAGCAGCGATGGCTGAACCATTGATCGCGGATGCGTTGCGCCGGGAAGCCCGCACCAATCAGCGCGGCCGGGCGTTTCACGCGTTCTGGTTGGCTCGTACGCAGCTGGACCAAGGCAAGCTTGATCAGGCGTGCAGTACCGCCACGCAAGCGCTGGAGTCCGCGTCGGCAGTAGCCTCCGAGCGGGTCTCGGGCCATCTCAGGGAGTTTTACGACCAGTTGGCCCCGCACAGGCAGGAGCCCGTAGCCCTGGCCTTCGAGGCACGGCTACGGGCAGTCCTCCCACCGGTCAGCGGATCGCTTCATCCATGAGCAGGTAGAGAAGCCCGACGAGAGACCCGCTGCTGACGATCTCGCGGCGGTCGATCATCCCGCGCACCTCACTGAGGGGGATCCACTCGATCCGGTCAGACTCGTTCTTCTCCGTAGGCGGACCGTCATAAGTCGCGCCGTCCGCACGGAAGACGTGGTGCTGCGAGTCGGTGATGCCGTTGGCCGGCTCGGCGTAGATCAGAGGTTTGATGGGACCAGGCCGCCAACCCGTCTCTTCGAGTACTTCGCGGGCCGCAGCCTCCTCCGGAGACTCGCCCTCCTCGACCAGGCCCATGGGCAACTCCCAGGCCCACGAGTCCGTAATGAAGCGGTGCCGCCACATCATCAGCACCTCTTGACGGTCGTTGACCACGGCGGCCACGGCCAAGTGCCGGAGGCGAACGACGTGGTACTCCCACCTGCGCCCGTCAGGCTGCTGGACGTCCACCAAGCACAGGTTCACCCACTTGTTGGTGTAGATCTGTCGCTCACCGTGGGTCTTCCACTCCATCCCTGCGGCTCCTCTCGATCGGTCTCCAGGATCTCAGACCAACACGGCATGCTACGCAGGATTGAGTCACATTCATGTCAGAGTGACCAAAAGGTAGGGGGTCGGTTGGGTGCCATTGCTGAGGCCGACCCCGGGCAGAAGGCGACACTAAGACATCGTTTCTTTTGGCTGTCAGTGCGGTGTGAGAGCCTCCGGGCATGAGCTACGACCTAGCTGTCTGGGAAGGCGAGCGACCGGCGGACGACAAGATCGCCTGCCGGGTCTTCAGCGACCTGTACGACCGCTATCTCGAGGGTGAGGACGAGGAACCTCCGTCCGAACGCGTCGCGGCCTACGTCGGAGCCCTTTTGGAGCGGTGGTGTGACATCACCGAGGATGTGGAGGAAACGTCCCCTTGGGCCGCAGGGCCGTTGATCGGTGAGGCTAAGGGCCCAGTCATCTATTTCGCGTTGCGGTGGGACAGGGCGGAAGAGGCGTCCGCCTATGCGGCAGCCCTCGCCGACTCGATGGGGCTGATCTGCTTCGATCCCCAGCGGAGACAACTCAGGCCCTGATGGTCCTAGCCAGGCGGCGGTAGCCGATCAGAAGTGCTGCTAGACCGACGAAGGCGAGGAAGTGCTCGGCCTTGCGTTCGTAGCGGCGGTGCAGGCGTCGGCAGCCGGAGAGCCAGGAGACCGTTCTCTCGACGACCCAGCGGTGGCGGCCCAGCCGTTTGGAGGACTCGATGCCCTTGCGGGCGATGCGGTGACGGATACCTCTCTTGGTCAGCCATCGACGCAGGTGGTCGTAGTCGTAGCCCTTGTCGGCGTGGAGCTTGGCCGGGCGCCGGCGCCGCGGGCCGCGACGGGAGCGGATGGGCGGGATACCGCGCACCAGCGGCTCCAGGCCGAGACTGTCGTGCATATTCGCACCGGAGACACCCAGCGACAGCGGCAGTCCGTTCCGATCGGTGATCAGGTGGATTTTCGATCCCGGCTTGCCGCGGTCGGTCGGATTCGGTCCGGTCAGTGGCCCCCTTTTGCCGCCCGGACACTGACGGAGTCGATCGCGCACCGAGACCAGTCCAGCTCACCCCGGGCACCGAGCTCGTCGAGGATGACTCGGTGCAACCGGGCCCAGACCCGCTCCCGGCTCCACTGGGCGAAGCGCCGGTAGACCGTGGGCCAGGCCGGACCGAACACCGGAGGCAACTGCCGCCAGGTGCAGCCCGAGGTGGCCACGAAGACGATCGCCGCCAGGCACTCGCGGTCCCCGGCCCGCCGTCGCCCACCACCCTGCGGGCGTATGACCTGCATTGGCGGAACCACCCGCCGAAACAGCGTCCACAGCTCGTCCGGCACCAATCGCTCAACCAGATCCGTCATGCACGGCTCAACGAGTGATCACGCCATAAGAAACGGCCTCTAACGGGGGAATAGGCCGTGCAGGTCGCAACACTATGCGATGAAATATATCTGTGAGAGTAAGAAGCGTAATGCCGCAAGTGCTGAAATACGCAGTCGTGTTCATCTCCGTAGTTGGCGCATTCCTGTTTCTGTTAGTACCTGGAGCTTGGATGGTGGCTGGCGAGACGGTGCGCAAGCTGCCCCTCAAGGAACGCGAGGTTGCGATCGAGCGTATGCGCACAACAATGGTGACGGCTGCCGGAGGCGCCGCCCTGCTTGGCGGGTTGGTTTTCACAGGCCTGACCTATCGCCTGTCTCGCCGAGGACAGGAGACCGATCGTTATGGAAAGGCAGTCGCTCAACTAGCCTCCAGCGAACTGGTGGAACGCCTAGGGGGGTTGTATGCACTAGAACACGTGATGCGGGAGTCAGAGCGCGATCACGAAACCATCGTGGAAGTGCTAGCAGCATTCGTACGGCAGCGGGCTTCTGTGCAGCGAAGTCGGAATCACAATTCTGGGATCGCCCCGGATGTTGTGGCCGCTATGGTGGTATTGGCTCGGCGACCTCAGCGCCACGAGACGAACCGTGTTGACCTCCGTCACACCGAGCTATCTGGTTTGGAGCTTCCTCTCGGTGCCCGGCTAGCGCGTTTTGATTTGAGAGAGGCTCGGTTGATCAAAGCGCAGCTTCCTCGTGTCGACCTCACCGATGCATGGCTGGCTGGAACCGACATGACGGAGGCCGTTCTGAGTGAGGAGGCGGATCTATCAGGTGCATGGCTCACGAAGGCAACGTTGCGTGAGACGCATCTGGAGAAGGCGAAGTTGGTGGCGGCGAAGCTCGATGAAGCCGAGCTGATTGGAACTCGTTTCGACGGGGCGGACCTTACTGAATCATGGCTGAATGGAGCCACACAGAATGGTGCATGCTTCTTGGGCTCGGTAATGGAACGAGCTTGGCTACTGGACCTGAACTTGGAGAGCAGTCAAGGCTTGACGCTGAAAAGGCTGTTGACGGCATGTCCACTACGCAGCACAAAGCTCCCGGCAGGGATGGATAACAGCAACACTGAGCTGCATAAGCGAATCGCAGACTGCCAGGATGGACCGCATCGACATCTGCCTGAGCGCCCGTTTGCCCTCAAACCGCAAGTAAATGATGCAAATCGCGGCGCAAGGCGCCGGCGTCCGTGAAGAGATGGGACTGAATTCCCAGGGACTGCGCGCTTGTCACATTGACCGCACGGTCATCAACGAAGGCGACCTGGTGTGGGTACGCTCCTAGGATGTCCAGCGCTGTCAAGTAACAGCGTGGATCGGGTTTCGTGGAACGGATTTCGCTGCTGCAGATGATTCGCTCGAAGGATTCGAGCCATGGCAGTTCATGCAGGGCGGAGGCCAGTGACAGTGGAGCGTTGGAGAGCACTGCCAGCCGTATGCCGGACGACCTGAGTTTCTCGACTACCTGCAGCGTTTCTCGGTTCGGGCATAGCCAACTTTCCACGTCCAGCGTGTCCAGGGCAGTGGCCAGACCTGGAGTCCAGTCGGTGCCGATCCCGGCCGCGACGCGCTTCCAGTACTCGTTCAGCGGGATGTCTCCAGCGTCGTATTGTTGGCGTTCAGCCCAGTAAGATTTCCAGAAGGCATCAAAGTCGGCGCCGGCGACTGCGGCCATTCGCTGTCTGCTCTCTTCTGACTGAGGGAGACCAAGTACGCCGGCGAAATCGCACACCAGCCATGGTCGATGTAGGACAGGGTGAGTATTGTTCAAGGATCCTCCAACTCTAATTTGTGTGGATTCCCAGGACTTCTCGATGTCGCCAGGCCAGGGTCAGGCAGGCACGCGCGGCAGGTAGAGTAGTCGCATCGTTTGCATAGCCAAGCACAGTCTCCTCATCGAAAGGCAACCCTTGAAAGGGGCGCCCCTTCTTGAGGTCGAAAATTGAGTGAATTGTTCGCGAGAGACGTTCGTCATCCTTCAGGCGACGGCCGCCGCTCCCTTCGATGTACCCCTCATATGTCTCCTTTTGCATTCCTCTGAATGCTTGATTGAATTGAGGCTTGCTGAAACTGCAAACGATGAGTATCTCGGGTTTCAAAGTGAGCGGGTAGAAGCCGATTCCAAGATAGTGGCGCTGCGCACTGGACAATGCCTTTTCTATTGCGGCATGGCTGGGATCGGCAGAGAAGTCGATCGGTGTGGGGTGGTTTGTTGGATCGACTATATCTTCGGCGTCGAGAAATTCTTCCGCGTACTCGCGAATGATCGTTGACTGCAAGCTGAAACCAGCGCCTCCCGTGGTTTGTCCGCCTGGTGGACCGCCGGAGGGTTGGAATTCTCCAGCCGGGACCACGTGGACGGTGCCACGTGCCGTAGCCACTCCCGTTCGTCGGTGTAGGTAAAAGATCGAGTCGTGTCGTGATGTAACGATTGTGAGAGTATTAATTCCTGGAGTTGCGCACCGGCGTGTGAGATCGAATGGATAAGCCAGCCACTCGCGATAGGGTCCGGAGATCTTGTCGCCGTGGGATTCGGCGTATCGTCGAGCCGCCTCGTAGCCGAGGGCTTCCCCGGTGTCATACCAGTCGAAGTATGTGCCCATGGTGAAACGGAGGAAGGTGGAGCAATTCTGTTCGTCAGGGGCCACCGGATCGACGTCGATCAGTCGAAATGATGGGGCATCGAAAAATAGGGTCGGTGGGGAAAATTCCCGGACCGCGCTGGAATAAGTGGCAAGACGTTTTCCGGGAATCTTTGGCCAGTATGTCGACAACTGCTCCTTGGCGTCGGCAAACGTCTCATTCCTGGGTGCTTGATAGCTCAAGCAGACTTCGCTCAATTGGAGAGGCTGGTTAGGTATCCAGCCTGAGCGGGTAAGTAGCGGAATTTCAGGGTCGGCCATATAATCATGTTGCTCTGAGATGGCTTTATTGATAAGTTCCGCGACCAACTGGCCGACCTCGCGGTGCAGTTGTTTGAACTGGCCCACCGATGTGGAAGACGCCCTGTTTCGCGGTCGAGCCATTGCAACCTCCAAGGTTGAGGGCCCGTTACCTTCCGGAATCAAGTCTGCCAAAAGCTCTGCCGGGCAGCCACACGAGCCGTAGGAAGGCTGGGCGCGCTGGCTTTCTGACCGGCTCCGCTGGGGAGCAGAGGAAGCCGGGGCTCACCCGATGCGCTGCCGAGTGAGAGGAGTAGCGGGACGCCTGGGGCATGCGTTGGGGAAGAGAGTCGCACAGGGCGAAGCTTCCTGCTCGGCGCGGGAACGGGGGCCGGGTGCCGATTGCGAGCGATGGCGCTGGCGGGCAGGAGTGGTGCTAGTGGACCCTGTCTGGACCGCGCTCTCCGTGAAACGCCGGGTGCCGGTAGGCTGTACCCGCTCCGCCCCTGGTGGACGGGGCAAGAGGTGGGTTGCCCGAGCGGCCTAAGGGAACGGTCTTGAAAACCGTCGTGGCAGCGATGTCACCGTGAGTTCGAATCTCACCGCCTCCGCGCAGGTCGTAGACGTTGCGGATCGGAAGGGGTGTCTCTCACCGAGAGGCGCCCCTTCTGCGTGTGCTGGGGGCACCGGCGAACCACAAGCCCGATGTTCCGGGCGGCTGACGTCCCACACCCACACGAGACCCGGCATTCCCGGCATACCTGTCACACCCGTCCGCGCCGGGTGACGGCTTTGTCCCGGCTGTGTGACGTAAGGGCTTGCTGTGCTGCCCTCTGACCAGGGGCCTTGTTACCGTCCCGCTCCGGGTGCGGCCGCTCGAGTGGCCGCCCGTGAACAGGGGGGACGTCCCATATGAAGGTCAACCGGCTCAGATCCGTCGGCGTTGCGCTTGCCGCCGTCACGTTGAGTGCTGTGCTCGTCGGGTGTCAGGCGGGCGGGTCCGGTGGCGGGGCGGACGCGGCGGGGGGCGCGAGTCCCGCTGGTGCGGGCTCGTCGTCCAGCCCGTCCGGGGGTGCGGTGAGTCCCCACTCCAGTGCCACCCCCGCCGCCACCCCGTCGGCTGCCGCCGAGCCCGCCGGGTCCGTCGCCTCCGCTGCGCCCGTCACCGCCTCGCCCGCCGGCGGCTGCTCCGACAAGCCTCCCACCCCCGACGAGGTCGACCCCGACGAGTTCGCCGTCTACCGGGTCGAGGAGCTCGACGGGAGCACCGGCAAGGTGAACCTGGTCATCCAGCACGGGGCCTGGGGATGCCCCGGGAAGGACACGGACGGCGCGCCGTTCGTCGTCACCGGTGAGGACAGCCGGTGGGCCCTGGACCAGGCCGCGTACGTCACCGCCACCAACCCCGTCACCAGTACCACCGAGAACCAGCGCATCGGTGTGCAGGAGCTGATCGACTGGATCGACGCGCACCCCGACTCCGGTCTCGTGTTCCGGTACGAGACCGGCGACGACGGGGCCATCCACCGCCTGGAGCAGGTCTTCACGCCCTAGGGGTGGTGTCCCGGGTCATGCGCGCCGCCGACGCGACCGTCGCCCGGGCCTCTCGTGCCGTCAGGCCGGTCCGGACGGCCGCGTCGATCAGGTCCTCGGACAGTTCCGGGCCGATCCCGTCCTCGTAGGCCCGGCAGGCCGCCCAGAACAGGCGGGTGTTGCGCTGGCCCTCGTGGGCGGCCAGGACGAACTGGACCAGGCCACGGCCGTGCGCACCGCCCGCGGTGGTCGTTGCCGGTGACGGTCCCGGTCCGGGGCGGGGGGAGCGCGGCGGGGGGAGCAGGAGGCGCAGGAGGGAGCGGGGGCAGGGGGCCGGGGTGAGGTGGGCGGTGCCGGGGGCCGTGGAGTAGGCGCCGTGGGCGGTGCGGGAGCCGGGTCCGACCAGGTAGCCGCCGGCGCCCCGGATGTCGATGCCGGGGGCGAGCCGGCCGGCCGAGTTGGGGACGACGACGTCCGGCGGCCCGGTGAGCCAGAGGTGGCGGCCCCCGGACGGGGTGAGGACGACGATCGTGGGCGGGATCGTGAAGAGGTGGCGCAGGGCGAGCTCGCGCAGGGCGGCGGTGGAGTCCGTGTCCGACTTCGTGTCCAGGTCGACGCCGATGAGGTGGTGCGGGGGCAGGCCGCAGGCGATGCCGTAACCGGTGGCCCAGGGCGCCGCGGCGAACAGCTCGCGGACACGGGCGGGGTCGGTGGAGGCGTCGTACACGCCGTGGCCGAAGCGGCCGCACTCGCCGTGGCAGGGCGGGCCCACCGGTTCCGGGGGATCGCGGTGGGGGGAGCGCAGGGCCGGGAGCTTGGTCCGGGACAGGGGGATGACGGCCAGGCCGCGTTCGGCGGCCGACAGGGCGTGGGCGAGGGCCAGCGTGGTGGCCTGCCGGGGGTACCGGTCGGTGGTGGCCATGCCTCCATGGTCGTACGTATGTTCGAAAAAGGGAAGAGGGCCGTGGTGTGACGCGCCCGAGGCCGGTCGATCGGTGGCAATAGTGCTGGAACGGTTCGCCTCTTGTGGGGCCCGGAGGGTCCGTGTCCGAGTTGCCGGGGGTCATGGGGGCACGGGCAGGAAAAGTGGTGCTAGGGGTTTATCCACTTGTCGTCACGCTTGAGTGCTAATCACGGCTTCCGGGGTGGTTCGCCGGGGATTCGGTGGGCAACTCTGGTCTCGCGACGTCGTCGCAAACGCCGGTGCGGTCGGCCAACTGCCCTGGTGGAAGCCGTACTTCATGCTTCAAGCCGTACTTCTGTACTTCGGGTACTCACGTACTTCCGTTCTGGAGGAACAACATGGCAAGCATCCGTACCGCCCGCGTCATCGCCGCCGTCTCCGCCCTTCCGCTGGCAGCCGCACTCTTCACCGGCGTCGCGGCGGCGGACAACGGCGGCTTCGCGGACGACGGATCGAGCGCGGGTGTCGCGAGCGTCGTCGGCAGCGGTGTCGGGCACGACAACAACGGCAACTCCTCCACCACACAACAGAACGCCGTCGGATCGGGCGCCTCGAACCAGAGCAACGCCGCGCAGGTCAACGGTTCCGCGTTCACCGCGGTCAACCAGGGCAACAGCAACGTGGCCGTCTCGTTCACCCCGCTGTGGTGGTGATCTGAGGGGTCCGGCGTCCGGGCGTCGGTCCCCGGGAAGTGCCGTACTGGGTGTGGTTCGTGGGGTGGTGGCGCGTCTGCGCGGCGGTGCTTCGGCGCCGCCGCGCAGACGTTTTCCGTGCGTGGCGGCGACCTTGACAGAGGTCCGTATCTGACGGACAGTCAGAAATCTGCTCCGGCAAGGGCCCTGAAGGGAGTGCACCGGTGGACGACGACCCGCTGTACCCGCGGCTCAAGGCCTACGAGGGCCGCCCCGCCGCGGTCGCCGGCGCCGGCCGGGATCCGGTCAACGCACCCATGATCCGGCACTGGTGCGAGGCGATGGGCGACCGGAACCCGGCGTACACGGGCCCCGGCGCGATCGCCCCGCCCACCATGCTCCAGGCATGGATCATGGGCGGCCTGAGCGGTCACCAGGGGCGCGCGCAGGCCTATGACGAGCTGCTCTCCCTCCTCGACGAGGCGGGCTGCACCTCGGTCGTCGCGACCGACTGCGAGCAGGAGTACCCGCGCCCGCTGCGGCCGGGGGACGAGGTCGCCTTCGACACGGTGATCGAGTCGGTCTCGGGGCGCAAGACGACCAAGCTGGGCACCGGGTACTTCGTCACGACCCGGACGGACGTCCGCGTGGGCGAGACCCTCGTCGGCACCCACCGCTTCCGCATCCTCAAGTACGCGCCGGCCGGACGGAAACAGAAACCTCAGAGGCCTCACAAGCCTCAGGAACCGGAGCCCCAGCCCCAGCCCCAACCGCAGCCGCAGGAGTCCCGGAAACCGCTGGAGCTGCGCCCCCGTCCCGTCGTCAACCGTGACAACGCCGGTTTCTGGGAGGGGGTCCGGCGCCACCGCCTCCTCATCCAGCGCTGCACCGCCTGCGACACCCTCCGCTTCCCCTGGCTCCCCGGCTGCAACGCCTGCGGCGCGGCGGAGTGGGACACCGTCGAGGCGGGCGGCGAGGGCACCGTCTTCTCGTACGTCGTGATGCACCACCCGCGCTTCCCGGCCTTCTCCCCGCCCTACGCGATAGGCCTGATCGAGCTCGCCGAGGGTGTCCGGATCATCAGTGACGTGGTCGACGTGCCCTACGACAAGGTGCGCGTCGGCATGCCCGTCGAGCTGGAATTCCGGTCCTACGACGACGAGTTGGTGCTGCCCGTCTTCCGCGCGAGGGAGGCGGCCGCGTGAAGGCCGGGGACGAGCTGCCGCTGCTGGAGATCGGGATCACCCGCACCCTGATCGTCGCGGGCGCCCTCGCCTCGCGCGACTACCAGGACGTGCACCACGATCCCGAGGCCGCCCGCGCCAAGGGCTCCCCGGACGTCTTCATGAACATCCTCACCACCAACGGCCTGGTCGGCCGCTACATCACCGACACCTTCGGCCCGAAGGCCGTGCTCCGCAAGGTCGCCATCCGGCTCGGGGCGCCCAACTACCCGGGGGACACGATGGTGTTGCGGGGCACGGTCGAGGAAGTGCGGGACGAAGGAGACACGTTCGTCGTGCGGATCACCGGCGACAACGGCATCGGCCGGCACGTCAGCGGAACCGTGACGGTCACCGTCCCGGAGGGGCCGAAGGGGCCGAAGGGGCCGAAGGGGCCAGAGGGGCCAGAGGGGCCAGGGGGGCCGGAGGGGGACGAGCGATGAGCGTACGCGCGCGTGACAGCCTCGGCGGCCGGGCCGCGATCGTCGGCATCGGAGCCACCGAGTTCTCCAAGGACTCGGGGCGCAGCGAACTGCGACTGGCGGTGGAGTCGGTCCAGGCTGCGCTTGCCGATGCGGGGCTCGCGCCCGCCGACGTGGACGGTCTGGTGACGTTCACGATGGACACGAGCCCCGAGATCACCGTGGCGCAGGCCTGTGGCATGGGCGAGCTGTCCTTCTTCTCCCGGGTCCACTACGGGGGTGGGGCGGCCTGCGCGACCGTGCAACAGGCGGCGCTGGCCGTCGCGACGGGCGTCGCCGAGGTCGTCGTCTGCTACCGGGCCTTCAACGAGCGCTCGGGGCGCCGTTTCGGCTCGGGCGTGCGGCACCGCGAGCCCTCGGCGGAGGGGACGGCGCTCGGCTGGACGCTGCCGTTCGGGCTGCTCACACCCGCCTCCTGGGTGGCGATGGCGGCGCAGCGGTACCTGTACGCCTACGGGCTGACCCCGGAAGAGGCCTTCGGCCCGGTCGCCGTCACGGCACGCAGGCACGCGGCGGCGAACCCGGCGGCGTACTTCCACGACCGTCCGATCACCCTCGCCGACCACGCGGCCTCCCGCTGGATCGCCGAGCCGCTCAGGCTGCTGGACTGCTGCCAGGAGACGGACGGCGGGCAGGCGCTGGTCGTCACCTCGGTGGAGCGGGCCCGTGACCTGCCGCATCCGCCCGCCGTGGTCGCCGCGGCGGCCCAGGGCGCCGGACGGGCCCAGGAGCAGATGACCAGCTTCTACCGCGACGACCTGACGGGCCTGCCGGAGATGTCCGTGGTCGCCCGTCAGCTGTGGCGGAGCTCCGGGCTGGCCCCGGCCGACATCGACGTCGGGATCCTGTACGACCACTTCACACCGTTCGTGCTGATGCAGCTGGAGGAGTTCGGCTTCTGCGCGCCCGGCGAGGCCGCGGCTTTCGTGGCGGCGGACCGGCTGCCGCTGAACACGCACGGCGGCCAGCTCGGCGAGGCGTACCTCCACGGGATGAACGGCATCGCGGAGGCCGTACGGCAGCTGCGCGGCACGTCCGTGAACCAGACAGCGGGCGCGAGCCGGACCCTGGTGACGGCGGGGACGGGGGTGCCGACGTCGGGCCTGGTCCTGGCCTCGGACGGGTGAGAGCCACGGACCGGACGGATGAACATCCGGGCCGGGCCGCAGGGGGTCACCCAGGGGTCATCCCGTAGTAGTCGCCGCCTGTTCGTCCACCTTCAGGAGGTGGGGCAGGCACCACCCCTACAACCTGAGGCGGACTTCCCTTCGGGACCTGCGGCCGATCCGCCCGGGCGGCCACCGAACCTAGCGTTGAGCCATGACCACACCCGTCTGCACCAGCGCTTCGAACGGCATGACGCGGCCTGCCCCGTACCCGTCCTTCGCGTCGTACGTCATGGCCCGTCAGCCGGTGCTGCTGCGCACCGCCCGGTCGCTGACCGCGAACCCGAGCGACGCGGAGGACCTGCTGCAGACCGCGCTCACCAAGACGTACGTCGCGTGGGAGCGGATCGAGGACCACCGGGCGCTCGACGGCTATGTCCGCCGGGCCCTGCTGAACACCCGTACGTCGCAGTGGCGCAAGCGCAAGGTCGACGAGTACGTGTGCGACGAGCTGCCGGAGCCGGAACCGGTCCCCGGCGGGGACGACCCGGCCGAGCAGCAGGCGCTGCACGACGCCATGTGGCGGGCGATCGCGAAGCTGCCCGCGCGGCAGCGGGCGATGGTCGTCCTCAGGTATTACGAGGACCTCAGCGAGGTCCGGACGGCGGAGGTGCTCGGCGTCTCCGTGGGCACGGTGAAGTCGGCGGTTTCGCGGGCGCTCGGCAAACTGCGCGAGGACCCTGAGCTGGTGCTTGTTCGATAACGGGGTGACGTGTGGGACGACGTGGGGTTTTGACCCCGGCTTGACGTGACCCGATCGTTCACCGCTTCCTAGTGACATACCGCGCGGTATGTGCGCAGAATCAGCACAACCGTTACCGCCGCGTAGGCAATGTCGCCGCCCTGGGAGGACGCCGTGCTGAGCACCATGCAGGACGTACCGCTGACCGTCACCCGCATCCTCGAGCAGGGTATGCGCGTGCACGGACGGTCTCGGATCACCACGTGGACCGGTGAGGGCGAACCGCAGCGGCGCAGCTTCGCCGAGGCGGGCACGCGCGCGGTGCAGCTGGCGAACGCCCTGCGCGACGACCTCGGCGTCCGCGGCGACGACCGGGTGGCCACCCTGATGTGGAACAACGCCGAGCACGTCGAGGCGTACTTCGCGATCCCCTCCATGGGCGCGGTGCTGCACACCCTCAACCTGCGCCTTCCGGCCGAGCAGCTGGTGTGGATCGTCAACCACGCCGCCGACAAGGTCGTCATGGTCAACGGTTCCCTGCTGCCGCTGCTCGCGCCGCTGCTGGCGAAGCTGCCCACGGTCGAGCACGTCGTCGTGTCCGGTCCCGGTGACCGCTCGCTCCTCGAGGGCGCCCACGCGCGCGTGCACGAGTACGAGGAGCTGATCGCGGACAAGCCCACCACGTTCGACTGGCCGGAGCTGGACGAACGCCAGGCCGCCGCCATGTGCTACACCTCCGGTACCACGGGTGACCCCAAGGGTGTCGTCTACAGCCACCGGTCGATCTACCTGCACTCCATGCAGGTCAACATGGCCGAGTCGATGGGCCTGACCGACCAGGACACCTCGCTCGTCGTCGTCCCGCAGTTCCACGTCAACGCCTGGGGACTGCCGCACGCCACCTTCATGACCGGCGTGAACATGCTGATGCCGGACCGCTTCCTGCAGCCCGCGCCCCTCGCCGAGATGATCGAGAGCGAGAGGCCGACCCACGCCGCTGCCGTCCCCACCATCTGGCAGGGCCTGCTGGCCGAGCTCACCGCGAAGCCGCGGAACGTCTCCACCCTCACCCAGGTCACCATCGGAGGCGCGGCCTGTCCGCCCTCCCTGATGGCCGCCTTCGACGAGCTGGGCATGCGGGTCTGCCACGCCTGGGGCATGACGGAGACCTCCCCGCTCGGCACGATCGCCCGCCCGCCGGCCCACGCGATCGGCACCGACGAGGAGTTCGGCTACCGCGTCACGCAGGGCCGCTTCCCGGCCGGCGTAGAGGGCCGTCTCACCGGCCCCGGCGGCGAACGCCTCCCCTGGGACGGCGAGTCCGCGGGTGAGCTGGAGGTGCGCGGCGCGTGGATCGCGGGCGCCTACTACAACGGCCCCGACGCCGAACCCCTGCGCCCCGCCGACAAGTTCAGCGAGGACGGCTGGCTGAAGACGGGCGACGTCGGCACCATCTCGCCCGACGGTTTCCTCACCCTCACCGACCGGGCCAAGGACGTCATCAAGTCCGGCGGCGAGTGGATCTCGTCGGTGGACCTGGAGAACGCGCTGATGTCCCACCCCGACGTCGCCGAGGCCGCCGTCGTCGCCGTCCCGGACGACAAGTGGGGCGAGCGCCCGCTGGCCACGGTCGTCCTCAAGGAGGGCTCCACCGCCGACTTCGAGTCCCTGCGCGCCTTCCTGGCCGAGGAGGGGAAGATCGCCAAGTGGCAGCTCCCGGAGCGCTGGTCGATCATCGAGACGGTCCCGAAGACGAGCGTGGGCAAGTTCGACAAGAAGGTGCTGCGCAAGCGGTACGCGGAAGGCGAGCTGGACGTCACTCAGCTCTGAGCCCCGGCCGGTCTCCGGTCTCCGGCCGTTCGCGCGTGTACGCCGGGCAGGGCACCTCGCGGCCCCTGCCCGGCGTACGCCGACGTCACCGGCGCGGCGGTCGTCATCACCGCCGTACGGACGCGGGGGTCCGTCGTACGGCCGTGGTAGTCCATCCCAGGACCAGCCACGTGCCCGCCACCGCGACGACGCCGCCCCAGCCGAAGTGGGTGAAGGCGAGGCCGGCCAGGGCCGACGCGGTGGCGCCGCCGGCGAAGCCCGCGACGACGTAGGCGCTGTTGGCGGTGGCCGGGGCCGAGGTGGTCGTCAGGGCGAGGGTCTGGTTGGCGACGTGGGAGGCGACGAGCGCCGCGTGGATCACGATCGCGGCCGCGAAGAGCGCCGTGAGCACCTGCCCGCCCAGCCAGAACAGCGGCACCGAGACGGCCGCGAGCAGGTAGGCGTTGCGGACCACCTTCGCCGCGCCGAAGCGGTCGACCAGGCCGCCCGCCAGGGGCGCGACGACGCCGGCGGCCAGTCCGAAGAGACCGAAGAGACCGGCGGTGGCGGTCGACAGGCCGTACGACTCGTCGCCCGTCAGCAGCAGGGCCAGTGAGGTCCACAGGGCGCTCCAGGCGCCGTACATCCCGGCCTGCCGCACGCAGGCCCGCCACAGGTCCGGCGAGCGCCGCACCAGGCCCGGCATCGCGGTGAGGCCGGCGAAGAGGTGGCCCTCGCGGGGGCGCCGGCGCTCGGTGGGGAGCGCGGCCGCGGTGATCAGGCCGAGGGCCGTGGTGAGGACGGCCGCGCCCACGAACACCGCTCGCCAGCCGAAGGCCTGTCCGGCGAGTCCGCCGAGGACGCGCGCGGCGACGATGCCCGTGAACAGCCCGGCGATGACGGCGGCCACGTGCCGGGCACGCCGGTCGGCGGGCGCGCGTTCGGCGACCAGCGGGACCAGGAGCTGCGGGACGACGGTCGCGGCCGAGGCGACGAGCACGGCCGCCGCGAGGGCGGCGGTCCCGGCGGCCGTGGCCCCGGCGACCAGGGCCGCCGCGGTGACCAGGGAGAGGACGGCGACCAGGCGGCGCCGGTTCACACGGTCGCCGAGCGGGGCGAAGAAGAGCAGGCCGGCCGCGTAGCCGAACTGGGCGACCGAAGCGATCCAGGCCACGGCCGAGGGCGCCGAGCCGAAGTCGTGGGCGATGAGGGGGAGCAGCGGGGCCGCGAGGTAGATGTTGGCGGCCGTGACGGCGGTGCAGAGGGCGATGAGGGCGAGGAGGAGGTTTCTGCCCCGGGCGGCGGCCTCGGCAGCGGCCGGGCTCTGCTGCTGGGTTGCGCGCCGGTCGGCGCGCTGGGTGGCGGTGACTGCGGACGGCATGGGGGAGGCGCTCCTTCGAGGCGACTCTAACAACCAACCGGTTGGTTGGAACGGCAGGTGCAACAGTCTGCGGTGGACGCGAATTCCCTGTCAACCAACTAGTTGGTTGCCCGTCTCGCTACGATGTCCCCATGGCAACCACCAGAGATCCCGAGGCGACCCGAGCCCGGATCTTCGACGCCGCCGTCGCGGAGTTCGCCCGCTACGGCATCGCGGGCGCCCGCGTCGACCGCATCGCCGCCGAGGCCAAGGCGAACAAGCAGCTCATCTACGCCTACTTCGGCAACAAGGCGGAGCTCTTCTCCCAGGTCCTCGGCCGCTGCATGGTCCACCTCGCCTCCGCCGTCCCCGTCGACCCGGACGACATCGAGGGCTGGCTCGACCGGCTGATGGACTACCACGCCGCCCACCCCGAGCTGCTGCGCCTCCTCTACTGGGAGGGCATCGAGTACGGCACCGCCGAACTGCCCGACGAGGCGGAACGCCAGCAGCACTACGCGCTCAAGGTCGCCGCCGTGCGCGACGGCCAGGACCGGGGCGTGATCACCGACGCCCTGCCGGCCGCCGACCTGCTCTTCCTGCTGATCGCGATGGCCAACTGGGCCACCGTCGTCCCCCAGATGAGCCGCATCCTGGCGGGCGCCGAGGACACCGACCGCGACCGCCTGCGCGCCTCCGTCAAGGAGGCGGCGCGCAGGCTCGTCGCGAAGCCGTAGCTGTCGGCGATCCGGTCGGCCGACCGGTGAGCTAGTTGGTGCCGATGCGCGCCAGCAGGTCCACGATCCTGCCCTGCACCTCGGGGCTGGTGGACCGCTCGGCGAGGAAGAGAACCGTCTCCCCCGACGCCAGCCGCGGCAGGTCCGCCTGGCCGACGGCGGCCGTGTAGACGACCAGCGGGGTGCGGTTGAGCTGGCCGTTCGCCCGCAGCCAGTCCAGGATCCCGGACTGTCGGCGGTCCACCTGCATCAGGTCCATCACGACCAGGTTCGGCCGCAGCTGCCCGGCGAGCGTGACGGCGTCCGCGTCGCTCGCCGCCCGCGCGACCTGCATCCCGCGCCGCTCCAGCGCCGAGGTCAGCGCCAGCGCGATCTCGGCGTGCTCCTCGACGAGCAGCACCCGCGGCGGATGCTGCTCACTGTCGCGCGGCGAGAGCGCCTTCAACAGGACGGCGGGGTCGGCGCCGTACGCCGCCTCGCGCGTCGCCTGCCCGAGCCCGGCCGTGACCAGCACCGGTACCTCCGCGGCGACGGCGGCCGTACGCAGCGACTGGAGCGCGGTCCGGGTGATCGGCCCGGTCAGCGGGTCCACGAACAGCGCGGCCGGGAAGGCGGCGATCTGCGCGTCGACCTCCTCGCGCGAGTGCACGATCACCGGCCGGTAGCCACGGTCGCTGAGCGCCTGCTGCGTACTGACGTCCGGCGCCGGCCACACGAGCAGCCGACGCGGGTTGTCCAGCGGCTCCGGAGGCAGCTCGTCGTCCAGCGGCTGCGGCCGCGGCGGATCCGCCACCTCGACGGCCCCGCCGGGCCCGTCCAACGGCTCGGGCCCCTCGGCGGCGTTCTCGTCCGGCGCCCCTATGGCGTACGACCGCCCGGCACCCTCGGTCCCCGGGCCACCAGGCACGAGCCGCGACTGACCGGCGAGGGAGGGGTGCGGGAGCGGCGTGGAGCCGGGCGTGGGCGCGGCGGTGGGCTGCGGCGCCTGGGCCGCGACGGCCTGTGGCGGCAGGGGGATCTGCGGGGCCGCCGGTGCCTGGGCGGACCTCGGTGCCTGTGCCGCCTGCGGGACCTGTGGGGCTTGCGGTACGACGGGTTGCTCGGCCGACGGGTGCGGGCGGGCCGTCTGCTCCGGGCGGGTGGCAGGGTCGGGCGGAGTCCCCAGCTTGCGGCGCCGCCCGGACCCACCGGGGGCGTGCGGGGCAGGAGTGGCCGAGGACTGCGCCGACGGCAGCCCCGGTTGCTGTGCCTGCTGTGCCTGATACGCCTGCTGTGCTTGAAGGGGTTGCGGCTGAAGCTGCTGCACCTGCGCGGCCTGCCGGGTGAAGGGCACGCCCTGACCCAGCGTCCGCACGCTGAATGCCCGCCCCTGCGTCGAGTTGGGGTCCGTGGGCAGGCCCGCCGCGGCCTCGGCGGGCAGCGGCTGTGCCACCCGCGGCTGCCCGACGGCGGCCTCGGGCGGAAGCGGGGTCCCTCCACCGGGGGTCGGCGCGGCCGGCGCGGCCTGCACGGGCGAGGGGGCGGGGGCGGGGGCAGCTTCGGCCGGGAGCGGCTGCCCCTGACCGGGAGCGGTGGGTGCGGCGGCGGCCGGGGTGACGTTCGCGGCTGCCTGCGCGGGGACAGGCGGTTCGACGCCCTCCCCTGCCTGTGCGTGTGCCTGCGCCTGTGCCTGAGGCTGAGGTTGGGGTTGGGGTTGGGGCTGAACCTGTGCCGGGACGGCGGCCTGGGCCATCGCGGGAACGACCTGCCCGGGCGCGCCGACGGCCTCCGCGGGCTGGGCAACGGCCCGTCGGCGGCGACCCGTGGGCGCGTTCGTGGGGTGCGGCTGGGGCGGGGTGTGGTCGTCGGCCTGGTCGTGCGGGACGGCGTCGTGCCGCCCATGGTCGACCGCCGAGTCCGCGGAGGAACCCTGGACCGGCGCCTGGGCCTGCGCGGGAATCGGAGCCTGAGCGGGCACCTGAACCACTCCCGCAGCCGGAACGGGACCCTGCGCCGGAAGCGGACCCGAAGCCGGAAGCGGACCCGAAGCCGGAAGGGGGCCGGACGTCGGAACAGGACCCTGAACCGGAAGGGGGCCTTGACCTTGACCCGGGCCCGGACCTGGACCCTGGGCCGGGATCGGTCCCGCGGTCCGTGGCTGCCCGGCCGCGCTCGTGGCGCCGGAACCGTCCGGCGCTCGGTCCGCCTCGGCGGGCGGCAGGGCGAACACCGCACGCGGCCCCGCCTCCTGCGCGGCGGCGCGCTCGTTCGCCGCGGCCAGGGCGCGCCGTCGGCGCCCCGTCGGCTGCCCGCTCTCCGCCTCCGTACCCGCCGTACCCGTGCCCGCCGTGCCCGCCGTGCCCGTCTGCGGGACCTGCGGGACCTGCGGGGCAGGCGGTGCGCTCGCGAGCGCCGGCAGCGCGGGCGGCAGCGCGTTCTGGGGCTGCGGGCCCTCCGGCGCGTGCCGGGCCCGTCGTCCGCCCGGCACCGGTACGCCCTGCGGCGGAACGGTGCCGCCGAGCCCCGTCCCCGAGGCCGCGGTCCCCGCCGCGTGCTCGGCGGCGGTGACGACCGCGCCCTCGCTCACACCCCCGTCGGCCTGCACGACGGCCCCCGCATCGGCCTGCACGACGGCGACCTCGGCCGACGGTCCGCGCCGCCGTCCGGTGCCGCCGGAGCCGTCCTGGCCGTCCGGGTTTTCGCTCGCCGGCAGCTCACCCGGTGTTTCCTCCGCGGCCGTGGCGGCGGAGGCGGCACGCCTGCGCCGACGGCCGGTCGGAACCGCAGCCTCCACTTCGGCACCGCCCTCGGCACCCGGGCCGTCACTCTCCAGGAAGGCGTCCACGGAGGACCGCCGGGCCCGTCGGCGCCCGCCGACGCCCTGTTCGCCGGGAGTCTCCGCCGAGGCCGCGCCCGCGCCCGCAGCGCCCGCGAGGACGGGCAGCGCCATGGCCGCCGGAGCCGCGACGGCCCCCGCCCCACCGCCGAGCGGCACCTCCAGCACGTACGCGCTGCCGCTCATGCCCGGCACCTCGTGCGTCTGGAGCACGCCCCCGTGCGCCCGCACGATCCCGCGCACGATCGGCTCGTGCACCCGGTCGCCGCCGGCGTACGGCCCGCGCACCTCGATGCGTACGACCTCGCCGCGCTGGGCGGCCGCCACCACGACCGTGTTGTCCATGTATCCGCCCGCCGAGACGGGCGCGTTGCCGGTGGCGTCGACGCCCGCGACGTCGGCCACGAGATGCGCGAGCGCGGTCGCCAGGAGCCGCGCGTCGACCTCGGCCTCGATGGGCGGCGCGTGCACGGCGAACTGCACCCGCCCCGGCCCGATGAGTTCCACCGCGCCGTCGACACCGGCGGCGACGACGGCGTCGAGCATCACCTTCGTCCGGACGACGGACTCCGCCCCGGTGTCGAGACGCTGATACCCGAGGACGTTGTCGATGAGCGTCGTGATCCGCGAGTAGCCCGCCGACAGGTGATGGAGCACCTGGTTGGCCTCGGGCCACAGCTGACCGGCGTCGTCCGCGGCGAGCGTGGCCAGCTCGCGGCGCAGCTCGTCCAGGGGACCGCGCAGGGAGTCACCGAGCAGGGTGAGCAGCTGCTCGTGCCGCCCGGCGATGGCCTCGTACCGGTCCTTCTCCCGCTCCGCGAGCGCGGCATAGCGCTCCTCGCCCGCCGCGAGCTCCTCCTCGTGCTGCTCGCGCAGCTCCTCGAGCTCGGTGACGTGCTGCTGGCGCAGTGCGGTGAGGTCGGAGGCGTGCTCCTCGGAGAGCTTCTCCAGCTCTTCCTCGTGCCGCTTCTCGACGGCGTCCTTCTCCTCGGCGAGGGCGTCGTAGGGCCGTCGGTCGGTGAAGGTCATGACGGCGCCGACGAGTTGGTCGCCGTCGCGCACGGGAGCGGTGGTCAGGTCGACCGACACCTTGTCCCCGCTCTTGGACCACAGCACCTGCCCGCGCACCCGGTGCTTGCGCCCGGAGCGCAGGGTGTCGGCGAGCGGCGACTCGTCGTACGGGAACGGCGAGCCGTCGGCGCGCGAGTGCAGCACGAGGTCGTGCAGCTCCTTGGCGCCGAGATCACTCGCCCGATAACCCAGTATCTGGGCGGCGGCCGGGTTGACGAGCACGATCCGCCCGTCGGTGTCGGTGCCCACGACCCCCTCGGACGCGGCCCGCAGGATCATCTCGGTCTGACGCTGCGAACGCGCCAGCTCGGCCTCGGTGTCCACGGTGCCGGACAGGTCGCGTACGACGAGCATCAGCAGCTCGTCGGAGGCGGAGGGGTAGCCGTAGCCGTCGTAGGCCTGCTGCCCGTTCTCGAGGTTCGCGCTGGTGACCTCGACGGGGAACTCGGTGCCGTCCGTCCGCCGGGCGACCATCCGGGTCGGCTTGGTCCGGCCGCGCGGGTCCATGTGATCGGGCCGCCGCATGGAGCCCGGGATGAGCTTGGAGTCGAACTGCGGCAGCAGATCGAGCAGCCCACGCCCCACCAGAGCCGTACCCGGCGTCTCGAAGGTCTCGAGCGCGATGGTGTTCGCGTTGACGACGGTCCCGTTGGCGTTGACCAGTACCAACGCGTCGGGAAGCGCGTCGAGTATGGCTGCGAGGCGAGCAGCGCCTCGGGATGGCCTGCTGCTCACGAGTCGCTTCCTTCCTGTTACCGCAACTTGCCGACCGCTCGGGCCATCTTGCCAACCGGCCCGCAGCGTGTCACGCGAGGGAGTCTAAGGGCTGGGGTCCGGCCGGCGACGCCGGATGAGAGGCAGCTCGCACGACGAAGTGACACAGAACGTATGTCCGCGCCTGTCCGCGCCTGTCGTCGCGTGTCGTAGCGCACGACCGGCAGCTCAGGCTTCGCGGGACCTTCGCACGAGTTTTACGGAACGGGTGCTTCCGCCATGAGCCGCCCGTGCGGAACCGGCCGAGGGGCAGTCGAGACCCCGGACGACCGGAACCGGGCCGACCGCCCTCGGTACGTCTCTGTCTCTCAGCGGGCGGCGGCCGGGCGCAGGTCGGGCAACAGCGGCACGAGCCGGTCCCACCGCTCGATCTGACAGCCGTTGCTGCGGTCGTACGTCGCGTCGACCGGGCGTCCGGCCCAGCGGCCGGTGACGTGGGCGGTGGCCGGTCCGCCGTACCGCATGGTGCAGACGCCGCCGTCAGGCGCGGGCGCGAAGGCCTCCCGGCCCCACCGGGTGTTGCGGTCCACGGCGCGACAGGCGCGTCCCACGTCCGGGTGATCGCCGCCGTCCGGGTGGCAGTACACCTCGAACGTTCCGTCGGCCCACCCACCTGCGTGCCGGACGGTGACCGTCAGATGATCGTCGGAAACCCGGTCCTCCTCCCGGACGGGCGGCGGCGCGAGGGGGGTGACGGCGGTGACGGCGCCGAGGACGTCGGCTGCCCCGGCATACGCGGACGCGGTGCCGGGACTGGCGACCACCGAGGCGGCCACGGCGGCGCAGGCGACGGAGGCGGCGGAGGCGGTGACGGCGAGCCGTCGAAGCGGGATGACCTGGAACATGACCGGACTAACGCCATGCCTTCGACGACGTTGCGCCCCGACAACGGCTTTGCCCTGTGGCCCGCCTGCCTAGTACCGTGGATGCCGATTGGTGACGCACCGCTCGACTGTGTCATCATCTGCACGCACCACTCGCACACACGCGAGGGGTTGTGCTGGAGGCGTCGCCTAGTCCGGTCTATGGCGCCGCACTGCTAATGCGGTTTGGGTCTTAAAGCCCATCGAGGGTTCAAATCCCTCCGCCTCCGCTCGATCATCGAAGCCCCGGTCCGGCGACCGGGGCTTCGTCGTGTGCCCCTGTCCCCAGCGCGCGCGCCCGCGAGGCCCTATGGAGACGTTTCCCCAGGTCACAAGGGGTACGGCAAACGGATTTCACATGACGGCGGCAGTCATGTAATGTTCTTCCTGTCGCCGCGAGCGGGCCGGAAGGGCCGGAAGCGAAGACAGGAAAACCGAATAACAAGCACTCGTAGCTTAACGGATAGAGCATCTGACTACGGATCAGAAGGTTGCAGGTTCGAATCCTGCCGAGTGCACACAGGTCAAAGGCCCCGGAGAGATCCGGGGCCTTTGGTGTTTTGGGGTCTTACAGCAGCGAAGTACAGCTACTCAGGTCAATGGCCCCGTACCTGGATGGTTCGGGGCCATTGGCGGGGTGCCGAAAGTGGCTACTTGGTGATCGTCACCGTCGTCTGGGTCGTTGCGGGCATGTGCTGGCCGTCGCCCTTGTACGTGGCGGTGTAGGTGATGTCACCCGTCTCGCGCGGTTGTTCCGTGAACGTGAACTCGCCCGTCGCCGTGGAGATGGTGAAGGTGCCGACCGGAGTGCCGGTCGGGTGTGCCGCGTCCGCGCGGGTCACTTCCACCGTCGTGCCTGCCGGGAAGGGCTCCGCTGCCGACAGCCAGCCAGTGATGGTCAGGTCCTTGCCCTTGCGGGAGGTTGCGGGGACCTGGAAGCTGAGGGTGGTGTCCAGCTTGCCGGCGTCCGGGAGGACGTGGAGCGTGGGGGCGCTGCCGTAGGACACGCCCGTGATCGCGAAGAGGCGGTTCTCGTCCGGGGCCCAGGCGAGGCCGTCGCGCTGAAGGTCGTTCACGGCGTACTCGTGGAGCGACGGCCAGGTGGAGCCCGGGCGGTAGGTTTTTACGAAGTCGCCGGATGCGCCTGTTGCCACCGTTCCGTCGGTCGCCACGGCCACCGCGTTCGGAAACTGCCAGCTCGAGTAGTAGCCGTTCGACGACAGGTCCGACAGGCGGACGATCTGGTGGTCGCTGGGGTTGTTCGCCGCTACGACGATGTTCTGGCCGTCCGCCGTCACCGCGAAGTCGTTGAGGTACGAGATCGACGGCGACGAGGTGAAGAGGCGCTCGGCGCGCTTCTGCAGGCCGCCGGTCGCCGTGTCGTAGACCGCCAGGGTTGCCGGGCTGACGCCCTCCTCGCCCGCCACCAGGACGTTCGGATCGGCGGGGGACGACGCCAGGGCCGGGGCGTAGTACCAGTACCGGCCGCTCGGGACGAGCGTCGCCTCCGGGGCCGGAGAGGCTATGTCGAGCGAGCCGATGCCGCCGCTGCTGCCGACCGTGTAGCCGAACCACAGCTTGCCGCCCGCCATCGCCAGGCTCTGGGGCGAGGTGTCCGCGCCGGTCGGGTAGCGATGGGTCTCGGTGAGGGTGGCGGTGTCGATCTCGGCGATTGCGTCGGCCGTCGACAGGGCCACGTACAGCTTGCTGGAATCCGCCGAGAGCACGAGGCCCGCGGCCCCCTCCTCGGCGGTGATCTGCTGGACAAACGCGCCCGCGTAGTCGGTGACGACGATGCTGCCGCCGGTCGGGTCGCTGACGAACACCCGGTCGTGCACTCCGTCGACGACGATGTCCCGGAACGAGGCGCTGGGCAGCGCCACACTCGTCTCCTCGGCCGTGGCCGTTGCTGTCCCCGCCCCGATCAGGGTCAGCGAGCCGATCAGTGCCGCTGCCACGGCGACGGCGGTACGTTTGTGGATGCGCAAGTGAGTAAATCCTCCTCGGAGTTGGAGCTGCCGTTTTCGGCCTCCAGCTCGAAGAGCGCAGGGTGGTGGGCATGTGTCACTGAGAGGTCACCGAGTCGAGCCGCGTCTACGGGATCACCCCGCAGCAGGGCCAGTGATGAGGTGGGTGGGGAGCCACGGCCTGGGGCATGGTCCCGAGGTGGCTCCCGGGGACCTTTGTGCCCACTCCCTGACCGCGGACCTTGAACGTTCTCTGACCGGTCCCACTCACCGGGCAAGCCGGCAAGGGGCACTGACAACGGGCCGGCACCAGGAGGCATGAGGGTGCCTCGCTGCGGTACAGCAACGCAGGACGGCAACGGCTGATGTCAGTGGGTCGCTTCGTCCATGAGGAGGTACAGGAGGCCGACCAGGGATCCGCTGCTGACGATCTCGCGGCGGTCGATCATTCCCCGGATGTCGCTGAGGGGGATCCACTCGATGCGGTCGGATCGTTCTTCTCGGTGGGTGGGCGGATGTAGGTTGCGCCGTCCGCGCGGAAGACGTGGTGCTGTGAGTCGGTGATGCCGTTGGCCGGCACGGCGTAGATCGGGGGCCTGGCACGGGACCGTCGACTGCCCCCTGCTGCTTACGGGTTGTTGCTTCGACTCCGCCCCCGACCTGTACGAGGCTCACCTCGTACAGGTGAGCCTCGCTCGATCCTTCCTGCCGGGCCTGACACCTGATGGCCATCGGAGCCCAGATTGACGGCGGGCTGGGTCTGGCCGACTGCCGTGTCAGAGGCATGGTGGCTCTGGGGTCCGCCCGGGTTTCCCGGGTCCTCTTCCTGGAGCGGACGCAGCTGGGCACGGAGGGCGATGGACAGGGGACCGTCTTGGCGTTGAATCACTCGGTCATCGACGACGACATTGTTGCGACCCGCCCTGACGTCGCCGCCGACGGCTACGCAATCGCCACGCAGGGAGGTCCCGCCGGATGCCCGCACGACAGCGTCCTCAAGATTGATCTGCCCACTGACGGTGGCTCCGTTCAGACGCACCTCACCATGAGCATCCGGTGGCCCGCGGTGGCATCAGCCTCGGAGGCGCATGCGTCGGTCCGGCTCGATGGGCGTTCCGTACGTGGACGGTCCGTTTGTCCAGCCGCTTCGCACCCAGGTGCGGGGCGAGGTACAGAGGCTCCGCGGCTTGGCTAATGCCGATGGCGGGACGCGCTCTTTCGCGGCGGCAAGGTCAATGTGATTTGTCGGACAAGTTGCTGGAAGCATGCCAGGGATGCGATGGCCGGCAGGGCCGCTCCGGCGATACCGGCGAAGGTCCTCTCGGCCTGAGCTACGCACAGCATTATCGCGACAGAGGAAAAAATTAGAACGACGAACCATGAGTGTAGGGCTCGGCGCCGATGCAAGGCGGTGCGCAGGATGGAGAGAGAGGCCACAATCCAGGGGCCGTATACGAGAAGAGGCCACCAGGCGATTTTCCCGCCCTTTGCGCCGGACGTGATGTGCTGCAGAGGCGCGTAGGCCGCCATGGCACCGAAGACGCTGACCATCGCCACGATGACGGCAACGATTGCGACGATCACAAAGCTGCCAGTCTGCAACCACTTGAATCGAAGTTTGTCGACTTGAATCTTCCGGTGCCCCGCAGAAGAACGTCGAATGGGCGGCAACTGTGCCGTGATCTGTGCCAGATTCTCCAACGGGTCGGTGAAGTCGACGCCGGATGGCGGCTCGCTGCGCGGCGGCGGCACGACGGTCGCCCGCTCCGCCGGCATGGCATCCTGCAGGAGATAGGCAAGCTCCTCGGCCGGGTCCCACCCCGTATCAGGGGGTTCCAAGGGGGCGCCCGCGTGCAGGCCATCGCTCGGACTGCCGGGCCGGCCGGTGCCCGACCCGAAATGGTATGCGTCGGGGTACCATTCACGCTGCGTAAACGAGAGATCCGCGTAGTCGTGATTCATGATGATCCACCCATGTCACATGCGGTCCGTGTGGCAGTCAGATTTTCTCTGGCCGCTCCACCGCTGATTGAGTTCCTCCTGGGCCGCATCCAACAGCGTGAGAAACTCCATGAGCAGCGACTCGGTGACTCGGGTTTCGACCCGTGCATCGTCCCCGTGCGGAGTGCCACGGACCTCGAGTGTCGGGTACGCCGCATCAGGCGTGTAAGTGTATCTCCCCACTGTCATATCACTGGCAGCGGACGGATTCTGCGTCCGGGCTCCGCGGCGAGGCAAGCCAAGGGGCATTGGTTTCGTCATGCCCCTCTAACGCCGCGCCCACTCCTCCAGTTGCGCAGCAAATGAGTGACCGTAGGGGAGGGGAAACTTGATGAGAACGTTTTTTAATTTGTGTAATCCGCGCCTCGCGCAGCACGTTATGGGTCGAGCGGGTTGTCTTCTAAAATCTCAGGGAGCGGCACAGTGGATTCGCCGCCGGCAGGCGGTCATTGACCACGGCGGCCACGGCCAGGTTCCGGAGGCGGACGACGTGGTAGTCCCACCTGTGCCGTCGGGCTGCTGAACGTCGATCAGACACAGGTTCACCCACTTGTCGGTGTAGATCCGTCGCTCGCCGTGGGTCTTCCACTCCATGTGCGCGGTCCCTCCCGATCGGTCTCCAGGATCTCAGGCCGGCCCCCAGGCCGACCCCCCGGCCGGCCCGGAAGTCGAGGGGGTTGCCGTCCACTTGGCATTATTCGGCCGATTCATCCCGTACACGAAGTTCCTCCCGGTAGGTGTTGGCGAGGGTCAGGGCGCGGGTGAACCAGTCCGTCAGGACGGCGATCTCGGTCGGGGAGTAGTCGGCGAAGAGGGTGTTGAGGCGGGCGTAGTACGGCTCGTAGAGGGCGTGGACGCGGGCGACCGCGGAGGGGACCGCGGCGACGCGGACTCGGCGGCGGTCCTGGGGGTCGGCGCGGCGGGTGACGTAGCCGGCGCGTTCCAGGCGGTTGAGGATGCCGGTCACCGCGCCGGTCGTGACGTGGACGCGGGTCGCGAGGTCCCCGGCGGTGAGGAGGTTCTCGCCGGCCTGGATGACGTAGGCGAAGCAGGTCAGGTCGGAGACGTTCAGGCCCAGGCGCTGGGCCATCTCCTGCTGGCCGACCATGCTCGTCGCGATGAGGTCGTCCATCGCCGCGAGCGCTTGCGCGGCGGTCGCGGCGGGGCGGTGGGGCGGCGGCTCGGGTGTCACTGTCATCGCGGTGGCGGGGTTCCTCTCCGGGGCGTTCTTGCTGGGTCCTTGTTATCTGCTTTCGACTTGTCTTACCTTGTAAGAGGTTTCTGTCATTAACTTCTTAGGTGGTGAGAGATTCTGTGGCTGGGCATCTGTACGACGAAGGGCACACGATCGCCGGCTGGACCGGGGTCGCCATCGCCGCCCTCGGGGGCTCTCTGGTGGGCGTGGGCGTGTGCGTCGCTTCCATGCCCGCGGTGGTCGGCGGGGGCGTCGTCGTCGCGGTGAGCGCGCTGGTCACCTGGAGGCTGCATCTCGCCGGGTGGGGCAAGCCGCCGGGGGTGCGGCCCCGGGCCGAGTGGGGGATGCGGGTGCGGGACCCGGGGGCCCGGGGCGGGCATCCGGGATGTGTCGGGTGCCGGCTCGCCGGGCGTGCGCGAGAGGCCGGGGCCGCGTTGTCAGTGCCTGGGCCTACCGTTGCGGGTGATGGCACAGGCATGGAAGTGCACGGGGCTGCGGTGGTCGGCGGAGGGTCCCGTGCTGATGTGGGACGGGGGGCGTCGTAGTCCGCTGTCCTGGGGGAAGCGGGTGGCCTTCGGCGTCGTGGAGGGGGGTGTGCGGCGGTGTGCCGGGGCTCGGGGGCACGCGTGTCCCCGGGGAGTGGTCATGTCGGGGCGGAGTACGGGCGGGCGGTGCGAGGAGTGTGCGCGGCTGGACCGGGCGCACTCCGTCGCCGCCGACCGGGTCGCCGACGATCCGAGGCCGTATCGGGTGTACCTGGCCTGGTTCGGGCCCGGGCTGGTCAAGGTCGGGATCACGGCCGCCGAGCGGGGGTCGGTGCGGCTGCTGGAGCAGGGGGCCGTCTGCTTCACCTGGCTCGGCGCCGGGCCGTTGATGGCCGCCCGGCGCACCGAGGAGCTGCTGCGGGCGGCGCTGCGGGTGCCGGACCGGATTCCGTACGCCGAGAAGCGGGCGGTGCGGGCCGCGCTGCCGGACGGGGAGGAGGAACGGGCACGTGAGATACGTGAGGTGTACGGGCAGGCCGTGGAACTGGGCGGCTGGCCCGAGTCGTTGGAACGTGAGCCGTGCCGACCCGTGGACCATGTGCGGGCGTTCGGGCTCGCCGGGGCGCCGGCCGCAGTCGGCGAGGTGAGCGAGCTCGTCCCCGGGGGCTCGGTGGGCGGAGAGCTGGTGGCGGCCGCCGGGCCCGATCTGCACCTGGCCACCCGGGAAGGGGTGGTCGTCCTCGACACACGGTTGATGCGGGGGTGGGAGCTGGTTCCGGTGGGGAGCGGTGAAGTCGCCTTTCCCGTAAGGCGATTCGAAGGTGGAGAGGGGCACCTGCAGGACGGGCTGTTCTGAAGGCAAAGAGTTGGATCCCTCCGGGATCCCTTTCGGCAAGGAGGCTGGACCCGGGCGGGGCGCCCGGCGGATCGTGGGTGACATGAGCGAACAGCGCGTCGCACCTGTTGCCGCACTTCAACCCCCTTACTACGCCGTCGTCTTCACGTCCCTGCGCACCGAGCGGGACGCCGGATACGGCGAGACCGCCGGGCGTCTGGGCGAGCTGGTGAAGGAGATCCCGGGGTTCCTGGGGGAGGACGCGGCCCGTACCCCCGGCGGGCTCGGGATCACCGTCGCCTACTTCCGTGATCTCGACGGCATCGAGCGGTGGCGGGCGCACGCCGAGCACCGGGCGGCCAAGGAGTACGGGCGCGCGCACTGGTACGAGCGGTATTCGCTGCACATCGCCAAGGTGGAACACAGCCACGGGTTCGTGCGGGAGGCTCGGGAGGCCTGAGGTCGAGGCCGCGGCCGAGGGGTGCGAAAGGTGCTGTCAGGGGGCATACCGCCCTGTGATGGCGGGGTGGTGTCGGGGCGGGGTAATCGGTTCCCAGGTGTTGCCTGAGAGGTGCCTGTGCGTTTCTCAGGGAAATCACAGACAAGTGAAAGAGTGCTCTCAGGGGGCCCGGACAAGGTGTCCACCATGACCACGACCTCGCCCCAGGGGCGCACCGAACTGCTGAGGCCGGACGGGAGCCCCGTCCGAGTGCTTGTGGTGGACGACGAACTGTCGATCACCGAACTGCTGTCCATGGCCCTGCGCTATGAGGGATGGCAGATCCGGAGTGCGGGTGATGGCACGGGCGCCATTCAGACCGCCCGTGAGTTCCGGCCCGACGCCGTCGTCCTCGACATGATGCTGCCGGACATGGACGGCCTGACGGTCCTGGGGCGGCTGCGCCGCGAGCTGCCGGACGTTCCGGTGCTGTTCCTCACGGCCAAGGACGCCGTCGAGGACCGTATCGCCGGTCTCACCGCCGGTGGCGACGACTACGTCACCAAGCCGTTCAGCCTGGAAGAGGTCGTGGCCCGGCTGCGGGGGCTCATCCGCCGTTCCGGTGCCGCCGACCGGCGCTCCGACTCCGTGCTCGTCGTCGGGGACCTCACCCTCGACGAGGACAGCCACGAGGTCTCGCGGGCCGGGGACAACATCCACCTGACGGCCACCGAGTTCGAGCTGCTGCGCTTCCTGATGCGCAACCCGCGGCGCGTGCTGAGCAAGGCCCAGATACTCGACCGGGTGTGGTCGTACGACTTCGGCGGCCAGGCCAACGTCGTCGAGCTGTACATCTCCTACCTGCGGCGCAAGATCGACGCCGGACGTGAGCCGATGATCCACACCCGGCGTGGCGCCGGTTACCTGATCAAGCCCGCGGCGTCATGAGCGGGCGACGACGGCCACGTGCGCAGAAGAGACGAGCGGGAAAGCCGCGCACCCTGCGGACGCGGCTCGTCGTCGTGTCCGTGACCCTGATCGCCGTGGTCTGCGCGTTGATCGGGACCGTCACCACCCTGGTGCTACGGGACCACCTGTACGGCCAGCTGGACGGGCGACTGGGTGAGGTCGCGGCGCGTGCGGCGCCTCGCGGCGGCTTCGGAGGGCCGCCCGACCAGGCGAAGAACGGCGCCACCACGCCCAGCCAGCAGCAGGACAAGGCGCAGGTGATCGAGCTCGCGCAGTTGGTCAAAGGCCCCCAGTCGGACAGCACCATCGCGGCCAAGGTCGTGAACGGCACCATCACCGAGGCCGAGCGTGGCGTG
Organism: Streptomyces sp. NBC_01235; assembly: GCF_035989285.1. Classification (GTDB taxonomy): domain Bacteria; phylum Actinomycetota; class Actinomycetes; order Streptomycetales; family Streptomycetaceae; genus Streptomyces. Next base: position 5,608,650 of record NZ_CP108513.1, on the reverse strand, counting down.
AAGTCCACCGACTTCTCGATGGACAACAAGCCGCTCACGGAGGCCCAGACCAAGGTGCTCAACTCCGTCTCCCAGGACGGAAAGATGCACACCGTGGAGATCCCCGGTCTGGGCGACTACCGCGTCAAGTACGCCACCAACGACACCTCCAGCTACTACGTGGCCATCCCCACGACGGAGGTCGACAACACCATCAGCACCCTGATCCTCGTCGAGATCAGCCTCACCGTGGCCGGCCTGATCGCGGCCGGTCTCGCCGGCACCGTCATGGTCAGTGTCGCCACCCGCCCCCTCCGCAAGGTCGCCGCCACCGCAACGCGGGTCTCCGAACTGCCCCTGCACACCGGTGAGGTCAACCTCAGTGAGCGGGTGCCCGAGGCCGAGACGGACCCGCACACCGAGGTCGGACAGGTCGGCGCCGCGCTCAACCGGATGCTCAACCACGTCCACGGCGCCCTGCACGCCCGCCAGGAGAGCGAGATGCGGGTCCGGCAGTTCGTCGCGGACGCCAGCCATGAACTCAGGACACCCCTGGCCTCCATCAGGGGATACGCCGAGCTGACCCGGCGCGGGCGCGAAGAGGTCGGGCCCGACACCCGGCACGCCCTCGGGCGGATCGAGTCCGAGGCCGGCCGGATGACCTTCCTCGTCGAGGACCTGCTCCTGCTCGCCCGGCTCGACGCGGGCCGCCCGCTGCAGTTCGAGCAGACCGACCTCGTCCCCCTCGTCATCGACACCATCAGCGACGCCCGCGCCGCCGGACGCGAGCACGTCTGGCGTCTCGAACTTCCAGACGAGCCCGCCCTGGTGTCCGCGGACGCGGCCCGGTTGCAACAGGTCCTCGTCAACCTGCTCGCCAACGCCCGTACGCACACCCCGACCGGGACGACCGTCACCGCGCGCGTGCAGCGACGCGGGCCGTGGCTGTGCGTGGACGTCCAGGACAACGGTCAGGGGATCCCGGCCGACCTGCTTCCGCATGTCTTCGAGCGGTTCGCGCGCGGCGACTCCTCGCGCTCCCGGGCCTCCGGTTCGACCGGTCTCGGCCTCGCCATCGTGCAGGCCGTCGCGACCGCGCACGGCGGCGCCGTGACCGTCGACAGCGTGCCCGGACGCACCGTGTTCACCGTGCATCTGCCCGCGCTCGGCCCCGCCGTGCCCCAGCCCGCTCCCGAAACGAACTGGCAACTCGACTCACAGGTCGAGCACAGTGCCACCACATGGGTGCAACAGGGCGCTTGACGAAAGTCGATGACATGCGAACCGACTCTTCTCCCGGCACCCTGCCGGCGCGGGAGCACCTCCCGGCCGCCACAGCCGGTACGCCTGTCCTGGACGTAGTGATCCCCGTCTACAACGAGGAGACGGACCTCCAGCCGTGCGTCCAGAGACTGCACGACCACCTGACGCGTACGTTCCCGTACTCCTTCCGCATCACGATCGCGGACAACGCGTCGACCGACACCACTCCCCTGGTGGCGCAGCGGCTGGAGCAACGGATCCCGGAGGTGAAGAACTTCCGGCTCGAGCAGAAGGGCCGCGGCCGTGCGCTGCGGACCGTCTGGTCGGCCTCGGACGCCCCGATCCTCGCGTACATGGACGTGGACCTGTCCACCGACCTCAACGCGCTGCTGCCGCTGGTGGCACCGCTGATCTCCGGTCACTCCGACCTGGCGATCGGCTCCCGGCTCGCCCGCAGCTCCCGTGTGGTGCGCGGGCCGAAGCGGGAGTTGATCAGCCGCGCCTACAACCTGATCCTGCGCGGGTCGCTCCAGGCCCGCTTCTCCGACGCGCAGTGCGGGTTCAAGGCGATCCGGCGTGATGTCGCACAAGTTCTCCTCCCCTTGGTGGAAGACACCGGCTGGTTCTTCGACACTGAGATGCTGGTGCTCGCCGAGCGTGCCGGTCTCCGTATCCACGAGGTGCCGGTCGACTGGGTCGACGACCCGAACTCCACGGTGCACATCGTGAAGACGGCGACCGACGACCTGAAAGGGGTGTGGCGCGTGGGCAAGGCCCTGGCCACCGGTTCGCTGTCCCTCGACCGGCTCACCCGCCCGTTCGGCGACGACCCGCGCGACCGCGACATCCAGGACGTGCCCAAGGGCCTGGCGCGCCAGCTCGTCGGCTTCTGTGTCGTCGGTGGCCTGTCCACCCTGTTCTACCTTCTTCTCTACAGCGGCTTCCGCCAGTTCAGCGGCTCGCAGGTGGCCAACGCGCTCGCCCTGCTGGTGTCAGCGGTTGCCAACACCGCCGCCAACCGGCGCCTGACCTTCGGGGTGCGGGGCCGCGGCGGGGCCGTCAAGCACCAGGCACAGGGCCTGGTCGTCTTCGGCATCGGCCTCGCGCTGACCAGCGGCTCGCTCGCCGCGCTGAACGCGGCGACGTCCCACCCCGCGCACTCCACCGAGCTGGCGGTCCTCATCGCCGCCAATCTCGCGGCGACGGTGCTGCGCTTCCTGCTCTTCCGCGTGTGGGTGTTCTCCGACCGGCGGGACGGCGACGACCCGGCGGACCCGGCGGACCCGGCGGACCCGGCGACCGCCGCGGTCGCCTCGCACGCCCCCTCTTCTCCGACGTACCCGACCGCGTCCGCGCAGGCCGGCGGCCCCTTCGTGCCGCTGCCGCAGCGCCCGGTCCCTCAGCAGCAGAACAGCACCATGTACGACACGACATCGACGTACGAAACGACTCAGTTCCGCGCCGGTGATGCCGCGGACGGCACCTGGAGGGACGCCACCATGCGGCTGCAGCCGGTGCGCCCCCACGACACCGACCCGGGGGACGCCCGATGACCACCCACCTCGACCAGACGACCTCCTGGGGCCCGCCGGACACCGCGCCGCCGCAGGACGTTCCCCAGGAACCGGTCGTCCCGGCACCCGAGTCGGGTGAGCCGAAGCAGCCCCTGCACCGCAGACTGTGGCGCGGCCGCCCCGAGGACCCCCGCTGGGCCCGCCCGGCCTTCCTCGGCCTGCTGGCCGCCACCCTCCTCCTCTACCTCTACAACCTGAGCGCCTCCGGCTACGCCAACTCCTTCTACTCGGCGGCCGTCCAGGCCGGCAGCCAGTCCTGGAAGGCCTTCTTCTTCGGCTCGCTGGACGCGGGCAACGCCATCACCGTCGACAAGCCCCCGGCCTCGCTGTGGCCGATGGCGCTGGCGGTGCGGATCTTCGGCCTGAACTCGTGGGCGATCCTCGCCCCCGAGGTGCTGATGGGCGTCGGCACGGTCGCCGTCGTCTACGCCTCCGTGCGCCGCCGGTTCAGCCCCGCGGCCGGTCTGATCGCCGGCGCCGTGCTCGCGCTGACCCCGGTCGCCGCGCTGATGTTCCGGTTCAACAACCCGGACGCGATGCTGGCCCTGCTGATGGCCGTGGCCTGCTACATGGTGGCCCGCGCGCTGGAGGACGGCCGGACCAAGTGGCTGGTGTGGGCCGGTGTCGCGATCGGCTTCGCGTTCCTCGCCAAGACCCTCCAGGCCTTCCTGATCCTGCCGCCGCTGGCCCTCGTGTACGCGGTGTGCGCCCCGGTGAGCGTGAAGAAGCGGTTCGGCCAGCTGGCCGTCGCGACCGGCGCGCTGATCGTGTCCGGCGGCTGGTGGGTTGCGATCGTCGAGCTGTGGCCCGCTTCCTCCCGCCCGTACATCGGCGGCTCGCAGAACAACTCCTTCCTGGAGCTGACCTTCGGCTACAACGGTCTCGGCCGCCTCAACGGCGAGGAGACCGGCAGCGTCGGCGGCGGCGGTGGCGGCGGCAACACCGGCCAGTGGGGTGAGACCGGCTGGGACCGGATGTTCAACTCCGAGATCGGCGGCCAGATCTCCTGGCTGCTGCCGGCCGCGCTGATCCTGCTGGCCGGCGGTCTGGTGGCCACGCGGAAGCTGAAGCGGACGTCGACGACCCGGGGTCTGTTCCTGGTCTGGGGCGGCTCGCTGCTGATCACCGTGGTCGTCTTCAGCTACATGGCGGGCATCTTCCACCAGTACTACACGGTGGCCCTCGCTCCCTACATGGCGGCCGTGATCGGCATGGGCGCCGGGATCCTGTGGGAGAAGCGGTCCGAGATCTGGGCCTCGATCACCCTCGCGGCCTCGGTCGTCGCGGCGGCTGCCTGGTCGTACGTCCTGCTCAACCGCACCCCCGACTACCTGCCCTGGCTGAGGTGGCTGGTCCTGATCGGCGGCCTGGTCGCCGCGCTCGGCCTGACCTTCGCGGGCCGCGTCAACCGTCAGCTCGCCCTCGCGGCGGCCTCCGTCGGCCTGGTGGCCGCGCTGGCCGGACCGACGGCGTACACCATCAGCACGCTCCAGGAGGGCCACACCGGCTCCATCGTGACCGCCGGTCCGGCCGGCGCGAGCATGATGGGCGGCGGCGGTCCGGGTGGCGGCGGTGGCCGGGGCGGCTTCGGCGGCAACGGCGGCGGCACGGGCGGTCAGCAGGGCCAGAACCAGCAGAACGGCAACGGCAACACGCAGAACCAGGGCCAGGGCCAGAACCAGCAGGGTGGCGGCGCGGGCGGCTTCCCCGGCGGGGGCATGCCCGGCCAGAACCAGCAGAACGGCAACGGCAGCACCCAGGGCCAGAACCAGCAGGGCGGCATGCCCGGCGGCCAGACCGGTGACGGTGGCGGCATGGGCGGCGGTGGCGGTGTCGGCGGTCTGCTCAACGGCGCGTCGGTCACCGACGAGGCCAAGAAGCTGCTGGGGACCGACTCCGGCAAGTACACCTGGGCCGCGGCCGCGATCGGCGCCCAGAACGCGGCGAGCTACCAGCTCGCCACGGGCGACGCGGTGATGGCGATCGGCGGCTTCAACGGCACCGACCCGTCCCCGACGCTGGCGCAGTTCAAGCAGTACGTGGCCGACGGCAGGATCCACTACTTCATCAGCAGTGGCTCGGGCGGCGGCATGGGCGGCAGCAGCAGCGGCACGTCCTCGCAGATCACCTCCTGGGTCGAGGCCAACTTCAAGAAGGTGACGGTCGGTTCGGCCACCTTCTACGACCTGACGCAAAAGGCGAGCAGCTGACGTCCTGTAGTCGGGAAGAAGGGCGGTGACCGCGGTCACTGCCCTTCTTCGTGACCTCGTCGGATCTCCTGACAGCCGGTGACCCGGCGGACGCCGGCCGGGCCACCGTCACCGCGTCAGGAGCTCGTGAGGACGACGAGTCGCTGGGTCGCCCGGGTCATCGCGACATAGCGGTCGACCGCCCCTTCGATGCCCTCGCCGAACCCCTCCGGGTCGACGAGGACGACCAGGTCGAACTCGAGCCCCTTCGACAGCTCCGGGGTCAGCGACCGGACACGGGACGACGTCGGCCGGAAGGACGGATCGCCGATGACGCAGGCGATCCCGTCGGCATGCGCGGCGAGCCAGGTGTCGACGACGGAGCTCAGCTCCGCGACGGATCCGTGGACGACGGGGACGCCGCCGCTGCGGACCGACGTCGGCACGTTGGCGTCCGGGAGCGCGGCCCGGATGACCGGCTCGGCCTCCGTCATGATCTCCTCGGGCGTCCGGTAGTTGATGCTCAGGGAGGCCAGGCCGATCCGGTCGAACCCGACCCGCTCCAGCCGTTCCTGCCACGACTCCGTGAACCCGTGCCGGGCCTGGGCGCGGTCCCCGACGATGGTGAAGCTCCGGGACGGGCAGCGCACCAGCAGCATCTGCCACTCCGCGTCGGTCAGTTCCTGCGCCTCGTCCACGACGACGTGCGCGAACGGGCCGACCAGCAGGTCCGGTTCGACGGTGGGCAGTTCGGTCTCGTCGACCAGGCTGACCTTGGCGTCCTCGCCGCGCAGCATCGTCACCAGGCCTTCGCCGTCGTCCCCGTCGGCGCCGGAGTTGGCCGTGGCCTCGATCAGGTTGTCGACGACCTGTGCCATGCGCTCGCGCTGGGCGGCGAGGACGGCCCCGTGCCGGCGCTTGCGCCGCGCCGCCTCCGGGTCGCCGAGCCGCTGCCGCGCCGCGTCCAGGAGCGGCAGGTCGGACACCGTCCAGGCCTGGGCATCCGCGCGCTGGAGCAGCCGGACGTCGTCGCGGCTGAGCCAGGGAGCGCACATCCGCAGGTAGGCGGGCACGGTCCACAGGTCCGAGACGAGGTCGGCCGCTTCGAGCAGCGGCCACGCGCGGTTGAAGGCCGTGAGCAGTTCCCTGTTCTGCAGCAGCGACTTGCGCAACAGGGCGGGCGGGACGTCCTCGCCGTCGTGCTCGCCTTCGTGCTTGTCCATCAGGATCGTGAGCAGCTCCTCCCAGACCTGCTCGCGCGCGTCGTTGTGCGGAGTGCCGGGTTCCGCCGCATCGAAGGCCACGGCCCAGTCGGCGGCCGTCAGCTGTACGTCGGACCAGTGGGTCGTGACCGTCATCCCCTCGGCGGGCGGCTCCTCGTAGAACCTGACGGCCTTGTCGAGCGCCTTCACCAGGTTCGCGGACGACTTCAGGCGGGCCACCTCCGGGTCGGCCTCGACGGCCGCCGCGGCGCCCTCGGAGACGAGGTCCCGCAGCGTGCAGGTCTGCACGCCCTCCTCGCCGAGGCTCGGCAGGACGTCGGCGACATAGCCCAGGTAGGGCCGGCTCGGACCGACGAACAGCACACCGCCCCGGCGGTGCCCGAGACGCGGGTCGGAGTAGAGGAGGTAGGCGGAGCGGTGCAGGGCGACGACGGTCTTGCCCGTGCCCGGACCGCCGTCGACGACGAGAGCGCCGCGGGATCCCGCGCGGATGATGGCGTCCTGGTCGGCCTGGATGGTGCCGAGCACGTCGCGCATCCGCGCCGACCGGTTGGTGCCCAGGCTGGCGATGAAGGCGGACTGGTCGTCGAGCGCGGCATGCCCGGCGAACCCGTCCGAGGTGAACACCTCGTCCCAGTAGTCGCTGATCCGGCCGCGGGTCCAGCGGTAGCGGCGGCGGCTCGCCAGCCCCATCGGGTTGGCGTGGGTGGCCCCGAAGAACGGCTCGGCCGCGGGGGAGCGCCAGTCGACCAGCAGCCGGCGCCCCGCGCTGTCGGTCAGGCCGAGCCGTCCGATGTACAGGGGCTCGGCGCTGTCCGCGTCGACCATGTGTCCGAGGCACAGGTCCAGACCGAAGCGGCGCAGGGCGCGCAGCCGGCCGGTCAGCCGGTGGATCTCCGTGTCCCGGTCCATCGCGTGCCGGCCGAGGCCGCCGGGTGCCCTGCGCTCGGCGTCGAGACGGTCGGACAGTTCGGCGATCGCCTCGTCGAGGCACTCCGCGATGGCCGCGAAGTGCTGCTCGTCGTCGGCGATCAGCGCCGGGCCGGCCTTGGCGGAGAGGCGGTCGGGAAGGTCGAACGCGCTGGTGGTCAGGGGGTTCAAATCATCAGCTCCGATATGGGGTCGCTTACGACCATGGCACGCAAGGACAGGGCGTTCGGACCGGGGTGACGGACCTCACGCGGGCACGGGCGGCCTGTCCCGGCCGTCCCGGCCGACCGCGTCGAGCAGCAGCTTCGCGGCCACCGTCGCCCCGTCGGTGCGGATCGCGGCGGCCACGGTGGTCGCCTGTGCGCGGGTCTCGGGGGTCAGGGCCGTTCTGAGGGCGGCCGACAGGGACTCGAAGTTCGGCGTCGGGCCGTCGTGTGCCGCGCCGATGCCCAGCTCGGTGACCCGGCGGCCCCAGTACGGCTGGTCCGCGATCAGGGGAACCACCACCTGGGGCGCGCCGGCCCGGGTGGCCGTCGTCGTGGTGCCCGCGCCGCCGTGGTGCACGACGGCGGCCACCCGGCGGAACAGCTCCTGCTGGTTGACCTCGCCGACGACGAAGCAGTCGTCGGCGTCGTCGATCGGGGCCAGGCCCGCCCAGCCGCGGGCGAGGAGTACGCGGCGGCCCTGCGCGCGGCTCGCTTCGATGGCCACCCGGGCGATGTCCTTCGGGGCGTGCGAGGCCATGCTGCCGAAGCCCACGTACACCGGCGGTGCGCCGGCCCCCAGGAACGCCTCCAGCTCCTTGGGGAGCGGACGGTCGTCGGGCAGGATCCACGCCCCGGTCTGGACGATGTCGAGGTCCGTCATGCCCTGCGACGGACACAGCGTCGCGTCCGCCGCCAGCCACGGCCGGTCGGTGAGGACGTGGTCGCGGACGTTGTCCACCGGCGGCAGACCGATCGCCGCCCGACGGCTGTTGAGCGCCTCGCCGTACAACGCGTTCACCCGCTGGGCGTCCTGCTCCCACAGCACCCGGTTGTCGGTCTCGTCCCGCGGGGACGGCGTGCCCGGCCGCCTCCCCGGAGGGAAGTGCCGCGACGGCAGTCCGAAGACGTGGAAGCACGCGAGCACGTAGGGGATGCCCAGTTTCTCGGCCACGTCCCGCGCGCCGGCCGGCATCAGGCCGGTTGCCAGCAGCGCGTCGCATCCCTCGGCCGCCGCGGTGAGCGTGTCGAACCGCGCGGCGACCAGCTCGGGGGCGAGCCGGAACGCGGCTTCCGCCGTCGGTGGCTTCGTTCCGGCGACCACCGAGCGCACCGTCGGGCCGAGCGGCACCAGCGGCACGCCGACACGCGCCAGCAGCGCCGCGAACTCCTCGTCCGGCGGCGCGCACACCCGCACCTGCGCGCCGAGTTCCCGCAACGCAACCGCCAGTCCCGCCAGCGGTTCGACATCTCCGCGCGATCCCCATGTCGTCAACAGCACACGCACTTCGCGACTCCGATTTCCGCAGGTCATGGCGTTCGGTCGACGATTGTGCGGTACGAGGGGGGCCTTGCCGCAAGCCCCCCGGTGCGCTATAAGTTAAGAGTGGCAAGGAGTGGGCGAACTCCTTGCCTTCGCTTTTTCCTCTGCCTCTGCCGCAGGCCTAGCATCTTCCCTGGTGACCGCGATGTGAGGAAGGTGCCCTGTCATGGCCGAGACCGCCAAGGATGCCGCCCGGCACAGCGTGTGGCTGGAAGGCAGGGCGCGTCGGCGTGGGCGGGGCGGAGGGCAGCCCTCCGGGCTCGACCTGGACCGGATCACCGAGGTCACCGTACGGCTGCTGGACACCGAGGGGCTGACCAGGTTCTCCATGCGGCGGCTGGCGGCCGAGTTGAACGTGACGGCGATGTCCGTGTACTGGTACGTCGACACCAAGGACGACCTCCTCGAACTCGCCCTGGACAGGGTCTACGGCGAACTGGAGGATCTGCCCGACCCGCAGGACGAGGGCGCGGACTGGCGCGAGCAACTGCGCACGCTGGCCACGGCCTACCGCGGGCTGCTGGTCCGCCACGCCTGGCTGTCCCCGCTCGCCGGCCGCTACCTCAACCTCGGCCCGAACTCCCTGCGCTTCTCCCGCACGGTCCAGCAGATCGTGCTGCGCACCGGCCTGCCCGCGCACGGCATCACCGGCGCGATCTCGGCCGTCTCCCAGTTCGTGTACGGCTACGGCACGATCGAGGGCCACTTCTTCGCGCGCGCCGCGGACACCGGTCTGAGTCCGGACGAGTACTTCCAGCATGCCCTGAGCGCGAGCGCCGAGGCCCCGCAGACCGCGGAGATCGTCGAGCAGTCCAAGAGCCTCATGGCGGCCCGCGGCGGCGACACGGTCGCCGAGATGCTGGACCGCGACTTCACCTTCGCCCTGGACCTGCTGGTGGCGGGCATCGAGGCGATGGTGGAACGCGGCTGACCTCAGGACCCTTCGCTCCCCCGGTCACCCCTTCGGCCCTCCTCGTCATCCCTCGTCGGTCACCAGCCGCGCCGGGAAGCCGCCCGTCGCCACCGGTCCCCAGCGCTGCGGTGTGACCCGGATGATGGACTTTCCCTGCTTCAGCATCGCCTGCCGGTACTCGTCCCAGTCGGGGTGCTCGCCGGCGATGTTGCGGTAGTACTCCACGAGCGGCTCGACGGATTCCGGCGTGTCGACGACCTCGGCCGTGCCGTCGATCTGGACCCAGGGCCCGTTCCAGTCGTCGCTCAGCACGAGGATGCTGACCCGCTCGTCCCGCTTGGCGTTGCGGGTCTTGGCCCGCTCGGGGTAGGTGGAGACGACGATCCGCCCCGAGTCGTCGACCCCGCAGGTCAGCGGCGATGCCTGGGCGCTGCCGTCGGTGCGCCGGGTGAGCAGGATCGCGCGGTGTCGGGGGCGGACGAAGTCCAGCAGCTCGTCCAGGGAGACCTTGGTGTTCGTCGCGATGTTCGGTGCCATGGGGCCACCCTAGGCGCCGGAACCCCCCTCGCGGCTGACCCTGCCGTGCCTACGACTGCGCCTGTGTCTGTGTCTTTGTCTGTACCGGTGCCGGTGCCGGTACCTGGGCCTGTGGCCATGGCTATGGCTGCGGCAGGGCGTCCCCCTGCACCGCCTGGACGTCCAGTTCGACCTTCAGGGTCGTACCGATGGCCGCGATGCCCGCCTGGACGACCTGGTTGTAGTCCATGGCGAAGTCCTCGCGTCGCAGTTCCGTCGTCGCCCGGAAGGCCGCCCGGGTTCCGCCCCACGGGTCCGATCCGGTGCCGAGGTGGGCCAGGTCCAGTTCCACCGGACGGGACACCCCGCGCATGGTCAGCTCGCCGTGGACGGTCCAGCGGTCCGGGCCGGCCGGGGTCAGGGCGGCCGAGCGGTAGGTGAGCTCCGGGTATGTCTCGACGTCCAGGAAGTCCGCCGAGCGCAGATGGGTGTCGCGCATGGCGTTGCCAGTGTCGATGGAGGCCGCCCGGATGACCGCCTCCACACGGGACTTGGCGACGTCGTCCGGGGCGATCTCGACGGACGCCGTGAAGTCCGTGAACCGGCCGCGCACACTGGAGATGCCCAGGTGCTGGGCGACCGCGCCGACGGTCGAGTGCGCCGGGTCGACGGTCCAGGGGCCGGGCGGGGGCAGCTCCGTGCCGCCCTGCCGGGCCAGGGTCACGGTGCCGACCTCGATCCGCCCTCCCCCAGCCGTCAGGATCGCGCTGGAGGCCGTGGGCGCGTACCCGACGGCCGTGACGATCACCGTGTACGCCCCCGGGGCGAGCCCGGTCGTGTCCCGTACGGCTCCTTCCCCGTCCGCCTCGGCGCGCAGCACCTGGCCGCCCGTCATGTCGGTCACCGTGACGACCGCGTGCGACACGGCCCACCCGTCCCGCGTGCGGATCTTCGCGGTCAGTCCCATCTCACTCACTCCTCTGTGCCTCGAACCGGGACCGGCCCGGTGCGGGGGGTGAACCCCCGCACCGGGCCGGAGCAGATGACGAACCGAACTACTCGCCGGGGTGGGCGAGTTCGATGTCGTGGCCGTCCACGCCGGTGCCTGTCACGGTCAGCGCGGTGGCCACCGGCGGGTAGCCGGTCGCGATGACCGTGTACTCGCCGCCGTCGAGGTCGGCGAAGGCGTACGCCCCGTCCGCGCCGGTGGTGGCCGTGCCGACCACGTTGCCCGCCGCGTCCACGAGCGTCACGCGCGCGTCGGCCAGCGGACCGTGCGGCGCCCGGACGACGCCCTGGAGCTGGGCGCCCGCCTCGAGGACGACCTCCGCGCGGGTCACGCCCGTCGCGCCGATCTCGAGGGGCAGGGCGCGCGGCCGGAACCCGACGGCGTTCACCGCGACGGTCACGGCACCCGGCACCAGCTCCGTGAAGGAGAACTCGCCCTGCTCACCGGTGGCCGCGGTGGCCAGCAGATCGCCCCGCACATCGGTGACGATCACCATCGCGTCCTTGACGCCGTCGCCCGACTCGGCGGCGCGCACCACACCGCTGAGCCCGCTGGTCCCGCTGAGCAGGATGTCGTACGCGACCGGCTCGCCGTTCACGACGACCGTCGAGGCCTGCGGCTGGAAGCCGTCCGCGGAGGCGATCAGCACGTACGAACCCGTGCCCGGCGCGTCCAGCGCGTAGGCACCGTCGGCCTGCGCGACCGACCGGCCGAGCTGCCGTCCGGCGAGCGAGATCAGCGTGACGGCGGCCTGCGGCACGGGCGCGCTCTCCGCGCCGCGCACGAAGCCGTGCACCGGGATTCCGCCCGAGGGGGACTGAGGGGCGGGCTGGGGGGCGTCGATCGTGGCGACGGCGGCGAGCCGCTGCGTGCCCTCGAGCTCGCCGGTCTCGGTGGTGGAGGCGGCGACGGCCCAGCTCGGGACCTTCTCCTCGGCCGTCCCGGCCTCCGCCGGGGCCGGGGTCTCCTCGGAAGCCGTCTGCGCCAGCGCGCCCTTGGTCCTCAGCGGGACCTCCTTGATGAACAGGGTGATCAGGAAGGCGAGCAGTGCCAGGGCCGAGGCGATCAGGAAGACGTCCGCGATGCCGTGGCCGTACGCGCTCTCCATGACCGTGCGCAGCGGCGCGGGGAGCTTGTCCATGTCCGGAATGGAGTCGCTGGAGCTCGAACCGGACGCGAGGGAGGCGTACTGGGGGCCGAGGTCGGCGATGCCGTCCTTGGCATAGTCGGTGATGCGGTTGGCCATGACGGCGCCCAGCGCCGAGACGCCCATCGCACCGCCGAGGGACCGGAAGAAGGTGACCGTGGAGCTGGCGGAGCCGAGGTCCTTTGGGTCGACCTGGTTCTGCGTGGACAGCACCAGGTTCTGCATCATCATGCCGACGCCGAGACCCAGCAGCGCCATGAAGACCGCGGTCTTCCAGTAGTCCGTGTCGTAGCGGATGGTGCCGAGCAGACCGAGGCCGGCCGTGATGAGCACACCACCGCTGACCAGCCAGGCCTTCCACTTGCCGGTCTTGGTGATGAACTGCCCGGAGACGGTGGAGGAGACGAACAGGGCGCCGATCATCGGGATCGTCATGACGCCCGACATGGTCGGGGACTCGTCCCGGGCCAGCTGGAAGTACTGCGCGAAGAAAACCGTGCCGGAGAACATCGCCACGCCCACGAACATCGACGCGATCGACGACAGCGTGATGGTGCGGTTGCGGAACAGCCGCAGCGGGATGATCGGCTCGGCGGCCCTCGACTCGACGAACACGAAGACGAGCCCGAGGAGGACCGACCCCGCGACCATGGTGTACGTCTGCCACGACAGCCAGTCGTACTTGTCACCGGCGAACGTGACCCAGACCAGCAGCAGCGACACCGCGGCCGAGATGAAGAACGCGCCGGCCCAGTCGACCTTGACGTCCCGCTTCACGACCGGCAGGTGCAGGGTCTTCTGCAGCACGATCAGCGCGATGACGGCGAAGGGCACGCCGACGTAGAAGCACCAGCGCCAGCCGAGCCAGCTGGTGTCGGTGATGACACCGCCGAGCAGCGGGCCGCCTACGGTGGCGACGGCGAACGTCGCGCCGAGGTAGCCGGAGTAGCGCCCGCGCTCACGCGGGGAGATCATCGCGGCCATCACGATCTGCGCGAGGGCGGAGAGGCCGCCCACGCCGACGCCCTGGACGACACGGCAGGCGATCAGCATGCCGGGGTTCTGGGACAGCCCGGCGGCCGCCGACCCCAGCACGTAGATGACGAGCGCTATCTGGACGAGCGCCTTCTTGTTGTACAGGTCGGCGAGCTTGCCCCAGAGAGGGGTGGTCGCGGTCATCGCCAGCAGGGTGGCGGTCACGACCCAGGTGTAGGCGGACTGGCCGCCGCCGAGGTCGCCGATGATCTCCGGGAGGGCGTTCGAGACGATCGTGGAGGAGAGGATCGCGACGAACATGCCGAGCAGCAGCCCGGAGAGCGCCTCCATGATCTGCCGGTGCGTCATCGGAGCGTCGTCGGCGGAGCCGTGGGACCCTCCGCCGTGCTTCGCGTGAGCCCGCACACCGGCTGGTGTGGTCGTTGCCATGGGCTTCCTTCTCTTATGTTGCTTGTGCGGGTGTACGGGTGGTCTGTGTCCGTTCGCCTACGGGAACGGAAGCGGAAACGGGAGGCGGGGGCGTCGGCGGAGGGGGTGCGGGCGGGGGCGGCGGCCGGTGGGTGACCGTCCGGCAGTCCCCGAAGCTGGCGCGCAGCCGGGTCAGCAGTCCGATGAGCTGGCCGACCTCGGCGTCGGTCCAGTCGCCCAGCCGCTCCGCCAGCAGGTCGGTGCTCCGACGGGACAGCTCGGCGAGCATCGCGTGGCCCTCGGGGGTGAGGTGCAGGATGCGGGAGCGCTTGTCCGCCGGGTCGGGGGAGCGTTCGATCCATCCGCGGTCGGCGAGGTGCGCGGCGTGCCGGCTGGTCACGGACATGTCGACGGCGAGCAGCTCGGAGAGATTGCTCATGCGCATGTCGCCGTGACGGCTCAGCAGCGCCAGTACGGCGGCCGAGCCGGCGGAGCAGTCGTGCGGCAGGATCCGCCCGAGGTCCCGCTTCACGGCCCCGACGGCACTGAGCTGACGCGCCAACTCCTCGAACTGCGCCTGCCCGGCCATCTCACACCTCCCGCTTTTATTGCTTGGGGCAACCATAAGAGCAGTTGGTTGCTGCAGGCAAATAAAGCCGTCGCGAGAGCCGCAAAAAGTTGGCAAAGACAAGTATTGCGGGGGTAAATGTGCAGGTGGGGGCGGCGATCGGGGTGGTGTCGGTGGGTCGCCCTGGGGTCAGGCGTCATGATGACGATCTCGTCGATCCTGGGTCAGCTCGATGCCTCCGCGGACCAGGGGACGTTTCCGGACCTGGACAACGGCTACGTCTGTCCGGTCGACGCCCGCCTCCACCTGTTCGGCGACACCACGCGGTGGGTCATGGTCGTCGAGCTGCTCGGCTACAACCCGCGCCACGGCAACCTCGCCGATGTCCTCCACCTCTACGGCAACTGCCTCACAGGGGGCCGGCCCGGGTACGGCGCCTTCCTGGACCGGGTCGAGAACATGGCGGAGATCGACCCGGAGGGCGACGAGGTGTACGCGGGCGGGGTCCCGGTGGTCGTCGACGGAACGGCGCTGACGGTGGCCGCCGACTCCGGAACACCGTTGGAGGACGTGTTCCGGCTGCTGGTCCCCGACCAGCGGGAGCTGCTCCTGGCCGACGAGAGGGAGTTGCGGGCCGAGGTTCCGGCCGATCTGCCGGTACTGCTGCGTCTCGAGGAGTGGAACCAGCCCGAGGGGCTGTGGGACGTCGCTCCGGGCGGGCACGAGACGTTCAGGCTGCTCGCCGAGGTGCTGGAATCGGGGGACCCGTCCCGCTACCGCCCGACGCTGCCGCCGAACACGCACTGGTCGCACTGGCCGGAGGCCGGGACGCTGTAGCGGCCTCCGGGACCTCTGAGGCCTCAGGGGCCTCTCCCGGGCACCCGGGGTCGCTTCAGCGTTCCTGTGGCGACCCTCACTTGGGCCGACCCGCCCGTTTTCGCTAGTGTCTCGGCCCATGGCCAACACCCAGAACCCCCAGGGCAACCACGACCCCGCAGGCAGCACCCAGATGTTCCGCGCGTTCGTCGACGAGGGCGCCCCCCGGGCCGCCCAGCCGGCTCCCGCGCCGGCCGGCCCCCGCATCGGCCTGATCGTCGGCATCGTCGCGGCCGTCGTGATCGTCGCCGCGGTCGCCTGGCTGGCGCTGAAGTAACGTCCGTACGGGTACGCCGGGTGGCGCGACGACGTCGCGCACCCTCCCGCCCCTCAACCACTCCCCCGACGCCCACGCCTCCTCACTCCCACCGCACCGACACGTCCCGTGTCTCGATGTGCATCCCCAAGGGGACACTCCCCCACTCTCGGCTTCGCTCGAGCGGGGGGACCCCCATCGCGTCGACGCACACCGTCCAGGTCTTCTCCTCGCGTGCGCCGGCGGCGATCGGCGTCGGGAGCGGGGCCGTCGACGCGCGGGTCGCCCAGTCGATGCCGAGCGCGTCGACGACATGGGTCCCGAAGGTGACCGTTCCGGAACGCACCGCCGTACCACCGGAGTTGTGGAGGACGAGGGTCACGTCCTCGCACCACCGCTGATCCGTGCCCGCGCGGACGGGGTCGCCCACTGCCAGGGCGGCCGGTCCGGCGGACGCGCTGCCGGACGGAGCGGTGGCCGTGGGCGCCGGTGCGGGGGAGGCCGAGGGCGTACGACCGTCGGAGCCGCCCTCGGCGGGTGAGGATGAGGCGGTATGCAGTGAGCCGGGCTCCGGGACGCCTGGCGTGGCCGTCGAGTCCGCCTTCGGTGTCGCTCCCGTCGCGTCTCGCGCTGCCGCCGCCGGATCGGGCTGCCCCTCAGGGGAGTTGCTCTCCCCGTCCAGCGGCACGAGCCGCACCCCGCCCGTCGGGTCCGTCGATCCGCCCGCGCGCGTACCCGGCGGTGCCGGGCCGCCCGCCGCGCCGATCGCGACGTAGTCGCCTCCGTGGCCGTCGCCTCCGCACCCGGCCAGCAGTCCCGCCGCCCCCACCACGACGGCGGCCGCCGACGCGCCCCATACGGCGCCCCGGCGGCCACGTGCCCGTGTCGGACTTCGCATCGCGCCAGTCTGTCTGACGCAACGTCAGGTAGGAAGCCCCAGGACCCGGAACCACGTCCCCTAGTCGGAGATCAGGCCCTCGCGCAGTTGGGCGAGCGTCCGGGTGAGCAGGCGCGAGACGTGCATCTGGGAGATGCCGACCTCCTCGCCGATCTGGGACTGGGTCATGTTGGCGAAGAAGCGCAGCATGATGATGCGGCGCTCGCGCGGCGGCAGCTTGGCCAGCAGCGGCTTCAGGGACTCGCGGTACTCCACGCCCTCCAGTGCCGTGTCCTCGTAGCCGAGGCGGTCGGCCAGGGAGCCCTCGCCGCCGTCGTCCTCGGGTGCCGGGGAGTCCAGCGAGGAGGCCGTGTACGCGTTGCCGACCGCCAGGCCGTCGACCACGTCCTCTTCGGAGACGCCCAGGACCGCGGCCAGTTCGGCGACCGTCGGGGAGCGGTCCAGCTTCTGGGAGAGCTCGTCGCTGGCCTTGGTGAGAGCCAGACGCAGCTCCTGGAGGCGGCGCGGGACGCGCACCGACCACGACGTGTCGCGGAAGAAGCGCTTGATCTCGCCCACGACCGTCGGCATCGCGAACGTCGGGAACTCCACGCCCCGTTCGCAGTCGAAGCGGTCGATCGCCTTGATCAGGCCGATGGTGCCGACCTGGACGATGTCCTCCATCGGCTCGTTGCGCGAGCGGAAGCGGGCCGCCGCGTAGCGCACGAGGGGGAGGTTGAGCTCGATGAGGGTGTCCCGGACGTACACGCGCTCGGGACTGTCCTCGGCGAGCGTGGCCAGTCGCAGGAACAGGGAGCGGGACAGGGTGCGGGTGTCGATGGCCCCCGTGGCCGTGGTGAGAGCCGGGGCCTGGGCGGCCTCGGGGGCTGTGACGTCGTCGAGCACGTCGGGCTCGACAGGCACGACGGGCGCGGACTCGCTCTTTGTGAGCGTGAGCACCTTCGAGCTGCCCTGATCTGCGGACATGCCACCCCCTTTGGGTCGCGGGACGGTCGCGGCGAACATTCCCGCTTGAGGAACGTCAGCCTTCACCTGAATACCGGAGCCGAAGCCTCGGCAAACGCGCTTCCGGAAGAATGTCACATGTCGGCAACACGCTGTAGTGACATGTCGACATGTGAGTAACGAATCGACCCTGGAAAGAGGGGGTGTGACGGTATTTCAGAGCAGATCTGTCGGGAACGCCCCAGGTGAGCGATTCGCTCCCAACGGTGACAACTCGATCGCGCTTGCGATCCCCGATCGAGGGACGACTGAAGCCGTGTTCCGGCTCACGCCTCGATGCGGTTCGCCGAGCGCAACCGCTGGAAGCTACGCGCCAGTAGCCGGGACACGTGCATCTGGGACACCCCGAGCTCCGCGCTGATCTGGGACTGCGTGAGGTTGCTGTAGTAGCGCAGCAGCAGGATGCGCTGTTCGCGCTCCGGGAGTTGGACCAGGAGGTGGCGGACGAGGTCGCGGTGCTCCACGCCGTCCAGCGCCGGGTCCTCGTAGCCGAGGCGGTCCAGCAGCCCCGGCAGACCGTCTCCTTCCTGGGCGGCCTCCAGGGAGGTGGCGTGGTACGAGCGGCCCGCCTCGATGCAGGAGAGCACCTCGTCCTCGCCGATGCGCAGCCGCTCGGCGATCTCGGCCGTCGTCGGCGTGCGCCCGAAGGCCGTCGTCAGGTCCTCGGTCGCGCTGGTGACCTGCACCCACAACTCGTGCAGCCGGCGCGGTACGTGGACCGTGCGGACGTTGTCGCGGAAGTAACGCTTGATCTCGCCGACGACCGTCGGCATCGCGAACGTCGGGAACTGCACGCCCCGGTCGGGGTCGAAGCGGTCGATGGCGTTGATGAGGCCGATGGTGCCGACCTGGACGACGTCCTCCATCGGTTCGTTGCGGGAGCGGAAGCGGCCGGCCGCGTAGCGCACGAGCGGGAGGTTGGCCTCGATGAGCGCCCCGCGCACCCGGTTGTGCTCCGGCGTGCCCGGCTGGAGCTCCTTGAGCTCGGCGAAGAGCACCTGGGTCAGCGCCCGGGTGTCCGCGCCGCGGCGCCGCTCGGGCGTCGGGGCCGCTTCCGTGGCGGCCTCCGGGACGGCTTCCAGGGCGGGCGCCGGAGCGGGTGCCGGGGGTGCCTCCTGCTGAGGCGGCGCAGTACTGGCCGACACGGTCAACGCCACCTCTTCGTCAGGTCAACATCGGTCAACTCATCCGTCAAAAGCGGTCATAGCATCACAAGACATGTGCACTGTGTGCAAGCACCCCATAACGCCGTGTTGAAGGAGAAGTTGGTGCATTGTCCGTGATCGAGGACGCACAAATGCCCCCCGCCGTTCGGGCGGAGGGCTCCGTACTGCCGGGTACTGCCGACAGGGTCGGCTCAGAACTCGTAGTCGGCGACCACCCAGGTGGCGAACTCCCGCCACAGGGCGACGCCCGCCTGGTGGTCCGGGTGCTCGAGGTAGCGCTTCAGGGCGTCCGCGTCCTCGACCGCCGAGTTGATCGCGAAGTCGTAGGCGACGGGGCGCTCGCTGATGTTCCAGCCCAGCTCCCAGAAGCGCAGCTCCTCGATCTGGACGCTCAGCGCCCGGAAGGCCGCTTCGCCCCGCGCGACCCGGGGATCGTCGCGCCGGACGCCCTCGTTGAGCTTGAAAAGGACCAGGTGGCGGATCATGGGCACTCCCAGTGCGTACGACGGCCCGGCTACCGCGCCCCGTCGGCGAGCCAGGTGAAGAAGTCGCCGATGGCCTTTGCGGCGTCCGATATGCCCTCAAAGCCTATCTGGACGTAGTCCGCCGCCTTCGCCGGGTCCGTGATGATCACGTAGAGCGCGAAGACCACAAGCACGTAGACGGCGATCTTCTTGGCGTTCACCGCCACCTGGCCTCCCCTGTGTGTGCCCGTTTGGGCCCCTGTTGCCGGCGGCGAGTGTAACCGCCCGTCCGATTTTCACACTGCTTTTGAGCGTTCGCGGCGCGTTCATGAACGGCGGCGCGGTCGTGAACCGTTCGGGGGGTCTCGTCCGATGAAGGGATGAAGGCCGCCGGTCGGAGGCGGGCGAAAAGGGTGAGAAGGAGAGAAGGCGCATGTCGCTGCAACTGCTGAGCACTGTCCCGGTGGTCCTCGTGGCCGTGCTGTGCGTGGGGGCGTTTCTCGACTGCGTCCGGACTCCCGGGGAGCGAGTCCGCCACGTGCCCAAACCGCTGTGGCTGCTGTTCATGCTCAGCGCCCCGATCGTCGGCGGCCTCGCCTGGACGTACCTGGGCAAGCGGCCCGAGCCGCGCGAAAGCACAGGCGACATGACGAAGGGTCCGGTTCATCGAACCGGACCCTTCGTCCACCAGCGGTAGCGGAGGGATTTGAACCCTCGGTGACTTGCGCCACACTCGCTTTCGAGGCGAGCTCCTTCGGCCGCTCGGACACGCTACCGAGAGAGACCTTACAACAAGGTGAGCCCCGGTTTGAAATCGGTATTCGGAGGGGGGATCAGCGATCGCGGAAGAAGTCCGTGAGGAGCCCCGCGCACTCCTGCGCGAGGACGCCCTCGACGACCTCGGGGCGGTGATTGAGGCGTCGGTCGCGGACGACGTCCCACAGGGAGCCGGCCGCGCCCGCCTTGTCGTCGCGGGCGCCGTAGACGACCCGGTCCACCCGGGACTGAACGAGAGCGCCCGCGCACATCGTGCACGGTTCGAGCGTCACCACGAGCGTGCAGCCGGACAGCCGCCACTCGCCCGCCCGTCGCCCACCACCACCCTTGCCGGAGGCGCTGCGCGCCGCTGAATCTCTCAAATTCGCTGCCGCCCGCCGGATGGCGAGCACCTCCGCGTGGGCCGTCGGATCGCCGCCGGCCTCGCGTTCGTTGTGGCCGACGGCGAGGACCGTCGTGCCGTCCGGAGCCAGCACGACGGCGCCGACCGGGACGTCCCCGCCCCGGGCGGCCAGCCGGGCCTCCTCCAGGGCGAGCCGCATCGCGGCCCGCCAGCGGTCGCGTACGGGGTCGGGTGTCCGGCCCCGGTCAGCCGCCGCGTCGGATGCGGTCAGCGGACGGTCTCCAGGACCTCCGAGGCGCCCAGGGCGTCGGCGATCTCGGTGAGCGCGTCCTCGGACAGCGACTTCAGTTCCTTCTCGCCGACGCCGAGGTCGTCGAGGATGCCGGCGTCGCCGACGGGGCCGTGCGGCACGGCCTCGGCGGAGCCGCCGCCCTCGGTGCCGTCGGAGTCCTCGTCCTCGTCCTCACCGTCCTCGGTGCCGTCGAGGTCGAGGGCGTCCAGATCCGTGTCGTCGTCATCCGGATCCCTTCCGAGCAGTTCGTCGGTGAGGAGGATCTCGCCGTACGAGCTGCGGGCGGCGGCAGCGGCGTCGGAGACGAAGATGCGAGGGTCCTCCTCGCCGTCGATGCGGACGACCCCGAACCAGGAGTCCTCCTGCTCGATCAGCACGAGCACCGTGTCCTCGTCGGGAGAGGCTTCCCGGGCCAGGTCGGCCAGATCCGACAGGGTCTCCACATCGTCGAGCTCTGTGTCGCTCGCTTCCCACCCGTCTTCGGTGCGCGCGAGCAGTGCGGCGAAGTACACCGTGACTCTCCCACTGGTCATAGGCGTGCCGGTTGGGGGTCCCCCCGGCGGAGGTTACGGGCGGAGAGAGAGCTCAGGCTCCGAGCCCCACCCACTCGGAATCGTGGCAGAAACAAGGCGTTCAGGGGACGTCTTCGGCTCCCTGTGTCCGGTGGTTTTGATCGCACGTACGTGAGGTCGTCCGTGAGCAACTCACCAGCACACTCGTTGCCGCCACCAGCGGATCGTACGCGGCTTTCCCGTGCGCCCACGCACGCCCACCCCAAGGGACACCCGTGGCGGCGCCGATCATCCCCGTATGCCCCAAGTCCCGTACCGCCACCACTACCAACGGAACGTGCGCATGCGCATCGCGTGGCGCAGCCGGGCGGTCTTCGCGCGGCGCGGCTGGACCCGGTCGCGCAGTTCGCGGGCCTCGGCCAGTTCGCGCAGGAACCGGGCGCGGCGTCGGCGGCGCTCGGCGTCGGACTCGGGCGGCCGTGCCGTTTCCGGCGCGTCGCGGTCGGGCAAGTCGGGCAGCTCAGGCATCAGCACACCACCCCGGGTACCCCGGTCCGTCTCCCTACCTTTCACCCACTTTCCCTCTGACGGGCGGTTTGATGCCAGCGAACGGCCGAAGTCGGAGGGATAGGTTCACTGTCTGTGCGGACACCGGGCGGGGTCGGCGCGGTTACTGTTGTGGACATGCGTCTCCACGTCGTCGACCACCCTCTGGTCGCCCACAAGCTCACCACGCTGCGCGACCAGCGCACGGACTCCGCGACCTTCCGCCGGCTGGCCGACGAACTGGTCACCCTGCTCGCCTACGAGGCCACGCGTGACGTGCGTACCGAGCAGGTCGACATCAAGACGCCGGTCGCCTCGACCACCGGCGTCAAGCTCTCCCATCCGCGCCCGCTGGTGGTGCCGATCCTGCGCGCGGGTCTCGGCATGCTCGACGGGATGATGCGGCTGCTGCCGACCGCCGAGGTGGGCTTCCTGGGCATGATCCGCAACGAGGAGACCCTGGAGGCGTCCACGTATGCCTCGCGCATGCCGGAGGACCTCTCCGCACGCCAGGTGTACGTCCTGGACCCGATGCTGGCCACCGGCGGCACGCTGGTCGCCGCGATTCGCGAGCTGATCCGGCGCGGCGCCGACGATGTGACGGCCGTGGTGCTGCTCGCCGCCCCGGAGGGCGTGGAGCTCATGGAGCGCGAGCTCGCGGGCACCCCGGTCACCGTCGTCACGGCGGCCGTCGACGACCACCTCAACGAGCACGGCTACATCGTCCCGGGCCTCGGCGACGCGGGCGACCGGCTGTACGGCGCGGCGGAGTAGTAACGCAGTCGTCGAGCACGGGGCAATGCCGAGCACGGGGCAATCGGGCAGAAGGGGCTGCTAGCAGGCCTTCTTCGTGCCGGTGCTCGCGGTCGGCCGTGGTGCGGCCAGGGCCGTCAGGGCCTTGGTCGCTTCCGCCTGGCTGGTCAGCGCCTTGAAGCCGTTGCCGATGATCAGGTCGACGGTCGCGCCCGTGCGGGCGGCGTCGGTGCGGCGCTCGGCGGTGCTGAGCTGGGTGGCGAGGACCGGCAGCGAGGTGTTCAGGGAGGACGCGGGGCCGAGCAGTATCCCGGTACCGGTGACCTTCTTGTCGTACTGCTTGGCGGCGTTGCCCACGTCGCCGATCTTGAAGCCGCGCTTCTTCAACTCGTCCGCGGTGGTCTTGGCGAGGCCGCTGCGGGTCGTGGCGTTGAAGACGTTCACGGTGATCTGCGCGGGCTTGGGCACCGCGCCCGAAGCCGCACCCGCACCCCTACCCGTACCCGTGCCGCCCGTCGCGGCGGCGGACCCGGAGGCCGCGGGGCTCGCCTTGGTGGCGTTCGTGGAGCAGTCGGCGCCGACCGCCGTGGCCGTCCCTCCGCCGCCCGTGAAGACGTCGATGAGCTGCAGAGTGCCCCAGCCGGCCACACCGAGCACGGCACCGCAGGCGACGACCACGACGACCAGCCTGCCGCGTCGCCGGTGCGGGCGCATGCGGGGGTACTTGTCCCCCGTGATCCGGTATTTACCGCCCATGCCGGGGGGAGTCAGCATGCTCATGGGCGCAGCGTAGTGCGCCGGGGCGGCCGTGACTAATAAACGATCATCCGACACCGTGCGGGGGTGCGGGAAAGAACCCGAACGGGTCAACCCGAGGGTTCGGCCGGGGTTCGCGACGCGTTGTGCGGCGCGATTCGCGGCGGGCGTCAGTCCAGCTCGAGCACGCGCGCGTGCAGCACCTGTCGCTGCTGGAGTGCCGCCCGCACCGCGCGGTGCAGTCCGTCCTCCAGGTACAGGTCGCCCTGCCACTTCACGACGTGCGCGAAGAGGTCGCCGTAGAACGTCGAGTCCTCCGCGAGCAGGGTTTCCAGGTCGAGCTGCTGCTTGGTGGTCACCAGCTGATCGAGGCGGACCGGGCGCGGCGCGACGTCCGCCCACTGCCGGGTGCTTTCCCGGCCGTGGTCGGGGTACGGCCGGCCGTTTCCGATGCGCTTGAAGATCACACGGAAAGCCTACCGGTCCAGACGTTCCGGGCGCAGCCATGGAGACGGAGTGCGACGGCGGAAAAGACGTGATGAACAGGGGTAAAACGGAATGCGGGGCGCCTGCGCGACGCCCCCGGTCCGCACCCCTCCCCATGCTGAACCGGCACGGCCTGGTCGCCGGCGCCACCGGCACCGGCACCGGCACCGGCAAGACCAGGACGCTCCGGCTGATCGCCGAGCGGCTCTCCGCGCAGGGTGTGCCCGTCTTCCTCGCGGAGGTCAAGGTCATGGCGGGCTTCTTCGGCGAGCCGGAGTCCGACACGGCCGAGTTCCTGCGCACGGCGGCCGACGGTCGCGGGATCGTGTCGGTCCTGGAACTGGCGCGGGCAAGCCGAAGCTCGTCGTCTGCTTCGACGAGGCGCACCTGCTCTTCGACGACGACTCGAAGGCGTTGCTCGACCCCATCACGCAGACCGTGCGACTGATTCGCTCGAAAGCAGTAGGCGTGTTCTTCGTCACGCAATGGTCAAGGACGTTCCCGGCGACGTCCTCGCCCAGCTCGCCAACCGCGTCCAGCAGGCCCTGCGGGCCTTCACCCCGGACGACCGGAAGGCCCTCGAGGTCACGGTGAAAGCGTTCCCGAACTCCGCCCACGACCTGGAGGAACTGCTCACCGGGCTCGGCGCCGGCGAGGCCGTCGTCACGGTCCTCGGCGAGAGGGGCGCCCAGGCCCCGGTCGCCGCGATCCGGCTGCGCGCCCCCGAGTTCCTGATGGGCGCGGTCGACGGCCCGGCCCTCGACAGCGCGGTGCAGGGGTCCCCGCTCCACGGGCGGTATGCACAGGCTGTGGAAAGAGAGTCGGCGTTCGAGAAGCCGGCGGTCAGGCCCACGGAACAGCCGGAACAGCGGAAGCGGTGGGGGCGGCCAGGGTGGTTGGAACAGCCGGAGCAGCGGAAGCGGTCGGGGTGGCCAGGGTGGTTGGAACAGCCGGAACAGCGGAAGCGGTCGGGGTGGCCAGGGTGGTTGGAACAGCTGGAGCAGCGGAAGCGGTCGGGGTGGCCAGGGTGGTTGGAACAGGAGCAGCGGAAGCGGTCGGGGCGGTTGGGCCAGCCGGAGGAGGCGCAGGCCGAGGAGTGGCCGTCCCTCGTCGAACAGGTCGTCGGCAGGGGCGTGTTCAAGTCGCCGGCCCGGTCCGCCGGCACGCAGACCGGCCGGGAGAACACCCGCTCACTCTTCGGCGCGGCCCGGCGGAGGCGGTAGGCCGGCGGTTTCCCGCCGGGTGCCGCCTCCGCCGACCGGTCAGCGGTCCCGTTTCTCCTGGGGCGGCTGCGGGATCCGCTCCTTCACCTGCGTTTTCGGTGTGTTGCGGACGGCCTCCGCGCGCAGCAGGGCGCGCAGGACCGCGTACGGGTCGGTGGGCATGACTGTGCTCCTCGCGTCGTACACGTCGTACTGACTGGCCTCGGGGCGGGGCTCGGTCAGCAGCGCAGGACCACGGTGCGCAGGGCGTGCAGGGCGCACGACGGCCCCGGTGGCGCGGGAAGCGGCCGGTCCGCCGGGACACCGGGCGCCGGGACCGGGAGCGGCGCGGGGCGCAGGAGTGCGGCGGGCCGGTGGGCGCAGGGGGCGGGTCGCAGCGCCGTGTCGAGGACGTCGTACTCGGCGATCTCGCCGGCGGCGACCGGCGTCGTGGCGAGTTCGGCGGGGGCGCCCGGCACCAGCAGGGCGAGGAGCACGACGAGCACCCGCAGCCAGGCGCGGCTGCGGGAGTGGCTGCGTGCGGTGCTCATGGCAGGTCATCTCCCCGCGACATGCCAGCCGTTCAGCACGCCGGGCGCGAGAATCACCTGTTCGGAGGAGGGGGGAGCGGGGAACGCGGGAGCGCGGGAGCGCGGGAGCGCGGGGACGCGGGGACGCGGGGACGTGCTCAGAGGGTGCGCGGGACCTGGCGGGCGCGGCCGCGGATGCTGAGCGCGGTGAGGATCTCGACGACGCCGACGACCGCAAGCCAGATGCCGCCGACGAGGGTGAGCACGGCGACCGACTCGAAGGGCGAGTCGATCAGGACGATCCCGGCGACGAAGGTGACGATCCCCAGGAAGATCTGCCAGCCGCGGGCCGGCATGGACGTGTCGGAGACGGCGGCCAGGGTCTGGGTGATCCCGCGGATCAGCCAGCCGATGCCGATCCACAGGGCGAGCAGCAGGATCGACTGCATCGGGCCGCGGAAGCAGAACAGGCCCAGCAGCAGGGACAGCGCGCCGCTGATGACGCCGAGGACGCGCAGCGAGGTCGTCATGGGGGAGGGTGCCGAAGGCGGCCACCAGCTGGAAGATGCCGCTGATCACGAGGTAGAGGCCGAAGAGGATGCCGGCCGCGAAGAGCGAGGCGCCCGGCCAGACCAGCACCAGGACGCCGAGGATCAGGGAGGCGACGCCGGTGAGCAGCACGATCTGCCAGGCGGCGCGGGACAAGGCGTGCAGCGGCCCCTCGAAGGGCGGCTCCGGCTCGTGGCCGTGCCGCTGGGTGTGGACCTTGCGGTCGTCGTACTCCCGGCCCCAGGAGGGGCCGGTCGGTGGCTCGGTCATGTCCCCAGCTCAGACCGGGCGGCGACGGCCCGCCACCCGGGCGGGCCACACGACTTACCCCGTGGCGGCTTACCCCGTGGCGGCTTACCCCGTGGCGGCCCACTCCGTGGCGGCCCACTCCGTGGCGGCCCACCCCGTGAATGCCCACTCCGTGGCGGCCCACCCCGTGGGGGCCCACCCCGTGAATGCCCACTCCGTGGGGGCCTACCCCGTGACGGCTTACCCCTTGGCGGCCTTCGCGGCCTTCGCCGCCGCCTTCATCTCCTGCTTGTGCGCCCGCACCTTCGCCAGCGACTCCGGGCCGGTGATGTCGGCGACGGACCGGAAGGACTTCGGTTCGCCGTAGGAGCCGGCCGCCTCCCGCCAGCCCGTGGGGCGCACGCCGAGCTGCTTGCCGAGCAGGGCCAGGAAGATCTGTGCCTTCTGCTTGCCGAAGCCGGGCAGGTCCTCGAGGCGCCTGAGCAGCTCCGTGCCGGTGGCCACGCCGTCCCAGACGGCGTCGGCGTCACCGTCGTAGTGCTCGACGAGGTACTGGCAGAGCTGCTGGATGCGCTTGGCCATGGAGCCGGGGTAACGGTGCACGGCCGGCTTCTCGGAGAGCAGCGCGGCGAAGGCCTCCGGGTCCTGGGCGGCGATGTCGTGGGCGTCCAGGTCGTCGGCGCCGAGCCGGTCGGCGATCGTCCGGGGCCCCTTGAACGCCCACTCCATCGGAACCTGCTGGTCCAGCAGCATCCCGACCAGCGCGGCGAGCGGGGAGCGCCCGAGGAGCTGGTCGGCCTCGGGGTCCTGGGAGAGCTGAAGGGTGACGTCCATGCGTCGATGATCCCGCCTGCGCCCTCAGCTCGCGCGCCAGTACCCCAGCGCGTGCAGCCGCTCCTTCGGGACGCCCAGTTCCCTGCGCAGGTATGCCGTCAGCGTCCGGGTGGTGCGGGTGTCGCAGGCGATCCAGACGTACGGGTCGGGGGTGGCCGTCAGGAGCGCGGGCAGTTCCGCCTTGACCTGCTCGACGAGGTGGGCGCCCGCGTCGCGTCGGGGCACGTGCCGTATCTCGTGGCGGGCGGGGTCGGTCCGGAAGGGGAGGCCGTCCGTGCCGTCGGGGTCGTCGGGGGAGCCCTCGAACCAGACGGTCGCCGGGGCGGCGCCGAGCGCGCCCTCGCCCGTGCCGAGCAGGGAGTTGATGGCGGGCAGGGAGGCCGGGTCGCCGATCACGAGGACGTGGGAGGGGGCCGGGGCGGGCGGTTCGAAGGCGGTGCCCTGGACGGTCGCGTCGATGGTGTCGCCGGGCTTCGCCGCCCGTGCCCAGTCGCTGGCGGCGCCCTCGTGCAGGGCGAACTCCAGGCTGAAGGAGCCGGCCGCCGGGTCGGGGTCGACGAGGGTGTAGGCCCGCTGGTGCGGTCGGCCGGCGTTCTCGAACCAGAGCCGGACCCATATCGTCGGGTGGACGCCGGTGGCGGCGAGCAGTCCGCCGTCGGAGAGGCGCAGCCGGCGGTAGTGGCCGGTGACCTCCTCCGTGCCCGTCACGGTGAGGGTGAAGTCCTTCGCGCGCATCAATTTGAGGACCGCGCCCTCCCAGCCCCGCCCCTGCGCCATGACCTCTTCCCCCTCGCGTACGATTCCGGCACAACTCACTTAGGCAAGGCTAACCTAAAGCAAAGAGGTCGCCGGTGACCACCGAGATCTATCGCGACGCCTGGGGCGTCCCGCATCTGCGCGCCGACGGCGCCCACGCGCTCGCCCGTCTCCAGGGACTGGTCACGGCCCGCGACCGCGCCTGGCAGCTGGAGGTCGAACGGCACCGCGCGCGCGGCACCTCGGCCTCCTTCCTCGGCCCCGAGGCCCTCGCCTGGGACCGCTTCGCGCGCCGCGTCCGCCTCGACGACACGGCGAGACGCTGCTACGACGAACTGCAGAGACAGGACCCGGAGACGGCGCACTGGGTCGGCGCGTACGTCGACGGCGTCAACGAAGGGCTGAAGGCGACCGTGGCCCCCGAGTTCACGCGGGTCGGCCTCGCCCCCGGCCGCTGGGAGCCCTGGACCCCGCTCGGCGTCTGGCTGGCCACGCACATCCTGTTCGCCGGGTTCCCCGCCAAGCTGTGGCGCGAGGAGGCCGCCCGGCAGCTCGGCCCCGAGGCGGTCGGCCTGTTCGCCACCGACGGACCCGGCACCTCCGGCAGCAACGGCTGGCTGGTGAGCGGCTCCCGGACGGTCACCGGTCAGCCGGTCATCGCCGGCGACCCGCACCGCTTCATCGAGGACCCCGGCGTCTACCAGCAGATCCGCCTCGCCTGCGACGAGTTCGACGTCGTCGGCCTCGCCGTCCCCGGAGTCCCCGGCATCGCGCACTTCGGCCACACCGGTACGGTCGCCTGGGCCATTACCAACGCCATGGCCGACTACCAGGACCTCTACCGCG
The DNA here is from genome assembly GCF_035989285.1 of Streptomyces sp. NBC_01235. Classification (GTDB taxonomy): domain Bacteria; phylum Actinomycetota; class Actinomycetes; order Streptomycetales; family Streptomycetaceae; genus Streptomyces. Next base: position 5,580,312 of record NZ_CP108513.1, on the reverse strand, counting down.
AACGGCTGCGCCGCACGGGCGCGGGAGTGGAGGCCCTCGGCCCGGACGGCACCTGGCGGCGGGTCACCCGGCACACCGAACTCGTGCGCGTGGCAGGGGAGGAGACCGTCGAGGTCGAGGTCCTGGAGACGGAGCGCGGCCCGGTGATCGCCGGCGGTCCGGAGGGCCTCGAGGACGGCACCCCTCTCGCGCTGAGTCTGCGCCACCCGCCCCGCGTCACCGCCGACCTGGGGTTCGGCGCGCTGCTGCCCCTGCTCCGGGCCCGCCGGGTCGCCGACGTGGACCGTGCCGTCGACCTCTGGGCCGAGCCCGTCAACGTCGTCCAGGCCGCCGACACCGAGGGCGGCCTGCTGCACCGCGTCGCGGGCCGGGTGCCGCTGCGCGCCGAGGCCAACCACACCCGGCTGGTGCCCGCCTGGGAACCGGGCCACGAGTGGACCGGCTGGCACGAGATGCCCCGCGCCGGACTGGCCGACGGCGTCGCCGTGATGGCCAACCAGCGAGGCCCGGCCGGTGAGTTGGGCGTCGAGTTCGCCCCGCCGCACCGCGCCGACCGCATCCGGGCGCTGCTGGACGGGAAGCGTGCCTGGTCCGCGTCCGACATGGCGGCCCTCCACACGGACACCTATCTGGCCTCCGCCGCACCCCTGTTGGACCACCTGGCCGCCCTCGACGACCTGACCGGACCGTCCGTCGAACTCCGCGACCGCCTCCTGCGCTGGGACCGGCGCATGGACGCCGACAGCCGGGAAGCGGCCCGGTTCGCCGCCCTGCGCAGCGCCCTCGTCCGCCGCCTCGCCGCGCACCCGGCCTTCGCCGCCCTGACGACCCCGCCCGCCTACCCGGAGGTCTTCCTCCCCTGGCTGGCCCTCCTCCCGCGCATCGGCTTCTCGCTCGAACACCTCCTGCGCGCCGAGGAGTTGTACGGCATCGACCGCCCGGCACTCGTCCGGGAGGCGCTGGAGGAGGTCGCCGGACAGCCGGATCCGGACGCCCGCTGGGGCGACACCCACCGCCTCGCCCCCTGGCGGGCCCTGCCCGACCCCTCGGCCGACGCCCCGGCCCTCTCCGGCGACCACGACTGCGTGCTGTGCACCTCGGCCGTGCCCGGCTGGACCGACCTCGCCGCACGCGGCCCGGCCGCCCGCTACGTGTGGGACCTGGCCCGCCGCGAGGACAGCCTGTGGGTCGTCCCGTACGGCGCGTCCGGCCTCCCCGACAACCCCCACCACCACGACCAACTCCCCCTGTGGCTGAAGGGCGAACTGGCCCCGGTCGTCACCGACTGGGCGCAGCTGACGAAGGAGAGCGACATGGCTGACCCCCGCACCCCGAACGCCTACGTCCACGAGCAGGCGGCCGACGGTTTCGGCACCGTCCGCATCCGCCCCCTCGACGCCGAGCGCGACGCGGACGTCGTCCACGGCTGGGTGAGCGAGGAGCGGGCCGCGTTCTGGGGCATGAACGGTCTGACGCGGGACCAGGTCGCCGAGATCTACGCCCACATGGCGGGTCTCGACACCCACCACGCCTTCCTGACCGAGCTGGACGGCGTCCCGGTCGCCCTCCTCCAGACGTACGAGCCGACCGAGGACCGGGTCGGCGAGGTCTACGCGGTCGAGCCCGGGGACATCGGAGTGCACGTGCTCATCGCGCCCGCCGGTGAGTACGGCGTACGGCCGGGCTGGTCGGCGGCGCTGATGGGGGCCTTCGCGTCGTACGTGCTGCTGGGCCTGGACCGGCGCCGGGTCGTGGTGGACCCGGACGTACGCAACGAGAAGGCGATCGCCCGGTTCTTCCGGCAGGGCTTCGAGGCGGGGCCGGTCGTCACCCTCCCGGAGATCGACCTGCCGGACGTGTACCTGCCGGAGAAGAAGGCACAACTGGCTTTCCTGCGCCGGGAGGTAGCGTTCCCCGGGTGACAGCGCCCCTCACCCCGGAAGACCTCGTCGCCCTCTACGGCCTGGAGCCGATCCCCCGCGAGGGCGGCCTGTTCCGCCGTACGTGGGAGGGTCCCGAGGGGCCGGACGGCCGCCCCGCCGGCTCCGCGATCGTCGCGCTGGTCACCGCCGACGACCACTCGGCCCTGCACCGCCTGTCCACCGACGAGGTCTGGCACTTCTACCTCGGCGACCCGCTCGAGTTGCTGCTCCTCGCCCCCGACGGCACCTCCCGCACGGCGGTGCTCGGCCCGGACGTCCTCGGCGGGCAGCAGCCGCAGCTCACCGTGCCCGCCCGCACCTGGATGGGCGCACGGGTGGTCGCCGGGGGCGCCTGGACCTTCTTCGGCTGCACGATGGCCCCCGGCTTCACCTACGGGGACTACGAACACGGGGACGCGGCCGTCCTGACGGCGCGTTATCCGGACCGGGCGCCCCTGATCAGGGAACTGTGCCGTCCATGACGACACGGACGACACGGACGACATCGACGACGTTGTCGGCGGGCCAGGTGGCCCTGATCATCGGGGCGGGCGGCGGCATCGGGCGCGGCATCGCCCTGCGGTTCGCCCAGGAGGGCGCGGCGGTGGCGCTGCACTGCCGTACGGAGGTGGCGGCGACGCGGGAATTGGCGCGGGAGATCGGCGAGCGGGCGGTCGTACTGCCGGGCGCCGATCTGACCGTCGAGGGGGAGTGCCGGCGACTGGTCCGGGAAGCCGCCGAGTGGGGCGCCCGGTGGGGCGGTCGGCCGGGCGAGGCTCGGCTGACGGCGCTCGTCAACAACGCGGGCGTCCAGCCGGTGCAGCCGCTGCCCTCAATGACGGCGGCGGACTGGCGGGCGGTCGTCGACACCAACCTGACCAGCGTGTTCGCGTGTACGCAGGCGGCGGCGGAGGTGATGCGGGAGCGCGGCGGGACCATCACCCACATCGCCTCCGTGGAGGCGGTCACGCCCGCCCCCGGTCACGCCCACTACTGCGTCTCCAAGGCGGCGGTCGTGATGCACGCGCGGGCGGCGGCACAGGAGTACGGGCCGTTCGGCATCCGCGTGAACACGGTCTCGCCGGGGCTGATCGACCGGGAGGGCCTGGCCGAGGCCTGGCCGGAGGGGGTGCGGCGGTGGCGGGAGGCGGTCGCGGTCGGCCGGCTGGGCCGCCCCGAGGACGTCGGCGACGCCTGCGTGTTCCTGGCCTCGCCGCTCGCGTCCTGGATCACCGGGCACGACCTGGTGGTGGACGGCGGGGTGTCGGCGCGCCCGACGTGGTGAGCCGGGCGGAGCCGAGTGAACCGGATGCCCTGTGCATGCGTACGTAACCACGAGCACGCGAGTCTCGAGTCTCGAGCAGTACGGAGCAGGTGACGTGAGCGAAGGGCGCGATGGCGGACGACAGGGCGGTGAGCGGCCCGGAGGCGGGCGGCGGCGACTTCAAGGGCTGGTGCTGCTGGGCACCGTGCTGGTCCTGCTCCTCCTCGGCGGCGGACCGGCCTCGGCGCACGCGGCCCTCCGCAGCTCCGACCCCGCCGACGGAAGCGTCGTCAAGACGGCCCCCGACGCCATCACCCTCACCTTCACCGAGTCGGTAGGCCTGCTCGACGACTCCTTCCGCGTCTTCGACCCCGACAACCAGCGGGTGAAGTCGGGCAGGACGGGGCACGCGGACGGCCGCGCCGACACCGCGCGGATCACCCTGCCCGACAAGCTGGGCACCGGCACGTTCACGGTGGCGTGGCGGGTGGTGTCGGCTGACAGCCACCCGATCGCGGGCGCCTTCACCTTCTCCGTGGGCGAACCCTCCGCGATCCCGCCGGCCCTGCCCAGCACCTCCGTGGAGAACCCGGCGACCAGCGGCCTCTTCAACATCGGCCGCTATGTCGCGTACATCGCCGCGGCTCTCCTCATCGGCACGGCGGTCTTCGTCGCCGTCTGCCGGCCGCCGGACGTCCGGCCCCTGCGCGGGCTGCTGCTGGCCGGCTGGTGGGCGCTCGCCGCGTCGACGGTGTTCCTGCTCCTGCTGCGCGGCCCCTACGAGACAGGCACCGGCCCGGCGCAGGTCCTCGACCCGTCCGGCCTGACCCGCACGCTGGGCACCCGTCCGGGCCTGGCCCTGGTGGCGCGCCTCGCGCTGCTGGCGGTGGCCGCGGTCCTGCTGCCGCGGCAGCGGGGGCTCCTCCAGGAGCGTAGGGGGGAGCAGCCGTCGCGCGCGGCGCTCCTGACCGGCGCCGCACTGGCGGTGGGCCTGGCCCTGACCTGGGCCGCCGCCGAACACGCCTCGGCCGGTATCCAGGTCCCGGCGGCGATGACGTCCTCGGTGCTGCACCTGCTGGCCATGGCGGCGTGGCTGGGCGGACTGACGGCCCTGCTCACCCTGCTCTACCGCGCATCCGTCCCGTCGCGCGTGGTCAGCGGCTTCTCGCGGCTGGCGGGGCTCTCGGTGACGGTCCTGGTGGTGACGGGCGTCTACCAGTCCTGGCGCGGCCTCGGCTCCGTGTCCGCGCTGACGGACACGACGTACGGCCGGGTCCTGCTCGCCAAACTGGCCGTGGTGACGCTGCTGTTGGTGGCGGGGGCGCGGTCGAGGCAGACGGTGACGACGGTGACAAGGGGGGCAAGGGGGGCAAGGGAAAGGACGGCGAGGAACGTGACGGTCGAGACGGCTGAGGCGCAGACGGCTGAGGCTCTGCGGCAGGAACAGAAGGAAGCGCGGGTTCCGGAGCCGGTGGGCGGCCGGGCGGCCGGCTCGTCCGGTGAGTCGTCTGCCGTACCGACGGCCGCCTCGAAGCTGCCCGAGAAGCCGTCGGCCGAGAAGTCGTCGGCCGAGAAGCCTTCGGTCGAGAAGGCTGCGACCGAGAAGGCTGCGACCGAGGAGCCTTCGGGCGAGAAGCCCGTGGCGAAGCAGCCCGCCCTCACCCCCGCCGAGGACGCCCAGCGTCGGGCGCTGCGTCGCTCCGTGCTGGCGGAGGTCGCCGTCTCCGTCGTCGTGCTCGTCCTCACGACCGTGCTGACGGGCACCCTCCCGGGCCGGGCGGCGGCCGAGGCGGCGACGGCGGAGCAGTCGGCCGGGCTGCCCGTGGCCTCGGTGACCAACATCCCCTTCGAGATCGGCTCCCCCGGCGTCCGCAGCGTCAGCGGCAAGGTGCAGGTCACCCTCGACCCGGGCCGGGTCGGCGACAACGGCCTACAGGCCGTGGTCTACGGCCCCGACGGCGGTTTCGTCAGCGTCCCCGAACTGCGCCTGTCCTTCAGCCTGCCCGACCAGGACATCGGCCCCATCGACGCCAAGATCACCGACAAGGGCGGCTACTGGGCCGCCGACGCCGTCAACCTGCCCATCCCCGGCACCTGGGAGATGAAGGCGACGGTACGGGTGTCGGACACCGACCAGGTGAGCGAGTCGAAGCCGGTGCGGATCGTGCGCTAGCGGAGACGTTCCTCGACGAGCCGACCCTGCTCGTGGACGGATCCCGCTGACCGGTCCCGCCGACCGGACACCGTAAGCAACGAGGAAGAGGGCCACCTCGGGTCAGGGGGTGAGCTGTTGGTGTCCTATGACGGAGAGCAGCTCGAGCTTTCCCTGGCTGTCCGTGCCGGGGCGGGCGGTCATGACCACCAGCGTCTGGGCGCGGTTCTCGGTGAACAGGACCTGGGCGTCGACCTCGATGCGGCCGAGGCCGGGGTGGAGGATCGTCTTGTTGTCGCCGTAGCGCTGGGCGACCTCCTGGAGTTCCCACGCACGGACGAACTCGGGGCTGCGTTCCTGAAGTTCGGCGACGATCCGGGCGGCCCGCGGGTCTTTGCTGCCGGCCGTCAGCGCGGCCCGCAGGCGGGCCGCCTGGGCGCGGCCGTGACGGGGGTGGTCCTCCTCGGGGTACACCAGCCGCTCGGCAGGGTCGGTGAACCAGCGGTAGTAGGCGCTGCGGGCCAGACCGGTGTGCCGCATCTGGTCGCCGAGCAGCGCGAGGGCGATCGGGTTCATCGCGAGGGTGTCGGCCATGTCGGACAGCACCAGGGCCGGGGTGTCGTCGTTCAGACGCTCCAGGACCCGCAGGAGGACCGGGCTGACGTGCTCGGAGCGCTGGAAGCGGGCGGGCGCGTTGTGGCCGACGAGGGCAAAGAGATGGTCGCGTTCGTCCGGTGTCAGCCGCAGGGCCCGGGCGAGGGCCGTGGTGATCTGGAGGGACGGCTGCGGGGCGCGCCGCTGTTCCAGGCGGGCGTAGTAGTCGGTGGACATGCCGGCGAGCTGGGCGACCTCCTCGCGGCGCAGCCCCTGGGTACGCCTGCGAGGCCCCTCGACCAGCCCGACGTCGCGGGGGCGCAGAGCCTCACGCCGTCGGCGCAGGAACTCCGCCAGCTCCTTCTTGTGCATGCCCTCCATCGTCGCCGCTTTCCGCCGTCCCAGCCAGGGACCGTGGATCCATGGACAAACCTTCCACTCCGGCCTCCGGGCAGGCGCTCCTACGGCCGAGGCTGCGGGCGCGGCGTTCACCGGCCGGCCGCAGCGAAGGAGAGAGACCCCATGAAGATGACCGGCAACACGATCCTGATCACCGGCGGCATCTCGGGCAGCGAGCTGTACGCCGGACGTGATGGCGAACCTCCTTGGCCGGGTGGGGAGTTCAGCAGCCGCCGGAGGCGGTGGCCGGGGTGCCGGCGCCGATCTGGAGGGTGGTGGGGGCGGCGCAGCAGCCGCCGCCGGCCTGCTCGGCGTTCTCCGGCTCGTCGAAGAGGCCCGCGCCGCCGCACACCCCCGTCTCCGGGAGGGTGAGTTCGACGCGCTCGGCGGCCTCCTGGTCGCCGGCGATCGCGGCGGCGATGGAGCGGACCTGCTCGTAGCCGGTCATGGCGAGGAAGGTGGGGGCGCGGCCGTAGGACTTCATGCCGACCAGGTAGACGCCCTGCTCCGGGTGGGAGAGCTCGTTCACGCCGTGCGGGTAGACCGTGCCGCAGGAGTGCACGTTCGGGTCGATCAGCGGGGCGAGGGAGGTCGGGGCCTGGAGGCGCTCGTCGAGGCCGAGGCGGAGTTCGGAGAGGAAGGACAGATCGGGGCGCAAGCCGGTGAGGACGATGATCTCGTCGACCGGGTCGAGGCGGCGGCCGTCCTCGGCGACGAGGACGAGCCGGTCGCCGTCGCGTTCCACAGCCTGTGTACGGAAGCCGGTGACCGCGCCGGCGTGGCCGACTTCGACGGCGGCCTTGGCGCGCAGGCCCAGTGCGCCGCGCGCGGGGAGCTGGTCGGCCTCGCCGCCTCCGTAGGTGTTCGCACCGATGCCGCGTCGCAGGATCCACACCGCGTGCGTCCCGTCCTCCTCCTTCGCCAGGTCGGCGAGGAGAGCGAGGGCGGTGAAGGCGGAGGCTCCGGAGCCGACGACGGCGGTGCGCCGGCCCGCGTATCGGGCGCGTACGGCCGGGTCCTTCAGGTCCGGTACGCGGTAGGAGATGCGGTCGGCGGCCGGCTTCTCGCCTAGGGCGGGCAGGCCGTCGGCGCCCATCGGACTCGGGACCGACCAGGTGCCGGAGGCGTCGATGACGGCGCGGGCGGTGATCCGCTCCTCGTGGCCGTCGGCGGACTGGATGTGCGCGGTGAAGGGCTGCTCGTCGCGGCCGGAGTCGACGATGCGGTCGCGGCCGGCGCGGGCGACGCCGGTCACCGTGGTGCCGTAGCGGACCTTGTCCCCGAGGACGTCGGCGAGGGGCTGAAGGTAGCGCTCGGCCCAGTCGCCGCCGGTCGGGTAGGCGGAGGCATCGGGCCGGACCCAGCCGGTCGGGGCGAGGAGCTTCTCGGCGGCCGGGTCGGTGACCTCGCCCCAGGTGGAGAACAGGCGGACGTGGGACCACTCGCGTACGGCGCTGCCCGCAGCCGGGCCTGCTTCCAGGACCAGGGGTTCGATGCCGCGCTCGACGAGATGGGCGGCGGCGGCCAGGCCGATCGGTCCGGCTCCGATGACCACGACGGGCAGCTGGTCGGTGGTGAGCACGCTGTCTTTGGACGCAGCCACGAGGTTCCCCTTTGTTTCGATATCCGTCGATCTCTTGCGCTGCCAGCATGGCATCTATATCGATAAGCGTCAACATAGACATTCATCGAATCATTGCGCTCGCGGGGTCGGCGGAGATGCGTGCCGGATCGCCCGGCGCCTGGCGGTGTGCATGGGTCGGGGCCGGGGCCGTGGACCCTGGCTGCTCTGGTTCGACGTATGTCAACATAGACGTATGTCGCACACCAAGGCGCTGCCGCTGCTGGAACCCGAGGTTGCCGAGGGTGTCGTGCCGTGCTGCCCGCCGCTCACCGAGCGGCCCCTGACGGCCGAGGAGGCCGAGCGGACTGCCGCGATGTTCAAGGCACTCGGCGACCCGGTCCGCCTGCGCCTGTTCTCGCTGGTCGCCTCGCACGAGGGCGGCGAGGCGTGCGTGTGCGACATCTCCGACGTCGGCGTCTCCCAGCCGACCGTCTCCCACCACCTGAAGAAGCTCAAGGAGGCGGGGCTGCTGACCTCCGAGCGGCGCGGCACGTGGGTGTACTACCGGGTGGAGCCGTCCGTCATGGCCGCCATGGGGCAGATGCTCGCGACCTGGGGCTGACCAGAGCGCCTTCCCGACTGCTCACCGTCGGCCGTTACGACCAGGCCGCCGAGGGCCGGGAACATCCACTTGCTGCCCTTACGGCGTTCCAGCCGCAAGCAGCGCACTGATCTCGCGGGCCGCGTCGCGGCTGGGGCGGCCGACGCCGATGAGGGTGGCGGAGGCGGGGCCGGTCCAGTCGCCGTAGCCGAGCAGGTGCAGGCGCGGCTCGTCCACCGCCCGGGTGCCCTCGGTGGCGATGTGGCCGCGTCGGCCGCGGAGTCGGAGAGGGGCGAGAGGGGACAGGGCGGGCCTGAAGCCCGTGCACCAGATGATCGCGTCGGCCTCGGCGCGGGTGCCGTCGGCCCACTCGACGCCACCAGGGTGGAGGCGGGTGAACATCGGGCTGCCCTTGAGCAGGCCGCGGTCGCGGGCCTCGCGTACGGGCGGTACGGCGACGATGTCCCCGAGGGACGCGACGCCCCCGGTGTCCGTGCGGCCCTCGTCCAGGGCGCGGCGGCGTGCGGTGGCCGCGTCGAACAGGGCGCGGCCGTCGATGTCGTCGGCGAGGAAGCGGGGAGGGCGCCGGGTGACCCAGGTCGGCTGGGCGTCGTAGGCGAGGTCGGCGGCGATCTGGGCGCCGGAGTTGCCCCCACCCACCACCATCACGCGTTGGCCTGCGAAGTCGGCGGGGCCGCGGTACTCCGCCGTGTGCAACTGGCGGCCCCCGAAGGCCTCCCGGCCGGGGACGGCCGGGAGGAAGGGCCGCCACCAGGTGCCGGTCGCGCTGATCGCGGCGCGGGTCTGCCAGGTGCCGGAGTCGGTCTCCACTCGCAGGAGCCCCCCGTCCCGGTGGACACCCAGGACGCGCACGGGCCGCTCGACGGGAAGCTCGTACCGCTTCTCGTAGTCGGCGAGGTACTCCACCACGTGCTGCGCGTCGGGGTAGGTCTCACCTGCCTGCGGTGGCATGAGACGGCCGGGCAGCGAGGAGTACGCGGCTGGGGAGAACAGGCGCAGCGAGTCCCAGGCGTGCTGCCAGGCGCCGCCCGGTGTGGTCTGGGCGTCGAGGATGACGAAGTCGAGGCCCAGGCGGCGCAGGTGGTAGCCGGCGGCGAGCCCGGCCTGGCCGCCGCCGATCACCACCACCTGCGTCCGGTGGCTCACTCGGCCGACCGTCCGGGCATGAAGATGAGGGCCACCAGGGCCAGTCCGACCACCCCGCCGACGAGTTGCATGCCGATGAAGCCCAGGACCGAGCCGGGCGCGATGCCCGCGAAGGTGTCGGTGAAGGCGCGGCCGACGGTCACCGCCGGGTTGGCGAAGGACGTGGACGAGGTGAACCAGTACGCGGCGCCGATGTAGGAGGCGACCGCGACGGGCGCGTACTGCAGGCGGTCGGCGCGGGCCAGGCCGAAGATCAGCAGGATCAGGCCGGCGGTGGCGACGACCTCGCCGAGGAGCAGGTGTCCGGCGGAGCGGTCGTGGGTGGACCACCTCACGAGGGGCTCGCCGAACATCGCGTCCGCCAGGATCGCGCCGGCGATCGCTCCCACGATCTGCGCGGGCAGGTACACCGCCACCTCGCGCGGGGTGACGCCGGCGCCTCCGCGGTGGGCGGTCCACCACTCGGCCAGCGTGACGACCGGGTTGAAGTGCGCGCCGGAGACCGGGCCGAGCAGGAGGATCAGGATGCCGAGGCCGAAGACGGTGGCCGTGGAGTTGGCCAGCAGTTGCAGGCCGACGTCCTTGGTCAGTTCGGTGGCCTGGATGCCGGAGCCGACCACGACCGCCACCAGCAGCGCCGTGCCTATGAGTTCGGCGGCGGCCCGGGCGACCAGCGGGGTGCGCGGCGGGGTGGCACCGGGCGCGGGCGCGACCGGCGAGGGTGTCGCGGACTCCGCGGTCCGGGCGGCTTCGGCGGGGGTCATGGGCAGGCCCTCTTGTTCTCGGCGGCGGTGCGTGCGGACTCGGCCAGGTCGGCGAACCGACCGGCGAGTGAGGCGATGACGTCCGGCTTGAGCCGGTAGTAGATGTACCGGCCGCATGGTTCCGTCTCGACGACCCCGGCCTCACGCAGCACCTTCAGGTGGTTGGAGAGGTTGGTCTGCCGGGCACCGGTCTCCTCCACCAGGTGGGTGGTGCACAGCGTCTCTTTGGCGAGCAAAGTCACTATTTGGAGCCTGAGCGGGTCGGCCAGAACCCGGATCAGATCAGTGTCGACTGACGTCATCATGGACTGATACTGTCACATCAGTGGTGGCTGACACCACCGGGTGCTGACATCATTCGCGCCTGATGTCGTCGTGAGACAAGAGAGACCTCTGATGTCCGACAAGCCCTCCGTGCTGTTCGTCTGTGTCCACAACGCCGGCCGTTCCCAGATGGCCGCCGCGTGGCTGACCCACCTGGCCGGGGACCGTGTCGAGGTCCGCTCCGCCGGCTCCGACCCGGGTGCCGGCGTCAACCCGGCCGCCGTCGAGGCCATGGCCGAGGTCGGCATCGACATCTCGGCCGAGGTCCCGAAGATCCTCACCGTGGACGCCGTCAGGGAGTCGGACGTCTGCATCACCATGGGCTGCGGTGACACCTGCCCCGTCTTCCCCGGCAAGCGGTACCTGGACTGGCAGCTGGAGGACCCGGCGGGCCAGGGCGTCGAGGCCGTCCGCCCGATCCGTGACGAGATCAAGGTGCTGGTCGAGGGCCTGATCAAGGAGATCGCGCCGGAGAGGACGGCGTGAGCGGCGGCGAGGTACGCAACGTCGTCGTCACAGGTTCCGGCCCCGCCGGACACACCGCCGCCCTCTGCACCGCCCGCGCCTCGGCTCCGGCTGCGCGGCGGACCCGGACGCCGAGCGTTACCTCGCCGACCTGACGGTGAGAGCGCCGTGCCAGCCTGTGCCCAGGCGCACCGCCAGAGCGTGTGGGCCGGTCGTCGGCGGGTGCGGGCCGAATGGCCCCGGGTGTCGGCCGGCCACCGGGGGGAGGCTGGCGAGCAGAGACACCGGCGGCCGCGGTCCCGCGGCCACCGACGGGGACCGGCCCCGGAGGCGATGACCATGATCCGCAGGCGTGCACATGTCGCTGCGGCGGCGGCCCTGGCCCTGGCGGGCGCCGTGGCCGTCGGTGGCTGCGGCGGGAACGGCAGCACCTCCACCGGTGGAGCCGCCATCCGCACCCCCTCGGTCTCGGCCAGCAGCACACCGAGCACCCCCGGCGACACCTCCACCCCGGCCGGCCCGACCAGCGGGTGGGGCCCCGACGTGTGGAGCGACAACGGCGGCTCCAGCATGATGGGCGGTGCCTCGGGTTCGTGGGGGCCCGGCATGATGGGCAACGGCATGATGGGCAACTGGTGGCTGGCGGGCGACGGCAACCGGGTGCAGACCCTTGACCGGGCCAGGAACCGGGCGGCAGCGTTCGCCGACCGGCTCGGCCTGAAGGTCGGCGAGATCATGCAGTTCTCCCGCAACTTCTACGCCGAACTGCAAACCACCGACGGCCACCCCGCCACCGAGGTCCTCGTCGACCCCGCCGACGGCGCCGCGCAGATCGAATACGGGCCCGCGATGATGTGGAACACCGACTACGGCATGCACTACGGCAGCCGGAGCACGGCCCGCATCTCGGCTGCGCAGGCCCGGAACATCGCCCAGCAGTGGCTCCACGGCCACGACAGCACACTGACCGCGGGCGACCCCGAGTCCTACCCCGGCTACTACACCCTGCACACCATGCGGTCGGGGAAGATCACCGGCATGCTGTCGGTCAACTCCTCCACCGGCCAGGTCTGGTACCACACCTGGCACGGCACCTACATCGCCACCAGCCGGCGGTGACCCACAGCCGGAGCTCCACCCCATCCGCGACGAGATCGAGCGCCGCGTCCGTGGCCTTCTCGACGACCTCGGTGTCCCGGCACAGCATTGACCGCGTCCCACGGCTCGCGCGAGATGCGGAGCAGATCACCTTCGCCGGCCCAGGTTTCCCGAGACCACGCACGACGGACGGCACCGGACGGAGGCGAAGGCGACCAGGACCGCAACCACAGGAGCCCGGCCCAGCCCCTGTTCACGTCCTGCGCCAGGCGCCGAGCAGCTCTTCGGGTCCGTACGCCGCTTGGGGCCCGGAACAGTTGGTCCCGTTACGTGAGACCGCCACGGGCGGTACCGGGTCGTCGGTGATCGCCGCCCGGTGTTTCTGTGGTGCGGCCAGGTCGTGGCTGTCGAAGGCGGAGTCCTCCAGCCACTTGACCGAGCCGAGGAAGAGCAGCTGCCTGGCCACGGGCTGCCGGTCGGCACCGACCAAGTCGATTTCGACGTCGTTGCTGCGGGTCCAGTAGCCGCCGATCGCCGGGGCGGCGGGCAGGAACTCGTCCGGCAGGAGGCGGGCGAGGGATTCCCGGACGAGGGGTTCGATCGCGCGTCCCCGCCAGCTCGTCCACCGCTCCTTGATCCGGCTCAGCGTGAGATCTCCCCGCATCCGCTCGATCTCCGCCATGTGCGGATCCAGGAACGCGAGCCAGAAGCGCAGGTAAGGGTCGGCCACTCGGTAGCGGCGTTCCTTCGAGGGCCGCAGCGAGAGGGGCAGTTCGGCGGCCACCACCCGTTTCTCGGTCAGGACATCCGTGGCCCGGGTGAGTGTGGTGTGGGCGATGCCGGCGGCGCGCGCGATGTTGGTGAAGGTTCGCTCCCCGCTTCCGCCGCCCGGCGGGCGTGGGGGCCTGTCCGCGGGTGTCTCCCGGTGCCGTGAGAGCGCTCTGTCGCTGGTCGGTGAGCGGTCGCGCGTCGGTGTCAGCGTGTGGTGCCTCTGCGCAGGACCTTGTCGACGGCGACCGTGACGACGACGAGGATCCCGGTTGCGACGTCCTGGTAGAGGCTGTCGATACCCGCCTGAGTGAGGCCGGAGCGGAGCACGGTGACGATGAGCGTTCCGACGAGCGTTCCGACGACGCTCCCCCGGCCGCCGAAGAGGCTGGTGCCGCCGATGACGACGGCCGTGATGCTCTCCAGATTCGCCGTCTGGTAGGAGTTGGGGTCGGCGTTGGGGATGCGGCCGAGGGCCTGCCAGGCGGCGATGCCGTAGAGGAGGCCGGCGGTGACGTAGACCGACAGGATCGCGCGCGGCACGTTGATGCCGGTCAGACGGGCGGACTCGGGTGCGTTGCCGACGGCGTAGATGTGCCGGCCCCAGGCCGTCTTGGCGAGCACGTACCAGAAGAACGCGTACAGACCCACGAGCAGGAACGTCCCCCAGGTGACGAGGACGCCGCCGAGGTGTTCGCCGTTCCCCCAGAAGAGAAGCAGATCGTCGGTCACCGGGTAGCTCCGGGAGTCGGAGTACAGCCTGCCCACGGCGTAGAGGACGGTCAGTGCACCCAGAGTCACGATGAAGGGGGGCAGGCTCAGCCGCGCCACGAGCAGGCCGTTGACCAGCCCGAGGAAGGTTGTCACGGCCAGGCCGAGCAGCAGCGCCACCGCGGGATCGTTCCCCTCGAAGACGAGCTTGGCCATGACGAGCGTGCCGAGGACCGCGATGGCCCCGTTCGCCAGGTCGATGCCCGCGGTGAGGATGATCAGGGTCTGGCCCAGTGCCAGCGTGCCGATCACGATGGACTGCTGCAGCACCAGGGAGAGGTTCCTCGGCGTCAGGAACGTGTCCGTCGTGAGCGAGAAGACCAGTACGGCGACGGCCAGGGCCGCGAGGGGGCCGACGGTAGGTGTCTGCAGGGCGTACCGCAGCGCATCCCGCAGGCCCCGCTCACTGTCGGCTGAGGGACTGGCGGTGACGGGAGATCTCATGATCTTTGCTGATCCCTTCGCCCGGTCGGCGCTTGAAGGTCACCCCCAGCAGTGCTGGAGTCCCCAGTCCGTGTTCCGGGACGCCAGTCCCCGCACCGGCTTGTCGGTGATGAGTTCCGTGCCCGTGTCCGTGAAGCCGGACGGTTTCTTCCCGTTCCTGGCGAAGTCGGGGACCGCGGCCACACCCAGTTCGGCCATCCTGACCGGGAACTGCATGACGGTGGCCGCGTACTTGCCGGATCTGACGTCGCGCACGCCGTCGCATCCGCCGTCGATGGAGCCGACGGTCACCTGCCGGGCGAGGCCGCGTGCTGCGAGAGCCGTGTAGGCGCCGTCGGCCACCGGCTCGTTGATGGTGTAGACCGAGTTCACCTCGCTCGTGCGCTGCAGCAGGTTCTCCATCGCGGCCTGCGCCCGGTTGCGGTCGCCATTGGTGATCGCCCGTCCGCGGATCACGGGTGAGTCGTTCTTGATCCCGAAGCCGCTGAGGAAGCCGTCGTGACGTTGTTTGCTGACCGTGGAGCCCTCCGTACCGTCGAGCATGAACAGCTTGGGGGCCCGGTCGGCGAGCCGTGTCCTGACGTAGGCGCCCAGGAGGCGTCCGGCCCCGAAGTTGTCGGTCGCGTACGTGGCGTCCACCGCGTCCGCCGGTTCCGTCGCGGTGTCCAGCGCGATCACCAGGATGCCCTGCCGGCGGGCCTCCGCGATGGCGCCCAGGATCCCCGTCGTGTTCGACGGTGTGATCAGGATTCCCTGCACATGGCGGGCGATGAGGCTCTCCACCGCGGCGACCTGGCCCTCGTTGTCTCCGTCGAACTTGCCGGACAGGGCGATGAGCTCGGCGTCGTTCTTCTTCGCCGCGCCCTCTGCGGCCTTGCGAAGAGTCACGAAGAACGGGTTGGTCTCGGTCTTGGTCACCAGACCGATCGTGACCTTCCGCGTCCCGTCGCCACCCGTGGAGTCCTGACTCCCGCCGCAGGCGGCGGCGCCGAGCAGCAGTGTTCCCACCAGGAGGAGCGTCGCCCCCTGGGAACGCCGTGGCCGGCTGTGCTTGCCGACGGTGTGGTGGTGTGCCATCGGTGACACCCTCCTCCGGCCGGGTTCAGCATCGTGAACTCCTGCGATCTACACCATGTGTCCAGATTGTCAATGCATATCGCACTATGCCACTTTGATCCCTTTTTCCGGGCTCGTCTGGCATCCGGCTCGGCGCTGGTGCCCGATCCGGCATCCCGAGCCCGCGGTGCGGTGTGCCGCCGTCGAGCAGGATGTGCGGCGCCTGGCCGCGCCGGTCGGAGGCTTCGTGGGTCCTGCGTTGCGTCCGACCCGTTGGGGACGAAAGATGGTGATCGGGACAGGGAGCCCCCTTGGTCCTGTCAAACGGTGGGCCGGACTCATCCGCCGCTGGGGCTCCACCGAGGCCGTGCGGCGTCACTGCGGTCGCGCGGAGAAGGTGAGGTTCGCGTGACTGGGCCGCCCCTGCTGGCGCTGCGCGGAATCTCCAAGCGGTTCGGCGCCGTCCAGGCCCTCAAGGACATTGATCTGGAGGTCCACGCGGGCGAGGTCGTCGCCCTTCTGGGTGACAACGGTGCCGGCAAGTCCACCCTCATCAGGGTCATCTCGGGTGTCGACCCCGCAGACAAGGGCGTCATCGAGTGGGAGGGGCAGGTCGTCCAGATCAAGACCCCCCGGATCGCCCAGCGGCTGGGCATCGCGACCGTGTACCAGGGCTTGGCGTTGTGCGACGACCTCGATGTTGCCGAGAACCTCTTCCTCGGGCGGGAGCGGCGGTGCCCCGGTGCCCGGGGCCGCCTGTTCCGGTTGATGGACGGCGGCGGCATGCGCAGGGAGGCACGCGGGCAGCTCGACGCACTGGGCATCCGCATCCCCGATGTGAGTGCTCCGGTCGCTTCACTGTCCGCGGGCCAACGGCAGACCGTCGCGATCTCCCGCGCGCTCCTCGGCCACCCGAAGGCCGTCCTCCTGGACGAGCCCACCGCGGCGCTCGGCGTCACACAGGCCGGCCACGTCCTCGACCTTGTCGACGAGCTCCGCGAGCGGGGCATCGGAGTGATCCTGATCAGCCACAACCTGGGAGATGTCAAGGCGGTCGCGGATGAGGCGGCGGTGCTGCGGCTCGGCTGCAACAACGGCTACTTCAATGTGCCGACCACCACGCAGGACCGGATCTTTTCCGCCATCGTCGGCGCCACGAGCAACGCCTGACTCTCACCGGAGTGCCCGCGCAGAGGCAGCACCGAGCCGCATGGCGGCAGCCGGATACGGGAGCCGGTGTGCTGGTCACGCAGTGGGCACAGCGGCTCTTGGACGACCCAGGCCAACCGCGGGTTGGCCTCGGAGCGGCCGTGCTGGTTCGCATATCTCGCGAGGTGCCCCACGAGATGGCACACCCGGGCATCCAGGCACCCGGCCCGGCCGCCGAGTCCTACGCGGGCGTCACGCCATGGATGCGGGAGAGAGCGAAGACGCGTTCCGCTCCGTACCGTTGCGTCATACCCGTCGCAGCCACCGGTCGAGGTAGACGCTCAGAGCGTCCGCACCGGCGCCGCGCGCGACATGGCCGAGGTAGCCGTCGGGGCGTACGAGTCCATGGGCAACGCCAGGCCAGGGGCTCTGCTCGCTCAGTCGGTGAACGGTGAGCACATCGGCACGGCCTGCCAGGAGCGGGGCGAGTCGCCCGTCGGGCCAGAGGTGCGGCGGCCCGGCCAGCAGCAGGTGCCAGCCCGGCCCGGCGGTCCGTGCCTGGAGCCCGCGCGGCAGGTCGGGCAGCCGGTCACCGGCACGTGGACCGCGCCCCGGAGGCCGCGAGCCCGAAGCGGAGGCAGGGCTGCGCCGGTAGTGGATGCCCAGCTCGGACACCGTACGGAAGACCCGCCCGCGCGGCCCGGTCGCACGCAGCGCCAACGGGGCCAGACGCGGTGCGAGTCGGGTGCGGGCGAAACGGATGACGGGGTTGCTGCTGGTGCCGATCGTGAACGCTCGGTCGGTGAAGCGCAGCACGCTGCTGCCGACCGGGGCACGCTCGGCCTCGTAGGTCTCCAGCAATTCCTCCGGGGCCTTTCGCCGGCACACGAGGGCGAGCTTCCAGCCCAGGTTGAGGGCGTCCTGGATGCCGGTGTTCATGCCTTGGGCGCCGGCCGGGCTGTGGAGGTGGCCGCGTCCCCGGCGAGGAAGAAGGGGCCCGAGCGGATGGGGGTGCCCCCGGTCGAGCGAAGCCGAGACTGGGGGAGGGCGGCGCCGCGGTTGTGGAGCCGGAAGTCGGTCATCCACACCGGGTCGCGCAACGCCGGCCGGTCGCCGGCGTATCGGGTAGTGATCTCCTGCAGGAGCTTGAGATTCACCTCAGGTCCCGGGGTACCCGGCGGCCGCATCGCGAGCAACCGCCGGGTGGCAGGCGAGCCCAGGGGGAAGAAGAACAGCATCCCGGCCCCCGTCATGTACGTGTGCACCGCCCCGGGCTCCAGCCCATCGACCTCCAGGTCGGCAAGCAGGAAGGTCTGCGGGTAGGCGAAACCCTCGAAGCCGATGCCCGCCTGGGCCCGCACCGTGCTGTGTGCACCGTCGCAGCCCACGTCGCCTCCACGGCCTCCTCGGTGCCGTCGCCGCGCCGGAGCCGACAGGTGACGGACGAGCCCGTGCGCTCCAGACGGACCAGCTCCGTGCCTCGCTCCACGTCCACGTCCTTGCCCCTCAGATGCTCCGAGAGGACGCTCTCGGTCTCCGCCTGTGAGAGGAACAACAGGAAGGGGTACGCGGTGTCGGCCAGCCCGATGTCGAACAGTGGAATCCGCACCACCCGCTGCGGCAGATGCATCCTCAGCTGCATTGCGGGGTTGCCGCGTCCGACCAGTTCGTCGGTCACCCCGAATGGGGCGAGCGCTTCAGGGTGCGTGGCTGGATGGCCGGCGCGCGCGACTCATGGGCCCGGTCCAGGGAGCGGTCGACGATCCGGAAAGTCGTCCCGTAGGTCTGCAGTTGCGCGGCGAGGGCGAGCCCGGTGGGTCCCGCACCGACCACGAGCACGTCCAAAGGAGCCGTCATGGATCCACGGTAGTGCTCGGCCGATTCGATGCTTCCCGGCCGTCGTACGGGCGATCACGGGGATGGGGGGCGACTCCTCCTGCTGAGCAGATACGGATTCCACCGCTGGCGCGGGTGGTGAGTGAGAAGGGCGTCGGCATGTCGGAGCACGAGCGGGAGCCGACCGAAGCCCAGCGCGAGCATGGGCAGCAGACATACGGCGAGCACCCCGGCATGTGCGGCGAGGAGCCGTCCGAACCGGCCGTCCACGCTGCCGAGGTGTTCCGGGCCGCCGGCGCCCGTGCAGTTCTGGAGCTGGGCGCCGGGCACGACCGCGATGCCCTGTTCTTCGCCCGCGAGGGCTTCACCGTGCCGGCCACCGGCTTCAGCCCGGTCGGCCTGGAACAGCTGCGCGAGGCCGCCCACGCTCAGGGCGTCGCCGAACGGGTCACCACTCAGGTGCAGGACGTCCGCCGGCCTCCCGCTCCCGGATGCCTCGGTGGACGCCGTCTCCGCTCACGTGTTGCTGTGCATGGCGCTCTCCACCCAGGAGATCCACGCCCTGGTCGCCGAGGTCCGCCGGGTGCTGCGGCCGGGCGGTGCTTTCGTCTACACGGTCCGGCACACCGGGGACGCGCCCTACCGGGCCGGTACGGGGCACGGTGACGACATCTGGGAGCACGGCCGCTTCGCCGTCCACTTCTTCCCCGCGGCTTGGTCGACCAGCTCGGCGAGGGCTGGAACCTTCAGGAGGTCCACGCCTTCGAGGAGGGCGGTCTGC
The DNA here is from genome assembly GCF_035989285.1 of Streptomyces sp. NBC_01235. Classification (GTDB taxonomy): domain Bacteria; phylum Actinomycetota; class Actinomycetes; order Streptomycetales; family Streptomycetaceae; genus Streptomyces. Next base: position 5,561,193 of record NZ_CP108513.1, on the reverse strand, counting down.
CGCGGCGACAACTGAGACCACGCATGTCGAAGGGCCCCACCGCGAGCGGTGGGGCCCTTCGACATCGTGCCCGGTGAGGCACTGGCGGAGGATACGAGATTCGAACTCGTGAGGGGTTGCCCCCAACACGCTTTCCAAGCGTGCGCCCTAGGCCTCTAGGCGAATCCTCCGCCGCAAACAATACAAGACGTTGAGGAGTGCTCGCGAACTCGTTCCCCCCGCTCAGATCCTGTAGCCTGTGCGAAGCCCCTCACGCGGCGCTATCTGACTGAACTCCCCCAGGGCCGGAAGGCAGCAAGGGTAGGTTGGCTCTGGCGGGTGCGTGGGGGGCGCTTGCGTTTCCCGGGGGCCGGGGTCGGGGCGGCCGGTGGCCGAGATCCGCGGCCGGAGGTCGGTGGGCCGGTGTCGGCGGCCTGTGGCCCGTGGCGAGGGGGCGTGCGTGGGGCCCGATGTCAGTGGTCGCCTATAACCTCGTATGCGTGTCGTCTCTCGCGCTGTACCGCCGCTATCGCCCGGAGTCGTTCGCCGAGGTCATCGGGCAGGAGCATGTCACCGACCCGCTGCAGCAGGCGCTGCGGAACAACCGGGTCAATCACGCGTACCTGTTCAGCGGGCCGCGTGGGTGCGGGAAGACCACCAGCGCGCGGATTCTGGCCAGGTGCCTGAACTGCGAGCAGGGGCCCACGCCGACCCCCTGCGGGGAGTGCCAGTCCTGCCGCGATCTCGCGCGCAACGGGCCCGGTTCCATCGACGTCATCGAGATCGACGCCGCCTCCCACGGTGGTGTGGACGACGCCCGTGACCTGCGGGAGAAGGCCTTCTTCGGGCCCGCCGGAAGCCGCTACAAGATCTACATCATCGACGAGGCCCACATGGTCACGTCGGCCGGTTTCAACGCGCTCCTCAAGGTCGTCGAGGAGCCGCCGGAGCATCTGAAGTTCATCTTCGCGACCACGGAGCCGGAGAAGGTCATCGGGACCATCCGGTCGCGGACCCATCACTATCCTTTCCGGCTCGTGCCGCCGGGAACGTTGAGGGAGTACCTCGGCGAGGTGTGCCAGAAGGAAGGCATTCCCGTCGAGGACGGCGTGCTGCCGCTCGTCGTGCGTTCCGGTGCGGGGTCCGTGCGTGACTCCATGTCCGTCATGGACCAGCTCCTCGCGGGCGCGAGCGACGCCGGTGTGACGTATGCCATGGCCACCTCCCTGCTCGGCTACACGGAGGGCTCGCTGCTCGACTCCGTCGTCGAGGCCTTCGCCACCGGTGACGGTGCCGCCGCGTTCGAGGTCGTCGACCGGATCATCGAGGGGGGCAACGACCCGCGCCGCTTCGTCGCCGACCTGCTGGAGCGGCTGCGCGACCTCGTCATCCTCGCCGCCGTTCCCGACGCCGCCGAGAAGGGGCTCATCGACGCCCCGGTCGACGTCATCGAGCGGATGCAGGCCCAGGCCGGCGTCTTCGGTGCCGCCGAGCTCAGCCGTGCCGCCGACCTGGTCAACGAGGGCCTCACCGAGATGCGCGGCGCCACCTCGCCCCGTCTCCAGCTCGAGCTGATCTGCGCGCGGGTGATGCTGCCCGCCGCCTATGGAGACGAGCGGTCCGTCATGGCCCGCCTCGACCGCATCGAACGCGGCGTGAACTTCTCGCCGGGCGGCGGTATGCAGGGCGCACCCGCGATGCCCTCCGTGCCCGCGATGCCCGCGATGGGGTACGTGCCCGGGCCGGACGCGCACGGCGGCTCCGCCGTGGCCGGAGGCGCGCCCATTCCGCCTGGTGGCGGAGCTGCGGCGGCCCGCGCGGCGGTACGCGGACAGGGACCGGGGCAGGGCCAGGGGCAGAGCCCCGGGCAGGCACCGGGGCAGGCCGGGGGTGCGGCTGCGGCTGCGGCGGCCGCGTCGGCGCCTGTCCAGCCGCCCGTCGCTCCGCCCCCGGCCCCCCCGGCACACACCCCCGCTCCCGCAGCGGCCCCGCCCGCGGACGAGGCTCCCGCCGCGCCCCCGCAGGCCCCCGCCCAGCCCGCTCCCGGTGCCTGGCCCACCCCCACCGCGGCGGGCAGTGGGCGTCGGCCCGGCGGCTGGCCGACCGCCGCGCCCGCGGGCGGGGGCGGACGCCCGCCGACGACACCCGCCTCACCGTCGGCCGGAGCCCCGGCCGGACCCTCTGCTGCCGCCCAGGCGGCATCCCCCGCGCCCGCCGCTGCTTCCGCGTACGCGCCCCCGTCCGGCGGCCTCGACCCGCGCATGCTCTGGCCGAACATCCTTGAGGCGGTCAAGAACCGTCGCCGCTTCACCTGGATCCTGCTCAGTCAGAACGCCCACGTCGCGGGTTTCGACGGCACGACCCTCCAGCTCGGCTTCGCCAGCGCCGGCGCCCGCGACAACTTCGCGAGCAGCGGCAGCGAGGAGGTGCTGCGACAGGCGCTGTCCGAGCAGTTCAGCGTCCAGTGGAAGATCGACGCGATCATCGACCCGTCCGGCGGCTCCGCACCCCCGCCGCCCGGCGGTTTCGGCGGCGGTGGCAGTGGCCCCGGTGGCGGCGCCCCGGGTGGCTACGGCAACCCGGGTAACGCCGGTGGCTACGGCAATCCCGGCGGCGCCGGCGGCTACGGCGGTGGCGGTACGACGGCCCCTTCGGCCATGGCCACGGCCGCCCCCCCGGCCCCTCCCGCCCAGCACACGCCCCAGTCGGCGTCGTCGGCCTCCGCCCCCGCGGCCCCCGCCCCTGCCCCGCCCCGTCCTCCCGCTCCGGAGCCGGTGGCCCCCGAGGACGACACTCCCGAGGACGACGACCCGGACCTCAACGAGTCGGCCCTCTCGGGCTACGAACTGATCGTGCGCGAACTGGGAGCGACGGTGGTGGAGGAGTTCACCAACGAATGACACCCGGGCCGTTTGGAGGAACACACAGTGTCTCCGCGCCCCGGCCTTCGGAAGCCCGCACAAAGCGCCCCGGCCCCGGCCGGTTAGGCTGACCCCGTGAACGTCCTCGTCATCGGCAGCGGCGCCCGCGAACACGCCCTGTGCCGCTCACTGTCCCTCGACCCCGCCGTCACCGCGCTGCACTGCGCCCCCGGCAACGCCGGCATCGCCGAGGTCGCCGAGCTGCACCAGGTCGACGCCCTCGACGGCAAGGCCGTGTCCGCGCTGGCCGTCGAGCTCGGCGCCGAGCTGGTCGTCGTGGGCCCGGAGGCGCCCCTGGTCGCGGGGGTCGCCGACGCCGTGCGCGAGGCGGGCATCCCGGTGTTCGGCCCCTCGAAGGAGGCCGCCCAGCTGGAGGGCTCCAAGGCGTTCGCCAAGGACGTGATGGCCGCGGCCGGCGTGCCGACCGGCCGCTCCTACGTCTGCACCACCCCCGAGGAGGTCGCCGAGGCCCTCGACGCCTTCGGTGCGCCGTACGTCGTCAAGGACGACGGTCTGGCCGCCGGCAAGGGCGTCGTCGTCACGGACGACCTGGAGTCCGCCGCGGCGCACGCGGCCGCCTGTGTGGGGGCACCTCCCGCGCCGTCCGGGCAGCGGGGGAGGGTCGTCATCGAGGAGTTCCTCGACGGCCCGGAGGTCTCCCTCTTCGCGATCACCGACGGCGAGACCGTCGTCCCGCTCCAGCCCGCCCAGGACTTCAAGCGCGCGCTCGACGGCGACGAGGGCCCGAACACGGGCGGCATGGGCGCCTACTCGCCGCTGCCCTGGGCCGACCCGAAGCTGGTCGAGGAGATCCTGGAGACCGTTCTCCAGCCGACCGTCGACGAGATGCGCCGCCGCGGCACCCCCTTCTCCGGCCTGCTCTACGCCGGCCTCGCGATCACCGGCCGCGGGGTCCGTGTCATCGAGTTCAACGCTCGCTTCGGCGACCCGGAGACGCAGGTCGTCCTGGCCCGCCTGAAGACCCCGCTGGCCGGAGTGCTGAAGGCCGCGGCCACCGGCGACCTCGCCGACCTGCCGCCCCTGCGCTGGAGCGACGACTCGGCCGTCACCGTCGTCATCGCCTCGCACAACTACCCCGGCACCCCGCGCACCGGCGACCCGATCACCGGCCTCGCCGAGGTGGCCGCCGAAGACGCCCCGCACGCGTACGTCCTGCACGCCGGGACGAAGTACGACGACGAGACGGTCGTCAGCGCCGGTGGCCGTGTGCTGTCCGTCACCGCGACCGGCACCGACCTCGCCGAGGCCCGCGAGCGCGCGTACAAAGCGGTCGCGCGCATCGGTCTCGACGGTTCCCAGCACCGTACGGACATCGCTGCGAAGGCGGCGGCGGGCGCGTAACACGCGTCCCGCATACGCACCGGCGGGCGCGTCACGCGCGTCTCAGCAGATATCTCCCAGGCCCCGGGCCTCATGGAACTCCTCACGGAGGGCCCATGGAACCCGGGGCCTGATCGTTGCCCACAGTCGTTCACCTTTCCCCAAGGCCATTCCATCGAGTGAGCGCTGAGCTATCCGGCTGACGGGGGCCGGAGCGCCAACTAGGGTGCGGCGCAAGCGTCCCGGTACTCGTTCCGGCACTTGGCCCACCGGCATTGCGATGTCAGTGGTCGGTGCCACAGTGGGGGAGTGAGCACTGCGAAGACAGCCGGGGGAAACAGGACTGCAGGGAGGGGGTGAGGTCCGGTCGTGACCGGTATGGGTGTGGAGATGGGCGCACAGGCCGCGCGTGCCAGGGCGCTTGCCGTGCTGCGCATCCGCAGCCGGGCGCTCGCCGTCGCACTGCTGCCCGCGGCAGCCGCGGTGATCCTGCTCGCGGGCGGTTCCACCGGGCATTTCGTTGGCCAGGGCTGGGGCGCCGCCCGCTGGGCCATCTCCGTCGTCGCGGCCGTCGTGCTGCTCGCCGCCGGAGTCGTCGGCCTGGTCGTGGCGCGGGCCCGGCCCGCCGTCAGTCCCACGGTCGCGATCGCCGAGGAGTCGGCCCCCGACCTGTACCGGCTGGTCCGTGATCTCGCCGACCGCCTCGACGTTCCGGCGCCCTCCGCGATAGCGCTCACCCCGGACTGCGACAGCTGGCTGGAGGACCGCACGCACCCGGGCCACGGCCCGCCCCCGCCCCGCGACGGTGACGAGATAGCCGGCCCGGGCGGCTTCCACGGCCCCCTCCACCGTCGTACGACAGCGGCGCCGGTCCTCGTCATCGGCTCCCCGTTCCTGTGGTGGATGCGCGTCGGCGAGCTGCGCGCCGTCCTCGCCCCGGTCGTCGCCGGTACGGGACCTTCCGCGCACCCCGACATAGCGGCCGCCCGGCGCTTCGTGCGCGGACTGGACGCCGCGGTGGCCGGCTGCGCCTACCGGGGCAACCGGTATCCCGTGCTCCGCCCGGCCTGCTCGGGCATCGGCTGGGCCGCGCGTCTGATGCTGCGCGGCTGCCAGGTCCACGCCGCGGAGATGGAGCGGGGCGTGGCCGCCGCGGCGGCCGAGCGCGCACAGGCTGTGGATTACGGGCTGCGGATCGTCGCCCAGGAGCAGGTGGGCCTGGCGTACGCGGGCTGGGACCGGCTCCTGACGCGCGTGGCGCTGCCCGCCTGGCGGATGGGCCGCTGGCCCTCCCGGCTGGACGCGGGAGTCGTCGCCGCCCTCACCGAACTGTCCCGACGCGACCGCCTGGCCGAGGGCTTCGCCTCCCGCCTCGGTGAGCGGCCCGCCTGTGACCTGCTCGAGGAGCCCGGCAGCATCGACGAGGCCGCCTCGCTGCTCGCCGCCCGCCTCTTCCACGGTGGGCCCGCGGAGCCCGGCCCGGACTGGTCGCCGGTGGCCTGGGAGGACTACCCGGACGAGGTCGTCGACCGCAAGTGGCGCACCGACGCGGCCCGGCTCCACCGCGTCCTCGACGCCCTCGGCGTCCGCCGCACTCCCGACCCCACGACCACCACCCACCCCGGTGGCCCCACCCTGGCCCGAGTCCTGGACCACCTGACGGACAGGCCCCAGGCGGCGGAGCCCCACGCCCCCGACGGGACCCACGCCCCGGACGGGACCCACGCCCCGGACGGGACCCACGCCCCGGACGGGACCCACGCCCCGGACGGGACCCACGCCCCGGACGGGACCCACGCCCCGGACGGGACCCAGGTGGCGGGCGGGGCCCACGTCGCGGACATAGCCTGTCCGACGGACGCGGCCGCTCCCATGGAAACCCGCTGTCCGACGGGCACGGCCCCCCGGACGGACACACCGTGCCCGACGGGCACGGCCCCCCGGACGGACACACCGTGCCCGACGGGCACGGCCCCCCGGACGGACACACCGTGCCCGACGGGCACGGCCCCCCGGACGGACACACCGTGCCCGACGGGCACGCCGTACCCGACAGACATGGTTGTCCCCCCGGACCCGGCCGCCCCGTCGGACCCGCCCCAGTCGGCGGACCCGCTCCATCCGACGGGCCCGCTCCATCCGACGGGCCGACCCCAGTCGGCGGACCATCCCGAGTCGGCGGACCATCCCGAGTCGGGGGGCCACCCCGAGTCGGCAGGCGGCTCCCGCCTGACCAACGCGCCTCGTCCGGCGAACGCGACCCCTCCGACCCTCACACCCCCGCTGACGGAGTGGCCGAGCACTCCCTCCGCTCCCGAATCCGGACCGACGTCCTTCCGCTCCGCCCCATCCGCCCCCGCAGGAACATCAGCCACTCCTGCCCCGGAGGGATGTCCCGCCACCCCCGCCCCGGCGGCGTCCCACGCCTCAGCCGACCCCGACTTCACCGCCGACGGCGAGGACCCCCCGCCCGCCAACCCCCGCAGCGCCGCCCTGGCCGCTCGGCTCGGTGTCGAGGTCGGTCGGGAGGAGGCTGTGGCCGACGCAGCCGCGCCCCCCGCTCCGACGGGCCCCCCGCTGCCCGGGCAGGGCCCCGACATGGCCCTCTGGGACGACGACGCGCTCCCCCTGTTCCCACTCCAGCCCCCGCGCACCGACCGCGAGTTGCTCGCCGACCACGTCACGGCGATGGTCTGCTGCGCCGCGATGGACACAGTCGGCGCGACCCCGGGCCTCGACTGGCTCGACGGACCGACCCTCCTGGTCGACGGCGAACGTGTGGCCGACCTGGCCCCCCGCGTCCTCAGCCTCGTCGAGGACGGCGACGCGATCCCCCTGCGCACCTGGCTCGTGGAGCTGGGCATACGCCCGGAGAAGCCGGTACGGCTCGGCTGAGCGCGACGCACCGCGAAGCCACACCGCTGCCCGCGCACGTGTCCGCCCGCCCGCACCCTGCCCGCACCCGTGCCCACACGCGCCGCCCCCCGCCCGCCCCCGCCGAAGCACCAGCGAATACCTAACGGAGCACCAGATTCCACTTTTGGCCAATTCGCAACGAATAGTGACTGTCTGCGCGCGTTATGTGATGTGCTGGGACCGATACGGCCCATGGCAAGGGCTTGCGACATAGGACATGCGACATAGGACAGCGCGCACGGCCGTCACGTACGCACGAACCATCGCGGGGGCACAAGGGAGGGGAGCACCATGGGACCCGGACCAGGACCGGAGCACATCCGCCGATGGGAGTCGGGAGCGCTGGCCCACGCCGTGACGGACCCCTTCGGGCAGGGCCCCGTCCCGTGGCTGCGCGGCAGCGAGACGTATTTCGACGACACCGGCCACGTCGTCCCCTGGTACGTGGACCAGGCCCCCGCCCCCACCCGCCGGGGCACCCCCCGCGTCCCCGCCCCCCGGACCGCGGCAGGCGGCCCTCGCTCCGCCGACGACGTCGGCCGCCAGATCAAGGGCTTCATCTCCACCGGTGCCGTCGCCCCCGGCGACGCCGTCGACTTCCACGTCACGGTCGACCCGCCGCAGGAATTCAGCGTCGACATCTACCGCATAGGCCACTACGACGGCGACGGCGCCGCCAAGATCACCACCAGCCCGCGCCTCTCCGGCATCGTCCAGCCCCCGCCCCTGACCGCCGACCGCACGGTCTCCTGCCACCACTGGTGGCTCTCCTGGCGCCTACAGGTGCCGTCGTACTGGAACGTCGGCGCGTACGTCGCCGTTCTCACCACCGCCGACGGCTACCGCTCCCACGTCCCCTTCACGGTCCGCGACCAGCACCCCGCCGACCTGCTCCTGGTCCTTCCCGACGTCACCTGGCAGGCCTACAACCTCTACCCCGAGGACGGCCGCACCGGCGCCAGCCTCTACCACGCCTGGGACGAGAAGGGCCGCCTTCTCGGCGAGGCCGACGCCGCGACCACGGTCTCCTTCGACCGGCCCTACGCGGGCGCCGGCCTCCCCCTCCATGTCGGCCACGCCTACGACTTCATCCGCTGGGCCGAGCGCTACGGCTACGACCTCGCCTACGCAGACGCCCGCGACCTGCACGCCGGTCACATCGACCCCACCCGTTACCGCGGCCTGGTCTTCCCCGGCCACGACGAGTACTGGTCGACGAACATGCGCCGCACCGTGGAACTCGCCCGCGACAGCGGCATCTCGCTGGTGTTCCTGTCCGCGAACTCCCTGTACTGGCAGGTGGAGTTGGGGGCGTCCCCGTCCGGAGTGCCCGGCCGTCTGCTCACCTGCCGCAAGCGCAAGGGGCCCGGCAAGCCCGTCCTCTGGCGGGACATCGACCGCGCCGAGCAGCAGCTGGTCGGCATCCAGTACGCGGGCCGGGTGCCCGACCCGCACCCGCTGATCGTGCGCAACGCGACCCACTGGCTGTGGGAGGCGACCGGCGCACGCGAGGGCGACGGGATCGAGGACCTGGTCGCGGGCGAGGCCGACCGCTACTTCCCGCGCACGCCCCTCCCGCCCCACGAGGATCGCATCCTCCTCGCGCACTCCCCGTACACCGACAGCGAGGGCATCCTCCGCCACCAGGAGACCTCCCTCTACCGCGCCCCCTCCGGTGCCCTGGTCTTCGCCTCCGGAACCTTCGCCTGGTCCCCGGCCCTGGACCGCCCCGGCCATGTGGACCCCCGCATCCAACGCGCCACCGCCAACCTCCTGGACCGCATCTGCAAACGCGACTGACCCGCTGCCCACGGCCGGCCACCCATACGGGACAATCAAGGCCCTAGGCCCGCCCGTCTCCCACCACCACCCTGCTCGAGCCCTGCGGGCCCCTCTTGCTTCAAACCACGGGGAGGAACCGTGTCCGGATTCGTAGAGAAGCCCGAGCCCCTTCAGGTGCCGGGCCTGGTGCATCTGCACACCGGCAAGGTGCGCGAGCTGTACCAGAACGAGGCGGGCGACCTCGTGATGGTGGCCAGCGACCGTACGTCCGCCTTCGACTGGGTGCTGCCGACCGAGATCCCCGACAAGGGCCGCGTCCTCACCCAGCTCTCCCTGTGGTGGTTCGACCAGCTCTCCGACCTGGTCCCGAACCACGTCCTGAGCACGGAGCTGCCCGCCGGCGCCCCCGCCGACTGGGCCGGCCGCACGCTGATCTGCAAGTCGCTGCGCATGGTCCCCGTCGAGTGCGTGGCCCGCGGCTACCTCACCGGCTCGGGCCTCGCCGAGTACAAGGAGTCCCGCACGGTCTGCGGCCTCGCCCTTCCCGAGGGCCTGGTCGACGGCAGCGAGCTCCCGGCCCCGATCTTCACCCCCGCCACCAAGGCGGCCGTCGGCGAGCACGACGAGAACGTCTCCTACGAGGAGGTCGCCCGGCAGGTCGGCGCCGACACCGCCGCCCAGCTGCGCCAGGCGACCCTCGCCGTGTACGGCCGCGCCCGCGACATCGCCCGCGACCGGGGCATCATCCTCGCCGACACCAAGTTCGAGTTCGGCTACGAGGGCGAGAACCTGGTCGTCGCCGACGAGGTCCTCACCCCGGACTCCTCCCGCTTCTGGCCCGCCGACCAGTGGCAGCCCGGCCGCGCCCAGCCCTCGTACGACAAGCAGTTCGTGCGCGACTGGCTGACCTCGGCCGAGTCCGGCTGGGACCGCACGAGCGAGCAGCCCCCGCCGCCCCTTCCCCAGCACATCGTGGACGCGACCCGCGCGAAGTACATCGAGGCGTACGAACGTCTCACGGGCACCCGCTGGGCATGACGCGAAAGGCCCCGGTCGATGACCGGGGCCTTTGCGATGGAGCGGACGACGAGGCTCGAACTCGCGACCTCAACCTTGGCAAGGTTGCGCTCTACCAACTGAGCTACGTCCGCACTGCGCCATGGCGCGAGGCCAACTATACCCAACCCCGCTCCCGCGCGAGCCGCACCGCCGCGTGCCGGTTCTCCGCCCCGAGCTTGGACACGGCCGACGACAGATAGTTCCGCACAGTCCCCTGCGACAGCGCGGCCCGCTCGGCGATCTCCGCGACGGGCGCCCCGTCGGCGGCGAGTTCGAGCACCTCCGCCTCGCGCGAGGTCAGCGGCGAGTCCCCGGCGGCGATCGCGTCGGCCGCCAACTCCGGGTCGACGTAACGGTTCCCGGCGTGCACCGTACGGATGATCTCCGCGAGCCGCTGCGCGCTCACCGTCTTCGGGACGAACCCGCGCACACCCGCCGCGAGGGCCCGCTTGAGATGCCCGGGCCGGCCGTGGCTCGTGACGATCAGTGCCTGGCAGCCGGGCAGTTCGGTGCGCAGGGATGTGGCGACCTTCACACCGTCCGCGCCCGGCATCTGAAGATCCAGGACGGCCACGTCGGGCCGGTGGGCCCGCGCCATCGCCAGCGCCTCCGGTCCGGTGGCCGCCTCGGCGACGATCACCAGGTCGTCCTCCAGGGAGAGCAGCGCGGCGAGCGCACCCCGGATGAGGTGCTCGTCGTCGGCGAGCAGTACACGCACCGTCATGAAGTGACCTCTCTCACAGCGACCTTCCCGCTCAGCGGCACCTCGGCGACCACACGGAACACGCCCGCCCCGACGAGCCCGGCCTCCAGCGTCCCGTCGACCCTCCGCAACCGTTCCCGCAGTCCGGCGAGCCCCGACCCGCCGTCTCCGGCGGTGGACCCGGCACCGTCGTTCTCCACCGTCAGCACCACGTGTCCCTCCGTCCTTCGCAACGCCACCGTGCACTGCCCGGGGTCTCCGTGCCGCAGCACGTTGGTGGTGGTCTCCCGCACCACCCAGCCGAGCGCGGACTGCACCTCGGCGGGCAGTCCGCCGGCCTCCCCGCTCACCTCGCAGCTGATCCCGGCCGCCTTCAACACCCCCTGCGCCCCCGCGAGTTCGACTCCCAGGTCGGCCTCCCGGTATCCCCGTACGACATCGCGTACCTCGCGCTGCGACTCCTGCGCGATGCGCTGCACCTCGATCATCTGCTCCACGGCGTCCGGCCGCCCGCGCCGGGCCAGTTGCACGGCCAGCTCGCTCTTCAGGGCGATCACCGCCAGATTCCGGCCCATCACGTCGTGCAGATCCCGCCCGAACCGCAGCCGCTCCTCGGCGACGGCGAGCCGGGCCTCGACCTCGCGGGCCCGTTCCGCCTCCCAGAGCACGGACAGGGTCCAGGCACCGCAGCGGCAGGCGAGCAGCGAGAAGAGCGCGCCGAACGCGGTCAGCACCCCGGCCATCACGATCCCGGCGGGGTCCGGGTCGGCCCAGGCGAACACGGCCATGAGCACCACGGCGAGCACGGCGGACCGGCGCAGGAACACCCGTATGGGGGCGACGAGCCCGTACAGCAGCCCGAAGGGCAACAGAGCGGCACCGATGAACAGCCTGATCGCCGCCGCGTCGGTGCCACCCAGCGCGGCCAGAGCCACGGTCAGCGCCAGCTCCAGGGCCAGCAGGACGGCAGCGGGGCGCAGCGCGCGGGGCGGGAGTTCGGTGCGGCCCAGGTAGTGGTCGAGCACCGACCGGGTGAGCCGGTTCGCCTCCACGCACTGCAGGGCGCCCAGGAGCAGCAGCAGCCCGCCGACGGCCATCGGCAGGGGCCGGTGGTCAAGCCCGCCCACCAGCGGCAGCGCCAGCCAGAACAGGGAGAAGAACCAGGTCGTGGCGTACCAGGTGATCACGCTCTGCAGCTCGACCCGCTCCGCCTTGCTGCGCTCCCGCCAGTGGCGTCGCTGCCACCCCCGTATCCAGCCGAACACCGTTCCCCCGCCCCCGTCCCTCAGCGCCTCGGCTCCCACCGGAACCACCGCCGTACAGCAAACACCGCCAGCACCGTCCAGGCCAGCGCGGTCGCCAGGGCGCCCAGGGCCTCGTACGCCGACAGGCTTCCGGTCCAGCCGCCGCGGATCAGGGTGATCACCGGTGACAGCGGCAGCAGTTCGCAGACGGAGGCGAGCCGGTCGGGCAGCAGTTCCAGGGGGACGGCCACTCCGGAGCCGGTCATCGACACGAGCACCATCGGCATCGTGGTGACCTGCGCGCTCTCCACGGTCCGGGTCACCGCCGCCGTGACCGCCGCGAACGCCGCGCACATCACCAGGCCCAACAGCAGCCCCAGGACGGCGAGATGGGGCGCTTCGGGGGCCGGCACGTGGAGCAGGACCGCCGAGCCGGCCACCAGCAGCAGGGACTGCGCCAACCCGGTGGCGAGGACCGGCAGCGCCGATCCGCCGAGGATCTCGGTGTCCCGCAGCTCGCCGGTGCGCAGCCGCTTCAGCACCAACTCCTCGCGCCGGGCGGTGTAGATGGCCGTCAGCGCCGAGTACACCCCGAACAGCAGTGAGAACCCGATCGCGGCGGGCAGCAGCACCAGGCCGACGCTGAGCCCGGCGTCCTCCACCTCCATGTCGTCGACGACCGACGCCAGGCTGACCGGCAGCACCAGCGGCACGAACACGGCCGCGACGATGGTGCTCTTGCTGCGTCCGAGCAGCGTCAGCTCGGCGCGCGCGAGGGCGGCCATGCGGCTCGCGGAAGTCGTGCCCGGACGCCTGACCGCACGGGTGGCCGCGCCCCGGTTCCCGGAGTCCTTCACCGTTGCCCCGCTCATGCCGCGACCTCCTCGGCCTCGTCGCTGTTCGACGCCTCCCGGGCGATCCCCAGGAACGCCTCCTCCAACGAGGCCGACCGCACGTCCAGCCTGCGCAGTTCGACGCCGGCCCGCTCGGCCCACACCAGCAGCCCGGTCGCGGCCCGCTGGAGCTCCCGGGTGCGCAGCCGTACGACGCGGCCCTCGGCCTCGTGACCGCACACGCCCAGCTCGCCCAGCGGTGGCAGGTCGCCCACGAAGTACCCGTCGGGCAGTTCGAAGGCGATCCGGGACGGCTGGGCCGCGGTCACCTCGGCGGGTGTCCCGGTGGCCGCGATGCGGCCCTCGTGCAGGATGGCCAGCCGGTCGGCGAGGTTCTCCGCCTCCTCCAAATAGTGCGTGGTCAGCAGCACCGTCGTACCGGCGTCGCGCAGGGCGCGCACCAGGTCCCAGGTGTCGCGGCGGCCCTCGGCGTCCAGGCCGGTCGTCGGCTCGTCGAGGAACAGCACCTCGGGTTCTCCGAGGACCGCGAGCGCCAGGTCGAGGCGTCGCCGCTCACCCCCGGAGAGCTGCTTGACCCGGACGCCGGCCCGCCCGGCGAGCCCGACCAGGGCCAGCGCCTCCCCGACCGGGCGGGCTCCGCTCACGCAGCCGGCCCACATCCGCGCGGTCTCGGCGACGGTCAGCTCGGAGGGAAAACCACCCTCCTGGAGCATCACACCGGTGCGCGGCCGTACGGCGGCCCGCTCGGTGTACGGGTCGTGGCCGAGCACTTTGATTCGCCCGCCGTCGGGCCGCGCGAGGCCCTCCAACAACTCCACGGTCGATGTCTTTCCGGCGCCGTTGGTGCCCAGCAGCGCGAAGATCTCACCGCGGTCGACGTGGAAGGAGACCCCACGGACCGCTTCGAACCCGCCCCCGTACACACGCCGGAGGTCGGTGACCTCGATCACGTGTTCATTCGTGTCCATGCCCTCAGCCTCCCCGCGGTCCGAGGCCGACAGCAGTGAGAGGTGTCACCACTCCCTATGACAAATGTCAGGGGGCAGCTCGCGCCACGCACGAAAAAGCCCCCCGGTGGAAGCCGGGGGGCTTGATTCAGAGCGGACGACGAGGCTCGAACTCGCGACCTCAACCTTGGCAAGGTTGCGCTCTACCAACTGAGCTACGTCCGCATTGCCTCCGACCGGCTCTCACCGATCGGCGCGAGCACCAGCCTACCTGATCCACAACAGTGGTCGGACGGCGATGCAGAGCGGGTGACAGGAATTGCACACTGCGCCTTCCCCCTGGAAGGGGGATGTTCTGCTACTGAACTACACCCGCATGTACTCCGCGAGCTGGGCCTTTCGGCCTCGCCCCGCGGCGTGCTCCAGACTCTAGCCGACCGGGAGGGGTGCAGCGCAAGTCGGTTCGTTCGAGGGGAGGGTGACCGGCCGTCGGCCCACGGCTCGGCGGGTGTCGTTCAGAGCGTGTGGTTCAGAGCGTGCGGTTCGGCGGGCGCGACCCGCCGGGCGTCACTGCGCGTCGGCGAACGCCTCGTAGACCTTCTTGGGGATACGGCCGCGGGCCGGCACCTCCATCTTGTTGGCCTGGGCCCAGGCGCGGACCGCCGCGGGGTCGGGGGCGACCTCCGTCTGCTTGTACGCCCTGCCGGACCTCGACCGCTTGCGGCCGGCCTCCACGTAGGGCGCGAGCGCCTTACGCAGTTTCTTGGCATTGGCTTCATTCAGGTCGATCTCGTACGACTTGCCGTCGAGTCCGAAGGCGATCGTTTCCGCCGCTTCCGAGCCGTCGATGTCGTCAAAGAGAGTGACCACGACCTTCTGCGCCACGAATATCGGTCCCTTCGTCCGGCACCACATACAGCTCAGCTGTCGTGAAGTGCCGAGTCTCGGCTATTTCCAATTCATTTGTACAGTGCGCGGAATGCATTGTGAAGCCCGACTAAATCTGTCCGCGTGTCCGAGCGCAATAGGTATCCGGGGCTGTTCGGGGATCTTTCCCGTAACTTTTCGTGAACGTCCCCCTCCGATGCGGGATCGTGATGGCCGTCACGTAGCTTCCTACAACTCTACTCGCGTAGAAATTTTGTGCGGGTAGTCTGAAGGCACCTGTTGGAGACACCTGCAGGAGCCTGCTCAGCACCACACCACCGGGAGTGCCAGTGGCACGCGTCGTAGTCGACGTCATGCTCAAGCCGGAGATCCTCGACCCCCAGGGCCAGGCGGTGCAGCGCGCACTGCCGCGGCTGGGTTTCGAAGGCATCTCCGACGTACGTCAGGGAAAGCGATTCGAACTGGAAGTTGACGGGCCGGTCGACGAGGCCGCCCTCGCCCGCATCCACGACCTTGCGGAATCCTTCCTCGCCAACACCGTGATCGAGGACTTCACCGTCAAGGTCGAGTCGGAAGAAGCAGTCGCGGGGGCCGCGAAGTGACCGCTCGTATTGGCGTCGTCACTTTCCCGGGCAGCCTCGACGACCGGGACACCCAGCGTGCGATCCGTCTCGCCGGTGCCGAACCCGTCGCTCTCTGGCACAAGGACAAGAACCTCCACCAGGTGGACGCCGTGGTGCTGCCCGGCGGTTTCTCCTACGGCGACTATCTGCGCGCCGGAGCCATCTCCCGCTTCTCGCCGGTGATGGAGACCGTCATCGAGCAGGCGAAGGCCGGCCTCCCGGTCCTGGGTATCTGCAACGGTTTCCAGATCCTCACCGAGGCCCACCTGCTCCCGGGCGGGATGCTCGGCAACGACCACCTCCACTTCATCTGCCGCGACCAGAAGCTGCGGGTGGAGAACGCGGAGACCGCCTGGACCGCCGACTACGAGGCGGGCCAGGAGATCCATATCCCGCTGAAGAACATGGACGGCCGGTACGTCGCCGACGAGTACACCCTCGACAAGCTCGAGGCCGAGGGCCGGGTCGCCTTCCGGTACGTGGTCGGCGGCGAAGCCGCTGATGGATACGGCAACCCGAACGGCTCGCTCCGCGACATCGCCGGCATCACCAACGAGGCCGGCAACGTCGTGGGCCTCATGCCGCACCCGGAGCACGCCGTCGAGCCGCTCATCGGGTCCGGCCGCACCGACGGTCTCCCGTTCTTCACCTCGATCCTCAAGAAGCTGGTCAACGCATGAGCCGGACGCCTCTGGACACGGTCGAGCACGCGACCGAGACCCCCGACGTCGAGCTGCCCTGGGCCGAACTCGGCCTGAAGAAGGACGAGTACGAGCGGGTCGTGGAGATCCTCGGCCGCCGGCCCACCGGTGCCGAGCTCGCCATGTACTCCGTCATGTGGTCCGAGCACTGCTCCTACAAGTCCTCGAAGGTCCACCTCCGCCAGTTCGGCGAGAAGGCCCCCCAGTCCGATGCGCTGCTCGTGGGCATCGGCGAGAACGCGGGCGTCGTGGACGTCGGCCAGGGCTACGCGGTCACCTTCAAGGTCGAGTCGCACAACCACCCGTCCTACGTCGAGCCCTACCAGGGCGCGGCCACGGGCGTGGGCGGCATCGTCCGCGACATCATCGCGATGGGCGCCCGGCCGGTGGCCGTCGTCGACCCGCTGCGCTTCGGCGCCGCCGATCACCCCGACACCAGGCGCGTCCTCCCGGGCGTCGTCGCCGGCATCGGCGGCTACGGCAACTGCCTGGGGCTGCCGAACATCGGCGGCGAGGTCGTCTTCGACGCCTGTTACCAGGGCAACCCGCTCGTCAACGCCGGTGCCATCGGTGTGATGCGGCACGAGGACATCCACCTCGCCAAGGCGTCCGGCGCGGGCAACAAGGTCATCCTGTACGGGGCCCGCACGGGCGGCGACGGCATCGGCGGCGCGTCGATCCTCGCCTCCGAGACCTTCGACGACGCCAAGCCCTCGAAGCGCCCGGCCGTGCAGGTCGGCGACCCCTTCCAGGAGAAGCTCCTCATCGAGTGCACCCTGGAGGCCTTCCAGGAGAAGCTGGTCGTCGGCATCCAGGACCTCGGCGCGGCAGGCCTGTCCTGCGCCACGTCCGAGCTGGCCTCGAACGGCTCCGGCGGCATGCGCGTGACGCTGGACGACGTACCGCTGCGCGACTCCACGCTCTCGCCCGAGGAAATCCTCATGAGCGAGTCGCAGGAACGCATGTGCGCGGTCGTCGAGCCGGAGAAGGTCGACCGGTTCCTGGAGATCTGCGACAAGTGGGACGTCATCGCCACCGTCATCGGTGAGGTGACCGACGGCGACCGCCTGGAGATCTACTGGCACGGCGGCAAGATCGTCGACGTCGACCCGCGGACCGTCGCCCACGACGGCCCGGTCTACGAGCGTCCGTACGCCCGCCCGGACTGGCAGGACGCCCTCCAGGCCGACGACGCGAACAAGCTGCCCCGGCCGCAGACGGGCCAGGAGCTGAAGGACCAGGTCCTGAAGCTGGTCTCGTCCCCCAACCAGGCCTCGAAGAAGTGGATCACGTCGCAGTACGACCACTTCGTGCAGGGCAACACCGTCCTCGCGCAGCCCGAGGACTCCGGCATGATCCGGATCGACGAGGAGACCGGCCTCGGCGTCGCCATCGCGACCGACGGCAACGGCCGGTACGCCAAGCTCGACCCGTACGCGGGCGCGCAGCTGGCCCTCTCCGAGGCGTACCGGAACGTGGCGACGACCGGCGCCAAGCCGCTCGCCGTCTCCGACTGCCTGAACTTCGGCTCGCCCGAGGACCCGGCGGTGATGTGGCAGTTCGCGGAGGCCATCCGCGGCCTGGCCGACGCCTGCCAGCAGCTCGGCACCCCGGTGACCGGCGGCAACGTCTCCCTGTACAACCAGACCGGCGAGGTGGCCATCCACCCGACCCCGGTGGTGGCCGTGCTGGGTGTCATCGACGATGTCGCGCGCCGTACGCCCGTCGCCTTCCAGGAGGAGGGCCAGCTGCTCTACCTTCTCGGCGACACGCGTGAGGAGTTCGGCGGCTCGGCCTGGTCGCAGGTCGTCCACGACCACCTCGGCGGCCTGCCCCCGAAGGTCGACCTGGAGCGCGAGCGGCTGCTCGCCGAGATCCTGATCTCCGCCTCCCGCGACGGCATGATCGACTCCGCGCACGACCTGTCCGACGGAGGTCTGATCCAGGCGGTCGTCGAGTCGGCGCTGCTCGGCGGCAAGGGCGCCCGCCTGATCGTGCCGGACGGGCTCGACGCCTTCACTCTCCTCTTCTCCGAGTCCGCGGGCCGTGCCGTGGTGGCCGTGCCGCGCTCCGAGGAGCTCCGTTTCAACGACATGTGCGGGGCGCGCGGCCTGCCCGCCACCCGCATCGGTGTCGTCGACGGCGACACGGTCGAGCTCCAGGGCGAGTTCGAGGTGTCGCTGGAGGATCTGCGCAAGGCTCACGAGGAGACCATCCCGGCGCTGCTCGCGTAGGCACCGGCGCGTTTGCCTGCGTGGCCGACGGCTTCGCGGCACCTGTACGGCGATCAAGGCCCCGCCCCCATGGGCGGGGCCTTTGTCGTGGGCGTCACACCGCCACCGGCTCCCGCGTCGGTTCCGGAGTGCCCTGGGCCGGGCGGGGCTTGGGCAGCAGCATCGCCAGCACCAGGCACACCGCCATCAGGGCGGCCCCGCAGAGGAACACCCTGTCCATCGCGGAGACATAGGACTCCACCCCCGCCGTCCGCGCCGCGCCCGTCAGGGAGGCGAGGGGGCCGGGGCCGTCGTAGAGCCGGGTGATGAGGGTGCCGAAGAGGGCCGCGCCCAGGGCTGTCCCCAGGGTCTGGAAGAAGCGGATGGCGGTGGTGGCCACGCCGAGCTGGTGGCGTGGGGCCGCCTCCTGGACCAGCTGGATGAGCTGGCCGAGGAGCAGGCCGAAGCCGATGCCGACCAGCAGCAGGTCGGCGCGGAGCAGCCACAGCGAGGTGTGGGCACCGAGGCCGGCCAGGAGCAGGAAGGCGACCGCGGCGACGGCCGAGCCGCCTATCGCGAACGTGCGTTCGGCCCAGCCGCGTTCGGCCAGCTTGGCGGCGACGATGCCCACGGCCGTCATGCCGGCCGCCATGGGCAGGAGATACAGCCCCGCCGAGGAGCTGGCGACCCCGCGGGCGACCTGCAGATAGACCATCACGTAGTACATCGAGCCCACCATGGCCGCGCCCATCAGGCCCTGTATCGCGAAGCCCCAGCGCAGCTCGCGGACGCGGAACATGGACAGCGGCAGGATGGGCTCCGCGGCCGCGGCCTGACGCCACAGGAACAGGCCGAGGGCGGCCGCCGAAGCCAGCGCCAGAGACACGATCTGCGGGGACGACCAGGCGTACTGTTTGCCGCCCCACTCGGTGACTAGCAGCAACGCGGTGGAGAAGGCGGCGGCCAGACCCGCGCCGAGGAAGTCGATGCGGTGGTGCCGGGCGTGCCGGGGGAGCTTCAGGACGAGAGCGCCCAGGGCCAGCACGGTCAGCCCGAGCGGCAGATTGATGTAGAAGATCCAGCGCCAGCTCGCGTGGTCGGCGAGCAGTCCGCCGATCCACGGCCCGACCGCCATGCCGCCACCGGCGACGACCCCGCCCATGCCGGCGCCCTTGGAGTCCTTCTCGCCGGGCCCTCTGAGCTGGGCGATCACCACCATCGTGACGCTCATCAGGCCACCGGCGCCGATGCCCTGCACGGCCCGGGCGGCGATCAGCTGCCCGATCGACCGGGCCGCCCCGCACAGCGCCGAGCCGACGAGGAACGAGCCCACGGCGCCCAGGAAGACGCGCTTGGCGCCGAGGACGTCGCACAGCTTGCCGTACAGCGGGAGCACCGCGGCAGACGCCAGCGAGAAGGCGCTGACCAGCCAGGGGATCTTGTCGATGCCGTGTTCGGGGTCGAGGTCGCGGACGATCGGGACGGTGGCCGCGGACACGATCTGCATGTCCAGGACGGCCAGAACGATCGTCACGAGGCAGACGAGGAAGCCGATCTTGCGCTGGGTCTCGGTCATGGGACCACCATGGACCGGTGATGTGTACCCGGTCAATGTTTTTTCCGGGATGATTTATGTTCCCGGACGAAGATTGATCGTGGCTCAAACTTAGCCTTGGTACAGTGGTGGTATGGGTGCTGAGGCGACGATGGGGCTGCGCGAGCGCAAGAAGCTGCAGACCGCGATGCGGATCTACCGCACCGCGGTGGAGCTGTTCCTGGAGAAGAGCTTCGACGCGGTCTCGGTGCAGGAGATCGCGGACGCCGCGGAGGTCTCCAAGATGACCGTCTTCAACTACTTCGGCACGAAGGAGGACCTGGTCTTCCGGCCCATGGAGGAACACTTCTTCGACGCCGCCCGTGCCGTGCGCGAGCGCCCGCCCGGCGAGTCCGCGGCGGAGGCCGTCCGTCGGCAGTTCCTGGAGATGGTCGAGGGGCGCGACCCCTCGGTCGGTCTGCACGGCGAGCCGTTCGCCCGCCGCATCCGCTCGGTGATACTGGCGACGCCGGTGCTGAGGGACCGCGCCTACGTCCTGTCCGAGAAGGGCGCGCGCGATCTCGCCGACCTGCTCACCGAGGAGACCGGCGACGCCACCCTCGCCGCGATCGCCGCCGCCACGCTCATCGCCGCCCGCAATGCCCTCGTCGAGGAGCACCACCGCCGTATCGACGGCGGCGAGAGCGTCGAGGAGGTGGCCGCCGACGCCGCCGAACGGGCCCGCAGCGCCTTCGCGCTGGTGGAGAAAGGCCTGGGCGACTACGCGCGCAGGGAATGAGCAGGGCGGGCAGGCCGGGCGGCGATGACAGGACAGGGACTGACCGGGACTGACTAGGCTCACCGCCATGCCCCCGGCCAAGAAGCGCACGCGCACCTACGACCCCGTCAAGATCCGCGCCGCGGTCATCGCGCAGTTCGGGAACGTACGGCGGGCCGTGGGCACGCTCACCCCCGAGCAGCTCGCCCTGCCCACGCGGCTGGCGGGCTGGACCGTACGGGATCTGGCCGCGCACGTGACGATGGCGGTGGAGACCGTCAGCCGCAACCTCGGCCGGGCCGAACCCGCCGAGGCGGAACTCACCCTCCTGGGCTGGCCCTTCGCCACCGCCGTCCGGGCCGCCGGCATCTCCGAGGACACCCTGGACCTCGCCGCCGCCCACCCCGACCTGACCGCCCTGTACACCCGCACCGAGGAACGTCTCGCCGAGGCCCTCGCCACCGCCCCCGGCGACCGCCTCCTCGCCGCCCGCACCGGCGCCATCGCCCTCGCCGACTACCTCGTCACCCGCACCGTCGAACTCGTCGTCCACACCGACGACCTCAACGCCGCCGTTCCCGGCCTGGACATCCCCTACGACCGTCAGGCGCTCGCGGCCGCCACCCGGCTGCTGGCCGACGCCCTCGCCGTCAAGGCGCCCGGCGGCGCGACGGAGGTGCGGATCCCGCCGTTCGCCGTCGTGCAGTGCGTCGAGGGCCCCCGGCACACCCGGGGCACCCCGCCCAACGTCGTCGAGACGGACCCGCTGACCTGGATCCGGCTGGCGACCGGCCGGGTGACCTGGCAGGACGCCGTCGAGGAGGCGAAGGTCCGTGCGAGCGGCGAGCGGGCGGACCTCGCGGCGCTGCTGCCGCTGATGTCGTAAGGGGAACCGGTCGTCTCCGGTGACCGTCACATCGGCATGTACACGTATAGGTACAAGCAGCGCTCGATGCTGACGGCCGTGGCCTTCCTCATCCCGCTCGCCGCGGCCTGCGGCGGCGAGAAGGCGGACGGTGAGCAGCCCGGCAGCGCGGCGGTGAGCGCCGAACAGCCCGTCACCGGGGTCCGGTGGAACGTCGACAGCGTCACCGTGGACGGCACGACCCACCGGGCCCCCGCCGGCGCGCACGTCGAGATCGAGGACGGCAAGGCGGCGGGCAACTACGGCTGCAACAACTTCACCGCCAAGGCCGCCGTCGAGGGCGACCGCATCCGGTTCAGCGACGCCAGGGCGACCAGGATGGCCTGCACGGACCGGCCCATGGCCTTCGAACGCACGCTGGCGGGCACCCTCACCCAGGGCGCGCTCACCACCGACGTCAAGGGCACCACGCTGACGCTCGCCACGGCCGACGGCGACCAGGTCCGGCTGACCAGGAAGTGAGACCGGCCCGCGCCGACCGACCCCGTCGGACGCGCACCGCCGACCCCGTCGGACGTGCACCGGCGACCCCGTCGGACGTGCACCGGCGACCCCGTCGGACGTGCACCGGCGACCCCGTCGGACGTGCACCGGCGACCCCGTCGGACGCGCGCCACCGACCCTGTCGATACGCGCCACCGACCCCGTTGATACGCGCCACCGGCCCTATTGGTGTGCGACACCTCACTCACACACGCGGAACGGCTCCCCGCGCGGTCGCCCCCGCGAAGCGCCCGGCCGTCCAGTGGATCACCGGATCCGCCGGTTGACCTGCGAAAACGAGTCGATCATGGGAGGGTGCGCCGATGAGTGATCCAGTTACCGGCGGGTATCCCCAATTCGGACCAGTGGACGACCTCGCCTACACTCGGAAGCGTGCCACGTGGTGACGGTCGACTCAGTCATGATCTGCTCCCCGGCGAGAAAGGCCCCCAGGACGCTTGCGGCGTCTTCGGGGTCTGGGCTCCCGGTGAAGAGGTCGCCAAGCTCACTTACTTCGGGCTCTACGCCCTCCAGCATCGAGGCCAGGAATCCGCGGGAATCGCGGTCAGCAACGGCTCCCAGATCCTCGTCTTCAAGGACATGGGTCTCGTTTCCCAGGTCTTCGACGAGACCTCGCTCGGTTCGCTCCAGGGTCATATCGCGGTCGGACACGCCCGCTACTCGACCACCGGCGCCTCCGTGTGGGAGAACGCCCAGCCGACGTTCCGTGCCACCGCGCACGGCTCGATCGCGCTCGGCCACAACGGCAACCTCGTCAACACGGCCCAGCTCGCCGAGATGGTGGCCGACCTGCCCAAGCAGGAAGGCCGCACCCCGCGCGTCGCGGCGACCAACGACACCGACCTGCTCACCGCGCTCCTCGCGGCCCAGGTCGACGAGGACGGCAAGCCGCTGACCATCGAGGAGGCTGCCCACCAGATCCTCCCGCAGGTCAAGGGCGCCTTCTCCCTCGTCTTCATGGACGAGCACACCCTCTACGCCGCCCGTGACCCGCAGGGCATCCGCCCGCTGGTCCTCGGCCGACTGGAGCGCGGCTGGGTGGTCGCCTCCGAGTCCGCGGCCCTCGACATCTGCGGCGCCGCCTACGTCCGCGAGATCGAGCCGGGCGAGTTCATCGCCATCGACGAGAACGGCCTGCGCACCTCCCGATTCGCTGACGCGAAGCCCAAGGGCTGTGTCTTCGAGTACGTGTACCTGGCCCGCCCGGACACCGACATCGCCGGCCGGAACGTGTACCTCTCCCGCGTGGAGATGGGCCGCAAGCTGGCCAAGGAAGCCCCGGTCGACGCCGACCTGGTCATAGCGACCCCGGAGTCCGGAACCCCGGCCGCCATCGGATACGCGGAGGCCTCCGGCATTCCCTTCGGCGCGGGTCTCGTGAAGAACGCGTACGTCGGCCGGACCTTCATCCAGCCCTCGCAGACCATCCGCCAGCTCGGTATCCGCCTGAAGCTGAACCCGCTGAAGGAAGTCATCAAGGGCAAGCGTCTGGTCGTCGTCGACGACTCGATCGTGCGCGGCAACACCCAGCGCGCCCTGGTGCGCATGCTCCGCGAGGCGGGCGCCGCCGAGGTCCACATCCGGATCTCCTCGCCGCCCGTGAAGTGGCCCTGCTTCTTCGGCATCGACTTCGCCACGCGCGCGGAACTCATCGCCAACGGGATGACCATCGACGAGATCGGCACCTCCCTGGGCGCCGACTCCCTCGCCTACATCTCCATCGACGGCATGATCGAGGCGACCACCATCGCCAAGCCGAACCTCTGCCGCGCCTGCTTCGACGGCGAGTACCCGATGGATCTCCCGGACCCGGAGCTGCTCGGGAAGCAGCTGCTGGAGACCGAGCTGGCGGCCGGTCCGGCAGCCACGGCCGCGGCCGACGCGATCCGTCGCCCGTAAGCCTCGTACGTATCACCAACCCGAAAGATCCCAGGCAATGTCTGCTGCATCTGATCAGTCGACTGCGTCGACGGGCACCTCCGGTGTATCCGGAACCGGTGCTTCCTACGCGGCTGCCGGCGTCGACATCGAAGCGGGCGACCGCGCCGTAGAGCTGATGAAGGAGTGGGTGAAGAAGACGCAGCGCCCCGAGGTCCTCGGCGGCCTCGGCGGCTTCGCCGGCCTCTTCGACGCCTCCGCGCTCAAGCGCTACGAGCGTCCGCTCCTCGCCTCCGCCACGGACGGCGTGGGCACGAAGGTCGACATCGCGCGTCAGCTCGGCGTGTACGACACCATCGGCCACGACCTGGTCGCCATGGTCATGGACGACATCGTGGTGTGCGGCGCCGAGCCGCTGTTCATGACCGACTACATCTGCGTCGGCAAGGTCCACCCCGAGCGGGTCGCCGCCATCGTCAAGGGCATCGCCGAGGGCTGTGTGCTCGCCGGCTGCGCCCTGGTCGGCGGCGAGACGGCCGAGCACCCGGGCCTGCTGGGCGAGGACGACTTCGACGTCGCCGGCGCCGGTACGGGCGTTGTGGAGGCCGACCGGCTGCTCGGCCCGGATCGGATCCGCACGGGTGACGCGGTGATCGCCATGGCCTCCTCCGGCCTTCACTCGAACGGATACTCCCTGGTGCGGCACGTCCTGCTGAACCAGGCGGGCCTGGCACTCGACGCGCGGATCGACGAGCTCGGCCGCACGCTCGGAGAGGAGCTCCTGGAGCCCACCAAGATCTACTCCCTGGACTGCCTGGCCCTCACCCGTACGACGGACGTGCACGCCTTCTCGCACATCACCGGCGGCGGCCTGGCGGCCAACCTGGCCCGTGTGATCCCGGACGCGCTGCACGCGACCGTGGACCGGTCCACCTGGACCCCGGACCCGATCTTCGACCTCGTCGGCAGGACCGGCTCCGTCGAGCGCCTGGAGCTGGAGAAGACCCTGAACATGGGCGTCGGCATGATGGCGATCGTGCCCGAGGAGTCGGCGGACGTGGCCCTGGCCACGCTGGCCGACCGTGGGGTCGACGCCTGGATCGCCGGCGAGATCACCGAGCGCGGCGAGCGCACCACGGGAGCCGACCTGGTCGGCGACTACGCGAGCTGAGCCGACCGGCCGGGCCGGGTGGACCGTGTAGGCAGCACAAGACCCGGTCGGTGACCGAAGTCACCGACCGGGTGGGTGCTCAGTACAAGGTCAAGCGCCGCGACGGTGTTGCGAGGAATCCTCGCCGTCATCCTCGTCGTCGTCCCCGTACAGCTCGGCGTACCGTGCGTACGGGTCGTCGTCTTGCTCATCGTCATCGTCCTCGAACGGTTCACCATTCGGCGGAATGTTCGATGGCGATGCGCCCAGCTCTTCGGCCAGGCGTGAGAGATCAGTCCCGCCGCTGTTGTACTTCAGCTGGCGGGCGACCTTCGCTTGCTTGGCCTTGGCCCGGCCGCGCCCCATGGCTCGACCCCCTCAACGACGGGGCTCGACGGCCCCAGGTTGACACGCGTTCATGATCCAGGACGGTCCCTCCATGGAGAGCCCGTCGTAGGGCTCCCACGGTACCTGAGCCCACGCCCGTACGGTACGTCGCCCGTGGCACGCGCGTGTGCACAGTCCCTCTAAGACGGCCCGTCCTTGCTGGTCAGTGGCGATTTTAACCACTTATCGGCGGCCGACCCGCCGGGAAGAGTGAGAGTTCTCTCCAACTTTCCACCGGCCGGTACCGCCGAAACCCTGGGACGGAGCGCCACGGAAGCCCTGCCGGGACGTCACCAGCCGCGCGCCTGGGCGGCCTCGTGCATCCGCTGCTCGGCGATCCGGTCGGCCGCCGCGGCCGGCGGAATCCCGTCTTCCTTCGCACGTGCGAAGATGCCCAGAGTGGTGTCGAAGATCTTCGCCGCCTTCGCCCTGCACCGCTCGAAGTCGAACCCGTGCAGCTCGTCGGCGACCTGGATGACCCCGCCGGCGTTCACCACGTAGTCCGGCGCGTAGAGGATCCCGCGGTCGGCGAGGTCCTTCTCCACGCCCGGATGGGCGAGCTGGTTGTTGGCCGCGCCGCAGACGATCCGGGCGGTCAGCACGGGTACGGAGCCGTCGTCGAGAGCCCCGCCCAGCGCGCAGGGGGCATAGATGTCGAGCCCGTCGACGCGGATCAGCGCCTCGGTGTCGGAGACCGCCGTCACGCCCTCCGGGTGGCGGTCGAGGATCCGGCGTACGGCGTCCTCGCGCACATCCGTGATCACGACCTCGGCGCCCTCGTCCCGCAGGTGCCCCACCAGGTGGTGGCCGACCTTGCCGACGCCCGCGATGCCGACCTTGCGGCCCCGCAGCGACGGGTCGCCCCACAGGTGCTGCGCGGAGGCCCGCATGCCCTGGTAGACGCCGAAGGCGGTCAGCACGGACGAGTCGCCGGCCCCGCCGTTCTCCGGCGAGCGCCCGGTCGTCCAGCGGCACTCGCGCGCCACGACGTCCATGTCGGCGACGTAGGTGCCGACGTCGCAGGCGGTCACGTACCGCCCGCCGAGCGAGGCCACGAAACGCCCGTACGCGAGCAGCAGCGCTTCGGTCTTGATCGTGTCGGGATCGCCGATGATCACGGCCTTGCCGCCGCCGTGGTCCAGACCGGCCATGGCGTTCTTGTACGACATCCCGCGCGCGAGGTTCAGCGCGTCGGCGACGGCCTCCGCCTCGGTCGCGTACGGGTAGAAGCGGGTACCGCCGAGGGCCGGGCCCAGAGCGGTGGAGTGGAGCGCGATGACGGCCTTGAGGCCGCTGGCGCGGTCCTGGCAGAGCACGACCTGCTCATGGCCGCCCTGGTCCGAGTGGAACAGGGTGTGCAGCACGTCAGCAGGTGCGCCGAATACGTCGGTCACTGTGGTGACTCCCGGGTGACTAGCGGCGGTCGGGGCGGAGGCACCGTAAGGGTGGCGGGGCCTGTGGTCCGAGAGTAGAGCCTGCGTGGCCCGCCGATCTCGCAGTGTTGGGGATCACCTTCTCCCGGAATACCGCCGTGCGACGATTTGCAGGGTTTCCCTGTCGGCCGAAGGGGGATGGAGCAGGCGTGCCCAAGGTGTCCTCGGTGATCGTTCCGTACGCGGTCTATCTGCGTGTCTACGAGCCGCTGGCCGCCTTCCCCGAGCCCGAACGCACCCACTGGGCGAGCTACGCCCGCCGCCCCGAGCTCCCCTCCTACCAGGACGAACTGCGCCGCGCGCTGGCCGACCTGCTGCCCACCCCGCCGGTCGCGGTGCCGGTGCAGGAGAGCGGCGACGCGTTCGTGACCGAGGTGGACGGCGTGCTCTGCGTCTGTCCCTGGCGCACCCGGCTGCGCGGCTGGCTGGCCCTGGGGGAGCTCGACGAGGAGCTGCCCCGGCCGGTCCTGGACGCGGCGCTCCCGGAGGTCGTACGCCTCCAGGCCGCCAAGGACCACGAGCGGTGGCTGGAACGCAACCCGGACGCCCGCCCGTGGATCCGTACGGCGGCCTGGCAGGTGCCGCTCAACTGGTTCGTGCTCGTCTCCGACGAGGAGCGGGAGTACGAGAAGGGGACGGCGGAGGTGGCCCCCGTGCTGCGCTACCGCACGCCGATGGTGCAGGCGCGGCGCCGGGTGGCCCGGTCGCTGCGCACGCTGAAGGACGCCATGGACGAGGGGCCGCTGATCGACGGCCTGCTGGACGTGGGTCGCTGGCTGGAGGAGTTCCATCCGCGTTCGCTGGTGGAACTGGATTACGGCGGCCTGGTGCACGTGCTGCCGGCCGGTGATCTGGAGGACGACCACTCGGCGAAGGACGTGGCCGAGGGCATCGAGGCGCTGCGGATCGGGGACGGCGCGGCGGCGGGCGAGGCGTACACGCGGCTCGTGGAGCGGTGGCGGTCGGTACGGGACCGGCGCTCCGCGAACTGATTCCGAGATCCCCCTGTGGCCGACGGCCCCTGTGAACTGACGATGTGACAGGCGTGACAGCGCTTTCATAAGTGACGTACGTCACGGCCGGGAAGTGGTCGGACAGCGTACCGTCAACCGCACTTCACGGAACTGACGGGACGTAGGTCCCGATACAGGCTTTTGTCGCAAGGGTGACGGACCGCACGTACGCGGCCCTTGCGTCGCTTGCCCCTCCTCGTGTCAAAATAGGACAAGGAGTCCGGGGAGGGCTCCTCCGCCTACTTATGCTCCACTGTGGGGGGAAATCTCGGCATTGCCTGCTTTGGGGGGTCTGGTGACTCCTGATCGTCCTGTGACTGATCGTCACAGTGGCGTGACTGTCCGCTATGGCATGGTCCATCGGCTTCCGTCGCCGATGAACACCTGGGGGGCAATTCCATCGGTTTGGCCGACGCGGCTGGACAGATGGTGTAGTTGTAGTGCCGAGGACAAGCCGTTCGTCCTATAACCGACTCGACTCGCGTCCGCCATTTCGGGCAACGCGGGTCAAGGTGCAGAATTTAGAGGAAAGAACCGAGAAGGTTCGGTTCTCCCGAGGAGGCCGCTCATGACCGCTCGCACCCCTGATGCTGAGCCGCTGCTGACCCCGGCTGAGGTCGCCACCATGTTCCGCGTCGACCCCAAGACGGTCACGCGGTGGGCGAAGGCCGGCAAGCTCACATCGATTCGTACGCTCGGCGGACACCGCCGTTATCGCGAGGCTGAGGTCCGCGCGCTGCTTGCGGGCATCCCGCAGCAGCGCAGCGAGGCCTAACAACTGAATAACCGGGCAACACGTCAGGTCCCCCAACCTGCTCGGACGCCCGAAACACAGCTCCAAGCGACGTGGGTCCTGCCCCAACAGGCCCCTCGCCCACCGGGAACGTCGTCGATCGCGCTGGACTCCGCCGGGTCCAGCGCGATCTTTTTTGTGCGCTTGAGGCGGCTCGTGCCCGCTCGTCAGGTCGTATCAGGTGGCTCTGTGGGCGACCTTGTCGGACTCTGGGGAGGCTCTGGGAGGGTTCCTGGGAGCATCCTCCGGACTTCCCCCCGAGTGGTGCAATTGCACATATAAAATTGACCAGTTGTAGGAGACGGGTAAGAACCCGGGTTTTCAAAACTCATGCGGTGACACCCGTCACATGCCAGAGGCCTTGTTGCCTCTGACTCATGTGCGCTAGAGGGGGGTTGGGGAGGCGGTCGCTCCGGGCCGTCGCTCCGTGGCGGTCACGCCTGGCGGTCACGCCGTCGAAGGGCTCTCGTCCCGGACGGCTCCCTCGGGGGCCTGTGCGCCCCCTGCGGCGCCGTCCATCGCCAGCCGCTGTAAGCGGTGGCAGATCAGGCAGTGGCGGGTCAGATGCCCGTAGGACGACGCGGCCGACAGATGCGCGCGGAGCAGCGCCCGCGTCTCGTGCCTGACCGATGCCGCCATACCCCACCTCCACGGGGGCCCTCGCGGGAACGGGCCCTGAGATCTGGGTACCGGCCGAATGTGGCGCCGTCAATAGCGCAGCGGGGAACGCACAAGAGCCCGGATCCGAAGATCCGGGCTCTCTGTCACTGCGGTCCTGACGGGTTTCGCTGTGCCCGATTGCGGCTGCGCCGCGGGCGCGGCCTCCGTCTTGGCGGGGTGGCGAGTGGGTTGGTGCGGGTGGTGGGTGTGAAGAAGGCCCGCTTCCCTGTGTGGGATGCGGGCCTTGATTCGTTCACTGCGGTCCTGACGGGATTTGAACCCGCGGCCTCCACCTTGACAGGGTGGCGAGCACTCCAAACTGCTCCACAGGACCAGGTTTTGCGGCACTTGATGTTGCGTTGTGCTGCGAGAAGGACTGTACAGGAGGGTGAGCCCGCTGGTCGAACTCACCCTGCGTAAAGGAGCCGTTACGGTGCCTGCGCGTCGATCGCCTTCACGATCCGCTTGTCCGAGACCGGGTACGCCGTGCCCAGCGCGTGGGCGAAATAGCTGACCCGGAGCTCCTCGATCATCCAGCGGATGTCCAGGACCGAGGAGGGGATCGGCCGGCCCTGGGGGAGCTGTTCCAGGAGCCAGGCGTACTCGTCCTGCATCTCGTGGACCTTCTCCATGCGGCTGGTGTCCCGCTGCACGCCGGTCGGCATCTGCTGCAGACGCCGGTCCACGGCCACCAGGTAGCGCATCAGGTCGGGGAGCCTACGCAGGCCCGCCCCCGTCACGAAGCCGGGCTTCACGAGGCCGTCCAGCTGCTTGCGCACGTCCGTCAGGTTCGCCAGCAGTACGGGGCTGCGTACGCCCTTCAGGCGGCGCTCACAGGCCTGCCAGGCGGCCAGGACCTGCTGCACCTGTCCGACCGTCCGCACCGTCGTGTCGACGATCTCCGCGCGCACCTTGTCGTACAGCTTCCGGTACGACTCCTCGTCCCACGCCGGACCGCCGAAGTCGGCGATCAGCCGGTCCGCCGCCGCCATGGCGCAGTCGTCGAACAGGGCCTGGACGGAACCGTGCGGATTCGCGGACAGAGCGAGCTTCGCCGCGTTCGTCAGCTTCTCGGATGCGAACTTTGCCGGGTTGACCGGGATGTTGCGCAGGATCAGCCGACGCGTGCCCTTCCACATCGCCTCCGCCTGCTCCGCCTCCGTGTCGAAGAGGCGTACGGAGACCGTGTCGCCGTCGTCGACCAGCGCCGGGTAGGCCTTCACCGGCTGGCCGGCGCGGCGGGTCTCGAAGACGCGGGTGAGCGCGCCGATCGTCCAGTCCGTCAGGCCCGAACGCTCCAGGGACTCGCCGCCCTGCCGTTCGGCGGTTGCCGCGGCCGCCTGCGAGATGGCCTGCCTCGCCTTGGGCTTCAGGCGCAGCTTCAGGGCCTGAAGGTCCTTGTCCTCGGCCAGTTTGCGGCGCCGCTCGTCGACGATCCGGAAGGTGATCTTCAGGTGGTCGGGGAGCCGCGACCAGTCGAAGTCGTCCGCCTCGAACGGGACGCCGACCATCCGCTTCAACTCGCGGGCCATCGTCGTCGTCAGCGGCTCCTGGAGCGGAACCGCCTGGTCCAGGAAACGCTGCGCGAAGTTCGGCGCCGGCACGTAGTTGCGGCGGATCGGCTTCGGGAGGGAACGGATCAGCTCCGTGACGACTTCCTCCCGCAGGCCCGGGATCTGCCAGTCGAAACCGTCGTCCGTCACCTGGTTCAGGACCTGGAGCGGGATGTGGACCGTCACACCGTCGGCGTCCGCGCCCGGTTCGAACTGGTACGTGACCCGGAACTTCAGCGGACCCTGCCGCCACGAGTCCGGATAGTCGGCCTTCGTGACCGCCTCCGCCGACTCACGGATGAGCATCTCCCGCTCGAAGTCGAGGTGGTCGGGCTGCTCGTGCCGCTTGTGCTTCCACCAGGAGTCGAAGTGCGCGCCGGACACCACGTGTTCGGGCACCCGCTGGTCGTAGAAGTCGAAGAGGGTGTCGTCGTCGACGACGATGTCCCGGCGCCGCGCGCGATGCTCCAGCTCCTCGACCTCGCTGAGGAGCCGGCGGTTGTCGGCGAAGAACTTGTGATGCGTGCGCCAGTCGCCCTCGACCAGCGCGTTACGGATGAACAGCTCGCGGGAGGTCTCCGGATCGATCCGGCCGTAGTTGACCTTCCGCTGGGCGATGATCGGCACGCCGTACAGCGTGACCTTCTCGTCCGCCATCACGGCTGCCTGGTCCTTCTCCCAGCGCGGCTCGCTGTACGTCCGCTTCAGGAGATGCCCGGCGAGCGGCTCGACCCACTCCGGCTCGATCTTCGCGTTGACGCGGGCCCAGAGCCGGCTCGTCTCCACCAGCTCGGCGGACATCACGAAGCGCGGTTGCTTCTTGAACAGGGCCGAACCCGGGAAGATCGCGAACTTGGCGCTCCGCGCGCCCAGGTACTCGTTCTTGTTGCCGTCCTTCACGTCCTTCATACCGATGTGCGAGAGCAGACCGGCGAGGAGGGAGACGTGGACACTCTGCTCGGCCGCGTCCTCCTCGTTCAGATGGATTCCCATCTGCTTGGCGACCGTACGCAGCTGCGTGTAGATGTCCTGCCACTCACGGATGCGCAGGAAGTTCAGGTATTCCTGCTTGCACATACGCCGGAAGGAGGAGGAACCCCGCTCCTTCTGTTGCTCGCGGACGTACCGCCACAGGTTGAGATACGCGAGGAAGTCGCTGGTCTCGTCCTTGAAGCGGGCGTGCTGCTGATCGGCCTGCGTCTGCTTGTCGGCCGGGCGCTCGCGCGGGTCCTGGATGGACAGCGCGGAGGCTATGACCATGACCTCGCGCACGCAGCCGTTCTTGTCGGCCTCCAGGACCATCCGGGCCAGGCGCGGGTCGACGGGCAGCTGGGCCAGCTTGCGGCCGGTCTGCGTGAGCCGCTTGCGCGGGTCCTTCTGGGCCGGGTCGAGCGCCCCCAGCTCCTGGAGGAGCTGCACACCGTCGCGGATGTTGCGGTGGTCCGGCGGGTCGATGAACGGGAACTTCTCGATCTCGCCGAGGCCGGCCGCGGTCATCTGGAGGATGACGCTCGCCAGGTTCGTACGGAGGATCTCCGCGTCCGTGAACTCCGGGCGGGCGAGGAAGTCGTCCTCGTCGTACAGCCGGATGCAGATGCCGTCGCTGGTGCGGCCGCAGCGGCCCTTGCGCTGGTTGGCGCTGGCCTGCGAGACCGCCTCGATGGGCAGACGCTGGACCTTGGTGCGGTGGCTGTAGCGGCTGATGCGGGCGAAGCCGGGATCGATGACGTACTTGATGCCCGGGACGGTCAGGGACGTCTCGGCCACGTTCGTCGCCAGAACGATCCTGCGGCCCGTGTGCGGCTGGAACACACGGTGCTGCTCGGCGTGCGAGAGCCGGGCGTAGAGGGGCAGTACTTCGGTGAACCGGTACTTCTTCTTCTCCAGCGCGTCCGCGGTGTCGCGGATCTCCCGCTCACCGGAGAGGAAGACGAGGATGTCGCCCTGCCCTTCGGCCTGGAGCTCCTCGACCGCGTCGCAGATGGCGGTGATCTGATCCCGGTCGGCGTCGTCGGAATCGTCTTCGAGGAGCGGCCGGTAACGGACCTCCACCGGATACGTCCGCCCGCTGACCTCGACGATCGGGGCGTCGCCGAAGTGCCGGGAGAAACGCTCCGGGTCGATGGTCGCGGAGGTGATCACGACCTTGAGGTCCGGACGGCGCGGAAGCAGCTGGGCGAGGTAGCCCAGCAGGAAGTCGATGTTGAGGGACCGCTCGTGGGCCTCGTCGATGATGATCGTGTCGTACGCGCGCAGCTCACGGTCGGTCTGGATCTCCGCGAGCAGGATGCCGTCCGTCATCAGCTTCACGAAGGTGGCGTCCGGGTTCACCTGGTCGGTGAACCGCACCTTCCAGCCGACGGCCTCTCCGAGGGGGGTCCGCAGTTCCTCGGCGACGCGCTCGGCGACGGTGCGCGCGGCGATCCTTCGCGGCTGCGTGTGCCCGATCATGCCGCGGACGCCGCGCCCCAGCTCAAGACAGATCTTCGGAATCTGGGTCGTCTTGCCGGACCCGGTCTCACCGGCGACGATGACGACCTGGTGATCACGGATGGCGGCCGCGATGTCGTCCTTCTTCTGGCTGACCGGGAGCTGCTCGGGATACGAGACGGCGGGCACACGGCCGCGCCGCAGCGCCATCCGCTCCTCGACCTGTGCGACGTCCGCCTCGATCTCGGCGAGGACGGCGGCACGGGCCTCCGGCTTACGGATCCTGCGCGCGCCTTCGAGCCTGCGCCCGAGCCGATGCGCGTCGCGCAGGGACAGCTCGGCCAGGCGGGGGGCGAGAACGCCGAGGGCGGGAGTACCCGGAGCGGAGGTGCCGGGGGCGGGGTGCGTAGACATACGCGATCCAGGATCTCATCTTGGCGAAAGACTGGGCGAGCGCTTTTGGGGCCGCCTCGCCTGACGCGGAGCGACGAAAACCCCCTCCAGTTGCCCGGAGGGGGTTTCGTTCTTGTGGCTGGGGCCGGGGTCGAACCGGCGACCTATCGCTTTTCAGGCGATCGCTCGTACCAACTGAGCTACCCAGCCACGAGGTTTCACGTGAAACCTCAGCGGTCCTGACGGGATTTGAACCCGCGGCCTCCACCTTGACAGGGTGGCGAGCACTCCAAACTGCTCCACAGGACCAAGCTGTTGTGTACGACAGTGTCGCACACGGTGTTGCGTGCCCCCAACGGGATTCGAACCCGTGCTACCGCCTTGAAAGGGCGGCGTCCTAGGCCGCTAGACGATGAGGGCTATCGGCCCGCCTGGGCGCTTCTCAGCGCGTCGGGGACGTGAGAAGCATATGGGATGGCGGGAGGTATCGCCAAAACGGTTTACGGGGCCGTCCTGGAGGGGGTTCGGGACGGTGTTTCGGAGGCGGTTCCGGAGGGGGTTTCGGAAGGGGTGAGGGGCGGGCTGGGGGAGGGGGTGGGAGAGGGACTGGGGGACGGGGCCGCGCCCGGCTGGTTCTCCTTCGGGAGGTGGCGGCTGACCTCGGCAGTCGTCAGGCCCAGGCCGCCCAGCTTGATCTCGTCCCAGGCCTGGAGACGGTGGGTGTCGCGGTCGAAGTAGAGGATCGACGCCTCGATGGGGTCGGGGTACTTGCCCTCGACGGCCCGCAGGCCGCTGCCGCCGGTCGAGCCCTCGACGCGCAGGCGGGTGCCCTTCTTCATGACCTCCATCTCCTCGTGGTGGAGGTGGCCGGCCAGGACGAGGGGCACCTCGCCGTCCGTGCCGCGGGCTGCGGAGGGCTCGTGGGCGATGGCCACGTCGGCCGGGGTGCCGGCGGCCTTCTGTGCGCGCAGGGCCTGCGCCAGGCGGGCGCCTGCCGCCTCCTGTGTCTCGGTGGCGCCCGGCACGGTGGAGCGGTCGGGGGTGAACTGGGGGTCGCCGATGCCCGCGAAGCGCAGCCCCGCGACGTTGATCGCGCGGCCGTCGTCGAGGACGCGCACGTTCTTCATGCGCTCCAGGTAGCGCTGGGTGAGGAGCGAGTCGTGGTTGCCCCTGACCCAGACGTAGGGCGCGCCCAGGGTGGCGATGGGGTCCAGGAAGCCGTTCTCCGCGGCCGTGCCGTGGTCCATGGTGTCGCCGGAGTCGACGATCACGTTGACCCTGTACTGCTCGACGAGCGAGGCGATGATCTTCCAGCTCGCGGGGTTGAGGTGGATGTCGGACACGTGCAGGACGCGGACGGTCGTCGGGTCCGGCTGGTAGGCGGGGAGCGTGGAGGTGACGTCGTAGAGCTTGGTCACGTTGGTGACCAGGCGGGCGAGTTCCTGCTGGTAGACGTCGAACTCGGTGACGATGCTGCGCGCGTTGCCGACGAGGGAGGGCGCGGAGGACAGCAGGCCCGAGAACCGCGGTTCCAGTACCGAGTTGGGGTTCCAGGTGCCGTACGCGGTCGCGCCCGAGGCGGCCAGGAGGGTGAGGGCCAGGCCGCCGGCGGCGAGCGCGCGGCGGGGGCGGCGGTAGACGGCCAGGCCGAGGGCGGTGGCGCCGGAGACGACGGCGACGCAGGAGCGCAGCGCCAGGTCGAGGGTGCCGTGTTCGACGTCGCGGGTGACTTCGTCCTGGAGGCCGGAGAGGCGTTCGGGGTGGTCGACGAGGGCCTGGGAGCGGACGGGGTCGAGCTGGTCGACGTTCACGTCGAGGCGGAACGGCGCGTTGTGGCTGTCCAGGGTGAGTGCGCCGAGCGGGGAGACGTTGATCTTCGTGCCGCCGGTGACGGACGGGCGCAGGGTCATGGTCGTGTTCATGGGCCCGACGGGGACGCGGACATTGCCGACGATCAGCAGGCCGAGCCAGGCGCCCACGAGGACGACGGCGGTCAGGCCGAGGGCGCGGGCCCAGGGGTTGGGGCGGGCGGCGAGTTCGGGGACGGGGTTCCTGCGGTTCCTGCGGTTCCGCTGGGTGGGCTTGAGGCGGTTCAGGGCTGCGGCGGGGACGCGGGCGCGGGCCATTGGTGCCGTATGCCCCGGTCCGGGCGTTGGTATGCGGACGGTTCGTGCCCTCCGTACAGCGGTGTCGTACCGGACAATGGGGCCTGTGCTGGAGATGACGCGCGAGGAGTTCGAGGAACTGGTCGCCGAGGCGCTGGACCGGATTCCGCCGGAGTTGACGCGGCTGATGGACAACGTCGCGGTGTTCGTCGAGGACGAGCCGCCGGCGGACGATCCCGAGCTGCTCGGGCTGTACGAGGGGACTCCGCTGACCGATCGCGGGGAGTGGTACGCCGGGGTGCTGCCGGACCGGATCACGATCTACCGGGGGCCGACGCTGCGGATGTGCGCCTCACGGGAGGAGGTCGTCGCGGAGACCGAGGTGACGGTGGTGCACGAGATCGCCCATCACTTCGGCATCGACGACGCGCGGCTGCACGCCCTCGGCTACGGCTGAGCCGGTCGATGGGTTGTCGGGGGAGCCGTCGGTGAGCTGTCCGGCGGGGGTGGGTGTCCCGCGCGTGTCTTCTTGACGGCGGCGGGAGTTGGACACGTCGACTCTTACGTCTGCCCCGGAGGTGGCCCCGTGCGCCCCTTGTACGTACCCGTTCGTCTGGCCGCGACGGTCATGGCCGTCGCCGCGGCCGCCGGCTGTATGAGCGTGGGGGACGAGGAGGGGGGCCGGGCCAAGCCCTCGCACTCGGCGGGGCAGCACGGCGGTGAGGCGCCGGACGGGGGTTCGGCGGGCGCGGGCGGCGGCTTCGGGATGGGTGCGGCGGGCGGCGACGGCAAGCACGGGCACGGGCATGGCGACAAGGGCAGGGCGAGCGCGTCGGCGTCCGCCTCGGCCCCGCCGTCGGCGGGTGCGAGCGCGCCGGCCTCGGCGGGGGCGGTGCCGCCGGGGAAGAGCGAGAAGCCGGGGGCGCCGACGCCGACCAGGGCGCAGCCGTCGGCGCCCACGCGTTCGCCGGAACCCGAGTCGCCCGCGCCCTCGCCGGAGCCACCGTCGCCCTCGCCGGAGCCGACGATCGCCGAGCCGTCGGCCTCGGCGCACGAGGGCGGCGGAGGGACGGCGCCACAGCTGGCGGAGCGCGAACCGGCGCCGGAGGCGGCACCGGAGGCGGCACCCGAGGCGGTGCCCGAGGCGGGTTCGCCGGCCTAGGACGGGACCCTGGCCCGATCCGGGGCAGGACCCAAGGCCGGTTCGGAGGACGACCTCAGAACGGCAGGGTCCGGGGCCTGGATGGCTGCTGAGCTGCGGTGATGAGGCTCAGTTTGCCTTCGGTGGCAAGGGTGCGTATGGTAGTAGATCGTTTGATCCCATTTGCCCGGCGCCACCGCAGAGCGCGCCGTGTGGCGCGTACTCTCCCTTGCCGTGGCGGACCGCATCGAGGCGGTCGTAATGCAATGCGAACACGGAGTTGACGGGCGCGTGCCGACGAGACTCCGGAAGGTTTCGCATTCGCATGTCCATTTCCAGTACTGATCACGCCGTCGTGCCCGAGAGCAACGACGAGGCGATCGAGCTCATCGAGGTCACCGAGACCGAGGTCGAGGCCGCAGAGGCTTCTGCCGAGAACTCCGAGGCGACCTCCGAGCTGACCTTCGCCGACCTCGGGCTCCCCGAGGGCATCGTGCGCAAGCTCGCACAGAACGGCGTGACCACTCCCTTCCCGATCCAGGCCGCGACCATCCCGGACGCCCTGGCCGGCAAGGACATCCTCGGCCGTGGCCGCACCGGCTCCGGCAAGACCCTCTCCTTCGGTCTGCCGACCCTGGCCACGCTGGCCGGCGGGCACACCGACAAGCGCAAGCCGCGCGCCGTCATCCTCACGCCGACGCGTGAGCTGGCGATGCAGGTCGCGGACGCGCTCCAGCCCTACGGCGACGTCCTCGGCCTGAAGATGAAGGTCGTCTGCGGCGGTACGTCGATGAGCAACCAGATCTACGCCCTCGAGCGCGGCGTCGACATCCTCGTCGCCACCCCGGGTCGGCTGCGCGACATCATCAACCGCGGCGCCTGCTCCCTCGAGAACGTGCGGATCGCCGTCCTCGACGAGGCCGACCAGATGTCCGACCTGGGCTTCCTGCCCGAGGTCACCGAGCTGCTCGACCAGGTCCCGGCCGGCGGCCAGCGCATGCTGTTCTCGGCCACGATGGAGAACGAGATCTCCACGCTGGTCAAGCGCTACCTGAGCAACCCGGTCACGCACGAGGTCGACAGCGCCCAGGGCAATGTCACGACCATGTCGCACCACATCCTGATCGTGAAGCCCAAGGACAAGGCGCCGGTCACGGCCGCGATCGCCTCCCGCAAGGGCCGCACCATCATCTTCGTCCGCACCCAGCTCGGCGCCGACCGTATCGCCGAGCAGCTGCGCGACTCCGGTGTGAAGGCGGACGCGCTGCATGGCGGCATGACCCAGGGCGCGCGCACCCGCACGCTGGCCGACTTCAAGGACGGTTACGTCAACGCGCTCGTCGCGACCGACGTCGCCGCCCGCGGTATCCACGTCGACGGCATCGACCTGGTCCTGAACGTGGACCCGGCCGGCGACCACAAGGACTACCTGCACCGCGCGGGCCGCACGGCGCGTGCCGGCCGTACCGGCACGGTCGTCTCCCTGTCCCTGCCGCACCAGCGCCGTCAGATCTTCCGTCTGATGGAGGACGCGGGCGTCGACGCCGGGCGT
The DNA here is from genome assembly GCF_035989285.1 of Streptomyces sp. NBC_01235. Taxonomy (GTDB): domain Bacteria; phylum Actinomycetota; class Actinomycetes; order Streptomycetales; family Streptomycetaceae; genus Streptomyces. The sequence continues at coordinate 5,522,793 of NZ_CP108513.1, read as the reverse complement.
CACATCATCCAGGGCGGTGCTGCCTTCGACCCGGAGGTCGCCGAGATCACCGGCGCCCGGTCGATGACGGAGGTCCAGGCCGAGTCCGCGGGCAACGCGGCGCAGCAGGCCGAGCGTGAGGTCTCCCAGCTCACCAAGGAGCTGGAGCGCGCGCAGCGCCGGGCGACCGAGCTGCGCGAGGAGGCCGACCGTCTGGTGGCCCGCGTGGCGCGTGAGCGCGGCGAGGACCCGCAGGCGGCTGTCGTCGCGGCCGCCGAGGCGGTCGTCGAGCAGAACGCCGTGGCGGAGGCGCCGACCGAGGCCGCGGTATCCGAGCAGCCCGCCGAGCGTCCCGCGTACGAGCAGCCGCGTCAGCGCCGTGACGAGCGGGGCAACTACGAGCGCCGTGACGACCGTCGCGACGACCGCGGTGGCCGTTCCTTCGAGCGCCGCGACAACGACCGTGGCGGCTTCAACCGTGACGACCGCGGTGGCTTCAACCGTGACCGCCGTGACGGCGACCGTGGCGGGTTCCGCCGTGACGACCGTGGCGGCCGTTCCTTCGAGCGCCGCGACAACGACCGTGGCGGCTTCAACCGTGACGACCGCGGTGGCTTCAACCGTGACCGCCGTGACGACCGTGGTGGCGCCGGCCGTGACGACCGTGGTGGCCGTTCCTTCGAGCGTCGTGACGAGCGTCCCGCGGGCGGTTTCAACCGTGACCGTCGCGACGACCGCCGTGACGACCGTCGGGACGAGCGTCCCTCCGGCGGCTTCCGCCGTGACGAGCGTCCCACGGGCGGCTTCAACCGTGACCGTCGGGACGAGCGTCCCTCCGGCGGCTTCCGCCGCGACGACCGTCAGTCGGGCGGCTTCAACCGCGACCGTCGCGACGACCGTCCGTCCACCCACCGTGGCAGTGACCGTCCGTTCAACCGTGACCGTCGCGACGACCGCCCGGGCTTCCGCTCCGGCGGCCACGACCGCCCGTTCGGCCGCCGTGACGACCACCGCGGCACCGGCACCGGCTCCGGCTCCGGCTCCGGCACCCCCGGCCGCCGCGACGACAAGCCGCGCTGGAAGCGCAACGGCTGACACCGGCTCATGTGAGTGATGCGTGGCCCCCACCGAACATCGGTGGGGGCCACGGCGTTTTCGAGGCGCGGGTGAAGATCGACTCGCCCAGCAGACCTGCAAGGGCACTTTCTGGCCAAGTTGTGACGTGTGTCACGCCCCTCCGGAGGGAATTGCTGGGGGCATGACAGATGACGCCATGGCGAGTGGGCGGTCTTCCGGGAATCTCTCGGACGAAGAGCGGCTGGCCCAGCTCGGTTATACGCAGGTTCTCGCCCGCCGCATGTCGGCGTTCTCCAACTACGCGGTCTCCTTCACGATCATCTCGGTCCTGTCGGGCTGTCTGACGCTGTATCTGTTCGGCATGAACACGGGCGGACCGGCGGTGATCACCTGGGGTTGGGTGGCCGTCGGTCTGATGACGCTGTTCGTGGGCCTGTCGATGGCCGAGATCTGCTCGGCGTATCCGACGTCGGCGGGCCTGTACTTCTGGGCGCACCGGCTGGCGCCCCCGCGATCGGCCGCGGCCTGGGCCTGGTTCACGGGCTGGTTCAACGTGCTGGGGCAGGTAGCGGTGACCGCCGGAATCGACTTCGGGGCCGCGTCCTTCCTCGGCGCGTACCTGAACCTCCAGTTCGACTTCGAGGTGACGCCGGGCCGGACGGTTCTGCTCTTCGCCGGGATCCTGGTCCTGCACGGTCTGCTCAACACCTTCGGGGTGCGGATCGTCGCGCTGCTGAACAGCGTCAGCGTGTGGTGGCACGTGCTGGGCGTGGGAGTCATCGTCGGGGCACTGGCGTTCGTCCCCGACAAGCACCAGTCGACGTCCTTCGTGTTCGGCGAGTTCGTCAACAACACGGGCTGGGGCAGCGGGGTGTACGTCGTCCTGCTCGGCCTGCTGATGGCCCAGTACACCTTCACCGGCTACGACGCCTCCGCCCACATGACGGAGGAGACGCACGACGCGTCGACCGCCGGTCCGAAGGGGATCGTGCAATCCATCTGGACGTCGTGGATCGCCGGCTTCGTCCTGCTGCTCGGCTTCACGTACGCCATCCAGTCCTACGACGCCGCCCTCGCCTCGCCGACCGGCGCGCCGCCCGCCCAGATCCTGCTCGACGCGCTCGGCGCGACTGCCGGCAAGCTGCTGTTGCTGGTGGTGATCGGCGCCCAGTTGTTCTGCGGGATGGCGTCGGTGACGGCCAACAGCCGCATGATCTACGCGTTCTCGAGGGACGGGGCGCTGCCGTACTCCGGCCTCTGGCACACCGTCAGCCCGCGCACCCGCACACCCGTCGCGGCGGTCTGGCTGGCGGCCGGCGGCGCGCTGGTGCTGGGCCTGCCGTACCTGATCAACGTGACCGCGTACGCGGCCGTCACCTCCATCGCCGTCATCGGCCTCTACATCGCGTACGTCATCCCGACGCTGCTGCGGGTGCGCAAGGGCGAGGCCTTCGAGCGGGGCCCGTGGCACCTGGGCCGCTGGTCGAAGGCGATCGGCGTGGTGTCGGTGGCGTGGGTGGCCGTGATCACCGTCCTGTTCATGCTGCCGCAGCTCTCCCCCGTCACCTGGGAGACCTTCAACTACGCCCCGCTCGCCGTCCTCGTCGTGCTGGGCTTCGCGGGGGTGTGGTGGCAGGTCTCGGCCCGGGACTGGTTCCTCAACCCCGAACACGAACGGACCATCGCCCGGGAGGCGGCACGGGCACAGGCGCGGGCGGGAACCGGTCCGGCCGCCTCAGCGGGTCCGGCGGATTCAGTCGGTCCGGCGGGTCCGGCGGGTCCGGCCGGTGTGACGGGTCCGACCGGTCCTCGGCCGAAGGATCTGTGACCGATCTTCGCCCCTCCGCGTACCTCGGCGTGGCCGTGTCCGCGATACCCGATCGGAGACACGGCCACGTCCGGCTATGCTCGGGGAGGCAACATCGCCTGGGCCCTTAGCTCAATTGGCAGAGCAGTGGACTTTTAATCCATTGGTTGTGGGTTCGAGTCCCACAGGGCCTACTGGCGCAGGGGAGGGCAAACCCCTTCTGACCTGCTACGCAGCGTCCGGGTCGGCTTCGGTCGACTCGGGCGCTTCCTCGTTTTCGAGCCATTGCGTGAGCGATGCGTGAGCGGATGCGCTCGTGGCCTGCGGATCGGCGGTTGATCCGTTGGCTGCCGGGCGAGACCGGGGAACGAGCTTGGCGGCCTTCTCGGCGATCTCACGGTCCAGCTCAGGGAGCAGGCTCGTGTACGTGTCCGAGGTCAGCGTGATGGTGGAGTGCCGCAGCCTCTCCTTCACCGTGTGGATGTCGCCGCCACCTCCGTGCGTGAGCGTCGCGGTGACGTGGCGTAGGTCCCGCAGGGTTATGGCTGGCAGGTCCGTCGTGGCGAGGATGCGGCGGAACGTCTCGGAGACCGTCTCGGGGTGGAGCCAGGAGCCGTCTTCCTTCGTGAAGACCTTGCCTGTGTCCTGCCAGGCGCCGCCCCACTGCGCGCGCTCCTTCTCTTGGCGGGCTTTGTGGTCGCGCAATTCGGAGATGGTCGTGCTGTCGAGCGCGATCGTGTTCGCGCTGTCGTCCGTCTTCGGCTCCGACTCGTAGAGGACCAGGGCCCTGGATTCCCGCCCGAGTTCCTGCCGCACGCCTTCGACCGTTTCACCCGCGCCGAGACCAGCCGTACCACCCCCGGATCGGGTCTCGGCCTCGCACTCGTCGCCGCGGTCGCCGCCTCGCACGACGGCTTCGCCTACGCCGAGAGCAGCACGTCAGGCGCCGTCGTCGCGCTCGACATCGCCTGCTGAGAGGGCCTGCCTCGTACGACCGGTCGGTGTCATGCCGTTCCGGAGCGGCGGTGGACGAGGCCGAGCGTCGCTCCGGCGGCGAGCAGGACGGCGAGTGTCGCGTAGCCGTGGGTGAGGGTGGTGAGCGTGGCCACGGCGGCGACCAGGAGCGGGCCGCCCGCGTCGCCGAGTTCGCGGCCCAGTTCGGCGGCACCCATGGTCTGGCCGAGACGCTCGGTGGGAGTGGAGGCGGCGAGAGCCGCGAAGCCGAGCGGGGTGATCAGGCCGGTGCCGATGCCGATCAGGGCCGCGCTGGTCAGGACGCCGACCGGTCCCGGGAACATGGCACAGGCAAATCCGACGGCGGCGGTCAGCAGCCCGGCGGTGATGCCCGTGCGGGTGGTGAGGCGTCCGTCGTCCAATGCCCGGCCCGCACGCGGCTGCACGAGCGCGGCGCACGCGGCAAGCACCGACACCGCCGCGCCGGTGGCCACCGTGCCCAGCCCGGCCGCCCTGCCGGAGACGGGCAGGAAGTCCACGCCGACGGACAGCGCGGCGGTGGCGGCGGCCAGTGCACCGGTGGGGCCGAGGAAGGCCGGGTCGGCGAGGCGCCGGGCCAGGTCGAGCACGGTCTGCCGGGTTTTAGGCAGCGGGGGCAGGGCGGGGACGGCGAGTGCGGCCCAGGCGGCGACCGCCGCGCCCAGCACGGCCAGGACGACGAACAGCAGCCGCAGACCGCCGGCCCACACCAGGACGCCGCCCAACAGCGGGCCCAGGGTGTAGCCGATCGACTTGTAGAAGCCGTAACTGCCGAACGCCCGGCCGTGCTTGGCGGCCGGGTTGAGGCGGGCGACCAGGGCGGAGGCCGACGGGGAGAAGGCCGAGGCTGCGGCGCCCTGGCCCAGGCGGGCCGCCCACAGCCAGCCGGGGCTGTCCGCGATGGCGTACACCGCGGACGCGGCGGCGAAGGCGACCAGCCCGCCGAGTAGCACCGGGCGGGCGCCGATGCGGTCGGCCAGCGTGCCGAAGACCGGCTTGAGCAGGACCTCGGCCCCGTCGTACAGCGCAAGCAGGCCGCCGAGCACCATGAGGGAGGTGACCGCATCACCGGAGAAGCCGCCGAGGTTGGCGGCGATGCCGTGCGCGCCGAAGGCGGTGGTGAACCCGGCTGCGTACAGGGGCCACATCTGCCGGGCGGGCGCTGCCTGGGAAGCCGCCGTCGCGGTCATCGATCCTGCTCCGGGGTCTGGTGCAGGGCACGGAAGACCCGCTCGGCGTAGTCCTCGCAGGCGGCCGTGCACTGCTTGAGGCGCTCAGCGGCCTGGGTCGCCTCGGGGGCGCCGAACACATCCCGCGCGGTGAGGTCGCGGTGCCAGCGGCGCAGCCGCTCCAGGGACTGTTCCTCTTCCTCCAGCTCGGCCAGCGTGAACTTGGCGATGCGGATCTCCTTGGCGACCTCCGCCTCGAACTTGCCGCAGTCCGCCAGGAACTCCGCCCAGTCCTCCGAGCGCGCGGCGGTGAACATGGCCTGCAAACGGGCGGCATCCTCGGGACCGCGCCCGGACGCGTTCAGGGTCACCGCGTGGCCGCCGGACTGCTCGGTGAGTTCGATCGCACGGGCGGTGCCGGCCGTGAAGACGGGCACGTCGGGTACGGCCCAGATGCCCTGGCCGAGCGAGAGCGCGCCGATCTTGCGCAGCTCCCGCCAGACCGCGACCCGGTGCCGTGAGGGCTCTGCCGGGAGCTTGATCACGAGGACGAGCCAGCGGCTTCCGGGTGGTTCCCTGTTGGCTTTCGTCACGCCGTGGAATGTAGCAGGCGTTACATCCAGTGCCGTACGAAAGCGGGTCAGGCGTTGAGCGCCCCGGTCGCCAGGAGGCCCAGCAGCCCCACCCCGATGACGATCCGGTAGATCACGAAGGCGTTGAAGGAGTGCTTGGCCACGTACTTGAGCAGCCAGGCGATGGAGGCGTACGCGACCACGAAGGAGACGGCGGTGCCGACGGCCAGCGGCACCGCGCCGACCCCGGCGCCCGCGGCGTCCTTCAGCTCGTACAGGCCGGCGCCGGTCAGGGCGGGGATGCCGAGGAAGAAGGAGAGCCGGGTGGCGGCGACGCGGTCCAGGTCGAGGATGAGCGCGGTGGACATGGTGGCGCCGGAGCGGGAGAAGCCGGGGAAGAGCAGGGCGAGGATCTGCGCACTGCCGACCAGCATCGCGTCCTTGAACGTGACGTCGTCCTCGCCGCGCTTGTGCCGGCCCATCTGGTCCGCCGCCCACATCACGCCGGATCCGACGATCAGCGAACCCGCGACCACCCACAGCGAGCCGAGCGGCCCCTCGACGAGCTTCTTGGCGGCCAGGCCGACGACCACGATCGGGATCGTGGCGTAGATGACCCACCAGGCGAACTTGTAGTCGTGGTTCTGGCGTTCCTCACGGTTTCTGAGGCCGCGGCCCCAGGCGGAGACGATGCGCGTGATGTCCTTGAAGAAGTACAGGAGTACGGCGGCGATCGCGCCGACCTGGATGACGGCGGTGAAGCCGACCACCGAGGTGTCGTCGACCGGTATGTGCATCAGCCCCTCCGTGATCTTCAGGTGGCCGGTGGAGGAGACGGGCAGGAACTCGGTCACCCCCTCGACGACTCCGAGGACGGCGGCCTGACCGATGCTGATGGCGCTCATATGGGACCGATCTGTGTGACACACTCGGGGCGCGGATACTTTTACACGGGAGTAAAACTCCTACACGGGTGTAGAAGATAGAGGGCGATGCAGGAGAACGACAAACCCATGGCAGCCGATACACAGGGGCGGGGTCCGAAACGGGCGAACGGCGCCCGGGAGACCGAGCTCCTCGACCTCCTCCAGCGGGCCGGCACAGCCCTGACCCCGGGCGAGGTGACCGAACGCCTCGGCGACGAGCTGACGTACAGCAGCGTGGTGACGATCCTCACCCGCATGCACACCAAGGGCCTGCTCACCCGCACCCAGCGCGGACGGGCCTACGCCTACGCCCCCGTCACCGACGACGCCGGCTTCGCCGCCCGCCGCATGCGCACCGTTCTGGAGGAGCGGCCCGACCGAGAGGCCGTGCTCGCCCGCTTCGCCGACGGCCTGTCCGACACGGACGCCGACCTGCTGCGCCAACTGCTCGACCCCGAGCAGGAATCCAACCGGTAAGAGGCGACACACGAATGCGGATCGCCGTCTATCTGCCGCTGCTGCTCTCGCTCATCGCCCCGCTCGGGGCCCGGCCGCTGTCCGAGCGGTGCGAACCCCGCCTCGCGACCTGGCTGCTCACCGCCACGGCGCTCGTCCTGGGCGCGGCGAGCATGATCTCCCTGGGCCTGCTGGCCGTCACCGGCCTGATCCGCATCCCGCAACTGGCCGGCCTCGGCCACTGGTCGGCGCACACCGCGCAGCACGACGCCCCCGCCCAGCTCTCCGTCGCCCTGATCGCCGGTCTGCTCCTGGGCGGCACTTTGCTCACCGCCGTGCGCATGCTCTGGCGCCGGGTCCGCACGTTGGCCGCCGCCGCGCTGGACGCCGCCTGCATGCCCACCCGCGACGGCACGGTCATCGTCGACGACGAGGCGCCCGACGCCTACGCGCTGCCCGGACTGCCCGGCCGCGTCATCGTCTCCACCGGCATGCTGCACACCCTGGACGAGACCGAGCACGGCATACTCCTCGCCCACGAACGCGCCCACCTCGCCGCCCACCACTACGCGTTCGTAGCCCTCGCCCAGCTCGGCGCCTCCGCCAACCCGCTCCTGCGCCCGTTCGCCACCGCCGTCACCTACACCATCGAGCGCTGGGCCGACGAGAACGCCGCCACCACCACCGGCGACCGCCGTCGTGTTGCCCGCACCGTCGGCAAGGCCGCCCTCGCCACCCACCGCGCCCCGGCCCTCGCCCGCGCCGCGGACGCCACCCTCGGCATCCGTGGCCACCGCGGTCCCCTCGCCGGTGCGGGCCCGGTACCCCGCCGTGTCGCCGCGCTCCTCGCCCCTCCTCCGGGACGCCACCCCGCTCTCATGGCCGCGACCGCAACCGTCCTCGTGGCCGCGGTGCTCGCCACCGCCGAAGCCACCCACGACCTCCACCTCCTGCTGGAGACGGTCGGTGCCTGGTAGCGGCCTTTGTTTTCCCGTCGAGACGCCAATGCTCTGATGCTGCAGGTCAGCTGCCTGTCATGCGTGAGCGATGCGTGAGCGGATGGTGCGGCACGAGCCGTCACGGGCCGCACGGCGCATCACGGCGCCCGTGGTCTGACCAGCCGGTTCCGGACACCGAAACACCGGACCCCCTCTGACCTGCTGCGCAGCGCCTGAACCGACTTCGGTCGGGTCGGGCGCTGCTTCGTACCCAGGCCGCTGCGTGAGCGATGCCCCCCGGTCGCGTCGCTGTCCGCTGCAACTTGTCGACGTCGATGGCGTCGAGTTGCTCGCGGTGTTCCTTGCTGCGTGCCTGGACGTATGCGCGCGAACCTCGGCGGGTTCACCGGCGAGCATCTGGTCCATGTGCTCGCGGATGTACCGCTTGAGGTTGATGTCCAGCAGTCCGTCACACCGGTCGGGCGCTGCCCCGCAGGCGTCAGCTCAACGACGGAAGAACGCCGGTCGTTCGGGTTGGGTCGCTGCGCACACCAGCCGTCTCGCTCCAGCCGGTCCCTTGAGCCGAACACGCGGTGAGTGCTCTACCGGCGCGCGCCGGTAGAGCACTCACCGCGTGCCGTGCCGTTCTCGGCACGACGGCGGGTCGGTAGGTCAGTGGTCGGAGTAGCTGAAGTCGCCGATGGTCCAGGCGCTGACGTCCTCGATCGCAACGCGGTACATCCCGCCCGTCTCCGGGATCCCCACCGTGCCCTGCAGAATCCGGGCGACATGGAAGTGCAGATGCGTGGGCGGCCCGTCCTTCTTCGTGGGGGTGTCGAAGACGGCGGAGAACTCGCCCAGGCGGGCGGAAGTCGTCAGCACCTCCGACACCCTCTGCCGCCACATGGCTTCGGGGGCCAGTCGGCCGGTGATGACCGCACCACCGGTGACCACGGTCAGGGGCATCTGATTGCTCTGCCCGGACTCCACAAGGGCGGCGATGTCAACGATCAGCTCGTCAGGCTTCGGCATGAGATCGGATTCTATGCACCAGCCCGTCCGGGCGGGCCGAGCGGGAGATACCTCATCGCCGAGCGCATCAAAATCTGTGCTCGCCGGAGTAGACATTGGCTGCTCGCGTGATTATGGTTTCTCTCGTAGCCGAGAGATCGAGCAAGGCCCGGCAGACACGAACTGCCAGGCAGCAGTACCCGCATGACGGTGCGGCGGTGGAGTGTCGAAGCCAGGTTGTTTGCAGGACGGCGACGGGACTGACGGCCGGACCGGGTGGCCCGCAGTGATCAGGGGCCACCGTGAGCAGGACCGCGGTTGACGCGGTGGAGTACCAGCAGTTCGCGGTATCAGCGGTACCAGCAGTACGCAGTGCCCGTTTGGCAAGTGATTGGTTCAGAGGGAAGAACGGAGGGGTCGAGCGCCATCAGGATCGCCCGGGCGGAAGGCTGCGCCCAGGCACCGCAGGACATCGATAGTGAGGTGGTCTCCGGTCGCGTATCCACGATCCCCGCACACCCGTCGGCGTATCGGACGGCTGTGCGGAAACATGAGGCCGGTGCAGTACTAGGGCCGGCAGATGGTGTTTGCAATTCCTTCGGGGCCCTGGTGCCGTACGGCACCAGGGCCCCTCGACGCGTGCATTCCACAGAGAGGTGAGATGACAGTAGACGACTCGCTAGGCCGTCTCGACGATGACGACTACCCTGCGTACACGATGGGCAGGGCAGCCGAACTACTCGGTACCACTCCCGGTTTCCTCCGCGCCATCGGCGAAGCGCGACTGATCACACCACTGCGCTCCGAGGGCGGACACCGTCGCTACTCGCGTTACCAACTGCGCATCGCGGCCCGCGCGCGTGAACTCGTCGACCAGGGAACCCCGATCGAGGCCGCATGCCGGATCATCGTCCTCGAAGACCAACTCGAAGAAGCTCAGCGCATCAACGCCGAGTACCGCCGCGCCGGCGGATCGTCCACTCCATCAGCCGAGGCTTGAGGCGGGCGTGCTCGCCGGCATCGGCGGGACCTCGCACACGCGCACGCCCGGCACGCGACGCGGGAGCCCTCTGTGGTGACGGCGCGTGCGGACGCGTGGCGTCTGTTCTGACCTGGACTTCTTAATCCATTGTTGTGGGTTCGAGTCCCACACGCCTGCGGAAACGCCCCCAGCTCAGAGGTACGTCGAGCTGGGGGCTCGCCCGTGTCGGACCCCGCCCTGGTCTGTGCCGGCCCGTCGGGTCGGCCTGCCGCACTCAAGCCAGCCGGTAGACGGCATGGTCCGGGTCCGGTCTCACGATCAGGCCCTCGTCGGCGAGTTCGCGCAGCTTGCTGCGGGCTTCCTTGCCGGCGGCCTCGTCGTTCGTCGGCTCGTACCCGGCCACGCGCAACGCGAGCACGGCACGCCGCGTGTCCCAAGTGCCGCCCAGGGCCTGAATCACGGCGGCCAGTGCTTGCTTGTGCGTCAACGGCCTGTCGGTCATCGCATCCTCCCCCTCCAGAAGCGGCCACAGCATGGCAGAGACACGGCGCGCATCGCCGATGAACTGAGGCATCACCTCCAGGCGGCGACCGCTGACCTCGGTCGTACGAACAGTTCGATGTTCGTTCGCTCATCGGCATGGTAGAAATGCCGTCATGGATGTCGCCGACCGTCTCGACCTGACCCTGCGCCTCGTCCAGGGGCAGGACCCCGGGCAGCGGATCTCCGTCGCCGAGCTCGCTCAACGGCTCGGGGTCTCGGAGATGACTGTGCGCAGGGATCTGGACGCGCTGGAGCGGCAGGGGCTGGTGCGGCGGGTGCACGGTGGGGCCGTCGCCGGGCGGCCGCGTGCCGAGGGCGGCGGCTTCGAGGCGCGGCAGGCGTGGCAGGCGGCGACGAAGGACCGGCTCGGCGCGGCCGTCGCCGGGCTGGTCGAGCCGGGGTCGCGGGTGTTGCTGGACGCCGGTACCACGACCGTGCACGTGGCCGAACACCTTGCCGCGCGGGGCCCGTTGACCGTCGCGGTGCTCAGTCTCCAGGCGGCGCTACGACTGGCCGACCGGCCCGGCATCGAGCTGCTGGTCGTGGGTGGCCGCTCACGCCCCGGTGAGCGGTCCCTCGTCGGGCCGCTGGCCCTGCGCACCCTGGAGTCCCTGGCCTTCGACGTGTTCGTGATGTCGATCGGCGGGGTGCACGCCGTGCACGGCTGGTCGGAGTTCTCCCTGGAGGACGCGGCCGTCAAGCAGGCGGGACTCGGCCAGGCCGCCCGTACGCTCGCCGTCGCCGACGCGACCAAGCTGGGCGTGCGCGCGTTCCGTCAGGTCGCTCCGCTCGACGCCGTGCACACCTTCGTCACCGACGCCGCCGCGGCCGACCCCGCCACCCATCCCGGCGGCCCCGAGACCCTGGACGCCCTGCGCGAGTCCGGCGTCGAGACCCGTCTGGCCTAGACCCTGGGCCTCCTAGACCCCTGGGCCTCCTAGACCCCCGGGCCTCCTAGACCCTCGGATACCCCTGGACGCCGCCGAGTCCTTCCATGGCCCCCGAGCCCCGAGCCCCGAGCCCCGAGCCCCAAGCCCCAAGCCCCAAGCCCCCTAGACACCCCTTAGACACGCCCTGGGAGACCCGTGACACCGCTGATGATCCTGGTCGCCGGCCCGTACCGTTCCGGTACCGGCGACGACCCCGCGAAGCTCGCGGCCAACGTAAGGGCCATGAACGAGGTCGTCCTCGTGCTGTTCCGCGCCGGGCATCTGCCCGTCACGGGCGAGGCGCTCGCGCTGCCTCTGCTGGAGGCGGCGGGCGGCGCCGCCCCCGGCGACCCGCTCTTCGAGGAGCTGTTCCACCCCGTAGCCGAACGTCTGCTGGACCGCTGCGACGCGGTGCTCCGCGTCGGCGGGCCGTCGCCGGGAGCTGACCGCATGGTCGACCGGGCCCGCGCTCTGGGCAAGCGGATCTACGCCGACCTCGCCGATGTCCCGACCCCCGCAGGGAGCCCCGCATGACCGTCGGCATCGACACCCCCGACCCCCGCGGCCGTACGGGACTCGACCGCCAGGGACGCGACCTCACCGGCAACGACCGCGTGCGCATCCTCGACGTCGAGGTCCTCGCCTGCGACTGGTCCGTCCTGCGCCGCACCACCTTCGACTACCGGCACAGCGACGGCCACTGGAGCCGCGAGCGGCGCGAGACGTACGACCGGGGCGACGGCGCGACGATCCTGCTCTACGACCCGGACCGGCGTACGGTCCTGCTGACCCGTCAGTTCCGACTGCCCGCGTACGTCAACGGGCACCCCGACGGCATGCTGCTGGAGACCGCCGCCGGACTCCTGGACGGTGACGACCCGCAGGAGGCGATCCGCCGTGAGGCCGCGGAGGAGACCGGACGTGCGGTCCACGACGTCGAGCACGTGTTTGACGCGTTCATGAGCCCCGGCTCGGTCACGGAACGGCTCAGCTTCTTCGCCGCCCCCTACGACGCCTCCGCCCCCGGTGTCGACACGGCGGGCGTGGCGGCCGAGGGCGAGGACATCACCGTCGTCGAACTCCCCTTCACCGAGGCCCTCGGCCTCGTCCGCACGGGCGCGATCGCGGACGCGAAGACCATCATGCTGCTCCAATGGGCGGCACTGGACGGCCCGTTCGGGCCCGAAGAGAGGCGTTGAGGCGGCCATACGGCCGCGGGTCGACGGCATGCGGAGGACGGAGCTCGGCACCCCGGACGAACTACGGGTCGGGCTGAACTGCCGAAGGGGAGGGCCCCGGCCTCGACGCGCGGCGCGCCGGCCACCGCGGTTTCTGGAGCGGAGACACCTGGTCCCGGACTCAGTCGACGCTCGGCCCATGCTCGGCCCACGTTTCAGCCCACGTTTCAGCCGACGTTCAGACCCGTGAGGTCGCCCAGCGGCAGCGTGTGCTGGGTCTGGAGGACCTTCGCGCGCAGGTAGCGGACGTTGTGCGGGGTCGTGAAGACGCCCGTGGGGACCCGGTCCTGGACGTCGATGCCCAGGTCCCGCAACTGGCCGGCCTTGTCGGGGTTGTTGGACAGGAGGTCCAGGCTCGTGATGCCCAGCGCGCGCAGCATCTGGGCGGCGGCCGTGTAGTCGCGGCCGTCCTCGGGCAGGCCGAGCGCGGCGTTCGCCTCGTAGGTGTCCAGGCCCTGGTCCTGGAGGGCGTACGCGTCGAGCTTGTTGTAGAGGCCGATGCCGCGGCCCTCCTGGCGGAGGTAGAGCAGGACACCGCCCGTCGCGGCTATGCGCTCGACCGCCTCGCGCAGCTGCGGCCCGCAGTCGCACCGCGCGGAGCCGAAGACGTCACCGGTCAGGCACTCGGAGTGCAGCCGGACCAGCGGGGTGGCGCCGGGCGCCGGCTCGCCGAGGACGACGGCGACGTGCTCCTGGCCATCGGCGAGGCCGTGGAAGGTGACCAGTTCGGCGTCGACGGAGTAGCCGTCGTGGAAGCGAAGCGGTACCCGGACGCGGGCGCGCTGGGTGGCGGCGGGGGTGTCGGGCATGCGGGTCTCCCGGGTCCGTGGTGAACGGTGGCACACGGTCGGCTTCTGCTTCAGATTTGAAGCAGATCCCGACGAACCGAGACCCTACCCCATGCTTTAAATTTGAAGCAACCGAATTGTGATGTGGCTCATGAGGTCTCGGAGGTCCCGGAGCAGGGCGACGACCGCCGGCGCCAGGGAAGATCCTCGGGCGTGATCTCGCCGCTGTCGTCTCCCTGGAACCCCCGCACGACCTGCGTGAAGATCTCCTCCAGCTGTCCCACCTGTTCGGGGGTGAGCCGGGCGAAGAGGGAGGCGCGGACGGTGTCGACATGCCCGGGTGCCGTGTTCTCCAGGACCGTCATGCCCTCGTCCGTCAGGACCGCGACACTCCCGCGCTTGTCCCAGTGGCAGTCCTCGCGCCGCAGCAGCCCGTCCTTCTCCAGGCGGGTCACCGCGTACGTCAGCCTGCTGCGGGTGATCTTCAACTGCTCCGCGAGGTCGGTCATCCGCAGGCGCCGCTCCGGTGCCTCGGAGAGGTTGGCGAGGATGGAGTAGTACAGATGAGGCATGCCGGCCTCCTGCTGGAGCTGCCGGTCGATCGCGTCCTCGACGAGGAGGTACCCGGCGACGTACGCGCGCCAGGCGCGCTGCTCCTCGGGGGTGAGCCAGCGAGTCGTCATGCGACCAGTGTAGGTTTGTTTCAAACTTGAACCAAGAGGGCCACGTCAACCCACTGCACCGGGGAGCGCGCCGATGCCGTACCCGTACGTCCTGCTGTCCGCCGCCGTCTCCCTCGACGGCTACCTGGACGACACCACCCCCGAGCGTCTGCTCCTCTCCAGCCCCGCCGACTTCGACCGCGTCGACGAGGTACGGGCCTCCGTCGACGCCATTCTCATCGGCGCCGGGACCATCCGCGCCGACAACCCCCGGCTCCTCGTGAACTCCCCGGAGCGCCGCGCCGCCCGCATCGCCGCGGGGCGGCCGCCGTACCCCCTCAAGGTCACGGTCAGCGGCTCCGGCGACCTCGATCCCGCGGCGAACTTCTGGCACACGGGTGGCGAGAAGGTCGTCTTCACGACGGCGAAGGGCGCCGAGCGGGCCCGCGCGCTCGGGATCGCCGCGGACGTCGTCCCGCTCGGCCCCGAACTGGACTGGCGTCGCCTCCTCGAACACCTGCACGATGTGTGCGGCGTACGGCGTCTGATGGTCGAGGGTGGCGGCACCCTCCACACCCAGCTGCTCCAGCAGGGCCTCGCCGACGAACTCCAGCTCGTCCTCGCCCCGCTCTTCGTGGGCGACCCGGACGCGCCCCGCCTCTTCGGACCCGGCGGCTACCAGGGCGGACGCCTGCGCCTGGTGGAGACGCGGCGCATCGAGGACGTCGTCCTGAACCGCTACGAGCCCACCGCCCCCGGCACCGGACCGCTCCCCGCCGCGGCCGACCGTCACTGGCTGGCCCTCGCCTGCGAGCTCGCCGCCCAGTGCCCCCCGTCACAGACCGCCTTCAGCGTCGGCGCGGTGATCGTGGCCGCCGACGGTACGGAACTGGCGCGCGGCCACTCCCGCGAGGCCGGCGACCCGGTCGTGCACGCCGAGGAGGCGGCCCTCGCCAAGCTCGACCCCGCCGACCCCCGCCTGCCCACGGCCACCGTCTACAGCAGCCTCGAACCCTGCGCCCGCCGCTCCTCCCGCCCCTCCCCCTGCGCCCGTCTCATCCTCGACGCGGGCGTGCGGCGGGTGGTCACCGCCTGGCGTGAGCCGGACACCTTCGTGACGGAGGCGGACGGAACCGGGCTCCTGACGGCCGAGGGCGTGGACGTCCTCGTACTCCCGGAGTACGAGCGGCGGGCGAAGGCTCCGAACCGGCATCTGGAGTGAGGTGACGGAGGGGGCGGGGGACCGTGGTGTTTGACGTCCCGGAAGTAGCGTAGACTGGAGTCACAACGACGCGGGGTGGAGCAGCTCGGTAGCTCGCTGGGCTCATAACCCAGAGGTCGCAGGTTCAAATCCTGTCCCCGCTACTGAAGGCCGAGGGCCGGAATCCGAAAGGGTTCCGGCCCTCGGTGTATGTCCAGGGATATGCGGTCAGTTGATGCGCGGCCGGTTGGTTGTGCCGGGCCGGTTACTGTGCGTTCACTGTGCTTTGGCGTGCCTTGTTCGGCAACTCGCCCGTTTTTCACCGGTCATGCGTCGAAAGTCCAGGCCAAAAATGTTGTTGATCAAGGGGAAGAGCTTGGAAACCGGCCCCTAGGTCTATTAACGTTCGATAACGCAGCGCGGTCGTCCCAGCCGGCACAAGAGTCGGCTCCGTGCGCACGTGCCGAATCCCGTAAGGGAACCGGGGAACCACCACCTTGGGGTGAATCACGCGGAAGCCACCGTGAACTCGCGGAGTCCACGGCAGGTATACGCGCGTAGGAGACCTTCCCGCTCCGAACCCGTCAGCTAACCCGGTAGGCGACGGAAGGAAAGGAGTACGCCCGCGTGGCGTCCAACCGGCCTGCCCCAGAAGCCCCGTTCGTGCCGAGCCAGCGGTCCACCGAGACCTTCGGCTACGGCGACTACCGTACCGACGAGGGCCCCTGGGAGGAATGGAACCCCACCGCGGAGTCCATTCGCCCGGTACGCGGCAAGCACCGCGTCGCCAAGCAGCGCGGCGGCGGGTTCGCCCGCAGCTCCACCGTCCTCGGCGTCGGCGTCATAGCCGCCGTCAGCGCGGGCGGCATGGCCAGCGCCAACACCGGCAAGGCCCCGGTCTCCATCTCCATGCCGGACCTGCCCGACGTGGGCTCGCTCATCTCCGACGACGAACCCGCCCGGGACGCCGCGCCGGCCCTCGCCAACTTCGGCTCCGAGACGACCGACGACAGCAGCCAGAGCGCCTCCGACGCCGGTGAGGCCCTGCGCAGCCGGATCATGGCGCAGGCCGAGTCGCAGCAGACCCAGATCGAGACCAAGGCCCAGGCCGCCGCCGAGGCCGCCGCGGTCAAGGCCGCGACCGACGCCGTGGCCAAGGCCGAGAAGGAGGCGGAGGCCAAGGCCGCCGCCGCCAAGGAGAAGGCCGCCGCGGAGGCCAAGGAGAAGGCCGAGGCCGCGCGCCTGGCCGAGCTCGCCACGCAGTACACGCTGCCGACCTCGTCGTACACGATCACCTCGACCTTCGGTCAGGCCGGCTCCATGTGGTCCTCCGGCTACCACACCGGCCTCGACTTCGCCGCTCCCACCGGTACGCTCATCAAGGCCGTCCACAGCGGCACCATCACCGAGGCGGGCTGGGCCGGCTCCTACGGCTACCGCACCATCCTGACGCTGGACGACGGCACTGAGCTCTGGTTCTGCCACCAGTCCTCGATCAGCGTCAGTGTCGGCCAGAAGGTCAGCACCGGTGACGTGATCGGCCGCGTGGGCGCGACCGGCAACGTGACCGGGCCCCACCTGCACCTCGAGGTCCACCCGAACGGCAGCTCCGACGGCGTCGACCCGATGGCCTGGCTGCGCAGCAAGGGCCTCAACCCCTGAGTCGTCCCTTCGGGGAACACCCGTAATACCCGAAACTCCGAACACCCGGAACACCCGGAACACCCCTGAGGGTCCCCCTCGGGGGTGTTCACATGTTCTTTGCGTTGCCCGGTCGCCACGGTCGCGCCGGCGTGGCTCGCCGCACAGCCCACGGTGGCCGTGCCGATCGCGTCCGCGCGGACGGTCGAACAGCTGCCGGCGCGGCCGGCGGTGGCGGGGCTGGAACTGACCGACGCGGAGGTCACGAGGCTGACCCAGACCTCGGCCTGAACCCTACGACCGGCTACGACTGGTAGGGGTTGGACGCCGGATACGGCTGTGCGGGATACCCGTAGCCATGCCCTGCGGGATACCCGTACCCCGGCCCGTGTGCTGCGGGATACCCGTACCCCGGCCCGTGTGCTGCGGGATACCCGTAGCCATGCCCCGCGGGATACCCGTACCCGTACGCCTGCCCGGCCGGGTGCCCGTATCCGGCGGGGTGGCCCTGACCGTGCCCCTGACCCGGCCCCTGGCCGTACCCGTACACCCCGTACATCGGCCAGGGCGGCGCGGTCACCCGGACGGGCGGGGCCGTCATCCGGGCGGCGTGGTCCAGTGCGGGCCGGGCGACGTCCTTGCGCCGCCACAGCTCGTTCAGCAACTCCCGTTCCCGTACGAGGAAATCGGCGTTCGCCCGCCCCTGCCGACCGCGGTGGCGCAGGAACGCCAGGGACGTCGCGTACGCCTCGTACCGCGCCACCTCCCGCGCCGCCGCTTTGCCCAGGTGGCGGCCGGCGTACACCCGGGCCACCCGCCGGGCCCGCATCGAGCCGAGCGCGAACGGCTCGGCCGGGGTGAGCCAGCCGGCGGCCGCGTAGGCGGGCAGTTCCTCGCGTACGGTGCGCAGCTCGCGTTGGCGCGTCCACACCACCAGCCAGGTCAGCAGCCCGAACGCGGGCACCATGAACGCTGCGTACACCGCGAAGAAGCCGAAATCGCCGAACGTCGAGGAGCCGTTCCACAGGGCGTGCATGCCCATAGCGAGGAGCAACCCGGACAGCGGGAGCAGTACGCGCCGCAGGTGCTGACGGTCCCCGGAGAGCGCCGCGACGCCGAAGCCGATGCCGGTCAGGACGGTGAACAAGGGGTGCGCGAACGGCGACATGATGACGCGAACGAAGAAGGTCGCGGCGGTGACGGAGGCGATGCCGCTGTCGCCGGTGAGCTGGTCGGTGCCGAAGGCCGTGCCGAGGTAGAGGATGTTCTCGGTGAACGCGAAGCCGGTGGCGGTGACCCCGGCGATGACCACGCCGTCGACGATCCCGGTGAAGTCCCGTCGGCGGAAGAGGAACACGAGGAGGATGGCGGCGGCCTTGGCTGACTCCTCGACGATGGGCGCTATGACCGTCGCCCCCAGGGTGTCCGCGCTGGACGGGTCGGCGGTCGCCGTGGCTATCCACCGGGTGGCGAAGCTGTTGGCGACGATGGCGATCAGCGCCGCCGCGCACGCACCCCAGGCGAAGGCGAACACCAGGTTCCGCCAGGGGCCGGGCTCGACCCGGTCCAGCCACCGGAAGGCGGCTATGAGCAGTGGCACGGGCAGCACCGCGAGCCCCAGCCCGACCAGGAACCCCTCCGTGCCGGTCTGCTCCCGCACCAGCGCGAGGATGACCAGTCCGGACAGCGTGAGCAGCGTGATGAGCGCCCCGTACCGCACCCACCTGCGCTGCCACCAGTGCGCGTGCCTGAGCACACCGTCCTCGGGTGCGCCGCCGGGAGGATGCGGAGGGTAGGGCGGAAACGGGGAACTGATGGCCACGGCATCGACCCTAACGAGGGAGGGGACTGTGGTGGAGGGGGTCGGGTGGTCAGTGATCCCCGGGCTGGACGCGATGCTGTACGCGACGGAAGAGCAGATCGTTCACCACGTG
This sequence comes from Streptomyces sp. NBC_01235, assembly GCF_035989285.1. Taxonomy (GTDB): domain Bacteria; phylum Actinomycetota; class Actinomycetes; order Streptomycetales; family Streptomycetaceae; genus Streptomyces. Next base: position 5,503,947 of record NZ_CP108513.1, on the reverse strand, counting down.
GCCCTTGTCCAGCCCCTGGCCCTCGAAACGGGTCAGCGGCCGGAATTCGGGCCGGGGCGCGAACCCGCCGTCGGCCTGGGTGTTCTCGAAGTCGGGGTGCGCGGTGAGCACCTCCAGCATCTGCTCCGCGTACGGTTCCCAGTCCGTGGCGCAGTGCACGATCGCGCCAGGCCTGAGCCGCGTCGCGGCCAGGTCGAGGAACTCCGGCTGGATGAGGCGCCGCTTGTGGTGGCGCTTCTTCGGCCAGGGGTCCGGGAAGTAGACGCGCAGCCCGTCGAGCGAGTCCGCCGGCAGCATCTCGCGCAGCAGGATGATCGCGTCGCCGTTGGCGACCCGGACGTTGGTCAGCCCGTTCTGGTCGGCGAGGTTGAGCAGGTTGCCCTGACCTGGCGTGTGCACGTCCACCGCGAGGATGTCGGTGTCCGGGTCGGCGGCCGCCATCTGCGCGGTCGCCTCGCCCATGCCGAAGCCGATCTCCAGCACCACCGGACGGTCGTCGCCGAACAGCTCGGCGAGGTCGACGGCGTGCCCGTCGATGTCGAGCCCCCACTTGGCCCACAGCCGCTGCAACGCGTCCGCCTGCCCGGCCGTCACCCGGCTGCGCCTTGGCTGGAAACTCCGGATCCGCCGCTCGAAGTGCGACCCGGCGGGATCGGCCTTGGGCCCGTCGGGGAACCGGGGCTCCCCCTTGGCGCGGGTGTGCCGAACGGACTCACCCGGGTGGTGCTCGCCGCCGGGGGAGGACTGGGGGGCTTCGGGGGTACTCACGGAATCAGACACAGTGGGGTCGATTTTACGGGGACCGGGCGGGCAGGCGTGAGCCCAGGCCGGTGCGCAGGCGCCGCTCACGAGGCCTCCAGCACTCCCAGCGCCCTGCGGGCCACCTCCCGCCCGATCGGCAGCGAGGCCGTGGCCGCCGGCGAGGGCGCGTTCAGCACGTGCACCGCCCGCGCTCCCTCCCGGATCAGGAAGTCGTCCACCAGAGTGCCGTCCCGCAGCACCGCCTGCGCCCGCACCCCGGCCTCCGCACGCACCAGATCCCCTTCCTCCACCGCCGGCAGCAGCCGGCGCACCGCGTCCGCGAACGCCGCCTTCGACACGGACCGCCGCAGCTCCCCGACCCCGTACCGCCAGTGCCGCCGCCCCATCCGCCACACCCCGGGCCACGCCGCCGTCACCATCGCCTCGCGGGGCCGTACGACGCCCCACCCGTACCCCTCCCGGGCCAGCGCCGGCACGGCATTGGGGCCGATGTGCACGCCCCCGTCGATTCCCCTGGTCAGATGCACCCCGAGGAACGGGAACGCCGGATCGGGCACCGGATACACCAGCCCGCGCACCAGCTCCGGCCGCGCCAGCTCGTAGTACTCGCCCCGGAACGGCACGATCCGGATCTCGGGCTCGTCACCCGTCAGCCGCGCCATCTCGTCGCAGTACAGCCCGGCGCAGTTCACCAGCACCCGCCCCCGGACGACGTCCCCACGCGAGGTGAGCACCGCCACTCCGCGCTCCGGACGCCGGTCGACCCGCACGACCTGGGCGCCGTACCGGATGTCCGCCCCGGACGCCTGGCCCAACTGCCGCGCGACGGCCGTGTAGTCGCAGATCCCGGTCGTGCGCACGTGTATGGCGGCGAGGCCCCGTACCTCGGGCTCGTACTCCGCGATCTGGGAGGCGCCGAGTTCCCGTACCGCAATCCCGTTCTCCCGGCCGCGCTGCACGAGCGCGTGCAGCCGGGGCAGCTCCGCCCGGTGCGTGGCGACGATCAGCTTGCCGGTGACCGAGTGGGCGATGCCGTACTCCGCGCAGAACTTCGTCATCTCGGCCGCGCCCCGCACCGCGTACCGGGCCTTCAGCGAGCCCGGCCGGTAGTAGATCCCGCTGTGGATGACGCCGCTGTTGCGCCCCGTCTGGTGCCGGGCCACCCCCGGCTCCTTCTCCAGCACGGTCACCCGTGTGCCCGGCGCGGCACGCGTGATCGCGTACGCCGTGGACAGCCCGACGATCCCGCCGCCGACCACGAGCACGTCACAGTCATAAGCGATCCCCGACACGTGCACCACCTCCCGGCTTCGATAGTGCACTGCGCCACTGACAGTGCCTTCAAACCAGGGGGAGGACCACACCGCCAGGGGTGCGGGGCTGTGGCATTGCGCGGCTCGCCGCGTGGGCGCGACAAGCCACAGACAGTCTGCAGCACCAAAACAACATCAACCAGGCAGACGAGAAGGTACCGGTCCTACGCCGGCGTCATCAATAACGGCCGAGCCCGCTCCCGCAACTCCACGACCCGAGGCTCATCGCCATAGGGCTCCAGCCGATGCAGAAGATCCTTCACGTACTCCGTGGTCCGCGCGGAAGAGATCCGCCCGGCCACCTCCACCGCCCGAACGCCCTGCTCACAGGCCGCGTCAAGATTCCCCGACTCCAGCTCGGCAACGGCGGACACGACGAGCCGCAGCCCGTGCGACCGCACGAACTCCTCCGTCGGCTGCGACAACGCCTGCTCGGTGAACCTCCGCACCTGACGCGGCGCCTTCAGATCGCGGTAGCACTCCGCCGCGTCGGCGGCGAAGCGGTCGTAGGAGTAGAAGCCGAGCCAGGACGGGTCGTGATCGCCGTCACGCGCCCGCTCCAGCCAGCTCTCGGCGGCCTTCAGGGCCGCTCCGGCGGCCTGCGCGTCCCCGGCGCGGGCGTGCGCGCGTGCCTCGACGAGACGGAAGAAGCTCATGGTGCGGGCCGTGGCCAGCCCCCGGTTGCGCTCCAGGGCGGCCTGCGCGAGGTCGACGCCCTCGTCGCCGAAGCCGCGGTACGTCGCCTGGAGGGACATGGAGGCCAGCACGTACCCCCCCAGGGGGACGTCCGCCGCCGCGCGGGCCAGTCGCAACGCCTGGATGTAGTACCGCTGCGCGGCCTCCTGCTGACCGGTGTCGAAGGCCATCCACCCGGCCAGCCGGGTCAGTTCGGCGCTCGCCCCGAACAGGGCCCGGCCCACTTCGTCGGAGTACGAGCCGAGCAGCAGCGGCGCCGCCTCCACCCGCAGACACTCCGGGACCATGGACGAACGCCAGTCGCCGCCTCCGTACTTGGAGTCCCAGCGTCTGGCGTCCTCGGCGGCCTCCCGCAGCTTCTGCACATCGCTGTGGCCGACTTTGAGCGGTGCGCCGGACCCCTCCAGGAGGTGTATGTCCCGCGCCACCGAACTGTCGGCCGGGGTTATCAGCCACCGTGAGGCGGGCGTTGCGTATGCGCTTACTGCGAATGATCCGGCCAGCGACTGCCAGATGCCTCCGGATCCGGCCCGGCGGCCGGCGAGGTCGAGGCGGTAGAGCTCGGTGGCCGAGCGCACGGCCTGGTTGACGTCCCTGGGGAAGGCGAGGCCCACTTCGGGCGCGGGGTCCGCGTCCGCCAGGCCGATCTCGTGGAGCGGCACCGGGCGGCCGAGCTTCTGTCCGATGGCGGCCGCGATGAGGTGCGGCGCGGCGCCCTGCGGCACCATGCCCTTCGACACCCAGCGCGCCACGGACGTCTTGTCGTAGCGAAGAGTCAACCCGCGTTGAGCGCCAAGATCGTTGACGCGTCGCGCGAGTCCTGCGTTGCTGATTCCCGCGAGGGCGAGAACGGCGCCGAGTTTTTCGTTCGGCCCGCGTTGCTCCCTGGACATTGCGCCACCCCTCGACACAGACGGCTGCCGCACTGGCATAACCATGCGGCATTCGTAAACCCAGCGTAGTTCGCCGCATCCCAAGCGTTAAGGGGCATTCTTCCGGTTGGCGGGATTGTGGTCCGTACGACAGTGCGGGCGCCCGCACGGACCGTCGCGGCGTGCTCCCGCTGTGTGGCCGTGCGCCCGCCCGTGCGCTCTTCTCCGGCCACCGCGGGAGCGGTTCCATGGGTCCTGCGTGGGTCGGCCCGCTGTACTGGATCCAGTGGGCTGGGGGACACCGCCGCCTACATCCCCGCGGGCGGCGGAGCGGTCCGGGGGGCGTACTCCGCCTCCCGGACCGGCGCGAGCCTTTCAGGGCACGCGCGTGTGCACGGAGCGTGTGCGGAGCCTGCGCGGGACGTTCTCAACGTCGGACGCGTGTCGGGGATTTGGCCGAAAATCGACCCTGTGTTCCGTGGGGGACAACGCCTCCCACCATGGAAATCGAGGGCGCGCAGGGCGTTCTGGGGGAGCGTACCGGGGGCGCATTCACGTCGCAGGCGCCGGGGTGCGCGCGGTCGACGCAACCGGCGCCGACGTGTCCACGCGGGCGCACTCCCCGGATCGCAAGCGGCGCCGCCTCCTTCTACGGCGCGTTCTTCGTGGCAGCATGTGAACCGTTCGTACGGTGCACTCGGTTGTCCACAGCCTGTGGAGGCGTCCATGCGGTGGTTGGTGGGGTGGAGCAGCACCGCCGCGGGTGCGCTGGGCGGAGCCGTCGGCTACGACGGGCGCCACGACGACGGAGCGGCGTACGGGGGCCAAGTCGGCTACGACGGTGAGACCTTGCACCCGGTCGGCTCCCAACTCCTGTGGGGCGACCCCGATCCGCTGTGGGCGGTCGGCGACTGGCGCCCCGACGAGGTGCGGGTGGTGACGGCCGACGCCCAGACCCGGATCGCGGTCCTCGGCACGTGCGGGGCGAGCGACGAACAGCTGCGTGTCGGACTGTTCGCCGCGCGCGGAGGGGCTCTTCGGCACCTGACGGCCTGGCCGGGCAGCTACACGGCGATCGTCCAGGTCGGCCGGCGCGTCACCGTCTGCGGCGATCTGGCGGGCGCGCGCCCGGTGTTCCACACCCCCTGGGCGGGCGGCACGGCGTACGCGACGGCCGCGCTGCCGCTGGCCGACCTCATCGAGGCCAACCTCGACTTCGGCCACCTGGCGGCCCTCCTCGCCGCCCCCGACGTACCGGCCGCCCTGCACGACTCCTCCCCTTACGACGGCGTGCGACGCATTCCGCCGGGGCATGCGCTGATCCTTCGCGCCGGGGCCCGCGAGATCGCCGGGTACGAGCCGGTGGCCTCGCTCGCCGTGGCGGCGCCCCCGGCCGACCCGGACAGCGCGGTCGACGGCGTGCGCGACGCGCTCATCGAGGCGGTACGCGCGCGTCTGTCGGCGCCCCGGCACGTCCCCGACATCGACCCCGGCCCCGTGCCCGGCATGGGACCCGCGGAACGGCGCGCCGCGCGCGGGATGCCCGTTCCGGGTATCGGCGCCGACCTCTCCGGCGGCCCGGCCTCCGGCACGCTGGCGCTCCTGGCGGCCGGCCTGCCCGGCATGCCGGGCACGCTGCTCGGGCACGGCACGGGCGCGGGGGAGCGGCTGCTGGCCGTCACCTTCAACGACCTGGCCGTCGGCGGCCGCGAGGCCGAACTGGAACGGGCCGGCACCCTCGCGGCCAACCCGCGCCTGCACCACGTCGTGGTGGCCGGCGGCGAGGAGACCCTGCCGTACGCCGACCTGGACGGCCCGCTGACCGACGAACCCGGGCCCAGCCTGGTCACGGCCGCCCGCCATCGCGTGCGTCTCGCGGCGGGCAGCGCGGACCACTTCACGGGCTACGGCGCCCGCCAGGCCCTGGACGCCCACCCGGCCCGTCTCGCGGACCTGCTGATGGACCGCAAACGCCGCCACCTGGTACGCCCCGTCGCGGCGTTGACGAAGGCCGACGGCTCGGTACTCGTCCCCGCGCGCGTGTACGGCGCGGCCCGCCGCCTCGCCCGTACCTCGTACCGAGCGGGGTTGGAGGGACTGGCCGAACGCCTCCTGCACCGCAGCTTCGGTTTCGACGACTCCGGAGGCGCCGTAGGGGCGTCCCTGGCCGCCCTCACCTGGGGCGGAGCGGGCCCGGCAGCCCGCTGGCTGACGGGCGAGGCACTGGCTGAAGTATCGGTTCGCCTACAAGGCGCCGCGCACCGGTCCGGAGTCGGCCCGGGCCAACGCCCTGGCGACTACCGCGCGCGTGCCGCCCTGACGCGTCATGCCATGGACCTGCGCGTCCTGGAACAGGCCGCCGAGATCCGCTCCCAGCGACTGCACGCGCCGTTCCTCGACAACCAGGTCGTCCGCGCGTGCCGCGCACTCCCCGAGACCCTGCGCGTGCAACCGGGGGCGCGCGCCGCGATCCTGCGCACCGTCCTGAAGGGCGCCGGCATCACCGATCTCCCGCCCGGCTGGGGCGCCCCCTCCCAGGCCCCCGCCACCGCGGCGGCCCGGGCCGGCCTGCGCATGGCCATGGATCCCCTCCTCACCCTCTTCGAGGCCCCCCTCCTCGCGGAAGCGGGCCTGATCGAGGCAAGAGTCGTCCGCAAGGCCCTCAGAGCTGCCGCGGCAGGCGAACCCCTCTCCCTGGACGGCCTCGCCGACCTGGTCTCCCTCGAACTCTGGCTCCGCCGCCTCCTGTCCCGCAGAGGAACCTGCTGGACAGGAACCCCGGCCCGCGCACGCGCGGTACCAGCGGGCATCGCTCCGCAGAGACGGGCGGTTTCCTCAGGGGGGTGAGGGGCGTGGTCCCCGGCGGACGGAGGGGCGGGCACCCGACCGGCAACTCTGAATCACGGCACACCCAACGGGGGTTGGGCGCAGACGGGGACACGCGCGGACCGCTGCCCGTTGGCCGCTGCGTGGCCGTCGCTCGCACAGCCGCGGGCAGTCGTGCCGCTGGGGCGGCGCCCGTCCCACAGAGAGCGGCACCCAGTAATCGCCGGGCCGCGCCATCCTCCCCAGCTGCCACCCCGGACCCACGGAGCTGTACCCCCCCCAGGCGACAACTCCGCCCCCTCCATGCCCCACCGACCGGAAACCCCGTGCCCTCCGCCTCACCCCCGGTGACAATGAACGGGTGCGGTACAGAATCCTGGGCGTCACCCAGACAGAGGACGACCAGGGCACCGCCGTACCCATCCCCGGCCCCCGCCTCCGCGCCCTCCTCACCGCCCTGGCCCTCCACCCAGGCCGCCCCACCGCCCCGGAAACCCTCATCGACGAGGTCTGGGCCGAGACCCCGCCCCAGGACGCCCCCGCCGCCCTCCAGGCCCTGATCGGCCGTCTCCGCCGTACCGTCGGCAAGGACAACGTCACCTCCGCCCCCGACGGTTACCGTCTCGCCGCGACCGAGGACGACGTCGACCTCTTCGTCTTCGAGCGACTCGTACGCCAGGGCACCGAAGCCCTGCGGCAGGGCGACGCCCCCACCGCCGCCCGCACCCTCGACGACGCCCTCGCCCTGTGGCGCGGCCCCGCCCTCGCCGACCTCCCCGACCGCACCCCGGCCACCCGCCCCGAGGCCCTCCACCTGGAGGCCACCCGCGCCCGTGCCGAGGCGGACCTCCTCCTCGGCCGCGCCCGCGAAGCCGTACCGCGCCTGACGGAACTGACCGCCGCGCACCCCTACGACGAACCGCTGCACGCCCTCCTCATCCGCGCCCTGCGCGACACCGGCCGCGACGCCGACGCCCTCGCCGCGTACGAGACCGCCCGCCGCACCCTCGCCGACGGCCTCGGCACCGACCCGGGCCCACACCTGCGCGCACTGCACACCGAACTCCTGCACCGCCCGGAAGCGACCCCCCGCCCCCAACGGAAACGCGGCCCCGCACCGACCCACCCCCCAACCTCCCCCACCCCCCTCCAACTCCCCGAACGCACCGGCAACATCCGTCCGCGGCTTACCTCTTTCGTGGGCCGGGAACCCGAGCTCGACGCCATCCGTTCCGAATTGCACAGGGCCCGTCTCGTCACGCTCACCGGACCGGGCGGCTCTGGAAAGACCCGTCTAGCCGAGGAAGCCGCCGCCGGGCTCCCGCAGGCGTGGCTGGCCGAGCTGGCGCCGCTCGACCGGCCGGAGGCGGTGCCGGGCGCGGTGGTCAGTGCCCTCGGTCTGCGCGAGACCGTCCTGATAACCATCGAGCTGGCGGCCCCGCAGGACGACCCGGTCGCCCTGCTCGTCGAGTACTGCGCCCCGCGCAGCCAACTCCTGATCCTTGACAACTGCGAACATGTCATCGGCGCGGCCGCCGCCCTCGCCGAGACCCTCCTCACCCGCTGCCCCGGGCTCACGATCCTCGCCACCAGCCGTGAACCCCTGGGCGTCCCCGGCGAGTCGGTCCGCCCGGTCGAGCCCCTCCTCCCCGACCAGGCACACCGCCTCTTCACCGAGCGCGCGGCCGCCGCCCGCCCCGAGGCGGTCGCCGCCCCGCGGGACGAGGAGGCGATCGCGGAGATCTGCCGCCGGCTGGACGGGCTGCCGCTCGCCATCGAGCTGGCCGCCGCCCGCCTCCGGCTGCTCACCCCCCGCCAGGTCGCCGACCGCCTCGACGACCGCTTCCGCCTGCTCACTTCAGGCAGCCGCACGGTCCTGCCCCGCCAGCAGACCCTGCGGGCCGTCGTCGACTGGTCCTGGGACCTGCTCGACGACCCTGAGCGCACAGTGCTGCGCGAGCTGTCCGTGTTCGCGGGCGGCTGGGACCTGGAGGCGGCGGAGGCCGTGTGCACCGGCCCCGTCGCGGAGCTTGTCGGAGCGCTCGTCGACAAGTCCCTGGTGGTGGCGGCCCCGTGCGAGAGGAACGGTGGCGACGACATGCGCTACCGCATGCTGGAGACGATCCACGAGTACGCCACCGAACGCGCCGCCGAGCTCCCGCGGTCCCGTGCGGCGGCCGAACAGCGACACCGCGCGTGGGTGCGCGCGCTCGTCGAGCGGGCCGATCCACTGCTGCGCTCCGCCGAGCAACTCCCCTGGATCTCCCGTCTGGAGACGGAGCTGGACAACATCCGCGTGGGCCTCCAGCGCGCGCTCACGTCGGGCGACGAGGAGGGAGCCGCCGCTCTCTGCTTCGCCACGGGCTGGTTCTGGTGGCTGCGCAACTACCGCCACGAAGGTGCCGAGTGGACGGACCGCACCCTGCGCCTGGGCGCGGTCCTGGACACACTCCAGCCCTCGAACAACGCCCCCGTCCCCGCCGACCTCACCGCCCGCATGGCCGCCGTCGATCCCGTCGACGCCTTCCTCGACGCGCCCGCGCCCCTGGAGGACAGCGACCCCCGGTACGTGCAGCGGATGAACCTGCGGATGCTGAACCTGTTCCTGGTGTCGGAGTCCGAGCCGAAGGACATCGTCGCGGACCCGCGCTACCGGGAGTACCTGGTCCGCCTGCGCGCCGACTACGAGCCGGGCGGCCCGCGGGCGGCGCTGATGCCCGGTCTGCTCTGGCCGTTGACGGCCTTCCAGATGCGCGACACGGTGGACGTCCGGGGCACCCTGGACGCGGCCGTCGCCAACTGCCGTATCCACGGCGGCGACTGGGAACTCGGCTGCACCCTGATGTTCCGCACGCACATGGTCGTCGACTCACCCGGCGGACTGCACGGCGTGGACGACGACCTGGCGGAGCTGCGGGTGCTCAGTCTGCGCGTCGGCGACCGCTGGATGCGGGCCCAGGTGTGCGGCGCGGTCGGCGAGGCGGAGATGGCGCGCAGCCGCTTCGCGGAGGCGGAGCGCGAGTACCGCGAGGCGCTGCGGCTCGCCTACGAGGTCGGGGCGTACGCGGAGTCGCCGTTCCTCATCGCCCGGCTCGCGGAGATCGCCTACCGCTCGGGTGACGTCGACGGCGCCATGGCCGCGCTGGACGAGGCGAGCCGCGCCGCCGACCGCTACGGCGTGCCGGACGTCCGGGCGTTCGTCCTGCTGCTGCGCGCCCACATCGCGCTGTACGAGGGCGAGGTCGCCCACGCGCGCGTGCTCTGCGACCGGACCCATGCGGCGATCGGGAAGGGCACACCGCCACCCCAGTTCTCGGCAGCGGTGGGCATGCTCGACGCGGACCTCACGGCGGCCGAGTCCGGCCCCGAGCACGGCCTGCCGATGCTCGCCGACACGCTGGCCCAGGCGCTGGCCGACCAGTGCGCCGAGGCGGTCACGTCGTCGATCGTGGACGGCGCGGCGGACCTGCTGGCACGGCTCGGGGACTTCCCGCGCGCGGCCCGACTCCTCGCGGCCGCCGACGCTCTGCGCGGCCCCCACCCGCGTCCCACGCCGGACCACACCCGGGCCGAGCGAGCCGACGCCGCGGCTCGCGAGGCCCTGGGCGCCGAGCGCTACGCGGCCGAGCGCACCCGAGGCACGGCCATGACGGCGACCGACGGGCTGCACGAGCTCACGGAAGCCGCGCGCGACCACCCCGCCCCACCGCCGGACACAGCGGGCACCACCGCCCCTCAGGCCCCTACGCGCACGTGAACCTGGACTCGGCCCAGTCCCCGAGTGCCACCGAGTCGAAGGTGCTGTGCGGCTCGACCACCAGGCGGACGGTCGTGCGGCCCGTGAGGTTCACATGGACGGGCACGGCCGGGTCGCCGCCCTTGATCACCCCGGACGACCAGAGCAGGTCGCCGTCGCCGTCGCCGTAGACGGAGAAGGAGACCTTTCCGAGCTTCATCGTCAGGTCGTCGACGCCGACGAGCGCGTCGTAGGCGGCGCACTCCCGGTTGAGGTCGATGGTGACGGAGGAGTCGCCGTGCACGGTCACCCCGCGCGCGTACCGCCGGTCCGCGATGGACAGCCCTCCGTCGCGCTGCCACACCCAGCTGCTGTCGCCGAGCCGGATCTCGGGCCCCGTCCCATCGCCGTTGACGTCGAAGGACAGCTCGCTCAGCGGGTAGACGGCCGGCGGCGGCGTGGGCGTGGGTGCGGGGGTCGGAGTGGGTGTGGAGGTCGGAGTGGGCGTCGGAGTCGGGGTGGGTGTCGGCTTTTTGGCCAGGACCCCGCGGGACGGGTTTTCCACTCGTCCGCGGGGACTCGTCGCAACCCAGTCCCGGGTTTCGCCCGAACGCGGAAGGCTCAACTGTCGTACGGCGGGCTGCAGTTGAGGCACCCGACCGAAATGCCCCGCATGCCCGACAGGGTGGCCGGGGGTGAGGAACGCACGGCACCCCACCCCACAGTCACCCTAACGAGCCATGAGCCACGAGCCATGAGCCACGAGCCACGAGCCACGAGCCACGAGTCACGAGGACCGCGACCGCAGGCCCTCCAGCAGGATGTCCAGCAGCCGCGCCGAGGCCGCCGCCTGCTGGGCCGGGTCCGGCAACGAGGGCGCCGCCGTCGCGATGACCAGCAGCACGTCCGACACCGACACGTCGGCGCGCAGTTCGCCCGCCTCCCGGGCCCGCGCCACGAGCCGGCCCACGACCTCGAGCAGCGCCACCGCCCCGGCGGTCTCGACGGCCGCGGTCGTGCCGTCGTCCGCGACGAGCCGCAGCTCGCCGCCGACCGGCTGGGTCCGCTGCTGCGGCACCCGCGTCTCGTCGACCGGCGCACCCTCGGCGCCGTCCTCGGCGACCCCGACGCGCAGCACCTGCGGCGGCAGCAGCCGCCCGGCGCCGGACGCCACGGACGTCCGCAGGAAGCGCGACAGCGCCGACCACGGTTCGTCCTCCTGGCCGAGCGCCGCCCGCGCCTGGTCGGTCAGCCGGGAGGTCTCCTCCTCGGCTATCCGCCGCACCAGGACGTCCTTGCTCGGGAACCGCCGGTACACCGTGCCGACGCCGACCCGCGCGCGCCGCGCCACGTCCTCCATCGGCGCGCCGTACCCCAGCTCGCCGAAGACCTCGCGTGCCGCCCTCAGTACGTGCTCCAGATTGCGCTGTGCGTCCACGCGCAGCGGCGCTGACCGCGCGCCGTCTCCGCGTCCGTTTCCCACCGTCGCACCGACCGCACCGACCATGCCGCCGGATGCGAGTGCCGATGCGGACGACCAATGCGAGTTCTGAATGTGCATGAATGATCCCCCGGTAATGACGTCTCCCCCCGGAGACTCTCCCCGCCATCGAAAGCCGGGGCGTGGAACAGGGGACGGCCACCCCGGGCCCGCCCGTCGCAGACCCGCAGAGCGCTTCCCCCTGACACCCCGTCGACACACGAACATAGTTGAGAGGGAGTCAATTCAGAAGGGGCAGGTTCCGCACGGAGCGCCCCCCGATCGGAGTACGGGTCGTATACGTCCCGATTGCACCCCTTCCCGCACCCCGGCGCACACCCGCTGACCTGCACTCCTGCCCCGCACTCCGGTGTTTCGGCCAACCCCGCTCCCGCCCGACTCGCGGTCACACAAATTGTCGAGGCTGTGGACAAACCTCGGCGCCCGGTGCGTCATGGGATGGTGAAGGAACGTGCGCGCATTCTTGTTGTCGGCGGCGGCTACGTCGGGATGTACACGGCCCTGCGGCTGCAGCGGAAGCTGAAACAGGAACTCGGCCGGGGCGAGGCCGAGATCACGGTCGTCACCCCCGACCCGTACATGACCTATCAGCCCTTCCTCCCCGAGGCCGCCGCGGGCTCCATCTCCCCCCGGCACGTCGTCGTGCCCCTGCGCCGCGTCCTGCCGCACTGCCGGGTCGTCGTCGGCGAGGTCACCGCCGTCGACCACGCCAAGCGCACCGCCACCCTCACCACCCTCGCCACCGACGAGGAGGGCACCGGCCCGCAGCAGCTGACGTACGACGAACTCGTCCTCGCGCCCGGATCGATCTCCCGCACGCTGCCCATCCCGGGGCTCGCCGACTACGCCATCGGCTTCAAGTCCGTCGAGGAGGCCATCGGCCTGCGCAATCACGTCATCGAACAGATGGACATCGCCTCCTCCACCCGCGACCCCGCGATCCGTGACGCGGCCCTCACCTTCGTCTTCGTCGGCGGCGGCTTCGCGGGCGTCGAGGCGCTCGGCGAGCTGGAGGACATGGCCCGCTACACCACGCGCTACTACCACAACGTCAAGCCCGAGGACATGAAGTGGATCCTGGTCGAGGCCTCCGACCGGATCCTGCCCGAGGTCGGCGCCGACATGGGCCGCTACACCGTCAGTGAGCTGCGCCGACGCAACATCGACGTACGTCTGAACACCCGCCTGGAGTCCTGCGCCGACCGCATCGCCGTCCTCAGCGACGGTGCCCGCGTCCCGGCCCGGACGGTCGTGTGGACCGCCGGCGTCAAACCTCACCCGCTCCTCGCCGCCACCGACCTCCCGCTCACCGAACGAGGTCGGCTGAAATGCACCCCCGAGCTGACCCTCGACGGAGCCACGCACGCGTGGGCGGCCGGAGACGCAGCCGCCGTACCGGACGTCACGGCCGACGAACCCGGCAAGGAGACCGCCCCCAACGCCCAGCACGCGGTCCGCCAGGCCAAGGTCCTCGCCGACAACATCGCGCGCTCCCTGCGCGGCGAGCCCCTCCAGACGTACGCCCACAAGTACGCCGGCTCGGTCGCCTCGCTCGGCTTCCACCAGGGCGTCGCCTACCTCTACGGGCGCAAGCTCAAGGGCTACCCGGCCTGGTTCATGCACCGCGCGTACCACCTCAGCCGCGTGCCCACCTTCAACCGCAAGGCACGCGTGCTGGCCGAATGGATCCTCTCAGGGCTCTTCAAACGGGAGATCGTTTCTCTGGGATCCCTCGAACATCCCCGCGCGGAGTTCGAACTGGCTGCCGGTGGAAAGCCTTCTGACGAGTCTCCCCGCGACCCGAAAGGGTCGTCCTGACCGATCCAGGAACTCCACCGGCCGCCCCCACGTCTGACGATTGTCGGCCCGGACGGCGGCCACACTGCCAGACTGCTCCCTGCTCATAGCCCTCCCTCGAGCCCCCCCCCGAGCCCACGGTGGGTCACCACCCGCCCCTGCCGAACCCACGAGGCTGTTCCCCCGTGCTCCACATCCCGGGTGCTGTAACAATGTGCGGCCACCGCCGCGCGGCCCCCGGAGCCCCAGGCCGGGCCCGGAGCCGGCCGACGACGACTACACGAGGCAAGGATTCGTGAACTTCACGCGCTGGAGCGCCCGGCTCCCCGGAACGCAGCGCCGCGCCGCCGCGCGAGCCGAGCACCCGGTCACCACCACGGACCGACGGAGCGAGGGCTCCGTACCCGCGGCCCGCGCCGAACAACTCACCGGCGAGCCGCCCCCCGTGCCCGCCGTCGACGAACTCCCGGTCCGTGAGGTCCTCGACCGCGTCCCGGCCCTCGTCGCCCTCGTCCACGGCCCCGACCACCGGCTCGCCTACGTCAACGACGCCTACACCGCGGCCTTCGGCGTCCGCCCCGGCGGCGAACCCGCCGCCGAGGCCCTCCCCGAACTGCGCGACCTCGGCCTCATGCCCCTCCTCGACCAGGCCCTGCGCAGCGGCAAGCCCCGCACTCTGAAGTCCCGCAAGGCCCCCGACGGCCGCCACTACACGTTCACCTGCACCCCGGCCGCCGAGGACAACGGCAAGGGCACCGTCCTGATCTTCGCCACCGACGTCACCGACCACGCCGAGGCCGCCGAACGCCTCAGAACCAGCGAACGCCGCCAGCGCGAGACCGCCGTCACCCTCCAGCGCTCCCTCCTCCCCCAGGAGCTCGAAGAGCCCGACGACCTGCGCATCGCCGCCACCTACCAGCCCGGCGGCACCGAGGCCGCGGTCGGCGGCGACTGGTACGACGTCATCACCCTCGGCGGCGGCCGTACGGCGCTGGTCATCGGCGACGTGATGGGCCGAGGCGTGCGGGCGGCGGCGGTCATGGGCCAACTCCGCACGGCCGTCCGCGCGTACGCCCGCCTCGACCTTCCCCCGCACGAGGTCCTCCAGCTCCTCGACGGCCTCGCCACGGAGATCGACGCCAACCAGATCGCCACCTGCGTGTACGCCATCCACGACCCGAACGAGGGCCGACTGGTGTACGCCTCCGCAGGCCACCTGCCCATCCTCGTCCGGGACGAGAGCGGCACGGTCCAGCGCGCGGACGAACCCACCGGCCCGCCCCTGGGCACCGGCGGCTGGATGCACTCCTCCGGCTCGATCCCCCTCGGCCCCGGCTCGACGGCCGTCCTCTACACGGACGGCCTGGTAGAGCGCAGGAACGAGGACCTGGACGAGGGCATCGCCTCCCTGGAGCGCGCCCTGTCCGGCGCCACCGGCACCCCCCAGGTCGTCTGCGACCGCCTGGTCCGCTCGGCCGGCGTCACCGCCGACCACGACGACGACGTCGCCGTCCTCGTCCTCCAGCATCCCGCCCGCACCGGCCCCGACGGCGAGCTGTTCCGCAACGCGGCCCTGGAGCTCCTCGGCGGCGTCGAAGCTGCCCCACGCGCGCGTGCCTTCGCCTCCGGCGTCCTCACCAGCTGGCGCTTCCCGGCCGACCTGCACGACCTCGGCGTCCTCGCCGCCAGCGAACTCGTCGCCAACTCCCTCCAGCACGGCACCCCGCCCATGCGGCTGCGCCTGCGCCGGACCGACCGCCGCCTGATCATCGAGGTCACCGACGGCGACGACCACCTCCCGCGCCGCCGCCGCGCGGAACCGGGCGACGAGTCCGGCCGCGGCATCGCCATCGTCGCCACGATCGCCTCCAACTGGGGCAGCAGACGCACCCCTGGCGGCGGAAAGGCGGTGTGGTGCGAGTTCGTCCTGCCGAAGCCGACCGACTGAGATATCGACTGAGATATCGACTGGGACATCGACTGGGACATCGACCGAGATGAGGCCGAGAACAGACTCGAACACGCATTGCCCCGCGCGCGGCACCTAGGCGAACCCGCTCCCCGGTGCTAGTAGCTCCCCATGGCAGACGCAACGGGCTTTCACCTCAAGGGAAGCGCCCCCGAGCGCTACGAACACTACGTCGCGCCCCTCATGGCGCCCTTCGTCACCGCGCTCGTGGACGCCGCGGACCTCTACCCCGGCGCCACCGTCCTCGACCTCGCCTGCGGCACCGGCTTCGCGGCCCGTGCCGCGGCCGCCCAGGCGGGCCCCACCGGCAGGGTCGCCGGGGCGGACGTCAACGAGGGCATGCTCGAGATCGCCGTGGCGTGCCACCCCCGCCTCTATCCGGACATCGAGTTCACCCCCGCCCCCGCCGACGACCTCCCCTACCTCGACGCAACCTTCGACGCGGTCCTCTGCCAGCAGGGCGCCCAGTTCTTCCCCGACCTCGACGCGGCCCTGCGCGAAACGGCCCGCGTCACCCGGCCCGCAGGCCGCTTCGCCGCCACGGTCTGGTCCCACCTGGACGACTCCCCGTACTTCGTGGCCCAGCAGCGCGCGGTCGAGCAGTACGGCCCCCCGGAGGCGGCCGCGGGCTTCAGAGCGGCCTTCGCCACCGCGGACCGCCTGACCGTCGCACTCGACCGTGCTGGTTTCCGCGACGCGACCAGCCGCCGCCTGACCTTCACGATCGCCCTCCCCCCTCTGGAGGACTACGTCCGCGGCCACCTCTCCGCGATCCCCTGGGGACGGACGATCGCCGACACCGCCGGCGAACACGTTCTCACCCAGGCCGCCGACACGATCCGCACCCACCTCCCCGAGGGCACGACGACCTTCCCCTTCACGGCAACCCTGGTGACAGCGGTCCGCTGATCACGCAAGCCGATCACGTGAGCCGACCACGCAAAGGCGGCTGTCGTCCGAAGAACGACAGCCGCCTTCTGCTCTTGCCCGGTACCTCAGGCCTCGGCGCCCACAGGCTCCACAGCGGCCCCACCCCTGGCCACGACCCGCTTCCGCACCAGCCACGGCTGATCCTGGACGGCGGTCAGCTGCCGTCCCAGCCGCAGCGCGAAGTAGGTGATCCCCAACGAGAACAGCAGGAACGTCACGATGTACGGCGCGTGCAGCGAGGCCCCCATGGGCCCGCCCACCGCCGGCCCGACGGCCAGCGCGAGCTGCTTCACCAGGGCGAACGCCGAGTTGTACTGCCCGGCCATCCCCTCCGGCGCGAGGTCCGCCACCAGCGGTGCGACCGTCGGCGACAGCATCGCCTCACCCAGTCCGAACAGCGCGTACGTCGAAACGAACGCGGCCGTCGCCATCTCCTGGCTCCCGTGCCCGAGCCCGGCATACCCGGCCACGACCCACGCCACGGCCCAGAGCAGCCCCACGGCCGCGATCACCCGCGACCGCTTCTGCCGCTCGACGAACTTCAGCACGGCGAACTGCGCGACCACGATCATCGCGGTGTTGGCGGCCAGAGCGGTCCCGAGAGCGGACGTCGAGATCCCGGCGGCCTCGACCCCGTAGGCGCTCAGCCCCGACTCGAACTGCCCGTAGCAGGCGAAGAACAGCACGAAGCCCAGCACACACAGCTGCACCATGGCCCGGTTGCCGAGCAGCTGCTTCCAGCTCCCCCTCGCGGACTGCGGGGCGTCTCCGACGCGCGGCGCGGGCGGCAGCCGCACGGTCGACATCACCACGGCCAGCAGCAGGAACATCGCCGCCTCGATGGCGAACAGCAGAGTGAAGGAGGACACGCGCGTGGTGTCGACGAGATGCCCGCCGATCAGACCGCCCACGCCGAGCCCGAGGTTCTGCAGGAAGAACTGCATGGCGAACGCCCGCGACCGGGTCTCCGAGGTCGAGCAGTCCACGATCATCGTCGCCAGCGCCGGCTGCATCACGGCCTGCCCGGCCCCGAGCGCGACCGCGGCGGCCAGGACGGCGGTGGAGTCGCCGGCGAGCCCCAGACCGAGCGCGCCCAGTGCGGCGGTGACCAGGGCGGCGAGCAGGACCGGCAGTGGACCGCGCCGCACGATCGCCCTACCGGCGAACGGCAGGACGATCAGCGCGGCCACGGCGAAGACGGCGAGGACGAGCCCCGCCGTCATGGCACCGAGCCCCCGCACCTGCGCCACATAGACGTACAGGTAGGGGACGGTGAAGCCGAGCCCGAACGCGCTGAGTGCGTTGCCCACGTGGATCCGGCGCAGCTCTGCGCCCATCGCCCTGGTCACGTTCACCTCTCTCATCTCTCAGGTAGTGCTGGTCAGCACTTCGATGCTTCAAACACCTCAGTACTTAGAGGCGAAGACTTCGAAGCTAAAGTTCGAAGCTAAACTGTACACCTCGAAGAACTTCAACGCGAACGAGCCCCGTGCGATACTTGCGCCCATGGGCGACACCCCCGGCGGCATCGGTACCGGCATCGGCGGCGAGCCGACCCTCGAAGAGCAGATCGCCGCCTATCAACGCGAGTTCCAGGACCTCGACCCCCAGGTCGAGAAGATCGTCTCGGCACTGTCCCGCCTCAACCGCCGCATGAACGTCGCCTACGGCCGCCAGACCGCCGACCTCGGCATCAGCAACGCGGAGTGGGAGGTCCTCAAGGCCCTCGTCCTCTCCGGCGCCCCTTATCGTCTGGGTCCCGGCGACCTGGCCAAGCGCCTCGGTCTGACGCCGGCCGCGATGACCCACCGGATCGACCGCATGGTCACCGAGGGACTGGTGACCCGGGAGAGGGACGAGTCCAACCGGGTCCGGGTGATCGTGGAGCTGACACCCGAGGGCCGAGAGAAGTGGCTCGAGGCGATGCGCATGGCGACGGTCTTCGAAGGCGACCTCCTCCAGGACCTCACCGCGGAGGAGCGCACGGCCCTGGGCGAGGTCCTGACCAGGCTCCTGCGCAGGGTGGAGCACGCCCAGCCGGACGCCGGCGGCAGGCTCAGCGACCTCGACTAAAAGATCTTGACATGGGGTGGTTGACACCCCCATGCGAGGTGAGTAAAGTTCTTCGGGTTGCCAGGGAGCCGTAACGGTTCTTCGGCAGCACCTCCGCCGCAGTAGCGGCACCTCAAACAACCAGCACGATCTCCCAACGGGATTGAATTCGGCGTGCCCGAATTCAATTCGATTCGGGACCGGCAGCTCGATTAGGAACTGCCGAGCGGATCCGCTAAGGTTTGAGACGTCGGAACGGCCCAAGGGCCGCGAGGACAACCCCCCTCCGACTGGGAATCAGGGCCGAAAGGATCTGATAGAGTCGGAACCGCCGGAAAGGAAACCGCGAAACAAAAGCGGGAACCTGGAAAGCACCGAGGAAATCGGATCGAGAAAAGATCTGATAGAGTCGGAAACGCAAGACCGAAGGGAAGCGCCCGGAGGAAAGCCTGAGAGAGTCTCTCAGGTGAGTACAAAGGAAGCGTCCGTTCCTTGAGAACTCAACAGCGTGCCAAAAATCAACGCCAGATATGTTGATACCCCGTCCCCGGCAGTGATAGCCGAGGATGAGGTTCCTTTGAAAAAACACAGCGAGGACGCTGTGAACGGCCGGGCTTATTCCGCCTGGCTGTTCCGCTCTCGTGTGTGCGATCCCGATTACGGGAAAACATTCACGGAGAGTTTGATCCTGGCTCAGGACGAACGCTGGCGGCGTGCTTAACACATGCAAGTCGAACGATGAACCACTTCGGTGGGGATTAGTGGCGAACGGGTGAGTAACACGTGGGCAAT
This sequence comes from Streptomyces sp. NBC_01235, assembly GCF_035989285.1. Lineage (GTDB taxonomy): Bacteria > Actinomycetota > Actinomycetes > Streptomycetales > Streptomycetaceae > Streptomyces. The sequence continues at coordinate 5,484,701 of NZ_CP108513.1, read as the reverse complement.
CTGCCCTTCACTCTGGGACAAGCCCTGGAAACGGGGTCTAATACCGGATATCACTTCCACTCGCATGGGTGGGGGTTGAAAGCTCCGGCGGTGAAGGATGAGCCCGCGGCCTATCAGCTTGTTGGTGAGGTAATGGCTCACCAAGGCGACGACGGGTAGCCGGCCTGAGAGGGCGACCGGCCACACTGGGACTGAGACACGGCCCAGACTCCTACGGGAGGCAGCAGTGGGGAATATTGCACAATGGGCGAAAGCCTGATGCAGCGACGCCGCGTGAGGGATGACGGCCTTCGGGTTGTAAACCTCTTTCAGCAGGGAAGAAGCGAAAGTGACGGTACCTGCAGAAGAAGCGCCGGCTAACTACGTGCCAGCAGCCGCGGTAATACGTAGGGCGCAAGCGTTGTCCGGAATTATTGGGCGTAAAGAGCTCGTAGGCGGTCTGTCACGTCGGATGTGAAAGCCCGGGGCTTAACCCCGGGTCTGCATTCGATACGGGCAGACTAGAGTGTGGTAGGGGAGATCGGAATTCCTGGTGTAGCGGTGAAATGCGCAGATATCAGGAGGAACACCGGTGGCGAAGGCGGATCTCTGGGCCATTACTGACGCTGAGGAGCGAAAGCGTGGGGAGCGAACAGGATTAGATACCCTGGTAGTCCACGCCGTAAACGGTGGGAACTAGGTGTTGGCGACATTCCACGTCGTCGGTGCCGCAGCTAACGCATTAAGTTCCCCGCCTGGGGAGTACGGCCGCAAGGCTAAAACTCAAAGGAATTGACGGGGGCCCGCACAAGCAGCGGAGCATGTGGCTTAATTCGACGCAACGCGAAGAACCTTACCAAGGCTTGACATACACCGGAAACGGCCAGAGATGGTCGCCCCCTTGTGGTCGGTGTACAGGTGGTGCATGGCTGTCGTCAGCTCGTGTCGTGAGATGTTGGGTTAAGTCCCGCAACGAGCGCAACCCTTGTTCTGTGTTGCCAGCATGCCCTTCGGGGTGATGGGGACTCACAGGAGACTGCCGGGGTCAACTCGGAGGAAGGTGGGGACGACGTCAAGTCATCATGCCCCTTATGTCTTGGGCTGCACACGTGCTACAATGGCCGGTACAAAGAGCTGCGAAACCGTGAGGTGGAGCGAATCTCAAAAAGCCGGTCTCAGTTCGGATTGGGGTCTGCAACTCGACCCCATGAAGTCGGAGTTGCTAGTAATCGCAGATCAGCATTGCTGCGGTGAATACGTTCCCGGGCCTTGTACACACCGCCCGTCACGTCACGAAAGTCGGTAACACCCGAAGCCGGTGGCCCAACCCCTTGTGGGAGGGAGCTGTCGAAGGTGGGACTGGCGATTGGGACGAAGTCGTAACAAGGTAGCCGTACCGGAAGGTGCGGCTGGATCACCTCCTTTCTAAGGAGCACTTCTAGGCAGCCGCAAGGTTGTCCAGGGGCCAGTACATCGGCGTACGTCCGATGCTGGTTGCTCATGGGTGGAACGTTGATTATTCGGTCCGGTTCACGGGTCGGAGGCTGCGAGTACTGCTCTTCGGGGCGTGGAAAGCATGATCTCCGGGCGGGACCGGGTCGGGCACGCTGTTGGGTGTCTGAGGGTGCGAGCGTTGCTCGTCCTTCGGATGCCGGCCCCAGTGAACTCCAGCTTTGGTTGGGGGTGATGGGTGGCTGGTCGTTGTTTGAGAACTGCACAGTGGACGCGAGCATCTGTGGCCAAGTTTTTAAGGGCGCACGGTGGATGCCTTGGCACCAGGAACCGATGAAGGACGTGGGAGGCCACGATAGTCCCCGGGGAGTCGTCAACCAGGCTTTGATCCGGGGGTTTCCGAATGGGGAAACCCGGCAGTCGTCATGGGCTGTCACCCATACCTGAACACATAGGGTATGTGGAGGGAACGCGGGGAAGTGAAACATCTCAGTACCCGCAGGAAGAGAAAACAACCGTGATTCCGGGAGTAGTGGCGAGCGAAACCGGATGAGGCCAAACCGTATACGTGTGAGACCCGGCAGGGGTTGCGTGTACGGGGTTGTGGGATCTCTCTTTTACGGTCTGCCGGCCGTGAGACGAGTCAGAAACCGTTGATGTAGGCGAAGGACATGCGAAAGGTCCGGCGTAGAGGGTAAGACCCCCGTAGTCGAAACATCAGCGGCTCGTTTGAGAGACACCCAAGTAGCACGGGGCCCGAGAAATCCCGTGTGAATCTGGCGGGACCACCCGCTAAGCCTAAATATTCCCTGGTGACCGATAGCGGATAGTACCGTGAGGGAATGGTGAAAAGTACCGCGGGAGCGGAGTGAAATAGTACCTGAAACCGTGTGCCTACAAGCCGTGGGAGCGTCGGACATCAAGCTTGCTTGGTGTCTCGTGACTGCGTGCCTTTTGAAGAATGAGCCTGCGAGTTTGCGGTGTGTTGCGAGGTTAACCCGTGTGGGGTAGCCGTAGCGAAAGCGAGTCCGAACAGGGCGTTTCAGTAGCACGCTCAAGACCCGAAGCGGAGTGATCTAGCCATGGGCAGGTTGAAGCGGAGGTAAGACTTCGTGGAGGACCGAACCCACCAGGGTTGAAAACCTGGGGGATGACCTGTGGTTAGGGGTGAAAGGCCAATCAAACTCCGTGATAGCTGGTTCTCCCCGAAATGCATTTAGGTGCAGCGTCGTGTGTTTCTTGCCGGAGGTAGAGCACTGGATAGGCGATGGGCCCTACCGGGTTACTGACCTTAGCCAAACTCCGAATGCCGGTAAGTGAGAGCGCGGCAGTGAGACTGTGGGGGATAAGCTCCATGGTCGAGAGGGAAACAGCCCAGAGCATCGACTAAGGCCCCTAAGCGTACGCTAAGTGGGAAAGGATGTGGAGTCGCACAGACAACCAGGAGGTTGGCTTAGAAGCAGCCACCCTTGAAAGAGTGCGTAATAGCTCACTGGTCTAGTGATTCCGCGCCGACAATGTAGCGGGGCTCAAGCGTACCGCCGAAGTCGTGTCATTGCGATATATACCCCCAACGGGGATCGTGATGGGTAGGGGAGCGTCGTGTGCCGGGTGAAGCAGCCGCGTAAGCGAGTTGTGGACGGTTCACGAGTGAGAATGCAGGCATGAGTAGCGATTCACACGTGAGAAACGTGTGCGCCGATTGACTAAGGGTTCCTGGGTCAAGCTGATCTGCCCAGGGTAAGTCGGGACCTAAGGCGAGGCCGACAGGCGTAGTCGATGGATAACCGGTTGATATTCCGGTACCCGCTGTGAAGCGTCAAACATTGAATCAGGCGATGCTAAGTCCGTGAAGCCGTTCCGGACCCTTCGGGGAATGGAAAGTGGTGGAGCCGACGGACCAGACTTGTAGTAGGTGAGTGATGGGGTGACGCAGGAAGGTAGTCCATCCCGGGCGGTGGTTGTCCCGGGGTAAGGGTGTAGGCCGTGCGATAGGCAAATCCGTCGCACATGGGGCTGAGACCTGATGCCGAGCCGATTGTGGCGAAGTGGATGATCCTATGCTGTCGAGAAAAGCCTCTAGCGAGTTTCATGGCGGCCCGTACCCTAAACCGACTCAGGTGGTCAGGTAGAGAATACCGAGGCGTTCGGGTGAACTATGGTTAAGGAACTCGGCAAAATGCCCCCGTAACTTCGGGAGAAGGGGGGCCATCACTGGTGAGAGGACTTGCTCCTCGAGCTGGGGGTGGCCGCAGAGACCAGCGAGAAGCGACTGTTTACTAAAAACACAGGTCCGTGCGAAGCCGTAAGGCGATGTATACGGACTGACGCCTGCCCGGTGCTGGAACGTTAAGGGGACCGGTTAGTCACTCTTCGGGGTGGCGAAGCTGAGAACTTAAGCGCCAGTAAACGGCGGTGGTAACTATAACCATCCTAAGGTAGCGAAATTCCTTGTCGGGTAAGTTCCGACCTGCACGAATGGCGTAACGACTTCTCGACTGTCTCAACCATAGGCCCGGTGAAATTGCACTACGAGTAAAGATGCTCGTTTCGCGCAGCAGGACGGAAAGACCCCGGGACCTTTACTACAGTTTGATATTGGTGTTCGGTTCGGCTTGTGTAGGATAGGTGGGAGACTGTGAAGCTTGGACGCCAGTTCAGGTGGAGTCGTCGTTGAAATACCACTCTGGTCGTGCTGGATGTCTAACCTGGGTCCGTGATCCGGATCAGGGACAGTGTCTGATGGGTAGTTTAACTGGGGCGGTTGCCTCCTAAAGAGTAACGGAGGCGCCCAAAGGTTCCCTCAGCCTGGTTGGCAATCAGGTGTTGAGTGTAAGTGCACAAGGGAGCTTGACTGTGAGACCGACGGGTCGAGCAGGGACGAAAGTCGGGACTAGTGATCCGGCGGTGGCTTGTGGAAGCGCCGTCGCTCAACGGATAAAAGGTACCCCGGGGATAACAGGCTGATCTTCCCCAAGAGTCCATATCGACGGGATGGTTTGGCACCTCGATGTCGGCTCGTCGCATCCTGGGGCTGGAGTCGGTCCCAAGGGTTGGGCTGTTCGCCCATTAAAGCGGTACGCGAGCTGGGTTTAGAACGTCGTGAGACAGTTCGGTCCCTATCCGCTGCGCGCGCAGGAATATTGAGAAGGGCTGTCCCTAGTACGAGAGGACCGGGACGGACGAACCTCTGGTGTGCCAGTTGTTCTGCCAAGGGCATGGCTGGTTGGCTACGTTCGGGAGGGATAACCGCTGAAAGCATCTAAGCGGGAAGCCTGCTTCGAGATGAGTATTCCCACCCACTTGATGGGGTAAGGCTCCCAGTAGACGACTGGGTTGATAGGCCGGATGTGGAAGCCCAGTAATGGGTGAAGCTGACTGGTACTAATAGGCCGAGGGCTTGTCCTCAGTTGCTCGCGTCCACTGTGTTGGTTCTGAAACCACGAACGGCCCCATGCCCATGGTCACGGGTGTGGTGCGGCTGAAACAGTTTCATAGTGTTTCGGTGGTCATAGCGTGAGGGAAACGCCCGGTTACATTCCGAACCCGGAAGCTAAGCCTTACAGCGCCGATGGTACTGCAGGGGGGACCCTGTGGGAGAGTAGGACACCGCCGAACAATCATTCCGGGAAACCCCCGCACCGTATGGTGCGGGGGTTTTCTGCGTTCGGGGTCGGGTATTACGGTGACCTGCATGAACGATTTTGTTGTGCGGGGCATACAGGCCGGGGAGTGGCCGGCGGTAAAGGCGTTGCGGCTGCTTGCGCTCCGGGATCCGGCGGCGCCGCTCGCCTTTCTGGAGACCTATGAGGCGGCCGTGGAGCGGCCCGACGCCTTCTGGCAGGAGCGGGTCGTCGGGGCGGCCGAGGGGGCTGCCGGGGCGCGGCAGTTCGTTGCCGAGGCGGCGGACGGGCAGTGGGCGGGGACGGTCACCGTGCTCGTCGAGGAGGCGGGGTCGACGGATTGGGCCGGGTTTCCCGTCGAGCGGCGGCAGGGGCATGTCGTCGGCGTGTATGTGCGGGACGAGTGGCGTGGGGGCGAGGTGACGCGGGCGCTTCTCGACGCTGCCGTGGACTGGTCCTGGCGGCTGGGGCTCGAGCGGGTGCGGCTCATCGTGCACGAGGAGAACCTGCGGGCGCAGGGGGCCTATCGGAAGGCGGGGTTCGTGCCCAGTGGGCGGACCGTGGCGTTGGGGGAGGAGGCCGGAGAGGCATCCGGGGAGGCCGAGTTGGAGTTCGTCCTTGAGAAGCCTTGAGTGTTCTGGGGTGTCAGGCCGGTAGTTCGTGGTGGGGCCAGCGGGCCTTGGCCTGTTCGCGGGAGCGGAGCAGAGCCAGGGTGGGCAGGCCGCGGTTCGTTCCGGTGGCCAGGAGATCCGGGAGCTGGGGGATCGGGGCCACGGCCGCCACGTCGTCCAGAATCAGGGTCAGTGGTGGGTCGAGGCGACCGGAGGATGACCGTTCGGCCATGCGCCGGCCGCGCTCGACCACGCTGGAGACGAGGGCCGTCAGGAGGGGCATCGCGCCCGGGTGCGTCCTGGGGTCCTCGATGGATTCACCGAGCACATAAAGAGTTCCCCCTTCGTCCACGAAGGAATCCAAGGCGAGGGCATCACTTCGGTTGGGAGTACAGGCCTCGCGGATGTTCACCGTGGAGAGGGCGGAGAGGGCGCGGGAGGTCAGTTCCTGGGCGATGTCCCGGCGTTCGGGGTGGGCGGTGAGGGCGGCTTCGAGCTCGCCGGCCGCGCCCGGGGCCGCCTTGGGGTTGGTGCGGAGGGTGCGGACCGCGTCCTGGATGCCGGTGCCCTGGGACCAGCGGTGGACGTGACGGATGGTGCGGCCGTCGATGGCGGCGGCGTGGAGGTAGCTGCGGAGGAGGATTTCCGCGGTGTCGCTGACCGCTTGGTCGAGCCGGGCGGTGGGGCGTACGGGGGTGAGGAGGGCGGTGGCTCTCGCTACCGCCGTCGTCTTGTCCTGGCAGCCTGCTATGGGGGACCAGTGGAGGCGGGCCGGGGTGTCGCAGAGGTGGGTGGGGTCGTAGAGGTGGACCGGGCCCAGTTTGGCTCTGGCGTCCTTGGTGTCATGCCAGAGGGCGGGGTTGGAGGTGAGGATGAGGGCGGGGCCCTCGGCGTCTCGGACGGCCTGGGCCGCGGTTGCGTGGCGGGTGTCTGCGGGGGCGTAGCGCACAGCGCCTTCGGCGCGAGTTCCCTCCCACCCGTCCGACCGTTCACCCGGCAACAGAGAAGCGGAGGTTGAGGGGTGTGCGTGCGGGTGCGCTGAGGGGTACGGGTCCGGGTGCTGAGGAGCCGCCGTCGGGCCGAGCGACTCCGTCGGCGTCGGGCCCAACGACTCAGTCATCGGCCTCCCCGCCCATTCGGTCCCCGTCTCCGCCTCGTGCCTCGCCCCTGTCCCGGCCCCTGCCGTCTGCACTCCCCATCCTGGCCCCGGCTCCGCCGACGACCCCGCCGACCTCGGTCCGGTTCCCGGTCCTCTTCCCGCGCCCGCCCTTGGTCCGGCTCCCGGAGCAGGTTCCGTCCACGCCCCCGGCTCCGGCTCTGACGTCGGTCCGGATTCCCGTCCTCTCCCGGATCCCGACCTCGGCCCGGACATCGGCTCGTGCTCCGAGCCGGGCGCCATCCCGGGTTCCGGCCGCGGCGCGGCACCCGGTCTGAAATCCGTTCCAGCGCCTGACCCCGTCTCCCCCCTCTGCGTCGGCACCTCGTGGTCTGTCGGGCGGGGTGGCCGTTTCCTTGCGCGTACCGTGCGCCACCTCGCGAGGGTGCCCATCGCGAAGATCGTCAGGACGAAGAGGACCATCAGCTGGCCGATGAACAGGCCCCAGAACAGGCCGTAGCCCGAGAGGTCGGACGGGTTTGCCTCTGGCCAGGCGCCGGGGATGTCGTGGGGTTGGGCGATGAGGTGGCGCATGGCCAGGGCGGTGCGCGTGAAGGTGACACCTGTCGGCCAGGCGCCGTGGGCGAAGACGGCTGCCAGGCCTGTCGCTGTCCAGACCAGCAGGGTCATGCCGAGCAGGAAGGCGAGGATGCCGACCAGCAGGCCGTCCGGGATGCCTCCCTGGTTGCCGCCACGGTTGTCGCGGTGTTGTCCGTCAGCCGGTCTCATGGCAACCCGCCCCTCTACGCCACCGTCGACTCGGACGAGCCGTCCAGGTCGGCGATGTGCTGTTCCATGAAGGCCGCCGCTCGGCGTTCCTGTTCCAGTTCGGCGGCGAGCAGGGCGTCGTCGGCCGCGGCCGCCTGCTCGGCGGAGGACTCCGTCATGGCGCGGTCGGTGAAGACCAGGGGGCGTTCCGTCTCCGTGACCAGGTGTTTGACCACCTGGACGTTGCCGTTGACGTCCCACACCGCGATGCCGGGGGTGAGGGTGGGGATGATTTCCACCGCCCAGCGGGGGAGGCCCAGGACCCGGCCCGTCGCCCTCGCCTCGTCCGCCTTCTGGGCGTAGATCGTCCTTGTCGACGCCATCTTCAGGATGGCGGCCGCTTCCTTGGCCGCCGCTCCGTCCACCACGTCGGACAGGTGGTGGACCACCGCCACGAACGACAGGCCGAGTCGGCGGCCGAACTTCAGCAGGCGCTGGAAGAGCTGGGCCACGAAGGGGCTGTTGATGATGTGCCAGGCCTCCTCGACCAGGAAGATGCGCTTCTTCCGGTCGGGGCGGATCCAGGTGTGTTCGAGCCAGACCCCGACGATCGCCATCAGGATCGGCATGGCGATCGAGTTGCGGTCGATGTGGGACAGATCGAACACGATGAGGGGGGCGTCCAGGTCGATGCCTACCGTCGTGGGGCCGTCGAACATGCCCCTGAGGTCACCGTCGACCAGGCGGTCCAGGACGAGTGCCACGTCCAGGCCCCAGGCCCGTACGTCGTCTATGGCGACGTTCATCGCCTCCGCCGACTCCGGTTCGGGGTGGCGGAGCTGTTCGACGATGTCCATCAGGACCGGCTGGCGTTCGACGATCGTCTCGTTGACGTAGGCGTGCGCGACCTTGAGGGCGAAGCCGGAGCGTTCGTCGAGGCCGTGGCCCATCGCCACTTCGATGATGGTGCGCAGGAGCGCCAGCTGGCCCGTCGTCGTGATCGACGGGTCCAGGGGGTTGAGGCGGATCCCCATGTCCAGGGCGGCCATCGGGTCCAGGCGGATGGGGGTTATTCCCAGCGCCTGCGCGATGAGGTTCCATTCGCCGACGCCGTCCTCGCCCTGGGCGTCCAGGACGACGACCTGGCGGTCACGGAAGCGGAGCTGGCGCAGGACGTAGGTCTTCTCCAGGGCCGACTTGCCGTTTCCCGACTCGCCGAGGACCAGCCAGTGGGGGGCGGGGAGCTGCTGGCCGTACAGCTGGAAGGGGTCGTAGATGTAGCCCTTCCCGGAGTAGACCTCGCGGCCGATGATGACGCCGGAGTCGCCGAGGCCGGGGGCGGCCGTGGGCAGGTAGACCGCCTGGGCCTGGCCCGTGGAGGTGCGGACCGGCAGCCGGGTCGTCTCGACCTTGCCGAAGAGGAAGGAGGTGAAGGCGTCCGTGAGGACGGACAGCGGATCCCGCATCAGCTCATCAGCCCCTACCTTCGGATTCCGGTGGCGAACGGGAGGGTGTTCACGAACGCCCGGTGGTGCTCTCGGTCGCACCACTCCAGCTTCAGGTACGACTTGCCGGCCGAGGCCCTTATCGTCCGTTTGTCGCGGGCGAGTGCCTCGGGATTACGGCTGGAGACGGTGATGTAGCCGACCAGGTTCACGCCGGCCGCGCCGGACGCCAGGTCCTCGCCGCGCTGGTCGAGGCGGGAGTGGGCGGCCACGTCACGGGGGTCGACGGTGCGGTTCATCTTGGCGGCGCGGCTGGCCTCCGCCTCGTCGTTCGTCTTCTCCGTGAGCATGCGTTCGATGGCGACCTCGGTGGGTTCGAGGTCCATCGTGACGGCGACCGTGCGGATGACGTCCGGGGTGTGGACCAGGAGAGGGGCCAGGAAGTTGACGCCCACCGGGGTCATCGGCCACTCCTTCACCCAGGCCGTGGCGTGGCACCAGGGGGCCCGGGTGGACGACTCGCGGGTCTTGGCCTGGAGGAACGTCGGCTCCATGGCGTCCAGCTCGGCCGGCCAGGCGTTGCGCTTGGTCATCGCCTGGATGTGGTCGATGGGGTGGTCCGGGTCGTACATGGAGTGGACGAGGGAGGCGAGCCGGCCCTGGCCGAGGGGCTGGCGGACACGGATGTCCGCCTCCTGGAGGCGGGAGCAGATGTCCGTCAGCTCGCGGGCCATGACGACGGCGAGGCCGGCGTCGCGGTCGAGCTTGCGGCCGGACTGGGGGCGGGCGGCGCGGGCCATGGCGTGGGCCTCGGCGGAGAGTTCGCGCGTGTAGTGCATGCAGGCGACGAGGTAGGCGCGGTGCTGCTCGCTGCTCGTGGACACCATGGACTGGAGCTGGTCGTAGGAGCGGGCCAGCCAGTCGGGGGACTTCTCGTCCCCGCGTACGGCGACGTCCTTGGCGTGGGCGTCGGGGTCGGCGGGGAGGGTGCGGGCGAGCATCTGCAGGCGGGTGACGAAGCCGTCGCCGTTCGCCACGTGCTTGAGGAGGGTGCCGAAGCGGTCGACGAGGGCCTCCTGGTCCTCGCTGTCGCGCAGTCCGACGCCCGGGCCCTCGATCTCGATGGCGGCCGTCACCGTACGGCGGTCGGCGTGCAGGAGGACGGCGATCTCGTCGGGGCCGAAGGGGGCGGCCAGCCAGCTGATGCGGCCGATCCCCGGGGGCGGGCCGATCTCGATCTCCTGGCCGTCGAGCCGGGTGCCCGCCTCCATGGCGGTCGAGCGGTACGTGGTCCCCTGGCGGAGGGTGCGCTTGTAGCTGCGGTTGATCTCGAACCACTTGTAGAACGTGCGGTGCTTGTACGGCACGTAGACCGCGGCCAGCGCGAGCATCGGGAAGCCGCTCAGCAGGACGATGCGCAGGGTGAGGACGGGGACGAGGAGGCCGCACATCATGCCGAGGAACGCGCCGATGACGATGAGCGCGATCTCGCCGGACTCGCGGTTGCGGCCGACGATCGCGTTCGGCCGGGCGCGGCCGATCAGATATGTACGGCGGGGCGCGACCACGTGGGACACGTGGGAATCAGTCGTCAACGCCCTTCACCTCCCGTGCGGTTGTTGCTGCTGTTGCGGGTGTTGCCGGCGTGCGGGGTGTTGACCGGGCTGCTCGCGCGGGGCGCGGGTGCGGCGGAGGGGACAGATCCGCCGCCCCCGTTCGAGGAGCGCGAGCTGTGCGCGGCCACCCCGCCGCTGGCGGGGTTGGAGGGGCGGGCGCCGGAGGATCCGGACTGGCCTCCGCCGTTGTTGTCCGCGCGGGTGCTGTGCGTCTTGATGCCCTGGGCGACGAGGCTCGCCGGGGAGCTGATGACGGCCGCGGCCTTGCCCTCGGCGCCCTGCATGATCCGGTTGTTGCGGCCGTTCGCGATCTCGTCGCCGAAGCCGGGGACGAAGCGGTAGATCATCGCGCTGGCGAAGATGGCGAGCAGGATGATCGAGAGGCCGGAGACGACGGCGGAGAAGGCGTTCGGACCGTCGTCCGTGGACAGCGCTCCGGCGAGGCCGAGCACTATCACGATGACCGGTTTGACCAGGATGACGGCGATCATGATGCCGGCCCAGCGGCGGACGTGGCTCCACAGGTTCTTGTCGACCAGGCCCGCGTAGACGACGGTGCCGAGCAGCGCGCCGACGTAGAGGAGGGCGGCGCGCAGCACGAGCTCCAGCCACAGCACTCCGGCGGCGAGGATCGACACGAGCGACACGACGATCAGCATGATCGGGCCGCCGCCGATGTCCTCGCCCTTGGCGAGGGCCGCGGAGAAGGTGCCGAAGAACGTGTCGGTCTGGTTGCCGGTGGTCTTCGCGAGGACGTCCGTGATGCCGTCCGTGGCGGAGACGACCGTGTAGAGGATGAGGGGGGTGAAGGCCGAGGCGAGGACGGTCAGCCAGAGGAAGCCGACGGCTTCGCCGATGGCGGTGGTGAGGGGGACTCCGCGCACCGCCCGCTTGGCGACGGCCAGCAGCCACAGCAGGAGGGTCAGGACGGTCGAGGCGGCGAAGACGACGGCGTACTGCTTGAGGAACTTCTCGTTGGTGAAGTCGACGTTCGCCGTGTCCTTCACGGCCTCGCTGAGCTTGTCGACGGTCCATGCGGCGGCGTCGGCACAGCCCTTGGCGAGGGAGGAGAGGGGGTCGAGGGTGTCGGAGACGCCGGGGTTGGTGGTGGAGGAGGGGTTCTCCCCTTTTTCGCAGTAGTCCCGGGCGGGGCCTCGGATGAGCTCGCTGCAAGCACTGTCGCTGGGAGACGTGGAGGGGGACGGCGACGGGCTGGGTGTCGGCACGGCGAAGGCGCGGGTGGCCAGCAGCACGCCTGTGGTCTGAACGGCGGCAAGGGCGGCCGTCACCTTGAGGAACAGGTGCTTAGCGCGCATAGGTGAACCCTCCGTACTCCTCGACGGCCTTCGTCATGTCGTCGGCGGTGGAGGCCTTCTGGTCGCGCCCGACCGGAACGGGACCGTCCTTCTGCTGGAAGTCGGTGACCTTCCAGTCGTTGTTGATCCACGTGAGCTGGTAGGTGGTGGTGAACCAGCTCTCGGAGACGGGGTTGGTCGAGGCTGCGCCCGACAGACCGAAGAGCGACGTGTACCAGACCTCGACGGTGGCACTGCTCGCGCTGGAGGCCGCGACCTTGGTGCCCACGGGAATGATCCGGGAGACGAAGGTCTGACCGTCCGGGGCGGTGCCGTCCTTGGCGAGCCCGATGTTGCTCAGGAACGTCTCGCTCGAGTACGCGGTGTCCAGGGCGGACTGTCTGGCGGCGGCGACGTCGGGTGCGTACACGGTGTCGACAATCTGATGCCGTCGGTCCGTGATGAACATGTCCGCCGACCCCAGTGCAACGGCGTAGTTGGCCGCAGCGCTCTGGGCGCCCTGGGCGTTGTGCGCGTACCCCGTCGGAATGGCGCCGTTCTTCGACTCCACCGGCTTCGTTCCGCTCGCCGCCGTGCTGGCCGACTTCGGTTTGTCGGCGTCGGGGGAGCCGCCGGCCGAGGTGGAAGAGGAATCGTCTCCTCCACGGTTCGCGAAGGCGATCGCCGCGATGAGGAGGACGACGACGCCGACCACCGTGACCAGGCTCCGGGAGGAGGAGCGGGTGCCTCTGCGGGTGCCGCCGTAGGGGTCGTTCTCGGGCAGGCGCAGACGGGTTCCGCCGTACCCGTGACGCTCGTCGGTGCGCGCGGGTTCGCCGTAGTCGTGTTCGTCGCCGGGAGTCATGCCGCGTACGCCCCCTCGCTGCCGTACCGGACCGCGTAGAAGTACGACGGTAGCCGTGCTGGTTCCCGCGCGGGCGCGGTGTGGTGACTCGACATCAGGGACATCAGGGAAACGCAACCTCAGCCGGTGGGCACGACAGGTGGGTGGGGACGGCGGGCCGGGCGTGCCCGGACGGGACTGGGGGTGTTGCGCGGGACGCCGTTACACAGCCATGCCGTACACGATCGTGAACAGTGTCCCGAGGGAACCGATGATGAAGACGCCCGTCAGGCCCGCGATGATGAGGCCTTTGCCCTGTTCCGCACTGAAGGTGTCCCGCAGGGCCGTCGCGCCGATGCGTTGCTTGGCCGCACCCCAGATGGCGATGCCGAGGCAGATGAGGATGGCGACCGCCATCACGACCTCGATCATCACCTTGGCCTCGTTGCCCAGGCTGCCGAAGGGCCCCCAGTCCGGAGCGATCCCGCCGATGATGGTGTTGATATCGCCTTTGTCGGCCGCAAACAGCATGTAAGTCACCGCCCCTGGTGGGTAGTTCCACAGTTCCCCTGCTGGTGTGCAGAGGTCACGTCTCATTCTCGCCGACAAAGTCGCCGTCGTATGTCGACTTGGCGTCAATGATGGGCGGGATTCGTACGATTGACCCGTACGGTTACTCTGTGTATCACGGCAGGTTACGCCGGGCAATGAGGCCGGAGCGGAACCTGTGGTGTGGTTCCGTCGTTAGCCCACTTCACGGCGCCGTGCCGTTTCTGACGGCTGGTCGGGTGAGCGTACGTTTCGATGCTCTCATCGATGGTCTCATGACGAACGGCGAGCGGGCCGCGGCTGGATGCCGCGGCCCGCTCGCCGTTCACCACGTGTGGCCCCCACGGCCCCACTGTGGCTGCTCTGTGTGACGTGTCCCCATGACGAAGGGTCAGCCGGTGAAGGCGTCCGTGCCCTCCGGGGTGCCCCAGCCGGTCGGGCCGTCGTAGCCGGACCTGGCAGTGCAGAAGTAGCTGGTGGAGCAGGTGCCGTTGCTGCCACTGGTCACGTCGTTGAGGGCCGAGGTGCCGGCCGCCGCGTAGGGGTACGAGGCCGGGTAGTCGCTGCCGGCGGGGGTGCCGGCGAGGGCGTAGACGCCCGCGATGATGGGGGCGGAGGCGCTGGTGCCGCCGTAGGTGAGCCAGCCGGTGCCGTCGTCGCCGTAGCTGTCGTAGACGGAGACACCGGTCGCCGGGGCGGCCACGGCCGAGACGTCGGCGACGGTGCGCTTGCCGCAGCCCGTGTCGGTCTGCCAGGTCGGCTTGGCGTCGTAGGAGGAGCAGCCGGAGCCGGGGCCGGAGACGCTGCCGTCGGAGTTGGTCTGGTACCAGACCTTCTCGGTCCAGCCGCGGCTGTTGGAGGACGTCGACAGGGCGGTGCCGCCGACGGCGGTCACGTACTTGGAGGCGGCCGGGTACTCGGTGCCGTACGCGTCGTCGCCGGAGCTGACGGTGATGGCGACGCCCGGGTGCTTGAAGTACGAGGTGTCGTAGGAGGTGTCCGAGGAGGACTCGGAGCCGCCGTAGCTGTTGGAGACGAACTTCGCGCCCAGGGTGACCGCGCGGTTCACCGCCGTGCCGAGGTTGGCCATCGAGGAGGACTTGGCCTCGACGAGCAGGATGTTGCAGTTCGGGCAGACGGCGGAAGCCATGTCGAGGTCGAGCGAGATCTCACCGGCCCAGCCGCTGTCCGCGGTGGGGAGGGAGGTCGTGGAGCCGGTCTGGCTGACCTTCTTGAAGCAGCCGTTGGAGGTGGTGCAGGCGGAGAGGCCGTAGTAGTCGCGGTACGTGGCCAGGTCGGCCTCGGCGTTGGGGTCGTCGTAGGCGTCGACGATCGCGATGGTCTCGCCGGAGCCGTCGGAGGACGCGGCGTCGGTCAGGCCGTAGGCCGACTGGAGGTCGGAGGGGCCGTAGCCGCTCGGGGAGTCGGTGGTCGCGTGGGGCGAGACGGTCTTGGGCGTGAGGCCCTTCTTCGCGGCCTGCTCCTCCTGGAAGGCGGTGGTGCCGCCGGTGACGCGCAGCGCGTTGCAGGACGCGAAGCCCTTCTTCGGCGTCTTGTCGCACTGCTGCGTGTACGTCACGTGGGCCTTCGCGACCTGGGCCGCGATGGCCCGGGCGGTGACCTTGGAGGGCGCGGGGGTGGCGGCGTCGGCGTGGGCCGCGGTGCCGAGACCGGCGAGGACGAGGGCGGCCGTGGCTGCGGCGGCGGAGCCTATTCGGCGCCATCTGCCGCGTATGTGGGGGGTGTTGGGGGTGGGCGTACGCAACGTACAGCCTCCTGCTAGAGGTGGACAGAGGCCTGCGGGTGGGGGACCACCGGCGTGGTTGCCGGTGGGGGCGGCGGCCCGCGGACGACGTTCCCTTGTTGAGTACGCGACAACAAGACAGGCGGTGGAATCCTGACTTCCGCCTTACTGAAGGGGGTTGGAGGATTGCTGATCAATGGCAGCAGGATGGTGCGGGGATGGCCGGAACTTGACCTCACGTGCGCGTGAGACCCGCGGGGGCCGCGGGGATCTTCGGCACGGTGACGCCTGTGGCACGATGCCGCGGTGAACGCCGAAGACTCCGTATCCGCGGTACCCGTGTCCACCGTGCCGCCCGTTGTCCCCGCAGGTCGGATGGCCTGTGCCGGGCAGCCGGTGCTCGCGCTCCCGCGCGGCGAGCTGGAGCTGCGGCCCTGGGAGGCGGGGGACGCGTCCGCCTTGGTGAGGGCCGCTCGGGATCCGGCGATCCGGCAGTGGAACCTGCTCGCCGTGCCCGACCGGGACGCGGCCGTCAGGCGCATCGAGCGGATGCGGGAGCGGTGGAGGGCGGAGACCGGCGCGATCTGGGCGATCGCCCGGTCTCAGCCGGACGGCGGTGAGGTCGTCGGACTCATCGGCTGGAACGACCTCGATCTCGACGGCGGCAGCGCGGAGATCGTCTACTGGCTGCTGCCGGCGGCCCGCGGCGGTGGCGTCGTCGTCGAGGCGGTCGGACGGCTGACCCGGTGGGCCTTCGACGAACTCGGCCTGCACCGCCTGCGCCTGTGCCACGCGGTCGCCAACGAGGCGTCGTGCCGGGTGGCGGTGAAGGCCGGGTACGCGTACGAGGGGACCATGCGGGGGGCTCTGCTGCATGCCGACGGCTGGCATGACCAGCATCTGCATGCGGTGGTGCGGGGCGATCTGTGACGCGTGGGTCAGGCGCGTTCCATGCCTTCCGCGCCCTCCACGAAGTGGTCGAACTCGCCTGCCTGGACGCCCAGGACGAACGCGTCCCACTTGCGGCGGTTCGTGGTGACGACGTTCCCCGGGTCGCTGGTCTCCCGCAGGTAGACGGGCGCCTCGCCGTCGTCCCCCTCGCCGAAGGCGATCTCGATCCAGGGGCCGGGTCCGGTCGCGTCCGGCGGGGCGGCACGGGTCCAGGTGAGGTCGGAGGGGATGTCAGCCACGGGGATCGTCCTTCTTGAGGGTGGTGAGGAGGGTGCGGAAGGTGGCGGGGGCGGTGGTGAGTATCGCTCCGCGGGGGTCGCCGGATTCGGTGAGGTGGATGGTGTGGGGGGTGGTGGCTATGTGGATGCAGGAGGCGCCTTCGGAGCAGTACGACGACTTCTGCCAGTGCGGGGTCATGGGCATTTCGTTCACAGCTCTCGCATCACGTCGTGGATGAGGTCTCGGGTCTTCTCCGGGGTGAGCGCGATGGCTCCGACCCGGTCGAACAGCGTGCGGTACTTGTACAACTGTGCTTCGGCGTCGAGGAACGCGAGGCCGTGCGCCTGGTCGAGATAGACAGTGTCCAGTTGCGGTACCGGTCCGTGCGCGTAGTGGATCGACTGTCCGGATCCCGGGTAGGCCCCGGTGTCGAAGGTGATGGCGCGCAGGGTGATGTGGTCTCGGTCGCTCATGTCGAGCAGGTGCTGCAACTGCTGTCGGGCGACTTCGGAGCCGCCGATCTTCATGCGCAGGGCGGCCTCGTGGATGATCGCCTCGTACGGGGTCGGGGTGTCCTCGCGGAAGAGGATGGCCTGCCGCTTGATCCGGAACGACAGGCGATGCTCGATGTCGGGCGGTGACAGCTGGGTGACCGCCTGGCGGAAGATCTCGAGGGCGTACTCACGGGTCTGGAGCAGGCCCGGGACACGGGCCGTGGTGGAGTCGCGCAACGAGTGGGCGTGGTGCTCCAGTTCGGCCAGGTCGAGGAGCGGGCGGGAGAGCAGCTCGCGGTACTCCTCCCACCAGCCGCGCCTGCGATCGCCCGTCATCGCGGCGACTGCTTCGACGAGGACCTTGTCCGGGCAGTCGTAGTGGCAGGCCAGGGCGCGCACGCGCTCGGCGCTCACTCCTGCTCGTCCGGCCTCGATGTTGCTGATCAGTGTCTGCTTGGAGCCCAGCAGTTGACCGGCCTCGGTGGCGGTCAGACCGGCCCGCTCCCGAAGTTTGCGCAGCTCGGTGCCCAAGCGGAGCTGGCGTCCCGTCGGGTCTGTCCTCACGGCTTGCCTGCCTCGGTTGTCACTCACACGGGTGGAGTGAAATGGATTTTAGGGGTTTCGTGTAATGCATTACCCGGCCGCCGCTACCTTATGACCAAGCGCGACACCCCAACTCCCCACAGTGATCGGAGACTTCCATGCCCACGGTAACCCCGCCCTGGACCTACACCCTCCAGCTCCCCCACGATCTCCGCGCCCCCGGCATCGCCCGTGCCACCCTCCGTACCGTCCTCGCCGCGCACGACCTCACTCAACTCACGCCCACCGCCGAGCTGCTGGCCGCCGAGCTGCTGGCCAACGCGCATCTCCACACCACCGGGCCGTACGCCCTCCGGCTGCGCTCGGTGGAGTCGGGGCGGCTTCGGGTGGGGGTCTGGGACACGGATCCCACCGTTCCGGCCGGGTTCGTTCTCGCCGAGGGGCTGTCCGTCGCCCTGCCGCCGGAGGCGCACGCCGAGCACGGTCGTGGGTTGCCGCTCGTGCGGGCCTGTGCGGCCGGCTGGGGGGCCTCTGTGCTGGGTGGGAAAAGTGGGAAGGTTCTGTGGGCCGAGTGTGGGTAGCGTCGTATGAGAAAAGTACGCGTCTGACGTTTCTCTCACCTTCGTGGGACACAGTGAACCCGATGAAGCGAAACGCCCTGCTCGGTGCGGTCGTCATGCTGGCCGTCACCTCCGCCTCCGAAGCGGCTGCCGACGGCGGGCCCGGCCCCCTGGGGGTGACGGCCGTCGCGGTGGCGACCCCGCAGTCCGCAAGGATCGGCGCGCTGTTCAGCGCGGACGATGCCGCCGCCGGCAGACTCACCGGCGAGCACTTCTGCACCGCCTCCGTCGTGCACAGCCCGCACCACGACCTCATCGCCACCGCGGCGCACTGCCTCAGCAGCGTGTCCGGCGAACTGGCGTTCGTCCCCGGATACCGGGCCGGACAGGCCCCCTACGGGGTCTGGAAGGTCGAGCGGTCCTTCCTGCCCGACGGGTGGGCCAAGGGGCAGGACGAGGACAGCGATGTGGCCTTCGCCGTCCTCGGGGAGGAGGACGGGCAGGACGTCGAGGACGTTGTCGGCGCCAACCGGTTTGTGACGCGCACCACAACGGGAGCCACCGCCGTGACCGTCGCCGGCTACCCCGACTCCGTCGAGGCGCCGATCCGCTGCACCAACCGGCCCACCGCGCACAACGCCACCCAGCAGCGCATCACCTGCCCCGCCTTCACCGGCGGCACCAGCGGCAGCCCCTGGGTGAACGGCTACGACGAGGTCGTGGGCGTCCTCGGCGGCCACGAGCAGGGCGGCGCCACGCCCGACGTCTCGTACAGCGTGGCCCTGGGGTCGGAGGCCGCGGAACTGTACAAGGCCGCGGCCTCCGACCTCTAGATGATTGGGTCCAAGGGTTCGCAGCCGTAGGCCGCCAGCGAGTGGTGTCGCATGTCGCTGCCATCGCTCGCCCAGCGCGTGCAAGGCGTGCCCTTTTCATCCTGGCGGTCAGCGGAGAGCACGCGACGCATGCTTCAGCAACTCGGAGGACGTCTCGGTCGGGGCCCAGCTGGGGAATGGCCTTGAGTCTCCAGTGACTGGAGACAGCAGAGTGGGGGACATGGACGTTACGACCCTCTACTCGATCGGGGAGCTTTCCCGGCGGACCGGCTTGTCTGTGAGGACCATCCGGTTCTACTCCGATTCGGGGGTGGTAGCGCCGACCACCCGTAGTCCCGCCGGTTATCGGCTCTACGACCTCGACGCACTGCTTCGTCTGGAACTCCTCCGCACACTCCGCGAGCTGGGCATGGACCTGCCCACGATTCAACGGGTACTGGACCGGGAGCTCTCGGTGGCGGAAGTCGCCGCGGCGCACGCCGACGCCATGGACGTCCAGATCCGGATGCTGCTACTGCGTCGGAGCGTTCTGCGAGTCGTGGCCAGCCGCGGGTCCAGTCCCGAGGAGACCAAGCTCATGCACAGGCTCACGCAGTTGTCCGGCGAGGAACGCCGACGTCTGATCGACGATTTCGTGGATGGCACCTTCGGCACAGTGGATGCCGACCTGGCCGCAGTGGCCATGGTTCGCGCTGCCACTCCCGACCTCCCCGATGATCCGACCGGCGAGCAGGTCGCCGCGTGGGTGGAGATCGCCGAGCTGGTCGGTGACGAGGATTTCCGTGCCCGGATGCGCCGGACGGCCGTACGCCAGGCCGCCGGGCGCCCGCTCGGCATCGAGCGCGATGCCGGCGAGGAACTGATGGAGTTCACCCGTCAGAAGGTGGCCGAGGCCAGGAAGTCGGGCATCGACCCGCTCAGCAACAGGGTCGCACCCGTCATCGACGACCTCGTGCACCGCTTCGCGGGGGTGTTCGCGCGCACCCCTGACACGGAATTCCGGGACTGGATGGCGCAGCAGTTCGAAGAGGCGCACGATCCCAGGGTGGACCGGTACTGGCGGCTGGTGTGGATCGTCAACGGCTGGCAGGTGGTACCGAACCTGATCCCGGTGTACCCCTGGCTCATCCAGGCCCTGCGAAATGACCGCGCCGCATAGTCACCGCAGTGGGCACCGCCCCGGATCCCTGAATGAGTCCAAGCGATCACCTGCGGACATGAGACGAAGGCGTCCAACGTCGATGTGTGACTAACGACCTGGACACCCTCACAACGGCACTCTATGCCCGGAGTGACGACGAATTGAAGGCTGGCGCCGTGGCGGCCTGCCGGCGGAATCACGCCCACGCTCGGCCGCGAGTTCGAGCCCGGTCTTGCCGAGCGTCACCTGAAGTTGCTGCGGCCGGCCCGCAAGGGGGAAGCCGAGCCGGCCGGGTCACACCTGTTCAAACCGCTGCGGCAGGTCATCGAGTCGATCAATCAAACCTTCAAGGGGCGGTTCAACCTGGAACGACACGGCGGCAAGAGCCCGGCAGGGGTGTCAGCCCGGGTCTTGTGCCGGATCCTCGCACTCACAGCGGCGATCTGGCACAACGACCAAACTGGACAGCCTGTCAAGCGATCACTCACTGCCTACGATCACTGACCGCAACGACACCCCTTGGACTCATTCATCTAGGGCAGGCCCTCTAGGGGTTACGCGATGTTGTGGACGACCTGGGTGGTCAGCTCGTAGCGGGCGCCGACGACGGCCAGCTCGCCGGCGGCTATCCTCGCGGCGAGGTCGGGCTCGGCGGCGAGCGTTGAGCGGACGGCCCGTATGTTGGCGTCGACGGTCGAGTCGACGCGGGCGTCGCCTTCCTTCGTGCGGTCTATGGACGGGCTGATCCGGTCGGCCAGGTACTGGATGTGGGCGGGCATTTTCTCGCCGGTCAGGTCCGCCTGGACGGCCGCCTTCACCGCGCCGCACGACTGGTGACCGAGCACCATGACCAGCGGTATGCCCAGTTCGAGCACTCCGTAGGCCACGCTGCCGAGTACGGCCTCGTCGAGGACCTCGCCCGCCGTGCGGACGGTCATCAGATCGCCGAGACCCTGGTCGAAGACCAGCTCCGGCGGCACCCGGGAGTCGATGCAGCCGAGGACGACGGCGAACGGCTGCTGACCTGCCGTCAGGCTCTGCCGGACGGCGGGCGTCTCGTCCGGGTGTCGCTCGCAGTAGGTGCGCCAGCGTCGGTTGCCTGCCGCCAGTTCCCGCAGGGCCTCTTCGGCGGTGCCGGGGCGGGGGGTGGTGGTGTGCGGAGTGGCGGCCGAGGCGGGAGTCGTCGCGAGGGCGAGGCCGCCGCCCAGGCTCACCGCGCCGGCCAGACCGCGCAGAAGCGCGCGGCGGGCGGTGGCGGGCGGAGCGTGGTGGACGGCTCTGTGGGGGGTGTTCTCGGAGTTCACGGTGCGGAACGTATGTCCGAGTCCGAAAGTGGTCGCCGCTGTTGCCGAATCATGGCCCTGGATGGGGAGGACGGGGGTGAACGTTGGGCGATGCTTGGCGCAGTCCGGGGCTGCCGTTGACCGTGCGGTGCCGGAGCGGCGCCAGCGGCTCGGTTGTCGGACCGGACGACCAGCGCTGTGCCGGGTGGCGTCTTCCGAACTGATCGATATGGCATGGTCAGTTCAGTGGACGCACTGAAGGATCGAGACCCCGCGCGGATTGGCGCGTACACGTTGCTCGCCCGGCTGGGTGCGGGGGGTATGGGACAGGTCTATCTCGGGCGGTCGCCCGGTGGGCGGCTGGTCGCACTCAAGGTGATCCGTGACGAGATCGTCGACCACCCCGAGGCGCTGGCGCGGTTCCGGCGGGAGGTGGAGACGGTCCGGGCGGTGCGGAGTGCGTACACGGCGAATCTGATCGATGCCTCGCTGGACGCGGCGCCGTACTGGCTGGCCACCGAGTACGTCCCTGGACCCACGCTGAGCAGCGCCGTGTCCCAGAGGGGACCGCTGCCCGTGGAGACGTGCCGAGGGCTGCTCGCGGCCCTCGCCGAAGGGCTCGCGGCGGTGCACGCGTACGGGGTCACGCATCGGGACCTCAAGCCGCAGAACGTGATCCTCGCGGCACAGGGGCCGCAGCTCATCGACTTCGGAATAGCGCGGACCACGGCGCAAACGGCGCTCACCGAGGCGGGATTTGCGCCCGGCACGCCTGGCTTCACCGCCCCCGAGGTGCTGTTGCGCAACGAGGTCGGGCCCGCCGCCGATGTCTTCGCCCTCGGCGCGACCCTGGCCTACGCGGCGACCGGTCGGCCGCCCTTCGGGCACGGGGAGCCTGCGGGAGTCAGCTACCGCGCCGTTCACGAGCCGATCGATCTCGTGGGTGTCGACGCGGGGCTGGCCGCGCTCGTCGAGGCGTGCGTGGCCAAGGACCCCGCGGCACGGCCCGGGCTCGGTGAGGTGATCGCGTGGTGCGGGGTGCGGACCGCGCTCGTCGAGGACCCGTTCTACGGAGGACTCGCCGCGTTGGGCGAGGCGGTTCCCGCGACGCCGACGGCTGTGCCCGCGATGCCGGTCACCCCGCCGGCCAACACCCCGGGCGGCGTGCACGACTTGCCGACGGTTGCCCCGCAAGCCCCGCACGGCTACGGCTACACGCCCACCCAGGTCACCCAGCCGACCCCGGCCACCCGGCCGCACAGGAAGTCGTGGCTGATCGCCGGGGCCGCGGGCGTGGTCGTGGCGGTGGGAGCCGTCGCCGCTCTCACCTTCCTTCCGGGCGGGGACGACGGCACCGGCAAGGGCACCGACGGTACGGCAGGACCGGGAACCATCCCGGCGGCGGCCACCACCGCGGGCGGCGACGAGTCGGAGCTGAAGCCGCCGACCTACGTCGAGCAGACGAACCCGTCCCGTGACTACTGGGAGGCCGACACAACGTCAGGGGACGGGCAGGGGGCCTGCAATCTGCCGACGGAGGAGCGGAACCCGCAGTTCGAGTGGTCGGTTTCGGCGGCAGATACCAACGCCCCCTACAGCTCCGGCAAGGGCCGCATCGGATTCCGGCTCAAGTTCGCAGCCTCCACGCCGTACTACGTCTCCGTTGCCGTGAAGCCGCCGCACGAGATCGACTCGGACACGGGCAAGCCCTTCGAGGGCGGGCTCCAACAGAACCTGGACCTGGGGTACACCAGCAAGCCTGCCACAGCCGGCATCGAGTGGACGTATCTGACATACCCGGACGACTTCCGGCAGATCGTGCGGGGCAAGGAGGCCGGAGACGCCATATCCGTGGCGAACGACCCCGGTGACTGGACGGTGCTTTACCTCCACGTCCAAGGTGCCAAGAAGTACGCGAGCGTTGCCTGCGACGGGTTCGTCTCGAAGTAGCGCATACGACACGGACAGGTTCGGAAAAGACCCGTAAACAGGGCTGCGGTGGGGGAGGGTTGAGGTGTGCGAAAAGTTTGGGTGGTCAGCGGGGCCGCGGTCGGGCTCGGGCTGAGCTTCGTGATGCTGCTCGTCGTCGGGGTGTACGTCGTGTCCGGGAACCTGGTCAACGGCGTCGGCGCGGGAAGCGTCGGGCTGGCCAAGGGGGCCGTGCCGGCGGCGTACAGCACGCTCGTGCAGAAGTGGGGCAACCTCTGCTCCGCCATCAATCCCGCCCTGCTGGCCGCCCAGTTGTACCAGGAGAGCGGTTTTGACCCGGACGTCGTGAGTCCCGCCGACGCACGCGGCATCGCACAGTTCATCCCCAGCACCTGGGCCACGCACGGTGTCGACGGCGACGGGGACGGCGACCGCGACATCTGGGATCCGAATGACGCGATTCCGTCGGCAGCCTCGTACGACTGCGATCTCGCCAAGTACGTCAAGACCGTGCCGGGCGACATCACCGACAACATGCTCGCGGCCTACAACGCGGGCCCCGACCGGGTCATCAGGGCGGGCGGGGTTCCGGCGATCCGGGAGACGCAGAACTACGTCAAGACAATCCGCACACTGGCGGAGAGCTTCGCCGCCCCCGTATCCCGTGTCGACCCTTCCAAGCAGGCCGCCGGGGCCATCTACTACGCCCAGAAGAAGCTCGGCACGCCCTACCTCTGGGGCGGGAACGGAACCGCTGACCAGGGAGGACGGTTCGACTGCTCCGGGCTGACCAAGGCCTCCTACGAGAGCGTCGGGATCACGCTGCCCCGGGTCGCCAACGACCAGTACAACGCCGGGCCGCACCCCAAGCGGAGCGAGCTGCTGCCGGGGGACCTGGTGTTCTTCTCGACCGACCTGAGCAACTCGCGGGCCATCCACCACGTGGGGATCTACGTCGGGGGCGGCTACATGATCGACGCGCCCTACACGGGGGCCGTCATCCGGTTCGACCCCATCGACACGGCCGAGTACTTCGGGGCCACCCGCGTCACCGAAGATGGCGCGAAAGCGCTCCCCACGACGGTCTGAGGCGGGCCGGAACCCGGCCTCTGAGCTGCGGGGATCTGTCTCTCTTCGATAACGTCTGAGTGATCATTCAGTGGAGAGTGGAACGTATCAACCGGGGCCGTGCGTTCCTGTTGAGGCGGGCGCATGTGAGGTGCGCCGGGCAGCACACGACGAAGGGGCCGCAGCACCATGGCTGGACTCGCCGAATCCGGGTCGAACCCCGACGTCGACCTGCTCTATGACATCAACGGCCTCGCCAAGGACGCCCCGCACTGGCTCGACCGCGCCGTCGAGTTCGTGGGCGAGTACGGGCTGCTGCTCGCCATGGTGCTGTTGATCCTGTGGTGCTGGTGGGGGGTGCGCCGGCGGCCCGGTGGGGCCGAGGAAGCCGCTTCCTCTGTCGCCGCTCTCGTGTGGGCGCCGCTCGCCGCCGCGATGGCCGTGCTGGTGAACGTGCCCATACGGGGGTTCGTGGAGCGGCCGCGGCCCTTCCGCGACCATCAGGGGCTGGAGGTTCTCGTCTCCGGCAAGACCGACTACTCCTTCGTGAGCGACCACGCCACCCTCACGATGGCCATGGCCGTCGGGCTGTTCGTCGCCAACCGGAAGTTCGGGCTCGCGGGGATAGGGATCGCCCTGCTCGAAGGGTTCTGCCGGGTCTACATGGGCGTGCACTATCCGACGGACGTCGTCGGTGGGTTCGCGCTCGGGACCGCCGTGGCCCTGCTGCTGTCGCCCGTCGCCTCCATGCTGCTCACTCCCGTGCTGAAGGCCGTGGACCGGTCACCCCGGGTCGGGTGGATCGTGCGCAGCCGCGCCGCTCGCATCGGGGGTCGGGACGGGCTCATCACGGGTGCGCGCAGCGAGATCGCCGCGGAGGAGCGGGACCTCGCGGCTTAGCCCTTGAGCCTTGGGCCTTTGCCTTTGGCAGGAGCCTTCGGGGTAGGTGACTGCTTACCGAGGAACACACATGAGGGCGGTTTAGCTCGATCGGGTGATGGTCGGCTCCTGGGCTTGCAGTGCCCTGGGCCGTCCGGGTTGGCGTGGCTGTGCGATCTGGGACGCGAGGCGCGGTGTCAGCGTGCGGGGCCCCTGCTCCACCGGTGTGATGGTTCAGGGCCTCCTCGTCGCTTCTGGCGGTGCCTATGTGGCCAGGTCGCGCAGGGAACTGGCCTCCCGGGATCGGATCACGCACAGGATGCGTGCCGCCGCCCCGGGGTTGAGTACACCGGGGACCAGTGCGCCCAAGACCGTTCGGGGCGTGCGGCTGAACGGGCTCACTCCCGCTCCGTCCACAGGAACGGTCAGAGTGCCTGCGGGTACGTGAAGAAGCCGTTCGGGTCGTACTGCTTCTTCAGCCGCGTCAGGCGCGGGAGCGCTTCGCCGTAGTACGCCTTGCGCCAGTTCGTCAGGGTCGGGTCCGCGTAGTTCTGGTACGCCGCGCCCGAGGCGTACGGCGACATCGCCTTGTGGGCGGTATTCAGCCACGACTGCGCCGCCGTCCCCGTCGCGCCCGCCCGCCACGACGCGATGTACTGCGCCAGCATCCGCGAGCGGCGGTGGACGAACGCCGTGGCCGTGGGAGACACGCGGTTCACCGCGCCGCCCAACGCCGTCAGCGCGATGCTGCCCGAGCCGCCCTGGACCGACTTGATCTGCTTCAGCAGCGTCTGGATGCCCGCCGCCGAGAGCGAGTGGTCGAAGAAGTCCGAGCGCGCCGCGTAGGTCTCCCGGCGCAGCGCGCCCTGCGGGGAGCGGCCCGGCGTCGAGCCCGGCAGGTGGCACTGGGCGTCGGAGGAGAACGACGAGCAGCCGGCGTAGATCTCCATCGCCGCCTCGTACGTACGGCGGCGCAGGGAGACGCTGGTCGCGGGGGCGCCCACCCGGTCCGCGAGCCGGTCCACGGCGTTCTGGAGCTGGCCGTAGGTGCCGATGCAGAACGCGGCCACCGAGATGGAGGGGGTGCCGCTGCCGTTCTCCAGGTGGAGGGAGGACCAGATCTCGTCGGGCTGCGACGGACCCCACTCCTGCCAGGCCTTTATCACCGCGGCCGCCTTCGCCCAGGGCCAGGTGAGGTAGCCCGTCACCGCCTGGGGCGCTGGGTGGGTCTTGAACTGCAGCTCCGTGACGATGCCGAAGTTGCCGTTGCCGGCGCCGCGCAGCGCCCAGAACAGGTCCTTGTTCGTCGTCGCGTTGGCGGTGAGCTGCTTGCCGTCCGCGGTGATGATCGTGGCCTGGGTGAGGCTGTCGCAGGTCAGGCCATAGGCGCGGGAGACGACTCCGTGACCGCCGCCGAGGACCAGACCGGAGACGCCGACCGTCGGGCAGGAGCCCGCCGGGATCGTCACGCCCTTCGCGGTGAGCGCCCGGTAGACGTCGATCAGCTTGGAGCCCGCGCCGACCACGGCCGTAGTGCCGCTCGCCCGGACCCGGTTCAGCTTGGAGACGTCGATGATCAGGCGGCCGTTGCCGGAGGACCAGCCGCCGTAGGAGTGGCCGCCGTTGCGGATCGCGACCTTGGCCTTGTGGGCGCGGGCGTACGCCAGAGCCGTGCGGATGTCGTCGGAGTGGGCGACGTAGGCCACCGCCGCCGGCTTCAGGCTGTCGAAGCGGGTGTTGTAGAGCTGATGGGCCGTGGCCCAGGAGGCGTCGCCGGGGCGGACCAGGGTGCCGTCCAGGTCGCGGGCCAGCGCGGTCCAGTTGGCGGGGGCGGCGGCGCTGGTGTTGCTGAGGGAACTGTTGGTGCCGGTCTGCCCGGTGGCCGAGGAGTCGCTCGCGCTGCCCCCGGTCGCCTTGCACGCGGTCATTGCCGCCGTGACCGCTGCCGTGCCGCCTGCGATGAACGTACGCCGTTCCATGGTGTTGCGCCTTCCCTCGACCGCCGTCGGCTTCATGGAGCGAGACGGGGTCATGGGACCACGGGTTCCGCCGAGGGTCGGCGGTGACGGAACGGTGACGTCCGTGACATCAGCCGGTCAGCCGCGAATGTGGCTCTCCGCGTCCGTTCTGGCCATGCTTCTCGCTCTGCGGGCCGGGCCGCGCCAGCCGCAGGTGCAGCGGGCCAGGCAGAAGCGGCCCTGTTCGACGGTCATGGTGCTGTGGTCCCCCTCGTCGCGGGGATGATCCGAGCCGTCCTGCTGCGTCACGCAGACAACGCTACCCAGGTTCGGTAAAGGACCCGTATGGCGGTCGCAAGCCTTCTGTCCCGCGTGACGGGGGCACCCACCCGTCGTTAAGCGGAACGACACGGGGCCCGTGACGGACGTACCGGCTGGGGGTAGACAGGCCATGGCGGAGCGGCAGCGCAGGCGAGTGGGTGCGGCGGTCCTTTCGGGGGTCGTGGCGGGGATCTGTGCGTGTGCCGCCGGGTGTTCCGGGGGCGGTGCCGCCGCCGAGGACGGCCGGGCGGCCGATCCCGTGGCGACGTTGCACCGGGCCGCCGACACCCTCGTCGAGGCGGGCACGTCGAAGGCCCGTACGTCGATGGAGATGGCCACCGGCGGGACCCGGGTGACCATCCGGGGCCAGGGGGTCTACGACTACCGCAAGCAGCGCGGGGAGTTGAAGGTGCTGTTGCCGCAGGATCCGGCCGGGACCAGTGAGCACCGGCCGATCACCGAACTCCTCGCGCCCGGCGCCCTGTTCATGAAGAACCGGGGTGCCGGGGTGCCGGACGACAAGTGGGTGCGGGTGGAGACGGCGACCCTGTCCGACGGGAACCTGGTGACCGGCGGGGCCACCGATCCGTTCGCCGCCGCCGAGGTGCTGCGGGGGACGCGTACGGCGACGTACGTCGGGAGGACCGAGGTGGCCGGGACGGCGGTGCGGCACTATCGCGGGACCGCCGATCTGGCGGTGGCCGCCGAGGACGCGTCCGCGGAGGGACGGGACGCGCTGCGGGCGGCGGCGAAAGGGTTCGCCACGGTTCGGGTGCCCTTCGACGTCTACCTCGACGATGATGGGCGCATCCGGAAGGTCCGGCACCGGTTCAGTTTCGTCAACGGGCAGCAGAAGGAGGCTGTCGCCGTCGCCTCCACGACCTTGTTGTACGACTTCGGGGCGCCTGTCGACGTGCGGCTGCCGGCCGCCGGGGACATCTACGCGGGGCGGATCGCGCAGGAGTGAAGTCACTCCGAACGGACAGATTCAGCCACAGGGTAGGCACAAGGACTAGCCCGTCCGTGCCATGCGCGCGGTGTATAGCGCTCCCTACTCTAGGAAGCCGGTGACGGCAGAGACGAGGTGATGCGCGTGGCTCCGGGCGGCGGTACGGCAGTTCAGGACCACGTGGCCCTCGCCGAGATAGAGCTGTGCGGGGAGCTGATCATCGCGGCCTCGGCGGCCGGGGAGGAACGACTCAGTCTGGAGAGCATCGATCAGGTGCTGCGGGTGGGCGAGGAACGGGCCGAGGAGCGGCCGGCGCGTGGTGGTTCCGGCTCCGGCTCACCCGGCTCCGGCGGGTCAGGTACGCAGTAGGCGGCCGATCGCCTTGGTCGCTTCCTCCACCTTCGCGTCGATCTCGGCGCCGCCCTTGACGGCCGCGTCGGCGACGCAGTGGCGCAGGTGTTCCTCCAGGAGTTGCAGCGCGAAGGACTGCAGGGCCTTGGTGGAGGCGGACACCTGGGTGAGTATGTCGATGCAGTAGGTGTCCTCGTCGACCATGCGTTGCAGGCCGCGGATCTGGCCCTCGATGCGGCGCAGGCGCTTGAGGTGCTCGTCCTTCTGCTTGTGGTAGCCGTGGACCGTTCCCGTTCCGGGAGTGTGGTCCGGTTCGGCCGAGGGGTCGGGGGCGGGGGCTTGCGCGCCGGCCTCGGTGGTCGTCATCTTGTCCTCCAGCGCTCCAGCTCCCGACATATACCCCTACTGGGTATATGGTACCGAACTTTGGCGGGTATACGGCCCCGGCAGGGACTTCGCCGGTCGCCCCCCTGCCGGACGCTCTGGCTGATGGGCGACACTGGGGGACGGCCCATTAGCCGTGGCCGGATGATGCGCCTAGCATCAGCCTGACCGAAACCGATGCATCTTGAGGACCCCACGTGCGCTTTCGTCTGACCCCCAGGGAGACGAGCTTCTACGACATGTTCGCCGCATCCGCGGACAACATCGTCACGGGCTCGAAACTCCTGATGGAACTGCTCGGGGCGGACCCCGCCAGCCGGGCCGAGATCGCAGAGCGTATGCGGGCCGCCGAACACGCGGGTGACGATGCCACGCACGCGATCTTCCACCAGCTGAACTCCTCGTTCATCACGCCCTTCGACCGTGAGGACATCTACAACCTCGCGTCCTCCCTCGACGACATCATGGACTTCATGGAGGAGGCCGTCGACCTGGTCGTCCTCTACAACGTGGAGGAGCTGCCCAAGGGGGTCGAGCAGCAGATCGAGGTGCTGGCACGGGCGGCGGAGCTGACGGCCGAGGCCATGCCGAACCTGCGGACCATGGAGAACCTCACCGAGTACTGGATCGAGGTCAACCGGCTCGAGAACCAGGCCGACCAGATCCACCGGAAGCTGCTGGCGCATCTGTTCAGCGGCAAGTACGAGGCCATCGAGGTGCTCAAGCTGAAGCAGATCGTGGATGTGCTGGAGGAGGCCGCCGACGCCTTCGAGCACGTGGCCAACACGGTGGAGACCATCGCGGTCAAGGAGTCCTGAGTACTTCATGGACACCTTTGCTCTGGTCGTGACCATTGGCGTCGCGCTCGGATTCACTTATACGAACGGCTTTCACGACTCGGCGAACGCCATTGCCACGTCGGTTTCGACTCGGGCGCTGACGCCGCGCGCTGCGCTGGCCATGGCCGCTGTGATGAACCTCGCCGGCGCCTTTCTGGGGAGTGGCGTCGCGCACACCGTCAGCAAGGGGCTGATCGAGACTCCCGACGGGTCGAAGGGGATGGGGATCCTGTTCGCCGCGTTGATCGGGGCGATCGTCTGGAATCTCGTCACGTGGTACTTCGGGTTGCCGTCGTCGTCCTCGCACGCGCTGTTCGGGGGGATGGTGGGCGCCGCGCTCGCCGGGGGCACGGAGGTCATCTGGTCCGGGGTGCTGGACAAGGTCGTCATTCCGATGTTCGTCTCGCCGGTGGTGGGACTTATCATCGGTTATCTGGTGATGACGGCTATTTTGTGGATGTTCCGGCGGGCCAATCCGCACAAGG
Organism: Streptomyces sp. NBC_01235; assembly: GCF_035989285.1. Taxonomy (GTDB): domain Bacteria; phylum Actinomycetota; class Actinomycetes; order Streptomycetales; family Streptomycetaceae; genus Streptomyces. The sequence goes on along the minus strand of NZ_CP108513.1, from coordinate 5,454,492 downwards.
CGAAGCGGGGCTTTCGGATAGCCCAGACCGTTTCCGCGGCGGGTATGGCGCTGGGGCACGGTCTGCAGGACGCGCAGAAGACGATGGGCATCGTGGTGATGGCGTTGGTCATCGGGGATGTCCAGGGTGCCGACGACCCGATTCCGGTGTGGGTGAAGATCGCTTGTGCGGTGATGTTGTCGCTGGGGACGTATGCGGGTGGGTGGCGCATCATGCGGACCCTCGGGCGGAAGATCATTGAGCTTGATCCGCCGCAGGGGTTCGCGGCGGAGACGACCGGGGCGTCGATCATGTTCACGACGGCGTTCCTGTTCAAGGCGCCGATCTCCACGACGCATGTGATCACGTCGGCGATCATGGGTGTGGGGGCGACGAAGCGGGTCAACGCCGTGAGGTGGGGAGTCGCGAAGAACATCATCCTTGGGTGGTTCATCACGATGCCGGCGGCTGGGGTGGTCGCGGCGTGCGCGTTCTGGCTCGTGGACCTGGCGTTTTTGTAGCCCCCTGCCCCACCGGCCCGCCCGACTCGGTGGGTTGAGGAGTCCCCCGGCCTCCGGGGCTTCGCCCCGGTCCTCCGGGGCGGGGACTTCGTCCCCTGCACCCCGGGTGTTGGCCCACCGGCCCGCCCGACTCGGTGGGTTGAGGAGTCGCCCACCTCCGGGGCTCCTCCCCGGCCCGGGCGGGCACTTCGTCCCCTGCACCCCGGGTGTTGGCCCACCCGCCTGCCCGACTCGGTGGGTTGAGGAGTCCCCCAGCCTCCGGGGCTTCGCCCCGGCCCCCGGGGCGGGGACTTCGTCCCCTGAACCCCTCGTGGGCTTCGCCCCCGCCCGCCTGGCGGGCTTTTCCGGCATCCTTGTGGGCTTCGCCCCTGCGCTCCGGGGGTTCGTGCTGTCGGTCCGGCCGACTTGGTGGGGCGAAGGGGACCCTCGGTCCAGCTCCTGCGGGGGCTTCGTCCTCTGCGCCCCTGTGTCCCAGTGCCCCTGTAACTACCCCACCACCTCCCCGTCGCGGTCTCTCCGCACCCCCGCCCAGCCGCCGGAGGCAAGCGCGAGCCCGCCCCCTGGGAGCCAGGGGGCGGGCTCTTTGCGTCCTCGCGGTGGCACCGCCATGCAGCACCGCGAGGGGTATTGAGGTGGCGGAGGTGTCGGTTCGGGTCAGCCGAAGCGGCCCGAGATGTAGTCCTCCGTCGCCTGGACCGACGGGTTGGAGAAGATGCGCTCCGTGTCGTCGATCTCGATCAGCTTGCCGGGCTGGCCGACCGCGGCCAGGTTGAAGAAGGCCGTGCGGTCCGAGACGCGCGCCGCCTGCTGCATGTTGTGCGTCACGATGACGATCGTGAAGCGTTCCTTCAGCTCGCCGATCAGGTCTTCGATGGCGAGGGTCGAGATCGGGTCCAGGGCCGAGCAGGGCTCGTCCATCAGCAGGACCTTCGGCTCCACCGCGATCGCCCTCGCGATGCACAGTCGCTGCTGCTGGCCGCCGGACAGGCCCGAGCCGGGCTTGTTCAGGCGGTCCTTGACCTCGTTCCAGAGGTTCGCGCCCTTGAGGGACTTCTCGACGACGTCCGCCAGCTCGGACTTCTTGTAGCCGCCGTTGAGGCGGAGGCCCGCGGCCACGTTGTCGAAGATCGACATCGTGGGGAAGGGGTTCGGGCGCTGGAAGACCATGCCGACCTCGCGGCGGACGGACACCGGGTCCACACCGGCGCCGTACAGGTCCTCGTCGTCCAGGAGCACCTTGCCCTCGACCCGGCCGCCGGAGGTCACCTCGTGCATGCGGTTCAGCGTGCGCAGGAACGTCGACTTGCCGCAGCCGGAGGGGCCGATGAAGGCCGTCACCGAGCGCGGTTCGACCGTCATCGAGATGTCCTCGATCGCCTTGTGGGCGCCGTAGTAGGCGGTGAGTCCGCTTACGTCGATTCGCTTGGCCATGTTTTTCTACTTCACTTCCCGATCGGACGGATCAGTCGCTGTCTGGCCGCGTCAGCGACCGGTCTTCGGGGCCTTCCAGCGGGCGATGCCGCGAGCCACCAGGTTCAGGATCATCACGAAGGCGATCAGCGTGAGTGACGCCGCCCAGGCACGGTCGTAGGCCGCCGTCGAACCCGCGCTCTGCGAGTACTGCTGGTAGATGTACAGCGGGAGCGACGCCTGCGCACCCTCGAAGGGGTTGTTGTTGATGAACGGGTTGCCGAAGACCAACAGCAGAACCGGGGCCGTCTCGCCTGCGATACGGGCGATCGCGAGCATCACGCCCGTGATGATGCCTCCGATCGACGTCGGGACTACCACCTTCAGGATCGTGCGCCACTTCGGGACGCCCAGGGCGAGAGACGCCTCGCGCAGCTCGTTCGGGACCAGCTTCAGCATTTCCTCTGTCGAGCGTACGACGACCGGCATCATCAGGATCGCCAGCGCCAGGGAACCCGCGAAGCCGAACGGCTGCATGTCCAGCATCAGCATGAGGCTGAGGATGAAGAGGCCCGCGACGATGGAGGGGATGCCGGTCATGACGTCCACGAAGAACGTGACGGCCTTCGCCAGGCTGCCCCGGCCGTACTCCACCAGGTAGATCGCCGTCAGGATGCCGATCGGGGCGCCGATCGCCGTGGCCAGGCCGACCTGCTCCAGGCTGCCGATGATGGCGTGGTAGATGCCGCCGCCGGGCTCGGAGTCGGCGACCACGCCCATCGAGTGGCTGAGGAAGTAGACGTCGAGGACCTTCGTACCGCGCTTGATCGTCGTCCACAGCAACGACACCAGCGGGACGACCGCGAGGATGAACGCGACCCAGACCAGGCTGGTCGCCACCCGGTCCTTGGCCTGGCGCTTGCCTTCCACCTTCGCGGCGATGCCGAACGTGCCGAAGACGAAGAGCAGGCCGGCGATCAGGCCCCACTGCACCTTGCTGTCCAGGCCGCCGACGAGACCGATGAGGATCGCGAGGGCGATCGAGCCGCCGGCGATGGCCCAGGGGGACCAGCTCGGGAGGCTGGCGCCTCGCAGCGTGCTGGGGGCCTTGTCTGCTACTGCTGCTGTGTGGCTCATGCGTTGGCCCCCGAGTACTCCGCGCGGCGGGCGATGATCATGCGTGCCGCGCCATTGACCAGCAAGGTGATGACGAACAGGACCAGGCCGGAGGCGATGAGCGCGTCACGGCCGAACTCCGTCGCCTCGTTGAACTTGCTGGCGATGTTCTGGGCGAAGGTGCCGCCGCCGGGGTTCAGCAGGCTGGCGTGGATGTCGAAGTCGGGGGAGAGGACGGTGGCCACGGCCATCGTCTCGCCGAGGGCGCGGCCGAGGCCCAGCATCGAGGCCGAGATCACTCCGGAGCGGCCGAAGGGGATCACCGACATGCGGATGACCTCCCAGCGGGTGGCGCCGAGCGCCAGGGCCGCCTCCTCGTGCATCTGCGGGACCTGGCGGAAGACCTCGCGGCTCACGTTGGTGATGACCGGCAGGATCATCACGGCCAGCAGGATGCCCACCGTGAGCATCGAGCGCGGGGCGCCGTCGTCCCAGGAGAAGACGCCGGTCCAGCCGAGGTAGTGGTCGAGCCAGCCGAACAGGCCGTCCATGTGCGGTACGAGGACCAGGGCGCCCCACAGGCCGTACACGATGGACGGCACGGCGGCGAGCAGGTCGATCACGTACGCGATGGGGCCGCTCAGCCTGCGCGGGGCGTAGTGCGTGATGAAGAGGGCGATGGCCACCGCTACGGGGACGGCGATGGCCATGGCGATGATCGACGAGACCACCGTGCCGAAGGCCAGGACCGCGATGCCGAACTTCGGCGGGACGAGGCCGGTGTTCCACTCGAAGGTGGTGAGGAAGTTGGCGTCGTCCTTGCTGATGGCGAGGTAGGCCCGGTAGGTGAGGAAGGCCGCGATGGCGGCCATGATCACCAGCAGGAAGATGCCCGAGCCGCGGGAGAGCGCGAGGAAGATCCGGTCACCGGGCCGGGTGGCGCCGCGGGCCGCGCGCTTCTGCTCGGCGGTCTCGACCGGCAGGGCCGTGGGGGGAGGGGTGTCGTCCGTGTCTGACTTGTGCGTCGATATGTCCATGGGGGTCTCCGGTCTGCGGAGCCGCCTGCGGGTGTGTGGGCGGCTCGGGTGGGGCCGGGTTGCGGGTGGCCCCTGGCGGCGGTGCACCGGACGGGTGCGGTCCGGACCGGGTTCCCCCGGTGCCGGACCGCACCGCTCAGATCAGCTCAGGCCCTCGATGGTGGTGCGGACCTTGGAGATGATGGAGTCGGGGATCGGCGCGTAGTCGATGCCCGAGAGGATGCCCTGGCCGTCCGTGCTGGCGATGTAGCGCAGGAACGCCTTGGTGGCGGGCAGGGTGGCGGCCTTGTTGCCCTTGTCGCAGACGATCTCGTACGTGACCAGGGTGAGCGGGTAGGCGCCGTCGGCCTTGGTGTTGTAGTCCAGCTTCAGCGACAGGTCGCTGCCGGTGCCGACGACCTGCGCGGCGGCGACGGCCTTGGTGGCGCCGTCGGAGGAGGCCTTCACCGGGGCCGCGGCACCGGTGTTGACGGCGACCGTGCCCAGACCGTCCTTGGCGTACGACAGCTCCATGTAGCCGATCGCGCCGGGGGTCGACTTGACGCCCTGGGCGACACCGGAGGAGCCGGCCGCGGACTGGCCGCCCTTGGCCTGCCAGGCCTTGCCGCCCGAGTAGGGCCAGTCGGTCTTGGCGGTGGCGATCAGGTACTTGGTGAAGTTGTCCGTGGTGCCGGACTCGTCCGAGCGGTGGTACGGCTGGATCTTCTGGTCGGGCAGCTTGGCGGTCGGGTTCAGCTTCTTGATCGCGGCGTCGTTCCAGTTGGTGATCTTGCCGTTGAAGATCTTGGCGATCGTGGAGGCGTCCAGGACGAGGTCGTCCACGCCCTCGACGTTGTAGGCGACGGCGATCGGGCCGGCCACCATCGGCAGGTCGATGCCCTGGCCGCCGGAGCAGACCGACTTCGAGGCGGCGACGGCGTCGTCCTTCAGCGCGGAGTCGGAGCCGGCGAAGGCGACCTGGCCCTGCGTGAACGCGGTGACACCGGCGCCGGAGCCGGAGCCCTTGTAGTTGACCTGGACGCCGTTGCAGGCCTGCGTGAAGTTCTTCACCCAGGCGTCGATCGCGTTCTTCTGCGCGGAGGAGCCGTCGGCGAGGAGCTGGCCCTTGGCGTCGTCACACTTGATGGACCCGGCGGCCGCGGTGGCGGAGGAGCTGCTGCTGGATCCGCTGCCGGAGCCGGTGTCGTCGGAGCCGCACGCCGTGAGGGCCAGGGCGCCGGAGACGGCGAGAGCACCGAGGGAGAGAGCCCGCCGGTTCATGCGCTGAAGCTTCACTTGGGGAAGATCCTTCCAGGAGCCGCCGACCTGAATTCAGCGGCGTGCGGAATGTGCGAAGTCTGCTCGGAACGGGCGTGACCGCTCGGGTCGCGCACCGCACCGCGTAAGGCCGAAATTAGGCAGATCAGGTGAAGGCGCCTACGGGCGCGAGTGAACGGCGGGTGAACCCCTGGAGGCGGTGCGGTTAGGTCACGGAACGCTTACGTCGAGGACACGGGCGGGTTCCGGCGGGCGCCGGGTTTTGAGTACCCGTTATGCCAGGTGCAGGACGTCCAGCAGGGCGTCCACGAGCGTGCGGTCCCTCGGCTGGGTGAGCCGGTCGCGGGCGGCCGGCGGCGTGAGCCAGAGGAGGCGGTCGACCTCGTGGCTCGGGGTGAAGCCACCGGAGACGGCCTCGGCCGCCCAGTAGCGGACCTGCTTGGGCCGTCCGTTCGCCTCGTACTCCATGGTGGGCAGCCGGGTGCCGGGCGCGGCCAGGTAGCCCGTCTCCTCCTCGACCTCCCGCAGGGCGCCGGAGAGGGGGTCCTCGCCGCGCTTCAGCTTGCCCTTGGGGTGCGACCAGTCGTCGTACTTGGGGCGGTGGACGAGGCACACCTCCAGTTCACCCCCCGACGGGGAGCGACGCCACAGGACGCAGCCGGCCGCCTGGACGGCAGTGTCGGTGCTGTCGGCGCTGTCGGCGCTGTCGGGGGTGTCGGTGCTGTCGGTGGTGTCGGTGGTGTCGGTGGTGTCGTCGGGATTCTTCGCCGTGCTCATCCGGTACTCACCGCCTGGTGGGTCAGGGTGTGCCGATCGTCTGCTTCTGCCAGGAACGCTGGAACGCGTACCGTGCCGCCTCCACCTCATGCCGCTGGTCCGCGTGCAGCACGCCGAGCGCGTACGCGGTCGCCGGCGCGATCCGGGGCGTACGGGCCGCCTGGGCCGCCGCGGACGCCGCCTCCGAGGCGTCGCGGTGCCGGTCGAGGGCCTGACCGGCGGCCAGCAGGCGGACCTCCAGCGGGGTGCCGCGGCCGTGGACGACCTCGCACGCGTACCGGTGCAGGCGCAGCAGGAGCCGGACCTGGTGCCAGGGCGCGTCCTGCGGGTGCGGGGCGGGCTCCGGGGAGAGGCCGTGGATCAGGGCCTCCGCGTTGTACGGGCTGCCCGCGGTGACCAGCGGGAGCGCGGTGACCGCGTCGGAGAGGCGCTCCTCGGCCGCCCTGGCGAGCGGGCGCAGGTCGGTGCCGGGGGCGGCGGGGGTGAGGGGGACCTCGCTGGCGAGGACGGCGACCTGGTCCGCGACGGCGTGGAAGCGGGAGGAGCCGAGCGCCTGCAGGGCGGTGGAGTGGGCCCGGGTGCGGGCGAGGGTGAGCTGGCGGTCCAGGAGGGCGCCCGCCTTCGCCGCGCCCACGGTGAGGTTGCCGCGGTCCGGGGCCGTCGGCCGGGCGGGGGCCCGTTCGCCCGTGCTCGTGCCGGACGCGCCGCCCATGCCTGCCGTGCCGGACGCGCCGCCCATGCCTGCCGTGCCGGACACGCCGGGCGCCTGGGCCGGCACCGGCTTCGGCGCCGAACCCGACAGCCGGTTCAGCGCCAGCAGCAGCCGCTCCAGCCGGGCCCCGTACGCGTTCTCCAGGGCCAACGTGCCCGACAACCATGCCAGTTCGGGGCGGATGCCCTCCGACCACTCGGTGTCGAGGAGGGGCCGGAAGGTGTGCAGGCTGCCGCTGATGCGGCGCGCCGAGCGGCGCAGGGCGCGCACCGCGTCGACGCGCTCCTCCGAGGCGTTCGCCGCGGTGCCCGACGAGCCACCGTTCGACGTGGCACCCCCCGTCTCCCGGTGCAGACGCAGGGCGCGGAGGAATTCCGTGGCCTGGTCACGGAGGTAGCCCGCGAGGGCGTCCCCCGTGGTCACGGGCCCGGTCGTGGGGTCCGTCAGGTCATGGTGTCGCTGTGCCACGCCGGCGCCTCCGCGCGTCTATGAGCATCTCCTGGACGTTGCGCAGGGGCGCGCCGTCCGCGTCGGTCGCGTGCCGGGTCCACTCGCCGTCCGGGCCGAGGTGCCAGGAGGCGGTGCCGTCGGACATGCCGGTCTCCAACAGCCGGTTCAGGGACGCCCGGTGGGCCGGATCGGTGACCCTGACCAGGGCCTCGATACGGCGGTCGAGGTTGCGGTGCATCATGTCGGCGCTGCCGATCCACACCTCGGGCTCCCCGCCGTTGCCGAAGCCGAAGACACGGGAGTGTTCGAGGAACCGGCCGAGGATCGAGCGGACCCGGATGTTCTCCGACAGGCCCGGCACGCCCGGACGCACCGCGCAGATGCCGCGCACCCACACGTCGACCTGCACGCCCGCCTGGGACGCGCGGTAGCAGGCGTCGATGAGTGCCTCGTCGACGATCGAGTTGACCTTGATGCGGATGTGCGCGGGACGTCCGGCGCGGTGGTGCTGGACCTCCTTGTCGATGCGCGAGATCAAGCCGTCGCGCAGGGACTTGGGGGCGACGAGCAGCCGGCGGTAGGTCTCGCGGCGGGAGTAGCCGGAGAGCCGGTTGAACAGGTCGGAGAGGTCCGCGCCGACCTGCGGGTCCGCGGTGAGCAGGCCGAGGTCCTCGTAGAGCCGGGCCGTCTTCGGGTGGTAGTTGCCGGTGCCGACGTGGCAGTAGCGCCGCAGCGTGTCGCCTTCCTGACGGACCACCAGCGACAGCTTGCAGTGCGTCTTCAGGCCGACGAGGCCGTAGACGACGTGGCAGCCGGCCTCCTCCAGCTTGCGCGCCCACTTGATGTTGGCGTGCTCGTCGAAGCGGGCCTTGATCTCGACCAGGACGAGGACCTGCTTGCCGGACTCGGCGGCCTCGATGAGCGCGTCGACTATCGGGGAGTCGCCCGAGGTCCGGTACAGGGTCTGCTTGATGGCGAGGACGTCCGGGTCGGCGGCCGCCTGCTCCAGGAAGGCCTGGACGGAGGTGGAGAAGCTGTCGTACGGGTGGTGCAGGAGCACGTCCCGGGCCCGCAGTGCCGCGAAGATGTCCGGCGGGGACGCCGACTCGACCTCGGCGAGGTCGCGGTGGGTCCCGGCGATGAACTTCTTGTACTTCAGCTCGGGCCGGTCGAGACCGTGGATGCGGAAGAGACCGGTGAGGTCGAGCGGGCCCGGCAGCGGGTAGACCTCGGCCTCGCTGATCTTCAGCTCGCGCACCAGCAGGTCGAGCACCTCGCGGTCGATGGACTCCTCGACCTCCAGGCGCACCGGCGGCCCGAAGCGGCGCCGCATGAGCTCCTTCTCCAGGGCCTGGAGGAGGTTCTCGGCGTCGTCCTCCTCGACCTCGAGGTCCTCGTTGCGGGTGAGCCGGAAGGCGTGGTGCTCCAGGACCTCCATGCCCGGGAACAGCTCCTCCAGGTGGGCCGCGATGACGTCCTCGATGGGGACGTACCGGCCGGGGGAGCTCTCCAGGAAGCGGGACAGCAGCGGCGGCACCTTGACGCGCGCGAAGTGCTTGTGGCCGCTGACCGGGTTGCGCACGACGACCGCGAGGTTGAGCGAGAGACCCGAGATGTACGGGAAGGGGTGCGCGGGGTCGACGGCGAGCGGGGTGAGGACCGGGAAGATCTGGTGCCGGAAGAGCGTGAAGAGGCGGGCCTGCTCCTTCTCCGTCAGCTCGCCCCAGCGGACCAGGTGGATGCCCTCCTCCGCGAGGGCGGGGGCGATGTCCTCGTGATACGTCGCGGCGTGCCGGGCCATGAGCTCGCGCGAGCGGGCCCAGATCATCTCCAGCACCTCGCGGGGCTGGAGACCGGAGGCGGAGCGGGTGGCGACGCCGGTGGCGATACGGCGCTTCAGTCCGGCCACCCGGACCATGAAGAACTCGTCCAGGTTGCTGGCGAAGATCGCGAGGAAGTTGGCCCGTTCGAGGAGGGGCGTGTTCGGGTCCTCGGCGAGCTCCAGGACACGCTCGTTGAACGCGAGCCAGCTGCGCTCCCGGTCGAGGAAACGACCCTGGGGCAGCTCGGGCCCGTCGTACGGCGACTCCTCGTACGCGTCGAGGTCGGCATCGATGTCGGGTTCCAGGTCGGAGACCGCGGCCGACACGGTGTGCGGGCGGTGCGCGGCTATGGAGCCCACTGAGGGCTGTGCGTGCTGGACCTCTGCCGTGGCGTCTGACTGGCTCATAAACCCATTCTTCCGCGCCAGCAGCGTGACAGGCGCGTCGGAACGTGCGGGCGGGATCGCGGCGGACCCTCCGCGGGGCTGATTCCCCTCGGGGGGCGGCGAAGGCTCGGGCACGGCGGGGTTCATTCGCCGAGCGTCGCAAGGTCATCTGAACCGACGGTTACGGAGACATGGCGTGCGGGATATCGGGGGGCGGCTCGCGGGGGCCGCGGCGGCCGGGAAACGAGGGGGAGCGTACGTCCTTCCCCCCCGTGGAGGGACGTACGCACCCCGGGTCTCGCGCGGGTTCAGGCCGTGCGGCGGCGCAGCAGCCAGAAGGCGACGGCGGTCACGGCGGCCGTGACGGCGAGCACGATGCCGGTCTCCACGAGGTGGAGCGGCCAGTAGTGGGACTCGGGGTGGTAGGTCAGGTAGGAGCCCTGGACGCCCAGGTCGTCGAAGCAACCCTGCGTCCTGGCGGTCGAGCCGCCGTAGCACCGGGTGACGTCGAAGTCCTGGACATGTCGGCCGTGGACCACGGCGCCGCTCTCCACCACCCACGCGGACGCGGGATAGTCGAGCTCCTCGGGTGACGCGGTGATGGTCACGGCGGGCCAGAAGGAGGCGCGGAACTGCGCCACGACGTAGCCGAGCAGCCCGGTCGCGGCCACGGAGACCGCGAGGGCGGGCAGCGCGCGGCGCAGCAGGAGCGCGGTCACGGCGCCGACGGCGAGCGCGCACAGGGCGTACGCGACGGTGGCCGGGCCGCGGGAGAGGTACGCGTCGTCGGACATCCAGCCGTGGTACAGCGGGTCCTGGTTGGCGCTCCAGGCCCAGCGGTACACGAGGACCAGGGCGGTGGCGCCGACGGTCACGACGAGCGCGGGCACGGCCAGCTTGGCGGCCAGCCAGCGGGTGGGGGAGACGCCCTGGGTCCAGGCGAACCGCGCGGTGCCGCTCTCCAGCTCGCGCCCGACCAGCGCGCCGCCCGCGTACGCGGCCACGGCGAGGAAGAGGTACGAGGTCAGCAGGCCGATCCAGTCGACCGTCACGCTGTAGCCGGCCCAGCCGATGGCCATGTCGCACAGGTCCTGGCCCGCACGGTCGCAGGCCTCCGCGGCAGCGCGCGCGTCCTTGCCGGTGGTCTCGGTGATCCATACCAGCCATCCGCACAGCGCCACCACGAGGCCGGCCCAGACGACGAGCGCGGCGCGGTGCACGCGCAGCACCGTGTGGGCGGTGCCCCAGCCGCCGGGGTGTGGTCCGGGGCGGCCGACGGTGGCCCGGGGACTCGCGTCGGTGACGGTGGTCATACGGCGGTCTCCTTGTCCGTGTCGCCCGCGCGCGGGGTGGTGGCGGTCGTGCGCCTGAGCAGGACGAACGCGGCCACGGTGAGGGCGGCGGCCACGGCCAGCAGGAGGGCGGTCGTGGTCAGCTGGAGGGGCCAGTAGTGCGACTCGGGGTGGTAGGTGGCGTAGTAGCCGGTCGCGTCGAGCTTCTCGTACGCCGCGGCACAGCCGTCCGGGAGGGCCGACGCGCAGCCGATGTCGGGGATGTGCGCGCCGGTGGAGGTGACCAGTCCCGAGTCGATGGTGATGCCCACCCCGTCGGGACCGGTGCTGAGGCTCGTGACCTTGGTGACGCCCGGCCACAGGTGCGGCATGGCCAGGTCGGCGAGCACCCGCGCGGCGGCGACGAAGCCGAGGGTGAGCATCAGCGCGGGCAGCGCACGGCGCAGCAGGACGCCCGCGAGCGCGCCGCCGGCCAGTCCGGTCAGGGCGAAGGCGACCGTGGTGGGCCCGTTGGTGTGCAGGGTGAGGTTGTCGTACCAGGTCTTGGTGGTGTCGATACGGTCGACGCCCGCCGACCACATCAGGTGGTGCAGCGCCACCAGCAGACCCGTGCCCGCGGCGACCAGGACGGCGGGCACGGCGAGCTTGGTGGCCAGCCAGCGGGTCGGGGACACCGCTTGCGTCCAGGCGAGCTGCGCGGTGCCGTGCTCCAGTTCGCGGCCGAACAGGGAGGCGCCCGCCCAGGCGCCGACGAGGAAGGGGAGCACGGTCAGCGCGCCGGTCGTGTACATGTACACGCTCTTGAAGCGGACGATCGCGTCCTGGTCGTACTGGCAGGGGCCGCTGTCGTCGCACAGCCGGTACTGCCGCCAGCCCTCGGCCGCGCTGTCGGTGAGCGGCCCCCACAGCCACACCAGGGCGACGGCGAGAACGGCGACGAGACCGGCCCAGGCGTACAGGGCGGGCCGGTGCAGGCGCAGCAGCCAGCGCGGTCCGGGACGGTTTCCGGGGGCGTCCTTCGAGGCGGCCGGGGGGAGGGCGAGTGCGGTCATACGGCGGCCTCCTCGGGCACGGCCGGGGTGAGCGGGGCGGCCTGCGGGTTGCGCAGGTAGGCGAGGACGAGTTCCTCCAGGGAGGGCGCCGAGGTGCGCCAGCCGTCGGCGAGCGGTCCCGCGGGGCGCACCAGGGCGTTGAGCTGACGGCCGGTGACCCGGGACTCGACGACGGTGTGCGGGGCGAGGTCCGTGGCGGTGGTCCCCGAGGACTCCGTCGCCGCGCTCACGCGCGCGTGGGCGGCGAGCAGGTCGTCGATCTCACCGGCGAGGCGCACCTGGCCGCCGCCGACCAGCAGCAGGTGGTCGCAGGAGTCCTCCAGCTCGGCGACCACGTGCGACGACATCACGATCGTCGTGCCGTACTGCGCCGCCCGCGCCATCAGGGTGCCCATCAGCTCGTGCCGGGCCAGCGGATCGAGGTCGGCCAACGGCTCGTCGAGGAGGAGCAGCTCGGGCTGTTTGGCGAGGGCCAGGGCGAGCGCGACGCGGGTGCGCTGGCCGCCGGAGAGGGAGCGGATCTTCTTCTTGTGGTCGAGACCGCCCGCGGAGACGATCCGCTCGGCGGTGGCGGTGTCCCAGCGGCCCGGGTTGAGGTCGGCGCCCACGAGCAGCGTCTCGGCGACCGTGAGCTGCGGGTACAGCGGCTTGTCCTGGGCGACGTAGGCGACGCGCGCGCGTGCGGACGCCGGGTCCGTCCCGAGGACGGTGACCCGGCCCTCGGTGGGCGCCAGCAGACCGGCGGCGAGGGCGAGGAGCGTGGACTTGCCCGCGCCGTTGGGGCCGACGACGGCACAGACGCGCCCGACGGGAAGGCGGAACGTGCAGTCGCGCAGCGCCCAGCCTCCGCGTCGGCCGAAGCGCTTGCCGAGCGCGGTTGCCGCCATGGCGGTGTCGGTCATGAGGGGTCTCCCTGGAGGTGCTCTCGCTCTACGCGGGCGGCGAGGGGGTCGGGTACGGCGAAGTGTTCGTCGAGTACGGCGGTGAAGAGCGCGGCCACGTCGTCGCGGTCCAGTCCGGCCTCCCGGGCCCGGACCGCCCAGCCGTCCAGTTCGGTGCGCAGAGGGGAGTCGGCCGGGGCGGTGCTCAGCCCGCGCCGCACGAAGGTGCCGAGGCCGCGCCGGGCCTCCACCAGCCCGTCGCGCTCCAGCTCGCGGTACGCCTTCAGCACCGTGTTCGGGTTGATGGCGGTCGCCTCGACGACCTCGCGTGCGGTGGGCAGTTTGTCGCCGGCCTGCAACATCCCCAGGCGCAGGGCCTGTTTGGTCTGCTGGACGATCTGGACGTAGGTGGCGACGCCGCTGTGCCGGTCGATGCGGTATTCGACCACTGGGCAACCACCCTTTCACTAATTGAGTAGTGAAAGGGTGGTTGAAGGTGGTGCGCAAGTCAAGAAAAAATCGCGCGGCGAACCGTGAACCGATCGGCGGGGCTCGTCCGATGAGGGGTTGTGAGCGAAACGAGAAGCGACGGGGAGCTGCTGCGGGCCATCGCGGCGGACCGGGACCGTCACGCCTTCGAGGAGCTGTACCGGCGGTACGCACCGTGGCTGACCGCGCGCCTGCGCGGCCGCTGCGCCGACGCCGGGATAGTCGACGACGTCGTTCAGGAGACGTTCCTCGCGGTGTGGCGGGGCACCGCCCGCTACCGCGAGGAGAGCCCCTCCGGCGACGCCGCCGGATGGCTGTGGCGCATCGGCGCGCGACGCCTGGTCGACGCCGTGCGCGGCGACGGGGCGCGCGGCCGGCTGCGCCAGGCCCTGTCCCGCCTGCGACACCGCGACGAGGCCTCGGCGGAGGAACGCGTGCTCGCGGGGGTGGAGCACGGAGACCTCGCCGGGGCCCTCGTCCGGCTCTCGCCGGAGCTGCGGGCCGTTCTGCAGGCGACCGTCATCGACGGGCTCACCACCCGGGAGGCGGCCGTTCTGCTCGGCATCCCGCCCGGCACCGTCAAGACGCGGGCCCAGCGTGCCCGCAAGCAACTGCGGGAGGCGCTGGCATGAGGCGGTACGTGTGCGGAGTGGGCTCGCGCGCTCGCGTGGGCGACGAGCAGTCGAAGGAGGACTCGGCATGACGTGGCACGTGGCGGAAGAGGACCTGCGGGCCTACGCGCACGGCGAGTTGGCGCCGCCCCTGCTGTGGTCCGCCGACACCCACCTGACCGGCTGCGCGCAGTGCCGCGCCCGGCTCGCGGGTGCCACCGACCCGGTCGCGCTGGACACCGGCTGGGAGCGGCTGGACGCCGAGCTGGACGCGCCGCGGCCGGGCCTGCTCGAACGGCTGCTGGTGCGGCTCGGCGTGGCCGACCACACCGCGCGGCTGCTCGCGGCGACGCCGGTACTGCGCCGCTCCTGGCTGCTGTCGGTGCTGTTCCTGCTGGTCATGACGGTGCTGGCGGTGCGCGTGGCGGACCAGCCGGCGTTGTTCCTCGCGCTCGCCCCGCTGCTCCCGCTCGCCGGGGTCGCCCTGTCGTACGGCCCGTCCCTCGACCCGACGTACGAGATGGCGGTCGTCGCCCCGCTGCACGGCTTCCGGCTGCTGATGATCCGTACGGTCGCGGTGCTCACCGCGGGCCTGGTGTTCGACGGCCTGGCCACGCTGGCCCTTCCGGGGTACGGGCTGCTGGCCCTGACCTGGCTGCTGCCCGCGCTCGCCCTCACCGCGACGGGCCTCGCGCTGACCGCCCGGCTGGGCCCGGTCGTCGCGCCCGCCCTGGTCGGCGGCGCATGGGTGACGCTGCTGGCGGTGGCAGCTGCCCGGACGCCCACGCACGACACACTCGCCCCCTTCACGGCGGCGGGCCAGTCTGCCGCTGCGGCGGTGGCGGCCCTCGCCGCCCTGCTGCTCTACCAGGCCCGGGACCGCTTCGACGCGCGACCGATGGGCGGCTTCCCGGAGGGCGGGACCGGATGACCCGGCCACCCGTCCCCGCGGTCCCCGTCCCCGGCCGCCCCTCCCCGGCCCCGCCCGCCGACCTGACTTCCAGGAGCTCCACATGACCACGGCCTCCACCCCTGGCCCCACCACCGTGACGGCCACCGATCTCTCCCTGCGCTTCGGCGGCACCCGTGCCCTCGACGGGGTCTCGCTGCGGCTGACCCGTGGCGTCACCGGGCTGCTGGGCCCGAACGGCGCCGGAAAGACCACGCTGTTGCGTGTGCTGGCCACGGCCGTGCCGCCCGACGGGGGCGGATTCACGGCCCTCGGCCATGACCCGGGCACCGCCACCGGCCGCCTCGCCCTGCGCCGCACCCTCGGCTACCTCCCCCAAACCCCTGGATTCCACCCGGAGTTCACGGCCTTCGAGTTCGTCGACTACGTGGCGATCCTGAAGGAGCTGACCGACCGCGCCGCCCGGCTGCGTGAGGTGCGGCGTGTGCTGGAGGCCGTCGACCTGTCGGAAGTGCGCGGCAAGCGCATCAAGCGGCTGTCCGGCGGCATGCGGCAGCGCGTCGCCCTGGCCGCCGCGCTCGTCGGCGACCCCGGCTTCCTCGTGCTGGACGAGCCGACCGTCGGCCTCGACCCCGAACAGCGCATGCGCTTCCGAGAGTTGATCGCCCAGGCGGGCGAGGGCCGTACGGTGCTGCTGTCCACCCACCAGACGGAGGACGTGGCGATGCTCTGCCACCGCGTCGTGGTCCTGGCCGGCGGCCGCGTCCGCTTCGAGGGCACCCCGGCCGACCTGACCGCCCGCGCGGCCGGGCGGGTCTGGAGCAGCACACAACGCGACCCGAACGCCCTGGCCGGCTGGCGCACCGGCACCGGCAGCTTCCGCAACATCGGCGACCCGCCGACGGGCGCCGACCTCCTCGAACCCACCCTGGAGGACGGCTATCTGCTCGCCCTCGACGGCGAGAACGCGGAGGTGTCCGCATGAGCACCACGACCCCGACGATCACGGAAGCCGCCCCCACGCTCACCGATCCCCCGCACGAGGGCCGTCGCGCCGGAGCCGTCCTCGCCCTCGCCCGCTTCGAGACCCGCGAGCTGCTCCAGCAGGTCCCGGTGCTGTTCTTCTTCGCGCTCTACGTCGGCTTCGTCGCCCTGCGCCTGATGAGCAGGGACGGCATGGACGACTTCCCCGTCCTCAACACGGTCGACCGCCGAACGCAGGCGGCACCGCTGCTCTTCGCCGTCGCCCTGCTCATCTGCACCAACGCGGCCGCGCTGCGTTCGCGCAAGCACGCCACGGTCCAGCAGTTCGACGTCCTGGCCATGGAACCCTGGCGGCGCACCCTCGCCCATGTGCTGTCGGTGATCCCGTACGCGGCGCTCACCGCGCTGGTCGTCGGGGCCGAGTTCACCCGGGAGGCGCTGAAGCCCGGCGCGATCGGCCACGGCTCGCTGGGGGAACTGGCCGTCGGCCCCCTGAGTGTCCTGCTGGCGGGCATCACGGGCGTGCTGCTGGCCCGCCTGCTGCCCTCCACCTTCGTCCCCATACTGTTCGTCATCGCCGTGTACCTGCTGGTGGTCCTTGCCTCCGGCCTGATCGGCTTCGAGGGCAAGTGGGAGGGCTGGCTCTCCCCGATCCTCTTCTTCGACACCAGTGGCGGCGACCCGGTCCCCGCCGACCTCCTCGGCCGCCCCGCCGGCTGGCACGCGCTGTACGTGACGGCGTTGTGCGTCCTGCTGGCCTGCGCGGCACTGCTGCTCTCCGGCGGCCGGACCCGGGCCGTCAAGGCGGCGACCGTCCTCGCCCTCGCGGCCACCGCGGCCGGCGTGATCGGCCAGATCCCGCGCAACACGGCGGCCCTGGAAGCGGCGCGCAAGACGGCGTCGGAGACGCCCCAGAAGGTCCAGTCGTGCACGACGTACGACGGCTCGACGTACTGCTCGTTCCCCGAGTGGAACGGAGTGCGGGCCGACTGGGCCGAGGTCGTCCACCGAGTCCAGTCCCTTGCGGGAGGCAAGGCGGCGGAGGCGCGCCTGACGATCCGCCAGCGCATCTATGACGGAGAGGAGGTCGACGCCGCCCTGGACCCGTCCTCCACCCCGGGCGAGGTGACGGTCGGCACGCGCTGGGGCGGCAACCGCGTCCCCGAGTTCGCGGTCGGTGCCGCCGCGGTCCTGGTCGGAGGCTCGGAGGAGGTGACGCTCCAGGAGGTGTGCGACGCCCGCGCGGTGACCATCATGTGGCTGGTCCTGGGCGCCGACCCCACTCCGATGGCCACCTTCCAGAACGTGCGGTTGAACGACACCACCACCGGCTCGGACCAGGTCCTGGCCCCGACGAACGGACTGAGCATGACGGCGGCGCAGACGACGGTGGTCCGCGAACTCCTGGCCCGCCCGCGCGCCGAGACGACCGCCCGGGTCAAGGCCCATTGGGCAGAACTGACGTCCGCGAAGACGACGGTCGCCCAGGCCGCGAAGCTGCTCGGCGTCGAGGCGCCGAAGGAGAAGGAGACGGTGAAGTGCGAGGAGTAGAAGGGCGGGGAGCAGAAGGGCGAGGAGCAGAAGGGCGGGGAGTGAACGTGAGGGGAGTAGCGGAAGCGGAGACGAAGAGGCTCCCGGCGACGTTGCTCCGGTCCCTGCTGCCGCCGTTGTGGCACAGCCTCCCCTGGCCGGCGCTGACCACGGCCGGCGCCCTGGGCCTGCTGTCGGCGGCCACGGTACGTCTGCCGGACCACGCACCGGACGCAGACCTGGGCCGGCTGGTCCTGCGCCTCACCGCACTCACCGGCGCACTGGGCCTGGCCTTCCTCCTGGACGACCCCGCCCGGAACACGACCGCGGCGACACCGGTGGGCCGTGCGCAGCGAACCGTCCTGCGCCTGGCCCTCGTGGCCCCGCTGACGGTCCTGTGGTGGGCGACGGCCCTGCTCCTCATACCGGCCCCGGCCCGTCCCGCACTCGGCCCGGCCACACTCGAAGCAGCGGGCATGGTCTGCGCCGCCCTCGCCCTCGCGACGATCGCCGTCCGCTTCACGGAGGCGCCGGAAGTGGGCAGGGGCACGGCGATCTGGCTGGGCGTCGCGGCCGGCGTGACCCTACTGGTCCCCAACAAATGGGGCCTGCTGGGAACACCCCACGACCCCTACTGGGTGGCGACGCAGGTGAGATGGGCGGTGGTGCTGGGGGCGACGGTGACGCTGAGCGCGATAGGGACACCGGAGCCGCTGAAGGGGAGCTGGGGTATGTCCCCCCGTCTGGGGTGACATCTCGCGCGCCGGTCAGGACAACTCAGGCCGCCAGGGGGTACCCCCTCTGGGGGAGTTTGAGGACGAGGCCCTTCAGGGGCCGACAGCGGGGGTCTGGGGGCGGCAGCCCCCAGGGACGGCAACCCAGACTCCGGCCACCGAACAACGAACTCCGGTGCGGTCGACTCACGTCTCCGTCCGGTACATCAAGTCCGTCTCGTACGTGGCGAACCCCAGCCTCTCGTACACCGACACCGCCGCCTTGTTGTCGGCATCGACATACAGCATCGCCGTGGGCAACCCCTGCGCCGCGAGATGCCGCAGGCCGATCGTGGTGAGGGCCTTGCCGAGGCCGCCCCCCTGCACACCGGGGGCGACGCCGAGGACGTACACCTCGCCGAGCTGCTCCTCGGCGTGGACCTTCGTCCAGTGGAAGCCGATGAGCCGCTCACCGCGGAAGGCGAGGAAGAAGCCGGCGGGGTCGAACCAGGACTGGGACTTGCGGTCGTCGAGGTCGCGCTGGGTGAGGGAGCCCTGCTCGGGATGGTGGGCGAAGGAGGCGGCGTTGACGGCGAGCCAGGCGGAGTCGTCCTGCCCGGGCACGAAGGTACGGACGGTCACGCCCTCGGGCAGCACCGGCTCGGGCAGCTCGAGGTCGGTCAGCGTCCGCCGCATCTGGCGCAGTTCGCGGAACAGCGACAGGCCCAGGACCTGGGCGAGGTGCCGGGCGGCGGAGTGGCCGCCGTGGGCCCACACGCGAAGTCGCTTGCCGGAGGCGGCGAGCAGGGCGGAGCCGAGCGCCCGCCCGTGCCCGTGGCCGCGGTGGGAGGGGTGGACGACCAGCTCGGCGGCGGGCGCCTCGACCGGGTCGGTGTCCTCCAACTGGGCGTAGCCGACGAGTTCGCCGCCGAGGGTGAGGACCAGGTGGGAGACGCCCTCGCGGGGGCCTCCGCGCAGCTGTAGCCGGCCCTGTTCGGACACCGCCTGCTGGCCGTCCGTCCGGGCGGCCTCCGCGAGCAGGTCGAGGACGGCCTCGGTCTGTTCGGGGGCGAGCTCGGAGTGGGTCTCGATGGCTCGGGAGCCGGGGTTCCGTGCGGTGTCGTCGCTGGTCATGCGTACGAGGGTAAGGGGAGTGCGCCGCAAAGTGGCGGCAAAGGAGAGGGCAAAGGGAAACCAGGATGTAACCCTGAACCCCCTGTCGCGCTACGCGCGTTGACTCTAGGCTGCGCCCGAACGGGGCCACTTACCTGCCACTTACCTCAGCCGATTCACAGGGGGGCGCATGCCAGCCACATCCCAGCCGAACCCCGGCCGCAGACGTCGTACGTACCGCCTGCTCGCCACCGCCGCCACGCTCGCCACCGCAGGCGCCCTGGCCGCCGCGCTCCCGGCGGACGCACACGACAGCAAGCACGGCAAGCCGCTGCCGAGCCGCTACCAGGACGTGCAGCTGCTGTCCTTCAACGACCTGCACGGCAACCTGGAGCCCCCGTCCGGCTCCTCCGGCCGGGTCACCGAACTGCAGGCGGACGGCACGACGAAGACGATCGACGCGGGCGGTGTCGAGTACCTCGCGACCCACCTGCGCGAGGCCCGCAAGAGCAACGCGTACTCGATCACCGCGGCCGGCGGCGACATGGTCGGCGCCTCCCCGCTGATCTCGGGCCTCTTCCACGACGAGCCCACCATCGAGGCGCTGAACAAGCTCGACCTGGACGTCACGAGCGTCGGCAACCACGAGTTCGACGAGGGCGCCAAGGAACTGGCCCGTCTGCAGAACGGCGGCTGCCACCCGACGGCCGGCTGCTACACGGACAAGAAGTTCAAGGGCGCCGACTTCCCGTACCTGGCCGCCAACGTGCTCAGCGAGAAGACCGGCAAGCCGATCCTCGCGCCGTACTGGGTGTGGAAGAAGAAGGACGTCAAGATCGGCTTCATCGGCGTGACGCTGGAGGACACCCCCGGTGTCGTCTCCGCCGAGGGAGTCAAGGGCCTGAAGTTCAAGGACGAGGTCGAGACGATCAACAAGTACGCCAAGGTGCTGCAGAAGCAGGGCGTGAAGTCGATCGTGGCGCTCATCCACGAGGGCGGCCTGCCGGCCTCGGGCGCGTACAACTACAACTGCGACTCCCCGAGCGCCGGCGCCGGCATCTCCGGCCCGATCGTCGACATCGCGAAGAACGTCACGCCTGCGGTGGACGCGCTCGTCACCGGCCACACGCACGCCGCGTACGCCTGCACGATCCCGGACCCCTCGGGCAAGCCGCGCACGGTGACCTCGGCCGCGTCCTTCGGCCGTCTGTACACGGACACCACGCTGACGTACGACCGCTTCACCGGTGACATCGCCCGTACGGCCGTCAAGTCGGCGAACCACGTGGTCACCCGGACCGTCGCCAAGGCGCCCGACATGACCGAGCTGATCACCAAGTGGAACACCATGGCGGCGCCGATCGGCAACCGCGCGATCGGCTACATATCCGCGGACGTCCCCAACACGGGCACCGAGTCCCCCATGGGCGACCTGATCGCGGACGCCCAGCTCTGGTACGGCAAGAAGCTCGACGCGGAGACGGACCTCGCGCTGATGAACCCGGGCGGCGTCCGGGCCGGCCTCACCTACGCGGCCAAGGGCAGTGAGGGCGACGGCGTGGTCACCTACGCCGAGGGCTTCACCGTGCAGCCGTTCTCCAACACCGTGAACCTGCAGAACTTCACCGGCGCCCAGCTGATCCAGGTGCTCAAGGAGCAGGTGAGCGGCACGAACGCGAGCGCGCCGAAGATCCTGCAGCCGTCCGCCAACCTGACGTACACGCTGGACCTGACGAAGAGCGGCGCCGACCGCGTCGTCACGGACTCGATCAGGCTGAACGGCGCGGCGATCGACCCGGCCGCGACCTACCGCGTCTCGACGAACAGCTTCCTCGCGGGCGGCGGCGACGGCTTCACCACCCTGGGCCAGGGCACGGGCGACCTCGTCGGCACCGACGACCTGACGGCCCTGGAGCAGTACCTCACGGCCGGCTCCTCGGCCACGGCCCCGATCGCCCCGCCGGTCGCGAACCGGATCACGATCGTGCAGTAGGTCTGTCAGTAGCTCTGCCGGTAGCACCTTCAGCAGGACGGCCAAGAGGCGGCCGCGTCACCGACGCGGCCGCCTCTTCGTATTAAAACCTGTGTGAGTGCGCCGTTGGTTCCCGAATCCGCCTGAAAACTCGTCTCAGCCGCATTTAATCGAGGTCTAAGCGGAATTGGCTTTTTCTTCTTCCGGTGTCCCGTAATGTTTTCCATGTCGAAAGCGAACGACGCGAAAGCGAAGAGCGCGAACATCTCGAACGGAGAACCCCATGAGCTTCCACAAGATCGCCCCCGTGAAGAAGACCCGCAAGCACGCCGCGGCGCCGGCCCCGAAGCCCGTCGCCAAGAAGAAGGTCGCTCCGAAGGTCGCTCCGAAGCGCCGCCCGGTCTCCCATAAGGGCTGATTCGCAGTCGGAACTGTTGCAAACCTGCGACACATAAGCCACGCGTAAACCGAACATATTCAGCACCTGGTAATTGGAGAGGTAATTCCCATGAGCTTCCACAAGATCGCCCCCGTGAAGAAGACCCGCAAGCACGCCGCGGCCCCGGCCCCGAAGCCCGTCGCCAAGAAGAAGGCCGCTCCGAAGGCCGCCCCGAAGCGCCGCCCGGTCGCGCACAAGGGCTGACGGGATGCCGCGAGGCGGGGCCACCGGTAGAAGCCGGCGGCCCCGCCTCGGCCATGTCCGTGCCCCCGTAACGGAAGGGAGTAGTCGACGATGAGGGAAGCCCGTGAGGCCTTCCGCCGCTTCTGGCCGCTGACCCGCGGTGACCGCAAGTGGATGCTGGTGATCGTGGCGTGCGTGGTGGTGTCCGCGCTCGCCGAGACGGCGTCCATCCTGCTGTTCGCCGAACTCACCGACAACGCCCTGGAGGCCGGCTCGCTCGCCGCGTTCTGGGGACCGGCCGGAGCCTGGCTGGGGGTCGCCGCACTCGGCGCGTTCGTCGGCTACCTGGGCAACTCAGCTGCGACCTGGACGGCGGAACGCTTCGTGCTGCGCCTGCGCGGACACGTCTTCGGCCACGTCCAGGACCTCCCGCCCCACTTCTTCCAGAAGCACCGGCAGGGCGACCTGGTGGAACGCCTGACCGGCGACGTGGAGGCGATAGAACAACTGGTCGTGTCGGGCGTGGTCGGCACGGTCTCGGCGGCCTTCTCCGCGGTCTTCTACGCGGCGGCCGCGCTCTGGCTCCGCTGGGACCTGGCCCTGGCCACATTCGTCCTCGCCCCGCTCTTCCTCCTCGCCGCCCGCCGCTTCTCCGGCCGCATCAAGCAGGCCTCGCAGGACGAACGCGTCGCCGACGGCGCGATCACCTCGGTGGTGGAGGAGTCGCTGGGCAACGTCGTCCTGACCCAGGCCTACAACCGCCGCCGCGACGAGGAACGGCGCCTCGACAAGGAGGCCCGCGCGTGGATGCGGGCGAGCGTGCGGGGGGCGCGGCTGAGCGAGATGTACGAGCAGTTCGTGGAGGTCGTCGAGACCCTCTGCGTCCTGTCGGTGATCGGCCTGGGCGTCTGGGAGATCTCGGCCGGCCGGATGACCCTCGGCGCCCTGCTCGCCTTCGCCGCGTTCATCGGCTACCTCTACCCGCCGGTCCGCAACCTCGGCCAACTCGGCCTGACGGTCACCGCGGCCACGGCCGGCGCCGAACGCATCACGGAGATCCTGGACGCGCAGCCGTCGGTGCGGAACCCGGAAACCCCCGTCCCCTCCTGGCCGGTCCGCGGCTGGGTCAGCTTCCACGGTGTCACGTTCGGCTACCCGGAGACGGCCGGCGCCCGCACCTCCCTGAAGGACGTGACCTTCTCCGCCGGCCCCGGCGAACTGATCCTGGTCACGGGCGCGAGCGGCGCCGGCAAGTCCACCCTGTCCAAACTCCTCACCCGCTTCTACGACCCGGACACGGGTGTCGTCTGCCTGGACGGTGTCCCGCTCACGGACGTCCCCCTGGAGTTCGTCCGCGAGAACATCGCCCTGCTGCCCCAGCAGACGCTCATCCTGAACGGCACGATCCGGGAGAACATCGAGTGCGGCCGCCCGGGCGCGACGGACAAGGAGATCGAGGAAGCAGGCCGTTCCGCCGCCGCCCACGACTTCGTCGCCGCCCTCCCCGACGGCTACGACACCCACATCGCCCCCGGCACCGCCGCCCTCTCCGGCGGTCAGCTCCAGCGCATCGCCATCGCCCGCGCGATGCTGCGCGCGGCCCCGGTCCTCGTCCTCGACGAACCCACCGCCGGCCTCGACTCGGTGGCCGCCCGCCAGATCGTCCACCCGCTGCGCCGCCTCATGTCCGGCCGCACCACCCTCATGATCACCCACGATCTGAGCCTCGCCCCCGACGCCGACCGCATCCTGGTCGTCGACGAGGGCCGCCTGGTGGACACGGGAACCCACGACGAACTGATGACCCGCTGTCCCGCCTACGCCCGCCTGGTCGAACCGTGGTCACGACCGACGGAGCGGACGCACGACACGCTGGTGCTGCGGCTGTGACCGCGGACCCTGCGCCCCCTGCCGTCACTCACTCCACCCGCAACATGTACCCCAACCCCCGTACCGTCTGGATCAGTCGGGGTTCGCCGTACTGCTCCAGTTTGCGGCGCAGGTACATGACGTAGACGTCGAGGGTGTTGGAGGTGGGTTCGAAGTCGAAGCCCCAGACGTCCTTGTGGATCCGGGAGCGGCTGAGGACCTTGGCCGGGTGGCGGAGGAAGTACTCCAGGAGGGAGTACTCGGTGCGGGTGAGGTCCAGGGGGCGGGTGGCTCGGGTGACCGTGCGGGAGGACAGGTCCATGGCGACGTCGTGGAAGGCCAGGAGGGCTGCGGAGGGCTTGGGGGACGGGGGCGTCCGGCGGGTGGCCCGGCGGAGCAGGGCCCTTACCCGGGCGAGGAGTTCCTCCACCGCGAACGGCTTCATCAGATAGTCGTCCGCGCCGTTGTCGAGGGCGACGATGCGGTCCCCGACGGCGTTCCGGCCGGTGATCATCAGGATCGGCATGGTGGAGCCGGACGCCCGGATGCGGCGGGTCGCGGCCAGGCCGTCCAGGCCGGGCATGGACACATCCATCAGGACCAGGTCGGGCGGGTCGTCCGGCGCTCCGAGGAGGTCCAGGGCGAGGCGACCGTCGTCGGCGAGCACGGTTTCGTAGCCCTCGAAGCGGAGCAGCCGGCCGAGTCCTTCGCGGATGTCCGCGTCGTCGTCGGCCAGCAGTATCTTCCCCGCCGAGGCCGTGCCCGCCGTCCCCCTCCCCCTCCCCGTCCCTGCCGTGGCCCCCGTTTCTGGTCCCTTCGCTGTTCGTATCGCCATCCCCTCACGGTGGGGCGAGGGGCTGTGGCGGAGCTGGCAGGGGGATGTCAGGAGGCCGTGGGGGTCCAGTCGCCCAGCCAGTCGGCGACCTCCTGGCCGGTGGCCTGGGCGTCGGTCAGCTGGGGGCGGTCGGAGCTCGCTGCGCCCGCGCCCGCGCCGGTGTTCTTGTACTCGGCGAACCGGTCGTCCTTCCAGGAGAAGCCGCCCATGTCGGACCAGGGGGTGGTCTTGATCGCGGCGCTGAGGGAGGTGTTGCGGACGGTGGTCTGCGGGTCGAGGCTCGCGTCGCCGCCCGCGTGCCAGTTGCGGCCGAGGAAGAAGCTCCGGTCGGACACGTCACCGTTCACCGTGGAGTTGGCGATCAGGATGCCCTTGCGGTTGGCGGCCGTGCTGGGGGCCGTGACATAGCCGGCCGAGGTGCCGTTCCAGCGCTTCTTCAGCGTGATGACGGACTTGTCGATCACCGCGGTGGCCCGGCCGAAGATGAAGTCGACGTTGCCGATGATGTACGAGTTGGCCATGTAGACGCGGCCCAGCTTGTCCTTGGACGCGGTGTCCACCAGCAGGGTGTCCTGGTCGCCGCTGACGATGACGCCGTCGAGGAACACCTTGTCGGCGGAGGTGCGCAGGGCGACCGCCTGGCCCGCGATGTCCTGGTGGGCGGCCTCGTCGAAGTCGTTGGAGATGGTCAGATTGCGGGCCTGGAAGTCGTCCGCGTCGACGGCGACGGTGGCGCTGCCGCCGGTGCCGTACGTGCCGGACCCGTCGGGCTTCGGCGTACCGGACGCGTTGTTGTAGACGATCGTGGTGTCCTTGCGGCTGCCGCCGGTGCCCTGGATGGTGACGTGCGGCTTGTTGGCCGGGACCTTGACCAGCTCGCGGTACGTGCCCGACTTGACGGCGATCACGACGCGCGAGGGGTTGTTCGCCGGTACGGCGTTCACCGCGGCCTGCACGGTCGAGTACTGCCCGCTGCCGTCCTTGGCGACGGTGAGCGTGGTGGCGGCCTTGGTCGTGGTGGTCGTCGTCGCCGTGCTGCTGGTCGTGCCGATCGAACTGCGCGGCCCGACACCCGACTTGAGGAGCGCGGGGACGTCCGCGGCCTTGTCGAGGGTGTAGCTGTAGTACTTCTTCGGGTCCCAGGCCGCGCCCGTGCCGCCGCTCTCGTTCTTGCCGGTCGTGCCGGAGAACACGTTGCCGCGCTGGACGAGGGTGGCGGTGGCGTCCCGGACGACGGGGTTGGTCATGCCCTGGAAGTAGGAGTTCTCCAGAACCATGTTGGTCTTGCCGCGCGAGTAGTTCCCGTAGGAGGACTTGATGGTGGTCCCCGCCACGTCCTCCAGGAAGTTGTTGTACAGGTGCGCGTGCGCGACGTTGTCCGTGGAGGGGTTGCGCTGCTCGGTCTCGCGGATCCAGTTGTGGTGGATCGTGATGTCGGCGGTGACGTTGTCGGTCCAGCCGATGCCGAACGCCTTGTTCTCCTGGCTCAGTTTGTTCCAGGACACGGTCAGATAGGTCGTGTCCTTGCGGCTGTCGATGAGCCCGTCGGCCATGTGACGGAGATCGTTGTGATCGATCCACACATGGTGCGCCCCGTCCATCTGGATGGCGTCGAAGTCGTGTTCCTTGTCGTTCCAGACGCCCTGGTAGGCGTCACGGATCGTCAGGTTCCGGATGATGACGTTGTGGACGCCCTGCCCGAGGAAGAAGCCGCCGCCGACGATCTGCCCGGAGGTCCCGGACCCCACGATCGTCTTGT
Organism: Streptomyces sp. NBC_01235; assembly: GCF_035989285.1. Taxonomy (GTDB): domain Bacteria; phylum Actinomycetota; class Actinomycetes; order Streptomycetales; family Streptomycetaceae; genus Streptomyces. Next base: position 5,428,392 of record NZ_CP108513.1, on the reverse strand, counting down.
TCGACTGAACCTTGATCTCTTTCCCGACCGGGTCCATGTTGATCGTGGCGGCGACGACGATGACGTACGGCTCGCTGGCGGTCGCGTACTTCTCGAGGTCGGCGAGGGTCTTCACGGTGACGGTCTTGCCGTCCCGGCCGCCGTAAGTGCCGTTCTGGCCGAGCGCGTTGACGGAGGCGAAGCCGTCGGCGGTGGCGGTGGCCCAGGCGGGCGCGGCAGCGGTCGCCGCCGAGGCGTTCGCCTGCGCGTCCGCGCCGAACAGACCGAGGTCCGTGCCGTAGGCGAGGGTGCCGGCGGCGGTGAGGGCGAGGGGGACGCCGACTGCCAGCGCCCTCTTGCTTCTGCGGTGACGGGGCTTCGCGGTCGACTCGGGCGACTTGCGGCGGTGGTCGCTCATGCGGCGAACCTTTCCGTGCGGGGGGTTTGACTGCCCGTGAGTCGCCGCCCCGTACGGAAAGGTTGCCGTTGTTCAGGAGTTCATCCGCGTCCGCCCCGGCTGACCGCGATACGGAGGACGTCCCCCAGCGATTCCACCGCCCTGGTGAGCGCGAAGCGCACCGCTCGCTCGCCCGCCTTGGGGTCGGCGAGTACGGCTCGGGCTCCGTTCAGTACGTGCTCCGCGGAGGCGAGTTGAGCGGTCTCGACGTTGTCGGCGAGGAGGGAGAGGCGGCTGTGATCGTCGTCGGTGTCGAGGTAACAGGGTTTGCCGTCGAGGTTGGTCCAGGGCAGGAGGCGGAGTCCGTGGGCGGATGTCGACGGTGGCTCGACGGCGCTCACGCGGAGGCCTCCTCTTCACGACGCCTCTCGAGCTCGTAGAGCTCTTGGAGCCGCTCCAGGCTGAGGAGATGCGGGACCCGTCGGGGCGGGGCCTCGACCGGGGCCGTCGGCAGCTCCTGGCCGGCCGGTTCGGGTTGGACGGCACGGTGCCGGTGCCGGTGCCGGGCGGGCAGCAGGGCTCGCACGAATGCGCGCAGTAGCGACTCGCGAAAACCCGCGATACGTTCCCTCATGTTGGCGGTCCTTCTGAGTACGTCAGCCACGCCCCCGGGTCGAGTGCAGTCGACCGCGGGGGTTTTCTGTCGTCTGTCGTGGCGTTGGCCTGACGAGTGGTGATTACCGTTCGTAGCCTGATCGTCACAGATACGACGTACTCTGCGGAAGAGGTTCGGTGTTGTCTGGAGCGCCAGGCAACGGGGAGGGGTGACGTGGCCGAAGTTGTTGACGGGGACCGGGAGTCGGGGCGGGTCGTGCTGGGCCGGACGCTGAAGTTCCTCCGGGAGAAGGCGGGCAAGTCACTGGGCCAGCTCGCCGACGACACCGGGTACGACAAGAGCTACCTGAGCCGTCTGGAGTCGGGTGAGCGCCTGTCCAAGGTGACCGTCATGGAGGACCTGGACGGATACTTCGAGGCCGGTGACCTGCTGGTTCGGCACTGGCGCGCGGCGCGGTTGGACGCGTTCAGGGACCAGTACAAGGAGTACATGAAGCGGGAGGCGACAGCGCGGGTCATGCGGCTGTTCACGCCAGGGATGCCTGGGCTTCTACAGACCGAGGATTTCGCGCGGGAGGTGTTGTCCGGGGCTCAGACAACACCTGACGGCGACGAGGCTGTCGAGGAGCAGGTGGCGGCACGGCTCGGACGGCAGTACCTCCTGCGGCAGAAACCCGAGCCCGACGTCCGCGTCGTCATGGACGAGTTCGCGCTTCGGCGCCCCGCGGCCCGGGGCAAGACATGGCACGATCAGCTGCTTCACCTTGAGGCGGCTGCGATGTGGCCCAATGTGGCGCTGCAGGTACTCCCGTTCTCGGCGGGCGCGCACCACCATATGAACGGGTCGCTGACCCTGCTCTGGCAGAGGGACGGGAGCGCTGTTGCCTACACGGAAGGCAACAGCAGCGGTCTGCTGATCGAGGATCCGGACGAGGTTCTTAAGCAGCGATTGTCCTACGATCGGCTCCGCGATCTGGCGCTGTCCCCGTCGGACTCGCTCGCGTTCATCAGGGACGTACTGGAGGAACACACACGCCATGACACACACCCCTGATCTCAGCACCGCCGTGTGGCGCAAGTCGAGCTACAGCGATGGAGGAGCCAACAACTGCGTCGAGGTCGCCGACGACTACCCCGGCATAGTCCCTGTCCGGGACAGCAAGACTCCGATGACCCGCCCGCTCGTCTTCGGGGTTGCTTCGTGGGTGGAGTTCGTACAGGGGATCAAGGAATCGTGAACCACGCCCCTGATCTCAGCACCGCCGTGTGGCGCAAGTCGTCCTACAGCGACGGGGGAGACAACAACTGCGTCGAGGTCGCCGACGGCTACCCCGGCATGGTCCCCGTCCGGGACAGCAAGGTCCCGGCCGTGCGCCCGCTGGTCTTCTCGGGTCCGTCCTGGTCCCGTTTCGTTGCGGCGGTCAAGGAAGAGGCCGGTCGGCGCACGTTCGGGTGACATATGCCAGAAGTCCTGATGTTCGAGGCGTCGCCGCCAACACGCTGGATCTCGTGACCACGACACGAACGACTGATCCACGAGGTGCGAGGCGGCTATGGTCGTAAAGACGAAGCGTCGAAGGAGGGCATCGGTCATGACTGCTCACGCCACGGAAAACGACCAGATCATCCCGCCCATGCCCGAGCGGACGCCGAAGGCGCTGCGAGCGGCCATTGCCCAGCACACTCCCGAGCTGCTCCCGAGTTTCGACGAGCACTGGAAGTGGGCGATCGCCGACGCATACAACGTGACCCCTGTGCACGCGTTCATGGCCCTTTGGTGGGGTGAGTACGCCATTGCCCGCGACCCCAAGTTGGACGCGCACGTGCGCGATCTCGAACACCGAGCCGCGTACGAGTGCACCGACATCAACGAGGCCAAGGCTCTCCTCGAAGAGGCGTCGAAGATTCACTACCGGGTGCGAGAACTGGAGCCCGGCGAGTGAATGATGGGTTCATGGGACCTCCCTGGCAGATGGACTGGCGGATCGATGCTCTCGCTGCCTTCGAAGCACTGCCCGACCACGTTCGTGAGATCGTCCTGGTCGCGCGTGGCGAACTGGTCACCGCGAAGGACCCGTATTTCCGAGGTATCGACGCCGATGCCGGGCTTCCCGACGGCATGCAGGTCATGCCGATTTGGTCCACTGATCCGAAGGGCCGCCGCGTCTGCTTGTTCGACAACGGCAACGGCTGGCTGAAGTACACCTTCGTTCGCCGAACCGATGATCCGCAGATCGTGATCGAAGAGATCTTCTGGCAGGAAGCTGAACCTATTACCCCGCCTCCGGCGGAGCCGTAGGCGCCCCCGGCAACCGCATCGTCGCCACCGTGCCGCCGCCCTCCGCGCGGGCCAGCGCGATCTCGCCGCCCGCCTGCTGCACCGTCCGCGCCACGATCGACAGGCCGAGGCCCGAGCCCGGCAGCGCCCGTGCGCTCGGGGAGCGCCAGAAGCGGTCGAAGACGTGGGGGAGTTCCTCGGCGGGGATGCCGGGGCCGTGGTCCCGGACGGTCAGGATGCCGCTGCCGAGTTCCACCTCGATCGTTCCGCCCTCGGGGCTGAACTTCACGGCGTTGTCGAGGATGTTGACGACCGCGCGCTCCAGGGCGGAGGGCTCCGCGCGGACGTACCAGGGCTGGAGGTCGGCGGTGATGGTGAGCTCCGGGCCGCGCAGCCGGGCTCGGCGCAGCGCCGATTCCACCGTGTCCTCCAGCGAGACCACCTGCACGCGTTCGCCGCGCTGGCTCTCCGAGCGGGACAGTTCTTGCAGGTCGCCTATGAGCGACGCCAGTTCCGTCATCTGCGCCTTCACGGAGGCGAGCAGCGCCTTGCGGTCCGCCGGGGGGATCGGGCGGCCCGTCTCCTCGCTGCGGGTGAGGAGCTCGATGTTGGTGCGGAGGGAGGTGAGGGGCGTGCGGAGCTCGTGCCCGGCGTCCGCGATCAACTGCTGTTGCAGCTCGCGGGAGTTGGCGAGGGAGGACGTCATGGAGTTGAAGGAGCGGGAGAGACGGGCTACTTCGTCCTCGGCGTCGTCCTCCACCGGGATGCGCACGCTCAGGTCCTCGGTGCGGGCCACGTGCTCGACGGCCTCGGTGAGCTTGTCGACGGGGCGCAGGCCGGCCCGTGCCACGGCCAGACCGGCGGCTCCGGCTCCGATGACTCCGACGCCGGAGACGAGCAGGAGGATCAGGGCGAGCTCGTTGAGGGTGGATTCGGTGCTCTTCATCGATACGGCGACGAGGAGGGCGGTGTCCTTGACGACGTACCGGCCGCCGGAGCCCTCGACGATGAGCGGCGTGGTCAGGACGCGCACCGGGTTGCCGTCACTGTCGACGCCGTTACGGATGATCCCCTCTTGCGGGTTCTTGGCCACGTTCCTGTCGCTGCCGGTGACCTTCACCAGCGCTGTGGAGCCGCCGTAGATGCACGACTTGCCGTCCGACTGGACCAGCTGGGAGTAGCCCTTGAAACGCGGCCCGAAGTTGAACGAATCGGACGGCGACTGAGCGCAGGTGTCGAGGGCGGCGGCCACCGCGTTCGTCGGCTGCGGATGTTCGACGCCCGACTGCAGGTCGTTGTTCAGCTCCTCGTACAGCTTCCCCTGCACGATGAACCAGCAAGTCACCGAAACCGCCGCCACCGCGAACGCCACAGCGGCAGCGACGAGCATCGACAGCCGGGCCCGAATGGGAAGGGTCCGGAACCGTCGTACGAGCTTGTTCACTCCGACCCGCCCTGTCGCAACACGTACCCGACGCCCCGCACGGTGTGCACGAGGCGCGGTTCTCCGCCTGCTTCCGTCTTGCGGCGCAGGTACATCACGTACACGTCCAGCGAGTTGGACGACGGCTCGAAGTCGAAGCCCCAGACGGCCTTCAGGATCTGCTCACGGGTGAGGACCTGGCGCGGGTGCGCCATGAACATCTCCAGGAGCGTGAACTCCGTGCGGGTGAGTTCGACCGGGCGCCCGCCCCGTGTCACTTCCCGCGTCGCGAGGTCCATGCGCAGGTCGCCGAAGGTGAGGGCCTCGTCCTCCTCGACCGCGCCCGCTCCGGCCGCCGCCGCGTAGGAGCTGCGCCGCAGCAACGCCCGCACCCGGGCGAACAGCTCGTCCAGTTCGAACGGCTTGACCAGGTAGTCGTCCGCCCCGGCGTCCAGTCCCGTCACGCGGTCGCCGACCGTGTCGCGGGCCGTCAGCATCAGGATGGGGGTCGTGTCGCCTGCGCCCCGGATGCGGCGGGCCGCGGTGAGGCCGTCCATGCGCGGCATCTGGATGTCCAGCACCACCAGGTCGGGGTGGTAGGCCGTGGCCTTCTCCAGCGCGTCCGCGCCGTCCACGGCGACCTCCGTGTCGTAGCCCTCGAAGGCGAGGCTGCGCTGGAGTGCTTCGCGCACCGCCGGCTCGTCGTCGACGATCAGGATGCGCTGGGTGTCACGGTCGCCTTCGGCGGGGCTCATGGGCGTGATTTCCTCAGGTGCGGTGGGACGACGGGAGGCTGGACCTGCTGAACGTGCTGAGTGACTTCAGCCTCGCACGGTTCCCGGTGTGCGCGTAAAGAGTGGGGTGGGGTGAGATCAGCCGCGCAGTGCCGCGAGCCGGTTCAGCTGGACCTTGCGCTGGTGCGGGCGGGCGGCCGTGGTGCGCAGGCCCATCAGCTGCGGGGCCGTGAGCTGCGGGGCCGCCACCTCGGGCGCCCGGGTCGGTGCCACCGGCGCGTGCAGCTCGTACGCCACGTCGAGGGCCAGAGCGAGGTCGGCCGCGCCGTAACCGGTGACCGTGTGCGAAACCTGCTTGATCATGACGTACTCCCTGCTTGTTCGGCGAAGCTCAGTGAGTGTTCAGCTGTCGGAGCCGCCGGCCCGCAGCGTGGCGAGGTCGGCCTTGACGGTGTTGATCGGGATGGCGAAGCCGAGGCCGACACTGCCGGCGTCGGAGGAGGACGAGTCCGTCGCGGCGGAGTACATCGCGGAGTTGATGCCGATGATGTTGCCGCTCGCGTCGATGAGCGCGCCGCCGGAGTTGCCGGGGTTCAGCGAGGCGTCGGTCTGGAGCGCCTTGTATGTCGTCGTGGACGTGCCCGTGTCGCCGTTGAACTGTTGGCCGCCGAACTGGAACGGCCAGTTGCCGTCCCCGCCGCCCTGCTGGCTCTGGCTCTGGCTCTCGTCCGTCGAGACGGTCACGTCCCGGTTGAGTGCGGAGACGATGCCGCTGGTGACGGTGCCGGTCAGGCCCTCGGGGGAGCCGATCGCCACGACCGTGTCGCCGACCTTGACGCCGTCGGAGTTGCCGAGGGTCGCCGCCTTCAGGCCGGACGCGTTCTCCAGCTTGATCAGCGCGAGGTCCTTCTTGCTGTCGGTGCCGACGACCTTCGCGGTGTACGACTTGCCGTCGCTGGTCGTCACCTTGATCGAGTTCGCGCCGGAGATGACGTGGTTGTTGGTGACGACCTCGCCGCCGCTGGTGATGATCACGCCGGAGCCGGTGGACGTTCCGTTGCTGAGCGTGGCGCTGACCTCGACGACGCTCGGGCTGACCGCCGCCGCGATGGTGGCCACGTCACCCGTCTTGCTGGAGGGCACCACGTTGGTGGTGGTGGACGAGGAGACCACCTCGTCCTTGCCGGTGAGCTCCTGGATGCCGTAGGCAGTGCCGCCGCCTATGGCCGCCGCGACGATCGCCACGGCCGCGAGCAGCGCGAGCGGGCCGCGGGTGCGCTTCCTGCGGGGGGCGGGTTCGGCTGTGACCGGGGTCCGGTGAGCGGTTCCGCCGCCGTGGCCGTCGTGGCCGTTGCCCCCGGCGGACCCGGACGCGGACGCCGTCTGCGTCTGCCACACCGCGGTCGGCTCGACCACCGGCTGCTGCGCCGTGACCACCGGCTGCTGCGCGGTCCGGTCGGCGGCGGGCTGGTACGCCGGCGGGGGCGGCCACTCCGGGTTCACCGGAGAGGAGCTCGTCGGAGCAGAGCTCACGGGGGAGGAGGCCTGCTGCTGGGCGCCCTCGTACGGGGCCTGGTACGGGTTCTCGAAGTTCTCGTACTCGCCGCTGCGGCGGATGCTCTCGGTCATGGAAAGAAGCTTGTCGCTCAACCATGAGAGCTCCCTGAGTGCTCCCTGAGAACGCCGCCAGAACCTCGTTCGTCCGAAATAAAGACGGATCCGCGAGTCTGCGGAGGTCTCTCAGACAACCCTCATACGGTCAGCCGCAGCCGCAGCCGCACGAGCGCCGCACGACCAGTCGCGACGGGAACACCTTCAGCCGCTCGCGCCGGGAGCCCACGACCCGCAGCCCGTCGTCCAGGACGAGGTCGACCGCCGCGCGGGCCATCGCCGAGCGGTCCGATGCGATCGTTGTCATGGGCGGGTCAGCGAGGCCGGCCTCCTTGATGTCGTCGAAGCCGATGAGCGCCAGCTCGCCCGGTACGTCGATGCGCAGCTCGCGCGCCGCGCGCAGCACGCCGATCGCCTGGTCGTCGGTGGAGCAGAAGATCGCGGGCGGGCGCCGGGGTCCGGCGAGGATCTCCAGGGCGACCTGGTAGGCGTCGTAGCGGTTGTACGGCGCCTCGAAGAGCCGGCCCTCCGTGCTCAGCCCGGCTTCGTCCATCGCGCGCCGCCAGCCCTCGACGTGGTCGGAGACGGGGTCGCCGACGGAGGGGGTCTCCGCGGTGCCGCCGACACAGGCCACGTAGTCGTGGCCGTGCTCCAGGAGGTGGCGTACGGCGAGCTGGGCGCCGCCCAGGTCGTCGGTGACGACGGCGACGTCGTCGATCGCCTCGGGGCGTTCGTGCAGCAGCACCACCCGGGCGTCCCACGCGTCGATCTCGGCGGCCGCCAGGTCGTTCAGGGCGTGGCTGACGAGGATGAGGCCCGAGACGCGCATGCCGAGGAACGCCCGCAGATAGTGGACCTCGCGCTCGGCGACGTAGTCGGTGTTGCCGACCAGCACCATCTTTCCGCGCTCGGAGGCGGCCTGCTCGACCGCGTGCGCCATCTCGCCGAAGAACGGCTGACGGGCGTCCGGGATGATCAGGCCTATGAGGTCGGTGCGCCGGGACGCCATCGCCTGGGCGACCCGGTCGGGCCGGTACCCCAGTTCCTTGATGGCGGCGAGGACACGCTCGCGCGTGGCCGGGGCGACCGGCCGGGGTCCGTTGTTGATGACATAGCTGACGACGGCGGTCGAAGTTCCCGCCAGTCGCGCCACATCATCCCGAGTCACCTTGGCCACGCGCGGAGTCTACGCGGATGGACCCGCTCTGGGCAGGGCGTACTGAAGCTTCCTGTGCGGGAGCAACGCCCTTCCTGAGCGGGTGCCGGGACCTACCGGCGGGTACTACGCCTCCGCCGAGACCTCTTCGGTCTCCAGGTCGGCCGCGTTGTCCGCATCCTCCGTGTTTGACCGCTCCGGCCGGTCGGTCTTGGCCTTCGCCTCGTCCGTGGCGCGTTCCCCCTTCTCAGGGGTAACGAATCGATAACCCACGTTCCGCACGGTCCCGATCAGCGACTCGTGCTCCGGGCCGAGCTTCGCGCGCAGCCGTCGTACGTGGACGTCGACCGTACGGGTGCCGCCGAAGTAGTCGTAGCCCCAGACCTCCTGGAGCAGCTGTGCACGTGTGAACACCCGGCCCGGGTGCTGGGCCAGGTACTTCAGCAGCTCGAACTCCTTGAAGGTGAGGTCGAGGACCCGGCCCTTCAGTTTCGCGCTGTACGTCGCCTCGTCGACCGACAGGTCGCCGTTGCGGATCTCCATGGGGGAGTCGTCGTTGACGATCTGCTGGCGGCCCATGGCCAGCCGCAGCCGTGCCTCGACCTCCGCCGGGCCGGCGGTGTCGAGGAGGACGTCGTCGATGCCCCAGTCGGCGGTGACGGCCGCGAGGCCGCCCTCGGTCACGACGAGGATGAGCGGACAGCCGGGGCCGGTGGAGCGCAGCAGCTGGCAGAGGCTGCGGACCTGGGGCAGGTCACGGCGCCCGTCGATGAGGATGACGTCGGCGCCCGGGGTGTCGACGAGGGCGGGGCCTTCCGCCGGGGCCACTCGCACGTTGTGCAGGAGCAGGCCGAGAGCGGGAAGCACCTCCGTCGACGGCTGGAGGGCATTGGTCAGGAGCAGCAGAGAACTCATACGTCTGGTTCCTCCTCGGTCCCTGCGAGGACGTTTGCGGCACTGCGGCACTGCACTGCGGTCTGCGCTGCGTTCCCGGGTGCCTGTACACCCGCGGTCACCTGGCGTTTCCCGCCCGGTCGCCACTTCGTATACAACGGGTCCGAAAGCACAAAAGGACCCGGGGGCTACGCTGCCCGAGTCCTCTGTCCAGCAGAATAGCCCACATGAGCAGCGGTCCGGCAGGTCATGGGGCACGTTCCACCGTTCGTCCGAATTCCGAGACGGTCAGGCGCACACCTTTGCGGACGTTTCTGCCCACCGGCGACGGGATTTCCATCGATTCCGTATACGAACCGGGTGAGGTTGTATACGACGCCTCCGCGCCATCCGCCCGTCACCCCGTGTTCGTGATCGCCCACGGGTTCACGGGGGACGTGGACCGCCCGCACGTGCGGCGCGTGGCGTCCGCCTTCGCCCGGTACGGGGCCGTCGTCACCTTCTCCTTCCGGGGGCACGGCCGCTCCGGCGGGCACTCCACCGTCGGCGACCGCGAGGTGCTCGACCTCGCCGCCGCCGTGCGGTGGGCGCGCTCGCTCGGGCACGCGCGCGTGGCGACCGTCGGCTTCTCGATGGGCGGCTCGGTGGTCCTGCGGCACGCTGCGCTGCACGCGGGGACGGTGGACGCCGTCGTCTCCGTGAGCGCGCCCGCCCGCTGGTACTACCGCGGCACGGCCCCCATGCGCCGACTGCACTGGCTGGTCACCCGCCCCGAGGGCCGCCTGGTCGGCCGCTACGGCTTCCGCACCCGTATTCACCACCGCGAATGGGATCCTGTACCGCTGTCTCCGGTCGAGGCGGTCCCGAAGATCGCGCCCACTCCGTTGCTGATCGTGCACGGCGACCAGGACGGCTACTTCCCCCTCGATCATCCCCGGATGCTCGCCGAGGCCGCCGGTGACCACGGCGAACTCTGGCTGGAGCCCGGCATGGGTCACGCCGAGCACGCGGCCGACGACGGCCTGCTGGCCCGCATCGGGGACTGGGCGGTCACACGGGCGGGCTAGCCTGACCGTGTACACAGCCGACTGATTGAGGAACGAGATGCCAAAGGTCACGGTGCGCTACTGGGCGGCCGCCAAGGCCGCGGCCGGGGTCGCCGAGGAGCCGTACGACGCGGACACCCTCGCCGAGGCCCTCGACGCCGCGCGTGCGCGACACCCTGGCGAACTCGTGCGGGTCCTGCAGCGATGCTCGTTCCTCGTCGACGGTGACCCCGTGGGCACCCGCGAACATGAGACGGTACGGCTGGCCGATGGCGGCACGGTCGAGGTGCTCCCGCCGTTCGCAGGAGGGTGACGATGACCGACGAGCAGCCGTATCAGCCGTACCAGCCGCATCAGGGGAACCAGGGCAACCAGGGTTACCAGGGCTACGACCAGCAGGAGTGGCCCGGGCAGCAGCAGGGGTACGGCGACCCGGACCCGCAGGCCCACCTCCAGTACACGCAGCAGTGGCAGGGCCAGACCTGGGAGACGAGCGTCCAGCCGCCGGTCAACGCGGCCGACCCCGCCCAGGCCGCCCACCTGCCGCCCCGGACGGGCGAGGCCCCGGCCTACGGGCACCCCCAGTCCGCGTACGGCAACGGCAACCCCAACAGCAACGGCAACAGCGACGCCAACGACTACGCGTCCGCGTACCGCTGGCAGCAGGCCCCGGCACAGCAACAGCCGGCCTACACGCCGTCCATACAAACATCGGCACCGGCACCGGAGCCGGCACCCGAGGCCGGAGCCGCCGCCGCGGCCTACGGCCCCGCCACCCTCGCCGGCAACGCCCGCGTCACCGACGCCCAGCGGGCCCGCCTGGAGGGCCGTTCGCCGATCATCGAGCCGGGTATGCAGCCCGCCGCGCTCACCGCGCTCCTCGGACTGCTCCTCTCCGGTGGGGCGGCGATCGGCTCGTACGCGCTCCTCGTCCCGCTCGTCGTCCTCCAGGCCGTCACGGCGGCGGGCTGGTTCCGGCTGAACGGCATGTGGCCGGCCCGGCAGGGCATCGCGCTGGCCTTCCTGGGCGCGCTGGTCTCGGACGTCGCGCTCCTCGCGGCCGGCCGCGAACACGCGCCCGCCGCGATCCTCGGCACCCTCGGCGTCTGGGTGCTGCTCTGCCTCGTCCTCCAACTGCGCTCGCACGCCGACCCCGACGAGCGCATGTACGGCCTGATGGCGACCGTCGCCTCCTCCGCGCTGGCCATCCTCGCCACCGGGCACCTCGGCGCCGAGCCGGACGCGGTGACGGTCGGCGCGGCCGCGGTGGCGGTGGCCGTCCTGGCCCGGGCGCTGCCGCTGCCCACCCCGGCCTCCGTCGTCGTGGCCCTGCTCGCCGCGGCGGGTGCGGGCATCGCGGTCGGCGGGATGACCGGGCTGGGCGCCAAGGGCGCGCTGCTCGGCGCGGGCGCGGGGGCGTGCGCGCTCATCGGTCACCGGGTCGCGAGCTACGACTACCCTTCCCGCTTCGTCCACTTCACGGCGGGCGTGGCCCTGCCGCTGGCGGCCGCCGCACCGGCGGTGTACGTGCTGGGGCGGGCGCTGGCATAGGGAAGCAGGAGCGGTCAGGGTCTGTCACAGGTGATCGACAATTCGGCGGCCGCCCTTCCGCGGAGGGTTACCTTGAACCGTCGTCAGTGATGTCAGGGGGAACTACCGCATGCGTGCGCTTCGAATACTGCTGGTCGTCGTCGTGGTCCTGGGCGGCCTCTTCGTGCTCGCGGACCGCCTCGCCGTGAACTTCGCGGAGGGCGAGGCGGCCGACAAGCTGAAGGCCAACGAGGGCCTCGCCGCCACCCCGGACGTCTCCATCAAGGGCTTCCCGTTCCTCACCCAGGTCGTCGGCGGCTCGCTGGACGACGTCGAGGTCGGCATCAAGGACTACCAGGCGGCGACCGGCACCAGCGGCCAGACGATCCGTATCGACGACCTCCAGGCGGACATGAGGGGCGTCGAGTTCTCCGGCGACTACAGCTCCGCCACCGCCTCCAGCGCCACCGGCACCGCGTCCATCACCTACGCCGAGCTGCTGAAGACGGCGAAGTCCGAGCCGACGCAGGTGATGCAGGGCGTCACCGCCAACGTCGTCGGGCTCTCCGACGGCGGCAACGGCAAGATCAAGGTCGCCGTCGAGGCCACCGTCCTCGGCACCAAGCTGCCGCAGCCCGTGTACGTCCTCAGCACGGTCACCGTCTCCGGCGACACCGTCCGGGTGCACGCCGACTCGCTGCCCAGCTTCGGCGGGGTCCGGGCGGCCGAGAACGAGGTGCGCTCGATCACCGACTTCCAGCAGAAGATCGACGACCTGCCCGGCGGGATCCAGCTCGACAAGGTCGAGGCGGGGAAGAACGGTGTGGAGATCTCGGTGAAGGGTTCGAACGTCAAGCTGGCCGGGTAGGGCTGACCTTCGGTGGACGGCGAGTGTCCGACAGGCGAGACGCCGCCGTCCGCACCGTAGATGTGATGACGGATACAAGCGCCCGGAAGCCGTGCGACGACGGCCCGGGCGCTTCTCTTGTCCCACTATCCGGACGATCGCGTCTCATTATTCGGCACGCTGGTGACACGCCCGCCTGTCCGTCCCTACGATCGACGGCATGATGCAGCGACAGGCGGATCTCACGAAGCGGCGGGCAGTAGACCTGTGCCGCGTCGCCGCCATGCTCTGTCGCCTCTTCTGAGCGGAAGCGCCGCCGGCCTTCCGCGCCTCCCGGCGCCCTCACCCGAGGGCATCCGTGCGCCGGCCGCCGGCGAGACCCGGCCGCGCACCCCTCTTTCTTGCACACCCCCGCCGCAACTGCCCCGGAGGAGAACGAGCATGAGCCGCAGCGACGTCCTGGTCGACGCCGACTGGGTCGAGGCCAACCTCGACAACGCCGACATCGCCATCGTCGAGGTCGACGAGGACACGTCGATCTACGAGAAGAACCACATCCGGAACGCCATCCGGATCGACTGGACCAAGGACCTTCAGGACCCGGTCCGCCGTGACTTCGTCGACCAGGAGGGCTTCGAGAAGCTCCTGTCGGCGAAGGGCATCGCCAACGACACGCTGGTGATCCTCTACGGCGGCAACAACAACTGGTTCGCGTCCTACGCCTACTGGTACTTCAAGCTGTACGGCCACGAGAACGTCAAGCTTCTCGACGGTGGCCGCAAGAAGTGGGAGCTGGACGCCCGCGAGCTGGTCGAGGAGGTGCCGGAGCGCGCCGAGACCTCCTACCAGGCCAAGCCGCAGGACAAGTCCATCCGCGCCTTCCGCGACGACGTCGTGGCGGCCATCGGTTCGCAGAACCTGGTCGACGTCCGTTCGCCCGACGAGTTCAGCGGCAAGCTGCTCGCGCCGGCCCACCTCCCGCAGGAGCAGTCGCAGCGCCCGGGTCACGTCCCGTCCGCCCGCAACATCCCGTGGTCGAAGAACGCCAACGACGACGGCACCTTCAAGTCGGACGACGAGCTCAAGGAGCTCTACGCCGACGAGCAGGTCGACCTCGCCAAGGACACGATCGCCTACTGCCGCATCGGTGAGCGCTCGGCCCTGACCTGGTTCGTCCTGCACGAGCTGCTGGGCGTGGAGAACGTCAAGAACTACGACGGCTCCTGGACCGAGTACGGCTCCCTGGTCGGCGTCCCGATCGAGCTCGGCGCCAACAAGTAAGCGACAGGCAAGCGACAAGCCCAAGCGAACAAGAACCGCGAACCCGACCGGCCTTCCGGTCAGACATCTCTGGAGAAACACATGTGTGGAGCGAAGGCCGGCGGCCCGGACGCCTCGACGATCAAGCCCGGTGAGACCACGATCCAGGGTCAGGTGACCCGCGACGGCGAGCCGGTGACCGGCTACGTGCGCCTCCTCGACTCGACCGGCGAGTTCACGGCGGAGGTTCCGACCTCCGCGACGGGCCAGTTCCGCTTCTACGCGGCCGAGGGCACCTGGACCGTCCGCGCGCTCGTCCCCGGCGCCACCGCCGACCGCACGGTCGTGGCCCAGCAGGGCGGCCTCGCGGAGGTCGCGATCGCTGTCTGAGCAGCCGTAAGGGTCTGTGACGGGACCTTGAGACCGGAAGGGCCGTATCCCACGGGTTGGACGCCTGGGGTACGGCCCTTCCGGCATGCCCAGGCCTACTCTGGACGTATGTACGCCCGCCGTCGGCACATCTACTTCGCCATGATGGGGACCTGCATCGGGTTGTTCGTCCTGGCCTGGGGAGTCGTGCGTATCTGGTCGATGCCCGTGGCTGTCGGGATGTGTGTGGTGGCCATGGTCATCCCGCCGCTCGCCGCGATGGTCGCCAACCGGCGCGGCCCCGAGGACCGCTGGTGGGACGACCCCTCCGGCGACCCCAAGTCCGACGAGTGGTGGGACGAGCTGGACGGCAAGAAGCGACGCCAGTAGCCGTGCGTGCGTCCAAGGATCAGTAGACGAGCGCCTGCGTCTCGTCTCCCAGGGCCTCCTGTACGAACACCTGTGCGCCGGCGATCCGTACGCCCTCGATGACGTCCTTCTCCGTGATGTCCCGGCGGGCCGCGCACTGGGTGCACAGGGTGAGCCGGCCGCCCGCGAGGATCGAGTCGATCAGGTCGGGCAGCGGGGCCGCGTGCGGCAGCTCGAACTCGGCGGCCCGGCCCGGCAGCGCGAACCACGCGGACTCCCCGGTCAGCCACAGGGAGACCTCGACCCCGCTGGCCACGGCCACCGCCGCGACCGTGAACGCCTGAGAGCACCGCTCGGGGGCATCGGTCCCCGCCGTCACCTTGATCACGAGCTTCTTCGCCATGCCTGAATCGTAATCATCCCCCCGCACCGGGGCGGCGCCCACTACGCGGACCTGCGCGCACTGCTGCTGCCCGCACCCGGGGGCGCGACGGACGGCAAGGCGCAGCGCGGCACCGGCGGCCGGCCGGCCACGAAGGGCTTCCTGACGGTGTTCGAGGCGAAGGAGTACCGCGACGAGGTCGGACAACCGCTCACCGATCACGGTCTGCGGCACATCGCGGCCCGGGGCCGGACCATCCCGGACGGCACCCGCACCGGCGTCCACCTGCCGCAGTTCGACACGGGGCGGTGGCCGAGCACGTGTACGGCGAGCTCACCTCGTTCACCACCCCCCTGCACGCCGCCCGCGGTGCCGCCGAGACGGAGTCCGACGAGGGGTGTCCGACGGACGCCGACTCCGCGAACGTCACGCGCTACGCCTACGACGAGGTGAAGCCGTACGGCGCGGAGCACTTCCGGCAGGCCTGCCTCCGCGCGGGCGACGTCGCCCTGATCCTGCACTCCCGCAAGGGCACCGCGGCGGCCGTTCCCTTCCAGCAGACCGTCGTCCTCCGGAGCCGGCTGCTGGACCGACCACCGTGAGGGCGTACCTCACAAGGAGGGCCGGTTCCCGGCCGCGTAAGCTGGGCCCGGCCCTGTTGTACGTATCCCGAGTCGTACGTACCCCGAAGCACGCTCATCCGAGGAGCACCCGTGGAGATCTTCTTCGAAGCCCTGCTGGTCCTGGTCTGCGTCGGCGTCCTCGCCTTCGCCGGTCTGACCGTGAAGAAGCTGTACCAGGGCCAGCGCTGACCGACCACTCCAGGAACCTCCGGGAACTGCCACTCATGATCGAGATTCCGTCCGACCTCCACAAGGACCTCGTCCCCCTCGCCTTCCTGCTGGGCACCTGGGCGGGCGCGGGCGTGCACGACTTCCCCGGTTCGGAGAAGTGCAACTTCGGGCAGGAGGTCACCTTCGGTCACGACGGCCGGGACTTCCTGGAGTACCACTCCTACACCTGGGTTCTGGACAACGACGGCAACAAGGTCCGGCCCCTGGAGTCGGAGTCCGGCTTCTGGCGCATCGACGCCGACCGCAAGGTCGAGGTGACCATGGTCCGCAACGACGGCGTGGTCGAGGTCTGGTACGGCGATCTGGCCGACAAGAAGCCGCAGATCGACCTGGTCACGGACGCGGTGGCCCGCACCGCCGCCTCCGGCCCCTACACCGGCGGCAAGCGTCTGTACGGCTACGTCAAGAGCGACCTCATGTGGGTCGGCGAGAAGCAGACCCCCGAGGTCGAGCTGCGCCCCTACATGTCGGCCCACCTGAAGAAGGTCGTCACCCCGGAGGACGTCGAACGCTGGGCGAAGGCCCTCCCGGACGACATGCCGGACGACGGGATCGCCTTCTTCAAGTGACAGGCGGCCCAGGCCACCTGTTCGAGAAGGACGCGGTTCGGCAGGACGCGTTGCAGGCTGCCGTCCAGCGTTCTGGAACGTGAAGCCGGTGGTGAGGGTCAAGCTCTCGCCGACGTCCGAGCAGGCGTCGGCACTTGAGGCGACCCTCACCTCCCGCGCAGGGCCGTGGGCTCTCGCGTACGCCGACGACGCGGCGAGTCGGATCTGCCGTCGACGACCCGAGCCGCAATCCCGGGACGCCGGTCCGTGCAGCTGACGTGGTCCTAGACTCTTCGGTGTGGTGAACACTGGAAGCACCGACTGGAAGAGCGATCTGCGGCAGCGTGGCTACCGGCTGACCCCGCAGCGGCAACTCGTGCTCGAAGCCGTGGACACCCTGGAGCACGCGACCCCCGACGACATCCTCGTGGAAGTGAGGAAGACGGCGTCGGGCGTCAATATCTCGACCGTGTACCGGACCCTGGAGCTCCTCGAGGAGCTCGGGCTGGTCAGCCATGCCCATCTGGGACACGGGGCGCCGACGTACCACCTCGCCGACCGGCACCACCACCTCCATCTGGTCTGCCGGGACTGCCAGAACGTCATCGAGGCGGACGTCCAGGTGGCCGCCGAGTTCACGGCCAAGCTGCGCGGGACGTTCGGCTTCGAGACGGACATGAAGCACTTCGCGATCTTCGGCCGCTGCAAGGACTGCGCGCTCAAGGATTCGACGGCCAAGGGTTCAATTACCGAGTCGTAGGCTTAGGCCCATGAAGAGCCCTCTGCTGTCCCTGCCCGGCGCCGTCCCCGCCGAGGGTGTGGACGAAGGCGTCGCCGGTCACTACGGCGACCTGTTCCGCGAGCAGCGTGCCCTCGCCGACGGCACCGGTTTCGTCGACCTCTCGCACCGCGGAGTCGTCGCCGTCTCCGGCGAGGACCGGCTGAGCTGGCTGCACCTGCTGCTCACCCAGCACGTCACCGACCTCCCCGTCGGCCAGGCCACCGAGGCGCTGATCCTCTCCGCGCACGGCCACATCGAGCACGCGCTCTACCTGGTGGACGACGGGGAGACGGTGTGGGCGCATGTCGAACCCGGCACCCAGGAGGCGCTGATCGCCTACCTGGAGTCGATGAAGTTCTTCTACCGGGTCGAGGTCGCCGACCGGACGGCGGACACCGCGGTCGTCCACCTCCCGGCGGGGTCGATCGCTCCCGTCCCGCCCGGTGTCGTCGTCCGCGAGACCGCGTACGGCCGCGACCTCTTCCTGCCCCGCGTCGACCTGGAGTCGTACGCCGCGCAGGCCGGTCCGCCGGTCGGGATCCTCGCCCACGAGGCCCTGCGCGTCGAGCACCACCGCCCGCGCCTCGGCTTCGAGACCGACCACCGCACCATCCCGCACGAGCTGGGCTGGATCGGCACGGCGGTCCATCTGCAGAAGGGCTGCTACCGGGGGCAGGAGACCGTCGCCCGGGTGCAGAACCTGGGCAAGCCGCCCCGCCGGCTCGTCTTCCTGCACCTCGACGGCAGCGAGGTCCACCTCCCGGCCGCCGGCACCGAACTCCGCGTCGCCGGCGAGGACCCCGACGGCCGCAAGATCGGCTTCATCACCACGTCCGCGCGCCACTACGAGCTAGGCCCGGTGGCCCTGGCCCTGGTGAAGCGCAACGTGCCGGTGGACGCGCCCCTGGTGGCGGGCACGACCGCGGCGGCCCAGGAAGTCGTCGTCGAACCCTAGTTCTCCCCGCGTACCTGGTGCGCTACATCTCGATCAGGACGGTGAACGGGCCGTCGTTCGTCAGTGACACGCGCATCTGCGCGCCGAACCGGCCCGTCGCCACCGTCGCGCCCAGGGCGCGCAGCTGGGCGACGACCTCGTCGACGAGGGGCTCGGCGACATCGCCGGGGGCGGCCGCGTTCCAGGTGGGGCGGCGGCCCTTGCGGGCGTCCCCGTAGAGCGTGAACTGGCTGATGACCAGCAGCGGGGCGTCGATGTCGCTGCACGACCTCTCGTCGTGCAGCATGCGGACGGACCAGAGCTTGCGGGCGAGCTGGGCCGCCTTCTCCTTGGTGTCCTCGTGGGTGACCCCGACCAGGACGCACAGGCCCTCGCCGCTGATCTCCCCGACCGTCTCGCCGTCCACGACGACGCTCGCGCCGTCCACTCTCTGCACCACCGCTCGCATGCGGACCATGATGCCGGGTGCCGGACGCGTACTCGCGGGGGCCCATTTTTATTCCTTAAAACCCTGTCTGGGCCGTTCGGGGGGACTCGGTCACATAGCGGCTACTTGGGGTGGCACGATGCTTCCACCACAGGCCGGTCGAGGGGACGGTAGAGGGACATGAGCACACCGAGTACCGGGCGGCCCGCTACACACCGGCCGCCGACACAGCGCAGCGACAGCCCCGTGCTGCCCGCGGAACCACCGGAGCACGACCTGGCCCGGCTGAGCCTGCCCGAACTGCGCACCCTGCGCCGGGACGCCCAGCGCGACGAGGCCGACCTGAGCTACGTACGACGGCTGCTCCAGGGCCGTATCGACATCCTGCGCGCGGAGCTGGCCAGGCGGTCCCCGGCGGGCGCGGCCTCGGTGGTCGACCGGCTGCCGGAGATCCTCACCGACGCCCCGGCCCGCCACCGCTCCTCGGCCCGCCACGTCACGCTGGGCACCCCGCAGAGCGAGGAGTACCGCCGGCTGGCCGCCGACATGCTCGCCGACGTCGAACTCTCCGACCTCGACGCCCGCACCGACCTCGAGCTCCACGAGGCGATGGCCCGCCTGATCCGCTACGAACAGCAGGTCTCCAGCCGACGCCAGCACCTCCAGCGAACGGCCGACGAGTCGGGCGTGGAGATCAGCAGGCGGTACCGGGAGGGTGAGGCACAGGTGGAGGACCTGCTGGTGTGACGCCGGGGCGGGAACGGGCAGGGCGGTCACGGCGGCGGGGGCGGAAAAATCCCCGCACACTCACTCCCCACCTGCTTACCGTGGCCCCATGACCGACGTACGCCCGATCACCGACGCCGAGCTCCCCGACTGGATACGCGCCCTCAACACGGGCTTCCTGCGCCCGCCCACCGTCACCGACCAGGCGGTCGCCGACCGCCGCACCGCCACCGCGGACTCCCGCACCTCGGGCGCCTTCGACGCGGGCAGGTGCGTGGCGACGTTCCGCTCTTTCCCCCAGGAGCTCACGGCGGTGGGCGGCACCCCTGTCCCCGCCGACGCCATCTCCAACGTCTCCGTCGTCGCCACCCACCGCCGCCGCGGCCTCCTCACCCGTCTGATGAGCGAGGACCTGACGGCCGCGAAGGAACGCGGGGACGTCGTCGCCACCCTGATCGCCGCCGAGTACCGGATCTACGGGCGGTACGGCTTCGGCCCGGCCACCACGATGACCGAGTGGACGATCGACGTGCCGCGGGCCGGCCTCGACCCGCGCCGGCCGGTCCCGGCGGACGGCGGCCGTATCGACCTCGCCGACGGTGAGGAGGTCCGCAAGATCGGCCCCGAGCTGCACGAGCGGCTGCGCCTCGCCCAGCCCGGCGCGGTCAGCCGGGACGAGCACTGGTGGGCGGCGAACACCGGGCTGCTGCGGCTGTACGACAGCTCCTGGACCGAGCCGTTCTACGCGGTGTACCGCTCGGCGGACGGCGCGGTGGAGGGCCTGGTCTCGTACGAGGCGGACGACAAGTGGAGCGACGCCAAGCAGCCGCTGAACACGGCGTCCGTGAACTGGCTGATCGCGGTGACCCCGGCCGCGGAGCGCGCCCTGTGGCACTACCTGTGCTCCATCGACTGGATCACGCGGGTGAAGACCGGCTGGCGTGCCCCCGACGACCTGGTTCCCCTCTATCTGCCGGACCCGCGCGCGGCGCGCATCACCACGCAGGCGGACTGGCTGTGGGTGCGCGTCCTGGACGTCGTACGGGCTCTTCAGGCGCGTACGTACGGCGCGGCGGGCACGTTGGTCCTGGAGGTGGTGGACCGGGCCGGGCCGGCCGGAGGCCGCTTCCTGCTGGACGCGACCCCCGACGGCGCCTCCTGTACGCCGACCACCCGCGGTGCCGACCTCACCCTGGACGTCGCCGAGCTGGCGACGCTGTGGCTGGGCGACGAGTCGGCGGAGCGGCTGGCGGCGCTGGGCCGGCTCCGGGAAGAACGAGCGGGCGCCGCCCGAGAGGCCGACGCCCTGCTGCGTACGTCCGGGCGTCCTTGGTGCCCGGACATGTTCTGACGGCTCCTTTCGGCCGAGCGGGAGGGTCTGTGTATCCGTGAATCCGTAGCTGTTCAGTTGTGGCTGTGCGGTTCGGATCCGTCGATTCGGATCCGTCTGTTCAGTTGTGGCTGTGCGGATGATGTTCAGTTGTGGCTGTACGTCGGTGCCGACTGCTCGGGCTCCCGGCTCCCCTCCGGAAGGGAGCCCGACCGGCCAACCGTCTGGAAGTTTGACCATGTTGTTGAAGTTGGCTGCCAACTTCACTGTACTTATGTCCGTTTGGAAGCGTCCTATAACCATCTCTCTTTGAACTGCCCAAAGATGGCGGGAAGTTGTACTGTGCGGACGTGGAGCCGGAAAATGCCTCCGTCACTGCGCGGAGGGGGGCGGAGCGGCCGCAGCGGTCACACCGCGAGGTGGCCGACGAGCTGCGCACCCGGATCAGAACCGGGGTGCTGCGGCCGGGCCAGCGCATGCCCACGCAGGCCAAGCTGGCGGACGAGTTCGGCGTCGAGCGGGGTGCCGTACGCCAGGCGCTTCGCATTCTGCAGTCGGAACAGCTCCTCACCAACGTCTCGAAGGGAAGCCCGGCGACGGTCGCCGCGCGGCCGGGCGCGGCCGGCCCCCCGGTGATCCCCCCGGCGGGGCCCGGGGCGGCGCCGCAGCCCGCGATGGTCGGGCTTCCGCCCCGCATCACCGAGGCCTTCGCGGCCGAGCATGTCGAGGTCGACGCCCTGTGCCTGACGGCGGTCTCGCTGACCGCCGCGCTCGGCGAACCCCTGCGTCAGATCCACGCGGGGCAACTGAAACCGGCCAAGATCGACGTCCGTGTCCTGCTGCCGTCCCGGGACATCGACCTCGCCTTCCCGGCGCCGGTGGACACCTCGGCCACCGGGCGGCTGCAACGCCGCTGGCTGGCCCATCGCAACGCCCAGGGCCAGGTGCTGCGGCACAACCTGCTCACCCTGCGCTCCACGCACGGCATCAATGTGCACGTCACCTTCCGCGCGCTGCCCTTCACCCCGCCCGTCAAGCTGTATCTCCTCAACGGGACGGAAGCGCTGTTCGCCTACTACACGGTCAAGCGGGGCGAGCAGACGATCGACCAGGAGCACCTGGAGATGTACGACGCCGAGGGCACGCGGTCGGTGCTGTTCGCCTTTGAACTGGGCGCCGGGCCGCGTGACACGACGTTCGTGCAGCAGTCGCGCCTGTGGTTCAACGCGCTGTGGGAGACGATCAGTTCGGAGCTGGTGCTCACGAGCTGACGGCGGGCCCGGTGGCGAGGAGGGCGAGGATCACGGCGCCGACGGAGCTGATCAGGGGGCTCTTGGCCTTGATGCCGACGCTGAGCAGGAGCAGACCGACGGCGCCGACGGTGCCGTACTTCCACTGGATGGTCTGCTCGACGCCGACGACGAAGGCGGCGCAGAGGAGGACGAGCACAGGCATGGTGGTTCCCCCCTTCGGAGGGTGGGATGGGGAGGCAAACCTTCCGCCAACTTGCTCAAGTTGGCAACCAACTGCAACTATGTTGTCCCCACTTGGTGGCAACTGTTAAACAACTTTCAAACAACTCCCGTCAGATGGATGGAAGTTGTAGCGTTTGGTCGTGACCCAGGAGAACGTGGCAGTGAACGGCAGCAGAAGGCTTTCGCCCCAGCAGATCGCCGATGTCCTGCGCGAACGCATCCGCGAAGGGGATCTCAAGGCCGGTGACCGCCTGCCCACCCAGGCCGAGCTCGCCGACGAGTTCGGGGTGGAGCGCGGCGCCGTACGCCAGGCCCTGCGGGTACTGCAGGACGACGGTCTCCTCACCAACGTGAGCAAGGGCAGCCCGCCCCGGATCGCGCAGCCGCCGGCCCCGGGCCGTGACGAGCCCCAGCCCACGATGGTCAGCCTGGCCCCCCGGCTGACCGCGGCCTTCTCCGCACCGCACGTCCGCGTCGACGCGGCCTGTCTCACCGCCGAGAGCCTGCTCCTGGCCCTGAGCGAGCCCCTGCGCCTGGTCCATGGAGGCGAGGCCCGCCCCCGGAGGATCGACGTCCGCATCCTGCTGCCGTCCCGGAACATCACCCTCGCCTTCCCGGTCCCGGTCGACGGCCGCGGCGAGGACGACCCCGTGCACCAGCGCTGGCTGTCGATGCGCAACGCCCAGGGACAGGTGCTGCGCCACAACCTCCAGACCCTGCGCTCGCACGGCATCGAGGTCAGCATCACCTTCCGCGCGCTGCCGTTCACCCCGCCGATGAAGCTGTACCTCCTCAACGGCCAGGAGGCGCTGATCGCGTACTACACGATCGCGCGCCGGGAGGAGGCCACCGAGACCGGAACCCTCGACATGTACGACGTGCTGGGCACCGAGTCCCTCCTCTTCTCCTTCGAGAAGGCGGCCGGTCAGCGCGACGCCGCGTTCGTGGAGGAATCCCAGAAGTGGTTCGACGCCCTCTGGGAAACCATCACGACGGACCTGACACTCTCCTAGTGACTTCTGATACGCAGCAGACTCAACAGGTGCCCCCCGCCACCGAGGCCGAGGCGGCGGATCTGCGGGAAGTGATCAGGCGGGCGCGGGTCGTCCTGTGGGACTTCGACGGGCCGATCTGCCGCCTCTTCGCCGGTCACTCGGCGGAAGGGGTGGCGGAGGGACTGGTGAAGTGGCTCGAAGGGCGGGGCCTGCACGGCCTGCTGACGGAGTCCGAGCGGGAGTCGCTGGACCCGCACGTCGTGCTGCGCGCCGTGGACCGCCGGCACCAGGGCAGCGACCTGGTCACGGAGCTGGAGGAACGTCTCACCCAGGAGGAACTGAGGGCCACCTCCACGGCGATGCCCACGGCCTACGCCGACCCCCTGATACGCACGCTGACAGCCCATGGCCGGCGCCTGGCGATCACCACGAACAACTCGCCCCGCGTGGTCGACACCTACCTCGACTCCCGCGGCCTCACCTCCTGCTTCGCCCCCCACGTCTACGGCCGCACGCAGCAGCTGCGCCATCTCAAGCCCCACCCGCACTGCCTGAACCGCGCCCTGCGCGCCATGGGCTCGGCGCCCGGCACCGCCCTGATGATCGGCGACACCCCCTCGGACTTCCTGGCCGCCCGGGAAGCGGGTGTTCCGTTCCTGGGCTACGCGCGTAACGAGCGCAAGGAGAAGGTGCTCAGGGGCGCGGGCGCGACGCGGGTCGTGAACTCGCTGGAGCTGGTGCTGAATTCGGTCAGACAGCTTTGAGCAGCAGGGCCACCAGTACGACGGCTGCCCCGACGGCGAGCACGTCGTGCCGGGCCCGTACGCCCACGGCCACGGTGAACAGCAGCATCATGCCCACCGCCCCCAGCTTGGCCTGCACCGTCAACCCCGCGAAGAACGCGAGGAGTTCCCAGAGTGCCGATAACAGGAGCACGACCTTCCACCTCCCTGCCATTCTCAGTGAAGCTTGCAAGTCCCGGTCCAATTGGACTGGTTGACTTGAACTGGGTTTCCCCGGACTGATTGATCCTTAATCGGACCGTGTTGTCCGGGACTTGACCGGCATTGGTTTGCCATTGGACGGATGGCGGTACGGTCGCTGTGTGGACGCTCAGCAGAGTGGTGACGGCGGCGGCCGGGAGTTCCACAGGGTCGCCGACGAACTGCGTGCCCGGATGACGGACGGCACGTATCCGCTGCACGCCTTCCTGCCGTCCCAGCGCGATCTGGCCGAGGAGTTCGGGGTCTCCCGGGACACGGTTCAGCGTGTGCTGCGGGAGCTGGTCAACGAGGGCTGGATCGAGTCCCGGCAGGGCAGCGGGTCCCGGGTGGTCAAGACGCAGCGGATCCAGTCGTCCACGCCCAGGGCGACCCGGCAGCGGCACGGGACGACGCTGGGGCCGCTGCTCAGTGAGGCCTTCGAGCAGCCCGAGGTCACCCTGGACGCGTACACGCTGACGTCCGAGTCCCTGGACGCGCACATCCGGCTGCAGGCCGAGCGGATCCTCGGGGGCTCCATCGCGCCGCAGCGCATCGGCCTGCGGATGATCCTGCCCTCCGAGGATCTGCACGTGCCCTATCCGAGGGTCCGGGACGACAAGGACGATCCGCGTCTGCGGGATCGCCTGCACGACATCACCAACCGGCACACGGAATCGCTGCGCGGGGTGCTGAAGGCCCTGAAGACCGAGAAACACGTGGCGTCCGTCGACGTCCAGATCCGGCACGCGCCGCTGACGCCCGCCTTCAAGCTCTACCTTTTCAACAGCGCGGAGGCGCTGCTCGGGCCGTACGAGGTGATCCAGCGGCAGATCGAGCTGGAGTCCGGCGAGGAGATCACCGCCCTCGACGTGCTCGGCCTCGGTGCCACGCTCACCCATCACGTGAAGGACGCGGACCCGAACTCGTCGGGAACCGTCTTCGTCGACACCTGGCAGGCGTGGTTCGACTCCGTGTGGAACCTTCTCGCCGAATAGCCGGTGCGGCTGCGCTAGCATTCCTCAATCGCGCGAGCAATCGCTCCCGTCCATACGTATGAGACGGCGAACCAGCCAGTCTCGAACGGCCTGACGTGGATGAGTGGCACACCACCCATTGGCTCACTTGATCATCGCTCCGGTCGTGCGGCGCCTTTACCGTTTGCCCTAACCAGCCCAGCGCGAGTATCCGGAGCGGCCAGTGGTCGACCACCTTGTTCCCCCTCGTCATCTCGGGGAACGAGCCGCCGAGGACGTGCACAGAGTGCTCCGCGCCTTCGTCAGGGCCGCCGAATCGATGCAGGAATCCAGCGGCCATCACAATCGCAACTATGTGCTGCCGCTGACGGAGGACGTGGCCCGGCTGGTGGGCCGGGAGGCCGGCACCTCGGTGATCGTGCGCATCCGCCGCTCCGACGCGCTGCCCGTGGTGATCAGGACCTGGCAGGACGAGGCGGCGATCCTCGACGCGTTCCACGGTGCCCTGCCGCACGCGCCCGAGTGCCTGTTCAAGACGCCGGACTACGCCATCCACAGCCATGTGGAAGGCGTGCCGCTCTCCACCATCTGCGGAAACGGTAAACCCGTCGACACCCTGCTGATGAAGGCGCTGGCCGGGCTGCTGGCGCAGATGACCCAGGTGCGCCGGGCGGCGCTGCCGGACCTGCCGAGTTCCTGGCCCGCCAACCACAGCGACAGCCAGGCCTTCCTGAAGACCCTGGCCCATCTCGCCGACGAGCAGATCCGCAAGCCCAACTGGCGTGAGTTCGGGGGTCTGTTCAAGGCGCTGGGCATCTCCGACGACGCGCTGCTCCGGCTGGCCGAGCGGGTGCCCGCGATGACCCGGCGGCCCTACAGCCTGCTCCACGCGGACCTGCACAGGGACAACCTGATCGTGTCGTACGACGGGGTCCCGCCGCTCGTCTGCGTCGACTGGGAGCTGGCGAGCTACGGCGACCCTCTGCACGACCTCGCCACCCACCTGGTGCGCATGCAGTACCCGGCCCACCAGTGGGACGAGGTGATCCAGACCTGGGAGGGGGCCATGCGGGAGTTCCGGCCCAGCGCGGTCAAGGGCCTGGCCAAGGACCTCCGCCACTACGTCGACTTCGAGCGGGCGCAGTCCGTCTACCCCGACGTCATGCGGGCCGCCCGGTCCCTGCAGGAGTCGTTCACCGGCAAGAGTCTGGACGAGGCGACGGTGGAGGTGCGCAGGGCGCTGGTCGCGGCGGAGGAGCCGTTGCGGCTGCGGAACGTTCCGGCGAAGGACGAGATCGAGCGGGCGCTGTTCCGGTGGCTGGCGTCGCGCAGCGACAGAGGCAGCAGCGGCTGGCACTGGTTCGCGGAGGCCTTCGCCTGCAAGCCGGACCCGCGTCTTCCCGAGAATCCCCACTTTCCGGCGTCCGCCGTGCGGGACGCCCTGTTGGCGGAGGGCGCCGCCCCGGCGCACCGGGTGTTCAAGGGCACCGCGCATCTCAACTCGGTGGTCCGGGTGCTGGGCATTCCCACCCCCGTGGTGGTGCGGCGCAAACTGCCCAACGTCTCACGGCTCGAGCCGAGTTATCTGAGCGAGCACGCCGTTCTGCGGGCGATCCAGGTGTCCCGTGTGCGGGTGGCGGCGCCCGAGGTCCTGGCGCTGGGCGTGAGCTTCCTGGAGGACGCCTTCAGCATCCACACGTATGTCGGCACCCGCATCGACCAGCCGCCCGTCCACCCGGTGAACGGGCTGCTGCCGCACGAGGCGGACGCACTCGTCGACCAGTTGTGCGAACTGACGCGGGTGAATCATGGGTTGATCGATCCGCAGGCCGGGGACGTCGACTTCTGCGAGTGGCTGAAGGAACAGCTGGTCGGTGTCGTCCGGGTCCTGCCGAAGGAGTCGCTGCAACTGGCCCGCACGCTGGGGCTGCCCGACGAGCGGCGGCTGCGGGAGATCCTGTCCCGGTACCGGGTGAGCCGCCGGTCGCCGGCCCTGCTGCACGGCGACCTCAACCCGTGGAACCTGGTGCGCCGCAACGACGCCCTGGCCCTGACCATCATCGACTGGGAGATGGCCCTGGTCGGCGACCCGCTCTACGACCTGGTCCGGCACATGCACCTGACGCCGACCCGCCCGGAGATCCGGAACCGCATGTTCCGACGGTGGGAGAAGAAGCTGTCGAGGAAGTACACGAGGGACTGGCAGCAGGACTGGAACGTCTACCGCCGGCTCGAGACCATCCGCTCCGCGTACATCGACCTCGACCGCCTGGCGACCGGGGCGAGCCTGGACGCCCCCAACGTCCGCCGGGCCGTCGACTCCTACGCCAACACCCTCGCTGCCGCCACCGCCTCCCTCGGCCTCCCGGTACCGGCCACAGCGAACCCCTACCTCGCCCGCGCCTTGGCCTAGGGCTCCTTGCACCATGCCCGCCCAGGTCGCGCGGCCTGGCACCGCACCTCGCCGAGTTGCCGAAAAGCCCTGGTAGCTCCTCCCCCGCCAAGGGCTCTCCGGCGCCCTGCGATGCACGGCACGCGACCACGCGACCTCATCGGGCACTCATAGTGCAAGGACCCCTTGGGGCCGCTCCGGCGGATCTTCTGGGGCCCGGCGAGTGCCTCCGGGCCCTGGGGGCTCGGGAGGTGCCCATGCGGTTGCCTTATCGGTTTGCCGTCGGCGAACCCGGTCGGATAAGAAGTCTGCATGTTGAGGGGCAGCAAGGTCGGGCTCAGGGCCCGGCACGAGGACGACATCCCGATCCTGCGGGCCGAGCTCTACGACGACGTGGTCAACTCCTCGCGGGCCGAAGGCGGGCCGTGGCGGCCGATCACGCCCGGCTCGAAGGACCCGCGGCTCGTGGTGGACGACAAGGAGCAGGGGCACGTCCCGTTCTCCGTGGTGGAGCTGGAGGGCGGCACGCTGGTCGGCACCGCGACGCTGTGGGGCATCGACAACCACCACCGGTCCGCGCACATCGGCCTTGGACTGCTGCCGTCCTCCCGCGGCAAGGGCTACGGCACCGACGTGGTCGCGGTGCTGTGCCACTACGGTTTCGTCGTGCGCGGCTTGCAGCGGCTGCAGATCGAGACGCTGTCGGACAACGCCGCGATGCTGCGCTCCGCCGAGCGCAACGGCTTCGTCCGCGAGGGCGTGCTGCGCTCCTCGGCCTGGGTGATGGGCGAGTTCCTCGACGAGGTGCTGCTCGGACTCCTCGTCCAGGAATGGAAGCCGGACTCGAAGGGCTAGGGTCCGCCCGGCTGCGGCACGACCCATGGCCGGGACGTGAACGCGGCGAAGAACCTTCTGGCCGCCGGGCCGGCGGTGACAGTCCGCGGAGCCGGTGCAAGACCTCAACGGAGTTCTCCGGGCGGGCAGTCGGCGACGAAGCAGAAGACCCCACGGCGCGAGCCGTAGGAATCCCCCTCGTTCACGAGGGGGAGGAAGTCACCTCCCTGCGATCCACTCCTCCACCACCGCGAAGTCCGCGTCGGTGAGGCCGTGGGCGGGGTGGACGCGGTGCAGGAGGGCGGTGCCGGGGTGGTGGGCGGCCACCCAGGCGCGGTCGGCGTCGGTGATCTCGTCGTCGAGCCAGACGAACGGGCGCCCCGCGGCCAGGGCGACAAGGGGCTGTGTCTTCCAGTGCACACCGCGCCCCGACAGCCCCTCTTCCCCTTCCTCGTCCTGCGGCCACCGCACCACCGGGAGCGCGGGCAGGCCGAGCCACGGCGCGAGGACGGTGTTCGCGTCGTCCAGCCAGGTCGTCGCCCACACCACCTCGCAGCCCAGCGCGAGCAGTCGGGGGCCGAGGGCGGGGTCGAGGCGGGACAGGAGCGGGTGCGCGGGCGACGGTTCTCCGTACTCCGGGTAGGGGCCAGTGCCCCCGAACGGGATCAGCGTTCCGTCGACGTCGAGGAAGAGCAGCATCAACGTCCAGGATGACCCGAGTCGCCCGTGGACGACCCGCTCAAGCAGCCGTTTCCCACGGCAACTCCCGTCCGTGCACCACCTCCAGGCGGGACACCGCGCGCGTGAGCACCACGTAGAGGCGGTTCAGGCCGCGTTGCTCCGACTCCGCGATGGCCGCCGGTTCGACGGCGACGACGTGGTCGTACTCCAGGCCCTTGACGAGGGTCGCGGGGACTGTCGTCACCCGGGCGGCCGGATCGTCCGGGCCGGAACTCGGGATGCCGGCCTCGGTGAGGGCTTCGCGGACGCCGTCGACCTGCGCGTCCGCGGCGATGACACCGACCGAGCCCTCGTCGGCGAGTGCGTCGCGTACGGCGGCGACGACCGCGGCGTGCAGGCCGCGCCCGCCGTCCGCCCGCCGGACGCGCAGCTCGCCGTCCCGGCGCAGGGAGTGTGCGCGGGGCACGTCGGCGTCGAGGCGGTCGAGGAGGCGGCTCGCGAGGGTGAGGACGGCTGCCGGGACCCGGAAGCCCATGGTCAGGGGGACGATCGTCGCATCCGGCTTGCCCAGGTGGGTGAGCTGCACCTGCCAGGAGGTCGCCGCCCAGGGGGTGGTGCCCTGGGCCAGGTCGCCGAGGACGGTGAGCGAGCCGAAAGGGACCCGGCGGGCGACGGCCCGGCACTCCATCGGGGAGAGGTCCTGGGCCTCGTCGACGACGACATGACCGTATCCCCGGGGATGGTCGAGGAGGCCGGCGATCTCGTCGAGGAGGACGAGGTCGGCGGCCGACCAGCGCGCCGACCCGGGCGAGCGGGGCGGGCGCGGCCAGAGCAGGGCCTCTCGCTCGTCGAGGTCGAGCAGGCCGTCCGCGGACCGCGCCAACTCCTGTGGGTCCATGAGGAGTTGAGCCAGCACCTCCTCCGGACGCGCCTTCGGCCAGACGGCGTCCACGCACGCGCTCACCGCCCGCGCCCGTTCGATCCGGCGGGTCCAGGAGCCCGGGCGCGGCCCGCTCCGGCGTTCGGCCCGCTCCTGGATCCGGCGGACGATCCGGCTGCGCACCCGCTCGCGCCCGGTCTCGTACGGCGGCTCCTCGGCGAGCACCCCGGCCACGATCGCCGTCAGTTCGCCGCCCGAGATCCGCCAGCGGTAGGAGCCGTCCGGGAGGGAGAGGTCCTCGGCGCGGTCGGCCGTCACCCGCCCGTACACCGCGCGGCGCAGCGCCTCCGCCATCCGGTCGTCGTGTTTGACGGCGGCGGTCCGGTCGGGGTCCGTTCCGGTCACCGGGTGGCGGGCGATCTCGTCGTGGAGGGTCGACTGCCGTACGCCGGTCTCGCCGAGGGAGGGCAGGACCTCCGCGATGTAGGTGAGAAAGGCGCGGTTGGGGCCGAGGATCAGCAGGCCGCCGCGCTGGATGCGGCGCGGGTGGGTGTAGAGGAGGTAGGCGGCCCGGTGCAGGCCCACGGCGGTCTTGCCGGTGCCGGGAGCGCCCTGCACGCACACCGACTCGGCGAGTTCACCTCGTACGAGGTCGTCCTGCTCGGGCTGGATGGTCGCGGCGATGTCCCGCATGGGGCCGACTCGGGGGCGTTCGATCTCGCGGGCGACGATGCCACCCGGTTCCCCGGACCCGCCCCGGCCGGGCTGCTCGCTCCGGCCGGACTGCTCGCTCCGGCCGGACTGCTCGCTCCGGCCGGGCTGCTCGCTCCCGCCGGACCGCTCACCGCCGCCGAGGCGCTCGTCCTCCAGGCCCGTGAGGTCGGCGGAGTCGCCCCGGCTGCCCGGCGCCCAGCCGAACCGCCGCCGGACGGCCACGCCCTGGGGGTCGCGGGCGCTCGCCTGGTAGAAGGCGCGGGAGACGGGGGCGCGCCAGTCGACGACGAGGGGCGGGGCGGCCGGGTGCTCGCTGATGCGGAGCCGGCCGATGTGGTGGGCGAGCCCTTCGTGCTCGCCGCCCGTGCCGTGCGCGAAGTCCAGCCGGCCGAAGAACAGCGGCCCCTCGGGCAGCTCGTGCAGGGCCTTGGCGTGGCTGCGCAGCCGGTAACCGAGGACTTCGGCGTCGGCGCCGGAGGCGGAGACGTCCTCGCCGGTGACCACCTGGAGGTCGGCGCCCTCGATCATCGCGGTGAGGGCGGCGCGGCAGGTGTCGTGGTGGGCGCGTTCCTGGTGGAGGGCGGTGGCGAGATCCTGCGGGTCCGCGGAGTCCTTCGGGGTGAGTTCGGGTGCCGTCATACGGCGAGGGTAGCGAATAACGTAACCGAGTTACATCTTTTACCGAGTATTGACAGGGGGCGGGGTCAGATCAGCCGCGGCAACCCCGCCCCCAGCGCCGCGAACGCCCGCTCCGCCGCCGCCACCGCGTCCCCCCGGACGTCCTCCACCCGCTCCCCCGCCGAGATCCGCCGCCAGTTCTCCTCGGCGAGGATCCGCCGGACGGCGACGATCTGGCCGGCCGCCAGCCGGGCGTCGAGGGCACTGGGCAGGTCGTCCCCGAGGGCGTCCGTGAGGGCCTCGGCGAGGGTGGCCTCCGAGCGCTCCAGGTAGCCGTACAGGCGGGCGACCAGGGAGGGGGTGCCGTAGACGAGGTCGTAGAAGGCGTGGACGTTCGGGTGGTCGTTGAGGCCGGTGACGGGGTCGTCGGCGGCCAGTCCGTCGAGGAAGTGCCGGCGCAGAGCGGGGAGCGGCGCGACCCCCTCGGCGTGCGCCGCGGTGACGACCCGCGCCGCCTCCTGCTCGTGATCGGCGAGACGGTGCAGGACCAGATCCTCCTTGGCCGGGAAGTACCGGAAGAGGGTCGGCTTGGAGATCTCGGCCGCGGCGGCCACCTCGGCGACGGACACCGCGTCGAAACCACGCTCGATGAAGAGCCGGACGGCGATGTCCGACACGGCCTGGTACATCCGCTGCCTCTTGCGCTCACGCAGCCCGGTCTCACTCATGGGGCGAGCCTACGGCGGCCGGTCGCCGCTTGACCTCAACCGGGGTTGAGGTCGAAGACTCCATGCGCACGCATCCAGTCGGCGGTACACCGTGGTGGAGGTATGTCATGCGAGCGGCACAGGTGAAGGCGTTCGGCGGACCGGAGGTCCTGGGCACGGTGGATCTCCCGGACCCGGTCGCGGGCCCCGGCGAGGTCCTGATCGAGGTCGCCCACGCCGACACGATCTTCGTGGAGACCCAGGTCCGCGCGGGCCGGTTCCGCGCCTACTTCCCCGTCGAGCCGCCCTACGTCCCCGGTGGCGGCGTCTCCGGAACGGTCAGCGAAGTCGGCGCGGGCGTGGATGCCGGGTGGGTGGGCCGCAGGGTGACGTCCTTCGTGAACGGCAGCTACGCCGAGCGCGTCACGGCCCCGGTCACCGCACTGACCCCGGTCCCGGGCGAGCTGGACCTCCGCACGGCCGCGGCCCTGGTCCACGACGGGGTGACGGCGGCCGGACTCCTGGAGCGCACCGCCGTGGCCCCCGGCGACCGTGTCCTGATCCTCGGCGCCTCGGGCGGCATGGGCACCCTGCTGATCCAACTCGCCCGCGCCCGGGGCGCCCGGGTGCTGGCGGCGGCCCGGGGCGCCCAGAAACTGGCGCTGGTACGGGACCTGGGGGCGCATGCGGTGGTGGACGTGTCCGACGCGGGGTGGGTGGAACGGGCGCGGGAGGCGTTGGGGAACCTGGGAGAACCGACGGCGAGCCCCACCGCCACCGAACCCGCCGAGCCCACCGAACCCGCCGGACGCGCCGAGCCCACCGAACCCGCCGAACGCGCCGAGCCCGCCGGGTTCGCCGAACGCGCCGAGCCCGCCGGACGCGCCGGACGCGCCGAGTCCGCCGAGCCCACCGGACGCGCCGAGCCCGCCGAACCCGCCGAACGCGCGGAGCCCGCCGGGTTCGCCGAGCCCGCCAGACGCGCCGGACGCGCCGGACGCGCCGAGTCCGCCGAGTCCGCCGACGTCGTGCTGGACGGCGTCGGCGGTGAACTCGAACTCAGGGCCTTCCCGTTGGTCGCCGACGGAGGGCGTTTCTCCGCCCACGGCGCGCCCTCGGGCGGCTTCGCCGAGGTGGACGGGACGGAGGCGGGGCGCCGGAACGTCACGCTGCTGGGGATCGGGGACGTGCGGTTCGGCGAGGACGAGGTGCGCCGGCTGACGGCATACGTCCTGGAGGAGGCCGCGGCGGGCCGACTGCGGCCGATGGTCGGGGCGGAGTTCCCCCTCACGGAGGCCGCGGCGGCGCACGCGGCGATCGAGGGGCGGGAAGTGGTGGGGAAAGTGGTGCTCAGGGCGTGAGGTGCCGCCGGTCCACGCGGATGACGGCCAGGGCGTCACACTTCCGCCCCCGGACCCCGTCCGGCCCCCGGCCGTCTCTTGGACCTCGTCCGGCCGCCCTCCGCCCCCACGCGCCTATCAGGCGTACTCCTCCCGCCGCGACCGCCGCTACCTGCGATGGCGCCAGATCATCAGAGCCGGAGAGCTGGAGAGCCGGAGAGCCGGAGAGGTGGGAGAGGGTGGCCTCGGCTCCCTCCCCAGCTCTCCAGGGGCGCGTTCGGCGCCCAGCCGGTGCGCGGCCCACACGGGCGAGGGTGTCGGTACGGCGCCGTCCACGCGGAGCGCACAACACCCGCCGCGTCGGCTGTGGAAAACGCTGTCCGGCTGTCGGAACGCGGTGATAGAGAGTCAGTGTGACAACGACACTTGAGTTCGCCGCCCTGCTGCGACTGATCGACGAACGGTCGACCGCCTTCCGCGCCGCGGTCGCCTCCGCGCCCAGCCTCGACGCACAGGTGCCGACCTGCCCCGAGTGGACGCTGTTCGATCTGGTGCAGCACCTGGGCGAGGGGCGCCGCTCCTGGGCAGCCACCGTCGCCGCAGGGCCCGCCGCCGCCAAGTCCGCATCGGAGGGCGCCCCGGCCGCGCCTCGGGAGCGCGAGGCCCTGCTGGCCTGGTTGACCGCATCGACGCAGCAGCTACTGGACGCACTGCGGGAGGCGGGCCCGGATCGCGGTTGCTGGACGTGGTGGGGTACGTCGGAGTCGCCGCAGACGTCCGGTGCCGTCGCTCGGCACCAGCTCCAGGAGATCGCGGTGCACACCTACGACGCCCAGATCACCGTGGGTGCCCCGCAGCCGCTGCCGGACGAGGTGGCACTCGACGGTGTCGACGAGTTCCTGTCCACCTGCTGCGCAACGACGAGTGCCTGGCCGCACAAGCCCGCTGTCGTCGACTTCCACGCCACCGAGGGCCGCTCCTGGCGCCTCTCGGTCTCCGCGGACGGCGCACGGATCACCCGTCTTCCCACGCCCGGCGCCATGCACGCCACCGCTGCCGGCGAGGGCCGGGACGCGGTCGCCGCCTCTGTCCGGGGCACGGCCGGTGAGCTGGTCATGGTCCTGTACGGCCGTATTCCTGTGGACTCCCTGAAGGTCGACGGCGACCGAGGTCTCTTCGACCTGCTTCAGGCCTGGGAGCCGGAGGAGTAGAACGCCGGGTTCCGCGGACCTCGACTCTTGACGGCCTCTGCGATCTGCAGGGCGGCCTGGGCGGGCGTGAGGTGCGTGGTGTCGACGACCTCGGCCTCGCCGTGCAGCCATGTGCGGGCCGCCTCGGCGTAGGGCTCGAGGTATTTGAGGCGGAACGGGGAGGGGCCAAGAAGAGTGTCCCCCTCGATGCGCCCGCGGAGGGTGTCCTGGTCGGCGTGGAGGACGAAGTGCCTTACCGGGATGGCGTGTTGGGCGAGGCCCGTGCTGATCTCGCGCCAGTACTGCTCGACCAGGACGGTCATGGGCATCACCAGAGTGCCGCCGGTGTAGTCGAGTACGCGGCGGGCGGTCTCGACGACGAGCGGCCGCCACGGCGGCCAGTGCTGGAAGTTGTCCGTCCCGGGCCCGGGCAGTCCCGGCGTGATGTCCATGAGTGTCTCGCCGACCTTCTCGGCGTCGAACACCCGTGAATCCGGGATCAGCTTCTGCACGAGTGCACTGGTCGTCGTCTTGCCCGCGCCGTGGGTGCCGTTGAGCCATACGATCATGGGCCCCGACGCTAGCGCTGTGCGGGCCGCGGGAGTGGGCACAGCAGAAATCCGGTACGGCTTCGACGTTTCTCGGGGTGGTGTCGACCGCACACGCACACGCACGAACTCTCACGTGACGCGACACACTATTGCAAGCGTGTGCTTGCAATAGTTAGCGGGGCTGGTGCACAGTGGAGGTATGGCATCGCTCAACGTCGGCAATCTCGGTGAGTACCTGCGCGAGCAGCGGCGCAACGCGCAGCTGTCGCTCCGGCAGCTCGCCGACGCCGCCGGGGTGTCCAATCCGTACCTGAGCCAGATCGAGCGCGGGCTGCGCAAGCCGAGCGCGGAGGTGTTGCAGCAGGTCGCCAAGGCCCTGCGAATCTCCGCGGAGACGCTGTACGTGCGGGCCGGGATCCTCGACGCGGAGCGGGACCGGGACGAGGTGGAGACACGTGCCGCCATACTCGCCGATCCCACACTGACCGAGCAGCAGAAGCAGGTGCTGCTCCAGATCTACGAGTCCTTCCGCAAGGAGAACGGGTTCGTGGACGGCGACGGTGCGGCGGGCGACTCGGAGCAGAAGAGCGACGCCGATCCGCAGCAGACGGCCAGTTGACCGGACCAGGGGACCGGCCGCCCCGCTGCGGACCCGCACGACCCTCAGCCGAAAACGACGTACAGCACGCACAAGACGCAACCGACGCACAAGACGCACGCGACGTACACGACGAACGCGAATCCGGGAGGACCTTTACCATGGCCATCACCGACGACCTGCGCAAGACTTTCAGCGACCCGACTCCGCTCTA
Source organism: Streptomyces sp. NBC_01235 (assembly GCF_035989285.1). GTDB lineage: Bacteria > Actinomycetota > Actinomycetes > Streptomycetales > Streptomycetaceae > Streptomyces. The sequence goes on along the minus strand of NZ_CP108513.1, from coordinate 5,392,735 downwards.
CTTCGCCGCAGGCACCGCCGACCTGGCTCTCCAGCAGGCGAAGAAGGTGCCGGGTCTGGTGGAGCAGCTGCGCACCGAGGCCCCGGCCCGTTTCGAGGCCGTCCGCAACACCGACCCCAAGGTCGTGCAGGAGAAGGCCGGCGCCCGCGCCAAGGAGGCGACCACCCGTGCCAAGGAGGCGCAGGAGGCCCTCCAGGCCAAGGTCACCGACTTCATCGGCACCCTCGACGGGGACATCAAGAAGCTCGGCAGCACCCTCGACGCCGACCTGAAGAAGCTCGGCGAGTCCGCTCAGGACCTCGCGCTGCGCGGTGTCGGCGTCGCCGCCGAGTACGCCGTCAAGGCCCGCGAGACGTACGAGAAGGTCGCCGAGCACGGCGAGCAGGCCGTGAAGACCTGGCGCGGCGAGGCGGCCGAGGAGATCGAGGAGCTGGCGATCGCGGTCGAGCCGAAGGCCGAGCCCGCGGCCGAGCCGGCCGAGGCCAAGGAGGAGCCGAAGCCCGCTCCGGCCGCGGCCGTGTCCGAGCCCTCATCGGCGAAGAAGACCGCCGCCAAGAAGGCTCCGGCCGCCCGCAAGACCACCGCCAAGAAGACGACTCCGCCGGCCAAGTGAGACCGACGGCCGCGACGGCCGGGGCCGCGGGGACGGACGCGGCGGACAGGAACATACGGTCACGGGCCGGGCACTCATGGGGTGCCCGGCCCGTTGTACGGGTAGCGGGAGCAAGGTTGCGGGTACGGTGACCGCGTAGGGACGAGCAGGTCGAGTCGAGACGAGACGCGTCGAATCGGGTGGTGGGCGTTGTGCTGATGACAGGCTTCGCGGGGCTGGTGTGGGTGCTCTACCTCGCCATGCTGGTCCTCGCCGTGGTGGCACTGGTGATGGCCGCCGTGTTCCGTGATGACGCGTACCGGGCCGCCAACAAGCAGAACAAGGGCTTCTGGCTGATCATCCTCGGCATCGCGGTCGCGGTGAACCTCCTGGTACCGATGCTCTTCCTGCAGCTCGCGGGGCTCGTCGCCACGATCGTCTTCTTCGTGGACGTACGACCCGCCCTCCAGCAGGTGGGCGGTGGCGGCGGCTGGGGCCGCAGGCGCGGCGGAAGCAGCAGCGACGGCCCGTACGGCCCGTACAACGGCGGCCGATAGCCGCCCCGCAGGGGCGGCGGCAGCAGCGGGACCCTGAAACCGCGGGTCTCCGCTCAGTCGGCCCAGCCCGGCCCGGTCGCCGGTGTTACGGAACCCGGTCCAGCAACAGAACGGCCACGTCGTCCGTCAGCTCGCCCCCGTTGAGCTCCCGTACCTCGTTCACCGCGGCCCGCAGCAGCGCCTCCCCGCCCAGCCCCTCGGAGAGCTGGCGGCGGATCATCTCCACCATGCCGTCCTGGCCCAGCCGCTCCCGGCCCTCGCCGATCCGCCCCTCGATCAGGCCGTCGGTGTAGAGCATCAGGCTCCACTCGGCCCCCAGCTCGACCTGCATCCGCGGCCAGCGGGCGCCCGGCAGCAGCCCGAGGGCGGGGCCGTTGTTGTCGTTCGGCAGCAGCTGTGCGGGCCGGCCCGGACGGGCGATCAGCGGTGCCGGGTGGCCGGCCAGGCACAGGCCCGCGCGGCGGCCGTCGGGCGCGATGTCCACCGTGCACAGCGTCGCGAAGATCTCGTCGTCGTCGCGCTCGTGTTCCAGCACCTGCTGGAGCGTGTTGAGCAGCTCGTCCCCGCACAGACCGGCCAGCGTCAGCGCCCGCCAGGCGATGCGCAGCTCCACGCCGAGCGCCGCCTCGTCCGGGCCGTGCCCGCAGACGTCACCGATCATGGCGTGCACGGTGCCGTCCGGGGTGCGGACGGTGTCGTAGAAGTCGCCGCCGAGCAGCGCGCGCGAGCGGCCGGGGCGGTAGCGGGCGGCGAAGCGCAGCGGGGAGCCCTCCAGGAGCGGTGTGGGCAGCAGGCCGCGCTCCAGGCGGGCGTTCTCCTGCGCGCGCAGCTTGCCCTCGGCGAGCCGCCGCTCGGCGGTGTCGGAGCGTTTGCGCTCCACCGCGTACCGGATCGCGCGGCTCAGCAGCCGTCCGTCCAGCTCGTCCTTGAAGAGGTAGTCCTGGGCGCCCACACGCACCGCCTCGGCGCCGCGCTCGGCGTCGCCGGACGCGGTGAGCGCGAGCACGGCGTGCCGGGGCGCGAGACGGAGCACGTGCCGCAGGACGGCGAGCTCGTCGTCGGCCTCGCTCGCCTTGCCGGGCGCGGGCAGCGCGAGGTCCAGCAGGATGCAGTGCACGTCGTCGGTGAGCAGCCGCTCGGCCTCGGTGAGGTTGCGGGCGGTGCGCACCCGGATCGGCTTGCCGTCCGAGTCGTGCAGGTCGTGGACGATCGGCGCGGCCGTGGGATCGTCCTCGATCATCAGCAGGGTGAGGGTGGTGTGGACGGTTCCCGCGGTGGCGGAGGCCCCGAGGGTGGAGGCCCCACTGGTGGAGGTCGCGCCGGTGGAGGGCGTGCTGGTGCTCACGCCGGTGGTGCTCACGCCATGGTGGACGCCGTCGGCGGGCGTGGAGTTGAGCGTGCCGTCGTTCTCGGGTGTCGTCGCCTCGTTGCGAACGGCTTCCTCGTTGCGAACGGCTTCCTCATGGTGAGCGGCTTCTTCCCTGGAGGGGCCGCCGACTGTGGGCGCGACCTGCGCCTGACCGCTCTCCACGGCCGGGATCGCTCTCTGCCGCGGTATGGGTACGGGCATCGTCTGGGTTCCTTCCCTCCCCCCGAGGGCATGGCGGGGACGAGGGACCTCGACCCACCGACGGGGACCATAGCGGCAGAAGGCGCCGCAACGGAATGGTGTGCGACACGCCGCCTGATCTCTGGCCCCTGTCATATGCCGCGTTCCGTATCGCAGTTGGGCAGGGCGGAAACGGGGCAGGAATGACGAACGTCACGTCCGCAGGGGGTTTGGGGCGTGGAGGAAGGTGCCATGGGTCATGTGGCCCACCTCACGCGTCCGGCCGGACCACCCCGAGTATCGGCATCGAGCCCGCCCCCGCGAGCGTGACCGTCCGCCCCGGGCGCGGGGCGTGGATGATCGCGCCGTCGCCCACGTACAGCGCGACATGGCTGGCGTCGTCGAAGTAGATGATCAGGTCGCCGGGGCGCATGTCCTCGACGGCGACGTGCGGCAGCTGCTTCCACTGCTCCTGCGAGGTGCGCGGTATCGGCTGACCGGCGCTCCGCCAGGCCTCGGAGGTCAGTCCGGAGCAGTCGAAGGAGTCCGGGCCCTCGGCGCCCCACACGTACGGCTTGCCGATCTGCGCGGTGGCGAACTGCACGGCCTTCTTGCCCTGTACGGACGCCGCGCTGTTGATCTCGTCGAGAACGCCCGTGTCCAGCCAGGCGGTCTGCGCCTCCTGCGCGGTCTCCCGCTCCAGCTGTTCGAGGCGCTCCTTCTCCTTCTTCTCCAGCTGGGACTCGAGCTTCTCGGCCGCCGCGATCTGCGTCTCGATCTTCTTCTGGGCCGCCGCCTTGATCTTGCGGCCCGCCTCCAGCTTCTGCCACTGGGCGGAGGCGTCCTTGGAGTACTGCTCCAAGTCCTGCTGGGTACGTGTCAGTTCGCCGATCAGGCCCTTGGTCGCGCGCTCGCCCTGGAGCACCCGGCCGGCGCCGTCGAGGAACTCCGACGGGTCGTCGCTCAGCATCAACTGCGCCTCGTCCGGCAGCCCGCCGGTGCGGTACTGGGCACGGGCCGCGGCGCCCGCGCGGTCCTTCAGGCCGTCCAGTTTCGCCTGGCCCGCGACGATCTTCTTGGCCAGTTCGACGATCTCCGCGGACTGCTTCTTCGCCGCTTCCTCGGCCGCGTTGTAGGCGTCGGTGGCGACCGCGGCGTCGTGGTAGAGCGCTTCGAGCTTGGTGTGGACGGCCTCGAGGTCCTTGTTGGACGCGGTCGAGGGGAGCGGAGGGGCCGAAGAACCCGCCGTCGCCGACGTGGTGGGACTGGGACCGGGGTCGGGAGCGCTGGGGCCGGCGAACGCGGTGCCGGGCGCACCCAGCACGGTGACCGCGCAGACCACGGTCACGGCCGCCGCGAGCAGGCCGCGCTTGCCCGTACCCATACCCCGTCCCCCAAACTGTGATTAACCGTCAGTAACTTACGGTGCCCGGGGGATCGTGCCACGCCACGGCCGAAAACGACAGAGGCGACGACAGGAATGACGACACGGGTGACGACAGACGCAGTCCTTCCCCACTCGCCCGCCCCGGCATGACGATCTCCCCGTCATTGTGACGAACAACTCACGGAGATCGTTCCCGGCGGCTTTGGTGAACCTTGGGGAACCCTTGACGAAGTCCGGTGTTCACCGGCGGGGCGCCAACGCCCCCCACCGCACCGTCACTTCCCCCTGCCGCCAGCGCACCGGCCCGTCCGTCACCGGCCAGTCGGCCGTCAGGTCCCGCACCGCGCGGATCCACCGCTGACGGGCGCCGTACGAGGCGTAGGGCGCGGCGGCCGCCCAGGCGCGGTCGAAGTCGCGCAGGAAGGCGTGCACCGGCTCACCCGGAACATTGCGGTGGATCAGCGCCTTGGGCAGCCGCTCCGCCAGGTCCGAGGGCCGCTCCAGCGACCCCAGCCGGGTCGCGAAGGTCACCGTGCGCGGCCCCTCCGGACCGAGCGCGACCCACACGTGCCGACGCCCGATCTCGTCGCAGGTGCCCTCGACGAGCAGGCCGCCATGGGACCCGGTCACCGGATCGGCCGGCGCGAGCCGCGCGCACAGACGCTCCCAGACGGCGGCGACCTCGTCCTCGTCGTACTGCCGCAGGACGTTGGCGGCGCGCACGAGGTGCGGCCGCTGGGGCACGGGGATCTCGAACCCGCCGTGCCGGAAGACCAGCCCCTCGCGCGCGTACCGCTCGGCGGCCGCGACCCGGGCCGGTTCGATCTCCACGCCCACGACACGCGCGCGTGGCGCGACGGAACGCAGCCGCGCCAGCAACTCGACGGCCGTCCAGGGCGCGGCGCCGTACCCGAGGTCGACGGCGAGCGGCTCGCCGGCCCTCCGCAGCTCGGCGCCGTGCGTGGCGGCGATCCAGCGGTCCATGCGACGCAGCCGGTTGGGATTGGTCGTCCCGCGCGTGACCGTGCCCACGGGGCGGGCGGGGGCGCGGGATGTCATACCTATGAGGGTATGCGGTGCCCGGGACCACTTTTCAGCGCCGCCGGGGCGAGAACCACGGGGCACCCTCCAACGCGCATCGCCACCGAACAGTTGAGCGATAGAGGGTAACGACTGGGCAAAAACCGCCCCTCCCGAAACCCGCCCGGAATGGGAACCACTCCCTCCGATGTTGCACCGTCGGAGGGCGCACACCCTCCGTCCGGCATGCCCGCAGCTAGGAGGAACGCCACGTGAGCCAGTACGTCAACAGGCTCGGGCGTCGCTCTCCGGCGGCTCCCTCGCGGCTCAGGCTCCACCGCCGCCCCCGCCGCGTCGCGATGCTCTCCGTGCACACCTCACCGCTCCACCAGCCCGGCACCGGCGACGCCGGCGGCATGAACGTCTACATCGTCGAGCTCGCGCAGCGCCTCGCCGCGATCAACATCGAGGTCGAGATCTTCACGCGCGCGACCACCGGCGGCCTCCCGCCGACCGTCGAACTGGCCCCCGGGGTCCTCGTCCGGCACGTCGACGCGGGCCCCTACGAGGGCCTCGCCAAGGAGGACCTCCCGGCCCAGCTGTGCGCTTTCACGCACGGCGTGATGCAGGCCTGGGCAGGCCACCGCCCCGGCTACTACGACCTGGTCCACTCGCACTACTGGCTCTCCGGCCACGTCGGCTGGCTCGCCGCCCAGCGCTGGGGCGCCCCCCTGGTGCACGCCATGCACACCATGGCCAAGGTCAAGAACGCCAACCTGGCCGACGGCGACACCCCCGAACCCGCCGCCCGCGTCATCGGCGAGACCCAGATCGTCACCGCCGCGGACCGCCTCATCGCCAACACGGCGGAGGAGGCCGACGAACTCGTACGGCACTACCACGCAGAGCCCGGCAAGGTCGCCGTCGTGCACCCCGGCGTCAACCTCGACCGGTTCCGCCCCGCCGACGGCCGGGCCGCGGCCCGTGCCCGCCTCGACCTGCCCCAGGACGCCCTGGTCCCTCTCTTCGCTGGCCGCATCCAGCCCCTGAAGGCCCCGGACGTCCTCCTGCGCGCGGTGGCCGTGCTCCTGGACGAGCGCCCGGAGCTCCGCTCCCGCATCGTCGTCCCCGTGGTCGGCGGCCCCAGCGGCAGCGGCCTCGCCAAGCCGGAGGGCCTGCAGAAGCTGGCGGCACGGCTGGGCATCGCGGACGTCGTACGGTTCCGTCCGCCGGTCGGCCAGGACCAGCTCGCGGACTGGTTCCGGGCGGCGTCGGTGCTGGTCGTCCCCTCCTACAGCGAGTCCTTCGGCCTGGTCGCCATAGAGGCCCAGGCGGCCGGCACCCCGGTCCTCGCGGCCTCGGTCGGCGGGCTCCCGGTGGCCGTACGGGACGGCGAGACGGGCTTCCTGGTGCAGGGCCACGATCCGGCCGCCTACGCGCGTGTGCTCGAACGTTTCGCCGACGGCCCCGAACTCCCCGCCCGGATGGGCGCGGCCGCCACCGCGCACGCCCAGTCCTTCGGCTGGGACACCGCGGCCGCCGCCACCGCCGACGTCTACGCGGCCGCGACCCAGGCCCACCGCCGTCGCGTACGCTCCGAGCATGGGTGACGTGGAGAAGACGGCCGCGCAGGTCATCGAGGGTTTCCTGAAGGACGCGGAGCTGGAGTGGGAGGCCCCCGCGCCCGGCACCTACGTGGTCCAACTCCCAGGCACCCGCAAACTCAAGACGACCGTCTCCCTGATCGTCGGCCGTCACTCCCTCTCTCTGAACGCCTTCGTCATCCGCCATCCCGACGAGAACGAGTCCGGCGTCCACCGCTGGCTCCTGGAGCGCAACCTCAAGCTGTACGGCGTGAGTTACGCCGTCGACCAGCTCGGTGACGTCTACGTCACCGCCCGCCTCCCCCTCGCCGTGGTCACCGCCGACGAGGTCGACCGCCTCATGGGCCAGGTCCTGGAGGCCGCCGACGGCGCCTTCGACACCCTCCTCGAGCTGGGCTTCGCGAGCGCCATCCGCAGGGAGTACGCCTGGCGCGTCTCCCGGGGCGAGTCGACACGCAACCTGGACGCGTTCACGCATCTGACGCAACGCCCGGCCGACGCGCCGGATCCGGTCAGGAAGGGGCAGGGAGAGCCGGATCCGGTCAGGAAGGGGCAGGGGGAGAGGTAGGGATGCCGCAGGCGCGGGGCATGGCACTCCCTCCCCCCTCTCGGCTTCGCTCAAGCGGGGCCCCCTCGCCCCGCTCACGTGCGCTGATCAGGCACCACTGCTTTCCCGCGACGTGATCCGCCGGACGGGCCCTGGCCCGCGGTGATCACCGGACGGGGAACTTCCGCGCATACCGTCCCGGCGTGACCCCCACCAACTTCCGGAAATGCCGCGTGAGATGGGCCTGGTCGTAGAACCCGGCCGCCGCGGCGACCTCCCCCGGCGGACGCCCGTCGAGCAGGAGCCGACGGGCGAGGTCGACGCGGCGCGCGGTGAGGTACTGGTGCGGTGCGATGCCGTACGCCCCGCCGAACGCCCGTACGAGATGGGCCGGATGGGCCTGCACCAGCCCTGCCGCCTCGCCCAGTACGAGCCCTTCGACGACACGTTCGTCGAGGAGCTCACGGAGCCGGCGGGCAAGGACGGGGTCACGGCGCGCAGGACCGCCCGGCCGCCGCGCCCGCAAATGCGCCCGCAACCGCTCGCCGATCAGCGTCAGCCGGCTGTCGGCCTCCAACTCGTCGCCGGGCCGGGCGAGCGCGGAGTGCAACTGCCCCACCCGCCGCCGCAGCACGGGATCCCGCAGGTCGGGCGAGTCGACGGCCGCCCCGATCAACTCCTCGCCGAGCACCTCGGCATCGAGGTACAGAACCCGCTTGCGGAAGCCGTCGGACGTGGCGGCGGACCCGTTGTGCGGGACGTGCGGCGGCAGCAGGGTCACCGTGTCGTGCGGGGTGCCGTGCTCGTGCCGGTCGAGGTCGTACCGTACGGCGCCGTCGTCGACGATGAGCAGCGTCCACGCCTCGTGGACGTGCATCGGGTAGGCGTACTCGGTGAAACGGGCGTGGAAGACCTCCACGACGCCCGGGACGGCCGGGCGCCAGGCGGAGACTTCCTGCCGGGCGGCCATGCAAAGAACGTACAAGACGGCGTGCCAGGACGATCGGCAGTCTCGCTGCATGAACACTGAACCGATGTCGAGCACGGAACCGATGCGCTTCGACACCAAGATCGCCGTCCTGCTGCGCGAGGACCTGGAGACCTGGCAGCGCCTGAACGTCACCGCGTTCCTGGTCAGCGGCCTCGGCACGGCGGTCCCCGAGGTGATCGGGGAGCCGTACGAGGACGCGGACGGCGTCCCGTACCTCCCGATGTTCCGCCAGCCGGTGCTGGTCTTCGAGGGCACGAAGGAGACCCTCGCGGCCGCCCACGCGCGCGTGCTCTCCCGCGCCCTCCCGCGCGCCGTGTTCACGACCGACCTCTTCACCACCGGCAACGACCACGACAACCGCGCCGCTGTACGCGCCGTACGGACGTCCGACCTGGACCTGGCGGGCCTGGCGGTCTACGGGCCACGCAACGCGGTGGACAAGGTGCTGAAGGGGGCCCGGATGCATCCGTGACAGCCGAGGCGCAGAGCACCTGCGGCTCAGGCCGCGCTGACCTCGGGCTTCGTCGGCGCGATGGTGGCATCGTCATCGGCCGGGAGGTCGGCCGGGGTGGGCCCCTCGCCCGGCAGGTGGCGCATCAGCACCCCGTAGCCGAGTCCCGCCGCCGTCCCCACGACCGCGCACATGCCCCACAGCCAGTCAGCGCCGAAGCGGTCGATGACGAAGCCGGACATCAACGGGGAGACCAGGGAGGCCACCGCCCAGGAGAGGGTGTACATGCCCTGGTAGCGGCCGCGTCCGTGGGTGGGGGAGAGACGGACGACGAGTCCGGTCTGGGTCGGCGCGTTGACGATCTCGGCCAGGGTCCACACGCAGACGGTGAGCGCGAAGACGCCGACCGACCCGGCGAAGGCGGTGAGCCCGAACCCGTACCCGGCGAGGACGGAGGAGACGACCAGCAGCCGCCGCGGATCCCGGTGCTCGATGAACCGGGTGACGGGGAGTTGCAGCGCCACGATGAGCACACCGTTGACGGCGATCGCCATGCCGTAGTCGGCCGGCGTGAACCCGGCCGCGCCCATCGCCACGGGCAGCCCCACGGAACCCTGCTGGAAGATGAGCGCCACGAGGAAGGACAGCCCGACGACGCCCATGAACCGTCCGTCGCGCAGTACGGTCCCGAGCCCGACGGAGTCCTCCCGGGCGGCCTTCTCCTGCTGCTGGGGGCGCGACTCGGGCAGCTTGAGGAAGACGACGAGGGCGCACACCAACGTCATCCCGGCCTCGACGAGGAACCCGGCGCGGTAGCTGACCTCGGCGATGAACCCGGCGGCCATGGAGGAGACGGCGAACCCGAGGTTGATGGCCCAGTAGTTGAGCGAGAAGGCGCGGACCCGGTCCTCGGGCCGCACGATGTCGGCCATCATCGCCTGCACGGCCGGCCGGGAGGCGTTGGAGGCCATCCCGACGAGGAAGGCGACGCCGGCGATGGCGAGGGGATCGGTGACGAACCCGAGGAGCGCGACGGAGAGGGCGGTGGAGGTCTGCGCGATGAGCAGCGTGGGCCGCCGCCCGAGCCGGTCCGCCATGACGCCGCCCCCGAGGGAGGAGATCACCCCGCCGAGCCCGTGGAGAGAGGCGACCAGTCCGGCGTAGGAGGCGGAGTACCCGCGGTCGAGGGTGAGGTACAGCGCCATGAAGGTGGCGACGAAGGCGCCGAGCCGGTTCACGAGAGTGCTGGTCCACAGCCACCAGAACTCGCGGGGCAGCCCGGAGAGGGTCTCGCGGGCGGCACGTCTCAGGGCGGCGACGGACATGGCGGATCCCCCGGGGTGTAAGCGGCTCAGACAGCGCTCAGAACTTACGAGGGGAGGGTCGGGGGAGGCCACTCAATTAACGGATCCCGTCAACCGTCGGCGGTCTGTCCACTGCGCTTTCTGCTGCTCTTCCCGCTGCGCTGTCCGCTGTGCGAGCGGGCGCACAACGGACCGGAGCGGTGGATTACGCTCATACGCATGGCCGACGCACCGTACAAGCTGATCCTCCTCCGCCACGGCGAGAGCGAGTGGAACGCGAAGAACCTGTTCACCGGCTGGGTGGACGTCAACCTGAACGAGAAGGGCGAGAAGGAGGCAGTCCGCGGTGGCGAGCTCCTGAAGGACGCCGATCTCCTCCCCGACGTGGTCCACACGTCCCTCCAGAAGCGCGCGATCCGCACGGCCCAGCTGGCGCTGGAGTCCGCCGACCGCCACTGGATCCCGGTCCACCGCTCCTGGCGCCTGAACGAGCGCCACTACGGCGCCCTCCAGGGCAAGGACAAGGCGCAGACCCTCGCGGAGTTCGGCGAGGAGCAGTTCATGCTCTGGCGCCGCTCCTACGACACCCCGCCCCCGCCGCTCGCGGACGACTCCGAGTTCTCCCAGGCGTCGGACCCGCGCTACGCGTCGATCCCCCCGGAGCTGCGCCCGCGCACGGAGTGCCTGAAGGACGTCGTCGTCCGCATGCTCCCGTACTGGTACGACGGCATCGTCCCGGACCTCCTGTCCGGCCGCACGGTCCTGGTCGCCGCCCACGGCAACTCGCTCCGCGCCCTCGTCAAGCACCTCGACGGCATCTCCGACGCCGACATCGCGGGCCTGAACATCCCGACGGGCATCCCCCTGTCCTACGAACTGGACGCCGACTTCAAGCCGCTGACCCCGGGCGGAACCTACCTCGACCCGGAGGCGGCCGCAGCCGCGATCGAGGCGGTCAAGAACCAGGGCAAGAAGAAGTAGGTTTGGTGATCACGCCCCCGACCTGCGCAGACGGCGCGCATCGGGGGCGTTTTCACGGCCCGGGCCCCTACGCCTCGACCATTCGCCCAGGTCAGCGCCTTCATCGGCCGTAAATGATCGCAGCTTCCCAAGCTGAGGTACCAGTACGCTGCCACCGGCAGGCACCAGCACGGACGGAGCGCGTCGTGGAGCTATCGCCACCGATGTTGAACCGTCTTGCGAACAGCGGCTTCGGAGCCGTCCCGGCGGCCGCTGCTGTTGCCTACGCAGCGCAAGCCAGTACCGGCTTCTCGCGGCTCACGGCCTGTTTCGCTGTGATTGGGTTCGCGATCCTCGCCGTGAGGGGATACCGGCTCGGCGTGACGTGTGAGCGCGGGAGACTCTCGATCCGCGGCTACCTGCGCACACGCGTGATTACGCGAGAGTGCATCACAGAGATCACGGACTTCCCCGCCGTCAGATGGACGGCTCGCAAGGGGGGCAGGCGATGGACCCCTATCTCGGCGTTCATGACGAGCCCGAGCGAAACCTCGGCAACCCGACTCCACAAGGCCCATGTCACCAGGAAGTTGCGACGGTGGGCAGGACGCTAGCGACGGCCACGACCGCGCCGACCGTCTTCTCGATCCGGCGCTCGCGCACCTGAAGGAGGCCGGGCTCGTGCGCGAGCACATCACGCAGCGCACCGACTCCACCCACGTCCTGGCCGCAGTGCGCGACCTGATCCGGCTGGAACTGGTCACCGGGACCGCCGACCGCCTTCCAGACCTTCCTGGATCAGAACGACATCCCCCGGCCGAAGTCCTGACGAACCCTCGGTAGCTGAGCGCGACCGTCCAAGATCCCCGACAGAGTCAAGCCAAGTGGTCGGCTCCGGAAGTTCCTCGAGGGTTGATGTGAGCCGGATCGTGTGTGGGTTCTCGGGGTGGCGAGGTAGTGGCCGGTCGCGCAGTCCAAGGCGTCCTCGGGGGATCGAGGAAGTCGTCGGTGGGCAGGAAGCCGTCTGCGTGTTTGTCGGATCTGCTCAGACAGGGGGCATGGGTGTCAGGTGATGGCCGAGTCGCCGTAATCGGTGGGCTCGCTCAGTAGCTCGCTCGCCGCCCGGTGGACCTTCGCCAGGGCGTTCAAGAGGGATTCGCGTTCGGTTTCGGTGAGATCCGCGGTGACCTTTTCCTCGATCGATCGCCGTTCCGCTTCGACCGGTTTCTGCAGCGCACGCCCTGCGTCGGTGAGCCAGAGCCGGACGAGGCGGTTGTCCCGGTCGTCTCGGCGACGGGTGAGCAGCCCGGCCGTAGTCATTCGGTCAGCCATCTTGACGACGGTGGGCGTCGTGACGTTCAGCGCGGCGGCGACTTCGCCGGGCGTGCTGCCGTCCTGCTCCCACAGCATCGCGAGCAGGTAGTTCTGTCCGACGTGCAGCCCATGGCGTCGCATGGCCGCGTCGGCCAGGGCCCGGAGGACCTTCGACGTTCTGCCGTGCAGGTCCAGGAACTCAGGCATCGGAGCCTTTCGGTGATGTGCGGGAGCGGCTGCCCAAGCGGCAACCGAGTCGATTGACGGCTAATTATTCACCGGCTAACGTTCCTTCCGACTCGTTAGACGGCAAACGACTTTGGGGAGCTGCGATGATACTGGTCACCGGAGCCACGGGGAACATCGGCCGAGAACTCACCCGCGAACTCGACACGAAAGGCGCGAAGTTACGTCTCCTCGTCCGCGACCCCGCCCGCGCTGCCGGACTGTCCGACCGCGCCGAGCGCGCCGTCGGCGACCTGGGCGAACCCTCGACACTGACGCCGGCCTTCGCCGGCGTCGACAAACTCTTCCTGCTCACCCAGGGCATCGGCACCGACTGCGCCGCCGCCGCCATCGCCGCCGCCGAGGCCGCCGGGGTGAGCCACATCGTGCACCTGTCTTCCCTCCACGTCACCCTTGACCCGCTGCCCGCCATGGCCCGCTGGCATCACGAACGCGAGGAGATCATCCGCGCCTCCGCAATACCCGCCACATTCCTTCGGCCCGGCGGTTTCATGACCAACGCCTTCGACTGGCTGCCCACCATCCGCGAGGGAAACCACGTCCTCGACCCGGTCGGCCCGGGCCGCTACGCGCCGATCGATCCCGCGGACATCGCCGCGGTCGCCGCCCTCGTCCTCACCGAGGCCGGCCACCAGGACAAGGAGTACGTCCTCACCGGCGACGAGACGTTCACCGTCACCGAGCAGGTCCGGGTCATCTCCGAGACGATCGGCCGCGACATCGAGGTCCGGGAAGTGACCACACCGGACGAGGCCGTACGGTTCCGCTTCCCCAACGGGGCGCCCCAGGCACTCGCCGACGCCGTCACCGAGGGCTTCAAACTCATGCGCGCCGACACCGTCGGGTTCCGGACGGACACCGTCGAGCGACTGCTCGGACGCAAGCCGCGGACTTTCGTGGACTGGTGCGCGCGTAACGCCGACGCGTTCCGACGGCCTGAAACCGCCTGAGCCGAGAGACGACCACACCCTCTTCCGATGCTGCTGATCGGTCTGCCCGCCATGCCGGTCCGCGCCGCCCACGCGATAGGCCTGACCGCCTCCGAACGCGCACGGTTGAAGAAGGCCGCCTACGGTCACAAGACTGAGCACCGATTTGCGGGTACGCGCCCAGGTCGTCCTCCATGCGGCTCGCGGACGCTCCAACGCGCACATCGCTCGCGAGACGGGCCTGCACCTGGACAGGGTCCGTACCTGGCGGGACCGGGGCGGCGGTCGTCGAGTTCAGCAACGTCTCGGCCGAGTCCTGTGTCCTCGACGGCCATCCGTCCGTCGCGTGGGCCGGCGACGGGTCTCCCGAGCGCAACCCCCCGCTCTCCGTCCCGCCCGCCGGATCCGCCTCGCCGGTGACGGTGGCCCGCGCTGGGGCGTCCAGGGGGCAGGGCTCGGGTGAAGCCGACCTTCGTGCAGGTGCATGGGGAGGCCGACGGGTACCGCGAGTCCGGTGCGGATCCCGTCGTGTATCCCACGATCGTCGTCGGACTGCCGGGGGCGGGGGCGGGGGCGCATCAAGTCGCCCTGTACGAAGGGCAGTTCGCCGATCGCGACAACACGGTGACCGTCACCGCCGTATCGGCGGTCGAGCCTCCCTGACCTCCGATTCCTCGGCACCTCGGCACCTCGGCGCCTCGGCACCCTGGCATCTCTGCCGGTCCTGCGGCGGCGACGGACCTCAGCGTCCTTCCAGCCGCAGCACCAGCGCACGCAGGGCGCGCAGCTCCGCGTCCAACGCCTGCGCGCCTTCGCGGGTGAGGGAGATCCAGGTGCGGGGGCGTCGGCCCGCGTAGCCCTTCTCGATGGTGATCAGGCCCGACTCCTCCAGCACCTTCAGGTGCCGGGAGAGGTTTCCGTCCGTGACGGCCAGTTGCTGCTTCAGGAAGCCGAACTCGACCCGGTCGGCCTCGCGGGCGACGGTGAGGATCCCGAGCCGTACGCGCTGGTGGACGGTGTCGTCCAGCCCCTGGGTCGGGTGCGGTTCCCCAGAATCCTCAAGGCGCTCGGGCCCGTCGGTTCCCCCGGATTCCCTGGTTCCCCCGGATTCCTCGGTTCCGTCCCGGTCGTCCCGTACGGCGAGCGGGTCCTCGACGCTCATGCGGCGACCGTACTCGCATCCGTACCCGTGCCCGCACCCGCACCCGCATCCGTACCCGTACCCGTACCTGCAGCCGCAGCCGCAGCCGCAGCCGCAGCCGCAGCCGCAGTCGACCGGCGGCGGACGATCGCCCACTCCGCCAGGCCGGCGACCAGCAGGATGGCGGCCAGCACAAGCCCCTTTGCCTGCGGGCCGTCGGTCCAGCCGGGGCCGGCCGGGTGCGACCAGGGGAGCCGGCCGCTGCCCCAGGGCGCCCCGAGGTAGCCGGTGAGCAGCAGGGCGTGCGCGGCGCCGGCCGCCGCGGTGAGCCAACTGCGTTCGGCCACGCCGAGGGCGAGGAGTCCGACGCCGACCAGGTACCAGGGGGAGGCGTAGCTGTTCTCCAGCAGATCGACCGCCAGCGGCTGGGGCTGGTTCAACCCGAGCAGGAGCAGCAGCAACGCCGCCGTGACCGCCGCCGTGGCCACCGCGGTGACGCCGATCCAGCCGTGGCGGCGCGGGACGATGCCGCGGGCCTCGCCCCGCAGGCGGTACCAGCGGGCGAGGACGAACCAGGCCAGGGGGAGCAGCGCGAACCAGACGCCCCAGGCCGTGAACCGCAGCGTGGCGCCGTCGAACTCGCCCTCCAGGCACGGGGTTCCGGGTTCGTGCACCACGCACAGGCCGGTCAGCTCGGCGTAGGCGAAGGCCGGATACGACGCGATGTTGCGGCCGTGCGCACCGAAGTTGAAGGCGTACCGGGCGACGGGAGCTGCCGCCAGCGCCAGCAGTCCGAAGCCGAGCAGGGGCACCCATGAGCCGTTCAGTTGCGAGCGGGTCCGGGCCCGCAGGCCCTCCGCGGCCGCCAGCAGTCCGGCCGCCGACGCGCGCGCCCCCGGCGTTCCCAGTGTCTGTGCTCCCGCCTCGCCCATGATGTCCCCCTGATGATCACCTCGGTCCCATTAACTCTGCAATGCAAAGTACATTGCAGTCAAGAGTTGATCCGCCGGGCCACCGAGCCGGCGAGCCACGGAGCCACGGAGCCTCACACCGTCAGCGGTACCGGGTGGATTTCGTCCGCCTTGTGGCCGGTGCGTTCGTGGACGCGTTGGACCGCGTCCGCCGACGGGCCCTCGGAGAGGCAGTAGACGGTTCCGGACTCCGGGTCCGCCCAGGCGCGTTCGAAGTGCACGCCCTCTTCGCCTTCGATGGCGAGGTCCGCCCGGTGGGCCTCGAGGAGTTGGTCGGCCGTGATGCCCTGCATGTCGTGGTGGACGTCCATGAAGCGGGTCATGACTGCCCGCCCCCTTCCCATCTGGTGCCGGTGTCCGCCCCCTTCACCTCCATGCTGCGCCCGCGCACTCCTCGGGGCGACCGCACGACGAAGGGTCCCGGCGCCACTGTCGGCGCCGGGACCCTTCATCCACGTACGTACGTCGTTCTGCTTGCTCGTTCGCCGCGTACGGCCTCAGCCGCACTGGCAGGGGTTGCCCGACTGGCACCCGCAGCCACACCCCGAACCGCAGCCGCACGCGCCTGTCAGCATCAGGTTCCTGATCTCGGCGGGCTGCTCGGTCGGGCGTTCCTGCGTGGGGTCCGGCGTGGGAGTGGTGGGGGACTCGGCCATGGGTTCCTCCCGGAGGCGTAGGGCCTGTGCCCATTGCATGCCCGCTCCGCTGGGCGCATCAACGGCGCACAGTGGCTTGCGCCCGCCCCGGCCTCCGCCGTTCAGGCCCCCTTCGCCGCTCAGGCCCCTTCCGCCGCTCCCGCTCCCGCCCCGCCCGTCGGCTGGATCTCCGGCTGGATGTCCGGCTGGAGCTCGTCCGCGTGCTCGCCCGTCACCAGGAACACCACACGCTTGGCGACGGCCACCGCGTGGTCGGCGAAGCGCTCGTAGTAGCGGCCCAGCAGCGTGACGTCGACGGCGGTCTCGATGCCGTGCTTCCATCGCTCGTCGATCAGGTGCTGGAACAGCGTGCGGTGCAGGAGGTCCATCGCGTCGTCGTCCGCCTCCAGCTGGAGCGCCAGGTCGACGTCCTTGGTGATGATGCACTCCGCGGCCTTCGCCATCAGGCGCTGCGCGAGCTGGCCCATCTCCAGGATGGTGGCGTGCAGGTCGTGCGGCACCGCGCGGTTCGGGAAGCGCAGCCGCGCCAGCTTCGCCACATGCTGGGCGAGGTCGCCGGAGCGCTCCAGGTCGGCCGACATCCGCAGCGACGTCACCACGATCCGCAGGTCCGTCGCCACCGGCTGCTGCCGCGCCAGCAGCGCTATCGCCCGCGCCTCCAGGTCGTGCTGCAGCTCGTCGACCCTCTTGTCGGCCTCGATGACGCTCTCGGCCAGCTTCAGGTCGGCGTCGAGAATGGCGGTCGTGGCGCGTCCGATCGCCGACCCGACCAGCCGGGCCATCTCCACCAGGCTGTCGCCGATCGAGTCCAGTTCCTCGTGGTACGCGTCCCGCATCAGGATTCCCTCTCGTACGTCGTTCTTGGGGTTCGGTTTTCGGTCTCGTTGCGGTTCCTGGGGTCAGAACCGGCCGCGAAACCTAGGCGGAACCGGCCGTGAAACCGGCGCCGACCGGCCGTGGAACCGGTGCTGCGAACCCCACGGTGCCACGCTCCGCCCTGTACGCGTCGATTTCCGTCACCCCAAATGAACCACCACTGGCTCCAAGGTGAACTCTGGGCGACGAGTGTTCGAGCTCGCACCTCGATGGCTGTGGCCAGGACGGAACCCGTGCCTAACCTGGGTGCATGGACGTGAACGCGGCGGTCGCCGCAGCGGCAGCGATCGCCGGGGTGCTCACCGGTGTCATCGCCATGCTGGCGTTCCGCTGGAGCGAGCGGGAGCAGAAGCGCCCCACGCGCACCTCCCTGCACACGGACCCGGTGCTTCCGCCGGGAGTGGACACCGTCCTGTCCGTGCTCCGCTCCTCCGCCGTCGTGCTCGACGAGGCCGACGCCGTCGTCAAGGCAAGCTCCGCCGCGTACGCCCTCGGGCTGGTCCGCGGCGGCCGGCTCAGTGTCGAGCCCATGCTGAAGATGGCGCGGGACACCAGACGCGACGGAGAGATACGCCAGGTCGAGCTGGACCTTCCCCGGCGCGGGACCGGGCGCGGCGAGGCCCTCGCCGTGTCCGCGAGAGTCGCCCCGCTGGGCTCCCGGCTCGTCCTCCTCCTCGTCGAGGACCTCACCGAGGCCCGTCGTATCGAGGCGGTGCGGCGGGACTTCGTGGCGAACGTCAGTCACGAGCTGAAGACCCCGGTCGGCGCGCTCTCCCTGCTCTCCGAGGCCGTCATGGACGCCTCGGACGATCCGGAGGCGGTGGAGCGGTTCGCCGGCCGGATGCAGATCGAGGCCACCCGGCTGACCAGCCTGGTCCAGGAGCTCATCGACCTGTCGAGGGTCCAGAACGACGACCCCCTCGAGGACGCCGAGCCGGTCGGCGTCGACGAACTGGTCGCCGAGGCCGTCGACCGCTGCCGGCACCAGGCCGGCACCAAGCAGATCACCATGGCCTGGAGTGTGGGGGCGCCCGAAGGGCTCGAGCAGGGTGGTGGTGGGCGACGGGCGGGCGGCACCGCCGACCTGCGGGTCTTCGGCAACCGGGGCCAGCTGGCCGCGGCCCTCGGCAACCTGGTCGAGAACGCCGTCAACTACTCGCCCGCCCGCACCCGCGTCGGCATAGCCGCCCGTAGAGTGACCGCGCCAGGCGGGGACATGATTGAGATCGCCGTGACCGACCAGGGCATCGGCATCTCCGACAAGGACAAGGAGCGCATCTTCGAGCGCTTCTACCGCGTCGACCCGGCCCGCTCCCGCCAGACGGGTGGTACGGGCCTCGGGCTGGCGATCGTCAAGCACGTGGCCGCCTCGCACGGTGGGGAGGTCACGGTGTGGAGCGCCGAGAACCAGGGCTCCACGTTCACCCTGCGGCTGCCGGAGGCGGGCGCGGCCCGCGACCGCGCGCATCAGCACCCGAACCCGGACGAGGTCGACGACGTCGACGACCTCGACGAGGTCGACCACTCCTCCCCTCACGCCCCTCACCACCCGACCCAGGCACCACCCCGCACCTCTTCCCCCGATTCGACCGCGTACCAGACGCTTTCCGCCCCGGAGGTCCTTCCGTGACCCGAGTGCTCGTCGTCGAGGACGAGGAGTCCTTCTCCGACGCCCTGTCGTACATGCTCCGCAAGGAGGGCTTCGAGGTCGCCGTCGCGACCACGGGGCCCGACGGACTCGACGAGTTCGAGCGCAACGGCGCCGACCTCGTGCTCCTCGACCTGATGCTGCCGGGCCTGCCCGGCACGGAGGTGTGCCGTCAGCTGCGCGGCCGCTCCAACGTTCCCGTGATCATGGTGACCGCCAAGGACAGTGAGATCGACAAGGTCGTCGGCCTGGAGATAGGAGCCGACGACTACGTCACCAAGCCCTTCTCCTCGCGCGAGCTCGTCGCCCGCATCCGGGCCGTCCTGCGCCGCCGAGGCGAGCCGGAGGAGGTGACCCCGGCGGCCCTGGAGGCCGGCCCGGTCCGGATGGACGTCGACCGTCACGTGGTGACGGTCTCCGGCTCCAAGGTCGACCTCCCCCTCAAGGAGTTCGACCTCCTGGAGATGCTGCTGCGCAACGCGGGCCGCGTCCTGACCCGCATGCAGCTCATCGACCGGGTCTGGGGCGCCGACTACGTGGGCGACACCAAGACCCTCGACGTCCACGTCAAGCGCCTCCGCGCCAAGATCGAGCCCGACCCCGGCGCGCCGCGCTACCTGGTGACGGTGCGGGGGCTCGGCTACAAGTTTGAACCCTGAGCCGCCGAACTGCTGCGGTAGGTGACCCTCGCCGTCGGGTGGACGGGGAGGCTGAACGCCTGGGGAGCATTGGTCAGACCTGGAGCGATCCAGGCGCGACGCGGTGAAGCAGAAATCCCCTTGAGGGGTGCGCCAAGAGTTCGAGCCCAGGCTCAGGACCGCCAAGGGCGGGAACCGACAACCACGGTTCCCGCCCTGGACGTTTTCAGGGTCGGTCAGCGACCGGTCGCCGACACCGACGGGCTCGGGGAACCCGACTCGGTGGTGCCGCCCCCGGTCGCCGTCCCGGAGGGCGACGCGCTGCCGGAGGGCGACGGCTTGCCGGACGTCGACTCCGACGGCTTCGGCGAGGCGGTCGGGATCTCGCTCGGGCCCCACGAGGAGAAGTAGCTCTCGGCGGGGACGACGAAGGCACGCAGGCTGATCTCGCCGGTGTCGCTGAAGGTGAAGGTGACCTTCTGGGCGTTGCCGTCCTGGACGGCCTCACGGCTGCTCGGCAGGACCGCGGAGGCGTTGTTCGCGCCGCCGATGACCACCGAGCCGCCGGCCGGGACGGTCAGCCTGCCGGTGCCCTTGGCGGGCTTGAGCTCGGCGGCCTTGCCGATGCCGTCGACGGTGATGGAGTCCAGCGTCTGGGCGTGGTCCCCGCTGTTGAAGACGGTCGCCGAGATCACGGCGGGACCGGTCGACTTCAGGTCGGGCTGGGTGATGACGACAACGTTCTGCAGCTTGATGTCGCCGACGCCGGTGGCGGCGTTGTCCGGCTTGATCTCCAGGGTCTGGGAGTCGTGGCCGGCGCCACAGGCGGCGAGCGAGGCGATCGAGAACGCGATGGCGGAGGCGGCGAGGGCGCCGCGTCGAAGGCTGCTGCTCACGGCGGCGGCAACTCCTTGAACACGCGGGCGGCTTTTCCTTTGAACAAAGCCGTCCTAAGGGTCTGTCAGCGGCCTCAGGTTACCGAGCCGTTCCCGCGCCACCGCACCCGACCCGCCTCTGGAGCGATCCCGTGCCCCGACGGGCGCCCTGGCCGGTGTTCGTCACCACCGCCCCGACCACCACGAGTGACCCGTGAGTCACATTGGCTTCACCAGTCGTCTGCCTCCTCGTCCGTCATTCACATAAGCGCGGTCGACGCCCGCGCACGGATTTTCCGTGAAGGAAAACGAGGCGATCCCCGGAATTGATCACCCCCACGGTCGAACAGCCGGTGATCAATTCCGGAAACGGCTCGTATCCGGCCGCGCGCACCGAACGGAGTAGCGGAAGTCGCACGCTTGGAAGCGGACATTTGTGGATGTTCGGCCGCTCGCGCAGGCCTCCGGATGTGTGTAACGTGCGCGTTTCTCCCCCCTCGAAGAGCCGCTCCGACCTGCGAATACCTGCCTCCGCGGCCCCTCCGCAGCACGTTCCTGTTGCTGTTGTCAAGCCCCGAGATATGCCCTGACCTGCGAAAACGCCATTCAGAACCCGCAGTTTCCGTGTTACCCTGGATAGCCACGGAAGGGGTACCTGTCACATGACGTTCAAGGTTGGCGACACCGTGGTCTATCCCCATCACGGGGCCGCGCTGATCGAGGCCATCGAAACTCGCCAGATCAAAGGCGTGGACAAGACCTACTTGGTGCTGAAGGTCGCCCAGGGTGACCTGACGGTACGTGTGCCAGCGGACAATGCGGAGTTCGTCGGCGTGCGTGATGTGGTCGGTCAGGACGGGCTGGACCGGGTCTTCGAGGTGCTGCGCGCGCCGTACGCCGAGGAGCCCACGAACTGGTCGCGTCGTTACAAGGCAAATCTGGAGAAGCTCGCCTCCGGCGATGTCATCAAGGTCGCGGAAGTCGTACGTGACCTGTGGCGTCGTGAGCGCGAGCGCGGACTCTCCGCCGGTGAGAAGCGCATGCTCGCCAAGGCTCGCCAGATCCTGGTGAGTGAGCTCGCTCTCGCGGAGAACACCAACGAGGACAAGGCCGAGGCCCTGCTCGACGAGGTTCTCGCGTCCTGACGCCGGCTCGACACCGGCCTCAGCACACTGAAGAACACTGAAATGCCGCGGTGCCCGATGACGTATTTCCCGTCGCCGGGCGCTGCGGCATGTTCGCGCTCGGACACCGCCGCACGCCCCACCTCTACCACCGACCCCCACGGGCCCCCAGGGGTGGCCGCCGGTACTTCCCTGTACTTCGATACTGGGTGTGCCGGGCCCGGGCTGCTGCCTCGACCGGTACGTCACGGAAGGGTCCGGTCAGGGCGTCGCGCCCGGCACTTCCCAGGCCATACCCACGCCAGGCCAGCACACAAACCTGACAGGAACCGATGTCTGACGATTCGCGTCCTTCCCCCGCGCCCGCCCGCACGGCCGCGGTGATTCCGGCCGCCGGCCGGGGTGTCCGCCTCGGTCCGGGCGCCCCCAAAGCGCTCCGCACGCTGAGCGGCACGCCCATGCTGATCCACGCCGTGCGCGCCCTGGCCGCCTCCCGCGCCGTCTCCCTGGTCGTCGTCGTGGCCCCGCCGGACGGCGCCGCCGAGGTCAAGTCGCTGCTCGACGCGCACGCGCTGCCCGACCGCACCGACTTCCTGGTCGTCCCCGGCGGCGAGTCCCGCCAGGAGTCCGTGAAGCTGGGCCTGGACGCGCTGCCGCCGGAGTACGACATCGTCCTCGTGCACGACGCCGCCCGGCCCCTCGTCCCCGTGGACACGGTGGACGCCGTGATCGAGGCCGTCCGCGAGGGCGCCCCGGCCGTCGTCCCCGCGCTGCCGCTCGCGGACACCGTCAAGGAGGTCGAGCCGGCCGTGACCCCCGGCGACCCCGAGCCGGTCGTCGCCACCCCCGAGCGCGCCCGCCTCCGCGCCGTCCAGACCCCGCAGGGATTCGACCGGTCCACCCTGATCCGGGCCCACGAGACGGTCACGGACAACGTCACCGACGACGCGAGCATGGTCGAGCAGCTCGGTCTGACGGTCATGGTCGTGCCCGGCCACGAGGAGGCCTTCAAGGTCACCCGCCCGCTCGACCTGGTCCTCGCCGAGGCGGTCCTGGCCCGCAGGAGGCTCAACGATGGCTTCTGAGACGCCCTTCGAAGGGGTACTGCTTCCCCAGGTCGGCATCGGGACCGACATCCACGCCTTCGAAGCGGGCCGCGAACTGTGGTGCGCGGGCCTGAAGTGGGAGGACGAGGGGCCCGGCCTGGCAGGGCACTCCGACGCGGACGTCGTCGCGCACGCCGCCTGCAACGCTCTCTTCTCCGCCGCCGGACTCGGCGACCTGGGCCGGCACTTCGGCACCGGGCGCCCCGAGTGGTCCGGCGCCTCGGGCGTCACCCTGCTCACGGAGGCCGCCCGGATCGTCCGCGCGGCCGGCTTCGGCATCGGCAACATCGCCGTACAGGTCGTCGGCCCCCGCCCCAAGATCGGCAAGCGGCGCGACGAGGCCCAGAAGATCCTGTCGGAGGCGGCGGGAGCCCCGGTGTCGGTGTCGGGCGCGACGACCGACGGGCTCGGCTTCCCCGGGCGGGACGAGGGGCTGATGGCGGTCGCCACCGCCCTCGTCGTCCGCACTGCCTGACATATGCCGTTGCCGTCGCATGTCACGAATGTGTGGCCCTCGGGGGAACGGGCTCGGGGCACTGCCCCGCGCCCACTACCCTGGAGTGGTGACCATTCGCCTGTACGACACCAGCGCCCGGCAGATCCGTGACTTCGCCCCGCTCCTGCCGGGTTGTGTCTCGATCTACCTCTGTGGCGCCACCGTGCAGGCGGCCCCGCACATCGGGCACATCCGCTCGGGCCTGAACTTCGACATCATGCGCCGCTGGTTCGAGTACCGCGGCTACGACGTCACGTTCATCCGCAACGTCACCGACATCGACGACAAGATCATCGCCAAGTCGCACGACCAGGGCCGCCCCTGGTGGTCCATCGGCTACGACAACGAGCGTGCGTTCAACGACGGTTACCAGGCCCTCGGCTGCCTGCCGCCGACCTACGAGCCGCGCGCCACCGGGCACGTCCCCGAGATGATCGAGATGATGCGCGGCCTCATCGAGCGCGGCCACGCCTACGAGGCCGACGGCAGCGTCTACTTCGACGTGCGGTCCTTCCCCGGGTACCTGGAGCTGTCCAACCAGGACCTCGACGACCTGCGCCAGCCCTCCGAGGAGGGCATCACCGGCAAGCGCGACCCACGCGACTTCGCGATGTGGAAGGCGACCAAGCCGGGCGAGCCCGACTGGGAGACCCCGTGGGGCCGCGGCCGTCCCGGCTGGCACCTGGAGTGCTCGGCGATGGCCCACAAGTACCTGGGCTCCGCCTTCGACATCCACGGCGGCGGCCTCGACCTGATCTTCCCGCACCACGAGAACGAGATCGCCCAGGCCAAGGCCTACGGCGACGAGTTCGCCCGGTACTGGCTGCACAACGCCTGGGTCACGATCGCCGGCGAGAAGATGGCGAAGTCCCTCGGGAACTCCGTCCTCGTCTCCGAGATGGTCAAGCAGTGGCGTCCGATCGTGCTGCGCTACTACCTCGGCACCCCGCACTACCGCTCGATGATCGAGTACAGCGAGGAGTCGCTGCGCGAGGCCGAGTCGGCGTTCGCGCGGATCGAGGGGTTCGTGCAGCGCGTCGTCGAGAAGGCCGGGGGAGTCGTCGAACCGGCGGCCGAGGTACCGCCCGCCTTCGCCGAGGCGATGGACGACGACCTGGGCGTCCCGCAGGCCCTGGCCATCGTGCACACGACGGTACGACAGGGGAACTCGGCGCTCGCCGCCGACGACAAGGAAGCCGCGGTGGCCCGCCTCGCCGAGGTCCGCGCCATGCTCGGCGTGCTCGGCCTGGACCCGCTCGACGCCCACTGGGCCGGCGAGGAGAGCCGGGGTGAGGACCTGCACGGCGTGGTCGACAGTCTCGTACGGCTCGTCCTCGACCAGCGCGAGTCGGCCCGCGCACGCAAGGACTGGGCGACCGCGGACGCCATCCGCGACCAGCTGACCCAGTCCGGCCTGGCCATCGAAGACGGCCCGCAGGGCCCGCGCTGGAGCCTCGGCCCGCGCTAGCCCGCATCTTGATCGAGTGTGCCGCCCGGCCTCCCGGGCGGCACACTGCATAAGACGCAGCAAGCAGTAGTAAGACGCACGCACGTACGAAGCTCACGGAGACGAGTAACTCATGGCAGCCAACAACCGCCGCATGTCCGGCAAGAAGGGCGCGCAGGTCGGCAGTGGCGGCCAGCGGCGCCGAGGCCTGGAGGGCAAGGGTCCGACCCCGCCCGCCGAGATGCGCAAGGGCCACAAGAAGAACCGCATCGCCGGCGCCAAGGCGAAGCAGGCCGTGCGCCGGCCCGTCCAGCGCGGCCGGGGCGGCAAGGGCACCTCCGAGATGGTCGTCGGCCGCAACCCGGTCGTCGAGGCGCTGCGCGGGGGCGTGCCCGCGAGCACGCTCTACGTCCAGCAGTTCATCGACAACGACGAGCGGGTGCGCGAGGCGCTCCAGCTCGCGGCCGAGCGCGGCGGCATCAACCTCATGGAGGCCCCGCGCCCCGAGCTGGACCGCATGACCAACGGCCTCAACCACCAGGGCCTGGTCCTCCAGGTCCCGCCGTACGAGTACGCGCACCCCGAGGACCTGGCCGCGGCCGCCTACGACGACGGCGAGGACCCGCTGATCGTCGCCCTCGACGGCGTGACCGACCCGCGCAACCTGGGCGCCGTCGTCCGCTCCGTCTCCGCCTTCGGCGGCCACGGCGTCGTCGTCCCCGAGCGCCGCGCGGCCGGTATGACGGCCGGCGCCTGGAAGACGTCCGCCGGCACGGCCGCCCGCACCCCGGTCGCCCGCTGCACCAACCTCACGCGCGCCCTGGAGGCCTACAAGAAGGCCGGCATCGTCGTGGTCGGCCTGGCCGCCGACGGCGAGCACGAGGTCGGCGAACTGGCGGCTCTGGACGGCCCCCTCGTCATCGTCGTCGGCAGCGAGGGCAAGGGCCTCTCGCGCCTGGTCGGCGAGACCTGCGACTACCGGGTGCGGATCCCGATGCCGGGTGGCGCGGAGTCCCTCAACGCCGGTGTGGCGGCAGGCATCGTGCTCTACGAGGCGGCTCGGCGCAGGGCCTGACGGAGGCGGGTCGGGTCGGCTCGGGGAGGCTCGGCGTGCTCCTGAACGGGCGTCCGTAAGTTCACCCGAAGGGGTTAATCCCGGCGAGTAGTGCAACCTTGACGGAGTCCGGACAGATCCGGCGGGTCAAAGCAGTGTCCTAAACACACGTCACTCGGTTAGATGAGTGTGGACACCAGAACACCCCGCACTCCCACGGGGGACCGCTCGTCGGGATTCGACGACGCTCCCGCGCTGAGCATGGTGAAGGTGCCGAGCGATCCGGCGCAGATCATCGTCAGCCACGCGAGCTTCCGCGTGCAGCTGGGCGCGTCGGCGCGGCGAAACCAATCCCCGCGGATCGCCCGGCACGCGAGCGCCATCGATGACACCGCGCGCATCCCCGTCGTCGGGGCGGCGGGCAGAGCGGGCGCCGCTGTCGGTGGCCGTCGGCGGGCCGTCGTCTGGAGCGGCAAGTCCGCCCCGGACGACACCGGCGCCCACCGACTGCTGCAGGCCGTGCGGGCAGGCAGCGTCGGCCACGGCGAACCGCCCACGGCCGACGCCGGAGCCACCCAGGTCATCCCCCGCGTCGGCGTGGACAACAGGGGCTACGGCGGCGACCTCGCCGCACAGACCCTCGAAACCCCCGTCGTCGGCGCCCAGCGCGCCCCCGCCGCCGGCGAGCACCGCCTCCTGCCGAACATGCGCACCGTCGGCAGCGCCTACGACGAACCCGTCTACGGCGAACCCGTCTACGACGAACCCGTCTACGGCGAACCTGTCTACGGCGAACCCCCCTACGACGAACCCGCCTACGACGACGCCCAGTTCGAGGACTTCGGGGACGCCGACGACGGCCCCGACCCGGACCAGGACCAGGACCCGTACCAGCACCAGGGCCCGCGCAGCCGGCGGCAGGGCGACGACCCCGCCCGACACGCCTACTATCCCGGCCGCCGCATGAACCTGGGAGTGGTCTTCCTCCCGCTCCGCATCTTCCTCGGCTTCATCTCCATCTACGCCGGCATGGGCAAACTGTGCGACCCCGTCTACTTCGACGGCGGCAAGCGCGGCTCCATGGTGAAGTGGCTCAACACCCTGCACCCGTGGGAAGTCGCCGAGCCACTGCGCCAGTTCGCCCTGCACCACCCCGTCGGCTCCGGCCTCGTCATCGCCTTCCTCCAGGTCGTCGTGGGCGTCCTCACCGTCCTCGGCTGCTGGCAGCGGGTCACCGCGGTCGTCGGCGCCGGACTCTCCGCCGCGCTCATCGTCACCGTCAGCTGGAAGACCGTCCCGGTCTACGACACCCCCCACATCATCTACCTCGCCGCCTGGTCGCCGCTGATCATCGCCGGCGCCCCCGTCTACTCGGTCGACGGCCGCCTCGCCGCAGGCGCCTGGCGCCGACTCGGCCCGCGCTCCGACCTGTGGGAGCTGCGCCGCTACGTCCTGCGCCGCGGAGCCCTGGTCACCG
This sequence comes from Streptomyces sp. NBC_01235, assembly GCF_035989285.1. Classification (GTDB taxonomy): domain Bacteria; phylum Actinomycetota; class Actinomycetes; order Streptomycetales; family Streptomycetaceae; genus Streptomyces. Next base: position 5,365,775 of record NZ_CP108513.1, on the reverse strand, counting down.
CGATCGTCGTCGGACTCACACTGCTGGTCGGCTCGCTGCTCGGCGGCGCCGTCCGCGACGCCGACCGGGTGATCGTCCCCGGCCCCGGCGAACCCCCGCGCAACGAGATGCCCGGCTCCCCACTCCCGGAGAAGTCCGGCACGCACAAGGCCTCCCGGGAGCCCTCCGCGTCCACCTCGCCCACCCAGGGCGCCACCTCGGCGGCGCCGACGGCAGGCACGGACAGCGATCCCTCCGAGGCCAAGGACCCGGGCACGGCCGGCGTCGGCGCCCCCAGCCAGACCCAGGGCACCGCGGGACAGGCCCCACCCGAGCAGTCCATCCCGGAGGAGCAGGCCCCCTCCACCAGCTCCGGCCCCACGTCCGGCGGCTCGTCGAGCAGCTCCGGCGGTTCGGGCGGCGGATCCGACGGCAACGGCTCGTCGTCGTCGGGCCAGCCGGGCCTGGTGGGCGGGTTGCTCGGGTAGCGGCCAGGCTCGCAGGCCCGTACGGCGAGGGGGCCCCGCGCGCTGATCAAGCGCGCGGGGCCCCCAAGGCTTTTCAAGGGCGCGGGGCTGTGTTCGACATGCGGCTCCGCCGCGTGGGCGCGACCAGCCACAGCGGACCCGCGGTCTCAAGACGGCCCTTCCCGCGGAGCGACTGTCAGCGACGAGCCGCCGCCAGTTCCTTCGCCGCCTCCGTCAGGTCCTTCGCCGTGTCGATCGCCCGCCAGTACGCCCCCTGCGGGATCGGGAACCCGGCCAGCCGCCGCTCGCGGGCGAGATGCGGAAACGTCGTCCGCTCATGGTCCCCGCGCGCGGGCAGCAGTCCCGCGAACTCCGGCGAGAAGACGTACACGCCCGCGTTGATCTCGTACGTCGTGTGCGGCGCCTCGATGAAGTCGGTGATGTGACCGAACCCGTCCGTCTGCACCGCCCCCCACGGAATGCGCGGGCGCGCCAACGCGAGGGTCGCCACGGCGTCGCGCTCGGTGTGGAAGTCGGCCATCTCGCGCAGCGAGAAGCGGGTCCAGATGTCGCCGTTGGTGGCGTACCAGGGCCGGTCGGGGTGGGGAAGGTGGGCGGCCGCGTACTTCAGGCCGCCACCACGGCCCAGGGGCTCGGTCTCCACGACGGTGGTGACCTTGACGGACAGGTCGGCCGACTCCAGCCAGTCCTGGAGGACCTCGGCGAGATGGCCGCAGGAGACGACGACGTCGGTCACGCCCTCCTCGGCGAGCCAGCCGAGCTGATGGCCGATGATCGGCGTCCCCGTGCCGGGGATCTCGACCATCGGCTTGGGCCGGTCGTCGGTGTACGGGCGCAGCCGGGACCCCTGGCCACCGGCCAGGATGACGGCTTGCGTGGGGCGGGGCACGGCGTGCGGATCGGTCATGCCCGCACTGTACGTGCCGCACGTCACCGGGCGTGCGGCTCCCCCGGCGGGCGGCGGGAGGGGCTCTCCCGGGGGCCGACGGGCAGAGGGGCCGGTCCCCGGGGAGGCGGACGGGGAGGGCCCCCGGGGGGAGGGGAGCCGCACGCCCGGAGGGGGCCTCAGGGCCCCGGAACCTCAGCTGTGTGCCGCCAGGACGCCCGAGGCGAAGGCCGTGTCGCACACCGGGCGGGCGTACGACTGGGCCCGCGAGGGCCCGTACACACGGACCGCCGCACGGCCCAGGGCGCGGGCGATGGAGGCGCAGTGCCTCGCCAGCGACGGCTTGCCGTTCACGGCGGCCTGGAGGTGGGTCAGGGCGACGCCCGGATCCCTCTCCTGGAGCTCGGTCAGCAGCTGGTCGCGCAGCACGTCCTGCGGGGCCTTGGCGGCTTGCTGCGAGGACTGGTGCGCGGCGGAGACGTCGGAAGCGGTCAGCACCGAATCCGAGGGGTCCCCCGACCAGTTGACCCGGGTGACCGCAAGGGTCCCGGAGAGCACCATGACGACGGGCAGGACGAGGGCGAGCGAGCGGCCGATCCGGCGGGCTGGGCCGCCCCTGCCGCGGCGCGTGCGCTGGGTGGTGGAGTGGTTCGCGGAGTGCTTCACGCGTGAGAGGGTAGCGTGCGGTAATGATGCGGCGACATTGAGTCACTCGTACGGGGGATGAAGCCCTGCTCCTTTTTGGGTAAGGGGTTGACGGGCCCCCGTCGAAATGTCCGCTGTGTCAGGGTTCTTGCGGACGCGAGAAAAAGGCCCCGCAGCAGGCTGCGGGGCCTTTTTCGTCAACCCGGGTGAATCACCCGGGTTTAATCCTTCGCCGTCAGTCCGACAGACGCTCGCCCGTCGACGTCGAGAACACGTGGGTCTCGCCCGCGCGCGGGACGACGTGCAGCGTGCTGCCCTTCTCCGGGACGTCACGGCCGCCCACACGCACCACGAGGTCCTTCGACTCGTCGCCGACCTTGGCGGTGCCGTAGACGAAGGCGTCCGAGCCGAGCTCCTCGACCACGTTCACGACGACCGCGAGGCCCTTCTCGACGCCGGTGGCCACATCGAAGTGCTCGGGGCGGACACCGACGGTGACCGTCTTGTCGGTCGCGGCCGAGAGCGCGTCACGCTGCACCGGCACCACCGCGTTGCCGAACTTCACACCGCCGTCCGCGATCGGCACCTCGACGAGGTTCATCGCCGGAGAACCGATGAAGCCGGCCACGAACAGGTTGGCGGGCCTGTCGTACATGTTGCGCGGGGTGTCGACCTGCTGGAGCAGACCGTCCTTGAGGACCGCCACACGGTCACCCATCGTCAGCGCCTCGACCTGGTCGTGCGTGACGTACACGGTGGTGATGCCGAGACGGCGCTGCAGCGACGCGATCTGCGTACGCGTCGACACACGGAGCTTGGCGTCCAGGTTGGACAGCGGCTCGTCCATGAGGAAGACCTGCGGCTCACGCACGATGGCACGGCCCATCGCGACACGCTGACGCTGACCACCGGAGAGGGCCTTCGGCTTGCGGTCCAGGTACTCGGTGAGGTCGAGGATCTTCGCGGCCTCCTCGACCTTCTGCCGGATCTCCGCCTTGTTGACTCCGGCGATCTTGAGCGCGAAGCCCATGTTGTCGGCGACCGTCATGTGCGGGTAGAGCGCGTAGTTCTGGAACACCATGGCGATGTCCCGGTCCTTCGGCGGCAGGTGCGTGACGTCACGGTCACCGATGCGGATCGCACCGCCGTTGACGTCCTCGAGCCCCGCGAGCATCCGGAGCGAGGTGGACTTGCCGCAACCGGACGGACCGACCAGGACGAGGAACTCGCCGTCCGCGATCTCGATGTCGAGTCCGTCGACGGCGGGCTTGGTGGAACCCGGGTACACCCGGGTCGCCTTGTCGAAAGTGACAGTGGCCATGGCTCGAAGGCCCCCTTCTACCGGCAGGAACGTGCCGGACGATCCGTTGTAGGAAGGTGGTGGTGTAGTCCACACGAGTGAACTGGCTCAGGACGCTACCTCGCGTTCGCCGGATCTGTCAGCACCTGGAGGCATGTGAACTTCGCGGAAATTTTCGAACGGGGCAGAGCAACTCACTTTTGACCTTGATTCCTGCTTCACCGCCCGCCGCCGATCACACACAGCTCTGCGAGCTGCGCATGGTCGGTCTTACGTGGGCTCCACAGGCTTTCCGGCCGACGGCCCGTCGGTCCGTACCGCATCGGCCGCTCCTACGCGGCCAGCAGCCGTAGACCCTCGTCCCGGAGGTTCACAGCGGCATTCACATCACGGTCATGGACTGCCCCACACCCGGAACAGGTCCACCGCCGGACCGAGACATCCAGCCTCTGCCCCACGGCCTGACACGCCGAGCAGCGGCGGGTCGACGGGAAGAAGCGGTCCACGACCACCAGTTCCCGCCCGTACCACTCGCACTTGTACCGGAGCTGCCGCAACAGCTCACCCCAACTCGCGTCCAGGATCGCCTGGTTCAGCTTCGCCTTCCGCCGCCTCCCCTTGCCACGCCCCGCGCGCGACAGGGTTGCGACGGACAGGTCCTCCACCACGAGCACTTGGTTCTCGCGCACGAGGCGGGTGGTCAACTGGTCCAGCATGTCCCTGCGTACGTCCGTGATCAGCGCGTAGAGACGAGAACCTCGCGCTTGATGCGCTCGGTCTCCTCGCCCTTCACCGCTTCCGGCGTCGGCTTCTCCGCCTTCTCCGCGGTCTTCCCCATGAACCCCTCCCTGACGATCCGATCTTCGGAACAGCACGTCAGACCGATCAACGAACGGGTGCACGGATGGTTACGCACAGTTTTCGAATCGTGCGGAGTCGAGAACTTCGTGGTTTGGGGAAACGGGGGCTGTGTAAAGTAGAGCCGCCTTTGCGTGCGGCGTTGTAGTGCGCGATGCCTCCTTAGCTCAGATGGCCAGAGCAGATCACTTGTAATGATCAGGTCGTCGGTTCGAATCCGACAGGGGGCTCTGGAAAACACCAGGTCAGAGGTCCTCTCGCTCAAAGAGTGAGAGGACCTCTGCGTTCCCGGCACTCATGACACTCGTGGGGCCCCGTCCACCGCCATCGGCTTTGTGGCCCGGACCGTCGCCGAGTGCATCCCGTCCGCGACCGGGTGGCTCGGCGTGATCTCGATGTCTGTGAAGCCCGCGGCTTCGAGGCCTGTGCGGTACTCCGTGAAGGACAGGGCGCCCGCGATGCAGCCGGCGTAGTCGCCGCGTTCGGCGCGTTGGGCGGGGGTGAGGGTGTCGTCGGCGACGATGTCGGAGATGCCGATGCGGCCGCCGGGCCTCAGGACGCGGTAGGTCTCGGCGAAGACGGCCGGCTTGTCGACGGACAGGTTGATCACGCAGTTGGAGATCACCACGTCGATGGTGTTCGCGGGCAGCGGGATCGCCTCGATGGTGCCTTTGAGGAACTCCACGTTCGTCGCGCCCGCCTTCTCGGCGTTGGCCAGAGCCAGGGCCAGCATCTCGTCGGTCATGTCCAGCCCGTACGCCTTTCCCGTCGGGCCGACGCGGCGGGCGGAGAGCAGGACGTCGATGCCGCCGCCGGAGCCGAGGTCCAGGACCCGCTCGCCCTCGTGCAGTTCGGCGACGGTGGTGGGGTTGCCGCAGCCGAGGGAGGCGGCGATGGCCTCCGCGGGGAGGGTGTCGCGGTCGTCGGCGGGGTAGAGGGTGGAGCCGAAGCTCTCGTCGACCTCGACGGGCTGCGGGCCGCAACAGGTGGTGCTGCCCTCGGTGACCTGCACGGCCGCTGCGGCGTACCGCCGGCGGACGGTTTCGCGCAAGTCGGCGGACTGCTGCTCGTTCATGACCGCACTCCTTACCGGAACTGCTTGTATTGACGTTCCTTGATGCAAGCTTGCGCCTTGAATCGAAGGACGTCAACATAGAGAGATATCGAAACAAGGGCTGGAAGTGATCGGCCAGGGTGCGGTCGTCGGCGGTGATCGCTTCCCGGGGCGAGGTGGTCCGGCCCTTCCGGGACGGCATCGAGCGGCGTGTACGTGGTCTGCCGGCCGGACCGCCCCCGCGACCGCTTGGCGGGGCGCGTCGCCCTGGTCCGCCCCTGTCCGTCGCTCCTCTGTGCGACCGACGGTTCGCGTCCGGTCGGATGTTCGTCGGAGTTCGCCCGGATGGCGGGTTTGCTGTGGCCGTCGCTGGTCCGGGTGGGTGAATGCCGCCGGCATACGCAAACCTCTCCTTGCTGTCCATATGTGCACGTCGAGACGCTTCCATGTCCCCCGCATATGCAGAAGGCATGCATGTCGTCGCGGTTACGCGTGCCTCTTTTCGGGCGAATTAGGGTGGTATGGCAATCGATCTGAAACAAACGGCCATTGATCCGGACAACCCCGAGGTCCCGCCGACCCGCAACACACGAGAAGCCCTGAGGGATGCCCTGGACGACATCCAGGGCAACATCCTCAAGAGCCACGGGCGGGACCACAGCCGCCACCTGTTCATCACCTTCAAGACCGACACCGCCGAGCAGCGGAAGCAGGCCAGGGAGTGGCTGGCCGAGCTGGTCGAGGAGGAGCTGGTCACCTCGGCCCTTCAGCAGTGGGACGAGGCGAAGTCCTACCGGGACATGCAGGCGACGCTGCGCGCGAACGGCGCGATCTCGGTGGCGGACCATCGGGCGCTGCTCGAGTCGGCCAGCGAGCCCTTCGTCGGGGTGATGCTCTCGTCCGCCGCGTACCGGGACCTCAAGCTGGGCGACGACAGCACGCCCGACGACCCGTCCTTCATCGCCGGGGCCAAGGCGCGGGCGGACTTCCTCAACGACCCGCCCGCGAAGGACTGGGAGGAGAAGTTCCAGGCCACGCTGCACGCTCTGGTGATCGTCGCCGACGATGTGGAGGAGCGGCTGGAGGGCCTCGTCAAGGATCTGAAGCTGGAGCTCGCGGAGCTCGGGGTCGTGCCGGCCGAGGAGACCGGCGCCGCCATGCGCCTGAACGCGAAGGGCGAGGAGGATCCGTCCGCGCCCGTTCGTGAGCACTTCGGTTTCGTCGACGGGATCAGCCAGCCGCTGTTCTTCGCCCGTGACATCGGTGAGGCCCGGACGCGGCAGGGCGGTATCGACGAGTACGACCCCAGCGCTCCGCTCGATCAGGTGCTGGTTCCGGATCCGGGGGGTGACGACGACACGGCGTACGGCTCGTATTTCGTGTACCGCAAGCTGGAGCAGGACGTGCAGGGCTTCCGTGAGGACGAGAAGGCCCTCGCCGCGGAGATCGCCCGGTTCGCCCGCCCGAAGTCGTCCGAGGTGTTGCCCGAGGACGTCGCGCTGGCGGGTGCGTACATGGTCGGCCGGTTCCAGGACGGGACGCCGGTGGTGGACCGGGAGGTGGCGGGTCTGGGTGATCTGCCGAACAACTTCAGCTACGACGCCGACGTCGACGGCGTCCGCTGTCCGTTCACGGCGCATGTCCGCAAGACGAACCCGCGGGGCGACAAGCAGCGCCAGTTCGGGACGCCGCTGACTCAGGAGCGGGCGCAGCGGATCGCCCGTCGGGGCATCAGTTTCGGCAAGGTGACCCTGAAGCCGGGCAGGGACGACAAGGTCGGGTTGTTGTTCCTGTGTGCGCAGAGCAGCATCGCCGACCAGTTCGAGTTCATTCAGGCGGCGTGGTCGAACAACGAGGTGTTCCTGCGGGGCGGCAGCGGGCTCGACCCGGTGATCGGCACGCTGAAGGACGGCAAGAAGCGTGAGGAGGCCGTCGAGCAGCGCTGGCCCAAGCAGTACGGCGCGCGCAATGAGCTGGACTTCTCCCGGTTTCCGCCACCGGTGGTGGACTTCTTCTTCAAGAAGCGCGTCGGGCAGTGGACGTTCATGCGGGGCGGTGAGTACTTCTTCGTGCCGAGTCTCAGTGCTCTGAAGGCGTTCGGCGAGCTGGTGGAGGCCTGATCGTGGTCGATCTTCGTTCTGCAGTGAACGACCTGGCCCGGAGTCTGAGCGGCTATGTCTGCGAGCCGGGCAGTGCCGAGTACGCGAAGGTCGTGGCGATCGACAACGGCCGTACCCGTACGCCCCCGGCGTATGTCGTGCGGGCCAATTCGGAGCTCGACGTCTGTCTGGCGGTCGACTTCGCCCAGCGGACCGGGTTGCCCATGACGGTGCGCGGTGGCGGTCACAGCGCTGCCGGGTACTGCCTGAACCGGGGCGGGATCGTCCTGGATCTCGGGCTGATGAAGGGTATGCGGCTGGACAAGGATCAGAAGCTGCTGACCGTGCAGATGGGTGCCACCTGGGCGGACGTGTACAAGTTCGTCGCGGACAGCGGCACTTCGCTGATCCCGGTCGGCGGTGGTTGTCTTACCGTGGGGCTGCCGGGGTTCCTCCAGGGCGGCGGCTACAGCTTCGTCTCCCGGTCGTACGGGCTCGGCAGTGACAACGTCACCCGGATCAAGCTCGTCGACGCCACGGGCATGACGCGTGTGCTGGCGGACGATGCCCTCGACCCGGACGACCGGGACCTGTTCTGGGCCTGCCGGGGCGGGGGCGGGGGCAATTTCGGGGTCGCCGTGGAGATGACCCTGCAGCTGCACGCGCCGGCGGCGAAGACCGTGCTCGGCGGTCAGCTCTCGTTCCCGTTGAAGCGGGCCGAGGAGGTCATTGCCAGGTACGACGCGTGGGCCAAGGCCGCCCCGCGCGCGATGGCCGCCTACGGGTACGTCGGGTACGACGTGGATCCGGCCGAGCCCACCCGGAAGATTCCCTTCTTCCGGATCACGCCGGTGTTCAACGGCGAGTACGCCGAGGGTGTCGAGCAGCTGAAGGACATGCTCAAGCTCGATCCGTTCGACGTGCGGCTGCACTCGATGCCGTTGCCGACGCTGGAGTCCACCATCGGCAGGTCCACGCTGGTCGGCGACCGGCTGGCGTACATCCGCTCGGGGATGATCGGGGACCTCGGCTGGAAGCCGGAGATGATCAGGTCCGTCCAGAAGATGATGGACACCGCGCCGTCGCTGGACAGTTTCGTGGTGTGGACCCACGGCCGGGGCAGGGTCGACGACGAGGCTCTGCGCGGGCAGGGCCCCTACCCGCACCGCGACAAGCGGTACGTGTTCGAGCTCAAGGCGATCTGGAACGACCCGGCCCGGACCCGGGCCAACGTCGAGTGGGCGTACGACTTCGGTGAGGCGCTGAGCTCCGAGTTCCATGGTGCCTACGTCAACTACATCGACCCGCTCCAGAAGGGCTGGGCCACGGCCTACTACGGCGACAACCTGGAGAAGCTCAAGCGGATCAAGAAGGTCGCCGATCCCAACGGCTTCTTCCGTTTCCAGCAGTCGGTCGACTCGGCCTTCGAGCCGGACGTCTCGCGCCCGCTGGACCTCAGCCCGTTGAACCGCACCTTCGTCTGACCTCTTTGCGTCCCTCGCGTCCACCGCACGCACCGCACATCCTGCACGGGAGTACCCGTATGTCCGAAGGCGCCCAGCCCCCCACCCCGAAACAGATCTTCACCGACCTCTCCGTCCGGCTGACCGGCTTCGACCGGGCGGAGCTGGCCGGCACCGGCATGATCGACACCTACTACGACACGCTGCTGCGGATCATCGGCGAGCGCGAGGCCGGGCAGTTGTTCCGGTACGCGGCCGAGGCCCTCGCCGACGACCGGCGGGTGGGCAGCGGCGACGCGGCCCTCGAGCAGAAGGTCATCGAGAATCCGCGCTTCGCGGCGGTCGTCGTCAGCCTGATCAAGCTCTGGTATCTCGGCAGCTGGTATCCGCTGGCCGGTGACTACCGCGACGACAACGGCTCGACCGCGGACGACGTCGAGCACGTCGTCTCCGCCCAGGGCTACCGCGAGGGTCTGGTGTGGACTGCCGCCGGGGCCCATCCGATGGGCGCCAAGCCGCCGGGCTTCGGCTCGTGGGCCGAGCCGCCGACCCTGATCTCCTGAGCCCGAGGAAAGCGCCATGAGCGACACCCCCGACACCCCCGACACCCCCGACACCCCCGACACCCCCGACACCCCCGACACCCCCGGGATCCCCGAGCTCCCTGACGGTACGACCGTCGACGGTCAGAGCCCGGACTACGACATCGTCTTCGTCGGCGGCGGCATCGCCACGGCGACCGTCGCCAAGACGGTCGTCGAGAAGGCCGCGGCCCAGACGCCGCCCGTGTACCCGCGGATCCTCATCCTGGAGGCCGGCCGGGCCACGGCGATGAGCGCCGACAAGTACGACACCTATGTCGAGGCGTACCAGGAGGCGCCGATCAAGGTGCCCAACTCCCCGTATCCGGCGAGCCGTTCGGCGCCGCAGCCGGATGTCCTCGACATCGCCGAAGTGCCCAGCGACAAGGGGTACTTCGTCCAGAAGGGCCCGATGCCCTTCGGCAGCGACTACGCGCGCTCGCTGGGCGGCACCACCCTGCACTGGCTCGGCACCTGTCTGCGGATGCTTCCCAACGACTTCCAGATGCGTACGAAGTACGGGCGTGGGGTCGACTGGCCGCTGGAGTACACGGACCTGAAGCCGTACTACGAGCGGGCCGAGTGGGACATCATCGGCGTCTCGGCGAACGTGGAGCACCAGTACTACCCCATCAAGAACGTCGAGAAGTACTTCGAGTCCGCCGACGAGAAGAAGATGCGGAAAGGGAGGTACCTCTTCCCGATGGAGGAGATCCCCTCCAGCTACCTCGACGACTACATGGCCAAGCTGTGCGCAGACCTGACCGTCGAGCTGAAGGACGACGACAACAAGACCCACACCTTCCCCGTCAGGGTCACCAACACCCCTGTGGCCCGCAACTCCACCCCGACCAAGCCGGACTACCAGGTCGTGGGCGCCGTCGGCAACGCCGACCGGGGGACCCGCTGCGAGGGCAACTCCAGCTGCATCCCGATCTGTCCGGCCCAGGCCAAGTACAACGCGCTCAAGACGCTCTACGACCTGATCGTCAAGTATCCCGACCGGCCCCTGAAGAAGGGCGAGAAGCCCAGGGCCGTCGTCACCGTGCGCAGCCAGTCGGTGGTGATGAGCGTCGAGCACACCCAGGAGAAGGGCAAGAAGGGCACGGTCACCGGTCTCACCTACAAGACGTACTACGAGGACGGCACCCCGGCGGTGCCGCACACGGTGACCGCGGGCACCTATGTGCTGGCCGCGAACGCCATCGAGAACGCCACCTTGCTGCTCGCCTCCGAAGCCGCCAACAACAGCGGGCAGGTCGGCAGGAATCTGATGGACCATCCGCTGCTGCTGACCTGGGGCCTGCTCGAGGACAACGCGGGCGCCTACCGGGGCCCGGGGTCCACGTCCGGCATCGCCGCTTTCCGGGACGGGGAGTTCCGCAAGGAGCGCACCGCGTTCCGGGTGGAGATCGGCAACTGGGGCTGGAACTTCCCGGAGAACGCCCCGTACGACACCGTCCACGACCTGGTCGGCGGGGGTACCGACGGGCAGGCCCGGATGTGGGGCAAGGAGCTGCGTGACACGCTCGGCGCCATCCTGCCCCGTCAGTTCCGGATCGCCTGGGAGCTGGAGCAGGACCCCGAGGCGACCAACCGCGTCACCGTGGACGACCGTTACCGGGACCGGCTGGGCAAGAACCGCCCGGTCATCCAGTACGACCTCTCGGACTACGTGAAGTCGGCGCTGCCGTGGGCGGCGGAGGCGAGCAGGCAGCTGTTCGCGGCGCTGGGCATCGCCAACCCGGTCAGGCGGCCCGTCTACGAGCCGGGCGACTACACCCACTACGACGCGGACGACGCGGCGGCCGTGGAGCACGACGGGGTGACCTACTGGGTGCGCGGCGCGGGGCACGTCGTCGGCACCCACCGGATGGGCGACGACCCGTGGAATTCGGTCGTCGACACCCACCAGCGCAGCCACGACCTGCCGAACCTGTACGTCGTCGGCTGCGGCAGCATGCCGACGCTGGGCACCTCCAACCCGACGCTCACCATGACCGCGCTGGCCATCCGCACCGGCGACCACATCGCGGAGAACCTGAGCAGGAAGGCGGACCAGAAGTGACCGACACGAAACGGATCCTGAACCTCGACGAGCTGAAGGCCGCCCTTCAGCTGGCCGTCGGCCTGGAGCTCAGCACCATCCCCGTCTATCTCACCGCGCTCTACTCCATCAAGGAGGGCACCAACACCGAGGCGGCGCAGACGATCCGCAGTGTGGTCATGGAGGAGATGCTCCACATGACCCTCGCGGCCAACGTCCTCAACGCGCTCGGGCAGGTGCCGAGCCCCGCGGGCGTCGACTTCCGCGGCAAGCGGATCAGTCCGGTGCCGGTGTACCCGCTCGACAGTCCGCTGATCGCCGGCATCGGGACGCTCAGGCTGGGTCCCCTCTCGCCGCAGGCCGTGGCGGGGTTCGTGGCCATCGAGCACCCGTTGCACGGTGCGGCCAAGTCCTCCGAGATCCCGCTGGGCACGTGCGCCTACGCCACCATCGGCGAGTTCTACGAGGCGGTCCTCACGGCCCTGGCCGACAAGGACATCTGTCCGGACTCGGCCTTCCGGTACGTCAACCAGGTGCCGGACAGCCAGTACTACGGCGGCGCCGGGAACGTGGTCGAGGTGAGGGACCGCGACACCGCCCGCAAGGCGATCAAGAAGATCGTCGACGAGGGCGAGGGCCTGGACCCGGCGAAGCTGGGGGCGGAGGCCAAGACGGTCACCGACGACGACCGGCTGCGCAACGGCTGGCAGATGTACTCCCACTATGTCCGCTTCCGTGAGCTCCAGACGGGCCGCCTCTTCCGCAGCGACCAGCTGGCGAACCAGGAGCCCGAGGGTGCGATGCTGCTGGTCGACTACGACGCCGTGCAGCCGGCGGTGCACATCGCGATCAACGGCGACACCGTGGGCGGTCCCGAGGGCGCCGCGCTGAACGAGTTCGACCTGGCGTACACGCGGCTCGTCGACGACCTCTACCTGGCTTTCTCGGGGCAGAAGAAGGAGGTCCCGAACGAGCTCGCGGACGGGGGCGTCAGGCTCGGGGACGCACTGCCGCTCGCCGTCCACGGCATGTACGGACTGAAGAAGATGGCCGTCGCCCTGATGCGCACGCCGAGCCCGGCCCACCCGGGGCAGACGCTGTGCCCGCGGTTCTACTACGCGGCGACCGAGGACGCCCGGACCAAGCTGCGGCAGGGCATCGACCACATGAGGGAGCAGCGCCGGTGATCTCCATCGTCACGAAGTGGTGGCATGTCGAGGGCAAGCGGGAGGAGGCCGTCACCGCGCTGAAGGAACTGGTGCTGCAGACCGAGAAGTACGAGCCCGACACCTACATGTACTGCCTGCACACCTCGATCGTGGAGGGCTCCCTGCCCCCGCCCACCGAGAACGAGATCATCTTCCTCGGTGCGTGGAAGGACCGTAAGGCCTTCGACGACCACCGCACGGGCCCGGTGTTCACGAACTGGCTGGAGGAACACCTCGACCTGTTCGTGCAGAACGGCGGCAATCTCTACGTCAGCGCGGAGTTCGCCGACCGCTTCGCCGGCTTCGTCCGGGAGGAAGCCGGCGGCTGACGTCGTCGGCCGGTGGTCTCAGGGGCTGCGCCGGAGGCGGGCGATCTCCGGTCGCTCCGCCTCCGGTGGCCGTCCGTCCTCGGTCTTCCGCAGGCAGTCCTGTACCACCCGCCCGAGGGTCCAGGCCGGCGCCCGCTCCCGGTCCGGCCCCAGGACGCCGGTCATCGCGTCGAAGCGTCACCGCGCGTCGGGCGATGGCCGGCACCGCCTCGTGGACGTCCTCGACGTGGGACAGCATGCGGGCCGGGTCGAGGCGTGCGAGGAGCATCGTGCCCGTCGGCCCGTCGGCCCGTCGGCCCGTCGGATCCTCCGTCGTGCCGTGGCAGCCGGACGGCGTGGTCGCCGTTCCAGATCCGCAGGGCGACCGGCTCGACGGCGCTCTCCTCGTCCGGGATCTGGGGTCCGAGTACGGCGCTGCCGCCGTCGGTGGGGTCCACCACCGGCAGGACGAGCGCGCTCACCCCGTGCATGGACGGACCGTCGACCCGCAGCTCCCAGTGGTCGGGGAACTCCCGCGCCAGGTCCGGCAGGCCTGCGATGGACGCCCGCCCCGCCGCGCCGTCGATCTTTACCTGTTCTGTCACCATTGTGACCGGAATGTCGATCACCTCCCGGACGATACTGGGCTGCGTGAAACGGCTCAGGGGAGTGTCCGGGGTCCGGCGGGCGGTGTGGGCGTACGTCCGCAGCGCGCCCGGCACGTACGTGTGGCTGGCGATCCTGTTCGTCACCACGGTCGCCCTGCACCACATGTCACCGGAGTTCGAACAGGAGTTCCTGCGCCAGCGGTCCACCAACATCCATGAGCTGTCCCGGCATCCGGTGCGGGTGCTGGTCGCCAGCGCGATGTGGATCGACGGCGGCCACTGGCTGCCGTACGTGGCGCTGTACTCCGTCTTCCACGCCCAGGTGGAGCGCTGGCTGGGGACCGCGCGCTGGCTGCTGGTGTGCGTGGCCGCGCACGTGCTGGCGACGCTGATCAGCGAGGGCGCGCTGGCGAAGGCGATCAAGGACGGGATCGCGCCGCAGTCGTCGGTCAACACCCTGGACGTGGGCGTGAGTTACGCGCTGGCCGGGGCGGTCGCGGTGCTCGTCTTCCGGATCCGTCCGCCGTGGCGGTACGGGTATCTCGCGGTCGTCCTCGTCTTCTACACCGTGCCGATGACCGCCGGGCCGACCTTCACCGACTTCGGGCACTTCGTCTCCGTATTCATCGGGCTCGCGTGCTATCCGCTGGTCAGGGGGCGCGAAAGTGTGCGGAATCCGAAGGAGACAGTGGGCGTGCCGCCGAGTTAGCGTCCGGCCATGAGCAGCGGTGCGGTGCGTGGCGTCGTCAATGGCGGCATCTCCTTCTGGTACGCGGACGACGGTCTTCCGGCGGTGCGGGAGCCGCTCGCCGGTGACGCGTCCGCCGACGTCGTGATCGTCGGCGGCGGGTACACGGGGCTGTGGACGGCGTACTACCTCAAGAAGGCAGCGCCCTTCCTCGACGTCACCGTCCTGGAGCAGCGGTTCTGCGGATACGGAGCCTCGGGGCGCAACGGCGGCTGGCTGTACAACGGCATCGCGGGCCGCGACCGGTACGCCGCTCTGCACGGCCACGAGGCCGCCGTACGGCTCCAGCGGGCGATGAACGAGACGGTGGACGAGGTCGTCCGGGTGGTGACGGAGGAGGGCTTCGACGCCGACGTCCACAAGGGCGGGGTGCTGGAGGTGGCCCGGACCCCCGCGCAGCTGGCCCGCCTGAAGGACTTCCATGCGCACGAGCTGTCGTACGGGGAGCGGGACCGCGAGCTGTACGGCGCCCGGGAGAGCGCCGAGCGGGTGCGGGTCGCGGGGGCCGTGGGGTCGAGCTGGACCCCGCACGGCGCGCGCGTGCACCCGGTGAAGCTGGTGAAGGGGCTGGCGGCGGCCGTCGAGGGGCTGGGGGTGACGGTCCATGAGTCGACGCCGGTGACGGAGATCGTCGCCGGGCGCGCCGTGACGCCGTACGGGACCGTGCGGGCGCGGTACGTGCTGCGCTGCACGGAGGGTTTCACGGCCGCGCTGAAGGGCGAGAAGCGGACCTGGCTGCCCATGAACTCCTCGATGATCGCCACCGAACCGCTCACGGAGGAGCAGTGGGCGGCGGTCGGTTGGGAGGGGCGCGAGGCGCTGGGCGACATGGCGCACGCCTACATGTATGCCCAGCGCACGGCCGACGGCCGGATCGCGCTGGGCGGGCGCGGGGTGCCGTACCGCTTCGGCTCGCGCACGGACAACGACGGACGGACCCAGCCCGAGACGGCCCGGGCGCTGCGCGGGATCCTCGTCGACTTCTTCCCGGCGCTGGCCGGGGTGCGCGTCGAACACGCCTGGTCGGGGGTGTTGGGCGTACCGCGCGACTGGTGCGCGACGGTGACCCTGGACCGGGCGACGGGTCTCGGCTGGGCGGGCGGCTACGTGGGCTCGGGCGTGGCGACCGCGAACCTGGCGGCCCGGACGCTGCGGGACCTGGTGCGGCTCGACTCGGGGGAGGTGGGCGGCACCGAGTTGACCGGTCTTCCGTGGGTCGGCCACAAGGTCCGCAGGTGGGAACCGGAGCCGCTGCGGTGGCTGGGGGTGCAGGGCATGTACGCGACGTACCGGGCGGCGGACCGACGGGAGACAGAGCGCCACGCGGCCGGATCGTCGCGGCTGGCGCGGATCGCGGACCGGGTGGCGGGGCGGTAGAAGAAGGTTCGGGGCAAGATCACTTGGGGCGGGGGCTCAGGTGACGGACTCCGGTACGGCCGTGTGGGTCGGGGCGTCGTGTTTCGGGGGCTTGGCCGTCACCATCAGGCCCGCGACCAGGGCGGCCAGGAGCATGATGCCGGCGGCCCACCAGATGGCGACCGTGTAGCCGTGCACCGTGCCTTCCGCCGCGACCTGAGCCCTGCGGGCGGGGTCGGTCAGGTGGGCCGCGATGTAGGCGGTGCTGCTGGTGGTGGCGATCGTGTTGAGCAGGGCCGTGCCGATGGAGCCGCCCACCTGCTGTGAGGTGTTGACGGTGGCGGAGGTGACGCCGGCGTCGTGCGGGGCGACCCCGGCGGTGGCCGTGGAGAAGACCGGCATGAAGGTCAGGCCCATGCCGAGGCCCATCAGGAGCAGCGCGGGCAGGATCTCGGTGGTGTAGGACGAGTTCACCGTCATCTGGGTGAGGATCGCCATGCCGCTCGAGGCGAGGACCATGCCGGGGACCATCAGCATGCGCGGTGCCACGCGGTTCATCAGCCGGGCCGAGATCTGGGTGGAGCCGGTGATGATGGCGAGGGTGAGGGGGAGGAAGGCCAGGCCCGTCTTCACGGGGGAGTAGCCGAGGATGACCTGGAGGTAGTAGGTCATGAACAGGAACAGGCCGAACATGCCGATGATGGCCAGCATCATGGTCAGGAAGCAGCCCGCGCGGTTGCGGTCCTTGACGATGTGCAGGGGGAGCAGCGGGCTCGGCGCCCTGGTCTGCCACCACACGAAGACCGTGAGCAGGACCGCTCCGACCGCGAAGAGGGACAGGACGAACGGGTCGTTCCAGCCGCGTGGCTGGGCCTCGCTGAAGCCGTAGACGATCGCGACGAGGCCGCCGCAGCCCAGCAGCACACCGGGCACGTCGAGGCGGGCGCCCGGGTGGCCGGGACGGTCGTGCAGCAGGGCGAACGCGCCGAACACGGCGACGATCGCGATGGGCACGTTGACGTACAGGCACCAGCGCCAGTTCAGGTATTCGGTGAGCAGCCCGCCGACGATGAACCCGATCGCCGAGCCGCTGCCGGCCAGGGCGCCGTAGATGCCGAAGGCCTTGCCGCGTTCCTTGGGGTCGGTGAACGTCGTCGTCAGGAGGGACAGCGCCGAGGGCGCGAGTACGGCGGCGAAGGCGCCCTGGAGGGCGCGGGCGCCGAACAGCATCCCGGGGCTGACGGCCGCGCCGCCGAGCGCCGAGGCGGCGGCGAAGCCGATCAGCCCGATGACGAAGGTGCGCTTGCGGCCCACCAGGTCGGCGATGCGGCCGCCGAGCAGCAGCAGGCCGCCGAAGGCGAGGGTGTAGGCGGTGATGACCCACTGGCGGGTGGCGTCGGACATGCCCAGGTCGCGCTGGGCGGAGGGGAGCGCGATGTTCACGATCGTCACGTCCAGGACGACCATCAGCTGGGCGAGAGCGATGATCACCAGGCCCCACCAGCGGCGGGGGTCCGGGTCCGGGTCCGTCGAGGGTTCACCTGTGCGGGTGACACTCATCTGGCCAGAAGACCACGAATCGGGGCGCGGTGCATCCCCGGATGCTCACGGCACCAGCACCACTTTTCCCGTGGTTCCGCGCGTCTCCAGCGCCCGGTGTGCGGCGGCGGCCTCGGCGAGCGGGAACGTCTGCACGGCCGGGACGAGCCGGCCCGCGGCGGCTTCGGCGAGGGTGCGCAGTTCGAGGACGCGCAGGCCGCCGGCCTTCTCGATCATCACGGGCCCGAGGACCGGCCGGGAGACGCCCTCGACGAAGTAGCCCTTTCCGCCGCGGATGCCCTCGGCCGACCAGCCGAAGACGAGGTGTGTGCCTTCGGGAGCGTCGGGGCCGAGGAGGGCGACGGCCTCGCGGGCGACCTCCCCGCCCACCCCGTCGAAGACGACGGTGGCGGCCCGGCCGCCCAGGTGGGCGCGGACCTTGGCGGGCCAGGTGGTGTCGGTGTAGTCGACGGCGAGGTCGGCGCCGTCGGCCGCGACCCGGGCCGTCTTCCGGGGTCCCCCGGTGAGTGCGGTCTCCGTCGGGTGGTGGTCGGACTGGCTCCAGCCTTCAACCTCAAGCTTGGTTGAGGTCAAGGGGGTTTGGGGCGGCCGGGGGGATTGTCAGTGGTGGGGTGCAGCATGGGGGACATGGCGAGGACAGGGACCGGCAGGACCGGCGGGGCGAGTGGGACCAGGGCAGTGAAGGGTGCGCGGCGTCCGGAGGTGCGGCTGCCCGCGCTGGAGCCGTACATGGGCGGGGAGCTGGAGCCCGACGGGGACTACGACGGTGTGGAGCTCCGCGACCTGGACCTCGCCGGGCAGGACGGCGGGGGCGCCCGCTTCATGGACTGCGCCCTGAGAGGCTGCGCGCTGGACGAGACCCGGCTGCGTCACACGCGCTTCCTCGACTCGGTCCTCACCGGGATCCGGGGCGTCGGCACGGACCTGGCGGAGGCGACCCTGCGCGACGTCGAACTGGTCGACGCCCGGTTGGGCGGTACACAGTTGTACGGCGCCGTCCTGGAACGGGTGGTGATCCGCGGCGGCAAGATCGACTACCTGAACCTGCGCCAGGCTCGGCTGCGGGACGTCGTCTTCGAGGCCTGCGTCCTGGTCGAGCCGGACTTCGGCGGGGCCCGCCTGGAACGTGTCGAGTTCGTCGACTGTGCCCTGAAGTCCGCCGACCTCACCGCGGCGACCCTGACGGACGTGGACCTGCGCGGGGCGACGGAACTGGGCATCGCGGGCGGCGTGGACCGTCTGTCGGGCGCGGTGATCAGCCCGGCCCAACTGCTGGACCTGGCACCGGTGCTGGCGGGGGAGCTGGGGATCAGGGTGGAGGGCTGAGGGGGTTTGCGGCAGGGCTGGGGCGACTGTGTGGGCCGGTCCGGGCCGGGCCGGCCCGGGGGCTGGGTCCGGGGCCTACTTCAGGCGGGGAAACCGGGCCTGCAACGTCCAGATCGCCGGGTTCTCGCCCAGGTCCTCGTGCAGGTCGGTCAGGTCGGCGAGGAGGTCGTGCAGGAAGTCGCGGGCCTCGCGGCGGAGTTCGGCGTGGGAGAAGGTGAGCGGGGGCTCCTCCGCCGGCATCCAGTCGGCCTCGATGTCCACCCAGCCGAAGCGGCGCTCGAAGAGCATGCGGTCGGTGGACTCGGTGAAGTCCAGCTCGGCGTACTGGGGGCGGGAGGCGCGGGAGCCCGCCGGGTCCTGGTCGATCCGCTCCACGATGTCGCACAGCGCCCACGCGAAGTCCAGCACCGGCACCCACCCCCAGGCTGTGGACACCTCGCGATCCGCCTTGGTATCGGCGAGGTAGACGTCGCCGCAGAACAGGTCGTGGCGCAGGGTGTGGACGTCCGCGCGGCGGTAGTCCGTCTGCGGCGGGTCCGGGAAGCGGTTGGAGAGGGCGTAGCCGATGTCGAGCACGTAGGCGATGGTGTCACGGCCCCGCGCCCGGCCCGGCCGTCCCCATAAGATCGCTGACATGTCCAGATCCGCACGCCTTGTCCCGCCCGCCGCGTTACTGGCCCCGGCCCTCGCCCTGGCCCTCGCCCTGACCGCGTGCGACAGCGGTTCACGGGACGGCTCCGACGGCGCCCCGGGCCTCAGCGACCCGTACTTCCCGAAGGCGGGCAACGGCGGCTACGACGTCTCCCACTACGGCCTCACCCTCGCCTACACCCCCGACGGCAACCGCCTCACCGGCACCGCCGTCATCACGGCCCGCGCGACCGAGGACCTCTCCGCCTTCGACCTGGACCTTGTCGGCATGGAGGTCGAGAAGGTGACCGTCGAGGGCGGCGCGGCCGAGTACGAGAGGGACGGCCAGGAACTGACCGTCCGCCCGTCCGACCCGCTCGCCGAGGGCGAGACCTTCGAGGCCGAGGTCCGCTACTCCGGCAGCCCGCGCACGATCACCGACCCGGACGGCTCGAAGGAGGGCTGGCTGCGCACCGCGGACGGCGCGCTCGCCCTCGGCGAACCGACCGGCTCCATGGCCTGGTTCCCCGGCAACCACCACCCCGCCGACAAGGCGTCCTACGACGTCACGGTCACTGTCCCCAAGGGCCTGACGGCCGTCTCCAACGGCGAGCTGACCAGCGAGAAGACCACGGCGGACGGCCGCCGGACCTTCACCTGGCACACCGCCGAGCCGATGGCGAGCTACGTGGCGACACTCGCCATCGGCCGCTACACCGTCACCCGCTCCACCGTCCCCGGCTCCTCGACGCAGGACGGCCTGCCGGTGTACGTCGCGGTCGACCCGACGCAGGTGGCCGCGAGCCGCAAGGTGCTCGCCCGGCTGCCCGAGGTCATGCGGTGGGCGCAGGACAGCTTCGGCCCGTACCCCTTCTCCTCCACGGGCGCGATCGTCGACCGCCCCGGGGACGCCGACTACGCCCTGGAGACGCAGAACCGCCCCGTCCACCCCGGCGCCCCGGACATCGAGACCTTCGTCCATGAGACCGCGCACCAGTGGTTCGGCGACTCCGTCACGCCGAAGAGCTGGCGGGACATGTGGCTCAACGAGGGCTTCGCGACCTACGCCGAGTGGCTGTGGACGGAGGACGAGGGCGGCGCCACGGCGGAGGAGACGTTCACGGAGCTGTACGACCACGGCGAGGACGATTACGAGAACCTGTGGGCCGTCCCGCCCGCGAAGCCCACGAGCGCCGCCCACATCTCCGACGAGGACACCGTCTACCAGCGCGGCGCGATGGTGATCCACCGCATCCGCCAGGCCGTCGACGACGACGACACCTTCTACGACATCGTCCAGGGCTGGGCCGCCGCCCACCGCCACGGCAACGCGGACACGGCCGCGTTCACGGCGTACGTCGAGAAGGCGGCGCCGGACGCGGACTTCGACGAGATCTGGTCGGACTGGCTGTACGGAGAGGGCAAGCCGACCCGCCCCTGAGCCGGCCCGCCCCTGAGCCGGCCCGCCCCTGAGCCGGCCCGCCCCTGAGCTGGCCCGCCCCTGAGCTGGCCCGCCCCTGAGCCGTCACGCCGTCACGCGGGTTCCGGACGACGGTGGCCGGTGTTCGCCTCCCACTCGTCGAGCAGCCGGGCGAGCCCGGGCGGCCACACCGGCTCCGCCTCCTCCACGAGCTCCTCGCGCGTCCACCAGCGCCAGCCGAGGATGCCGTCCGTGGCGTGGGCGGCCGCGAGGTCGGACCCGGCGGGTTCGCGGCGCGGCCCGGCGGTGACGTAGATGTGGTCGTGCTGCCGGACGAGGATGCCGACGCGCGTGAACTCGTGCTCCCAGGTGCACAGCAGGGGCCCGGGCTCCAGATCCGCCCACCCGGTCTCCTCGCGCAGCTCACGCAGGGCGCCCTCGCGCGGCGACTCGCCCTCCTCCAGCCCGCCCCCGGGCAGCGCCCAGTGCACGCCGTCCTCGTTGTTGCAGTACCGGAAGAGCAGCACGGCCCCGCCGGGATCGACGACGGCGACGCGTCCGGCGGGACGGTCCCTGCGGAGCACCTTGCGCAACACGGCACAGGGCCGGCCGAGTTGAAGATCGGCGCGGTGCCCGACGACCTCGTACCCGAGGGCGGTCCAGAAGGCGAGGCCCTTGGGATCGACGTCGAGCACGGCCAGCCGCAAGGCGCTGCGCCCATCGGCCCGGAACCGTCCCTCGACCCGCTCGACGATCCGCCGCCCGACCCCCTGCCCCTGCACACGGGCATCGACGATCAGCAACCCGATCCAGGCATCGGGATCGGCGGGGTCGGGATGCCGGGCCAGCGTGATCACCACCCCGACGAGCCGCCCCTTGCTCCGCGCGAGCAACACCTCGACATCCGGGTTCGCCAACTCGTCCGCGAGCGCCGCCGCCACCTGCTCCGGCCGGATGTCGTCCGGATCCGGGAAGTCGCCGCTGAGGGCCTGGAACTCGTGCTGGGAGGTGTAGAGGGCGGTGAGTTCGGTGAGGAGGGGGGCGGGGATGTCGTGGTCGGGGGTGAGGGGGAGGGGGGTCAGGATCATGGGGCGCAGGGTAGAGCCTGTCGCGTGGATCCTGCCGGTCAGCGCACCAACAGGTCGATCACGCCGGTCAGGCCCTCCTCACCGTTCTCACCGCTGCCGTCGGCCAGGCGGCGGCGCATCAGGGCGAAGTAGGGGCTGAGCAGTTCGGGACTGACGCCCTGCTGCTCGGCCGTGCTCACGAACGTCGGCGTGCCGGCCACCTGCATGGCGAGACCGGACACCACGCCCTTGGTGTAGTCGCCGCTGCGCAGCTGCTCGGCGGTCTGATGGACGGTCGGGGCCATCGCGACGAGCCAGTCGGCGAGCAGCGGAGCGAGCGACGCGGGGTCGATGTCCTCCTTGCGGATCAGGGCGAAGGCGTGCGCGACGCCGGCGAACATCGCGTACATGGCGCTGAGCAGGGCCACGTCGTGCAGTGCCGCGAAGCCCGCGTTCTCGCCGACGTAGGTGGTGCGGGCCGGGACGCCCAGCGTCTGCCGGTGCTGCTCGAACACGTCTCGGGAGCCGCTGTAGAAGACGTAGCCGCCGGCCTCGGGGACACCGATCATCGGCGGGACGGCCATGATCCCGCCGTCCAGGTAGCGGGCGCCGCGCGTGCGGGCCCACTCCGCGCGGGCACGGGCCTGTGCGGGGGTGCTCGTGGTGAGGTTGACCAAGTCCTTTCCAACCAGGTCGGCGCCGTCCAGAGCCTCGTCGACCGAGGCGTCGTCCAGCAGGCAGACGACGACCAGGGTGCTCGCCGCGACGACTGCCTCGGCGACGTCCTTCGCGATCCGCGCGCCCTCGGGGGCGAGTGCTGCGGCGCGGGCAGGAGTGCGGTTCCACACCGTGAGTGCGTGGCCTGCGGCGAGCCAGGTGCGGGCCAGTGCGGTGCCCATCGCCCCGAGACCCAGCAGCGTGACGGGGGTCTTCTCGGCAACGGGGGCCTTCTCGACGACTGAGTTCTTCTCAACTGGGGTGCGTGTCATGCCGGTTAGGCTGGCCGGAGGGCCGGAGGTGATCAAGTACGTACTTCCTGGTGAGCGGTTACCCCGGGGCAAGCGAGCAGGTCAGAAGGGTGAGGTGGGTGGGGTCATGACGACGCTGAACCGGCCGGGTGCACCGGACGGACACGTCTGCGGGATCGACGCCGCGATGGAGGTGATCGGCGGCAAGTGGAAGGTGCTGATCCTCTGGGCGCTCCACGAGCGGCCGCACCGCCGCTTCGGCGAACTGCGCCGACTGCTTCCGGGCGTCACCGAGAAGGTGCTCGCCTCCCATCTGCGCGAGATGGAGGCCGACGGCATCGTCCACCGCACTTCGTACGACGAGGTGCCGCCCCGCGTCGAGTACTCCCTGACCGCGAACGGCGCCGCCCTCAATGCCGCACTCGAACCGCTGGCGGCCTGGGGGCGCGAGCGGCGGACCGCTCAACGCCTGCAGGGCTGACCCGAGGAAGCAGAGTGTGGAAAGCAGGCTCGCTCGCTGATTGTGGACGCAATCGGCGCTGTCGAGCAGACCTCTCGAGGATTGCCGTTTTCCGGCCGGGCGCACGGGCTCTGATCAAGTGTTCGCCGAGGACCGTCGGGCGGGCCGGCATCAGTAACCGACGAGGCCCCTCGGGAGATGAGTTCAGGCGTCGGACGTTCACCTCGACACCCCTGGGGCCTCGCCCGTTCTGCCCCAGTAACGTCACCCGATCGGTGACCACTTGGAAAGGCCCATTGTTCCTGCTGGGTAGGTGGGCAAGCCCTGCCGGGCGGTTGATCCGTAAATGTGTCGCGTGATCCCGAGGTGCGCGCGATCATCGCGCATGACGGCGGCCAGACGGTGCTCGGTTACCTCGACCTGATCGACGTCGAGGCGGTCACTGCCGACCCCAAGCCGATCCTCGGCTACAGCGACATCTCGCTGCTGCATCTGGTGCTCTACGCGCGCACGGGTCTGGTCGGGTTCCACGCCGACGTGGCCACCCCTGGACTCGGCGGGCACTGGCAGGCCGCGCCCGCAGCGCGCCAAGCGGTGCTGGAGAAGATCTACTCGACGCTGCTGACCGGCACGGAGGCGATCGGTGCGCTGCCGGCCACCCCGTCGTGGGAGTGCTGGCGTGCCGGTCGCGCCGAAGGCCGGCTGATCGGCGGGTTGATCAATCGCATCGTGCTGGCGCAGGCGACGCCTTACGCGCTGCCGCTCGAACGGTTCGACGGCGCGGTGCTGTTCTGGGAGGAGGCGGGCGGCCACGCATCGCATGTGTGGAGCTATCTGCAGGTACTGCGGCACGCCGGCATCCTCGATCGGATCGCCGGCATGGTCGTGGGCATCCCGACCGCGATCGACGGACTCGACTCGCCCGACGCGTCCCCGACCCTGCAAGAGATGGTCCTCGACGTCCTCGGCGACCGTGACATCCCGGTCCTGGGCAACGTCGAGGTCGGACACGCCGGCCCGAATCTGCCGATGCCGGTCGGCATCCGCGTCGCCCTCGACGCGCAGCAGCGGACATTGTCGCTGCTCGAACCGGCGGTACGGCCGCTCACGGTGACCGGACCGGGCGGCTGAGCAACGCGGATCCGTGAGTTTCTTCATGGGGCCTGCCCAACCTGCCGGTCAGGCGGATGCCGATCGACCACCGGGTGACCATCACCCGATCGGTGGCCACTCCGAAAGAGCTCCGTGGCTCCGTTCGACCCTACTCAGCTGTACCAGTCTTGTGTCCATCACTCGTGCCGGCGGCGGGTGCGCGTAGCGCCTCGGCGTCCTCGATGAGGTGGCGCAGCTCCGCGACGAACCGGGCGGCGGGTGCGCCGTCGATCACGTTGTGGTCGAAGGTGATCGTCAGGTCGAGCACGTCACGGACCTCGATCCGTCCGTCCACGACACGGGGCCGCTGGGTCGCACCGCCGATGACCACCTGGAGAGGCATCAGGCTCGGCGGGGCAATGCCGAACCCGCCGCCGGCGCCGAACATTCCCACCGCTGTGACCGCGACCGTCCCGGTCAGCCGGCGGAGCCGGACGGACCTGGCCAGCACTGCGTACATCGTCGGAACGAGGCCGGGGACGCGAGTCATGGTGGTGCCGAAGCGATCAAGGAGACGCCCCGTGCTCGTCGTGGCGTAGTCGTGCTTGGCGGCCCGCAGTTCCGCCGTGAGGTCCTGTACATCGCGGATGTCGGCATCATGCAGCACATGCGGGAGAGTGAAGAGGCCTTGCCCTGTCGTGACCTCCACGAGCGTGTTCACGTCGACATGGCGGTGCCGGACCAGTCGGCCGCGCCAGTTCCGGTAGGCATGCACCTGCGGGTGCGCCGCAGCTGCCCGCGCGACGGACACCACGACGAACGCGGTGAACGACACCGGTTCCGCGGACCGCGCGAGCAGGTTCCGCGCCTTCGTGACGTCGAGATCGACGAGGCTGTGCATGGCCGCCATGCGCCGACCGGCCCGCACGGCCGCGATCACCAGCCGCCGACTCGGCGGGAAGGGCCCGACGTCGACCCCGCGTGGCCGGTCCGCAGCAGCGGGGGACGTCGCCCGGCGGCTGCCGTCAGGTGTCATGCCGTGCTTGCGCATCGAGCGGCTCCTCGCAGTCGGTTCCGTCGCCACCTCCCGGAGCCGTAGCCAGGGCAGTGGTCTACCGTCACGCGTCACCGTCCCGGGCCCCCGCGGGCCGAGAGCCCTGTTCCGCAGCCGCCTTGACCGCGCGGAGCGCCCCGCGCAGAACGACACCGACGCCGGGGGAGACGAGCGTCCAATAGCGGCCGAAGCGGGCCGTGGATGCCGGGTCGGTGCAGGCGGTGCGCGCCTCGTAGGTGAGCAGGGACCGCTGGGTGCCGTAGGGATGGACCACGAATGCGGCTGCCATCTTCGCCCAGCCGGCCTCATCGAACGACGTGAAGTGCTCCGGTTCGACCCGCCGCCACTCGATGGAGGCCCGCCACGGCTTCCCGACCGCCCCGAAGACAAGCTCACGCCCTGGATTCTCGCCCAGCGCCACCCAGGGCTGGCCCTCCCAGGCTTCACCGGTGGTGTCGAACAGGTCGGCCACCCGCAGGGACGGCGGGGTCGGCATGGACCGGCCGCGGAGCCGTTCAGGCAGTCCGCGCGCCGACATGGCCGCGTTGACGAGCGGGGAGTGGATGGTGAGCAGGTCCAGCCCGCGCGCTGCCTCGTAGGCGACGGGCGGTGCTGCGGCGAGCGCCACGCATTCGAGGCGGGAGAACCCGAACTCGGGCAGCGCACCGTCCAGCAGCAGCGGTTCACCGGCGGGATCGGCGGTCGAGTCGGCACTCATCGGAACCTCCCGGGAGAACGTGGTCACGCAGCCCGGGCGAGCCGCGCGCGCAGGTTGTGGAACTGGCGGGTCTGCATGATGAAGTGGGCGGGTTCCCAGAACAACAAGTCCATCGGCCTCGTGAGGACGCGCGGGCGGCCTCGACCGTGCGTGCGGACGACGAGGCGGGTGTCCGCCCCGGCCGGTTCGAGGTGAAAGCCCCAGACCGAGCTGACGAATGCCAGGGGCGCGGGTCCATGGAGCGGGTCGAAGGGGCGGCCGGACGGCAGTCGCGTGTCGTCCCGCAGCACCAGGGTCCGTTCCGGTACGAGTGCCGCGACGGTGAACCAGGCGCGGCCGCTGGGCATCGAGGCAAGCCGCTGTCCCGGCTCCAGGCCCTGCCAATGGGGGACGACGCGATCCGCGCTCGACCGTCCACCGTTGTCCAGCCGGTCCCAGCTGTACCAGCCGCCACGGTCGCAGCCCATCTGCGCCAGCCACGGCCAGACCGTCGAAGGCGGCGCGGGCAGGGTCGTGGCCATCGTCGAGCCGCTGTCGGCACCGGGGACGAGCTCATCCCCGGGATAGGAACGCGCAACCTCTTCGCGAGTGGCGCCCCAGGTCAGCATCCTCGGCCGCAGGACCAGGCCGTGCAGCGCAAAGGCGACCGCGGCGGAAGCGACGGCGGCCGGCCCGAGCGTGGCTCGGTGTTCGCGCACACTTCGAGAGTCACTCATCCGGCTCGGTGGCGCCATCGGACTGCTGCGCTGCGGCGTATCGCGAGGTGGCATCGGAGCTCCCCACCTCCGACCTGCCGCCCCTGGAGACGGCGCTCTGGCCGATGAAGCCGGCCACTGTGGTCCGTGGCACCCGGGACGAGCCGAACGAGGCGGTGGCCTGGCCGGCGGAACGGTTGTCGACTACGCGCCCCGCTTCAGCCCCGACGCGGAGCGTGCCCCGGCCGCGACCGTCAGCCCCGCGCGCGTGAGGAAACGCGCCGTGGCCCCTCCCATCGTGCCCAGCCGCGGTACGTGAACTTCGCGACTGAGCAACTGCGTTGGGGCGGCGATGCGGCCCTGGGCGTCCACCTAGAACGCCCCGTATTCCTTTCCCTGGCCCTCGCCACCTGCTCCCCCAACCGCACGGCGTCCGAACTGCCGTGCCCCGCTCAGCGACCCGAGTCCGCCCCCTCGGTGTCGAACGGCCACACATCCTCTTCGAACACCCGGGCGAACCAATGAGGCTGGACGTCGCGCAGGCGGAGGGTGTGCCAGCGGCGGGGATCCGTGGGTTCGGGGACCGCGACCTCCACATCCGGGCCGTAGGTGAAGAGCCGTTCCTGGCAGACGCCGCAGGGGGCCAGGATCCAGTAGCCGCGATCGCCGTCGGCGGCGGTCACGCACACCGACGCGACCACGCGGCGCCCCAGCTTGAACGCCTCACAGATCGCGCCCGTCTCATGGCACAGGTTCACCGCGGTGTTCGGGACTTCGGGGGCGACGCTCGTGAGGATCGTTCCGTCGTCGAGACGCAGCGCCGCCGCTCCGGACCAGTCCGCTCCGGGGAAGCGGGTGCGCGCCAACTCGATTGCGGCGTCCACTAGTTCTTGATCAACGGCCATGTGCGGAACCGTACTGCCCAACCGTTCCTAATCAGTGAGCAGGAGTGAGTCTTGGACCCATATCTGGTCACTGCGGACACCCCGAACGGTTTTGGATGTCCTGGTCGCCCGCGTGCTCGCCGCGTCCGGCGGCACGGATCGTGTCCGTGGTCCGGGGATGCGGGGGCGGGGTCCCTCGCGCCCAGGGGTACGCCGGTCGGCCTGGACGGTCCGATGCCCGTGCACATCGCTCTGGTGTGCACGGGGCGGTGTCGTCCGTCGCCGGATCGGGTGCCCCTGGGCGCGTCGTCCGATCGCGATGCTCGCCGCATCGTGCCGGGTGGTCTTACGGGTGGGGCCGGCCATCGGCTTTTGCCAGTGCTGGGCGCCCCACTTGCTGGTGTAGGCCGGGTCCACGGCGATGACCGCGATACCTGTGGCGTCGGTCATGGAGGCCAGCCGGGCGCGGAGCTTGCCGGTCGGCATGCCGGAGATGAGCTGCCGGAATCGGCGCTTGCGCCCGTGCTTCTCTCTGGTTTTTTCGGCCTGGAAGTCGAGGTCTTCGACCGCGATGGCCTTGACGCCGCAGCTCTTGGCCCAGTTCAGCAGCCGTGTGAGGGCGTGCCGGACCTGGGCGTCGCGGTGCTGGGCGTTGCCGGACAGGTCGTAGAAGAACCGGCGTGGCTGGCCGATCGGGTTGCCGTGAGTGTCCAGGCGCCATGCGGCGAGGTGGTCGGCATTGGTGTCCACGCCGATCACGCCACCGGCGAGGGCGGCTTTGAGTGGGATGGTCTTGGTGGGTGGGATCTGCCAGGAGGCGTCCACGTACCAGCGCCCGCGCCCCGTGTCGATGGGGGTCCCCCCGCTCGAGCGAAGCCGAGAGTGGGGGAGGATGCGGTAGGCCACGGCCCGGTTGGCCTCCACGCGGTCGGCCCGCTCCTGCCCCCGGTGAGGGAACCGCACCTTCGCAGCGAGTGCGTACCGGCCGTGCTTGGCGTTCGCCAGGTCGGCGAGCGGGGCCGGGAGCTTGATCGATACTTCACCCTCGGGCGTGATGCGGATCGTCTCGTTGCCGAACCTTTTCCCCGACTCGCCGTCCGCCTGGAGGAACCAGCGCCCGGCTTCCCACCGCTGACGCCACTCGGCCTCGGTGAGCTGCGCCTTGTCGAGGTTGTGGCGGGTGCCGAGCAGACGTTTACCGCCACGCACGACATGCACTCGGCCTGCTTTGCGGTCAGCCCCGACCTGGTCGAGCCGGTCCTCCAGCACATGCAGCCGTCGCGTCTTCTGGAACCACTCGTGCGCGGAGCGGTAGCCGCCCGGAGCCCGCTTGGTGCCCTTCTCCCCGACCGGCAGCAACAGCCGGTGCCGGATCGTCGTGATACCGGCTTCGAGGGACTGCACGTATGCGGCCTGGCCGCGCCGGGCGAGCGCCCACTGGTCATGCGTGGCCTTCGTGATCGACCCGGCCCACCTGGACGACGACTCGGCCGTCAGGTCCCTCTTACGGGCCGCCCATGACTCGGTGGAGTGCTCCAGGCCGTCAGCGCAACGCGCTTTGAGGTCCTTCGAAGCGAGCGAGCCCAGGTGCGCCCCCACCAAGCGCAGAACCTTTTCATCCTCGGGCGTGAGGTCCTTGAGCCGGGTACGGATCGCAACACCCGACGGGCCGAGAGCCACGAACGGCGCGGCAATCGGGCGGAGGTCAGCCATGTTCGGCGGCTTCCAGTGCCTTGCGGGCGCGGTTCTTCGCCGACCTGCGCCCG
Source organism: Streptomyces sp. NBC_01235 (assembly GCF_035989285.1). Classification (GTDB taxonomy): domain Bacteria; phylum Actinomycetota; class Actinomycetes; order Streptomycetales; family Streptomycetaceae; genus Streptomyces. Next base: position 5,336,507 of record NZ_CP108513.1, on the reverse strand, counting down.
TACAGGCGGGCGCAGAACGAGGTCAGCGCCTCCACCATGTCCCGCACCAGATCGTCTTCGACCTCGCCGTCGTCCAGGACCAGCAGCCGACGGCCCGTCGCGGACAAGGCGGCCTCGACAAGCTCGACGTTCATCCGGCCGAGCCGGTCCTTGTGCTCCACCACCACACAGGTCACGTCCGGGTCGGCCAGCAGACGCCGGGCCTTGGAACGGTGGCCGTTCATCCCGGAAGCGATCTCCGCCTCAACACGAACGACTCGGTGACCGGCCTTCGTTGCCCACGCCGACAGCCGAGCGACCTGGCGTTCCAGATCGGTCTTCTGATCGTGCGAGGACACGCGGGCATACAGGCCCACACCGCCGATGGCCTCGGGCGTGGTGTTCGCGTCGATGTTCACCAGGATCGTGCGTGGCCCGACCCGCTGAGCCGGTACCGGCAACATCCCCTCACGGAACCAGCGATACGCGGTCTGCGGATGCACACCCTGCGTCTTTGCCCATTCCGTCAGATTCACGCTCTGACAACGACACTCACTCCTACATGGTTACGCTCACTTACCCGACTTCGAGGACCAGCAGGTGGAGACCCCTCGGAACACGGATCAGACCTCGGTCTGCACGCGCGATCTCAGCATCCGCTCGACGAGGTTGCGCGTCGCGCGTTCGACGCGTGGGTCGTGGTGGGCCGGGTCCTGGAGGGCGAGGGGCCAGTGGAAGGTGCCGGCTACGAAGACGAGGGTGCCGTTTTCGTGTTCGCAGAGGCCGGTGTTCTGGATGCGGCGCCCGCGGCCGCCGCCCGCGCCGAAGGTGTCGCCGTAGGGGGACTCCGAGAGGAGGGTGCGACTGGCGCCCTTGGGGGACGGCATCCTGTCGTCGTAGCCGTCGGCCTCGCCGCCCACGAGGCCGGGTATCTCCTCGCCGTCCTTGAGCCCGGTGCCCTCCCAGAACCAGTGACCCGGCTCGCGGACGACCAGGGGCGCCGGTTCGGACAGGATGCCGTTGTACTGGACGCCCAGCACGCCCTGTTCGGCCCGCCCGCGCTTCCTGCCGTGCTCGTCCCGCAGGTCGCGCCAGCGCTCGGTGGGGCCGTGTTCGTCGGGGGAGGGGTCCGCGGTCTGCTTGTAGCAGGCGACGGTGCGGGCGGGTGTGCCGTCGGCCGCGTCGATGAGCCGTACGTGGAAGTAGATGTTGTTGGCCGCGAGGAAGGCGACATGCGTGCCGACGTCCACCGCCTTCTCCACGGTGTCCCGCATGGCCTTCGACCAGTACTCGTCGTGGCCGGGGAAGACCATCGCCGCGTAGCGCTCCGGATCGACGCGTCCCTCGTGCAGGTCGACGCTCGTCGCGTACGTCACGTCGTGGCCGCCGGCCTCCACCCAGCGCGTGAACGCGAGGTCCAGCTCCGCCCACCGGGGAAGACCGTGGTCGGAGTAGGGGCGGTCGAACGACACGTGGAACGCGCGGTGGGCGTTGTTGCCGACGACCCCGGGGCGGGCGTAGCCCTTGTAGAGGTTCTTGCCGGTACGGCCGTCCAGGGGCCACTGGTTGTAGGCCTGGTAGGTGGTGAAGGGGAGGACCACGAGCAGGTCCGCGGGGCGGTTCGGCTCGCGGACGACGAACGGGGTGCAGCTGCGGTGGCCGTCCTTGGCCTGGAAGACGGCCATGTACACGCCCGACACCCAGGTGGCGGGGACGCGGTGCGTCCAGGACGGGCGCCAGTCGCACACGATGGCGCCGGTTCCGGGGTGCGGGGCGGGGGTGGGCTGCCGGATGCCGGTCAGGGCCGGGCTTTTCGTCATCAGGCGGCCGCCCATGCCCCCGTAGTCGCCGAGCCGGTAGATCTCGACGTGGAAGGGCTGCGGTGTCCGTACGGACACGTGGAAGGCGATCGGCTCCCCGGGGGCGACGGAGGTCGTCGAGGCGTAGCCCTGGATCTGTCCCACGCGGTCCTTGGTGCTGAGGCGGGCCTCTGGAGGAACGTTCCAGCCGGCCGTTCCCGCGTGCGTGTTCTCGCTCACCACCAGGTTGGCGCCCGTGGCGGTGGCCTTCCGGACGGGCGGCCGGGGCGGGGGCCCCGCGGGGGTGTCGCGGTACGCGTACGCCGCCCCGATCCCGGTGGCGGCGACCGCCCCCGCCCCGAACGTACCGATGGCCCTGCGACGACTGACGACGGACATGTGGAACAGGCCCCCCTGGCACTGGCACACGATCCGCGCACACGCTGTTCACTTGTTCGCACGGCCGTGTGGACTGTCAAAACCCTCTGCTGCACTGCGAGTCAGGGGCCATGACGGTCAAGCGGCTGGTCAAACCGCTGGTCAAACGCGGACCGCCCGCCCTCCTGATAGAGGGCGGGCGGTCCGGCGAGGTTGCCTGGGATGCCTCGGATATTCGAACGCCTTGTGGCGTTCGGGTGTCTCAGACGTTGACGCCGAAGTCCTGGGCGATGCCCACCAGGCCCGAGGCGTAACCCTGGCCGACCGCGCGGAACTTCCACTCCGCGCCGTTGCGGTAGAGCTCGCCGAAGACCATGGCCGTCTCGGTGGCCGCGTCCTCCGAGAGGTCGTAGCGGGCGATCTCGGCGCCGCCGGCCTGGTTGACGATGCGGATGTAGGCGTTGCGGACCTGGCCGAAGTTCTGCGAGCGGTTCTCCGCGTCGTAGATCGAGACCGGGAAGACGATCTTGTCGACGTCGGCCGGGAGACCGGCCAGGTTGACGTTGATCGCCTCGTCGTCGCCCGCGCCCTCACCGGTGCGGTTGTCGCCGGTGTGGACGATGGTCTGGTCCGGCGTCTGCTTGTTGTTGAAGAAGACGAAGTGACCGTCCGAGTAGACCTTGCCCTGGGGGTTGACCGCGATCGCGGAGGCGTCGAGGTCGAAGTCCGTGCCGGTGGTGGTGCGGACGTCCCAGCCGAGGCCCACGGTGACGGCGGTCAGGCCCGGAGCCTCCTTGGTGAGCGAGACGTTGCCACCCTTGGACAGGCTTACAGCCATGGTTGGGAGTCCTTCCCTCGTTGTGTACGGCTTCGCACGGGCACGAAGCTACAGCTATCCCTATGAACGCAGCGAAGGGTGGTCAAGGTTCCCCGCGACACCGCGTTTCTTTACTTTCTTTACCAAGCGGCCTGGGGGGGGCGGCCGAGGGGAATGGAACACACACGGGATATTCGGGTGACTGCGGGGTACCGGGGGCGGGAACATGGACGGCATGTCTGGTCCCTATGTCGTCCGCGGCTCCGTCTCCCTACCCGAGGCCGAGCTCATGTGGCGTTTCTCGCGGTCTTCGGGGCCGGGCGGGCAGCACGTCAACACCAGCGACTCGCAGGTGGAGCTCCGCTTCGACCTCGCGCGCACCGAGGCGCTGCCCGAGGTGTGGAAGGCGCGGGCGCTCCAGCGGCTGGCCGGGCGGCTCGTCGACGGCGTCGTCACCGTCCGCGCCTCCGAGCACCGCTCCCAGTGGCGCAACCGCGAGACCGCCGCCGTACGCCTCGCCGCCCTCCTCGCCGAGGCCACCGCCCCGCCGCCCAAGCCGCGCCGGCCGACCCGGATACCGCGCGGGATCAACGAGCGCCGGTTGCGCGAGAAGAAGCAGCGGTCGGAGACGAAGCGGGGGAGAAACGGGCGGGACTGGTCCTGACCGGGTCCCCTGCCACCTCTCGTGAACGTGTCACTTCGCGTGAATGTGTCACATCTCCTGCGTGCCATCCGTCATCTTCATGACAGCCGACCGCGAGCAGGGATGTGACGAACGATGGCAACAGGTGACGACGACTTCCTCGCCGACTCCTTCGAGGCGCACCGCGGGCGGCTGCGCGCCGTCGCCCACCGCATGCTCGGCTCGGCCGCCGAGGCCGACGACGCCGTGCAGGAGGCGTGGGTGCGGCTCAGCCGGAGCGAGAGCAAGGAGATCGACAACCTCGCCGGGTGGCTGACCACCGTCGTCGGCCGGGTCTGCCTGGACATGCTGCGCTCGCGCCGCTCCCGTGCCGAGGAGCCGCTGGAGAGCTGGACCGCGGACCCGACCGCCGTGTCCGCCCCGGTCGCCCCGGCTGCCGTGTCCGCCTCGTCGACCGTGTCCGACCCCGCGCAGGACGCGCTGCTCGCCGACTCCGTGGGTGTCGCCCTTCTCGTCGTCCTGGACACCCTCGCTCCTGCCGAGCGGCTGGCGTTCGTGCTGCACGACCTGTTCGCGGTGCCGTACGAGGAGGTTGCGGGCATCGTCGACCGGACCCCGGAAGCCGCCCGGCAGCTCGCCAGCCGGGCCCGGCGCCGGGTGCGGGGCGCCGCGGAGCCGGACGTCGATCTCGTCCGGCAGCGGAAGGTCGTGGACGCCTTTCTGGCCGCCGCCCGGGAGGGGGACTTCGACGGACTGCTCGCCGTCCTCGATCCGGACGTCGTGGCCCGCTCCGGGGCAGGGGTGACCACGGGCGCGGCGGCGGTCGCGCGCGGCGCGTCGAGCTTCGCCCAGCTGGCCGCAGTGGCCCGGCCCGCCCTGGTGGACGGCGCGACCGGACTGGTGGTGCTGGTCGACGGCCGCGTGGAGCGGGCGCTCGCCTTCACGTTCGTACGCGGCGGCCGGATCGCCCTGATCGACATCACGACCGACCCCGGACTCCTCTCCCGGCTGGAGGTGACTCTCCTCCAGCCCGGCGACGACCAGGACGGGGCCTGAGTTCTCAGCCCAACTGCCGGTAGCGGCCCCGGAAGTAGACAAGGGGGCCGCCGTCCGCGCTCGGTACCGCCGCGGTCAGCACGCGGCCGATCACCAGTGTGTGGTCGCCCGCCGGGACCCGCTGCTCGGTGCGGCACTCCAGGGTCGCCAGGGCGCCGCCGACCAGGGGCGCGCCGCTGGCCTCGCCGCGGGCGCAGGGGAGGTCCTCGAAGAGCAGCCGGTCGCTGATACGTCCCTTCATGGCGAAGCGGCCGGCGATGTGCCGCTGGCTCTCGGAGAGCACCGACACCGCCCACAGGGGCTGTTCGTCGAGCAGGTCGTCCATGCGGGAGCCGTTGCGCAGGCTGACCAGGACCAGTGGCGGGTCCAGGGAGACCGACACGAAGGCGGTCGCCGTCATGCCGACGTCCTCGGCGTCCGGCGCCCCGGGATCGTCGGGGTCCAGGGACGGCTCCCGGGCGGTCACCAGGACCACGCCGTCGGCGAGCCGGGACATGGCGGCACGGAACGCGTCGTTGCTCACCCCCTCAGCATGCCCGGAGGCCGCGAGGGGAAGGGGGAGAGGGGGCGTCTTCAGTACGTCTGGGGGCACGTCCGGAACGCTAGTGTCCGTCCGGTGCGCGCCGCATCGGACCTCCGCCCGAGTAGGGTCGTAGGACCGTAGACCGATTCCCGCAGCCATTGTTCCGGAACGGGTTGCTGTCCTGTGTTGCTGTCCGTGTTCAGGAAACTCACAGGAAAACGCGGAAACTCCACTCAATTGTTCATGTTCATCTGTGACTTGAGTCACAAGACGCATTAATTGTTGACCCTGTGTACCGAGTGGGCAGCGCGCTGTGATTCAGTGGCTGAGGCGTCACAAGGAGACACACACCGACAACACTGCACCAGAACCGACGTTACGCCGAAGACAACCCTTGATTCGCTGCGAAGTCTCGGGGGGAGGGCGAAACACATGGAGACCGAGTCGGAGCCGTACGTCCGTCTTGCGTCCCTGCGACAGCTGCACCAGGTCATGGCCGACATGAACAGGGCCCGCAGCCTGGCCGACACACTGCAGACCGTCGCCGACGGCGTGGTCACGGCACTCGGGTACGAGCTGGCGTGCGTCAATCTCGTACGCCCCGACGGCGATCTCGTGGTCGCCGCCTTCGCCGGCAACCCGGCCGCCGAGGCCCTCATCACGGGCCGGGTCGGCTCGCGCGAGTCCTGGGAGCGGCGCCTCGGCATGGGCGAGAACTGGGGCGACCTGGTCTTCATCCCCCACACCGAGGGCTGGATCCTCGACGACGACGACGTCCCGCAGTGGTACACCGACGGGCCCGCGCCCCGCTTCGAGGACGAGTGGCACCCCTCCGACCGCCTCTTCGCCCCCATGTTCACGCCCGCCGCCCCCGGCAGCGGCGACGCCTGCGGCGAGCTGATAGGCGTCCTGTCCGTGGACCGGCCGCGCAACGGCCGACGGCCCGGCGCGTGGGGGCGCGAGGCGCTCCAGATGTACGCCTTCCAGGCCGCCATCGCGATAAGCAACGCGCGTCTACGTGCGAATATGCAGCGGGCACTGGTCCGGCTCGAACGCGAGCAGCAGGCCCTGCGCGCCAGCGAGGAAAGCTTCCGGCAGGCCTTCGAGTACGCCCCCTCCGGCATGGCGATAGCCGAGATGGGCGGCGAACAGCACGGGCGGATACTCCGGACCAACGACGCCCTGTGCCGCCTGCTGGGCCGCCCCGCCTCCGCGATGCGCCGCTACTCGTTCTCCGACCTCGTCCACCCCGAGGACATAGGCACCCTGCTCCGCACCTCCGCGGAGGGCGGCCGTGCCGAACTCCGCCTCGGCCGCCGGGACGGCACCTACCTCTGGGTCAGCCTCCGCAACTCCGTCGTCGCCGACGCCGCCGACGGCCCCCGCTTCCTCCTCACCCACGTCGAGGACATAGAGGACCGCAAGCGCCGCGAGCTCCAGCTCGCCCACCGCGCCTCGCACGACTCCCTCACCGGCCTGCCGAACTCCGCCGAACTGCGCTCGCGCCTGTCCGCCCGGCTCTGTCACCGCCCCCAGTCGGCCCACCCGGCCGCCGTCGACGCCATGGACACGGCCTACGGCCACGCCGCCTTCGACGCCAACGGCCACGGCTTCGACTACCGGCCCGGCGGCGCCGAGTCCTTCGACGGCTACGACCACCATGTGCACACCACCACCCCCGAAGAGGGCCACGACGACGGCACCAAGGGGCTCGCGGTCCTCTTCTGCGACCTCGACGGCTTCAAGTCGATCAACGACCGGTTCGGGCACAACGCGGGTGACGCGGTTCTCATCGAGGTCGCCCGGCGCCTCTCGCGCGCCGTCCGGGACGGCGACACGGTGGCCCGGCTCGGCGGCGACGAGTTCGTGATCCTCGCCGACGGCCTCGGCCGCGCCGACGCCGCCGACCTCGCCGTCCGCCTGCGCAACGAGATCATCCAGCCGATCCGCGCCGAGGGCCGGGCCGTGCGGGTGGGCGCCAGCTTCGGCATCGGCTGGGCACATTGCGGGATGACCGCGGACGAAGTGCTGAAGTCCGCCGACGAACGCATGTACGTCGAGAAACGATCTCGTCCCAAACAGCACAGACGTGCGGGATGATCGCCAGGTCAGCGGCACCGTCGCCGGGCTGATGCGATCTGACTCACCTGTTTGGAGGGTGGGGAGCGGGTAGGCTCGCTGTTCTCCGCACGTATAGATACGCGTACAGGTGCGCGTACGCGTATCGCATCCGCCCCGCACTGTTGAGGAGTTCGAAGGGATGACGCCCGGCAACAACGGCGCGAGTACGCCCGAGGACGACGACCCGTTCGGCTACCTTTACGCCGACGGCCAGGCCAACGGCGCTCAGCCGCCCTCCGGCGGTGGCTACGGCTACCCCAACTCGGTCAACAGAGTGCGTGCGGTCGGCGAGCGCCAGTACGGGCAGCCGCAGCAGCAGACCGCGCAGTACGGGCAGCCGCAGACGGTTCCCCAGCAGCAGGGCGCGTACGGCCAGCCGAACGCGCACTATGCGGCGCCCGAGAACTTCGGCGCCGGTGGCGGGCCCTCCACCGGCCGGCAACAGGCACAGGGCGGCGGCGGTCGCGGCCGTGGCCCCAACACCAAGGGACTGCTGATCGGCGCGGTCGCGGTGGTCGCCGCGGTCGTGATCGGCATCGCGGTCGCCATGGCCAACGGCAACAACGACGACTCCGACAACAAGGCGGGCGGCGAGGCCTCCGCCCCGGCCTCCGCCTCCGCGAGCCCGTCGCCCAGCGCGTCGAGCACCGGCGACGCGAACGAGGCCGATCTGCCGGCGGTCGACGCGAAGGCGCTCAGCCTGACGGGCGGCACGACCACGGCGTCCGACGTGAAGGGCGCGAAGGCGGACGGTGGGATCTACGTCACGAACTTCAACAACGTCGGTGCGGCCATCACCTGGAACGTCAGCGGCATCCCCGAGTCCGGGAAATACACGCTGAACGTGAACTACGGGGTGCCCGGCAAGGATGCCAATGCCACGCTCACGGTCAACGGCACGGCCCAGACCCGCCCGCTCAACATGGGGAACTTCGCCAAGGCTCCGGAGGGTGACTACCAGAAGGGTTGGACCAACACCTGGGGGAACATCATCCTCAACAAAGGCACCAACACCATCAAGATCTCCTGTGAGCAGGGCAATTCCTGCGACGCCAACTTCGACCAGCTGTCGCTCGAGGCGGGTTGGAGGAACTAGTGGCCGGTCCGGGAGGAACCACTGGGAGCCGTCGGGCTGCCGGCGGTTGCCCGATCCCGACAGCATGGGGTCAGGCCACTCTTCCTTCATCCCTGACTGAAACCCGCGCCGTCAGTTCCTCGTAGGTTCCCCGGTCGAAGTCGCCCGCCGTCGGGGCCGTCACGGTCGCCGTGGACAGGGCGACGGCGCGTGCCAGGCGGTCCGGCCAGGGCAGGCGCTCCACGAGGCCCGAGAGCAGTCCCGCGACCGCCGCGTCGCCGGCGCCCGTCGGGTTGCCGTGGACGCGGCGCGGCGGGGCGGCCCGCCAGCCGCCCTCCGGGGTGGCTGCGAGCAGGCCCTGAGGGCCCAGCGAGGTCACGACGGCGTGCGCGCCGCGCCTGCGGGCGTCCTGCGTCGCGCGCAAAGGCTCGTGGGAGCCGGTGAGTTCGGCCAGTTCGTCGGCGTTCGGCTTGACGATGTCCGGGCGGGCGGCGACCCCCCGGCGCAGCGCCTCCCCGCTCGTGTCCAGCAGGACGGGGACGCCCGCGGCCCGGGCCGTCCGCACCAGGACCGCGTACGCGCCCACCGGCACCCCCGGCGGCAGGCTGCCGCACAGGGCCACCGCGTCGACGCCGCGCAGCAGTTCCCCGTATGCCTCCTGGAAGGCGGACCACTCGGCCGGGGCGATGACCGGTCCGGGTTCGTTGAGCTGGGTCGTGTCCCCGGTGCGGGCGTCGACGACGGCGACCGTGCGGCGGGTGGCCCCGGCGACCGGGACGAGGGCGTCGACGATCCCGGTCGCCCCGGCGAGCTGTTCCTGTACGACGCGGCCGGTGGCGCCGCCCACGAACCCGGTGACCGTCACCTCGTGACCGAGGGCGGCGAGCACCCGGGCGACGTTCAGACCCTTGCCGCCGGGCCGCTCCCGCACGTCGGTCACCCGGTGCGAGGTGTGCGGCCGCAGCTCGGGTACGCGGTAGGTGACGTCGAGAGCGGTGTTCAGGGTGACGGTGAGGATCACCTGGGCCGACCTCCCCCGGTGGCATGCGTGCGCGAGTGCTTCCGGTGCTTTCCGTGCTTCCGGAGGCCCGATCATGCCAAAGGGACGGCGACCGGCCCAGCCCTCGGGTCGGCCACCGTCCCTGTGCGGGCGGACGTTTCAGGCCAGTTGGGGATCCACCACCCAATTCCCCTTGCGCATCACGCCCTTGAGCTCGAAGTTCTCGTCCAGCAGGACCAGGTCGGCGTCCTTGCCCGGCTCCAGGGAGCCCACCCGGTCGTCGATGCCCAGCAGGCGGGCCGGGTTGGCGGACAGGGCCGCGACCACGTCCCCGACCGGGATCCGGTCGATCGTCACCGCCCGCTGGAAGGCGCGGTCCAGGGTGAGGGTGGAGCCCGCGATCGAGCCGCCCTCCACCAGCCGGGCCACGCCCTTGCTGACCTCGACCTCCAGCGGGCCGAGCAGGTAGTGGCCGTCGCCGATGCCGGCCGCGTCCATCGCGTCCGTGATGAACGCCACGCGCTGGGGGCCCGCGTGACGGAACGCCAGCTCCAGGGCGGCCGGGTGCAGGTGGGTGCCGTCGTTGATGAGCTCGACCGTCACCCGCTCGTCCTCCAGGAGCGCGGCGATGGGGCCGGGGGCGCGGTGGCCGAGCGGCGGCATCGCGTTGAAGAGGTGGGTGGCGACGGTGGCGCCGGCCTCGATGGCCTGAACCGTCTGCTCGTAGGTGGCGTCCGTGTGGCCCACTGCGGCGATCACGCCGTGTTCGGCGAGGAGGCGTACGGAGTCCAGACCGCCGGGAAGCTCCGTGGCCAGGGTGACCATCCGCGCCTGGCCGCGCGCCGCGTCGATCAGCTTGCGCACCTGAGCCGGGTCCGGGTGGCGCAGCAGCGCCTCGGAGTGCGCGCCCTTGCGGCACGGCGAGATGAACGGGCCCTCGAAGTGGATGCCGGCCAGGTCGCCCTGCTCGGCCAGCTCGCTCAGCAGGCCGGCCTGGCGGACCAGGAAGTCCATGTCGTCGGTGACGGTCGAGGCGACGAGGGTGGTCGTGCCGTGCAGACGGTGGGTGTGGATGGCCTTCTGGACGTCCTCGGCCTTGCCGTGGAATGAGGCTCCGCCGCCGCCGTGGTTGTGCAGGTCGATGAAGCCGGGGACCAGCCAGTGACCGGTCACGTCTACGACGTCTGCGTGGGGGGCTTCGGCCGTGATCTTCTCGCCGTCGATCGTGACGCGGCCGTCGGGCACCGTGCCCGCGGGCAGTACCACCCTGGCACCGGCTAGTACCTGCGGGTGCGTCGTGGCTGGTCGCGCCTCGCGGCGGAGCCGCATATCGGCGCTGTCCCGCGCCCCTAGGGGGGTGGCCATCAGGTTGTTACCTCCATGCCGTCAGTCGTGTTGAGGAGATCCCAGGCCAGGAGGCCCGCCCCCAGGCATCCCGCGCTGTCGCCCAGGGCCGCCGGGACGATTTCCGGGAGCTTCTGGAAGGTCACCCGTTGCCGGACCGCGGTCCGCAGGGGTGTGAACAAGGTTTCCCCCGCCTCCGCGAGGCCGCCACCGATGACGAGCGTGCGCGGGTCCAGCAGGGTGAGTGCGGTGACCAGGCCGTCGGCGAGGGCGTCCACGGCCCGTTGCCAGACCCGGACGGCGTTCGGGTCGCCGGACGCGACGGCCTTGGCGCAGTCGGCGGCGTCCGCGTCCGGGTCTCCGCAGGCCGCCGCCCACGCCTCGCTCACCGCCGCCGCCGACGCGAACCGCTCCAGGCAGCCGAGCTGCCCGCACGGACACGGGGTCCCGCCGGGCCGTACGACGATGTGGCCGATCTCGCCCGCGAAGCCGTGCGCGCCCGCCTCCACCCGGCCGTCGACGCCGATCGCGCCCGCGATGCCTGTGCCCAGCGCCACGAACAGGAATCGGTCCGCGCCGCGGGCCGCGCCGATCCGGCCCTCGGCGAGGCCGCCGGTGCGTACGTCGTGGCCGAGGGCGACCGGAACGCCGAGCGCGGTGGCGAGCAGCTCGCGCAGGGGGACGTCCCGCCAGCCCAGGTTGGCCGCGTAGGAGGCGACGCCGCGCGCCTCGTCGACGATGCCGGGTACGGCGACGCCGGCCGCGGCGGCGGGCTCGCCGAACTGCCGGGCGCCGTGTCCGCGCAGGTCGGCGGCGAAGTCGAGGATGCCGGCGACGACCGCGTCGGGGCCGCGCTCGCGGCCCGTGGCCCGGCGGGCCCGGTGCAGCAGCGTGCCGTCCGCGCCGACCAGGGCGGCCTTCATCCCGGTGCCGCCCACGTCCAGGGCGATGACATGTCTCACCGGAACAGTGTGGACCGAGGACCCGCAAGAGGTCTAGTCCACTCACGCTCTTGGGGGTACCGTGCCGTCTCATGGACCCGCAAGAGGTCTAGTCCACTTGCGTGGTGTAGACCTTACTCCGAATAGCGGACCCAATGGTATGAACAATTAGTTGAGGAGATGGAGATTCGGTGGAGCGGCGGGCAGGGAAGTCAGGGACGATCGCGGCGGTGTCCGCCCTCGGCATGGCGGCGGTCCTCGCCGGCTGCGGACTGACCGGAGACTCCGACGACGTCACCCTCAGACTCGTCGCCGCCGACTACGGCGACAGCAGCGCCAACAGTTCCAAGAAGTACTGGGACCAGCTCGTCAAGGCGTACGAGAAGGACCACCCCGGCGTCACCGTCGACGTGACCGTGTACTCCTGGAACGACGTCGACGCCAAGGTCAAGGCGATGGTCGACGCGGGCAGGGCCCCCGACATGGCCCAGATCGGCGCGTACGCCGACTACGCCGCCGAGGACCTCCTCTACAAGGTCGGCGACGTGCTCTCCATCCCCGTCGAGGCCGACTTCGTGTCCCAGCTCGCAGGCGCGGGCGAGGTGCGCGGGGTGCAGTACGGCATGCCGTTCGCCTCCTCCACGCGGCTGCTGTTCTACAACAAGACCCTCTTCGCCAAGGCCGGCCTCACCCCGCCGACCACCTGGGCCGAGCTCGCGAAGGACGCGAAGGCGCTCAAGGACGAGGGCGTGAAGTACCCGTACGCGCTGCCCCTCGGCCCCGAGGAGGCGCAGGCCGAGACCCTGCAGTGGCTGCTCAGCGGCGGCGGCGGCTACACGCAGACCGTCAGCAGCTACACCCTCGACTCCGCCGAGAACGTCGACACGTTCGACTGGCTGAAGAACCAGCTGGTCGGCAAGGACCTGACGGGGCCGGTCGCGCCGGGCAAGCTGAACCGGGCCGCCGCGTTCTCCGCGTTCGCCGCCGGCGACGTGGGCATGCTCAACGGGCACCCGTCGCTGATGAAGACGGCGAAGAGCAAGGGCGTCAAGTTCGGCATGGTGCCGATGCCCGGGGTCGCCGGCCCGAGCAAGGTCTCCATGGGCGTCGCCGACTGGATGACCGCCTTCAAGCAGAACGGGCACGCCGAGCAGATCGGCGACTTCCTCGACTTCGTCTACAGCGAGAAGAACGTGCTCGCCTTCTCCCGCGAGTACGACCTGCTGCCGGTCACCAACTCCGCCTCCCTCGTCATGGGCGCGGCCAAGGAGGACGCCGCCCTCCAGCCGTTCCTGGAGGAACTCCCGCTCTCCGAGACCTACCCCGTCGGGCGGACCTCCTGGGCGAAGGTCAGCGCGGAGATCAAGAAGCGGATCGGCCAGGCCGTGACCGCGAACGGCAACCCGGCCGACGTCCTGGGCGATCTCCAGACGACGGCGACGACGCTGGACAACAGCACCGGCGAATGAGCCGACCGCGCCGGGTGGGCCGAGTGTCGGTGGCGGGCGTTACGGTGCGGGCATGGAGCGGCGCGAGGCAGAGGAAGCGGACGGGCTGGGGGCCAGGGAACGGGACATCCTGGCCCTGGAGCGGCGCGGGTTCCCCGGCCCCGGCGCGAAGGAACGGGCGATACGCGAGGAACTGGACCTGTCCCCGGTCCGCTACTACCAGCTCCTCAACGCCCTCCTCGACGATCCGCGGGCGCTGGCCCACGATCCGGTGACGGTGAACAGGCTGCGCAGGGTGCGGGAGTCGAGGCGCGGGGAGCGCTAGCGACGGCGCCTCACGGCTATCGTCGCCGTATGGGCACCCCAGAGACGCACTCCACGGAACCCGCACCCGAACCCGCCACCCCGACCACCCCCGCCGGACGCGAGGCGCTCGCCGCGATCCTGGCCCGTCCCTCCCGCACGCTCGTCGCCCTCGACTTCGACGGCACCCTCGCCCCGATCGTCGAGAACCCGGAGGACGCCCGGGCGCACCCCGACGCCGTCCCCGCACTCGCGGTCCTCGCGCCGAAGGTCGCCTCCGTCGCCGTGATCACGGGCCGGCCCGCCGACGTCGCCGTACGGCACGGCGGGTTCGCCGGGGTCGACGGGCTGGCGCATCTCACCGTCCTCGGCCACTACGGAGCCGAACGCTGGGACGCCCGCACCGGCACCCTGAGCGCCCCCGCCCCGCACCCCGGAGTGGCCGCCGTCCGCGCCGAACTCCCGCAGGTCCTGGAAACGGCCGGGAACCGGCCGGGCGTCTGGGTCGAGGAGAAGGGCGGCCGGGCCGTCGCCGTCCACACCCGCCGCGCCGACGACCCCCAGGCCGCCTTCGACGCCCTGCGCGCCCCCCTCACCGACCTCGCCGCCCGGCACGGCCTGATCGTCGAGCCCGGCCGCATGGTCCTGGAGCTGCGCCCGCCCGGTATGGACAAGGGCGTGGCCCTGCTGGAGCACGTCCGCGAGATCGGCGCGCGGTCGGTCCTCTACGCCGGCGACGACCTCGGCGACCTCCCCGCCTTCGCCGCCGTCGAGAAACTGCGCTCCGACGGCATCCCCGGCCTGCTGGTGTGCAGCGGCAGCACCGAGGTCACCGAACTGGCCGCCCGCGCGGACCTCGTCGTCGACGGGCCCGCCGGGGTGGTGGGGCTGCTGCGGCGGCTGGCGGCGCGGGTGGGCTGATCTTCGTGCGGGTGTCGGGCTTGTTCGGCGCGGGTGGACGGGGTGGTGACGTCCTGGCCTTCGCCGCATTCGAGAAGCCCGGCTTCGCCCGCGCGGACCTCGTCGTCGACGGGCCCGCCGGGGTGGTGGGGCTGCTGCGGCGGCTGGCGGCGCGGGTGGGCTGATCTCCGCGCGGGCGTCCGGCTGGGCTCAGGTCGGCTGGATCTCCCGCAGGGCGGTCAGCTGGTCGAGGAACCACTGGGCCGGGGGGAGTGCGGTCGCCGCCGCCGTCAGGCGTTTCGTGCGCTCGGCACGCTCCTCCGGCTTCATGGTCAGCCCCTCGTACAGGGCGCGGGCGGTCTCCAGGACGTCGTACGGGTTGACGACGATCGCGTCCTCGCCCAGCTCCCAGTACGCCCCGGCCTCCCGGGACAGCACCAGCGCGCAGCCCTGGTCGGAGACGACCGGGACCTCCTTGGCGACCAGGTTCATACCGTCCCGGATCGGGTTCACCAGGGCCACGTCGCCCAGACGGTAGGCGGCCAGGGAACGGGCGAAGTCGTCCTCCAGGTTCAGCAGGACCGGCGTCCAGCCCGGGGTGCCGTAGCCGGAGTTGATCTCCTCCGTCAGGCGCCGCACCTCCGCCATGTAGTCGCGGTAGACGGCGAGATCCTGGCGGGAGGGGTAGGCGAAGGCCACGTGGACGACCCTCTCGCGCCACTCCGGGTGGTCGTCGAGCAGCTGCCGGTAGGCCAGGAGCCCGCGCACGATGTTCTTGGACAGCTCGGTGCGGTCGACGCGGACGATCGTCTTGCGCCCCTCGCCGATCTGCGCACGCAGCTCCTCCATCCGCTCGTCGACGTCCGGCCGGTGCGAGCGCTCCCGCAGGAAGTCGGCGTCGGCGCCGAGACCGTGCACGCCGATCTGCGTCTTCGCCGGCTCTCCGGCGAACTCCGTACAGCACGCGGCGAACGCGTTCGCCCAGCGACGGGTGAGGAAGCCCAGGCGGTCCGCGCCGAGCATCCCCTGGAGCAGCTGCTCGCGGATGTCCCCGGGCAGGATGCCGAAGTAGTCGACCGGCGCCCACGGGGTGTGCGAGAAGTGGCCGATGCGCAGGTCGGGGCGCAGCTCGCGGAGCATCCCGGGGACCAGGCACAGGTGGTAGTCCTGGACGAGGACGGCCGCACCCTGCGCCGCCTCCTGCGCCAGCGCCTCCGCGAAGGCGCGGTTGTAGGCCTCGTACGACGCCCACTGGCGGCGGAACTCCGTGTCGAAGACCGGCTCCAGCGGGGTCAGGTAGAGGAGGTGGTGGATGAACCAGAGCACCGAGTTGGCGATGCCGTTGTAGGCGTCGGCGTGCACGTCGGCCGGAATGGGCAGCATGCGCACGCCCTCCTCGCCGACCCCGCGCCGGACCGCCTCCCGGTCGCCGTCGGAGAGCGCCGCGCACACCCAGAGGGCGCCCGCGTCGGGGCCGATGGCCGACAGGCCGGAGACCAGCCCGCCGCCACCGCGTTTCGCGTGCAGCGAGCCGTCCTCGCGCACCTCGTAGGAGACCGGACCGCGGTTGGACGCGACCAGCACCTCAGCACCCCGAGCAGCCGTGTCGTGCGTGGAAGCCATACGCCACAACCTAGCCCGGTCGGCAAACACTCAAACGTACGGTCGCACTGTGTGGAGGGGTCGTATCCGGCCGTATATCACCCGTATATCACCCGCATATCGCCCGTATACGGCCCGTTCCACGTGGTACGCGATCCGTCACGCGATCCGTCGCGTGACCCGTCACGCGACCTTGCGGGTCGCGTACTCCGTGATCTCCGCCATCGGCGGCCGTTCCTCCGTGTCCACGGAGTAGGTGCGCGGCTCGAAGCCGTCCGCGCTCCGCTCGAACTGGGTGAGGGCCGGACGGATCATGTGCCCGCGGGCCAGCCGCAGCTGCGCGGTGCGGTAGATCGCCGCCGCCATCCGGCCCAGGGCCTGGCCGTCCTGGTGGCGGTGCTTGCGCACCCCGACGTCCACCTGCGCGAGGGCGTCGAGCCCCACCAGGTGCAGGGCGTCGACCAGCATGCCCAGCTCCACGCCGTACCCGACGGGGAAGGGCAGCTGCTCCAGCAGGCTGCGGCGGGCCGCGTACTCGCCGCCGAGCGGCTGCACGAATCCGGCCAGCTGCGGCCAGTGCATGTTCAGCAGCGGGCGGGCCATGAGCTCGGTGACCCTCCCGCCCTGGCCGGCCGCACCGCTCAGCGGACGGTCGTACATGCCCTTGACCAGGTCCACGTCCGGGTCGGTGAGCAGCGGGCCGACGATCCCCGAGACGAAGTCCGAGGAGAACTCCTTCAGGTCGGCGTCGATGAAACAGACGATGTCCCCGGTGGTGACCAGCAGGGAGCGCCACAGGACCTCGCCCTTGCCGGGCACGGCGGGGATGCGGGGCAGGATCGCGTCGCGGTGCACGACGCGCGCGCCCGCCGCCGCCGCGACCTCCGAGGTACGGTCGGTCGATCCCGAGTCGACGACGACGATCTCGTCGACGAGCGGAACCTGGTGCATGAGGTCGTGACGGATGACGGCGACGATGTCGCCGACCGTCTCCTCCTCGTTCAGCGCGGGCAGGACCACGGACACCGACTGGTTCGTGGCGCGCTTCGCGGCCAGGATCCGGTGCAGCGGGCGATCGGTCACGGACCAGGAGCGGGTGGCCAGCCAGCTTTCGACTTCTTCCAGCACGGTCAGCGGCTCCTCACTGTCGTGATCACACCAAGTGCACGGCAGGTCACCGTGTGATCCATCTCGCGGTTCGGACGACTATCTCAACTGTCCTGGCCTTCGGTTACAGTCTTGAACAACGCGGATGACCATCGCATGTCCGGGGTCATCGGCGTTCACCGTTCAACAACCGAATACCGCTCATCCAGAGGGGCAGAGGGATACGGCCCGATGAAGCCCCGGCAACCCTCCAGCCGGTCTCGTACCGATCACCGTTGATCGTTCCGCGAGGCTCCCGGCTTGGGAAGGTGCCAAATCCGTCTCACGGCGAGATGCGTCGTGAGGAAGATGAGGAGAAAGGGCCTCGCCTCACATGGCTGCGCAGACTGTTGAAACCGAATCCACCGTCGACCTCGGTCCCGCCGCGGCGCTGAGCTGCCGCGAGTGCGGTCACCGCGTGCCCCTCGGCCCGGTCTTCGCCTGCGAAGAGTGTTTCGGCCCGCTCGAGATCGCGTACGACTTCTCCTCCTACGACACGGAGGAGCTCCGCAAGCGCATCGAGGCGGGCCCCGCGAACGTCTGGCGCTACGCGCCCCTCCTGCCCGTCCCGGCCGACGTGGCGGACAAGCCGAACATCAACCCGGGCTGGACCAAGCTCGTCCAGGCCGACAACCTCGCCCGCGAGCTGGGCGTCGACGCCGGCAAGCTCTTCGTCAAGGACGACTCCGGCAACCCGACGCACTCCTTCAAGGACCGCGTCGTCGCCCAGGCCATCGAGGCCGCCCGCGCCTTCGGCTTCACGACCCTCTCCTGCTCCTCCACGGGCAACCTGGCCGGCGCCGTCGGCGCCGCCGCCGCCCGCGCCGGCTTCCGCTCCTGCGTGTTCATCCCGCACGACCTGGAGCAGGGCAAGGTCGTCATGGCCGCGATCTACGGCGGCGAACTCGTCGGCATCGAGGGCAACTACGACGACGTCAACCGCTTCTGCTCCGAGCTCATCGGCGACCCGGCCGGCGAGGGCTGGGGCTTCGTCAACGTCAACCTGCGGCCGTACTACGCCGAGGGTTCGAAGACGCTGGCGTACGAGATCTGCGAGCAGCTCGGCTGGCGGCTGCCGGACCAGCTGGTCGTGCCCATCGCCTCGGGTTCGCAGCTCACGAAGATCGACAAGGGGCTCCAGGAGCTGATCAAGCTCGGGCTCGTCGAGGACAAGCCGTACAAGATCTTCGGCGCCCAGGCGGAGGGGTGCAGCCCGGTGTCCGTCGCGTACAAGGCGGGGCACGACGTCGTGCGCCCCCAGAAGCCGAACACCATCGCCAAGTCGTTGGCGATCGGCAACCCGGCGGACGGTCCGTATGTCCTCGACATCGCCCGGCGGACCGGCGGTGCGGTGGAGGACGTGAACGACGAGCAGATCGTCGACGCGATCAAGCTGCTGGCGCGGACCGAGGGCATCTTCGCGGAGACCGCCGGCGGGGTGACGGTGGGTGTGACGCGCAAGCTGATCGAGAACGGTCTGCTGGACCCGACCAGGACGACCGTCGTCCTGAACACGGGCGACGGCCTGAAGACCCTGGACGCGGTGGCGGGTACGGGACTCACGGCGACGATCCGGCCCAGCCTCGAGTCCTTCCGGGAAGCTGGGCTCGCGTAAGAGGTCGTTGTTTCGTCTGCGGGCCGGTGGGGGCTGCTCGCGCCCCGCGGCGGAGCCGCACATACACACAGCCCCGTGCCCCTTCGGGGCGCTCCACCTGACCGGAGGTCGAAAGTCATGAGCGTTACCGTCCGCATCCCCACCATCCTCCGCACCTATACCGGTGGCCGGGCCGAGGTCTCGGCCGAAGGAGGGACCCTCGGCGAGGTCATCTCCGATCTGGAGAAGAACCACACCGGGATCGCCGCCCGGGTCCTGGACGACCAGGGCAAGCTGCGGCGGTTCGTCAACGTGTACGTGAACGACGACGACGTCCGCTTCGAGCAGGGGCTGGAGACGGCGACTCCGGACGGCGCCGGCGTCTCGATCATCCCGGCCGTCGCCGGCGGCTGACCGTCGGTCAGTACCCGTCGGTAGTAACCGTCGGTAACAGCGATTACCGAGTGTTCATCGAATTGCCCTCTCCGCGATAGAAGCGGAGGGGGCAATTCAGTGTGGTTGAGCGCGGTACAGTTGGGGAACCGGGTCCGGATCACCGGATCCGGAGCCTTTTATTTCTGCCCTGTACCCGATGAGAAGCAGCCAAAGTGTGCGCCTCATTCGTGGCTTTTGTGGCTTTTGCAGGGCCCGACTTGCCCTGAATTCTGGCGAATTCTCGTTACATTCCGGATCCCGTGCGTCCAGAATTCTCGTCCAAGTGACCTGTTGCAGAGGGCAGTTGGACAGATACATTCGGCCGCGGTCGACGCGTTCCGGCGCACGCCCCCAACCAAACTGGGGGG
Organism: Streptomyces sp. NBC_01235; assembly: GCF_035989285.1. GTDB lineage: Bacteria > Actinomycetota > Actinomycetes > Streptomycetales > Streptomycetaceae > Streptomyces. The sequence continues at coordinate 5,317,035 of NZ_CP108513.1, read as the reverse complement.
TGAGGTCTGACCCGGATCCGCGAAGTGTGGATCTGTGCAAGGGCCAGTAATAGGGGAGTTAGGCATGGCTCAGGGCACCGTCAAGTGGTTCAACGCGGAGAAGGGGTACGGCTTCATCGCGGTCGACGGTGGTGCGGATGTTTTCGTCCACTACAGCGCGATTCAGATGGACGGCTACCGCACCCTGGAAGAGGGTCAGCGGGTCGATTTCGAGATCTCGCAGGGCCAGAAGGGGCCGCAGGCGGACATGGTCCGTCTCGCGACCGGCTGAAGCACGCGCCGACTGACAGCGTCGTTCTTCTGTACATCATCGAAGGGCTCGTACCTCCTGGGGGTACGAGCCCTTCGGTCTGTCCGCGAGGCCCCCGGGCCCGGGGGCCGGCCCTTCGGTCTGTCCGGTGTCCGATCCGGGGGTCGGTCCGGTGGAGGCGCTTGCACTCTCATGGGTCGAGTGCTAATCATTGGCGTTAGCACTCTGAAGGTGAGAGTGACAACGAGGACCGGGTCGGTGAGGCCCGCAGGCCAAGTGGGGCAAGGAACCACGAGGCCGGCGAGCCGTCCGTCGCGGGCGCCAGCGCGGTCCGGAGCAATCCACCCCAGTCCGGGAGGACCACTTCACATGGCCAAGATCATCGCGTTCGACGAGGAGGCACGGCGCGGCCTCGAGCGCGGCATGAACCAGCTCGCGGACGCCGTGAAGGTGACGCTCGGCCCCAAGGGCCGCAACGTCGTCCTCGAGAAGAAGTGGGGCGCCCCCACGATCACCAACGATGGTGTCTCCATCGCCAAGGAGATCGAGCTCGAGGACCCGTACGAGAAGATCGGCGCCGAGCTGGTCAAGGAAGTCGCCAAGAAGACGGACGACGTCGCCGGTGACGGTACGACCACCGCGACCGTCCTCGCCCAGGCCCTGGTCAAGGAAGGCCTGCGCAACGTAGCCGCCGGCGCCAACCCGATGGCCCTCAAGCGCGGTATCGAGAAGGCCGTCGAGGCCGTCTCCGGTGCCCTGCTGGAGCAGGCCAAGGATGTCGAGACCAAGGAGCAGATCGCTTCCACGGCCTCCATCTCCGCCGCCGACACGCAGATCGGCGAGCTCATCGCCGAGGCGATGGACAAGGTCGGCAAGGAAGGCGTCATCACCGTCGAGGAGTCCCAGACCTTCGGTCTGGAGCTGGAGCTCACCGAGGGTATGCGCTTCGACAAGGGCTACATCTCGGCGTACTTCGCCACCGACATGGAGCGTATGGAGGCCGTCCTCGACGACCCGTACATCCTGATCGCGAACTCCAAGATCGCGAACGTCAAGGACCTGCTCCCGCTCCTGGAGAAGGTCATGCAGTCGGGCAAGCCGCTGCTGATCATCGCCGAGGACGTCGAGGGCGAGGCCCTGTCGACCCTGGTCGTCAACAAGATCCGCGGCACCTTCAAGTCCGTCGCGGTCAAGGCCCCGGGCTTCGGCGACCGCCGCAAGGCGATGCTGAACGACATCGCCATCCTCACCGGTGGCGAGGTCATCTCCGAGGAGGTCGGTCTCAAGCTCGAGAACACCTCCCTGGACCTCCTGGGCAAGGCCCGCAAGGTCGTCATCACCAAGGACGAGACCACGATCGTCGACGGCTCCGGCTCCTCGGACCAGGTCGCGGGCCGTGTGAACCAGATCCGCGCCGAGATCGAGAACAGCGACTCGGACTACGACCGCGAGAAGCTGCAGGAGCGCCTGGCGAAGCTCGCCGGCGGTGTCGCGGTCATCAAGGCCGGCGCCGCCACCGAGGTGGAGCTCAAGGAGCGCAAGCACCGCATCGAGGACGCCGTCCGCAACGCGAAGGCCGCCGTCGAGGAGGGCATCGTCGCCGGTGGTGGCGTGGCGCTCATCCAGGCGTCCGCCGTCTTCGAGAAGCTGGAGCTCGAGGGTGACGAGGCGACCGGCGCCAACGCCGTGCGCATCGCGCTCGAGGCCCCGCTCAAGCAGATCGCCGTCAACGGTGGTCTCGAGGGTGGCGTCGTCGTGGAGAAGGTCCGCAACCTCCAGGTCGGCCACGGCCTGAACGCCGCGACCGGTGAGTACGTCGACATGATCGCCGAAGGCATCATCGACCCGGCGAAGGTGACCCGCTCTGCCCTGCAGAACGCCGCCTCCATCGCCGCGCTGTTCCTCACCACCGAGGCCGTCATCGCCGACAAGCCGGAGAAGGCCGCCGCGCCCGCCGGCGGCGGCATGCCGGGCGGTGACATGGACTTCTGATCGACCTCTGGTTGATCTGCGTCCTTACCGAGGGCGGTACCCCTGTTCCGACGGGGGTGCCGCCCTCGGGCGTGTCCGGGGGGCCGAGGGCACGGCCGGCGGCGTCAGGTGCTGCGGCCGACCTTCACTTCAGTACACAAAAAAGACGGAGGGTGACGGTGTCGCCCTCCGGCCGATACGGCTCGCCCGGGCTGCCGATATGCGGCCTCGGCCGACGGCCTGCGGCTCGGTGGGGTGCGGCTCGGTGGGGTGCATTTGGAGGGTTTGCGCCATCCGCTCTGGTCAGTGCCTGGGCAATCGGGGGCAGGCCATGGCACATTCCCTCCGATTACGCCCGCGCGCCTGTCCGCAACGGTCCGGCACCCGCCTCGGGCCGCAGGCCGCCAAGCGCGCCCGGCGTGCAGGCGAGGCGCGGGTGCGTCCCTGACCTCGGAGGACGTGGGGGAGGTGTCGCCGGGTGACGTGCTGCGGGAGAGGGGGCGTCGGTTGAATCGTGACGCCCGCTCCCGGGAGGTCGTCGGTCAGAGGGAGGTGTAGTAGGAGGCGATGGCGGGCTGGCCCGTGTAGTTGGGGCCGGCGGTCGGGTCGGCGCCGAGGTAGCGGAACGGGAGCCGTACGGCTCGGCCGCCCCGGAGGGTGAGCCGGTGGTGGCGGGGGCTGTACGAGTAACCTGCCGCGCGCAGTGCCGCGACCGCTGTCCTCGCGGCCGTCGACCCGTCGGCGTGGCGCACCGACTCCGGGTCGAAGTGCGCGGCGAGCAGGCCGTCCTCGGTCAGCCAGGACGCGGCCCGGGTGAGCAGGCCGAGCTGGTCGCCGACGTAGTGCAGGCCGTGGACGCAGGTGATCAGGTCGTATGTGCGGGTGGGCGTCCAGGTGGAGACGGAGGCGACGATCTCCTCCAGGGCGGGCGGGGGCGGTGCGGGGGTGAGCGGGCCCACCAGGTCGACGCCGGTGAGTATCGCGTCGGCGGGCAGGACGGCGGCCGCCTCGCGCAGGGCACGGCCCTCGCCGCTGCAGAGGTCCAGCCAGGAGGGGGCGGTGGGGCGGGCCGCGAGGTGGGCGAGCGGGCTGACGCCCAGTTCGCGGGCGTAGCTGTTGACCCCGGTGAGTCCGCGTTCGCGGTTCATCGTGTTGTTCGCGACCACGGAGGACGCCTCCAGCTCGGTCGTGGAGACAAGAGGGTGCGGTGGGATCGGCGGGACCGGTGGGGGCTTGGGCATACCGTCATTCTCGGGTGCGGGCGGCGTGCGTGGTCGGGATCACAGGGGGATTCCGGGGGTGGGCGGAATGGTGCCGGGGGGCGGGAAGTTGTCGTATGCAGGCACTTTATGCATGTGCACATACCTGCCGGTCCACCGTCACGAGGAGCTCCCCACGTGAGCGTCACCCAGCCCGTCCCGTTCCGCGCCGCCGAGATCCTCTCCCGGCCGGTGTCCATCAACGGACTGACCGTTCCGAACCGCATCGCGATGGCGCCCATGACGCGCATGTTCTCGCCGGACGGCATTCCCGGCGAGGACGTCATGTCGTACTACGCCCGCCGCGCCGCCGCCGGTGTCGGGCTCATCGTCACCGAGGGGACGTACGTCGGGCACGAGTCCGCCGGGCAGAGCGACCGGGTGCCGCGGTTCCACGGCGAGGAGCAGCTGGCGGGCTGGGCGAAGGTCGCCGAGGCCGTGCACGCGAACGGCGGGACGATCGTGCCGCAGCTGTGGCACATCGGGATGGTGCGCAACCAGGGTGAGCCGCCGTACGCGGACGCTCCGGCCGTCGGGCCGTCCGGGCTGCGTCTCGACGGCACCGAGGGCGCCGGCAAGGCGATGACCCAGCGCGACCTGGACGACGTCATCGGCGCGTTCGCCGAGGCGGCCGCGGCCGCCGAGCGCATCGGCTTCGACGGTGTCGAGCTCCACGGCGCCCACGGCTATCTGCTCGACCAGTTCCTGTGGGCCGGCACCAACCGCCGTACCGACGCCTACGGCGGCGACCTCGTGGCGCGTACGAAGTTCGCCGCCGAGATCGTCGCGGCCGTCCGCGAGACCGTCTCGCCCGAGTTCCCGATCATCTTCCGCTACTCGCAGTGGAAGTCGGAGGCGTACGACGCGCGGCTCGCCGAGACCCCGGAGGAGCTGGAGGCCGTCCTCGCCCCGCTCGCCGCCGCCGGCGTCGACGCCTTCCACGCCTCCACCCGCCGCTACTGGCTCCCGGAGTTCGACGGCTCCGACCTCAACCTCGCGGGCTGGACGAAGAAGCTCACCGGCAGGCCCACCATCACCGTCGGCTCGGTCGGCCTCGACGGCGACTTCCTCCGCGGCTTCGCGGGCGAGGGCTCCCCGGTCAAGAGCATCGACGACCTCCTCGACCGGCTGGAGCGCGACGAGTTCGACATGGTGGCCGTCGGGCGGGCGCTGCTCCAGGACCCGGAGTGGGCCGCCAAGGTGCTCGGCGGTCGTCTCGACGAGCTGAAGCCCTACGACGCCGCCGCGCTGAAGACCCTCAGCTGACCGCCAACTCCCGGGTATGGTCCGGGAGATGAGGATCCTCCATCTCTCGGACACCCATATCGGACGCATCGACGGCCCCGACGGCCGGCGCGTCGACGCCACCGACTCCCTGCGGCTCATCCTTCACGAACTGCGTCATCAACGGGGCGTGGACGCCGTCGTCGTCACCGGTGATCTCGCCGACGACGGCTCGGTGGAGGCGTACACGACCGTGCGGGAGCTCGTCGGCGACTTCGCGCGCTCGCTCGACGCCCCCGTCTTCTATACGACCGGCAACCACGACGAGCGGTCCGCCTTCGCGAAGGTGCTGGGCAGTGGGCACGCGGACGCCGTTCGTGACTTCCCCGGCGAGGAGCGGGCCGCCGTCAGCACGGTCGGCGGCTGGCGGATCGTCACCCTCGACTCACTGGTGCCGGGGAAGGTGTACGGGCGTATCGGCGCGGGTCAACTGGACTGGCTGCGGGATGTGCTGAGCGTGCCGGCCGAGCACGGCACCGTCCTCGCCTTCCATCACCCTCCGATCAGCCTCGACATCTCGGCCATGCAGCAGGTCTTCGGGCTCCGCGACCCCGGTGGGCTGGCGGCGGCGATCCGGGGGAGTGACGTACGCGTTCTGCTCACCGGGCACTTCCATCTCCAGCTCTTCGGGCTGCTGGACGCCTCCGTGCCGGTGTGGGTGACGCCCGGGGTCGTCAACCGCATCGATCTGACCACCGTGCCCGGAACCGAGCGGGCGGTGCGCGGGGCGTCCGCGTCGCTGGTGGAGCTGGGCGGGGCGACCGGGCCGATGTTCCACACCTTCCACGCGCGGGATCCGCGAGCCCACGAGACGGTCTACGAGCTCGATGAGGAGCGGACGCGCGAGGTCATCGCGCGGCACGGCTGAGGCCCGGTCTCCTCTTTCTCCTCGTATCCCTCGTCCAGCACTCTCTCGTTCTCCCAGGTCAGCGCGTGCGTGACAGATTTAGCTTGCTTAACTCAATCAATCTGCATAAGCTTGCTTGAGTCAAGCAGTTGAACCCCTCGTGCATCCGACGGAGGCCCTGTCATGTCCGACGCCCTTGCCCGACCCGCTGCGGCGGGAACATCCGCCCCACCGAGGTCGAACGCCGTGGTGGCGGTGCTGGCCCTGGCCGGGATCGTCGTCTCGCTGATGCAGACCCTGGTCATCCCGATCGTCCCCGAACTGCCCAAGCTGCTGAACGCGCCCGCTTCCGACACCGCCTGGGCGGTCACGGCCACGCTGCTCGCCGCCGCCGTCGCCACCCCGGTCGTCGGGCGGCTCGGCGACATGGTCGGCAAGCGGCGGATGCTGCTCACCAGCATCGTGCTGCTGGTGTCGGGCTCGGTGGTCTGCGCCCTCGCCGACTCCCTCGTCCCGATGATCGTCGGCCGTGCCCTGCAGGGCCTGTCGGCCGCCGTGGTGCCGCTGGGCATCAGCATCCTGCGGGACACGGTCCCCGCCGAGAAGCTCGCCGGTTCGACGGCGGTCATGAGCGCCTCCCTCGGCGTCGGCGGTGCGCTCGGTCTGCCCACCGCCGCGTTCATCGCGGACAACTGGGACTGGCACATCCTCTTCTGGACCTCCGCCACCCTCGGCGTCGTCTCCCTCCTGCTCGTCCTGGTGTTCGTCCCGGAGTCGAAGAACCGCGTCGGCGGTCGCTTCGACCTCGTCGGCTCGCTCGGCCTGTCGGCCGGTCTGGTCTCGCTGCTGCTGGCCGTGTCCAAGGGCGCCGACTGGGGCTGGACCTCCGGTACGACGCTGGTCCTCGGTGCCGCCGCCGTCCTGATCCTGGCCGCCTGGGGCTGGTGGGAGCTGAAGGCCAAGCAGCCGCTGGTCGACCTGCGCACCACCGCCAAGCCCCAGGTGCTCTTCACCAACCTCGCCTCGATCGCCCTCGGCGTCTCGATGTTCGCGATGTCCCTGGTCCTGCCCCAGCTGCTCCAGCTGCCCGAGCAGACCGGCTACGGCCTGGGCAGGTCGATGCTGACCGTCGGCCTGGTGCTGGCCCCGCAGGGTCTGGTCATGATGGTCATGTCCGCCGCGTCCGCCAAGATCACCAAGGCCAAGGGCCCCAAGGTCACCCTGATGATCGGCGCGCTGATCGTCGCCTCCGGCTACGCCCTGAACATCCTGCTCATGTCCGAGGTCTGGCACCTGATCCTGGTGTCCTGCATCATCGGCGCCGGTATCGGCTTCACCTACGGTGCGCTCCCGGCCCTGATCATGGGCGCGGTCGACCCCTCCCAGACGGGCGCGGCCAACAGCCTCAACACCCTGATGCGGTCCCTGGGCACCAGCTTCGCCAGCGCCATCGCCGGTGTGATCCTCGCCCAGATGACCACCGACTTCGGCGGCTACGCACTGCCCTCGGAGAACGGCTTCAAGGTCGTCATGGCCATCGGCGCCGGCGCGGCCCTGGCCGCCTTCCTCCTCGCCACCTTCATCCCGAAGCGCAAGGACGCCGTCCCGGCCGAGGCCGTCGAGGAGGCCCCGGAGGTCGCCCCGGCCAAGGCGTGAGAGCCAACTGACCAACCCGAGCTGCCGGAGGCGGCCGTCACCCACACGAGGGGTGACGGCCGCCTCCGGCGTCTTCCGGGGTCCTAGAGGTTGCCCAGGGGCTCGATGTCGACCTTCACCGGGGTGCCCCAGATGCGCAGGACCTCGTAGTCGGTGAACTCGTGCACGAGCCGGTAGGCCATCGCGGGCCGGGAGCCGCGTCGCAGGGCGGTGATGTACAGCTCCGCCTCGCGCCGGTCCCGCCTCGGCGTCCCGCACAGGTGCCACTCCTGGCCGTTCCACAGCTCCGGCAGCCAGCGCTGCTGGGGCTGGGGGCGGTCGGCGCGGGTGCCGTAACGGGAGGTGGAGGGGGTCGGGGCGTACGGCGCCTGCGGGGCGGGGCCGTTGTACTCGGCGCGCCGGGCCGCCCGGCGGCGGGTCTCGCACAGCAGGCACAGGTCGGGGGCCGCCTCGTCCACCGGACCGTGCGGATGCTCGGCGCAGCGGGTGGTGGGTGTGGCCCCGACGACGCTCTCGTCCAGCAGCTCCAGGGCGCGCCGCAGATCGGCCTTGACCTCGTGCAGCCGGGCGTCGGGCGAGTCGGTGGTCAGGGCCTCGCCGTGCTCCCCGAGCAGCCGGAGGGCGCGACCGAGAGCGGTGAGCTGGGCGTGGTTCATGGCACCAAGGGTAGGGGGCGGGCGCGGTTCCAGGACGGCCGAGCCCGACCCCTCCGCGTCGGCACCAAGGACAGCGACCCCTCCCTCTTGGTGCTCGCCACCCTCGCCACCCGCCTGACCGGCCTCGGCGACGACGTCGACACGTCCTCCTACGTCGACACGTCCTCCTGTGGGACGGCGGCCACGGCGCCGACCAGGACCCGGGCGACTTCGTCACCTGGATCGCGAAGGTGTCGGGCTACCGGAAAGGGAAGTGGCGGCGGCCCCGCTCACGCGGTCGGTGACGCCGAAGAAGTACGTCGCCGCGAAGCCGACCGCGTACCCCGTCAGCAGCCCGCCCGCGTAGATCGCCGCCGTCACGCCCAGCCCCCGGTTGCCCGCGAGCAGCGGGAACAGGGCCCAGCCGGACGGGCCGATCGCCGTCGCGCCCACCTTGTCGCCGAGCATCGCGAAGAAGCCGACGAAGGCTCCGCCGGCCGCACCGCCCGCGCAGGCGGTGAGGAAGGGGCGGCCCAGCGGGAGCGACACCCCGTAGATGAGCGGTTCGCCGACGCCCAGCAGCCCCGCGGGGAGCGCCGACCTGATCGTCGTACGGATCGAGGTGTTGTGGCGGAGGCGGACGTACACCGCGACTGCCGCGCCGACCTGGCCCGCGCCCGCCATCGCCAGGACGGGCAGGAGGACCGTGTAGCCCTGCTGGTCGATGAGGGTGGTGTGGATGGGGATGAGGGCCTGGTGGAGGCCGAGCATCACCAGGGGCAGGAAGAGGCCGCCGAGCACGAGGCCCGCGAAGGCGCCGGTCGTCGCGAGCAGCCAGTTCGCGGCCGTGCCGATGGCCGAGGAGACCGCGCCGGCCGCGTACATCAGGCCGTACAGGGTGCCGAGGCCGGCGACGAGGACCGTCAGGGTGGGGGTGAGGAGCACGTCCAGGGCCTCCGGCACCCGGCCGCGGCACCACTTCTCCACGGCCGTCGCCAGCAGCGCGGCGGCCAGCGCGCCGAGGACCCCGCCCTGGCCAGGGGCGAGCGTCACCCCGAACGCCGTCACCTTCGCGACCCCCGGGTAGGCGACGATCGCCGCGACCGCGCCGCCCAGGATCGGTGTGCCGCCGAACTCCTTCGCCGTGTGGTAGCCGACGAAGACGGCGATCAGCGCCATGAAGGCGGAGGCGACGGCGGTCAGGGCGGGCGTGAGGCCCGGCAGCCAGCCGGCGTTGAGGAGGAGACCGTTGAGGCCGGCGAGGATCCCGCAGCCGATGAGGGCGGGGATGAGCGGCACGAAGACGGCGGCGAGACGGCGCAGGGCGCTCTTCAGCGGGGTCGCGTTGCGCTGCTTCTGCGCCGCCCTCAACTCGGCGCCCCGCGCGCCCAGTTCGTCGGCGGCCGAGGGGTGGGCGAGCAGCTTCTCGAACGCGGCCGTCACCGTCGTCACCGCCCCCGGTCCGAGGACCACCTGGTACGAGCCGCCGTCCACGACGAGCCCGAGCACCCCGGGCACCGCCCGCAGCGCCTCCTCGTCCGCCCGCGACGGATCGGTCAGGCCCAGCCGCAGCCGGGTCATGCAGTGGGCGACGGAGGTGACGTTCGCGGGGCCGCCCACCAGGGGCAGGATCGCGGCGGCTGTGGAGGAGGAGTCGATACGCACCCCCCGAGCGTGCGGCTCAGCCGTTCGCGGAGGCGAGCGCGGCGCGCAGATGCCCCCCGGACTCCTCCAGAAGGCGGGCGGCCGTCGGCCCGTCCACCCCGGCCAGCAGCACCAGGATCGCGTTCTTCACCTCGCCGCCGGTGGTCGCGAGGGCCGCCTCGACCTCCCCGTCGTCCGCCCCGGTCGCCAGCACCACGATGCGCCGCGAACGGGCGCGCAGCTTCTCGTTCGAGGCGCGGACGTCGACCATCAGGTTCCCGTACGTCTTGCCCAGCCGGATCATCGTGATCGTCGAGATCATGTTGAGCACCAGCTTCTGCGCCGTGCCCGCCTTCAGCCGGGTGGAGCCGGTGAGCAGCTCGGGCCCCACGACCACCTCGATCCCGTGCTCGGCGGCAGCGGCCAGCGCACTGCCCGCGTTGCAGGCCAGCCCGACGGTCAGGGCACCCCGCGCCCGCGCGTACGCCACGGCGCCGATCGCGTACGGGGTGCGGCCGGAGGCGGACACGCCGACCACCGTGTCGTCGGGGGTGAGGGAGAGGGCGGCCAGGTCCGCCTCGGCGAGCTCCCGGGAGTCCTCGGCGCCCTCGACGGACGTCACCATCGCCGGCGGCCCGCCCGCGATCAGCCCGACGACCTGCCCGGGGCCGGTGTTGAAGGTCGGCGGACACTCGGACGCGTCGAGCACCCCGAGCCGCCCGGCGGTACCGGCGCCGGCGTACACCAGCCGTCCTCCACGCGCCATCCGCTCGGCGACGGCGTCGACGACGGCGGCGATCCGGGGAAGCTGCGCGCCCACGGCGCCGGGAACGGCGGCGTCCTCCTTGTTCATGAGCCGGGCGAGATCGAGGGTGGGCAGCAGATCGATCCCGGCGAGCTCGGCCCGGAAGCCTTCGGTGGTCATTACCTCGAGTTCGGCGCGCAGATCACGTGAGTTCATCGGGGCTGGTCTTTCTGCCGGCGGAAGGGGCGAGCCTGCGGATCTTGGGGTCTGTGGTCAAGAGTGCGCACAATAGGGGCATGGATCCCACCGGCGACCCCATCGGCCACCCCGTCAGCCCCTTGGAATTGGCGTTGCACGCCGCACGCGCCCTCGTGCTCGCCGATCTGGCCTCGGGCGAGGTCGCGGCGGCGGACGTCGTGTCGATGGTCGAGGACTCCGTCGTGCAGCGCCGCTGGTGGGTCGAGCAGTGGCCGGAGGGCGCGGAGTACGTGGCCGGGCTGGTCGCGCAGGACGTGCAGGACGCGCTCCTCGAACGCCACGGCCGCTGGCCCCTGTGCCCGGTCTGCGGCTCCGGCGACCCGCACGCTCTCGACGTCGAGCCCGAACTCGGCCCGGACCCTCACTGGGTGTGCCACAAGGCGGGCGTGAAGGTCGCGTCGGTGGGCTCGCTGGGGATGGCCACGGGAGGCACGTCGTCCTCGTGAGGCTCTCGTGACCGTCTATATCGACCCGCCGAACTGGCCGGGCCACGGCCGTATGTGGTCCCACCTCGTCAGCGACGTCTCGTACGCCGAACTGCACGTGTTCGCCGACGGGTTGGGCGTCCCCCGCCGCGCCTTCGAACGCGACCACTACGACATCCCGTCCCATCGTTACGCCGAGGTGGTGGCGGCCGGCGCGGTCGAGGTGAGCAGCCGTGAGGTGATCCGGCTGCTGACGACGTCCGGCCTGCGCAGACGCAAGGGCGGCGGTGCGGCCTAGGAGACGTCCTCGGACCGGCCCTCGGACAGGCCCCGGGTGGTGAGTTCGTACGCGTACTCGCCCTCGCCCCCGCCGACCCGGACGAACCCGGTCCGTTCGAGCACGGCCCGCGAGGCGGTGTTGGCGTGCTCGACGACCGCGAACAGGCGTCGTACGTCGTCCCGCGCCAGCGCCCAGGCGGCCAGTGCGCGCAGGGCCTCGGTCGCGTAGCCGTGGCCGCGGGCGGCCTCGACCAGGTCGTAGCCGATCTCCGTGCGGCCGTCCTCGTCGGGAGCCGCGTGGAAGCCCATGCTGCCGACGGCCCGGCCGTCCTCGTGCCGGACGAGGACGTAGAGGCCGAACTCGGGCCGGTGCACGCCGTTCACGTACGCCTTCACCAGCATGCCGGCGGCGTCCCGGGTGCCCTCGAACGGTCCGCCCCCGAGCCAGACGAAGCCTCCGCCGCCGCCCGCCCGCAGTCCGGCGGCGGCGGACGGGGTGACGCCTTCGAGGGTGAGGCGTCCGGCGGGGATGCGTGGGGTGACGGTGGTCAAGAGGTGAGCAACTCCAGCTCGCCCCGCAGGTTGTAGCGGGCCGTCTCCTCCCACCGCTCGCTGCCGTACGGCGTCCTGAACAGCCGGGGCAGGTCGAGGAGCTGGCGCAGGACGGCCGCCCGGCCGGCGCGGAAGGCGTCGTTCGGCACGAAGTGGTACTCCTCGCGGACGGCGGCGGTGTAGGCGGCGTACGCGGACGGCGGCGCGGCGAGGATCGCGAGGTCGGCGTCGCACAGGACCTGGCCGTCGGGGTCGTCGTCGGCCGGGTCGTGGGTGACGGTGAGCCGGACGAGCCGCGCGACCTCGGCCGTCCGCTCCCGCGAGACCCCGGCCTCGGACAGGGCTCGTTCGGCGAGCCGGGCGGAGCGCTCCTCGTTCTCGGAGCGGTCGGGCAGGTAGACGGCGTCGTGGAACCAGGCGGCCAGCCGGACGACGTCGGGGTCGTCGGCGGACGCCTGGAGCTCGTCGACGCGGTCGAGGACCGCGGTGAGGTGCGTGAGCGTGTGATAGCGGCGCTGCGGCTCCTGCCAGCGGGCGAGGAGGTTGTCGGCGTACGGCACGGGGTCGGGACCGCCGAGGGGGGACCGGGCTCTCTCCAGGGCGTGACTGAAGCGGCTGCGCAGGGCGTCGAGATCGGCCATGGCCTCATTGTCGCGCGCCCCCGGCGAGCCGGGAGACGCGACGGCGTATTCTCAATTGGACTAGACCTGTAGCCGCCCGTCGACGAATGGGGTCCCATGAGCAAGCGTGCAGTTCTGGAGGTGATCGCCCTCGACGTCGAGGACGCGGTCGCCGCCCAGGCCGGAGGCGCGGACCGCCTCGAGCTGATCACCGACATCGCCGCCGACGGGCTCACCCCGCCGGTCGCGGCCTTCGCCGGGATCCGGTCCGCCGTCGACCTCTCCCTGCGCGTGATGCTGAGACTGTCCGAGGGCTTCGCGGCGGGAACCGCCGAGGACGTCGACCGCCTCGTCCGGGTCGCCGGCGAGCTGCGGGCGGCCGGCGCGGAGGAGTTCGTGCTCGGGTTCCTGGACGCGGAGGGCGGGGTGGACCTGCCCGCGGTGGAACGGGTCGTCGCCGAGTTGGACGGCTGCCGCTGGACCTTCCACCGCGCCCTCGACCACGCCACCGACCGTGACGCCCTGCGCAAGCAGCTGGACGGCCTTCCGGGACTGGACACCTACCTCACGGCCGGTGCCGCGGCGGGCGTCGACGCCGGGCTCCCCACCCTCCTCGCCGAAGCGGGCCGCCACGGAGAACCGGGCTACGAGCAGCAACTCCTCGTGGGCGGAGCCCTGCGCCTCGACCACGTCCCGGTCCTGCGTGCGGCCGGCATCGACGCCTTCCACATCGGCGGCGCGTCCCGCCCGAACGGCTGGACCGGCCCGGCATCGGCGGAGGCCGTGCGGGAGTGGCGGCGGGCGGTGGACGCAGAGCGGGCAGAGTAGGCCGAGCCCGCCGAGCCCGCGCCGCCGAGCCCACCGAGTGGGCCGAGTAGGCCAAGTGCGCTGAGCCCGCTGGGCCCGCTGGGCCCGCCGAGCCTGCCGAGCCTGCCGAGCCTGCCGAGTGGGCCGAGTGGGCCGAGCCTGCCGAGCCCGCCGAGCCCGCCGAGTGGGCTGGGCCCGCTGGGCCCGCCGAGTGCGCTGGGCCCGCTGGGCCCGCTGGGCCCGCTGGGCCCGCTGAGCCCGCCGAGCCCGCTGAGCCCGCCGAGCCCGCTGAGCCCGCCGAGCCCGCTGGGCCCGCTGGGCCCGCCGAGCCTGCCGAGTGGGCTGGGCCCGCCGAGCCCGCCGAGCCCGCCGAGCCCGCCGAGTGCGCTGAGCCCGCTGGGCCCGCTGAGCCTGCCGAGTGGGCTGGGCCCGCCGAGCCCGCCGAGCCCGCCGAGCCCGCCGAGCCTGCCGAGCCCGCCGAGTGGGCTGGGCCCGCTGGGCCTGCCGAGCCTGCCGAGCCCGCCGAGTGGGCCGAGTGGGCTGAGCCCGCCGGGTAGGCCGTGCGGGTCGAACAGACCGCGCGGCCCGTGACCCGTCAGTCGAGCTGCGTCGGCAGCGGGGCCGTGTGGGTCACGATCAGGCCCGACACCGCTCGGGTCAGGGCCACGTACAGGCGGCGCAGGCCCGTCCGTTCGTCCGGTTCGCCGTCGACGACCGCCCGGGGTTCGTCCAGGACGACGTAGTCGTACTCCAGGCCCTTGGCCAGGGAGGCCGGGACCAGGGTGAGGCGGGTCTCGGCCGTCGTCTCCTCACCGGGGGACAGGTGGGCGAGGCCCGCCACCGTCAGCGCTTCGGCCAGTGCCGGGATCCGGGCGTCGGCCGCGATCAGGCCCGTCGAGCCCTCGTTGCGCAGCAACTCCTCGCAGGCCGCGACGACTTCGGCGTCACCGCCGACCGGCCGGAGGTCGAAGAAGCCGGGGTTCTCACGGACCGACGCGACGGGGGTGAGGCCCGGGGCGATGTGCGGGAGCAGGCGGGAGGCGTAGGTGATGACGTCCGTCGGGACGCGGAAACCGGCCGTCAGTTCCTCGATCACCGCGTCCGTCTTGCCGAGGTGACCGAGGGCCTCCTCCCAACTCCGGGTCGCCCAGGGGGTGGTGCCCTGCGCGAGGTCGCCCAGCACGGTCGCCGAACCCGTCGTGCAACGGCGGCCGACCGCCCGGTACTGCATGGGGGACAGGTCCTGCGCCTCGTCCAGGACTACGTGGCCGAGGGAGTGCGTGCGCTCGACGAGGTCCGCCGTCTCGTCGATCAGCACCGCGTCCGCCGCCGACCACCTGGCCGCCTTCACGGACCGCACCGGCCTTGCCCACAGGATCGTCTTCTGCTCGTCCTCGCTCAGCACGCCCTGCGCGTGCGTGGCGAGGAACTCCGCGTCGGACAGCAGCCGCAGGACGAGTTTCGCCGGGTCGACGGCCGGCCAGACCGCCTTCACGGCCGCCTTCACCGCGCTGTTGCGGGCGACGGCGTCCTGCACGCGGTCGTCCGGGGCCTCGCCCGAGCGCTCCATCTGCACCAGCACCGCGTGCGCGATGCGCTGCGGCAGGGCCTCGCGGGCGGCACCGTAGCGGATGTCCCGGTCGAGCAACTCCCTTACCATTTGCTCCAGTTCGTACGCCGGAACCCGCCAGCGCCGCGAGCCGCGCACGACGACGATCGGCTCGGCCGACATGGTGACGTGCGAGTAGACGGCCCGCCGCAGCACCTCCGCCATCCTCGCGTCGCCCTTGACGACCGCCGCCGCCGCGTCGTCCGCGCCCCGCACCTCCACATGGGCCACCAGGTCGTCCACCGTTCCCTGGCGGACCGTCAACTCACCCAGCGCTGGCAGCACTTGCTCGATGTAGTGGAGGAAGGACCTGTTCGGCCCGATGACCAGCGTGCCCGTGCGGGCGAGCCGCTCGCGGTGGGCGTAGAGGAGGTAGGCGACCCGGTGCAGGCCGACGGCCGTCTTTCCGGTGCCCGGGCCTCCCTGCACGCAGACCGTCCCGCCCAGCCCGCTGCGGACGATCTCGTCCTGCTCGGGCTGGATGGTGGCGACGATGTCCCGCATCGGGCCGACACGCGGCCGCTCGATCTCCTGCTGGAGCAGCTTGCTGGTGCGGGCGCCCCCGGCGGAGCCGGACAGTGCCCCAGCCGCCGGGTCCGAGAGGTGCTCGTCCTCGTACGCGGTGAGGTCGCCGCCGGTGTAGCCGAAGCGGCGGCGCAGCCCGACGTCCATCGGGTCCTTCTTCGAGGCCCGGTAGAACGGCTGCGAGACCGGCGCACGCCAGTCGATGACCATCGGGTCGCCGTCACCGTCGTGAACGTGCCGCCGCCCGATGTAGAACCTTTCCCCCTCCGCGCCCTCTGCCCGGTCGGCACCCGGTGCGTGCAGGTAGTCGAGGCGGCCGAAGAACAGCGGGGTGTCGCTGAGGTCGGCGAGCGCCTTGACGCGCTCCCCGATCTGCCGCTCCAGGATCTGGGCGTTGACCCAGTTCGCGGTGACGTCGCTGATGTCGAGGGCCTCGACGTCCTCGCGCATGGCGCGCAGGGCGGCCCGGGAGGACGTGAGGTGGCCGCGTTCGCGGGCGAGGGGGTCGTCGTCGTGGGCGGGCAGGGACGGCGTGGACAAGGGGGTGCCTCCGGGCCGGCTGGGGGTGGGGCTGCGGGCTGCGGGATGCCGTCCGGTTTCCGTCCGGACGACGGCGCTCCGGTTGAGGGAGGCGGGCAAGAGCGGAGATTCTAGGGGAGCGCGGCGGACGGAATCCAACGGTTTTTCCGTGCTGCTCTTCTCCGTCTCTTCTCCGTCCCCCAGGAGAGGCGCGCCACCCCTTAGGGGACGCTCCACCCCCCAGGTGTACTCAGGTAGTAGGAGAACCGGGGACCTGGGACCGATGCCCCCTTTATGCCTCGGGATCCATCATGGAGACATGAGTGCAGCGACCCTCACCCCAGCCCCCGGTCGCCCGTCCGGCGCGACCCCCCTGTCCGACGTCGACATACACCACCACCGCCTCGGTGACGCCCTGCGCGCCGTCAAGGTCTTCGCGCGCGCCGCCTTCGACGTGATCATCCTCGGCGAGTACGGAGAGGAAGCGGGCGTCCGCCGTAAGTGACCCGCCACAGCCCCGGGCCGGCCTGAGTACCCAGTACCCGTCGGCGCCCCGGTTGAGTATCCGAGCCGATGCCCGGCGCCCCTCTCCGACGGTTCACTCGGGGACATGACGACACCGCACCGCCTGCCCCACGACGACCGGGACCGCCGCGCCTGGGTGGCGCCGTTCGTCGCCACGATCCTGCTCGTCCTGCTGGTCCCGCCCGCCTTCGTCTTCGGCGGCCTCTCCGCGATGGCCACCGACAGCTGCGGCCCCGACGACTGCTCCTCGGCGCTCATGACGTCACTGACGCTGATCTACGGGATCCTCACGTTCGGCGGGCTGTTCACGTTTCTCGCGTACGTCACGACATGGGCCCTGCCCTGGACGCGTCGCTGGTCGGCCCTGCGGGCCTGGCTGGCGGCCGCCGCCGTACTGCCCCCGGTCGCCGTGCTGCTCCTGGTGTTCACGCTGCCCGCGCCGTAGACCGCCACGGGCAGCGCTCAGGACCTCAGGCCCCTTCGGCCAGCAGTTCGTCCGCGTCCATGATCCGGTAGGCGTAGCCCTGTTCCGCCAGGAAGCGCTGGCGGTGTGCCGCGAAGTCCTGGTCGATGGTGTCCCGGGCGACGACGGAGTAGAAGTGGGCCTGGTGGCCGTCCGCCTTCGGGCGCAGGACCCGCCCCAGACGCTGGGCCTCCTCCTGGCGGGAGCCGAAGGTGCCCGAGACCTGGACGGCGACCGTCGCCTCCGGCAGGTCGATCGAGAAGTTGGCGACCTTCGAGACGACCAGCACGCTGATCTCGCCCTGCCGGAACGCGTCGAAGAGCTTCTCGCGCTGGGCGTTGGAGGTCTCGCCCTTGATGACGGGGGCGTTCAGGTGCTCGCCCAACTCGTCGAGCTGATCGATGTACTGCCCGATGACGAGGATCTGCTGCCCGGCGAACCGCCGCACGATCGCCTCCGTCACCTTCCGCTTCGTCGCGGTCGTCGCACAGAAGCGGTACTTCTCCTCCGCCTCGGCGGTCGCGTACGCCAGCCGCTCGGAGTCGGTCAGGTTGACCCGGACCTCGACACAGTCCGCGGGCGCGATGTAGCCCTGCGCCTCGATCTCCTTCCACGGCGCGTCGAACCGCTTCGGCCCGATGAGCGAGAACACGTCCGACTCGCGGCCGTCCTCGCGGACGAGGGTCGCGGTCAGGCCGAGACGGCGGCGGGCCTGGAGGTCCGCGGTGAACTTGAAGACGGGCGCGGGCAGCAGGTGCACCTCGTCGTAGAGGATCAGCCCCCAGTCCCGGGAGTCGAACAGCTCCAGGTGCGGGTAGACGCCCTTCCGCCGGGTCGTCAGCACCTGGTAGGTGGCGATGGTGACGGGCCGGATCTCCTTCCTCGTCCCGCTGTACTCGCCGATCTCCTCCTCGGTCAGCGACGTCCTCTTCACCAGCTCGTGCTTCCACTGCCGCGCCGAGACCGTGTTCGTGACGAGGATGAGGGTGGTGGATTTCGCCTGGGCCATCGCCCCGGCGCCGACGAGGGTCTTGCCCGCGCCGCACGGCAGGACGACGACGCCGCTCCCGCCGTGCCAGAAGTTCTCCACCGCCTGCTTCTGGTAGGGCCGCAGCGCCCACCCGTTCTCGTCCAGCTCGATCGCGTGCGCCTCGCCGTCGACGTACCCCGCGAGGTCCTCGGCCGGCCAGCCCAGCTTCAGCAGCGTCTGCTTGATCTGCCCGCGCTCGGAGGGGTGCACCACGACGGTGTCCGGGTCGATCCGGGCGCCGATGAGCGGGGCGACCCGCTTGGAGCGCAGGATCTCCTCCAGCACCGGCCGGTCGGTGGTCGTCAGCACCAGGCCGTGCGCCGGGTGCTTGCTGAGCGTCAGCCGCCCGTAGCGGTCCATCGTCTCGGCGATGTCGACGAGCAGCGCGTGCGGCACCGGGTAGCGGCTGTACTGCACGAGCGCGTCCACGACCTGCTCGGCGTCGTGCCCGGCCGCCCGCGCGTTCCACAGGCCCAGCGGGGTCACCCGGTAGGTGTGGATGTGCTCCGGCGCCCGCTCCAGTTCAGCGAACGGCGCGATGGCCCGACGGCAGTCGTCGGCCTGCTCGTGGTCGACCTCCAGGAGCAGAGTCTTGTCCGACTGGACGATCAGCGGTCCGTTCACCTACGTACATCCCTTCCGCACCGGCCAAACGTCCAGTGTGCCGTACGGCGCGCCGAAACCGTCGTCCGCTGCCCGACCGCGACTCTGCGCAACCCTGTGCACCGGTTGGGTGTCTGACCGGGGGAGCAGCGCGGTGGGCGCGACGCGGTGAGGAGTCCACGGTATGTCGGTCCTGTCGTTCCGCAGAGGGGCGGTCGGCGCGGGCGCCGCGGCGGTGCTGGCGGCCACGGGCAGCTGGGTGATGTGGCCGGCGGACGTCGACGAGGGGCTGTGGGCCGAGGTACGGCCGGTGATCGAGGCCCGGATCGCGGCGGAGTCGCGGGGGAGCGGCTTCGGCGAGACGGTGCCCGCGCTCGACGCACGCTGGTTCTGCCGGGCGGACGCGCTCGAACTGGTGGAGCACGCGGGCGAGGTCCGGGCGGGCGTCAACACGCTGTGCGTCGAGTACGGGGTGCGGGACGGCAGCCTGGTGGAGTGCGGCGCCGGGCAGTACCCGCAGGTGGTGCGGCTGGAGCGGGACGACGCGGCCGTCGGCGGCTACCGGGTCGTCTCACGGGAGGCGCCGCCCGACGGCGCGGGGTACGGGCGGTGGACGGACTCCCACTTCGGCGTATACGTGAGGTCCTCCCTCCAGGACTCGATGTCCTCCGCCGCCCTGGAGACCGAGGCCCGCGCCCACTTCGGTCTGCCCGCGGACGCCTCTGTCGGGAGCTGCTGAGACAGCCCGCGGCCGACTCGCGCCCGTCAGTCGTCCGCGAGTTCCGCCACTCCCGTGATCCGGTGCAGCGGGTACGTGCGGACCTCGTCCGCCGTGTGGTCGTACGCCGTCACGAAGCCACCCTCCACCCGCACCGGGGCGATGACGCGCTGGCTGGCGGTGCCCTCGGCGTTGACGTAGCCGATCCACAGGGCCTCGCCGGTGAGGACGGCCGCCTGCACGGTGGCGAGGGTCTCGGCGGAGCTGGTGCGGGGGAGTTCGCCAGGGGCGAGCGGGGCGGCGTCCTCCGTCGGCTTGCGGGGCGCCGTGGCGGCCAGGTCGCCGGCCCGGATCGCGCGGATCGCCGCCGTGAGGAGCGTGGCGTCGGGGACCGGCGGGCCGTCCGGCACCGGCTCGGGGGCCGTGCGGGGCGGGGTGCGGTGGGCGTGGGCGCGGGTGATCAGGACGTCGCCCTCGGCGGACTCGGCGGCCGGCGCGAAGCCCATCGCGCGCAGCCCGTCGAGCAGGGTCGCCGGGTCGGCCTGGGCCGCGAGCACGGTGGGGGCCAGACGGCGCAGGCGCAGGACGGCGGCGCGCTTGTCGGCGAGGATCTCGTTCAGCACGGCGTCGTCGTCGCAGCGCACATACGCCGAGGCGGCGCCCACCCGCAGATGGCCGTGCCGACGGGCCACGTCGTCGATCAGGTACGCCAGCGGCTGCGGCACCGGCGTGCGCGCGTGCTCGGCGAGGAAGGCGTGCAGGTCGGAGGCGCTGCGGCCGGCGTCCAGGGCGCGGCGGACCGAGCCGGGCGTGAAACGGTAGACGGTCGCGCCGCCCTTGGACTCGACGTCCGCGAGGACGTTCAGCACGTCGGCGAGCGGACGCCGCAGCGGGCCGGGGGCGACCGCCGTCAGATCCGCCTGGAGCAGGACGTGGTCCAGGGGCTCCGGGAGGAGGGGGGCCAGCAGACGGACGGCGGACGCGGTGGCGACGGCCTGCTCGGGGGGTGAGAGGTGGCCCGGGTCGGGGACGGCCGGGCGGTGGTGGGCGGGCAGTTTGTCGCCGGGGCCGGCCGGAGCGTCGTGAGCGGCCTCGGGAGCGGGGGCCGGTTCAGCCGGCGCCGGTGCCCCCAGCAGGGCCCGACCGTGCGCCGACAGCGCGCCCCGGCCGGTCACGCCCAGCATCTCGGCCTCCATCAGGGTCCAGCGGGCCAGCCGGGAGCGCAGGTCCTCGTCACCGGCCTGAGCGCTCTGCGGGCCGCGCAGGGGGCGTTCCCAGCGCAGGCGGGCCAGCAGCGCCTCCGCGTCGGGCGAGGCCCCCTCCGGCAGCCCGGCCAGCAGCGTCAGCACCCGGTGGCGCACCTCGGGCGCGGCAGACCGGTCCAGGCCCGGACCCAGCGCCGCCAGCGCCCGCTCCTTGAGGTCCCGGCCGCCGACCACCCCGGAGGTCCGGGTCGCCGCCAGCCATGTCTGCGCCAACTGCGCCCACCGCTCGGCGGGCGGCCGCTCCAACCACTCGTCGTACTCCGGGGTCGCCGCGTACCGCTCGTCGGCCTCGCCGTCGGAGGCGAGCAGCCCGGCCGCGTACGCCAGCTCCACCCAGAACGCGGCCACCGGCTCGGACACGTCCAGCGCGACGGCCGTCCGCTTGAGGTCGCGCACGCTCAGCCCGCCGGCCCGCAGCACCGCGGGGCCGCCCTCGTCCCAGTCCTTCAGCAGCTCCTCGACGGTCGCCAGCGCCGTGTACGCCTGCCCGGCCGCCGTCGCGTCCACAACCTGTGGCCGGTGCGCGGCGACCGGCGCCACGGCCGGCGGCACCGGATCGGGCGCGCGATGGGCCCGCCCCTCGCGCAGATGCAGGGCGACCTCACGGGGCAGGACGACGGTCCCGGGCGCCGTCGGCAACAGCAGCCCGCGGTCGAGCAGCCAGCGCAGCCGCGCCGCCGGGTCGTGGGTGACCTGCCCGTACGGCGGCCCCCACACCAGCCGCTCCAGCACGTCGAGGGAGTCGGCGGGCGCCTCGGCGAGCAGGGCGGCCATCTTCTTGCGGTGGCCGAAGAGGGCGGTGAGCGCGGCGACGGCGGACACCGAGTCGTGCGTGGACGGCAGCCCGGCCGCCGCCACGATCTCCTGGATCCGGCCGGGCGACATACCCGCCGTCGCCTCCCGCACACTCGGCCCGAGCCCCGTCGGGGACGGGTGCTGCGGGGACGGCGCGAGCAGTTCGCGGGCGGTGCGCACGAGGTGGAGGCGGTCGGCGGCGCCCCAGACGAGGGCCTGTTCGCGCAGGGCCGCCAGGGCGCCGGGGAGCGCTTGGACGACGGCCGGGTCGCGGGCGTCGCCCGCCATCAGCCCGAGCAGTTCGTCGTACGTCGCCGGGTCGTCGGCCACGGCCAGCGCCTCCGCGGTCTGCAGGGCGAACCGGTCGAGCCGCTCCAGCGCGCGGACGACGGAGGCGCGGGTGCCGGCGCGGGTGGCGAGCTGGGTGAGATCCGTGGGGACCGGGGTGATGAGGTCGGGGCGGGCGCGCAGGAGCGCGGCCAGGGAAGCGTCGTCCCGGGCGCGGAGCGCAGCCGCCAGGGAGCGGGGGGCCAGCTGGTCCTCGGTGCTCATCTTGCCCACGGTAGCGGTTGGCGTCCCCTGGGGGCTGCGCCCCAGACCCCCCTCCGGCCCTTGAGGGGCCTGTCCTCCATCTCCCCCGCTCTCGCTGCGCTCGGGCGCGGGAACCCCCGGACGGGCTGGACGATGCCGACCGACGCCTACAAAAGAGAGACCGGCGCCGGCAAGGAGAAACCGGCGCCTGCGAGGAGAAGCGGTAGCGTCATTCCCGTGGGGATCGAGAGCGACCAAGTCGTCTACGAGTATCTGAGCCGGGTCGGGGATGTCGCGCACCAGCGGCAGTTGTCGTCGGCCACGCGGATGCGGCTCGTCTCCGAGCTGCGCAACGAGATCGACCGGCGCCGGGCGAAGGCGGCCGTCGACTCACCCGCCGCCGTCCGCCGCATCATCGACCGCCTCGGCAGTCCGGACGACATCGTCGCCGCCGCGGCCGACACCGGCACCGGCCACGGTGCTCCGCAGACGCCGGCGCCCTCCGTGCCCGTCCAGCGGGACCGTGAGGAGGCGCCGGGGCGGCCGAAGGGGATCCGGCGGGTCGTGCCGCGGCCCCGGTCGAGCGCACCGCCCCCCGCCGCCCCCTCCGAGGTCCCGTCCCCGCCGCACCGCGCCCCCGCGCACGAGCTGGGCGACAGCCGGGAGACGCCCGACTGGTGGCTGCACGAGCCGACCCCGCTCGGCCTCGGCGAGGACGTGCCGGGGTTCGTCGGCGGCGTGGAGATCGCGGACCTGCTCAAGCCTCCGCCGTCGAGAGAAGAGACGGACGAGGACGAGGACGAGGCCGCTGTCGGGGGGGAGGAAGCGGAGGCGGGGGAGGACGAGGACGCCGGGCCCCGCCGTCGTCGGCTTCGGCTCTTCCGGGGCTCCTCCGGTGAGCCGGGGCGTCGTTGGAGCAACCCGCTGCTCCTCATCGCCGCCGCGTGTCTTGTCGCGGGCGCCGTGCTCGGCAACTGGTTCGCGCTGATCCTCGGCTGGGCCATCGCCTACGCCTCGCGGCGGCTGACCGAGCAGGAGACGAAGCTGGCGGTCGTCTGGCTGCCGGGGCTCTCGGTCACCGCCGGGCTGGTCTGGCTGTGGGGGCGGTCCGACGGGCGCTGGGGCGAGCCCATCGCCGAAGGACAGATGAACGCCGCCGTCGCCCAGACCTGGCCGTGGGTGATCCGGGGCGCGGCCGTGGCATCGGCGCTGTTCCTGGTCTGGCGCTCGCAGAAACAGAGGTAGAAACAGGGGCGCAAGCCGAGGCGGAAGCAGGGGCGCAAGCCGAGGCGGAAGCAGGGACGGAACCCGAGGCGGAAGCAGGGGCGCAAGCCGAGGCGGAAGCAGGGACGGAACC
Organism: Streptomyces sp. NBC_01235; assembly: GCF_035989285.1. GTDB lineage: Bacteria > Actinomycetota > Actinomycetes > Streptomycetales > Streptomycetaceae > Streptomyces. Next base: position 5,293,863 of record NZ_CP108513.1, on the reverse strand, counting down.
CGAGGCGGAAGCAGGGACGGAACCCGAGGCGGAAGCAGGGACGGAACCCGAGGCGGAAGCAGGGGCGCAAGCCGAGGCAGAACAGGGGACGGAAGCAGGGGCGCAAGCCGAGGCAGAACAGGGGACGGAAGCCGAGGCGGAAGCAGGGGCGCAAGCCGAGGCGGAAGCAGGGGCGGAAGCAGGGGCGCAAGCAGGGGCGGAAAACCGGGGCCGGAAGTCGGGGCGTGGCGGCCGGGCAGAATGGCCGCATGACGTCACCCGCGCTCACCGTCGGCTTCGACCTCGACATGACCCTGATCGATTCCCGGCCCGGTATCCGCGCCACCTATGTGGCGCTCGCCGAGCGGACGGGGACGTACATCGACGCCGACCTCGTGGTCACCCGGCTCGGTCCGCCGCCGGAGACGGAGCTGGCCCACTGGTACCCGGCGGAGCAGGTGGCGGCCATCGCCGACCTCTACCGCTCGCTGTACCCCGAATACGGCGTCACCGGCGCGACCGCGCTGCCCGGCGCCCGGGAGGCGATCGCGGCCGTGCGGGCGGCCGGCGGGCGGGCCATCGTCGTCACCGCCAAGCACCAGCCCAACGCGAAGCTGCAGGTGGAGCATCTGCGCCTGGGCCCCGACGCGGTGATAGGCGATCTGTGGGCCGAGGAGAAGGCGGAGGCGCTGCGCGAGCACGGTGCGAGCGTCTACGTCGGCGACCACGTGGGGGACGTGCGCGGCGCCCACACCGCCGGGGCGCTGTCGGTCGCCGTGCCGACCGGGCCGATCGGCGCGGAGGAACTGCGGACGGCCGGTGCGGATGTCGTGCTCGCCGACCTGACCGAATTCCCCGCCTGGCTCTCCGGACACCTGAGCAACTAGCGCACCGCGCCCCGCGCCTGACGCCGGCCGGCCGCGACCGACCGCAGGACGCCCGCGCCGGCGATCAGGAAGCCGACACCCATGAGCATGCTCAATCCGAACATGTACGTCGGAAAAGGTTTCGTGCCGAGGAACAGCGGGGCGACCGTGACGAGTGTGGCCACGGCGCCGACGAAGAACACGATGGCACCGGCACGGATCAGTCGGTCACCGGGAGCCGCGGAATTCGTTTGGGTTTTGTCACGCACCGGACCAGGGTAGTTCCCAGCCCTGAGGAACAACCGGGGGACGTCTTGTCACCGGTCCACAGACCATTAGCCTTGGTACCGGCGGGTCGTGGTCGACCCGCCCAAGTGCTATCCGGAGCCGTTCCGTAGCGGTTCCAGAGCTGTTTCCGAAGCAGTTTTCCGACGAGTACGAGGACGAGGACAGACGTGCCTACCGGCAAGGTCAAGTGGTTCAACAGCGAGAAGGGCTTCGGCTTTCTCTCCCGCGACGACGGCGGTGACGTCTTCGTCCATTCCTCGGTCCTCCCCGCCGGAGTCGAGGCACTGAAGCCGGGCCAGCGGGTGGAGTTCGGCGTCGTCGCCGGACAGCGCGGCGACCAGGCACTCTCCGTCGTCATTCTCGACCCGACCCCGTCGGTCGCCGCGGCGCAGCGCAAGAAGCCCGACGAACTGGCCTCCATCGTCCAGGATCTGACCACCCTTCTCGAGAACATCACCCCGATGCTCGAGAAGGGCCGCTACCCGGAGAAGACCTCCGGCAAGAAGATCGCCGGTCTACTGCGCGCGGTCGCCGACCAGTTGGACGTGTAAACCCCCGGACCGGCCGACGTGAGCGACATACGAACCCAACCCGGCGGCGGGGCTCCCGCCGCCCCGTCGCCGACCCCTGAGCTGCTGGAGCGGATACGGCGGCAGCGGCGGCACACCCTGGAACTGCTCACCGTCTCCAGCGTCGGCCTGGTCCCGTGGACGGTCCTGCTCTGGTTCACTCTGCCCAGCGGGTACACGGTCCGCCAGTGGCGCACGGCCTGGGTCGGATTCGACGCCCTGCTCGTGCTCGCGGTGGCGTGCACCGCCCTGCTCGGCTGGCGCCGGCACCGGGCCGTCGCCGTGGCCGCCGCCGCGACGGCGGCACTGCTGGTCTGCGACGCGTGGTTCGACGTGTCGCTCGCCCTCGGCACCCCCGACGTGTGGCTGTCGGCGACGCTCGCGGTGTGCGTCGAACTGCCCCTGGCCGGCTTCCTCATCCGCAAGGTTCTGGGGATGCTGTCGCTGGCCCAGTGGCCGCCCCGTACACCCCTGGCCGACGGTGACGACGAGAAGCCCTAGCCAAGGACCGAAGCCTCAGGGAAAGCCGAGCGCCTCGGGCCCCAGCGCAGTGCCAGTCCCTCGGCCGCAGCGCGTGTGAGCAGTCCCCGTACCGCCGCGGCCTCTCTTTCTGCCGTCCTTGCGCCGCTTCGCGGGCTGTGGGCGGTCGTGCCGGACTTCGTCCGTCGGCTCCGATGACCGTGAGGCTCAGGGAAACGAAAGCGCCTCGGGCCCCAGCGCAGGTACCAGTCCCTCGGCCGCAGCGCGTGTGAGCAGTCCGCGTACCGCCGCGTAGCCGTCCTCGCGCAGGTCGGCCGTGAACTCGTTCACGTACAGGCCGATGTGCTGGTCGGCGACCGACGGGTCCATTTCCTGGGCGTGTTCCATGACGTACGGGCGGGAGACCTCGGGGGCGTCCCAGGCGGCGCGCACGGACGTGCGGATCGAGTCGGCCAGCAGGGTCAGCGTGTCCGCCCCCAGTGAGCGCTTGGCGATGATCGCGCCCAGGGGGATGGGCAGGCCGGTGGTGTCCTCCCAGTGCTCGCCCATGTCCGAGAGCTTGTGCAGGCCGTAGTTCTGGTAGGTGAAGCGGGCCTCGTGGATGACCAGGCCCGCGTCGACCTTCCCGTCCCGCACGGCCGGCATGATCTCGTGGAACGGCAGGACGACGATCTCGCCGACGCCCCCCGGGACCGTGTCCGCCGCCCAGAGGCGGAACAGCAGGTACGCCGTCGACCGTTCGCTCGGCACGGCGACCGTGCGGCCGGTGAGGTCCGTCCCGGCCTCCCTGGTCAGCACCAGCGGGCCACAGCCCCGGCCCAGCGCGCCTCCGCACGGCAGCAGCGCGTACTCGTCGAGGACGTACGGCAGCACCGCGTACGACACCTTCAGCACGTCGAACTCGCCGCGCTCGGCCATGCCGTTGGTGAGGTCGATGTCCGCGAACGTGACGTCGAGCGCGGGCGCGCCCGGCACGCGGCCGTGGGCGAGGGCGTCGAAGACGAAGGTGTCGTTCGGGCAGGGGGAGTACGCGATCCGCAGCGGCTGCTCACTGGTGGTCATGTGGGTTCCAACTCTCCAGGACGGGGGTGAGCTTCCCGAAGGCCGTGGTCAGGGCGGCCAGCGCATCGCCGATGCGCCAGGCGGCGCGGTCGCGCGGGCCGACGGGGTTGGAGACCGCGCGGATCTCCAGCACGGGCGCGCCGTGCGCGGCGGCCGCCTCGGCGACCCCGAAGCCCTCCATCGCCTCGGCGAGAGCGCGCGGGTGGCGCTCGCGCAGGGCGGCGGCCCGGGCGGCGGTGCCGGTGACCGTCGAGACGGTCAGGACGACGCCGGTGAGGGCCCCGGCGGCGGCCGAGGTCTCCCGTACGAGGGACTCGGGCGGACGGTGGGTGACCGTGCCGAAGCCCAGCTCGGTGACCGGCAGGAAGCCGTCGGCGGTCTCGGCGCCGAGGTCGGCGGCGGTGATCTCGTCGGCGACGACCAGGGAGCCGACGGGGGCGGCGGGCGCGAAGCCGCCGGCGATGCCCGTCGAGACGACGAGACCGTAGGGGGCGCCGTTCAGCGCGGCCGCCGTGAGGGCGGCGGAGACGGAGGCGGCGGCCAGGGCCGGTCCGACTCCGGCGGCGAGGAGGTCGTAGATCCCGGCGGTGCGGTACAGGGTCACGCCGGGCAGCCGGATGTCGGCGGACGGATCCGGCAACGCCCGTGCCACCGCGTCCCGTTCGGCGGGGACCGCGGTGGCCACGAGGACGCGTGCGCGGGACGTGGTCAGTCGTCCTTCTTGAGCTTGAAGGACCACAGGCCGGTCGCCGACTGGCTGTCCTTCTTGCCGTCGCCCGCCTTGATGGTGACGAGCGTGGAGTCGCCCTGGGCGCCGTACTGGGCGTTGAAGAAGACGCTGCCCGGGATCGTCCGGTAGGTCTTGTCGCTGTCCTCGGTGAGCGGCTGGCCGTTCATGAGGATCGTCCAGCGCTTGTCGGCCACGTCGGGGTCGACGCCCAAGCGGACGGTCTCGTCAGGGTCGACGCTGATGGACTTGATGTCCTTGTCGGCGAGGCACTTGGTGAGCTCCGCGGCCTGAAGGGTGTCGCCCTCGCCGCCGCAGGTGGCCTCGGAGCTGACCGAGTCGCGGCCGACGGTGATCGTGGACAGGGGGGTCGGCTTGTCGCAGGCCGACAGGACGAGCAGTCCGGCGGAAACGGCGCCGGCGGCGGCGACGGCGCGGCGGCGTCGCCGAACGCCGAGTACATCAGCGGCTCCGCCGCGGGGCATCGTGGTCATGGCGGAAGGCTATCGGGCACGTCCAGCCGTCTCTTTACGTGGGGTGCGGCGTGGCTGTGTATTACGCCACGCGGTGCCCGCGCCGGTGCCCGCGCCATGCGGTGCTCACGCCGCCCGGGGCGTCGCGCCGCCCCCGTGCCGCACCGAGGACAGCAGGCCGCGGACCGTGGTCAGCCAGCCCACGGCGACCACCGCGGCGGCCACCGACAGGCCCAGCGTCCCGTTCAGCGGCATGACGATGCCGACCACGCCGCCGAACACCGAGGACACCTGGAGCAGCGTCTCCGAGCGGGCGAACGCCGAGGTGCGCACCAGCTCCGGCACGTCCCGCTGGATCAGCGCGTCCAGGGACAGCTTGGCGAGCGCCTGCGAGAACCCGGTGAGCGCCGCCAGGCAGGCCACCAGGAACGCCCCGAAGAAGACGGCGGTGATGAGCGCCGCGCCCAGGACGACGGCGACGACCGTCACGATGATCAGCTCCGGGGCCTTGGAGCGCAGCCACGCCCCCACCGCCGTCCCGAGCGCGTTGCCCACGCCGGCCGCCACGACCACCATGCCCAGCGACACCGCCGCGCTCTGCCCGGTCAGCGGGTGCTCGCGCAGCAGGAACGCCAGGAAGAAGGTCAGGAACCCGGAAAACCAGCGCAGGGCCGCGTTGGCGCCCAGGGCGTGGGTGACGGCGATGCCGACCGTCCTGAGCCCCGGCCGCTTCACCGGCTTGAGGTGCGGGCCGTGCAGGTGCTGCTCGTCGGCGGCGAGCAGCGCGACGTCCTCGCCCTTGGCGGAGTCCACCTTGCGGGGCAGCGAGAACGACAGGAACGTACCGGCCACGAAGATCACGAAGGCGCCGTAGAGCGGATAGCGCGGCCCGAGGGCCTGTAGCCCGGCGCCCACGGGCGCGGCGACGCCGGTGGCCAGCAGGCCGCCGAGGGTGACCCGCGAGTTCGCCTTGACGAGGGAGAAGCTGGGCGGCAGGAGGCGTGGCACCACGGCGCTTCTGACGACCCCGTACGCCTTGGAGGAGACGAGCACGCCGAGCGCGGCCGGGTACAGCTGGATGCTGCCGGTGGCGACCGCGCTGGACAGGACGAGCGCGAGGATCGCCCGGGCGATCATGGACCCGGCCATGGCGGCGCGCCGTCCGTGCGGGAGCCGGTCCAGGAGGGGGCCGATCACGGGGGCGAGGACGGTGAAGGGCGCCATGGTGATGGCGAGGTAGAGCGCGACGCGCCCGCGGGCCTCGTCGGTCGGCACGGAGAAGAAGACGGTGGAGGCGAGCGCGATGGTGATCATGACGTCGCCGGCGCCGTTCACGCCGTGCAGCTCGATCAGCTTGCCGAGGCCGGACTCGCCGGCGCCGTGCGCGTGCGTGGCCTTTCTGATGCCGCGGGCGGTGCCGGTGAACGGGAAGTGCAGGGCACGGCCGATCGCGCGGACGGACCCGCTCATCCGGCCCGAACCGCTCACCCGGCTCCTCCCCTTGTTCCCCTTCGTCGCACCGATCCCGGTGGCGCCCTGGGGTGTCCTCGCGGCTGCCACTCCGTCATAGTGCCCCGAGAACGCTGTATGTAGTGGGGTTACCGCGCGTATGGCCGTGTGATGGTGGCGGGAGTGCCCGTCCGGCGGCCGTTCGAAGAGCCTCCGAGGGACTTTCGGAGGGCGTTCCGAGGCCGTTCGGCGGCTTCCGGTCGTGCGAAACGTCCCGCCGGTGTAGGCCGAGCGTCCGGGAGCAGGTAGCGTGCGTAGCGCGCCGTGGCGATCGATCTCGGCCGCGCGCCTCCCGGCCATCCCGCAGAATGGATGACAGCAGGTGCGCCCGAGCGCGATCGGGCGCGGACGTCGACGCGGCCCTTTGGTCCGCTCCGTCCGCACCCGCCGCCTTCAGGCAGGCGCACCGAGAGACGGCGTAGGAGAGAAGCGATACCTGTGAGCGCAGCGACCACGCGAAGCCGCACCCCCGACCGCCTGTGCGCCGAGGCCGTCGACCTCGCCCGTGCCGCAGCCGAGGAGGCAGCCGCCCCCGGCGTGGTCGGAGAGCACGTAGGCATGCTCTCCGAGGGCGACCGGGTGGTCACCCACTACTTCGGGTGCAAGGAGCTCGGGTACCGGGGCTGGCGCTGGGCGGTGACGGTGGCGCGGGCGTCCCGCGCGAAGATCGTCACCCTGGACGAGGTGGTCCTCCTCCCCGGCCCCGACGCGGTGCTGGCGCCCGAGTGGGTCCCGTGGAGCGAGCGGCTGCGCCCCGGCGACATGGGCCCCGGCGACCTCCTGCCCACGGACGCGGAGGACCTCCGTCTGGAGCCCGGCTTCACCGGCGTGGACGAGCCGCTGCCGAACTCGCCCGTCTCCGAGCAGATGGCCGAGCTGGTGGAGGCGGAGGACGCCGAGGTGACCCCGGCCGCGTCGGCGAAGCTGCCCACGACACCGGTGCGCGGGACGATCGCCGCGGTGGCCGAGGAGCTGGGGATGCGCCGGGCCCGGGTGCTGTCCCGGTACGGCCTGCACATCGCCGCGGACCGCTGGGAGGAGGGCTACGGCCCCCAGACGCCCATGGCCCAGGCGGCCCCCGCGACCTGCCAGAGCTGCGGTTTCCTCACGCCCATCGGGGGCTCCCTCGGGCAGGCCTTCGGCGTCTGCGCCAACGAGTTCTCCCCGGCGGACGGCCGGGTCGTCTCCCTGGCGTACGGCTGTGGGGGCCACTCGGAGGCAGCGGTGATGCCCGCGCCGCCGCGGCCCGCCCCGCCGGTGATCGACGAGACCCGGGTGGATCCGTTCCCGCTGCGTCCGGCCCCGGATTCGGGGTCCGTGCCGACGGTGGAGGACGAGGACGCGGCGGAGCTGGGGCACTCCTAGCCGTCCGGCCCCGTCGTCCTGGCGTGCCGTCCCGCCTCGTCCGTTGTCGGGCGATCCCGTAGTCGTTGTGTGATTGTGATGTAGGGGCGGCTCGGTGCCCGGCCCCTGCCTCGCATCCCGTTCGGCCGTCACTCCTTCGCGCGGTACCTTCGTGCCCACGCCGATGAGGAGAGTGAACGTGAGCAAGTTCGTGCGGCCGGCACCCGAGGGCGCGGACCCCTTCGGCACGGCCCGCCTGCGTCGCGGAGTGCTGGACGCCTGGGCCACGAGTCCCGCCCGTTTCCGGGAGGACGCCAACGCCGAGGAGGACCTCGTCCTCGGCGGGTACCGGGACCGGCTCGTCGTCGAGCTCGCTCAGAACGCCGCCGACGCCGCCGCCAGGGCCAAAGTGCCGGGGCGGCTGCGGCTCACCCTCCGCGACGGTGTCCTCGTCGCCGCCAACACGGGCGCGCCCCTGGACGCCGCCGGCGTCGAGTCACTCGCCACGCTCCGGGCCTCCGCCAAGCGTGAGGCCCAGCAGTCGGCCGTGGCCGTCGGGCGGTTCGGCGTCGGCTTCGCCGCCGTCGTCGCCGTCACCGACGAGCCCGCCGTGGTGGGGCGGCACGGGGGTGTCCGCTGGTCCCTCGCGGAGGCTCGCGAGCTGGCCCAGGACACCGCCCGGCACAGCCCCGGCCTCGGTGACGAGATCCGCAGGCGTGACGGACATGTGCCGCTGCTCCGGCTGCCCTTCGCCGCCCAGGGCACCGCGCCCGACCCGTACGACACCGCCGTCATCCTGCCCTTGCGCGACACCGCCGCCGCCGATCTCGCCGAACGGCTCCTCACCGCCGTCGACGACGCTCTGCTGCTCGCCCTCCCGGGGCTGGAGGAGGTCGTGATCGAGGTCGACGACCACGCTCCGCGCACCCTCCGCCGTTCCGCCGACCCCGCCGACGGCGCCCTCACCGTCGTGGCGGACACGCGGGACGGGACCACGCGGTGGCGGGTCGCCGCCGCGCACGGTCCCCTCAGCCCCGAGCTGCTGGCCGACCGGCCGGTGGAGGAGCGGCTGCGGCCCCACTGGTCGGTCACCTGGGCCGTGCCGGTCGACGAGGACGGGGCGCCCGCCCGGCCCCGCACCACTCCCGTCGTCCACGCGCCCACCCCCAGCGACGAGCCCCTCGGCGTGCCCGCCCTGCTCATCGCCTCCTTCCCCCTCGACACCACCCGCCGGCACGCCGCCCCCGGACCGCTGACCGACCACCTCGTGCAGCGTGCGGCGGACGTGTACACCGAACTCCTCGCCGGCTGGCGGCCGGTGGGCACGGGGATCATCGATCTCGTGCCCGGGCCGCTGGGCAAGGGGGTGCTGGACGGGGCCCTTCGGCAGGCCGTCCTCGAGCGGCTGCCGCGCACCGCGTTCCTGCCGCCCGCCGTCCGGCCCGCGCCCGAGAACGAGGGCGAGGACGGGGCCGGGGTCGAGGACGTGATCGAGCTTCCGGAGGCCTTGCGGCCCCGTGACGCCGAGGTCGTCGAGGGTGCCGGCGCCGACACCGTGCGGGTGCTGGCGGAGGTGCTGCCGACCCTGCTGCCCGCCGGGCTGGAGCGGCGGGCCGAGCTGCGCACACTGGGCGTCGCCCGGATCCCGCTCGCCGACGCGATCGACCGGCTGGCCGGTCTGGAGAAGGACCCGGACTGGTGGTACCGGCTCTACGACAGCCTCGCCGGGGTCGATCCGGACCGGCTCTCCGGGCTTCCCGTGCCGCTCGCCGACGGGCGGACCACCATCGGTCCGCGCCAGGTGCTGCTGCCCCTCCCCGACGGCCCCACCCCCGACGACACCTGGGCCGCCACCTCCGAATCCCTCGCCCGGCTCGGTCTCAAGGTCGCCCACCAGGACGCCGCGCACCCCCTCCTGGAGAAGCTCGGCGCGCTGCCCGCCACGCCCCGCGCCGTCCTGACCACCCCGCAGGTGCGGGCCGCCGTCGCCGCCTCCCTGGACGACGACGGCGGCGCCTGGGACGACAGGGACGCCCCGGACGCGGAGGAGCTCGCCGACACGGTCCTCGCCCTCGTCCGGGACGCCGGTCTGGAGCCCGGGGACGAGCCCTGGCTCGGCGCCCTCGCCCTGCCCGACGAGGACGGGGAACTCGTCCCCGCCGGTGAACTGGTGCTGCCGGGCAGCCCGTTCGCCTCCGTCATCCGGGAGGACGAACTCGCCGCTGTCGACGCCGAGTTGGCGGACAAATGGGGTGAACAGCCCCTCGCGGCCTGTGGCGTGCTGGCCAACTTCGCGCTCGTGCGTGCCACGGACGTCGTCCTGGACCCGGACGAACTGGAGCCCCGCGAAGGGGACTTCGCCGAACCCGACGACGCCGGGCTGCTGGACGCCGTCGACGTGTGGTGCGAGGACATCCTCGACCGCTTCCCCGACTCGCCCGTGCCGCCCGTCGCCACCGAGCTCGTCGCCGTCCGCGACCTCGACCTCGTCGACGAGGACCGCTGGCCGCAGGCCCTCGCGCTGCTCGCCCGGCCGCCGCTGCGCGACGCCCTCATCCAGCCCGTCCGCATCCTCCTCCCGGACGGCACCCACGAGGCCGTACGGCCCTACACCGCCTGGTGGTTGCGCGGAAACCCGGTGCTCGACGGGCGGCGCCCGGCCGGCCTGCTGGCCGCCGGCGGGGACCCGCTCCTGCACGGCCTGTACGACGAGGCCGACGCCACCGGGTTCGACGACGAGCAGGTGCTGCGGGCGCTGGGCGTACGGACCTCCGTGGCGGCCCTCCTCGACGAGCCCGGCGGCGCCGCCGAACTCCTCGACCGGCTGGCCGACCCGGATCGCCCCGTCACCTCCGCCCAACTGCACGGCCTCTACGGTGCGTTGGCCGAGCTGGACCCCGAGCAGGTGACCCTCCCCGACGAGCTGCGGGCCGTCGTCGACGGGCGGGTCGAGGTCGTGGACGCCGCCGACGCCGTCGTCGTCGACTCGCCCGATCTGCTGCCGTTCACGCAGGGCGTCCCGCTGCTGCCCGTACGGCCCTCGCGCGCCGCCGAACTGGCCGAGCTGTTCCAGGTGCGGCGGCTGAGCGAGTCCGTGACCGGGGGCGTCGACTCCGAGGGCGCCGAGCACGACGTACCGGAGTCGGTGCGGGTGCTGCTCGGGCCGCGCACGCCCGACACGTACGTCGAGCACGAGGAACTCGTCGTCGACGGCGTGGAGATCGACTGGCGGCTGACGGCCGACGGCGTCCTGCACGCCGCCACCCTGGAGGGCGTGGCCGCCGGGCTCGCCTGGGCGGCACGGCAGTGGCCGCGCCGTTTCGAGGTCGCGGCCCTGCTGGAGGACCCGTCACGGACCCGGGAACTGGCCCGCGACCGCTGGTTCGACTGACGCTCACGGGGTGCGAGGGCGGGTGGCGGCGGACGTGAAGATTTCTTCCACGAATTTCTCACGGGACGTACAACCATCCGCCCCCACCGGGCATCTGATCGTGTGAGTCAACAGACTCCACCATCACTTTGGGCCCCGGATGTGACGACGACCGTGCGAACGGCAACCGTCCGTGGGCCCCTCTCCTCAGGGGGAACGCACATGCGCATACGCGCCACCGTGGTCGCCGTCACCGGCGCCGTGGCCCTGTCCGCCTTCGCCATGCCGGCCGCACAGGCCACCGGCAGCGACTCGCACAGCTCCGTCGACACCTTCACGGCCCTCCACGCGGCCGCCTCCGGCAAGAGCGCCTTCACCGGTTCGACCGCCGACAGCGGCACCCCGTACGCGCTGGACGCCAAGTTCGGCAACGTCAAGGTCAACAACGGCAAGCCGATCGTCGCCGGCACCAGCGGCAAGGTCACCGCCCCGGTCACCTTCACGGTCACGCACGGCGCGGGCGTCGACGTCACCGCGGACGACACCGAGCTGGACCTGCTCCTCTACCGCGGTTCGTACGACGACCCGGCCAACTTCCTCCTCGGCGACGACTACCCGGCCTGCACCAACACCTCGGCCACGGTCGCCACCTGCAAGGGCACCATCGACGTCTACCCGGCCGACGAGCTGGAGAACGCCGACGCCACGACGTGGAAGGCGGCCGGCTACATCGTCGACTGGAACGACGTCGACCCGAACGCCGACGACGTCGACTTCAGCAAGGTCGGCTACGCCGAGGGCGACACCCTGGCCACCACCAAGCTCCAGCGCCTGTCCAAGCTGACGGTCAACGCCGCCCCGGAGCCGGTGAAGAAGGGCAGGACCATCACCGTCACGGGCCGCCTGACCCGCGCCAACTGGGACACCGCCACGTACACCGGTTACGCCGGCGTCTACGCCCAGCTGCAGTTCCGCAAGAAGGGCGCCACCACCTACAGCACGGTGAAGTCGGTCAAGACCACCTCGACCGGTGGGCTGGGCACCACCGTCACGGCGAGCGTGGACGGCTACTACCGCTACATCTTCGTCGGCACCACCACCTCCCCGGCGGCCACCGCCGCGGGTGACTTCGTCGACGTGCAGTAGGGAACGAGCGGCAGGACCGGCTTCCCGGTCCACGCCGAGCGCTAAGCGGGAACGCGGCGGTCGACCCATTTCCAGGAGAACTCCAGGGCGACCGCCGCCACCGCGGCCACGCCCACCGCGATCCACGGCATCGTCTCTCCGACCAGCTTCAGTGCGAAGAAGTGCTGGAGCCACGGGACCACCAGGACGAGCAGGAACGCCGCGCCCATCGAGGCCACCAGCAGCACCCGCCACCAGGTGTACGGGCGGGCGATGATCGCCAGCACCCACATCGAGACCAGGAACAGCGTGAGGGTCGCCGCGCTGGTCTCGGCGTCCAACGAGCCCTTGCCCACGTAGTGGTGACGGGCGATCAGGTACGTCACGAAGGTCGCGACGCCCGCGATCAGGCCGCCCGGGATCGAGTACCGCATCACCCGTCGTACGAAGTGCGGGCGGGCCCGTTCCGTGTTGGGGGCGAGGGCGAGGAAGAAGGCCGGGACGCCGATGGTGAGCGTGGACAGCAGGGTCACGTGGCGTGGCAGGAACGGGTACTCGACCTGCCAGCACACCACCAGCAGGGCCAGCAGCACCGAGTAGACCGTCTTCACCAGGAACAGGGTCGCCACGCGGGTGATGTTGCCGATGACCCGTCGGCCCTCCGCCACCACCGACGGCAGCGTCGCGAAGCTGTTGTTCAGCAGCACGATCTGCGCGACCGCCCGGGTGGCCTCGGAGCCCGACCCCATCGCCACGCCGATGTCGGCGTCCTTCAGCGCGAGGACGTCGTTGACGCCGTCCCCGGTCATGGCGACGGTGTGCCCGCGGGACTGGAGCGCGCCGACCATGTCCCGCTTCTGCTGCGGGGTGACCCGCCCGAACACCGTGCCCTCGTCCAGGGCCCGCCCCATGCCGTCCTGGTCCTGGGGCAGCCGGCGGGCGTCCACCGTGCCGCCGTCGAGCCCGAGCTTCGCGGCCACCGCCCCCACCGACACCGCGTTGTCGCCGGAGATGACCTTGGCGTGGACGTCCTGCCGGGCGAAGTAACGCAGGGTGTCGGCGGCGTCGGGCCGCAGCCGCTGTTCGAGGACGACGAGGGCGGCGGGCCGGGCTCCGCGTGCGGGTTCGGGGTCGTCGAGGTCGCGGGCGGCGCGGGCCAGCAGCAGCACCCGCAGACCCTGCTCGTTGAGCCGCTCGGTCTCGGCGAGGGCGGGGGAGCCGTCGGCCAGCAGCACGTCCGGCGCCCCCAGCAGCCAGGTGCCGCTCTCCCCGTTGCCCTCGCTGAAGCTGGCGCCGCTGTACTTGCGGGCGGAGGAGAAGGGCAGGGACTCGGTGCAGCGCCATTCCTCGGCGTCCGGGTAGGCGTCGATGATCGCCTGGAGGGAGGCGTTGGGCCGCGGGTCGGACTCCCCGAGAGCGCCGAGCACCTGCTGTACGTACGTCTCCTCGAAGTCGTCGAGCGTCCTGAGCCCGGTGACGTCCATGCCGCCCTCGGTGAGGGTGCCGGTCTTGTCCAGGCAGACGGTGTCGACGCGGGCGAGGCCCTCGATGGCCGGGAGTTCCTGCACCAGGCACTGTTTCCGGCCAAGCCGGATGACGCCGATCGCGAAGGCGACGGAGGTGAGCAGGACCAGCCCCTCCGGGACCATCGGGACGATGCCGCCGACGGTGCGGGCGATCGACTCCTTGATGTCGTTGTTCTTCACGAACAGTTGTGTGACGACGAGGCCGATGGCGGCCGGGATCATCATCCACGTCACGTACTTGAGGATCGTGGAGATGCCGGAGCGCAGCTCGGAGTGGACCAGCGTGAAGCGGGAGGCCTCCTCGGCGAGCTGGGCGGCGTAGGCCTCGCGGCCGACCTTCGTGGCCCGGAAGGCGCCGCCGCCGGCCACCACGAAGCTTCCCGACATGACCTGTGCGCCCGACCGCTTCACGACGGGGTCCGCCTCGCCGGTGAGCAGTGACTCGTCGATCTCCAGCCCGTCCGCCTCGACGCACACCCCGTCCACGGCGACCTTGTCACCGGGGCCGATCTCGATGACGTCGTCCAGGACGAGTTCGGAGGTGGAGACCTCGGTCGCGGTGCCGTCGCGGCGGACGGTGGGGCGGGCCTCGCCGACGACCGCGAGGGAGTCCAGGGTCTGCTTCGCCCGCCACTCCTGGATGATGCCGATGCCGGTGTTGGCGAGGATCACGAACCCGAACAGGCCGTCCTGGACGGGCGCGACGGCAAGCATGACCAGCCACAGGACGCCGATGATCGCGTTGAACCGGGTGAAGACGTTCGCCCGGACGATCTCGCCGACGGTGCGGCTGCTGCGGACGGGGACGTCGTTCACCTGACCGCGCGCGACGCGGTCCGCGACCTCGGCGGCGGTCAGACCGGTCGCCGTCGTCGGCACGGAGGCGGGGGCGTCGGTGTGGGCCATGGAATCGACGGTACGTGCGGATTTGGGGGTTCACCCGTCGGAAGGGGCGAAGATCCGACCTGGGGAGGACCTGGCTGGTACGCCGGTTGTACGCCTACTCGACGGCCTCCGCCTTGGTGACCCCGGCCGCCGCCTCCCGCTTGATCGCCGCGTCGCGCTTGCGGACGTACCAGATGCCGATGAGTCCGAGCCCGGCGCCGGCGAGGCAGGTCCACAGCCACCACAGACGGCCGTGGTCGTCGAACCAGCCGTAGAAGGGGAGCTGGACGACGAAGAGGACGAACCAGAGGATCGTGCCGCCGGTGATGGTGGCGACCACGGGGCCCTCCAGGGGCTCCGGCGCCTCGTGCTTGGTGGGTCCCGAGAAAAACGCGGCCATGGGGCACAGCTTACGAGGAGGTCACATCTACGCGCGGAGATGGCTGATTCGAACACTATACGTTCATACTGAAACGGTTTGTGTCCGACCACTTCTCTTCGTAGGAAACGCCAAAACATGCCAACGTCGGCCCCCGCCAAGGTCCCCGCCCCTGAACAGCCGGGAGCCACGCCCCTCTTCGGCGCCCTCGACCGCTACTTCCGCATCTCCGAGCGGGGCAGCACGCTGCCGCGCGAGATCCGGGGCGGCTTCGCCACCTTCTTCGCCATGGCGTACATCATCGTGCTGAACCCGATCATCCTCGGCAGCGCGAAGGACATGTACGGGCACCAGCTCGACAACGGTCAGCTGGTCACCGCCACCTGTGTGACGGCGGCCTTCACCACCCTCCTCATGGGTGTGATCGGCAACGTCCCCATCGCGCTGGCCGCCGGCCTCGGCGTGAACTCGGTGGTCGCGCTCCAGCTCGCGCCCCGGATGTCCTGGCCGGACGCCATGGGCATGGTCGTGCTCGCGGGCTTCGTGGTGATGCTCCTGGTCGCCACCGGTCTGCGCGAGCGCGTGATGAACGCGGTGCCCTTCGGCCTGCGCAAGGCGATCTCGATCGGTATCGGCCTGTTCATCATGCTGATCGGGCTCGTCGACTCCGGCTTCGTCAGCCGCATCCCGGACGCGGCCCACACCACCGTCCCGCTCCAGCTCGGCGCCGACGGTCACCTGAACGGCTGGCCGGTCCTCGTCTTCATCCTGGGCGCCCTGCTCACGCTGGCCCTGATCACCCGCAAGGTGCCCGGCGCGATCCTGATCTCGATCGTCGCGATGACCGTCCTCGGGCTGATCATCGACGCCGTCGCCACCGTCCCCTCCTGGGGCCTCACCACCCCCGAGTGGCCCGGCAACCCCGTCGCCACCCCCGACTTCGGTCTCATCGGCGAGGTCAGCCTCTTCGGCGGGTTCGACGAGGTCGGCGTGCTGACCGGCGTCCTCTTCGTCTTCACCGTCCTGCTGTCGTGCTTCTTCGACGCGATGGGCACGATCATGGGCGTCTCCGACGAGGCCAAGCTGACCAACGCCAACGGTGAGATGCCCGGCATCAACAAGGTCCTCTTCGTCGACGGCCTCGCGGTCGCAGCGGGCGGCGCCAGCTCCTCCTCCGCCACCACCGCCTTCGTGGAGTCCACGGCCGGCGTCGGCGAGGGCGCCCGCACCGGCTTCGCGAACCTCGTCACCGGCGGCCTGTTCACCGTCGCGCTGTTCCTCACGCCGGTCGCCACGATGGTCCCGTCCCAGGCCGCCACCCCCGCGCTGCTCGCGGTGGGCTTCCTGATCCTGGCGGGCTCGGTCAAGGAGATCGACTGGACCGACTACACCATCGCCATGCCCGCCTTCATCACGATGGTGATGATGCCGTTCACCTACTCGATCACCAACGGCATCGGCATGGGCTTCATCGCCTTCGTCCTGCTGCGCCTGGCGGCCGGGCGCGGCCGGGACGTGCCGGTGCCGATGTACGTGGTCGCCGCCGTCTTCACCTTCTACTACCTGATGCCGGCCCTCGGCCTCACCTGAACCGCGTAACGCGGTTCAGGTGAGCCCGTAGAACTTCTCCGTCTCTTCGACGGCGGTCTGGAACCGCTCGTCGAAGTCATCACGAATGAGCGTCTGGACGACATAGTCCTGGACGCTCATTCCCCTTTTCGCGGCATGCTGCCGGAGCCGTTCGAGCAGCTCTCCGTCTATCCGCAGGCTGAGCACACTGGTCCCCATGAGACGAGGGTCGCGGGCGCGTACCGCAATCCGGTCACTTTCCGCTGCCTACTCACTCGTTCGAGTGATGGAGAGGTTTCCGTGGCCAGGGTCACGGGAATTCCGGCGCGCCCAGCTTGTTTAGCGAGGGTAATGAGTTATCCTAAAGAGATGCCTGACCTAAGCCATGGCGACGACGCTGCCGCCGTGAACTCCCTGCGATCAGCCGTGATGCGGCTGTCCCGTCGCCTCAAGCACCAGCGGGTCGACGAGTCGCTGAGCCCCACCGAGATGTCGGTGCTCGGCACCCTCTCCATCTGCGGCAGTGCCACGCCGGGCGAGCTCGCCCGCAAGGAGCATGTGCAGCCGCCCTCGATGACCCGCATCGTGGCCCTGCTGGAGGCCAAGGGTCTGGTCCGGCTGGAGCCGCACCCCGAGGACCGGCGCCAGAAGGTCGTCACGAAGACCGAGCAGGCCGAGGCCATGCTCGCGGAGAGCCGCACCAAGCGGAACGCCTTCCTGGCCACCCTGGTCGACGGCCTCGACGAGGACGAGTGGGCGAAACTGCGCGCCGCCGCCCCCGTGCTGGAGAAACTCGCACACCTGTAAGCAGTATCTGAGGAGGCGAACCCTGTTGAGTTCGGGACCCGGAGCAGACTCCGCCCCCGCACCGACCACCCACGACACCGCCCCCGGTGACCGCGCCGGGGGCTCCCGCAAGTCCTCGATGTTCGGCTCCCTGAGGATCAGGAACTACCGCCTGTTCTTCCTCGGCCAGGTCGTCTCCAACATCGGCACCTGGATGCAGCGCATCGCACAGGACTGGCTGGTCCTCAGCCTCACCGGCTCCGCGACCGCCGTCGGCGTCACTACGGCCCTGCAGTTCCTGCCGATGCTCCTCTTCGGCCTCTACGGCGGCGTCCTCGTCGACCGGCTCCCCAAGCGCCGCGCACTGCTGTTCACGCAGTCCGCGATGGCCCTCACCGGGATCGCGCTGGCCGCTCTGACCCTCACCGGCCACGTCGAGGTCTGGCACGTGTACGTGGCCGCCTTCGCCGTCGGGCTCGCGACCGTCGTCGACAATCCGGCCCGCCAGTCCTTCGTCTCCGAGATGGTCGGCCCGGCCCAACTGCAGAACGCGGTCAGCCTCAACTCCGCCAACTTCCAGTCGGCCCGCCTCGTCGGCCCCGCCGTCGCCGGTCTGATGATCACCGGCGTGGGCACCGGCTGGGCGTTCCTCGCCAACGGCCTGTCCTTCATCGCGCCCATCGCCGGCCTGCTGCTGATGCGGGCCCGCGAACTGCACGTCGTCGAGCGCGCGCCGCGCGGCAAGGGCCAGCTACGAGAGGGGCTCCACTACGTCGCCGGGCGCCCCGACCTGATCTGGACCATCGTGCTCGTCGGCTTCATAGGGACCTTCGGCTTCAACTTCCCCGTCTACCTCTCCGCCTTCGCCGACGACGTCTTCCACGCCGGCGCCGGCTCCTACAGCCTCTTCAACACGCTGATGGCGGTCGGCTCGCTGATGGGCGCCCTGCTGGCGGCCCGGCGCGGCACGGCCCGGATGCGGGTGATGATCGCCGCGGCGGTGGCCTTCGGCGCGATGGAGATCGTCGCGGCGGGCGCCCCCTCCCTCTGGCTCTTCGCCCTGTTCATGGTCCCGATCGGCATGTTCGGCATGACGGTCAACGTCACCGCCAACACCACCGTCCAGATGGGCACCGACCCGGCCATGCGCGGCCGTGTGATGGCCCTCTACATGATGGTGTTCATGGGCGGCTCGCCGATCGGCGCGCCGATCGCCGGCTGGGTCACGGACGCGTACGGCGTCCGGGCGGGCCTCGCGGCGGGCGGCGTGATCTCGGCCGTCGCCGCCGTCACCATCGGCCTGGTCCTGGCCCGCGTCGGCAACCTGCGCATGTCGGTGGGCTGGAACCACGGGCACCCGCGGGTGCGGTTCGTCCCGCGCGAGAGCGAGGGCGAGCGCGAGCCCGGGGAGCGTGAGCTGGCTCCGGCGTCGTAGTGCCGGTGCGGCATCGGTGCGACATCGGCGCGGTGTCGGTGTGCGGCACGGGCGCGACACCGGTGGGTGACCCGGACGGACCGCCCATCCGGACACCCACTCGTGCCACGCCGTGCCGCGCCACCCTGTGTCGCGTCCGTGCCACGCCACGCCACGCCGTGCCGTGCCGTGCCGCACCCGTGCAAGCCGCTGCAGCCGCCCGCGCACTGCACCGCCCGCGAGTCACACCCTCCGGGCCAGCACCTGCCCCGGCCAGTCGCCGTTCGCGGTGTACGTCTCCATCGGGGTGAAGCCGTTGCTCTCGTAGTAGGCGACGAGCTTGCCGTCGTCGCCCGCGTAGCAGTCCACCCGGAGCAGGGAGACGCCCGCCTTCCGGGTCACCTCGGCGGCGTGCGCCAGCAGGGCGCTGCCCACGCCGTGGCCCTTGAAGCGGCGGTCGGAGGCGAGCCAGTGGATGTACCGCTCGGGCTCGCCGGGCGGCGGGAGATGGGCGAGGTAGGCGCCGGGCGCGTCGGTGAGGGTGAGCGTGGCGGCCGGCACGCCGTCGGCCTCGGCGATGTACACGTCACCCTTGTCCATGTACCGGGCGACCGACTCCACCGTCTTCGTGTGTTCCGACAGGGGCTCCGTGCCCCACTGCCTGGTGCGCCCCTGTGAGACCAGCCACTCGACACTGCTGTCGAGCATGCCGAGTATCACGGGGATGTCGTCGGGTCCGCCTTCTCTGATCGTGATCCGCATGTCGTCCATCATGGCGGGCTTCCGGCCCTGCCTGCCGGGAAAATCGGGGGCATGAGACTCTTCGCCGCCGTGCTGCCCCCGGAGGACGTCGCCCGTGAACTCGCCGCTGAAGTAGCGGAGTTGCGCAGCCTGCCGGGCGCGGAGGGGTTGCGCTGGACAGGCCGCCCCGGCTGGCACTTCACCCTCGCCTTCTACGGCGAGGTCGACGACGACCTCGTACCGGAGCTGTCGGCGCGGCTGAAGCGGGCCGCGCACCGCGGTGCGCCGTTCGCGCTGGCGTTGCGCGGTGGAGGGCAGTTCGGGCACGGGCGGGCGCTGTGGGCGGGGGCGGCCGGAGACGTCCCGGCGCTGCGGCTGCTGGCCGACCGGGCGGAGGCGGCGGGGCGGAGGGCGGGCGTGGAGATGGGCGAGCACCGCCGCTACAAGGCCCACCTCACGCTGGCCCGCAGCCGGGACGCGGTGGACGTGCGGCCCTACGTCGAGGCGCTGGACGCCTTCGAGGGCCGTACCTGGACGGTGGGGGAGCTGGTGCTGGTGCGCAGCAGCCTGCCGAGGTCCGGGGTCGCGGGGGAGCAGCCGCGCTACGAGCCGGTCGGACGTTGGGCGCTGGGGCCTGCCCGGCGGATCAGGCCGCAGGAAAGCAACGGCGAGTGATCGGCGCCGGTGAGCGGGGGCGACGGGCCCTTGCGCGAGCGCGTTCGAGCGTGGGGGAGCCGGCAACTGAGGACAGCGCGACGGGGGGTCCCCCTCTCGGGGGGAGCGCGTGCCGGACTCCGCGTCTGCGGCAGGGTCCGCCGGACAGGTTCTGGGCGGGGCCGGTTAGTCTCGACGCGTGGACCCGAAGACCCGGAACCGGATCATGGCCGGTGCGCTCGTGCTGATGTTCGTGGTGGTGGCGGTGGCGGCGGCGGTCGGAAGATGACCGACGCCGGCCGCCACCGCGCCCTGACCTGACCTGACCTGCGATGCCCTGAGGGCGCCCTACCAGGCGAAGGCCTCCGGGGACGGCCCCGGGCCGGGGAAGATCTCGTCCAGACCGGCCAGCAGCTCCTCGCTCAGCTCCAGCTCGACCGCGCGCACGGCGGAGTCGAGCTGCTCGGCGGTGCGCGGGCCGACGATCGGGCCGGTCACCCCGGGCCGGGTGAGCAGCCACGCCAGAGCGGCCTCGCCCGGCTCGACACCGTGCTTCTCGAGAAGGTCCTCGTACGCCTGGACCTGCGCGCGCAGCGCGGTGTTGGCGAGGGAGTCGGCGGCCCGGCCGCTCGCCCGGCGCCCGCCCTCGACCTCCTTCTTGATGACGCCGCCGAGCAGACCGCCGTGCAGCGGCGACCACGGGATGACCCCGAGCCCGTACTCCTGCGCGGCCGGCACGACCTCCATCTCGGCGCGCCGCTCGGCGAGGTTGTACAGGCACTGCTCGCTGACGAGACCGTACGACCCGCGCCGGGCGGCGACCTCGTTGGCCTGGGCGATCTTGTAGCCCGGGAAGTTGGACGACCCGGCGTACAGGATCTTCCCCTGCTGCACCAGCACGTCGATCGCCTGCCAGATCTCCTCGAAGGGAGTGCGCCGGTCGATGTGGTGGAACTGGTAGAGGTCGATGTGGTCGGTCCGCAGCCGCTTGAGGCTGGCGTCGACGGCCCGTCGGATGTTGACGGCGGAGAGCTTGTCGTGGTTCGGCCAGGCGTCGCCGTCGGCGGCCATGTTGCCGTACACCTTGGTGGCGAGGACGACCTTGTCGCGCCGCTCGCCGCCTTTCGCGAACCAGTTGCCGATGATCTCCTCGGTACGGCCCTTGTTCTCGCCCCACCCATAGACATTGGCCGTGTCGAAGAAGTTGATGCCCGCGCCGAGCGCCGCGTCCATGATCGCGTGGCTGTCGGCTTCGTCGGTCTGCGGGCCGAAGTTCATGGTGCCGAGGACGAGGCGGCTGACCTTGAGTCCGGTGCGTCCGAGCTGCGTGTACTCCATGACACTCAAGCCAACGACGTGGAGTGCGCTCTATGCAAGGAGGATTCACGCTAACTGGGGGTTAGCGCTTCCCTGTGGGTGGCGCTGAGTGCTAGCTTGAACTTTCAAGATTCCCTCCCTTGATCGGAGCTGGACCGTCGTGACCCCCACCACGTCCGCACGCCGGGTACTTTTCGCCGCGCTCGCCGCGAGTGCCCTGTTGGGAACGGCGGCGGTGCCCGCGGTCGCCGCCACACCGTCCGCGCCGCACCACTCGGTGCGCCACGGCGACGGCGCGCGGCTCGACCGCCAAAAGGCCGTGGCCGTCAGCGTCCTCAAGGGCGTGTTCGAGCGGGGCGACACCGGCGTCGTCGACGCGTTCGTCCGGCCGGACTACATCCAGCACAACCCGCTCGCGCCCGACGGTGCCGAGGCGCTGAAGAACCTCGCGGCAGGGGCGCACCAGCAGTTCCCGCAGGCCTCGTACGACATCAAGCGGGTCATCTCGGACGGCGACCTGGTCCTCGTGCACTCCAATGTCGTGCTGACGCCGGGCACCCGGGGCATGGCCGTCTTCGACATCTTCCGCTTCCAGGGCGGGAAGATCGCCGAGCACTGGGACACCGGGCAGAACGTGCCGGAGACCACCGCCAACGGCAACGACATGTTCTCGACGGTGAGCCGGCCGCGAACCGAGTCGCCGGGCCCGCGGTGGCTGACGGCCCACAACAAGAAGCTGGTGGGCGCGGCCTTCGAGCAACTGATCGTGCGCAAGGACCTGTCGGCGCTCGACAGGTACTGGGGGCCCGAGTATCACCAGCACAACCCCGACATCGCGGACGGCATCGCCGGTGCGAAGACGGGGCTCGGGGCGTACTTCGAGGCGTTCCCCCAGTTGTCGGTCTCGCCGAAGCGGATCGTCGCCGAAGGGGACCTGGTCGCCGTCCACAGTCACTACGTGAACGCGCCGGGCGAACGGGGCCAGGCGGTCGTGGACCTCTTCCGCGTGCGGAACGGCAAGATCGTCGAGCACTGGGACGTCCTCCAGGACGTCCCGGCCACGTCGGCGAACGACAACACGATGTTCTGACCCGGCGGGCGGCGGGCCGCGGGCGGTCAGCCGCGGGGGAACTCGTCGGTCTTGAAGGTGAGGTCGATTTCGGTGCCGGTCAGGTCGGTGCCGGTGCCGAAGTCCACCCGTGTCCAGTTGGCGCAGTCGTCGTCCTTGGGGTCGGTGTGGACGTAACACCGCCCCTGGTAGGGATCGGTGATGACATGGACAGGGATCTCGGCGACGGCTGGGCGGTCTTCTTCGGGCCGTAGTCGTTGGCGGCCGTCCCCTCGGAGATGACTTCGGCGACGAACCCGACGTCCTGGTACCGCCGGCGGCCCCGGCCACGAGCTCGTGCGGGCCCGTGAACCGCCGGGCGGGATGGCACGCTTGGGGGCATGCGCCGACCCTTCGCCGTCCGAGCGGTAGCCCTCCTCGCCGGAGTCCTCCTCGCGGGTGCCTTCGCCCTGCCCGCCGCCTTCGCCGCCGACGGTGACAAGGGGTTCACCATCGAGGACCCGCGCATCACCGAGTCCAGCGGTCTCGCCGCCTCGCGGCAGCACCCCGGCGTCTACTGGACCCACAACGACAGCGACGACGGCCCCTACCTCTACGCCGTCGACAGCGCGACCGGAAAGACCGTCGCCCGGCTCACCCTCACCGGCATCGGCACGCCACGTGACGTCGAGGCGATCTCGATAGGACCCGACAACCAGATCTGGGTCGGCGACATCGGCGACAACCTCGGCGGGACCTGGAAGTACGTGTGGGTCTATCGGCTGCCCGAGCCGAAGAAGCTCGTCGACCAGACGGTCAAGGCCACGCAGTACGTCGTGAAGTACTCCGACGGCGCCCGTGACGCCGAGTCGCTCCTCGTGCACCCCAGGACCGGGCGCGTGTACATCATCGACAAGAAGGAGGACGGCGGGCACCTCTACGAGGGTCCGGCGAACCTGTCCGCCTCCGGGACGAACATCTTCAAGCCCGTCGCCGCCGTCGACCTGTGGGCCACCGACGCCGCCTTCTCCCCGGACGGCACCCAGCTCGCCGTCCGCGGCTACTTCGGCGGCATCTCCTACGACTGGAACGGCGGGAAGATCGAGCGCAAGGGGCGGCTCGACGTGCCGCTGCAACGGCAGGGGGAGTCCGTCAGCTACTCCGCCGACGGCACCAAGATCATGTACGGCACCGAGGGCTCCGCGAGTTCCGTGGTGGCGGAGGACGCACCCGAGGGCGCCTCCTCATCCGGTTCCAAGTCCCCCTCGGGGGGCGGGAGTTCGAGCGCCTCGGGGGACGGCGACGGCTTCTCGGCCGTCGGCGGCGGCGTCAAGTTCGGCGCGCTCGCCGTGGCCGCCGCCTGCGCCGTCGTCTTCGGCTTCCGCCGACTCCGTCGCCGGAACTGAATCCCGCCCCTATGCCTCCCCCGAGCGGCGCGCGACCAATACCTCCAGGCCGTCCGGGATCCGCTGCAGGCCGTACTCGCCGGTGACGCCGCCTTGTCATTCTTCTTGACGTGGTCATGGTGTGTCAGTTTCCTGGGGGGAGCGCGGTGTGTGGGAGCGCTCCCATGTTCCGGGCCCGCGCCTCCCCCCGAGAGGAAGCAGCGAGATGTTCCGCAGCCTGCGAAGAGCACTGTGCGCTGTCGCCGCCGCGCTCCTGATACCGCTGGGAGCCGTCGCGCAGACGGCCCACGCGGCCGACGCCCCTGGGGCCGCCGTCGCGGCCGACGCAGGAGCCGGCTACTGGCACACCAGTGGCCGCCAGATCCTGGACGCCGCCGGGCAGCCGGTCCGGATCGCCGGGATCAACTGGTTCGGCTTCGAGACCGGCAACTACGTCGTCCACGGCCTCTGGTCCCGCGACTACAAGAGCATGATCGACCAGATGAAGTCGCTGGGCTACAACACGATCCGCATCCCCTACAGCGACGACATCTTCAAGAGCACGACCGTCCCCAACAGCATCGACTTCAGCAGCGGCAAGAACGCCGACCTGCAAGGGCTGGGCTCCCTCCAGATCCTGGACAAGCTGGTGGCGTACGCCGGTCAGGACGGCCTGAAGGTCATCCTCGACCGGCACCGGCCGGACGCGGGCGGCCAGTCGGCGCTCTGGTACACCTCCGCCGTCCCCGAGTCGACATGGATCGCCAACCTCAAGGCCCTGGCCGCCCGTTACCAGGGCCAGGACACGGTCGTCGGCATCGACCTGCACAACGAGCCCCACGATCCCGCCTGTTGGGGCTGCGGGGACACGGCCACCGACTGGCGGCTGGCCGCGCAGCGCGCCGGCAACGCGGTCCTGTCCGTCAACTCCGCCCTGCTGATATTCGTCGAGGGCGTGCAGTCCTTCAACGGCGTCTCCGGCTGGTGGGGCGGCAACCTGATGGGGGTCGCGCAGTACCCGGTGCAGCTCGACGTGGCGAACCGTGTCGTGTACTCGGCCCACGACTACGCCACCAGCGTCGCCCAGCAGAGCTGGTTCAGTGATCCGACGTTCCCCGCGAACATGCCGGGGATCTGGGACAAGTACTGGGGGTACATCTTCAAGCAGAACATCGCGCCCGTGTGGGTGGGCGAGTTCGGCACGACGCTGGCGTCGACAGTGGACCAGAAGTGGCTTGCGGCGCTGGTGAGTTACCTCCGGCCGACGTCGACGTACGGTGCCGACTCCTTCCACTGGACCTTCTGGTCCTGGAACCCCAACTCCGGGGACACGGGCGGGATCCTGAAGGACGACTGGGTGACCGTGGACACCGTGAAGGACGGATACCTGGCGAGCGTGAAGGCGCCCGGCTTTCCGAGCACCGGCGGGGGAAGCGGCGGCGGAGGGGGTGGCGGTGGCGGGAGTACGGCTGCCTGCGCCGCCGTCTACACCGTCAGCAGTGACTGGGGCGGGGGCTTCAACGCGGAGGTGAAGGTGACCAACACCGGGACGAGCGCCCTCTCGTCCTGGAAGGTCGCCTGGACCTGGAGCGGCTCCCAGCAGATCACGAACATGTGGAACGCGACGTACACGCAGACCGGCACGACCGTGACGGCGGTCAACGCCGCGCACAACGGGTCGGTCCCGGCGGGCGGTTCGGCGAGCTTCGGGTTCGGGGGCGCGCCTGGGGGCGGGAGTGTGCCGAGTGTGAGTTGCGCGGCAAGCTGAACGTGCGTATCAGTAGGGGGAGTTGCGTCCTTTGGAGTGATCGTGTCGGGCGTCTCCCCCTACGATGAACGGCGTCGTCGCTTGAGCGGGAGGGGCCGGCCGGGTGGAGATCGACATAGGTTGTGGTGAGAATCCGGCGGACGTTTCCTCGCTGCGCCGCTGGCTGCTGGCGGAGCCGGAGTTGCGGCGCCACGCCGTGGTCTCCGTCAGGTCCGCGACGCAGGAGCAGGGCAGGATGGGCGGGCCGTTGGACGTGGTCAACGTCGTGCTCAGCAACAGCATCGCCCTGGCCTCCCTGATCACCGCGGTGGCCACCTGGCGCGGCTCACGACCGCGTCCACCGCGGATCACGCTGGAACGCGACGGCTCGGTGGTCACCCTGTACGACGGCTCGCCCGAGCTGGTCGAGCGGATCCTGCGGGAGTGGAACGGGACTCCCGGCTCCGAGCCGTCCCCCGCAGACGGAGAAGGCGAGTAGCCGTGGCCGAGCCCGTGTTGTCGGACCCGAAACGGTCTCAGGCCGTGTTGGTGGGCGTGCACCATTACTCCGGCCTGGAGAACCTGCCGGCGGTCGCCGCCAACCTGGAGGGGCTGCGCAGGGCGCTCACCGATCCCGCGGTGTGGGGGCTGCCCCGGGAGGCCTGCACCGTGATTCCCCAGCCGGGCAGTGTCGGCGAGGTCCTGGACGCCGTACGGGAGAAGGCTCGTCTGGCGGAGGACACGCTGGTCGTGTACTACGCGGGGCACGGCCTGACGGACCCGTTCACCGACGAGCTGTACCTCGGCCTGCCGGACTCGGACCCGGACCGCGAGTACACCTCACTGCGGTACGAGTACCTGCGTCGGGCCGTCCGGGACCCGCTGGCGCGTGCCCAGCGCACCGTGGTGATCCTCGACTGCTGCTACAGCGGACGTGCCCTGACCGGGTGGATGAGCGCGAGCACCCACATCGCCGACCTGACGGAAGTGGACGGTTCGTGTCTGATCACCGCCTGCGCGGAGACTCGCACCTCTCTGTCGCCGCCCGGCGAGACGTACACCGCGTTCACCGGCGAACTTGTCACGGCTCTGGTCGAGGGCGTCCCCGGCCGGTCCGACCTGCTCGACATGGACTCCCTCTTCCAGCATCTCCACAAGACCCTGTCGAGCAAGTCCCGTCCGCTGCCCCAACAGCGCAACCGCAACACCGGCGGTGGGATCGCGATCGCCCGGAACCGGGCGACGCCGGGCGCGGCAGCACTCGGTGGGGCGGGCGCGGCAGTACGCGGTGGGGCGGGCGCGGCAGTACGCGGTGGGGCGGGCGCGGCAGTACGAGGTGGGGCGGGTCCCGCGAGGGCTCGGGAAATGAGCTGGGAGAGTTTCGCCGAGCGCCGGAGGGAGATGACGAAGCTGGCCACCATGATGCGGAAGCGGGTGGAGCAGCTGCGCCGGGGGGCGGCGTAGACGCGTCAGGAAGTGCGGCGGGCGCCTGGAGACGGCCGCCGGGGGCCCCGCCCGACACCAACGGCGTTCAGCGCCGCTGACACAGCAGGGCGCCCGGGATGGTGCCGGGCGCCCTCGGTGTCGTACGGGAACGAGACCCGCACGGGAAGAACCTGGGAAAGAACTACAGCTTCTCGATCACGTAGTCGATGCACTTCGTCAGCGCCTCGACGTCCGCCGGGTCGATCGCCGGGAACATCGCGACGCGCAGCTGGTTGCGGCCGAGCTTGCGGTAGGGCTCGGTGTCGACGATGCCGCCCGCGCGCAGGACCTTGGCGACGGCGGCGGCGTCGATCTCGTCCGAGAAGTCGATCGTGCCGATGACCTGGGAGCGCTTGGCCGGGTCGGTGACGAAGGGGGTGGCGTACTTGCTCTCCTCCGCCCAGCCGTAGAGACGGCTCGACGAGTCCTTCGTGCGGGCCGTGGACCAGTCCAGGCCGCCCTGCCCGTTGATCCACTCCAGCTGCTGGTTCAGCAGGAAGAGGGTGGCCAGCGCCGGGGTGTTGTACGTCTGGTTCTTGCGGGAGTTGTCGATCGCCGTGGGGAGCGAGAAGAACTCCGGGATGTGGCGGCCGGACGCGTGGATCCGCTCGGCGCGCTCGATCGCGGCCGGGGAGAACACGCCGATCCACAGGCCGCCGTCGGAGGCGAAGGACTTCTGCGGGGCGAAGTAGTAGACGTCCGTCTCGGCGATGTCGACCGGGAGGCCGCCCGCGCCGGAGGTCGCGTCGACCAGGACCAGCGCGCCGTCGTCGGCGCCCTGGACGCGCTGGATCGGGGCGGCGACACCGGTCGACGTCTCGTTGTGCGTGAAGGCGTAGACGTCGACGCCGGCCTCGGCCGCGGGCTCGGGGTGCGTGCCCGGGTCGGAGGAGACGACGGTGGGCTCGGCCAGCCAGGGGGCGAGCTTGGCGGCCTTCGCGAACTTCGAGCTGAACTCACCGAACGTGAGGTGCTGCGACTTGTTCTCGATCAGGCCGTGGGTCGCGATGTCCCAGAACGCGGTGGAGCCGCCGTTGCCGAGGACGACCTCGTACCCCTCGGGAAGGGAGAACAGCTCGGAGATGCCCTTGCGGACCTGGCCGACCAGGTTCTTGACCGGGGCCTGGCGGTGGGAGGTGCCGAGGAGGGAGGTACCGGTGGCGGCCAGCGCGTCCAGCGCTTCCGTCCGCACCTTGGAGGGGCCCGCGCCGAATCGACCGTCGGCGGGCTTGATGTCAGCAGGAATCTGGATCTCAGCCACGGAAGCGAGGGTAGCCGTTGGGGGAAACGTGGGCGAAACCTCGTCCGTCGGGTGAGACGAGGTTTTTGATTTGCTGGACACGTGACAGATTTCGAGGGTCTTGAGCGTGAGCTGGGCCGGACCGTCCGCGGTGACGTGCAATTCGGCGTCATGGCCCGGGCACTCGTGACCATGGACGCCTCCAACTACCGCCGTGTCCCCCTCGGCGTCGTCGCGCCGCGCGACGCCGACGACGTGTCGGCCGTGCTGGAGGTGTGCAGGGAGGCCGGCGTGCCGGTCGTCGCGCGAGGCGGGGGGACGTCCATCGCCGGGCAGGCCACGGGCACCGGGGTGGTGCTGGACTTCACGCGGTACATGAACCGGTTGGTCGCCCTGGATCCGGCGGCGCGGACGGCCGTCGTGCAGCCGGGGCTGGTGCTCGACCGGCTCCAGGAGGCCGCCGCGCCGCACGGGCTGTGCTTCGGGCCCGACCCGTCCACGCACAGCCGCTGCACGCTCGGCGGGATGATCGGCAACAACTCGTGCGGCTCCCACTCGGTGGCCTGGGGGACGACGGCGGACAGTGTGCGCGAGCTGGAGGTCGTCACCGCGCGCGGGCGGCGGCTGCGGCTCGGGCAGGGGTGGGCCGGAGCACCGGACGGGCTGCGGGAACTCGTGGAAGGGAACCTGGCCCGGCTGCGTACCGGCTTCCCCGCGCTGCCGCGCCGTATCTCCGGGTACGCGCTGGACGCGCTGCTGCCGGAGCACGGCGCCGACGTCGCCCGGTCCTTCTGCGGCTCCGAAGGCACCCTGGGCGTGCTCACGGAGGCGGTCGTGGGGCTCGTCGAGGCTCCACGCGCGCGTGCGCTCGCGGTGCTCGGGTACGCCGACGAGGGCGCCGCCGCCGCGGCGGCGGCCGGGCTGTTGCCGTACGGCCCGCTGACGGTGGAGGGGATGGCGGCCGACCTGGTGCCCGCGGGGGCGGCGGCCGGGCTGCCCAGGGGCGCGGCCTGGCTGTTCGTGGAGACCGGAGGGGAGACGGGCGCGCAGGCACGCGCGCGTGCGGAGGCGATCGTCCGCGCGGCGGACGTCGTCGACGCGCGGGTGGTGACCGACCCCGCCGGGCAGCGGGCGCTGTGGCGGATCCGGGAGGACGCGAGCGGGACGGCGACCCGGATGTTGGACGGCTCAGAGGCCTGGCCGGGCTGGGAGGACTGCGCGGTGCCGCCGGCCCGGCTGGGCGCGTATCTGCGGGACTTCCGGGCCCTGCTCGCCTCGCACGGCCTGCGCGGGACGCCGTACGGCCATTTCGGTGACGGCTGCATCCACGTCCGCATCGACTTCGACCTGCTGACGGAGGCGGGGATCGGCCGCTTCCGCCGCTTCTCGGAGGAGCTGGCCGAGCTGGTGGTCGCCCACGGCGGCTCGCTCTCCGGGGAGCACGGCGACGGACAGGCACGGGCCGAGCTGCTGCCGAGGATGTACGGCGAGGAGATGGTCGCGCTGTTCGAGCGGGCCAAGGGCGTCTGGGACCCCGACGGCCTGCTCAACCCGGGCATCCTGGTGCGCCCGGCGCCCCTGGACGCCGATCTGCGCTTCTCGGTGCTTCCGCGCGAGCCCGTCCCGGTGGCCTTCGGCTACCCGGCCGACGGCGGCGACTTCTCGGCGGCCGTCCGCCGCTGCGTGGGGGTCGCGAAGTGCCGTACGACGTCGGCGGCCGGGCCCGCGGTGATGTGCCCGTCGTTTCGCGCGACGGGCGAGGAGGCGCACTCCACGCGCGGGCGTGCCCGGCTGCTGCACGAGATGCTCGCCGGCGAGGTGGTGACCGACGGCTGGCGGTCGCAGGAGGTGCGGGAGGCGCTGGACCTGTGCCTGTCCTGCAAGGGCTGCCGGTCCGACTGCCCGGTCGGGGTCGACATGGCCACGTACAAGGCGGAGTTCCTGCACCACCACTACGCCGGCCGGCGCCGTCCCGCCGCCCACTACGCGATGGGCCGGCTGCCCCTGTGGCTGCGTTGGGTGTCGCACGCGCGCGCGGTGGGGATCGTCAACGCCCTCGCGCGCGTGCGGCCCCTTGCGTGGGCGGCGAAACGGGCCGGCGGGATCGCGCCCGAGCGGGGGATTCCCCGGCTGGCCCGGGAGACGTTCAGCGTGTGGTGGCGGAAGCGGCCCGTCCCTGTGATCCCTGTGACGGGCGAGTTGGTCGTCCTGTGGCCGGACACCTTCACCGAGCACCTCTCGCCGTCCGTGGGCCGGGCGGCCGTCCGGGTCCTGGAGGCTGCGGGGCTGCGGGTGGCGCTGCCGCCGACCCTGCGGATGCGGGGCCGGCCGGTGGGCGACGGCCGGTCGGGGAGCGCGGGCGCGCTGGCCGCGCTGCTGACCGCCCGCCGGGGGCGGGTCTGCTGCGGGCTGACGTATGTCTCCACCGGCCAGCTCGACCACGCGCGCGTGGTGCTGCGCCGCACGCTCGATCTGATGGAGCCGGTGCTGGAGACGGCCGCCCCGGTCGTCGTCCTGGAGCCGAGCTGCGCGGCCGCCCTGCGCGCCGATCTGCCCGAGCTGCTGTCCGACGACCCGCGCGCGGCCCGCCTCGCCGCCCGCGTCCTGACCTTCGCGGAGGCCCTGGAGCGGCACGCCCCCGGCTGGACCCCGCCCCGCCTGGACCGTCCGGCGGTCGGCCAGACCCACTGCCACCAGCACGCGGTGCTGGGCGACGCGGCCGAGCGGCGGCTGCGCGAGGCCGCGGGTCTCACCGGTGACCTGAGCGGCGGGTGCTGCGGCCTCGCGGGCAACTTCGGTTTCGAGAAGGGCCACTTCGAGGTGTCGACGGCCTGCGCGGAGGAACAGCTGCTGCCGGCCGTTCGGGACGCCCCGGAAGGGGCGGTGGTCCTGGCGGACGGGTTCTCCTGCCGGACACAGCTGGAGCAGCTGGCGGGGGCTCGGGGCAGGCATCTGGCGGAGGTGCTGGCCGAGGGACTGGCCGACGGGCCGGAGGAAGGGGGACGTCCCTCCGTGCGCGGATGACCGACACGGCGGCCCTGGAGGCGTTCGGTCCCCGGGACGGCCGTGGCGGCCTCCTAGGCTGGCTCGTCTGCGCTCGTCTGCACAGCCGTTCGAAGGAGCCCCGAGTATGAGCCTGCGTGTCCAGTCCATCAGCCGTGACGAGCATCTGGCGTTCGTCGCGGCCCGCCCCTCCGTCAGCCATATGCAGATCCCCTCGTGGGGGGACGTGAAGCCGGACTGGCGGGCGGAGAGCCTGGGCTGGTTCGACGAGGAGGGCCGGCTCGCCGGAGCGGGGCTGGCGCTGCTGCGGCCGCTGCCCAGACTGAAGAAGTACCTGGCGTATCTGCCCGAGGGGCCGGTCGTCGACTGGCACGCGCCCGACCTGGTGGAGCGCTGGCTGGCGCCGATGCTCGCGCACCTGAAGGCCCGGGGCGCGTTCTCGGTGAAGATGGGCCCGCCCGTCGTCGTACGACGCTGGAGCGCCGACGCCGTCAAGGCGGCCATCGCCGATCCGGGCGCCCACCGGCTGCGGGACGCCGAGGCGAGCTCGTACGAGCAGCGCGCGGTCGACGTCGCCGACCGGCTGCGCCGCGCCGGCTGGCAGCAGACCGAGCCGGGAGGCGAGGACGGCTTCGCGGCGGGCCAGCCCCGCTACGTCTTCCAGGTCCCCTTCGCCGGCCGGACGCTGGAGGAGGTCCACAGCGGCCTCAACCAGCAGTGGCGGCGCAACATCAAGAAGGCGGAGAAGGCGGGTGTGAAGGTCGTCCAAGGCGGCTACGAGGACCTCCCGGCGTTCTACACGCTCTACACCGAGACCGCCGCGCGCGACCGCTTCATCCCGCGCCCGCTGCCCTACTTCCAGCGCATGTGGGACGCGCTGAACGACGAACACCCCGACCGCATGCGGCTCTACCTCGCCCACCACGACGGCGAGGTCCTCGCCGCGGCCACCATGCTCACCGTCGGCGAGCACGTCTGGTACTCCTACGGCGCCTCCACCAGCCGCAGGCGCGAGGTCCAGCCCAACAACGCCATGCAGTGGCGCATGATGGCCGACGCCCACGAACTCGGCGCCGCCGTCTACGACCTGCGCGGCATCACCGACACCCTGGAGGAGTCCAACCACCTGCTCGGCCTGCTCCGCTTCAAGGCGGGCACGGGCGGAGAGGCCGTGGAGTACCTGGGCGAGTGGGACTTCCCGCTCAACAAGCTGCTGCACAAGGCGCTGAATCTGTACATGGCGCGCCGGTAGACGTCCTCGTGGACGTCGTCGTGGGCGTCGTCGTCGGCGTCGTCCGAGTCGTCTCACGTCTCACAGCCCGAGACAGTGGCTTAATGGGTTCACACACCTGACGAGGTCCACTAACCTGGACCAGGGAGTACATCTTGATGAACGAACTCATCACGATGGACGACCTGAGTCGAAGTGAACCCGCCGAGCCCCTGGACCGCCCGTGACCACCCCTGACTCAGCCACCTCACCGCAGGTCTCGGCCGGCTCGGCGACGGCCGCCGCTCCGCGCCGCCCCGGCTCCCTCGGCCCGGTCGGCCTGGTGCTCGCCGGCGGGGTCTCGGTGCAGTTCGGCGGCGCGCTGGCGGTGACGCTGATGCCGAGGGCGGGCGCGCTGGGCGTGGTGGCGCTGCGGCTGCTGGTGGCGGCGGCGGTGCTGCTGGTCGTCTGCCGGCCGCGCCTGCGCGGCCACTCGCGCGCGGACTGGGGCACGGTCGTCGTCTTCGGCGTCGTGATGGCCGCGATGAACGGGCTGTTCTACCAGGCGCTGGACCGCATCCCCCTGGGCCTGGCGGTGACGCTGGAGGTCCTCGGCCCGCTGGCCCTCTCGGTCGTCGCCTCGCGCCGTGCGCTCAACCTGGTCTGGGCGGGCCTGGCCCTGGCGGGCGTCTACCTGCTCAGCGGCGGAGGCGGAGGTGGAGGCGGCGAGGGCGGCGGAGGTGCCGGCTTCGGCGAACTCGACCTCGTGGGCGTCGCGTTCGCGCTGGGCGCGGGGGCGATGTGGGCGGCGTACATCGTCTTCAGCGCCCGCACGGGTCGCCGCTTCCCGCAGGCGGACGGGCTGGCGCTGGCCATGGCGGTGGGCGCGCTGGTGTTCCTGCCGCTGGGAATCGCCGAGGCGGGTACGAAGCTGCTCGACCCGGTGACGCTGGGTCTGGGCGCGGCGGTGGCCGTCCTGTCCTCGGTTCTCCCCTATACCCTCGAACTCCTCGCCCTGCGCCGCCTGCCCGCCTCCACCTTCGCGATCCTGATGAGCCTGGAACCGGCCCTCGCCGCCGCGGCGGGCTTCCTCATCCTCGACCAGTCCCTGACCGCCACCGAGGCCGCCGCCATCGTGCTCGTCATCACGGCGAGCATGGGGGCGGTACGGGCACAGGTGAGGCGGGGGAGGGGAGCGGTTCCGGAGGCCTGAGCCGGCCCGAGAAAGGCTTCAGGGCGGCTTCGGCGGGAGGGTGTCAGTGGCCACTGCCGCCATGCGTCCATGGGGCACATCTACGACTGCTTCACCTGTGACAGCACCTGTGACAGCACCTGTGGCGGAACCTGCGACGGCAAATTAAATGCAAGCGTGCTTGCTTGTTTCTTGAGCCCCTGCCATGCTCCACCCCATGGCCGACCCGACCCCCGTGCTTGACGACCTCCGCGCCGAAAGCGACGAACTCGACCGGCTGGTCGCCGAGTTGGGACCGGAGCAGTGGACGCTGCCGACCCCCGCCGCCGGCTGGACGGTCGCCCACCAGATCGCGCACCTCGCCTGGACCGACCACTCCTCCGTGCTGGCCGTGACCGACAGGGACGCCTTCGCCCGCGAGGTCGAGAAGGCGCTGGCCGCGCCCGGGGACTTCGTGGACAACGGCGCCGAGGAAGGGGCAGGGAAGCCGCCCGCGCGGCTGCTCGCGGACTGGCGGGCCGGCCGCGAGGCCCTGCAGGACGCCCTGCGGGTGGCACCCGAGGGGGCGCGTTTCCCCTGGTACGGCCCGCCCATGTCCGCCGCCTCCATGGCCACCGCCCGGCTCATGGAGACCTGGGCCCACGGCCTGGACGTGGCGGACGCGCTGGGCGCGGTGCCCGCACCCACCGACCGGCTGCGGCACATCGTCCGCCTCGGCGTCCGCACCCGCGACTTCGCGTTCGGCGTGCACGGACTGCCCACGCCGTTCGAGGAGTTCCGTGTCGAACTCACCGGCCCCTCGGGCGAGTTGTGGACTTACGGCCCCGAGGACGCAGACGACCGCGTCACCGGCCCCGCCCTCGACTTCTGCCGCCTGGTCACCCAGCGCGCCCACCGCGCCGACCTCGCCCTGCGCGCCGAAGGCCCCGACGCCGACCGCTGGCTGGACATCGCCCAGGTCTTCGCCGGCCCGCCCGGCAAGGGCCGCGAGCCCCAGGGGGCGGCCGAGTGAGGACCCTGCGCATCGGCAACGCCTCCGGTTTCTACGGCGACCGCTTCGAGGCGATGCGCGAGATGCTCACCGGCGGCGAGCTCGATGTCCTCACGGGCGACTACCTCGCCGAGCTCACCATGCTGATCCTCGGCCGGGACCGGCTGAAGGACCCGTCCGCCGGGTACGCCCGCACCTTCCTGCGGCAGCTGGAGGAGTGTCTGGGGCTCGCCCAGGAGCGGGGCGTGCGGATCGTCACCAACGCCGGCGGCCTCAACCCGGCCGGACTCGCCGACGCCGTACGGCGGTTGGCCGACCGGCTCGGCATCCCCGTACGCGTCGCGCACGTCGAGGGCGACGACCTCACCGCCGCCCGTCCGGGCAGCCTCGCCGCCCACGCCTACCTGGGCGGGTTCGGCATCGCGGCCTGTCTGCGCGAGGGCGCGGACGTCGTGGTCACCGGACGGGTCACCGACGCGGCCCTCGTCACCGGGCCCGCCGCCGCGCACTTCGGATGGCGGCCGGGGGAGTACGACCGACTCGCGGGCGCCGTCGTCGCCGGGCACGTCCTGGAGTGCGGGACGCAGGCCACCGGCGGCAACTACGCCTTCTTCGCCGACGGGGACGTGCGCCGCCCCGGCTTCCCGCTCGCCGAGCTCCACGAGGACGGCAGCTGCGTGATCACGAAACACCCCGGGACCGGCGGCTTCGTCGACGTCGGCACGGTCACCGCCCAACTCCTCTACGAGACCGGCCCCGCCCGGTACGCCGGACCCGACGTCACCGCCCGCCTGGACACCGTACGGCTCACCCGGGACGGGCCGGACCGGGTACGGATCGACGGAGTGCGCGGGGAGGCCCCGCCCCCGACCCTCAAGGTCGGCGTCAACCGGCTCGGCGGCTTCCGCAACGAGGTCGCCTTCGTGCTCACCGGCCTCGACATCGAGGCCAAGGCGGCCTTGGTACGCGGGCAGATGACGGACGCGCTCGCCAAGTCCCCTCCGGCCGAGGTCCGTTGGGAACTGGCGCGCACCGATCGCCCCGACGCGGACACCGAGGAGACCGCGAGCGCCCTGCTGCGGCTCGTCGTGCGCGACCCCGAACAAGCCGTCGTGGGGAGGGCGTTGAGCGGTGCGGCCGTGGAGCTGGCGCTGGCGAGCTACCCCGGATTCCACGTCCTCGCCCCGCCCGGCAAGGGCTCGCCGTACGGCGTCTTCGAGGCCGCGTACGTCCCCCAGGACGAGGTCGCGCACGTGGCCGTCCTCGACGACGGGCGCCGAATCCCCGTGGCCCCGGCTGCCGACACCCTCGCACTCGACGACGTACCGGAACCACCGCTCCCCGAACCCCCGCCGGACGGACCCGTACGGCGCGCCCCCCTCGGGCTCGTCGCGGGCGCCCGCAGCGGGGACAAGGGCGGGGACGCCAACATCGGGGTGTGGGCGCGCACGGACGAGGCGTGGCGGTGGCTCGCCCACACGCTCACCGTCGACCGGCTCCGCGAACTGCTCCCGGAGACAGGTGGGCTCCCGGTCACCCGTCACACCCTGCCGCGGCTGCGCGCCCTGAACTTCGTCGTCGAGGGCGTCCTCGGCGCCGGCGTCGCCGCGCAGCACCGCTTCGACCCGCAGGCCAAGGCGCTCGGCGAATGGCTGCGCTCCCGCCACCTGGACATCCCGGAGGCCCTCCTGTGACGGCTCTCACGTCCGCCCTGGACACCCACGGCCCCGACTACCGCGCACACCGCGAGGCCATGCTCGCCAAGCTCGCCGGCCTCGACGCCGAGCACGCGAAGGCGCTGGCCGGGGGAGGGGAGAAGTACGTCGCCAGGCACCGCGCGCGCGGCAAGCTCCTCGCCCGCGAGCGCATCGAGCTGCTCCTCGACCCCGACACGCCGTTCCTGGAGCTGTCGCCGCTGGCCGCCTGGGGGAGCGATTACGCGGTCGGTGCCTCGCTCGTCACCGGCATCGGCGTCGTCGAGGGCGTGGAGTGCCTGATCACCGCCAACGACCCGACCGTGCGCGGGGGCGCCAGCAACCCCTGGTCGCTGAAGAAGGCCCTGCGCGCCAACGACATCGCCCTCGCCAACCGGCTGCCCTGCATCAGCCTGGTGGAGTCGGGCGGGGCGGACCTGCCCTCGCAGAAGGAGATCTTCATCCCCGGCGGTGCCGTCTTCCGGGATCTGACGCGGCTGTCGGCGGCCGGGATTCCGACCGTCGCCGTCGTCTTCGGCAACTCCACGGCCGGCGGCGCCTACATCCCGGGCATGTCCGACCACGTGATCATGGTCAAGGAGCGGGCGAAGGTGTTCCTCGGCGGGCCGCCGCTGGTGAAGATGGCCACCGGGGAGGAGAGCGACGACGAGTCCCTGGGCGGCGCGGAGATGCACGCGCGCGTGTCGGGTCTCGCCGACCACTTCGCCGTCGACGAGCGGGACGCGCTGCGCCAGGCACGGCGCGTCGTGGCCCGCCTCAACCACCGCAAGGCGTACGGGGATCCCCTTGCGGCCGAACCCCCCAAGTACGACGAGGAGGAGCTGCTCGGCATCGTCCCAGGCGATCTGCGCACCCCCTTCGACCCGCGCGAGGTGATCGCCCGGATCGTCGACGCCTCCGACTTCGACGAGTTCAAGCCCCTGTACGGGACGAGCCTCGTCACCGGCTGGGCGACTCTGCACGGCTATCCGGTCGGCATCCTGGCGAACGCCCAAGGGGTCCTCTTCAGCGCCGAGTCCCAGAAGGCCGCCCAGTTCATCCAGCTCGCCAACCAGCGCGACATCCCGCTTGTCTTCCTGCACAACACCACCGGCTACATGGTCGGCCGGGAGTACGAGCAGGGCGGCATCATCAAGCACGGCGCGATGATGATCAACGCGGTCGCCAACTCGAAGGTCCCGCATCTGTCCGTCCTCATGGGCGCGTCGTACGGAGCCGGCCACTACGGCATGTGCGGGCGCGCCTACGACCCCCGCTTCCTCTTCACCTGGCCGAGCGCAAAGTCGGCGGTGATGGGCCCGCAGCAGCTCGCGGGCGTGCTGTCGATCGTCGCCCGCCAGTCCGCGGCCGCCAAGGGGCAGCCCTACGACGAGGACGCCGACGCCGCCCTGCGCGCCATGGTGGAGCAGCAGATCGAGTCCGAGTCGCTGCCGATGTTCCTGTCGGGGCGGCTGTACGACGACGGCGTCATCGACCCGCGCGACACGCGCACGGTCCTGGGTCTGTGCCTGTCGGCCATCCACACGGCGCCGTACGAGGGTGCGCGCGGCGGCTTCGGCGTCTTCCGGATGTGAGGGATCACGTGATCGGTACTCTGCTCGTCGCCAACCGCGGCGAGATCGCC
Source organism: Streptomyces sp. NBC_01235 (assembly GCF_035989285.1). Taxonomy (GTDB): domain Bacteria; phylum Actinomycetota; class Actinomycetes; order Streptomycetales; family Streptomycetaceae; genus Streptomyces. The sequence continues at coordinate 5,256,160 of NZ_CP108513.1, read as the reverse complement.
TGCCGGATCCTCCGCACCTGCGGCGAGTTGGGAATCCGGACGGTCGCCGTGCACTCGGACGCCGACGAGAACGCCCTCCACGCGCGCGTGGCCGACACGGCCGTACGACTGCCGGGAGCGGCGCCCGTCGAGACGTACCTGCGCGCCGACCTGATCGTGAAGGCGGCCGTCGCCGCCGGCGCGGACGCCGTCCACCCCGGCTACGGCTTCCTCTCCGAGAACGCCGGCTTCGCGCGCGCGGTCCTGGACGCCGGCCTCGTCTGGATCGGCCCGCCGCCCGAGGCGATCGAGGCGATGGCGTCCAAGACCCGCGCGAAGCGGCTCATGGGGCTCGCGCCCCTGGCCTCCGACGAGGTGACGGAGGCCGACCTGCCGGTGCTGGTGAAGGCGGCAGCGGGCGGCGGAGGGCGCGGGATGCGCGTCGTGCGCCGCCTGGAGGAGCTGGGCGCCGCGCTGGAGGGCGCCCGCGCCGAGGCCGCGAGCGCCTTCGGCGACGGCGAGGTGTTCGTCGAGCCGTACGTCGAGAACGGCCGCCACGTCGAGGTGCAGATCCTCGCCGACACGCACGGCACGGTGTGGGCACTGGGCACCCGCGACTGCTCCCTCCAGCGACGGCACCAGAAGGTCGTCGAGGAGGCGCCGGCCCCCGGGCTGCCGGAGGCGCTCACGGAGGAACTGCGCGCGCTGGCGGTACGCGCCGCACGTGCCGTGGACTACGTCGGCGCGGGCACGGTCGAGTTCCTCGTCGCCGACGGCCGGGCGCACTTCCTGGAGATGAACACCCGCCTCCAGGTCGAACACCCCGTCACGGAGGCGGTCTTCGGCCTCGACCTGGTGGCGGAGCAGATCCGCGTCGCGGAGGGCGGCGCGCTGGCTCCCGAGCCCCCACGCGCGCGGGGCCACGCCGTCGAGGCCCGCCTCTACGCCGAGGACCCGGCGACCGACTGGACCCCGCAGACCGGCACCCTGCACCGCCTGACCGTCCCGGGGAGCGTCCGCCTGGACACGGGTTTCGAGAACGGCGACCCGATCGGCGTCCACTACGACCCCATGCTCGCCAAGGTCGTCGCCCACGCCCCCACGCGCGCGGAGGCCATCCGCAAACTCGCCGGTGCCCTGGAACGCACCGTCCTGCACGGCCCGGTCACCAACCGCGACCTCCTGGTCCGCTCGCTACGGCACGAGGAGTTCACGTCGGCCCGCATGGACACCGGCTTCTACGACCGCCACCTGCCCGAACTGACGGCCGTGGCCTCCGACCCGCACGCCCCCCTGGCCGCCGCGCTGGCCGACGCGCACACCGGCTCCCGGTTCGGGGGCTGGCGCAACCTGCCGTCCCAGCCGCAGACGAAGCGGTACGCGAGGGGCGGCGAGGAGATCGAGGTCAGCTACCGGCACGGGCGCAGCGGCCTCACGGCCGAGGGCGTCCAGGTCGTGCACGCGGACCCGGCGCTGGTCGTCCTGGAGATCGACGGCGTACGGCACCGCTTCGAGGTCGCCCGCTACGGCGACCGCGTCCACGTGGGCACCACCACCCTCACCGCCCTGCCCCGCTTCCCCACCCCTCGGACCCAGCACACCCCCGGTTCCCTGCTGGCCCCGATGCCGGGAACGGTCGTCAAGCTCGCGGAGGGCCTCGTCACCGGATCGAGTGTCCAGGCCGGTGAACCGCTGGTGTGGCTCGAAGCGATGAAGATGCAGCACGTGATCGCGGCACCGGTGACGGGGACGCTGACGGCTCTGCCGGTGACGACAGGACAGCAGGTGGAGCTCGGCACCCTCTTGGCAGTCGTACAGGGAGACCTGCCTTAGGGGCGCGGGGCCGCATCGATGTGCGGCTCCGCCGCGTGAGCGCGAGCAACCACAGACACCCCGCACCCGAAGGAGCCACCTTGACCACCCTCATCGAATCCGACGAACACAAGGCACTCCGAGCAGCGGTATCGGCCTTCGCGAAGAGCCACACCCACGAATCCAGGACCCTCTGGCAGGAAGCCGCCGAGCTCGGCTACATCGGCGTCAACCTTCCGGTGGCGTACGGCGGCGGTGGCGGCGGCATCGCCGAACTCTCCCTCGTCCTGGAAGAGCTGGGCGCCGCGGGCAACCCCCTCCTCATGATGATCGTCTCCCCGGCGATCTGCGGCACGGTGATCGCCCGCTTCGGCACGGAAGCCCAGAAACAGGAGTGGCTCCCCGCGCTGGCGGACGGCTCCCGCCTCATGGCCTTCGGCATCACCGAACCCGACGCCGGCTCCAACAGCCACCGCATCACCACCACGGCCCGCCGGGACAGCGCGAGCGGCGACTGGCTGCTGACCGGCCGCAAGGTCTTCGTCTCCGGCGTCGACATCGCCGACGCCACCCTGATCGTCGGCCGCACCGAAGACGCCCGCAGCGGCAGCCTGAAGCCCTGCCTGTTCATCGTCCCGCGCGACGCGGCCGGCTTCACCCGTCGCCGCATCGACATGGAACTGCACGGCACGGAGAAGCAGTTCGAGCTGGTCCTGGACGACGTAAGGCTGCCCGCCGAGGCACTCGTCGGCGACGAGGACGCGGGCCTGCTGCAACTCTTCGCGGGCCTCAACCCCGAGCGGGTCATGACGGCCGCCTTCGCGATCGGCATGGGCCGCTACGCGCTGTCCCGCGCCATCGAGTACGCGCGCGACCGCACCGTCTGGAACACCCCGATCGGCGCCCACCAGGCCATCGCGCACCCCCTCGCACAGGCGCACATCGACCTCGAACTGGCCCGCCTGATGATGCAGAAGGCTGCCCACCTGTACGACGCGGGGGACGACACCGGCGCGGGCGAGGCCGCCAACATGGCCAAGTACGCGGCCGGGGAGGCCTGTGTGAAGGCGGTCGACCAGGCCGTGCACACGCTCGGCGGCAACGGCCTCACCCGTGAGTTCGGCCTCGCCTCGCTGATAACCGCCTCCCGGGTGGCTCGTATCGCTCCGGTGAGCCGGGAGATGATTCTCAACTACGTCTCCCACCAGACCCTGGGCCTGCCCAAGTCGTACTGATCGGCACGCTGCTGTGCGGATGCGCAGGTGGCGCGAGGAGGAACCATGTTCCGCAGCGAGTACGCAGACGTCACACCCGTAGAACTCCCCATCCATGACGCCGTGCTGGGTCGCGCCGCCGAGTTCGGGGAGCTGCCCGCGCTCGTCGACGGCACGGACGGCACCACCCTCACGTACGACCAGGTGGACCGGTTCCACCGGCGGGTCGCCGCCGCGCTCGCCGAGGCCGGGGTCCGCAAGGGCGACGTCCTGGCCCTGCACAGCCCCAACACCGTCGCGTTCCCGATCGCGTTCTACGCGGCCACACGCGCGGGTGCCACCGTCACCGCCGTGCACCCGCTCGCCACGGCCGAGGAGTTCGCCAAACAGCTCGGCGACTCGGCCGCCCGCTGGATCGTCACCGTCTCACCGCTGCTCCACACGGCCCGGCGGGCGGCCGAACTCGCGGGCGGCATCGAGGAGATCTTCGTCTGCGACAGCGCGTCCGGGCACCGCTCGCTGATCGACATGCTCGGCTCGACGGCCCCCGAACCACGGGTGGACATCGACCCGGTGGCGGACGTTGCGGCCCTGCCCTACTCCTCCGGCACCACCGGCGTCCCCAAGGGCGTGATGCTCACCCACCGGCAGATCGCCACCAACCTCGACCAGCTGCGGCCGGCGATCTCCGCGAGCCCCGGCGAACGCATCCTCGCCGTGCTGCCCTTCTTCCACATCTACGGGTTCACCGCCCTGATGAACGCGCCCCTGCGGCAGGGCGCCACGGTCGTCGTGCTGCCCCGCTTCGACCTGGAGACGTTCCTCGCGGCCATCCAGAACCACCGCATCACCGGCCTCTACGTGGCCCCGCCGATCGTTCTCGCCCTCGCCAAGCACCCGGTGGTCGCCCGGTACGACCTGTCGTCCCTGCGGTACGTCGTCAGCGCGGCCGCACCCCTGGACGCCGGCCTCGCCGCGGCCTGCGCCGAACGCCTGAACCTGCCGCCGCTCGGCCAGGCCTACGGCATGACGGAACTGTCCCCCGGCACCCACGTCGTCCCGCTCGACGCCATGCGCGAGGCCCCCGCCGGCACCGTCGGCAAACTCATCGCCGGCACCGAGATGCGCATCGTCTCCCTCGACGACCCCGGCACGGACCTCGACATCGGCGAGCCCGGCGAGATCCTCATCCGAGGACCGCAGATCATGAAGGGCTACCTGGGGCGCCCCGACGCCACCGCCGACGTGATCGACACCGACGGCTGGCTGCACACCGGCGACATCGGCCACGTCGACGCCGACGGCTGGCTGTTCGTCGTCGACCGCGTCAAGGAACTGATCAAGTACAAGGGCTTCCAGGTGGCCCCCGCCGAACTCGAAGCCCTCCTGCTCACCCACCCCGGCATAGCGGACGCCGCCGTCATCGGCGTCTACAACGACGACGGCAACGAGGTCCCGCACGCGTACGTGGTCCGTCAGCCGACGTCCCCGGACCTCTCCGAAGGAGAGGTCGCCATGTACGTCGCCGAACGCGTCGCCCCCTACAAGCGCGTCCGCGAGGTCACCTTCATCGACGCCGTACCGCGCGCCGCCTCCGGGAAGATCCTGCGCCGCGAACTGAGGGAGCGTGCATGACGACAGCACTGGTCGGACGTACCCGCCTACGGGGCATCGAGACCCTCAGCCTCGATTCGCCCGCCACCCGCAACGCCCTCTCGCACGCCCTCGTCACCGAACTGGCCGACGCCCTCAAGGCTTGCGACAAGGACCCCGACGTACGCGCCGTCGTCCTCACCCACACCGGCAACACCTTCAGCGCGGGCGCCGACCTCAAGGACCCGCCGGCCCCCAAGGCGGTGACCGGCCTCCTCCAGCGGATCCTCAAGCTGCGCAAGCCCGTGGTGGCCCGGGTCGCCGGGCACGTGCGGGCGGGCGGCCTGGGGGTGCTCGGCGCCTGTGACATCGCCGTCGCGTCCGAGGCGGCGACCTTCGCGTTCACGGAGGTCCGCATCGGGGTAGCGCCCGCCGTCATCTCGCTGCCACTGCTGCCCCGCGTCGACCCGCGCGCCCTCACCCGCTACTGCCTCACCGGAGAGACCTTCGGCGCCGCCGAGGCCGCCCGCATCGGCCTCGTCACCCACTCCGCAGGCGACACCGACCTGGACGAGGCCCTCGCCCCCGTCCTCGACGGCCTGCGGCGGGCCTCACCCAGAGCCCTGGCCAGGACGAAAGAGCTGCTCACGGCTAAGGTGCTGGAGGCCTTCGTCGAGGACGCGGGCGAGATGACCAGGCTCTCGGCCTCGTTGTTCGCCCAGCCCGACGCCCGCGAGGGAATGACGGCCTTCCTCGAACGACGGGATCCCCCATGGGTGTTGTGACCACGGCCGAACACGTCCCGGCCGACCGCGGTGCCTCCGGTGACCGTGTCCCCAAGCAGGACCGCAGCCGGGCCACCCGGCAGCGGCTCCTGGAGGCCGCCCTCGCCTGCCTCGCCGAACGCGGCTGGGCGGGCTCCACGGTCTCCGTCGTCGCCGAACGCGCCGGCGTCTCCCGGGGCGCCGCCCAGCACCACTTCCCCACCCGCGAGGACCTGTTCACCGCGGCCGTCGAATACGTCGCCGAGGAACGCTCGGGCGCGTTGCGCGCACTGTTCCCGCAGGGTGCCACCGGCGACCGCCGCGCCGTCGTCACCGCCCTCGTGGACCTCTACACCGGCCCCCTCTTCCGCGCCGCCCTGCACCTGTGGGTGGCCGCCTCCAACGAGGAACAACTGCGCCCGCGCGTGACCGAGCTGGAAGCGCGGGTGGGCCGGGAGGCCCACCGCACAGCCGTGGAACTGCTCGGCGCCGACGAGTCCGCGCCCGGCGTCCGCGAGACCGTCCAGGGCCTGCTGGACATGGCCCGCGGCCTCGGCCTCGCCAACCTGCTCACCGACGACGCGGTACGCCGCGAACGCGTGGTGGCCCAGTGGGCGGGCCTGCTGGACGAGAAACTGGGCTGAGGGCGTTGTCAGTGCCGGGGCTTACGGTTCAGGCATGGGGGACACCTTTCAGACGATCGTCGACCGTGACGCGAGCCCGCAGGACGCGCCGCGTCTCGCCGAGCGCGTGGTCGAGTGGCTCGTGGCCGAAGGCATCGTGCTCGCCGAAGCGGAACCCGGCTGGGCCCTGGGGGACCACCCGGCCCACCCGCCCGGCCCGCACTGGCAGAAGGCCGTGGAGGACGCCCGGTGGGGCGCGCCGGAGGGCGTCGCCGTGTACACCGAGCACCACATCTTCTTCAGCAACTGGGCTCCGGGGCCGCCGACGGTGACCTGCCCACGCTGTGAGAACACCATCACGGCGGAAGACGACGCCTGGCCGCGCTTCGACGAGCCCGTCGACGCCTGGTACAAGACGGGCACGGCCGACGTCGAGTGCCCCGCCTGCGCCGAGTCCGTCCCCCTGACCGCCTGGGACTGGAGCCACGACCACCTGGCCCTCGTCCACCTCGGCTTCGAGTTCTGGAACTGGCCCCCGCTCAGCGAGGAGTTCCGCGCCCGAATGGCCGAGCTCCTCGGCGGACACCGCACGGCGTTCCTCCCGGGCAAGATCTGAGGCGTCCGGGCGCCCCCGCCCTCACGGACTCAGCCGCTCCACCCGCCAGCTCCCGTCCGCCTCCGCCACGTACCGCAGCCGGTCGTGCAGCCGGTTCAGGCGGCCCTGCCAGAACTCCACCGACTCCGGCGCCACCCGGAAACCGCCCCAGTGCGGCGGCACCGGCACCTGCTCGCCCTCCGGGTAGCGGGCCGCCAGCTCCGCGTACGAGGCGTCGAGATCGGCGCGCGTGGCGATCACCGAGGACTGGGCGCTGGCCCACGCGCCGAGCTGGGAGCCGTGCGGCCGGGTACGGAAGTACGCGGCGGTCTCGTCCCGCCCGGTGCGCCGGGCCACACCCCGCACGACGACCTGCCGTGCCATCGCATGCCACGGGAAGAGCAGCGAGACGTACGGGTTCTCTGCGAGGTCGCGGGCCTTGCGGGAGTCGTAGTTGGTGTAGAAGACGAAGCCCTGCTCGTCGAACTGCTTCAGCAGCACCGTGCGGGAGGTTGGCCGGCCCTCGGCGTCCGCGGTGGAGACGACCATGGCGTTCGGCTCGAAGAGATGGGCCTCGACGGCCGCGTCCTTGAACCAGCGGGCGAACTGCCCCACGGGCGTGGCGGCCAGCTCGGCCTCGGTGAGACCCTCGGCCCGGTACTGCTTGCGCATGGCGGCGGGGTCGGGGACGGGGCCGGGGGAGACGGCGTCTGCGTCGGTCACGTGGTCATCCTGCCGTATGGAACTCATCCGTGTGGTGGGTGGCACTGAGTGCCGCGACCACTCCTCAAAGGTGGCACTCGGGGATATGGTGCAGATGCCATCCCGATTGGGTGACCGCCGGCCGCACGGGGCATCACTGGGGTGACCGCCCACGACCGCGAGTCCTCCCGGACCGTGGATCCGCCGGCGCCGTCTGTCGCTCCACATCCCGACCCGACACACACCGACGCACCCCGACACACACCGACGCACCACATCCGTCGCAACCACATCCCGCGCACACATCCCGTCGCACACATCACGAGGAGCCGCCTGATGTCCGACTTCGTACCCGGACTCGAAGGAGTCGTCGCGTTCGAGACGGAGATCGCCGAACCGGACAAGGAGGGTGGCGCCCTGCGATACCGGGGCGTCGACATCGAGGACCTGGTCGGCCATGTCTCCTTCGGCAACGTCTGGGGGCTGCTCGTCGACGGCGCCTTCAACCCCGGACTGCCGCCCGCCGAGCCCTTCCCCATCCCCGTCCACTCCGGCGACATCCGCGTCGACGTCCAGTCCGCGCTCGCCATGCTCGCGCCCGTCTGGGGCCTCAAACCCCTCCTCGACATCGACGCCGAGCAGGCCCGCGAGGACCTCGCCCGCGCCGCCGTCATGGCCCTCTCCTACGTCGCACAGTCCGCACGCGGCCAGGGTCGGCCGATGGTCCCGCAGCGGGAGATCGACAAGGCCCAGTCCGTCGTCGAACGGTTCATGATCCGCTGGCGCGGCGAACCGGACCCCAAGCACGTCGCGGCGGTCGACGCCTACTGGACGTCGGCGGCCGAACACGGCATGAACGCGTCCACCTTCACGGCCCGCGTCATCGCCTCCACCGGCGCCGACGTCGCCGCGGCCCTCTCCGGCGCCGTGGGAGCCATGTCGGGCCCGCTGCACGGCGGTGCCCCGTCCCGCGTCCTCGGCATGATCGAGGAGATCGAGCGGACCGGGGACGCCGAGGCCTACGTCAAGCAGGCCCTCGACAGGGGCGAGCGCCTCATGGGCTTCGGCCACCGCGTCTACCGCGCCGAGGACCCACGCGCGCGCGTGCTGCGCCGCACGGCCCGCGAACTGGGCGCACCCCGCTTCGAGATCGCCGAAGCCCTGGAGAAGGCGGCCCTCGCGGAACTCCACGCCCGCCGCCCGGACCGCGTCCTGGCGACGAACGTCGAGTTCTGGGCCGCCATCGTCCTGGACTTCGCCGAAGTCCCGGCGCACATGTTCACGTCCATGTTCACCTGCGCCCGCACGGCCGGCTGGTCGGCGCACATCCTGGAACAGAAGCGCACCGGCCGCCTGGTCCGCCCGTCGGCCCGCTACATCGGCCCCGGCTCCCGCAACCCCCAGGAGATCGAGGGCTACGACGACATCGCGAGCTAGTGCCGTGACAGGCGACGTTCGCCCCGTCGCGACGCCCGGCACCCTCCACTGCCCTCAAGGGCGTGGGAGGTGCCCGCATGCCTCCACTCGGCGCACCGGCCGAACACCCACGTACGTCCAGTACGAGGGCCTTCGGCCGGCACTCCCCCAGCCTTCGGCCGGGGGGACCCCAGAGCACGCACCGGACGCCGCTCCTTCACGGGCAAACGGTGCCTGCCACGGCACTCGGGCGGGCCCTGGGCGCCAGGTGGTGTCACGCGGGGCTGAGCAGCTCCGCGTGATGCCGCTCGGCCACCAGCGGGTGGGCGCGCAGCTTTCCCTTCAGCTCGTTGAAGCCGTACTCGGCGAAGAGCGGGTTGGACGGGTCGTCGGTCACTCCCGGCGCGGCCGAGGCGTGCGGGAAGGGCACCGGCTCGACGCGGGCGTCCAGGCGCGGGTTGTAGAAGAAGGGCACGGAGAACCGCTCGACCGCGCTCGGCGGCGACACGACCCGATGGTTGGTGGCCAGGAGATACCCGTTGGTCGCCACCTCCAGCAGCTCCCCGAGGTTGACCACGAAGGCCCCGTCCAGCGGCGGCACATCATGGAACAGCCCGTCCTCCCGCTGCACCTCAAGCCCGCCCACCTGGTCCTGGAGCAGCAGCGTCAGGAACCCGTAGTCCTTGTGAGCCCCCACCCCCTGACCGCCCCCGTCCCCCGCACTCCCCGGATACCGCACGAGCTTCAGATGCGGATGCGCCCACTCCCCGAAGACCGGGTCGTAGAAGTCGACGGGCGCCCCGATCGCGGCGAGCAACTCGTGCAGCAGCTTCTCGGCGACGGCACTGAGCCGCTCGATCCAGGCGAGCGCGGCCGTCCGCAGCTCAGGAAGTCCGGCAGGCCACTGGTTGGGCCCCTGAAGCCACCAGTACGCGGGCTCACCCGGTCCCGGTATCCGCGCGGGCCGCTCCGCCCCGATGTCGAGCTGGTCCCGCCAGTCCTGCCGACCGCCGGTCCGCTCGTCCCCGGTCCGCGTGTACCCCCGGAAGTGCGGCGAGTTCACGTTGTCGATCGCGAGCCGCTGCTCCTCGGGCAACGCGAAGAACCGCCGCATGGCGGAAAGCAGCTCATCCGTCTCCTGAGGGCTCACCCCATGCCCGACGAGCTGGAAGAACCCCACGTCATGCGCGGCACTGTGCAACTGCGCGTGCAGCAGCGCCCGCGCCTGGGGCCCACGGTCGGCGGCGGAGAGATCGATGATCGGCAGCTGCCGGTACGACGGGTTCGTCGAGAGAGGTGTCACGTTCGTCATGGTGCGTCCGTGGGTGTACGGGGGCCCGCGGCCGGCGTCGGGTGGGCCGGCGCACGCGTGCCAGATGGCCAGAGAAAGGGAAGTGCGCAAAGGCAGGCGGCGGTGAACCGCGAGGGGGCCGGAAGGCTCAGATGGAGCGTCGACAGCCCATGCTCGTGACGCGGACGAAGTCCACATGGCGGCGTCGAACGAGCGAAAGCATGCGCCAAGAGTACTGCTTGCCGAAAGATCCGTAAGTGGCGCGGCTCACCCACCGCAAGCCTTCCGAAAACGAACGCGAACCCGGCCCCCGGCCCCGGCCCCGGCCCCGAAAACGCAGACGACCCGCGAGTCGTGGTCCTCCCGGAGGAGGAGCCGGCCGGACGTACCGGCGACTCGCGGGTCGGGTGACTGCGTTGGATTGGCCGGCTGCGTGCATCTCGTACACGCTGGTCCGGCACCGCACTGAGTGGGCGACGGGCCACTAGCCCGCAGCCACCTCCGACGTCCGGTATGCATACATGCTCCGAACCACCTCCCTTCATCGGTACGCCACACCCTAAGAACCCATCTCCGGTCGCTCAAGTGTTTTTCCGAGATGTTGACGGCGACGCCTCTGGCCGGACGCTGCAGCCGTATCCGTCACCCCGCTGCACGAGCGAGAGATTCCAGTGGCAGACGTTGAACCGCCCCATCGGCGTGGTGGCGCTGTGCTGTTCCCTGGCGCGAACGGAGATGCGGCCGGTCCAGGCCCCCGCCCGATCTTCGTGCCAGCGATCTCGCGTCACCAATCACCCTCACCCAGAAACAGCGCAGCCAGCCGTGGCAGCCGTCCGCGCATCTCCTGCTCGTCGTCGAAGTCGAAGTCCTCGCCCATGTCGGGCTTGACAGTGCCGGGGCGGGCGGCCTCGTGCTCCCGCAAGGCGTCGTAGAAGCCGTCCTCGTCGCCGGTGAGGCGTTCGTACGCGTCGCCCGGTGCGTAGGTGACGTCCTCGTCGAAGAGGGCGTCGTCGGCGGAGTCCGCGGCGGCTGTCACGACCTCGGGGTGGTCGGCCAAGCTGTCGGGGTCGGCGGTGACGCGGTCGTACCAGGCGCGCCCCTGCGCGATCACTCCCGCGCGGAAGTCGATGAAGGAGTCGTCGGAGCAGCCGCCGCCGATCAGGTAAGCGGCGGCCCAGATGTCCCAGCGGTACAGGGCGTCGTGCAGAACGTCGAAGCGGACGCGGTACGCGAGGATGTCCGCCACTGAGTGGTGGGCGAGCACGTTGGTCAGCGCTTCGTTGAAGGGCAGGTTGTTCGTGGTGCGCGCGCGTGCCGTCTCGATGGCGTCCCAGAACTCGTCCGTGTTCATGGCGAGGACTGTGTCACGAGGGTCCGACATCGGAGCGCGTGAGTGTCGCCAGTAGCCCGCTCACCAGCGGATTCCCGTCGTCCGTGCGCCAGGCGGCCGCCACGGTCGTGTGGGTGGTGGATGGGTGTACGGGGCGGAAGGTGATGCCCTTCAGGCGGATGCGGTGGATGCCCGCAGGGGCCAGGGAGACACCCAGGCCTGCTTCCACGAGGGCGCAGACCGTGAGCCATTCGGCGGCTTCCTGAATGACGTGCGGGGTGAAGCCGGCCGTGGCGCAGAGGGCCGTGATGCGGTCGTGGAGGCCGGGGCCGGCCTCGCGGGGGAGGAGGACGAAGGGGGCGTCGGAGAGGGCGGCCAGGGTGACCGTCGTCATCGCGGCCAGGGGGTGGTTGGTCGGGAGGACCGCCACGAAGGGTTCCGTCAGGATCGTGCGGAAGGACAGGTGGGGGTCCTGGGGTGGCGGGTCGCGCAGGAGGCCCACGTCGATTCCGCCTTCGTGCAGGGCGGTCAGTTGTGGGGCCGTCGTCAGCTCGCGGAGGTCCAGGTGGACGCCGGGGAAGCGGTCGCGGTGGGTGCGTAGGAGGTCCGGCAGGACCGTCAGGGCGAGCGAGGCTGCGAAGCCGACGCGCAGTCGGCCCGTGCGGCCGTCTCCGGCGGCCCTGGCGGCTGCCAGGCCGTCCGCGAGGCCGGTGAGGGCGCGCCGGGCGGCGGGCAGGAGCTCCCGCCCGGCGGGGGTGAGGGTGACGCCGGCCGGGGAGCGCTTGAACAGGGCGTGTCCCACTCTGTCCTCCAGCCGGCGGATCTGCTGGCTCAGCGGCGGCTGGGCGATGCCGAGCCGTGTTGCGGCCCGGCCGAAGTGCAGTTCTTCGGTGAGCACCACGAAGGCGTGCAGTTGGGGAAGGGGTGGCAGCGTCCCGAGCTCCGAGGGCTTCATATCTCCAGAGATATCAGAAGGGTGTTATTTGGCTATTGGACGTATCTTCCCAGCTCCCCCTACCGTTCCGGGCATGACAGAGCGACGCGCCATCCTCAGTGGCTCCACGTTCGAAGAACGGATCGGCTATGCCCGTGCCGTGGTCGACGGTGACTGGATGCACGTGTCCGGGACGACCGGGTTCGACTACGCGACGATGACCATCTCCGACGACGTCGTCGAGCAGGCCGAGCAGTGTCTGCGGAACATCGGGGCGGCTCTCGCGGAGGCGGGCTGCGGGTTCGCGGACGTCGTACGCGTGCGGTATCTGCTGCCCGAGCGGGACGACTTCGAGCCCTGCTGGCCGGTGCTGCGCCGTTGCTTCGGGGAGGTGCGGCCGGCGGCGACGATGATGGTGTGCGGGCTTTCCGATCCCCGGATGCGGATCGAGATCGAGGTGTACGCGCGGCGGGGCTCGGGCAGCGGCGCGCAAACGCGTTGACGCGCGCGTGGGCACGCGGTTCGCTGCTTACGTGACTGATCTTCGGCTTCGTTATGCAGCCCGTCGCGGATGAGACCGCGCTGGAGCAGTGGCGGCACGTCCACAACGTGGTCGTGCCGCCGGCCGCGATGTCGCTCGACGAGGTGCGCGAGCGTGCCGGGCGGTATCGGCTGGAGAACGCCTACGTCGGTGACGTCCTCGTCGGGTGCTCGACCGTGCGGCCGCCCGAGGGGGAGGAGGCGGTGGCGACTGTCATCGCGCGCGTGCTGCCCGAGTACCGGGGGCGCGGTTACGGCACCGCCCTCTATGACGGTGGTCTCGCCCACGCGCGCGTGCTGGGTGCCCGGGCGGTCGAGACGTGTGTGCCGACCGCCGACGAGGACGGTTTGCGGTTCGCGGGGGCGCGTGGGTTCGTAGAGGTGGAGCGGTATGTCCTCGACGGCGAGACGGCGGAATGGGTCGACCTGCGGCTCATGCCCTGCTGTGGCCGGTGCGGCGATACAACGATTCCTCTGCAATCTTGCGGGAATCATATGTGGGCTGCGTCACGTTCGAGTTGAATGAGGGCAAGTGAGCGAACCTGCAGGGGGTCCAGGTGAGTGCTTCCCGGCGTAGTGGGACCACCGACGAGCTGGGGCCGGACGAGCCCGAGCAGCCCGAGCGGTCGGGCGAGGACGGCCTGGAGACCCCGGAGGACGCGCGGACGGGGGCCGGCCCGGTCGGCCCGGACGGCGCCGACCTGCTCGCCGCGTTGCTCGACGGCATGGACGCGGCCCTGTGCGCCTTCGACGGCGACGGAGTGGTCACCCACTGGAACCGCGAGGCCGAGCGCATCCTCGGCTGGAGCGCGGCGGAGGCCGTCGGGCGGCACGGCTTCGCCGGCTGGGCCGTGCGCGAGGCCGACGCCGAGGACATCGAGGGACGGCTGACGGCCGCCATGCACGCGCCGGGCCGTCAGGTGCACGAGTTCGCGTTGCTGACGAAGGACGGGGGGCGGGTCCTCGTGCGGACGCAGTCCGCCGCCGTGCGCGGGCCGGACGGCAAGCCCGCCGGGCTGTACTGCGCCTTCAGCGAGGTGCACGCGCAGATCGACCTGGAGCGTTCCATCGCGCTCAGTGAGGCCCTCTTCGACGACGCCTCCTGGGGTGTGGTCCTGGTCGACGCAGACCTGCGCCCCGCCGTCGTCAACGCGCACGCCGCCCGCGCGCTCGGCACCGGCCGTACGGCCGTCCTGGGCCGCCCGCTGGGCGAGCTGCTCACCCGGGGTGTCGAGGAGCTGGAGAACGCGCTGACGCACGTCCTCGCCGAGGGCGCCCCGCCCGCGCCCGCCGAGTTGTGGGTGGGGGTGCGCACCCCGGAGGGCGAGAAGCGGCGTTGCTGGCGCAGTGGGTTCCTGCGGCTGGCCTCGCCGCTCGCGGAGGAGCCGGTGCCGCTCGGGGTCGGCTGGCTCTTCCAGGACGTCACGGAGGCCAAGCAGGGCGAGCAGGAGGCCTCCCTGCTGCGCTTCCGGGCCAACCAGCTGCACCGGGCCGCCCGCGCGGCGGCCGAGTGCGAGGACCCGGCCGAGGCCGCCACCGTCCACCTCGACTTCGCGCTCGCCGGGTTCGCCGACCATGCTCTGGTCGACCGGGTGATGGGCGGCGCGTCGGCCGATGTGGAGGGGGCCGGGCCGCCGCGGCTGATGCGGTTCGTGGCCACTCCGTCGGGCGGGCCGGGCCCGAGCGCGCTCACCGGGCACACGGGCCTGCCCGTCCTTTACGGCGACGGGCATCCGGCGCTGCAGTGCGTCGCGCGGGCCGGTTCCGTGCGGGCCGGCGTCGGGTCCGTCCCGGCCGACGAGGCACGGGAGTGGGCGCGGGCGCGTCAGTGGCCCGAGGACACGGTGTACGCCCTGTGCGCGGTGCTGCGCAGCCGCGGCCGCACCCTGGGCGTGGTGACGTTCCTGCGGGGCGCCGGCCGTACCGCCTTCGAACGCTCCGACGCGAACTACGCCGAGGACGTCGCCGTCCGCATAGCGACGGCTCTGGACCTGGCCGACCTGAGCGCCGCGGCCGACGCGGCGGGTCGGGGCGACGGCGGCTGACACGCGCGCGTGCGCCGGCGGTACGCGTGCGGGAGGCGTGTGCTCAGCGGTGGTAGAAGATCCGGATAGCGACGGCTCTGGACCTGGCCGACCTGAGCGCCGCGGCCGACGCGGCGGGTCGGGGCGACGGCGGCTGACACGCGCGCGTGCGCCGGCGGTACGCGTGCGGGAGGCGTGTGCTCAGCGGTGGTAGAAGATCCGGTCCCCGTACTCCTCCATGATCCGCCGGTTCCATTCGTGGCCGCCGTCGACGTTGCCGGAGCGCAGTAGCGGGGGCTCGATGCCGCGCTCGGCGAGGGCGCCGGCCGCGGTGGCCATGACGGCCTGGAGGAGGGCGGTGGTGACGACCGTGGAGGCGGGGGCGAAGGGGGCGGGGACGGTGTCGAGGGTGAGCTCGGCGTCGCCGACCGCGATCTTCGAGTCGAGGACGATGTCGCAGTGGTCCTTGAGGAACGTTCCGGAGGTGTGCCGGGACGTCGTCTGCGAGGCGTACGCCATCGAGGTCACGCCGATGACCTTCACGCCCAGGGCGCGGGCGTTCAGGGCCATCTCCACGGGCAGGGCGTTGCGGCCGGAGAGCGAGACGATGACGAGGACGTCGCCCGCGCGCAGGGGCGAGGTGTCCAGGACGGCGCTCGCGAGGCCGTCGACGCGCTCCAGGGCGGAGCCGAGGGTGGCGGGCACGACGTCGACGCCGACGACTCCCGGCACCGCGAGCAGGTTCATCAGGGCGAGGCCGCCCGCGCGGTAGACGACGTCCTGGGCGGCGAGGGAGGAGTGGCCGGCGCCGAAGGCGAAGAGGCGGCCGCCGTCGGCCACGGTGTCGGCGAGGAGCGTTCCGGCGGCCTCGACGGCCTCGGCCTCCTCGTCGCGGGCCCGCTGGAGCAGCGTGATCGCGGCGTCGAAGAACTGGGCGGCGAGCTTGCGGTCGCTCATCCGAGGGGCCCCCTTGCCGTGTCGGGTGTCCGTGTCGCGGATCACCGTGCGGTCTGGACCAGTGTGCTGTCAATACGGCCGGGAAGGGTGGGGAAGCAGAGGAACCGGCCGCCCCGGTTCCTTCGCCTCGCCCCCTGATGCAACCGCCTCGTTTCAGCGGCGCGGCACGCTTGCCAGTGGTATCCGGCAGAATTGACTTCAGGGCCAGCGCACGCGCCGGAGAGCCGTCCAGCAATTCGGCAGAGCTAATCGAGGGGCTACGAATGTCCGGACTGATCGACACCACGGAGATGTATCTCCGCACCATCCTCGAGCTGGAGGAGGAAGGTGTGGTCCCCATGCGCGCCCGGATCGCCGAACGGCTCGACCAGAGCGGTCCGACGGTCAGCCAGACGGTGGCGCGCATGGAGCGCGACGGCCTGGTCTCCGTGGCCAGCGACCGGCACCTGGAGCTCACCGACGAGGGTCGTCGGCTGGCCACGCGCGTGATGCGCAAGCACCGTCTGGCCGAGTGTCTCCTCGTGGACGTGATCGGCCTGGAGTGGGAGCAGGTGCACGCGGAGGCGTGTCGCTGGGAGCACGTGATGAGCGAGGCGGTCGAGCGGCGCGTGCTGGAGCTGCTGCGGCACCCGACCGAGTCGCCGTACGGCAACCCGATCCCGGGCCTGGAGGAGCTGGGCGAGAAGGACGGCGCCGACCCGTTCCTGGACGAGGGCATGGTCTCGCTGGCCGACCTCGACCCGGGGCTGGAGGGCAAGACGGTCGTCGTGCGCCGTATCGGCGAGCCGATCCAGACGGACGCGCAGCTGATGTACACGCTGCGCCGCGCGGGAGTGCAGCCCGGTTCGGTGGTGAGCGTGACGGAGTCGGCGGGCGGTGTGCTGGTCGGCAGCGGCGGCGAGGCGGCCGAGCTGGAGTCGGACGTCGCGTCCCACGTGTTCGTCGCGAAGCGCTGAGTCCGGCCCGGCGACTGCTGAATCCTCGGCCCGGCGACTTCCGGACCGTCGTCCGGGCGGCCGCTCGTCGTTGGTGAAACGCTGAGCATTGTTCAACTCCCGGGGCGCAGGGGTCAGTTGTGGCGTCCTGCCGATCTCGTCGAATCGCAGATTCCCTGTGTCGAATCGCAGCGCTCCGGGCCTTCACATGCCAGGCTGTCGCGTGAGGCATATGACCTGAGGGGGCGGGATGGTGTGCCGCGGAGCAGCGGAAGGCCCCGGTGCCGTGCGGCACCGGGGCCCGTCCTCCCCTGTTCCGACCCGGAGCCCCGAGCTCTCAGGGTCGTTCCCCTCGGACCGGTTTCCCCGAGCGGTCCGCCTCCCGCTGAAGGTCTCCCCTCGGCAGCGGCGATCATTCCTTGAACGAGGTCACTCGAACGAGGGGTGTTGTGTGCGGAGAGTGCATTTCTCGAAAGGGTATTCGATAGCCTGCGGGTGACTGAAGGCGGTACGAAGGCATCGGCAGCGCAGCGGTACGACGGCTAGGGGGGTGCCAGGACCTATGGCGCGACGCATCGACGTGACCGGGGCGGGCGGCGTACGCCTGGTGGCCTGGGAGTTCGGCGACCCGCCCAAGGGGGACCCGGCGAACGAGGTGGCGGAATCCACGATTCCGTCACAGTCCACGGGACAGCGGGTCCCCAGGGCTGCCCAGGACAACGCCGAGGACGGTGACGGAAGCGGGCCGGGCGTCCTGTTACTGCACGGTCTGATGGGCCGGGCCTCGCACTGGGCGTCCACCGCCCGCTGGCTCTCCGAGCGGCACCGCGCGGTCGCCCTCGACCAGCGCGGCCACGGCCAGAGCGAGAAGCCGCCGGAGGCCGCCTTCACCCGCGAGGCCTACGTCGAGGACGCGGAAGCCGCCCTGGAACAGCTCGGCCTCGCCCCGGCCGTCCTCATCGGCCACGCCATGGGCGCGCTGACGGCGTGGCAGCTCGCCGCCAAGCGTCCCGACCTGGTGCGTGGCCTGATCGTCTGCGACATGCGGGCCTCCGCGCTCGGCGCGGCCTCCCAGCGCGAGTGGGGCGACTGGTTCAAGTCCTGGCCCCTCCCCTTCGCCACCCTCGCCGACGTCCGCAAGTGGTTCGGCGAGGACGACCCCTGGGTGGAGCGCCCGAACCCCTCCCGCGGCGAGTTCTACGCCGAGGTCATGCACGAGTCGCCCGACGGCTGGCGGCCCGTCTTCGAGCCCGAGCAGATGCTGAAGTCCCGCGAGACGTGGGTCTACGACGCGCACTGGGAGGAACTCACGCAGGTGCAGTGCCCGGCTCTGGTCGTGCGGGGGCTCGACGGTGAGCTCGGGCGGGCCGAGGCCCAGGAGATGGTCCGGGTGCTGCCTCGCGGTGAGTACGCGGAGGTCTCCGACGCGGGGCACCTGGTGCACTACGACCAGCCGGTGGCCTGGCGTTCGGCCATCGAGCCGTTCCTCGACGCCGTACTCACCCCCGGAACTCCCTGAGAACCCGGCTCCTCCCTGAGAACCCGGCTCCTCCCTGAGGGGCCGGCCCCGCCACGGTCAGCTCTTCTCTCAGCCCTTGCTCACCGCCGTCAGGATCTCCGGCAGGCGCTCTGCCGTCCGCGGTGCCGCCAGCCGTAGTCCCAGCAGGGTGATGCCCGCGCCGTACACAGCGCCTCCCGGCAGCAGCAGCCAGGTCCAGGCGTCCCCGCCCGCGCTGACGTTCAGCCAGATCGTCAGCGCGATGACGGGCGCGCACAGCAGGGCCGCCGCGACCATTCCGCCGAAGACCGCGATCCAGGCGAGTCCGGCCTGGCCGGGGGCGACGTTCTTGTAGCCCTCCTGCGGGATCGAGTAGGGAAAGCGCGCCGAGGTCCAGGCGCCGGTCGCCAGCATCGCGCCGAGCAGCGCGAGGGACAGCCCCAGGGCCTCGGGCAGCTTCGTCCAGTCGCCGAGCAGCGCCGCCGTCAGCACGGTCACCAGCGTCGCGTACGGCAGGGTGATCACCAGCAGGGCCAGGGCCCGCGCACGCAGCTCCTCGTACGCGTCCCGGGGCGAGGAGATGGTCAGCGCGACCATCCAGAAAGCGGAGGTGTCCTGCCCGAACTGGTTGTACATCTGGATGCCGAGCATCCCGGCGGCGAAGCAGGCGAAGTAGATCGAGCCGGTGCCCTGGAGCGCGTTGAAGACGGGCACGATCAGCCCGATGGCCAGCGAGGTCACCCAGGCCGCCTTCGTCTTCGGGTCGCGCCAGATGTAGCGCAGGCTGCGTTCCATCACGGTGCCGGTGCGCCCGCCCGGCAGCAGCCGCCCGAGCCCCGCCGAGCTCCGCCGTTCCCGCGCGGCCGGCTCGGCGGCCTGGAGGGTGGAGCCGTCGGGCGAGGTCATCAGCCGCGTCAGAGTCCGCGCCCACGCCCCCACCAGCAGCACCAACGCCCCGGCGCTGACGACGATCTGCGCGACGGCGACCCCGTACGCCCCCTCGCTCACCGAGTCCACCGCGCCGACCGCCGAGGCCGGCGGCAGCCACCGCAGCACGTCCGCCACCGGATCGAGCTGCCCCAGCCCGGACGTCCCGAGCCGCTGCGCCCCGAAGTTGACGACCTGCGCCCCGACCGCGATCACCAGCCCGCTCAGCACCGCCAGATCGCGCCCCTTGCGGCTGCTCAGCAGCCGGATGTTGGCGGCGGCCACCGCCCGCGCGAGCGCCACGCACACCAGCAGCCCGAGCGCGACGGCGAGGACGGCCACCGCCCAGGCCGCCGCCCCGTGCGCCACGGACACCACCGATCCCACCAGCATCAGCAGCGTGAACAGCGGCCCGATGCCCACCAGCGAGGCCGCCAGCAGCGCCCGCACCAGCGGCCGGGGGCGCAGCGGCAGCATCACCAGCCGGGTCGGGTCCAGGGTCTCGTCGCCGCTGGGGAAGAACAGGGGCATCACCGCCCACCCCAGCCCCAGCACCGCCGCCAGGAGCACCACCAGCGAATCGGCGTGGTCGTGTCCGCGCAACGCGATCAGCCCGAGCAACTGCAACGCGGCGAACAGCAGGGTGACGACGGCGGAGGCGACGTACGCGGCCCGCCGACCGCCCGACTGCCGCAGCCCGTTGCGCAGCAGCGACAGCTTCAGCCGGACGAGGGTGGAGGTCACGCCGCTCATCGGGCGGCCCCGCCGCCCAGCCAGTCGAGGTCGGAGCCCGTGTCCCGGCCCTGCGCCCCGACCAGTTCGAGGAACGCCTGCTGCAAGGAGGGAGCCGACCCCCGCACCTCCGCCAGCGTTCCGTGCGCCCGGATCCGTCCCGCCGCCATCACCGCCACCCAGTCGCACAGCGACTCGACGAGCTCCATGACATGGGAGGAGAAGACGACCGTCGCCCCGGACGCCGTGTACCGCTCCAGCACCCCTCGGATGATCTGCGCGGACACCGGATCGACGCCTTCGAACGGCTCGTCGAGGAAGAGCACTTCGGGGTTGTGGAGCAGCGCGGCCGCGAGCCCGATCTTCTTCCGCATGCCGGTCGAGTAGTCGACGACGAGCTTGTGCTGAGCGCCGGCCAGGTCGAGGACGTCCAACAGCTGCGTGGCCCGCTTGTCGACCTCTGCACCGGGCAGCCCCCGCAACCGCCCGCTGTACCCGAGCAGTTCACGCCCCGACAGCCGCTCGAACAGCCGCAGCCCTTCCGGGAGCACCCCGATCCGCGCCTTCACCGCCACGGGATCCCGCCACACGTCGTGTCCGACGACCTCGACGGACCCCTGGTCGGGCCGCAGCAGCCCGGTCACCATCGACAGAGTGGTCGTCTTCCCCGCCCCGTTGGGCCCGACCAGCCCGATGAACTTCCCGGCGGGCAGATCGAGATCGATCCCGGCAACAGCAACCTGCTGACCGAACCGCTTCCAGAGCCCACGCACGCGTACGGACGTCATGCCTGAACCCTACGGTGGCGCGCCGTTAACGGTCCCTGCCGCACGCATAGGCCAGCGGCGAGATCAACTCCTCGGCGTCCGGCAACCACCGATTCGCGGCGGTGGGCCTACAGGCCCACTGCACGGCCCCCCGAGAACCGAACCGCGTGGGCGGCGCGGCGACGAACGTCCCCTCGCCCAATGTCACCAGATCCAGCGCCCCCAGCGACCAGCCGAGCTTGCGCACCAGCTCCGGCACCTTCACCGACGCCCCCGGCAGCACGAAGAACTGCATCCGCCGATCCGGCGTCAACGTGACGGGGCCGAGCGTCAACTCCATCCGCTCCATCCGCGCCAACGCGAGGAACCCGGCCGTCTCCGGAACGCAGATCGCGTCGAATGTACGCCCCGTAGGCAGCAGGATCGAGGCGGTCGGCTGCTTCTGCCACATCCTGCGCGCGACCGTCGCGCTGCCGGTGGCCTGCGTCGCCCAGTCGGGGCGCGCAGGGTGCGCACCCGGCGCTTCGCACGCCGCTTCGCCGCAGGAGCAGCGCTGCACCCCGTCGACGGGTTCCAGCCAGGTGCCGGGGAACACGTCCCAATGACGTTCCTCGGCGTAGCGAACAGCGGTCTCGAGCAGCGATTCCCCGCGCTGCTTCGGGATTTGAGTGGCTTCGGCGCCCGCGATGGTCTCTTCCACGATGAGCACAACTCTAGCGGTCACCAGGGGTTACGCCCGCCCGTTTGCGCGGGGGAGGAGCATCGATTCCGCGTCCGGGGCGCATGGGTGCATGTGCGGGGGCGCGCGGGAGGAACGGGCGCGGGAGCGGGTAGTCACGGTAGGGGGCGGGCTTCCGTCGGTAACCCGGAAATACTCGGCAATCCTCGCATGCCTCGCATTTTCCTTATGTCCGTGGGGCATTGATCTTCTCGGCCGGAACTTTTCGGTACGGAACTCCACAGGGGGTAGTGCCAATGGCCGCAAGGCCTCTAGTCGCGCGGCAGCCGAACGAACGGTTGCAGGCGCTCATCCAGGAGGCGGGGTGCTCGAACGCCGGGCTCGCCCGCCGCGTCAACATGTGCGGTGCGGAGCACGGTCTCGACCTGCGCTACGACAAGACGTCCGTGGCCCGCTGGCTGCGCGGACAGCAGCCGCGCGGACGCGCCCCGGCGATCATCGCGGAGGCGCTGGGCCGCAAGCTCGGCCGTGCGGTCACGATCGACGAGATCGGCATGGCCAACGGCAAGAACCTCGCCTCGGGCGTGGGTCTGCAGTTCTCGCCGACGGTGCTGGGGGCCATCGAGCAGGTCTGTGAGCTGTGGCGCAGTGACGTGGGCCGGCGGGACTTCCTCTCCGGTTCGTCCGTGGCCGCCTCGGCGCTGGTCGAGCCGAGCCGCGACTGGCTGATCTCCTCGCCCGACGCGCAGGTGGCGCGCTCGGCGGGACCCCGGGTGGGCCTGTCCGACGTCGCGGCCGTCAAGGCGATGACGCAGGCGCTGGTCGACCTCGACCACCAGTACGGCAGCGGGCATGTGCGCCCGGTCGTCGTGCACTACCTCAACAGCGTGGTCTCGGGGCTGCTGGCCGGCTCCTACCGGGAGGCGGTGGGCCGCGAACTCTTCGCCGCCGTCGCCCGGTTGACGGAGCTCGCCGGGTACATGGCCGTCGACACCGGCCAACCGGGCCTCGCCCAGCGCTACTACATCCAGGCCCTGCGGCTCGCCCAGGCTGCGGGCGACAGAGGGTACGGCGGATACGTCCTGGCCGCCTCCATGAGCCATCTCGCGGCCCAGCTCGGAAACCCGCGCGAGATCGCGCAGTTGGCGCGCGCGGCACAGGAAGGGGCGCGCGGACGAGTGACACCACGTGCGGAGGCGATGTTCCTCGCGGCGGAGGCGCGCGGGCACGCGCTGATGGGTGACGTGCACGGGGCGCAGGCGGCGTCCGGGCGGGCGGTGTCGGCGCTGGAGGCGGCCGATCCGTCCTCCGGGGACGACCCGGCGTGGATCGCGCACTTCGACGAGGCCTATCTGGCCGACGAGTTGGCGCACTGTCACCGCGACCTGGGCCAGGCCGAGGCGGCGGGGCGCTGCGCGGAGCAGGCCCTGGCCGGGCATCCGCAGAGTCGTGCGCGCCGGCGCGCGATCGGATACGTCCTGCTGGCCACCGCGCAGGTGCAGCAGCGCGAGATCGAACAGGCCTGCAACACCGGCCTGCAAGCGGTCGAGTTGCTGGAGACGCTCCGCTCCAACCGGGGCGCGGAATACCTGGAGGATCTCCAGCAGCGGCTGGAACCGTTCCGGGAGGAGTCGGTGGTGAGGGAGTTCGGGGCGCGGCTGGAGTTGCAGACCGCGGCGTGAACGGACGGGGCGCCGTTGCGTGAACGTGCGGGAAACAGCGAGGTTGCGCACGGGAAGCGACAGACACAGCGCACGGCGCTCCGGATGTGTTGTCGGCGTCACTGACGGCCTGCTGGGAGGGAGATCACGTTCTGAGCTGCGTGGCACGGGGTTCCGGGGACCCGGTAGCGTGAACCGATGATTCCGAAGGTCCCCCATTCGTAGGAGTCCCGGTGACGCAGAGTGGACAGGGCGAGGAGCCCTCGGCGCAGCCCGCGCGCGAAGGCATCGTGCTGCCCTCCGACGGTGGGGAACCCCTGCTGCCGGGAATGACGACGAGCGCCCCGCGGCGGGCAGCCCGTCCGGAACCGCCGTCCGGACCGCCGTCCGACGACTATTCCGGCCAGTACGGCGCGCAGCGGCAGCATGGCCAACCGCAGTACGGCGGCCGGCAGCAGTACGGGCAGTCGGAGTACGGACAGCAGCAGTACGGGCAACCGGAGTACGGGCAGCAGACGCCGGCCGGTGGGCAGACCTGGGGACAGCCCTGGGGGCCGGACCAGCAGACGCCCGCCCCGCAGCAGTCGTCCCAGGGCTGGCCGCTCCCCGCGGACCAGACGGACCAGGCGCACGAGCAGCAGCACCAGCAGCACCAGCAGGACCAGTGGAACGCCCCGCAGCCGGCCCCCTGGAACGGCGGCACGCCGGCGGGCGCGGGTCCGCTCCCGCCGGAGGGCGCACCGGCCCCGGCCAACCCGACGTACGGCCAGGGCACCCCTGGCGCACCGCTGCCGCCCGCCGCACCCCCTGGCGCCCTCGCTTCCTCCGCCTCCTTCGACGAGGGCGCGACGCAGTACATACCGCCGATACCGCCGGCTCCGTCCCAGGCCTCCATGGCCGACGAGGGCGCCACCCAGTACCTGCCGCCCGTCCCCGCCGCCGCACCGGCCGACGAGGGCGCCACCCAGTACCTGCCGCCCGTCCCCGCCGCCGCACCCGTCGACGAGGGCGCGACGCAGTACATACCGCCGGTCACTCCGGGCGCGCTGCCGCCCGAGGCCCCGGCCGAGTCGACCCACTTCCTGGGCCGCACCTCGCAGAACGCCCCGGCCCCGGGCCCGATGCCCGCCCACGGCGGCCGGCCGGGCGCGCACTCCGACGCCGAGGCCACGCAGTACATCCCGCCCGTCCCCGCGCAGGTCGGCGGGGACCAGGACCGGCAGCCGCCCGCCGAGTTCGAGAGCCTCTTCCGCAGCGGGCCGGGCAGCGAGAGCCCGGCAGCGTCCACGCGGCAGCTCCCGCGCTTCTCCGAGCCGGAGGCCCCCGGATACGGCGGTCACGGCGGTCACGGCGGCCCGCAGGGCTACGGCGCCGGTGCCGGGCCCGCCGCCCGTTCCGCGCAGCCCGCCTACATCCCGCCCGGTGACCCGGCGGCGGGTGGGCGGCGTGGGGCGCGTGACGACGACAGCGGCCGGGGAGGCCGGAGCGGCTCGCGGGTGCCGTTGTTCGCGGCGATCGGCGTGGCCCTCGCGGTCGTCGGCGTCGGCGCGGGTGCGCTGCTCTCCGGCGGGGGCGGCGACCAGGGGGACGACAACAAGACCGTCGCCGCGTCGGCCCCCGCGACCGGCGGGTCCGCGTCCACCGGCGCGGCCGAGCAGCAGGCTGTCGAGCTGGACAAGCTGCTGGCGGACAGCGGCAGCAGCCGGGCCAGCGTGATCGGCGCGGTCGCCGACGTGAAGGCCTGCGACAACCTCTCCCAGGCCGCCACGGATCTGCGGGACGCGGCGAAGCAGCGCACCGACCTGGTCACCAGGCTGGCCGCGCTGAAGGTCGACCAGCTCCCGAACCACGGCGCGCTGACCACCGCCCTCACCAAGGCGTGGCAGGCGTCCGCGTCCGCCGACAACCACTACGCGGCCTGGGCGGACCAGGTCGCCGGCAGCAAGAAGAAGAGCTGCAAGAAGGGCTCGGCCCGCACCACCTCCGAGACGCAGGCCGGCAACCGCGCGAGCGGCACCGCCAGCGCCCAGAAGTCGCAGGCCGCGACGTTGTGGAACGAGATCGCGAAGACGTACGGCCTGACGCAGCGCCAGCCCACCCAGCTGTAGGGCCGCGGAAGCGGGTCAGGGGCGGCGCGTCAGTCCAGCTGTAGGGCCGCGGACGCGGGTAAGGGCGGCGCGTCAGTCCACGTCCGCCTTCTCCAGGGTCTTCGTCACGTCGACGAAGCCCTTCTTGGCGGCCACCAGCCGGCCCTTCTGCACGGACTGGAGGGTGACGTCGGCGTTGACCAGGCGGGGGAAGCCGATGGACGCGAGCCGGTCGGTGAACTGCCAGCGGAGCGTCGGCGTGAGCCCGCCGGTGGTGACCTTCAGCCCGTCGTCCAGGGCGCCCCGCACGGAGTCGGAGGTCACCGGGGCGCCGTCCAGCGACTCCACGACCTGCCGGAACACGTTGTACGCGATCCAGGTCGTCTGCACCCCGGTGTCGCCCGCGTCGATCCGGGTGTCGGAGAACGCCTCCTCGCTGATGACCTTCTTCATCGGGGCCCAGGCGGGGTCGCTCGCCACGGGGTACCAGCCGGTGACGTACGCCCCCTCGTACGGTCCGGAGCCGCCGCCGGCGGCGTCGACGACCGTCTGGTCGACGCTGCCGAGGACGGTGGCGGTGTCCACGGCGGGGTAGTCCTCGCGGGTGCGCCGGAAGGAGTCCATGAAGGTGCTGGTGCGGTCGCCGAGGGCGGGCACCACGCACCCCTTCCCGTCTCCGTTCTTGGCACCGGTCGCGTTCTTCAGGGAGGTCTCGGACTGCTTCGAGTACTCGGTGGAGTCCTCCGGCGCGCGCTGGTCCTTGGCCGTGCTGTGTCCGCCCGCCCTCAGCCCGGCGTTGAGCATCGTGGGCAGCGCGTCGCCGGCGATGGTGTCGGGGCGGACGAGGGAGACGGGACCGCAGGTCGCGGCCAGCTCCTTGCCGAGGCCCGCCAGGAGGGAGGACTGGCCGCCGTTGACGGGGTACGACAGCGGGCTGGTGAACTCCGCGTTCGTGACGCCGTAGCCGCCTATGTAGGGGATGCCGTCGCCCTCCAGGTACGGGAAGAAGGCGTCGGAGTACTGGCTGTAGGAGCCGACTACGGCGACCGCGTCCTCCTTGACGGCGCGGCGGGCGCACTTCGCGGCGGACACGGTGTCGTTGTGGTCGTTGCAGGTCAGCACCTTGAGCTCGCGGCCGTTCAGACCGCCGTTGGCGTTGATCCAGCGGGCGTAGGCGCGGGCGAAGGCGGGCATGCCCGGCTTGTTGGTCGCGGACGTCCCCTCGGGCGCCCACGTCATGACGATGATCGGCTCGTCCCCGGAACCCCCCGTGGTACCGGGGACGACCCCGCATCCGACGGCGAGTGACGCGCAGGCGGCCACGGCGCCCGCCGAGAGGGCGGTCGCTCTGACGGACCTGGTGAAGCGGAAGGACCTGGGGAGGAAGGTACTTCGCGGGGAAGTGCGTCGCTTGCCGGTCATGGTCACGCACGATTCCGTCACATCGCTAACCTGGGAGTGACCCACGGTCAACGAGGGGTGACGGCCAGGTGAATTACAGGGGCCCGTGAGGCTCGTGTGACGGGGAAACGTACGATCGATGACCGTGCAAGGTTCGGAGAACTCTTCCCGTCGCGGCCGTCGCTCGTCCACCATGGGCGGCATGCCACTCAACGACATGCCGTGGTGGCGCTGGCGCAGCAATGTGCGCTCCGCGCTGCACATGCTCTCCGATCCGGCGTTCCAGCAGAACGTCTGGCTGGCCGGCGTCGAGGGATACGGGGACGTCACCGACGCCGTGTACCGCCTCGTCGAGGACACCTGGCTCGACAACTGGTCCGCCGAGAAGTACGTCGGCACGATCTTCCGCGACTCGCAGGAGGCGGCCCTCGTCGACACCGCCGTGCTGCGCGTGCTGCGGATCATGCACCAGGTCGGGCCGGACGCCCCGGTCTCCGCGTACGTCGACCACCAGGGCTGGCCGGACGCCGTACGGGCGGCGCGCGACGCGCACGTGCGGATGGCCGCGGCCGACGGCGACGACCCGGACGTACCGCCCCGGACGCTCGAGGTGCTGCGGATCATGACCAGGTCCGCGTAGCGGACGATGTTCTGTCCGGCCGGTACGAACATGAGACCCTGTCCTGCATGACTGAGCAGTCCACCCGAGCCGCGGCGACCCCCGCCGCCGACGAGTACGTCCTCACGCTTTCCTGCCCCGACAGGAAGGGCATCGTGCACGCCGTGTCGAGCTACCTCTTCATGACCGGCTGCAACATCGAGGACAGTCAGCAGTTCGGCGACCGCGACACGGGTCTGTTCTTCATGCGCGTCCACTTCTCGGCCGAGCCTCCGGTGACCGTGGACAAGCTGCGGGCTAGCTTCGCGGCGATCGGCGACTCCTTCCACATGGACTGGCAGATCAACCGGGCCGACGAGAAGATGCGCATCGTCCTCATGGTCAGCAAGTTCGGGCACTGCCTGAACGACCTTCTCTTCCGTGCCAGCATCGGTGCGCTGCCGGTGGAGATCGCGGCCGTGGTGTCCAACCACACCGACTTCGCCGAGCTCGTGGGCTCGTACAACGTTCCCTTCCGCCACATCCCGGTGACGAAGGACAACAAGCCGCAGGCCGAGGCGCAGCTGCTGGAGCTGGTCCGCGAGCAGGACGTCGAGCTGGTCGTCCTCGCCCGTTACATGCAGGTGCTGTCGGACGACCTGTGCAAGCAGCTCAGCGGCCGGATCATCAACATCCACCACTCCTTCCTGCCGAGCTTCAAGGGCGCCAAGCCGTACCACCAGGCGCACGCGCGGGGCGTGAAGCTGATCGGCGCGACGGCGCACTATGTGACCGCAGACCTCGACGAGGGCCCGATCATCGAACAGGAGGTCGAGCGCGTCGGCCACGGCGTCACCCCGGACCAGCTGGTCGCCATCGGCCGCGACGTGGAGTGCCAGGCACTGGCCCGCGCGGTCAAGTGGCACGCGGAGCGCCGGATCCTGCTGAACGGCCGACGGACGGTCGTGTTCGCGTAGGTCCGTCGTCGCCCCCCGCCTCGTTCTCGGCTTGATCGAGAGTGAGCGGTCCTCGTGGACGGCGGGCTCGCACGCGTGGCCGTCGGTCCAGTGGGCCGGCGACCTGTTGGCCGTAGGCCTGGATGATGGCCTCGACTTGAACCGCCCGGCGCAGGGTCACAACTCCCCGGCGATGACACCTTCCCGGAAGGCGGCCCACTCCGAGGCGGTGAAGCGGAGGGGTTCGCGGTCGGGGTTCTTGGAGTCGCGGACGGCCCTTGCGCCGTCGGGGAGTTGGGCGACCTCGACGCAGTTGCCTTCCCCTCCACTGGCTGACGCCTTGCGCCATATCGCCGTGGTCAGGTCGATGGAGTACAGGTCCGACTTGGCGTTGTCGCTCACTTGCGCTGCTTCTCCTCGATGCGGGCGATCAGTGCCAACGAGTCATCGGTCGGCAGCGCTGCCGCGACGATGCGTTCGAAGGCGTCGGCGAAGGTTCGAACATCGCTGACGCCCTCAACGTAGGACGAGCCGATGAGATTCTCCAGTAGCACTACGGGGGGCATTGGTGAGGGGAAGCTGACGAGGCTGAATCCGCCCACGTTTCCGGGGTGAGGCGTGGCGTCCAGCGGCATTACCTGGAGCGTCACGTGGGGCATGTCCGAGACGTCGAGAAGTCGCCGTAGCTGCTCGCGCATGGTCGTGGGGCGTAGGGCGAACCGCTGGTGCAGCGTCGCCTCGTGGATCACGGCCCAGAGCTTCAGCGGGCCGTCGGACCGGGTGAGTACGGCCTGGCGGGCCTGGCGTACCTCGGCCAGGGCCGCCACCTCGTCCGGCGTGCGCGTGATGGCGTTCGCCGCGATGCTCTCGCGCGCATATGCGGCCGTCTGCAGCAACCCCGGGATGAGTAGCGGCGAGAACTCGCGGATGCTGTCGGCGTCCGATTCGAGCGAGATGTAGTCGGCATAGGAGGGGGACACGATGCCGCTGTACGTCTGCCACCAGCCCTGCTTGCGCGCGTCCTTGGCCAGGGCCTCCAGCGCCGAGACAACCCCCGGGTCGACGACTCCGTACGCCTTGAGGAGCGGGGCCACTTCGGCGGGGCGGATGTAGCCGTTGGCCGTCTCGATACGGGAGAGCTTCGGGCCGATCCAGCCCATCGTCTGCGCTGCCACATCGAGGCTCATGCCTGCCGAGTTGCGGTACTGGCGCAGAGTCTGGCCGAGGCGTCGGCGGCGGACGGTCGGAACAGGGCGCGCGTTTGGCATTGCGACAGCATGGCATTGCTGGCGATGTCGTAACTACGGGAACAAAGAGCCGGTTATGCATTTCGGGTGACAATGTTGCGAGTTCGTCTGTGAAGCCGTCACGCTGGGGTCAAGTCGACGTGCACTGGGTCCGATTGCTCGGCCTGGCATGTCATGACCGCAAGGAGGCGGCATGCACCTCGTATCAACCCCCACCCTCACACCCACCCCAAACCCCACCCCCGGCTACTACCTCCGCCCCCGCCCCCAGGGCTTTGCCGCCCACATCTGTGCATCGCAGCAACACCTGGGTGCGGTGAGGGCGTTGACCAGTACCGAACTGCTCAATCACGGCATCGACGCCGACGTCGTCCACTCGGCGCAGCTCGTTCTCTCCGAGCTTGTCGGCAACTCGGTGCGGGCGTGCGGTGAACACGTGCCGCTCGTGGTGGAGGTGTACGTGACGTCGTACGGCATCGCCGTGAACGTGCATGACCCGGACCCCGGTGTCCTGCCGAGGCGCCGGTCGACGCCGCTCGACAGTGCGGAGGCGGAGGGCGGGCGGGGGCTCGGTCTGGTCGATCTGCTGGCGCCGGGGTGGAACGTGCGGAGGTCGTCGATCGGGAAGCAGGTGCGGTGCCGGGTGCCCGGTGAACCAGGGTGGTGCTGAGGGGGTTGTGCGTGGTCCGTCCGGAAGCGCACCGTCCCCAGCAGGGCGGCAACGACACCGGATGGCGCGCGTTTCGCCCCCTACGTCGCTCTCACATCCGGCTCAGTGCCGCCGCCGCGAAGAGCACGTCCCTGATGGCATCGCGGTCGCCCACCTGTCCTGCCGCCGCCTCCGCGGGAGACACGTGGCCCGCGGCCAGGCGGCAGAACTCGACGTCGTCCAGGGCCACGTGGGCCACCTCGTGGTCGGCGGAGCCCACCGCGCCGGGGGAGTCCAGGGGGATCAGCCACTGGCCGCCGCCGGAGCCCTCGATCTCCAGGCGCAGGCTGCGGCCGGGGCGGCCGGCGGTCACCAGGCGGCGGGTGTGCGAGGGGGCGGCGAGGCCGGCTCGGCGGCGGGCCGCGAGTGTTGCCGGGAGCATTCGCGCGGCCAGGTCGATCATGCCGTGGAGGTGGCGCGGGGCGGGCGGCGCGTAGGGGTAGTCGACGGCTTCCGCGATGTCCTCGGCGTGCACCCAGCACTCGAAGGCGCGGTCCAGCATCGCGTCCCGCAGGGGCAGCTCGAAGTCGCCGTACGACACCGGCACGGTGCCGGTGCCGGTGCCGGGGCCGGTGAAGGACACCGTGCGCACGAGGGCGTGGGCCTGTTCGCGCCAAGGGGCGCGCACGGAACGGGTGGGCGGGAAGTGCGAGCCCGCCCAGAACGCCTCGGTGCGCCGGGCGGGGGTGTCCAGCACCTCCTGCCGGTCCTGCCGCTCTTCCGGCTTTTCGACGGCCTCCAGCGGGTCGTCCAGGCCCAGCGCCACCGCTACCAGGCCGTCCACGGCCAGCAGGTGGGCGATGACACCGGCGACGGTCGTCCGGCGGTAGGTCTCGCCCTCGCCGCGGAACCAGCGCAGCCGCACGGGCGCGTGCCACTCGGCGTCCCCGAAGTCCTGGAGCAGGGCGTCGAGCCGCGCGGTCTCGGCGTCGTACGACGCCGCCCAGGCGGGCACCGGGATGCGGGGCGGACGTCGGTTCAGGCAGCCGTCGAGGACGCGGGTGCGCAGGCCGGGGTCGAGGTCGAGGCTCTCCGGGCGCTGGAGCAGGCCGACCGCCTCGCGCAGTCGCCGTGCCTCGTCGGCGCAGGCTCCGCAGTCGCCGAGGTGCTCCTCGACGGCCGCCGTCTCCTCTGCCGAGCAGGCGGCCAGCGCCCACGCGCCCAGCAGGGACTTGAGCACCGGGTGTTCGAGTGTGAGCGGTGCCGGGGAGATCGGCTCCTCCAGTACGGGCAGCGGCAGGCCGGTGTCCTCCACGGAGGCGCGGGGGAGCGGGATGCGGGGCGCGGGTGTGCCGCCCTTGGCGTTCGTGTCCACGCTCTCCTCGTCCGTACCCTCCGCCGTTCCCTCGCTGCCCTTCGTGTCCTCGTTGCCCTTCGTGTCCTCCTCGTCCTCGCCGTCGTACGACTCGAAGTCGTTCGCGCCGCTCACGCCGCACCCCCGTATCCGGGGGGTGTCCCGGGGGATGCGGCGTCGTGGGCCGTGGAGAGGAGCTGGAGGCCGAGGCGGAGCCGGCGGCGGGCCTCGTCCTCGGTGACGCCGAGGTCGGCCGCGGTCTGGCGGTAGTCGCGGCGCTGGAAGTAGGCCAGCTCCAGGGCGGCGCGCAGCGGGGCGGGCATGGCCTGGACTATGTAGTCGGCGCGGGCGGCGACGGAGGCGTGCCGCACCCTGCGCTCCAGTTCCTCGGTCGCCTCGGCGGAGCCGTGTCCGGCCTCGGCCAGCGCGGCGGTCTCGGTGGCGCGCAGTCGCTGCACGGCGAGGCGGTGGGCCAGCGCCGCGACCCAGGTGCGCAGCGGGCCCTGCTTCGGGTCGTAGGCGTCGGGGTGTTCCCAGACGTGGGCGAAGACCTCGCGGGTGATGCCGTCGGCCGCGCGTTCGTCTCCGAGCACGCGATGGGCGAGACCGTGCACGAGCGAAGCGAAACGGTCGTAGAGCTCGCCGAGGGCGGCCGCCTCACCGCGTGCGAGTCGCTGCTGCATCTTGCGGTCCCAGCGGGGCGGTGCGTCCTTCTTCGCCATGTGGCCCCCTCGCCCATGCCCGTGCCTGTGCCTTCGGCCGTGACCGTGTCTTCGGCCGTGCCCGGGTCCAGCCTGCGTCCACCGTCACCTCGAATGTAGTCGGCGCGTCCGACAACGCACGCCCCATTGTTTCAATGTGCGCCCCCTGCCCATCGATGCCTGGTATGGGCCGCGCCTACCCGACAGATATGGATCGAACCGGACTGGATATGACGGAAACAAGCCTCTTTCCTTTGGCTTCTGTTTTTCCTTCGGTGTTTCGGGGCACGGCCGCTGGGCAGCCGCGCTGCAAGGAAGCGAAGGGACAGCTTCCGTTTACAGCGAGCTACAGCGAGCGAAGGGCGTGGTGGTGGCCTTCAAAGTGACCGGCGGCGAGCAGGGCGGATGGGCCGTGCTCCACGTGTCGGGCGAGCTGGACCTGGTGACGTCGCCGGTGCTGCGTCAGCGGGTGCACGACGAGGTGGCCGAGGGCCGCCACAGTCTCGTCCTGGACCTCTCCGAGGTGTACTTCTGCGACTCCAGCGGTGTCGGCGTCCTCATCGCCGCCCGCCGTCTCATCCGCTCCTGCCGGGGACGGCTGCGCCTGATCCTTCCCGCGCGGGGTGCGGCCGAGGGCTCCCACGTCAACCGGGTGCTGGGCGCACTGGGCGTCCGTCGCCTCTTCGACGTCTACGGAGAACTCGCCGACGCCGTGGACGATGGGACGGAGCCGCTCTCGGCGTAGGTGGCACCGGTCCAGGCGTAGGCGGCACGGCTCTCGGCGCAGGCCCGCGAGCGTCCGTTCTGCCACACCGGCGTCCCGAAATTCCCCCGGTCTTGGTACAGGCGTCACCTTCCTGCTGTCGGGGCGTCGCCGGCGTCGTACGCTCCTGCCGGAAGCATCCCCACGTGATGACGTAAGGCGGCCCGAGAAGACATGGTCAGCAGTGAGTACGAGCGCAGGATCGCCGCCCGGTTCGCCACCTTCGACCAGGACGGCAACGGCTTCATCGACCGCGCGGACTTCGGCGCGGCGGCCAAGGCGCTGCTCGCCGAGTTCGGCACCGCTGCCCGCTCCGACAAGGGGCAGGCCCTGTACGCGGGCGCCGAGGCGTTCTGGCAGGGCATGGCCGGCATCGCCGACCGGGACGGCGACCAGCGCATCACCCGGGAGGAGTTCGTGAACGGCGCGGTCAAGCGCCTGCGCGACAACCCGGAGCGGTTCGCCGAGATCGCCCGCCCCTTCCTGCACGCGGCCCTGGACATCGCGGACGGCGACGGCGACGGCCGGGCCACGGTCGCGGACACCGTACGGGTCCTCAGGGCTCTCGGAGCCCCCGACGAGGTCGCCCGGTCGGCCGCCGCGGACCTCGACGCCGACGCGGACGGCAAGGTCGGCGAGGCGGAGATCGTCCCGGCGTTCGCCCGCTACTTCACGGTCCCCGAGTAGTAGTCACCGACAGCGCTCACCGGGTATCGCTCACCGGGAGTAGCGCTCGCGCAGCTTGTACTTCAGCACCTTCCTGAGCGTCTCGTTGCGCGGAAGGGCGTCCACCACCTCCAGCCGTTCCGGCAGCTTGTGCACGGACAGTCCGGCCGCGCGCAGATAGGAGGTCACCGCCTCCAGGGTCAACGGCTCCGCGACCTGCGGCTTGTCGACCGACGGCTCCCCGGCCCCCGGCGCCCGCTCCACCACCGCGCACACCAGTTCCCCGCGCTCCGCGTCCGGCAGGCCGATCACCGCCACGTCGCCGACGGCCGGATGGGCGGCGAGCAGGTCCTCGATCTCCTTGGCCGACACGTTCTCACCCTTGCGGATGATGACGTCCTTCAGCCGTCCGGTGAGGACGAGGTGCCCGCTGTCGGTCACGTGCCCCAGGTCGCCGGTGCGCAGGAACCCCTCCGCGTCGAAGGCCTCGGCGGTCTGGGCGGGGTCCAGATACCCCTGGCACACGGCCTCCCCGCGCAACCGCACCTCCCCGCCCTCCGCGATGCGTATCTCCATGCCCTCGGGCGGCCGTCCCTCCGTCGTCGCGAGGTTCTCCGCGGTGTCGTCCGGCGCGCCCATGGTGATCATCGGCACCTCGGTCATCCCGTACCCGTGCGTGAGCCGCACGCCCATCTCGCGCACGACGGCGTGGTACACCTCCGGCGGCTTGGGCGCGCCGCCGCCCGCGAGCAGCCGCAGGGTGGGAATCACCGGAACTCCCGGCTGCTTCCGCTGCTCGGCGAGGAACATCGAGTAGAACGCCGTCGACCCGCCGGCGACCGTCACCCCGTGCCGCCGGTACCCCTCCAGCGCGTCCGGCAGTGCGAAGTGCTCGAACATCACCGCCGGGAAGCCGTACAGCAGGAGCATGACGGTGTAGTCGGGGCCGGCGATGTGGGCGTACGGGAACGCCATCGAGCCGACGTCGTCCGCCGACAGGCGCAGCGCGTGCGCGAGGCACGACCCGCCCGCGATCAGTGAACGGTCGGTGTGCAGCACGCCCTTGGGGTCGGAGGTGGTGCCCGAGGTCCAGTAGATCCAGCGCACCGACGTGCCCTCGGCGGGCGGGGCGGGCAGGACCGCCGGATCCCCTTCGGGCAGATCGTCGTACGCCTCGAAGACGCCCTTCGCGCCCAGCCGTCGTGCCATCTCGGTGTGGTCGAAGCCCCGCCACACGCCCGGCACCGCGAAGAACTCCGCCTTCGACTCGCGCAGCGCGAAGCCGACCTCGCGGTCGCGGTAGAAGGGGATGACGGGTGACTGCACGGCCCCCAGGCGGGCCAGGGCGAAGGACAGGACGGCCGTTTCGAGTCGGGTCGGCAGCTGCCAGGCGACGACCGTGCCGGGGCGCACGCCCAGGTCGTGCAGCCCGGCCGCGACGCGCTCGGCGCTCGCGCGCAGCTCGCCGAAGGTCAGCGCGCGCTCGTCCTGGAGGAGGACCCGGCGGTCGGGGGTGAGGTCGGCCCGGCGGGCGAGGAGGTCCCAGAGGGTGCGGGACGCGCTCAGTGCGCGGGCGGTGTCGGTCACGGCGTTCTCGGCGGTCACGGCGGCCCCCTGCCGGTAGCTGACGGGTAGTCAGATCGTGGGCAGAGCGTAGGGCTGGTCGCCTTGTCGGTCCAGGGGTGCGGGGCTAGCCTTCCTGTAGCGCGCAATCTGACGGATCGTCAGCTAACGATCCTCAGGTAAGGACTCCGGCGGAGGGGACCCATGACGGACACGACCGACCTGCCCCGCATCATCAGCGTCGACGACCACGTGATCGAGCCCGCGCACCTCTTCGCGACCTGGCTGCCGCGCAGGTACCGGGACCGGGGCCCGCAGCCCCTCACCGCCGGGATCGGCGAGCTCGCCTACGTCGCCGGGAAGTACCAGATCACCATGGACCCGGACGGCCAGCCCACCGACTGGTGGATCTACGAGGACCTGAAGTTCCCGTACAAGCGCAACATCGCCGCCGTCGGCTTCGACCGGGACGAGATGACGCTGGAGGGGATCACCCGCGAGGAGATGCGGCGCGGCTGCTGGGACCCGAAGGCGCGCCTGGCCGACATGGACCTCAACCACGTCGAGGCCTCCCTCTGCTTCCCCTCCTTCCCGCGCTTCTGCGGGCAGACCTTCGCCGAGGCGCACGACAAGGAGGTCGCGCTGGCGTGCGTGCGCGCCTACAACGACTGGATGGTCGAGGAGTGGTGCGGGGGCAGCGGCGGCCGGCTGATCCCGCTGTGCCTGATCCCGCTGTGGGACGTCGAGCTGGCGGTCGCGGAGATCCGGCGCAACGCGGCCCGCGGGGTGCGCGCGGTGACGTTCTCCGAGATCCCCAGTCACCTGGGGCTGCCGTCCATCCACTCCGGGTACTGGGACCCGTTCTTCGCGGTGTGCGAGGAGACGGGGACGGTCGTCAACATGCACATCGGCTCGTCGTCGCAGATGCCGGCCGCCTCCCCGGACGCGCCCCCGGCCGTCCAGGCGTCCCTGTCCTTCAACAACGCCATGGCCTCGATGATGGACTACCTCTTCAGCGGGGTCCTGGTCCGGTTCCCGCGCCTCAAACTCGCCTACTCCGAGGGCCAGATGGGCTGGATCCCGTACGCCCTGGAGCGCGCCGACGACGTCTGGGAGGAGCACCGCGCGTGGGGCGGGGTCCGGGATCTCATCCCCGAGCCGCCGTCCACGTACTACTACCGGCAGATCTTCTGCTGCTTCTTCCGCGACAAGCACGGAGTGGCCTCGCTGGACGTCGTGGGGCGCGACAACGCGACCTTCGAGACCGACTACCCGCACGTCGACTCGACCTTCCCGCACACCAAGGAGGTCGCCCTCGACCACGTCAAGGGCCTCGACGACGAGACGGTCTACAAGCTGATGCGGGGCAACGCGATCCGCATGCTGGACCTGGACTTCGACAAGTGACGTCTCCCTGGAAGCCGTGGCAGTCGTGGGAGTTCTGATGGACCTCTCGGACAGCCCCGAGGACGCGGAGTTCCGGGCCAGGCTGCGGGACTGGCTCGGCAAGGTACTGCCGACGCTCCCGCCGAAGCCGTCCCCGGACGACTGGCCCGGCCGCCGCGCCTACGACCTCGGCTGGCAGCGGACGCTGTACGACGCCGGGTACGCCGACGTGCACTGGCAGGCCTCGCCGAGCGTCCGCCTGATCTTCCTGGAGGAGACGGAGAAGGCGGGCGCGCCCTATGTGGGGGCGGGTTTCGTCGGACTGCTGCACGCCGGGCCGACCGTCGCCGCCGAGGGGACGGCCGAGCAGCGGGCCCGCTGGCTGCCCCCGATCCTGCGCGGCGACGAGGTCTGGTGCCAGGGCTTCAGCGAGCCCGACGCCGGGTCCGACCTCGCGGCGCTGCGCACGCGCGCGTGGCGCGACGGCGACGACTATGTGGTGAGCGGCTCCAAGATCTGGACCTCGCACGCGGAAGTCGCCGACTGGTGCGAGCTGTTGGTCCGCACGGACCCGGGCGCCCCGAAACACAGGGGCATCACCTGGCTCGCCATGCCCATGGGCGCCCCGGGCATCACCGTACGGCCGCTGCGCACCCTCGCCGGGTCCGCCGAGTTCGCCGAGGTGTTCCTCGACGAGGTGCGGGTGCCGGTGGCCAACCGGGTGGGCGAGGAGAACGACGGCTGGCGCGTGACGATGGTGACGCTGTCCTTCGAACGCGGCACCGCCTTCGTGGGCGAGGTCGTCGCCTGCCGCCGCGTGCTGGGCGAACTCGCCCGTGAGGCACGGACCAACGGCCGCTGGGACGATCCCGCCCTACGGCGGCGGCTGGGCCGCCTCAACGCCGAGTTCCGGGCGCTGTGGCGGCTGACGCAGTGGAACGTGAGCGAGGCTGAGGCCACGGGAGGCCTGCCCGGCGTGGGGGGTTCGGTTTTCAAACTGAGGTACTCACAGGCGCGCCAGGAGCTGTACGACGCCGCCGCCGACGTCCTGGGCGACGTCTCCCTGGACCTCGACCACCCCTGGGTCACCGACCGGCTCTCCTCGCTCTCGTACACCATCGCGGCCGGCACCTCGCAGATCCAGCGCAACATCGTGGCCGAGCGGATCCTGGGGCTGCCGAAGGGGCGGTGAGGGGCGGGTGAGGGGCGGTGAGGGGCGAGGGGGTGGTGGGACCGTGAAGGGGCCGGCTTGAGGACGGTGAACTCTCCGACATGCGTTTTCAACTGACGGAAGATCAACGGGCGCTGCGGGACGGGGTGCGCGGGCTGCTGGCGCGCCGTTTCGACCGTACGGCGTTGCGGGCCGCGGTGGACCGGCCGGGACGGCTGGACCGGGCGCTGTGGCGGGAGCTGGGGACGGCCGGGTTCTTCGCGCTGCGGCTGCCCGAGGCGGACGGTGGGGTCGGACTGGGGCTGCCCGAAGCGGTGTTGGCGTTCGAGGAGGCGGGCCGGGCCCTGCTGCCCGGGCCACTGATCGCCACCCATCTGGCGGCCGGACGCGTGCCGGGCGCGGCCGACGGGGAGACGGTCGTCGCGGCCGTCGACGGCGGTGGGGTGGTGGAGTGGCTGGCACAGGCGGACGTCGTGCTCGGGGGTGCCGAGGACCTCGAGGGGGCCGTGCGGATGCGGTCGGTGGACCCCCTGACGCCGTTGCACCGGGTTCCGGCGGGTCTGGGCGCACCGGTCGCCGTGGACCCCGTCGCCGTCCTCCTCACGGCCGCCGAGCAACTCGGGACGGCCGCACGCGCGTGCGAGCTGGCCGTGCAACACGCCCGGGCGCGTGAGCAGTTCGGGCAGCCGATCGGGGCCTTCCAGGCGATCAAGCATCTGTGCGCGGACCTGTTGGTGCGGGTCGAGGCGGCCCGCGCGGCGGTCTACGCGGCCGCCGTCACCGCCGACCCGGCCGACATCGCGGCCGCCCGGCTCCTCGCCGACGAGGCCGCCGTACGCGGCGCGCGCGACTGCCTCCAGGTGCACGGCGGCATGGGGTTCACCTGGGAGGCGGACATACATCTGCTGCTCAAGCGGGCCTGGGTGCGCACCCGACGTGCGGGAGCGGACACGGAGAGTGAGGAAATGCTCGCCGACGACCTGCTCTCCGGGGCGGGCCGTTGACGGCGTCCGGCGCCATCCGGCGGCGTCGGCCTGCGGTGACGGTCGGGGGGTCGAGCGGACGGCCGTACGGATGTCGCGGATTGTGGCATACCGGAATCACGGAGCGTTGATATCTGGTTGTGTCCGATGCGTGACCCGTCACGGCCCGGAGTCGGCGGGTCGCTCCGGTACCTTCTGTGGGATGCGAGTGGTTCCGAGCATGAGCCATGCCGGCGGTGCCCCTGGGGCGGCGCCGGATCCGGCGGTGCGCGCCGCCACTCGCTGGGCGGACGGGCAGTTGGCCCCCGCCTGTTCGACTCTCCGCAACGAGCGTCGCACAGTATCCCGCACGGGTACTCCTTCGCGCTGGAATATGCCCGAAGCGCTTGTTGAGGTGACTGTACGTCAACCAAGCTGTCTCGTAAGGGATTCACGTTCCGTCACCCTGCCTCTGGCTGTTGTTCTGGCCATGCAGAAAATGGCTACGATCGTGGCCCCCGTCGTCATGGTGCCCACGCGGCTCGCGTGGCTTGCGTGGCGCACGGCCATGTGTCCGCCGGTTCGGATGGTGTGAGCGGTGCAGGTGCTTCAAGTGCAGCTGGAGATCCGGCCCGACCCCGCTGAGGTGGGGCGGGCCCGGAGGTGGGCCCGTTCGCGCCTGGCCGGGTCCGGGATAGGGGACGAGGAGCCGCTCGCGGAGACGCTGATCCTGCTCGTCTCCGAACTCGTCACCAACGCCGTGGTGCACACCGGCTGTCCGGCCGTGCTGCGGCTCTCCCTGCCGGGCGGGGTGGCCGACGGGTCGGCCGAACCGTCCGTCGTCCGCCTGGAGGTGGCCGACACCAGCGACCGGGCCCCCGTGCCCCGGTGCGCCGGTGACGAGGCGACCGGCGGCCGAGGCCTGGCCCTCGTGGACGGCCTCGCGGACCGCTGGGGGTGGAGCGTCGAGGGCGCCGGCAAGCGGATCTGGTGTGAACTGGACCGCTGCGCCGAGCCCGGCAAGGCCGCGGTGGGCCACGGTGGCGCGGTGGAGTGCGGGACTGCGGCGCAGTGCGACGGCGTGGCCGTGCGGGAGTCGGCCTACCAAGGGTTCGAAGGGTTCGCCTTCGAGGTGGTCTGAGCGTCCGCCCTGATGGGCGCACGGTGCCGAAGGTTCGGCAGGTTGTGGGGCACAGGCGCAGAAAGCGCTGTCGGCCCTGGCCGGTCCGGGGTCGGTGCGCCCGGCTGTGCTTCCGTGCGCGCCCATCGCAAATGGGGTGTAAGTAATAAATCTCCGTTCGGGTGTTGACGTGACGTGTCCGTTTGATCACGCTTGTGGTCAGCGATTCGCCGTGAGGGGACGACGAGGGCTTCGGTGACGGAGGCCCTCGCCGAGTGTGGGTCGTGATTCGGCGTCGGTTCCCTCAGGGCCGAGGGGAGTCGGGGCAGTACGCCGGAGTCGGATGGCGGTGCGCGGTGCCGTGCTCGGGGCGGGCAGCCGCGCGCCGCCGTCCGACGTTTCTCCCGGTGTCCGGGTGCGCGGTGTCCAGGGAGTCGCGGTGTTCGGGAATTCGTCGTGTTCAGAGAACGGCGACGGGGGCCACCGGGGTTCCCGTTCCGCCGACGAACGGCTCGGGCATCGCCGACAGCAGGAACGCGTAGCGGCCCTCTTGTCCACAGGCTGTGGACAACTCTTCGAGATTCCAGTTCTGTCCCTGGAGCATCCCCATCTCCACGAGGTCGAGCGCGTGCACGGGCAGCCACAGGTCGTCGATCTCGGGCGGGAAGATCTCGAAGGTCAGGGTGTCGTTGGCGACGGCGGCCACATCGCGCGCGTGGAACCACTCCGGGGTGCGGACCGACAGTCCGGGCGAGGGGAAGCCGTACCCGTGCTTGTCGCCGGCCAGATAGACCTGGACCTGCCCGGTCCTTACGAGCACGATGTCGCCGGCACGCACGCGCGTACCGGCCAGTTCCTCGGCCGCCTCCAGGTCCTCGGGCGTGACCGCGTGCCCGCCCGCCAGTCGATCGACGCCACGCGCGCGTGCCACGTCCAGCAGCACCCCGCGCGAGACGACGTGCCGCGCCTTGTCGATGCCGCTGAACTCGGCCCCGCCGTGCGCGGTGACGCAGGCGGCCGGACGGCCGTTGTAGACCTTCCCCGAGTGCGAGACGTGGGTCAGCGCGTCCCAGTGGGTGCCTGCCTGAAGGCCCATCGTCACGGCGTCGTCGCTGCACGCCACCGTGCCGGGGCCGAAGATCTCCTGGTTGATCTGCACCATGGCGTGCAGCGGGTTGACCCGGCCCGGGATCAGCCCGGTCTGCACGCCGTCCTCCCGCAGGGGGAGCGCGAGCGGGACGCGGCGGCCGGTGCGGACCTCGGCGACGGCCGCGCGGACGACCTCGTCGGTGACGAGGTTCAGCGTGCCGATCTCGTCGTCCGCCCCCCAGCGCCCCCAGTTGTTGACGCGCTTGGCGATGTCGTGGAACTCGACCGGCAGTGTCATTCCGTGCCTCCCCGGGGCTTGTCCCCGACCGACTGACGGGTCAACCTGGTCCTCACATCTCAAATCTAACGGTCCGTCAGAAACTGCGGGAGGGGGCCGGGCGTGGGGAACTTCTTGGCCGGCAAGGTCGTCGCCATCACGGGAGCAGGGCGGGGCATCGGACGGGCGGTGGCGCTCGCGGCGGCGGCGGAGGGCGCGCGGGTCGTCGTCAACGACTACGGCGTGGGTGTGGACGGGGCCGCGCCCACCAGCGAGGTCGCCGAGGCCGTCGTCAAGGAGATCGTGGCGGCGGGCGGAGAGGCCGTCGCCGTCGCCGACGACATCTCCACCATGGCGGGCGGTCAGCGGCTCGTCGACGTGGCCGTGGCCTCGTACGGAAGGCTCGACGGGGTCGTGTGCGTGGCCGGGATCCTGCGTGAGCGGATGCTGTTCAACATGTCCGAGGAGGAGTGGGACCCGGTCGTCGCCACTCATCTGAAGGGCACGTTCACCGTGTTCCGGGCGGCGTCGGCGCTGATGCGCGGACAGCGCTCCGGCACGCTCATCGGCTTCACCAGCGGCAACCACCAGGGCTCGGTGTCCCAGGCCAACTACAGCGCGGCCAAGGGCGGGATCATCTCGCTCGTGCGGAGCGCCGCGCTGGGCCTGCACCGGTATGGGGTGACCGCGAACGCGGTCGCGCCGGTCGCTCGTACGCGGATGTCCGCCGGCGTGCCCATGGAGTTGGCGGAGATCGGGGAGCCGGAGGACGTGGCCGCGTTCGTGGTGTACCTGCTGTCGGATCGGGCTCGCGAGGCGGGGGTGACCGGGCAGGTGTACACCGTGGCGGGGCCGAAGATCGCGGTGTGGGCGCAGCCGCGGGAACTGCGTTCGGCGTATGCCTGCGGCGGTTGGACGCCGGAAACCATCGCGGAGTCCCTGCCCGGGTCGGTGGGGGTGGATCCGATGCCGATGCTTGCGCGGTTGGAGGAGATGGCGCGGGCGGCGCGGGAAGGCAACCGGCCGAACGCCCAATAGCTCGGGGGAGGCGTGTTCGGCGGCTGCGGCTGCGGCTGCGGGTGTGTTGCGGACGCGGCGGAGTCGCGTATCGACGCGGCCCCGCGCCCCTGGGTGAGTTACCGGCGCCCTGACTCAGGAGGTGGACGTGGAGTTTGGATTCACAGCCGAGGACGACGAGTTCCGTACGCAAGCGCGTGCCTGGCTTGCGGCGCATGCTGGACCGAAGGGGAGCGTTCCCGATCGCCGTGCCTGGGAACGTGCCCTCGGGGCCGCCGGCTGGATCGGGATCGGGTGGCCGGAAGGGGGGTACGGGAACCGGACCGCCACGCTCACCCAGCAGGTCGCCTGGGCCGAGGAGTACGCGCGGTCGGGGGCGCCGGCGCGGTCCGGGCACATCGGTGAGAATCTGCTCGCACCCACTCTTCTCGCGCATGGCACGCAGGAGCAGAAGGCCCGGTTCCTGCCGCCGGTCGCCGCCGGGACCGAGCTCTGGTGTCAGGGGTACAGCGAGCCGGGCGCCGGATCCGACCTGGCCGGGGTGCGTACCCGAGCCGAACTCGCCCCCGACGGGCGGTCGTACCGGATCACCGGGCAGAAGATCTGGACCTCTCTCGCGCATGAGGCCGACTGGTGCTTCGTGCTGGCGCGGACCGATCCGGAGTCGACGCGGCATCGCGGGCTGAGCTTCCTCCTCGTCCCCATGGACCAGCCGGGACGGATCGAGGTGCGGCCCATCCGGCAGTTGACCGGCACCAGCGAGTTCAACGAGGTCTTCTTCGAGGGGGCGCACGCGCGCGTGGAGCATGTCGTGGGCGCGGCGGGCGACGGCTGGCGGGTCGCGATGAGTCTCCTCGGATTCGAACGCGGGGTGTCGACCCTCGCCCAGCAGGTCGGCTTCGCACAGGAGTTGGGGCGGGTGGTGCGTACGGCCGTCGAGACGGGGGCGGCCGACGACCCCGTCGTACGCGATCGGCTGGTGCGGTTGTGGGCCGAGCTGCGCACCATGCGGTGGAACGCGTTGCGGACGCTGGGGGGATCCGGCGGTCCTGGCGCGCCGAGCGTGGCCAAGCTGCTGTGGGCGGGCTGGCATCAGCGGCTGGGGGAGGTGGCGGTGCGGGTGCGGGGCGCGGCGGCGGGCGTCGGACCGGTGGACTGGTCGCCGTCCTCGCCGTACGAACTCGACGACGCGCAGCACCTGTTCCTGTTCTCCCGGGCCGACACGATCTACGGCGGCTCGGACCAGATCCAGCGCACGATCATCGCCGAGCGCGTGCTCGGCCTGCCCAGGCAGCCCAAGGGACAACGGGATAGGGGAGCGGCGTGATGCGAGGCGTGGTGTTCGACGGGAAGCGGGCGGAGGTCGTCGACGATCTGGAGGTGCGGGATCCGGGGCCGGGCGAGGTGCTGGTCGCGATCTCGGCGGCCGGGCTGTGCCACAGCGACCTGTCGGTCGTCGACGGGACGATTCCCTTCCCGGTGCCTGTCGTCCTCGGGCATGAGGGCGCGGGGGTGGTGGAGGCGGTCGGCGCGGGGGTCACGCATGTCGTTCCCGGGGACCATGTCGCGCTGTCCACGCTCGCCAACTGCGGCACCTGCGCGGAGTGCGACCGCGGCCGGCCGACCATGTGCAGGCAGGCCATCGGGCGCCCGCAGAAGCCGTTCGCGCGCGCGGGGAGCCCGGTGTACCAGTTCGCGGCCAACTCCGCGTTCGCCGAGCGGACGGTCGTCAAGGCCGTGCAGACGGTGCGGATCCCGAAGGACATCCCGCTGACGTCCGCCGCGCTGATCGGGTGCGGGGTGCTGACCGGGGTCGGGGCCGTGCTCAACCGCGCGCGGGTGGGGTACGGGGAGAGCGTCGTCGTCATCGGGACGGGCGGGATCGGGCTGAACGTGCTCCAGGGCGCGCGGATCGCGGGGGCGCTGCGGATCGTCGCGGTGGACTCCAATCCGGCGAAGGAGGCGGCGGCGCGGCAGTTCGGGGCGACCGACTTCCTCACGTCGACGAAGAGCGTGCGGGACGTGCTGCCGACGGGTGCCGATCATGTGTTCGAGTGCGTGGGGAGGGTCGAGCTGATCCGTGCGGCGATCGACCTGCTCGACCGGCACGGGCAGGCGGTGCTTCTCGGGGTGCCGGCCGCGACCGCCGAGGCGTCCTTCCTCGTCTCGTCGCTGTTCCTGGACAAGTCGATCCTGGGCTGCCGCTACGGTGCCTCGCGCCCGCAGCGGGACGTCGCCCTGTACGCCGAGCTGTACCGCGAGGGCCGGCTCCTGCTCGACGAACTCGTCACGCAGACCTACCCGGTCGAGGACTTCGAGAAGGCGGCGGCGGACGCGGAGGCGGGGCGGGTGGCGCGGGGGGTGCTGACGTTCTGAGGGGGGACGGTCGTCCCGGTCGTCCCGGTCGTTGAGGTCGTCGAAGTTGTCCACAGGGTCTGGAAAACCCGTGGGTCGGTGTCAGTGCCGCGCCCTACGGTCGTTTCATGAGCTACCGCGATGTCGCCTCCAGGCAGGTGCTGGTCTGGGCCTGCACCGCTGTCGGCGCTCGTATGCCGGTCGCCATGGCTCCGCTGGCCCTGGTGTTCCTGGTGCGCGAGCGGCCTGGCGGCTACTCGCTGGGCGCGATGCTCGCGGCGGCGTATGTCATCGGCGAGATCGTGGGTGCTCCGGTGCTCGGGATGCGTCTGAGGCATGAGCGTGCCCGCGTGCATCTGGCCGTCGGT
Source organism: Streptomyces sp. NBC_01235 (assembly GCF_035989285.1). Classification (GTDB taxonomy): domain Bacteria; phylum Actinomycetota; class Actinomycetes; order Streptomycetales; family Streptomycetaceae; genus Streptomyces. The sequence continues at coordinate 5,211,457 of NZ_CP108513.1, read as the reverse complement.
CTCGCGTGCGGGGCCGCCGGGTTCGCGGGGCTGGGAGGCTTACCGGGCGCGCATCCCGCCGTCCTCGGCGTGTTCGCGTTCGCCGCCGGTGCCGCTCCGGCCGCCGCCACCGGTGGGCTGCGCACGCTGCTCACCACGCTGGTTCCGGAGCGGGCGGCGGCGCAGGCGCTGTCCGTCGAGTCGATGCTGACGGCCGGGGTGTGGGCCGCCTCCCCGGCCGCGGTCGCCGGTCTGGCTCTCGGCGTCGCGCCGCGTGTCCCGCTGCTGCTGGCCGCCGCCCTGATGGCGTCGTCGGTCGCGGGCCTGTGGCTTCTTCCGGCCGCCTGGGGTGCGGACGACACGGGGGGCGGGGGCCGTGGGAGTGGCGGGTCGCGGCTGCGGGTGCTGGCGGGGGCCTGGCCGGTGTATGTCACGGGCGCGGCCAGTCTGACGCTGCTCGGACTGACCGAACTCGTCCTGCCGGCGCTGCTCGAACAGCGGGGCTTCGAGGTGGGGTGGTCCGGGCCGCTGCTGACCGGGATGGCGGTGGGCGGGGGGCTCGGAGGGTTCGTCTACGGTGTTCGGTCCTGGCCGGGCCTGCTGCGCACCCGCAGCGTGGTGCTGATGGCCGGGACGTCGGTCTGCGTGACGCTCGCCGCGCTGACACCTGACGCGGTCGGGATCGCGGTGGCGCTGGCCGTGGGCGGCACGCTTCAGACGGGCGCGATGCTCACCCGCAACCTCTCCCTGCGCGAGGCCCTTCCGCCGGGCGCGCTGGCCGCGGGCTACTCCGTCATGTACGCGGCGGCGGGGGCGGGGTACGCGGCGACGGGATCGCTCGCCGGCGCCCTGCTCCAGGTGGTGGCGCCGTCGACCGCGATCCTGGCCGGAGTGTGCCTGACGCTGGCGCTGACCGCGCTCGGCTGGTGGGGCGAGGCGCGGCACGCCGCCCGCTCAGCCCACAACGCCCACCCCGCCGTAGCTCCCGCTGCTCCCATCGCTCCCGCTGCTCCCGTTCCTCTCGTTCCTGTCGTTCCTCTCGATCGTGCCGACTCCCGTTCCGCCGCCCCCGGATCGGAAGGTGCGGCGATACGCCGTCGGAGTGACCCCGAGGGCCGCCTGTAGGTGCTGGCGCATCGACTGGGCGGTGCCGAAACCGGCGTCCCGGGCGATCTGGTCGACGGACAGGTCGCTGGACTCCAACAGGTGCCGGGCCCGCTCGACGCGCTGCTGGGTGAGCCACTGGCCGGGGCTGATCCCGACCTCCTCGCGGAAGCGGCGGGTGAAGGTCCGCACGGACATGGCCTCCTGTTCGGCCATGTCGCGCAGCTGGATCGGCTCGTGGAGGCGGCCCAGTGCCCACGCGCGGGCGCCCGTCGTGGTCGCCGTCTGCGGATCGGGCACGGGGCGCTCGATGTACTGCGCCTGGCCGCCGTCGCGGTGCGGCGGTACGACCGTGCGACGGGCGACGTCGTTGGCGACGCCGGTGCCGTGGTCGCGGCGCACGATGTGCAGGCACAGGTCGATCCCGGCGGCGACACCGGCGGAGGTGAGGACGTCGCCGTCGTCGATGAAGAGAACGTCCCGGTCGACGTCGATCTTCGGGAAGAGCTCCTGGAAGTGGTCGGCGTCGGCCCAGTGGGTGGTGGCGGGGCGGCCGTCGAGGAAGCCGGCGGCGGCCAGGACGTACACGCCGGTGCAGATGGAGGCGAGGCGGGTGCCGGGCCGGATGTGGGCGAGGGCTGCGGCGAGGTCGTCGGTGAGCACGCCCTCCTCGAAGACCGGGCCGAGCTCGTAGGAGGCGGGGACGACGACGGTGTCGGCGGTGGCGAGGATCTCCGGTCCGTGCTCGACCATGATCGCGAAGTCGGCGTCGGTCCGGACGGGGCCCGGTGGCCGGATGGAGCAGGTGACGACCTCGTACAGGTGCCGTCCCTCGGCGTCCTTGGGGCGGCCGAAGATGCGGTGCGGGATGCCCAGCTCGAAGGGGAGCAGGCCGTCGAGGGCGAGGACGACGACGCGGTGGGGACGAAAGGCGCGTTCCTTCTCCTGATGACGCATGGCCCGATCCTAGCGAATGCTGTCTTTCGGGCCACTCGATGGGAGGAGACGGACATCGGATGCTCTACGACGTGACCCAGACAACCGAGGCTCCGGCATCCGTCGAGGGGCAGAAGGCCCCCCATGACCGCGGTCGCGTCCGCGTCCACCGCGCGTGGTTCGTCGCGGCCGTCACCTTCGTCACGATCATCGGCGCGGCGGCCTTCCGCTCGCTTCCCGGCCTGCTCATCGACCCCCTGCATGAGGATTTCGGCTGGTCGCGGGGCACGATCGGCGCGGCCGTCTCGATCAACCTGGCGCTGTACGGCCTCACCGCCCCGTTCGCGGCGGCGCTGATGGACCGCTTCGGCATCCGCCGGGTGGTCGCCGTGGCCCTGACCGTCATCTCGGTCGGCTCGCTCCTGACGGTGTGGATGACGGCGGCCTGGCAACTGCTGCTGTACTGGGGCCTGTTGGTGGGCATGGGCTCGGGCTCGATGGCGCTGGCCTTCGCGGCGACGGTCACCGACCGCTGGTTCACCGAACGCCGGGGCCTGGTCAGCGGCATCCTGACCGCGGCCTCCGCCTCCGGCCAGCTGATCTTCCTGCCGCTGCTGTCGTGGATGGTCACGCGCTACGGCTGGCGCCCGGCGGCCGTGACGGTGGCGCTGGCCGCGCTCACCGTGGTCCCCTTCGTGTGGCTGCTGCTGCGCGACCACCCGGCGGACGTCGGCCTGAAGCCGTACGGCGCACCGGAGTTCGTCCCGAAGCCGCTCCCGGTCCAGGGCGCCGCGCGCCGCACGCTGCGGGTGCTGCTCTCGGCGGTTCGCACGGGTCCGTTCTGGCTGCTGGCCGGGACCTTCGCGATCTGCGGCGCCTCGACGAACGGCCTGATCCAGACCCACTTCGTCCCCGCGGCCCACGACCACGGCATGCCCGTCACGGCAGCGGCCTCGCTCCTCGCGGTGATCGGCATCTTCGACGTGGTCGGCACGATCGCCTCCGGCTGGTTCACGGACCGCTTCGAGCCGCGCCGGCTGCTGGCGGTGTACTACGCGCTGCGCGGCATCTCGCTCCTCTTCCTGCCGATGCTGCTGGCCCCGTCCGTCCACCCGCCGATGATCTTCTTCATCGTCTTCTACGGCCTCGACTGGGTCGCCACCGTCCCGCCGACCCTGGCTCTGTGCCGCGAGCACTACGGCGACGACAGCGCGATCGTCTTCGGCTGGGTCCTCGCCTCCCACCAGGTCGGCGCGGCCCTGGTCGCCTTCCTGGGCGGGGTGGCGCGGGACACGCTCGGCTCGTACGACGTGGTCTGGCACGCGTCGGGGGCGTTGTGCGCCGCGGCGGCACTGATGGCACTGGTGATCCGGCGGAGGCCGACGGTTCCCGTCCTGGCGACGGCCTGAGAACCTCCTGGGTCAGGAGGCGGTCCGGTCCGGTCCGGTCACGGGGCGAGGACCCCCCTGTGGAACAGCAGCGGCTCCTCGTCGGCGCCGTCGCCGGTCCCCAGGGCGTTCACCCGGCCCACGACGATGAGGTGGTCGCCGCCGGTGTGCACCGCGTGGATCGTGCAGTCGATCCAGGCGAGGGCGCCGGTGAGGCGGGGCGCGCCCGACACCGGGGCCGCGTCGTGGTCGACGCCCGCGAACTTGTCCGTGCCGCTCCTCGCGAAGGCACGGCACAACGGGCCCTGCCCCGCGCTGAGCACGTTGACGCAGAAGACGCCGGCGCGGGCGATGCGCGGCCAGGTCGTGGACGTGCGACCGACCATGAAGGCGACGAGGGGCGGATCCAGGGAGAGGGAGGAGAAGGACTGGCAGGCGAAGCCGGCGGGACCGGCCTCGCCCTCGGCGGCGGGTGCCGTCACCACCGTCACGCCCGACGCGAAGTTCCCCAGCACGCGCCGGAACTCGCCCTGGTCGACCGGCGCTCGTTCGTCCTCCCGGACGCACCGCAACTCGGGCCGTGGCAGCGCCTCGACCGGGGGGCCCGCCCTGAGGTAACGCACGGCCGCGGCCGCCATTCCCGCATGTCCCATCACGCCTTCCATTGAAGCTGACGGAGCGTCAGATAGGAAGGGGCGCGGGGCGCGAGGGGACTCGGCGATGCGGTTGCGTACGCTGCGGGCATGGGGTGGGGGAACGTGCGTGCGGAGACCGGATGGAAGCGGGCGGAACCTGAGGTGGTCGCCGCCATCGCGGCCGGGGCGGCGCAGCTCCCGGCCGCCTTTCTGCTCTGGTGGATCCACAGCCTGGCCGGCGACGCCTACGGCCGTGACTACGGAGGCGGCTTCGGCCTCGCCTGCATGTTCCTCTTCGCGCCCCTGTATCTGCCGGTGCTGGGTCTGGTGCACACCTGGGCGCACACCCTGCCGGGCGTCGTCCTCGCCGACCTCGCGCTCGGCCGGCTCCGGTGGCCGCGCTGGGCCCGGCATCTGCTGGGTGTGGTGCTGGTGGGGGTCGGATGGGCCGCGGTGACCGCCGCTCTGTGGGACTGGCCGTTCGTCACCACCGCCCTCGTCCTCACCGCGCTGGGTGTGCTGCCCGTCCTCGCGATGGCGTACGTGCGGCGACAGGGAAGGGGCAACTGGACCACCCGGGGTATCTGGTGGCGGGCGGGGGCAGGCTCCGTCGCGCTGTTCGTGCTCGCCTTCGCGGGCGGAGTGCTGGCCACCGTCACGGGTCTGATCGAGGAGTACGAGCCTCCGGAGCTGTCCGCCGCCCAGGTTGCCGGTGTCTGGCGTGGCGAGGGCGGGGCGGAGTTGCGGCTGCGGCCGGGAGGGCGGGCCGAGCTGACCAGGGTGCCCACCGAGGCCGAGTTCGGGTCCAACGAGGACCTGGCCGTGTGCGACGGCACCGGCAACTGGGTGTTCGACGGCAAGAACGACTCCCGGGACAGCGTCCTCGTACGTCTCACCTCCGGCAGCGGGACCGGCAGCGGCTGCGGGGACGAGACCTCGTGGACCGTCGGCGGGACCGACAGCTCCCCCGAGCTGTTCGTGATCTTCGGTGATCCGGACGGCGGGGAGCTGCGGATCCTGAAGCGGGCCGCTGCCGCCTGATCCTCAGCGGCCCCTGAATGCCGGCCCCCGCCGCTCCACGAAGCTCGCCACGCCCTCCCGCGCGTCCGCCGTCGTCATGTTGATCTCCTGGGCGGCCGCCTCCGCCGCGAACGCCGTGGTGCGGTCCGATTCCAGGGAGGCGTTGACGAGTTGCTTGGTGAGGGACAGGGCTCGGGTGGGGCCGGTGGCCAGGCGGGTTGCCCAGTCCCGGGCCGTCTTGTCCAAGTCGGCGTCCGGGACGACCCTGTTGACCAGGCCCAGGCGTTCCGCGTCCGGTGCCGTGAGCGCGTCGCCGAAGAACATCAGCTCCTTCGCGCGCTGGGGGCCGATCAGGCGGGGGAGGAGGTAGGCGCCGCCGCCGTCGGGGACCAGGCCGCGGCGTACGAACACCTCGATGAAACGGGCGGATTCGGCGGCCAGGACCAGGTCGCAGGCGAAGGCGAGGTGTGCGCCGAGGCCGGCCGCCGTGCCGTTCACCGCGGCGATCACCGGCTTCTCGCAGTCGAGGACGGCGGAGGTCAGACGCTGGGCGCCGCGGCGGAGGGTGCGGGCCACGTCGCCCGGGACGCGTTCGCCGCCGGCGGAGCCACCTCGCAGGTCCGCTCCCGCGCAGAAACCGCGGCCGGTGCCGGTGAGGACCACCGCCCGGACGTCCGGGTCGGCCGAGGCCTTGGCGAAGAGGTCGATCAGCTGGTCCCGCATGTCGGGGGTGAGGGCGTTGAGGGCCTCGGGGCGGTCGAGGGTGACGTGGGTGACCTGGTGGTCAGTGCTGTTCAGGATCCACGGATCGGGCACGGTCATGCTCCGTTCTGGCACGGTCGAGCCATTCGCGGGCGGGTCTGCCCTTCATCGGCGCGTCGAGGCCGGCGCCGCGTCGCAACAGCAGGTCGACGATGTCCGAGTGCGGCCGCGGGCCGCTCGTCGCCGCCAGTACCACGGGCAGAAGCCCGAACCGGTTCTGGGAATCGGGGTGGACTCCCGCGTCGAGCAGCAGTTCCACGACGGCCAGGTGGCCTTCGCCCGCCGCCAGGGTCAGCGGTGTCCAGTCGTCGTACTCGCCGATGAGCTGGTCCGGATCCGCCCCCGCCTCGACGAGCGCGCGTGTCCTGGCGACGTCGCCCTGCCGCACCGCCGCGTAGAGCGCTGCGGCCGTCGGCTGTCGGGCCTTCCACGCCTCGATCGGCTCGTCCCTCCAGCCCGCCCCGACTCTCTTGTTCCGCTTCGTCGCCTCGTCCATGCGGTGATCTTCGTCGGTACGGCGCCGGCCGCACACCCCTCACCGGCACACCGCCAGCGCGTCCAACGCCACCGCTCCCTGTCCCCACGGCAGGACCACCAGCGGGTTGATGTCGAGCTCGGCGAGGTCGTCGCCCAGTTCCAGCGCCATGCGCTGGACGCGCAGGATCACCTCGACGAGTGCGTCCAGGTCGGCCGGGGGACGGCCGCGGACGCCGTCCAGGAGGGCCCGGCCGCGGAGTTCGGCGAGCATGTGGCGGGCCTGGTCCTCGCCGAAGGGCGGGACGCGGACGGCGGCGTCGCGCAGGACCTCCACCAGGACGCCGCCGAGGCCGACCGTCACCGTCGGGCCGAACAGGTCGTCGTGGGTCACGCCGACGACCATCTCCACGCCCCGCTCGACCATCTGGCACACCAGGACGCCGTCCAGGGCGACGCCCTCGTAGCGGGCGATGTCGGTCAACTCGCGGTAGGCGTCGCGGACCTGACTGGCCGAGGTCAGGCCGATCTTCACCAGGCCCAGCTCGGTCTTGTGGGCGATCTGCGCGCCGGACGCCTTCATCACCACCGGGTAGCCGACCAGCCCGGCCGCTCGCACGGCCGCCGCCGCGCTGGTCACCAACTGCTCGCGCGGCACCCGGATGCCGTACGCCCTCAGCAGCTGCTTCGCCGCGTGCTCGCTGAGCTGCTGTCCAGGCCGCATCAGCAGCTGAGCCTTGCGGAAGGACGGGGACGGGGTGCGGGGCGCCTGGTCGAAGGGGGAGTGGTAGTCGCTCACGAAGCGGTGGTGGTCGAGGTGGGCGCGGACGGCCGTGACGCAGTTGGCGAGGGTGCGGAACGTCGCCACCCGGGAGGAGCCCAGCAGCACGTCGCGGTAGGCCGGTTCGGTGCCCACCGGGGAGCCCCAGACCACGCACACCAGCTTGTCCGTGCGCTCCGCCGCGTCCACCAGGTCCTGTACGAGGCGGTCGCTCAGGGGCGGGAACGGGCCCGTGATCGGGCAGATCAGGACGCCGACCGTCGGGTCGTCGAGGATCGCGTCGATGATCTTCCGGCCGCGCTGGTCGCCCACCGGGTGGCCGCCGTTGTCGACCGGGTTCGCCACGTTCAGGTACTCGGGGATCCACTGGTGCAGCTCCGCCTGCTTGGCGGGCGACAGGGGCGGCAGGTGCAGGCCCGCCGCCGTCGCCAGGTCGGCCGCGTGGGCGCCGGTGCCGCCCGAGATCGAGTAGACGACGACGCCGTCGGCCTGCGGCGGGCGGGCCCGCGCCAACAGGGTTGCCGTGTCCTGGAGTTCGTCCAGGCCGTCCACGCGGATCACGCCGTACTGGCGCATCGCCGCGTCGACCACCTCGTCCGCGCCGGTCAGCTTGCCGGTGTGGGAGGCGGCGGTGCGGGCGCCGGTCTCGGTGCGGCCCACCTTGACCGCGACGACCGGCACCCCGCGCCGGGCGGCCCGGTCGGCGGCGAGGAGGAAGGACCGGCCGTCCTTCAGACCCTCCACGTAGCAGGCGATCGCGCCGACCTCCGGGCGCTCGGCGAAGTAGGAGAGGAAGTCGGCGGTCTCCAGGTCGGCCTCGTTGCCGGTCGGCGCCCAGTGGGAGAGGCGGATGCCCAGCTCCTGGAGGGCGAAGACCGGGCGGCCCTGGTGGCCGGACTGGGTGATGAGGGCGATCGACGGGCCGGTGAGGTCGTCCCGGAAGCGCTCGAAGGCGTTGAGGTTGGTGTTGGGGCCGAGCAGCCGTATGCCGGACCGGGCGACCGCCGCGGCGAGGCGTTCCTGTGCGCGGGCGCCCTCCTCGCCCGTCTCGGCGAACCCGGAGGCGAAGACGACCGCGAACTTCACCTTCGTCTCCGCGAGTTGCTCGATCACGGGCAGCGGGTCGGCGACCAGCAGGACCGCCAGGTCGACCTGCTCGGGCAGGGCGGCGACGGACGGGAAGCAGGGGCGGCCGAAGACCGTCTCGCGGGTGGGGTGCACGGGATGCAGCCGCGCCCCCACCCGCTCGGCCCAGCCGACCAGTTGCCGGGTGACACCGGTGTTCGGGCGTCCTTCGGCGTCCGAGGCGCCGACGACCGCGACCGACTCGGGCCGGAAGAACCGGTCGAGGTCGGGGACGGCCGAATACAGCGGGCGGCCGCTGACGTCGAGGTCGTCGACGTCGGCAGGCCGGCCGTGGACGGCGGGCCCGGGCTGTTCGCCGCACGCGATGACCCGGGCCCGGCGGGAGTCGGTGGTGAGGGTGCCGTGGGTTGATCCAAGCATCGGTCCGCCCCGCTCCTGTGTGACGTCATTGTGTGACTGCCAAGTAACTGACGCTCTGTCAGGTTACATACCTGACGGTGTGTCAGGAATGGGCGTGCACACAGAAAGGAACGGACCTGTGGCGGCGGGCGGCGGGCCTCGGTACGGGCCTACAGCGCCGCCAGCACCTCCTTCGCCACCCGCTCGCCCGACCGCACGGCGCCGTCCATGAAGCCCATCCAGTGGATGGAGGTCTCCGTCCCGGCCCAGTGGATCCCGCCGACGGGCGCGCGCAGGGCCGGGCCGTACTGGGTCAGGACACCGGGCGCGGCGATGGAGACGGGGCCACCGCGGGTGTAGGCCTCGTTGTTCCAGCGTTGCAGGACGAAGGAGGTGGGGGAGGCCGCTTTCTCGCCGAAGTACGTCACGTAGTCCTTCAGTACGGCCGCCCTGACCTCCGCCTCGCTCGCCGCGTCGTACGCCCGCGCCTCGTCGGCCTCGATGAAGCCCATCAGCGCGCCGTAGGAGGCGTCGGGCGGGGAGTTGTCGAAGGTGGAGCTGACCACTCCGGTGTCGCTGACGACCTGGCCGTTGAGGCCGTCGGCACGCCAGAAGGGCGTGTCGTAGATCGCGATCGCCTTGCCGACCGACGCCATCGGCAGGCGCTGGGTGAGCTGGTCGCGGGCGGCGGGCAGGAGCGGGTCGTACGAGATGCGGGCGGCGAGGGGCGGGGGTACGGCGACGACGACCCGCTTGGCGGTGACGGTGATGCCGTCGGCCGTGACGACGTACTTGCCGCCGGACTTGGCGATCGTGCGCACCGGGGCGTTCAGCACCACCCGGTCGCCGAGCGTGGCGGCGAGCTTGATCGGCACCTGCTGGGAGCCGCCGACGAATCGCTGTTCCTGGGCGCCGTTCGCGGTCTCGGTGAGGCGTTCCAAAGTGCCGGGGGTCGACTCGTTGCCGGCGGCGGCGATGTAGAAGAGGACGAAGAGGAGGGAGAGTTCCCGGGGTTCGGCCGAGAAGATCGAGGTGCAGGCCACGTCCAGGAGGAACTTCGCCGACGGGATGACGGCGTTGGCGCGCAGCCAGGACTCGAAGGTCTGGCGGTCCCACTCCTCGGCCTTGGCGGCGGTCCAGGGCGCGTCGACCGGCACCTGCTTGGCCATGTCGTCCAGCGAGGCCTGCACGATCGCCGCGTTGGCGAGCCCGGCCGCGTCGACGGGCGGGACCGAGCCGAGGATGCCGTCGGTGGCGTAGGGGGTCTTCTTGCCGTCCTTGTAGAGGAGGTTCTTGCCGGTGTTGTAGGTGGGGAAGGTGGCCACGCCGAGGGAGTCGGCGAGCGCCTTGATGCGGTCCTGGGTGGGGCCGATGAACTCGCCGCCGCCCTCGGTGACCCCGCCGCCTGCGAGAGCGAGGTTCACGACCCGGCCGCCCACGCGGTCGCGGGCCTCCAGGACGGTGACCGTCTTCCCGGCGGCGACCAGGTCGCGGGCCGCGGTGAGGCCGGCGAGTCCGCCGCCGACGATCACGACGTCGACGTCCCGGGTGGTGGCCGCCGCGGCCGTGCCGGCGGCGGTCGCGGTGAGGGTGGTGGCACCGGCGGCCACGGCGGCGGTGCGGCCCAGCAGGGAGCGGCGGGACATTCCGGTGGAGCTGCTGGGGGAATGCTGTCTTTCACTTGCCACGTGCGTCCTCCGTCGAGCTTCGGGAGCGAGAGGGGGTGGAGCCGGAAAGTGGAGCCAGAAAGATGAACAGGTCTCACATTCTGGCTCCGCGCGAGGGTGCGCGACAACGCTCTCGTCGCATCTGGCACACGTGTAACAGGCAGAGAAATCAAGGGAGTTACCGGGAGTAACGAACAGTCACCGAAGTTGGCGGCGGACGGCCTTCGCGATCTTCTCCGCGTCCATCGCCAGCTCGCGGAGCGTGCCGCTGATGGGGGTGGTGAAGCCGGTGAAGTACAGGCCGGGGGTGTCCTTCGGGGCGCGGGCGCCGTGGGCCACGGGTCTGCCGCGGTCGTCGAGCACACCGAGGTGGCCGACCAGCTCCTCCAGGGCGCGGACGTATCCGGTGGCGGCGACGACGGCGTCCGGCGAGACACGGGTGCCGTCGGCGAGCGCGACCTTGCCACCGTCCTCGAAGCCCTCCACGGCGGCCACGATCTCCACCTTGCCCTTGCGGACGGCGTCGATCAGACCGACGTCCTGCACCGGGATGGCGCCGTCCTTGACGCGGGAGTAGAGGCCGGTGCCGGGGCGGGGCAGGCCGTGCGCCGACAGGTCCGGCACGCTGAGCCTGGCCATGGGCCGCGCGAGCCGGTCGACGAGGCGGACCGGCAGCCGTCGTACGAGGACGGCCGTGTACTGCGCGGCCCAGCCGGCCGTCGAGCGGCGCACGATGTGCGGGGCGGTGCGCACGGACAGCCGCACCCGGGCCGCACCGCTCTCCACCAGGTCGACGGCGATCTCGGCGCCGGTGTTGCCGACGCCGACGACGAGGACGTCCCGGCCGGCGTAGGCCTTGCCGCTGCGGTAGACGGCGGCGTGCGCGAGGTCACCGGTGAACGCCTCGCGGCCGGGCCAGTCCGGCAGGTGCGGGGTGTGGTTGTAGCCGGTGGCGACGACGACCGCCGAGCCGACGAGCTCGCGTCCGCCGGTGGCGTGCAGCAGCCAGCCGGTGCCGTCCGGGGTGCGCTCGACCCGCGTGACCTCGACGCCGGTGACGATCTCCAGCTCGTGGACCTCGGCGTACTTCTCCAGGTACCGCACCACGTCGTCGCGGGCCACCCAGCGGCCGAACCGGCGCGGAATCTTCAGCCCCGGCAGGGCGGACAGGCGGCGGGTCGTGTGCAGATGCAGCCGGTCGTAGTGGCGCCGCCAGGACGCGCCTACCCCGTCGGCCTTCTCCACGACGACGGCGCGTATGCCCTGGGCACGCAGCGCGTACGCGGTCGCGAGTCCGCCGGGGCCGCCGCCGATGACGTAGACGGGGCGGTCGGCCGGGTTCGCGGTGGCGATCGTCCGGGGGGCCGGGCGGGGTGCGGAGTCTTCCATGAGCGCGAGCGTAATCACGCACGCGCTTGATGGGTCTCGGTCAAGAGGGGAATTGGTTGCGGATCGATCACGTGTGGGGGAGGTGTGGGTGGGTCTGGTGACGTAGGCCACCTGGTTGTGTGCGGACGGAAAAGGTACGGGGACGGAAACGGAGAACGTGCCGGAACGGAAAAGGCGCGACGCCCGGCCCAGGTGCGCTCGGGCCGGGCGTCGCGTGTGGACGGCGTCGGTGACTATGACGGGAAACAGACGCCGCAGCGTCCACGATGCCTGCCGGACGGACCGGGAGGCGCGAGGACTACTACTTCTTGACCTTGGTTCCGACCTCGGCCTTGTGGCCCGTCACCTTGGCGATCCAGGTGATGAAGTCGCCGGGGTCGGTGTTGGCGCCGTGGCCCTCGTCCCAGTAGTAGAGGTGGTTGACGTCGTCGCCGAGGCCGTTCGCGGCGGCGGCGATGTTGGCGGAGACCGTCAGCGAGGTGTCGGAGTCCAGCGTGCCGAGGCGGATCCACCAGTGCCTGCTGCGGCCCGCGTTGGGCTTGTCGGCCAGGAAGTACATCGGGTTCATCAGCCGCAGCATCTCGGGGATGTCGCTGTCCAGACGCTTGGCGGTGAGCCCGGTGGTGTCGTTCTTCAGGCCGTACGCCGTGAAGTGACGGGAGACGGTGGTGCCCTTGCCGAACTCGTTGTTCTCGCCCGTGGACAGGTCGAAGGCGTCGAAGGCCGGGGTGGTCTTCTTGCGGGCGCCGACGTGGGTGAGGAAGTCCGCCCAGGAGAACGTGGCCTTGCCGTTCTTCCAGGTGATGAAGGTGTTGGCGGCGAGGTAGGTCTCGCGGTCGGCGTCCGAGAGGGCCGCGAGGTGGGTGGTGGCGGACGGCTCCAGGTACTGCTTGACCAGGTACTCGTCGTAGTTGCGGGCGTTGAGCGTGCCGAAGTGGTTCAGCCCCTTGAGCTTCAGTGCGGCCTGGTACTCGGCGAACTGCGACTGGAGCGCCTTGGACACCGTCTGGTCGACCTGCTTGCCGGTGTTGAGGGCGTTGGTTCCCCAGTTCCACTCGTAGGCGCCGTCGGCGTGCTCCAGGTCGGTGATCGGGCACCAGGCGCCGGTCGCGAAGATCGCGTCGGAGGCGTCGGCCGCGCCGATCTCCTCGAGGTACTTGTCGTAGAGGGGGCTGTCGCCGGACGCGCCGAGCAGCGAGGAGAGCGCGCCGCCCGCGCTGGTGCCGGCGGACACGATCCGGTCGACGTTGCCCGGGATGCGGCCCTTGTTGGCCCGCACGTACCGGACGGCGGCCTTGAGGTCGACGATCGCGGCGGGGGCGACGCCGTAGTACTCGCCGTCGGCGTTCTTGAGCGTACGGCCGCGGGCGCCGGGCTCGACGACGACGTATCCGGCGGCAAGGGCCAGCAGCTGGTTGGAGGACGTGGCGCCGCCGGTGGCGTTGGTGTTGCCGTTCGCGTTGGGGGCGGAGGCTGAAGCGGAGGGCGCGGTGCTGCCGGTGGGCGCGCCGCCGCCGGGGCCGCCTGCCATGCCCCCGGCGCCGATCCCGGTGGCGTCGGCTACGGAGGACGGCATGTAGCCGCCGACGGAGTTCGCGAAGAGGATCGGCGCGTTGCTCGCGTCGACCGTCGTACCGTCGATCTCGACCGGGACGCTGACGACGAGTGACTGGTAGGTGGCGTCCACCGGCTTGGCGACGTAGGTGATCGCCTTCCAGAAGTGGTACTTCACGGTGTGGTCGTCGCCGTCGGTGTCCGTGACCGTCGTCGTCAGCTCCGTGTAGCCGTCGGGGTCGAAGACCAGCGAGCCCGCGGAGGAGGACGTGGACGACGACGTGCCGCTGGACGCCTGCGCGCTCAGGGTGATGCCGCCCACTGCCGCTACGCCGGCGGTGGCGCCGAGCCCCAAGACGACCGACCTGCGCTTGACTGCCCTGTGCTTCACGATGCTGCCCCTCTGCGGATGGCGTGCTGACTGCGGATGGCGGGTGCCGACTGCGTGCTGTCTGGCCTTGCGGTTGCGAACGTAATTCGGTGGCGACGAAATCGTCAACAATCTGCGGGACATTCACGGGCGACGCACAGCTTCATGGCGCACGCACAGGCTTCTCTCATGAGAAATGCGCGGTCTTTCCGGACCCGAATATCTGACGTATCGTCAGTTCATGGATGGGCATGGGAATCGGCTCGGTGATACGCGGTACGACGTCCCGGAGGTCGACGCCTTCACCCGCACGTACTGGGACGCCGCCGCCGAGGGCCGGCTGCTGATCCGGCGCTGCCGGGCGTGCGGGCGGGCCCACCACTATCCCCGGGAGTTCTGCCCGCACTGCTGGAGCGAGGACGTGACCTGGGAGGACGCCGTCGGCCGGGCCACCCTCTACACGTGGTCCGTCGTCCACCGCAACGACCTGCCGCCCTTCGGGGAGCGGACGCCGTACGTCGCGGCGGTGGTCGACCTCGCGGAGGGGCCGCGGATGTCCACGGAGATAGTGGGGGCCTCGGCGGGCGAGGGGTGGGGGCTGCGGGCGGGACTGGAACTGGAGGTCGCGTTCCGGGAGGGCGTGCCGGTGTTCAGGCCGACGGCCTGAGTCCCCCCAGGTGAATGCTCCGACGGGTGTTCCGTCGCGGGTGTTCAATGAACGGATGACCGACACCCGCCAGCCGAACGCGGCCCCGCCGTCCGCCCCCCTCCTCGACGGCCACGGCCTCCGACTCCGGCTCTGGGACCCCGAGTCCGCCGCCGACGTGGAGGCGTGGCTGCGCGGGCATGTCGATCCGGAGTTCGTGCGCTGGAACACGCCGCTGCGCACGATCACGGATGCCGGCAGCGCGCTTGAGTCGATGCGGGCGAAGGCGGCGGACGTGGCCGCGGGGGCGGGCATGGCCTTCTGCGTCACGGACGCCGAGAACGGGACGATCCTCGGATCCGTGGCCGTGAACGCGATCGACCGGATCCAGGGCTCGGGTGTCGTCGGGTACTGGATCCTGCCCGAGGCCCGCGGCAGGCAGGTGGCGACCCGCTCCCTCCTCCTCACGGCACGCTGGGCGTTCGACGAAGTCGGCCTGCACCGACTGGAGTTGGGCCATGCCCTCGGCCATGGCGCCTCGTGCCGGGTCGCCGAACGGTGCGGGTTCCCGTACGAGGGAACGCTGCGCGGCGCGATGTGGGAGGCGGGCCGCAGGGACGCCTACCGGGACGTCCACCGGCACGGGCGCCTGTCGACGGACCCGGAGCCGGAATTCCCGTGAGGGGGAGGCGCGCGGGGGCGGGGTAATGGGCGGGCGGGGGGGCGGTCGCTACGGCAGTGCCGGCCAGACCAGCGCCTGGGCGATGATGACGTTCTCACCGTTGAAGGTGACGGCCGGGCCTTCGTGCAGTTCGTAGCCAAGACCGATCGCTTCGCTCACACGTTGGCAGAACGCGGCGTCGTCCGGGCCGGTCAGGACTCGGTAGATGGGCAATCCGTCTGGTGGTGTGCTCATGAGGAGAAGGGTCTCAAACTCACCCACCAACCGAGCCGCCGAGCCGGCATGTACTACAACAGGTGGTCTGCCCTGCCCGCCTTGATTTCGAGGATGAGGGCACGGAGGGCTTCGTGGGTGTCGGTGAGGGGGGTGTCCTCCTGTCCGGCGACGGCGATGTAGGCGTTGCCGGTGGGGTCGGTGCCTATGCGGAAGCAGTTGTTGCCTTGGCCGCAGTAGGGCTCTTCCCAGGTGATCTCGGGGTTCATGGCAGGTCCTCAGAGTTCGCGGGCAATGCCGAGGATGAGGTCGCGTGAGGCTGCGGGCGGCAGCGACGCGTCGTTCATCCAGTCCAGGTGGGCACGGTACTTGGTGAGTTGGGCCTCCGCGCTGGTGAAAACTGGACCATGTGCCGAGTCCAGCTGGACGGTGTCGAGTTGGGCAACGGGTCCTTCGGCGTACAGCACCGCGTGGCCCGCTCCGGGGAACCCGCTCACGCTCGCCGGGACGACCCGTACGTCGATACCGTCTTGCTCGGACCGTTCTGCCAGGTGCTTCAGCTGATCCCGAGTCACCTCGACACCGCCGAACCGCATGCGCAGTGCCGCCTCGTGGACGTAGGCGAGGTAGGGCAGAGGCTGGCGCCGCTCGAAGATTTGCCGGCGCTCCATGCGGTGGGCCACGGGCAGGTGGAGGAAAGGCCGACCTTCTTGCCCGGTCTCCGACCACCCTGGGGGAGCCGCACTCCAATGCCACGCGGGTGACGTACTCACGGCCACAGCAGTCCCCTGGCCCACGTCCCCGTCTCCTCCCGCCGGTACGCCAGTCGTACGTGTCGCCGCCTCGCGTCGCCCTGGAAGAACTCCACCGTGTCCGGGCGCAGGCGGTACAGGGTCCAGGAGGGGGCCTCAGCCTCCGGCTCCCGGGACGCCCTGTCCCACGCCTCCTCCGATGCCCGCGTCAACTCCTCCACCGAGCCCAGTACTTCACTCTGGTGCCCGGTCAGCGCAGCGGCGAGCGCGCCCGTCGAGCGGACGTGCAGGTCGGTCTGCGCCTCGGCGGCCGGAGCCACGGTGACCGGGCCCCGGACGCGGATCTGGCGGCCGTGAACCGGCCAGTAGAAGGTGAGCGCGGCGTAGGGGCGGGCGGCGAGGTCGCGGCCCTTGCGACTGGTCGCGTGCGTCGCGAAGGCCCAGCCGGCGGCGTCGGCGCCGTGCAGCATCACGATGCGGGCGTCGGGCAGGCCCTCCTCGTCCGACGTCGACAGCGTCATCGTGTGCGGCTCGGTCTGCCCGGCCGCGACCGCCTGCGCGAACCACTCCGTGAAGAGGGCCAGGGGGTCGTCCGGGGCCCTCGTCGGGTCGAAGGACGGCAGGTCCGTCGCCTCCGGGTCCCACACCCGCAGCGACCTGAGCAGCTCATGAAGATCGGTAGCCATGCTGCGAGTATCCGGCGTGGGCGGCGGCCGGAGCCCAGCCGGCCGCGTCGCTCAGTCGTCGGAGCGCCTTCTGGCGTCCGCCGCCAGCACCTGCTGGACGGCGTTGACGACCGGGTTGGCGCGGCCGAGATCGCTGATCCGGCGGCGCAGGTGACGGTTGCCCCGGCCGGGATACAGGCGCCGATCCAGGCCGAAGACGCCGACCAGGGCCGTGAGATACAGATCGCTGGTACCAGGCGGGCCGTACGCCTCCGGCCGCACGGCATGGTCGACGCGCGCCGCCAGATGGAGGAACCAGCCGGGATTCACCGCGGTCCACTTGGTCGACGGGAAGATCCCCCACATGCGCCGGCGCTGGGGGTACAGCAGGCCCCGTGCCGCGAGCCTGTCGAGGTAGGCCCGGTCGACTTTCCTGGAAGCCTTGTCCACCCAGCGTGACAGTCGAAGCGACGAGCGGCTCGGCCGCGTGGAGTTGATCTCGGCCAGGATGCGTTCCGCGAACGGATCACCCAGCGTCAGCGGCCGAACTCCGGTGATCTGCTTCGCGTCCACGGTGATCGCGCTGTGCAGCAGGAGTTCGAGCAGCACCGCGCCGGCGAGGACCCGCGCGTTGAGCCGGAGGCGCTTGACGACGGCGCTCTGCGGATCCGTGCAGATCAGCACCATGTCCTCTGGCAGGGAGGTGGGTGGCCAGTCGTGCATCGCTGAACCTCCAACCGTCCGCTGCGTTCCCAAGGCAGGTCAGACGGACGATGAGGGACCAGGAAGGACGAGACGTCGCGCCGCAGGCCCACCTGAACCGTATGGCTGGTGCGGCCCGCCACATCATTGTCGCGCCGGTATGACGCCGACGCGACCCGTACGCGGTGCGTCCTAGTGCTGAGCGAACTGCGCGCCGGTCGCCTGTACGGCCTCCGGTCGGACGGCGATCCCCTCGACCGTCAGCCGCTCCCCGTAGATGTCGGTGAGCCTGATCGCGCCGCCGCACCCGCTGCCCTGCTCGGAGAGGAAGTAGTTGTACCCGGTGCGGGGCAGCGCGACCCAGGAACCGTTCGCGCGGACCTCCAGGCGGGCCAGCGGATTGCGGTGGCCGATCGCCTGGATGCCGCACCAGTACTGGGTGGAGCCGGTCTTGTAGCGGATCGAGATCGTGTCGGACGTGGCCGGGCTCAGCAGACTCCACGTGATCGGGATCCGGCCCGCCGAGAGAGGCGCGAGCTTGGCGAACGCCTGCTGACTCAGGTCGAGTTGGCCGGCCTGGCAGGGCGCCGGGCACTCGTTGGTGATCCGCACCGTGACGGATGTCCCGCCCGCCGCACGAACCCGGACATACGCGCCGCACGCCTTCGACGTCTCGTAGTCCGCCGTGTTCATCGCCGCGGTCATGACGTCGGAGGTCGGGCCGTAGGAGCAGGCGCCGTCGCCGTTTCCGACGTCGTAGGAGGTGGCGATCCCCTGGTAGCTGGTGCCGGGCCGGATCCGTCCGGCCCGCGGTGCCGTGCCGGACGCCGTCCGGGCGACGGGCTTGGTCGAGGGCGGCTCGGACGGGGAGGCCGAGGGAGCGGTCGTCGCACTGGCCGTCGGGCTCGGAGTCCCGGACGCCGTGGAGGGCTTCGGCGACGCGGATGCCGCTGTCGCCGTTGCCGTCGGAGTCGCCGTCGGCGATCCGCTCACCTGGGCGCCGGCCACCGGCCTGACCGCCTGCGCCGCGTCGTCGCCCCCGCCGTCGGGGCGGAAGGCCACGACCAGGGACACGACGAGCGCGACGGCCGCCACGGCGACCACGGTCACCAGGGGGACGCGGCCCGTGCGCCTCTCGGGGCGGCGGGATCGGCGGTGCGAAGAGGATGCCACGGATGAATCCTTACGCGGTTCGGCGGAGCACGTCCGGCAAACGAGACTCCCGGAGAGGGGACTCCCGAAGTCGGAAGCCCTCGGAGACGGAGGCTTCCGACTCGTCAGTGGCCGCCGAACCCGAAAAGGTTGCCGCCCGGCCGCTGACTACTCTCATCTCCCATGCGCCTCATCCCCGACGACCCCTTCCCCGAGGTCGGTCACCCCTTCACGACCGATGTGAGTGCCGACGGTCATTGGGTCGCCGTGAGTTGTTACGCCACCGGACGGGGCGACAGCGGTCGTATCGCCGTGTACCGGACGAGCGACCTCGCGCTGTGGGACCAGGTCGTGCTGGGCCACGGGATCGAAGGGCTGGTCTTCCATCCGGCCCTTCCCGTCCTGGCCGTCGGCACCGAGGACGGCGACGAGTTCGAACGCCGGGGCACCCTGCACCTCTACGAGCCCGAGGCACGGCGGCGCGTGGACGTCGCGTTCCACGACGTCGGCGTCACCAGCCTCCGCTGGCTCGACGCGCACCGGCTGGAGGTGACGTTCGCCGCGCCGGTCGTCGACTACGAGGACCTCGGCCGGGAGGCCTACACGCGGTGCGTCGTCCATCAGGAGTACGGGGAGGACTGGCTGGGCCTGGACGCCGTGTCGTTCGAGGAACTGCTCCGCGCGGAACGCGTCTGCGTCGACGTCGACTGGTATCGCGTCAAGGGACCCGACATCACGGAGCCCCAGAAGTACCTCGCCGCCCTCGCCGCCGAACACGGCCGCACTTGGACCCGGCGCAGCGGTGTGGCCGTCGTCGAGGCGCTGCGCGACGGGCGGATGCTCGTCGTCCCGCAGGCCGGCCCGCTGCTGGAGTGCCACGCGCCCGACGGCACCCTGCTGTGGACCGTGCCGGAGCCCGAGGACCGCTGCCGGCGCTCCGGTGGCCGGCTGTACGTGACCCCGGACGAGGAGACCGCCTGGCTGCCGGTCCTGGAGGGCGACAGCGCCGACCGCCGCACGCTGCTGCGCCGCTTCTCGCTCACCGACGGCACCCAACTCGCCGAGCACAGGCTCGGCTTCCCCGTCGCCCTCGCCTCCCGCACGGACGGCACCTGGGCGGCCCGCGACTCACGCGAACTGTTCCCGGGCCCGCGATGGCCACCGTACGAGAGCGTCGTTCTCACGCCGTCGGGACGGCAGCTGGCGGCCCTCGCGCTCGGGGAGAGCGACAGCTCGTACGACTTCCAGGTGCGCCGCTCGCCGCATCTGCTGTTCCTGCAAGGCGTCGGAGACGCGGACACGCCTACGGAGCTGCTGGAGAAGTGGGTCGTCAGAGCCACACCCGACGGGGTCGAGCGGCTGTTCCCGTATGCGTGGGGCGAGGGCGGCGGTACCGGACCCGTCGGCCGCCATCTGCGGAGCGGGCCCGCCGTCTACGTCGAGGGCGACGCGCGCCCGGGGCTCGTGCACGCCACCACCGACGGCACGGGCGGCTTCCTGCTCCGCCGCGCCTTTCCCGGCGGCGAGGTGGTCTGGGCACACCGCTTCGACGCGAAGGTCACGGGCCTCGACACCCACGGCGGCCTCGTCCACGCCGTGACGGCGGGCCGACCCGACGACAACCAACACCTTGTCCTACGGGCGGCCGACGGCACGATCGTCCGCCGGACTCCCGTCGCCACCGGCACCCACACCTTCACCCCGACCTGCCTGACCACCACCCCGAACGGCGAACTCCTCATCGGAACGGTGGAGGGCCGCATCCTGGTCCACCCGGGGTGACCCACCCGAGGCGAACGTGTGCAGGCACGCCCCGGTCAGCGCTGCCGCTCGCCGAGTGCCGCGCGCAGCCAGTCCAGTGAGTCCCGCTCCAGGACCGTGTCCGCGAGGGCCTGCGCCGTCTTCGTGACCAGCCGGCCACGGCTGTTGTCGATCCACCGCTGAGCGTGCGCGTAGCCCTGTGCCTTGTACTCGACGCCCTGGACCAGGCACTCCAGCTTGTCGGCGTCACGTGCGCAAACCGCCTCGGGCGACTCCTTCGCCTCGTACTCGGCGACCAGGCCACGCACGGCCTCCGCCACGACCTCGGGCATGCCCGCCACCTGGTCGGCGGTGACGTCGCGCGGATCGGCCTCGCCCTGGGAGTACTTCTTGCCCAGGTAGTTGACGTCGCCGGTGCGCGTTTCCTGAGTGTCGTGCCACACCGCCAGGAACGCCGCCTGCGCCGGGTCGGCCCCTTCGAGCTTGGCGATGATCGACGCGAGCAGGGCGGTGCGCCATGAATGATCGGCGACCGACTCGGGGTCCTGGACTCCGGCCATCCACCATCCGGTGCGCTTCTGCCGCTTCAGCGTCCCCGCCTCGAACAGGAAGTCCGCCACCGCGGTCAGCTCGTCTGCCGACATCTTCGGGCTCCTCTCACGCCTCGGCGAGGCGGATCGCGTACCGGATGCTTTCCAACTCCCGCCGCCCACGGGACGAGAGGTCTCCGCCATCCAACCTCACGGTAAGCCGCTCGCACAGCGTGCGGGCCGCCTCACCGGGGCGCAGCAGTGTGGGGCGGACCTGGAGCAGAGCCCACAGGCTGTGGATGTTGAGGTCCACGTAACCGTGCTCGGGCACCAGGCCGTCGACGAGGTGGGTGAGGAGCCTGTGCCCGGGCCACGGGCCGAGGGAACCGTCGGCGATGAAGTCGTCGGAGAGCTGCGGGGCCGATGTCTCGCCGACCCAGTACGCCCAGTACGCGAGGTTGGCGGCCTCCCCGGCGTCGTCTTCCAGGAGAGCGGAGTCGATGAAGTGGCCCATGCGGTCGCGGTCGCCGTGCCGGGCGGCGACGGCGGCCACGGAACGGTGGTTGAGCCAGCGGGTGAGCCAGTCGTCCGGCCGCTCGGTGCGTTGCTGGTGGGCGAGCCAGTCGGCAGTGTCCGGCTCCTGGTCGTACCCGGCGAGATAGAGAGCCTGGCGGCGGAGGAGGAACTGACCTGGGTCGCGCGCCTGCTCGGCCGTACGACGCATCTGTCCGAAGAAGGACCGTCGTTCGGCCGCGGTCAACTCCGGTCCGGCCGGCGCCGGGCCACGGCGTGGGCGAGGTGGTGCCGGCAGCTCCCGGACGGGGCGCGGCGGGATGCCGTTGAGCGGCCACACCAGGACCTCGGCGAGCTCGCGCTGCATCACCATCGCGGCGAGGGGGTTTCGGTCGGCGGGAGCATCCTCGTCGAGCACACTCGCGAGGAGGACGTCCGCCTCCAACGCCCTCTCCAATCCCTGCAGAAGGGCCGGTGGTGTGCCCAGGAGCATCAGCCGGTGGCGGTGGACGAGTAACTGTCCGACAGGGACCGCGGTCAGCGGGCGCCTGGCGGTCTCCCAGCCGGCGATCGTGTCCGGGCTCACCTTCAGATACGCGGCGGCCTCCTCCTGGGTGCAGCCACGCTGCTCGCGGATCACCCGCAGGACGTAGCCGCTGATCAGGCCTGATCGGGGTCGTTGGGTCGTACCCGTACTCGCGGTCAGGGTTTGCCGAGGCCTCGGCCGCATGGGAGGTCCAATCCCGGTGGTCTACAGCAAACCACCTGTACTCGCGGTCACTTCAGGGAGCCGGTGCAGATGCCTACCGTTGGTGGCATCCCCATTTCGAGCCCAATAGGGAGGAAATGCTGATGCGCTCTGTTCTGCATGTTCACAGTCCGACGGCGTCCGGACCGGAGACGGCGCGCTCCGTCGCGACGTGGCTCCTGCGTGCCGCCGACGACGTCGACTCGGCGAGGGCGGAGTGGGAGACGAGGAAGGTCGCCCTGCTGCGCTGCGGCCGTGTCTTCGCCGCCATCCGACTTCCTGCCGACATCGTGTTCGCCGCCGCCCGCAGCGAGCGCCCCGTGCTCGTCGGCCACTACCTGGCCGTCGCTCTGCACGGCGGTGCGGTGTTCGTCGACAAGACCGCCGCCTGGTACTACTGCCTCGTTCCCCCGGGAACGTGCCGTGACTGGCGGATGCCCGGCACCGACTGCCTCGACGACGACCATTTCCTCGGAGTGCCGCGCGTCGATGTGACAGGCCCGGAGAACCGCTCGTACTGGTGCGTCGTGCCTGCATTCCCGGAAGCCCTGTGCCGGCCGGACGCCGTCGCGCACTTGGTGGAGCTCGGACGCTTCCGCCGAACCCACGGGCCGGAGGCGAAAGATGACTGACTCCAGGTCGCTCGCAGTCGACGAGTTCCGCCGTGACTGGGAGGAAGCCCTCGCGCTCACCGGCACCCTGCCGCGCCAGGTTCCGGAGCGAGCCCCGGTCGACGAGGTGACCGAACGGTTGTGTGGCCACGTCGAGTTGTTGATCTTCCAGCTGGACAAGGCGGTCAACGAGATGGCCGAGGACATCCCGGACCGCGAGACCGCGCGCTGGCTCCTCGTCCGAGCGCGCCGGACCCTCGCCGACGGACCGGGCGGGACAGACCGTTCGGCCGCTGTTCGCGCGGAGGACCTCGCACTCGGTTGTCGGGCACTGACCAGCCTGCTCGCCCTCGTCAGCCGGCCCATCGCGCTCGCGACCAGCAGTTAGCCCGTCTTTAGCAGCCCGAGGAGGCGCTGGTGACCATCAACGCTTTTGCCGCCCCGGCTCAGCCCGAGCCGGCCCGTCCCACCGTCGCGGAGGTGTTCGTGCACGCCGCCGCCCGCATTCATCGGGCCGCAGCTGACATATGGCCCGGCGAATCCGTCTGCCTGGAAGGCCATGTGCCCGGTGTGACCGGTTACGTGCACCGTGCCCGCGTGGGTGAGCGCACGCTCTACGCAAAGTGCTCGTTCCTCGGTGTTTCACTCGTGTCCCTTCTGAGTGGCGCATGCGGCCCCTGGTCCCACGTACGTCAGTCGCAGCAGGCCTACGAGGCACAGCCGGACAGCCTGCTCCAGCGAGAGGCCGCCCAGCTCCGGGCCCTCGCCGTCACGGGGAGCCCCCAGGTGTGCGCCCTGGCCGGCATACGGCTGGGCGTCGTCTTCACCGAGCCTGTGCCCGGCCCGACGCTGGGGGAGCTGTTGCTCGTGAGGCCGGGCGATACGGCCGAGCTGCTGAGCCGTTCGTTCGCCGAGCTGCGCGAGTTGCATGGGCCTGACGCCGTCCGTCGCCTGGATTCCGCTGCGGTGATCGGCGAGCGCAGCATCGCCGACACGTTCCTCTGCAAGTTCAACGGCCTGTCGGGTGCCGGGTACGTGGCGCAACTCGGCGCCGAACGGCTGACGCCAGGACAGCGTCAGGAGACGGTTGCGCTGGTGCGCCGGTCAGTGGCGCGACTGCGACGGCTGCGGATGTCACTGCTCCCGGCGCAGGGCATGACGCTTGCATACGGGGACCTGAAACCCGAGCATGTCGTCTTCCCCGACGGCCCCGAGGGACGACCGGTCATGCTCGATCCCGGGTTGCTGCGTGCGAGCCCGACGATCGACGAGGCGAAGCTCCTCAGCCGCACCGTCCTGTTTCTGGCCGCCCGCCGCCCCGATGCCGGGACCGCCCGCCAGATCGTGGAAGGCGTGGGTGCCTTCGTGGAGACCCGTGCGCTGCGGGTGTCGGAGGAGACACGGCGCGCATGGCTGCGGGAGCTGCTGACGCTGTGGCTGATGGACACCACCAACATCGTGACCACGTACCTCTCCGCGCCGTCCGCGCTGCCGCTGCCCGGCCTGGGCCTTGCGCTCGTCGAACGGGCCGTGCCGGTGTGCTCCTTCGTGGATGCGCTCAGCGTCGATCTCACCGACGGCGCTGCCGGGTACGAGGTGTGGGACCGCGCACTCGACCGTGTCCTGGCGGTTGTCTCATGACGTCCCCGGGACCGACGGTCGGCGTGATCGGGACGGGGGCGGTCGGCCAGTCCGTGGGCGGTGCGCTGGTGGCCTCCGGGCTGTGCGGCCGTCTCCTCGTCGCCTCCCGTGTGCCGGAGCAGGCCACCGCGTTGGCGGCCGACCTGGACGACATGCGCGCGGCGATCGGTTCCGCCACGCAGACGCGTGCCGTGGCGGTGGCCGACCTGCGGCACTGCTCCGCCGTGGTGATCGCAGTCCGGGCCCACTTCACCAACAATCGCGCCACTGACGTACGTATGGGCGGGGCGCAGGTCAACGCGCCCGTCATCGGCGCTCTCGCCGCGCAACTCCGCGACTGCGCGGGGACGGTGCTGATGGTCACCAACCCCGTGGACCTCATGACGCGGTTGTTCGCGGAGACCTCTGGATGCACGCGGGTGTTCGGCATCGGCTCCGGTCTCGACACGGCCCGCTACCGGCTTACCCTTGCTCGCCTGCTGGGTGTACCGATGGACGCGGTGAGGGGCCACGTGATCGGGGAGCACGGCGAGGCGGCCGTGGTGTGTGCCTCGTCCACCACCGTCAACGGCCAGCCCCTTCCCGTCCCCCTTCAGCAGGTACGGCATGAGCTCGCCACTCGCCCCGGCCGGATCAGTGCGGGCATCGGTCGCACGCGGTGCGGACCGGCCGGGGCCGTGATGGCCGCGTTGCGCCTCGCCCTCGGCATGGAGGACGGAGTGACCGAGCTGTCTGCGTCCCACCGGGGCGCATGGCTGGGAATTCCGTTGCGGTTCACCGCAGGTCGTCCCGTACCGTGCCTGCCTCCGCTGGACGACACCGAGGCCTGGCAGTTGGAGGCCGCATGCACCAAGCTCCGCGCCGCCTATCGGACGGCGTGCGACACCCCATCCCATTCGCTTCCGTCAGGGAGGATTTCGTGACCATCTGTGCCACCCGGCTCGAGGCCGCTGCCGCGGCCGTGACCGTCGTCTCCGCCGACCAGGCTGTCACCGACTGGTCGGCCCGCTACTTCGGGCCCTGGTGGAACGCGGTCGACGTGCCGTCGGAAAGTATCTGCGCGAGCCCGCTCGTCCACGGCGTGGTGAGCCCCGAGCAGTACGCGGAAGCCGCGCTGACGGTGACTCAGTCCCCGCACACGAGCACCACCTACGCGAAGGCGCAGACGCTCGTGGCCCGCGACACGGCCGAGGGTGTCATCCGGGCCGTCTCTCCGCAGGAGGGCCTGGCTTACCGATCCGAGCCCGGCTCGGCGCGGCTGACCGTCTACGGCTGCGCCACAGAACCGGTGGCCACCGCTACCGCCCGCCTGGCCCGTGAGGTGATGCGCGGGGTGCTGCTGCGGTCCGGCTGGTCGGTGCTGCACGCCTCGGCGGTCGTCCAGGACGGCCGTGTGGTCCTGACGTTCGGAAGGAAGGGCGCTGGCAAGACCACTACCGCGCTGGCCCTGGCCAACCAGGATGGGTGGGAACTGCTGGCGAATGACCGCGTGTTCGTCCGACCCGGTGAGTCCGGCGGTGTGGACGTGCTGCCGTGGCCGTCGGCGGCAGCCGTCGGCCTCGGCCTGCTCGACGCGCTTCACTGGTTCGACATCGCCCGTGAGCGTCTGCGGTCCGGCGAGGCATTGCACCCCACGCAGGACCAGCGGGTGACGGACGCCCTGCTCGTCGGGTGCCGCGAGCCGCTGTGGGAGAGCGGCCGGGAGCTCAAGGCACAGGTCTTCCCGGACCAGTTCGGCCGCTGGTTCGGTCTGCGGCTGGCGACCGGCGGCGGGGCTGCGGCCCTACTCTTCCCCCGCGTCGAGGCCGAAGCCGTCCCGGCCACGGCGGGGGGCGGCCGATCCCTGGGCGAGCATGACTTCATGAGCGGGGAGACGGAGGACCGCTACCCCGACCTCTTCGAGGTGGCCCGAGTCGACGGCGGCGGCACGGCGGAGTCCCGTCAGGAGGTCATGCGACGCCTGGCCCTGCTGCCGCATCACTCCGTCGTACTCGGTCACGACATCGCTGCGAACGCCGGCTTTCTGACGAAGCTCACCGGATCCGCCTGAGCCCCCGTGCGGAGGGGCGGCGCCCAGCCACGTGAGTGACCTGCTGGGACAGCGCTGCCGGGCTGAGTTCACGCCTCGTCGCGGTGGGTGAGGTGGCCGTCGGTGAGTCGCCAGTAGTGCTGGTGCGGGGTCAGGCGCCAGGTTTCGTCGGCGGTGATCGTCCCCTCGACCCACTCCAGGAGCTGGGGGAGGGCCTGGGCCCGGAGAACGGCGCGGGTGGCGGCACGTTCGGTGGCGTCGACCGGATGGACGCCTATACGGACGCCGACGGAGTCCGGGTGGATGCCGCGGCCGTAGTTGCGGGGATGCGGAGCGATCCATGCGGCGCCCAGAACGATGGTTCCGCTGCCGTGCCCGGTGAGGAACTCCAGGTCCGTGACGTGGGCCATGGAGGCGCCGAGACACTCGGTGATGTCGGTGGTGGTCAGGGGCCAGGCGCGGTGCCGGGGCAGTCTTCGGTTGCGTGCGGACATGGGAGAAGACTGGCAGGACAGGACCGTGGGGCCGTCGGCGGACTTCAGTCGTCAGTCCCGTCCCAGCACCACCGTCCCCGAGGAGCAGAACCAGCCGCCGGTGCCGGAGGCCACTCCCAGCCGGGGGAGTTCTCCGTCCCGTCCCCGTACCTGACGGCCGTCCGCCTCCCCCCGCAGCTGCCGTACCGCCTCCACCAGCAGGAACAGCCCGCGCATTCCCGGGTGTTGGGCCGACAGGCCGCCCCCGTCCGTGTTCACCGGCAGTGCTCCCGACCGGGTCAGCCGGCCCTTCTCCACGAACGCGCCGCCCTCGCCCTTCGGGCAGAAGCCGAGGTCTTCGAGGGTCACCAGCGTCATGTAGGTGAACGCGTCGTAGATCTCGGCGAAGTCCATCTCCTGCGGACGCACCCCCGCCCGTTCGAACGCCAGCCGACCGCTCACCGCCGCCGGGGAGACCGTGAAGTCGTCCCACTCGGACATCGAGGCGTGCGAGAGATGCTCCCCCGTCCCCAGGATCCACACCGGGGCGGCGCGGCAGTCGCGTACGTACTCCTCGGCCGCCAGCAGCACCGCCGCGCCGCCGTCGGAGCGCAGGCAGCAGTGGAGTTTCGTGAACGGGTCGGCGATCATCGGGCCCGACAGGACGTCGTCGACCGTGATCGGGTCGCGGAACATCGCCTCGGGGTTCGGGGCCGCGTTCGTCCTCGTCTGGACCGCGACCTCCGCCAACTGTTCGATCGTCGTGCCGTATTGGAGCATGTGGCGGCGGGCGGCCATCGCGTACTTGGCGATCAGGGTGTGGCCGTACGGGACCTCGAACTGGAGCGGGCCGCGTGCGCCGAAGGCGAAGGTGCCGGTGCGGCGGCCCGCCTTGATGTCCGCGCGGGGTGTCGAGCCGTAGGCCAGGAGGACCGCGTTCGCGTGACCGGCGGCGATGGCGTCGGCCGCGTGTGCCGCCATGACCTCCCAGGTCGCGCCGCCGACCGAGGTGGAGTCGACCCAGGTGGGACGCAGGCCCAGGTAGTCGGCCACCTCGACCGGGGCGAGGGTGCCCAGGCCGGCGGACGCGAAGCCGTCCACCACCTCCCGCCCCAGCCCCGCGTCCGCCAGTGCGCGGCGGGCCGCCTGGGCGTGGAGGGCGTACGGGGTCGCGTCGTCCACTCGGCCGCAGTCGGAGAGGGCGACGCCGACCACGGCCACTTTCCGGGTGCCGGATGCCATGAATCTGACGGTACATCAGATAACGCCTGCCCTGACAGATGCCGGCTCTCTGGGCATTCCCCTGCTCCCGCCCTAACATGACGGACCGTCAGATACGGAGGGGAGCGTCATCCATGAACCCCAACTTCACCGCCGAGCAGGGCGAGATCCGCCGCACGCTGCGGGAACTCCTCCACAAACGCTCCGGTCCCCACGACCTGCGGGCGGCCGTCGACACCCCCGCGGGCCACGATCCCGCCCTCTGGACCGCCCTCGCCGAACAGCTCGGCCTGCCCGGACTCGCCCTCCCGGAGGCGTACGGCGGGGTCGGCTGCCCCCGCGCCGACCTCGCCCTCGCAGCCGAGGAGATAGGCCGGGCCCTCGCGCCCTCCCCGCTCCTCGCCACCTCCGTCCTCGCCGCGCCCCTGATCCTCGCCCTAGGCACCGACGCCCAGCGCGCCGACCTGCTGCCCCGGATCTCCGACGGCACCCTGACCGCCGCCCTCGCCGTCCCCGCACCCGCCCTCACGACCGCCCTCGCCCTGACCGGACCGGGCGGCGGCGACTGGTCCGGCGGGGGGCGGGCCGGGGGTGTCCAGGCCCGCCGTACGGGAAACGGCCCGCGGTTGTACGGGGAGGCCGCGCAGGTGCTCGACGGGCACAGCGCCGGGCTGCTGGTCGTCGCCGCGCACACCGGGGGGTTCGTGCGGTCGCGCACCCTGCTGTTCCTGGTGGCGGGGGACGCCGCCGGGCTCGTCCGGACCCGGCAGACGGCCCTTGACGCGACCCGTCCGCAGGCTCGTGTTCAACTCCGCGATGTGGAAGCCGAGTTGCTCGGCGAGGCGGAGGCGGAGGTGGGCGAGGGCGAGGACGAGGAGGTGGGCGTGGGCGTGGACGTCACCGAAGCCCTGGCCCGCACCGGCGACTTCGCCGCCGCCTTCCTCGCCTGCGAGGCCGTCGGGGCCGCCGACCGCGTGCTGGAGCGGACCGTCGAGTACCTCGGGCAGCGGGAGCAGTTCGGGCGGACCATCGGCTCCTTCCAGGCGGTGCAGCACCGGCTGGCCGATGTGTACGTGCAGGTCCAGGCCGCACGGTCGGCCGCCTATTACGCCGCCTGGGCGACCGGCCAGGACAGTCACGAGGAGCGGGTCGGCGGCCTCGCGCTCGCCCAGGCGCTGGAGGCGCTGCGCCGTGCCGCCGCCGAGGGCATCCAGTTGCACGGCGGTATCGGGTTCACCTGGGAGCACGAGGCCCACCTGTACTTCAAGCGGGCGGCCGGCGACGAGCTGCTGTTCGGGCCCGTGCACCGGCTCCGCGCCCACGCGGCCGACCGCGCCGGGCTCTTCGAGCGGGCGGAGGTCTCGGTGTGATCGGCGTCCGATTCGTCCAGAAGGTGTCCTCGACCCGGGGCTTCGCGAAGGTCGCCCCGCATGTCATCCCCGCCCTCGACCGGGCCGTCCACCGCCTCACCAGGGGAAAGGTGCTGCTCAGCGCACAGATGCTGCCCGGGGTGATCCTGACCTGCACCGGAGCGCGGAGCGGGCGGCCGCGCCGGACGCCGCTGGCCTGCATGCCCGAGGAGGGCGGGAGGAGCTGGATCCTCATCGGTTCCAACTTCGGCCGCGCCGGTCATCCCGCCTGGACCGCCAACCTTCGCGCCCACCCCGACGCCGAGATCAGCTGGAAGGGTACGGACATCCCGGTGACGGCCGTGCTGCTGGCGGGGGAGGAACGGGCGGCCGTCTGGAAGGAACTGTTGGCGTTCTGGCCGCCGTACGCCGCGTACCAGGCGCGGGTGGAGCGGGAGATCCGGCTGTTCCGGATCGTTCCCAGAAGCCAGGACGGGCCCTAGAGGGCGCGCCTCGTCGGCAACGCGGCAGGCGGCGGCCCATCCGGGCGAACGAACGACCGGGTGAACCGCCGCCTGGCAGACAGGACGTGACGTAAGAGTGGCGCGGGCGGGCTACTTCGTCGGCTTCTTGCCCGTGATGCCCAGATGCACCAACAGCGCCAGGTTCGGCTTGAGTTCAGCCTGCTTGACGCCCCACGCCTGGAAGCCCTTCTGGTGCGAGGCGACCGCCGCGAGCATCGCGACGAGCGCACCGGCGACGGCGGCCGGGTTCACGTCCTTGTCGACCCTGCCCTTGGACTGCAGCTCGGCGACCGCGTCCGACAGGGAGTTGTTCACCGAGTTGAGGATCTTCATACGGAGTTTGTAGAAGCGCTTGTCGCCCTCCGCCGCGCCGAGATCGACGACCCGGAGGATCGCGTCGTTCTTCCGCCAGAACTCCAGGAAGCCGTCCACGAGCTCCTGCGCCGTCTGCCAGCCCGCCTTGCCGACCCACGACCGACCCGCGACCAGCTCGGTCAACTCGGCGCCCTCGGCGGCCATTTGCTCGGCGATCTCCAGTACGGCGCCCTCGACGTCCGGGAAGTACTGGTAGAACGTCGCGGGCGAAGTGCCCGCTTTCCGGGCGACGTCGATGACCTTGACGTCGCGGTACGGAGAGGAGCTCAGCATCTCGCTGAGGCAGTCGAGCAGCTTCTGCCGCGTCGCCTGCCCGCGCCGACCGGCCACGCGGCCGTCGACGGTACGCACTTGTCCTGTCATGCCGTCAGCTTACCGAGGGGTGATCGGAGCGCGATTCGGCCGACTGCAAATGGGGTGCACGGGCGTCCGGAGGCGGGTGTGCCTGGTCGCGCCCGGGTCTGCGCGCCGGGTGGACCGCCGTTAGTTTGGCTGCATGGCCGAAAACAGGGCATCGGTGCACGCGGCGGGAACCCCCGGGGGATTCCCGGAGGGCGTCCCCTGCTGGGTGGACGCGCAGCTCCCCGACGTGGACGCAGGCAAGCGGTTCTACGGTGAGCTCTTCGGGTGGACCTTCGAGGAGCGGCCGGAGGGCCGGGGCGACTCCGTGTGGGCCCGGCAGGACGGGGCGGCCGTCGCCGCGCTCGCCCACAAGACGGACGGCCGCATGCCCACCGTCTGGACGGTGTACTTCTCCACCCCCGACGCGCAGACCACCGCACGCCGCATCCAGACGGGCGGCGGACAGGTGATCACGGCCCCGTTCCCGGTCGGCGGGCTGGGCGCCGCCGCCCTCGCCGCCGACCCCGAGGGCGCCGTCTTCGGCCTCTGGCAGGCCGGGAGCCACGCCGGCTTCGGCGTCCGGCACACCCCCGGCACGTTCGCCTGGGCGCAGCTCTACGCCCGCGACATCGAGACCGCCAACACGTTCTACGGCCACCTCTTCCACGATGCCCTCTTCGGGCCCGGTGCCAAGCCCGACTTCGGCCGGGCGCCCGTCGCCGACGTCTTCCCCGACGTCATGCCGCCGCACTTCCTCGTCCACTTCGGCGTCGAGGACTGCGAGGCGGCGCTCGGCGCGGTGAGCCGGCTCGGCGGGCGGGTGCAGGCGGGGCCGTTCAGCGCCTCGTACGGCACGGTGGCCGTCGTCACCGACAATCAGGGGGCGTCGTTCGCGCTGCTCGAGCACTGAGCGGCCGCTCAGCGGCCCCCTCACCGGCGGGTTTGTCCTGAAGTGAGGATTTTTTGCCCGCATATGAAATAAGACACCCCTATTGCCCCGGGGTTCGCAACCAGCCGCCCGGCCAGGAAGAATCGGGGTGCGTGCCGCCATGGCGGTGCGGTGGTGAGACGCTGCACGGGGCCGTGTACACAAGTGGGTGACGCGGCTCGTACGGGGAGGTGGCAGGCAAGTGGTGGATCAGCTGACGCAGCACGATCCTCGGCGGATCGGGCCGTTCGAGGTGCTGGGACGGCTGGGTGCCGGCGGCATGGGGCTGGTCTACCTGGCCCGCTCGGCCTCGGGCCGGCGCGTGGCGATCAAGACGGTCCGTACGGAGCTCGCCGAGGACCAGCTCTTCCGTGTGCGCTTCACGCGCGAGGTGGAGGCCGCCCGGGCGGTCTCCGGCTTCTACACGGCCGCCGTCGTCGACGCCGATCCGCGCGCCGCCGTGCCGTGGCTGGCCACCGCGTACGTGCCCGCGCCCTCCCTCGAAGAGATAGTGAACGAGTGCGGGCCGATGCCGGCCCAGGCGGTGCGCTGGCTGGCAGCCGGTGTGGCGGAGGCCCTCCAGTCGATCCACGGGGCGGGGCTGGTCCACCGTGACCTGAAGCCGTCGAACGTGCTCGTCGTCGAGGACGGGCCCCGGGTGATCGACTTCGGCATCGCGTCCGGGGTCTCGAACACGCGTCTGACGATGACGAACGTCGCCGTCGGCACCCCCGCTTACATGTCCCCCGAGCAGGCGAAGGACTCGCGGAGCGTGACCGGCGCCAGCGACGTCTTCTCGCTCGGCTCGATGCTCGTCTTCGCCGCCACCGGCCATCCGCCCTTCCACGGCGCCAACCCGGTCGAGACGGTCTTCATGCTGCTGCGCGAAGGCCCGGACCTGGAGGGCCTCCCGGACGAGCTGCGCCCGCTCATCGAGTCCTGTATGCAGATGGAGGCCACGGCCCGCCCGGGCCCGGCCGACCTCCAGGCCCAGCTCGCCCCCCACCTCTTCGGCTCCGGCTCCGACGACAGCGGTACGGCGTCGGCGTGGCTGCCCGAGAAGGCGGTCACCCTCATCGAAACGCGCCGCGGCGGCCGCCCGGCGCCGAAACCGGCGCCCGCGAGCCCCCGCAGCGGCGGCGGTGTGGTCGGCGGCCTCGCAGGTGGCGGTGGCGGCATGGGCCGAGGGCCCGCCGCGGCCGTACCGCCCCCGCCCTCCCACGACCCCGTCGTCCTCTCCCGTCCGGCGCTCCCGGCCGGGCCCGTCGCCGTCGGCGCCCCCGACGCCGGTCCCGTCCGGCTGGCGGGCGCGGCCGTGCCGATCGGGCCCGGCCCGCGCGTCGCCGACGTCCGTGCCACGGCCGCCGTGAAGGCGCCGGTCGCCGAGCCCGGCCTGGTCGCGAACTGGGCCCGCCCCCGCCCCGGCGTCAACGGCGCCGACACCGCCGTACCGGCCGCCCAGGGCGCGCCCGCGGAGACCCCGGCGGGGTGGCGGCCCTGGCGGTTCCGCATGTCGAACGACGTGTGGGGCACGCCGTCGGTCGCCGGGGACCTCGTCTACGTGACCTCCTTCGAGGTGCACGCCCTGGACGTGGCCACCGGCCGGCGCCGCTTCAAGACGCGGGACGTGGCCTGGTCGACGGCGGTCGCCGACGGCCGCGTCCATGCCTCCGACGGCCCCACCCTGTTCGCCCTGGACGCCCGCGAGGGCGGCGACCTGTGGCGGCTGTCCACGGACGCCTGGGTGTACTCGCTCAAGGCCGACCGGGGCACGGTCGTCACCGGCACCCGCGGCGGCGGAGTGCAGGCCTGGGAAGCCTCGAACGGGCAGAAGCTCTGGGAGATCAGCGGCTGCCAGACCGACTTCGAGGCCCCGGAGGCCGGCCCGACGCTCCACGAGGGCACGGTCTACGTCTGGCAGGAGGCCCGGCTCAGAGCCCTCGACGCCCGTACGGGTGAGGAACGCTGGTCCTACCCCATCGGCGACACGGCCTCCTGCGGGGGCGTCCCGGTCCGGGTCACCCCCGCCCCCGACGGCTACGTCTACCTCTCCGCCGGCACCCGCGTCCTCGCCGTCGACGTGGCGAGCGGCATGGTGCGCTGGCACTTCGAGGCCCCGGCGGTGTTCCTGTCCCCGCCGGCCTTCGTCCCCGGCCCGGCCGTCACCGGCGGAGGCGTCTACCTCGCCGACTACCTCGGCACGGTGTACGCGATCGACGCCACCGACGGCCGCGACCGCTGGCGCATCGCGACGGAGTCCCGCGCCTCCGTCGACCCCGTCCTCGTCGCCGCCGGCCATGTCCACGTCGGCAGCGGCAAGGGCCTGTACACCCTGGACGCCGTCACCGGCACGCCCAAGTGGCGCTTCCAGGCGGGCGGCGACATCGTGGGCGCCCCGGCGGTCGCGGAGGGCCGTATCCACTTCGGCTCGACGGACCACCTGCTGTACACGCTCAAGGCCGACGACGGCCGGCTGCGCTGGAAGCTGGCGACCGGCGGCGAGATCACCGGCTCCCCGG
Source organism: Streptomyces sp. NBC_01235 (assembly GCF_035989285.1). Classification (GTDB taxonomy): domain Bacteria; phylum Actinomycetota; class Actinomycetes; order Streptomycetales; family Streptomycetaceae; genus Streptomyces. Next base: position 5,177,537 of record NZ_CP108513.1, on the reverse strand, counting down.
TGGTCCGCGACGGCGTCGTGTACGCGTGCAGCAAGGACCGCTGCGTGTACGCGCTGGACGCGGAGAAGGGCACGGGCACGGCACGAACGGCGTAGGCCGCCCGCACCGTGTCCGGGGCTGGTGCCGGTGTCCGGGACGGCCGTCGTGCCGGGTGCACGGAAGGGGATCCAGACGGCGGCCGCCACCCCAGACGCTACGCCGGGGACGGGCCGGTCGCCACGCGGTGACATGGTCGTGACAGGAAGTGCCTAGGGTGTCCGTATGGATCGACGGGGGCAGAAGTTCAGGTTCACCGCGGTGTCGGTGTTCGTCGTGCTGGCGCTGACCGGTTTCTCGACGGGAAGGGGCCACGGCCACGGCAGCAGTCACAGCGGCGGCGGTGGTGGTGGCGGATGCAGCAGCTCCGGCCAGGACCACGACAGTTCGTCGTCGAGCGGTGGCACGTCGGGCTCGCGGTACCACGACTACGACGACGATGACGACTACACGGACGACACCGACGACACGTACGGCGGCAGCGGCTCCTCGGACGCGTCCACGACACTCCAGGACGCCTCGGTGAAGTTGATCGACTGCGCGACGCCGACCCAGGCGTACGCGACGGTCGAGGTCACCAACCCGAACGCGACCGGCGCCTACTTCACCGTCACGGTCGATTTCCTCGACGCCGGTTCCGACCGGGTGGAGGAGCAGAGCACGGACAAGTACGTCGCCGGGAACGAGACGACGACGGTACAGGTCGACCTGTCCAGCCCGGGCGTCGCGGCGAAGGTCGACCACTGCAACCCGCAGCCGTACGCGTCGGCCGGCTGACAGCCGCTCACCGCACCCGCAGCCGTACGCGTCGGCCGGCTGACAGCCGCTCACCGCACCTGGAACCGTACGCGTCGGCCGGCTGACAGCCGCTCACCGCACCCGGAAACCGCCCTCCCGTCGCCCGGCGAACAGCTCCGCCTGCCGCTCGGTCGGCAGGTTCCCCAGCGAGATGAGGTGGGGCGCCTGCGCGAACGCCATCGCGCGAGCCGCCTCCTTCGCCGCCCACAGCGCGCGCACGGTGCCCTGCACACCGGCCGGGGGGTACCCGGCGATCACGGCCGCGCACGCGACGGCGGCCGTCAACGCCCCTCCCGTGTCGGTGAGTTCGGAGACCAGCCCGACCTCGAACGCGCGCCGGGCGGAGATCCGTTCCGCCGTGCCCATCAGCATCATCCGCGCGACCTCCCCGTACGGCATCCGCTGGGCGAGGAGCACCGACTCGTACGCGCTGACCATTCCGTACGTGGTGTGGGGGTCGAAGAACACGGCGTCGGCGCCCGCGACGACGAACTCGCACTCCCCGAGCAGATAGAAGGCGCCTCCGCAGGCCATCCCCTCCACGGCGGCGACGACCGGCTTCCACAGGTCGTTCGCCTTGGGGCCGACGGTGAGCAGCGGATCGTCCTGCATGTAGGGGGAGTCGGGCTGCGGTACGACGGCGTCCCGGTCCAGCCCGGTGGAGAACGCCCGCCCGCCCGCCCCGGTGAGGACGACGGCCCGTACGGAGTCGTCGAACCGCAACTCCCGCCACACGTCCTTCAGTTCGCGGACCGTTTCGAGGTCGATGGCGTTGAGTCTGGCCGGCCGGTCGAGGGTGACGACGGCGACCCCGGTGTCCTTGTCGACGGCGAGGCGCACCCGCTCGGCCGCACTCACGGCCCCTCCGCAACCCACTGCGGCAGCCCGTCCCCGTCGAAGACGACCCGCACCCGGGCGCCGATGCGAACGCGGTCGGGGGAGAGGGAGTCGAGCGGCGCCCCCGGCTCGCTCACCAGGTTTCCCACCATCCGTATGCGGGGCGTCTCGGCCAGCTCGACGAGGATCACGTTGTACGGGGCCCGCGCGGCGTACTCGGGCAGGAGGGGCGGGTGCGGGACGACGTAGGACCAGATCCGGCCGCGTCCCGAGGTCTGCCGCCACTCGCTCGCGAAGGACTGGCAGTGCGGGCAGCAGGGGCGGGGCGGGAAGCGGGGCTCGCCGCAGTCGGCGCAGGTCTGGACGCGGAGTTCGCCCTGGGCGGCGTACCGCCAGAAGGGAGCGCCGTCGGCGTCGGGGACGGGCGTGAGCATCGCGGGATCAACTCCTCGGTGCGTCAGTTCCTGAGCAGCAGGGCGGACGTCGGGACGCCCTCGCCGGCGGTGACAAGGCAGGTGGCGGCACCGGGAACCTGGGCGGTGCTGGTCCCGCGCAGTTGCTTCACACCCTCGTTGACGAGGTTGAACCCATGGACGTAGGCCTCGCTGAGCCCGCCCCCGCCGGTGTTGAGGGGCAGCCGTCCGCCGGTCTCCAGGGCGCCGCCCTCGGTGAACGCCCCGCCCTCTCCCCGGTCGCAGAACCCGTAGCCCTCGAGGGAGAGGGGGACGAGCGGGGTGAAGGCGTCGTAGATCTGGGCGACGTCGACGTCCTGCGGGGTGAAGTCCGCGTGCTTCCACAGGTGTCGGGCGGCCGCCCAGGCGGGCCCGGTGAGCGGGTCGTCGTTCCAGTAGTTGACCATCCCGTGGTGCTGGGCGGGCAGTCCCTGGGCGGCGGAGTGGACGTACACGGGCCGGTGCCGGCAGTCCCGGGCCCGCTCGCTGCTCACCACCACGCACGCCAACGCCCCGTCCGTCTCCAGGCAGTTGTCGTAGAGGCAGAGCGGCTCGCTGATCCAGCGGGCGGTCATGTACATCTCGCGGGTGAGCGGACGGTCGTACATGATCGCCGCCGGGTTCTGGTTGGCGCGGTTGCGGCAGGCGAGGGCGACGTTGAAGAGGTGGTCGCGGGTGGCGCCGTACTCGTGCAGGTAGCGGCGGGCCAGCATGGCTATCTCGTCGACGGGCCGCAGGAGACCGAACGGCCGGGTCCACTGGGCCGGGGTGGGGAGCTGGACGGCCGTGTTGGTCCACGGGCGCGGCCCGCTGCCCCGCTTGCGCGAGCGCCAGGCGACCCCGACCGTGGCCTGGCCGGAGGCGATGGCGGCGGCGAGGTGGGCGACGGTGGCGCAGGAGCCGCCGCCCCCGTATCCGACCTTGCTGAAGAAGGTCAGGTCGCCGAATCCGACGGCCTTCGCCAGCTCGACCTCGTCGGTCTCCTCCATGGTGTAGGAGGCGAGGGCGTCGACCTCGCCGGGGGCGATCCCGGCGTCGTCGAGGGCGGCGAGGACGGCACGGCAGGCGAGGGCGCGCTCGTCCTCGGGGAGGTGCTTGGCGAAGGCCGTCTGCCCGATGCCGACGACGGCGGTGGCGTCCTTGAGCCCGGTCACTGGCTTCACCTCCGCGGCGGGAGCGGGTGAGCTGACAGGTCGTCAGGTTACAGCTAATCTGACGGATCGTCAGCTACTGGGTGCGGGAGGCCGGTTGTGGGCGGAGACTGGAACGCAGAAGACGTGGAGCGGGACGGGACGACGAGGGACGGCACGGGCCACGAGGAATGGGGCAGCATTCCGGGGCTGGTCCGTTCGGCGGCCGAGCGGTACGCGGACACCGAGGCGGTGGTGGACGGCCGTACCCGGATCTCGTACGGCGAACTGGGCGCGCGGGTCGAACGCGCGGCGGCGGCGTGCGTCGCCAACGGGATGCGGGCCGGTGACCGGGTCGGCATCTGGGCCCCGAACTCGCTGGAGTGGATGGTCGCGGCGCTGGGCGCGGTGTCGGCGGGGGCGGTGCTGGTCCCGCTGAACACGCGCTTCAAGGGGGCGGAGGCCGCGTATGTGCTGCGCAGGAGCGGGGCGCGGCTGCTGTTCGTGACGGGCACGTTCCTCGGCACGTCGTACGTGGCGTCGCTGCGGCGCGCGGCCGGGCAGGTGCCGGGTGCGGGGCCGGGTTCAGGCGGCCCGCTGCCCGGGCTCCCGGCGCTGGAACAGGCGGTGGTCCTGTCCGACGACGCCCCGGTCGGCTTCCGCACCTGGAAGGACTTCCTGGCGAGCGGGGACGGGGTGGGGGCGGCGCGGGTGCGGGCGCGGGCGGACGCGGTGCGGGGGGAGTGGCCGTCGGACATCGTCTTCACCTCGGGCACGACGGGCCGCCCGAAGGGCGCGGTGATCACGCACGCGCAGACCCTGCGGGCGTACGGGATCTGGACCGACCTGGCGGGACTGCGCCATGGTGACCGCTACCTGATCGTCAACCCGTTCTTCCACACCTTCGGCTACAAGGCGGGCGTGATCGCCTGCCTGATGCGGGGCGTGACGATGATCCCGCAGCCGGTGTTCAACGTGGACGCGGTGCTGGCGAACGTTTCCTCGGAACGGGTGTCGGTCCTCCCCGGCCCCCCGACGCTCCACCAGTCCCTCCTGGACCACCCGTCGCGCGACACGTACGACCTCTCGGCGCTGCGGCTGGTCGTGACGGGCGCGGCGGTCGTCCCGCTCCGCCTCGTGGAACGGCTGCGGGGCGAACTCGGCGTGCGGACGGTCCTGACGGCGTACGGCCTCTCGGAGGCCAGCGGCATCGTCACGATGTGCCGTCGCGGCGACGAGCCGCGGGTGATCGCGTCGACGTCGGGCCGGGCGATCCCCGGGACCGAGGTGAAGGTCGTCGACGAGACGGGCGCCGAACTCGCCCCCGGAGCCCCGGGCGAGGTGCTCGTCCGCGGCTTCAACGTCATGCGCGGCTACTACGAGGACGAGGCGGCGACGGCGGAAGCCCTCACGGCGGACGGCTGGCTGCGCACGGGCGACGTGGGTGTACTGGACCCGGCGGGCAACCTTCGCATCACCGACCGCCTCAAGGACATGTTCATCGTCGGCGGCTTCAACGCCTACCCGGCGGAGATAGAACAACTCCTCGGCCTGCACCCGGACGTGGCCGACGTCGCCGTCATCGGCGTCCCGGACCCGCGCCTGGGCGAGGTCGGCAAGGCGTACGTGGTCCGCCGCCCGGGCGCGACCTCCACAGCCGACGACCTGATCGCCTGGTCCCGCCGGGAGATGGCGAACTACAAGGTGCCGAGGGCGGTGGAGTTCGTGGGGGAGCTGCCGCGGAACGCGAGCGGGAAGGTGGTGAAGGGGGAGCTGCGGGGGAGCGAGGCACGGTTCGCCCCAGGGGGTGAATGACCGGCGACCCCACCCTGCGGATTAACGCTTGCGTTAATTTCGCTGGCATGGCTGAATGGCAGGTAATTCTCGTCGCGGAGGTGGCGGCGTGGTTCGAGGAACTGGTCGAGTCCGACCACGGCAGTGCCGATCAGGTGGAAGACGCCATCGACGCGTTGGCGTACTTCGGACCTGCGCTCGGCCGACCCCTCGTCGACCGGATCAAGGGCGCGGAGCAGCATCACCTGAAAGAGCTGCGGCCCGGATCTTGCGGGAACAGCGAGATTCGCATTCTGTTCGCCTTCGACCCGGTACGTCGGGCGGTGCTTCTGGTCGCCGGAGACAAGGCCGGACACTGGAACGGCTGGTACGACACCAACATCCCGATCGCCGAGAAGCGCTACCAGGACCACATCACCGAGCTGGACATGAGGGAGTACGAATGAGCAGCGTCGGCTGGGAGGAAGTCAAGCGTCGGGTGGACGAACGCCGACGGGCTGCCGGGCTGCCCGTGCGGACCCCTGAGGAGAAGCAGGAGGCCAAGGACCGCCTCCTCGCCGAGATCCGGGCTTACAAGCTTGCGGAGCTCCGTCGTGAGCAGGATCTCACCCAGCGTGACATCGCTGACTCGATGGGGGTGTCCACGCCCCGGATCTCGGCGATCGAGCACGGTGAGATCGACCGCACGGAGGTTGCCACCCTGCGCTCCTACGTGCGGGCCCTGGGCGGTGAACTGCGGGTGGTCGCGGACTTCGGGGACACGCAGTACACGGTGGCGTGACCGGCCGTCGGCCGAGTACCTCGGGCTCGGACCGGGGTGGGCACCGTATCCGTCACACCTGCCTCACCCATTGCGGGCCCAGCGCTGATTGGTGGGTTTGGGCCAGGTGCGGGGCGGGCTGAGGTGGGGGTTGGGGTCCTGGGGATGGCACCAACCCGCCAAATGTGTGGAGGGCCGCCCCGGCACCTGTCCAGGTCCCGTTCACATGGAGGACGTCCTTGCGGCTGCCAGGGCAGCGTGGATCTCCTGGATCATCCGTTCTGGCCGGTGGAAGGCGTCCTCGGCGGTGAAGCGCAGGACACACCTGATCTCAGGGCACTGCTGGAGTGCGTTGAAGCGGATCACGTCACGGCGGTGGTCAGCGCGGGCGCCGTGGTAGGCGTAGCCCTCGATCTCGACCGCCAGGCCCTCGGCGCGGAAGAGGAAGTCCGGAACGATCCCGCGTCCGTCCGGCGAACGGAGGGCGACCTGGGACTCCGGGTGGAGGCCTGCGTCGTGCATGCGCAGGCGGGCGATCGTCTCGGCCGGGGACCCGGCGAGGGGATCGCACAGGTGTAGCCAGGCGCGTGCCCTGACCGCGCCCCGTACCCGTACACGTCCCCGTTCCCCGAGAGCCGCGCTGATCGTGTCGAGGTCGGTGAGCGGTGCGCGGCGGACGCCGTTGACCGTGCGGCGAGCGAGTCCCGAGTCCACGGCGACGAGGGCGTCGTTCCTGGGGCCGGCCAGCAGCAGGTCGGTGAGCGTGCGTACCGGGCCGGTGGTCCACAGGCCCCGCCGCTCGAACACGTTCGCCTGCTCCAGGCAGGTGCGGTACACGCGTACGTCTCGCCCTTCCGGCCGGTGGCTGAGCGTGGGGTCGGTGAACTCCAGGGGAGGACGAGAGGCTCGGGACAGGGTCTCGATCCGCCACAGAACGGCTGCCGAACGGTGACTCACGACGAGCCGGGGGTTGAGGAGCTGCTCCGCCCTCAGCCGTATGACGAGGTTCGGGTTCCGCCCCGGCTCGACCCAGGCACCCTTTCGCAGAGGCGTCCAGCCGTCTGCCCGCAGCGCACGTGCGAGGCTCCGCTTGGGCCACCCCGCGTCGAGGGCACGCGCAGTTAGGAGGACTCCCTCCTCGGCCAACTCCCGCAACGCCGCCCTCTGTTTCACCCAACCAAGATCGCAGCCCGGCTCGTTCGCCGTGCGGCCTGTGGACAACTGCCCTTGGACGGCCCTTGGGCGGGTGAGCAGGACGTGCTAGCTCTGCAAGGACGTGAGGAAGGCGGCCCAGGCGGAGGTCCGGAAGAGCACGACGGGGCCATCCCCGGCCCGCTTCGAGTCGCGGACCGGGACGACGCCGGGTCGGTCGTGGCCGTGGGCGACCTCGACGCAATCACCGCCGGTGCCGTTGCTGTAGCTGCTCCGGCGCCAGCGGGCGGCGCTCAGGTCAATCTCGTGGTTTGCCATGTCGATAGTCCTCTGCCGCAGTCTCGATCATCGCCAGGGACGCCTCAGGCGACAGTGCGGCGGCCCTGAGCAGATCGTACGACTCCCGGTACTGCTTCACGAGCGCCGGATAGTCGATGAGTTGGCCGCTGTGGAGGCTCTCGGTGTAGACGACGGGCGGGGCATCCGTGAAGGTCATGAACTTGGTCATGCCCATCATGAACGGGTGAGTAGCGGACGTTTTCGGAACGATCTGCAGAATGGAGTGCGTTCTCCTGATCAGCTGTGCGATGTGCTCCAGCAGCTCGGCCATGGGCTCGTCGGGGAGCGTGGGGCGGCGGATCAGTGACTCGTCGAGGATCGCCCAGAACTTGGGCGGGTCGGCCGAGTCGAAGAGCGCGGTCCGTCCCATCCGGGCGTTCACCTTCTCCTCTACCTCGTCCTCCGCAGCCCGGGGCATGGCTGCTCTTACGATCGCCCGCGTGTAGGGCGCGGTCTGCAGCAGGCCGGGCACCAGCATGGGCGCCCACTCCTCGATCGTCTCCGCGTCCTTCTCCATCTCCGCCACGTCGGCGAAGTACTCGGCGTGCCCGGACTGCCGGGCCTTGCGGGCGTCTTCACAACGCCGCTCGAAAAAGCCGTCCGTGCCGAGGACCTTGTCGACGTGCTGGGCGAGATCCAGCGGCATTCGCCGCTCACCGCGCTCGATCTGGCTCAGGAAAGGGATGCCGCGGAAGCTTCCTTCCGCCAGTTGTTCGAGCGTGAGGCCTGCGAGTTCCCTCCTGTAGCGCAACTCGGCGCCGTAGAAGGAGGGAACGTTCGCCGACGCGTCGGGGTCCTTGCGTGGGGGCACAGCTCATCACCGCCGTTTGCCTGTTGCGCTTGCGCAGCCGAAACCTCTTTTACGGTACGCGGCTTGGCGTCAATCTGTGACGGATCCATCACGGAAAGCAAGCGAACGTGAACGGCCCGAGAGGCAGGCCTCCTCATGCACCACCCCCAACCCCCCACAGCTACCGCCGCCGACGACGACGTGGACCACTGTGTACGCGACCTCCGCGCCGCCCTCGCCGCCCACGGCATCACGCTCCCGTCCCTGCGCGCCGACCTTCCGTCCTTCGCCGGCGCCTACGTGCCCCCGGCCGGTCTGGTCGCGCTCGGCACCTGCAACACCGCGACGGCGCGCAGGCTTACGGCGGCACTGCGCGACAGCGGCAGGGTGTCCGCGTACCCGCCCCTCCTCGACCTCGGCCTCCTCGCCTTGCCCGAGGCGGTACCCGAACTCCGCCGCACCGTACGCCGATGCCTGGGCCCGGCCTGTGCCGACGTCCAGCTCTGTGTCACCGAACTGGTCGCCAACGTGATCCGGCATGTGGGGGAGGGGACTCCGGTGCGTGTGCGGATGGCTCGCGTCGACCGCGACCGCATCCGCGTCGAGGTGAGCGACCCGGCCGCGTGTGCCCTCCCGGTGCTCCTGCGCGCATCGGACGACGACGAGTCCGGGCGCGGCCTCGCGCTGCTCGAGGCGGTGGTGTTGCGGTGGGGCGTGGAGCAGCAGGGGGTGGTGGGGAAGACGGTGTGGTGCGAGGTGGGTGGCGGTGCGGGCGGCGTGGGCTGACATGGCGAGGGGCCGAGCTTGGCTCGGCCCCGTCGGGAGTACGGTGCGGCGTCAGGGCGTGGCCACGACCGCGTTCGGCGGGCTCACGAGCATGGCGTTGTTGGCCAGCGCCGGGCTTGTGGCGACGACGGTCGCGCCGAGGACCAAGGCGATGGTGGCGAGGACTTTCTTGGTGCGGTCATCTCGGCTCCTGTTGGGGGAGGGGACTTCCGAACAGCAAGTGACGGTAGTGCCAGGGGGGAGCGATTGTTCGAGGGGATCGAACGCTTTCCGCCATAGATCGGCTTGGACCTGCCCTTGGACATGCCACGGCCGCGGCGGCTCCCCCTCCGCGCCGCCGCGGCCGATCCCCGTCGTGATGAAGGTCTACTTGCCGTTCAGGTCCAGGGCGGGCGGAGCGGGCGCGTGGTTCTCGAGCGTGACGATCTCGTCCTCGGCCACCGGCTCGGACTTCTCGGTGTCCGGCTTCTTGAGGTCGTCGAGCGCCGGCAGGATGGGCGCGTGGTTCTCCATGGCCCTGATGTCCGCGGTGGCGTCCGTCGTCTGCTTCTCGGTGTTGCTCATGTTCAGGCTCCCCCTGGGAGTGGTGTTCAGGTGAGTGAGAGACGCCTCTGTCCGGCGATTCCCCCGAGTATCGCCGGACAGAGGGCATATGCCGGAGCCCACCCCCCAGTGGGCCCGTACGACCCGCCTGCCCCCCGACGCGACGGACCGTTGAGTCGACCTTGTCAGGCGGTCATAAACGTTCGATGAACGCCGCGGAGGCGGGGCTCATTGCGCGTCCAGGGGCGTCAGCAGACGACGTACCTCGGCGGCCTCGGGCACTCCCGACTGCTCCAGGAGAAGCAGGGCCTCACGCCAGCAGGCCCGTGCCCGGTCCGACTGGCCGAGTGCGTGCAGGCTCTTGCCCAGCGCGGTCAGCACACTGCCCCGGATGAGGTCACCGCCGATGAACCCGATCGCCAGCGCCTGTTCGGCGTGCTGGGCCGCCTGAGCCGGGCGATGGTCGGCCAGGTGCAGTTGGGCGATGCGGAAGTGTGTCGTCCCCTCCCACAGGCGCTGCCGGTTGCTGCCGAACATCACCAGCGCGTCGGACAGTTGCACCAGACCCTCGGAGAGCCTGCCGGCCCGGATCAGCGCGACGCCGAGTGCGTAGCGGCCGTTCGCGAGCCGCAGTGTGAGACCGAGCTGCTGGAAGATCTCGACGCCCTGCTGGGCCAGGGTGACCGCGTCGGGCGGCCTGTTCATGCGCTCGTAGAGCCGTGACAGGTTGCACAGCGCGCTGGCCTCACCGGGCCGGTTTCCGTCCGCTCGATAGCCGTCCCTCGCGGTGGTGAGGAACTCCTCGGCCTCTTCGTAGCGGCCCTGGCTGAGTGCGATGATCCCGCGGTCGGTGGCCGCCCAGCTGATCGGCGTCGCGTCGTTCGCCATGGTGGCGAGCTCGATGGCGCGCCGGGCCTCCTCGTCCGCCTCGGCGTAGCGTCCGGCGGCCAGGTGGACATTGGAGAGTGCCGTCCGGGCACGGCTCTCCGCGCGGACGTCGCCTGCATCCTGCGCGGCGTCGCGCAGGGCCGCCGCGGCCGTCTCGTACTGCTTCGCGTTCGCGCCCGACTCGGCCAGGTCCTTCGCCGCCCACAGCAGGTCGACGGCCCGACGCAGCCCGCTGCCCGCGGTCTGCTGCCGGGCGCAGGCCAGCAGGCACTGGGCCTCCAGGAAGAGCCAGTCAAGGGCCTCCGTCCGGTCCGTGAACGCCAGGCCGGTGTACGAGGTGGGCTCCAGGTGCGTGACGGTCCGGTCTCCGGGCCGTTCGATCGCGTAGACCCCCGCCGTCGTCGCCAGATAGAAGTCCAGCAACCGTGACAGCGCCGCCGCCCGCTCGCTCTCCGGACGCTCGTCGCGTTCCGCGCATGCACGCGCGTAGAGGCGGACGAGGTCGTGGAAGCGGTAGCGGCCGGGGGCCGCCGATTCCAGGAGGGAGGTGTCGACGAGGGACTCCAGGAGGTCCTCGGTGTCCTCCGGGGGGAGGTCCAGGACCGCCGCGGCCGCGCGGAGGGACATGTCCGGGCCGTCCGCCAGGCCGAGGAGGCGGAACGCGCGGGCCTGGGCCGGCTCCAGCTGGCCGTAGCCGAGTTCGAAGGTGGCCTTCACGGCGAGGTCGCCGGCCTGGAGTTCGTCCAGCCGGCGGCGTTCGTCCGCGAGCTTCGCCGCCAGGACGGACACCGTCCAGGTGCGGCGGGCCGCCAGCCGGGATGCCGCGATGCGGATCGCCAGCGGCAGGAAGCCGCACGCGGCCACCACGTCCAGGGCGGCCTCCCGCTCCGAGGCCACCCGCTCCTCGCCCACGATCTTCGTGAACAGGGCCAGCGCCTCGTCGGGGGACATGACGTCCAGGTCGACCAGATGCGCGCCCGCCAGGTCCACCATCCGCACCCGCGCGGTGACCAGCGCGGCGCACCCCTCCGTGCCCGGAAGCAGCGGACGCACCTGCGCCGCGTCCTTCGCGTTGTCCAGCAGCACGAGTACCCGACGGCCGTCCAGGACCGACCGGTACAGCGCCGCCCGTTCCTCCAGGGAGTCGGGGATCGCCGAGTCGGCCGTGCCGAGCGCCCGCAGGAACGAGCCCAGTACCGTCTCCGGCTCCGCGGGCCGGGCTCCCGCGCCCTGGAGGTCGACGTACAACTGCCCGTCGGGGAAGGCGGACCGGGCCTGATGGGCCACGTGCACGGCGAGGGTCGTCTTGCCCACGCCCCCGATCCCCGCGAGCGCCGACACGGCCATGACGCGGCCCGACCCGCCGCCGCCCTCGGGACCGGACGCCGCCGACAGCACCGCGCTCAGCTCCCGCACGAACGAAGACCGCCCGGTGAAGTCCGGCACCGTCGCCGGAAGTTGGGCCGGACGGACCCGTACCACCGCCGGTTCCGCCGCCGGGGCCGAGGGCCCCGCCAGTTCCGGGTCGGCCTGGAGGATGCGGCGCTGCAACTCCCGCAGTCCCGCCTGCGGGTCCACGCCCAGCTCCTCCGCCAGCAGCCGCCGCGTGTCCGCGTACACCGCAAGGGCCTCCGCCTGCCGGCCGCTGCGGTACAGCGCCAGCATCAGCAGCTCGCGCAGCCGTTCACGCAACGGGTACGCGGCCGTCAGCGCCGTGAGTTCGGAGACCGCCTCGGCGTGGCAGCCCTGCTCCAGGTCCATGTCCAGCCGGGACTCCAGCAGCCCCAGCCGCCACTCCTCCAGCCGGACGCGCTGCGCCTCCGCGTACGGGCCGGGGACGCCGGCCAGCGCCTCCCCGTCCCACAACCCCAGCGCACGGTTCAGCACGTCACGGGCCTGGGACAGGTCCCCGGCCGCCTTGGCCTTCTCGGCCTCCGCCGCCCACTCCTGCGCCACCCCGAGATCCAGGGCGCCCTCGCCCAGCCCGCGCACCGCGTACCCGCCGGACTCGCTCACCAGGACGCCCGGGTCCAGCACCTTCCGCAGCCGCGAGGCGTACGTCCGCACCGCCGCCAGTGCCTGCGAGGGCGGCTCCTCTCCCCACAGGGCGTCGATCAGCTCGGCGGCCGTCGCCGTACGGCCCTCGCGCAGCAACAGGGCGGCCAGCAGGGCGCGTTGCTGGGGGGAGCCGGTGGCCAGCCGCTCGTTCCCGCGCCGTGCGCGCACCGGGCCGAGCACGGCGAAGCGCAGCGCCGCCGACTCCTCGGGGGAGGCGGGGCGCCACTGCTCCGGCACACGTGGGCCGCCGTGTCCTACCCGGTCGTCCATCAGGGCTCCCTTTAGGCATCCGAATTACCTGTTCAGTTTGCCCTGTCCATGCCGGAACCGTCAGCTTCCCGGGGAGGTATCCGGGAGGCGCCCAGGAGTCCACACATCCCTCACATCAGGCGTGCACACATCCCCACAGAGTCGATCAAGTCCGGCCCGCACCCGGCACGCATTCGGCACGCATTCGCCCGGCATCCGTCCCATACCCGATAGCTGACGATCCGTCAGATCGGCGCTACCGTGCCCCCATGGAGACCACACCGACGAGCACGACGCCCCTCCCGCTGATCATCTCCGTCGACGACCACACCGTGGAGCCGTCCACCGTCTGGCAGGACCGCCTGCCGAAGAAGTACCTCGACACCGCGCCCCGCGTCGTCCGCGCCCCGCTGAAGGAGATGACGTTCCTCGGCGGCCGCTTCAAGCCCGTCATGGGCGAGCCCGGCGACGACGGCCCCGTCGGCGACTGGTGGATCTACGAGGACCTGCACCGCCCCCTCACCCGCCTCGACACCGCCGTCGGCTTCAGCCGGGACGAGATCAAGCTGGAGGTCATCACCTACGAGCAGATGCGCCCGGGGTCGTACGACGTGCCGTCCCGCCTCGCCGACATGGACGTCAACCACGTCCAGTCCGCCGTCTGCTTCCCCACCTTCCCGCGCTTCTGCGGCCAGACCTTCACCGAGGCCGCCGACCACGAGCTGGGCCTGCTGTGCGTGCGCGCCTACAACGACTGGATGGTGGAGGAGTGGTGCGGCCCGAAGGCGCGGGGCCGGTTGATCCCGCTCACCCTCATCCCGCTCTGGGACGCCGAGCTGGCGGCGGAAGAGGTGCGGCGCAACGCCGCCCGCGGGGTCCGGGCGGTCGCCTTCTCCGAGATACCCCCGCACCTCGGCCTGCCGTCCGTCCACACCGACTACTGGGACCCGTTCCTCGCCGCCTGCGACGAGACCGGCACCGTCGTCGCGATGCACATCGGATCCAGCAGCCGTATGCCGTCCACGTCGGCGGACGCCCCGCCGGCCGTCGGTTCGACGATCACCTTCGCCAACTGCTGTTTCTCGATGGTCGACTGGCTGATGAGCGGCAAGTTCGAACGCTTCCCCAACCTGAAGGTGATGTACGCGGAGGGCCAGATCGGCTGGATTCCGTACATCCTGGAGCGCGCAGACGTGGTGTGGGAGGAGAACCGGGGGTGGGGCGGGGTCGCGGACAAGGTGCACCGGCCGCCGTCCGAGCTCTTCGCCGGCCATGTCTTCGGCTGCTTCTTCGACGACGCCTTCGGGCTCCGGAACCTCGACTCGATCGGCGTCGGGAACGTGCTCTACGAGACCGACTACCCCCACTCCGACTCCACCTGGCCGAAGTCGCGGGAGGTCGGCGAGGCGCAGATGGGGCACCTGGACCCGGACGTGGTGGAGCGGATCGTCCGCGGCAACGCGATCGACCTGCTGGGGCTGACGAAGGACGGCCTGTGGAGCCCCCGGAGCCCCCGATGAGCCTCGGCCACGGCGTCCGGTACGGCATCCAGCTCCCGGTCCAGTCCCGGTCGACGATCTACGCCGAACCCTGGGAGGCCGGCGCCGGCCCCGCCGACCTCGTCGAGATCGCCCGCGCCGCCGACCGGGCCGGCTTCGCCTACGTCGCCGCCTGCGACCACGTGGCGATCCCGCGCCGGCTGGCCGAGGCCATGAGCACGGTCTGGTACGACCCCGTGGCCACCCTCGCCCACCTCGCGGCCGTCACCGAACGCGTCCGCCTGCTCAGTCACGTCGCCGTCGTCGGCCTGCGCCACCCCCTCCTCACCGCGAAGCAGTACGCCACCCTCGACCACCTCAGCGGCGGCCGGCTGATCCTCGGGGTGGGCGCAGGTCACGTACGGGAGGAGTTCGAGGCGCTGGGGGCGGACTTCGAGCGGCGCGGGGCCGTCCTCGACGAGACGATCGACGCCCTGCGCGCCGCCCTCGGACCGGACGAGTTCCCGGCCCACCACGGGAAGTTCTACGACTTCGAGGGGCTCGGGCAGCGGCCGAGACCGGCGCAGACCCGCGTCCCCGTCTGGGTCGGCGGCTCCTCCCCGGCGGCCGTCCGCCGGGCCGCGCTCAAGGGCGACGGCTGGCTGCCGCAGGGCGACCCCAGGGACCGGATGCCCGCACAGATCGAGAGGATCCGGCGCCTGCGCGAGGACGCGGGCATCGCCACGCCCCTCACCGTCGGCGCCATCACCGAGCCCCTGTACGTGGGGGCGCCCGGCTGGGACGTCGGCCGCCGCACCCTCACCGGCCCGCCGGAGGCCCTCGCAGAGTCCCTCCGCGCCTACCCGGCGATGGGCGTGGACCAGATCCAGGTCAGGTTCCGCTGCCGGAGCCGGACCGAACTCACCGACCAGATGGCGGCGTTCGGCGCCGAGGTGGCGCCCCTGCTCGACGATTCCCGTTGAACCTTATTGAACGTTTGAACATGTCCACGCCGAGCCGCGTATGTACGAACGTACGGACGTGACAGCTCCGGCGGAAGGACCCGAGAAGTGCGATCCACCGAGCGCCCCTCCCGGCAACTCTTCGTCGCCCTCGCCTGCGCGGAGGGCGACTGGCCGTACGACGACTGGCCGGTCCCGGACGATCCGTACGTGGGCCGGGTCGTGCACCTCGCCCCGCCCTTCCGTTTCTCCGAGGGAGCCCCCGAGGGCGTGGACGTGGTCGTCCTGCGCTGCGAGGACCCGTCGGCCGTTCTCCGGGACCTCCGCGAGCTGGGGGACAGGGGCGTCCCGGTGATCGTCATCAGCCCCCGCCGGGACACCGACGCCGTGGTCGAGGTGTTCCGGAGCGGGGCCGGCTATCTGGTCGAGGGCGACTACTGCACGCACATGCTGTCCTCGGCGGCCATGGCGGCGACCGTCGGGCACACCTACCTCTCGCCGTCCGCGTGCGCCGCGCTGCGGGAGGGGGCCCGGCGGATGCCCACGGGCGGCGACGCCGTCGAGCGGCTGCGGGGCCTGCTCTCGCCGCGCGAACGGCAGGTCATGGAGCTGCTGTCGACCGGCCTGGGCGCGCAGGAGATCGGGCTGCGATTACGGCTGAGCGAGAAGACCGTCCGCAACAACCTCAGCAACATCTACGCCAAGCTGGACGCGCGGGGCAGCACGGACGCGGTCCTGCGGTGGCTGGGAGCCACACCGGCCACGCCCGTGCTTCGCACCTGAGAACCCATTAGTTCTCGACTAGGGCGCGGGAATTTCCGAGAGCGGAATTTCCACGTCGGTGACCGCGTCTCCGCCCTCATCGAATCCGGGCTCGGCCCGCAGGCTGTTCTCCGAGCTCTGGATTCCGTTGGCCTCGGGCGTTCCGCATTTCACGTTCCGCAGCCAGAGCCGGCCGTCCGGGGTTCCGTTCTTCAGGATCTGCGGATAGAAGACATGGACCGTGTTCCCGGCCTCCTTGGGCGCGAAGAACACCTTCTGGCCGTCCTGCGCCTCCTTGTAGGTGGCCCGCAGGAATCCACCCACGTCGGTGCGCTTGGCCGACCACATGAAGAATCCGACGCTGTCCGGCTGGACGGTGTCGGAGCGGCTGAACGCCAGGCTGGTCGTCTTGTCGTCACGCGTGATGTTGATTTCCGACGTGCTGAACTTCAGGCCGATCTCGAAGAACGAGTTGCCCAGCTTCGTGTCGGCGCCGGCGGTGAAACCGTCCTCCAGCTGAATGGTCCTGGTGACGGACGTGCTCACGTTGAAGGTGCTCGTCGCCGCGGTCGTCGATCCGCAGTTCTTCGTCACGGGCGAGACACGCTGATTGGGCCCGAGGCTGTTCGCCTTGAACTGGACGTCGACGAACTCGCAGTTCTCCAGTTCGTCCGAGTCGGCGGAGCAGTCGGCGGTCACCTCGGAAGGGGTGGCCGCGCCCGCCTGGTTCATCAGCGGGACGATCACCGCGAGGGCCGCCACGGGGGCCAGGGCGAGTGTGATGCGCTTCTTCTTGCTGCGGTGGCTTCTGGCGCGGGGAGTACGGGTGGTCATGGGGTCTCCTGGGGGTGGCATACGTGTTGAGCTGGGACTTCCGCCGTTGTTACCCGGTCAGCAGTCCTCCAGGACCGCCTCGGAGGTGCCGTCCGCGACACCGGGCGCGCCCGCGGCGCCCGGCAGGATCACGGGGCCTTCGACGACGTCCGGGGCCACGAAGTTCTTCTCGGGGGTGGCGTTGGTGGTCGTCGTCGCGCTGCGGGCGTCGATCCGTACCCGCCATTCCCCGGTCATGCGCTGCATCTTCGGTGTGAACTCCATGTGGAGCACCTTGCCGACCGGCACCTCCCGCTGCTCCGTGGCGCCGGCCGTGGCCGACTTCACGGTCATGTCCAGGGTGCCCTTGTGCTTCACCCAGGATCCGCTGAGGAATCCGAAGAGGCCTCCGCCGCCGCCCTGCTGGGTCACCGTGTACTTGCCCTGTCCCTGGGCCGCCGTCGCCGACCAGGTGATGGAGACCTTGGCGGGTTCGGTGGCGTTCGGCTCGCAGTTCGGGAAATCGATGGACGACTTCTCGGTGGGGGCGTCGAAGGTCTCGAACTTCGTCTCGACGAAATCGCAGTTGTCGGCCATGAAACCGTCCGCGAAGCCGCCCCCGAAATCCTCCACGGACTGCTGTTTCCCGTTGAGCACCGCGGACCTCTGACACATGGTCATGATCTGGTCAGGTGTCTTGTCTTCGGCCGCGTTCGCCGACGGAAGCAGGGTGACGACGACCCCGCCGGTCGCCAGGGCCGCACCGATCGCGGCGTACCGGACTTTCCTGTTCTTCAGTCTCCTCTTGGCCATGGCTGGGTCCGCTCCGTCCTTGGGGGTGGCTTTGCCTTTCCGTGGAGGAGTATTGGGGTTCCCCACAGCCTGTGGACAGAGTCAAATGTCCCTACCGCTCGGTCACTTGATGTGTGCTTGTGCAATCAGGGGCGGTGCGAAGCGAAGCGAAACGATCCTGTACGGCTATCTGACGTATCGTCAGCTCCGGCGCTACGATGCCGAGCTCCAGTGATGCGATGCGAAGGGGGTTCGGCATGGGCAAGCTCGACGGGCGCGTCGTCCTCGTCACCGGCGCCGCGCGCGGCCAGGGGGAACAGGAGGCCCGGCTGTTCCGGGCGGAGGGGGCCGAGGTCGTCGTGGCCGACGTCCTGGACGACCAGGGCGCGGCCCTCGCCGAGGAGATCGGCGCGCTGTACGTGCACCTGGACGTGGGGCGGGAGGGCGACTGGCAGTCCGCCGTGCGGGCCGCGCAGGACGCCTACGGCCGCCTCGACGGCCTCGTCAACAACGCCGGAATCCTGCGCTTCAACGCCCTCGTCGACACGCCGCTCGACGAGTTCATGCAGGTCGTCCAGGTCAACCAGGTCGGCTGCTTCCTCGGCGTGAAGACGGCTGCCCCGGTGCTCGCGGACGGCGGCACGATCGTCAACACGGCGTCGTACACCGCCGTGACCGGGATGGCGGCGGTGGGCGCGTACGCGGCGACCAAGCACGCGATCCTCGGGCTCACCCGGGTCGCCGCCCTGGAGCTCGCGCCGCGCGGCATCCGGGTCAACGCGATGTGTCCCGGCGCCGTCGACACCGCGATGTCCAACCCGTCGCTCCTGGACCCGGACGCGGACCCCGAGGAGACCTCGAAGGCCCTGGACGGGCTGTACCGCAAGCTCGTACCGCTGGGCAGGGTCGGGCGCCCGGAGGAGGTGGCCAGGCTCGCCCTCTTCCTCACCTCGGAGGACTCCTCGTACATCACCGGGCAGCCGTTCGTGATCGACGGGGGATGGCTGGCCGGGGTGTCGATCATCTGACTCCGTCGGCCGGCCAGGCATCTGACTACCCGTCAGGTATTGACCATCCAACGAATCTGACGGATCGTCAGTGCACCGAATCGACCGCAATCCAGGACCTGGGACGGTGAACCTCCGTGGAATTCGGGCTCTTTGTACAGGGATACGTGGGCAAGCGTGCCGAGACCGACCCGCTCGCCGAGCACAAGGCGCTGATGGAGGAGACCGAGTACGTCATCCAGGCGGACAAGTCCGGGTTCAAGTACGCCTGGGCGTCCGAGCACCACTTCCTGGAGGAGTACTCGCACCTCTCCGCCAACGACGTCTTCCTCGGCTATCTGGCGCATGCGACGGAGCGGATCCATCTGGGGTCGGGGATCTTCAACCCCCTCGCCCAGGTCAACCACCCCGTGAAGGTCGCCGAGAAGGTCGCCATGCTCGACCATCTCAGCCAGAACCGCTTCGAGTTCGGCAGCGGACGCGGCGCCGGCTCCCACGAGATCCTCGGCTTCCTCCCCGGCATCACCGACATGAACTACACGAAGGAGATCTGGGAGGAGACCATCGCCGAGTTCCCGAAGATGTGGCTCCAGGACGAGTACGCCGGCTTCCAGGGCAAGCACTGGCAGCTGCCGCCGCGCAAGATCCTGCCCAAGCCGTACGGGAAGTCGCACCCGGCGATGTGGTACGCGGCCGGATCGCCGCCGTCGTACGCGATGGCCGCGCGGAAGGGGCTGGGCGTCCTCGGGTTCAGCATCCAGAAGGTGTCCGACATGGAGTGGGTGCTGGAGCAGTACAAGACGGCGGTCGTGAACGCCGAGCCGATCGGGGACTTCGTCAACGACAACGTGATGGTGACGACGACGGCGATCTGCGCGCCCACGCACGACGAGGCGATCCGGATCGCCGTCGAGGGCGGACTGCACTACCTGCCGTCGCTGGTGTTCCGGTACCACGACACCTTCCCGCGGCCCGAGGGCTTCCCGGTCTGGCCGGAGACGCTGCCCGAGTACAACGCCGAGTTCGTCGAACTCCTCGTCGAGGAGGAGCTGCTGATCTGCGGCGACCCGGACGAGGTGCTGCGCCAGTGCAAGCGGTGGGAGCAGGCGGGGGCGGATCAGTTGTCCTTCGGGCTGCCGGTGGGGGTGCCGAAGGAGGAGACGTTGCAGACGATTCGGCTGATCGGGGAGCACGTGATTCCCAAGATCGACACGGATCCTGTGCATCGCACCACGCGGTTCCGGCAGGGCGCGTAATCGCCGTGGGCTTGCGGGATTGTGTCGCGACTGCGGGTCCGTCGTGGCTGGTCGCGCTCACGCGGCGGTAGCCGCACATCGACACAGCCCCGCGCCCCTAAAAGAACCTGATCTCCCAGGAGTTGAGGAGGGAACGCATGCTCGATCACGTCATCAAGGGTGCGACCGTCGTCGACGGGACGGGTGCGCCCTCGTTCGTCGCCGACGTGGGGATTCGCGATGGCCGGATCGCCGTCATCGGGACGGTCGCCGAGGACGCCGGAAGCGTGGACGATGCCGCCGGGCTCGTCCTCGCGCCCGGGTTCGTCGACCCCCACACGCACTACGACGCGCAGCTCTTCTGGGATCCGTACGCCACCCCGTCGCTGAACCACGGGGTGACAACCGTCGCCGCCGGGAACTGCGGTTTCACGCTCGCGCCGCTCAACCCCGCCCGCCCCGAGGACGCCGACTACACCCGCCGCATGATGTCCAAGGTGGAGGGCATGTCCCTGGTCGCGCTGGAGGAGGGGGCGCCCTGGAGCTGGCACGGGTTCGGGGAGTATCTGGACGCCCTCGAAGGCCGGATCGCGGTCAACGCGGGCTTCATGGTGGGGCACTGCGCGCTGCGGCGGTACGTGATGGGGCCGGACGCGGTGGGCGGGCAGCCCAGCGAGGAGCAACTGGCCGCGATCGTACGGCTGTTGCACGAGGCCATGGACGCGGGCGCGTGGGGCTTCTCCACCACGCAGTCCTCGACCCACTCCGACGGGGACGGACAGCCGGTCGCCTCCCGGCACGCCCTTCCCGCCGAACTCCTGGCGCTGTCGCGGGCCGTCGGCGAGCATGAGGGCACGCAGATCGAGGCGATCGTCGCGGGCTGCCTGGACCAGTTCAGCGACGCCGAGATCGACCTGTTCGTGGAGATGAGCGCGGCGGCAGGACGCCCCCTGAACTGGAACGTCCTCACCGTCGACGCGGCCGTCCCGGAGCGGGTGCCCCGGCAGCTCGTGGCGAGCGAGCGGGCGCGGAAGGCGGGCGGCAGGGTCGTGGCGCTGACCATGCCGATCCTCACGCCGATGAACATGTCCCTGGGCACGTTCTGCGCGCTGAACCTGATCCCCGGGTGGGGGCCGATCCTCGGCCTGCCGGTCCCGGAGCGGATCGAGAAGCTGCGGGACCCGGCCGTCCGGGCCGAGATGCTGCGGCGCGCCGAGTCGAAGGAGGCGGGCGTCTTCCGGCGGCTGACGAACTTCGGGCGGTACGTCATCGGCGACACGTACAGCGCGGCGAACGAGGGCCTCACCGGGCGGGTCCTCCGGGACGTCGCCGCCGAACGCGGCCTGGACCCCTTCGCCTGCCTGGTCGAGATCTGCGCGGCCGACGAACTGCGTACGGTGCTGTGGCCGATGCCCACGGACAACGACCCGGACTCGTGGGCGCTGCGGGCGGAGACCTGGAGCCACGAGGACGTCCTGCTCGGCGGCTCCGACGCGGGCGCGCACCTGGACCGCATGTGCGGGGCGCCGTACACCACACGCTTCCTCGGCGACTGTCTGCGCGGCCGGAAACTGGCCGGCCTGGAGCAGGCGGTGAAGATGCTGACGGACGACCCGGCGCAGCTCTTCGGCCTGCGCGAACGGGGCCGGATCCAGGAGGGCTTCCATGCCGACCTCGTCCTGTTCGACCCGGAGCGCATCGACGCGGGCAAGGCCACCCTGGTGCACGACCTGCCGGGTGACAGTCCGCGGCTGGACGCGAAGGCGATCGGGGTGCGGGCGGTCTGGGTCAACGGCGTGGCGGCCATCCGGGACGACGTCGTGACCGGCGCCGTACCGGGACGGGTGCTGCGCTCGGGGCGGGACACCAGGACGGTGAACACCAGGTGAGCGAGCAGGCCGCCGAGGGAGTGACCGACGGGCAGCGGCTGTTCGTGGGCGGGGTCTGGGTCGAACCGGACGCCGGCCACTACGAGGTCGTCGACCCGGCGACCGAGGGGACCGTCGGCCTGGCCCCGGAGGCCTCGCGGGATCAGGTGCGCGCGGCCTGCGCCGCGGCCCGCGAGGCCTTCGGCCCGTGGTCGCGCACCCCGCCCGAGGAACGGGCGGCGGTGCTCGGCCGGGCCGCCGACATCATCCGCGCCCGGCTGCTCCCGTACGCCGAGCTGGCCCAGGCCGAGACGGGCGCCACGACCGGCACCGCGCGCGGCATGCAGGTCGGGGTCGGCGCGGCCCGCTTCCGGCGCTACGCGCGCGTGGAGCCGGCCGAGTGGCCGATCCCGCCGCAGGTCAACGAGGCCGGCCCGATGGGGAAGGCGGGGGTGATGGGCGCGGTGGCCGTCCGGCAGCCCGTCGGGGTCGTCACGTGCGTCACCTCCTACAACAACCCGTGGGCGAACCCGGCCGGGAAGATCGCCCCCGCCCTCGCCATGGGCAACACGGTGGTCGTGAAACCCGCCCCGCAGGACCCCCTGTCCGTCTACCGGATGGCGGAGGCGCTGGAGGCGGCGGGCGTGCCGCGCGGGGTGGTCAACGTCGTCTCCGGGAGGGCGGTCGAGATCGGTGAGACGGCCGTGTCGTCGCCGGACGTCGACATGGTGAGCTTCACCGGCTCGACGGCGGTCGGACAGCGCATCGCCGAGGTGTGCGGCCGGGACATGAGACGCCAGCTGATGGAACTGGGCGGGAAGGGCGCGGCGGTCGTCCTCGACGACGCGGACGTCGCCTCGGCGGTGGCCGGCATCGGGACGACCTTCTCCTTCTACAGCGGCCAGATCTGCACGGCCCCGACACGGGTGCTGGCCCAGCGCGGGGTGTACGACCGACTCGTCGAGCAACTCGCGGTCCACGCACGGCGGTTGAAGGTGGGCGACCCGCGCGAGCCCGGCACGGTGGTCGGCCCGGTGATCTCGGCCGCGCACCGGGACCGGGTGGAGTCGTACGTGGAACTGGGGCGCAAGGAGGGCGCGGTGATCGTCGCGGGAGGCGAACGCCCGCCCCTGGAACGGGGTTTCTACGTCGCTCCGACCCTGCTCTCCGACTGCACGAACGACATGCGGGTGGCCCGGGAGGAGATCTTCGGCCCGGTGGTGACGGTCATCCCCTTCGACGAGGAGGACGAGGGCGTGGCCCTCGCGAACGACTCCGACTACGGGCTCATCGACTACGTCTGGTCGTCGGACGTGGCCCGGGCGTTCAGGGTGGCGCGTCGGCTGCGCGCGGGCGGCGTCGGCGTGAACACGGTCGGCCGCAACATGGAGGCGCCGTTCGGAGGGTTCAAGAGGAGCGGGGTGGGGCGGGACGTCGGCTCGTACGCGCTGCACGCCTACAGCGAGGTACAGGCGATCGTCTGGCCGGGGTGAACGGGCCGAGGTGAACAACGGGTGCCGTTCGCTTGCCCTTTGAGCCCTGAAGGCTGTCCCAGGCGTGCAGAGATCGTCGAGAGAACGCCGAACCGGCCACGGAATCCCCGACGGACCCGTAGCCTCCGGGCGCATGGGCCTGGACGGCCGTCCGGCCCCGCCCGTGAACACGCTCGGAAATCGTACGGAATCGTTCGGAGACCACCCGATGAAGCTCGCCAAACGTCTCGCCCTCACCACCACGGCCCTCGCCGTCGCGACCGCCGGCACCCTGCTGAGCACGACGGCCGGCAACGCCGCGCCCGCCCAGTCGGCCCCCACCCACGTCGACGCGCCCGCCGCCCTCAAGGTGCCCGACGGCAACCGGCTCACCAGCGTCTTCGACGCCAAGGGCGTCCAGACCTACACCTGCACCGACGGCGCCTGGAAGCTCCTGGAGCCCGCCGCCACCCTGTCCTACAAGAGAGACCGCGCCCACCGTCCCGTCGCCCTGCACTCCCGCGGCCCGGTCTGGGTGTCCACGGTGGACGGCAGCGCCGTCAACGCCGCCGTCGCCGTCGCCTCGCCCAAGACCGGCACCATCCCCGAGCTCCTGCTGAAGGCCACTGCCACCCGTGGCACCGGGGTCTTCGCCGACGTCACCTACATCCAGCGCCTCGACACGGCCGGCGGCGTCGCCCCCGCCACGGCCTGCACCGGCACCGACCAGGTCGGCGTCCCGTACTCCGCGACGTACGCCTTCTACAGGCCCGCCAAGTGAGCCTGGTCGGCTGACCGAGGGGCCATGGGGGACGGCCCCGTCAGTCCGTCAGATCCACCCGCACCGTGAGCAGCTGCGTGCCCAGTGTCCGTACGGCCGCGCTGTTGCCCCGGGGCAGGGTGCGCAGGCGGGCGACGGGGTCGTCGTCGGGCATGAGGTGGGCCGTACCGGAGTGCCACCGCCCACCGAGCCGCACCCGCACCCGCGGATCGGCCTGGATGTTGCGGACGTACTGCGACCGCTCACCGAACTCCGAGACCAGCCAGAAGGTGTCGCCGACCCGGCGGCCGCCCAGCGGGGTGCGCCGGGGCAGGCCGGAGACGCGGCCGGTGGTCTCCAGGAGCGTGTGGAACGGCAGTCGGCGTGTGAGCGGGTTGGCGACGTACCGCTGGAAGGCGGTGGTCGCGCGGAAACGGAGGTCGGCGGGGCGGGACATCGTCCGTGGGGCTCCTTCGCACGAGGCGCTGTTGCTTCCATGTTCCCCGAACGCCGTCGGCGTGACGAGAGCGGGTGGCTGCACCGCGACGGCCCCCCCTTCCCGCCCGTCGTCACCGGCGACTTCAACGCCTGGCCGGACTCGGACGAGGTGCGCCTCTTCGGCGGCACGAGGACCGCGCCGGCCGTCCCCGGCCTGGTCCTGTTCGACGCCTGGGACTACGCCGACCCGACCGTCCCCGGCGCCACGTGGACCCCCGAGAACCCGTACGCGGCCCGCCTGTTGGAACCCGCCGCCCGCATCGACCACATCCACGTGGGCCTGCCCGGCCCGGCGGGCGAGGGCCACGTACGCCACATCCGCCGGGCGGGCCACGGCCCCGTGGACGGGGTCTGGCCCTCGGACCACGCGGCGGTGGCAGTGGGCGTGACTGACGACACGACTGTCCCTCCCTGTTGGGAACCCGCGTCCTGCTGACGCGGTGAGGCCGCCATTCTGGGCGGCGCCGACAGGCCCGCGCGATTACCTCCCACGTAACTACCCGTTTCCCGCAGGGAGTTGAACAGTCGGGTTGGTGACCGACCGGGTATGCGCACGGCAAAAAACCTGTCGAGGAACACTGCCCACTTCGGACAGAATCCGATGGCCCACAACGGCGAGGATCTTCGCGCCGACTGTCAGACCACGGAGGCAACACCCATGAGACAGCACCGAGTTACCCTGCTCGTCGCGGCCACCGCCCTGGCGCCGGCCCTCCTCTTCACCACCCCGGCGTTCGCCACCGACTCGACGACCACAACGGCGGCGAGCACAACGGCGACGGCCGCAACGGCGACGACCGATACGCCGGTGGACGAGATGTCGGAGGACGACCTCCGTGTCGCGATCGCGCGCATCCTGGCGGACGAGGACAGCGGCAAGAGGGTCGTCCGGGAGGCCAACGCGGCCCTCGACGGCACCGTGGAGGACATGCGCGCCTTCCTGAAGACCGGCTACCGCCTCGCCCAGGCGGAGGACGACCGCGTCGCCATCGTCCGCATCCTGGGAGACAAGAATTCCGGCAAGGCGGTCGTCCGGGAGGCCACCAAGGCCCTTGAGACCAACACCCCGGAGGCCCTGCGCGCCTTCCTGGAGACCGGCTACCGCCTCGCCCGGGCGGAGGACGACCGCGTCGCCATCTTCCGCATCCTGGGAGACAAGAATTCCGGCAAGGCGGTCGTCCGGGAGGCCACCAAGGCCCTTGAGACCAACACCCCGGAGGCCCTGCGCGCCTTCCTGGAGACCGGCTACCGCCTCGCCCGGGCCGAGGACGACCGTGTCGCCGTCGCCCGCATCCTGGCCGACCCGACCATCAGCGACGCCCTCCGCGCGGCCGCCGAACAGGCCATCGACGGTACGCCGGAGGAGCTGCGGTACTTCCTGGAGGTCGGGCAGTACGAGGTGGACGGCTAGGACGCGGCTGGGCCTCTGTCCGGACGGCACGCCTGGATCCGCGGCCGAAGCCAGAACCGCACAGCAGCCGCGGCCGCACTCATGAGCGCGGCTGGTGTGCGGGGCGTGTGCGAGGCATGTGGTCCCTGGACGGAGCCCTGCCGGCCGCGTGTTAGCCTCCCGGCGGTCAAGATCGAAACGGGGGAGTCGATGGCCATGTCGAGAAGGGCTGCGGGCGTCGCCGCAACGGCGCTCTGCGCAATCGTGCCCATGTTCGTGACGGGCTGCGCGTCGGGCTCCGACGAGGACGTGAACGAGCCCACCAGCCACCCGACGCAGGACACCGGCATCACCGCCGAGGTTGGCGAGCGCTTCACGCTCTCCGTGCCGGAGAACGCGTCCACCCGCCAGCACTGGTACCTGGTCGACCCCAAGCCGGACGGCTCGGTGGTCCGCAACAGCGACCGGCGCTACGAGTCGGCCGACGACGGGAAGACGGTCGGCGGCGACGGCACCCTCGTCTTCACCTTCGAGGCCACGGGCAAGGGCAGCACGCGGATCGTGCTGCTGCACTGCACGTTCCCCACGGCCGACGCCAAGGCCTGCGGCGGCGGTGGCGCCTCCGCGGCCCCGTCGACGGCCTCGTCCTCCCCCTCCACCCCGCCCGAGCCGGAGCGGGTCACGTACACGGTGACGGTCGGCTGAGACGTGAAGCGAGAGAGGGCGGGCCGCCGCCTGGCTGTCGGGGCACTGCTCCCCTTTGTGCTGACCGGCTGTGGCATGTTCGGTCCCCCCGAGTACGAGACGGATGAGCGGACGATCACCGTGGACGCGGGCGAGGAGTTCACCCTGTCCGTCCCGGCCAATCCCAACCTGGGCCAGAACTGGTACCTGTCCGACCCGCGCCCCGACACGAAGGTGCTCCGCTATGGAGGCAGGCGGGAGGAGTTCGAGGGCGGCAAGCCGGGTGTCACCGGCAGCGGCGACGGCACGCAGTACTTCGACTTCACGGCGGTCGCCTCCGGCACGACGACGGTGAAGCTCCTGCACTGTCCGATGGCCAGGTGCCACAGCGCCGCGCAGGCGGAGGCGACATCGCCCCCGGTCCCCACGGCCACCGGTACGACGGAGCCGGACGACGAGCCCGCGTACTTCCTCTACGAGGTCACGGTGCGCTGAGGGCGTCGAGCAGGGCGGCGAAGGCGGTGGGGGTGGTGGTGAGGACGGTTTGGGCGGGGTCGGCGGATTCGATGAGGCGGATCGCCTTGGGGTCGGGGTCGGCGGATATGTGGACGCAGGCGTCGCCTTCTTGGCAGTAGGACGACTTCTGCCAGGCGTGTGGGGACATGCCGGCTCCTTCACAGGTTCTGGGCAACGGAGTGGATCAGGTCGAGCGACTTCTCGGGGCTGAGTGCGGTGGCCTCCACGATGTCGAGGAGGTTTCGGTACTTCTGCAGGTGGGCCTCGGCATCGAGAAGAAGAGGGCCGTGGAACTGGTCGAGTTGCGCGGTGTCGAGTTGCGCTACGGGGCCGTAGAGGTAGTTGATGGACTGGCCCGACCCCGGGAACGCGCCGACGCCGAAGGGCAGTACGCGGACGCTGATGTGTTCCAGTTCGCCCATGTCGAGCAGATGTTGCAACTGGGCGCGCGCCACGCTTCGACCACCGACCCCCATGTGCAGGGCTGCTTCATGCATGACGGTCCGGTACGGAGTGGGGTTCGTCCCGTACAACACGCCCTGCCGCTTCACTCGGTGTGAAACGCGGTGCTCGATCTCGGGCGAGGTGGGCGCGGGGATGACGGGCCGCCCGTTGTCGGCACATCCGGCGAGGAGCCTGACGTGGGCGTTGGGGAGAGGGAGCCGTGCAGACGTCATGGGAACGATCGTTCCCCCCGCACAGCTCGCTCCCTTCCTCACCGAGTGAAGAACGACACCGGATGACGAGGATCCGCCGCGCGCCCGAACCACCCCGCGTGGCCACCGCCACCAGCGGTCATTCCCACCGGCTGCCGCGCCGCCTCAGAACAGCGCGGGATACGTCCAGCCGGTGGCGAGGGTGTAGGTGGCGCTGAACGTGCCGTCGCCCCAGCCCTTGTTCCGCAGCAGCTTGCCGTCGGTCGTTCGGGAGACGAGGTCGGGGAAACCGTCGCCGGTCACGTCGCCGACCGCGATGATCGCGTTGCGGCCGGCGCCCCAGTCCTGGAACACCAGTGTCCGCGGCTTGAAGCCGCCCGTGCCGTTGCCGTCGTAGCGCCACAGCTCGCCGCCGGCGTCCCGCGCGATGAGGTCGCCGATGCCGTCGCCGGTCACGTCGGCCGCGCCGACGACGGTGTAGCCCTTCCATCCGGTGCCGACGCGTACCCCCGGGTCCACAAGGCCCTGGGCGTTGGTCCTGTACAGGTAGAGATCGCCGGTCGCGGCCTGGCGGGCCAGCAGGTCGGGGCGGTGGTCACCGGTGAAGTCGTCGGCCGCGACGACGGTGTCGAAGCCGCCCCAGCCGGAGCCGACCAGCGTGCGCTCGGCGTCGGGCAGGAAGTTGCCGATGCAGCCGCCGGACTGCCGGTAGAGCTTGCCGTCGGTGGTCCTGCTGATCATGTCGGAGCAGTTGTCGCCGGTCATGTCGCCGACGGGGATGAAGCGGGTGCGCGGGTCCCATCCCGACCAGCCGTGGGAGGTGGTCAGCGCGCCGTCGGAGAACCGGTGGGCCTCCAGCAGGCCGCCGCTGGTCATCGTGTACAGCTCGCCGTAGCCGTCGGTGTCGGCGTCGCGGAAGGCGGACCGGCCACCGGAAAGCAGGAAGCTCCCGGTGGGGAGGGTGCGGACAGCGCCGCCGTCGCCCGGGTCCACGGTCATGGTCCAGTGGTAGCGGCCGCTCACCGCCTTCTCGCCCGCGTCGTCCTTGCCGTCCCAGGAGGCACGGACGGCGGCGCCTTCGTGGGAACTGCCGGTGAGGGTGCGGACGGTGGCGCCGTACGCGTCCTTGATGGTGAGCTTCCAGGAGGCGGGCGGGCGGGTGAGCCGCCAGGTGCCCTCCCACAGGGGGTCGCTCGCCTTGCGCAGGTCCACTGTGGAGTCCGTGCGCCAGTCGAACAGGCTGATCCGCGACCGCGGCACCGTCACCGGCCGGATGTGGATCATCTGCTCGTTGTCGGTGTAGGCCACGTGGCCGCCGTACCGGTCGGCGGTCAGGTTGTTGATCGACGTCCCCTGGGGGACCGTGAAGAAGGGGGTGGTGGCGGCCGGGTGGCCCCCGCCGAGGTGGAAGTCGGTGAGCGTCACCGTCCGCCCGTCCTCGGACTGCTGGACCAGATAGCCGTCGCCGACCTTGGCGGGCCGTGCACCGGGGACGGGGATGTTCTTGCCGGTGCTGTGGTCCCACACCCCGGCCTTGTCCGACGCGGAGCAGCGCCAGTACAGCCACTGCCCGACCGCCTGCAGGTCGTCGGGGACGCAGCCGGAGCCGAGCGCCACGTTCGCCGAGTTCGCCTTGGTGACCAGGTCGTAGGAGTTGACCGTGCCGGCGGTGCTGCCCGGCTTCCAGAGCTTCGTGCCCCAGATGGACACCGCGGTGACCGACCGGGTGTGGACCTGCCCCGGGTAGGGCACGGCCGGGTCGAAGGAGCCGATGCGCTGCACGTCGTCGTCGTTGACAGCGACGTACGAACCGCCGGCCGCGACCACGTGGTCCGGGGACTCCCAGGAGAACGGGCCGAGTCCGGTCTGGCTCTCGGGCGCCCCGCCGCCGAGGGCCTCCTGGCCCCCGTGGGGGGTCATGTAGGCGACCCGGCCGTCGCCGAGTGCCCACAGTTTGGAGTAGAACCCGCTGCACGTGTACTCCGCGGGGTCGACGCCCTCGCACGGGTAGTTCGCCCAGACCCCTTGGGCAGCGAGCCGGCGGGGCCCCGGCTGCGGGGTGCCGACGGCCGGGAGGTCGAACTCCCAGAGCCCCCGGTAGGACTCGGGGTCTGCCGTCCCCAGCACGCTGAGCTTCCCGCCGCCCAGTGCGAGGGTCTCGATGTAGGCATTGAGGCCGCCCTGGGTGCCGAGCGGGAACACTGTCTCGTCGTCGGCCACTCGCGGCGCACCCGGCGAGGCCGCCGCGGGCCCCGGGGAGAGACCCAGACCGCCGATCGCCAGCGCGACGGCGGTCCCGATCGTGAGCGAGGTGTGCCTGATCGTGCGGGTGGTCATGTCAGCCCCCTGGTGGACGAGGAGTCATTTCGTCGTCTTGGAAGCTATGACCCTCGGGACTTCCGGCGGGTTGTACAGAACTGAATGATCGTCAGGACCGGATGTCGTCAAGCAGCCGACTCGCTCTGGAATCGCCGGCACGGACGCTCCGTTCGCAAGACCCTCGGCCCCCTCAGGTTCCAGGCGGATGGTCACCGGGGTGTCGAGGCCGACCTTTGAGAGGGAGATCTTGCTCGACTCGGCGCGGCCGTCGGCCCCAATGCCGACCGGTCGGTATGGACACCCGCTCCGTCTCCCGGTACAGATGAGGACGTCACCCGCGACGACGCCGTCGAAAGAGCCGTACGCAGCGAAAGGCCCGCCCATGCGCATCGCCGTCACGATCTTCCTCACCGACGAGACGATCACCCCCACCCGCCTCGCCCGTGAGCTGGAGCAGCGCGGCTTCGCCGGGCTCTACCTGCCCGAGCACACGCACATCCCGGTCGAGCGGACCACCCCCTACCCCGCCGGCGGCGACCTGCCCCGCGAGTACGGCCGCACCCTCGACCCCTTCGTCGCCCTCGGCCAGGCGGCGGCGGTGACGCAGACGCTGGGTCTCGGCACCGGCATCACCCTCGTCGCCCAGCACGACCCGATCGACCTGGCCAAGCAGATCGCGACCGTCGACCATCTCTCCGGCGGCCGGCTCACCCTCGGCCTCGGCTACGGCTGGAACGTGGAGGAGGCCGCCGACCACGGCGTCCAGTGGCGCACGCGCCGCGAACTGGTCCGGGACCGGATGCGGCTGATGCAGGCCCTGTGGGCGGAGGAGCCGACCGCGTACGAGGGCGAGTACGGCAGCGTGCGCGCCAGCACGGCTTACCCCAAGCCCGTGCAGAAGCCGCGCGGCCCGGTCACCGGCCCCCGCACCCTCGTCGGCGGAGCCGCGGGCCCGAAGCTGTTCTCGCACATCTGCGAGTACGCCGACGGCTGGCTGCCGATCGGCGGCCGCGGCCTCTCCGAGTCCCTCCCGGCCCTGCGCGCGGCCTGGGCGGACGCCGGCCGGGAGCCGTCCGCCCTCCAGGTCGTGCCGTACGCCGTCCACCCGTCCCCCGGCAAGCTCGCCCACTACGCGGAGCTCGGCATCGAGGAGGTCGTGGTGCAGCTGCCGCCGGCCGGCGAGGCGGAGGTGCTGGGCCTGCTCGACGGGTTCGCGCCCTACCTCTAGTGCGCAGACCCGACCCCTAGTGCGCCGACGGCCCGAAGTCGGGCGGCGTCAGTCCGTCTTCTGCGGGCTCGTCGTCGCCCTGCCGCCATTCGGGGTCCACGGCGCAGGGCGTGGAGGCGCCGCCGGTGAAGTAGCCGCGGTCCTCGAACCACTGGAACGACATCCGCTCCTTCCCGTCCGAGCGCGAGGCGTACAGGTCCCAGTAGTCGCCGGACACGTTCTCCCGGTACGAGGTGATGTCCCAGCCGGTGTCCTCGAGATGCTCGCGCAGCCGGCGCAGGCCGGCGCTCGCCTGCTCGGCGGGGACGTGGTCGAGGGCCCAGCTGTGGTGCATGCGGTAGGCGCCGTCGACCGCCTCGTCCGTCAGACCGCCCCGGTAGCAGGAGTCCGAGCCGAGGGTGTTCTCGGGCGAGACGCCCACCTTCTCGACACCGGGCCTGATGGTGCGCGTGAACCCCAGGACGTCGTACGCCTCCTGGGAGCGCTCGACCGCGCGGCTCGCCATCTCCTCGGGCGCGACGCGGGGGAAGTCCGAGGCGTCCTTCGTCACCACGGCGATCCAGACGACCAAGGCGAGGACGAGGAGCAGCGGTACGGCGACGATCGCCGCGCAGCCGATGCCGACGGCCTGCGCGGCGGTGGTGCGGGTCGGGGCGGGGTCGGTGGTGCTCTCCTCGGGCATGCCGGAACCGTAGGTCGGCCGGGGTGCGCGGGGCATCGGCGCGGCTGCGTACGGGGGGTGGGTACGCGTACTCAGGCCTCACGCTTGGAAAACGTGATCGTATGCTCAATGGATGACGACTTCCGCGACCTCCGGAACCGGCTCTGGCCCGACCCCCGGCCCCACCGAGAACTCCATGCGTCGCGCTCTCAAACGGGCTCGTGACGGCGTCGCCCTCGACGTCGGCGAGGCGGCCGTGTTGCTCCAGGCGCGCGGCCAGGCGCTGAAGGACCTCGCCGCGTCCGCCGCCCGGGTGCGGGACGCCGGTCTGGCGGAGGCCGGCCGGCCCGGCGTCATCACCTACTCCAAGAGCGTCTTCATCCCCCTCACCCGCCTGTGCCGGGACAAGTGCCACTACTGCACGTTCGTGACCGTCCCCGGCAAGCTGCGCCGGGCCGGGCACGGGATGTTCATGTCCCCCGACGAGGTGCTCGACATCGCCCGTCGTGGCGCCGCCCTCGGCTGCAAGGAAGCCCTCATCACCCTCGGCGACAAGCCCGAGGAGCGCTGGCCGGAGGCCAGGGAGTGGCTCGACGCGCACGGGTACGACGACACCATCGCCTACGTCCGCGCCATCTCCATCCGCATCCTGGAGGAGACGGGGCTGCTCCCGCACCTCAACCCGGGAGTCATGTCCTGGACCGACTTCCAGCGCCTGAAGCCCGTCGCCCCCTCGATGGGCATGATGCTGGAGACGACGGCCACCCGCCTCTGGTCGGAGCCCGGCGGCCCGCACCACGGCTCCCCGGACAAGGAGCCCGCCGTCCGCCTGCGGGTCCTGGAGGACGCCGGCCGCTCCTCCGTCCCCTTCACCTCCGGGCTCCTGATCGGCATCGGCGAGACGTACGAGGAGCGCGCCGAGTCCCTGTTCGCGCTGCGCAGGGTCTCCCGTGCCTACCACGGCATCCAGGAGCTGATCATCCAGAACTTCCGCGCCAAGCCGGACACCGCGATGCGCGGCATGCCGGACGCGGAACTCGACGAGCTCGTCGCCACGGTCGCCGTGGCCCGCCTCCTCATGGGGCCGGGCGCCTGCCTCCAGGCCCCGCCCAACCTGGTCGACAGCGAGTACGAACGCCTCATCGGCGCCGGGATCGACGACTGGGGCGGGGTCTCCCCGCTGACCATCGACCACGTCAACCCCGAGCGCCCCTGGCCGCAGATCGAGGAGCTCGCCGAGAAGTCCGCGGCGGCCGGCTTCGAGCTGCGGGAACGTCTCTGCGTGTACCCGGAGTTCGTGCGGCGCGGCGAGCCCTGGCTGGACCCGCGGCTGCTCCCGCACGTCCGCGCGCTGGCCGACCCGCAGACGGGACTGGCCGTGCCGGACGCCGTCGTCGAGGGCCGCCCGTGGCAGGAGCCGGAGGAGGTGTTCGTCTCCTTTGGCCGTACGGACCTGCACCGCACCATCGACACGGACGGCCGGACGTCCGACCGGCGCGACGACTTCGACGAGGTGTACGGCGACTGGGCCGCCCTGCGCGAGGCCGCCGCCCCCGGCATGGCGCCGGAGCGCATCGACACCGACGTACGCCAGGCCCTGCGCACCGCCGCCGACGACCCCACGAAGCTCACCGACGCCGAGGCCCTCGCCCTGCTCCACGCGGACGGCCCGGCGCTGGACGCCCTCACGGGCATCGCGGACGACGTCCGCCGCTCGGCCGTCGGCGACGACGTCACCTACATCGTCACGCGGAACATCAACTTCACCAACGTCTGCTACACGGGCTGCCGTTTCTGCGCCTTCGCTCAGCGCCGCACCGACGCCGACGCGTACACGCTCTCCCTCGACCAGGTCGCCGACCGCGCCCAACAGGCCTGGGAACTGGGCGCGGTGGAGGTCTGCATGCAGGGCGGCATCCACCCGGACCTGCCCGGCACGGCGTACTTCGACATCGCCAAGGCGGTGAAGGAACGGGTCCCCGGCATGCACGTGCACGCGTTCTCGCCGATGGAGGTGGTCAACGGCGCGACCCGCACCGGCATGTCCATCCGCGAGTGGCTGACGGCGGCGAAGGAGGCGGGACTCGACTCCATCCCCGGCACGGCGGCCGAGATCCTCGACGACGAGGTCCGCTGGGTCCTCACCAAGGGCAAGCTGCCGACGGCGACCTGGATCGAGGTCGTCACGACGGCGCACGAGGTCGGGATCCGGTCGTCCTCGACGATGATGTACGGCCACGTCGACCAGCCGCGGCACTGGCTCGGCCACCTGCGGACCCTGGCGCGCATCCAGCAACGGACGGGCGGCTTCACGGAGTTCGTCACGCTCCCCTTCATCCACACGAACGCGCCGGTGTACCTGGCGGGCATCTCCCGCCCCGGCCCGACCATGCGGGACAACCGGGCGGTCACGGCGATGGCCCGTCTCCTCCTGCACCCGCACATCCCCAACATCCAGACCAGCTGGGTGAAGCTGGGCACGGAGGGCGCGGCGGAGATGCTCCGCTCGGGGGCGAACGACCTGGGCGGCACGCTGATGGAGGAGACGATCTCCCGTATGGCGGGCTCCTCCTACGGCTCCTACAAGTCCGTCAAGGACCTGATCGCCGTCGCGGACGCGGCGGGCCGCCCGGCCCGGCCTCGCACGACGCTGTACGGCGAGGTGCCGCAGGAGCGGCAGCGCGCGGCGTCGGCGTCCGACGGCCACCTGCCGGAACTGCTGCCGGTGCTCGACTGAGGGACAGCCCGACAGGATCCCCACAGTACGATGATCGGACCCCTCCTGACCGAGGGGTCCCGTAGCTGAGGAGATGCGTGCCCGTGCCTGCCCGACGGCTTCCCTCCTGGGCCTGGGTCACCGGCCTGACGGTCGGCGCGATCGCCGCGGTCGTCGTCCTGACGACGCAGGCCGAGAACGGCCCGCACCCGACGGCGTCGGCGAGCCGCCCGAGCGCCTCGGCGTCCGCGGGCACGCGCCCCGCGGCCTCGCCGAAACCGTCGGCCACCCCGAACACGGCCGAGGTGCCCGCCAGTTCGGGCACCGGCCGCCGGATCGTCTACTCCCTGGGACAGCACCGGGTCTGGCTGGTCGACGCGGACGACACCGCCCGCCGCACCTTCACGGTCTGGCCGGGCACGGTGGCCCCGGTCGTCGGCAGCTACACGGTGTCGCTGCGCAGGGACGCCGTCACCGGCTCCGACGGCGTGGCGATCGAGCACGTCATCTACTTCTCCGCCACGTCCGGCGTCAACATCGCCTTCTCCAACGCGGTCGACGGCTCCTCCCCGCCCCCGGCAGCCGCCGGCACGAAGACCGGCGGCATCCGGATGCCGAAGGCGGACGGAACGGCCCTGTGGGCCTTTGGTGAGACGGGGACGAAGGTCAGGGTCGTCGAATAGGAGTCCCCGGGGCCCAAGGGATCACGCCTGGGAGTCGTCCCGTCCCGTCGGCAGGTGGTTGACGAGCAGCACGACACCGCTGAACAGGAACGCCCGGGTCGCCGCCTCCAGCCCGTTCCAGTTCTCCGACTGCCACATCGCGAACCACTCCCCGCCGATCGCGATGAACCCGGCGCCGAACAGCAGCATGAGCATGAGCAGCCCGTACGTGGACAGCGCACGACCGCGTATGAGGTCCCGCCGCGCCCAGAACCAGGTCCCGGCGGCCAGCACCAG
Organism: Streptomyces sp. NBC_01235; assembly: GCF_035989285.1. Lineage (GTDB taxonomy): Bacteria > Actinomycetota > Actinomycetes > Streptomycetales > Streptomycetaceae > Streptomyces. Next base: position 5,142,149 of record NZ_CP108513.1, on the reverse strand, counting down.
CCCGGCGACGGTCTCCCACGCGATGATCGCGACATAGGCGGCGTCCTGCAGCCCCTTGCTCGTCACCGCCCGCCACATCAGGTCGTCGTCCTTGAACGTCGTGTCCATCGCCAGCACATGACGCACGAACTGCTGGTTCGTACCGAAATCGGTGATGTTTCCGAAGGCGACGAGAAGCGTGTAGAGCGCGACCGTCCCGGTGAGAAGGGTCGCGGCAAGAGGCAGCACACGCGTGGCGTGTGAGATACGTGAGGTGGGGGTGGTCATGCCGGTGTCCTTACCCCACCAGGTCTCCATCACCCCTCCACCGGACAGCCCGTGCACAGGCCGGGAACAGGACGATGTTCGATTACAGTGACGAACGTCGTACGTACGGACGGTGCCCGGGAGGACTTGGTGGGTGCGACTGCCGGGCCCGTCTGGGGCCGTGCCGAACAGCAGGACTTCCGCAGCCGGGTGCGTGGCACGCTGCTGGGCACGGCGGTGGGGGACGCGCTCGGGGCGCCCGTCGACGGGCTGGGGTTCGAGGAGATCCGGCAGGGGCACGGGCCGGAAGGGGTCGTCGACCTGGTTCCCGCCTACGGGCGGCGCGGCGCGGTCACGCATCTCACCCAGCTGACCCTGTTCACCGTGGACGGCCTCATCCGCGCGCAGGTCCGGCGCGACATCGGCGCCTGGCATCCGCCGACCGATCTGCACCGGGCGTATCTGCGCTGGGCCGCCACCCAGCGCGACTGGGGGCCCGACCTGCGCCGCAAGGACGACGGCTGGCTCGCGCACGAGGAGTGGCTGTACGCCCGGCGTGATCCGACCCGGACTCTGCTGCTCGGGCTCGGTGACGAGGTGATGGGGACGCTCGACTCGCCCAAGAGCCCCGGCGCGGCCGGACCGGAGGCCGTCCCCCGGTCGGTGCCCTTCGGACTGTTGGTCGGCTGGGAGCCGCAGCTCGTCGCGCAGCTCGCCGTCGAGTGCGCGGCCCAGACCCACGGCCACCCGACGGCGTACCTCTCGGCGGGCGCGTACGCCGTCACCGTGCACGCGCTGGCCCGGGGCGAGAGTCTCGACGGCGCGGTGCAGCGGGCGCTCGCCCTGCTGGCCGCGAGGCCGGGACACGAGCCGGTGTCGGAGGCGTTGCAGCGCGCGCTGGGCGCCGTACGGCAGGGGCTGCCGGGGCCGGGGAGGGTGGAGGAGCTCGCGGGGGAGGGGACCGCGGAAGCGGTGCTGTCGGGTGCCGTGTACTGCGCGCTCGTCGCGGAGGACGTCCGGCACGGGCTGCGGCTCGCCGTGAACCACGGCGCCCCCTCGGCGCCGACCGCCGCCGTCGCCGGGGGCCTCCTCGGCGCCCTGCACGGCGAGACGGCCCTCCCGCCGGCCTGGCTGGCCGAACTGGAGGGCCGTCCCACGATCCTGGAACTGGCCGACGACTTCGCCATGGAGATGACCCAGGGCCCGGCCCTCCACAACCCCGCGGGCGCGTCGCCGGGGTGGCTGGCCCGGTATCCGAGGGGCGCGTAGTCGTGTGGGGCGCGTGGTCGCGTGGCGCGCGTGGTCGTGAGGGGCGGCTGGTCGTGAGGGGTGGTTAGTCCTTCACCGGCACCGCGTCCCGGGGGCCGGGGACGGCGGCCGTCGCGCCCGAGGAGTCCCCGTTCCCGTTGATCCGCTCGATGATCGCGAGCCGTTCCGGGGTGTCCTCCGGCTTCAGGAAGCCGATGAGGATGTACAGAACCAGCGACACGGCCAGCGGGATCGACACCTGGTACTGGAGCGGGACTCCGCCGTCGACGTTCCAGTTGATCGGGTAGTTGACCAGCCAGAAGGCCAGCAGGCCCATCGACCAGCTCGTCAGCGCGGCCGTCGGGCCGGAGCGGCGGAACGGGCGCAGCAGGCCCAGCATCATCGGGATCGCCATCGGGCCCATCAGTCCGGCCACCCACTTGATGACGACGGTGATGATGTCCTTGAAGGCGGGCGAGTTGACCTGCGTGGCCGCCGCCATGGACAGCCCGAGGAAGACGACGGTCGTCACGCGCGCCGCGATCAGCCCCGACCGCTGGTTCCACTGACGCGCCCTGGCCCAGATCACGGGCGCGCAGTCCCGGGTGAAGACGGCGGCGATGGCGTTGGCGTCGGAGGAGCACATGGCCATCGTGTGGGAGAAGAAGCCGACGATGACCAGGCCCAACAGGCCGTGCGGCAGGAGCTGTTCGGTCATCAGGGCGTAGGAGTCGGAGCCGTCCGGCTTGTTCGACGTCACCAGCAGGGGCGACATCCACATCGGGAAGAACAGCACCAGCGGCCACACCAGCCACAGCACCGCCGACAGCCGCGCGGAGCGCTCGGCCTCCTTGGGGCCGGCCGTGGCCATGTACCGCTGGGCCTGGTTGAGCATGCCGCCGTTGTACTCGAAGAGCTTGATGAAGAGGAACGCGAGCAGGAACACCGTGCCGTACTGGGCGACCAGGGGCTTGTCGTGGCCCTGGAGAGCCGGCTCGTCCCAGGCGCCGAGGAAGCCGATGCCCTTGTCGTTCAGCTTCAGCACGACGGCGACGAACATCGCGATGCCGGCCAGCAACTGGATGACGAACTGGCCGAGTTCGGTCAGCGCGTCCGCCCACAGCCCGCCGATGGTGCAGTAGACGGCGGTGATCGCGCCGGTGATGAGGATGCCCTGGTTGAGGGACATCCCGGTGAAGACGGACAACAGGGTCGCGATGGCCGCCCACTTCGCGCCCACGTCCACGATCTTCAGCAGCATCCCGGACCAGGCGAGCGCCTGCTGCGTCTTGAGGTCGTAGCGGTTCTTCAGGTACTCCAGCGGGGAGGCCACATGGAGCCGCGAGCGGAGCCGGTTGATGCGGGGCGCGAACAGCTTGGAGCCGATCGCGATGCCGAGGGCGATGGGGAATGACCAGGTGACGAAGGAGGTGACGCCGTAGGTGTAGGCGATGCCCGCGTACCCGGTGAACATCACCGCGCTGTAGCCCGACATGTGGTGCGAGATGCCGGACAGCCACCAGGGCATCTTGCCGCCGGCGGTGAAGAAGTCGCTGACGTCGTCCACCCGTTTGTGCGACCAGACGCCGATGGCGACCATCACGCCGAAGTAGCCGATGAGCACGGCCCAGTCGAGCCCGTTCATGTGCGCCCTCCCATGGTTCAGCCCGCGTTCAGCCCGGCGCTCATCGTGGGCGCTCTCGCATGAACGCGACAAGTAACCGTAGGGTCAAAGGGAGGTAAAGCTATTCGGCATGGTGGTCCGTGTTCACCTACGTGAACTCACCGCATCAGCTCCCCGGCGTTGACCAGCAACGACTGTCCCGTGATCGCCCGCGCCCGGTCCGACGCCAGGAACACCGCCGCGTCGGCCACATCGCCGTCCGTGGCGAGTTCGGGCAGCGCCATCCGCCCGGTGAGCCGTCCCAGCACCTCCTCCTCGGCGACCCCCTCCGTGTGCGCGGTGAACTGCACGTAGGCCTGCACCGGCGGCCCCCACATCCACCCCGGCAGCACGGAGTTGACCCGGATCCGGTGCGGGCCCAGCTCCCGCGCGAGGGAGTACATGGCGCTGGTCAGCGCCCCCTTGGAGGCCGCGTACGCAGCCTGCCGCACCTGTGAGGGCGCGGCGACGGCGGACTGCGTCCCGATGAACACCACCGCCCCGCCCCTCGCCTTCAGCGCCGGCAGGCACGCCCGCGTCATCCTCAGACTGCCCAGCAGGTTCACGTCGATCACCGACCGCCAGGTCGTGAAGTCGGCTTCCTCGACCCCGCCGAAGTAGGAGTCCCAGGCCGCCACCTGCACCACGGCGTCGATCCCGCCGAAGCGCTCCCGCGCCAGCCCCGCCAGCGCCTCGCAACTCCCCTCGTCGGTGATGTCGGTGACCCGGTACGCCGTGCGCGCCCCCTTCGGGTCGATCTCGGCCGCGCTCTTGGCGAGGTTCGCCTCGGTCCGCGCCCCCAGCACGGCGTTCCCGCCGTCCCGTACGACCGCGGCGGCGACCTGGTGCCCGAGCCCGGCGCCGACTCCCGAGACGACGACGGTCTTGCCCGCGAGCAGTGACATCGGGTACCTCCCGGCTCTGGCACATTATCTGACGGAGCGTCAGAGTATGGGCGACCGCAGGAGGACGGAAGGGGAGGAACGTGAGCGAGGAGACCCGCAGCGAGACGTACGCCGAACTGGCCGCCGTAGGCCCGTACGGAGTCCGTCCCGGCCACGCCCTGATCACCATGGTCGAACCGCACCCCGGCCACGAGTACGCCTACAACCGCTGGTACGAGGACGACCACTACTACGCCGGCGCGATGGCGATGCCCTGGATGTACGCGGGCCGCAGGTGGGTGGCGACCCGCGACCTCCAACTGCTGCGCCACCCGGAGAAGTCGGCGATCGCCCAGCCCGTCACCGCCGGCTGCTACCTCTCCACCTACTGGATCACCGACGGCCGCTACGACGACCACATGAAGTGGACGGTCGCCATCAACAAGCGCCTCAACCGGGACGCCCGCGTCTACCAGGACCGCACCCACGTCTTCACCGCGTTCCAGGACCACGAGACGACCGTCTACCGGGACGGGGCGGCGGGGCCCCGCGACTATCACGCGCTGGACCACCCGTACGCCGGGCTGGTGGTGGAGGTCATCGACACCGAGACCCCCGAGCAGCGCGTCGGCCTGCTGGAGTGGCTGCGCACCCGCCACCTCCCCGAGCGCCTCGCCGGCTCCCCGACCGCCATGGTCACGGTCTTCCGCCCGACGCCCCTCCCCGGCGACCGCATGACCTACGTCAAGCAGGTCGAGGGCGTCGACACCCGCCTGACGCTGCTGTGGTTCCTGGAGGTGGACCCGAGGGAGTGCTGGGACCAGCACTTCACCGGACTGGAGCAGGCCGTGGGGGAGTCCGGGCTGGGCGCCGGTGTGGAGCTGGTGGCGCCGTTCGTCCCGACGGTGCCGGGCACGGACCGGTACGTGGACCAGTTGCGGTGAGTCGTCTCGCCGCGACGGGCGTGGGGCCCGAAGCGGTTCAGGGCCCCACGCCCGTCGCGGCGGGTTACCGGTTCCGCGCCCACCACGCGATGCCCGCCACGAGCGCGGAGCCCGCTGCCCAGGCCGCGCCGCGTACCAGGCTGAAGAGCGCGGCACGGCCGAGCCTGCGGGTGAACGTGGTCCTGTCCATGGGTGCCTCCCCTTGGTGGTCGTCGGCCTGAGCGGCCGGGCAGAACGACCGTCCCGGGTGGCAGTGGGTGATGTCCGATAAGGCGGGCACTGAGGGCAAAGTTTCTCTACGCTCCTTGTCAGGGGCGTGCCCGCCGTGCCCGGGGCGGGCGGCTTGGCATGACGGGCACGAGGAAAGCGGGGGCAGGGATGGGCAAGCCGCCCAAGGCTCGCGAGTTGTACGACGCACTGCGGGCCCTGGAAGCAAGAGCCAAAGCCGCGTACAACAGGCAGGAGGGGAAGAAGTATTCGCGCCGTGAGACCGCGCGGAAGGCCGACGTCCCCGGTGCGAACCTGGACAGGCGCCTTGCGGAGTGGCTGCCCGACGAGTGGGACAGGGCGAGCACACCGGATCCCAGCAGCAGCGACCATCTGATGGCCGTGGTCAGGCTGTGGAGCTCGTGGGCCGGCGAGCCATGCGTCGATGGCCGGTGGCGGACCTTGCTGGACGAGGCACAGCCTCCCCGCCCCCCGGTACGGCGCCGGGGCCCGGTTCTCGTCGGCACCACTGACACCGACGGGCTTCCCGCGGCACCTGTGGACGGTGGAGCCCTCGCAGAACCCAGCAGCGTCGACTACCTCTACCTCCAAGGACAGGTCGAAGATCTCCGAGCCCGGGTGGGAACCCTCCACGGTTGCGTCCACGGCGCCGAAGACACCAGGCCCCACCTCCTTCGACACGTCAACTGGCTTCTTGAACTCGTCCAAAGAGAAGAGCGACGAGCCGAGGAGGCCACCACAGAGGCGGCCGCGGCCCGGAAACAACTGTCCGCGGCCGCGGAGTACGCCAAGGAGTCCGACGCCCTTCTCGAGGCCCAGCGGGAACAGTTGCGGCAGCTACGACAAGAGATCAAGGTACTGCGGCGTCAGGTACGGCAACTCACCGAGGAACGCCGGGAACAAGACCCCAAGGACCCCCTCGACCACGCGGTGCGGGCCGGCGTCGCGAAAGTCCGGTCCGAGTCCTTGGCCGTGCCGGCGCGGTCTTGGGGAAGCGGCTCCAGGGCGGACAGGGTCCTGAATGCCGACGCGCCCTGGGAGGGATTCGATCCCCATGAGTATGTGAGCCGCAACTACCTGTATATGCAGCCTGACGACGAAGAGATCATTTCCCAAGTGCGTGATCACTTCAGTGATCATTTTCAGGGTGATGGCAGGGGGTATGCCGGTATTGATGTCGGCGCCGGTGGCAATCTCTATCCCGCCCTCGCCATGCTGCCCTGGACCGAGAACATCACGCTCCTCGAGCGGTCCCGCCGGAATCTGAACTACCTTCGCGGCCAGTGCGACCACTACGACCCGCACTGGGATCAGTTCTGGGACGTCCTGTGTCGGGAGCAGGGATACGCTCGACTCGGCGTCGCGCCCCGGGAGCGCCTCAGAAAGGCCGCGCAGGTCGAGCAGGGCGATCTCTTCGACCTCGGCGATCACCCTGGCCGCTGGGATCTGGGCACGATGTTCTTCGTCGCCGAATCCATCACTGCATCGATTGAAGAGTTCCGGCGCGGCGTGAGCTGTTTCATGGGTTGCCTCAGGCCAGGGGCTCCCTTCGCCGCCGCATTCATGGCGAACTCTGCCGGATATCGCGTGGGCGACGTCGATTTTCCGGCTTGCGACATCGGTGAAACCGAGGTCGAGGCGACGCTCCGTGACTTCACCCGGGACATGAAGGTGTACCCCCTACGGCGGGCCGGAGGCCTCGTGCGTGACGGTTACACCGGAATGCTTCTGGTCTGCGGCCATCGGAACGAGTGAGCCGTTGCGGACCTGCGGGCTCCGCTGATCACGGCTGCTTCAGCTCGTCGGGGCACGGCGTGCCCCGGGGCAGCTGATACGGGGCCGCCAGCCGGTACGTCCCCGCCTTCGGGGCGAGCAGGACCGTCCACTTGTCGCCCTCCGCGTCCTCCTCCGTCTCGAACAGGCACCCGTTGACGTTGTCGTACGTCTTCGGCTCCCCCTCGGCCCGGTCCTTGGACGCGTCCGTCTCCTGCGGCGGCTTCAGGCTCTTGCCCTGGGCGTCGACGATGCTCAGCCACGGCGAGTACGGGATCCGGATCAGGATCCGCCCGGCCTTCTTCACATCGATCGTCATCTCGCCCTGCTCGGCCCGCTGCACCACCGCGTTCGGCTCGGCGAGCGACGCCGGGTCGGTGACCTTGAACAGCTGCCAGTTGGCGTCGCCCCAGATCTGCTCCAGATACGGCAGCCCCCGGTGCACCAGCTCCCGCTCCCGCTCGCCCCCGTCCCCGTCCAGCGCCTCCTTGGGGACGACGACGAAGTGCACGGCCCACCGCTGGAGCCACTCGTGGTAGTTCGCGGAGTTCAGGGTGTCGTCGTAGAAGAGCGGGTTGCGCTCCATGTCGGCCTGCCGGTTCCAGCCCCGGGCGAGGTTGACGTACGGCGCGAGCGCGGACGCCTCCCGGTGCGAGCGGGCCGGGACGACCTCCACCCGCCCCTTCTCCGCGCCGACCTCCTGCAACTCGTTGACGAGCGGTGCCAGCTCACGCGCCCAGGAGGCCGCCGGGGTCGTCCGCACGACGTCGTCCACCGACTTGAAGCCGATCCAGCCCACGAACAGCAGGGACGACAGGACGATCACGTACCACTTGCGGCTGCGCGGCACGGCGAACGGCAGCGCCGCCATCAGCACCACGCCCGAGACCAGCATCGCGAGGCGCGTGATGTTGGAGCCGATCTGCGAACTGATCAGCCACACCCCCAGCACCCCGAGCCCGTACACGGCCGCCGTGATCCGCACGGTCTTCCAGTCGTGCGGGACGACCGCGAAGACGACCGCCGAGAACAGCAGCGGCAGGGCCGCCGAGCCGAAGGACATCGGCTGGGTGCCGGAGAACGGGAACAGCCACGCGGAGACGGCGACGACGGCCGTCGGCGCGAGACCGAGGGCCCACGCGCCCGGGCGCCGCTTCTGAAGGAACAGCGCGGCGGCGACGATGCCCACGAAGAGGCCCGCCACCGGCGAGCCCATCGTGGCGAGCGCGGCGAGCGGCGCGGCGCACAGCGCCTTCGCCCACCGCTTGTAGCGCCAGCGGTGCGGCCAGCAGAACACGACGGCGACCGCGCCCAGCGCGAACATGTTGCCGAGCCCGAACGTCACCCGCCCGGAAGCGGCGTTGCAGAGCAGGGCGAAGACGCCGGCCAGCGCCGGCCACACCGGGTTCGTCACCATGGGGGTCCCCCCGCTCGAGCGAAGCCGAGAGTGGGGGAGGCAGCGCAGCAGGACGAGGGTGAGCAGGCCCGCCGAGAGCGTTCCGGCGATCATCATCGTCGTCCGGACGCCGAGCACGGACATCAGATACGGCGACACCATGCTGTACGACACCGGGTGCATGCCGCCGTACCAGGCGAGGTTGTACGCGGAGTCGGGGTGCCGGCCGACGAACTCGGCCCACGCGTCCTGCGCCGCGAGGTCGCCGCCACTGTTCGCGAAGGTGAAGAACCAGACGAGGTGCAGGGCGCCGGACAGTGCCATCACGGACAGCACGAGGTGCCGGCGCAGCCACCCGCCCAGCGGCTCGAGGACGGATCTCACGCGGGACGTCCCACGCGGGGAGTCCGGGCGGCCGCCTGACGCCGTACCGTCCGGGACGGGCCCCTGCTCGACCCCTACCACCGGGTCCGCCGCCGGTCGTGCGGCCCGTTGCGCGTCCCGTTGTGCGGCCCGTTCAGTGGACCGTTCTGTGGCCGGGTCACGGTCGTGGTTGCCCGACTGGGGTGCGGGCACTCTGGCTCGCGAGCCGGCGTCCGAGCCCGGACCGGTGTCGTCGGCGCGTGTCGGCTCCGCAGTGGCCACCTGAAGGCACTCCCCGTGTCCCGTCTTCTGCTCTCGGCCGCTTCCCGTTCGCGTCCGCTTCACGGCTGCGCCTCTTGCGACCGGCGACCTGTCCCGTTTCGCGACGCTAGCACGCACCCCGCCGGGCGGCTGCCCGACGGGGTGACGCACGCTGCGCCCGCGGGCCGCGGGTCAGCCGATGCGCGTCAGCTTGTCCGTGAAGCCCGGCTCGACCAGGTCCGTCTGCAGCGCGACCGGCACCTTGACCGCGCTGCCGGTGCCGTCCCCGACGGTGAGCGTGCCCACCTGGGCGCCGGCCTTCGCGGTGTGCGGGACGTCGTCGGAGACGAAGGACAGCTTCACCGTCATGCCCGCCCAGCCGACCGCCGAGACGTCCTTGGTGATGACGACGGGCGTGTGGCCGCCCAGCTTGTCGTCCACGTACCCGACGATGTCGCCCTTCTTCAGGATCTTCGCCGAGGTGATCGCGTCCTGGGCGGCGGTCAGCGCGGTCTTGCTGACCGCGTTGACCGTCTCGAGGATCTTCGGCTTGTGCTGGCCGAGGATCGCACCGACGAGGGTCACCGTCTGCCCGTTGACCTCCTTGCGGGAGGCGAAGAGCAGGTTGCCGCCGGCCGCGGTGGTGCTGCCGGTCTTGATGCCGATCGCGCCCATCCTGTACGGCAGCTCGTTGTAGTTGTTCCAGTACTTGCCGGAAGGGTCGGTCCAGCTGGCCGCGCCGGAGATGGCGACCAGGGCCGGGACCTTCACGAACGCGCGGCCGAGCTTCACCTGGTCCTCGGCCGTGGAGACGGTGCTCTCCTTCAGGCCCGAGGGATCGGTGTACGTCGTGTCGGTCATCCCCAGTTCCTTGGCGGTGGCGTTCATCTTCTTCACGAACGCCGCCTCCGAGCCCGCGTCCCAGCGTGCGAGCAGCCGCGCGATGTTGTTGGCGGAGGGGATCAGGACGGCCGACAGAGCCTGCTTCTCGGTGAGCTGGTCGCCGGCCTTGACGGTGTTGAGCGTCGACTCGTCGCCGGAGACGTCGTAGCCACCCTCCTTCTCCGCCGTCGCGTCGACCTCGATCTCCGGGCCTTCCTCCCCGGCCTTCATCGGGTGGTCCTTGAGGATGATGTACGCGGTCATGGTCTTGGCGACCGAGCCGATGGCCACGGGTGTCTGCTTGCCGAAGCTGCCCATCGTGCCGACGCCGTCGGCGTCGATCCAGCCCTGCCCCTCACCCGGCCAGGGCAGCTGCGTCCTGCCGCCGTCGAAGGTGTAGGAGTCCTTCGCGGTGAGCGTGAGCGCGGTCGCCGGCAGCGGTCGTACGGCCTGCGCGATCGCAAAGATCACGACCAGCAGGATGACCAGCGGCGTCCAGATCTTGATCCGCCGGCCGAGTGTGCGCAGCGGGGTCGGCGGGGGCGGCGGGGTGTTCGTCAGCTCGGCCAGCAGGTCCAGCGGCGGCTTGGGCGGCAGCGGCTGCTGTGTGGTGCGCTCGGGACCGACCTGCGGGACGAGAGCGGTGACCTCGGGGGACGCCTTGGCGGCGGGCTTCAGCGGACGGGGCTCGTCGAGCGGCTTGAGCGCGACGAACTTACTGGTCCGCTCAGCGGGTGCCTCGGACTCGGACTCGGACTCGGCGTCGGTGTCGGCCTTGTCCTCGTCCGGCTCGGGCTTGGCGGCGGCGCCCAGCTTCAGCATGGTGGTCGGCTGGTCGACGGCGGGCTTGGGCCGGGGCGCCTTGAAGACGGCGGTGGGCTGATCGACGGGGGTGTCGTCGTCGGCCTTGTCGGCGTCCGACGCCCACTTCGGCGCGGCCTTGGCGACGGGCTTGGCGACGGGCTCGGAGGCGGCGTTGACGGGCTTGGAGACGGGTTCGTCCCCGGCCTCCGGCTCCGCGTCGGCGGGCTCGTCGGCCACCCCGGCGCCACTCTCGGAACGTTCCTTCGCCCCGCCGCCGACGCGTTCGTCGGTGTCGTCGTCCGCGGAGTCGCCCCGCGCCGGGTCCTTCGCGGGGCTCTTCTCGTCCGCCGAGGCCACCCACTGGGCCACAGCGGCCCGCAGACGCGCGTCACCGCCCCCGGGGACCTCCGGCGCGCTCTCGGCCTCCTCCACGCCCTCAGAGCCGCCCGAAGCGGCCCCCAGGGCCTCGGAGGCGCGCGTGTCGCCCGAAGCGGCCCCCACGGCCTCCGGGGCGCGCGCGGCCTCGCCGGCACCGACCGCCCCACGCCCGGCGTCCGCGCCCTCGGCCTCGCTGGGCTCCTCGGCAGCCCGACCCTCAGCGGGCTTCCGCTTCGCGCCGACAGCCCCGGCGTCGCGGGTCGTCTCGGACTCGCGGGTCGTCCCGGCGTCGCGGGTCGTCTCGGACTCGCGGGTCGTCCCGGCGTCACCGGTCACCCCGGCGTCGCGGGTTGCCTCGGCGTCGCGAGTCGTCTTGGCTTCACGGGTCGCCTCGGCGTCGCGGGTTGCCTCGGCGGCGCGAGTCGTCTCGGACTCGCGGGTTGCCTCGGCTTCACCGGGCGCCTCGGACTCGCGGGTCTGCGCGGCAGCTCCGGCGGCCCTGGACGCGTCGGCCTTCGCCGGCCGCCTGGCTCCAGCCGGGTCCGCGAGGTTTCCGGGCGCGGCCGTCTCGCCGGGCTGCCCGGCTTCCGTGGTCCTCGCGGCTTCGCCGGTCTCCCCGCCGTCCGCCGTCTGCGAGGGCTTCCCGGTTTCGGTGGCTTCGCCGGTTCCCTCCGCCTCCGCCGTCTCCTCCGCCTTCGCCGTCTCGGACTTCCCAGCCTCCGATGCGTGCCCTGCCGCGCCGGCTTCCCCGGCTTCTGCGGTCTTCGACGTGCTTGCGGAGGCGTGGCCTTCGGCCTCGCTGGGCTCCTCGGCCGCTCCGGTCTCGCCGGTGCCCGAGGCCTTCCCGGCCGTCGCGGTGCCCCCGGGCTTCCCGGTCTCCGCCGTCTCGGCAGGGTTCCCGGCCTCGGCGGTTTCCCCGGGTTCCGTGGTCTGCGATGCGCCCGGGGCGGCCAAGTCCTCGGCCTCGCCGGCCCTCTCGGGCTCCGCGGCCTTCCCGGTCTCGCCGGTCGCGTCGGTCTCCGCGTGCTTTCCGGGACCGTTGGGCTCGTCGGCCGACTCGGGTGTGGAGGGTTCCTCGGTGGCCGCCGGGGCGGTGGGTTCCTCGGGGGACTCGGTTTTCACGTCCCGTACCGAGAACACCCGGGTCGCCGTGTCCACGCCGCCGCGGGGCGTGGACGGTTCGGCGTTCCGGGCCACCGCGACCCGCGGGTCGCGGGGCTCGCGTGCCTCGGGAACCGTGCCCGCGCTCCCCGACGTCGGTTCTGCCGACGACTCGCGCTGCTTCGACCTGTCGGGGGACTCGCCCGCCACCGATGCCTCCTCCATGTGCCGCACGCCGTCCGCGCGCCTGCCGAACCGTGAACCGCCCGCCCGGGACCCGCCTCGCGGCGCTGTCCGAACCATGTACCAGTGTCCTGTGTAGAGGGCTTGGCTCCTGCGGTAGACGAGAACGACATACCTACTGGTTCCACTACAAACAGGTCACGCACCCTCGACAGACCAATGTGAGAGGGGTCACCCTGTCATTCATCCACGCGGGGAGGCATGGATGGGCAGGAGCCGCAGAACGATTCCGGAAGAGTTGTTGCTGCTGGCGTTGGACCCGACCACGGGTACCACCGCACAGCCGCAATCGCTCGACCTTGGTCTGGCCGGAGCGCAGCTAGTGGAGCTCGCGCTGGCCGGACGGATAGCCCCTGACGGGGATCGTATCGCCGTGGTGGCACCACGGCCGACTGGAGATCCGACTTTGGACTGCGCGTTGGAGTTGCTGCGAAGGCGTGGCGCTCCTGTGCGTGCCGTCCACTGGATCGGCGGGCCGCGTCTCGGGCTGCGCCAGACCTACCTCTCGCATCTGGAGCGGTGCGGCATGGTTGCCGCCGTGGCCGGACAGATGTGCGGAGTGCTGCCGACGACTCGCTATCAGGCGACGGACAACGACATCAGCCGGGAGATCAGGGCCCGGCTGGACTCCGCGATCCGCACCGGCGTCCCGCCGGACCCGCGGACCGCGGCGCTCGCCGCACTGGCGCACGCGGTCGGCCTCGGCAAGCACCTGTATCCGGGTAACGAGGGACGCTCGTCCCGCTCCCGGCTGCGGGACCTGATCAGGCACGACCCGATGGGCGGCCTCGTGGCGCACGCCGTGATGGACGTTCAGAACGGCGCGGCCGCACAGCCGCGTCGCCAGCAGGCACCCGCCGGCCGCCAGGCCGGACCGGGGGCCAGGCCCGCTCCGGAGCCCGCCCGTGGCGTTCCGGCGCAGCCGCACCGCGGTCCCATGGTGCGTGTCGTGGCCCACTGAGCCGTAGTTCCACGACACCGCGCACGAAGGACCGCGCAACCGCAGGACGTAAACGCAAGGCGCAAGACGAATACGCAAGGCCCGTTGGACGTAAGACCCGTTCGGGAGCCGCCGCGGCCCGCGCGGGGCGGAGGGACGTAGTGTCCCGCCGCCCCGCGCGGACGCATGTGCGGGAACTCGTCGGCACACTTCGGCATCGTTCGAAGGCTGACCCGAACTGGCGTGTACCGGCCGCATATCCACCGTTTTCCAGCGGTAGAAAGCACCTTGGTGGCAGTCTGCTCAACAGCAGATACGCAAAGTGTCAGTTGCAGGCACGCAGCCGGAGGTGCACGTCCCGTGGCGTCCAATGTCAATCCCACTGTCAGGCGACGCCGGCTGGGCCAGGAGTTGCGTCGGCTCCGCGAGCTCAAGGGCATGACGGCCGAAGAGGTCGCCGAGCGCCTGCTGGTGTCCCAGTCGAAGATCAGCCGGTTGGAGAACGGCCGGCGCAGTATCAGTCAGCGTGACGTCCGTGACCTGTGCGGCGTGTACGAGGTCGAGGACCAGCGGATGGTCGACTCGCTGATGGAGATGGCCAAGGACTCCCGCCAGCAGGGCTGGTGGCACGCCTTCGGCGACGTGCCGTACAGCGTCTACATCGGCCTGGAGACGGACGCGGCGAGTCTGCGCGTGTACGACCCGCAGGTCGTGCCCGGGCTGCTGCAGACCCGTCAGTACGCGGAGGCGCTGATCTCGGGCGCGCTGCCGGAGACCGCGCACACGGAGGTCGAAAAGCGCGTGCAGGTGCGCATGCGCCGGCAGGAACGTGTCTCCTCCAGTGAGAACCCGCTGCGACTGTGGAGCGTCATGGACGAGTCGGCGCTCAGGAGAGTCGTCGGCAGCCGCGAGCTCATGCGGGACCAGCTGGAACACCTCGTGGAGCAGTCCCAGTTGCCGCATGTCACCGTGCAGGTGATCCCCTTCGACATGGGCGCGCATCCGGGCCTGAACGGCCAGTACGCGATCCTGGAGTTCCCGGACACGGCCGACTCCAGCGTCGTCTACATCGAGGGCGTGACCAGTGACCTGTACCTGGAGAAGCCGAACGACGTGCAGAAGTACAGCGTGATGTACGAGCACCTGCGCGCCCAGGCCCTGAACGTGGACCAGTCGCGGCACTTCATCGCCGAAATCGCGAAGGGGTATGTGCGGTAATGGGCCCGCATAGTACGCCCCCTTCGGGCCATATGGAAGTTTCCATTGGAATATGTCATCCGGTCGAGTGAATAGTCGCTTCGTCAGTCGATGTTGGCGAGTAGCGTCGATCACGCCATCGAGCAACAAGGTTGGCGCGATGACAGCAACTCAACAACTGCACTCCGGAGCAAAAATGGCAATTCGTCAGGGCAGCGCACACACGTGGACCAAGTCTTCGTACTCCACGGGCAACGGTGCGTGCGTCGAGATCAAGTCGCCGGTCGTACAGGCCATGTTCGTCCGGGACTCCAAGGTCCAGGACGGCCCGAACCTGGTCTTCCCCGCCGACGCGTGGAGCGACTTCGTGGCATCGGTCAAGGCATAACGGGCTGGTCGCCGATACAACTGCACAAGAATCACCCAAGGGCCCTCTCGTCCAGTTCGCCGTCCTAGCCGAGAGGGCCCGGTGTCGTTTCCCGGGGTGACCGGGGTGACCGGGCAGGCTTTGAAATGAAGCCGCTACGACCCCGCTACGGCCGCTTCACCGGGAACGCCACGTCGCAGACCGGGTCCTCGGCTCCGGCCGCGTCCCAGTCGGCGAAGTAGATCTCCCGGCAGTGCCCGTCGTAGTCCCAGCCCTCCCGCTTCATCCACGTCTCCACCGCCTCGTACGGGGCGAGGATCTGAGGGTGCGCCACCTGCGCCTTGGTGATGCGGGCGTACGCGAGCCGGCGCGCCGGCTCGATCCGTACGCCGGTCCGGCGGCCCCGGTCGCCGTCCCGAGCGGCCGCCCACGACCGGGCCGCGGACTCGTCGGCGACCGGCACGCACGACTCGACCGGCCCGTCGCTCTCCATGGACACCGCGGAGTAGTACACGACGTACGGCGCGCCGACGATCCCTCCGCACTCCCCGGCCGCCTGCTCCAGCCGCCCCAGCGAGGCGGGGATCCAGACGGGCAGCTCGTCCGCGAGTGCGTGCCGGGTCTCGGTGATGATCACCTGCTCGGGCACGTCGACCAACTGGACCTCGAACTTCTCGTACATCTCGGAGCTCCTCCCCGACAGCCTGGCACGGAGGTAGGCGGCGAGGGTGCGCTGGGCGGCGAACCGGTTCTCGACATCGCCCCAGTAGGCGGCGAGCCGGTCCCCGGCCTCGAAACCGTCAGCGGTCTCCACCACCTCGGCGATCCGGGCGAGCGGCATGTCGAGCTGGCGCAGCAGGGCCACCAGCCGGGCGCGCTCCACCTGGTCGGCGCGGTAGTAGCGGTAGCCGCTGGCCTCGTCGATGTGCGCCGGGGCGAGCAGTCCGAGCCGGTCGTACAGCCGCAGCGCCTTGGCCGAGAGACGGGCGCGTGCGGCGAACGCGCCGATGGTGAGCAGCTCGCCGTCGTCCTTCACGTCCACCCCGCACCCCCGTCGTCCTCCGTCGCCGGACGGCCTTGCCCGCCCGGCGACGAGGAGGCTCCGCCTTGCCCCAGGGGCAAGGTCAAGCCGGTCGTTCCGTGTGGCCGCGGGCGTCAGCCCAGCTGGCCCTCGATGGCCGCGACGACCTCGGAGGCCTCCGGCTCGGTCTGCGGGGAGAAGCGGGCGACGACGGAGCCGTCCCGGCCGATCAGGAACTTCTCGAAGTTCCAGCGGATGTCGCCGTCGTGGCCCTCGCCGTCCGCGAACCCGACGAGGCGCTCGTACAGCGGGTGCCGGTCCCCGCCGTTGACCTCGACCTTCTCGGTCAGCGGGAAGGTCACGCCGTAGGTCGCCGAGCAGAACTCGGCGATCTCCTCGGCGCTGCCGGGCTCCTGCCCGAGGAACTGGTTGCAGGGCACGCCGAGGACGGTGAAGCCCTGGTCGGCGTACCGCTCCTGGAGCCGCTCCAGGCCCGTGTACTGCGGGGTCAGGCCGCACTTGGAGGCCACGTTCACCACGAGCACGGCCTTGCCCGCGTACTGCGAGAGCTCCGCGGAACCGCCCTTGAGGGCACCGATCTGGACGTCGAGGGGAGAGGTACCGGCATCAGTAGTCATGCCCCGGATGCTAGCCCCGCAAGATGACCCCACCCCTTCCGGGGGCACCCCCCACTTACGATTCCAGCCCCGCCCCCACCCCTCCGACGCCAAGCCCCCGCCACCCTCGGTCACCGCCCCCGGGCATCCTCGGCCGGACCCTGCCCAGCGCCGTCGACCCGCCCGACAGCCTCGGTCACTGCCTCCCGGGCATCCTCGGCCAGGGGGTCCCCGCCGTCCTCGATCACCACCCGTCCGACAGCCTCGGCCGCTGCCTCCCGGGCAGCCTCGGCCAGGGCCTCCCCGGTGGTCGCCGTCACCGCGCCCCTGGATGCCTTCGCCGTAGCCTTCCCGGCTGCGCCGACCGGCGCATCCCCGGCTGCGGTCGCCAGTACGTTCCCGGCTGTTGTTCGTGAGTACAGCACCGAGCGGCCCGAGCGGCGGCGTTGGGCCAGGCCGGCGTTCAGCAGGATTTGCAGGTGGCGGCCGACCGAGCCGAGGCCCTGGCCGGTGAGGGCCACCAGCTGGGTGGTGCTCAGGGGGCCCTCGCCGAGGAGCACGAGGACCGCCGCCCGCGCGGGGCCCAGCAGGGCGCCCAGGGCGGCCGGTACGGCACGGGCCCGCTCCCGGTGGTCCTCGGCGAGCACCCCCGCGCAGGGGTAGACGACGGCGTACCGCTCCCGTCCCTCCCACGACACCCACCCCGCCTTCGGGGTGACCGGTACGAACACCAGCTCGGCGCCGGAGATCTCGCGGGGCGGATACTCGTGCAGATTGACCTGAAACCGACTCTCGCCGAGCCACCGCGTCCCCGGCCGCAGCGAGTCCAGCACGGCGGCCCAGCCGCCCAGGCTGACCTGCGCCGTCCGCGCGACGACATCGGCCTCCAGGACACGCCGCCGCCGCTCCCAGTACGGCCGTACGCCCGCCTCCCACACGTACTCCAGCAGCTCGGCCGCCCGCTCGGGCAGGTCGTCGCGCTCAAGGGCGGCGGGCACCGGGCCGGCCAGGGACATCCGCAGATGGGCGCGGGCGTCCGCCGGACGGGCCGCCCGGACCCTGGCCACGCCCTCCTCGAAGCTCTCGCCGTCCCGCGGCGTGGGCGTGAGGAAGTCGGCGATCCAGTGCCGCCCGAGCCCGGCCCGCACCAGCTGCGCGGTCACCGGGTCGGCCGCCAGGACGGCGCGGTAGCCGGGGAGACGGTCGCGCAGCCAGTCCTGCTCGCCGGGATGGGTGCCTACGCCCGCGTGCAGCAGCTTCAGGCTCGCGAAGGTCTCGGCGAGCGGTGAGAGTACGAACCGGCTGCGGGCCAGGGTGTCCGCGTTCACCTGCCACCAGCCCATGACCGTCCGGCCCCCTCCCCGTACGTCCGCCCACGAACGATGTTTCGCGTGCTCGCGAAACAATAACCACCCCTCACCGGCCCGCCCCAGACTCCGCCCATGACCGGCTACACGTACCGACGGCTCTTCCGCGTCCCCGAGTTCACGCCCCTCTTCCTCTCCTCCGCCGCCCACACCGCCGCCCAGACGGTGAGCGGGCTCGCCCTCGGCACGCTCGTCTACCGGGCCACCGACTCCCCGTTGCTGTCGGCGGTGAGCATGTTCGGCCCGTCGCTCGCCCAGGTGCTGGGCGCGACCTTCCTCCTCTCGGGCGCCGACCGGCTGCCCCCGAGGGCCACGCTGACCGGCCTCTCGGTGAGTTTCGCCGCCGCGACGGCCGTGCTGGCCCTGCCCGGGCTGCCGGTGTGGGGCGTCTTCGCCGTCGTCCTCGTCCAGGGGCTGATCGCCTCGCTCGGTGGCGGCGTCCGCTGGGGCCTGCTGAACGAGATCCTCAAGCGAGCCGACTCCGAGGACGGCTCCGGGAAGGACTCCAAGAGCGGTTATCTGCCCGGGCGTTCGCTGTTCAACATGATGGGCGGGCTCATGCAGATCACCGGGTACGCCACCGGCGGCGCCCTGGTGACCGCCCTCTCCCCGCGGCCCGTCCTGCTCCTCGCCGTCCTGTTCTACGCGACCGCCGCCGTGGTCGCCCGGCTCGGGCTGAGCGTCCGCCCGGCGCGCGCCTCGGGCCGTCCCTCGGCTGCCGTGACCCGGCGTACGAACGCCGTGCTGTGGTCCTCCCGGCCCCGCCGCCTCACCTACCTGGGCCTGTGGCTCCCCAACGGCCTGGTCGTCGGCTGCGAGGCGCTCTTCGTGTCCTACGACCCCGACGCGGCGGGCACGCTGTTCGCGTGCGCGGCGCTGGGCATGCTGGCCGGGGACGTGACCGTGGGCCGTCTCCTCCCGCCGTCCCTGCGCCCGCGCCTGGCCACCCCGCTCCTCCTGCTCCTGGCCACCCCCTACGTCTTCTTCGCCCTGCACCCCGCCCTCCCGCTCGCCGCGGCCTGCGCGGGCCTCGCCTCGGTCGGCTTCGGCGCGAGCCTGGTCCAGCAGGAGCGGCTGATGGCCCTGACTCCGTCCGAACTCAGCGGTCACGCCCTGGGGTTGCACTCGGCCGGGATGCTCACGATGCAGGGCGTGGGCGCGGCCCTGGCGGGCACGCTCGCCCAACTCACCTCACCCGCCTCGGCGATGACGGCGATGGCGCTGGCCTCGATCGCGGTGACGCTGACGTTGAAGCTCGCTGCGCGAACTGATGCAGTTCGTACGGCGAATGAAGTCGGTCGAGTGAGCGCGGGGTGACCGCCGGGCTCTGGGACCTGTCCGGCCGATCATGCCGCAGACGCGGGGTGTGGCACGCACTCCCCCAGAGGGGGGACCCCCAGCGGCGTTGTCGTCGGTTGCCGAGTCCCCCACTCTCGGCTGCGCTCGAGCGGGGAACCCCCATCCCCCCGCTCACCGGCACTGATCAGGCGCCGCCGCTTTCCTGCGACTTGACCGGCCGGACAGGTCCTAGGCGTCGGGGTCGGTGAAGACCTCGGGGACCTTGTTGTCGTGGACGACGCGGGCGAGGAGCGTGGCCAGGCGGTCGCGCTCGTTCGCGGTCAGGCCCGAGGGCAGCTTCTCGATGCGGCGACACGTCTCGTCGTAGAACTCGTGCGCGAGCCGGTCGCCCTCCTCGGTGAGGCCGACGCGTACCGCCCGCCCGTCCCGCGGGTCGGGCTCGCGCCGCACCAGGCCGCGCTGGACCGTCCGGTCCACGAGCCCCGTCAGGCTCGACTTGGCGAGCCCGAGCATCTCGCCGAGCTCGCTCATGCCGTACGGCTGCGGCATCAGCACGCACAACAGCTGTCCCTGCTGCGGAGTGATGCCGTAGACCCGGCTCGACTCGGCGTACACGGCGTTCACGAGGAACGCCGACCGCACCAACGCGGTCACGACCCCTATCTGTTCACCTGCGGTTTTCCCCATGAGGGGAGAGCCTAACGGCGGGCGGTGGCGGGAGTACCGCGCCCGGTCGCGCCCGTCACGCCCGTCGCGCCCGCACTCAGGGAGCTCCGGTGCGCAGCACCGTGGGAGCGAGCTGTCGCAGCGCCTTCAAGTCGATCTGCTGAGGCGTGCCTCCGACTATCTCGACGGAGAAGACGGCTTCGAACGGATGCCCCTCGGCGACGATCGTGTGGGTGAGGAAATCCGCGTCGGCGAGGAGCCGCGCCGCGGCGCTCGTGCCGAACCCGAAACTCCCGGCGAGAATGATGATGTTCCGCTCCCGGTTGAACGGGTTGGCCGCGCGGATGAGGATTCCCTGGTCGACGACGAGTTGGTCGTGGGAATCGACGACGCATCGCATGACGTCGCCTGTGGAAGCGTCGTAGATGTTCGCGTCGTGCGTGTCGACAGACCCGAAAGTGAACGTCACGGGCAGGCGCTGCATGACTTCGGCGGTCACCTGGTTGGAGTGCGGTCCGCCCACCAGGACGAGGTTGCCTCGGCGCTCGAGCCCGGTCAGCTGGTGGCTGGGGGTCAGCGGAAGGTGGCCGACTCCGGCCCGCTGCAACTGCTGGCGCAGTTCGTTCAGCGCGAGTACGTCCCCGACACCGACGAGTCCGGACCGCTCCCAGATGTAGTGCTCTTCCTGGATGAAGATCGACGTCACGACCTTGAGGTCTCTGGTGGCGAACTGCTTCCAGAAACTTCGCGTGTTGCGAAACCGCCATAAGTCGCGCACCCTGCCGAAGGACCAGCCGGCCACGAAAGCGATCGCCGCGGACGCCAGATTGATCAGAAGGTCACGAAGACTGCTGCTCATCCAGAGGTGCTCCGATCGGGACCGTGGTGGATCGGGGTGAGGGCGAGAGGGGTGGGCATGCGAGTGGGCGGCGGGAGTTGGGTGGTGGCGCGGAACCCGCTGGATTCCTCCCCCTGTCGATCGTCGCCGTCACCGGGTCGGTTGCCGATCCCTGGCGTATTTTTCCTCCGCCATCTCGACGTCACGGGCTGCGTGGGCGGGTGCGGTCGGGCTTGTAATAGGTTGATCCGATGGGCTTTCTCGACAAGTTGACCGGAACCAGATACCCCGAGAGCGGTGTCGTGCCGCGCTCCGTCGAGGAGGTCCGGGCCGCGCTGTTCGCGGTCAACGGCCCGGACGTCCCGTACCGCGTACGCAACGCGCTCCCCAAGGAGCGCGGCGACCTGGTCGCGGAGTGGCGGGTCCGGGAGGCCGCCTGGCACACGTTCTTCGTGCGGACGCAGCTGAAGCAGACGTTCGAGACCCGGCTGCGGCTGGTCTCGGAGACCCACGAGGTGCGCAACATCGACGAGCAGCACGAGGCCAAGTGGATCGGCGATCCGCCCCGGCTGACGGTGTCGCGTGGATTCAGCCGCGGCCAGCTGGTCATGGTCTCCCGCCGCTGGGAGCTCGAGCGCGGCCCCGACGGCCGCCGGCACCTGACGGAGGTCGACCGCTTCGACCCCGTGGAGCTGAAGTACCGGCTGCGGGAGGCTGTGTTGGCGGCGGGGTGGGTCTGGCGAGGGGTGGCGTTCGGCAGGCTGTGAGGGAAAAGGCGACCCTCGCCGAGCGGCCGGTGATCGCGACAGGACGGCTGTTTACCCGCCTATCCGCGATCTGAACGTGGCTCGGCGGTGCTGCCCGAGAGCGTTTCGGGTTTCGTGCGGAGGATCTCGCGGGCCTGTTCCGCGGCGCGGGCGGTGCTCTCGGAGACGAAGTCGAGGAAGCGGGCGATGTTCTCCAGACGGGTGGCGGCCGGGGTGCCTGGGACAAGGACGCGGACGCCCTGCCGTGCGGTCTCGACCAGCTGGGCGATGGCGCGGGCGCTGGCCACCATCGACTCGTACCAGACGTCGTCGTCGACGACGTAGCGTTCGCGGCGGTGTTCGCCCTGTTCCCGGCGGACCATCCCCTGGCTCTCGAGGAACGCGATCGCTTTGGAGACGGACGCCGGGCTGACCTTCAGGCGCTGGACGAGTTCGGACGCGGTGAGGCTGCCGGCATCGGTGAGGGTGAGGCAGGCCAGCACCCGGGCCATCATCGTGGGCATGCCCGAAGCCATCATGACGGTGGTGAACAGCTCCTCGTACTCGCGCACCGCCTCGGCATCGCGCCCGTAGGCCTGCGCCGGCGCCTCCGGGTCCCGGGGTGCGGCCTGCCTACGGCGATGGGTGCGGCGTTCGGTGGCACGGTGGGCCAGGTCGGCGCGGTAGGCGGTGGGGCCGCCGTTGCGCATCACCTCACGCGTGATCGTCGAGGTCGGACGGTCGAGGCGTCGGGCGATCTCCGCGTAGGCGAGGTCGTCGGCCAGTCCCAGGGCGATCTGCTGACGTTCCTGCTGGGTGAGCCTGCCTCCTGGCATTGCGATCTCCTTCGTGCTCGTCGGTGCCTCCAGCATAGCGTTCACTCCCAATTCATTGCAACGAACGTGCGGCTGTCGTTGCGTTAAATTCAATCCCATTGCAACACTTTTCTAGGCTTCACCTGCATGGATGTCGATTGCGCGCAACGACTATGTTGCTAGATCTGTGAACGCAACGTAGCTTTTCCGTCATCGGAAACAACGAGCTCGAGGAGAGCACGATGCAGAAGTTCGACACCCCCGCCCCGATCTCCGCCGTCCTCGACATCCCCGCCGGACGCATCCAGTTCATCGCCGCAGACCGCACCGACACCGCCGTCGAGGTCCGGCCCGCCAACCCCTCCAAGAGCCGCGACACCAAGGCCGCCGAGCAGACCACCGTCGCCTACGCCGACGGCGTCCTGCGGGTCACGGCCCAGGCCCCCGACAGCCGGCTCTTCGGCCCCTCCGGATCCGTGGAGGTCACAGTCCGACTGCCCGCCGGCTCCCGCGTCGAGGCGAAGGCGGCCGGCGCCGAGTTCCGGGGCGTCGGACGGCTCGGCGACGTCGCCTTCGAGGGCGCCCAGGGCTCGGTCAAGCTCGACGAGACCGAAGGCGCCCGCCTCACCCTCCAGGCGGGCGACATCTCGGTCGGCCGCCTGGGCGGCCCCGCGGAGATCAGCACCATGAAGGGCGACCTCCGGATCGCCGAGGCCGTGCGCGGCACGGTCGTGCTGCGCACCGAGTCCGGCGAGATCTCGGTGGGCGCCGCCCGCGGAGTCTCCGCCTCCCTGGACGCCGGCACCGCCTACGGCCGGATCAGCAACGCGCTCATGAACACCGACGGCGCCGCCGCCCAGCTCGACATCCGCGCCACCACTTCCTACGGCGACATCACCGCCCACAGCCTCTGACCGTCGCCCGCAGCCTCTAAAAGGAGCTCCCCTCATGACCAGCTTGGCCATCGCGGCGAACGGGCTGCGCAAGTCCTACGGAGACAAGGTCGTCCTCGACGGCATCGACCTGGCCGCCGGCGAAGGAACGGTCTTCTCCCTGCTCGGCCCGAACGGCGCCGGCAAGACCACCGCCGTCAAGATCCTCTCCACCCTCATCTCCCCCGACCCCGCCTCCGGTGAGATCCGCGTCGGCGGCCACGACGTCGCCGCCGACCCGCAGGCGGTCCGTGCCGCGATCGGTGTCACCGGGCAGTTCTCCGCCGTCGACGGCCTGATCACCGGGGAGGAGAACATGCTCCTCATGGCCGACCTGCACCACCTGTCCAAGAGCGAGGGTCGGCGGGTCGCCGCCGAGCTGCTGGAGCGCTTCGACCTGGTGGAGGCCGCGAGGAAGCCCGCCTCCACCTACTCCGGCGGCATGAAGCGCCGTCTGGACATCGCCATGACCCTGGTCGGAGGCCCGCGGATCATCTTCCTCGACGAGCCGACCACCGGCCTCGACCCGCGCAGCCGTCACAACATGTGGCAGATCATCCGCGAGCTGGTCTCCGACGGGGTGACGGTCTTCCTCACCACCCAGTACCTGGAAGAGGCCGACCAGCTCGCCGACCGCATCGCCGTGCTCAACGACGGCAGGATCGCCGCCGAGGGGAGCGCCGAGGAGCTCAAGCGGCTCATCCCCGGCGGCCATGTCCGGCTCCGCTTCACCGACCCGGCCGCCTACCGGTCCGCCGCCTCCGCGCTGCGCGAGGTCACCCGGGACGAGGAGGCACTCGCACTGCAGATCCCCAGCGACGGCAGCCAGCGCGAACTGCGCTCCCTCCTCGACCGGCTGGACTCCGCCGGCATCGCAGCCGACGAACTCACCGTCCACACCCCCGACCTCGACGACGTCTTCTTCGCCCTGACCGGCAGCACCAACGTCCCCAGCCAGCCCAGCCAGCCCAGCCAGCCCAGCCAGCCCAGCCAGCCCAGCCAGCCCAGCCAGTCCAAGGAGTCCGTCCGATGAGCGCCCTCTCCCTCGCCGTGCGCGACTCGTCCACGATGCTGCGCCGCAACCTGCTGCACGCCCGTCGCTATCCGTCGCTCACCCTGAACCTGCTGCTCACCCCGGTCATGCTGCTCCTGCTCTTCGTCTACATCTTCGGCGACGTGATGAGCGCGGGCATCGGTGGCGGAGGCGCGGACCGCTCCGACTACATCGCCTACATCGTCCCGGGCATCCTGATGATGACCATCGGTGGCACCGTGATCGGCACCGCCGTGTCCGTCTCCACCGACATGAACGAGGGCATCATCGCCCGCTTCCGCACCATGGCCATCCACCGCGGCTCCGTGCTCATCGGACACGTCATCGGCAGCGTGCTGCAGTGCATCGCCAGCGTGGTCCTCGTGGGCGCCGTCGCCGTGGCCATCGGCTTCCGCTCCACCGACGCCACGGCCCTGGAGTGGCTGGCAGCGTTCGGGCTGCTCGCGCTGTTCTCCCTGGCGCTCACCTGGATCGCGGTCGGGATGGGCATGGCCAGCCCGAACGCCGAGGCGGCCGGCAACAGCGCGCAGCCGCTGATCCTGCTGCCGCTCATCTCCAGCGCCTTCATCCCGGCCGACACGATGCCGGGTTGGTTCCAGCCGATCGCCGAGTACCAGCCGTTCACACCCGCCATCGAGACCCTGCGCGGGCTGCTGCTCGGCAGCGAGATCGGCAACAACGGGTGGATCGCGGTCGCCTGGTGCCTGGGGCTCGCGGTGCTCGGCTACTTCTGGTCGGCCGCGACGTTCAACCGCGACCCGAAGTAACCGCCATGACAGCGGCGGGCCGCCTCCAGCAACTCGTCCCGCCCGAGGGCGGCGTACTCCGACACCGCGTCGGCGTACGCCGCCCCGTCCGCGTCATCGGCCGCCGCCGCAGGGCCCGCCACGGCGAGCCCGCGCAGGCCGGTGACGGGCGGCTCGTACGGCGGCGCGGCCAGAGGGCACGTCACCGCCTGCGTGCAGGCGTGCTCAGACGGGCTGCCACAGCTCGACCCGATTGCCCCCTCCGGGCGCCGGACGCTCCGTCGGTCAGTGGTGGGCGTGGGCGACGGCGTGGCCCTTGCCTCGGCCGATCATCCACTTGTTCACCGGCGTGGTGATCACGAAGGCGACCACGAAGCCGCCCAGGAGGGTCGACCAGAAGAGTCCGTCCGAGAGTTGGGCCTCCATCGCGCCCGGGGTGAGGGTGACGATGGCGTTGTCGACCAGTTCCATCACGGCGATCGATACGGTGTCGGCGGCCAGCGCCACCCTGATCGCGGAACTGAGGTCGAGTCCGGCCCGGCGGACCGCGAACAGGGTGAGGGAGTAGCCGAACAGGAACGCAAGGGCGATCGCGAGGACCATGGTCGGCACGTTGCCCCAGCCGAGGGCGGTGCCGACGACCATGCCGAGGATCTCGCCGATGGCGCACCCGGTCAGGCAGTGCAGCGTCGCCTTCACCGCCAGCTCCCAGGAGGCGCCTCCGTGTTCCGCGTGATGTTCGTGATCGTCGTGGTGATCGTTGTGAGGCATGGGTTCCTCTCCGTTCCCGGGTGGCTCCACCGTCCCGTCCTGTATACCCCCTGGGGGTATTCCGAATCCAGTGGGTGGCGGGGTGGGTACCGGCCCGGCACGCTCGGGTGTCCAGGCCCGCGTGCTGGACCGGGCCGTTGAATCTACAGATATGTAGAGGAGGTATACGATGTCCGACCGGGCAGACGGACGGCGGCGGAGAGGAGACAGGGCGTGACGGATCACCGGCGGCGTCCTCGGCGGCGGGGGCAGGGCGAACTGGAGGTGCTGGTCCTGTCGGCGCTGCGGGAGGCGGACGGACCGGCCACGGCCGGGTGGGTGCAGGAGCGCCTGGGCGGCGACCTCGCCTACACGACGGTGATCACGATCCTGACCCGCCTGCTGGCCAAGGGGGCGGTCACTCGCGAGCGCAGCGGGCGGTCGTTCGTGTGGCTGCCCGCGTCGGACGAGGCGGGGCTGGCCGCCCACCGGATGCGCAGGGTGCTGGATGCCGAGCGGGACCGCGAGGCCGTGCTGGCCAGCTTCGTCACCGGACTCGGCCCCGACGACGAACGGCTGCTGCGCGAACTGCTGGGCCGGTCCCGGGACGAAGAGGCCATCGAAGTGGTCGAAGCCGAAGCCGAAGGCGAAGACTGACGGCCGGCGCTGCTCATGGTCGTCGGCTCCGTGCACACCCGCGACGCCCTGGTCGCCCTGGAGACGGCGACCACCGGGAGGTTTACCCGACCGCAAGGCGGTTGGCAGCGCCGGGAAGGTGTCGGGAAGGGTGTCGCGGTTTCAGGAGGGCATGGGCATCGGGCGGGCCACGCAGACGGACGTCCCGGGCGGCGCGCTGACCGGCCTGTCCGCCGCCCCCACCTCCGTCACCGTCATCAAGGACGCGGCCGGCAGGTATTTCGCCTCCTTCGTCATCGGCACCGACCCCACCGCCGACGCGACACGGATGCCCGAAACCGACCGCACCATCGGCATCGATCTTGGCCTCGCCCTCCTCCAGACTCCGTCCGGGGGGACCCCCATCGCGGTCCTCTCCGACGGCACGAAGATCGACTCCCCGCGCTTCCTGCGGCGCGCGGAGAAGAAGCTGAAGAAGGCGCAGCAGGAGCTGTCCCGCAAGCAGAAGGGATCAAAGAACCGCGCCAAGGCCCGCCTCAAGGTCGCCCGCGCCCACGCCAAGGTCACCGACGCACGCCGCGAGTTCCACCACCAGCTCTCCACGAAACTGATCTCCGAGAACCAAGGGATCGCCGTGGAGGACCTGTCGGTGGCGGGACTGGCCCGCACGAAGCTGGCCAAGTCCGTGCACGACGCCGGATGGGCATCGTTCATCAGCATGCTGGAATACAAGGCACAACGGTACGGCCGCACCCTGGTCAAGACCGGCCGGTTCGAACCGACCTCCCAGACCTGCTCCACCTGCGGCGTCAAGGACGGACCCAAACCCCTCAGCGTCCGGGAATGGACCTGCATCGCCTGCGGCACCGTCCACGACCGGGACACCAACGCCGCGATCAACGTGAAGACGGCCGCCGGACTGGCGGTCTCGGCCTGCGGAGCGCCGGTAAGACCAGGAGCAATCCCGGCGCAGCGCGAAGAAACAGGAAGCCACGGATTCCCGACCGAACCCCGTGCCGCGTAGCGGAACAGCAACAAGTCGAGAAGGCCAGAATCCTCGGGCTTCAGCCCGAGGTGCGAGTCAACGGCGCGGCACCGACACCCTGCTCACCGGCGCCGACGGCCGCTCGTGGATCAGCGCCGAGGACCTGGCCGTCGCCGTGCTCGACGAACTCGAGACGCCGGTGCCCGGTCCCGACCGTCACATCACGGTCGTCCACCGCGACGGACGCCCCCCGGCCTGAGCACGTGCCCGAACCCCTTCGAGGTGACGGCGCACAACCCCAAGGTCGCCCAGGACCAGGCGAGATCGGGGCCAGGGTGAGCAAGGTGCGCGAGCGTGCGGGAAGTCCACGGGCGCTGCGGGAGACGTGTGGAAAGCCGAGTACCCCACCCGGTAAACGCTTGATCAAGGACCGCCGAGGTCGTCCGAGGCGGTGTTATTTTCTGCGTGCTCTGCGGCTCTGTGCCGCGACGACGGGGGACGGCGGCCGGGCGCGTCGGAGCGACGGGCAACCGCCGCGCGCTCCGACGAGGGTCCCGGGTACGGCCGAACACGCCTCCGCCTGCCCGGAAAGAAGACACCTGTGAGACATCTGTGAATCGAACCGTGCACCGACGCGGCCGGCTCGCGCTTCTGCTGGCCGGTGCGGTCGTGGCAGCGCTTCCGGCTGCGGCCGCCGCCGACGAGACCCCGATCGACCCGGCGCTGCCGACACCCACCCTGCCGGCCGGCGCGACCTGCGCCGGCGACAGCGGCCCGGCCTGGAACACCGTGTCCAGTCCGCCTCCCGCCGGCTTCACCGTCTCCGTCGGCGTACCGCGGCCGACGGTGAACGGGGTGACGTATCAGGGAGTCGTCCACGCGTGGGACGTGGACGGTTCGCAGGCGGCGGACGGGTCCGTCTCCGGACTGCCGGTGCTCTCCCAATCCGTGTACGTCCCGCTGCCCTTGACGGACGGCCACACCTACGGCTGGCACGCGTCGACGTACGACGGGACGGCGTACTCGAACCCGACGACGCCCTGTTACTTCAGGGTGGACGGCCGCGCACCCCTCGCCCCGGTCGTCACCGACCCGGACTTCCCCCCGGTGGGCAGCCCGGGAACGCCCACGAAGGCGGCCGGCCAGCTCACCACGTTCAGCTTCGGCTCCAGCGACCCCCTGCCCGACGGGTGCGCCGAGGCGGCGGCTCCGGACTGTCAGGCCGGCGGGCTGGACCACTTCGAGTACGCCCTCGACCAGGAGCCCGGCAGCGGCGCCGCTCGGGTTCCCGCCGACGCCGAGGGGAGGGCGAGTCTGACCACCGCCCTGCCCTGGGGGGTCCACACGTTGAACGTCATCGGGGTCGACGCGGCCGGGAACCGGTCCCAGCCGACCGGATACCAGGTCGTGGTTCCGTCGCAGCTCCCGACCCCGCCCCCGACCACCCTCGACCTCACCGCCCCGGCGACATCCGCCCGGGCGGCCGGACTGGCCGTCTCGGGCCTGCTGTCGGCGGCTCCGTACCCGTCCGGCGAGGCCGTCCACGTGGTCAGGACCGACCTGGCCCACCCTGCGGGCGTGGCGCTGCCCGATGCGCCGTTGTCCGCCGACGGCACCTTCCGCATCACCGATGCCCCGCAGGTCGGGGGAGCCAACACCTACACCGTGACCTACCCGGGTGACTCCACCCACCAGGCCGTCCACGCGTCCGCGACCGTCCAGGTCTCCCGCGTCGCCACCGCGGTGTCCCTCACCATCGACGCTCCGTCGTACGCCTACGGTGCCACCGCGAAGGTCACCGCCCACCTCGGCACGACCTACGACGGCCGCACCCTGGCGATCTACGCCCAGCCCTACGGCGGCAGGAAGGAGCTGGTCACGGCCGGTACGGTGGACAGCCACGGCAACCTGGCCGTGGCCTACAAACTCACCCGCAGGACCACCTTCACCGCGGCTTTCGCCGGTGACTACCGCTACGCCCCGGCCACGGCCTCCCATACCGCGTCGGCCTACGCCAAGGTGTCCGAGTCGCTGAGCGGTTACTACGGGAGCACCCACTACGGCAGCCTCCTCTACCGGGTCTACCACCACACCGCCAAGGCCCAGTTGAACACCACGGTCACGCCCGACAAGGCCGGCCAGTGCGTGCTGTACCAGATCCAGCGGTACTACGGCGGTACCTGGCACACGCAGAGCACCTCCGCCTGCCACACGCTCAGCACCACGAGCACCGGCTCCACGGCGCTGGGCCTGACCGGCGCGGTCGACAGCAGGTTCCGCATGCGGGCCGAGTACGTCCACAGCAGCAAGGACATCGGCAACCTGAGCACTTGGGGCGCATGGCAGTACTTCACCGTCAGGCGGTGACGCTTCGCACGACGTCCGGCCCCGGACGAGGAGTCCGAGGCCGGATGGTGCACCCTCCCGGGGGAGACGTGCCAGGTCAGTGGCTCAGCTCGCGGTGCAGGAGACCGTCGGCCAGGTCCAGTTGCCGTTGTGCTGGATGGTGACGCCCCAGTTGTTGCCGTTGCCGTTGGGTTTGGCGGTCAGGACCTGGGCGCTGGGGTAGGTGGCGTTGGTGTTCCAGGTGGAGAGGACTTTGGCGGGGGAGGGGATGTTCATGGTCACCGTCCAGTTGCTGGATCCGGTGACGGCGACGTCGAGGTTGTAGCGGTCGCTCCACTGCTGGCCCGCGGAGAGGGTCGCGGTGCATCCGCTGCCGCCGCCCCCGCCGCCGCCCCCGCTGCCGGGGGCCACGGCGCGGCCGGTCTGCGGGGAGATCATGCCGGCGCACAGGCCGCGGGCGGCCAGCCCCTGCGCGATACGCGGGATCGCGGCGAGTGTGTTGGCCGGCCAGTCGTGCATGAGGATGACCTGGCCGTTGGTGAGGCGGGCCGCGGCCTGCACGATCGCATCGGTGCTCGCGCCGTTCCAGTCCTGCGAGTCGACGTCCCAGATGATCTCGGTCAGGCCGTACTTGGCCTCGACCGACTTCACCGTCGAGTTGGTCTCGCCGTACGGCGGGCGGAACAGCACGGGCGTGCCGCCTCCCGCACCCGCGATGGCCTGCTGGGTCCGGGAGATCTCCGAGTCGACCTGCGACTGACCGAGCTGGGTCAGATGCGGGTGGGTGTAGCTGTGGTTGCCGACCCACATGCCGGCGTTGACCTCGGCCCGGACCTGGGCCTGGTTGGCGGCGGCGTACTGGCCCTCGTTGAACATCGTGGCCCGCAGCCCGTTCTGGGTGAGGGCGTTGAGCAGGGCTGTCGTCGTACCGGACGGGCCGTCGTCGAAGGTGAGCCCGACGTACCCGTTGCAGGTGGCGGCCTGCGCCGGGGCGGCGGCCTGGACGGTGAGGGTGCACGCGGCGGCCGTCGCGACGACGACCAGCCTCGTGACCAGAGCGCGTAACGAGAGTCGTGGTCTGGTGCTCATACGGAGTGGTCCTCCAGCCTGGGGGCGGGGTGCGGCTCAGCTCGCGGTGCAGGAGACCGTCGGCCAGGTCCAGTTGCCGTTGTGCTGGATGGTGACGCCCCAGTTGTTGCCGTTGCCGTTGGGTTTGGCGGTCAGGACCTGGGCGCTGGGGTAGGTGGCGTTGGTGTTCCAGGTGGAGAGGACTTTGGCGGGGGAGGGGATGTTCATGGTCACCGTCCAGTTGCTGGATCCGGTGACGGCGACGTCGAGGTTGTAGCGGTCGCTCCACTGCTGGCCCGCGGAGAGGGTCGCGGTGCATCCGCTGCCGCCGCCCCCGCCGCCGCCCCCGCCCGAACCGGCGTCGCCCACCGTGATGTTGGAGTTGCCGCTGCTCTGGTATCCCTCGGTCGCGAGGATCATGTAGTAGCTGAAACTGCCCAGCGGCATCCCGGCGCGGGCCCAGGCGTCGAAGTGGTTCCCGGTGGTGATGGTGCCGCCCGTCCGCTTCGACTGCCGGACGCTCCAGTACTGGTCGAAGGTGCGAGTGCCCTCTACGGACGGGGCGTTGTACCGCGTCGTCTTGTAGATGTCGTACGTGCCGCCGTCGCTCGTGACGGTGCCCATGTACGTTCCCGTGGGCCGGTAGGTGCCCCAGTTGTCGACGATGTAGTACTCGACCAACGGGTTCGACGTCCATCCGTAGAGCGCCAGGTAGGCGTTGCCGGACGGGTTGAAGGTGCCCGAGTAGGTCACACTCCTGCGTCCGCCGGTGCTCCAGCCCTTGCCTGCGACGAAGTTCCCGGTGTTGCTCCAGGAGGTGCTGTAGTTGCCACTGGAGCCCAGGTTCATGGAGACCGTGCCCGGTGCGTCGGTCCAGAACGAGTAGTAGTAGCCGTTGTTGGTGCCGGTCTGGTTCGTCGTGATGACCGTGTCGGCGTGGGCGGTGCCGGGCAGGGTCATCGCTGCCAAGGCGACCAGCACGGTGGTGCAGACGCCGCTGATGAGCAGCCTGAAGCGGCTGAGCGGCCCGAAGCGGCCGCGTCCGCGGTTCGTGCGGTGTGCGGATGAGGGTGCGTGTGCGGGTGCGTCGTTCATGTTCGTGCTTCCTCCTCGTCCTCGTGAGGCCGATGGGAGCCGGGCAGCGTGACACGAACCTGCGGGTTGTGGGTGACCAGCAGGAGCGACGGCGACCGCGGGTGGCGTCGCGCAAACACGGCCGGGCAACGGCGAACAGTTTTGATATGGCCCTGCCAGCTGTCAATGGTTTCGGCAATGATCCCGAAACATTCGCACACCAGGAGATCGGCAAAGGGGGGTGTATTGCCTGCTCAATGGGGGTGTGCGTGGCGGCGATTCGACAGTGATCGGTGATGTTCGTGTCGGCAAGATCCAGGATGGCGCACGTCTGCTTCGAATGTTTCGAGGACTTTCCGATCGTATCGGTGTCCGGCCCGGTCCTGCGATCCGGCGGCGCGTCGGCTGCTCGCGTCCGTCCATCCGCCCGTGCTCCCTTTTTCCGACCGGTCAAATCTCGCCGACATGGCTGGCGGCTGTGCGTCGGTGCGCTCGGGCGTCGGTCCGGACCGGCCGGTCGTGACGCTGGTTCCGGCCAGTCGCGAGGAGGGGCGCTCTTCGTGTGCGATCGGCGGAGTTCCCTGGTCGAGCTGGTTGAGCGGACCGGACTCCGAGACCGCCCACGGCCTGCCCTTCGAGTGGCGCTACCGCGACGACGACGGCGCCGAACACCACGGAGGGCCCGAGGACACGGTCTGCTTCACCTCGCTGGAGTCCCGGTCCCGTTGAGAGGGCTTCGCCGGAGGACGGGCTCAGATCCAGGTGTCGAGCCACATCCTGGCGCGCCAGTCGGCGTACGGGATCGTCTGCCCGGTGTAGACCGGGAAGAAGTAGATGAAGTTCCAGGCGATGAGCAGCACCAGCACCCCCGCGGCCACCGCGCCCCGCGTGCGGCGTCTGCCGTCCGCCCCCGGCGGACCCAGCAGCGCGCCCAGCATCATCGCCACGGCCAGACACAGGTACGGCACGAAGGCGACCGCGTAGAAGGAGAAGATCGTGCGGTCCTGGTACAGGAACCAGGGCAGATAACCGGCGGCCACCGCGCACAGGACGGCGCCGGCGCGCCAGTCGCGGCGCAGCGCCCATCGGTAGAGCAGATACACGAGTGCGCAGCACGCCGACCACCACAGGAGCGGTGTGCCCAGGGCGAGGATCGCCTGCGAGCAGTCGGCCGTCGCGTGGCAGCCGTCCCGCCCGGGTTTCGGCGACTCGTAGTGGAACAGCACAGGACGGCCCAGGATCAGCCAACTCCAGGGATTCGACTCGTACTTGTGCGGAGTGTGCAGCCCCACGTTGAACTGGTAGACCCCGTACTCGTAGTGCCACAGGCTGCGCAGCGGGGCCGGAATCCACGACCAGGTTCCGCCGCGGCCGTCCGCCCAGTGCCGTCCGTAGCCGTTGTCGGAGAGGAACCAGCCCGTCCACGTCACCAGATAGGTCACGACGGCGACCAAGACGACGGACAGCAGCGACCAGCCGAGGTCCTTGCGCAGCACCGCCCGGTACGGGCGGCCGGCTCCTGTCACGCGGCGAGAGCCGACGTCCCACAGCAGGGTGAGGACCACGAAGAAGGCGAGGAAGTACAGGCCGTTCCACTTGGTCGAGGCCGCAAGTCCCAGGAAGAGACCGGCGGCGAGCCGCCAAGGACGAACTCCTGTCCCGGCGAGGTCGCCCGTGACGCGGTCCGGGCGCACGTGGCCGTCCTCGCCCACGGGGAGGGCTGCCGCGAGCCGGGCCCGTGCGTGGTCCCGGTCGAGCAGCAGGCATCCGAACGCGGCCAGTACGAAGAACATGACGACGAGGTCCAGCAGAGCGGAGCGGCTCATCACCACATGCAGACCGTCCACCGCCATCAGCGCGCCGGCCAGGCAGCCCAGCGCCGTCGACCGGAACAGGCGGCGACCTGTTCGGCACAGCATCAGCACCGACAACGTGCCCAGGACCGCCGTCATGAAGCGCCAGCCGAACGGTGTGAGGCCGAACATCCACTCGCCGAGGCCGATCACCCACTTGCCCGTCGGCGGGTGCGCGACGAAGGCCGCGGTGTCGGAGAGCGGGATCACCCGCGGGTGCGCCAGGATCTGCGGGTCGGCGATCTTGCGGTCCGGCCAGGTGCCCTCGTAGCCGAGTCGCAGCAGTGCCCAGGCGTCCTTGGCGTAGTAGGTCTCGTCGAAGACGAGGTCCCGCGGCTGCCCGAGGCGCCAGAAGCGGATCGCTCCGGCTGAGAGGGCGACGAGTATCGGCCCCAGCCAGTCCATCGCCTTCGCGACGCGGAACGCCAGTGCCGGATCGAGGCGTGCGCGCTCCCAGAGGCGCGTCGACGGCTCCGGAAACGGCGGAACCAGGCGCTCGCGGACGCCGGTCCGGGGGCGTCCGGCATGTCCGAACAGGCGCAGACGGTCCTTCCAGTCGCCGGGCGCCGCAGTAGGACGGGTGCTGTCGAGGACCTGGGAACGCGGCGCGCTGCTACTCGTCACCGGACGACCCTAAACGGTGCCCCGAGTGGCGAGACGAACGGTCTCCCGCCCCCGCCTGGCGTGGAGCAATCCAAGTGGTTGCCCTTTGGGATCCGGCCTGGCCTTGTCGTGGTCGTCGCCCAGTCCTCGGCCGTCCAGGAAGGCACGACCTCGAACAACAGCAAGGGCCCTCGTACGTCACGTGGCCGCGGGACTGTTCCCGTCCGCTCGAGGGTCGCCGGCGGGCGGCGTGGCCACGGCGGTCTCCGGGCTCCACGTGGCGGTGACCGTCAGGTGGGCCTGGCCGCTGCCGTTGACGATGCCCAGTTTCAGGTCCTGGCCCAGCTGTACGCCGAACGTGACGGTGATCTCGGTCGGCGGCGTGGGCACGGCGCTCATGGCGTCGTGGACCTCCTGCACCAGGGGGCCGAGCGGCCTGAGCGTGCTGCGCAGCACGTCGGCGGCGACGGTGGCAACGGCTTCCCCCCGCCTGCCCACGGGGACGACCGGGCCGAGACCGTCTGCCGAGTCGTCGTCTGCGAAGGCGGGTTGTCCTGCGCCCGCGAGCAGGAAGCGGACGGTGGTGCCGTCGTCGAGGAGGTAGTTCTCTGAACCGGTCATGGGAAGAAGTGTGCAGAAGGGGCGCCTGGCGAGGACGGGCCGTGAGCAACTCGGTTACGAGATCGTGCCAGTTGGGGCTCGGGGAGCCACCCGCGATCGCCCTGTGTCCCGGTCAGGGACAGGGCGGACCGGACGGGGTTCCCTCCGGGAGGAGGTCGCGCTCGGCCTTGGTGTAGTCGCGCCCGGCGGCGGCGCAGAGTGTGCGGAACTGCGCTTCGGGGCGAAGGTCGAAGGTCCTGCGCCCGGCGCCGTTGTCGATGAGCAGTTGGTCCCCTGGGGTGATTCTCGCCGTCGCGTTGCTGATCTCCTCGACGATCTTCGCCGTCACCTCCAGAGTGACGGAGGAGCCGTCTGTCAGGTCGTGGATCTCGACCAGCCCCTTGTCCGCGTCGCGCGAAACGAGGCTGCCGTCCGGGTCGAACCCGATCAGTTCGTTCGACGACAAGCGGGATACCCATCCCGGCAGCTTTCTTCCGCGGTCGACGTCCCACACGCGCACTCGTCCGTCGGAGTTCTGCACGGCGAGGCGCGAACCGTCGGGGGTGAAGACGAGTCCGCTGCTGAGCGAATCCTCCGTATACGGCGTGTCGATGACCGGTCCAGTCAGCGTCGCGACGTGTCGCGGAGCTCGGACATCCCACAGCAGGATCTTGCCGTCACCGGCTCCAGCCCGGGTCACGACGGCCACCTGTCCGGGGTGCCCGGGGCGGGACATGAGTTGGCCGTAGATGAAGAGATCCACGAGGGGACCGTTGGTGTTGGGGCCGGGGTGGGCGGGAAAGGGCTGGGTGAGCACGGTCCCGTCGGCGGCGTCGAGACGCGCCAGCGTCCCGTTCTCGGTCAACAGGACGATCTCGCTCCCCTGCAGCCCGACCAGGCTGTCGATCTTCTTCCCTTTCTGTACCGCCACGGGGAGCGGCACACCCTCACCGAGGCTCTGCGCCGCATACGCACGGTGGAGGCCGCTCTCCCGCCCCCACACCACGACCCACCGTGAGTCGGCGGTCCAGGTGACCTTCCAGTCGGAGCTCTGCCCGGCCGGGATCCTCACGGACCTCAGGCGGGTACGGGAGGCATCCATGACCTCGAGGGTCTTCTCGGTGACCTTGGCGAGGAAGCGCCCGTCGGGCGCCAGCGCGTAGCTGCCGCCCAGAACGGGGTCGCCCTCGAACCGTTGATTGCCCGATCGCTCGGCCCGCACCGCCATCAGCGTCGTGCCCACCGGTACGAGAACGGTGAGCCCGCCGTCCTTCCGCGGCGCCGCCGCGAAACCCGTGTACTGGGCGGGAGCCTCGCCCGGGGTGGGCAGGCGAGTGCGGTAGGCCTGCCCGGTACGCGCATCGGTCAAGGTCGACTCGGCGTATCCCCCCTTCGTGACTCCTCCGTCGGCCGCCGAACCGTCGACGTTGTAGTTCCCTGTGGCGTCGCTGCTCGTACTCACGGCGGGAATCGCGGTTCTCGGTCCTGGCGTACGGCCGAGTGACTGGGTGTACCACCGGTCGCCGACCGCCGAGATCACCGATTCACCTCCGGCTCTGAGAAGCGGCTCGCCGGGCCCCATCCCCTTGGGCTCCGGGCCCGGGCTGTAGAGCTGCCGTCCGGTGGTGAGATCCTTGATCTCGAGCTGCCGTCCGCTTTTGCCCCAACTGCTCACGGCCACCGTGTCCGGGTCTGTCGTGAAGGCCGCCTCCTCCACCCCGGAGGCGGACACGAGGTTCTTCGCGACAGGCAGGCGGACGCCGGAGGGCACCTCCCACGCCTCGGCGAAGGGCGGGACACACTGGGCGTTGTTGTAACAGGCCCCGGAGCGGTCGTCCATCGTCAGCAGCAGCCGCTTCCCGTTGCTGCTGAAGTCCACGGTGGCCCCGAACTCCTTGGCGATCTCGTGTTTCCCGCGGTTCAGGGGGATGGGATCCTTCGGGTCGCTCATCCGCCACAGCCGGACCGAGTCCCGTGCGGCTACGGCGAAAAGGCGGCCGTCGGGGCTGATGGCGCTCGCGAAGATTCCCGCGGGGACTCCACCGAGCTCCGTGGTCCGGATCTTTCCTTCGAGGGCGCCGGTGACCACGGTGAGCGTCCACCGGTCGCCGCCCTCCGGTTTTGACACCACCACGAGCGTACGGCCGTCCGGTGTGGCGTTCATCTCCCTGACCTGGCCCCTCCACACTGACGGATAGGAGCCCACCAGGTACTGCCCCCGCGCGTACTGGTGCATCAGCGCGTCGCGGGTCTTCGGGGTGTGTTTGGTCTTCCACGCGGCCAGCGCCAGCTGCAGGGCGGTGGCAGGGTCGCTGCCGGGGGTGTCATCGGCGGCTTGGGCCAGCAGCCCCGCGGCCTGGGCCCGCAACTGCTGCTCGGTCCGTTGAAGGCTCTGCCAGGTGGATATCGCCAGCACGACAGCGAGCACGGTGAGAAGGGTCAGCGTTCCCACGGCGGCCTGCTTGAGGCGGGTCCCGCGCCGGGAGTGGCGGAGGCTGAGCAGGATGTATCCGCGCTCGTCGGCGGAGACGTCGTCGGGGTGCGCGGCCAGCCGGCGATCGGCCTCCGCGAGTTCGCTTCCGCTCAGCAGCCGGGCGGGCTCCCGCTGCTGAGCATGCCAGCGCCGCAGGTCGGCCCGCAGTTGCTCCTGCCAGGCGCGGAAGTCCCGGGAGTCGGCCAGCCACTGCCGCAGGCGCGGCCAGAGCCGCGTCAGAGCCTCGTGCGCCAGATCGACGATCTCCTCGTCACCGCCCGGGGCCCGGGAGAGGACGAGGAGCTTGCTCGGTGCCAGCTCCCGTGCCAGGTCGACGAGTTCGGGAGCCAGATCGGCGACCCGGGCGGGACGGCGCAGGAAGGCGTCCCCGTCAGGCCGCGCCAGTTGCACGAACATCCGCCGCGCACACGTCTGTTGGGGCTGTGTCAGTCCGGCGAGGGTGTCGTCCGCGTATCCGACGAGAGCCCCCGCCAGACCACCCTGCTCGTCGTACGCGGCATGCGTCAGCATCGACCGGCTGCGACGCTTCCACAGCTCGGTCAGAGCGAACTGGACCAGGGTCATCCGGCCGGGCTCGTCGCCCGCGTCCGCGACGATCCGCTCCGGCAGCCCCGGCTCGAACCACAGCCCCGGTACGGCGTCGACGGGCGCGGTCACCGCCCGCTCCAGGCCGTCGGCGGCCAGCGGCGCGAGGAACTCCACGGCGTCGCTGACCAGATCGGACGTATCGGCCGTCACCAGTGCTTCGAGGGAGTCGGGCCGCGCGGTCGCGACGACCCGCAGTGCCGCCGCGCCGTCCCTGCCCGCCAGAGCGACAAGCAGTCCGAACAGGTCGCGGGCAGCGGCCGCTTCGGCACCCGCGTACTCCTCGAGCTGGTCGACGAAGAGCACGTGGCCGGCGCGCTCTCCGCGGGCGAGGATCCTGCCGCGCAGCTCGGCCGGCACATCGTCGCCGGTCTTCAGCAGCCCTGCCAGTTCCTCCGCCTTGGCGAGCCGATCGGTCTCGCCGAGCTCCGGCTCCAGGACCCCCATCAGCGCCCGCGCCAGTACGACGGTCGCCCGTGCGCCGGGCACGGGCCGCAGCTCGGACACACTCATCCCCTCGGCCCGCAGCAGCGGCAGCACCCCGGCCCGCACCAGGGACGACTTCCCGCACCCCGAGGGCCCCGCGACCAACGTCACCGACCGCCTGCGGACGGCCGTGTGCACGCGGGCGGTGTCGCTGTCGCGTCCGTGGAAGAACTCCGCGTCGTCCTCCGTGAACGCCGCGAGCCCCTGGAACGGGCACTGCGGCCGCAGCGTCTCCTCGTCGACCAGTTCGGCCGACGGCAACAGGTACGCGGTGCTCTCGCCCCGGTGCGCGGCGACCGTCATCCCGACGACGCCGTCCTGCGCGTCGTCCCAGACCGGCGACCCGCTGAACCCTCCCGAGATCCGCGGCCCCGGCTCCTGCGCCTCCATCTGCACCCAGCCCGAACCCTGCCCGGCCCGCAGGGTGCCCGAGGCCCATACACCGCGATCGGCGCCGACGGGGTAGCCCAGCGCCCGGAACGTGTGGCCCCATACGCCGGTCCCGTCGACCAGCGGCGCGGGCCGTGCGCCCCCGACCGCCGTCTCCAGGCGCAGCAATGCGACGTCCAGCCCGCCGTACCGCCACGACACCACGGTCGCGCGTGTCCTCGGACGGCCCGTCAGCAGCGGAAAGTCGAGATCCACCGCCTCGCCGGGCGCCTCCTGCGAACCGCTGGGCATCCCGAGAGCCCCAGCCACCACATGGGCACAGGTACACACCACATCGGCGGAAACGAGGAACCCGGCGCCGACCACCTCGCCCCCGGCCGAGCAGACCCGCACCTGCGACGCCTCGAGTACGTCGCTCCCCCGTACCGCGGCCATGAACTCCCCCGCCTCATGACTTGTCTCCCGCCGTCCCACAAACCAGCATCCACGGCACAGTCCCCCCACACAACTGACCTACTGAAGAACCCGGTTGAGGACACACGCCCGCGGTCCCGGGCCAGGGAACCCGGCGCGAAGCGGATGGCTCCGGTCCGTGCGGGATGCGTCGAGGAGCCGGGCCGACATCGCCGCAGGGCTGCGACCGGCCGGGGCAGGCGCCGATGACCCGTGGCGGCACGGCGGGGACGATCCGTCCGCTCGACCATGCACATTTCGGCGGAACCCTCCCGCACCGTTCCGCTAACATGTTCGAACTCGCGATGAACGCCCCTATCATCCACCCTTAATCGGAAAACCGCGCCATCCGTCTTGATAAGTGACTTGTTTATCCAAAACCTAGCAAATTGGTCAATCAATTGGTACCTATAGCATCGCGGGTGTTTTCGCGAATAAAAGGCAGATCTGCGGTATC
The DNA here is from genome assembly GCF_035989285.1 of Streptomyces sp. NBC_01235. Classification (GTDB taxonomy): domain Bacteria; phylum Actinomycetota; class Actinomycetes; order Streptomycetales; family Streptomycetaceae; genus Streptomyces. The sequence continues at coordinate 5,102,350 of NZ_CP108513.1, read as the reverse complement.
CGTCTGGCGTCAACCCCGGGCGATACTGTGGGCCACCGCGGCTGTGGTGGCCCTCGGATTCCTCATTGCGCTGGAGATCACCGCGCGTCACTACGGCCTGTCGGGGCCGATCACCTGCCAGGTGCGGGAGCTGATATTCGCCCCCAAATCGGGTTTCCTGTTGTACGCCAGTCTGGCGTTGATGATGGTGGTGCTCACCTGGCGGCAACGGTTCATCGCGACTGGTGCCGCGATCGGTATCGACATCGCCTTCCTGCTGGTCCGGTGGGCGGTCCACGCCAAGACGACCGGCGGCCACCCCTTCGGCAACGGCGCGTTGTGGGTGCTTCTCGGCTATGGGGTCATCGCTGTCACGCGCCGCACCGGCCGGGAACGTGTCCTGCTGCTGAAGGGCGTCGGGCTGGGCCTGCTGCTGGTGGCCGGCCGCAAGACCGGCGACACCTGGCTGCTCATCACCTCGAAGGCCCGCCCCGTGGTGCTCGACCAGTACGTGGCAACCGCCGATCACGCGCTGGGCAACCCGTCGTGGCTGGTAGGCCGGATCGTCACGGCCACCGGCACGATCGGCTTCAATTTCCTCGACATCGTCTACGGTCAGCTCGCGATGGCCGCGGTCATCGTCGCGCTGTACCAACTGCGGAACGTGGCGGTCGAGCGCCGCTTCCCGAGTCACCATCTGGTGCGCACGTTCCTGGTGATCGGCCTCCTCGGGCCGGCCGTCTACATGATCTTCCCAGTAGTCGGACCGGTCTTCGCCTACGGTGCCGGCACCGAGCACTGGGCGGGGGTCAGCCTGTGGGCGCACACGTCGTCCAGCGTGCAGTGGGCGGTGGGCGACCTGTGGCCAAAAACGCCGCCGCCGATCGATATCCCGCACCACATGCCATTCGACGGGACCACCCCACGCAACTGCATGCCCAGCCTCCACACGGCGTGGGCCACCGCGATCTTCATTCATTCCCGGAAGGGCCCACGGTTTCTGCGATTCGCAGGCACGTTCTGGCTGGTTGCCACGCTCACCGCCACGCTGGGATTCGGGTACCACTACGGCGCGGATCTCATTGCCGGAGTGGTGTTCACGCTCACGATCGAGGCAGCTCTGCGCTCGCTCGACCGCGGCTGGGATCGATCAGGGATCCAACTGGTCGTCTACGGCGCGACGGTCTTCACTGCGCTCTTGGTGTCCTATCGCTGTCTGCCGCTGGAGATGGCCAAGCACCCGTGGGTGTTCGGACCGCTTCTCCTGCTGGCGATGGCCTCAGTGGTCTACGGCTACGTACGGACCATCGCACTGTGGGAACCGAGGGCCGCACCGGCGCGGCAACCGGAACCGCAACCCGAACTGATCTGAATCGTGTCGCACCAGGTTGTGGGCTGAGCGCTGCCCGAGCGAGGCCGCGATGCCGGTGTGCGGCGGAGGCGGCATGCCGGCCCATGACCGGCAGCCGTCCCCGGCGGGCTCGCGCGGTCGTCGGTCCGCCGGACGACTTCCACCACTACGGCCTTCGTCACACCGGCTCCGCACTCTCGACCCGCTCGGGCGCCCCCTCGACGGCACCACGGTCCGAGCGGGCCGGTCCTCGCGAAGACGCGTCGATCTGCCGGCACTCCGACGAGGAGCGGCAACGCGAGATTGCCGCCGGCCTCGACGACCGGGTGCGCGCCGAGCCCTGTTCACACCCGTGGTTCTGGAGCTCTGAGCCTCGGCCGACGCGGTCGCAGCCAGCCGCGAGGGCTGGGCCGGGTCACGTCATGTGTCCCGGCCCAGCCCTCGCGACGGCGCTGTCGGCGGGGCCGTCTCCGATGACTTCTCCGCCCGCTGCCGCGATGAGTTCCGGCCGGGTCGCGAGTCTGTTCTGGTGAGCGTCGTAGGACGTCGTACGACGCTGCCCGGCACGAGACACCACGGAGGACGCCATGACGACCACGCCGAGTGACCCGACCACCGCGCTGCCCGGCCGCCCGCCCGTCGTCGACCTGGCCACCTGGCAGACCGCCCGCGACGAGCTGCTGGTCCGCGAGAAGGCCCACACCCACGAGGGCGACGCCCTCGCCGCGGCCCGCCGCCGGCTGCCGATGGTGGAGCTCGACGGGACGGTCGAGGTCGTCGGACCCGACGGCCCGGTCCCGTTCCTGGACCTGTTCCAGGGCCGCGACGAGCTCGTGGTCTACAAGCACATGTGGTACGACGGCGCGCCGCACCAGGGGCAGTGCGAGGGCTGCACCACCACGGCCTGGCACGTGAAGGACGCCGTCTACCTCAACGCCCGCGGCGTCTCGTTCGCCATCCTGACCACGGGCCCGTGGGACGAGGTGGCTTCCTACGTCGAGTTCATGGGGTACACCCAGCCCTGGTACTCGGTGCGCGGTGTGGAGGCGCCGGTCGGCGGCAGCATGGGTTACCTCACCTGCTTCCTGCGCGACGGCGACCGCGTGTTCCTCACCTACTCCACGACGGGCCGTGGCAACGAGCCGGTCAACGGCTCCCTCAGCCTGCTCGACATGACGCCCTACGGCCGCGGCGAGGCGTGGGAGGACAACCCCGAGGGCCGGCCCGTGATCGGCGATGTCCGCGAGGGGCACCCGTCCGAGGGCCGCCAGGCCTGCTGGTACTGGCGCTCGGACGCCGACGGCGTCGCCACCTGGGGCCCGACCAGCCGGCCCGTGCCACAGTGGACCCGCCCCGGCGCGACCCCCGTGGAGACCCTCGGCCGGCACGGCCACCACCACTGACGCGCCTTCGTCGACGGCGTCGGCAACAGCGGCAGCAGCAGCGCCCCTTGCTCACCTGGTCAGATCTCCGCGGGCCATCCCGAGATCGCTTCACGGGCTTCGATCGACGTCTCCGGCGTGCGGCGGCCCTGAGCCGCCGCACGCTGTCGTTCAGACCGCAGTCCGATCCACGGGGATCCACAGCTCCGCATCCGCCTGCGTGGCATCCTGCGACAGCCGGGTCCGCAGGATCTCGGGTCCCGGCCGGCTCCGGTACGGATTGGACGGGAACCACTGCGTGAACACGTCCCGCCAGAGGTACTGGAGCGCCTGCGGAAACGGCCCGGAGCTCTCGAAGACGGCCCACGTCCCGGCCGGCACGGTGAGCGCGTCCATGTCCTCGGGCACGGCGGCCCGGGTCACCACGGGACGCTGCGATCACATCCCACACACGGCCCAGGCCGCACGATCTGCCCAAGCTTCCGGCGCCGAGCCGTGTCAACGCAGCCTGGACACCGAGGAGTTCCGGCACCCATGCGCAGGGCGCGCCCGCTGGGGAGCGCGCCGGCGGTGCGACGCTTCAAGGGGCAGGGGCGGCATGTCGCATGCGAGCCCTCGGCGCGGTTCCCCGACAGGTGTCAAGCAGCCATTCGTGCCGGACCGGACACGCTTACGTCGCGCCGTATCCGCAGCCCCCGGGCAGGACTAGGCTGTGGGTGAGGCCCCAGTCCCCGGTATCGATGTTGTGTCCTGCTCCCGGGGAGGCCCACCGTGTTCGTCCTGCTCCTCATCCTGACCGCGGTTCTGTTCGGTTTCGGCTTCCTCCATCCCATCTGGTGGGTGGCCGCGGCGGTGCTGGTCTACGGCGTCACCCGCCACGGCCGCGATCGTGGCGGAGGCCAAAGCCGTAGCGGCAGTTCCGATCTCGGGGACTACCGGGACTACAAGGAGCACAGGGATCGTCGGGACCGCTGGGACCGCCGCTACAGCCGCCAGAACCGGGCGCGCTGGACGCGTGAGGACCGTCGGGACGGCGAACACCGCAGGTGACCCGCGAAGCGGCCTCCAGTCAGAGCATCACGGCGGGCGCGCCAGGTGGACGACATCGGGAGCGCGAGATGACGCAGGATCGCATCGCCCTGCAGCCCGGTCCCTGGCAGATGCACGTCTCCCGTCTGGTCACCCGCACCTGGGCGCGCGCGCGACCGGGTGGTGTCCGAGGCCCACGATCGGAGGATGGCGGTGTGACGACATTCCGGCGGCATGGGCGGTGCCGGAGTGCCAGGCCCGGGCCCCGCGTTCAGCGGAGATGCGGACATTGACCGCCCGGGGGCGGGCCTCGCGACCCTGCGAAGCTTCGCGCACCCCCAGTGGGCCACGGCTGAGGGCGAGGGCGTCCCTCCGCCGCGCGCGCCGGGGAAGGCGGGGAGCGGGAGGATTAGGCTCCTGGGACGCGCGGGGTCCGTTCCCTCTGGGCGGCAGTGCCCCGCGGAACCCCGAAACGCGAGAGGCGCGTCGCGATGAGTGAGCAGGACAACCGGGCCATGCACCACCCAGCAGTGGTTGCGCACCGCGCCAGCCGTGCCGAAGACCTACAACTGCGTATCGCTGACGCCATCACCAAGTTCGCCGGTTCGATGCCGTTCGTCTACCTCCACACCGTCGCCTTCGCGCTCTGGATGCTGTTCGTCGAGGCCAGCCCCTGGCCGACGTTGACGCTCGTCGTATCGCTGGAGGCGATCTTCCTCTCCACGTTCGTCATGATCGGCCAGAACCGGCAGGCGGCCTTCCAGCAGATCAAGGCGGACCACGATTTCATCGAGCAGGAGTTGGAACTCAAGACCAACACGGAGCTGACGCGAGCGATCCACGTCATGACCACGGAACTGCACCGCCGTCTGCTCGAGGACGGCGCAGAGCAGTAGCGGGCCCGTGCCAGGGCATGGGTCAGGCCCCCAGGCCGGCCAGGGGTTCGGAGTCGTCGACGAAGGCGCGGGCCACCTCGGCCAGGCGCCGGTTGTGGGCGCGGGCGTAGCCGCGCAGCGCGCTGAACGCCTGCTCCATGTCGATGCCCTGGCGTTCGGCGAGCTTCCCCTTGGCCTGTTCGATCAGTACCCGGCTGTGCAATGCCGTCTGCAACTGCTCGTTGAGCACGGTGCTGCGCTGGGCGGTGCGTTGTTGCAGCAGGCTGATGGTGGCGACGTCGGCCAGCGCCTGGGCGATGAGTGTGGCGGGCGGGTCGAAGGGGCCGGGGGCGGTGCGGAAGAGGTTCAGGGCTCCCACGGTCTCGTCCCGCAGGCGCATGGGCAGGGCCTGGACGGCACCGTATCCGCTGCGGTGGGCCATCGCGACGAAGTGCGGCCAGCGATCGACCTCCCGGGTCAGGTCGTGGATGATCACCGGTGCGCCGGTGCGGAAGCACTCGAGACAGGGGCCTTCGTCGTTCTGTAGCTGGAAGAGCTCCAGCACCCGTACCTGTTCGTCGGAAGCGGCCATGACGCGGAGCTTGCCGTCCCGGTCGGCGAGCAGGACCCCGGCGGCGCTCGCGTCGAGCATGCCGACGCAGCGGTCGGTCAGCAGGCGCAGAAAGTCGATGAGGTCGAAGTCGGCGACCAGATTGTCGGCGAGTTCGACGAAGGTCTTGGCCAGAAGCTGTTGATCCATCGTGGGCACCCTCGATTGAGACCAGTCCCTGCCCGAAGGGGGCGGGAAGTACGGCACGTTCCTCGGCCGGCGCCGATACCTCAGGTTGCCTCCTCGGGCTGATCCGGCTCCGTGTCCGGTGAGAAACGGAGCCGGCGGGCCACCACGTCCGCGGCCACGTCGGCGAGCCGGCGTTCCTGCGCATAGGCGTGGGCGCGGAGCCGGACGAAGGCCTCGTCGATGCCGACTCCGAGCTGGACCGTGAGCATCCCGCTGGCCTGGTCGATCTCCGCCCGGTATGCGCCGAGGTCCTCGAAGCTGCGGTCCGGCACCGGTCCGTCGGTCGGTGCGCCCGTCTCGTCGATCCTCGCATCGAGCACGAGGAGGGTCGCGAGATCGGCGAACGCCATTGCGTCGGCCAGTTCCTCCGTGCCGAGCACGGTCGGAATGCCGGCGTACAGGTCCAGAACTCCCGGGCTGATCGCCCCCATCTGCAGGGGGAGCGAGAAGACCGCGCGGGCTCCGGCTTCCAGGGCCGCGTCGGCGAACACGGCCCAGTGATCCTGCAGTTCGACGGTGCACAGATCGGGTGTCAGGACGGCCGAGCCGCGTGCGAAGGCCTCCACGCAAGGCCCCTCGCCCAGCGTGAGCTGGAGCTCTTCCAGCTGCCGGCTGATGTCGTCGGTGCTGCACAGCGGGTGGCTCGCCGCGGTCCGGGACATCGCCGACAGTCCGGCCCCTCCGACCGGGAGTGCGGCCACGGCCGCGGTGCACACGTCCACCACACCGATCCGGGCACCACGTCGGGCGGCCTGCTCGGCCACCAGTACCTGGATGCGGGCCGACCGGCTGTCAGGGCCCACTCGGGCCACCGCCTTTGGGCATCGTGACAAGGCCCTCCAGCCTCGCGGTGGTTCCTCCCCCGAGGGGAATCACCAGCGCACGCAACGGGGTGGGGCGGGCCGGACCGTGGAGCTTTCCGATGTCCGGCCACCCCGGGGAGAGGAGCGCGGCGGTGGTCGAACGATCGGCCCGGTCCACCAAGGTGGCGTCGAGTGACGCCTGGTGGTCGCTCGACAGCCCCTCCCGCACGGGAGGGGCGAGGACACGGTCCTGGGGGTGCGGCCGGACCAGGATGTCAGCGAGCGCGAAAGCCCTGCCGGACACGGTGAGTTGTCTGATGCCCCGTGGCAGTGTTCCGTCGGAGCCGAGCCACCGGGAGCCGTCGGCGCGTATCGGAGACCGACGTAATCGCACCGGAACCATGGCGGACGGCTCGCCGCCTTCAGGCTTCCCGGACCGCCGCTGCCGAGGGCCGGCCGTCATCGCACATCGCCCGAGAGAACAGGCGCCGTCGGGACCGACCCGTGCGGCGCAGCTGCGGCGCGCGCGGCCGGGGCGTCCCCGGGAGGAGAGGGCAGCGGGCCGAACGGAGGGCCGAGGAGGAGGAAGCCGCAGCCGGTGAGGTCGAGCATCCGAGCCAGCATCGGCGGCGGGTGGTGCAGCCGCAGGGCCCCACCGGCCACGGTGGCCTGTTGCGCGGCGCGGAGGAATGCGTTGAGACCGCTGCAGTCGCAGAAGCGGACAAAGGTGAGGTCGACGTCGACGGTGGGGACACCGTCGCGCAGGCACCGCTCCAGGGAAGCGCACAGCAATGGCGCGGAGTCGAGATCGATCTCACCGGACAGGGTGATCAGCGCCCGATTCCTTCGGTCCTGGCGGTACACGGTGAGCTGGGTGAGGAGCATGACGCCTCGGTTCGGAAGACCATCCGGCAGCGGACGCGGTGGTACCGGAGTCCCGGCCTCCTGGGCACGCTGCCAACACGGGCGTACGTTCGGCGGAGGCACAGCAACGGCCGGTCCGACAGCCTGCGCAGCAGGACAGTGGGCCCACCCGGTTCCCTCCAGGGATGCGCCGGGTGACAGACGAAGAGTCCGCACCCCGCAGCCATCTGCGTTCAGCAACAGCATGCCGCCGGGGTCTGGGACGTCTGTACAGCAGCATAGTCCTCGTGCCGTGTGACGGACGGTCCCAAGTCGCCCGATCCCAGGATGCGGACGGGTGCGACATCCCCACGGCTCGCCCATGTCCGAGGCACCGCACGGTGTCCGCGCGCGGAGCCGCAGCCGGAACCAGCCGGTCACCTGTGGTGAGTCGTACGGCTGCGGCTGCGGCTGCGGCTGCGGCGGCGGCGTGGTGGGAAGCGGCCGCGGCCCCCCGTCGCGGTGGTCCCCGTCGTTCGCCGGCGGACGCAAGCGCAGGAGCCCTCCCGTCCGCTGGACGGAAGGGCTCCTGACCTGGTGTTCGTCTGTGAGCCGGCAGGATTCCAACCTGCGGCACCCGCTCGAGGGGTTTCCCCGGGCGGGGCTGTGACCTGTGGAAACGTCGTAGGGCGAAGCCCCGCTACGGCGTGCCGGTCCTGTTGAAGCCCCTGTCGAGGTAGGGGTACTGGTCCACGACGAAGCCATCGTGGACCAGGCGGCCGATGCCGCCCTCGTCACGCCAGACCTCCTCGGAGGAACCGAAGGAGAAACCTCCGGACTCCTGGCGGATCTCGTTGGTGTGGACCCGGTAGCGCTGGCCGGGCTGGATGACCGTCCCCGGGGGGAAGGTGTAGGCGTGCCCGGTGGGCTTGCTCTCCACGACCCAGCCGGTCAGGTCCTGGGGCGCGCCGCCCTTGTTGAAGATCTCGATGTATTCGTCGGGCTGGCCCGTGCCGTTGCCCAGATAGCGCAGGTCGGAGATGATCACGTCCGGCTCGTCGAAGGTGAACATGCAGACGACCTCGGCGAAGTTGACTCCGCCCTCGGGGCTGCGGAACTGCCGGACGATCTGGCCGCCCCGCTTGAACCCGCTCAGGACCGCCCGGTACTGCTTCCCGTCGATCGTGACCGGTTGAGGGTGGATGAACTCCTGCAGATCGACCAGATCGTCGTCCACGGGACTGCTGCCGGTGCTGTTGGGTGTCTCGTTGTGGTGGAAGGCGAAGTTCAGATCGGTCGTGCTGCCGTCCTCGAACATGACGTTGACGGCGAGCATGACGTTGAACTGGCTCGGGCTGACGTTGGTGGGGAGATTGCGGTGCACGAAGGTACCGACGACGAACTCGGTGCCGTCGAGCTGGACGTCCGCGGCCGAACCGCGGAACTGGTACCCGCTCTGGGAGCCGCTGCTGCCCCACCTGACGTCGGCGGTGCCGAGCCCGTCGACAGGGGAGATGGCCGGGGTGGTGGCCGGGAAGACGCCGGAGGTGACGACGGTGGTCATGGTGCCTGACTCCTGCTCTCTCAGTCCTCGTCCTCGATGACCTCGGCCTTGAGCTTGGCCGGAGGCGCGGTGCCGATCTGGGCGACGCCGTCGGTGAAGCGGCCGGGCCTGGCGCCGTCGACGGCTTCGAGACCGCAGGTGTAGACGATGCAGTCCTTGTCCTGGTCGGTCGTGTTCAAGTGCACGTGGTAGGTGAAGGTCAGCGTGCGCCCGTCCTCGCTCACCTTGGCCTGGACGGGCGGCAGGCCGCCGCCCGTGGTCTGGTCGATGCGCTTGTACTGGGCGCCCACCATGCCGTTCCAGCGGAATCCGGTGGGGGCGGTGAAGACGTGCTCCCGTTCGCCGGCGTCGACGGTTTCGCTCCAGTTCGGCGTACGGACGCAGATGTTGATGGTGGTGCCGAGGCCACCGGGGGCGTCCTCGACCCCGCCTTCCTGCCACACCACGAGGTCCAGCTTCTGCGCACGGCCCTGTTCGTAGCCCCAGTCGTAGCCGTTCGCGTAGTGGTCCTTCTCCCCGCGGGTGCCGTCGCGCGGCGGGTCGGCGTGCGGGCGTCCGGCGAGCGCGTCGGCCCGCCCCTGTTCCTCTCCCCGTTCGTAGGCTTCCTTCTTCGCGGACTGCAATTCAGTGGCCATCTCCGAGACCTCCTGGGGCTGTGATCGAAGCGTGCGGTGAAAGGGACGTCCCGGCGCGGATCACCCCGGCCCGCAGACGACGGGCAGGGCCTGGCACCGCATGCCGCGCGGTTCACGGAGCACGGGACGCCTTGAGAGCGGTGGCCGGGAGACGAACGCACGATGCCGCCGCCGACGGCTTCGGCCGGGCGCTGTGCAGGCGAACGGCATGCAACGGGCCGTCATCCGTGTCCATGGTTAGCCCGGGCCCGCGGGCGGTATGCAGCCGTTCCCCCGTTTGGAATGCAGGACCGATTCCACGTCACTTGTTCGAGTGGAACTGAGGCACGTGGGGCGCACGGATGCGGAGCGCGGCAGCCCGCGCCCGGTGAAATCGTCGGCGCCCACGGCCGTCCGCCCCGGCCGGACCCCTTCGCCCGTCCCAGCGGCTCCTCCCACGTGCGGGTCAATCGCTCGGTGCGCTGCTTCTGTGGATGGGGCCCGGCCGGTATGCAGGGTGTCAGCGATGGCTCGGAAAGGAGACGGACATGCGGGTGACGAAGCCGTGGAAGGTGAGAGACGCTGCCCAGGCGCCACTGCGACGGTGCCGGGCGGTGACGGCGTGACGGCGAAGACCGCGGCCCGGACGTGGGAGCCGGTCTCCCCGGACGGGCACGACCCGCTGGCCGCCGTGGCGGGAAACGGCGCCGCCGGATTCTTCGGGGACGGGCTGCCGGCGTCGGAAGGGCAGGTGGCCTTCCCCGCGGATGTGGCCGTGGGACAAGGGGCCGTCTTCATCGCCGACCATGCCAACCACCGGGTTCGCCGGATCGACGGCGCCGGCGTGCTGACGACGGTCGCCGGGGACGGCCTGCGGGGCTTCGCCGGGGACGGCGCGGACGCGGTGCGGGCCCGCCTGGGCTTCCCGGCTGCCCTCGCGGTCGACGTGGACGGGGGTGTGTTCATCGCCGACGAGATGAACCACCGGATCCGCCGGATCGACCCTTCGGGCGTCATCGACACCGTAGCGGGAGACGGCTCCCGCGGCGGCGACGGCGACGACGGCGACAACGGTCCAGCCGACCGCGCCCGGCTGGACGCCCCCTGCGCCCTGGCCTTGGACGGCGCCGGATCGCTGTACGTCGGCGAAGCGGGCACACCCAGGGTGCGCAGGGTCGACGGGGACGGTGTCATCAGCACGGTCGTCGAGGCGTCCGGAGCGTCCGGACGCTCCGGTGCGGCCGACGCGGGCGAGGCGTTCCTGCCCGCGGGTCTGGCGGCCGACGCGTCGGGGCGGCTGTACATCGCCGACCCGGTGGGCCGTCGGGTGCTGCTGCTGGGCACGGACGGGACTCTTCGGGTGCTGGCGGGACCGCCGTACGGGACCGCCGCCGCCATGACGGTCGACTGGAGTGCCCCGTGCGCCGTGGCGGTCGACGACCGGGGGGCCGTCTACGTCGCCGACATGAACGGACACCGCGTATGGCGGCTGGCCGACGGGGTGGCCCGCGTCGTCGCGGGGCGGAACCCGGCGGCAGGTGCGGCGGCGGAAGGCGACGAGGCGTCGGATACCGCCGCCGACGTCACCCTGGCCTATCCGTGTGCCCTTGCCGTGGATCCGGCCGGGAGACTGCTCGTGGCGGACAACTTCCACCACCGGATCGCGGCCCTGCCGCTCACCGCTGCCGCCTCCCGGACCAGCCGGCCGGAACCGGACGACAATCCGGAACCGGACGGCAATCCGGAACCGGACGGGAATCCGGAACCGGACGGCAATCCGGAACCGGACAGGAATCCGGAACCGGACGGGAATCCAGAACCCGACGGGAATCCAGAACCGGACGGGAGCCCGGAACCGGACGGGAGCCCGGAACCGGACGGCAATCCGGAACCCGACGGCGAAGCCGAGAGCGCTCAGGACGCGGACCGGGCTGCCGACGCGGCGACGGCCGCGCGGCTGCTGGTACGCCAGGAAGTCGGGGTGGAAATCCCGCGCGGCGGGAGTGAGTTGATCCACGTACGGGTCTCGTCCACCGATGCCTGGGCCCCTGGGCGCGTGGAGCACCGCTTCACCGCTCCTACGGGCTTCGTCTTCGACGGCCGGGCGACGTGCGCGTACTACCGCGTCGACGGTTCCGTGGTCGCCGCTCCGGAGCCGTCGGCAGCGGTGGGCGAGGGCGGCAAGTCGCTGTCCGTGACGGACGAACCCCGTTTGAACACTCCCGGCAATCCGGCGGCGGCCCTCGTATACACCCTCGGCGTCCGGGCCGGGACGGATGCCGAGCCGGGCCGGTACACCGACGGACGAGCGGTGATCGCGGGCCGGCCGGAAGTGCGCTTGAAAGCGAGCGTTCTCGGGGACGACGAGGACCGGTGAGAAGTCCGGGAGGCCGGCCGCGAGCCCTTGAGCCGTCCGTGGCGGAGTGTCTGCCATAGGCGGCTCTTTGCGATGTCAAACCTCGAATACGCAAGTGAACGTTTCTGTGCTCCCAGGTCACCCGCCCGATCGTCACAGAGTGTGCCAGTTCGGAAACTGTGCGTTACCTTTCGAAATGTGTCCACGTCGACCCTCACGAGGCTCGGGCCCCCGGGTCCCTTCCCGTATGCCCCGCTCACCCATCCACTCGACCGCAAATGGCTGCACTACGCGTTCCTGTCCCGGTGCGGCCGGCAGGCCCTGATCGCCAACCTGTCCGTCCTGGGGTCCTCCAGCGGCGCTGTCTTCGCCGATCCGGGCGCTCCGGCCGCCGGGCGGCGCAGCGGCACCGGCACGGCGGACGAGGGGCAGCACATGGCGATCCTTCTGGTCTACGAGGAGGGGCGCGGCTGGAGTTCGACGCAGTTCAACGCCGAACAGCCCGAACTGCCCTGGTCCGCGTTCCGGTTGCCGCATCCGCGTGGTGAGTCGGGCGCGTTCCGGGTGGCCGCCCGGTCGGCGGCGCCGGCGGCCGATGTGCGGCTGACCCGGACCAGCAGGCCGTGCACCTCGCAGTGCGCGCCCTTCGGCGAGGACGAGCACCTGCGGTGGCAGTCGGAACCCGGCGTCCTGGGCGAGGGCACCCTGCGGCACGGCGACGGCACGGTCACGGCGACGGACCTGCTGGGCTACCACGAACGGGTACGCGGCCGGTGGTCCTGGCCCACGCTGGGGGGCTGGGTGTTCGGGTTCGTCAACGACCCCTCCGGCCCCGCCGGTTCAGCGCCGCCCTCGGCGGTGGTCTTCACCCTGATCCAGCCCGCGCGTCCGGCGGACGCGGCGAATGGATCGGTGATGCTGTGGCGCGACGGGCGCATGGTGCGTCACTTTCCACGCCGCAACCTGCGGGTCGCGGTCAGCGGCAGCCTGGACCGCGACCGGGTGGCGATGGTGCCACCGCTGGCGGACGTGCTGGGCACCCCGCCGATGGCGGCGGTGCCCGGCCGGCTGCTGATCACCGCCCGGCTCGGCGACGACCGTCTCGTCCTCGACTTCCGCTCGCACACGGCGGGACGCATCGCCAACCCGTCCGAAACGAGCCTGCGTCCGTTCAGCGTGCACGAGACCCTCGGCCCGTGCACGGTGGAAGGACGGGTCGGCGGGCGCCGTATCGCCTTTCGCACCGGGGGCATCGTGGAGTTCGCCGGCGGTGCCCATGACTGAGACCATGGTCGCGTTCACGGGCGCCCGGCTGTTGGACGAGACCGTCGCCGCGTTGTCCGACCGGGCGCCGGCCATCCTCGCCGCCGCCGCCGACCAGCTGCGCGGCATCCGGCTCGGCCTGCAATTCAACGACGGCAGCCATGCCACGCTCACCGCGCGACACAGCCGTCTCGTCGTGCACCAGGACAGCTGTCCGGATCCCGACGTCGAGGTCGTCTTCGACAACCGGGCCATGAACCTGCTGTTCGACCTCCAGCGTCCACCCGCCGACCAGGTCCTGCCCGACAGCCTCGACGTCCGAGGCTCCCAGGAGCACACCCTCGCCGTGTGGCGGGCCTTCACGCTGCTGTCCCAGCGCGCGGCGGGCCTGCGCAGCATGCAGGAACTCTGGGGCGCCTACCGCGAACAGGCCCCCCGGCTGTGGGGCAGTGCGGCACCCGTCGAACAGGAGCAGGCCGGATCGCCGGTCGACTGGACCGCGCTGGACTTCCTCGCCCGGCGCTTTCCCGAGGACGCGCCCGCACCACCCGCGCTGATCGGCGACACCACCCTCACGGCCCCGCGCCTGCTGTGGGACGGACGCACCAGCACGAGCTGGTCGCTGGAGGACACCGTCCGCGACGCGGACCTGATGGAGACCATGCAGCGGTGCCGGTCCCGCACCAACGAGGAGATCGAACGGCTGCTGCCGGACCGCGAGCCGCGCGTCGAGCTGTACGACCTCATGCGCTCCTATCCCTCGCGGCAGGGCAAGGGCCTGCGGCCCACCCTGACCATCGCGGCCTGCGCCGCCTTCGGCGGACGTCCCGACGACGCCGTACGCGCCGCCGCCGCGCTGGAGCTGTTCCACAACGGCTTTCTCGTTCACGACGACATCGCCGACGAGTCCACCCATCGGCGCGGTCTGCCGACCATGCACGAGGAACACGGTCTGGGTCTGGCGGTCAACGTCGGTGACGGGCTGAACCTGCTGGCCATCGACGCCGTCCTGTCCAACCTCGAATCACTCGGCCTGGCCCGTACCCTCGGCCTCATCTACGAGGCGATGCACATGTGCCGGGAGTCCATCGAGGGCCAGGCCATGGAACTGGGCTGGATCCGCCACGAGGTCGTCCCCGAGGCCGACGACGCCTACTTCACGATGAGCACCAAGAAGACCGGCTGGTACACCTGCATCAGTCCGTGCCGCATCGGTGCCGTCTGCGCCGGTGTCACCGACCCGGCCGTACTGGGCCGGTTCGACGAGGCGTTTCGCCTGATCGGCATCGCCTTCCAGATCCAGGACGACATCCTGAACCTGGTCGGTGAGGAGGCTCTCTACGGCAAGGAGCCCCTGGGGGACCTGCTCGAAGGCAAGCGCACGGTCATGCTGATCCACCTCTTCCGCACCGCGTACACCCACGAGCGCCCCCGCCTCTTCGACGTCCTGCGCCAACGCCGCGTCGACAAGACCCAGCAGCACGCCGAGGAACTCCTCGCCGCCATGCGGCGGCACGGCTCCATCGAGTACGCAACCGACCTCGCCGACCGGCTCGCCGCCGAAGGTATCGCGCGCTTCGAAGAAGACCTGCGCGTCATCCCCGAGAACGAAGGCAAAGCCGTCCTGCGGCAGATCGCCCACTACGTCACCTCAAGGCCACTGTGACCACCACCACGACACCACCCCCGCCGGGCGACCCCACCGCCACCGGCCCGCTGACCCCGACCGACCACCGGGCGTTCGCCTTCCTCGGCCAGGTCAACAGCCGTCTGCGCCAGTGCCTGTGCACCCTGGCCCGGTACGGCGTGGCCCTGCGCCGGCGCGAGCCCGCACGCGCCCGCGTCCTGCTCGACACGGTGCGGCCCTGGCCCCTCTACAAGGGTGGCCAGTTCCTCTTCGACCTCATGGAGTGGGAGGACCTCATGGTCGACGGCGACCCCCCGCCTCTGATGCCCGCCGAGCGGATCCTCGCCGCCTGCTCCCTGCCCGTGCAGTGGCTCGCCGCCACCACCGCGGAGGCCCCCACCGCGACGAAACTGATCCCCGGCCAGCGCACCGCCGCCGCCCTCGACCTCCCCCTGCGCCTGCTGGCCGCCACCGCCCGCGCCGCCTTCCAGGGCGCCGCACAGGACCTCACGGACTTGCTCGGCACGCCCGCTCCCCAGGACGGGACCGGCGACGACACCGGACATGCCACCGCCCCGGACGCGGAGGGCGCCGATGACGAACTGCCGCCCCTGGAAGCGGGGTTCTATCTCTACGAGGACATCGTTGTCGGCGCCCTCGTCGTCCTCGGCCCGCTCCTGGCCGACCACGCGCCGACGGCCACCGCGCCCCCGGCCTAGTGCCGTGACAGGCAACGTTCGCCCCGTCGCGACGCCCGGCACCCCCCACCGCCTCAAGGGCGTGGGAGGTGCCCCCACTCGCCGCACCGGCACGCACCGGACGCCGCTCCTTCACGGGCGAACGTTGCCTGCCACGGCACTGGCTCAAGGCGTGCGTCTTCGGCCCCGACGACCCATGAGCGAGCCCCCCAAGCCCGCCACCGGCGGATCCGCTCACGCGGACACCACCCACCCACAGAAGGAAAACCATGGCCACGCAGACCGAGGCACCCGTCAAGCCGGGAGCCGAGAACAAGCTGTACATCCTCCAGCAGGGCATCGTCGAGGACGCGCCCGGAGGGGTGCCGGCCCATCTCAGCTTCGGCATCCTCAGCACCGTCCCGGACCCGGTGAACCCCGGCGACATCACCTTCACCCTCAAGGCACCCACGGGCTTCGCATTCACCGGTTGGCTGTCCTGGGCCTACCACGACGTCAACACGCTCCAGGCGAAGGGCAACCTCAAGACCACCCAGGGCACGCTCGCCGACGGAGGCCGCACGCTGACCTTCACCCACAACCCGTACCTGTCCACCAACCAGGAGGCCCTCGGCTACGGGGCCCAGGTCACCGCGATCGACGGCGCGACGCCGGGCCGCTACACCGACGGCGAGCTCCGGGTGGGCGCCGCCAACCCCGTCAAGCTCAAGGGCCGGGTCCTCGACCCCAACGAGGACTGATCCACCACTGACCGACCAGCCCACGGGTGGCTCCGGCGCTCAGCCGGAGCCACCCCGGTTCTTTCCCGGGCCAGGCGGGCGTTCTTCGGGCGAAGAGGCCGGGGCCGCCAGAACGCGCTCCGGCCTCTTCGCCCGAGCCTCTGGCCCCGATACACCCTGTGCAGTGACGCCCTGTCGGCACCCTCGCCGCGAGCCACCTCGGTCAGGTGGGTGGCAGAGCGGGCCGAGCGGTCATGACCGTGCCCGGCCGCTTGCGGCCGCCGCTGTCCATCCCTCCGCCTGGAACGGTCGTCCGTCCGCCTCGCTGTGCGGGGCCCGGATCTCCAGGGTGCGGAGTTTTCTGCTGATTTGTGTTCCGGTCGAGCTCTTGCATGGGCGGCGAGTTTGACTTGCTCCTCGGGCTGAAGCCCGAGGATTCTGGCCTTCTCGTCCGTCGCTGTGCCGCTACGCGGCACGGGGTTCGGGAGAGAATCCGTGGCTTCCTGCTTCGTCGCGCTGTGCCAGGACGAGTCCTGGTCTGACCTGCGCTCCACAGGCGGCGACCGCCAGTCCGGCGGCCGTTTTCACGTTCTTCGCGGCGTTGTGGTCCCGGTCATGGACCACACCGCAGGCGGCACAGGTCCAGGTCCGGATGTGCAGGGGCTTGGGACCGTCCTTGAACCCGCACGCGGAGCAGACCTGGCTGGTCGGTGTGAACCGGTCGATCTTCACCAGGGTCCGCCCGTATCTCACCGCCTTGTACTCCAGCATGTGCACGAACTGCGCCCAGCCCGCGTCATGCACACTCTTGGCCAGCCTGGTGCGCGCCAGTCCCTTGACCGCCAGGTCCTCCACACCGATCGCTTGGTTCTCGCGGATCAGCTTCGTGGAGAGCTGGTGGTGGAACTCCCGGCGCGCGTCGGTCACCGTCGCGTGGGCGCGGGCGACCTTCAGGCGCGCTTTCTCGCGATTCTTGCTGCCCTTCTGTTTGCGGGACAGCTCGCGCTGGGCCTTCTTCAGCTTCTTCTCCGCGCGGCGCAGGAACCGCGGGGAGTCGATCTTCGTGCCGTCGGAGAGGACCGCGATGGGGGTCCCCCCGGACGGAGTCTGGGGGAGGGTGAGCCCCAGGTCGATGCCGACGGTCTGGCCAGTGTCGGGCATGCGGGTGGCATCGGCGGCCGGGTCGGTCTCGATGACGAAGGAGGCGAAGTACCGTCCGGCCGCGTCCTTGATCACGGTGACCGAGGAGGGCTGTGCGGGCAGGGTGCGTGACCACTTCACCTTTACCGCGCCGACCTTGGGAAGGTTCAGCCTCCCGGAATCGGTGACCGACCAGCGGGCATTGGCGGTGAAGCGGATTGACTGCCGTTTGTCCTTGCGGGACTTGAACCGGGGCGCACCGGTCTTCGCACCCTTGCGCTCGCCTTTGAGGGAGGCGAAGAAGTTCTTGTTGGCGGCCTCGGCGTCGCGCAGGGACTGCTGGAGCACCACCGAGGAGACCTCGCCCAGCCAGGCCCGTGAAGGGGTCTGCTTCGCGGCGGTGATCAGCCTTTTGGACAGCTCGCCGGCCGTCGGGAACGCTGCGCCCGCTTTGCGGGCGTCCTCCCGGGCGCGCACCGCGTCGTTGAACACGACGCGGGCGCACCCGAACGCCTTGGCCAGCGCGGTGCGTTGGCCGGTGTCCGGGTACAGGCGGAAGCCGTACCGGAGTTGCATGACGGTCACACTAAATACTTGGGTTATGGGCGAGATTCAGAAGATCAGAACTGGCCCGCACTGTGCTTTCGTGATGCATGTCCACTTGGTCTTCGTGACCAGGTTCCGGCACAAGGTGTTCACCGATGCCCATCTGACGCGGATGGAGGAGATCATGCGGTCGGTGTGCACGGACTTCGAGTGCGAGCTGGTGGAGTTCAACGGCGAGGACAACCACGTCCACCTTCTGGTGAACTTCCCGCCCAAGGTCGCCGTCACCAAGCTCGTCAACCCCCTCAAGGGCGTCTCATCCCGCCGTCTGCGCCTGGGGGCACCTCCCGGCCGAAGGCTGGGGGAGAGTTCCCCGACCTGGTACGGCACTACTGGCGGGCCAACAAGCTCTGGTCCGGGTCCTACTTCGCCGGGACCGTCGGCGGCGCCCCGCTCTCCGTGGTCAGGCAGTACATCGAGCAGCAGAACCGGCCGGTGTGAGCACCGCACGGCTCCGCCGGGACCAGCCATCGCGGCGCTCCGCGCCACGGGTAGTGGACACACCATCCGGCTCCGCCGGACAAGAATGCGCGACGCTCCGCGTCGCAACCATCAGATTCGCTTCACCACCGGGCTGAAGCCCGATGCACTGCGAATGAATCCCGGTAGCCACAGCCGAGACCACCGGTGTGTCCGAAACGGACTGAGCGGCCACCACGTCACGGCGACTGTGACGCTGAGCCCGGTCGGTGCGCTGGACCGGGTAGGTGCGGGGAAGTGTGCCCTCGTATGCCCTGTCCCCGGAGCGGATTTTCGGGAGCCTCACCCTCCCGGCACCGATGGTTTTCAGCCATCCGCCCGGTGTACCGTGCCGGGCACCGAGGCAAGCAGACGGAAGAAAACCCTTGACGACGATCCAGCACAGCCGGGCGGGAAGACGGCAGGCCATGCGTCGCATCCGGCCCCGGCGTTCGCCCGCGGCGCCCCTGCTGCTGCTCTCCTGGACGGGTGCGGCCGCCGTGCTGTGGCTGTGGTGGCACAACACCCCTGCCGTCGCCGCCACCACCGCCGACCGGCTGGTGAACGCGGGCCGGATCACCGGGCTGCTCGCCGGCTATGTGATCGCCCTGGTGATCGCCCAGATGGCGCGCGTCCCGACCCTCGAGCGCCGGGTCGGGTCCGACCGCGTGGTGCGCTGGCACGCGAGGAGCGGCCGCTACGCGCTGTTCTTCACCCTCGCCCACGTCGTGCTGATCCTGTACGGATACGCGCTGCAGGCGGACACCGGCATCGTGGCGCAGACGGTCTCCGTCGTCACCGGCTACCCGAGGATGATCGAAGCGGCCGTCGGCACGCTGCTGCTGCTCCTGGTGGGCTTCGTGTCCGCCGGCGCCGTACGGCGCCGTATGCGCTACGAGCTCTGGTACTACCTGCACCTGCTCACCTATGCCGCGGTCTACCTCGCCTTCTGGCACCAACTCGCCACGGGCAGTGAGTTCGTCGGCGACGCCACCGCCCGTACGGCCTGGTACGCCCTGTACGTCGCGGTCGGCGCCCTGTTGCTGTGGTACCGCGTGCTCACCCCGGTGCGGCTCAACCTCCGGCACCGTATGCGGGTCGAGTCGGTCGTGCAGGAGGCGCCCGGTGTGGTGTCCGTGCTGATCCGCGGCCGGCGGCTGCACCGGCTGGGCGCCGAGGCGGGGCAGTTCTTCCGCTGGCGGTTCCTCACCAAGGGGCTGCGGTGGAGCGCCAACCCGTACTCGCTGTCCGCGCCGCCCCGCCCCGACCTGCTGCGGATCACCGTCAAGGCCGTCGGCGGCCACAGCGAGGCGCTGGCCCGGCTGCGGCCGGGCACACGCGTGTGGGCGGAGGGCCCGTACGGGGCGATGACCGCCGCACGC
Organism: Streptomyces sp. NBC_01235; assembly: GCF_035989285.1. GTDB lineage: Bacteria > Actinomycetota > Actinomycetes > Streptomycetales > Streptomycetaceae > Streptomyces. The sequence goes on along the minus strand of NZ_CP108513.1, from coordinate 5,082,861 downwards.
CGCAGCCGCGGCAAGGTGCTGCTGCTCGCGGGTGGCGCCGGTATCACTCCGCTGCGGGCCCTGTTCGAGACGCTGCCCGGCGCGCCCGGTGACCTGACCCTGCTCTACCGAGCCCGCACGGCGGAGGAACTGGCGCTGCGGGACGAACTGGAGACGATCGCGGACGAACGGGGGGCGCGACTGCTGTACGCGGTGAACAGCCCGGACGGCAGGCGACCGGCGATCACCGCGAAGCGGCTGCGCAGGATCCTGCCGGACATCGCCCGTCACGACGTGTACCTGTGCGGGCCGCCGGGGCTGGCCGAGGAGTCGTACGCCGCACTGCGCGAGGCAGGTGTCCCGCACCGCCGCATCCACCACGAGTCCTTCGAGTTCTGAGGAAAGCCTGTGACGTCCAGTACTCCTGATGCGCTGGAACTCCCGTGAGGAAGAAGCACCCGCTCCGCCACGCGGTGCTGGCCACGGTCAGCACCGTCTCCGGCATCGTGCTGCTGCTCGCTCTCAAGCCGACCACGGATCCGTCGTCGGCCGAGGCCGGCACCCCCACGTCCGCGATCACGTCGGACGCAGACGCGTCCCCCTCCCCGTCGGCGTCTCCGCTCTCCCCGTCCCCGTCGGCCTCGCCGTCGAAGGCGCCCGAGAAGAAGAGCACCCCGTCCTCTTCCCGCACGAGCGCGTCACCGTCGCACCCCGTGTCAGCCGCCCCCGCGAAGACCAGCAGCGCTCCCTCGGCCCCGAAGACCACCTCGGCCGCCCCCACCACCCGCTCCGTCACCGGCGCCACGGCCCAGACGAAGTACGGTCCGGTCCAGGTGCGGATCACCCTCACCGGGAGCAGGATCACCGGCGCGACCGCCGTCCAATACCCGGACGAGGCGGCACGGAGCAAGGACATCTCCTCCACGGCCATCCCCAAGCTCAACCAGGAGACCCTGGAGGCGCAGAGCGCGGACATCGACACGGTGTCCGGCGCCACGTACACCAGTGCGGGCTACAAGCAGTCCCTGCAGAGCGCCCTGGACCGGGCCGGCGTCTGAGCCGGACAGTGCGATCGGCGGACAGGCCTCTCACAGTCCCGTCTCACCGAATCGAGTCGGCGCAGGCCGGCGGCCGGGGGCGGCCGGACCACCATGTGTGCCGCAAGCGCAGGAGCCCTTCCTTCCGCTGGACGGAAGGGCTCCTGACCCGCCGATTCGGTGCGGCACCCTCTTCGGTGCCGTCCGTCGACCTGCGTGTGCGCGCGAGGAGAGATACAAGTGAGGAAGGAGCCGACGCGACGGATACGACGTTTCGTACGCCGTTTCGCCGCCCTGCGGTCTCTGCTGAGTCTCCCCAGCCCCCGAGAGTCCGGGGGCAGGATGGGCGATGAATGGACATGGAGAATGGCGGCCCCCTCGGAAACGGCCTCGATCAGTTTCCGGATCAGGTCACCTCGGCCACGGCGGTCGTCGACGCCCGGGGGATCGTGACGGGGTGGAGTTCCGGCGCACAGCGGTTGCTCGGGTATCCGTACGAGGACGTTGTGGGGCGTTCCGCGGCACGTCTGCTCGGCGGGAACGCCGACGCCACGGTGCATTTCTCCGCGGTTCTCGAGGGACGAAGCGGGCCGACTCCGTTGCGGCACCAGGACGGCCACCTCAGGGAAGCCGAGTTGCAGGCGTACGCGTCACTCGACCGCGAGGGCAACGCACAGTGGCTCATCGTGGCCGCATCGCCACAGCAGCCGCGTCCGCATCGGGAGCCGCGTCCGCAAAAGGACGAGGACGAGGACGAGGCGACGACGGAGGAAGCCTTCGCGCAGTCCCACCTGCCTGTGATGATCTACGACACCGAGTTGCGGGCCTTGCGGGGGAGCGCCGGCGCGGCCCGCGAACTGGGTCTCGCGGAGGAGCAGATGCGCGGTCGGCGCGTCACCGACATCCTGCCTCCGCACATCTGCACCACGGTCGAAGAGGGCATGCGCCGGGTGTTCGAGACGGGAGAACCGGAGCGGTTCCAGGTGCATGGCCGGCCGCGGCGCGGAGCCCGCAACAGATACTGGGCGGTATCCGTGTCCCCCCTGCGGAACCCGGCAGGACAGGTGCGACACGTGCAGCTCATCGCGCTCGACGTCACCGAACAGCACCGGGCCCGCGAGCGGCTCGTCCTGCTGAACGACGTCAGCGCACAGGTGGGCAGCACCCTCGACGTGATGCGCACGGCCCAGGAGATGGCCGACGTGGCGGTGGGGCGGCTCGCCGACTTCATCAGCATCGACCTGCTGGACGGGCTCTTCCGCGGCGTCGAGCCCAAGCCGTCCGCCACGGGCTCCGTCGCGCTGCGCCGCGCCGCGCAGCAGTCCGTCCTGCCCGGCATCCCCGAGTCGGTGGTCCAGCCGGGCGAGGTGGACTACTACCCGGAATCCTCGCCCCCCGCCCGCTGTCTGCACACGGGTCGGTCGTCGCTGCACCGCACCCTGGACGAAGCCATCGAGAGCTGGCAGGTCGCCGACCCCGAGCGCGCGGGGAAGGTCCGTGACTTCGGGATGCATTCGATCATGGTCATCCCGCTGCGCGCCCGCGGCATCACGCTCGGCGTGGCCGTACTCGTCCGCCACCGCCGCCGGGACTCCTTCGACGAGGACGATCTGCTCCTCGCAGAGGAGATCGCCGCACGCGCTGCCGTGGCCGTGGACAACGCCCGACGCTTCACCCGCGAGCGGACCACCGCCCTGGCCCTGCAACGAAGCCTGTTGCCACAGCGGCTCCCCGTCCAGGAGGCCGCGGAAGTGGCCTACCGCTACCTCCCGGCCCGGTCCCGGGCAGGGTTGGGCGGCGACTGGTTCGATGTGATCCCGCTGTCGGGTGCCCGGGTCGCCCTGGTCGTCGGAGACGTGGTGGGCCACGGCCTGCGCGCCTCCGCCACCATGGGGCGGCTGCGGACCGCGGTACGCACGCTGGCGGACGTCGACCTGCCCCCCGAGGAGCTTCTCGTCCATCTCGACGACCTGATCACCCACCTCAGGGCGGAGGAGGACACGGCAACGGATCCCGAGCTCGAGATCGTCACCGATCTCGTCGCCACCTGTCTGTATCTGGTCTACGACCCGGTGTCGCGCCGCTGCACCGCCGCCGGGGCGGGCCACCCCCCGCCCGCCGTGGTCACGCCCGACGGCAAGGCCGAGTTCATCGATCTTCCTGCCGGCCCTCCGCTGGGAGTGGGCGGGCTGCCTTTCGAAGCGGTCGAATGGGAAGTGCCCCGAGGCAGTCTCCTCGTGCTGTACACGGACGGCCTCGTCGAGGTCCCCGAACACGACCTCGGCAGGGGCATGGCGCTGCTGCGCCGGCGCCTGGAGCGCCCCGCCGACTCGCTGGACGCCACCTGCGACGACCTGGTCCAGACTCTCCTCCCCGCACAGCCGTCGGATGATGTCGCACTGCTCATCGCCCGAACCCGGGCCCTCGACGCCGGCCAGGTGGCCACCTGGGATCTGCCTTCCGACCCCGCCGCCGTGGCCGACGCCCGCGAGAAGGTCGCCCGGCGCCTCGCGGACTGGGGCCTGGACGAGGTGGTCTTCACCGCCGAGCTGGTGGTGAGTGAACTGGTCACCAACGCGATCCGGTACGGCACCCCTCCCGTTCAGCTGCGCCTGATCCGCGACACCGCGCTCATCTGCGAGGTCTCCGACAGCAGCAGTACCGCGCCGCACATGAGGCGAGCGCGGATGTTCGACGAAGGAGGGCGCGGCCTGCTGCTCGTTGCTCAGTTCGCCCAACGTTGGGGCACACGCCACCGGGCCGGAGGGAAGTCGATCTGGGCCGAGATCGGTGTGCAGGACGAGCGGTCATGACGTGCCCGGCCGCCTGCGGCCACCGCCGTCCGTCCCTTCGCGCCACCCCGTCCGGAGCGGTCATGGCAGTCGGGCCGGGCACCCGCTCTCGCCACGCACGGCGTGCACGCGCCACCCGCGCGAACGCCGCGGCCGAAGCCGAGCTCGAGCCCGAGCCCGAGACCGAGCCCGACTCTGAGCCCGAGCCCGACTCCGAGACCGAGCCCGAGCCCGACTCTGAGCCCGAGTGCAAGCCCGAGACCGAGCCTGAGCCCGAGCCCGAGCCCGAGCCCGACTCTGAGCCCGAGTGCGAGCCTGAGCCCGAGCCCGACTCTGAGCCCGAGTGCGAGCCTGAGCCCGAGCCCGAGCCCGACTCTGAGCCCGAGTGCGAGCCTGAGCCCGAGCCCGAGCCCGAGCCCGAGCCCGTGTCCGTGTCCGAGCCCGTGTCCGTGTCCGAGTCCGAGTCCGTGTCCGACTCCGAGCCCGACGGACCCAAGAGCCTGGCGCGGGGCCTGTGGCGCCCTGCGATCCGGAGGGCCGCGGAGGTCTGAACCTATGACGGTCGGGCGGTCTCGGAGCGGGTGCGTTCGTATTCGGTCTCCTCCAGGATCTCCCAGACTGCCTGGCCGATGGCGAGGACGCCGCGGGCCGGCAGGGGCACGTCACCGATTCGCGGATTGTCGGGCAGGTGGACGGGGAGCCCGAGGTCGACGCCGTCGAGTGTGGCTCGTGAGTCATCCACGAAGTACATCCGCTGTGGCATGAGCGTTCCGGTGTGGCCGCTTGGCATCACGCCGGACATCTGCAGGTGCCCCATTCCCAGCGCACGAGCCAAGTGCTCCCGAGCCCGAATCAGAGGGCGAGGGCGCCAGGTGGCGAGCGGTAGCGCTGCGCCGATGCTGTTGAGGACATCGAGGAGCCGGGTCGAGGAGGCGGTGAGGGTCCAGTCCAGTGAGGGAGAATCCATCATGACCCGTAGGGACGCCGGGCCTGTCCAGGTGAGGGTGATGTGGGCGTATCCCGTGCGGGCGCAGGCGGCGCCGTAGTACCTGGGGCATGCGGTGTCGAGTCGTGCCCCGTCGACGTGGATCGACCAATTGCCGCTCGGGTCACGGTGCCACAGCGTGCGGTAGGGACTGAAGCAGTTCTCCGGAAAGACACGCAGTGCGAGGACGTGACCGGAGTCGAAGGGCAGCCCGAACACGCCCCAACCCTTGACGTACTCGTGATGGGGCCAGGGTGCCTGACCTCGTGTCGGCGGAATGTCCGACAGCTTGGAGGACAAGTCGAGCATCTTCATCGCCTCGCAGGTTGACCACCGATGCCCCGGCTCAAGCGTACGCCGGACATGCGTCAGAGCTGGTCGGCCGATTTGCAGGGCTGCCGGCCCGAACCGCAGGTCCCCCCTCCTGAACCGGCCCCTCTGTGTGTGCCCCCGGCAGGTTCGAACCTGCGACACCCGCTTCAGGAGTTTCCTCTGATCAAGGCCGTGACCTGCGTGAATGCCAACCGTGGGGTGTATGGCCTGGGAAAACACCCCTCCATCGTTCTCGCCCGAACTCGAGGTTTCCCGACCTCATGTGTGCCGAATCCGTTCTGCGCGGCACCTGTCTGACGCTCCCCGGGGCCGGGATCCCCCCCCCGGGAGGGATCCCCCCGGGAGGGATCCCCCCGGTGGCTGGTGCGCACCGCAGAACGTGCCGGCTGCCCGGTCTCCAGTTCCACAAAACCGAACTGGCCACCCTGATTGCGCTCCAGGGCCACCAGACGCCGCCTCGCGCTCGGTGGTCATCCTGCCGCACGCGGGACCTCGGCACGGAGCCGGCGCGATTGATCACCTCTTGTCCGACTCGTTCCATGTCGCCGGGCCGAGGTGTAACAGTTTTGGCCGAGTTGACTCTCTTGTATTGGAGGACCGAGTCGGTCGGCCAGGACAGGGGGCACGGCTCGTGCAGCGGACGGACGAAAGCGGACCGGTTGTTCCTCGACCCGGTCCGGATCACCGGGCTGTGCTCACCTTCCCGCTCCTGCACCTCATGACGGGTCTGTACGCGTTCCGCCTGGACGGAGAGCGGCCCGGCCCGCCGTGGAGCCTGGCGCTGCAGCAGTTCGCCCACCGGCGGCTGATGTACCTGGTGGTGATCCAGTCCGTCTCCACCGCCGTGTCGGGCTCACGGCTGCGGTGGCGGCGCATGGAGCGGAACGGCAGCCTGCGGCCCCGCTGGGCGCCGAGGCCCCTGGAGCGACCTCACCCCGCAGGAGCCAGGCTCTCCGCAGCCGCAGCCGCAGCCGCAGCCGCAGCCGCTGCCGTACGACGGCTTCCGGCAGCCCGTCCCGCACGAAACAGCGCAGTGGTACTGAAAGGACAGTGATCCGAGCCCATGAGCGGACACCGGCGCCGACCGCCGCAGCGCTCCATCGCCGGCAACCGTGCCGCGGGTGACCGTGTCGCGGGTGACCGTGTCGCGGATGACCGCGCCACCACGCACCGCCGGGCCTCACAGCATCAGGCCCCGGGACCGGGCAGGTCACGCCGTGCCCGGAGAGCGGCGCCGCCGAAGAAACGTTGGATCGACTACCCACGCCGGGGCAGGACGGGTCCGCGCCGCTGGCTGCCGTCGGTGCGTCAACTGCTGGCGCTGTTCCTGTTCTGCTTCGGCGGCACAGCAGCGGCCATCGGTTATGCCTACGCCACGGTCACCATCCCCGACCCCAATCCTTCGACGCTGCTGCAGAACAACGTCTACTACTGGTCCGACGGCACCGTCCTGGCGGCCGATGGCAGCGTCAACCGGCAGAACGTCACCCTCTCGCAGGTGCCCACGGACGTGCAGTGGGACTTCATCGCGGCGGAGAACTCGTCCTTCTACACCGACCCCGGCATCGACCCGCAGGGCATCCTCCGCGCCGTCGTCCACATGGCCGAGGGCGGCTCCGTCCAGTCCGGATCGACGATCACCCAGCAGTTCGTCAAGAACACCTACCTCGATCAGTCGCAGACGATGTCCCGCAAGTTCAAGGAACTGCTGATCTCATCCAAGATCGGCGCCGTCATGACCAAGCAGCAAATCCTCCAGGGATATCTGAACACCTGTTTCTTCGGCCGACAGGCCAACGGCATCCAGGCCGCCGCCCGCATGTACTACAACCTCCCGGTGGAGAAGCTCAACGTGAGCCAGGGAGCCTTTCTCGCCGCAGCGGTCAACGAGCCGAGCCTCTTCCAGTACGCGGACTCCGACCCCGAAGCCAAGGCACAGGCGCAGGCACGCTGGTCCTGGGTACTGGACCGGATGGTGACGACCGGCAAGCTGACGCCTGGGCAGCGGGCTCGGTACACGGCCGCCGACTTCCCGACGCCCAGGAAGTGGACCCCCGGTTCGGGGTTCACGGGCCAGGTCGGTTACTTGGTCCAACTGGCCAGGTCGTATGCCGAGGCGCACAACCCGGCCATCACCGACCGCGGCCTGAGCCAGGGCGGTTACCAGATCCACACCACCTTTGACAGGAAGAAGACGGCGGAACTGACCCGTGCCGTCGCACGGGTACGCAAGGAACGCCTCGAGCCCACCCGCCGGTCGGTCGACCGGGACGTCCAGGTCGGAGCCGCCTCAGTGGATCCCACGACCGGCAGGATCCTGGCCGTCTACGGCGGTTCCGGCTTCGACCAGGGCCACTACTCGGACAACGCCGACACCTCCGGCGTCCCGGTGGGATCGACCTTCAAGCCGATCGTCCTCGCCGCCGCACTCCAGCACGGAGCCGTACTGCAGCCCGGCAAGTCCCCGCAGCCGATCACCCCGGCGAGCAAGTTCAACGGTGACGACGACATCAGGATCAAGGATCAGCAGGGCAACTACGTCACCGACGACAAGGACCCCACCGGTCTCCTCCACCAGCAGAACGACACCGACCACCGCTGGGGTTACATCACTCTGCGCAAGGCGATGGAGCAGTCGGTCAACACGCCGTACGTGCAACTGGGGGAGTACGTCGGCTACGGGAACGTGGCGAAGACAGCACAAACCCTCGGCCTGCGCTCCGGCAGCCTCGCCGCTCCCAGTGCCGGCTTCTACATCGGCACCTCGACGCCGAGCGCCATCCGGATGGCCGGTGTCTACGCGACCTTCGCCGCCGGCGGGATGCAGAGGACCCCTTGTTCGGTGACCAAGGTGACCCACGACGGCTCGGTACTGGCCGGCTTCACCGCCCCCGCCCCCGTGCGGGCCCTGTCGTCGGCGGTCGCCCACAACGTGACCGACGTGCTCCGGGGCGTCGTCGCCCAGGGCACCGGCACGAAGGCGCAGGCACTCGGCAGGACCGCCGCAGGCAAGACGGGAACCACCGATGACTTCCGGTCAGCCTGGTTCATCGGCTACACCCCGCAACTCGCCACCTCCGTCGTCCTCTTCAAAGAGGACCCGAAAAACCCGCAGCTGCAATCCCTGATAGGTGTCGGCGGCCTGCAGAAGGTGTTCGGTGGCGACATCCCCACCGAGATCTGGACCCAGTACATGCGCGACGCCCTTGCCGGCCTGCCCGACGCTCCCTTCCCCGCGCCCGCCTCCCTCGGCCGCGGCGCCGACGAATCCGGCGCTCCCTCTCCTTCCGCGACCCCCGGTAAGCAGGGCGACAGCACCGGTAAGAAGACAACGACCACCCCCCAGCGCACCCCGAAAGCCAGCCCCACGTGCCACGGTCGCAAGTGCCACTGACCGCGTCAGGATCGGGCACGTCATGAACCGCATCGACCGTCTGCTGAGGAGGCGCCCCGGTCGTCAGTGACCGCCGCCGTTGATGTCACACCTGGATGCCACATGCCCCGGACCATGATCGGCCGGGGCATGTGGCCTGTTGCCCCGGCAGGATTCGAACCTGCGAACCCGCTTCAGGAGTTTTCGTCGACCGCGAGATCTCGCTCGACTGCACTGCGGCAGCCGGACACCGTCGCCGAACTCCTCGTCAAGGCAGGGCTGGTCATGCACGCCCGCGTCGTACGCGAGCCCAACGAGGACGAGGCGCGGCGCCGTGCCTTCCTGCCGGCCCGCAAACCGGCAGGTGCCGCCGCCTGACGGCCCTCAGAGGTCAACTCACCTGGGGCGGGGCGGGCTTCGTACTCACGGCCCGCCGCCCCTCCAGAACCAGCACCCCCGCCACCACCCCCGCCAACGCCACAAGCGCAACCAGCGCCGGTACCACCACGACCACCGCCCCCGCGCAGAGGCAGAGCGCGCCCCCGACGATCAGCGGCACGGAACGTTGCCCGGCAGTACGCAGCGAGATCGCCGCGGCGGCGGCCAAGAACACCCCCGCACCACCGGGAAGCGCCCAGGCCACAATCCCGTGCAACGGCTCGGACAGTTCGTAGTGCCCGGTGTCGGCGACCTGCTGGAGAACCTTCTTCATCCCCAACGCGGTAAGCACGACCCCACCGACGAGCGGCAGATGCAGGAAGGTGTAGACGTCACGCGCAAAGCGGGTCCGGTCATCGCCGCCCAATCCCGCGAGCCGATGCTCAGCCGCAGCGCTCACCCGCCCGAAGTACACCCGCCACAGCCCCGCCACCACGAGCAGCCCCACCGCGGCGGCTCCCAATACGGGCCAGGTCGGGGCGAAACCGGACGCGCCCACTCCGATGGAGACGATCGACTCGCCGAGGGCGATGATGACGATCAGCCCGTGCCGTTCGGAGAAATGCCCCGGTGAGGCCACGCGCCAGCCGGAGCCACCGACGAGGTAGATCCCGAGGTAGTCGATCGCCACGGCGCCGAGCCAGAGCAGCACCTGTGCGAGGCCGCTGAAGGCGCTGCCGACCAGGAGCAGGGCGAACGGCGGCGCCACGGAGAACAGCGCGGTCCGCCGCAAGGTGGCCCGGAGCGCCAGGTCATCCGGGTCGGACATCCAGTACGTGACGAGATGCAGCACCCGCACAGCCCCGTAACACAGGACGAAGACGAGCGGCACCGGCAGCCCGCCGGCCGCGTCCGCATACACCTCGGGCACGATCATCGAAACGACCATGACCACGGCCATCACCGCGACGAGCACCCCGAACACCGCCCCGGAGTCGGCCCGCACCACATTCCCCAGCCAGGCGAAACAGCACCAGCACCACCACAACAGCGCGAGCACGACGCCCGCGCCGAGCAGCCGCAGCGCGGTCGGGTCGGCCGCCATGAGCGCGGTGACCTGTGTGATGGCGTACACGAAGACCAGGTCGAAGAACAGCTCGGCGGGCGTGACGCGATGCCCGCCCTCCGTCGGAACGATCCGCGAACGCTCACCGCGTGTGGCCACGACTCCCCCTCCCGACCGGACCCCCCGCCCGGTCGAACCCGGGCGGAACAATACCCAATGCCGCGTAGCCAAGAGGTGCAATGTCAAATGGTTTGGGCGATTTTGTACGATTTGGCGGCATGCGGGCATGCGGGCATGCGGGCATGCGGGCATGCGGGCATGCGGGCATGCGGGCATGCGGGCATGCGGGCATGCGGGCGGGGTGCCACTGGCACCGCAACGAGACAGCCCACGTCCTCGGCAATCGGCATCGGACGCACCAACCACCTACGCCGGCAACACGCCGCCGCAACCCGGCACGGCTGGATCCGAAAGATCAAGAATGCCGCCCACGCCGCAGCCTTGACACCATCCAACCCCCTTGACCACGCGGCACTGGAGGAACGCCCAAGGCCGCGAAGTGAGGCGGCGTGGCGGCTTCGGGGTCGCCCTTGCCCTCCAGAGCCGCCACCGGGTGGCCGTCTTCCACCGGACTCCCGTCTGCGGCGCGACCCACACCGGCTTCACGTCCCGCGCTCGCAGATCCTCGACCGGTCGCCGGAGTTCTGGGACTGCTGATGTGCGGAAGCGGGGCGGGCCGGGCGGCGGCCCGCCGATCCTGGTCGTCAGCCGTGGTGCCGCCCGGTCAAGGAGGCGAGCCCGTCCTCCAGACTCTGACGGAACGCGGACCGCCGTCTCTCCGGTATGTCGAGCAGCAACCGGTCCTCCAGCTCCTGCACCGCCGGCGCGCACGCCGCGAGCAGTTCCTCCCCCTCCCGCGTCAGCCGGGCCTCCATGGTCCGCCGGTTCCCCGGGGCATGGGCGCGTTCGATCAGCCCACGCTCCTCCAGCGAGCGCACGATCTCGTGCATCGTCTGAGGTCTGACGAAGGAGCGGCGGGCCAACTGGGCGGAGGAGAGCCCGCCTCGGTGCTGAAGCACGGTCAGGGCCGTGTACTGGAAGGTTGTGAGCCCGTACGACCTTAGGGCCTCGTCCATGAAGGAGCGGATGGCCAGTTCGAGTTGCTTGACGAGATAAATGGTCAGCGGGCCCTTGTGGCCCTCCGGGTCCGGATCGGGATCCGCACCCGGAGCCGGACCCGGATCCCGGTCGGCTGCCTCCGCCATCGTGCGCACCTCTTGGTCGTTCGTCCGGGAGGTCGGGCAAGGCCGTCAGAGCGGTCGGACGACCGGTGTCCTCACCCGATAGCCGACAGGTAGCAGTTCCAGGTCACGTCGGCGTGCCACGGTACCCCACAGGCCGTGGGGCATCCACAGCGTCATCCCGATGGCCAGGGCGCCGAGCCCGATCAGGTACCAGGTGCCTCCGTTGTCCCCGAACCAGTCCTGCACCAGGAAGAACACGATCGCTCCGATGATCGGTCCCTCGAAGGTGCCGAGGCCGCCGATGACCACCATGAAGATCATGTACGCGGACCAGTGGACCCCGAAGATGGAGTCCGGCTGCACCCGCAGGGTGTTCGCGAGGGTGAGCCCGCCGGCCGCCGCGCAGCCCACCGCCGCGAGGACGAAGACCAGCCGCTTCGCCGAGGTGACCCGTACCCCGACAGACGCCGCGCCCACCGGGTCGTCGCGGATCGCCTCCAGTGAAGCCCCCAGTCTGCTGCGCAGCAGCACGAACACAGCCAGCAGCAGCACACTCATCAGTGCCAGGGCGAGCCAGTACACCTGGGCCTGCCGCACCGCCGGATCGGTGGCCGACAGATCGGTGAGCGAGCGGCCGGAGCCGCCGCCCAGCGAAGGCGTGTTCACCACGACCAGCCGGAAGAACTCCGCGATGGCCCACATGCCGATGGCGAACTGCCCACCGGTGAGCCGGAACGCGAGCAGCGAGGTGGGTACGGCGACGGCACCCGCGAGCAGGGCCGACAGGACGACCGCGACGAAGGGGCTGACGCCCCGGTCGACGAAGAGGAAGACACCGTACGCGCCGAGACCGATGAAGCCCTGCTGGCCGACGGAGACCAGACCGGCGTAGCCCGACAGCGCGTTCCACATGGCCGCGACGACGACGAGGACGTACAGGGTCGTCAGCTTCGCGGTCACCTCGGGCGTGAAGACGAAGGGCGCGAACGCCAGGACGAGCAGCAGGGCGGCCAGGGCACCGGACGCCGTACGGGAGACGGGGGTCCACCGGTGGATGGTGGCGGTGGCGGAGGTCATCGGTGCTGCGGGGGTCACCGGTGAGGCGGTGGTCATGTGCGGCTCCTTCTCATGCCGAGCAGTCCCTGCGGACGGAAGGCCAGGACCGCGAGGAACACCGCGTGTCCGGCCACGATGGAGAAGCGCGGATCCATTTGCGCGCCGACCGTCTGGGCGACGCCGAGGACCATGCCCCCGGCGAGCGTCCCCCACAGCGAACCGAGCCCTCCGATCACGACGACCTCGAAGGCGAACAGCAGCTGGGTCGGCCCCATGGACGGGCTGAACGACGACCGCATGGCGAAGAACGCTCCCGCCAGACCGGCGGTGGCGACGGCGATGGCGGCGGCCCAGGCATACACCCGGCGGCTGTCGATCCCGACCAGCTCGGCGGTGTCCGCGTCGGCGGCGGTGGCGCGGATCGCCCGGCCGATGCCCGTACGGGCCAGCAGCAGTTGCAGCCCGCCCAGCAGCGCGACCGCCACCACCACGGTCAGCACACCGAGGTACGGGATGCTCACCGACGACCCGAGCTGGAGACCGGAGGTGGACAGCGAACCGACGTCCAGGGAACGGGAGTCGGCGCTGAAGATCTCCAGCAGTACGTTCTGCAGCACGATGGCGAGACCGAACGTGGCCAGCATCGACGACATCTCGCCGGTGCGCAGCGCCCTGCTGAGGATGCTTCGCTGCAACGCCACTCCGACCAGGCCCATCACGGGCAGGACCAGCAGTACCGCGAAGAACGGGCTGATGCCGACGGCGGCGGCCAGCGTCGCGACGAGGAACGCTCCGAGGACCGCGAGGTCGCCGTGGCTCAGGTTGACGGTCCGCATCACGCCGAACATCAGGGAGAGGCCGCAGGCGAAGAGCGCGTAGAGGCCGCCGAGCATGACGCCCTGCACGATGGCGTTGATCCAGTTCATGCCGGCTCCTCCTGCACGGTTGCGGCCGTGGCGCGGCTCAGCCCGAAGTACGCCTCGACGACCTGTTCGCGGGTGACGTCGTCGGCGGGTTCGTCCAGGACGACGCGCCCTTCGAGCATGCACAGCACGCGCCGGGCCACCCCCAGGGCGCGGCCGAGGTCCTGCTCCACCAGCAGCACCGTCGTACCGCCGGAGAGGATCGTGCCGAGCGAGTCGTAGAGGGTGTCGACCACGATGGGCGCGAGGCCCAGTGAGACCTCGTCGAGCAGCAGCAGCCGGGGGTTGGTCATCAGCGCCCTGCCGATGGCCACGGCCTGCTGCTCGCCGCCCGAGAGGTTGCCGGCGCGGCGCTTCAGCAGCCCGTCGAGCAGGGGGAAGGCGGCCACGACCGCTGCCAGGTCCCACGGTCCGGGGCGCCGTACCCGGGACGCGACCAGCAGGTTCTCCTCCACGGTGAGGTCGGCGAAGAGCCGCCGCCCCTCCGGGACCAGCGCGATCCCGGCCGCGACACGGTCGTGGGCCGGCCGGGCCGTCACCTCCACACCGTCCAGGCCGATACGGCCCTCGGCCGGTCGGTGTGCTCCGGCGACGGCCCGCAGAAGGGTGGACTTTCCGGCACCGTTGGCCCCGACCACCGCCACCACCTCGCCTTCGTCCACGGCGAAGGAGACGTCGCGGACGGCGCGCAGCAGACCGTGCCGTACTTCGAGATTCTCGACCGACAGCAGACTCATGCCGCGCTCCCGAGGTAGGCCTCGACGACCCGGGGATCGGACATGACGGCGTCCGGTTCGCCCGCGGCCAGGATCCGGCCCTGCGCGAGACAGACCAGCCGGTCGATCACCCGCAGAAGCGCGTGGATGACGTGCTCGATCCAGACGATGGCGATGCCGTCGGCGCGCAACTGCTGGATGGTGGCGATCAGTTCGTCCGTCTCGGCGTCGGTGAGGCCGCCGGCGATCTCGTCCAGCAGCAGCACCTGCGGATCGGTCGCCAGCGCCCGCGCCATCTCCAGCCGCTTGCGCTCCAGCAGGGTGAGCGCGGCCGCGGGCCGGTTGGCCTGGCCGAGCATGCCGCAGCGCTCGAGTACACCGAGCGCGTGCTGCTGCGCGGCCCGGCGCCGGTGCGAACCGCCCTGCACCGACGCGACCAGCACGTTCTCGTAGGCCGTCATGCCGGTGAAGGGGCGCGGCACCTGATGGGAGCGCCCGATGCCGCTGCGGCAGCGGCGGTCGACCTTCCAACGGGTCACGTCCTGCCCCTGGAAGGTGACGCTGCCGTCGGAGGGGGCCTGGGCACCGGAGAGGATGTCGAGCAGGGTCGTCTTTCCGGCGCCGTTCGGGCCGACGATGCCCAGGGCCTCGCCGGGGGCGAGGGCGATGTCGATGCCTTCGAGGACGACCAGGCTGCCGAAGCGCTGGTGAATGCCGTTCGCCGCGAGCACCGGCGAGGCCGGGGTGGCCAACCCTGTGGCCTCCCCCGTCCGCACGGTCACCGGCTCAGCGGAGGGGCTCAAGTTCGCCTCCGAGAGGGATGTCGCCGAAGGCGCCGTTGTCGACGATGACCGGTTCGACAGCGAACTTGCTGCCCGACCTGGCCTCGCGCCACTGCCCCATGACCAGCGGCTCCGTGGACACGTTCCTCACCGGCCCGGACCTGAAGTCCAGCGGCCCGGCGACGGTGACGAGCCGGGCCTTGCCGAGGGCGGCCGCCAGTTCCCCGCGGTCCTTGGGGTCGGAGGTCGCCCTCAGCGCGTGGACCGCGACCTCGAAGAGAGCCATGTTCGACCCGATGATCTGGGTCCACTGCCTGCCCGTCGACTTCTCGTACTCGTCGGCCAGTTGCTGGGCGGTCTGGTGGGTGAGGGTGGAGACGTACGGGAACTTGGGCGACCACCAGAAGCCGGCCGTGAGGCCGTGTCCGAGCGCGCCGAGCGCCTCGATCTGGGAGGGGAGCAGACCGGTCTTGGCGATGCTCGCGATGCGCGGCCGGTAGCCCTGCTGCCGGGCCTGCTTCCAGAACGTCGCGAAGTCGGGCGGCAGCGGGAAGGTGTTGAAGATCTCCGCGTCCGCCTTCTTGAACGCCGCGATCTGCGCCGAGTAGTCGTTCGTCCCGTCCTCGTACGCCCCCGGGTCGACGATCCTGAACCCGCTCTTCTTCAACTGCGGCCCGAGCCCCTGCCGGATCGCCTTGCCGTCGGGGTCGTTGGGCCACAGGACGCCGACCCGCTTGTTGGTCTCGACCCCGCCCAGCGTCCACAGGGAGGTGTACGCGGCATGGAGCTCCGCGACGCCCAGGAAGAAGTGGTACGTGTACGTGAACGGCTTCTCGGGGGTGGCTCCGCGGCCGAAGTACCAGGCCTCCCACGGCACGGCGGTCGACAGACACGGGACCTTGGCCGCCTCGCACGCGTCGGCGACGGGGTTGACCGTCTCCGGCGTGGAGGTGACGAGCATCAGATCGATCTTCTCGCTGTTGATCAGATCGGTCGCGACCTGCCCGGCGGTCTGCGGGTTCGACTGACTGTCACGATCGATGATCTCGACCGAGTACTTCTTGCCGCCGATCTTCAGCCCGTCCTCGAAGGTGGCGCGCAGCTTCTTCATCAGGAACGCGTTCGGCTCGCCGAAGCCCGCGGCCGGGCCTGTGCTGGGCGAGACGTAGCCGATCCGGAGCACATCGTCGGTCTGCGCCGAGGACTCCTTGATGCCGCCGCACGCGGTCAGCAGACCGCCTGCGGTGAACAGCCCGGCGGCTCCGGCCGTCCCCCGGAGAAGGGATCTTCGGGACAAATTGCCGTTCGCGGGTGTGCTCATGGGTGCGCTCATGAATGCCTCCGGGCACGTCGAGGGAGCGGAACTGAGGGTGGTGGGGCTGCTGGGGAAGCCGGAGTGGGCGGCTGAAGCCGCTGGGGGAAGCCAGAGCCGGCAGCAGAAAGCGGTGGCGGGTTCCTTCGCGTCCCGGTAGGGCCGGGCGGCTGCCCGATATCAGGAACCCTGATGATTGCCACGATGATGCACGCGGCGATGCCGGATGACAAGGGTGTTGCCGAGGCGTATCGGACGCACTCTTCGGGTGCCGTCCGCCCGGCGCCACGGACAGGGAGAAGTTGTCGCGACGGCCTTGACCCGGCCCGCTCGCCGGGCGTAAATCTTTCTCAGGATTCCTGACATCTGGACAGGGTGGGCCGCGCCCGACGCACGTGCTGGGCTCGACGCCTCGTACGGCCCGGCGGAACTCCTCGCGGCGTGGTCCTCCTGAGCACGTCGGGTTACATCGGGACACATGTCGGGCCGGAGGCGTACGGCCTGCCGGCCGAACTCCCGGTCGGCTGTTGAGCCTCCGACCTCGATACTCGATCGCGCCTTGCGAAGCCCGCCTGGACGCAACTGAGGAGCAGAGGTGCATCAGGGCGTCGGTCGCCCTGCGCGGGTCGCCCCGCTGTCGAGCGGCGCACGATGTTCGGCACGGGCCCGGTCACGGACCGCCGACCGCACCCGGGCCGAGCCGCCCTCGACCAGGTCCACCGCGACCTCGCCACCCTGCCCACATTCTCGACGAGGACGTCCTTCCGCTCACGCAAATCGGCCCACGGCGAGGAGTCCGAGGCCAAGAAAAGCACCTCTGACTGTGCCGACCGCTGCCACTGCCGTGCGCTGACACGACGACCCCGGCTGCGCCCTCGGTCACCGTCGACTGAGCGCGTCGACGAAGACACGGCTGAGTCGCCCCGTAGGCCGGGGCCGTGCACCATGGAAAGTGACCCGAATGCCACGCTTTCGCGGAGGTGAACCGCGATGACACTGCCCGTTCGACACCTGCCCGGCAGCCTGCTGGAGAGGCCGTTCCCCGGGCTCGGATGGAATGAACCGGTCACGGCGGAGTTCGACGAACTGTTCGAGAGGATGAACCGGCTGCTGGGATCGGCCGCCATCGCGCCGGCAGCACTCGCCTTGTCGCCCGCGGCGGACATGCGTGACACCGATGACGCCTACGTCGTCGAGGCCGAGCTTCCCGGTGTCAAGCGAGACGACATCGACATCGCGATCAGTGAGCGGGAACTGCGCATCACGGGCGACTTCAAGGAGAGGGAACGCGAAGGCGTACTGCGCCGTAGCACCCGGCGCACCGGGCACTTCGAATACCACGCCCTTCTGCCCGCAAATGTCAAGGCCGACGAGGTGAGCGCGGCACTCAGCGACGGCGTACTGACCGTCACTCTCCCCAAGGCGCAGGCCACCAAGCCGCAGCACGTCGAGATCTCCGAGCCCTGACGGCTCCCCGGCACGGACGGGGACACCAGGCTGGACTGCCCTGCGCCCCGCCGAGCGACCGTTGTCTTGCCAGGGCGGGGCCGAACCGCGTCGCCGGCCCGCTCGTGGCTGCCCTCGGCGGCCCGGACCAGTACCTCTTCGGCAACCTGACCGTCTGCGGCAGCCGAACCACCCCCGACACCGGAGAAACAACCCTGTGCGACCCCACCGAAGCACAGCGGCGACTCATCCGTGACGTCCACGGCACTGTCTCCGAGGAAACCGCAAGCGCTCGGCAGGTCCGGACGGCGCTGCCTCCACGGTCGGCCACTCCGCTTCCACCCACAGCAAACCCGACGCCTGCACCCGCGCGAGGAGGTCTGGTCGAAGAACAGGCGCACGGCCCGCCCGGACATGGCAGCCGATCCACTACGGCCTGATCGACCCGCCGAGTGACGGCCCGGTCCGGCACCGCCTCGAAAGGGAGCAGGACATGACGCAGAACCACTCACCCGATGCCGCCCTCGGGCCGGAAGCCCGGCTGAGCCGGCTGGAAGCACAGGTCGCGACCCTGGCCGAGGCCGTCCGGGCACTCGCCCAGGGACTGGAGAGCATCCCGTCGGAGGACACTGCGCCCGAGGAAGCGGCACGCGGCGCACGACTCGCCCACGAACTCCTGCTTTCCCAGGGCCTGTAGACGCGCGGGGGCGCCGGAGACGACAAAGCCGACCGCAGGTGCCGACACCGGTTCCCGGCCGGCACCGGGAACGTACCAGCCGGAGAAGACACCGGGAGTCGTGCGATGACACATGCGCAAGAACCCAAACCGATCGTGGCCGGCATCGACCCCGATCCCGGCAGACGCACGGCGCTCGCCTGGGCCGCCGACGAGGCGGACCGCCGCCGTCTGCCCCTGCTGCTGGTCCTGGCGCAGAACGTACCGACCCCTGGGTACCGGCCGACGGGCGGACGACCGTCCTGGGAGGAGTGGAACGAAGCGCTGCACGTGACAGGGGACCGCGTGCTGTCGGAGGCGGTGACGTTCGTCAAGTCCCGGCATCCGCAGGTGCAGGTCGCCGGGCTGCTGGCGGAGGGGCATCCGGCGTGGGTTCTGCGCGAGCAGGCGCAACACGCCACGGAGGTCGTGCTCGGTTCCTGGCATCTGAGCGCCCTCCAGGAGCTGTTCACCGCTGCCGCCGTCGCCCTGCCGCTCATCGCCCACGCGCCCTGCCCCGTGGTGGTCGTCCCCGAGTCGGCGCACATCACCCAGCAGCCGCCGTACTTCGTGGTCGGGGTCGACGGCAGCCCTCGCTCCGCCGCCGCCGTCGACTTCGCGTTCGAGGAGGCCGCCCTATGCGGCGCGGTCGTGCGGGCCCTGTACGTATGGCACGCCCCGCTGCTCGGAGTCCTGGACGAGGACGCGGCCATCCAGGAATGCCGTCGGCTGCTGTCGGAGACGGTGGCCGGGCGTACCGCCGCCCACCCGGAGGTGGACCTGCGTCACGAGGTCGTGCAGGGCCACCCGGTACAGGTTCTCGCCAAGGCGTCCGAACACGCGCTCGGGCTGGTCGTGGGCACACGCGGGCACGGCGGCTTCACCGGCATGCTGCTCGGCTCCGTCAGCCAGGGCGTACTCCACCACGCCCACTGCCCTGTCATCACCATCCCGCACACGCACCTCCAGTAATACCTGTACCGGGTGGCCGCGGACCACGACGGCCCGTGTACGAGCGCCGGTCGTCGGCCCTCGTACACGGGCCGAAGCGACGACCTCGGCAAGGTCCCCGCCGGGAGCCTCCGCCTACGTCGGCGGCTGGAGAAGCCCATCACCCTGGTCGGCTGCGGCCGCGAGGCCCAGACGCCGCGCGAACGCCTCCTCGCTGCGCGCCAGTGCACGACGCAGCCCGTCCTGTAGATCCGCGTAGCCCGCGGACGTGACCGTCTTGCCGGTCTCGTTCGGGACGGGCGGCTTCCGGCTTGCCACGCCCCGGTCGACGAGCAGCCGCGAATCGTCGCAGTGCGCCACATGAGCGATACGGCGCCTGGTGACACGGCCCGCCCAGGTGCCGGCTCGCGGTCACAGACCATCGCGCCGCCCGGGAGCGGTACGCATCAGCCAGTTCACCGTTCGGCTGACGTCCGAGAGCGAGACGATTCCGACGAGCCTGCCGTCATCCACGACCAGGACCCGGTGCTCGGCGCCCGGCTGCATGCGCGGCAGCAGATCCGCCAGCGGGCTGTCCGGCCCCACCACGGTGACCTGAGTCAGCGGCACCATCACCTGCCGCACCGCCACGGCGTGTGCCTCGGTCCGCGGCACCTGTCTGGCACTGTCGAGGGTCACCAGACCGACCGGGACCCCGGCGGCGGTCACCGGGAACGCCGAATGCCGGTAGCGGAAGCGCGGATCCGTGAGGAATCCCGCGACCGTGGTGTCCGCGGGAACCGTGAGAGGTCCGGACGTCATCGCGTCACGCACCGGCACGCCGGCCAGCACCCCGCGCAGCTGGGCCTGCTGTCCCTCGGTGGTGGCGGCCGCGATGAGGAACCAGCCGATCAGTGCCAGCCAGAGGCCGCCGAACGCGCGGCTCGTCAGGAACGTGATCACACCGAGCGCCACGAGAAGCCACCCGAAGAACCGCCCCGCCGCGGTCGCCCCGGCTGTCGCCCGAAGCCGGTCCCCCGTGCGCCACCACAGGAACGCGCGCAGCAGCCTGCCTCCGTCGAGCGGGGCGGCGGGCACCGAGTTGAAGATCGCCAGCAGCACGTTGATGCCTGCCAGCCACGCCACCATCTCCACCACGATCCCGGACGCGGACGCCAGGTCGAGCAGCCAGGCACCGAGTGCGAAGAGCCCGCCCAGCAGGAGGCTGACGAGGGGGCCGACGCCGGCGATCCTCAGCTCCGCGCCGGGGCTGGACGCCTCGGCCTTGAGCCGGGCCGCTCCGCCGAGCAGCCACAGCACGATGTCGTCCACCTCGACGCCGTTGCGCCGGGCCACGACGGCGTGCGCCAGCTCATGTGCGAGCAGGGAGGCGAAGAAGACCACGGCGGTACAGAGGCCGGCCGCCCAGTACACCGCCCAGGCACGCCCCGGATACGTCTCCGGGAGGCGGCCCTGCGACAGGCCGAACGCGATGATGCCGAAGACGAGCAGCACGCTCCAGTGCACGCCGACCCGGACTCCTGCGATCCGTCCCAGAACGAACGTCGCCCTCACAGCGCTCTCCCCAGCTCAAGCCGTCATCCCGTCGTCCGAAAGGCAGCCGCCCCGCTCCGGCCACCACTTCGTCTCGCCGTCGTCCGCCTCGTACCGTCGGACGAGGCAAGCACACGGATCCCGATCCCCATCGCCGTGCTCGTCGGGAGTGATGCGCGGTGTGCGCACCATGTCGTCGTCGATCACACGCCCGCCCCGGAAGATCTCGCCGCGCGGATCCTGCCCACTTCCAGTACACCCTCGGGCCCACGGCATCGCGCGCCGACCGGGCCCGGAAACATGGAGAGCACCTCGGGTCGGAACGACGGGGCGTCCGGTCGCACTGCCGCCCGCCTCCGGGCACTTGCCTCAACTGGCATGCCGGACAGGCCGGTTCCAAGACTGTGAGACGTGGTCCGGAACAACGAGGAGGTCGAGGCGCTCCTTCAGGAGTACGCGGATCTCATCGCCATCACCGGAGGCGAGGCGTTCAAGGCGCGCGCCCACGAAAAGGCAGCCCGCGCGATCGGCGGCCATCCCGCCGATGTCTCCCACCTCGACGTCGCGGGTCTGAAGGAGATCCCGGGAGTGGGCAGACCGATCGCCGAAATCGTCACCCGCCTCCCACCATCCGGCCCGGGCGGGTGTACGACCACTGGTGCACGTCGAGCCACCATCCCAGCGTCACTCCGCCGTGCCCTGCCACCATTCGCTGTCCGAGGGGCCGCCGATCGGCCTCACTCCGGGTGCGGCACACCGACCGGGCAGTTCCCGGCCGTCGGCAAGCCGTGGAGTCACCCGCGTGGGACGACGGCCACCGGGCAGTGCGCGTGCTGCAGCAGGGCGTGCGTGACCCGGCCCAGTGCTCGGCCTGTGTGGTGCGCGCGCCTGCGCGCGCCCACCACCACGAGATCCGCGCGCAGGGACTCAGCCACCAGTTCGCCGGCCGGCGAGGGGACCCGCGCAACCTCTTCGGTCACCTTGAGGTCCGGGAACTCCTCCCGGACGGCGCCGAGCATGCGGGTACTCGCCGCGGCCTCCGCCTCCACGGCCACCCGCACCACGTCGGCCATGGGTGCCATGCTCCCGACGTACTGGAGGTAGGTCCACGTGCTCAGCAGACGCAGCGACGCCTTGCGCCGCCTGGCAGCCTCCCCGGCGAAGCGCACCGCCTCAAGGTCCTCTTCGTCCCGCACGCCCGCCACGACCACCCCGCTCGAGGGCCGCTCCGTACCCCGCACGACGACCACAGGGCACCTGGCCTGTCCGGCCACGGTCAACCCGACCGAGCCGAGCAACAGAGCGGAGAAACCGCCCAGCCCCCGCGAACCCACGACGATCGTCGCCTCGGCAGCCGTGCCGCCCGGGGCTTGCGGAGCCTCCGACGCGGCCGCCCGCAGCAGGCTGTCGGCCGCGGGCTCCCGGCCGATCTCTGTGGAGACCGCCAGTCCGGGCGCCCTGCCCGAAGCCGCGGCCGCAGCCTCGCCCAGCAGGGACCGTGCCGCTTCACGGACCCGCCGGGTGGTCTCCGCGGAAAGGCGTTCCGCCAGGTCGAGGTCGACGGCGCACACGATGTGCAGGGGCTGATGCCGGAAAGCGGCTTCCTGCGCCGCCCAACGCACGGCGCGTGCCGCTGCGGCCGAGCCGTCCGTCCCCACCACCACCGGCCCCTCAGACATGCCTCACCAGCTCCTCCCGGCACGGGGCGAGACCCACTCCGCCGGCGATGTCACGGGAGGTGTCCGGGCAAGCGCAGACGCAGGGTCCCGGTCGTGCGTACACAGGATCGAGAAAGGTCAGCTCCACGATCGCTCCTCGTCACGGTGGCTCGTTCACACCATCCCGATTTCCTGCTCCTCCACCTCCCGGCCGCCGCATGCGCCGACACCCCGAATCCGCGTCCGCCACTTCCAGTAGACCTCCCGGCCACCGGCATTGCGCGCACAGTCGAGCGCCGATCCAGAGTCACGGCAGCTGAGGCAGCCGCGATCGCGGACAGCCCCGGACGGCTGCGGCAGTGCCTCCGCCACGGCGTGCGGCCCCTCGTGCACGGCGCCGGCACCGCCAGGCCCTGGAGACCGTCAGTTGCAGGGATTCGGCGCTGCGACCACCGGGGCAACGCCGAGCGCCAGGTGTCAGCCTCAGGGAGGCGTTCCCCGTACCAGTGACCGTCGACCGAGTCGGCGGCCCTGCGGAGGCCGGGCCACGAGCCGGGGCCGGGGCCTCTCGGCGGTGCGGACGCTCTCCGAGAGGCGGACAGTGGAGAGGGGGTCTGTGCCGCGAGCATCCGAGAAGGGAGCGGGACATGCTGCATCGATTGGTCGGAGACCTCATGACCTCGGCCGTGGTGAGTGTGCGGCAGGACACGGGCTTCAAGGATGTCGCCGAGCGCCTCGCAAAGCACGACATCACCGCGGTACCCGTCATCGACGAGCAGGGCCACCCGGTCGGGGTGGTGTCGGAGGCGGATCTGCTGCGCAAACAGGAGAGCCAAGCCGATCCGGGCGGACATCTGACCGCCGCGCACCTGCTGCCTGCGGAACGTGCCAAGGCCCACGCACTGACCGCGGAGGGGTTGATGACCAGCCCGGCGGTCACGGCCCGACCACAGTGGTCGGTCGTGGAGGCAGCCCGTGTCATGGCCCGCCACCACGTCAAACGGCTGCCCGTCGTCGACGACGCCGACCGAATGGTGGGCATCGTCAGCCGTGGCGACCTGCTGCGTGTCTTCTTGAGGCGAGACGTCACGATCTACGAGGAGATCACGACGGATGTTCTCACCCGCGCCCTCGGCCTGTCTCCCGGCGCGGTAACCGTCCAGGTCAGCGACGGCCGGGTGACGCTCAGCGGCACGGTGCCGCAGGAGAGCCTGATCCCCGTCGCGGTACGTCTGTCCGAGAGCGTCGACGGTGTCGTCGACGTCACGAGTCACCTCCGGCCCGCTCCCGACCTGACACCTGACACCTGACACCTGACACCGCAGCCGGTAGGCCACGGCGGTGGCCCCCTTCCGTGACGAGGACGGGTTCAGCCGCGTTCCAGGCGGGTGGTGGGGCCCGGAAACCTCCGCCGGGCAGTGCCCGGCGCTCATGAAGATCGACGTCCGGATGTCACCTCGGTGAACGCCGAAGTGGTGGTCGGTCAGGGCACCGCCGTTCCACGGTTTCCCCGCCGAGGCGGGAGCCCGGGCAGCACCGTGGGCGGGGCCTGCGGACGCGTTTCGGCGGGTTCCTTCCGCACCGGACGACCGGAGAGGGCCGCGACGACGTCGAATGCCGTCAGGACCCCGGCCAGACGGCCGTCTTCCTCCAGCACCGGGAGCGCGTCGACTTCGGTACAGCTCATGAGATCGGCCGCGTGGCGTACGGTCTGCTCCACGTGTACGAGCGCCGGCGGCCTGTGGCCGCGCAGGAGGTCGCCCACACGCAGGCCTGACAGCGAGGCGGCCGGTGCCGCACAGGCGACCGCCACGTCGGCCCTGTTCAGCAGGCCCGCACAGCGGCCGTCCGGACGTACGACCGGAAGATGACGGGAGCCGGACCGCTCCAGCAACTCCCAGGCCACGAGCACGGTTTCGTCGACAGTGACCGTGACCACAGCGGTGCGCATCACGACGGCGACCGTCCGCGCCAGGACCTCCCGCTCATCGTGGACCGCCCCCGGCTGCTGCTCCATGGCTGTCTCCTTCCTTGTCTGCGAAGACGGGCCAATTCCACCTCTGATCACCGCGCAGAGTCGACCGGACAGACCGATCCACCAGGAGGACCAGGATCCTCAGCCCCAGGGTCCCTCCGGCGCGGCCCGCACCTGTTCAGCGGGCTCCAGGCCGCCCGGAAGCCGGACAGAACTCCTCACGAGCGAGCCGTTCGGACCCGGCGTCCGTCGAGTGGCCACTGCGGACCGAACGGGGGGAGGCTGGAAGCAGGCGATCCATGGTCCCGACGTTGCCGGCAGCGGTCCTGATCGCCGAGAAGGCCGCTACTGCGCGGGCCGTCCAGCGGATGGGAGAAAACCCATGAGGGTCGGAGTACTGACCGGCGGCGGTGACTGCCCCGGCCTCAACGCCGTGATCCGCAGTGTTGTCCGCAAAGGCGTCGACGAATACGCCTTCGACTTCGTCGGCGTGCGGGACGGCTGGCTCGGTTTGCTCCAGAACGATGTCATACCGCTGGACATCTCCAGCGTGCGGGGGATCCTCCCCCGTGGCGGAACCATCCTCGGCTCCTCCCGCACCAATCCGTTCACACACGACGAAGGGCTGCGACGCGTACAGGACACCCTTGCCGCGCACGACGTGGACGCGCTCGTCGTGATCGGCGGCGAGGACACGCTCGGCGTGGCCACCGAACTGAGCCGTCAGGGAATCCCCATGGTCGGCGTGCCCAAGACCATCGACAACGACGTCTCCTGCACCGACTACACCTTCGGCTTCGACACCGCAGTCGGCATCGCGACCGAGGCCATCGACCGCCTCCACACCACCGCCGAGTCGCACATGCGCGCCCTGGTGGTGGAGGTCATGGGGCGGCACTCCGGGTGGATCGCACTGCACGCCGGCGTCGCGGGCGGCGGCAACGTGATCCTCATCCCGGAGCGGCCCTTTGACATCGATCAGGTCTGTGAGCAGGTGAAGAGCCGATTCAAGATCAACTATGCGCCGATCGTCGTGGTGGCCGAGGGGGCCGCCCCGAAGGAGGGGCAGATGGTCCTCAAGGATCAGTCGCTGGACGAGTTCGGCCATGTGCGGCTGTCCGGCATCGGCGAGTGGCTGGCTCGGGAGATCTCGGGGCGCACGGGCAAGGATGCCCGCACCACGGTGCTGGGGCACATCCAGCGCGGCGGCACCCCGAGCGCCTTCGACCGCTGGCTGGCCACGCGCTTCGGGCTGCACGCCATCGACGCGGTCAAGGACGGTGACTTCGGCGTCATGGTCGCCCTGCAGAGCACCCGGATCGTCCGCGTCCCCCTCGCCGACGCCACGGCGAAGACCAAGCTCGTCGACCCGTCGCTGTACGACGAGTTCGAGGTGTTCTTCGGCTGACCGGCCCGCCGCCCACCGGACCGCTCCCGGTCCGCGATCCGCCGTTCCGCCGTTTCCCCGACAGACCTCTGGACGGCCGTCATCCGGCGTGCGGTACGACCGCCACCGGGCAGCGGGCGTGGTGCAGTACGGCGTGCGTGACCGGGCCCAGTCGGCCTTCGGCCGCCTGCGGATCGGTGCGGCGGCCCACGACGAGCAGGGCCGCTTCCCGGGACGCGTTCAAGAGTGCTTCCGCGGGCTGGAGCAACATGACATCGGTGCGGACCGTCACGCGGGGGTACTTCTCCTGCCAGACGCGCAGCGCGTCCGAGAGCCGCAGAACCTCCTGGTCCTCCCACGTGGCGCGGTCCTCCTCGGTCACCACCAGAGTCCGCGGAGAGACCGCCTCGGCAGGAAACGCCCATGCCTGGACCACCCGCAGACGCGCTCCACGCGCCTCGGCGGCAGAGAACGCGAAGTCCGCCGCCTCCCCGACCGGGCGATGCGCGTCGAACCCCACCACCACCTGGGCAGTGTCGCCTTTCGCGCGCGTCCCCTCCCCGAAGGCACTGGGCCGCTGGGGAACCAACACGACAGGGCACGGGGCTGCTGCCGCCATCCGCAGGGCCACCGAGCCGACCGTGAGACCGTCGAAACCGCCCGTCCCCCGTGTGCCGACGACAAGAAGCCCGGCAGCGCGGGCCGCAGCGAGGAGAGCCGGGGCCGGGGCGTCGTCGGCCTGCTCGCCCCGCACCTCGACATCCGGGTAACGGTCGACCAGGTCGGTGACCATTCGCTCGAGCATGCGCGCACCCATGTGACGCAGCCGGTCCAGGGCCGGGCGGGGCACGACGGTGCCCGGAATGGACGGAAAGGCATGGAACAGGCGCAGGGGGACGTCGCGCAGTGCGGCCTCCCGCGCAGCCCAGTCGGCTGCCGTCGCACTGCCTTCGGACCCGTCGACGCCCGCCAGCACAGGGTGACTCATCGTGTCCTCCTTCGCCCGGCCTGCACCTTCACGGGCGGTACACCGCCCTGCCTCCCCTCTTCCACTGTTCCACGGCAGGACCGCTCTGGCTCCCGGACCGGCAGCGGGGTCCGCGATGCTCCTGGCAGGCCCCGCACCGCGGCCGATCCAGCAGATCGTCACGCAGCGGCCGGCAGGATCCAGCAGCCGCCCCGGCGAGCATCCGCCCCGATCCCAGCCCGGCCGCAGTGTTTCCACACCCTGGCCCTGGTCCGCATGCCGCACGTTGTGCGCCCGCAGGACAGCCCACGGGTGTCGTCCCGTTCGGCGGAAGACCACTGGCCGTCGGCAGCGCCGACGATCACGCTCGATCTGGTGGGCCCATGCCCACGTCAGCCGCTCACCGCTCGCCGTCAACGAGCTGGAGAAACACAAGCACCAGGAGAACTCCGTCATGGAAATACCTGTCGTGACCGCGTGCACGGTCGAGGACTGCGCAGGGAACGGGACCACACGTGCCCCGCTCTGGCCATCACCGTGGGCGACATCCCGCACGCGCACTGCGGCACTCGCTTCACCTCCCGGCCCAGGGGCGGCGGCCCGTCCGCCGGGAACAGCGCGCGGCACCGGGCTCCGGCCTCACGACGGGGCGGGTGGTCAGCGGTGCGTGGGCGACGCCGCCGTATTCGCGAACAGCCGGCCTCCGTCGGCGGGGCCGAAGGACCGCACTGCTGCGTGCGGCCGGGGCCGGCGCCTGGAGAAGGACACCCGCACGGCGTGTACGGATTCGCGTGGGCCCGGCGGTCGGGGGGAACCCGGGACTCGCCTCTGGCACTTCCGAACGACCGGAGAGGTGAGCTGATGACCGACATACAAGGCTTGCTGGGCGACGAGGCCGGGGATCTGCTGACCTATACCGCCCACGGGATTCCCAAGGAGGACCTGGTACTCCCGGGTCATGACTTCGTCGACCGGACCGTGGCCGCGACCGACCGCTCGCCCCGGGTGCTGCGCAACCTGCAGTCCCTCTTCGACCACGGCCGGCTGGCCGGCACGGGGTACGTGTCGATCCTGCCGGTCGACCAGGGCATCGAGCATTCCGCCGCGTCGGCGTTCGCCGCCAACCCCCGCTACCTCGACCCCAGGAACATCGTCGAACTCGCCGTCGAGGGCGGATGCAACGCGGTCGCCAGCACACTCGGCGTGCTCGGAGCCGTGTCGCGGCGTTACGCCCACAAGATCCCCTTCATCGTGAAGCTCAACCACAACGAGCTGCTGACCTACCCGAACCACTACGACCAGATCATGTTCGGCAACGTCGAGCAGTGCTTCGAACTCGGCGCGGCCGGTGTCGGCGCCACGGTCTACTTCGGTTCGGAGCAGTCGGACCGCCAGCTGCAGGAAGCCAGCGAGGTCTTCGCGCGGGCCCACGAACTGGGCATGTTCACCGTGCTGTGGTGCTACTTGCGCAATGCGGCGTTCAAGAAGGACGGCGTGGACTACTCGGTGTCGGCCGACCTCACCGGTCAGGCCAACCACCTCGGCGTCACCATCGAGGCCGACATCGTCAAGCAGAAGCAGCCGGAGAACAACGGCGGCTACCCCGCGCTGGACTTCGGCAAGACAGACAAACGCCTGTACGACAGGCTCACCACCGACCACCCGATCGACCTCACCCGCTGGCAGGTGGCCAACTGCTACATGGGCCGGGTCGGACTCATCAACAGCGGCGGCGCCTCCGCGGGAAAAGGGGACCTCGCGCAGGCCGTACGGACAGCGGTGATCAACAAGCGGGCCGGCGGCACCGGGCTCATCACCGGCCGCAAAGCCTTCCAGCGGCCCACCGAGGAGGGCATCGAACTCCTCCAGGCCGTCCAGGACGTCTACCTCGACAACAGCGTCACTGTGGCCTGACCGAACTTCACCAAGGCCGAGCCCGACGACGCGGAGCATCCCGGCCCGGAGTCCGTGCCGGATGATGCTGATCCGTTGGGAGAAATTTCGGAGATCAACTCTCCGTCCGCTCACGCACTCGGCCCCGGACCAGGAGTCCGAGGCCGAGTAGGAGCCCCCTGGGGAAGAAGCCCCAGGTGAGAGCGGTATCGCGTTGTGCCCCGGCAGGATTCGAACCTGCGACACCCGTCGTGCCCGAGGGCGCGAGCGGCTAAGCCGGTGTCTGGCCTGTCGCCCCGCTCGTCCCTCCTCGAGTGGTCGGCTTCAGGGAACGGCTGCCCCACGAGCACAAGGCGCGGCAAGGCGATGTTCCGCGATCGCCTACG
Organism: Streptomyces sp. NBC_01235; assembly: GCF_035989285.1. Classification (GTDB taxonomy): domain Bacteria; phylum Actinomycetota; class Actinomycetes; order Streptomycetales; family Streptomycetaceae; genus Streptomyces. Next base: position 5,053,974 of record NZ_CP108513.1, on the reverse strand, counting down.
GCACGCCAGGCTGCCCGAGTCCGTGGCGTCCCCGGCCGAGCCGGAGAACTTCCTCGCGGTCATGGAGTCGGTCCTGCGCGCATACGGACTTCCGCTCCTGGACGACACTGCGAGAGTCGCTGCTGGTGGACCTCGGCTACGTTGATTTCGACGCCCTGGCCCAGGCCCGCGACCGCGCCGGGCGTGCCCCCGTGGTGCCCGACTTGGTGTGCGACACACTCGCCCTGGAAGTCGGACTGCGGAGCCTTGCATGAGCAGCCTGGACATCGTTGAACCAGAACACCTGGCAGCGTCCAACCTCTTCTCCCGTGGCCGCGATTGGGCCTCCGTCCAGGCAGCAGGCGCGTGTCGAGACACGGTTGAGGGCTGACGACGTGACCATCAGCTACCAGTGGGACCTGCGGACTCAGATCGACACCACGCGGCGGCACGGGGTTTTCGCATCCGCCGAGGAGACCCAGGATGTGATCCGACGCCACGGGCACTTCTTCCCGGACCGTCTGGACGAGGTCTCGAAGAAGATGCACAAGCGCCGGTCCAAGCAGCTGGCCAAGGCGAAGGCCAAGCTGGAGAAGGCGGAGAAGAAGGCCCGCAAGACTGCCGAGGCCGTGGCCGTGGCCGTCCTGGAGGATCCCGCGGCGTGATGTGTGCCTTACGCGTGCTGTGCATGACAGCAGGGGTCGCTTCTGCGGCGCGGCGGAGCGCCCTGCTTTCGGGCTGCTAGGGCAGGTCGCGGCGGACCAACGCCTGAGCGAACGGTTCTCCGGTGGCCCGGGCGTAGGCCATCCGCTCGCGCACCTCGCTGAGGGTGCGTGGGCGGTAGCCGGGGCCGCCGCAACAGCTCTTGTGGAAGCGCACACCGGCGTGCAGCAGTACGGAGAGGGTGCGCCAGGCGGCGGTGTCCCGCCTCTTGGGCGCCGCGAAGGCGGAGCCGACGTGGATCAGTGGTTCGGCACAGCGTGGACAGACCCGGTCGTGGCCGTGGTAGCCAGGGTAAGTCTGCTTGTACGAGGCCCGGCAGGGCAGGCAAACGTACGAGGTCTTTCCATGGGCCATGCGGCAAGGGTAGAGCCGCCGCAGGGTCGGGCTCGACAGATTTCCGGCATGCTGTACAGGCTCTTCAGTAACGGTGGGGCAGCGACGGCCGACCGTACTTGCTTCTACTCGCCGCCTCGGAGTGCTGCGTCGATGGCGTCAGCAGCATCCCCCGCGGCCAGCTCGCTGATATCCCTGGGGACCTCGCGGTCGTCATACACGAAGAGTCTTGCGTCGACGACGTGGGTCTTCGGGTGCCGGCCGAGACGACGGCCCGCCTCGCGTGCAGCACGACGGACGTCCTTCGGTTCGCCCATCTCCTCAAGATCGCCGCTGCTAAGGATCAGCTGCCCGTGGTAGCCCCGGTAGCGAGGCTTCAGTGAAGCCCGCATCAGGCCCTCCAAGCGGTCGACCAGCTTCTCGTACGGGCGCCGGGCCGGCTCGTCCTTCGCGGGCATCTCGCACAGCTCCCCACCTCTGCCCGCAGCCGCACAGGTGCCATATGTGTGCTGCGAGTACGAAGGCCCTCCGCCCCTCGGACGGAAGGGCCTCTGACCGGGCGTTTTGCTATGCCCCCGGCAGGATTCGAACCTGCGACACCCGCTTTAGGAGTGGGATTGGATCCTTGCCGGGGGATGCCGGAGGCCGCCGTGTGGAGTTGTTGCACCTGATCAGCGCCACGCGGCATTGTGCTCAGTCCCGCTCGTTGGCACCTCGTGCCGGACTGTTCGCTCACGCGCCCGGTGCTCTCACCCACGGTGGAGCGGGCACTGGCGCACGCGAGCCCAGCAAGATCTACAAGGAGCTGGCTGGTGTCCTGCGCCCGAAATCCTTTGGTAGATCGATCTCGTCTCGCCGGCCGGATTTTCGCCGTCGGCCAGGCGTGTTGACCGTCCGCGGCTCAGCCAGAACTGCCTAGGAACTTCCGGCGCAGGACACTAGAGCAGCCCCCTGCAGGAATTCCAGTTGGCGTAACCCCCAGCTTCGATGAAGCAGACGTACAGCCCCACGTCGCGGACGTTGTACCCGCGTCCGTCCTTGGCATAGCCGGGAGTGTTGTTGAAACCGTTGGTGTCGCTGCCGAGCTTGGTGAGTGAGTGGTACTTCCACTCTCCGCTCTCCCACTTCTGGTACGTGGTGAAGAGCCCCGCGCCCCTGCCGTCGGAGCAGTTGTCCCAGATCTTGAAGTCCCAGCTCGTGTTGTAGAGCGGGTAGCCTCCGGCCGTCCCGACCCGCTGATAGTCGTAGGCGCCGACGACTGAGGCGCAGCCGTCGGCCGTGGACTTTTCATAGTCAGCGGCCTGAGCCTGGCCGGAGAAGGCCAGGACCAGTCCTGCGGCGGCGGCCGCGACCGCGAGCTTCTTCCGGGTGCCTATGAACGGCATGCCTCGTGCCATGGTCGTCTCCTGAAAGTGAGAGTGTGACGGGAACGTCCCGACGCGGCGCGTTCGGGCAACGGTCACGGTCGCCTGCCCGGTGAGACTGTCTCAAGGGGCAGTGTTTGGAGCGCGCCCGAGGCGATGTTGCCCGGCTGGATCGAAAGTAGCTGGGGGGCTATTCCCTTTCGTCCACCCAGGACTTGAACTTCGTCTACAACCAGTGTGGTTACCGGTGTACAACCTAGGGTGTAGCTCGGGCGGCAGGCCGGATTGACGGGATTGCGCACCGAGTGCGGACCGGAGTGCGGTGGCGGGACCTGCCCGAACGGTCGGCCCGTGGAAGACGGTATGCGAACGGCACCGGCTGTGGTCGGCGAGGGCCCCCGGGAACGCCTGCCCGCTCACGCAAAACGGCCCCGGACGGAGAAGTCCGAGGCCGACCAGCGTGCCTCCCGGGGGAGAAACCCCAGGTCAACGGCGTAAAGCATCGTGCCCGGCAGGATTCGAACCTGCGACACCCGCTTTAGGAGTTCGATCAACGGGGCTTCAGGAGCTTCGAATGCCTGGAAGGCATGGCCGTCAGGGGCCGCTCGTAGCTGCTGCTGTCTGCCGTTGTTGATGTCAGATGTGGATGTCAGGCGGGCCGAGGCACTATGTTCACTGCCCGGTAGGCGTAGCCGTCTTGCTTGAAGCCAGGGGCCTCCCATTGGAGATCTACACGTTGTCCCGGCGACAGCGTATGGAAGCCCTTCGTCCGGATGTCGGCGTAGTGGCCCCAACAACCGCCGGGTGTCTCGGGAGAGTCGAGTACCCCCCACCCTTCCTCGTCGTGCCACTCACGGACAGTCGCAGTCACCATGCAGCGACTCTACGGGTGCCGGCTGCGCCGACGTATCGGGGACCTCAGCTTGGGAAGCTCAGGGCATCTGGGGCTTGCTCCGGGCCTGACCTGCGGCCGAGGGAAGCAGACGGGGGTCACGTCCGCTGGAGTGGTGTATTGACGGCCACTCGGTGATCTCGTTTTGAGGTTATGCGGTGAGTTCGGTCGGGAGGACGGTGTCGTCGGTTTGTGACTCGATCGGGTGGAGGCGGGTCTTGGCGAGCAGGTCGAGTCCCATGTATCGGCGGGCTTCGGTCCACTCGTCGTTCTGCTCGGCCAGCACCGCGCCGACGAGTCGGATGAGGGCGGTGCGGTCGGGGAAGATGCCGACCACGTCGGTGCGGCGGCGGATTTCCTTGTTCAGTCGCTCCTGCGGATTGTTCGACCAGATCTGCCGCCAGATCTCGCGGGGGAACGCGGTGAACGCCAGCAGTTCGTGCTGGGCGGAGTCCAAGTGGGCTGCCGCCTTGGGGAACTTGGCCTCCATCGCGTCCAGCACATGTCGCATCTGGGCCTGGACGGCGTCGGCATCGGGCTGTTCGAAGACCGTCCGCAGCAGTGTGGCCACCCAGGGCTGGGCGGACTTCGGCACCTGGCTGAGCAGATTCCGGGCGTAATGCGTGCGGCATCGCTGCCAGGAGGCGCCGGGCAGGACAGCGCCGATCGCGTTCACCAGGCCGGTGTGGGCGTCGGAGACGACCAGCTGGACGCCGGACAGGCCACGGGCGGTCAGGGAACGCAGGAAGGCGAGCCAGCCGGCACCGTCCTCGGCGGTGGCGACGTCGATGCCGAGGATCTCGCGGTGGCCGTCGGCATTGACTCCGACCGCGATCAGCGCGTGGACGTTGATGATGCGGCCGCCCTCGCGGACCTTCTGGGTCAGTGCGTCGACCCAGACGAACGCGTAGGGTCCGGCGTCGAGGGGCCGGTTGCGGAACGCGGCGACCTGCTCGTCCAGGTGCTTGGCCATCGCGCTGACCTGCGACTTCGACAGCTGGGTGACGCCGAGGGACTCGGCGAGCTTCTCGACTCGGCGGGTGGAGACGCCGAGCAGGTAGGCGGTGGCGACCACCGAGATCAGGGCCTGCTCGGCCCGGCGGCGCCGTTCGAGGAGCCAGTGCGGGAAGTAACTGCCCTGGCGCAGCTTGGGGACGGCCAGTTCGACGGTGCCGGCCCTCGTGTCCCACTCGCGTGGGCGGTAGCCGTTGCGGTGGTTGACGCGTTCGTCGCTGACCTGCCCGTATTCGGCATTGCAGAGGGCGTCGGCCTCCGCGGACATGAGCGCATCGGCGAACGTCTTGATCATCGCGCGCAGCAGATCGGGACTCGCCGCGGCGAGGTTGTCCTCGGCGAGGGCGTGCAGGGGCAGACTGTCAGGTGCGGTCATCGTGCTGATCTCCTTCGAGGCTTCGACACTTCGAAGATCAGCCGGTGGCCGTTCATCTATGCGGGCACCATCCCGATGCCGGAGCAAACCCCCGGATCAGGTCGAACCCGTACACCACTTCCCTGGACGTAACCCAGACGGGGAACGAGGGCGGGGGAGTCGGCTGAGGCCAGCTGGGGTCACCGAAGCGGTGAGCACCGCAGACCATTTGGGGGCGACAAAGGCCCCGCCCCTATCAGGGATCGAGCGCCCTCGGCCGTCTACGCAGCCCTGTAGAGGCCGCTGAGCAGAGGCTAGCGGCTCGGGCTCAGCCGTGGGAGGCCAAGACGCACCCGAGGCCACTGCCGGAGTGGTGGTCGATTGAGATCACGACGGAGGCGGTGCGAGCTCGGCCAGCCCCAGCCCTCGAAGTCGTCCGGGGTGATCCTCCGGAGCACCTCGCTCCGAACGGCGACGAGTTCCGTGGCGACTGCCGGAGATTATCGAGGCGTCGGCGCCAAGTGGTTGCTGACGGAGAAGATCTCCTGGAGCCTGGTCAACGCCTTCCCCCACCGCACCTTTCGGTGGGAGGGAATCGGCGGCTCCCAGCCGCAGACGTCAGGGAGCCTGTCGGCGTCGGCTGAACCAGCGTTTCGGCCGTCGTCGAGAGAGCCTTCCGGGTTGCCCGCTCGTCGTTGGCTTCGGTCATCCGTTGCGGACGCCGGCGCGCGTGACTCCGGCAGGCGGTCGGAGGGGACGTTGTGGAGGACGACCGCGGGGTCCTTGTCGGTCTCGAGGGCGCCGATGCGGACGGGGGCGTGCCGACGGCGGCCGTGCGAGAGGGGGACGGAACCGGGGGAGTCGCCCAGGGTTCCCACGCAGGACGCTGGGTGACGGCGCGTTCCCATGGTCAGCGCCGCGAGGTTTCTTGCTCGATCCCGCTCATGACGCCCCGTACTGGACGGTCCGCTCACGCATGGCTCACGCACGGCGAGGGATGCGAGTCGTGCCGGGTCAGCTGATCGTGGCAGCGAAGAGGTGCAGGCCCTGACAAGGTCTGTTGGTGGAACAGGCAATGGCCCCGCGGCAATTGCTTTCAGGCTCCGCGGCGTCTGTCTCACCGAGAGCCGCACGCCGGAAGCCGCTTCTGGCCGTCCGGCGCACGGACCCGAGGCTCGTCACGGCCAGATGGACTTCAGCTGCCACGCCTGCATGTGGTCGAGGGTGGCGGTGCCGCCTTCGGCGAAGGCGTCGACGCCGGTGCTGGAGGGGTCGGGGAAGATCTGGTCGGTGAGGGCCACCTGTTCGCCGCGCGTGTTCTGGGCGTAGACCTCGACGGAGGAGGCGTCGACGAGGACGTGCAGGCTCAGCCGGCCGCCGTCGAGCGCGAGGGGGGCGCGCTGGACGCCGGAGAAGGTGGGGTCGAAGTCGGTCGCACCGGAGGCGGTGCGGTCGATGTAGACCTCGCCGGTGGCGGTGTCGTAGCCGATGCGGGCGCGCTGCCCGCTGCCGGTACGGACGTCCAGGCCGAAGCGGTCGGCGGTGCCGGCGGTGAGGTCGGCCTGGAGTTCCTGGGTGCTGCCGTGCACCGAGAGCGGAACGGTGGTGTTCGCGACGCGCGTGCTGGGCACCCGGGTGCCGGTGCCGCGCAGGGTGGTCAGTTCGCGGACCGGCTGCTGGATCAGCTGGACCTTGCCGTTGACGGTCTGCAGGGAGAGCTGGCGGGGGAAGGTGTCGGCGCTGCGCCACGGGCTGGTGGGGATGGCCTGCCCGTAGTTCCAGTTGTTCATCCAGGCGACCATGACGCGGCGGCCGTTGGGTGCGTCGTTCCATGTGTTGGCGGCGTAGAAGTCCGCGCCGTAGTCGAGCCAGTGGGCGCGCTGGGTGGTGTTCAGGGCGGGCTTGTCGGCGGCGGTGAACTGGTCGGCGAGGACGTGTCCCCAGCCGCCGGGGTTGGCGTCCACGATCTGGATCTGGGCCTTCTCGCCCTTGTAGGCGGTGGTGTTGAAGGCGGCCCAGTCGAGGTTCTCGGAGTCGGCGCCGGTGGCGCTCTGGACGACCTTGCCGTCGACCAGCAGGTTGACGCCGGTCTCGATGGAGGGGGGCTTCGCCTGGGTGTCGGAGAGGACGACCTGGTCGAGGTTGAGGTGACCCCAGCCGCCCGTGTTGTCGTCCACGACCTTGAGCTGGGCCTGCTTGCCCTGCAGGTCGGACAGGTCCCACGACGCCCAGTTCAGGGCTTCGCCGTTGGATCCGGTGGCGGAGCGCACCACCTTGCCGTCCACGATGAGCTCCACGGCGGTCGGTGCGTCGGAGCTCGCGGGGTGATAGCCGCCGCCGATGAGGAAGTCCAGGTATTTCTTGTCGATGGTGAAGGCCGGCGAGGTGAGGGTGCCGGTGGAGGCGTCGCCGTTCAGGAAGCTGTTGACCAGGCCGTTGCCGAGGTAGCCGGAGACCTGGCCCTGGGTGGGGAGGGTGCCCTGGGCCGGTCCGGTGCCGAAGGCGTCGCCGGTGGTGGTCCAGTCGCCGATGGGGCTGGTGTAGGTGCTGCCCTCGAAGTCGGCGAGGGTTTCACCGGTGGGTGCCGGCTCGTCGCCCAGGACGGCGTCGGGGTCGTACGGGTGGTTGCCGCCGCCGACCTTGAAGTTGATGTAGTCGCTGGTCACCGTGAACGCGGGCGAGGTCAGGGCGCCGGTGGAGGCGTCGCCGCCGTGGAAGCTGTTGGCGAAGGCCTTGCCCTCGATGCCGGTGACCTGTGACTGCCAGTCCACCGCCCCGGTCGCCGGCGCGCTGCCGAACGCGTTACCGGTGGCCGTCCAGTCGCCGAACGAGCCGGACTCGAAGTCCTGCATGACGGTGCCGCTCGGCGGGGTGTACGTGCCGGAGTCGTCGGAGGTGAACTTCTTGCCGTCGAAGTCTCCGACGAAGTACTGGGCACCGGAGCCGCCCGCGATGCCGCCGGGGTTGAGGTTGACCGCAAGGACCCACTTCGTCTTCTTCGTGTTGCCGTCGACCGGGAGCGGGAACAGGTCCGGGCACTCCCACACCCCGCCGGTGGCGCCGGCCGGGCCGAAGTCGCTCTGGTGGGTCCAGTGCTTGAGGTCGGCCGAGCTGTAGAAGGAGATCTTGTGCTGGTCGGCGAGGGAGACTGCCATGAGCCAGCTCTGCGTGGGGGCGTACCAGAAGACCTTGGGGTCGCGGAAGTTGTTCGAGCCGATGTCGAGCACCGGGTTGTCGTAGTACTTGGTCCAGGTGGTGCCGCCGTCGGTGCTGTAGGCAAGGGCCTGCTGCTGCTTGCCGGAAGCCTTCTGCGCGCTGGTGTAGACGGCGACGAGCGGCGGGTTCTTCCTGGTCCCGAAGCCGGTGGTGTTGTTCCTGTCCAGCACCACGCTGCCGGAGAAGATCATCTCCTTGTCGTCCTGGGGGATGGCCACCGGGAGCTGCTTCCAGTGCACAAGGTCGGTGCTGACCGCGTGGCCCCAGGACATGTTGCCCCAGCTGTTGCCGGACGGGTTGTACTGGAAGAACAGGTGGTACTGGCCCTTGTAGTGGACGAGGCCGTTGGGGTCGTTCATCCAGTTCTGGGCCGGGGTGAAGTGGAACTGTGGGCGGTACTGCTCGTGGTAGAGCGTGTCGGCCATGGCGGGAGAGGCGGCGACCAGGCCGAGCCCGGACAGGACGGCCAGTGCGGCCAGGAGTCTGCGGCGTGGACGAATGGTTCTGGACATGGCGGCTCCTTGCAGGCGTGCGGGCTTCGGCCCGGCCGTAGGGGGACTGACGCGTGACGAGTGGCGCTTGACGCGTGTCGGGCGCGGGTACGGACGGCGGCTCCGCTGTGGCCTGGTCCAAGGCCACGGGCGAGCCCGGCTGTGGGGGCAGCACGGCACAGGCAGCTCCAGCCAGCGACTGGAAACGTTTCGCCGAACGTACGGGCAACGGGTCGCCGAAGTCCAGACCCTGTGTGGGAAAACTCCTGAATGCGAGGATGAGGGCGGCTGCACAGTGCCATTGATCCCCGGGAGAAAACGTTGTCCAGCGAGCAGAACGACACGGGTCGGCGACCGGCGACCATGCGCGACGTCGCGACCATGGCCGGGGTGGGGATCGCCACCGTCTCGCGGGTCGTCAACGGCAAGCCCGTCACCCCTGACCTGGCGGAACGGGTGACGCGCGCCGCCGAACTGCTCGGCTACCGCCACGATCTGACGGCCAGCAGCCTGCGCCGGGCCGACCGCCGCACCAATACCCTCGGTCTGGTCCTGGAGGACGCTGCCAACCCCTTCTCCGCCGCGCTGCACCGCGCGGTGGAGGACGCCGCCGCCGAGCGCGGCCTGCTGCTCCTGGCCGGGTCCACCGACGAGGACCCGGTCCGGGAGCGCGGCCTGCTGAAGACCTTCACCGCCCGCCGGGTCGACGGCCTCATCGTGGTGCCCACCGGACAGAACGACACCGACCTCGACGCGGCCCGCCGCGCCGGCACACCCGTCGTCTGCGTGGACCGCCGCACCACAGCGCCGCAGGTGGACACCGTGACGGTGGAGAACCGCGCGGGCGTGCGGGCGGCGGTGAAAAGGCTGAACGAGGCAGGTCACAGGCGCATCGCCTTCCTCGGGGATCTCCGCTCGATCTGGACCGCCGAAGAGCGCCACGCCGGGTTCGTGGAGGGGCTCGCCGAGGTGGGATGCGTCCTGCACCCCTCTCTCGTGAGGCGCGGCCTGCACGGCGCGGAAGCCGCCCAGGAGGCCACCCGCGAACTTCTGGCCCTCGCCCACGCGCCCACGGCACTCGTCTCCGGCCAGAACCTCCTGACCATCGGGGCCCGCATGACCCTGCAGGAGCTTCAGCTGCAGCGCCGCGTGGCGCTGATCGGCTTCGACGACCTGCCCCTCGCCGACCTGCTCGAACCCGGCATCTCGGTGATCGCCCAGGATCACGCCGCCATCGGCCGGGAGGCGGCGACCCTGCTGTTCGACCGACTCGACGGCGAGGGCGGCCCCGCCCGTCACCGCGTGCTTCCCACCCGCTACCTCGCCCGCGGCTCCGGTGAACTCCCCGCTCCCGAGGACGGCTGACGACTTCCCCGTGAACGAGTTGTTTCCGGTGTGTTGACGGGTCGAGCTTCTCGGTGCTTCACTGCCGGAACCGGTACCGAAACCGGTTCCGGCACCGCTTCCGGTACCGGTTCCACCGATCTCTGTACGATCGGTCCTTCGGTGCGGGAGGACGTCTTCCGCCTCTGCGTGGAGTGAGAGGAGGTGGCATGGGAGTCACCATCGCCGACGTGGCCGCACGGGCCGGCGTCAGCAAGACGACGGTCTCGCGAGTGCTGAACGGCAAAGGCGAGATCAACGAGAACACCGTCCTGAAGGTCCGCAAGGCGATATCGGAGCTCGGCTATGTGCCGAGCGCCGGAGCAGTGGGTCTCGCACGCGGCACCACACAGATGATCGGCATGCTGGTCCCTGATCTGGCCTGGGCCTGGTCCGGCATCGTGCAGGCGGTCGTCGAAACGTTGGAGGCCGAGGGCTTCGGGCTGCGCATGCTGACCTGGAACCGCGGTGAGGAGTCACTGCGCAGGCTCGGTCTACAGGTCGCCGCCAAGTCGTTCGACGGTCTGCTGGTGATCGAGCCCGAGGGGGCCCTGGGATACATCACGGAACTGCACGAAGCGGGGCTGCCGGTCGTACTGATCGACGACCGCTTCCAGAGGCCGGGATTCCCCTACGTGGCCACCACCAACCGGGAGGGGGGTGAGCAGGCCGCACGGCACCTGCTGGACATCGGGCGCCGTCGTCCTCTGGTCGTGACCGGCCCCGATGCGTTCGGCTGCACCCGGGAACGGCTGGGCGGCTTCGTGGATGTCTTCGCGGAAGCCGGTATCGAGATCGACCAACGCAGCATCATCTGCGGCGACTTCCAGTTCGAACGCTGCCGGAGCGCGGTCGCAGGCGCTCTGGCGGACGGCCTGGAGTTCGACTCGGTCTTCGCACACAACGACCCCTCGGCGGCCGGCGTGCTCGCCGCCCTGCACGAGGCCGGTCTTTGGGTTCCGCAGGATGTCGCCGTGGTGGGCTTCGACGACGTCGAGATGGCGTCGTACACCTATCCGGCACTGACCACCATCCGCCAGCCGATGCGGGAGATGGGCGAGGCGGCGGCGCGTCTGCTGCTGGACCACGTGCGCGGATCGCCTGCGGCCGCCACCTCGTGCATCATTCCCACCAGCCTCGTGATCCGTGGCTCGACGTTAAAGCCGAGCTCGAACTGACGCTGCGTCATTGAGACGCGCACGATGTCAGCGCCTCACCGAACCGTCCGTCTCCGCCGTCCTGCCCAGCCCCGCAGGCGGGGACGGACTCCATCCGGCCATGAAACCGACCCAACCGGCCCTCGGGCAGGCCGGTAGGTCGTCCGGCTCTGCCTGAAGCCGCTCCACACGTCGCCCCCGAACGGCCTGTTCACCTTCCGGCCGGCTTCACCACCATCCACGCGGAACCGTGTTCACGCGTCATCGCCGAGGTGCCCTTTCCGTCGGCGCCTCCCCGATCCGGCACACCTGGCACACCCCGCCCGGCCGCTACCCACTCCGGGCCGGACACTCCAGCCGCGACCTGCGGCTGCCCGCCGATGCCGCTGCCACCACAGACGATCTCCACTCGTGGGCCGGCCCGTCCGGGCGCCCGCCCCTTCCCAACCTTCGCTGCCCCCCGCGCCCTTATCGCTCACGGCAAGGAGCCGAGCCATGCGTATCACCACCCGTCACACCGCCAGAACCGTCCAGATCCTGTGCGTCACCGTCACGGCCGCCCTGGTGGCCACCGGCTGCGGCCGGAGCGCGGATTCCGGCCCCGGCAAGGATGCGCCCGCCGAGATCGGCGCGGGCAAGGCCAAGGGGACGGTGGTCATGTGGTCCATGGGTGACACCGACAAATCCCTTGAGAGCCTGGCCAAGAAGTTCGAGCAGGAGAACCCGGACGCAGACGTCAAGATCACCGCGGTCCCGTGGAGCGCCGCCCACGACAAGCTGACCACCTCGATCGCCGGCGGCAACACCCCGGACATGTCCGTGGTCGGAACCACCTGGATGGCAGAGATGGCCGCCATGAACGGCTTCCAGGTCTCCCCGACGTCGATCACGTCGTCGGACTTCTACCCCGGCCAGTGGGACACCACCAAGTACAAGGACACGTCCTACGGCGTCCCGTTCATAGCCGACACCCAAGCGATCTACTACCGGACCGACATCACCACGAAGGCCGGTATCAAGGGCGCCCCGGCCGGCGACCGGGCCGGATACCTGAAGGACCTCAAGGCCATCCAGGCCACCGCCGGCAAGCAGAACCCCAAGCTGCGCCACGCCACCGGGCTGGTGATGGGCTTCAACTCCTGGATCTTCTGGGTGCCGATGGTGTGGCAGCAGGGCGGTGACATCTACGACGCCAAGACCGGGAAGTTCACCTTCGACTCGCCCGAGGTCGCCAAGGCGCTGGAGTACTACGCAAGCGTTCCGAAGCAGGGCCTGGCGCCGACTGACAGGTCGGACAACGTGCAGGCCTTCCGGGACGGGCTGATCGCCACCTACCAGGAGGGCGCGTGGGCCGGCGGCAGCTTCCACAAGGACGCCCCCAAGCTGGACGGCACGTGGAAGACCATGCCGGTGCCGTACAGCAAGCAGGCCGCCGGGTTCGCCGGCGGCAGCGACCTGGCGGTGTTCAAGGATGCCAAGAACCCCGACGCCGCATGGAAGTTCGCCCAGTTCCTGACCGAGCCCGCCAACCTCGCGACCTATGCCAAGGCCACCGGCAGCCTGCCCGCTTCGCCCGGCGCGTGGTCGGAGGGGAAGCTGAGCGAGGACGAGAACATGAAGGCGTTCGCCAAGCAGCTCGAGGTCAGCAAGGCGCCGCCCGCCATCACGACCTGGCAGCAGATCGCCGACGTCATCGACTCCGAACTGGAGAAGCTGTCCCTCGGCAAGGCCACCGTCGCCGAGGTGCAGAAGGCGCTGCAGTCCAAGGCCACCAGCATCGGCACCGGACGCTGAGCGTCGTCGCAATGAGCACCCCTCGTACGGACGGATGACATCCATGTCCTCGAAAACGCTCCCCGCCGGGCGGGGCGACACCAGCAGGCAGAGCACCGAGGGGTCGGAGCGGAGTGCCGATCGCCGGCACTCCGTGCTCCGGAGCACGGCGCGCGGCAGGCAGGCCCGGGCAGCCTGGATCCTCGCCGCACCCTTCCTCGCCCTGTTCGCGGCGTTCACGCTGCTGCCGGTGGTCTGGTCGCTGCTGATGAGCCTGACCGACACCCAGAGCGCCGACCTGCGCACTCCGCTGAACGTGTCGTTCACCAGCTTCGACAACTACGTGCGGCTCTTCCAGGACGATCAGTTCTTCACGGCCCTGCGCAACACGGCCGTGTTCGTCCTGGTGGCCCTGCCTCTGACGCTGGCCGCCGGGCTCGCCGCGGCGGTCGCCCTCGACCGCGGTATCCAACGCTTCCGTGCTGTCTTCCGGGTCGGCTTCTACCTGCCGGTGATCACCAGCATCGTGGCCGTCGCCGTGGTGTGGAAGACGCTCCTGGAACCGCGCTCGGGACTGGTGAACCTCGTCCTGGGCTGGTTCGGGATCGACGGCCCGGCCTGGCTGGCCGACACCCGCTTCGCCCTGCCCGTCATGATCGTGATGGCCGTGTGGCGCAACCTCGGGACGGTCATGATCATCATGCTGGCCGGGCTCCAGTCCGTGCCCCAGTCCCTGATGGAGGCGGCCGAACTCGACGGGGCCGGGCCCTGGCAGCGCTTCTGGCGCGTCACCTTCCCGCTCCTGCGTCCCGCCCTGCTGCTGACCGCCGTCACCACCGGCATCGGCTACCTGCAGTTCTTCGACGAACCGTTCGTGATGACCGGCGGTGGCCCGCTGGACTCCACCCTGTCGGCCACGTTGTACGCCTACAAACAGTTCGGCAACGGCAACTACGACATGGCGTCGGCCGCCGGTTACGTCATCTTCGTCCTCATCGTCGCGCTGACCGTGCTGCAGTTCCGGCTGCTGCGAGACAAGGACTGACGACCCATGAGCACCCTCTCCACTCTCCCAACGGCACAACCGGGCACGGACCGCGTCCTGAGGCGCCGCCGCATACGCCGGACCTGGGGCCGGCCCTGGCTGTATCTGCCGCTCGCCGGCGCCCTGCTGCTGATGATCGCGCCGTTCCTGTGGATGCTGTCCGGCTCCTTCAAACCCGAGGCCGACATCCGCAGGGTCCCGCCCGTCCTGATACCCACGGCGCCCACGACCGCCAACTACGGCGAACTGTTCGGCAAGCTGGACTTCACGAGCATGTTCGCCAACTCCGTGATCGTGGCCCTCGCCGTCACCGCGGGCAACCTGATCTTCTGCTCGATGCTCGGATACGCCCTGGCCAAGCTGGAGTTCCGCGGACAGCGCGTCGTTTTCCTGCTGGTCATGGGGACGCTCATGATCCCCGGCCTGGTCACCTTCGTCCCGCTGTACGTGCTGGTATCCAACATGCAGCTGACCGGCTCCATGCTCGGACTGATCCTGCCGTTCCTGGCCGGCCCCTTCGGGGTGTTCCTGATGCGGCAGTTCATCTCCACCCTGCCCGACGAGCTGATCGACGCCGCCCGCGTCGACGGCTGCCGCGAACTGGCCATCTTCGCGAAGATCATCCTGCCGCTGACCAAGCCGGCCCTCGCCACCCTCGGGATCATCACCTTCCTCGGATCCTGGAACAACTTCCTGTGGCCCCTGGTCGTGGCCCAGACCGAGAGCCAGTACACCCTCCCCGTCGGCCTTGCCCTGGCCAGCAGCGGGCAGTCCTTCACCGTCTTCGGCGTCCTGCTCGCCGGCGCCGTGATCGTCCTGCTGCCGGTGATGATCGTCTTCCTCCTCTTCCAGCGCCACTTCGTGGCCGGCATCGCCACCACCGGCCTGAAGTGACACCCCGGCTCCCACCCCGCCGCCTTGTGCCGCACCGGTCCCGCCCGGTGCGGCGGGCGGACGGCCCGCGAGCCCCGCCGCGGCAGGCGGCAGCGTCCCCGCGACGAAGCGCTCGCCGACGCCAATCAACTCTCTGACCTGTGTCGACTCATTTCTTGGAGAACAAAGTGGGACAGCCGGTCCACTCTGCCGCGTACCTGGATCCGGAAGCTTCCGTGGAAGCGAGAATCGAGGACTTGCTGTCACGGATGACCCTGCCGGAGAAGGTCGGGCAGCTGCTGATGCTCGACGCACAACACGGGGACCTGGCGGACATCGTGTCGGCCAAGCTGGCCGGATCGGTCCTGCATGTGTCTCCCGACCAGATGCCGGAGGCCATGGAACTGGCCCGGCGGACACGGCTCGGCATTCCGCTGCTGACGGCCGACGACGGCATCCACGGCCACTCGTTCTGGCCGGGCGCGACCATCTTCCCGACCCAGCTGGCCATGGCCTGCACCTGGGACCCCGCTCTGCTCCGGCGGGTCGCCCGTGCGGCCGCGACCGAAATCGCGGCGACCGGAATCCACGGGACGTTCTCCCCGGTGCTGTGCATCACCCGGGACCTGCGCTGGGGCCGCATCAACGAGACGTTCGGCGAGGACCCGTACCTGATCGGTGAACTCGGGGCGGCGATGGTGCGCGGCTATCAGGGTGAGGGCCTTGGCGACCCGACAGCCGTGCTGGCGTACGCCAAGCACTTCGCGGGCTACTCCGAGACCCTGGGCGGGCGCGACGCCAGCGAGGCGGATCTCAGCCCGCGCAAGCTGCGCTCGTGGTTCCTCCCCCCGTTCGAGCGGGCGGCCCGGGCCGGCTGCCGCGCCTTCATGCTGGGCTACCAGTCGATCGACGGGGTGCCCATCACCGCCAACGAGTGGCTGATCAACGACGTGCTCAAGGGTGAGTGGGGCTTCACCGGCACGCTGGTGACCGACTGGGACAACGTCGGCCGGATGGTCTACGACCAGCGGACCTGCGCCGACTACGCCGAGGCGGCGGCGGTCGCGGTCAACTCCGGGAACGACCTGATCATGGCCACGCCGGCGTTCTTCGAGGGCGCCCAGGAGGCGGTCGCCCGCGGCCTGGTCGAGGAGAAGCAGATCGACGACGCGGTACGGCGGGTGCTGCGGCTGAAGTTCGAACTCGGGCTCTTCGAGGACCCCCGTGCCCCCGACCCCGAGCGGCAGGCGCAGGTGATCGGCTGCCGCGAGCACGCCGACCTCAACCTCGAGACCGCCCGACGTTCCCTCGTACTGCTGCGCAACGAGGGGATCCTGCCCCTCGAAGGCGGGCTGACCGCGGACGGAACCGGCCGCGCCACAGGCCAGGGCACGCCACGCACGATCGCGGTCATCGGCCCCAACGCCGACAGCCCGGAGGCCATGCTCGGCGACTGGGCGGGTGCAACCGGCCAGGTGCCGTGGATGCCCGAAGGACATCCACGCGAGTTGGTGGAGACGGTGCTGGACGGCCTGCGCGCCGTCGTCCCCGCCGACTGGACCGTCACACACGCCCGCGGAGCCGACATCGCAAGCCCCGCCCATGACCCCGAGTGGTCCACCGGGCCCGACGGTCAACCACTGCCGCCCGTTTTCACCCCCGCCCCGGTCGACCAGGCCCAGCTTCGGGAGGCCGTCGCCGCGGCAGAGGCCGCCGACTACGCCGTCGTGGTCGTCGGGGACACCATCGCCCTCACGGGCGAGACGCGCTCGACGGCCACGCTCGACCTCCAAGGAGGGCAGGTCGCTCTGCTGGACGCGGTCGCCGCCACCGGCACACCCATGATCGTCGTACTGGTCCAGTCGAAGCCGAGCACCGTCCCGGAGTCGGCGCTGAACGCGGCAGCACTCATCGAGGCGTTCAACCCGGGTATGCGCGGCGGCCGCGCCCTCGCCGAACTCCTCCTCGGACTCGCCGAACCCAGCGGCCGGCTCCCGGTCTCCTTCGCACGCCACGTCGGACAGCAACCGGTCTTCTACAACCAGGTGCGAGGCCAGCATGGGGAGCGCTACGCGGATCTCACCCAGGACCCCCTGTTCGCGTTCGGCGAGGGCCTCACCTACACCACCGTCACCTACTCCGACCTTGTCGTGCACGACCCGGAAGTCCTCGCCGACGGCACCGTCAACGCCACGGTACGACTCACCAACAACGGCAGCCGTCCGGCCCTGGAAACGGTCCAGGCATACATCAGCGACCTGACCACCAGCGTCACCTGGGCCGAGCAGGAGCTGAAGGCGTTCACCCAGGTCGAGATCCCTCCCGGCGAAAGCCTGGACGTCCGCCTCAGCATCCCTGCCTCGCAGTGCTCGCTCGTCACGGCCGACAACCGGCGAGTGGTCGAACCAGGTGAGTTCGCACTCCGTGTCGGCCCCAGCGCACGACGGGAGCAGCAGCTGAGCGCGGGATTCCGCATCCGGACCTGAGGGCCGCATACGGGCTTGAAGACCCCCGCCCCGCCGGCCCGCCGCCCCGCCGACCAGAGGGGCCGGCGGGGCGGGCCCCTCTGACATACCGAAAGGCACGCGTGTGTCCACCACACCCCGGGATCCGCACTACCCCGTCGCGCACCTGCGCCCGCCCCGCAACTGGGTCAACGATCCCAACGGGCTGGTCTTCCACGACGGCCACTACCACGTCTCCTACCAGTACAACCCGTACGGAGCGACCCACGCGAACATGCACTGGGGTCACTTCCGCAGCCCCGACCTGCTGAGCTGGGAGCCGCTGCCGATCGCCCTGTCCCCTACGCCCGGCGGCGTGGACGGCGACGGCTGCTTCTCCGGCAACGCCGTCTCCGACGGCGACCGGCTCGTCGCCTTCTACTCCGCGCACCGCGAGGACCGCTCGTTCCAGCACCAGCCGGTCACCCGCGCCGTCTCCCACGACGGCGGCAGGACCTTCCGCCCGCGGGGCGAACTGATCATCCCCGCATGGCCCGAGGACTGCACGATGTACCGCGACCCGTACGTCTGGCAGGAAGGCGACGGCTGGCGGATGCTGGTCGGCGCCGCCCTCGCGGACGGCCGCGCCGCCGCCCTCCTCTACGACTCGCCCGACCTGGAGAACTGGACCTATCGAGGGCCCTTCGCCACCCGCCACCCGGAGCCCATCGGCGGCACCGAGCAGCTCACCGGCGAGGGCTGGGAATGCCCCCAATACCTCCCGGCAGCCGACGGACTCGGTGCCCTCATCTTCAGCACCTGGAAGTACCACGAAGGCCCGCAGCGCGTCGCAGCCCTGATCGGCGAAGAGCGCGACGGCCACTTCGAGGCCGGCCCACCGGTGTGGGTGGACCACGGCCCCGACTGCTACGCACCCGCCCTGCTGCGTGCACCTGGCGGCAGATGGCTGCTGTGGGGCTGGTCGTGGGAAGCCCGCGATCCAGCCTGGGCCGTCGCAGAAGGATGGGCCGGCGCCCTCACCCTGCCCCGCGAGATCCATGTCGACGGTGACGGCACGCTACGCCAGCAGCCCACCACCGAACTCCTCGCCCTGCGCGGCGAGCACACCATCCACACCGCAGGCACCACGCACGGCCCCCAGCCGGTGGACCTCGGCGACGTGGGCCGCGCCTTCGACCTGACGGCCCGTCTGGAGCCGACCGGAAACGCCGGTTTGCGGCTGCTCACCACCCCGGACGGCTCCGAGTACCTCGACATCCGCCTCGATGCCGAAGCGAGCGAACTGGTCGTCGACCGCTGCCACGCCTCACTCGACGCCCGGGCCCACGGCGGCTCCTACCGGATGCCCTGCCCAGTCGGCCTGCCGGCCGAACTGCGCGTGGTCGTCGACCACTCCATCGCCGAGGTCTTCCTGACCTCCACCGGCCAGGTCCTCACGCTGCGCTTCTACCCCACAGGGCAGGGCCCGTGGCGACTTCAGGCCCGCACCGCACCGGGTACGCGCCTCGGCTACGCGGTCGACGCGTGGGAGCTGCACCCGCTCGTGATCAAGGAGCCGAGCACCGGCCCCACAGAGCCGGCGCGCACGTCGCTGTAGAGCCGATCTCGCTGTAGAGCCGACTTCAATCCGTCGGTAACCCCACCTCCCACCCGCCTTTCAAAGTGCTGAACAAGCAGGTCCAAGGAGGATCTCCAATGAGCTCGTACGGTTTCGGACGACGCCAGTTCCTGGCCACCGCCATCGGCGTCGCCGCCACCTGGGCGGCTTCCGGGAACGCCGTTGCCGCCCCGCAGACGAAGCAAGTCTCTCCTGGAAATTCCGTGAATGTCTGGCTGACAGACATTTCGGCCGACAAGTGGGTTGTCGGCCAGAGCGATGTACTGTTCCGGACGAAGAAGACGGACAACCCGCTGACGATCAAGATCGACGACAGCGTCAAGTATCAGAAAGTCCAAGGCTTCGGGGCGGCCATGACGGACTCTTCCGCCTGGCTCATCAACAAGCTGTCCACTGCTGATCGAACGAAGCTGATGCAGAAGCTGTACGACCCCTCGAAGGGCATAGGCCTCAGCCTGATCCGCTCTCCGATGGGCGCCACGGACTTCAACGCGTCCGGAAATTACTCCTACGACGACATGCCGGCGGGACAGACGGACCCGACGCTGTCCAACTTCTCCGTCAAGCATGACGAGACGTACATCATTCCGGCATTGCGGCAGGCTCTCTCACTCAACCCGTCCGCCAAAATCATGGCCAATCCATGGAGTCCGCCAGGTTGGATGAAGACATCGGATTCCATGATAGGAGGCACACTCAAGAGCGAGGACACCTCTGCGCTGGCCGACTATTTTGTGAAGTTCATCAAGGCCTACGGCAAGGCCGGTGTGCCGATCTCCTACATCTCGCCGCAAAATGAACCCATGGGCACTCCCAGCTGGCCCGGCATGTTCCTGTCCGCTTACCAGGAATCCCAGTTGATCCAGGAAATCGGCCAGGCGTTCGCGGCCAACGGGATCTCCACGAAGATTCTGGCCTGGGATCACAACTGGGATGTGCCCTCGTATCCCGAGGGGATCTTCAGTGATCCCGCCGCCTCCAAGTACACAGCTGGAACCGGATGGCACATCTACAGCGGGAACCCGAATTACCAGACTCTGGTCCACAATGACTATCCGAGCAAGGAAACCTATATCACGGAAGCCAGCGGAGGTGTTTGGCAGGGCAACGATCAGGCAGCGTTCAATGACGCACTCGGCACCTGGATCATCAAGGGCATGCGTAATTGGGCGAACGGAGTGATGCTGTGGAACACCGCGCTCGACCCCGACAGGGGTCCGCTCAACAGCGACACAAATGGCATACCCATGTGCCGGGGACTGGTCACGATCAATCCGACCAGCGGACAAGTGTCCTACAACGTGGACTACTACGCACTCGCTCACGCCAGCAGGTTTGTAAAGCCTGGAGCGCATCGCATCTACTCGAACACCCTCGGGGAAGGAAGCATGGAGAACGTCGCGTTCCAGAACCCGGACGGATCGAAGGTCCTGATCGCGTACAACTCGGGGAGCGCCGCGAAGACTTTCAGCGTTGCGGACGGAACGCAGTCCTTCGACTACACCTTGAACGCCGGCGACGCCGTCACGTTCACGTATTCGGGGCCCATGCGGAGCGGCGGTACCCCCGCGGCGACCAACGTCTCGGATCCCACCCATGACTTCACGTTCAAGTCGCCGTCCGGCTCGATCACGATCACGTACGATCCGGCACTGCTGCCCTACCAGAATGCCGTCCGTACCGGAAACAAGCTGCTCGCGTACTCCCTTCCGGTCGGAGCTTCCATCCGGACGCCTGGATCGTCACTGAGCCGTAGTCAGTGGACCGCCACGGCCTCGGCCAGTCCGGACTGGGGTGTGGCCGCGAACGCGATCGACGGCGATATCAACACGCGGTGGAATCTCGGGCACGGGACGACGAGCGGCGACTGGTTCCAGATCGATCTGGGGAGTCCCACGAGCTTCAACAAGATCGCCTTCGCCACCGGCGAAAACAACTCCTTCGACTACGTCACCAAGTACCAGATATATGTTTCGGATGACGGGGTCGACTGGGGCAGCGCGATCGCGAACGGCAGCGGGAACATAGGAAAGATAGCCGTCACGTTGCCGGCCCAGACGGCACGGTACATTCGCATCGTCTGTGTCGCAGCATCCGGTTTCTGGTGGGGCATCGGCGAAATCAATGTATATAGGTCTTCGAATGGAATCGGTTCGATCGCAGCTCCGACAGCGGTACCCAAGGGCCTCCAGTTGAAGACCTGGACCAGCTCGGAAGGGTCGGAGGTCACCGTAGTATTCAATGGAACCGCCACCAGTCAGAGTTTCCCGGTGTCCGCCGACGGCTCGTACACCTATACGCTCCCGAGCGGGACTTCGGCGATGTTCACCACCCAGAAGCTGTCGAGCTTCCCCGCACCGGCCTTCAGCGGTTTGAAGCCGAAGCAAGGCATACCGCGCTCCAAGTTCACGATCACCGGATCCCATTTCGGTGACGCGCAGGGGCTGGGCACGGTCCGTTTCGGATCGACCTATGCCGAAATAGACAGCTGGTCGGACACGAGCATCAGCGCCTACGTTCCGAGCGGACTTTCAGTGGGGACGTACAAGGTCTCGGTGAACGGAGCCAGCGGAGCAGAAGCAGGTGGATCTTCGTACGACGTCATAGATCTGGGCCCTGCGCTGCCGCGGACGGGTTGGACCGCAACGGCATCGGACACAAGTCCGTACAACGATGGTCCCGCAAACATGCTGGACGGCAATGCTGACACCCGGTACAGCTCCGGCACGGGCCAGTACGACGGCCTTTGGATCCAAGTGGACATGGGGCAGACGCAGACGTTCGACAAGATTCTGCTGGATGTCGGCAGCAGTATCGGCGACTATGCGCGAAGCACAGACGTGTACGTGTCCACGGATGGAACCGACTGGACCAAGGTTTCTTCCATGGCGGACGGCCAGCGAGTCGAACTGACGTCCTTCCCGACGCAGACGGCTCGCTACATCAAGGTCGTCAATACCGCCAATGTTGCGAGTAACTGGTGGTCAATCGCA
Organism: Streptomyces sp. NBC_01235; assembly: GCF_035989285.1. GTDB lineage: Bacteria > Actinomycetota > Actinomycetes > Streptomycetales > Streptomycetaceae > Streptomyces. Next base: position 5,032,300 of record NZ_CP108513.1, on the reverse strand, counting down.
GAATTGACCGTCTACAGCTGACCTCGGGCTTTCATGTGGGGTGATCATTTGACCTTGCCCCCGAGGTCGAGAAAGTGCCTCCGACCAGCGAGAACAGGGATCCCTGACCTCCTTGTTCCCGAAATGGTCGGAGGCACTTTCCGTAAGAACCTACCGAGGGGTGAAATTCATGCTGACTCGCCCTGCGGGGTTTCCGGTGCGGTCGTGGCCGCGGTGCTCCAGCGCCAGCACCCGGCAGTGCTCGGCGAAGCTCGCGATGAGCGCGGACCAGCCGGCTTCGGCATAGTCGAGGGAGCTGGCGCCGCCTGCATCAGCACCAGCGGGGTGGCGTCGGGCACACCGGATACCTCGCAGAGGTCGGCATCGTTGACGTGCACGAAGGGCATAGGCCATTCATGTCACATGGCGGTCGGCCGAGCACCTGGATTCCCACGGTAGGGCCTGCACCTGTTGCGAGCACGCCGACAAGGTCAAACCCCATCGAGACCGGTCACGATCTCTCTTGAAGTCGTCGGCTTGGGTCTTCCGTTGCGGACGTCGGTGCGCGTGACTCCGGCAGGCGGTCGGAGGGGGCGTTGTGGAGGACGACCGCGGGATCCTTGTCGGTCTCGAGGGCGCCGAGGCGGACGGGGGCGTGCCGGCGGCGGCCGTGCGAGAGGGGGACGAAACCGGGGGAGTCGCCCAGGGTTCCCACGCGGGACGCTGCGTGACGGCGCGTTCCCATTCGTTCCCATGCGAGCCAAAAAGCCCCTCGGAGATCACTTCCGAGGGGCCTTTCTGATGCATCATGCCTGGTCAGGCACGGTGCCCCCGGCAGGATTCGAACCTGCGACACCCGCTTTAGGCGTGGGATCGAATCTCTGACGGGTGGTGCTTGGTTGTGCCGCGTGGTGCTCTTCTGCCTGATCAGCGCCGCGCGGCAGGGCCGGCCCATCCGGCTCAGGACGGCTCCTGTTGCGCAGTCCGCTCACGCGCCGCTCACGCATCCGGCGACCGTGGGGCGTCCAATGGCGGACCATGCTGGGGCGCGGAAGGCTGATCTTCTCCCGTGGGTGCACCGGGGGTGCAAACATCTCCCCGAGCCTCAATCTGTAACTAACAGTCATGTTGCTAACTCTGATGTTAGTATCTGTGATGTTAGGTGGCACTGGGGAGGCGGCGACATGGCAGATTTCGTGGGCAGGCGGCACGAGCTCGAGACGCTGGATCGCGAGCTGGACAAGGTGACGGCCGGGGTCGGTGGGGAGCGGCCCGGGCGGTGCGTGATGCTTCGAGGGCGCCGCCGGGTGGGTAAGTCGCGGTTGGTGGAGCGGTTCGCCGAGAGGTCCGGTGCGCCGTTCCTCTTCTATGCCGCCACGGGGGCGTCGCCGGGGGCGGACCTGGAGCGGCTCAGCCAGGATGCGCAGTCGTCCAGCCTTCCGCTGGCGAATCTGCTGTCCGCAGCCCGCCCGGCGAGTTGGGATGCCGCCTTCGACGTACTGGCGGCGGCACTGCCGCACGACCGGGCGAGCGTGGTGGTCATGGACGAGGTGCCCTATTTGATGGATGCGGAGGGCGCCTTCGAGGGCATGCTTCAGCGGGCCTGGGACCGAGTGCTGGAGAAGAAGCCGGTTCTGCTGGTTCTCATCGGCTCCGACCTGTCGATGATGGAGGCGCTGAACAGCTATGGACGCCCGTTCCACCAGCGCGGACGGGAGATGGTGCTGGGTCCGCTCAACCCGGCGGAGGTGGGCGAGATGCTCGGCCTCGATCCCGCCTCGGCCTTCGATGCGGCCTTGATCACCGGTGGACTGCCTCTGATCTGTGCAGAGTGGACGCACGGCGCCGGGATGTGGGACTTCCTGCAGGCGGCACTCAGCGATCCGGTCTCGGCCCTGCTGGTGTCGGCGGAGCGCTCGCTCGCCGCAGAGTTCCCCCAGCAGGTCCAAGCCCGCACTGTCCTCTCGGTGATCGGCAGCGGTGAGCGGACGTTCTCCAATATTGCCCGCGCCGCCGGCGGGATCGGGGCGACCCCGCTCCAGCGGTCGCTGGGGATCCTTGCGGACAAGCGGGTGATCGTGGCGGAGCTGCCCGTGTCCACGCGGCCTTCGAAGGATCGTCGCTACCGGGTTGCGGATCCCTACCTCCGCTTCTGGCTGAAGCTCCTGGGTCCGGCGATGGAGGAGATCGAGCGGGGCCGGGGTGACCTGACGCTGCGGCGCATCCGCGAAAACTGGACCAGCTGGCGTGGCAGGGCCGTTGAACCTCTGGTGCGCGAGGCGCTGGCACGGCTGCTGCCCGACGCGAACCTCCCCGCCGCCCCGGCCATCGGCGGTTACTGGACCCGTACCAACGATGTGGAGATCGACGTCGTGGGAGCGGACCGCGCGCCGATCGCCAAGGAGCTGTTGTTCGTCGGCTCGGTGAAGTGGCTGGAGAACTCCCCGTTCGACCGGCACGATCTCGCGGCGCTGCACCGGCACCGCGCCGCGCTCACGCCTGCTCCCGTGCCTGTGATCGCTGTCTCGCGCAGCGGGACCGACTGCGCGGGGCTCGACGCTGCGTACGGCCCGGCGGAACTCCTCGCGGCGTGGTCCTCCTGAGCATGCCGGAATTCGTGTGGGTGCCAGGTGTCCATGGACTGTCGCCCCAACTTGGGTCGGCCGAGCCTCCGGCCCACCGCGACGGTGACGTCCTCCCGCTCACGCAAACGGCCCCGGACGATGAGTCCGAGGCCGAGTGGAGTGCCTCCATGGGCGAGAAACCCCAGGTCAGCGGCTAACGCGTTGTGCCCCCGGCAGGATTCGAACCTGCGACACCCGCATTAGGAGTTTTCTCTGGGCGAGCCTGTGACCTGACTCTAAGTGGGCGGTCCCACTAAGAGGGCTGGGGCTTCCCCTTCCGGTGCGTTCGGAGCACCCTTCGGAGGGGAGCCGAGTCGGGGTCTGGAGGCCCGCGATGCAGGCTTACGTGGGGATCGATGTGCATCGCCGCCGGTCGCAGATCGCGGTGATGGACGAGGGCGGCCGGACGGCGGTGAACCGGAACGTGTCCAACGGCCGGGAGGCCGTGCTGGGCGTGATCGGAGGCCTTCCGGCGGGCACGCCGGTGGCGTTCGAGGCCGCCTTCGGCTGGGGCTGGCTGATCGAGCTGCTCCAGGACCACGGCTTCGACGCGCACATGGCCCATCCCTTGCAGTGCAAGGCGATCGCCTCGGCGAGGCTGAAGAACGACAAGGTGGATGCGGCGACCCTGGCCCATCTGCTGCGCGCGGACCTGCTGCCGGAGGCGTGGATCGCCCCGCGGCCCATCCGTGAGCAGCGGGCTTTGCTGCGCCACCGGGCTCAGCTGGTGCGGTTGCGCACGCTGCTGCGCAACCGCATCCACGCGGTGCTGGCCCATCACGGCTGCGACCGCGCGTCCAGCTGCTGGAGCGCGCCGGGCCGGGCCTGGCTGGACGCCTTGCCACTGCCCGACACCTCCCGCCGCGTGGTCGCGGACCGTGTTCACGGGGTTCCCCGGCGTCATGTGTGCTGAATCCGTTCCGCTCTGCCGACCTCTGCCCCCATGGGCTGCCGGGGACCCGGCTCAGCGCGGGTTCGCAGCTGATTGAGCCACAAGATCGATCAGATGCGAGGACAGTGCGGCCTGCTTAGGCTGAAGAGATGAAACGGGTCGTTATTGATCATTTCGGCGGTCCCGAGGTCCTGAGGGTCGTGGAGGACGACGATCCCCGGCCGGGGCCTGGTGAGGTGTGCGTCAGGGTGCTGGCCGCAGGCGTGTCGTTCACCGATGCCCAGCTGCGCGCCGGCACGTATCTCGGCGTACCGAAGCCGCCGTTCACGCCCGGCTACGAGCTCGTCGGCGTCGTCGAGGAGCTCGGCCCGGGCTGTTCGAGACTGCGAGAGGGAGACCGCATCGGAGCGCTGACGGTGTGGGGCGCCGACGCGGAGCGCGTCTGTGTGCCGGAGGCGGAGGCGGTCGAGGTGCCCGAGAACCTCGACCCGGCGGAGGCTCTGAACCTGGTCTTCACCTACATGACCGCCTACCAACTACTGCACCGCGTGGCGAGGGTGAAGAGCGGCGAGACGGTGCTCGTGCACGGTGCGGCCGGCAGGGTGGGCACTGCGGTCCTCGAACTCGGAGCGGTCGCCGGGCTTCACCTCTACGGGACCGCGTCAGCTCGCGACCGCGCCGCGGTCGAACGGCTCGGCGCGGTGGCGATCGACTACCGCAACGAGGACTTCCTGGCGCGCGTGCGCGAGCTCCCCGGGAACGGCGTGGACGTTGTGCTCGACGGGCTCGGCGGCGCGGTGTCGCTGCGCTCCTTCCGCGCGCTGAGGCCCGGCGGACGGCTTGTCGTGTACGGCCACTACGCCACGCTCGAGCACGGGCACAAGAACTGGCGGGCGTGGGCGGAGTGGTACGCGTCGACCGGGACCGTCTGGCTCTGGAGCCTGCTCTCGCCCCGCCGACAGGCGCTCGCCTACCGGATCCAGAAACTCCACGGCCATCACCGCCAAGTGCTTCCCGTGGCCGGTGGTCACCCGGCGCTTCCCGTGGGTGGAGGTCCCCGCGACCCGGACCGGTTCCGGGAGGACTTTCGCGCGCTGCTCGAGCTTCTCCGTGAGCACAGGATCCACCCGGTCGTGGCCGAACGCCTGCCGCTGTCCGACGCTCGTCGCGCGCACGAGATGCTCGAGCGTTCGGCGGCGAAGGGAAAGCTCGTGCTCGTGCCATAAGCCGAGGCCGAGGCCGAGGAGGACGCTCGCTGATGGTGCGCGACGGCCCCGCTGGTCGAATTGAGGGGCTCGTGTCCGGCGGAGCCCGGCAGGCACCGCGGGCGCGCTACCTGCCCATCGCCGAGCACGGCCTGATCGGCGACCTGCACACCGTCGCGCTCGTGGGCACCGACGGGACGATCGACTGGTACTGCTGCCCGCGCTTCGACTCGCCGAGTGTCTTCGGGGCGATCCTCGACGCCGACCGCGGGGGCCTGTTCCGTATCGCGCCCGACTGCGACGGTTGGAGTTCCAAGCAGCTCTACCTCCCCGACACCAACATCCTCATCACGCGCTTCCTGATGCCGGACGGCGTGGGGGAGGTGCAGGACTTCATGCCCCCGCCGCGCACCGGCGAGGCGGCGCATCGCCACCGCATGATCCGCCGGGTGCTCGCCGTGCGTGGACAGATGCGCTTCGTCGTCGACGTCGCCCCGCGCTTCGACTACGCGCGCGCCCGCCACGAGGTCGAACTCACCCCGCATGGCGCGCGCTTCCGCTCTCCCGAGCTTGAGCTCAGCCTCTCGACACGCGGCCCGCTCGAGATCGTGGGCGGCGGCGACGTCCGCGCGCGCGTCACCGTCCGAGCCGGGGAGACGGCCACCTTCGTGCTCGACCGCGTCCGGCCCGGCGAGACGCAGGCGCCATCCTCCGATGCCGACATCGCCGCCGAGTTCGACGCCACCGTGGCGTTCTGGCGGCATTGGCTGCGGGGCTCGCGCTACAGCGGGCGCTGGCGCGAGACGGTGCACCGCTCGGCGCTCACGCTCAAGCTGCTCACGTACGCGCCCACCGGTGCGATCGTGGCCGCCCCCACCACCAGCCTGCCGGAGGAGCTCGGAGGCACACGCAACTGGGACTACCGCTACACGTGGATGCGCGACGCCGCCTTCTCGCTCTACGCACTGCTCAGGCTCGGGTTCACCGACGAGGCCGCCGCGTTCATGCAGTGGCTGGAGCAGCGCTTCCGCCACGCGGCCGATTACGGCGAGTCGGGCCCCTTGCAGATCATGTACGGCATCGACGGGCGCGAGGACCTGCCCGAGGAGGAGCTCTCCCACTTGGAGGGCTACATGGGCTCGACGCCGGTGCGGATCGGCAACCGGGCGGCGACCCAGCTGCAGCTCGACATCTACGGCGAGCTGATGGACTCCGTCTACCTCTGCAACAAGTACGGGCGGCCCCTCTACCACGACGGCTGGATGGAGCTCACCCGCAACCTCGAGTGGCTGATGGACCACTGGGACCAGCCCGACGAGGGAATCTGGGAGACACGCGGCGGCCGCCGTGACTACACGTTCTCCCGGCTGATGAGCTGGGTCGCGGTCGAGCGCGCGATCCGGGTCGCCCTCCAGCGCGGCCTGCCCGCCGACCTCCCCCGCTGGATGGCGGTCCGGGACAGCATCTACAACCAGATCATGGAGCGCGGCTGGCACCCCGCCCGCCGGGCGTTCGTCCAGCACTACGACACCGACGTGCTCGACGCCTCCCTGCTGCTCATGCCCCTGTGCAAGTTCGTCGCGCCCACCGACCCGCGCTGGATCTCCACGCTCGACGCCATCACCGCGGAGCTGGTCTCCGACAGCCTCGTCTACCGCTACAACGCGGAAGCGTCGCCCGACGGGCTCGCCGGCAAGGAGGCCACCTTCTCGATGTGCTCCTTCTGGTGGGTGGAGGCGCTCGCCCGGGCCGGCCGGCTCGACGAGGCGCGGCTGGCCTTCGAGAAGATGCTCACCTACGCGAACCACGTGGGGCTGTACTCGGAGGAGATCGGTCCAACGGGCGAGCAACTCGGCAACTTCCCTCAAGCTTTCACGCACCTGGCGCTGATCAGCGCCGCCTACAACCTCGACCGCCGGCTCGGGTGAGCGTCGGCGGGCTCGCTGTCCTGGGCGGCGCGGTCGCTGCAGAGCAGCCGGCCGCGACCGGCTGTTCAGGAACAGGTGCCCCGGTCGCCGGTGACCAGCGGCGTTGATGTCAGAAGTACATGTCAAAGGCCCCGGACCATGATCGGATGCTGTTGGTCAATCCGGGGCCTGGCGTGACGTCGGCCTTCAAGACCTGGTTGTGGTCTTGAAGGCCGACGTTGTCGTATGGGGTGGGTGCGGATGTCGATGCAGCCGAAGGGGTCTGGGGAGATCCCGGCGGAGACGGTGCGGGTGGCTCGGGCCGCGTTCCCGAAGGGGAGCCTGGTGATCCGGGTGCGGGACGAGCTGGGGCCGTTGTTCACGGACGAGGAGTTCGCGGACCTGTTCCCGGTACGGGGCAGGCCTGCCTGGTCACCGGGCCGGCTTGCGCCGGTACTGGTGTTGCAGTTCCTCGAAGGACTCACCGACCGGCAGGCCGCGGAGGCGGTCCGGGCCAGGATCGACTTCAAGTACGCCCTCGGCCTTCGGCTGGAAGATCCGGGGTTCGACTTCTCGGTGCTGTCGGAGTTCCGGGATCGGCTGGTGGAGGCCGATGCCGGGCGGCGGGTGCTGGACGGCATCCTGATCGCGGCCCGGGAGAAGGGCTTGCTCAAGCCGGCGGGCCCGGCCCGCACCGACGCTACGCATGTGCTGTCGTCGGTGGAGCTGTCCTGGCTGGAGATGGTGGCCGAGGCCCTGCGGTCCGCGCTCAACGCGCTTGCCCAGGCTGCCCCGGACTGGCTGGTGGGTGTCGCGGAGCCGGACTGGTTCAGGCACTACGCCACCAGGGCCGAGGACTCCCGGTTCCCCAAGGCCCGCGCCAAGCGTGATGAGGTGGGCTTGCGGGTCGGTCGTGACGGGATGCTTCTGCTTGAGGCCGTCTTCGCCGCTGACGCGCCGCCCGGCCTGGGCACCCTGACGGAGGTGGAGACCTTGCGGCAGATGTGGGTCCAGCACTTCCACCTGGTGGAGGGCGAGGTGAGGCGGCGGGACCCAAAAGACCGCCCGCCGGGCACGTTGCGCCTGGCCACCCCCTACGACACCGAGGCTCGCGGCAGCGTCAAACGGGACACTGTGTGGGACGGATACAAGGTCCACCTGACCGAGACCTGCGAGCCGGAGACGCCGAACCTGATCACGAACGTGGCCACCACCCTCGCCACCGTCCACGACAGCGTGGCGGTCCCCGAGATCCATGGCGCGCTGGCCGAACGGGACTGCCTGCCCGGTGAGCACTGGGTCGATGCCGGATATCCCACCGCCGGCCAGGTCGTCGCCGCCGGACGGGAGCACGGCGTCGTCCTGCACGGGCGGGAGCTGGGCCTTGAGCCGGTGGGCCTTGGATCTGCTCTGATGGTCCGCAGACGTTCGTGGGCGTCCGCCGTTGTGCGTCTGCGTTGTCACGCAGTTAGACACTCACCCACTCAACGGTCCATCGCCGACAGGTGCGTTGTCAGTGCTTGCGCCTATGGTCTCAAGCGCGCGGTCGGCTTCCGGGGGTTCCAGCTCTGAAGGGATGGTTTCATCCCCGGCCTGTCTGGGGGCGGCTCGGAGACTCGTCCGGGACCTAACCGACGGCCGGGCTTCGTCGATGGCCACGAGGTGACCTGCCAGCGCCGGCCGCGCACCCCCTTTCGCGGGGGCGGACGCACGCTTTCCAACTGTGGTGGTGCCTGGCGGGGCCGCGTACGGGGCCGTTCACCTGCGTTCATGCCGCAAGGGCAAGGTTCTGACCTTGGTGAAAGACCATTGACGCCCGCAGCTGGTGCTCTGTTTGTCGGGGGTGGGTCACAGAGACGCCTGCGCCTCCTAGCCTCGCGCTTTCACGAAGCGGACTGTTCGAGGCTTGATCAAAAAAGCGGGAAGTGCTCCTGACCTGCAACGATAGGACTTGCTGAGGATCCTGTTGACTGCGAGGAAAGAAGCACTTCCCAGGTGAAGAGGCGTATCGGGTCGTACCCGCATGTCCGTGTCGAGGACGGAGGTCACGGGGTCGCCACGCAGTCCGGGTCCGTATTGCTGGTGGAGGCGATCCGCAAGACCGGCCTCGATCAGGCGATATCCGGTGCGCTCACCCCGTGGCGCAAGCAACGGCCCGTCCACGACCCGGCGAAGGTCCTGCTCTCAAATCCCCCAGGACTAAGGCGGTTTGGGTATCCACGCGTGCAGAGCTGAGTACGCGTACTCACGGCGCGGCAGCTCCCTGGCGGCGAGGGTGGGTGGCAGGCCAAGCGACTGGAGACGATCATGCACCTGCCCGGCAGAATGAACCGAGCCGCCACTGCCTTCCGACCCGAAAGGGTTCGCATGATCGTTGCTGCTCTCGCGAGCGGGGCCGCAGTCGTGGCACTCACCGGATGTGCCGGCTTCGAGTACCAGGAGGACATCTGCAGCAGCGGCGAGTACCCCGTTCTGGCCGTAGGTGATACCGGCTCCGCTTGCGTGTCGGACAAGGAAGAGCCGCCGGCGGGATTCGTGCGATACCCGGAGGGCAAGGTGCCGCAGCAGGTCGACGACACGTGGGATGTGTACTGGGACACCCACACGCTCGACAAGGACGGCAACATCATCGACATCCCCGACGCGGGCTGACCCGGACGACCCACGCTCCGGGAAGCGCCCACTACAACCGCGGAAGTCAGACGCGGCCCGGGTCATTGCCCCCACGTCAGCCTCGCGCTCTTATGAGCGTGCTCGTTTCCATCCGCCATGGGGCTGCGCCGGGGTGAACTCGTCGGTCTGCGCTGGACTGACGTGGACCTGGACAAGCGTGTCCTGTACGTCCGCCAGCAGACGCAGCGGCGGCGCGGGGTCCTCTATGACGACGACACCAAGAACCGCCGCAACCGCGCGCTTCCGCTCCCGGCCATGTGCATCGCTCCGCTGCGCTGGCACCGGATGCGGCAGGTGGCTGCCAGGCAGCGCGCGGGGGAGTCGTGGGATGACGGCGGCTACGTCTTCGCCACCCGGAACGGCCGTCCGGTCGAGCCGCGCAACATGTACCGCTCCTTCACCCGGGTCGCCGAGTCCGCCGGCCTCCACGTGATCCGGCTGCACGATGCCCGGCACGGGTGTGCCACCCTCCTCACCGCTGCCGGGGTGGCTCCTCGCGTGGTGATGGAGATCCTGGGGCACAGCCAGATCAGCATCACCATGGACGTGTACACGCACGTCGTGCAGGACACCCGGCGCGAGGCCATCAGCCATATGGATCGGCTGCTCAAGAGGCGGCGCGACCGTGAGTGATCGCCCGCGTTGATGTCAAAAGTGGATGTCAAAGGCCCCGGACCATGATGGCGGTTTCTAGGGGTCGTTGCAACACGTGGTCGTGTTGATCAGGCCGCGAGCAGTTTATGCAGGCGCTCGGCCGGGGTTTCCCAGCCGAGCGTTTTGCGTGGGCGGCCGTTGAGCTCGGCGGCGACGGCGTCCAGGCGTTCGCGGGTGTGGACCGCGAGGTCGGTGCCCTTGGGGAAGTACTGCCGCAGCAGGCCGTTGGTGTTCTCGTTCGAGCCGCGCTGCCAGGGGCTGGCCGGGTCGCAGAAGTAGACCGGGATGTCGGTGGCCAGGGTGAAGGAGCCGTGGGCGGCCATCTCGGTGCCCTGGTCCCAGGTCAGTGACCGCACCAGGTGGGCGGGCAGGGTCCGGGCGGTTTCGACCAGGGCGTCGCGGACATGTTCGGCGGTTCGGCCGTGGGGCAGGTGCAGCAGCACCACGTAGCGGGTGGCGCGCTCGACCAGCGTGCCGATGGCGGAGGCACCGTCCTTGCCGATGATCAGGTCGCCTTCCCAGTGGCCGGGCACGGCCCGGTCCTCGGCTTCGGCGGGCCGTTCGCTGATCATGACCATCGGGGTGGAGAACCGCGGCTGGCGCTGCTGGGCCTGGCGGCGGGGCTTGCGGCGGGTGCGGCCCGAGCGGAGGGCTTTGGCCAGTTCGCGGCGGAGTTCGCCGCGTCCTTGGACGAAGAGGGCCTGGTAGACCGTTTCGTGGACCACGTGCATCTCCGGCCGCCGGGGGAACTGTGCCCGCAGAGCCTGGCAGATCTGCTCCGGGCTCCACCGTATGTCCAGGTGGTCCTGGATGAAGTCCCGCAGCTGCGGGTGCTGGCCGATCTTGCCGGTTTTGGGCCGGGGCCGGCGGGAGTCGGCGCGGGCCTGGGCGGCGAAGGGGCGGTACTGGCCGTTGCCGGGGTGCCGGTTGCGGCGGATCTCCCGGCTGATGGTGGACGGGCTGCGACCCAGCTCGGCGGCGATCGTGCGGACCGTGGCCTTCTCCCGCAGCCGGTCGGCGATGTGGATCCGGTCGGCCTCACGCAGATACCGGGACGGACCGGGAGGCGGCGCCACCGCTTTGATCGGTGGCGCCGCCTTGTGCCTGCCCGACGGGTTGCGGCCGTTGCGCCACCGCTTGCCCGTCCGGGTATTGATCCCGACGCGTCGGCAGGCTTCCAAGCTGCTCAGGCCCTGGTCCATGAGCCGGAAGTATTCCTCCCGCTCACGGACCAGCTGCCTACGGCCTTGCGCCACCGTCCGCACCTTGCGGATCTCGAACTCCATCGCACCCCTTGAGCTGGGGTGTTGCGACGACTCCTAGAACCCAAGGATCGGTCCGGGGCCTTTTGCCTGGTGCCCCCGGCAGGATTCGAACCTGCGACACCCGCTTTAGGAGAGACACTAGAGGCTCACCTGTCTATGGTGGCCTTTCCCTGAATTCACCATTTCTGCTGGTCAGCAGGTCGCGATCTTCCGTCCCGGCCTGATCTTTCCCTGCCCTTACTCGGCCTTCCGTTCCCATGACGTTCCCATATGAGGCCCTCAGAAGCCCCTGGGAACGGTGTCGGCGGCGGCTGAATCCTGGTTCTGGATCACTTTCCGTGCCGGAGCCACGGAGGGTCACCACAACCGCGATCATGAACGGCCGTGGCTGATGTACTCCTCCAGGACCTGTGGTTCCACCAGGTCGAAGGTGTTGTGGTCGAAAGTGTCATACCCGACGGCGAGTTGGTGGTCGTGCGGGCCCGGACGGCTGCGGAACAGGCTGCTTGTCCGGCGTGTGGAACGGCGTCGGCCCGGGTGCACAGCCGGTACGTTCGTCGGCTTGCCGACACCGCGGTCGGCGGCCGTCCGGCGCTGATCGAGTTACGGGTCCGGCGGTTCCGCTGCTCTCAACCGGGCTGCTTGCAGGCGACGTTCGCCGAACAGGTCGACGGACTGACGTTCCGGCACGGCAGACGCAGCGCCGGGCTGCAGACGGTGCTGGAACGGGTGGCGGTGATGCCGGAGGCTTCGGCATCCCGGGCCGCTGGTTCAGTGACGACGTGCGCCCGCACGGCCTCGAAGCGAAGACAGGCATCGTCGGTTCCTGGAATGGCGATGCGTACGGCGTCGCCGACGGCAACCTTCTCGTCGGCTGGTCGACGGGCGGCAAGTTCGGCGCTCCGAACGACCCGCTGTGGGCGGTGCACGATGTACGAACGGGCAAGCTCCGGGCCAGCATGATCTGTGCGCATGACGTCGCGGACTCCGATGAAGCTCGCGACTACCCCGTGATTACTTCGCCGGACGGCCGCTACCTGGCAGCCGGACCAGTTGTCTTTGATCTGAAGCGAGGCAAGGGCACCTGTCTGGAGGGTGACGGCGACCGCAAGACGATCGCGCTCGCCGCAATCCGCGATGACGGCACGGCTTACGGGGCGGTCCTGGGGAAGCCGGCGGCCAGCGGCTCGGAGGCGGTCGTCGCGGAGCTGGACCTGGCGACTGGCACAGGGGAGCCAAAGGTTCTCGATGCAGGCGTGCGCGTTCCGTACCTCACCAGCATTAAAGGGTCGGGCCTGTTCCTTGATCGTGATGACGATGCGAATGTGCGGGTTTCGCTGCGGCGTGAACGTTGACACCCGCGTCGCCGGTTACGCGGCGAGTAGCCCTACCGTGCCCGGGTGGTCCAGTGAGCTGGGGATCCTCGGGCTCTCTGCGCTGCCTTCCCAGGTAGGGGAAGATCGTTCCCCATTTATTTGCATGTCGCACTCATCTGCTGTTGCCTCGCTACGCGACCCTGCACCCCTTGAGTCAGCCAGTCACTTTCGCCTCCGCCAGGAACCGGCTCGGCTCCCCCGTCCACGACACATACAGCCCGTCCCGCGCCCGCGTGCAAGCCACGAACAGCAGGCAGCGCTCGGACAGGAGGTCCGCTTCGTGCTGGAGGCGGTCGACCTCAACAGGTGTCACCGCCTTCGGCGCGGGCAGGGCGTCCGCGTTCACGCCGGTCACGGCGATGCAGCGGAATTCCAGGCCCTTGAACGAGTGCATGGTGCCGACACGGACGGCGTCCGCCCCTTCCGGTGCGTCGGCCCTCAACTTCCCCGCCGGGATACCGGCGGCCGCCAGCCTGGCGAGCGCCTTCTCGACGCTTTTGTTGAAACGGGAGGTGACGCCGATCTCGCCCGGAGCCACGCCGTTCTCCGTCCACCCGCTTACGCGGTCGACGAGCGCGTCGAGTTCCGCTTCCTCCGACGCGGCTGCATGGATCTCGGGGCCGTTTCCGTGCAGGGCCGAGCGATAGCCGAGGAGGGTCTCGTTGCGGGCGTCGTCCTCCAGTTGCTCGAAGGGACGGCCGACGAGGAGGGCGGTGGACCAACTGAGGATCTCGTGTGTGGAGCGGTAGTTCTTCCGCATTTTGGTTGATCGTCCGGCGACCTTGATGCCGAGGGCCCGCAGGGAGACCTTCGTGTCATAGATGCGCTGATGAGGATCGCCGGCGATGAACAGGTCGTCGGGTCGCGCCGGGGCGGCCGCGCGCAGCAGCCGCCATTGGGCCGGGTGCAGATCCTGTGCCTCGTCGACGACGATGTGCCGGTACAGCGGACCGTTCGCCCGGAGCAGGTCGGCCGCCTCCGTGCACGTCCCCAGGTAGGTGCGCCGGCCGTCTGCCGCGAGACGGTCGGTGAACTCCCGGACTGTCCGCCACACCAGGGGGCGTTCGGCGGCCAGGAGGCGGCTACCCCGCCCACGCCGGTCGGCGGCCTCGTACTCCCCCTGACTCCGCAGATCCTGGGCCAGGATGACGTGCTTGTACTCCTGTCCCAGGAACTGGGCCGTTCCGGTGAAGCCCGTGGCCCGGGCGGCCTGCTCCCAGCGGGTCTCCTCCTCGCCGCCGCGCAGCGGGCGGCGCGAGGTGGAGACGATGCGGCTGGCGAGGGCGTCGACGGTGGTGATGTCCACGCGGGCGCGCAGTTCCTCGTCCTCGATGAGCGTGGCGAGTCCGGTGCGTAGTGCGGCGACGAGAGCGTTGGTGTACGTCGTCAGCAGGACGCGGTCGCCGTCGCGCAGGAACTTCAGCAGGTGCTTGACGCGGTGCAGGGCGACGACGGTCTTGCCGGTGCCGGGGCCGCCGGTCACCTGCGCCGGTCCTGAGTAACTGGCCCGGTAGGCGACCTTGTGCTGGGAGGGGTGGAGGTAGACCCGCCAGGCGGCAAACGGGCTGTCGAGGATGTCGCGCAGTTCGTCGGAGGCGGTGACGAGGGCGATGCGGGTACGGGTGTGGCGGATGGCCGTCGCGTAGTCGGTCGTGTCCACCGGATCGGACGCGGAGGTGGGGAGGTTGACGGATACCAGGTCGCGCCAGACCTCCTCAACGGTGAAGCCCTCGGCGAGGTACTCCAGGACTTCCCTCTGGTCCTGCGGGAAGTAGGGGGCGAAGGCCTCCAGTTGCTCTTTGCTGGTGAGGACACGGGCCTGGCGCAGGGTGGTCTCGTCGATGCCGAGGGCGGCCAGGTCACCGTCGGAGACCTTGGCGAAGAGCCGCTCGTCGGGCGCGGCGGCGATCCGCTCATACGCGGGCGTCAGTTCGTCGAGCATGGCGATGTCGCGGATCTCCACGGCGCGGGTGACCGTGTTGATGCTGGCGCGCTGTTTGATCGCCCAGGCGATGGCCTTGTCGTGCGGCATCACGCGCAGCAGTACGAAGGTGTCGCCGCTGTCGGGGGCGAGGACGACGCCGCGGGTGCCCTGGGCGATGCGGATGGTTCGGATGTGTGGGTCCTTGGCCTGCTTCAGTGACTCCAGTTTCAGGCCGGGGTCCTTGAAGAGCTGGTCGAGGGTGAGGCGTTCGAACTTCTCCCAGGCGTCGAAGACCCCCTGCTTGTCAGTGCCCTGGAGTTTGCCGAGCTGGGCGCAGAACCCGATGTCGAAGGCGAGGTGTGGCATGGTGTCCCGTTCTGCGTGTGCGCTGCGTGCGTCCTGTGGCTGGGAGTGGCTACGAGTGCCTGCGAGGTGTACTAGCGGTTACCCGGCGGCGTCGCCGTCCAGGTCGAGGCGGATCAGGGCCAGCGCCTCGGCGATCTCGACGGTCATCTCGTCGTCGGGGCCAAACACCATGCACATGTCCTGGTGGAGCGGTTCGAGGACCTGCCGGGCTTCGACGGCCCGGCCCTGGGCGAGCAGCAGCATCCCGATGTTGTGCCGTAGCTCTACGGCTTCCTCGCTCACGTCGCTGTCTACGGCCCGCACGACGTTCAACACGCCCTGGAGCGCGGCGAGCGCGTCGGTGACCTGGCCGAGTTCGGCGCGGCAGCGGGCCGCCTGGGCGCGGCAGGCGCGGGCCTGCTCGCTGGTGGGTCCGGCGATGCGGGCGTACGCGTCGGCGAGGGCGTCGAACTCGGGCAGGGCGGCCCGGTAGTCGCCGCCGAGGAGGCGGATCGCTGCTCGCTGGCGGCGCAGCGCCAGGACCTGCTTGCTCTCGGAGCCGAGGGCGAGGGCCGCGGGTTCGATGACCTCGCCGAGAACTTCGGCGGCCTGCGTGAACCGCTCCTCCTCCAGTAGGGCGTCGGAGTGGGCGTACGCCTCTTTGATGTCCTCGCGCAGCTGGGCGGGGACGGGCACCGGCTGGGCCCCCGGGAGGACGGCTGTCGGCGTCGAACCGCTGGGTGCAGGGGCCTGGGCGCGGGCGCGGGGCGCGAAAGGGTGCCGGAACACGCCTGTCGGGTCGGGTGCGCCGGCCGGCCCGGCATCCGCCGCGCCGGGCTCTTGGCCTGGCGGCGGCAGGAACGGCAGCAGCCGCGCATACACCTCCTGCGTGTCAGCGGGCCGCGCCTCGGGCGCCTTGCGCAGGAGGTGCAGGACCAGCTCCTCCAGTGCCTCGGGGACGTCGGGCCGCAGCTGTCGCAGGGGTGTGGGGGCGGCGTTGACGTGCTGGTACATCAGCAGGTACTCGCTCTCCGCCTCGAACACGAGGCGCCCGCTGAGGAGTTCGTGCAGCACGCAGCCGAGCGCGTACAGGTCGGTCTGCGGGGTGATGCGTCCGCCGCGGACCTGCTCGGGCGACATGTACTGGTGGGTGCCGATGGGGCTGCCGGTGGCGGTCAGCTTGGTGACGTCGGTGCGCAGAATCGCCGCGATGCCGAAGTCGAGGACCTTCACGGTGCCGTCGCGTGCGACGAGGATGTTGCCCGGCTTGAGGTCCCGGTGGATGACTGGCACGTCGTGCGCGTACGACAGCACGGTCGCGATCTGCGCGGCGACGGCGGCCGCCCAGCTGACGGGCAGGGGGCGGCCGGGGTCGAGGTAGGCGGACAGTGGTACGCCGTCGACGAGTTCCATCACCAGGAACAGCCGCTCGTACGACGTGTCGAGCACCGCGTCGTACACCTGCGGCACACCAGGGTGCTGGATGCGCGCGGTGATGCGGGCCTCGCGGTGGAAGCGCTTGGCGAACTCCTCGGCCAGCTGTGGGGAGGTGACCGACGCCTGCCGGATGAGCTTCACGGCGACGGGCCGGTCGAGCACGGCATCGTAGCCGCGCCACACGTCGCCCATGCCGCCGTGGCTGAGCTCCTCCAGGAGTTCGTAACGGTCGGAGATCGCCTCCTGCGGCACCTTGCCCCCGGTGTGCGTGATGAACAGTCACGGTCAGGGGTCAAGTGTGACCGCTGCGTCGATCTGCCGTCCAGCGGTCGCGCTGCGACAGGGCTTGGGCGCGGCGGTGGACGACGGGCGGGAGGGTGCGGCGGCCGGTGGCGGCCGGTCAGCCTCCCGTCGGCAGGACGTAGTCCGCCCAGACCGTCTTGCCGGGGCCGTCCCGGCGCGGGTGCCAGTCCCAGCGGTCGGCGAGGTGCTCCACCAGGAGCAGACCGCGGCCGGTGTCGCGGAGGTCCGTGGGAATCGCTGCGACTGGTACGACCGGTACGCCTTCGGTGCGGGTGTCGGTGACCTCGATCCGTACGGTCCGGGCGTCGCGGGCCAACGCGAGGTGGAAGTCGCGGCCGGAAACCCGGCCGTGCCGGATGGCGTTGGCGGCCAGCTCGGCGACGATCAGCGTCAGCGCGTGGTGCGTATCGCAGTCGTAGGGGATGCCCCACGCGTCCAGCCGCTGCCCGGCAAGCCGCCGGGCGAGCCGTGCGCCGCGAGGCGTGGAGCTGAAGCGCATCGCGAAGTGACTGGTGGGGCCGATGGGTTGACCGATACGAGAAGGAGCAGCGATCTCGTTGTTCATGCCCTCAACGCTTCCAGCAGTGGCGTAGCGTGACCAGTGGTGACGCGCCGTCGCGGTCCGGTTGTACGCGACGGTGCGGGAGGTGTACGAGGCGTGCCGCGTGTCCGGCTCGGGGCGGGCGCGTTGGGCCGGGGAACCGGGCCGGGGAGGCGGTGGAGCCGATGGAACCGATGGAGTCGGTGGAGCAGGGCGAGGCCGAGGGCGCGCGGGAAGACGCCGGGCCGAGGCCGGAGGACGAGCCGGGATCGGGTGTGGTGACGGCGTTCGGGCGGCAGTTGAAGCTGCTGCGGGTACGGGCGGGCCTGGAACGGCCGGAGTTCGGGAAGCTCACGGGCTACGCCGGCCAGTCGATCGCCTCCTTCGAGCAGGGGCGGCGGATCCCCTCGCCCAGGTTCATCGACCGCGCGGACGAGGTGCTGGACGCCGGGGGCGTCCTCCAGGCGTTGAAGGAGGAGGTGGCGCGGGCACAGTATCCGGCGTTCTTCCGGGACATGGCGCGGTTGGAGGCGAGTGCGATCGGCCTGTCCGTGTACGCGGCTCTTGCGGTGCCGGGCCTGTTGCAGACAGCGGAGTACGCGAAGGCCGTCTTCCAGATGCAGCGCCCTCTGCTCGATGACGACGTCATTGAACAGCGGTTGGCCGCACGGATGGCACGGCAGGAAATCTTCACTCGCCGCCCAGCCCCCCTTCTGAGCTTCATCATCGAGGAAGTGGTGCTGCGCAAGCCGATCGGTGGAGTGGCGGTACTCCGGGGGCAGTTGGAGCAGATCCTGCTCGTAGGGCAGAACCGCAGCGTGGAGATTCAGGTGATGCCGACTGAACGAGAAGACCATGCAGGGCTGGGCGGACCCTTCAATCTGATCGACACTGCTGAAGGGCGACGCATCGCGTACACCGAGGTACAGGACGACAGCCGCCTGTACACCAGCACTGGAAAGATCCGTGAGCTCGAAGCCCGATATGGCATTCTCCGGTCACAGGCGCTCACCCCCTGTGAGTCGCTGGCCTTCATCGAGGAACTGCTGGGAGAGAAATGAGTGTTCAGCTCACCGAGTCGACAGTGCCGGTGTCGGCCTGGTTCACGAGTAGCTACAGCAGTGGCGGGGGTGGTGAGTGTGTCGAGGTGGCAGCCACCGTCGACGGCATACACATCCGGGACTCCAAGGTCCGATCCGGACCGGTTCTGACGATCGCCCCCGACGCGTGGGCCGGGCTCGTCCGGCTGGCCGCCGACCAGACCATCTGAGCCGTACATTCGTAACCCAGTGGGGGCCCAGTCGCACAGGCGGGCTGGGCACTCACGTCTTGCACGGTTAGCCGAGACAGAGAACGCCGCCGCTCCGAAGAGCCCGGGGCCGACCGCCGGATCCAGACTCAGCCCTCCCCCTCCCGTTCCTCCTCGTTGCCGCGCCAACGGCTCGCTCGCTCGGCGATCCCGCTGGAGAGCTTGCCCTTTACCGAGCTGGCCCGGTCGAGGGTCCCGTTGCCGAGGCTCCTGGCGGCACCGACGCCCTTTGCTCCAGTCTCGAGCGCCTTGTTCCTCGCCTCCGCGGCCGCGTCCACCCATCGTCTCGCATCCGATGACTGGCGACCGGACTCGATCCCGAGCCGCCCGTGGAAGTTATGGACGCCGGTCACGACATGGTTGCTCGACTGGACCACAGCCGGGGACTTGGTCGGGTGCAGCAGCACCTTCGCGTTGGCTGTGCCAGCAGCCTCGTTCATCCGGGCCACCAGACGCTCGGTGCTCCGCGAGATGAGATCCAGCCGGTTCTGTCGGGCAGCCCGAAGCCCGAGGCGATGCCGGTCCAGCTCCTCCGGAGCCGCGTCCAGCACTCGGTCGAGTTCGAGCACGGCGATCGCGTCCTGCAGTTGGAAGCAACGAGCCAGAACAGCGAGCCACCCCTGGGCCTTGGACTCGGCTTCATTGGCCGCCGTGGCGAGATCACCGATCTTGGACTTGCTCTTGCGCTCCACCTTCTCCGCGAGTGCGTCGAGTTGACGCAACGCGTACGCCTGGGTCTCTGCGATCGTCGCCGGCGCGGCCTGCACCTTCGACCACGTGACCTCGGAGACCCGGCCCACCTGCTCTCGGATGGTCATGGTCTCCTCGATCACGAGGTCCACGCCGATCATGCGGGCCAACACAGCGTCCTTCTGGGCGCGGAGCACGTCGTCGACCTTCTCGTCGATCGTGGCGAGGTAGTCGGTGATCTCGTCCATGGTCTGCTGCATCGCGAGCTGTGCCATGATCCCCGCGGCACCAGCCAGACGCGCCGGGTTGGTCAGAAACGAGCCGGCCCCCTTCTCGATCTGGAGCCATGACTTGATTGAGCCAGGTTTGCCCAACATCGCATGGCTGACGCCTGGCGTCTTGCTTTCCATCAGCCCGAACTTCTTGAGACGCTGCGCGGACTCCGTGGTCAGCTTCACCCAGCGACCGGAGTTGGCGGCAATCTCCGAACCTGCCTGGGCCACTGCAGCCCCGGTACCGAAGACAGACTTGAGTCTTTGCAATCCGAGGTCCTTCGACGACAGTCCCTCCGAGACGAGGAAGCGTTCGACGTCCGTCGGATTCCCGATGACCGCCAGTCCATCACCGTCACTGATCAGCTGAATCTCGTTGTCCATTGCCCGCTCCCGAAGTGGCTTGTCGTAGTTGAGGGTCGGCGGGGTGCGCGCGGTGATCGCCGGGCAGAGGCCGAGGTCTTGCTCCAGAGGGTGCCCCGGCCGGCGCATCCAGCCGGGGCGTACGGATCAGACGTCGTCGTCCAGGCCCTCTTCGCGGCGGATCATCCGCCAGGCGGCCTTGCGGGCGCTGCGGTCCAGGCTGGACTTGAAGCCCTTGTCGGGGCCGAAGTACTGGCGGCCCATGCCCGCGATGGTGTCGATGTGGTCGGCCATCTTGTCCGCGAAGACGTTGTCGAAGACGAGGCCGAAGTTGTCCTCGTCGTTGACGACGGCCGCCGCCCGCACCTTCGGGTCGGCCTTGGCCTCCTCGAACGGGCGGATGACGTCCTGCTCGGTGAACTCCGTGCCGAAGCGTTCGTTGAACTTGTCGATCAACTGGGAGAGCAGCGACTTCTCCGCCTCCTTCGCACCGCCCGAGCCATCGCCGAAGCCCTGCATCGTCGTCGGCCCCTCGGCGGTGAGGGAGACGTCGTACTCGCCCGTCTTCTCCACCCGCATGTGGCTGAGGTCGACCTCCCCTATGTCCACGCCGCCGTCCGCGCGGCGCGGCAGCCGGTTGAGGAGGTAGCGGCCGTAGAGGTGCAGCCGCTCCAGCTCGGCGTCCCGGTAGGGGACGATCTGCGCGAGGAAGCCGTACTTCCTGACGTAGTCGTTGAGGTCGGCGCGGAAGCCCTCCGCCGTCTCCTGGTCGTCCTCGTCCTCGCTTTCGAGCAGGGGCGTGAAGCGAGCGACGGCGGGGGAGAGCAGCCGGTACAGCTCTGCGTGCAGCTTCTCCCACTTGGACTGCGAGCCTGCCGCCTTCTCCTTGGCGGCGAAGTACGCGGCGGCGAACTCGTCCATCTCCTGCCCGGACAGGATCGCCGCCTGCATGACCCGGCTCTGCGCGGTGTAGAGCAGGTTGGGGTCGGAGGGGAGGGTATTCGCCTCCTCGAAGTACGGGCGGAAGGACTCCTGTATGTCCTCGGCGTCGTTCACGAAGTCCAGTACCGCGAGGTCGGCCTGGTTCTTGCGCTCGGCGGTCCGGTTCAGCCGGGACAGGGTCTGGACGGCGGAGATGCCGGTCAGCGTCTTGTTGACGTACATCGTCGTCAGCAGCGGCTGGTCGAACCCGGTCTGGTACTTCTCCGCCACGACCAGGATCCTGTACTCACGCTGGCCCGCACCGCCGGCTCGGGCGGCCTTGTCGTCGGCACGCGTGTACGCGAACGCCTTCGGCAGCGCGCTCTCCGACAGCCCGCCGTTCTCCTTGGGCTCGGTGGTCTCCTCGCCGTCGACGGTGAGCGAGCCGGAGAAGGCGACGAGGACACCCAGGTCGGGGAACTTGGTGTCGTAGTCCCGGTCTTTGATGTAGCTCTTGATCGCGCGCGCCATCTGTACGGCGGACTGCCGCGAGGCGGCCACCACCATCGACTTGGCCCGTCCGCCGAGACGGCCCCGGCTGTGCGCCACGAAGTGCTCCACGATCACCTGGGCGTGCTGGGCGACCGTCGAGTCATGGGTCAGCGCGTACCGGGCGAGCAGGCCGTTAGCCTTCGACGGGTCGACCTCCCGCTCGTCGGGGTTCTGGTTCACCAGCTTCCAGTACGTGTTGTACGTGACGTAGTTGCGCAGCGGGTCGAGGATGAAGCCCTCCTCGATCGCCTGCCGCATGGAGTACGTGTGGAAGGGCCGGTAGGTCGCCTTGCCGTCGATGTCCTGGAGCGTGCCGAAGAGTTCGAGGGTCTTGGCCTTCGGGGTAGCGGTGAACGCGAAGTAGGAGAGGTTTGCGGCGCGGGAACGCTGCTCGGCCCGCTTCTTGAGCTGCTCGCCGAGGGTGGCGGCGGCCGTGGCCTTGACCGTGGTCGCGCCCGCGTCGTCCGAGTCGGAGTCCAGACCGAGGTCACGCAGGGCGGACCGTACAGCGGTGGCGGCGTCGCCGGACTGCGAGGAGTGCGCCTCGTCCACGATGATCGCGAAGCGGCTGCCCTGGATCTCGGTGGGGTTGCGCTGGAGGTAGTCGAGCAGCGCCGGGAAGGAGTGCAGGGTGACGGTGACGATCTTCCCGGTGTCGCGGGAGAGGGCCTTGGCGAGCTGCTCGCCCTTCGCCCCGTGCTTCTCGTCGATCTTCACGACGAGGCCTGCGGTCTGCTCGAAGTTGCCGACCGTTTCCCGGAGTTGCGCGTCCAGGTTGCGGCGGTCGGTGATGACGATGACCTTGTCGAAGACCGGCACGCCCGGCTTGAGGCCCTTGGCCATGGCCTCGGCGTCGAGTTCGCGCGGGTCGGTCGGGGTGTGCAGGTCGCTGAGGCGGTGCGCGAGCCAGCCGATGGTGTTCGACTTGCCCGAGCCGGCCGAGGCCATGACCAGGTAGTCGTGTCCCGCGCCGTGCGTTGCGGCATGCGCGGTGAGCTTCTTGACCGCGTCCCACTGCTGGAACCGCGGGAAGACCATCGTCTTCGTCGTGCCGCCGCCGGGCGTCTTGCTCTTGTGCAGGTGCACGAACCGCTGGAGCAGGTCCAGCCAGTTGTCCGGCTGCCAGACCTGCTCCCAGAGGTACGAGGTCGCGTACGTGCCGAAGGCGGTCGGGTCCGGGTTGCCGGCGCCGCCCGGCTGACCGGGACCGTTGGAGCCAGTGTTGAACGGGAGGAAGCGGGTGTTCTTGCCCTTGAGCTGGGTGGCGACGAAGACTAGGTCCGGGTCCACGGCGAAGTTCGCGACGACCCGACGCGTGAAGATCAGCTCGGTGGGGTCCCGGTCGGTGCGGTACTGCTCCTTGGCCTGCTCCACCCCCTGCTTGGTCAGCGGGTTCTTCAACTCGGCCGTGGCGACGGGGATTCCGTTGAGGAAGAGGGCGAGGTCGAGCCGGTTGCCCCAGTCGGCCTGCTTCGTCGCGTACTCGAGTTCGCGGACGACGGTGAGGCGGTTGGCCTGGTAACCGTCGAGCACGGAGTCATGGGCGACGAGGTTCGGCTTGAAGTAGGCAACGCGGAGAAGGACGCCCCGGTCCTTGACGCCGTTACGGAGCACGTCGAGGAGCCCGTTGGTGGCGATGGCCTGGTCGAGGCGACCGGCGAACCCGCGCTGAGCCTCGTTCGGGTCGCCGCCGTAGACGGTGAGCAGCTCGCTCCACTCGTCGGGCTGGGTTGCCCCGATGAAGGTGAACAACTCGTTGGTGTCCAGACCGAGATCGGCCCGGTAGTCCTGCGGGCGTGCCTCGCGCCAGCCACGCTCGACCATGGCGGCGACGATGGCATCACCGAAAGCGGACTCCGTGTGGATGGGGCTCATGGCTACGCGCTCACTCCGTCCGTCACGTTGCGCCCGCTGGCGGTGGATACGTCGAACTGGCCGGTTACGGCGGCGGTGATGAGGGCTTGGCGGCGTTCGGAGATAAGGGCTTGCTTTCGTTCAATGGCGGACAAGAGCCTTCGGGTTTCGTCCTCATGTGTGCTCACACGACGTGCAAGGTCTAGCCTTCCGGAAGGAGTTTCAGGAAGCCAAACCGTGAAGTGTGTGATGTCAGACATGTTCAAGGCAGGCTGAGCAGCGGCACCGCTGGTGACAAGTTCTGCCTGGATTCGGAAGTCTCGTCCGCGCACCCAAGAAGCGATCATCTGAGGCGAAATCCCAGCCGCCAATTGGACCCTGGCCAACGCGCGGCTTACGTTGAAGCCAGCGGTTTCGGGGGGTGCCACATCGCACCGTCCAATCGTTGCTCCCACGACAGTGATCAACAGATCCCCAGGAGAGATGCGTGTCCGCTTATATTCTTGGGCCTGTTCCTCTTCGATCCTGGGCAGTCTCTCGAGATCGTGATCAAGTCTCCCGAGATCGCTAACACGAATCAAAGGAACGCCGACATCTGAGAACTTCGGAACCAGTACCCCGTAGCATGGATTGGACTCCATGAGATGGCGGAACCGGTACTCGCGGCGACCAGCTCCTGGCCCGAAGAATTGGGCCACCGTTGCCTCCGCGCGTTCGCGAAGCAGGTTGATCTGCCGTTCCCCCAGTCCCGCAAGGCTGTCGATGCGGGCGGTCTCGGCGTCGAGGAATTCGGCGATGCGGCGCTGCTCCTCCAACGGAGGCAAGGGAACTGGCGCGTCACCGAGCCGATCCCGGTTGAGTTCGATCTGGTTTGTTGCCCCGACCACGAGAGCCGCGTACACGTACTCCTGGAACGGCCGTGAACTGAGCCAGTAATAGGAGAATCGGGCATCCAACTCGTCGGGCTTCGCCCGCGCGATCGTGACATGACTGTCTGCCATGCATGGGAGCCCGTCCGGCGAACCGGTGAAGTATCCAATGCGGCCCAGAGTGCCTGTGCCCGTGGAGTTGATGAGCACATCGTTCGGACGCAAGTGGCCCTTGAGGTTCTTCGCGTTTCCGCTGAAGTCATGGAAGCGAGTGCGCGACCAGTCGAGACCGCTTGCTTGGTTCGAGGCCTGACTGATGGCTCGTACGGGTCCGACATCCACGTAGTCCGGAGCAGACCCACGATTCAACATGGATGTCACGTGCTTCACGGGAGCGGCGGACCAAGAGTTGGGAAGGGGAACGCCCAGCACGGTGCTCATTCCGTCACCTCACCCAACAACGCCTGAATCTCCGCCTCCAGCGACTTCAACTCCGCATCGATCTCCGCCAGCGGCCTCGGCGGTTTGTACACGTAGAAGTGGCGAGTGAACGGAATTTCGTACCCGATCTTCGTCTTCGTGTGGTCGATCCACGCATCCGCGACATGCGGATGCACTTCGCGCTTGAGGTACTCCTCTACGTCCTCGCCGAGCGGAACGTTCTCGAAGTCCCGCAGGTCCGGGTCCGGTTCCGGGGCGCCCTTGACCTTCTGGACCTCGCCCTCCGGGTCCCGGACGCCGATCGTCTCCCGTACCGTCTTCGCGAACGGCGCCCCCGACGGCCAGGTCAGGCCGGCCGCGACCACCGCGTCCTTGAGCGCGATGAACGCCTCGGACTTCGTCGTCCAGGACGAGCCGAGCAACGTACGCACCGCCTCGACGAACTCCTCGCTCCGCTCCAGCCGCGCCACCGGCTTGGCCTCCGCCAGCGCCGCCAACGTCTCTTCTGTCACCTCGAACCGCAGCTTCAACGGGCGTTCGACGGTGATGCGCTGGTAGCCGAAGTCCTCGTTGGCGAAGATCTTGACCTTGCCGTGCAGCGGGTGCTCGGGGTCCTTCGCGACCTGGACGGCCTCCGCGTACAGCCGGGTGATGTCGCCGATGTGGTCGGGGCGGCCGTTCATCCCGTCACCGAGCTCCTTGCGCTTGTCGCCGAGCGACTTGCGCATCTTCTGCCACTGGTCGCGTGCGTCCAGCAGGACGACCTTGCCCTTGTGGTCGGCGTCCTTGCGGTTGGTGAGGATCCAGAAGTACGTGGAGATGCCGGTGTTGTAGAAGAGCTGGTCCGGGAGGGCGACGATGGCCTCCAGCCAGTCGTTCTCCAGGATCCAGCGGCGGATGTTGGACTCGCCGGACTCGGCCGCGCCCGTGAAGAGCGGGGAGCCGTTGAAGACGATGGCGATGCGGGAGCCGCCCCCGCCGTTCACGTCCACCGGCTTCATCTTCGAGAGCATGTGCTGGAGGAAGAGCAGCGAGCCGTCGTTGATGCGCGGCAGGCCCGCGCCGAAGCGGCCGGCGTCGCCGAGCGACCTGTGCTCGTACTCGACCTCCTCCTTGACCTTCTTCCACTCCACGCCGAACGGCGGGTTGGCGAGGATGTAGTCGAACCTGCGGCGGGCGTGACCGTCGTCGGAGAAGGAGTTGCCGAAGCGGATGTTCTCGGGGTCCTGACCCTTGATCATGAGGTCGGACCGGCAGATCGCCCAGGACTCGGGGTTGAGCTCCTGCCCGTACACCTCGACCGTCGCGTCCGGGTTGAGGGCCGTGATGCGGTCGTCGGCGGCGCTCAGCATGCCGCCCGTGCCGCAGGCCGGGTCCATGACCGTGCGGACGACACCCGGCAGGCTGAGGGCGTCCGCGTCGGGCGCCACCAGCAGGTTGACCATCAGCTTGATGACCTCGCGCGGGGTGAAGTGCTCACCCGCGGTCTCGTTCGACTGCTCGGCGAAGCGGCGGATCAACTCCTCGAAGATGTAGCCCATGTTGTGGTTGGGCACGACATCGGGGTGCAGGTCGAGGTCGGTGAACCTGCCGATGACCTGGTAGAGCAGGTTCGCGCCGTCCAGCTTCCTGACCTGCTGGTTGAACTCGTACTTGTCGAGGACTTCGCGGGCGTTGTCGGAGAAGGCGCCGACGTAGATCTGCAGGTTCTTCGCCGCGTTCTGCGGGTCGGCCGCGATCTTCCGCAGCGTGAGGTCGCTCTTGTTGTAGAAGGAGTGGCCCGAGGCCTTGCGCAGGAAGAGGCCGGTGTCGATGTCCTGGCCCGCGAACCTGGTGACGGTCTCGACGACCTTCTCGCGCGTCGGCTCCAGGACGCACTCCAGGCGGCGCAGCACGGTGAACGGCAGGATGACCTTGCCGTAGTCGGACTGTCGGTAGTCACCGCGCAGGAGATCTGCGACGGACCAGGCGTGGTTCGCCAGCTCCGTGTGCTTGCTGATGTTCAAGAGGTCCCGGCTTCCTTCCGAAGAGCGCCGTCCGGGCGTGGGACGGCAGGGATCCAGTGTGGTCGTGTGCGGTGGGACGCGTGGGGCGTTTCAGGCGGAACCGCTGTCCGGGGTGTCCGGTGGCAGGAGTACGCCGGCGGTGAGGCCGGTGGTGAGGGTGGCCGCGGTGTCGGCGGCGAGGTCGGCGGTTCGGCGAACAGCCGCGCGCAGCTCGTACACGCGGCGGAAGGCCTCCCCGTAGCGCCGCTGTTCCTCCAGGGGCAGCAGCGGTACGCGCAGGCGGCCCGGTGTGACGTGCACGAGGGTGCTGCCGGTGGACGCGGAGGCGATGTTGTCCTCGGCGCCGAGGAACCCGGCCAGGAACCACGGGTCGAGGCGGGCCGGGTCGGGGCGCAGGAGGTGGACGTTCGGACCGAGCAGGGCTCCGGCGTCCTGGTCGTCCGCGACCCGGGTCATCGCGGCCGCGTCGCCGCCGCCCGCGACGGCGCGTACGAGGACGTCTCCGGCGGCGACAGGCTGCGTGGCGTCCGAGTGGACGTCACCGGCGCCGCCGGACGGCGGGTTTCCGGCTGAGATGTCTGGGGCGGTGAGGACGGGCCGGTCTGCGGCAGGGGTGGCGGCGCCCTTGGAGCCTCGTGTCCCGGGCGTCGCCGCCCGCAGCACGGTCAGGGCCCCGCCGCGCGCAAGGTCGGAGACGGTCGCCGTACGCCACTCGCGGGCTGACGCCCCGGACGGCTGCCAGCCGCCGGACTCGGAGGCGCCTGCCAGGGCAGCGACTTGCTCGGACAGTTGCCCGTGCAGCTCGGCGACGCGCTGGGCCAGGGCAATTGGGTCGATGTCAGCTGCCGTCGCCCGCACATGGCGGGCCGGGGTGACGTCGACGACGTCGTCGAGGAGGTCGACGAGCGGCACCGCGCGAGCGACGCCGGGTTCGCCGGTGTAGGCGTCGGGGGCTGCGGTGAACGCGGCCCACTGGGTGAGGACCCTGCCGGTCAGCCCCGCCCAGTCGAAGGTGGAACCAGAGGAAGAGGATGCGGCGGAAGAGGAAGAGCCGGACCGGCCAGGGCGCGAGCCGCCGCGTGTGCCGAAGCCGGCCGTGGCCGCAACGGTCGCGCCAGGCGTTCCCGTGGTGGCGTCCAGCTGTTCGCCCTCGCCGTCGACGAACAGCACCGGCGTACGGTCCGCGCCGCCCGGCTCGGGGCGCTGGAGCACCCAGATCTGCAGACCGATGTGGAGCGGATACGCGGCACGCGCCGGGAGCGAAATGACTGCTCGCAGGGCCCCGCTGCGGATGAGCTCGGCGCGGATGCGGCGGCCGGAGGAGCGGAAGGCGAGCGCGGGCGGCAGCAGCATGACCGCGTGGCCGCCGGCCTCCAGATGCGCGAGGGCGTGCTGCACCCAGGCCAGCTCGGATTCGAAGCGCGGCGGGACCCCGTAAGCCCACCTCGGGTCGTACGCCAGCTCGTCGTGACCCCAATCGCGGTCGCCGAAAGGCGGGTTGGACAGGACGGCGTCGACCGTGACCTCGGGGAAGGCGTCGTTGCGCAGGCTGTCGCCGACGCGGATCGCCACGTCGGCCCCGGGTGCGGCGAGCAGGAGCCGAACTGCGCTGCGCTGGGCCTGGACCGGGAGCGTGTCCTGCCCGAACAGCTCCTGTGCGCCCTGCCGGGCAGCGGCAGCGAGGAGAGTGCCGCTGCCGCAGGCCGGATCGAGGACACGGCCCGCGCCGGCTGGCAGGAGCCGCGCCATGAGCAGAGCCAGGCCCTCTGGGGTCTGGTAAACACCGCTGGCGGCACCCTCGTCCAGCTCGCGCTCAGCGAGGACATCGAGGGCGGCCTGCGCTCCGGCCTCACGGACGCAACCCAGCAGGGCGCGGACCGCGCCCACATCGTTCGGGCCGTAGCGGACCGGCTCGGCCTCGGGCACAGCCGGGGGGAGCTGGGCTGAGGCCTTCTCCGTGCGGGCGATCAACTGGTCGTCGGACGCGGTGGCGAGTTCGGCCAACTCCCCGGACGTGAGGCGGGACATGGCCGCCACCAGCGGGAACAGCCGCGCCGCCGCACCCGAGCCGGGCCCGAGCAGACGCAGCGCCGTACGCAACTCCTCGGCCGGCGAGGCAGCGGAAGTGTGCCCGCGCCCCCGCAGCCATGCCTGGACAGCCGTCAGGTCGTAGAGCGGGCTGCTCTCCGTGCCCCCGCTGGGAGCGGGGAAGTCGTCGTGGCGACGGCGCCAGTTGCTGACGGTGGCGCGCGTGACCCCTGCGATGCGGGAGATCTCGGCGGCGGTCACGTGCGCCGAGGTGGGCAGTTGGGCTGAGGGCTGCTGGGGCATGGCGTGGGGTCCTGCACCTCTCGGGCCGTCGATAGTGAACAGTAAACACATTACAGCAGCCATCAAGCCCGTCAAGCTGTTTGACGGTGCTTTCAGCGATGTGCTTACCTGTTACTGCTTCCGAGTGGAAGCGACAACTGCGCGACGCGCTGTGGAGCGCCCTGTCGCCGTACCACCGCCACGCATCCGATCTCTCCCGATCCCTTCTCATCGCAACGCGATACGTCGCGGCCGCGGCCACCCGCATGCGTTCCGCACTGCAGTACCCACCCACCGCACACCGGAGGAACCCACATGACCACCCCGATCCAGCAGCCCCCGTTCGGTCAGCCCGCCCCGGGCGGCTGGGGACACATGCCGCCCGTAGCGCCGCCTGCCAAGAAGCCTTCGCGTCGCAAGACGTGGTTCACGCACAGCGCGGTCGCGCTCGTCGCACTGGGCATGGGAGCCGGGATGGGCGGCGGCGCCGACGCGGGCGACGGTGAGGCGGCGACTCCCGCACCGACTGTGACGGTGACGGCCGCCGCCAAGGGTGCCGCCCCGACCAAGACCGCGGCCAAGCCGACGACGCCGACAGCCAAGCCCACCGACACCACGGCGGCGTCCGCCGCGAAGATCTCCGGCGACGGCGAGTACCTGGTCGGCCAGGACATGAAGCCCGGCACGTACAAGACCAAGGGCCCGACTGACGGCTCCATGTGCTACTGGGAGAGGGCCAAGGACTCCAGCGGCGACTTCGACTCGATCATCACCAACGGCACCCCGACCGGGACCGGCCGGGTGACGGTCAAGAAGGGCGAGGTCTTCAAGACCCAGGGCTGCCAGGACTGGACCAAGGTCGGCTGAGCGGCAACGGGGGCCTCGACCCGCGGGCCGCGACGAGCACACAGCGCCCCGGGACGACCGTATCGGTCACCCCCACCGCGTCCCCTCCCTCTCAACGGGGCGGTACCACGCCGCCCGCCGCCCACCCGACGCGAACGCCGGGGGCATCATCCTCACCGACCGCGTGCCGGTGTCCGACTCATCCTCCGAACAGCATCCGGCCCCCGGGAGACAGCACATGACCGTGACGGACCAGCCCCAGCAGAACGCGAACCACCCCACCGACCCCGCTCAGCCGACCCCCGCCGACCAGCCCGTGCCCGTGGCCGGCCTGGTGGAAGCCCGCCTGGCGGAGGCGGCGCTCACCGAGCCCGTGAAGGTGCTCCTGAAAGAGGCCCTGGGCGACGGAGAGCCCCAGGGGACCTCTCCGATCGGCCGGCTCTACCTCGAGTCCGTCGCCGTCGCCCGGTTCCGCGGCATCGGACCGCGCGCCTTGCTCAAGCTCAGCCCCCGGCCCGGCGTGAACCTGGTCGTGGGTCGCAACGGTTCCGGCAAGTCCAGCATCGCCGAGGGCATCGAGACGGCCTTCACCGGCGTGAACATGCGGTGGCAGGGGCAGCACGCGATGCGCAGCAGCAACTGGCGCAACCTCCACGACACCGACGGCAGGCCGGAGATCGAGGTCAAGCTCGCCATCGAGGGCGACGCCGGCCGCAGCACCCTTACCCGCACCTGGGAGGGCGGCGACTTCGACGACTCCCAGGCCGAGCTCAAGCGGCCCGGACACGGCCGCGCACCCCTCGACCAGGTGGACTGGAAGCAGGCCCTGCGGGACTTCCGGCCCTTCCTGTCGTACGTCGATCTCGACCGCATGATCAGCGGTAAGCCCTCCGAGATGTACGACGCCATCGCCACCATCCTCGGCCTGGGGCGGCTCAGCGCCGCCGACGGCCGGCTCCGCCAGGAAGCCAAGGCGCTCGAAGACGCGGAGAAGGTGGCGAAGGCGGAGCTGCCGGGCCTCAAGGAGGCCCTGTACGAGCTGGAGGACGACGACCGCGCGGTCCAGGCACTCGTGGCCGTCGACACGGCGGGAACGCCCGACTTCGAGACCGTTGAAGCCCTGATCGCCGGGCTGCCCGCCGACCCGGACGACGGCTTGCTTGCCGCGCTGCGCGCCGAGGCAGACGTGCAGGGACCCGAGATGGCGCAGGTCCGCACGACCGTGGACCGCCTGCGCAGGGCTCTCGCCGACTTCGAGGACCTGCGTGGCACCGGCGCCGAGGACGCCCTGCAGCGTGCGGAACTCCTCGAACGGGCTGTGGCGCACAACGACCGTCACCCCGACGCTGCCTCCTGCCCCGTGTGCGGGACCGACGGAATGCTGGACGCGGCATGGGCTGCGGACGCCATCGCCCAGATCGCCGCACTGCGGCAGGAGGCGGAGGCAGCAGCGGGCGCACGCAGCGAACTCCGGTCGGCCGCGCGGGCCGTGCAGGACCTCGTTCACACGCCCCCGCGGATCCCCGCCGCCCTCGCCGACCCGTGGTGCGCCTGGACCGCCTGCCGGACGATCAGCGATCCCGACGAACTCGCCCAGCACGCCCACGAGGCCGCCGCGACGCTGGCCGATGCCTGCGCCGCGGTCAAGGAGAACGCCGTCAGGGAGCTGGAGAAGCGGGACGAACGCTGGCGCAGGCTCGTCACCCGCCTGGCGGGCTGGGCGGAGAGGGCCCGTGCCGTTGAGGCGAACAAGCCTCGGCTGCGGGACATCAGGAAGGCGAGCACCTGGATCAAGGCGCTGGCCGCCGAGTTGCGGGAACAGCGCATGGAGGGCTTCGCCGACCAGTCGCAGCGGATCTGGGAGCGGCTCCGCCAGGAGAGCAACATCGACCTCAAGGCCGTGAGCCTGAAGGGCAGCGAGAAGGCCACTGTCCGCAAGCTCGTCATGGATGTCTCCGTCGACGGCCAGGAGGCCTCGGCTCTCAGCGTCATGAGCCAGGGCGAGCAGCACTCCCTCGCGCTGTCTCTGTTCCTGCCCCGGGCCGCCACCGCCGACAGCCCGTTCGGCTTCATCGTCATCGACGACCCCGTGCAGTCCATGGACCCGACCAAGGTGCACGGACTCGCCCAGGTGCTGCACGAGATCGGCAGGCACCGGCAGATCGTCGTCTTCACCCACGACCCCCGTCTGCAGAAGGCGTTCACCGACCAGGAACTGCCGGTCACGGTCTTCCAGGTGACGCGTGGCGACAAGTCCCGGGTGAAGGTCGACTGCGTCGACGACCCGGTCGCCCAGGCCATCGGCGACGCCCGGGCCATCGCCGCCACCCGGGGCCTTCCTCCCGAGACGTACAGCCACGTGCTGCCCGGCCTGTGCCGTATCGCCCTGGAGAACGCCTTCCTGGAGGCCGCGTGGATCCGCCACCACCGCACCGGCAGATCGGAACACGACCTCCAGGCCGCGATCGACAGCGCGGAGAGGTTCCAGGAGGTCGCGGCCTTCGCCCTCTTCGGCGACGTGAAGCGCGGTAACGACGTCAAGGAGGAGGTGCGCCGCCGCTACGGAAGTCCGGCGTGCTCCCTGATCCAGCAGTGCCAGAAGGGAGCCCACCCCGACGGCACCTCGATCCCCGACCCCCACCGCTTCGTCACGGACGTCGAGAACCTGGCGCAGAAGATCCGCAAGCCGGAGGTGACCGCGTGACCACCCCTTTCTCCGTTTCCGTCGAAGGTCTGCTGCTCACGGCCGACCGCCTCCTCGACGGCGAACTCGCCGACGCCACCACCGTCGGCCGGTACCGCGGCGCGTGCCTGGCGCTGCGGACAGCGCTGGAGCTCTGCGTCGACCGGGTGCTGGAAGCGGCGAGGCCCGGTCTGTCCCGCACCACGGGGCGCGCCAAGCTGCTCCTCCTGCACTCCGTCGCGCCGGCGGAGACGGCCCGACGGGCGAAGGCCCTCTGGTCCCAGCTGAGTCTGGGCTGCCATTACCACCTGTACGAACTCGGGCCCACGTATGACCAGGTAAGGGCCTGGCGGACCGAGGCCGACGGCCTCGTCCGAGAACTGATCCACTGACTGTTCGTCACCGTCTGGTTTCTGATAGTTGTTTCAGCGGGGTACGGGCACATGCCCGTGGCGGTGTCCCCCGACACCGCAGGGAGGACGCAGATGAGCACCACCACTCGGGACGAGATCCTCGCCGGTGAGCAGCAGGCGGTGGACCACGCGTACGACTGTTACACCGCGAAACTGGCTGAACTGAGCGGCACTTCGGCCGCCACCGCCTCGGCGAGCGGCAAGGACGGGATCGCCAACCGGGCCGAGGCGGAGGCTCGCGCAGAGGCCTACGGAGGGCTCGGCGACGAAGCCCTGGTCTTCTCCCGCGTCGATGCGCCGGAGGACCCGGGAGGAGACCCCCGTCCCTGGTACATCGGGCGCCGCGGCGTGCAGGACGCCTCGCACGAGCCGGTGGTCCTGCTGTGGACCAGTCGCCTGGCGAAGAAGTGGATCGAGACCCGGCCCGAGAACCCGGGCGAGGTGGTCCTGCGTCGGCAGCTCCGCTGCGTACAGCGGACCGTCGAGAGTTACTTCGACGATATCTCCCTGCTGACGCCCGCTTCCGTGCCCTTGGCCGTACCCGAGCCCGTCGCTGTACCGGAGCCCCGTCAGGCCGCCGACGACAGCGCGGCGGAGGAGATGGACGCGTCTCCCGCCCCGGAGCGTATGCCGGCCCCGACCCCCGGCGATGTCGTACAACGCCAGCGGCGAAAGGCGCTCCAACCGGACGACTTCCTGCTGCGGGAGCTCCAGCGGTCGCGCGGCGGTCGAATGCGGGACATCGTCGAGACCATCCGCCGTGACCAGATGGAGCTGGTCACCGGCTCGCCCTCGGACATTCTCGTCGTGCAGGGCGGCCCTGGTACCGGCAAGTCGGCGGTCGGTCTCCACCGGGTGACCTGGCTCGTCAACAACGAGCACTTCAGGGCTCAGGACATCCTCGTCATCGGCCCCCACCAGCGGTTCCTCGACTATGTCGGAAAGGTCCTCCCCACCCTCGGCACCCGGGACGTCAACGCCGTCCAACTGGACCGCCTGTGGGAGGGCGAGATCCTCGGCACCGACTCTCCGAAAGCGCGCCTCGTGAAGTCGGACAAACGCATGGCGGACGTGCTGCGGCGGCGCGTCGAGAGCGACTACCGCCCTGAAGCTCTCGACGCCCTCACCGTTGCCCCCTCCTTCGAGGGCGACGAGCCCGCGATCGTCGTCACCGCCGGCAGTACGACCCTCCGCGTGCCGAAGTCCGAAGTCCTCGCTCTCCTCGAGCGGGCCCACACCGGCGACGGGCCCTTCCGGGAGCGGCGCGATCGTTTCCGTGGCCTCTTCGTCGACCGGCTCCTCCAGGAGCTCGCCGACATCGCGCCGCGCCGCGGGCAGGCCAGCACGATCCGCCGCGACCTGGAACGCAACCGCCGGGTCGAGCGCCTCGTCGAACGCATCTGGCCGTCCCCCGGCTCCCGGGAGGCCCTGCGCAGCCTCTACGACTCGGCCGACCTTCTGCGGGACTGCGCTGACGGCATCCTCGACGAGGACGAGCAGGCGGCCCTCCTGCGGGCTCGCGCCGCCAGCGCCGACGACGATCCATGGACCCTCGACGACCACGTCTGCCTCGAAGAGCTCCGAGTGCTGATCAGCGGCGACACCCCACCGCGATACGGCCACATCGTCGTCGACGAGGCCCAGGACCTCACGCCCATGCAGGCCCGCTCCCTGCGGCGGCGCTCCGCCGTCGGCGGCTCCATGACCGTCCTGGGCGACCTCGCGCAGGCGACAGGCGCCCACATCCCGACGAGCTGGGACCTGCTCGGCGCACTCCTCTCCGACCACGGCGACTGGAGCGTGGCCCAGCTCACCACCAGCTACCGCGTCCCCGCCGAGATCATGGAGTTCGTCGCCCCTCTCGCACGGACGATCGCTCCGACCTTGCCGTACCCGCAGGCTGTCCGGGAGGCGGGAGCGGACGCCGTACGGACCGTCGCGACCGAGCCGTGGAAACTGCTCGACGACACCGTCGCCCACGTGGCCCGGCTTATGGACACCAGTGACGGCAGCACCCCTCGCTCTGTGGCCGTCATCGTTCCCGACGACTCGGACTGGCTGGACGCCATCAGCCGCAGGATCACCGAGGACGGCGACATCGGCGAGCGGAACCGCGAGGCCGTCTCGGTGCTGGCCGCAGCTCAGGTCAAGGGCATGGAGTACGACCACGTCCTGGTCGTCGAGCCCGCCACGATCGCCGACCGCGGTCCCGCCGGGCTGCGCCAGTTGTACGTGGCCCTCACCCGCAGCACCCAAAGCCTGACCGTCCTGCATACCGCCCCGCTGCCAGAGGCGCTCACCGCTTCCGGGGACGCCCCGGCACCGACGGTGCCCGCTGTCCAGCCGGAGGACGGCGGAGTCGGAAGGCTTCCCCGGATCGGTACCAATGTCCGGGTCGAGGTCGTGGACCGGGCCCCGGGCGGTCGCTACAAGGTCAAGTCGTTGTCGCCGGTGATCGAACGACCGCTCGTCCTCACCGTCCGCCATGGATCGGTTCCCCCTCTGCGGGGCGCGAAGTTGGACTGCTGGGTGTTTGCCAACGAGACGACCCAGACGGTGCTCACCGCCGACCAGCGCGGTCGGTCGCCCATTTCGGAGCGGATGGCAGGGCGCTACCTCGCGGCACTGGATGTTCTCAGAGAACTGACCGAGAGCGACGGCGGCGTTCCCGACGCCCGCAGCCGTCTCTCCGAACTCCAGGGCATGGCCAACCGCATCCTCCGACGGGACCAGGCCGACTGGGTCAACGTGCTTCATCTGCTCGGCGATCCGGACAGAGAACGACTCGGAGCTCTCCGCGACCTCGCCGCGACGACCAACCGTGCGCTCAAGGAGGGCACCTTCGATGTCGGCCGACTCGCAGAGGGGCTGGCAGTTTCCGGCTGGGCGGGACACCTCGCTGAAGCGCGGCGAGAGCTCCAGGAGCGCTTCGACACAGCTACGAAGCCGAACTCCGACGACGCGGCCCCCGTCGCCCCGACACAACCCGATCAGAAGGAAGAAGTGCAGATGACCACTGCGGACACCGCCGCAACGCCGGCTGCGAACACGAAGGACGGCTTCCTTCACGCGCTCGAGACGGCCGCCGGCACCGACCGCGCGTGCAAGAAGCACGAAGCGGTTCGTCACGCGCTGAAGGCGTCACTCCTCTGGGCGGACCTCCAGCCGGTCGACTCACCAGTCGTCGACGTCAGCTGCGTCACCCAGCACGGTCTCTTCCTCTACGAGGCCCTGGGCGCAGGCTGCTCCGCCTACGCGGACCTGCGATCGGGTGCGACCCGCCTGCTCGAGATCAACCACACGCTGCCCGCGCCGGCCGACGGCCTCTACCTTGTTCTCCCCGAACCGCCCGCCGAGGACTGGTCTGTAGACACGATTCGCGACGTCTTCCGTGTCAATGTCATCTGGCGCAGCCCGGCTGGCTGGGGTGGCGAGAACGCAGACATCGCTCTTGGCCCCTCTGAGGTGGGTAATGGGCAATAGAGTTCTTCAGAACTCGTAACAGGATCTTGCTGACGTGTCCTGGTCGGGCGTGACCGATGTGATGATTCGACCGTTCGCGTCGTGTGATGACTCGGCCGTGGATCGTGGACGACGACTTGTGGGCACGGATCGAACCGCTGCTGCCGCCCTGGCCCGAGCGGGTACGGATTACGTGGGTGAGCGACGAAGCCGCGTAACCAACGACGGAAGGGGCTGACCTTGAATAGTCAGCCCCTTCCACACTTAGAAGCGCTTACCCGGCAGCCCAAACGGCGGCGCTGACCGTGCCAGACTTGTGCCACCCGGTGGAGTAGGTTTCACTGCTAGGCGTTCCTAGCGTCGGCGATTTCCAGGATCCAATCTTGATCTCGGCGTAGGCTGCCTTCCTGTCGTTCTTGTTGGTGTCGTAGAGGGTTCCTCGAACCAGGGTTTCACCGTCGCCGTTGAAGCATCTGCTGTACGTGATCTTTGCGCCAGTGACTTCCTTCGTCTGGGCTTTCAAGCAGCTGCCTGCCGCAGTGGCCGACGTGGTGGTCAGCGCGGTCAGACCGCTCACAGCCAGGACGACGCTCCCCGTCACAGCAGCAAGGCGCCTTACAGCCGTCATATGTAACTCCCCGTTTCAGTACGAGCGTCCATGCTCGCTTCGTGACACGTGCACCCCCAGCATGGAGGGCCCCCGCTGCCCTGCGTACCTATAACGTTCCAGGGTCTGAGCCGTCGCGCTCACGCTGCCATGCACCAGGCCACAGCGGAGGGCGCGGGAATCCCCTGGGTCACGTCCGCTGGAGTGGTGTATTGACGGCCACTCGGTGATCTCGTTTTGAGGTTATGCGGTGAGTTCGGTCGGGAGGACGGTGTCGTCGGTTTGTGACTCGATCGGGTGGAGGCGGGTCTTGGCGAGCAGGTCGAGTCCCATGTATCGGCGGGCTTCGGTCCACTCGTCGTTCTGCTCGGCCAGCACCGCGCCGATGAGTCGGATGAGGGCGGTGCGGTCGGGGAAGATGCCGACCACGTCGGTGCGGCGGCGGATTTCCTTGTTCAGTCGCTCCTGCGGATTGTTCGACCAGATCTGCCGCCAGATCTCGCGGGGGAACGCGGTGAACGCCAGCAGTTCGTGCTGGGCGGAGTCCAAGTGGGCTGCCGCCTTGGGGAACTTGGCCTCCATCGCGTCCAGCACATGTCGCATCTGGGC
Source organism: Streptomyces sp. NBC_01235 (assembly GCF_035989285.1). GTDB lineage: Bacteria > Actinomycetota > Actinomycetes > Streptomycetales > Streptomycetaceae > Streptomyces. Next base: position 4,994,968 of record NZ_CP108513.1, on the reverse strand, counting down.
CTGGACGGCGTCGGCATCGGGCTGTTCGAAGACCGTCCGCAGCAGTGTGGCCACCCAGGGCTGGGCGGACTTCGGCACCTGGCTGAGCAGATTCCGGGCGTAATGCGTGCGGCATCGCTGCCAGGAGGCGCCGGGCAGGACAGCGCCGATCGCGTTCACCAGGCCGGTGTGGGCGTCGGAGACGACCAGCTGGACGCCGGACAGGCCACGGGCGGTCAGGGAGCGCAGGAAGGCGAGCCAGCCGGCACCGTCCTCGGCGGTGGCGACGTCGATGCCGAGGATCTCGCGGTGGCCGTCGGCATTGACTCCGACCGCGATCAGCGCGTGGACGTTGATGATGCGGCCGCCCTCGCGGACCTTCTGGGTCAGTGCGTCGACCCAGACGAACGCGTAGGGTCCGGCGTCGAGGGGCCGGTTGCGGAACGCGGCGACCTGCTCGTCCAGGTGCTTGGCCATCGCGCTGACCTGCGACTTCGACAGCTGGGTGACGCCGAGGGACTCGGCGAGCTTCTCGACTCGGCGGGTGGAGACGCCGAGCAGGTAGGCGGTGGCGACCACCGAGATCAGGGCCTGCTCGGCCCGGCGGCGCCGTTCGAGGAGCCAGTGCGGGAAGTAACTGCCCTGGCGCAGCTTGGGGACGGCCAGTTCGACGGTGCCGGCCCTCGTATCCCACTCGCGTGGGCGGTAGCCGTTGCGGTGGTTGACGCGTTCGTCGCTGACCTGCCCGTATTCGGCATTGCAGAGGGCGTCGGCCTCCGCGGACATGAGCGCATCGGCGAACGTCTTGACCATCGCGCGCAGCAGATCGGGACTCGCCGCGGCGAGGTTGTCCTCGGCGAGGGCGTGCAGGGGCAGACTGTCAGGTGCGGTCATCGTGCTGATCTCCTTCGAGGCTTCGACACTTCGAAGATCAGCCGGTGGCCGTTCATCTATGCGGGCACCATCCCGATGCCGGAGCAAACCCCCGGATCAGGTCGAACCCGTACACCACTTCCCTGGACGCAACCATCCCCTGCCTGACCTGGGGTGATGCAAGAGTGTTGGTTTGCACTTGATCTCTGCACACCATAAGAGCTCGTAACGCGATCATGATCCGGCCTTCTTGAGCCGTCGCCAGCAGATGAGGCTGCAGCCCAACGAGACGAAGGCGTCGTGGAGTTCGAGGCGTCGCTCCCAGCGCGCGGCCAGGCGTTTGAACTGGTGGAGCAGGGCGAAGGTCTGCTCCACGACGTAGCGGAGCTTGCCCAGACCTTTAATGTTCGGGGCGCCCTTGCGGGAGATCGCCGGCAGGATCCGGCGGCGCCGCAGTTCACGGCGCACGGCCTTCGAGTCGTACGCCTTGTCACCGAGGACGGACTCGGGGCGCCGCCGAGGTCGGCCGGGCCGTCCGGCGGCGGGCGGGATGCCGTCGACGAGGTTGAGGGTCTGGGTGATGTCGTTGACGTTGGCGGCGGTCGTGATGACGTGCAGCGGGGTACCCTTGCCGTCGCAGATCAAGTGGTGTTTGCTGCCTGTCTTCCGGCGGTCGACCGGCGACGGGCCGGTCGCGGCTCCCCCTTTTTCGCGCGGATGTGGGAGCCGTCCACGCACGCGCGGGTCCAGTCGAGTTCGCCGGCCGCGTTCAGTTCGGCGAGCAGGGTGCGGTGCAGTTGCTCGAAGACGCCGGCCTGCTGCCAGCGGTCCAGGCGTCGCCAGCATGTCTCTCCGGAGCCGAACCCCAGCTCCAGGGGCAGGAGTTGCCAGGCGATGTCCTGGTGCAGGACGTACAGGATGCCCTGCAGGCACAGCCGGTCGTCCACCGGCTTCGGCCCCGGTGACCGCTCGGGCCAGGGCGGCAGCAGCGGTTCGATCAGCGCCCACAAGTCGTCATCCACGATCCACGGCCGAGTCGTCACACCAACCCGAACGGTCAGATCGTCACAACAGTCACGCCCGACCAGGACACGTCAGCAAGATCCTGTTACGAGCTCTCAGTTCGCTCCCGCGCCCTGCAGGTTCACGCCAGCGCCGACGGCCGCGCAGTGACGGCCGTACTCCCCCTGATCGGCATGGCCCGGAAGGCTGTCAGCCGGGGCCGATCGGGTGCCCCGGCTGGGCCGTTGGCCTACATGGGGCCGTTTCCGGGGGGTTATCGGCGTCCGCCGAGGCGGTCATCGTGGATGTGGCCGGCGACGGCGGCGAGCTGGTCGGGGTCGGCGAGTTCCGTCAATCCGTGGACCGCGGCGTCCATGCGGTCAGGGCTGTCCATGCCGACGACCCAGGTGACCATCTGGTCCTCCAGGGCTACGTGCGCCCCAACGTGGTGGACCAGGCCCTGCTCGTACAGCTGGGCGATCGGAGAGGACGTTGTAGAGGACGACCGCGGATTCCTTGTCGGGATCGAGGCACCGATGTCGACGGGGCGTGCCAGCGGCGGCCGTGTGAGAGGGGGCCGAAACCAGGGGATTTGTCCAGGTTTCCACGCCGGACGCTGCCTGCCGGCGCGTTCCCATTCGTTCCCATGCCAGCTCAAAAAGCCCCTCGGAGATCACTTCCGAGGGGCCTTTCTGATGCATCATGCCTGGTCAGGCACGGTGCCCCCGGCAGGATTCGAACCTGCGACACCCGCTTTAGGAGTGGGATCGAATCCTTGCCGAGGGGTGCTCGACGCTGTTGTCTGGCGCTGTTTCTCCTGGTCAGCGTCACGGCCGCTGAGTGCTCGATCCTGCTTGTGACGGCCCGTGCCGGACGGTCCGCTCACGCATCGCGCACGCACGAAGCCCGCATCCTGAGGAAAAGCCGCAGCACGCGGTCAGGCCGGACCATTCAGAGGGGGAGGCCGGGTCGGCAGCGGGGGAGGAGGACGCGGAGCAGACAGGGCGTTGCGGGAGCGCCTGATGCGGTTGGTGAGAAGCCTGGAGGGCTCGGTGGATCCTCGAGGCACGGACCTCTGCATGGCATCAGGGCAAAAGTCGGCGCCGATTGTCTCTCCACCTCCTCGTGGCCCCTGCTGTGGGCGCCATGCGGCAGGTGCGGCGAGGCTAGGCTCACGCCGACAATCATGACCGCAGGAAAGGGTCGCTGCTCATGCCTGACATCAACGGGCCGCAGGATGTTGTGATGCCGTGGAGGGTCTCGGCCGCAGACCTGCCCGCGATGGTCCTCGACGCTCCTGCAAGTGATCGCGTCTTCCTGCTTCCTGACTCAAGCGTCGACGGCGTGGCTGTGTACCGGGACGACGTGGCTGGGATGGTCAAGACGCTGCGGCACCGTGGCGTGGATATCGACTTCGCCGTTGCCCGGGAGGATCGGCGCTACCTCAGCGAGTACAGTGCCGCCGCTGTGGTGACCACGATGTGCGTGGCCGTTGTCACCACTCTCACTACCGATCTGGTCAAGAGCATCGCCCTGGCCGCTTGGCAGCGGGCGCGTTCCTCACTCGGCGCCGACTGTCCTCCAGAGCAGGTCGACGAGGCTCGGGTGATGGTCAAGGTCGCGGAAATTGTGCGCACCGACAGGGAGACGGTCATCCGTGGCCTGGAGGTCACCAGCCAGCTTGCAGACATTGAAAGCCTCATCCAGGCGGCCGTCTCTGACCCTGCTACCGCGGAACTGCCTCCTGCGGACTCGGACGCGGCCGGGCCGGAGGGCACCATCGAATGAGGTTCTCCGGCGTTGTCATCCGCACCGGCGTGCCCCTTCCTCCAGCTGCGGGCCCCGTGCGTGAGGCCATGATGCACCAGGACGGCGTGGAGGCACTGCGGCAGTCCATGCGCCTGTATGGGCAGTGCTGCCGCAGCATCTCTCTCACCTGGGGACTGCCTTTCCAGCACCTGCCGTCGTGGCAGACCACGTCCGACGCCGTCCACCGCCGCGGACTTCACACGATGGAGGCGCAACGAGACTTCCTTGTCCGCGTCTGGTCGCAGGCCCGGCGCCGGCTGCGGGACGGCATTCGCGAGCGCACCCGCCCATCCCCGCTGCTGACGAGCTCGCTCAGCCTTCGCCGTGGAGGATGGGACCACTCGCAGTACACGCTCATGGCGAACCGTCTTCCTCTGCCGCCCGGCGCACTGCATCATGCCGGTCCCTGGCATGACTTGGAAACAGAGGCACGCAACGCGCTCGCACGCGCGGTCGACGCTTACAACTTCCTCGAAGACACCGGCCTCCGCGAACTCGCCCACCACCACGCCCATCACGTCGCAGCCCTGGTAGGTGGACTGTTCGGGTGCGACATCGAGTACTCGGACAACACCTACTGGGATGTCTGCCCCCTCTCACTCATGCACTACAGGTGGGGTATGTCTGCTGGGTTTACCTCTATTCGGTGCTGTTCCCTGTGCGGACAGGACATCGATGCGTGCGAGCACCTGCTCGACACCCGTTACCCCGTCACCGTGCGGCGCGCTGGCGAGGGAACGTGCAACGCCTGCGGGTACCACAGCTGCTCTCACACCGACGGGGAGAACGTTGTGGCTTATCCGCGGCCGGTCATCTCCGACGGGCAACTGCATGAAGTGAGCCTGGTCTCCCGGCCGAGAGACCCCCTGGCCCGCTTCGCCAAATTCGAGATCGATCCGCAGATTCTCATCCAGGGTCTGGGAGAACACCCGGCGGGCCGAGATCTCCGCTGCTATCGGTGCCTTCACCCGTGTGGCGGGTTCACCACGCTGCCCAACCGGGCCAAGCAATCCGGAAATCCGCCGGACCAGGCGCTCGACGGCCTCGCCCGGACAGCGTGAGGAGCGGGGATCGACGGCTGTCGGGGGTGCACCCGGCGGCCCTGACAGAGGTGGGTGCCGGCTGACTGAGCTGTGCCGGTTGTTGCTGGCCCCGGGACGCGGACCCTCGGTATCAACGTCTCTCGGTGACGGGGTGAAAACTCAGCCGCCGCCGAGAAAGTCGCTTCTTCATCCCCATACGCCCCAATGGGAGAGATTCGTCTGGTGTCGTCCCTCCAGACGCCGTTGCAGTGCGCCGCTATGCTTCACCCATTTCGTCCACTGCCTTCACGGCCTCTTCATCAGTGAGGGAGCTGCGCTGTATGACCCGCCAAGGCTGGCTGCCTACGGACCGCGCTCGGCTGGAGAGGCTGCTCGCCTCATGGCGGGACTCACTTATCGACCTGAGCCTTCGTAACCGGCTGCTCAACTACCAGCGCCGCTCCTCGTCGGCGGGCATGGATTTGGTCGAGCCCGGGTTGTCCAGCGTGCTGGAAGTGCTTTCCCGTGGCTGTGCCTTCGCTGCTGTGCGCGGCGAGGCATCCGATGACGAGAACCATGCGTCGGGCGGGTCGGTGCCGCTGGGCAAAGTGGTCCCGGCCAGTTCCGCCACTGGCGCCAGGTCGATCGACACTCCCGCATCCCGGGCAGGAGTCGGCAGCAACCGCCCCACTGTGAAGATCACCACGTCCAAGGCCACGCAGGCTGAACAGGACCGGCATTTGCGTCGCCTGGCCCTGGTCGCGCGGGAGAAGTACAACGACTACGGCTTGTGGGTGCTCCATCTCGGTGTGGGTTTTCTCGACTGGACGCCGGCCCCATCTGCTGAGAAGAGCTTCAGTTCGCCGTTGGTGATGGTGCCGGTCGTACTGGAACGGCGACGCGGGGGCTCGTACGTACTGAAGGTCAACGCAGATGAGGAGCCGACCCTCAACCCCGCCCTCGCCATCAAAATGAGCGAGTTGGGCGTTGACTGGCCACGTGTCGAGCAGGTGGAACACCGTGACATTCCAGCCCTGATCGCGCAGGTCCGGCGTGCGGTGGCGGGCATGCGCGGCTGGAAAGTCACCAATCGGATAGTGCTGGACACGTTCAACTCAAGCAAGGAGGTCATGTATCGGGACCTCCTCGACAACGCAGACCGGGTGCAGGCCAGCGCCCTTGTGCGCGCCATTGGGCTCGGCGCGGACTCTGGCCTCTCGCCGGGGACCTTCGCCTTCGAACCGGCCGACACCGATCGCATCGACGAGATCCAGCCGCCCGAAAAGGCCCCGCTTGTCCTTGACGCGGACTCTTCCCAGCGGCAGTGCATTGCTGCTGCCATCGAGGGCCGCAGTTTCGTGATGGACGGGCCGCCCGGCACCGGCAAGAGCCAGACGATCACCAACATGATCGCGGGCCTGCTGGAACAGGGCCGTACCGTGCTGTTCGTCAGCGAGAAGGCGGCTGCCCTGGACGTGGTCCGTAACCGTTTGAGCAATGTCGGTCTCGATGACTACGTCTTGGCGTTGCACAGCAACAGCACGGGCCGGAAGCAGGTGGCACAGGAACTCGGCCGGGCGTTGCAGCCGCCTCCTCGGCGCACTTCGTCGGGCGGTGCCCGGGCGGACCTCCAGCGAGCTCGCCAACTGCGCCAGGAACTCTCCGGGTACGCAGCGGCGATGAACGAGACCCAACCCGGACTCGGTATGAGCCTGCACGAAGTCCTCGGCAGGATCTCACTGCTGGACAGCTCTCATCCATTGCCCGCGGACCGGGCCTTCGACGCGGAGGCGCTCACGGCCGAGGGACTCGACCAGGCGAGGGTGGCAGCCCGACAGGTCAGCAGATCGTGGCGCCCGGCCTTGGAAGGCACGGCATTCTCCTGGTACGGGATGACGGACGCCGGTAACCCGCTGCAGACGCTCGATCGCGCCACTGAAGCCCTCAGCGACCTCGATACGAGACTGCTGCCGCACACGGCTCTCCTTGGTGAACTCGATTGGCAGGGAGTTCGTGACACCGGCAGGCTGACCGCGCTGCTGCACGTCGCGGGCGCACGGCCGACACTGCCGCATCCCTGGCTGACCGCCGATCACCACGGCCTGACCACAGCGGTGACGGACTTCCGACGCCGTCTCGACGAGGTCATCGAAGCCGAACGGTCGGCGCGACAGACACTCGGCACGGCATGGGAGCGGTTGCCGACCGAGGCGGATCCCACGCCGAGTGCGGAGGAGACCGCTCTGTCGGCTGTGCGGCCTCCGGCCATCGACATCAGTGGGCTCACTGCTGACGGCGCGCGTGAACTCGGCGACCGTCTTGAGGCAGACGCCGCGGCCCTCGACGAGGCGGTCCAGTCGCTGGCGGCCGTTGCCGCGATGTACGGCCTGCCCGCCCCCGAGTCCTGCGATGACGCCTTGCGTTTGGGTCACCTCGCCGTTCTTGCAGGACGCCCCGACGACGCGAAACCGCTGCCCACATGGCTCACCCGTGAGGGAGCGGCCGACGCCAGGACTGCCGCGCAGGTCCTGCGTGAAGCGGTGAGGCGGCTGCGCGAGACTCGGAGGAAGGCCGAAGAGGTCTTCACGGACCGGGTGCTGCAGGAAGATTCCCTTGAAGAAGTCACGCACCGGTTTGCCACCGTGCACCGTTCCATTACCGGGAGGCTGTCCGCAGCGTGCCGCGCCGACCGGCGGTTGATCAGGCCGCTTCTCCCTGACGGCGGTAAATGCACCAAGGCAGTTGTGGCCGCGCTTCCGGCCGCGGTGGCTTGGCAGCAGGCGGCACGGACGCTGAATACCGAGGCCGACCGCCACGCGTCTGCCCTCGGTACGCACTGGCGGGGCGAGGACACCGACTTCGATGGCGTGGACTCCCTGATCGCGCTGGCCGACGACACCCTCAGGCTCGTTCCCCGAGTGCTGAACCCGGACGCACTGGCGCGCGAGGTGGCTTCCGGAGGGGCCCCGCATCCGGCCGCGAGTAGCACCGCAGAACGGGCAGCCGCCCGGTTGACTGAGTGGCGGGATTCCCTGGTGCTTCCACCAGCGCCCGGACCGTCGTACGAATTGGAACCGGGAAGCCTCAGAGCCGCTGCGCAATGGAGCCGCGCGCATGTTGTACCTCTGCGAGCGGCCGAGCAACTGATACGGATCGTGGAGGAGACCGCCGTCGCGAGCGGAGCAGTCGGGGCACCGGGCACCTGGACTCTCTCCGCAGCACGCGCCAGTGTGCATGCCGTACAGGCAGCGCGTGCTGCCGCGATGGAGTTCGAGTCCAGGGCGGACGGCGACCGGGAACTGCTCGGGGACCTCTACACGGGCCGGAGCACGAGTGTGTCCGACCTGACTGCCGCTCTCGGTTGGATCAGCACACTGCGCGAGGCATGCGGGCTTCAGAGCACGGCGTCGCTGAGCGCGTCCGCCGCCGAGATCCTCTATCACGCGGAAGCCGACACCGAGTTGGAAGCCGCCGCAGGCACATGGAGGCTGGCCACAGAGGCATTGGTGGACCTGTTCCGTCCGGAGCGTACGGAGCAGCTCCGTGAAGCGTTCTCCCGTGGCCAGGAAGCGGCCTTGAAGGTGCTCGCGGTCCTGGACGGTGATCGGGGCGGCCCTGACGAGTGGCGTGCCTACGACAGAGGCCGTAGGGCCCTCGACGACCTGAGCCTGGGCGATCTGGTGGACCGGGCGGTGCGCCGAGGGGTTGCTCCGGCCGATTTCCCGGCGCTGGTCGAACGTGCGGCCCTCCGAGCATGGGCGGATTTCCAGCTGTCCGGTGACCCACGGCTGGGAACCACCCGATCCGCGGATCGCGACGACCTGGTGGCGGGGTTCCGCGAACTAGACGCGAAACTTGCCGACCAAGCCCGTGCGCGTGTCATCCAGACCTGTGACGCCCGCCGCTCGCGTACCTCGGACGCTTCGGGTGCGGCATTGCTCAGACGAGAGGGCGAGAAGAAGACCCGGCACAAGCCAGTACGAGAGCTGCTGGAGTCAGCCCGGGAGACGGTGCGGCTGATCAAGCCGTGCTTCATGATGAGTCCGCTCACCGTCAGCCGGTTCCTGCCGCCCGACCTCGTCTTCGATGTGGTCATCTTCGACGAGGCGTCGCAGGTGCTGCCGCAGGACGCCATCAACTGTGTTTACCGTGGTCGGGCGCTGATCGTGGCGGGTGACCAGAAGCAGCTCCCGCCCACCGCATTCTTCTCCTCCACCGGTGACGATGAGGAGGACACCGAGGACGAGGAGCTACCCGAGAAGTTCGATTCCGTGCTGGACCTGTGCAAGGCGAGCGGACTGCTGCCCAGTTTGTCGCTGCGCTGGCACTATCGCAGCCGTCATGAGGACCTGATTGCCTTCAGCAACCGGGAGTTCTACGACGAGTCGATGACCACCTTCCCGGGGGCTCACGCCGAGGGGCCGGATGTCGGCGTCGCCTTCTATCGTGCCAGGGAAGGCGTTTACCGTTCCGGGACGGCTGCTCAGAACAACCCCGGTGAGGCTGCGGAGGTGGCCTGCCGGGTGATCCACCACTTCAGTACGCGCAAAGGCAGATCGCTGGGTGTGGTGGCCCTGTCCCAATCACAGGCTGTCGCGATCCAAGACGCGGTGGACGCGGCACGCCGGGATCGGCCCGACCTCGACGAGTGTTTCTCCGAGGACCGGCTGAACGGGTTCTTCGTCAAGAATCTGGAGAGCGTGCAAGGCGACGAACGGGACATCATGATCCTGTCCGTCGGGTACGGCCCTGACGCCCACGGCAAGATTTCGAGGAACTTCGGCCCCATGAACAAGGCGGATGGCTGGCGCCGGCTGAACGTCGCCGTCACCCGCGCACGCTACCGCGTGGAGGTCGTGGCCTCGTTCGACCCCGATGAGGTGCCAGTGGGTAACACCGGCAAGAGCTTTCGGCACCTCCACCGCTACCTGCAGTACGCCCAGAGAGGTCCGTCTGTCCTCTCCAATGAAGCGGCGGACCCGGACGCCCAGCCAGAGAGCCCGTTTGAGGTATCTGTACTGGCGGTGCTGCGAGGCTGGGGCTACGACGTACAGCCTCAGGTCGGCGTCGCGGGCTACCGCATTGACCTGGGCGTCCAGCATCCACGCTGGCCAGGGCGGTACGCGCTGGGCGTGGAGTGCGATGGCGCCATGTACCACTCCTCGAAGGCAGCACGTGACCGTGACCGGCTGCGCGAAGGAGTGCTGCGGGGACTTAACTGGGAGCTGCACCGGATTTGGAGCACTGACTGGTACCGCGACCGGTCTGGTGCAGAAGCCCGGCTGCGCGCCGCCGTCGAACGTGCGGTGGCCCTCCCCGTTGGTACGAGGCCCGGTGCAACCGGCGTGGCCGAGAGTGACACGGCGGAACCGGAAGCGTCGTCACGAGCCCTCGCGCGGAGCGGACCTGCCCAACGATCGCCCGCGGGCCACGGTGCTGGAACCCGGACTGCCCCGGCTTCCACTCCGAAAGCGGGGCAGCGCAGAACAGTGCCGACTCCGCGGCATCGGGAGACCTCTTCTGCCGTCACCTACCCGGTGACGGCGTTGGCCAAGGCATCCCGGGAGCGTGTCGAGAACGAGCTGTCCCAGATACGCGAGTACTTGCGGCAACCGGAGCCCCTTGATACCGCCACCGATTACCGGGTGCGCGCAGACAACCGGCGCAAATGGGAAAAGCGGCGTGAACAGCTGGAGGAGCGCGCCACTTTCCTGGAGAGCTTCCTCGGGGCAACCTCTGTCATTCCTCGCACAACCGGGAGAGCGATGGTCGCTCCAGGTCGCGTGGTCGGCCTGAGCTTCGACGGCTCTGTGGATGTCGAGGAGTACGAGATCACTTCTCAGAGCCCGGTCACGGAGGACGGCCAGACGCTCAGTCCGTTCACGCCACTCGCAGCTGCCCTGCTGTGGCGCGGGACCGGCCTGGTGGAATATGAGGACGGCTCAGGGAAGCGCCGCACCGCTCACATTCGGCATGTCCGCGACTGAACGGAACCGTGCCGTCATCGGCCAGAGCCAAACGCAGAGGAGCGATCTGGCCCCACGGCCGGATGGAGATGTGGGGCCGGTCAGTGGCTGGCTCGGATCATGACTGTGAGTACCGGCGAGGCCGGTGACGGCTGGCTCTGCCCGATGCCCTCGTACCCCCACGACTGGTAGAGCGCGTGGACCTTTCCGTCGCCGGCGGCCGGGTTGACCATGAGCGTGACGTACGGCTCGTCGCGGGTGGCGAGGAGGGCGTCGTGGATGCGGCGGGCGGTGCCGGTTTTCCGCCAGGTCGGCCGGACGCCGATCTCCTTCAGGGCCACGGCCGGACGCTCGGTGTACTTCTCGGCCGGCGTCGGGCTGGTGCGCTGCCAGTAGCGGTCGCCGTGCTCGATGGTGTTGCCGTAGGCGTAGCCGACTGGTTGGCCGTCCGCGTACGCGAGGACGGCCGTGAAGCCCGGCTCGGTGCCGTGCCGGTCCAGGCGCTCGCCGAACGCGGTGACGGCGTAGTTCGGCAGGTGGAGGAGTGGGGCGCGTACGTCGGCGTACACGTCGAGGAGGTCGCCGCGGGCGGTGTCGAGAGTCGTGAACGTGCGCAGTTCGATGGCGGGCGCCGTGGTCATGCGGCCATCCTCCAGGTGGCGGCGTGCTCGGTCCAGGTCTGCACGCTGGAGCTGCCCGGCGCGGTGGCGCGCAGTGCGGCCCCGAACTCCTGCAGCATGCGCGTCACCCGGGCGTGCTGGGTGGCAGCCTCGGCCGGGACCTTCATCGCGGTGACTGTGGCGGCTTCGGGAGCGCCCTGGGCGAGTTGCGCGTGGGCGAGCCGGGTCGTGGTGATGGCCCGGGAACGGATCATGTGGGGCCGGAGGGCGGACAGGCAGCGGTGGGCGTGGTACTCGGCGGTCGAGTAGTCGCCGAGCGCCAAGTGTGCGGAGAGGGCCAGGGAGTCCAGTTCGGCCTGGTCGTAGAAGGCGAGCATCCACACCGGCCGGTAGTCGGCGGGGTCGGCGCGCAGCATGGCGTCCTGCGCCTGCTCGAAGGCCCGGCGGGTGCCGGTGCGGTCCTGTGCCGCGCCGTGGATGGCGCCCTGGCGGGCCATGCCGAGGGAGGCGAACAGGGGGTCACGGCGGGTGAGGTGCAGGTTGCGGGCGACGTCGTTGGCAGCGAACGCGTCCGCCGGTCGGCCCATGTGGCGGTACATGGTGCCCGCGTGGCTCCAGATGCGGAACTTGATTGCCTGGTCGCCGGACATCTCGGCGAGGGCCTGGGCCTCGCGCATGTGTGTCTTGGCGATGTCGTAGCGCCGGCCGTCGATGGCGGCCCACATCGCGGAGGAGCGGAAGGCGGCTGCGGAGGCGTAGAGGTTGCTGCGTACGCGCTGGGTGGCACTGCCGGCGTTCTGGAGGTTGAGTGCCTCGTCGGCGAGGGCGGCGGCCCGCTGTTCGATGCCGAGTTGTCCGCCGTGGCGGTGGTCGCTGGCGATGATCTCGGCGAAGCGCTTGTTGAGGCGATTGACGTCGCTCATGCCGATACGGCGCGGCGATGCGGTGCCGGGTGCGGCTGCTGCGGCGGCAGCCGCCGCGATGCTGCCGACGAGGGTACGGCGCTTCATGTCGGGGTCCTCCTGCTGCGGTGGAGCCGGGATGGACGAAGGCCGACCCCGTGGCACGAACCCTAAAGCGACGGCGGGTAGTCCGGTGACGTCCTCAAGTGCCTTGCGGGCGGCCGCCTTTGGCCACGTAACCCTGCCCGCCTTCCACGCCCGCACCGACGAGCCGTCGAGTCCTCCAGGGCGCCCGGTCAACCGTTCAATGGCCCTGTTCACGGCCTCGGCGAGGCTGTTGGAGCTGTAGCCGTGTTCGGTCATCCACGCCTCAAGAACGGTGTTGCGGGTGGTGTCCATGCGGGCACGGTAGCCCGCGCGATCCTCACCCGCCAGGTAAAGGAGAGGTCAAAACGCCCTAGGTCGGTCCGTCGACTGAGCACCTGAACGTCCTAACCAACCTGCTGTGAAAGGGAGTTGTCTGGGTGCTGGTCGCCCGCCGCGCCCCACCGTGCGGGCGGCTGTTGACGGCCCGGCCCGCCCCTGAGGTTCCCCCGCGGGGGCGGGCCGGGCGCCGAGACGACACGAAGGCTCCACCCCAATGACGAGTCTGAGAACACCAGTTGCGGCACTCTCTGTCGGCCACCCGACGTACAGCCAGACCTTCCCGTGCAAGCCGTCCACGGCCGAGATCGGCCGCGACCTCGTCCGAGACGTCCTCGGTGTGTGGCACCTCGACGGCCTCGCCGACCGAGCCGCGCTGATCGTTACGGAGCTGATCGCGAACGCCTCCAGGCACACTCAGTGTCCCGAGATCCGCCTCACGGTTGGGCGGCCGAGCACGACGCGACTGCGCGTCGGGGTCGTGGACCGGGAACCATCGCGTCAGCCCATACTCAGCCAGGCGGCTGACGACGACGAGTCGGGGCGCGGGCTCCTCCTCGCCGATGCTGTCGCCGACCGGTGGGGCTACGACCTGCACGGCTCGGGCAGACGCCCTTGGGGCAAAGAGGTCTGGGCGGAACTCCGTACCGAGGGCGGCAAGTGAGCATCCCGGCCACGGCACCCCCGCCCCTTCCGGATCTCGCCCGACTCCGGCCCCGCCAGCAGATGGCCATGGACTGCGCCCTCTGCGCCCGACCGCTGGGAGCGAGCGGTCGACGGCTGGGCGAGATACGCCACCGGGGCCTGCCGTTCCAGCTCTGGGCCTGCGCTCGCAACTGCCAGGCCGCCAGATCGACCATCCCGACCAGCTGAGAAGGGTGACGTCCTTCCATGGAGTGGCCGTGGATCACCGGTGATTGCTGGCTCGGCTGCGGCCGTACCGGAGTCCTGGTGATCTGGCTCGGCCCAGTGCAGTGAGATGGGCAGCACGCCCCCTTCTACGCGTGCGAGCCGTGCCTCGATCGCCTCAAGGCCCAGGCGCTCGCCTACTTCATGGAACGGCGACCGGCATCCGCTTGATCAGACTCCCGGCACACGACTTCCCGGCGTGAGGGAGGCAGCCCGCGAGGACTTCCTACGCGGAGCACGTCCCCTCGTGCCGGGCGGCCAGGAGCCGTCCGGGGAGCAGCCGTCTGGCAACGCTCCCGTGACGGTACCTGGTGGGCGCTCCAGCCCAGTAACACCAACGATTAAGAGGAGTTGAAGCATGACGCGCAGCACCGTAGTTCCCAGCCGCACCGAAGTACGCCCGCAGATCCCCGGGGTGTCGGACGGCTTCGACCTGGACGTCTCCCTCGTCGAGATCGCCGACCCGGCCGGCCTGGTCAACCTGACCGACGACAACTGCGGGTCCACCTGCGGCGCCTGCACCACCAACGTCGCCTGACCCAGCCCCCAGATCACCCCGGTCTGGTGCCGCCGCGTCTCCGCGCGGCGGCACCAGCCGCCCGTCCCCTCACCTACGGAGGTACTTGGTGGTTGTTCCGCCCGCAACGTTCCGCACCGGTTCCACCGCTCTCGTGCGCGCCGTGGCCCGGCCCTCGCTGCCGATTCCTCCATGCCCTGACCTCGATGACCGCTCGCCCAGTGGTTCGTCTGCCCGTGTGACGTGGCTACGCGCGGTCTGGGCGAACAAGGACGTCGCCGAGGCGCTCCAGCACTCCAGCCCGGTCCTGGCCGCGCAGGTAGGGGCCTTGTGCACGGCTGAGCATCCTGCCCTCCGGGATGTGCAGCGCACGGCGCTGTCCGTGGCCCGCTACCTGCTGCGGGCCCTGCACCGGGCTACGCCTTTCGGCCTGTTCGCCGGCGTGGCCACCGCGGAGTTCGGCCCGCAGGCGCGGGCTGACTGGGGCGAGGAGCACGTGGCCGTCGGCCGCGCGGGGGCAGAGTGGCTGGCGGCTCTGGTTGCACGGTTGGAGTCATGCCCGGACCTCCTCGAACGGCTGCCGGTCGTCATCAACAACACCGTGACGTACCGGGGAGACCGGCTCATCGTGCCGTTCCAGCCCGACGTCCAGGACGACCGGACTCGCGCGGTCGAGGCGTCTCTGGCCCTGACCGGACCGGTGCGCACGGTCCTTGCCTCGACCCGACTGCCGATCCGGCTCGGCACCCTCGTGGACAAGCTCCAGGCTGAGTTCCCCGAGGCCAGTTCCGAGAAGGCGCGTCAACTGCTGGCGGAGCTGATCCGGCGGCGGGTACTGATCGCGGGCCTGCACGCTCCGAGCACCGAGACTGACGCCCTCGGGTATCTGATGGGCCAACTCAACGCGATCGACGCTGGAAGTCTCGCCCCGGTCGCGGAGACCGTACGCGAACTCCACGCGGTCCGGGCGGGCCTGGAGGAATGCGCCACGCGCGGCGGCCGGGTCCGCGTCGCGGCGCGGATGCGAGACCTCGTCCCCGGCCTGCGTCGCCACCCCGTCGCGCTCGACCTCCGCCTGGACGCACGGATCGTTCTGCCGGAAGCGGTCGCCCGAGAGATCGAGCGCGCCGCTCTCATCCTGACCCGCTTGAGCATCCGCCCGTACGGGACCGCCGCCTGGAACGAGTACCACCAGCGGTTCTACGAGCGCTACGGCATCGGCACGATGGTGCCGCTCGCAGAGGTCGTCGCGGACAGCGGCACCGGCTATCCCGACGGCTACCCCGGCGCTCCGGCCGGCGCACGCAGGCCCCGTGTCTCCGCTCGGGATGACACCCTCGTACGGCTGGCTCAGGCCGCTGCGCTCGACGGCCGTGACGAAGTGATCCTCACGGACGAACAGATTGAGGCCCTGGACGTGGGTCCCGACGAGCCTCGGCTGCCGCCGCACCTGGAGATCGGGGTGCGGGTGCACGCGGCCAGCCTGGAGGAGTTGCAGCGCGGGCGGTTCCGGCTGGAGGCTGTGAGCGTGTCCCGTGGCGCCGGCGTTTCCACGGGCCGATTCCTCAGCGTGCTGGCCCCCGCCGACCGGGAGGCCCTGGTCACAGAGCTTGCCGACCTCCCGGCCGCAGACGGCAACACCATGCCCGCGCAGCTCTCTTTCCCGCCCCTGTTACCCGAGAGTGCCCACGTCACCCACTCCCCACAGGTTCTGCCCATCGTGATCAGCCTTCAGGAGCACCGCGCCCCGCAGGACACCGTCCTAACCCCGGAGGACTTGGCTGTGGGGTGCGACGGCCGCCGCATGTACCTCGCCGTCCCCGAGCGATGCCACCGCGTGGAGGCTGTCGGGATGCACGCGCTGAACCTGCGCACCCACACCCCGCCACTGGTGCGGTTCCTCACCGAACTGTCCCGCGCCCAGTGCGCGCAGGTCACCGTCTTCGACTGGGGCGCCGCAGCGGCCATGCCGTTCCTCCCACGTCTGCGGTACGGCCGCATCATGCTGGCCCCGGCACGCTGGCGGCTGGAAGCACCCGAACTGCCCGGCCACGTCCGCCCTCGGGAGGAGTGGGATGCTGCGCTCGCCGACTGGCGTGCCCGGCGGAGGCTGCCGCGCCGTGTCTACCTCGTAGAGGACGACCGGCGCCTCTTCCTCGACCTCGACGAGGCCGGCCACCATGCGTTCCTGCGCAGACACCTCGACCATTCGCGCATGGCCGTGCTCGTCGAGGCCCCAGAACCAGAGGCGTACGGCTGGTGCGGCGGGCGAGCCCACGAGGTCGTAGTGCCCCTCAAAGCAACGAGGCCGTCGGCATGGCCGCCACTGCCCGCCCCCGACCGGGCCCGTGCCCTGTCTGCGGCCCAGACTCAGACGCTTGCCTCTTCCTCAGTCCTTCTGGCCGCCCTGTACGGCGACCCCCGCCGCCAAGACGTCGTGCTCTCCCGGCACTTGCCCGGCCTCCTCGAACAACTCGGCAACCCGCCGTGGTGGTTCATCCGCTTTCGAGACCCAGACCAACACCTCCGCGTACGCATCGCCCTCCCCGACCCGGAAGCCTTCGCCGATACGGCCCGAACGGTAAGCGCCTGGGCCGACGAGCTACGAAGCATCGGCCTGCTGGCCGACCTGCGCTATCCCACCTCCTACCGGGAGATGGGTCGCTGGGGCTCCGGCTCCGCATGGGAGGCAGCCGAGAATGTGTTCCGGGCGGACTCGTGCGCCATCCTGGCCCAGCTCACGCAGCCACAGCGTCCCGGACCGCGCACGCTGGTAGCGGCCCACACGGTCGCCATCACCTCCGCGTTCCTCGGCACCATTGAGGCCGGAATGAAGTGGCTGATCGACCACGTCCCGCGGACAGCCCCCGTGCCCGTTCCACGCCCGCAGTTCACCGAGGCCGTACGGCTCGCCGACCCGAGCGACGACTGGTCAGCCCTGCGTAGCGTCCCGGGCGGAGACGCCATCGTGTCCGGATGGGCCGACCGGGAAGCGGCACTCGCCGCGTACCGGCCGCACCTGCCCGGCCCGGACACCCAGGGCATCGCCGTCGACGACGTCCTGACCTCCCTGCTGCACGTTCACTTCGTGCGCCACGTCGCCGTGAACTTCCCGGAGGAAGAGGTGTGCCTCTACCTGGCGCGCGCCGCTGCCCTGGCTTGGACCGCCCGCACCAGGAGGACGGCGTCGTGACCCCCCACCCCACGCTTGGCCTGGTCGACGCCATCGCCACCCGGCTTGCCGACCCCGACACCGTGCCCCTCGGCTCCAGGCTGCTGTCCTCGGACCGACAACATCTCGCATACGGCCCGCCCGGAATCGCGCTCCTGCACATCGAGCTGGCCGCTAACGGCCGCGGCCCGTGGCACCGCGCCCACGACTGGCTCGCCGCCGCCTCCCGGCAGCCGCTCACCAGCGGCCCGGACAGCCACCCGTTCTACGGAGTGCCCGCCTTCGCCCACGCCCTGACCTGTGCCGCCGACCACCTTCCCGATTCCTACCAGCGCGCCCTCGACGCGATGGATGGACAGATCGCAGTCGACGTCGGACGCCGTCTCGACGCCGCACACCGCCGCATCGACGCCGAACGCCTACCGCAGCTCGCCGAGTTCGACGCCGTCCGGGGCCTCACCGGATACGGCGCCTACCTACTGCGCCGAAACCCCGGCAGCTCCACGATGCGCGCCGTTCTCGACTACTGCGTGCGCCTCACCGAACCGATCACCCACCACGGCGAGACTCTGCCGGGCTGGTGGGCGGAGACCGGGCCCTCCGGCAGCCCGGACGACCGATTCCCCGCTGGGCACGCCAACACCGGTATGGCCCACGGCATCGGCGGCGTGCTCGCGCTCTTGGCCCTCGCAGCTCGGAGCGGCTCCATCACCGACGGGCACCACACGGCACTGCGCACCATCCTGGCCTGGCTGGACCGCTGGAAGGAGAAGGCCGACGGCGGGCCGGTCTGGCCGTATTGGGTCACTCAGGGCGAGCTGCGCAGGGGGCGTCTCGGCTCGTCAGCACCCAGGCGGCCCTCCTGGTGCTACGGCACCGCCGGCCTCGCCCGCGCCCAGCAATTTGCCGCGCTCGCCCTCGGCGATACCAGCCGCCAGATCGACGCGGAGAACGCGCTCGTGGCAGCCCTCACCGATCCCGAGCAGCTGAAGGCCACGACGGACAACGGCCTCTGCCACGGCTTCGCCGGCCTCGCCCACGCTGTCACGCGTACAGCCGACGACGCCCACCCCTCGACCGCGGGCCAACTCCGCGCCGCTATCCCGGCCCTCCTGGCTGGTGTCATCCCACCAGGAATCGACCCCGAACTCATGGCCACGGCGCTCATTCAGGACGAGAAGGGCGGCCCCGGCCTACTCGACGGCGCCGCGGGCATAGCCCTGGCCCTCCTCTCGCCCAGCACCGCGGCACCACCCCGGTCCGCCTGGGACGCATGCCTCCTCATCGCTTGATCCACCGACCGAAGGACCTCTATGCCTCCCGACCGCTGGCAGCAGCACAACATCACCTTCGTCGACCGCGAGATTGCCCGGCGCACCATCGTCGAACGCCTCGGCCCCGCCCTGATTGAGGCCGAGGCCGACGGGCAGCTCACCGGCTGGTGGTTCATGAACAAGCAGCCCTGGCCGCTGCGTTACCTCGCCGACAAGCCCTCACCAGCCATTGAGTCGCTCCTGAGCGATCTCATCGGCGACGGCGTGGCCGTGTCGTGCCTGCCCTGCATCTACGAGCCCGAGACCGACACGTTCGGCGGCCCGGAGGCCATGGACGCAGCCCACGAACTGTTCCACAGCGACTCCCGCCACCTGCTCACCTACAAGCTGAGCCCGATGCACTTGGGACGCCGGGAGACCGCCGTCCTGCTGGCGAGCGTCATGATGCGCGGTGCTGGACTCGATTGGTTCGAACAGGGCGACGTATGGGCGAAGGTCGCAGCTCTTCGACCGGCCGCCAATCCACCACCATCCGAACGAGCCGCCGAACTGGCTCCGGCGATGCGGAAACTCATGGCCGCTGATGCCCACAGCCTCTGCCGCTTGGGTGGCCCACTCCACGCGCACGAGGAATGGGTGACCGCCTTCGAACGGGCGGGAGCCACGCTCGCCGACCTCGCGGGCCGCGGCGCCCTCACCCGCGGTCTGCGAGCCGTCATCGCCCACCACGTGATCTTCCACGCCAACCGCGCCGGTCTCCTCCGGGACGACCAGAGCGCCCTGTCCCACATCGCACGAGAGGTAGTCATGGGAACGAGTGACCACACCGAGTCGCCCACCGGGGCAACGGCGGACATCGATAGCGTCAGCGCGGTGAACACCGACACGATCACCACCCCCACGGCGGACGCCGAGCGCCTCCGCAACGTCCTTGTCGACCAGCTCCGTGCGGACGGACACGCCCGCACGCCCGCCGTCGAGACCGCGTTGCGGACCGTGCCCCGCCACGTGTTCGTGCCCGAGGCGTCGCTCGAAGACGCCTACGCCAACGCACCGGTGCACATCAAGTACGACACCGACGGCACGTCCATCTCCTGTGCCTCTCAGCCGGGCGTCGTCGCCCTCATGTTGGACCAGCTCGACGCCCAGCCCGGCGAGCGCATCCTCGAACTCGGTGCCGGAACCGGCTACAACGCTGGTCTGCTCGCTCACCTGGTCGGCGAGAACGGACACGTGACCACCCTCGACGTCGACGACGACCTCGTGGAGGGTGCCTGCACGCACCTCGCCGCCGCCGGAATCACCAACGTCGAGGCCGTGACCCGCGACGGGGCCCTCGGCTACGCCGAAGGAGCGCCGTACGACCGGATCATCGCCACCGTCGGCGCGCACGGGGTACCGCACGCCTGGCTGCAGCAGCTCGCGCCCGGCGGTCGGCTCCTCGTCCCCCAGCGCCTCAAGGGCACCGTCTCCCGCTCCATCGCCTACGAGCAGCGCGACGGCCGGTGGGCGTCCCTCGGCAGCGAGATGAACACCTTCATGCCGCTTCGGCGGGGCATCGCCGACGACGACCGCCGAGTGATCCCTCTCAGTACGGACAGCGCCGTACGACTCCAGGCCCCCGCCGGGCTCAACATCGACGCCGATGCCCTCGCGGGCGTACTTGACCAGCCGCGCACCGAGGAGTGGACCGGCATGACGGTCCGCGCCATGGAGTCGCCGGAGTGGATGGAACTGTTCGTCACCTGCTCCCTGCCCTCCGGTCTGATCCGGATGCTGTTCCCCCAGAGCGCCAAGGGCACTCTGCTCACCGAGGACCCCTACCCCTCGTCGACTGCGGTCGTCGACAAGGGTGCCGTCACATATCTCGCCCGGCGCCTGTCGAAGAAGAAGACTCCCGAGGGTGGCAAGCTCTGGGAGTTCGGCGTCATCGGCCACGGCCCCGGCGGCGACGAGCTGGCCGCGAAGGTCGCCGACACCATCCGTACCTGGGACAGGGAGTACCGAGATCGTGAGGCCACGTTCGAGATCCAGCCCCTCGACGCCCCTCAGATCGAGCGGCGCCCGGGTCTCTTCGCCCTCGACACGCCGCTGAACCGCATCCTCGTCGACTGGCGATGACGCCCCACGCGTAGCGGACGGTGCCCGTCGGCACACGGCTGGCGGGCACCGTCGCTTCAGCAGTCCTCACTCTCGACCCCGGGGGATCCATGGACCCGCACGGCCCCATAGCCCAGCGCTTCCCGCTCGTCGCCCGATTCCGCCCCGCCTGCCTGCCCCTGCCTGCACGCGTAAGGGCACTCGTCGATCTGGCCGACACTGCGGTGGAAGAGACCGACCAGGGGCTCGCATCGGCCGTCTACAACCAGGCCGCGCTCATCGCCTCCGACCTCGACCTCCCCGACCTCGCCCGCGAGATGTGCCACCAGCACGCCGCCGCCTACCTCCACGCCTGCCCCCTCCCCGGCATGAGCGCGATTCGAGGACTTGAACCGGTCGTCAATCTCGCTCGCCTCCAGATCCGCGCCGGCCACGCCGATGAGGGCCGTCTGCGACTCCTCAACCTGTACAAGGCCGTCGAGGCGGGCACAGCCGCCCGGTTCGAGGGCGTCAACGTACCTGCGGACCTCACTGCGACCGGTGAAGACCGCCAGGAGGTTCGCGCATGGCTGTGGCGCGTCCTCCTCGCAGACGGCACGCGCACCCTCACCACCGAGGGGCGATGGGCCGAGGCGCTGGCGCACATCGAAGTCCACCATGGCATCGGAAAGCGGATGCTCGACGGTCGACAGGTCGCCGTGCTCGCCGCCCTCGCTGCGGGGGACACGGCGTGGGCAGCTGTCCTCCTTGCCGACACGATGCCCGGGGATCCGTGGGAGCAAGCCGTCACGGCATGCCTGACCGTTCTATGCCGCCGCGACGTCGGGCAGCCGATCGACGGCCACATGGCGGACCTGGTGACGGCCTACCTCGGAAGGAAGACCGAACCTGGGATGACCGTCTTCGACACCCGGCTCGGACTTACAGTCCTCGACGCGATCGGCTCCGCCGGGGCGCTCACCGCGCACCGCATCGTCAAGGACCTCCACCGCAGGACGACGGACGCCGAAGACGGCTACGCGGCCCGCGAGAACTTGGCTCATCCTCTGTTCACCGAGATCGCCACGGACCGGCAAGTGCAGGACTGTCGCGCGCTGGTGCGCGCCTGCGCCCTCGGTGCTGGGATCCTCCCGGACGAGCTGCGAGGAGAGCTGACGGCGGCTCTGCGCGCCAGCGATAGCGTGATCCGGGAAAGCGTCGGCAGTTATTAGGGACTTCGCCCCGCTCCTTGCACCTCACGCCGACATCCGACGCGCTCTCACGTTGGATCGTCCAGGTCCGCGGCGCCGACCTGCCCCACCTGCATGCCTTCGCACGAGGTCTAGAACGAGACCGCGACGCCGCAAACGCCGCCCTCACGCTTCCTTACAGCAACGGCCCCACCGAGGGCGTCAACACCAAGACCAAGCGGATCGCGCGCCAGATGCACGGACGAGCAGGCTTCACCCTTCTTCGCCACCGCATCCTCCTCGGATAGCGGCACGCTCCGTCACCACCGAATATGAGACAGGGCCGCTCGTTTGACAGACCCCCGCCCGGCTCGTACCGCGCGCCCGCGCCACCTCCGAGAACACCGCTCCCGAAGCGGAGCCCGAGCCCGACGGCGAGGAGTATCCCAGTCCGGAGTCCGTGCCGGATGATGCTGATCCGTTGGGCGGTATTCGGGAGATCAACTCTCCGTCCGCTCACGCAAACGGCCCCGGACGACGAGTCCGAGGCCGAATAGGGCGCCTCCCTGGGGAGGAAACCCCAGGTCAGCGGCGTAACGCGCTGTGCCCCCGGCAGGATTCGAACCTGCGACACCCGCTTTAGGAGAGCGGTGCTCTATCCCCTGAGCTACGAAGGCGGGGTTGCGGCCCTGTGGGTCACAGGCGTCAGCGTACCGGATTCGGGTTGGGGGGGTGTGGGGGTCGGGTGGGGTCAGGTCAGGGGGACTCGGGTGAAGCGGGACGCTGTGTGGAGGTCTGTCTCGATGTGGGAGGCGGTGGACATCAGGGCGGGGAGGATGTCGTGGACACACTCCTCGGTCGTGCGGCGGGCCACGTGGGTCGCCGCGTTCAGGGCGGCGATCACCCGGCCCGTCCGGTCGTGGATCGGGACCGCGATCGCGCGCACGCCCTGTTCCAGTTCCTCGTCAACCAGGGCGTAGGGCGACGGTGCGTCCGTGCCTGTCGGCAGTAGGACCCGGCCCATCGAGGTCCCCTGGGCCGGCAGCCTCGTCCCGACCGTGATGTCCACGCTCATGACGTGGCGCGCGGTCGCCCGGGCCGTGTACTGGATCTCGTCGGCCCGTTCGGTCAGGACCGCCAGGGACGTCGTCTCCTGGATCTCGGCCGCCAGCGTCGCCATGTGGGGGGTCGCGATGCGGGGGAGGGACGTGCGGGAGAGGGGTGGGAAGCCCAGGGAGAGGACCCTGGGGGTGAGGGCGAAGGTGCGGTGGGGGGTCGGTGTCACCAGGCCCAGGTGCTCGTACGTGATCAGTGCCCGGCGGGCCGTCGCCCTCGCCAGGCCCGTCGCCTTCGCGACCTCCGTGAGGGTCAGCTCCGCCCTGCCCTCGCCGAAAGCCGTCAGGACGGTCAGGCCGCGGGCCAGGGACTCGATGAACTCCCGGCCGAGTTCCTGTTTCGACGCGCCCGTCCAGGTCGCCAGGCCGGCCGGGGGCGGGCCGGGGTGCGGAGGCGGGGCCTGGCGCAGGTCGTCCTCCATCGCCGACACGGCCGCCCGGAGGCGGGGGAGCAGCGTTTCACGCAGGTGCGCCGCCGTGTGACGGCTGGTGTGGCTGACGACGTTCGCAACGCACGCGATCCGTGCGGTACGCGGATCCCGTACGGGGACGGAGACCGCCACCAGGCCCGGTTCGATCAGCTGGTCGTCCAGGGCGTAGTTCGCGGAGGCCGCTTCCGTCGTCCTTCGTGTGAACTCCTCGTCCTTGGGGGCGCCGGGTGGGAGTGGCGGTACGGTCGGGAAGGCCCGGTTGTGTGGGTCCGTCGTGCGGCGGGTGTGCCAGGTGTGCCACTCCTCGTCCGTCCACTCGGTGGCGAACAGCGGGCCGGGGGCGGTGCGTTCGGCCGGGAGCAGGTCGCCGATGCGGAAGCTCAGGGACATCGCGCGGCGGCGGGTCGCCTGGTGGATGAAGCGGATGCCGTCGTGGTCGGCGACCGCCAGGGACACGGACTCGTCCAGTTCGTCGGCCAGGCCGTCCGCACGGGCGGACAGCAGTGCGGGCAGGCGCAGCGCCGCCAGGTAGGCGTTGCCGAGTTCCATGACGCGGGGGGTCAGGATCGCGTCCCGGCCGTCGAGTCGGACGTATCCCATGCGGGCCAGCGTCGCCACGATCCGGTCGACGGTCGAACGGGCCAGGCCCGTGGCGCGTTCGAGCGCGCTGAGGCTCAGGACGCCGTTCGCCTCGGTGAGCCGGTGCAGCACGGCGACGCCGCGCATCAGCGGGGCTACGGCCTCGGCAGGGGTGCTGATGTCGCTGGAGGCAGCGGCGTCGGGCAGTGGCATGGGTGGTGTGTGCTCCCCGTGGACGGTGTCCGGGACACCGTAACGGGGGGCGACGGGGATCAGGGCTTGGGCAGGGTGTTCACGTAGTGGGTGCCGTCGGCGGCGAGGCCGGCGACGGCCTTCTGGGCGTCCTTGCCGGACGCGGCCACTCATGGCCTGGTCCGCCTGGTATTGAAGTGCTCGCCCGGCTGAAGCCGTGAGATTCCCGCCTGCCTTGCGGTGGCGGGCTTGACGCGACGTGCGCGCCCGGCGACTGCCGTCCCGGCAGCCGGGATCGCCACGTGGCCGATCCGGTACAGGTGCAAGATGTTGCGGGCCGCGTTCCAGTCGGCATTCGCCTCGAAGCCGCAGCCGGGGTTCTTGCGCTCGTCGAGGCCCTGCTGATTCCCTGCTGATTCCCGGCTGATTCCCGAGCTGGTCTGCACCGTGGTGGTGCGGGCCTACTGGCTCTTCTCGTCCATCGTCAAGTCGTACGTGACGCGGTCGTCGCGCTCGGCGCGATCGGGTACATGGCGGCCCTCAGGCGCCGCAGCAAGGACCGCCGGGCGGCCCGGGGGAGGGCGAGGAGCAGGCGCGCAGCTTCCTGAAGGATCGTTTCCCTTGAGCGGATCGGTGCCAGTGGTGGCCGCTGTCGATGGTGGCCGCTGTCGATGGTGGCCGCTGCCAGTGGTGGCCGCTGTCGGTGGTGGATCCGGGCAGGGTGCGGCTACCCCCGGGTCACCCGCACCCGGTAATCCCCCTCCCGATCCGCCCCCGCCACCGAGATCCGGATGCCCCGCTTCGGGTCCCTGAAGGTCTCGCCCGGGGCGAAGGGGGCGTCGGAGAGTTCCGCGTGGACGTTGGGGCTGCGGGTGCAGCCGCCGCTGTCGGCGCGGGAGTCGTAGACGGTCACCGGGCCCATGCCGGTGTCGACGTCGGCGTCGACCTTGTAGATGAGGACGCCCGGGCGGCACACCGTCTCGTCGTTGCCGCCGGGGGTGCGCAGTTCGACGGCGTATCCGGTGCGGGCGTCGACCGGGACGAAGACCAGTTTCGGGCCGCCCGCGCGGGACAGGGGCGTCAGCGGGTACTCCGTCGTGCCGCGGGCCGCCGCGCAGGCGATCTGGGAGGCGTCCAGCCAGCCCAGTTTCCACTTGTGCCAGCCGAGCAGGTCGTTGTTGGCCCCCCAGTCCTCGCTCATGATGTCCCAGTGGCCGACCGCTCCCCCGCCCTCCTGGGTGTAGAGGTCGGGCAGGCCGAAGACATGGCCGTTCTCGTGGGGGAGGACCCGGTAGCCGGTGCTGTCGTAGGAGCCTGAGCCGTCGTCCTGGCGGGAGTAGACGAAGGACGCGTTCGCCACCGACACCCCGTCGGCGACCGGCGCCTCCATGTTGCCGGCGAACGTCACCGACAGGACCCTGTCCAGCGCGGAGGGGCCCGCGTTCGGGGTGACCAGCACGTTCAGGAGGTCGTACGCGCGGAAGTCCACCGACGGGTCGGCGGCGGCCACGATGTCCTGGACGAGTTCGCGGTAGCCGGGGTCGAAGGGCGCACCGCGCTCTATGCCGTAGGCGCGGAACGGCTTGGGCATGCGCAGCCAGCGGCGGATCGGGGTCTCGGCCCGGTAGTCGAGGCGGCCGTAGGACGCCGTGCGGAACCATTCCTCGGTCTGCGGGAAGAACTCGCGGTAGCGGCTCAGGGCGCTTCCCCGGCCGGGCGAGTCCGAGAAGTCGATCATCAGGGTGAGGGCGCGGACGGTGCCGGTGGAGCGGGAGTAGCCGCCGGAGGTCGGGACGCCCTCGGACATCTGGACGGACGAGCCACCGTTGATCATGCAGGGGGCGAGGGCGGCGGAACGAGCCAGGGAGATCGGGCCCGCGCCGGCCGTCGTCGAGCCGGGGGGCGGCGCGAGCCGACCCGTGCCGGCCGATGTGCTGACCGCGAGCGTCAGGGCGGTGACGCAGACCAGGGCTGCGGCGCGGCGCGGGCGTATCCGGCGGCGGAGCGGCTCGCCTGCGCGGGCCGGGTCGGTGCGCACAGGCTGCGGCTGCATGCGGGGCCTTTCGCTCCAGGCAGCCGCCGGTCACCGACTGCACCCTTGCGATCACCCTGTGCCGGGGCGCACGCGGGCGCGCGCTGGAGGAGACCGATCGTGGGTTACCGGGCGGTAGTCGGCTCTGGCTGGGCGATCGGAGAGTGTGGCCCAGGTCACATCAAGAAAGTCTCCCGTCCGGGAAATAACCGGGGACCTCTTCCCCGTTTAGCCAGGTGTCCAAGCGAAACGGGGACTACATCCCCGGATCGCAGTCCGTCGCAGAACTCAGCAGGAGTACGCCGTGCAGACCGCGACCGCCAACCCCACCGCGCCCAAGGTGACCCGGCCACGCGCCGACGCCCTGCGCAACCGGGAGCGGATCGTCACCGCCGCCCGCGAGATGTTCGTCGAGTTCGGCCCCGACGTGCCGCTCGACGAGATCGCCCGCCGGGCCGGCGTCGGCAACGCCACGGTGTACCGCAACTTCCCCGACCGGGACGCGCTGGTCCGTGAGGTCGTCTGCTCGGTGCTGGACCGTACGGTCCGGGCCGGACAGGCCGCCCTCGCCGAGGCTGGTGACGCGTTCGGGGCGCTGGAGCGGTTCGTGCACGTCTCCGCCGACGAGCGGATCAGCGCGCTCTGCCCGATGATCTCCAGCACCTTCGACAAGTACCACCCCGACCTCGAAGCCGCACGCGAACGGGTCGAGCGGATCATCGAGGAGGTCATGGACCGCGCGAAGGCGGCAGGGCAGCTCAGGCCCGACGTCGGCGTGGGCGACGTGATGATCGCGGTGGCCCAGCTCAGCCGGCCCCCGGCCGGCACCGGATGCCTGAGCGCCGACCGCTTCGTCCACCGCCACCTCCAGCTGTTCCTGGACGGGCTGCGGGCTCCCGCCCCCTCCGTCCTGCCCGGTGTGGCCGTGACCATGGAGGACCTGCGCCAGTCCTGAGGGGCTCGTCCCCGAGCGATTAATTCGCGGTATCGCAGCAGTCATCACCCACGTTGCCACGAACGTTGCCGACCGGCCGTCACCGACGACGAGCCATCCCTTACGTCATCTACGTCACCTTTTTTCCGTCACGAAGTCCCGAAGCGGGTATTCCCATGTCTGAAACAGCCCAGAAGGCCCCCGGCAGGACGGGCGGCGCACCGGACGCCAACCGGTGGAAAGCGCTGGCCTTCATCGCCCTCGCCCAGCTGATGGTCGTCCTCGACGCGACCATCGTGAACATCGCGATGCCCTCCGCCCAGCAGGACCTGGGCATCTCCGACGGCAACCGGCAGTGGATCGTCACCGCCTACGCCCTCGCCTTCGGCGGTCTGCTGCTCTTCGGCGGCCGCATAGCCGACCTGTGGGGCCGCAAGCGTGCCTTCGTCGTCGGCCTCGGCGGCTTCGCCGCGGCCTCCGCGCTCGGTGGCGCGGCCGCCAACGAGGCGATGATGTTCGGCGCCCGCGCCCTGCAGGGCGCGTTCGGCGCGCTGCTCGCGCCCGCCGCGCTCTCGCTGCTCGCCGTGATGTTCACGGACGCGAAGGAGCGTGCCAAGGCGTTCGGCATCTACGGCGCGATCGCCGGTGGTGGCGGCGCCGTCGGTCTGATCCTCGGCGGCTTCCTCACCGAGTACCTGGACTGGCGCTGGACGTTCTTCGTCAACATCCCGTTCGCGATCGTCGCCGCGGCCGGCGCCTACTTCGTCATCCGTGAGCCCGAGGGCGGCCGTAACCGTTCCCCCCTCGACGTCCCGGGCGTCATCCTCTCCACGCTCGGCCTGGTCGCCCTGGTCTACGGCTTCACCCGCGCCGAGTCCGAGGGGTGGGGCGACTCCGTGACGATCGGCATGTTCGCCGCGTCCGCCGTGCTGCTGCTCGCTTTCGTGATCGTCGAGTCGAAGGTCAAGGCTCCGCTGCTGCCGCTGCGCGTGATCACCGAGCGCAACCGGGGCGGTATCTACCTCTCCCTCGGCCTCGCGATCATCGCGATGTTCGGCCTGTTCCTCTTCCTGACCTACTACCTGCAGATCGTGAAGGGCTACTCGCCGGTCAAGACCGGCTTCGCGTTCCTCCCGATGATCGCGGGCATGATCACCGGCTCCACCCAGATCGGCACCCGTCTGATGACCCGGGTCGCCCCGCGTCTGCTGATGGGCCCCGGCTTCCTGGTCGCCGCCCTCGGCATGCTGCTGCTGACCCGGCTGGAGATCGACTCCTCGTACGCGGCGGTGCTGATGCCGGCGATGCTCCTGCTCGGCCTCGGTATGGGTACGGCGTTCATGCCGGCCATGTCTCTGGCCACGTACGGCATCGAGCCGCGGGACGCCGGTGTGGCCTCCGCGATGGTCAACACCTCGCAGCAGGTGGGCGGCGCCATCGGCACCGCCCTGCTGAACACGATCGCCGCGTCCGCGACGACCTCGTACATCAAGGACCACATGGCCGGTGCCGCCTCCAGGCCCCAGCAGCAGCTGGTGCAGCTGGAGGGCATGGTGCACGGCTACACCAGCGCCATCTGGTTCGCCGTCGGCATTCTGGTCGTCGCCGCCGCCATCGCCCTGACCCTCGTCAACGCCGGCAAGCCGGACATGGGCGCGGTCGCGGGCTCGGGGGCGCAGGACGCCGAGGACGCGGTGCCGGTGATGGTCCACTGACGCGCGTAGCTCTGACGCGCGTAGCCCCGGTGGGTTAACGCAGCCAGGGCAGGTCGGCACCCGCTTCGTTGGGCTGGAGTCCCTCGGCGATGATCTGCATGATCTCGCCGAGGGACTTCTGCTGTTCGGGGGTGAGCCGGTCGAACACCGCCTTGCGGACGACGGTGACGTGGCCCGGCGCGGCCCGCTGGAGCACCTCCAGGCCCTGGTCGGTCAGTACGGCGAACTGGCCGCGCTTGTCGGAGGGGCAGTCCTCGCGCCGGACCCAGCCGTTCTTCTCCAGGCGGGCGATGGCGTGCGAGAGGCGGGACCGGGTGATCTTCGCTTGCATGGCCAGCTCGGTCATCCGCAGCCGCCGGCGGGAGGACTCGGCGAGCTTGACCAGGAGTCCGTAGTAGATGTGCGGCATGCCCACGTCACGCTGGAGCTGGCGGTCCATGTGGTCCTCCAGGAGGGTCGTGGCGTGCACGTAGGAGCGCCAGATGAGCTGCTCCTCGGCGGTGAGCCATGGCTCGTCAGCGGATGTAGATGCCTTCGTCATGTACTCCACTGTAAACGTCCGCTCCTTGAATTTTAAACCAATTAGGAATATGCTCATTGATATTGACGTTTTAGATTTCAATCAACCGTGCCGGACGATCCAGGAGTGCCAGGAGTGCCTGGAGCGGCCGGAGTGAGGGGCCGAGTCCCCGGAAGGAGTCACCGCCATGACCGCCGCACCCCAGGAGCGAGCCCTCCCCCAGGGGCGTATGCCCGCGCTCTACCTCAGTCATGGTGCCCCGCCGCTCGCGGACGACCCCATCTGGCCCGGCGAACTCGCCGCCTGGTCCGCCGGCCTGCCCCGCCCCAAGGCGATCCTCATGGTCTCCGCCCACTGGGAGGAGGCCCCGCTCGCCCTCGGCGCCGTCGACCCGGTCCCCCTGGTCTACGACTTCTGGGGCTTCCCCGAGCACTACTACCGGGTGAAGTACGACGCCCCCGGCGCACCCGAGCTCGCCGAGAGCGTGCGCAAGCTGCTGCGCGCCCCGGGCATCCCCGTACAGGACATCCCCGACCGGGGCCTCGACCACGGCGCGTACGTCCCGCTCGTCGAGATGTTCCCGACCGCCGACATCCCCGTCCTTCAGATCTCCATGCCGACCCTCGACCCCGTCAAGCTCATGGAGATCGGCCGCAAGCTGGCGCCGCTGCGCGACGAGGGCGTCCTGATCGTCGGCTCCGGCTTCTTCACCCACAACCTGGCCGCGCTGCGGCACGCCGGCGGGGGAGTGCCGACCTGGTCCTCCGAGTTCGACGACTGGGGCCGGCGCGCACTGGAGGCCCGCGACTGGGACGGCCTGCTGGACTTCCTCCACAAGGCCCCGGCCGGCCGCTACGCCCACCCGCGCACCGAGCACTTCGCCCCGCTCTTCGTGACCATGGGCGCGGCGGAGGTGTCCGGCGAGCTGGACGCCCAGAAGTCGGTGATCGACGGCTTCTGGATGGGGATGGCGAAGCGGTCGGTGCAGTTCGGCTGACCGGTCGGGGTGGTTCGGCCGGCCTACAGGTCCTTTTCGTACCAGGCGACGTCCCAGTAGCGGCCGAACTTGCGGCCCACCTCCCGGTAGGTGCCGACGTGCCGGAAACCGAAGCGTTCGTGCAGCCGCGCGGACGCTTCGTTCGGTTGGGCGATGCCCGCGTACGCCCGGTGCACGTCCTCGCCCGCCAGTGCCTCGAAGAGCGCCTTGTAGAGGAGCGTGCCGATGCCGCGCCGGCCGGCGTGCGGGGCGACGTAGACCGTCACCTCCACCGAGGTGGAGTAGGCCGCCTTTGGCCGGTAAGGGCTGGATGTGGCGTAGCCAAGGATTTCCTGTGAGGTCCCCTGGATGTCCTGTGAGTCCGCTTCTGTGGCAACCAACAGGCGGTACGGGCCGTCTTCAGGGTGGGAGAGCAGCCAAGGACGTCGCTCTTCCGGAGTGAAGACCGCGGTGTCGAATGTGATGGGCGTCTCACGTACGTAGTGGTTGTAGAGACGGGTGAGGGCGTCGAGATCACCCTCGACTCCCGGTCTGACCTGCACCTCTGTACGTTCCGACGGCATCGCGCCTCCCCGCGTGGTCCGACAGGGTACTGCATGATCATAAAAATCGGGGTGCGGGTTGGGAATTCTGTCCTGATTCCAGTCGTTGTTTCCATCGGATGCAGGGCACCCGAGGAGAGTTCCGGGAGTTTCCAGGACTGCCGAAACCTCGGGGAACGCCGAGCGTCCGAAGGCCACCCGCTGAACCTCCATCGCAAGGGAGCACGCATGGCAACCCGTGCCGTCGCCCGTCGCAAGTCCGCCACCGGCGGGACGACCGACGCGGCCCGCAGTGTTCGCGCCCATGGCGGCGAGATCGCCGACCGCGACCTGGTCGGCATGTACCTCGACGAGATCGCGCGTACACCGCTGCTCGACGCCGCCAAGGAAGTCGAGTTGTCCCAGATCATCGAGGCGGGCGTCTTCGCGCAGCAGGTCCTCGACGGCGAGGAGGAGTCCAAGGCGGACGCCTCCCGTGAGGAGCTCGAGGCTCTGGTCGCCGACAGCGAGCGGGCCAAGGACGTCTTCATCCGTTCCAACCTCCGCCTGGTCGTCGCGGTCGCCCGCCGCTACCCCCGCAGCGGTCTCCCCCTCCTCGACCTCATCCAGGAGGGCAACGCCGGTCTGGTGCGCGCGGTCGAGAAGTTCGACTACCGCAAGGGCTTCAAGTTCTCCACGTACGCGACCTGGTGGATCCGTCAGGCCATCACCCGCTCGATAGCGGACCAGTCGCGCACGATCCGCCTGCCCGTCCACCTCGTGGAGGAGCTCGGCCGGATCCGGCGCGTGCAGCGCGAGTTCAACCGGGAGAACGGCCGCGACCCGGAGCCCGCCGAGATCGCGACCGAGCTCGGCTCCACGCCGGAGCGCGTCACGGACGTCCTGGACTGGGCCCGTGACCCGGTCTCGCTGAACATGTCCGTCGACGACGACGGCGACACCCAGTTCGGCGACCTGCTGGAGGACACCTCCGCCGTCTCGCCCGAGCAGTCCGTCATGACCCTGCTGCGCAGCGAGGAACTGGACGGCTTGATCGACCGCCTCGACCCGCGCACCGCCTCCATCATCAAGATGCGGTACGGCATCGACGACGGCCGCGAGCGCACCCTGACCGAGGTCGGCAAGGAACACGGCCTGACGAGGGAACGCATCCGCCAGATCGAGAAGCACGCCCTCATGGAACTGAAGAAGCTGGCCCGCGACACGGGCTTCGAGGCAGCAGCCTGACGCTGGGCGCTGCGCTGGGCTGGGCTGGGCGCTCCGCTGGGCTGGCGGGCGGGGCGTGCAGCTGGGGCGGGCTTGATGTTCGGCCGGGCAGGTAGCTGGGCTGGGCGTGAGGGTTGGCTTGGGCTGGCGTGATCGTCCGTTGGGCTGGGCATGAAGGTCGGCCCGGCCTGGCCTGGCTGTCCTCCGTTTGGGCGGGGCGTGGGCTTGACCGGGCCAGGTTTGGCCTGGGGGCCGGGGTTCGCCTGGCTGGGCCTGGGCCTGGGACTAGAGGCTGCCTGGGCTTGGCCTGGGGCTGGGGTTTGCCTGGCTGGGCCTGGGACTGGAGGCTGCCTGGGTTGGCCTCGGGGTTGGGGTTTGCCTGGGTTGGGCCTCGGGGTTGGGGATGACACGGGTCGGCTTCGGGTGGGGGAGGGCGGGGCCGAGTCGGTTTCGGGGCTGTGGTGAGTGGGCCTCGGGCGTTGCCTGGTGCTGGGTCTCCGCCCGCGTGCGCCGGGTGGTGGAGGGCCGCGCAAACATGGCGCGGGAACGCCGCTTCAACCGGGAAGAGTGCGGGAACAAGACTTCAGAGCACGGGAGTTCAGGTCGGCACAGGAGTTCGGGTCGGCCGGGCCCTGCAGCTCTTCCCCAGGTCTTTGTCCTACGTGAGCCAAGTCCCGACGCACATCCCCCCGGCGCCGGGACTCTCCCTGAGCCGGGCTTCGGCGCCTCTCCCCCCAGGCGCCGGGGCCCGGCTCCTTTTTGTCCCCCGAGTTCCCCCGGGTTTGGCCAGATTCGGCCGCCGGTGTTCGCCCCAGGTTTGTCCCTCGGGTTTGTCCGCCGAGTGGGGATGTCGGCCCCAGGCGGGGATTGCGGGCGCACATGCCCCGCCAGGCGTACAGAAGGCGTGCGGGTACGCCGGGAGGGCGGGGCACCCCGTACCTGAACCACGGGGTGGCCCGCCCGAATGGCAGATTGTGCCACATGGGCATAGCCTGCCGACGTGATCAGCTCCACCCCCACCCCCGCTCCGGCTTCGCTGACCGAGCGGCGCAAAGCGGCGACCCGAATGGAGATCGCCCGGGCAGCTGCCGGCCTCTTCGTCAGCCGGGGCCTGAAGGCCACCCGCGCCGAGGACATCGCCCAGGCCGCAGGCATCGCCCCGCGCACCTTCTACCGGTACTTCGCGACCAAGGAAGAGGCCGTCGCCCCCCTCTACGCGGCGGGCGCCCAACGCTGGTCGGAGGCGGTGCGCGAGGCCCCGGCCGGACTGCCCGTGCCGGAGGCGCTGGAACACGCCGTGCGACACACCCTCGTCCCCGGTCACGGAGTGTCGGCGGCGTCCTGGGAATGGGTCCGCACCCTGATCCGGCTGGCCGGAACGAGTCCGGCTCTCGGCAAGGTCTGGGCGGAGGTCTGCCACATCTCGGAGAGCACCCTCACGGAGGTGCTGGCGGAGCGGGCGGCGGCCACGGCGGCGCAGGCGGTCACTTCGTCGCCCGCCTCCGCTTCCGACAACGTTGCCTCACCGCACCAGCGCTTCACCGGAGCGGTGGCCAGTGCCGCCGTCCGGGTCGCGGTCGAGAGCTGGGCGGCGAGCAACACCCCGCCCACCGGCCCGGACGGCCCGGCAGAACTGGCGCTGCGCAACCTGCGGGCCCTGCGGGGCTTCACGTGGGATGAAAGGCCGACGCAGCCGACCGGGCCGACCCAGCCGACCGGGCCGACCCAGCCGACCGGGCCGACGCAGCCGACCCAGCCGACGCAGCCGACCCAGCTGACCGGGCCGACGCAGCCGACGCAGCCGACCGGGCCGACGCAGCCGACGCAGCCGACCGGGCCGACGCAGCCGACGGGGGAGCCCCAGCGGGCTTGACCCGCGCCCCACCCGCGCGCACTGCCTCCCCACGCGAACTCACTCCCCCCACGCGCTCTTTGACCGCACCCTCTCCCACGTACCTTTCGTACGCCCCTACTTCACCCCGCACCACTTCACCCCGCACCACTTCACCCCGCACCCGCTTCACCCCCCCCCCGCACCCGAGCGCCCTCACCCACTGCCCGCCCGTCCCAACCGGCCGCCCAACTCCCTTACGTACTCCACCAGTTCAGCTGGTCCCCGGACCGAGAACTCGCAGCCCAGCATGGCCAGTCGTACCGCCACCCACTCCACCGGATCGCTGGTCGAGGTGCGCAGACGGCAGCCGTTCTCGCCGTTCTCGACCGGGTTCGCGACCGAGGTTCCGAGCCATGCCGGCAGCCGCGACGCCACGAACTCCGGCGGGGCGTCGAAGGTGACGTCGAGTTCGTACTCGTTCGCGTCCGGGCGTCGTTGGATGGACCGCCGGAGGTATTCCGCCGCGCTGCCCGTAGGCAACTCCCGTGGTGTGAAGCGGGCGCCGGTCGCGAACGGGTCCTGGATCCGGTCGACCCGGAAGGTCCGCCAGTCCTCGCGGTCGAGGTCGTACGCCACGAGGTACCACCGCCGGCCCGTGGACACGAGCCGGTAGGGCTCGGTCAGGCGGCGCGACTGCGTGCTGTCCTTCGCGCGGTAGGCGAACCGCAACCGCTCCTGCCCGGCCACGGTCGACGCGATGACGGTCAGCGTCTCGGGTGCGATGGTCGCGCCGTCCCCGCTGGTCAGCGGCGTGGTCGCGGCCTGCAGAGTGGACACGCGGTGGCGCAGCCGGGCCGGCAGTACCTGCTCCAGCTTGGCCAGGGCCCGTACGGACGCCTCGTCGACCCCCTCCAGTGCGTGACCGGCGCCCGCCCGCAGCCCGACCGCGATCGCCACCGCCTCTTCGTCGTCGAGCACGAGCGGCGGCATCGCCTTGCCCGCGACCAGCCGGTACCCGCCGTCCGAGCCCTTGGACGCCTGTACGGGATACCCCAGCTCGCGCAGCCGGTCGATGTCCCGCCGGACCGTGCGGCGGGACACCCTGAGCCGGTCGGCGAGTTCGCCGCCGGGCCATTCGCGGGGCGTCTGGAGGAGGGAGAGGAGTTGCAGCAGCCGAGCCGGAGTGTCCGTCGTCATGCATCCGAGGATGCCGCACCACTAGGACACGATCTGACCTATTGCGGTCCTACTGTCACACCATGACCTCCACGGAGACCTCCACCGAGACCCCGCCCGCCCCTGAGACATCCCCGGGTGACCGCCGCCGCTGGCTCGCCCTCGCCATCGTGATGACCGCGGCTTTCATGGACCTCGTCGACGTCACGATCGTCAACATCGCCATCCCCTCCATCAGGGAGGAAGCGGGCGCCTCCTGGAGCCAGATCCAGTGGATCACCGCCGGTTACGCGCTCGCCTTCGCCGCCGGGCTCATCACCGGCGGCCGACTCGGCGACATCCACGGCCGCAAGCGGCTGTTCCTCGTCGGCATCGGCGGCTTCACCCTGGCCTCCGCGCTGTGCGGCTTCGCCGCGAACCCGGAGATGCTGGTCGCCTCCCGCATCCTGCAGGGCGGTATGGCGGCGATGATGGTCCCGCAGGTGCTGTCGATCGTGCACGCCACGTTCCCGGCGCACGAGCGGGGCAAGGTGTTCGGGCTCTTCGGCGCGATCGTGGGGCTGGGAGCCGTCTCCGGACCGCTGCTCGGCGCCCTGCTGACGGAGTGGAACCTGTTCGGTCTCGAGTGGCGGCCGATCTTCCTCATCAACCTGCCGGTCGGCATCGTGGGACTGATCCTCGGCAGCCGCTTCATCACGGAGTCCAAGGCCCCGAAAGCGCTGAAGCTGGACCTCGTCGGTGTCGTCCTGGTCGTCGTCGGTCTGCTCATGCTGCTCTACCCGCTGACCCGCGGCCGTGAGCTGGGCTGGCCGGTGTGGGGGTACGTGTCGATGGCCGGCTCGCTCGCCGTCTTCGGGGCGTTGGTCGCGTACGAGCGGCGCAAGGGCGCGCGGGACGGCTCGCCGCTGATCGAGCTCTCCCTCTTCCGCGTGAAGAGCTTCGCGGCCGGTATCGCCGTGCAGACCGTCTTCGGGGTCGGCCTCGGCGTGTTCTTCCTGGTCTGGACGCTGTACATGCAGACCGGTCTGGGCTGGAGCCCGCTGAAGGCCGGACTGACCGGGGTCCCGTTCTCGATCGCCGTCTCGATGGCGGCCGGGCTGTCCGTCCAGAAGCTGGTCCCGCGCTTCGGGCGCAAGGTGCTCCAGGCGGGCGCCCTGGCCATGGCCGTCGGTGTGCTCCTCTACATCTGGGAGTCCGAGCGCTACGGCCTCGGCATCGCCCCGTGGCAGATGGCGCTCCCGCTGGTCGTGATGGGCCTCGGCATGGGCCTGATCGTCGCCCCGCTGACGGACGCGGTGCTGTCGGAGGTGCCGCGCGAGCACGCCGGTTCGGCGTCCGGGCTCATCAACACCGTCCAGCAGATGGGCAACGCGCTCGGCCTCGGCCTCGTCGCGGTCGTCTTCTTCGGTGAGATCGGCGACCGGCTGACCCGGGACCAGGTGCGTCCCGCCTTCGTGAACGCCTTCCAGCACGCCCTGGGCTGGGTGGCCCTGGTGATGTTCGCCATCTTCCTGCTGATGTTCGCCCTGCCGAAGCGTCCGGCGCAACACGTGGAGGGCGCCGTGGACCCCTCGCAGGCGGCCACCGCCGAGACCGACCCCGCCGAGACCGACCCCGCGGAGGAAGGGGAACGGGAGCGCGCGCTCATCGCCTGAGCCGAAGCGGCCACCTCCCGGCCCGAGGGCCCGTCACCGATCCCGAACCGGTGGCGGGCCCTTTCCGCACGTCCGAAGCTCGGGACCACCACCCGAAAGTCCGTTCATGCCCGCTTCGGGTCCGAACCTGTTTACTTTCTGGAAATCCGGGCGTAGCCTCCGTGGCGAAACCACAAGTTCGGGCATAAACCCGGTAACGGTCGGAGGCGAGCGGACATGTACGCACCGGAGCGGCAGCAGGAGATCCTGCGGCTCGCCCGTGACGGCGGCCGGGTGGACGTCCTGTCGCTGGCCGAGGAGTTCCAGGTCACGGCGGAGACGATCCGCCGCGACCTGAAGGCCCTCGACCGCGCGGGCCTGGTGCGCCGCGTGCACGGTGGTGCCATACCGGTCGGACGCCTCGACTTCGAACCCGACCTCGCCGAACGCGAGGGCACCTCCGCCGACGAGAAGGACCGCATCGCCAAGGCAGCCCTCTCGGAACTGCCGTCCGAGGGCACGATGATCCTCGACGCCGGCACGACGGTCGCCCGCCTGGCCGCCGCCCTCCCGCTGGAGGCCGAGCTCACCGTCGTCACGCACAGCCTGCCCATCGCGGCCCGCCTCGCGGACCACCCGGGCATGCAGCTCCACCTCGTCGGGGGGCGCGTACGGCACCGGACGCGCGCCGCCGTGGACGCCTGGGCGCTGCGCGCATACGGCGAGATCCGTGCCGACGTCCTGTTCGTCGCCGCCAACGGGTTCTCCGCCGAGCACGGGCTGACCACCCCCGACCTTGCCGAGGCCGCGGTGAAGCGGGCGGCCGTCGCCGCCGCCCGCCGCGTGGTGTTGCTGGCCGACTCCTCCAAGCACGGCCAGGAGCACTTCGCCCGCTTCGGCGACCTGAGCGATGTGGACCTGCTGATCACCGACAGCGGGCTGAGCCCCGACGACGCGGCCGCGATCGAGCGCGGCGGCACGGAAGTAGTACGCGCATGAGCGGCACCGACATGAGCAACGCAGACGTGAGCAACGCAGACATGAGCAACGCGGACGTGGGCAACGCAGACGTGAGCAACGCAGACGTGAGCAACGTGGGCGTGATCCTCACCGTCACCCCGAACCCGTCCCTGGACCGCACCTACGAGATCCCCTCCCTCGATCGCGGCGAGGTCATCCGCGCCACCGGCGAGCGGATGGACCCGGGCGGCAAAGGCGTGAACGTCTCGCGTGCCGTCGCCGCCGCCGGGCGGCGCACGGTCGCCGTCCTGCCCCTGGGCGGTGCGCCGGGCGCGCTCGTCGCCGACCTGCTCGACGCGCAGGGCATCGAGGTCGCGCCGGTCCCGGTGGCCGGAGCCACCCGCTCGAACATCGCGCTCGCGGAGTCGGACGGCGTCCTCACGAAGATCAACGCGCCGGGGCCCGAGCTGTCGTCGGAGGAGCAGGAACTACTCCTGGAGACGGTGCGAGAACAGTCCCGCGACGCCGACTGGATCGCCTGCTGCGGCAGCCTGCCCCGGGGGCTCGCGCCCTCCTGGTACGCCGAGGTGGTCGCGCGGGCGCACGCCGGGGGTGCGCGCATCGCGCTGGACACCTCGGGGCGCGCGCTCCTCGAAGCGCTGCGCGAGCGGCCCGACGTGGTGAAGCCGAACGCCGAGGAGCTCGCGGAAGCCGTCGGGCGCCCCCTGGCGACCGTGGGCGACGCGGTGAAGGCGGCCGAGGAACTGCGCGAGATGGGCGCCCGCGCCGTCCTCGCGAGCCTGGGCGCCGACGGGCAGCTGCTCGTGGAGGACACGGGTACCTGGTTCGCGAGCGCGCGCGTCGACGTCGTACGCAGCAATGTGGGAGCGGGCGACTCCTCCCTCGCCGGTTTCCTCATCGCCGGCGGCAGCGGTCCGGCGGCGCTCGCCTCCGCCGTCGCGCACGGCGCCGCCGCCGTCCAGCTGCCCGGCAGCGTGATGCCGACCCCGGCCGACCTGGACCCGGCGGCGGTGACGGTCACGGCGGAGGTGCCGGTGGACCGCGAACTGAAGGAGCCGGTGTCATGACGCACTTGATGGCGCCCGAGACGTTCACACCAGCGGCCGGGACGCGGCGAGGTTCTTCGTTACTCGCCGCCCACGACGGGCAGCGGGGCACCCTGAGCCGCCCCGCTGGCCAGGGGAAGCAGGACCCGAACCCGCCTGCGGCCCCACGGAGGCGGGGTTTCCCCGGCCCCGCCTCCGCCCGCCCCACCTCTCCCCACAGCAACACCGTCTCCACCTCTGTCCCCGTCCCCACCCCCGCCCACCACCCCACGCCCCGGGCGATACGCGTGCGAAGGAGCCCGCGATGAGCGACATGATCACCGCGGACCTGGTCGATCTCGACCTGTCCGCCCCAACGAAGGAAGCGGCGGCGCGATCCCTCGCCGAGCGCATGGTGTCCCAGGGCCGGGTGACCGACCTGGAGGGCTTCCTCGCCGACGTCGCCGCCCGCGAGGCCCAGATGCCCACCGGCCTCGACGGCGGCATCGGCATCCCGCACTGCCGCAGCGCCCACGTCACCGAGCCGACGCTCGCCTTCGGGCGCAGCGCCGCCGGCATCGACTTCGGCGCGACGGACGGCCCCGCCGACCTGATCTTCCTGATCGCCGCACCGGCCGGTGCGGACGACGCCCACCTGACGATCCTGTCGTCGCTGGCCCGTCAGCTGATGAACGCCGAGTTCACCGACGCGCTGCGCTCGGCCGGCGACGCGGCGACCGCGGCGGCGCTGATCCGCGGCGACGAGGTCCCGGCCGCCTCGGCCGAGCCGACCTCCGAGCTCACCTCCGAACCCACCCCCGAGGACTCCGTGTCGGCGTCGGCGGCGGCCTCCGCCGACGCCGACACGGCCACCACCCCGGACCCGGCCCCCGAGACCGACCGTCCCTTCCGGATCGTCGCCGTCACCTCCTGCCCGACCGGCATCGCCCACACCTACATGGCGGCCGAGTCCCTGGAGAACGCGGGCCGCGAGGCGGGCGTCGAGCTGGTCGTCGAGACGCAGGGCTCGGCCGGCTTCACCCGGCTCGACCCGGCCGTCATCGCCGCGGCGGACGGCGTGATCTTCGCCCACGACGTCTCCGTACGCGACAAGGACCGCTTCGCCGGCAAGCCCACCGTGGACGTCGGCGTGAAGGCGGGCATCAACCGCCCCGCCGAGTTGATCACCGAGGTGCGCGGGAAGGCGGCACGCGGTGAGGTGACGGCCGGTTCGGCCGCCGGGACCCCCGTCGAGCGGGCGGGCGACTCCACCGAGGGCTATGGCACCAAGCTCCGCAAGTGGCTGATGTCCGGCGTGAGTTACATGGTTCCGTTCGTCGCCGCGGGCGGTCTGCTCATCGCGCTCGGCTTCGCCATCGGCGGATACAAGATCAACAAGGCGCCGTCGGTCATGGACCACTTCCTGTGGACCCAGTCCGACAGCTGGGCCGCGCTGCTCTTCCAGATCGGTGTCGTCTCCTTCGGCTTCCTGGTTCCGGTCCTGGCCGGCTACATCGCGTACGGCATGGCGGACCGCCCCGGTCTCGTCCCGGGCTTCGTCGGCGGCGCGATCTCCGTCACCATCAACGCGGGCTTCCTCGGCGGTCTGGCCGCCGGTCTGATCGCCGGTGGCGTGGTGCTGTCGATCCAGAAGGTGAAGATCCCGGCGTCGGTGCGCGGCATCATGCCGGTGGTGGTGATCCCGCTGATCTCCTCGGCGGTCGTCGGATTCCTGATGTTCGTCGTCATCGGGAAGCCCATCGCCTCGGCCCAGAAGGGCCTGACCGACTGGCTGAACGGCCTCACCGGCTCCAACGCCATCCTCCTCGGCGCCCTGCTCGGCCTGATGATGTGCTTCGACCTCGGCGGGCCCGTCAACAAGGTCGCGTACACCTTCGCCACGGCGGGGATCGCGGTCGCCAGCCCGAGTGACTCCGCGATGAAGATCATGGCCGCGGTGATGGCGGCAGGCATGGTCCCGCCGCTGGCAATGGCTCTGGCCACGACGGTCCGTGGCAAGCTCTTCACGCAGACCGAGCGCGAGAACGGCAAGGCCGCCTGGGTCCTGGGCGCCTCCTTCATCTCCGAGGGCGCGATCCCGTTCGCCGCGGCCGACCCGCTCCGCGTCATCCCGGCCTCGATGGCCGGCGGCGCGGTCACCGGCGCCCTGTCGATGGCCTTCGGCGCCACGCTCCGCGCTCCGCACGGCGGCATCTTCGTGGTTCCGCTGATCGGCAGCCCCTTCCTCTACCTGCTCGCCATCGCGGTCGGCGTGTGCGTGACGACGGCCACGGTCGTCGTCCTCAAGGGCCTGCGCAAGCCGGTCCCCGGCGCCACGGAGCCCGTGCCGGCGGAGGGCTCCGCGGCCGGCACGGCGGCGGAGGCGAAGCAGCCGGTGGTCGCGTAACGGCTGCGGCTGTCTGCGGTGATTCGCAACTCTCCACACCGAAAAGACCTTTAGCGCGATCTGTGTGGCCTGCGAGATACGTCACGGTCCGGGACCAAAGTCCCGGACCGTGGTGTGTACTGGGTGGTATGCCCGTGCATCTCACGCCCACTCAGCTGACGGCCCTGACCGTCCTCGCCGTGGCGTCCGTCGCCTGGCTGCTCGTCCTGACCCGGGTTCTGCGCCGCATCCGCTCCCGCGCCGAGACCCACCGGGTTCTCCCCGCGCCGCCCGCCCTGCCGGCCCTCCCGTGCCAACAGCAGACCGGCCCCCACCTGGAGAACGTCGAACTGACCCCCGCGGAGAAGGACGCCTTCGCGGGCCTCGTACGGCAACTCGGCGGGGGCCACTGACCCCGCGGGCCCGCCGCCGTTCAGGAGACCCGTGCCGCCCGGCGTTCCATCGCGTCCCGGGCCGCCGTCTCGGACGGGTACACCTCACACATGTGCCGCCCGTCCGGCGTCGCCGTGTGCTCGATCTCCCACAGGGAGATCTCCCGGCCGTCGCGCAGCAGGAACGCGTGCTCGTAGAGCGAGTAGCCCAGGCCGATACGGCCCGCGCGGCAGGGGCGCCCGAAGGCCTGGGTGATCTGGTGCGCGAACGCCGACGTCAGCAGCGCGGCCGTGTCCGTGCCGGGCCCGTCGGGGTTCTCCGCGCGGCGCAGCAGCCGACGCGCGTGGTCCGCCGAGTCGTCCGGCACGTACACGTGCCGGGGTGCGGGGACCGGCGACAACTGCACCAGCACCGGCAGTTCGAAGTCCGGTGTGTCCGACGGCAGCGGCAGCCGGGCCGTGGCGGCGCGCAGCTCCTCCTCGTCGACGTACACCTCGTGCTGCGGTTCGCTGCCCGGCGTGGTGTTGTGCACGAGCTCCCACAGCGTGAGCGCGCAGCCGTCGGCCAGCAGCCAGGTGTGCCGGTAGGTCTCCCGGTGCAGGCCCGCGCTGTGGTGCGCGGAGTGCAGGGAGCTGTCGTGGGCCAGGGCGCAGTCGAGCCGCCGCAGGGCTTCGTCGGGCAGCTCGAACGAGTTCAGGGCGCGACCGAGCAGTCGCGCGAGGTGCTCCTCCGGAGACTCGGGCGACTCGGCTGGTTCGTACGCTGTCGTCTCGTACGGAACGCTCAAGGTTTCTCCCGGCGTTGCTGCATGTCACCTTGTGGGTGCATACCGTAGCCCCTCGGTCGGACATCATGTCCGGGAACCGAGAAAACGTGCATCGGGAAAACGCGGGGGCCGTGCGAAAAGTTCCCGCACGGCCCGGCCGCCTGTCAGAAACCGCCGGTCAGACGGCGTTCCCGGCGCTGACCGGCGCTCAGCCCGCGCTCCCTGCGGTCCACTCGGCCCACGCCATGTTCCAGCCGTTGAGCCCGTTGTCCGGGGCCACGTTCTTGTCCGGGGAGTTCTTGACGATCACGACATCGCCGATCAGCGAGTTGTCGTAGAACCACTTGGCGGGGGTGTCGCCCTGCGCGCCCTGCACGTCCGCGAGCCCGACGCATCCGTGGCTGGTGCCGGTGCGGCCGAAGGGTGGATTACCCCTTGCGTACCAGTAGTTGCCGTGGATGAAGGTGCCGGACGTCGTCAGGCGCATCGCGTGCGGCACGTCCGGGATGTCGTACTCGCCGCCCAGGTCGACCGTCCGGCTGTTCATGCGGGTCTGCGTGAACTTCTCGGAGATCACCATCTGGCCGTTGTACGTGGTGTGCTCCGGGCTGCCCGACGAGATCGGAATCGTCTTCGGCGTCTGCCCGTCCCGCACCACCGTCATGGTCTGTGTGTTCACGTCGACGGTGGACACCTGGGATCGCCCGATGGTGAAGGTGACCGTCTTCTTCTGCACCCCGTAGACGCCGTTCGCGCCCTCGACGCCGTCCAGGTCGATCTTCATCGTGACCTTGGAGCCGGCCTTCCAGTACTCCTCGGGCCGGAAGTCGAGCCGCTGCGCCCCGAACCAGTGCCCGGCCACCTGCTGCCCGCTGCTGGAGGTGACGGTGATGTGCGACTGCACGGCCTTCTTGTCGCCGATGGCCTTGTCGAAGGTGAACGACACCGGCATCCCGACGCCGACCGTCGTGCCGTTGTCCGGGGTGTAGGTCCCTATGAAGCTGTTGGCCGAAGTGACCGTGGTGAAAATGGAGTTGGCGGCGGCGGTCTTGCCGTTCGCGTCCTTCGCGGTCGCCGATATCCGGTACTTCGTCCCGCGCTCCAGCTGCTCCTTCGGCTTCCAGGTGCTGCCGTCGGCCGACAGGGAGCCCTCGACGGCCTGTCCCGACCCGGCCACCGTCATCTTCACCTCGGTGAGCCGGCCGTCGCTCACCTTCACGCCGGTCGCGTTGATCGACGCGCCCGTCGAGCCGTCCTTCGCCGAGATGACGATCTTCGCGGTGGACGCCTTGGCGGCGCTCTTGCCGCCCTTGGCGTCGTCGCCCTCGGCGTTGGCGCTGCCCCCGCAGGCGGTCAGTGTCAGGGCACCGACCACCAGGACGGCACAGGCCCCCAGTGCGCGCCGCGCTGCTATGTCCGCCGTTGTCACGGGCTGCTCCAGCTTCGTGTGATGTGAGTGATCCGATCCGGTACGTGAAGAAGGAGGGATCCGGCGCCCGATGAGGTTCCCTCCACCGGCCGTTGGCGCCATCACGTGACAGAACCGGGACAATCCACCTTCCTGAGTCGAGTCGTTGCCGGGTTGTGCGGGGCCGGGCCGTTGTCGTCCCCAGGCAAGGCGTTCCCGGGCCGTGGGGTTCCCGCCTCGTGCCGTGACGGCTCGCGCCTCGACCTGCCCGAGGGTGCGTCACCGGCCCCCGTACA
Source organism: Streptomyces sp. NBC_01235 (assembly GCF_035989285.1). Lineage (GTDB taxonomy): Bacteria > Actinomycetota > Actinomycetes > Streptomycetales > Streptomycetaceae > Streptomyces. Next base: position 4,951,069 of record NZ_CP108513.1, on the reverse strand, counting down.
ACTCCTCGTAGGAGGGCCACAGGCCGCCCGGTCCGTCCACCGATTCGGCCGCGCGGACGGCTCGTACGATCGCGCGCGTCACCATGTCCGCGCCTGCCGCGAGGATGTCGTTCAGGGCGAGTGGGCGGTCGGGGTCGAGTGGGCGGGCGCCCGTGGCCAGGGAGAAGACCGTGTCCCCGTCGTTGAGCATGTGGACCGGTCGTACGGCGCGCGCGATCCCGTCGTGCGCCGTGCCCGCGAGCTTGTGCGCCTGCGCCTTCGACAGATCGGCGTCGGTGGCGACCACCGCGAGCGTGGTGTTGAGCAGGGGAGACGCGTTCCTCACCGCACTCTCGGCGAGCCGCCGGCGCGCGGCCTCGTGCACCTGCGCCTCCGGGTACGCCACCCGCCCCTGGAACAACTCCCCGTACAGCACCCCCGTTTCCGGATCCAGCACCGACCCCACTGCGTTGGCCACCACCAGCGCGGCCACCGTGATCCCCGAGTCGAGGACGATGGCGGCGGTGCCGACCCCGCCCTTCATCGGGCCGACCGCCGCGCCCGTTCCGGCGCCCACGCACCCTTCCCGCACCCGCGCACCGGGCTCGCTCGCCGCTGCCGCCTCGACCGCCGCCCGGCCGGTGGCCGCGTCCGGGCGGGCCCGGAAGTCACCGCCCCGGCCCAGGTCGAAGACGCAGGCGGCAGGCACCACCGGCACGACGTGCGCGGGGTCGGGACCCACGAGCACCCCGCGCCCCTGCTCCTCCAGCCAGGCCATCACCCCGGACGCCGCGTCGAGCCCGTAGGCGCTGCCCCCGGTCAGCACGATCGCCTCGACCCGCTGCACCAGGTTGCGTGGATCCAGGGCGTCGGTCTCCTTCGTGCCGGGACCTCCGCCGCGCACGTCCACTGCGGCCACGGCGCCGCCCTCCGGCGCGAGGACGACCGTGGTGCCGGTGAGCCAACCGTCGCCGGTGCGCGTGGCGTGTCCCACCCGCAGACCGGCGACGTCCGTCAGAGCGTCAACTGTCATGGGAGCCAGTCTCGCCCAGCGTGCGCCGGGTGCGGTGGTGTCACGCCGGGTCACACCGCAGCGCTCGAATCGTGCTCCCGCTCCTCCCGCTCGTCCTGGGACCCCCGCGCGACGGTGCGCGCCGTCAGCGCCGTCCCGGTCGCCACGGCCGGCGCCGCCGCAAGGCCGGCGGCGAGCACCGCCCACTCGCCCAGGAAGGCGCGGCCGATCGCCAGCAGCGAGGTGACGGGCTCCCTGCGGCGCCGGCTCAAGGCCGCCGCATGTCGCGCCCGAAGTATTTCGCTCGCTGGACCTGGGCGGCCCCGGCTGGGTCGAGGACCAGGACGACAGGAGCCGTATGACGGGAGACCGGCACATACGGTTCCGTGCGAGCCCGGGGTGAAATTCCCCCGGGCGACCCGATTATTAGGCTGTTTGGACCCAGTTTCCGGCCCCCTGACGCGGTGAAGTTTGCAACGAGTCCTAGTGACTGTCATTACTGATGTAACCCGCATGCTCGGTTCTGGTGGAAACGAACTCCTTCGATTCATGGGTAGGCAATGACGGCAGGGAAGGACCCGGCGTACGGCCCGAAGGGCGCTGTGGAAAGGGACCCTGCAGACAAACCGCGCAGGTGGGCCTTTCAGCGACGCAAGAAGTGTGCGCGGGTATTCGTGGCTGTGACGGCCCTGCGCAGCCACCGACGAGTGATCCTCTGGGTTGCCGCAGCTGTCGGTCTGTTGTCCGCCGCGTCGGCCGGTTGCCTGCTGTGGGAGGTCCGCGCGGTCCAGAGCGATCTTGCCGCGGCCCAGGTGGCGACCGAACGAATGCGTACGGAGATGGTCCGGCATCGCCGGCCCTCGGCCGAGGTGCTGGGCTTCATCCAGAAACACACAGCGGCCGCCCGGAGGGCGGCAACCACGCCGGTGTGGGGCCTGGCCGAGGAGCTCCCACTGATGGGCCCACCGCTCCGTTCTGCCCGGGGGCTGAGTGTCGCCGCCGATGAGATGGCCACCGGAGTGCTGCCGGAGGCGGTGCGACTGCAGCAGATGTTCGCGTCCGGCCAGATTGTGCACAATGATCGTGTGGACCTCCGTCGGCTTTCGGAGACGACGGACCTGCTGGGGAATGTGCACCGGCAACTGACCCGAATCCAGACGAGATTGAGTGGCCTGCCCGGCTCGACGGCGGTCCAACGCCTTGATACGGCACGGCAGCGGCTGTCCGACCGAGTGGCGAGCCTTTCCGGCTCGGTCTCCAAGGCGGAGGCGACGACGCGGCTGCTGATGCCTGTTCTGGGTGCCTCGGGGCCACGCTCCTACTTTTTCGCCTTCCAGAACAATGCCGAGGCCCGGGGCACCGGTGGGCTCGTCGGCACCTTCGGCATCCTGACTGCCGACCGTGGCCGCATCACTTTGCACGACTTCGCGTCGGATGACGCGCTGCCGTACACCGCCGCCCCCGTGGCGAACTTCGGACCGGCTTTCGACCGTCGGTACGGACCTGCTGAGAGCACGCAGGGGCTGGCCAATTCCAATCTGTCCGCTCATTTTCCCTTTGCGGCGCAGATCTGGGTGGGACTGTGGCAGCGGCATACGGGCCGGCGACTCGACGGGGCCATCGCGACCGATCCCGTAGGACTCGCCCAAGTCCTCAAAGCCACGGGGCCGGTCCAACTTCCGGACGGGAAACGGCTGACGGCGGCGAACACCGTAGAACTCACCGAGAGCACCCTCTACGCGTCGTACAACAACGCCGAACGCAAACGTTTCCTGGTGCAGGTCGCACAGTCCGTCGCTGCCGCCCTGCTGAATCGCCACCCCGATTCGCTGGCCCTCCTCCAGGCGCTGCGGCAGAACGCCGATGACGGCCGACTGCGTGTGTGGAGCAGAGACGCCTCCACCGAGTCGGCGCTGGAAGAAGCGGGGCTGTCAGGCGAAGTCCCCGAGACAAAGGGACCCTTCGCACATCTCGTGGTCAACAATTCCGCGGGCAACAAGATGGACTACTATCTGCGCCGTTCGCTGACCTACGAACTCGGTCCTTGCGAAGGCGGTACCCGTGCCAGCACGGTACGGATCAGGCTGACCAATGCCGCTCCCGCAGCGGGTCTGCCTGCCTTCGTCGCTCTCCGTTCCGACGATCCCGAGCACCCACACCCGCCGGGGTCCACACGGATCTGGCTCTCGCTGTACGCCAGTTCCGGTGCGCGATTCACCGGTGGGACCCTGGACGGGCAGCAGCTTCTGCTGTCGTCGACCCAGGAGCGCGGTCACCTGGTACTGGACGCACAGGTGGAACTCCTGCCCGGTCAGACGCGAGAGGTGGATGTTCGTCTGCTGGAACCGGCTTCGGAGCGCTCCCCCGTGGTCCCCGTGCAGCCGTTGGCACGGCCGCAGACCACCAAGGTGCTTGTCCAACCGTGCGCGAAGTAGCCGGACCGTCCGAGTCGGGTTTTCATCCGCACTGTGGATGTTGAGCGGGCATGAAGGGCCCCCGCGCACCCAGGAAAGGCGCTGCGGTATTCGTTCAGCCGTGGTCGCGGAATCGTACCCACCGAGAAGCAGGTCCGCGAGGACGAATGATTTTGGATGACCACCCAAAAGGACGCGGCAGCGTCTGTGGACATGCCCTCAGCAAAGTGCCCAAATAGACCTCTGGCAACTGACATCCTGCTGATCGGGGTTCACCTTGCGTGGGGAATGCGCCAGTAACGACAAGCTGACAGTGGTTCATCCGGCCGTTTTCCAAAACGCACAGGAAAGCCAAGCCCGGCCGAGTGGTCGGTCCAACGTTGCCGCCCGGTATCGCCGGCCGGCGGTGCGAGCCGCCTTAGACGCGATCGCCTGGACGTGCGGCCTGTTGATTGCCGGCCTGACCAGTCGCAGCGACTCCGACCCGCTCGTCGGACCCGGCGATCTGGTCATCGTCTGTGCTGTCACAGGGACAGCGGTGGTACTGGCCGGGACTGTGTGTGGGCTCTACTCCGGGCGCCATCAGGCGGAGAACGGCGCGGAGTTGAGCGCGGTGCTGGTCTCCGCCGGGCTGACCGCGCTGCTTCTGGAGGGCATCTGCCTGGCAGAGCTCCCCCTGGTGGGCGGCAGACCGGCCACGGCCGGCCTCGCCGCCCTGGTCGGCGTGCTTGCCACGATCACCGTGCGGGCCGCAGTCGCGGCCATCCAGCGCAGGCCGAGACGGCCCGCCCCGACCGCCATCAAGGTGATCGTGTTCGGCGCGGGCAGCGCCGGAACGCAACTGGTGCAGCGGCTGGTCGGTCAGCCGGGCGCCCAGTACCAACCGGTTGCCCTGCTGGATGACGACCCCGGCAAGCGGCGACTGCGGATCTGCGGTATCCGAGTGCGCGGCGGGCGGGAGCGGCTCGCCGAGGTCGCTGCGGAGACCGGGGCGACGGTCATGGTCATCGCCATTGCCGGCGGGTGCCGTGACGGCCAGGTCATTCGTGAACTGATCACACTGGCCGAGTCGATCGGCCTGATCACCAAGGTGATTCCGCGCGTCGAGGAACTGGTCGCGGGACCGGCGCGGATCGACGACGTCCGCGACCCACGGATCACTCAGCTGCTGGGTCGCGAGCCGATCCGACTGGACCTGAAGTCGGCTGCCGGTCATTTCGCCGGACGCCGCATCCTTGTCACCGGCGCCGGCGGCTCGATCGGTTCTGAGCTGTGCCGCCAGTTGCACCGGTTGGGTCCCGAGTCGCTGGTGATGCTCGACCGGGACGAATCAGCTCTGCACGCGATCCAGCTCGCGCTGCACGGCCGCGCACTGCTCGATTCCGAAGAGGTCGTGCTCGCCGACATCACGGATGCCTCCCGCATCACCGAGGTCTTCGCCCACGCCCGCCCCGAGATCGTGTTCCACACGGCGGCCGTGAAACATCTTCCGCTGCTCGAGCGGTATCCGGGCGAGGCGCTGAAGACGAACGTGACCGGCACGCTGAACGTGCTGCAAGCGGCTGCGGCCTGCGGTGTGCGGTCGTTCGTGAACGTCTCCACCGACAAGGCGGCCGACCCGGTGAGTGTCCTCGGCACCTCCAAGCGGATCACCGAGCGGCTCACCGCGCACATGGCCGATGAGTTCCCCGGGACCTGGGTGTCTGTCAGGTTCGGCAACGTCCTGGGCAGCCGGGGTTCGCTGCTCGGCTCGCTGTCCGCGCAGATCGCTGCGGGCGGCCCGGTCACCGTGACTCACCCGCAGGTCGCCCGTTACTTCATGACAGCCACTGAAGCCGTCCAACTGGTGCTGCAGGCCGTGGCAGTCGGGGAGAGCGGTGAGGTCCTCGTCCTCGACATGGGAGACCAGGTCCGCATCGTCGACCTCGCCCGCCGTATGGCCGACGCGGCATCGCGGCCCGTCGAGATCGTCTTCACCGGGCTGCGGCCCGGCGAAAAGCTGATCGAGGATTTGCTGGGCGATGGGGAACCGGACCACCGGCCGAGGCATCCGCTGGTCAGACAGGTGCCGGTGCCCGCACTCGACGCCGGTGAGGTCACCGGTATCGGTCACCTCACCGATCCCGATGAGGTACGCGCCGCGCTGGCGCTCCTCGCCGCCGCGCCCGGCCCCGAGCAGCCGGCCGGCCGGGCCGTGCTGCATGGCCAGCCCGGAAGAGCGGAGGCCAGCAGATGACCGCCCCGCCCATGCCGGGCCGGCGCCGGGCAGGCGCGGTGAGCCCGAAGGCGCCCACCGCGCTTCCCGGCGGCCCCGGGGGCGGCGGCCGGGTGCCTCGCCGAAGGTCGTACCGCGGCAAGCGAATGCTGGACCTGGTCGTGGTCGGCCTGATCATCGTGCCGGCCGCGCTGCTCTGCGCGATCGCCGCGCTGGCGCACCTGCTCGCGCATGGCAGACCCGTCCTGTTCCGGCAGCAGCGGGTCGGCCGCGACAGCCACCCGTTCGTCCTGCTGAAACTGCGTACGATGCGCAATGTTCCGTGCGGCTCGGAGAGACCAGGAGACGCCGATCCGGCCCGGGTGACCGCGGTCGGACGGGTGCTGCGCCGCACGTCCCTCGACGAGTTGCCCCAGCTGGTCAATGTGCTGCGTGGAGAGATGAGCCTGGTAGGGCCTCGGCCGACGCTGCCCTACCAGGTAGGCCGGTACACCGGTCGTCAGCGGCTGCGGCTGCTGGCCACCCCCGGCCTGACCGGCCTGGCGCAAGTGCACGGGCGACAGCGCCTGAGCTGGCCGGAGCGCATCGAGTGGGATCTGCGTTACGTCCGCCACCAGAGCTTCTGGCTCGACCTGGCCATCTTGGTCCTCACCGTCTGGACGGTCCTGGCCAGGGGCGGCGCCACCGTCGGCCATGACAACGATCCGATCGCCGGCAGACCAGAAAGGATGCTCTCAGGTGCCTGACAGCAACGTCCGCATCCGGCTCGCAAGTCCCGACCTCGGTGAGGAGGAATGGGAGGCGGTACGCAGGGTCCTGCGCAGTGGTGTTCTCACCAACGGCGCGGAGAACGAGGCTTTCGCGCAGGAGTTCGCCGACCGGCATCAGGCGCGGTTCGGTGTGACGTTCTGCACCGGCACGGCCGCGCTCAACGCGATGTTGCTCGCCGAGGGCATCGGCCCCGGCGACGAGGTGATCGTCCCGTCGATGACCTTCGTCGCCACCGCGACATCGGTGTGCCACGTCGGGGCCACCCCGGTGTTCGCCGACATCGACCCGGGGACGTTCAACCTCGATCCGGCATCGGTCGCGACCCGGATCACCCGGGCCACCCGGGCGGTCATGACCGTGCACTACGCCGGGCAGCCCGGTGACCTCGACGGGCTGGCGCGGGTGTGCGCCGAGGCCGGCGTGCCGCTCCTGGAGGACGCCGCGCAGGCCGCAGGCGCCGAGTACCGGGGCAGACCGGTCGGCACCTTCGGACGGTCGGCCATGTTCAGCTTCACCCCTTCCAAGAACATCACAACCGGTGAGGGCGGCATTGTGCTGACCGACGACCCGGGCGTCGCGGAGCGGCTGAAACTCCTCCGCAACCACGGTCAGACCGGGCTGTACCAGCACGCGAGCCTTGGCTACAACTGGCGCCTGACGGAGATGCAGGCCGCGATCGGCCGGGTGCAGCTGCGCAAGCTGGACGGCATCCTGGGGCGCAAGCACCTGATCGCGGGATCGCTGACCCGGCGGCTGACCGGGCTCCCCGGTCTGACGACGCCGCATCAGGTACCCGACACGCGGGGCACCTGGATGCTCTACACCTGCCTGCTTCCCGGCATCCGCGACCATGTGCTCGCCGACCTGCTGGACCAGGGCGTCGAGGCGCGGATCTACTTCCCGCCGGTGCACCGGCAGCCGATCTTCGCCGAGCGGGACGGCGGCACCGGGCTCGGCTCGGCGCTGCCGGTGACCGAGGCCGTCGCCCAGGCGATGCTCTCGCTGCCGGTGCACCACCGGCTGACCGAGGCCGAGGTGGCCGAGATCGCCGACGCGGTGACCACCGCCGTCGTCCGGGCAACCGCGTCACCGAATGCCACGGCCCAGCCGATGCCGGTTGGTGCCCGGTGACCGCGCATCACGCGCCAGCCGACTGAGGCCTGGTCACCGCCGTGCCGGCACCTCGCGTGCGGCGGTGACCAGCCGGGCGGCACGGCGGCCACGAGGGCGCGGCAGCGGTGGCCGACGTACTGGAAGGGCGGCACGGTGGTCCGTCACCTGGGACCGACGAGTTCGGCCGTCATGACAGTCGTTCGCCACGACGACGCCCCGCCGGCCGTGCGGAAGCATCAGATCAGGTCGTCGCCGTGCAAGCGCACGGGATCCCGTGACCAAACCGGACGATCAGGGCTCCCGGGGCTCCGGCCGGTCATCGGCGTCGGCTGAGCAGGGCGGGCCGCCGGTTGGCGATGACCGGGCCGAGCCGCGGGCCCTGGCGGGGATGCCCACGACCAGCTGACCGGCGGCGACGTCGCGGGTCACCAGAGCAGCGGCGCCGACCATGACAGACGGCCCGATCCGACGGCCCTGCAGCACGGCGGCGTTACTGCCCACCGTGGACCCGGCACCGACGGTCACGCTGCCGGCGACATTGGCCCCGGGCAGGATTGTCACGAAATCCTCGAGCACCGTGTCGTGACCGATGCTGGCCTGGTAGTTGACCTGGACATGTGCGCCGATGACGGTGCCGGTGGAGATGAACGCCTGACCGAGCACCACACAGCCGCGCCCGATCCTGGCGTCGGGGGAGACCACCGCGCGCGGGTCGATCACCGTCGCCGCTCGCAGGCCGCGATCTTCGAACTGCCGGGCCAGCCTGCGGCGCGCCTCGGCGTCGGCGATCGCGACCACGAACTCGTCCCCCTGCCCGCCGGGCGCAGCCAACTGCCCGGGCAGCAGCACCGGACAGCCGGCCAGCGTAGTGGCCGGCGGGTGCTCGTCCACGAAGACAACCTCGGGCGCCGCGACGGTCGCCCGCACCGCGTCCAGCGTCTCCCTGCCGAAGCCGCCTGCGCCCACGATGTGCAGCGTCACAGCCGCGCCTCCGTCACAGGGCCCTCGCCCCTCGCCGGTTCCGAGACCGCGGTGAGGAACGCGTCCGCCAGCGCGGTCATGCCGTGATGCCGGTAGACCCAGCGGCGGCCCCGCTCGCCCATCCGCTCCCGTTCGGTCTCGTTCATCGCGGCCAACTCGGCCAGCGCGCCCGCCATGTCCGCCGGTGACTCGGCGGGCACGCACACGCCGCCGCCGGACTCGCGTACCGGGCTGCCGGGCGCGTTGCTCGCGAACAGCACCGGCTTGCCGGACGCCAGGTAGTCGAACAGCTTGTTGCTGCTCAGGCCGTACTTGAAGACCGCGACATCACGCAGGCAGAACAACGTCACATCCAGCTCGGCCAGCACGGCCGGCACGGCCTGCTTCGGCACCGGCGGCCAGAACAGCACGTTGTCCAGGCCGTGCCGGTGCGCGAGCCGTTCGCACGCGGCCTTCTCCTGGCCGTCGCCGACCATCACCACGGCAACCCGCGGACGGCCGGCAGCTCGCAGCTCCGCCGCGGCCGCGACAATGGTCTCCACCCCGTTGGCCGGACCGTGCGAGCCGATGTAGCCGGCGGTGAGACAACCATCCTTGCGAAAGCGCCTGATCCGGTCGATCAGGTCGGCGGCCTGGTCCCCGGGACCCGGAATGTTCGGGTCGGCCGGCTGATCAGGATCTCTCGGCCGGGGGAAGTCGGCGATCCCGTTCGGCACATAATGGATCTTGTCGGCGGGGACGCCACGGGCCTGCAGGTAGCCGGCGGCACCGGGCAGGAGGCAGATCACGGCGGACGCGCGCCGGCAGCAGAAGGACTCGGCCAGCCGGAGCAGCCGGGCGGGCAGCCCGTTCGCACGCAGCGCGCCCATGTCGATCAGTGTCTGCGGCCACAGATCGCGCACCTCGACGACGAAGCGGGCACGGCGGCCACGGGCCGCCAGCCAGGCGGCGAGCACCGCGGCCAGGTGCACTGATGAGCCGACGATCACATCCGGCCGGTTCAGGCCGCGCTGCGCCGAGAGCACCCGGGCCGCGTAGTGGACCATGTTCAGCACGCGGCTGTATCCGTTGCTGGTGTAGGGCGGCGTACGGACCCAGACGAAGCGGACGCCGTCGATCGTCCGGGTGGCCACCGTCTCGCCGGGCGTGAGCCGTTCCTCGCGCCTGCTGAAATGGCTGAAACTGCTGGCGAAGACGGTGACTTCGTGCCCCCTCGCCGCCAGCACGCGGCCCAGCTCGTAATGCCGGGTGCCGGCGGCGCAGTCCGGCGGCGCCGCATAGTGGTTGAAGATCCAGATCCTCATGTCCTCACCTCCACCGAAGCTGCCCCGCCACCCGACGGCGGCTGGGCATGAGCCCGTCGTGGGCCCGTGACGCCCGTTCGCCGATGATCCTGACGGCAGCCTTGCCGTCACCGAAGGTGTTGGCGGCTCGTCGGCCGGCCGCGGTCCGGCCACTGCAGTCGGCAGCTGCCGGGGATCGGGCACCAGGACGTTCCCGCAGCCGGGCAGCGTCTCCGGCCGGCACCTTCACCACCGCGTTCCCCTGTCCCACGCCGTCGTCCGCGCCGGAGAAGCCTTCTTCTGACGTCTGGTCGCGCCGGCGGCGGCCGGCCTGACGCCGAGACACGCTACTACTCTACGTGCGCGAAGTGCTACTTTGTGTTATCTGTGACGCTACATTGTGCCTGCATGCTGAGGCGGCGAGAACATCCGCCGCCCCCCGCGGCACCGATCCCGTCTCGCGACTTCGGAGGCTGTTCGCTGGTGCAGTCGATCACGAAAAGTCTCCGCGTCCGGCTGCCGGGGGTAAGTCCGGCGGCGATCGGAGGCACCCTGGCCACGCGACTGCTGGCCACGGCGATGAGCTTCGCGGCGGGCGTCATCGTGGCGCGAGGCATGGGGGTGCAGGGCAGGGCCACGTTCGCGGTGATGATCTCGGTCCCCACCGTGCTGAGCATCATCACGGTCCTGGGTATGGACAACGCCAACGCCCGGTTCGCCGGAACCTCGCACACCGCGTTCCGGCAGATCGTCCGGTGGAGCGTGGCGTTCTCCCTGGTTCCCGGTTCGGCGCTGGCGGGGCTGTGGCTGCTCCTCGGTCATCTCTGGCCGGTCGTGCTGCTCGGCGTGCCGTTCCGGCCGGCGGTGGTAGCGGCCGCCATGTGCCCGGTGACCTTGCTGACCACGCTGCTCGGAACGGCTGAGATCGGCCGCGGCCGGGTCAGGACGTACAACCTCGCGACCACCGTCCCCGCGGTCTGCCACCTTCTCGGAGTCTGCGGCCTGCTCGCCGCCGGATCGCTGACCCCCACCAGTTGCTTTCTGTCGGCGCTGGCCGGGCAACTGCTCTGCGCCGGGGTGCTGTTGATCGCGGCCACCGCCCGGGTCCAGGACGACGGTGAACCGGTGTCCGCCCGGGCCTTCGGCAGCTTCGCCATCAGGGCCTATCTCCCGAATCTCATCCATTACGGAATGCAGCGTCTCGATGTTCCGGTGATCCAACTGCTGGCCGGGGTGACGGCCGTGGCCATGTACGCCGTGGCGCTGCCCCTGGCCGAGGCGATGTTCCTGCTGCCGACGGCGGTCGCGCTGGTGATGTTCCCCGCGGTCACGTCGGGTGCCGTCGACGCGCGAGCGGCGGCCAGGATTGCCCGGACCGTGTTCGCTGCCGCCGCCGTGGCGGCCGCCGTGGCGGCGGCAGTTGCCCCCGTCCTGATCCCAGCGGTCTACGGGCAGCCGTACTCCGGTGCCGTGCAGGTGATCTGGGCGATGCTGCCCGGCCTGGTGCTGTTCAGCATGGGCCGCTCGCTCCAGGCATACCTGGCGGCTGCCGACCTGCTTCGGCCGGTGATCGCGGCCACCGTGATCGCTGCGATCGTCAACATCGCCCTGCTCGTAGTCCTGACCCCCCGCTATGCCGCGGTCGGTGCCGGCGCGGCCGACTCGGCCGGATACCTGGTGTTCGCGGTGCTGCTCGGCCGCGGCGTGCGGCTGGGCGTCCGCGACCGCCGGCGCCATCCGGCCGGGCTTGCCACCGAGGGGAGGCCGACGGCCCCTGCGCGCCCGTCGGTTGGGCGACTGTCGGTCAAGACGGTCGGAGATCGCCTGCGGGGCGCGTACCCGAGGCAGGTCGGGTCCGTTGCGTTCAACCGGGCACCCGTGGTCGCGGCGGGGCTCCTGACGGCGGCGGGTGTCGGCTGCCTCGCGACGGCGTACAGCCCCGCCGTCAGCACCGCCGGCGTCGTCAGCACCCTCAGCGCCGCCGGCCTCACGGTCATCGTGCTGGTCTGTCTGCTGATCCCGGACGCGGGTCTGTATGTGCTCGCCGCCGCGATCCCGTTCTCGCAGTCGGACGTCGGGGCCTCGCTGATCAGCCCGGGCCGGCTGGCCGCTCTGATGCTCGTCTGCCTGGTGGGTCGCGTCGTCTCCGGGAGGAAGATCGCATGGCCGAAGCTGATCGGCGCCCTGATCACCGTCGGCACGGTCGGTTACCTGGTCACCGCCAGTGCCGTGATCGGCGGCACCGATCTGCCGGGCACCGGCACCTGGAAGTACCTGCTGCTGGCGTGCGCGCCGCTGCTGCTGATGCCGCTGATCGCCGCACCCGGACCGGCTCTTGACCGAGCGCTCCTGGTGTTCTGCTGCGGCAGTGTGATTCTGGCCGTGATCGAGATCGTCCAGGCAGGGTCCATCTTCGCCATGAAGGGGGATCTCACCCCTGCCGACACCGCTGTTCTGGCCATCACTCAAGAGGGCGCGGCCAACCACAACGCCGTGGGTGCCCTGTTCGTCATGGCGGCCGCAGTCCTGCTCAGGCGCTGTGCGGTCGTCCGGAAGGGCCTGCCGCGGCTGGCGACCGGCGCCGGATTCGCCCTGCTCGCCCTGGGGGTTGCGTACTCGCTGAGCCGCGCGGCCTATCTGGCGGGAATCGCGGTGATCGTGCTCTACGCCGCCCGCAGATCGCTGCGTGGCGTCCTGGCCCTCGGCATCGGCGCGGCCTGCCTGGTTCCGCTGCTGCCCGCCGCGATCGCGGCCCGGTTCGACTCGATCCTCGGCGGCGCTCCGGACGCCAACTCCGCGGTGCGGATCGATCTGTGGAACAGCGCACTGCGGATGTTCGAGGCGCACCCGGTTTTCGGTGTCGGATATCTGAACTTCGCCGGCCAGTTGCCCGCCTACTACCAAGCCACCGGTGATTACGAGGTCATGTTCCTACAGCTCCCGCTCCTGGAATTCGCGCACAACACCTATCTGACAGTGCTCTCGCAGACCGGCCTGGTGGGTGCGGTCGGGATCGGCTCGCTTGCCGTGCTCGGCGCCCGCCGGGCCCGGTGCGCGATCCGTTCCGGTGATCCCGCCGGCGAGGCGGCACTGCTGGCCATGATCGGTGCGGGGGTCTGCTCGCTGTTCGGCGAGGTCCTGCTGGTTCCCCCTCTGCTGGCGGGTCTGATGCTGATCATCCTGGCCGCGAAGCCGGATCCGGCCGACGTACCGCCACCGCCGCCGCCACCGGTGCCGGAACGGGCGCAGGCGCGGGCATCGGCAGCGGTGGCGGTGGCGCGATGACCATGTCCGAGACCGGGAAGCCCCCGCGGCCGCTGCGCATCCTGCAGATCACCTCGACCGCCGTCGGCGGAAGCTGGTTCCACGATCAGGTGCGCGGCCTGGCCGAGCTGGGCAACGAGGTGTGCGCGGTGCTGCCCCGCGAGGGCCCGCTCGCCGATCGGCTGCGCGAGGTCCGGGGCGTGCGGGTGGAGATCATCGCGTTCGGACTGTCCCGCCGGGTCAGGCAGTTGCCGGGGCTGATGGCCGCGCAGTGGCGGCTGATGAAGTTCGTCAGGGAATACAAGCCGGATGTCATCCATTCGCATCTGATCATCGCGATGCTCGCGGCCCGAGTGGCGTCGGTCGCCCACCGGTCGGCGCTGGTCGTGTCGCAGGTTCCGGGACTGGTGCATCTACGGATGATCCCCTTCCGGATCCTGGAGAGGCTTTCGCTGCGTCGGGACGATCTGGTGCTCGGATCCTGCCGGGCGATCGCACGCCGCTACCAGGCCATGGGGGCACGATCGGTCGCGGTCAGCTACTACGGTTGCGACGTCCACCGGTTCGATCCGGCGACCTCGCCGGACGCGTTCCGCCGTGAGTTCGGGCTCGGCGGCGACACGCCGGCCGTCGGCATGGTCGCCTACATGTATCCGAGCAAGTTGCGGGAGTTCCGTCAGTTCGGCGTCAAGGGGCATGAAGTCTTCATCGACGCCGTCCCGCTGATCCTGCGACAGAACCCCGAAGCCAGATTCTTCGTGATCGGCGACGAGCTGGTCGGTGACGGGGAGTACCGGCGCCGGCTGGAACGCCGCGCCGCCCGGCTCGGCGTCGCCGACCGGATCCTGTTCACCGGTTTCCGGTCCGACATCAGCTCGGTCATGGCCGGGCTGGACGTACTGGTGAACCCGTCCATGGACGAGTCCGCCTGCTACACCGTGGTGGAGGCGTTGCTCATGCGCAAGGGCGTGGTGGCGACCGACGTCGGTGGCCTGCCGGACACCGTCCGGCACGGCCGCACCGGCCTGTTGATCCCGCCCGCCGATCCGGCGGCACTGGCTCGGGCCGTGAATGCCCTGGTCGCCGATCCCGCGGCGCGTCTGCGCATGGCCGGCCGCGGCCGGGAACTCGCGCTGCGGCAGTTCGACATCGCCGGGACGGTGAACCAGGTGAACGAGCTGTACCACCAGGCACTGGCCGCGCGGGGGCGTCGCAGGCGGCTCCGCAGGGAGAATCCGGCGTGAAGGACAGGACGCGGGCCACGACGACGCTGCTCGGCATGGCGGGGAAGGCGGCACGCGATCTGCGGCGGCCGAGCTTCCCGGTCGACCTGACGGCGCTGCCGGTCGACCTGCCGACCGACCAGCCGGGCAGGTACCCGCTCGACCTGCGGCCGATGACCGCCGGGAGCGTGCTCGACCAGGAGCGCCTGGTGGTGACCCGTGCCGCGAACGGTGAGACCTACCGAAACCCGGTCTCGGTCAGCCTGTATGCGCTCGCACAGCACACCGGCGCGCTCGCCGGCAGCCGGCACCCGGCCGTCCCGGACGAACGGCCGCCGGGCATCCAGGCTCTGCTGACCCAGGCCGGATGGCTGCGCGCCAGCCAGGACGGCAACGGCGGTTGGCGCTATCCGGTACCGGTGCCCCGGTACGGGGTGCGCCCCGGCTGGTACTCGGCCATGGCCCAGGGCCTGGCGGTGTCCGTGATGCTGCGCGGCTATGCCACGACCGGCGAGCGGTCCTTTCTTGACGCGAGCGAGGGTGCGGTGGAACTGATGCTCCGGCCGCTGGCCGCGGGCGGTTGCTCGCATTACGACCAACTGGGGCGTCCTTTCCTCGAGGAGTGCCCGTCGGAACCGGTCAGTCACATTCTCAACGGTGCGGTCTTCGCCCTCTTCGGCCTCTGTGAGCTGAGTCGGCATCAGGGCGTGGCTGTCCACCAGCGCGCCGCGGACCGGCTCCGCGAGTCGCTGGCCGAGTTCGACCTGGGGTACTGGACCAGATACGACCTGCTGCACCGCGCGCCCGCCAGCCTCGCCTACCACTGCCTGCACACCGCGTTGCTGACAGCGGCCGGAAGAGTGCTCGCCGACCCGCGATGGCCGGCGGTGGCAACGACATGGGACCGCTACACGCGGAGCCCGGCCCGGCGGCTGCGAGCCGCGGTGGGCAAGGGCCGTTTCGTACTCGGGGAGCGCCGTGCCGGATCGTGATCACGTCGCGCGACGGCCGGGCAGGTGCGATTCGCCGGCCGCGCCGCTGCGCGTCGTCCTGCTCGCGCCGGCCACGTCGGCGCACACCCGGCGCTGGGCGGACGACCTGGCCGTGCGGGGGCATCAGGTGACTGTCTGCAGCTGGCATGAGCCGGGTCTGCGTCCCGACGGCTGGCGAGCCTTGGCCGCCCCCGCCGGAGCGTGCCTGCCGTTGCGGGCAGTGCGCGCGGGGCACTGGCTGCGCCGCGAGGTGCGCCGGGTGCGGCCGGATGTCATCCATGTCCATTCGCTCGGCCTGCACGGAGCGCTTTCCCTGCTGCTGCCGGCCCGCCCGGCGGTGCCGGTCGTGATCACTCCGTGGGGATCTGAACTGCGCGCGGCGGACCGGCATCCCGGCCGGGCGTCGGTCGCCTGGCTGGCGCTCCGGCGGGCCACCCGTGTGGTGCCGACCTCCCAGGAGGTGGCCGAGCACGTCGCGAGCCGATACCGGGTCCTCCGCTCACGGATCACGGTTCTTTCCTGGGGGGTCCCGGACGTGCTGCTGGATGCGGGGAACGACGCCGATCCCCTGTTGACGCGCGCGAGGTACGGCATTCCGGCCGGAGCCACGGTCGTGCTGTCGGTCCGCAGCACGTCGGAGGTCTACCGGACCCGCGAGATTCTCGCGGCATTCACCCACGCTGCGCGGGTCCGGGCCGACCTGTTCCTCGTGTTGCTGGTGGGGCACCGGCCGGCTCATACCGCCGCCAGACGCGCGCAGGAGGAATATCTCGTGCCGTTGCGCGGCCGGGCACAGGATCTGGAGGGCCGGGTCGCCGTCATCGATCAGCCACTCGGCCAGGCCGAGATGTTCAGTCTGATGCGCGCGAGCGATGCGGCGATTTCGGTTCCCCGGGCCGACCAGCGAAGTTCATCGGTGCTCGAGGCAGCGGCTGCCGGGTGCCGGCTGCTGCTCTCCGACATCGCCCCCTACCGGGAACTGGTGACGGACGGCCTGCTGGCGGACCTGCTTCCCGATCCGTTGGTCAGCTCGTTGGCTGATGCTCTCTCAAGCGCACGGCCGCTGGACGCCGCGGATCGCCTGGCCAATCGTCAGCTGATCGGCCAGGCCGAGCGCGGCTCCCAGAAGGTCGCGGAACTCGAACGGCTGTACAGGGATCTGGCCCGCGCCGGGACGGTGTGACCAGGGCCCTCTGTATGCGGAGGGTCAACGACGAGTGCCTTGCGCCGGAAGGCGCCACCACCCACTGCTGGTTCAGCGGGCGGTGCGGCTCGGCGTCTGTGCCGGAACAAGGGCGACACGGAACATCTTGGGCCAGAACTTGCCTGTCAGGAGGAATTGGTCCGTTCCGGGGACGGCCGCGATGCCGTTCAGGGTGGAGCCGGGGACGAGTTCGTCGGCGTGCAGGAGGCCCGAGGCGTCGATGCTCGCCGTCACCGCGCCGGTGATGGGGTCGATGCGCACGATGCGTTCGGTGAAGAGCACGTTGGCGTAGACGGCGCGGTCGGCGCACTCCAGTTCGTTCACACTCGTCACCGGTCGGCCGTCTTCGGTCACGGTGACCTCGCCCGTCTTCGCGAGGGTGCGCGGATCGCGGAAGGTCAGTCGTGCCGAGCCGTCGCTCGTCACCAGCTGCCGCTTGAGGCGGTCGAAGCAGATGCCCCAGCCTTCGGCGGGGTAGGGGAGGCGGCGCAGCTCTCTCAGCGTCGTCGCGTCCCGCTCGATGGCGATCCCGTCCCGCCAGGTCAGCTGCCACAGGGTTCGACCCAGCAGGGTGATCCCCTCGCCGAAGAGAGGAGCGGAAAGGCCGGTGCCCACCGTGGGTGGCTTGCCGGGGGACCCGGACCGTACGGAGGACCGACCGGCCAGCCCGGTGCCCTCGTAGAGCGTGCCGCCCTTCATCTCCAGGCCCTCGGTGAACGATGTCGGGTCGTGGGGGAGGGCTTCGAGGACCTTCACCCGCAGGTGCTCGACCTGGTGGGGGCCGGCCTGTCGCCAGTGCGAGTGGCTTCGGCCGGCCGGATCGCCGGACACCGCTTCGACGTCCCGCCGGGCCGCGAGCGGCTCCGATTCGGTGAGCAGCGCGGTGGCTGCGGTCCAGACGGAGCCGGTGACCAGGAGCGCCGCGATGGCCGGCAGGGCGTATCTCAGTGTGCGGCGACGGCCCGCGGCCCGGTTGCCGGAACGCCTGGTTCCAGGCAAGCGGACGGCGTTCCGGCCTGGGCCGGAACGCCGTGGTTGCGTCGTGTGCACTTCCTGATCCGTCAGGAACTGCGACGACGACGTACGGCCAGCATCGTGCCACCGCCCGCCACGAGCAGGGCGGTCGCGGTGCCGCCGATCATCAGGGCCTTGTCACTGCCCGTCGTCGCGAGCTTCTTGCCGTTCTGTTCCGCGTGCGGGTGATTCGCCGGCTCGGCGGCTGCGGCGAGTTCGTGGGACCCGCTGCGGCTGTCGTCCTGTCCGTTGTTCCCACCGTTGTTCCCGCCGTTGTGTCCACCGTGTCCTGCCTGGTCGTGGTGCCCGGGCCTGCCCGGGTGGTGGGGCGGCTTCGGGGGTGGGGTGGGCCTCACCCTGCCCTGTACGTAGATGCTGACGCCGACACTCGGGTCGGGGTGGCTCGAGGTGAGCCGGAAGACGTGCCATCCGGTAATGGTGTTCACCGGGATGGTCACGGTCCCCGCGACCGATCCGTCGGACCGGGCCCGGAAGCGGCCGAGCACGACCGGGGTTGATTCCAGGAGCGCCGTGACGGCCGACCGAGGGGCGAACACGCCGGAGACGGTGCTGAAGGTCAACGACGCCCCGGCTGTCACCGTGGTGGTACTGACGGACAGGGGCGGGGGCGGCGGCGGGTACGGCTGCGCCGAGGCGGCCTGCGCCCCGATCAGCGGTCCCCCGATGAGAATGGCGGTCGATGCCGCCGATGCCAGAGCGGCCCGCCATCTGCGCGATGCTGTCATCTTCTTCAATCTCCTCGACTTGGGTCTGCGGGGTCCGTGATTCGGTCGTGATTCGGTGGGTGGGCACCAAGGTCTGTATATATGGAATAAATGGAACATAACGACATTTACTGGCGCGGCGGTGCAAGAAGTCACCGGATTGGCGGAGTCCCCGCTCGCACGGTGTGCGTCGCAAGGGTCGTTCGAGGGGCCGACACAGGGGGTGGCTCCCTCGCTCGAGGCGTCCGAGTCCCTATGGTCGACTGCGTCCATAGGGAACAGAAAGCCCCAATTCGGGTGGTTCCCCCAGTCCCGTGAGGGGTACAGCTTGGATCTCCAAGGATTCCTGAAGGCTCTTGCCAGACGCTGGCCGACGGTCGCGGTCTGTCTGGTTCTCGCGGTCGGGGCGGCGCTCGCCGTGACAAGCCTGAGCACCCCCGTCTACGAGGCGAGGACGCAGCTCTTCGTCGCCACCCGCACCGGTGAGGACACCGTCGATCTGAACCAGGGGCAGACCTTCTCGCAGGCGCGGGTGCAGTCGTACGCCGAGATTGTGAGGACCCGTCAGGTCACCGCTCCCGTTGTGAAACAGCTGCGGCTGCGCAGCACCCCGGAGGAGCTGGCGTCCCGGATCACCGCCGTCGTCCCGCTCAAGACCGTACTCATCGACATCACCGTCCGGGACACCGTGCCCCAGCGCGCGGCGCGCATCGCCAACGCCGTGGCCAAACGGTTCAGTTCGGTTGTCGAGCAGTTGGAGACCCCCAAGCGTTCGGTCCGCTCGCCGCGGTCCGACAAGAGTGGTGAGGGCGAGGATGCCGCGCCGGTGTCCCCGGTCTCCCTGGGTGTCACCCAGGAAGCCATCGCCCCCACCGGTCCCGCGTCGCCCCGCCCGTTGCTGAACCTGGCCGCGGGTGTGCTCGGCGGCCTGTTGCTCGCTGCCGGGCTGGTCGCCCTGCGTGAGACGCTCGACACCACGTTCAAGACGAGCGAGGCGCTGGGCGAGTTCATCTCGCTGGCCGGCCTGGGCACCATTCCGTACGACAGGAACGCCCCAAGGCAGCCGCTGGTCAGCGCCGACGGGCACTCCGAGCGCGCCGAGGCTTTCCGCAAGCTGCGTACCAACCTGCAGTTCTCGCGGGTCGACGATCCGCCGCGGATCATCGTGGTGACGAGCTCGGTGCCCGGTGAGGGCAAGACGAACACCGCGATCAACCTCGCCCTCTCTCTCGCCGAGGGCGGCGTCTCCACCTGCCTCGTGGACGGTGACCTGCGCCGCCCGTGCGTGGCGCCGGCCTTCGGCCTCGTCCAGGACGCGGGCCTCACCACGGCGCTCATCGGACAGGCCCGTCTCGAGGACGTGATGCAGGAGGTCGCCGGCGGGCTCGCGGTGCTCGCCAGCGGTGCTGTGCCGCCGAACCCGGCGGAACTGCTCGCCTCGGCGCGCATGGAAGAGGTGCTGCGTGAACTCGCGGGCATGTACCAGGTCGTGATCGTCGACACTGCCCCGCTGCTGCCGGTCGCTGACACCGTGGGGCTCGCCTCCCTCGCCCAGGGCGCACTGCTCGTCGTACGGGCCGCGAAGACCAGCCGGGACCAGGTGCGCACCGCCACGGAGGCATTGGAGCGCGTGGGTGTCCGCGTGCTCGGCACCGTGTTCAGCATGGCTCCGGTTTCCAAGGGCGGCCGCTACGGCGCCTACGGGCAGTACGGCGAGCTGCCCGCTCCGCGTATGTCGGCTTTGCTGGAAGGGAGGGGCGCCTCCGCGACGACGAATCCCACGGACCGGACATGACCCGGATCCTGTTCGTCTGCACCGGAAACGTGCACCGCTCGGTGCTCGCCGAGCGCCTGCTGGCGGCGAGACTGCCGCCCGGCGCGGCCCTGCGGCCGGAGAGCGCCGGCACGGCGGCGTGGCACCGCTCCCGTATGGAGGACACTACCCGGGCGGTCCTGGAGGAGCTGGGTGGCGACGGAGTCGGATTCGCTTCCCGCCCGCTCACCGCGCAGCTCGTGGTGGACGCCGCGCTGGTTCTCGGACTTGCGCGCGAGCACCGGGAGGCGGCGGTGCGCCTCGCGCCGTCGGCGATGCGGCGCTGCTTCACCCTGAAGGAGTTCGCGCGCCTCGCGGACGGGGGCGGTGCGGGGGGCGGGGGTGAATTCGGCGCCGTGGTGGCGGCCGCGGCCACCCGCCGCGGTGCCGCGGCCCCGGTCCCGCCGGCCGAGGACGACATCCCGGACCCCTGGGGCAGGCCCCGCGAGGAGCTGTACGCGTGCGCCCTGGAGATCGACAGGACGGTGAGCGGGCTGGTCAGGCTGTGGGGGATGCGCCCTTAGCGCGCGGTGATCGTCAGCGCGAGCGAGGCGTGGCGTGGTTCGGTCCGGTGGGGAACGGGCGCCGGCGTGCGGCGGGCGGCACCGGGCCCGCGCTCCTCCGTGAGCGGTTCCGGCAGGGCGAGCCGGTCGGCAAGGGCGTACGAACGCCGATCGTCCCCCGCCTCGCCGGTCACCGAGCTCTTTCGGCCTCGCCGGTCCGGGGTGCCCGTTCGAGCCCTGTCCGATCCGGTGCGCCTCGCCCCGCCCGCCCGCGGTCAGCCCGCGCAGCGCTCTTCTGCGAGCGGAGGTGGGGCCGGGGCGCCGGAGGGGGAGGCCGGTGGAGCCGTACGAGACGTCATGGGTCTGGGCACAGCAGATGACCGCCGGAAGATCTTGTGCGGATCCGCGGGGTTCGCGGACCCGCGGGGTTCGCGGGCCTGTCCGCGGCGTTCGGGGCGGGTGGTCCGGCCCCTCAATCGGGCCGGCCCCGGGACCGTACCCTGGAGGCATGAGCACCCCCGCCGCCCCTGAGCCGCGCGAGCCGAAGGCCGCGCTGATCTTCGACGACCCGCTGGACCGGCAGTCCTCGGACGACACCGACCGCGGGTGGGGCGAGCGGCCGGCGGCCGACGGCGACAGCGCCGCCGACCTGAAGCGCTTCCTCGACGAGAAGCCGCCCCACCACATCTGAACCCGGCGGGCCCAGCGGGGCGCCGTCCGCAGCGCCGCTACCGCTCGCTGTGGCCCGAGCCCCGCTGGGCGACCAGCGCGTCGCGGATCTCCTTGAGGACTTCCAGCTCGGTCACCTCGATGACCTCCTGCGTGCCCTCCTTGGCCTTCCTGCGGGCCTCCATCCTCGCCAGGTACTTCGACATGGGCAGGACCATCAGGAAGTAGACGACCGCCGCGGTGATCACGAAGGTGAGCGTCGCGCCGAGGACGGAGCCCCACAGGATCCGCACCCCCGTCGCACTGTCGCCCGTACCCGTGCAGGGGCCCTTGAGACAGGAGTTGTAGCTGTCCAGGTTCTTGGTGCCGACCGCCCCGATGAGCGGGTTGATGATCCCCTTCACCACCGAGTTGACGATGTTGGTGAAGGCCGCGCCGATCACTACCGCGACAGCCAGATCGACAACGTTCCCGCGCATCAGGAAGGCCTTGAAGCCCTGCCAGACGGTTGCCTTCTTTTCGCTCACCTCGGGGACACTCCTCACATGTACAGGTTGTGGAACAAACAGCTCCGCAACCTACGTCAACGCGAGGCGGGTGTGTCCAATGCGGTAGCTCGAACGAGGGGCTCGACTTCACCACAGGGTCACCGCCAGCCGAGCCGTGGCGCTCGCGCCCGCCAGCCGCGCCGCAGTGGACCGGGGCACCGAGAGCACGACCAGCGCACCGCCGTCGGCGGCGCTCCCGGGGGTGTCCAGCGGCTCCGGCACCTTCGTCACGAGTGCCCCGCGCGCGACCACACGGGCCTCGCCGCCCACGCCGCCACCGCCGCCCAACGCCGGCTGCTCGGCGGCGATGACGTCGACCCGGTCGCCGGGCCTCAGCAGCCGCACGGTGGCCGCGTCGGCGATCCGCACCGGCGCCGTCACCTTGTCCACCGCGCGAGGGCCAGGCACCGGGGCGCGCACCGACGTCTGCGCGCGGGCGTGCGAGCCCCGGCTTGCTTCTCCGCCCGCGCCTGCGACCGGATGTCCACGCGCCGGGTCGCCGATCTGTGGGCCCGCCGCCACGAGCGCGGCGGCGGTGACGGCGAGACCGATCGCGAGGGCCCGCCGCCGGCTCCGCACGAGCCGTTGCAGCCGGTACCGCCCCCCGCGGACCCGCACGGGAGCGAAGGACGGCACCTCGCACGTGGCGGGAGCGTCCGCGCCGGGTGGGTGCGCCGCGGAGGGGAGAGGGGGAGGCGCCGGCGGAGAGAAAGGATCAGGAGAGAAAGACGCAGGAGAGGTGGGAGGAGGGAGAGGAGCGGGAGGAGGGAGAGGGGCGGTGCGGGCGGGAGGAGAGGTAGGGGCGAGGGAGGAGTCGGACATGGGATCACCACCTGTGACGAGGGAGACGGGCTTGCGAACCCACGATGGGTCTTCGCGCCGCCGCTCGCCGGAGCCGGTGGACTACCGACGGGTTGTGGACAACTCCCTCACCCGAACGGGAGGTTCCGCCCCCCTGCGTCCACCGTCTCCCCTCTCCCTCTCCCCTCTCCCGCTCCCGTCCCCGCCCCGGAAGCCGTCCGTTACGGCAGCTCGAACCCCGGGTTCAGTCCGCCCAGCGCCTTCGTGCACAGGCAGTTCCGCTCCTCGTTCGAGGGCAGCGCGGCCACCGCGTCGAACAGGACACCTCGCAGCCGGTCCACATTCGCCGAGAACACCCGCAGAACCTCCTCGTGGGACACGCCCTCGCCGCTCTCGGCGCCCGCGTCCAGATCGGTGACCAGGGTCAACGACGTGTAGCAGAGCTCGAGTTCCCGGGCGAGCGCGGCCTCCGGATGGCCCGTCATACCCACCACCGACCAGCCCTGCGCCCGGTGCCACAGGGATTCGGCGCGGGTCGAGAACCGCGGCCCCTCGATCACGGCCAGCGTTCCGCCGTCCACAGGCTCCCACTCCCGCCCGCGTGCCGCCTTCAGCGCCGCCGAGCGCCCGGCGGGGCAGTAGGGGTCGGCCAGGGACACGTGCACCACGTTGGGCACCGTGCCGTCGGGCAGGGGCAGCCCGTCGAAATACGTCCCGACCCGCGACTTCGTTCGGTCGACGAGCTGATCGGGCACGAGCAGCGTGCCAGGCCCGTACTCGGGGCGCAGACCGCCCACCGCGCACGGAGCGAGGACCTGGCGCACTCCGAGCGAGCGCAGCGCCCACAGGTTGGCCCGGTAGTTGATCCGGTGGGGCGGCAGATG
The DNA here is from genome assembly GCF_035989285.1 of Streptomyces sp. NBC_01235. Classification (GTDB taxonomy): domain Bacteria; phylum Actinomycetota; class Actinomycetes; order Streptomycetales; family Streptomycetaceae; genus Streptomyces. The sequence goes on along the minus strand of NZ_CP108513.1, from coordinate 4,927,661 downwards.
GTGGCCACGCCCGTGCCGGGGCAGGAAGGCGACCCGCCGGCCGGCGATCTCGCCGAGGAAGAGGGAGTCGCTGGGCGGCCCGTAGGGGGTGTCGACCTGTATCTCGGTCACGTCGTCGAGGAACGCGTAGAAGCCGGACCCGCCGATCACACCGATCTCCGCGCCGGCCTCGATAGTGCCGGCCCCGATCCCCACGTTCGCGTTGTTCGCCATGTCCCGCACCCTAACCGCCGTCGAAAACGCCGATGACCCCGCCGTCGGATGACGACAGGGTCCCGTAAGAAGGGGGTCTTACGTGGCAGGCCTGAGCGCGGTCTACGCGGCCGAGCTGTTGCCGGTCGAGGTCCCCGTGCTCGACGACTTCGAGTCCGAGGAGGACGACGACGAGGTCGAGCTCGACGACTTCGAGTCGGAACCGGACGTCGACGACTTCGAGGACGACGACGCCGGCGAGCTGCTCGAGGAGGAGCCGCGGCTGTCGTTGCGGTAGAAACCGGAGCCCTTGAAGACGATGCCGACCGCGGAGAACACCTTCTTGAGGCGGCCACCGCAGTTGGGGCACTCGGTCAGGGCGTCGTCGGTGAACTTCTGCACCGCCTCGAGGCCCTCGCCGCACTCGGTGCACTGGTACTGGTAGGTCGGCACTTGTCTTCCTCCTGGCACTCTCACTCAGTGAGTGCTAACGACGGTCTATCTTGACGCATTCCCGAGGATCAGTCCACTGTCACCGGCACGCGGTGACCGACGCCACGTGCGACGGTACGCGCGCGTGGGCGCGTCTCCAGCCGAGAACGCAGCGCCAGCAGGACTGCCAGGGCGGCCACTGTGCCGCCCATCGGCACCAGGAAACCGGCGCCGCCCCAGAAGCGGTCCTCCAGCTGTCCGGCGACCGTGACGGCCGCCGCCTGTCCGAGCGCCACCGCGCCCGTCAGCCAGGTGAACGCCTCGGTGCGGGCTCCGGCCGGGACCAGGCTCTCGACCAGGGTGTAGCCGGTGATCAGCGCGGGCGCGATGCACATGCCGACCAGGAGGCCGAGGCCCGCCAGCACGAACACCGAGTGCGCGGCCCACAGGCCGGAGGCGACGAGGGCCAGCGCGGCGTAGGCGACGACCAGGCGTCGCTGCGGGGCGGCCTTCCAGGCGATCGCGCCGCACACCAGTCCGGAGAGCATGTTGCCCGCGGCGAAGGTGCCGTACAGGACGCCGTTCAGGCCGGGCTCGCCGATCGACTCGGTGAACGCGGCCAGCGAGACCTGCATGCCGCCGAAGACGGAGCCGATGCCCAGGAAGACCGCGATCAGCACGCGCACACCGGGGACATGCAGCGCAGAGGCGTGCTCCACGCGCGCGTGCCCGGCGGCGGCGACCTGGGGCTGCGTGCTCTTCCGTGCGGCGAACAGCAGGCCGCCGAGCAGAGTCAGCGAGGCCTCGGTGACCAGGCCGGCGGCCGGGTTCACGGCGGTGCACAGGGCGGTCGCCAGCAGCGGGCCGAAGACGAAGGTGAGCTCGTCGGTGACGGACTCGAAGGCCGCCGCGGTGGTCATCAGGGGCGAGCCCTTCAGCTTCACGCCCCAGCGGGCCCGCACCATGGGCCCGATCTGCGGCACGGACGCGCCCGTGGGCACGGCCGCCGCGAACAGCGCCCACAGGGGCGCGTGGGCGAGGGCGAGGGCCGTGAAGGTGAGGCCCGACAGCGTGTGCACGAGCACGCCGGGGATCAGCACGGCGCGCTGGCCGTAGCGGTCGGCGAGGCGCCCGCTGTAGGGGGCGCACAGCGCCATGGAGACGCCGGTGACGGCCGCGGCGGCGCCGGCGGCGCCGTACGAGCCGGTGGTGTGCTGCACGAGCAGCACGATGGAGATGGTGAGCATCGCGAACGGCTGGCGTGCCGCGAAGCCGGGGAGCAGGAACGTCCAGGCGCCGCGAGTGCGCAGCAGGTGTCCGTAACCCGGGCGGGAGGTGACCGTGGATGCCACGGCCCGTGCCTTTCTGCCGCCTGGTAGCGCGGCCCCATGTGCGGGCCGGGGCGCCGAGAGCTGTCCTCTTGCGCGGACTGCGGTAGATGCCGGCGCCCACTGCGGAGGGGTTCTCGGCCGCCATACGGTCGCGCCAGCACTGCGTCAGGCAGAGTTGGTTCGATCAGAATGCGCCTTCATCGTACAGGGATCAACGCCTGGTGCGCCTGTGAAAACGAGCACCACGCATGCGTTCACCTGCGTTTGGCGGGGGTGTGAACTGTGCGAAACATGTCCTTAACGGCCCGAGCCGGCGTTGTCCGTCCCGAGCCACCCGGCGAGCTTGCCGCCGTGGCCCACCGCGCGCAGCCGTTGTTCCGCCGCGTCCCGGACCGGGTCGGTGGCGACCACGAGCAGTTCGTCCCCGCGCCGCAGCACCGTCGCCGGCAGCGGGACAAACGATTTTCCTTCGCGCACGACGAGGGTGACGGCGGCCCCGGCCGGGAGCCGCAGTTCGTTGACCTCGACGCCGTGCATCTTCGACCCCTCGGGGATCGCGACCGACAGCAGGTGCCCGCGCAGCCGCTCCAGGGGCGCCGACTCGACGCCGAGGTCGGCGGCCTCGGCGTCCTCGCCCAGCCGCAGCTTGCGCGCAAGCCAGGGCAGCGTCGGCCCCTGGACCAGGGTGTAGACGACGACCAGGACGAAGACGATGTTGAAGATGCGACGGCTGCCCTCGATGCCGCTCACCATGGGGATCGTCGCCAGAATGATGGGCACGGCGCCGCGCAGCCCGGCCCAGGACATGAGCGTCTGCTCCTGCCAGGGCACCCGGAACGGCGTCAGGCACAGCACGACGCTGAGCGGGCGGGCCACCATGGTCAGCACGAGGCCGATGACGAGCGCGGGCAGCACGTCGTCGCCCAGCTCGTGCGGGGTGACCAGGAGGCCGAGCAGTACGAACATGCCGATCTGGGCGATCCAGCCGAGGCCGTCGGCGAACCCGCGCGTGGCGGGCCAGTGCGGCAGTTTCGCGTTGCCCATGACCATCGAGGCGAGGTAGACGCCCAGGAAGCCGCTGCCGTGCGCCAGCGAGCCCGCGGCGTACGCGGTGATGGCGATCGCCATGACGGCGATCGGGTAGAGGCCGGAGGCGGGCAGCGCGACGTGCCTGAGGCCCCAGGAGCCCAGCCAGCCGACCGCGAGGCCGATGGCAGCGCCGATGGCCAGCTCCAGGGCTATCTCGCCCAGCAGCACGTACCAGTGCTCGACGGGGCCCGCCGTGGAGAAGGCGACCACCAGGATGACCACCGGGGCGTCGTTGAAGCCGGACTCGGCTTCCAGGGTGCCCGTCACGCGTGAGGGCAGGGGGATCTTGCGCAGGACGGAGAAGACCGCCGCCGCGTCCGTCGAGGACACCACCGCGCCGATGATCAGCGCCTGCCGCCACTCCAGTCCCGTCACGAAGTGCGCGGCCGTGGCGGTGACGCCGACGCTCACCGCGACGCCGGCCAGCGCCAGCGCGGTGGCGGACGGCAGGGCCGGTTCGATCTCCTTCCACTTCGTGCCGAGGCCGCCCTCGGCGAGGATCACGACCAGGGCGGCGTAGCCGATGACCTGGGTCAGTTCGGCGTTGTTGAAGTGGATGTGGCCGATGCCGTCCTGGCCCATGGTGATGCCGATCCCCAGGTACACGAGCAGGCTGGGGAGCCCGCTGCGCGAGGAGATCCGGACCGCTGCGACGGCGACGAGCAGGACGAGCGAGCAGACAAGCAGGAGCTGGTTGAGGTGGTGGACAGTCAGCGGCGGTTCCCTTTCACCGGCGTGCGCGCCGCGCGTACGGGCGCACACGTGCATCGGATACATCGGACACGAAGCTGCACGCCCCGGACCCAACTACTTCGTTACCTTACCTAACTCTTGACGATTTCTTGACGCTCGGCGAGGCAAGATCGAACATTCTTCCGTGCTGGTACCCGACTCCGCGTCAAGTGGCGCGAGGCCCTGCGCCTATGGTTGCTCCAGCACTCCAGGACCGCCTGCCGCTCGCGTTAGGACAGCAAGGACAGCGATGCCCCCCAACACCACCGCCACATCGGGTGACAAGCCCGGCAAGTCCGGCAGGAAGAAGGGGCGCAAAGCCCGTTTGATCGTGCTTGTGCTGGTGCTGGCCATCATCGGAGGCATCGCCTACGGCGCCTACTGGTCCATCAGCACCGTCCGCGCGTCCTTCCCGCAGACCAAGGGTTCGATCACGCTCGAGGGCCTGTCCGGGGCCGTCGACGTGAAGCGGGACGGCTACGGCATCCCGCAGATCTACGCGGATTCCGACGAGGACCTCTTCATGGCGCAAGGCTACGTCCAGGCGCAGGACCGGTTCTACGAGATGGACGTACGTCGGCACATGACGTCCGGGCGGCTGTCGGAGATGTTCGGCAAGGGCCAGGTCGACAACGACGAGTTCCTGCGCACCATGGGCTGGGACCGCGTCGCCAAGCAGGAGTACGACACCAAGCTGTCGCCCGACACCAAGAAGTACCTCCAGGCGTACGCCAAGGGAGTCAACGCCTACCTCAAGGGCAAGGACGGCGCGGACATCTCCCTGGAGTACGCGGCCCTGGGCTTCACCAACGACTACAAGCCCGCCGAGTGGACTCCGGTCGACTCGGTCTCCTGGCTGAAGGCGATGGCCTGGGACCTGCGCGGCAACATGCAGGACGAGATCGACCGCGCCCTGATGACCAGCCGTCTCGGCCCGCAGCAGATCGCCGAGCTGTACCCGCAGTACCCGTACGACCGCAACCGGACGATCGTCCAGCAGGGCAAGTACGACGAGCTGACGAAGACGTTCGAACAGAGCGGTAGCGGGAGCGGCTCCGGGGGCAGCTCCACGAGTGGCAGCACGGGCGGCGGCACCGGAACGTCGGACGGCACGAGCTCGGCCCTGCAGAGCCAGCTCTCGGGCCTCTACAACGTCCTGGACGACCTGCCCACGGCCGTCGGCGTGAACGGCAACGGCATCGGCTCCAACTCCTGGGTCGTCGCCGGTAAGTACACGATCACCAACAAGCCGCTGCTGGCCAACGACCCGCATCTGTCGGCCTCGCTGCCGTCCGTCTGGTACCAGATGGGCCTGCACTGCCGGACGGTCTCCAGCAAGTGCCAGTACGACGTCTCCGGCTACACCTTCGCGGGCATGCCCGGCGTGATAATCGGCCACAACCAGACGATCTCCTGGGGCATGACCAACTCGGGTGTCGACGTCACCGACCTCTACCTGGAGAAGCTCTCCGGCGACGACGGCTACGTGTACGACAACAAGGTGAAGCCCTTCATCACGCGCGAGGAGACCATCAAGGTCGCCGGCGGCGCGTCCAAGAAGATCGTCGTCCGGCAGACCCAGGACGGGATGCCCCTGTTGTCCGACCGCGACGACGAGCTCGTCAACGTCGGCAAGAAGGCCACCGTCGACGCCGCGGCGCCCGACCGCGGCGACGGTTACGGCGTCGCCCTGAGATGGACGGCGCTGGAAGCGGGCACCTCCGTGAACGCCGTCTTCGACTTGAACAAGGCGAAGGACTGGGACGACTTCCGTGCCGCGGCCAAGGCCTTCGACGTGCCCTCGCAGAACCTCGTCTATGCCGACACCGCGAACCACATCGGCTACCAGCTGCCCGGAAAGATCCCCACGCGCGCGAAGGGCCTCGACGGCTCGATCCCCGCGCCCGGCTGGTACTCCAAGTACCAGTGGACCGGCTACATCGATTTCGACGAGCTGCCCTACGAGCACGACCCCGCGCGCGGGTACATCGTCACCGCCAACCAGGCCGTCGTCGACAAGGACAAGTACCCTTACACGCTCACCACGGACTGGGGCTACGGCGCGCGCAGCCAGCGGATCACCGACCTGATCAAGGGCAAGATCAAGGGCGGCGGCAAGATCTCCACCGACGACATGCGGCAGATGCAGCTGGACAACGACAGCCAGATCGCCCGGCTGCTCGTGCCCGCCCTGCTGAAGATCAACCTGGACGACCCGGACGTTCGTGAGGCGCAGAAGCTGCTGCAGGGCTGGGACTACACCCAGGACCCCGACTCCGCGGCGGCCGCCTACTTCAACGCCGTCTGGCGGAACATCCTCAAGCTGGCCTTCGGCAACAAGCTGCCCAAGGAGCTGCGCGTCGAGGGGCAGTGCCTGTGGGTCGACCCGGTCGACAGCACCGGCCCGGTCGACGACACCGACAAGGTCTCCGAGTGTGGTGAGCGTGACGCCGACCAGGCGCAGCCGGACGGCGGCGACCGCTGGTTCGAGGTCGTGCGCAACCTCATGGACAAGCCGGACAGCGACTGGTGGACGACGCCCAAGTCTGTCAGCGGCCGCCCCGGCGCCGACCACAACCGCGACAAGCTGTTCGAGCGGGCCCTGATCGACGCCCGCTGGGAGCTGACCGCCAAGCTCGGCAAGGACATCGACACCTGGAGCTGGGGCCGGCTGCACCGCCTGTTCCTGAAGAACCAGACCCTGGGCACCAGCGGCCCCGGCTTCCTGCAGTACATCCTCAACCGCGGCCCCTGGAAGCTCGGCGGCGGCGAGGCGGCGGTCAACGCGACCGGCTGGAACGCGGCCGGCGGCTACGGCGTCGTGTGGGTGCCGTCGATGCGGATGGTGGTCAACCTCGACGACCTCGACAAGTCGAAGTGGATCAACCTCAGCGGCGCCTCGGGACACGCCTTCAGCGCCCACTACACCGATCAGACGGGCAAGTGGGCCAACGGCGAGCTGCTCGACTGGTCCTTCTCGAAGAAGGCGGTCGACGACAGCACCAGCGACACCCTGGTCCTCAAGCCCTGAGCGGCCGCACGGGGAAAGGGGCCCTCCACACGCGCGTGGACGGCCCCTTTCCCATGCAGGCGGACGGGTCAGGTGAAGCGCCGCACTCCCGAGGGCGTCACCACGGCGTGCACCGGCCGGTCGTGCGCCTCCTCGGGGACGCGCTCGACGACCTCGGTGTCGTACAGGAGCACCACCAGCGCGGGGTGGGCGCCGGAGTCCGCCAGGCGGGCCAGCACGCGGTCGTACGAGCCTCCGCCGCGGCCCAGCCGCATGCCGCGCTCGTCGACCGCGAGCCCCGGCAGCAGCACCACGTCGGCGGCCGTCACGGCGTCCGGGCCGAGGCGCTCGCCGGCCGGCTCCAGGAGGGCCATCTTCCCGCCGTGCCGGACCCGCGCGAGGGAGCCCTCACCGGCGTAGGCGCCCCAGTCCAGGTCGTTGTCGGGCATCAGTGCGGGGAGCAGGACACGCACGCCCCGCGCGCGCAGCGCGTCCAGCAGCGCCAGGGTGCCGGGTTCGGTGTCCACGGAGACGTACGCCGCCACCGTGCGCGCGTGCGCCAACTCGGGCAGTTCCAGGGCGCGGGCGGCCAGTGCCTCGGCGGCCGTCCGCACGTCATCCGTCGTCAACCTGTTCCTCACGGCGAGGAACTCTCGCCGAAACCTGCGCTTGTCAGACTCCGGTACGCCTTCGAGGTGGCTCATATGTCGCTCCCACATTGCTCACGCACTTCTCCCCCACCGTTCCCGCGCGGTCATATGATCATGAATTAACCGAAGGTACAGATTCCTCTCAAAGTCAGCGGATAAGGTTGCCGCCATGACTCAGTCGCACCCCAGGATCAGCAAGGCTGTCATCCCCGCGGCCGGCCTCGGCACCCGGTTCCTGCCGGCCACCAAGGCCACTCCCAAGGAGATGCTGCCGGTCGTGGACAAGCCGGCTATCCAGTACGTGGTCGAGGAGGCCGTCTCCGCCGGTCTCGACGACGTCCTCATGGTCACGGGCCGCAACAAGCGCCCCCTCGAGGACCACTTCGACCGCAACTACGAACTGGAGTCGGCGCTGCAGAAGAAGGGCGACGCCGCCAGGCTCGCCAAGGTCCAGCAGTCCAGCGACCTCGCGACCATGCACTACGTGCGACAGGGTGACCCCAAGGGCCTCGGACACGCCGTCCTGTGCGCGGCCCCGCACGTCGGACAGGAGCCTTTCGCCGTCCTGCTGGGCGACGACCTGATCGACCCCCGCGACCCGCTCCTGAAGCGGATGATCGAGGTACAGGAGCGGCACGGCGGCAGCGTCGTCGCGCTCATGGAGGTCGCCCCCGAGCAGATCCACCTCTACGGCTGCGCGGCCGTCGAGCCCACCGCGGAAGGCGACGTGGTCAAGGTGACCGGCCTCGTCGAGAAGCCGGACCCGGCGGACGCCCCGTCGAACTACGCGATCATCGGACGCTACGTCCTCGACCCGAGCGTGTTCGGCATACTCCGTCAGACCGAGCCCGGCCGCGGCGGCGAGATCCAGCTCACCGACGCCCTCCAGCAGCTCGCGCAGGACGAGAAGGTCGGCGGCCCCGTCCACGGCGTCGTCTTCAAGGGCCGGCGCTATGACACCGGCGACCGCGGCGACTATCTGCGTGCCATTGTCAGACTCGCGTGCGAACGTGAAGATCTGGGTCCGGACTTCCGGTCCTGGCTTCGCAGTTACGTCACCGAGGAGATGCAGCCACTTTGAGCACCGCCGCGCCCCGCCCCGTCGGCCAGGACCACCTCTGGTCGGTGGACGAACACCTCGCGGACATCCTCGCCACCGTCCGCCCCCTGGAACCCATCGAGCTGCAACTGCCCGACGCCCAGGGCTGCGTCCTGGTCGAGGACGTCACGGTGCCGGTCTCACTGCCGCCCTTCGACAACAGCTCCATGGACGGGTACGCGGTACGGGTCGCGGATGTCGCGGGCGCGAGTGAGGAGTTCCCGGCGGCCCTGGAGGTCGTCGGGGACGTCGCGGCCGGCCACCAGGCCGACCTGCTGTACGTGGGACCGGGCCAGGCCGCCCGGATCATGACCGGCGCCCCGCTCCCGTCCGGCGCCGAAGCCGTCGTCCCCGTGGAGTGGACCGACGGCGGGCTCGGCGAGGGCCCGGTCAGCGGGATGCGCGCCCGCAGCCTCGCCCCCGAGCAGGCCTCGGGGCACGTGCGTGTGTACCGGCCCGCCGAGGCACGCGCGCACGTGCGCGCGATGGGCAGCGACGTGAAGGCCGGCGACCGCGCACTCGACGCCGGAACAGTCCTCGGCCCGCCCCAGATCGCCCTGCTCGCCGCGATCGGCCGTGCCGCCGTACGCGTGCGCCCGCGCCCGCGCGTGGTCGTCATGTCCACCGGCAGCGAACTCGTCCAGCCCGGCGAGGAACTGGGCAGCGGCCAGATCTATGACTCCAACAGCTTCGCCCTGACCGCGGCCGCCCGCGACGCCGGCGCCATCGCCTACCGGGTCGGCGCGGTCGCCGACGACGCCGACACGCTCCGCTCCACCATCGAGGACCAGCTCGTCCGCGCCGACCTCGTCGTCACCACCGGCGGCGTGAGCGTCGGGGCGTACGACGTCGTCAAGGAGGCCCTGGAGCACGTCGGCGACGAGGACGAGGCGGGCAGCGGCATCGAGTTCCGCAAGCTCGCCATGCAGCCCGGCAAGCCCCAGGGATTCGGCTCCATCGGCCCCGACCACACCCCCCTGCTGGCCCTGCCCGGCAACCCGGTGTCGTCGTACGTCTCCTTCGAGCTGTTCGTCCGCCCCGCCATCCGCATCCTCATGGGCCTCGACGACGTCCACCGGCCGACCACGCGCGCGAAGCTCACCGCCGACAAGGCGCTGACCTCGCCCAAGGGCCGCAGACAGTTCCTGCGCGCCGCCTACGCCGACGGCGCCGTCCGCCCGGTCGGCGGCGCCGGCTCCCACCTGGTCGCGGCCCTCGCGCACGCCGACTCGCTGATCGTCGTCCCCGAGGACGTGGAATCCGTCGAGCCCGGCACCGAGGTCGAGGTGGTCCTCCTCGGCTGAGCACTCCTGGTTGGGGGTACCGTGTCGCGCACAACAGGCCCGACCGGGAGCGCCGACACACCATGAGCACGCAGGACCGACTGACGCACATCGACGAGGCGGGCGCCGCCCGCATGGTCGACGTATCCGGCAAGGACGTGACCGCGCGCACCGCGCGCGCCAGCGGCCGTGTCCTCGTCTCACCCCGGGTGGTCGAGCTGCTGCGCGGCGAGGGGCTGCCCAAGGGCGACGCCCTCGCCACCGCGCGGATCGCGGGCATCATGGGCGCCAAACGCACCCCGGATCTCATCCCGCTCTGTCACCCGTTGGCGGTCTCCGGTGTGAAACTGGACCTGTCGGTCGCGGACGACGCCGTGGAGATCACCGCCACGGTGAAGACGACGGACCGCACGGGCGTCGAGATGGAGGCCCTCACCGCGGTCTCCGTCGCCGCGCTCACCGTGATCGACATGGTCAAGGCCGTCGACAAGGGAGCGGTGATCACGGACGTGCGCGTGGAGGAGAAGACGGGCGGCAAGTCGGGCGACTGGGGCCGGGCATGACAACCGATGCGTCGATCGGCGGCGCGCTGCTCGCGCCGTACGCCGCGCTGGTCGTGACCGCCTCCAACCGGGCCGCCGCCGGGGTCTACGAGGACCGGGGCGGCCCGCTGATCGCCGAGGGCCTCAAGGGCTTCGGCTTCGCCGTCGACGGGCCGCAGGTCGTCCCCGACGGGGACCCGGTGGAGGCCGCGCTGCGGGCGGGTGCCGAGGCCGGATACGACGTCATCGTGACCACCGGCGGCACCGGCATCTCGCCCACCGACGGCACGCCCGAGGCGACCCGCGCGGTGATCGACCGCGAGGTGCCCGGTATCGCCGAGGCGATCCGGGCGTACGGCCGGGAGAAGGTGCCGACCTCGGTGCTCTCCCGGGGCCTGGCCGGAGTGGCGGGCGGCACACTGATCGTCAACCTGCCCGGTTCCACCGGCGGGGTGAAGGACGGTCTCGCCGTCCTGGAGCCCCTGCTGATCCACGCCGTCGACCAGATCCGCGGTGGTGACCACCCCAGACCCGGGGCCAGTACGGGGGGTGCGAGCTGAACAGCGCATCCTGGCCCGTCGAACTGGCGGAGGGCGACATCGTCCTGCGGCCGATAAAGCTGCGCGACCAGCGGGCCTGGCGCGAGGTCAACCGGCGCAACCGGGACTGGCTGCGCCCCTGGGAGGCGACCATCCCGCCGCCCGCGCCCAGCGGGCCGATCGCACACCGGCCGACCTACCGTCAGATGGTCCGGCACCTGCGTGCCGAGGCGAACGCGGGGCGGATGCTGCCGTTCGTCATCGAGTACCAGGGGCGGCTCGTCGGGCAGTTGACGGTTGCCGGGATCACCTGGGGGTCGATGTGCTCCGGGCACGTCGGCTACTGGGTGGACGAGTCGGTGGCCGGCCGCGGGGTGATGCCGACGGCGGTGGCGCTCGTCGTGGACCACTGTTTCCGGAACGTCGGGCTGCACCGCATCGAGGTCTGCATTCGCCCGGAAAACGGCCCCAGCCGCCGGGTCGTGGAGAAACTCGGATTCCGTGAGGAAGGGCTGCGGCCGCGCTATCTCCACATCGACGGCGCCTGGCGCGACCATCTCGTCTTCGCGCTCACGGCGGAGGAGGTCCCGGAAGGCCTGCTGAGCAGGTGGCGGCGAGCGCGCTCGCAGAACGCGTCCAATTGAAAAAACGCGTCGAATAAACGTTCGAAAGTGATCGATTGATCGCACCGGTCGCAAAAAAAGCTCGAAATATCAGCCAGATCGTGCGACACACCGGCTCAATTGGCGGATGGCCTCACGTAAACCCCTCTACCGTGTGAGGCGTGAGCAGCAGCGGCCTCATCTATGCAGTCATTGTCGGGGCCTGGGCCGCCTACTTGGTGCCGATGTGGCTCCGTAGGCAGGACGAGCTGAACGAGGCCCGTCCGACAGAACGCTTCAGCACCGCCATCCGGCTGCTGTCCGGACGGGCGGGTATGGAGCGCCGGTACGCCAAGGACCTGCGGGCGCGCTCCACCGAGGAGGGGGAGCAGGGCGCCGACGTTCCGGACGCCGCCACCGACTCGGTGGACGTCCGGGCCTTCGCCATGCCTCCGACCCGCCCGCAGGTGAAGGCGCCGGTCCCGGAGCGAGCGCAGGAGCGGGGACAGGGACGCGGTCAGGAGCACGGTCCCGAGCGGGTTCAGGACCGAGGCCAGGAGCGAGGGCCGGGGCGTCCGGAGACGGCGCGCGACCCGGCGCGTGAACCGGCGCGCGATCCGGCGGCCAAGCCCGCGCGGGAACACCACGAACACCACGAACACCGCGAACAGCGCGAACAGGGTTCCGCGTCCGGTTCCGCACCCGCGCGCGAAGGGGGTGCTGCTCCGGCGGGCCGGCGCGTGCCGGTCGCACGGCGCACGACCTCCGCGCAGGCGTCCGCCGCGCGCGCACAGCGCTCGAAGTCGCTCGCACGCCGCAGGCGCACCACCATGATGCTCTTCCTCGCCTTCACGCTCGGCGCGATCGTCGCGGCGGTCGGCGGTCTCGCGTTCCTCTGGGCGCCCGGCGTGCCCGCCGTCCTGCTCAGCGCCTACATCGCGCACCTGCGCTCCCAGGAGCGTCGCCGCTTCGCCTACCAGATGGACCGCAGACGCGCCGAGGTCGCCGCGCAGCGGCTGCGGGAGCGTCAGCCGCGCCGGCGTGCGCCGGCCCCGGCGAACGCGTCCTCCGTCGATCCCGGCCCCGACGCCGGTGCAGAGGAGCCGCACGAGGGCCCCGAACCGGAGACCGACCCGGGCCTGCTGGCGCTCGCCGCGGACCGCAGGGCGCTCGTCGAGCAGACCGACCACGCGGAGTGGGTCGACCAGCAGCGCGAGCGCCAGCGCCGCCCCGGCCACGGCGAGAGCTGGGACCCGGTACCGGTACCGCTGCCGACGTACGTGACCGCGCCCGTCGCACCCCGGGCCACCTCCGACGTGGACCTCGGGGCGCCGGACGCCTGGAGCTCGGCCCGGTCGAGCTCGGTCGCGCCCGAGCAGGAAGCGGCGGACGCCGGGGACCCACCGGCCGGGGAGCCGGAAGAAGGAGACCACGCGGAGGACAGGGCGGCGGAGGGCGACGAGCGCAGCGACGCCCGGCGCGCGGCCTCCGCCCGGCGCTCACGCGAACGCGGACGCACCCCGCTGTTCGACCAGTACGAGGACGGCGAGCGACCCCGGGCCGCCAACGAATAGGGGCCCCGGCACCCCGGCACACCCTGCTCCCGGCCTCGGGGAACGGATTTCCAGGCAGGCTGATGGGGGTGCTAGAGTTTCACTCGTTGCAAGGGCCTGTGGCGCAGTCCGGTAGCGCACCTCGTTCGCATCGAGGGGGCCAGGGGTTCGAATCCCCTCAGGTCCACGCAGCTCAAAGCCCCGGTCGGGATCTCCCGACCGGGGCTTTGACATGCCGTACAGCAGCGAAGTACAGCAACTACTCCGGATCTTGCTTCCCAAGGTGCTTGCCCAGCTTGCGCAGCGCCCGGCGGGTGGCCTCCGACGGGACGTGCGTGTACACCTCCATCGTCACCGCGATCTTGCTGTGCCGAAGGATCTGCATCGCGACGCGGGGGTGCACGTCGAGGGCGGCGAGGAGCGAGCCGCAGGTGTGCCGAGTGTCGTGAAGCCGGATGCGGCGGACGTCGGCGCGGGCCGAGCGGTCCATGAACCGGCGGTTGAAGTTGCGGGGTTCGAACGGTGTGCCGTACCGCGTCGTGAACACGAAGTCGGAGTCCGACCACAGTTCGCCGGCCGCCTGCTTGGACAACTCCCGCTCCTTCTGGCGACGCTGGAGAGCCGCGATGCAGATCTCCGGGAGCGGCAGCACGGCTGTGGATGCCTCGGTCTTGGTCTCGTCGTGGACCAAGCGCCGGTTGATGCGCTGTAGCTGCATCCGCACCGAGATCTCACCGGCGTCCAGGTTCACGTTCTCCCAGGTGAGTCCGAGCACCTCGCCGCGCCGGAAGCCCAGGACCAGGATGAGCACGTAGGCCGCGTACAGCGGGTCATGGGCCGCGCTTGCCGCTTCGAGAAACTGTCGGGCCTCTTCGACCGACCACGGGTGCCGCTTCGTCTTTCGCGCCGACCGCACCTTGACCAGGCCGGCCACGTTCTTCGTGATCAGCTCTTCCGTCATGGCGTTGGTCAGGGCCGACCGGAGGACCGCGCGAGCGTCCTGCACCGTGCGACGGGACGGGATGCGCTCGCAGCAGTTACCGGCGGCGCAGCAACGAGGGGTGTCCCGCTTGGCGTCCAGGCCCTGGGTGCAGCACTGGCACTGTTCCAGGAGGGTGTTCACCCAGTTCCGCACGTCCCGCACGGTCAGCTTGTCGAGTCCCTTCGAGCCCAGCCCAGGCGCGATGTAGAGCCGGACGTGCATCGCGTACGTCTCAGCCGTCTTGGGCTTCAGGTCCGGCTGTACGACCTCCCGGAGCCACCGCGCGAGGTACTGGGCCAGCGTCGGCGAGGACGTGACCACCGGCCCTTGCTTGGCCTCGGCGTGCAACTTGATCCACTTGTCGTGGACCTCGTCCCGGGTCTTGCCGTACACGTACTTGCGCTTGCGGTCGCCCTCCGGGGTGGTCACCCAGACGTAGGCGGCGAAGCCGTTCTTGTACGGGTAGATCGAGCCCTCACCGTTGCCGCGCTTGCCGCTCATGCAGCCACCCCCTCAGGGGCGGAGGTGACGCGCTTGACGTGCTCGTCCACCCATTCCGGCAGGATGCGTCGATTGCGGCCGACCTTCACGGAGTGGATCTCTCTGGTAAGTACCAGCATCTTGGTCTTGGAGAGGCCGAAGCGGAGCAGGACCGCGACTTCCTCCGTGGTGTACCACTTCGGTTCGATGATGGTTGCGGTCATGCTGCTTGTTCCTCCCAGAGCAGTTCGTCTTGCAGGGCTTCGCGGGCGGTTTCGCGGTTGAGTTGGATGTCGCGGCGGATGTTGTCGGCGAGCCAGGTTTCGCCGGGGGTGTGGCCGTGGCCGGCGTAGGACCAGTGGGCGAGGGTCAGGGTGGTTGCCTCCGGGGCGGTGGGATCGGGCAGGCCGAGGGACTGGCGTTGCTGGGCGGCGCGGTAGTCGGCGCGGACCTTGCGGAGGGCGCCGAGGGTGGTGGAGTAGCGGCGGGACTTGGTGGAGAAGTGGCCGCGGAAGCCGAGCATGTGGGCCCAGTCGCGGAGCTTGCGGTCCGGGTAGAGCGGGTGGAGGTCGAGGCAGGCTTCGATGAGTCGGCGGGGGTGGTCGGCGACGTCGAGCAGGACCAGGGCCTCTTTGTTGCCGATGGGCCGGTCGACCGTGCCGGTGGTCTCGGCCGCCTTGGTGGCGTACTTGGCGACGTAGGAGGCCACTGCCTGTTCGGTGATCTCCTCGCCGTTGCCGAAGGCACCGATGGGCTGGACGTCGAGTTGGATGCCCCAGCGCAGGGTTCGGGCGGGCTGGTCACCGGCCGAGGCGACGTCGACCGCGACGCGGGCAGCGGCGGCGCGGATCGCTTCGGTAAGCAGGTCGAGGGTGGCCCAGGCCGGGGGTGGGGAGTCCGGTCCGTCGGGTCCGTCGAAGCGGATGACGGCGTGAAAGTGGACGGCACCGCGCTTCTGGTACTCGGCGACCTTGCCGAACGAGATGCGGGACGCCTCATGGGCCGCTTTCTGCGTGAGGCCGGCGCGGCGGGCGATCTCGCGGCGGAGGTAGATCGTGAAGTAGCGCCACAGATCGGAAGCGTGGTTGTTCCACAGCACCGCGCCCGCGTAGTCGTACGAGGACGGGTCGAGGGCGGTGCCGAGTTCGGGCGCGTCTTCGGGGTGGTGCTTGCCACAGCGGCAGGGGCGGTTACCGGGGCGGTTGTGGACGGGGCCGAAGGAGGGGGCGGTCAGGGTGGCGAAGACCCGAGGGTGATCCCGGATCGTGTGAGGGGTGCCTTTGGCGGGGTCGCCGACGAGTCCGGCGCGGATGAGGTGGTACGTGTCGCCCGCGTAGGTCCAGGCGCAGGAGGGGCAGCGGGAAGCACGGCGGTTGCCGCAGGCGACGCGGAGTCGGCGGCCGGGCTCGGCGTCGGTGCTGGCCAACATCCCGGCCAACACCGACGTCCAGATCATGCTCGCGCTGCTGCGGCAGGCCGGCTGGCAGCGCGCAGCCCGCCGATGAGCCCACCACTGCCGTCATCCTGCCCACCGAGAACCTGGGCGCGTCTCCCGCGCTGGCCCAAGCCGCGCACATCCGTGCCTCGTACTACCTGGTGCCTGCGCTCCTCGCCAGGCACGGCCAGGCACGGCTGCCGTGGCCCGGTGGCCCCTGATCGGAGCCTGGTGCTTCGCCGGCCTCCCCCACGCTCGGCTTCGCTCGCGCGGGGGGACCCCCATCTGCCCCGACGACGTCGCCGTCACGGGTGGCATGGACGTCGCCCCGCATCCGCACACCGGACTACAGACGGTGAGCTGGCTGTTCAGCTGCGAGATCGAGCACCGGGACAGTCTCGGAAGCCACGCGCTGGTACGACCGGGCGAGCTGAACCTCATGACGGGCGGGTACGGCATCAGCCACTCGGAGGTCTCGACCGCGCGAACCACGGTCCTGCACGGCGTCCAGCTGTGGGTGGCGCTGCCCGAACAGCACAGGTACGCGGAACGCGACTTCCAGCCCTACGTACCCGGCCCCGTACGGATCGCCGGGGCCGAGGTCAGGGTGGTCCTGGGCTCCTTCGCCGGGGATATAGCCCTCAGGCTGCCTCGGCGCCCTCGCCCCGCCGGAACGAGCCCGTCGACGACGGCACGAGCTTCCCTCGCTGCTGTCCCAGGCCGCTTTGATGCATCCACTCGGCCGTCTGCCATTCGCGGGGAGACATTCCGTACGCGGCGCGGAAGACGCGGCTGAAGTGGCTCGGGCTCACGAGGCCCCAGCGCCGGCCGACCGCCGCCACCGTGCGGAGCGGGCCCGTGGCCTGCGACAGATCCCGCCTGCACCTCTCCAGCCGATGCTGCAGGATCCAGCGGCTCACCGTGGTCTCTTCGTACTCGAAGAGCTTGTGGAGATACCGGACCGAGATGTGGTGCGCTGCCGCGATCACCTCGGGTGACATTCCGGGATCGGACAGATTCCGAACGATGTTCTCCTTGATCAGCGTCAGTATGGCGTTTGCCGATTCCGGCGCCTGCGGGTTCAGCTTTCCGGACCGCTCTTGGACGAGCAGCGCCAGGAGGTCCGTTGCGATGATGCCGAGCCTGCGTCGGACAGACACATCGAGGGCCTCCGTGCCTTGTGCCAGGCGCGTCAGGTACGTTGCCACCAATCCGCTGCTGCCTCCGCTGCTCGAGAAGACGGTGGCGGTCAGCGCCCGCAGGTCCTGCTCAGGCACTCGGAGATCCTTACGGGCCAGGTGAAACGCTGTGAAACTGAACCCCTCCGCCAGTTCCTTCCGGAAGGGTCGGCCGGAGTCGGACATCGCGAACTCGCCAGGCCGCATGAGGACCTGCCTGCCGTCCTGTTCGAGCGCGGCGGTCCCTCGGTGCTGAAGCGCGACAGTGATCCACTCCTCGCCGTCCTCGGCGATCAGGCGTGGAGTGCGGGTGACCACCTGTGGGCCTGCCCGCACCACAGACATCTGCAGGGATCCGAGCTGCTCGCTGGATATCGTTCCCGCCGAAGGCTCACGCTCGAGCAGCTTCACCTCGAGCGGTATGAACGTGTTCGAAACCATCTCGTGCCAACATTCCGCCCGCTGGGACGGAGGCAGCGGTGCGGTCGAGAGAACGACAGGCATGGGATCTCCTAGAAGGATGTGAGTGGATCAACTCGGCTGTCAGCCCAACTCCGTGTCCAGCCACTGGAGGACCTCTGGGGTCACCGGGTCGGTGATGTCACTGAACTCCCCATGCCTGGCCAGGTACTTGGCCACATAGGGACAGACCGGTACGACGCGCTTACCCGACCTGCGCACGTCGGTGAGTGCCTCATGGACCAGCTGCGCGGCCAGCCCCTGTCCGGCTAAGGCGTCGTCGACTTCCGTGTGGTAGAAGACCCGCTGCTCACCACGGTCGCGGTAGGCGGTCAGGCCGACGCGCTTTCCGTCGACGAGGATTTCGTAACGGTGCCTGTTGTCTCTCCGCTCGACGGTCGGAGCGGCGGAAGGCTGGGTCATTGGGATCCTTCTCGGTTGGTGCGGGGGCAGTTGCCGAAGATCAGCCGTCAGCCCGTTCGTTGGTGAGCGTCGAGTCGACGCCCGACGCTGCCACTGCCTGCCACTCGCTGGGGGACATGCCGTAGGCGTCCCGGAAGGTACGGCTGAAGTGCGATGCGCTGTTGAAGCCCCAGCGGTGCGCCACAGCGGCCACGGTTGTCCCTCGGTTCGACGTCCGACCCAGCTCACGTCTGCAGGAGTCGAGCCTCCGCTGCCGCACCCACTGGCTCACTGAGGTGCCGTCGTTCTGGAAGAGCTTGTGCAGGTAGCGGACGGAGATGTGGTGCGCGCGTGCGATCGATTCCGGTGACAGGTCCGGCTCCATCAGATGCTCTTCGACGAAGATCCGTATCCGGGACAGCATCTCGCTGCCGGCCTTCGACGCGCCGGACGTCTCCCCTCCCGCCTCCGTCTGGAGGAGTTCCATGACGAGGACGGCGAGGAGATCCACGGCGCTGCGGGCGAGCCGGTCACCGATCGGCGACCGGTGGAACTCCGCCTCGGCGGCGAGCGCGGACAGGAAGTCCGACACCAGCGCGCCCATGCCCTCGCCGTGCCGCACCGGCACACCCAGGACACGGTCCAGGTCCGACTCCGAAACGCCCAAGTAGCAGCGGGGTATACGGAAGAACGTCATCTGGCAGTCCTCGCCGAGCTGCAGGAAATGACGCCGAGCCGGATCACAGAAAACAACGTCACTCGGCTCCAGGAAAACCTTGTTCCCGGCCCAGGTGGTCGCGACCGACCCACGGACATTCATTCCCACGTACAGGAATTCACCAGCACCGTCGTCGGGCATTCCGGAAAGAACCCGAATAAATCCGGGATCAGAAGGAAAAAGAGGATCGGGCGCTTGGCCACCCCCCGCTTTGGGGACACGTGTCATCAATGACTGGACCATAAGAACTCCAACCGAATGTTCATCCAGCGGCCGAAGCCTGAAATTCAGCTTCCTGCGCCAGGAACTTCTCCACCACGGAATTGAAGGCGACGTGGTTTTCGAGGAAAGGAAAATGCGAGCTTGCCACCTCGGTCGGGAAGACGTGAAGTCGTGCATCCGGAATCTGCTCGGCGATGAAGCGCTGCGAATCGGGATTCACGTGGCTTGTCGGCACATCGATTCCGGGAAGGACATCGCGCCAGTCCTGTGCACAGTGGTCGAACAGCAGAGGAACGTCGGCACAGGGCGGCGTCGATGTGATCTGCTCGGCGGGAAGGCCGGCATTTTGGGGTCCGGGTCGCCGGAGAACATGCCGCGCACTCTTTGGCGCGTCTTCTCACCGTCCGGGCCGGCGAGCGCCGCACCGAGTTCCATGAGTCCCGCCACGTCGAAGATGGCGCCGGAGTCCGGTTGCTCCTCGACCGTCATCCAGGGAACGGCCGCAACGGCCGCGGGCTGGTCGACGGCGACGAACCGTCGGATCCGGCCGGTGCCGTACTGGTCCATGAAGCTCCACCACTCCGAGACGTCCATAAGCTGGTCCAGCGTCGAACCGGTCAAGGTGGAGCTGGTCGACGAGTTCGACCACATCGCGCGCCAGGCGGGCGATGCGGTATCCGTGGTGCGGTTTGCCGGACAGTCCGTGGCCGCGCGGATCCAGTATGACGACCCGGCGGGACGGGGACAGGCCGCTGAGCTGGTGCCGGAACATCTCCTGTGTCTGCCCCCCAGCCGTGGAGCATGACCAACGGGACGCCGTCGCCTCCACTGTCGCGGTACTCGTCCGGGACGACGAGTCTCCACAGCACCGGTTCGGAGCTGATCACCACCGGTACCGGTGGTGTGTCCGTCTCTCGTCCCGAATCCAGAAGGAGCTTGCGCCGATCCTCTGACCCATGGCCCACCGACTGATCGCGCGGGCCGGTCGAATTCTGGCTCATCGAGTGTCCTCCTCTGCATTCGAGCGGCCCCTGTTTGTGGGGGATGTCGGGTATCTCCCCGGAACGGAGCCAAATCTAGAAGGGACCCTTCCGCATGTGTTGACGGAGAGCGCACAGATTTTTATCCGACGCCGACTGGCTGACGCCGGATGCGCGCGGCCCCGGAAGGGGGAGGTGGCGGCCAAGCGACAGGGCGGTCGGCGATCACCACCCGGATCCACCCCGCAAGGCTCCGCCCCTGACGTTCACGGCACCGCCCGCAGCCGGAGGCGCCGCAGCCCCGGACGGCCCACGGGAACGGCCCCCGCCGCAGCACCACCGCCCGGCGCGGCGGCGCCGGCCGTGACCCTGGCGGAGCGGACCGCCGATCTCCAGCGGCTGAAGGCGGAGTACGACAACTACCGCTCACGCGCCCACCGCGACCGGCTGGCGATCCGCGAGATCGCCGTGGCGAACGTCCTCAGCCGCCTCCTTCCCGTCCTCGACGCGGTCGCCGAGGCCGCCAAGCACGGCGAGCTGACCGACGGCTTCCGCCACGTCGCCGAGGCCCTGGAGACGGAGCTGGCCGGACTGGGCCTGGACGACCTTCGGCGCGGCGGGCGATCCCTTCGACCCCCGTATCCACAAGGCCGTCGCTTGCCTCCCCTCCGACCGGGCCGACCGCCCCGTCTGCACGGAGGTCGTGCGCCCGGGCCACCGCGTAGGCAGCCAGTTCCTCCGCCCGGCGGAGGTGACGGTCACGGGGCCATCGACGACACGGCCCTGATCCTCCGGTAGCAGCCGGGGTGGCATGGTGTGCCGACGGGTCACCCCGCAGGGGCCTCGGCGCACCGGCAGGGCACGCCGTCGGCCAGGCCGCTCCGGCAGCAGGCGGCCGTCCCGGAGGCGTGGTGCTCCTCCCGGGACAGCCAGGCCGCCCGGTCAGCCGCTGTGTACGCAGCGCAAGATCGTGCTACGGGCTCACGGCAACCGGTTTGCGGCGCGGAATCAGCCCGTCGCATCGGCGTCGTGGGCCGCCGCCCGCCATGAGCTGGGGGACATGCCGTAAGCCGCCCGGAAAGCCCGGGTGAACTGGGCGGGATGGGAGAAGCCCCAGCGCTGTGCGATCGCTGACACGCCGGGACCGGATGGCCCGCCGCGGCCGAGTTCGTCACGGCACTTCTCCAGACGGCACCGTTGGATGAGCCGACCGACGGTCAGTTCCTCGTCCTGGAAGAGCTTGTGCAGATAGCGCACAGAGAGGTGGTGGGCGCGGGCGATCGATTCCGGTGTCAGGTCCGGGTCGGCGATATTCTCCAGGATGAAGGACTTGATCCGTCCGAGCAGCGCAGGGCGGGCGCCTTCGGTGTCGCCGCCCTGATGGTGCGGAAGCTGCTCGGCGACCAGGCCGGCAAGGAGGTCCATGGCCTTGCCCGCGAGCCGCTCGCCGACCTCGGGCTCCCAGTCCGCTCCTCCAGCGGCGAGTTCGGAAAGGAAGGACGACACCAGCGCGCCCAGCCCCTGGTCGCCGCGGACGGTCGCACCCGTCAGGCGCCGCAGGTCGGGGTCGCTCAGTCCCAGGGCATGACGTGGCACGACGAAGCACACGAGCCGCCCTTCGGAGCGCACGTCGAACGGACGGGCCGCCTCGAAGATCACGAAGTCTCCCGCCGTCAGGGCGACCTCCCGGTTGCCTTGGGTGATCGCCCCCGCCCCCCGGTGCTGCAGGGCGACCACGAACCCTGACTCGCCGCGCTGGATGTCACCCGCGCCGTCCATCCGCCGGTCGGCGGTGCCGTCCACCGTGAAAATCTCCACGTACCCGACGTGGCGGGAGGCGCCCTCGGCAAAAATGTTGATCATGGACATCTGATTCCGTCCTCCCGTGCGGGACACCTCAGGTCTTATGACTCACGCCGCCCCTTCCTTGCCCTAAGAAGCGTGATACGTGATATCGCAGCCCGAAAAAAGGGGTGTTCCACCATGTGAGCCAGGGATTCCCGGCCGGGAAGGGTGACACCCTCCGCACGTCATCACTGGGCGCAGGAGCCGGGCCGACCGACCCGGAACGAGCGACGCACACTCGGTCGGCTGCGTAAAGATGACGCAAAGCAAAGAACCCATTCAGCGTTCGCCGAGGCCATCGGCGGCCCGGAAACGCAGAGCGATGCGCACCAATCGCGCCACAGCAAGCCCCTGTGGAGTCACCATGGCCGTCCATGTGTCCACGGGGGCCCGGGCCTCTTCGCCGACGTCGTGATGCAAGCGAATCGCCTCCACGCCATCGGCTTTCCGGAGGGGCCGCGGGCTCGAAGCAGCGGTGCCGAACAGCCGGCCGGCGCCGTGGAGGCAGATGACCACCGGCAGGGTGACCGTCGCGCCGGCTGGGCGGACGATACGGGCCGTGACCGATCCGGTGGGCCCACCCTGCACGGTCACCGACTCCTCGTCGACCTCAGGCTTGCTGTCCTCCCCTGGAGGGGCGTGGAACGCCTGGCTCTGACTGTGCCCGGCCAGGTGGCGGCGCCTCCTGCCGCCGTCCCGGGAAATCGCCGGAGTGGCTGATCGCGCGCCACTCACGGGGCGACACCCCGTAGGCCGCCCGGAAAGCGTGGCTGAAGTGGGCCGCACTGGTGAACCCCCAGCGCCGTGCCACCTCACCCACCGCAGGCACACGAGGGCCACTTCGCCCCAGCTCGCGGTGGCATTCCTCAAGCCTGCGGCGCAGTATCCACCGGCCCACTGTGGTGCCCTGCCTCTGGAAGAGCCTCTGCACATGCCGCGTGGAGACGTGGTGTGCCCGGGCGATCGACTCGGCCGACAGACCGGGATCGGCCAGGTGCCGGTTGATGAAGGACCGGACCCGCAGATGCAGCACGCGCTGGGCTGCGTCGACGTCGAACCTGTCGTGCCCGAGCCGTTCGGCCGTGAGGGTGGCGAAGAGGGCGGTCGCGTTGCGTGCGACCTCCTCGCCGGCTTCGGGAGTGTACGAGTCCGCGGTGTCGACAATCCGTGACAGGAAGGACGACATCAGCCTGCCCAGTCCCTCGTCCCCCCGGACGACCGATCCCGTGATGCGGTACAGATCGGAATCCGGCACCGCCAGGGCGCGCCTCGGCAGCACGAACGTCGCGATCTCCAGAGATTCGCCGTACTGCGCCGTAACAGGAATGCTGGTGGCGAAAAGGGTGAAATCGCCCGGCCGCAGGGAGATGGCGTCCCGGCCGTCCTGCAAGAACGCGGACGCTCCCCTGCGTTGCAGGCCGATGAAGACGTATTCGTCAGGATCGTGCGAGATCATTCTCCGGGTGCGGCTGACCTGGTACGGCTCGGCGAGCAGATTGGACACCTGGAGCGGGCCGAGCCGGTCGCTGGTGAGGGATGCCGAGAACGGCCTCGGCCCTTCCGGAATGGTGATGGCATTGCGGAGGTATGCCTGCGCCAGCGCGTCGGCGAAGAAGGCGGCACGGTCGCGGACCGGTACTGACTCCGTGGATATGTGGACGGTCATGGCGACTCCGTCGGACATGCCGCGGCGCGGCGACAGTGCGGAGCGACCGGTCACCACGTGCGGCGGTTCGCCGATCGCCACCCCCCGGGAACGGAAAGCTACTTTGTCGGCGAGTTCCCTGTCACCCAAAGGCCGGGCATACGTCGGATGACCCTTTCCCTGCCAGCGCCGAGAACGGTGTTCTCTTTCCGGCTTCTGCACCAAAGGAATCGCCATTGCCGATACCGGAATTGACCCGCAGCTTCCGGCTGTCACGCGAGAGAAACCACCGTGCGCGGGGCAGTTCCGGCCTTGGTGAAGATTTTACACAAGTGCGCCCCGCCGTGCAGGGCGGGACGTTCACCACAGCCACACCCGAACCGCGAAGTAACCTCATGGTCGCTGCTGCCGCAACGGCTCCTCGCCAAACCGGCGCGGGGGGAACGAGCTCACCCGATGAGGACCAGCGGGGGCTGACCGCCCTGTTAGAAATTGCTGATCGCCAGCGCACGTCACTGCGCTACTCGCACGCTCGCGAGACGTGCTTCGCTCGGCGGCACCGCAACCTGCTGCGTAGTGGGGTCGAAGAGGGGCCGGCGCCCGGTTCCCGCTCAAGAGCCCGCGTCATGCCGACACGGCGGAGTGACGTGTGCAGCCGCAGGGTCGTCGGTGTGCAGCCGAGGGGCTCTGTCACCGGGACGACGGCCTCCGACGGCGCCGAGGTGCTGATGTGGGAAATGCACGCGGCCATCGCCATGGCCTGACAACCCACAGACCCGGCAACGCCGTTCCCGCTGACCTGGCGGGGTGTCGACGCGGCGAGGCGGATCAGGATCCGCCTCGCCGAGCCGAAAGGGACGAACGGGCGACGCGTGCCGGGCGACACCAGGGGCGAGGCCGAAACCCGGACTGTGATGGGAGTCGTACGCCGAGCCGGGACCGGATGGGCTGATCTCGTCAGCCAGTCGGTGGGGGACAAGAAAAGGTGCGCTCTCCGTCAACACGTGCGGAACGGATCCTTCTAGATTCGGCTGCAATTCAGGGCTGCTTCTGGATTCGGCAAAGGGCGCGGATGATCGCCGCTTTCCTCAAACGGACGTGCCAAGCCGTGCCGATCGGTACGGAGCACCGCCACCTCGACCTCGACCATCTCGCGTGTCGCCTCATCCAAGACCTCGGCCGTGTCCGTACTGGAACGAAAGCCGTCATGGGCATCTTCAACCGAAACCGCACACAAGGCACCAATCGAACGGAGACCGCAGCTGTGAGTACCCCCGTCAAGCTCGCCGTCATCTACTACTCCGCCACCGGCACGGTCGCCACGATCGCAAAGGAGATCGCCGAGGCCGCGGAGAAGGCCGGCGCCGAGGTCCGCCTGCGCAAGGCCGCCGAGCTGGCCCCGCAGGCCGCGATCGACTCCAACGCCGCCTGGGCCGCCAACGCCGCCGCCACCGCCGACATCTCCGTTGTGACCCCCGACGACATGGAGTGGGCCGACGCGGTGATCTTCGGGTCCCCCACCCGCTTCGGCAACGTCGCCTCGCAGCTCAAGCAGTTCATCGACACCCTCGGCGGCCTGTGGGCCCAGGGCAAGCTGGCCGACAAGGTGTACAGCGGCTTCACCTCCACCGCCACCGCCCACGGCGGGCAGGAATCCACCCTCCTCGCGCTGTACAACTCCGTCCACCACTTCGGCGGCATCGTCGTGGCCCCCGGCTACACCGACCCCGCCAAGTTCGCCGACGGCAACCCGTACGGCACCTCTCACGTCGACGCCCAGGGCAACAACCCGGTCGACGACACCACCCTCAACGCCGCCCGCGTCCAGGCCGAGCGCGTCGTAAAGATCGCTTCTGGCCTCAAGGTCGGCCTCGCCGCCGCCTGAGCCGGCCGCTTCTCCGGAAGTGCCCCGAGATCCGGTCCGCCGGCCGCACAGGGGAGTGCGGCCGACGGCCGTCACGGCAAGCACAAGCGCCCCGCCCGGCAACCCGGTGCAGGGAGGGCCACGGCGGCAGCCAACGGCCCTGGCTCGTCCCGTCCCGCCCACATCCGCCGAAGCCCGCCGGCGGCATCCGGCTGCCGGCCAGCGAACCGCCAGACGTCCCCAAGGGACCACATTCCCGGGTTCACGCCTGAGCGGGCACCGGGCGCCGTGCTCACCACTGCCTCCGCCCACGTGTCTGCACCGGCGCACGCGAGTGGGATCCCCCCCAAGGTGCCACGCAGCCACAGCCGGCCCAATCCTGACGTGCCGGGAAAGGCACGAAGAAAGAGGTCTCGTGATGAGCGGACCGGTCACCACGGCCGACGCGTCTGCCGATCAGGCCGACACCGGCCGCCCCGCCCCGCCCTGCCTGGAGGTGAGCGACAGCCATGAGGCGACGGTCGGCGCGGTGCGCGTGCGCCGGGCCCTGCCACGCCGGGGCCGCCGAACGGTGGGCGCCTGGTGCTTCGCCGACCACATGGGACCGGCCGACGTCACCGAGAACAGCGGCCTGGACGTCGGCCCGCACCCCCACATCGGCCTGCAGACCGTCACCTGGCTGACCGACGGCCAGGTCCTGCACCGCGACAGCCTCGGCTCCGAACAGGTCATCAAGCCCGGTCAGCTCAACCTGATGACCTCCGGTCACGCCGTCTCCCACGCGGAGGAGGCGACCGGCCACTACCGCGGCACCCTGGAAGGCATCCAGATGTGGATCGCCCTTCCGGAGAGCACCCGGCACGGCGCAGCAGCCTTCGAGCACCATGCGGAGCTGCCGCAGACCGACGTCGACGGCGGCGCCGGCGCCGCGACCGTCCTGGTCGGCGACTTCGGCAGCCTGAGCAGCCCGGCCCGCCACGACACCCCACTCGTCGGCATCGAGCTGAACCTGCACGCACCGGCCACGGTGCCGCTGCGCCCCGACTGGGAGTATGCGCTCGTCGTCCTTCAGGGCGCCGTGGCCGTCAACAGCCGGCCCCTGCATCCAGGGCGCCTCGGCTACCTCGGCGAAGGACGAGACGAACTCCTCCTGGATGTCCGGAAACCCACCCGGGTCATGCTCCTGGGCGGCGAGCCCTTCCCCGAACCCGTCATCATGTGGTGGAACTTCGTCGGCCGCAGCCGCGAGGAGATCGACGCCGCCTACGCCTCCTGGGCCCGCCAGGACGACCGCTTCGGACGTGTGGAATCCTCCCTTCCCCTCATCCCGGCCAAGGCGCCCTACTGGCAGCAGGCTCCGGGGGACCGATGAGCACGCCCAGTACCAGCACCAGCACCCGGGTATGGATCGACAAGCAGAGTCCGCAGGCGTACCGGGCTCTGGGCGAGACCGCGCAGGCAGTACGTGAGACCGCTCGCGCGGCCGGGCTCGACCGGACTCTGGTCGAGCTGGTCAACATCCGGGTCTCCCAGCTCACCGGCTGCGCCTACTGCCTGGACGTGCACGTGCGTACCGCCCTGCGCCAAGGCGAGACCACCCAGCGCATCGCCGTCCTGTCCGCCTGGCGCCACACCGACCTGTTCACCGACCAGGAGCGGGCCGCACTCGCCCTCGCCGAATCTGTCACGACACTCCCGGACGCCCGCATCCAGGACCAGGACTACGCCGAAGCAGCCAGGCATCTGACGCCGGAGCAGATCTCCGCCGTGGCCTGGGGCGCCATCACCATGAACGCCTTCAACCGGCTGTCGATCGTCAGCCGTCACCCCATCCCGCCTCAAGCGACTGCAGCACCACGCACATCCCGGGCGAAAACCACGCAGGAGAACACGGCATGACCACCAGCACCCGCGACAACCCCGCCGAGAACCGCTACGAAATCCACGACGACGGCCGCCTGGCAGGGTTCTCGGCCTACAAACTCACTGAAGGCAGGGTCGCGTTCACCCACACCGAGACCCTCCCGGAGTTCGCCGGCCGAGGCATGGCCCGGCAACTGGTCACCGACGCACTCGATGATGTCCGCCGCCGCGGATTGGCCGTCCTGCCGTTCTGCCCCTACATGCGCAAGGTCATCGCCCAGAACCCCGACGCATACCTGGACCTCGTCCCCGAGGAGCACCGGGACTACTTCGGGCTCCCTCACACAGAGACGGCGTGATGGAGGGGAAACGGTCGCCCGCTGCAAGGACGGTGATGGTCGCGCTGACCGCCCTCACGATCGTTGCCGCGGCAGTGTCAGTCGTTCTGCCGAGGTGACCCACCCGGGGATCAAGCCGGCGTTCGACGCAGGGTGCGGCCGGCGAGTCCGACGGCAGAGGGCCGGCGGCTCAGGTGCGCCCACCGCCAACCGCCCTCGTTCGGCCGCCGCTGAACCCTCTTCCCTGTGCTCCTGCAATGGCGCCGTTCCTCCAGAGCTCGCTTCCAGGGCTCGGCAACTCGTCAGCCACGGAGAGGGGCCTCCCGGCGACTCCGATCGGGCGGCGTGCCCATAGCGTGCCCGTAAGACCGGTCAACCACGGTCAACAGCGGTGCGATCCCGCTCTCTCGGGCGTCGCGCCGAAGCCTGTGGGGCTTCAGCCTTCGAGGGCGGGGTAGTCGGTGTAGCCGCGGTGGTCCCCGCCGTAGAACGTGGTGGCGTCGGGCTGGTTGAGGGGGGCGTTGTCCTGCCAGCGCCGTACCAGGTCGGGGTTGGCGATGAAGGCTCTGCCGACGGTGACGAGGTCGGCCTGACCGGTTTCGACGAGGCCGCGGGCGATTGTGGCGTCCGTGACCGGGTCCCAGCCGTTGCTGACGATGCGCGGGCCGCCGAAGCGGGCGGTGAGGTCCTTCAGGAGCGGACTGGTCGGGTCTCCGATGGTGTGCAGATAGGCCAGTCCCATCGGTGCGAGGGCGTCGATCAGCGCCTGGTAGGTGGCGGCGGTCTCGGCCGGGTCGTTCTCCAGGGCTCCGTGGAGGTTGATCCCGGGAGAGATCCGGATGCCGACTCGTTCGCTGCCGATCGTCTCGGCGAGGGCCTTGACGACCTCGATGACGAATCGGGCGCGAGCCCGGGCGGTGCCGCCGTAGGCGTCGGTGCGCTGGTTGGTGGTGGGGGCGAGGAACTGGTGGGGCAGGTAGCCGTTGGCGGCGTGCAGTTCGACGCCGTCGAGGCCCGCGTCGACGGCCGCCCGGGCCGCCAGTGCGAACTCCTGTACGACGGATGGGATTTCATCGGTTCGCAAAGCGCGGGGCGTGGGGTGGGGCTGAGGTCCGTTGGGGGTGAAAATGTCGCCGGGGAAGGCGAGGGCGCTGGGGGCTACGGTTTCCGCTCCGTGCTTGTTGTCCGGGTGTCCGATGCGCCCGGCGTGCATAAGCTGGGCGACGATGTGGCCGCCTCGGCTGTGTACGGCGTCGGCGACCCTGGACCATCCTTCGATCTGCTGGAAGGTGTGCAGGCCGGGGGAGTTCAGGTAGCCCTGGCCTGCCGCGCTGGGCTGAACGCCCTCGGTGATGATCAGGCCCGCGGTGGCCCGCTGTGCGTAGTACGTCGCCATGATGTCCGTCGGTACGCCGTCGGCGGTGGCCCGGTTGCGTGTCATGGGTGCCATGACGATGCGGTTGTTCAGCGTCCACTTGCCGACGGTCATCGGCTCGAACAGGTCTGGCATGGAAGGTCTCTCCTTGTGGGGTGGTGCTGCGCCGCACCGATGCCGTGGTGCGGTCGATTCGTGCGACCGGGTGAGGCCAGGAGAGTGCGACCCCACCCGCCCCGTTTGCAAGGAATCATGCTGGTTCAGCAAGATGGGGGGATGGACGAGCTGAACGACGTGCTCGCGGCTGTGGGCCCCCGCCTGCGCGAACTGCGCCGCAAGCGCGGCATCACCCTGGCCGCCCTGGCCGAGACCACCGGCATCTCGGAGAGCACGCTCTCCCGGCTGGAAAGCGGTGGACGCAAACCCAACCTGGAGCTGCTGCTCCCGCTCGCCCACGCCTACGGCGTGCCCCTGGACGAACTCGTCGGCGCTCCGCAAACCGGCGACCCCCGCGTGCACCTGCGCCCCGTGACCCGCGGCGGCGTGACATACGTGCCGCTCACCCGCCGCGCCGGAGGCCTGCACGCCCATAAACTCGTCGTCCGCCCCAGCGTCGGCGAGCCCGACCTGAAGACCCACGAGGGCTATGAGTGGGTCTACGTCCTCAACGGCCGCCTGCGCCTCCTCCTCGGCGACCGCTCCCTCGTCCTGGCCCCCGGCGAGGTGGCGGAGTTCGACACCCACCTCCCGCACTGGCTCGGTCCCGAGGACGACCAGCCGGTGGAACTCCTCGTCATCTTCGGACAGCAGGGCGAGCGCGCCCATTTGCGCGCCCGCCCCAGCTGATCCCAGCAGCCCGCGCCAGGACCCAGGACCGGATGGTCCACCGCTACGGCCGTGCGGGGTCCTCGGACCGCAGCAGCGAGTCGAGACCGTGACGGCTCTCGCCCAGGACCCGCGCGCAGACCTCGGCCTCACCGACCGGACCGAACACGCCCCCGGAGGCAGCTGCCCTGCGGCGGGCCACCGCAGCGTCGGTGTCCGCGTTCACCAGATCCATGTTGATCGCCGCAGCGGCCTGCTGCCCGGCCGCCTGCGCGACCGGGACAGTGGCCATCAAATCGGTGACGTTGCCCGCCACCCACACCCCGGCCACCTCGGTCAGCCCACTCGCGTCCGACGGCACGTGCATTCCCACCCCCATGGGGTGCTCCACCGAGCCCAGACCGAGGCTGGACAGCAGCTCGCTGCGCGCCACCAACCGCGTCGCGACCGCCATCGACTCCACCGGCACCTGCCGGCCCGAGGCCAGCCGGACCCCGGCCAGACGGTCCTCGTCGTCCACGACCAGACCGGTCACCTCACCGTCGATCACCGTGATCCCACGCGCCGCCAGACGCTCCCACTGCTCCTCGGCCAAGTCCTCGCCGGTGTGCAGGAACAACGTCACCTCCGGCGACCACTGCCGAAACAGCAGCGCCTGGTGCACGGACATCGGGCTGCCACCGAGCACCCCGATCGGCCTGTCCCGCACCTCCCAGCCATGGCAGTACGGGCAGTGCAGCACATCGCGCCCCCACCGCTCCCGCAGACCAGGTATCTCCGGCAGCTCATCCACCAGGCCCGTCGTCACCAGCAGACGCCGCGCCTGGAAGCTGCGACCGCTCCCGGCCTCCACGACGAAGCCGCCCTCCACGCGCCGGGCGGACACCGCCCGGTCGGACACGAACTGCCCCCCGTAGCGTGCAACCTCCTCCCGGCCGAGGCGCAACAGCTCAAGCGGCGGAGTGCCATCCCGGGTCAGCAGACCGTGCGCCGCCGCGGCAGGCGCGTTGCGCGGTTCACCTGAATCGACGACCAGTACGGAGCGACGGGCACGCGCCAGAGTCAGCGCCCCCGACAGCCCGGCGGCACCTCCCCCCACCACCAGGACGTCCAGTTCCTCAGAAGCAATCTGTGCAGTCATGGGCGCACCGTGCGCCACGCCCGCCGAGACCGCCATTTCTCTTGCCGATCCGGCAAGCCCGTGCGCGGTGCAGGATCGGCGGCAGCCGGGCGAGCCGGGCCGACACCGACCCGGGACGCCCATGCTTGGGTACTGCGGCGCGCGTGCGCGGGTGGTTTCAGGCACGGTCCGGCGAGAACGGAGGTGAAGATCTGGGTCACGGTGAAGCAGTTGCCGCGGACCAGGCTCGAGCGCCGACTGTCCGGAGGAAGCGCGACAGTCGATCCCGATAACACGGGCGCACTTCGCCAGAAGGGCTGTGCACCCGCAAAGGCTTCCCGAGCCGGGCATCCGAACCAGCCGAGCAAGCGCAGAGCCCAGTCGCGCACACTTTCTGGCCGCCGTTCTTCGAAGCCGTGCCCCAGCGTGCCCGTAAGAGCGGGCAACCACGGTCAACAGCGGTGCGAACAGGCCCACCCGCCGACGCCGACGCGCGCAATCCACACAGGTCAGCAGCCATGCAGCCGCGCAAGCGCCGTCGCTTCCCAAGCTGATGGCCCGACAGCTCAGTACGGCCGCGGAATCTCGTGCTCGCCCAAAGCAGCCTCGTACCGCATCAACAGAGCATCCAGGTCCGCCAGAAGAAGGCCGGCGCAGTCCTGAGCTTCCTCCAGGTCGCCTCGCTCGCACGCCTCCACCACCTCGGCCACGGCGCTGCGGAGAATGTGAAGGGAGTCGCCCTGCACCAGGACCCCGGGGAACCGCCTGCCGGGCATGCGAACCACTGCGTCGTTGCCGCCATCTGTGAACAGCTCGGCCTCAATGCGCTTCATCGGACCATCCAACCTGACATCACCAGCTGACATCAACGACCGTGGACACAGGCGGCCTTGAGCGATCACACACGCCATGTCGGTAGGACTGCGAGGTCCCCATGAGAGCCGCTCGATCGAACTCCTAAAGCGGTGGTACGCGACGCGTGCGAGACGTCCCGGCCTGTGGAGGGAGCATGTCATCATCGGGCGATGCTGACTGAAGAGGACGCGCGCCGACTGGTGCTTGCCGAGATCGAAGGCATGCGCGGCTGCATCGAGTACGACCTTCAGATCTTGCGCGTAGAGGCCTTGCCGTTCGGGTGGATCTTCTACTGGGGAGTGCCCCGTGATGGCCGCAGCGGACAGCGCCCTCGGTTGGGAGGCAACGGTCCTTTCTTGGTGGATCGTGAAAACGAGCGGTTGATCCGCACTGCTACCTGCGTCCCCGTGGCCCGCCAGATCGCCGACTACGAACGCCGGCTACGACGCGAAGCTCACGCCCGGAACACGGCAGCGAAGCGAGCTGCACGGCAGCGCAGTACTGCAACCCCAGAGACTTAGGCCCCGCTGCTCAGATGCTTGGCTGAGTCTTTGAGCCGACCCTAGACTCCGCACCGTGCCCGCCCTCCAAGACAAGCTCAAGCGCGCCTTCTGGTCCATAGATCGGATGCTCGGCGGACAGCAGCCGCCGACTCGATCCCAGCGCTTCTCCGCTCGCCATCCAATCGGCATCGGTGTATGCACCGGGGTACCGATCGCGATCCTCGGCGCGGCGGCCACACTCGGGGATCATGGATCGTCGGGTGAGGTGTTGATCGCGGGAGGCTTCGGCGCAGCTATAGGGACTGTCTTCGGGTTGACGGCCTTGGGAGAGCGCTACAGGCAGCGCCGTCTCCAACGTCTGGGCCTCTGGAGTGCTCCCCGCCATGGATCGTCAGACGGCGGCTAGACGACGGACTCCGGAGGCGTTGCAGTACAGCAGCGAAGTACAGCAACCGTGGCGACCGCAGGCGACCGTCCCGAGCCGGTAGCTTCCCGTTGACCAGGTGGGGAGACCCCAACGACCTCCCCGCCCGTAGTTCGCATCGAGGGGGCCAGGGGTTCGAATCCCCTCAGGTCCACGCAGCACAGAGCCCCCGTCGGGAGACTGACGGGGGCTCTGTCGTGTTCGTGTCCGGGGGTCAGGTTCTGGCAGGTGGTCGTAGGGCCACTGTCGCCGTCGATGCCAGGGTGGCGGTCAGGGCGAGCAGGGCGCACGCCGCCGTCGTCCAGCCGAGTGCCGGCCAGGGCAGGGTGAGGGGGGCCGGGGCCGAGAGCAGGTGGAGGGCGCCGGTCAGGCCGGCCAGGTTGGCGGCCGTCACCAGCAGGCCCAGCAGACCGCCCACCGCGACGACGGTCAGCGCCTCCGTGGCGACCAGCCGCAGCACCTGTCCGCCCGTCGCGCCGGCCAGCCGCAGGGCCGTCAGGTCGCGTCCGCGTTCGGCGGCCGCCATGACCAGGGTGTTGGCGAGCGAGATGCCCGTGTAGAGGAGCGCAATGCCCAGGACCAGCAGCATGCCGAGCCGGGTCGTCCGGTTCGTCTCCGGGTAACTCGCCCGCACCCACTGGGCCTTGCTCATCACCCGCACCCCGTCCACGGCCCGCAGTCCCGCCGCGACCGTCGCCGCGTCGGCCCCGGCCCGCACCCGCACGTCCACCCGGTCGACGCCGGTGCCGCCCGTGTCGGCCGGGCCGCCCGCGTTGGCCGGGGTGACGTACGCGCCGTTGTCTCCCGTGCCGGTCGCCAGGACGGCGGCGATCCGGAGGGTCTTCGCCGTACCGTCCCCGAGCCACACCCGCACCCGCTGCCCCACCCGGTGCCGGGCCCATTCCTCGGTCACGACGATCGACCCGTCGTCGAGGTCGGCGAGCCGGCCGGCCGTCACCGGCAGCCGTGCGGTCTCGGCGAGCAACTTCGGGTCGGCTGCCCGTGCCTCGGACTTCACCAGCGCCACACCGTCCTCCAGCGTGTACACGGCGGTGGCGGCGGAGGCGGACACCACCGTGCCCGGGACCTGTCGCAGCCGCTCGACGGCCGCCGCCCGCACGGTCGTTCCGGCCTGGGGCGTCACCACGAAGTCGGCGGCCGTCTGCTGCCGCACCTCCGCCGCCCGTGCCTCGTTCAGCGTGGCCGTCGCGCCCAGCAGGGAGCCCGCGAGCGCCACCGTGACCAGGACGGGCGCGGCGACGGCGGCCGTACGGCGGGCCCCGGCGACCGCGTTCGCCCGCGTCAACAGGCCGACGACGCCCGGGAGTCGGGGCATCAGCGGGCGCACCAGCGCGGGCGAGAGCAGCGCCACCGCCGTGATGAGCAGCATCGGACGGCTGATGTACGTCTTGCGATGCAGCAGGTCGCCAGGGTCGGCCACCAGCGCGTACGCCAGGGTCGCGACGGCCGTGAGCAGCAGCGCCGTCCCGCACAGGCGTCTTCCCCGGGTCAGCGCGCGCCCGTCGACCGAGGCCTCGCGCAGCGCCTGCGCCGGGGCGGTCCGCCCGGCCCGCCAGGACGCGGCGACCGCACCGCACAGGGCGACCAGCAGGCCCGTCCAGAAGGCCAGGTGGTACGGCCAGACCTCGGCGTCGCGGCCGCCGATCGCGTACCAGGCCGGCGCGAGTCCGCCGTCGACCACCAGGTCGGCCAGGAGCGGGGCGGTGTACGCGCCCAGTGCGCAGCCCGTCGCCGAGGCGAGTGTGCCGACCAGCAGCGCCTCTGTCAGGACCGCCCGCCGGATCTGGCCCGGGGTGGCGCCGGCGGTGCGCAGCAGCCCGAACTCGCGGCGCCGCCGGTCGACGGCGAAGGCGAAGGTGGAGGCCACGACGAAGACGGACACGAAGGCGGTCACGCCGCCTGCGGTGCCGAACAGGGCGTTCAGCGCGGTCAGGGCCTCGGCGTCCCGGCCGGGGTCCGCGTCGGCCAGGCGGCGGGCGTCTCCGGTGAGGACGCGTACGCCGTTGCCGTTGCCGTTGCCGTTGCCGACGTCGTCCGCGATCGCTGCCCGGACAGCCGTCACGTCCGCCTCCACAACCAACTGTGTTGATTGCGGGGCGAGTTGGGTGGCCTGTGCGTCCGTGTAGAACACGGCGTTCTCGAAGCCGAGTCCGCGTGCCGTTCCGACGACCCGCAACGGGCCGTCCGTGGTGCGGAGTTCGGTGCCCACGGGTGCCCAGTCGCCGGACGTCACGACCTCACCGGTCGCCTCGGGGGCCCGGCCCGCTCTCAGTTCGTACGGAGCGAAGCGTGCCGTCGACCAGGGGTGGCCGACCAGGTCGTCGGGCGCGTCCTGCGCGCTGACGGGGAAGGCGCGGTCCTCGGTGACCGGGCCGAGTGCGCGCAGGGCGGCGACGGTCCTGGCGGGGACCGGGCGCGGCCTCGCCAGGACCGTCGACTGCTCGCCGTTCGGGGTCGGGACGCGCAGGGTGTCCTGGCCCCTGACCACCACCGGCGCCGCCGCGAACCGCTCGGGGGCGCGCAGGGGCGCCTTCTGCGACGCGGCCAGCGCCTGTCCCATCACGGTGAGCAGGGCGACGCCGAGCGCGAGGGCGACGAAACTGCCGACGAAGGCGGCCCACCGGGTGCGCAGTGTGCGCAGCGCGATGCTCAGCACGAGGTGCTCGCCACCTGTCGGCCGGTCTCCAACCCGGCCATCCGGGCGGCGATCGCCTCCGCGGACCCGCCCGCGTCCGCGCCGGCCAGTTCGCCGTGGACGCGGCCGTCGACCAGGAAGATCACGCGGTCCGCGTAGGAGGCGGCGAGCGGGTCGTGGGTGACCATGACGACCGTCTGGCCGGACTCATCGACCATGGAGCGCAGCAGGGTCAGGACCTCGCGGCCGGTGGTGGAGTCCAGCGCGCCGGTCGGCTCGTCGCCGAACAGGACCTCCGGGCGGGTGATCAACGCGCGGGCCAGGGCGACGCGTTGCTGCTGGCCGCCGGAGAGCTGGGTGGGCCGGTGACCGGCGTGGTCGGCGAGTCCGACCTGTTGCAGGGCCTCGCGGACCCGCGCCTTCGGCGGGCGGCGGCCGACCAGCCGCAGCGGGAGGGCGACGTTCTGCTCGGCGGTGAGGGCGGGCAGCAGGTTGAACGCCTGGAAGACGAAGCCGATCCGCTCCCGGCGCAGCAGCGTCAGCCGCCGCTCGCTCAGCCCGGTCAGCTCGCTCCCGCCGATCCGCACCGACCCCGAGGTCGGCCGGTCGAGCCCGGCGGCACACTGAAGCAGCGTCGACTTGCCCGAGCCGGACGGCCCCATGACGGCCGTGAAGGAGCCGCGGGGGAGGGAGAGAGTGACGTCGTCGAGCGCGGTCACCCCGGTGCCCGCAGCACCGTATCGCCTGCTCAGGGACGTCAGTTGGACGGCGTGTGTGGTCATGGCCCAACGAAACCGTGCGCACCCCTGCCCGGTCGGTCGGGCAGGGGCGAGACTTGGGGTAGGGCCAGGCAGACCCCCAGTCCTCCGTCCAGGCCGATGGTTCCGGCGTGGCGCCCCTTCTACGGTGATCCGCATGCATCCCCGACCCGCGACCGTGCCCGCGTCCCTGTCCCAGCCCGCGTCCCAGCCCGCGTCCCTGTCCGTGCCGGCGTCCGTGACCGTGTGGCAGGCCCTGGCCCGCCCCTACTACCTGCTGTCGCCGTGGCCCTGGCGGGCGGCCGCCTATCTGCTGACCGGGGCGGTCACCGGGGTCGTCGTCCTCGTGGGGCTGGTCGCGCTGGTGGCGGTGGGCGGTGTCCTCGCGGTCGTCCTGGTCGGGCTGCCGCTGCTCGCTCTCGTCGCGTTCGCCGGGCTGCCCGTGGCTGCCCTGGAGCGGCGGCGGCTGCGGCTGGTCGACGCGGACGACGCGCCCGGCACGCACGTCGAGCCCCCCGCGCCCGGTCTTCGCAGCTGGCTCACCACCCGCCTGACCGAACGGGCCACCTGGCGCGAACTTGGCCACACCCTCCTCGCCGCCTGCCTCCTCTGGCCGGCCGAGGCGCTCCTGCTCACCGTCGCCCTGTTCCTCCCCCTGGCGACGATCGCGACCCCGGTGCTGCTGGCGACGGTCGGCGAGGGCCGGGAGACGAAGGTGCTCAAGGCGTGGACGGTGACCGGCTGGCCGGCCGCCCTCGGCGCCGCCGCGCTGGGCGTGCTGCTGCTGGCCGCGGGCGCGTACGCCGTCGGGGTCGCGGCGGGCGCCCGGGCCGCGCTGACCCGTCTCCTCGTCGCGCCGCGCGGCGGCGACCCGGAGGCCAGGGTCGTCGAACTGACCCGCTCCCGCGCGCGGTTGGTCGACGCCTTCGAGGCCGAGCGCCGCCGTATCGAACGCGACCTGCACGACGGCGCTCAGCAACGGCTGGTCGCCCTCGCCATGACCCTCGGTCTGGCCCGGCTCGATGCCCCGCCCGGCGGCCCCCTCGCCGAGCAGCTCGCCCGCGCCCACGAGGAGGCGGGCGCGGCCCTCGCGGAACTGCGCGAGCTGATCCACGGCATCCACCCCAAGGTGCTCGCCGACTACGGTCTGGAGGCGGCCGTCGCCGACGCCGCCGACCGCTCGCCCGTCCCCGTGGACGTGGAGTTCGCCCGGCCCGCCCCCCGGCTCCCGCAGGCCGTGGAGGCCGCCGCCTACTTCGTGGTCCGCGAGGCGCTGGCCAACGTGGCCCGGCACAGTGGGGCGCGGCGGGCCCGGATCACGGCGGAGCACCGTCACGGGCGGCTGGTCCTGGAGCTGCGGGACGACGGCCGTGGCGGCGCCGATCCGGCGCGTGGCACCGGCCTCACCGGTCTCGCCGACCGGGTGTCGGCGCTCGATGGAAGACTGACCCTGACCAGCCCGCCGGGCGGACCGACCCTGCTGCGTGTGGAGATCCCTTGCGAGCCGAGCGAGCCGAGCGAGCCGAGCGAGTTGACGGAAGCGACGGAAGCGACGGAAGCGACCTAGCGCTCCGCGTAGTCCTCGCCGAGGACGGCGTGCTGCTGCGCGACGGCCTGACGACCCTCCTCACCCGCTTCGGGCACCAGGTCGTGTCGGCGGTCGGCGACGCGCAGGCCCTGCTGACGGCGGTCGCCGAGCACGCGCCCGACATCGTGGTCACCGACGTCCGCATGCCGCCCGCCTTCCAGGACGAGGGGCTGCGGGCGGCGGTCCGGCTGCGCGCGGAGCGGCCCGGACTGCCGGTGCTCGTGCTCAGCCAGTACGTCCAGCGCGCGTACGCCGCCGAACTCCTCGACTCCGGGGACGGCACCGGCGTCGGCTACCTGCTCAAGGACCGGGTCGGCCAGGTGGAGGAGTTCGTGGACGCGCTGCTCGAGGTCGCGGCCGGCGGCACGGTCGTCGACCCGGAGGTCGTACGGCAGCTGCTGCGCCGGCGCCGCGACCCGCTGGCCCGGCTCACCCCGCGGGAGCGGGAGGTGCTGGAGCTGGTGGCGGAGGGGAGGTCCAACGGCGCGATAGCGCGCCGGCTGGTGGTGTCGGAGGCGGCCGTCGGCAAACACATCGGCAGCATCCTCGCCAAGCTGGACCTGCCTCCGGCGGACGACACCCACCGCCGGGTCCTGGCGGTGCTCGCGTACCTCAGGAGCTGAACCGGCCCACCGGCCCACCGGCTCACCGGCCTTGGGGCTTACGGGTTGAGCGGCTTGGCGAAGCAGCGGCTCGACTCGTACTCGCGGTAGTAGCCGAACTTCGTGCACGGCTCGTACCCGCTGGATGTGTACAGGGCGATGGCCTCCGGCTGCTCGGTACCGGTCTCCAGGACCATGCGGACCCGCCCGGCCGCCCGCGCGTCGTCCTCCAGGGCGGTGAGCATGCGCCGGGCCAGTCCCAGGCCGCGCATCTCCCGGATCACGAACATCCGCTTGAGCTCGGCGTCCCCGTCCTCGTTGCCCTCGCCGTTGCTGTCCTGGCTGCGCCAGCCACCCGTGGCCACGGGCCGGTCCAGCTCGTCGTACGCGATGAGGTACACCCCGCGGGGCGGAAGGAAGTCGGACGGCTCCAGGACCGTGGCGTCGCCGCCGTCGCCGTAGCGCTCGTGGTACTCGGCCTGGACCTCGTCGTTGAGCTTGACGGCGTCAGGGTGGTCGAAGGGGACGCTGCGTATGTTCATGCCACTCACAGTAGTTCTATGCATACTCATGGAAAAGTGAATTCGGACCCGTTCCAGTGTGCCGGTGGCCGGCCGGTATCGTGCCCGGGTGCTGACCGTGACCTCCGTGAACGTGAATGGACTGCGTGCCGCCGCGAAGAAGGGCTTCGTGGAGTGGCTCGCGGACACCTCCGCCGACGTGCTGTGCCTCCAGGAGGTGCGCGCCGAGCCGGAGCAGCTGCCGGAGGCGGTCCGTGCCCCCGAGGGCTGGTACGTCACCCACGCCCCGGCCGCCACCAAGGGACGCGCCGGTGTCTCCCTCTACACCCGCCGCGAGCCGGACGCCGTCCGCGTCGGCTTCGGCTCCTCGGAGTTCGACGGCAGCGGCCGCTATGTCGAGGCCGACCTGCCCGGTGTGACGGTCGCCTCCCTCTACCTCCCCTCCGGCGAGGTCGGCACCGACCGGCAGGACGAGAAGGTCCGCTTCATGGGCGAGTTCCTCGCCCACCTCAAGGACCTGCGCGAACGCGCCGCCGCCGACGGCCGCGAGGTCCTGGTCTGCGGCGACTGGAACATCGCCCACCAGCAGGCCGACCTGAAGAACTGGCGCTCCAACACCAAGAACTCCGGCTTCCTGCCGGAGGAGCGGGACTGGCTGACCCAGGTCTTCGCCCCGACGGACGGGGGGTACGTCGACGTCGTGCGCGGGCTGCATCCGGAGGTGGACGGGCCGTACACGTGGTGGTCGTACCGGGGCCGGGCCTTCGACAACGACGCGGGATGGCGGATCGATCTGGCCGTGGCGACGCCCGGGCTGGCGGCACGTGCCGTCAAGGCGGTCG
Source organism: Streptomyces sp. NBC_01235 (assembly GCF_035989285.1). GTDB lineage: Bacteria > Actinomycetota > Actinomycetes > Streptomycetales > Streptomycetaceae > Streptomyces. The sequence continues at coordinate 4,888,127 of NZ_CP108513.1, read as the reverse complement.
TGGAGCGGGCGGCCAGTCATGGGGAACGCTGGTCGGACCATGCTCCGGTGACGGTGGCTTTCGAGATGTGACCCACCCCGACCGGAGGGTGAGCCGGCGGCCGAGCGGTAGCCTGCGCCTGTCAACTTGCGTTGATCTCCATTCGCGCAGTCATCAGGCGCAGTCATCAGGCGCATTGCTCAGGCGCATTGCTCAGGCGCATTGCTCAGGCGCAGTCAACGCGCGCCGCCATCACGGGGGTTCCCAGTCATGTCCGTACCACCGCCCTACCAGAATCAGCCGCCGTACGGCCAGCCGCAGCAGCCTCCGTACGGGCACCCGCAGCAGCCACAGCCTCCCTACGGCCACCCGCAGCAGCCGTACGGACATCCGCAGCCGCCGCAGCCGCCGTACGGATATCAGCCCCAGCCGCCGCAGGGGCCGCGGCCGCCGCAGCCCGGGGGTGCGATGCGGGCGCTGAAGACCGCTGTCGTCCTCATCGCCGTCATGGGCGGCCTGGGCTATTACGTGTACGACTACAACACCAGCCCCACCGGCGGAAAGGCCAAGGCGGAGGCTTCGCAGTCCGCGCAGGCCGAGGAGGCCAAGACGCACGACCCGGACATCGGCGACTGCGTCAAGGTCGCGGACCCCGAAGGCGATCCGCTGCCGACGGTCGTCGACTGCGGTTCCGCCGAGGCCCAGTACAAGACGGGCGACAAGCTGATAGGCCCCGACAGGAAGTGCGGGTCGGAGTACGACTACGGCATCCAGTACTCCAACAGCCGGAGCGTCGACTACACGTTGTGCTTCACCGAGGTCTGAGGTCCGGCCTGCGGCTCGCGCAGCCGCCGGTCCAGGGCCAGTGACAGCTCCGCCTCCATCACGCTGCGGGCCAGGGGTCGGAGGCGGGGCAGGTCTTCCTCGGTCGCGTGGCGGAGTATCAGGGCGGTGAACAGTTCGGCGAGGGCGTCGGCGTGTTCGCGGACGCGGACGCCGGCCGCCAGGACCTCGGCGAGCGGGATGCCCTCGCGGACCAGGGCGGAGCAGACGTCCAGGAGGCGTCGGCTGACGTGGACGATCTCGTCGCCGTCGGTGCCCAGGTAGCCGAGGTCGAGGGCGGCGGCCAGGTTCTCGGTGGTGACCTGGCCCTCGAAGCGGGCGGCGAGTTCCTCGGGGGTGAGGCGGACCGGTTCCTCCTCGGTGGGGCCGCCGACGCCGAGGAGGTCGGCGACGTCGCGGCCGTGGTCGAGGGCGTCCGCCAGCTCCGCGATACCGGTGAGGGTGTGGCCGCGTTCCAGCAGCGCCGCGATCGTGCGCAGACGGGCCAGGTGATGGTCGTCGTACCAGACGATACGGCCCTCGCGGCGGGGCGGCGGGAGCAGTTTGCGCTCGCGGTAGAAGCGCAGGGTGCGCACCGTGATGCCGGCCTCCCTGGCCAGCTCCTCCGTCCGGTACTCCCGCTTGTCCGCCACGGGCGAAGCTTATGTTGTACCGCCGGTAGCTTTCGTTCCTCCGGCCTCTACCCATCAGTACGGGGCTGCTCTACCCTCCCATTGCGCCAGTGTTCACTGGCAGAGTCTTTGAAGCGGCAGCACGGCAGGAGGTGTCGGGATGACCGAACACGTACGGGTGGCGGTGATCGGGTCCGGCTTCGGTGGGCTGGGGGCCGCCGTGCGGCTGCGCCGCGAGGGGATCACCGACTTCGTCGTCCTGGAGCGGGCGGGCGGTGTCGGCGGGACCTGGCGGGACAACGACTACCCGGGGTGCGCCTGTGACGTGCCCTCCCACCTGTACTCCTTCTCCTTCGCGCCCAACCCGGACTGGCCGCGCACCTTCTCCGGGCAGGAGCACATCCGCGCCTATCTGGAGCGGGTGACCGACGTGTTCGGGCTGCGGCCCCACCTCCGCCTCGACTCCGAGGTCCTGCGGATGACCTGGGACGCGCAGGAGCTGCGCTGGGACATCGAGACCGGTGCGGGGCGCTACCTCGCCGACATCGTCGTCTCCGCGACCGGGCCGCTGTCCGACCCGAAGATCCCGGACATCCCGGGGCTCGACACCTTCCCGGGCAAGGTCTTCCACTCGGCCCGCTGGGACCACGACCACGATCTCACCGGGCAGCGCGTCGCCATGGTCGGCACCGGCGCCTCCGCCATCCAGATCGTGCCCGCCCTCCAGCCCGACGTCTCCCGGCTGACGCTCTTCCAGCGCACCCCGCCCTGGGTGATGCCTCGCGTCGACCGGGCCATCAGCGGCGCCGAGCGCGCGCTCCACCGGGCCCTGCCCTTCACCACCCAGCTGCGGCGCGGGCTTCTGTGGGGCATCCGGGAGCTCCAGGTCCAGGCGTTCACCAAGCACCCGAACGAGCTCGGCTTCGTCGAGCAGCTCGCCCGACGCAACATGGCCCGGGCGATCAAGGACCCGGACCTGCGCGCCAGGCTCACCCCGGACTACCGCATCGGCTGCAAGCGGATCCTGCTGTCCAGCACCTACTATCCGGCCCTCGCGCAGCCCAACGTGGACGTCGTCGCCAGCGGGCTGAGCGAGATCCGGGGGTCCACGCTGGTCGCCGCCGACGGCAGCGAGGCCGAGGCCGACGCGATCGTCTTCGGCACCGGGTTCCATGTCACCGACATGCCGATCGCCGACCGGGTGGTGGGCGTCGACGGGCGGACGCTCGCGGAGAGCTGGAAGGACGGCATGGAGGCCCTGCGCGGCGCCTCCGCCGCCGGCTTCCCCAACTGGATGACGATCATCGGCCCCAACACCGGCCTCGGGAACTCCTCCATGATCCTGATGATCGAGTCCCAGCTGAACTACATGGCCGACTACCTGCGGCAGCTGAACGTCCTCGGGGGGCGCACTGCCCTGGACGCCCGTCCGAGCGCCGTGCACGCCTGGAACCGCCGGGTGCAGGACCGGATGAGGCGCACGGTGTGGAACACGGGCGGCTGCACCAGCTGGTACCTGGACGCGAACGGCCGCAACACCACCATCTGGCCGGGCACGCCGAGCGAGTTCCGGCGGGCGACGCGACGCGTGGACCTCGCGGAGTACGAGGTCCTGCGCGCACCCGCCGTCCTCACGAAGGACGACACGACGGACAAGAAGGACGACAAGAAGGACGACAAGAAGGACGAGGTGACCGCGTGAGCGTCTCCGGCGTCTCCTTCCGCGAGCTCACCGCCGTCTCCGCCGACGGCGCCCGGCTGCACGTCGAGGTCCACGGCCCCGAGACCGGTCCCGCCGTCGTCCTCGCCCACGGCTGGACCTGCTCGACCGCCTTCTGGGCGGCCCAGATCCGGGACCTCGCCGCCGACCACCGGGTCATCGCCTACGACCAGCGCGGCCACGGACGCACCCCGGAGAGCGCGGTGTGCAGCACGGACGTCCTCGCCGACGACCTGGAAGCCGTCCTCGGCGCGACGCTCGCGCCCGGTGAGAAGGCCGTGATCGCCGGTCACTCCATGGGCGGCATGACGGTGCTGGCGGCGGCCGCCAGAGACGCCTTCCGGGAGCATGCCGGCGCCGTCCTGCTGTGCAGCACCGGCGCCTCGGGGCTGGTCGACGAGGCCACCGTCGTGCCGATGCGGCCCGGTCGGCTGCGGACCTGGCTGACCCGGCACATCCTCGGGTCGAGGGCGCCCCTCGGGCCGGTCACGCCGGTCGCCAAGGCGATTCTCAAGTACGCCACGATGGGCGCCGGTTCGGCCCCGCACCTGGTGGAGGCGTGCGCGCGGATCGTGCACGCCTGCCCGCGCCGGGTGCGGTACGCCTGGGGGCACGTGCTGAGTCTGCTCGATCTCGACCACGGGGTACGGGAGTTGAGGGTGCCGACGGCGGTGGTGGTCGGCGCCCGCGACCGGCTCACCCCGCCGGTGCACGCCCGCCGGATCGCCGCCGCGCTCCCGCGGTGCGTCGGCCTGACCGAACTGCCCGGCCTCGGCCATATGACGCCGGTCGAGGCGCCCGAGCTCGTCACGGCACGGATCCGCGAACTCGTCACCACGTACATCCCACCGCGCATCCCGCGCATCCCGAACATCCCGCACGCCACGGACACGCAGTCGAAGGAGGGCGCATGAGCGGCAAGGTGAGTCTCGAGGGCCAGGTCGCCGTGGTCACCGGGGCCGCGCGGGGCGTGGGCGAGCTGCTCGCCCGCAAGCTCTCCGCGCGCGGTGCGAAGGTCGCGCTGGTCGGCCTGGAGCCGGACGAGCTGAAGCGGGTCTCCGAGCGGCTGCACGGCGACAGCGCTCACTGGTACGCCGACGTCACCGACCACGAGGCGATGGCGCGGGTCGCGGCGGAGGTGAAGGATCGCTTCGGCAAGGTGGATGTCGTGGTCGCCAACGCGGGCGTGGCCAACGGCGGTCCCTTCGCCGACTCCGACCCGGAGGCCTGGCGCCGGGTCATCGAGGTCAACCTGATCGGCTCGGCGGTGACGGCCCGCGCCTTCCTGCCGGTGCTGTTGGAGAGCCGGGGGTATCTGCTCCAGATAGCCTCCCTGGCCGCGATCACCCCGGCTCCCATGATGACCGCGTACTGCGCGTCCAAGTCGGGCGTGGAGGCGTACGCGCACAGTCTGCGCGCCGAGGTCGCCCACCGGGGCGTCCGGGTCGGCGTCGGCTATCTGTCCTGGACCGACACCGACATGGTGCGCGGGGCCGATCAGGACGAGGTGATGCGGGAGCTCCGGCAGCGGCTGCCGTGGCCGGCGAACAAGACGTACCCGCTGGGGCCGGCGGTCGACCGGATCGTGGCCGGGATCGAGCGGCGTTCGGCGCATGTGTACGGGCAGGGGTGGCTGCGGGGCATGCAGGGCGTGCGCGGCTGGCTGCCCGGGCTCATCGGGGCGGTCGGCGCGCGCGAGATGAAGCGCTTCGCGCCCCGGGTGCGGGGGATGCGGACGGGGCTGGTCGGCGCGGGAGGCTCCGCCGACGAACAGGCGCGACAGGCGAGGGCTACGGAGCGTAGTTGATCGACATGCGCGCCGTGACCGCCCGTGTGAATCTGGTCGAGGCCCCACCACGGGGCCCCAACCCCCTCATCTCCCACAGGAGTGAACCCACATGGGTATGAAGGACAAGTTCCAGGACCAGTCCGAGCAGTGGCAGCAGCAGGCCAAGCAGAAGGCCCAGCAGGGCAAGGAGCAGGTCCAGCACCGCGGCAAGAAGCGTCCGGGCGAGGAGTCCGAGCGCGTGCGTCCGGAGCACGAGGAGTCCGAGCGTATGCGCCGGGAGCACGAGGAGTCCGGGCGCCGGTCGCCGGAGGCGCCCCACTACGCCGACGACGAGGCGTTCTGACGTACCGCTCACCGCGGACGTCCGACAGCGGATGACGAAGGGGTGCCCCCGCACGGGGGCACCCCTTCCCCGCGTGCGGGGGACGCCGGGCAACTCCCTGCTGCACACTGCTGGTTGACGCGCAGACGAGGGCGAGGGGAGCCGTTCGTGCAGGATCTGACGGTCAACCTCATGGCCTCGCTGCTGGCGTTCGTCGTCGGGTGGGCCGGGCGGACGCTTCTGCAGTACCACCGGACGCGGAAGCCCGCCGCGCGGGTGTGGCGGCTGGACCGGCGAAGGCGGGTGGTGATGGTCGTCGGGGAGTCGGGCGCGGGGAACTCCGCGTATCCGAAGATTCCCGAGACCGACGCCCTCGCGGCCATGAGCCTGCGGCAGTTCCTCTCCCAGGACCTGCGGCGGCACGAGGTGACCACGGTCCGGGCCAGGGTCTTCGCCATGGCGGCCGACGCCGAGGAGAACCTCGTGGTGATCGGCGGGCCCGTGCACAACATGCTCTGGCCGTTGCTGGCCGACCGGCTGAACCCGCCGTTCGTGTTCCGGCAGTATCCGACCGAGTACCGCATCGTCTCCGTGGACGGCGGCGCGGAGTACGGCGAGGCGGCGGTGGACGGGACGACGCTCGTGGACCACGCGATCGTCCTGCTGGCCCGCAATCCCTTCGCGCCCGGAAGCCGTCTCGTCATGATCGCGGGCTGCGCCCTGCTGGCGACCTCGGGCGCGACCCAGCTCTTCGCCCGCGGTGAGATCCGCGCGCTGGCCAAGGCGTACGACACGGCGTCGCCGCTGGCGCTCGTGGTGCGGGTGGAGAGCGTCGGCGGGTATGTGGGCAGGCCCGAGGTGGTGGCCGCCGCCAACTTCCCCCAGACCCCGACCGGCAGCAACGCCCCCGCCTCAGCCTCCTGACGTGCGCGGTGGCAGTTTCGGGCGGGAGTGGTTCGGGACGTCGGTGTAGTCGGGCGGGGTTGCCGGGGGGCCGGTGGTGAGGAGGTCGAGGGCCAGTCGGACGGCGTCGTCCAGTTGGGCCTGGCGGCCCTCGGCCCAGTCCAGGGGCGTGCGCAGGACCTCCAGGTCGGGGGTGACGCCCTTGTTCTCCACCGACCAGCCGTACGCGTCGAACCAGGCCGCGTTCATCGGGACGGTGATGACGGTGCCGTCGCCGAGCCGGTGGCGGCCGGTCATGCCGACCACGCCGCCCCAGGTGCGATGGCCGACCACGGGGCCGAGCTTCAGCAGCTTGAAGGCGGCCGTGATCATGTCGCCGTCCGACGACGTCGCCTCGTCCGCCAGCGCCACCACCGGGCCTCTCGGCGCGTTCGAGGCGTACGACACCGGCTGGGCGTCGCGGGTGAGGTCCCAGCCCAGGATGGTGCGCGTCAGCTTCTCCACCACGAGTTCGCTGATGTGGCCGCCGGCGTTGCCGCGTACGTCCACGATCAGGGCGGGCCTCGACACCTCCATCCGCAGGTCACGGTTGAACTGGGCCCAGCCCGATCCGCCCATGTCGGGGATGTGCAGGTAGCCGCATCGGCCGCCGCTCAACTCCCTTACCACCGCGCGCCGTTTGGCCACCCAGTCCTGGTAGCGCAGCGGGCGTTCGTCGATGAGCGGGACCACGGCCACCCGGCGCGAGTGGCCCGCCTCGCCCTCGGCGGGAAGAGCGGGAAGAGCGGGAAGAGAGGGGCCCGGAGTGTCTTCCTCGGAAGGGTGGTGGGGGGCGACGGGTCCGGCGAACGTCAGCTCCACCGTCGTGCCGCCCGCGCCGGCGAGGAGGGGGTACGGGCCGGTCACCGGGTCCACCGCCCGCCCGTCCACGTGCGTGAGCACGGCCCCCTCCCGGATTCCGGTGCCGGCCAGCGGTGAGCGTGCCTTGGAGTCGGAGGAGTCGCCGGGCAGGATCCGCAGAACCGTCCAACCGCCGTCGCGTCGTACGAAGTTGGCGCCCAGCATGCCTTGCAGGCGCTGGTAGTGCGGCGGGCCCTCGCTGCGGCGGGCGGCGGTGACGTACGCGTGGGACGTGCCCAGCTCGCCCAGTACTTCGCGCATCAGGTCCGCGAACTCGTCGGGCGAGGCGACGCGTTCGACCAGCGGCCGGTACTGGTCGAGGACCGCGTCCCAGTCGATCCCGCACATCCCCGGCTCCCAGAAGTACGCGCGGATCAGCCGCCCGGCCTCCTCGTACGACTGACGCCACTCGGCGCCCGGGTCCACCTCGTGCAGGATGCGCCGCAGGTCGATCCAGACCGTCGAGTCCAGGTCCCCGGACTCGGCCGACGGCACCGCCCGCAGCTCGCCCTCGTCGACCACGACCAGCCGGGTGCCGTCCCCGCTGAGCGCGAACCAGTCGAGGTGGTCGACGAGTTCGGACTTCTTCGCCTTGCTGATGTTGAAGTACTCCAGCGTCGGCCGCCCGCTGGTGTCGTCCGGGTTCGCGAACGTCTCGCCGAGCGCCCCCGAGATCGGCCAGCGCAGCCAGACCAGTCCGCCGCCCGCCACCGGATGCAGCGCCGAGTACTTGGACGCCGTCACGGGGAAGGGAGTGACCCGGTTCTCCAGTCCCTCGATCTCGACCGTCACCGCACCGTCGCCGTTCTCCTCGTCCGCCACCGGGTCCAGGCCGCCGGCCGCCGGACGGCCCTCCGGGGTCAGGGCGAAGGGGGAGGGGGTCGCCGACGACAGCGGCACCAGGTAGGGCCGGCAGCCCAGGGGGAAGGACAGGTCGCCGGTGTGCACGTCGTACACCGGGTCGAAGCCGCGCCAGGAGAGGAAGGCGAGGTAGCGGCCGTCCCTGGTGAACACCGGGTTCTCGTCCTCGAACCGGCCGTTGGTCACGTCGATGATCAGCCGGTCCTTCATGCGGGCCATCTTGATCTGGCGCAGGGACCGCCCGATCCCCGGGTGCGACCAGGTCAGCCACGTCCCGTCCGGTGAGAAGGACAGGTCGCGGACGGGCCCGTTGACCGACGAGATCAGCTCGGTGACCTCGCCGTTCGCATCCTCGGTCCCCGCGGCGGCAGCCGCATCGTCGGACACAGTGATGAGCAGCAGCCGTCCGTCGTGCGCGGCCAGGGCGAGCCGCTCGCCCTCGGGGTCGGAGACCATCTCCAGCACCCGCCCCAGCTCCCCGGAGGCCAGCCGCCGGGGCTCGCGGTCACCGGTCGCGCGCGGCAGATGGGCGATCTCGACGGCGTCGTCGCCCTCCGCGTCCGTCACGTAGGCGACCTGGCCGCCCGAGCCGAGCATCTCCGGCAGCCGCACCCGTACCCCGGGGGTGTCGGTGATCGTCCGGGCGGGTCCGTCCCGGTGCGTCAGCCAGTACAGGCTGCCGCGGACGACGACGGCGCTCGCCCGCCCGGTCTCGTCGACGGAGATGCCGTCCACGTGCTGGGCGGCCGGGATCTGGTACGGCCGCCGCCCGGCCCGCGGCCCGCTCAGCCGTACGTCGATCCGGCGCGGCTCGGAGTCGGCGGCGAGGTCGTCGACGATCCACAGATCGCCGGCGCACTGGTACACCACCCGGGTTCCGTCACTGGCGGCGTGCCGGGCGTAGAAGGCGTCGTGGTCGGTGTGCCGGCGCAGGTCGGAGCCGTCGTGGGCGCAGGAGTAGAGGTTGCCGACGCCCTCGTGGTCGGAGAGGAAGGCGATGCGTCCGCCGACGAGGAGGGGGGAGGCGAGGTGTCCGTCGAGGCCTTCCAGGAGCCGCTGCCCGTGCAGCCACAGGCGGCCCGTGGCTCCGCCCCGGTAGCGCTTCCAGGCGGCCGGTTCGTGGGGCGGGGTGCCGGTGAGGAGGAGGGTCCTGCGCTCGCCGTCGATGTCGGCGACCTGGATGTCGGAGACCGGTCCCCAGGGGAGTTTGCGGCCGGGGGCGCCGTCGGTGGGCACTTTGTAGGCCCACGTGAAATGGGAGAAGGGCTCTCCGTGGGAGGCGACGGCGAGGATGTCGGCGTTTCCGTCGCTCTCGGGGGGCGTCCAGCCGCAGACCTGGGTGTCGGAGCCGCCCCAGTACGTCAGCCGCCGCCCGGGTCCGCCCTCCACCGGTACCAGGTGGATCTCCGGGACGAGGCTGCGCCAGCTCGTGTACGCGATCCGGCGGCCGTCGGGGGAGAAGCGGGGGTGTCCGGCCTTGGTGCGGTCCACGGTGAGCCGCCAGGCGCGGCCGGGGTCGGCGAGGGGGGCCAGCCAGAGGTCGTCCTCGGCCACGAAGCACAACAGGTCACCGCTGAGATGGGGCAGACGCAGATAACTCACCTTTCCATGCTTTTCCGGGGGATGGACCGCAGCAACTTGTGACGTATGTGCGGGGCGCCGACGGGGCGGGGCCGGGCGGGGCCGGGGTGCCGGCCAGGCAGGGCCGGGGGCACGGCCGGGGCGTTGGCGTTGCGGGGACGGGCCCGTGAGCCAGGACACGTACGAAACGGTTTCGTTTCGCAGAAGAGTGCGCTACATTCGTCATGTACGAAGACGAGACCGTGTCGGTTCGGAGTGGAGGGTGAGCGGGATGACTGAGGTCGCAACGGCGCGTCGCAGCCGTATCACCCCCGAGCGCGAGGCCGAGCTGTACGCGGCCGTGCTCGACCTGCTCCGCGAAGTCGGTTACGACGCCCTCACCATGGACGCCGTCGCCGCCCGCACACGGTCCAGCAAGGCGACGCTCTACCGCCAGTGGGGCGGCAAGCCTGAGCTGGTGGCGAAGGCGGTCCGGCACAACAAGCCGGGCGGCTCGCTCGGCGAGATCGACACCGGGTCGCTCAAGGGCGACCTGCGCGCCCTCACGCTGCGTTCGGACGACTGCCAGATGGAACAGAACTCCGCGCTGATGCGGGGGCTGGCCATGGCGGTCCACGGCAACCCGGACCTGCTGAAGGCGTTCAAGGAGCATCTCATCGAGCCGGAGATGGCGGAGTTCCGTCATGTGCTGCAACGGGCGGTCGACCGGGGCGAGGTCCGTGCGGACTGCCCCGCGGCCCCGTTCATGATGCACATGATGATCGGCGCGTTCGCCGCGCGCACGCTGCTCGACGAGCAGCCGCCGACGCAGGACTTCCTCCTTTCGTACATCGACGCAGTGGTCCTCCCCGCCCTCTGCGCCCCTGCCACCAGCTGACACCACCTCACACCCGGCCGTCCCCACGGTCCGCCCATCCTGACGTCACCGCTCACGTCGTCGGGCCGATCACCCCTGCCTCCCCGCGGGTTGGTCAACCCTGCCCTTGGGGCCTGTGTCGGAACCCCGGCCGGGCGCCCGCCGTCTGGCACGCACGCTCGCACGCACCAGACGACGTGCGCTGATCCGACCGGGATTCCGACACAGGCCCCCACCACACACGACCTGACCGGGAGTACGCCTCCGTGGCCACGTTCCTTTACAAGCTCGGCCGGCTCGCCTTCCGGCGACGGCACTTCGTCGCCCTGATATGGGTCGCGCTGCTGACCCTCGCCGGTGTCGGCGCGGCCTCCGCGCCCGCCCCGGGCACCACCTCCTTCTCCATCCCCGGCGTCGAGGCCCAGAAGGCCTTCGACCTGCTGGAACAGCGTTTCCCCGGGGCCAGCGCCGACGGCGGGACCGGACGCATCGTCTTCAAGGCTCCCGAGGGCCAGAAGATGACGGACGCCGCCAACAAGGCGACCGTCGAGAAGACCGTCAGCGAACTGCGTGACGGCTCCGAGGTCGTCTCCGTCGCCGACCCGTTCACGTCGAACGCCGTGAGCAAGGACGGCACGGTCGCCTACACGTCCGTGAAGTACGAGGCCCCCGGCATGGAGTTGAAGGACTCGACCCGGGACGCCCTCAAGACGGCCGCGGACGACGCCCGCGCCACCGGACTGACCGTCGACGTCGGCGGCGACGCCCTCCAGGCCGGGGCCGAGCCGGGAGCGATCGGTGAGGTCATCGGCCTCGCCATCGCCGCGGTCGTCCTCGTCATCACCCTGGGCTCGCTGGTCGCGGCCGGACTGCCGCTGCTGACGGCCATCATCGGCGTCGGCATCGGCGTCTCCACCATCACCGCCCTCGCCAGCGCGCTCGACCTCGGCGACACCACCTCCACACTCGCGCTGATGATCGGCCTCGCGGTCGGCATCGACTACGCGCTGTTCATCGTCTCCCGCTACCGCAGCGAACTGGCCGTGGGCCGCGATCGCGAGGAGGCGATCGGCCGCGCCACCGGCACCGCCGGCTCGGCGGTGGTCTTCGCGGGCCTCACGGTCGTCATCGCGCTGGCGGGCCTCTCGGTCGTCGGTGTCCCGATGCTCACCAAGATGGGCCTCGCGGCGGCGGGCACGGTCGTGGTCGCCGTCCTCATCGCGCTGACCATGATCCCGGCACTGCTCGGGTACGCGGGCAAGAGGGTCAAGGCGACCGGCGAGAAGCGCAAGCCGCGCGGCGGCAACAGGTCCGAGTGGTCCGAGAGGTCCGAGGCGCAGGCCAAGCCCGGCATGGGTACCCGTTGGGCGAGCTTCGTCATCCGCCGTCCGGCCGCCGTGCTGCTGCTCGGCGTGGTCGGCCTCGGCACCATCGCCGTCCCGGCCACCCAGCTGGAACTGGGCCTGCCCGACGACGGCTCGCAGCCGACCTCCACGACGCAGCGCCGGGCGTACGACCTGCTGTCGGAGGGCTTCGGCCCCGGCTTCAACGGCCCTCTGATGATCGTGGTCGACGCCAAGAACAGCGACGACCCCCAGGCGGCGGCCACCTCGGTGACCGACGGCATCAAGGACCTCAAGGACGTCGCGACGGTGACCCCGGCGGCCTTCAACAAGGCCGGCGACACCGCGACGATCACCGTCATCCCGGGTTCCAAGCCGTCCTCGGCCCAGACCGAGGACCTGGTGCACGCCATCCGTGACCAGGGCGCCGACGTCAAGGCCGACACGGGCGCGCAGGTGCTGGTCACCGGCACCACCGCGATGAACATCGACTTCTCGCAGAAGCTCACCGACGCGCTGATCCCGTACCTGGGCCTGGTGGTGGGCCTCGCCTTCCTGCTCCTGATCGTGATCTTCCGCTCCATCCTGGTCCCGCTGAAGGCGGCCCTCGGCTTCCTGCTCAGCGTGCTCGCCGCGCTCGGCGCCGTCGTCGCGGTCTTCCAGTGGGGCTGGCTGTCCGGCCTGATCGGCGTCGAGGAGACCGGCCCGATCATGTCGATGATGCCGATCTTCATGGTCGGCGTGGTCTTCGGCCTGGCCATGGACTACGAGGTCTTCCTCGTGACCCGCATGCGGGAGGCATACGTCCACGGCGAGTCCCCGAGCCAGGCCGTGGTGACCGGCTTCCGTTACAGCGCCAAGGTCGTGGCCGCCGCCGCGATCATCATGATGGCCGTCTTCGGCGGCTTCATCAGCTCCAGCGAGTCGATGATCAAGATGATCGGCTTCGGCCTCGCGATCGCCGTCTTCTTCGACGCGTTCATCGTGCGCATGGCGATCGTGCCGGCCGTGCTGGCCCTGCTCGGCAAGAAGGCCTGGTGGCTCCCGAAGTGGCTGGACCGCGCCCTGCCCAACGTCGACGTCGAGGGCGAGGGGCTGCGCACGCAGGACGACGCCGACTCCTCCCGAGACGGCGACGAGGACCGCGAACTGGTACGCGCCTGACGTACCGGTCCATCTGAAAAGACCGCCGGTGAGGGCTCCGTGGGGACGGGGCGCCCTCACCGGCTTCTTCTTTGTGACCCACTTTCGGGTGAGGCGCGGTCCCGGGCAGGGCCTTGCGGGCAGGAACGGCAAGGGTTCGGTGCGTTCGTTATATATATGGACATTGAAGTCTACTGTCACTGATATGTGGACGGTTCGTAACGGGCGGTGGCAATAAGGTGCTTACTTCGTGTTCGGTGGTCAAGTGTTGGCCGTGCGGCCGATCGGGCCGCCACCCGCACCATGCAAGGAGACCTTGTGTCCGCTTCTGTTTCCGCTCGCTGCCTCGCCGCCGCCGCGCTCGCCGCCGCCGTGGTCGGGACGGTGGCGCTGCCGGCCTCGGCCGCCGACCACTCGCGTCAGGACCGGCCGAGGGTGGAGATCAGCGCCGTGCAGTACGACGCACCGGGCCGAGACGACCGCTCCAACCGCTCCCTGAACAAGGAGTGGGTGGAGCTGACCAACACCACCCGCCACGAGATCAACCTGCACGGGTGGACCCTCTCGGACGAGAGCGGCGACACCTACACCTTCCGCCACTACCGCCTGGCCCCCCGCGCCACCGTCCGCATCCACACCGGTGAGGGCCGCGACACCCGCGCCGACCTGTTCCAGGACCGCCGACGTGAGGTGTGGGACAACCACGCCGACACCGCCACCCTGCGCAACGACCGCGACCGCTTCGTCGACGAGGAGTCGTGGGGCCGGGACCGTCACCACGACGGGGACCGTCACCACCACGGCGAGGACCGTCACCACCACGGCGGGGACCGTCACTGACGAACCCGCACAGCCGGCGGCGCGTCCGACCCTTCGGGGTCGGGCGCGCCGCTCGCCCATGTCCCGGGCGCCGGTTCGGTCCGCTGTCCTTCACTCCGGGGCGGAGAAAACGCTTCGTTCGGTGAGATCCGTGAGGATGCGGGCAGCGGCGCGGAAGTCGTTGTCGTCGTGCAGGACGACCAGGCCGTGGTGGGCCGCCGTCGCGCAGACGACCCAGTCGACGGTGGAGAGGCTCTGATGCTGGGCACGCTGGGCGAGCCTGTACTGCGCGGCCTCGATCCACCGCCACACGCCCTTGGGCACTGCGACGTCCGGATGGAGATCGGCGAACATCGCCACCGTCCAGGACCCCAGGCACCTCAGGGTCCTGGACCTGCGGTATGGCATCATCCGGGCTCAGGCGCTCACGCCAGGGGAATCCCTGGCCTTCATCGAACAAGCGCTGGGGAGACTATGCGCACGTCGGAACTCCGTTGGTTCAAGAGCAGCTACAGCGACAGCAGCAACGGCAACGACTGCGTCGAAGTGGCCACCACCCCCGCCACCATCCACATCCGCGACTCCAAGAACCCCGCCCACGGCATGCTCACCGTCTCTCCCGGCACCTGGGCCGAGTTCGTCGTCAGCGTGGGGGACCGGCCGCAGGTCGGATGAGTACTCGGGTACGGATACATCACGTACGGCTGGGCGGCGACGAGTTCCGGGTGATCCGGGCGGACCCCGCCCCCGGGCGGCTGGCGCTGCGCGACGACCGCCACTGGCTGTCGATGTACGCCGACCGGGAGGGCGCGGCCCAGCTCGTCGCCCTGTGGGCGCTGGCCGCCCGGTCCGCCCGGTCGCTGGTCCATCTGCCGATCCGGGCCAACCCGGTCCCCGAGGGTGTCGTCGGCGACGGCGAGCCCGTCTCGCTGGACCTGGTCCTGGTCCACCACAGCCTGCAGTTTCCCGCCGCGTCGTGGAAGCAGGTCAGGGCGCGCCTCGGTGCCGGCAAACCACATACCGCGACCACCCCGGACCAGGACTTCCCCGACGAGACGGCCATCGACTACGAGAGGCGTCACCACCGCGAGTACCGCGACCACCTCGAGTTCGACATCGCCGCGCACACCCTCTTCGTCGTGGGCAGTTCCACCGCGTTCCGCGAACACGGCACCGCGCTGCGCGGCCTCGTCGACGAGGCCCCGTCGTACCCGCACCGCCACCCGGGCGCCGGGCACTTCTGCGTCGAGCTGGGCACCGGACCCTGGCCACACGCCCAGACGCGTCGCCATGTACCCGCCCGTCTGCACATCCAGTACTCCAGCACCTGGCGCATGTGACACACAGTGCTCAGTCGGGGATCGCGGTGGCCTCGACCTCGGCCAGGTGTTCGGGGACGTCCAGCGCCGCCACGTCGTCGAAGGGAGCGCCGACCGCCGCCAAGGCCGTACCCGATGTTGAGGTGGCACCGCTCGACCTGCGACGCGAGGTCACCCGCGCCGACCGTGGGCGCTCCTGAGGTCCCGGCCGGTGTGGGGGAATCACCGGCCAGGATCTGTTCCTCACCTTGTGTGTCGGGCGCTCAAGGAGTTCAGAAGGGCGGCTCCGCGTTCGGCGTCGTCCACGCTCACGGCGAATTCCCTGCCCTTTGAGGGGTGGATGACCAGGCATTCGCCGCCGCGCAGCATCACCGTGGTTCCCTGCCCGCCGAGTCGGTAGCCCCAGCCGCCGACCTGGGCGGGCGTGCGGCTCTCGACGCGTGCCGACTCGACGTCCTCGGCGGCCCAGTGGCGCGTGGGCCAGCCGAGGGGGCCGAAAGCGACGTGCAGACCCTGTTCGCCGACCCGTGCCCGCACCGAGGAGCAGCCGAGGACCAGAACGGAGGCCAAGGTGAACGGCGCGGCCGCCAGCAGGAACGGAAGGTCCGTCAGGCCCGCGAGCGCCGACACGACGACGGTGATCGCGAGCAGCCCGGTCAGGGCGGCGATCGCCTGGAGCCAGGAGTTCGATGCGCGGGCGAGCCATACGACCCGTTGCCCGGCGGGAATCTCCAGGGTCGGGCCGTCCGCCGCGGGCCGGGGCGCGGCCGGCGCCCGGCGCGCGACCAGCAGGCCGGCCGCCCCCACGGCGGCCGCCACGACGAGCGTGCCCACGACGCCGCTCGTCACCGATCCCGCCTCGTGCCAGTCCGCGCGGTCCAGGTTTGCCCGTACGACGGATGCCTGCCCGCCGAGCAGTGTCACGCCGCCGGATCCGAGGCCCGCGGCCGCCCACCCCGGTACCCCGCCACCGGTCCCTGCCCGGCGCAGCGTCAGCACGACGACGACTGCCAGTACAGACCAGATCAGCGCCGGGAAGAGTGCCGCGGCCCAGAGCGGCATGGAACCGTCGGGCCTGCCCGAGCCGGCGTCCCAGTGGGTCGCCGGCCGGTCCGGGAGCCGGCCGCTCGCGGCCAACGGCAGCGCCGTCAACAGGGCCAGGACGCCGACGCTCCAGGCGACGGCGCCCCATGGCGCTCCGCTCTTGCGTGCCTGGTCGGTCACGAGATCCCCCTGATCATGTCGATGACGTCGTCCTTGCCGTAGCCGAGGTGCGCCGCGTCGGTCACCAGGTCGCGTACACGGTCCAGCAGGACGGAGCGCTGGTCCGCCCCGTCGGCCACCGTCACGCCCCGGCCGCGCCGGAACTCCAGCACTCCTTCGTCGCGCAGCGCCCGAAGGCCCCGCAGAACCGTGTTGACGTTCACGTCCAGGGCCTGGGAAAGGTCTCGGGCCGGGGGAAGGCGGTCGCCCGGCCCGCACTCGCCCTCGGCGATGGCGCGCCGGATCGCGCCGGCCACCTGCTCGTGCAGGGGGCGACGGTCCGCAGCGTTCAGTCTCAACAGCATGGTGCTAGTGAACATAGCACCAACGGCTTGAAGTGGGAGCGAGGTCTTGAGCCGAACGGTGCGGCGACGTCACCGCGCGCTGTGATCCCCCTTCGCCGCCGCGGGCCAGGAGCGGGCGGGCGAGACCGGCCTCATCGGCCAGGAATACCGGCCCCGCGGGAGTGGGGCGCCGCCGCCACGCTCCCGCGCAATCCACTCGCCCGCCCCCTGCACCGACCGCTAGCGTGCCCGCATGACGACGTCCGCCGCGCACCCTCGTTTCGCCGAAGCCCTCCTCACCCTCGGGCTGGACGGCCTTCCGACACGCAGCTTCCCCATGGCGCCCAAGGACCTCGTCGAGCACGCGGACGCGACCCTCGTGGACGTACGCGAGCCCACCGCGTGACCCCGCTGGTCACCGCGGCCGTCCTGTTCGCCGCGGTCACCCACGCCGGCTGGAACGCCATCGCCCACCGGATCACCGACAAGCTCGTCGGGTTCACGCTCATCGCCGGCGGCGGCATGCTCATCGGGCTCGCGCTCGTGCCGTTCACCGCGTTCCCGGCGGCCGGCGCGTGGCCGTACCTGCTGTCCTCCGCGGTCATTCACATCGCCTACTACGTGCTGCTGATGCGGTCGTTCCGGCTCGGCGACTTCGGGCAGGCGTATCCCCTCGCGCGCGGCTCCGCGCCGCTCGTCGTCACCGTCCTCGCCGCCGTCTTCGCGCACGAGGTGCCGGACGGCTGGGCGGCCGCCGGCATCGCCCTGTCGTGCGCGGGGCTGACCGGCGTCGCCCTATGGGGGCTGCGCGGACGGCGGCCGAACTGGGCGGCGATCGGGGCCGCGCTGGCGACCGGGCTGACCATCGCCTCGTACACCGTGGTCGACGGGCTCGGCGTCCGCGCCTCCGGGTCCTCCCTCGGGTACATCGCCTGGCTGATGGCCGTACAGGGGGGCGTGATCCCGGCGTACGCCGCCTACCACCGGCGTGGGGAGACCGTCGCGCTCCTGCGGCCCTTCGCCGCCCTCGGCCTGCTCGGCTCCGCGCTGTCGGTCCTCGCCTACGCCCTCGTCCTGTGGGCACAGACCCGCGCCGAACTGGCACCGATCGCCGCGCTGCGGGAGTCGTCGATCCTGGTCGGGGCGGCCATCGGCGCCCTGCTCTTCAAGGAGCGGTTCGGTGCGCCCCGCCTCGTCGCCGCCGGACTCCTCGTCGTCGGTATCGGGCTGATGCTGCACACCGGTTGAGAGGGCCACTGGGGGCCCACGACCTTGACTACGGTGAAGTCATGTCCGAGACAACAGCGTTCGCCCCAGCCTTCGCCCCAGCCTTCGCCCCAGCCTTAACCCCCGACGAGCTCGACGCCTACTTCCGGCGGATCGGCTGGGACGGGGACCGCCGCGCCGACGCGGCGACCCTGCGGGGCGTGCATCTCGCCCACATCCGTGCCCTTCCCTTCGAGAACCTCGACCCCCTGCGCGGCACGGCCCCCTCGCTAGACCCCGCGGACCTGATCGCCAAGCTGGTCCGTGACGGGCGGCGCGGCGGCTACTGCTACGAGCACAACACCCTCCTCGCGGCCGTCCTGGGGGAGCTGGGCTTCCGGGTGACCCTGCTGACGGCGCGGGTCGTCGTGGGCGCGCGGCGGTTCGAGGACCGGCCCCGCACCCATATGGCGCTCCTCGTCGAGGTCCCCGGCGACCCGCGGCCCCACCTCGCCGACGTCGGCTTCGGCGCCCCGGGAGCCCTGCTCGAACCCGTCCCGCTCACCGCGGATGTCGAGTTCGACGGCGCGGGCCGCCGCCACCGCCTCGTCCACGCTCCGCACCGCGGCCCGCTGGAGCTGTGGGTGCTGGAAGCGCAAGGCCACGCGGGGTCCGGAACGAACGACGGGTGGCAGGCCCAGTACGCCTTCACTCTCGAACCCTTCGAGCGGCCCGACTTCGAGGTGATCAACTGGCACATCGCCACCAACCCCCGCTCCCCGTTCAGCAGCCGCGCCTACGTCCAGTGCGTCACCTCCGACCGGCACCTCCTCCTCGACGGCCCGCTCCTGACCGAGACCCACGCCGACGGCACCGTCAAGCAGCGCGAGCTCACGGACGAGACGGAGGCGCGCCGGGTCCTGGAAGAGGAGTTCGGCATCGTCGTACCGGACGGGACGTGCCTGCTGCCCTGAACCGACTGGGTGCGTCCGCCCGCTCTCAGGAGCACCCTGGAAACAGGAGTTCCGGAGGTGATCGTCATGACCGCTATGCACACCACTGTCGGATGGCATGTCGAGCTGGAGTTCGTGGAGGACGACCGGCACACCCGCGCGGTGGCGCTGGTACGCCTGCCCGACGGGACCGAGGTCAAGGCCACGGGGCACGCCAGTCGGCACAACGTGGACGCCAACCAGCCCCGGGTCGGCGAGGAGATCGCCGGCGCCCGTGCCCTCAACGAGATCGCCATGCAGCTGCTCACGAAGGCTCACATGGAGATCGACGACGCGTCGGGGCGGACGTCGCACTCGATCAACGTATAGACGCCGTAGGCGTCACGCCGTCGCCGTCCGCAGCGCCCGCAGGAGCGCCTGCGCGCGCGGGTCCGCCGTCACGCTCGACCTGAAGCCGTTGGTGACATAGCCGAAGGCGATGCCCGACTCCGGGTCGGCGAAGCCGAGGGCGCCGCCGCGGCCCGGGTGGCCGAAGGAGGTGGGGGACAGGAGCGGGGACGCAGCCCCGTGCAGCATGTAGCCGAGGCCGAACCGGGTGTTCACCACGAGCACCCGGTCCGGGCCCGACGACTGCTCGCCGCGCGCCAGTTCCACCGTCTCCGGGCGCAGCAGCCGTATCCCGCCCTCCACCTCGCCGATCAGCGACGCGTAGAAGCGGGCCAGGCCGTCGGCGGTGGCGATGCCGTTGGAGGCGGGGAGGGCGGCGGCCCGGTAGGCCGGGTCGTTCTCGTCGGGGAGCGGGGTGATCGCGGCGAAGGCGCGGCGGGTGAGGGAGGCGGGGTCGGCGTAGGCGGCGGTGACGGCGGGCTTGGGCCGGGTCTTCAGCGCCGCGGCCTGCGTCGGCGCGTTCACCTGCCCCACGCGCCCCACCCGCGCGCTCTGCGCCGCCGGCAGCCCGAGCCACAGGTCGGCCCCCACCGGCCCGGCGATCTCGTCGGCGATCCACTCCCCGACGGGGCGCCCGGTGATCCGCCGCACCAGCTCGCCGGTCAGCCAGCTGAACGTCTGCGCGTGGTACCCGTGGTCGGTACCCGGCTCCCAGGCCGGTGCCTGTGCGGCGACCGCCGCCGCGCCCCGTTCGGGGTCCGCGGCCTCGGCGGGCGTCAGCGGGCGGTCCAGCACGGGCACGCCCGCACGGTGCGCGAGCAGGTGCCGCACGAGCGTCCGCTCCTTGCCCGCCGCCTTGTACTGCGGCCAGTACGCCCCCACGGGCGCGTCCAGGTCCAGCTCGCCGCGCTGGTGCAGCAGCAGGAGGACGGCGGCGGCGACGCCCTTGGTCGCGGACCGCACGATCTGCGCGGTGCCGTGCTCCCAGGGGGCCGAACCGTCCACGTCCCGCGTGCCGCCCCACAGGTCGACGACCTTGTGCCCGTCCCGGTAGACGGTGACCGCCGCGCCCCGGTCCCCGAGCAGCTCGAAGTTGGCTGCGAACGCCTCCCGGACAGGCTCGAAGCCCTCGGCCACCGCACCGCTCACGTTCACGCCCGCACGTCCTCTCGGAGATCGCCTTCAGCTCCCGGGGAACGCCCCCGTCGAGCCTGCGATTCCTTCGTCCCGCTAGCCGAGAATGATCGTTACGTCGATGTTGCCGCGGGTCGCGTTCGAGTACGGGCACACCTGGTGCGCCGCGTCCACGAGCTTCGCGGCGAGGTCGGCGTCCAGGACGGGGAGGGAGACGCTGAGGGCGACGGCGAGCCCGTAGCCCTTGCTCTTGTTCGGGCCGATCCCGACCTTCGCCGCCACCGTCGACCCGGTCAGGTCGTAGCCCGCCCGGTTGCCGACGAGGATCAGCGCGTTGTGGAAGCAGGAGCTGTAACCGGCCGCGAAGAGCTGTTCCGGGTTGGTGCCGTTGCCGTCGCCGCCCAGCTCCGGCGGCATCGCGACCTTCAGCTCGATGTGGCCGTCCTGGCTGGTGACATAGCCGTCCCGCCCGCCGTGCGCGGTCGCCTCGGCGACATACATGATCTTCGTCGGACGGGTGTCGACGGTGTCGACGTCGTCGACGGCGGCGCCTTCGGTCATGCGGGACCTCCCCCGGAATCTTCCCCGATTACATCGTGCACAAGGTACCGGCCGGTAGGGAGGTGCTTGCTTACCAGGGGGTAGTAACCGCGGGTAACTTCAGGTGGGGCGCACCACGGCCCGCCATGGGCTCAGCGCGCGCGGTCCGCCGCGCCCTGCGCCCGGTCCGCGAGCTCCCGCAACTCCTCGCGCAACCGCGCGACCTCCGTCGTCTGAAGTCCCGTCGACGCGAGCAGTGTGCCGGGTACGCCCTCCGCGCGTGCCTTCAGCTCCTCGCCGCGCCCGGTGCAGGCGACCAGCACCGAGCGCTCGTCCCGCGCAGAGCGCTCCCGGCGCACCAGACCCGCCGCCTCCAACCGCTTCAGCAGCGGCGACATCGTGCCGTAGTCCAGCCGCAGGGCCGACGCCAGCTCCTTGACCGTGGTCTCGCCGCGCTCCCACAGGACCAGCAGCACGAGGTACTGGGGGTAGGTGAGGCCCAGCTCGTCCAGGAGCGGACGGTACGCGGCGGTCACCGCGCGCTGGGCCGCGTACAGCGCGAAACACAGCTGCTCGTCGAGATGCAGCGTGCCGCCGGCGGTGGGTGCCTCGTTCGTCACGCGCCCATTGTGGCCGAGCGCGGGTCGAACCCGAAGGGCAGCTCCAGGCGATGCGCGCGCATGAGGGCGTCGTCGGCGAGCAGATCGCCGGTCGGGCCGTCCGCCGCGATCACGCCCTCGCTGAGGATCAGGGCGCGCGGGCACAGCTCCAGGGCGTACGGCAGGTCGTGCGTGACCATGAGCACGGTGACGTCCAACGACCGCAGGATGTCGGCCAGTTCGCGGCGCGAGGCGGGGTCGAGGTTGGAGGACGGCTCGTCCAGGACGAGGATCTCCGGCTCCATCGCGAGCACCGTCGCGACGGCCACGCGCCGCCGCTGGCCGAAGGACAGGTGGTGCGGCGGACGGTCCTTGAACTCCGCCATGCCGACCTGCGCGAGCGCGTGGTCGACGCGCGCCTCCAGCGCGGCGCCCTTCAGCCCGGCGGCCGCCGGCCCGAACGCGACGTCCTCGCGGACCGTCGGCATGAACAGCTGGTCGTCCGGGTCCTGGAAGACGATGCCCACCCTGCGCCGGATCTCGGCCATGTGCCGCTTGCCGACGGGCAGTCCGGCCACCGTCACCGTGCCCGCGCCGCCGGTCAGGATGCCGTTGAGGTGCAGCACGAGGGTCGTCTTGCCGGCGCCGTTCGGGCCGAGCAGCGCGACCCGCTCCCCGCGCGCGACCGAGAAGTCCACGCCGAACAGCGCCTGGTGGCCGTCGGGATAGGCGAAGGCGAGGCCGCAGACCTCGAGGGAAGCGTCAGTCACAGGGTCCATCCCAACACGCAGACGACGAGGGCGGTGAACGGGAGGGTCAGCGCGTACGACCACTGCGCCCGGGACGCGGTCACGTCGTCGATCACCGGCATCGAACCGGCGTACCCCCGGCTGATCATGGCCAGGTGCACACGCTCCCCGCGCTCGTAGGAGCGGATGAACAGCGCGCCCGCCGACTTCGCGAGCACCCCCCAGTGCCGCACGCCCCGCGCCTCGAACCCGCGCGACTCCCGGGCGATCCGCATGCGCCGCATCTCGTCGGTGATGACGTCGCCGTAGCGGATCATGAAGGAGGCGATCTGTACGAGCAGCGGGGGCAGCTTCAGGCGTTGCAGACCGAGCAGCAGGGCGCGCAACTCCGTCGTGGACGCCAGCAGTACGGAGGCGGCGACGCCCAGCGTGCCCTTCGCGAGGACGTTCCAGGCGCCCCACAGCCCGTTGACGCTGAGGGACAGTCCGAGGACGTCCACCCGCTCGCCCTCCGCCACGAAGGGCATCAGCACGGCGAACGCGACGAACGGCACCTCGATCAGCAGGCGCTTCAGCAGGAAACCGGCCGGCACGCGCGCGCGATGTGCGACGAGGGCCAGCAGGACGGCGTACAGGCCGAAGGCCCACATCGCCTCGCGCGGCGTCGACACGACGACGATCACGAAGGCGAAGGCGGCGCCGAGCTTGGTGTGCGGCGGCAGGGCGTGCACGGGCGAGTGCCCGTGCCGGTAGAGCCGGTGCGCGTGTCCTGCTCCCATGACGTCAGACGCCGCTCGTGGACGCCGGAGACACGTCCTGCGTACGGCGCCTTCGCACCGTCCAGAACACCGCGCTGCCCGCGACGACGGTCGTGCCGACGCCGATCACGCCCGCGAGGCCGCCGGAGAGACGGGCGTCGGTGATGTCCTTGACGCCGTAGCCGGCGAGCGGGGAGTCGGCGGACGCGTGCCCCGCGGCCTTCCGGTCGATGCCCTTGTCGGCGGCGACCTTCTCCAGGCCGTCGGGGTTCGCGGAGGCGTAGAAGCTGACGAAGCCGGCCAGGACGAGGGAGGTGACCAGACCCGTCACCCACAGCGTGCGCCGGGAGGTGCGCGCCGCTACGGGCGCCGTGCGTGCCCCCTCGGTGGCGGGCACGTCGACGAGTTCGCCGTTCACCCGCAACTGGAGCTTCTGCCGCAGATCGCGCGCGCCGTGGACGAGATCCGGCCGGACGGCGATGACGGCGCCCACGGTCAGCGCGGTGATCACGGCCTCGCCGATGCCGATCAGCACGTGCACGCCGATCATCGCGGTGGCCACCTTGCCGATCGCCACGTCGGTGGTGCCGCCGATCCAGTACAGGAGCGTGAAGGCCACGGCGGCGGCCGGGACGGACAGCACGGCGGCGACGAAGGACGCGGCCGTGATGGACCGGCGGCCGCGGGGCAGCACCTTCACCAGGGCGCGGAAGACGGCGTACGACACGACGGTCGTCACGATCGCCATGTCGGTGATGTTCACGCCCAGCGCGGTCAGGCCGCCGTCGGCGAAGAGGATGCCCTGCATCAGCAGGACCACGGACACGCACAGGATCCCTGTGCAGGGGCCCACGAGTATCGCGGCGAGCGCGCCGCCGAGCAGATGGCCGCTGGTCCCCGCCGCGACGGGGAAGTTCAGCATCTGCACGGCGAAGATGAACGCCGCCACCAGGCCGGCCAGCGGCGCGGTCCGGTCGTCGAGTTCACGGCGCGCGCCGCGCAGGCTCACGGCGATGGCGCCCGCGGCGACGACTCCGGTCACGGCGGAGGTCGGGGTGTTGATGAATCCGTCGGGTACGTGCACCCGTCGATGATAGTGGCTTAATGCGAATCGTTCGCAAGAGCGAGAAGCTTGTCCGCCGAGCGGCTGACGGGCGCGTGTATCGCAGATCTGAGATAGGTCCGCGCGGAAGAGCGTATTCCGGAAAATATGGGACATTGGAGGGGGAGTGGCTGCACAGCCTCCCCACAGGTCACGCAGCGTGAGAGGGCGGGTCGATGTCTGTAGTCGAGCAGTACGCGCGAGCCCACATCGTCACGGACGCGGACCAGGCCGAGGAGGAACGCACGGCCGTCCCCGTCGTCCTGCGCTACGACCCGGAGGACGACCCCCGCTCGGTACGGTTCGGACTGCCCGACCGGCACGAGTGGACGTTCTCCCGCACCCTCCTCGAACAGGGCCTGCGCGCCCCCGTCGGCACCGGCGAGGTACGGGTGTGGCCGCTTGGGCGCGTCCAGGCCGTCGTCGAGTTCCACTCCTCGGACGGCGTCTCGGTCGTCCAGTTCGAGTCGAAGACGCTGTTGCGGTTCCTG
This sequence comes from Streptomyces sp. NBC_01235, assembly GCF_035989285.1. Lineage (GTDB taxonomy): Bacteria > Actinomycetota > Actinomycetes > Streptomycetales > Streptomycetaceae > Streptomyces. The sequence goes on along the minus strand of NZ_CP108513.1, from coordinate 4,863,672 downwards.
CGCCGCACCTACATGGCGACGGCGCAGCCGGTGAGCCGCTAGCGGGTCACCGGGTTCCGGCGTCGTAGGGTCTCAGCCGCCCATCCGCAGCAGGGACGCCACGATCGGGCCCGCCGTGTCGCCGCCGTGGCCGCCCGCCTGGACGACGCCGGCGGCCGCCAGGTCGCCGCGGTAGGCGGTGAACCAGCCGTTGGGCTTGTCCTGGTTGTCGACCTCCGCCGAGCCCGTCTTGGCGCCGTAGTCCGGGCCGAGGCCGGACATCGCCTCGGCGGCGGTGCCGGCCGCGGCGGTGTAGTTCATCAGCTCCCGCAGCTGCGACAGCGTGGACGACGACATCGTGCGCGAGGCCGTGGCCAGCGTGCGGTCGTCCACCGACGGGGCGACCAGGTACGGCTGGTGGAACGTGCCCGCCTTCACGGTGGAGGCGACCGACGCCATGTTCAGCGGGTTCATCCGCACCCCGCCCTGCCCGATCAGCGAGGCCGCCATCTGGGCCGCGGACTGCACCGGCACCGCGCCGTCGAACGACGGGACGCCGATGGCCCAGTTGTCCATCGACAGGCCGAAGACCTGCTGCGCCTGCTTGGTCAGGCTGTCGTTGTCGAGCTTGCGGGCCTGGCTGATGAAGGCCGTGTTGCAGGAGCGCGCGAAGCTTGCCTTGAAGGTGCCGCCGTTGATCTGGAAGTCGTCGTCGTTGTGGAACTTCCACCCGCCGTAGGTGACCGTCTTCGGGCACGGATGGACCTTGTCCGCCGACGCCAGCCCCTTCTCGATGAGCAGCGACGACGTGATGACCTTCATCGTGGAGCCGGGCGCGAGCGAGCCGTTGAACGCGGTGTTGAAGCCGGGACTGGCGTTGGCCACCGCGAGGATCTCGCCGGTCGAGGGGCGCATCACGACGACCGACGAGCGCGCCGTCTTCGCCACCTGCTGCTCGGCGGCGGCCTGGAGGGCCGGGCTCAGCGTGGTCCTCACCGTGCCCGGGGTGCCCTTGCTGAGTTCCAGCAGCGTCTTGTCGGAGGCCTTCTTCGCCTTCGACGCCTTGCCGCGGACCACCTGGAGCTCCACGCCCGCCTTGCCGCCCGCCTTCTTGCCGTACTTCTCCCGCAGGCCGTCCAGCACCGTGCCCAGGGAGGGGTACTTGGCGGCCGTCAGCTCGCCGCCGTCCCGGTCGACGGCCTTCACCGGAGGGGTGCCGGACTCACCGGTGACGAGCGTGTCGCCGTCCTGGAGGTCCGGGTGGACGACGGACGCGTGCCAGTCGACCTGCGCCTTGCCGTTCTTGGGGTTGCGGACGACGGTGAGCGCGCTGGCGTACGTCAGCGGCCTGCTGACGTCCTTGTACTTCACCGTGCCCTTCACGGAGAACGGGACCTTGGTGCCCGAGGGCGTGCCGGCGGTGAGGGTGACGCCCGTGACGTGGGCGTCCTTGGTGTAGCCGGTCAGCAGGGCGGTGGCGGCCGCGGAGTCGTCCGTGGCGGCGGCGGCCCGGTCCACCTTGCCCTGCTGCCAGGCCGTCAGGAACTCGGCGGCCATGGTCTTCGCCTCGGTCGCCGACGGCGCGTCGGCCCTGACCCTGGGAACCTGCTTGCCGTTGGCCGCCGCCGCCGAACCCTCGTCGGCCGCCGCCCCGCCGCCGTACAGCGCGTAGACACCGAACCCGGCCCCGCCGACCACGACGGCGATCATGCCGCCGACCACGGCGGGACGCCGCTTGTTCCTGCTGCGCCGCTCTTCGACACGCCTTCTCTTGCCCACTGCCAGATCCTCCGGATCCCCAGGGGCCAGGGACCTGCCCTCCCGCCCCGCTGCCCTCGTTGCCCTCACTGACCCCAACGACGGCAACCACCCTAGAGTCCCGTCCTGTGGGAGTGACGTCATGTGTGACGTCAGCCACCTCTGCACCGGTGCGGCTGTGCCGTTGCGGAGGCGCTGCTACAGAGACGCCGGTTCAGCCCGCCCGCAGCACCTCCACCACGATCGGGCCGGACGCGTCGACGCCGTGACCGCCGTCCTGGGTCATCGCCGCCGCCGCGATGTCATTGCGGTAACCGGTGAACCAACTGTCGGACTTCGTCTGCCCGTCGACCTCGGCGGAACCGGTCTTCGCGCCGATCCTGCCGCTGAGCCCGGCCATCACCTCGGCCGCGGTCCCGCTGGTCGCGGTGCGGTTCATCATGGAGCGCAGCTGCTGCACGGTGCTCGACGACAGCCCGCGCGCCTGTGCCGGTTCACGGTCGTCGAGGCCGAGCGGCACGACCACCGGCTGCCGGAAGGAGCCCGTCATCGCGGTCGCCGTCACCGACGCCATGTTCAGCGGGTTCATCTGGACCTTGCCCTGGCCGATCAGTCCGGCCGCGGTGTCCGGGCCGCCGGCGGCCGGCACGGAGCCGTCGAAGGACGGGACGCCGGTCTGCCAGTCGAGGCCGATCCCGAAACGGTCGCGGGCCTCGTTGGTCAGCGAGTCGACCTTCACCGAGTCCGCGAACTTCACGAACGCCGTGTTGCAGGAGCGCGCGAAGCTCTCGGAGAGCGTCGCGCTCTCGTTCGGCTTCATGCCCTTGAGGTTCTGGAAGGTCTGGCTCTCCGAGACGGCCGAGGGCGGGCAGGGCGCGGGGCCGTTCGCGGTGGTGAGCCCGCTGTCGATGAGGGTGGCCGCGCTGATGATCTTCATGGTGGAGCCGGGCGCGACCTCCCCGAGGAACGCGGCGTTCCAGCCGTCCGTCCGGTGGTTGGCGACGGCCAGCACCTCGCCGGTGCTCGGCTTGACGGCCACCACCGACGACTGGGCGTACTTCTGCACCGCCTTCTCCGCCGCCGCCTGCACTCCGGCGCTGAGCGTCGTGGGCAGCTTGCCCGCCTTGCCCTCGGCGAGGGTCATCAGCGGGGTGTCGGCGGTGTCCGGGGTGGCGTGGTGGATCGCCAGCTCGACGCTCGCCGTGCCGCCCGCCTCTTTCCCGTACTTGGCGCGCAACTGGTCCAGGATCGGCCCCAGGGAGGGGTACTTCTCCTTCGTCAGGACGTTGCCGTCACGGTCCACGGCCTCGATCGGCGGTGCCGCCGACTCACCCGTGACCAGCGTGTCGTCCATGTCCTTCAGCCCGGGATGGACGACCGACGGCTGCCAGTCCACCAGCGCCTTCCCGGTGGTGACCCCTCGCACGACGGTGAGCCGGCTCTTGTAGACGAGCGGCTTGGACTTCCCGTCGTACGACACCGTCGCCCTGACGCTGAACGGCACGCTGTCGCCGGCCGCCGCACCCGGTGTGATCTTCACGCCGGTGATGTGCGCGGCCTGGCCGTACGAGGCCAGCAGCGGCTCGGCCTTCGCCGCGTTGTTGGTGAGCTGGGCGGCGGCCGCTGCCTGCCCCTTCTCCCAGGCGGCGAAGAACTTGCCGCTCGTGTCCTTCACCTCGGAACCGCTCGGCGGCCCGGTCTTCACGGCCACCGGCTCGCTCGATCCCGAACCGCCGCCACCGCCGCCGTCCTCGTTCAGCGCGTTCACGATGTTGAAGGCGCCGTACCCGGCCCCGCCCACCATCACGGCGAAGACCGACCCGACTATGGCTGCCTTGGCCCCCTTGTGCATGCTGTGCACCCTCCCCGTTTACCCCGTGGATGCCCTCGCGGGCACATTCTGAACGTGTTCAGAAAGCTCTTCTCAGGCTCACAGTAAGGGGAAAGGGTGGCGCAAGGGGCGGCAGTTTCCGGAATTGTTAGACCCAGGTGTCCAACCACATACGTGAACGCCAGTTGTCAATCGGGATCGCCGTGCCCGTGTACAGGGGCCAGAAGTAGATGAAGTTCCACGCGATGAGCAGGACGAGGACGCCCGCGCCCGTCGCCCCCGCGACGCGGCGCGTGTCGCTCGAACCCGGTGGGCCGATGATCGCGCCGATCATCATCGCCACCGCCAGGCAGAGGAAGGGAAGGAAGACGACCGCGTAGAAGAGGAAGATCGTGCGTTCCTGGTACAGGAACCACGGCAGGTAGCCGGCCGCGATGCCGCAGACGATCGCGCCCGCCCGCCAGTCGCGGCGGAAGAGCCAGCGCCACAAAACATAGGCGAGGGCGAAGCAGGCCGCCCACCACAGCAGCGGGGTGCCGATGGCCAGGACCTCCCGCGCGCACTTCTCGCCCGCGTCGGACGGACAGCCGTCCGCGCCGGGCGCGGGGGACTCGTAGAAGTACGAGACCGGGCGGCCCAGGACGAGCCAGCTCCACGGGTTCGACTGGTACGTGTGCGGCGAGGTGAGGTGGGTGTGGAACTCGTACACCTCGTGCTCGTAGTGCCACAGGCTGCGCCACCAGTCGGGGAACAGCCACGTCCAGTTGCCGCCCTTGCCGTCGGTGGCCGCCCAGTTGCGGTAGTAACCGCCGGAGCCGTCGGTGGCGGAGAGGATCCAGCCCGTCCACGACGCCACATAGGTGGCCAGCGCGACCGGGACGGTGGCCAGGAACGCGAAGCCCGTGTCGCGCTTCAGCACCGCCAGGTACGGGCGGCGGGCGCCCGCCACCTTGCGCGAACCGACGTCCCACAACACCGCCATCAGGCAGAACGCGACCAGGATGTACAGGCCGTTCCACTTCGTGCCGATGGCCAGGCCCAGCATCAGGCCCGCGCCCCAGCGCCAGGGGCGGAATCCGATGCGGGTGGTCTCGGCGATGTGCGCGTCCGGGCGGTAGCGGCCGTCCGCGTCCGGCTGGAGCGCGGCGGCCAGTTTCGCGCGGGCCCGGTCCCGGTCGGCCACCAGGCAGCCGAACGCCGCCAGCACGAAGAACATCAGCACCCCGTCGAGCAGCGCGGTGCGGCTCATCACGAAGTGCAGCCCGTCCACGGCCATCAGGGCGCCGGCCAGGCAGCCCAGGAACGTGGAGCGGAAGATACGGCGGCCGATCCGGCACAGCAGGAAGACGGACAGGGTTCCCAGCACGGCGGTCATGAACCGCCAGCCGTACGGGTCGAACCCGAAGATCAGTTCGCCCAGCCCGATCACGTACTTGCCGACCGGCGGATGCACGACGTACGCCGCGTCCGTCGGGATCGGGACATGGCCGCCCGAGGAGAGGATGACGTCGTTGGCGTTCTTGTCCCAGTTGACCTCGAACCCGCGGTGGACGACCGCCCACGCGTCCTTGGCGTAGTACGTCTCGTCGAATATCACCGCCTTGGGGCTGCCCAGGTTCCAGAACCGCATCACGCCCGCCATCAGCGTGACCAGCAGCGGACCGCCCCAGGACGACCAGCGCACGATCCGCTCCGCCCACCGGTGCGGGACGCCGAGCGCCTGCCACAACCGCGGACTGGGCTGCGCGAACGGCGGCATCAGCCGCTCACGGACGTCGGCGGAGGGCTCCGCCATGTATCCGAAACGGCGCAGCCGCTGCTGCCATGCCGGCCGCTGATCGTGCGGCGGCCCGTCCGGCCGGTAGTCCGTGGAGTCCATGGAGGACGCGGTACTGGTCACCGCGCCATCGTAGGGAACAGGTCTGTGTGAGTCCCGTGCTTGGGGCCTGTGCGGGTCCTGCGAGGATGGAAACGTGACAGCCGCACCCCGAAGCACGCCCGCAGCCCCACCGGCAACCGCGCCCGGAATCCTTGTTCTCGCCGGTACCCCCATCGGTGACGTCTCCGACGCCCCGCCCCGGCTCGCCGAGGAGCTGGCCGGGGCCGACGTCATCGCCGCCGAGGACACCCGGCGGCTGCGGCGGCTGACCCAGGCGCTGGGGGTGACGCCCAAGGGGCGGGTCGTGTCCTACTTCGAGGGCAACGAGTCCGCCCGTACACCCGAGCTGGTCGAGGAGCTCGTGAAGGGCGCGCGGGTGCTGCTCGTCACCGACGCCGGGATGCCGTCGGTCTCCGACCCCGGGTACCGGCTGGTCGCCGCTGCCGTGGAGCAGGACGTCCGCGTCACCGCCGTCCCCGGCCCGTCCGCGGTGCTCACCGCGCTGGCCCTGTCCGGGCTGCCCGTCGACCGGTTCTGCTTCGAGGGGTTCCTGCCGAGGAAGGCGGGGGAGCGGCTGTCGCGGCTGCGCGAGGTCGCGGAGGAGCGGCGCACGCTCGTCTACTTCGAGGCGCCCCACCGGCTCGACGACACCCTCGCCGCGATGGCCGAGGTGTTCGGCGCCGACCGGCGGGCCGCGGTGTGCCGTGAGCTGACCAAGACGTACGAGGAGGTCAGGCGCGGCCCGCTCGGCGAGCTGGCGGAGTGGGCGGCCGAGGGCGTGCGCGGCGAGATCACCGTCGTCGTCACCGGGGCGCCCGAGCGCGGGCCCGAGGAGCTCGACGCGGCCGAGCTGGTGCGTCGGGTGCGGGTGCGCGAGGAGGCCGGCGAGCGCCGCAAGGAGGCCATCGCGGCGGTGGCGGCGGAGGCGGGACTGCCCAAGCGGGAGGTCTTCGACGCGGTGGTGGCGGTGAAGAACGCCAGGGGATTGTGAGGAACGGCCAACGGTTCGTGAGGAACGGCCGCGCGACTGTGACCGCTGTTGCCGGGACGTTGTGAAGGGGCTCACACCCCCTCTGAGCAGGGCGCATGTCGTCTGAGCGTGCGCCCCATGTGCGGGCAAAGGGCTGGCGTCGAAGGCAAAGCCCAACCCCGTCCGTGAGGCTGCTTTGGCAAGGAAAGTCCAAATCGCCTCCAACAGTGCACAGGCCTGATGCATTCGGACCGGTGCAAGGCGTCCACTGGTGGCAGGGACGCACCCGTCCCTCGCTCCCAAGGGCGTTCAGGGGGGAACTCCCGCGCCGGGAGCGCTTGTCCAGCGGACAGCAGGAGCTGGCATGAGTGAGATCACAGGGCAGACCGGCCTCCGGAGCGGCGCGAGCGCCGTCGTCGACGAGTCGTACTCCTTCGCCTGCATGCGCTGCGGGCACGGCTGGGAACAGTCGTACGAGATAGAGCACCACATCGACGCCGACGGCCACGAATTCGTCCTCTACGTGACGAACGGCCGGGTCGTGCCGTCCCCGCTGAGCCACCCCGCGTGCCAGAACTGCGACGGCCACATCGTGCGCATCATGCGGGCGGGACAGGTCTCGTCGGTGCTCAGCGCGGCGCGTCAGCGCAAGGCGCCCACGGCGGGCCCGGCCGAGGCACCGGTGACGGCGGCCGAGGAGCGGGCCGGGGAGCAGGACCACCACTGGCACCTGTCCGATCTCCTGCACCCCTTCCGCAAGGCCGGCTAGCCGAGCGGGGCGTGCCCCTTTCGTAGGATCGGGGCATGTCTTCGAACGCCGGCAAGAACGCCGACAACAGCGCCGCGCCGCCGCTTCCGGCCCCCCTCGGGGTGCCGGTCGCCGACTCGCACACCCACCTCGACATGCAGTCGGGCACGGTGGAGGAGGCCCTCGCGAAAGCCTCCTCGGTCGGCGTGACGACGGTCGTCCAGGTCGGCTGCGACGTACGGGGCTCCCGGTGGGCGGCCGAGACGGCGGCGGCGCACGACAGCGTCCACGCCGCTGTCGCCCTGCACCCGAACGAGGCGCCGCGCATCGTGCACGGCGACCCCGACGGCTGGTCCCGCCAGGGCGCGCGGACGCCGGGCGGCGCGCAGGCGCTCGAAGAGGCGCTCGCCGAGATCGACCGCCTGGCCGCGCTTGTGCACGTCAAGGGTGTCGGCGAGACCGGACTCGACTACTTCCGCACCGGCCCCGAGGGCAAGGAAGCCCAGGAGAGGTCCTTCCGCGCCCACATCGAGATCGCCAAGCGGCACGGCAAGGCGCTCGTCATCCACGACCGCGACGCCCACGCGGACGTCCTGCGGGTCCTGAAGGAGGAGGGCGCTCCCGAGCGCACCGTCTTCCACTGCTACTCCGGTGACGCCGAGATGGCCGAGATCTGCGCCCGCGCCGGATACTTCATGTCCTTCGCCGGCAACGTCACCTTCAAGAACGCCCAGAACCTGCGGGACGCCGTCGCCGTGGCCCCCCTGGAGCTGCTCCTGGTGGAGACCGACGCCCCGTTCCTGACTCCGGCGCCCTACCGCGGACGGCCCAACGCCCCGTATCTCATCCCGGTCACGGTGCGTGCCATGGCCGCCGTACGGGACATCGACGAGGACACCCTGGCCACCGCTCTCGCCGCGAACACGGCACGCGCGTTCGCCTACTGACCGCGAGCCGCCCCCCACCTGGACGCCACCTCGATCCCATCCCGACGCCCACCCCGAACCCATCGAACACAACTCTCGGTAGCCGTGCCACTTTGGAGAGTGACGGTCGCTCCGCTAGGTTCTGGGGGCCCGATCCGGACCCCACCCCCTGGAGTGTCGGCGTGAGCAACTCGCAGCACCTCGAGTACGAGCCGTACGGCGGTGGCGGATCGTACGTCGACCTGCACAACGCGGAGACGGTCGCGTACGGCGTGTACGCGGCGCCCGGGACCTACGACGACACGTACCGGCCCGCGTACGAGACGTACGAGGGGTACGAACGGTACGAGGCGTACGGGAAGTACGGGGCGTATGAGGCCCACGAGGCGTACGGGGCACCGCCCCCGCCGCCCCTGCCGCCCCCGCCGCCCCCGGCTCCCTTGCCGTCCGAGCCGCCCGCGACGCTCGTGCTGCCGAAGCCGGTGCGGCTGCTGCCCGACCCGCCGTTTGCGTGGCGGGGGCGGCACGCGACAGGACGGGCCGCGCGCCGGCGCCGGGCGCGGGGCGCCGAGCGCCCGGAGTCCACGATGCGCCGCCTCCTCCCACAGGCCCTCGTCGTGGCGTTCCTGGCCGGCGGCACCACCGCCTTCGTCGCCGAGGACAAGGCGGTCGAACTGACCGTCGACGGCAAGCCGCGCACCCTGCACACCTTTGCCGACGACGTGACCGAACTCCTCGCGGAGGAGGGCGTGCGGGTGGGAGCGCACGACATGGTGTCGCCCGCCCCGGGCGCGGAGATCACCAGCGGCGACGAGATCGCCGTCCGCTACGGGCGCCCCGTCCGGCTCACCCTCGACGGACAACGGCACGACCTGTGGACGACCGCCCGCTCGGTGGACGAGGCGCTCCGGCAGCTGGGGGTGCGTGCGGAGGGCGCGTACATGTCCGTCTCGCGAGCCCAGCGCATCGGACGCGCGGGACTCGCGCTGGACGTGCGCACCGAGCGCGCCGTCACCGTCCTGGCCGACGGCCGGGCCCGCACCATCCGCACCAACGTGGCGACCGTGCGCGAGGCGGTGCGGGCGGCCGGGATCACCCTGCGCGGCCAGGACACCACCTCCGTCGCGCCCGGCAGCTTCCCGCGCGACGGGCAGACGGTCACCGTGCTGCGGATCACCGGCACCAAGGAGGTGCGCGAGGAGGCGATCCCGTTCGACGTGCGCCGCACCGACGACCCCTCGCTGTTCAAGGGCACGGAGGTGGTGGAGCAGGCCGGACAGACCGGGCTGCGGCGGGACACGTACTCCCTGCGCGTCGTCAACGGCGTGAAGCAGAAGCCGAGGCGGATCCGCAGCGAGGTCGTGAGCGAGCCGCGCGACCAGGTGGTGAAGGTCGGGACGAAGCCGAAGCCGCCCTCCGTGCGGGGCGCCGAGGGCCTGGACTGGCATGGCCTCGCTGCCTGCGAGTCGGGCGGCCGGCCCCACGCCGTCGACCCCTCGGGCACCTACGGCGGGCTGTACCAGTTCGACACCCACACCTGGCACAGCCTCGGCGGCAGCGGGCGGCCCCAGGACGCCCCGGCGATGGAACAGACGTACCGCGCGAAGAAGCTGTACGTACGACGCGGGGCGAGCCCCTGGCCGCACTGCGGGAAGCGGCTGCACGGCTGAGGAGTGCCGGTGCAGGGCTGAGGGTTGGCGCGGGTCCGTGGGGGTGCAGGGCTGAGGGTTGGCGCGGGTCCGTGGGGGTGCAGGGCTGAGGGGGGCGGCGGTGCAGTGCGGGTGCAGGGCTGAGGGTTGCGGCGGTGCAGCCCCGTATGCACGGCCCCGTACCCTTGTCGCGTGAGTACCAGCCCCAGCCCCGACGCCCTTCTGGGCCCCGCCGACATCCGTGAGCTGGCGGCGGTCCTCGGCGTGCGTCCCACCAAGCAGCGCGGCCAGAACTTCGTGATCGACGCGAACACGGTCCGCCGAATCGTCCGCACCGCGGGGGTCCGGCCCGACGACGTGGTCGTCGAGGTCGGCCCGGGGCTCGGCTCCCTCACCCTCGCCCTGCTGGAGGTCGCCGACCGGGTCACGGCCGTCGAGATCGACGACGTCCTGGCCGGCGCCCTGCCCGCGACGATCGCGGCCCGCATGCCGGAGCGCGCGGACCGCTTCGCGCTGGTGCATTCCGACGCGATGCAGGTGACCGAGCTGCCGGGCCCCGCCCCGACCGCGCTGGTCGCGAACCTGCCGTACAACGTGGCCGTGCCCGTGCTGCTGCACATGCTGGAGATGTTCCCGAGCATCGAGCGCACGCTCGTCATGGTCCAGTCGGAGGTCGCCGACCGGCTCGCCGCCGGGCCCGGTTCGAAGGTGTACGGCGTTCCCTCCGTCAAGGCCAACTGGTACGCCGAGGTCAAGCGGGCCGGCGCCATCGGACGCAACGTGTTCTGGCCCGCGCCGAACGTCGACAGCGGACTGGTGTCGCTCGTCCGCCGGAGCGAGCCGATCAAGACGACGGCGTCGCGGCGCGAGGTCTTCGCCGTCGTCGACGCGGCGTTCGCCCAGCGCCGCAAGACCCTGCGGGCCGCGCTCGCCGGGTGGGCGGGTTCCGCGGCGCAGGCGGAGGCGGCCCTCGTGGCGGCCGGTGTCTCCCCCCAGGCGCGTGGGGAGGCCATCACGGTCGAGGAGTTCGCGAGGATCGCGGAGAACAAGGACGAGAACAAGGACGAGAACAAGGACGAGAACAAGGACGAGAACAAGGACGAGAACAAGCAGAAGGACTCCGAGTGAGCGTGAGCGTCACCGTGCGCGTGCCCGCCAAGGTCAACGCGCAGCTCGCGGTGGGCGCGGCCCGGGCGGACGGCTTCCACGACCTGGCGAACGTCTTCCTGGCGGTCGGCCTGTACGACGAGGTCACGGTGACCCCGGCCGACGAACTCCGCGTCACCTGCGAGGGCCCGGACGCGGGTCAGGTCCCCCTGGACCGCACCAACCTCGCGGCGAGGGCGGCGATCGCCCTGGCCGAGCGGTACGGCCGCACGCCCGACGTGCACGTCCACATCGCCAAGGACATCCCCGTCGCCGGGGGCATGGCGGGCGGCAGTGCGGACGGCGCGGGCGCGCTGCTGGCCTGCGACGCGCTGTGGGGCACGGGCGCGTCCCGTGAGGAACTCCTCGACATCTGCGCCGAGTTGGGCAGCGACGTGCCGTTCAGCCTGGTCGGCGGGGCCGCCCTCGGCACCGGACGGGGCGAGAAGCTGACGGCGCTGGAGGTCGGCGGCACCTTCCACTGGGTGTTCGCGCTGGCCGATCGGGGGCTGTCGACACCGGCGGTGTTCCGGGAGTTCGACCGTCTGACGGAGGCCGCGGGCGTGGACATCCCCGAGCCCGTCGCCTCGCGCGAACTCCTCGACGCCCTCGCCAAGGGCGACCCCGACGCCCTCGCGGCCGGCGTCTCCAACGACCTCCAGCCTGCCGCCCTCTCCCTCTTCCCCGAACTCGCCGACACCCTCGGCGCAGGCCACGCGGCCGGCGCCCTCGCCACCCTCGTCTCGGGCTCGGGTCCGACCACGGCGTTCCTCGCCCGCGACACCGCCTCGGCGGCGAAGATCGCGGAGACGCTGCGCACATCCGGCACGTGCAGGAGCGTGCGCGTGGCGTCGGGACCGGCGCCGGGGGCGACGGTGGTCGGGGGCCGCCGGTAATTCGGCTGCCCCGAGCGGTCCGTGGCCTTTAGGCTCCCTCGGCCGGTTCCACCGGGAATCCGGCATGGGGGAGGTACGCGCATGGGGTCGGCGGAGCTTGTCGGGGCTGTTCGGCGGGGGGACGTCGATGCCGTTCGGGAGTTGTTGGACGGCGGGGCGGATCCCCACGGCACCGACCCGGCCGACGGCGTGCCCCTTCTCTGCCTCGCCGTCGCCGCGTACGACGAGCCGGTCGCCGAGGAGTTGATCAAAGCCGGCGCCGACCCACTGCGCCCACTGGACGGTGTGCCCGGAGGTGACCCCGGGCTCCCCGGCGGCGACACCCCGCTGACCCGGGCCGTGGACGGCGGCTGCTCCTGGATGAGCAACACGTTGCTGCCCGAGCCCGTACGCCTCGACACCGCCGCGCGCGCCGACCTCCTGGCACGCGCCCGGTACTGGGCCGACGCGGACATCGAGGCCGAGCTGCGGCGCAGAACGGGAGCGGACGGCCCGGTCGAGCGGGGAAGGGCGCGGGTCGACAACTGGCACTGTCACCACGAGCGGTACGCGCTCGGCGGGCAGACCGTGTGGGACGGTCACCTCAGCATCCTCACCCACCTGGAGGAGCGCTTCCGGATCCGTACGCCGTTCGACGAGCTGCTCGCGCGGGCGTTCACCCGCCCGGACCGGGATCACGCCGTGTGGACCGATGCCGTCATCCACCTCGCCACCCGTCTGGACGAGGAGACCTGGGCCGCCGCCGAAGCGCTGCGCGACCACCCCGACCGGCTCCACCGCCTCTTCGCCGCGGACGTGCTGCGGTGCCTCGTCATCGGGTTCGGCGGCCTCTTCGCCCGGCCGGGCTCCGTGGTCGACAAGCCCGCGACCGCGGTGTTCCTCCCATGGGCCCTGGAGGAACGGGACCCGGAGGTGCTCGCCGTGGTGCTGTCCGGGCTGAGCGAGGGGGACGAGGACGGCGCCCGGGACGGCGAGATCGACGCCGTCGGCCTGGCGTACGTCCGGCACCCCGATCCGCAGGTGCGCCTGGAAGTGCCCGAGACCCTGAGGGGGGAAGCCGAGCGCGTGCCGCCGGAGAAGCTCGACGCCCTGTACACGCTGGCGCGCGATCCCGACGCCGGGGTGCGCGAACGGGCGGCCTACTGGCTGGCGTCCTGCCGCGCGGAGGCGCCCGGCATCACCGACGTACTCGCCGGGCTCCTCGACGACGAGCTGCGGGACACTCGCGTGCACGTCGCCTACGGGCTCGCGAAGCGCGGTGACCCGCGCTGTGTGGAGGCCGAGCGGCGGCTGCGGCCCCTCGATGTCGACGGATGGCCGGATTCAAGCCTCGTGCGGGCGATGTGGGAGTACCCGAAGGATGACATGAAGGACGCTCGCGCGTGACGTCGGTCGTCCTCGGCGTCCGCGGTGCGGTGACTTCGGTGTCCTCGACGTCTTCCGTGCGGTGACGTCGGTCGTCCTCGGCGTCCGCGGTGCGGTGACTTCGGTGTCCTCGACGTCTTCCGTGCGGTGACCTCGGTGTCCTCGGCGTCCGCGGTGCGGTGACTTCGGTGTCCTCGACGTCTTCCGTGCGGTGAACTCGACGTCTTCGGCGTCCTCGGTGCCGGGCTCGGTGTCGCCGCCGCGCGCGTGCGTTCCGCGTGGTTCGGGCCCTCATGGGTGGCGCGGCCGTGCGAGGGGCGCGTGCGGTGATGTGCGTGCCGGGCGTGTGTGAACGGCCGCGCGCCGGGCGGGCGGTATCGGCCGGGCGCGGGTGCTGAACTCCGTACGCCGGGTGTGTGGGAGGAGCCGCACGCCCGACCCGCGCAACCGGCCGCCGCCGGAGTCGCGTTACCGGCCGTCGGCCGAAACCGGGGGGCGTGAGCCACTCACGGACGCGCTGCGGGCGGCCGCCGTGCACCACCCTTCACGCGCCCACCCGCACACCGCGCACGCCCCACCGGCCCGACCGCGCACGCCCCACCCGCACACCGCGCACGCCCCACCGGCCCGCGCCGCACGCCCCGCCGGCCCGCGCCGCACGCCGCTCCCCGCGCGGCCGGCCCCCGCCCGTCCCGACCGCACGGCCGCCCCGGTCCTGTGCGCCCCGTTCTTTGCCTGATCTCCACAAGGAAATACTGCGATCGCAGTACGGGTGGGGTGGTTGGGGCGGCTAGGGTCGTTGATGTTTCAAGCGCCTGCCGTGGTGTGGTCCGGCGGGGCTCCCGTCATGCGTACAGCTGGAAGGGTCACTTCCGTGTCCGAACCCCCCACACCCCCCACCTCCTCTCACCGCAGGAAGCGGCCTCTCTCCCGTCGCGGCGCGATCGGCGCCGCCGGGGCGGTGGCCGCCGGTGCCGCGCTCACCCCGGTCGTCTTCGCGGCGACCGAGTCCGACGACCCGGGCAACTCCTCGACCGGCTCCGGAAGTTCCGGTGCGAAGCCCGAGCAGTTCCCCGCCACTCGGACCGAAGCCGCGACCGGCACCGACAGAACCACCACCGCCTTCGCCGCCTCCTACGTCGGCCTGCGCTGGACCGGCGCCCAGGACGGCGCCGGGATCCGGTTCACCGACGGCGGGTCATGGCAGGGGGTGACCGGCGGCTGCGCGACCGTCGACGGCGGAGGAACGGCGCTCGTCGCCGCGGGGAACGCCACCGCGTACGAACTGAAGGTCCCGGGCGGCGCGAGTGACGTGCGCTCGCTGGCGATCGACACCACGGACGGCCCCGACCGCACCTTCCACGTCCCGTCGGAGCCCACCCGCGTGCGCGGCGTGCCCTATCTGCCGCGACCGGCCTGGGGCGCCGACGAGTCGAAGCGGTACAAGGACGGGAAGGTCAACTCGCCCGAGGTGTACTACCCGTTGCAGGCGATCACCGTGCACCACACGGACACGCCGAACGACGACCCCGACCCCGCCGCGACCGTCCGCGGCATCTACGAGTACCACGCGGTCACCCTCGACTGGGGCGACATCGGCTACCACTTCCTCATCGACGAGGCGGGCACGGTCTACGAGGGCCGCCACTCCGGCGACGACCCCGTCCCGGCCTTCGACGCGGACGGCAACGTCGTCACCGCCTTCCACACGGCCGGCTACAACTCCGGCAACCTCGGCATCGCCTTCCTCGGCACGCTGACGGACCGGCCGCCGACGGACGCGGCCAAGGCCGCGCTGATCCGGCTGATCAAGGTGATCTCCCGCTTCAAGGGCCTCGACCCCCAGGCGAAGATCACCTACACCAACCCGGTCAACGGCGTGACGAAGGACGTGACGACGGTCGGCGGCCACCGTGACTGGCTGCTGACGGAGTGCCCGGGGCAGACGATGTACGACCTCCTCGACGAGGTCCGGGCGGCAACAGCCCGCTGACCTGCGGGGGATCGGTCACCTACCTGCGCGCATTAGGCTGGGAGGCTGACCGATCCCCCCTGGCAGGAGAGTAATGGCCGTCAATCTGGTCAATGTCGAGAACGTCAGCAAGGTGTACGGGACCCGTGCGCTCCTCGACGGCATCTCGCTCGGCGTGTCCGAAGGGGACCGGATCGGCGTCGTCGGCCGCAACGGCGACGGGAAGACCACGCTGATCCGGATGCTCGCCAAGCTGGAGGACGCCGACTCCGGTCGGGTCACGCACTCCGGCGGGCTGCGCATGGGCGTGCTCACGCAGCACGACTCCCTCGACCCCGCCGCGACCGTCCGGCACGAGGTCATCCGGGATCTGGCGGACCACGAGTGGGCGGGCAACGCCAAGATCCGGGACGTGCTGACCGGGCTCTTCGGCGGGCTCGACCTGCCCGGCTTCCCGCAGGGCCTGGACACCGTCATCGGCCCGCTCTCCGGTGGCGAGCGCCGCCGGATCGCGCTGGCGAAGCTGCTGATCGACGAACAGGACCTGATCGTCCTGGACGAGCCCACGAACCACCTCGACGTCGAGGGCATCTCCTGGCTCGCCCGGCACCTGCGCGAGCGCCGCTCCGCGCTCGTCTGCGTCACCCACGACCGCTGGTTCCTCGACCAGGTCTGCACGCGCATGTGGGACGTGCAGCGCGGTGCCGTCCACGAGTACGAGGGCGGCTACTCCGACTACGTCTTCGCCCGCGCGGAGCGTGAGCGCATCGCCGCGACGGAGGAGACCAAGCGGCAGAACCTGGTCCGCAAGGAGCTGGCCTGGCTGCGACGCGGCGCCCCCGCGCGGACGTCCAAGCCGCGCTTCCGCGTCGAGGCCGCCAACGAACTGATCAAGGACGTGCCGCCGCCCCGCGACAGCAGCGAGCTGATGAAGTTCGCCTCGTCCCGGCTCGGCAGGACGGTCTTCGACCTCGAGGACGTCACCGTCCAGGCCGGCCCCAAGGTGCTGCTCAAGCACATCACCTGGCACCTCGGCCCCGGTGACCGCATCGGCCTCGTCGGCGTCAACGGAGCCGGCAAGACGTCCCTGCTGCGCGCCCTGGCCGACGCAGCGCGCAGCGAGGGCGAGACGCAGCCCGCGGCCGGCAAGGTCGCCGTCGGCAGGACCGTCAAGCTCGCCTACCTCTCCCAGGAGGTCGGCGAACTCGACCCGAACCTGCGGGTCCTGGAGGCCGTGCAGCAGGTGCGGGAGCGCGTCGACCTCGGCAAGGGGCGCGAGATGACCGC
Organism: Streptomyces sp. NBC_01235; assembly: GCF_035989285.1. Classification (GTDB taxonomy): domain Bacteria; phylum Actinomycetota; class Actinomycetes; order Streptomycetales; family Streptomycetaceae; genus Streptomyces. The sequence goes on along the minus strand of NZ_CP108513.1, from coordinate 4,847,266 downwards.
CGGGCAGCTGTGCGAGACGTTCGGCTTCAACAAGGACAAGCAGTGGACGCCGGTCGGGGACCTGTCGGGCGGTGAGCGCCGCCGCCTGCAGATCCTGCGCCTCCTCATGGACGAGCCCAACGTCCTCTTCCTCGACGAGCCCACCAACGACCTCGACATCGAGACCCTCACCCAGTTGGAGGACCTCCTCGACGGCTGGCCCGGCTCGATGATCGTCATCTCCCACGACCGCTTCTTCGTCGAGCGCACGACGGACCGCGTCTTCGCCCTCCTCGGCGACGCCGCCCTGCGGATGCTCCCGCGCGGCATCGACGAGTACATCGAACGCCGGCAGCGCATGGAGGAGGCCGCGGCCGCGACCTCCGCCCCGGCGGTCGCGCAGAAGCCCACCTCGGAGAAGAGCGCCGCCGACCAGCGCGCCGCCAAGAAGGAACTGCAGAAGGTCGAGCGGCAGCTGGACAAGGTCTCCGAGAAGGAGGCCAGGCTGCACGCCCAGATCGCCGACAACGCCACCGACTTCGAGAAGGTCGCGAAACTCGACGCCGAGCTGCGTGAGTTGGCCGGCGAGCGCGAGGAACTGGAGCTGAGGTGGCTGGAACTCGCCGAGGACGCGTGAAGGGCGCGTGAAGGCGCATAACGACGGCATCACAGGCCGGTCCTCCCTTGGGAACAGGGGTGGATCGGCCCCGGGAGCTGTCAGTCACGGGTGATAGAAAGAGCCGTCTGAGAACTTTCTGAAGACGGCTCCGGGTGGGTCACTGACCAGGGGGCGTGGCTAAAAATCAGTGACATAGGGGGAACACGCTGATGGCTCAGCCGCCCAATCAGCCGCCGCAGCAGGGTGGTTTCGGAGCACCGCAGGACCAGCCGCCGCAGCAGCAGCCGCAACAGCAGGCACCACAGGGCGGCTTCGGCGCGCCCCAGCCGCCGCAGCAGCCCCAGGGCCCGCCCGCCCAGCAGCCGCCGCAGCCCGGCTACGGATACCCGCAGCAGCCCGGACCGTACGGTCAGCCGCAGCAGCCGGGGCCCTACGGCCAGTCCGGCCCCTACGCCCAGCAGGGTCCGTACGGCCCGCCGAGCGCGCCCTACGGTCAGCAGCCCGGCTACGGCTACCCGGCCCAGCCGCCCCAGTTCCCCGGCGCGCCCGGCACCCCGCCGGGCGGGCGCAACCCCTTCAAGGGGCGGCCCGCGCTGGTCGTCGGGGCCGCGGTGGCGGCGCTGCTGGTGATCGGCGGGACGGTGTTCGCGGTCACGAGCGGCGACGACAAGGGTGGCAAGAAGCCGGTCGCCGGACCGAGCGACGACGGCAAGGCCACGTCGACGGCGAGCGGCAGCCCGGTCAACCCCGGTGACGGCAGCGGCGACGGCGGCGAGGACACCGAGGACTTCAACGCGGACCGCAAGGCCGGCGAGGCGAAGGTGCTCTGGTACAAGGAGGCGCCCGACGCCCCCGCCTCCGGCGCCGACGCCCCCGGCATGTGGATCACCTCCAAGGCGGCCGTGAAGGCGGCGTACAAGGAGGTCGTCGCGTACAACGTCGGCGACGGCAGGCCGACCTGGGCCACCATCGGCCTCCCGCAGAAGATCTGCGCGGTCACCCAGCAGAAGACGGCGGACGACAAGGTCGTCGTGGCCTACATGAGCGGCACCAGTGACCGTGCCAAGTGCAACCAGCTCCAGCAGATCGACCTCGACACCGGTGCCAAGGGCTGGACCGGGGTGGTCGCGGACGGCGCACTGTTCGACAGCGCGACCACCATCGAGCTGTCGCTCGCGGGCAACACGCTGATGGTGGGCCGCTCGCAGTCCGGGACGGCGTACGACGTGCGTACCGGCAAGAAGCTGTACGAAAAGCAGAAGTACGGCGACGCGTGCTTCCCGACGGCGTTCGCGGGCGGGACCAAGCTGTTCGCGGTGGCGTCCTGCGACGCGACCGGGGCCAACGAGCACGACGAGATCCAGGAACTGGACCCGGCGACCGGCAAGGTCAAGTGGACCCAGAAGTTCGACAAGGGCTGGTCGGTCTCGAAGACGTACTCCGTCGACCCGTTGGTCGTCTACAGCACCAACGAGGACAAGAACAGCTGGAACATCTCGACGTTCAAGCCGGACGGCACGTACCGCTCGCAGGTCGGCTTCGACGAGGACTTCGCCCCCGAGTGCGGCTTCGGCTTCCTCCAGCGCAACCTGACGGGCTGCGTGGGCACGGCCTCCGATGCCAACACCCTCTACCTGCCGACCGAGGCGAAGAGCGGTCCCAACGAGATCGTGGCGATCGACCTCTCCACCGGCAAGGAGAAGTGGCGTGTGAAGTCGCCGACCGACGAGGCGATGGTCCCGGTGAAGGTCGAGGGCGGCAACCTCGTCACGTACGTCGAGCCGTCGTACGACGCGGCCGGCCGGGTGGTGGGCATCCCGACGGCCGGCTCCGCCCACACGCCGAAGACGCTGATGCAGCTGCCCGAGAGCACGGTCGACATCGAGGACGGCTTCTACTCGCGCGACCTCGACTGGGTCGACGGACGCTTCTACCTCTCCTCGACCCGGCTGACGGGCAACGACGACGACAAGGAGAAGCTGATGCTCGCCTACGGCAAGTGAGGCGGCCTGCCACCTTCTCGACACCCTGTCGTCCGTCGTCCGTCGTCCTTCCGAGGTACCCACACCATGACCCAGCCGCCCCCGCCCCCGCCCCCGAACCAGCCCCCGAACCAGCCCCCGCAGCAGCCGCAGCAGGGCGGTTTCGGCCCGCCCCCGCCGCCGCAGGACGCGGTGCCCCAGGACGCCGTTCCGCAGGACGCGGCACCCCAGGACGCCCCGCCGCAGCCCCCCGCCCCGAACCTGGCGAAGGCCCCGGCGCCGGGCTACGGCTACCCACAGGCGGGCCAGGCACCTCAGGCACCTCAGGTACCGGCCCAGGCGCCTCCGGCCCAGGCGGCTCAGCAGCCTCAGCCTCCGCAGACGCCTCCGCCGTCGGCCCCGTCCGGTCCCGCGCAGCCGCAGCCGGGGTACGGCTACCCGCAGGCCCCGGGGCAGCCGGCCGCGCCCCCGCAGCCCCCGGCCGCCGCCCCCGGCTACGGCTACCCGGCCCAGCCGGGCACCCCCGCGTACGGCCAGCCGTCCCAGCAGCCGGGCCCCTACGGTCAGCCGAGCGCGCCCTACGGTCAGCAGCCCGGGTACGGCTACCCCGGTCAGCCGGGGCAGCCCGGTCAGCCCGGATACCCGGGCCAGCCCGGCTACGCCTACCCGGGGCAGCCCACGATGCCCATGCACCCCCAGCCCGCCGTGGGGGCCACGCCCGGCAAGAAGTTCAACGCGCAGATGGCGATCATCGTCTCCGCCGTCGTCGCGGTCGCGCTGATCATCGGCGGCGGTGTCTGGTACTCGCAGTCCGGTGACAGCGGCAAGAAGGAAGAGAAGAGCACCGCCGGCCCGACCGGCGGCGGGGGAGACACAGGCGGTACGGGAGGCACCGGTGGCACCTCCTCCGGCGGCAGCGAGAAGGTGCCGGCCAACCCCGCCTCCAAGGTCCTCTTCAAGGTCCCGATGCCCACGATCAAGAAGGACGACAGCGTCGGCGTCCGGGGCTCCTGGGTGACCGACAAGGCGTATGTGAAGACCGGCGTCAACGAGATCAGCGGCTACGACCCCGACAAGGGCACGAAGCTGTGGTCGGTCAAGCTGCCCGGCCCGGTGTGCGAGGCCAGCAAGTTCGCCACCGACGACTACCGCACGGCGATCCTCTTCCAGGCGAGCACGGCCGAGACGTCCCGCTGCGACCAGATCGCGGCGATCGACCTCGCCGCGGGCAAGCAGCTGTGGAAGAAGACCGTCACCTCCGGCGACTACGCGATCGACTTCGACAACGTCACGGTCAGCGCGAACACGGTCGCCCTGGGCAGCACCGACGGCGGCGCCGCCTTCGACATCGACTCCGGCAAGGTGCTGTGGTCGCCGAAGCCGGCCGACACCTGCTACGACGCCGGCTACGGCGGCGGCCCGAAGCTGGTGGCGGTGCGCAAGTGCGGCGACTACGACAATCCCGAGCTGCACATCCAGACCATCGACCCGGTCTCCGGGAAGGTGCTCTCCGAGTACAAGCTGGCCACGGGCATCGAGTACGCGTCCGTCGTGTCGAGCGACCCCCTGGTCGTGGCCGCCGACGTCGGCGACAGCGCCGGTGACGGCAGTGGCATCTCGGACTTCTTCTCCATCGACAACAAGACCGGCAAGCTGCGCACCCGCATCTCGGTGCCGGGCGACGACTACGCGGCCGACTGCGAAGGCATCACCAAGGTCGAGGCCTGCATCGGACTGGCCGTCGGCAACGACAAGATCTACGTCCCGACCGAGGAGCACGACGGCAGCGGCGACTACAGCCGCACCAATGAGGTCATCGCCTTCAGCCTGGCCACCGGCAAGCAGACCGGTCAGCGCGCCGACGCCGGCGACGGCTACACGATCTACCCGCTGCGCATGGACGGCACCAACCTGATCGCGTACAAGCGGCCGCCGTACGACAAGGGCGGGCAGGTCGTCAGCATCGACGGCGGCTCCTTCAAGGAGACCAAGCTGCTGGAGAACCCCGCCACGGATTCGGTGCACGACCTGGAGACCAGCCTGTCCCCGGAGTACGCCGAGGTCCTCTTCTCCCAGGGACGCCTGTACATGTCGGAGGTGTACGCCGACGACGGCGCGACCTCGGGCGGCGACCCGCAGTACCTGGCGGTCGCGTTCGGCGGCGCGGGCAGCTGATCGTATTAATCGCCGTGACGGCCCCGCCCCTGTTCAGGGGCGGGGCCGTTCACTTACCGCCCATGAACCTCGAATGCGAGGAATTTCGGCGATCCGGGGCACTTCTCGCCAGTAGGGGGAGCGCAACGTCGAACAAGCGTGTAGCTTCCGGGGGCATGAAGGACGGGGTGCCGGGGGGCACCCTTTGTCGGTCCGTGTGGGGCCTCGTGGGCACCCATGGGGGGACTGGGGGGTTGCTCGATGGGAGTGCGGCTGATGGTGGTCGACGACCACCGACTGCTCGCCGAGGCGCTGGCCTCGGCACTCAAACTGCGGGGGCACCGGGTGCTCGCCGCTGCGGCGCCGGCCGCGGGCGCGGCCGAGCTGGTGATCACCCGCGCCCCGGAGGTGTGCCTGCTGGGCACCGCGACCCCGGCCGAGCCGGGCATCTTCGACCCGGTGGTCCGCATCAAGCGGGAGCGCCCGCAGGTGGCGGTCCTGGTCCTCGGCCCGGTACCGAGCCCGCGCGGCATCGCGGCGGCCTTCGCGGCGGGCGCCTCCGGCTACGTACGCCATGACGAACGCATAGAGGGCGTGGAACGCGCCATCATGAAGGCGAGGTCGGGCGAGGCGGCGGTGGCCCCGCAGCTGCTCCAGGGCGCGTTCAGCGAACTCCTCAACCCGGCGGCCCAGCCGGACGACGAGGGCCAGCGCCTGCTGCTGATGCTCACCCCGAGGGAGGTGGAGGTCCTGGTCCGGGTGGCCGACGGCGAGGACACCCGCATGATCGCCGCCGGCATGGGCATCGCCCCCTCCACGGCCCGCACGCACGTCCAGCGGGTCCTGATGAAACTGGGCGTGGGCTCCCGCCTGGAAGCGGCGGCACTGGCGGCCCGGACGGGTCTGCTGGACCGTGCGGGGCCCCTTGCGCACCGCCCTCGGCACATGGACGCGGGGTCGGAATCCTGATCCCCCGACATGGCCCGGCGCCCTCGACGGCACCCGGCAGGACTTCACCGAGCTGATCATTTCCCCCCGGAAACCGGTGTGTCGGCTGGTGCTCGGCAGGCCCATTTCGGCATGGTCTGGCACATGCGTGTCCGTCTTGTGGCTAAATGTCCGCCTGGGTGCGGAGCCCCGTCGCCGCCCCCTCACGCGGCCGGACGAAACACCTGTCCTGGCGGGCTGCCCGCTTGACGGCACGTCCGGGCCGAAAGTGCGTGGAATCGGGCCGAGTCCCCGTGGCCGCAGCATCGTCGAGCACCGAGGTCGACGTCGCGTCCCTGTCCGGGTTTTACCCACCGCAAGGAGTCCCACAGCCCATGCCATCCGCCCGCACGATGCCCGCCGGCCGGGCACGACTCGCCGGCTGCTCACTCTTGGCCTGCCTCCTGCTGCTCACACCGCTGTACGGCGCCGGGACAGCCGCGGCCGCACACGGCGCGGACCACGCCTCCCGGTCGGCCGCCACCGGCGCCCGGATCACAGCCGTCAGGAAACTCGACGCCCGGACACTGGACCTGACCGTCCAGTCACCGGCCGTGGGCCGCTCCGTGCCGGTCCGCGTCATCCTTCCCAAGAGTTGGTACAGCGACCCAGCACGCAGGTTCCCCGTGCTCTACATGCTGCACGGCGGGGACGACGACTACACCTCCTGGACGCGCGAGACGGACGTCGAGGCGCTGGCGGGGAACTCCGACGTCCTTGTCGTGATGCCCGACGGCGGGAAGAACGGTTACTACTCCGACTGGTACGTCGGCACGCCCCGCTGGGAGACGTTCCACACCACCGAACTGGTCCGGCTCATGGAGGAGAGCTTCCGCGCCAACTCCTCGCGGGCCGTCATGGGCCTGTCGATGGGGGGCTTCGGCGCGCTCAACTACGCGGCGCGTCACCGGGGAATGTTCCGGTACGCGGCCGCCATGAGCTCATACGTCGACCTCAACGACCCCGCGGTGCGGCTCCTCCTCGCCCTCGGCGCCGACAGGGACGGCACCGACCTCAACGACGTCTGGGGCAACCCGATCACACACAACGACATCTGGCAGGCCCACAACCCGTCCGCCATGCCACGCGCCTTCCGCGGCACGAAGGTCCACCTGTCCGCGGGAAGCGGGACCCCCGGCCCACTGGACGCGGGCCATGGGCTCGATGTGATCCTCGTCGGCGCGGCGGGCGAATCGGTACTCCCGGCGTCGGTGAAGAAGTTCGCCGGCTCGCTCAGCTCCGCGGGCGTCGACGTCACGACGCACTTCTACAACCCGGGGACCCATTCCTGGCGCTACTGGCAGCGTGAACTGCACAGCATCTGGCCGACGATGATGAACGAACTCGACTAGCGAGCGACGAATGGGCCGAACAGTGGTGATGTTCGCGGCCGGGTCGCGGGGGGACGTCCAGCCGTGCCTGGCACTGGGCAGGGCACTGAGCAGTCAGGGCGATACCGTCCGGCTGCTCGCCAGCCCCCGCTACGAGCAACTGATCACCGCGGCGGGCCTGGGGTTCCACCCGCTCCCGGCGGACCCCACCGAGATCATCGACTCGCCGGAAGGACAGGAACTGCTGGCCGGCCGGCGCAACCCGGTCACCTTCATCCGCGGCCTCGACCGGATCCTGAGGCCGCTGTTCTCCCGGCTGCTCGCACAGACCCGGGCCGGCGCCGAGGGAGCCGACCTCGTCCTGGCCCCCACCTTCAGCTTCCTCGGCGTCCACCTGAGTCAGTACCTCGACGTCCCGCACGCGATCATCCATTACCAGCCGAGCCAGCCCACGGGCGAGTTTCCTCACCCGTTCGCGCCGGCCGCGAGGTTCCTCGGATCTCCCGGAAACCGCCTCAGCTTCGAGGCGGTCAACCTGGGATCGTGGCTGGTGTGCCGTCGGTTCGTCAACGCGTGGCGCAGGGAGGGTCTCGGTCTTCCCGCCCTCTCCCCGCTCGGCCCTCTCCGCCACGCGCGCCGGGCCCCCGTGCTGTGTGCGTTCAGCCCTGTCGTCGTACCCCGGCCGGCCGACTGGGGGCCCAACGTCCACATGACCGGCTTCTGGCACCACGAACAGCCACTGTGGAAACCGCCACATCGCCTGCTCGACTTCCTGGACGACGGGCCCCCGCCCGTGTACGTGGGCTTCGGCAGCATGAGATCAAGGGACCCCGAGGCCACCGACCGCGTCGTACGAGCCGCACTGCGGCGCGCGGGACTGCGCGGGGTGCTGGCCGGGGACCCCACCACGAGTGAAGACGACGTGCTCGTGGTCGGGGACACCCCTCACAGCTGGCTGTTCCCCCGCATGGCCGCGGTGATCCATCACGGTGGTGCGGGCACCACCGCCTCGGCACTGCGTTCCGGAGTGCCGTCCCTGGTCTGTCCGTTCTTCGGCGACCAGCCCTTCTGGGCCGAGCGGGTACACAGCCTCGGAGCGGGTCCCAAGCCCTTGCCGTCCCGGCAGCTCACCGTCTCCGCTCTCGCCGACCGCCTGCGAGCCGTCACCGGGGACGGTGGCCATACCGAGACGGCCCGTCGGCTGGGCCGTGCCCTGGCGGCGGAGGACGGTGTCGCGCAGGCCTGCCACGTCCTGAACCGGCTCGTCGGGTAACCCTCAATGGACGCCCCGTCTCCGCCACGGCTCACCTCTCATGTCACGGCTGCGCGCGCCCACGCCTCTCCGTCCGCCGACGACTTCGCGAGGCCACAGCCTTCTCGTGCGGGTTCGCGGGGCGCAGAGACCACAGTGCGACCGGAGCCGCCGCTCCCACCAATGCCGCGGCGATGCACAGCCCGGCCTGATACGCCACCAGGAAAGCCGCGCTGTGCGAGGTCCCCCCGGAAAGGGACCAGTGCTGCACGAAGGTCACCACGGCGCCCACGAACGCGACACCGAACACACCGGACAGCTCCCGCGTGGCGCTGAACAAGCCGGCTGCGAACCCGGACAGGTGACGAGGCGACGACTCCAGTGCCCGAGTCGTCAGGGGGATGGCCAGCGCGGAGCCCACACCCACCGAGGTCAACCCGGGCAGCAGGTGGGCGAGAGCACCCCGCAGACTGCCCAGCGCCACCAGCAGCAGGCCCAGGGCGACCAGGAGCAGACCGGCGGCGGAGACCCGCCCGTCCCCCCACCGTCTGGCCAGGGCGGTGACGAACGGAGCCGTGAGGAAAAGCGCCGAGGCCACCGGAGTGAACGTCAGTCCTGCCTCCGTCGGACTGAGCCGCAAACCGCTCTGCAGGAACTGAGAAGTGTAGAAGTAAACGCCGCTCACCCCCAGGCCCCACAGGAGTTGGGAGATGAGTCCGCCCGTGAAAGGACGCTGCCGAAACAGTTCTGCCAAGTCCGGACTGCGGCTGAATTCCTTCCCGTAGCAGAGTACGAGCACACCCGTCACGGCAGCGATGCCCGACATGACCACGGGCGGGTCGGTGAACCCGTAGCTCGGCCCTTGGATCAGGCAATAGGCGATCGCTGCCAGGGAACCGCACGCCAATGCGATCACCCGGGGCGATACGCCGGCGAGGCTCCGCGTACCCGCATCCGTACCCGCACCCGTACCCGTCTCGTGCAGGGACGAGACGGGTACGGCCAGGGCGCCGACAAGGAGACTGGCGAGCCCCAGGGGAACATTCATGAGGAAGAGCCATTCCCACCCCAGGTGCTGTGTCACGACACCGGAGATCACCGGCCCGAGAGCCAGCGCGGAGGCCAACGTGGCCGTTGTCGCACCGAAGCCGGCGGTACGCACGCGGGGCGGCAGGTCGTGCGTCATCAGGGCCAGGCAGGCGGGCAGGATCAGGGCGGCGGCGGCGCCCTGCAGGCAGCGGAAGCAGACCAGCATCGCCCCTGTGGTCGACAGCGCACAGCACGCGGAGGAGGCGGTGAACACCGTCAGCCCCGTCAGCAGGGTCCAGCGCCGGCCCCGGGCGTCGGTCAACTGCCCACCCAGAAGCAGAAAGCTGGCCAATGCCAGGGGATATCCCGTCGCCACCCACTTCAAATTCGCTTCGGACAGGGCGAGTTCGGTGCGCATCTGAGGCAGGGCGACATTCACCACGGTGTTGTCGAGAGCCGTCAGAAATGTGGAGAGAATGACGGTTGCGACAACGCTCAGGATGCGCAGTCGGCTCATTTTTCCTGCCACTCGGGATACACGGGTGGGAACTCTAACCCCTGTCGCGTCATGCGGAGTCCGCACTGTCCCGTTCTCTGTCGGCGTGTCACTGGTAGAGGCTGACAAGTCCTATGTTTCGCTGTTTGTCCGCTGCCTGCATCCGGGACCTGACAAGCAGCGACGCCCGCCCGCAGCCCGTTACGGCCGTCGCAAAGGCTCCGCCAAGCCGTCATGGTCGACGGGGCCGCTTTCGTCCAATTACCTGAAGGTTCGGTGAGACAGTGCCATCTTCGGTCAGAGACACACTCAGCCACTATCTCGCCCACGTCGCCGCACTCACGCCCGACGAAACAGCCTTCACGTTCGTCGACCACAGCACCGACACCGCGGGCATCCCCACCTCGCTGACCTGGGGGCAGGTCGAGGAGCGGGTACGCCGCCTCGCCACCGGCCTGCGCCACGCAGGCGCAGCGGGCGAAAGGGTGGCAATCGTCGCGCCGCAAAGCCTTGAATACATCGTCGGGTTCCTCGCGGCTTCCTGCGCCGGAGCCGTTGCCGTTCCCCTTTTCCCCCCGACCCTGCCGGGGCATGAGGACAAGCTCGCAGCGGTTCTCCAGGACGCCGCCCCCAAATTCGCGCTGACGGTCGAGGGCCAGCGCACTCGCCTGACGGACTTCTGCGCGAGGCACGGCGTTCCCTCCGGCTGCCGCGTCATCACGGAGCGGGAACTGCGGGAGGCTGCCGCACCGCCCTCCCCCGAGCCGCGCCACCCCCAACCCGACGATGTGGCCTACCTGCAGTACACCTCGGGCTCCACCCGCATCCCGACAGGTGTGGAGATCACACACGCGAACGTCTGCGTGAACGCCCGTCAGGCGCTCGAGGCGTACGACCTCCGACGAGGCCGCAACTGCGCCGTGGGATGGCTGCCGCTCTACCACGACATGGGACTCGTGCTGGCGGTCGCCCTCCCGATCGTCGGCCACATGGCCTCCGTCCTCATGGACTCACTGGCGTTCGTCCAGCAGCCGGTGCGCTGGCTGCGGCTGCTGAGCCGGCACCCCGGAGCCATCACCGCCGCCCCCAACTTCGCCTACGACTACTGCGTTCAGCGGGTGACGGCAGAAGAACGGGCCGGACTGTCCCTGGGGCACGTCGCCGCGATGGTCAATGGGAGCGAGCCCATCGGGCCGCGCACCCTCGAGCGCTTCCAGGCGGCCTTCTCCTCCGCCGGCATGATGCGGACCACCATGCGCCCCTCCTACGGGCTGGCCGAGGCGACCGTGTTCGTCTGCGCTTCACCGACGGGGGAGGAGCCGACCGTCACCCCCTTCGACCGAGAGGCCATCGGGCAGGGAATCGCCCGCACCGTCATCACCACCGACGGCCAGGCCGTGGCCGAACTCGTGGCGTGCGGCCGGCCGACCGGCCAGGAGATCGCCATCGTCGATCCCGCGACCTGCCGGCCCCTGGAAGACGGCCACATCGGTGAGATCTGGCTGCGCGGCCCCAACATCGGGCGCGGCTACTGGGGCCGTCCCGATCAGAGCGAGGCGGCCTTCCGCGCGACGCCGCACGGCGACGACTCGCGCACGTACTGGCTGCGCACGGGGGATCTGGGGGTGTGGCACGACAAGCAGCTCTACGTCACCGGGCGCCTGAAGGACCTGGTGATCATCGACGGCACCAACCACTATCCGCACGACATCGAAGAAACGGTTCAGGACGCGCATCCGGCCGTTCGCCCCCACCACATCGCCGCGTTCGCCGTGGCCGGCGGCGACGGGGAGAGCCTGGTCGTCGTGGCCGAACACGGCCGGGACGTCAGCGATCCGCAGAGCATCGCGCAGGAGGCGACGCGTGCCGTACGGGCGGCGGTCGCCACCCGGCACGGTGTGGCCATCCACGATTTCGTCCTGGTGCCGCCCGGCGCGGTCCCGCACACCACCAGCGGAAAAGTCGCCCGCAGCACATGCCGCGAACGGTATCTCGCAGGGGACTGGCCGGCGGGCCCGGGCGCCTGAGCGCGGCATCGACCCGTACCACATGAGAGTGCACGCAGGGAGAGAGCGATGGAACCAGACAGGGAACCGGCCGCAGCGTCCGGGCAGAAGCCGGTGACCGAGGCCGGGCTACGGGCCACCCTGCGCCGGCTCATCACCGAGACCTGCGGCATCCCACCGGCTGAACTCGACGACACCCGGCCTTTGACCGAATACGGTCTGACGTCCCGCGTCGCCGTCGCGCTCACCGGATACCTGGAACGAGCACTGGACAGACCGCTGCCGGCCACGCTGCTGTGGGAGAACCCGACCGTGGAGCGGCTGGTACGGCATCTGACCACCGTTCAGCGGCCCGAGCCGGCCACGGGAGACCCCGCCGAGTCCCACGAGACCCGCCCGGCCGCGGCCGACGCCCGCCCGGCCCGCAACGCGGCCGGGACACCCCCGCAGACCTGCCCCATCGCTGTCATCGGCATCGGCTGCCGCCTTCCCGGCGGCGTCGAAGGACCGGACGCGCTGTGGCGGCACCTGCTGGCGGGAAGCGATCTCGTCGGTCACGTCCCGGCCGAACGCTGGCGGGACTTCGCAACCGGCCCCGGCGCCGCCGCCCTGATGGAACGCACCCCCCGGCAAGGCGCCTTCCTCGACGGCATCGAGACCTTCGACGCGGACCACTTCGGCATCACCCCGCGCGAAGCCGAAGTCATGGACCCCCAACAGCGCCTCCTGCTGGAAGTCGCGTGCGAAGCCCTCGACCACGCAGGACGGCCGGCCCACACCCTCGAGGGCACCGACACCGGGGTGTTCGTCGGCCTCAGCGCCCTCGAGTACGGGCATCTGACCACGGCGGACCCCACCCGGCTCACCCCCTGGACCAGCACCGGAGCCGCGGGAAGCATCGCCGCCAACCGGCTGTCGTACCTGTTCGACCTGCACGGTCCGAGCCTGACCGTCGACACGGCCTGCTCGTCGTCGCTGGTGGCGGTGCACCAGGCATGCCGGAGTCTGCGCGACGGCGAGTGCGACACGGCACTGGCAGCAGGCGTCAACGTGCTCCTGACCCCCACCGTCACCGCTTCCTTCGCACAGGCCGGCGCGCTGGCGGCGGACGGACGCTGCAAACCGTTCGACGCCGCGGCGGACGGCATCACCCGGGGCGAGGGCTGCGGGGTCGTCGTCCTGAAGCGGCTGGCCGACGCCCAGCGCGACGGCGACCGGATCCTCGCCGTCGTCAAAGGCTCGGCGGTCAACTCCGACGGCCGCTCGGCCGGGCTGATGGCACCCAACCCCGCGGCTCAGAAGAGCCTTCTGCGCGGCGCACTCAGCGACGCGCAGGCCGAAGCCGACAGCATCGACTACGTCGAGACACACGGCACCGGCACCCTGCTGGGAGACCCCATGGAGGCCGGCTCGCTGGGTGCCGTCCTCGGCGGGGCCAGGACGGCCGACCGACCGCTGCTCATCGGCTCCGTGAAGAGCAACCTGGGCCATCTGGAAGGCGCCGCCGGCATCGTCGGATTCATCAAGACGGTACTGGCCCTCCATCACGACCGCATCCCGCACACCCTGCACTTCCGCACGCCCAACCCGCACATCGACTTCACCGGGCTGCGGCTGCGCGTCGTGACGGAGCCCACCGCCTGGCCGGAAGGAAGTCCCCGCCCGGCTCGGGCCGGCGTGTCCGCCTTCGGCTTCGGGGGCACCAACGCGCACGTCATCCTCGAACGGGCGCCCGCACACTCTCCGAGCGGCGAGATCCACCCACCGCACGCCGAAGACGACGACGATCACCCGGGGATTCCGCATGTCCTCATCGTCTCGGCCCGGTCCGCGGACCGGATCGGCGACGCGGCAGAGAGCCTCGCCCGAAGGACGGCGGCCGACGGCGCGCCCACGCTCAGGGACCTCTCGCACACCCTCGCCCGCTTTCGCAGGGGGCCCGCGTGCGCCGCCGTCGTCGCCCGCACCCGACAAGAGGCGACCGGCCGGCTCGCGGCTCTGGCCCGCGGGGAAGAAGTCACCGGCCTCGTGGCGCCCCGCACCGACAACGCCGACCGACGCTCGTCCGGCACCCGCCGCCCGGTCTTCGTCTTCTCCGGGCACGGCTCCCAGTGGCAGGGGATGGGACTGCACCTCATGCGGGACGACCCGCTGTTCGCCGAGGCGGTCCGCGAACTGGATCCCCTCTACGAAGCCGAGACGGGCGCCTCCCTGACGGACCTGCTCTCCCTGCCCGAATCCGGCACCGGCGTCGACCACGTCCAGCCCCTGCTGTTCGGTATGCAGATCGCCCTGTCCCGAACCCTGCGGTCCTACGGTGTGCTCCCCGCCGCCGTCATCGGTCACTCGATGGGAGAAGTGGGCGCCGCCGTCACCGCCGGAGCCCTGGCCCCGGCCGACGGCCTGCGTGTCATCCTCCGCCGGTCGGCGCAGCTCGCCACCATCGACACCGAGCGGGCCGGCGCCATGGCCGCCGTGGAACTGCCCGACCAGGACCGCGAGCAGGTCCTGTCGCGATTTCCGGGGACCGAGATCGCCGTGCACGCGTCACCCCGCAGATGCACGGTCACCGGGCCGGCCGACACCGTGCGGCGCATGGTCGACGCAGTGACCGCCGAAGGCGGATTCGCCCGGCTTCTGGAGGTCGGAGCAGCGGGGCATTCGCCCGCGGTGGACCCCGTCGTGGCGACGCTACGGGAAGCCCTGAGCGGGCTGCGCCCCCGCACGCCGGACGTCCCCTGGTACAGCACCGTGCTCGACGACCCCCGCGCCGAGGTGCAGGCGGACGCCGCCTACTGGTGTGCCAATGTCCGCCGTCCGGTACGCCTGCAACAGGCGGTGCTCGCCGCCGCCGCGGACGGACACGACCTGTTCCTGGAGGTCTCACCGCACGCCGTCGCCCTCATCCCCCTGCGTGAAACGTTGCAGGCAGACCAGGACGACCCCCCGGCGGTGGTGGTTCCCACGCTGCACAGGCACCGCGACGAGGCGACCGACCTGCGCACGGCGCTGGCCCGACTGCACCTCGCAGGGGTGCCGTTGAACGAGGACGTCGTGTGGCCCCAGGGCACGCGGGTGGCGCTCCCCAGTCCCGCCTGGCGCCACGAACGCCACTGGTTCGGCCGCCGCGGCTCCGCCACCACGTCATCCGCCGCGAGCCACCCCTTGCTGGGGCTTCGCGTCGACGACCCCCGCACGGGGGCCGTTCTGTGGCAGGCCGACGTCGGTACGGACACCACGCACGCCTCCCGTCGCCGCATCCACGGCCGCCCCGTACTCGACCTGGCCGCGGCCGCCGCACTCCTGATCGCGGCAGCGCAGGAGATCCACGGTCGTGACGGCATCGACGACCTTCGCATCGAGGAACTGTCCATCCACCGATGGCTGCCCCTGTCCGGCAGCACACCGGCCACCATCGTCTGGGAGCCGGCCGGCCCCCACGCGAGGGTCACGATCAACTCCCGTGTCACGGACGGCGCATGGCACTGCCACGCGTCGGCCCGGCTGCACACCGACCGCGTTCCACCCCCGGCCGGCCCTTCCACCGCGCCCTCGGCCCTCGTCAGCCACTCGACCTTCACCGCGGGGGAGGAACCCGCCCGGCATTCCCCCCACGAAGAGCTCCTCGCGGCGGTGCTGTACGCGCCGGTCGAAGCCGCCACGGCCGGCTTCGGACACGACACCTCCCACGACACCTCCCACGACGACTCCGCTTCCGCCGAGATCGTCCCGGCCGCTCTGCGGTGCCTGCATGTCCAGGGCCTCGCTCCGGATGGCCCGACCTACGACGTCCAGTGCTTCCCGGACCCCGGGACGACCACCGGACCGGCGGCCGGTACAGACCCCGACAGCGGTGATCCCGGCCCCTACTGGAACGTCGTGGCGACCGGATCACAGACCCGGATCACGGCACAACACCTGGAACTGCGTCCGACCCGACGCGACGAGGTGCCGCAGCACCTCGACGCGCTCGTCCACGAGATCCAGTGGCGGAAGTCCCCCGTTCCGCTCCCGGGACGACTGGGCAGCGCCCTGCTGCTGGCCGGCGATTCCACGACCGGCGAAGGCACCCTGGCCGCCGAGCTGAGCGCCGCACTGGAAGCCGAGAACGTGCGGACGACCGTCCACGTCGGTCGGGCCGTGGACGACGGGCCTCTGATCGAGGACTGGCTGAAGAGCACCGGGCAGGGCGATCCCGGCGCCGTGGTGCTGCTGCTGACCGCACGGACCGGGTCCGACGCCGCGGACGCCCTGCACGCGGCCGCGCAGACCGCACGACACCTTGCCTCCCGCGGCTCTCGCGCACCGCAACCGCCCCGGCTCTGGCTGGTCACCGTGCAGGCCCGAGCCGTGACACCGGACGAGGCCGGTGAGCCGCACCTAGCCTGTCTGCGCGGTCTTGTTCGCGTGCTGGCCCTCGAGGAACCCGCCCTGCGGACCTGTCTGGTGGACATCGACACCCAGCCCCAGAGCGTCGACGACCTCGCACGGGAACTGCTCGGCGACAGTCCCGAGGACGAGGTGGTCCTGAGAGCCGGCACCCGCCTGGTCGCCCGCCTCGCCCGCGCGGACCTGACGGAGCAGCAGTACGAGGCGCCCTTCGCCCGCCGGGACGGCGCCTACCTCATCACCGGTGGCCTCACCGGCCTCGGCCTGGAAACGGCCCGTCGCCTCGCCGAACAGGGAGCCGGCCGCCTGGTCCTCAACGGACGGCGGCCCGCCACCCCCGAAAGCGAGGCGGTCATCGCCGAACTACGCTCTCTCGGCACGTCCGTCGCCGTCGTGCAGGGAGACATCGCGGATCCGGACGTGGCGCCGCGCCTGGTGCAAGCGGCCGTCCATGAGGGACACACGCTGCGCGGCGTCGCCCACTGCGCCGCCGTCCTGCACGACCGCATGATCACCGACCTCGAGCCCGCCGACATCGACACCGTGCTGCGGCCCAAAGTGACCGGCGCCCTCCATCTCGAGGCAGCCCTCGCCTCTCACGACATCGACTGGTGGGTGTCGTACAGCTCCGCGGCCGCGCTGCTCGGCTCACCCGGACAAGCCGCCTACGCGGCCGCCAACGCCTGGCTGGACGCGATCGCGCAGCACCGCAGAGCGGAAGGCAGGCCCGCCGTCTCGATCGCCTGGGGCCCCTGGAGCGACACCGGTGGTGCGCCCGCACACCGGGCCCTCGCTCTGGACTACCTCTCCGTGCCCGAGGGACTGGACGCCCTGCAGACGCTCATCGTCCACAACCGCACGCACACCGGCGTGGTCCCACTCGACGCCCAACGCCTGCTGGAGGCCTTCCCGGGCCTGTCCGCCCTTCCCTTCTTCGCCGAGAGCCTCCGCACCGACGCGACCGCCATGGAGGACTGGGCCGGCCCCGCCGGGATCGACTCCCTCGGCGAGGCCGCGGCGGACCTGGTGTACGCGCGCCTGGTCAAACGGACGGCGGCCATCATGGGCTTCGGCGTGGCCGATCTGAACGAAGCGGTTCCGCTCACCGAACTGGGCCTGGACTCGCTGATGGCCGTGCGCATCCGAAACGCCGCCCGGCAGGACTTCGCCGTCGAGCTTCCCTCGGACCTCATGCTGCGCGGCGCGACGCTGCGCGAGATCGGTGAGAGCGTCCTCGAAGGGCTCGGACTGGGGCTCGGACCGGGGCTCGGACCGGAACGCGACGCGGAAGACGGGGCGACCTCACCGGCGCCGCCGGACGCGCCCCAGGACGCCACAGCCTCGTCGAGCGTCGCTCCGCCCGAGCTGCCGGGCACGATCCAACCCCGTGACGCCGCCGAGCGCCTGGTGGCCGGTGCCTGGGCGGAAGTCCTGCGGGAGCGCCCCGCCGACGTCCGCGCCGACTTCGTCTCGGCAGGAGGGGACGAGCGCGCGGCCGGAGCACTCGTCGACGTGATCCGCCGGCGTCTGGGGGACGCACGCCCGAGCCTCACCGCCGAGACCGTGCTCGGGCAACGGACCGTCGCCGCCATCGCGGAACTGATCCGGCCGACGGTCAACCCGACCGGTGAGTCACCGGTCAACGTCCTGCGCCCGCCCCTGCCGGGCGCCTTCGAGCTCCCGCTGTTCACCTTCCACCCCGCCGGGGGGCCCACCTCGGTCTATCAGCCCCTCACCCAACTGCTTCCCCCTGACCAGGCCGTGTACGGCATGGAACGGCTGGACGGCGTCGGCACGATGGAGGACAAGGCCGCGCACTACCTCACCCTCATCAGGGAGCTCCAGCCGCGAGGCCCCTACCGGCTCCTCGGCTGGTCCTTCGGCGGCTGCCTGGCGTACGAGACGGCACAACAGCTGACGGACGCCGGCGAAGCCGTCGACTTCCTCGGACTCATCGACACCATCCTGCCCGCCGCCCTTCCGGACCTCGACTCACGGGACCTGCTGCTGCGACGCTTCGGCCGGTTCGCCGAATACATCGAGAAAACGTACGGACACCGCCTGGACCTGGACTACGACGAACTCGCCGCCACCCCCGACGACCAGCAGATCGACGTGGTGATGCGCCTGGTGGCCGAAGCGGGCCTCGACATGAGCCCGGGCATCATGGAGCACCAGCGAACCTCGTACATCGACGCCAGGGTCGGCGAGCGCTACACGCCCCGCCCCTACGACGGTCACGTGGTCCTCTACCGCGCCCAGCAGGCCCAACCGCTCACCACGGCGCTCGACCCGCGCTACCTGAGGAAGGAAGCCGACCTCGGCTGGGCGCCTCTGTGCCCGTCTCTCGAAGTCGTCCCGGTCGAGGGCGACCACCTCTCCCTCATCGACCCGCCGAGCGTCGCCACGATCGCGCGCCACCTCAGGCAGTCCCTCGCGGCTCCCTCATAGACCCACCGGCCGGCCGCACCGACAGCGAGGACGGCGTGCCACACGGCACGCCGTCCTCAGCACGTGGTCAGTTGTTGAAGGAGGGCTGCGTCCAGGTTCGGAACGCGTTCAGACGCCGCTCGTCGATGCGGGCCCGCGCATCCGGATCGGTGACACCCGTGCCGGGGCCGGCAGCGAGACACAGCACTCCGACCTTTCCGATGTGGTTGTTGGTCTGGACACTCCGAGCCGCCTCGCCGACCTCGTCCAGCCGATACGTTCTGGACAAGGCCGGAACCAGGTGTCCCAGCGCGAGGAGACGGTTGACCTCGCACTGTTCATGCAGATTGGCGCCGTGGCTTCCGATGATCCGCTTCAGGCGCATCCACAGATACCTGTTGTCGTAAGAGTGTTCATATCCGGTGCTCGACCCGCAGGTGACCACAGTGCCTCCCCTACGGGCAACGAATACGGATGCGGCGAAGGTCTTCTTTCCGACGTGCTCGAAGACGATGTGCGGGTCCTCTCCGACGGCGGCACGAATTGCCTTCCCCAGTCTCTTCCAGCCGTCGGGGCGTTGGAGAACCGTCGGATCTCCCTCTTCGATGTCATTGCGGTTGATGACGGCCTTGCATCCGAGGGATCCGAGTACTTCCGCTTTCTCGGCGGAATTCACCACGCCGACGGGAATGCCGCCCCCGTTGATCACGAGCTGGATGGCGTAGGCACCCAGGCCGCCGGTCGCGCCCCAGACGAGAACGACGTCGCCCTGCTTCATCTGTGCCCCGCGGTCACTGACCAGCATGCGGTACGCGGTACTCGCGCACAGCGGATTGACGGCTGCCTCCTCCCAGGTGAGCGCGGCAGGCTTCGCCATCAGCTGGCTGGCCCGCACGATCGCGTAATGTGCCAGCCCTCCGAAGTTCGTCTCGAAACCCCAGGCCTTCTGCCCCTCGCCGAGCATCCCGTCCCGGTGGGTGTCGGGTTCCTGTTCATCGACATAGACGGGCGAGACGACGACGTGGTCACCCACCTTCCACCTGCGTACGGACGACCCTGTCCGGACGATGACGCCCGCGGCATCGGAGCCCACAATCTGGTAAGGAAGGTCGTGGCGCGCATCCCAGCCGCCGTTCTTTCCCATCTGCTTCAGGAACTGAAATGTGGGGAGCGGCTCGAACATCGCGGTCCACACGGTGTTGTAGTTGATCGAGCTCGCCATCACTGCGATGAGGGCCTCGTCGGGCGCCAGTTCCGGCATGGGTACCTGATCGACGAACAGGGACTTTCGCACGTCTTTGTCGTCCATGTTCTGGAAGGTGTTGACGTCCGCTTCTCGCACAGTGGCGGCGGGGAAATAGTCCGGCACCGGGAGGCTCTCGAGATCCGCGGCATCGGCGCCTGCGAGGACGGCGTCGGACATGGGTGAATGCATCGCTGCTCCCTTTGGTGGTACCGGGACATGAGCTCGGCGCGGGTTCGGCGGTCCATGAGCGGGTTCGGCGGTCCATGAGTGGGACCTTCTCCTGATAAGCATCTACATTTGCTTTGTCGGTGGCGCAACCGCAGGAGAAGGGCATACGCCGACCGTTGGCAGAAGAAGCAGGTCAGGCAGTCCCGTCGCATACGTGTTATCGGCACGGTGTGCCCGAAGGGGCTAATCTCGATCGTTCATGAGTCCTCGCTCGTTGGTTGACGGGGACACTGTGCCTGTGCGGTGATTGCGTGGGTGATGACGCGCGGAGCCAGTGGCGGCGGCCGGTGTTCACGAGTTGCCCGGCGGCGGAGAACAGCCGGAAACGGAGCCCTTTGGGTTCCCAGCGGCGAGCGTCGCCGTTCAGTGCGAGCATCGGCCTACAGGCCAGGAGGTCGAGCGCGATGGAGAGTTGCTCAACACGGTGGCCCAGGCCGACGGCGAAGGGCCGGCGGCTGCTGCAGATGCTCACCCCGAGAGCGGTCGAGCTCCTCGTGCGGGGCGCCGACGGCGAGAGCACCCGCCTGGAAGCGGCGGCCCTGGCGGCCCGGACGGGCCTCCTGGACCGCGCGGGCCCCCTCCCGCACACCCCCCGCACCACGGAGGACACCACCGGAGGCCACCCATGACGACCCGCACGGTCATAGGCCGGGGCGCGCGCCTGGGCGTGCTGATCGGCGCATGGCCCGCAGGAATCGCCGGCACCCTGTGCCTCGTGGTGTCGTTCGTCTTCCTGACGGGCGGCCAGGAGGGAACAGCGCGGGCACTGCTCTCCGCGGCCGCGTTCGCCGTACTGGCAAGCATGGCGGTGGGTGTCACCGTGGGCACCGCGACCGGCCTCGCTCTGGCGCTGGCCCCCCGCCGACTGCTGGCATGCCCACTGCTACGAGGCCTGCTCGCGGGCGTCACCGCGGCCCTGCCCGTGGCACTGCTGTCCGTCGCCACCCTGACCGGAGACGGCTACACCCTCGCGAGCTACCCGCCCTCGATCCACCTCCTCAACCTGTCCGCGACGCTGACGATCGCCCTGGTGGCGGCGGCACACAGCGGAGACATCGCCGGCTGTGGCGCCGATCACTGAGGGACGGCGATGAGTTTCTCTGCGATCCGCAGTCGGAGATCATGACTGAACCGCCCCGACACACCGAGGAACCTCAGATGCGCACTCTGATCAGCACCGCTTTCATCTCGCTCGACGGCGTCGTGGAGGCCCCGGGCGGCGAGCCCGGTTACCGGAACGCCGGATGGACCTTCAAGGACATCGAGTTCCTCCCCGAGGCGTTCGACATCAAGGGCCGGGAGCAGTCGGAAGCCACCGCGATGCTGCTGGGCCGCACCAGTTACGAGGCGTTCAGCCCCGTGTGGCCCGACATGGAGGACTTCGCCGACTACAAGGTGATGCCGAAGTACGTCGTCTCCACCACCCTCACCGAGGACGACCTGGTGTCGAACTGGGGCGAGACGACGATCCTGCGCTCGCTCGACGACGTCGCCGCGCTGAAGGAGACCGAGGGCGGCCCGATCATCGTCCACGGCAGCGCCTCCCTGAACCAGGCCCTTTCGGACGCCGGCCTGATCGACCGCTACCACCTGCTCGTCTTCCCGCTCCTGCTCGGCGCGGGCAAGCGGCTCTTCAGCGCCACGGACAAGGACACCCAGAAGCTGAAGCTCGTCGAGCACGAGGCCTACGCCAACGGTCTTCAGAAGAACGTCTTCGACGTCGTCCGCTGAGGTGCGAGTCCGGCGCGTATGCCTGCCAGGAGGTGGGCGAGGGCGACGGGGGTGGTGGTGAGGGCGGTAGCCGGGGTGTCGCTCTCGCGGAGGTGGAGGGTGGTGGGGGAGGCGGCTAGTTCGACGCAGGCGTTACCCTCGGCGCCGCCGGAGAACGTGGACTTCTGCCAGGACGCGGCGAGTTCGACGCAGGTGTCTCCTTCGCCGCCGTCGGAGAACGTCGACTTCTGCCAGCGCAGGGTGTGGTTCATGGGGTGCCTCACAGCTCCTTCGTCAGGCGGTGGATGAAGTCCCGCGACGCCACCGGGTCCAGCGATGCGTCCTCCACTTTACGAAGGAGTGTTCGGAGCCGTTCCAACTGCGGTTCCGCATCAATGAACACGACACCGGTGGGGGCGTCCCGGAGGCCGGTGTCCAGTCGGGTCACCGGGCCGCCCGCGTACACCATCGAGGCTCCGGCACCGGCGAAGCCGTCCTGATCGGTGGGGATTACGCGGACCGTGACGTGGCCCTGCTCGATCTGGTCGAGAATCCACCGGAGTTGAGCGAGGCAGGCCGGACGGTCGGCCACGCGGATGCGCAGGGCGAACTCGTGGACGATCGTCTCGTACGGAGTGGGAGCGTCGCCCTCGATGATGGAGCGCCTCCTCAACCGGTACTCGACTCGCGGCGCAAGCTCGCTATCGGGTAGCTCCGGACGCATGTACTTGAAGACCGCTCGGGCGTAGTCGGGGGTTTGGAGGAGTCCGGGGACGCGGTTGATGACGACCTCGTGCAGGAACGTCGCGTGGTGCTCGGCCTCGGCCACGTCGAGGTTCACCTGGGGCAGGACCCCGCGGTACTCGTCCCACCAACCGCGGGTGCGCTCGGTTGCCATAGCCACGAGCGCTTCGATCAATTCCCCGTCCGTGCAGGCGCAGTGAGCTGCCAGTCGACGCAGTCGTTCCTCGCTGATGCCCGAACTGCCGGCCTCGATCTGACTCATGTGCGCCGAACTCGATCCGAGGAGCCCGGCCACCTCCTTGGCGGGTTTTCCCGCGGCTTCCCGCAGTTTGCGCAGCTCGGAGCCCAGGCGGACCTGACGTGCCGTGGGCTGGTTCCGCATGGTCATCCGAATAACTGCCTCTCTGGGACTCCTCGTTCGGGGGACAGATTACGGGAGGCGGTTGCGGGGGTATGAATTTCTACCCTACCGTCGGTGACGCATCGCACACGCTGCGGAAGTGCACCGCTCCGTCCTGCCAGGACGGCTGAGGCATGCCACCGCGCGCGAAATCCCGCCACCCCCCACTTGGAGCTGCCCCATGCTCGAAACCGCCCCCACCCCCGACTCGTGGGAGTACTCCCTGTACATCCCCCACGACCCCCGCGCCGTCACCGTCTGCCGCCGCACCCTCCGCCTGATCCTCACCCTCCACGGCCTCGGTGGCCTCCTCGACACCGCCGAACTCCTCGCCTCGGAGTTGATGTCCAACACCGTCCTGCACACCAAGGGCCCCGCCTGCCTGCGCCTCCGTTTCCGGGACGGCGTCCTTCAGATCGGCGCGTGGGACGCGGACCCCGAACCCCCGGAGCCGCCAAGCAGGCTGGAGGAACTCGGCGACGCCGAAAGCGGCCGGGGCATGGCCCTGGTGCGGGCCTGCTCGGACCTCTGGCACTGGCAGCCGCTCTCCCGGATGGGCCACCGGGGCAAGCTCGTGTGGTGCGAACTGGCGGTCGCAGGGTAAGTCCGCCTGCTCTGCGGACCAGCCCGTGGGCCCAAGGGGGCAGGAACCGGGGCAGGTTGTGCGGGGCGAGGCGGGCGGTGAAGTCAATTCGCCAATGGTCAGGGCCACTTCACCCCGGAACGGCCCGAATGGCGTGGCTGATGAACCGCAGTACGATCCTCGCGCCCCACGTCGATTCAGGTTCCACGCCCGATCCCTCGCTCATGACCAGAAGGAACTCATGCGTAAATTGACGTCCACTGTCGTTACCGGCCTGATGGCGTTCGCCGGAATGGCCGGGATGATGAGCACGCCCGCCCAGGCGGCCGGGGAGCTGGAATACGTGGCTCTGGGGGATTCGTACACGTCCGGGGTCGGTGCCGGGTACTACGACAGCGCCAGCGGCGACTGCAGGCGCAGCACGATCAACTACCCGGCCCAGTGGGCGGCCGCGCACTCGGACTTCACGCTGAAGGACGTCTCCTGCAGTGGGGCGACCATCGCGGACGTGCGCAGCAACCAGCTGTCCGCCCTGAGCGCCGAAACCGACCTGGTCACTCTCACGGTGGGCGGCAACGACGCCCAGTTCGCCACCGTGGCCCAGGACTGCCTCGCCAAGAGCGACAGCTACTGCAGGACGGCCACCGACTGGATGTCGTACTACGCGAAGAACCAGCTGGTGACGGAACTCGCCGGCCTGTACAAGGACATCAAGGCCAAGGCTCCGGGCGCCGCGTTCGTCGTCCTCGGCTACCCGCAGACGATCTCCTCGACCGGGACCTGCCCCGTGATCGACCTGAGCTCCGCCAAGCGCACCGCCATGAACGGGCTGGCCGACGCGCTGGCCGAGGGCACCAAGGCCGCGGCGGCCAAGGAGCCGGCCTTCTTCGTCGACATGCGCGACACGTTCAAGGGCCACGGGGCATGCGGTTCCGACCCGTGGATCAACGACCTGACCGACGCGTCCTCGGTCTTCCACCCCAACCTGGCGGGCTACATGGCGGGCTACGCCGCGAAGCTCAACGAGACCACCGGCTGATCCCTCGGCTGCCCGGGCTTACGGGGCCGGACCCGCCCCCCGGCGACCCGGCCCCGCCGCTCACCGCACGGTCACTCGCCCCGAGGGGACTCCCCCTCCACCGCCTCCGGCGGCAGCGTCGGGGTGACCGGCGCCGCGGGACGCAACTTCAGCCAGGCCAGGAAGAAGACGCCCAGTGCCAGCATCCCCAGCCCGGTCCACAGGTTGATGTTGATCCCCTGGGCCTTGTCGATCTCCGCGTCGCTGTCCGTGATGCCGGCGATCGTGACGATCACGCCGTAGACGACGAACAGGCCGCCGATGATGCGGCGCAGGTCGAAGATGCGGGCCGCGGTCGTGGACTTCTCCTCGAGTTCCGTGACCTCTCGCTGGACGTCGGCCTCGGAGTACCCCGCCCGCCGCAGCCGCTCGGCTGCCTCGGCGCGCTCGGACGGTTCGTGCTGCTCGGACATGGTCCTTCCATTCTCCCGCAGTAGTCGTGAGCGGGCTCAGAACGAGAACGGGATGTAGCAGGCCGCCGCCAGGATCACCGCGCCCCAGCCCAGCAGGGCGGGCCGCCGGTACCACGCGTCGTCGCCCGCCGCCGGCGGCTCGGCCATGCCGGGGGAGACGGTGCCGTAGACCAGGCCCTGGAGCTCCTCGTCCGGCTTCGGGGCCGTGAACAGCGACACCGCCACCATCACCACCGCGCCCGCCACGAAGCCCGCGATCGCGGAGACGAAGTTCGCGCCCTGGTCGGTGGGGATGCCGATGACGTCCTGCTTGTAGAGGACGAAGTAGTTGACCATCGCCGCCGTCGTGCCCGCCAGCAGGCCCCAGAAGCCCGACTTCATCGACGCCCGCTTCCAGAACATGCCGACGATGAAGACGACGAACATCGGCACGTTGAAGAAGCTGAACAGCGTCTGCAGGTAGCTCATGATGTTCGAGAAGGACGAGGCCAGGAACGCCGTGCCCACCGACGCCGCCACACCGATCGCCGTGATCAGGCGGCCGAAACGGACGTAGTACGCGTCCTGGCGCCCCCGCACCACGTACCTCGCCCAGATGTCGTTCGTGAACACCGTGTTGAACGACGACACGTTCGCCGCCATGCCCGCCATGAACGCCGCCAGCAGGCCCGTCACCGCGATGCCCAGCACACCGTTCGGCAGCAGCTCCTGCATGAGGTACGGGATCGCGTCGTTGTACTGGAGGTCGGAGTCCGCCGTGCCGATCTTCGGGACCAGGACCGCCGCCACCAGGCCCGGGATCATCACCAGGAACACGATGAAGATCTTCGGGTACGCGGCGATCAGCGGCGTGCGCTGGGCCGCCGACAGGTTCTTCGCCGACAGGGCCCGCTGGACCTCCGCGAAGTTCGTCGTCCAGTAGCCGAAGGACAGGACGAACCCGAGCCCCAGCACGATCGTCAGCCAGTTCGCGCCCAGCGGGTTCGCGCTGCCGATGCCCGTGCCGCCCCACGCGGTGACGAAGTTGTCGCCGTGGCTCGCGGTCAGCTTGTCGGTCAGGCCGCCCCAGCCGCCCACCTTCTTCAGGCCCAGCACCGACAGCGGGATGAGGGCCGCCAGGATCACGAAGAACTGGAGCACCTCGTTGTAGATCGCCGAGGACAGGCCGCCCAGCGTGATGTACGCCAGGACGAAGAAGCCCGCCACCACGATCGCCACCCACTGCGGCCAGCCCAGCAGCGCCTCGACGACGATCGCCAGCGCGTACAGGTTCACCCCGGCGATGAGGATCGCGGCGAAGGCGAACAGGGCCGAGCTCAGCAGGTGCGCCCACTTGTCGAAGCGCAGGAGAAGGAACTCGGGGACCGAGCGGACCTTGCTGCCGTAGTAGAACGGCATCATCACCAGGCCCAGGAACACCATCGCCGGGATCGCGCCGATCCAGTACCAGTGGACGGTGTACGCCCCGTACTGCGCGCTGTTCGCGGCCATGCCCAGGATCTCGGTGGCGGCCAGGTTGGCCGAGATGAACGCCAGGCCCGTGATCCAGGCGGGCAGGGACCGGCCGGAGAGGAAGAAGTCGAGACTGGTCTTCACCGAGCGCCGGGCGGCGAAGCCGATGCCCAGGACCACGGCGAAGTAGATGCCGAGGATCGTGTAGTCGAGCCAGTTCGTGGGGAGCCGTAGCTCTGCCGCCAGCTCTGCCGCCAGATGTGTGGGGGTTCGCATGCACTGCTCGCTTCGCTTGGTGTTCTTTGTTTGGTTGTGGTGGTGACTCGCGTGGGGGTTTATGGTTTTATGTGTTTAGTTCTGTTTGAAGCTTCGCTAGGTGTACTGATCCAGGCCCGCGGGCCTGGGGTACGGATGGAGAGTCGCGGTGAAGAAGACCTCGACCCGCTTGGCCGACGGTCGTGAGCTGATCTACTACGACCAGCGGGACGACTCGGTGCGCGACGCGGTGGACAAGCGGCCGCTGGACCGCACGGTCACCACTTCGGAGGTGCGGCGGGACCCGCTGCTCGGCGATTCCATCGCCGTGGCCTCGCACCGGCAGGGGCGTACGTACCACCCGCCGGCCGACGAGTGCCCGCTCTGCCCCTCGCAGGGCGACCGGCTGAGCGAGATCCCGGACTCGTCGTACGACGTCGTCGTCTTCGAGAACCGTTTCCCCTCCCTGGCCGGCGACTCCGGGCGCTGCGAGGTGGTCTGCTTCACCTCCGACCACAACGCGTCCTTCGCCGACCTCACCGAGGAGCAGGCACGGCTCGTCCTCGACGCGTGGACGGACCGGACGTCCGAGCTGTCGCATCTGCCCTCCGTGGAACAGGTGTTCTGCTTCGAGAACCGCGGCGCCGAGATCGGTGTGACTCTGGGCCACCCGCACGGGCAGATCTACGCCTACCCCTTCACCACGCCCCGCACCGCGCTGATGTTGCGTTCGGTCGCCGCGCACAAGGAGGCCACCGGCGGGGGGAACCTCTTCGACGCCGTCCTCGAGCGTGAACTCGCCGACGAGCGGGTCGTCCTGGAGGGTGAGCACTGGGTCGCGTTCGTGCCGTACGCCGCCCACTGGCCGTACGAGGTGCACCTCTACCCCAAGCGCCGGGTTCCCGACCTGCTCGGCCTCGACGAGGACGCGCGCACAGAGTTCCCCAAGGTGTATCTGGAACTGTTGAGGCGCTTCGACCGGATCTTCGGTGAAGGTGAACCGTCCACGCCGTACATCGCCGCCTGGCACCAGGCGCCGTTCGGCGCGCTGGAGGAGTTCGAGGGCGTCAATCGGGACGACTTCGGGCTCCACCTCGAGCTTTTCACCATCCGCCGCACTTCCGGCAAGCTGAAGTTCCTCGCGGGCTCCGAATCCGGCATGAACGTGTTCATCAACGACATCAGCCCGGAGGCCGCGGCACAGCGACTGCGAGAGGTAGCGAGTTCATGAGCGGGAAGTACCTGGTCACCGGCGGCGCGGGGTACGTCGGCAGCGTGGTCGCCCAGCACCTGCTGGAGGCCGGCCACGAGGTCGTCGTCCTCGACAACCTCTCCACCGGCTTCCGCGAGGGCGTCCCGGCGGGTGCCTCCTTCATCGAGGGCGACATCCGCGAGGCCGGCAAGTGGCTCGACGCCTCCTTCGACGCCGTCCTGCACTTCGCCGCGTTCTCGCAGGTCGGCGAGTCCGTCGTCAAGCCCGAGAAGTACTGGGACAACAACGTCGGCGGCACCATGGCCCTGCTCGGCGCCATGCGCGAGGCGGGCGTGCGCAAGCTCGTCTTCTCCTCCACCGCCGCCACCTACGGCGAGCCCGTCAGCACCCCGATCACCGAGACCGACCCCACCGCACCGACCTCCCCCTACGGCGCCTCCAAGCTCGCCGTCGACCACATGATCACCGGCGAGGCCGCCGCCCACGGGCTCGGTGCCGTCTCCCTCCGGTACTTCAACGTGGCCGGCGCGTACGGCGCGCAGGGCGAGCGACACGACCCCGAGTCGCACCTCATCCCGCTCGTCCTCCAGGTCGCGCAGGGCCGCCGCGAGGCCATCTCCGTCTTCGGCGACGACTACCCGACCCCCGACGGCACCTGCGTCCGCGACTACATCCACGTCGCCGACCTCGCCGAGGCCCACCTCCTCGCCGTCGCCGCCGCGAGGCCCGGCGAGCACCTCATCTGCAACCTCGGCAACGGCAACGGCTTCTCCGTCCGCGAGGTCATCGAGACCGTCCGTCAGGTCACCGGGCACCCGATCCCCGAGGTCATGGCCCCCCGCCGCGGCGGGGACCCGGCCGTCCTGGTCGCCTCGGCGGCCACCGCCCGCGAGCAGCTGGGCTGGAACCCGTCCCGCGCGGATCTCGCGGGTATCGTCGCGGACGCGTGGGAGTTCGCGCAGCACATCGCAAGCAGCGCAAGGGAGCAGTAAGTGGGGGCACAGGAAGTGCGCGAGGGGTTCGTCCGGCTGTACGGCGCCGAGCCCGAGGGCGTCTGGGCGGCGCCCGGCCGCGTCAACCTCATCGGTGAGCACACCGACTACAACGACGGCTTCGTGATGCCCTTCGCGCTGCCGCACATCGCCGTCGCGGCGGTCTCGCGGCGTGAGGACGGCGTCCTGCGGCTGCACTCCGCCGACCTCGACAGCGGGGTCGCCGAGCTCCGCCTGGACGACCTGACGCCCGAGTCCGACCACGACTGGACGGCGTACCCGGCCGGTGTCGTCTGGGCCCTGCGCGAGGCCGGCCACCCGGTCACCGGCGCCGACATCCACCTGTCCTCGACGGTTCCTTCGGGCGCGGGCCTGTCCTCGTCGGCGGCCCTGGAGGTCGTCGTGGCCCTCGCGCTCAACGACCTCTACGAGCTGGGGCTCCAGCGCTGGCAGCTGGCCCGCCTGTGCCAGCGCGCCGAGAACGTCTACGTCGGCGCGCCCACCGGCATCATGGACCAGACGGCGTCCGCGTGCTGCGAGGCCGGCCACGCGCTGTTCCTCGACACCCGCGACCTCTCCCAGAAGCAGATCCCCCTCGACCTGGCCGCCGAGGGACTGCGCCTGCTGGTGGTCGACACGCAGGTCACGCACGCCCACAGCGGCGGCGAGTACGGCAAGCGCCGCGCGGGCTGCGAGAAGGGCGCCGCGCTGCTCGGTGTCGCCGCCCTGCGGGACATTCCCTACGCCGACCTGGACGCGGCCCTGGCCCGTCTCGGCGACGAGGAGGAGGTCCGCCGCCTGGTCCGTCACGTGGTGACCGAGGACCAGCGTGTGGAGCAGGTCGTGGCCCTGCTGGAGTCGGGCGGCGACACCCGCGCCGTCGGCCCGGTCCTGACGGCGGGCCACGCCTCCCTGCGGGACGACTTCCGGGTCTCCTGCCCCGAGCTGGACCTCGTCGTCGACACCGCCCTCGCGCACGGCGCGCTCGGCGCGCGGATGACCGGCGGCGGCTTCGGCGGATCGGCGATCGTCCTGGCCGAGGCGAGCGACGTCGAGACCCTCGCCAAGGCCGTCGAAGAGGCCTTCGCCGCCGCGGACTTCAAGGCGCCGAGAGTGTTCGAGGCGGTGCCCGCGGCAGGGGCGCGGCGGGTGAGCTGAGCTTTCCTCCCGGTCCTGTCCGGCCTTCTCGTCAGCCCCGTACGGATGTGCGGGGCTGACGGTTTCCCCGGGGCGCCCGGCCCGCACATCGGTACGGCCTACCGCAGTCGCTTCGTCAGCGTGAACTCCGTGATGCCCGGCGGGTAGTCCTCGATCACGCACACCACCTCGTAGCCCTGCCGCCTGTAGAACTCCGGGGCCTGGAAGTCCCAGGTCTCCAGGCGTACGCGGTCGCAGCCCCGTTCCGCGGAGGCGACGCGTTCCGCCTCCGCGAGGAGACGGCTGCCCAGGCCCGTACCGCGGTGCGGGGCGTCGACCCAGAGGTAGGTGACGTGCAGCCACGTCGTCCAGGTGTGGCCGACCAGACCGCCGGCGAGATCGCCCCCGGGGCCGGTGGCCCAGATGTGCAGCGGGGACTCGCGCTCGGCGGGAGTGCCGCGCAGGGCGCGCAGGGCCGGCGAGGCCTCGGTGTTGGTGGCGAGGAGCCGGGAACGGAGAAGATCGCGTCGGGTCCTGTCGACTTCTGTCTCAAGACGAAACATGCGGCACACCATAAACGCCCTGGCCAACCAGTTCTGTAATTTTCCTTCCCCTGTCAGCCCACGGCCCTACCCTGTGAACAGCACCGGTGGGGGCCGGTGCCGATCAGGGGGCGAGACAGTCGGGTACGACGCCCGCGGTGGGGGTAGCAGTCTCTGCACGGCGGCGGCCGTGCGGTCATGACACCCCCTCCGGGCGTCGTATCCGCGCCGGTCGCCGTTCTTCATCTCCGGACCTTGGGGTATCCCCTGCTCTGTCAAGGAGCTTGGGGAAGGGGGTTTCGTGGTTCGTATCCGAGTTCTGGTCGTCGACGACCACCGTATCTTCGCCGAGTCGCTGGCCGCGGCACTGGCGGCCGAGCCCGACGTCGACGTGTCCGCGGCCGGCAGCGGCCCGGCGGCGTTGCGCAGCCTGGAGCGCGCGGCCGCCGAGGGGCGCCGGTACGACGTGCTGCTCGTCGACGCCGACCTGGGCGCCGCCCTGCCGGGCATACGGCCCGCCGTGCCCGTGCAGGAGGTGGGCGAGGACGGGCTCGTCGACGGGATCTCGCTGGTCGCGGGCGTCCGTACCGGGCAGCCGCACGTCAGGATCGTCGTCCTCGCCGAGAAGGACGACCCGCGTCGCGCGGCCCTCGCGCTCCAGGCCGGCGCGTCCGGCTGGGTGGCGAAGGACTGCTCGCTGTCGCGGCTGCTGACGGTCATCCGCGGAGTGCTGCGCGAGGAGACCCACCTCCCGCCCGCCCTGCTCACGGGTGTCCTGAGGGAGTTGACGGCCACCCGCAAGCACCGCACCGAGAGCGAACGGCTGGTGGAGTCCCTCACGCCGAGGGAGCGGGAAGTGCTGCGCTGCATGGTCGCGGGGCTGGGCCGCAAGGCCGTCGCCGACCGCCTGTTCCTCTCCCCGCACACCGTCCGCACGCACATGCAGAACGTCCTCGGCAAACTGGGCGTCCACTCGACGCTCGCCGCCGTCGCGCTCGCGCGCCGGGCAGGCGTCGGGCCTGTCGACCTAGCCGGGGATGTTGTCGAACGGGGCGGTCAGCTGGCGTAGCAGGGCGGCCAGCTCGCTGCGCTGGGCGTGCGAGAGCTCGGCCAGGATCGCCCGCTCCTGGTCGAGCAGTCCGGCGAGTGCCTGGTCGCCGCGCTCCTTGCCGTCGTCCGTGAGGCGGACGAGCACACCGCGCCGGTCGCTGGGGTCCGGCAGCCGCTCCACCAGGCCCTTCTTCGTGAGCCGGTCGATACGGTTCGTCATCGTGCCCGACGTCACCAGCGTCTGCGTCAGCAACTGCCCCGGCGAGAGCTGGTACGGGGCGCCCGCGCGCCTGAGCGCCGTCAGGACGTCGAACTCCCAGGGCTCCAGCTGGTGCTCGGAGAACGCCAGCCGGCGGGCGCGGTCCAGGTGCCGGGCCAGTCTGCTCACCCGGCTGAGTACTTCCAGCGGCTCCACGTCGAGGTCCGGGCGCTCCCGGCGCCACGCTGCGACCAGCCGATCGACCTCGTCCTCCATGACGATCAGTGTAGTGGTTGTGTCGACGTGAAGTCTCTTGAGATCAAGTCTCTTGACATCAAGATAGATTGCGCGGGAAGGTACGAGGCATGACGACGACCAACCCCTCCTGGGACCCCGCCCAGTACCTGCGTCACGCCGGCCACCGCGCCCGCCCCTTCGGCGACCTCCTCGCCCGCATCCCCGACCTGCCCGGCGACCCGCCCCGCATCGGAGACCTCGGCTGCGGACCCGGCAACGTCACCGCCGTCCTCGCCGACCGCTGGCCCACCGCCCGCGTCACCGGCTACGACAACTCGCCCCAGATGCTCGCCGACGCGGCGGCGCACGCCGGCGCACGCCTCGACTTCGCGCACGCCGACCTCGCCTCATGGGCGCCGACGGAGACGTACGACCTGCTCGTGTCGAACGCCGCCCTGCACTGGGTGCCCGGTCACCTCGACGCCTTCGCCACCTGGCTGGACGGCCTCGCCCCCGGCGGCACCTTCGCCTTCCAGGTCCCCCACAACATCGACGCGCCCCTGCACGCCCTCATGCGCGAACTCGGCGACACACCCCGCTGGAAGGACCGCCTCGCCGACGTGCTCCGCCACGAGGACTCGGTCCACGCCCCCGGCGTCTACCTCGACCGGCTAGCCCGCCTCGGCTGCGAGACCGACGTCTGGACGACCACGTACTTCCACGTCCTCGAGGGCGACGACCCCGTCCTCGACTGGGTCAAGGGCACCGGCCTGCGCCCCGCCCTCGACGCCCTCGCCGACGACCCCGAGGCCCGGGACGCCTTCGTCACCGAGTACCGCGACCTGCTCCGCGAGGCCTACCCGAGCGCCGAGTACGGCACGGTCCTGCCGTTCCGCCGGCTGTTCGCGGTGGCCACGAAGGGAGCATGAGGTGCTCACCGCCGTCGACCACGTCCAGCTCGCCGCGCCACCCGGCACCGAAGACCTGTTGCGCCCCTTCTATGTCGACGCCCTCGGCATGACGGAGATCCCCAAGCCGCCCGCGCTCGCGGCGCGCGGCGGCTGCTGGTTCCGGGCGGGCGCGGTGCAGCTGCACCTCGGGATCGAGGACGCCCCCGCCGGAGGCGGAAAATGTCACTTCCGCCCGTCCCGAAAGGCCCACCCCGGGCTGCGGGTCACCGACATCGAGGCCTACGCGGCCCGGCTGGAGGCCCACGGAACGCGCCTGGCCTGGGACACAGGCCTGCCGGGACACCGCCGCTTCTACGCGTTCGACCCGGTGGGCAACCGGCTGGAGTTCCTGGAGCCCCGCGTTTGAACGGTGCGCGCAAGGCCACTCGGGGTGGCATCGGACACGGATGCGGCTGGGAGTGATCCACGGTGGCGAAGGACCAGAAGGGCAAGGCCAAGAAGGAACAGGTCAAGGGCAAGGCCAAGGAGGTCGTCGGCCGCGCGACGGGCGACATGAGGATGGAGGCCAAGGGCCGCGCCGGCCAGTCGAAGGGCGACGCCCGCCAGGCGAAGGAGAAGGCCAAGGACGTCTTCAAGCACTGACCGCGCCGACCGCACTGACCGCGGCGACCGTAATGCCGCCGAGAGACCGTCACCGCTGAGGGTGACGGTCTCTCGGCCGTGGGTTGCTCGGATGCGCGGGTCAGGCCTTGCGGCGCCCTATGAGGTGCGGCTTGGCCTCCAGCCCGTCCAGCCCGTGCCACGACAGGTTCACCAGGTGGGCCGCAACCTCCGCCTTCTTCGGACGGCGCACGTCCAGCCACCACTGGCCGGTCAGCGCGACCATGCCGACCAGGGCCTGGGCGTACAGGGGGGCCAGTTTCGGATCGAAGCCGCGGTTCTTGAACTCGCGGCCCAGGATGTCCTCCACCTGCGTCGCGATGTCGGAGATCAGCGACGCGAAGGAGCCGGTGGACTGCGGGATGGGGGAGTCGCGGACCAGAATGCGGAAACCGTCCGTGTACTCCTCGATGTAGTCGAGGAGCGCGAACGCCGCCTGTTCGAGGAGCTCGCGGGGGTGCCCCGCCGTCAACGATGACGTGACCATGTCCAGCAGGCGGCGCATCTCGCGGTCCACGACCACCGCGTACAGCCCCTCCTTGCCGCCGAAGTGCTCGTACACCACCGGCTTGGACACCCCGGCCTTCGCCGCGATCTCCTCCACCGACGTGCCCTCGAAACCCTTCGCCGCGAACAGGGTGCGACCGATCTCCAGCAACTGCTGCCGACGCTCCGCCCCCGTCATACGGGTGCGTCGCGCGCGCCGCGGCTTCGCATCACTGCTGGGACTGGAGGTACTGCTGGAGTCGGTCGCCACACCGTCAATCATGCCGCCTCGACGGTCGCCTTCCCCCGCCGGGAGCCGTCCTCACCCGTGTTGCGACGCGAATCGATACGCGAGCGTGACGGCCAGCGCACGTCATACGCCCACCCGAGCATCTCGAACCACCGGATGAAGCGAGCGGAGGAGTCCAGCTGCCCCCGCATCACCCCGTGCCGCGCCGACGTCGGTTCGGCATGGTGCAGGTTGTGCCAGGACTCCCCGCACGACAGCACCGCCAGCCACCACACGTTGCCCGACCGGTCCCGCGACTTGAACGGACGCTTGCCCACCGCGTGACAGATCGAGTTGATCGACCACGTGACGTGGTGCAGCAGCGCCACCCGCACCAGCGAACCCCAGAAGAACGCCGTGAACGCGCCCCACCAGGACATCGTCACCAGCCCGCCCACCAGCGGCGGCAGCGCCAGCGACAACACCGTCCAGAACACGAACTGCCGCGAGATCGCACGGATCGCCGGGTCCTTGATCAGATCCGGCGCGTACTTGTCCTGCGGCGTCTGCTCCTCGTCGAACATCCAGGCGATGTGCGCCCACCACAGACCCTTCATCAGGGCCGGAACCGTCTCCCCGAACCGCCACGGCGAATGCGGGTCACCCTCCGCGTCGGAGAACTTGTGGTGCTTACGGTGATCCGCCACCCAGCGCACCAGCGGACCCTCCACCGCCATCGACCCCATGATCGCCAACGCGATCCGCAGCGGCCGCCTCGCCTTGAACGAACCATGCGTGAAGTACCGGTGGAAACCGATCGTGATGCCGTGGCACCCGAGGAAGTACATGAAGACCAGCAGACCGAGGTCCAGCCAGCTCACACCCCCCCAGTTCCACGCCAGCGGCACCGCCGCCAGCACCGCCAGGAACGGGACGATGATGAAGATCAGCAGCGTGATCTGCTCGATCGAACGCTTCTGCTCGCCACCCAGGGTGGCCAAAGGCGCAGGGCTGCCGTCGGGTGCCTTGGAAGGGTCTTCGATCACGTTGGAGCCTGTGGTCATGCGCGTCCCCTGGGGGGTCTTGGAATGAGGGAGATGCCGTACCGCCGGAACCGCGCAGCACTTCCTACGGTTCCGTAACCTACGGCATCGTAAGTATGGCAGTGCTCAGCCCGGCGGCAAGAGCCCGCCCACCTGCGCGTCCCCACGGACACCTATCCTTGGAGACGGTCGGACAGCGCGGTCCGCTCTGTTTTCTTCCCGGATGTCCGGCCCCTATGCGATGCCCGCCACGGGGCCGACCTCCGAGTTCCCTCCCGGACGAGCTTCAACACTGCAAGGAGCCGCACCTGTGAGCAGTGCCGACGACCTTGGCCAGGCCACCACAACGACCAGCACCGAGCTGCGCGCCGACATCCGCCGACTGGGTGACCTCCTCGGGGAGACCCTCGTCCGGCAGGAAGGCCCCGAGCTCCTCGACCTGGTCGAAAAGGTCCGCCGCCTCACCCGAGAGGACGGCGAAGCCGCCGCCGAACTGTTGCGAGGAACCGAACTGGAGACCGCGGCCAAGCTGGTCCGCGCCTTCTCCACCTACTTCCACCTCGCCAACGTCACCGAACAGGTCCACCGCGGCCGCGAACTGCGCGAACGCCGAGCCGCCGAGGGCGGCCTCCTCGCCCGCACCGCCGACCGCCTCAAGGACGCCGACCCCCAACACGTCCAGCAGACGGTCCGCCACCTCAACGTTCGCCCCGTGTTCACGGCACACCCCACCGAAGCCGCACGCCGGTCGGTACTCAACAAGCTCCGGCGCATCGCCGCGCTCCTGGAAACCCCCGTCATCGAGTCCGACCGCCGCCGCTACGACACCCGCCTCGCCGAGAACATCGACCTCGTATGGCAGACCGACGAACTGCGCGTCGTCCGCCCCGAGCCCGCCGACGAGGCCCGCAACGCCATCTACTACCTCGACGAACTCCACGCCGGCGCCGTCGGCGACGTCCTGGAGGACCTCACCGCCGAACTGGAGCGCGTCGGAGTCAAGCTCCCCGAGGACACGCGCCCCCTCACCTTCGGCACCTGGATCGGCGGCGACCGCGACGGAAACCCCAACGTCACCCCCCAGGTCACCTGGGACGTCCTCATCCTCCAGCACGAACACGGCATCAACGACGCCCTGGAGATGATCGACGAACTCCGCGGCTTCCTCTCCAACTCCATCCGCTACACCGGAGCCACCGAGGAACTCCTCGCATCACTCAAGGGCGACCTGGAGCGACTGCCCGAGATCAGCCCCCGCTACAAGCGGCTCAACGCCGAAGAGCCCTACCGCCTCAAGGCCACCTGCATCCGCCAGAAGCTCGAGAACACCAAGCAGCGCCTCGCCAAGGGCACCCCCCACGACCCCGGCCACGACTACCTCGGCACCAGCGAGCTCCTGAACGACCTCACCCTCATCCAGACCTCCCTGCGCGAACACCGCGGCGCACTCTTCGCCGACGGCCGCATGAACCGCACCATCCGCACCCTCGCCGCCTTCGGCCTCCAGCTCGCCACCATGGACGTCCGCGAACACGCCGACGCCCACCACCACGCCCTCGGCCAGCTCTTCGACCGCCTCGGCGAGGAATCCTGGCGCTACACCGACATGCCCCGCGAGTACCGCACCAAGCTCCTCGCCAAGGAACTCAGGTCACGCAGGCCGCTCGCCCCGACCCCCGCACCCGTCGACGCGGCCGGCGAGAAGACCCTCGGCGTCTTCCTCACCGTCAAGCGCGCCCTCGAAGTCTTCGGACCCGAGGTCATCGAGTCCTACATCATCTCCATGTGCCAGGGCGCCGACGACGTCTTCGCCGCCGCCGTCCTCGCCCGCGAGGCCGGCCTCATCGACCTGCACGCCGGCTGGGCCAAGATCGGCATCGTGCCCCTCCTGGAGACCACCGACGAACTCAGGGCCGCCGACACCATCCTGGAGGACATGCTCTCCGACCCGTCGTACCGGCGCCTCGTCGCCCTGCGCGGGGACGTCCAGGAGGTCATGCTCGGCTACTCCGACTCGTCGAAGTTCGGCGGCATCACCACCTCGCAATGGGAGATCCACCGCGCCCAGCGCCGGCTGCGCGACGTCGCCCACCGCTACGGCGTACGCCTGCGCCTCTTCCACGGCCGAGGCGGCACCGTCGGCCGCGGCGGCGGCCCCTCCCACGACGCCATCCTCGCCCAGCCCTGGGGCACCCTGGAGGGCGAGATCAAGGTCACCGAACAGGGCGAGGTCATCTCCGACAAGTACCTCATCCCCTCCCTGGCCAGGGAAAACCTGGAACTGACGGTCGCCGCCACCCTCCAGGCCTCCGCCCTGCACACCGCCCCCCGCCAGTCCGACGAGGCCCTCGCCCGCTGGGACGCCGCCATGGACGTCGTCTCCGACGCCGCCCACGCCGCCTACCGCACCCTCGTCGAAGACCCCGACCTCCCGCCCTACTTCTTCGCCTCCACCCCCGTCGACCAGCTCGCCGACCTGCACCTCGGCTCCCGCCCGTCACGCCGCCCCGACTCCGGCGCCGGACTCGACGGACTGCGCGCCATCCCCTGGGTCTTCGGCTGGACCCAGTCCCGCCAGATCGTCCCCGGCTGGTACGGCGTCGGATCCGGCCTCAAGGCACTGCGCGACGCCGGCCTCGACACCGTCCTGGACGAGATGCACGGACAGTGGCACTTCTTCCAGAACTTCATCTCCAACGTCGAGATGACCCTCGCCAAGACCGACCTGCGCATCGCCCAGCACTACGTCGACACCCTCGTCCCCGACGAGCTCAAGCACGTCTTCGAGACCATCAAGGCCGAACACGCCCGCACCGTCGCCGAAGTCCTCAAGATCACCGGAGAGAAGGAACTGCTCGACGCCACCCCCGTCCTCAAGCAGACCTTCACCATCCGCGACGCCTACCTGGACCCCATCTCCTACCTCCAGGTGACCCTGCTGAAGCGGCAGCGCGACGCGGCCGCCGCCGGAGCCGAACCCGACCCGCTCCTCGCCCGCGCCCTGCTCCTCACCGTCAACGGAGTGGCGGCGGGCCTGCGCAACACCGGCTGAACCCGGCCGCACACACAAGGGTGCCCCCGAGCGTCGTACCGGCTCGGGGGCACCCCCATGTTCCTTCCGAACGTCAGGCTCGGCGCCGCCGCACCACCAGGTAACCGCCCGCGCCGAGCAGCACGGCCGCGACACCGGCCAGCGCGCCGACAGGCGCACCGTTGCCCGTCTCGGCGAGGCCGCCGCCCTCGCCCTGCGGTCCGGGAGCCGACGACGGAGTCGACCCCGCCGAACCCGACGGCTCCACCGACGCCGACACCGAGGAACTCGGCGACGCAGACGCAGACGCTGACGCGGACGAGGACGCCGAACCCGACGGCGACGGGGACGACGATGAGCCGCCGCCCTCCTCGTCCCCGCACTCCGTCCAGAACACCTTGTGCTTCGCGGCCCCCTTCTCGCCCTCGAAGTTCCAGAACAGTTTGTAGTGCCCGTCCGCCAGCGACAGGTCCTCGGTACGGCCGTGACCCTTGCCGTCCAGGGTGATCGAGCCGGTCTTCACCGTCTCGCCCTTGGAGTCGGCGCTCGGCGCCCAGGCCTCGATGTGCCAGTCCACCTTTGCCAGACCGTCGAAGTCGAAGGCGTCGAGATAGAACGAGCAGGCATGCGGCTCGTTCCGCTCGTCGAACTCGTCCGTCGTCGACTTGTGGATCTTCACATCGCCGTTGTCCCCCGGCGGGGCGGCATGGGCGGTGACGGGCGCGGCGAACACCGCGACAGCAGCGACGGCGGACAGGGCGCCGGCACGGGAGAAGGTGCGCATGGGGCAGTCCATCTTCGAGTGACGAAAGGGAAGATGTGGAGGGGGCGGCTCAGCTTCCTGCCGACACTGACCCTCGGTCAATCACAAACAGGCAACATATGGTCCCTCGCAGAAAAAAGGGACACCGAACGCCCTCAAATCGTCACGAACGCAGCCGTCAACAACGCCACCCCCGACCCCGCCAGCACCCACCCGGCCCGCGTCCGCCCCAGACCGCCCGCGACCACCACCGACGCCAGCAGCAGCGCCCCGCCCAACGGAACCCAGGCGAACAGGACCCCCGCGGGACCCGAACGCACCGCCTCATCACTGTCGGGCTTGAGAACCACCGTGTAGGTCCGCCCCTTGCGCACCGCCACCGACTTCTCGATCACCACACGCGCGCGTGCCGTCGACCCCGCCGACAACGGCGTATAAGGCCCGACGCAGGTCTCCTCGCCGCACCGCGTCACCTCGACCGTGCCCTGCTCCCGGCCCTTCGTCAGCATCACGTGCTGAGCGGACCCCCAGGAACCCCACACCCCCGCGATCAGGATCAGCACCGCGACCGTACCCATCGCCGCCAACCGCCCCCACCGCAACGCGGCCACCGAATCCGAGCCCTTGGCCGAGCCCGAGCCCTTCACCGAGCCGTAGCCCTTCACCGACCCGGAGCCCTTCACCGACCCCTTGGCCGGGTTCTTACGGGACGAACCCCGACGGCGATGGGACGGGGCTGCGGTAGCAAGCATGGCCGGGATCATTGGCCATGCCCGAACGACCCGTCAACCTCGGTGGGCGACAAGTCAGGAGTTGTACGTGCTTTGCGCCCGCTCAAGACCCTCCAGAACCAGCGCCTCCACCGCATCCGCCGCCCGGTCCACGAAGTAGTCCAGCTCCTTGCGCTCGGCCGACGAGAAGTCCTTCAGCACGAAGTCCGCCACCTGCATCCGCCCCGGCGGCCGCCCGATCCCGAATCGCACACGGTGGTACTCCGCACCCATCGCCTTGGTCATCGACTTCAGCCCGTTGTGCCCGTTGTCCCCACCGCCCAGCTTCAGCCGCAGCACCCCGTAGTCGATGTCCAGCTCGTCGTGCACCGCAACGATGTTCCCCACCGGCACCTTGTAGAAGTCCCGCAACGCGTTCACCGGACCACCCGACAGGTTCATGAACGACATCGGCTTCGCCAGCACCACCCGCCGGCTCCCCGTGCCCGGCGGACCGATCCGCCCCTCGACGACCTGCGCCTGCGCCTTCCCCGCCCGCTTGAACCTCCCACCGATCTGCTCGGCCAGCAGATCGGCCACCATGAACCCGACGTTGTGCCGGTTCATGGCGTACTCCGGACCCGGATTGCCGAGGCCCACGATCAGCCAGGGCGCGTTGGCGTCGATCGTCACGTCCATGTCTCCTTGACTACACGCAGGGACCACACGCAGGCCGCCGCTCCCCAGAGGAAGCGGCGGCCGACGGGATGAGGTCTGTGAAAAATCAGGCCTCGGTGGCCTCGGCCTCGGCCTCCGCCGGGGCCTCCTCCGCCTGGGCGGCCAGGACCTGGAGGACGACCGCGTCCTCGTCGATCGCCAGCGTGGTGCCCTGGGGCAGCGGGATGTCCTTCGCGAGGATGGAGGCGCCGGCCTCCAGGCCCTCGATGGAGACGGTGACCGACTCCGGGATGTGCGTGGCCTCGGCCTCGACCGTCAGCGTGCTCAGCACGTGCTCGAGCAGGTAGGCACCCGGGGCCAGGTCACCCTCGGTGTGGACGTAGACCTCGACGTTGACCTTCTCGCCACGCGTCACGAGAAGAAGGTCGACGTGGTCGAGGAAGCCCTTGATCGCGTCGCGCTGCACGGCCTTCGGGATGGCCAGCTGGGTCTTGCCCTCGATGTCCAGGCTGAGCAGGACGTTCGGGGTGCGCAGGGCGAGCTGGAGCTCGTGGCCCGGCAGCGTGATGTGCACGGGGTCGGCACCGTGGCCGTAGACCACGGCGGGAACCTTGGCGGCACGACGGATACGGCGGGCGGCGCCCTTGCCGAACTCGGTACGGGTCTCGGCTGCGAGCTTGACCTCGGCCATGTTCACTCCTCGTAGAACTGGGGAAAGGTGGTCACCCGGCCAAACCATCGGCCTGCTACGAAGAGCGCGTCGATAACGGACCGCCGTACGCACGTGCGACACACGTGGACGGCCTCCCTCGCCGAGCAACTGGGACAGTTTACGCAGCGGGAAGGCCGTACACGAAATCGATCTAGACGAGAACCGTCACTGCTCGTCGAACAGGCTCGTCACCGAACCGTCCTCGAACACCTCCCGCACCGCGTTCGCGATCGTCGGCGCGATCGACAGCACCGTGATCTTGTCCACCTCCAGCTCACCCGGCGTCGGCAGGGTGTTCGTGAAGATGAACTCACTCACCTTCGAGTTCTTCAGACGGTCCGCCGCCGGACCCGACAGCACACCGTGCGTCGCCGTCACGATGACATCCTCCGCACCATGCGCGAACAACGCGTCCGCAGCCGCACAGATCGTGCCACCCGTGTCGATCATGTCGTCGACCAGCACACAGACCCGGCCCTTGACCTCGCCCACGACCTCGTGGACCGTCACCTGGTTCGCCACGTCCTTGTCACGCCGCTTGTGCACGATCGCCAGCGGCGCACCCAGACGGTCGCACCAACGGTCGGCCACCCGCACACGGCCGGCGTCCGGAGACACCACCGTGAGCTTCGCGCGGTCCACCTTGCTGCCCACGTAGTCGGCGAGCAGCGGCAGCGCGAAGAGGTGGTCCACCGGGCCGTCGAAGAAGCCCTGGATCTGGTCCGTGTGCAGATCCACCGTCAGGATCCGGTCCGCACCCGCCGTCTTCATCATGTCCGCGATCAGCCGCGCCGAGATCGGCTCACGACCACGGTGCTTCTTGTCCTGCCGCGCATACCCGTAGAACGGCAGAATCACCGTGATCGAACGCGCCGAAGCCCGCTTCAACGCATCGATCATGATCAACTGCTCCATGATCCACTTGTTGATCGGAGCCGTGTGGCTCTGGATCAGGAAGCAGTCGGCACCGCGCGCGGACTCCTGATAGCGAACATAGATCTCACCATTGGCGAAATCGAAGGCCTTCGTCGGGACAACCCCGACACCCAGCTGGTGGGCGACCTCCTCGGCAAGCT
Organism: Streptomyces sp. NBC_01235; assembly: GCF_035989285.1. Taxonomy (GTDB): domain Bacteria; phylum Actinomycetota; class Actinomycetes; order Streptomycetales; family Streptomycetaceae; genus Streptomyces. The sequence goes on along the minus strand of NZ_CP108513.1, from coordinate 4,804,834 downwards.
CGGGGTGGGCGCGGCCGGAGAAGAACATCATCTTCTTCTCGCCGGTCGTCTTGATCCCGGTCACAGCACTGTCTCCTCAGAGGTGTCTCAGCTGGGTGTCGAGAGACCTCGCCACTGGGCGCGACGCGGCCGTCTCAGCTGGTGGGGTGCGGATGTGCACTTATCACGGTACGCCGTGTTCGACGCGCCCGTTTCCGGTCAGCTTTCGCTTTCCTCCTGGCGAGAGGCCGTCTCCGCAGCCTTCGCCGCTGCGCTGCCCGGACGCTTACGAGCCACCCAACCCTCGATATTCCGCTGCTGACCACGGGCCACGGCCAGCGAACCGGGCGGCACGTCCTTCGTGATCACGGAGCCGGCGGCGGTGTACGCGCCGTCCCCGACCGTGACAGGAGCCACAAACATGTTGTCCGAACCCGTCTTGCAGTGCGAGCCGACCGTGGTGTGGTGCTTGGCCTCGCCGTCATAGTTCACGAAGACGCTGGCGGCACCGATGTTGGAGTACTCACCGATCGTCGCGTCCCCCACGTACGACAGGTGCGGGATCTTCGTCCCCTCACCGATGGAGGCGTTCTTCGTCTCCACGTACGTACCGATCTTGCCCTTCGCCCCGAGACGGGTACCGGGACGCAGGTACGCGTACGGACCCACCTTCGCGTTCGGACCCACGTGCGCGCCGTCCGACACCGTGTTGTCGACCCGAGCCCCCGCATCGACGACCGTGTCCTTCAGCCGGCTGTTGGGACCGACCTCCGCACCCTCACCGAGATGCGTCGAACCGTGCAGCTGCGTACCCGGGTGGATCACGGCGTCCCGGTCGAACGTCACGGTCACGTCCACCCAGGTGGTGGCGGGGTCCACGACGGTGACGCCCGACAGCATGGCGGCCGTCAGCAACCGGTCGTTGAGAATCCGACGGGCCTCACTGAGCTGCACACGGTTGTTGATACCCGCGATCTCACGGTGATCGGCCGCCACGGAAGCACCCACGCGATGACCAGCCTCCCGGAGAATCCCGAGAACATCGGTGAGGTACTCCTCACCCTGACTGTTGTCCGTCCGAACCTGCTTCAACGCGTCCGCGAGGAGCTGCCCGTCGAACGCGAACACCCCGGAGTTGATCTCACGGATCGCCAGCTCCGCGGCGGACGCGTCCTTGTGCTCGACGATCGCCGTGACCGCACCCGAGGCACCGTCCCGCACGATCCGCCCGTACCCGGTCGCATCCGGCACCTCGGCGGTCAGCACGGTGACCGCGTTCCCGTCCGCGTGATGCGTCGCGGCCAGCTGGGCGAGGGTCGCGCCGGTCAGAAGCGGGGTGTCGCCACAGACGACCACCACGGTCCCGTCGACACCGCCACCGAGCTGCTCCAGCCCCATCCGGACGGCGTGCCCGGTGCCGTTCTGCTCCTCCTGCACGGCGGTGCGTACGGCGGCGTCGACCTCGGCGAGGTGCGCGGTGACCTTCTCGCGGGCGTGCCCGACGACGACGACCAGGTTCTCGGGGTCCAGTTCGCGGGCGGCGGCCAGCACATGGCCCACGAGGCTGCGGCCGCAGAGCTCGTGGAGAACCTTGGGTATGGCCGACTTCATACGGGTGCCCTCACCCGCTGCGAGGACGACGACGGCTGCCGGGCGAATGGCGCTCACGGAATTGCCCTTCGGCTGTGGAGTGAGGTGGGACATCCGAAGGATACCGGGGCGTTTCCTGGGGGACATGAGAGCGGGCCCTGACAGTGCTGTCAGGGCCCGCTCGATGGGGGCTCCCGGGGAAGGAATCGAACCCTCATTCAAGAGACCAAAACTCTTTGTCCTGCCATTAGACGACCCGGGATGGTTTGCGCGCTATGTCCGATTCGGTTCATCGGTTTCGCGTGCGGACAACACTATGCCGTACCACCAGCCTTCGATGCGACGGTATAGGTCGGCGCTTTGGAGGACGCGAACTACGAGGCAACCCCGGTAGTCCTGGCCAACGTTCCTCCGGTTGGTTTTCGGGCTGTGCTTCTTGAGGCTGGTCTTGCCGAATGCTGCTGCGTTGCCGCCAACAAGCTCTGCCCAGAAGCGCTCGGCGCCTTCTATGTCTCCCGACTCGTGGATGTGGACGTGGAACCGCAGGCGATCGGCGCTCACGCCCAGCAATCGCAGCCAGGCCAGGTAGGCCTCGATCATGTGAGGATCGCTGTTGATGAAGGTGACCCGCTCTTGAGGGAGGTGCGGCTTACTCTTGGAGCCCTCCGCCCAGTACAGGCCGACGCCGAGCAGGAAGAGCTCGCGGTCGGACATCGCGCCGATGCTCGTCGTGGCTGCTTGCCTTGTTTGCTGACGTTTCTCTTCACGCAATCGCATCGTGACTTCCCAGCCGCGCTTGGCGATAGCTGAAGCCTCCTCCCGGGTCCGCTTCTTCCTCTCCGGCTTCGGCAGATCCCGTACCCACAGCGAGATCGAGCTCTTCGAGCAGCCCAGCTCCACCTGGATCTGGTCGTACGTCCAGCCCTGGAGCCGGAGCTCCCTCGCCCTGTCCCTGAGGTCGTCCTTCGCGTTGGGGCGCTTTGTCCAGTCCGGAGGGGGCTCGCCCTCCAGGAGTCGGTTGAGGATGTCGTTGTTGTCGACTTGGAGCCGGTCCCGGATCTGCCGTCGGCTGAGGCCCTCGCGCCGCAGCGCGACCGCCCGCTCCCGGAGTGTCTCGAAGTCCGCGTACTTGCCATGAGAATGTGCCATACGCATACCGTCCGGGCGGAATGCCTGCTTCCGGGGTCGAACAGGCCTGGTTCGGCAGTTCGAGTGATACCGGCGGGTTTCGGTCCTGTTCGGTTATGGGGTGTGGTGTAGGCCAGTCGGGGAAAGTCGCCGGAAAAGCTGCGGGGCTCGAACGTAGGCTGGGGGGCATGACCACGACGGGGGATGAGGACACGGCGGCCCGGGGAGGGCCGTTGTGGTGGACCAGATGGCGTAGCGCGGCGTTCGACTGGAGCCTGGGGCTCGTGTCCGCCGTGGAGTGCGCGGTGGAGGGGGTTCCGTTCGCGCGGGACGCCGGGATTCCGGTGGCGGTGGGGATCGTCTTCGGGTTGCTCGCCGGGTCGGTGTTGGTGGTGCGGCGGAAGTGGCCCATCGCTGTGGTGCTGGTGGCGATCGCGATCACGCCGGCCCAGATGGGGTTCCTGATGGGGATCGTCGGGCTGTACACGCTCGCCGCGTCCGAGCTGCCCCGGCGCATGATCGTTTCGCTTGCGGGGATGCAGCTGGTGGGGACGTTGATCGTGACGTTCGTGCGGGTGAAGCAGAGCATGGCGCGGGGGACGTTGACGCTGGGGGACTGGTTCGTTCCGTTCGCCGCGATCGCGACGTCGTTGGGGCTTACGGCGCCGCCTCTGCTGCTGGGGTTGTACATCGGGGCGTGGCGGCGGTTGATGGAGAGCTTGCGGGAGCGGGCGGACAGTCTTGAGCGGGAGTTGGAGTTGCTCGCGGAGCGGGCGGAGGAGCGGGCGGAGTGGGCGCGTGGCGAGGAGCGGACTCGGATCGCGCGGGAGATGCATGACGTGGTCGCGCATCGGGTGAGTCTGATGGTCGTCCATGCTGCGGCGTTGCAGGCTGTTGCGCGGAAGGATCCTGAGAAGGCGGTGCGCAATGCGGCGCTGGTGGGTGACATGGGGCGGCAGGCGTTGACCGAGTTGCGGGAGATGCTCGGGGTGTTGCGCAATGGCGGTCCGCGGGGGCGGTCGGCGTCGGTGCCGTTGGTGGCGGTGGGGGTGGCCGCGGGGGTGGTGGAGGAGGGGGAGGGGCCTTGTCTGTCGGAGTTGGAGGAGTTGGTGGGGCAGTCGGCGGCTGCGGGGATGGTGGTGGAGTTGTCGGTGGAGGGTGAGGTGCGGTCGTATGCGCCGGAGATCGAGCAGACGGCGTATCGGGTGGTGCAGGAGGCGTTGACGAACGTGCACAAGCATGCGGCGGGTGCGAAGACGCATGTGCGGTTGGCGCATCGGGCGGCGGAGATCGCGATGCAGGTGGAGAACGGGCCGCCGCCGGAGGTGGGGTCGGCGTCGGCGGCGGGGTTGCCGTCGGGGGGTAATGGGCTGGTGGGGATGAAGGAGCGGGTGGTGGCGTTGGGTGGGGTGTTTGTGTCGGGGGTGACGGATGCGGGGGGTTTTCGGGTGTCGGCGGTGATTCCGGAGGGGTAGGCCGGGTTTGTGGTGGGGGGTGGGGTGGGGTCTGTCGGGAGGTTCAGGTCGCGGGGCGGTCGCGGTGCCTGATCTGTGCTGGTGGGTGGGGTGATGGGGCCCTGGTTGCGCGAAGGCGTGTGTGGGGGAGGGGGCAGGCGCAAGGCGGAGGAGGGGGGCGACGCCGCGCGGCGCGCTGGGGCCTCTCCCGGTTGAGTGAAGTCGTGTGTGGGGGAGATCGACGACGGTGCGGCTGGGGGGCCGCTCCTGTGGGGGTGGGGGTGCCCCCTCTGGGGAGCGTGTCGCATGCCGCGTCTGCGGCGTGAGTGCGGGGCAGGTCCTAGCCGGCGGTGAGGCGGGCGGGTTCTATGCCGGCGGTGAGGGTGCCGAGGGCTTGGTCGATGTCGGGGCCGAGGTACCAGTCGCCGGTGTGGTCGAGGGCGTAGACGCGGCCTTCGGCGTCGATGGCGAGGACGGAGTGGGTGTCGGTCTCGGTGCCGAGGGGGGCGACGTCGGTGTCGAGGGCGCGGCCGAGGTCGACGAGGGTGCGGGCGAGGTGGAGGCCGTGGAGGGGGTCGAGGTGGACGGTGGTGGGGGCGACCTGGCGGCCGGGGCCGGTGGGGGTGATGGTGAGCCCGCCGAATTCGGCCCAGGCTTCGACGGCGGCGGGGAAGACGGCGTGGCGGTGGCCTGCGGGTGAGGTGTGTTCGCGGAGGGTGTCGGCCCAGATCTCGGCTTGTTTGATGTCCCAGCGTCCGGGTTGCCAGCCGGCGGCGCGCAGGGCGGCGTCGACGGGTACGGGGAAGCGTGTGGTGGAGGTGCGGTCGGGGTGCATCTGCCCTTCGTTCGTCGTGCTGGTGGTGCGTGGCCCGGGGTGGGGGCGTTGTGCTGTGGGGGGTGTTGTGTCGTGGGGGTGTTGTGCTGCTGGGCCTGGGCTGTCTTGGTCAGTCGTCTGTGGCGGGGTCGACGATGCGGACGCCGAAGTGGGCGCTGAGGGCGGTGCAGGCGCGGCAGGGGGTGGCGAAGCTGCCGTGGAGGGGGTCGCCGTCCTCGCGGATGCGGCGGGTGGTGAGTTTGGCTTGTTTGAGGGTTTTGCGGGCTTCTCCGTTGGTCATCGGTCTGCGGGCGGCGCGTTTGCTGCGGGCTGCGTCGGCGGTGGCGATGTGGCGGGAGATGAGGAGTGCTTCGGCGCAGCGGCCGGTGAAGCGGTCGCGTTGGGCGCTGGTGAGGGTGTCGAGGAAGTCCTGGACGAGGTGGTGCAGGGGCGGGCGTTGGTCGCCGCGGGCGGCGGTGCCGGTGAGGGTGGCGGAGCCGCGGACGGAGAGGGCGGCGGCGATGGTGGGGAGTATGCCGTCGCGGCGGTGGCGGAGGGTGGGGGTGTGGGGGGTTTCGGTGGCGGACCAGCCGATGCGGGGGTCGCCGGTTCGGCCGGTGTTGTGGTCGCCTGTGTTGCCGTGGTGCAGGTTGTCGGTCCTGCCGGTGTGTGGCCCCGTCTGTGTCGCGTTCATGATCGTCATCCCCTCCCGAGCATCCCCCGGACGTCACAGAGTGCCAAATGGCGTGGCGGGTGCGGAAGCTGGGGCGGTGCGACACGCCCGGGTTTGGGCTGGCTGTCACGGCGGGGTGACGGCTGGTCACGGAAGCGGAGGGCCGGTGACCGCTGTCGTCGTACCGCATAGGCTGTCGGCACCGCGATGCGCGCGGTTGACGCGCGTTGGAGATTGTTGGAGACAGTCGATACGGAGCGTGGTGGGTCGGGACCGGAAGCGGAACCGGCCGCTGCGGGCCGTACAGAGTGCCGCAGGGGGCAACCGCCATGACGACAGGTCGGCTCGGGCAGCAAGCCGCGCCGCCGAACGCGGCCTATGCCGGGCAGGTCGTGCATTTCCCGGATCCGGTCCGGGCGGCACGGCACCCGAGGGGTGTGCGGATGGACGAGCGGGGCTACCCGGACTTCTCGCCGTATGCGCGGGCGGTCGCGGAGATCGCGGATCCGCCGGAGGGTTTCGGGGTGGATGAGCTGCGGTTGACGGACTATGTGTCGGCGAACGCGGCGTTGGCGGCGTCGGGGCACGAGTTGTGGGACACGGTGCCGGCGGTGGCGACTCCGCATGGCTGGACGTGGCATCACGTGGTGGGTTCGCGCAGGCTGGAGTTGGTTCCGGTCGAGGTGAAGGCGTTGCTGCGGCATCACGGTGGGGTGTCGACGGCGGTGGTGGATCAGTCGAAGCGGGGGACGCGGCCGTTGCAGGAGACGCGTCCGGCGCATTTCGGGCTGCCGAAGTCGGGTGTGGCGGTGACGGAGCAGCAGGTGCAGGGGGTCGAGGAGGATCTGGGGTATCGGTTGCCGGGGGCGTATCGGTCGTTCGTGAAGGCGGCGGGTGGTTGTGCGCCGGTGGGGGCTGCGTTGGACGCGGAGTTGGGGCTGTTGGTGGACCAGCCGTTCTTCACGGTGCGGGACGAGGCGGCGGTCAATGACCTGGTGTATGTGAACAAGTGTCTGCGTGATCATCTGACGAAGGACTTTCTGGGCGTCGGTTTCGTGCAGGGCGGGTTGTTGGCCGTGAAGGTGCGGGGCGAGCGGGCCGGTTCGGTGTGGTTCTGCGCGTACGACGATGTGCGGGACGTGGATCCGGGGTGGTCGCCGGCGGAGCGGATGGAGCGGTTGTTGCTGCCGTGCGGTGAGGATTTCGACGTTTTTCTGTCGCGTTTGGCCGGTAATCCGCCGGAGTTGGAGACGGTGGCGAATCTGATGGTGGACGGCGGGTTCGCGCGGGCGGTTCCGGTGTCGTCCGTGTCGTCCGTGGGCGCGGGGGAGTGAGCTCGGCGATGGTGACGTTCGCGCAGGCGCAGGAGCGCGCCGAAGAGTGGATCAACGGTGATGTGCCGGCGTACCAGCATCGTGAGGTGCGGGTGCGGGAGTTCGAGCTCGGGTTCGTGGTGTGGGCCGAGGACCGTGCGGAGGGGCCGCGTTCGGACGGGGGTGCGCAGCGGCTGGTGATCGCCCGGGACAGCGGGGAGGCCACGTTGTGGCCTGCGATGCCGGTGGGTGAGGTGATCCGTCGGTACGAGGAGGAGTACGGCCGTCCGGACGCCCCTGCGGACCCGGTGCCGGCGCCTGCGGCGCGGGTGGATCTGAATCAGACGTCGTTCTTGTTGTCGCCGCCGGAGTGGTTGCAGGAGGCGGCGGACAAGTTGGGGATCGCTGATCGGGCGGAGGCGGGTTCGGGGACCGGTTCCGGTGGTGCGGGCGCGGCTTCGGGTGCCTCTGCCGGTGGGGTGTCTGCGGGTGTGCCCGGGGGTGTGCCGGGAGGCGGTGATCCCTCGCTTCCTCGGACGCAGGCCGGGGTGCCCATGGGCTCGGGTGCCGGGTCGGCGCCGGGGGCCGGTGCGCCGACTCCCGCGGCGGCGGCGCCTGCTCCGGCGGCGCCTGCTCCGGCGGCGCCTGCCGCTCCTGTCGGGGCGACGCCGTGGGCGGGGACGGACACCAACGCCGACACCGGTGACGACCGTTCCGTGCCGCTGCCCGCGACCGTCTTCGCGCCGCCGCTGAGCGGTTCCGACGAGGAGCCGCCGCCGACGGCCGCGCCGGACGCCAAGACGGCGCTGATGTCGGGCGGCAGCCAACTCCCGCCGACGGCGGTTGCACCGGCGCTCGACGACCCGGGCGCGCCTGGTGCTCAGGGCTCGCAGGGTGCGCCGCAGCCTCCGTCGCCGGGTGGGTCGTCGTACGGCGGTCCCGGTCCGCAGGGGCCGGGGACTCCGCCTCCGGGTGGTCCGCAGGGGCCGCCGGTGTCGGGTGGGTCCTCGTACGGTTATCCGCAGGGCGCGGGTGCGCCGCAGCCTCCGGGTGGTCCGCAGGGGCCGCCGGTGTCGGGTGGGTCCTCGTACGGTTATCCGCAGGGCGCCGGCGCTGCGCAGCCTCCGGGTGGTCCGGGTGCGCCTGCGCGGCCGCTCGCGCCGAACGCCGGTGACATCGCCGACGCCGCGACCAGCAAGGCGGCGCCCCCTCCGCGTCGCAACCGTGGGGCAGGAGCGGCGCCGCCGCCTCCGCCGGGCGCGCCGGGAACGCCGGGTGCGCGGCCGGGGAACACGCCTCCGCCTCCGCCGTCCGGGCCGGGTGCGCCGGGTACTCCGGCGGGCGGGTACGTGCCCACGCAACTTGTGTCGGCCCTGGGTCCCGAGGGGCTCGCGGGGCCGGCGGGGCCGGGTGCGGGGGGTGCGCCGCAGCCTCCCGGTGCGCCGAACGCGCCCGGCGGGCCGAATCCGCCCGGCGGGCCGAATCCGCCCGGGGGTACGCCTCCCGGTGGCGTTCACCATGCCGCGACGATGCTTGCCGACCCCGGTCGGATGGGGCCGCCTGGTGCGGGGGGCGCGCCGCAGCCTCCTGGCGCCCCCGGCGCCCCCGGTGTTCCGGGCGCTCCTGGTGTTCCGGGCGCACCGGGTATGCCGGGCGCTCCCGGCGCACCGGCCGCTCCCGGCGCCCCTGGTGTGCCGCAAGCGCCGGGCGCTCCTGGTGCTCCGGGTGCCCCGGGTGTGCCTGGCGCGCCCGGCGCTCACGGCTCGGCGGGAGGCGCGCAGGGTGCCGTTCACCACGCCCAGACCATGCTGGCCGGGCCCCCGCAGGGTGGCCCCGGCGCGCCTCGGCCGCCGCAGGCGCCTGGAGCGCCCGGGCGCCTCGGTGCTCCCGGAGGCCCCGGTGGCCACGGAGGCCCCGGCGCTCCGGGAGCCCCTGGCGCCCCCGGATTCCCTGGCGCCCCCGGTATGGCTCCCGGTGCCCCTGGCATGGCTCCAGGTGTCGGCCCCGGCATGCCCCCCGGTGCCCCTCAGCCCCCCATGCCGCCGGGGGCGATGCCGCCGCCCGGTGCGATGCCGCCCGGTGGGCCCGTGCCGGGGCAGGCACCCGGCTACGGGTATCCGCAGCAGCAGGGGTTGCCCACGGTCGGCCCCGGCTATCAGGCCGTGCTGCGCTACCGCGCGCAGGACGGGTCGGAGCAGCAGTTGATCCGGCGGTCCGCGCCGGGGACGCCGCACCCGGAGTGGCAGATCTTCCACGAGCTGCGGGCGATGAACGTGCCGCCGGACCAGGTGCTGGAGCTGCACACGGAGCTTGAGTCGTGTGAGCTGCCCGGTGCGTACTGTGCGCGGATGATCCGGGAGCAGTGGCCGCAGGCGCGGATCACGAGCATCGCGCCGTACGGCACGGATCACGCGAGCCGGCAGCAGGGGATGCAGCAACTGCTGGCCCACCAGGGTGAGTTGCACCAGGTGGCGGACGGGCCCGCTCGCCCGGCGCCCGTTCGTGCGCCGTTGCCTGCGGTGCAGCCGGCGCCGCCGGTTCCGCCGGAGGCGATCGGGCAGGAGCTGGCGGCGGTGTTCGGGCCGGCGGTGTTCCGGTTCGAGCAGGCCGCGGTGTCCCGGCAGGGTGTGCCGCCGGTCGTGGCGCACACGCTGGTGGTGGCCGGTCTGCCGGGGGACATGGGGCCGTTCTTCTGGGCACAGGCCCAGCCGGGCCGGCCGGTGCCGACGCTGGCGGAGCTGGCGGCGGAGCGGGGTGTGCAGCCGGCGTCGGACGCGGGGTCGTACCTCGTCATGGGCAGCGACTTCGGCAAGGCGATCTGTGTGCAGTACGGGACGGCGAACATCGTCGCCGTGCCCGTGGAGGCGGGGCCGGGCGGTGCGCCCGTGCCGCCGCAGTTCGTGAACACCGGGCTGCCGGAGTTCGCGCGCTGCCTGGCGCTGCTCGGGCGGATGTGGCGGCTGCGGTTCGGGCTGAACCAGGAGCAGGCGGGCCGCTGGACCGTCGACTTCCAGGCCCAGTTGGCCTCGCTCGACCCGGCGGCGCTCGGTTCGCCGGAGAGCTGGTGGTCGGTGCTGCTGGAGCAGATGTGGGACGGACTGCTGTGAGGCGTACGTCCCGCTGATACGCCACGCCGACATGCGTGGGAGGCCTCTGTGTGTGCACGGCCTCTTTGCGGCCCCTTCCCCTTCGTCTTCGGGGTTGACCGTGACCTGCGGGCGGAGTGTCGCGTTATGAACACTTACGCACGATCCATAAAGATATGCGCCGAATCATCATGTCGTGTCCGTCTGGTGGCGAGGGGTTCCAGGATGAGCAGCGCATCGGTGTCAGCGCCGGGGTTCGTGACCGTTCGCGGGCGCGGTTACCGGCCCGAACAGGTCGAGGTGTACACCGCCGCGCTCTGCGCCGACCGGGACGCCGCGTGGGAGCGGGCCGCCCGGCTCATGGTGCTCGCCCGGCAGATGGAGGCGGAGGCCGAGCGGTTGCGCGAGGTGGTGAGCGGGCTCGCGCCGCAGACGTACGACTCCCTGGGGGAGCGTGCACGGCGCATTCTCCAGCTCGGGCTGGAGGAGGCGGCGGACGTCCGGGAGGACGCGCGGCGTGAGGCGCGCGAGCAGGTCACGGACGCCGAGACGCGCGCCCTCGATGTGCGCCGGGTGGCGCAGGAGGAGGCGGAGGAGCTCCGCGCGGAGGCCGAGGAACACGCCCGTCAGCGGCTGCTCGCGGTGCGCGCCGAGGCCGACGAGGTCAGGATCGGTGCCCGGCGTGAGGTGAAGGAGTACCGCGGCGAGGCGTTGGCCGAGCTGCGCGAGGTGCGGCAGCGCACCGCCGGCATGCTCGCCGAGCAGGACAAGGAGCACGCCGAGCGGTGGACGGCGGCGGAGCGCGAGGCCGCCGAGCAGGCCGCGGCCCTCGACGCGCGGCACGCCCGGTCGGTGACCCGCGCCGAGGCGGCGCTGAGCGAGGCGAAGCAGGCGTTCGCCGAGGCCGAGGAGTCGGCCCGCCGCTGCCAGGAGGAGGCACACGCGCGTGCCGCCGAGATCCTCACCGAGGCGCGCGCCCGGGAGGAGAGCACCGCGCGGGAGACGGAGCGGGTGCTGCGCGAGCACAGCGAGCGCTGGGACGACGTCCAGGCCCACATGGACCACGTCCGCAACAGCCTGACCGCGCTCACCGGCCGTGCGGTGGACTAGCGGGCCGGCTGCCGGCCGGCCGGACGCCAACTCCCGTCAAGCGCCCCGGCAGACACCCGCCAGACGTCCGCCAGGCACCCCCTCAGGCGTCCGCCAGGCACCCCAGGCGTCCGCCAGGCACCCCAGGCGTCCGCCAGGCACCCCAGGCGTCCGCCAGGCACCCCAGGTGTTCGCCAGGTCACCTCGCCATGCGTCCGCCAGGCACCCCCTCAGACGTCCGCCAGGTCACCTCGTCAGGCGCCCGTCAGTTCTCCCTGCGCCCCGCGCCCGCCAGGATCCAGCCCTCCACCGACTCGTACTGGCGGCGTTGTTCCTCCGCCCTGCGGCGGCCCGAGGCGACGGTTCCCAGCCAGCCGAGGGCGAAGCCGAGGGGGATGGTGACGAGGCCCGTGGTGGTGAACGGGAACCAGTTGAAGTCGGCCTCGGGGAAGGCGGAGACGGGGGAGCCGGAGACCAGGTTGGTGCCCGGCATCAGCGCCAGGACGGCGAGGGTGCCGCCGATGAGGGTCCACAGGAGTCCCGTCCGGGTGTAGCGGCGCCAGAAGAGGCTGTAGACGAGGGCGGGCGCGAGGGCCGAGGCGCCGAGGCAGAAGGAGAGGGTGACCAGGGGCTGGAGGCTGCGATGCTGGACCTGGACGGCGAGCAGGATCGTCGGGACGCCGACGGCCAGCGCCGACAGCCGGGCCAGGAGCATCTCGCGGCGCGGGGACATCTCCGGGTCGCGTGCGGCGAAGACGTCGTGGGCGAGGGAGTTGGCGCAGGCGAGGATCATGCCGGCGACCGAGGCGAGCACGGTGAGGAAGATCGCCGTCGTGACCGTCGTGAAGAGGAGCGTCTCGGCCGTGGACACATCTGCCCCGAAGGCGGCCCGGGAGCCCAGCAGGTAGGCGGTGTTGCCCTGCGGGTCGGCCTGTGCGATCACCGCGCGCCCGATGAGTGCCGTCGCGCCGAAACCGACGACGGTCATGACGAGCACGAACAGGGCGACGCCCGACACCGCCCAGGACATCGACCGGCGTACCTGGCGGGCGCTGGAGGCGGTGTACATGCGCATGGTGATGTGCGGCAGGCAGGCGCCGCCCAGCACGACCGACAGCTGGGAGACGATCATGTCGACGCGGGGGTAGGGGCCGTCGGCGAACTCCAGTCCCGAGTGCAGGAAGGCGTCGCCGACACCGCTGCCCTCGGCCGCCGCGTCGAAGAGGGCGCCCGGGTTGCCGTCGAAGCGGTACAGGACGATGACGGCGATCACGGCGCCGGAGCCGAGCAGCGTCACGATCTTCAGCATCTGGATGAGGGCGGTGCCCTTCATGCCGCCGATCGCCGCGTAGCCGATCATCAGCACGCCCATGCAGACGACGCAGCCCGTCTTCACCGAAGCGCCGGAGAACCCCAGGACGAAGGCGAGGAGCTGGCCGGTTCCGGCGAGCTGCACGAGCATCATCGGCAGCAGCGCGGCGAGGGTCACCGCGCACGCCGTTATGCGCACCGCGCGTCCCGGCATGCGGCGGGCCAGCACGTCGCCCATCGTGAACCGGCCCGCGTTGCGCAGGGGTTCGGCCAGCAGGAACATCAGCAGCATCAGGGAGAGGACCGTGCTGAGGGCGAGGACGACGCCGTCGTAGCCGCACAGGGCGATCACGCCGCTGGTACCCAGGACCGTGGCCGCAGAGATGTAGTCGCCGGCGACGGCCAGGCCGTTGCGCAGTGGGGAGAGGGAGCGGTAGCCGGTGTAGAACTCGTCGAGGTCGTCGTGGTCGGGGCCGGTCATCACGCACAGCAGCAGCGTGACGGTGGCGACGGCGGTGAACGCCACGAGGGACATGCTCTGGGCGGCGTCGCTGAACTCGGTCATCGTCCGGCCCCCTTGGGGCGAGTAGAACCAGTGGAACCAGTGGGACGGGTTCCCCGGGTTCCCCGGGTTCCGCGGGCGTCGCGTCTGGCGTCGATCTCGGCGAGTTTGCGGATGCGGTCCGCGAGCGGGTCGACGTGGCGGCGGGCGGTCCGCTCGTACAGGGCGATCGCCAGCCAGGTGACGGGGAGTTGGAGCAGGGCGAGCAGCAACCCCGCGGGGAGCCCGGTGGCGACCGTGCCGGTCATCAGCGACGGCGCGAACGCCGACAGGACCAGGAAGACGACGAAGTAGCCCAGCGCGGTGAGCGTGGCCACGCGCCGCTGGCGGCGGTAGGCCCCCCGCAGGATCCGCAGGTCGCTGTGGTGCGCGAGCGGAGTGTGGTGGGCGGGGCGTCGACGGGGTGGCTCGGGCGGCTGTGGCGGCGGCTGCCATGGGTAGGTCGGGCGGCTCTGCTGAATCGGGTGGCTCGGGTGGCTCGGGTGGCTCGGGCGGCTCTGCTGAATCGGGTGAATCGGGTGGTTCGGGTAGGGGCGTGACGGGTCGTGGGACATCCCGCTCCTTGCATGGCTCGGTTCCGTGGCGGCGGACCGCAGGGAGATGGGGGGTGCGAGGGACGCACGCTACTCGGGAGTAGGGCGGCTGCGAAGGGTTTTCACCAAACTGGGCGGTCGGTATGCGCTTACTGCGGGAGATGAGGTCTGACCTGGGGTGTTACCCGCGTTAACCCATGTGAAATGGCGGTGCGGCGACCGGCGCCCGCACCACGCCGGTGGTCACTCCGCCCGTACCGGGAACCGGCGCGGCGCCAGCACCAGCAGCACGACGAACGCCACGGCCGCCGCGCACGACGCGCCCAGGTACACGGCGTGCACGGCGTCGGCGACCGCTCGGCGGGCCGCTTCGGGGGCGGTGCCGGTGTCCAGGTCGCGGGCGAGCGAGTCCAGGTCTCCCGCGCCGCCCAGCCGCGCGGCCAGTACCCCGTTGGCGACCGCGCCGAACACCGACGCGCCGATCGTCTGACCCGTCTGCCGGCAGAACAGCACGGACGCGGTCGTCGTCCCGCGCTCCGACCACCCCACCGTCGACTGCACCCCGACGATGAGCGGGAGTTGGAAGAGTCCGAGCGCCGCGCCGAGCAGCAGCATCAGCAGGGTCGGCTGCCAGGCCGCGCCGGGGTAGGGCAGGAACGGGAACGCGAGCAGGATCAGCGTCGCCGTGCCGATGCCGAGCAGCGCGGTGTCGCGGAAGCCGATGCGCCGGTAGACGTGCTGACTGAGGGCGGCCGACAGCGGCCAGGTCAGCGTCCAGACGGAGAGGACGAACCCGGCCGTCACCGGTCCCAGGCCCAGGACCGACTGGGCGTACGTCGGCAGGAACACCGTCGGGGCCACCATCAGCAGGCCCAGCGCGCCCAGGGCGAGGTTGACCGCCGCGATCGTGCGGCGGCGCCACACCCAGCCTGGGATGATCGGCTCCGCGGCCCGGCGCTCGATGACGACGACGAGCCCGGCGAGCGCGAGTCCCGTGCCGAACAGGGCGAGCGACGGCCCCGACAGCCACGGCCAGGCCACCCCGCCCTGCACCAGCGCGGTCAGCAGCACCCCGCCGCACGCGAACACCGCCAGCGCGCCGGCCCAGTCGACACGCGCGCGTGCGTCCCGCGCACGTGACGTCCGTTCCGGCTCGTGCAGATGACGGACGATCAGCCACAACGCCACCGCCCCGATGGGCAGGTTGACCAGGAAGATCCAGCGCCAGTCCGCGTAGGCCGCGAGCACCCCGCCGATGGCCGGACCCGCGACCGCCGAGACCGCCCACACCGTCGACAGCTTCGACTGGATCTTCGGCCGCTCCTCCAAGGGGTACAGGTCGGCGGCGAGCGTCTGCACCGTGCCCTGCAACGCCCCGCCGCCCAGGCCCTGCACGATGCGGAACGCGATCAGCGCCCCCATGTTCCAGGCGAGCGCGCACAGCAGCGAGCCGAGCAGGAAGAGCGCCGCCCCGGCGACCAGCACCGGCTTGCGGCCGAAGGTGTCGGAGAGCTTGCCGTAGACCGGCAGCGTGACCGTGACGGCGAGCAGATAGCCGGAGAACAGCCAGGAGAAGACGGAGAACCCGCCCAGATCGCCGACGATCTGCGGGACGGCCGTGGAGACGATGGTGGAGTCGAGGGCGGCCAGCGCCATGGACAGCATGAGCGCGGCGACGACCGCTCCCCGCCGGTGCGGCGCGGTTTGCCGCGCGGCCTCGCGTATCGCGGGTTGTGTGTCCCCCACCGGATGCCCTCCCCTGGTCGCCCGTTTCCCCGTGCCCCTTGCACCTAACTGCCGGAAGCCAGCTTCCCACTTGGCCTTCGCTCACGGGGAGATTCAGCCCTCCCGTCGCCCGACCACCGCCCCTCGGCGGCGTGCTTCGCGCGGCACCTGCTGATTGCCACGGGAGGGCGGAGCCCGACTGGGCCGGAGGGTGGAGGCAACCCCGAGAGGCACTCCACCCGGCGGTGGACAGCCCCTAGGGGTACCTCCGTCCTACGGCTCGGGGAGGGTTCGTTCCGTCGGAGGAGGAGATGGGCCCCGTCCCGTCCTTAACCTGGGTTTATGCCGCTGGGGGGCGGCTACCGCACCGGCGGGAGGTGGGGTTAGCCCCCCTCGAAGAGGGGCCCGAGCACCAGCGCGCCGGACCCTCTCCCGCCGACAGACTCTTCGACGTAGCACTCCTCGCACTTCTCACCGCGGCAGGCATCCAGCGCGGTGGAGCACCACTCATCGACTTCCGACATAGGAGACTTACCGTGACTTCGGCTGTGACCATTCCCAGGCACGGGGGCACTGGAGGGCGTACGGCCGTTGCCGCGCGGGCGCGGCAGGTCGTCAAGGCGTACGGGTCCGGGGAGACCCGTGTCGTCGCCCTCGACCACGTCGACGTGGACATCGCCCGTGGTCGGTTCACCGCGATCATGGGCCCCTCGGGGTCCGGCAAGTCCACGCTGATGCACTGCCTCGCCGGTCTCGACACCGTCTCGTCCGGGCAGATCTACCTGGACGAGACCGAGATCACCGGTCTGAAGGACAAGAAGCTCACCAAGCTGCGCCGGGACCGGATCGGCTTCATCTTCCAGGCGTTCAACCTGCTGCCCACGCTGAACGCGATAGAGAACATCACGCTCCCCATGGACATCGCCGGCCGCAAGCCGGACAAGGCCTGGCTGAACCAGGTCGTGGAGACCGTCGGGCTCGCCGACCGCCTCAGGCACCGTCCCACCCAGCTCTCCGGCGGCCAGCAGCAGCGCGTCGCCGTGGCCCGCGCCCTCGCGGCCCGCCCGGAGATCATCTTCGGGGACGAGCCGACCGGAAACCTCGACTCGCGCGCGGGCGCCGAGGTCCTGGGCTTCCTGCGCCGCTCGGTGGACGAGCTGGGCCAGACCATCGTGATGGTCACGCACGACCCGGTCGCGGCCTCGTACGCGGACCGGGTGCTGTACCTCGCGGACGGCCGGATCGTCGACGAGATGTTCAAGCCGACCGCGGAGACCGTCCTGGACCGCATGAAGGACTTCGACGCGCGGGGGCGTACGTCATGACTGTCATGAGGACCTCCATGCGCAACTTCTTCGCGCACAAGGGACGCATGGCCCTGTCGGCCGTGGCGGTCCTGCTGTCGGTGGCGTTCGTCTGCGGGACGCTGGTGTTCACCGACACGATGAACACGACGTTCGACAAGCTCTTCGCCGCCACCTCCTCCGATGTGACGGTGAGCGCGAAGGGCGCCTCGGACACCGGTGAGACGACCGCCGACAACGGCAAGCCGCCGGTCATGCCGGCCTCGGTGCTCGACCGGGTCCGCAAGGTGC
This sequence comes from Streptomyces sp. NBC_01235, assembly GCF_035989285.1. Taxonomy (GTDB): domain Bacteria; phylum Actinomycetota; class Actinomycetes; order Streptomycetales; family Streptomycetaceae; genus Streptomyces. The sequence goes on along the minus strand of NZ_CP108513.1, from coordinate 4,787,982 downwards.
AGGGCGTGAAGTCGGCGGAGGGATCGGTCTTCTCCAGCGCGGTGACCGTCGTCGACGCCGACAAGGACAGCCTGTCGCCGTCCAGCGGCGCGCCCACCATCGTCGGCAGCTGGAACGGCAACGAAGCCCGCACCATGAAGATCACCGAAGGTGCGGCGCCGAAGGGCTCCGACCAGGTCATGGTCGACGAGGACACCGCCGACAAGCACCACCTCGAGATCGGCGACGAGGTCGGCGTGATCACCGCGGTCGGCACGCACACCGCGAAGGTGTCCGGCCTCGCCGCCTTCCAGGTCACCAACCCCGGCGCGGCGATCTTCTACCTGGACACCGCGACCGCCCAGAAGACGCTGGTCGGCGAGCCGGACGTCTACACGAACGTCAACGTCACGGCGGCGGCCGGGGTGAGCGACGCGCAGCTGAAGAAGAGCGTCGCGGCCGAGATCGGCGCCGACTACAAGGTGCAGACCGCCAAGGAGGCCGCCGACGCCAACCGGGCGGACGTGGGCGACTTCCTGGACGTGATGAAGTACGCGATGCTCGGCTTCGCCGGGATCGCCTTCCTCGTCGGCATCTTCCTGATCATCAACACCTTCTCGATGCTGGTCGCGCAGCGCACCCGTGAGATCGGCCTGATGCGGGCCGTCGGCTCCAGCCGCAAGCAGATCAACCGGTCCGTTCTCGCGGAGGCCCTGCTGCTCGGCGTGGTCGGCTCGGTCCTCGGAGTCGGCGCGGGCGTCGGCGTCGCCGTCGGCCTGATGAAGCTCATGGGTCTGACCGGCATGAACCTGTCCACGGACGACCTGACGGTCGCCTGGACGACCCCGGTGATCGGCATGATCCTCGGCGTCGTCGTCACGGTGCTGGCGGCCTACCTCCCGGCCCGCCGCGCCGGCAAGGTCTCCCCGATGGCCGCGCTGCGCGACGCCGGCGCCCCCGCCGACGCCAAGGCCGGCGTCGTCCGGGCCGTCATCGGTCTGCTGCTCACCGGCGCGGGCGGCGCGGGACTCTACCTCGCCTCCGCCGCCGACAAGGCCGCCGAGGGCTCGCTCTGGCTGGGTCTGGGCGTGGTGCTGAGCCTGATCGGCTTCGTGGTGATCGGCCCGCTGCTGGCCGGTGCAGTCGTCCGGGTGCTGGGCGCGGTCCTGCTGAGGGCCTTCGGCCCGGTCGGGAGGATGGCGGAGCGCAACGCGCTGCGCAATCCGCGCCGCACGGGCGCCACCGGCGCGGCCCTGATGATCGGCCTCGCGCTGGTCGCCTGTCTGTCGGTGGTCGGCTCCTCCATGGTCGCCTCCGCCACGGAGGAGCTCGACAAGAGCGTCGGCACGGACTTCATCATCCAGAGCAACAACGACAACGGTCAGCTCGTGACCCCGCAGGCCGTGAAGGCCGTCAAGTCGACGCCGGGCCTGGAGCGGGTGACCGAGTACAAGGTGACCGAGGCCGACTTCACCACCCCCGACGGCAAGACGCTCGACGAGACGGCGATCACGGCGGCCGACCCGACCTACGCGAGCGACCTGCGCGTCGAGACCGTCGCCGGCAAGCTCGCCGACGCCTACCGCCCCGACTCCATGTCCGTCCACGAGAAGTTCGCGAAGGACCACAAGATCACGCTCGGCTCGCGGATCGCGGTCGCCTTCAGGGACGGTTCCACGGCCCGGCTGACGGTCCGCGCGATCACCAGCAGCGACGGCGTCATCGACCAGGGCGCGATGTACACCTCCGTCGCCACCCTGAAGAAGTACGTCCCGGCCGACGAACTGCCGCTGGACGAGTTGGTCTTCGCCACCGCGAAGGACGGGCAGCAGGACGCCGCGTACACCGCCCTGAAGGCGGCGCTGCACGACTATCCGCAGTACGTCGTCCGTGACCAGACCGACTACAAGCAGGAGTTGAAGGACCAGATCGGGCAGCTGCTGAACCTGATCTACGGTCTGCTCGCCCTCGCGATCATCGTCGCGGTCCTCGGTGTGGTCAACACCCTGGCCCTGTCGGTGGTGGAGCGCACCCGGGAGATCGGCCTGATGCGGGCGATCGGCCTCTCGCGCCGCCAGCTGCGCCGCATGATCCGCATGGAGTCGGTCGTCATCGCCCTCTTCGGCGCGCTCCTCGGCCTCGGCCTGGGCATGGGCTGGGGCGCGACCGCCCAGCGGTTGCTCGCCCTGCAGGGCCTGAACGTCCTCGAGATCCCGTGGCCGACGATCATCGGCGTGTTCATCGGCTCCGCCTTCGTGGGGCTGTTCGCGGCCCTGGTGCCGGCGTTTCGCGCGGGCCGCATGAACGTCCTGAACGCGATCGCGACCGACTGACCCGGCGGCAGAGGGGGCGAGAGCCCCGGCACAACCGGACAGCGGGGCGCGGAGAGGAACTCCGTGCCCCGCTGTCCGCGTGTGCGCCCCGGCCGGGTCAGCCGGCGGCGCGGACCGCGTTGTAGTACTTCGTCGCGGCCTTGTAGCAGGCCTCCTTCAGCTTCTTGCGCTGTGCGGCCGGGTAAGGGTCGGCCCAGAAGCGCTGGCCGCAGACCCGGTTCAGGTCACCGAGGAGAGCCTTGTCGACGCGCAGCTTGTGATCCCGCTTGAACGCGGCGTTGCCCACCAGGCTCTTGTAGTTGCGGTAGGAGAAGTCGTGGCGGTAGCACCCCCACTTGAAGACGTAGCCCCCCGGAAGCGAGTCCGGCGAGTAGGTGCAGTAGTCGGTGTGCCAGTTGAAGTTGTACTTGTTGATCGACGCCCTGCCGGCGTTGTGGTCACCGAGCGCCGAGTTCCACGCGAGGGACGAGGCCTCCGAGTTCTGGGTGAGGGTCTTCATCTTGGCGAGCTTCTGGGCCTTGGTCACGGCGGCGGCCGCCGTGGGGGAGGCGGCTGTCTGAGAAGCGGCGGAATCGGCCAGAGCGGGCGTCGCCCCCGCGATGAGGATGAAACTCGAAAGGGCAATGCCAGGCACTGCGGCGCGCAACTTGTTCAAGGCTTGATTTCCTTTCCCCGTTGAGGTGGCGCCATGATGGCATGGGCGCGCCAAGCGGGCAATTGTTTTTCGGTCGGGTGGCGGCCAGGGAATTCGGAGTTTCTTATTCCACACCGTTTGACCTGGGCATTTGTGACGACTATGGACCGCAGAATAGTCCTGTCATATGTCGGAGACGGCGTAACGGCGCGATGGAACCCGTGCCGGCGGTCGGCGGTTACGGAAGTCAAGCTCAGATGTTGCTCAAATGGCCGCCGGGCGGTCCTGTCATGGGATAACGGCACGGGTGCATTCCGTTCCGTGACGCATCGGAAATGAAGACGTCGATGTCGAAGAAATCCTCGGGAGAGTCGTGCGGAAACGGCGGGGAAAATCGGCATGAAGCAGGTGCGGCTTGCCGAACTCCCCGATAGGACGCAGCGGGCGATCTCCCGGCCCGCGCACGGCGCAGGCACGCGCGCGCTCCCTCTGCCGGAACACGGCGGCCCCGCGTGGCCTCGTCCGGGGCAGGGTGGTCGGGCCGTGGGCGTCGTACGCTTGGCAGCCCCGGCCCGTTCGACGTGTCGGGCTGTTTGCGATGTCCCTCCCCAGACGGAAAGCCCTCCATGAGCCTGCACGGTCTGCTCGACGCCGTCGTCAAGGACGCCGCCCTCGCGGAAGCCATCCCCGCGGCCGCCGACGGCAACCGCATGCACGTCGACCTGGTCGGCCCCCCGGCCGCCCGCCCCTTCGCGATCGCCGCCCTCGCCCGCGAGACCACCCGCACGGTCCTCGCCGTCACGGCCACCGGCCGCGAGGCCGAGGACCTGGCCGCCGCTCTGCGCTCGCTGCTCCCGGCCGACGGCGTCGTGGAGTACCCCTCCTGGGAGACGCTCCCGCACGAGCGACTCAGCCCCCGCAGCGACACCGTGGGCCGCCGCCTGGCCGTTCTGCGCCGCCTGGCCCACCCGCGCCCCGACGACCCGGAGACCGGCCCGGTCTCCGTCGTCGTCGCGCCCGTCCGCTCGGTGCTCCAGCCCCAGGTCAAGGGCCTCGGCGACCTGGAACCGGTGGCCCTGCGCACCGGCCGGAGCGCCGACCTGAACGAGATCGTCGAGGCCCTCGCCGCGGCCGCCTACGCGCGCGTGGAGCTCGTCGAGAAGCGCGGCGAGTTCGCCGTACGAGGCGGCATCCTGGACGTGTTCCCGCCCACCGAGGAACACCCCCTGCGCGTCGAGTTCTGGGGCGACGACGTCGAGGAGATCCGTTACTTCAAGGTCGCCGACCAGCGCTCCCTGGAGGTCGCCGAGCACGGCCTGTGGGCGCCGCCCTGCCGTGAACTCCTGTTGACGGAAGACGTGCGCACGCGCGCGCGTGCCCTCGCCGAACAGCACCCCGAGCTGGGCGAGCTGCTCGGCAAGATCGCCGAGGGCATCGCGGTCGAGGGCATGGAGTCGCTGGCCCCGGTGCTGGTCGACGACATGGAGCTGCTGATCGACGTCCTGCCCAAGGGCGCGATGGCCGTCGTCTGCGACCCGGAGCGGGTACGCACGCGTGCCGCCGACCTCGTGGCGACCTCCCAGGAGTTCCTCCAGGCGTCCTGGGCGGCCACGGCAGGCGGCGGCGAGGCGCCCATCGACGTGGGCGCGGCCTCCCTGTGGTCCATCGCGGACGTCCGCGACCACGCGCGTGAGCTGGACATGATGTGGTGGTCGGTGTCGCCGTTCGCCGCGGACCTCGAGCTGGAGGCGGACACCCTCCAGCTCGGCATGCACGCCCCCGAGACCTACCGGGGCGACACCGCGAAGGCCCTCGCCGACACCAAGGGCTGGCTCGCCGACGGCTGGCGCGTCGTCTTCGTCACCGAGGCTCACGGTCCCGCGGCGCGCACCGTGGAGGTGCTCGGCAGCGAGGGCGTCGCGGCCCGCCTGGACGCCGACCTGACCGACCTCGGCCCGTCCCTCGTGCACGTCTCCTGCGGCTCGATCGACTACGGCTTCGTCGACCCGGCGCTGCGCCTGGCCGTCCTCACCGAGACGGACCTGTCCGGCCAGAAGGCGGCCGGCAAGGACGGCGCGCGCATGCCCGCGCGCCGTCGGAAGACCATCGACCCGCTCACCCTGGAGGCGGGCGACTACATCGTCCACGAGCAGCACGGTGTGGGCCGCTACATCGAGATGGTGCAGCGCACGGTCCAGGGCGCCACGCGCGAGTACCTGGTCGTCGAGTACGCGCCCGCCAAGCGCGGCCAGCCCGGCGACCGCCTCTACATCCCCACCGACCAGCTGGAACAGATCACCAAGTACGTCGGCGGCGAGGCTCCGACGCTGCACCGCCTGGGCGGCGCGGACTGGACGAAGACCAAGGCGCGCGCGAAGAAGGCCGTCAAGGAGATCGCCGCCGACCTGATCAAGCTGTACTCGGCCCGGATGGCGGCTCCGGGGCACGCCTTCGGCACCGACACGCCCTGGCAGCGCGAACTGGAGGATGCCTTCCCCTACGCGGAGACGCCCGACCAGCTCACCACCATCGCCGAGGTCAAGGACGACATGGAGAAGACGGTCCCGATGGACCGCCTGATCTGCGGCGACGTCGGCTACGGCAAGACGGAGATCGCCGTGCGCGCCGCCTTCAAGGCCGTCCAGGACGGCAAACAGGTCGCGGTCCTCGTGCCGACGACGCTCCTCGTGCAGCAGCACTTCGGCACGTTCGGCGAGCGGTACGCGCAGTTCCCGGTGAAGGTGCGCGCCCTGTCCCGCTTCCAGACCGACACGGAGGCGAAGGCCACCCTGGAGGGCCTGCGCGAGGGATCGGTGGACGTCGTCATCGGCACCCACCGCCTGTTCTCCTCCGAGACGAAGTTCAAGGACCTCGGCCTGGTCATCGTCGACGAGGAGCAGCGCTTCGGCGTCGAGCACAAGGAGCAGTTGAAGAAGCTCCGCGCGAACGTCGACGTCCTGACGATGTCCGCGACCCCCATCCCGCGCACCCTGGAGATGGCGGTGACGGGCATCCGCGAGATGTCGACGATCACCACGCCCCCGGAGGAGCGCCACCCGGTGCTCACCTTCGTCGGCCCCTACGAGCAGAAGCAGATCGGCGCCGCCATCCGCCGCGAACTGCTGCGCGAGGGCCAGGTCTTCTACATCCACAACCGGGTCGAGTCGATCGACCGCGCGGCGGCGAGACTGCGCGAGATCGTTCCCGAGGCGCGCATCGCCACCGCCCACGGCCAGATGTCGGAGACGGCGCTGGAGCAGGTCGTCGTCGACTTCTGGGAGAAGAAGTTCGACGTGCTCGTCTCGACGACGATCGTCGAGTCCGGCATCGACATCTCCAACGCGAACACGCTGATCGTGGAGCGCGGCGACACCTTCGGCCTGTCCCAGCTGCACCAGTTGCGCGGCCGGGTCGGACGAGGGCGCGAACGCGGTTACGCCTACTTCCTCTACCCGCCCGAGAAGCCCCTCACGGAGACGGCCCACGAACGCCTCGCGACCATCGCCCAGCACACGGAGATGGGTGCGGGCATGTACGTGGCGATGAAGGACCTCGAGATCCGAGGAGCCGGAAACCTCCTCGGCGGCGAACAGTCCGGGCACATCGCGGGCGTCGGCTTCGACCTGTACGTCCGCATGGTCGGCGAGGCCGTCGCGGACTACCGGCGCCAGCTGGAGACCGGCGGGATCGAGGAGGAGCCGCCGCTCGAGGTCAAGATCGAGCTGCCCGTCGACGCGCACGTCCCGCACGACTACGCGCCCGGCGAGCGGCTGCGCCTCCAGGCCTACCGCGCCATCGCCTCCGCCAACTCGGAGCAGGACGTCAAGGCCGTGCGCGAGGAACTCGTCGACCGCTACGGCAAGTTGCCCGAACCGGTGGAGAACCTCCTCCTCGTGGCGGGCCTGCGGATGCTGGCACGCGCGTGTGGCGTCGGCGAGATCGTCCTGCAGGGCACCAACATCCGCTTCGCGCCGGTGGAGTTGCGCGAGTCGCAGGAGCTGCGCCTCAAGCGGCTGTACCCCGGCACCGTCATCAAGCCGGCCGCGCACCAGATCCTCGTACCTCGCCCGAAGACCGCGAAGGTCGGCGGCAAGCCGCTGGTCGGACGGGACCTGCTGGGCTGGGTCGGGGAGTTCCTGGCGACGGTCCTGGGGTCGTAGGGCAGCCACGGAGGCGTCCGGGCCCGGGAATCGTCCGGGCTCGGGGATCGTCCGGGCTCGGGGATCGTCCGGCTCGGGACGTCCTCAGGCCACCGGCCGGATCCGTCCGGGTCCGCCGGTGGCCTCGGCCAGGGCCGCGGCGAGCCGGTCGCGGACCGCGACCTGGGCCGCGATCCGCTCCTCCATGACCGCCAGCCGGCGCAGCGCGACCTGAAGAGTCCGGCCGGTCGGCGGCGACGCGGTCACGTCCCGGTCCAGGCACGGCAGGAAGACGCGGACGTCGTCCAGGGTGAGCCCCGCCTCCACGAGCCGACGGATGTTGCGGACGCGCACGACGACGGCCGGGTCGTAGAGCCGGTAACCGTTGGCGGCACGCTCGCAGGCGATGAGCCCCGCCTGCTCGTAGTGGCGCAGGGCGCGCGGCGAGGCGCCGGTGGCTTCCGCGAGCTCGCCGATGCGCAGAGGCGACCGGGGCCGGCTGGGCTGCTGCATGCGCGTCAGTCTCATGCGACGACCGCTCCGCCGTCCACCGGGAGGACCACGCCGGTGATGAACGAGGCGTGTGGCGAGGCCAGTCGGGCGATCGCCCAGGCGACCTCCGCCGGTTGTCCGACCCGGCCGAGCGGGGTGTGCTCCAGCTGCCACTCGCGGATCGCGGCACGCTGCTCGGGCGTGTAACCGCAGTGGTCGGCGATCGGCGTCTCGATCGCACCGGGCGCCACTGCCACGACCCGGATCCCGAGCGGCGCCAGCTCGACCGCCCAGCCGCGCGTCAGCACTTCGAGGGCCGCCTTTCCGGCCGCGTACAGGGAGTTGCCCGGCCAGCCGCGCTGTCCGACGGACGTCGTCACGTTCACGACGACACCCCGGCTCGCCGTCAGGGCCGGCAGCGCGGCCTGGGTGAGCAGGACCGGCGCGATCAGGTTCGTCGCGAGCGGGGGCAGGACGGAGGCGCGGGTGTAGGTGCGCAGGGACGCGGTGTCGACGATCGCCGCGTTGTTGACCAGGACGTCGATGCGGCCGCCGCCACGCTCCAGCGCCGTACGGACGACGGTGGCGGGGCCGTCCTCGGCGGTGATGTCCACGGCGAGCGGGACGATGCGCTCGTCGTCGTGCGCGGTGGTCTTTGCGGTCCTGGCGGTCTCGGCGAGGGGCTCCGCCCTCCGGCCCACGGCGATCACGCGCGCTCCCTGCGCGGCGAAGGCGTGGGCCGTGGCGCGGCCGATACCGGTACCGGCACCGGTGACGACGACGGTACGGGGGCTGTTCGTTTCGCTCATGAGGGGATGCTCGGACCCTGACGCCGGTGTCAGGGTCAAGTGCCCGGCGGGCCCGCCGGGTTGCGCGGCGGGCGGTTCAGGCGGGCGGAACGGTGTCGTCGGCAGCCGCCGGAGCACCTCCTCGGGCTCCTCGTCGCCCAGGAGGCCGTCGAGGTTGTGGCCCAGCAGCAGGGTGGCGAAGCCGTGGACCAGGGACCAGCCGACAATGCGGACCAGTCGGCGATGCGGACCGGCCGGCGATGCGGACCAGTCGGCGATGCGGACCGGCCGGCGATGCGGACCAGACGGCGCCGCAGACCAGACGGCGACGCGGACCGGCCGGCGACGCGGACCGGCCGGGCGTCCGCGTCGTCCCCGTCGGGCGCGGTGGTGGCCATGGCGCCGACAGGTGAAACCGCCCGCGGGGAGGGTGGTCTCCGCAGGCGGCCTCATGTGCCAGGTGAAGTCGGTACCTCAGCCCTTGCGAGTCTCCGGACGGGCTGTGGCCGAGTCCTCGGGCTACGGGTTGCCGGGCCGGTCCTCGTCCGTGCCGAGCCGCTCGTGCAGTTGCTGCTGCGCGGAGTCGACCTGCGACTCGTACCTGTTGCCCGTCTTCTCGTCGATCTTCTGTTCCCCCACGTCGGACACGTCCCTGGCCTTGCCCTGTGCCGCCTTGTTGCTCTTGAACCTGTCGAAGATGCCCATCCAGAGCTCCTTCCGGAGGTGACTCACACCGGCGATATTCCCGAGACGTGCGAGATGCCCACTTGGGTCGGTTGTGGTCCGGACCTCCCGACTGCCTCCACGCGCCCCCTCGCTACGGTGTGTGCCAGTCCCCGTCAGGGGAATCCGCCCCTGTGCGGGGTGGCAGTGGCCAGGCAAGGGGAGGGGCGCGTGAAGCGTCTGAGGAGCGGGGCGGCGGCTGCCGTCGTGCTGATATGTGCCGTGACGGCGGCAGGGTGCACCGAGCAGACCACCGGATCCGGTGCCGGTGCCACCGGTACGGGGCCGACGGCCGGCGGCGGAGCGGCGAGCGGCGGGCCGGCTCTCGCGGCGGCCGAGTCGCTGACCGTGAAGGGGCGAGCCCCCAAGACCGGCTACGAGCGGGACAGGTTCGGCTCCGCCTGGGCGGACACGGACTCCAACTCCTGTGACACCCGTGACGACATACTCAAGCGCGACCTGGAGGAGGTGAAGTTCACCGGCGGCACCTGCAAGGTGTCCTACGGCGTGCTGGAGTCGGACCCGTACTCCGGGAAGAGCGTGACCTACCGGCGGGGCAGCAGCAAGGTCGACATCGATCACGTGGTCGCCCTGTCCGACGCCTGGCAGAAGGGCGCCAAGTACTGGGACGCCGGCAAGCGGATAGCGCTCGCCAACGACCCGCTCAACCTCCTGGCCGTCGACGCGAGCACCAACCGTTCCAAGGGGGACGGCGACACGGCGACGTGGCTGCCGCCCAACAAGGCCTACCGGTGCACGTATGTCGCGGCCCAGGTCGCCGTGAAGAAGAAGTACGAGCTGTGGGTCTCCGCGGCGGAGAAGTCCGCGATGGAGAAGGTCCTGGAGACCTGCCCCGAGCAGAAACTCCCCACCGGCGGCAACCCGACGAAGGCGCCGGAACGTTTCCACGCGGGGTGAGCATCCGGCGGTCCGGCGCCCCGCCCGGCCCCGAAAATCCGTTCCCGTCCGCGCGTTCCCTCGCCTACCGTGACCGAATGGATCTGAAGGTATCCAGTCTCGCCGAATGCCCCGACATGCTGGGCCCGGTCCAGGACATGCCCGACACCTGGCCGCAGTTCACCACGCAGGACCCGGTGGGCAACGCGCACTACGGCCGGATCCCCGTCGAGTTCCCCGAGCATGTGCTGTTCGCGCGGGACGAGCGGGGCGAGGTCGTCGCCCATGCCTACAGCGTGCCGTTCGCCCTGCACGCCGACGGCCGGGGCGAGCTGCCCGCCCGGGGCTGGGACCAGGTGCTCGTCTGGGCCTTCGCCGACCAGCGGCGCGGCGTGCGGCCGGACACGGTGAGCGCGATCTCGATCGTGGTCGCCCCGCACGCCCAGGGCCTCGGCCTGTCCGGGCGGATGCTCGCCGCGATGCGGGACAACGCCCGGGTGAAAGGCTTCACCGAGGTCGTCGCCCCGGTCCGGCCGAGCGCCAAGCACCTCGAACCGCACACCCCGGTCGAGGAGTACGCGCACCGGGTGCGGGAGGACGGACTGCCGTACGACCCGTGGCTGCGCGTGCACGCCCGGGCGGGCGCGACCGTCGAACGGATCGCGCCGGCGTCGATGACGGTGTCGGCCTCGCTGGCGGAGTGGCGCCGCTGGACCGGCCTGCCCTTCGACACACCGGGCGACATCGAGGTCCCCGGCGCCCTGGTACCGGTGCGCTGCGAGCCGGAGCGGGACTACGCGGTGTACGTCGAGCCCAACGTGTGGATGCGGCACAGTCTTTGAGGCGCGGCGCGGGGTTCGACCGCGCTCGCGCTCTACTGGCCGTAGGGATACCCCTGCTGATACGGATTCGCCTGTCCCGCCCCGTACGGCTGCCCCGTTCCGTACGCCGGGCCCGACACCGGGCTCGAAGCCGGGGCCTTCTTGTCGAACACCGCGAAGAGCAGGAGCACCGTCGCCGTCACCAGGGTCACCAGGACCGTGACGCCCAGGAAGGCGTCCCCGTCGTCGGTGTCCGAGACCACCGCCCACGTCAGGATCACGCACTCGTACAGGGAGAACGACCCGAAGGCCGCCCAGTCGGAGGAGAGCCCGCGGCGGATCGCCACGTAGAGGAAGGGCACCCAGACCAGGAAGCCGAGTGAGCCCCACACCAGGACCGTCCAGGCGAGCCGCTGGAACCAGCCGCCCTCCAGCCGTCTGTCCGCACCGGTCGCCGTCGCAGCCGTCGTCGGCATCGTCATGTCGCCCCCCAAGTCACCAGGGGGCAAGGGTAGGACACGGGCGGGCCGCGCCAGGGCCTGTCGCTTCTTTACTGTGACATGGGCGAATCTTGTGGCTATGGGGGACCTGTGTTTTCCGATCACAGGGATGCCGCAGGTTACGGTGCGATCCGTTTCCGATGCCCGACGTCGAGTCGACGCCGTATCGTCGCACCGCATCAGGAAACGTCAGCGAGACACAGCAGCCGTACGCAGCGACAGCGCGGTACGCACAGATGAAGTATGGGGTGGGGATGGCCGAGCACCGGCAGTCCAGAAGGCGCAGATACATCACGTGGGGGGTGGCCGGCGCGGCCGTCCTCGCGGGGGCCGGGATAGCGGCGCAGACCTCGATGGCGGCCACCACCTGGCCCGCCCAGAAGACGTACACCGGCCGCGCCTTCGACACCTGCACCGCGCCCTCCCTGGCCGCGATGAAGGCCTGGAAGACCGACGGCTACTACGGCGGCGCCGCCGTCTACGTCGGCGGCAAGAACCGCGGCTGCGCACAGCCCAACCTGACCGCGTCCTGGGTGAAGTCGGTCAACACGGTCGGCTGGAAGCTCATCCCGCTCTACGTCGGCGCCCAGCCGCCCTGCCAGACCGGCTCCAGCCCCGAGAAGATCACCGCCACCACGGCCACCTCCCTCGGCGCGACCGACGCGGCGGACGCGGTCGCCAAGGCCTCGGCGCTCGGCATGAAGGTCGGCAGCCCGATCTACCTCGACATGGAGGCGTACGACATCACCAACAAGGCGTGCAACGACGCCGTGCTGGCGTACGTCCGCTCCTTCACCAAGACGCTGCGCGCCAAGACGTACCGGGCCGGCTACTACGGTTTCACCAGCTCCAGCGCCAAGGCGATCGCCACCGCGACGAACAAGACGGACCTGCCGGGCAACCTCTGGTACGCCCTCTGGGACAAGAAGGACACCACGACCACGGACTGGCCGTGGGGCGCCACGCAGTACACCGACCACAGCCGCGGCCACCAGTTCCTGGTCAACAGCAAGGAGACCCGCGGCGGCTACACGATCACCGTGGACCGCGACACGTGGGACGCCCCGGTCGCCATCGTCGGCTGAACCGGAACGCCTGAAGGACGCACGCGGAAGGGGTGGGGCTGAGCCCTCGCACCGACGAGCGGGCGACGACCGGGCGCGGCGGTGCCCGAAGTCCTGGTGAATCGTTGGTCGAATGGGTTGGCCCCAGCCGTCCCACTGCCTACCATCGATCACCGCAAGACTTTGTGCACCGTCGCACAATCTCCTCGGGAGGCTCCCTTGCACCGCCGTCGTCGCACCGCGCTCCTGCTGTCCGCCGCGATCGCGGCGGCCCCCCTCCTCACCGCCTGCGGGAACGACGCGCATCCCGGCGCGGCGGCCGTCGTCGGCGGCCAGCGGATCACCGTCGCGCAGCTGGAGAACCGGGTCAACGAGGTGCGCACGGCCCAGCGCGCCGCGGTCAAGGACGACGCGCAGTACGCGCAGGCCATCGCCCAGACCGGCACCCTCACCCGCGACACCCTGCACGGCATGGTCCTCGACCGGGTGCTGCACCGCGCCGCCGAGGACGCGGGCATCACCGTCAGCCGCCGGGAGGTCCAGCAGATGCGGACCGGTCTGGAACAGCAGGCGGGCGGCGCGCAGGGCCTTCAGACGGCCTGGCTCCAGCAGTACGGCATCCCGCCGCAGCGCCTCGACGAAAACCTCCGCCTCCAGCTGGAAGCCCAGAAACTCGCCACCGAGCTCGACACGAACACCAGCCAGCCCGCCTTCTGGAACGCCCTGTCCAAGGCGTCCAAGGCCCTCGGTGTCGACCTCAACCCGCGCTACGGCAGCTGGGACGCGCAGAAGGTCGCCCGCGTCGACGCGAAGACGCCCTGGGTGCGGGAGATCACGACGGCGGGAACGCAACAGACGACGTGACGGTGCGGCCCGGCAAACGGTGCTGACGGAAGCCGGCGAACGGCCGGTATGACCAATCCGCCGGACCTGTGGACAACTCGTGGGGCCGCCGGCGGGCGTGGGTTACGTTCGAGGTGTGAACGCATCCAGCCCATCCAGCGGCCCCGCCGCCGTCGACGCCACCGGCCGCATCGTCCTGCTCACCACCAGCCACCGGGTCGCCCCCGGTCTGCTGTCCTGGCCCGCCTGGCAGGCCATGCGCACGGCGGACCGGGTGCTGTGCGCGGACGGCGCGCACCCGCAGCTGCCCTATCTGCGGGACGCGGGCATAGCGGTCGAGGAGAGCTCCCCGACCGCCGAGGACCTGGTCGCCGCCTGTGCCGACGGCCGCACGGTCGTGGTCGTGGCCACCGGCGAGGGCGAACCGGCCCTCACCGACGGCCTGGCCCGCCTGGCGGGCTCCGGCCGGGTGTCGATGCCCGAGCTGGAACTCCTCCCCGCCTCCTACGACCTCCCCGGCGCCCGGCTCCTCGACCTCGTCCAGGTCATGGACCGCATCCGCGCCGAGTGCCCCTGGTCCTCCCAGCAGACCCACAAGGGCCTGGCGAAGTACGCGGTGGAGGAGTCGTACGAACTGGTCGAGGCGATCGAGGACGGCGACTACGACGAACTCCGCGAGGAACTGGGCGACGTCCTGCTCCAGGTCGTCTTTCACGCCCGTATCGCCGAGGAGGACGAGGAGTCCCCGTTCTCCGTCGACGACGTGGCCGGCACGATCGTCGCCAAGCTCATCCACCGCCACCCCCATGTCTTCGGCGACGCCACGGCCACGACCCCGGAAGAGGTGAAGGCGCACTGGCTGCGCACGAAGGCGGTCGAGAAACGGCGGGAGTCGGTGACGGACGGCGTCCCCCTCCACCAGCCCGGCCTGGCCCTCGCCGCGAAGCTCGCCTCCCGGGCCCGGACGGCGGGACTGGACGTGCCGCTGCCGACGGCCGACGACACGAGCGCCGACGGCACGAGCGCTGACGGCACGAGCGCCGAGGGGAGAGGCGCCGAGGGCATCGGCTACGAGCTGCTGGCACTCGCCGCCCGGGCCGAAGCGGAGGGCGTGGACCCGGAGGCGGCCCTGCGGGCGGCTGCCCGGGCCTATCGGGACGCGATCCGGGCGACCGAAGGGGTGGTGGGTTAGTACGGCGGCCCCCTCAGCGGGCCGCGGGGCGCGGGGCCTTGTATGGGTGGGGAAGGCGAGTTGGACGAGCCGGCCTCCAGGGGCGCGGAGGTGCTGGAGGCGGGGCTGCGGTCGGAGCAGCGGGAGTCGGTGCGGTCCGCGTTCCGGCGCCGGCTCGCGGATCACACGTCCACCTCACTGGAATGGATGCTCGCGCCCCTCCCGCCCGACAAGTCCCGGCACTTCCTGTTGCGCCGCGAGGCCGAACTCGCCGAGGTGCTGCTCGCCCGTGCCGCCGCCGCGGGCGACACGAAGGCCGCCCGGCTGCTGAGCGCCACGCAGGAGCCCCGGCAGGCAGACCCTGGCCGACGCCGCGGACCACCTCTCCGTCGGACTCGGGCCGGACGCCGCCCACCACGGCGATGTACTGGGGAAGACGGGGAATCTGCACCAGGCCCGCGAGGAGCAGGAGCAGGGGTGCGCGAGCGGCGACGCCTACGCCGCCTACCGGCTCGCCGTCCGCCTCGAAAAGAAGCAGGACAGCCCCACCGAAGCCGCCCTCTTGTACCGCAAGGCCGCCGGCAGGGGGCACCCCGCTGCCCAGAGGCCCTCGCAGAGCACGCCGAGAACCCCGCTACCGTCGAGGAGTGACCAACCAGCCCCACCCCCCGACCGACACTCCGCCCGCCCCCGCCCTCTTCACCTGGGAGTTCGCCACCGACCCCTACCCCGCCTACGCCTGGCTGCGCGAGCACGCCCCCGTGCACCGCACCCGGCTGCCCAGCGGGGTCGAGGCCTGGCTGGTCACCCGGTACGCCGACGCGAAACAGGCCCTCGCCGACCAGCGGCTCTCCAAGAACCCCGCACACCACGACGAGCCCGCCCACGCCAAGGGCAAGACCGGCATCCCCGGTGAGCGCAAGGCCGAGCTGATGACGCATCTGCTCAACATCGACCCGCCGGACCACACCCGGCTGCGACGGCTCGTCAGCAAGGCGTTCACCCCGCGCCGCGTCGCCGAGTTCGCGCCCCGCGTCCAGGAGCTGACGGACCACCTCATCGACCGGTTCGCCGCCGAGGGCGAGGCCGACCTCATCCACGACTTCGCCTTCCCCCTCCCCATCTACGCCATCTGCGACCTCCTGGGCGTCCCCCGCGAGGACCAGGACGACTTCCGCGACTGGGCGGGGATGATGATCCGGCACGGCGGCGGCCCGCGCGGCGGGGTCGCGCGGTCGGTGAAGAGGATGCGCGGCTACCTGCTGGAGCTGATCCACCGCAAGCGCGCGGAGCTCCCCGCCGACCCGGCCCCCGGCGAGGACCTCATCTCCGGCCTCATCCGCGCCTCCGACCACGGCGAGCACCTCACCGAGAACGAGGCTGCCGCCATGGCCTTCATCCTTCTGTTCGCCGGCTTCGAGACCACCGTCAACCTGATCGGTAATGGGCTCTATGCCCTGCTTGCCCACCCTGAACAGCGGGCGCGGTTGCAGGCATCCCTCGCGACCGGGCAGCGGGACCTGCTGGAGACCGGCGTGGAGGAACTCCTGCGCTACGACGGCCCCGTCGAACTGGCCACCTGGCGGTTCGCGACCGAGCCGCTGAGCGTCGGAGGGCAGGACATCGCGCCCGGTGACCCCGTCCTCGTCGTCCTGGCGGCCGCCGACCGCGATCCGGCCCGTTTCTCGGACCCCGACACGCTCGACCTCTCCCGCCGCGACAACCAGCATCTCGGCTACGGCCACGGCATCCACTACTGCCTGGGCGCCCCGCTGGCCAGGCTGGAGGGGCAGACCGCGCTGGCCACCCTCCTCACCCGGCTGCCCGACCTCCGACTGGCCGCGGATCCGGCCGACTTGAGATGGCGCGGCGGGCTCATCATGCGCGGCCTGCGGACTTTGCCGGTCGAGTTCGGTCCTGCGCATTCCGGTACATGAGCGATGCACATCTGACCGCGCGTCAGGGGGAATGTGACCATTCGGGGGAGTGAAGGTGACCAAGCCTCAACTCTGTGATCTTCACGTGATCTGCGCGGCATTAACTTGTGACAAGTGTTCGTCTGCCGATACGTTCACTCGTCAGCGCGACGCCTCGAGTCTCACCCGCCGCGCCGGTCAATGCTGTCCAGAGAAAGGCCCCCAGCATGCTCTCCGGGAACGGTCGTCACCGTCGCCCCCGCCAGGCCCCGGCCCTCCTCGTCGCGGCCGGAGTGACCGGGTCCGCCATCGCCATCCCGCTGCTCGCCGCCTCCGGCGCGAGCGCCGCCGACGGCACGGTGTGGGACAAGGTGGCGCAGTGCGAGACCGGCGGCTCGTGGAGTGCCGACAAGGGCCACGGCGAGTACGGCGGCCTGAGTCTCACCCAGAAGCAGTGGGAGACGTACGGCGGGCTCGACTACGCGGCGAGCCCCGACCTGGCCAGCCGCAACCAGCAGATCGCCGTGGCGCAGAAACTGCTCGCCGCCGAGAACATCGGCGCCTGGGGCACCTGCGGGCTGACCTCCGGGCTCACCCAGGAGAACGGCGCGCTGAGCGTGGACACCGGCGTGGTGGACGACTCGTCCGACTCGTCTGTCTCCTCCGGATTGTCCGACCTGTCCAAGGGGTCGTCCGGTTCCTCGGGCTCCTCGAACTCTTCGGGCAGTGGCGACGGTTCGACCGACTCGTCCGGTGATTCATCGAGTTCACCCTCAGCATCACCTTCGTCCCCTTCGTCCCCTTCGCCCTCTTCCTCCACCGGTACGGGCGGCTCCGGCAAGTCCGACGGCTCCGGCGGCCAGGGCGACGCGCAGGCGACCGACGGCTCGCCCGCAGAGACCCCGGAAGCGGACGACTCGGACAAGTCGGTCCAGGATGCGGGCTCTTGGAGTCTCGTCGACACCGGCTCCCTCGGCTCCGGCCGGCACCGCGGCGCCACGGCCGACGAGGTGACGGCCGGGAGCGCCACCGACGCCACGGTCGACGGCGCCAAGGCCGCCTCCGCCGGTCGGCACGCCGCGGCCACCTATGTCGTCCAGGAGGGCGACTCCCTCGCCTCCATCGCCGACTCCCTTGGCCTCGACGGTGGATGGCGCGCCCTCTACGCCGAGAACAGGGACCTCATCGGCGCCGACCCGAGCGACATCGTCGCCGGTCAGACCCTCGACACAGGGGTGGAATAGGGCGCAAAGCCCAAGAAAAGCAGCGGGAGTTCACGTCACGCTTCGCGCCGAATGTCCGGTTTGGTGAAAGTGTGGGATGAGTCTCAGAAGCCCTGATCGTCTTTGAAATTCCGCGGATCGCGTGTCTACGGTCGTCCCGCTCGGCAACCCGAGCCCCGGCCGTCGCAACGCCGAATCCTGCCAGTGGCGGCCCGGGAACAGTCGTCGCGTCAAGCGCCGTAGGCAGGAGCGGGGGACCCAAGGTAAGTGCCGCACCGGGAAGTCGACCGGAGCGGCTTGGGGTGAAGCCGCGCCTCGTGAAAGCGAGAGCGCGGCCGGGCAACTCAACCGGCCCGAACCCGACAGCTCACCTCGCAGGCGTCGGTGAGGGGATCCACCATGCTGTTTTCCGGTAAGGGCAAGCATCGCCGTCCGTCCAAGGCCACCCGCGTCGCCACCCTGGCCGGCGTGACCGGTGTCGCCATCGCCGCCCCGCTGATGGCGGCCGGCAGCGCCTCCGCCGCCACCGCCTCCGAGTGGGACGCGGTCGCCCAGTGCGAGTCCGGCGGCAACTGGTCGATCAACACCGGCAACGGCTATTACGGCGGCCTGCAGTTCTCCGCCTCCACCTGGGCCGCGTACGGCGGCACCGCCTACGCCTCCACCGCCGACCAGGCCAGCAAGTCCCAGCAGATAGCCATCGGCGAGAAGGTCCTCGCGGGCCAGGGCAAGGGCGCCTGGCCGGTCTGCGGCACCGGCCTGTCCGGCGCGGCCTACAGCGGCGGCAGCTCCTCCGACTCGTCGAGCGGCTCCAGCGGCTCCGGCAGCTCGGGCAGCGGCACCAGTACGCGTTCGACCGAGAAGCAGAGCACCTCCCGCTCGACCGACCGCCCGGCCGCCTCCAAGACGGTCACCACCCCGACCGGCAAGAAGGTCAAGAAGGGTGACGGCGAGTACAAGGTCGTCAAGGGCGACACCCTCAGCTCCATCGCCGAGAAGCACAAGGTCAAGGGCGGCTGGCAGAAGCTGTTCGAGCTGAACAAGGACATCGTCGAGGACGCGAACCTCATCTACCCGGGTCAGCACCTGCACCTGAAGTGACACCCGGCTCCCAGAGAAGCGACAGCGCCCTCACATCCGAGGTCGGCACACTGAAGACCTCGTGAGGGTCACCCCCCGTCCCCACGGGCTCCCCGCTCCGGTGCGTGTTCCCCCGTACGCGCCGGAGCGGGGTTTCTCTTTGCCCGTTCGCCACTTCTTGTTGGCCAGGGTTGACCAACCCCTTTGTTCCGGACGGAAACAATGGGTACGGTCTGTCTGTCCACGGGGCGGTCGGTCGGCTGCCGACGGCCCCGGGACGGTTAGGCTCTAGTCGCAAGGCTCAGCACGGGCTCATCACGGCCCGCGAGCCGCGCACTCTCAGCGTCACATCCCAAGAAGGAGATGCTCGTGCCGTCCATCGACGTCGTCGTAGCCCGGGAAATCCTGGACTCCCGAGGCAACCCCACGGTCGAGGTCGAGGTCGGCCTCGACGACGGCAGCACGGGTCGTGCCGCCGTCCCGTCCGGCGCCTCCACCGGTGCCTTCGAGGCCATCGAGCTCCGCGACGGTGACCCCAACCGCTACCAGGGCAAGGGTGTCGAGAAGGCCGTCCTCGCCGTCATCGAGCAGATCGGCCCGGAGCTGGTCGGCTACGACGCCACCGAGCAGCGCCTGATCGACCAGGCCATGTTCGACCTGGACGCCACCGACAACAAGGGCTCCCTCGGCGCCAACGCCATCCTCGGCGTCTCGCTCGCCGTCGCCCACGCCGCGTCCGAGGCCAGCGACCTCCCGCTCTTCCGCTACCTGGGCGGTCCCAACGCGCACCTGCTGCCGGTGCCGATGATGAACATCCTGAACGGCGGCTCGCACGCCGACTCCAACGTGGACATCCAGGAGTTCATGATCGCCCCGATCGGCGCGGAGTCCTTCTCCGAGGCCCTGCGCTGGGGCACCGAGGTCTACCACACCCTGAAGAAGGTCCTGAAGGCCAAGGGCCTGTCCACCGGCCTCGGCGACGAGGGCGGCTTCGCCCCGAACCTCGGCTCCAACCGCGAGGCCCTCGACCTCATCCTCGAGGCCATCAAGGAAGCCGGTTACGCGCCGGGCGAGCAGATCGCCCTCGCGCTCGACGTCGCCGCGTCCGAGTTCTACAAGGACGGCACGTACCAGTTCGAGGGCAAGGACCGCTCCGCCGCCGAGATGACGGAGTACTACGAGGAGCTCGTTGCGGCCTACCCGCTCGTCTCCATCGAGGACCCGCTGTTCGAGGACGACTGGGCCGGCTGGAAGATCCTCACCGACAAGCTGGGCGACAAGGTCCAGATCGTCGGCGACGACCTGTTCGTCACCAACCCCGAGCGCCTCGCCCGCGGCATCGAGGAGGGCGCCGCCAACGCCCTGCTCGTCAAGGTCAACCAGATCGGCTCGCTGACCGAGACGCTCGACGCCGTCGAGCTGGCCCAGCGCAGCGGCTTCAAGTGCATGATGTCGCACCGCTCCGGCGAGACCGAGGACGTCACCATCGCCGACCTCGCCGTCGCCACCAACTGCGGCCAGATCAAGACCGGCGCCCCGGCCCGCTCCGAGCGCGTCGCCAAGTACAACCAGCTGCTGCGCATCGAGGAGATCCTCGACGACGCCGCGGTGTACGCCGGCCGCTCCGCGTTCCCGCGGTTTCGCTCCGCGAACTGACAAGCACAGCAAGGGCTGACCCCTGCCGGGTCAAGCCTTGGCCAGTCGTACATACGTCCCCGTACTCGGTCCCGTACCGTGTGCGGGGACGTACGTACGTGGGAGACGGGAGGCGGGGGACATGGCCGTGCTGTGTCTTCCCGGGGGACAACCCCCGGACCCCCGGCAGAAAAGACCAGGTGAGCGGACGTGACGGCCGGAGCGCTGCGAGGTGAATATCCGTGACCAACCGGGACCGGTTCTCCACCACGACGAGGATCAAACTGCTCGGGGAGCAGACCGCGGCCCGGGTCTACCGCTCCCAGACCAAGCGTCAGGCCCGCCGCTCCCGCCTCACCGGCCGTGCCGCGCTGCTCGCCCTCGTCCTGTGCACGCTGATCGTCGCCCTGGCCTACCCCATGCGCCAGTACGTCTCCCAGCGCGCCGAGATCGCCGACCTGGAGCGGGAGAAGCAGCAGGCCGGCGAGCGCGTCGAACAGCTGCGCGACCTCAAGGCGCGCTGGCAGGACGACGCGTACGCCGAACAGCAGATCCGGCAGCGGCTGCACTATGTGATGCCGGGGGAGACCGGTTACGTCGTGATCGACCCGGACGCGGCCAAGCAGTCCCGCGCGGACCTCGGGGCGGCCGACCGCCCCTGGTACGCGAACGTCTGGGACGGGGTCGACAAGTCGGACGCCTCCGACCGCTGAGACCGACGAGAGCGACGGCCGCAGACCGGTGAGACCGACGAGACCGATGGCCGCAACCCAGTGAACCGACAGAGAGACAATCCCGGAAGTATGGAAACGCCCCCGCCGACCACCCCGCGCACCGAGCCCACCGACGCGGACGTCGAGGCCTTCAAGCAGCAGCTCGGACGCCCGCCGCGCGGCCTGCGCGCGATCGCGCACCGCTGCCCGTGCGGTCAGCCGGACGTCGTGGAGACCGCCCCCCGCCTGCCCGACGGCACGCCCTTCCCGACGCTGTACTACCTGACGTGCCCGAAGGCCAACTCGGCGATCGGCACGCTCGAGGCGAACGGCGTGATGAAGGAGATGACGGAACGGCTGCGGTCCGACCCGGAGCTCGCCGCCTCCTACCGTGCCGCGCACGAGGACTACGTCCGGCGCCGGGACGAGATCGAGGAGCTGAAGAACTTCCCCAGCGCGGGCGGCATGCCGGACCGCGTGAAGTGCCTGCACGTGCTCGTGGCGCACTCCCTGGCGGCCGGCCCGGGCGTGAACCCGCTCGGCGACGAGGCCCTGGCGATGCTCCCTCAGTGGTGGCGCAAGGGCACCTGTGTGGTGCCGGTTCCGCAGGACGACTCGACGGCGGCCCCCCGGTGACCCGGGTCGCCGCCGTCGACTGCGGCACCAACTCGATCCGCCTCCTCGTCGCCGACGCCGACCCGGAGACGGGCGAGCTGGTCGAGCTGGACCGCCGTATGACGATCGTCCGCCTCGGCCAGGGCGTCGACCGCACCGGACGGCTCGCCCCCGACGCGCTGGAGCGGACCTTCGCGGCCTGCCGGGAGTACGCGGCCGTCATCAAGGAACACGGCGCGCAGCGGCTGCGCTTCGTCGCCACCTCGGCCTCCCGGGACGCCGAGAACCGCGACGAGTTCGTGCGCGGCGTGCTGGACATCCTGGGCGTCGAGCCCGAGGTCATCACCGGCGACCAGGAGGCCGAGTTCTCCTTCACCGGCGCGACGAGGGAACTCGAGGGACGCGACGACCTCACCAAGCCCTACCTGGTGGTGGACATCGGCGGCGGCTCGACGGAGTTCGTCGTGGGCGAGGAGCACGTCCGGGCCGCCCGCTCGGTCGACGTCGGCTGCGTACGGATGACCGAACGCCACCTGGTCGCGGACGGCAGCGTCACCGACCCGCCGACGCCCGAGCAGGTCGCGGCGATACGCGCCGACATCGAGGCGGCCCTCGACCTCGCCGAGCGGACGGTCCCGCTGCGCGAGGCGCACACCCTGGTCGGCCTGGCCGGCTCGGTCACGACGGTCTCGGCGATCG
The DNA here is from genome assembly GCF_035989285.1 of Streptomyces sp. NBC_01235. Lineage (GTDB taxonomy): Bacteria > Actinomycetota > Actinomycetes > Streptomycetales > Streptomycetaceae > Streptomyces. Next base: position 4,765,717 of record NZ_CP108513.1, on the reverse strand, counting down.
CGCAGGAGCTGCCCGAGTACGACTCGGCGGCCATCCACCACTCACGGGTCTCGCACGACAAGGTCCGCGAGATCACCGAGTGGCTGCTGCGCTCCACCCACGCCGAGCGCGCGGCGATCGCGTCGATGCACCCGGGCCGGGTGGACGTGATCGCGGCGGGCGCGCTCGTACTGCTGGCGATCATGGAGCGGATCGGTGCGCAGGAGGTCGTCGTGAGCGAACACGACATCCTCGACGGCATCGCATGGTCGGTCGCGTAGCCCTCCCCGCCCCGCTACTTGCACTCTGCTGAGCAGGCAGGATGCGCGTTTGAGCATGCTCGAGGGGTCCTTCCGGGCCCCTCGGACACGCTCCGTCGGAAAAGTTCGTGAAGTTCTTCACAAGGAATTCGGCCCTGTCGGAGGACGAGGATGCCCCGGTTGACCCTTCCGGGGGCTCAGCGCTGGTGTGAACGTGTTCAAAAGAGGCGCGCGCGGACGTTTCACGGAGGTGTGGCGAAGGCGTCCCGCGGACCCCTCACGGAGGCCCTCCGGACCCGGAGAGGCAGCTCACGCGGCATTGACAACGGCACCCCGTGTGCACAGGTTCCCGTTCCGCGCCATGACGTGGATCACGCGAGTCGCGGAGGATAGCACACACCCTCCACAAGCTTGTGAAGGGGCGCACGAGCGACCCCCCTGGAGCGGGTGGATACTCGATGGCATGAGCACCACGGAGCGTCCCAGGATCCTCGTAGTAGGCGGTGGGTACGTAGGCCTGTACGCAGCTCGGCGCATTCTCAAGAAGATGCGCTACGGCGAGGCGACCGTCACGGTCGTCGACCCCCGGTCGTACATGACCTACCAGCCCTTCCTCCCCGAAACCGCCGCCGGCAACATCTCCCCGCGCCACGTCGTCGTCCCGCTGCGACGCGTGCTGCCCAAGGCGGAGGTTCTCACCGGCCGGGTCACCACCATCGACCAGGACCGCAAGGTCGCCACGATCGCCCCGCTGGTCGGCGAGGCGTACGAGCTGCCCTTCGACTACCTGGTGATCGCGCTCGGCGCGGTCTCCCGCACCTTCCCGATCCCCGGCCTCGCCGAGCAGGGCATCGGCATGAAGGGCGTCGAGGAGGCCATCGGCCTGCGCAACCACGTCCTCGAGCAGCTGGACAAGGCCGACTCCACGACCGACGAGGAGATCCGCCGCAAGGCGCTCACCTTCGTCTTCGTCGGCGGCGGTTTCGCCGGCGCGGAGACCATCGGTGAGGTCGAGGACCTGGCCCGCGACGCGGCCAAGTACTACAAGACCGTGTCCCGCGAGGACATGCGCTTCATCCTCGTCGACGCCGCGGACAAGATCCTGCCCGAGGTCGGCCCGAAGCTCGGCCAGTACGGCAAGGAGCACCTGGAGAGCCGGGGCGTGGAGATCTACCTCTCCACCTCGATGGACTCCTGCGTCGACGGCCACGTCGTCCTGAAGAACGGCCTCGAGGTCGACTCCAACACGATCGTGTGGACGGCCGGCGTCAAGCCGAACCCGGTCCTGGCCCGCTACGGCCTCCCGCTCGGCCCCCGCGGCCACGTGGACGCCCAGCCGACCCTCCAGGTCACCGGCACCGACTACATCTGGGCCGCCGGCGACAACGCCCAGGTCCCGGACGTCGCCGCGCGCAAGGCCGGCGTCGAGAACGCCTGGTGCCCGCCGAACGCGCAGCACGCGCTCCGTCAGGCCAGGGTCCTCGGCGACAACGTGATCTCCGGCATGCGGGGCTTCCCGCAGAAGGAGTACGCGCACTCCAACAAGGGTGCGGTGGCGGGCCTCGGCCTCCACAAGGGCGTCGCGATGATCGTCATGGGCAAGGTGAAGATCAAGCTCAAGGGCCGTCTCGCCTGGTACATGCACCGCGGCTACCACGGCATGGCGATGCCGACGTGGAACCGCAAGATCCGCGTCTTCGCGGACTGGACCCTCGGCATGTTCCTCAAGCGCGAGGTCGTCGCCCTCGGCGCGCTGGAGTCCCCGCGCGAGGAGTTCTACGAGGCCGCGAAGCCGGCCCCGGTCGCCGCGAAGCCGGCCGCCGAGAGGGCCGAGAAGACCGAGAACGAGAAGGCCAAGGCCTCCTGACCACCGGTCACCCGGCCTGCGGTCCCCTGACCGCCGGTCACTGAAACACCCCCGAAGGGGCCACCCGCCATCCGTGGTGCGGGCGGCCCCTTCGGTGTGTTCCGGGTGTTCCGGTCAATCACGCAGCGGGGCCGGTGCCAGCTGGTGGGGCAGGCTGGGCCGGTCGACGGCGTCGAGGGGGGTTCCCTCGGGGTAGCGGGCGCACTCCGCGTACGCGGAGACCTCGAGGCGGTCGCCGGGAAGCGCCGTGACCCAGACGGAGACGGGCACGGGGGTTTCGTAGGTGTCCGCGGGCTCCAGTTGCAGCGTGATCAGTCGTCCGGCGGCGTTCTCGTGGTCGGTGCCCTGCCAGCCCTGCCGGGTCAGTTCCGTGCGGGCCCGCCGCATCGCGGCCGTCGCCCGCTCCTCGGAGACCCCCGTCAGTGTCCACTCGGCCGACACGTTCACCACCCCCGGCACGCTCGGCGGCGAGTCGCTCAGCTGCTCCTCCCAGTGGCTCAGCCCCCGGTAATGGCAGCCGTACTCCTCGGCCTTCAGCGTGCCGCGCCAGTCGGGATCCAGTGCCGCGCCCGGCAGGGCGAGTGCCTCGTAGACGGTCTGGGTGAGGCCGTCCAGGCGGGTCGCCGTGGCGGCCGGATCCGCGACGGGGTACGGCTCCCCGTCCCAGGCGCTGAGGAAGCCCAGCAGCCCGGCGAAGGCCGCTCCCATGGCCACCGTGGCGATGATCCCCCGGCGCCAGGCGAGGGCGCTGTGTCGCTGTGTCATGTTCAGCATCCTCCGGCGCGCGGCGCACCGCGGGCATGAGTCGCCGTACTCAGCCTCCCCTGGGGGGCCGTCGCGGGAGTTTGCCCAGCTGTAACGCGCGTGGGGGACTGCGCTGAGGCTTCGCTGGTGTTTTCGTGGTGTCAGGACATTCCGGGATCACCGTCACGGAGGTGTGCATCATGGCTGACGCCGCACCGCGGCTTCATGCGCTTGTCGAACAGTTGCTGGGGGCCCCTCTCCCGGTGCGCGTCCGCGCCTGGGACGGTTCGCAGGCGGGCCCGCCCGACGCGCCCGTTCTGGTCGTACGCAACCGCAGGGCCCTGCGTCGTCTCCTGTTCAAACCGGGCGAACTGGGCCTCGCCCGCGCCTGGGTGGCCGGCGACCTGGAGGTCGAGGGGGACCTGTACGTCGCTCTCGACCTGCTCTCCGGCCTCCTCTGGGAACGCGGCGAGGACGCCCGTACCCTCGCCCAGGCCCTGCGCGACCCCCGGTTCCGCGCGGCCGTCCGGGGGCTGGTGAGACTCGCCGGGCCCCCGCTGCCGCCCGCCCCACCCCGCGAGGAGGTCCGCCGGACCAGTCATCTCCACACCCGTCGCACCGACAGACGCGCCATCAGTCATCACTACGACGTCGGCAACGACTTCTACGAGCTCGTCCTCGGTCCGTCCATGATCTACTCCTGCGCCTACTGGGAGTCCGCCGACAGCACCCTGGAGACCGCCCAGCGCGACAAGCTCGAACTGGTCTGCCGCAAGCTGGACCTGGGGCCGGGGAGCCGGCTGCTGGACGTCGGATGCGGCTGGGGTTCCCTCGCCATCCACGCGGCCCGCGAGCACGGGGCGAACGTCGTCGGGATCACGCTCTCCCAGGAGCAGGCGGCTTACGCCCGCAAGCGCGTCGCCGACGCGGGGCTCACCGACAAGGTCGAGATCCGCGTCCAGGACTATCGGGACGTCACCGACGGCCCGTTCGACGCGATCTCCTCCATCGGCATGGCGGAACACGTCGGCTCCGCGCGGTACCTGGAGTACGCGAAGGTCCTGCTCGCGCTGCTCACGCCGGGCGGCCGGCTGCTCAACCACCAGATCGCCCGCCGCCCGCACCGCGACGAGTCGGCGTACGACGTGGACGCGTTCATCGACGCCTACGTCTTCCCGGACGGCGAACTCGCCCCCGTGGGCACCACGGTCACCCAGCTCGAACGCGCCGGCTTCGAGGTCCGGGACGTCGAGTCGATCCGTGAGCACTACGCCCTCACACTGCGCCGCTGGGTCGACCGTCTGGAAGCCGCCTGGGACCGGGCCGTCCACCTCACCGGTCCCGGCCGCGCCCGTGTCTGGCGGCTCTACATGGCCGCCTCCGCCGTCGCCTTCGAACGCAATCGCATCGGCGTCAACCAGGTCCTGGCCGTCCGGACCCCCGAGTCGGGCATCTCCGGGATGCCGTTGCGCGCCCGCACCTGGAACTGACGGCATGGGAGAGGGGCCCGGTGCCGTACGTACGGCACCGGGCCCCAACCGTCCCGCCCCTACTCCGACTTGATCGCCGCCAGCATGTTCAGCCGCGAAGCCCGCCGGGCCGGCCACAGTGCCGCCAGGATGCCCACCCCGGCGGCCAGCACCAGGAAGACGGCCATCCGGCCCCACGGCAGGACGAGTTCGTACGTCGCCATCTTCGTGCCGAGCAGCTCACCGGCCGCCCAGCCGAAGAACACGCCGAGGCCGAGGCCGAGCACCCCGCCGAAGAGGGAGATGACGAGGGACTCCAGACGGACCATCCGCTTGACGGACCTGCGGTCCAGGCCGATGGCGCGCAGCATGCCGATCTCCTGGGAGCGCTCGAAGACCGACATGGCGAGGGTGTTGATGACGCCGAGGACGGCGACGATCACGGCCATCGCGAGCAGCCCGTAGAGCATGTTCAGCATCAGGGTGAACATCTGCGCGATCTCGTTGGAGAGGTCCTTCTTGCTCTGGACCTTGATGGCCGGGTTGGAGCCGAGGGCCTTCTCCAGCCTGTCCTTCGTGTCGTCCGAGGCACCGCCGGCGGTCTTGACCATGACCCGCATGTCGACCGGGTCCTCCAGGTGCGGGGTGAGGACCGAGTTGTCGAGGAGGATGCCCTCGATCAGCTCGTTGCCCTCATACACCCCGGAGACCGTCAACTGCTGCTTCCTGCCGTCCTCGTAGTTCACCGTGAACGCCGAACCGGCCTTCCAGCCATGGGACGTGGCGGTGTCCTCGTCGACGACGACCTGCGAGCCGCCCACCTTGAAGGCGCCCTCGTCGACCTTGAGGTCGGTCAGCTCGCCGATGGTGGAGCCGGTGACGCCGGTGAGGTACTCGGTCCTGCCGTCGATCCGGCCGGGCCCGTTGCGCATCGGGCTGCTGGCGGTCACCCCGTCGGTGGCCTTCAGCTTCTCGTCGATGTCGGCGGAGAGCTCGTTGCCGTTGGCCATCGACACGACGTAGTCGGCCCGGATCGCGGAGGACGCCATCTTGTCGATGGCCTTCTGCAGGCTGCCCGCCATCACCGTCATGCCGGTGATCAGGGTCAGGCCGATCATCAGCGCGGAGGCCGTGGCCGCCGTCCGGCGCGGGTTGCGCACCGAGTTCTGCCGGGCCAGCTTGCCGGACACCCCGAAGATCCGCAGGACGGGGGCGGCGGCCGCGATCAGCGGGCGGGACAGCAGCGGGGTCAGGATGAAGACGCCGATGATGAGCAGGACGGCGCCGAGACCCATGGGGGCCTGGCCGTCGCTGCCGTCCATCGTCGTCGCGGCCAGGATCACCGCGACGCCCGCCGCCGAGAACAGGGCGCCGAGGGTGTTGCGCAGGACGAGCGACTTGGTGGAGGCCGCGGCGTGCACGCTGCTCATGGCCGCCACCGGCGGGATCTTCGCGGCCCGGCGGCCGGGCAGCCAGGCGGCCAGCATGGTGATGACGATGCCCACGACGAGGGCGGCGGCGACCGTGCCGGGCGAGATGACGAGCGGCCCGTCGGGGACGGTCGCCCCCAGCGTCCCCATCAGCGAGCGCAGCCCGGCCCCGATGCCGATGCCGGCGACCAGACCGGTCACCCCGGCGACCGTGCCGACGACGAACGCCTCGATCAGCACCGACCGCGTGACCTGCCGGCGGGAGGCGCCGACGGCCCGCAGCAGCGCGAGCTCCTTGGTGCGCTGGGCGACCAGCATGGTGAAGGTGTTGGCGATGATGAAGGTGCCGACGAAGAGCGCGATGCCGGCGAAGACCAGCAGGCCCTGCTTCAGCCCGCTCATCGACGCGGAGATCATCTCGGCCTGGTCGTCGGCGAGCTGCTTGCCGGTGGTGGTCTCGACCTTGCCCTTCGGCAGGGCGGTGTCCAGCGCGGACTTCAGCGCGGCCTGAGAGGTCCCGGCCGCGGCCTTCACGTCGATCTCGTCGTAGGTGCCGGTCTTGCCGAACAACTGCTGCGCGCTCGCCGTGTCGAAGAGCGCGAGGCTGCCGCCGGCGGTGACGTTGCCGTCGTCGGTGGTGAAGATCCCGGTGATCTTCGGGGTGAGGACGGGGCCGTCGACGGAGATCCGTACGGTGTCGCCGACCTTGTACCCGGCCCGCTCGGCGGTCTTCGAGTCGATGACGACCTCGCCCCTGCCGCTCGGCGCGTGCCCCTCGACGAGCGGGTACCGGGCGTCCTTGTCTCCCCAGTAGTTGCCGCCCTGCGACTGGAAACCGCCGCCGACGAGCTTGCCGTCCTTGTCGGCGATGGCGGTGAAGCCGTTGACGACGCCGACGGCGGACGCGGCGCCCGGGACCTTCGCGCTCTGCTCCAGCAGCGACTGGGTCAGCTCCGGCGTCTTGACGATCGCGTCGCCGACGTCCTCCTGGACCTCGGCGGTGACGGCGACGTCGACCTGGTCGAACCCCTTGGCGGAGCTCTTCTGCAGGGCGCCGGAGAGGGTGTTGGTGAAGACCAGGGTCCCCGACACGAAGGCCACGCCGAGCATCACGGCGAGCACGGTCATCAGGAGCCGGGCCTTGTGCGCGAGCACGTTGCGCAAGGCGGTACGGAACATGGGTGTTGTCTTCTCAGTCCTGCTCGTCGACGAGCGGTCGGTCCCGGTCGGGGACGGTCGGGTCGCGGTCGGGGATCAGCTGGTGCGGCCCTTGGCGTCGAACTGCTTCATGCGGTCCAGCACCGACTCGGCGGTCGGCCCGTACACCTCGTCGACGATCCGTCCGTCCGCGAGGAAGACCACCCGGTCCGCGTATGCCGCGGCCACCGGGTCGTGGGTCACCATCACCACCGTCTGCCCCAGCTCCCGTACGGAGTTGCGCAGGAAGCCCAGCACCTCGGCGCCCGAGCGGGAGTCGAGGTTGCCGGTCGGCTCGTCGCCGAAGATGATGTCCGGCCGGGAGGCGAGGGCTCGGGCGACGGCGACGCGCTGCTGCTGACCGCCGGAGAGCTGCGAGGGACGGTGGCCGAGCCGGTCGGCCAGTCCCACCATCCGGATGACTGTTTCCAGCCACTCCTTGTCCGGCTTGCGGCCCGCGATGTCCATCGGGAGGGTGATGTTCTCGATGGCCGTCAGCGTCGGCAGCAGGTTGAACGCCTGGAAGATGAACCCGATCTTGTCCCGGCGCAGTTTCGTGAGCTGCTTGTCCTTCAGCGAGCCGAGTTCGGTGTCGCCGATGCGTACGGAGCCGGAGGAGAAGGTGTCGAGACCTGCCACGCAGTGCATCAGCGTGGACTTGCCGGATCCGGAGGGACCCATGATCGCGGTGAACTCGGCCTGCCGGAAGTCGACCGAGACCCGGTCGAGCGCGACGACCTGGGTCTCGCCCTGTCCGTAGATCTTCGACAGGTCCGTGGCACGCGCGGCCGCTGCGGTGGTGCGCTCGGCGAGGGGGCTGGTGGTCACGGGTGTGAGCTCCTGTCGGGACGACGGCATGGCTGGGACGTCATGACGGGGACGTCATGGCCGGGACGGTGTGTCTTGGGACGTGAACCATCGTCCCGGCCGCCGGCTGTCGTGTAGTCAGCCGCTGTTCCGGTTCCGAAGGCAGACTCGAGTCGGACCAGGGGCCGCCGTGTCATACCTGGGGATGACACGCGCCCCCTACGCGCCTTCGGGCCGCCCGTTCGTCGAGCGTTCGTCAAGAACCGGTGGAGCACCCTTGTTCGGACGGTGAAATTCCGTCATTCCACATACAAGACCGTTTGACGCGCGCGAGGCTACTGGCAAGTGCGGATGGCCAGTTCCAGGTGCTGATGCACCCTCAGACCTCAATAAAATAAGACAACATCGGGTCCGTTCGTCCGCTGTTCGGGGGACGGATCCCGATAGGGTCGGAAGCTCAAGCGGGGCCCTCGGCCTGCCCAGATGGTGGAATGCAGACACGGCGAGCTTAAACCTCGCTGCCCCTACGTGGGCGTGCCGGTTCAAGTCCGGCTCTGGGCACTTCCGACGTCTCGGCGATCGCTGCATCCTCCATCGAGGCATTGACCGCCGCGGCGGCCTCCCCTCCTCACCCGTCCCGACCGTTGACACCCGATGAGCGGGGGCGCAGACTCACGTTCCAAAGTTGGTGAAGAAAACTTCACTATGCGAACAGTGAACTCCGAAGGGAACGCCCGATGCGCACGACCGTCGGCATCGTCGGCGCCGGCCCCGCCGGCCTCCTCCTCGCCCGTCTGCTCCACAACGCCGGTATCGACTCCGTCGTGCTGGAGAGCCGTGACCGGGCCTACGTCGAGCAGCGGCAGCGCGCCGGGATCCTGGAGCAGGGCACGGTGGACGTCCTGCGCGAGGCCGGTGCCGGGGAGCGTATGGACCGGGTGGGGCTGCGCCACGACGGCATAGAGCTGCGGTTCGCGAGGCGGCGCCATCGCGTCGACTTCCCCGCCCTCACCGGGGGCCGGTCGGTGACGGTCTACGCCCAGACCGAGGTGTGCAAGGACCTCATCGCCCTCCAGTTGGAGGAGGGCGGCCCGCTGCTGTTCGAGGCGGAGGCCCTGGCCGTCGAGGACGCCGACACCGACCACCCGCGCGTCCGCTTCCGGCACGAAGGTGTCGAGGACGTCCTGGAGTGCGAGTACGTCGTCGGCTGCGACGGCTTCTGGGGGGTGTCGCGGCAGGCGATTCCGGCCGAACTGACCCGTGTCTTCGAGCGGACGTACCCCTTCGGCTGGCTCGGCATCCTCGCCGACGTGGCGCCCTCCCACGACGAACTGGTCTACGCCCGCCACGACCGCGGCTTCGCCCTGTTGTCCATGCGCTCCCCGTCCGTCTCCCGCCTCTACCTCCAGGTGCCCGAGGGGACCGACGCCGAGACCTGGGGCGACGAGCGGATCTGGGACGAGCTGGAGCGCCGCTTCGAGACCGACGACGACTGGAAGCTGGAGCGTGGGCCGATCACCCAGAAGTCGGTCACCCCGATGCGCTCTTATGTTCACGAGCCCATGCGGCACGGCCGGCTCTTCCTCGCCGGGGACGCGGCCCACATCGTGCCGCCGACCGGCGCGAAGGGGCTGAACCTCGCCGTCGGGGACGTCGTCACCTTCGCGCGGGCGCTGACGCACCGTCGGGATACGGGGTCCTCCGACCTCCTCGACGCCTACTCCGAGACCTGTCTGCGGCGCGTGTGGCAGGCCGAGCGGTTCTCGTACGACATGACGACCCTCCTGCACCCCGCCCCCGACGCCACCCCGTTCGAGGACCGCCTCCAGCTCGCCCGTCTGGAGCGGATCGCCTCCTCCCGTGCGGCCGAGACCGACTTGGCCGAGGCGTACACCGGGTTCCCGTTCGGGTGATCGAACGGCCGGGCTCGTCGGGGCTCGTGGCGGCTCGTTCGGTCTCGTCCGATCTCCGCCCGGTTCCGGCCATGTTCCAGGTTGGTCATGAATAGAGCCCTCCTGTGCTGGGAATCACCACGCCGCGTAGCGTGTTGGCCAGCAGCACGAGGGAAAGATCCTCCCCAAGCACTAGGGTCAATCCTTTGCCTACCTATTACCCTTGAGCCAAGGCCGCGCAGTGTGGCCATGGAGGAGTGCAATGAGGAGCAGAAACCCGGTCTTCTCGCGACGGGGGTTCAGCCGCGACAACGGCTACGCGGGCTTCAACGCCGCGCCGCAGGCCGGGGGACCCGCAGTCGGCACGCAGCCGGGCAACCCCTACGCCCAGCAGGCCGGCAACCCGTACGCGCAGAACCCCTACGCCCAGCAGGACCTGCAGTACGGCGCCCCGCCGCAGGCCCCGGTCGCCACCGGCCGGATGACCATGGACGACGTCGTCGCGCGCACCGCGACCACGCTCGGCACCGTGGTCGTCACCGCGGTGCTGGCCTGGGTGCTGCTGCCCGTCGACGAGGCCAACCTCGGCAAGTCGTACGGCATCGCCGTCGGCGCCGGTCTGGTCGCGATGGTGCTGGCCCTGGTCCAGTCGTTCAAGCGCCGCCCGGCCCCCGCGCTGATCCTGTCGTACGCCGCCCTCGAGGGCGTGTTCCTCGGCGTGATCTCCAGCGCGGTGTCCACGTACATCGCGGACGGCGTGGTCGCCCAGGCCGTGATGGGCACGATGGCGGTCTTCGCCGGTGTGCTCGTGGCGTACAAGGCGGGCTGGATCCGCGTCAACCGTCGCTTCTACGGTTTCGTGATGGCCGCCGCGCTCGGCTTCGTCCTGCTGATGGCGGTGAACCTGCTGTTCACGGTCTTCGGCGGCGGTGACGGCCTCGGCTTCCGCAGTGGTGCCCTGGGCGTCGTGTTCGGCGTCATCGGCATCATCCTCGGCGCCTGCTTCCTCGCCCTGGACTTCAAGCAGGTCGAGGACGGCATCGCGTACGGCGCCCCGCGTGAGGAGGCCTGGCTCGCCGCCTTCGGCCTCACCATGACGCTGGTGTGGATCTACATGGAGTTCCTGCGACTCCTGGCGATTCTCAACAGCAGCGACTAGCGCCGACAAGCGCACGGAAGGGCCCCGGGATCCGTCCCGGGGCCCTTCGTCGTGTCCGGCGTGGTGGTGTGTCGCGTGTGCGCCCGAGGCCTGTCCGGCCGGGCAGGCCCTAGAGGAGTTTGCGCGCGGCCCTCCTCAGGTCGTACTCGTGGATGATCGCCTTGGCGTGGCCGTACGCGAGGTTGTGCTCGGCGCGTAGCCAGCTGACCTTCTCCTCGAAGCGGAGAGCGGGGCCTTCGTCGACGGTGCGCAGCCAGTCGGAGACTTCACGACCGGTGCAGTGGGGGATGCGGGCCAGTATGTTGCGGTGGGTCTCCTCGGAGAGGACATGGGACATCGGCGCCTCCGGTAGCAAAGGGGATGTAAGCCGGTCCTTCAGGTCACGGTGCCTGAGTGTTCGCCTGTTGGCAACAGTCCCGGTCCGACGCGTAGTCTCGCGGCGTGGTGGATACGACGTCCCTGACCCGTGCGGTGGATCACTTCGCCGATCGTCTGCGTGCCGCTCCGCAGAGCCGGCTGCAGAGAGGCGCTGCCGCGGAAGCGCTGGCACTGGCCAGGCAGTTGGCCCGGTGGGCGCAGACGATCGAGGAGCCCGGCGCCGAGCCCAGGGAGATGCCCGACGTCGGGATGTTCGCCGCCGCCGATCAAATCACCGTCGCCGTGCACGACTTGGCCCTCGTCCTCACGGACGAGGGCCAGGTCGAGGAAGCCGTCGAGCTGGTGGCGCAGGCGCAGAAGCGTGCGGGGGTGTGATCTTCGGGCGGGAGGGTGGGCCGCACGGGCTCACAGGCTCGCTATGACCCGGTCCGCCAGGATGTAGACGTTCTCCGGGCCGCACTGGAAGGTCAGGGTGTAGGCGCCCGAGATGCCCGAGCCGCCCAGCAGGAACGGGGTTTCGCCGGCGGTGAGGGCCGTGGCGAGACGTTCCGCCGTCTCCCGGTGGCCCGGGGTCATGCAGAGGGTGGTGCCGTCGGCGAAGACGTAGACGTCGAGGGTGCCGAGCGGGCCCGGGCGGACGTCGGTCAGCTCGATGCGGGACGCGGCCAGTTCCTCGAGGGTGGCGACGGTGCGCTCGTGGTCGTTGACCATCGGTGACTGGACGGGCACGAAGTCCGGGTGGGACGGGTGGCGGCGGCGGGCCGCGGCCAGTTCGGGGGAATCCCCGGCGAACTCGTCGGCGTCCGCGGTCGTCTCCGTCACCGGCTCCAGGGGCTCCAGCCCCACGAAGTCGGCCTGACGGGGCAGGAACAGCTCGCTGTCCGGCAGACCCAGCAGGGAGGGGGCGTCGGAGGCGTCACGCGCCTCCTGGGCGGCCCAGAACGCGCGTGCCTCGGCCAGCTCCCGCTCCCGCTCCTCCGCGAGCGCCTCGGCCACCGCGGCGCGTATCTCAGCCGCGTCGGCGGTGGTTCGGGCGGCCGGAACCCTGCCGCGCAACTCCGTGGCGTGGTTCTCGGCGAGCTGGGTGTGCAGGGCGGCGACCTGTCGGCGCAACTGCATGAGGGTGCGCAGGACGGCGACGCCCACGGCGCCCGTGGCGGCCGTGGTGACCAACAAGGCGATCGGCATGGCGCTCACTGACGTACTCCCGGTTCAAAGTCGACCCCCGACTTCCTACATCAGCTTGAAGGGTGGACTATCCAGCTGTCAGTGCGTAACGTCACGAAACGGACAGGACTTTGGGCCTGTGGGTCAATGGTGAAACGCGCTGAGCTGCGTAAATCCCTCCGGGAGGGAGATAGGTCACATCCTGAGGGAGATTGGATCACAAAACGGCCCGAAGTCCAGGTGCTTTCCGGACTCCGGGCCATCCGGTCACGGTGGGTGCCGCAACGGTCACCCAGGGACTCAGCTGAGGCGCTCGATGACCATCGCCATGCCCTGGCCGCCGCCGACGCACATCGTCTCCAGACCGAACTGCTTGTCGTGGAACTGGAGCGAGTTGATCAGCGTGCCGGTGATGCGGGCGCCCGTCATGCCGAAGGGGTGGCCGACGGCGATGGCGCCGCCGTTGACGTTCAGCTTGTCGGGGTCGATGCCGAGGTCGCGGTAGGAGGGGATCACCTGGGCGGCGAACGCCTCGTTGATCTCGACCAGGTCGATGTCGTCGATGGTGAGGCCGGCACGGCGCAGCGCCTGGTTGCTCGCGTCGACCGGGCCGAGGCCCATGATCTCGGGGGAGAGGCCGGAGACGCCGGTGGACACGATGCGGGCGAGCGGGGTGAGGCCGAGCTCGCGGGCCTTGGTGTCGCTCATGATGACGACCGCGGCGGCGCCGTCGTTCAGCGGGCAGCAGTTGGCGGCGGTGACCATGCCGTCGGGGCGGAAGACCGGCTTCAGGCCCTGCACGCCCTCCAGTGTGACGCCGGCGCGCGGACCGTCGTCCTTGCTGACGACCGTGCCGTCGGGCAGCGTCACCGGGGTGATCTCGCGCTCCCAGAAGCCGTTCTTGATGGCCTCCTCGGCGAGGTTCTGGGAGCGGACGCCGAACTCGTCCATGTCCTGCCGGGTGATGCCCTTGGAACGGGCGAGGTTCTCGGCGGTCTGGCCCATCGCGATGTAGGCGTCGGGGACGAGGCCGTCCTCGCGCGGGTCGTGCCAGGTCGTGCCCTCCTGCTCGGCGACGGCCGCGGTGCGGGCCTCGGCCTCGGCGAAGAACGGGTTGTGCGTGTCCGGCAGGCTGTCGGAGTTGCCCTTCGTGAACCGGGAGACCATCTCGACGCCGGCCGAGATGAAGACGTCGCCCTCGCCGGCCTTGATGGCGTGCAGGGCCATGCGGCTCGTCTGGAGCGAGGAGGAACAGTAGCGCGTGACCGTGCAGCCGGGCAGGTGGTCCATCCCCATCTGCACGGCCACGATGCGGCCCAGGTTGTTGCCCTGCTCCCCGCCGGGCAGACCGCAGCCGAGCATCAGGTCGTCGATGTCCCTCGGGTCCAGCTCGGGGACCTTGGCGAGGGCCGCCTGGATGATGGTGGCGGTGAGGTCGTCCGGGCGCAGGTCCTTCAGGGAGCCCTTGAAAGCGCGTCCGATGGGCGAGCGGGCGGTCGAGACGATGACGGCTTCGGGCATCACGGCTCCATTGGCTTCAGGGGTTCGTACGGGCACGGCTGCTTGGGAAGTTACCCGTACGTATGGCCTGGGTCACGGGAGTTGCGGTGTGACCCTGACCGCACTTTCTAAGCGCTTGCTTGGTTCGTTGTCCGGTTCGCTTTCTGTCTGACGGAGTCGGGTGGTGGGTGGCGGGGGCATGAGGTCGGGGGTCCGGGGGCGGAGCCCTCAGGTGCGGGTCAGGGCGAGGGGGCGGCGGGCGCCCGCTCCGGTTCGGTCACCCGGCGTCGCCTGCGCCGCTTCAGCAGCGCCCAAGGCCCCCGCGGCCCCGTCGGCATCGCCGCCGCGACCTCCGTGCCGGCCTCCGACGCCGCTTCCGCCGCCGCTCGGGCCACCGGCAGGAAACCCTCGCGGCGGGAGACGTCCGGGCGTTCCTCGTCCGCCGGCCAGAGGCCGAGGGCCGCGCAGACCGTGGGCAGGACCGCCATCGCCGCCGTCGCGTAGCCCTCCGCCGAGGGGTGGTAGTGGTCGGGGCCGAACAGCTCGCGCGGGTTCGCCTCGAACTCGGGGCCCAGCAGATCGCCCAGGGACACCGTGCGGCCGCCCTGTTCGACGGTGCCGATCGTCTGGGCCGCCGCCAGCTGGCGGGACGCCCGGCGGGCCAGCCAGCGCAGGGGCTGCTGGACCGGCTCGATCGTGCCCAGGTCGGGGCAGGTGCCGACGACGACCTCCGCGCCGGCCGTGCGCAGCCGCCGTACCGCCGAGGACAGGTGGCGCACCGAGCGGGTGGGCGGCATCCGGTGGGTCACGTCGTTCGCGCCGATCATGATCACGCAGATGTCGGGCACCCGATCGGCGTCCCCGAGGACCAGCGCGACCTGCCGGTCGAGGTCGTCGGACCGCGCGCCGGGGAGCGCCACGTTGCGCAGTTCCACGGGGCGTTCCGCGACCGCAGCAAGGCCGGAGGCCAGCAGGGCGCCCGGGGTCTGTCCGGAGCGGTGGACGCCCTGGCCCGCCGCCGTGGAGTCGCCCAGCATCGTCAGTCGCAGGGGTTCCATGCCGGGACCCGGGGCGTCGTAGGCGAGGCCGTAGCGGCCGTCCGCCTGCGGGACGTGCGGATGCGCCCCGTTGTTGACCTGGCGGCGCGCCAGATGCACCTCCGCCAGTACCAGTCCGACCGCCGCCGCTCCGGCCAGCCCGATGCCGCCGCCGCCATAGGCCGCGCCGGCCGCGATGCGCCGGGCCACTCTCGCCCTCGACATGCTCGTCATTCCTCGACGCCACCTCCTCGTGTCCGTACACCCACTCCTTGCCCCGTACGGACCGTCGCCCAATCTCCACCAGGAGTGAACGTGCCACCCCGGTCGTGACCTGCCCCGTAGGCTGGCTTCACCACTACGACCACAGTTTTTGCAAGCAACCGGAGACAACGGTGCGATTCCACGACTCGATGATCAGCCTCGTCGGCAACACCCCGCTGGTGAAGCTCAACAGCGTGACCAAGGGCATCCGGGCGACCGTCCTGGCCAAGGTGGAGTACTTCAACCCGGGCGGTTCCGTGAAGGACCGCATCGCCCTGCGCATGATCGAGGCCGCCGAGAAGAGCGGGGAGCTGAAGCCGGGCGGCACGATCGTCGAGCCGACCAGTGGGAACACCGGGGTCGGGCTGGCCATCGTGGCGCAGCAGAAGGGGTACAAGTGCATCTTCGTGTGCCCCGACAAGGTGTCCACGGACAAGATCAACGTGCTGCGGGCGTACGGCGCCGAGGTCGTGGTCTGCCCGACCGCCGTGGACCCGGAGCACCCGGACTCCTACTACAACGTCTCCGACCGGCTGGTGCGTGAGACTCCGGGCGCGTGGAAGCCCGACCAGTACTCCAACCCCAACAACCCCCTCTCCCACTACCACTCCACCGGCCCCGAGCTGTGGGAGCAGACGGAGGGGCGGATCACCCACTTCGTGGCGGGCGTCGGCACCGGTGGCACCATCTCCGGGACCGGGCGGTATCTGAAGGACGCCAGTGAGGGCCGGGTGCAGGTCGTCGGCGCCGACCCCGAGGGGTCCGTGTACTCCGGCGGCTCCGGGCGGCCGTACCTCGTCGAGGGTGTCGGCGAGGACTTCTGGCCGACCGCCTACGACCGGACCGTCGCCGACGAGATCGTCGCGGTGTCCGACAAGGACTCCTTCCAGATGACCCGCCGGCTCGCGAAGGAGGAGGGGCTGCTGGTCGGCGGCTCCTGCGGGATGGCCGTCGTGGCGGCGCTGCGGGTCGCCGAGCGGCTGGGCCCGGACGACGTCGTGGTCGTCCTCCTCCCCGACAGCGGGCGCGGCTACCTCAGCAAGATCTTCAACGACGAGTGGATCGGCCAACATGGGTTCAGCGAAGACACGGCAACGGAGCCGACCGCAGGAGACGTGCTGAAGCAGAAGGAGGGAGGCGGCATCCCGAACTTCGTACACATGCACCCCAACGAGACCGTCGGGGACGCGATCGAGGTACTGAGGGAGTTCGGGGTGTCGCAGATGCCGGTAGTGGCCAAGGGAGCTGGGCATCCCGATGTGATGGCCCCCGAAGTGATCGGGGCCGTGGACGAACGAGTGCTCTTGCACGCACTCTTCGCCGATCGCGCCGGGTCGGGAGACCCGATCGAGAAGCACATGAGCCCGCCACTGCCGGTCGTCGGATCGGGAGAACCGGTAGCACGGATGATGTCCGTGCTGGAAGGACGGGACGCGGCGGTGGTCCTGGTGGACGGCAAGCCCACCGGAGTGATCACCCGCCAAGACCTCTTGGCCTTCCTCGCCGACTCCACCGACTGACAACACGTCCCTACGGGACAAGACCTGTGCGGAGGAGAACCATGGCTAAAGCAGACTGAGACCTACCCGACCGTGGACGAGTGGGTTTCCAAGCAGCTCGAAACGCTACTGCCGTCCATCGACCAGGACGCGTGGGCGGAGCTGTGGGCGTCCTGAACCCGGACAGCCACCAGGCTGAAGCCGCATGACTCCTCCGCCTCAGCTGGACGCCCCCGTGCCTCCCAGCCAGGGGCGCCGTGCTGTCTGGCATATGCCTGGAGCAGAAGAACCCCCTGTTGACGCCATGGGGGTTCTCCTGCGGCCCGGAGACGTGGCGGGTGTAGCCAGGCCAGTGTCACAGCTTGATTCATTCATTCACGTTGGATCTTCATACTCCGCTCGACCTCGGCCATGCGGACCACGTCCGGGCGGGGCTGGTTCCATTGGTTCTGAGGGATCTCCACTCGCCGAGCCACAGGGCATGCGGCCAGGAACTTGCTGAACTCCTCGTCACACCACGGAGGCACCCACGCTCCCGAGCGGCACAGGAAAACCGCGTCGAAGGCGACGGCCGGCGCGTGGCCGTCGTCAATGGTCATGCCCACCGGAATAAGGGGCCGCTCGCTCGGACGCGTCATGGACTCCCTCCACGGAGGGAAGTGCACGAAGACCCGAGACCCGTTCCAATAGTGGGCCAGAAGCCAGTTCTCCGCGCTGATCGGACCCTTGGCTTGCCACTCCTCGAAGGTGCGATGGTTCTGCTGATACCCGCAGTCGTGGTGAGCGTCGTAGAGGTGCACTGATTCCCATGGCCCCTCTCCACCCACATTCGATGGGAAGAGCTGACCGGCCCACGCGTTCGAGTCGGCGTAGAAGAGGGGGGCTTCCGGAGCAATGGTGAAGCGATCCCAGAAACCTGAGAACCCTTTGCACTGCGGCAGGGGCACCCCGGCATCCATGAAGGCGCGCACGCGCCGAAGCCAGATGACTTCGACATGCGTTGCATCCTCAGCGATGGGCCACGCGTACAGGTGGGAGTCGACCCCAAGGGGAGCGCCGGCCGTCGGAGTCGGAAAGAAGAAGTCCCAGTCGATCACTAGGAGATGCATGCCGCGGACCTAACAAGAAGGAGGAACCCCCCGGCCTGACCGGGGGGTTCCCTTCGGGCGAGTCGCAGTAGGTCAGGCGAGGTGGCCGGGGGAGCCGGAACCGCCCTTGCCGTCGCCGTCCTCGATGTCGGTGTTGTCGTCGTCGCCCCCGCGGACGGTAGCCTTCCTGGCGAGTGCTTCCTTGAGAGTCACTGGCGTTTGCCTTCCTCAAGCTGCGGCCCAGGGTCCGTCCCAGGACCGTTGTGCACTTGCTGACCCACCCCCGGCCCGACCGTCCAAAGAGGGACCGGGGGTGGGTGCTTAACCTCGCCCATCCGCCACGGGGGCAGCGGACAGACGAGGAGCTATGAGGCGGAGCGTGTGTCGAGCTGGCGCGTGTAGGCGTTGACGTACTGCCTTGACCACTTGCAGCAGCCTGCGCAGGCGAAGCCTGGGGCGTTGACCCCGTTCACGGTCGCAGGGCCTATGAAGGTCACTGGCTGGTCTGACTTCCGACAGAGCCAGCAGAGGCCGACCAGCCACCTCTTGGCCATCAGCCCTCATTGACTCCGTGGGACCGCTGATACGCCCCCAGCAGCGTGCTGGTGAAAATGGCCGCGTCGCGCAGGTAGTTGTACGCGTCGTGGGCATGAGTACGCGAAGTCGGTCGGTTGCTCGCAGCGAGGTGGCGTTGCACCGCGCGCAGAACCTGCAAGGTCTCACGGTTCTCGCCCTCGTCGAGGCACTGTCCCACGAGAAGGTTCAAGTGCCCGATCAGTGCGGCGGTTCTGGCGTCGATGTCCTTGCGTGTTGACGTGCTGAGGGCCATGTTCCAGGCCAGGTTGACGGTCTCAGTGATCGTCTTGACATCGATGGGCAAGCTGTCGGCTTCAGCTCCCGCGTTCACGTGTTCGTCCGTCACGCTTGCCACCACGCTTCTCCCCTCGATGCCGCCTGTGCGGGTTGGGTCCGAGGACGAACGTAGAGGGCCCGGCACCCAACCCCCAAGAAGATTGCGCCAGTTTGCAGGAAGAGGATTGACGGCATGGAACCCCTGCTCGACGCTCGGGGAGACGCGCAATCCGGAGCAAGGCATCGGACAGGAGAGCAACCATGAAGCTACGGTTCCTTGGCAAGAACTCCCAAGGGGGAGAGTGCCCGACCCTCTACGCCACGGATCGGGACACGTACCTTGTCCAGGGCTGGAAGATCTTCGCGAATGACCTGCTGATGCAGCTCACCATCCGCGAGGGTGAAACGGCCGTGGAGGTGCCCACCGAGCTGTTCGAGCACCTGACGAAAGACGGACTTCCCTCCAGGGAGTTCAAGCGCCTTGAGGACCCCCTTATGGTCCTCACTCCTGGAGGTACGTACGTTGTGCAGGGCCAGGAGGTGATCGACGCCGAGGCACTGGCACAGATGGAAATCCCGGACTACGAAACCGTGGTCGAGGTCCCCAAGGCCGCGATCACCGCGCTACTGGAGGAACCGCGTGGAGCTGACGTCCAGCGCCGAGCGCAACCGGCTCTTTGATAGTTGCGCGCACGGCGCCTTCCACCTGGAGCTGAGGGACGACTACTCGGTTCCGGTCGAGGATGGCCCCTACGCGAGCTGGCTCCGTGGCGAGCCTCTGGACCACTCGTACATGGTGCCGTGGACACAGCTCGTAAGGCGCGTCACCGACGCGGGCAAGACCGTGCGTCGGGTGAGGGTCGTCACCGAGCCACACACTCCGTACATCCAGTGGGAGTACGTCACAGCCCACGTCAACGAGGAGGCCGGCGAGTCCGTCAGGTGGTTTCCGCGGCATCAGTTGCCCGAGGACCTGAACTTCCCGGCGGACGGACGTGACTGGTGGCTGTTCGATGACTCGATCATCGCTGTGGGGCACTTCAGCAACTCAGGAAGATTCCTCGGGAATGAGCTGATCGACACCCCCGCCGTTGTCGCCGAATGCGTCCGCGTGCGGGATCTGCTCTGGGCGTCCGCCATCCCCCACCCCGAGTACAAGCCCTGATCCAGCCGTGAACAACCAAGCACAAGAGACACGAGAGGCGTTGGGAGCCCGGCTGCGTGGATTCCGTAAGGACGCGGGGTTCAGTAGTGGCCGGGCCTTCGCCGCTGCGACTGGTTGGCAGGAATCCAAGGTCTCTCGCATCGAGAACGGCAAGCAGAACGCTTCTGAGGGCGACATACGTGTCTGGTGCGAGAAGACCGGACACGAAGCCGAAGTCCAAGACCTCATCGCGACAGTCCGCCACATTGACGAGCTGTGGTTGGAGTGGCGACGACTGCTCCAGACCGGGGCTGAAGGACGACAGAAGCAGGCCCTACCGCTCTACAGGAAGACCAAGGTCTTCCGTATCTGGGAACCAAACGTCGTCTGGGGCACGCTCCAGACCGCTGAGTACGCCGAGGCCATCTTCGACGAGGTGTCACGTTTGTACGACACCCCAGGAGACATGGAGGCCGCCGTGGCGAAGCGGCTCGAACGACAGCAGTACCTGTACCAGGGGGACCGGATCTTCAACGTCCTCCTTGGCGAGCAGGCTCTCTACTCGAACCATGGCGGCTCCGAGGTCATGAGAGCCCAGCTCGACCGGCTGTTGGCCGTTCTGGCGCTTCCGCGGCTCAGCCTGGGCATCGTTCCGAGGTCTGCGCCGCTCAACACGTGGATCGGGCACGGCTTCGTGATGTTTGACGACAAGCGCGTCATGTTGGAGACGTTCTCCGCAGAGATGGTCGTGACTCAGCCACGAGAGATCGACATCTACATGAGAGTTTTCGAGTCTCACAGGAGGTCTGCGGTGTACGGGCAGACGGCCAGGGACCTGGTGCTGGCCGCGATCCAGCACTTCGCCCGCATGGCAACCAACTAGGAGGGGTGGACTTGACAACTGAGCCAAATTGGCGCACCAGCAGCTACACGAAGTCCGACAGTTGCGTGGAGGTGGCCGACAACGACACACAGAGAGTGATGGTCAGGGACACCAAAGATCGAGAGAGGGGGGTCCTGGGCGTACGGTCGGCATCCTGGACCGCTTTCGTGACGTACTCGAAAGACATGCTCCCCTAACCTCGCTGACTCCTTCAGAAATGGGCCCCTCTCTCATAGAGGGGCCCTTCCGCTGCCTTCAGACCACCCGTCAGGCACGTATATAGACTGGTTGATGTGGGAGCTTGGCGGCATCCTGCCTCTGCCCGAGGAAGCTAACCGAGAACTGCGAGCGACCCTCGGCCTCGCTGACCACCTGACTTTACAGGGATGACCTTGATCAGGTTGGAGTCGAACGGGGCCCGCTTCGAGCGTCCTTCCGGGAAGGGCAGGATGATCGCCGCGTGCATGATGTGCCCGATGGCCATGCGCTTCTGAGTCAGGTCCATCCCGGCCCACTTCGACCGGTCCCAACCCGAGAAAGTGTTCTTCGCGTCCTCCATCGCCGCGTGCTCCCTGCGGTCTTCCTCCAGGGCTTCTATCTGCTCTTCGAGCTGCGGCGTCAGCCGGTAGAACTGGTCGTCCGACACGGCTCCCTCCATCCACTTGGATTCGAGGGACTCCTTCTTCGTTTTCAGGGCGGCCAGCCGCTCTTCGCCTTCCCACGGAGTGGCCTTGGCCTCCGAGTGCTTGAACTCGGATTCCAGGGCCCGGATCACCAGTTCTTCGAGGAATTCGTCAACCTTCTGCAAGCTGCGTGCAGTCTTTCCGCAGTTCAGCGAGACGCACGCGTAGGCGCAGTTGTCCGGGTTGCTCGCCGTCGGCCGGCGCACTCCTCCCATCTTGGCGTTGCAGATGCCCTTACCGTCCTTGCGAGGAGCACCACACCGCAGGAACCCGCTGAAGAGGTACTTGCGCGCACGGGACTCGGGGGCACCAGGAACCTTGCCTCCGCCATTGGTCAGGCGCATGCCCCGCTGTGCTCCGCGCCGCTTCGACAGGTCGCGGATCGCTTCCCACTCTTTAACCGTGGCAATCGTCTCCCACTTGCCCATGACCGGCTCACCCGTCTTGGCGTCCTTGACGATCTCTCCCTTCACCTGGCGCATGCCGCAGATCACGGGATTGACGAGGAGTTGGCGGACCGTTTCCCCGGACCAGGGCCTTCCGGACGCTCCGACCGAGCCCAGCTCGTTGAGGTCGCGGGCGATCGTCTTCCAGGCCCGGCCTTCGAGAGCCCAGTCGATCATCCTGCGAACGTAGGGAGCCTCGTCGGGGTTCAGGACCATGTTCGTAGCCCGACCCTCCCGAGGGTCCTGGGCGAGCCAGCCGAAGCGGCGTCGACCTCCGGGAGTGGTGCCGTCCTGGGCACGCCTGCGCGTGTTGCGCAGAATGCGTTCCTTCGTCTTGGAGACCTCGCCCTCGGAGACGTCCGAGTCGACCGGTTTGATGATGTCGCCCCCAACGCTGTAAACGTCGTAAGGCTTGCCCCGCTCGACGAAGACGCCGTCCGGCTCGGAGAGCATGGCGCGGCGAAAGCGGACGTAGTCCTCAGGCAGTCGCCAGACTCGCTCGTACTCGGTGGCGACGATGGCCCGGACGGGGAAGCCCTCGGGAACCTTCCGATGGAGTATCGCTCGGGTCATCTCGCGGAAGCTGGGACGGACGATGTCCGGGTCAGCCGCAGTGATGTTGTTGTCCTCGTAGAAGCGGACGATGGCGATTCCGTGCTCTGCCGCATCCTCTTCGTTGCCCTCGTGCTGGTGCCGGACGCCGACACCCTTCTCTCTCGTCTTGGCCTTCGTGCTGGACCTGACGGCCTGGTCGCCGCTGATCCGGGCGTAGTCGATGCCGGGGATCCGGTCCCCTAGCCACTGCTCGAAGGTCTGTCCCTCGGACAGGGCCTTGACCAGGTCAGGGTTCAGGTAGCCCCGCGATGTGCCAGCCAAGACGCAGTCCCCCACCAGTCCTCGGAGAGTTGATTCGAGGACCGTAGCAAGAACTTACATGTATGCCAATTTATTTGGACAAGTAGATGGCCGACTACGGCTTCCTGGAGGACGAGGGTCCCAGCGCCCGTGTCGCCGACGTGCTCAACGACAAGGCGCACGGCTCCATCCCGTCCCTTGTCCACATGCACCCGGACGAGACCGTCGGCCAGGCCATCGAGGTGCTGCGCGAGTACGGCGTCTCGCAGATGCCGATCGTGAAGCCGGGCGCCGGTCACCCCGACGTCATGGCGGCGGAGGTCGTGGGCTCGGTCGTCGAACGGGAGCTGCTCGACGCGCTGTTCACCCAGCGGGCCTCCCTGACCGACCCGCTGGAGAAGCACATGTCGGCCCCGCTGCCGCAGGTCGGCTCCGGTGAGCCGGTCGGCGACCTGATGTCGGTGCTCGGCACCGCCGACGCGGCGATCGTCCTCGTCGAGGGCAAGCCCACCGGGGTCGTCAGCCGCCAGGACCTGCTGGCCTTCCTGGCCAAGGGCGGGAAGTAACTTCCGGGTGCGCGGGCCCGTAACCTCAGGGAAACCTCCGGTGAACGGGCCGTTCGGGCGCTGAACTTCCGGTTGCCCACCGAAGTGGTGGACTTCGCGGAAGTGGTACGAGCGCGTCACGTCCGCGCAGCACACGCTTAACACGCGTCCGGCATATTTGTGGGTGTCGGAAGGGCGGGAGCGGCTCCCCGCCCCACCGGCACCAAAACGGCGTCACGGACCTCCGGAGCGGCTCCCGGACCTCCACCGACGCCATGGACGCGCAAGCCCGGCCTGACCCGGCCCGCGTCCCTCGCGGGGACCGCCGTCGTCCCGCCCCCCGGTATCGGGGGTGCGGCGGTCCCCGCGAAAGCTTTTTGCGCCCCTTTGTGCCTAAGCCGGCGCCGCTCTCGCGGACGTGGTTGCTCGCCGTCGGGGTTCCTCAATTGATGGTGGCGGCCGTCGTCGCTTTTCCCCCCGGACGACGGGCCTCGTTTGCCACGTCCGTCAGCGACCCGCGGTACGAGGGCGCCGGCAGCTCAGGCACGTTCCGTGGGTCTGGGGGCGGTCGCGGCCGTCGTCCAACTGCCCAGCAGTGCGAGTCGTTCCGCCGTCTCCGAGCCCGGTTCCGGGGTGTAGACCAGGAGGCTCTGGTCCGTTTCCTGCGAGATCGTCAGGGTTTCGTAGGGGAAGGTCAGCAGGCCCGCGACCGGGTGCTGAACGCGTTTCACGCCGTACGCGCACTCCCGGACCGGATGGTCGGCCCACAGGCGGCGGAAGTCCTCGCTCTTCAGTGAGAGTTCGCCGACGAGTGAGGTCAGCCGGCGGTCGTCCTGGTGGTGGCCCGCCAGATTCCGCAGATGCGCGACGCACTGGACGGCCACCGCGGACCACTCCGGGTAGAAGTCGCGGGAGCCGGGGTCGAGGAAGACGTGCCGCGGGATGTTGCGGTCGTCCGGCGCCGTCCGGCCGTAGCCGAAGACCGCGTCGGCGAGCGCGTTCCACGCCAGCACGTCCATGCGGACGTCCAGGACGAACGCCGGGGTGCGCTCCATGCTGTCGAGCAGCAGCTGCACGCCCGCGCGGACGCGGGGCGCGGCCGGGCGCTCGGACGGCTTGCGGGGGCGGGCGACGGCGCGCAGGTAGGCGTGTTCCGTGTCGTCCAGGCGCAGTACGCGGGCCACGGCGTCCAGTACCGCGTCGCTGACGCTCGGCCCCCTGCCCTGTTCCAGGCGGATGTAGTAGTCGACGCTCACTCCGGCGATCTGCGCCACCTCCTCGCGCCGCAGTCCGGGGACGCGTCGGCGCCCGTGCGAGGGCAGTCCGACCTCCTCCGGCCGGATGCGAGCGCGGCGCGAGCGCAGAAAGTCTCCAAGGTCCCCGTCCATGGGTTCGATCGTAGGGGAGGAGCGGGCGGCGAACCTGGTACTGGCAGACCCAGGAAAAGCTCATCCCTGGGTAGGGCCGCGGCGGGCGGTGAGAGTGGTGCGTGCCGCCGGGGAGACGCCCCGGCCCAGCGTCCCAGGAGCAACAGATGTCGTACGAGAACCAGAACGAGAACCAGTACCCGAGCCTTGTCGGTCGCACCGCCGTCGTCACCGGTGCCGCCAGCGGGATCGGGGAGGCGGTGGCCGTGCTGCTCGCCGCCTCGGGAGCCCGGGTCGCGCTGCTGGCCCGGCGCGGGGACCGGCTGGAGGCGCTCGTCGAGAAGATCCGCGCCGACGGGGGCGAGGCCCTCGCGGTCGTCGCCGACGTCACCGACGACGCGTCGGTGGCCGGGGCCGCCGACGGGATCCGGGAGGCCTACGGGAACGTCGACCTGGTCGTCAACAACGCCGGCGTCATGCTGCCGAACCCCGTGGACAACGGCCGGATCGACGAGTGGCAGCGGATGCTCGACACCAACGTCACCGGAGTGCTGCGGGTGATCCGCGCCTTCACCGGGGACCTGGTGGGCGCCGCCGCCGAGGGGCGCGCAGCCGACCTGGTGAACGTCTCGTCCATCGGCGCGCACGTCACGTTCCCGAACTACGCGGTGTACGGCGCGACCAAGGCCGCCGTCACCTACCTCTCGCAGTCCCTGCGCACCGAGTTCGGGCCCCGGGACGTGCGGGTCACCAACGTCGAGCCGGGGCTGACGGAGACCGAACTGGCGACGCACCTCGACAACGACGAGCTGGCCGGGCAGCTGGACGGCATGTTCGACGCGATCGGCGCGCTGTCCTCGGCCGAGATCGCCGACGTCGTCGCCTACGCGACCAGCCGTCCCCGGCACGTCAACCTGCGGCAGATCATGGTGCTGCCGACCCGGCAGGCCTGAGCCCGCGGCCGGCGGCTCAGTCCTTCCAGTCGTCGTCCCTGCCTGCGGAGCGGCGGCGCCGGCCGGCGAACAGCTCGGGGTTGGTGCGGGCGGCCTGGACGCAGTTCACGCCGACGATGCCGACCCAGGTGGCGAGCACGCCCGAGAAGTTGGCGAAGGACCCGCCGATCGCCGACAGCGGGATCGCCAGGATCAGCGAGACGATGCCGAAGCCGAAGCGGTCGCCCCAGGAGTCGGTGGGCCTCGGGGCGCGGGAGCCCCGCGCCGCCACCATCTGCTGCTCCGCGAACTGCCGCCGCACCCTACGCTCCACCGCGCCGTCGATGCGCTGGTCGACCTTCTCCAGGAACGAGTCCACCAGCGCGGACTCGTACTCCTCGCCCAGCTCCCTGCGGGTCTGCAAGGTGGCGTCGAGTTCCTTCTTCAGGTCCGTGTCCCGCGCGTCCATGGCCGTCTCCCATCCCGTCATGGACACCAAGGTTAGGGACCCGGGACCCCTCCCGCACTGGGGATAGCCCCCCTGTGCGGGGTCGGGTTCGCACGTGATGGACGGTTCACTTCGCCGGCCCGCCGGCATGTTGAGGGAGAGATCGTGGACTGCCGCCGTGCCGTTGGGGAAGCGCTTGTGGACCACGCCGAACTGGATCACGAGTTGCCCCTTGCCCGGTTGCATAATGTCATGCAGAGTTCTCAGTAGGTGAATAACTTGTCAACGACTCGGTGCTGATCCGAGGCAACGGATGACCGACAGGCGAGATCGGATGTCCGGATCGAGGGGAGTTTGTGACCTTATGCGATCTCGGATCATGGACGCCTTCCCTGAGGCCGGCCCTGGTCTCGTCGTCCTCGACGGGATCGCCCTCGGCGTCGCCGACGTCGCGCGCCTCGCCGACGGGACCGCACGGCCGGTCCCCGGCACCGACGCGACGAAGCGGATGACCGAGTCCTGGGACGCCGCCCGCCAGATCGCCGCCACCGGCCGCGTCTACGGCCGCTCCACCGGCGTCGGCGCCAACCGGAACGAGGACGTGCCCACCGAGGCGGCCGCCGAACACGGGCTGCGCCTGCTGCGCAGCCACGCCGGCGCCATCGGCGAGGAACTGCCCGCCCGGCAGGTCCGGGCCATGCTCGCCGTCCGCGCCAACCAGCTGCTCGCCGGCGGCGCGGGGCTGCGGCCCAGCGTCGTCACGGCGCTGTGCGAGGCCCTGGAGAGCGGGGCCCACCCGGTCGTCAACGAGTTCGGCTCGGTCGGGACCGGGGACCTGGCGGCGCTCGCGCAACTCGGACTCGCGCTGGTGGGGGAGCATCCCTGGCGGGGGAACGGAGCCCCCGAACCGCAGCAGCTCGACAACAACGACGCCCTCGCGCTCATCAGCAGCAACGCCCTCACCCTCGGCCAGGCCGCGCTCGCCCTGCACGAACTGCGCGGACTCCTGGAGGCCACCCAGGTCGTCGCCGCGCTCTCCCTGCTCGCCGTGGACGGCTCGCACGAGGCGTACGCCGCCCCCGTGCACGCCGCCCGACCGCACCGCGGATCGGCCGAAGTCGCCCGCCGCATGCGGGAGTTGATCGGCGCCGAGGACCGGCCCACGCCGCCGCTGGGCCGGATCCAGGACCCGTACGGCTTCCGCTGCCTGCCCCAGATCCACGGCCCCGCGCACGACGCCGCCGACGCGCTGGAAGAGGTGGTCGCCATCGAGATCAACGCGGCCGCCGAGAACCCGCTCATCTCCCCCGAGGACATGGCCGCCTACCACCACGGCGGTTTCTACCAGGCCCAACTCGCCCTCGCCCTCGACCACTTCAGGCTGGCGCTGACCCAGGTGGCACGGCTGTCCACCTCCCGCCTGTCGACCCTGAACGAACCCGCCTACACCCGGCTGCGCCCCTTCCTCGCCGACCCCGAGCCCGCCTCCTCCGGCGTGATGATCCTGGAGTACGCCGCCGCGGCCGCCCTCGGTGACCTGCGGGCCTTCTCGGCGCCCGCGTCGCTCGGCCACGCTGTACTCTCCCGGGGCGTCGAGGAACAGGCCAGTTTCGCCTCGCTCGCCGCCCGGCAGACACTGCGCGCCTGCGCCGCGTACCGTCTCGTCGTCGGCTGCGAACTCGTCGCCGCGGTACGGGCGCTGCGCCAGCGCGAGCTGCGGCCCGAGCCGGGCCTGCCGGCCGGGCGGGCGCTGGAACTGGCCGAGGCGGTGCTCGACACGGAACAGGCCGACCGGCCGCTCACGGACGACGTGAGCGCGGCGGCCCGGCTGCTGGACCGGTTCACGGACATCTGGAGGGGGAGCGGGGCATGAGCGCGGAGACCGAGTCGGAGACGGGCGCGGGCGCGGGTGTGGGTGCGCCTGGTGCGGAGGTGTCCGGTGCAAAATGGTCCGGTGCGGGTGTGCCGGACAGCCCCGCCGCCCGGCTCCAGGCACTCTTCGAGGGGCAACGGCTGACGCCCACCCAGCGGCGCATCGCGCACAGCATGGTGCGGCGCGCCGCCGACGTGCCGTTCCTCTCCAGCGTGGAGCTGGCCGAACTCGCCGGGGTCAGCCAGCCGTCCGTGACCCGCTTCGCGGTCGCCCTCGGCTTCGACGGCTACCCCGCCCTGCGCAAGCACCTGCGCGAGGTCGCGCCCGCCGAACAGCCGGCCGGCTCGGCCTCGTACAACGAGTACCAGCAGGCCGTCGAGGCCGAGATCGAGAACCTGAGGCACCTCGCCGAGCTGCTCGCCGACCCCCGGCCCGTGCGGCGGGCGGGCCGGCTGCTGGCGGCCTCGCGTCCGCTGCCCGTACTCGGACTGCGCGCCGCCGCCTCCCAGGCGTACGGCTTCGCGTACTTCGCCGCCAAGGTCCATCCCGACGTGCGGCTGCTGAACGAGGGCGGCACGATGATCCACGACCGGATCGACGCCGCCGTACGGGCGGGCGCCTCGGCGCTGCTGTGCTTCGCGCTGCCCCGGCACCCGCGCGAGGTCGTCGACACCCTCGCCTACGCCAGGGAGGCCGGGCTGAGCGTGGTGACGGTCGCCGACTCCGCGTTCGCGCCGGTCGCCAAGGTCTCCGACCTGCTGCTGCCGGCCGCCGTCGGCACCGGGCTCGCCTTCGACACGGCGTGCGCGCCGATGCTGCTCGGGCGGGTGCTGCTGGAGGCGATGTGCGACGACCTGCCCGACGCGCAGGCCCGGCTGGAGGAGTTCGACGCGCGGGCGGCGGCACGGGGGCTGTTCGTGGAGTAGGCCGGCCCGCGGCACTTCTTGGCGTGCTCTCAGACTCGTCTCACGTTCCCTCACTAGTCTGAACGGTCACGAGACTGTGCCGGAGGGACGAGGAGGCGGACGTGGCACGCGGAGGGCAGGGGCTGGCTCGGGTGGCCGTGGTCGTACGGGCCGGGGCCGCGCCGTTGTGGTGGTGCGGGGTGTTCGCGGCGGGGGTCGGGGTCCTGGTGCCCGGCCTCACGGGGCGGCGGATCGGGGTGCTGGCCGGAGCCGCGCTGTTCATCGTGGCCGTCGCCGCGGTGGCGTGGCGCGGTCGGCGGCGCTACGGGGAACTCGGCGGCGGGGCCGCCCGGGCCGGCAAACACGACGTGCTCCAGGACCGGGCGGTGACCGTCCGCACCTGGCGGCGCGGTCACCGCTGGTGGCTGCTGCTCGCCTTCCTGGCCGCACTGGGCAGCTCCTTCGCGGTGCCCGCGGCCGGCGGCATGCTGCTCGCCGGCTGCGGGACCGGGCTGCGGCTGAAGGCCGCCTGGCTCGGGCGGCGCGAGCGGGACGAGGACGCGCTGCTGTGGGTGCGTGTCGACTGGCTGGACCGGCGGGGCGGACGCCCGTCCGGCAAAGCCGTCAAGGCGTACCGCAGCACCGGCATCGCGGCGGGCGACGCGGCCCCGGGCGGGGCCCGCCGCCGCACCGCGGCCCTGGTCTAGCCGGGCGCGGGTCCCGCTGGGCCCCGGGCCTGTCCGGCGGACAGGCCTAGACCTCCAGGTCCTCCTCGATCTTCTTCAGCTGGTGGCGGGCCATCGCCAGGTTGGCCCGCTTGGCGTCCAGGACGAGGTAGAGGAAGAGCCCGTTGCCGCCGCGGCCGCTGATCAGGCGCAGCAGGTGGTACTGGTCGGACAGGGTGATCAGGATGTCCTCGATCTGGGCTTTGAGCCCGAGGTGCTCCATGGTGCGCATCTTGGCGCGCACCACGTCGGTGTTGCCGGCGGCGGCGACGTTCAGGTCGAAGGTCTTGCTGCCGCCCAGCGTGCCCAGCGCCATGCCGCTGGTGTAGTCGACGAGCGCGACTCCGGTCGCGCCCTCGATGGAGGCGAGCGCCTCTTTCAGGCAGGTCTCGGTATTGGCCATGACTGTGCTCCTAGGTTCCTGTCAACTTTCCGTGGTGGTGCGCGCGTTGGTGGTGGCTGTGCCGCGCGCCGATCTGGTCCGTACGGTGGGGGGCTTGGCGGGCGTCCGCACGGGCGCCTTCGCGGGTGTCGCCGGCGGCTTGGCGGGGGCGGCCCTCGCCGCGCGCGCCTTCGCCTCCCACGCGTCGACGAGCTCCCCGACGCGGGCGCCGGCCCGGCGGCCTTCCAGGTGGAGCCGGCCGACGTTGACGCGGTCCTGCGCGAGCAGGGTCAGTACGGCGCTCTCGCCGGCCGCGTACGTCGCGACGTAGCCGTACACCCCGCGCACCAGCAGCTCGCGAAAGTCGCCCTGGCCGGTCGTGTCCGCCATCCGCACCGCGACGCCGAGGGCGGCGGCGGTCAGCGCGGCCACCACCTCCGGCTCCACGCCGGGCGTGTCGTGGGCGAGGACGAGACCGTCCACGCCGGCCGCCAGCGCGCCGGTCAGCTGCGGCACACGGGCCCGCAGCCGCCGGAGTTCGTCGAGTATCTCGGGCTCGGATGCCATCAGCTCGCTCCTCTCGGCGCGCGATCGCTGCCGTTCAAAGGGCCTCCAGCGCATCCCTGAGCCTCTTCAGCAGGGTGATGTCGGGGTCGTTGACGCGGGGCAGGGTGATGCCCGGCGTCGGTTCGGGGGCGGTGGGGCGCACGGGGTGGGGATGGGGACGGGGGTGCGGTGGGGGAAGCGGATGGGGTGCCGTCGGCCGGTGGTGGGGGCGTGGCGGCGGGAAGAGGGCGGTGAGCAGGCCCGCCGCCGCCAGGCGCCGGACGTCCACCAGGGTGTGGAAGGCCTGCCGCCCCAGTTCGCGGGCTATGTCCGAGGCGGTGCGCACGCCGTCCACCAGGGCCAGCACCGCTCTCTGCCGGGGGGTCGGCGCCGGCGCGGCGACGGTCTCGGCCCGCCGTAGCGGCGCCCCGTCGGTCAGCGGGTCCGGCCACAGACGGTGCAGCAGCTCACGGCGGCGCAGCGTCTCGCGTTCGACCGCGTCGACCGGGACCGGTCTCAGGGTGCCGAGCCAGTGCACGGCGCCATATCGGAAGTGGCCCGGGGTGCTGCTGGGAGTGAGCGCGAAGTACGCCGCGTCGAACACCGTCTCCAGGTGGCACAGTTCCAGCGCCCCGCGCGGGACGCGGCCGGCGTCGAGCAGCAGACGGGCGGCGCCGTACTCCTCGTCGGCCCGGTCCACGGCGTCCTGCCAGACGGCCGGCGCGAGGGTGCCGTGGGCCAGGAGGAGCACGTCGAGGCCGGGGGCGAGGGGGCTCTCGGCGTGCACCACGCGGCCCTCGGCGAGGTAGAGCGAGCCGCGCTCGCGCTCCAGGACGCCGGTCGCCCGCTCGGCCGCCAGCCGGGTCAGCATCGGCGACAGGCCACCGCCGCGCTCCCGGGCCGCCGACTTCTCCCGCACGGGCAGCCGGGGCGGCGGGGTGGTGCCCTGCGGGGTCGTTCTCACCGCGGTCATCCCAGCACCAGCCGTCCGGCCATCTCGCCCAGCCGGATCCGGGCCAGCGCGAGATTGCCGTCCGGCCGGGCCAGCCACACGTGCAGGAACACGCTGCTGTCGAAGGACGTCGGCACGAAGCGGAGCACGTGGTAGCTGTCCCGGTTGCTGATGATCAGGTCCTCGACCGGGGGATCGGCGGTTCCGGCCCCGGGTGCGGTCGCGGTTCCGGCCCCGGTCTCCTGTCCGGTGCCCTCACCGGCCCCGTCGCCGGGGTGGGCGGCGTAGCCGTCGGGTGCGAAGGCCCGCTGCTCCGCAGTGAGACGGGCGACCTCCGCGGCCTCGGCGGCCGCCGCCTCGTGGTCGCCGCCGGGGAACTCCCCGACCGAGCCCAGGGCCAGCCCGCTCGTCCAGTCGACCAGCGCTGCGCCCCGGGCACCGGGCAGCCGCATGGCCTCCAGTAGACACTCGTCGATTCCGGGCACCGTTGGCTCCCCTCCTGCCTGCGGTTCGGCTGAGTGAGGAAGAAGCTACGCAACGTATGCGCGACGGGTGAGTCTTCTGGCATTTTCCAGCGGAACATGCGGCCGGGTTACTAGGGTTGGTCGGCTGACCCCGTTTTCGGCCGTATGCCGGGCTGTGTCGACACCCCATGTGCCCGTTCAACACCGTGCCCACCGGCGCGCGTCAACGGCGCGCGCGTCCGCCGGGGTGGTGAGTGCGGCGGCATGCGCCCTCTGCTGTCTTCGGCTCCCCTCCCGCCTCTGCGTGGATGCGCCGGCTGACATGCCGACCTCGCCTATTGACTAGCTCTATTCATCGAGCCAGGATGTGAATAACAACAGCAACAGCCCGCCGGGATCACCCATCCGCAAGGAGGCCGACCATGTCAGGACCCCGCCCCGTACGAGCGCCGCGCGGTACGGAACTGAGCGCCCTGGGATGGCAGCAGGAGGCCGCCCTGCGGATGCTGCAGAACAACCTCGACCCCGAGGTGGCCGAGCACCCCGACAAGCTCGTCGTCTACGGCGGCACGGGCAAGGCGGCGCGTGACTGGCGCTCGTTCGACGCGATGGTGCGCACGCTGCGGACCCTGAAGCAGGACGAGACCATGCTCGTCCAGTCCGGCCGGCCGGTCGGCGTCATGCAGACCCACGAGTGGGCCCCGCGCGTCCTCATCGCCAACTCCAACCTTGTGGGCGACTGGGCCAACTGGGAGGAGTTCCGCAGGCTGGAACAGCTGGGCCTGACGATGTACGGCCAGATGACCGCCGGCTCCTGGATCTACATCGGCACCCAGGGCATCCTCCAGGGCACCTACGAGACCTTCGCCGCCGTCGCCGCGAAGAAGTTCGACGGCACCCTCGCCGGGACCATCACGCTGACGGCCGGCCTCGGCGGCATGGGCGGCGCCCAGCCGCTCGCCGTGACGATGAACGACGGCGTGGCGATCTGCGTCGACTGCGACCCGCGGGCCATCGAACGCCGCATCGAGCACCGCTACCTCGATGTGCGGGCCGACAGCCTGGACCACGCCCTCCAGCTGGCGGTGGAGGCCCGCGACGCGCGTCGCCCGCTCTCCATCGGCGTCCTCGGCAACGCCGCCGAACTCGTCCCACAGCTGCTCGCGATGGGCGCCCCCATCGACATCGTCACCGACCAGACCTCCGCCCACGACCCGCTGGCCTACCTGCCGACCGGCATCGCCTTCGAAGACATGGCCGACGCCGCCGCGAAGGACCCGGCCGGCTTCACCACCCGGGCCCGCGAGTCGATGGCCAGGCACGTCGAGGCGATGGTCGGCTTCCTGGACGCCGGCGCCGAGGTCTTCGACTACGGCAACTCCATCCGCGGCGAGGCCCAACTCGCCGGGTACGAGCGCGCGTTCGCCTTCCCGGGCTTCGTGCCCGCCTACATCCGCCCGCTGTTCTGCGAGGGCAAGGGCCCCTTCCGCTGGGCGGCGCTCTCCGGTGACCCGGCCGACATCGCCAAGACCGACAAGGCGATCCTCGACCTCTTCCCGGAGAACGAGTCCCTGGCCCGCTGGATCAAGCTGGCCGGTGAGCGCGTCCACTTCCAGGGTCTGCCCGCCCGGATCTGCTGGCTCGGCTACGGCGAGCGCGACAAGGCCGGCGAGCGGTTCAACGACATGGTGGCGTCGGGTGAGCTGGCGGCGCCGCTGGCCATCGGGCGCGACCACCTCGACTGCGGTTCCGTCGCCTCCCCGTACCGCGAGACCGAGGCCATGCTCGACGGCTCCGACGCGATCGCCGACTGGCCGCTGCT
The DNA here is from genome assembly GCF_035989285.1 of Streptomyces sp. NBC_01235. GTDB lineage: Bacteria > Actinomycetota > Actinomycetes > Streptomycetales > Streptomycetaceae > Streptomyces. The sequence continues at coordinate 4,732,156 of NZ_CP108513.1, read as the reverse complement.
GAACGCCATGGTCAACGTGGCCTCCGGCGCCTCCTGGGTCTCCCTCCACCACGGCGGCGGCGTCGGCATGGGCCGCTCCATCCACGCCGGCCAGGTGTCCGTGGCGGACGGCACCAAGCTCGCCGGAGAGAAGATCCGCCGCGTGCTGACCAATGACCCCGGCATGGGCGTCATCCGGCACGTGGACGCGGGGTACGACATCGCCGAGTCGGTCGCCGACGAGCGGGGCGTACGGGTGCCCATGCGCGAGGGTGACGACACGTGAGCAAGGTTCAGGGCGGGCACGGCAACTCGTCGGTGGGGGCCGAGGTCTCGTCGCCGACTGCGGGCCCGGCTGTGCCCACCCTCCCCCACTCTCAACTTCGTTCGAGCGGGGGGACCCCCGTCGCCCCGCGCAACGACTGCCCACAGCCGGGAGCGGCTGCGGCTGCTGCGGCTGCCGGCGAGACGCAGCCTCCAACGGGCAGCGATGCGCGGCCTGGACGGGCTGAGGTAGCCGAGCCCGCTCAGCCTGTGGGTGTCGGTCGGGTCGAGCCTGCTCAGCCTGCGGGTGCCGGTCGGGCCCAGCCTGTGGCGGGTGGCGGTTCGCGCGCTGTCTTCAGCAGCCCGTCCTTCCAGGAGATGTGGCGTGAGTTGCACCCCCTCGGGCGGTACGCCGACTCCGGTGGCTACCGGCGATACGCCTGGACGCCTGCCGATGCCGAGTGCCGGGCCTGGTTCAGGGAACAGGCCGAGGGGCGGGGGCTGGCGTACGAGGTCGACCGGAACGGGAACCAGTGGGCGTGGCTCGGGGATCCGGCGGGCGGGGGCGCCGTCGTCACCGGGTCGCATCTCGACTCCGTGCCGGACGGCGGCGCCTTCGACGGGCCCCTCGGGGTCGTGTCCTCCTTCGCCGCGCTCGATGAACTCCGTGCGCGGGGCGTCACGTTCACCAAGCCCCTCGCCCTGGTCAACTTCGGCGACGAGGAGGGCGCCCGCTTCGGCCTCGCCTGTGTCGGGTCGCGGCTCGCCGCCGGGCAGCTCACCGTCGAGCAGGCACACCGGCTCACCGACGGCGACGGGGTCAGCCTCCCGCGGGCCATGGAGGCCGCCGGGTACGACCCCGACGCCATCGGCCCGGACCCGGAGCGGCTCGCCCGCATCGGCGCCTTCGTCGAACTGCACGTCGAGCAGGGCCGCGCCCTCGACCTGAGCGGCGACCAGGTCGGCATCGCCAGCGCCATCTGGCCGCACGGGCGCTGGCGGTTCGACTTCCGGGGCGAGGCCAACCACGCCGGCACCACCCGCCTCGTGGACCGCCGCGACCCGATGCTGTCGTACGCGGAGACCGTGCTTTCCGCCCGCCGCGAGGCCCAGCTGGCGGGCGCCGTCGCCACCTTCGGCAAGATCTCCGTCGAGCCCAACGGCGTCAACGCCATCCCCTCCCTGGTGCGCGGCTGGCTCGACTCCCGCGCCGCCGACCAGGCCACCCTGGACACGGTGGTCACGGGCATCGAGCAGGCCGCCCGTGAGTACGCCGTCGCCCACGGCGTCGACCTCGACATCGTCCGTGAGTCGTTCACGCCCGTCGTCGAGTTCGACCACGCCCTGCGCGACGAACTCGCCCGCATCCTCGGCAAGGACCAGGACACCGACCTCAAGGTCCCCGTCCTTGGCACCGGTGCCGGACACGACGCCGGAATCCTCTCCGGGACCGTCCCGACCGCCATGCTGTTCGTGCGCAACCCCACGGGCGTCTCGCACTCCCCGGCCGAGTTCGCCGCCGAGGACGACTGCGTGGCGGGAGTGCACGCCCTCGCCGACGTACTGGAAGGACTGGCCTGCCGGTGACCCCCACGCAGCGGACACGGACGTACTGGCTGGAGCACGCCTGGCTCGACACGAACGTCGAGCCGGGCGTCGCCCTGGAGGTGGCGGACGGCCGCATCACCGCCGTCCGCAGGGGCGCCGACTCCCCGCCGCCCGGCGCCGAGATCCTGCGAGGACTGACCCTCCCGGGGCTCGCGAACGCCCACAGCCATGCCTTCCACCGCGCCCTGCGCGGCACCGTCCAGGTCGGCTCCGGCACCTTCTGGACCTGGCGCGAGGTCATGTACGCGGTCGCCGACCGGCTGACCCCGGAGACCTACCACCAGCTGGCCCGCGCCGTTTACGCCGAGATGGCGCTGGCCGGCATCACGGCCGTCGGCGAGTTCCACTACCTGCACCACGCCCCCGGCGGCACCCCCTACGCCGACCCCAACGCCATGGGCGAGGCCCTGATCGAGGCCGCCGCCGAAGCCGGCATCCGCATCACCCTCCTCGACACCGCCTATCTCTCCTCCGGCTTCGGACAGCCCCCGAACGCCCACCAGCTCCGCTTCTCCGACGGCGACGCGGAAGCCTGGGCCGAACGCTGTTCACTTCTCAAGGAACGGGATCACGCGAGGATCGGGGCGGCGATCCACTCCGTACGGGCCGTGCCCGCCGATCAGTTGGGAGCCGTGGCGCGCTGGGCCGAGGAGCGCCGGGCACCGCTGCACGTGCACCTGTCCGAGCAGACCGCCGAGAACGACGCCTGCCGCGAGGCCCACGGCCGCACGCCCACCCAGCTCCTCTCCGAGCACGGCGTCCTCGGTCCGCGCACCACCGGCGTCCACAACACCCACCTCACCGACGAGGACATCGCCCTCCTCGGCCGCTCCCGCACCGGCACCTGCATGTGCCCGACGACCGAACGCGACCTCGCCGACGGCATCGGCCCCGCCGTCGCCCTCCAGGCCGCGGGATCACCGCTCTCCCTGGGCTCCGACAGCCATGCCGTCATCGACCTGCTCGAAGAGGCACGCGCGATGGAGCTGAACGAGCGGCTGCGCACCCGCACCAGGGGTCACTGGACGGCGGCGGCCCTGCTGCGCGCCGCCTCCGCCGATGGCCACGCCGCCCTCGGCAACCCGGACGCGGGCACCCTGGAGACCGGCGCGCCGGCCGACTTCACGACGATCGCGCTCGACTCGGTCAGGACAGCGGGCCCGGTACCCCGGCTCGGTGCCGAGACGGCCGTATTCGCGGCGACCGCGGCGGACGTACGGCATACGGTCGTCGCCGGACGGCACGTCGTACGTGACGGGGCGCACACGCTTGTCCCCGATGTGCCGCAGGCCCTCGCGCGGGCCGTGGCGGCCCTGCACGCATGACACCGGCGGCCGGCGGCGGCGCCGCCTCCGCTCCCAGCCCCGTCAGCCACGAGGACACGACGATGAGCAGCAGCACCGGCACGACCGGCACGAGCACCGTCATCACCAACATCGCCACGCTGGTCACCAACGACCCCTCCCTCGGTGACACATCCCCTCTCGGTCTGGTCCGGGACGCGGCCGTCGTCATCGACGGCGACCGCGTCGTGTGGACCGGTGAATCAAGCAAAGCACCCGCCACTGACAATCGGGTCGACGCCGGTGGCCGGGCGGTCCTGCCGGGCTTCGTCGACTCCCACTCCCACCTGGTCTTCGCGGGCGACCGCACGGAGGAGTTCAACGCCCGGATGTCGGGCCGCGGTTACACGGCGGGCGGTATCCGTACGACGGTCGCGGCCACCCGGGCGGCCACCGACCAGGAACTCGAGGCGAACCTCACGCGTTTCCTCGGTGAGGCCCTCCGCCAGGGCACCACCACCTTCGAGACCAAGTCCGGCTACGGCCTGACGGTCGCCGACGAGGCCCGCGCCCTGCGCCTCGCCGCCGCCCACACCGACGAGGTCACCTACCTCGGTGCCCACATCGTCTCCCCCGACTACGCCGACGACCCGGCCGCCTACGTCGCCCTGGTCACCGGCGAGATGCTCGACGCCTGCGCCCCGCACGCCCGCTGGATCGACGTCTTCTGCGAGAAGGGCGCCTTCGACGGCGACCAGGCCCGCGCGATCCTCACCGCCGGCAAGGCCAAGGGCCTGCACCCCCGCATCCACGCCAACCAGCTCTCCTACGGTCCCGGCGTGCAACTGGCGGTCGAGCTGGACGCGGCCAGCGCCGACCACTGCACCCACCTCACGGACGCGGACGTGGACGCCCTCGCGAACGGAAACACGGTCGCCACCCTCCTCCCCGGCGCCGAGTTCTCCACGCGGGCGGAGTGGCCGAACGCCCGCCGCCTGATGGACGCCGGCGTCACGGTGGCCCTCTCCACGGACTGCAACCCGGGCTCGTCCTTCACGTCATCCGTCCCGTTCTGCATCGCACTCGCGGTGCGGGACATGCGGATGACGCCGGACGAGGCGGTCTGGTCGGCCACGGCGGGCGGCGCGGCGGCCCTGCGCCGCACGGACGTGGGCCGCGTGACCCCCGGCGCGTACGCCGACCTGACCCTCCTGGACGCCCCGAGCCACGTCCACCTGGCCTACCGGCCGGGCGTACCGCTGGTGTCGGGGGTCTGGCGCAGGGGCGTACGGGTGGCCTGAGAGCCCGGGTCGGCGGGGATCTCGGCGGGCAACTCGGCGGCTGTCCGCCCCCGGTCCGCCGCCGAACGCCCCCGGTCCGCCGCCGAACGCCCCCACCCGGTGCCGACGAGCACCAGCACCGCGCCCACGAACCCGACCCACCCCGGCCGGTCCCCGGCGAGCGCGATGCCCACCGCCGCCGCCCACACCGGCTCGGTCCCCAGCAGCAGGCTGACCCGCGACGGCGACGTACGGCGGACGGCCCACATCTGCACGAAGAACGCGAAGAGGGTGCAGAACGCGGAGAGGTAGACCAGGCCGAGCCAGTCGCCGCCGTCGAACTCCGCCGCGGCAGTCCAGGGCGAGGCCCCCGCCCCCGGCACGGCCACCAGTACGGCGAACACGGCGACCGCACCGCCCAGTTGAACGGTCGTGAGCGACAACGCGTCCGCGCCACGCACCGACTCCATCCGCGCCATGGCCAGCACGTGCACGGTCCGGGCGACGGCGGCCCCCAGCATCAGCAGATCGCCCCCGGACGGAGCGGTGAATCCGGCCCCCTGCGTCAGCAGCGCCACGCCCACCACCGACAGTCCGGCCGCCGCCAGGAACGCCCCCGGCAGCCGCACGCCGCGCACCCGGCTCTCCGCGAGGGGCGTGAAGACCATGGTCAGGCTGATGATCAGCCCGGCGTTCGTGGCGGAGGTGTGCACGACGCCGTACGTCTCCAACAGGAAGATCCCGGCGAGGATCAGCCCCAACAGCCCGGCCCCCCGCAGTTGCGTGCCGCTCAGCGCGCGCAGCCGCCGCCACCCGACGGCCACCAGCACCGGCAGCACCACGGCGAACCGCAGCACGAGCACGGCCAGCACGGTGTGGGCGGTGGTGACGCCCTTGGCCGCGAGGTAACTGGACCCCCACACGACGGCGACGAGCAGCACCGGAACATCGGCGAGCCGCCCGGGACGGGAGGGACCGGCGGGGGAGTCGGGAGAGGTGGGCATGGGTCTCCTCATGAGCAGAGGAAGGGGCTGGCCCAGCGGCTCTGCTGGTCAGAGGGCTGGGTCAGAGTAGTCACCCGGAGGATTCCGGCCAATGGGTTTCCACGATGAGGACGACGTGGCTCCCTGGAGAAGGCCGTGCTGCACGCGGAGGCGGACCCGAAACCGGCAGTCAGACCGACTTCCGGTCCTGCTGCGGACAGCCGATCTCGATGAGGCCACGCCCGGCCACCATGTCACGGTCACCGAGTACGACCAGTTCGGCAACACGATCCGGTCGCTGACCGCGGGCAACCGCGAACTGGCCCTGGGTACGACTGCGGCCCAGAAGACGGAACTGCCGGCAGCAAGGAACCGGATGCCTCTGATGCTGGGGGACGGAACCGGCTCCCCCTCGTCAGAGCGTGTCGGTGCGTATGGCTGCCAGGAGGTGGGTGAGGGGGGCGGGGGTGATGGTGAGGACGGTGGCGGGGTCGTCGGATTCGCGGAGGTGGAGGGTGGTGGGGGTGGAGGCGAGTTCTACGCAGGAGTCGCCGTCGCCGGGGCCTGAGTAGGACGACTTCTGCCAGTTGTCGGGGGTGGTCATGGGACGCCTCACAGCTCCTTGGCCAGCTGGTGGATGAAGTCGCGGGACCGCTCGGCCTCAAGCGACACGGCCTCCACTTTACGGAAGAGCGTTCGAAAGGCCCCGAGTTGGGCTTCGGAGTCGATGAAGGCTGCGCCTTGGGGGCCATCGCGTACGACGGTGTCCAGCTTTGGCACGGGACCTCCCGCATATGTCATGGCACTCGCGGCACCGGCGAATCCCTGCAACTCGAGCGGGATGACGCGCAGGGTGACGTGCGCTGCTTCGGAGAGTTCGAGGAGGTGCCCGAGTTGGGCCCGTGAGGCGGAGCGGTCGCCGACCATGATGCGCAGTGCTGCCTCGTGAATGACCGCCTCGTAGGAGACCGGAGCAGGGCCTTCGAGCATCACCTTGCGTCGCGTGCGGTGCTGGACACGCAACTCCAGTTCGTCGGCAGGAAGTTCCGGAATCCGATAGGCGAAGACCGCGCGAGCGTAGTCCGCTGTCTGGAGCGGGCCGGGAACGAACAGGAACTGGACCTCGCGCAGGAAAGTGGCATGGTGCTCCAGTTCCGCGAGGTCGAGGAACGGCGTGGGTAGCAGTCCTCGATATGCCTCCCACCAGCCGCGTGTCCGGTCTGTCGCCCAGGCGACGAGTCCGTCGATGAGTGCCTCGTCGGTACACACGTACTGGGCTGCCATGCGGCGCAGCCGTTTCTCGCTCACGCCCGTGAGGCCGGCTTCGATCTGGCTCATCTGTGAGCCGCTGACCCCGAGAAGTGCCGCCGCTTCCCGAGAGGCCAGTCCCGCTGTCTCCCGGAGCCTGCGCAATTCGGTCGCCAGGCGCATCTGACGTGCCGTTGGGTCCTGCCGCAATGCCATCGCGTGCCCCTCTCAACGCGCCTGGGAGCGCGACTCGTTCGGGGTCAGATTACGCGCTCCGCTTGTGAAACTTAAAAAGTTAGGTCTACTGTCAGTGACGCGACATCAACGCTACGGAAGCGCACCGCCGCGTCCTGCCGTGACGGCTGCGGCAATGCCACCGTGCGCTCGATCACCCATCCCCCACCCGGAGTTGACGCATGTCCGATCCCTGGGAGTACTCCCTCTACATCCCGCAAGACCCCCGCGCCGTCACCGTGTGCCGCCGCGCCCTCCGCCTGATCCTCACCCTGCACGGCCTCATCCACCTCGTGGACACGGCGGAGCTGCTCGCCTCGGAGCTGGTCTCCAACGCCGTACGGCACACCAAGGGCCCCGCCTGTCTGCGTCTGCGCTTCCGGGACGGTGTCCTGCAGATCGGCGCGTGGGACGCGGACCCCGAACCGCCCGAGCCACCCTGTCGGTTGGAGGAGCTCGGCGATGCCGAGAGCGGCCGGGGGATGGCGTTGATGCGGGCCTGCTCGGATCTCTGGCACTGGCAGCCGCTGTCACGGATGGGGCATCGGGGCAAGCTCGTATGGTGTGAACTGAAGGCGGCGTAGGCGCACGACACTCACCCCGCGCCCGCTCGCCACAGCTGGTCCCCCTCCTCGTCGAGCGGGTTGAGTGACACACCGCCGCTCACGTCCGCCGTCAGCGCCGTTTCCATGGCGATCCCCGGGCGTATCGTCCCGTCGCCGTCCACGGTGAACCGCAGGTTCACCCCGTGATCGCCTTCCACCGAGGCGCACTCCCACACCCCCACGCCTTTGTCCACGGACCCCCTGCTGTCCAGACAGAAGTCCTGGTCGGCGTACGACTGGAGCACCCCGCGCCCCGCGTCCGCCCGCCACCGCTGGCTGGGCGAGGCGGAACACGGGACCGTCACCACGTCCGTGCCGTTGGTGAAGTCGCCCGCCACCTCCAGGCAGAGCCCGTTGGCCACGTTCACGACCTGGGCGTACGTCCCGCCGGGTGCGCGCGTCGGTGAAGGCGTGGGCCTCGGCTTCGGCGGGGCGCTCGTGCGGGAGGGGGACGGGCTCGGCGTCCGGGAGGGCGAGCGGGAGGCAGAGGGAGAGGCGGGTGGCGCGGAGATCGTCGCCGTCGCTGTCACCGTGACCGGGGGAACCGTCGACGGGCCGGTGACGACCGCGCTCGCCGAGTCCTGCGAATCCCCCGAGTCGCCCGAGGTCACCAGCAGGGCCACCGCCAGTGGCACCACCGCCACCCCCAAGGCCGCCGAGGCCAGCGCCACCCGCCGCGACGGTCGGCTCGCGGCCGTCGGGCGCCGGCCCTCGGACGGCTGGCGGTCGTCCCGCACGTACGCCGACCCGCCCCATGGCAGCAGACCCTCCGCCAGCGCTCCGCGAGGATCGTCACGCAGCGCGCGCTGCTCCTCGTACGCGGTCGCGCAGTGCCGGCAGTGCGCCCGGTGGGCCTCCAGGTCGGGGCTGTGGCGCGCGCCCTGCGGACGTACGGACTCCTCGATCAGCCGGCGGAAGTCGCCGCACCGCGGATCGTCCGAGGCGGCGAGGCGAAGCCGCAGGGAGGTCTGGGCGAGGGAGAGCAGGGCGGGGGCGATCCCGTACGTAACGTCCTGCGCCGTCAGGCCGAGCAGCAGGGCCGTCCGGTCGGTCGCCTCGCGCTCCGCCACGCCGTACCAGAGCAGGCCCTGCGCGCGGGGCGGGAGGGACTGGAACGCGGCGAGCAGGGGTGGGACCGGGCCGCCCGAGGCCGTCGCGGTGTTGAGGACGAGGAGCAGGCCCGTGTCCAGGCCGCCGGCCCGGTCGTCCCGAGCCCAGTCGGCCGCTGCCTGCCCTGCGAGCAGCAGGAGCCGGTGTCGCCACGGGCCGCCGGGATCGTTGCCGCGCGCCGTCTCCCGCGCGGCAAGCGCGAACGCCTCTGCCGCGAGCCGCCGCGCCGCCGCTTCGCTCGTCGTGCACAGGCGGGCGTAGGTCAGAACGGACGGCTGGTGGCGGGCGCGCAGCTCGCGCAGCGCCGGGTAGGCGGTGGCGGGGGCCGCGCGCAGCAGGTCCGTGAGGTGTGCGTCGGAACCGCCGGAGTCACCTGTGCTCAGGCCGTTTCCGTCGGCACGGGCCATGCGGGGTCGCCTCCTCGCCTCCACGCCGAACACTCCGGCTGCTTCCGTTGCTGACGTGCTGGTCAGTCTGGGGTGGAGGCGACCTTAGTGGCGGGAGGTGTCGCGTGGGGAGGTTTCCGGGGGTAACCGAAGAGGCGGTCCGGGGGCCGGGCCGTCGTCCCCGTCCGTCGCCCCCGCCCGCATGCCGACGTCCGCGCCCGGGCGATCGTTCGGCAACTGATCGCCTGGACGCGGACGGCACCGGTGTCCAGTGGACACCGGTAAAAAGTGGTGCTGCCTTCGGTCCGCGGCCCGCGGGCCTACTCCTCGACCGTCAGCCCCTTGCGCAGCCGCACCAGGGTGCGCGACAGCAGTCGCGACACGTGCATCTGCGAGATGCCGAGCTCTTCGCCGATCTCCGACTGGGTCAGGCCGGCGACGAATCGGAGGGAGAGGATCTGCCGGTCGCGGGGCGGGAGTTCGGCGATCAGCGGCTTCAACGACTCGACGTACTCGATGCCTTCGAGTCCGTGGTCCTCGTAGCCGATGCGGTCGGCGAGGGCGCCTTCCGCGTCGTCCTCCTCCGGCTGCGCGTCCAGCGACGAGGCGGTGTACGCGTTCGACGCGGCCATGCCCTCGACGACCTCGTCGTTGGAGATGCCGAGCCGCTCGGCCAGCTCCCCCACGGTGGGCGCCCGGTCGAGCTTCTGGGCCAGTTCGTCGCCCGCCTTGGCCAGGTCGAGCCGGAGCTCCTGGAGCCGGCGCGGGACGCGCACCGACCACGAGGTGTCGCGGAAGAAGCGCTTGATCTCGCCGATGATGGTTGGCATCGCGAAAGTCGGGAACTCGACGCCCCGCGAGAGCTCGAAGCGGTCGATCGCCTTGATCAGGCCGATGGTGCCGACCTGGATGATGTCCTCCATCGGCTCACTGCGCGAGCGGAAGCGGGAGGCGGCGAACTTGACCAGCGCGAGGTTCAGTTCGACGAGGGTGTTGCGGACGTACGAGTATTCGTGCGTGCCCTCCTCGAGGGATTCGAGCCGCGCGAACAGGGTCTTGGACAGGGCCCGTGCGTCGACGGGGCCCACCTCGTCGTACGGGGGGATCTCCGGAAGTCCGGCGAGGGCGTCGGTGGGGTCGACGTCCAGCGCCGTGTCCTGGGCGATGGGTTCCAGATGTTCTTGTTCCGGAGGGGGTGTCGACGTCGCTCCGCGGGTAGGCGGTGCGTCGAGCCGGGGTGACATGGTGTCCTCCATCGTTCTCGGCGTATGGCTGCCGAAGCCAGTGAGCGCACTACGGTGTGCGGCGCCTCCAAAGCCGGCCGTGTCGGTTACGTGTTCCTACTAGCCCTACCCGCTTTACTCGACCAACCGCAAGTGTCTTTTGTTGAGTTATGTCCGTTTGTGGGTGATTGTTCAGGTGTTGAGGTGAGGGTGGAAGGCGTAGGGTTCGAGGGCGTCAGCAAGCAGTTCACGACCCCAGGAGAAGAGACGGCATGGACCGCGGGACGGTCGGTAGCGCACAGTCTGGCCGGCTTCTGGTCGAGGTGCGGGAAGAGGGTTCCAGCGCCGTTGTGACCCCGGCGGGTGAGTTGGATCACCACACCGCCGATTTGTTGCGTGAGCCACTCGAGGACTGCCTCGCCAGGGGGCGCAGCCGCCTGGTGGTGGACTGCACCCGCCTGGAGTTCTGTGACTCCACCGGGCTGAACGTGCTGCTCGGAGCCCGTTTGAAGGCGGAGGCGGCCGGTGGCGGAGTCCATCTGGCGGGGATGCTGCCCGTGGTGGCGCGGGTCTTCGAGATCACCGGCGCGGACGCGGTGTTCACCGTGCACGCCACGGTCGAGGCGGCCCTGGCCGACGACGGCTGAACTTCGCCGTCCGCCGGGGAACAGGTGTGATCGGGCGGGAACAGGGGGTGTTCCCCCGGTCCCCCCGGGCAGGAGACACCCTGGGCCCTGAACATGTCGGCGGCAAGGTCGACGAGAACGCCGTCGGCCTACGTACTACCTACGTACAGACTTTGTAGAGATCCCACTCTTGAATTGTGAACCGGTTAATCGGGGAATCGGTGAGGTGAAGCGCTGATGAGCACCACCCGGCCATGCTCGCCGGGCGACCACGGCCCGGAGCCAAGCGGCGCTTCCGGGTCGTCCGAAGGGGGAGCGGCGGCCGAGGCGTCCGGTTCGTCCGGAGTGCCGGGCGGCCGTCAGGTACGCCGGCTGAGCTTCGACGGCGCCAGCGGGGTCGTCCCGCTCGCCCGTGACTTCGCCCGTCAGGCGCTGTACGCGTGGGGCTGGCTGCCGGCCGCCTCCGCCGACCGGCGGGCCGCCGCGGAGGACGTGCTGCTCGTCGTCTCCGAGCTGGTCACCAATGCGTGTCTGCACGCCGAGGGACCGGACCGGATGGTCCTCGGCTGCGACAACAAGGTGATCCGCGTCGAGGTCTCCGACCGCGGCACGGGCCAGCCGGCCCCGCGTACCCCGCACCGCGCGGGCCGCCCCGGCGGACACGGCATGTTCATCGTCCAGCGCCTCTGCCTGGACTGGGGCGTCGTGCGGGCCCCGGGTGTCGCGGGCAAGACGGTCTGGGCGGAACTGGGCGCCCCGGCGTAATTCGTTTTGCCGGCCGGGCCCGGCTCCCTACGCTCGTGCGCAACGCGATGACGGAGACGAGTAGCCCGGGTTCCGCGAGCCGAGAGAGCCGCCACCAGGTGTGAAGGCGGCCTCGTGCCCCAGGGTGAATCCCCTCCCGAGTGCGGGGAGGCAATGCCCCGCCGGCCGGCCCCCGTCACCGGGCCAGAACGAGACCGTCGTACGGCTGGGCCGGCGGCGGTGAAGGCGTGGTGGCACCGCGAGCACCCTCTCGCCCACGCCCCGAGGGACCCACCCCGGGGCGGTGCGTGCCGCTCCGGCAGAACCGGACGGAGCGCGCACCATGCTCGACGTCACCCTCATCAGACAGCACCCCGACCACGTCCGCGAGGCCCTGCGCAAGCGGGGCGCGGACGCCGACCTCCCCGCCTTCCTCGCCCTGGACGCCGACTTCCGCGAGACCCGCACCGAGGTGGAGCGGCTGCGCGGCGAACGCAGGCGCCTCTCGGCGGCGATCGCCGCCCGCCGCGCCACCGACCAGGCCACCGGACGGACAACCGACCAGGCCATCGACCAGGCCGCCGGACAGACCACCGATCAGGCCGCCGGACAGACCACCGATCAGGCCGCCGGACAGACCACCGATCAGGCCGCCGGACAGGTCACCGACCAGGCCGCCGACCAGGTCACCGACCAGGCCGCCGGACAGACCACCGATCAGGCCACCGGACAGGTCACCGACCAGGCCGCCGACCAGGCCGCCGACCAGGCCGCCGACCAGGCCGCCGGACAGGTCACCGACCAGGTCACCGACCAGGCCGCCGGACAGGCCGCCGGACAGGCCGCCGGACAGGTCACCGACCAGGCCATCGACCAGGCCGCCGGACAGACCACCGATCAGGCCGCCGGACAGGTCACCGACCAGGTCACCGACCAGGCCGCCGGACAGGCCGCCGGACAGGCCGCCGGACAGGTCACCGACCAGGCCGCCGGACAGGCCATCGACCAGGCCGCCGACCAGGTCACCGGACGGACGGCCGCCCTCCGGGCGCGGGCCCAGGACCTCGCCGCCCGCCTCACCGCCGCCGAAGCCGGCCTCGCCCGACTCGCCGCCCGGCACCAGGACTTCCTCGACGCCCTCCCCAACCTCCCCGACGACGACGTCCCCGCCGGCGGCAAGGAGAGCAACCAGGTCGTCCGGACCGTCGGCACCCCGCCCGACTTCGCGGCCTTCCCGGAGGTCAGGGACCATGTCCGGCTCGCCCGGGAGCTGGGCCTCGTGGACTACGAGCGGGGCGCGCGGCTCGCCGGGAGCGGCAACTGGGTCTACCGGGGAGCGGGCGCCGCCCTGGAGTGGGCGCTGCTCAACCACTTCCTCGACACGCACCGCCGGGCCGGTTACGAGTTCGTGCTGCCGCCGCATCAGCTCACCTACGAAGCCGGGTACACGGCGGGCCAGTTCCCCAAGTTCGCCGACGAGGTGTACGTCACCGAACGCGGCGCGGACGGCCGTCCCGAGCGCTTCCTGCTGCCCACCGCCGAGACCGCCCTGGTCTCGCTGCACCGCGGCGAGACCCTCGCCGAGCGCGATCTGCCGCTCAAGTACGTCGCCTACACGCCCTGTTACCGCAAGGAGGCCGGCGGCTACCGCACGGCCGAGCGCGGGACGCTGCGCGGCCACCAGTTCAACAAGGTCGAGCTGGTGCAGTACGTCCGGCCCGAGGACTCGGAGGCCGCACAGCTCGAACTCCTCGCCCGCGCGGAGGAGTTGGTGGCCGGCCTCGGGCTCCACCACCGTGTCGTCGAACTCGCCGCCGGGGACACCAGCCCGGCCCAGGCGAAGACGTACGACGTCGAGGTCTGGCTGCCGAGCCTCGGGGCCTACGCGGAGGTCAGCTCGGTGTCGAACGCCCGCGCCTACCAGGCCCGGCGCGGCGGCATCAGGTACCGCCCGGCCGACGGCGGGAAGTCGAGGTACGTGCACACCCTCAACGCCTCGGGCCTGGCCACCAGCCGCCTGCTCCCGGCCCTCCTGGAACAGCACCAGCGCCCCGACGGGACGGTCGTCGTCCCCGAAGTGCTGCGCCGCTGGGGGGCTCCGGACGTCCTCGAGACCCACTGAATCCGCGCGCCGGATCCCCACAACTCCGGCGCGCACCTTCTCTTCCCTCCTCATCGCCCCGGGCGTACCTTGACGGCTCAATCTGATGCCTCGTCAGTAAGGGCGGGGCGGTGGGAGTGAGGGGACGGGACCGTGTCGAACCGGAAGCGAACCGCCGCGCTCGCGACTGCCGCGGCCCTGGCCGGCTCGGCGGTGTGGATGGCCGCCCCGGTGGCCGTGGCCGAGGTCGTGAACGTCAACTACACCTGCGATACGCCCATCGGCGTGAAGAGCGCCGTATCGCCCATCGACATCAAGGGTGTCAAGAGCGGCAGCGGCTACAAGATCACCATGTCCTGGCAGAAGGGCGTCTCCTCGAGCCCCATCGAACTCGGCGCGGGCTCGATGAAGCCGAGCGCCACGATCAAGCTGGGCGGCGTCGACGGGGGCACCCTGTACGTCACCGGATCCGCCAACCAGGCCGCGATCCCCGAGAACACCCCCATCAAGATCAGCGACCTGAGCGGCACGTACACCCCGAAGAAGACCGGCAAGGTCACCTTCACGGCCGGCGTGCTCACCATCAAGGCGATGGGCACGACCACCACGTGCACGCCCGGCAACAGCCCCGGGCCCTCCCTCACCCTCGACGTGACGGCGCCGGGCGGCGGCGCGACGAGCGACGGCGGATCCGACGACTCCGGCGACAGCGGCGGCCAGCTCCCGCAGACCGGCCCCGAGGACTCCGCGATCGCCCTCGGCACCCTCGGCGGCACGGTGCTGCTCGCGGGCGCGGCGGGCGCCCTGTGGCTGACCCGGCGAGGCCGGACGGCACACGCCCGCCGCTGACCCCCCACGTACGAGTGCTGGAGCCGCCGATGCCGTACGCCGCCGCCCGAGCCCTGCTGCTGACCCTGCCGCTGCTGCTCGCCGCCACCCCGGCCGCCACGCCGGGCAGTTGGTCGGTCGCGCCCTCCGGCGGGGGACGGCCGTCCTTCTACGCGGAGGGTGTGCCCGGGGCGGTGCTTCAGGAAACGGTCTCCGTGACCAACCGGGGCGCGGAGCCGCTCACCGTTCGGCTGCGCGCCACCGGCGCCGGTCTGCGGGTCGCCTTCGCCGACGCGGCCCCCGGCATCCCCGCCCGCACCCGCGCCGAGGTGCCGTTCACGGTGACGGTCCCGGCGGACGCGCGGCCCGGCGACCGCGTCGGCGAGATCGTCGTACGGGACTCCACCGGCCGGGAGGCCGGCGTCCGGCTGCTGATCCGGGTCGGCGGACCCGAACTGGCCGCGCTGACCGTCGAGCATGTGGCCGTGCGCGGCGACCGCATCACGTACGAGCTGGTCAACCGGGGCACCACGGCCCTCGTCCCACGGCTCGCCGTCCACGCGGACGGCGTCCTCGGCGCCGTCCTGGACCGCCCCGCGCGCACCCTGCCCGTCCAGCTGCCCCCGGGCCGGCGCCTCGCCCTCGACGAACCGTGGCCCGGCCGGCCGGCCCTGGACGCCGTCACCGTCCGCCTGACGGTCACCGCGCCCGGCGCGGCGCGGGCCACCGGGAGGGCGTCCGCGCGGTTCGTGCCGTGGGGCGCGGCGGCGGGCGCGGCGGCCGGCGCGCTGTCGGTCGCGGCGGCCGCCGTGCTCGTACGACGACGGAAGTCCGTCCGGGGGGAGTGCTGAGGTGAGAGGCAAGCTGCGGATCACGGCGCTGGTGTCGGCCCTGCTTCTGCTTCTGCTTCTGCTGCCCCTGGCCGGCACCGCCGTGGCGGCCGACGGGCCGACCGTCACCCTCTCCGAGTCCCAGGCGGGGACCGGCGGTTCGATCACCGTCAGCGGCAGCGGCTGGCGATCGCGCACGCTGCTGATGCTGCTGGTGTGCGGGCAGGCGACACCGGCCCGGGGCGTGGTCGGCGGCACCAACTCCTGCGCCAACGCCGACGGCCGCGCCGTCACCACGGGCGCCGACGGCCGCTTCAGCCGGACCCTGCCGGTGGCCGAGCCGCCGGTGCCCTGCCCCTGCGTGGTGCACGTGGCCACCGCGACCGGCACGAAGGCGCAGGCCGACGCGGTGTTCCAGGTGGCCGGGCACCCGGTCCGACCACTGCCCGCCGAGACGACCGGCGGACGACTCTCCGTGCTCACCGACACCCGGCTCGACGGCTCCGGCTCCCTGCTGACCTGGTTCGGGGCGCCGCCCGCCCGCACGCTGGTCTTCACCGTCGGCAACGTCGGCACCGCGCCCGTCGAGAACCCCGTGTTCCAGGTCGGCACCGCGCACGGGGTGTTCGCCCCGCAGTGGGACGAGCGGGCGTGGCGCGGCACGCTCGACCCCGGCGAGAAGGCCCGCGTCGAACTGCCCGTCGAACTCACCGCCGGCGCCCACGGCGACTACACGGTCTCCCTGAAGTACGGCGGGAAGGTCCTCGCCGAGCAGCCGTGGGGCGTGGGCCGCCCCTGGGGCGTGACCCTGTTCTGGATCCTGCTCTGCGTGGTGGTGCCGGCGGCGGTGTTCCGCGTCGGAATGGCGGTGGTGGACCGGGTACGACCGCGCCACGCGGCCCGGCGCCCCGCACGCACCCGATGGCCGTCGCGCATCCGATGGCATGCGACCAGGACGACGGGCCCGGCCCCGGAACCCGCGCCGTCCCCCTCGACCGCGACCCTGCCGTGGTTCACCCCGGACTCCGGTCCGGACCCGGCGGGCCGGCTCTCCGCACCGCACGAAGACCGACGGACGAGTCCCACGACTCCCACGAGTCCCACGACTCCCACGAGTCCTACGACTCCCACGATTCCCGGAGGGAAGGGAACGAGTTGAGCGAGAGAGCCGTACCACCACCAGACCGTGCGCCCGCGCGGAAGCGAGCGGCGGCGGCCGGCGTCGCCGTCATGCTCACCGGGGCTGCCGTCCTGCTGGGCGTGACCGCCGGGCAGGCGCAGGCCGCCGAGGTGTCCTACGCCACCAAGTGCATTCCGCCGTCCGGCATCGGACTGCCCGACGTCACCGGCACCACCAAGGTCGACATCACCGCACCGGCCACGGCGAAGGTCGGCGACACCGTCGACATCGTCTGGAACTTCACCCAGGCCGCGTCCAAGAACCCCGACATCATCGACCTGCCCGCGAACTCGGTCCAGCCGTCCGGCACCCTCAAGGCGGCCGGCGCGCAGACCGCGGACATCGCGATGCAGGGGTTGCGCGAGAACCCGGCGATCCCCAAGGGCAGCCCGATGAAGCTGTCCGCCATGAAGGGCACGCTGAAACTGACGGCGGCGGGGCAGGTGACGCTGACGCCGGACGCGTACGTCGTCAACGCGTTGGGGACGGACACCAAGTGCGCGCCGACGGAGACCGTCCAGCCGGCCGCGACGATCACGGTGACGGCGGGGGAGGGGAGTTCGAGCTCGGCTTCGTCCTCGTCCTCGCCGAGTACGTCTGCCGACCCCTCGCAGAGCCAGAGCCAGTCACCGTCGTCGAGCGCGTCCACCACCCCCAGCACCTCTCCGTCGGCTTCCGCGACCGGCGGTGACGGGCAGACCGACTTCACCGGCAAGGTCGTCGACATCCCCTACAGCTGCGCCTCGCCCATCGGGCAGAAGAAGGCGACCTCGCCGATCCAGATCAACGCCAAGAAGAACGGCGGGAGTTACGACCTCACCGTGCAGTTCAAGAAGTCGGTGATGGACAGCCCGATCGACATCCCGGCCGGCAAGGTGAAGCCGACCATGCAGGTCGTGCTCGGCGGCTCGGACTCGGGCACGGTGAAGGTCGAGGGGCCGCTGAACTCCTCGGCGATTCCGCAGAACTCCCCGATCGAGATCCCGGACCTCAAGGGCACCTACAAGCCCGGCGCGACCGGCGAGTCCACGCTCTCCCCGGGCGTCCTGGTGATCGAGGCCATGGGCACGACCACCACGTGCACCCCGGACAGCACGGCCGTCTCCCTCACCCTGAACACCGAGGAACAGGCGAGCGGCGCGTCCGGCGGCAGCGGCTCGTCCTCGGGCGGCAGTACGTCGACCAGCGGCGGCCTCGCGGAAACGGGCGCCGGCGACCACGGCACCCTGAAGGCCCTGGGCCTGGTGGCGGGCACTGCGATCCTGCTGGGCGGGGCGGTCTTCACGTTCATGCCGGGACGGCGGCGCCTGCGGTAGGTCCGTGACGGTTGCCGTGGGCCGTTCACGGCTTGCCGATGTCCACCGCCCACACTCCTGCCAAAGGTGTCCCCAAAATGCCCGGAGGGCCACCGCATCGGGTGATGCGGTGGCCCTCCGGCCGGGCCGGTGGCCGGACGTCAGTGGACGTCGCCCATCAGCGACCTCACCTTCCGGCGGTACATCCACACCGCCGCACCGGCGATGACGGCGAGCACGGCCTCCAGGGCCACGATGCCCGTCTTGTTGAGGTCGACGCCTGCGATGGACAGCAGGCCGGTCGTGGCGTCACCGGCGGTGACGGCCAGGAACCAGACGCCCATCATCTGCGAGGCGTACTTCGCGGGAGCCATCTTCGTGGTGACCGACAGGCCGACCGGGGAGACGGTCAGCTCACCGACGGTCTGGACGAAGTAGATCGCCGCCAGCCACAGCGCGGCCGCCTTGTGACCGCCCTCGGCGATCGACAGCGGGGCCAGGAAGAGGAAGAAGGACGCACCGATCAGCACCAGACCCATCGCGAACTTCGTCGCGGTGCTCGGCTCCTTGCCGCGCCGGGCCAGCGCCAGCCAGGCCCAGGCGAACAGCGGGGCCAGGGCCATGATCATGACCGGGTTGACCGACTGGTACCAGGAGACCGGGAACTCCCAGCCGAAGACGGTGTTGTCCGCCGAGGAATCGGCGAACAGGGACACCGTGGAGCCGCCCTGGTCGTAGATCATCCAGAACACGGCCGCGGCGACGAAGAACCAGATGTACGCGGTCAGCTTGGACTGCTCGGCGCGGTCCAGTTCCTTGTCCCGCTTCATGCGGGCGATGACGACGACCGGGATGACCAGGCCGGCGACGGTGATCGGGACCAGCAGCCAGTTCAGCGTGTAGACGCCCGAGACGCCGACGACGGCGTAGAAGACGATCGCGACGGCGGCCCAGAGCGCGGCCTTCCGCAGCGTGGCCGCCTTCTCCTGCGCGGACAGCGGGGTGGGGACCACGTCCGAGCGGGAGCTGAGGTGGCGGCTGCCGAGCAGGAACTGGGCGAGGCCCAGCGCCATGCCGAGCGCGGCGAGCGCGAAGCCCAGGTGCCAGTTGACGTTCTCACCGATGGTGCCGATCACCAGCGGTGCGGCGAACGCGCCCATGTTGATGCCGATGTAGAAGAGCGTGAAGCCACCGTCACGGCGCGGGTCGTCGGGGCCGTCGTAGAGGTGGCCGACCATCGTCGAGATGTTGGCCTTGAGCAGGCCGGAACCGATGGCGACCAGACCGAGGCCCGCGTAGAAGGTGCCGGCGTTCGGCAGCGCGAGGGTGAGGTGGCCGAGCATGATGATCGCGCCGGCGACGGCGACCGTCTTGCGGGGGCCGAGCACGCGGTCCGCGAACCAGCCGCCGGGCAGGGCGAGCAGGTACACGAGGGACAGGTAGACCGAGTAGATCGCGGTCGCGGTCGCCGCGCTGAGGTGCAGGCCGCCGGGAGCGACCAGGTACAGCGGGAGCAGGGCCCTCATGCCGTAGTAGGAGAAGCGCTCCCACATCTCGGTCATGAAGAGGGTGGCCAGTCCGCGGGGGTGGCCGAAGAAGGTTTTCCCGGAGCCGGGGGTGCCCGGGCGGGCCGAGTCCTTCGTCAGGCTGGACGCCATGTCGTTCCTTGCTGCTCGGGACGCGCTGCACGTCGGCGGTGCGCGCCCGGTGGGGGGCGGCCGGCACCGGCGGACGCGTCGTCCACCCCTACGCCCGGGGGCATGCCGCTCCGGGTCTCGGAGCGGCGGACGGCGACCACCGGGGTCCACGCCCCTCGAGTCGGGGGCCCGGCCACAGGTCATTCGCCAGGCCGGCGCGAACCGGCCCGCACACAAAAGAGACCCTCAGCGTCAAGCCGACCGCCAAAGGTCCCTGCGTACTACAGGCGTTCTTTCACCATACGACAGGACAACGCCAGATATGGAAGGACTTGAGACACGGATCACAGGTGATCAAGCAACCATGAACGGTGATTCGAAGGTCTGTACCACGATGCCATCCCTCGACTGCAGGTCCGTACCAAGATCACCGGTGCGGCGGCCGCCGCCCGGCACCCCGCCTGTCCGGCATGTCCGTAGGTAAGAAACAGCGTGGGCGATCACACTTCGACGCCTGCCCCGCGCGGACTACCATCAGCTCATGACCCGTGTACTGCTCGCCGAGGACGACGCGTCCATCTCGGAGCCCCTGGCCCGCGCCCTGCGCCGGGAAGGGTACGAGGTCGAGGTGCGTGAGGACGGCCCCACCGCGCTCGACGCCGGAATGCAGGGCGGCGTCGACCTGGTCGTGCTGGACCTCGGGCTGCCCGGCATGGACGGTCTGGAGGTGGCCCGCCGGCTGCGCTCCGAGGGCCACGCCATTCCGATCCTCATCCTGACCGCGCGCGCCGACGAGGTGGACACCGTCGTCGGTCTGGACGCGGGCGCCGACGACTACGTCACCAAGCCCTTTCGACTGGCCGAGCTCCTCGCCCGCGTCCGGGCCCTGCTGCGGCGCGGCGCCGCCGAACCGCAGCAGCCGCCCGCCACCCACGGCGTGCGCATCGACGTCGAGTCGCACCGCGCCTGGATGGGCGACGAGGAACTCCAGCTGACCGCCAAGGAGTTCGACCTCCTTCGGGTCCTCGTCCGGGACGCCGGCCGGGTCGTCACCCGCGACCAGCTGATGCGCGAGGTCTGGGACACCACGTGGTGGTCGTCGACCAAGACACTGGACATGCACATCTCCTGGCTGCGCAAGAAGCTCGGCGACGACGCGGCGAACCCCCGCTACATCGCCACGGTGCGCGGAGTGGGCTTCCGCTTCGAGAAGAGTTGAGCCGGCTCCGTCCAACAGGTCCAGCAGGTCCAACAGGTCCAACAGGTTCCATCATTTCAACCCCTTCCAGCGGGTTCTAGCGGGTTGCAGAGGACATGCGCCGTCGACTGATCCAGTCCACCCTCGCCGTCGTGCTCGTCGTCATCGCCGTCTTCGGGGTGTCCCTCGTCATCGTCGAGACCCGCACCATCAGCAACAGCGCCCAGGAGCGGGTGGACTCCGAGGCGCTGCGGCTGGCCAGCATCGTGGACAGCCGGCTGGTGGGCTCGGAGAACATCACCGCCGAGATACTGCGCGACCAGGTCACGCAGGACCGTTACGCCGAGATCCGCATCCCCGGCCGGCCGGCCATCGAGGTCGGCAACAAGCCCCAGGGTGACGTCATCAGGTCGACGGCCGACGGCGAGGAGGGCGAGACCGTCCTGGTCCAGGAGCCGCGCTCCACGGTCACCCGGGAGGTCGGCCGGACCCTGCTGATCATCGCCCTGGTGGCGCTGCTCGCGGTGATCGCGGCGGTGCTGCTGGCCATCCGCCAGGCCAACCGCCTCGCCTCCCCGCTGACCGACCTCGCCGAGACGGCCGAACGCCTGGGCTCGGGCGACCCCCGCCCCCGCCACAAGCGGTACGGCGTCCCCGAGCTCGACCGGGTCGCCGACGTCCTCGACTCCTCCGCGGAACGCATCGCCCGCATGCTCACCGCCGAACGCCGACTGGCGGCGGACGCCTCCCACCAGCTGCGCACCCCCCTGACCGCCCTCTCCATGCGCTTGGAGGAGATCACCCTCACCGATGACCCGGACACGGTGAAGGAGGAGGCGACGATCGCGTTGACGCAGGTGGAGCGCCTGACGGACGTCGTGGAGCGCCTGCTGACCAACGCCCGGGACCCGCGCACCGGCTCGGCGGTCACCTTCGACCTCGACGAGGTCATCCAGCAGCAGCTCGCCGAGTGGCGTCCCGCCTACCGCGGGGTGGGCCGGGCCATCGTCAGCTCCGGCAAACGCCATCTGCGGGCGGTGGGCACGCCCGGCGCGGTCGCCCAGGTGCTGGCCGCCCTGATCGAGAACTCCCTCATGCACGGCGGCGGCACGGTGGCCCTGCGCACCCGCGTCACCGGCAACCAGGCCGTGGTCGAGGTGACGGACGAGGGCCCCGGTGTCCCCGCCGACCTGGGCGCCCGCATCTTCGAGCGCACGATCAGCGGCCGCAACTCCACGGGCATCGGCCTGGCCGTCGCCCGCGACCTCGCGGAGGCCGACGGCGGCCGCCTGGAGATGCTGCAGGCCCAGCCCCCGGTCTTCGGCCTGTTCCTGTCCCGTACGGCCCCCCAGAAACGGACGACGCCGGACGAGGAGCCGACCGTCAGGTAGAGCCGTCCCGGCCCGTCGGGGCCCGCTCCGGGGAGTTCGATGAGGACGAGGCCCTTCAGGGCCGCGTGGCCGTCGGCTGCGGCGCCGGCTTCCTGGACTGCTCCGCCACCGCGAGGAACGACTCCGCGCTGGCCACCGCCTCCTTCGCGGGCAGCGTCCGGAACACCCACGTCCGGTAGGACCAGAACCGGAACAGCGTCGCGATCCCGATCCCGACGAACTTGGACACGTTGTTCTGCAGCGGGCTGTCCCACCCGAACCCGTACGTCGCCGCGAACAGCAACCCGTTCTCGATCACCAGGCCCACCGCGCTGAACAGCAGGAACAGCGTCAGTTCCTTCGTACGCCCGCTCTTGTCGCGGTCACGGTAGGTGAAGTAGCGGAACCCGACGTAGTTGAAGACGATGGACACGACGGTCGCTATGACGCTCGCCCGCACCACCTGGAGGTCGGTGAGATGCCGGACGAGGTTGAACACACCGAGGTTGACCAGCACCCCGGCACCGCCCACGGCTCCGAACTTCGCGAGCTCACGGACGAGCCTCTTCAGCCCCGAGGAACCATGCGCCATGGTCGTACAGGCCCCCGTCCGGGTTCGGTTTCGTCAACCCAGCCATGCTAACCACCACTCTTGTCGGTTTCCTGTGGTACGGCTCACGAGCCGGTGACCAGCGGGGAAGAAGCCGGGAAACAGCGGGTATGAGGCCGGAAAGGTGCGGGTAAGAGGCGCGGGATTCGGCCGCGGTGGCGTGGCCGATACCCTGGGGTGGTGACGTTCCCGGTAGTCGGCATGGTCGGCGGGGGCCAGCTCGCTCGTATGACACACGAGGCAGGCATCCCGCTCGGCATCAGGTTCAAGCTCCTCAGTGACACCCCACAGGATTCCGCGGCGCAGGTCGTGAGCGATGTCGTCGTCGGCGACTACCGCGATCTCGACACGCTGCGTGAGTTCGCGCGCGGGTGCGATGTGATCACTTTCGATCACGAACATGTCCCCACCGAGCACCTCAGGGCTTTGGAGGCGGACGGCATTCCCGTCCGCCCGGGCCCCGACGCGCTGGTGCACGCCCAGGACAAGGGGGTGATGCGCGCGGAGCTCGACGCGATCGGCGTCCCGTGCCCGAGGCACAGGATCGTGACCGACCCGGCGGACGTCGCCGCGTTCGCCGCCGAGGGCGACGGCTTCCCGGTGGTCCTGAAGACCGTCCGGGGCGGCTACGACGGCAAGGGCGTGTGGGTCGTCGACAGCGTGGCGGAGGCCGAGGACCCCTTCCGCGCGGGCGTGCCCGTCCTGGCGGAGGAGAAGGTCGACTACGTCCGCGAGCTCGCCGCCAACGTCGTGCGCTCCCCGCACGGCCAGGCGGTCGCGTACCCGGTGGTCGAGTCGCAGCAGGTGGGCGGCGTCTGCGACACCGTCATAGCCCCGGCCCCCGGCCTGGACGAGGCCCTCGCCCTGCGCGCCGAGGAGCTGGCCCTGCGTATCGCCAAGGAACTGGACGTGGTCGGCCACCTCGCGGTCGAGCTCTTCCAGACCCGCGACGGCCGCATCCTCGTCAACGAGCTGGCGATGCGCCCCCACAACTCGGGCCACTGGACGCAGGACGGCGCGATCACGAGCCAGTTCGCCAACCATGTCCGGGCGGTCCTGGACCTCCCGCTGGGCGACCCGCGCCCGCGGGCGAAGTGGACGGTCATGGTCAACGTCCTCGGCGGCGACTACCCGGACATGTACTCCGCGTACCTGCACTGCATGGCCCGCGACCCCCAGCTGAAGATCCACATGTACGGCAAGGACGTGAAGCCCGGCCGCAAGGTCGGCCACGTCAACACCTACGGCGACGACCTGGACGACGTGCTGGAGCGCGCCCGTCACGCTGCCGGCTACCTCAAGGGAACGATCACCGAATGAGCCCTGTCGTAGGCATTGTCATGGGGTCGGACTCCGACTGGCCCGTCATGGAGGCCGCCGCCCAGGCCCTCGACGAGTTCGAGATCGACTACGAGGTCGACGTCGTCTCCGCCCACCGCATGCCGCGCGAGATGATCGCGTACGGCGAGCAGGCGCACGGGCGCGGGCTCAAGGTGATCATCGCGGGCGCCGGCGGCGCGGCCCACCTTCCCGGCATGCTCGCCTCCGTGACCCCGCTGCCCGTCATCGGCGTCCCCGTGCCCCTGAAGTACCTGGACGGCATGGACAGCCTGCTGTCGATCGTGCAGATGCCGGCCGGTGTCCCCGTCGCCACGGTCTCGGTCGGCGGCGCCCGCAACGCGGGACTGCTCGCCGCCCGCATCCTCGCCACCCAGGACGAGGAGCTGCTCGCCCGCATGCGGGAGTTCCAGCAGGAGCTCAACGACCAGGCCACCGAGAAGGGCAAGCGCCTGCGTGCCAAGGTCGAGGGCTCGAACGGCTTCGGCTTCGGGAAGTGACGGCGAAGTGACGGAGCCGACCTCCCTGGACGCCGCCCGCGAACTCCTGCGCGAGTTCCCGGTCGTCGACGGCCACAACGACCTGCCCTGGGCGCTGCGCGAACAGGTCCGCTACGACCTCGACGCCCGCGACATCGCCACGCCCCAGCACGCCCACCTGCACACGGACATCCCCCGGCTGCGCGCGGGCGGCGTCGGCGCGCAGTACTGGTCTGTGTACGTGCGCTCGGACCTGCCCGACGCGGTCCCGGCGACACTGGAGCAGATCGACTGCGTACGGCAGCTGCTCGCCCGCCACCCGGCCGACCTGCGCGCCGCGCTCACCGCCGCCGACATGGAGGCGGCGCGCGCGGAGGGCCGTATCGCCTCGCTCATGGGCGCCGAGGGCGGCCACTCCATCGCCAACTCGCTCGGCACCCTGCGCGGTCTGTACGCGCTCGGGGTGCGCTACATGACGCTCACCCACAACGACAACGTGGACTGGGCGGACTCCGCGACCGACGAGCCCGGGGTCGGCGGCCTGTCGGCCTTCGGCCGTGAGGTCGTGCGCGAGATGAACCGCGAGGGCATGCTGGTCGACCTCTCGCACGTGGCGGCGACGACGATGCGCGACGCGCTGGACACCTCGACCGCCCCGGTGATCTTCTCGCACTCCTCCTCCCGGGCCGTCTGCGATCACCCCCGCAACATCCCGGACGACGTCCTGGAACGCCTGCCGGCCAACGGCGGCATGGCGATGGTGACGTTCGTGCCGAAGTTCGTTCTCCAGGCGGCGGTCGACTGGACGGCCGCGGCCGACGACAACATGCGCGCCCACGGCTTCCACCACCTGGCCACCACCCCCGAGGCGATGAAGGTCCACCGGGCCTTCGAGGAGACGAACCCCCGCCCGATCGCCACCGTCGCCACGGTCGCCGACCACCTCGACCACATGCGCGAGGCCGCCGGCATCGACCACCTCGGCATCGGCGGCGACTACGACGGCACGGCCTTCACCCCCGACGGCCTGGACGACGTCTCCGGCTATCCCAACCTGATCGCGGAACTCCTCGACCGCGGCTGGTCCAAGCCGGACCTCGCCAAGCTGACCTGGCAGAACGCGGTGCGCGTCCTGGGCGCGGCGGAGGACGTCGCCCGCGACCTCCGGACGACACGCGCGCCCTCCAACGCGACGATCGGGTCGCTGGACGGCTGAGGAGGAGCTCGGCGGTACCGGATACTCGTACCGATGCGGTGCGGTATTTCGGTACCGTCCAGCGTGTCGTCGAAGGGGTGGTTCGCGATGACCATAAGCGCCAGTGAAGCCCGTCGGGACTTGTTCCCCCTCATCAAGCGCGTCAACCAAGACCACACGCCGGTGCGCATCAGCTCCAAGGGCGGTGACGCCGTGCTGATGTCCGCGGACGACTACGAATCCTGGCAGGAGACCGTCCACCTGCTGCGTTCCCCTGCGAACGCGCGGCGCCTCATGGAAGCCGTCGCCCGGGACGAGGCGGGTGCGGTGACGGTCGGCAAGTCCATCGAGGAACTGCGGGACCTGGCGGGGGACGAGTGAGGAGCGTCCACTTCGACCCGGCCGTCTGGGAGGACTTCCTGTTCCGGCTCGGTCCGGACCGCAGGACGGCTCGTCGGATCACCGAGCTGATCGGCGAGATCCAGCGCGATCCGTTCACAGGTATCGGCAAGCCCGAGCCGCTCAAGGGTGACCTGTCCGGCTACTGGTCCCGTCGGATCGATGACGAGCACCGGCTGGTTTTCCGGGCGGACGACAAGGAACTCAAGATCCTCAAGGCCCGTTACCACTGCCACGACTGAGGGCGCGTGCTCTGGGGTACTCCGAACGCCCCGCCCATCAGGAAGCGCACCTCCCGCCGTGCGACGGTGACCGTACTGCTGATCGACGTACGGAGACCGCCATGGCCGACCTCCAGGACGAACTGCACACCCTCCCCGAGGCCGGCGACCACGACAAGGCGCACCATGCGGCGCAGGCGGTTTCCCGCACCCCAGACCCCCCGATCCCGGCCGACGCCGACGGCCAGGCCGACGAGCTGGAGCGGGCCCGCGCCCTCCTCGCCGCGCACCCCGTCGCCGACGGCTACAGCGGACTGCCCTGGGCCCTGCGTCACCTGCCCTGGTACGACCTCCAGCTCGGCGAGAGCGCCGTCGACACGGACGTGCCCCGGCTGCGCGAGGGCCACGTCGGCGCCCTGCTGTGGTCGCTGCACCTGCCCGAGGGCCTCGCCGCCGACCGGGCCGTCGGCGCCACCCTGGAGCAGCTGGACCTCGTCCGGTCGGTGATAGCCGCTCACCCCGAGGGGCTGCGGCTCGCACGCAGCGCCGGGCAGGTCATCGACGCCCGCAACTGCGGCCGCGTCGCCGTCGTCCTGGGCCCGGCCGCGGCCGCCGCGCTCGACGACTCCCTCGCCATCCTGCGCGTGCTGCACTCTCTCGGCCTGCGCGTCCTCACCCTCGCCGGCACCTCCTGGGCGAGCGCGGCGGGCCTGACCCGGTTCGGCGAGGAGGTCGTACGCGAGATGAACCGGCTCGGTGTGCTCGCCGACCTCTCCGGCGCCTCCGACACCACGGTCCGCCGCACCCTCACGCTCTCCAGGACGCCGGTCCTGTGCACCCGATCGGCCGCCCGCGCGCTGCGCCCCCACCCCGACAACCTGCCCGACGAACTGCTCGCCGAGCTGGGCGCGGCCAAGGGCCTGTGCCTGGTGCCGCTGACCGCCGAGCAGACCGGCCCGAGCGTCCGGGACGTCGCCGACCACCTCGACCACGTCCGTGCGATCGCCGGCCCGGACAGCGTCGGCCTGTCCGGCACGTACGACTCCGGCACCGCCCACCCGCAGGGCCTCGCCGACGCCTCCGGCTACCCGCACCTGATCGCCGAACTCCTCCGCCGCGGCTGGCCGGACACCGACATCTCCCTGCTGACCTGGGGAAACGTGCAGCGTGTCCTGCGCACGGCCGACTTCGCGGCCCGGGCGGCACAGGAACGCCGGGAGCCGTCGCCGGTACGGATCGCGCACCTGGACGGCTGACCGGCTCAGGGGCGCAGAGCCCCACTCAGGGCCTCAGGGCCTCAGGGCCTCAGGGGTGATCGATCCGGCAGAGGCAGAACGGATGCCCCGCCGGATCGGCGTACACCTGGAAGTCCTTCTTCTCCCGGTCCTCCAGATCCAGCGGACGCGCGCCCAGCGCCAGCACCCGCTCATGGGCCGCGTCGATCTCCGCCCAGGTGGCACCGCCGTTCAGGTCGAGGTGGAACTGCTGAGGGTTGCGGTCGGCGCGCGGCCACTCCGGCGGGGTGTAGCCCTCCACCTGCTGGAACGCGATCCGGGGACCGCCGGGGACCGGCAGGACGATCCAGTCCTCCTCCCCGTCCTCGGCCTCGGGCGTACCGCCCAGGACCGCCGCGTAGAACTCGGCGAGCGCGCGGGGGTCGGGACAGTCGAGGACGACGGAACGGAAATGGGCGACGGGAGCCATGCGATCCTCCGGGTTCTTCGGGGTCCTCCGGGTCAGTGACCGCGCGGACGGGTCAGCAGCTGCACAGACAGAACGGGTGCCCCGCCGGATCCGCGTACACACGCCAGCCACGCGAGCGGTCCTGCGCGTCCAGCGGCTTCGCGCCCAGCGCGAGGACGCCCTTCTCGGCGGCGTCCAGGTCGTCGACCGTCAGGTCCAGGTGGAACTGCTGCGAGCGCTCGGGTGCGGGCCACGCGGGCGGCACGAACCCGGGGGCGGCCTGGAAGGCCAGCGACTGACCGCCGGGCACCTTCACATCCACCCAGTCACCCTCCCCCTCCACGCTGCCGCCCAGCACCTCGGCGTAGAACCCGGCCAGCGCACCCGGGTCGGGACAGTCCAGGACGACGACACCCAGCTTGGCGAGAGCCATGACTTCCTCCTCGAAGTTACCTACACCGGCTGGCAACCGGTAACGGTTACTGCATGCTCTCGCATTGGAGGTAACGTCGCAAGCATGAGTGAGAGATCGGCCGCGCCCGGGGACCTGGCCCTCGTCGAGTCCCTGGTGAACACGCTGGACATCGAGTCGGGCGCCGACGCGCTGGACACGGCGGAGGTCCGGGCGCGGTTCGGGCTCGCCGAGGACGAGGTGGAGCAGGCCCGCGAGCTGCGCGAGTCCCTGCGCGTGGCCCTCCTGGCCCACGCCGGCCACCCCCCGCACCGCGAGGTGACCCCACTGGGCGAGCTGCTGGCGTCGGCCCCCCTGCTGCTGACGGTCGACGAGCACGACGGCTCGGCCCGTCTCGCTCCCGCGCAGGCAGAGGAGACCCCGCTGCTCGCCCGTACGGCCGCCGCGGTGGCGCAGGCGCTGGTCGCGGGCACCTGGACCCGGCTGAAGGCCTGCGAGGCCGCCGACTGCCACTGGGCGTACTACGACCGCAGCCCGGCCGGCCGGGGCCGCTGGTGCTCGATGGAGGTGTGCGGGGCGCGCGCCAAGATGCGCCGGTACCGGGCGAAGTAGTTCACCGGCCACGGCACGGCTCGGTGGTGCAGAATGCAAGCAGACGCCGGTTCGGCCGACTGAGCCTCGGCCGAACCGGCGTCACCTGCGCTGTACGGGTCTTCCGCGGGTCAGGCGGTAGGACGCCCCATCGCCCGGTACGTCCACCCGGCCTTGCGCCACAGCACGGGGTCGAGCGCGTTGCGCCCGTCGAGGACCAGCCGGGTCGTCGCGACCTCGCCGAGCGCCGCCGGATCCAGCTCGCGGAACTCCCGCCACTCGGTGAGGTGCAGGACGGCGTCGGCGCCCCGTACGGCTTCCAGGGCCGAGTCGGCGTACCCGAGCGTCGGAAAGACCCGGCGGGCGTTCTCCATCCCCTTCGGGTCGTACACCGTGACCTGCCCGCCCTGCAGATGTATCTGCCCGGCGACGTTCAGGGCGGGCGAGTCCCGGACGTCGTCCGAGTCGGGCTTGAAGGTGGCGCCGAGCACGGCGACCCGCTTCCCCAGGAAGGACCCGCCCCCCAGCGCCTCCCGGGCCAGCTCCACCATCTGCCCGCGCTGACGCATGTTGATGGAGTCGATCTCGCGCAGGAAGGTCAGCGCCTGGTCGGCCCCGAGCTCACCGGCACGCGCCATGAACGCCCGGATGTCCTTGGGCAGACACCCGCCGCCGAAGCCGATCCCGGCCCGCAGGAACTTCTTCCCGATCCGGTCGTCGTGCCCGATCGCCTCGGCCAGCTTGGCGACGTCGCCCCCGGCGGCCTCGCACACCTCCGCCATCGCGTTGATGAAGGAGATCTTGGTGGCGAGGAAGGAGTTCGCCGAGGTCTTCACCAGCTCGGCGGTGGGGAAGTCGGTGACGATGAACGGCGACCCTTCCCCGACCGGGGTCTCGTACACCTGGCGCAGCAGTGCCTCGGCCCGCTCGCTGCGCACCCCCACGACGATCCGGTCCGGATGCAGCGTGTCGTCGACGGCGAACCCCTCCCGCAGGAACTCCGGGTTCCAGGCGAGCTCGGCGTCCTCACCGGCGGGCGCGAGCTCGGCGATCGTCCGCGCGAGCCGTTCGGCGGACCCGACCGGCACGGTCGACTTGCCGACGACGAGAGCGGGACGCGTCAGATGCGGGGCGAGCGACGCGATCGCGGACTCGACGTACGACATGTCGCACGCGTACTCACCGTGCTTCTGCGGAGTGTTGACGCACACGAAGTGGACGTCGCCGAAGGCCCCCACCTCGGCCCAGTCCATCGTGAACCGCAGCCGTCCGCTGGACCCCTCGAACCCGCCGACGTGCTTGCGCAGCAGCTCCTCGAGCCCGGGCTCGTACATCGGGGTCTCACCCCGCTCGAGCTTCTCGATCTTCTCCCGCACGACGTCGAGAGCGAGTACCTCGAAGCCCAGCTCGGCCATGGCCGCGGCGTGTGTGGCGCCGAGATAGCCGGTGCCGATCACGGTGATCTTGAGGGCCATGGATGCTCCTGGTGGGGGATGCCGTCGCTGCGCGCCCGAGCATAGTCGGGGCGTGTCGGCGTCCCTCACCGGGCCGAAGCCGGAAGAGACGCCCCTTGTCGCCAAGCTCACGTATCACTCGGGTGGGCGGACCCCTAAAATTTGAGTTACTTAACGGTAATTAGCGTCAGTGACCGTAGCGTCTTTGGAGCGTGAGACACCTTGGCCGGATCGGCTGACTTCGACCTGTACCGCCCGTCCGAGGAGCACGACATGCTCCGCGACGCCATCCGCTCTCTGGCCGAGGCGAAGATCGCGCCGTACGCCGCCGCGGTGGACGAGGAGGCCCGCTTCCCGCAGGAGGCGCTGGACGCCCTGGTGGCGAGCGATCTGCACGCGGTGCACGTCCCCGAGTCGTACGGCGGCGCAGGCGCGGACGCCCTGGCGACGGTGATCGTGATCGAGGAGGTGGCGCGAGCCTGCGTCTCCTCCTCCCTCATCCCCGCCGTGAACAAGCTGGGCTCCCTTCCGGTGATCCTCTCCGGCTCGGAGGACCTGAAGAAGAAGTACCTGACGCCCCTCGCCAAGGGCGACGCGATGTTCTCCTACGCCCTCTCCGAGCCGGACGCGGGCTCGGACGCGGCCGGCATGAAGACCAAGGCGGTCAGGGACGGCGACCACTGGATCCTGAACGGCGTGAAGCGCTGGATCACCAACGCGGGCGTCTCCGAGTACTACACGGTGATGGCGGTGACGGACCCCACGAAGCGCTCGAAGGGCATCTCGGCCTTCGTCGTCGAGAAGTCCGACCCGGGGGTCTCCTTCGGCGCCCCGGAGAAGAAGCTGGGCATCAAGGGCTCCCCGACCCGCGAGGTCTACTTCGACAACGTGCGCATTCCGGCGGACCGCATGATCGGCGAGGAGGGCACGGGCTTCGCGACGGCGATGAAGACCCTGGACCACACCCGCATCACCATCGCCGCCCAGGCCCTCGGCGTCGCCCAGGGGGCCTTCGACTACGCCAAGGGCTACGTCCAGGAGCGCAAGCAGTTCGGCAAGGCGATCGCCGACTTCCAGGGCATCCAGTTCATGCTCGCCGACATGGCCATGAAGATCGAGGCCGCCCGCCAGCTGACCTATGCGGCAGCGGCCAAGTCCGAACGCCTGGACTCCGACCTCACCTTCATGGGCGCGGCCGCGAAGTGCTTCGCCTCGGACGTGGCGATGGAGGTCACGACGGACGCGGTCCAGTTGCTGGGCGGCTACGGCTACACGCGCGACTACCCGGTGGAGCGGATGATGCGCGACGCGAAGATCACGCAGATTTATGAAGGCACGAACCAGGTTCAGCGCATCGTCATGGCGAGGAACCTGCCGTAAGGCCCGTCGACGCGTCCATCGCCCTCCGTCCGTCTCCCGGCCGGAGGGCGATGTGCGTGTGGTGGCCGGCGGGACCGTGGTCCACGATGGGGGAGTGGTCCCTCTCGACGTCCCCCCGTCGCAGGAGGTTCGTGATGACGCCTGACGACGGACTGGTACTGCGCCTGCGGTGCGTCCTGCGCGGCTCGCGGGCGGCCGTGTTCCGGGCCCTGACCGACCCGCGGGAACTCACCCGGTGGTGGGGCCCCGACGGGTTCGCCATCCCGAGCGTGGAAAGCGACCTGAGGCCCGGAGGGGCCTACCGCATCGCGATGCGGCCCCCCGAAGGCCCCCTGTTCCATCTGGTGGGGGAATTCCTCGACGTCGACCCTCCCGCGCTCCTGCGCTACACCTTCCGGTGGGAGGACCCCGATCCCGAGGACCGGGAGACCGTGGTGACGCTGTCGCTGCGCGATCTGGACGGCACGTCGGCCGAACTGACCCTCACCCAGGGAGACTTCGCCACCGAGCGACGCCGCGCCCTGCACGAGGAGGGCTGGACGCAGGGGTTCGGCAAGCTGGAGAAGCTGCTCTCGTCGGCTTGAGGGCGACGGCGGACGTCAGTCCTCCAGCCCCTCGGCCACCCTCCGCTCCCGCAGCTCCCGGATCGCCCGCCGCCGCGCCAGCCGGTGGGTGCGGCGGATCTGGGCCTCCTGGTAGCGGCGTTCGTCACGTTCCGTCTCCGGGATCACGGGCGGGACCGCGCGGGGCTTGCCGTCGGCGTCGACGGCGGCGAAGACCAGGTAGGCCGAGCCGACCTGGGTGGCCGGGGCCGACTCGTTCCAGCGCTCGGCCAGGACCCGGACGCCGATCTCCATCGAGGTCCGGCCGGTCCAGTTGACCTGGGCCTTCACATGCACGAGGTCGCCGACGCGGACCGGCTCCAGGAATGCCATCTCGTCCATGGACGCGGTGACGGCGGGCCCGCCGGAGTGCCGTCCGGCCACGGCGCCCGCCGCGTCGTCGACGAGCTTCATGATCACACCGCCGTGCACCGTGCCCAGCAGGTTGGTGTCGGCGTGGGTCATGATGTGGCTGAGGGTGGTGCGGGACGCGGACGTGGGCTTGCCCGGGATGTCCGAGGTACTGCCCGAGTCCGCCGCGGTGACCTGGTCTGTCATGTCCTCCACCTTATGCCGAGGGGGACAAGCCGGGATTTTGTGTCAGCTTGGCAACAGCGGGGCCCTGATTCTCCGACGGCCCTTGTACGGCACACAGCCCTGCCCTGCACACTGGTCCGCATGAACGATTGGCCCGAGGGATGGTCCGACAACGACCGCGGCAACCGGTACGGAAGCGGCAGCGCGAGCGCACAGCCCGAGAGCGCGCGCGTCATGCGGCAGGTCCGCCGCGGCCCGGCCGCCCCGCCGCAAGGCCCCGGCGTCCCGCCGCAGCCGTCGTACGTCAACGGCCAGGGATACGGCGACTACACCGACGCGCGGGGGTCCGGGTACGACAGCGGCTACAACACGGGCCAGGTCTACGGCGGCGACTCCGGGGGAGCGGGCGGCCCGGCCGGCCCCGGCGGTACGGCCACCCACGGTCCGCGCCCCGCGCCGAACTGGCGCCGCCGCATCAAGTGGACGGCGATCTCGCTCGTGACCGTCATGGTGGTGACGACCGTCGCCACGTACTTCTGGGCCGACTCCAAGCTTCAGCGCGAGGTCGACCTGTCGAAGGTCATCGACCGGCCCGAGGCCGGCGAGGGCACGAACTACCTGATCGTCGGCTCCGACAGCCGTGAGGGCATGTCCGCCGAGGAGAAGAAGGAACTGCACACCGGTTCCGCCGAGGGCAAGCGCACGGACTCGATGATGATCCTGCACACCGGTTCCAACGGCGACACGCTGATCTCGCTCCCGCGCGACTCCGACGTGGAGATCCCGACGTTCGTCGGCTCCGACTCCGGCAAGACGTACAAGGGCACCGGCCGGCACGTGAAGCTGAACGCCGCGTACGCGGAGGACGGGCCGGAGCTGCTGGTGCGCACGGTCGAGTTCAACACCGGCCTGCACATCGACCACTACGTGGAGATCGGCTTCGCCGGCTTCGCGAACATCGTCGACTCCGTCGGCGGCGTCGAGATCGACATCCCGCAGGACATCAAGGACACCAAGTCCGGCGCCGACTTCAAGAAGGGCAAGCAGACCCTGAACGGCGAGGAGGCCCTCGCCTTCGTCCGCACCCGGTACGCGCTCGCGGGCTCCGACCTGGACCGCACGAAGAACCAGCAGAAGTTCCTCGCGGCCCTGGCCAACCAGGTGGCCACCCCGGGCACGGTCCTCAACCCGTTCAAGCTCTACCCGACCATGAGCGCGGGCCTGGACACCCTGATCGTCGACAAGGACATGGGCCTGTACGACCTGGGGTCGATGTTCTTCGCGATGAAGGGCGTCAACAGCGGCGACGGCAAGTCGATGAACATGCCGATCTCCGGCTCCACCGGCGGCAACCTCGTCTGGGACAAGGCGAAGGTGAAGACGCTGGTCAGCCAGCTGAAGAACGACGAGAAGGTCACCGTCTCGGGCAACTGAGCGCGAAGAGGGCCGACTTGCTCAGGGGCACCCGCCGGGGTGCCCCTGATCTCGTTCAGGCGGCGGTCACATCCTGGCGCCCGCCATCGCCCGGCACATCTCGGCGCAGCGACGGCAGGACTCGGCGCAGCGCATCATCTGGGGATCGTCCGGCATGGACATACACGCCTCGGCGCACATGTCGCACGCCTTGGCGCACAGGGCGCACATCTCGGCCGACATGGGCGAGCGCCGCATCATCATGTCGGCGCACATGCGGGTCGTCTCGGAGCAGTCCATGAGCGCGCGCATGATCTGCATCTGGGCCTGGCCGCCCATCTGCATGCAGGAGCTCATGGTCTCCTCGCACATGCTGTGGCAGGACATGCACGCCTCGACGCAGTCCTGCATCTGCTTGCTCATGGCGGTCATGGTTCCGGGCTGGGGCATGGCTCCTCCTGGGGGTGAGCGGGCCCGGGGCGGGCCCGCGCGTGCGTTTCCGTCCTACGCCTTCCGAAGAGCCCGCGCCATTGGGCGGACGGAACCAATCCGCACCGTTTGCGCCAGAAACGCCCGCCCTCTTGACGACTCACCCGGCTGCGGCGCAGGTCCATCAGGGTTACGGCTCAGGTGTCGGTCGTCCCTTACGGCGCACCCCGTAGGAGCACCCCTCAGGAGCACCCCACCTCATCCCCCCGAACCACCCCGAACGCTCCCTGCTCCGCATCCGCCTCTCCCCGTACCTTCCGCACCTCCCGGAAGTCCGCCCCCGCGATCACCTTCAGCGTCGGGCCGAGCCCGGTGACGGCGCGCAGTTCGCTGCCCGGCAGGGCCGTCGCGAGGGACTTCGCGGAGCGGTCCCAGCGGGGGTCGTAGGCGACGACCGTGTGCCGCGCGGAGGGGGCGGCCGCGCTGACCGGCCGGCCGGTCGTGCGGAAGCCCGCCGCCGCCAGCGCCGCGTCCACGCGGGTGCCGAGCCCCGCCGTACGGGTGCCGTTCTCGACCTGGACCCGGATCTGCTGCGGGGCCACGTCCACGCGGGCGACCCGGCGGTTGTGTGCGGAGAGGGGCTTGTCGTCGCGCAGGGACTCGAAGAGGCGCCGCGACTTCACCGGGTCCCACTTCAGCGTCGAGCCGATGCCCTTCACGACGTATCCCATCCGGCCGATGGGGACGGTCGTGAACTCGGAGGAGGACGGCGAGAAGGTGCGCATCGCCCGGCCGAGGTCCAGGAGTTCGTCCGTCCCGAAGCCGCGGTCGGCCCGGACCGACCCGAGGACGGCCCGCGTCACGTCCCGGAACCTCAGGGGGTTCAGCAGGATCCCGGAGGAGGTGGCCCGGTCCACCAGGGCCGCCAGGAAGCGCTGTTGGCGCTTCATCCTGCCCAGGTCGGAGGTGGCGTCCGCGTGCCGGGAGCGGACGTACTGCAGGGCCTCGCCACCCAGCAGCGTGTGCGTGCCCGCCGCCAGGTCCAGGCCCGTGTACGAGTCCTTCAGGGGCGTGGCCGTGCAGATCTTCACGCCGCCCAGCACGTCCACGGTCTTCATGAAGCTGATGAAGTCGACCTCCAGGTAGTGGTCGATCTTCACGTGGGTCATGTTCTCGACCGTGCGCACGGTGAGTTGCGGGCCGCCCTCCGCGTACGCCGCGTTGAGCTTGATCGGGTGGCCGTGGTGCGCCTTGCCGGTGACCTGGTCGGTGTGCGGGGGCGTCTCGGCGTAGGAGTCGCGCGGGAGGCTGACCACGCCGGCCCGCTCCCGGTCCTCCGAGATGTGCAGGATCATGACCGTGTCGGTGCAGTGGCAGGGCGCCCCGCCCAGGCGGTAGCGGCGGCGATCGGCCGCCGTGATCCGGTCCCGGCCGTCCGTGCCGACCAGCAGGATGTTCATGCCGTGTCCGGCCCGCGGACGGTTCTTCATGTCCTTGAAGGGGTCGACACGGGCGATGTTCGCGTCGAGGCTGCTGATCACCGAGTGGCCGATCCCGGCGGCGGCGAGGAGCACCACCGAGAGCGTCGTCGCCGCCCGCATGGCCCAACGCGGGCGACGTCCGCGCCGAGCGGGCCGAACGGGGGGACGCGGCGCGCGGCGGCGCGGGTCGGGGCGGCGCGGGGACCGGGGCGGAGTGGTGGGCATACGGGGCACCTCCGGGCGGCGGCCGTGGGCGAGGGAAGCCGTGAGAACCGTAGGCCCATACGATCTGCCGACCGGTGCAGCGCACCCGGCGGGGCGGGCCGTGTCCCCCGTTCGCGGTAACGTGAACCCCCTATGAACGCCAAGCCCGACGTGCAGCTCCCCGCCGTGTCCGTCATCATGCCCGTCCTCAACGAGGAGCGGCATCTGCGCGGAGCCGTCCAAGCGATCCTCGCGCAGGAGTACGCCGGCGAGATGGAGGTCGTGATCGCCATCGGTCCGTCCACGGACCGTACGGACGAGATCGCGGCCCAGCTCGTGGCAGAAGACCCGCGCGTGCACACCGTCCCCAACCCGACCGGTCGGACGCCGGCCGCCCTCAACGCCGCGATCAAGGCCTCCCGCCATCCGATCGTCGTCCGCGTCGACGGGCACGGCATGCTGTCGCCGAACTACATCGCCACCGCCGTACGGCTCCTTCAGGAGACCGGCGCGCAGAACGTCGGCGGCATCATGCACGCCGAGGGCGAGAACGACTGGGAGCACGCGGTGGCCGCCGCCATGACCTCCAAGATCGGGGTCGGGAACGCCGCCTTCCACACCGGGGGACAGGCCGGCCCGGCCGAGACCGTGTACCTCGGTGTCTTCCGGCGCGAGGCGCTGGAGCAACAGGGCGGCTACAACGAGGAGTTCATCCGCGCCCAGGACTGGGAGCTGAACTTCCGGATCCGGGAGGCGGGCGGGCTGATCTGGTTCTCGCCCGAGCTGAAGGTGTCCTACCGGCCGCGGCCCAGCGTGAAGGCGCTCGCCAAGCAGTACAAGGACTACGGCCGTTGGCGGCACGTCGTCGCCCGTTACCACGAGGGCTCCATCAACCTGCGCTACCTCGCCCCGCCGACCGCGGTGTGCGCGATCGCGGCCGGGATCGTGGTCGGCGCCGTGCTCACCCCGCTGGGCTTCCTGATCCCCGGCGGCTACCTCGCGGGGATCGTCGCCGGGTCGCTGCCGGCCGGCAAGGGACTGTCGGCGAAGGCACGGCTGCAGATCCCCGTCGCCCTCGCCACCATGCACATGTCGTGGGGCTTCGGCTTCCTGACCAGCCCGAAGGCGCTGGCCAGGAAGGTCATCGCGTCACGACGCCCCGCAGTCCTCAGCGACGCCCACTAGCGACGTCCACTGAGAACGGCACCGCGAGGCACCTTCACGGCGCCACCGGACCCGGACCACCCGGACTACCACGTGTAGTTCGGGTCCACGTGCATGCACTGGCTGGTGTCGGACGCGTTGATCGCCCCGGCCGAGACGGGCGTCTTGTCGTTCTTCACCGGCGCCTTGTACGCCGTCCCCGACCGCCAGTCCGTGCCCACGACGAGCGTGACCCCGGAGACGTCGGTGGACTTCTTCACCTGGCTCGTCGGGATGCCGAGGGCCTTCGCGACCGCCTGGGCGTCGCCCTGCAGGTCGGCGCTCGGGTACTGGACGACCGTCTTCGCCACGGACGTGGCCGCCGAGCGGTCCGCGACGGCCTCGGTGAAGCCCTTGCCCGTCAGCACCTGCGTGACGTCGGACGCGCGTCCCCTTGCCGCGCCCAGCGCGTCGGTGCGCGTGCCGTTGTGGACCTGCACCGCGATCTTGTCGGGCGCGGCGGCCGGGTCCGTGGACGCCGTCGCCGTCGGCGACGGGCTCGCGGTGGCCTTCTTGGCGTCCTTGCCGTCCAGGGCGATGTCCTCGCGCACCAGACGGAACAACTGCGTGGCGTCCTCCGTGGGCACCACCCGCTCGCCCTGATAGCGGTTCGGCATCGTCGTCATCGTGATGCGGTCGGTGGGCACCTTCTGCAGCTCGCCCGCCAGGTCGTACATCTTCGTGATGGTGTCCAGGCCGTCGTCGACGGTGATCGCCTTCGTGGCCGCCTCGGCGAGCTTGCGCAGCTTGTTGGGGTTGGTCAGCTTGGCGTTGGCGCGCAGCTCGCGGACCATCGAGTTCATGTACATGTGCTGCGCCTTGGCGCGGGCGAGGTCGGTGTCGTCCTCGAAGCCGTAGCGGGTGCGCAGCCACTGCAGGGCCTGCTCGCCCTTGACGGAGTGCGTGCCCTCCTCCAGCTTCAGGCCGGAGCCCTTGCCGCTGCTGGTGTGCGAGTAGACGTTGGCGTCCACGCAGACCGGGACGCCGCCTATCGCGTCCGCCATCGAGACGACACCCGAGAAGTCGATCATCATGAAGTGGTCGATGTGGATGTCGGTGAGCTTCTCCCACGTGGCCACCGTGCAGCCCGGGCCGCCGCGGCCGAGGGACACGTTCGTCATCTCGTTCTGCAGCGCCGCGTAGGCGGTCCCGTCGTCGGGGTCCGTGCACTTGGGGATGTCCAGCAGGGTGTCGCGCGGCATGCTCACCACCGACATGTTGCTGCGGTCCGCCGAGACGTGCAGCAGCATCTGCACGTCCGCGAGCGGGGGGCCGCCGAAGTCGTACTTGGCGCCGCCGAGCTTCTGGTTCGCCGCGGTGTCACGGGCGTCCGAGCCGATCAGCAGGATGTTCAGGGCGGTCTGTCCGTCCGCGTTGGCCTGCGTCTTGGCCGCCCGGTCCTTGGCGTCGCCGATGTTCAGGTCGTCGCTCTTGATGTTCGCGTTGAGGTGTTCGTAGTAGAGGTATCCGGCCCCCGCGCCGCCGACTATCACCACCGCGAGCACCGTCGCCGACCAGCGCAACGCGCGTCGACGTCGGCGTTTGCGGTCCTGGCCGCGTCCGCCGTGGCCCCCCTTGTGCCCGCCGCCGTGTCTGCCGTCCTTGTCGGACGTGTCCTTCTCGGGTGCGTCCTGGTCCTGCTGTTCCCGGGCGGTCGGAGACACTGTGTCCTCGACCGCGGGAACCCTCCCTCGCACCCCGCTGCTCCCCGCCATTCCCCTGCCCCTCCCCGCCGTGCGCCTGACACGGGCCCGTCCCGCGTCAAGTCAGACGCACGACGGGCCCCTAGGGTTACCTACTTGGCGCACTGGACCTTGTCCGCCGTGGACTTCTGGACCGTGTCCGGCACCTTTGTCGCCGCCGTGAGCGAAACGCCCGCGCCCTTGAAGTCCTTGCCCAGCGTCAGTGTCATCGTCGGCAGACCCTGGGAGTTCTCGACGCTCTTGCCCGGCTTCAGAGCGGTGCCGGGCAGCCCCATGATGGCGGCGAGCTTGCGTGCCTGGTCGGCCTGGTCGGGCGCGTACTCGAGCGTCGTCTTCGCCAGTTGGGCGGGAGCGTTGCCCGCGTTCTCGGACTTCGTCACGCCCTCATCATTCTGCAGCCAGTTAAGAGTCTCCTGTGCGCTGCCGGCGGGCGCACCGCCGTTCATGACCTGCACCCGCACCGCGGAGGCGGCGGACTGGGTGCCCTTCAGACGGGCCGCCGCGGCCGTGGCCGCCGCGTCCTTCGACGCCGCCGCCTTCTCCTTCACCTCGGTGAACGAGACATCGTCCTTGATCATCTGGAAGACGGTGGGTGCCGTCGATCTGTCGAGGACGACGGTGGCCTTGACCTTCTCGGCAGGGTTGTCGACGACCGGCACGGTGGTGAAGGTCAGGTTCTTGACGTTGAGCTTGCCCAGCTCCAGACCCAGGTCCTTCAGCTTGTTGATGCTGTCGAGCTGGGAGTCGACGGTCAGCGCCTTCGTGCCCGCCTCCGCCAGCTTGATCATCTTGGTGGGGCTGCTGAGGGTGTCGTTCGACTTCAGCTTCCGCATCAGCGCGCTGAGGAACTGCTGCTGGAGCTGGATCCGGCTCAGGTCGCCGCCGAAGCCCACCGAGTGACGGGTGCGCACGAAGGCCAGCGCCTCCTCGCCCTGGATGAGGTGCGTGCCCTTCGACAGCTTCAGGTGCGAGTCGTCGTCGTCGATGTCCTTGGCCAGGCACACCTCGACGCCGCCGACCGCCGTGGTCAGCGTCTTCACCGCGTTGAAGTCGGCGACCATGAAGTTGTCCGCCTGGATCCCGGTCAGCTCGGTGACCGTGCGCACGGTGCAGCTCGGTGTGCGCTCGTCCTGCCCGAGGCTGGTGTTGAACCGGACGCCGTCGGTGCCCTTGATGACCTTGGTGGAGCCGTCCGCCTGCTTGGTCTGGCAGTCCGGGACGTTCACGATCAGGTCGCGCGGGATGCTGAGCGCGGTCGCGTTCGTCCGGTCCTTGGAGACGTGCAGCAGGATCGTGGTGTCCGCGTGGCCCACGCTGCCGGAGTCGCCGTAGCCCTCGTTGCCCGAACCGGTGCGCTTGTCGGTGCCGATCACCAGCAGGTTGATCGCCTTGTCCTTGCTGAAGCCACCGGTGCTCGCGCCGTCGTCGGAGACGGACGTGATGTTGTCGTTGAGGTGCTGGAGATAGAGGTAGGCCGCGGCGGCCGTACCCACCAGGACGAAGGCCATGATCCCGCCGGTCCACAGCAGGATCTTCTTCGCCCTCGACTTCTTCTTCACCGGCCGGCGTCCGCGCCGGTTCGTCGCAGCCTCCTCCGGCACACCCCGGCGCCGGCGCTGACCCGGCACCTCCGGTCCCGGCGCCTTTCCGGGCGACGGCGACGTCGTGTCCCGCCCGGGCGCCGCCGTACGGCCGCGCACCGAGTCCCCGCGCCCGCCACCGCCGGTTTGGCCGGAGGCGGGTCTGCGCGGCCCGGGCACCGCCGACTGCGGTCCGGAAGGACTCAGTCGCAGTTCGTATTCGCCGGTGTTCGGATTGAGCACCCACTGGTCTGCGGGATCGATGTTGTCCGCCCGCCCACGGCCTTGCGCGTCCACGGTTGTCCGAATCCTCCGTCGGGGCCACGCGGCGCCTTTCCCCCCTCAAGGCGCTCGGGTCTCGGTCACACGGTGCGCGACGCCAGGAAGGACCTCGCGGCCGGGTGCACCGGATCGCTCACACTATCCGCCCAGTTCAGCGTCGAGCGACGGCCGTGACAAATTCCACGCCCCTACAAGCGGGCAATCCGCCCCATTTCTTTGAACTCGTGTTCCCGGAAGAGCTCGGCTTGGCAAGCGCTTTACCCGCAGCTGTCCTCGGCGGCGGTGTTTCCTCGGAACGTCGGAGCGGGCGGGGTGGGCGAAACCGCACCGTAAGCCGCACGGTTCACGACCCATGGCCGGTACGGTCCGTAGTCGCCCGACTCCGAAGAGCGGGATTTCGTGGGAACTTCCTTGGAAACCACCACCGGCGCGTCCGTCCGCAGCCGCTCGAAGAGTTTCTCCGCCTCAGGCTCCACGAGTTGGTCGCGATTGGCGTTGTAGATGTACGACTCCCGTGGAACGGTCAGGAATTGCACATGTTCGGTGGGAATGTCCCGCAAACCGCGCACGAGTTCGTACAGTCCGCGAAGACTCGCCAGATCCGGGTCGGTGGTGAGAGAGGACGTGGCCGCGTCCAGCACCGGATACAGCTTCACCGGGTTCAGCAGAACGTCATTGCTCTGGACCTTGTTGACGAGGGCCCCGAGGAACCGCTGCTGCCGTTCCATCCGGTCGGTGTCACTTCCGTCACCGAGAGACTTGCGGGCCCGCACATACCCGAGCGCCTGCTCCCCGTCGAGCGTGACCTTCCCGGCGGGCAGTCGCAGCTTGGCGGCCTTGTCGTCAATCGGCTCCTTGAGGCAGACCTCCACCCCGTCCACGGCATCGACCACATCCTTGAACCCGCTGAAGTCGACGACGACGTGATGATCGATCCGCACCCCCGTCAGCTTCTCCACCGTCCGGATCGTGCAGGCCGAACCCCCGGTCTGGAACGCGTGGTTGAACATGGCGAACATCGGCTCGGACCGCTTCCCGTCCGCCCGCAGACACGCCGGCACGTCCACCATCAGATCCCTGGGCAGTGACACGGCGGTGGCGCTACGTCGCCCCGCCGCCAGATGCAGCAGGATCGTCGTGTCCGACCGCTCGGTCCCGGAGTCCCGCCCGTACTCCTCGTTCCCCTCCCCGGCCCGCGAGTCGGACCCGATGAGCAGGATGTTCTGAGCGTCCTTGACCAACGAGGTCGGCCGCTCCTTCGCATACCGCGCAAGCTCCGCCGCGGCCGCGTCATCGGGCGTGATGTTCCCGTCGAGCTTCGTGTAGACGATCCACCCGGCCACCCCGACCCCCACGAAAACCACGGCCACGGCCCCCACGCCATACCGCACCCACCGCCGCCGACGCCGCTGCGACTGCCGAAACCACTGCCGCTGCCGCTGCCGCAAGGAGTACCTCACGTCCGATCCACCCCCTCCCGCCGTACGAGTGCGCAAGGCCGCACTTACGACGATGGCGCGAAGTGGGGCGCGGGGGTGGGTGGGGGTGAGCTGAACGGGTGAAGGGGGGTGCTTTTCGGGTGGGGTGGGACGGGGTGGGGGGTGTCGGCTCGGGGGTGCTTTGGGGGCGGGGGTCCGCCTTTCATCCGGGCGGTGCTTTGGGAGTGGGGGGCGGCTTGGTCCCGGCGGCGCTTTTTTGGGGGTGGGCGTCGGGCTCGGGGTGCTTTGTGGGGTGTGGGCGTCGGGCTCGGGGTGCTTTGTGGGGTGTGGGCGTCGGGCGCGGGGTGCTTTGTGGGGCGGGGCGTTGAGCTCGGGGGTGTCTTGTGTGTGGGGGGACGCATTCCAGCCCGGCGGTGCCTTGTGGGTCGGGGGTGCGTAGTTCCAGCCCGTGGGTGCCTCGTAGGGCGGGGTGCCTAGTTCCAGCCCGTCCGGCGTTTGAGGACGAGGCCCCTTCAGGGCCGAAGCGGGGGCCTGGGGGCGGCAGCCCCCAGCGAGGCCGGCACCGACGAACGGCGCCTCACCGACACCGGCGCCACCAACACCGGCACCTCACCAAGCCGTCGCAGA
Source organism: Streptomyces sp. NBC_01235 (assembly GCF_035989285.1). Taxonomy (GTDB): domain Bacteria; phylum Actinomycetota; class Actinomycetes; order Streptomycetales; family Streptomycetaceae; genus Streptomyces. Next base: position 4,688,882 of record NZ_CP108513.1, on the reverse strand, counting down.
CACCCGCTCGCTCTCGATCCGCTTGGCCAACGCCTCCTCGCCGGCCTGCTCCAGGTTCCGGCACAGCACCACGGACCCCCCGCTCGCCAACGGCGCGTACAACCCGGCGCTCAACCCCTCCCAGGTGTCGTACGCCAGCCCCGACAGCAGACGGGACCCGGGCCCCGTCAGCCCCAGCGCCGACGCCTCCGCCCGCGCCCGCTCCACGACCTCGGCGCCGGTGTACTCGCCCCCGGCCACGATCAGCGCGGGCTCCTCGGGGTCGACGGGGACGTACGGCACGAAGCGGTCGCCGAAGCTCGGGACGTTCACGGCGTAGTCGTCGTACCCCTCCGGAGGACCCGGCACGAACCGCCGGCCGAGCGGCGCCAGCGACAGCGCGTACCGCTCGCCCCGGCACGCCAGCCCCGCCTCGAACTGCCCGGGCCCGGCGACGACGAAGTCCGCCCGCGCCGGATCCCCGGCAACGTCCGCGACGACCCCCACCGACGAACACGCCAGCAGCCACACCGCCGTCTGCCAGTGCGCGGGCAGCAGCAGCGCGACGCGGTCGCCGGGCTCGGCGGACAGCCCGTCCTGGAGGAGGTTCGCGGTCTTGGCCACCCAGTTGGCGAAGGTGGCCACGGACAATTCGACCCGCTCGCCCGTGGCGTCGTCGTAGAAGGTCACCAGGGGGCGCGCGGGGTCCGCGGCGAGTGCGGAACGCAGCAGGTCGGCAGGGGTGCGATCGGTGGCAGTCACCCGCGCAAGCGTACGCGCCGCCCCGCCGCTGCAGTCGTCACGGGACCGTCCTGGAGCCCTCTTCGGGCCACCGGTTCGGCGGAACGCGTGCCGACGGCCCGTCAATTCCCCGATGGACAGAAATCTATGACTATGTCCAGGATCGGTGGCATGCGTGGATTGCTTGCTTCCTCGATCGGTGTCACCTGCGTGGCGGCTCTCGCCCTCCCGCTGACGCCGCCCGCCACCGCGGCGACGGTGCGACCGGCGCCGGCCGCAGAGGCGGCGCCCACCGGGACGACCAGGGCCACAAGCCCCGACACCCCACCGACACGATCCCTGCCCGACCTACCCGATCTACCCGACCTTCCGGGCAACACTCAGTCGCTGCCCCTCACCCCCCTCACCGGCGACCGCGCCCTCGGCGGCACCGGCGCCGGCCAGGGCCTGCCCCGGCGGGACGTACGCCACTTCTCCCTCCTCGGCGTCGTCTGGGACGACCCGGCCACCGAGCTCCACGGCCGCGTCCAGGTCCGCACCCGCCGGGCCGGCACCGGCGCCTGGTCCGGCTGGCAGGACGTCGACGCCCACAACGCCGACCACGGTGCCGACCCCGGCACGCCCGAGAGCACTTCGGGACGGGTCCGAGGCGCCACGGCCCCGCTCTGGGTCGGCGATTCCGACGGCGTCGAGATTCGCGTCCACCCGGACACGGAACGCCGTACGGAGGAGACGGCCCGAGGCCCCCGCACCCTTGCGGCCGCCGCCCCGCTCCCCTCCGGTATGCGCCTGGAACTGGTCGACCCGGGGGCAGCGCCGGGCGTGGCCCCCGGGGCAGCCGCCCCTGCCACCTTCGCGCACGTCCCCGCGGGCCCACCGCGGAGCCGAACGCTGTTCACCGAAACCGACCCAATGCCCGCACAACCCCCGCAACCGCAACCCGCCCCGGACGCAGCACCCGCGTCGAGGGCCGGCGTCCCGGCGACGAGGGCTGACGCACCCGCGACGACGACCAGGGCGACCGAGGCGACCAAGGCGGCCGAGGCCTCGGCCGCCAACGCCCCCCTCGCCCCTCTCGGCGCCACGGAGATCCCCGCCCTGGACCGCCCGGCCACCGAACGCGAGCTCTTCACCCTGCGCGCGGCCGAGTTGACGCCGGCCCAGCGGGCGAAGCCGTACATCGGCCCGCGCCCGAGCATCGTCACGCGTCGCGGCTGGGGCGCCGACGAGAGCCTGCGGGAGAGCGGCTTCCGCTACACGACGACGGTCAAGGCGGCGTTCGTGCACCACACGGCGTCGGGCAACAGCTACAAGTGCTCGCAGGTCCCGTCCGTCATCCGCGGTATCTACCGCTACCACGTCAAGAGCATGGGCTGGCGCGACATCGGCTACAACTTCCTCGTCGACAAGTGCGGCACCATCTACGAGGGCCGCGCCGGGGGAGTGGCGAAGCCGGTCCTCGGCGCCCACACCCTCGGGTTCAACACCAACAGCATGGGGATCGCCGTCCTCGGCACCTTCACCACCGCCAAGCCGAACTCCGCCACGGTCGCGGCCATCGCCCGACTGACGGCGTGGAAACTCGGTCTCTTCGGGGCGAATCCGAAAGGCAAGACATACCTGAAGTCCGGAGGTGGCAATCTCTACGGAAAGGGAAAGAACGTACGACTGAATGTGATCTCCGGTCACCGGGACGGGTTCGCCACGGAATGCCCGGGCAAGCAGCTCTACGGCAAGCTCGGCTCGGCCCGTTCGACCGCGGCGCGCTACCAGGGGCGCTGAGACGGGCGGTTCGGTCCGGGAACTCCGGGGTCTGGGGAGGCCCCGGAGGCCGCACGACCTGAACGGCTGGAGCGCACATCCAGAAGGGGGCACATTCAGCAGCCGTCGGGGGGACAGTCTCCTGGGACTGGGACGGAACACCAACGGCCTGGAAGTCGCCACACAACGGTCTGCATACACTGGCCGGTCGAAAGGCAGTTCGGCCGGTCCCGGCAGGAAGCAGAGACGACGGTGACAGAAGCGATCCTCCTGGTCGGCGGCAAGGGCACCCGGCTGCGCCCGCTCACGGTGCACACGCCCAAACCCATGGTCAGGGCGGCGGGGGTGCCGTTCCTCACGCACCAACTGGCGCGGGCGAGAGCGGCGGGCGTGGACCACATCGTCCTCGCGACGAGCTATCTGGCGGAGGTCTTCGAACCGTACTTCGGCGACGGCTCGGCACTGGGCCTGCACATCGAGTACGTGACGGAGGACGAACCCCTCGGCACCGGCGGCGCGATACGCAACGTGGCGTCCCGTCTCAACTCGGCCCCGGACGACCCGATTCTGGTCTTCAACGGCGACATCCTCACCGGCCTGGACATCGGACGACTGGTCGCCACGCACGAGACGACGCGAGCGGACGTCTCCCTCCACCTCACGAAGGTGACGGACCCCAGGGCCTACGGCCTGGTCCCCACGGACGAGACGGGCAAGGTCCTGGCGTTCCTGGAGAAGCCGCAGACCCCCGAGGAGATCGTCACCGACCAGATCAACGCGGGCGCGTACGTCTTCCGCCGCTCGGTCATCGACACGATCCCGCTGGGCCGCCCGGTGTCGGTGGAACGCGAGACGTTCCCCGACCTCCTCTCCGCCGGAGCCCACCTCCAGGGCATGGTCGACTCGACGTACTGGCTGGACCTGGGCACCCCGGCGGCCTTCGTCCGCGGCTCGGCGGACCTGGTCCTCGGCCGAGCCCCGTCTCCCGCGGTCCCCGGCCGCTGCGGAGACCGTCTGGTCCTCCCGACGGCCAGGGTCGCCCCCGACGCCAAGCTGACCGGCGGCACGGTGGTGGGCGAGGGCGCGTTCGTGGCGGAGGGCGCGAGGGTCTTCGGCTCGACGATCCTCCCCGGCGCCGTCATCGAGCCCGGCGCCGTCATCACCGACTCCCTCATCGGCACCCGGGCCCGCGTCGGCGAACGCTCCGTCCTCACCGGCACGGTCATCGGCGACGGCGCGATCGTCGGCCCCGACAACGAACTCCGCGAGGGCGCCAGGATCTGGTGCGACGCGAGAATCCCAGCGGGAGCGGTCCGATTCTCGTCGGACCAGTAGGGAACTTCAGCCCGTCCGGTGACAAGTTTCGAACGCCGGTAACTGCACCTCGGCCGGTCCGGCGGTTGAGGACGAGGCCCGTTCAGGGCCGATACGGGGGTCCAGGGGGCAGAGCCTCCTGGGGAGGGGACGGGTAGGGCGGCGGGGGCGAAACCCCTTCGACCCAAGCCCCTCGCAGAGCCGGCCCCTCACAACCTCCCGATATCCCCCCGAGGCATCCGCGGCGCCCGCCGAGGCGGCACCCGCCCACTCAACAAGATCAACCGAGCCGCCCGATGCCGCTGCCCCGCATACGGCTCCAGCAACTCCAGCATCACGGAATCGTCAGCCCCCCGATCCCCGGCCAACGCCCACCCCACGATCCCCGGCAGATGCAGATCCCCCACGGTCACCGCATCCGCCGCCCCATGACTCCGCTGCACGGTCTCCGCCGATGTCCACGGCCCGATCCCCGGCACAACCTCCAGCCGAGCCTGCGCAAGCGGCGGAGGCATCCCCACCGCCTCCTCCAATCGCCGGGCCACCCGAACAGCCCGCAGAATCGTCGAAGCCCGCTTGTTGTCGACCCCCGCCCGATGCCACTCCCACGACGGAATCAACGCCCACGTCCGAGGCGTCGGCATCACCCACAGCCGCCCACCCGCCGCAGGCCCCGGCGCCGGCTCCCCGAACTTCCGCACCAGCAACCGCCACGCCCGATACGCCTCGTCGGTCGTGACCTTCTGCTCCAGCACAGACGGGATCAACGACTCCAGCACCAGGCCTGTCCGCGTCAGCCGCAACCCCGGCCGCCGATGCCGGGCCGTCGCCACCACCCGGTGCCGAGGCACGAACGCCTCCGGCGCATCCGCGGCCCCGAGCATCTCCGGCAACTGCTCCAGCAGCCACTCGGCCCCCGGCCCCCACGCCTCCCCGCGCACCGCGCCGCCCGCCGCGGCGACCCGCAGTGTCCCCGGCCCGGCAGGGGTGAGGCTGGCCCGCCACACGGATCCGTCCGGCATCGCCCGGAACGTCGGATCACCCGGCCCGCGCCTGAGCGGCCCGAGTACCAGCCCGAGATCGACCGGCCCCTCCGGGACGTACTCCCGCACCCGCCCCGAGCCCGCCACCGAACCCTGCCGCGGCACCCCGTCGGGCCCCCCACCAGGCACGCCGACATGCCCGCCGCGCACGGTCGTACGCGTGGGCCGGGGAGAGAACCGTCCTGCCACGAATGAAGTCCCGGGTCGACGAAAGGGCTGCTAAGAGACTAGGCGCACCACACGCACGCCACCGCACCACACCTCACGGAAGACGCCAAACGCCAAACGCGAAGCACTCAGACATCTGACGCCAGCCACCAAAACGTCAGCCGCCAGCCACCAAACGCCAGCCGTCAGCCACCAAAACGCCAGCCGTCAGCCACCCAACGTCAGCCACCCAACGTCAGCCGTCAGCCGTCAGCCACCCAACGTCAGCCGTCAGCCGTCAAACGTCCGACATCAAACGTCACCGCACCTCGACAAAGTCCCCCACCTCCCGCTCCCCTCGAGCCCGAGGTTCCTCAGCCGCGTGCCCGACCGCCACCGCGCCCATCGGATCCCACCCCTCCGGCAGCTCCAGTACTTCCCGCACCACGTCACGGCAGAACATCGTCGACGACACCCACGCGGACCCCAGCCGCTCCCCGGCCAGCGCGACCAGGAAGTTCTGCACACCGGCCCCGGCCGCGACCACGAACATCTCCCGCTCGGCAGCGTCCCGCCGCGCGTCCCCGTAGGTGTGCGAGCCGTCCATCACCAGGCACGGCACCACCAGATAGGGCGCGTTGCGCAGGACGTCCCCCCGCCGCACCCGCTTGGCGATGGACTCCTCGGACTTCCCGTCCCGCCGCAGATCCGTGATCCACGCGTCCCGCATGGCGTCCAGCAGCCGAACCCTCGACTCCTCCGACTCCAGCAGCACGAACCGCCACGGTGTCGTGTGATGCGGCGCCGGCGCCGTGACGGCCGCCGCCACTGCTCTCCGTACCGCTCCGGGGTCGACCGGCTCGTCGGTGAAGGTGCGCACGGTCCGCCGCTGAGTGACCGCCAGCCGCACGGCCTCGGACGTCCCGAGCCGGAACATGTCGTCGCGCGCCACCCGCACCATGGACCGCGCGCCCTCCGCCTCCCCGTCGTCCTCGGTCACGACGACATGCCCCAGCCCCCGCACCACAGCCACGGGCAGCCCGGCCGCCTTCCCCTTCACCAGGTCCCCCGCGGCGGCCAGCTCGTCCGCCGTGGCGACGACCGTCGCGCTCAGTGGATTGCCGTACGAGTCCGTGCCCCCGCGCAGATCGTCCAGCACCCGTACTCCGGCGGCGCCGATCGCCACATCCGTCAGCCCCGCGCGCCACGGACGCCCGAAGGTGTCGGTGACGACGACCCCGACGTCGACGCCGAGCTCGTCCCGCAGCCCGTCCCGCACCGCCCGCGCCGAAGCGTCCGGGTCCTCGGGCAGCAACAGCACAGTCCCAGAAGGGGTGTTGGAGGCGTCCACGCCCGCTGCGGCCATCACCAGTCCCTGCCGGTTCTCGACGATCCGCAGCGCCCCGCGCCGGGCCACGACCCGTACGGTCTCGGCGTCGATGGCGGCCTCCCGGTCCTCCGCCCGGACGACCCGCCCCTCCGCCTTGGAGACGACCTTCGAAGTGACGAGCAGCACGTCCCCGTCGACGAGCCCCGGCTCGGCGGCGGCGATCAGCTTGGCCAGGTCGTCCCCGGCCTGCACCTCGGGCAGCCCGCCCACGGCCCAGACCCGGTAACCGTTCTCGACGGATCCGCTCATGCCCCCCGCACCTCCTCCGCCAGCTTCAACGCCTCCCGAGCCATCTGCGCGGTCGCGTCGAGGTCGCTCATCATCAGCGGAACGGCCCGGCACCGGATCCCGGCCGCCTCGACCCGCTCCACCGTGCCCGCGTCCACGGTGTCGACGAGCCAGCCGTCGAGCAGTCCCGGGCCGTAGTGCTCGGCCACCGCCGCGGCCGTCGACTCCACGCCGACCGCCGCGAGCACCTTGTCGGCCATGCCGCGTACCGGAGCGTCCCCGACGATGGGGGACAGGCCCACCACCGGCACTCCGGCCTCGGCGATCGCCTCGCGGATGCCGGGCACGGCGAGGATCGTGCCGACGGAGACGACCGGGTTCGACGGCGGGAAGAGCACCACGTCCGCCTCCGCGATCGCCTCCAGCACCCCGGGCGCGGGCTTCGCCTGTTCGGCGCCGACGGGCACGACCGCCTCAGCCGGCACCGACGCCCTCAGCCGCACCCAGTACTCCTGGAAGTGCACGGCCTTGCGCTCACCGTCGACCTCGACGGCCACATGCGTCTCGACACGATCGTCCGTCATCGGGATCAACCGCACCCCCGGCTTCCACCGGTCGCACAGCGCCTCGGTCACCGCGCTCAGCGGATACCCGGCGCCGATCATCTGCGTCCGCACGATGTGCGTGGCGAAGTCCCGGTCGCCCAGCCCGAACCATCCGGGACCGGCGCCGTACGCCGCGAGCTCCTCCTTCAGGTGGAAGGTCTCCTCGGCCCGACCCCAGCCCTGTTCCTCGTTGATGCCGCCGCCGAGCGTGTACATCACCGTGTCGAGGTCCGGGCAGACCTTCAGCCCGAAGAGATGGATGTCGTCGCCGGTGTTGCCGATGACGGTGATGTCCGCGTCCGGCACGGCCTGCCTCAGACCGCGCAGGAACCGGGCACCGCCGATGCCGCCTGCCAGAACCACAATGCGCATGAGAGCAAGTCTTGCAGGCGGCTACGACACCGCGACGGCCGGTTGTGGACAACCGCCCCCTTGTGGACAACCCGCTCACCCGTAAGAGCAGAGGGTGGCCGTCACGGCGCTGTCCGCCGGAGCTCTACGCGCTGACGGCGTCCGCCTGTTCGTGGGAGTCGAGGGCCGCGCACGCGGTGTGCATGGGCATCTCCGTCAGGCCGGGGAAGTACACGTGCAGGCTCACCGCCGACTCCAGCGCGTCGTTGACGACCTCGTGCACGTACCCCGGCGCGAACACCCGCTGCGCCCCCGCCCCCAGCGCCCGCTTGCCGCGTTCGGTGCGCTCGGTCAGCTCGCCGTCCAGGACGGTGACGACACCGGAGGAGGGGCCGTGGTCGTGCAGCCCGCTGCCCTGGCCGGGCACCCAGGACAGCAGCCACACCTCGTAGCCGGGTCCGGTGCGCAGCCGGTGGTACCAGCGGGTCGTGGCGTCGTACCGGACCAGGTGCTCCCACTGGGCACGGTCGGCGGCGATGGAGCGGGCCAGGCCGGCGAACTCGGCGACGGTGGCCGGGTGCTCGCGCGGTGCCTGGAGGAGGTGCGGGACTTCGAGGATGTCGCCCGCGATCTGGAGGTCGCTGTCGCTGTTCATGGGGTGCGGTGGTTCCTCGGCGGAAGAGGCGGAAGGAGTGGGGGCCGACCTGGGTGTCGTGTACCGTCCGCCCGGATCACGGGTGGAGCGGGGACGCCTGGTGCGGGCCAAGGGGAGACAGCAGCCGAGTCGCGGTGGACTCAGGAGGAGCAGCCGGAGCGCGGTTGGCTCAACAGCTGGAACAACGACAACAGCTACAGCGAGCGCGGGCAGCACCGTGGGACCCGGCGGAGCCGGTCGAGGTGAGTGCCAAGTTCGCGAGCATGCCCACAAGGACAGCGGTTCACACCTTCACTGTCAACTCGACGCCCGGTATGTGGGACATGGTTCACCTCATCCGGTCCATCTGCGAGGTGAAAGGTTTGTGCACGCACCCTTCGGGACACATGGCGCACAAGCCGGGCGCGCAAGCCTCGTGGCGATTTCGTGATCCGACTGTGGTCCGGTTCGCTTCCGCGCGCGTGCCGCAACGGGATCGAACCTCTGGGCGTCCTACCTCGTACAAGCGCTGTGCGGGGCCGGTGGTCCTCCGGGGCTTCATCTGCTTGTCAAGGTTTATGGCGATTTGAACACTTACTGCATGGCCTTGGTTCCGCAGAGTGAATAAGGGGCCCAATAGCAGATCTCGGCTTGACTCGCCCGGAGCAGCACACTTGTAATTTCACTCGTGTCGTTCAGCCGAAATCGGTAACGGCCAGGTCACGGGGACGCGAAAGACAGAGCGAGGGGCGCACATGACCGAGCTGGTGCAGCAACTGCTGGTCGACGTCGACGACGCGGACGAGGAACTCGGCTGGCAGGAGCGCGCGCTGTGCGCCCAGACCGATCCCGAGTCCTTCTTCCCCGAGAAGGGCGGCTCCACCCGCGAGGCCAAGAAGGTCTGCCTCGCCTGCGAGGTCCGCTCCGAATGCCTCGAGTACGCCCTCTCCAACGACGAGAGATTCGGCATCTGGGGCGGTCTGTCCGAGCGGGAGCGCCGTCGGCTGAAGAAGGCGGCGGTCTGAGAACCGCCCGCTCCACAGAGGTACACGCGCATCATGAGGTGCACGCACGACAGAGGTACCTGCACAAAGGTGCATCCGCACAGGCCCCACGGCCCGTTGCAGGTGGGTTGTCCACAGGCGGCGGGCCGTCGTCCTGCCCAGCCGATAGTGTGGGCGCTCGTCCGAGACACCCCGCCGCTCCCACGCGGCGCAGGCGTCCACCGCAGTCCAGCGAACCGGGGCCCGTACCTCGATGTCCGTGCACAGCCACACGGCAGCCCATCAAGACAGCGCTGCCACACCTGAGTTCCCGCGTCATGTAGTGACCGCGGTGATCGTCTCCCACGACGGTGCCCGCTGGCTGCCCGACGCGCTCGCCGGGCTGCTCGGTCAGGAGCGCCCCGTCCAGTCCGTCATGGCCGCCGACACCGGCAGCTCGGACGCCTCCGCGCAGCTGGTCGCCGACGCCCTCGGTGACGACCGCGTCCTGCACCTCGCCCGGCGCACAGGTTTCGGCCAGGCCGTCGAGGAGGCCAACCGCACGGCCCCGGTCCTCACCCCCGAGGAACTGCCGTACCTGAAGCGCCCCAGCGGCTGGGACCCCGTCACGCGCACGTGGCGCGACGACGCCTACGACCTGCCGGAGCTCCCGCACGGAGAGCCCGTCCAGTGGCTGTGGCTGCTGCACGACGACTGCGCCCCCGAACCGCACGCGCTGGCGGAACTGCTGCGCGTGGTGGAGAACGAACTCGAACTCGGCCGTGACGACGTGGCGGTCGTCGGCCCCAAGCTCCGCGGCTGGTACGACCGCCGCCAGCTCCTCGAGGTCGGCGTCACCATCGCCCACTCCGGCCGCCGCTGGACCGGCCTGGACCGCCGAGAACAGGACCAGGGCCAGCACGACCACGTCCGGTCCGTGCTGTCCGTGTCCACCGCCGGCATGCTGATCCGCCGCGACGTCTTCGAACAGCTCGGCGGCTTCGACCGCCGTCTGCCCCTGATGCGCGACGACGTCGACCTGTGCTGGCGCGCGCAGGCCGCCGGGCACCGCGTCCTCATCGCCCCCGAGGCCGTCGTACGGCACGCCGAGGCCGCCTCCCGGGAGCGCCGCACCGTCGACTGCGTGGGCCGCACCAGCGCCTCCCCGCACAAGGTCGACAAGGCCGGCGCCGTCTACACCCTCCTCGTCAACAGCCGCACGGCCCTGCTGCCCTGGATCCTGGTGCGCCTGGTCCTAGGCACGCTGCTTCGCACGGTCGCCTACCTCGTCGGCAAGGTCCCCGGGCAGGCCGTCGACGAGATCCGCGGCCTGCTGGGCACCCTGCTGCGACCCGAGCGGATCATCGCCGGGCGGCGCAGCCGCGGGAAGCCGACGGTCGACAAGGACGAACTGCGTCCTCTGTTCCCGCCGCCGGGCGCGACCGTGCGGGCCACCGTCGAACAGGTCGCCGGAGACCTCTTCGGCTCCTCCGACCCCGAGGCCACCTCCGGCGCGGGCCGGCACGGCGGCGCCGTCGAGTCCGGACCCGGCGGCGACGACGCCGACTTCCTGGAGATCGAGCAGTTCGCCCGCCTCAAGCGCGTCGCCCGCAAACCCGGGCCGGTGCTCTTCCTGGTCCTTCTGCTGGTCTCCCTTGTCGCCTGCCGCAACCTCCTCGGCGGCGGCGCGCTCGCGGGCGGCGCCCTGCTGCCCGCCCCGGCCGACGCCTCCGAGCTGTGGTCGCGCTACCTCGACGCCTGGCATCCGGTCGGCGCGGGCGGCACCCCGGCCGCCCCGCCCTACCTCGCGATGATCGCGGCGCTGGCCACCCTGCTGCTCGGCTCGACCGGCCTCGCCCTCACCGTGCTGCTCGTCTGCTCGGTGCCACTGGCCGGCTTCACCGCCTACTTCGCCTCCCGTCCGCTCGTCGAATCGCGCCTCCTGCGCGCGTGGGCGGCCGTCGTCTACGCCTTCCTGCCCGCCGCCACCGGCGCCCTCGCGGGCGGCCGTGTCGGCACCGCCGTCCTGGCCGTCCTGCTGCCGCTCATCGCCCGCGCGGGCGTCGCCGCGAGCGGCCTGACGCATGCCTCCGGCGCCCGCGGCAGCTGGCGAGCGACCTGGGCGTACGCGCTGCTGCTGACGATCACCACCGCGTTCACACCGATCGTCTGGCCCATCGCCCTCGTCCTCGGCCTCGCGGTCCTGGCCGTGCGCCGCCGCGAGATCACCGCCTACGGCCTGCGCTTCCTGGCCCAGCTGGGCACACCCCTGCTGATCCTCGCGCCCTGGTCGCTGTCCCTGCTGCCGTTCGGCTTCTTCACCCAGGCGGGCCTCGACTACGGCCCGTCGACCGCCACCGCGCTCGAGCTGCTAGGCGCCAGTCCCGGCGGCCCCGGCACCGTCGACGGCCTGATGCTCATCGGCATCGTGCTGGCCGCGCTGGCCGCCCTGCTGCGCTCCGAGCGCCACTTCGGAGTCTGGGCGGCCTGGGCGGTCGCCCTGGTGGGCCTCGTCTTCGCGGTCCTGTCCAACAGCTCCACCTGGGCCGGCCCCGCCACCCTCGTCTACGGCATCGCCCTCCTCGCCGCCGCCGTCATCGGCGCCGACGGGGCACGCACCCGTGTCGCCGAGCAGAGCTTCGGCTGGCGCCAGCCGGTCGCCGTCCTCATCGCCTTCGCCTCGGCCGCGGGCCCGCTGCTCGTCGCCGCCGGCTGGATGATCGGCGGCGCCGACGGCCCCCTGGAGCGCCGCGACCCCGTACAGGTGCCCGCGTTCGTCGCCGAGGAGGCCGGCAACCGCGACCAGGCCCGCACCCTCGTCCTCGACAGCGACTCCACCGCCCACGTCGGCTACATGCTGGTCCGCGGCTCCGGCGCCCGCCTCGGCGACGCCGAACTCGCCGCGGCCGACGGAGAGAACAAGCAGCTCGACAAGATCGTCGCCAACCTCGTCGCCGGCTCCGGCGCCGACCAGGCCGACCAGCTCGGCAAGTTCGCCGTGGGCTACCTCCTCGTCCACAAGGGCGCCCCCCGCGAGGTCACCCGTGTCCTGGACGCCACCCCCGGCCTGAAACGGCTCAGCCAGCAGGACGGCAGCGCCCTGTGGCGGGTCGACCAGGAGGTCTCCCGCGCGGCCGTCGTCGCCGACTCCGGCAAGGGCGCGGTAACCCCGGTCGCCGCGGGCCCCGTTGACATCCACACCACCGTCCCCGACGGTTCCGGCAACCGCGTCCTGCGCCTGGCCGACGCCGCCGCCGACGGCTGGACGGCCACCCTCGACGGCAAGCCGCTCACCCCCACCACCGTCGACGGCTGGGCCCAGGGCTTCGAACTCCCCGCCTCCGGCGGGAAACTGGACGTCACCTACGACGACCCGTTCACCCACACCGCCTGGCTGTGGGCGCAGGGCTTCCTCGCCCTCGTCCTGGTCGTCCTCGCCCTCCCCGGCCGCCGCCGCGATGTCGACGACGACCTCCCCGAGGAGGAGCCGATCCCCGCCCAGGCCACCGAGGGCGAGGGCCGCCGAGCCCGCCGCCTGCGCGCCCAGGCCGAAGCCGAGACGGAGACCGAAGAGCCCGGCCAGGGCGGGGAGTTCCCCGCTCCTGTGCAGGAGGAGCAGGTACCCGTCGCGGTCCCGCAGCAGCAGGGCTACGGCGAGTGGGACCAGGCGAGCTACCAGGGCGCCGAGTACGGCGGTTACACGGGCGAGCAGTACCAGAACACCCAGCAGTACCCGGCGGGCGGCTACGACCAGCAGTCCTACGACCCCTACCAGGCCGGCCACTACGACCCGTACTCCTACGACGGCCAGGCCCAGCAGGCGCCGTACGACCCGAACTACCAGCAGCAGGGCTACGACCCGACGGCCTACGGCCAGGGCGGCTACGACCCCGCCTACGACCCGGCCGAGCACCCCCACGGCACCGGCAGTGAGCGCCCCGACGGGAGCCAGCAGTGAACCGCACCACCTTGTCCCTGATCGCCGGCACGGCCGCACTCGCCGCCGTCACGGGGTTCGCCACGCTCAGCCAGCCGGACGCCGCCGGCCCGGACGCCGCCAAGGCGGCCGCCGAACTGCCCGTGGAGCGCACCAGCCTGCTGTGCCCCTCGCCCAGCACCTCCGACCTCGCCGAGACGTCGTACACGTCGTTCACGCCTGTCACCAAGGGCACGAGCGGCGACGGCTCGGCCGAACTCGAGGCCGCCACCGAGAAGTCGGCGGACGCCGCGGGCAACGCGCCGAGCGGCAAGGCGAGTGGCAAGGCGAGCGCCAAGAAGAAGACGGCCGCGAAGCCCGTCGTCACGCCCAAGGCGCCCGGCACCCCGGCCGTCGGCGACACCACGGGTGGCGCCGCGCCCGCGCTCCTGGGCACCGCCGAGGGGAAGTTCGCGCCCGGCTGGACCGTCCAGGAGACCACGGAGGTCGCCGCCGGCAGCGGCCGCGGCCTGCAGGGCGTCAGCTGCACCGCGCCGGACACCGAGTTCTGGTTCCCGGGCGTCAGCACGCTCGCCGACCGCACGGACTACGTCCACCTCACCAACCCGGACGACTCCGCCGCCGTCGTCGACCTCGAGCTCCATGGCAAGGCCGGCGCCCTCGCCACCACGGTGGGGGAGGGCATCACGGTCCCGGCACACTCCAGTGAGCCGATCCTGCTGTCCACGCTCACCGCCGAGAAGCAGGAGGACCTCACGGTCCACGTCAACGTCCGCAGCGGCCGCGTGGGGGCCGCCGTACAGGCCCTGGACGAGAAGCTCGGCGGCGACTGGCTGGCCGCCTCCACCGACCCGGCGGGCAGCCAGGTCATCCCCGGCATCCCCAAGGACGCCACGGCCGTCCGTCTCGTCGCCTACGCGCCGGGTGAGGCCGACGCCGACCTGAAGGTCCAACTCGCCTCCCCCTCAGGGCTGATCACACCCGCCGGACACGAGACGCTGCACATCAAGGCGGGCATGACGACCTCGGTCGACCTCGGCGACGTCACGCGCGGGGAGGCGGGTTCCCTGGTGCTGACCCCGACGGGCTCGTCGGTGCCCGTCGTCGCGGCCGTACGGGTCCTGCGCGGCAAGGGCGACAAGCAGGAGTCGGCGTTCATCCCCGCCACCGCGCCCGTCGGCACGCGCGCGACCGTCGCCGACAACAGCGCCAAGGGCTCCACCCTCTCCCTGACGGCCCCCAAGGGCACCGCCAAGGTCAAGGTCACCGCGTCCGCGGGCAGCGGCGGGGGCACGGCCGTGTCCAAGACGTACACGGTCAGGGCCGGTACCACCCAGAACGTCGAACTCCCCGTCCCCACCGGCCTGAAGGGCACCTACGCGCTGACCGTGGAACCCCTCACGGACACCCCCGTCTACGCCTCGCGCACCCTGGCGGTCACGCAGGAGGGCGTCCCCGGCTTCACGATCCAGACTCTGCCGGACGACCGGGGCACGGTGGCCGTACCGCAGGCCGACGAGGACGTCGCGGTGCTGCAGAAGTAGGCAGCGGAAGTGAGCAGCACGGGCAAGCAGGAGTCGGCGGACACCGCGGTGAGCCGAAAGGGCTGCGGAGGTACCCCGGAAGAGGGGCGGAGGAGGGGCACAGGGGCGGGCGGCGCTCAGTCCTCGCCGTAGCGCGGATCCACCGTCTCGGGAGTCAGCCCCAGCAGCTCCGCGACCTGCTCCACGACCACCTCGTGCACCAACGCGGCCCGCTCGTCACGCCCCTTGGTGCGGATCTCCACCGGTCGCCGGTAGACGACGACGCGCGCCCGCCGCCCCTCGCGCGCGGGAACCGCCCCGCCCAACGGGACGGCCTCGTCGTTCCACGGCTCCGGGGTCGCGTCCAGGCGTGGCACCTCCAGCACCATGAAGTCGATGTCGGCGAGCTGTGGCCACCGCCGCTCCAGCCGCTCCACGGAGTCCTGCACGAGATCGGCGAACACGTCCGCACGGCTGGCGGCCAACGGCACCTGGGGCGGCGCGATCGGCCCCCGCATACCCCGGCCGTGGCGATCACGACGACGGGGGCCGGGGCCTGCGGCGGGGGGCGGTACGGGGCTGTCCATCACTACTGAAGCGTAGTCCCCGCCGCGACCCGGTGCCCGGCACCGCACGGCATACGGGCGGCCGTCGGCCGCCGTGCACCGCATGTCGGGGGATGACCATTCCAGCCAAGGTTGGGCTCGATTCCGTATCTCTCCCAGACCGGCGAACTCATGGCAATTGATGCCGTTTGTGCCGAGTGATGACGGCAGGTCGTGGTCTTCCTTCGTTTAATGGCTGGTGTTCGCGCAGGTCAGCGGGGTATGACTGGAGTGGCGCGTGGGGCGTTTCACAACACGACACGGTGGAGTGACCTGGTGGAGAGTCGTCGCGGCCCGCTCAAGAGTGCGGTACCGTCCAACGTCGTGAGCCCTGTACGTCGCTGTTCGCGAACCGCCTGCGGCCGACCCGCCGTCGCGACGCTGACGTACGTCTACGCCGACTCGACCGCGGTCCTCGGCCCGCTCGCCACCTACGCCGAACCCCACTGCTACGACCTGTGCGCCGAGCACTCCGAGCGCCTCACCGCCCCGCGCGGCTGGGAGGTCGTCCGGCTGCTCGACAGTTCGGCTCCCGCGCGGCCCAGCGGTGACGACCTGGAAGCGCTTGCCAACGCCGTCCGCGAGGCGGCCCGCCCGCAGCAACGCGCGGCCGGGGCCGGCGGCGGACGCACGGCGGACCCGATGGAGGTCGCACGCCGCGGCCACCTGCGGGTGCTGCGCTCACCGGACAACTGACCGGTAACCACCCCTCAGGTCCCCTCCCGTCCCGCACGGACCTACGCACACCCATTGACGTTCCGTTGTCGCGGACACGACCATTCCGTTCAGCCGTGAAACGAGACATCGCTTTCCGCATGACGGAAACGTGACCGGAAACGTGATCGGGATCGGGGGCGCCCGTGTACGTCCAGGAACGTGAACCCGTCGCCGGCTCGCTCGGCCTGTCCGCCCTCGTCGCGGCCCTGCCCCTCGTGATCGTCCTGGTCCTGCTCGGCGGCGTCCGCCTCAAAGCCCACCTGGCGGGCCTGACCGGCCTCCTGGCGGCCGTTCTGGTCGCCCGCCTCGCATACGGCATGCCCGTGGGCCAGACGCTCTCCAGCGCCGCCCAGGGAGCCGCCTTCGGGCTCTTCCCCATCCTGTGGATCGTCGTCAACGCCCTGTGGGTGTACCGGATGACCGTCCGCACCCGCCACTTCGACGTCCTGCGCCGCTCCTTCGGCCGCCTCTCCGACGACCCTCGCATCCAGGCTCTCGTCGTCGCCTTCTGCTTCGGCGCCCTCCTGGAGGCGCTCGCCGGGTTCGGCGCCCCCGTGGCGATCTGCTCGGTCATGCTCGTCGCCCTCGGCTTCGACCCCGTCCGCGCGGCCGTCGTCTCCCTCGTCGCCAACACCGCACCCGTCGCCTTCGGCGCCATGGGCACCCCCGTCGTGACACTGGCCCAGGTCACCGGCCTGCCGCTGGACACCGTGGCCTCCGTGGTGGGCCGTCAGACCCCGCTGCTCGCCCTCGTCGTACCGCTCGTCCTGGTCGGCCTGGTGGACGGCCGACGAGGCCTGCGCGAGACCTGGGTTCCGGCCCTGGCCTGCGGAACCGCCTTCGCCGTAGCCCAGTTCGCCGCCTCCAACTACGTCTCCGCCCAACTCGCCGACATCGGCGCCGCCTTGGCGGGCGCAGCCGCTCTGGTCGCCGTACCGCACGCGCGCGTGCCCGCCCCCGAAGCGGTGCGCGCGTCCGTGCTCACGGGCACGCGTACCGAGGAGTTGGACAAAAGGGACCCACGCGCCGAGACCGTGCGCGCCTACACCCCCTACGCGCTGATCGTCATCGTCTTCTCCGTGGCCCAGATCCCCGCGGTCAAGGACTGGCTCGCCCAGGCCACCCGGACCTACGACTGGCCCTTCCTGAACGTCGTGAACCCCGACGGGGCACCGGTCGGCGGCAACGTCTTCACCTGGCCCGTCGTCTCGACGGGCGGCACGCTCGTCCTGCTGGCCGGGATCGGCACCGCGGCCGTACTGGGCGTGCACGCGCGCGTGGCGCTGAAGGAATGGGCCGCGACAGTGCACGAGTTGAGGTACGCGATCCTCACCGTGACCTCCGTCCTGGCCCTCGCCTACGTCATGAACCTCTCCGGACAGGCCGCCACCATCGGCCACTTCGTGGCTGCGGCCGGCGCGGGCCTCGCCTTCCTGTCACCGGTACTGGGCTGGTTCGGCGTCGCCGTCTCCGGCTCGGACACCTCCGCCAACGCGCTCTTCGGCGCCCTCCAGGTCACCGCGGCCCGCGAGTCGGGCCTGTCCCCGGAACTGCTGGCCGCCGCCAACAGCTCGGGCGGCGTCCTCGGCAAGATGATCTCGCCACAGAACCTCACCATCGCCTGCGCCGCCGTCGGCCTCGCCGGCCGGGAGGGCGACCTGTTGCGCAAGGTGCTCCCGTGGAGCCTGGGACTGCTCCTGGTGATGTGCCTGATCGTCGTCGGCCAGAGCTCACCGGTGCTGGACTGGATGCTGCCCTAGCCACAGCTCCCACCTCGGACGACGGCCACACGACGGCTACACGGATACGTCCGCGGGTCCACTCGGCGGCCGCACAGCGGACGGCGAACCGGCCCGGGTAGTTTGTGGTGACCCGCAGGACTCCAGGGACTTCAGGAAGGTTGGCCGTGGCTGCTGATCTGTCACAGATCGTGAAGGCGTACGACGTACGCGGGGTGGTCCCGGACCAGTGGGACGAGTCGCTGGCCGAGCTCTTCGGGGCGGCCTTCGCGCGGGTGACCAGCGCCGAGGCGATCGTCGTCGGCCACGACATGCGCCCCTCCTCGCCCGGCCTCACCGGCGCCTTCGCGCGCGGCGCAGCGGCACTCGGCGTGGACGTCACCGAGATCGGCCTGTGCTCCACGGACCAGCTGTACTACGCCTCGGGCGCGCTGAACCTCCCCGGCGCCATGTTCACGGCCTCTCACAACCCGGCCCAGTACAACGGCATCAAGCTGTGCCGCGCGGGCGCCGCCCCCGTCGGCCAGGACACGGGCCTGACGGAGATCCGCGAGCTGGCGGAACGCTGGACGGACACGGGCGCCCCCGAAGCCGCGGCGCACCCGGGAACGATCTCCCGGACCGACACGTTGAAGGATTACGCGGCGCACCTTCGCGCCCTCGTCGACCTGACCTCCATCCGCCCCCTGAAGGTCGTGGTCGACGCGGGCAACGGCATGGGCGGCCACACCGTTCCCACGGTCTTCGAGGGTCTGCCCCTGACCCTCGTCCCCATGTACTTCGAGCTGGACGGCACCTTCCCCAACCACGAGGCCAACCCCCTGGACCCGGCGAACCTCGTGGATCTCCAGAAGCGCGTCCGCGAAGAGGGCGCCGACCTCGGCCTCGCCTTCGACGGAGACGCCGACCGCTGCTTCGTCGTCGACGAACGGGGCGAACCTGTCTCCCCGTCCGCGATCACGGCCCTGGTCGCCGCACGCGAACTCGCGCGCAACGGCGGCAAGGGCACGATCATCCACAACCTGATCACCTCCTGGACCGTCCCGGAGGTGGTGCGCGAACACGGGGGCACCCCCGTCCGCACCCGCGTGGGCCATTCCTTCATCAAGGCGGAGATGGCCCGCTCCGGCGCGATCTTCGGCGGCGAACACTCCGCCCACTACTACTTCAAGGACTTCTGGAACGCCGACACCGGCATGCTGGCCGCCCTCCACGTCCTCGCAGCCCTCGGCGGCCAGGAAGGCCCCCTCTCCTCCCTGGTCTCCGCATACGACCGCTACACCGGCTCCGGCGAGATCAACTCCACGGTCGCCGACCAGGCCGGCCGCATCGCCGCGATCAAGGCGGCGTACGGCCACCGCGAGGACGTCACCCTGGACGAACTGGACGGCCTCACCGTCTCGTCCACCGACTGGTGGTTCAACGTCCGTCCCTCCAATACAGAACCCCTCCTCCGCCTCAACGCAGAAGCCCGCGACGAACGGACGATGACCAAAATCCGCGACGAAGCCCTGAGCATCATCCGCTCCTGAGTCCCCAGCCGAGGGCCGGCTCACCCCTGCCGAGCCCGAGGAGACGGGCCCGCCGAACGAACACTGTGGCGACGGCCGCGGGGGTGGGGGACGACTCAGCGGACGCAACCCCGTAGGGACTCCAGCGGACGCAACCCCGTGAGGGACGAGCGGGTACAACTCCGCGAGGGGGGGCAAGGGGAGACAGCCCCGTGACAGGGACCGGGTATGCGGCTCATGAGGCGTCCAGGACATGTAGCCCGTCCGGGGCCCGGGGCGTCAGCCCCGTAAGGGGCCCAGGGGGCGTAGTCCCCGGCGGGGTGCAGGGGCGGCGCCCCTTGTGGGGTCGAAGGGGCGGAGCCCCTGGGGATGGGAATGGGTAAGGGCGGCGGGGGCGAAACCCCACCACGCCCACCCCCACCCGCCGACCACCAGCCCCACCCCACCCGCCCCCACCCCGTCCCACCAACCCCCGGCACCCCACCCCCACCAGCGGTACCCTGACCAGGCACATCCGCACAGCACACCACACACCCGCCCACCCCGAAGGGAAACCCCCATGCCGCTCGAAGCCGGCCTCCTGGAGATCCTCGCCTGCCCCGCCTGCCACGCCCCCCTCAAGGAGCAGGACACAGAGCTGATCTGCACAGGCCAGGACTGCGGTCTGGCGTACCCCGTCCGCGACGGCATCCCCGTCCTCCTCGTCGACGAGGCCCGCCACCCCGCGTAACCGCGCACCGCGTCCCGCACACGGGTACTGCGCACCGGGTACTGCGTGACCGCGCCCCACCCGACCGCACCCGACGCCGAGAACCACCCCCACACGGGCGAGGCACGCACCGCGGGGAAGGAACCGGGAAAGGCCCGCCACAACACACCGCAGGCCCACCCCGCCAAAGCTCACCCCACCTCCCCGCCGCATCTCGCCCCCGGCCCCGCAACCCGAAGACGCCCCAGGCGATCGGAGACTGCCGCCATGCTCGACGACTCTCTGCTGGACACGCCGGAGGCCCTCGCCGAGGCCGACCGCCGAGCCCTCCTGCGCGGCGCGGCCGAAGCCGGCGCCCGCGTCCGCACCGCCGCCCGGCACGCGGCCGAGGCCGGCGTCCACGACCTCAAACCGGACGGCCGCCCCCGCGCGATCCTCATCGCAGGCCCCGGCGCCGCCGCCACCTGCGCCGCCGACCTCCTCGGAACCCTCGCCGGCGCCGCCTGCCCCGTCATCCACCTGACACCCACCGGCGTCGCCCCCGCCGCAGGCGCCCTGCGCTGGGAACTCCCCGGCTGGGCCGGCTCCGTGGACCTCCTCCTCATCGCCACCCCGGACGGCAGCGAACCCGGCCTCTCCCTCCTCGCCGAGCAGGCCTACCGCCGAGGCTGCACCGTCGTCGCCGTGGCCCCGGCCCGCACCCCCCTCACCGAGGCGCTGACCGCCGCGCACGGCCTCTTCGTCCCGCTGGCCACCGCCCCGTACGAACAGGACGAGCAGCCCCCCGTCGCCGCCTCCGCCCCCGGCGTCCTGTGGGCGCTCCTCACCCCCCTCCTCGCGATCCTCGACCGGATCGCCCTGCTCTCCGCCCCGCCCGAGGAGATCGAGAAGGTCGCCGACCGCCTCGACCAGATCGCCGAACGCTGCGGCCCCGCCATCGCGACCTACAACAATCCGGCGAAGACCCTGGCCGCCGAACTCGCCGACACCCTCCCGGTGATCTGGACCGAAGGCACCTCGGCCGGCCCCGCAGGCCGCCGCTTCGCCGCCGCCCTCGCCGAACTCGCCGGCCGCCCCGCCCTCGTGGCCGAACTCCCCGAGGCCCTGGCCGAACACAGCGCCCTCCTCGCCGGCCCCCTCGCCGCCAGCGCCGACCCGGACGACTTCTTCCGCGACCGCGTCGAAGAGGCCCCGGCCCTGCACGCGCGCGTGGTGCTGCTGCGCGACCGCCCCATCGGCGGCTTCACCGCAGCCCCGGCCGCCCGCGAGCTGGCCCTCAGCCACGACACGCCGATCAGCGAACTCGAACCGGAGGCAGGCGACGAACTCGTCACCCTCGCCGAACTGATCGCCACCACGGATTTCGCCGCCGTCTACCTGGCGCTCGCCTCGGGAGCCTGACCCAGACCCGACCATTCACAGACAGACGACAGACGACAGACGACTGTTGGCCGCCGGCCAAACCCGCAGAAGACCGAAGACGGAAAACGAAGACCGAAGACCGAAGACGGGCAGGCAGAGAGAACCGCATGGACCGCCTCGACAACACCATCCGCCCCTACGCCTGGGGTTCCCCCACCGCGATCCCGCATCTGCTCGGCACCACGCCCACCGGCGAACCGCAGGCCGAGATGTGGATGGGCGCCCACCCGGGCGCACCCTCGCGCACCGGCCGGGGCAACCTCGTCGAGGTGATCGAGGCCGACCCGCAACGCGAACTCGGCGAGCGCACGGTCACCAAGTTCGGCCCCCGCCTCCCCTTCCTCCTCAAGATCCTCGCCGCCGGCGCCCCCCTCTCCCTCCAGGTCCACCCCGACCTGGAACAGGCCAAGGAGGGATACGAGGACGAAGAGCGCCGCGGCATCCCCGTCGACGCCCCGCACCGCAACTACAAGGACGCCAACCACAAGCCCGAACTCATCTGCGCCCTCACCGAGTTCGACGGCCTCTGCGGCTTCCGCGCCCCGGCACACACCGCCGACCTCCTCGACGGCCTCGGCGTCGACTCCCTCAAGCCGTACGTCGACCTCCTGCACGCGCACCCGGAAGAGGCCGCCCTGCGCGAGGTCCTCACCGCGATCCTCACCGCCGACCCCGAGGAAATGGCCCACACCGTCGCCCAGGCCGCGGCCGCCTGCGACCGCCTCGGCGGCGAATACACCCCCTACGCCGGCATCGCCCACCACTACCCCGGCGACCCCGGTGTCATCGCCGCCATGCTGCTGAACCATGTCCGACTCCAGCCCGGCGAAGCCCTGTTCCTCGGCGCCGGCATCCCGCACGCCTACCTCAGCGGCCTCGGCGTCGAGATCATGGCCAACTCGGACAACGTCCTGCGCTGCGGCCTCACCCCCAAGCACGTCGACGTCCCCGAACTCCTGCGCATCGTCCGCTTCGAACCCGGCGACCCGGGCGTCCTGCGCCCCGAGGCCGCCCCGGACGGCGAAGAGGTCTACGACACCCCCATCGACGAGTTCCGGCTCTCGCGCCATGTCCTGCCCACCGGCGCCCCCGTCCGCGACCTCACCCTCCCGACCCCGCAGATCCTGCTCTGCACCGCCGGCTCCGTACAGGCGGGCGAACACGAACTGACCCCCGGCCACTCCGTCTTCGTCCCCGCGGGCGAAAATGCCGAAGTGTCCGGAACCGGCACGGTCTTCCGGGCCACGGTCGTCGCCTGACACCCACCCACCACACAACCCACCGAACAGCTCACCGCACAGCCCGGCGCGCCCTCGCCGGACGGGGCTGCAACAATGGCCCACCGGCAAAGGACGGGCAAAGCCCACCACGGGCCCCGCCCTGCACGGCGTACGCACGAAGGCGAAGGGACAACGCGAACACATGAGCGCGTCAGGCGGCACCAGGGCGATCGTGGCGGCACTCGGCGCCAACCTCGCGATCGCGGCATCGAAGTTCGTGGCGTTCGCGTTCAGCGGCTCGTCGTCGATGCTCGCCGAAGGCGTGCACTCGCTCGCCGACTCCGGCAACCAGGCCCTGCTCCTCATCGGCGGCAAGAAGGCCCAGCGCGAAGCCACCCCGCAACACCCCTTCGGCTACGGCCGCGAGCGCTACATCTATGCCTTCCTCGTCTCCATCGTCCTCTTCTCGGTCGGCGGCATGTTCGCCATCTACGAGGGCTACGAGAAGATCAAGCACCCGCACGACATCGAGCACTGGTACTGGCCCGTCGGCGTCCTCGTCTTCGCGATCATCGCCGAGGGCTTCTCCTTCCGCACGGCCATCAAGGAGTCCAACGAGCTGCGGGGCAACCACTCCTGGTCGCAGTTCATCCGCCGCGCCAAGGCACCCGAGCTGCCCGTCGTCCTCCTCGAGGACTTCGGCGCGCTGATCGGCCTGGTCCTCGCCCTCGGCGGCGTCGGCCTCGCCCTCCTCACCGGCGACGGCATCTGGGACGGCATCGGCACCGTCTGCATCGGTGTCCTCCTCGTCCTCATCGCCCTCGTCCTGGCCGCCGAGACCAAGTCCCTGCTCCTCGGCGAGTCCGCAGGCCTGGAAGAGGTCCAGAAGATCGAGGCCGCCACCGTGGACGGCGACACCGTCACCGGCATCATCCACATGCGCACCCTCCACCTCGGCCCCGAGGAACTCCTCGTCGCCGCCAAGATCGCCGTCCAGCACGACGACACCGCCGCCGAGGTCGCCACCGCGATCAACGCCGCCGAGGCCCGCATCCGCGCGGCCGTCCCCATCGCCCGCGTCATCTACCTCGAGCCCGACATCTACAGCGAGGCCGAGGCCGCCAAGGGCCCCAACCCCGAAGCCACCCCTGGCGGCCCCACCCAGCATCCGGCCGAGCACTGACCCTCACGCCGCTCCTCCCCTCGCGATCCCCGCTCGGCTGCCGCGCCCGGCTTCCACGAACGGCGCGATCTGATCGGAGGCGGACTGGGGCCGCCCGCCCCTCCGGTGTAGCTTGGAACGGAGCCAGACGTCGCTGCTGATGGCGGTCGGGCGGTCCCACTGCGGACCGACCGAGGGAGAGAGGGCCTCCGACGGACTGCGCTGCGCGTACTGCGGGCATGCCTGGGTCCCCTTCGGGCCGCTGTGTCCGCCGCCGCGCAGACCAGCCGTACCCACTCTCTCGAACCGACCCCCGAGGAGCAGCACCCCATGACGACTGTCGACAACCGACAGGACTTCAAGGTCGCCGACCTCTCCCTGGCCGCCTTCGGCCGCAAGGAGATCACCCTCGCCGAGCACGAGATGCCGGGCCTCATGGCGATCCGCAAGGAATACGCCGAAGCCCAGCCCCTCGCCGGCGCCCGCGTCACCGGCTCCCTGCACATGACCGTGCAGACCGCAGTCCTCATCGAGACCCTGGTCGCCCTCGGCGCCCAGGTCCGCTGGGCCTCCTGCAACATCTTCTCCACCCAGGACCACGCGGCCGCCGCCATCGCCGTCGGCCCGAACGGCACGCCCGACAACCCCCAGGGCGTCCCGGTCTTCGCCTGGAAGGGCGAGACCCTGGAGGAGTACTGGTGGTGCACCGAGCAGGCCCTGACCTGGCCGGACAGCCCCACCGGCGGCCCCAACATGATCCTCGACGACGGTGGTGACGCCACCCTCCTCGTCCACAAGGGCGTCGAGTACGAGAAGGCCGGCAAGGTCCCCTCGGTCGACACCGCAGAGAACGACGAGCACCGCGTCGTCCTCGAACTCCTCAACCGCACCATCACCGACGGCTCCCAGAAGTGGACCCAGCTCGCCTCGGAGATCCGCGGCGTCACCGAGGAGACGACCACCGGCGTCCACCGCCTGTACGAGATGCAGCGCGACGGCGTCCTCCAGTTCCCGGCGATCAACGTCAACGACGCCGTCACCAAGTCGAAGTTCGACAACAAGTACGGCTGCCGCCACTCCCTGATCGACGGCATCAACCGCGCCACCGACGTCCTCATCGGCGGCAAGACCGCCGTCGTCTGCGGCTACGGCGACGTCGGCAAGGGCTGCGCGGAGTCCCTGCGCGGCCAGGGCGCCCGCGTCATCGTCACCGAGATCGACCCCATCTGCGCCCTCCAGGCCGCGATGGACGGTTACCAGGTCACGACTCTCGACGAGGTCATCGACAAGGCCGACATCTTCGTCACCACGACCGGCAACAAGGACATCATCATGGCCTCGGACATGGCCAAGATGAAGCACCAGGCCATCGTCGGCAACATCGGCCACTTCGACAACGAGATCGACATGGCCGGCCTCGCCAAGATCCCCGGCATCGTCAAGGACGAGGTCAAGCCGCAGGTCCACACCTGGACCTTCGCCGACGGCAAGGTGCTCATCGTCCTGTCCGAGGGCCGCCTGCTGAACCTGGGCAACGCCACCGGCCACCCGTCGTTCGTGATGTCCAACTCCTTCGCGGACCAGACCCTGGCCCAGATCGAGCTGTTCACCAAGCCCGACGAGTACCCCGTGGGCGTCTACACGCTGCCCAAGCACCTCGACGAGAAGGTCGCGCGCCTCCACTTGGACGCGCTCGGCGTGAAGCTGACCACGCTCCGCCCCGAGCAGGCCGCCTACATCGGCGTCGAGGTCGAGGGCCCCTACAAGTCGGACCACTACCGCTACTGATCCCGTAGCCCCTAGCCCGTAGTACCTCAGAGGCAGGCCCCCGCACCCCCGTGTCGGGGGCCTGCCCCTTCAGTCCCCCGGCCAGACCGCCGCGGCGCCCGACCAGCCCGTCACACCCCAGGACCCCGATGCCCCGCGGCCGATATTCGCTCCACGATCCGCACGATCACACCCCCTTCGCACACGAGCACTTCCACTGCGCCCCCGGCCCCTCCGGCTGGCGCTACGTCTCCCAAGTGACCACCCCCACCGGCGACCACACCGGCTCCGTCGACCTCACCCTCGACGCCCTCGGCCGCCCCCTCCGCCTCGAACTCCACGCGAGCAGCTGGCAGGTACGCGGCGCAGCGCTGGACGGCGTCACCTGGGTCCGCACCGACCCCACCGGCACCCACGCCACAGAAGGCAACGTGCCCGCCCACGCCTTCACCGGCACATCCCCCGCATTCCTCATCGCCACCACCCGACTCCTACGCCTCACCCCCTCCTCCTCGGCAACCCGGGTACGCCTCGTCGCCTTCACCGAACCGGTCCTCGCCCCGCGCACCGTGGACCAGTCCTGGGCCTTGCTGAAAAGAGAAGCACACACCACTGACAACGGCCCCCTGACCGTGGACGAATACCAGGTCACAGCCCTGGACACCGGCGAACAGCACACCGTGCACATCGCCGGCGACGTCGTCCTCTCAGCCCCCGGCATCGAGCTCGACGACCTCGAAACACCCCCGTCGACCTTCGACTGACCCCCGGCCGTCCTACGCCGGCGGCACGAACCCCGTGCCCGGCCCCTCGGACCGATCAGCAGGCGACTCCTCCACAGGCACCACGGGCCGCACCCCGGACGACGACGGCCCCCCGTCGGCCACAGCAGCCGACTGCGCGGCGACAGGCCCGTACGGCGTCGGGGGACCGTACGGAGAGGGCGCACCGTACGGCGTCGGCGGGTTGTACGGCGTCGGCGGACCGTAGGTTCCTGGCGCGCCCCCCACAGCGCTGCCCTCACCATCAGCCACAGACCGCCCCGCAACCGGTCGGCTCCCGAAGGCCCGCCGCGCCTCCCGGACCTGCCGTTCCTGCACCACCGCCGCCAGATACGCGGCCGGCGGCACTCCCTGCGGCACCGGAGCCCCCGTACGCGTCGCGAGATCACCGGCCAGCCGCTCCGCCATCGCCCAGCCGACCTGCGGATCCAGCTGGCTCATACGCCCCAGGTACTGCCGGACCGCCAACCACAGTCCGTCCGGCACCGCCGAAAGATCCAGCCCCTGGAACCGACCCGCCAGCCAAGGCGGAGGCGGCGGCACGAAACCGGAGCGCGCCACCGGCACCCGCTCACGCACCACCAGTGTCCCGGCGAAGACATCCCCGAGCCGTCGCCCCCGAGCCGACACGAGCGAGGCGATACAGGCCACCACCCCGATCGTCAGCAGAATCTCGACCACACCCAGCGCGCCCCGCACCAGCGCGTGCCGGAACCGGATCGGCCCACCGTCGTCCCGCACCACCCGCAACCCGCACGCCATCTTCCCGAGCGACCGCCCGTGGCTGAGCGTCTCCACCGCGATCGGCCCACCCACCAGCACCAGCAGGAACGTGGCGATCGACAGCGCGATCTGTGCCGCCTCGTCCAAGGACGCGGTCGCCGCCACCAGAGCGATGCTCACGACGATGTAGGCCACGAAGGCCACGACCAGGTCCAGCAACGTGGCCAACGCCCGGCTGGGCAGCCTGGCAGGCCGCAGCTCCAGCGCCACCGCCTCACCCGGCACCAGCTCACTCACGTTCGTCGTCCTTTCCCTGGCCTGCCCCGAGAGCGGCCAGTCTGCCAAGCTGACAGCTCATCGCGCCGCAGTACGACAAGCTGACATCCACCACCGGCCGCCGACGAACAGCCGAGGAGCAGGCACACCGATGGACCTCGACGTCTTCGTCTCCGCCCACCGAGCCGAATGGGACCGCCTCGACGCCCTCCTGCGCCGCCAGCGCAGCCTCACCGGCTCCGAGACCGACGAACTCGTCACCCTCTATCAGCGCACCGCCACCCACCTTTCCCTGATCCAGTCCAGCGCCCCCGACCCCCAGCTCACCGGTCGGCTCACCCAGCTGGTGGCACGCGCGCGTAGCGCCGTGACAGGCACCCGACGCGCCTCTTGGCGCGACGTCACCCGCTTCCTCACGCAGGGCTTCCCCGCCGCGGTCTACAGGTCGCGCCACTGGTGGGTACCCACCGCGCTCTTCTCCACCGCCATCGCGGCCCTCCTGGGCTGGTGGATCGGCACCCACCCGGAAGTCCAGTCCTCCATAGCCGCCCCGGACGAACTCCGGCAGCTCACCCGACCCGGCGGCCTGTACGAGACGTACTACTCGAGCCACCAGGCCGCGGCGTTCGCCGCCCAGGTCTGGACGAACAACGCCCAAGCCGCCGCGATGTGCCTGGTCCTCGGTGTCTTCCTCGGCCTACCGGTCCTCTGGATCCTGTTCCAGAACATGCTCAACCTCGGCATCGGAGCCGGCCTGATGTCCTCGGCCGGCCGACTCGACACCTTCCTCGGCCTCGTCCTCCCGCACGGCCTGCTCGAACTGACCGCGGTCTTCGTGGCAGCCGGCACCGGACTCCGCCTGGGCTGGACCGTCATCGACCCGGGTCCCCGCACTCGTCGAACCGCCCTCGCCGAGGAAGGCCGAGCCGCGGTCGGCATGGCGATCGGCCTCGCCCTGGTCCTCTTCGTCTCCGGAGCCATCGAAGGCTTCGTCACCCCGTCGGGCCTGCCCACGTGGGCCCGCATCACCATCGGCATCGCAGCCGAACTGGGCTTCCTCACGTACGTCTATGTCCTCGGCGGCAGGGCTGCCCGCACCGGAGAAACGGGTGACGTCGAGGCGGCCGAGCGCAGCGCCACGGTGCCTACGGCCGCCTGATGTGCAGACGACCCCGCTGAACTGCTACTCTCCTCTTCGCCCCGCAAAAGCCGTTGACACGGAGCGCGCGGGGAGGTAGATTCGAACAGTTGCCTGGAACTGGACATGGTCCGGTCGGCAGCAGTTAGTATCTGTCAGCCTCTTGAATCTGTGATTCGACAGGGGCTCCCCGATAAGTCGGAAAATGAATGGCCGGTCAGACCGGCCCGAAACTTCTGATAAAGTCGGAACCGCCGGAAAGGAAACCGCGAAACAAAAGCGGGAACCTGGAAAGCGCCGAGGAAATCGGATCGAGAAAAGATCTGATAGAGTCGGAAACGCAAGACCGAAGGGAAGCGCCCGGAGGAAAGCCTGAGAGAGTCTCTCGGGTGAGTACAAAGGAAGCGTCCGTTCCTTGAGAACTCAACAGCGTGCCAAAAATCAACGCCAGATATGTTGATACCCCGTCCCCGGCAGTGATAGCCGAGGATGAGGTTCCTTTGAAAAAAACACAGCGAGGACGCTGTGAACGGCCGGGCTTATTCCGCCTGGCTGTTCCGCTCTCGTGTGTGCGATCCCGATTACGGGAAAACATTCACGGAGAGTTTGATCCTGGCTCAGGACGAACGCTGGCGGCGTGCTTAACACATGCAAGTCGAACGATGAACCACTTCGGTGGGGATTAGTGGCGAACGGGTGAGTAACACGTGGGCAATCTGCCCTTCACTCTGGGACAAGCCCTGGAAACGGGGTCTAATACCGGATATCACTTCCACTCGCATGGGTGGGGGTTGAAAGCTCCGGCGGTGAAGGATGAGCCCGCGGCCTATCAGCTTGTTGGTGAGGTAATGGCTCACCAAGGCGACGACGGGTAGCCGGCCTGAGAGGGCGACCGGCCACACTGGGACTGAGACACGGCCCAGACTCCTACGGGAGGCAGCAGTGGGGAATATTGCACAATGGGCGAAAGCCTGATGCAGCGACGCCGCGTGAGGGATGACGGCCTTCGGGTTGTAAACCTCTTTCAGCAGGGAAGAAGCGAAAGTGACGGTACCTGCAGAAGAAGCGCCGGCTAACTACGTGCCAGCAGCCGCGGTAATACGTAGGGCGCAAGCGTTGTCCGGAATTATTGGGCGTAAAGAGCTCGTAGGCGGTCTGTCACGTCGGATGTGAAAGCCCGGGGCTTAACCCCGGGTCTGCATTCGATACGGGCAGACTAGAGTGTGGTAGGGGAGATCGGAATTCCTGGTGTAGCGGTGAAATGCGCAGATATCAGGAGGAACACCGGTGGCGAAGGCGGATCTCTGGGCCATTACTGACGCTGAGGAGCGAAAGCGTGGGGAGCGAACAGGATTAGATACCCTGGTAGTCCACGCCGTAAACGGTGGGAACTAGGTGTTGGCGACATTCCACGTCGTCGGTGCCGCAGCTAACGCATTAAGTTCCCCGCCTGGGGAGTACGGCCGCAAGGCTAAAACTCAAAGGAATTGACGGGGGCCCGCACAAGCAGCGGAGCATGTGGCTTAATTCGACGCAACGCGAAGAACCTTACCAAGGCTTGACATACACCGGAAACGGCCAGAGATGGTCGCCCCCTTGTGGTCGGTGTACAGGTGGTGCATGGCTGTCGTCAGCTCGTGTCGTGAGATGTTGGGTTAAGTCCCGCAACGAGCGCAACCCTTGTTCTGTGTTGCCAGCATGCCCTTCGGGGTGATGGGGACTCACAGGAGACTGCCGGGGTCAACTCGGAGGAAGGTGGGGACGACGTCAAGTCATCATGCCCCTTATGTCTTGGGCTGCACACGTGCTACAATGGCCGGTACAAAGAGCTGCGAAACCGTGAGGTGGAGCGAATCTCAAAAAGCCGGTCTCAGTTCGGATTGGGGTCTGCAACTCGACCCCATGAAGTCGGAGTTGCTAGTAATCGCAGATCAGCATTGCTGCGGTGAATACGTTCCCGGGCCTTGTACACACCGCCCGTCACGTCACGAAAGTCGGTAACACCCGAAGCCGGTGGCCCAACCCCTTGTGGGAGGGAGCTGTCGAAGGTGGGACTGGCGATTGGGACGAAGTCGTAACAAGGTAGCCGTACCGGAAGGTGCGGCTGGATCACCTCCTTTCTAAGGAGCACTTCTAGGCAGCCGCAAGGTTGTCCAGGGGCCAGTACATCGGCGTACGTCCGATGCTGGTTGCTCATGGGTGGAACGTTGATTATTCGGTCCGGTTCACGGGTCGGAGGCTGCGAGTACTGCTCTTCGGGGCGTGGAAAGCATGATCTCCGGGCGGGACCGGGTCGGGCACGCTGTTGGGTGTCTGAGGGTGCGAGCGTTGCTCGTCCTTCGGATGCCGGCCCCAGTGAACTCCAGCTTTGGTTGGGGGTGATGGGTGGCTGGTCGTTGTTTGAGAACTGCACAGTGGACGCGAGCATCTGTGGCCAAGTTTTTAAGGGCGCACGGTGGATGCCTTGGCACCAGGAACCGATGAAGGACGTGGGAGGCCACGATAGTCCCCGGGGAGTCGTCAACCAGGCTTTGATCCGGGGGTTTCCGAATGGGGAAACCCGGCAGTCGTCATGGGCTGTCACCCATACCTGAACACATAGGGTATGTGGAGGGAACGCGGGGAAGTGAAACATCTCAGTACCCGCAGGAAGAGAAAACAACCGTGATTCCGGGAGTAGTGGCGAGCGAAACCGGATGAGGCCAAACCGTATACGTGTGAGACCCGGCAGGGGTTGCGTGTACGGGGTTGTGGGATCTCTCTTTTACGGTCTGCCGGCCGTGAGACGAGTCAGAAACCGTTGATGTAGGCGAAGGACATGCGAAAGGTCCGGCGTAGAGGGTAAGACCCCCGTAGTCGAAACATCAGCGGCTCGTTTGAGAGACACCCAAGTAGCACGGGGCCCGAGAAATCCCGTGTGAATCTGGCGGGACCACCCGCTAAGCCTAAATATTCCCTGGTGACCGATAGCGGATAGTACCGTGAGGGAATGGTGAAAAGTACCGCGGGAGCGGAGTGAAATAGTACCTGAAACCGTGTGCCTACAAGCCGTGGGAGCGTCGGACATCAAGCTTGCTTGGTGTCTCGTGACTGCGTGCCTTTTGAAGAATGAGCCTGCGAGTTTGCGGTGTGTTGCGAGGTTAACCCGGGTGGGGTAGCCGTAGCGAAAGCGAGTCCGAACAGGGCGTTTCAGTAGCACGCTCAAGACCCGAAGCGGAGTGATCTAGCCATGGGCAGGTTGAAGCGGAGGTAAGACTTCGTGGAGGACCGAACCCACCAGGGTTGAAAACCTGGGGGATGACCTGTGGTTAGGGGTGAAAGGCCAATCAAACTCCGTGATAGCTGGTTCTCCCCGAAATGCATTTAGGTGCAGCGTCGTGTGTTTCTTGCCGGAGGTAGAGCACTGGATAGGCGATGGGCCCTACCGGGTTACTGACCTTAGCCAAACTCCGAATGCCGGTAAGTGAGAGCGCGGCAGTGAGACTGTGGGGGATAAGCTCCATGGTCGAGAGGGAAACAGCCCAGAGCATCGACTAAGGCCCCTAAGCGTACGCTAAGTGGGAAAGGATGTGGAGTCGCACAGACAACCAGGAGGTTGGCTTAGAAGCAGCCACCCTTGAAAGAGTGCGTAATAGCTCACTGGTCTAGTGATTCCGCGCCGACAATGTAGCGGGGCTCAAGCGTACCGCCGAAGTCGTGTCATTCATACAATAGGGCCAACGCCTGTATGGATGGGTAGGGGAGCGTCGTGTGCCGGGTGAAGCAGCCGCGTAAGCGAGTTGTGGACGGTTCACGAGTGAGAATGCAGGCATGAGTAGCGATTCACACGTGAGAAACGTGTGCGCCGATTGACTAAGGGTTCCTGGGTCAAGCTGATCTGCCCAGGGTAAGTCGGGACCTAAGGCGAGGCCGACAGGCGTAGTCGATGGATAACCGGTTGATATTCCGGTACCCGCTGTGAAGCGTCAAACATTGAATCAGGCGATGCTAAGTCCGTGAAGCCGTTCCGGACCCTTCGGGGAATGGAAAGTGGTGGAGCCGACGGACCAGACTTGTAGTAGGTGAGTGATGGGGTGACGCAGGAAGGTAGTCCATCCCGGGCGGTGGTTGTCCCGGGGTAAGGGTGTAGGCCGTGCGATAGGCAAATCCGTCGCACATGGGGCTGAGACCTGATGCCGAGCCGATTGTGGCGAAGTGGATGATCCTATGCTGTCGAGAAAAGCCTCTAGCGAGTTTCATGGCGGCCCGTACCCTAAACCGACTCAGGTGGTCAGGTAGAGAATACCGAGGCGTTCGGGTGAACTATGGTTAAGGAACTCGGCAAAATGCCCCCGTAACTTCGGGAGAAGGGGGGCCATCACTGGTGAGAGGACTTGCTCCTCGAGCTGGGGGTGGCCGCAGAGACCAGCGAGAAGCGACTGTTTACTAAAAACACAGGTCCGTGCGAAGCCGTAAGGCGATGTATACGGACTGACGCCTGCCCGGTGCTGGAACGTTAAGGGGACCGGTTAGTCACTCTTCGGGGTGGCGAAGCTGAGAACTTAAGCGCCAGTAAACGGCGGTGGTAACTATAACCATCCTAAGGTAGCGAAATTCCTTGTCGGGTAAGTTCCGACCTGCACGAATGGCGTAACGACTTCTCGACTGTCTCAACCATAGGCCCGGTGAAATTGCACTACGAGTAAAGATGCTCGTTTCGCGCAGCAGGACGGAAAGACCCCGGGACCTTTACTACAGTTTGATATTGGTGTTCGGTTCGGCTTGTGTAGGATAGGTGGGAGACTGTGAAGCTTGGACGCCAGTTCAGGTGGAGTCGTCGTTGAAATACCACTCTGGTCGTGCTGGATGTCTAACCTGGGTCCGTGATCCGGATCAGGGACAGTGTCTGATGGGTAGTTTAACTGGGGCGGTTGCCTCCTAAAGAGTAACGGAGGCGCCCAAAGGTTCCCTCAGCCTGGTTGGCAATCAGGTGTTGAGTGTAAGTGCACAAGGGAGCTTGACTGTGAGACCGACGGGTCGAGCAGGGACGAAAGTCGGGACTAGTGATCCGGCGGTGGCTTGTGGAAGCGCCGTCGCTCAACGGATAAAAGGTACCCCGGGGATAACAGGCTGATCTTCCCCAAGAGTCCATATCGACGGGATGGTTTGGCACCTCGATGTCGGCTCGTCGCATCCTGGGGCTGGAGTCGGTCCCAAGGGTTGGGCTGTTCGCCCATTAAAGCGGTACGCGAGCTGGGTTTAGAACGTCGTGAGACAGTTCGGTCCCTATCCGCTGCGCGCGCAGGAATATTGAGAAGGGCTGTCCCTAGTACGAGAGGACCGGGACGGACGAACCTCTGGTGTGCCAGTTGTTCTGCCAAGGGCATGGCTGGTTGGCTACGTTCGGGAGGGATAACCGCTGAAAGCATCTAAGCGGGAAGCCTGCTTCGAGATGAGTATTCCCACCCACTTGATGGGGTAAGGCTCCCAGTAGACGACTGGGTTGATAGGCCGGATGTGGAAGCCCAGTAATGGGTGAAGCTGACTGGTACTAATAGGCCGAGGGCTTGTCCTCAGTTGCTCGCGTCCACTGTGTTGGTTCTGAAACCACGAACGGCCCCATGCCCATGGTCACGGGTGTGGTGCGGCTGAAACAGTTTCATAGTGTTTCGGTGGTCATAGCGTGAGGGAAACGCCCGGTTACATTCCGAACCCGGAAGCTAAGCCTTACAGCGCCGATGGTACTGCAGGGGGGACCCTGTGGGAGAGTAGGACACCGCCGAACAATCATTCCGGGAAACCCCCGCACCGTATGGTGCGGGGGTTTTCTGCGTTCAAGGTCGTTTTGACGGGCTCTCCTTCGGGAGAGCCCTTTTCGCGTTATAGGCGTCCCGCTGCTTTTAGTGCCAGATAGGCGTCTGCCAGTGCGGGGGCGAGCTCGTTCGGTGTCGCGTCGACGACGGTGACGCCATGCCGGCGGAGTTGCTCCGCTGTGCGGTGGCGTTCGGTCTGCGTCTGGGCGGCGGCAGCGGCTTCGTAGACAGCATCGGTATCGCCGCGGGAGGTGGCCATGCGGGCGATGTGCGGATCGGCGACCGAGGCCACCAGGACCGTGTGGCGTTGGGTGAGCTGAGGGAGGACGGGGAGGAGGCCTTCCTCGACGGGGGCGGCGTCGAGTGTGGTCATCAGGACGATGAGGGAGCGGCGGGGAGCCGCGCGGAGCGCTGCGGCTGCGAGGCCGCGGGCGTTCGTTTCGACCAGTTCGGGCTCGAGTGTGGCCATGGCGTTGACCACTGACGGAAGGACGTCGCGTGCCGTCCGGCCCTGGACCAGGGCGCGTACTCGGCGGTCGTAGGCAAGGAGGTCGACTCGGTCGCCGGCGCGGGATGCCAGTGCGGCGAGGAGGAGGGCCGCGTCCATGGAGGCGTCCAGGCGCGGAGCGTCGTCGACGCGTCCTGCTGAGGTGCGGCCGGTGTCGAGGACCAGGAGGATGTGCCGGTCCCGTTCGGGACGCCAGGTGCGGACCGCGACCGTGGAGTGGCGGGCTGTGGCGCGCCAGTCGATGGAGCGGGTGTCGTCGCCAGGAACATATTCGCGCAGGCTGTCGAATTCTGTGCCCTCGCCGCGGGTCAGGACGCTGGTGCGGCCGTCGAGTTCGCGCAGGCGGGCCAGTTTCGACGGGAGGTGCTTGCGGCTGGTGAACGGGGGGAGGACGCGTACGGCCCAGGGGACTTTGTGGGCGCCTTGGCGGGAGAAGAGGCCGAGGGGGCCGTAGGAGCGGATCGTGACGCGGTCGGTGTGGTGGTCGCCGCGGCGGGTGGGGCGTAGGCGGGTGGTGATGCGGCGGCGCTCCCCGGGCGGGACCGTGAGGCGGTGGCGGGAGGCCTCTGTCTCCGTGCCCGGTAGCCAGCTGCTGGGGGGCCAGGCGTCGCGAAGCTGAGCGCGCAAGGGGCGTCGGGACGGGTTGGTGATCGTGAGGGTGATGTCCGCCGGGTCGCCCAGGCGGGCGGTGGTGTCGCCGGAACGGGTCAGGCCCAGTCGGCGTACGGGGGCTGCCAGGGCGAAGTCGCAGGCGCAGGCCACGGCCAGGGGGGCATTGACCGCGAGGATGCCCGCCCAGCTGGGGTCCCAGAAGCCGACGGGGAGGGAACCGAGGGCCGCGAGGAGTGCGGTGCGTCCGGTGAGTGCCATCAGCGGGGGACGGGGACGTGGGTGAGGATCGCGTTGATGACGGAGTCGGCGGTGACGCCTTCCATCTCGGCCTCCGGGCGCAGCTGTACGCGGTGGCGCAGGGTGGGGAGGGCGAGGGCTTTGACGTCGTCGGGGATGACGTAGTCGCGGCCGGTGAGCCATGCCCATGCGCGCGCCGTGGCCAGGAGGGCGGTCGCGCCTCGCGGGGAGACACCCAGGGTGAGGGACGGGGATTCGCGGGTGGTGCGGCAGATGTCGACGACGTAGGCCGTGATCTCGGGGGAGATCGTTGTTTTGGCGACGGCCGCGCGGGCGGCTTCGAGGTCGGCCGGGCCTGCGACGGAGCGTACGCCGGCGGCGTGCAGGTCGCGCGGGTTGAAGCCATCGGCGTGGCGTGTGAGGACGTCGATCTCCTCTTGGCGGGAGGGGAGAGGGATCGTCAGTTTGAGGAGGAAACGGTCCAGTTGGGCTTCGGGCAGGGGGTAGGTGCCCTCGTACTCGACCGGGTTCTGGGTTGCCGCGACCAGGAACGGGTCGGGGAGGGGACGTGGGGTGCCGTCGACGGTGACCTGGCGTTCCTCCATGGCCTCGAGGAGGGACGACTGGGTCTTCGGCGGGGTGCGGTTGATCTCGTCGGCGAGGAGGAGGTTGGTGAAGACCGGGCCGGGCTGGAAGGAGAACTCGGCGGTGCGCGTGTCGTAGACGAGGGAGCCGGTGATGTCGCTCGGCATGAGGTCGGGGGTGAACTGGACGCGCTTGGTGTCGAGTTCGAGTGCGGAGGCGAGGGCGCGGACGAGCAACGTTTTGGCCACCCCGGGGACTCCTTCAAGGAGAACGTGTCCGCGGCAGAGGAGGGCGACGACGAGGCCGGTCACGGCGGGGTCCTGGCCGACCACGGCCTTGGCGATCTCGGCGCGCAGGGCTTCCAGGGAGGCTCGGGCCCGGCCTGGATCCCCTGTGTTCCTGGCGTTGTCAGTGGTCGGGTCCATCATGGACGGCGTACCTCTCTTTCGAGGGCGTCGAGTTGGTCGGCGAGGGCGATCAGAGCCGCGTCGTCGCCGGGTGGTGGGCCGAAGAGAAGGGAGTGCAGGGACTGTCCGTCGCCGTGGAGGTGGGCGGACAGGGCGGGGACGAGTGCCTCGGGCGCGTGCGCCTGGGTGACGGGGACGCCTAGGAGAGGGGCGAGGCGGGTGCGGGCGGTGGAGCGAAGAGCGGCGGCCGCGCGGTCGCGGGCATTGGCTTTGCGGTAGAGGCGGGCGCGGCCTTCGACGGTTTCGGAGGCACGGATCGCCACCGGGAGCTTTTCGGGCACGAGAGGGCCGAGTCGGCGTGCCCGCCACAGGGCGGCGAGTGCTGCGGCGATGAAGAGCTGAAGCGTGCCCCAGACCCAGCCGGAGGGGAGCAGGTCGAGGAAGCCCTTTTCGTCGTCCGGGTCGGCGGCGGAGGTGTCGGAGAGCGAGGGGAGGTACCAGACCAGATGGGTGCGGGAGCCGAGGAGTTGGAGGGCGAGCGAGGCGTTGCCCTGCTTGTCGAGGCGGTTGTTGTAGAGGATGTCGGGCGCGCCGAGCACCACGGTGTCGCCGCGGCCGTTGGCGTCCGGGATGCGCAGCAGGGTGGCCAGGCGCTCGCTGGGGTAGCACTCGTCGGCGCCGAGGTGATGGGTGGTGTAGCGGATGCCGCCGGTTTCCGCGGTGCCGGCGCTGCGGGCCGCGGGCAGTGCGCAGTCGGGGGAGAGCGTGGAGCCGCGGCTGTTGGCTGGATCCGCGGTCACGTCGGGGGCGAGGGTTCCCACGGACCAGCTGCCTGGGGCGACGAGGACGGTGCGGCCGCCGGAGCCGGCGATCGCCGAGTGCAGTTCCCTTTGTTGGCGCTCCGTCAGGAGGTCGGGGTTGGCGACCAGGAGGGTGGTGTCGGGGCCTGCCGCGGCGCGGGCCTCGGCCAGGGTGGCGGCCACGCGGGTGGACACGCCGCGGGCGGCGAGGAGTTCGGCGACAGCGCGGCTGCCGTAGGGGTCGGCGGAGCGCGGGTCGAGGGCGCCGTGGCGGGCGTCGGACTGGAGCGCGGCGAGCGTGACGGCCCCCACCAGGAGCAGC
Source organism: Streptomyces sp. NBC_01235 (assembly GCF_035989285.1). GTDB lineage: Bacteria > Actinomycetota > Actinomycetes > Streptomycetales > Streptomycetaceae > Streptomyces. The sequence goes on along the minus strand of NZ_CP108513.1, from coordinate 4,651,212 downwards.
ACGAGGGCAAGAACGAGTCCTCGCGCGCGGGTCCACAGCCGCAGGGCGGTGGGCGAGGCCGAGGTGGAGGGGAGCGTGGCCTCGGTCGTCATTCGGCGGCTCCCTGGCGGGCGGGGTGGGCCGCGGTGTGGGTGCTGCTCGCCGTCAGTTGGGGCTTGGTGCGTTCCAGGTCGAGGTCGAGTTCGGCCATGCGCCCGTACGACTGCTCGGTCGCCCTGCGACCGCCGTATGTCACGTCGTCGAAGTCGCGGGCGGCGGTGCGCAGTCGGTCGGTGTGGGCGGGCAGGGTGCGGCCGGCCTCGGCGGCGGCCTCGTCGGCCGTGCGGCCGGGGCGGGCGTCGAGGAGGGCACGTTCCTCCAGGGAGCGGACGATGGCGCGCATCCGTTCCTGGACGGCCTGGTTCCAGTGGCCCTGGGCGGCGTGCGCCTCGGCGGCCGCGCGGTGTTCGGCGGCGTTACGGGGGCGGTCGTCGAACAGGGCGGTGGTGGAGGAGGGTTGGCGGCGCGGGGTGCCCAGGCGCCACCACAGGGCGCCCACGACGGCTACGACGGCGAGGACGACGACCAGGAGGCCGAGTGTGCCGCCGGGGGTGGCGGTCGAGGCGGTGTCGAAGAGGTCGCCGATCCAGTCCCACAAGGTGTCCAGGGCGCGTTGGAACAGGCCGGAGTCGTTCTGGTGGTACAGGTCCTTGGACAGCTCGCGGTGGGCCGCCTCCCGCGCGGGATCACGGGGGATGGTCACCGGCGGTTCGTCGCCCGAGCGGGCCAGTGACAGCACGGTGCCGTCGCCGCTCGCCCGCAGCAGGGCTTCCACGGCCCGGTCGGCGGCGCGGGAGAAGGCCGCAAGGGGCGTGTGGGTGATGCTGGGCAGCGTCCGGGCGGGCAGGCTGCCCGGGAGCGGTACCGCTGTGAGAACTCCCCCCGCCAGGCTCACCGCATCAGCTCCCCGGGGTGGTGCCGGGAGCGGGAGAGCCGTAGCCCTGGAGGCCTGCGGCGCGAGCCAGGTCGAGGTCGAGGGCCTCGCGGCGGATGCGCTGGTCGATGTACAGCAGCACGATGACGCCCGCCGCGATCGGGAAGGTGATCATGGAGCCGATGACCGAGCCGATGCCGCTGACGATCAAGTAGGTCCAGCCGAAGCCGCTGCCCGCCTCGACCATGCCGCCGACACCGCCGTCGCTCAGGGCGGCGCCGAGGAGGGCGAAGGGCACGACGACGATCATCGCGACGATGTTCGCGATGATCAGGGCGAGCAGCTGGATGCCGAAGACGCGCCACCAGGAGCCGCGGGTGAGCTTCGCGGAACGGCCGAGCGACTTCTTGATGCCCTGCTTCTCCAGCATCAGAGCGGGCGAGGCGAGGGAGAGGCGGATCAGCAGCCACAGCACGAGGACGATCGAGCCGAGGATGCCGAAGGCCTTGAGCGCGGCACCCGCGTCGGAGCTTCCGGCGGCGCTCACGAGGATTCCGGGCAGCAGGCACGCGAGGACGACGCCGGCGGCGATGAGCATCAGCAGGAAGATCAGACCGAACAGCCTGGGCACCTGGGGGCGGGCGTCGCGCCAGGCGTCCCTGAGAGTGACGGGTTTGCCGAGCACCGCGCGGCTGGTGACGGCCGTGAGCAGGGCGGTCGCCGTGATGGTGCCGAGGAGCGTGATGAGCAGCACGGGGCCGGAGGCGCGCATGGCGTCGCCCATGGCGTCGAACTGCTCGTCGACGGTCGCGCTCGGGTCTCCGAGAGCGGTGGTGTCGGTGGAGCCGTCGAGGAGCAGGCCCTGCAGCAGGACGACGAAGACCTGGGTGACGATCGCGACGGTCAGCGAGATGCCGAGCACCGTGCGCCAGTAGGTGCGCATGGTGGCGACGGCGCCGTCGAGGATCTCGCCCACGCCGAGCGGGCGCAGCGGAATCACGCCGGGCTTCGCGGCGGGCGGGGGGCCGCCCCAGCCGGCGCCCCAGCCGCCGGGAGGGCCGTAACCGCCGTAGCCACCGTGCCCGCCGGGGCCCGCGGGACCGCCGGGGTGTCCACCGCCCGGTCCGGCGGGCGGGCGGGTGCTCCAGCCCGGGCCGGGCGGCGGGGGCGGTGGGGGTGGCGGTGTCCGGCCGGGGTTCTGGGGGCCTGCGGGCGCGGACCACTGGCCGGGTGGCGGCTGTTCCTTGGACCACTTCGTGCCGGGGCTCTGTGCGTTCACGCCCGGCTGGTCCGCGGGCTGCGCGCCGACGGGCCGATCGGTGGGCTCGGCCGGGTGGGACGCGCCGGGCTCCTGTCCGTCGGACGGGGCGGATCCGGGCGAGGCCCAGCCCGGAGTGTCTTTCATCGTCGCTCCTTCACGGTGCCCGTCCGCGTTCGCGGTGGCAGGTTGGGAGCCATCGTGCCATGGGGTGCTGACCATGGGCCCGGCCGCGGTACGGGCCCTACACCTTCAATGGTCCGCCGGATAGTGGGCAGACTGACCCCATGGCTGATCAGTACGCGCAATCCGGTGAGGACAAGCGGCCGACCGAGACACCGGCGCTCCGTTGGGAGGAGCCGCCCGAAGGTCCCGTACTGGTCCTTCTCGACCAGACGAGACTCCCGGCCGAGGAAGTCGAACTGGTGTGTACGGACGCATCCGTGCTGGTGGAGGCGATCCGCTCGCTGGCCGTGCGGGGGGCGCCGCTGCTCGGGATCGCCGGGGCGTACGGCGTCGCGCTCGCCGCCGCGCGCGGCTTCGACGTGGACGAGGCCGCGAACTCGCTGGCGGGCGCCCGGCCCACCGCGGTGAACCTGTCCGTCGGGGTGGGCCGGGCCCGGTCCGCGTACCAGGCGGCACTCGCCGGGGGCGGCGATCCGGGGCAGGGCGCGCTGGCGGCGCTGGCGGCCGCGCGGCAGCTGCACCGGGAGGACGCGGAGGCCAGTGCACGGATGGCCGGGCACGGGCTGGCGCTCCTCGACGAGTTGCAGTCCGGCGGTGGGCACCGGGTCCTCACGCACTGCAACACCGGTGCGCTGGTGTCGGGCGGGGAGGGGACGGCGTTCGCGGTGGCGCTCGCCGCGCACCGGGCGGGGCGGCTTCGCCGACTGTGGGTGGACGAGACGCGTCCACTGCTGCAGGGTGCCCGCCTCACGGCGTACGAAGCGGCCCGCAACGGCATGGCGTACACCTTGCTGACGGACAACGCGGCGGGTTCGCTCTTCGCGGCGGGGGAGGTCGACGCGGTGCTGATCGGGGCGGACCGGATCGCGGCCGACGGGTCGGTGGCGAACAAGGTGGGGAGCTATCCGCTCGCGGTGCTCGCGCGCTACCACCACGTGCCGTTCATCGTGGTGGCGCCGGTGACGACGGTGGATCCGGGAACGCCGGACGGGGCGTCGATCGAGGTGGAGCAGCGTCCCGGCTTCGAGGTGACGGAAGTCGCGGCGCCCCAGGCGCCGGTGACGGGAGCGGGAGGAGGGATTCCGGTGGCACCCCTGGGAACCCAGGCGTACAACCCGGCGTTCGACGTGACACCGCCGGAGTTGGTGACGGCGATCGTCACGGAGGAGGGCGTGATATCGCCGGTGACCGCCGATGCCCTTGCCGAGCTGTGCGGCAGGGCGGCCCACGAAGGGGACCGGCCCTGACCGGACCGGCCGTCGGTCTTCTGCGTGATCCGGAGTCGGTGCTACGAGCGTGCGGGTTGGTTGGCGATCAGCAAGGTCGTGCCGGCGGGGCGGAAGCCCAGGCGGGCGTAGATGCGGGCGACGGACTCCAGCGCGTAGGCGAGGAAGATCGTGTCTACGCCGCGGTCGCGGGCGTGGGTGACCAGGGCCGCCGTCACGGCGGCGGCCAGACCCTGGCGGCGGGCGCAGGGCAGGGTGCCGACGCCGCCGATCTCTGTGGTGCCGGTCGCCGGGTGGTAGTGGCCGGTGGCGAGTGGGGTGCCGTCCGGGGCGAGGGCGGCGACGAGCGTCTTGCGTCCGTCGCGGATCGTGGGGCGGATCGTGGCCACCGTGCCGTCCGCCGTCAGCTCTTCGGCCGGCCTCGACAGCTCCGTACGGTCCAACGCGCCCGTCGTGGGGGTGCTCTTCCCGGCGAAGGCCAGGCGGGGGAGGGCGAGGGCGGCGGGCAGTACGGGGTCGTCCGCGGTCAGGGCGCGCAGTGTCACGCCGTCCGGCAGGGGCTGCGGAGGGAGCGAGTGGTGCGGAGGGAGAACCATCAGCGGACGGCGCAGCACCTCGAGCCCGGCGGCCTCGATACGGGCACGCAGCGTCGGTGCCGACTCGGCCAGCCATTCGAACGCCTCCGGCACACCGAGCTCACGCTGGCGGGCCCGCACCCGGGCGATGTCGTCGGAGCCGACGCAAGCCGCGCCTTCGGCGGTGGGCTGGGCGTGGCTCGGGCCGCCGTAGTACGGGGCGCCGGGCTCCTTGCGCACGAACAGACGCAGCGGGCCGAAGTCCTCGGCGTCGGCGAAGAGGAGGGGCACGGTGGCGTAGTACTGCTCGATGCGGTCGCGCAACGGGTCGCTCATGCGGCGCATCCCACCACCGGAGGGTGCCGCGGCGCACCGAGATTTTCGCTGACAGCGCTACTGGCATCGGCGCCGGTATCGGTCGCTGACACCGCCTACGGAGGGCGGGGGCAGACAGTGACGGTCGCGTACGACTATCGTCACGGGCCAGTGACCCTGCTCACCAGCGCCTCTGTCACTGTTACGAGAATGGGATGCTCCCAGCCTGATCAACGGAAACGGCCCCCCTACCTGCGACGATGCGCGAGGAGGGGGGCCGTGACATCAGTGGCCTACATCAAGCGGCGGTTTCCAGGTCCGATCGAGCGGCTTCCAGCTCCCGGATACGGGCCGGTTGCCGCAGCAGCCGGTCAAGCTGCCCCACGGCTTCGATCACGTCCGGGTCCAGTGCCTCAGCGTAGATGTCCATGGTCGTCGAAATCCGGCTGTGCCGCAGGATCGTCTTGACGATCCTCGGGTGCACCCGCAGGTGGACGAGCAGCGTGCCGCAGGACTTTCGAAGCCCCTTGGGGTTCATCTTGCCGAGGCCCTCCACCCTGATGATCCGTTGCAACACCAGGTAGAGCTGATCCGGCGTGAGCGGCCGGCCAGTCCGGGTCACGAACACGTGGCTCTCCGGATCCTCGAACCAGGGGCGCCCTTTGTTGATCGCGTCCTCGCGCAGCATGGCCGTACGCATCCGCATCCAGCGAAGGGGAGCGATGCATTGGGCGGGCAAGGGCAACGGAGCCTTGGATGTCTCGGTCTTGAGTTCCGCGTCGATCGTTCCCGCGCTGGCGCGCTGCCGCTGCTGCTCCACCCAGATGATCCGGTTGTCGAGGTCGATGTTCTCCCAGCGCAGCCCGCACACCTCAGCCCGGCGCAGGCCGAGGAGGCAGAGCAGGAGGAACGTCGGGTAGTAGGGGGTGAGACGTCGAGCGGCAGCCAGGAAGCGGAGCACCGTCACGGCGTCCCAGCTCTTGCCGCTGTCCGTGGTCGCCCGCACGTGCACGAGCTTGGTCACGTTCCGGGTGAGACCGATGTCTTCGACCATGGCGGCCGTGAGCGCCGCTGAGAGGACCCGCAGCGCCCGTTTGGCGGTCTTGGCTCCTTCGTCCTGGGCGAGGACCTGCACGACCCCTCGCAGCTCTTTGACGCCGAGCTTCAGCATGACCTTGGAGCCCAGACGCGGGCGGAGATGGTGGCGCACCGCCGATTCATATGACCGGTAACTGTTCGGCGCGAGATTCGGCTTCACCACGACCTCAAGCCAGTAGTCGAACCACTGACCCAAGGTCATGTCGCGGGTCGGAGTGGGGATGCCTCCGTTGGTGCGGTCGATCAGCTCACGACGCTTGCGGTCGCACTCGTCGAATGTCGGGCCGTAGGCGTACTTCCGTTTCATGGTCCCGTCTGGCTGCGGGACGTACACGGCCGCCTGGTACCGGCCGTCAGCCCGCCTTGTGACTGTGCCCGAACCGTTGGGATTCCGCTTGCGTGGAGGCATCAGGCAGCCTCCTCAAGCCGGGCGTGGATGTAGTCCTGAAGCGCGCTCGCGGGGATCCGACGGCACCGGCCCTCGGTGATCGAGGCAATTCGCTTGGAGCGGATCAGGTCGTACACCTTGGAACGCCCGAGCTTCAGCCGACCCATGACCTCAGGCACGGTGAGCAGTTCGGGGGCGGCGGTGGTCATGCTGCGGCTCCTTCCAGGTCGGGTTGGGCGTGCCGTTCTTCCCGAGCGGTCTCGCGGTTGAGTTGGATGTCGCGGCGGATGCTGTCGGCGAGCCAGGATTCGCCGGGGGTGTGGCCGTGACCGGCGTAGGACCAGTGGGCGAGGGTCAGGGTGGTTGCCTCCGGGGCGGTGGGATCGGGCAGGCCGAGGGACTGGCGTTGCTGGGCAGCGCGGTAGTCGGCGCGGACCTTGCGGAGGGCGCCGAGGGTGGTGGAGTAGCGGCGGGACTTGGTGGAGAAGTGGCCGCGGAAGCCGAGCATGTGGGCCCAGTCGCGGAGCTTGCGGTCCGGGTAGAGGGGGTGGAGGTCGAGGCAGGCTTCGATGAGTCGGCGGGGGTGGTCGGCGACGTCGAGCAGGACCAGGGCCTCTTTGTTGCCGATGGGTCGGTCTACCGTGCCGGTGGTCTCGGCCGCCTTGGTGGCGTACTTGGCGACGTAGGAGGCCACTGCCTGTTCGGTGATCTCCTCGCCGTTGCCGAAGGCACCGATGGGCTGGACGTCGAGTTGGATGCCCCAGCGCAGGGTTCGGGCGGGCTGGTCACCGGCCGAGGCGACGTCGACGGCGACGCGGGAAGCGGCGGCGCGGATCGCTTCGGTGAGCAGGTCGAGGGTGGCCCAGGCCGGGGGCGGGGAGTCCGGTCCGTCGGGTCCGTCGAAGCGGATGACGGCGTGAAAGTGGACGGCACCGCGTTTCTGGTACTCGGCGACCTTGCCGAACGAGATGCGGGACGCCTCATGGGCCGCTTTCTGGGTGAGGCCGGCGCGGCGGGCGATCTCGCGGCGGAGGTAGATCGTGAAGTAGCGCCACAGGCCGGAAGCGTGGTTGTTCCACAGCACCGCGCCCGCGTAGTCGTACGAGGACGGGTCGACGGCGGTGCCGAGTTCGGGCGCGTCTTCGGGATGGTGCTTGCCGCAGCGGCAGGGGCGGTTACCGGGGCGGTTGTGGACGGGGCCGAAGGAGGGGGCGGTCAGGGTGGCGAAGACCCGAGGGTGATCCCGGATCGTGTGAGGGGTGCCTTTGGCGGGGTCGCCGACGAGTCCGGCGCGGATGAGGTGGTACGTGTCGCCCGCGTAGGTCCAGGCGCAGGAGGGGCAGCGGGAAGCACGGCGGTTGCCGCAGGCGACGCGGAGTCGGCCGCCGGGCTCGGTGTCGGTGCTGTAGGAGTGCAGTACCTCTCCGGTGGCCTTGTCCCGCGTGACGGTGGTGCCCTGGAGGTGGATCGGGTCGGAGCAGCCGCCGGTCCGGCGGATCTGGTCTTGGACGCGGTCGAAGCCGGGGGACCCGGCCAGCCTCAGCACGTCGGCGAGGGCGGCCGGATCCAGGCCCGCCATGGTGGCGGAGTCGGTCACGCCTTGTTCCCCTTCAGAAGGATGGAGCGGATGACGACCGCGCACACGGCCACCGAGGCGGCGGTGATGGCGACCGCAAGCAGCAGGGAGACGAGGACCGCGCCGACGACCAGGACCACGGCGGTGCCGCCGCCGACGAGGGCGAGCGCGGTGCCGGGCGTGAGCTGGACGGTCGGCCGGTTCGACGCCGGGGCCACCGGGACCGGGGCCGGAACGTATGCCGCCGGGTTGTAGGCCGTCGGGGCCGGGGTGGTCGGGAAGGGGGCGGTGTCCTGGGGCGGGTACTTCGGGGTGAACACGAGGGCGATCCCTTCTGCGGTCAGTCGAGGAGCGTGGCGACGGCTGGGGCGAGGACGCTTTGGGCGACGAGGTAGCCGCCCAGGAGGAGCAGGGCGACCAGCCACCACGGCGGGCGGGCGAGCTGAATGCCGAGCACGGCGACGACGAGCACGGCGAACCAGAGCGGGACGTCCATGGCGGTGACCTCCTGTCAGGCCTTGCAGCGGTGGGTGCGGGCGGCGAGTTCGGCGGCGGCGCGGCTGTCGTACTCGGTGGAGAAGTCGCAGCGAGGAGCCGTGCAGGCGGCGAGGTGGCGGTTACGGCCACGGGCGAGGAAGGAGGCGACCTGGACGGGGCCGATGCGGCGGACGTTGCGGAACCTGGGGCTGGTCATCGCGGGGTGTCCTCTCCGGTGAAGTCGTGGGCGTGGTCGGTGAGCCACTGCCTGATCTCGGGGAATTCGTCGGCGGTGGCCTGGTAGAACGCGGCTTGTGCGACGGCGACGGCTTCGACGAGCCGATTGCGGCGGGTCAGCTCTGCGGCGTACTCCAGGGCGGAACGGATGGCGGGACGCATCGCGTACGTCTCCTTTCAGAGGTGGGCGGCGACGGAGGGCGTCATGGACGGGGGCAGGCCAAGCCGGGCCCGGACGGCGTCGGGGTCGGCAGGGCGGCCGGTGGTGGCGTGGTGTTCCTCGGCCAGGACCCGGACGCGGTCGACGAGTGCGGGCGGCAGGGAGACAGCGGGAGCGGCGGGCGCCAGGGCGGGGGCGGTGATCGGTTCGGCGGCGGACTCCGGAGCCGGTTCCGGGTCGGCGGAGGGCACCGGGAGCGCGTCACTGTGGGCTTCGTCGACGGCGACCGAGGGCGTCTCTGGGGCGGGTCTCACCGAGGCTGCCGGGGTGCGGGTCGAGTGCGCGAGAAGCGTTCCGCCGAAGAAGGCGACGGCGGGCCAGCCGGCCACCACGACGCGGAGCGACGCGGGAACGTCGTCCAGGTCGAGGAGTCCAGCGGTCGCGACGTTCGCGCCGAGGGAGGCAGCAAGGGCGACCAGGAACCACAGCCGAGGTCCCCCGGCGGGCTGTCCGGTCCGCTGCTGTTCGCGCATCCGACGCCACGCGGCGACCAACAGCAGATCGACACTGACGGGATAGGCCCACGCCTTCCACCCGCCCTGTCCAGCAGCGTCGGCCAGGTCGTGAAGGTGCGAGAAGGACAGGGCACCCGCGATGACGGCCTGGACGATCACGGCGTCCACACGGGCCAACTGGGCACGCATCGGCTCGACTTCCTTCCTGCTTGAGGCATGGGAGGGGTAGGGACTCGGCGCGAGGCGGTCACGCCGACCGTGGGGAAAGGGGTGCGGCTACTCGGTCACCGGGCGAGCGGTCGGCGCGGCAGCAGCGGGAGAAGCCGACCCAGCAGACTCGACGGCGACAGCGGGCCGGAAGGCGTTGAGGCGGGGCAGCTCTGGCACCAGGGCGGAGTTTGCGCGGCAGACGGCCGCCGCTTCGTCGAGGGTGAGGTGGGGTGAGCGGGCGCGGGACCAGCCGCCGGAGGAGTCGCCGACGATGGCGACGCCGGGCCGTTCGGCCGGGATGGAGGTGGCCGCGAGCGCCGCTTCAGGGGAGATGTCTGCCAGCGCCATGTTCGCCGACGACTCGTCGTTGACGCGGTGGCAGATGCGGCCGGTGAGCTGGGCGCGGAGCATGGTGGCACCCTTGCCGAGTTCGGAGCCGAAGCGCTGGCCGCACACTTCGAGGTAGATGCCGGCCGCGCGGCCGAGCTGGGCAATGCGGATGAGCTTGGTGACCATGGCGTCGCGTCGCTTCTCGTCGTCCCGGCTTGCGGCGAGGAAGAGTTCCGCGACCTCGTCGACGACGACCACGACCGGCACCGGCCGCACCTCGTCCGGCAGCCCCCACACGTCCGAGGTGAGCACGGCATCCGCACCCAGCCCGGACCGAAGACCGATCAGACGGAACCGTGCCTCCATCTCTTCCAACAGGGCGTCAAGGAGCTCGTTGGCACGGTCGGAGGTGTCAGCGAGTGCCGACAACCGGGGCGCGAACGGGGCGAGTTCGACGCCCCATTTGCAGTCGATCCCGACGAGGACGACCCGTTGCCGGGCCAGGCCGCACAGAAGGTTGCGCAGGTACACGGACTTGCCGGACTGCGTTGCGCCGAGGATGAGTTCATGCGGCACGGCGCGGAAGTCCCGTACGTGCCATCGCCCGTCATCACGGAGCGCCATGGGGAGGGTGAGCGGTCCGCCTCGCTGCACCCGCCGGGAGGGCCGCACGTCGGAGAGCACGTCCCAGCCGATCAGCCGCAGTTCGAGCCATCCCGGCTTGGTCGGGCGGATGTGCACGGCATGCGCGGCCCAGGCGTGCCGCAGCCGGTCAGCGGATGCGGTGAAGTCTTCGGGAGCCTGCCCGGTCGCCATGCGCAGCCGCATCACCAGACCGGACCCGGTCGGCAGCGGCAGCGTTCGGCGAGGCGGTACGGGTGCCGCCTCCCGCCCGATCACCCGGGCCGTGGCCCGACGGACGGCCGAAGCCGGGACCGTCAGGCCACAGGCGTCCATCGTCGCCCGGTACGTGGTGAGCACGCGCAGAGCGACGAACGGATAGCCCACGAGCCACCAGAACGCGACCGGCAGACGACGGCGCAGGACCAGCAGCGCGGCCAGGGCCAGCAGGCACAGCGTCAGCACCCAGACGATGTTGTCGGTCATGGCCGTCAGCCCTGCGCCGGAGCCGGGGCGTTGACCATGACCGCGTCCGCCCGGTAGGCGATGCCGTGACGCATCCGCCCGCCGAACTCGCTCTCCCACGGCCGGGCCACGAGGCCGGGCATGATGACCGGAGCGCCCATGACCAGGCCCTCACCGATGCCCTTCTCGGGAACGGTGACCTTGATCATGTCCGAACCGCCCGCCGCGATGAACACCAGCTCCAGGACCATGAGCCGCTCGTTCGTCACCGGGTCCAGGGCGATCTCACCGGTCTGACGGTCCTTCACCTTGACCTCGGGCAGCTTGGTGACCAGCAGCGTTGCGGCCGAGGAGTCAACGGGGATGACACGCATTTCGTGAACCTCACTTGGTCGGCGACGCCTTGCCCAGCGCCGCACCGAACTGGATACCCCCCTAGACAACGCGGGGAGCGACCCGCCTGAACTGTCTAGGGGGGTTGACGGCAACAATAGACCGACGGGCCGTCAACTGTCTAGGGGGGTATACGTGCGAGTCTCGGCGCGTGCGATCGCGCTACGGCAGTACCCAGTGCAGGGCAGTTGCGTCGTCCTGCGACTTGCCCCGTGGCCAACGCCGTCCCTCAGGGTCGCCGGCCTCAGCTTCCCGCACGCGGCGGAGCAGCTCACGGGGCCCGGACGAGGCGAGCACATTCAACGTCTCTTGCCAGGTGGCGAGTTGGAAGCGGTCGACGAGTCGCGTTGCGCCGTCGCTCAGCAGCGTCACGGACGCCAGCGAGTCCAGCGGCGTAGCCCCGGTGAGGGCGTGTTGGGCCACGTGTGGTTCGGGCCCAGCGATCCAGAAGCCCCCCGGCCGGTTGCGGAGTGCGGTCAAGGTGTCCCGGTACTCGGCCAGGGCGGCGGCATGTTCAGGTGAGCCGGTAGGCAATGCGTCGACCGGCCCGCGCAGCCGCTTGCCGACGTCGTCCAGGCGGCGATCAGTTACGACGGTCGTACTGCCGTCCCCTTCGGCCAGGAGAAGGGACGAGTCCCCGAGTACGAGGTACTCCAGAGCTCCCGCGTTGGCCCGGACGGCGACGACCGTACTCGTCGGACTTGCCCGATAGGCCAGGTCGCAGGTGCCTGCGTGCAGGGACCGGACGGCACGGATCGAGTCGGCGAGGCACTCGGCGAGCGGCCGGGTGGGATGCGCCGTGATGGTGCTCAGCAGCAGCCCGCCCAGCGTCGCGGAGAACCAGGCGACGCCATGGATACACCCGGTCTCCGCGCCGGCCACTCCGGCACCGTCGAGGAGAACGGCCGCTTCGGGAGCGGCGGCGGCGAAGTCCTCGTTCTCCCGGCCCGGCTCAGCGGGCAGAGAGGCGAGGGTGACCCTCACGCCGACGTCTCCTCGTCGTGCCGGTATAGGGGGGTGAGCAGTTCGACGGACTGCGGTTCGCTGGTCTCCGGGTCGTACTCGACGCCGACCAGGGTGGAGAAGCGATGGTCGCCCACCTGTCCCCAGAGCGTGTTGAGGTCGGAGGCGAGCAGCTGGACGACGCCGAGCGAGCCCTGGGTGTGGATACCGGCGATGGCGAGGAGCGTGCCGTTGCCGTCGGGGCGCGGCAGCCTGCCGAGGTATCCGACGTCGTACGGGCGGGCGGGATCGCTGTCCTGTCCCGACTGGTACGCGGTGCCCGTCCGGCGGTCGACGACCGTCCAGGGTCCGTCTTCGGCACGCTCCCAGTGCAGTACGGGATCCTGCGCGTAGGTGTCCCACATCTGCCGGGACATGCGCGGGCCGCAGACGACCACCAGGCCGTCACGGTTGAGGTCGATGTCACCGCTCACCGGTACGTGCTCCGAGGTGACGTCGAGACCGTAGGACCGTGCGAGGTCTTCCAGGCTCTTGCCGGAACTGACGTCGTCCACGGCTACGACCGTACGACCGCGCTCGTCGTCCCGCCGCAGCGGAGTTGCGACGGTGACCCTGCCGCGTCCGAGGAAGGCCCCTTCCGGCGCCGGCCCGGTGTGGCGGATCTGGTGGATTCGCCCCCGGCTCAGTCCGGCTTTGGTCGCGATCTGCGCGTAAGACAACCCTTGCGCATGGAGGTCCTGGACCACGCGGCGGCGGAGCCGGGCCAGCTCGGTGACCTCTTGCTGCGCGTCGGCCAACCGGGTCGTGACCTCCCGCAGGAGCAGGTACGGATCATCGATCGCCGTGATCCGCTGCAACTCGTCCGACATGACCACACCTCCTAGAAGTACCCAGGAGTCTAGGGCCCTAGACGGTATGGGCGGGAGACGCCGCCCGGAACGAACGCCGATCACGTAGAACCCGGCCCTACGACGAGGCACACCCCGGGGGCTCACCCTCCACTGCCTACGAGGCGGCCACAGGTCACCGGCGAGCGGGACGCCATCACGCGCCCACCCGTGGCAGCTCGGCCCAGACGCAACGCCCACCGGCGGGTCGGTCCTTCACTCCCCAGTCCTTGGCGCAGGCCGCGATCAGCATCAGCCCGCGGCCGCCCTCTTCCACCGGACTGGTCACACTGCGGACCATGGGCTCTTCGTCGCCGCCCTGGTCGATCACCTGAATGCGCACCAGGTCCTCATTGAAACCGACGACCACGAGGAACCAGCCGCGATACCAGCCGCTCCGCGTGTGCCGGACGGCATTGGCCGCCAGCTCGCTGACGACCAGAACTGCATCCTCGACGAGGTCCGAGTCCTCGTCCTCAAGCAGGGCGCGGACGAAGTGACGGGCCTCCGCCACCTGCCAGGCCAGGCCAGGAAACACGCGGCACCAATTTTTGGGCATAGGAACCCTCCTCTTTGTCTAGGGGGCTAGACGGCACAGTGAGCAGAGTATTCCTATGCGTGACGCACGAGCCAGGCATCTTGAGGAATTATTCCTCTAACGAGTGGTGGAGTCCTCCAACTCCCGGAACTCCTGCATCACGCTGAGCAGCATCTCCCGGGCCTCGATCCCAAAGATCGCGGCCTCTTCAAAGCGAGCGAACGTCTCCTCGTATGAGGCGACCTCGGCGGAGTCGTCCAGGACCCGCTCACCACGGAAGGTCTCGACGACGACCTCTCGTCGGTCACACAAGGTGAACCCGTGACGAGGCATGACCGGTACGGCCCGACGCCACGGGATGACTCCGAGACGGACCGTGCTCAGACTGTCGACGGCAAGCAGCCGGTCGAACTGGGCGAGCATCAGCGCGGGGTTCCCCGGCCAGGTCCGCAACACAGCCTCTGTCAGCACGAACACCGATTCCCGCCCCGGCTCGTACAACAAGCTCTGACGCTCCACCCGGGCAGCGACAGCACGACCGACGGCCTCAGGGGTCGAGTTCGGCGCGCTCTCGAAGACGTGGCGGGCGTACTCCGCGCTCTGGAGCATGGCCGGCAGGACGACGCATTGGAACGAACGGATCAACCGAGCCGACCGCACCGCTTCGTCGAGGGTCGCCCCGGCAGGTGCGTCGTCGTCGGATGCTTCGACAGTATCCGGCGCAGCTTCCACGGCGACCAGGAGTTCAAGGACCTCACGACTGGTCGACTCGTCGAGGTCGAGAGCGCGCGACAACCGGCCCAGGACGTCGACGCTGGGGACCATCCGCCCGTTCTCCACCTTGGACACGGTCGGTTGACCCACGCCAGCACGTTGCGCCAATACGGCACCTGTCAGGCCAGCTTCCGCACGAAGTCCCCGAAGACGTGCCCCGAGCGCCTTCATCCGCTGCTGCCGTTCACTCCCCATATGCAGGGTTCTACACCACGGGGTAGCAGGAGCCGGGCCGATGACCGCTGATGATCATCAGCCACCAGGGGATCACCTGTTACAGGTTTCTCTACCTCATCAAGGCCCGCGCACGGCGCGGGCGCGCGCCGCCTCTGCGGCGCGGCCTGCCTCCTGTCTGCGCCCCGGCTGGCCGCGCCCGGCGGCGCGCTAGCGAGCTGCGGGCATGACGTGGGAGACACCCTCTATGGCTGGGGCGGTCGGCTCCACGGCTTTAGGCAGCCACCATGGGGCGAGCCTCGAAGATCATGGCCCCAACGTCGTGCTTTAACGGGCAGGTCCACAGACTGCCCGACTCGCCGGAAGCTTACGGGGCCATGATCACTCGCCCCATGGCAGCTCCCGCCCAAAGCCGCTCCACCGACCTTAGTGAGCAGCACCCTGTGGTGAGTGCCCCTGCTCATGCTCCACTTGCCAGGCGTCCCGTGCGAGTCGTCGTCGCCGCATGCCCTGACGGACGTCACCGCAGCGTGGCTGAGGCCGGTGGGGGTGCAGCGAGGCACACGCGTGCGTGATCCGTTGGCGCACCCGCCGTCGTGGCTGGCTGTCGTCGGCTGGCGTACGAGCACCGACCACGCCCGGGGCTGACATCAGTCCTGACATCAACGCCAGCGGACCCAGGCAGACAGTGACGGTCTCCTACGACTATCGTCACAGGCCGGTGAGCCTTCTCACCTGCGCCACCTTCGCCGTTATGAGAATGGGATGATGTCGTTTATGAAGGGACGAGTCCTTGTCGTCGACGACGACACCGCACTGGCCGAGATGCTCGGCATTGTGCTGCGTGGTGAAGGTTTTGAGCCGTCTTTCGTAGCTGACGGCGACAAGGCGCTGGCTGCTTTCCGTGAGGCGAAGCCCGACCTGGTGCTGCTGGACCTGATGCTGCCCGGCCGGGACGGCATCGAGGTGTGCCGCCTGATCAGGGCGGAGTCCGGGGTGCCGATCGTGATGCTCACGGCGAAGAGCGACACCGTCGACGTGGTCGTCGGACTGGAGTCCGGCGCCGACGACTACATCGTGAAGCCGTTCAAGCCGAAGGAGCTGGTCGCCCGGATCCGGGCCCGGCTGCGGAGGTCGGAGGAGCCGGCGCCCGAGCAGCTCGCCATAGGCGACCTCGTCATCGACGTTGCCGGTCACTCCGTGAAGCGGGACGGGCAGTCGATCGCGCTGACGCCGCTGGAGTTCGACCTGCTGGTCGCGCTCGCGCGCAAGCCCTGGCAGGTGTTCACCCGCGAGGTACTCCTTGAGCAGGTGTGGGGCTACCGGCACGCCGCCGACACCCGCCTGGTCAATGTGCACGTCCAGCGGCTGCGCTCCAAGGTCGAGAAGGACCCCGAGCGGCCCGAGATCGTGGTGACCGTCCGTGGCGTCGGATACAAGGCAGGACCCAGCTGACATGTCCGGGGACAGTGCCGCTTCGGCCCCCGGCCGGTCCGGGGCCCGTCCGGAGCGGCCTGTCGGCCGTAAGACACCGGGTTCACGCTTCGCACGCCTCCTCGAAGGCGGGCTCCTCCAAGGCGGGGTGCAGGGCAGCCCCGTCCTGAGGCTGCTGCTGCGCTGGGTGCGCCGGCCGCTGCTGCCCGTCATGCGGCTGTGGCGGCGCAACATCCAGCTCAAGGTCGTCGTCACGACGCTGCTGATGTCGCTGGGCGTCGTCCTGCTGCTGGGCTTCGTCGTCATCGGGCAGGTGCGCAACGGCCTGCTGGACGCCAAGGTCAAGGCGTCCCAGAGCCAGGCCACCGGCGGATTCGCCGTGGCCAAGCAGAAGGCCGACGAGGCCGCCAGCGCGGTCGCCGACGACGGGACCCCGGCGACGGACCGCGCCTCGCAGAACGTCATCGAATGGATGAGCGAGCTCGTGTCGTCGCTGTCCAGCGGCGGCCAGGGTGCCTTCGACGTGGTCACCCTGCCTCCCGGCGACGACAGCGCAGCCGGACGTGGACCGCGCGCATCCGGCTTTGTCGACCCCAACAAGAGCGTCCCGGAGAACCTGCGCGTACGAGTCAACACCAGCACCGGAGCGGTCCAGAGTTACTCCCGCATCCGCTACAGCAACCACAAGGAGTCCCAGCCGGCCCTGGTCATCGGCAAGCAGGTCAACGACCCCAACGGCGACGCGTACGAGCTGTACTACCTCTTCCCGCTCACACAGGAGGAGAAGTCGCTGAGCCTGGTCAAGGGCACGCTGGCGACCGCCGGACTCTTCGTCGTCGTCCTCCTCGGTGCCATCGCCTGGCTCGTGGTGCGGCAGGTCGTCACGCCCGTGCGGATGGCCGCCGGGATCGCCGAGCGGCTGTCCGCCGGACGGCTGCAGGAGCGGATGAAGGTCACCGGCGAGGACGACATCGCACGCCTGGGCGAGGCCTTCAACAAGATGGCCCAGAACCTCCAGCTGAAGATCCAGCAACTGGAGGACCTGTCACGGATGCAGCGGCGGTTCGTGTCCGACGTCTCGCACGAGTTGCGGACGCCGCTGACGACCGTCCGTATGGCCGCCGACGTCATCCACGACGCCCGCGTCGACTTCGATCCCATCACCGCGCGGTCCGCAGAACTGCTCGCCGACCAACTCGACCGGTTCGAGACGCTCCTCGCCGACCTGCTGGAGATCAGCCGCTTCGACGCCGGAGCCGCCGCCCTGGAGGCCGAGCCGATCGACCTCAGGGAGGTCGTGCGGCGCGTAGTCAGCGGGGCCGCGCCGCTCGCCGAACGCAAGGGGACGACCGTCCGCGTCATCGGCGACCAGCAGCCCGTCGTCGCCGAGGCCGACGCCCGGCGCGTCGAGCGGGTGCTGCGCAACCTGGTCGTCAACGCCGTGGAACACGGCGAGGGCAACGACGTCATCGTCAAACTGGCCGCCGCGGGCGGGGCCGTCGCCATCGCCGTGCGCGACTACGGCGTCGGGCTCAAGCCCGGCGAGGCCACCCGCGTCTTCAGCCGGTTCTGGCGCGCCGACCCGGCACGCGCGCGTACCACCGGCGGCACCGGCCTGGGACTGTCCATCGCCCTGGAGGACGCGCGACTGCACGGCGGCTGGCTGCAGGCCTGGGGAGAGCCCGGCGGCGGCTCCCAGTTCCGGCTGACGCTGCCCAGGACCGCCGACGAGCCGCTGCGGGGCTCACCGATACCGCTGGAACCCAAGGACTCCCGCCGCAACCGGGGAGAACTTGGCGACGCCGGCCAGCCGCGCGGCGGAGGCGAGAAGAGCGCCACCGTGCCGGTACAGCCCGCCAGTGAGCAACTGTCGGCCGCACGGACCTCGCTCACGCCCCGCATGGCCACCGTGGCCCCCACAGCCGACCCGACGGCCCTGCCCGGCAACGGCGCGCGCGTGGTGCCCCGGACTGCCTCGGGCACGGGCGGGGCACGACGACCGGAAGAGCCGCCCGCGACGGGCGCGGTACGCGGCGAGGGCCCGGAGCGGACCGAAACCGCCCGCACGGGTGACACGCAGGACACGGCACCGAGGGGGACTCCGGACCGGCGGGGAGCCGGGACGGAGGGCTCGGACGAGCAAGGGGAGGCATCTCGTGGGCGCTGAACGGCGCGAGGGGGGAACCAGGCGCACGCCGGGGCGCACGCTGGCGTACGTCGCCTGTGGCGCCGTACTGCTGGCGGGATGCGCCTCGATGCCCGACAGCGGGGATCTGCGCGGCGTCGAATCCACCCCGCGCCAGGACACCCAGGTACGAGTGTTCGCGATGCCGCCCCGGGACGACGCGCCGCCCTCCGAGATCGTCCAGGGCTTCCTCGAGGCGCTCACCAGCGACGACCCGAGCTACTCGACGGCACGGCAGTACCTGACCGACAAGGCCGCCCAGAAGTGGGAGCCCGAACGGTCCACGACCGTCCTGGCGGACGGACCGGCGACCGAGGCCGGGCCCGCCGGAAGCAGGGAGGACGGCGACGACTTCTCGTACGTCCTGACCGGCACCAGGGTCGCCACCGTCGACGCGCAGCAGTCCTACACGCCCGCCTCGGGCAACTACGGCCAGACGGTCCACCTCACCCGCGACAAGAAGAGCGGACAGTGGCGCATCGACGCGCTCCCCCCGGGCGTCGTCATGGGCAAGTCCGACTTCCAGCGCAACTACGTGTCCGTCAACAAGTACTACTTCGCCTCCAACACCACGGCCGACGGCTCCGGGCAGCCCATGGCCGTCGCCGACCCCGTCTACGTACGCGAACGCGTCGACCCCATGACGCAGATGGTGCGCTCCGTGCTCACGGGACCCACCAGCTGGCTGCGTCACGTCGTCAGATCCAGCTTCCCCACGGGAACCGCGCTGCCCAAGGGCGTCACCTCGCTGACGCCGGACGACCAGAACAAGCTCACCGTGCCGCTGAACGACAAGGCGGCCCACATCGGACGGGGCAAGTGCGACGAGATGGCGGCCCAGCTGCTGTTCTCCCTGCAGAGCCTCACCCCCACCATCGACGAGATCGCGCTGCGCGCGGGCGGCACCCAACTGTGCTCCCTCACCGGGGACCGGGCCGCCGCCGTCGCCGCACGCGGCTCGGAGAGCAACCCCGGCTACCTGTACTTCATCGACGGCCAGCACCGCCTCGTGCGCATGACGAGCGGCAGTGGCAACACCAGGGCCGATCCGGTGCCCGGAGCGCTCGGCGACGGCACCAAGGCACTGCGCTCGGTCGCCGTGGCACGCGACGAACACAGCGCCGCCGGAGTCGCCCTCGACGGCAAGACGCTCTACGTCACCTCCACCGTCTCCGGCAGCTCCATCGGCGACCCCGTACTGCAGAGCAAGGGCAAGACGGAGACCGACCGGCTCACCACGCCCAGCTGGGACGCCCAGGGCGACCTGTGGGTGGCCGACCGCAATCCCGTCGCCCCCCGGCTGCTCCTGCTGGCGAAGGGCGGCGGACAGCCGCTGGAGGTGCTCACCCCGGGTCTGGACGGCCGTATCAACGCCGTGCGCGTGGCCGCCGACGGGGTTCGGATCGCGCTCGTCGTCGACAAGGGCGGCAAGCAGTCCCTGCTCATCGGGCGGATCGAGCGGAGCGCGGGCAACGGCGGGCAGCCGTCCGTGTCGGTCCAGGAACTACGCTCGGCGACACCGGAGTTGGAAGGGGTCAGGGCCATGTCGTGGGCCGGGGACAGTCGGCTCGTGGTGGTCGGGCGCGAGGCCGGCGGCGTGGAGCAGGTGCAGTACGTGCAGTGCGACGGCTCGATCCCCGAGGCGGGAACGCTTCCCGGCCTCACGGAGGTCACCAGCATCGCCGCCTCCGAGGACAGCGACACCCCGCTGTTCGCGACCTCCAAGGACGGCCTGCTGTGGCTGCCCGGCGGGAGTGGGTGGCGGACACTGAAGGAAACCGCTTCCGTCGCGTTTTACCCGGGGTGATCTTTTTCCTCCGGGGGTGAAGCCCGGTTAAGTCCCCCGGAGCGGTCTGCTTTTCGCCTGCTCTTTGGCCGGTGCGGTCCGGCGGTGTGATCGGTCGGTGTGATCCGTCGCCACGATCGGTCGGTGCGATCAGTCGGTGTGATCGTCCCAGGTCTGCCTTCCCGGGAGTTTTCCACAGGCTCTCGCCCAGGGTTTTCCACAGGGGTGGCGAGCCGCTCCGGCCGTTGGCACAGTGGTCGACGTGGAAGGCGTTCGCAGGTGGTGGCAGGAGCTCGCCGGCCTGGTGCTGCCCGCCGAGTGCGGAGGCTGCGGAAGCGCACGTACGGTGCTCTGCCCGCAGTGCCGTGCGGCGCTGAGCGGGGCCGTGCCGTTCCGGGTAAGGCCGGTGCTGGAACCGCCAGGGCTGCCCGCCGTGCACGCGGCGGCCCGGTACGCGGACGAAGTCCGTGCAGTGCTGCTGGCCCACAAGGAACGCGGCGCGCTGACGCTGGCGCGACCGCTGGGTGCGGCGTTGGCGGGGGCTGTGCGAGTGGGGGTGGGGGAGGGGGAGGGGGAGGGGCCCCAGCCCCCCGGAGGTCTACTGCTGCTCGTCCCCGTCCCCTCCGCCCGCGCCGCGGTGCGGGCCCGTGGCCATGACCCGGCGCGGCGGATCGCGCTCGCGGCGGCCGGTGAGCTGCGGCGGGCCGGGATGCCGGCGCGGGTGGCCGCGGTGCTGAGGCAGCGGAGGGCCGTGGCCGACCAGTCGGGGCTCGACTCCCGGCAGCGGCTGAACAACCTGGTGGGCGCGTTGGCGGTGGTGCCCGGGGGCGCGCGGGTGCTGCGCGGTGGTCGGGTGGTGCTCGTCGACGACCTGGTCACGACGGGAGCTTCGCTGATGGAGGCGGCGCGCGCGGTGCGGACGGCGACGACCGTGGAGGAGCGGCTGGAAGGGCAAGAAGGGCTGGAACGGGAGGGGCGGGTGGGGCGCAGGGAGGAGGCGGAGCGAGGGATGGATGCTGAAGGTGCGCCGGCCGTGTACGTGGGTGTCACGAGGGAAGGCAGAAAGGTGAAGCCGTCCGGAGTGAGGGAGGCAGGCATGGGCGGTGCCGGTGACGTGCTCTGCGCGGCCGTGGTCGCGGCCTCGCCGGACTCTTTCGAAATAAACCGGAACTGAGTGAGAACTTGTGTCGTTGCAGGTAATGAGAGGGTCAATTCACCTGAACGGAGGTACGCCGCAGTAGAGGGTGACGACATCCGTCCGGGCGAGATATGTTCGGTTGTGAGGGAAAGCCGCAGGCCACACCTCTCCTATCCGAATGCCGTGCTGCGGTTTGCGTAATCACCTGCAGCGCCTGGGGTGTAGATCTCGCCCATGGGGGAGGAGGAGGTGGAAGTCACCAAGTCCGAGGTTCCGGTGCTCACCGGAGCTTGGTGCAAAAGGGAGATGCTCCGCCATCGAAGCGGAGTGATCCGGGAACGGAGTTCTGCGTGGACATCGTCGTCAAGGGCCGCAAGACCGAGGTGCCCGAGCGGTTCCGCAAGCACGTGGCCGAGAAGCTGAACCTGGAGAAGATCCAGAAGCTCGACGGCAAGGTGATCAGCCTCGACGTCGAGGTCTCCAAGGAGCCCAACCCCCGACAGGCCGACCGATGCGACCGAGTGGAGATCACGCTCCGCTCCCGCGGTCCGGTGATCCGGGCGGAGGCGGCGGCCAACGACCCGTACGCGGCACTCGACCTGGCGGCGGAGAAGCTCGACGCCCAGCTGCGCAAGCAGCACGACAAGCGATACACGCGCCGCGGCGCCCGTAGGCTCTCCGCGGCAGAGGTTCCCGACCACGTCCCGGGTGTGGCGACGCTCAACGGCAACGGTCACCCCGTCCAGGCCGGCGAGTCGGACAGTGTGCCGACCAAGAAGATCGGCTCGCTGGAGGTGCAGGGCGACGGCCCCCTCGTGGTCCGCGAGAAGACGCACGTGGCCGCTCCGATGACCCTCGACCAGGCCCTCTACGAGATGGAACTGGTCGGACACGACTTCTACCTGTTCGTCGACTCCGAGACGAAGCAGCCCAGCGTCGTCTACCGGCGTCACGCCTACGACTACGGCGTGATCTACCTCGACACCGACCCGATGGTGGCCCAGGCCCACTCACCCGAGGCGGGTGGCGCGCTGGGCGGCTGACGCTGCCCGGTGACAGCTGAGCGGTGTGCCCCTGGAGCGCGGTGTGCGCCCCCAGGGGCGCCCGTGTGCGACCCCTTCGGGCATCGCTCTGTCACCGCGTTGTCGTCCGGGCATGGAATCATGGCAGGGCGGTTCAACCGGTGGGCCGTTGCCTTGGGTTGGCGATGGCTCAGGACCACGGCCGCAGCCTTCAGGGGGAGGAACGATGGCGGACAGCTTCGGACCGATGCGGGACGAGGGCGCCGACGACGGCGTCGTCGGCATGGGCCCGGACGAGGGCACTCCACGCAAGGAGCCGATCAGAGTCCTTGTCGTGGACGACCACGCTCTGTTCCGTCGGGGACTGGAGATCGTGCTCGCGGCCGAGGAGGACATCCAGGTCGTCGGTGAGGCGGGGGACGGCGCCGAGGCCGTGGACAAGGCGGCCGACCTGCTGCCGGACATCGTGCTGATGGACGTACGGATGCCCAAGCGCGGCGGTATCGAGGCGTGCACCTCCATCAAGGAGGTGGCCCCCAGCGCGAAGATCATCATGTTGACGATCAGTGACGAGGAGGCCGACCTCTACGAGGCGATCAAGGCGGGCGCGACCGGATATCTCCTCAAGGAGATCTCCACGGACGAGGTCGCCACCGCGATCCGCGCGGTCGCCGACGGGCAGTCACAGATCAGCCCCTCCATGGCGTCGAAGCTGCTCACCGAGTTCAAGTCGATGATCCAGCGGACCGACGAGCGTCGGCTCGTGCCCGCGCCGCGGCTGACGGACCGGGAGCTGGAGGTGCTCAAGCTCGTCGCCACGGGGATGAACAACCGTGACATCGCCAAGGAGTTGTTCATCTCCGAGAACACCGTGAAGAACCATGTGCGCAACATCCTGGAGAAGCTGCAGCTGCACTCCAGGATGGAGGCGGTGGTGTACGCGATGCGGGAGAAGATCCTCGAGATCCGCTGACTCCGGTCGAGCCGGTCGAGCCGGTCAGGCGAGTGCGCGGGTGAGTTCTCCGGTGAGCGGCTCGCGCAGGTCCGGGGCGTCCACGCGTTCCACGCGTATGTCCGTGCAGTCCACCCAGGTCGCCGCCTCGAGGAGGGCCTGTGCCACCGCCGGGACCGCCTTCGGGCCGTCCAGGGTGACATGTTTGGCGACCAGGGTGCGGCCCTCCCGGGCCGGGTCCACGCGGCCGACGAGCCGGCCGCCGGCGAGGACCGGCATCGCGAAGTAGCCGTACACCCGCTTCGGCTTGGGGACGTAGGCCTCCAGGCGGTGGGTGAAGCCGAAGATCCGCTCGGTGCGTGCCCGTTCCCAGATCAGGGAGTCGAACGGGGACAGGAGTGTGGTGCGGTGGCGGCCGCGCGGGGGCGTTTCCAGGGCTGTCGGGTCGGCCCAGGCGGGCTTGCCCCAGCCCTCGACCGTGACCGGGACCAGGCCCGAGTCGGCGATGACTGCGTCGACCTGTTCGCCCTTGAGCCGGTGGTAGTCGGCGATGTCCGCGCGCGTGCCCACGCCGAGGGACTGGCCGGCCAGGCGGACGAGGCGGCGCAGGCACTCGGTGTCGTCCAGCTCGTCGTGCAGCAGGTCGCCGGGTACGGCGCGTTCGGCGAGGTCGTACACGCGTTTCCAGCCGCGGCGCTCGACGCAGACCACCTCGCCGTACATCAGCGCGCGTTCCACGGCGACCTTGGTGCCGGACCAGTCCCACCACTCGCTGGTCTTCTTCGCGCCGCCCAACTCGGTGGCGGTGAGGGGGCCTTCGGCGCGGAGCTGCTTGATGACCTGGTCGTACGTGCCGTCCGGGAGGGCGTGGTTCCAGTGCGGGCGGCTGCGGTAGGCGCGGCGGCGGAAGGCGAAGTGGGGCCATTCCTCGATGGGGAGGATGCAGGCGGCGTGGGACCAGTACTCGAAGGCGTGGGGTCGTGCCGGAGGCGCGCCCATGGACACAGGCTTCCAGTACGCGGTCTCGACCGGTTTGCGGCCCACGGCTCCCAGGCGGGCGTAGGGGATCAGTTCGTGGGAGCGGGCCAGGACGGAGATGGTGTCGAGTTGGACCGCGCCCAGGTGGCGGAGGACGCCGCGGACGCCGGCCTTGCGGTCGGGCGTGCCGAGGAAGCCTTGTGCCCGTAGGGCGATGCGACGGGCTTCGTCTGCGGAGAGCTCGGTGGCGGGGCGCGGGGTCGTCATGGCTCGCACGATAGGTGGTGGGTCTGACAGTGGGGGGTGAGCTGGGGGTTCGGGGGGTGGGGTGGGTGCGCGCATGGGTTTTCCCGCCTCCGTCGCCCCTAGCCTTCCCCGGCGGGTGGTGCGGGGAGATACGGCGCGGCCGACGGCAGTCCCAGGTCGGACGGGAGCAGGGAGGCCAGCCAGCAGTCTCGGCGTACGCCCTTGTTGTGGATGGCTGAGCGCAGGGTGCCTTCCAGGGTGAAGCCGGCTTTTTCGGCGACCGCGCGGGAGGCGGTGTTGCCGACTTCGGCTCTCCATTCGACGCGGTCGATCGAGAGGGAGGTGAAGGCCCAGTGGGCGGCGGCGAGGGTGGCCTCGGTGGTGTAGCCCTGGCCCCGGTGTTCCTTGGTGGCCCAGAAGCCGACCTCGGCCGTGCCCAGGGAGCGCATGGTGAGGCTGAGGACGCCGGTGAGGGCGCCGTCGGGGAGGAAGGCGCCGAAGGTGAACATCGAGGCGGTCGTCCAGCCCTCCGGTGCGAGCAGTTCGGTGAAGCTCTGGGCGTGCTCGGGGAGGTAGGGGGAGGGGATCGTGGTCCAGCGCTGGATGTCGGGGTCCTGGGCGGCGGTGTACACGGCGTCGGTGTCGTGGGGGCCGAGGGGGCGCAGGACGAGGCGGGCGGTGGTGAGGGTGACGGGCTGGGGCTCCATCGGCCGATTCTGCTCGGGGTCCGTTGTGGGCGCCATCGTTTTGCCGTGCGTGAGCGCGTGATCACAATTCGCGCAATTCGTCCGGCGGACGCGGCACCATCGGCGGGGCCCGGCCGTTGTCCAGTTTGAAGAAGATTTTGGAGCAGGTGCGCAGCAGTGTGCGGTCCTCGTCACGCCAGGCCTCCCGGCGTGGCGGGGTCCTCGCATACGATGGCCGTTGCTCAGCAAGTCAAAAGGAAACCGACCGTCCCAGGCCCGACCGGCAAGGAGACCAACCCCCGTGTCCGTCCTCTCGAAGATCATGCGTGCAGGCGAAGGCAAGATCCTGCGCAAGCTGCACCGCATCGCGGACCAGGTCAACTCCATCGAAGAGGACTTTGTCGACCTCTCCGACGCCGAGCTGCGGGCCCTCACCGATGAGTACAAGCAGCGGTACGCCGATGGTGAGAGCCTGGACGACCTGTTGCCCGAGGCGTTCGCCACCGTGCGCGAGGCCGCCAAGCGCGTCCTCGGCCAGCGTCACTACGACGTGCAGATCATGGGTGGTGCCGCCCTGCACCTCGGTTACGTGGCCGAGATGAAGACCGGTGAGGGCAAGACGCTCGTCGGCACGCTGCCCGCGTATCTGAACGCCCTGTCCGGCAAGGGCGTTCACCTGATCACGGTCAACGACTACCTGGCCGAGCGCGACTCGGAGATGATGGGCCGCGTCCACAAGTTCCTGGGCCTGGACGTCGGCTGCATCCTGGCCAACATGACGCCGGCCCAGCGGCGCGAGCAGTACGCGTGCGACATCACGTACGGCACGAACAACGAGTTCGGCTTCGACTACCTGCGCGACAACATGGCGTGGGCGCAGGACGAGCTCGTGCAGCGCGGCCACAACTTCGCCATCGTCGACGAGGTCGACTCCATCCTGGTCGACGAGGCCCGTACGCCGCTGATCATCTCCGGCCCGGCCGACCAGGCCACCAAGTGGTACGGCGACTTCGCCAAGCTGGTGACGCGCCTGAAGAAGGGCGAGGCCGGCAACCCGCTCAAGGGCATCGAGGAGACCGGCGACTACGAGGTCGACGAGAAGAAGCGCACGGTCGCCATTCACGAGGCCGGTGTCAGCAAGGTCGAGGACTGGCTGGGCATCGACAACCTCTACGAGTCGGTGAACACCCCTCTGGTGGGCTACCTGAACAACGCCATCAAGGCGAAGGAGCTCTTCAAGAAGGACAAGGACTACGTCGTCATGGACGGCGAAGTCATGATCGTCGACGAGCACACGGGCCGTATCCTCGCCGGCCGCCGCTACAACGAGGGCATGCACCAGGCGATCGAGGCGAAGGAAGGGGTGGACATCAAGGACGAGAACCAGACGCTCGCCACGATCACCCTGCAGAACTTCTTCCGCCTCTACAAGCGTCACGACCACGACAGCAAGGAACAGCCCGGCCTCTGCGGCATGACCGGTACGGCGATGACCGAGGCCGCCGAGTTCCATCAGATCTACAAGCTCGGCGTGGTCCCGATCCCGACGAACCGGCCGATGGTCCGCAAGGACCAGTCGGACCTGATCTACCGCACCGAGGTCGCGAAGTTCGAGGCGGTCGTCGACGACATCGCCGAGAAGCACGAGAAGGGCCAGCCGATCCTCGTCGGTACGACGTCGGTCGAGAAGTCCGAGTACCTGTCGCAGCAGCTGTCCAAGCGGGGCATCCAGCACGAGGTGCTGAACGCCAAGCAGCACGATCGTGAGGCGTCGATCGTCGCTCAGGCGGGCCGCAAGGGCGCGGTGACGGTGGCCACCAACATGGCCGGCCGTGGTACCGACATCAAGCTCGGCGGCAACCCCGACGACCTCGCCGAGGCAGAGCTGCGCCAGCGGGGTCTGGACCCCGAGGAGCACATCGAGGAGTGGGCGCAGGCCCTGCCTGCCGCCCTGGAGAAGGCCGAGCTGGCGGTCAAGGCCGAGTTCGAGGAGGTCAAGGACCTCGGCGGCCTCTACGTCCTCGGTACCGAGCGGCACGAGTCGCGTCGTATCGACAACCAGCTGCGTGGTCGTTCGGGCCGTCAGGGCGACCCGGGCGAGTCCCGGTTCTACCTGTCGCTGGGTGATGACCTGATGCGGCTGTTCAAGGCGCAGATGGTCGAGCGCGTGATGTCGATGGCGAACGTGCCGGACGACGTGCCGATCGAGAACAAGATGGTCACGCGCGCGATCGCCTCCGCGCAGTCGCAGGTGGAGCAGCAGAACTTCGAGACGCGTAAGAACGTCCTGAAGTACGACGAGGTCCTCAACCGTCAGCGTGAGGTCATCTACGGTGAGCGGCGCCGTGTCCTGGAGGGTGAGGACCTGCAGGAGCAGATCCACCACTTCATGGACGACACCATCGACGCGTACGTCGGTGCGGAGACCGCCGAGGGCTTCCCGGAGGACTGGGACCTGGACCGGCTGTGGGGCGCCTTCAAGCAGCTCTACCCGGTGAAGGTCACCGTCGAGGAGCTGGAGGAGGCGGCCGGTGACCGCGCCGGTCTGACCGCCGAGTTCCTCTCCGAGTCCATCAAGGACGACATCCGTGAGCAGTACGAGTCGCGGGAGTCGCAGCTCGGCTCGGAGATCATGCGTGAGCTGGAGCGCCGGGTCGTGCTGTCGGTCCTGGACCGCAAGTGGCGTGAGCACCTCTACGAGATGGACTATCTCCAGGAGGGCATCGGCCTGCGCGCGATGGCGCAGAAGGACCCGCTGGTGGAGTACCAGCGCGAGGGCTTCGACATGTTCTCCGCGATGATGGACGGCATCAAGGAGGAGTCCGTCGGCTACCTGTTCAACCTGGAGGTCCAGGTCGAGCAGCAGGTCGAGGAGGTCCCGGTGGAGGACGCCGAGCCGGTCGACATGGAGAAGCAGGACGTGGTGCCGGCGCAGGCGGGTTCGCGTCCGGAGATCCGGGCGAAGGGGCTGGACGCTCCGCAGCGTCGTCAGCTGCACTTCTCGGCGCCGACGGTGGACGGCGAGGGTGGCACGGTCGAGGGCGACTTCGACAGTGACGACGACGAGCCCGTCCGCTCCGAGGCCGACGGCCTCACGCGCGCGGAGCGGCGCAAGCAGGCGAAGGCGGGGCGGCGCCGCAAGAAGTAGGGGTCGGGGCTGGCGACAGCGATTCTGTAGCGGCTTCGGGCCGGGTCACCTGTGGGTGGCCCGGCCCTTTGGCTGGGTGGTTGCTTGGTGATGGGGGTTGGGGACTGCTGGGGCCGCCCTGTGGCCTTCAGCGGTCCTGGGCCGGCCCTTGCGGGCCTGCGGGGGCCTGCGGGGACCACCTCCGGGACCTCTGGGGGCTCTTTGCCGCCTTGTGAGGGGTCGGAGGAGCGAGGGGGCCTGGGCGTCCTGCTCGGCGGTTCTGGAGGGCGTTCAGTCGTCCTGTGGGTGGTGCCTGCGGGGGCCGTCGAGTTCCACCGCCGTACAGCGCCAGCGGTGGTCCGTGCCGAGCTCCAGGCGGAAGGCCATCGCGCGCAGGCGGTCGCCGGCTCCGATGCGGGCGAAGGCCTCGATGGCGCCGGGGCGGGGGACGTAGTAGCCGATGTCGCGGACGACGGGACGGGTTCCGTGGGCGGCGCGCAGGGGGCCGCGTTCGGCGAGGTGCGCCAGGTCGTCGTAGGCGTGGCCGAGGGTGTGCCGGAGCATGAAGTGGACAGGGCGTTGGCCGGTCAGGACCGCGAGGAGGCGGTCGGCGAAGAGGTCGGTGGGGCGGGGCTGGGAGAGGGGGCGGCCGGGGGTCTGGGCGGAGACGGTGACTTCGGGTGTGGTGCGGGGACGGCGGGTGAGGGGCTGGGTGGTTGCGGGGCGGCCGTCGGCGGGGCGGGTGCGGGTGGGGGAGCCGGGTGGGCGGGCGCCGTGGGATGCCGGGCGAGGGGTGGCGCCGTTCGGAGTGCGGGGCGGGGTGCCCGCGGGGCGGCGGGTGTCGCGGCGGCCGGGAGGGCGGGTGCCGGGGTGGGCTTGCGTCCTCGTCATGACCTTGTTCATGGGTGTCCCCGTTCGGTCGGCCCGGCAACTACCGGGCGGTAACTTGCCGTTGCGGATCTTGTACGGGGTCGCGGTCCGGGGCGGCAAGGAAGCGGGGCGCCGTGTGTGAGGGGCCGGAAGGTTCACCTATCAGGGGTGGTCGGGGGCGCGGAAGGCCCGGAGCCGCGGGGGTGGGCCGGGTGAGGTCCGGGGTGTGGGGTTGACGCCTGCGGGGGTGTGGGCAGGGGCCCGAAAGGGGACGCCCGCACGTATCCTGAAGGCGCTCGGGGAGCTGCGGAACCGCCCTCCCGGGGCACCGAGTCCGAGCCTGCGACCACGAAATGAGCGGCCAGCCATGCGCGTCTACGTCCCCCTGACCCTCCCCGGTCTCGCCGAGGCGCACAAGACGGGTGAGCTGGGGTCCGGGCCGCTCGTCGCGTACGCCGTCACGCCCGCGTTGCGCGAGTGGTACCTCTCCGACGACATCGAGGAGCTGGAGTACGCGGCGCTCAGCAGGGCCGCGCTCGCCTCGCTGCGGCTGCTCGCGGCAGACCCGGGTGCTCCGCGGCGGAGGGTCGTCGTCGCCGTCGACGTACCCGACCGCGCGGCCGCCGTGGACCCCGACCGGGGGCTCGACCCGGTGGCGCTGGGCGAGGTGCGGGTGACCGGCGCAGTGCCGCTGGCCAAGGCGGCCGCGGTGCACGTCGACGCCGGGGAGGCGGAGGCGGACGTGACGGCTGCGGCTCAGGCGCTCGCGGCGGCGGAGGGCGGGGACGACGACGCGCAGTTCGTCGTGGACGGGGCCGAGGACCATGAGCTGCTGTGGTTCGCCCGGCAGGAGATCCCGAACCTGGTGGGGTCGGGGGACTGAGTCGCGCCGAAGGCGGCCACCTTCGTGGCCGCGGCCTTCGCCGTCTGCCGCGGGGCGTCGGTCGGTCACTTGACTGTCGGTGGTGGCGGGTACGTTTGCCGGTATGGGGATGCAGCAGGAAGCGGCGCACATCGTCTGGGACTGGAACGGGACGCTGCTCAACGACAACGACGCGATCATCGGGGCGACGAACGCGGCGTTCGCGGAGCTGGGGCTGGAGCCGCTCACGTTGGAGCGGTACCGGGCGCTGTACTGCGTGCCGGTGCCGAAGTTCTACGAGCGGCTGATGGGAAGGCTGCCCACCGATGCCGAGTGGGAGGTCATGGACGAGATATTCCACCGGTACTACGCCGAGCACCGGGTGCGCTGCGGGCTCACCGAGGGCGTGGTGGAACTGCTCACCGGGTGGCGGTCGGCGGGGCACAGTCAGTCCCTGCTGAGCATGTACGTGCACGAGGAGCTGGTGCCGCTGGTCCGGGGGTTCGGGATCGAGCCGCACTTCGTGCGGGTCGACGGGCGGACCGGGCCGTCCGGGGGCAGCAAGGCCGAGCACATGGTGCGGCACCTGAAGGCGCTGGCCGGGATCGAGCCGACGCGCACGGTGGTGATCGGGGACGCCGCCGATGACGCGGTGGCCGCGTTGCACGTGGGGGCGCGGGCCGTGCTGTACACCGGCGGGTCGCACAGTCGGGCCAGCCTGGAGGGGGTGGGGGTGCCGGTGGTGGACACGCTGGAGGAGGCGGTGGAGGTCGCGGGGCGGTGGGCCGCGGCAGCCTGAGGCCTTGGGTGCGGCGTCTTGAGGGCGCCGCACCGGTGAGGACTGTCCGGGCGGTCAGGTCGGGTCGGGTCGGGTCGGTGTGGGACGGGCCGGCCGTCGGGTCAGGTCACGCAGGTCACGTCACCGGTGCCTTGGCGCGCAGCACCGTCAGGAATTCACGCATCCAGGCCGAGTGGTCCGGCCAGGCGCGGGAGGAGACCAGGGTGCCGTCGACCACTGCCTCGGCGTCCTGGAAGGTGGCACCGGCCGACTGCATGTCGATCTCCAGGGCCGGGTACGCGGTGACGCGTCGGCCGCGGAGGGCGTCGGCAGCCGCGGTGAGCAGGGGGCCGTGGCAGATCTGGGCGACGGGTTTGTCGGCGTCGAAGAACGACTTGAGGATCTTGCGGAGTTCGGGGTCGTTGCGGAGGTACTCGGGGGCGCGGCCGCCGGGGATGACGACGGCGACGTACTGGCCGGGGTCGACCTCGGAGAAGGCGAGGTCGGCGGGCCAGGTGTAGCCGGGCTTCTCGGTGTAGGTGTCGAAGCCGGGTTCGAAGTCGTGGACGACGAACTGGAGCTTCTTGCGGGTGGGGGCGGCGATGTGGACCTCGTAGCCTTCCTCGCGCAGGCGCTGGTAGGGGTAGAGGACTTCCAGGGATTCCGCTGCGTCGCCGGTGACGATGAGGATCTTCGCGGTCATGGCGGGCGGCTCCTCTCGGGCGGGCGCTGTCATGGGCAACCTGCCTCTTGGGGGTGGGCTTGCCAAGAGGGGGCGCTTTCAGCGTCCCGCGGGGTGGGGCCGACGTCGACTTTTCCTGCCCCCGCCGCCCCGGTCGCAGCCCCTTCCCGGCCGCCCGTCCCTTTTCGCACCACGCCCCTCCCGCGCCCCTCCCACGTCACGCCCCGCCCCGTCCTGTGCAGAACGTCAAAGTTCCGACCCCTGTTTTGTACACATACGGCTCATGACGGGGGCCCCGTAAGGAGCGATAGCCTTGGTGGCGTGATCAGCGCGATAGCTCGCGGGGGCGTTGTTGCCCCTGCCCTGCGCCCGGTGCGTGCGGACCATCTCCGCGGCCGGGCGGTGGACGCTGGTCGGCGCGGGCGGGACGGGGTCGCAAGGGCCCCCTGGACGCCGTACACACTCCGGAAGCTCGCGGCGCGAAGAGCGGCGCAGAGAGCAGCGTCACATCCCGGGGACGTGTCGAGAATGGCTGATATCCCCCCGCTCATCTCGCCTTGCGGCATAGCGTCGGAGCAGCCCGGAGACCCCGGGCCGTGGCGTCGAGCCGCAGGGGAAGAGACCGTACTTCCTTCTACGTCACGCAACGGCGCGCGACAGGAGCCAGAGGACAATGCAGACCAAGCTGGACGAAGCCAAGGCCGAGCTGCTCGAGAGGGCGGCGCGGGTCGCTGAGAACAGCCCGGTCGGGGGGCACCTACCGACTGGGACGACGGGTGAGGGCACTCCGGGGACCCCGGACACCGCCGCCCTCCTCGCGTTCCTCCAGCGGTACTACCTGCACACCGCCCCGGAGGATCTGAGCGACCGTGACCCGGTCGACGTCTTCGGAGCCGCACTCTCGCACTACCGGCTGGCCGAGAACCGGCCGCAGGGGACGGCCAACGTAAGGGTCCACACCCCTACCGTCGAGGAGAACGGGTGGACGTGCAGTCACTCCGTGGTGGAAGTCGTCACCGACGACATGCCGTTCCTCGTCGACTCCGTCACCAATGAGCTGTCCCGGCAGGGGCGGGGGATTCACCTCGTCGTCCATCCGCAGATCGCGGTGCGGCGTGATGTGACCGGCAGGCTCATCGAGGTGCTCGGCGCGCCGCCCGCCGCCGGGGAGCTTCCGCACGACGCGCACATCGAGTCCTGGATCCACGTCGAGATCGACCGGGAGACCGACCGCGCCGACCTGAAGCAGATCAACGCCGACCTGCTGCGCGTCCTGTCCGACGTCCGGGAGGCCGTCGAGGACTGGGAGAAGATGCGGGACACCGCGCTGCGGGTCGCCGACGAGCTCCCCGAGGAGCCCGTTCCCGGTGATCTGGCGCGGCCCGAGGTCGACGAGGCCCGTGAGCTGCTGCGCTGGCTGGCCGCCGACCACTTCACCTTCCTCGGCTACCGCGAGTACCAGCTGCGCGAGGACGACACCCTCGCCGCCGTTCCGGGCACCGGGCTCGGCATCCTGCGCTCCGACCCGCACCACTCCGGCGAGGACAGTCACCCCGTCAGCCCCTCCTTCGAGCGGCTGCCCGCCGACGCCCGTGCCAAGGCGCGCGAGCACAAGCTGCTGGTGCTGACCAAGGCGAACAGCCGGGCCACCGTGCACCGGCCGTCCTACCTCGACTACGTCGGTGTGAAGAAGTTCGACAAGGAGGGGAACGTCGTCGGTGAGCGGCGCTTCCTCGGGCTGTTCTCCTCCGCCGCCTACACCGAGTCCGTGGCGCGGGTGCCGGTCGTCCGGCGCAAGGTCGAGGCCGTGCTGACGGGCGCGGGGTTCTCGCCGAACAGTCACGACGGGCGCGACCTGGTCCAGATCATGGAGACCTACCCGCGCGACGAGCTGTTCCAGACGCCGGTCGACGAGCTGCGGTCCATCGTCACCAGCGTGCTGTACCTGCAGGAGCGGCGGCGGCTGCGGCTCTACCTGCGGCAGGACGAGTACGGGCGCTACTACTCCGCGCTGGTCTACCTGCCCCGCGACCGCTACACCACCGGCGTCCGGCTGCGGATCATCGACATCCTCAAGGAGGAGCTGGGCGGGACGAGCGTCGACTTCACCGCCTGGAACACCGAGTCGATCCTGTCCCGGCTGCACTTCGTCGTCCGGGTCCCGCAGGGCACCGAGCTGCCCGAGCTGTCCGACTCCGACAAGGACCACATCGAGGCGCGGCTGGTGGAGGCGGCGCGGTCCTGGGCCGACGCCTTCGCCGAGGCGATGAACGCCGAGTGCGGGGAGGAGCGGGCCGCGGAGCTGCTGCGGCGCTACAACAACGCCTTCCCCGAGGGCTACAAGGCCGACCACACCCCGCGCGCCGCGGTCGCCGACCTGGTCCACCTGGAGCGGCTCACCGAGGAGCGGAGCTTCTCGCTCAGCCTGTACGAGCCGGTGGGCGCCGCGCCCGACGAGCGCCGCTTCAAGATCTACCGCAAGGGCGACGCGATCTCCCTGTCGGCCGTGCTGCCGGTGCTGAACCGGCTCGGCGTCGAGGTGATCGACGAGCGGCCGTACGAACTGCGCTGCACGGACCGCAGCAACGCCTGGATCTACGACTTCGGTCTGCGCATCCCCAAGGCGCTGGCAGGCCCCGGCGGCGACTTCCTCGGCGACGACGGGCGCGAGCGGTTCCAGGAGGCGTTCTCCGCGACCTGGACCGGCAAGGCGGAGAACGACGGGTTCAACGCGCTGGTGCTGGGCGCGGGGCTGAACTGGCGGCAGGCGGTGGTGCTGCGCGCGTACGCCAAGTACCTGCGCCAGGCCGGGTCGACCTTCAGCCAGGACTACATGGAGGACACCCTCCGGACCAATGTCCACACCACCCGGCTGCTGGTGTCGTTGTTCGAGGCGAGGATGTCGCCCGACCGGCAGCGCGCCGGGCACGAGATCGTCGACGCCCTTCTGGAGGAACTGGACGCCGCTCTCGACGACGTGGCCTCGCTGGACGAGGACCGGATCCTTCGGTCCTTCCTCACCGTGATCAAGGCGACCCTGCGCACGAACTTCTTCCAGGAGCGCGCGGGCGGCAAGCCGCACGACTACGTCTCCATGAAGTTCGACCCGCAGGCCATCCCGGACCTTCCGGCGCCGCGGCCCGCGTTCGAGATCTGGGTGTACTCGCCGCAGGTGGAGGGCGTGCACCTGAGGTTCGGGAAGGTCGCGCGCGGTGGTCTGCGCTGGTCCGACCGGCGTGAGGACTTCCGCACCGAGGTCCTCGGCCTGGTCAAGGCGCAGATGGTGAAGAACACCGTCATCGTGCCGGTCGGCGCCAAGGGCGGCTTCGTCGCCAAGCAGCTGCCCGACCCGGGCGTGGACCGTGACGCGTGGCTGGCCGAGGGCATCGCCAGCTACAAGACGTTCATCTCGGCGCTGCTCGACATCACCGACAACCTGGTCGGCGGGGAGGTCGTGCCGCCGGCCGACGTCGTCCGGCACGACGAGGACGACACCTACCTCGTCGTCGCCGCCGACAAGGGCACGGCGACGTTCTCCGACATCGCCAACGAGGTCGCCCAGTCGTACAACTTCTGGCTCGGGGACGCCTTCGCCTCCGGCGGCTCGGCCGGCTACGACCACAAGGGCATGGGCATCACCGCCCGCGGCGCCTGGGAGTCCGTGAAGCGGCACTTCCGGGAGCTGGGCGTGGACACCCAGACCGAGGACTTCACGGTCGTCGGCATCGGCGACATGTCCGGTGACGTGTTCGGCAACGGCATGCTGCTCAGCGAGCACATCCGGCTGGTCGCCGCCTTCGACCACCGGCACATCTTCATCGACCCGAACCCGGACGCGGCGACCTCCTACGCCGAGCGCCGCCGCCTGTTCGAGTTGCCCCGGTCCAGCTGGGCCGACTACGACACCACCCTGCTGTCGGCCGGCGGCGGTGTCTTCCCACGCACGGCGAAGGCGATCCCGGTGGGCGCTCACATCCGGGAGGCGCTCGGCATCGAGGCGGGCGTCACCAAGCTGACCCCGGCCGACCTGATGAAGGCGATCCTGCGGGCGCCCGTGGACCTGCTGTGGAACGGCGGCATCGGCACGTACGTGAAGTCCGGTACGGAGTCGAACGCCGACGTCGGCGACAAGGCCAACGACCCGATCCGGGTGGACGGCGCCGACCTGCGCGTCAAGGTCGTCGGCGAGGGCGGCAACCTGGGCCTGACCCAGCTCGGCCGGATCGAGTTCGCGCTGCACGGCGGCAAGATCAACACGGATGCCATCGACAACAGCGCGGGCGTGGACACCTCCGACCACGAGGTGAACATCAAGATCCTGCTCAACGGCCTGGTCGCCGAGGGCGACATGACCGTCAAGCAGCGCAACAAGGTGCTCGCGGAGATGACCGACGAGGTCGGCGCTCTCGTCCTGCGCAACAACTACGCGCAGAACACGGCGATCGCCAACGCCCTCGCCCAGTCCAAGGACATGCTCCACGCCCAACAGCGCTTCATGCGCCACCTGGTCAGGGAGAAGCACCTGGACCGCGCCCTGGAGTTCCTGCCCACCGACCGGCAGATCCGCGAGCGCCTCGGCTCCGGCCAGGGCCTGACCAGCCCGGAGACGGCCGTCCTGCTGGCGTACACGAAGATCACGGTGTCGGACGAGCTGCTGCACACCTCGCTGCCCGACGACGACTACCTGCGCGGTCTGCTGCACGCGTACTTCCCGACGGCGCTGCGCGAGCGGTTCCCCGAGGGCATCGACAGCCACCCGCTGCGCCGCGAGATCACCACGACCGTCCTGGTCAACGACACGGTCAACACCGGCGGTACGACGTATCTGCACCGGCTGCGCGAGGAGACGGGCGCCTCGCTGGAGGAGATCGTGCGGGCCCAGACCGCGGCCCGGGCGATCTTCCGAGCGGCGCCCGTGTGGGACGCGGTGGAGGCCCTCGACAACCGGGTCGAGGCCGGTGTCCAGACCCGTATCCGGCTGCACTCGCGGCGGCTCGTCGAGCGCGGCACGCGCTGGCTGCTCAACAACCGGCCGCAGCCGCTCCAGCTCGCCGAGACCGTCGACTTCTTCGCCGAGCGCGTCGAGCAGGTGTGGGCGCAGCTGACGAAGCTGCTGCGCGGCGCGGACCTGGAGTGGTGGCAGAAGATCTACGAGGAGCTGACCGACGCGGGCGTCCCGGACGAGCTGGCCACCCGGGTGGCCGGGTTCTCCTCGGCGTTCCCGGCGCTGGACATCGTCTCGGTGGCCGACCGCATGGGCCGCGACCCGCTGGACGTCGCCGAGGTCTACTACGATCTCGCCGACCGTCTGCGCATCGCCCAGCTGATGGACCGCATCATCGAGCTGCCGCGCGCGGACCGCTGGCAGTCCATGGCCCGCGCCTCCATCCGCGAGGACCTGTACGCGGCGCACGCGGCGCTGACCGCGGACGTCCTGGCCGTCGGCAACGGCGCCTCGACGCCCGAGCAGCGCTTCAAGGCGTGGGACGAGAAGAACGCGGCGATCCTGAGCCGGGCGCGCACCACGCTGGAGGAGATCCAGAGCTCGGAGACGTTCGACCTGGCCAACCTGTCGGTGGCCATGCGGACGATGCGCACGCTGCTGCGGACGCACTCGTAGGCGGCAGGCACACGGATGACAGAAGGGCGCTCCCCCGACGGCTCGGGGGAGCGCCCTTCTCGTGTGCCGATCGTGTCGGCCGTGTCGATCGTGTCGGCCGCGCCGGCTACTTCTTCTTGGCGCCCGAGGTGAACGCCTCGTACGCCTCCAGGACCTCTTCTGTGGGGCCGTCCATGCGCAGTTCGCCGCGCTCGAGCCACAGCACGCGCTCGCAGGTGGTACGGATCGCGGCGTTGCTGTGGCTGACCAGGAAGACGGTGCCGGCGTGCTGGCGCATCTCCTGGATGCGCTCCGCCGAGCGTGCCTGGAACCGCGCGTCACCGGTGGACAGCGCCTCGTCGATGAGCAGCACGTCGTGGTCCTTGGCGGCGGCGATGGAGAAGCGCAGCCGGGAGCCCATGCCGGAGGAGTAGGTGCGCATGGGCAGGGAGATGAAGTCGCCCTTCTCGTTGATGCCGGAGAAGTCGACGATCTCCTGGTAGCGCTCCTTGATCTGCTCGCGCGTCATGCCCATGGCCAGGCCGCCGAGGTAGACGTTGCGCTCGCCGGTCAGGTCGCCCATCAGGGCCGCGTTGACGCCGAGGAGGGAGGGCTGGCCGTCGGTGTAGATCTTGCCGTTCTCCACCGGCTGCAGGCCCGCGATGCCCTTGAGCAGGGTGGACTTGCCGGAGCCGTTGGTGCCGATGAGGCCGACGGCCTCGCCCTTGTAGGCGACGAAGGAGACCTTCTTGACGGCGTGCACGATACGCATGCCGGCGGCCTTCTCGGCCTGCTTGGGGCGCAGGATGCGGTTGAGGGCGGCGGTCGCGCTGCCCCGGCCGCTGCCGGTGCCGTTGATCCGGTAGACGATGTCGACGCTGTCCGCGATGACGGTGGGGATCCGCTCGTCGGCGGGCTCGGTGAGCGCGGTGCGCGTTGCGTTGCCTGCGTTGTCAGCCACGGCCGTACGTCTCCTCAGCCTTCCAGAAGTAGATGAAGCCACCGACACCGGCGAGCAGCGCCCAGCCGGTCGCGACCAGCCACACGTGGGGCGGCAGCTGACTGGCGTGGAAGCTGTCGATCAGCGCGAAGCGCATCAGGTCGATGTAGACGGCGGCGGGGTTGGCCCGCAGCAGGCTGGCGACCCAGGACGGCATGCCGTGGTGCTTGCTGATCAGGTTGTCGATGCTCCACATGACGCCCGAGATGTACATCCAGGTGCGCAGGATGAACGGCATCAGCTGGGCGATGTCCGGCGTCTTCGCGCCAGCCCGGGCCAGGACCATCGCGAGGCCCGCGTTGAAGACGAACTGCAGCGTCAGCGCCGGGAGGACGAGGACCCACGACAGGGCCGGCGGCACGCCCACCGCGAACAGGATGATCAGCAGGGCGGCCATCGAGAACAGCAGCTGCTGGAGCTGCTGGAGACAGAACGAGATCGGCAGCGCGGCCCGGGGGAAGTGCAGGGCCCGCACCAGGCCGATGCTGCCGGAGATGGCGCGGGTGCCCGCCATGACCGAGCTCTGGGTGAACGTGAACACGAACACGCCCGTGACCAGGAACGGGATGAAGTCCGCCACGTTCCTCTTGGTGTCCAGCAGGACGCCGAAGATGAAGTAGTACACCGCCGCGTTCAGCAGCGGGGTCATCACCTGCCAGACCTGGCCCAGCTTCGCCTGGCTGTACTGGGCGGTGAGCTTGGCGGTGGCGAACGCGGTGATGAAGTGGCGGCGCGCCCAGAGCTGGCTGACGTACTCCGGCAGGGGAGGACGGGCACCGCTGACCGTGAGGCCGTGCCGCTCGGCCAGGGCCGCGAGCTCGCCGGGGCCGTAGGCCGGTGTCTTGGGCGGTGTGTGGAGGACCTGACTCACATCCGCTGCTTTCACTCGGGGGAGGGGGGTGCGGGCGCCGTTTCCTTAGTCGTCCGACGTTTCCTTACGTTTTTCTTCACGTTTTCTTACGTCAGGACGGGACCGTATCGTCGCAACGCGAGAGTAGGCCGAGTTGACGTCGGAACGCAACCGTATCGTCGTAACGCCCTATGCTGGTCGGCATGACGACGAACGCGACGAACACCGATGGACCCCAGGCGCGCCCGCGCCGCCGGGCGCCCGCGGGCGCGGCCGTGCTGCGCGAGGAGGTGACGGAGGCCATCCGGGCCGCCGTGTTCGAGGAGCTCGCGACCGTCGGCTACGCACGGATGTCCATCGAGGGCATCGCCCGTCGCGCCGGTGTGGGCAAGACCGCGGTGTACCGGCGCTGGCGTTCCAAGCTGCACCTGGTCCTCGACATCGTCTCGGTGATCGCCGTACAGGGTCTGCCGGCCCCGGAGACGGGCAGCCTGGAGGGCGACCTGCGCATGCTCTACGAGGTGACCTCGCGGGCGCTGCGGCACCCCGTGGCCTCGCAGATCATCCCGGACCTCCAGGCCGAGGCGGCCCGCAACCCCGATATCGCCGAGGCGATGCAGAAGGCGCTGAAGGAGGGGCAGGAGGGGGTCGCCCTGAAGATCGTGGCGGCGGCGCAGCAGCGAGGGGAGATCCGTGCGGGGTTCAACGAGGAGCTGGCGCTCGATCTGATCTCGGGTCCGCTTTACTGGCGTTCGGTGGTCATCCGCAGCCCGAAGCTGCCCAAGGGGTATCTGGGCGCGCTGGCTCGGGCGACCGCCGAGGCGATCAAGGCGCTGTAGGCGCTCCAGGAGTCGAGGTGGCATGAGAGTCGTGATAGCCGAGGACAACGCCCTGCTCAGGGAGGGTTTGGTCCTGCTGCTGACGTCGTCCGGGCACGAGGTGGTGGCCGTCGCCGGCTCCGGCCCCGAGGTGCTGCCGGCGTTGCTGGAACACCGTCCGGACGTGGCGGTGCTCGATGTGCGGATGCCGCCGGGCTTCCGCGACGAGGGGCTGCGGGCCGCCCTGGAGGCCCGCGAGAAGATCCCCGGCCTGCCGGTGCTGGTGCTCTCGCAGTACGTCGAGGAGTCCTACGCCGCCGAGTTGCTGGGCGGGGGCGCGAGCGGGGTCGGCTATCTGCTGAAGGACCGCGTGGGCCGGGTGGACGAGTTCCTGGACGCGCTGGAGCGGGTGGCCTCCGGCGGGACGGCGCTCGACCCCGAGGTCGTCACCGAGCTGATGACCCGCCGTCGTGACTCGCCGCTGGACTCGCTCACGCCGCGCGAGCGCGAGGTGCTGAAGCTCATGGCCGAGGGCCGCGACAACACGACCATCGCCAACACCCTCGTCATCACCGAGCGGTCCGTCAGCAAGCACATCGGCAACGTGTTCCTGAAACTGGGCCTGCCGGCCAGCGACAGCGGACACCGGCGGGTACTGGCCGTGCTGGCGTACCTGAACAACGCCTAGGGTGCCGGGGACCCGGCCAGCTCGTGCGCCAGGGTCGTGAGTTCCGGCAGGCGCAGGACGCGGTCGCCGGAACCCGGCAGGGGGACGTGCAGGGCGGCCGTCCATCGCTGCGGGACGTCGTCGACGCCGTACACGGCTCCGGCGAGGCCGCCCGTCACGGCCGCGACGGTGTCCGTGTCGCCACCGAGGTCGACGGCGGCGCGGACGGCGTCCTCGAAGCAGGACGTCGTGCGCAGGGCCCAGACGGCGGAGCCGAGGCAGGGCCACACCGCGCCGTTGAACTCGGTCGCCAGGTCGGGGTGCCAGTCGGGGGCGAGGACAGCCGTGTACCGCTCGCGGTGGTCGGGGTGGACCTCGGCGAGGGTCTTTGTCAGCGCGGCCAGCGGGTCGGCGCCCGCGAGGGCGACCCGCACCAGCTCATGGAAGACGGCCGTGCCCTCCCAGGCCGCACGGTCCCCGTGGGTGAGGGCGGCGAGCCGGCGCGCCGCGTCCATGGTGGCCGTACGGCCGTGGGGCGCGAAGTAGACGGCGGAGGTGGCCGCCCGCATCAATGCGCCGTTGCCCGCCGCCCGTTGACTGGTCTGGAAGTGCAGCGCGGCGGCGGTGTCCCAGGGATCGCCGCTGCTCAGGACCGCCTCGGTCTGCAGCCCGATGTCCTTGGGGTCGGCGGCGGCCCAGCGCCAAAACCGCCGGAAGACGTCCGCCGGGTCCAGTCCGCCGCACTCCAGCAGGGACTCCCCGACGAGGACGGCCATCTGCGTGTCGTCGGTCGCCTCCCCCGGGTCCCAGCCGCCGCCCCCGCACATCTCGCCACCGTGCACGCCCGACGGGAACCGCTCGGAGAACGCGCCCTCCGGCCCGAACTCGAAGGGCGCGCCCAGCGCGTCCCCCACGGCGGAGCCGACGACACAGCCGACGGCGCGGTCGACGGCGCGTACCGAATCAATCATCCGGGCTCTCCTGCGTCTCCGGCGTGGCCGCCGCGTCCAGCGCCGCGGTGAGTTCGTCCAGGCGCTCGCGCAGTGCGCCGATCTCGGCGAGTTCGAAGCCGGTGGCGGTGACGATCCTGCGCGGCACCTCCAGGGCCCGGTCGCGCAGGGACGCGCCCTCCTCGGTGAGCCGCACCTCCACGGAGCGCTCGTCGCGGGCGCTGCGCTCGCGTAGCACCAGACCGGCCCCCTCCAGGCGCTTGAGCAGCGGCGAGAGCGTGCCGGAGTCCAGACGCAGGTGTTCGCCCAGCTTCTTGACGGGCAGCGGGCCCTCCTCCCACAGGACCAGCATCACCAGGTACTGCGGATAGGTGAGCCCGAGGTCCTTGAGGATCACGCGGTAGACGCCGTTGAAGGCGCGCGACGCGGCGTGCAGGGAGAAGCAGATCTGGCGGTCCAGACGGAGCCAGTTCTCCGTGGCGTTCTCCGGGCCGACGGCTGGCAGCGGGGCGGTCATGTCTCCAGGATAGCTCTTACCCGCAATTTAGTTGTGCCCAATTGAATTGTGTGCTCTACTTGCCTCCGTCGGGCGGCCGGACCGGGCCGCCGGAACGTGATCTGAGAGGGATGGTTTTCCATGGACGCGCTCTACACCGCTGTCGCCACCGCCACGCACGGCCGCGAGGGCCGCGCCGTCTCCTCCGACGGCAGGATCGACCTCGCGCTGGCCATGCCCGTGGAGCTCGGCGGCAACGGGGAGGGCACCAACCCGGAGCAGCTGTTCGCCGCCGGTTACGCCGCCTGTTTCGGCAGCGCCCTGGGCCTCGTCGGCCGCGCCGCGAAGGTGGACGTCAGCGACGCCGCGGTGACGGCCGAGGTCGGCATAGGCAAGCAGGGCGAGGGCTTCGCCCTGAAGGTGACCCTGCGCGTGGAGCTGCCCGACAGCGTGGACGAGGCGACCGGCCGCAAGCTCGTCGAGCAGGCCCACCAGGTCTGCCCCTACTCCAACGCCACCCGCGGCAACGTCCCGGTCGAGCTCGTCGTCGAGTAGTCACCGGCCGCTCCGGCAGGAGCATCGGCGCCGGCGGGACACGCGGTCAGTGTCCCGCCGCCCGCCTCACCCGCCACGCCCGCAGCCACAGCGCGGGCACACCGATCAGCACCAGCCAGAAGTGCCCGGGCACCCCTTGGGGCAGCCGCTCGGGCGTCAGATCCGCCCCGGGGCCCCCGGTCGTCAGGGAGAGCGCGTCCAGGTAGGGCCTGCAGTACGCGGCCGTCATCGGCACCGCGGCCGTGAGCGCCCACCGGCTCACCACGGCCACCCGCCGGTCACGTTCCCACCCGGCGACGAGCGCCACCGCCCCGACCGCCGCCGCGATGAACGTCACCGGGTGCACGAGCAGGACCAGCGCGTACAGCGCACCGAGCAACGCGTACCCCCACGAACTCCGCAGGCCGCTCGGACCGACGTACCGGACCGGGCAACGCACCGCTCCCGCGCGCGTGCCCGTCAACGCCCAGGCCCAGCAGGTCAGTCCGACGGCCAGTGTCGACGGATGACCGAGGCCGTCGCTCGACCAGGACCGGTCGCCGCCCCACAGCAACGCCAGGGCGAACAGGCCCAGGACCGCGGCCCGGCGACGGTCCGTCAGAACGCGTGTGAAGCGGCCGATCCCGGTCAGCAGCACCAGCAGGTTGAACGGGCCGGCCACTGCCGCGCGGCACAGCGGGTCACGCCAGTACGCGAGCGACAGCGCCAGCCAGACCAGGGTCCCGAAGAACTGGTACGGCGTCGGATGCCGGAAGGGGCGGGCAGTGGAGCGCATTCCTCGCGCTTTCCCCCTTATGGCGCCTCGCTCCCGGCGGCTAGGCCGCACGGCGGATCCCGACGCACCCC
Organism: Streptomyces sp. NBC_01235; assembly: GCF_035989285.1. Lineage (GTDB taxonomy): Bacteria > Actinomycetota > Actinomycetes > Streptomycetales > Streptomycetaceae > Streptomyces. The sequence continues at coordinate 4,608,406 of NZ_CP108513.1, read as the reverse complement.
CGGGTACCCGCCTCGCGCCGAGCGCAGGTCACGTGTACTCCGGCAGGCGCGCCGAACGGTCGACGGGCCGCGGGATGCCGATGACCGCGCCGTCCGAACCGTCACCGCCGGACTCGGTGTCACCGTCACCGCGACGTGCCGCCGTGTCCGGCGCCTCGTCCGACAGGATCTGCCGGACGACACGCTCGGCGGACACCCGGCACCGGCCGGGTCACCCGGGAGAGCGAGGCCCATGTGCTTGAGGGGCGTGCCGTGCCGGGTCTGCACGAAGACCTGGCCGGTCCTCCTGACCAGCCGCCGGTCGAAGTCGGCGTTGTCGACGAGGTACTTGGAGCGGGCCGGCGCCGCCCGGTGGGCGGCCGTGCCCGGGCGCACCTGACGTGGGCTCGGCGGGACGGCCGTCTGGTGCTCGGGGTGGGCGATCCATGCCGTGCGCACCTGCGGCGCGAACGTGCGGAACGCCTCTTCCGGCGCGCCCGGGTCGCAGCCGCGCCCGGGCGCACCTGACGTGGGCTCGGCGGGACGGCCGTCTGGTGCTCGGGGTGGGCGATCCATGTCGTGCGCACCTGCGGCGCGAACGTGCGGAACGCCTCTTCCGGCGCGCCCGGGTCGCAGCCGCGCCCGCGGCCCCGGTACGCGGCGAACACGGCCCGGTCGGCGCGCAGCGGCAGCCGCAACCGGACGCGGTAGTGGGCTTGCAGAACGGCCGCCCGCAGGGCGCGGGCGAGCTTCGAGGCCGCCTTGTGTGTGCGCCGGCGCACACACAAGGCGGCGTGCAGGAGCCGGTAGGCGCGGTGCACGCCGAAGTGGACGAGGGTGTGGCGCAGCCGGGAGCGCAGTGGGACCGAGGCGCCCGGGACGCGGTAACGGCGGTAGTGGGCGCGGGCCATGCGCAGGAACTCGGCGCGCGAGTCGCGCGGGAGCCGGTCGCGCTTGGCCGACTCGAGGCACCCGCGCAGGTACGCCTGAACCTTGTACGCGGGGACGATGACGCTGAACCTGGGCAAGGCACATCCATGGGTCGGCGCGGGCGGCGGTGGACAGGGCCTTGCCCGGGAACGGCCAATGGAGTGAATCGGTTACGGCCCGTGAGGCATACGGGGGATGGTGGGTGAGGGGATGGTGGGTGAACGGCGAGGGGCGGGCCGATGACCCGACCCGCCCCCTTTTTTCCGGTTTCCGGTTTCCGGGTTCCGGCTACTTGACCGCGCCCGCCATCACTCCGGACACGAACTGCCGTTGGAACGCGAAGAACACGGCCAGTGGGATCACCATCGAGATGAACGCGCCGGGTGCCAGCACATCGATGTTGTTGCCGAACTGCCGTACCTGCGTCTGCAGGGCCACCGTGATCGGCTGGCTGTCGGCGTTGGTGAACACCAGCGCCACCAGCATGTCGTTCCACACCCACAGGAACTGGAAGATGCCCAGGGACGCGATCGCCGGCCCGCCCAGGGGCATCACGACCCGTGCGAACAGCCGGAGTTCACCGGCTCCGTCGAGACGGGCCGCCTCCAGCAGTTCGCGGGGGATCTCCGCGAAGAAGTTCCGCAGCAGGAACACCGCGAAGGGCAGCCCGAACCCGACGTGGAACAGGATCACTCCCAGGATGTTCCCGAACAGGCCGATCTTGCCGAACAGCTCGGCGATCGGGATCAGCGCCACCTGCACGGGCACCACCAACAGCCCCACCACGGCCAGGAACCACCAGTCGCGGCCCGGGAACTCCATCCACGCGAACGCGTAGCCCGCGAGCGAGCCGATGACGACGACCAGGACCGTCGCCGGCACCGTGATCAGCACGGTGTTGACGAGCGAGTTGGTGATGTCGCTGTTCTCCAGGAGCTTCTGGTAGCTGTCGAAGGTGAGTTGGGAGGGCTGGGAGAACACCTTCCACCAGCCGCTGGCGCTCATGTCCTCGGGGGCGCGCAGGGAGGAGATGAGCAGCCCGATGGTCGGCACCAGCCAGAACAGGCCGACGACGATGAGAAAAACGCGGACCAGCCCGCCGTTGAGCTTGTCCATGACCCATTCGAGCCGCTTCGTCATCGCCGCACCTCCCGCCTGAGCCGACGCACGTTGAACCACATCACCGGGATCACCAGCAGCAGCAGGAACACCGCGATCGCGCTGGCGATGCCGGGCTGGTCCTCGGAGAAGCCCTTGCGGTACAGCTCCAGGGCGAGCACGTTCGCGTCGTCCTGCGAGGAGCCCGGGGCGATGATGAAGACGAGGTCGAACACCTTCAGCACGTTGATCATCAGGGTGACCGTGACGACCGCGAGGACCGGCGCGAGCAGCGGCACGGTGACCCTGCGGAACACCTGCCACTCGCTGGCGCCGTCGACGCGCGCCGCTTCGAGCAGTTCACGCGGCACACCCGCCAGACCGGCCGCGATCAGCACCATCGCGAAGCCCGCCCACATCCAGATGTACGAGCCGATGATCGACGGCGTGACCAGCGACGGGCCCAGCCAGTCCAGGCCGTTGTACGCCTCCTTGAAGTTGCTCGCGGGCAGCCGGAGCCGGGCGCCGTCGGCCTGGGCGGGGAGGGTGAAGGTGCCGTCGGCGGCGGCCTTGGCCGACGCCACCACCTTGCCGTCCTTCACCGCCTCGATCTTCATCCCGGGGTAGCCCAGCTCGGACGGGTCGGGCGCGCCGAGCGTGCCGACGCCCTTGCCGCGGGTGAAGTCCTGCCAGGTGGTGCCGGTGACCTTGCCCTGTTCGGTGCTTGCCTTGACGGCCTTCTTCGCGTCGTCGGGCATCTGGTCCGGGGCGACGCCGACCAGGGGGAGGGCGACCGGGGTGCCGGCGTGCACGGGCGTCTGGGTGATGAAGCCGCCCTGGTCGGCCCGCAGCGGCGAGTCGCGGCCCGGGTGGGCCTTGGGGAACGCGGACGCCTGCGCGAACGTGTCGTGCACGCCCACCCACACCGCGTTCGCGACGCCCTTGTCCGGGTCCTGGTCGTAGACCAGCCGGAAGATGATGCCGGCGGCGAGCATCGAGATCGCCATCGGCATGAAGACGACCAGCTTGAACGCGGTGCCCCAGCGCACCCGTTCGGTCAGCACCGCGAAGATCAGCCCGAGCGCGGTCGCGACCGTCGGCGCGAACACCACCCAGATCACGTTGTTCTTCAGCGCGGTGCGGATGCCGTCGTCGGTGAAGAGGGCCTTGTAGTTGTCGACGCGGGCGAAGCCGTCGCCGGACTGGTCGTAGAAACTGCGCACGACCGAGTACCCGATCGGGTAGACCACGAGCGCGCCGAGCAGCACCAGGGCGGGCAGCAGGAACAGCGCCGCCACCGTCCTTCGGGTGCCGGTCACGCTCTTGCGCGAGCGAGGAGGGGCGGGGGCTCCGGGAGCCTCCGCCGCCACGGGCGTCGCCATCGCCGCGTCAGTTCCCGTACGCCGTCGCCGCGTCCGACTCCAGTTTCGCCTGGGTGCCGGCCACGTTCGTCGGGTTCTTCAGGAAGTCCTGGAGGTCCTTCCACTCACCCTTGCCGGGCGTGCCGCCGAAGGCCTGCGGGGCCTGGTCGGACATGTCGAAGCGGAAGTCGTCGCCGGCCGCGATCAGCGCCTTGGCGATCGTCTGCTGGACCTCGTTCGGGTACGCGGAGATGTCGACGTTCTTGTTCGGCGAGAGGTAGCCGCCGAGCCCCGCCTGGATCTCCGCCGCGTCCGGCGAGGCCAGGAAGGTCGCCAGCGCCTGCGCGCCCTTGGAGTCCTTCAGGATGACGGCCGCGTCACCGCCGGAGACCACCGGCGCTGTGCTGCCGACCGTCGGGAACGGGAACACCTTCGCGTCCGTGCCGACCTTCGACTTGGTGTCGGCGATGTTGACCTGCACGAAGTCGCCCTCGTAGACCATCGCCGCCTTCGGCTGGTCGCCGCCGGTGAAGGCCTGTGTCACCGAGGCCGGGAACTCGGTCTGCAGCGCGCCGCTCGCGCCGCCCGCGACCCAGTCCTTCTTGCCCCAGATCTGGGCGAGGGTGGTCAGGGCCTCCTTCACGGAGGGGTCCGTCCACTTGATCTTGTGCTGGGCGAGCTGGTCGTACTTCTCCGGGCCCGCCTGGGAGAGGTAGACGTTCTCGAACCAGTCGGTGAGAGTCCAGCCGTCTGCGCCGCCCACCGAGAACGGCGTGACTCCGGAGTCGTACACCGTCTGCGCGGTGGTCAGCAGGTCCTTCCACGTTTTCGGCTCAGCCGCGCCCGCGTTCTCCAAGACCTTGGCGTTGTACCAGATCAGAGACTTGTTCGCGGCCTTGTAGTAGACGCCGTACTGCTTGCCGCCCACCTTCCCGATGTCCTGCCAGCCCTGCGAGTAGTTCTTGGCGAGCTCGGCCTGGGCCTCGGCGCCCAGCGGTTTGGCCCAGCCCTTGTCGGCGGCCTGCTTGATGGCGCCGGGCTGCGGCAGCATGGCCACGTCCGGCGGTGAGCCGCCCGCGATCTTCGAGCCGAGGAAGTTGATGATCGGGTCCTGCGCGGGCACGAAGGTGATCTTCGCGCCGGTGCGCTTCTCGAACTCGGCGAGGACCTTCTTGAAGTTCGCCTGTTCGGTGCCGGTCCATACGGCGGCCACTTCGAGCGTGGTGCCGTCGAGCTTGGGGAGGGTGAGGGCGCTGCCGGACTCCTTGGTTCCGGTGCCGCCGTCGTTTCCGCTGCTCTTGTCGTCGTCGCTGCCGCAGGCGGTGAGCGAGAGCGCGAGGGCCCCCGCCAGGAGCGTGGCGGCTGATTTCACGGTCCTGCGTGTCCGGATGGTGTCGCTGGTGCTGCGCATCATTGCCCCGTTCTTCGTTCCTCGTCGAACGTTGAGCGCTGTCCCGTGGGCACTGGTCTACGCCGGGTGTCATGGGCTCGGCAAGAGCGCCCACGCTGTCAAGCGGGGGATCGTGACCGCGTCGTGATCGGTGAGCGTTGCTGTCCGTGCCGTTGCCGAAGGCTGCCGCCCCAGACCCCCGCTTCGGCCCTGAAAGGGCCTCGTCCTCAAACGCCGGGCCGGACGGGCCGAGATGACCGGTGCCTGTCCGTGAACGCCGGGACGGGGGGAAAGGTTCTGCCCGATGCCCGTCAGTGAACGCCTGTCGGGCTGGGATGCCGTGCTGCCCTCTCCAGCGCGCTGGCCAGCAGTGCCAGGTCCGTCGGGCCGTTGCCCAGTTCTCGGACCGGTCTGCGGGTCGGGGGGTCGCCCATGCGGAGCCATTCCAGGGGGACCACCGTGGGGCGGAGGGTCGCCGTGCGGGGGATGCGGCCCGTGACACGGCCGCCCTGGAACGGGGTGAGGCGGCCGTCCGCGCCCTTGAGGCGGCCGCGGCCCGGCGCCGGTTCGTCCGCGCCGGATCCCGGTGGGTCGAGAGCGATCCGCACGGTGGACAGGCGGGCCGGCTCCGACTCCGCCGTACGGCCTCCGGGGCCGGCCGCCGCCACCAGGTGCACGCCGAGTCGCTCGCCCTCGCGGGCCACCGCCTCCAGCGCGCGCATCACCGAGCCGGCGGCGGGACGGCCCGGGGAGCCGAGGGCGGGGGAGACGAGGGCGTCCAGGTCGTCGACCACCACCACCAGGCGGGGCAGCGGGGACGCCGTCTCGGTCCGTTGCCGGGCGGCAGCTCCCGGGCGCAGCCGGAGGGTGGTGCTGGGCGGGGCCTCCAGGTCGGCGGCGCCGGTCGCGGTGGTGCCGCCCGGTCCGGTTCCCGGGGGCGCGGTGTTCGGGGTGCGCTGCGGGACGATGCGGCCGGAGACCGCGCGGTGCGTGTGCCACTCCGCGAAGTCGGAGCGGCCCAGCAGCTCGGCCCGCCGCTTCAGCTCGGCACTCAGCGACTGCGCGAACTCCCGCATCCGGACCGGGTCGTTGGCGGTGAGATGGGTGGTGACATGCGGTACGTCCGTACAGACCCGCAGCCCGTCGCCCGGGCCGCCGCTGCCCTTGCCGACGGTGTCGCGGCCGTCCAGCAGGATGATGCCCAGCCGGTCCGGGCGCTCGGCGGCGGCCAGCGAGGCGACGACCGCCCGCAGCAGCTCCGTACGCCCGCTGCCGGTCGGGCCCTCGATCAGCAGGTGGGGGCCCTCGGCGGCCAGGTCCACGCCGACCGGGCCGCGCGGACCGGCGCCGAGCACGGCCCGGGCCCGGCCGCCGAGCGCCTCGGCGTCGTCCGCCGCGTCCGCCCAGCGGGCCATCAGGGAGGCGGGCGTGGCCCGGGCGAGGCCCAGCTCGTCCAGGAGGCGGGCCGACTGGGGGAGCGGCGCCGACACACGCGTGGGCCGTTCGCCGCCGTCGGCGCCGTCCGGGCGCAGCGGTGCGAGGGCCCGCGCGAAGCGTTCGGCCCAGGCCAGGGAGACGGCGTCCACCGCGCCGACCGTGCCGGGCCCCACCGGGCCGGGCCGTTCCGTCTGCGCCCCGGCCCGCGCGACCCGCAGCAGCCGCAGCGCGGTCGCCACGTCACCGCCGAGCAGCGCGACGGCCCCGCACGCGCGGAACGTGGGCGCCACCGCGCAGGCCGTCTCGTACGTCGCCGTCGTCGGCGAGGAGGGGGAGGCGGCGGGCGTCTCGGCGAGGCAGACGACGTGTATCCCGGCGCGCGGGCCGGCCACCGCCAGTCGGCTCACCGCTTCCCGCAGGTCGGCGCCGCCGGGGTCGCCGTCCACGACGACCACCGTGTACGGGCCGGGGAAGCCGCCGCCAGCTATGTCGTCGGCCACGGCCCAGGAGGGGCGGCGGGCGTTGTCACGGGGCGGGGGCACCTGTGCCGGGCCCGCGCCGCTCGCGCTGTCGGAGAGGTGGTCCTCCAGGCGGCGCAGGAGTTCGTCGGTGCGTGCCGTGGCCTGGTCGCGGTCGTAGGCGAGGAGGAGACGGCAGTCCTGGCCGTGCCCCGGGCGCAGATGGGGCAGCCAGCCCAGCCAGGACCACTCGGCGACGCGCTCCTCCTCGGAACGCGCGCGGTCCGTGCTGATCAGGACGACTTCCAGGGCGTCGGGGGAGTGCAGCGCGGCGAGTTGGGCCAGCACCGCGCGTGCCAGCCCGGACAGCCGCGGGCGGGGCCCGGCCAGACCGAGTGCGCCGACCTCGCGCAGCCCCGCCGTCACCGGGACGGCGGGCAGCAGGCCCGAGCCGTCGGGCGCCGCCCGGTCGGCCGTGCCGAGCCGTACGGTGAGCGCCTCCGGGTGCCCCGGGCCGCGCTCCCACAGACGGGGTCCCGGGCCCAGCGCCGTCAGCAGCAGTGCCGCCGGGTCCGGCCACGTCTCGGGCGCGGGCGGCGGGGCGACCGACGGCTGGGACTCGGCTCCGGCCGACTCCTCGTCGTCGTAGCTCCCGGGGGCGGCCGTCTCCTGGTCGCCCCCGCGGCCCCCGGCCAGGCGCCGCGCCCACGCGGAGAGACCCCCGCGTTTGCGTACGCCCGGGGGCACGTCGGTGCCGCGCAGGGGGGTGCCCTTGCGGCGGGAGGCGCCGGCGCCGTGGGAGTCGGCGTCGTGGGAGTCGGCGTACGGGGACGCCGGTGAGTCGGCGTACGGGGACGCCGGTGAGGTGGCGGACGGGCGCTGCGGGGTGTGGGAGGCGTGCGGCCCTCGGACGTCGTCGTCCGCTGTGGAGAACGAGCCGAGGCCGGAGCGGCCGCCGTGGGTCGCCGAGACGTCCATGGCACCGCCCCCCGCTCCGGACGCGCCACCGGAGGAAACCGCTCCCGGCGGGGTCCGGGGGCCGTCGTCCGCCGCGCGCGCCTCGCCGCCACCGCGCCGGTTCTCGAGGCGCGGCGCCGTGCCCTGCCCCGGCACCAGCGGCGTCTCCCCGGAGCCGCGCCCCCGCTCACCCCGGGCGTCGGCCGAGCCGCTCCACTCCACCGTGCCGTGGGCGTGACTGGTGGGACCGGAGGGTCCCTCCTGGCTGCCGGGGCCGCCCGTGGTCGGCGCACTGCCGGTCGTCACGCGCGCGTGGATCGTTCCCGTCGTGCCCGTGCCTATTCCTGTGCCGCCGTCGGTGGCCGTGCCCGTCGGTTCGTTGCCGCCCGGCACGTGCGTGCGGGTCGTCCCCGCCGTGCCCGGCGTCGGGCCGATGGCGGCTCCGGACCGGTCACCGCCCGCACCCGCTTCCGTGCCCCCGCAGGGCACCCGCACATGCCCCTCCCCGTCCGGGGTCGTCGCCACCCGGGGGCCCGGGCCGCCGGGCGGGGCCAGGCGCAGGGCCGACTCGCCGATGCGGAGCAGGGCGCCGGAGGTGAGGCGGACGGGGCGGCCCTGTACGCGCGTGCCGTCCAGGGTGGTGCCGTTGGTGGAGCCGAGGTCGGCGACCGTGAGGCGGCCGTCGGGGGAGAGCGTCACCGCGCAGTGCAGGCGGGAGACGTCCGGGTCGTCGAGGGGCACGTCGGCGTCGGCGGAGCGGCCGACGCGGACCTGGCCGCCGTGCAGGAGATGGACCCCGCCCGCGTCGGGTCCGGCCACCACGTGCAGGCGGGCCGGGGCGTCGTCGACCTCGGGATGCGGCTCGGGGTCGGCCGGGCCGCCCAGGGACAGCACCGCGCCGTCGATCAGCGGGGGCTCGCCCAGCGTGCAGCGCTGGGTGTCGAGCCGCTCCACGCCCGCGTACAGCACGACCGCCACCGCGGACGAGGACGACGCGGCGCCCTCCCCGCAGACCGCCGCGGCCAGCGCCGACGCCACCGCGGCCAGGGCCGTGCCGGCGGGCGCCGTGACCAGCACGTCACAGCTCGCGGCCCGGCCCCGCGCATCGGGGTGCGGGCCCTGCGGGTCTACGACGGTCAGCCGGATCTGCATCGCCGTCAGCGGTCCCTTCTGCACGGGCGCGGACTTCCCCCCACCCCACACGAGCACAGCGGCCAGTACTGAAGGCATCCTCGCACCTGTCACTGACAACGCGCCCACCACCCGATGGCAAGTGATCTTGATTGGTCGGCTCTGCCCGCAAAAGTGCCTGACAAGTGCGTCACCGGCGATCAGTTGAGATCGGTCACGTCCGGCTCCGGCAACCAAGAAGACCGGGCCATGCGTCTTTCCTTCACACGAGGACGACAGCCCGGTGTCCGTACGGCGGCACTACAGTGGGTCGGAACACGGACAGGACAGGTAAGCAAGCAGCAGGGAGCGCGTGACGTGCGGCCAGTCGGCAGCAAGTACCTGCTCGAGGAGCCGCTCGGACGCGGCGCCACGGGCACCGTCTGGCGAGCCCGCCAGCGCGAGACCGCGGGCGCCGAGGCGGCCGTGCCCGGCCAGCCCGGGGAGACCGTCGCGATCAAGGTCCTCAAGGAAGAGCTCGCCAACGACCCCGACGTCGTGATGCGCTTCCTGCGCGAGCGGTCCGTGCTGCTGCGGCTGACCCACCCGAACATCGTCCAGGTCCGCGACCTGGTCGTCGAGGGCGATCTGCTGGCGCTGGTCATGGACCTCGTCGAGGGCCCCGACCTGCACCGCTACCTGCGCGAGAACGGCCCCTTCACCCCCGTCGCCGCAGCCCTGCTCACCGCCCAGGTCGCCGACGCGCTCGCCGCCAGCCACGCCGACGGCGTCGTGCACCGCGACCTGAAGCCGGCCAACGTCCTGCTGCGGCAGAACGGCGGGGAGATGCACCCGCTGCTCACCGACTTCGGCATCGCCCGCCTCGCCGACTCCCCGGGCCTGACCCGGACCAGCGAGTTCGTCGGCACGCCCGCGTACGTCGCCCCGGAGTCCGCCGAGGGCCGCCCGCAGACCTCCGCCGTGGACATCTACGGCGCCGGCATCCTGCTGTACGAGCTGGTCACCGGCCGTCCGCCGTTCTCCGGCGGCTCCGCGCTGGAGGTCCTCCACCAGCACCTGAGCGCCGAACCGCGCCGCCCGTCCACGGTCCCCGACCCGCTGTGGACGGTCATCGAGCGCTGCCTGCGCAAGAACCCCGACGAGCGGCCCAGCGCCGAGACTCTCGCGCGCGGGCTGCGGATCGTCGCCGAGGGCATCGGGGTGCACGCGAACTCGATGCAGATCGCCGCCGCCGAGGGCGTCGGCCATGTGCTCGCGCCCGACCTCTCGCCCGCGACCGTGCCGGGCGGCGCCCACGACCCGAACGCCGCGACCAGCGTCCTGCCGCACACGAACGGCCCGGCGGGCGCCGCCGACCCCACCGCCGTCCTGCCGCACACGGGCGGTCCGCAGGGCGCGGCCGATCCGACGGCCGTCCTGCCGCCGGTGCCGCCGCACCAGCCCTCACAGCAGCCCGGCCAGCAGGGGCAGCAGCCCGAGCAGCCGCACCCGTGGCAGTCCCAGATGCAGGGCGCCCGCGCCCGCAACGAACAGACCCAGGTCCAGCAGTACCTCGACCCTGGCGACGACCCGCTGCGCCGCCGCCCCCAGCGCCAGGTCAACCGCCAGCAGCAGCAGCCGCCGCAGCAGCAGCCGTATCCCCCGCAGCAACCGCAGCAGCAGCGGCCTCCGCAGCGTCCGCAACAGCAGCAGCCCGGGTATGGGTACCAGGGGCAGCCGCAGCAGCAGTACGCGCCTCCGCAAGCCCAGCAGCCTCAGCGGTACGCGCCGCCGCCCCAGCAGCCGCAGCAGCGGCCCGCGCCGGAACCCCGCCAGCCGCGGGAGCCGAGGCAGCGCAGCGCCAACCCGATGCGGATCCCCGGGCTGGGCTGTCTGAAGGGCTGCCTGTTCACGATCGTCATCCTGTTCGTGGCCGGCTGGCTGATCTGGGAGTTCAGCCCGCTCCAGGGCTGGATCGGCACGGGCAAGAGCTACTGGCAGCTGGTCACCGGCTGGTTCGACGACGTCACCGGGTGGATCGGGGACCTGAGCGGGAGCGGCTCGGGCGGCAGCGGGAACTGAGGTACCGGTAGGCACCGCTCCTGACCGCGATTTTGTGGACTTGTCGACATCTGACGGGTGATTTCCGTCTCCGCGGTGAAGGTTGGCTCTTCGGACGCGTACTTTGATGGGCAACACGCGTCTGTAGGAGCAGTCTTGGCACGGAAGATCGGCAGCCGGTACACCGCCCACCAGATCCTGGGACGGGGCAGCGCCGGCACGGTGTGGCTGGGCGAGGGACCGGACGGACCCGTCGCCGTCAAGCTGCTGCGCGAGGACCTCGCCTCCGACGAGGAGCTCGTGGGCCGCTTCGTGCAGGAGCGCACGGCACTGCTCGGCCTGGAACACCCCCACGTGGTGTCCGTACGGGACCTGGTGGTCGACGGCAACGACCTGGCCCTGGTCATGGACCTGGTCCGGGGGACGGACCTGCGCACCCGCCTGGAACGGGACCGGCGCCTCGCGCCCGAGGCCGCCGTGGCGATCGTCGCGGACATCGCCGAGGGCCTCGCCGCCGCGCACGCGGCCGGGGTCGTGCACCGGGACGTCAAGCCGGAGAACGTGCTCCTCGACATGCAGGGCCCGCTCGGTCCCGGCGGTTCGCACCGCGCGCTGCTGACCGACTTCGGCGTCGCGAAGCTCATCGACACCCCCAAGCGGACCCGCGCCACGAAGATCATCGGCACGCCTGACTACCTCGCCCCGGAGATCGTCGAGGGCCTGCCGCCGCGCGCCTCGGTGGACATCTACGCCCTGGCGACGGTGCTGTACGAGCTGCTCGCGGGCTTCACGCCGTTCGGCGGCGGCCACCCGGGCGCGGTGCTGCGCCGCCATGTCACGGAGGCCGTCGCCCCGCTCCCCGGCATCCCGGACGAGCTGTGGCAGCTGCTCGTGCAGTGCCTGGCGAAGGCGCCGGCCTCCCGGCTGCGGGCCTCCGAGCTGGCGGCACGGCTGCGGGAGCAGCTGCCGACGCTGGCGGGGATGCCTCCGCTGGACGTCGACGAGCCGGACACGGAGCCGGAGGAGGGCGGCGAACCGCACGAGGCCGCGCCCTCCGCGCCCTCCGCCGAGACGCCCTCCGGGCGGGTGCGGCGGGGCTCGGTCCCGCTGGTGCCGGGCGCGAAGCCGGACTCCAACCGGGACACGCACACGTCGATGCGGGTGCCCGCGCCGGACGAGCTGGCGGGCGGGGCGCACGGGACGGCCCGCGTGCCGAGGGCGGCGGGCGCCCCGCGCCCCGGCTCGGCACGGAACCGTGCCGCCACGCGACGGCGCCGGATCACGCTGGGCGTGGCCGCGGCGGCGCTGGTCGCTGCCGCGGGGATCGGGACGTGGGCGGCCACCTCGGGCGACGACGCGGGGGCGACCCCCCAGGACACGACGAGCACGTCTTCCCCGGCAACGCCCTGACTCGGGGACTGGTGGCGGCCTGGCTCGGTGACTGCCGATGGTCTGGCCCGGGGACTGGCGGCGCCTTGACTCGGGGACTGCCGACGGTCTGGCTCGGGGACTGGTGGCGGCCTGGCTCGGTGACTGGCGAGTCTGGCTCGGGGACTGGTGGCGGCCTGGCTCGGTGACTGCCGATGGTCTGACTCGGGGACTGGCGGCGCTCTGGCCCGGGGACTGCCGATGGTCTGGCCCGGGGACTGGCGGCGCTCTGGCCCGGGGACTGCCGGCGGTCTGGCCCGGGGACTGCCGGCGGTCTGACCTGGGGACTGTCGTCCCCAGCCCACCGCTGTCGGCCCTGAAGGGGCCTCGTCCTCAAACGCCGGACGGGTCGGGATGCCGTGTCCGTTAGGCTGGGAGGCGTGGCAGTCGTCGATGTATCCGAAGAGCTCAAGTCCCTCTCCTCGACCATGGAGTCGATCGAGGCCGTTCTGGACCTCGACAAGCTGAGGGCAGATATCGCCGTGCTCGAGGAGCAGGCGGCCGCGCCGTCCCTGTGGGACAACCCGGACGAGGCGCAGAAGATCACCAGCAAGCTGTCCCACCTCCAGGCCGAGGTCAGGAAGGCGGACACGCTGCGCGGCCGGATCGACGACCTCTCCGTGCTGTTCGAGATGGCCGAGGAGGAAGACGACCCGGACACCCGCGCCGAGGCCGAGTCCGAGCTCACCGCCGTCAAGAAGGCGCTGGACGAGATGGAGGTCCGGACGCTGCTCAGCGGGGAGTACGACGCCCGCGAGGCGCTCGTCAACATCCGCGCCGAGGCCGGTGGCGTCGACGCCGCGGACTTCGCCGAGAAGCTGCAGCGCATGTACCTGCGGTGGGCGGAGCAGAAGGGCTACAAGACCGAGGTCTACGAGACGTCGTACGCCGAAGAGGCCGGCATCAAGTCGACCACCTTCGCCGTGCAGGTGCCGTACGCGTACGGCACGCTCTCCGTCGAGCAGGGCACGCACCGCCTCGTGCGCATCTCGCCCTTCGACAATCAGGGACGTCGGCAGACCTCCTTCGCGGGCGTCGAGATCCTTCCCGTGGTGGAGCAGACCGACCACATCGAGATCGACGAGTCCGAGCTGCGCGTGGACGTGTACCGGTCCTCCGGCCCGGGCGGCCAGGGCGTGAACACCACCGACTCCGCGGTGCGCCTCACCCACCTCCCCACCGGCATCGTCGTCTCCTGCCAGAACGAGCGCTCGCAGATCCAGAACAAGGCGAGCGCGATGAACGTGCTCCAGGCCAAGCTGCTCGAGCGGCGCCGCCAGGAGGAGCAGGCCGCGATGAACGCCCTCAAGGGCGACGGCGGCAACTCCTGGGGCAACCAGATGCGTTCGTACGTCCTGCACCCGTACCAGATGGTCAAGGATCTGCGTACCGAGTTCGAGGTCGGTAACCCCGAGGCCGTGTTCAACGGTGAGATCGACGGGTTCCTGGAAGCCGGAATTCGCTGGCGCAAGCAGCAGGAGAAGTAGGTTTGTCGACAAGGCAACCGCCCCTGATTCAGGGGCGGTTGCCTTTTTCGTGCCGTTCAACTTCCTCTATGTCTGGGTTTTACATCACACTCACAGCTCCAACATCCGGCAAAGCGCCCCCTGTTGGACATTGCGTGCGCAACGACCTTGACGTTGGCTTTGAAAATGGGGAAGGTGCACTGTGGCATGCGTATCTCTGGGGCGCATGTGAACCGGGGGGTTTCAGCTAGATCTCGGCTACCTCCGTCGATCACAGTCCCGAGCGCGGCCTCATCGACGATCAGCTACTGGGGGTAGCAACCATATGACCAAGAAGACGCGGATCCGGGTCGCGCGGATAGCCGCCGGCGCCGTGATCGCCGCGGGCGCCTCGCTGACGGTCGCCGGCGTCGCCTCGGCCGACGAGGGCGGCCTCAGCGGGCTCGTCGCGACGGTGGGCAACCCCGACGACGACCCGGGTACGGGCACCGACCCGTGCGACATCGTCGCCAACCCCACCTGCGAGGACACCGCCGGCAACACGGCGGCGGGCAACTCCACCGAGGGCAACACGGCGGCGGGCAACGCCTCCGAGGGCAACACCGTCGCGGGCAACACGTCCACGGGCAACACCGTCGCGGGCAACACGTCCGAGGGCACCTCGACGGGTACGTCCACGGGTACCTCCACCGGTACCTCGACGGGTACGTCCACCGGCACGTCGACCGGTACCTCGACGGGTACGTCCACCGGCACGTCGACCGGTACCTCGACGGGCACGTCCACCGGTACCTCGACGGGTACGTCCACGGGCACCTCGTCCGGTACTTCGACGGGCACGTCCACCGGTACCTCGACGGGTACGTCCACGGGCACCTCGTCCGGTACCTCGACGGGCACGTCCACCGGTACCTCGACGGGTACGTCCACGGGCACCTCGTCCGGTACCTCGACCGGCAACACCTCCTCGGGCTCCGACTCGGAGGGCAACACCTCCTCGGGCTCGTCCTCGGTGGGCACCTCCGCCGGTTCGTCCTCGGAGGGCAGCACCTCCTCCGGTACCGGTACCGGTACCGACACCGACGGCACCTCCACCCAGGAGGTGGGCAGCTCCGCGCTGACCGACACCTCGGACACCAACTCCGACGCGGCCGCCCAGGGTGGTGGCAAGGAGCTGGCCGAGACCGGTGCCGGGCAGACCATGTTCCTGATCATCGGCGCCGCCACCATGATCGCCGGCGGCATCGGCTTCCGCGTGCTGCCGCGCCTCGTGGAGGGCCGCGGCGGGGCCGCTGCCTGACGTTGGGTAGTCGCACCCGTACGTGACGTACGCGCGAAGGGGCCCGGAGCATCAGCTCCGGGCCCCTTCGCGCGCGTGCCCTGGGGGTTTACGCGGTCTGGTGGGCCAGCAGCGCCAACGCCGCCACCAGCACCGCCAGCAGCGCGATCAGCGCCATGGGGTTCAGCCCCGCGAAGAAGTTGTCCTGTTGCTGCAGCCGCTCGCGGTTCGCGCGGCACACCGGGCACCGGCCCTCGCTCACGGGCGCGGCGCAGTTAGCGCACACCAGCCGGTCGTACGTCATGCGCTCGCCCTCCTTGCACCGGTTCCATGTACACAACGCCTACGGGAACGCGAACGTTCCCCCTCCACTCTGCCAGGTTCCTCGGTAGGGTGCGCGGCTCGCCCGGAGAGTGGGGGGCGTACAAAGTCCCGTACAAAAACGCACAAGCCCCACTCAACCCCTCCTGACGCCTGCGCCGCCCTCCCCGGTTCGCGTATGGTCACGCTCATCTACCCCCGGCGACCCGTGGTGCACCCGTGATCCGATTCGACAACGTCTCCAAGGTCTACCCCAAGCAGACCCGCCCCGCACTCAGGGATGTCTCCCTCGAGGTGGAGAAGGGCGAGTTCGTGTTCCTCGTGGGGTCCTCCGGCTCCGGAAAGTCCACCTTCCTTCGGCTGGTCCTCCGCGAGGAGCGGACCAGCCACGGTCAGGTGCACGTCCTGGGCAAGGATCTCGCACGCCTCTCCAACTGGAAGGTGCCGCAGATGCGCCGCCAGCTGGGGACGGTCTTCCAGGACTTCCGGCTGCTCCCGAACAAGACGGTGGCGGAGAACGTCGCCTTCGCGCAGGAGGTCATCGGCAAGTCGAAGGGCGAGATCCGCAAGTCCGTGCCGCAGGTGCTCGACCTGGTCGGGCTCGGGGGCAAGGAGGACCGGATGCCCGGGGAGCTGTCGGGTGGTGAGCAGCAGCGCGTCGCCATCGCGCGCGCCTTCGTGAACCGGCCCAAGCTGCTGATCGCCGACGAGCCCACCGGCAACCTCGACCCGCAGACCTCCGTCGGCATCATGAAGCTGCTCGACCGGATCAACCGGACGGGCACGACCGTGCTGATGGCGACGCACGACCAGAACATCGTGGACCAGATGCGCAAGCGCGTCATCGAGCTGGAGCAGGGCCGCCTCGTCCGCGACCAGGCGCGCGGCGTCTACGGTTACCAGCACTGACCGCCCCCGCCATCGCCCCAGCCCTCGCGGACGTCCCCGGAAAGGCCTGAACAACTCGCCATGCGCGCCCAGTTCGTACTGTCGGAGATCGGCGTCGGTCTCCGCCGCAACCTGACGATGACCTTCGCCGTCGTCGTCTCCGTCGCCCTGTCCCTGGCGCTCTTCGGCGGGTCGCTCCTGATGAGCGACCAGGTCAGCACAATGAAGGGCTACTGGTACGACAAGGTCAACGTCTCGGTGTTCCTCTGCAACAAGAGCGACGCCGAGTCCGACCCGAACTGCGCCAAGGGCGCGGTCACCGCGGACCAGAAGAAGCAGATCAAGTCCGACCTCGACAAGATGGGCGTCGTCGAGAAGGTGACGTACGAGTCGCAGGACGACGCCTACAAGCACTACAAGGAGCAGTTCGGCGACTCCCCGCTGGCCAGCTCCCTCACGCCGGACCAGATGCAGGAGTCGTACCGCATCAAGCTGAAGGACCCGGAGAAGTACCAGGTCATCGCGACCGCCTTCGACGGGCGCGACGGCGTGCAGTCGGTGCAGGACCAGAAGGGCATCCTGGACAACCTCTTCGGGCTGCTCAACGGCATGAACTGGGCGGCGCGGGCGGTGATGGCGCTCATGCTGGTCGTGGCGCTGATGCTGATCGTCAACACCGTGCGCGTCTCGGCGTTCAGCCGGCGGCGTGAGACCGGCATCATGCGGCTCGTCGGCGCCTCCGGGTTCTACATCCAGGCGCCGTTCATCGCCGAGGCAGCGGTCGCCGGGCTCATCGGCGGCACGGTCGCCTGCGGATTCCTGGTGATCGGCCGGTATTTCATCATCGACAACGGCCTGGCCCTGTCCGAGAAGCTGAACCTGATCAACTTCATCGGCTGGGACGCCGTGTTGACGAAACTTCCGCTCATCCTCGCCACCAGCCTGCTGATGCCCGCCCTGGCCGCTTTCTTCGCCCTGCGCAAGTACCTGAAGGTGTGACGCACGCCCCGAGGGCCGTACGGTCAACCGACCGTGCGGCCCTTCGCGTTCCCCTAGACTCACCGCCATGTCAGGCCGAGACCTGTTCTGTCAGCCCCGCCGTTTCGGCCGCGGGGCCGCCCTGACATTGGTGTTCGCGAGTGTGCTCGTCGCCGGTGCGGCGACCGGATCGCTGCCGCAGGAGCTCGGGGGCGGGCGCAGGGGCGCCTCGGGCAGCGCCACCCCCTCCACCGCGCCCGCCGGGCGCTCCCAGGACGTGACGCGGGCCGCCGAGAAGGCCGCCGCGGACGGCAAGTCCCCGATGGAGGCCGCCGAGCGTGCCGTCAGCCGCAGCGGGGACCGCTGGGCCGCCGTCTACTCCGAGGGCGAGTACGAGCAGTTCGAGGAGTCCCTCGACGGCCGGTACACCGGCGTCGGCCTGGAGGCGCGGCGCGAGCGGGACGGCCGGATCGAGGTGACCAAGGTGCAGTCGGGGTCGCCGGCGGCCTCCGCCGGGGTCCGCGCGGGCGACCGGCTGCGCAGCGTCGACGGGCGGTCCGTGGACGGGCTCCCGGTGACCGACGTCGTCTCCTTACTGCGCGGTGACGCCAAGGGCGCGTCCGCCGGCACCACCGTCCGGCTCGGTCTGGAGCGCGGCACGCGCGCGTGGAGCGAGATCCTGCGCAGGGCCCTGCTGTCCACGGACTCCGTCACCGTGCACAGGCATCCCGGCGCCGTCACCGTCCTCACCATCGCAGCGTTCACCAAGGGCGTCGGCGACAGTGTGCGCACCGCCGTCCGCCAGGCCCCGGCCGGCGCCGGGATCGTCCTGGACCTGCGAGGGAACTCCGGCGGCCTGGTCACCGAGGCCGTCGCAACCGCCTCCGCCTTCCTCGACGGCGGCCTCGTCGCCACCTACGACGTCGACGGCGACCAGCGCGCCCTGCACGCCGAAGCGGGCGGCGACACCACCAGGCCGCTGGTCGTGCTCGTCGACGGCGGCACGATGAGCGCGGCCGAGCTGCTCACCGGCGCCCTCCAGGACCGTGGTCGCGCGGTCGTCGTGGGCTCCCGCACCTTCGGCAAGGGCTCGGTCCAGATGCCGAACCGGCTGCCCGACGGGTCCGTCGCCGAGCTGACCGTCGGCCACTACCGCACCCCCGCCGGCCACAAGGTCGACGGCCACGGCATCACCCCCGACCTGGAGGCTGACGACGGGGCGCTGGCGCGGGCCGAGACCGTGCTGAGCGGGCTCGGGGACGCGTCGTAATCGACTTTCCCTCAGGGCCCTCCGAAGTGCGAAACTGGCATGACTATGAGCAAGGGAATGTACGTACCGAAGGAGTCCCAGCCGAAGCAGGGCGCGACGGCCGCGTCCGGCAAGGTCAAGGACGGCAAGCGCAAGATCGTCGCGCAGAACAAGAAGGCCCGGCACGACTACGCGATCATCGACGTCTACGAGGCCGGTCTCGTCCTCACCGGCACCGAGGTGAAGTCGCTGCGCCAGGGCCGTGCGTCGCTGACCGACGGCTTCGTCCAGATCGAGGGGAACGAGGCGTGGCTGCACGCCGCCCACATCCCCGAGTACAGCCAGGGCAGCTGGACCAACCATTCCGCGCGCCGCAAGCGCAAGCTGCTGCTGCACCGCGAGGAGATCGACAAGCTGGCGGTGAAGTCGGAGGAGACGGGTCACACCATCGTGCCCCTCGCCCTGTACTTCAAGGACGGCCGGGCGAAGGCCGAGATCGCGCTGGCGCGCGGCAAGAAGGAGTACGACAAGCGCCAGACCCTGCGCGAGCAGCAGGACCGCCGGGAGACGGACCGGGTGATCGCGGCGGCGAAGCGGAAGCAGCGGCACGCGTAGCCGCGCGGAAGGAGCCGCCGGGAATACGGTGGCATCGGCGTGCGTTGGTCACGTACGATGGCACAAGCACCCCACAGCGGGTGCGAAACCTCTTCGGAGGGTTTGAAAAATCAACATGGGGATGATCGGTTTCGACAGCGGCTGTTGAAGCAGGGGAAGCGTGTCGAGGAAGCGGCAATGATCTCGTAAACCATATGTCGCAAAAAATAATCGCCAACATCAAGAGCGATTCCCAGTCCTACGCCCTCGCTGCCTAATAAGCAGTGAGTGTAGGACCCTTAATGGGTGTCAGCCCGGGAGTGTTCCCGACCCGGATCCTGGCATAATCTAGGGAACTAAACCTTGATCCCGGTCACGGGGTGAAGAGGGAAATCAAACAGTGACTGGGCCCGTCGGCGACTTGTTCGCGTGATCGCCGGGGCCGAGAAAATCACAGCGAACTGCACACGGAGAAGCCCTGATTCTGCACCGTTGGACGCGGGTTCGATTCCCGCCATCTCCACGAGATGGGGGTGCCCTGTGCTCGCAGAAAGCGCGAGCGCAAGCCACCTCGCCATTTATCCGGGGGCATGACCCCCGGACCACCTCGCCCCATGTGAACAAGGACCCCGTCGCTCCCGAGCGGCGGGGTTTTTGTTGTCTCCGTTTCCTGTTGTTTCCGCTGTCTCCGCTCCAGAATGGAGGGCCGACCTGTGACGAACCCGCCACGCCATCTCCTCGTCCGCGCCCGGGGCGAGCAGTCCCCGCTCTCCCTGGTGGCCGACGGCTCCGTCCCCGACCTGGCGCTGCCCGCCGCGCTCGCCGGCCGGCTGGCCGGCTGGGCGGCGCGACGCCCGGCCGACGGGTTCGCCTCCCGCCCGGTGCTGCGGCGGCACGTCGAGCAGGGGCTCGTGGTCGTCCGCGCGCTGGCCGGGCACCTCGGACCCGGCTGGGCGGTGCGCTACTGGGACGAGCGGCGCGGCGAGGAGCGGTTCGTGTGCTGGGGCTGCGGGGAGACCTTCCTGACCTACGAGGCCTACGGCGATCCGCCGCACCACCCGCTGCACATCACGCTCCTGGGCGAGTACCGGGCCCACCCGGTCCGCAAGGGCGCCTACGACGACTTCCCCCCGGACGATCCCCAGGCCGCTCTCGGCCTGTCCGCCACCCTGGCCGCCGACCTGTCCGCCTGGGCCCGGGACATCGACGCGGCCATGAACACCTGGCTCGCCGACCGCGACGACGCCCGCTGGGACGCCGCGGTCCTGCGCCTCCACGAGGAGGGCGAAACCCTGGCCGAACGCCTCGCCACCGAACTCGCCCCCGGCCGCACCGTCACCTACCAGGGAGTCCAGGGTGTCTCCTGCGCCCTTCTGGGCACACGCCTCGCAAACCCGGTCGAACCGGTCGGCGTGAACTGACCGCCGGTCACTGTCCGTGGGTTACTGCACACGGGGGGGTGTCGGAGGCGATAGTTTGACGCCGTGATGTGCCCGACGGGTGCGTCCTCCCTTCATTTCCGGGCCCCACCGCGTCGGGGCTCGGCCCGACGAGAGCGGTCCCGGGACCGTGCGTTGGCCGCCTCGCGCGAAGGGAGGACGCCCCCAGATGGGCTGTCACGAGGAGCAGAAGCCGACTCTCGTCATGCGGCTGATCCGGCTGTTGCCGGAGCGGTTCGCGAGGCACGCGAGGAGGTGGCTGCTCTGGTGGCTCAGCAGGTAGCCGGATGTCCCCTTCCACGGTGGGGGCATCCGACAAGCTCCTGTTGAGCTTGGGCCACCGTCTGGAATTCCCGTCCGGGCGGTGGCCCTCCTGCTGCGCTGGGCCGGATGTCCCCGCACCAGACGGGGGCATACGACAAGCTCCTACTGAGCTTGGGCCGCCGCCTGGTTCCCGCCAGTGTGGTGGCCCTCCGTGCGTCCAAGTACAGCACATCGGATGCCCGTGAGGCACTGCGATCTGATGCTCGCGACCTCACCCGATGGTGCGCGGTGCTGTGCTTGCGCGGGGGGTCAGGTGGGGTGGGAGCAGGGTTGCCTGCGGTACCGGCTCGTTGTCCAGTTTGCGCATCAGCAGGTCCACCGCGCGCTCGCCCACCTCCGTGGACGGCAGGGCGATCGAGGTGACGGGGACGCGGAGGGTCGAGGCGAGTTCGTCCGGGCAGATCGCCGTCACTGACAGGTCGCCGGGGACGCGCAGTCCGAGTTGCTCGAACGCGTCGATCAGGGGTTCCAGGATCGCCTCGTTGTGGACGACGACACCCGTCAGCGCCGGTTGTTCGCGCAGGAGTTGCTCCGCGACCCGGCGGGCCGCGGCCGGTGTCGCCTCGCAGGGGTGGACCGCGGAGGCGAGGCCGGCGCGGTCGGCTGCGGCGGTGAAACCCTCGACCACGCGCTGGGCGAACGCCGTCCCGCGCACGTAGACCTCCGGCGGTGACCCGACCAGCCCCACCACCCGGTGCCCGAGCTGCGCCAGATGCTCCACGCACCGCTCGCCCGCCGCCCGGAAGTCGAGGTCGATGCAGGTCAGCCCGTCGGCTTCGAGCGGGAAGCCGATCATCACGGACGGCCGGTCGAGGGAGCGCAGCAACGGCAGCCGGGGGTCGTGGAGTTGGACGTCCATCAGGATCAGCGCGTCGACCAGCGCCGTGTCCGCGACCCTCCGCAGACCTTCCTCGCCCTCCTCCTGTGTCAGCAGCAGGACGTCGTGGTCGTGCCGTCGGGCCGCCGTCACCACCGACACCGCGAACTGCATGACGACCGGGACGTGGATGCCGGTCCGCAGGGGGACGACCAGCGCGAGCACGTTGGAACGGCTGCTGGCCAGGGCACGGGCGCCCGCGTGCGGGCGGTAGCCGAGCGTACGGGCGGCCTCCTCGACGCGTTGCCGGGTCTCCGCGGAGATCGGGCGCTTGCCGCTCAGCGCGTACGACACCGTGCTGGGGGAGACCCCGGCGTGCCGCGCCACATCGGTGATCTTCACCATCAGCTCGCCTCCACGGTGTCCAGCGTCAGGAAGCCGGTGCCCGCCTCCGCCCGCGCGATCCGGTCCCCGGCCGCCAGCGCCCACGGCGCCGAGGGATCGCTCGCGGACGCCCGCAACGTGTCCCCCTCCCGGACGACGGTGAAGGTCACGTCCCCGACCCGTACCGTCACCTGGGCGCCGCGTTCCAGGCCGTAGGTGCGCAGGGTGACCCCGTCGGCGTGCGGGTAGTCCGGCCGGTCGGCGTGGGCGCCCACCGGGAGCACCGCGCCCGGCCGCACCAGCAGCGGCAGGCCGAGGAACCCGTGCCGTTCCCGGGTCCAGCGCGGGCCGGTCACCGTCCGGCCGGTGAGGTAGTGGGTCCAGGTACCCTCGGGGACGTAGTACGCCACCTCGCCCTCGTCGCTGAACACCGGCGCGACCAGCAGGTCCGGGCCGAGCATGTACTGCCGTTCCAGGTGCGCGCACCCGGGATCCTCCGTGAACTCCAGGACCATCGCCCGCATCATCGGCACGCCCTCCTCGTGGGCGACGCGAGCGGCCTCGTACAGGTACGGCATGAGGCGCAGTTTCAGGCGGGTGAAGTGGCGCAGGACGTCCACCGACTCCTCGTCGAACAGCCAGGGCACCCGGTACGAGGAGCTGCCGTGCAGCCGGCTGTGGGAGGACAGCAGGCCGAAGGCGAGCCAGCGTTTGAACAGGGAGGGGGTGGGCGTGCCCTCGAAGCCGCCGATGTCGTGGCTCCAGAAGCCGAAGCCGGACAGGCCCAGGGACAGTCCGCCGCGCAGCGACTCCGCCATCGACTCGTAGGTCGCCTCGCAGTCGCCGCCCCAGTGGACCGGGAACTGCTGGCTGCCGGTCGTCGCCGAGCGGGCGAAGACGACCGCCTCGCCCTCGCCCCGGTGTTTGCGCAGGACGTCGAAGACCGTGCGGTTGTACAGGTACGTGTAGTAGTTGTGCATCCGCTCCGGGTCGGAGCCGTCCGCCCACGCCACGTCGACCGGGACGCGTTCGCCGAAGTCGGTCTTGAAGCAGTCGACGCCCTGCGCGAGCAGCGCCTCCAGCTTGGCCGCGTACCAGTCGCGGGCGGCGGGGCTGGTGAAGTCGACGAGGGCCATGCCGGGCTGCCACAGATCCCACTGCCAGACGCTCCCGTCGGGCCTGCGCAGCAGGTGCCCGAGCTCCCTGCCCTCCGCGAAGAGCGGCGAGCGCTGGGCGATGTACGGGTTGATCCACACGCTGACGTGCAGGCCCTTCGCCTTCAGCCGGGCCAGCATGCCCTCCGGGTCGGGGAACACCCGCGGGTCCCACCGGAAGTCGCACCAGTTGAACTCCCGCATCCAGAAGCAGTCGAAGTGGAAGACGGAGAGGGGGAGTTCGCGTTCCCGCATGCCCTCGATGAAGGACGTCACCGTCTCCTCGTCGTAGGAGGTGGTGAACGAGGTGGACAGCCAGAGGCCGAAGGACCAGGTGGGCGGGAGGGCGGGGCGGCCGGTGAGGGCGGTGTACTTGCGGAGGATGTCCTTGGGGGTGGGCCCGTGGATGACGTAGTACGTCAGTTCCTGGGTCTCGGCGCTGAACTGGACCTTCGAGACCGTCTCCGAGCCGACCTCGAAGGAGACCTTGCCCGGGTGGTCGACGAAGACGCCGTAGCCCGCGTCCGTGAGGTAGAACGGCACGTTCTTGTAGGCCTGTTCGGTCGCGGTGCCGCCGTCGGCGTTCCAGATGTCGACGGTCTGGCCGTTCTTCACCAGGGGCCCGAAGCGTTCGCCGAGGCCGTATACGGCGGTCCCCACGCCCAGGTTGAGCTGTTCGCGCAGGTAGTGGCCGCCGGTGCCCGCGTCCCGCATGATGCCCATGCCCTTGGGGCCGCTGGTGGTGAGCGTGCGGCCGTGGGCGAGGAACTCCACGTGCCAGGGGCCGGAGCGGGCGAGCTTCACGGAGAGCGCGCCGGAGGTCAGGGTCGCGTGCTCGTCGTCGTAGGAGAGCTGGGGGGTGGGGCCGGTGCCGGTGAGGTCGAAGGCGGGCTCGGGGGGCCGCTCGCCGGTGAAGTGGGTGAGGGTGAGGCCGATGACGTCGGGCATGGGGGTGTGGGCTCTGATCGTCATGACCGGTCCCGTCATCAGGTCGCCGCGGCTGCGGATGGGCCGGGTCGGCGCGTGGATCTCCAGCGCGCCGTCCGACTCGGTGACGTCGAGGACCTCGGCCGGGTGGGCGGCGGTGACACCCTCGCGCAGCAGCCAGTATCCGTCGGAGAACTTCATGGGTGGGGGGGTCCTTACTACTCGGTCCTCACTACTTCACGGCGCCCACGGCGATGCCGCGGGTGAGTGTCCGCTGGAAGACGAGGAAGAAGACGAGGGCCGGGAGTACGCCGAGGAGGGCGGCCGCGTTGGTCATCGTGGCGTCCATCAGCCGCTGGCCCTGGAGGACGCCGAGGGCCACCGACACGGTCTGGTTGTCGTTGGAGATCAGCATGACCAGCGGCAGCAGGAACTCGTTCCAGGTCCAGATGAAGAAGAAGACGAGGAGCACGCCGAGGGTGGGGCGGCTGACCGGGACGACGATCCGCCACAGCACCTGCCACCTGTTCGCGCCGTCGATGCGGGCGGCCTCGATGATCTCGCGCGGGAACCGGCCGAGGACGGAGGACAGGAGATACGTGCCGAAGGCCGCCTGGATCACCGTGAAGACGATGATCACGCTGAGCCGGGTGTCGTACAGGCCGGCCTGCTTGCTCAGGTAGTAGACCGGGTAGACCAGCGCCTCCTGCGGGAGCATGTTCGCCAGGACGAAGAAGGCCAGCACCCAGGTGCGGCCCTTGATCCGGCCGATGCCGATCGCGTACGCGTTCAGGACGGACAGGACGACCGCCCCCACCGCCACCGAGCCGCTGATCAGGAACGAGTTGAGCAGCTTCCGGCTGTAGTCGACGCGCTCCCAGAAGTCCTTCAGCCCGTCCAGGTAGAGGCCGTCGGGCAGGCTCAGCGGGCCGCTCCGCGAGTACTCCGCCGGGGACTTGACCGCGTTCACCGCGACGATCAGAAACGGGACGATCATGAAGAGCGCGGCGAGGCAGAGGGCGATCAGGACCGGGTAGCGGCGTAGGGCCCTCGTCATGTGCGTGCCCCTTCCTCGGCGTCCTCCGCGCGGGTCTGCAGTCTCAGGCCGACCAGGGACAGGGCCAGGATGATCACGGTCAGCACCGTGGAGATCGCGGCACCGTAGCCGACCTGGGTCTTCTCGAAGAAGGTGCTGAAGGAGAAGTAGGAGGGGACGTCGGTCGCCCCGCCGGGGCCGCCCTTCGTCAGGACGTACACCGCGCCGAACACCTTCAGCGCGGCGATCGTGCACCAGGTCAGGACGACGTAGACCTCCGGGCGGATCTGCGGCAGCGTGATGTGCCGGAAGCGGCGCCACCAGCCGGCACCGTCCAGCTCGGCGGCCTCGTACAGCTGCGGGTCGACGCGTTGCAGGCCCGCCATGAACACGACCAGGGGGAAGCCGAGCTGCACCCACACCATCACGCCCATGACGCTGTAGAGCGCGAAGTCGGGGTCGCCGAGCCAGTCCTGCCGCCAGCCGCCGAGGCCGACCGCCTCGAGGAGCTCGTTGAGGGAGCCGTTGTCGGGGGCGAGGATCCAGCTCCACACGATGCCGGCGACCGCGATCGGCAGCACCTGGGGGAGATAGAAGCAGGCGCGCAGGACGGTGGTGATCCGGGAGCCGAAGTGCTTGCCGACGTAGTCGAACAGGGCGGCGGCCAGCACCAGTCCGACGGCCGTGGGGATCGCCGCCATCGCGACGACCATGAACAGGCTGTGCCGGAACGACGCCCAGAACTCCGTGTCGTCCATCAGGTCCCGGTAGTTGGCGAGCCCCGACCACGAAGGGCTGCCCACGCCCTGCCAGTCGGTGAAGCTCACGCCCGTGTTCATCAGGAACGGGACGACGATGACGGCGAGGAAGACGAGGCCACCGGGGAGGAGGAAGACGGCGTAGGAGTCTCGGGGGGCACGGGAGGCACGGGAGGCACGGGGGGCGCGCACCTTCATCGCTTCGGTGCGCCCTTGTCGTACGCCTCCTGCAACGCGTCCAGGTAGTCGTCCGGCTTCTCGCTGCCGGTGATCAGCTTCTGGGTCTCGGAGACGAGGACGTCGTAGAAGCCGGGGACCGGCCAGTCCGGGTAGAAGGCCAGGCCGTCCCTGCCGGACAGGGTGTTGAAGTGGGTGATGAGCTCCTTGGCCTTCGGGTCGGTGATGGCGGCCGTGTCCGCCGCGACCGGGACGCCGCCCTTGTTGCCCAGCAGGTTCTGGATCTTCTTCGACATGGTGATGTCGACGAAGTCGTAGGCGAGCTCCTTGTTCTCGGCGCTCTTGGGGACGACCCACAGGTTGCCGCCGGAGCCCGGGGTGAGGGTCGAGCCGGGCCACAGGGTCGTGCCCCAGTCGAATTTCGCCTCGTCCTGGAATCGGCCGTACCACCAGCTGCCGGAGAACAGGATCGGCGCCTTGCCCTGGAGGAAGGAGACACCGGCGTCCTCGGCCTTGGCGCTCGTGGAACTCTTGCCGATGTAGCCCTTCTTCACCCAGTCGGCGAAGGTCTCGGCCGCGTACGTCCAGGCAGCGTCGTGGAAGTCGGTCTTCCCCTTGTACAGCTCGTAGGAGTCGACCCACGAGCGGTCCGCCTTGGACAGGGCCAGCTGGTAGACGTACTGCTGGGCGAGGTACTCGGCGCCGGAGTTGGCGAGCGGGGTGATGTCGTTCTCGGTGAAGGTCTTCATCGCGGCGACGAGCTCGTCGAACGTCTTCGGCTCGGCGAGCTTGTACTTCGCGAACAGGTCCTTGTTGAAGTAGACCATCGTGTACTCGGCGTAGTTCGGCACGCCGTACCACTTGCCGGAGCCCATCACGCCGTCGCCGTCGTACTGGCTGGTGGTGCGCACGCCCGGGCTGAGCAGCTTGTCCCAGCCGCGCTTCGTCGCCTCGGCGGACAGGTCGGTGAGGAGCCCCTGCTTGGAGAGCAGGCCCGCCGTCGCGTTGCCCTTGTTGTACTCCATGAGGTCGGGCGCGTCGGAGGAGTTGAGGACCATCGGGGCGGTCTTCTGGATCTGCTCGAAGCTCTTCTCCTCGAACTTCACCTTCACGCCCGGGTGCGTGGCCTCGAACTCCTTGATCGCCTCCGTCCAGGCCGCGCCCATCGCGCTGTTCGGGGCCTCGTAGTGCCACAGCCG
The DNA here is from genome assembly GCF_035989285.1 of Streptomyces sp. NBC_01235. Classification (GTDB taxonomy): domain Bacteria; phylum Actinomycetota; class Actinomycetes; order Streptomycetales; family Streptomycetaceae; genus Streptomyces. Next base: position 4,581,207 of record NZ_CP108513.1, on the reverse strand, counting down.
CAGGGTCTTGGCGTCGGAGGAGCCGCCGCCGTCCGAGCCGCCGCAGGAGGCCAGGAGCAGGGATCCGGTGAGGACCGCCGCCACACTCGCCGCCACACGCCTTCGTGCCGTCAACATCCTGTGCCTCCGGGGGAGTCGGATGGTGCTTGGGGCAGGAACAACCGTCACGCAGCATCGTCCGGGGTCGTCGAATCGATTCGATGCGTGACGTCGAAGCGCTTCGACGGTGGAAGGTATGTGGCTGCTGTGACCGCGTCAATGGGGCGTGCGGGAAGGCGTGCGGGAAGGCGTGCTGGAAGGCGTGGGGGAAGGCGTGCGGGAAACGGCCGCCATGAGGAGGGCGGTGGCCGCGGCCGCGACGGGCACGGCGTAGCCGGTCGCGGCCGAGAGGTGCTCCACCACCCAGCCCCCGGTCGCGCTGCCGCAGGCGATCCCGCCCAGCAGGCCGGTCACCGCCAGGGTCATGCCCTCGTTGAGACGGCCTTCGGGGGTGCGTTCCTGGACCAGGGCCATGGTGGTGACCATGGTCGGCGCGGTCGCCATCCCGGCGACCAGGAGGGCTCCGGCCAGCAGCGTGAGTGAGCCCACGGCTGCCGCCGCGAGCAGCGGGAGCGTGAGGAGCGCGGTCATCGCGGCCACGCACCAGGGGTGCCGACGGGCGGTCGGGCCGGACGGGCGTATCGCACCGTAGGCGAGACCCGCCCCGCACGACCCGGCCGCCTGGAGGGCGAGGACGATCCCGGCCGCGGTGCGGTGACCCCGCTCGTCCGCGAAGGCGATCGTGACGACCTCCGTCGCGCCGAACACCGCGCCCAGGGCGAGGCAGACGGCGAGGAGGGGCGGGATGCCGGGGGCGTGGAGGGGGGACCTGCTCTTCGGGCGGGGGTGCGGGGGCGGTTCGGTCGAGCGCTGTGCGGCGAACGTGAGCATGCCGGTGACCAGCAGCACCGCGCCGACCAGGGTGCCCGCCTCGGGCAAGAACGTGCCGCAAAGGAAGGCCGCCAACATCGGGCCCAGCATGAAGCAGAGCTCGTCGGCGGCCTGTTCGAAGGAGTTCGCGGTGTGCAGGGCGGCGGGGTCGCCGTCGAGGAGGTGGTTCCAGCGGGCGCGGGACATGCCGCCGGTGTTGGGTGTGGTCGCGGTGGCGGCGTACGCGGCGAACAGGGTCCAGTCCGGGGCGCCGTACCGGACGCAGAGCAGCAGGGCGAGGCTGCCGAGGGCGGCGAAGAGGGTGGCCGGTACGGCGATCCGGGCCTGGCCGTGCCGGTCGACGAGACGTGCGATCCAGGGTGCGACCAGGGCGGTCGCCGCGAGGCCGGTCGCGGTGACGGCGCCGGCCAGGGCGTACGAGCCCCGTGAACCGGCGATCATCACGACCGCGCTCACACTGAACATGCCCATGGGGAGGCGGGCGAGGAGGTTCCCCGCGGTGAACGCGCGGGCACCGGGGTGGGCGAGGAGGAGGCGATAGGGGTTGAGGGGGCGGCGGTAGGGGGCGAGGGAGCGGGGGGTGGGGTCGGCGGAGCGGAGGGTGGGATCGGGGGAGCTGAGGTGGGGCCCTTGGGAGGTCGGTTGCGGCATCGGGCAACCGTCGCCCGGTGGTGACCAAGAGGGCCACTCCTTTTGCGGCACCCGCGGGGGAGAGGGGAGCGGCGGATCGCTGACAAAGCGGGCAATCCGATGCTCGTAAGAGTGAATTTTCCGGCCATGCCTGGGAGGTTGCGCCGCCGCCCCGTCGACCAGATCTCTTTGTCCGCCTGTGTCGTGGGTGTGGCGGAAGGTGCTGGTCCTTCCGGCCCTCGATGCGCTTCGACAGGCCAAGGGATGGGCCGGGATGGCGAGAACGCGGCTCTGGTGACCCGTCAAGGGATCAAATCCGGCCATAGGCATGAACATGACTTCTGTCCATAAATGACACATCGCGAACACAGGGCCCAAGCCTGCGCTAGATTCGTCGACCTGAGCGCAATGGGGTAAAAGGGGCGCGGGAGCTGGGTGGGGGCCTGGTTCCGTCGACGTGTGCTCGGAGTCGTAGGCGCACCGGGAACAGTTCTGTGGGGGGAAGTGCGCAAGTGAAGAATTGGCGAGAAGGCACCCAACCGGAGTGGCCGGAGCCGGCGGTGCCGACCCGGGATGTGCCGGTCCTGGAGGCAGGATCCCAGAGCCTTGCCGGGGCGGGGGGCAAATCCCTGACGTCCATGGCGGGTGAAAACGGTAGATGCGGCTCACTGGTGGATGTACCGGGTGAAAGTCGCCCACCGGCGACCTTGAATGCTTCGAACAGCCTTTCCGAAAACGAACGGTCGAGCGATCTCCGGGATCCCTGGGGAGAGGAGCCCGGCGGCGTGGACGGGAAGGGGAACGATCCGGGCGAGGTGACCGTCCAGCTCGATCCCCTCAAGAAGGGGCGGGCCGACGGTCCGGAGGCCGGCGCCTCCGACGTCCCGGTGTTCGTCGACGAGTCGGGCCGGCGCAGCCGGACGTTCCGCCGCATCGGCATCCTCGTGGGGACCGCGTGCGGGGCGTACGCAGTCGTCATCGTGGCCACGCTGCTGTCGGGCAACGCCGGCGCGCCCTGGCTGCCGGTACCCGTGCCGGGCCAGGCCGACGACGACAAGCCGGCGGCCGGCAAGGTCGACAGCTCGGCGGCGCCGGACGACTCCTCGACTCGGCGACCAGGGATGCCGGGCGCCGTGCTTCCGGGCGGCTCGGGCATCAACGCCTCCGCGCCCGGCGCGGTGCCGGGCAAGCCGGGGGCGAGTGCGGTGCCGGGCGCGTCGGCGAGCGCTGCGGCTTCGCCGGGCGGGGCGTCGCCGGCGGCCAAGCCCGCGGCGAGCGGGACGGTCCGTCCCAGCGCGGGCCCCACGGCCACGGCCTCCACGGCCCCCGGCCCGAGCAGCCCGGTGATCGCCCCGGCACCGTCCACCGCACCATCACCTGCATCCTCACCCACCACGACCCCCTCGCCCATCTCCTCCCCCTCCCCGGCCGGAGGAGCCACCACCACAGTCGCCAACGGCCCCCCGGACCCGGCCCCGGCGGCATCGAGCCCGGCGGCCTGAGAGGCGTTCACCCGTGGGGTCCGTGGGGTCCGTGGGGTCTGTGGGGCCGCCGGTTTCGGCGAGCGGTGGGCGGTCACGGGGTGGGCGGCCTCGACCACCGGGGCGGGGCGTCGGCCGCTGGAGTGCGTGGGCTCCAGGGCCCGGGGGCTCGGCCACGGACGTCGGCACACCTCGACCGTCCGGGCAACCGGCGCCCGCCCATGGGTCCCGTTGCCCGGCCCTTGCCGGCCGGTCTGAACCGTCCTGCTCACACGGCTCGAATCTGCCACCCGACCAGGTGGGTTGATCCGCGACCAGACCCGTCGCGACCAGATCCACGCCGCCCGGCCCTCAAGTGCCGTCCCTCTCCGGCCGGCCCGTACGGCCCGTACGGCCCGATCTCACCACCCGGCCCGTGCGGGCCGAACCCGCTCGCCTGATCCGTGCCACGCGACTCGCGCCACACCCGGTTCGCGCGGTTCGAACCCGCTCGCCTGATCCGTGCCACGCGACTCGCACCACCCGCCCGTGCGGGCCGAACCCGCTCGCCTGATCCGTGCCACGCCACTCCGCCACCCGGTTCGCGCGGTCCGACTTGCCGGGCGCACCTCACCATCCACTGCTCACCAGCCACTCCCCGCACGCACCACCCACTCCTCGCCACCCACTCCTCGCGGCCTACTCGTCGCCACCTACTCCTGGCCACCCATTCCTCACCGCTCACTCCCCACACCCACCCTCGTCGCCCGAGCCGTGCGGCGAGCCGTTCTCGGAGAAACATCTCTCATGGCACCACGTACCAGCCGGCGCTCGCCCCGACGGTCCGTTGTCGGGCAGTCCGCGTATTCGTCCGGCGGCCAGGACGCCTCCGCGTCCGCGCCCGCTTCTTCCTCGGCGGGGGGTGGGTCGGCCGGCGGGCGGCGGGCCGGCCGGAGGCCCGGGTCGCGGCGGGGGCGGGCCGTTGGGCACGGCGGTGGCGGGGCCGCGCACGGGGCGGCCTCGCCTCCTGAACGAAGGCGTCTGGTGCCCCTGCGGCTGCGGCTGCGGCACCTGCTGCCCCTGCTCGTGCTCCTCGCGATGATGGCGATGCTGATGCTGCGCGGCTACGTGCACAGCGAGATCCTCGCCGACTACCGCATCCGCCCCGAGGCCGCCGCCGACAAGGTGCCGCAGAAGATCCTCGACGGCGGGCCGGTCGTCGACACCCGCAGCGGCCGGCAGGCCAGCCTGGACATGCCGGACCACCGGATCGTGCTCACCTTCGACGACGGCCCCGACCCGAAGTGGACCCCCGAGGTCCTCGACGTCCTGAAGAAGCACCACGCCCACGCCGTCTTCTTCATCACCGGCACCATGGCCTCCCGTTATCCGGACCTGGTCCGGAGGATGGTGAACGAGGGGCACGAGATCGGGCTGCACACCTTCAACCACCCCGATCTCGCCTACCAGTCGAAGAAGCGCATCGACTGGGAGCTCACCCAGAACCAGCTGGCCCTCGCAGGGGCGGCGGGCATCCGGACCTCCCTCTTCCGGCCGCCGTACTCCTCCTCCGCCGACGCCCTCGACGACGCCTCCTGGCCGGTCACCCAGTACGTCGGCACCCGCGGCTACCTCACCGTCTTCACCACCGCCGACAGCGAGGACTGGCGCCGGCCGGGCGTGCGGCAGATCGTCCGCAACGCCACGCCGCAGCACGGCAAGGGCGCGATCGTCCTCATGCACGACTCCGGTGGCGACCGCCATCAGACGGTCCAGGCCCTCGACACCTACCTCCCCGAACTCCGGGCGAAGGGCTACACGTTCGAGAACCTCACCGAGGCCCTGCACGCCCCCAGCGCGCACACCCCGGTCACCGGGGTCGACCTGTGGAAGGGCAAGGCCTGGGTCTTCCTGGTCGAGGCCTCCGACGACGTCACCGGCGTCCTGGTGGTCGGCCTCGCCGTCATCGGCGTCCTCGTCTTCGCCCGCTTCGGCCTGATGCTGCTGCTCTCCGCGATCCACACCCGCCGGACCCGCCGCAAGGGCTTCGTCTGGGGCCCCGACGCGCCCGTCACCGAACCCGCGTCCGTGCTGGTCCCGGCCTACAACGAGGCCAAGTGCATCGAGAGCACGGTGCGTTCGCTGATGAGGAGCGAGCACCCGATCGAGATCCTCGTCATCGACGACGGCTCCAGCGACGGCACCGCCCGCATCGTCGAGGATCTGAACCTGCCCGGCGTCCGCGTCGTCCGCCAGCTCAACGCGGGCAAGCCCGCCGCCCTCAACCGGGGCATCGCGGGCGCCCGGCACGACCTCATCGTGATGATGGACGGCGACACCGTCTTCGAGCCGTCCACGGTCCGTGAACTCGTCCAGCCCTTCGCCGATCCGAAGGTCGGTGCCGTCGCCGGCAACGCCAAGGTCGGCAACAAGGACACCCTCATCGGCGCCTGGCAGCACATCGAGTACGTGATGGGCTTCAACCTCGACCGCCGCATGTACGACGTCCTGCGCTGCATGCCCACCATCCCGGGGGCCGTCGGGGCGTTCCGCCGCACCGCGCTGGACCGGGTCGGCGGCATGAGCGACGACACTCTCGCCGAGGACACCGACATCACCATGGCCATCCACCGGGACGGCTGGCACGTCGTGTACGCGGAGAAGGCGCGGGCCTGGACCGAGGCGCCCGAGTCCGTCCAGCAGCTGTGGTCCCAGCGCTACCGCTGGTGCTACGGCACCATGCAGGCGATCTGGAAGCACCGTCGGGCGATCGTCGAAGGCGGACCCTCGGGCCGCTTCGGCCGCGTCGGCCTCCCCCTCGTCTCCCTCTTCATGGTCGTCGCCCCGCTCCTCGCCCCGCTCATCGACCTCTTCCTCGTCTACGGCCTGCTCTTCGGCCCGACCGGCAAGACGATCGCGGCCTGGTTCGGGGTCCTCGCCGTCCAGGCGGGCTGCGCGGCCTACGCCTTCGTCCTGGACCGCGAGCGCCTCACCCCTCTCATCTCCCTCCCGCTCCAGCAGCTCCTCTACCGCCAGCTGATGTACATCGTCCTGCTCCAGTCCTGGATCACCGCCCTCACGGGCGGCCGGCTGCGCTGGCAGAAACTGCGCCGCAAGGGCCAGATGGCCGCACCGCCGGGAGCCCCGACGCCGGCCATGGACGGAGGAACGGCCTGATGAGCACCCAGCCGTCGGACTTCGGGTCCATGACGAACACCACGACCGACACCACGACCGACGTGGCGGCCGAGTCGCCGGCACCGCCGACCCAGCACAAGGCGCCGGAGAAGACGGGGAAGACGGGGAAGACGAGGAGGAAACAGGGCGGCGGACGCGACCGCTACTTCGACCTCCTGCGCGCCATCGCCCTCTTCCGCGTCGTCTTCTACCACCTGATGGGCTGGGCCTGGCTGCCCGTCGTCTTCCCCTCCATGGGCGTGATGTTCGCGCTCGCCGGCAACCTCATGGCCCGCTCGCTGGCCGGACGCCCCGCGCTGGAAGTCGTACGAGGACGTCTGCGCCGGCTGCTGCCCCCGCTGTGGCTGCTGGGCGCGGTCGGTGTGACCGGCATGGTGATGGCGGGCTGGGGCCCGGACGACGAGGGACACCCCGGCTGGTGGTGGCTCCACCTCGCCTACTGGATCCTGCCGCTGAGCGACCCGCCGTACGGCGACGGCCTGCCCGGCGTGCAGGGGCTGATCGGCGACGACTGGGCCGCCGACGTGGGCGTACCCCTCTGGTACATCCGCGCCTACCTTTGGTTCGTCCTGCTCTCCCCGCTCCTCCTGCGCGCCCTGCGCCGGCTGCCCTGGCCGACGATCCTCGCGCCGGTCGCGCTGTCCGCCGCCCTGGAGTTCGGCGCGCTGTCGGTGCCCGGCTGGCGGCTGGAGGCGGGCCTCGGCGACTTCGGCTCGTTCGGCGCGTGCTGGCTGCTGGGCATGGCGCACCAGGAGGGCATCCTGCGTCGGCTGCCCCGCTACGTCGTCCCGTCACTGGCCCCGGCGGTCGCAGGGATCGGCCTCTGGTACGCCCTGAGCCACCACCTCGAGGAGGGCCACGACCTCGACGACATGCCGTTCGCGCAGTCCCTGTGGTCCTTCGCGGCGGTCCTGCTGCTTCTGCACATCAGCCCGTCCTGGACCGAGTGGCCGGCCCGGCTGCGCCGCTGGGACCGGCTGATCACCCTGCTCAACTCCCGTGCCGTGACGATCTACCTGTGGCACAACGTGTGCATCGGCGTCGTGGAGGCCCTGTGGGACCGCCTGTGGGGCATCCCGTGGCTGGAGGTCAACACCCCCTGGGTCCTGGAGAGCCCATGGCCGCAACTGCCGTTCATCTGGCTCCTCACCGCGGCCTGCGTCGTCTCCTTCGGCTGGGTGGAGGACCTGGCGGCCCGCCGCAAGCCCCGCCTGTGGCCGGACGGACGAGGAGGAACCCGCCGGGCCTGAGGCGAACCGTCCTGATGCGAAGGGGCTGGTGCGATTACGGGGTGAGCGGGAAAACGCGTTGCGGGTCCGGTACGGGTGGTGGATCTTCTGGGACGGCCGGGACGTCGGAGCCCGGCCGTGACCGAGGAGCGCCCACCGCGATGACGTACCCGCCGGGACGGCAGCCGCAGGACCCGCACCGGGGCCCGGGCCCCTACGGGCCGCCCCCGTCCCCGGCCCAGCCCCTCGGCCAGGAGCCGAACCCGTACGCGACACAGGCACCAGCCGCCGCCATACGGCCTGTACGGCGCCCCCTACGCAGGAGGCGCGGGAGGATGGCCGCCTCCGCCGCCTCCCCCTCCGTCTCCCACCGGCCCCGACGGTCACCCCGCCGCCCGCCGCCCGCCGCCCGCCGCCCGCCGCCCGCCGACGACGGCTGACGCTGGTCGTCGGCGCGGCGGTGGCGGTCGTCGGCCTGACGGTCCGAGGCGTGCTGATCGCGACGAACGGCAGCGGCAGCGGCGGCGACGACCAGCCCGAGGCGGCGGCGAGCGCGTCCGCCGGCCTGGCCATGAACACGAGCGACGGCTCCTTCCGCATCGCCCTCAAGCCCTTCATCACCGACACCGGCGACGGCGCTTCCAGTGAGGACGTGCGGACGGCGACCGCGACGCGCTCGGGCGACTCGGTGGGCCTCGCCTGGGACGAGGGCGGCAAGGATTCGCCGGCGCGGGTGGGGTCGTAAAGGGCAGGTCAAACCGCATCGGCCGCCGATTCCCGGGGCTGAGGGCGTGTGGAAGACTGCCCGGCGTTGCGTAAGTGAACAGTGGTCCGATTGGCCGCGATCCGGTGCCCAAGTGGTCCGATGGTCCGGCTCGGGTGGGGAGATGATCGCCGGTGAGCAAGCGGCAGGTGCAGAACATGCTGCGGTTGATGGCGGGAGGCGAGCCCGTCGAGCTCACCAGCCCGATGGCCTCCGTGAAGAAGCTGGCCCGACTCGCCTTCGTGGCCCAGCAGTTCGGGTACGAGTACGCGGACGTACGGCACGGCGGGTCGCGCAACAGCGCGCTGAAGATGATGATCGTCCCCGATCCCAGTCCGCAGGCCCGCGCCCGCGCCGCGCAGAACTGGGCGCAGTACGCGAACGCCTCCGACGGCGTCTCCCTGCCGCCCGTGGTGCCCGACGCCTTCGAGCTCCTCAAGGCCCGCATCAACTTCGACCTCACCGGCAAGAACGCCGAGAAGCGCATGGGGTACGGCGCGCTGGGCGTCACCGCGGGCTGCGCGATCCTCGGCGTACGGCTCGGCGGCACGAACACCGACTTCATCGCCGCCGCCGTCACCTGGGTCGTCCTCATGGGCGTCTTCGGCATCGGCTTCGTCGTCACCCGGCACCGCAACGCCAAGTTCGCCGCCCGGCTCCAGGCCGCCGGGTTCACTCCGGTGACCGACGAGACCGGGCGGGTGCGCTATCTGCCGCCGGGCACGATGGCCGGATACGGCCAGGATCCGTACGGCGCCGGCCCGACGGGCAGCGGTGGCTACGGACACCCTCAGCCCCACCAGCAGCCGCAGCCCCAGCCCCACCAGCCCCACCAGCAGCCGGGAACGTACGGGCAGCAGCCGTATCCCCAGCCGGGAACGTACGGGCAGCAGCCGTATCCCCAGCCCGGACCCTACGGTCAGCAGCAGCCGTACCCTCAGCCACAGGCCCAGCCCTATCCCCAGCAGTACCCTCAGCCTCAGCCTCAGCCTCAGCCTCAGCCGCAGGCCCATCCGCAGCCCCACCCCCAGCAGCACCCGGCGCAGCCCTCGGCCCCGTACCCGCCGCAGCCCCCCAACCCCTACGGTCAGGCGCCCCAGCGCTGAGCTCTCCCCACAACCTCTCACCGGGCCTCTTCGCAACGTGAGAGCAACGTTCCTTTCCGGTCACTCACAGCCACAGCACGGAAACGCGCCCTCCCTACCTTCGGGACTCATCACCGCTCATCCCCCCGAACCACCCGAGTCCCGGAGCACCGTGGAGGCGTCATGACAGCCCCGAGTACAGCGCCCGCACCCCCGTCCCCCGCGAAGAAGGGGAGCCGCTGGATCGAGGAGTGGGACCCGGAGAACGAGACCTTCTGGAACGAGAAGGGCGAGAAGATCGCCCGCCGTAACCTGCTCTTCTCCGTCCTCTCCGAGCACATCGGCTTCTCGATCTGGACGATGTGGTCCGTGCTGGTGCTCTTCATGGGCCCGGAGTACGGCCTCACCCCGGCCGACAAGTTCCTGCTGACGTCGATGGTGACGCTGGTCGGTGCGGTCGTACGGGTGCCCTACACCTTCGCCGTCGCGGTCTTCGGCGGCCGGAACTGGACGATCGTCTCCGCCGGCCTGCTCCTGATCCCCACCGCCGCCGCGTTCACGGTGATGAAGCCGGGGACCTCCTTCAACACGTTCCTCCTGGTCGGCCTCCTGGCGGGCATCGGCGGCGGCAACTTCGCCTCCTCCATGACCAACATCAACGCCTTCTTCCCCCTCCGTAAGAAGGGATGGGCGCTCGGGCTCAACGCGGGCGGCGGCAACATCGGCGTGCCGGTCATCCAGCTGGTGGCTCTCGCGATCATCGGTGCCAGCGGCGGTCCCCGTGTGCTGCTGGGCATCTACATCCCGCTCATCCTGGTCGCCGCCGTCCTCGCCTCGCTCTACATGGACAACATCGCGTCCGTGAAGAACGACACCGGCGCCGCCAAGGACGCCGCGAAGGACTCCCACACCTGGATCATGTCCTTCCTGTACATCGGCACCTTCGGCTCCTTCATCGGCTACAGCTTCGCCTTCGGGCAGGTGCTGACCAACCAGTTCGGGCGTACCCCGCTGGAGGCGGCGTACGTCACCTTCATCGGTCCGCTGCTCGGCTCGCTGATCCGGCCCGTGGGCGGCTGGCTGGCCGACAAGTACGGCGGCGCGAAGATCACGCTGTGGAACTACGTCGGAATGGGCGCGGCGACCGCCGTCCTCATCTCCGCCAGCATGAGCAAGTCGCTGGCACTGTTCACCGTCGCCTTCGTGGTGCTGTTCGTGCTCACCGGCCTCGGCAACGGGTCGACGTACAAGATGATCCCCGGCATCTTCCAGGCGAAGGCCGTCGCCAAGGGGCTTCAGGGCGAGGAGGCCGCTGCCTACGGGCGTCGGCTGTCCGGCGCCTCCATGGGACTCATCGGGGCGGTCGGCGCGCTCGGCGGGGTCGGCATCAACCTGGCCTTCCGGCAGTCCTTCCTCTCCTACGGCTCCGGAACCGGCGCCTTCGTCGCCTTCCTCGCCTTCTACGCGGTGTGCTTCGCGGTCACCTGGGCCGTATACCTTCGCCGCCCGGCCGGCCGCGTGACCGCCACCAGCGCGGCCTCCGAGGCGGAACCGCAGCTCAGCTACGCCGAGGTGTGACGTAACACTGGCGACATGAAGCCGAACCGAGCCTGTCACGCACCATTGACAGGCTCGATCGGCATGTAGGTCCATGCAAGGCGACTCGAGTGCGGGACGAGAGTTATGTACCAGGAACAGCAACGACCGGACACCGGCCCCGAGGGCGCCGTCGAACACGGGCCCCTCGCGGGCTTCACCGTGGGCGTGACGGCAGCGCGCCGGGCCGAGGAGCTCGGCGCGCTGCTCCAGCGGCGCGGGGCGGCGGTGCTGCACGCGCCCGCCCTGCGGATCGTGCCGCTCGCCGACGACGGCGAGCTGCTGGCCACCACCAAGGACCTCATCGACCAGGCGCCGGACGTCGTGGTGGCCACCACGGCCATCGGCTTCCGCGGCTGGGTCGAGGCGGCCGACGGCTGGGGGCTCGGCGAGCAGCTGCTCGCCCGGCTCGGCGGCGTCGAGCTGCTGGCCCGCGGGCCCAAGGTCAAGGGCGCCATCCGTGCCGCGGGGCTGACGGAGGAGTGGTCGCCGTCGAGCGAGTCCATGGCCGAGGTGCTCGACCGGCTGCTGGAGGAGGGCGTCGACGGGCGCCGGGTCGCCGTCCAGCTGCACGGCGAGCCGCTGCCGGGGTTCGTGGAGTCGCTGCGGGCGGCGGGCGCGGAGGTCGTCGGGGTGCCCGTCTACCGGTGGATGCCGCCGGAGGACATCTCGCCGCTCGACCGGCTCCTCGACGCCGCCGTCTCCCGCGGACTGGACGCGATCACCTTCACCAGCGCGCCCGCGGCCGCGTCCCTGCTGTCGCGGGCGGAGGAGCGCGGGCTGCTGCCCGAGCTGCTCACCGCCCTCCACCACGACGTGCTGCCCGCCTGCGTCGGGCCGGTCACCGCGCTGCCGCTGCAGGCGCAGGGCGTGGACACCGTCTCGCCGGAGCGGTTCCGGCTCGGGCCGCTCGTGCAGTTGCTGTGCCAGGAGCTGCCGGGTCGGGCGCGGGCGCTGCCGGTCGCCGGGCACCGGGTGGAGATCCGGGGGCACGCGGTGCTGGTGGACGGGTGTCTGAAGCCGGTGCCTCCGGCAGGGATGTCGTTGCTGCGGGCGCTGTCGCGGCGGCCCGGGTGGGTCGTGCCGCGGTCGGATCTGCTGCGGGCGCTGCCCGGTGCGGGCCGCGACGAGCATGCCGTCGAGACGGCGATGGCCCGTCTGCGGACGGCACTCGGCGCGCCGAAGCTGATCCAGACGGTGGTGAAGCGGGGGTATCGCCTGGCGCTGGACCCTGCGGCGGACGCGAAGTACGCGGACGCGTAGGGCGGTTGTCCGGCACCCGGAGTCGGTGGGACCGACCCTCTCCGGGGGCTGCCGCCTCCGGGCCCCCGCTTCGGCCTGAACGGCCTCGTCCTCGAACTCCCCCGGAGGGGGCCCCGGACGGGCTGGATATTGGCACCCTGCGCTGGCACTGTGAAGAGAACGGTTCCTCAGGAGTGCCTCTCGCTGGGCGGTGACACGCGCATGGACGAGCTGCGGTTCGATGCCGGACGGATCTGTCTCGACCTGCTCGCGACCGCGCACCCCCTCGAACGGCTCGACGCCGTCGCACCGTTGGAGGCGTGGATCCGGGGCTCCGGACTCGTCCCGGCGGGCACCCCGCTCGCCCACGCCGACGCCTCCTGGCCACCGGCCTTCCGGGAACTGCGGCGCAGCGTCGGCCAGTTGGTGCACGGGTGGCTCGCCCGAGGCGACGCCGGGGCGTACGACCTCGCTCTCGCCCGCGTCAACGACGTCGCCCGGTCGGCGCCCCCGACCCCACGAGCCGTACGCGGTGAAGACGGCGCGCTCGTGCGGGCGTTGGACGGGCCGCCGGAGTGTGCCGCGCTGCTCGCCGCCGTGGCGCGGGACGCGGTGGAACTGCTCACCGATCCCGTCGCCCGGGCGGGGCTGCGGCAGTGCGCGGGGGACAACTGCCCGATCGTGTACGTCGACATGTCCCGGGGGCGCCGGCGGCGCTGGTGTTCCAGTGAGGTCTGCGGGAACCGGGAGCGGGTCGCACGGCACCGCCGGCGCGCGGCGGCACTCGCGCGCACCTGACGTCCCCGCCCGCTTTCTCCCTCTTCCGTGCCCTCTTCCGCCCCCACTTCCGTGGTCCCTCCGGCTTCGCTTCCCCAACTGCCCTGTCTGGTATGCGGCTTTCATGGAGGCGGGCCGGTCCAACTGTCGAAGTGATTTCGATTACACGCTGTTTACGCGCATCGCGCCCCGGGCAGTCGGCGCGATCTTGTCGGTGTGGCGAAAATGTAAAGAAAACGGGGTGGGAATGTGCCGCCATGTCCCTCTCGTCAGGACACCCCGAAGAAAAGTGTCCCCACGGTTTGAACACCCAACACCCCGTCTGCGTACCCGTCGTCGAGCGACCGACTGGGGGAACCCCCGGACACCGGAGGTGGGCGTGCGCAAGGATGCGGCCGTGGCCAATGAACGTGGATCGAGGGCCCGACATCGCATGTCCCAGCCCTCGGAACCTGACGAGGAGCTGATGCGTGCTCTGTATCGGGAGCATGCCGGACCCCTGCTTGCGTATGTCCTGCGCCTGGTTGCCGGAGACCGGCAGCGTGCCGAGGACGTCGTACAAGAGACGCTCATCCGTGCCTGGAAGAACGCCGGTCAGCTCAATCGAGCGACCGGATCGGTACGCCCCTGGCTGGTGACGGTCGCACGTCGCATCGTCATCGACGGCCACCGCAGCCGGCAGGCCCGGCCGCAGGAGGTCGACCCGTCGCCGCTGGAGGTCATTCCTGCGGAGGACGAGATCGACAAGGCGCTGTGGCTGATGACGCTGTCCGACGCGCTCGACGACCTGACCCCGGCTCACCGGGAGGTGCTCGTCGAGACGTACTTCAAGGGGCGTACCGTCAACGAGGCGGCCGAGACGCTGGGCATACCCAGCGGCACCGTGCGCTCACGGGTCTTCTATGCCCTGCGGTCGATGAAGCTGGCTCTTGAGGAGCGGGGGGTGACGGCGTGATGAGCGGTTACGGGGGATTCGGAGCAGGTGGTTCGGGTATGTCTGGCCCCATGCAGGGATCAGTGGGATCTCCGAGCCCGAGCGAACACGAGACCGTCGGCGCCTACGCCCTCGGCATCCTCGACGACGCCGAGGCGACAGCCTTCGAGATGCACCTCGCGGGCTGCGAGTGGTGCGCCCAGCAACTGGACGAGCTCGCCGGCATGGAGCCCATGCTGGCCGCCCTCGCGGACCTGCCGGGCACCGGCACACCCGCGATCGGCGAGTCCCTGTCCGCCCGGCCCAGCCCGCGCCTCGCGGAACGGCTGGTCGACGAGGTGTCCGAGCGCCGCGCGGTCAAGCGCCGCCGCTCGTTCTTCCTGGTGGCGGCCGCGGCCGCGCTGATCATCGGCGGCCCGCTCACCGTGCTGGCGGCGACCGGCGGCGACAGCGGGACCAAGGGGACCGAGGCGAGCTCCACCAAGTCCGCGAACTCCGCCAAGTCGACGTTCGATACGCTCTCCGACCGGATCTCCGCGACCGACTCCGCCTCCAAGGTCTCGGCGACCGTCGCCATGGGCGAGAAGGCGTGGGGCACGGAGATCGGCGTCGAACTGAAGAACGTGACGGGCCCGGAGAAGTGCTCGCTCATCGCCGTCGGCAAGAACGGCGAACGCGAGACGGTCTCCTCCTGGTCGGTCCCGAAGTGGGGCTACGGCATCGCGGGCGCCAAGACCGAGCAGGCCAAGAACCCGCTCTACGTCGTGGGCGGCGCGGCCTTCGCCCCGAACGAGATCGACCACTTCGAGGTCATGACCTTCGACGGCAAGAAGCTCGTCCAGGTCGACGCGTAGCTTCTCGGGGCCCCCTTCGCGTACGGTTGACGGCTGCCCAGCACGTCAGAAGGGGGCCCGGTGGCCGCTCAGGCACAGCAGGAAACCGCGGTCGTATCGGTCCACGAAACCGCACCGGATTCGGTACGGGACCGAGAGATCAGCGTCGAACAGGAACACCTCGACCGGGTGTACCACCGCCTTGAGGAGAAGATCCACGAGGCCGAGTTCCTCATGAACGACGCGGCCAAGCGCGGCCAGGTCGGCACACCCGGCGCCCTCGCGGAACGGGACGCGCAGGTCTTCCGCGCGGGCGTCCATCTCAACCGGCTCAACAACGAGTTCGAGGACTTCCTGTTCGGGCGGATCGATCTGCTCCTCGGGAAGGACGGCAAGAAGGGCCCCGACGGCGCCTACACCGCCGTGGAGCCCGCAGAGGGCACGGTCCGCCCCGACAACACCGCCGACATCGCCGAGACGCTCCACATCGGCCGGATCGGCGTCCTCGACTCCGAGTACGCCCCGCTGGTCATCGACTGGCGGGCGCCCGCCGCGGCCCCCTTCTACCGGTCCACCCCGGTCGACCCGGGGCGCGTCGTACGGCGCCGTGTGATCCGCTCCAAGGGGCGTCGCGTCCTCGGCGTCGAGGACGACCTGATGCGTCCCGAGCTGAAGGCGTTCCTGGACGGCGACGAGCTCGCCGTCATCGGCGACGGCGCCCTGATGGCCGCCCTCGGGCAGGCCCGCAGCCACACCATGCGGGACATCGTCGCCTCCATCCAGGCCGAGCAGGACCTGGTCATCCGCGCCCCCGCCGCCTCCGTGACCTACGTCGAGGGCGGCCCGGGGACGGGGAAGACGGCCGTCGCTCTGCACCGGGCGGCCTACCTCCTCTACCAGGACCGCCGTCGCTACGCGGGCGGCATCCTGATCGTCTCGCCCACCCCCCTGCTGGTGGCGTACACCGAGGGCGTGCTGCCCTCCCTCGGCGAGGAGGGCCAGGTCGCCATCCGCGCCATCGGCTCCCTCGTCGACGGCGCCGAGGCCACCCTGTACGACTCCCCGGCGGTGGCCCGGGCCAAGGGCTCGTACCGGATGCTGAAGGTGCTGCGCAAGGCCGCGCGCGGCGCGCTGGAGAACGGCGGCCAGAGCGCGGGGCAGCTCCGCTTCGACGAGTCCCCGGTCCCCTCCGGCACCACCCCCACCCGCCTGCGCGTCGTCGCCTTCGGCCGCCGGCTGGAGCTGGAGGCCGCCGACCTGGACCGCGTCCGGCAGAGCGCCCTCAGCGGCACCGCCCCGGTGAACCTGCTGCGCCCCCGAGCCCGCAAGCTGCTCCTGGACGCCCTGTGGCAGCGCTCCGGCGCGGCCGGCCGGCACACCGACCCCGAGCTCGCCGCCGAGCTGCGCTCCTCCTTCGACGAGGACGTGACCACCGAGGACTCGTTCATCGCCTTCCTCGACGCCTGGTGGCCCGAGCTCACCCCGCAGGCCGTCCTGGCGGCCATGGCCGACGAACGGCGGCTCGGCCGCTGGGCCCGCCGCATCCTCAACCCCGGCGAGGTCCGCAAGGTGGCCCGCTCCCTCAAGCGGGACGGCCGCTCCGTGCACGACATCGCCATGCTCGACGAGCTCCAGGCGATCCTCGGCGCCCCGCTGCGCCCGAAGAAGCGCCGCGAACTCGACCCGCTGGACCAGCTCACCGGCCTGGAGGAGCTGATGCCGGTGCGCGAGGAGTCGCAGCGCGAGCGCGCCGAGCGGCTCGCGCAGGAGCGCGTCGAGTACGCGCACGTCATCGTCGACGAGGCGCAGGACCTCACCCCGATGCAGTGGCGCATGGTCGGCCGCCGCGGCCGGCACGCCACCTGGACGGTCGTCGGCGACCCGGCCCAGTCCTCCTGGTCCGACCCCGACGAGGCCGCCGAGGCTCGCGACGAGGCCCTCGGCACCCGCCCCCGCCGCCGCTTCCAGCTCACCGTGAACTACCGCAACCCGGCCGAGATCGCCGAGCTGGCCGCCAAGGTGCTGGCGCTGGCCATGCCGGGCGCCGAGTCCCCGTCGGCGGTCAGGTCGACGGGTGTCGTGCCCCACTTCTCGGCCGTCACCGACACCCTGGGCTCGACCGTCCGGGCCGAGGCCGAACGGCTCCTCGACCGCGTCGACGGCACCGTCGGCGTCGTCGTCGCCATGAACCGCCGCGAGGAGGCCAGACGCTGGCTCGCCGGGCTCGGCGACCGCGTGGTGGCCCTCGGCAGCCTGGAGGCCAAGGGCCTGGAGTACGACGCCACGGTGGTCGTCTCACCGGCGGAGATCGCGGACGAGAGTCCGGCCGGCCTGCGTGTGCTGTACGTGGCCCTCACCCGGGCGACGCAACAGCTCACGGTCGTCTCCGGGGACCGCGACGAGCCGGACGCGAACGGCGTGCCGGACCTCCTCAGGGACTGAGCGGCCGACGGTTTCCTGTGAACTCCCCGGACGGGAATGGTGTTCGGGGATCCGTTTGTTAGCCTGGGTGTGACACCGGCTCGATCCAAGCCCCCGGGCCCAACCTTCGTCGCTACGAGCGACCACTTGCCGCGAGGCGAGCATGGCGGGTCGGTGTCATTAGCGTGAGAGAGGCCCACATCACTCTGTGATGTGGGCCTCTTTCATTGAGAACAAAACGATCGCAATCCGGAGCGGCTTTCACGTACTCGCCGGTAGGTGCGACGATCGGACCGCAACCCCGCGACCCAGCAGTGCAGAGGAAGTCGGCCATGGCAACGGCGCCCAGCGTCTCCTACTCGATGACGGTCCGGCTGGAGGTGCCCGCGAGCGGAACCGCGGTCTCCCAGCTCACCGGAGCCGTCGAGTCCCACGGAGGCTCGGTTACCGGCCTCGACGTCACCGCGTCCGGGCACGAGAAGCTCCGCATCGACGTCACCATCGCCGCCACCTCCACCTCCCACGCCGACGAGATCGTGGAGCAGTTGCGCGGCATCGAGGGCGTCACCCTCGGCAAGGTCTCCGACCGTACGTTCCTGATGCACCTCGGCGGCAAGATCGAGATGCAGTCCAAGCACCCCATCCGCAACCGTGACGATCTGTCGATGATCTACACGCCGGGTGTGGCCCGTGTCTGCATGGCGATCGCCGAGAACCCCGAGGACGCCCGCCGCCTCACCATCAAGCGCAACTCCGTTGCGGTCGTGACGGACGGCTCGGCCGTACTGGGCCTGGGCAACATCGGTCCGAAGGCCGCGCTGCCGGTCATGGAGGGCAAGGCGGCGCTCTTCAAGCGGTTCGCCGGCATCGACGCCTGGCCGCTGTGCCTGGACACCCAGGACACCGACGCGATCGTCGAGATCGTGAAGGCGATCGCCCCGGGCTTCGCGGGCATCAACCTGGAGGACATCTCCGCCCCGCG
This sequence comes from Streptomyces sp. NBC_01235, assembly GCF_035989285.1. Taxonomy (GTDB): domain Bacteria; phylum Actinomycetota; class Actinomycetes; order Streptomycetales; family Streptomycetaceae; genus Streptomyces. Next base: position 4,563,127 of record NZ_CP108513.1, on the reverse strand, counting down.
CTGCTTCGAGATCGAGGCCCGCCTGCGCGAGGCCCTCGACATCCCCGTCTTCCACGACGACCAGCACGGCACCGCGATCGTCGTCCTCGCCTCCCTCACGAACGCCCTGCGTGTCGTGGGCAAGGGCATCGGGGACGTACGGGTCGTCATGTCCGGCGCCGGCGCGGCCGGTACGGCCATCCTCAAGCTGCTGCTCGCGGCCGGCGTGAAGAACGCCGTCGTCGCCGACATCCACGGCGTCGTCCACGCGGACCGCGAGGACCTCGTCGACGCGGCCCCGGACTCGGCACTGCGCTGGATCGCCGACAACACCAACCCCGAGAGCCTCACCGGCACCCTGAAGGAGGCCGTGCGCGGCGCGGACGTCTTCATCGGCGTCTCCGCCCCGAACGTCCTCGACGGCACCGACGTGGCCGCGATGGCCGACGGCGCGATCGTGTTCGCGCTCGCGAACCCGGACCCCGAGGTGGACCCGGCGATCGCCCGCCAGACGGCCGCCGTCGTGGCCACCGGCCGCTCCGACTTCCCCAACCAGATCAACAACGTGCTGGTCTTCCCGGGTGTCTTCCGCGGCCTGCTGGACGCGCAGTCCCGCACGGTCAACACCGACATGATGCTGGCGGCCGCAAAGGCCCTGGCCGAGGTCGTGAGCGACGACGAGCTGAACCCGAACTACATCATCCCGAGCGTCTTCAACGACAAGGTCGCGGGCGCGGTGGCGGGTGCGGTGCGGGAGGCCGCCAAGGCGGTCGGGGCGTCGGCCTCGTAGGCTCTGTCGCGTAAGGTGCGGGGGCTGTGCGGCTGTGAGGATCGCCACGGCGGCCCCCGCAACGGCGCGTCGCGGAACCTCGCGCCGATCGCGGCCCTCTAGGGTTGCGCCGAGCTAAGCGTCCTTCGTGTGACACACATGGGTTGTCTCACGCCTCCGTGCGGGTGCCGGATTGGCTTTCCCGCCGCAGGTAGGGGCAGGATGCGTCTCTGGGCGCGAGCACAACGACTTCGCTGTGCCCCACATGCGGCTCCGCCGCGTGGCACGCCTCAACGGCAAGAAGAACACGGGAGTAACAACATGAACCGCAGTGAGCTGGTGGCCGCGCTGGCCGACCGCGCCGAGGTGACCCGCAAGGACGCCGACGCAGTGCTGGCCGCGTTCGCCGAGGTCGTCGGCGACATCGTCTCCAAGGGCGACGAGAAGGTCACCATCCCCGGCTTCCTGACCTTCGAGCGCACCCACCGTGCCGCTCGCACCGCGCGCAACCCGCAGACCGGCGACCCGATCCAGATCCCGGCCGGCTACAGCGTGAAGGTCTCCGCGGGCTCGAAGCTCAAGGAAGCGGCCAAGGGCAAGTAAGCGCTCCGCTGAGAGCGGCGTGCAATACGAGGGGGCGGCACCCGGGATTCCGGGTGCCGCCCCCTCGTGGTTGCGGTGAAGAACGGCCTCGAACTCCCCCCACTCTCGGCTTCGCTCGAGCGGGGGGACCCCCATGCCGGGCTGTCTCTTGCCGGTCCGGGCCGGTTTCGCCGGCTCGGGCTGATGTGGCTAACCGAGTGCCTTGCCCGGGAGCTCGACCTTCGCGCCCAGTTCCACGAGCTTCTCCATGAAGTTCTCGTAGCCGCGGTTGATGAGGTCGATGCCGTGGACGCGGGAGGTCCCCTGGGCCGCGAGGGCGGCGATCAGGTACGAGAAGCCGCCGCGGAGGTCGGGGATGACCAGATCGGCGCCCTGGAGCTTCGTGGGGCCCGAGACGACCGCCGAGTGCAGGAAGTTGCGCTGCCCGAAGCGGCAGTCGGAGCCGCCGAGGCACTCGCGGTACAGCTGGATGTGGGCGCCCATCTGGTTGAGCGCCGAGGTGAAGCCCAGCCGCGACTCGTAGACCGTCTCGTGCACGATGGACAGACCCGTGGCCTGCGTCAGGGCGACGACCAGCGGCTGCTGCCAGTCGGTCTGGAAACCGGGGTGGACGTCCGTCTCCAGCGCGATGGACTTCAGGTGGCCGCCGGGGTGCCAGAAGCGGATGCCCTCGTCGTCGATCTCGAAGGCGCCGCCCACCTTGCGATAGGTGTTCAGGAACGTCATCATCGAGCGCTGCTGGGCGCCGCGGACGTAGATGTTGCCCTCGGTCGCCAGCGCCGCGCTGGCCCAGGAGGCGGCCTCCAGGCGGTCCGACAGGGCCGCGTGGTTGTAGCCGCCGAGCTTGTCCACACCGGTGATGCGGATGGTGCGGTCGGTGTCCATCGCGATGATGGCGCCCATCTTCTGCAGCACGCAGATGAGGTCCTCGATCTCCGGCTCCACGGCCGCGTTCGAGAGCTCGGTGACGCCCTCCGCCAGGACGGCCGTCAGCAGCACCTGCTCGGTCGCGCCGACGGACGGGTACGGCAGCCGGATCTTCGTGCCGCGCAGCCGCTGCGGGGCCTCCAGGTACTGGCCGTCCTCCCGCTTCTCGATCTTCGCGCCGAACTGGCGCAGCACGTCGAAGTGGAAGTCGATGGGCCGGCCGCCGATGTCGCAGCCGCCGAGGCCCGGGATGAAGGCGTGCCCGAGGCGGTGCAGAAGAGGACCGCAGAACAGGATCGGGATACGGCTGGAGCCCGCGTGGGCGTCGATGTCGGCGACGTTGGCGCTCTCGACGTAGGTCGGGTCGAGCACCAGCTCGCCCGGCTCCTCGCCCGGACGGACCGTCACCCCGTGCAGTTGCAGCAGGCCGCGTACGACCCGCACGTCACGGATGTCCGGAACGTTGCGCAGTCGACTCGGCTCACTGCCCAGCAGGGCGGCGACCATGGCCTTGGGTACGAGGTTCTTCGCACCACGGACACGGATCTCGCCCTCGAGCGGGGTTCCGCCGTGGACAAGCAGTACGTCGTCAGAGCCGTTGACGGTCATGTATCTCGCGTTCCATGGATGGTGGATTGGGGCAAGGGCCTTGGATCGGCCTTGAATCGGGGGCAGGGCCAGATGAGACAGAGTAATCGCCGTCGCCCCCTGTCCCGTAAGCCCAAGGACCACCCAGGAACGTCATAGCCGTGTCACAACACGAACTGTTTCCCGCCGGGCACAAGGGGTCACCGCCGCCCGTCGCCCGCTTCCGTGCGCCCGGGCCGCACCCGTGCGCCCGACCTGCCCTCGCCTCCTACCCCCGCGTTGCCTCCCCACTTCACGGGAAGATGCGGGATCATGTCTGGCATGACCGAGGTGTCCTCGCTCACAGGGCGGCTGCTCGTGGCAACGCCGGCCCTGGCGGACCCGAACTTCGACCGTGCGGTGGTGCTCCTTCTCGACCACGACGAGGAGGGCTCCCTCGGTGTCGTCCTCAACCGGCCCACGCCGGTGGGCGTGAGCGACATCCTGGAGGACTGGGCGGACCTCACCGGTGATCCCGGCGTCGTCTTCCAGGGCGGCCCGGTGTCCCTCGACTCCGCCCTGGGGGTCGCCGTCATCCCGGGCGGCACGGCCGTCGACGGTGCCCCGCTGGGCTGGCGCCGGGTGCACGGCGCGATCGGCCTCGTCGATCTGGAGGCCCCGCCGGAACTGCTGGCCTCCGCCCTCGGCTCCCTGCGAATCTTCGCCGGATACGCCGGCTGGGGTCCCGGCCAGCTGGAGGACGAGCTGGTGGAGGGCGCCTGGTACGTCGTGGAGTCCGAGCCCGGCGACGTCTCCTCCCCGTCCCCGGAGGGACTCTGGCGCGAGGTGCTGCGCCGCCAGCGCAGCGAGCTGGCGATGGTGGCGACGTATCCGGACGACCCTTCGCTCAACTGACTGCTGTGAGCTTCAGTACTCTGGTGGTTATGAGCACTCTTGAGCCTGAGACCCAGCCCCAGCGAGGCACTGGGACGGGGACCCTCGTAGAGCCGACGCCGCAGGTGTCGCACGGCGACGGGGACCACGAGCGCTTCGCCCACTACGTCCAGAAGGACAAGATCATGGCGAGCGCCCTCGACGGGACGCCCGTCGTGGCGCTGTGCGGCAAGGTCTGGGTGCCCGGCCGTGACCCGAAGAAGTACCCGGTGTGCCCGATGTGCAAGGAGATCTTCGAGTCCATGGGCGTGGGCGGGGACGACAAGGGCAAGGGCGGCGACAAGAAGTAGTCTTCCGGCCTTCCAAAGCCCCCGAGGCGCGTTTTGGCGCGCTTCGGGGGCTTTCGCGTCCTCTGTCGTTGCACGGGGTGCGTCGGGTGGTCACAGAGTGGTTGAGACCTCTTGTCGGCGTGTTCATGTAGTCCCTAGCCTCCGGTGTGTTGTGCAGAGCAAAACAGTCATTGCGCATGTTGCAACGCCTGGAGGACCGCTCCATGAAGCTCCCCACGCTCCCCGCCGGACCGGCCGTGCTCGCGGCCGCCGCCCCGGTCGTCACCGCCTGCGCCCTCCCCAGGCGTCCGACGGGTGGTCCTTCCGTGGCGGCCGGCCGCCGAGGCGAGCGCGCTGCCGGTCGCGGCCGTCGTCGCCTTCCCGCTCCACTGGATGGCGCTGAGCGCCTTCGAACCGGCCGGGGAGATCGATTCCAGCGAGCCGCGGCCCTGGGCGCTCGCACCTTCTCCGGATTCCTTCCGGCGCGTGTTCGGGCAGCAGGAATTCGGCCGATTCTGCCTCAACAGCCTTGTCGTGGCGGGCACGGTGGTGATCGCCTCCGGAGTGATCGCGTTTCTCGCCGCGACCGCCGTGACCCGATTCCGGTTCCGCTTCCGGACCACCTTGCCGATCATGTTCCTGGTGGCCCGGACGGTGCCCGTGGAGGCCCTGACGATCCCCTTGTTCTTCCTCATGCGGGACTTCGGCCGGTTGAACACCCTGGGGTCACTGATCCTGCCGCACATCGCCTTCTCGCACCCTTCGCGATCTGGATGCCGAGAGGGTTCGTGAAAGCGGTTCCGGAGGCGCTGGAGGCGGCCGCGTACGTCGACGGGGCGAGTCGTACGCGCTTTCTGTGGCAGATCCTTTTCCGGCTCGTCCTGGCGGGGCTGGTGGCCACGAGCGTGTTTTCCTTCATCTCCGCCTGGAACGACTTCCTCTTCGCCAAGTCCTTCATCATCAGCGACACTTCTCAGTCGACGATGCCGATGGCCCTGCTGGTCTTCTGCAAGCCGGACGCCCCGCACTGGGGCGGCGTGACGGCGGGCTCCACGGTGATGACGATTCCGGTGCCGGTGTTCTTCGTACTCGTACAGCGACGACCGGTCTCGGGGCTGGGCGGAGCGGTTAAGGACTGATGTGACTTCTGCAAAGAACCTCATCGACCTCATCGACCTCGTCCCCGCGCCGCGCGCCGTCAACGGCCCCAAGCGCTGCGGTGTCGTCATCGACGAGGACACCACCGTGTGGGCCGGGCCCGGCACGGAGGGCACCGAACGCTGGCTGCGCGCCACCCTCGGCGCGGCCTTCGGCGTGCCCCTGCGCCCCGGGCCGCAGGACGCCCGCGACTCCGTACGGCTGTGCCTGGACGACACGCTGGAGCCCGAAGCGTACAAACTGAGCGTCCTCGCCTACTGGGGCATCGAGATCCGCGGCGGCGGCCCCGCCGGCGTCTTCTGGGGCGCCCAGACGCTGCGTCAGCTCCTCGGCCGCCACGCCTTCCGGCGCGCGCCCGTGCGGCCGGGGATCATGTACGGCATCCCGCACCAGATCATCGAGGACGCCCCCCGTTTCGGCTGGCGCGGCCTCATGCTCGACGTCGCGCGGCACTTCATGCCCAAGGAAGGCGTCCTGCGTTACCTGGACCTGATGGCCGCGCACAAACTGAACGTCTTCCACTTCCATCTGACGGACGACCAGGGGTGGCGCGTCGAGATCAAGAGGCACCCCAGGCTGACCGAGGTCGGTTCCTGGCGAGCCCGCACGAAATTCGGCCATCGTGCCTCACCCCTGTGGGACGAGAAGCCGCACGGTGGCTTCTACACCCAGGACGACATCCGGGAGATCGTCGCGTACGCCGCCGAGCGGCATATCACCGTCGTCCCCGAAATCGACGTACCCGGACACTCGCAGGCCGCGATCGCCGCGTATCCGGAACTCGGCAACACCGACGTCATCGACACCACCGCACTCTCCGTCTGGGACACCTGGGGCATCAACCCGAACGTACTCGCCCCCACTGACAACACCCTGCGCTTCTACGAGGGGGTCTTCGAGGAAGTCCTCGATCTCTTCCCCTCGGAGTTCGTGCACATCGGGGGTGACGAATGCCCCAAGGACCAGTGGCGGCGGTCGCCCACCGCACAGGCCCGCATCCGGGAACTCGGACTCGCGGACGAGGACCAGTTGCAGTCCTGGTTCGTCGGTCACTTCGACAAGTGGCTCTCCGCGCGCGGGCGCCGGCTCATCGGCTGGGACGAGATCCTGGAGGGCGGGCTCGCGGAGGGCGCGGCGGTGTCGTCCTGGCGCGGGTACGCGGGCGGGATCGCCGCCGCGCGCGCGGGGCACGACGTCGTCATGTGCCCCGAGCAGCAGGTGTACCTGGACCACCGCCAGGACGGCGGTCCGGACGAGCCCGTGCCGATCGGCTACGTGCGCACCCTGGAGGACGTCTATCGGTTCGAGCCCGTTCCCGCGGAGTTGACGCCGGAGGAGGCCGCGCACGTGCTCGGCACGCAGGCCAACCTGTGGACGGAGGCGATGGAGGACCACGCGCGCGTGGACTACCAGGCCTTCCCCCGGCTCGCCGCCTTCGCCGAGGTCGCCTGGAGTGACCTGCCCGCCCCGGAGGAACGGGACTTCGCCGACTTCGAGCGGCGGATGGAGGCCCACTACGGGCGACTCGACGCCCTGGGAGTCGGCTACCGCCCGCCGTCCGGGCCCCGGCCGTGGCAGCGGCGGCCCGGTGTCCTCGGGCGTCCGATCGACGGCCCGCCCCCGAACCGGTGATCCCGCGCGTCACGGAAAAACCCCGACAAAGTCGCCGAAGAGTGGCAATTCGCACGCACCGGTGATGCCGCACGAAAACGGACCATCTGCGCGGTGAGGTGGGCGAATGCCTCCTAGCGGACCCCCGCGTTCGGGTGTTGCGAAGATGTGCCAGAGTTGCCACGTCCGCCCTGTCAGCACGTACCGTACGGCAACACAGGTGGGACCAGGTGGGGCAGCGGGAAGGGGCAGCCGGTTTTGAGCACGCACGCACCGCAGGCGGCGCAGGCCGTCACGCTGCCCACAACGCTGGACGAGGCCGTGGCGGCGCTGGCGGCCATGCCCGCGGCCGTACCGGTGGCCGGCGGCACCGACCTGATGGCCGCCGTCAACTCCGGGCAACTGCGGCCCGCCGGACTGGTCGGACTCGGCCGGATCAGCGAGATCCGCGGCTGGCAGTACCAGGACGGCCACGCGCTGCTCGGCGCCGGACTCACGCACGCGCGCATGGGCCGCCCCGACTTCGCCGCCCTCATCCCGGCGCTCGCCGCCGCCGCGCGCGCCGCGGGCCCGCCGCAGATCCGCAACGCGGGCACCCTGGGCGGCAACATCGCCTCGGCCGCCCCGACGGGCGACGCGCTGCCCGTGCTGGCCGCGCTGGAAGCGACCCTGATCATCGCGGGCCCGCGCGGAGCCCGCCGGGAGATCCCGGTGTCGCACCTGCTGGCCGGCATGGAGATGCTGCGCGGCGGCGAACTCATCGGGTACGTGCGCGTGCCGCTGCTGCACGCCCCGCAGGTCTTCCTGAAGGCCACCGGCCGCACCGGGCCGGGCCGCGCGGTCGCCTCCGTGGCACTGGTTCTCGACCCCGCCCGGCGCGGAGTGCGGTGCGCCGTGGGCGCCATAGCGCCGATGCCGCTGCGGCCCCTGGACGCCGAGCAGTGGGTCGCCCGGCTCATCGACTGGGACAACAACCGCACGATCGTCCCCGAGGCCCTGACCGCCTTCGGGGAGTACGTCGCCGCCGCCTGCATCCCCGACCCGGTGCCCGGCGCGGACGGCTCCGTACCGGAACTTCCGCCCGCAGTACTGCACCTGCGGCGCACCGTCGCCGCGCTGGCCCGACGAGCACTGGGGAGGGCGCTGTCGTGACCGACGACCAGCACGGACACGGCCAGGGACACGGCCAGGGACACGACCAAGGGCACGGACAGGAGACCGGGCAGGTCCAGGGCGCGCCGCAGGGCGGCGGCCGCTGGGACCCGCTGCCCCAGGGGGACTACGACGACGGCGCGACCGCCTTCGTGAAGCTCCCCGAGGGCGGCATCGACGCCCTCCTGGCCGGCCGCGGCGACAGCCCGCTCGCAGCGCCGGGCCACGGCTACGTGCCGCCGCCGATAGCGGCGACGCCCCCTGAGGCGGACGGCACCACCTGGGCGGCCCCGGCCGGCGGCTCCGACTGGCCCGCCCCGCAGGGCACCCCGCAGACGGTGGGCGACGACCGGTTCTCGTACCACCCGGGCGCGACCGGCCAGTGGACCTTCGACGACACCTCGGCAGGCGGCCGGGGCGCACCGCAGTCCGCGCCCGCCCCGGGCCACGACGTGACGGGCCAGTGGTCGATCCCCGTCGCGGGCGGCGACCTGCCCGACGAGTCGGGCGAGTTCACCGCGTCGGCCCTGGTCGAGCAGTGGGGCGGCACGCCCCCGGCCACCCTGCCGGGCGGCGCGTCGGCGCCCTGGGCGACCGACCCGACGGGCACGGCCGGTACGGCGGGCCAGGCGTGGGGGCAGCCCACGGACGAGGCCGACCGGGCCGCGCGACAGGCGGCCACGGAGGCGCCCGCCTTCGGACACGCGCGGGACCACGCGCCCTCGCACCACGAGCCTGCGCACCACGAGCAGTCCCACCACGAGCCTTCGCACGGCGCCGGACACGGAGCGGACCCCGACCGTCACCACTCCGCCCCCGAGCACGAACACGATCACGGGCACGATCACGATCACGGGCACACCGGGCAACACGCCCACTCCACCGGCACGTTCTCCCCGGAGATCTCCGCCGAGGCGTACACGGTGCCCCCGAACGGCCCCGTGGAGGCCGCTCGGCAGGCCGCCGAGGCCGAAGGAGTCGCCGAGGCCGCCGGGGGCCCGGAGCGCGCCCACAGGGCCGTTCACGAGCCCGCTGAGGCCGCTGAGGCCGAAGGAACCGCCGACACCCCGCCGGATCCCGGGGCGGAAACGGTGCCGGAGGCAGAGACCGAGGGGGACGCGGCCCCCGACGCCGCCTCCCCGCAGCCCGCCGAGCCGGTCGACGCCGCCGAGGCGCCCGAGGACACCCCGTCCCCGTTCCACGAGGAACACCCCCTCGCCGCCTACGTGCTGCGCGTCAACGGCTCCGAGCGGCCCGTGACCGACGCCTGGATCGGCGAGTCGCTGCTCTACGTCCTGCGCGAGCGCCTCGGCCTCGCGGGCGCCAAGGACGGCTGCTCGCAGGGCGAGTGCGGGGCCTGCAACGTGCAGGTGGACGGGCGGCTCGTCGCCTCCTGCCTGGTCCCGGCCGTCACCACCGCCGGCAGCGAGATCCGCACCGTCGAGGGCCTGGCCGTCGACGGGCAGCCCTCGGACGTGCAGCGGGCGCTCGCCACGTGCGGGGCCGTACAGTGCGGCTTCTGCGTGCCCGGCATGGCGATGACCGTGCACGACCTGCTGGAGGGCAACCCGGCGCCGTCGGAACTGGAGGCCCGCCAGGCCCTGTGCGGCAACCTGTGCCGCTGCTCCGGCTACCGTGGCGTCCTCCAGGCCGTGCAGGACGTCGTCGCCGAACGCGAGGCGCACGCCGCCGCCGAGGCCGGGACGGACGGGGACGAGGCCCGTATCCCCCACCAGGCGGGCCCGGGTGCGGGCGGCGTCCACGCGTCGGCGTTCGAGAACCCGGCACAGCCCCACCCACATGACCCGGCGTACGGACAGGGCCAGGACGGAGGCCAGGCGTGAGCAACGAAGCAGCCACCGCGACGACCGCCGCGGAGGCCGCCCCGGCCCCCGAGCCGATCCCGCACGGCCTCGGCGTGTCCCTTCAGCCCGCCGACTCGCGCGCGAAGACGGAGGGCACCTTCCCGTACGCGGCCGACCTGTGGGCCGAGGGCCTGCTGTGGGCGGCCGTGCTGCGCTCCCCGCACCCGCACGCGCGCATCGTGTCCATCGACACGTCCCACGCGCGTGAGATGCCCGGCGTCCGCGCCGTCGTCACCCACGAGGACGTGCCGGGCAGCCCGGTGCACGGCCGCGGCAAGGCCGACCGTCCGGTGTTCGCCTCCGAGATCGTCCGCCACCACGGCGAGCCCATCGCCGCAGTCGCCGCCGACCACCCGGACACCGCGCGGATGGCCGCCGCCGCCGTCATCGTCGAGTACGAAGTACTCGACCCGGTGACCGACCCGGAGCAGGCCTTCGAGGCGGAGCCCCTGCACCCCGACGGCAACCTGATCCGGCACATCCCGCTGCACCACGGCGACCCGGGCGCGTCCGGCGAGATCGTCGTCGAGGGCCAGTACCGCATCGGCCGCGCCGACCCCGCCCCGATCGGCGCCGAGGCCGGCCTCGCCGTGCCCCGTCCCGACGGCGGCGTGGAGCTCTACCTGGCCTCCACCGACCCGCACACCGACCGGGACACGGCCGCCGCCTGCTACGGCCTCGAACCCGAGCGCGTGAAGATCGTCGTCACCGGTGTGCCCGGCGCGACGGCCGACCGCGAGGACCAGGGCTTCCAGCTCCCGCTCGGCCTGCTGGCCCTGAAGACCGGCTGCCCGGTGAAGCTCACGGCCACGCGCGAGGAGTCCTTCCTCGGCCACGTCCACCGCCACCCGACCCTGCTGCGCTACCGCCACCACGCCGACGCCGAGGGCCGGCTGGTGAAGGTCGAGGCGCAGATCCTGCTGGACGCGGGCGCATACGCCGACACCTCCGCCGAGGCGCTGGCCGCCGCCGTCTCCTTCGCCTGCGGCCCCTACGTCGTCCCGAACGCCTTCATCGAGGGCTGGGCCGTGCGGACGAACAACCCGCCGTCGGGCCATGTGCGCGGCGAGGGCGCGATGCAGGTGTGCGCCGCCTACGAGGCGCAGATGGACAAGCTGGCGAAGAAGCTCGGCGTCGACCCGGCGGAGCTGCGGCTGCGCAACGTCCTGGCGACCGGGGACGTCCTGCCGACCGGCCAGACGGTGACCTGCCCGGCCCCCGTCGCCGAACTCCTCCAGGCCGTCCAGGAGTTCCCCCTCCCGGAGCTCCCCAAGGACACGCCCGAGGAGGAGTGGCTGCTGCCCGGCGGCCCCGAGGGCGCGGGCGAACCGGGCGCGGTGCGCAGGGGCGTGGGCTACGGCCTCGGCATGGTGCACATGCTGGGCGCGGAGGGCGCCGACGAGGTGTCCACGGCGACCGTGAAGGTCCAGGACGGTGTCGCGACGGTCCTGTGCGCGGCGGTGGAGACGGGCCAGGGCTTCACGACGCTGGCCCGCCAGATCGTCCAGGAGACGCTCGGCATCGACGAGGTGCACGTGGCCCCGGTGGACACCGACCAGCCACCGGCGGGCGCGGGCTGCCGAGGCCGTCACACCTGGGTGTCCGGCGGCGCGGTGGAGCGGGCGGCCAAGATGGTCCGCACCCAGCTCCTCCAGCCCCTGGCGCACAAGTTCGGCATGTCCACGGAGCTGCTCCAGATCACCGACGGCAAGATCACCTCGTACGACGGCGTGCTGTCGACGACCGTCACGGAGGAGCTGCACGGCAAGGAGCTGTGGGCGACGGCCCAGTGCCGCCCGCACCCGACCGAGCCGCTGGACGCCGCGGGCCAGGGCGACGCCTTCGTCGGCCTCGCCTTCTGCGCCATTCGCGCGGTCGTGGACGTCGACATCGAGCTCGGCTCGGTCCGGGTCGTGGAACTCGCGGTCGCCCAGGACGTCGGCCGGATCCTGAACCCGGCGCAGCTGGCCGCCCGCATCGAGGCGGGCGTGACGCAGGGCGTCGGTATCGCGCTCACCGAGAACCTCCGCACCCCGCGCGGCCTGATCCGCCACCCCGACCTCACCGGCTACGCGCTGCCCACGGCCCTGGACGCCCCGGACATCCGGATCGTCAAGCTGGTCGAGGAACGTGACGTGGTCGCCCCGTTCGGGGCGAAGGCGGCCAGCGCGGTCCCGGTGGTGACCTCGCCCGCGGCGATCGCCTCCGCCGTCCGCGCCGCGACGGGCCGTCCGGTCAACCGGCTGCCCATAAGGCCCCAGGCGGCGGTGGTGACCGACCGGTGAGCGAGCACGAGCCGGAACCTCGGCAGTACGAACCCCCGCCGAGCGTGGGCAAGCTGCTGGGCTGGATCCTGCTGTTCGTGCTGGCGGCGGTGGTCGTGGTACTCGGCGGCGTGTACCTCACATGAGGGGCGTGGTCCTCATCACGGGAGATGGGGGCACCTCCCACGCCCTTTGGACAGTGGGGGAGGCGGCCGGCAGGTCGACGGTGGCGCGCTCGCGGAGCACCTTCCGCGGGCGGCACACGTGCGGGGGGACGTCTTCCGGCGCATGATCGTGTCCGGGCGTGAGGACGTCCCTGGCGCGGCGGGCGAGGACAGGGCCGAGGCCCAGCTCCGGCTGCGGTACCGCCTGTCGGCGGCCACGGCGGACGCGTACGCGCAGGCGGGCTTCACGGCGGTGGTGCAGGACGTGGCGCTGGGCCCGTGGCCGGCCGAGTGGGTGGGGCTGGTCCGCAGCCGCCCCTGCACGTGATCGTCCTGGCGCCGTCCGCCGAGACGGTGGCGGCCCGCGAGGCCGGCCGGGAGAAGACGGGCTACGGGGCCGCCTGGACGGTCGCCGGCCTGGACGCGGAACTGCGGTCCCGCACCCCGCGCACCGGACTGTGGCCGGACACCACGGAGTCGACGGTGGAGCGGACGGTCGGGGCGATCCTGGCGGGACGGGAACGCGCGGGGGTGCTCTGACGTCTGTCAGTGGGGGACTGGTGGCTGGTGTGCTGGGCGCTGTCGCTGGTCAGGGCCGTTGTCAGTGGTGCCGCGTAGGCTGCGGAGCAGTGGGACGGCGCACGCAACTTTCCGCACGGGGGACCCGATGAGCACGACCAGGACCACCACCGCCACGACGACGATCACCTTCACCGAGGACCAGCTGGACCCCTACGTCACGCACGCACCGACGCGCCGCTGGCTCACCGGCCCCGGCCTGCCGGGCGACGGCGGCCTGCTGACGTTCGAGGCGCTGCGCACGGACGGTCTGCGCACGGTCGCGGACTCCACGGGCGACCCCGAAGGCCGCCTGGCGGCGGAGCTGCGCGACCGGCTGGTGATAGGCGGAATCCTGGGTGCAGACGGCCGGGAGACGGAGTCCGTCCTGCTCGACGGGATGACGGGCGAGATCTCGACCACGTACTTCCTGCACGACTGCCCCGATCTGATGGACACCCGCCCGCTCGCCCCCTCTCTGGAGAAGCTGGTGCGCTTCGCCACGGCGGTGGACGAACTGGCGGCCCTGCGCGGCCAGTTCGCCTCCTATGCGGGCCGGCTCGGACCGAAGGCGGTGGCGGAGGCGTCCCGGCAGCTGCTGGCGGTGTTCGAGGAGGGCGCGCGGCGTACGGGTGCGGACGGCGAGTCCGGGCTCTTCTGGAAGCTGGCCGCGGTGATCCGCCCGCTCGCCCTGGTGGCCGGCCCGGGCACGAGGTCCGGCCTGGCCCTGGACCTCCCGGTCCGCCTGCTGGACGAGGAGTTCGGCGCCGGCGAGATCGTCCGCTTCGAGGACGTCGACTTCCCGAAGGCGCTCACGCACGCCCCGACCCGCCGCTTCCTGCGCGAGGTGGGCCTGCCGGAGGAGGTCGTCTGGTTCTCGCTGGAGACGGACATGCCGCTGCAGACCCTCGCCGAGTACGGCGCGGAGGACGGCGTCGGCGTCCGCACCGAGGGACAGCTCCCGGTGAACGCCGACCGGCTGATCCGCCTGGGCCATCTCCTGGAGGACACCAGCCTGGTCGTCGACGGCGCCACGGGCGCGGTGCTGAGCTGGAGCGAGCCGGACCTCGGCCTGCGCCCGCTCAACGCCGACATCTCGACTCTGGCGTTCACCTTCTGGCTGATACGGCGCGAGCGGGCCCTGGACGCGGTGCACGACCTGACCGAGGCCTACGACCAGCTGGCCGAGACGATGTCGCGCACCCTGGCCGCCGTCGACCCGGTCGCCTGCGACCCGACCCCGGACCCGGCCGTCCCCACGGACGACGGCCTGCGCTACTGGCCGGGCGTGTTCGAGGACGAGGCGGGCGGGGGCCTGTGCGCATAGCCCGTTGACCCGCGCCCGCACTCGCCGCTCGACCCTTCCGGTCAGCCCCTGCGGCACCGGCTGACGTCGATGCGCACGACCTGCGGGTCGTGGTCGCTGGCCTGGTCGGCGAACTCGGCGTTGATGTGCACGACGTCGTAGTCGAAGTGCGTGACGGCCGGGCTCGTGAGGATGTGGTCCAGGGTCTGCGAGTTGCCGTCGTACACGTAGGTGTAGCGCTCGGCGGCCGGCAGGGTGGTGATCAGCGGGGTGAGGACCTGGCCGTCGGTGAGCGTGGTGACGGTCCGGGAGAACTCGTAGTCGTTGAGGTCGCCGAGCACCACCGTCTTGGCGTTCTTGTCCGCCGCGAGCAGGGACTTGACGAAGGAGTTCACCTCGGCGGCCTGCGCCTGACGCTGTGTCTCGGAGCTGCGGGCGGGAGGCTGGTAGCGGCCGTGCAGGGACTGGTCGCCGCCCTTGGAGGTGAAGTGGTTGGCGATGACGAACACGGTCTCACCGTGGAAGACGAACTCGCCCACCAGCGGCTTGCGGCTGTTGTCCCAGGCGTCGTTCGTCGGATCGATGCGGCCGGGGGAGGAGGAGAGACGGACACCCTTGCGCGTCTTCACCACACTCGTCGCCGTGGTGGCGTCGCCGCCCGGCCGGTCGGTGAACGACACCCGCTCGGGGTTGAACAGGAACACCTGGCGGATGTTGCCGCCGGGCTCGCCGCCGTCCTGGTCGTTGGCCGGGGCGACGTAGCGCCACTGGTAGCGGGGCCCGCCTGCCGCGCGGATGGCGTCCGTGAACCGCTTCAGGGTGGCCTCGGAGGTGACGGTGCCGTCGTTCGTGGCGCCGTTGTCGTCCTGGATCTCCTCCAGGGCCACGATGTCGGGCGCGTTGAGGTTGACGGCGACACCCTGCGCGAGCCGGTCGATCTTCTCCTGGTCGTCCAGCGCGTCCAGGTTCTCCACGTTGTACGTGGCGACGGCGAGCTCGTTGCCCTTCTGCCGGCGCGTCACCTCCTGCTTCAGCCCGTTGTCGACCAGGGTGCCGAGCTGGGTGGCCTGGACGTCGTAGCCGCCGTAGGTGGAGTAGTCGAGGGGCCCGGTCGTGCTGCCGGACAGCTCGTCGCCGACGTCGGCGGAGGGGAAGGAGGCGGTGCTGTCGAGCGACATCACTTCCAGACGACCGGTGTTGGGCTGGCCGTAGGAGGAGTAGAGCGTCCCGCCGCGCACGGTGGCGTTCTCCTCCGGCTTGACGGTCACCCACAGCTCGCCGTACGCGTCGCTCGCGCCGACGACCCGCGCGTCGGAGAAGGTGACGCGCATGCCCTCGGTGGACTCGTAGAAGTCCTGGGCGTACACGGCGGGTTCGAGCGCGAGGGACTCGATGCTGCCACCGTCGGCGGTGGGGATGTAGGCGGACGGAACGCTCGCGGCATCCAGGGTGACGGCGGCGGGCAGGGCGTTGCCGCTGGACAGCACGGTCGCCGTGGGCCCGGTGATCTCGGTGACGGACTGGCTGGTGCTGCTCGGGTAGTACTCACTCACCTTCCCGCTGACCAGCACGGAGTCACCGACCGCGACGGTGGGCGTGGCGGACCCGGTGTAGACGAAGACGCCTTCGCTGGTACGGGAGTCGGAGTCGGCCGCCGGATCCTGGATCCAGTACCCCTTGGACCCGGAGGTCCGCACCCCGGTGACGATGCCCGGCACCCGGCTGACGGTCTGCCCGGCGAGCGGGGAGAGCCGGGTGGTGCCCTGGATGTCGTGGACGCGGACGGTACCGGGAGTGGTCGGCTCGCCACCGCCGTCCCCACTGCCGCCATCACCCGAACCAGGCGTCTGTCCGGCGGAGTTGACGGGTGAGGGGGTGCCGGAGGCGAGATCGACGGCGTTGTCGTCGGTGTCGGTGAGAGAGCTCGCGCGGGAGACGGAGGCGGTATTGGAAGCCCCGGTGACGGGCCCGTTCCCCTCCCGCACGACGGCACTTCCGTACCCCACCAGGTCGACGATCCGGCTGTCGGCGGCGCAGTCGGCGGCGGTCTTGCAGGTCAGGGCGGTGGTGCCGGAGACGAGGGCGAGGGTGCCGGATGTGGCGCTCATGGCGATGGACCCGGTGGCGTCGGCGGTGGGCAGCGCGGTGGTCCCCCCGGACCCGGCCGCCTCGGCGACGAGGAAACGACCGCCGGGCGCGACGCTCCCGCTGAGCGCGGTGACCTGCCACGCCGAGGACGCCGACGGCGAACCCGGCAGGTACTGCACGCTGTACCCGGCCAGGTCATAGGCCGCCGACCCCGCGTTCCCGAGCTCGACGAAGTCCCGCGTCAGGGTCGCCCCCGAGTTCCCGCCACCCCCGTAGACCTCGGAGATCACCGCGGTGGCGGAGGGCGTCGCGTAGGCGGCGGGCAGCGAGGTGATGGCGAACGCGCTCGCCACACCGACGGATATGAGCGCGTAGGCGGAACGGCGGGATCCGCGGGGTCTGTTTCCTACGGGTCTGGACACGCTGGAGGTCTCCTCGTACGTCGTCGTGTACGGCCGGTGGTGGTGTGGGGAGTTGGCTCAAGTTACGCGCGTAGAGAGGTGATTGTTAAGAGGCCGTAGGTTAAATCCGCGGAACGGGAAGGTGAGTTGCTCAGGCACGCAGGCACGCAGGCACGCAAGGCAGGCGGGCGGACGCGCGTTGTCGGGGGCGGGCGTGGATGTGGATGTGAGAGGGGGGCGTCGGCGGACGTCAGAGGTGGTCGCGCCCGGGCCCCGCTCCCGTAGCACCCTCCCGAGGGGGCGAATAGGCTGGTCGCAGGGGGTCGACATGGTTCGATCCGAGGAGCAGCCCATGAGGAAGAACAGAAACGGCGCCTGGCGTGCGACGGGAGTCGTCACCGCACTCGTCACGGCCGCCGCGATCGCCTCCGTCGCCCCGGCTCAGGCTCAGTCCACCGCTCAACTTTCCGCGTGGGTCAGCGACGGCTGGGGTGGCGGAACCATCACCAGTCAGCCTGCCGGGATCAACTGTCACCAGTCGGCGTGGGACCCGTACGGAAGCAACGAACCGCAGCCGTACCCGACGGGCACCTGCACCGCGAGCTTCGAGGTCGGAACGACGGTCACTTTCACCGCCACACCCGACTCGGGTTCCTACATCAACGACGGCCCCACGCCGAATCCCGTGACCATACATACCGGCTACAACTTCACGTGGGTGATGTTCTGCCCGTCCGAGGGGCTCTGCTCCGCAGGCTAGTGCTGTGACCGAATTAGGTTCGCCGGGTCGGTGGTTGTAGCGGTTGGAATGTGGGGTGACGTCCGATCCGACCGTGGAGGTGCGGTGGCCGAGCCTGCCCGTGTGCGCAGACTGACCGAACAGGAAGGCCAACGGCTGCAGCAGATCGTGCGCCGGGATAGCACCAGCACGGTCGAGCTGTGCCTTACCCCGACCGATGCTTCTTGGGCGAATCCGATCGAGGCGCACTTCGGGCCGCTGCGACAGTTCACCCTCGCCAACTCGAACCATCCCAACCACACCGTGCAGACCCGAGCCCTGCACGCCTACTCGCGCTGGCGCAACGCCAACGCCCGCCACCCCGACGTCCTGGCCGCCGAACGCAAGGAACGCGCCCGTGTCCGCAGCGAGAAGGGACTCCGCTGGGGCGGACGCGCCCTCGCAAATGCCGCGTGAGCAGGCGACGTGGAACCACCCCGGTCAGATCCTCAATTTGGCCAGTTCGGCGAGCGCCCAAGCAGGGCGAGGATCCGGTCGAGGGTGGAACCACCCGCGAGCGGATCCCCACAGGGCTGGAACTGGGCGCCCTCACGCTGCCGGCTCGCTCCGCCGGGTACCTGCTCGGCGATCGGCAGCACAGCGTCCAGAAGATCGGCATCGAAGTCGGTCCGAACACCGATCGCGGCGGCGACATCCCAGCCATGGACCACGTAGTCGAGGAAGTGGAAGCCGATCGCTTGGGACGCGGGGAACATCTGGCCACCGCGGACCTCCGGCAGCCACAACTCCCTTTCCAGCACACCATCCTCCGCAAAGGCGGCCGTGACCGCAGCCGCCGAAGCGGCGAAGACCCCGGCCGGGTCGGCACCGACCGGGCGCTCGGCCCAGATGGTCACGTCGCTGGTCTCACCCCGAGCCGCTGCCGCAAAGCCGTAATTCTGGCCCACCATGTGCGCGAGCAACTGGCCCAACGTCCACTCCGCGCATGGAGACGGCCTGTCGAGCAGACCGACATCGACACGGCTCACGATCGCTTCGGTGATCTTCAACGCACGCTGGTCCAACACACGAATGTCCGTCATGCCGCGTTGACCCCTGTCAGGTCGGCAGAGACGGCCCACAGGCGGGCAGCCTGCGCCGAGTCGGTCGCGTAGTCGCGGACGCCCACCCAGGAGTCGTCGTTGGGAGGGGCGGGCTCGGCGATGTCGCAGTCCTCGCAATAGACGCCGCCCATGCCGTCCAGTTGCGCGGAGGTCGCGGCCCACACCTGGGTGGCCGCGCCCTGCTCGGGTGTTTTGAAGCCTTCGCTGACGTTGCCGTTCTCGTCGATCCAGCCGCGCTCGATCATCTCCTCCCGGGGCGTATGGCGCACCAGTTCGGTGAGGATCTCACCGGGATGCAGCGCGAACGCCCGCACCCCGGACTCCCGGCCCAGCGCGTCCAGGTGGATGGCGAACAGCACGTTCGCGGTCTTCGCCTGACCGTACGCCGCCCACTTGTCGTACGGACCGAGTTCGAAGTGAATGTCGTTCCACCGGATGTCCGACAGGTGATGCCCCCGCGACGACACAGATACGACGCGGCCACCACCACGGGCGATCGGCGCCCAGAGGCGGTTGACCAGCGCGAAGTGGCCCAAGTGGTTGGTGGCGAACTGCGCCTCCCAGCCCGCCGGGCCGACCCGGGTCTCGGGGCAGGCCATGATGCCGGCGTTGTTGACGACGATGTCGATGTCCCGGCCCGAGGCGAGGAACCGGTCGGCGAAGTCCCGGACGCTGTCCAGGTCCGCGAGGTCCAGCCCGTCCACCTCGACCCCGTCGACGCCGCCGACCGCCTTCTCCGCGACCTCACGCCGCCGCGCCGGGACGACGACGCGGGCCCCGGCGCGGGTGAGCGCGCGCGTCGTCTCCAGCCCGAGGCCCACGTAGCCGCCGGTGACGACGGCCAGCTTGCCAGTCAGGTCTGTGTCGCTCAGGACGTCGTCCGTGGTGCTCCTGGCGCCGAACCCGGATCCGATCTTGTGCTGCGGCGTTGTCGTGTACGTCATGTCTCCGGACGCTACGACTTGGAGGGCGCTCTATCGCAATGGGTGGCCGCAGCTACTCCTGAAAAGCCGTCCGCGACGCGATCCGGGTCAGCCCATCTGGCAGGAGTAGCGCCACGAGCAAGCTCGGCACGTCGACGACGACCTCACGGGCTCAGCCATGTGGACGCGGCACGCCGTCCGGGCGGCCCGCCCGGACGGCGCCCGATCTGCCATCAGCCAGTGCACAGCCAATCCCGACAGCGTGGCAGACCCGGCACGGTCAACAACCCGGTGAACCTTCCCGGTCACAGCACTTGCGACGGTCCGGTCAGGGGGAATCACCATTGGCAGAACGCCACGGCGGCATCGTCGCCCGACTTGTAGCGAGGCCACCGGATGCCCGTCGGGTCCGTCGCCTCGACCTTCCGCACGGTGTCGATCAGTTCCGCGGGCCCTCCGGAGCGTAGCGACACGAACACCTCTGCCCAGGTGGCCATCTGGTACTCGGTCACGAGCCGGGACGCCCCGTCCGACATGACCGCGGCCGCCTGCACTTCCCCGAGCGGGGTGGATCCGGTCAGAGCATGAACGGCCGCTTCCGGGGTGGCCGCGGCGACCCAATACCCGTCCGCGGTGTTCCGCACCTTCCGCTGCTCGACCACGAGATGCCGCAGCGCTTCCCTGTGTTCCGGCGTGTGCGTCTCGAACTGCTCGACTGCGAGCCGGAGTTCGGGGAGTACGTCATCAACCCGCAGGTCCGTGATCGTCGAGTGGCCGGTGCTGTCCTCGAAGACAATCGGTGAGTCCGCGAGAACGAGATGGTCAAGTGCGTCGTCCCGTTCGCGCAGGACCGCGACGGTGGCGGACGGTGTCCCTGGATGGCCGAGATCGCATCCGGGATGCAGCGCCGCGACCTGTTCGAGGGCCATGCCCAACGCTTCCGTGAGCGGACGGGCGGGCTCTGCCAGAGCGGCGACGAGTGCCCCACCCAAATGGCTGACGTACCAAGGGACGCCGTGCCGGCACCCCGTGTCCAGCCCCGCCGTGCTCAGCCCGTCCAGTACGACAGCCAGCGTCGGCGTACCGGCCACCCAGTCCTCGTTGGGGCCGGTTCCGCCGGGGCGGGTGTCGATGGATACACGCATGGTCGACTTCCTGTCAGTACGGCGGAGTTACCCGGCGGCTGCGCGAGATGCGCACCGACCATCGTCGTACCGGCACTCCTTCCTCGCTCGGTCTGACTACCCTGGTTTCGACGAAGCTGCGAGGAGGGGCCAAGGCTGTGATGTCTCAAGACGCTACTCCGGACCCGTACGCCGACCCGATGAAGTTCGGCCAGCGGGTGCAGATCCTCCGCGAGCGCCGCGGAATGACCCAGACCCAGGCCGCCGACCTTCTCGGCCTCTCGTCGCACACCTATCGCAAGATCGAGAACGGGCAGCAGAAGGCGCCCGGGCTCGACATGGTGCTGCGTATCGCAGAAGTCCTGCGGGTACGCGACCTGGCAGACCTGACGGGGCGTCCCGAAACGCACGTCGACCTGTTCATCGGCCCTGGCCACCCTCGACTGGCCGCCGTCAAGGCTGCCATCGACAGCTTCCCGGTCACGTCTGGCGTCGCGACTCGGGCGATCCGTACTTGAACTCCGCGATCACTGCGACACATTGACCGGCGTCCGGATGTGCGTTGCCTGCGACCGGGCGGTCGAGGACGGGGAGGAATCTGTTCCATACGAGCAGGTGAGTACGACCGGCGGCTCAGGTTGGGTCCACGGCCGCTGTGCCAACTCTGTGAGTCGCAGCCCTCGCTGACCGCCGTCCTGCAGGGACATCGGATTTCGGTGCTGCCGCCCCGGCCGACCACCCGCCAGTGGTCGGCCGTGACACGGGTTTTGGAGGCCGTGGCGGGAATTGAACCCACGTACCTCGCTTTGCAGGCGAGTCCCTAAGCCACTCGGGCACACGGCCAGGTCGGGTTGGGGTTTTCGTCCCGTTCCGAACTTGGTACGTCGACCGTATGGCCGGGGTGGGAAGGGGCTCAAGGGAATCGGCGGGGCTGCAATGGGACTGCCATACGCCGTTCATGAAACGGGGGTGTGAAAGCCGCGGGCGGAGCCGTACCGGGAGCGGCTGATGGTGCTGGCGGCCGGCGCCATCGCCGCCGCGCCCAGTGTGCTGGTCCACTCCGTGCCCGCCTGGGCCTTGGCCGTCGCCTGGGGATTCGGGTGTTTCGGGATGGGGCTGGTGATCTCCTCCACCAGCGTGCTGCTGCTGCAGCTCTCCGCTCCCGAGGAGGCGGGGGCCAACTCCGCCGGGCTGCAGATCGCCGACGGTCTGTCCGACGTGCTGTTGCTCGCTGCGGGTGCGGGCCGTGGCCGAGCGGCTCGCGGGAGCCCACGCCGACCTGCTGCGGAGGCTGGGCGAATGACCGGGCACCTCACCGTCGCCGAGGTCACCGAGATCGCGCGGATCGCGTTCGGCGGGCGGGCCCCCGAGGCACGGGCGCCCGGTCCGCTCGCCTCCGCCGTGCACCGGCCCCGCGCGCGGATGTTCGGCACGGCCGCGTACGACGACGTCCACGAGCAGGCCGCCGCCCTCCTGCACGCGATCGCCACGAACCATCCCCTCGTCGACGGCAACAAGCGCGCCGCGTGGCCGGCGCCCGTGACCTTTCTCGCGCTGCACGGCGTGGATCTCGCCGCCTGCGACCAGGACGCGGCGTACGAGCTGGTCATCGACGTGGCGTCCGGTACGGAGTCCGAGGTCGCGGTCATCGCGCGGCGGCTGCGGGCGCTGTGACGTGAGTCCCACCCACCGGCGACCCGGCCTTGTTCGCACATGGACACCGGCGGGCCGCCGGTAGGGTGGCCCGGTTGTCATACCCAGCCGAGTCGTTCCTGCACAGTTGAGCCGCCCGACCCCGAACCCGGAGACCGTGACTACCACCGCCGCCACCTCCGCGTCCTCCTCCCACTCCCATCACCTGTCGCCCGCCTTTCCCGGCCGTGCGCCCTGGGGCACCGCCAGCAAGCTGCGTGCCTGGCAGCAGGGGGCGATGGAGAAGTACATCCAGGAGCAGCCGCGCGACTTCCTCGCCGTCGCCACCCCCGGCGCCGGCAAGACGACCTTCGCGCTGACCCTCGCCTCCTGGCTGCTGCACCATCACGTCGTGCAGCAGGTGACGGTGGTCGCGCCGACCGAGCACCTGAAGAAGCAGTGGGCGGAAGCGGCGGCGAGGATAGGGATCCGGCTGGACCCCGAGTACAGCGCCGGACCTCTCAGCAAGG
This sequence comes from Streptomyces sp. NBC_01235, assembly GCF_035989285.1. Taxonomy (GTDB): domain Bacteria; phylum Actinomycetota; class Actinomycetes; order Streptomycetales; family Streptomycetaceae; genus Streptomyces. Next base: position 4,540,441 of record NZ_CP108513.1, on the reverse strand, counting down.
ACTACCACGGCGTCGCCGTGACGTACGCGGGCGTCGGCGTACGGCCGATGCTCCACCGGAACCGGTCCGAGCAGCGCAAGACCCTCGTCATCCTCGACGAGATCCACCACGCCGGTGACTCCAAGTCGTGGGGTGAGGCGTGCCTGGAGGCGTTCGAGCCGGCCACCCGCCGCCTCGCGCTCACCGGTACGCCGTTCCGGTCGGACACCAACCCCATCCCCTTCGTGACGTACGAGGAGGGGAACGACGGGATCCGGCGGTCCGCCGCCGACTACACCTACGGGTACGGGTCGGCGCTCGCCGACCACGTCGTGCGGCCCGTCATCTTCCTCTCCTACAGCGGCAACATGCGCTGGCGGACGAAGGCCGGCGACGAGATCGCGGCCCGGCTCGGCGAGCCGATGACCAAGGACGCGATCAGTCAGGCCTGGCGTACCGCGCTCGACCCGCGCGGCGAGTGGATGCCGAGCGTGCTGCGCGCCGCCGATCAGCGGCTCACCGAGGTCAGGAAGGCCATTCCGGACGCCGGCGCGCTCGTCATCGCCTCCGACCAGGACTCCGCCCGCGCCTACGCCAAGCTGATCCGGGAGATCACGGGGACGAAGGCGACCCTCGTCCTCTCCGACGACACCGGCGCGTCCAACCGCATCGACGAGTTCAGCGCGAGCAACGACCGGTGGATGGTCGCGGTACGGATGGTGTCGGAAGGCGTCGACGTGCCGCGGCTCGCCGTCGGGGTGTACGCCACCACCATCTCCACACCCCTCTTCTTCGCTCAGGCCGTCGGCCGCTTCGTGCGGTCCCGGCGGCGCGGCGAGACCGCGTCCGTCTTCCTGCCGACCGTCCCCGACCTCCTCACCTTCGCAGGCGAGATGGAGGTCGAGCGCGACCACGCCCTCGACAAGCCCAAGAAGGAGGGAGAGGAGGATCCGTACGCCGAGTCCGAGAAGGAGATGGACGAGGCGAACAAGGAGCAGGACGAGGACACCGGCGAGCAGGAGCAGTTCGCCTTCGAGGCGCTGGAGTCAGAGGCCACCTTCGACCGGGTGATGTACAACGGCGCCGAGTTCGGCATGCAGGCCCACCCGGGAAGCGACGAGGAGCAGGACTACCTCGGCATCCCGGGGCTGCTGGAGCCCGATCAGGTGCAGATGCTGCTCCAGAAGCGGCAGGCCAAGCAGATCGCGCACAGCAAGAAGAAGCCGGACACCGAGGCCGACCTCCTCGAACTGCCCGCCGAGCGGCGGCCGGTCGTCTCGCACAAGGAGATGATGGAGCTGCGCAAGCAGCTCAACACGATGGTCGGCGCGTACGTCCACCAGAGCGGCAAGCCGCACGGCGTGATCCACACCGAGCTGCGGCGCGTGTGCGGCGGACCGCCGAGCGCGGAGGCGACGGCGGGACAGTTGCGCCAGCGCATCGCCAAGGTGCAGGAGTGGGCGACGCGGATGAAGTGAGATCCCGGTGATCTCCTGGGACTCAGGGGCGCACGCGACGCCGTCACGCTCCGTACGTATCGGGATAAATGTAGGTAGTCCATACCGGCCAATGACCGGATTCTGGACGGAGCCTTCCGCTCAGCGAACCTGCTTCGCTACTGTCCCGCTACGCACACGCCCCGTGGCAGCGCCGCCGCGGAGCGCAGCCGTGAAGCGACTGGGCCCGGACACGCCGGGCCCATCTGTCGATCGGCGGCCTCTGAAGCGCGTCACTGACGGGACTCGGTGACGCATCCGCCGCGACGGGGGCCCGCCGACCTCACCACTTAAGGAGTGGGCGTCGTGACCGCGGAGACCTCCCAGACGCTCGATCGAGGACTGAAGGTTCTCAAGCTGCTGGCCGATACCGACCACGGGCTGACCGTCACCGAGCTTTCCAACAAACTGGGCGTGAACCGGACCGTTGTGTACCGGTTGCTCGCCACCCTGGAGCAGCACGCACTCGTACGGCGGGACCTGGGCGGCCGAGCCCGGGTCGGCCTCGGAGTGCTGAGGCTCGGCCGCCAGGTGCACCCGTTGGTGCGGGAGGCGGCGCTGCCCGCGCTGCGGTCGCTGGCCGAGGACATAGGGGCGACCGCGCATCTGACGCTGGTGGACGGGACGGAGGCGCTCGCCGTCGCCGTCGTCGAGCCGACCTGGACGGACTACCACGTGGCGTACCGGGCCGGGTTCCGGCATCCGCTGGACCGGGGCGCCGCGGGCCGGGCGATCCTCGCCGCGCGGCAGAAGCTCCCGGACGAGCCGGGCTACACCTTGACGCACGGGGAGCTGGAGGCGGGGGCGAGCGGGGCTGCGGCGCCGTTGCTCGGGGTGACCGGGGTCGAGGGGAGCGTGGGGGTGGTGATGCTCGCGGACGCGGTGCCGGAGCGGGTCGGACCGCGGGTGATGGACGCGGCGCGCGAGGTGGCGGAGGCCCTGCGCTGACGTCCGCCGGACGGGCGCCCCGGGCCGGCGCCGGGCGCGGGTAAGGACGCTCGCCGACGCGGGCCGGGCGCCTCCTTCAGAGACGGCCCGCAGAGGGGGGACCCTAAGAGGGGGACCCCTAAGAGGGGGATCCCCGAGGCGATCCCCCCGACCCGAGGCGATCCCCCGAGGTGATCCCCGAGGTGATCCCCGAGGTGAGCCCCGAGGTGAGCCCCGAGGCGATCCCCCGAGGTGAGCCCCGAGGTGAGCCCCGAGGCGATCCCCCGAGGTGAGCCCCGAGGTGAGCCCCGAGGCGATCCCCCGAGGTGAGTCCCCGAGGCGATCCCTCCGAGGTGAACCCCCTGGGTGACCCTCCTGAGGTGAGCCCCCGAGGCGATCCCCCTGAGGTGACCCCCCTGAGGTGACCCCCCTGAGGTGACGCCCCGAGGGGACCCTCTGCGGCCGCCCATGCGGGCCCAGCGGTACGTCTGCCCGCGGCTGTGGCGGCCGTGGGGAGGACGGCCCGCCGCGTGCGGTGGCTGCGGGCACGACTGTCCGTGGGCCGTGCCGGCCACCGGCACGTCTGCCCGCGGGCTGTCTGTACCTGCGCGGTCGTGTGCATACCCCCGCCCGTTACATTGACCCCGTGCTCTCTCGTCTCTCACGCCCCCAGGCCCTCGCCGTCTGCGCTCTGCCCCTCGTGGCGCTGCTCGCCACGGCCGCCTTCGCGCCGCTGCCGTTCTCGGTGGCGCAGCCGGGCATGACGGCGAACGTCCTCGGCGAGAACAAGGGCGACCCGGTCATCACCATCTCCGGCGCGCCCACCCGGGACACGAGCGGGCAACTGCGGATGACGACGATCGAGGCGACCAACCCCGACACGACCGTCAGGCTCGCCGATGTGATCGACGGCTGGTTCCGTGCCGACCAGGCGATCATGCCGCACGACTCCGTGTACCCCAGCGGGGAGAGCACCAAGGAGATCGAGCAGCACAACACCGAGCAGATGCAGCAGTCCCAGGACGCCGCGACCGAGGCCGCGCTGAAGTACCTCGACCGTGGCGGCGACGGCATCAAGGTCACGCTGAAGCTGTCCGACGTGGGCGGACCCAGCGCGGGGCTGCTGTTCTCGCTCGGCATCGTCGACAAGCTCGACGGCGACGGCGGCGGCGGCGACCTCACGGGTGGCCGCACGATCGCCGGTACGGGGACCATCGACGCCGACGGCAAGGTCGGCGCGGTCGGCGGCGTCGCCCTGAAGACGCAGGCCGCCCGGCGGGACGGGGCGACCGTCTTCCTCGTGCCGAAGGACGAGTGCGGCGACGCGAAGGCCGAGCTGCCCAAGGGGCTGCGGCTGATTCCGGTCACCACGCTCAAGGGCGCGGTGGGCGCGCTGGTCGCACTGGAGAAGGGGAAGGGCTCGGTACCGAGCTGCTGAACCTCGCCCTCCGAACTTCAGTTGCTGAGCCTCGCCCTCCGAACTTCAGTTGCTGAGCCTCGCCCTCCGAACTTCAGTTGCTGAACCTCGCCCTCCGAATTTCAGCTGCTGGACCCCGCCCCCCGAACCTCAGCCGCTGAGCCACCCCCCGAATCTCAGCCGCTGAGTCACTCCCCCAAGCCTCAGCTGCTGAACCGCGCGCCCCATAGCCTCAGTTACTGAACCGTGCCCCGGCTACCTCACGAACCCCTGGGCCTTCATCCAGTCCAGCGCGACCTGGTGCGGATCCTCCCCGTCGACGTCCACCTTGGCGTTCAGTTCCTGCGCCAGCGTGTTGTTCAGCTTCTTCGTGACGGGGTTCAGGACCTCCGCGATGGCCGGCCACTTCTTCAGCGTCCTGGAGTTGATCTCGGGCGCCGCGTTGTAGTTGGGGAAGAACCTCTTGTCGTCGGCCATCACCACGAGGTTCATGGACCTGATGCGCCCGTCGGTGGTGAACACCTCTCCGTACGTGCAACTCCCCTTCCGCACCTGGGTGTAGATGATCCCGGTGTCCATCTGCGTGATCCGGGACGCCGGCACGTTCATCCCGTACGCCTTCTGCATCCCCGGCAGTCCGTCCGCCCGGTTGGCGAACTCGCTCTCCACGCACAGCGTCACCGCGCCGGGGGCCGACCTGGCCAGGGCCGCCACGTCCGACAGCGTCCTCGTGCCGTACTTCTTGTAGGCGTCCTGGTTCATCGCCGGCGCGTAGGTGTTGTTCAGCTGCGACTGGGGCAGCCACGTCAGCCCGTTCTTGAGGTCCGCGTCGTGCACGGCCCGCCATTGTGCCCGCGGGTCGGCGATGGGCTCGCTGTTGCCCTGGTAGGTGATCCAGGCGGTGCCCGTGTACTCGTACATGCCGTCCGCGTCGCCCTTGCGGACCGCCTCGCGGGAGCCGATGGACCCCTGGATGCCGGTGCGGTCGAGCACGTCCGCGCCGGCCGCCTCGAAGGCGATGCCCATCATCGCGCCGAGGATCAGGTTCTCGGTGAACGACTTGGACGTCACGGTGAGGTGGGCGCCCTTGAGCGGTTCGCCCTTCCCGATCGTCCCGGGCGAGACGTCGTCGACCATCGGGGAGCCGCTGCTCAGCCCGCAGCCGGAGAGCGCCACCAGCGCCAGTGACCCGGAGAGCAGCGCCGGTGCGCCCGCGGCCGCCAGCCGCACGCGCCTCACGTCCCCACCTCCAGCCCCCGTGGCCGCAGCAGCAGTTCGGCGAGTGAGGCGAGCCAGTCGACCAGCAGGGCCAGGGCGACCGTGAGGATCGAGCCCAGCACCAGCACCGGCATGCGCTGGTTGGTGATGCCGGTGGTGATCAGCACGCCCAGGCCGCCGCCCCCGCCGAAGGCCGCCAGGGTCGCCGTGCCGACGTTCAGGACGAGGGCCGTCCGCACGCCGGCCAGGATCAGCGGCACCGCCAGCGGCAGCTCCACCCGCCTGAGCACGCCCACCGGGGACATGCCGATCCCGCGGGCCGCCTCCAGCAGCGTCGGGTCGTTGGCCTTGAGCCCGGCGACGGTGTTGGAGAGCACGGGCAGGACGGCGTACGCGATGATGCCGATCAGCGCGGCCCTCGTGCCCGTGCCCAGCCAGATCACCAGCAGTGCGAGCAGACCGATCGCCGGCGTCGCCTGACCCGTGTTGGCGACGGCCATGGCGAACGGCGTGGCCTTGCGGAACGCCTTGCGGGTCAGCAGGACGCCCAGCGGGATCGCGATGATCAGGACGAAGAACGTGGAGATCGCCGTCAGCTCCACCTGCTGCCACAGCGCCTTCGACACCTGCCCGTTGGACAGCGCGTTCTCGGAGATCGGGTCCAGGTCCGCCTGCTGGAACCACAGCCAGGTCGCGAGCAGCAGGGCGACGAGGAAGGCGGGCAGGAACGTCAGCTTCTGCCAGGTGAGACGGCGGCGGGGCGGCGGAGGGGGCGGCGGGACCGCGGTCTCCTCCAGTGCCTCCTCCAGTGCCTCTTCCGGTGCCTCCTCCGGCTTCGGTTCGGCAGCCGTGTCCCGTTCGGGGATGCCGTCCCGTTCGTGGATTCCTTCCAACTCGGGAACGCTCACGCCTTCGCCTCCCCGTCCGGACCCTCCTGTTCCGCGTGCGTCTGCGCGGCCCGGGCCTCCTCCGGTTCGGCCTGCGCCTCCAGCGCCTCCAGCGCCTCCAGCCGGTCGGCCTTCAGCAACTCGTGGACGGAGTTCATCAGCGTCTCCATCTCGACGACCCCGGTGTACTCGCCGTGCCGCCCGGTGACCGCGACCCGTCCGGTGTTGTCGGTCAGCACCGCCGCCAGCGCGTCGCGCAGGGTGGCGTCCTGGGGGACCGTGTCGTGGACCAGGGTTCCCGCCCGCGCCGGCGAGCCCCTGGCCCGCATCAGGTCCCCGCGGCGCAGCCACTTGTAGGGCCGGCCCCGCTCGTCCAGCAGCAGGATCTCGTTCGTGCCTCCCCCAGTGCCCGAATGGCCTGGGAAGGACCCCCAGGAGCGGAGCTTGTCGAAGACGGCCTGGAGCGGGTCGTCGACGGTCGCCGTCGGGTAGTCGGTGATCTCCACATCCCGGACGCGGCTGAGGTTGAGCCTCTTCAGGGCCGCCCCCGCCCCCACGAACCCGGACACGAAGTCGTCCGCCGGGTTGGTGAGGATCGCCTCGGGGGTGTCGAACTGGGCGATGTGGGAGTGCTCGCGCAGCACCGCGATCCGGTCGCCCAGCTTGATCGCCTCGTCGAAGTCGTGGGTGACGAACACGATCGTCTTGTGCAGCTCGTTCTGGAGCCGGATCAGCTCGTCCTGGAGGTGGTCGCGGGTGATCGGGTCGACGGCCCCGAACGGCTCGTCCATCAGCAGGACCGGTGGATCGGCGGCCAGCGCCCGGGCCACGCCCACCCGTTGCTGCTGCCCGCCGGACAGCTGGCGCGGGTAGCGGCCGTGGAACTCGCCGGGGTCGAGGCCGACCAGGTCGAGCATCTCCTCCACCCGGTCCCGGATCCGCGCCTTCGGCCAGCCGGTCATCCTCGGCACGAGCGCGATGTTCTGCGCGACCGTCATGTGCGGGAAGAGCCCGGACGACTGGATCGCGTACCCCACCTTGCGGCGCAGCTTCACGGCGTCGATGTCGGTGACGTCCTCGCCGTCGATCCGGATCCGCCCGCCGCTCGGCTCGATCAGCCGGTTGATCATCTTCAGTGTCGTCGACTTCCCGCAGCCGGACGGCCCCACGAAGACGACGGTCTCACCCGCCTTGATCTCCATGGTGACGTTGTCGACGGCGGGGCTCGGACTGCCCGGGTAGCGCTTGGTGAGGCTCTCCAGCTCGATGGAGGCGCCGTGGGAGGAGGCGTGGGAGCCGCCATGCGCGTCAGACACGGATCCCCCTCGGGATCGTCAGCCGTCCGATGAGGACGTACGCGGCGTCGAACAGCAGGGCCAGGACGATGATCCCGAGCGTCCCCGCGAGCACCTGGTTGAGCGCGTTCTTGCTGCCCAGGGAGGCGAGGCCGCGGAAGATCTCGTTGCCGAGTCCGGGCCCGGAGGCGTACGCGGCGATGGCGGCGATGCCCATCAGCATCTGCGTGGAGACCCGGATCCCGGTCAGGATCGGCGGCCAGGCCAGCGGCAGTTCGACCCGCGCCAGCCGCGTCAGCCGGGACATCCCGATGCCCGTCGCCGCGTCCACCAGGGAAGGGTCGACCCCGCGCAGTCCGACGATCGCGTTGCGCACGACCGGCAGCAGCCCGTACAGCGTCAGCGCGATCACCGTCGGCGGTACGCCCAGCCCCACCACCGGGATCAGCAGACCGATCATGGCGAGCGACGGGACGGTGAGGATCGTGGAGGTGGCGGTGGTGGCGAGGTCGCCGGCCCAGCCGCTGCGGTAGGTGACGACACCGATCAGCACGCCCAGCAGGGTCGCCACGACCATGCACTGCAAGACGACGCCGGCGTGTTGGCAGGCGTCGGTGAGCAGCTGCTGGTGACGGTTGCCCAGGTACTCCCAGAAGCTCACGCGCCCTCACCCCACAGGTCTGCCAGGACCTTCCCGGTCGTCCAGGGCCTGTTCTGACGCCTGCTCCACCAGCGGGATGATCCGCAGCGGAACGGGGTTCTCCATCACGATCGCGGTGGAGGCCCGGACAATGCCATCAAAACCGACAACCAGGTCGATCACCCGCTGGAGGTCGGCGTTGGAACGGGCCACCAGCCGGCACAGCATGTCCCCGCTGCCGGTGGTGGTGTGCAGCTCCAGCACCTCCGGGACGGTGGCCAAGTGCGCCCGTACGTCGGCCCCTTGCCCCTGCCGGATCTGCAGCGTGGCGAACGCGGTGACCGGGTAGCCGAGGGCCGCCGGGTCGACCTCCGGGCCGAATCCCCGGATGACTCCGTTCGACTGAAGCCGGTCGAACCGCGCCTGCACGGTTCCCCGGGCCACCCCCAGCCGCCGGGACATCTCCAGCACCCCAAGGCGCGGCTCCCGGGCCAGCAGCACGATGATCCGGCCGTCCAGATGATCGATCGCCATGCCCGCCCGCCTCCGAGGTGGTCACCCTGTACAGAAAGCCCGCCGATATCGGCGCTCGCCTGAACACATTGCCCAGCGATGAAGCGAACTATTGCGCACCTTGCCGACCGGCGCGAGGCTTCCGTTATGACGCAGACCACACACCACACTCCCGACACCGCGCGGCAGGCCGATCCCTTCCCGGTCAAGGGAATGGACGCGGTCGTCTTCGCCGTGGGCAACGCCAAGCAGGCGGCGCACTATTACTCCACCGCCTTCGGCATGACACTGGTCGCCTACTCCGGACCGGAGACCGGCAGCCGCGAGACCGCCTCGTACGTGCTCACCAACGGCTCGGCCCGCTTCGTCCTGACCTCCGTCGTCAAGCCCGCCACCACCTGGGGCCACTTCCTCGACCGGCATGTGGCCGAGCACGGCGACGGCGTCGTCGACCTCGCCATCGAGGTCCCGGACGCCCGCGCCGCGTACGCCTACGCCGTCGAGCACGGCGCCCGCCCGATCGCCGAGCCGTACGAGCTGAAGGACGAGCACGGCACGGTCGTCCTCGCCGCGATCGCCACCTACGGCGAGACCCGCCACACTCTCGTCGACCGCTCCGGCTACGACGGCCCGTACCTGCCCGGCTTCGTCGCCGCCGCACCGATCGTCGAACCGCCCGCCCACCGCACCTTCCAGGCCATCGACCACTGCGTCGGCAACGTCGAGCTCGGCCGGATGAACGAGTGGGTCGGCTTCTACAACAAGGTCATGGGCTTCACGAACATGAAGGAGTTCGTGGGCGACGACATCGCCACCGAGTACAGCGCCCTGATGTCGAAGGTCGTGGCCGACGGCACGCTCAAGGTCAAGTTCCCGATCAACGAGCCCGCCATCGCGAAGAAGAAGTCCCAGATCGACGAGTACCTGGAGTTCTACGGCGGCGCGGGCGTCCAGCACATCGCGCTCAACACGGGCGACATCGTGCAGACGGTGCGGACGATGCGCGCGGCCGGCGTCCAGTTCCTCGACACCCCGGACTCCTACTACGACACCCTCGGCGAGTGGGTCGGCGACACCCGCGTCCCCGTCGAGACCCTGCGCGAGCTGAAGATCCTCGCCGACCGCGACGAGGACGGCTACCTGCTCCAGATCTTCACCAAGCCGGTCCAGGACAAGCCGACCGTCTTCTTCGAGATCATCGAACGCCATGGCTCCATGGGCTTCGGCAAGGGCAACTTCAAGGCCCTGTTCGAGGCGATCGAGCGCGAGCAGGCCAAGCGGGGCAACCTGTAGGGGCAACGCACGGAGGGGTTACCGGGGCAGTTCCGCCGGGGCCGGCTCGGCGCCCAGTCGCGCCAGCGCGGCCCGGGCCACCGGAGCGAGCAGCGGTGAGAAGTACGGGTTGATCTGCAACGCCTCCTGAAGGTGCCGACGGGCCGGCCCGGCCTGCCCCAGCTTCCGCTCGATCATGGCCCGGTGGTAGACGTACGGCGCGCTGCGCACCGCGCCCCCGTGCACCCGGTCGGTGGCGATCATGGCGAACCTCAACGCCTCCCTGTCCTCGCCGGCCCGGTGCAGCGCCCAGCCCAGCGCGTCCGCCACCGCGATCCCCGGCTGCCGCCGCCACTCGGCCCGCAGCCGCAGTACCGCCGACGCCGGATCGCCGTGGTCCGCCTCGAACCGGCCCAGCACCAGCTCCCCGTCGACCCCGCCCGCCGCCTCCTGCCGGACCCGCGCCCGCAGCAGGTTGTACTGCACGCCCGCCGCCTGCGTGAGCCCCAGCGACTCGTACAGCTCGCCCAGCTCCAGCGCGTAACCCGGCAGCGGCTGCCGCTCGAGCGCCACCCGGTACGCGCTCAGCGCCTCCGACGTCCGCCCCAGGGCCGCCAGCGCCCGCCCCTGCCCGGCCTGCGCGGCCCGCTGGTCGGGGTCGAGCCGCACCGCCTCCTGGAAGTGGCGCAGCGCGTCCTCCCGCTCGCCGCGCTCGAAGGAGAGCTGCCCCGCCCGCTCCAGCCAGGCCGCCTGTTCGGCGGGGGCCGAGGCACCGGCCGCCGCGTCGGCCAGCGCGGCCTGCGCGTCCTCGCGCCGGCCCCAGTCCCAGTAGACGCCCGCCGCCCGCGCCCGCACGGCGGGACCGGAGTGCAGTGCCATCAGCCGGTCGAGTGCCTGGCGGGCCTTCTTGTAGTCGCCGAGCCCGGTGTACGCGTCGATGAGCTGCGGATACGTCGTCCAGCGCGTCGGCGCCAGCTTGCGCGCGGCCTCGCCCCAGGCCAGGGCCGCGGGGAAGTCGCGGCGCGCGTTGGACAGCGCGGCCAGACCGTCGAGGGCCTCGGCGTTGCCCCGGGGGCGCACCTTCAGCGAGGTCCGCAGCGCCTGCTCGGCCCTGGGGTAGAGGAGGGCGGTGGCGGCCGTGCGCCGGCCCTGCTCGACGTAGGCCGTGCCGAGCACCGCCCAGGACCGCGCGTCCTTCGGATGCGCCCGCACCCGGCTCTCGCGCTCGTCGATCAGCACCGCAAGGTCGGACAGCGCCGCCGGCACCCCCGCACGGATCGCCGTGCCCGCCTGCGCCCCCGGCGCCGGCGCGGGCGCCTGCCGCACCGCCGGCTCATCGCCCGGCAGAGCCATCAGCACCCCGCCGCCCAGCATGAGACACCCCACGAGCGAGCCGACGAGCAGCCGCCGCCGACGGAACCAAGAGACCTTCTCCATGGCGCTCACTGTGCGTCAGTACGACGACCGTATGACGTCAGCCGAAGCGTCCGGCGGACGGGGTTCACACCGATGGCCCCGGGTGCGAACCTGTGATCATGAGCCGTTCGGAAGCACGACACAACGCCGAATCCGTGGTCGCGGGCGCCCTCCTCGACCGTCTGCTCACCGGCCTGCCCGCCGAGGCCGTCCTCACCGACCCGGACGTCACGCTCTCCTACGCCAACGACATGGCGAGCTTCTGCCCGGCCGGCGCCCCGGCCGTGGTCGTGCTGCCGCGTACGGTCGAGGAGGTCCAGCACGTCATGCGCACGGCGAGCGAGCTGCGCGTCCCGGTCGTCCCGCAGGGCGCGCGCACCGGCCTGTCCGGCGGCGCCAACGCCTCCGAGGGCTGCGTCGTCCTCTCCCTGACGAAGATGGACCGGATCCTCGAGATCAACCCGGTCGACCGGATCGCCGTCGTCGAGCCGGGCGTCGTCAACGCGACCCTCTCCCGCGCGGTCGGCGAACACGGCCTGTACTACCCGCCCGACCCCTCCAGCTGGGAGATGTGCACGATCGGCGGCAACATCGGCACCGCCTCGGGCGGCCTGTGCTGTGTGAAGTACGGGGTGACGGCCGAGTACGTCCTGGGCCTGGACGTCGTCCTGGCCGACGGCCGGCTGATGTCCACCGGCCGCCGTACGGCGAAGGGCGTCGCCGGATACGACCTCACGCGCCTGTTCGTCGGCTCCGAGGGCTCGCTGGGAATCGTCGTACGGGCGATCCTGGCGCTGAGGCCGCAGCCGCCGCGGCAGCTGGTGCTGGCGGCCGAGTTCGCGTCCGGGGCCGCCGCCTGCGACGCGGTGTGCCGGATCATGGCGGGAGGGCACGTCCCGTCCCTCCTCGAACTGATGGACCGTACGACGGTCCGGGCCGTCAACGAGCTCGCCCACATGGGACTGCCGGACACCACCGAAGCCCTCCTCCTGGCCGCCTTCGACACCCCCGACCCGGCCGCCGACCTCGCCGCCGTCGGCGCGCTGTGCGAGGCGGCCGGCGCCACGCAGGTGGTCCCGGCCGACGACTTCGCCGAGTCCGAACTCCTGCTCCAGGCCCGGCGGTCGTCGCTCGTCGCGCTGGAGGCCGTCAAGGGCACGACGATGATCGACGACGTGTGCGTGCCCCGGTCCAGGCTCGCCGAGATGCTCGAAGGCGTCGAGCGCATCGCGGACAAGCACCGGCTGACCATCGGCGTCGTCGCCCACGCCGGCGACGGCAACACCCACCCCACCGTCTGCTTCGACGCGCAGGACCCCGACGAGTGCCGGCGCGCCCGCGAGTCCTTCGACGAGATCATGGGCCTCGGCCTGGAACTCGGCGGCACCATCACCGGAGAGCACGGCGTGGGCGTGCTGAAGAAGGAGTGGCTCGCGCGCGAGCTCGGCCCGGTGGGTGTGGAGATGCAGCGGGCGGTCAAGACGGCCTTCGACCCGCTGGGCATCCTCAACCCGGGCAAGCTGTTCTGAAGCCTCCTGAGGCCGGGACCGACGGCTCACTCCCCGTCCTTGGACTCGTCCGACGGCCACGGGGCGCGCAGCCACAGGTCGTCCGAGGGGGTGGGGGCCAGCAGCTCGGCCAGACCGTCGTCGATGCCGAGCTGCTCGCCCTCGGTCCCCGGGGGCACCACCCGCAGCGTCCGCTCCAGCCAGGACGAGACCTGGGCCGCGGGCGCCTCCAGGAGGGCGTCGCCGCCCGGCGAGCTCAGCGCCATCAGCACGACGCTGCGCCCGGCCACCTTCGTCGGCCACACCCGCACGTCCCCGTGCCCGCACGGCCGGAACACGCCCTCCACGAGCAGCTCGCGGGCGAACGTCCAGCGGACCGGGTGCTCGGAGTTGATGTGGAAGGCGACGTGGATGGCGAACGGGTCGTCGCTGCGGTAGCTGAGCCGGGCCGGGACCGGGATGCCGCGCTCCGGCGACAGGATGAGCTTGAGCTCCAGCTCGCGCTCCACCACGGTGTGATGCATGTCGGTTCTCCTCTCGGTACGGACCTCGTACGGGGCCGCGGTGGGCCCGTACGAGTGGAGAGGGAGTTGGGCCGGAACCATTACGCGAGTTCGGAGAACTTTTTTTCGCGGCGGGTTCCGGCGGGTCCCGCCGGGCGGCGTCGGGCTCCGGCTTCCGGCCCCGGCGGGCGGTTCCGAACGTGTGAAGAGCGTGCACGAGGTTGCCCGGAAAGGGGCGGGTCCGACAGGACTGGCGGTGGGGGTTGCGCCGGTCTGATAGATGTGGAGGCTCCCATCCCACCCCCGAGCAGATACGGGACGACGGACATGAGCGCCCCAACCCCGGCACCCGGCGACGACCGGCCCCGCGAAGGGTATTACCCGGACCCGTCCATCCCTGGATACGTCCGGTACTGGAACGGTGCCGCCTGGGTACCGGGCACCAGCCGGCCGGCGCCGTCCGACGGCCGCCCGCTCACGCCGCCGTCCGGCGCGCCCGCGGCCTCCGTCGAGGAGACCGGCCCGCACTTCTTCGACGAGGACCCGGCACCGGCGGACCCGTACGACGGCCGTTCCGAGCCGGCCTCCTCGTGGGGCGCCGACCGCGCCCACCAGTCAGGCTTCGGCGGCGACCAGGACCGCCGGGTCTCCTGGGGCGGCCCGCAGGCCCCCGACCCGAGGGTCCCGTCACCCGCCCCGGCCCAGCCCGAGGGCCAGTCCACGAGTACGGACGGCACGGCGACGATCCCGCCCGCCGAGCCGGAGGACGGCAGCGGGGACGTGGTCTCCGGGGGCACGTTCGTCTTCCGCCGGCCGACGGCGGGCGGCGGGGGAGCGGGGGCGGCCGGCACGGCGCCGTCCGGTACGTCCGGCCCCGCGGGCCTCGTCCCCGACGAGGGCACTGTCACCTTCCGGGCGCCGGCCCCGCGCACGGGCCACCAGGACGGCGCGCCCGGCGCGCACGGGAACACACCCGCCCCCGCCCCCACCTTTCCGGCAGCGGCCCAGGGCCCGACAGCGGCTCCGGCGACGCCTGGCTTCGGGGCGCCGGGTTCGGCGGGTCCGGTGGGTTCGGCCGCGGCCGGCTTCGGGGCGCAGGGGCCCGTCGGCGCTGTCGGCAGCGGTGCGGCCCCCGGTACGGGTTTCGGTGCGCCGGGCTCCGCCGGGACGAGCCCCGCGGGCACCGCTGCGGCAGGCGAGGCCCCCGCCAAGCCCGGGTTCGGGGCCGGCAAGGCGGCTGCCGATCGGGCGGCGGCCCAGGGGGCGGGCGTTCCGGCCCCGCAGGGCCCCGTCCAGTCGTCCGCACCGGCAGCTCCCCCCGCCCCCGCCCCGCAGGGCCCCTCGGGGTTCCCGGCCGCCCAGGCACCCGCCGCTCTCTCCGGCCCCCAGCAGGCCGCCCAGAGGGTGCCCCAGCAGCCCGGTGCCCCCGGTGTGTCCCAGCCTCAGCCCGCCGCGGCCGCCGGCCAGGGGGCGGCCCAGGCGTCCGCGTCCGGGGGCGCGCCCATGGCCGCCGGGCCCGGTGGCGGGCAGTCGTCCTGGGCGCAGCAGGTGCACCGGCTCGCGGGCGCCGAGGACGGGCCCGTCGTGCCCTGGAAGCCGCCGGTCGAGGACATCTTCCAGGCGGCCGCCCGGCGTCAGGCCGAGGCCCGTCCCGCGGGCCTCGGCAAGCGGCTGGCGGCCCGCCTCGTCGACACGCTCGTCCTCGCGGCCGTCACCTCCGCCGCCGCGGTACCGCTCGGCGTGAAGGCTCTCGACCACGTCAACGAGAAGATCGACGCGGCCAAGCTCACCGGAGAGACCGTCACCGTGTGGCTGCTGGACGGCACGACGTCGGTGTACCTCGGGATCGTGCTCGGCGTCCTGCTGGTCTTCGGGGTCGTCTACGAGGCGCTGCCGACCGCCAAGTGGGGCCGCACGCTGGGCAAGAAGCTGTTCGGTCTGGACGTGCGGGACATCGAGGGCGGCGAACCCCCGTCCTTCGGGGCGGCCCTGCGCCGCTGGCTCGTCTACAGCGTGCCCGGTCTGCTCGCCGTCGGTGTCGTGGGTGTCGTCTGGGGGCTGTTCGACAAGCCGTGGCGGCAGTGCTGGCACGACAAGGCGGCGCACACGTTCGTCGCCGGCTGACCCGTACCCGTTCATGTCGACACCGATCACGCCGTTCGTCAGGGCCGCAGCGCCCAGCCCCCGCCCGGGAGCGTCAGCGCTCACGCACGCCGGTACGCACTCGCGCTCAGCCGATCCCCCGCAGTTCCCTACCCCGGACGGCCGCTCGCCGGATGCGGAGCCGAGGCGTTCGGGGTCGACTCGGGGGCATGACCACCGAACCGCCCCCCGGCTCCGGCGGCGGCGAGCCGCCGGAGGACGACCCGTTCAAGAAGCGGCCCCCGCGACAGCCTCCGCAGCCCCCGTACGGCGAGGGGCAGCCCCCGTACGGTGAGGGGCAGGGCGGTTCGCCGTACGACACCCCGCTGGGACCCCGGGGTCCGCAGGAACCGTACGGCGGCGGCCCGTACGGCGGCGGCCCCTACGGTGGCTACCCCGAGGACCCGCTCGCCGGGATGCCTCCGCTCGCCGACAGCGGCAAGCGCACACTGGCCCGGATCATCGACATGATCCTCGTCTTCCTCGTGGTGGTGCTGCTGTCGTGGGCCTTCGGGGTCGCGCAGTACACGACGAACACGGACAAGATCGAGTTCGGCAAGACCTTCGGCCGGGAGATCGTCGCCGCGATCCTGTACGTCGCGTACGACACGATCCTGACCTCCAGGTCCGGCCAGACGCTGGGCAAGAAGTGGCTCGGCATGCGCGTGGCCGACCTCGACAACGGCTCCACGCCCTCCGCGCAGACGTCACTGATCCGCGCCCTGGTGCTGTGGGTGCCGTTCGCGTTCTGCTGCGCCTGTCTGTGGACGGCGGTCTGCGGCGGCTGGAGCTTCTTCGACAAGCCCTACAAACAGGGCCTGCACGACAAGGCGGCCAAGACGGTGGTGGTCAGCACCGGTTGACGTCCTCCCACGACGGAGGGCCCACGTCTCATGGCGCGGGCCCTCCGTCGTGCCGCTGCGTTTCAGGGCGCTGTGGGCTCGCGGACGGGCTCGGGCGCCGAGGCGACCGAGGCCGGTACGGGGGCGTTCACGGGCGCGTGCACAGGACGGGGAACGGGAACGGGTGCGGGCCGGCTCGCGGACTTGCCCGCCGCGGAGCGGGCCACGGGGGCCCGCGACGGCTTCGGCGTCGGCACCGTCATGGCGACGAGCACGCCGAGCGCGACCGCGGCGACGACGATGACGGCGATCCCGGGGCCCGAACTCGTCTGTGACAGCAGCAGCATGGCGAGTGTCGAGAAGATGACGGTGCAGGAACCGTACGTGAGCTGTGCGACAGTCGGACGAGGCATGGCAATCGTGTCCTCGGAAGCGGGGGCGGTCTCGACTCTATTCGCCTGCATGCCCGAGTGGGCCGGACAGTAAGCGTGACCTAACCCACGGTGCCGGTGCACAGGGGGCGCACGGAGTCATGGCGTCCATCAAGTGGACTGTCCCGCGCGCCCGTCGGGCCTCATCACGGGCGTCGTCACGTTGCCGTCACGTGTCCGTATTGCGAACAGCCGCTCCCAATAATGCAGTTGACCTGTCCAAGTCAAGGTCTGTCTTTTCTCGTAAACCAGTAGTCAAATGGCGTCACTTGACTACACGCGTATAACAGCGCGCGGACCTTCCTTGACAGGGATCCCCCCTTTCCGCGCGAACGGGCGCGTGCGTGGGAGGACATCAAGTGACCAGTAGATCCTGGACGTACCGGACGGCCGCGACGGTCGTCGCCCTCGCGGCGGCCTCGGCGACGTTCGCGACGTTCGCCGTGGCGCAGGCCGCCGAGAACGGCTCGGCGAAGGCCCCGGCGGCGGACCGGCGGGACCCGCAGCCCGCCAAGGCCAAGGAGCACGACTTCGACGGCCCGCTCAGCAAGACGCAGGAGGCCCAGCGCGAGGAGGCCCTCCGGCAGGTCATATCCGGCGAGGCGTCGGTGAAGGACCGCGACGGCTCGAAGGTCGTCCAGCTCAAGAGCCGCAAGGGCGACAGCAAGTACGTCGAGCTCGGCCGCGAGAAGACCGACAAGATCTTCACGATCCTCGTCGAGTTCGGCGACCAGGTCGACTCCCGCTACGGCGGCACCGTCGGCCCGCTGCACAACCAGATAGCCGCGCCCGACCGCGCCAAGGACAACTCCACGGCCTGGCAGGCGGACTACAACCAGGCGCACTTCCAGGACCTGTACTTCGGCACCGGCAAGAACACCGAGTCGCTGAAGAAGTACTACGAGAAGCAGTCCTCGGGCCGCTACTCGGTCGAGGGCGAGGTGACCGACTGGGTCAAGGTCCCCTACAACGAGGCCCGTTACGGCTCCAACAAGGCCTCCACCGGCGCCTGGTACGCGGTCCAGGACGGCGTCAACGCCTGGGTCGCCGAGCGCGAGGCCGCCGGTGACACGGCCGCCGAGATCAAGGCGGAGCTGGCCGAGTTCGACCAGTGGGACCGCTACGACTACGACGGCGACGGCGACTTCAACGAGCCCGACGGCTACATCGACCACTTCCAGATCGTGCACGCCGGCGAGGACGAGTCCGCGGGCGGCGGCGCGCAGGGCGAGGACGCCATCTGGGCCCACCGCTGGTACGCCTTCGGCACCGACGCCGGCTCCACCGGCCCGGACACCAACAAGCTCGGCGGCGCCCAGGTCGGCGACACCGGCATCTGGGTCGGCGACTACACCATCCAGCCGGAGAACGGCGGCCTCGGCGTCTACGCCCACGAGTACGGCCACGACCTCGGCCTGCCCGACGAGTACGACACCTCCGGCGGCGGCGAGAACTCCACCGGCTTCTGGACCCTGATGTCCTCCGGTTCCTGGCTCGGCACCGGCAAGGAGGCCATCGGCAACCTCCCCGGCGACATGAACGCCTGGGACAAGCTGCAGCTGGGCTGGCTGGACTACGACGTGGCCCAGGCGGGCGTGAAGTCCACCCACACGCTCGGCGTCGCGGAGTACAACACCAAGAACGCCCAGGCCCTCGTGGTCCAACTGCCGGAGAAGAAGGTCACCACCGAGGTGGTCGCCCCGGCCGAGGGCGCCACGCAGTGGTGGAGCGGCAGCGGCAACGACCTGAAGAACACCCTGACCCGCACGGTCGACCTGACCGGCAAGACCTCCGCCTCGCTGTCCCTGGACGGCTGGTGGGACATCGAGCAGGACTACGACTACCTGTACACCGAGGTCTCCACCGACGGCGCCAACTGGACGCCGATCGACGGCACTCTGGCCGACGGCACGGCCATCCCGCGTGACGGCAGCGGCAAGCCCGCCCTCACCGGCACGGTCGCCGCCTACCAGAAGCTGACGTTCCCGCTGGACGCCTACGCGGGCAAGCAGATCAGCCTGCGCTTCCGCTACGCCACCGACGGCGGCGTGGCCCAGAAGGGCTTCGCGGCCGACGAGATCACGCTGACGGCGGACGGCGCCACGCTCTTCTCCGACAACGCGGAGGCGGCGGACGCCGCTTGGGCGGCGACCGGCTTCTCGCGCATCGGTGCGTCCATCACGGACGACTACGCGCAGTACTACATCGCCGAGAACCGCCAGTACGTGTCGTACGACAAGACCCTCAAGGTCGGCCCGTACAACTTCGGCTTCTCGACGACGCGTCCGGACTGGGTCGAGCACTACCCGTACCAGAACGGCCTGCTGATCTGGAAGTGGGACACCTCCCAGGCGGACGACAACACCAGCGTCCACCCGGGCGAGGGTCTCATCCTCCCGGTCGACTCCCACCCGACCCCCCTGAAGTGGTCCGACGGCACGGTGATGAACAGCCGCATCCAGAGCTTCGACTCCCCCTTCAGCTGGTACCCGACGGACGCGCTCACCCTCCACAGGGCGGACGTCGCGACCAAGATCAAGTCTCACCCGGGCGTCCCGGTCTTCGACGACGGCAAGTCGACGTACTACGACGCGTCCACCCCGCTCGCGGGCGTCAAGATCACTGACACCAACACCTCGATCAAGATCGTCGGTGAGCCCCTGAACGGCTCGACGATCAAGGTGAAGATTGGCCCGTCGACGAAGTAGTCGATGTTTTCGCAGGTCAGACGCGTATCGGCGGCAACCCCCTGGCGGGTTGCCGCCGATCGTGTTTAGGTGCCTCCTGTGCTTCGCTTATTGACACCGACACGGACGCCGGCGCCGACGCCGACCTCGATACCGACTCGCACGGGGGTGTGACCGCATGGCCGCAGGAGGCTTCTGCAAGCTGCCCAACGGCATGGTGGTGGTGGCGCTGAACCTGCCCAGCCCCGCCGCCCGCGAGGGCCTCCCAGGCCCCTCCACGGACGTCCGGGTCCTCGTCCACGCCCAGAACCGCGCCCGAGCCCTGACCAGACTCCGCAACCTGGGTCTGCGAGCCGTCTACCTCCGCGGCAACGCCGCACCGCCCACCCCCGACGAGGTCACGGCCGTCCTCCACCACCCCGACGGCCTCATATGGCGCACGGCCCCCGACAACGGCGTCCCCCGCGACGTCGTGGCCGTCCCTGAGCTGTGGCGCCCCATCCGGGCGCTGCTGCGGGGGGCGGCGGCGTAGGCGGGGCAGGGTGCCGGGGCGGGGTCGGGTGCCGTCGCTGCCCACAGCCGCCGGCACCCCGGACCCGACGCCGTCCCTCGACTGCGGAGAGCCCGATCCGTCACGGTGAGGACCGGCCGGCCCCGGAGGCGGTCCGACCGTCGTCCTCGTCCGACCGTCGTTCTCCCCCGACCGTCGTCCTGCTCCGGCGGGCGGGTGACGCGGGCGCCGCCCGTCTCACCCGCCGACGATCGCCCGCAGCCCCACGTGCGGCGGCGATGGGCCGAGCAGGCAGCCGCCGGCGATTCGGCGTCCGTGCAGCCGAAGGCGGCGGCGACGGCCCCGACCACGAACGAGAGCACGACGCCCGGCAGGATCGACAGCCCGCCGGACAGCCCGGCCCGCTTGATCACCTTTGATCACCTTCAGGCCGACGCCGTAGGCGGTGGAGACGAACGCGAAGTTCCGGGGCGTCGCCCCCCCGTCGGGCTCGGCCCGGACGGCGCCGTGAAGTCGGCGAGCCCCTGCACGCCTCAGTACGCCTCCACCACCCGGACGTCCTCCTCGGTGATCACGCCGTCCACGATGCGGAACGAGCGGAACTGGAAATCGCCGAGGGCGTCGGTGTCCGCCGTGGAGACCAGGACGTAGTGCGCGCCGGGCTCGTTGGCGTAGGAGATGTCGGTGCGGGAGGGGTAGGCCTCGGTCGCGGTGTGGGAGTGGTAGATGACCACCGGCTCCTCGTCGCGGTCGTCCATCTCGCGGTAGAGCTTGAGCAGGTCACCGGAGTCGAACTCGTAGAACGTGGGGGACATGGCCGCGTTCAGCATCGGGATGAAGCGCTCGGGGCGGTCCGAGCCCTCCGGGCCCGCGACGACGCCGCACGCCTCGTCCGGGTGGTCCTTGCGCGCGTGCGCGACGATCTGGTCGACGAGGGCCTGGGTGATGGTCAGCATGCTGGCCAGGATATGCAAAGAGGAAAAGGGGCCGCGCGAAGCGCGTCAGGCAGGGTGGCGGGCGACGGGTGGGCCGTTCCGTACCGATGGCTGGTACGGAACGGCCCACATCGCGGACGTCCTGAGCGGTTGCGGCCGGACGTCCCGGGGGCGGCCGGTCGGTCAGCCGACCTTCTCGAGCTCCGGCTCGCGGCGGTCGGTGACCTGCGGGTTGACGTTCTTCAGGATCACCCAGCCGATGCCGAGGGCGGCAGCCCAGCCCGCCATCACGTACAGGCAGACGCGGGAGTCGGCGTCGTACGCGATCAGGCCGGTGACGAAGAGCAGGAACACGATCGCCACCCAGCTGAACGCCGAGCCGCCGGGGGCCGGGAAGCTGGACGCGGGCAGCCGGCCCGCGACGACCGCGCGGCGGTAGAGGACGTGGCTGATCAGGATCATCAGCCAGGTCCAGATGCCGGCCGCGGTGGCGACGGAGGTGACGTAGCCGAAGGCCTTCTCGGGGACGACGTAGTTCAGGACCACGCCGATGCCCATGAAGAGGACCGAGACCGTGATGCCGAAGGCCGGGGTCTTCGTCGAGGACAGCTTCCGGAACGCCGCCGGGGCCTCGCCGCTGTCGGCCAGGTTCCGCAGCATGCGGCCCGTGGAGTACATGCCCGAGTTGCAGGAGGACAGGGCCGCGGTCAGCACGACGAAGTTGACGATGCCGGCGCCCGCCGGGATGCCGATCTTCGCGAACGCCTCGACGAACGGCGAGACACCCGGCGCGAACTCGGTCCACTTCACGACGCAGAGGATGACGGTGAGCGCGCCGACGTAGAACAGGGCGATGCGCCAGGGCAGCGTGTTGATGGCCTTGGGGAGCGTCTTCTCGGGGTTCTCCGACTCGCCCGCCGTGACACCGACCAGCTCGACCGCGAGGTACGCGAACATCACGCCCTGGAGCGTCATCAGGGACGAGCCGATGCCCTTGGGGAAGAAGCCGTCGAACTCCCAGAGGTTGGAGACGGCGGCCGTGTCACCGGCGCTGCTGAAGCCGAAGGTGAGCACGCCCAGGCCGATCACGATCATGCCGACGAGCGCGGTGACCTTCACCATCGAGAACCAGAACTCCAGCTCGCCGAAGAGCTTCACGGAGATCAGGTTGACGGAGAAGAGGATCACCAGGAACACCAGGGCCGTCACCCACTGGGGGATGGCGGGGAACCAGTAGTTGACGTAGATCGCGGCGGCCGTCAGCTCGGCCATGCCGGTGACGACCCACATCAGCCAGTACGTCCAGCCGGTGAAGTAGCCGAAGAACGGGCCGAGGAACTCGCGGGAGTACTCCGCGAACGAGCCCGAGACCGGGCGGTACAGGAGCAGCTCGCCGAGCGCTCGCATGATGAAGAAGACGATCGCGCCCGCGAGGGCGTACATCAGGATGAGGCTGGGACCGGCCTTGGCGATGTTCGCGCCGGCTCCCAGGAAGAGGCCGACGCCGATGGCGCCGCCGATCGCGATCATCTGGACCTGACGGCTGCCGAGTCCGCGCTCGTACCCCTCTTCGGGGGTCTTCTCCGTGTCGACCTGAGCGGAGGTCATGTGTGGTGCGCCTTTCTCCGAATCCCCCCGTGTACTGGAGCTGCCCGGCCGACGGTCCGTCGGCCATACGGCGCACCCGGCGGGACATGGGTGGCGTCCGCCGGGCGATCGTGAAGATTTATCACGCTCGCAACACTGATCACCGGCGGGACATGTGGCGCACACCACAGGAAGAAGCGGACAAAACGCACCCCGGGACGGCATAACCGGCCGCGGGGGTGACGTGATCGTTATCCGGATTTGAGCGCCCGCTGAGCGAACACGAAATCATCACAAGTCGGGATGACCGGGGTGGAAAGGATTACGGCATAAGAGTCGTCACGAGGGTCTCCTGGAGCCCGCCCAGCCACAGGTACGCCATCACCATCGGCTTGCGCGGGTCCTCGTCCGGCAGCCGGTAGAGGAGATCGGTGTCCTCCTCGTCGGCGATCTCCAGCCGGGAGCCGATCGCGAGCCGCAGATCGTTCAGCGCGCGCAGCCACTGCTGGGACTCCTGCGGCGTCAGCTTCAGCACCGCCCCGCCCTCGCCGGCCGCCTCGGAGGCCAGCGCGTCCAGCGAGCGGACCACCGCGAGGGCGTTCTCGCGCTTGCCGGCCCGCAGGTCGTTCTCGGTGTAGCGGCGGAACTCGGCGGAGTACGCCTTCTGCTCGTCGGCCCGCTGCGGCCCCGGGGCGCCCTCGGGGTCGGTGTAGGCGTCCGGGAAGAGCCGGCGCAGCACCGGGTCGGCGGGAGGCTCGCTCGGCCCCTCGGCGAAGAGCTCCGCGAGTGGATCGTCGGGGGCGTCCTCGGCGGGGCCGGGGCCGATGAGCTCCAGGAGCTGCACGGCCAGCGACCGGATGATGGAGATCTCGACGTCGTCGAGTGCGACGGCCGCGCCGCCGCCGGGGAGCGGTTCGAATTGTCCAGGCATATGAGGGGAGGCTACTTCCGGTCCTGCTGGAGGGTGGCCCACAGGCCGTAGCCGTGCATGGCCTGCACGTCGCGTTCCATCTCCTCGCGAGAGCCGCTGGAGACGACCGCCCGGCCCTTGTGGTGGACGTCGAGCATGAGCTTGGTGGCCTTGTCCTTGGAGTAGCCGAAGTACGTCTGGAAGACGTACGTCACATAGCTCATGAGGTTGACCGGGTCGTTGTGGACGATCGTGACCCACGGGACGTCCGGCTCGGGTACGGCGAAGACCTCCTCCGCCGACTCGGTGCGTTCGATCTCAAGGGGAGCGGGTGACGTCACAAGGCCCATGCTGCCACGCATACCGGAAATCGTCACACCGACGAAAAGGGAGTAGCATGCGTTGCCGTGCTGCACACACCGGGGGACAACCCCCGGACCCCCGGCCGACGCTGGGCCACCCGGACAGTCATGACTAGGAGAGTTTGGTGGACGTAGCGGACTTTGGGCTGCCAGAAGAAGAAGGGCGCGAAGCGCTTCCTCAGAGGGGTGGTGGTGGGCGACGAGTGGGTGTTCCCTCGACAGCGCTGTTCACGGACCAGTACGAGCTGACGATGCTCCAGGCCGCCCTGAAAGCGGGCACGGCCGAACGGCGCAGCGTGTTCGAGGTCTTCACCCGGCGACTGCCGGACGGCAGGCGCTACGGCGTCGTCGCGGGCACCGGGCGGGTCCTGGACGCCGTCGAGAACTTCCGCTTCGACGCCGGCGTCCTCGGCTTCCTGCGCGAGCGCGGCATCGTCGACGAGGAGACCCTGGACTGGCTCGCCGGATACCGCTTCTCGGGTGACATCTGGGGCTACCCAGAGGGCGAGGTCTACTTCCCGGGCTCGCCCGTCATACGGGTCGAGGGCTCCTTCGCCGAGTGCGTGCTCCTGGAGACCGTGATCCTCTCGATACTCAACCACGACTCCGCGATCGCGGCCGCCGCCTCCCGCATGTCCTCCGCCGCGGGCGAGCGCCCCCTCATCGAGATGGGCGCCCGCCGCACCCACGAACTGGCCGCGGTCGCCGCCTCCCGCGCCGCCTACGTCGGCGGCTTCACCACCACCTCCGACCTCGCCGCCGGCTTCCGCTACGGCATCCCCACCGTGGGCACCAGCGCCCACGCCTTCACCCTGCTCCACGACCACGAGCGGGACGCCTTCCGGGCCCAGGTCGACTCCCTCGGCCGGGGCACCACCCTGCTGGTGGACACGTACGACGTCGCCGAGGCCGTCCGCACGGCGGTGGAGGTGGCAGGCCCCGAGCTCGGCGCGGTCCGCATCGACTCCGGCGACCTGCTCCTCGTCGCCCACCGGGTGCGCCAGCAGCTCGACGAGCTCGGTGCGACCGACACCCGCATCATCGTCACCTCCGACCTCGACGAGTACGCCATCGCCTCACTGGCCGCAGCCCCCGTGGACGCCTACGGCGTCGGCACCCAGCTGGTGACCGGCTCCGGGCACCCGACCTGCGCCATGGTCTACAAGCTGGTCGCCCGCGCCGAGTCCGCCGACCCCAAGGCCCCGCTGGTACCGGTGGCCAAGAAGTCGACCGGCGGCAAGACCTCCGTCGGCGGACGCAAGTGGGCGGCACGCCGACCCGACGCGTACGGCGTCGCGGAGGCCGAGGTCGTCGGCACCGGCGCCGTCCCCGCCGAACTCGCCGACCACCAGTTGCTCGTCGAGCTGGTCAAGGGCGGTGAGGTCGTCGCCCGCGAGCCCCTGGACGTCGTCCGCGACCGCCACGCGGCGGCCCGCGGCCGCCTCCCGCTCTCCGCGATCCAGCTGTCCCGCGGCGAACCCGTCATTCCCACGGAGTATGTACAGGGCCGCCCGGGTAACTCGGCTAACTGAGGCGTGTGCCCGGCGCACGCCGGGCAACGCCCACTCCCGCACCGCCGACAAAGTCTCTAGGCTCAATCACTTCACCCTTCCCCAGGCTCGAAAGAGCCGGGGGACCCCCATCGAAGGACACCGCCCATGCGCCGCGCCTTGATCGTCGTAGACGTGCAGAACGACTTCTGCGAGGGGGGCAGCCTCGCGGTGTCCGGCGGCGCCGACGTGGCCGCCTCGATCACCGAGCTGATCGGGCAGGCCCCCGCCGGATACCGGCACGTGGTGGCCACCCGCGACCACCACATCGCCCCCGGCGGCCACTTCGCGGACAACCCCGACTACGTCCACTCCTGGCCCGCGCACTGCGTCGCCGGGACCGAGGGCGTCGGCTTCCACCCCAACTTCGCCCCGGCCGTCGCCTCCGGTGCCATCGACGCCGTCTTCAGCAAGGGCGCCTACGCGGCCGCCTACAGCGGCTTCGAGGGCACCGACGAGAACGGCGTCAAGCTGGGCGACTGGCTGCGCGCCCGCCAGATCGACGAGGTGGACGTCGTCGGCATCGCCACCGACCACTGCGTACGCGCCACCGCCCTGGACGCGGCCCGCGAGGGCTTCCGCACCCAGGTCCTGCTGGACCTCACGGCGGGCGTGGCCAAGGAGACCACCGACAGAGCCCTGGAGGAACTGCGCGAGGCCGGCGTCGAACTCTCCGGCAAGCCGGTCGTCTGACCCCGACCTGGACTCGACGGGGTACCGAGGGGGGACAGCCACCCCTGGAGGACGCGATGGTGCGGCAGACCCGACTGGCCGGGGAATCGGCGGACCACCTCGCCGCCCGCGAAGAGCTGCGCCTGGCCGAGATCGACCTCATGCGCCACCGTGAGAAGGTCGCGGCCCTGCGCCGGGCGCTCCCGCCGGGCCCGCCCCTCGACGACTACACCTTCGTCGAGGGCCCCGCCGACCTCGACGCCGGCGACACCCCGCTCCGCGAGGTCACTCTCGGCGGGCTGTTCACCGCCCCCGACCGCCCGCTGATCGTCTACCACCTCATGTACGGCAAGGCGCAGAGCGACCCGTGCCCGATGTGCACCCTGTGGCTCGACGGCTTCAACGGCGTCGCCCACCACGTCGCCCGCAACGCCGACCTCGTCGTCGCGGCCGCCGCCGACCCGCCCGCCCTGCGCCGCCACGCCCGCAACCGGGGCTGGCACCGGCTACGCCTGCTGAGCTGCGGCGAGAGCACGTTCAAGTACGACCTGGGCAGCGAGGACGAGGACGGCGCCCAGGACTCCACCGTCTCCGTGCTCACCCGCGACGCCGACGGCACCGTCCGCCACCGCTACTGCGCCCACCCCCGCATGGCCGACGACATCGGCGAGCGCGGCATCGACCTCCTGGCCCCCGTCTGGCACCTCCTCGACCTGACGCCGAACGGCCGGGGCGACTGGTACCCGTCCCTCGAATACTGACCTGCCTCGACTGCCGACCCGCGTTACCGTTTCCGCAAGGTGTGCACGCACAACTCGCCCCCACGGAGATGGTGTTGACGCAACGCTCGAAGGTTCGGCGCCCCACGCTCGAGGACGTCGCCCGGCAGTCGGGAGTGTCGAAGTCGACCGTGTCCCGGGTGATCAACGGGGAGGCCCGGGTGCGGGCGGAGGTCGTCGACCGGGTCCGCCAGGTCGTCTCCGACCTCGGATACGTCCCCAACCAGGCCGCCCGCCAGCTCGTCACCCACCGCACCGGCGCGGTCGCGGTCGTCGCAGCCCAGCCCACCGACCGGCTCTTCCTCGACCCGTTCTTCGACTGCCTCCTGCGCGGCATCCGCCGCGAACTCGCCCGGCACGGCGCCCAGGCCGTCCTGCTGTTCCTCGACGAACCGGACGACTACGCGCGCGTGGCCGACTACCTGGGCGGCGGCCATGTCGACGGCGCACTGCTGTTCTCCCTGCGCCCCGGCGACCGACTGCCGGAGATGATCGACCGCCTCGGCCTGCCCGCCGTCTTCGGCGGCCGCCCCCTCCTGCGCGACGGCGACACCGTGCACGGCCACGCCTACGTCGACGGCGACAACCGCGGCGGCGCCCGGCAGGCCGTCCAGCATCTGGTCTCGCTCGGACGCACACGCATCGCCACCATCGCCGGGCCCTACGACCAGGAGAACTCCGCCGCCGACCGCCTCGCCGGCTACCGGGACGTCCTGCTCGACGCCCCGGCCCATCTCGTCGAGAAGGCCGACTACACCCGGCAGGGCGGCGCCGACGCCATGGCCGCGCTGCTGGACCGCTGCCCCGACCTGGACGCCGTCTTCGTCGCCTCCGACTTCATGGCGTCGGGCGCCCTCCAGACGCTGCGCGAGCGCGGCCGCCGGGTCCCGGACGACGTGGCCGTCGTCGGCTTCGACGACCTCGCCTCCATCGCCGAGTCGACCGACCCGCCCCTGACCACCGTCCACCAGGACGTGACGGGGATGGGCCGGCTGATGGCACAGCTGCTCATGCGGGACGGCGCACCGGACGGTTCGCGGGAGGGGACATCGGACGTCTCCTCCGTGGTCGTCCCGACCCGGCTGGTCCGAAGGGCCTCCGCCTGAGCCGTAGCCGTAGCGGTAGCGGTAGCGGTAGCGGTAGCGGTAGCCGTAGCCGTAGCCGTAGCCGTAGCCGTAGCCGTAGCCGTAGCCGTAGCCGGAGCCGTCGCCGGAGCCTCCGCCTGGGCCGTCGCCGGAGCCTCCGCCTGGGCCGTCGCCGGAGCCTCCGCCTGGGCCGTAGTCCGGGCCGTCACCTGGGCATCGGAGTGCCGGTCTCACTCCCCGGCCCGGTTGCGTCCACCATGTGGGATCACACTCCAGAGCGCGGACCGGGAATCGATACGATGAGCCCATGGTTTTGAACGACGTGAGCGAGAAGACGCCGGGCGCACTGCTCGTGGCGCGGCTGCACGTCGACCTGTGCAGGCTCGCCAGCGCCATCTGTTGACGCAGGTCCCTGCCGCCGCACGGCCGTGAGCCGCGGCTCTCACACGCACGTTCTCCCGCGCTGCCCGCATCGCACCTTCCTCCCGACAGGAGCCCTGAGCCATGGCCATCGAGGTCCGCATCCCGACCATCCTCCGCCAGTACACCGACGGTCAGAAGGCGGTGGAGGGCAGCGGTGAGACCCTCGCCGACCTGTTCACCGACCTCGAGACCCGGCATGCGGGCATCCACGCCCGCATCGTGGACGACGGCAAGCTGCGCCGCTTCGTCAACGTGTACCTGAACGACGAGGACGTCCGCTTCGTCGACGGCATCGACACCAAGCTGACCGACGGCGACACCGTGACGATCCTGCCGGCCGTGGCCGGCGGCATGGCCTAGGCCGGCAGACCGGCCATGCGTTACGACTCCCCGCTGGCCGCGGTGGGCAACACCCCTCTGGTGCGCCTGCCGCGGCTCTCGCCGTCCGCCGACGTCCGCATCTGGGCGAAGCTGGAGGACCGCAACCCCACCGGCTCGGTCAAGGACCGCCCCGCCCTGTACATGGTCGAACAGGCGGAGAAGGACGGCCGCCTCACCCCCGGCTGCACCATCCTGGAGCCGACCTCCGGCAACACCGGCATCTCCCTCGCCATGGCGGCCAAGCTCAAGGGCTACCGCATGGTCTGCGTGATGCCCGAGAACACCTCGCAGGAACGCCGGGACCTGCTCGGCATGTGGGGCGCCGAGATCATCCCCTCCCCGGCGGCGGGCGGCTCCAACACCGCCGTCCGCGTCGCCAAGGAACTCGCCGCCGAGCACCCCGACTGGGTGATGCTCTACCAGTACGGCAACCCCGACAACGCCGGCGCCCACTACGCGACGACCGGCCCGGAGATCCTCGCCGACCTCCCCTCGATCACTCACTTCGTGGCCGGCCTCGGCACGACCGGCACCCTCATGGGCGTCGGCCGGTACCTGCGCGAGCACAAGCCGGACGTGAAGATCGTCGCCGCCGAACCGCGCTACGACGACCTGGTGTACGGCCTGCGCAACCTCGACGAGGGGTTCGTGCCCGAGCTGTACGACGCCTCCGTCCTCACCACCCGCTTCTCGGTCGGCTCGGCGGACGCCGTCACCCGCACCCGGGAACTCCTCCAGCAGGAGGGCATCTTCGCGGGCGTCTCCACCGGTGCGGCCCTGCACGCCGCGATCGGCGTCGGCAAGAAGGCCGTCAAGGCGGGGGAGAGCGCCGACATCGCGTTCGTCGTGGCGGACGGCGGCTGGAAGTACCTGTCGACGGGCGTCTACACGGCGGCCACGACGGAGGAAGCGATCGAGACCCTGCAAGGCCAGCTCTGGGCGTAGGGCCGCGGCTTCACCGCGGCGGTTGCTGCTGCCGCTTCGGCCGCGGCCTCAGGTAGCCAGGTGACGGACCTGGTCCCACAGGACCGGGTCCACCACACCCACCCGGCGCCGGAAGTCCCGCACCGGGACCTGGCGCAGCTCGTCCGTCTCCAGGAAACTCGGCCGCCCCTGCGCGTCGCCCACGGCGCCCGGCGGCAGCGGGATCACCCCGGCCCGCTCGTCGTGGTACCTGCTGGTGATCTTCGCGACGGTCACCCGGTCACCGCGCACCATCAGCACCAGACACGGCCGGTCCTTCGCCCCCGGACCGTCCTCGAACGGCACGTCGGCCCACCAGATCTCCGCCGGCTGCGGATGCCCGGCGAGGCCGTGACCGCGAGACGGCCGGCCCGTCGCCCGCTCCGACGACCGGCCCGGCGGGCGAGTCCTGCGCCCCTGCGGCCTGCGCCCCCGCCCCCAGCCGTCCACGAGCGTGGCGACCAGCGCCAGCAGTACCACCGCCGCGAGCGCGAGCCACCAGGACGTGTCCATACGACGACGTTACCGGCGCGCGACCACCACCGCGCGCCCTTCGTCCGCCTCACATGCCGCGGGTCCAGCCGAACCGGTGACACCACAGGTGAGTTCGCCCACAACGGCCCCTGGCGGAGGAGCGACCCGGGGTTTTGCGCCTTACGCTCGACGGACCGCACGACCTCTGTCGCCCCATTTGACGATCATTCGTTCCCGACCCGTCCCCCGGATCCTTCCCGGTACTTCTCGGTACCTCTGGGTTTCTTGCCAGCGGAGGTTTCTGTTTCATGAAGCTCACCGTCGTCGGCTGCTCGGGGTCGTTCCCGTCCGCGGAATCGGCCTGCTCGAGCTACCTCGTCGAGGCCGACGGCTTCCGGCTGCTTCTCGACATGGGCAACGGCGCCCTGGGCGAATTGCAGCGCCACTGCGGTCTCTACGACCTCGACGCGATCTTCCTGAGTCATCTGCACGCAGACCACTGCATCGACATGTGCGCGTACTTCGTCGCGCGCTACTACCGGCACGACGGGGGGCGTTGCGACCCGATTCCGGTCTACGGCCCGGAGGGCACGGAGCACCGCCTGACCACGGCCTACGCCGACACCCCGTCGGCCTCCTCCATGAGCGAGGTCTTCGACTTCCACACGGTCAAGCCGTCCACCTTCGACATCGGCCCGTTCACCGTGCACACGGAACGCGTGGCGCACCCGGTGGAGGCCTACGGCATCCGCGTCGAACACGGCGGCAGGTCGCTGACCTACTCCGGCGACAGCGGCATCAGCCCGGCGCTGGAGGAACTCGCCCGCGACACCGACCTGTTCCTGTGCGAGGCCGCCTTCACCCACGGCAAGGAGAACATCCCCGACCTGCACCTCAACGGCCGCGAGGCCGGCGAGACGGCGAGCAGGGCGGGCGCGCGCAAGCTGGTGCTGACCCACATCCCGCCGTGGACCGACCCCCAGATCAACCTGGCGGACGCCCGCGCGGTGTTCGACGGTCCGGTGGAACTGGCGGCGCCGCGGGTGACGTACGAGATCTAGTCAGATCCAGTCCAGATCCAGGCCATGCCATACGAAAGGCCCCCGGAGCGGTTCAGGGCTCCGGGGGCTTTCGTGTGCGTATCGGCTGTCGGCTGCGGACCGGCGCCTACGCCTTGGTGAGGTCCTCGACCTCCTCCTCGGGCTCACGGCCCGGGGTGGGGAGGTTGAACTTCGTGATGGCGAAGCGGAAGACGAAGTAGTAGATCGCGCCGAAGGCAAGGCCGACCGGGATCAGCAGCCAGGGCTTGGTGGAGATGCCCCAGTTGATCAACACGTCGGTCAGACCGGCCGAGAAGCCGAAGCCCATGTGCATGCCCAGCGCCCACGTCACGGCCATCGACAGTGCGGTGAGTACCGCGTGGATCGCGAACAGAACCGGGGCGATGAACATGAACGAGAACTCGATCGGCTCGGTGACACCGGTGATGAACGAGGTCAGCGCCAGCGACATCAT
This sequence comes from Streptomyces sp. NBC_01235, assembly GCF_035989285.1. Classification (GTDB taxonomy): domain Bacteria; phylum Actinomycetota; class Actinomycetes; order Streptomycetales; family Streptomycetaceae; genus Streptomyces. The sequence goes on along the minus strand of NZ_CP108513.1, from coordinate 4,509,121 downwards.
CATGCCCATCACGGCCTTGCGGCGCTCGGGGCGGGCCGAGTGCGCGATGGCAAGAGCGGCGGCCGGCAGACCGAACATCATGATCGGGAAGAATCCGGTCATGAACATACCCGCGTGCGGGTCGCCCGCGAAGAAGCGCGGCAGGTCGCCGTGGAAGACGGTGCCGGCGGAGTTGGTGAAGTCGCCGATCTGGAACCAGGCCACGGAGTTCACGAACTGGTGCATGCCGATCGGGATCAGCGCGCGGTTGATCAGACCGAAGAGCGCCGCACCGAAGGAACCGAGCCCGGTCATCCACTCGCCGAAGTTCGTGATGACGTCACCGATGGGCTGCCAGCCGAGGACGACCAGGACACCGAGGGCCGCGCCCACGACGGACGTGATGATCGGCACCAGCCGACGGCCGTTGAAGAAGCCCAGCCAGTCCACGAGCTGCTTGCGGTGGTAGCGCTGCCACAGCACGGCGGTCAGCAGGCCGATGATGATGCCGCCGAGCACGCCCGGGTTCTGGAAGGTCGCGGCCGTCGCGGCCTCCTGGCCCTTCTGCCAGAAGCCGCCGAAGGGGGCGACCGACGTGTAGGTGGCGCCCTCGTGCCCGTCCTTGATCGGGAACTGGTGGATCACCGCGTAGTAGGTGAGGAAGCTGACCACAGCGGCGAGCGCGGTCGAGCCGTCGGCCTTCTTCGCGAAGCCGATGGCCACGCCTATGCAGAAGAGCAGCGGCAGTCCGAACGAGCCGTCGAACAGGACGCCACCGGCCCCGGCGAAGACCTTCGCGACATCGGCCGGGAGGTGCAGCTTCGCCTGGACGTCGGGCTGGCCGAGACGCATCAGAAGTCCCGCCGCCGGCAACACGGCGATCGGGAGCTGCAGGCTGCGGCCGACCTTCTGCAGGCCTTGGAACAGACCGGATCCCCACTTCTTGGTGGGGGCCGCCGTGGGCGCGGTGGCGGTGCTCATAGACTTCCTCCATCGGGTGGTGGTCTACACCACTCAGTGGTGTAGACCATGTTGTAGCACGATGAAGGTGGCATAAGGAACCCACGGTTCCCGTGATCGTGGGACTACCCTGGGCTACGTCGAACTACGCCGATGAGCCATGCATGGGGCTATGCCTTCGTGACGTCCTCCCGCTCCTCCTCCGGCTCCCGACCCGGCGTCCTCAGATCGAACTTCGTGATCGCGAAACGGAAGATCACGTAGTACACGGCGGCGAAACACAGACCGATCGGGATCATCGCCCACGGCTTCGTCGCCAGGTTCCAGTTGATGACGTAGTCGATGAGCCCGGCCGAGAAACTGAAGCCGTCGTGCACGCCGAGCCCCCACGTCACCGCCATCGACACCCCCGTCAGCACCGCGTGCACCGCGTACAGCGCCGGCGCGACGAACAGGAACGAGTACTCGATCGGCTCGGTGATGCCCGTGACGAACGACGTCAGCGCCACCGACAGCATCAGACCGCCGATCTCCTTACGACGCTCCGGCCGCGCGCAGTGTGTGATGGCGAGCGCGGCCGCCGGCAGCGCGAACATCATGATCGGGAAGAAGCCGGACGTGAACTGACCCGCGTCCGGGTCGCCCGCCAGGAACATGTTGATGTCACCGTGCACCACCGTCCCGTCCGGCTTCGTGTAACTGCCGAACTGGAACCAGATGGGCACGTTCAGGAACTGATGCAGGCCGATGACCAGCAGCGCGCGGTTCGCGACACCGAAGATGCCCGCACCCCACGCGTCCAGCCCGTCGAGCCAGTCGCTGAAACTCTCCAGACCGTCACCGATCGGCGGCCAGATCCACAGACACAACGCGGCGAACACGATCGCCACGAACGACATGATGATCGGCACGAGCCGCCGCCCGTTGAAGAACCCCAGCCAGTCCACCAGCTTCGTACGGTGATAGCGCTGCCAGAAGAACGCCGACAACAACCCCATCACGATCCCGCCGAACACCCCCGGATTCTGGAACGTGAACGCCACCACCGTCTGGTCGACCGACGCCAGGCAGCCGATGTTGGGAACGGCCTTCGACCCGGCGGGACAGTCCTTCGGGAACTGGCGCAGCACGTTGTAGTAGACGAGGAACCCCGCCACCGCCGCCAGCGCCGTCGAACCGTCCGCCTTCTTCGCCATCCCGATGGCCACACCCACGCAGAACAGCATCGGCAGCCCCAACTCGGAGTTGAGCAGCGCGCCGCCCGCACCGGCCATCACCTTCGAGACGTCCGTCCACCCCAGCCCGTCGTCCCCGAACACATCAGGCTGGCCGAGCCGGTTGAGGATGCCCGCGGCCGGCAGCACCGCGATCGGCAGCTGCAGACTGCGCCCCATCTTCTGCAGCCCCTGGAAGGCGCCCTGCCACCGTCGACGTGCGGGGCTGACCTCGGTCCCGGCGCTCTCGGCACTCATCGTTTGGCGACCGCCTGTCAGGTGGTGTAGACCAGCTACGGACGATTGGGTTGTGTGACGTCATCCTCAGACACACACGAAACAATCGCTCGCGAAGTTGGGCCAACTGTGGGTTACTGCGACAAAGCGGTTCACCAGGGAATTGCGGCGCGCATCAGGGAATTCAGGGAGACGGAACATGGCCACCAAGGCTGAGAAGATCGTCGCCGGACTCGGCGGCCTCGACAACATCGAAGAGATCGAGGGCTGCATCACGCGGCTGCGCACCGAGGTCGTCGACGCGGGCAAGGTCGACGAAGCCGCCCTGAAGGCCGCCGGCGCGCACGGCGTCGTCAAGATGGGCACCGCCATCCAGGTCGTCATCGGCACCGACGCCGACCCCATCGCCGCGGAGATCGAAGACATGATGTGAGCCCTCGCGCTCACTCTTGAGGGGCTCTTCCCCACCGCGGGAGGAGCCCCTTCCGCCGCTGCGGCTAGGCTCAGCGCCATGTCTCGAATCGACGGCCGCACCCCCGAACAGCTCCGCCCCGTCACCATCGAACGCGGCTGGAGCAAGCACGCCGAGGGCTCCGTCCTCGTCTCCTTCGGCGACACGAAGGTCTTCTGCACCGCCTCCGTCACCGAAGGCGTCCCCCGCTGGCGCAAGGGCAGCGGCGAGGGCTGGGTCACCGCGGAGTACTCCATGCTGCCCCGCGCCACCAACACCCGCGGCGACCGCGAGTCCGTCCGCGGCAAGATCGGCGGCCGCACCCACGAGATCTCCCGCCTCATCGGCCGCTCCCTGCGCGCGGTGATCGACTACAAGGCACTCGGCGAGAACACCATCGTCCTCGACTGCGATGTCCTCCAGGCCGACGGCGGCACCCGCACGGCCGCCATCACCGGCGCGTACGTCGCGCTGGCGGACGCGATCACCTGGGCCCAGGGAAAGAAGCTGATCAAGGCCGGACGCCAGCCGCTCACCGGCACCGTCAGCGCGGTCTCGGTCGGCATCGTCGGCGGCGTCCCGCTCCTCGACCTCTGCTACGAGGAAGACGTACGCGCCGAGACCGACATGAACGTCGTCTGCACCGGCGACGGCCGCTTCGTCGAGGTCCAAGGCACCGCGGAGGCCGAGCCGTTCGCCCGCGAGGAACTCAACTCCCTTCTCGACCTCGCCGTTTCCGGCTGCGCGGAACTCACTGTCCTCCAGCGCACGGCACTTGATACGGTCCTGGAAAAGTAAAGGGCACACCAAGAGGGGTGGCGGGCGCGAGCAACCGGCCCGCCCACCCCCGCGTCTTGTCCCATACACGGCGCACCGCACCGCACTGTGCCGCACCGTCGTCAACGGGGGCCTCCTGGGCCTGACAAGGGGAGGAACACAGTTATGTCCACGGCCGCGAGCCCACGCCCGCACCGGCGTCGCCGTACCGTCATCGCCACCGCCACGGCCGCCGTCGCCCTCACGGTGGGACTGACCGCGACCGGCTGCGACGCGGTCAACAAGGCCCTGGACTGCGTCCAGACCGCCGACTCCATCGCCGACAGCGTCACCGACCTCCAGCAGGCCGTCGAGAACGCCGCGAACGACCCGACGCAGACGGAGGAGTCGCTGACCTCCATCGAGAACAACCTCGACAAGATAGGCGACAAGACGGACAACGCCGACGTCAACAAGGCCGTCGACGACCTCCAGAAGGCCGTCAGCAACGTCCGCACGGCCGTCAAGAACGGCGACAACACCCCCGACCTCAGCCCGGTCACCGACGCGGCGGGCGAACTGACGAAGGTCTGCACGCCGTAGGGACGCCCGCGGGAGTCGGGATGCCGAGTCGGGATACTGGGGGCATGACCCGCCTGATCCTCGCCACCCGCAACGCCGGAAAGATCACCGAACTCAAGGCGATCCTCGCCGACGCAGGCCTGCCCCACGACCTCGTCGGCGCGGACGCCTACCCCGAGATCCCCGACGTCAAGGAAACCGGCGTCACCTTCGCCGAGAACGCCCTCCTGAAGGCCCACGCCCTGGCCCAGGCCACGGGCCTACCGGCGATCGCCGACGACTCCGGCCTCTGCGTAGACGTCCTCAACGGCGCCCCCGGCATCTTCTCCGCCCGCTGGGCGGGCACCCACGGCGACGACAAGGCCAACCTGGAACTCCTCCTGGCCCAGCTGTCCGACATCGCGGACGAGCACAGGGGCGCGCATTTCGCGTGCGCGGCGGCCCTGGCCCTGCCGGACGGCAGGGAACGGGTGGTCGAGGGTCGGCTGCGGGGCATCCTCCGTCACACCCCGACGGGCACGAACGGCTTCGGCTACGACCCGATCCTCCAGCCGGAGGGCGAGACGCGCACATGCGCGGAACTGGCGGCGGCGGAGAAGAACGCGATCAGCCACCGGGGGAAGGCGTTCCGGGCGTTGGTGCCAGTGGTGCGGGAGCTGCTGGGCTGAGGAGTGCCCACCAGCAAGGTCCGGCTTGCGGAAGTCGCAAGCCGGACCTTGCAAGTGAAGGTGAGTGCGGCCTGAGGGATTCGAACCCTCACGGGATTGCTCCCATCGCGCCCTAAACGCGAGGCGTCTGCCGTTCCGCCAAGGCCGCTAGCCGCCCGTCGTCGAGCATGACGGGCACCCGCAAGTGTACGGGGATCCACAGCTGTCCGGCGAGCGGCGCTCTCTCTTTCTGTCGGCACCACGTCTCTGTCGGTGCATGGCAGTTGGGGCACAGGTGTCGCAGATTCTCGCGACGGTTGTCGCGCCACTCCCCGTTGACGTGGTCGATCTGCAAAGTGATCGCCTTCCCCAGCCACTCGCCCTTGTTGCCGCAGGTCTCACATGCGTAGGGCGCTCCGATCTCGGTCAGTGCACGGTGGAGTTGAGCCCTGGCGCCCAGCTTCAGGGCGACTTCCCGCAGAGAGGACGAAGAGGCGGCAGCTTCCGCGATGGCGGCGTCGGGGTACTTACGCCATGGGCTGCGTTTGACGAAGTGGCCCGTATCAAGTCCGTGACGTGTTACGTGCTCCTGCAGTACCCGCCGTTGGCCGCCACTCGGCTTGAGACCGAGCCGCCGCATCAGATCAGCCCGGTTGCGCGCCTCGGCGACCTCCGGCGTGAGCCTTTCCCCGCTGTGTGCGTCCGATCGTTCGGATGCGCTTCGCACGCCCATGCACCCCTCCGTCTCCGACCACCCGTTCGTGGCCTCGTACGGAGTAACGAACCGCTTATCGGACAGTCACGCCCGAAACGTAAAGCGGCCCGTGTCGGGGTCACCCCGACACGGGCCGCTTACCGGAAGAGGTGGACCCTCAGACGCCCAGGTCCTTGATGATCTTCGCCACGTGCCCCGTCGCCCGGACGTTGTACAGGGCGCGTTCCACCTTGCCCTCCTCGTCGACCACGATCGTGGAGCGGATGACGCCCATGTACGTCTTGCCGTAGTTCTTCTTCTCGCCGAAGGCGCCGTACGCGTCGAGGGCGGTCTTGTCGGGGTCGGCCAGGAGGGTGACCTTCAGGGACTCCTTGTCGCGGAACTTGCCCAGCTTCTCGGGGCTGTCCGGGGAGATGCCGATGACGTCGTACCCGGCGCCGGTCAGCAGTTCCAGGTTGTCGGTGAAGTCGCAGGCCTGCTTCGTGCAGCCGGGGGTAAGCGCGGCCGGATAGAAGTAGACGATGACCTTGCGGCCCTTGTGGTCCGACAGGGACACCTGGTTGCCGTCGGCGTCGGGGAGGGTGAAGGCGGGGGCCACGTCCCCGGGCTGGAGTCGCTCGCTCATCGGGCCAGCGTAACCGGGGGTCCTGGCAGTGCGGCGGCGGGCAGAGCTGACAGACTGTGCGGAACAAGACACAGCTGACTTCGGAGGCCTTACCGTGGCGGAGACGTCGGACACCAGAACCCCGGCGCAGATCGAGGCGGACATCAGGGCCCGCCGAGAGGTGCTGGCTGAGACGCTGGACGAGATCGGGGTGCGGGTGCATCCGAAGACCATCGTCGGGGACGCCAAGGCCAAGGTCGTCGCCAACGTCGATCACACCCTCGGGAAGGCCTACGTCCAGGTCAACCGGGTCGTGAGCGAGGTGAAGGCGCAGTTCGTGGACGGAGAGGGCGCGCCTCGGCTGGAGCGGGTCGTGCCCGTGGCGCTCGTGGTCGTCGGGGTGGTGGGGCTGCTGGCCCTCGGCACCCGGCGCCGCAAGGGCTGAGACCGGACACCCCACTCGCTCACGGATCCGCTCCGGGCAGGTAGGTTCAGTGGTGTGAGCGCCAACAGAAACGACCACAGTTCCCAGGACGACAAGCTGCCCATCCGGATGCTGCACGACCGTGTGCTCGTGCGGCAGGAGGCCGGCGAGGGCGAGCGGCGTTCGGGTGGCGGCATTCTGATTCCCGCCACCGCGGCCGTCGGTCGCCGGCTGGCCTGGGCGGAGGTCGTCGCGGTGGGGCAGAACGTACGGACCGTGGAGCCGGGGGACCGGGTGCTGTACGACCCGGAGGACCGCGCGGAGGTCGAGGTGCGCGGCGTCGCGTACGTGCTGATGCGGGAACGGGATCTGCACGCGGTGGCGGCGGACCGGTTCGAGGGGTCCGAGGACACCACCGGCCTGTACCTTTGAAGTGCTCTCCCGGTTGAAGCCGGGAGATTCCTGCTTACCTTGCGGCAGCGGGCTTGACGCGCTTCGCGCGCCTGACGACTGCCCTCCCGGCAGCCGGGATGAGCGCGAGGCCCATCCGGTACAGGTGCAAGACGTTGCGGGCTGCGTTGTGGTCGGCGTTGCCCGACCAGCCGCAGTCCGGGTTCTTGCACACGAACACGGCCTGGGACTCCCGGCTGCCGGGCGTGGTGAAGCCACACGCCGAACAGCGCCGGGAGGTGCCGGGGGCCGGGACCTTGACCAAGGTGCCGCCGAGCTGAGCGGTCTTGTACGCCAGCATGGTGACTGTGCGGCCCCATGCCTCCCCGCTGATGGAGCGGTTCAGCCCGGATTTCCGGGCAACGTTCTTCCCTGGTTCTTCGACCGTTCCCTTGGCGGACTTGACCATGTTCGTGATGGTGAGTGCTTCGACCACGACCGTGCCGTACGTGCGGGCGATGGCGATGGTCGTCTGATGCTGCCAGTCCAGGGCCCGGCGCTTGGCGTTCGCGCGCAGTCCTGCGATCTGGTCATAGGTGCGGTGCAGCCGGCGGCTGGTGCGCTCGCCGGGCCCGTGGTGCCGCTTACGCTGCGCGGCACGCTGCTCCAGGTGCAGGAGCCTGGCCTTCTCCTTGCCGGTCAGCCACTCGCCGTGCCCGTAGGTCTCGCCGTCGGAGAGGGCGATGGGCACGGTGACGCCCAGGTCGATGCCGACTTCGGGGCCGGTGTGGGGTTCCGGCTTGATCTCAAGGGTCTGGACGCGGAAGGCGATGTGCCATCCGAGCGTGTCTTTGACCAGCCGGGCCCCGGTGATCCGGTTCTCCGCGCCCGCGCGCTTGCCCACCGGCAGGTCCTTGGTCCACCGGAACCGGACCCGGCCCACCTTGGGAATGTTGACCGTGCCCCAGCGTCGGTGTACGCGGGTGATGTTCAGGTCCCGGCCCTGCGGGATGTCCCACGGACATCACCGTACGGAACCGGCCCTTGAAGGTCGGTGCGTCCGCCCGCCCGTCCCAGCAGTTCTTCCACGCCTGGAAGTACGTCTTGAGCACCGCTTGCGCGGCCTGGGCGGGGAGGGCTGCCAGGAAGTCGATGTCCCGACGGGCCTGTCGGATCGCGGCGTCGGCGTGCGCGAGAGTCCGCTTCTCCTTCGGCATCATCTGCCACCACGTGTGCAGACAGTTCCACATCGTGCGGGCGGCGTGCGCCTGGTCGTCCGTCTTCAGCACCTCGGCAGGCGACACCGCAAGCCGGGCGCGGTGCCCGAACTGCCCCCGCCCTGAAGGGTGGAGCACTGGCCAAGATCAGAGGTAGATCACCGGTCGGCGCCTTGGATCACCGGCCGGTGCGTGCAGTGGCTGAAGGGCCGGTGACCACCGGCCCTTTTCGCTGGCCACTGGGGTGCGGGGTCCGGGTCAGCCCGCGCCGGGGGCTGTGAGCTGGGGGCCGGTTGTCGTGCCTGTCGAGGTGCCGGTGTCTCCGGTCGCGCCGTCGGTGGTCGTGCCGGCGTCGGTCGTTCCCCCGCTCGTCGTGCCCGTGCCGCCGTCGGTCGTGCCGCCGTCCGTGGTCCCGCTCGTCGTGCCGCCGTCGGTGGTGGGCGTTCCGCCCGTCGTCGTGCCGCCCGTCGTGCCTCCGGTCGTGCCGCCGTTCGTCGTGGCGCCGTTCGTCTGGCCCGGGGTCTGGCTCTGGCCCTGCGTCTGACCCTGGGTGTCGTCGGTCGTGCCGTCGGTCTCGTCGTCGGTCGGGTCGTCCTGTGAGGGCGGGGTGGACGGGTAGGCGGACTCCTCGCCGCCCTCCTGGATCTGGAGGTTGAAGTCCGAGGCGGGGGTGCCCTTCAGGGCGTTCTTGGTGAACTGGGCCCAGATCTCGGTGGGCGCGCCGCCGCCGTTGATGCGGGGCAGGCCCATGACGCCCTTGAGGGACTTGTGGTGGGCGGTCTCCGGGTCCTGGCCCATGACGGCGACGACGGTGGCGAGGTCGGGGGTGTAGCCGGCGAACCAGGCGGCCTGGTCCTCCTCGGCGGTGCCGGTCTTGCCGGCGGCGGGGCGGTCGGCGGCCTGGGCGGCGGTGGCGGTGCCGTTCTGTACGACGCTGCGCAGCACCGAGGTCGTGGTGTCGGCGGCCTCGCGGCTGACGACCTGGGAGGACTTGTGTTCGGGCAGCTCCATGACGTCGGAGCCGTCCTTGGTGACCTTGTCGATCAGGGTGTACGTGCCGTGCTTGCCGTGGTTGGCGAGGGTGGCGTACGCCTCCGCCATGTCCAGGACGCTGGCGTTGGCCGTGCCGAGGGCGATGGAGGGGTAGGGCTGGAGGTCGGGGGTGCCGGTCGGCAGGCCGAGGTCGATCGCGGTCTGCTTGACCTTGGAGGGGCCGACGTCGACGGCCATCTGCGCGTACACGGAGTTGACCGACTTGTCGGTGGCGGTGCGCACGTCGATGTTGCCGTAGCTGACGTAGTCCTCGTTCTCCGGGGCGTAGGCGGCGCCGGACCAGCCCTGGATGGGGCGTTTGTTGGTGCCGTCGTAGATCGTGTTCGGGGTGATCTGGCGGCCGTCCTGGGTGGTGGAGTCGTTCTCGACGGCCGAGGTGAAGACGAACGGCTTGAAGGTGGAGCCGACCTGGAAGTCCCGGCGGGTGGCGTTGTTGGTGTACTGCTTGATGTAGTCGATGCCGCCGTACAGGGCGAGGACCTTGCCGGTCTTGGGTTCGACGGCGGCGCCGCCCGCGCGGACGTAGGAGTCGACCTTGCGTTCCTTCGGGTCGAGCTTGTCCATGAGCTTGTCGTTGACGGCGTCGACGAAGGCGTCCTGCTTGGACTTGTCCAGGGTGGTGGTGATGCGGTAGCCGCCGGCCTCCAGCTCGTCGGAGGTGACGATCTTGTTGTTCTTCAGGTAGTCCTTGATCGCGTTGACGAGGTAGCCGCGCTGACCGGACATGCCGGTGTCGGCGCCGGAGGTCTCCTTGGGCGGGGGGAACTTCATGCCGGTGCGTGCGGCCTGGCTGAGCCAGCCCTTGGTGACCATGCCGTCGAGGACGTAGTTCCAGCGGGCCTGGGCGGCGGCCTTGTTCTCGGGGTGGGCGATGATGTCGTACTCGCTGGGCGCGTTGACCAGCGCGGCGAGGTAGGCCCCCTGGGCGGGGGTGAGCTTGATCGCGTCGACGCCGTAGTAGGCCTTGGCGGCGGCCTGCATGCCGTAGGCGTTGCGGCCGAAGTAGCTGGTGTTGAGGTAGCCCTCGAGGATGTCGTCCTTGGACGTCTCGCGGTCGAGCTTGATCGAGATGAAGAACTCCTTCACCTTGCGGGTGACGGTCTGTTCCTGCGCGAGGTAGTAGTTCTTCACGTACTGCTGGGTGATCGTGGAGCCGGACTGCTTGCCCTTGCCGGTGGCGGTGTTCCAGCCGGCCCGGAGCATCGCCTTGGGGTCGATGGCCGTCTCGGTGTAGAAGTCGCGGTCCTCGGCGGCGAGGACGGCGTGCTGGGCGTCCTTGGAGATCTGGGCGAGGTCGACGTTCTCGCGGTTGACGGTGCCGTCGCGGGCGATCTCGGTGCCGTCGGCGTAGAGGTAGACGTTGGACTGCTTGGTGGCGAGCGCGTTGGCGGGCGGGATCTTGACCATCGAGTAGCCGAGGAAGAACAGGCCGGCGATCACCAGGACGCCGAGGACGAACGTGCCGAGCACCATCCGCCAGGTCGGCAGGAGGCGGCGCCAGCCGGTGCGCCTGGGTCGTTTCACCTTCTTGCCCTCCTCGCCTTCCGGGCCACTTCCTCCGTCACCCGCCTCGGGCCTTCCTGGTGAGCCCTGGGTCGGCTGCTGCGGCTGCGGCTCGTCACTCATGTGTTGCAGGACTCCTGTTTCGCGTCGTACGTTCCCGTACGCCTTTAACGCCTCTTACGTCTCTTACGCCTCGTACGCGTTGAGCGCCCCCTGCTGAAGACTCTCGCACCGACCGTTCCGTTCCCGGCAATCGGCGCGCGTTCCGTCACACGTCGTGCCCGGAAAACGCGTGGCACGCGACCGGGCCGGAACACTAGGCTCCTGCGCTTCGGTGTCGAAGGGGGCACCAAGGGTGACAAGCGGGTGAGGAGGACGGTTGCATTGGGATCGGCACGTTTGTACGCGGCCGTCGCAGCGGGGGGTTTCAGAAGGTACGCGACCTACCGGGTGGCCACGGCCGCAGGGGTGTTCACCAACACCGTTTTCGGCCTGATCCTCGTCTACACATACCTGGCGTTGTGGGGCGAGCGGCCGCACCTCGGGGGCTACGACCAGGCGCAGGCGGTCACTTATGTGTGGTTGGGTCAGGCGCTGTACGCGACGCTGGCGATCCAGGGCGGTGGTTTCGAGACCGACCTCATGGAACGCATTCGCACGGGTGAGGTCGCCATCGACCTGTACCGTCCGGCGGACCTTCAAGTGTGGTGGCTGGCCAATGACTTGGGGCGGGCGCTGTTCCAGTTGATCGGGCGGGGGGTGATCCCGTTCGCCGTGGGGACGCTGCTGTTCCCAACGGCGCTGCCGGACGATCCGCTGATCTGGCTGGGGCTGCTGGTGGCGATCGTGCTGGCGATGGTGGTCAGTTTCGCGATCCGGTTCCTGGTGGCGCTGAGCGGGTTCTGGCTGCTGGACGGCACGGGCGCGCTGCAGATGCTGATGGTCACGGGCATGTTCTGCGGCGGGATGGCGCTGCCGCTGAACGCGTTCCCGGGGGCGCTCGGCGATGTCGTACGGGCGCTGCCGTGGGCGGCGTTGCTGCAGATGCCCGCGGACCTGCTGATGGGGGAGGCCGATCCGCTGCCGGTCTTCGCGTTCCAGGCGGCGTGGGCGGTGGTGCTGCTGGCGCTGGGGCGGCTGGTGCAGGGGGCGGCGACCCGGCGGGTGGTGGTCCAGGGTGGGTGAGGGCAGCCGGGTGCTGGAGGGTCTGCGGGCCTACCGGCTGATTTCCGGCATGTGGATCCGTTCCACGCTGGCCTACCGGCTGTCGTTCGTGATGACGGCGCTCGGAGGTCTGCTGGTGACCGGGCTGGACTTTGTCGCGATCTTGCTGATGTTCTCGCAGGTGGACGCGCTCGGCGGCTACACGCTGCCGGAGATCGCGTTCCTCTACGGCCTTTCGGCCACCGCGTTCGGCATCGCGGACCTGGCGATCGGCTCCGTGGACCGGCTGGGCCGGCGGGTGCGGGACGGCACGCTCGACACGCTGCTGGTGCGGCCGGCGCCGGTGCTGGCCCAGGTCGCCGCGGACCGGTTCGCGTTGCGCCGGGTGGCCCGGATCACCCAGGGGGCGCTGGTGCTGGGCTACGCGCTGGTCGCGATGGACGTCGCCTGGACGCCGGTCAAGGTGCTGTTGGTGCCGGTGATGCTGGTGAGCGGCGGGGTGATCTTCGGCGCGGTGTTCGTGGCCGGCGCCGCGTTCCAGTTCGTGGCGCAGGACGCGTCCGAGGCGCAGGCCGCGTTCACGTACGGCGGTCAGACGATGCTGCAGTATCCGCCGACCGTGTTCGGCAAGGAACTGGTGCGCGGGGTGACGTTCGTCTTCCCGCTGGCTTTCGTCAACTGGGTGCCCGCCGCCTATGTGTTGGGGCGGCCGTATCCACTGGGGCTGCCGCAGTGGGCGGCGTTCGCTCCGCCGCTGGTGGCGGCGGCGTGCTGCGTGCTCGCGGGACTGGCGTGGCGGGCGGGGCTGCGGACGTATCGGAGCACGGGGAGTTAGGGCATGACGGCGATGACGGGCATGGCGGGTATGACGGACGAGCGCTTCATCGAGCTGGACGGCGTCGAGAAGGTCTTCGACGTGCGCAGGAAGACCGGGTTCCTCAGGCGTGAGGTGCGCCAGGTGCGGGCCGTCGACTCGATCTCCTTCACCGTGGCGCGCGGCGAGATGGTCGGTTACATCGGGCCGAACGGTGCCGGGAAGTCGACGACGATCAAGATGCTGACGGGGATCCTGACCCCGAGCGGCGGCCGGCTGCGGGTCGCGGGGATCGACCCGTCGCGCGAGCGGACGCGTCTGGCGCACCGTATAGGGGTGGTGTTCGGGCAGCGGACGACACTGTGGTGGGACCTGCCGCTCATCGACTCCTACCGGCTGATGCACCGCATGTACCGCATCCCGGACGGCCGTTACCGCGAGAACCTCGACCGGCTGGTCGAACTCCTCGATCTGTCGGCCCTGTTGGACGTGCCCGTGCGGCAGCTGTCGCTCGGTCAGCGGATGCGCGGTGACATCGCGGCGGCGCTGCTGCACGATCCCGAGGTGCTCTACCTCGACGAGCCGACGATCGGTCTGGACGTGGTCTCCAAGTCGCGGGTGCGGGAGTTCCTGCGGGAGCTGAACACCGAGCGTGGCACGACGGTGCTGCTGACCACGCACGATCTCCAGGACATCGAGCAGCTGTGTTCGCGGGTGATGGTCATCGACCACGGCCGGCTGGTCTACGACGGTGCGCTGGCGGGGCTGCACGAGGCGGGGGAGAGCGAGCGGACGCTGGTGGTGGACCTGGAGCGGGAGCTGCCGCCGGTCGAGGTGGGGGAGGCGGCGCGGGTGGTGAAGGTGGACGGTCCGAGGCAGTGGCTGGCGTTCCCGGCGTCGGAGTCGGCGGCTCCGCTGGTCGCGCGGATCGCGGCGGAGTATCCGCTGGTGGACCTGTCGGTGCGCGAGCCGGACATCGAGGCCGTGATCGCGAAGATGTACGCGGAGAGGGAGGGGGAGCGGCAGGCGGAACGGGAGGGCGAGCGGGAGACCGTAGTGCCCGGGGCCGGGACCTCGTAGGCTGCTGTCATGACCGACGACGACGCAGTCCCGGGTCCCCCCGACGCTGTCCCGGGTCCCCCCGACCTCCGCGCATCGGACGCCGATCGTGAGCGGGTCGCCGAGGTCCTGCGGGACGCCCTCGCGGAGGGCCGTCTCGACATGGCTGAGTTCGAGGAGCGGCTCGAGCTGACGTACAAGGCGCGCACGTACGGGGAGTTGGTGCCGATCACCCGGGACCTGCCGGTTGCCGGAGTCGTGCCCCCGCCGGTTGTGTCGCTGAGCAAGGAGCCGTCGGCGGGCGGGAGTTGGGCCGGACGGATCGTGGGTGGCGAGGGTTCGTCGACCTGGGCGGTGGCCGTGATGTCGGGCTTCCAGCGCAAGGGCCGCTGGACGGTTCCCCGGCGCTTCAACTGCGTCGCCTTCTGGGGCGGCGGGGAGATCGACCTGCGCGAGGCGGACTTCGCCGCCGGTGAGGTCGAGATCAACTGCGTGGCGATCATGGGCGGGGTGCAGATCACCGTGCCGCCGGGCGTCGAGGTCGTCGTCCGCGGTATCGGCGTGATGGGCGGTTTCGACCAGCGGGAGACGGGCGTGGTGGGGGATCCGGGCGCGCCGCGGGTGGTCGTCACCGGGTTCGCGTTCTGGGGCGGGGTCGGTATCGAGCGCAAGCTGACCAAGGAGGAGCGGCGCCGGCTGAAGGAAGAGCGCCGCCAGGGGAAGCCGGCCCGCGGCGCCTCCGTGCGGGAGCTGCGGGAGGAGGACCGCGCGGACACGTACGACGCCCACCTCAGGATGCTGGAGGGCCACCGCGACCTGATGCGCGAACGCCACGAGGAGCGCCGGGAGCGGCACGAGGAGCGGCGCGAGCGGCACCGGGAACGCTGGGAGGAGCGGGACAGGCGCCGCAACGGCGACCACTGACTCCTACAGTTCCGCCGGCGCCGAGCCCTCCAGCTTCGTCAGGTCGACGCTCTGCGCCATCTTGCGGTAGCCCCGGTCGCTGGGGTGCAGGTGGTCGCCCGAGTCGTACTCGGCGCGCAGGCTGCGCGGGTCGTAGGGGTCGCGCAGCGCCTGGTCGAGGTCGACGACCGCGTCGTACACCCCGCCCGCCCGGATCGCCGCGTTGACGCGTCGGCGGACGTCCTCGCGGGCGTCGGTGTAGCCGCGGTGGCCGCGGAACGGGGTGAGGGTGGTGCCGACGACCCTGATGCCGTGGGCGTGGGCGCGGTCGGCGAGGGTGCGCAGGCCGTCCACGATCGCCTGCGGGTCGGCGACCCGCTTGTTGCGCAGGATGTCGTTGATGCCGAGGTCGATGACGACGACCTTCACGTTCGTACGGTCGAGGACGTCCCGTTCGAAGCGGTTCAGCCCGCTGGCGCCGCGCCGGGGGTCGTCGACGAGGACCTGGTTGCCGCTGATGCCCGCGTTGACGACGCCGTAGCGGGGCGCGGTGTCGCCGGCGGAGGAGGCGGCGGCGGTCCGCAGCCGGTCGGCGAGGACGTCGGGCCAGCGGCGGTTGGCGCCCGTGGTGGAGGTGACGCCGTCGGTGATGGAGTCGCCGAGTGCGACGACGGTGCCGTCGGCCTCGTTGCTGAGCACGTCCAGCGCGGTCAGGTAGCGCCAGTACGCGCTCGTCCCGGTGAACGCGGCGCCGGTGACGTCCTCGGTGGACTCGCCCTCGGCGACGTAGCTGGTCTGCCGGGCGCGCGGGTGGTAGGTGACCGGGCCGGCGGAGGTGGGGGAGTAGGTGCTGACCAGGACGTCGGAGTCGGACGGGACGGCGACGGTGACGGCGTCGCTGACGGCCCTTCCGCCGGCCGGGACGACGACGGTCGTGGCGCCGCCGAAGGTGAGCCGGCGCAGGGTGTCGGGGTCCGCGGCGGCGCTGTCGTCGGCGGCGGCGACGGCGAGGGTGGCGTGGGTGACGGTGAGCGGGCCGGTGCCGTAGAGGTTGGACAGCGTGACGCGGGCACTCGTCCCGCCGACGCTGGTGTGCACGACGTTGCGGACCGTGCGGCCCGCCATGCCGTCGGTCTCGGTGCCGGGTTCCCCGCCGGCCGGGGCGGCGGACCAGGTGCCGACCCAGACGCCGGTCGAGACGGGGGCCGCGTTGCGGGCGCCGGGGGGTGCGGCGAGGGCGGCGTCCGTACGCCGGCCGGGACCGTGCTCGGCGGCGGCTCCGAGGTATATGGCGGCGGACAGGGCCACGATCAGGGCGGTGATCGCGGACAGCAGCACACAACCGTGACGCCTGGTCATGCGGGCGCGTGTCTCCTAGGGCGGGGGAGTCGAAGGCTCCGGAACAGGGCAGGAGCTCACCCTTGACCTCCCGCCTTACAGACGCCGGGAACTCCTGTTCCGTTCCAGGAGTCGGTCAGGAAGGGACAATGTGCGCGGGATCACCGAACGGGTGGAGCAAATGGAACGTACCGAAGCGGCGGCAGCGGACGGGACCACGTCCTATCGCGCCATGACCTCCTTCACTCCCGCGGACGAGGAGCGGCAGCGCGGGGTGCGCCGGATGAAGCTCACCGCGGCCGGACTGCTGCTGTTCGTGGCCGTGGTGTACGTCCTCGCCGAGTGGGCCTCCCACCAGGGCGCGGGCGCCTGGGCTGGCTATGTGGCGGCGGCCGCGGAGGCGGGCATGGTGGGTGCGCTCGCCGACTGGTTCGCGGTCACGGCCCTCTTCCGGCACCCGCTGGGTCTGCCGATCCCGCACACGGCGATCATCCCGAACAAGAAGGACCAGCTGGGCGTCTCGCTGGGCGAGTTCGTCGGAGAGAACTTCCTCTCCGAGGACGTCGTACGGCAGCGGCTGCGTTCGGTCGGCATTGGCACCCGGCTGGGCGCCTGGCTCGCCGAGCCGGAGCACGCCGACCGGGTGACGGCGGAGCTGGCGACGGCGCTGCGGGGCGCGCTGACCGTGCTGCGCGACTCGGACGTCCAGGCGGTGGTGGGGGAGGCGATCACGCGTCGGGCGGACGCGCAGGAGATCGCGCCGGGCATCGGGAAGCTGCTGGAGAAGGTCGTCGCGGACGGCGGCCACCGGCGGGCCGTCGACCTGGTGGTGACCCGGGCGCACGACTGGCTGGTGCTGCACGCCGACTCGGTGATGGACGCGGTGCAGGGCGGCGCGCCGGGCTGGACCCCGCGGTTCGTCGACAAGAAGGTCGGCGAGCGGGTCTACAAGGAGCTGCTCCGCTTCTGCGCGGAGATGCGGGACATGCCCTCCCATCCGGCCCGTGGCGCCCTGGACCGCTTCCTCACCGACTTCGCCTCCGACCTTCAGTCCGACACGGACACCCGGGCGCGGGTGGAACGGCTCAAGGGCGAGGTGCTGGGCCGGGGCGAGGTCCAGGACCTGATCGCGTCCGCCTGGACCGCCGTCCGCTCCATGATCGTCGCGGCGGCGGACGACGAGCGCAGTGAGCTGCGCCTGCGCGTGCGGGCCTCGCTGCTGTCCCTGGGCGCCCGGATGGCCACCGAGCGCAAGGTCCAGGACAAGGTCGACAGCTGGGTCGAGGGCGCGGCGGTGCACGTCGTGACGACCTACCGGCGCGAGATCACCTCCCTGATCACCGACACTGTCGCGGGCTGGGACGCGGAGCACACGACCCGCAAGATCGAGGCCCACATCGGCCGTGACCTGCAGTTCATCCGGATCAACGGCACGGTGGTGGGATCGTTGGCCGGGTTGGTGATCTACTCGGTGGCGCGGGGGCTGGGGGCGTGACACCGCTGGTGGCGGGAACCCGCCCGGGGTTCGCTCACTGTGGAGGGAGCCCACGACCACCGCGCAGTCCGCTACCGGCCGTACCGTCACCACGAACATCCCCGCCCGCCTCGACCGCCTGCCGTGGTCGCGCCGGCACTGGACGATCGTCATCGGATTGGGCACCGTGTGGATCCTGGACGGCCTGGAGGTCACGGTCGTCGGGAACATCGCCGGCCGGCTGTCGGAGCCGGGCAGCGGCCTGCCGATCACATCCGGGCAGGTCACCGGCATCGCGGCCGCGTTGTACGCGGCGGACGCGTGCGCCGGTGCCCTGTTGCCCGGGGGCCTGGCGGGCGGCCTTCGGGCCTGGGGGCCTTCGGCCCACCGGCCCACCGGCCCACCGGCCCACCGGCCCACC
Organism: Streptomyces sp. NBC_01235; assembly: GCF_035989285.1. GTDB lineage: Bacteria > Actinomycetota > Actinomycetes > Streptomycetales > Streptomycetaceae > Streptomyces. Next base: position 4,491,216 of record NZ_CP108513.1, on the reverse strand, counting down.
GGCCCACCGGCCCACCGGCCCACCGGCCCACCGGCCCACCGGCCCACCGGCCTGGCGGCCCACCGGCCCACCGGCCCACCGGCCTGGCGGCCCACCGGCCTGGCGGCCCACCGGCCTGGCGGCCCACCGGCCTGGCGGCCCACCGGCCTGGCGGCCCACCGGCCTGGCGGCCCACCGGCCTGGCGGCCCACCGGCCTGGCGGCCCACCGGCCTGGCGGCCTGGCGGCCTGGGGGCCTGGTGGCCCACCGGCCTGGCGGCCCACCGGCCTGGTGGCCCACCGGCCTGGCGGCCCACCGGCCTGGCGGCCCACCGGCCTGGCGGCCCACCGGCCTGGCGGCCTGGCGGCCTGGGGGCCTGGGGGCCTGGGGGCCTGGGGCTTCCCGGGTTCCTCGCCTCCCCGCCTCGTGGGGGCGTCTGCTACTCCGCCCCGCCCCGCATCCGGCCCCGGCGGCGCAGCAGCAGCAGGCCGCCGGCCAGGGCGGTGAGGCCGGTGGTGGCCGTCCAGGCGACGATGTCCGTGGAGCCGGTGGAGGCGAGGTCGCCGTGTCCTCCGGCGGCGGACGCCGCGTTGGCCGGGGTCGCCGAGGCGGAGGGCGCCGTCGAGGGGTCCGCTGCCGCGGCGGACCCGGACGAGGCCGGGGAGCCCGAGGCGCCGCCCGACGCCGGGGTGCCCGAGGCGGTCGTCGCCGACCTGTCCCGGGTGAACGCCAGGGTGCCGAAGCCGAGTTGGTCGTAGCCGCCGCTGTTGGGGCCGTAGTCCCCGCCGCCGCCCTCGGGCGCGGCCTTGGCGGCGACGCGGGTGAGGTAGGGGGCGGACAGTCCCCGGCGCTTGGTGTAGTGGTTGGCGATCATCGCCCAGATCGGCCGGGTCATCGTCGGATCGACGCCGGCCGCGTCGGAGGCGGTCTCGTTGCCCGACCAGCCCCCGATCGCACCCTTCTTGCGGGTGTTGGCGGTGTAGGCCACGTCGCCGCCGAGACTCCACTTGGCCACGTACTGGGCGCCCTTGAGGAAGCGGCTGTCGTCGTAGCCGTACAGGTCGATGCCCTGGTTCCAGGCCATCTCGCAGAAGGTGCCCATGAGGCCGACGCCGAGCAGCGCGTGCCCCTGGTCGCGGCCGGCCTCCAGCCACTCGCCGAGGCCGTCGTCGTGCACGACGGGGATCGCGTTCTTGACGGCGCCGAGCCCTGCGCCGCTCTTGAAGTACTCGACGGCCCTCGCCACCTTGGCGCTGTCGTCGCAGAAGATGCCGGTGGCCAGGACGCAGGCCATGGCCGCCAGGTCCCAGTTGGGCCAGTAGTTGGTGACCACGGCGTTGTTGTGGTTCGTCAGGAAGCTCTCGCTGAGCGGGGAGAAGACGGTGGTCAGCATCTTCTGGAAGCGTTCGAGCTCGAAGCCGGCGTGGTCGCGGACGAGTTCGGCGGCGTTGGCGAACTGGTAGCCGTACAGCCCGGCCGCGAGGAACCGGTCGGCGGAGCCCTGCAGCGAAGTGAGCTTCGCGGACCAGGCGTTGAGGATCGCGACGGCCGTGTCGGCGTACGCGCTCTCCCCGCTGACGTGGAAGCGCAGGCCGTTCTGGTAGGCGGCGTGGATGTCGTTGTAGAGCGTCGTGTAGTTCTGGGGCGAGCCCGATCCCCGGTACACGGTCGCCTGAGGGTTGGCCGTCCAGCCGCTCTGCGCATGCCGGTTGGCGGTGAGCTTGGCGTACCCGGCCGTGTAGGGCGCGGCGCCGGCCTTCACCTTGGCGGCCATGCGCGCCAGGTCGGCGCCGGTGTGCAGAAGCCCGGGGTGCGCGTAGCCGGCCGCGGTCGCCGACGGGGTTGCGGTGACACCGATGGCGGTTGCCCCGGCGGCCACACCCGCGGCCTTCAGCATGCTCCGGCGGCTGACGCTGATCTGTCGAGGTCGAGTCAGATGCATGCACGGGAGACGGACGGGGGTGGGGCCGATAACGAAAACTGGGCCGCGTACGCCCGTCCTACGCTCCGGTCGTCGACCCCGGCCGCACGATCATCAAGACCGTCACCGCGGCCCACAGCAGGTTGAACACACCGGAGAACATGGCGAGTTGGACGGTCGTCTCCCGTGTGCCCTGCCCCTCGACGAGGACCTCCTGGCGTGGCAGGACGAGGACCAGCAGCACACCCGCGGCCAGGACGGTCAGCACCATCGACACGATGAGCCAGGTGTCGCCCATCACTCCCATCGCGCCCGCCGTGGCGAACCCGAAGACGGGGACGGCGATGCCGACGGCCGCGTACACCTGGCAGATGCGGTGCAGCAGCCGCACGGTCTCGCTCGCGCGCGCGTCGTCCGGCGCGGCCAGGGCGCGGCGCGCGGCGGGCGGGAACATGCTGGCGGCGACGGTGACGGGCCCGATCGCGATGATCGCGGCGAGGACGTGGACGGCGAGGAGGAACTTGGTCACGGACCGACGCTAGGCACCGCGGGGATCTCGCGGAAGCGGCGGAAATGCCAGAGGGCGACGGATTCTCGCCAGCGCTGCTCATGCCCGGCTGCCAGGGCCGCTCATGCCCGGCTCAGGACCGCCCATGCCCGCTGCCAGGGCCGCTCATGCCCGGCTCAGGGCCGCCCATGCCCGGCTCAGGGCCGCCCATGCCCGCTGCCAGGGCCGCTCATGCCCGGCTCAGGACCGCCCATGCCCGCTGCCAAGGCCGCCCATGCCCGCTGCCAGGGCTGCTCATGCCCGGCTGCCAGGGCTGCTCATGCCCGGCTGCCAGGGCTGCTCATGCCCGGCTCAGGGCCGCTCATTGCCGGCTGCCAGGCCCGACCATGCCCGGCTGTCGGGCAGCGCTGTCGTGTACCCGGGGTCGGCGGGAATCCGTCGTATGCCTACGCTCTCGCCATGCACACCGTCGCCGTACTGGTCCTGGACGGGGTCGTCCCGTTCGATCTGTCCGCCCCGATCGACGCCTTCGGCTGGGCGCGGCTGCCCGACGGGCGGGCGGCGTACCGGGTGCGGGTCTGCTCGCCGTCCACCGCCGGGGAGGTGAGCGCGGGCGCGTTCACCGTGCGCGCGCCGTACGGGCTGGACGCGCTGGCCGAGGCGGACACGATCATCCTGCCCGGGGTGGCGAACCCGCCCGAGGAGCTGCCGGACGGCGTCGCGGAGGCCCTGCGGGACGCGGCGGCGAACGGCACGCGGATCGCGTCGGTCTGCGTCGGGGCGTTCCTGTTCGCCGCGACGGGCCTGCTGGACGGGCTGCGCGTGACGACACACTGGATCGCCGCGCGGGACCTGGCCGAGCGCTACCCGAAGGTGACGGTCGACCCGAACGTCCTCTACGTCGACAACGGTCAGTTCCTCACCTCGGCGGGCGCGGCGGCGGCGCTGGACATGTGCCTGCACATGATCCGCCACGACTACGGGTCGGCGATCGCCGCGCAGGCGGCCCGGATGTCGGTCATGCCGCTCGAACGGGAGGGCGGCCAGGCCCAGTTCATCGTCCAGGACCTGTCACCGGCGCCCGCCGGGGCGACCCTCGAACCCCTGCTGGCCTGGCTGGAGGACAACTGCGGCAGCGATCTGACGCTGGACCGGATCGCCGGGCGGGCCGGCATGAGCACCCGCACCCTCAACCGCCGCTTCCGCGAACAGACCGGGACGACACCCCTGCGCTGGCTGCACCGGGCGCGGGTGCGGCGCGCGCAGTACCTCCTGGAGTCGACGGCGTACCCGGTGGAACGGATCGCCACCCAGGCGGGGTTCGGCTCCCCGACGGCGTTTCGGGAGCGGTTCCGGAGCATGGTGGGGACGAGCCCGCAGGGGTATCGACGGGCGTTCCGGTCGAGGGCGGGAACTCCGTAAGGTAAAGATCGTATAAGGTGATCCGCCGAACATCTTCGTCACCAGCGACGGCAGGGATCCGAACAGCATGCTCCGCACTGCCCGCGAGTTCCTGGAGATCGGCGCCGGGGCCGCGGACCCGCGCCCAGGCCAGATCCGGGACCGTGTCATCGACCGGCTCCAGTCCGGCCGCACGCTGGCCGGGCTGGCGGCGACGGGATGGATGCTGGTGTCCTACCCGCTCGCCGAAGGCCGCGCGGAGTTCGCCTTCGGCAAGCTCGTGGACCTGGTGGCCGGCTTCGGAATCCTCTGCGTGGCCGGTCTGGTCGCCGTGACGGTCTTCATCACCGCGGCCCGTCCCCCACTGCGCCGGGTCTACTTCGGTCGCCTCAAGGCACCGGGAGAGACGCTGCGCGCCCTGCTGCTCGGCACACTCATGGCCGGCGGAGGCGGCACGCTCCTCGCCAAGCTGCTGCAAGGGGAGGTCATCCCGTGGAGCGAGATCCGCTCCCACGGCATCCTCGCCACGGCGGTGGTGTTCCTGCCGTTCGTCGTCCTCGTCCTCCCCATGTGCCTCGTCGTCGTGGCCATGGGGGCCTTCTCGGTGCTGAGCTGCGTCTGGTACTCGTTCAACTCCTGCTTCCGCCTCGGCGACGTCCACGAGTTGCTGCCCGCGCTGGTCTCCCCGGTCCTGGTGTGGTCCCTGTTCGTCCTGAGCTGCCTCGACGGCCCCGACGTCAACGCCCCGCCCCTCGTCCTCTACCCGTTCCTCCTGGGCGGCCCCTTGTCGGTGACGGCCCTCTCGGTGTGGGAGATCCGACGCCTGAACCGCCGGTACGGGCTGACGTTCGCGTCGGCGCTGGGGCGGGGTCCGGGTCCGGAGGGTGAGCCGGAGCCGACCGGCTATGGGGTGCCTTCGCCGTATGCGGCGCCCTCGTCCCCGTACCCTCCGTACCCTCCCTGTCCGACTCCTCCATACCCGCCGCACTCCTCCTGAGGCCGGCCCGGCGGAGGCTCAGGCGCGCCGGTCCGCCACCGCCCACGACGCGAGCGCGACCGCGCCCGCCACGCCGAACACCGACGGCCAGGCACCGACCTTCTTCGCCAGCGGATGCGACCCCGCGAAGGCGGCCACGTACGCCGCGGTCAACGCCCCCGCGGCCTTGCCGCCCGCCTGCCGCCGCCACTGCTGCGCGGCCGCGGCCCCCGCGACGGCGAGGACGGCCCCGCCCAGCGGCCGCTTCTTCGTCCACCGGGCCACGCCGTACCCGCCGACCAGCCCGCCCGCGGCGATCGCCGCACTGGGAATCTTCGCCATGTCTGCCTGCCTCCTGGTTCGTCGTTCCGAGGCTAACGGGCAGGCTCGGCGAGCCCGAACCTGAGTCGTGGGTTGTCAACTTTCCTCCTTCGAGCTATATAAGAAGTCGTAGGGCATCGCACCGACGACACCTGGAGGAGTGACCCGTGATGCTCATGCGTACCGACCCGTTCCGCGAGTTCGACCGACTCGCCCAGCAGTTGTTCGGCGCCGGCCCGGGTACCGGAACCGAGCGCCACCCCGCCGCGATGGCGATGGACGCCTACCGTTCGGGCGACGACTTCCTCGTCCACTTCGACCTCCCCGGCATCGACCCCGAGACGATCGAACTGGACGTCGAACGCAACGTCCTCAACGTGCGTGCCGAGCGCCGTTCACCCGCCCCCGAGGGAGCGGAACTGATCGTCGCCGAGCGCCCGACCGGCACCTTCACCCGCCAGCTCTTCCTGGGCGAGACCCTCGACACGGACCGCATCGACGCGTCCTACGAGGCAGGCGTCCTGAGCCTCCGCATCCCGGTGGCCGAACAGGCCAAGCCACGCCGCATCCAGATCACGGGCGGCACGAGGGACGACCGTAGGCAGCTGAGTGGATGACGGGTGAATGAGAGGCTCGGGAGAGAGCCGAGGCGGCCGAAACCCGGCTCTCTCCCCAGCCCACCCACTGCACTTGTGCCCCACCGCAGGACGGACGGACCCCCGAGTTGACGCCCCGCACCCTCACCACCCCCGACGGAATCCACCTCTCCTACCGCGACGAGAGCCCATCCACGCCGACCGTCCCGGCCCGCGCCACCCTGCCTCCGCCCCCGCCCCCGCCTCCGCCTCCGGTCCTGCTCCTGCACGGCCTCGCGGGCCACCTGGGCGAATGGGACGACCTGACCGCCCGTCTCCTCGCCGACGGACACCGCGTGGTGAGATACGACGCCCGAGGCCACGGCGAGAGCACCCGCGCCCCGGTGGACATGACGAGAGCGGCGGCGGTACGGGACGTCGTAGCGCTGCTGGACGAGCTCGACCTTCCCCCGGCGATCCTCCTGGGCCAGTCCCTGGGCGGCCTGACGGCCCTGCTGACGGCGGCGGCCCATCCGTCCCGCGTCAGCTCCCTGATCCTGGTGGAGGCGGGCCCGGCGGGCGGCGACCCGGAACTCCCCGAGCGGATAGGGAGCTGGCTGGACGGCTGGCCGACCCCGTTCCCGACCTTCGAGCAGGCCGCCGCCTTCCTCGGCCACGAGGCCTGGGCGAGAGGCCTGGACTGGCGCCCTGACGGCACCGGTCACGCCCGCGTCGACCGCGACACGATGGTCGCGGCGGTGGCGGAACTGCCCGAGCAGGACTACTGGGACCAGTGGTCGCGGCTGACCTGCCCCACCCTGGTGGTCCGGGGCGAGAACGGAACGATGCCGCCGGAGGAGCAACGGGAGATGCGAACCCGCCGCCCCACCGACACCCACGTCACGGTGATCCCGGACGCCTCCCACGACGTCCACCTGGACCGCCCGGACGCCCTGCACAAGGCGCTGACAACCTTCCTGGGCACGGCTCCCGAACCCCCGGAGCACGCGAGGTTCGCCGAGTACCTGCGGGCCCTCGACCGGGTACCGCCCGCCGAGGAGACGCCCCTGATCCGCCGCATCCTCACCGACCCGGACCGCCAGATGGCCCGCTCGGCGGTGCTGCGGCACCTGGACCGAAGGGCGGCAACGCTCCACCGTGCGGCCGACGACACCTGGAAGGCCTGGGCGGACCCCCTGGCCGAGGCCGTGCGGAACGACCCCTTCCTCACCCGTCGCCTCCAGGAGTGGACGCTCGTCCACACCGTCACCGCCCCCGCCCACCCCTGGGACCCGGCCGCCACCCCGACCGCCTTGGCCACCGCCTCCGACTGGCTGCAACGCAGACTCACGGAGACCGCGGGCGTCCCCGCCCCCGCACTCGCCTTCCTGGCCGAGCACGGCCGCACGAGGAGAGTCCGTGCGGCGGCGGCTGCGGCTGCGAGGCGCGCGGGGACAGGAACGGCCGCGGCCGCGGACTAGCTCCGTCCGGCCCGGCGGCGGTCGCCGGGGGCCCGGCCGCTCTTGTCGACGACGGCACGCTCCAGCACCGCGCTGGTGAACAGGACCGTCCCCGCCTCGGCCCGCTCGGTGTCCCGGCTGAAGACGGTGCGTTCGCCGAGGTAGTCGAGGGAGGTGCGGTCGAAGATCCACTCCGTACGGGTTCCGTCTGCCGCGTCCTCACGGGCGATGGCGATCCCGGCCCGTCCCGCCGCGTCCACGGCGTCGGGCAGCTCGGTCACGCCGGGAATCCGCGCGGCGGCCCGGTAGAAGGCGGCGGCGGTGGCGGAGGGCATGATCTGCTCCCTGATGAGGTCACCGATCTGGTTGAAGACGGCCTGGCCCCGGTCTTTACGGGTCTCGTCCTGCGGCGTCTCCTTGTAGAGCAGCTTCAGCAGCGCCTCGGGATCGGTGGGCAGGGAGGCGAGCCAGGCGTACGTGGGCCGGTCGATTCCGGCGGGAACCCCGGCGTCCTTCGGATCGGTCCCGTCCGGCACGCCCACCTCGATCGGCCAGTCCTGCCCGTCCTCGCGGATCAGCCCGATGTCGATCGTGGACCCCGCCCGCTGCGAGAACCACACCTGCCGCTCATGCAGCTTCCCCAGCTTGACGGGGCCCTCGAAGACACCTTCGTTGCCGGCCGTCCTGCTCCGCACGTACACGAACTGGTTCTCGCCGACGGCTTCGACGTCGGTCCGCATGGCCACGGCGGCGATACGGCCGAGCGTGGCGGCGGCACTGCGACTGTTGCTGCCGCCCGTGCTGCTCGCACCGGGCCGAGCCGCCGTGCCACCCCCCTCGTGCTGCCCCGCGCCGATCCCGACGGTGAGCCCGGCCGCCAGCGCGACGGCGACGGCACCGGCGACGAGCGCGGGCCGGGACAACAGGCGGGGCCTGGGCAGCGAGCGGACGCCCTTCGTCTCGTCACGAGAGTCGCGGTTGCGGTTGCGGTCGCGGTGGCGGTCGCGGTCGCGATCGCTGTCGCGGTCGATGAGCTGCATCAGAACGTCCTTGTGGTGGGAGTGACGCCCGGACGGCAGCCCCCGCTCGACGGGACCGGCCGGCAACAGCCGCTCCAGTTCGCCGAGTTCGTCGAGTTCCTCCGGAGTGGAGTTCATCGGGCTTCCTCCTGAATGGGCAGGACCGCGAACGCGGTCTCACTCTCTACCTCTCCGCGACGAGGGCGCCGTTCCGTACGGGTTGGGAAGGTTTCCGTACGGGTTGTGCGGAGTTCTGTGCGGGTGGTTCGCGTCTCCCGCTCGACGATGTCCCGAAGCCGCGCCCGGGCCCGGGACAACCGTGACCGCACGGTCCCCACGGGTACCCCGAGAGCCTCGGCGGCCTGCGCGTAGTCGAGCCCGCCCCACACGCACAGGGCGATGACCTCCCGCTCGTGCCGCCGCAACCGCCCCAGTACCCGCCGTACTTCGGCGAGCCGCCGAGCGTCGTCCACCCGTCCGACGACGTCCTCGGCGAAGTCGTCCATCGTCTCGGCCTCGGACCGCCGGGCGAGAAAGGCGAGCCGCCGTCGCACACTCCGGTCGGCGTTACGTGCCTTGTTGGTGGCGATCCCGAACAACCAGGGCCGCAACGAACCCCCTTCGGCCTCCACGGCCCCCCGACCCCGCCAGGCGGCAAGAAACGTCTCCGACATGACCTCCTCGGCCGTCGACCAGTCACCGGTCAGCCGAAGGGCATGGTTGTGGATGGCCGTGGCGTACAGCTCGTACAGCTCGGAGAACGCCTCACGCTCCCCGCTCCGCACCCGCCCCCGCAAACGCCCGTCGTCGTCATCGTTGGACCTCACACCTGTACCTCTCCGGGCCCCCGGAAGGGTTCCCGTGGCGTGGCTCACACCTGCCACCCCCTCGGAGACGGCCCCCGAGCAGGTGGCTCGGGCGAGCCGCCCGACGAGCGTACGGAGACGGAGGGTCGTCGTCGGTCGCGCGCGTCGAGAGCGGACGCCGCCGGACCCCTCGTCAGGTCAGGTCGCCGCCCTGCACGATGAAAGCGGCGATGTCGTGGGTGGGGCAGCACCCCGGCAGGACCGGTCCGTGATCCGGTGGCGTGTTCCAGATCGCGCTGTCCGCTTCCCCCGGTCCGTCGGGATCCGGCGTGATGGCGTAGACGATCAGCAGCTGGTCCGGGTCCTCGGGAAGGAGCAGCGTCCGGAAGGTGGTGGTGAGCGCACCGAGCAGCGGGTGCTGGAGGGAGTAGCTGCCGTGCATGGGGTCGACGACGTCCTGTTCGTTCCACAGCCGCAGGAAGTCGGGGTCCGTCGCGGCCAGTTCCGCGATGAACGCGTTCGTCTCCTCGTCCTCGGGATGGCGGCCCACCTCCAGCCGCAGCCAGGCCACGACGTGCCGTGCCATGACCGCCCAGTCGAGCACCAGTTGCCGGATGGCGGGCTGCAGGTACACCAGGAGGGCCAGATTGCGCTCCGGCACGGGGTCGAAATCGAGGAAGATCTTCGAGGCGGGGCGGTTCCACGCCAGCACCTGCGTCCGGCGCCCCATGACGAACGCCGCGGTGTCCGGCATGGTGTCCAGCAGCCACTGCGAACCCTGCGAGACCTGGTCGGCGGGGGGTTGGTGGGGCTGTCTCCGGCCGGGGCGGTCCGGGCGGTCCGGGCGGGCGAGGTTGTGCAGATGGACCCGCTCCAGCTCGTCCAGACGCAGCGCGTGGGCGACCGCGTCGAGTACGGCTGCGGAGACCTTGTCATTCCGTCCCTGCTCCAGCCGGACGTAGTAGTCGACCCCGACCCCGGCCAGCTGTGCCAGTTCCTCACGCCGTAGCCCCGGCACCCGGCGAACCCCTCCGAACGTCGGCAGGCCCACCTCGGACGGGCTCAGCCGGGCGCGTCTGGACCGGAGAAAGGAGCGGAGCTCGGTGCGTCTGTTCATGACTCCCCCTGGCCGGATGCCGCTTGGCCGAAATCGTAGACAGGCCACCTGTGCGGTGCGGGGCGTGCGGGGCGGTGCGGGACAGGACCGAGGGCGGAATGCGCGGCGGTCGAGGGCGGAATGCACGGCGGAACGGCGGTGAGACAGGGGCCCGCTGGACCCCTCCCACCTGCCCTGACGACCAGGCAGGCTGGGCCCACGCGCCGGTCGGCCCGTCCGAGGGATACGGGCCGCCGGCGCTTCGTCTCGGCCTTCCTTGGTGAAGAAATGGAGACCGGGCCTACCAGGGAAGCGGCCCCTCCGCGTCGAAGTACCCGCCGGTCGGCCCGTCGGAGCCCACCCGCGCCATACGGATGATGATCTCGGCGCCCTCCTCGACGCTCTGGACGCCGGTGTTCCCGTTGAGGTCGGTCCTGGTGAACCCGGGCTCGACCGCGTTGATCCTCATGCCCGGGAACGCCTTCGCGTATTGCACGGTGATCATGTTGACCGTCGTCTTCGAGGCCGGGTAGGCGACGCCCGGATACCCGTACGCCGGGCTGCTCTTGTCCGCGACGCGCGTCAGGGAGCCCAGACCGCTGCCGACGTTGACGACGACCGGCGCGGGCGAGCGCCGCAGCAGCGGCAGGAACGCGTGGGTGACGCGCACCATGCCGAAGACGTTCGTCTCGAACACCTCCCGCATGTGCTCGGCGGTCACCTCCGCCGCACCGATCACGCCGTTGTCGGCGCCCCGGCTCTCGATGCCCGCGTTGTTGATCAGCACGTCCAGGCCGCCGTCAGCCTCGATGGTCTTCGCCGCGGCCTCGACGGAGACGTCGTCGGTGACGTCCAGCCGGACCCACCGCGCGCCCAGCCGCTCGGCGGCCCGCCGCCCGCGCTCGGCGTCACGGCTGCCGACGTAGACGATGTGCCCCGCGGCGACGAGCTGCCGGGCGGTCTCGAACCCGAGCCCCTTGTTGGCCCCGGTGATCAGCGTCGTTGTGGTGGTCGTTGTGGTGGTGGTCGTTGTGGTCATGCCTCCAGGCTGCGGCGGATGGCGGCGAGCAGCCAGGAGCCCCGTCTTCCTGGGACTGCCAGTACCAGGACGATCCGGGCCGGACGGTGCACAGTGGTGACATGGCGAGCACGGACTTCGGGCGCACGGTACGACGGTGGCGGGACCGGGTCTCCCCGGCGGCGGCGGGACTGCCCTCGGGTGGCCACCGGCGCGCCCCCGGACTGCGCCGTGAGGAACTGGCGATGCTGGCCGGGATCTCGGTCGACTACGTGACCCGCCTGGAACAGGGCCGGGCCGCGAACCCCTCGGAGCAGGTCGTCGAGGCCCTCGGACGGGCGCTGCGCGTGTCCCCGACCGAACGCGAACACCTGTTCCACGCCGCCGGACTCGTACCGCCCGGCCAGGGCACGGTGCCGGCGTACATCGCCCCGAGCGTGCACCGCATGCTGGACCGCCTGACGGGAACCCCGGTGGCGGTCTCGGACGCGGCATGGACGCTCCTCCTCACCAACCCCCTCTACACAGCCCTCATGGGCGAACGCCACGGCCGCGAACGCAACGGCGCCTGGCGCGCCTTCCTGGGCTCGAACGACCGCGTCCGCCACACCCCGCAGGCCCGCCAGGCGATGGAGTCCGCGGTGGTCGCCGACCTGCGCACAGCCCAGACCCGCTACCCGGCGGACCAGCGCCTGCGCACCCTGATCACGGAACTACGAACGAACAGCCGCCGCTTCGCCAACCTCTGGGACTCCGGCGTCGTAGGCCACCACCAGGCCTCCCGCAAGACCATCGACCACCCCCAGACAGGCCCCATCACCCTCGACTGCGACGTCCTCACCGTCGCCGGCAGCGACCTCCGCATCATGATCTACACGGCAGAGCCGGGCACGGAGGACGCGGAACGCCTGGAACTGCTGGGGGTACTGGGGCCACAGCCGCTGATCGAGGAAGGGCAGGCGGAGTCGGTCTCTGGGGGAGCCGACACTGGACGGCGGTCACTTTGAGGAAGTCGGCTTCCAGACCTGCTCGTCGTCACAGCCCACCCGAGCGTCATACCAACTCGGCGAGGACGTTCTCCAAGGCCGCTACCTTTGGGTCTTTGGAAGTCATGTCGTCGATCATGCGGTCCGATCCGCTGCCTGAACTGTAGAAGCCCTTGCACCAGTAGGTGTGCCAGGGGAGCTGCAAGTCCGGAGCTGTTGCCCACACGCCTGACACGGTCTTCAGCCCCTTGACACACTTCACGATCTTCACCGTCACCTGGCCGAAGGTCGTAAGCACCGTCTCCGTGCTCCACCCGTTCTCGCGGGCGTACTCCACCGCGGTCTCCGCGCTCGTAATGGTCGTCATGGCCGCATATCTTGTCGTGCCGTACCAACCCGCGCCATCGGCAGGCACATTGGGTTCATGGCGGTTCATGGCAGTGGCCCCGGCGCCTGTACATCAAGGCTTTCGAGCGGCTGCGCAGCATGGCCGTCCACGGAGCCGAGGCACGGTCCCTGATGCTGAAGGCGATAGAGACCCTGTAACGACGAAGCACCCTGAGCGGTCTGTTGATCGGCCTCACCCGAGTCGCTCAGAGGCACCAGTGCCGACCGAACGGGTCAACTCAGACCTGGTGCAGCGGATCGCGCATCATCGAGGCGAAGACCGGGGAGTCCGCGAACGGCTGCTGCTCGCCGATCTTCTCGTAGCCCCAGCGCTCGTAGACGGCTTGGACCTTGCCGTCTCCCGCCTTCGGATTGACCAACAGCGTGACCCGGTCCTCTTCTCGGCCTGCCAGAAGTTCCTCGTGGATGCGGAGGGCGAGGCCGGTCCCGCGCCACGGGCGCCGGACCACGATCTCGTTCAGCGCGAGCGTGCGCTTGCCCGTCTCCGCCGTGTACCCGTCGGGCAGTGGGGTCGTCATGGCTCGCCACCAGCGAGTGCCGGGGCCCAACGGGGTGGCGTACGCGAAACCGGCGGGCTCGGTCCCGTCGTACGCGACGACTGTCTCCCACCCGGGCAGCGAGCTGTGTCCTGTCAGGCGCTCGTCGAAGCGTTCGGCGGAGTAGAAGGGACCCGTGAGGCCCAGGTCGCGCTGACGGACCTCGACGTGGATGTCGACGATCGTCCGGCGCACGGGCTCGACGGCGGTGTGGTGGCGCAACTCAAGGCTCACAGGAGCTCCGTTTCGAACCACTCACGAGTGGCGGGGGCGTCAGGGACGAGGGCGTGGAGCCGGTGTCCGAAGGTGCTCAGCAGACGGGCGGTGCGTCCGTGCCGAGCTGGGGCGGGGATCTTGTTGGCTGTGGACACGGCGAGTTCGGGCTCATGCTGGCCGAGCTGGGCGTGGGCGAGGTGGCGTTTCCGCTTAGTTGCTTAGTGATTCTCCAGAGTGATCCGGCCGGTCATGAGGACTTCGTGGTTTGCGAAGAGCGCGTCGAGTTCGAAGCGCCGACGGATGTGCGCCGTCCACTTGGCGTCCGCCAGGTTCGTGTACGCGGCGACCGCGCGGGCGCGGCTTGCCTGAGTGAGGATCCATCGGGCTTGGTCGGAGCCCTGGGGTCGGCCGCCGAGGTCGCGGGCGAGCCGCCAGAGCTCATCGCCGTTGGTCTGTTCGTCTACGACGGTGACGAGTCCGATGTCGCCGAGGCCGCGTGCGTCGCTGGAGTGGGTGGTGTAGGCGACAGTGAGGTTGTCGAGGGGGAAGACGGTGACGCGACTGGTGGCGGTCAGCTCGGTAAGGGACAAGTGGGTTAGTCCGTTCTGGCGCTTGGAGGTGCGGGTCGGCCGTGGGGACGGCCGACCCGCACGGTGAGGGAGGGGATGTCAGCAGCCGTCGCCGTCGCCGCAGCAGGTGGGCGGGTTGCATTCGGCGGCTGTGCCCCACAGCCGTTCGTCGACGTCGAAGCCCGCGGCGCGCAATCGGCCGACGACGTCGACCATCAGCCCGCGCGTACGGACTGTGGAGTTGGGTTGGTGGTGCAGGAAGTAGCCGAAGCTGCGCCGGCACCAGTCGGCGTACCAGCCGGTGTGCAGGATGAGCGTGTGCCAGCCGGGATCGACCTGCTGCGAGGGCGCCATGCTCGCGCCGTCGCCGCTGGTCCCCATGACGAAGACGAGGGCGAGGGCCTGGTCGATGACCTGGTCGGCGACGCAGCGTTCCAGGCCGTACTCGTCGGCACAGAACGCGGCGAGGGTCTCGAACTCCGTGTCGGTGACGAGAGAACGGCCGGTGCGGGTCTCGGTGGCGACGGCGGTGGGGGTCATCGGGTGACCTCCTTCGTGCTGGTGCCGCTGCCGGGCGGGGGCTGGATGGGGGGCTCTGCGGCCAGTAACAGGACGGTGTGGAACACGAGTTCACCTCACAGTCGGAGGACCTTCGGGCAGCCCTCTCCCGGAGCACGCGGCAGCCTGTCGCGTACTCGGGGACAGGGAACTTGCACCGCCACGCAGCAAGGCGAAAGCCGTGCGCAGCGGGAAGCAGCGAGGGTGGGATCAATCCGACGACCGACGACGGCTCACAGCCGTATGCCGATCGCGATCCAGTCAGTGCCGGCCAGTCGCATCAGCGCCTGAAGCACGATCTTCAAACGGTGCTCGTCGAGGTAGCGCACGTCAGCGAGGGAGCTCTGCCGTACACCCACGATCGACAGCACCAGGCCGAGGAACATGCGCTCGCCGTCGTCGAGCCCGAGAGTGTAGAGGCGCCCCGCAATGCCCTCCCACCGGCAGGTCATGACACCGTCATGCTTCGTCACAAGCGCGGTTCGGATGTTCTCCCGGGAGAGGAGTTCTTCCTCTTCGACGAGGGCCTGCACTGCGACGCCTTCGCGGAGGCCGACCGCTGAGCGCACGAGAAGCTCGCCGAGCGGCGGGGGGTCAGGTTCGTCGGACGTCGCACCTACGGAGGCTGCAGCGGATGTCATGCGAGGGCCTCCGCGAGAAGTCGTCCACCGGCGCCGAACGCTCCGCTGAGAGCGGTCGGGTCGGTGAGGCGGCCGGATCCGTCCGGGCGTTCTAGCCAGCCGCGGTCGCCGATCGCGTACAGGACGGGCGGGCTGAGGAGCAGCCAGCCGGGTAGGTGCACGATCAGCTGTGGCACGTCGTCAAGTTCGTCACAGAGGTCCGCAGGCAGTAGCCACCAGGCCCGTCCTGCCGCCACGTCCGCCAGAACGGGTCCGAGTCGTCGGCTGCCCAGGTTTGTCATGGCGCAGAGAGAAGGGAGCAACGGCCCCTCGGCTACGCGCCAGTGCTCGCCGCTTGGAATTCGGGCGAACTCCTCGGCGGCCCGTGCGCGACGCACGGCAGTGGGATTTCGAGCGCAGGCCAGGAGCCAGTCCTGTCCTGCCTGCCGGGTGGACCGGGCGGGCTTGATGGCCATGACCAGGACGTTAGGCGGCGCAATTGCGCATCTGCGTGGCGATTGCGCAGGATTGCGGATGCCGGTACGGCGCTTGCGGCCGGTTGCCTACGGGAGATCCAAAGACGCCCTCGCCCGGCCGATCAGACGGCGCGCGGTCGCACCGTACTCGGCGGACTCCGCCAGCCAGTCCCATGCCCGCTCGTACAGCTGGATGTCGTCCTCGCCGTTGAGCCACAACTCTTCACTGATCGTCTCGACGATGACCAACCGGCGGTCGTAGATCCAGAAGGCATGCGGGGCCGTACGCCGTAGCTGCGCGCCGAAGGGCAGGATGCCGAGCTCGATTCGGCGCTGGCCCACCAGGTTGTACAGCCGGTCCAGTTGCTCGGCCATCACGTCCGCAGGACAGGAGCGGTGGTACAGCGCGGCCTCGCACACGAGGAACCGGAACGACTTCTCCGGGTCGTACAGCACCTCTTGGCGGCGCATCCGGGCCTCGACGGCGGCCTCGGTGGTCGGTGTGATCCCCCGGAACTCTGCGTTGGCGTCGAAGATGACGCGGGCGTACTCCGGCGTCTGGAACAGCCCCGGAACGCGTGACACCTCAAGCCCGCGGATCGCCTTCGTGGCTTCGGACTGCCGGACGGCGATCTCCTGACGGCCTCGGTGTCCGCCCGCCAACTGGCGTCGCCAAGACCGATGCCGCTGCTTCATCTCCAGCCCGGCCCGCAGGCCTTGGAGTTCGGCCTCGACATCTGGCTGGCCACAGGCCAGCGCCCACGCGGTCAGGTCGGTAGCGGTCGGAGTCTGCTTGCCGTTCTGGAGCCGGGAGACTTTGGAGGGCTGACAACCGAGCTTGGCGGCAAGAACCCTGCCTTCCAGACCGGCCTCGGTGCGCAGCTCGCGCAGCCGCGCGCCGAGGGCTTCTCTGGCGGTCTGGTAATCCGTGCTCACATGGTGGAACGTACCCGCCCGGCGAACTCCTCGGTACGTATGGCATGGTGCCAGGCGGCGTCCCTGGCCTGGCAGGCGGCGAGGACTTCGGCCGGGTCCTCGGTGACGTACACGCCCAGAGTGGTGTCCGCGTCGTCGAAGGCAAATCGGGCGAGGATCTTCGAGTCAAAGAGCCAGAAGTCGTGGTCGGGCAGCCGCAGTTCCTGGGCCTGGGCGCGGGTCAGGTTGCGGATGTCCTCGCCCGCGGCGACGTTGCCGGGCGCGCTCGCCAGGAGGAACTCCTGCCCTTGGGTGGGGGGTTCGTCGACGAGCCGCACCCGCTCGAACCTCTTGCCCTGAGCCGTGTGTGCGCGGACGTTCTCCCGCCAGGCATTGTCCGGGTCGCGAGAGATGTCCTCGCCCGCGAGAAACCGGGTCCACTTGGGACTGTTGCGGTCGGAGGCATATCCGCGGCGCGTCTCCAGGCGCCAAGCGGTGTGTTTGAAGTCCCGGAAGAGCCCGGAGATGGAGGCGAACGGCTGGAGTTCGGGGGCGTCGCTCCTGGGCGCGTAGCGTGTCAGCAGACTGCGCGGGACACGGACGAAGGTCTCCGACTCCTTGACGTCTCGCAGTTGGACCAAGTGCTCCGGGTCGGTCTCCCGCTCGCCCTGCACAAGGATCTCGTCCGTTTCCGCGATGTCGTACAGGGTGGGGCAGTCACCGTCGTCGCTGGTCGTGCCGATTAACCTGAGCGTCATGCTCGCCCTCCGTCTGCGGTCGTTGGAGGTCCAGGATGAGCGTGCGGGATCCGGAGCACCCGAATATTGCGGCAGATTGCGCCTTGAGGGCGATGGCCTGAGATTGCGCGCAAGCGGTAGGGGGAGTTCCTCAGGAGCCGTCAGCCCTCGACGTCATGCTTCACGGCACGTATGAACGAGAACCACGCCCTGCTTCGCACAGCGATCTCAGGGCCTCTCACACTCTTCGAGTCACGAACCAGCGCGCCGTCACCCATCAGCGCGCACTCGACGCACTCCCCTCCCGCACCGTTGCTGTACGACGACGTGAACCACGTTGGACGGCTCTTCTCACTGGGCGCTGCCATGCTCACCTTGCGTATTCCTTCAAGACTGATTCGATCAAATGGGTCGAACGCTGAGGGCTCAGGGCGGCGGCTCGCAGGCCGTCGAACGCTCGGGTGTACTCACGAACATGATGCTCGCCCTCCAGGTAGACGGCATCGGTGATGCCGTCCCGATAGACGATGTCGGGATCCTCCTGCGCGGGAAAGCCCAGCATGGTGAAGGAGCCCGTGGCCGGATAGGTGCCGGAGTCGAAGGAGAGGACCTGAAGGGTCACTGCGGCCAACTGGGCGGTGTCCAGGACGCGTTCGATCTGTTCGCGCATCAGTGCCCGGTCCCCGATCACATTGCGCAGAGCGCCTTCGTTCACGATGAACCAGGCGTCGGGGGCGTCGGGCTGCTTCAGTAGGGCTTGACGCTCCATGCGCACTTGTACGGCCCTGTCGATGTCCTCGGCGGACATGTGTGCGCCGGTCTTGTGGAGCTCGGACGTGTAGGCGTGGGTCTGCATGAGGCCCGGCACCAACTCGCACTGGTACTGGCGGAAGGTGGAAGCCTCCTGTTCGAGCCCGATGTAGATGTTGAACCATTCCGGAACACCTGAGCCGTGGACCTGCCACCAGCCCCGCATCTTGGCCTGCCGGGCGAGCGACTTGAGGAACTCGCGCAGCTCATCGCTGGTGCCGTAGAACCGGCAGAGGGCGTCGATGTCCGACGGCTGCACCCGGCCGCTGCCCGTCTCCATGCGGTTGACCTTGGAGCCGCTCCAGTCCAGAGCCGCGCCGACCTGGGCGCAGGTGAGAGTGGACTGTTCACGGAGGTTCTTCAGCTCGTACGAGAGGCGACGACGGCGTGCTGTAGGTGATCCGGCCATATCAACCCCGTTTCGAATAGCGGGCGTTCAGTCTCGCGCCAAGGGATGCACTTGCCAATCACTCGGAAGTGGGAATCTCGCCGTGCACATTGCACGAAGGGATCCGCCGGCTGCACTCTGATGACAACGCGACTCATTGTGACGCCTCATGACAATGAGTGGCTTGCCGGGGTGTCACCTGCGACGAGAGGGGTTTTCGTGGGACAGAAAGCGTGTATGACGCGCAAACCGTGGGACCTGGCCTTCACAGCCGAGCCGGCGGAGGTGGCCGCCCTGCGTCGGGTCATGCAGCTGCACCTCGGCATCTGGGGTTTGCACTCGGTCACCGACGAAGCCCAGCTTTGTGTGAGCGAGTTGGCGTCCAACGTCATCACGCATGTCGGCCCGGGAACACCGGCCATGCTCGCGGTCTCCATGAACGGGGTGCATCTGCGTATCGAGGTCCACGATCCTGACACGCGCGCCCTGCCCACCCTCCTCGACGCGAACGTTGACTCGGAGGGAGGGCGAGGCATGGCCCTCGTCGACGCGGTCGCCGCACGCTGGGGCGTGCAGCTCCGTCTCGACCGGAAGGTCACGTGGTGTGAGCTGGAAACGGGTCTTACGGCGCCGAACGGCCATGTGGAAGGCCCTGGTGTGCGGCGGGCCGAGGCGCTGTTGGAGTTCTACGCTGCGGCGAAGTCGTCCCTCCGGCCCGGCGTGAGCAGACTGGGGATGGCCGTGGCCGAGGATTCGGTGATCACGGCCATCGCGGATTTCCTTCACTGGCTTCGAGCGCACGGCTGCGACGTGGACGAGGCCTTGGACCGTGCTCAAACTCGCTACGACGCTGAGCTGAGCAGCTGAGAATTACGGCGTCGCCGTGCGTGGCGAGCAGAAGTGCATCAGGTAGGGCCATCCGGTACCCCCTGCCCTGGGAGGGATGGCTCTGCATCAGGGCGACAAGCCACTGCTCGCTGCGCTACCCAAGTTGTGTGAGGGGCGATCGAGACGATGTGCTCGTGGAATAACGGTTTGCTTCGCCGGTAACGGGAGCTTCCCGTGAAGCCGAGCGCTGCGCCGGATCAGGAGACCGCATCTGACGCAGGAGAGCTTGTCCGGCGTGCGCGCGAGCAGGGCCGGCCGAACGCCTGCGTGCGGATCCGTGTCTCCGCACACCTCTGCCCGCTCCGCGGTACGCGGCGGGGCGCGGGAACCGTCAAGGACATGCTTCGCCCACCGCACGTCGAAGATCATGTCTGAGCAAAGCGTGCGAGTAGGGCGGCGAGGTACTGGGCTGGACGTTGACCAAGCCGGGCCCGCAAGCCGGGGCGTTGGGGGCAAAGCCCTGCAGGGATCGCCTAGTTACGACAAGATGATCACTTCAAGTCTGCGACGCGTGAGGTGATTCATGGTGATCAGCCCATACAAGATGGAGTTCGACCCGGCCACGATCAAGCACCTTGGCGTGCAGATGTACTCAACTCTTCCCCCAGTCATATCGGAGCTCATAGCAAACGCCTGGGATGCAGGCGCCAGCAAGGTTGAGATAGACATCCCCGAATCCAGGATGACGGATAGGTCCGTCATCATCGCGCAGGACAACGGGGATGGAATGAGCGATGAAGAAATCAGGCATGGATATCTTCTTGTAGGGCGGGATCGCCGAAAGGTGGAAGGAAGGGGAGAGCGTGCCACGGCGCCGTTTCGGAGATACATGGGGCGCAAGGGCTTGGGAAAATTTTCCGGATTCGGGATAGCCAGGGAAATTGAAGTTGAAAGCGCCAGCAACGGCGCCATTTCTCGATTCATAATGGACTACGACGAGCTTGAGGCCGCGGCGCACAAGAGGGCCGCACAGTTCGATCCTCTCCAGCCTTCCGGAAGGCTGGAATCAGGTACTCGAATCACGCTTCGCCGGATAGAGAAATTCCGCACACGATCCGTTTCTGTCCCGTCCCTGAGGCGCCATATCGCGCGCAGGTTCTCTATAATTAGCGATGACTTTCAGGTCGTCATCAATGGGATCCCGATTTCACCCGAAGAACGCGACATGAAGTCGCTCCTTGCTCGCGATGTGAGTGGTGATCCTTACCTCTGGGAATATGATGAAGAAATCTCTCCAGGAAGTGGCTGGCGGGTCACCGGATGGATTGGAACGCTTCCTCACTCAAGCAATGTTGATGACGGTATACAGCGCGGAATTTCGATCATGGCGCGCGGAAAGCTTGTGCAGGAGCCTTTCTGGTTCGAAGCCAACACCGGCCAGCAGTATGCTCTCGCCTATCTCATTGGTGAACTCGTTGCTGATTTTGTTGACGAAGAAGAGGATACGGTAGGAACAGCGCGTAACTCCTTGGTTTGGGAAGCCGAAAGTAACGCCGCTCTATTGGAGTGGGGCAAACGGCAGGTCAATAGGGTGTCCCGTGACTGGTCACAGAAGCGACGCTACGACAACCTTCGTCAACTTGAGGACGCCCCGGTCTATCAAGAATTCGTCAAGGCCACCGAGGGATCCGAGCACAAGAGGGCGCGCCGTGTTGTCGACAAGCTCATTCAAGCGGCGGTCGGAAATAACCTGGTCGGACAGGACGAAGAGGCCCAAAATATTCTGAAATCGTGTATTGATTTTTTGGAGTTCGATGCCTTCTGGGAGATAGCCGAGGAGGTTGGCGAGGCCGAGTTGAAGGACCCGGCGCAGTTGATCGCACTGTTCCGGGAATGGGAAATCGTGGAAGCGAAGGAGATGGCAAAAGTTACCAGAGGCCGGATTGCCACGATCGAGAAACTTGAAAAAATGATCGTGAACAACGCCCTCGAAGTCCCGGACCTCCATAATTTCTTCAAGGAGTTCCCCTGGGCTCTCGACCCGAGATGGCATCTGGTCGCGGACGAGATTCGATACAGTCAGCTACTGCGCGAGCACTTTCCGGAGGCCGAGGCGCCGGAGTCGGACAGGAGGATCGATTTCCTCTGTGTCGCAGAGGGGGACACGCTGGTCGTCGTCGAGATCAAACGTCCTCATTCCGTGGCACGACGCAAAGAGTTGGAGCAGATCCGGGAGTACATTGTGTATCTCCGTGGGCTCGTGCGGCGATCCACTGATGACGCATATCGACCGAGCCATGTCATTGGCTATCTCTTCTGTGGGTCGATAAGCGATGACCCGATGGTGGCGGAGGAAATGGAGATGCTTCGAGCGAACCAAGTGTATGTCCGACAGTATTCGGACCTTCTCGGCATGGTCAAAAAGAGCCACGGAGAGTTTCTGGAACGGTATGAAGATCTGAAGCGGGTCCCACGGGCGTAGCTCGGCGGCGATCGGAATCCGGAGCTGGAGGACGTTCACCTCCAGCTCCGATGTGTCGCGAGATGACCTTTGGGCGAGTAACCTGGCCCACTGCGCTGCCCGAATCAGTCGCGCAGGTAAGCGTGAATTGCCGCTGCGATGGCCTTCCCCAGTGGAATCGGTACAGCATTCCCGATCTGGGTGGCGATTTCTGTCTTCGTGCCACACCAGCGAAAGTCCAGGGGGAACCCTTGGATACGAGCCGCCTCGAAGTGCGTAATGGGGCGATTCTCTTGCGGGTGAAGGTAGCGACCCTTCTCGGGCTTGAAGAACTCGGTGCGGATGGTCACCGATGGTTCGCCGAGGCGGAGCCTACCCATGACGTCGCCGGTTCCGGAGTTGTGCTTGTCCCAGCTGTCGGTCGAGAGGTATCCGACGGTAGTCCTCACGCCAGGAGGGTTCTGTGTGTTGAAGTACTTGAATTCGCCGAATTCATCCTGGGTGTACCATCGGCCACTGAGGTGCTTGCGGTTCCCGCCGGCAGGGATAGCGCCGTATCTGGCCAGGGAGAGCGTCTCCGGGTTCCGGCCGAAGTGAAGATCTTCAGTGTTGAAGATACCGGGGAGCTCGGTCGTCAGTTCGGGCACGAACTTCTTCGTGTCTGGAAGTTCTCCGAGAGCACGCTTGGAGGACTCGCGGAAGATGTCATCCACGGTCTCCCAGTACAAAATTCCCGCGTCGACACCGTCGATCGGTCGACTCACTGGAGCGGATCCATTTTTCGGCCGACGGAAGTGTGACTTGACAGGATATGCCATCGTGCGGCCGTTTTCGATATCGCGCCGAACTCCGATGACGATAGCTCTGCGCCGAGCCTGTGCGGCACCGTAGTCCGCAGCGTTGAGGAGGTAGCGCTTGTTCTTTTCTTCCTCGGAGTCGGTGGGCTCGTAGCCGGGGGGATCGACGAGTCGGTACTCGGCGAGCTTGCCCCCCTTCTTCACCTCATTGAGCAGGTTCCGAAATTCGTCCGACTTGAGGAAGCGGTCCACATTTTCGATGACGAAGACCTTTGGGCGGATTTCCGCCACGATGCGAACGTACTCTTCCCACAGGCGGTTGCGTTCGGTGCCCTTTTTCGTGCGGTTCAAGGCTGAGAAGCCCTGACACGGAGGCCCCCCGACGACGACGTCCGCGTGAAGCGCCTCCGGGGTCGGCTCCCAGGCCTCGATGTCTCCGACATGCACACGCGCCGCCGGCACCCGCCTGTCCTTGCGAAGCTCCCCGAAGTTCACCGCGTACGTGGCCGCCGCGGCACGGTTGTGTTCGACGGCCGCGATGCTGTGAAAGAGGGGCCCTGCACCTTGCTTCCCGGCGGGGCGGAACTCGTGGAACCCCTGGGTGAAGCCCCCGCAGCCGCTGAAGAGGTCGACGACGGTGATGGGTTCGGGGGTGGCGGAACGGGGCGTGAGCATAGGGCGATCTTAGCTTCGGAGTGCGGTTGCGAGGGCCTGGCCGACGGCGGTCGCCAGTGGAGGCGGCATCGCGTGGCCCACTTGACGATACCTGGAGGTCTTGCCGCCGAAGAGCTTCCAATGATCGGGGAAGGCCTGGATCGTCGCCGCCTGTTCGACGGTCAGCTTGGGTAGCTCGTCCACGGGGAAGTCGGCCCCGGGAGGCTCGTCCCCGAGGCTGTTGCCGTTGACTCCGAGCGCGGCCCACGCCTTCTTGCTGCCTGTCGGGCCAAGGTCGGCTCCGCCTCTGCGGTCGGAGCCCCCGACGAGGGCCGGCGCGATCCGGTCGGCCTTCTTGATCCAACGTTCGGCCCCGGGCCAACCTCCGGCAGACATGGAAACGCCGAGGGCCTCTCCCACTGTGGGCGGCGGTTCGTCATTCGGTAGAGGCCACGAGAAACCCCCGAAATACGGCTCTCGTAGAGCGACCAGAAAGCCGCTCTTCCGGTTTTGGGGGACGCCGAAGTCCGAGGCGTTCAAGATCTTCCAACTGGTGCGGTAGCCGGCCTGGTGCAGCTCGTGGTCGATCCAGGACCGATCCGCAGCAAAATCCGGTCCGTCGACCAGATCAGGGACGTTTTCGAAGAGCACGGCCTTCGGGCCGATGCCGCACGCCAGGCTGATTGCTGCGCGCAGGACCCGGCGTTCCTCTGTGTCTTCCGCCCGCCCGACTGTCGCCGACGACCTCACGCGTGGCAGTCCGCCACTGATGAGATCGAGGTCAGTGGCGTCGGGACGCATGCGCGGGCTGAATTGGGCCACGTCCATACACACGACGTCCCAAGCCGGTCGGTTGAGGTCGATCGAGAAACAGGCGTCCGCCTTGCTGTCGATGAGCAGTACCGGGTCGAATCCGGCGCGTTCGAGGCCGAGTGCCTGTCCTCCCGCTCCCGCACAGATCTCCATGGACCTGAATCGTCGAATTTCGGGGGAAGTCGGCGGTTTTCCTTGGGAAAGCAGCGACCCCTCGTCGAGGGAGGCAGATATGGGAGTGGGCTCGACTGGGCCTGCGGAAGCCGCTGGCTCTGAGACGACTTGGGTCGCATTCGACGAGGATGCGGGGCGCTGGGCGTCCACCGACTCCTGGGCGACGGCACGCAACTCGCCGTCGAGAGCGTGCTCCTCGATTCCGTCGAACAGTACGAACGGAGCGAGCCGGAGCAGTCGTTTGAGGAAGTCGCGGAGGGTTTCGCGCTCGTTCAGACCGGTCAGGTCGAGATCTTTCCAGACCCGCAGGATTGCCCTCACCAAGTGAGGACTTCCGCCCAGTGCGGCGCGGCGCGCGTAAATCTGGTCGAACGCCGCCTCACCGAGGATCTCGAGGGCGCGGTACGGCTCCGACTCCTCGGGTGCTCGTACGAGCTGTGCCCGCCACCAGAGACGACCGAACACGTGCCGGGTGAGGTCGGTGCCGAGGACCCGGTCTTTGGGCGGTTGCGGATAGCGCCAGAACGCGACATCAGGAAGAACGACGAGAGCGAGGAAGGCCCAGACATCCCGGGACGCGGCTTCGGCGGGCACCATGCCCATCTCTCCGTGCAACAGCGCGGCCAGTCGAAGGTCGAACTCGGCATTGCGCGCACGGTCGGACTCGTCGGGGAAACCGGCACGCTTCGCGAGCTCCAACACGCCTTCTCGCAGTTCACGGAGCTGACCGGAAGCGACTCGGTCTCCCCCCGTGGCCACGTACACCGCGGAGTCGTGCGTGAGGGCGACGCGTCGGGACAGGGCGGCCGGCATGAGGTGCTGGTACTCGTCGAAAAGGGGTCTTGCCTGTTCGGCGAGGAGTCGAGGGTAGAGAAAGCTCATCATGACACCTCGAAGATCTTGACGGCGGCCTGCAGATCCGACGAGAACAGGGCCGGCGACTGCCGATGGCGGAGGCGTATGTCGGTGATTGACTGACCCGGGAAGAGCTGATCGAACAAACTCAGCAGGGTGGCGCCCAGCGAACCGTCAGGGAAGTCCGCGTCCTCGATGAACTCTTCATGTGCCAGCGCGTGCTCGACCATGACCCGGGCGGCATCCGCGTACACCGCCGACAGAACGATCCGATCCACGGGGCGAGGCTTGCCCGCGTTCTGAAACGCCGTGGCGGTCACCGTGTTCTGCTCGTTGACGAGGAGCAGGAGGGCACCCATGGTGGCGCTCTCAAGGCCCCCACTGATTTGCAGGTGCCAGGCGGCGTCCGCCGGGAATGACGTTCGGGCGAAGTCGATCACGGCCATGGGGAACTGTGGGGCGTCGCCCTGCAGACGAAGGGCCTCGCGATCGCTCCACAGCACGGATCCCGCTCGCCTTGGCGAGGAAGGCCGTGCGTCGTTGATGCGCTCGGCGAGCACGAGTGAGGTGTCCAGGAGCAACAGGCCGCCGAGATCGGCACCACGCAACAGGACATCGACTTCGACGGCCCTCGTACCGGCCTCGGACAGGCGCACATGCTTGGCAGGGCCGCTGAGGTTGGAACCTGTGGCAGTCCAGACCACCGAGAGCATGAGTGCGGCGTGCGCCGACAGCCCCGTTTGCTGCCGGACCCGGTCCAGGTCGACATGAAGGGATCTACGTACGTGCACGTCCATTTGGTAGTCCCAGTCGGGCAAGGCCTCGGGCAGGGCCACCTCGCCGTCCTCGATCACTAGGCGCCAAGGGCCCGGTGCCACGACGTCCTCGGTCGGGGCGCGGTAGGGAAGAACGCGTCGCGTCACGAAGCCCTCACCGCCTCGACCTTGATGCCGATCTCGGTCATGGTGTCCGGAGCAGGTCGTACTACGGCACGCCAGACGGACTCGCCGCCTTCGACCACTTGTGGATCGGAGGTGTGAAGCCGTCCGGTGGTGTCCTCCCAACCGATCAGTACGGGCATGCTCGCCCCGATCGGGGGATCGGTCTCGCGCCCGCCGCTGCCGGGCAGCGTGACCGCGAGGTCGATGCGTACGCGCTGAGGCCCGGGTACGGGCAGTCGGAACTCCTGAACCAGCACGGAGGTGTCTCCGCGGTCGTCGTAGTAGGGGTCGCCGACGTACTGCACTCGGGGACGACGACGTGGAGCGTCAGGGGCGCCACCGTCCGATATTTCTGCGGTCGGCCGGCTGTCATGACCGAAGCTCTCGGTGGGGTGTGTGCCGCCGAGGTCGGTCCGGTCCGCGAGGCCTGTCGGGGGACGTCGACCGCCTGCGGCCTCGTGCGTTGCGGTGTCCTCGACATCGGACGACCTGGACGCACTCGTGATGGTGCTGCCCGGTTTGGAATAGGCGGTGGCTCCACCGATGCCCCAGGCTCCCCCGACCAATCCCGAAAAGAGCGAACTGGCCGCTCCCAGCGCGACATTGCTGGCGCCGGGGCGTGCGGTGCCGCTCAGGGAGAGCAACTGCTCCAGGCTTTCGCTGATGCGCCGGAACGTCGTCTGTACGTAGGTGCTCTCGGGCCTGTCGAGGGAATGCCGGTTCCAGGCGTCGTGAGTCGGTGGCTCGGCCTTGGCATACACCTCGTCCATGGCTTCGTCGGCCCTGAACACCCCGGCATAACCTTGATTTGCGCTCGGCGGCTTGGGGCCGGCGTGATACGTGACGACCAGCTCCGCAGGGCGCATCAGGCAGACGTGATGGATCAGGTCCTCGATGTCCAGCATGCGGGAGGCCCGTGTGGGCTCCAGCGAGGGCATGATGCGCTTCACCAGGCCGAGGCGTCCGAGGTGTTTCTTGGGCTTATGACATTCCAGGTCGCTGCCGGCCGGGCCGACCATCGCCTCGTATGCCGCGACGAACAAGTTGAGAGGACGCATGGTGCGCGGATCGGGTACCGGGTGCTGAAGTCCGTCGTAGGCCACGGAGAATCGCATGGCAGGTGGGTTGCCCGCAGTGGAGATCATTTTGGGCCACAGGTGCCAGACGATGGTGTCGCCCAGATAGTCGGCCGCCTCCGCAGGCTCGAGATCGTCCAGATTCGGATCCACGACGACGACCGCCGTTCCGGTCTCCTCCGGCCCGAACGCTTTGAGTCCGAGGCGTTGCGCCACGGCTTCCGCCTCCGCGCCCACCAGCGGCTCGACCACCTCGCCCGACATGTCGCCCCACCAGTGTCTACCGGTATAGCGTCGACCGCCGTCGGGTTCCGCCGCAACGTAGCTCTTCCAGAGGGAGCAGCCGATGAGACGTGTTTCGTGTCCGCCCGCAGCGGTTCGGCAGCGGGAATGGACGATGACGGTCCCGGGCTTGGACAGCAGGTAGAAAATGCCTTTGCCGAAGCCGTAGGTGCCGCCGCCGAGCGCCGTGTCGCGTGGTTCGCCGATGTTGCGGATGAAGGAGACGAAGTCACGGTCGGGACCCACGGCATTGTCCGCTCGCGTCGGGCCGCCCAACCCGCGGGTGCCACGATCGGACACGGACAGAACTCGGACCGGGCCCCGCTTGAGTGTGTCGCGAAGCGGAAAGTGCTCGGTGCTGTTCGGAGCCCCTGACAGCAGGAGCTCCCGCCATGCACCGGCGTGGGCCGGTCCGACGGTCCACATGTCGATGCGATAGTCCACGGGCGTCGAGGACCGCTCGAGCCGGGCATCCCAACTGTTCTGGGCCGACTCCCGCACCAGGATGGTGAGCAGATCGAGCTCGGGCCGGCCGAGCTGATTGCGGATGCCCTCGGCGGCGCTCGCACCTTCCGGAGGGTAGGGCTGGGAGAACCAGCGGGGTTCCGTCACGCGGACTCCTGGATCATGCGGTCGATCGTCCGGGACACCGCGTCGGGCGCCAAGGGGACCGGAGTCTGACCGGACAGGTCGATGGTGTACTCGACGTCGAGAGCGGAAATCGGCACGCCTGCCGCTAAGAGCGCCCGGCTGGTCAACGAGGGGAAGCCCGCGGTCACCTCGTACCATCGCTCCTCATCGACGACGAAGCGCACATCGCGGTACCACTTGGCATCGACGGACCGGTAACCGGCCTGGGCGAGAAGTTCGAGGAGGGTGCTTTCGTCATCACAGGATCGAAGCGTCTTCTCGAGCATTTCCAAGAAGCCGACACCTGAACTGCCGCCGATGGTGCGGTGCAGGCGGAACCAGGCCAGCCAGAGGGTTCCACCCTCCGGGGCGTCGAGTTGGTCGAGCCCATGAACGCGCGGCCTTCGGCCTTTTCCTTTGGAGCTCGCCTTCACCTCGACAGCGAGCTTTCCGGTGGTGAAGTCGTGGTGGTGACCTTCTGGTCCGTGCCAGAGGCGATGCGCGCTGGAGTCCAACTGCAGGAATCGGTCGAGTACCAGAAGTTCCCCGAAAAGGCCCGCGAGCTGTTCGGGACCGAGCACAGCTCCCTGTGGTTGGAACAGAGCCTTCCAGCGGTCGAGGACCCGATAGAGCGCCTTGGCAGGGTTGTTCGGCAGTTCTTCTGTCGCAGACAGTATGTCCGCGCAAAGCTCTGTGAACAGGTCGTTCAGGTCCGAGCGCAAGCAGGCGAGATCGGCGTACGTCTGATACGTTTCCTCATCCTCCAAGGGGCGTTTACGCAAGTGGAGGACGGGGCCGTCGAGGCCGGAACGAATTTTCAAATGCGAGTGCACAGGCACGAGCACGTGGCGGAACCCGTCGTGATCGACCGCTGCCACCAAGGCACCTTGTTCGGTCACCACCGGAAGCTGTGAAACGCGGAGGCGACGCTCGCCACTGGTCGGCGCGGCTTCGAGCGCGACCCAGTGTTCCTCGACAATGTCACGGAAGTCGTTGTCGCTCATGCGTCTTCACCTTCGAGGAGGCTGAGGTCCTCGTCCTCCAATCGCACACCCGACAGGTCCGCGGAGATGTACTTTTCCACGGTGCTGTCCCCGTGCTGCGGTTCCGGAAAGACGAGGCCGACGCCGATCACGTGTTCTTCCGCGTTCAAAGGGGCACGCAGCTTCTTGCCGGGACTTGGCTCGGACGTCTTGTCAATTGGGTACAGAACCAACAGCCCTGTGTCCGGCAGATGGAGGCGACGCGAGTCTCTGATGCCCTTCTCGGTGAGCTTTGCTGTGTCTCTGTCCAAGTCCACGGCGGCATCGCGAGGGCTCATCAGCGTCTTGATGTCGGCGAAGTCCGGAGCGGGGTTGGTCACGGCGAGCCGGGTACGAATGTTGCGCCCGACAGATATTCCTGGCGCGAAGGTGAAGTGTTCTCCGTCGGGGTTGCCGACGATCGCAATATTCCATCGGCGCAGTGAGCCTGCCGTCGTGACACGCTTCAGGATGTAGCCGCTGATCAGGTCCGCGTCGTTCTCGGGCGACCGCTCATGGAAACTGTAGGAATTTAGGAAGTCGATCACCATGTCGTATGGCACGTCACGGAAGATGTAGCGTCCCTCTGCGGAGCGATCCTCCACTCTCACGGCGTTGGAAGTCGACGCAGAGACCAGTTCACGTGCAGCCGTGATGTTTCCACGCAGCCAGTCGGCGTTGGTGTGGAAGTAGTGGGTTTGAACCCGTTTGCCTCCGTATGAGGAGGCAGCTGTGACTGCATCGCGCATCTTGGCGGCTGCGGTCACTCGTAGTGCAGGGTGAGTGCGCAGCCGGACGGCGAAGGTGCGTGGTGTTTCGGACTCGGTCATGTAGATGTCAATGTCGCGGCGCATCTCGGTCTCGACCGTGGCCAGGTGCCGGAACCACTCGGCCAGTTCGTCGGTCATCCAGATGCGGGGCAGGTCGGCGTAGCCGTTCCGGAAGCCGAACCAACGACCCATCTGCAGCAGAGTGTCGTATGCCGAGACGGCGCGCACGAAATAGCTGACCGACAGGCCTTCGAGGGTGAGCCCGCGGGAGAGGGTGTTGCCTCCCACGGCTATCGCCACGACCGGACCGTTCTCGTAGTCGAGACGAGCCTCGCTACTGGAGTTGTCCATGACGATGCGGCAACTGCGCAGAACTCCCGGCAGTTCGGGCACCAGGTCGTCGAACGGCACCTTTGTCTCGCCGAAGTCGTCGGCGGGGACGCGTGCCGTCTCCTGATCCCAGAGATCACGCAATCGGGAGAGGAAGACGGCGTCGGTCATGGTCTGCGCGGCCCGGTTCAGCAGGTGCTGCAACGGTCGCTCGAAGCTGTTGTGCACGGACGTGTTGACGCTTGTGTGGATCAGCATCGTGCTGTGCGGATTGCCGGTACGGCGAACACGGCGAGCGGCTGTCACGAGCCAGAAGTACTCGACAGCTCTGCGGAGTGTGTCGGTGATGACGGGCTCGAAGCCCTCGACATCGGCCTTTGTCTCGGGGCGCACGCACGGTACGTCGTCCTCCGGCACGGACCGGATCATGTCGTGGCCGTCGTCGACCTGGTCGGGGTCCTCACCGTCGAGCGCATAGCGCCCGAACAACACCTCGGTACCGAAGTGTCCTTCCGGCTTGGGAAGGTTGACGACGAAGTCCCGCGGATAGAGGTCCTCGGCGCTGGGATCGATCAGCAGGTTGGCGAACGGCGACGCCGTGTATCCCACGTACGCGGAACGCGGCAGGCTCTTCATCATGCTGAGGATCAGCGGATTGATGGACTTCGTCGCAACAGTCGCCTGGTCCGCCTCGTCGTCGATGATCAGAGCCGGACAGTCCTTCAAGTAGTCCGCCGCTTTGTCCAGCCACACGGCAAGCTTGCGCAGTACGGTCGCGTTCTTCTTCACGACGCACAGCACATGCGTCTTGTTGCTCTTCCCGAAGTACGAGGCTGGATTCGCCGTAGGGGTGAAGTCCTTGTCGAGATCGGTCAGTTGGGACCACAGCGAGGGGTTGGGCTCCACGAGCTGCTCAACCAGACGGGCCTGTGTCTGACGGCGAAGGCCGTTGTGAATGCCCGCAAGAACAATGAACAGCTTGTAGCCCCGGTCGGCGGCCTTGGCCATGACCGACGTGAAGTTCGTCGTCTTGCCGGACTGGACATAGCCAACCACGAGGCCCCGCGTGGAGAACGCCTTTTCCTTCGGGTGGTTCAGCAGCGAGACGACCCGAGTGGAGGAATCATCGAGGTTTCGGATGGCGGTGCCCTTGGACCAGCCGTCCCGAAGCAGCAGGTCCTCGATCGCGGGCCAGCACTTGTCCCTGGGCTGTGGCCCCGTGTACCAGGTGTCGCGGTTGCCCAGGACGACGGCGTGGGGTTCTTCGAGCTCCTTGATGCGTATCGTCTGCTGCTCGTGACGATCGCGGATCTTCTGGATGACGGCCGAGGAGACACCCATCAACTCCAGCCGCTTCACGGCCTCTGACGGGGGAAAGGCGTCCAAGATCGCCTTGAACGTCTCATACATGTCATCGAATTCGTCGGTCACAGGACTCGACCGCCCCCGCTCTCGCTCGTCACGCCCCCCGACCGTAGAGCGATGCCGTCGCGGCAGACCGCTCTCAAGTACAGGTCGGCGCCCCACTTGCACAACCCCTACACACTATTGGGTGATGTGGTTGTTGATAAGTGAATCAGGGTCACGATTGGTTGTCGGCGTCGTCACTCTCGGTGAGGCTTGGACTGGATGGGTGCTCGGGTGGGGTCGGTCTCTGGGATGTCAGGGATGCGGTAATGCGGTGGGCCACATCCGCGGCGGACTCGTGTTCCCAGAAGCGCAGCACTGTCCAGCCGGCAGCGGTGAGGTGCTCGGTCGTCTCGACATCACGAGCTATGTTCTTGTCGAGCTTTGTCCGCCACCACTCCGCGTTGGCCTTCGGATGCGTGGCGTGCTCGGGGCATCCGTGCCAGAAGCAGCCGTCCAGGAAGATGGCGATCTTGGCTTTGCCGAAGACGATGTCGATGGTTCGGCGAGGCATCCCCGGTACCGGCACGTTGACTCGGTACCGCAGCCCCGAGGCGTGCAGCAGCCGTCGAACCGCGACCTCCGGGGCTGTATCGCGGGAGCCCTGGCGGCTCATGCGGGCGGAGACGGATGGGGAGGATGGGAGAGCACCGGACACGGCAGCAATTCTGCCGGCGTGCTTGAGGCGTTGCCCATGTCCTGTCCACAGCTTTGCCTCCACAATCCGGACTTGCGGCTGGACAGACGCGGCGAACCCCTGGTCACCAGCCGAAGCTAGGTTGTCCGCCATGAACCACACCCCCCAAGCCAGCTCCCAGATCTCTCACGACCTCACCGGCAAGGTGGTCGTAGTAACCGGCGCCGCCCGAGGCCAAGGCGCTGCCGAAGCCCAAGCCCTCGTCCAGGCCGGTGCCAAGGTGATCGCGACCGACATCCGCCCCGAAGGGGACTGTCGGCGTCTCGACGTCGCCAGTGAGGACGACTGGGCGGAACTGGCCGCCGAGCTTCGGGAGGAGCACGGGCACATTCACGGGCTCGTCAACAACGCGGGCGTCATTCATCGGGCCCGGCTCGGGGAGGTGCGGTCGGAGGATTTCGCGCGGGTGCACGCGGTGAACACCACCGGGCCGCTGCTGGGCATCCAGTACCTCTCGCCGCTGATGCCGCCGGGGTCGTCCATCGTCAACGTGGGGTCGTCCACCGCGTACACCGGCTACTACCCGGTGGCCTACACCGCCAGCAAGTGGGCGCTGCGGGGCGTCTCGAAGATCGCGGCCACGGAGTTGGGGCCGCGAGGGATCCGGGTCAACACCGTGCACCCTGGCTACATCGAGACGGAGATGACCGCCGCCGCGACCCCGGCCTTCCGGGAGACGACCATCCGGGAGACGCCTCTCGGTCGCAGCGGCACCGTTGATGATGTTGCGCCGCTGATCGTCTTCCTCCTCTCCGACGCCTCCTCCTTCATCACGGGAGCGGAGATCCCCGTCGACGGGGGGCTCAGCGCGCATGGCGGCGTCAAGTCCATCTCGGACGCGATGCGGCCTGACGCGCCGAGCGTCGGCTGAGCCTTGGTGAGGGGGACGGTTCCTTACGCCCCCACCCCGTGGCACCCCTTGTAAGCCGCCCCCGACCCACACCAACAAGTCGCCCCCCGCTCCGGAGGCCACCCCACAGCCTTGCCCCTCGCCGCCAGCGTCGTCGCGTACTGCGGCAGCAGGTCCGCGTCTCCCGGTGATGCCGCCTCCGAGGCCGCGAAGGCCTCGTAAGAAGGCACCGTGCCCGTCACGATGCCGAGGTTGCCCGTCCCCGAGGCCGACAGCTCCCTCAGTGACGCCTCTATCGTCGCGAGGTGGGTCTCGTGGGAGGGGTACTCCGCCTCCAGCGTCGGGTAGGCGGCCACCAGCTCCGCCAGTTCGCCCGCCGGCCAGTGCAGGACCGCCACCGGGAACGGGCGGGACAGCTCCTCCCGGTACGCGCCCAGCTCGGCGCGCAGGCGGGAGATCTCCGCCTCCAGTTCCGCCGGGTTGTCCGAGCCCAGGGACCACACCCGTTTCGGGTCGTGGAGTTCGTCCAGGGAGACGGTCGACGAGTGGAGGGTGTCCGCGAGGACGTCCCAGTCGTCGTGGGCCGCGCCCAGCATCCTGCGTACGCGGTGGCGGCCGAAGAGGAGGGGGTGGGAGGAGTGCGGGGGTTCCTGGGCGTCCGCCAGGAGCAGGGTCACGCCCTCGGTGAACGTCTCCTGCGCCGCTTCCAGCTCGTCGTGGGATTCCAGGGACTCCGCGACGATCACCCAGGGGGCGGGATCGCGGGGGGCCGCGGCGCGGATGCCGTCGATGATCGCTCGGGCCTCGGCCTCGTGGCCGTACTCCCACAGGTTGGAGGCCTTCAGGGCGCGGACCAGGTAGGGGGTGTCCAGCCCGCCCGGGGCCGACAGCAGGCGGTCATAGAGGGTCGTCGCGGCGGGGCGGTCGCCGGCCAGTTCCAGGTGGGCCGCGGCCTGCAACAGCAGGGCTTCCGCGTCCTCGGGATACAGGCCGGCGGTCCGCTCCAGGCGTGCCGCTTCGGCGGGGTGGTCGACGTTCTCGGCAGGCGTGTCGGGGCGCATGGGGGACACCGTAGCGCCGCCCGGTGACGAAAGAGAGGTATCTGCAGGCCAGGGTGGTCAGAGGCCCCCATCACCTCCCCGCCGGCCGACCCGTCGGTCGACTGGGGCGGCTGGCCGGGCGCCCGCCCTGTGGCGGTGAGATCCAAGGCACCGGGACGGGCTTGCGCATCACACGGTCCGTGCGCATCCGCCCGAGGACCGCCACCGGCAGTCCTTCCAGCAGATAGGCCATGCGCGGAGCGTCGTAGCCGGCGTCGAAGACGATCAGGATGTCTCGATCACCCGCGTGCCGACGGCCCATGTCGATGTGGTCCTCGACCACGCGGCGGACCTGGGCCGCGGTGACCTCGGCGACATCATCGGCCGGGAGGGCACCTTTGTCGAGGCCGGAGGGCAGAGTTGGCAGCTCATCTGGGCACTGATGCCGATCGTGCTGTTGCGGTCGGTGCGGCGCCCACGTGCTTTTGGCTGCTGTGCCCTGCGCCGCAAGCGCGGCGTGCCCAGGCCAGGAGTTGGCGGTTCGCCGGTGGCAACTGTCCTGTGGTTCAGCGACGTTGATGTGTCCGCGTTCTGCCACGGCAGATGGACATCGATGTTGAGGGTTCCGAGGTGGGGCATAGTTGATCCGCGGCGGCTCGCAGGCTGCTGACCACCTCCCACTCCACTGCTCCCGAAGGGGCTATTTCGTCATGAATTCACCGCGTGCCCGTTCCGTCCTGATCGCTGCTGCCGCTGTGGCGGGGACGCTGTTGATGACGGCATGCCAGAACGACGACACCGCCCAGGGCGCTGCCGCGGACAGTGCGGCGACGGCGCAGGCCGCTGCGGGCAAGAGCGGGGTGAGCGGCACATTCGCAAAGGGCACGGTCACCTATCTGGCGCCGGGCAAGTACACGGTCACCACCGACGGCAAGACACAGCAGTTCCTCCTGGCGGAGGACACGAAGATCTGGGGCGCCGGCAGGATCTGCGGCGATGCCGACGGGCAGGCCGCCGAGCAGTGCACCGACGCGGAGCTGGAGAAGGCCACGAAGAGCGGTGCGGTGCCGGCGGACGTGGTGCTGAAGGGCGGCATAGCCGTGACCGTCACCGAACGGCCCGCCGACGATTCCGGCACGGGCGCCTCCACCACTGGCGGTTCGTCCACTGGCGGTTCGTCCACCGGCGGTTCGTCCACCGGTTCCTCGTCCACCGGCGGTTCGTCCTCCTCTTCGGGCGGTTCGAAGTCGTCCGCGAGCGGTGGTTCGAGCAGCGGTGGGAGCGGTTCGTCCAGCGGCGTGAGCGGGACCTGGCTGGGAACGGTGTCGTACCTGGCGCCCGGCAAGTACACGGTGTCGGACACCAAGGACACCCAGCAGCAGTTCTGGCTGGCGGAGGACACCAAGATCTGGGGTGTGGGCGGGATGTGCGGCGATGCCGACGGGCAGGCCGCCGAGCAGTGCACCGAGGCGGAGCTGGAGAAGGCCGCGAAGGGGGGCACCCTGTCCGCCACGGTGAAGATCACCGACGGTATCGCCACCAGCATCACCGAAGAGCCTTAAGAGAACCATTCATCGCGCGCCACGGCGGAGCAGTTCCAGGAGTCGCTGTCGTACGCGGTCGCGCCAGGCGTCTCCGCCCCTGGCCGACGCGCTCGGCACGCCGCCCAGGGGTGGGGCCCGCTCACACCTGGTCGCCGCGGCTGAGGACCGAGTGCGCAGGTTGGGTGAGCACCAGCACCGTGAGGCCGCGTCCCCTCCGCCGCTGGGAACGCGAGCCTCATCGCAGACCGACGACCAGTTCGGCCCACACGATCAGCGGGTCGTCGATGGTGCGGGCTGGTGAAAGTCGCAGCGCATGCGACGCAGCTGCTGAGGCTGTGCTTCCGGCGAGCGTCCGTTACGGCCGTAGGCATGACAGAACAAGCGGTCCGGACTGCCGCAGCCCGAGACCGCCGACGGGCGCCTGGTCCTGGCGGTGGATGTCACCCACTGGCTCCGGCCGGACGCGCCGAGCGGCAGCCCAGCCAGTACCTGCCGCAGCCGCGGCACATCGACGTTCCCCTTTTCGGATCGCTCCTCAGCCGATCCGCCTTCGGATCGCTCCTCAGCCGATCCGCCAGGGACGGAGCTTCTCGGGGTTTCGCACCGCCCGGATATGCCTGATCCGGTCGCCCGCGACTCGTACGCGCCCTAGATCGTCACCCCGTCCACCTGGAGTGTCTGCACCGCGCCCGCCGCGAACGGCACGCTGATCGTCTTGCCGCTCAGGTACGTGTCCGAGTGGGACGTGTAGAGGTCGCCGGAGCCGCTCGTCACCGTGTTCCAGCGGGGGACCAGGCCCGACGTCCCGCCGCTCACCGTCGTGAAGCGGGAGAGGTCGAAGGTGAGCGTCTGGGCCGAGGTCGACGTGTTCGCCGCGACGATCACCAGGCGCTTCGCCGTCTTGTCGATCGCCGCCGCCGCGTAGCTCACGCCCGTGTCGAGGATCGTCATGCCGGGGCGGATGTGACGGCTGAACTGGGCCATCACGTAGTACTTCGTCGTGACCGCGCCCGCCGCCAGCGTGCTCGGGTCGTAGGCGATCATCGCCCAGCCCGACGACGGGTCCATGACCTGCCAGTAGACCCACGCCGTCGGGTGCAGCCAGCGGAAGTCGTAGAGCAGGTTGCTCGCCATCGTGAGGCCGGTGCCGTCCTTGTCGCCGGTCTCGGAGTTCCACAGGGCCTTCTTGGCCGTCGTCACGACGTCCGTGTAGAGCAGGTCGCGGCGGCCGCCCGAGCCCTGGTAGCCGTGGACGTTGACCCGGTTCACGTACCCCTTCGTCGTCGACGAGAACGAGTTCCACGTCGTACGTGCCAGGTCGTAGTTGGTCTCGTCGCTCGCCGAGATCTTCGTCCCCGTCAGGCCGCGCTTGTCCAGCTCGCTGCGCATGTACGGCAGTACGGCCGACTGGACGGTGGCGTCCATGTGGCAGCCCTCCTGCGTGCCGGTCGCCGTCCACCAGGACGACGACGGCTCGTTGAAGGGGTCGACCGTCGCGAAGTTCACGCCCCAGTTGTTCTTCGCGTACAACGCCACCGCCGCGAGGTGGGAGGCGTGCTGGCGGTAGTTCCAGGACTGGAGGTTGTTGCCGCCGTCCGAGGCGCCCGAGGGGTTGTGGTTGAGGCACATCCACCACATGGGGGAGTTGGCGAAGAGTTCCGTCGTGGCGCCCCGCGACGTCGCCTTCTGCAGCATCGCGCGCTGGTTCGCGTCCGCCGTCCAGTCCCAGGCCGAGGACGTCGGGTCCTCGTTGTTCCAGTCCTGCCAGTAGCCCTCGATCTGCTTGAACCCGGGGATGTTGGCGGAGGCCACCATCGACGCGCCGCTCACCGTGTTCCAGCTGCACGCGCCCAGGTTGTAGCGGGCGATGTTGAGGCCCAGGCCGGGGAGGGTCCTGCCGTTGTAGGACACCGACTTGGTGGTGAAGAAGATGTCGGCGAAGTCGTCCCGGGCGCCGAAGACGTTCGCCCACCAGGCGAGCGAGGTGCCCCAGCCCTCCCAAGTTCCGTACGTCGTCGACGGGTTGACGGCAATCGTCGCGTCGGCGCTGGCGGTGCCGGTTGCCAGCGCGCTTCCGAAGAGCGCGCCTCCGGTGGCGGCCAGCAGAGTTCTACGTCGGATCATGGCTACTCCGCTCCGAGTCGTGGCCGGTCCCGTTCGGCCGACACGAAGCATCGGGTGCGACACCTGGGGTTGTCGAGGGTTCTGACAGCCCTTTCTCAAACCTGTGGAGAAAGGGCGGCGAGGGGTTCGGCGGGGCGAACGGGGCAGGTCGTGCGTGTCCGACTCTGGTGACCTTGTCCCCCACCCCTTATGGTGCCCGGCGTGCGGATTCCCCTCGTACAGCACAGCACCCGGCGGCGGCGCGCCCGGTACCGGCGGGTGCTCTGGAGCGGTGCCGAACTGCTCGTCACCGCCGGGGTGCTGGTCCTGCTCCTCGTCGTGCATCAGCTGTGGTGGACCAACCGGGAGGCGAAGGACGGCGCCGCGCGGAGGGTGGAGGCGTTGGAGCGGGAGTGGGGGGCCGCCGACGGGGGCACCGCCACCGCTGACGCCGGCGACGACAGCGGCTCCGGGCCTGTCGACGGCAGCGGCTCCGGGCGCGCGTCCGCGGACGCACCCGGCCGATCCGGCGGCGGCGGGAACGGGTCGTCGTCCACCGTCACCCCCCGCTCCTCCCAGGCCTACGCCGTCCTCCGCATCCCCCGCCTCGACCTCCGGGTCCCCGTCGCCGAGGGGACCAGCAAGCAGCACGTGCTCAACAAGGGGTACGTCGGCCACTACACCGGCACACAACAGCCGGGCCAGAACGGGAACTTCGCGGTCGCCGGGCACCGCAACACCCACGGCGAGCCCTTCCGGTACCTCAACCACCTCAAGAAGGGCGACGAGGTGGAGGTGGAGACCCGGAACGCGACCTACACCTACACCGTCGACAAGATCCTGCCGCAGACCTCGTCCCGCGACGCGGGCGTCATCCGGCCCGTGCCCCGTTCCCTCACCAAGCCCGCCTACGGCTACGACACCCCCGGCCGCTACCTCACCCTCACCACCTGCACCCCCGAGTACACCTCCCGGTACCGCCTGGTGGTCTGGGGGGAACTGACCTCCACGAAACCGAAGTCCTAGCCGTAGCACCCCCGTTCCAGGCCGGCTTACGACCGCTGCTCCAGAGCCTCCCGGACGGCGTTCAGGATGGTCTCGGTCCCGGCGCCCAGGGCGCGTGCCGCCGAGGTGAAGTCGCGGGCCAGGGTGGTGAGCCGGTCGGCGTCGGGGTGCTGGGGTTCGGACGGGAGGGCCGCTACCCGGGTGCCCGCGCCGCGGCGGGTGCGGATCATCTCGGCGGCCTCCAGCTCACGGTAGGCGCGGGCGACCGTACCCGGCGCCAGGCCCAGGTCGGCCGCCAACTGCCGTACGGTCGGCAGACGTTCACCCTCCACCAGCCGACCGGTGACGATCAGCGAGGCGAGCTGGGCGCGGATCTGCTCGTACGGCGGCACCTGGCTGGTGGTGTCGACACGGACGGCGGGTTCACTCATCGTCCACGGCCCGGGGCGCGACGATGGTGAACAGGCACCACCCGAGGGCGAACAGGCTC
This sequence comes from Streptomyces sp. NBC_01235, assembly GCF_035989285.1. GTDB lineage: Bacteria > Actinomycetota > Actinomycetes > Streptomycetales > Streptomycetaceae > Streptomyces. Next base: position 4,452,148 of record NZ_CP108513.1, on the reverse strand, counting down.
AGCAGGCCCAGGGGGTAGATCACCAGGGCCGTGACGTTGCCCAGCATTCCGGCGCACTTCGAGTAGAACAGCACTCTCGCGATCATCCCGACGATGAGCAGCAGCTGGCTGGAGACCAGCAGTCCCCAGGCCGCAGTGATCGCCCAACTGCGGTCGTGACGCTGCTGGTTGTCCCCGGGACGGTGGGCGATGCGGCGCAGGGACCAGACGCAGGCGGCGGTGCCGAGGGTGAGGGAGCCGAGGACCGGGGCGGCGTAGTAGAGGCCGGGCCACGGGCCGAGGTGCCTGGTCACCGTGGAGCAGGTGACGGCGAGGGTACGGCCCGTCCGGCCGGCCTTGTCGGGGGAGGCCACGGTGGCCCCGATCGTCAGCAGGACGACGATGCAGGCCGCCTGGAAGACGAGCAGCGGGGCCATACGGGGCGGTACGTGGTCCCGGACCCGGCGCGGGGCGAGGACGGCGGTGCGGACCGCTTCCTGCGGGGCGGGGGTGAGGGAGTCGCCGAGCAGGACCCCGCCGACCGCGCACAGGCCGAACGCGGTGACGGCGGAGACGAAGGGCATGGCCATGTCGTCGCTGTCCATGGCGGCCAGCGCCTGCGCGACCACTGCGCCCAGCGCCAGGCCGGCCCAGCGGGCGCAGAGATCGGCGCGGGCCAGGAGTCTTTCGGGCGGGACGGTGTCGAGCATGTCGGGCCCCCGGTGAGTGATGCCAGCGATGCTTGTATCAAGTGGTGAGTACAAGATGCCGTCGGCCGCATCTTGTGTCAAACGCTTGGTACAAGCCGGGGGCTCCCTCCTCCGAGATGCCTCAACTGAGGTATAAACGAAGGGAGATCCGGTGGAGGAAGGGGGAAGCAGCGTGATCCGCAGCCGGTTCACCACGCGCTCCGCGCCGCTCCTGCTCTTCCTCGTGCTGGACGTCCTTCTCCTCGACACCGGCAGCCTCTCGGCCGCCGTCGCGCTCGCCGCGACCGCCGCGGCCGGTTCCGCGCTCGCCGTCTGCACGCTCGTCGCCGCGCGCAGCGCCCCCGCCGTCCCGCCCACCCGGGTGCGCACGGCCATCAGGGACCGGGCCCGCCGTACGGCCTTCCTGCCGCAACGCGACCCCGACGCCTCGGGCCGGCCCCGCCCCAGGGCACCCGGCCACGCCCTCCCGACGACCGTCGCGTAGGGCACCCCTCGCCGCATACGGGTGACCCGCGCGGGTCGTCATGCCGTCAACCACCCCGTTGTCCTCGGCACGACGAGACCCCCGGAGGGCTCCTCACCCATGTCCGTCACCATGTCCGCACCCATGTCCGCGTTCGCCGGCCTGGTCGAGCATCTCGCCGACCTGCTCCAGCCCCTGTTCGGCGCGGCCGCCGCGGCCGCCGCGATCGTCCTGTTCACCGCACTCGTACGACTCCTCGTCCATCCCCTGTCCCGCGCGGCCGCCCGGGGGCAGAAGGCCCGTACGGCGTTGCAGCCACGGATCGCCGAACTGAGGAAGAAGCACGCGCGCAACCCCGAGAAGCTCCAGCGGGCGGTGCTGGAACTGCACGCCGAGGAAAAGGTGTCGCCGCTGTCCGGACTGCTGCCCAGCCTCTGCCAGTTGCCCGCCTTCTTCCTCCTCTACCGCCTCTTCTCCAGCTCCTCGATCGGCGGCGAGGCCAATGAGCTGCTCAGCCACCAGCTCTTCGCCGCGCCCCTCGGCGACCGCTGGACGGACGCGCTGACCGGGGCCGGCGGCGGGGTGTTCGGCGCGGCGGGACTGGTCTACCTCGGGCTGTTCGCCGTCGTCGCGGCCGTCGCGTCCTTCAACTTCGTGCGGGCGAGGCGGGTGCCGGTGCCGCAGGTCGCCGCCGGTCAGGAGGTGCCCGGGCTCGGCACGGTCGCCAAGGCCGTGCCGTTCCTGTCCTTCTTCACGCTGGTCACCGTGGCCGTCGTACCGCTGGCCGCCGCGCTGTACGTGATCACGAGCACGACGTGGAGCGCGGTCGAACGGGCGGTTCTGTACTCGTAGACGTCCTTGCCCGTAGGCCGGGAAAGGGGCCGCGGTCCAGTACGTGAACCGGGTATTGCGGAGCGGACGCCCAGCTTGGAGGATCGACCAGTCATCCGATGGCTGCACCCGTCGGCGGACGCTCCGCGATCTAGGGAGATGGTGACGGACCATGAAGCTGTTGCGAGTCGGTACGGCGGGCGCGGAGCGCCCCGCACTGCTTGAGGCCGACGAAACGCTGCGGGACCTGTCGGGTGTCGTGGACGACATCGACGGCGCGCTGCTCGCCGACGACGTGGCCCTCGCCCGGGTCCGGGCCGCCGCCGACTCCGGCGAGCTGCCCTTCCTGGACCCCACCGGGCTGCGGATCGGTCCGCCGCTGGCCCGGATCGGCAAGATCGTGTGCATCGGGCTGAACTACCACGACCATGCCCGGGAGACCGGGGCCGAGCCGCCCGCCGAGCCCGTCATCTTCTTCAAGGCGGCGGACACGGTCGTCGGGCCGTACGACACCGTGCTCGTCCCCCGTGGGTCCGCCAAGACCGACTGGGAGGTGGAGCTGGCGGTCGTCATCGGACGCACGGCCCGCTATCTGGGGTCGGCGGAGGAAGGGCTCGCGCATGTCGCGGGGTACGCCGTCGCGCACGACGTGTCCGAGCGGGAGTTCCAGATCGAGCGGGGCGGGACCTGGGACAAGGGGAAGAACTGCGAGACGTTCAATCCGCTGGGGCCGTGGCTGGTGACCGCCGACGAGGTGCCCGACCCGCAGGGTCTGTCCCTCAGGCTGTGGGTCAACGGGGAGCTGAAGCAGGACGGGACGACGGCCGAGCAGATCTTTCCCGTGGGCGAGGTCGTGCGGTACGTCAGCCAGTTCATGACCCTCTATCCCGGTGATGTCATCAACACCGGGACGCCGGCGGGGGTGGCGCTGGGCGCGCCCGAGCCCAAGCCGTTCCTGCGGGCCGGGGATGTGGTGGAGCTGGAGATCGCCGGGCTGGGCAAGCAGCGTCAGGAGTTCAAAGACGCGTGACGCTCCGCCGGGAGGGGCGGGGAACTGCGGTGGTGTGTTGCCTGCGGGCCGGCCGTGGCTGGTCGCGCCCACGTGGCGGAGCCGCACATGGCACGGCCCCGCGCCCCTGAAAGCCTTCAGTCCAGGTACTTTTCCAGGAACTGTTCCAGGGCTGCGACCACGAACCGGTGGTCCTCCAGTTGCGGCAGGCCGGACACCGTCACCGCGCCCACGATGCCCACGCCCTCCACGTTGACGGGGAAGGAGCCGCCGTGGGCCGCGTACTCGTCGGGGTCCAGGCGGGAGGAGTCCTCGAACGTGGTGCCCTTCGCGCGGTGGCGGGCGCCCACCAGGTAGGAGGAGGCGCCGAAGCGCTCCACCACCCGGCGCTTACGGGCGATCCAGGCGTCGTTGTCGGGGGTCGAACCGGGCAGGGCCGCGTGGAAGAGCTGCTGGCCGGCGCGGTGGATGTCGACGGCGACCGGCGCCTGGCGCTCGCGGGCCAGCTCCACCAGCAGTGAGCCGAGCGCCCACGCGTCGTCGTTCGTGAACTGGCGGAAGACCAGTCGCCGTTCCTGGCCCTGGAGCTCCTCCAGGGTCGGGGTGATCTCCGGGGTGAACTTCGGGGTGATCTCGTGGGTGCCCATTACAGCGTCACCGCCACCTTGTCTCGTGCCGAACGGCGGGCCGCCTCCAGGACGTCGAGGGCGGCGGCCGCCTCGACGGCGGTCACCGGATTGGGGCCGCCGTCGATCAGTGCCTTGGCCACCGCAGCGTAGTAGGCCGGGTAGTCGCCGGGGAGGGTCCGAACGGGTCCTCCTCCGCCGGTCAGCGGGGATTCGCCGGAACCCACACGGCCCCACAGCTCCTCCGGCTCGGTACCCCAGTCGGCAGGGCCGGACGGGTCGGGCCGCTCGCCGTCCTTCAGGGCCGCCTCCTGCGGATCCAGGCCGTACTTCACGTAGCCCGCCTTCGAGCCCAGCACCCGGAAACGCGGGCCGAGTTGGGCGGTCGTCGCGGAGACGTGGAGGTGGGAGCGGACGCCGCTCGCGTGCGTCAGCGCGATGAAGGTGTCGTCGTCGGTCTCCGCGCCCGGGCGGCGGACGTCCGTCTCGGCGTAGACGGAGACCACCGGGCCGAAGAGGACCAGCGCCTGGTCGACGACGTGACTGCCGAGGTCGTAGAGGAGACCTCCGATCTCTGCCGGGTCGCCGGACTCCCGCCAGCCGCCCTTCGGCAGTGGCCGCCACCGCTCGAACCGGGACTCGAAGCGCCAGACGTCGCCCAGTTCGCCGTCCGCCAACAGCCCCCGCAGGGTCAGGAAGTCGTTGTCCCAGCGGCGGTTCTGGAAGACGGAGAGGAGCAGGCCGCGCTCCTCGGCGAGGGCGGCCAGCTCGCGGGCCTCGGCCGCGGTGCCGGCGACCGGCTTGTCGACGACGACCGGCAGGCCGGCCTTCAGGGCGGCGGTCGCCAGCGGGACGTGCGTCTTGTTCGGGGACGCGATGACGACCAGGTCCAGCTCGTCGGCGCGGGCGAGCAGGTCGTCGGGGGTGGCGGCGACGCGTACGTCCGGGAACTCGGCGCGGGCCTGCTCCTGCCGCTCGTGGTTCGAGGTGACCACCGTGTCGAGGACGAGGCCCTCGGTCGCGGCGATCAGCGGGGCATGGAAGACGGAGCCTGCGAGGCCGTAGCCGATCAGGCCCACGCGGAGAGGAGTACCTGTCATGGGCTCCACTTTCGCAACGCTGTTGCCAAAGTGCAAGCGCGGGAGAGAATGGGGGCGTGAACAGGACGAACGGCGGCGGCCGCACCCCAGGCCCGGGCGCAGGGGTGAACCTGCTCGCCCTGCGCAGCCACAACACCGCGCTCGTGCTCGACCTGCTGCGTACGGCCGGCCCGGACGGCATCAGCCGGCTCGAACTCGCCGAGCGGACGGGGCTCACCCCGCAGGCGGTCAGCAAGATCACCGCCCGGCTGCGGGAGGAGGGGCTGGCGGCGGAGGCGGGCCACCGCGCCTCGACCGGCGGCAAGCCGCGCACGGTCCTGCGCCTGGTCCCCGAGGCCGGCCACGCGATCGGCGTCCACCTGGACCGCGACGAGCTGAGGGTGGTGCTGGCCGACCTCGACGGGCGTGTGGTGGGGGAGCGGTGCGTCCCGCTGTCGCTGGGCGCGGGCGCGGAAGAGGTGCTGGCGGCGGTGGCACGGGAGGCGAGGGAGGTCCTCGGGGGCGTCCCCACCGGGCTCACCGGGCTCACCGGGCTCACCGGGCTCACCGGGCTCACCGGGTCCACCGGGCTCACCGGGCTCACCGGGTCCACCGGGTCCACCGGGCTCACCGGGTCCACCGGGTCCACCGGGTCCACCGGGTCCACCGGGCTCACCGGGTCCACCGGGTCCACCGGGTCCACCGGGTCCACCGGGCTCACCGGGTCCACCGGGCTCACCGGGTCCACCGGGTCCACCGGGTCCACCGGGCTCACCGGGTCCACCGGGTCCACCGGGCTCACCGGGTCCACCGGGCTCACCGGGTCCACCAGACCCACTGGAGAACCCCTGACCCTGGGTGCGGGACTCGCGGCCAGCGCACCGACCCTCCTCGGCGTCGGCGTGGCTCTGCCCGGGCCCCTCGATCATGCCCACGGCGTGCTGCACCGCGTCACCGGGTTCCCCGAGTGGGACGGGTTTCCGTTGCGGGACGTGCTGGCGGCGCGGCTGGGGGCGCCGGTGGTCGTCGACAAGGACACCAACGCCGCCGCGCTCGGCCTCGCCGTCGCCGGCGAGCGCGGCTCCTTCGCCTGTCTCCACCTCGGGACGGGTCTCGGCGCCGGCCTGGTGATCGGCGGGACCGTGCACCGGGGCTCCCGCACCGGCGCGGGGGAGTTCGGGCACCAGGTCATCCAGCTGGACGGGCCGCCCTGCACCTGCGGCAACCGGGGCTGCGTCGAGGCGCTGTGCCTGGCGGCCATCGGCCGGGGGGACGTGGGAGAGGCGGCACGCGTACTCGGCGAGGCCGCCGCGAACCTGGTCGGACTGCTCGACATCGACGCCGTGCTGCTGGGCGGCCGTACGATCGCGGCCGACCCGGAGCCGTTCGTCGACGGAGTCGCCGCCGTCCTCGACTCCCGCGCCCGCCGCGAGGGCTCCTCGGAGGGCGCCGTACCGGTACGCCTCGCCCCCGGCGGCGCCCGCGGCGTCGCGGAGGGCGCGGCACAGCTACTGCTGGCCCCGGTGTTCGGCCGGGGAGACGGCTGACCCGCCCGGCGTCGGTCGCCCCACGGGCGTCGCCCCCCGAAGCGCCTCCGGGGAAGCGCGCCGACCCCCGGGACCCCGCGATCCCCGGGACCTCCGGGAAGCGCCGACCCCTGCACTCCCGGCCCCCGCACCCTGGCCCCTCGCCCCGGCCCCCGCCCGGCGTCGGTCGACCCACAGGCGTCGCCCCCCGAAGCGCCTCCGGGGAAGCGCGCCGACCCCCGGGACCCCACGACCCCCGGGACCCCACGATCCCCGGGACCTCCGGGAAGCGCCGACCCCTGCACTCCCGGCCCCCGCACCCTGGCCCCTCGCCCCGGCCCCCGCCCGGCGTCGGTCGACCCCGGGGACCCCCGCGACCCCGGGAAGTGCGCCGACCCCTGCACTCCCGGCCCCCGCACCCTGGCCCCCGCCCGGCGTCGGTCGACCCCCGGGACCCCGCGATCCCCGGGGACCCCCGCGACCCCGGGAAGTGCGCCGACCTCCGCACCCTGGCCCCCTCACCCCTCGACCTCCGCACCCTGGCCCCTCGCCCCGGCCCCGCGCCCCCTCCCCCGAACGGGGGGATTCGTACGGTCGTGCGGTGTGCCGTTGCTCCTTGTGCCGTTCCTTCGTGCAGGCTCACGTGTTCATGCGACTGTGCCCGCCTGTCTCCCTCTGCCTCGCCGTCGCCGCCGCCCTTCTCCCCGCGTCCGCGCACGCGGAAGCCGGCCCGAGTTGCGCGGGCCCCGACGCCGGCGCCTTCCCCCTCACCACCCGCCTCCGCGGCGGCCCCGACTCCTACCGGGCCGGCGGCGGATACGGCACCTGGTATCTCGACCTCACCAACACCACCCGCCGTACCTGCGAGGGAGTCCACCCGGTCGTCGTCCTGGTCGACGTCCGACGCGCCCTGAAGCCGTCCCAGCCACACCTGGAGTTCTACGCCGGCGGACAACCACACCCGGTCCGCTTCGAGCCCACCGACGACGACGAACTGGTCGGGGCGTTCACCGACGAGCACGCCGACGAGCACACGGACGAAGCCGACGACTTCCCCGGCTTCACCGTCGGCCCAGGCCGCACCCTCAGCGTCAAGCTGCGCCTCGCGCTCGGCTCGGACGCCCTGCCCAACGTCGTCACCGCCAACGCGGCGGTCGTCCAGCGGCAGGGCGACGACGGCGACTGGATCGGGCAGTCGAACGACTACCGCTTCGCCATCGAGTCCGAGCCCGAGTCCGAGCCCGAGGCCGAGTCCGACTCCGAAGCCGACTCCGACTCCGCCACCCTCGCTCCCACCCGCGCCCCCGACACCCTCGCCCCGACTCTCACCCCCACTCCCGACGCCTCCGCCACGGACCCCGGCCACCTCTCCCTCGCCGACGAGGCCGAGGAGCTCGCCCGCACCGGCCTCGGCTTCCCCGCCGCCCTCGCCGCCGCCACCGCCTGCTTCCTCGCCGCCGGCGGGGCTCTGTTGCTGGCCCGCCGAGTGGCCCGTCGACGCCGTTGAACCGGGGCCGCATCCCAGCCAGTGGACGCCCCGGAACCGGCCATTCCCTCAAGATCGGGCCTGTGACTAGTCTGGGGCGCACGCAGCAACCGCGTACACGCGCAGCAACCGCGTACTCGCGTACGGCAGGGAGATCCCGCACATGGCAGACCGCAAGCCCATCGAGTCGTGGCTCACCGACATGGACGGTGTGCTCATCCACGAGGGCGTGCCGATCCCCGGCGCCGACGCCTTCCTGAAGAAGCTGCGCGAGTCCGGCAAGCCGTTCCTGGTCCTCACCAACAACTCGATCTACACCCCTCGCGACCTGCACGCCCGTCTCCAGCGCATGGGCCTGGACGTGCCCATCGACAACATCTGGACCTCCGCGCTGGCCACCGCCCAGTTCCTCGGCGACCAGCGGCCCGGCGGCACGGCGTACGTCATCGGCGAGGCGGGCCTGACCACCGCGCTGCACGACATCGGCTACATCCTCACCGACCACGAGCCCGACTACGTCGTCCTCGGCGAGACCCGCACCTACTCCTTCGAGGCGATGACGAAGGCCGTCCGGCTCATCAACGACGGCGCCCGTTTCATCTGCACCAACCCGGACGAGACCGGCCCCTCCACCGAGGGCCCGCTCCCGGCCACCGGAGCCGTCGCCGCGCTGATCACCAAGGCGACCGGCAAGAACCCGTACTTCGCGGGCAAGCCCAACCCGCTGATGATGCGCACCGGGCTGAACGCCATCGGCGCCCACTCCGAGACCAGCGCGATGATCGGCGACCGCATGGACACCGACGTGCTGGCCGGCATGGAGGCCGGGATGCAGACGTTCCTGGTGCTCACCGGCCTGACCCGGCCCGAGCAGGTCGAGAACTTCCCGTACCGCCCGTCGAAGGTCGTGGATTCGATCGCTGACCTCGTCGACCGCGTCTGAAAAGCCGCGTCTGAAACCCGTGACACCGCGGAACTCACCCGTACGGAGCAGCGAGAACCCGCCTGCGGATGCGCATCGGGTCCTGGCGGGGGACTCTCCAGATAGCTGGAGGTTCACGATGGGTTCAATGAAAGTCACTCTCTGTGCGGGTGTCGCGGTCGTCGCCGCGGTGCTCATCCCCACGGCGTACGCCTCGGGCGACGGCGGCGAGGACGGCGGCGGGAGCGGGGGCCGAAGCGTCTCCGTGACGCCGGCCACGCCCCCACCCGGCGCCGAGGTCACGCTGAAGGTCAGCGGCTGCGGCGGCAGGACCGCCACCGCGGCCTCGGACGCCTTCGTCGCGGACGCACAACTCGTCAGCACCGGCGGGACGGGCGGAACAGGCGGAAAGGGCGGCACGCTCGTCGGCGACACCCGGGTCCGCACCTCGCTGGAGCCCGGCACCTACGACGTGAAGATCACCTGCCTCGACTTCAAGGTGAAGGGCCGGATCAAGGTCGTGGCGTCGCCGTCGGATCAGTCGGCCACGTCCACCTCTCCGACCTCTCAACGCTCTCCCGTCGCCCCCGTCCACGCGGGCGGCGGAGGTGCCGCCCCGCTTCGTCCGCTCGCCGCCGTCGGCGAGGCGCGGGCGGACAGCCACGGCCCCGGTACCGCGCAGGCGGTCATCGGGCTGGTGCTCGCGGGTGTGGCCGCGACCGTCGTCGTCTTCCGCGGAGTGCGCCGCAGACGCGGAGCGGACTGAGCGATGTCCGACGGCGAACGCTCTTCCGGTCGTTTCCTCACCGGCCTGGCCTGGGCGGTGCTGCTGCTCGGGCTGTGGCTGTGGGGGCGCGAGGTGACCGACGTACGGCACGGCATATCCGCCCCGGCGACGGGTGACATCGCCGCGGTGGGCCGTCCGCCGGACGCCGAACTCCCGCCCGCCGCCAAGCCGTTGGGGCAGGCGCTGCCGCAGCGCGTCGACATCCCCGAACTGGGCGTGCAGGCCCCGGTCGTCGCCCGGGGCCTGGACACCCAGGGGGCCGTCGACCCACCGCCCTTCGACCAGGCGGGCGCCGTCGGCTGGTACGCCGACGGCGCGAAACCCGGCGCCAAGGGCACCGCCCTGCTGGTCGGGCACGTCGACACCGAGACCCGGCCCGCCGTCTTCTACAAGCTCAGCACCCTCAAGGCCGGCGAGACGGTACGAGTGGTCCGTGACGACGGGAAGGTCGCCGAGTTCACCGTCGACGACGTCGAGGTCGTCCAGCGCGACCACTTCGACGCCCAACAGGCCTACGGCACCCGCCAGTCGGACCGCGCCGAACTGCGACTGATCACCTGCGGCGGCACCTTCGACCGGGCCAGCCGCAGCTACACGGCCAACGTGATCGTGTCGGCCTACCTGACGGGCACCGCCGGCTGACGCGATGCCACCCACGGTGTCACCCGGCCCGGTCGACGGCCCGCTCCCCCGAAACCGCCGACCGGGCCGGTCCTCGACCGCGCGCTCGGGTTGCGGGAGTGACCCGGTGATCGGCGCGGGAGGCTGTGAGGTTCACCTACCCCGCGAACGGCCGTAACGACCGTTTTCCGGCGCTCTCGTGGGCGGTGCGGGTCTTATGTCAGGATTGGGACCGGGGCAAGTCCGTGCACCCAAGGGGGATTTGGATGTACGTCAGGAGGGGGGCCGCGTCCCTGCTGGGCGCGGTACTGCTGCTCGCCGCCTGCTCGTCGGGCGGCGGCGACGATGGCGACGGCCCGTCCGAAGAGCCCACTTCCGGGCCCGCCGTCACTCAACAGCCCAAGGAGGCCGACCCGTTCTGGGTCAACCCGGACGGCTCGGCGGCCCGTCAGACGGCGGCCTACGAGAAGGCCGGCAAGAAGGACGAGGCCGCCGCGGTCCGGGAGATCGCCGAGCAGCCGACCGGCCAGTGGCTCGGCCCGGAGAACCCGGAACAGGAGGCCCGCGGCTTCACCGAGGCCGCCGACCGGGCGGGCCGCACCCCGCTCCTCGTCCTCTACAACATCCCGCACCGCGACTGCGGCCAGTACTCCCAGGGCGGCGCGGCCGACGGGGACGCCTACCGTGCCTGGGTCGCCGCGGTGGCCCGGGGCATCGCCGACCGCCCGGCGGTCGTCGTCGTCGAACCCGACGCCCTCCTCCACCTGGTCGACGGCTGTACCCCGCAGCAGTTCCACGAGGAGCGCTACAACCTCCTCGACGACGCCGTCACCGCCCTCAAGTCCCTGAAGAACACGAAGGTCTACCTGGACGCGGGCAACGCCGGCTGGGGCCGCCCCGACCAGATCCACGAGCCCCTCCGACGCGCCGGCCTGGCCCGCGCCGACGGCTTCGCCGTCAACGTCTCCAACTTCTACTCCACCGAGGACTCCCTCGCGTACGGCAAGCAGCTCTCGGCGAAGACGGGCGGCAAACACTTCGTCGTCGACACCAGCCGCAACGGCAACGGCCCGTACGAGGAGGGCGCCCCGGCGGAGCGCTGGTGCAACCCGCCGGGCCGCGCCCTCGGAGACACCCCGACGACGACCACGACGGACCCCCTGGTGGACGCCTACCTGTGGGTGAAGCGCCCGGGGGAGTCGGACGGCGAGTGCAAGGGCGGCCCGAAGGCAGGGGAGTGGTGGCCGGCGTACGCACTGCAACTCGCCCGCGGATGACCGTACGCGGACACGCGGGCGTCACCTCGCGGGAGGCTTCTCCCGTCCGGCGGCGTCGAGCAGCAGTTTCGCGGCCACGGTCGCCCCGTCGGTCCGGATCGCCCCGGCGACGGCGGTGGCCCGTGCGTGGGTCTCGGGGGTCAGGGCCGTCTTGAGGGCGGCCGACAGGGACTCGAAGGTCGGCGTCGGAGCGTCGTGCGCCGCGCCGATGCCCAGCTCGGCGACCCGGTCGGCCCAGTACTGCTGGTCCCCTGCCTGAGGCACCACCACCTGAGGCGCGCCGGCCCGGGCGGCCGTCGTCGTGGTGCCCGCGCCGCCGTGGTGCACGACGGCCGCCACCCGGCCGAACAGCGCCTGGTGGTTGGCCTCGCCGACGACGAAACAGTCGTCCTTGTCGTCGATCAGGCCCAGACCCGCCCAGCCGCGCCCGACGAGTGCGCGACGGCCCTGCGCGCGGACCGCCTCGATGGCCACCCGGGCGACGTCCTCCGAGACGCCGCGCATGCTGCCGAAGCCGATGTACACCGGCGGTGCGCCGGCCTCCAGGAACGCCACCAGGTCGGCCGGCAGCGGGCGTTCGTCCGGCAGGATCCACGCGCCGGTGTGGACGAGGTCGAGCTCCGAGGTCTCCGGCCACGGGTCAAGGGTCGGGTCCGCCGCCAGCCACGGCCGGTCGGTGAGCATGAAGGTGCGGACGTCGTCCACCGGTGGCAGGCCGATCGAGGCCCGGTGGGCGTTGAGTGCCGCGCCGTGCAGCGTGTTGAAGCTCTGGGCGTTCAGGTCCCACAGCACCCGGTTGTCGGTTCCCTCCGGCGGGAGCGACTGGCCCGGCAGCAGCGCCGCCGGTGGCGCGTGGTGCGACGAAGGCAGGATGAAGGCGCAGAAGGTCGCGTACACGTAAGGGATGCCCAGCTTCTCGGCCGCCGACCGTGAGGCGAAGTGCGCGAGCCCGGTCGCCAGGAGGGCGTCACATCCCTCGGCCGCCGCGGCGACCGTGCCGAACATCGCGGCCAGTTCGGCCACGCGCCGGCCGGCGTCCGCCGCGGACGCCGGCCGCACCATCGAGTTCATCGGCGGGCCGACCGGCACCAGCGGTACGCCGGCACCGGCCAGCAGCTCCACGAACTCCTCGTCCGGCGGCGCGCACACCCGCACCTGCGCGCCGAGTTCCCGCAGCCGCACCGCGAGTCCGACCAGCGGCTCGACATCCCCACGTGACCCGTACGTCGACAACAGCACACGCATTTCGCGACTCCCGTTTTCCGCAGATTCCGGCTTCGGCCGGTGATTCTGCGGCACGAAGGGGGCCTTGCCGCAAGCCCCCCGGTGCGCTATACGTTGAGAGTGGAAAGGAGCGGGTACTCCCCTTTCCCGATGCGGGGGTTCTCGCCCTGAGGGTTTCCGGAGGCGAGGGCTACGGCACCTTCACCCACCGCGCCTCGCTCGGAACCCCGCGCCCGTCGTCGGCGAACAGCATGTACCAGCCGCTCGGCACCAGATTCCGGTTCCCCGGCACGGTGACCCGCACGTTGTCCCCCGTCACGGTGAACTCCGCCGCGACCGACCGCTGATCCACGTCCGTCACATGGGTGGACGCACTCGGCCGCACCAGCCGTACCTTCCGAACGCTCGCCGCGTCCTTCGAGACGAACGTCCCCGAGGCGCCCCGGGCAATACTCTCCGGCCCCCCGGAAAGCTCCGGCCGCTCCCCCCGGTACAGATACGGCGGCGAGTAGATCTCGATCCGCTGCTCGAATTTCCCCGGCTTGGTGTTCGCCGCGTCCCCGTACAGCGAGTCGGAGCCGAAGAACATCACCCGGCCGTCGGGCAACAGCAGGGAGCCGGAATGGTAATTGCGCCCGACCAGCGGATCGGCGACCCGTTCGAAGGTATTGCTCTCGGGGTGATAAAGGCGTGCCTGAAGAATGTTGGAGTTCCCCCGTCCCCGATAGTCCTGCGAGCCGCCCGACACGAGCACACTGTCGTCGGGCAGCACGGAAACCTGCGGATACCGCGTTCCCTTCTCCAACGAGGGACCGTTCACGAACCGCGGACTCTCGTCGTGCAGGTCCACGAGCCGCGTCCGCGCGCTGGACCGCGGCGACTCCCCGACACCCCCGCCGCCGACGACCATGTACCGCTCGTCCTGCGCGGGCGGCAGCAGCACGGTCGCCGAGGTCTCCATCAGGTCCGGGTCGCTCAGGCCCGGCAGCCTGGTGAACCCGTTGCCGGTCACGTCCCAGATGCCGGGGTCCCGCCCCACGTCCGCGGGCCCGTACCCCGCGTTGGACCCGGAGTAGAAAATCTTCCCGTCCTGCGTCAGGAACAACGCGGGATACGTGGGAAACTGCCGCACCTTCTTCGTGTACGTCCATTTCCCGGTGGCCGGATCGAACACCTCGTTCTTGCCCGGCACCAACTGGCCGATGTCGTCCAGTCCCGAGACGCTGAGGATCTTCCCGTCGCCGAGCGTGGTCAGCGTCGGATACCAGCGGGCCTCGTTCATCGGATCGACCTTGATGTACTTCTCGGCGACCGGATCGAATTCGTACGCGTCCCTGATCCCCTGGAAGTCCTTCTTGTCCAGGGCGAGTTTCTGCGCGATGCCGTAGGTGTTGCGCGCGTCGACGCCGCTCAGCCCGCGGATCCGGTAGTTGTCCTGCGTGCCGGTCTCGTACTTCGCCCCCGACTTCTGCGCCTCGACGTAGACACGGCCCAGCCCCGGGTCGTTGCGCAGGAACTTCCCGGTCCTCTTGTCGAAGACCTTCGTCGCGCGCGGCACGAGCACCGGGTCCTTCGACACGAACGTCTTCCGGTTCTCGCGCCCGGCGAACTTCGTCCCCGCCGGCAGGGTGATCGGCTTGTCCGGGTTCTCGTTGTGGACGATCATCAGCCCGCCGGCCTTGGTGACGTCCCCCTTCAGCTTCTCGTACCGCTTGGTGCCGCCCGCGATCAGGACGGAGCCGTTCGCGAGCTGCGTGTGGCCGGTGCAGAACAGGTCGTTGGGGGTGGGCACCTTCTTGACGGTGCCCTTCACCGGGTCCCAGATCCGGGTGTCGAACCTCTTCGCGTCGAAGTTGTCCTGGTTGTTGCCGGAGCCCGCGACCAGCAGCACCCTGCCGGTGTGCAGGAGCACCGCGTGGATGGTGTCCTGGCGGTACTCCTTGGGGAACTCGACGATCTGCCAGTGGCCGTTGGCCGCCTTGTACTCCGGTCTGTCGATCGCGTACCGGTGGTACTTCTCCGTCCCGAAGCGGTAGAGCCACGGCCCGTTCATCCCGGCCAGCACGACGACGACCGCCGTGGTGATCGCGAACCTGCGGGCACGCCGATGGACGACGAAACGGCCGGTCCCGAACCTCATTCGTCACGTCCCCCCGGTCCCGAGGGCAGTCCCAGCCCCACCGGCACCCGATCGCCCGGCGCTCCGGTCTCTCCCGGCCCACCCGTCTCTCCCGGCTCGCGGGGTTCGCGCGGCCCGTCCTTCCGCCCGCGCCGGACGGCCGCCTCCCGCACCACCACCCGCCACGCCACGATCGGCGAGGCGGTGACCAGCAGCGCGAACGACGCCCAGACGATCATCGCGGGATGGGCGTGCCCGAACACGAACCCGGCGACGATGGACGCGGCGAAGACCAGCACGAAGAACAGGTGGATCCGGAAGGTCCCGAACAGCGTGTCCGGGCTCGCGGAGTCACCCTTCGGCGTCACCACGAACCTGCTCCTGCGCCGCAGTACGGCGTCCATCAGCGAGCGGGCGTACACCGGCGCCGACAGCGCGGACATGGCCATGCCCGCCACCCCGCCCGACCCTTCCGGCTCGTGCGGGGAGACGTTGTGCCGCCGGTTCCACAGGTACAGGCCGATCTGGAGCGCCGAGGCGTTGCCGTAGAGCATCAGCCACACCGCCGGGTCGATGTTCACGCCCGAGGCGCCGAGGCCCAGGAACAGCGCGCAGCTCAGCGCCGCCAGGATCCAGTTGAGGGCCGACATCGGGTAGAAGACGATCATCAGCGTGTAGTTGAAGAGCTTGCCCGGCGGCATGCTGAAGAAGCCCTTCCAGTACTGCTTGAGGATCGTCTCGTAGGTGCCGCGGGACCAGCGCAGCTGCTGGGTGAAGAAGTCGGTCCAGGCGGCCGGCCCCTCGCCGACCGCGAGCACGTCCGGGGTGTAGACCGACCGCCACTTCCGTCCCGTGGCCGGATTGCGCGTGCGGTGCATCTCGAAGCCGGTGGCCATGTCCTCGGTGATCGAGTCGTACAGGCCGCCGATCTGCTTCAGCGCGCTGATCCGTACGGCGTTGGAGGTGCCGACGAACATCGGGGCGCCGTAGCGGTTGCCGGCGCGCTGTATCAGGGCGTGGAAGAGGAACTGCTGGGACTCGGCCGCCTTGGTGACGAACGTGTCGTAGTTGCCGTAGACCTGCGGGCCGATGACGAAGCCGACGTCCGGGTCGCGGAAGTAACCCAGCATCCGCTCCAGGTAGTTGGGCAGCGGCACATGGTCGGTGTCGACGGAGGCGAAGTAGTCGTAGGCGTCGCCGTGCGCCTCCAGCCAGGCGTTGTAGTTGCCGTGCTTGGTCTTCGCGCGATGCGGGCCCGACGGCCGGTTCCAGCGTTCGACGCCCTTGCGGCTGAAGTGGTGCACGCCCAGGCTCGCGCAGACCTCCTTCACCTCCGGGTCGTCCCCCTCGTCGAGCAGCCAGACGTGCAGCAGACCCTGGTGGCGCAGCCGGACGGCCGCCTGAAGGGTCTTCGTCACCATCCCCAGCGGCTCCTTGCCGGGCACGAAGGAGGTGAGGAAGGCGACGCGGGTGCCGGTCTCGGGCACCACCGGGACGGGGTCGCGGGCGACCAGGGTGGCGTGCGCGTTCGACAGCACGTTCAGACAGCGGAAGAACTCGATCAGGCCGATCGACACCAGCATCACGATGTCGAGGGCCGGTAGAAAGCCGTGGGCCGGGTGGTCGCGCTCGGTCCAGTGCGCCGGCCTCAGCAGCCACACCAGCAGCACCACCGACAGCAGCGGCGCCGCGCAGAGCATCAGGGCGGCCCGGATCCGGTGCGGCTCCTGGGCCAGCAGCGAGCGGTAGCGGACGGTGTACGGTCTGCCCGGCTCCGGCTGGGTGAGGGGCCCCGCCAGTCGGCTGTAGTGCTCGTAGTCGTACTTCGGCAGAGACCTTCTGAGGCGGCGGTACGTCATCGTGCCGCCGGAACGTCCGGAATGGTGGTGCGCAGGCACCGTTATGAATCATCCCCCCACACGCGGCTCGCACCGCGTGTAAATCCCCCCAACTGCCGCGAATCCGCGGCATCTTGAGAACCAGGGTTCTATGGCGTTCAGCATGATCGCAAGATGGGAAACGCGCTGTTTACCCGTCATACGGGCGCATTGTGGCGCATGTGGGGGTGTGGTGGACTTTGTGAACCCGCTGTGGGTAATCGCACGCGGATGCGATCGAGGGCCGGTCGTCGCACGCGGATACGAACGAAGGCCCCTCGCTCTCGCGAGGGGCCTTCGGTGTCTGTGCGCCGCCAGGGACTCGAACCCCGGACCCGCTGATTAAGAGTCAGCTGCTCTAACCAACTGAGCTAGCGGCGCCTGCTGACGGGACAACTCTACAGGACCCCCGAGGGTGCCCAGGACCACCCGCGCCGGAGCCGGGCCGGCCATAGGGCGGGGACGGGGCGGGCACGGGGCCGGGTGGGTCCCGCGTACATCGTTCGGACCGTCAGCATGCGCGTCGGGAAGACAGTTGAGAAACTGGCGTACGTGCACAGTCGCGGACATTTCCAGCTGGAGTGTGAGGGGAATCGCATGGAGGCTCCGGTATTCGAGGAATTCGATCCCGCGAGCGACTGCGAATGCCCCGGATGCGTATCGCGGCGGCGGGTGAGCCGGCATTCACCGCCCGCCCCGTTCGGCGGTCACCCGGCCGCCCACCGCGCCCTCGTCGTCGCCACCGCGGCGGCGGCGGCGGCGCTCGGCGCGGGCCACGCGCTGCCCGCCGTCGCCGCCCCCCAGGCCCCCGACCGCCCCGGTGTTCCCGCAGGTGACGAGCCCGAGACGCCCCAGGGTGGTACGGCTCCGCTGCACGGACCGGCCGGGCAGCCGGCGCGCCCGGGGGGACTGGCGGGACCGGTCAAGACGCCCGCGACGACCCGGGCGGACATCATCAGACGGGCCAAGGAATGGGTTTCCGCAGAGGTGCCGTACAGCATGGGCACCTACTGGTACGACGGTTACCGGCAGGACTGCTCGGGCTTCGTCTCCATGGCCTGGAACCTGCCCGGGAACGAGTGGACGGGCAGTCTTCACCAGTACGGGACGCGGATTTCCAAGGGTGAACTCCAGCCCGGCGACATTCTGCTGTTCCACAATCCGTCCGACCCCGAGAACGGCTCGCACGTCGTCATTTTCGGCGGCTGGACGGACTACACCCACAGCTACTACATCGCCTATGAGCAGACCCGCCCGGCCGCCCGCCGCCAGGCCACCCCGTACGCCTACTGGAGCCATTCCGGCCACTACGTGCCCTATCGATACAAGGGCCTCACGACGCCCGCACCGGGCACCGGCGGCGGCACGGGCACCGGCACCGGCACCGGGGAACAGGTCGGCAACGCCGACGGCGGCGGGAACGAGCCGGGGGCCGGGGACGTCGCGGCGACGCCGTTCCCCGGGCGGGCGGCCTTCGGGCCCGGCGCGAACAACAAGTACGTCACCCTGCTGGGGCGGCTCCTCGTCGAGCGCGGCGGCGCGCGCTTCTACACCTCGGGCCCCGGCCCGCGCTGGTCGGCCGCCGACGGCTGGGCCACCCAGGCCTTCCAGCGCGCCCAGGGCTGGAGCGGCGCCGGCGCCGACGGCATCCCCGGCCCGAAGACCTGGTCCCTGCTGGTCACCGGCAAGGGCAAGAACATCGAGGCGGCCTCGCAGCTCCCCGGGACGGGCACCGGGAGCGGAGCCGACGCCGGGACCGGCGTGGGCAGCGGCACCGGCGCGAACCCCGCGACCGGTGCGGCGGGCCCACCCGTCTCGTCCCCGTTCCCGTCCTCGCCCGGGGGCGGACCGCACATCCCCCCGTTCCCCGGCCGGGGCATGTTCCGGCCCGGGGCGCAGAACGCGTATGTCACCCAGCTGGGGAGGCAGCTGGTGAAGAAGGGGTTCGGCAGGTTCTACGCGAGCGGACCGGGGCCGCGTTGGGGCGAGGCGGACCGGCGAGGAGTCGAGGCCTTCCAGCGCGCCCAGGGCTGGCGCGGCGGTGCGGCCGACGGCTACCCGGGCCCGGAGACCTGGCGGCGGCTCTTCTCGTGAACCGGCCTCGCGAACCGGCTCTTGTCGTAAACCCGTTCCGGGGTCCCAACCCTCTCCCCGCAACCCACTCACTGTCATGGCGTATCTGGCGCGGAGGCTGGAGGCACGCAATGAACACGACCACTTCACAGACACCCGAGTCCGAGGGACCGTCCAGGCCCAATCGGCTCATCCAGAACGAGGCGACCACCGAGATCCCCGTCCACCTGCTGTTCCGCGACGAACCCGAGCCACGGCCGGTGCCGCTCGGGCCCGCCGTGGTGGGGAGCCGGGCGGGCACCGGTGAGCAGCCGCGGCTGCGCCGGCCGGCACCGGCCAGGCCCCGGCCGGTGGCGCAGGTCGACCCCGACCTGGTGGAACGGCCGGCCCGCGTGCTGCCGGGAGCGGTCGGCGTGTTCGCCGGGGCCTGCGGGGCGGCCGGCTGTGTGGCCGCCTCGTGGTGGGCCGGGGTGCTGCCGCCGCTCGCGGCGCACGCCCTGCGGCTGCCGGAGTTCGCGGGCGCCGGGCTCGGTCCGGCGCAGTGGGCGGCGTACACGGGTGCGGGCGCGCTGGGGCTGTTCGGCTTCGGCGGCCTCGCCCGGGGGCGGACGGGGCGGGCCTGGGTGCTCGGTCTGTTCGGCCGTTACCGGGGGACCGTGCGGCGCACCGGTCTGCTGTGGGTGAACCCGCTGCTGCTGCGCCGCCGGGTGGACGTGCGGCTGCGGCACTGGCGCAGTGAGCCGATGCCGGCCGCCGACGGCAGCGGGGTCGCGCTGCGGGTGGTGGCCCTGGTGGTGTGGCGGGTGCGGGACACCGCGCGGGCCGCGCTCGGCGTCGACGACCACGAGACGTACCTGCGGGAGTGTGTCGAGGCGGCCCTCGCCCGGGTTCCGGTGGAGACGCCGGGCGCGGGGCGGGGATCGGTGGAGGCGGCCGGGGACGAGCTGACCCGGCTGGTCGCGCGGGACGCGGGCGTGATCGGTCTGGAGGTGTTCTCGGTGCAGCCGGTCCGGGTCGAGTACGCCCCCGAGGTGGCCGCCGCGATGCACCGCCGCCGGATCGCCGCGCTCGACGCCCAGCACCGGGCGACCGTGCTGACGTCGGTCGTCGACTCGGTGGAGGACACGGTGACCCGGCTCACCGTGCGGGGGCTCGTGGAGCTCGACGACTACGAGCGCAAGGCGCTGGTGAAGGACCTGACCGTGGCCTTCTGCTCGGGGCGCCAGGAACGGACGCCGTGACGGGTCCGGACACGTCTTTGATATGGACACAGCCAAGAAACGGCAATAATCTCGAACTTGGTCTAGACCTGCACGGCTCACAGAACTCCCCACGTTCTCCAGGAGCGGCAGCATGCGCACAAAGACCAGGCTCTACGCCGTCGTGCTGGGCCTCGCCACCACCGGAGCCTTCATGCTCTCGGCCGGTGGCGCCAGCAGCCACGGCTACACCGACCTCCCCGTCAGCCGGCAGAAGCTCTGCCAGAACGGCACCGTCACCGACTGCGGCGACATCCAGTGGGAGCCGCAGAGCGTCGAGGGCCCGAAGGGCTTCCCGGCGTCCGGCGCGGCGGACGGCCGGATCTGTTCCGGCAACAACACGCGCTTCGCCCAGCTCGACAGCCCGAAGACCCCCTCGGGCGGGGCGTGGCCGGCCACCAAGGTGACCGGCGGTCAGAGCTACACGTTCCGCTGGCAGTTCACCGCGATGCACGCCACGACCGACTTCACGTACTACGTCACCAAGCAGGGCTGGAACCAGAACCACGACCTGGCACGCTCCGACCTCACCCTCACCCCGTTCCTGACCGTGCCCTACGGCGGTCAGCGGCCCCCGTCCACCCTCTCGCACAGCGGCACGCTGCCGTCCGGGCTCAGCGGACGGCACGTGATCGTCGCGGTGTGGACGATCGCCGACACGGCCAACGCGTTCTACGCCTGCTCCGACGTCACGTTCTGAGCATCGCTTGAGCTCCCCCGGGCCCGCGCGCGGGTACGTTCCCTGCACGCCGACACGACCAGGCCGGCGCCAGGACATCGGGGGAGCTCATGGAAGCCCTGTTCTACATCGTGCCGATGATCATGATCGCCGGTGCGCTCTTCTTCCTCTACAAGGCTCTCGGCCGTACCCGGCAGGTCAGCGCGGCCTGGAACAGCGGGATCACGGCCGAGGGCCGCTGCCTGCGGGCGTACACGAGGACGAGTGGCGGTGGCGGTGACACCTCGGTGAGCACCACGCTGCACCACGTCTACGAGTTCAGCACGAGGGACGGCCGCGCCTTCCGCTTCGACGAGGGCGGCGGTCCGGCCACGATCATCGAGGGCGACATCGTCACCGTGTACTACACGCCGGACCGGCCCGAGGGGGCCACGGCCCTCACGCCGCGGCGCGGGAGGCTCGCGGCGGGCACGGGCTGTCTGGTGGCGTTCTTCGCCCTGTTCATCACCTTCTGCGTCGGCTTCATGGTCGTCGCCCATGCGATCTTCTCCGAGGCCGACGGCCTGATGCCCTGACCCTCCACATCTGACGGTCCATCAACTACCGTGCGCTGCCATGGAGTCCGTCGCCGAACTCGTAGCAGCGCGGTGGGGTGACCACCGTCCGGGGCTGTGGTGCGGGAATCCGGAGAGCCCCGAGGACACGGTCCTCACCCACCACGAGGTCGCCGCCGGCGCCGCCGCCCGGGCGGCGCTGCTGGCCGACCTGCTGCCGCCGGACGGGCCGCCGCACCTGGGGGTGCTGCTGGACAACACCCCGGAGTTCCCGCTCTGGCTGTCCGCCGCGGCCCTCGCCGGTGCGGCCGTGGCCGGGATCAACCCCACCCGGCGGGGCCCCGAACTGACCCGGGACATCCTGCACACCGAGTGCCGGCTCCTCATCACCGAGCACGCCCACCTCCCCCTCCTCAGGGGCCTCGACCTGCCATGGGGGTCCTCCCGCGCGAGCGCGGTCGAGCGGGGCGGAGTGCGGCTGCTGATCACCGGCACTCCGGAGTACGACGACCTGCTCGCGCCGTATCGGGACGCCCGCCCCGACGCCTCCCGCGCCACTCCCGCCGACCGGCTCCTGCTCTACTTCACCTCCGGCTCGACCGGCGCCCCCAAGGCCGCCCTCTGCACCCAGGGTCGGCTGGCCGCCGCGGGGCGCTCGCTGGCCGGGCAGTTCTCCGTCCGCCCGGACGACGTGCACTACGTCTGCATGCCGATGTTCCACGGCAACGCGGTGATCGCCGACTGGGCGCCCGCGCTGGCGGCCGGGGCGGGCGTGGCGCTGCGGCGACGGTTCTCGGCCTCCGGCTTCCTGGCGGACGTACGGCGCTACCGGGCGACGTACTTCACCTACGTGGGCCGGGCGATCCAGTACGTCCTGGCCACCGAGCCGAGCCCCGACGACCGGGACCACGCCCTGCGGCTCGGCTTCGGCACCGAGGCGGGAGCGGTGGACGCGGCGGCCTTCGAGCGGCGCTTCGGGGTGCGGCTGGTGGAGGGGTACGGCTCCTCGGAGGGCGGGGCGGCGGTGCAGTGGTCGCCGGGGACTCCGGCGGGCGCGGTCGGGCGGGCGGGGCCCGGGCTCGTCGTCCTCGACCCGGAGACGCGCGCGGAGTGTCCGCCGGCCGAGTTCGACGGGGCCGGACGGCTGCTCAACGGCGACGCGGCGATAGGGGAGCTGGTCAATCGGGGGCCGAACCCCTTCGAGGGCTACTGGCGCAACCCGGCCGCGGAGGCGGAGCGGCGCCGGGAGGACGGCGCGTACTGGACCGGCGACCTCTTCTACGGCGACTCCGACGGCTTCCTCTACTTCGCGGGCCGCACCGACGACCGGCTCCGCGTCGACAGCGAGAACCTGGCCGCCGCGATGATCGAGAACATCCTCGCCCGGTACGAGGGGGCGGACGCCGTCGCCGTCTACGCCGTCCCGGACCCGGTGACCGGGGACCAGGTGATGGCGACGCTGGCCGGGACCTTCGACCCGCTCGCCTTCGCCGAGTTCCTGCTCGCCCAGCCCGACCTGGGCACGAAGATGGCGCCCCGGTTCGTACGGGTGGTGGAACGGATGCCCGTCACCGCCACGAACAAGATCCACCGGGCGCTGCTGCGCAGGGAGGGAGTCCGCTGCGCCGACCCGGTGTGGTGGCGGCCGCCGGGGGAGGCGACGTACCGGAGGCTGACGGCGGAGGAGGCCGCGGAAGCGGCGCGAGCCGGGCATGTCGAAGGGCCCCTCGTGTCCACGAGAGGCCCTTCGTCCGTGCGCCGCCAGGGACTCGAACCCCGGACCCGCTGATTAAGAGTCAGCTGCTCTAACCAACTGAGCTAGCGGCGCATGACTCCCGCCGTCCGCTTTCGGCGGCCGGCGACGGAGAAAATACTACCTGGTCCGCAGGGGTGCCTGCGACCACCCGGGAGCAGGCGCGATCAGTACGCCTGGATCCGGCCGCCGCCGAGTTGCTCCGCGAGCACCTCGAAACCTGTCCGGTCGGAAGCGCGCGAGTTTGCGAATTCAGCCTCCGTGCACGGTGAGCCGGTAGCCCTCGGGGCCGGTGAAGGAGAACGTCGGCCCGAAGGGGCTGTCCTGCAGCGCGGTGACGTCTTCCGTGCCCGCTGCGACGAGCTGCTCGCGCAGCGCCGGGGCGTCGGTGGTGCGCAGCCACAGTGCCACACCGAGGCCGGGACGTGCGGTGTCGTCCAGGTCGACGTCGGGCAGCAGCTCCCGGACGGCGAACGGGATCGGGGTGGTGGCGAAGACGACCGCGTGGGCCGGGCCTCCGGGGGCCCGCCGCAGCCCGAGCCTGTCCTCGAAGAAGGCGGCCGCGGCCGGCACGTCCCTCACCTGCAGGGCGATGAAATCGGGGCCTTCGACGGTGGCGGTCATGGTGACTCCAAGCGGTGGTCTGCCAGAACATTGATGTCAGGACTTTGACATGTAGAAGGTAGGCGCAGAGTCCCTTCCATGTCAAAATGCTGACATGGAAGATCGTGCGCCCGTGCCTCCGCCCCATCCAGCGAAAGACGTCACCGAGCACGTGGGATACCGCCTCAAGAAGGCTTCGACCGCTCTGCGCGGCGCCATGGACAAGGCCCTGCGTGAGCACGACCTCACCGTCCCGCAGTACTCCTGCCTGGAACTCCTCGACGAACAGCCCGGCCTGTCCAACGCCGACCTCGCCCGGGGCACCTTCGTCACCCGGCAGTCGGCCAACATCGTCCTGCGCGGCCTCAAGGACGCCGGCCTGATCACCCAGGCGACCAGCACCGATCACGGCCGGGCCCTGCCCATCCACCTCACGGCCGCCGGGCGGCAGCGCCTGCACGCCGCCCGCGGCGCCGTCTATGCCATCGAGGAACGCATGATCGAAAGCATTCCCGCGCGGCGGCTGACGGCGCTCCTGGCCGACCTCGACATGATGACCGAGGCCCTCGGAGGACCGGAGCGGTCCTCCGGGTGAGCTGATCCGCGGGTCAGTGGACCTGGGCGGCGGCCTCGGCCTCTGAATCGGCGTCTTCGGCAGTCGGCCGCCGTCACGCCTGCATCGAGTCCGGCTTGATCGGCCCGTCCGGCGTCGTCGGCGCCGGACCTGTCGCGTCGCACGCCCACTGGCACTCGGACAGAGCGTCGAGGAAGAGGCTCTCCTCGTCGTGAACCGGGATCCGCGCCTGGCGCCGCCGTTGCAGCGTGGCCACGTTCGCGAGCCCGGTCTCCACCGACATGCCGGCCGGGTCCATCGCGACCGCCGGGTCCGGAGTGGGGCGCACGAGACTCGGCACGGGACTTTCGACGAGATGGGGGTGCCTCCCGCTCGAGCGAAGCCGAGAGTGGGGGAGTCGGCGAGTGACGACAACGCCGCTGGGGCTCCCCCACGCCCTTGGGGCTGTGGGGGTGTGCGTGCCACACCCCGCGCCTGCGGCATGGCCGGCCATGGCGGGCCGGGCAGGTCCTAGATCGCGAGTGACAGCAGTACCGGTGCCGCGTTCCTGTTCAGGGCGTCGGCGGCCTGGCGGAGGCGGTGGGCGTGGGCGACGGGCAGGGACAGGGCCAGGCAGCCGGCCGTGGATCCTGCGGTGATCGGGACGGCCGCGCAGACCGTGCCGATCGCGTACTCCTGGAGGTCGAGCACCGGGACCGTGGGCGGCTGCGCCTCCAGACGGGAGAGCAGCAGCTTGTCGCTGGTGATGGTGCGCGAGGTGAGCCGGGCCATCTTGTGCCGGGAGAGATGGTCGCGCCGGCCGTTGTGGTCGAGCTGGCCGAGCAGGCTCTTGCCGAGTGCGGTGGCGTGCGCGGAGGAGCGGAAGTCGACCCACTCGTTGACGGACGGCGTGGCGGGGCCGTCGGCGTACTGGGTGATCGTGACCTCGCCGTCCACGTACCGGCTGATGTAGACGGCGGCGCCGACGGAGTCGCGGAGCCGGTCGAGGGTGTGCTGGAGCTTGTCTCGCAGGGCCTGCTCACGGTGGTGTGCGGAGCCCAGCCGGGCGAGGGCGTCGCCCGTGGCGTACGCGCCGTCGGCGATCTGCTCGACGTAGCCTTCGCGGCGCAGCATGCGCAGTAGCGTGGTCAGTCGCTCCGCGGTGAGGCCGGTCTGGCGGGTGAGTTCGGCGTCGGTGACACCGGTGGAGTGCCGCGCCACCGTCTCCAGGACGCGCAAGGCTTCCTGGGCCGAGTGGTACGGCGCGGTCGGCTCGTGCTTCAGCGCCACGGTTCCCCCTGCGCTCGCTGTGTGTGGCTGCGCTTGTTGTATGGGCCGTAATCCGGTCAGTGAACCGCTTCCACGATAACCGGCACAAGGCTTGCGGGGAGGCGCGTTGAGGGGATTACGGCCCTCTCGACAGGGGGATTGTTCCAGCGGCATATGCCAATGGCGTGGCCGGTGCCCCGGGCGCGAGCCTTGGGCCCCGGGCTTGCGTCAGGCGTTGCCGAGCTTGATGGGTCCGCTCCACAGAAGGTCGCTGCCCTCGTAGGCGCTGACGCCCGAGGGCACCGTGGCGTTTTCCGCGATGTCGTCCCAGAGGCTGTCGCAGACCTGCCATCCGGGGCCCGTGCCGCCGTCCTCCCAGCAGCGGTATCCGTCGCCGGACACGTTGTCCTGTCCGCGCACCTCCACGTGGTGGCCGTAGTCGGAGTGGAGGTCCTTGACGTAGAACTTGTCGCCGGACGCCTGCCTAGACTTGGCCGGTTCACACCAAAGGTTCCGGAAGTCGGCGTTTCGGACGGGAGATGCGGGACGCCACTCGGCGTGGCGCCCCGAGCTCACAGCACGGCGCTGAGGAACTCCCGCGTCCGCTCCTGCTCCGGCTCGCTGAAGATCTTCTCCGGCGGGCCCGACTCGATGACGCGGCCCGAGTCGAACATCAGGACCTGGTCCGAGATGTCCCGGGCGAAGTTCATCTCGTGGGTCACGCAGAGCATGGTGATGTCCGTGGTGCGGGCGATGTCCCGCAGCACGTCGAGGACGCCGGCCACCAGCTCCGGGTCCAGCGCGGAGGTCACCTCGTCCAGGAGCAGGACCTGCGGCCGCATCGCCAGCGCCCGGGCGATCGCCACCCGCTGCTGCTGGCCGCCGGACAGCTGGGTCGGGTACTTGTCGACGTGCTCGGTCAGGCCCACCAGTTCGAGCAGCTCGCGGGCCCGCTGTTCTGCCTCGTCCTTGGACAGGCCGAGAACGGTGACCGGGGCCTCGGTGATGTTGCGCAGCACCTTCATGTTCGGGAAGAGGTTGAACTGCTGGAAGACCATCCCGATGTTCTTGCGGACCTCGCGGATGTGCTTCTCGCCGGCCCGGACCAGCTTGCCGTTCCGCTCCTCGTGGGTCAGATAGTCGCCGCCCACCTTGATCGTGCCCTCGTCGGGCTCGGCCAGGGTCATCAGCAGCCGCAGGATCGTCGTCTTGCCGGAGCCCGACGGACCGATCAGCGTGACGTGCTTGCCGGAGTCGACGGAGAAGTCGAGCCGGTCGAGAACGGTGTTGTCGCCGAAGCGCTTGGTGACCTTGTCGAAGCGGATCAGTTCCTTGCCGTCCACCGGCGGATTGGCGACGGCGGAGGTGTTCTCTGCGGGATTGGTGTCAGCGGACAAGGCGTCGCTCCAGGGCTCGGATCAGGAGGGAGGCGGGGTAGGCGATGACGATGAAGGCCACGCCCACGACGGTGAGTGCCTCCGTGGTGAAGGTCTCGTTGCTGAAGGCCTGGGCCTCGCCGAGCATGTCGAAGGCGCCGATGGTCGCGATCATCGGCGAGTCCTTGAGCATGGCGACGACGTAGTTGCCCAGGGGCGGGACGACGCGGCGGATCGCCTGCGGAAGGATCACCGCCCGCCAGGTGCGGCCCTTGGACAGGCTCAGCGCGGTGGCCGCCTCCCACTGGCCGGCGGGGACGCCGTCGATGCCCGCGCGGTAGACCTCGGCGGTGTAGGTGGAGTAGTGCAGTCCGAGGCCGACGATGCCGGTGGTGAGCGGCGACATCGACGGGCCGAAGTTGGGCACCACGTAGAAGAGGAAGAAGAGCTGCACCAGCAGCGGTGTGTTGCGGATGAACTCCGTGACGGCGACGACCGGCCAGCGCACCCAGACCTGCGCGGACCGCTGTGCCAGCGCCCACACCAGACCCAGCGCGAAGGCGATCAGGGTGCCGATGGCCAGGGCCTGCAGGGTGACGAGTACGCCGTCCCAGAACCGCGGCATGAAGTCGTCCACGACGTTCCAGTCCCAGCTCATCCCATACCTCCCGCGGACTGCGAACCGGCCTGCAGGCTCTCGCCGCGGGCGCCGAGCTTCCTGGTGATCGAGCCGGTCTTCTCCGGCCGCTGCCCGATCCCGGCCTTCGCCCTGCGCTCCAGCAGCCGCATACCGCGGGTGATGAGGAAGGCGAGAACGAAGTAGAGGACCAGCAGCAGGGTGTAGATCGGGGTGGTCTCGTTGGTGCCCAGCCGGAGCAGATTGCCGGCGAACGTCATGTCGGCCACCGTGATGACCGAGACCAGGGCGGTGCCCTTCAGCAGTTCGATCAGCAGGTTGTTGAACGGCGGCACCATCTCGGGCCACGCCTGGGGCAGTTCGATCAGGCGCAGCCGCTGCAGGCGGGTGAAGTTGAGCGCGATGCCCGCTTCCTTCTGCGCCGGGGTGACGGCGGCCAGGGAACCGCGGACGATCTCGGAGCCGTAGGCGCCGTAGGTCAGGCCGAGCGCGCTGACGCCGGCCCACATGGGCACCAGCTGCCAGCCGAAGAGGGGCAGCGCGAAGAACATCCAGAACATCAGCACCAGCGCCGACATGCCCCGGAAGACCTCGAAGTAGACCCCGGCGAGGAAGCGGACGATCCAGTACCGCGAACTACGGGCGATGCCGATCCCGAACGAGATGGCCGCGCCGAGGGCCGCGGCGTACACCGTCACCTGGACGGTGACCCAGATGCCCGGCAGGAACCAGGTGGTGAAGAACTCCGAACTCATCATCAGCCGCACAGCTCCTTCGCCGTGAGGTCCGTCATGTCGGCCTTGGTGAAGCCGAAGGGACCGACGATCTCCAGGAGCTCCTTGTAGCCGTTCTCCTTGAGCTTCAGCAGTTCCTCGTTGAACGCGTCACGGAAGTTCTTCTCGGACAGCCGGAAGGCGAATCCGCCCGCGCCATAGGCGGGCTTGCCGTCCACCACGGGCTGGAACGGCTCGGTCGCCGACACGCGTCCGGAACCCGCCACCGCCGACTTGACCGTGATGCGGGTGCCCGCGAAGGCGTCCACCCTGCCCTGGGCCACCGCGTCGAGGCCGGCCACCTGGTCCGGCAGGACCAGGACGTCGCTGATGCCCGCGGCCTTGGCGTAGTCGATCTGCGCGTAGGCCTTGCCGGAGGCGAGCTTGAGGCCCTTCTTCTTGACGTCCGCATACGTCTTGATGCCGTGCGGATTGCCCTTCTTGACGATGAAGGCGTCCAGCATGAGGTAGTCCGGGTCGGCGAACATCACCTGTTCGCACCGGAGAGGATTGATGTACATCCCGGCGGACACCACATCGAACTGGCGGGCCTTCAGCCCGGGTATGAGGGCGCCGAAGTCCACCGGCACCGGCTTGACCTCGTCGATACCGAGCTTTTCGAAGACCACCTTCGCGATCGCGGGTGCTTCTCCGGTGGCCTGCCCGTCGTCTCCGACGTACCCGAAGGGTGGCTCGCTGGCGATGCCGATTTTCACGGATCCCTGATCCCGCAGGGTGTCCAGGAGGCTGCCTCCCAGCACCTTTCCGTCATCCGGGACGCGGCTGCAGCCGGCCGTCCCGAGACTTCCCGCCGCGCTCAGCGACACCGCTCCGGCGAGCAGTGAGCGGCGGCTGAGCCCTCTGTGGGATCCGAGGTCGGTTCCTGGTCGATGTGCGTGTGGTCGAGCCATGGGCGCGCGGCTACCCGACTTCATGCGAGCTATGCGGATCACTTTTGGCCCCGTTGCCGCCGAGGGCCCCCTTGACCGCGGGTGGACCATGGAACGCATGGCTGACCGATTCATCGAAGTCTCGCTGGTCAAGCGCGGAATCACCGCCACGGCAAAGCTGCTCGACGATCGTGCGCCGATCACCTGCGCGGCCGTCTGGGATTCCCTTCCGCTCGCCGGAGACGTCTACCACGCCAAATACGCCCGTAACGAGATCTATGCCCTTTTCCCGCCTTTCGCGACATCGGAACCGCCGCTGGAAAACCCGACGGTTACCCCCATCCCGGGAGATCTCTGCTATTTCTCCTTCGCGGGAGCGGAACTCGGCACCCAGGCCTACGGCTACGACCGCGAGGTCCGCCCCGGCACGACGGTCGTCGACCTGGCCCTGTTCTACGAGCGCAACAACCTGCTCCTGAACGGCGACGTCGGCTGGGTCCCCGGCATCGTCTGGGGCCGGGTGGTGGAGGGCCTGGAGGAGATGGCGGAGGCCTGCAACGACTTGTGGAGGACGGGCGCGGCGGGAGAAACGCTACGTTTCATCCGGTCCCGCGTTTGAGCGAAAAAGGGCCCCCGCTAGAACCACCCGCACAACGCATGCGCAGCCCGCAGCACCAAATCGTCCCGATGCCGAGCGGCAACGATCTGAAGGCCCACCGGCAGCCCCCCGGCATCACGTCCCACAGGGACACTCGCCGCAGGCTGCTGCGTCAGGTTGAACGGATACGTGAACGGAGTCCACCCCGTCCACCGCCGGTACCCCGCCCCCTCCGGCACCTCCACCCCCGCCTCGAACGCGGTGATCGGCAACGTCGGCGTGAGAAGAAGGTCGTAAGCCTCGTGGAACCGCCCCATGCGGCGCCCCAGCTCCATCCGGACGTCCACCGCGGCCAGGTACTCGACCGCGCTGAACCGAGCCCCCACGGCACTGATCTCCCGCAGTCCCGGATCGAGCGACTTCCGCTGCTCCGCCCGCAGATGCTGCGTCACCCGGGCCGCCCCCGCGAACCACAGTGTGTGGAAGGCGTCCACCGGATCGGTGAAGTCCGGATCGGCCTCCTCGACGTACGCGCCGAGCGCTGCCAGCCGCTCCACGGCCGCCCGCACCGCCGCCGCGACCCCTGGCCGCACCGCGACCTGCCCGCCCAGGGACGGCGAGTACGCCACCCGCAGCCCCCGCACACCCCCGCCGAGCCCCGCCGTGAACGACCCTCCGGCCGGCCCCAGCGCCGACCAGTCCCGTGAGTCCGGCACGCCGATCACGTCCAGCAACAGTGCCGCGTCCGCCGCGTCCCGGGTCATCGGACCCACATGGGCGAGGGTGCCGAAGGCGCTCGCCGGGTACAGCGGCACCCGGCCGTACGTCGGTTTCAGCGCGAAGATCCCGCAGAACGCGGCCGGGATGCGCACGCTGCCCCCGCCGTCCGTGCCCAGCGACAGCGGCCCCGCGCCGAGCGCCACGGCGGCCGCGCTCCCGCCGCTGGAACCGCCCGCCGTACGGGACGGGTCGTGCGGGTTGCGGGTCACGCCGGTGAGCGGGGAGTCCGTCACGCCCTTCCAGCCGAACTCGGGCGTGGTGGTCTTCCCCAGGAACACCGCGCCGGCCTCGCGCAGCCTGGCGACGGAGGGGGCGTCCTCGTCCCAACGGCCGTCCACCCCGATGGACTTGGAGCCCTTCAGGGTCGGATGCCCCTTCAGCAACAGGATGTCCTTGACCGTCACCGGCACCCCGTCCACCGCCCCCGCCGGTTCCCCGCGCCGCCACCGCTCCTCCGAGGCCCGCGCCCGCGCGAGCGCCTCCTCCGGCAGCAGCCGTGCGAACGCGTTCACCTCCGGCTGGATCCGCTCGGCCCGTTCCAGGGTCGCGCGGGTCGCCTCCACGGGGCTGAACTCGCCCTTGCGGTAACCGTCGAGGAGCTGTACCGCGGTGAGCGCGGTGAGGTCGAGGTCGGTCATGCACCCTCCCAAAGGCGGGGACGTCAGTGTCCGGGCACGTATCCGCGCTGTTTGTCGACCACGTTCTTCAGCGGCCGGCCCGCCGCCCAACGCTCGAACAACTCGACGAACTGCACGCCGAGTTCGTCCCGCCAGCCGACCGTGTCGCCGCTCATGTGCGGTGAGATCAGCAGTCCCGGGACCTGCCACAACGGGCTGTCGGGGGCGAGGGGTTCGGCCGTGAGGACGTCCAGCGCCGCGCCCGCGATCCATCGCCGCTCCAGCGCCCGCACCAGCGCGTCCTCGACGACGAGCTGTCCGCGGCCGACGTTCACGAAGCAGGCGGACGGCTGCATCACGCCGAACCGCCGGGTGTCGAACATGCCGTGCGTCTGCTCGGTGAGCGGGGCGGCCGCGATGACCCAGTCGGCGCGGGCGAGGAGCCGGTTCAGGTCTTGGGGTCCGTGGATGCCGGTGCGCGGGACCCGGCCGACGACGGCCGTGGTCATGCCGAGCGCCTTCAGAACGCGGGCGATCGCCCGCCCGATCGGCCCCGACCCGACGACGACGGCCCGTGTCCCGGCGACCCGCCTGCTCTCCCGGTGGCGCCACTCGCCCCGCCGCTGGAGCTCCCAGGTGCGCGGCAGGTCCTTCGCCATCGCCAGGACCAGCGCGGCGACGTACTCGGCGATCGGTTCGTCGAACACCCCGCGCGCGTTCGTGACGACCGTGTCCGACGCGGCGAGCTCGGGGCACATCAGGTGGTCCACGCCCGCGCTCGCCGTGTGCACCCAGCGCGGCCGGGGTCCCTCGCCCGGCCAGGCGGCGCGCACCGCGTGCGAGGTGAAGTCCCAGACCAGCAGGACGTCCGCCGTCGGGAGCCGCGCGGCGAGCGAGGCCTCGTCGGTGTGCACCACCCGGGCCCGCCCGGTGAGACGCCCGAGCCGGGGGAGCGGATCGGCGTCCAGGACGAGGAGCGTGGGCACAGACGTGGGCGGGGGAGCGGGGGGAGACGCGGGGACGACGGCCATCCGGTGCCCCTTCGTCTTCGTCGCTGGTGACCACATGCCTGACGTGCGCGGATTGACCACGTTCGCACCCGAACCTACCGTCGTCAACACAGCCGCACCGACGGCTCGTTGCCCTCCGGTTCTGCTCCGGCTCCTCCCTGGCCCTTCTCCGTGAGGCGGGTGCCTGCCATGGACATCACCTTTCTCGGCGGTCCCCGAGGCCAGCGCGGTCTCGGTGTCGTCGCCCCCTTCGACTTCGCGCTGGACCGCGAGCTGTGGCGCTGGACACCGGACGACGTCTCGCTCCATCTGACCCGCACGCCGTACGTCCCGGTCGAGGTCAGCCTGGATCTCGCCCGCCGGGTGAGCGAGCACGAGACGCTCGGGGACGCCGTCCGCACGCTGATCGCGGTCGCCCCCGAGGCCGTCGCCTACGCCTGCGCCTCGGGCAGTTTCGTCGGCGGTGTCGCGGGGGAGCGGGCCATGTGCGAGGCGATGACCAGGGCCGGGGCGATGCCCTCCGTGACCACGTCGGGGGCGCTGACCGAGGCCCTGGCGGAGCTGGGCGCCCGCCGGGTGGCCCTGGTGACGCCGTACACGGAGTCGGTGACCCGGGCGCTGGAGGAGTACGTGGCCGAGGCGGGCGGCACGGTCACCGGACGCGCGTTCATGGGCTTGACCCGGCACATCTGGAAGGTGCCGTACCGGGAGGTGGTGGAGATGGCCCACCGGGCCGTGCGGTGCGGCAGGGCGGACGCCCTGTTCATCTCCTGCACCAACCTGCCGACCTACGACGTCATCCCCCAACTGGAGGCGGAACTGCGCATACCGGTCATCTCGGCCAACCAGGTGACCATGTGGGCGGCGCTGCGCCGACTGGGTACACGGGCGGTGGGACCGTATCAAGCGCTGCTGTGGGGGCACCTCCCACGCCTTTCAGGCAGTGGGGGAGTGTCGGCGCGCGCGTGGCCCCCCGTACTGCGGGAACCCCCGGTACTACCGGAAGAAGAGCAGCAGGAAGGCTGGACATGACCGCACTCGGTTTCCTCTACCCGGGCCACTCGGCCGAGGACGACTACCCCCGTATCGAGCAGCTCCTGGGCAGTGACATCCGGTTGGACCTCGTCCACACGGACATCGGAGAGGACGCGCACCGGGTCGACGCGCTGCTGCAGATGGGTGCGCCCGAGCGGCTGGCGGACGGCGTCGGGCAACTGCGCCTCGCGGGCGCCGAGGCGATCGTGTGGGCCTGCACCAGCGGTGGCTTCGTGCACGGCTGGAAGGGCGCTCAGGAACAGGTGCGCGCCCTGGCCACGACCGCCGGGATGCCGGCCTCCTCCACCTCCTTCGCCTTCGTGCACGCGGCCCAGGAGATCGGCGCCGGGCGGGTCGCCGTCGGCGCGACGTACCCGGACGACGTGGCCGGGCTGTTCGCCGAGTTCCTGCGGGCGGGCGGCGTGGAGGTGACGGCCCTGAGCAGTGCCGGGATCGTCACCGCCGCCGAGGTCGGCACATGGGACGAGACCCAGGTGCTGGCCCTCGCCCGGGCGGCCGACGACCCCGAGGCCGAGGCGGTCCTGCTGCCCGACACCGCCCTGCACACGGCCGCGTTCCTCCCCGTGCTGGAGAAGGAGCTGGGCAAGCCGGTCCTCACCGCCAACCAGGTCACCGTCTGGGAGGCGCTGCGGCTCGCGGACCGGCGGGTGAACGCGCCGGGGCTGGGCATCCTCTTCACCCGGGAGCCGATCGTGCAGGCGTGAACCGGGGGCGGGGGACGGGGGACGGGGGCACATGCAGGCGGAAACGGTCATAGCCGTCGCGGCGACGGTCGTCGCGCTCGGTTCGCTCTGGGTCAGCTACAGCCAGGGCAAGGCTGCCCGTGTGCACAACCGGCAGTCGCTGCGGCCCATTCTGCAGATACGCCGCATCCGGAACGACCAGGAGGGCATGGCCGGGTTCCAGGTGGTCAACGCCGGACTGGGCCCCGCTGTCGTCACGGACAGCGTGGTGCGCTGGGACGGTGTGGTCGTCGGCGCGTGGAACCGTGACGTCAAGGACCTGGTGTTCGAGCCCGTCGACTGGCCCCAGACGTATTCGCTCCGGCGCGGTTCCGCCGTCCTGGTCGGTCAGACCACGTTCCTGGTCCGCTTCGACTCGGACGACCCCGAGCGCCTCCGCCGTTTCTACGACCGCATCAAGACCCGCCTGGTGATCACCCTCCACTACGAGTCCGTCTACGGCGGGGAGGGTTTCGTCGTCTCCTCGGACTTCCCGGAATAAACGGGGACCCCCTCCTGTTAGTGCCCCGAGGAAAGCACACGGCCGACAACAGGAGGACCCCCGTGGCGGCAGACGAGATCCGAGGCACGGCACAGGGCACCGCCCCGACCCCCCTCTCCGTACTGGACCTGGTCACCGTCGGCTCCGGCCGCACCGCCACGGACGCCCTGCGCACCAGCGTCGACCTCGCGCGGTTCACCGAGTCGCGCGGCTTCCACCGCTATTGGGTCGCCGAGCACCACTCGATGCCGGGCGTCGCCTCCTCCTCGCCCGCGGTGATCCTCGCCCACCTCGCCGCCCACACCGACCGCATCCGGCTCGGCTCGGGCGGTGTGATGCTGCCCAACCACGCGCCCCTCGTCATCGCCGAGCAGTTCGGCACCCTGGAGGCGCTGGCCCCGCACCGCGTCGACCTCGGCCTCGGCCGGGCCCCGGGCACCGACGGCGCCACCGCCGCGGCCCTCCGCCGTACCACCACCCTGCACGAGGGCGCCGACGACTTCCCCGAGCAGCTCGCCGAGCTCACCCGCTTCCTGGACGACGACTTCCCCGACGGCCACCGCTACCGCCGCATCCACGCCATCCCCGGTCCGGTCCAGGGCTCGTCCCCCGGCGGAGTGCAGTCGGCGCACCGGCCGCCGATCTGGCTGCTCGGCTCCTCCGGCTTCAGCGCCCGCCTGGCCGGAATGCTCGGCCTGCCCTTCGCCTTCGCGCACCACTTCTCCGCGCAGAACACCGTCCCGGCCCTCGACCTGTACCGGGAGTCCTTCCGGCCGTCCGCGGTGCTCGCCGAGCCGTACGCGCTGATCGGCGTCTCCGTGCTGGCCGCCGACGACGAGCGCGAGGCCCGCCGCCAGGTCCTGGCCACCGGCCTGAACATGGTCCGCCTGCGCAGCGGCCGCCCCGGCCTGTTCCCCTCCCCGGAGGAGGCGGAGGCGCATGAATTCAGTCCGCTGGAGCGGGAGTTCGTCGACTCCTGGGGCGCGAACATCATCCACGGCACGGCCGACGAGGTCCGCACCGGTCTCGACGACCTCCACAAGCGCACCGGCGCCGACGAGTTGATGCTCACCAGCCATGCCCACCGCGGCGAGCTGCGCCTGCGCTCCTACGAACTGGTCGCGGACGCCTACGGGTTGCCGACGGCGTAGGACTCGGTCCCCAACAGCTCGGAGATACGATCCGGCGACACCGGACGGGAGTACAGCCAGCCCTGCCCGGTGTCGCAGCCGATGCGACGCAGCCGGGTCGCCTGCGCGGAGGTCTCCACGCACTCGGCGGTGACGGTCAGCCCGAGCCGGTGGGCGAGGTCGATCATCGCCTCGACGACGACCTCGTCGGCCGGGTTCGGCGCGGCGCCCGCGCCCTCGTACTGGAAGCCGCGCACGAAGGACCCGTCCAGCTTCAGCACCGACACCGGCAGCCGGCTCAGGTAGGCGAGGTTGGAGTAGCCGGTGCCGAAGTCGTCGATGGCGATGCCCACGCCCATGTCGCTGAGGGCCTGGAGCGCCTGCAACGGTCGTCCCGCCGAGCCCATCACGGCCGACTCGGTGAGCTCCAGCTGGAGCAGATGCGGGGCGAGCCCGGTCTCGGCGAGGACCCCCGCGACGTCCGCCACCAGGTCGGAGTCCCACACCTGACGGACCGCCACGTTGACGCTGACGAACAGCGGCGGTTCGTCCGGGTTGTCCAGCTGCCACTGCCGCGCCTGGTGGCAGGCGGTGGCCAGAATCCATCGGCCGAGCGGCACGATCGAACCGTCCTCCTCGGCCAGCGCGACGAACCGATTCGGCGACAACAGCCCGAACCGGGGGTGATCCCAGCGAACCAGGGCCTCCACCCCGCGCAGCCGGCCGTCCGACATGCCCACCAACGGCTGGTAGTCGAGCCGGAACTCGCCCCGCTCGATGGCCGGACGGAGCGTGGAGGCCAGGGCCTGGCGGGTCATCAGATGGGCGTTGCGCTCGGGGTCGAACAGCGTCCAGCGGTCCTTGCCGTCCACCTTCGCCCAGTACAGGGTCGTGTCGGCGGCCTGCATCAGCCCGGTCGCGGTGGTGCCGGCCGCGTGCCGCTCCACGACGCCGATCGACGCGGAGACGTTCAGCCGGTGTCCGGCCAGGTCGAAGGGGGCCTGGAGGGCCTTGAGCACGGACTCGGCGAGGTCGGCGAGCTGCTCGGTGCCGGTGGAGTCCTCCACGAGCAGGGCGAACTCGTCGCCGCCCAGCCGGGCCACCAGCGGCACGCTCGGCCGGTTCCGCCCGGCCGCCTCGGCACACTCCGTCAGCCGGTCCGCGACGGCGGCCAGCAACCGGTCGCCGACGCGGTGACCGAGGGTGTCGTTGACGGCCTTGAAGCCGTCCAGGTCCAGGTAGCACAGGCCGATCCGGCCGGTCCCGCTCTGCTCGTACGCCTCCGCCTCCAGCGCGGCCGACACCCGCTCGAAGAACAGGGTGCGGTTGGGCAGCCGGGTCACCGGGTCGTGCATCTGGAGGTGCCGCAGCCGCGCCTGGAGGTCACGGTGCGCGCTGACGTCGGCGACCGACAGCAGCACGCCGGGTGTGTCCGCGTCCAGCGGCGAGACGGTGACCTGCGCCCACAGCGAGCGCCCGTCGGGCTGCTTCAGCCGCCGCGTGCAGCGCAGTTTCGCCTGCCGGCCGCGCAGCACCTCGCGGTAGGCGTGCCAGGTCCGCGCGTCGGAGGCCAGGTCCAGCAGGTCGGAGGCGACCCGCCCGACCAGCCCCGAAGCGCCGCCGCCGAGCAGCGCGCCGAGCGCGTCGTTGGCGTCGGTGATCAGGCCCTCGCGGTCGACCACGGCCATGGCGAGGGGTGCTGCCGCGAAGACGGAACGGTAGGCCGGAGGCCGGTAGGCCTGGAGCCCGCTTTCCGTACTGTCGATGTCACTCTCTGTGACGGCTGACCGGTCGAGGTCTGCCGCGGGCGTCGGCCCTTCGGACGTTCCGCTCACCGCTCGCTCCCGCAGTGCACTCGATCTCTGTCCGTGCAGGAAAGTCTGCCGATCATAGAGGCTGCCCCCGGATCCGCGCAGCCACTGCCCAGTGTCCCGGAACAACCCACTCTTCTGACAGATCGTTTCTGCCCGCACCTGGCCCGGTTCTGCGGTCAGGTGACCGCTTGTGACGTTCCGTGAGAGTTCCGGGGTGTCGGGGTGATGCCCGCTTTCCGCCGCCTCACTCGTCTGGGGCAGGCAAACAGGGCGTAGTACGACAAATTCACACAGGCTGGGTGGCGGTGTCCCGTGAACCGCTCCCGGAGGTCTGAAGTGCCGCGACTGCCGCGACGTCCGCGACTGCTCCCGCGCCCCCGACTGCGCAGTACCACGGCCGTGTTCACCACCCTGTCGGCACTCGCCGCGACCTCTCTGGTCAGCGGCCCCTCCGTCGCCGAACCCTTCTCCGTCGCCCCCTGCGCCCTGACCCGCACCGCCGCCCACCACTCCGAGGGCCTGGACACCTGGAACACCGCCTACCCCCGCCCGGCCCGCTCCCTCGACGCGGTGATGGTCTTCCTGTCCTTCCCCGACCGGTCCCCCACGACCTCCCCCGCCGAACTGGCCGCCGACCACTTCCCGGCCACCAGCCGCTTCTTCCAGCAGGCGTCCTACGGCAGGTTCACCCTGCGCCCGCATCCGCTGAAGCGCTGGATCCGCATGCCGAAGCCGTCCACCGCGTACGCCATACAGCGCGACTGGAGCCCCGAGGGCCGGGCCGCCTACCTGCACGACGCGTTGACCGCCGCCGACCCCCAGGTCGACTTCTCCCGCTACGACGTCGTCTACTTCGTGGCCGACCCGGACGCGCCCGGCGTCGACTCGGACGCGACGAAGGTCGTCAACCTGGACACCCCGCTGCACGCCGACGGTACGGACATCCGCCGGGTCGTCACGGTCTTCGAGAAGCATCCCCCGGACCGTCTCGTCCTGGCCCACGAGACCGGCCACGTCTTCGACCTGCCCGACCTCTACCACCGCCCCGCCGACGGCAAGGGTGACTGGGACACCTACGTCGGCGACTGGGACCTGATGGGCAGCCAGTTCGGACTCGCCCCCGACCTGTTCGCCTGGCACAAGTGGAAGCTGGGCTGGCTGGAACCACGCCAGGTGGTGTGCGTACGGGGTCCCGGCCCGACCCGGCTGACCCTGGAACCGCT
This sequence comes from Streptomyces sp. NBC_01235, assembly GCF_035989285.1. Taxonomy (GTDB): domain Bacteria; phylum Actinomycetota; class Actinomycetes; order Streptomycetales; family Streptomycetaceae; genus Streptomyces. The sequence continues at coordinate 4,413,741 of NZ_CP108513.1, read as the reverse complement.
CGGCGCCGGGCCGGGCGTGCCGGTCACCGGTGCCTTGGGGGCGCCGGCCTTCGGGCTCGGCAACGGCGTCAAACTCGCGATCGTGCGCACCGGCCCCGACAGTGTGCTCGCCTTCGAGGCGCGCGGCCCGGTGGGCGCCGACCGCGCGGCCTGCCGCACCGGCATCCTCGTCTACCGCGTCAGCAGCGGCGCCCGGTCCGGCCGCGGCCCGGTCGAGGTGATCGACGCCCACCCGCGCACCGAGGCCTGCTGGGAGAACTCCGTCTACCCACCCCTCGCGGACGCCCCGGTCGCCCTCGGCGAGAGCTTCACGGTGCCGGGGGACACGGCACGGGGGGACGGGGCAGGGGTGGACGGGGTGCGGGTGGAGGTGGAGGGGCGCACGGTGTCGGGGGAGTGGACGGTGAGGATCACGCCGAGGGCTGATCGGTAGGACACGGGTGAGGCCCGGGCAAGGCATACGCAAAAGGCCCCTCGCTGTTGCGAGGGGCCTTGCCGTCTGTGCGCCGCCAGGGACTCGAACCCCGGACCCGCTGATTAAGAGTCAGCTGCTCTAACCAACTGAGCTAGCGGCGCCTGCTGACGTCGTAGACCTTAGCATCCTGATCCTGGGGAGGTGAAATCGATATCCGCACGGCCGAGCGGGCCGCCCGGACGGCCGCCCACAGCAGGATCTCCGGCCCCGGAAGCCACGGGTGACGCGTGTCCGGGGCCACCATCCAGCGGGTGGAGTTCTGTGTCGGTGACGGCGGGGCGGCGAGCGCGGGCACGGTCACCGCGTCCCCGGTGCCGTGGCACAGCAGCGGCGGCACGGTACCGGCCCGGCCGTCCCGGCGGCCGTCGGCGCTCCACTCCTCCCACTCCAGCAGCGAGGGCAGGCGCTGGGCGGTGCCCGGCGCGGAGAACAGCAGCGTCCGCCCCCGGAAGGCGGCCACCGGGCCGGAGCCCGGCCCCTCACCCCACAGCCGGTCGAGCATCAGCCGCCCGAACATCGCCGGCGCGCTGACGATGTCGAACACGGAGCCGCAGGGCAGGACCACCGGTGCATGCGGCCGCTCCTCCCAGAGGGTGAGCGTGCTGCGCGGATACGTTCCGGCGGAGGCCAGCCAGGCGGCTCCGGCCGGGGTGACGCCGATGGGTTCGTCGCATGCGCTGCTCATGCCGTCAGGTCTACCGGTGGTGAGCGGCCGATCTCGCAGGGTTGCGGGAAACGGGTACGGAAGACACCCGGAGCGGGTATCTTGCCCGCCCGGCATATGCCAGGCGCGGCGTGCCTGCCCTCCCGAGCGCTCCCGCGCGCTGCTCACACGGGGTCGACGTGTCCCCGTCCCTCGGCGTCGCCCCGCAGCAGATCCCGGCCGAACTCGACCATCTTCTTCGCGTAGTCCTCGGTCCACTCGGCCCGCTCGGCGATGTCCGCCGCCGTCAGCCGGTCGAAGCGGCGCGGATCGGCGAGCTGCGCCGCGGCCATGGCCTGGAACTCCACCGCGCGGTCGGCTGCCGCCCGGAAGGCGAGCGTCAGCTCCGTCGCGCGTGCCAGCAGCGCGCCCGGATCGTCTATCGACTCCAGGTCGAAGAAGTGCTCCGGATCACCGGCCGCCTCGGCGGGCTCGAAGAGCAGGGGCGCGGGGCGTAGCCGCGGTTCGTTCCGACGCGGCGTGGGCTCCGCCATGTCTTCTCCTCCTCGTACGGTTCGGATGCGGACCACCTTCCATTGTCCCCTGGTGGCGCAAGAGGCCCTCGGCCCCGCACTCTCAAGGCGCCCGGGCTCCCCGATGTTCCCAGCGGATCAGGGCTTCCAGGCCACGCGGTGCTCCGCCGGATGCGCCGGCACGGGGTGGCTCGTCTCTCGGCCGTCCGGGCTGTGTTCGTCGGCCGCCTCCGGTGGCGTGCCGGCCTCCGGCCGGTGGGGAGGGGGTGTCCTGGTGGGCGGGTTTCGCCGGGTGGGGGGTCTCATGGCCGCCAGGCCACGCGGTGCTCCGCCAGGTGCGCCAGTACGGCGTGGTTCGCCTCCCAGCCGTCCGGGAACTTCACGAGGGTGCCCAGCTGGACCGGCTCCGTCGACGGGTACTCGTCCAGGAGGTCGCTCACCCCCGCCCGGCAGACCACCACGCACGCGTGCCGGTGGCGGGAGGCGAGGACGCACAGGCGGCCCGTCTCCAGGTGGAAGGCGGTGGCGTCGGGGCGGCCGGAGAGGGGGTGGAGGATCACCGTGACGTCGAACTCCATGCCCTGGAGGCGGTTCGCCGTGTCCACCGTCACGTCCGGGACGCCCAGCTCCGCCAGTGCCGCCCGTACCGCCGCCGCCTGGTCGCGGTGGGCCGTGCCGACGGCGACCCGGTCGGGGGTCAGGGGCGTCGGGTCGGGCGAGCGTTCGGATGTGGCCGCGCCGCCTCGGTCCAGCAGGCGCCGGACGACCGTCGCGACCGCCCGCACCGCCTCCGGGTCGGTCCGGGGCGTGTGCCGGGCGGGCAACTCCAGCAGGCCCCAGCCGGACTCCGCCGCCTCGTCGATCACCCGGTCGGTGCCCGAGCCGTCCGAGGGCACGGCGAAGGACAGACGGCGGTCGCCGTGGCCGGTGCCGCTGCGGAACGGCGTGTAGGGGTAGAAGGCGTCCGAGACCAGAGGGGCCGCCGATGCCGGGAGCCGCCAGGAGACCGGGAGGCGGTGCTGCGGCAGCTCGGGGTTGTGCGCGAGCAGCGTGCTCACCGCCGAGGCCGACGGGTCGTACGACAGGCCCGCCCACTGCTCGCTGCCCACGATGGAGAACGGGTCCAGCTGCCCCGGGTCGCCCACGAACAGCGCCCGCTCGAACAGCCCGGCCACGGCCAGCAGCCCGTCCGACCGCATCTGGTACGCCTCGTCCACGATCGCGTGCCGCCACGGCTCGTCGACCTTCACGTGCGCCCACTTGGCGGCGGTGGAGATCACCACCGGGAGCCCCGCCAGCTCCGCCGCCTTCGCCGACTTCCGTACGTTCGGCAGCTCCTCCAGGGCCTTGTCGTACGGGTCGGCGTCGCTGCTGTGCAGTCGGCCCACCGGCAGCTCGGGGTTCTTCTCGGCGAGCCGCACGACCAGATCGTCGACCTGGGCGTTGGTCTGCGCGACCACCATCAACGAGCGCCCGGCGTCGGCGAGTTCGAGCGCCGCGCGCACCACCAGCGTGGACTTCCCGGCGCCGGGCGGGGAGTCGACGACCACCCCGCGCGCGGTGCCGTGCAGCGTGTCGCGCAGGATCGCGTCGGTGGCACGGCCGGCGGCGGTACCGGGGTCGAAGGCGGCCTCGGTGGTCACAGAAGGTCCTCCTGGGTGACGGAGTCGGGGGCCTCGGACGCCTGTTCACCGGGCGGCCCGCCGTGTGTCCACGGCGTGTCCTCCGGGTCGGGCAGCTTCGCCCCGCCGCGCTGCTCGTGTTCGAAGAGCGTGAAGCAGAGCCGGTCGCCCTTCTCGGGCACGGACCCCGCCTCGGGCTCCTTGCCGCGGCCCATCTTGTCGACGATCCGCAGCACCAGCAGGCCGTCCTCCACCTGTTCCACGAACTGCGCCGCCTGCGGCTTCCCGCCCAGCGACCGGAACACCTTCGCGCGCTCCCCGAGATGCGGCCGGTCGTCCGTCCGTAGGGTGACCAGCGGGCGCGGGCTGGGCCGCTTGCCCTCGCTGTACGCCATGACGACGTCGACGACCTCGCCCGCGAACGCCTCCCCGGCCAGCCGCCGTCCCGCCATCACCAGCGGGTCGTCGAGCGCTTCCTGGGCCTCCAGGCGGGCCTGTTCGCGCTCGCGCGTGGCGAGCTTGTTGGCGGCGGTGACGGCGTCGTCACGGCGTGGCTGCGGGGGCTCTCCGGCGACGACCCGGTCGCGGTGGCCGGTGAACGACCAGCGGTCGCGCGTCCACCGCTCCTCGACATGCGCGCCCTCGGGCAGCGCCCGCAGCAGGTCCAGGCCGTCCCAGACCCGCTCCCAGGTGGGGAGCGTCCGGCTGCCCACCAGCGCGCGGATCTCCTGCTCGGCGGCGGTGAGCGCGCCCAGCCGGTCGTCGGCCTGTAGGCCGTCCTCGGCGGCGGCCAGGGCGGTCCGCGCGCGGTCGTAGCGTTCGATGGCCGGGGCGAGCAGCTTGTTGTCGAACGCCGGGTCGGTCGCCGGACCGGCCGGCGGGCACAGCAGCTGCCCCTCCGCGTCCCGTGCGAGCTCCGCCCGCAGCGCCGCCGCCGCGCCCGTCTCGCCCGCCGGCGGGGCGATCCAGGCGAGCAGCGCTCCCAGGTGCTGGTCCTCCAGGCTGGACTGTCCGGTCGCCCAGTGCCGGCCCAGCACCTCCGTCAGCGCCAGCAGCAGCGACGACCCCGGGACCCGGGACCGCTCCCCGAAGTGCGTCAGCCACCGCCCGAGCAGCGGCACGCGTGGGGGCGCGGGATGCGGCGTCTCCGGGTCCTGCTCCGCCGTACGCCTGAAGCGCATGGAGCGGCCCAGGAGGCGGACGAGGTCGACGCCCGCGCGGCTCGGGACGATCAGCTGGGGTGCGTCGGCGCACAGCTCGACCTCGACCTTGACGCGTTTGCCCGTCTCCGGATCGGTCTCGCCCCGCTCGGCGGCCTCGACGGCGTCGGCGTAGCCGTCGATGTACGGCAGGACGATGTCGGCCAGTTCGGCGAGGAACGCGAACCTGAGGTCGCGGTCGCGCGGCTGCGGCACGACGAGCAGGCGCGGCGCCGCCCGGTCGGTGCCGACCAGCGCGCCCAGCGGGGCGCCGGCCTCACCGGCGGTGGTCAGCGGCACGAGGACCAGCGGCCGTTCGGAGAGGTGCCGGTGCCGGACGGTGGCGGTGGGCTGTGCGCGGCCGGTGGTGACGGCCTCCAGGCGGGCGAGGGTGGCGATCAGTGACACATCGCCCCCAGGGCTTCGGCGCGCAGCTGTGCCGCCCGGCGCAGGGCGGCCACCGCGGGATCCTCCGGGTCCCCGGCCTCGCCGCGCGCCGCCGCGAGGACGCCCTCGACGGTCGTCAGCCCGCCGAGTTCGGCGCGCACGGACCGGCCCAGCGAGGTGACCGCGCCGGCCGCGCGGGAGCGGTCACGGCAGTGGAAGGCCAGCTCGCAGGCGGCCAGGCACTCGGGCGCGTAGGTCGCCGGGACCGACTCCACGGCGGCCGTGAGTTGCCCGGCGGGCAGCTCGGGGGAGAAGCAGGTCCCTTCGGGGAGGGCGTCGGCGATGTCCTGGATGCGGGTGAGGCGGGCCAGCTGGCGGCTGGTGACCGCGCGCTGCTTGCGCACGTCCACGGCGGAGGCGGTGGGCAGGTTGGAGAAGTCCTTGGGGCAGACCAGGAGCACGCGGTGGCGCACGCGCGGGGCGGCGTCGAGGCGGGCGGCGACCTCCTCGAGGGCCAGTACGTAGACGGCGGCCTGCCGGGCGGCGGCGCCGACCTTCGCCGGGTCCGCCGAACCGTCGAGCATCGGGAAGGACTTGATCTCCACGACCGTCCAGCTGCCGTCCGGGTGCACCACCACCGCGTCCGGCTCCAGGAAGGCGGGGCTGCCGGCGACGTCGAGCGCGATCATCGGGTGGTCAAGGAGCGTCCATGTGCCGCTCGCCCCGGTGGCTTCGCGCAGCGCCAGCGCCGTGCGCGCGGTGCGGCCCTCGGGGCCGATCGCGGACAGGTCGGGCACGGCCGCGCCGACGGGCGGTGCGGCGCCCGGGTCCAGCCGCTCGTGCACCAGCCGCAGCAGTTCCGCGCCGCCGTCCGCCTTCACCTTCGCCTCGAACGCGTTGCCGCGCGTGAGGGCGAACTGGGACTGCCCGAAAGCCGACGGCGAGCCCAGCGCGCCGGCCAGCGCCGCCTTGTTCACCCCGGCGCCGTCGAGGATCGCGCGCCGCTTGCAGCCCGGGTTCGCGGCGAGCGCCGCGAGGGCCCGGGCGTCCAGCGCCTTGGCCGGTACGTCCGGTCCGCGCAGCTCAGCGAGCCGCTGCCGGAGCGCCGTCCCCCGCGTCCGCGGGAGAGGCACCCGGCTCGGTTCCGGGCCGAAGCCGTGACTCGCGCTGCCGTGGAATTCGCTCACCCGGGAAAGTCTGGCATCCGCCACTGACAATCGCGGCCGATGCGGCGGGAGAGTCCGCCGGGAGCAGCGGGACACGGGCCGTGAACCACACCCGCGCCCGGTCCGCGCCGCGCATCACCAGCGGGGTCAGCAGCAGCCCGACGCCCATCACGGCCGCGCCCGCGACCGCGTCGAGGAAGTAGTGGTTGGCGGTGCCCATCACCACGAGCGTCGTCACCAGCGGGTAGACGACGCCCGCCGTCTTCGCCAGGCGCGTGCCGCCGTGGCGCCACAGCATCACGCCGCACCACAGGGCCCAGCCGACATGAAGGCTCGGCATGGCCGCGTACTGGTTGGTCATGCCGCCCATGCCGCGCGGCGCGCTCGCCTCGCCGCCCCACCAGCCGTACGAGCTGTACTGGGCCATCGTGTCCACGAAGCCGTGGCCCGTCGACAGCAGCCGGGGCGGGCAGGTGGGCAGCAGTGTGAAGCCGATGAGGCCGATGAAGGTGGACGTCATCAGCCAGGTGCGGGCCGCCCGGTAGCGCAGGGACTGTGACCGGAACAGCCAGACCAGGATCACGGGCGTCACCAGGTAGTGCAGCGACGCGTACCAGAAGTCGGCCGGCACGCCGATCCACGCCTGGCTTCTGAACAGCCGGTTCAGCGGGTGCTCGGCGTTGATGTGCAGGAACTTCTCGACGCGCAGGATCGCCAGGCCGTGGTCGACCGCGGTCGTGACGTCGCCCCGGGCGAGCAGCCGGCCCGCCGAGTAGCAGGCGTACACCAGCAGGATCAGGGGCAGCTCCGTCCACCAGCGCAGCCGTGCCCGCGGGGCCGCCTCGGTGCCTGGTGTCTCGGTCTGCTGCATCCGATCGCCTCCCCCTTCTTGTCGCTGTCTCGTCGCTGCGGTGCCGGTGGCGCGGGACGTGCCACTTTACGGCGTACGTACGCGCCCGCCATGGGCGCCCCGCCTCTCAAAGACGCCGAGATCGCCCCCCGGGTTGCCCCTGTTCAGGGTGAGCGATGATGGAGGGGATCCGCCTCCGTTTTCTCCCCTGATCCCTCCAAGGGTTTCCCCGGAAAGGTCCCCCATGGCACCGCGCATTCTGCTGGCCCGGCACGGACAGACGGAGTGGTCGCTGTCCGGCAAGCACACCGGCAGGACCGACGTGCCCCTTCTGGAGGAGGGCCGCCGGGGTGCGAAGCTGCTCGGTGAGCGGCTGCACCGGGCGCCGTTCGACGGCCTCGGGGACGTCGAGGTACGCACCAGCCCGCTGGCACGCGCGCGTGAGACGTGCGAACTCGCGGGCTTCGGCGAGCGGGCCACGACCTGGGACACCCTCATGGAGTGGCACTACGGCGCCTACGAGGGCCTGACCCCCGCCGAGATCCAGGCCGGCCGGCCCGGCTGGCTCATCTGGCGCGACGGCGTTCCCGAGGGCGAGACCCTCGCCGAGGTGACCGCCCGCGCGGACGAGGTCGTCGCCTGGGCCCGCTCGGCCGAGAGGGATGTGCTGGTCTTCGCCCACGGGCACATCCTTCGCTCCATAGGGGCACGCTGGCTGGGACTGCCGCTGGACTTCGCGGCCCGGATACGCCTGAACCCGACGTCACTGTCGATCCTGGGCTGGGCGTACGGAGAACCGGCGATCGAGAGCTGGAACGACCTCGGGCACCTCGCCTAACCGCCCTGGTCGAGGGACCCGCGGTTCACACCGTCCGCGGTGTCGAGGCGTGGCGCTCCAGGAACGTCGACACGCCGCCCGCGCGCCGGTGCGGCAGCAGTACCCGTGCCGTTCCGGCCAGCATCGTCTGGATCCGGGACGACTGGACCTGGTCCAGCAGGTCCAGGACCCGCAGCCCGGCCACCGCCGCCTCGTCGGGACGGCCCCCGCGCGCGAGGTCGTCCGCCAGCTGGGCCGTGTACAGCGCGATGTTCCGGGTGAAGTGCGGGTCCTGGAGGGCCGCCGCCCGCCCCGCGTGCCGGGCCGCGCGCGGCCAGTCGCCCAGTGTCGACCAGCACTGCGCCTTGAGCCCTTCCAGCTCGGCGGCGCCGTAGAAGCTCATCCACTCGGGGTCGTCGTCGCAGGGACCCCGGTCGTAGAGGGCCTGCGCGCGGACGAGGGCCTGCTCGCAGCCGGTGCGGTCGGCCAGCCCCGCCCAGCCGCCCGCCTCGCGCAGCGCGAGCAGCGACATCAGGCGGGGCGAGCCCAGCGGGCGGGCGACACGCTGGGCTGCCTGGGCGGCGCGGACGGCCTCGCGGGGCCGGCCCGCGTCCCGGGCGAGGAACGCCGTGTTGCAGAAGGCATGCGCCTCCAGCGCCTGGTCCCCGGTCATCCGGGCGGTGGCGAGGGCCTCCGCGTAGTGCGAGCGCGCGTCGTCGAACCGGCCCGAGTCGTGGGCCAGCCAGCCCACGGAGATGGCGAGCTCCCCGGCCCCGGAGTGGAGCCGCTCGGCGGTCGTCTGCCGGGTCGTCCCGGCGTCCAGCAGCGCGTAGGCGGCGCGCAGCGGGGCGGCCGCGCGCCGGTAGAGGCCGTCGGCCCCGTGCCGGTCGTCCAGCAGCCGGATCCTGCGGACCGCTTCTTCGAGGGCGCCCGCCTCGCTCGCCCCCGCGCGGTGCACGGGCCGTGCCGCCGCCGACGCGATGGGGGTCCCCCCGCTCGAGCGAAGCCGAGAGTGGGGGAGGGCGAGCCCCAGGGGGCCCAGCGTGGCGGCGGCCATGGTGGCGCCTCCGCCGGTCATGAATGCGCGACGCAGCACGTCGCTCTCCTCGTGGTCGTGGTGCGTGTCGTACGGGTCCTGCGTGTCATACGGCTCGTGCTCTGCGCCCGTCTCACTCGTGTCCCGCCCGTCACTCGCTGTGGGCTCCGGTCTCGTGGTGTGCGCACAGGGCGCGTCCTCGACGGTGCGCGCCCCCCGTCCGCGAACGGAGGCACGGGGTGCGAACCCGAGGTCGGTGAGCGTGCGGTCGGGGAACATGTGCAGGAACACCCGTTCGTACGCGTAGTTGGGGCAGCGGATCTCCCCCGCCTCGACCCGTCCGATGTAGCGCGCGTCACAGCTGACCCGCTCGCCGATCTCGCGTGCGGCCCGCCGTACGAGCGCGGCGAACTCGGCCGGCGAGCGCTGTCCGCGCAACCGCCGGAAGGCGAGGTTGGGCCGTGCCGGCCGGTCGGGCCGAGATGGGGGCACCGTTGACGACGCCATGGCCGGGTCCTCTCGTGCGAACCGTCGAACCATGCCGGACCAGGGGTGAGTTGTCCGTGGGGCACCCTTGTTCCCGGCGGGCAAGAACGTACCTGCTGTGGTCGGGCCGCCACGCGGTGTTTGGCTACAAACCGGATATCTCATCCGAGATCTGCCATGAACTGCCATCCTTTGCGGCGGACTTCCGCCGTAGCCCTTGACGTCGTGCCGCGTTGAGTCTTGTGGACTACAGGCGGGCTGCGCGGTGGAGGCCGGGATGGAGACCAGCCAGAGCAACGATCCTTGTATGCCGTCGGTGGCGGCGTGCGACCTAGTGACGGTGCCGACCCGTCAGGGGCTGGAGGCGGTCGACATTCTGCGGAGGGGGTCGGCGGGCGACGGGGTGGGGCCCGTCCTGCACGACGACGGCGGCGGCACGCTCGGCTTCGTGGTGCCGGCCGGGACGGCGGCGGCCTGGGACGTACCGGGCAGCACCTGCCGGGAGACCGACGGCCGCGGACTGAGACTCGCCCCCGAGCCCCCGGTGAAGGGCTCGGACTGGCTGGTGGCCCCGGGCGAGGCGGACCTCGCGACCGATCCGGCGGTGCTGCGGCGGGCGTTGGGCGAGGCGGCCCGGATGATCGAGGCGGCGGACAGCTGCCGCTGAGCCGCAGGCCGCCGGCGCCCCCGCCGAAGCAGCAGCCGCCCCCGCCGAAGAGGAGCCGCCCCCGCTGAAGCAGCAGGCCGCCCCCGCTGAAGCCGTGGGCAGTCGGCTGGGCGCGCGGGGAGCACCCGCGGCCTGCGAAAATGCTGTCATGGCAAAGTCCAGGAACACCCGGCGCGAGCGGGATGCCGAAGCCGCCGTCGTCGAGACCGTCGACGGCGGACTCGCCCAGCTCATACCCGACCGGGACCGGGCACGGGCCTGGACGTTGCTCATCGACGGAGCCCCCCAGTCGCACGTCGACCTGGACGACCCCGCCTACCTCTCCTTCGAGTACCAGCGGCGCCTCGGCCACGTCATCGACCTCACCGCACCGCCCGGCAGACCCCTGCACGCCGTGCACCTCGGCGGCGGCGCCCTCACCCTCGCCCGGTATGTCGCCGCCACCCGCCCCCGCTCCACCCAGCAGGTCGTCGAACGCGACGCCGCCCTAGTCCGTCTGGTGCGCCGGGAGCTGCCGTTGGACCCGGGAGCGCGGATCAGGATCAGGTCGCTCGACGCGCGCGAAGGTCTCGCCAAGGTGCCAGACGGGTGGGCCGATCTCGTCATGGCCGACGTGTTCAGCGGCGCCCGCACCCCCGCCCACCTCACCTCGACCGAGTTCCTCGACGAGGTCCGCAGGGTGCTGAAGCCCGGCGGGCGCTACGCCGCCAACGTCGCCGACGGCCCGCCGCTCGCCCACCTGCGCGGCCAGATCGCCACCGCCGCCGCCCGCTTCCCGGAGCTCGCGCTGGTCGCCGACCCGACCGTGCTGCGGGGCAAACGGTTCGGCAACGCCGTACTCGTCGCCTCCGACCTGCCCCTGCCGATCGCCGAACTGACCCGCCGGGCCGCCTCCGATCCGCATCCCGGCCGGGTCGAGCACGGCCGCGCGCTCACCGACTTCACCGGCGGGGCGACACCGGTCGCGGACGCGTCGGCGGTGGCGTCACCGGCCCCGCCGCCGTCGGTGTTCCGCTAGCGGGACAAGGGGGTTTGGAGCTGCTGCCGCTGAAGTGCGTTCAAGAGGGTTCTGGTGAGCGGGAGTGAGTGCCGGTGGTGGGTGTCGTGTCGCGTGCCTTGGTCGTAGTGTCGGTTTTCAGGAGGGAACTGACGTTCTTGCACCGAATGCGTGACCTTCTGCGGGAACTGCTCGTTGGACGCGGTGACAGGGGGCGTCGCGTGGCATCGGGCGGGGGGTGACGGGGTGGGTGAGCTGAGGGATTTGGCGGCGTCGTTCGTCGCGTCCGGTCCGAGTGGTGTGGCCATTCGGACCCGCCTGAAGGACCTGGCGTCGGACGATGAGAAGGTACTGCGGCTGGTGGGTGCGCATCTGGGGTCGCTGGCCTCGGAGGATCTCAAGGCGCGCTGCCGGGACGGCCTGGAGTACTCCGGTGAGGCGTGGGCGGTGCGTAAGCGGGAGCTGACGCCGTTCTCGTCGTCGCGCTGGGCCGGGGCGATCACCAAGGCGTCGCACGACCAGTGGGCGCTGGCCCGCCGCTGCCAGTCGGCGCACCTCCAGAATCTGGAAGCGGGCATCCGCACGCTGACGCACCGGCTGTCCCTGCCGATCGGGCAGAAGGGAACCAAGAAGGCGCCCGGGGGGTACCGGTCGCGGCGGGAGTGGCATGCGAAGTCGAGGCGGCTGCGGGTGCTGGAAGACCGGCTGACTGCCGTGCGGGCCGACCGCGAGGCCGGAGTTGTGCACGTCGTACGCGGCGGCAAGCGCCTGGCCCGTGCCCGGCACCACCTGGAGGCGGCCCAGCTCACCGAGTCCGGATGGCGGAGACGCTGGGAGGCGGAACGCTGGTTCTGCCAGGCGGACGGTGAGTCCGGCAAGCGCTACGGCAACGAGACGATCCGCGTCGGCCCCGACGGCGAGGTGAGCATCAAACTCCCCGCACCGCTCGCGTATCTGGCCAACGCCCCGCACGGACGGTACGTCCTGGCCTGCCGGGTCATGTTCGCGCACCGGGGCGCCGAGTGGGCGGACCGCGTCGCGGCCAACCGGGCGATCGCCTACCGCATCCACCTGAATACCGGCCGGGACCGCTGGTATGTGACCGCCTCCTGGCAGCTCCCGCCCACCCCCACCCTCCCCCTCGATGCCGCGCTCGCCCACGGCGTGATCGGCGTCGACATGAACGCCGACCATCTGGCCGCCTGGCGCCTGGACATCCACGGCAACCCGGCCGGCGCCCCGCACCGTTTCGTCTATGCCCTTTCCGGTACCGCCGAGCACCGGGATGCCCAGGTCCGCCACGCCCTCACCCGCCTCCTGCACTGGGCCCGCGCGTGCGGTGTGAAGGCGATCGCGGTGGAGGATCTGGACTTCGGCGCGGAGAAGACCCGGGAGAAGCACGGCCGCAGGAAACGCTTCCGGCAGCTGGTCTCCGGCATGCCCACCGGCAAGCTCCGCGCCCGGCTGGCCTCGATGGCCGACGCCACGGGTATCGCGGTCATCGCCGTCGACCCGGCCTACACCAGCCGCTGGGGCGCCCAGCACTGGCAGAAGCCCCTCACCAGCACCACCCGCACAACCACTCGCCACGAGGCTGCTGCCGTGGCGATCGGAAGGCGCGCCCAGGGACACCCGATCCGGCGACGGACGGCACCGCCCCCACAGCACCGGAGTGATGCGGTGGGGCATCGGACCGTCCAGGCCAGACGGGGTGTTCCTGGGCGTGAGGGAACCCGCCCCCGCATCCCCGGACCACGAACACGATCCGTGCCGCCCGGACGCGGAGCGAACGCGGGCAACCAGAACGCCCAACACCGTCCGGGGCGTTCGGCCGAGCATGAGACCTGGCGACAGGACTCACTCCCGCTCAGTCTCTAGGAACGGTTCAGCGGGGATCAGAGGGGATCGGAGGGGATCAGAAGTCCAACCCCCTTGACAGCAACGGCAGATGACGTTCGTACAGTGCCGTCAGGTCCTCCTTGCCGTCGCCCTCCACCCAGTGCCGTACGAGGGCGGTGAACACACCGATGATGGCGGCGGCGGCGCACTTGATCTCCAGGTCGGAGGCGTCGCGACCACTGCGTTCGGCGATGATCTCCGCGATGGCGCGCTCGCTGCGTTCCTGCTCGGCGACGTTGCGGGCGCGGATCGCGGGGTCGGTGAAGGTGATGCGGGTGCGCAGCAGGAGGTCCTCGCGGTCCTGCTGGAGCATCGCGCCCAAGGGACCCCGCAGGGAGGCGAGGAGCGCGTCCACGATCGGCTCGTCGGCGGGGCGCTCGCGCAGGGCGGTGGCGAGGGCGGGGTCGTACTCGTCCTGGACGACCACGTCCTCCTTGGAGGGGAAGTACCGGAAGAAGGTGCTCGGCGAGACCTCCGCCGCGTCCGCGATGTGGTCGACCGTGGTCGCCTCGTAGCCCTGCTCCGTGAAGAGGCGGTAGGCCTCGCGGCGGATACGCGCGCGTGTCTGCAGTTTCTTGCGTTCGCGCAGGCCGAGGGCGGGGGCGGCGGAGGTCTCGTGCGGTGTCATGCGACCGATTCTGCGGGCTCGGGAGCGGAGGGGGCCACTGCGCGGGAACAGCCGCGGGCCACCGTGCGGGAGCAGGTGGTGCGGCCCGGCAGGAAGACGGCGGCCAGGACGGCGCCCAGCAGGGCGATCGCCCCGCAGGCCACCAGGACCAGGTTCATGCCGTGCACGAAGGCGCCGTGGGCGGAGGCCGTGAGCGCCGCGTCGTGCAGCCGGCCGGCGACCGCGTCCGCGCCGGAGACGGAGTCGCGGGCCGTGTCCGCCGCCTGCGCGGGGAGGCCGTCGGTGCGCAGGCGGGCCAGGTAGCCGTAGCTGAGCAGGCTGCCGAGGCCGGCCACGCCCAGGACCGAGCCGAGTTGCTGCACGGTCTCCAGGAGGCTGGTGCCCGACCCGGTGTTCTCGCTGGGCAGGGCCGTCACCACCAGGCTGGTGGCCGGGACCACGGCCAGCCCGAAGCCGAGGCCGGTCAGGCCGAGCCACAGGGCGGCGAAACCGTAGCCGTCGGCGGGGGCGGTCGTGGCGCCGAGCAGGCTGCCCGCGGCCAGGAGCGCGAGGCCCAGCGGGATCACCGTCCGGGCGCCGAGCCGCGGGACGACCGCCTCGCTCGCCGCGGCCGCCGCCATCAGGCCGCCGATCAGCGGGAGCACACGCAGACCGGTGCCGAAGGCGTCGTTGCCGAGGACGCCCTGGAGGTACTGCGGGACGACGAACAGGATGCCCATCACCGCGAAGTTGACGAAGACGGCGATCAGCGTGCCCCACAGGAAGAGGCGGTCGGCGAACAGCCTCAGGTCGACGATCGGGTGCGGGGTGCGGCGCTCGCGCGCGATAAAGGCGGTGAGCAGGGTGGCCGCGGCGGTGAGGGAGGCGAGGACGGTCGGTGCCGACCAGCCGTCGCCCGGGATCAGGATCGTGCCGTAGACGAGGGCGGTGATGCCGAGGCCGCCGAGTGCGGCGCCGAGGGCGTCGAAGGGGGCTTTCGTCGACGTCGACCGGTCACGGGGGAGCAGCCAGAGGCCCGCGACGACGGCCAGGGCGGCGACGGGTGTGTTGAAGAGGAAGACCGAGCCCCACCAGAAGTGGTCGAGGAGCCAGCCGCCGACCACGGGGCCGACCGGCATGCCGAGCGCGGTGGCGGCGGTCCAGACGGCGATGGCCCGGGGCAGTTCCTCCTTGGCGAAGACGCGCGGCAGGATCGCCATCGACAACGGCATGATCGCGGCGGCCCCGAGACCGAGGACGGCCCGGGCGGCGATGACCTGCGCGGACGTGGTGGCGAGCGCGCCGCCGAGCGAGGCGAGTCCGAAGAGTGTGATGCCGGACAGCAACAGCCGCTTGTGGCCGTACCGGTCGCCGAGCAGGCCGACCGGGAGCATCGCGACCGACAGGGCGAGCAGGTAGCCGCCGCCGATCCACTGCAACTGGGCGCTGTCGGCGTGCAGTTCGCCGGCCATGGTCGGCAGGGCGACGTTGATGACGGTGCCGTCCAGGCCGACGATCAGCACGCTCAGGGTGAGCGCGGCGAGGGCGAGCCAGCGGCGGGGTGACGGGCGTGGAGCGAGCGCGGTCATGAGAGACCTCCCTGGGAAGCAGCCTTAGTGAGAGGCTACTGTCAAATGGGAGTCAACTGTCAATATGTAGTTGTCTTTCAGATGGGGTGGCTAGTAGGTCCCCACCTCGACCCGCGGCGGCCCGTCGTGCCACGTGCAGAACACCGAGACGCGGTCCGCGCCCGAGGAGAACTCCACCCGGATCCACGACTCCGTCTTCCACACCTGCATCGACCAGCCCGCGCCCGGGGTGGCCGAGACGAGGGTCGCGGAGGCCTTGCCGAGGTCGAAGACGACCCGTCCGCCGTCGGTGTTGTAGCTCTTGACCGAGCCGGCGGGAGCGGGGGAGGACGGGCTCGTGGGGGCCGACGGCGAGGCGGCGGGGGACGTACTGCCGGGCGTCGGGGACGGGCTCGGCGAGCGGGACGGCCGGTTCGGCGTCGACGTGGGGGTCGGCGTCGGCGTCGGTGTCGTCAGGGGTTTCGCGTCCTGCGTGGTCGCGTCGCCCGCCGTCAGCGGCAGGGCACGCGGCGGGTCGTAGGCCGTGCCCGCCATCACGGTGTGGACGCCCCACCACGACAGCGTGACCGCCGCGCCCGTGGCGAGCGACCAGGCCAACAGGTGTACGAGTCCTCTGCGCATCGCGGGCCATCTTGCCCCACGCGCCTCACCGGTGCCGCACGGAAGCCCCATCGGTTGTCCACAGACGCCGAGTTGTCCACAGGCCCGGAGGGCGCTCGGCGGCATGGCGTAGGTTGCGGCGCATGGCAAGTGTGCTCGTGGTCGAGGACGACCAGTTCGTACGCTCGGCGCTCATCCGGCAGCTGACCGACGCCTCGCACACGGTGCGCAGCGTCGGCACGGCACTGGAGGCGCTGCGCGAGGTCGCCCATTTCCGCTTCGACGTGGTCGTTCTCGACCTCGGACTGCCCGATCTGGACGGCTCCGAGGCGCTGAAGATGCTGCGCGGCATCACGGACGTACCGGTCATCATTGCCACCGCGCGCGACGACGAGAGGGAGATCGTCCGGCTGCTGAACGCGGGCGCGGACGACTACCTGACGAAGCCGTTCTCGGTGGAGCACCTGTCGGCCCGGATGGCGGCGGTGCTGCGGCGGGCCCGGTCCGGTGCGGGGGAAGCCCCGCCCTCCGCCGTCCTGCGCGTCGGCGGCCTGACCGTCGACCCGCTGCGCCGCCAGGCCGAGTTGGACGGCGTACGGCTGGACCTCACCCGCCGGGAGTTCGACCTGCTGGCCTTCCTCGCGGGCCGGCCGGGGGTCGTGGTCTCGCGCCGGGACCTGCTGGCCGAGGTGTGGCAGCAGTCCTACGGCGACGACCAGACCATCGACGTCCATCTGTCCTGGCTGCGGCGCAAACTGGGCGAGACGGCGGCCCGGCCGCGCTATCTGCACACCCTGCGGGGCGTCGGAGTGAAGCTCGAACCACCGGGGGAAGCGGGGCCGGCCCGATGAGGTGGGCGCTGGTCAAGGTCTGTCTGGCGGTCACCACGATGGTCGTGGTCGCCTTCGCGGTCCCGCTCGGTCTCGTCATCAAGGAGATGGCCCGCGACCGCGCGTTCTCCAACGCGGAGCGGGAGGCCGCGGTCGTGGTCCCGGCGCTGTCCATCACGACCGACCGCGACCAGTTGGAGCGGGTCGTGGCCTCGGCCGGCTCCGACGACGGCATGGCCGTGCACATACCGGCGAGCGACGGCCGGGCCGCCGTCGAGCTCGGCCGCCGGCGCGCCGCCGACGCGGACATCGCGGCCGTACGGAGACTGGGCCGCGCCTCCACCGCCGAGGTCCCCGGGGGCTCCGCGCTGCTCCAGCCCGTCGCGCTGAGCCTGGGGACGGTGGTGATCGAGGTGTACGTCCCCGAGTCCGAGGTGAGCAACGGCGTCGGCACGGCCTGGGCGGTGCTCGCGGCGGTCGGGTTCGCGCTGGTCGTCGGCTCGGTTGCGGTCGCCGACCGGCTGGGCGTACGGATGGTGCAGCCGGCGAGGCGGCTGGTCGAGGGGGCGCACGAGCTGGGGGAGGGAAAGCTGGGGGCGAGGGTTCCGGAGGAGGGCCCGAACGAACTGCGTCGCGCGGCGGTGGCGTTCAACTCGATGGCCGACCAGGTGGTCCAACTACTGGCGAACGAACGGGAGTTGGCGGCAGACCTGTCCCACCGCCTACGCACCCCGCTCACCGTGCTCCGCCTCAACGCGGCCTCCCTCGGCGACTCCCCGGCCGCCGAGCAGACAAGGACCGCGGTCGCCCAGCTGGAGCGCGAGGTCGACACGATCATCCGCACGGCGCGGGAGGCGAAGCCGCAGACGACGGCCCTCGGACCGGGCGCCGGCTGCGACGCGGCGGAGGTGGTCCGGGAGCGGATGGCGTTCTGGTCGGCGCTCGCGGAGGACGAGGGCCGCAAGGTGCGCACGGCCGGCGTCGACCGCCCGGTCCGCATACCCGTGGCCCGCGCCGACCTCGCCGCCGCCCTGGACGCACTGCTCGGCAACGTCTTCCGTCACACCCCGGAGGGCACGGCCTTCGCGGTCGACGTCCACAACGGCGAGGACGCGGTGATCGTCCTGGTCTCGGACGCGGGCCCCGGCATCCCCGACCCCGAGGCGGCGATGGCCCGGGGCCACGGATCGGGCGCCACCGGCTCGACGGGCCTCGGCCTGGACATAGTCCGCAGACTCGCGGAATCGACGGGCGGCGACGTCCGCGTCGGCTCATCGGTCCTGGGCGGCACGGAGGTACGGCTCTGGATCCAGCTGGACGGACGCGCGCCGGTGCGGCGGGGGCATCGGGGGGCCGTGCGGCGGCGGAGGCGGGCGGCGGTCAGGTGACGCCGGGAACGGGGGAGCGCGCGCCCGACCTGCTGTGGGAAGACGTCAAGTGGTGCTTCGAGCCCGACGGCTCGCTGCCGGATGTGCTTGTGCCCGGTGCCTCGGTGGAGGACTGGCAGGCGGTCCTGGATCTCGTCGCCGCGAGCGGTTGGCAGTGCGAGTACTCCGAGGGCACCACGGTGTTGCCGGTCCCGCGGGCGGAGGTCGTGCACTCCCGCCCGGCGGGCGCGGAGTGCCCCCACCTGCGCGTGTGGCCGGCCCCCGACGTGCTGGCGATCTTCCGCTTCTGCTCGGACGAGGAGATCGACTTCGACGTCGATCTGCGGGAACTCCAGGGGCAGGAGCGGCTCGATGTGTTCTGCGGGTTCCTCCGGGCGATCGGCCGGCGCCTGGGCAAGCCCGTGTCGATGTATGCCGAAGGGGGTTTCACGGGGCCTGCGTTGCTCGGATTCGACGTCGAGGCCGACCGCGTGGTGGTGCTCCTCGACCTCTCGAAGGACCCCTGATTGGTCTCGACCTTTAACCGTCACCGATGCCTTCCTTAAGCGCGCCCTAAGATCCTCAACCCCCGTCCCTGTCAGGCACTTTGCCCGCTTCGGGGTCGCTAGCGTGCTGCCTCACCCCACCCCCGGGAAAACCCCGTGAACAGTGAAGGCAGGCACGTGATGAGCACGCATCGGCGCAGGAACAGTGGCAGGAACAAGGTCATCGGGGGTGCGGTCGCCGCGGCCGTGGTGGGGGGCGGGGTCGTCCTCGTCACCGGTACCGCGCAGGCGGCGGGGGTCGGGGCCGCGTACACCAGGACCAGTGACTGGTCGACGGGTTACACCGCGCAGTACGTCGTGACGAACAACAGCGGCCGGGCGAAGGCGGACTGGAAGCTGGAGTTCGATCTGCCGGCCGGGGCGAAGCTGAGCTCCCTGTGGAACGGGGATTCCACGGTCGGCGGGCGGCACGTGACCGTCTCGCCGCCCACGTGGGACACCGACGGGCTCGCCGCCGGGGAGGCCGTCACCGTGGGCTTCGTCGTCAACGGCAGCGGGGATCCCGTCGGTTGTCTCGTCGACGGGGCCACGTGCTCCGCCGACGACGGCGCCACGCCCGAGCCGGGCGGACGGCCGACACAGTCCGCGCCCCCCACTCCCACCGCCACCGCCACCGCCACCCCTGCCCCCACCTCCGACCCTTCCCTGACCGCCGCTCCCTCGGAGAGCCCCGGCACCGGCACCACCGCCTCCGCCGGATTCGCCCCCTACGTCGACACCTCCCTCTACCCCGCCTTCGACCTCCTCGCGAGCGCGAGCGCGACCGGGGTGAAGGACTACCACCTCGCCTTCGTCACCGACGGCGGCGGCTGCACGCCCAGGTGGGGCGGGGTTACTGATCTCGGGAGCGACGGGGTGGCCGCCCAGATCGGGGCGCTCAGGGCCAAGGGCGGTGACGTCCGGGTCTCCTTCGGCGGCGCCTCCGGCTCCGAGCTGGCGACCACCTGCTCCTCGGCGGACGCCCTGGCGACGGCGTACGGGAAGGTCGTGGACCAGTTCGGGCTCACCAAGGTCGACTTCGACGTCGAGGGTGGCGCGCTGCCGAACACCACCGCCAACGCCCGCCGTGCCCAGGCGATCGCCAAACTCCAGCAGCGGCACCCCGGCCTCGATGTCTCCTTCACGCTCCCCGTCATGCCCGAGGGGCTGACCCAGGACGGCGTGACTTTGCTCTCCAATGCCAAGGCGAACGGTGTGAAGGTGGCTACAGTCAACGTCATGGCCATGGACTACGGTCCGGCTTACAGCGGTGACATGGGTACGTACGCCGAGCAGGCTGCCACCGCTACTCAGGCCCAGGTCAAGAGTGTGTTCGGGCTGAGCGACAGTGCCGCCTGGAAGGCGGTCGCCGTCACTCCGATGATCGGTGTGAACGACGTCACGTCCGAGGTCTTCAAAGTCGAGGACGCCACCCAGCTCGTCGCCTTCGCGAAGTCGAAGGGGCTCGGCCGGCTGTCGATGTGGTCGGCCACTCGCGACAAGCAGTGCGCGGGCGGTGCCAAGAACCACGCGGACGCCACGTGCAGCTCGATCCTCCAGGCCGATTCCGCCTTCTCGAAGGCCTTCGCCACCTTCAAGTGATCAAGAAAACGGACAGAAGGTGATCAAGGTGTGTCGATTACGTTTCGACAAATGAAGGCGGCGGCTCTTGACGCATGACCGGACATACGGCTGTTATTGCGCCACCCCGTGTTCGGTCAAGTTGATTTCTGGTCGATTAAGAACAGATTTTCAGCCGCACCTCATGGCCGAACCCCGCGTCAGGAGTCGTTCATGCACCACGTCACCCCCTCTGGCCGCCTCTCCCTCCCCGCCCTTCCCTCGGCGAGCCGCCGCGCCGTACTGCGTGGCATAGGCGGCGCGGCCGTCCTCGGCGCCGGCATCCCCCTCCTGTCGGCCTGCGGCGGCAGCGGCACCTCGTCGGACCCGAAGACCGTCACCCTCGGCTCCAACGCCTCCGACGCCGTCCCGAAGAAGGCGTTCGCCGAGATCTACGCGGCCTTCAAGAAGCAGTCCGGGATCACGGTCGACGTGAACACCAAGGACCACAACACGTTCCAGGAGCAGATCAACTCCTACCTCCAGGGCACCCCGGACGACGTGTTCAACTGGTTCGCCGGCTACCGCATGCAGTTCTTCGCGGGCAAGAAGCTCGCCACCCCCATCGACGACGTGTGGCAGACCATCGGCGGCAACTTCCCCGACGCGATGAAGGCGCTCAGCAAGGGCGAGGACGGCAAGTACTACTTCGTGCCGCTGTACACGTACCCCTGGGCGCTCTTCTACCGGAAGAGCGTGTTCCAGCAGCACGGCTACACCGTCCCCACCACCTGGGACCAGCTGGTCGCCCTGTGCAAGCAGATGAAGAAGGACGGCCTGGTCCCGATCGCCTTCGGCGACAAGGACGCCTGGCCCGCGCTCGGCACGTTCGACCAGATCAACTTCCGCACCAACGGCTACGACTTCCACGTCGAGCTGATGGCGGGCAAGGCCTCCTGGACCGACGCCAAGGTCCGCAAGACCTTCGACCACTGGGCCGAGCTGCTCCCCTACCACCAGGACGGCGCCGTCGGCCGCACCTGGCAGGACGCCGCCCAGACCCTCGTCTCCAAGAAGGCCGGCATGTACCTGCTGGGCACCTTCGTGGCGCAGCAGTTCACCAACCAAGCCGACGCCGACGACCTCGACTTCTTCGCCTTCCCGGAGATCGACCCGACGTACGGCCAGGAGACGGTCGAGGCGCCCACCGACGGCTTCATGCTCTCCAAGGCCCCGAAGAGCAAGGCGTCCGCCGTCAAGCTCCTGGAGTACCTGGGCACCCCGGAGGCCGAGGCGATCTACCTCAAGGCCGACCCGAGCGTCGTCGCCGCCTCGTCCAAGGCCGACACCTCCTCGTACACCGCGCTGCAGAAGAAGGCGTACGCGATGATCAGCGGCGCCAAGCACCTCACGCAGTTCATGGACCGCGACAGCCGGCCGGACTTCACCTCGACGGTGATGCAGCCGGCGCTGCAGAAGTTCGTCCGCGACCCCAAGGGCATCGACAGCCTGCTGACGTCGATCGAGCGCCAGAAGAAGACGATCTTCGCGTCCGGCTGAGACCCTCCTGCTGAAGCGGATGAGCACCCACACCATGACCGTGGACACCACGAAGACCCCGGAGGCGGCCGCCGTGCCGCCTCCGGGCACCGCATCCCCGAAGAAGCGGGTTCCGCAGGGCCACCGGCGCCTGCTGACCCGCCGCGACCGGCTCACGCTCGGCCTGATGGCCGGCGTGCCGACGATCCTGCACGTGGCCCTCGTCTGGGTCACCGCGCTGGCCTCCATCGCCCTGGCCTTCACCACCTGGGACGGCATCGGCTTCGACTCGATCAAGTGGGTCGGGCTGGACAACTTCAAGGAGCTGTTCAGCAACAACCCGCAGTTCTGGCCCGCCGTCGAGCACAACGTCATCTGGTTCGTCGTGCTCATCCTGATCCCGACGCCGTTCGGACTGTTCCTGGCGGTCCAGCTGGACAAGAAGATCCGCTTCAGCCGGGTCTACCAGACCGCGTTGTTCCTGCCCGTCGTGGTCTCCCTGGCGGTCACCGGCTTCGTCTGGCAACTCGTCTACAACCCGGACACAGGCCTGATCAACAGCCTCATCGGCGCGAACAAGCCCGGCCACTACATCGACTGGATCGGCGACCCGCACCTCAACCTGTGGGCCATCCTCATCGCCGCGTCCTGGCGCCACGCCGGCTACATGATGATCCTCTACCTGGCCGGCCTCAAAAGCGTCGACCCGGCCCTGCGCGAGGCCTCCGCGCTGGACGGCGCCAACGAGTGGCAGACGTTCAAGAACGTCATCTTCCCCACCCTGCGGCCCACGAACACCGTCGTCCTCGTCGTGACGATCATCGAGGCCCTGCGCGCCTTCGACCTGGTCTTCGTCTTCAACAAGGGCGCCCAGGGCACCGAACTGCTGTCGATCCTGGTCACCAACAACATCATCGGCGAGTCCAGCCGCATCGGATACGGCTCGGCGATCGCCGTCGTCCTGCTGGTGATCTCCCTCGCCGTGATCATCCCCTACCTGATCTCCACCTTCCGGAAGGAGCGGCGAGCATGAGCGCGACCCTCACGGCCAAGCAGCGCACCCCCGTCCGCCCAGCCCGGATCCTGCTGCACACCTTCCTCGCCGTCACCGCCCTGGCCTGGGTGGCACCCCTGCTGTGGGCGCTGTTCGCGGCCCTGCGCCCGTACGCCGAGACCAGCACCAAGGGCTACGTCTCCTGGCCCGACAAACTCGGCTTCGACAACTTCACCAACGCCTTCCAGCAGTCGGACATGCTGCACTACTTCGGCAACACGCTGCTCATCGCCGTCCCGGCCGTGCTGCTGACCCTGTTCCTGTCCTCCTGCGTGGCCTTCTACGTCAGCCGCTTCGACTTCCGCGTCAACCTGTTCCTGCTGCTCGTCTTCACGGCCGGCAACCTGCTCCCGCAGCAGGTCATCATCACCCCGCTGTACCGCCTGTACCTGCTCGTCGACCTGCCCGGCATCACGACGAGCGGCAAACTGTACGACTCCGCGCTCGGCCTGGTCCTGATCCACGTGGCGTTCCAGTCCGGCTTCTGCGCCTTCGTGCTGAGCAACTACATGCGCTCCCTCCCGCACGAGCTGACCGAGGCCGCCCTCGTCGACGGCGCCTCCGTCTGGCGCCTGTACTGGCAGATCGTGCTGCCCCTGTGCAAGCCCGCGATGGCCGCCCTGGCGACCCTGCTCTCCATCTGGATCTACAACGACTTCTTCTGGGCGATCGTGCTGATCTCCACCGGCGAGAACATGCCGATCACCTCGGCCCTGAACAACCTCTCCGGCCAGTACTTCACCGACCCCAACCTGGTCGCCGCCGGCGCCCTGCTCACCGCGATCCCCACACTGATCGTGTACTTCGTGCTCCAGCGCCAGTTCGTCAGCGGCCTCACCCTGGGCGCCAACAAGGGCTGAGCAGGCCGAGCCCCTTCGTTCCGTTGTGAAAGAGATCTCCGTGCAGCACCCCTTCACCCCTGCCGCCACCGTCCCCGTGGACCCGCGTCGCGCCCGTGTCCACGAGGAGGGCTGGCAGTCCTGGAGCCCCAGCGGCGCCTACGCCCTCGACGCCGCCCCGTACCGCCCGACCAACGACAACTGGGCGACGGTCTGCTACCGCCCGGGCGTCACCGTCCCCGCCGGAACCTTCCAGGGGGAGGGACTGCTGGCCCTCGACCCCGGTGACGGCTCACCGGTACGTCTGTGGGCGGCGCCGGACCCGGTGCGCGAGGTGCCGTCCATCCGGCTCACGCCACAGGGAGCCATGGCCGAGATCAGCGCCGACGGCCCGGTGAAGGAGTACACCGGCACGGACACCCAGACGCTCCTGGGCGAGTGGGCCGCCGGCCTCGGGCTCCCGGCCCCCCGCCCGGCGCCCACCGTCTGGTGCTCCTGGTACGAGTACTTCACGGCCGTCACCGAGGACGACGTCCACGAGAACCTCCGCGCGATGGACACCCTCGACCTGCCCGTCGACGTCGTCCAGATCGACGACGGCTACCAGCGCGCCCTCGGCGACTGGCTCGCCCTCTCCGGCCGCTTCCGCTCCCGCGCCGGCATCGCCGACACCATCCGCGCCCGGGGCCGCCGGGCCGGCATCTGGACGGCTCCCTTCCTGGTCGACCCGAGCAGCGAACTGGCCGCCGGGCACCCCGACTGGCTGGTCGGGTCCGCCGACGGCGGCTTCGCGCACGCCGGCCGCAACTGGGGCCACGACCTGCGGGTCCTGGACACCACCCACCCCGAGGCGGCGGCCTACCTGACGGACGTCTTCCGGACCCTGCGCACCGAGGGCTACGACTACTTCAAGGTCGACTTCCTGTACGCGGGCGCGCTGGACGGCGTCCGGCACGACCGGTCCGCGGACCCCCTGACGGCATACCGTTCAGGCATCGAACTCATCCGGGCGGCGATCGGCCCGGAGGCCTACCTCCTGGGCTGCGGCGCGCCGATCCTCCCCTCAATCGGTCTGTTCGACGCGATGCGGGTCAGCCCCGACACGGCCCCGCACCGCCGTCCCGAGGCCGACGACTACAGCCAGCCCGGCCAGGACCCGGCCGAGTTCACGGGCGTCGGCCGCCAGTGGCAGCACGGCCGCCTCTGGGTCAACGACCCCGACTGCCTGATGGCCCGCCCGGCCGTGGAGACCCGTGAGCGGTGGGCCGCGCACGTGGAGGCGACGGGCGGCCTGATGGCCTCCAGCGACCGGCTGCTGTCGCTCGACGAGTGGGGCGTGAACACCACGCGCCGACTTCTGACGGGAGTCATCCAGTGACGCGCTCTTTGAACATCTCCGGCATCGCCTACGGCGGCGACTACAACCCCGAGCAGTGGCCCGAGGAGGTCTGGGCCGAGGACATGCGGCTCATGACCGAGGCCGGCGTCAACATGGTCAGCGTCAACATCTTCTCGTGGGCGCTGCTCGAACCGTCCGAGGGCGTGTACGACTTCTCGCGCCTGGACCGCGTTCTCGACATGCTCTACACGCACGGCATCGCCGCCGACCTGGCCACCCCGACGGCCGCGCCACCGGCGTGGTTCTTCAGGTCCCACCCCGAGGCGCTGCCGGTGGACCGCGACGGCCGAAGACTGTCGTACGGCAGCCGCCAGACGTTCTGCCCGAGCAGCCCCGCCTACCGCGAGGCGGCGCTGCGCGTCGCCCGGGCGCTGGGGGAGCGGTACGCCGACCACCCGGCGGTCGTCATGTGGCACGTCCACAACGAGTACGGCTGCCACAACGCGGAGTGCTTCTGCGACACGAGCGCGGAGGCCTTCCGCCGCTGGCTGCGCGCCAGGTACGGCGATGACCTGGCGGCGCTCAACGACGCCTGGGGCACCGCCTTCTGGAGCCAGTGGTACTACGACTGGGACGAGATCCTGCCGCCGCGCGCGACGGGCGCCGTCCCGAACCCCACCCACCGGCTGGACTGGCGCCGCTTCTGCAGCGACGAACTGCTGTCGCTGTGCACGGCGGAGCGGGAGGTCCTGGCGGAGGCGGCCCCCGCGGTACCCGCCACCACCAACTTCATGGTGATGTACAACTTCGACGCGCTGGACTACTGGCGCTGGGCGCCGGAGCTGGACGTCGTCTCGAACGATCACTATCTGAGGTCGACGGACCCGGAGTCGGAGATCGACATCGCGATGAGCGGCGACCTGGTGCGCTCGCTCGCGGGCAACCGTCCCTGGCTGCTGATGGAGCACTCGACGGGCGCGGTGAACTGGCAGCCCGTCAACAGGGCGAAGACAGCGGGGGAGTTGCGCCGCAACGCCCTCGCGCACGTCGCGCGCGGCGCCGACGGCATCGCCTACTTCCAGTGGCGGGCGGCGAAGGCGGGTGCCGAGCAGTGGCACTCGGCGATGCTGCCGCACGCGGGCACGGACAGCGTCATCTGGCGGGACGTCGTGGCGCTCGGCGCGGACCTGAAGGCGCTGGCGGAGGTGCGCGGCAGCACGGGCACGGCCGAGACGGCGATCGTCTGGGACTGGGACGCGAAGTGGGCGCTCGAACTTCCCTCGCAGCCAAGCGAGTCGATCCGTCACCTGGAGCTGGTCCGCGCCTGGTACGAGCCGCTGTGGCGGGCGGGCGTCGCCGTGGACTTCGTCCGCCCGGACGCGGACCTGTCGGCGTACCGCCTGGTCCTGGCGCCGAGCCTGTACCTGGTCGACGACGCGGGCGCGGCGAACCTGACCGCCTTCGCCGAGCGGGGCGGCACGCTCGCGGTCGGCTTCCACAGCGGGGCGGTGGACGAGAACTGCCATGTACGGCTGGGCGGTTACCCGGGCGCGTTCCGGGAGGCGCTGGGCGTCCGCACGGACGAACTGTTCCCGCTGCTGCCGGGGGAGACGGTCGGCCTGGACGCCGGCGGCACAGGTTCGCTGTGGTCGGAGCGCGTACGCCCGGACGGCGCCGAGGCCGTGGCCTCGTACACGAACGGCCCGCTCGCGGGCGTCCCGGCGGTCATGCGGCACGACCACGGCACGGGCACCGCCTGGTACCTGGCCACCCTCCCCGATCCGGACACCCTGGCGACGCTCCTGGAGCGGGTCCGGGGAGAGGCCGGCGTGCGGCCGGTGGTGAGCGGCGTCCCGGAGGGCATCGAAGCCGTACGGCGCCGTGGACCCGACGCCGACTATCTCTTCCTCATCGACCACCGGGGCGACGGCGCCGAGGTCCCCGTCTCCGCCGACGCCACCGAACTGCTCACGGGCAAGCGGCTGGAGGCGGGTACGGTCACCGTGCCGCCGGGCGGGGTCGTGGTGGTGCGGGAGATCACGACAGGGCCGACGGGTCGGTCCTGAGGGCGTGGAGGATGTTCGCGAGGGCTTGGGGGGCGGTGGTGGCGATGAGGTGGGGTGGTCGCTTTCGCGGACGTGGACGCGGGACGGGGTGGATGCCGCCGGCTCTACGCACTCGCCCTCGCCGCCCGCGCTGAAGCCATGCCGATAGAGTTCCCCCCTTCGCTTGATCCACTGCCCGGCCGTCCGAGCCAGGGCCGCACCAACTCGGGGGAGTTGTGCTTTCCATCCGCCATGCCCTCACCACCGCCGTGCTCGCTGCCGCGGCGCTCACGCTGACCGCCTGTCAGCCCGGTGAAACCGACGACAAGGGCGCAGCCGCCGTCACCGCCGGTTCCAGCACCTCGGCCGGTTCCACCACGTCGGCAAGTCCCAGCACCTCGGCAAGTCCCAGCACCTCGGCCGACGACAACGGCTCCTGCCCGACCCTCGCCGAGGGCCACAAGGTCATCTGGGTCGACAACGTCGAGGGTGCCGGGAACAATGTCGTCGCCAAGGACGCCAAGATGTCCTGCGACCCGAAGTCGGACGCCGGTGCCTCCT
Source organism: Streptomyces sp. NBC_01235 (assembly GCF_035989285.1). GTDB lineage: Bacteria > Actinomycetota > Actinomycetes > Streptomycetales > Streptomycetaceae > Streptomyces. Next base: position 4,386,489 of record NZ_CP108513.1, on the reverse strand, counting down.
ACCGCCCGGCCGGCGACCTCACGACGTACTCCATCGCCTCGGGCGACACCAAGGTGACGATCATCAGCAAGAACGAAACCACGCAGAAGACCCTCACCGCCCAGGGCGGCGGCATCGCCCACGTGAAGACGTGCGCGGACCCGGACGGGACCTCGTACGACGGCGGGCAGGCCTCGGCCGACACCAGCGACTGCTGGGGGATGAACTTCTACGACGTAGCCGTCGGCCCGGACAACAAGATTACCGAGATGAGCGAGATCTACTCCTCCTAGACCGTCGGCGGCCGGGGCGCGGCACACCCCCACGGCGCGCCGCGCCCCGTTCCCCGCTCCCCGGGTCAGGTGGTCATGTGGCCGTGTGCGGTCATGCGGTCAGGCCGTCTCAACGTCCGGCAGCGTCCCCGTCCGGGCCGCCTCGCCGTACCAGCGCGCGCTCGACTTCGGGGTGCGGGCCAGGGTCGCGTAGTCCACGTACACCGCGCCGAACCGCTTCTCGTAGCCGTACGCCCACTCGAAGTTGTCCAGCAGGGACCACAGGTAGTAGCCCCGGACGTCCGCGCCGTCGGCGATGGCACGGCGGACTGCCGAGAGGTGGCCGTGCAGGTAGGCGATGCGCTCCGGGTCGTGGACGCGGCCGTCGGGGTCGGGCTTGTCGTCGTAGGCCGCGCCGTTCTCCGTCACATACAGCGGCAGGCCCGGCGCCTCCCGGGTGTAGCGCATGATCAGCTCGTGCAGGCCCGTCGGGTCGATCGTCCAGCCCATCTCGGTGCGGTCGCCGGGGGTCTGGTGGAAGGCGACGTCGTCCGCGGCCGGCCACGGGGAGTGGTCGCTCGCGCCGTGGCCGTCCGAGCGCGGCCCCTTCACGGTGGTGTCCGCCGCCGAGACCAGCGTGGGCGTGTAGTAGTTCAACCCCAGAGCGTCCAGCGGCTGGTTGATGGCGCGCAGATCGCCGTCCAGGACGTACGACCAGTCCGTCAGCGACGAGGTCGCCGCCAGCAGCGTCTCCGGGTACGCGCCCCGCAGGATCGGGTCGTGGAAGACGCCGTTCGCCAGGTCGTCGATCTTCCGGACCGCCGCCAGGTCCGCCGGATCGCCCGGGGAAAGCGGGCGCACCACCGACGAGTTGAGGCTGATCGCGACCGAGTTGCGGGCCGGCATGGCCGCGCGCAGCGCCGAAGTGCCCAGACCGTGCGCCAGGTTCAGATGGTGGGCCGCCTTCAACGACGCCGCCGGGTCCGTGCGGCCCGGCGCGTGCACCCCGGACGCGTAGCCCAGGAACGCGCTGCACCACGGCTCGTTCAGCGTGATCCAGTTCTCCACACGGTCGCCGAGCGCCTCCCCGACGATCTGCGCGTACTCCGCGAACCGGAACGCCGTGTCCCGCTCCGGCCAGCCGCCCGCGTCCTCCAGCTCCTGCGGGAGGTCCCAGTGGTAGAGCGTGACGGCCGGCTTGATGCCCACCGCCAGCAGCTCGTCCACCAGACGGCGGTAGAAGTCCAGGCCCACCTGCACCGCGGGACCGCGGCCCGTCGGCTGGACCCGGGACCAGGAGATCGAGAAGCGGTACGCCGTGAGGCCCAGCTCCGCCATCAGCGCCACGTCGTCGCGATAGCGGTGGTAGTGGTCGACAGCGATGTCACCGTGCTCGCCACCGGCCGTCTTCCCCGGTGTATGGCTGAAGGTGTCCCAGATCGACGGGGTGCGGCCGTCCTCCCGCACCGCCCCCTCGATCTGGTACGCGGACGTCGCGGCGCCCCAGAGGAAGGCGGGAGGAAAGGTCACCGGAGTAACGGGCTCAGGCATGGAAGCGCTCCCATGAAAGGTCGTCGCAGGTCGTCGAGGTCGTCGAGACCGACGGAGGTTGGGGGGAAGTGGTGCGAAGGGGGCCGAGGCGGCGGTGACCCGGCCCCCGAGAAGTCACGGACTCACGAACGGGAGGGCGTCGTACGACGTCGTAGCGCGTCGTCAGCCCTTCACCGCGCCCTGCATGATGCCGCCCACGATCTGCTTGCCGAAGACCGCGAAGACCAGCAGCAGCGGCAGCGTGCCCAGCAGCGCGCCCGCCATGATCAGGGACTGGTCCGGGGTGTACCCGCGGCCGAGGCCCGCGACCGCGACCTGCACGGTCGGGTTGCCGGTCTGGCTCAGCACCAGGAACGGCCACAGGAAGTCGTTCCACGTCTGCACGAACATCAGCATGCCGAGCACCGCCATCGCGGGGCGCGCCGCGGGGAACACCACGTGCCACACCACACGCCAGCTGCTCGCGCCGTCCACCCGGGCCGCCTCGATGATCTCGTCGGGCAGCGCCTGGATGAGGTACTGCCGCATGAAGAACACACCGAACGCGCTCACCAGCGACGGCAGGATCACCGCCTGAAGCTGGTCCGTCCACTCCAGCTTGGCGACCATCATGTACAGCGGGATGATGCTCAGCTGCGGCGGCACCATCATCGTGCCGATCACGATCAGCATCAGCGCGCCCCGCCCCCTGAAGCGGAGCTTGGCGAAGGCGAACCCGGCGATCGTGGAGAGGAAGACGATCGTCGCCGCCGACGTACCCGCCACGATCGTCGTGTTGACGAACGCCTTGCCCAGGTTCGCGTCGTTCCAGGCCACGTCCAGGTTGTGGAAGAGGTTCGAGCCGAACACGAACGGCGGCGGCGACTGCGCCAGCCGGTTGTTGTCGCGGGACGCGGCGATCGCCGTCCACACCAGCGGGAACAGCGAGCCGATGGTGAACAGGATCAGGATCGCGTAGGCGATCGGGCCGCCGTGCATCTGGCCGCCCGCCCGCGCGGACTTCGGGCGGCGCACCTTCCGGGCCGTCGGTACGGCGTCCTCGGGCTCCACGGACTTCGCGGTCGTTGTCGTCGTCGTCACGGCCGGTACTCCTAACTACTGGCGCGCAGCCGGCGCGAGATGACGTAGTTGACGATGCCGACCACGATCAGGATCAGGAACATCGTCCAGGCGATCGCCGAGGCCCGGCCCAGGTGCTGGTTCACCCAGCCCTGCTCGTACAGGTACAGGCCCAGCGTCTGGAACTGGTGCTCCGCGCCGCCCGAAGCGCCCTTGTTGGCGTCGAACAGCAGCGGCTCGCCGAAGACCTGACTGGCGCCGATCGTCGACACGACGACCGTGAACAGGATCGTCGGCCGCAGCGACGGCAGCGTGACGTGCAGGAACTGCTTCCAGCGGCTCGCCCCGTCCAGCGCCGCCGACTCGTACAGGTCCTGCGGGATCGCCTGCATCGCGGCCAGATAGATCAGCGCGTTGTAGCCCGTCCACCGCCAGATGACGATCGACGACACCGCGATCTGCGACGGCCACTTGTCGTTCTGCCAGTCGATCGCGTCGATCCCGACGAAGTGCAGCGCCCAGTTGATCATGCCGTAGTCGCGCCCGAAGAGCAGCACGAAGACGAGCGAGGCGGCCGCGATCGACGTCGCGTACGGCGCGAGCATCGCGACCCGGTAGAAGGTCGAGGCCCGCAGTCTGTAGTTGAGGATGTGGGCGAGGCCCATGGCCATCAGCAGCTGCGGAACGGTGGAGATGATCCCGATCGTCAGGGTGTTCTTCGCCGCGTTCCAGAAGAAGTCGTCGTCGAAGATGCGCGTGTAGTTGCGCATCCCCACCCACGTCATGTCGGTCGGCGCGGTCATCTCCACCTGGTGCAGTGACGCCCAGCCCGTGTAGAGCAGCGGGAACAGACCGAAGGCGACGAACAGCAGGAAGAACGGCGAGACGAAGGCGTACGGGCTCCAGCGCATGTCCCGCTGCCAGCGGCGGGACAGCCGGGCCCGGTGGCGCCGCTCGTCCTCCGTGGAGACGGCGGGCGGGCGGCCCGGGGCCGCGCCCCCCTCCTTGGCGGGGGGCGCGGCGGTGTCGTTGCGGGTGGCCATACGGGTCACTTGTCCAGGTTGTTGTCGATGGTCTTGGTGGCCGTCTTCCAGGCCTCCTCCGCCGACTTGCCCTTCGTCACGAGGATGACGCCGTTGTCGGTCAGACCCTGCTGGATGATCTGGTCCTTCGGGCCGATCACCTGGACCGGGGCGGTCTTGGCGGCCTCGGAGAAGACCGTGCCGATCGGGGAGTCACCGGTCATCTCGTTCTTCGCGCCGGTGACCTCGGGCATCGTGTACGTGCTCGGGGCGCTCGGGAAGGAGCCCTGCACCTTGAACAGCTTCGCCTGCTGCTCGGGCGCGGTCAGCCAGGTGATGAACGCCTCGGCCTCCTTCACGTGCTTGCCGCTCTTCGGCACGCCCAGGAAGGAACCGCCCCAGTTGCCGGACTTGGGCGCGACGGCCACGTCCCACTTGCCGGCGTCCTCCGGCTTCGCCTTGCCCTTGATGGTGCCGAGCATCCACGGCGGGCAGGCGATGGTGGCGAACTTGCTGTTGGCGATCGTGGTGTCCCAGGCCGGCTGGAACTGCGTCTGCGCCTGGACCAGGCCCTCCTCGGCTGCCTTCGCCGTCAGGTCGAAGGCGGCCTTCACGGCCGGGTTCGACTTGTAGATGATCTCGCCGGAGGAGTCGTAGAACTTCTCCTTCTCACTGCTGAGGATGGCGTTGATCAGGCCGCCGGGGGAGTCCATGAAGAACGTGCCAGCCTTGGCCTTCCTCTTGTACTGCTCGCCGGTGGCGACGAACTTGTTCCAGTCACCGGCCCACAGCTTGCCGACCGCCTCGCGGTCGGTGGGCAGACCGGCCGCCTGGAAGAGGTCCTTGCGGTAGCAGAGGGCCATCGGCCCGATGTCGGTGCCGAGACCGATCGTCTGGCCGTCCTTGGTGGTGCCCTGCGACCACTTCCAGTCCAGCCACTTGCTCTTGTCCACGCCCGAGACCTTGGACATGTCCTCGAACTTGGTCGCCTGCGTGGCCACCACCTCGGCGATGTTGCCGACCTCGATGGCCTGGACGTCCATCAGGCCGCTGTTGGTGGTGAGGTGGTTGACGAGCGCCGGGTAGTAGTTCTCGTTCCGCTCCGTGACATTCTCGGCGATCTTGATGTCCGGGTGGAGCTTCTCGTACTCGGTGTAGAGACCGGCCTCCTTGAAGCCCATCGTGCCGAACAGACCCAGCGTGATCGTGGTCTTGCCCTTGCCGCTGCCCGACGACGAACCGTCGGAAGCGTTGTCGTCGCCGCCGTCGTCGGCACAGCCGGCCAGCAGCCCGGCGCCCAGCGTCGCGACGGCCGCCAGGACCACCGCCTTGCGGGCGGTTCGGGTACGTGCTCGCATTGCGTCCTCCAGTTGCCCTGACGTGCCGACCCCCCGGCCAACTGCATTGTTGGGCCCGTTAGTTACTCGCTGCGGCTCGGGCGGGGAACGTGCGGGATGTGTATGTGTCAGGTACCGTGGGAGCGCTCCCACAGGTGATGTGTTGAAGAGTCGTCGGTTCGGGCGGGGGTGTCAAGGGCGAAGGCGCGGAGAGATGCGTTCAGTTATCCGCCCGTTAGCTAACTCGTGCAGACAGCGCTTTCCCGCCAGGGGTGGCCGAGTCGAGCCCGCCCGGCGAGTGCGCCGACGGCCGAAACGGAGACGTGGGGGTGGCCCGGAGGCGGCGGCCCCCAGCGGCGGTGGCCCGAACGGACAGGACTGTTAGATTCCAGGTCAGCGCGAACAACGGCGGGAAGGCGGAGCCCATGGCAAGCCACGGAACGCGGGGGCGGAGCGGTGGCCGGCCGACCCTCGAAGAGGTGGCCGCACGCGCCGGCGTCGGCCGCGGCACGGTCTCCCGGGTGATCAACGGTTCGCCGAGGGTCAGCGACGCGACCCGCGCGGCGGTGGAGGCGGCGGTCGCCGAGCTCGGCTACGTCCCGAACACCGCGGCCCGCGCCCTCGCCGCCAACCGCACGGACGCGATCGCGTTGGTCGTCCCCGAACCGGAGACCCGTTTCTTCGCGGAGCCGTACTTCTCGGACATGCTGCGGGGCGTCGGCGCGGAGCTCTCGGACACCGAGATGCAGCTGCTGCTGATCTTCGCGGGTAGCGACCGCGAACGTCGCCGGCTGGCCCAGTACCTGGCGGCGCACCGGGTGGACGGCGTCCTGCTGGTCTCGGTCCACGCGGACGACCCGCTGCCCGACCTGCTCGCCCAACTGGAGATCCCGGCGGTGATCAGCGGCCCGCGCTCGGCCGCGGAGACGCTGCCCTCGGTCGACTCCGACAACTACGGCGGCGGCCGCTCGGCGGTCGAGCACCTCCTCTCCCACGGCCGTACCCGCATCGCCCACATCACCGGCCGCCTCGACGTCTACGGCGCCCAGCGGCGCGTCGACGGCTACCGCGACGCCCTGCGCGACGCGGGGTACGAGGTGGACGAAGGCCTCATCGCCCCGGGCGACTTCACCGAGGAGGGCGGCCACCGGGCGATGGGGGAACTCCTCGCCCGCACCCCTGCCCTCGACGCGGTCTTCGCCGGCTCCGACGTCATGGCGGCCGGCGCCCGCCGGGCCCTGCGCGAGGCGGGCCGCCGCATCCCGGAGGACATCGCCCTGGTCGGCTACGACGACTCGGCGATCGCCCGCCACATGGACCCACCCCTGACGAGCGTCCGCCAGCCCATCGAGGAGATGGGCCGCAGAATGCTGGACCTCCTGCTGACAGAGATCGCGGACCGCCGCCCGGCGGTGTCCCGGGGCCTGGAACGCCGCCAGGTGGTGCTGGCTACGGAGTTGGTGGGACGGGCCTCTTCCTGAGGTCGCCCTCCAGGGGGCATCGCCGCGGCCGGCCACGCGAGCACAGCACTGCCCTCCGGCTCTCTTCGCGCGTCGACATGGCGAATGCGGGGGCGGGAGCGTGGGTGCCGGGCGTCGGCGGTGGGGGCGGGTGACTCGTTCGGACCCACCCGACGCCTGGGCCGTCGCCCGCTGCGTGGAACGGGAAACGGATCCGCCGAGCGCGCGAGGATCGCGACCTCACCCGGCCCGAGGAAGGGCCTCGCGACCCTCCCCGACTCGACCTCGACACGCTGCTCCGGTCGCCCACGGGATCGGCGTCGAGCCGTCCGATCTCCTGGGGTGAACAGCTCGACCAGGCCCGGCTTCAGTGCCGCGAAGGCAACCGCCACCTGATCTCGCCGTCGTGTTCCTCCTCCGTCGGTGACAGCCCCGCTGCTGTGGCGACGGCGGCCGAGGCCCGGTGGGCGGGGTGGATGTGGGCGATGATCGTCCGCACGCCCTGTTCCCGTAGCCAGTCGACGAGCCCCCGTGCCGCTTCGGAGGCGAGGCCGCGGCCCTGCCACGGGGTGCCGGTGACCCAGGCGATCTCGGCCTCGTCGTGTCCTGTCACGGTGGCCTGCACGGTGCCGGTCAGGCAGTCGGCGTCGCGTAGGCGCAGGACCCAGTTGCACCAGGAGACGGACGGGTCCCCGGAGCCCGCGACGAGGCGTTCGTAGCGGGTGTGCAGGGACTTTGGGGTGCTGGGGGCGCCGCCGATGAAGGTGTGGAGGGCGGGATCCGCCAGGACGGTCGCCATCTCCGCCGCGTGTTCCACGCGCAGGGGGAGCAGGTCGAGGCGGGCGGTGCTGATCGGTTCGGCGTGGACCGCTGACCCCATGCCGCTCCGTTCCGTTTTCCGTTCCGTTCCGGGAAACGCATCAGCCGGTGACCTCCCTTGCGGGAAGTCACCGGCTGATGAATCAGGGTGAGTGACGGGACTCGAACCCGCGGCATCCTGGACCACAACCAGGTGCTCTACCAGCTGAGCTACACCCACCACGCCCGGCAGTTGGACTTTGTGGTCTCCCTACCGGCCGAGAAAAAGTGTACAGGGTCCGAAGGGGTGCTCGCGCACGGCTTTTCCGGGCGGCTCCCGGCGCCTCCTACTGGGCGGGCAGGACGTGCTTCGCGGCGATGGTCCTGGCGGTGTCGGAGTCCGGGCCGGGCTGCGGTACGAAGACGGCCTCGCGGTAGTAGCGCAGTTCCGCGATGGACTCGCGGATGTCGGCGAGGGCGCGGTGGTTGCCGTTCTTCTCGGGGCTGTTGAAGTACGCCCGCGGGTACCAGCGCCGGGCGAGCTCCTTGATGGAGGAGACGTCGACGATGCGGTAGTGCAGGTAGCCCTCCAGGGCCGACATGTCCCGGGCGAGGAAGCCGCGGTCGGTGCCGACGGAGTTGCCGCACAGCGGCGCCTTGCCGGGCTCCTTCACGTGCTCCCGTACATAGGCCAGGACCTGCGCCTCGGCCTCCGCGAGCGTCGTCCCGCCGGCCAGCTCGTCGAGCAGCCCGGACGTGGTGTGCATCTCACGCACCACCTCCGGCATCGTCTCCAGTGCCTTGGCCGGCGGGCGGATGACGATGTCCACACCGTCGCCGAGGATGTTCAGCTCGGAGTCGGTGACGAGGGCGGCAACCTCGATGAGAGCGTCGTCGGACAGCGAGAGGCCGGTCATCTCGCAGTCGATCCACACCATGCGATCGTTCATGCGACCACCCTAAAGCTGACGTCGGCTTTTGGGATGCCCCGCGGCTGTGTGGGCCTCGTCCCTCCGTGCGGGCCCTGTGTGGGCCGCGTCGTCGAAAACGCCGGACGGGCTGGGATGCCCGTCCGGCGTTTTCGAGGTGTTCCTACCGGCTCACGTACCGCTGCGCTGCCCCGGCAGACTCGCCCGCGAGGTCGCGTACGCGTCGCGTGCGTGCTCGGACGGCAGGGACGCCGACGAGCCCATCGCACCGGCCGTGCGCCGGAGCTGCGGCGGGACCGGCCCCGGCGCGTCCGGGTGCAGCGCCGGCGGCGGTGGCGTCGGGGACGACGGCTCGCTGTCCGTCGTGCGTTCGCCCTGCGGCCTGCGCGCCCGGTACGCCGCCCGGTACGCCGCCGGGGACGAACCCAGCTGGCGCCGGAAGTGGCCGCGCAGGGCCACCGGCGAGCGGAAGCCGCATCGGCCCGCGACCTCGTCCACCGAGTAGTCCGACGTCTCCAGCAGGCGCTGTGCTTGCAGCACCCGCTGGGTGATCAGCCACTGAAGTGGCGCGCTGCCGGTCAGCGACCGGAAGCGGCGGTCGAAGGTGCGGCGGCTCATGTAGGCGCGTGCCGCCAGTGTCTCCACGTCGAACTGCTCGTGGAGGTGTTCCAGCGCCCAGGCGACGACCTCGGCCAGCGGGTCGGCGCCGATCTCCTCCGGTAAAGACCGGTCCAGGTAGCGCTCCTGACCGCCGGATCGGCGCGGCGGGACCACGAGACGCCGGGCCAGCGCGCCCGCCGCCTCGTTGCCGTGATCTGTCCGCACGATGTGGAGACAGAGATCGATTCCGGCCGCCGTACCCGCCGACGTCAGGACGTCGCCGTCGTCCACGAAGAGTTCTCGTGGATCCACGTGTACCGACGGGTAGCGCTTGGCCAGCGTCGGTGCGTACATCCAGTGGGTCGTCGCCGGGCGGCCGTCGAGCAGGCCTGCGGCGGCCAGCACGAACGCGCCGGTGCACAGGCCCACGATGCGGGCACCCTCTTCGTGCGCCCGGCGCAGTGCGTCGAGCGCCTCCTCCGGTGGCGGTGAAGTGATCGAACGCCAGGCCGGCACGACGACCGTGCCCGCCCGTGCGATCGCCTCCAGGCCATGTGGCGCGGTGAGTTCCAGGCCCCCCGTGGTCCGCAGCGGGCCTTCTTCGCCGCCGCACACCAACAAGCGGTAGCGCGGCACGCCGGCGTCCTGGCGGTCAATCCCGAACACCGACAGCGGAATGGAACTCTCGAAGATGGGGCCGCCGCTGAACAGCAGCACCGCGACGATCTCCTTGCGGCGTCGCCCGGAGAGTTTCCGGGCCGCGGCTTCCGGCGCGGCAGTGGAGTCGTGGCTCATCCTGCTAAGCCCCCCTCGGTGGTCGCGGCTCCTCGGTTGTGTCGCTCCTGCACGTTTCCCCTCGGTCCTGCACGAGTCCCCCGCCGTAGACAGTCAAGATCGAATCTACTGTGTCGCATGATGCCGGCGTGGCCAGTTCAGCACCCGGCGGATTGTCGACATGGCAACTTGGCGTGAAGCATTCGATCACGAAGCGTTGCACTAGTGGGCCGTGCAGGGAAGTGCGCCTCGGTGCGGTGGCCAATCCCCGTAGGGTGCGCAGGGCCCCTGAGGCCCTTTCCGCGCAGGTGGAACGGGGGGTGGGGGGTGGTTACGGCAAGGAATGCACAGTGGTGGGAAGTTGGCTGAAAAGAAGCGGGTCCGTGCGCGAAAACCGGTCAACTGACCGGTGAGTTTCCCCCAGAGTGACGACCGCCACGGTGCGACCCCGATCCGGTGCGCTGATGGCGCCCCCGGTGCGCCTGCGGCGCGGGATCCTCGTCGAGCAACCGGGCCGCACACTGCTCGGACCGGCGCAGCAGCACCCGGCACGCGGCCGTGACGGCGGCGAGGCCCAGGGCGGTGCCGGTGGCGCCGGCCAGGGAGGTGCCGTACCAGAGGAGGACCACCGGAACCAGGACACAGCTGAAGGCCGCCCAGCGGATCAGGTCGGTCGTCCGGTCGTCGCCGGGGTGGGTCTCGGGGGTGGCGCGGGACGAGGGCATGGGGCGGGCTCCTTCCTGGGGCGGCGGTACGGCGGGCGGTGCGACGGTGGGGTGGCGGCGCGGTGTGACGGCGGTGCAAGGGTTCAACGCCCGTTCGAGCGGTCGGTCACTGCCCGGGGGCGGTTCCGCGTAAGTGAATCCTGTGCAAACCGCCTGTACGGGGCAGCAACCATTGCGTTACGGGCGTCGGCTCGTGCATGCTCCCTGGAACCCCCACCGGGGGCGTGCGGGATCTGGGCCTAGGAGGCGTGCCGCCGTACCCTTGGGGGTATGGGGTTGGGAAGACCATTCCCGGACAGCTCCGCCGCTCACCGCCGTCCCACCCGTATAAGGATCGATACGCCGAGACAGCCATGGCCGGTCACGAATTCTTCGAACCCGCGGACCGCAAGCGGCCCGTCGCCGACCCTACGGCGGCCGAGCCCCTGGCGGCGGAAGACGCACGCCACGCCTGCGATCCAGCCTTCAAGCACGGCGTGGTCGTCGGCTTCGACGGCTCCACGTCCAGTGAACGCGCGCTCGCGTACGCCGTCGGCATGGCCCATCGCTCCGGCTCGGGCCTGATCATCGTCCACGTCGCCAACCGGCTGCCCACCACGGTGTGGGCCGGCTGCGAACCGCCCGTCTTCGTCGACGTGCCGGACCACCGTACCGAGGTGCTCGGCCTGGAGCTCGCGTGCGCGGACTACCTCGCCGAGGTGCCCTGGATCCTGGTCGAGCGCGGCGGCGACATCTGCCACGAACTCGAAGAGGTGGGGCGGGAGTACGAGGCCGACGCGATCGTCGTCGGCTCGACCCACGGCATCGTCGGTCGGATCTTCGGCTCGGTCGCGGGGCGGCTCGCCAAGCGCGCGAAGCGGCCCGTCGTTGTCATTCCGTAACTCGCCGTTCTCCCAGGTGAGATGAGATCTGGGTAGCTCCGGCCCGCTTTGGTGCGCGGCTTGTGTGCAGCTTGTGTGCAGCGTAAATCTACTGGCGCGTAGGGGTGTTTGTGCCCTTGTGAAGGGCATATACCGCTCACACAACTCCACATGCGTGAAGCATGAAGCGTGAAGGGAGCCCGCCGTGGACAAAGACGTCTCTGCGGGAAGCGGCATCACCACGATCGCCGGCCGACTGGCCCTCGGCGTCACCCTGTTGGCCTTCGGCCTCGGGTACACCGACCTCATCGACGGCGTGACGGCTGCGGACGCCGTATCCATCGCCCACTACGTCGGCGGCGTCGCGCTGTTCGTCGCCGGCCTGTTCGCCCTCCGGGACCGCGACACGGCCACCGGCACCGCCCACACCGTCCTCGGCGCCTTCTGGTTCACCTGGGCGGTCTCCGCCGGGGCCCAGGTCTCCGACAACGCCGCGGGGCTCTTCCTGCTGCTGTTCGCCCTCGTGGCGCTCTCCCTGACCCTCGCCGGCGGCGACCAACTCGGCCAGGGCGCGTACGGGTTGTTCTGTGTGGCGCTCGTGCTGATGGCCGTCGCCCGCTTCGCCGGCAGTGACGGCCTCACCAAGGCGGGCGGCTGGTTCGCCGTCGCGGCGGGGGCGGTCGCCTGGTATGCGGCGACGGCGGCTCTGGCGCACTGGCCCACGGCGTTCTCTCGGCGTGCTGCCCGCCCCGGGGTGACGGCCACGGGCTGAATGGCAGCCGGCGCCGGGGAGTTGGGCTTCCCCGGCGAACGAGAGCGGACCCCCCGTGACCGGTGGCGTCACGTGGGGGTCCGTTCTGTGCTTCTGCGGGTTCCTACTCGACCGTGACCGACTTCGCCAGGTTGCGGGGCTTGTCGATGTCCCTGCCCAGGGCCTTTGCCGTGTAGTAGGCGAGGAGCTGGAGGGGGATGCCCATCAGGATCGGGTCGAGTTCGTCCTCGTTCTTCGGGACGACGATCGTCTGGTCGGCCTTCTCCTGGCACTCGTGGGCCACGGCGAGGATCTTGCCGCTGCGGGCCTTGATCTCCTCCAGGGCCGCGCGGTTCTTCTCCAGCAGGTCGTCGTTCGGGACGATCGCGACCGTCGGGAGCGCGGGCTCGATGAGCGCCAGCGGGCCGTGCTTGAGCTCGGAGGCCGGGTAGGCCTCGGCGTGGATGTACGAGACCTCCTTGAGCTTCAGGGAGGCCTCACGGGCGACCGGGTAGCCCCGGACGCGGCCGATGAAGAGCATCGAGCGGGCCTCGGCGAACTCCTCGGCCAGCTTCTTGATCTCCTCCTCGTAGGAGAGGATCTCCGCGATCTGGCCGGGCAGCTTGCGCAGCCCCTCGATGATCCGCTTGCCGTCGCGCACGGAGAGGTCGCGGGTGCGGCCGAGGTGCAGGGCGAGCAGCGCGAAGGCCACCGTCGTGTTCGTGAAGCACTTGGTGGAGACCACGCAGACCTCGGGGCCGGCGTGCACGTACACGCCGCCGTCGGCCTCGCGGGCGATCGCCGAACCGACCACGTTGACGACGCCCAGCACCCGGGCGCCCTTGCGCTTCAGCTCCTGGACGGCCGCCAGCACGTCGTAGGTCTCACCGGACTGGGAGACGGCGATGTAGAGGGTGTCGGGGTCCACGACCGCGTTGCGGTAGCGGAACTCGGACGCGGGCTCGGCGTCCGCGGGGATGCGGGCCAGCTCCTCGATCATCTGGGCGCCGATCATGCCCGCGTGGTACGAGGTGCCGCAGCCGAGGATCTTCACGCGGCGGATCTGGCGGGCCTCGCGGGCGTCCAGGTTGAGGCCGCCGAGGTGCACGGTGGAGAAGCGGTCGTCGATGCGGCCGCGCAGCACGCGGTCCACGGCGTCGGCCTGCTCGTGGATCTCCTTGTGCATGTACGTGTCGTGGCCGCCCATGTCGTAGGAGGCGGCCTCCCACTCCACGGTGGTGGGCTCGGCCGTGGTGCGGGTGCCCTCGGTGGTGTAGGTGCGGAAGTCGTCGGCCTTGAGGGTGGCCATCTCGCCGTCGTCCAGCGTCACTATCTGCCGGGTGTGGGCGACCAGCGCGGCGATGTCCGAGGCGACGAACATCTCCTTCTCGCCGATGCCGAGGACGACCGGGGAGCCGTTGCGGGCGACGACGATGCGGTCGTTGAAGTCGGCGTGCATGACGGCGATGCCGTAGGTGCCCTCGACGACGCGCAGCGCCTCGCGGACCTTGTCCTCGAGCTTCTCGGCCTGCGAGCGGGCGACGAGGTGGACGAGGACCTCGGTGTCCGTGTCCGAGAGGAACTCGACGCCGTCCGCCTCGAGCTTCTTGCGCAGGTCGGAGGCGTTGTCGATGATGCCGTTGTGGACGACGGCGACCTTGAGGTCGGCCGACATGTGCGGGTGGGCGTTCACGTCGGAGGGGGCGCCGTGGGTGGCCCAGCGGGTGTGGGCGATGCCGGTGGTGCCCTTGAAGCGCGCCGGGACCTTGGCCTCCAGGTCACGGACCCGGCCCTTGGCCTTGACCATCTTCAGGCCGGCCGTCTTCGGGGACGTGACGACGATGCCCGCGGAGTCGTACCCGCGGTACTCCAGGCGCTGCAGGCCCTCCAGGAGCAGGGGAGCGACGTCACGCTTCCCGATGTATCCGACGATTCCGCACATATATACGTATCCCCAAGCTTTTCGGTTCAGCCGTAGACGATGCGCCGCAGTTGCCTGAGCGTAAGCTCGGGCGGGGCCACCGCACGGTATTTCAGGTCCGCCTCGATCCGTTCGAAGATCTCCGCGTTCACCAGGCCCTGGGCCTGGAGCTCGCGGTGGCGGCGACGGACGTAGTTCTCGGTCGTCTCGTCGAAGTAGGCGAGCACGTCCTGGATCACCCGCAGCGCCTCGCCCCGCCGGAGGGGCGTGGAGCGCGTCAGGTGATCAACAAGTTCGTCGTGCACCCGGTAGATCCTGAGGTACGCGCGCCGGTTTCGCAAGAAACGTGCCCGATTTCGGGCAGGCGCCTGTTAAGGAGTCTTGGGGGAACGTTGAATGTGTTATGAGCCCCTGTTCGCGATCCGTCCATTCGGCGTCTTGCGGCCCGTCGCCCGGGGCGACGAGTTTCAGACGTCATGGACACTCCTCGCATGGGCGTACCCGAGCAGCTCGCCGACCGCATGAGCATGGCCGAGCAGCACGAGTACCTGCGCGCCACGTTCTCCCGGCGCACGATGATCAGAGGCGGCGCCGTCACGCTCGGCGCCGTCACCGGTGGCGCGTTCGTGACCGGCGCCACGGCCCAGGCCGCCACACCCACGCAGCCCCTCTCGCACACCGAGACCGTCGACGGCGCCCTCGTCGCCCCCTTCGGCCGCCACCTCGCCTACGGCAACGACCCGCGCACCGAGATCACCGTCTCGTGGCAGGTCCCCGTCGCGGTGAAGAAGCCGTTCATCCGCATCGGCGCTCACCCCTGGGACCTCTCCCGCAAGATCGAGGCCGAGGTGCGCACCCTGTACACCCCGGCCGGGGTCGGTGCCAGCGGCAACCACACCCAGTACTACGTGCACGCCAAGCTCACCCACCTCAAGCCCGGCAAGACGTACTACTACGGCGTCGGCCACGCCGGCTTCGACCCGGCCGAGCCGCACCTGCTGGGCACCCTGGGCACCTTCACCACCGCCCCCGCCCACAAGGCGCCGTTCACCTTCACCGCCTTCGGCGACCAGGGCGTCAGCTATCACGCGCTGGCCAACGACAGCCTGATCCTCGGCCAGAACCCGGCCTTCCACCTGCACGCCGGCGACATCGCCTACGGCGACCCGGCCGGCCAGGGCAAGACCTCCGACACGGTCTTCGACTCGCGCACCTGGGACCAGTTCCTCGCCCAGACCGAGTCCGTCTCCAAGTCCGTGCCGTGGATGGTGTCGTACGGCAACCACGACATGGAGGCCTGGTACTCGCCCAACGGCTACGGCGGCGAGGAGGCCCGCTGGAGCCTCCCGGACAACGGCCCGGACAAGAAGAACCTGCCGGGCGTGTACTCCTTCGTCTACGGCAACACGGCGATCATCTCGCTGGACCCCAACGACGTCTCCTTCGAGATCCCGGCCAACCTCGGCATCTCCGGCGGCACCCAGACCAAGTGGTTCGAGGCGCAGCTGAAGAAGTTCCGCGCCGCGAAGGACATCGACTTCGTCGTCGTGTTCTTCCACCACTGCGCGTACTGCACCTCCACCGCGCACGCCTCGGAGGGGGGCGTGCGCCAGGAGTGGGTGCCGCTGTTCGACAAGTACCAGGTGGACCTGGTCATCAACGGCCACAACCACCAGTACGAGCGCACCGACGTGATCAAGGGCGACACGGTCACCAAGAAGCTTCCGATCGGCGGCACGGCCTATCCCGAGACCGAGGGCGTCGTCTACGTCACGGCGGGCGCGGCGGGCCGCAGCCTGTACGCCTTCACCGCCCCGGACTCCTACGAGGGCCACGAGAACGAGGTCGACTCGGTCGCCTCCTTCATCAACCTCAAGGACGGCAAGCAGAACGAGACCGTCACCTGGTCGCGCGTCCGCTACCTGAACTACTCGTTCCTGCGCGTGGACGTCACCCCCGCGCCGAAGGGCCACTACACGACCCTGAAGGTCCAGGGCATCGCCGAGACGGGCGACCGGATCGACCACTTCACGGTGGCCCGCAAGGCCAAGTAGCCCCGGTGGGTGTGCGCCTGGAAGGCGGGGCGCACGCCTTGACGCCGACAGGCGGTCCCCACTCGCGCTACATGCGCTTGAGGACCGCCTGTTTGGCCATCGTGAACTCGTCGTCCGTCAGGACGCCGTCGCGGTGCAGCTCGCCGAGCTCGCGCAGCCTGCGCAGCAGCGCGTCGTGGTCGCTGCCCGGGAGCGGGTCCGGCTCGTGCCGCTGCGGCGGTACGGCGTCCTCGGGGGCGGCGGCCGGATGCGGCAGCCGGGCCTGCACCGCGGCCGCGACCAGCGCCATCAACGGGTCCTTCTTGAAGCCCCACAGCTGCACGGCGTGGGGGTCGTACTGCGGCGGGGTCGTCGACACCGCGCCGCGCACCCGGAACCGCAGGAAGCCGCTGTCCAGACCGCCCGCGGGATGCCACTCGACACCCACGATGTCCTCGACGGCGAGCGTGCGGGTGCCGGCCGAGGACTTCGCGTCTTCCGTCTTCCAGTTCCACTCCAGGCGCACCCGTTCGCCGTCGAAGCTCGCCGTGCCGTCCCCGGCGGAGGCCGACAGGGGCACGGCCGGCCCCGGCAGCAGATACCGGTCCACCGGGCCGGACGGGACCTGGTCCAGCAGCAGGGCGCCCCGCACCTCGTCCACGAGGTACTCGGCGACGCCGTACCGGTCGGACTCGACGGTCAGCTGGTACGGATCGTGCGGCTCGGCCAGCCGCCCGCCGGTCGCGTGCAGCAGCGGGTCCGCGCCGTCGCGCAGCCGCAGCCTCAGCCGCCCGGTCTTCTTGCCCTGCTCGAACGAGATCCCCGCCAACGCACCCAGAGGGAGGACGAGTTCACCCAGTTCCCGGCGGAGCAGACCGACGTTCCTGTCCCGCCCCGGGGTCAGCCGCAGGCCGTCGCCGTCGAAGACCCAGGTGCCGTCCTTCTGGATGATTTCCGCCATGGGAGGATTGTTCCAAACAACGCGACGGGCGCCCCCGAGGACCGTACTCGGGGGCGCCCGCCCGTCGTGATCAGAACCCTGTGACGGGATTTTCCAGGGTGCCGATCAGCTGGAGGGCGCCCGACGGGTCCGCCAGGTCCACCATCTGCTTGTTGTTGCGCAGCTGGAGCCGGTTGAGGCAGGACAGGGCGAACTCGGGCGCGAACATGTCGTACTGGCGGAACCTGTCGGCCAGTGCGGGGTTGGCCTCCTGGTAGGTGCGGGTGACCTCGGCCACCGTGCGCCAGAAGTCGTCCTCCTCCAGGATCCCCTCGGTGGCGAGGCCGGCCGCGAGGAAGCGGAAGAAGCAGTCGAAGACGTCCGTGAAGATGGACAGCAGTTTCTTGTCCTCGGGCACCTCGACCCGGATGCGCCGGACCTCGGGCGGCAGCACCGCGTGCGGGTCCATGACGGCGATCTCCTCGGCGATGTCCTTGTAGATCGCCCGCTGCACGACCCCGTCCTTCAGCACCAGGACGGTGTTCTCGCCGTGCGGCATGAACACCAGGTCGTAGGCGTAGAAGCTGTGCAGCAGCGGGGTGTAGTACGCCTGGAGGTAGTGGCGCAGCCACTCCACCGGCGCCAGCCCCGACTGCTCGATCAGCGCGCCGGCCACCGACCGTCCCTCGTGGTCCACGTGGATCAGGGAGGCCATCGTCGCCAGCGACTCGCCGTCCTGGAGCGCCGGCACCGGGCTCTCCCGCCACAGCGCGGCCAGCATCTTGCGGTACGGCGAGTAGCGGTCCGTCGCCGCCTCGTACTCCAGGTGCCGGTAGCCGACGGCCGCCCGCTCCCGGATGATCGACAGCCCGGTCGACTTCAGCA
The DNA here is from genome assembly GCF_035989285.1 of Streptomyces sp. NBC_01235. Taxonomy (GTDB): domain Bacteria; phylum Actinomycetota; class Actinomycetes; order Streptomycetales; family Streptomycetaceae; genus Streptomyces. The sequence goes on along the minus strand of NZ_CP108513.1, from coordinate 4,368,593 downwards.
CGGGGTCGTTGTCGATGAGTTGGGCGAGCCAGTCGTTGATGGCCGGGGTCGCCTCCATGTAGGCGGCCGAGAGCCCGCGCATGAAGCCCATGTTGAGGACGGACAGCGCCGTCTTCACGTAGTGCTTCTCGGGGTGCGAGGAGTTGAAGAACGTCCGGATGGACTGCTGGGCCAGGTACTCGTCGTCGCCCTCGCCCAGGCACACCAGGTTCCCGCGCGCGATCTCGGCGGCGAAGGTGACGGTGAGCTTGTTCCACCACTGCCAGGGGTGGACGGGGATGAGGAGGTAGTCGTCCGGGTCGAGGCCCTGCTCGCGCAGGACGCCGTCGAACCGCTCGACGGTCCCCTCGCCCAGCTCCTCCCGCACGAACGACTCGTACGCGATCCCGACCCCGGCCGTGAACGCGGCGCGTGAGCGGTGCGCGGCCAGCCACACCAGCCGGACCGGGCTCGCCGTCTCCGGGGCGTACGCGAGGTACTCGTGGATGCCGAAGCCGAGGCGCCCGTTGTTGGCGACGAAGCAGGGGTGGCCCTCGGTCATCCCGGTCTCGATGGCCTGGAAACCGCCGCTGACCAGCTCCGCCGAGGTGATCTGCGGTTTGGTGAGCTTGTAGCAGGTGCCGGAGAGGGTGGAGGAGATCTCCTCCAGGTAGACCGGCAGGATCTCGTCGCTCAGGCCCAGCGTCTTCTTCAGCTCGATGAAGAAGTCCAGCGCGGCGACGGGGAGTTCGGCGTCGTCGCGGGTGCGGGTGATCGAGCCGGCGTCCACCTGCCAGTGGTCGAGAGCGCGGCGGACGGCGGTGAAGCGGTAGTACGTCAGCCCGTCGTCGCTGCGGACGACGTACCGCCCGTCCTCCTCCTGCGGGGTGATGAGCCGCTCGTGCGCGAACTCCGCGAGGGCCTTGCGGACGAGCAGACGGTTGGCCTTCTCCCAGCGCTCGGGGGAGAGGTGGGCGACGGCGTCGGCGAGGCTCATGCGGGCACCCCCGTCGCGGCGAAGAACCGACCACGGGTGCAGAAGCTCAGCAACGCCTTCTTCTCCGGCTTCTGGATCTCGCGCTCGGGCACGAACCCGACGGCCTCGTTGAGCGCGTGCACGGCCTTGTTGGACACGTCCGGCTCCACGACGACGCGTTCCACCGCCGGGTCCTCGAAGAGATGCGCCATCACGGCGGTGATCACGGCCCGGGTGAAGCCGTGGACGGGCGTGTCGGTCGCGGGCGTGAGGAAGTGCATGCCGACGTCGCCCGGCTGCGGCTCGTAGAGGCCGACCAGCTCGCGGTGGGCGGGGTCGTACTTCTCCATCAGGAAGGCGGGGACGCCGTCCCGCAGTCCGAGCAGCGCGTGGTGGTGCTCGTCGGCCGCGATCTCCATGTAGGCACGCTCGACGTCCTCCAGCCTCGCGTCCTGCATCATCCAGAACGCGGCCTTGGGGTGAGTGACCCAGGCGTGCAGGAGCTCGGCGTCCTTCAGAGGGTCGAGGGGGCGGAAGGCGAAGGTCATATGCCGAACTCCTGGAACGCGATGGTCTTCTCGACCGGGTAGTACTCGCTGCCGAGCAGCTCACGGATGATGAAGCTGTTGCGGTAGGGGCCCATGCCGAGGTCGGGGGAGGTGACGCTGTGCGTGTGCACGCCCGCGTTCTGCAGGAACACACCCCGGCCCGTGGTGTCGATGGCGTAGTTGCGGGCGACGTCGAAGTTGCCCTGGGAGTCGTAGCGGAGTCTGTCCTTGATCGGCGCGAGGAACTCCGGCTCGGCGTACTTGTAGCCGGTGGCCAGGACCAGCCCCTGGGAGGCGATCTCGAAGTCCTTCTCCTGCTCCTCATGGCGGAAGGCGAGGGTGTAGGTGCCGTCGGCGTAACGTGCGCTGTCGAGCGCGGAGTTGGTGAGGAGCCGGGTGGGCACCGGGCCGCCGAGGCTCTTCTGGTAGAGCAGGTCGAAGATCTCGTTGATGAGGTCGCCGTCGATGCCCTTGAACAGGCCCTTCTGCTCGGCCGTGAGGCGGTAGCGGGTGCGTTCCGGCAGCTCGCGGAAGTAGTCGATGTACTCCGGGGAGGTCATCTCCAGCGTGAGCTTGGTGTACTCCAGCGGGAAGAAGCGCGGGGAGCGGGTGACCCAGTTCAGCTGGTAGCCGTGGACGTCGATCTCGCCGAGCAGGTCGTAGTAGATCTCGGCGGCGGACTGGCCGCTGCCGACCAGCGTGATCGACTCCTTCTTCTGCAGCTCCGCCTTGTGCCCCATGTAGCGGGAGTTGTGGAGGAAGTCGCCGCCCAGACCGGCGCAGGCCTCCGGGATGCAGGGGGACGTCCCGGTGCCGAGGACCAGGTGGCGGGCGCGGTAGACATCGCCGGCCGTGGTCTTCACGACGTAGAGCTCGTCGTCGTACGTCACTTCCGCGACCGTCGTCGAGAAGCGCACGCTGCCCAGTTTGCCCGCGGCCCAGCGGCAGTAGTCGTCGTACTCGACGCGCAGCGGGTAGAAGTTCTCGCGGATGTAGAACGAGTACAGCCGCCCTTTCTCCTTCAGGTAGTTGAGGAAGGAGTACGGGGAGGTCGGGTCGGCGAGCGTGACCAGGTCCGACATGAACGGCGTCTGGAGGTGGGCACCGTCGAGGAACATGCCGGCATGCCACTCGAAGTCGGGCTTGGACTCCAGGAAGACGCAGTCGAGCGCGTCGATGGGTTCGGTGAGGCAGGCGAGGCCGAGGTTGAACGGGCCGAGCCCGATGCCCACGAAGTCGTAGGTCTTGTTCACGGAGTCGGGCTCAGGATGCGCGGTCAAGGGACTCTCCCAGGTGCTGCTCGGCGTGGCCGGCGATCAGGTCGAGGACGGCGGCGACGTCGTCGGTCGTCGTCTCGGGGTTGAGCAGGGTGAACTTCAGGTAGTGGCGGGCGCCGACCTTGGTGCCGGCGACCACCGCGTCGCCGGAGGCGAACAGGGCCTTGCGGGCGTAGAGGTTGGCGCGGTCGATCTCGGCCGGGTCGGTGACGGCGGCGGGGATGTAGCGGAAGACCAGGGTGGAGAGCGAGGGCTGGACGACGACGTCGAAGCGGGGGTCGGCGGCCAGCAGTTTCCAGCCTTCGGCGGCCAGGTCGCAGACCTCGTCGAAGAGCTGCCCGATGCCGTCGGCGCCCATCGTGCGCAGCGTCATCCACAGCTTGAGCGCGTCGAAGCGGCGGGTGGTCTGGAGGGACTTGTCGACCTGGTTGGGGATGCGCTCCTGGACCATACGGCGGGGGTTGAGGTACTCCGCGTGGTAGGTCGCGTGGCGCAGGGTCGAGGCGTCGCGTACCAGGACGGCGGAGGAACTCACCGGCTGGAAGAAGGACTTGTGGTAGTCGACGGTGACGGAGTCGGCGCGCTCGATGCCGTCGATCCGGTCCCGGTACTTGAGGGAGGCGAGGAGTCCGCAGCCGTAGGCGGCGTCCACGTGCATCCAGGCGCCGTACTGGGTGCAGAGTTCGGCGATCTCGGGCAGCGGGTCGATGGAGCCGAAGTCGGTGGTGCCGGCGGTGGCGACGACGGCCATCGGCGTCAGACCGGCCTTCTTGCAGCGCTCCAGCTCGTGGGCGAGCGCGACGGTCTGCATGCGCTTGTCGGCGCCGACGGGGATCGACACGACCGAGTCCGCGCTCAGCCCGAGGAGTTTCGCGGACTTCTTCACGCTGAAGTGGCTGACCTCGGAGGCGAAGATGCGCAGGTTCGCCAGGCCGGCCGGCCCGTCCCACCCGTCCCGCTCCGGCTTGGCCTCCTCGCGGGCGAGCAGCAGCGCCTGGAGGTTGGACTGGGTGCCGCCGGAGGTGAACACACCGTCGGCGTTCTCGCCGAGGCCGATGCGGGCGGTCGTCCAGTCGATCAGTTTGCGCTCGATGAGGGTGCCGCCGGCCGACTGGTCCCAGGTGTCGAGGGAGGAGTTCACGGCGGACAGGACCGCCTCGCCCAGCACGGCGGGGATGACGACCGGGCAGTTGAGGTGGGCGAGGTAGCGGGGGTGGTGGAAGTAGATCGCGTCGCGGAGGTAGACCTCCTCCAGCTCGTCCAGGACGGCCGCGGTGTCGTGCAGCGGCTGGTCCAGGTCGATCCCGTCGATGCGGGGCGCGAGGGCGTCGACCGTGACGCCGGTGAACGGACGGTCGGTGGCGGCGAGTTTGGCGGCCACCCGCTCTACTCCTTCGGTCACGGAGCGGCGGTACTGCTCCGCGGTCGTGTCATTGAGCAGGTGCGAGCGCATGGTGGGGGTCCTCCGGGGTAAGGGGACGGGTCCGCTGCGGGACGGATTGAGGGGCGGGGCCTCGGGCATAACTTAGGTAAGCCTAACCTAACTGACGGGATCGAAACCCTGCCTCTGCCGTGACTGCGATCACGCCCGTGCCCCCGCACAACTGCCTGCGGGGGCACGGTGGTTGCTCTACTCCGCCTCGCGGAGCTGTTCCTCGCTCATGCCTTGGCGCCAGTACCCGACGAAGGTGACCCGGCGCCGGTCGACGCCTCGCTCCTGGACGAAGTGCCGGCGCAACGCCTTCACGCGCCCCGACTCGCCCGCGATCCAGACGTACGGATGCGCGGTGGGCGGCAGTGGGGCTTCCCGGAGGGCGTCGACGGAACTCTCGCCGACCACCCACGTGATCCCGGCGTCCGCCGAGGTCGCCAACTCCTGCACGTTCCCGGCGTCGCGCACCTCCAGCCATGCCCGCACCCGCTGCCCGGCCGGCAGCGACGTGAGGATCGACGCGATCGCCGGCAGGGCGCTCTCGTCGCCCCACAGCACGACCAGGTCGGTGTCCTGCGGCGGCCGGAACCGGATCGCCCGGTTGTCGGCGACGGCCGGCCCCAGCAGAACGACCCGGTCCCCGGCGGCGGCCCGGGAGGCCCACGCGGAGGCGGGACCGGCGGGGGTGTGCAGCACGAAGTCGATGTCGATCTCGGCGGGGTCGCCGCGCAGCGCCCGGAGCGTGTACGAACGCATCACCGCCCGTACGCCGTCCGGTAGTTCACGCCATCCCTGCCACCAGCCGTCCCCGAGTTCGATCGGAACGGCGGGCTCCGACTGCCCCGGGTGCGGCAGGAAGAGGGAGAGGGACTGGTCACGCCCGTCGGAGAAGAAGTACTCGAGATCTTCGCCGGCGAAGGTGACCCGGACGAGCGACGGCGAGAGCCGTCGGGTCCGGACGACGTGGAGGGAGAAGAACCGAAAGGGCGCGGCGACGGCCGTGGTCATGGGGGGCTCCCGGAAAGCGTGGGGCGAGGGCGGCATCCTCGGGGGCGCGGGGCTGTGTCGATGTGCGGCTCCGCCGCGTGGGCGTGACCAGCCACGGACTGCCCGCAGTTCACCCCGTGACGCCGAGTGTCTTTCAGCTGACCTTCTTCGCCTTCTCGAGAGCCTCGGCGAGGTTCTCGAGAAGCGGCACGCACTTGTCGTACGAGAGGATCGGCTCCGGCGACCGGGCGATGACCTGACCGGCCTTCACCGCGGGCAGCTTCTTCCAGGTGGCCTTCGTGATCGCCGAAGGCTGGATCGTCGAGGAGCGGTCGTCCATCATGATGATGTCCGCCGGGTACTTGTCGACGTTCTCCCAGCTCAGCGACTCGTACCAGCCGCCACCCTGCTTCTTCGCGCTCTCCGGCGGTTCGACGAAGTTCACGCCGAGCGCCTTGAAGTACTCCAGGTCGACGGAGAGGTTGGTGCCGGAGACGTAGAAGAGCGCATCGCTCGCGGAACCGGCCATCACCTTGATGTCGGGCTTGGCCTTGGCGGCGGCGCGCAGCCGGGCGGCCGCGTCCTCGAACTTCTTCTTGGCGTCGGTGACCGCGGCCGCCGTCATGTCGGCGCCGAGGGACTCGGCCAGCTCCCACATGCGCTCCAGCGGAGCGGTCAGCTGACGGTCGTAGACGGAGACGGCGACGCTCGGGGCGAGCCCCGCGATCTTGTCCTTGGAGGCCTCGGGGACGTACCAGAGGGTGCCGGCGTTGTCGAACATCGTGGAGATGAGCACGTCCGGGGCGAGGGCCGCGTACTTCTCGACGTTGAACTCGTCCCAGACGTTGCCGAGGATCTCGACCTTGGTGATGTCCATGTCGCCGGCCTGGACGTCGGCCTTGCCGGCGGTGGTCTTCGTCGGGCCGAAGACGCCCTTGACCTGGATGCCGTAGTCGTAGAGGGCGGCGCCGACACCGGTGAACGCGACGATGTTCGCGGGGATCTTGTCGAGCTTCACCGTGGTGCCGCGGTCGTCCTTGAAGGTCCAGGGACCGGACTTGGCCGAGGCGTTGGCCGACGATTCCGAGCCGTTGCTGCCCGCGTCGTCGTCCCCGCAGGCGGCGAGCACGGTACCGAGGCCGAGGGCGCCACCGGCGGCGAGGATGCCACGGCGGGTGGGACGAGCGGCTCTGGCGTTGGACATGTCTCTGGCTACTTTCGAACGGGGCGGATCACCCGAGGACGGTTCGAATGTAGGTTAGCCTAACCTCAGCTGCTGTCCAGAGGGCGGTTCCAGGGTGCGGGACACCCGCGGTGACGCGCGCCGTCTTTCTGTGTCCTCCCTGTGGATCGAAGGCATACGGGCTTTCAGGAGCCCGGTTCTGGCCCGGGGTCGGTGTTCACCCGAGGAGGTGAAGCGGTCGGGCGGCCTCACGGGGGTGCCCATGAGGCCGCCGCACCAGCCGGCTTGAGGGCGCTCAGCGCACCGGACCCGCGATGGCAGGTCGGCTTCCGGCCATCGTTCGAACGCGCCGGGTCAGCCCGCCAGGCCCAACTCGCGGGCGATCAGCATCCGTTGCACCTCGCTCGTGCCCTCCCCGATCTCCAGGATCTTGGAGTCGCGCCACATACGGGCCACCGGGTACTCGTTCATGAAGCCGTAGCCGCCGTGGACCTGGGTGGCGTCGCGGGCGTTGTCGACGGCGATCGTGGAGGAGTAGAGCTTGGCGAGGGCCGCCTCCTTCTTGAAGGGCTCGCCGGACACCAGCCGGGAGGCCGCGTCGCGCCAGGTGAGGCGGGCGGTGTGGGCCTTCATCTCCATGTCGGCGATCTTGAACTGGATGGCCTGGTTGGCGCCGATGGGACGGCCGAACGCGTGCCGTTCCTTCGCGTACTTCACCGACTCGTCCACACAGCCCTGCGCGAGCCCGGTGGCGAGGGCCGCGATGGCGACGCGGCCCTCGTCGAGGATCCGCAGGAACTGCGCGTAACCCCGGCCCTCCTCGCCGAGGAGGTTCGCCGCCGGGACGCGGACGTCGGAGAAGGACAGCTCACGGGTGTCGGAGGCGTTCCAGCCGACCTTCGAGTAGGGCGCGGCGACCGTGAAGCCCGGGGTGCCGGACGGGACGATGATCGCCGAGATCAGCGGCCTGCCGTCCGGCCCCCGGCCCGTGACCGCCGTGACCGTGACCAATCCCGTGATGTCGGTGCCCGAGTTGGTGATGAAGCACTTGGTGCCGTTGATCACCCACTCGTCGGTCTCCGGGTCGATCCGGGCCGTCGTGCGCGTGGCGCCCGCGTCCGAGCCGCCGTCCGGCTCGGTCAGCCCGAAGGCGCCCAGGATCTCGCCGGAGCACAGCCGCGGCAGCCACTCCCGCTTCTGCTCCGGCGTGCCGAAGAGATGGATCGGCATGGCGCCCAGCGAGACACCCGCCTCCAGGGTGATCGCCACGGAGGAGTCGACGCGCGCGAGTTCCTCCAGCGCGATGCCAAGGGCGAGGTAGTCGCCGCCCATGCCGCCGTACTCCTCCGGGAACGGCAGCCCGAACAGGCCCATGCGGCCCATCTCGCGGACGATCTCGTAGGGAAACTCGTGGCGCTCGTAGAAGTCGCCGATCTTGGGCGCCACGACGTCGTGCGCGAACTCCTCGACAGTGCGGCGGAGTTCTTCCAGCTCGGGGGAGAGACGGTGGTCCATGTCGGGTCACTGCTCCTTGTGGGGCTGTGTCGTTTTACCGAGTGCGCGGACGGTGCGGGACGGGCTGGGTCGGCCCAGTTGTTCGGCCATCCACACGCTGGTGGCGACGAGACGGCCGAGGTCGACCCCGGTGTCGATGCCGAGGCCCTGAAGCATCCACACGAGGTCTTCGGTGGCGAGGTTGCCGGTGGCGGACTTCGCGAACGGGCAGCCGCCGAGACCGCCCGCCGAGGCGTCGACGGTGGTCACGCCGTGCTGGAGCGCGGCGAGGGTGTTGGCGAGCGCCTGACCGTAGGTGTCGTGGAAGTGCACGCCGATCACGTTCGTCGGCACGCCCTGTTCGTTCAGCGCGGAGAGCAGCTCCAGGACATGGCCGGGGGTGGCGACGCCGATCGTGTCGCCCAGGCTCAGCTCGTCGCATCCCATGTCCCGCAGCGCCGTGCAGACACCCACCACCTGGTGGAGCGGGACCGCCCCCTCCCAGGGGTCGCCGAAGCACATCGAGACATAGCCGCGTACGTGGGCGCCCTCGTCCTTCGCCCGCCGCACCACCGGCTCGAACACGGCGAGCGACTCGTCCAGCGTGCGGTTGAGGTTGGCCTTCGCGAAGGACTCCGTGGCGCTGGCGAAGACGGCGACGCGCCGCGCGCCCAGCGCCAGCGCCCGGTCCAGCCCGCGCTCGTTCGGCACGAGGACCGGGAGTGCCGCCGGCAGGTCGGAGACGAGCGGGAACAGTTCCTCGGCGTCGGCGAGCTGCGGCACCCACTTGGGGTGGACGAAGCTCGTCGCCTCGATCGTCGTCAGGCCCGCGTCGGCCAGCCGGCGGACGAACTCCGCCTTCACCGCCGTCGGCACCGTCGACTTCTCGTTCTGCAGACCGTCGCGCGCGCCGACCTCGTGGATCCTGACCCGCGCGGGCAGGTCCGGGGCCGGAACGACCATGGGGAGTGTCACTGGTCCTCCTCTGTCGGGGCGATGACGGCGAGCACCTGGTCCATGGCGACCGTCGTCCCCGGTGTGACGTCCAGCTCGGCGACCGTGCCGGCGTGCGGGGCGGAGATGACGTGCTCCATCTTCATCGCCTCCACCACCAGCAGACTCTGACCCGCCGTCACCTCGTCGCCGACGGCGACCTTCACGACCGTCACCGTGCCGGGCATGGGCGCGGTGAGCGAGTCGGCGCCCCCGTGCGCGGCACGGGACAGGGACGCGGCGACCGGGTCGTGGTCGCGCACCTGCCATGCGTCGCCGTCGCGCCCCAGCCAGGTGCCGTCCGGCAGGGCGGCGAAGGTGTGACGGACGTCGTCGAGCCGGAAGGCGAACCGGTGCCCGGTCTCGCGCCGCGGGAGTACGCCCCCCGACCCCCGCAGGGGTCGGTCCGCTCCGGGCAGGAGCAGCTCCGTCGCGCCGCCCGGCGTGCTGCGCACGCGCACGGTCACCGGCTCGTGGCCGGGGACCTGGAGGTGGTGCGGTGTCCAGGACCGCTCGCCGCCCAGGCGCCAGCCGTCGGCGGCGGCGAACGGGTCCGTCCAGCCGGCGCCGGCGGCGGGGGCGAGCGCGCCTTGGCGCAGCAGCGCTGCCGCCGCGTAGATCTCCGGCGGCACCGCGTCGGAGATCAGCCCGGCCACCTCGCGCTCCACCAGCCCCGTGTCCAACTCGCCCGCCACGACCGCCGGATGGGCCAGGAGCCGGCGCAGGAAGCCCGCGTTGGTCGGTACGCCCAGCGTGACCGTCTCCGCGAGGGCCGCCCGGAGCTTCCTGAGCGCGGTCTGCCGGTCCGGGCCATAGGCGATCACCTTGGACAGCATCGGGTCGTACAGGCTGCCGACCTCGGTGCCCTCGCTGAGCCCGGAGTCGGTGCGCACTCCGTCGCCCTGCGGCTCGTGCAGCCTGACGACCGTCCCGCCCGACGGCAGGAACCCGCGGGTGGGGTCCTCGGCGCAGATCCGCGCCTCGACCGCGTGCCCGGTCAGCCGGACGTCCTCCTGTCCGAAGGACAGCGGCTCACCGGCCGCCACCCGCAGCTGCCACTCCACCAGGTCGAGCCCGGTGACCAGCTCGGTGACCGGATGCTCCACCTGGAGACGGGTGTTCATCTCCATGAAGCAGTACGCCGACGGATCGCCCCCGGGGACGATGAACTCCACCGTGCCCGCGCCCCGGTACCCGCAGGAGCGCGCCGCCTGCACGGCCGCCTCGCCCATCGATGCGCGCGTGGCCTCGTCGAGGAGCACGCTCGGTGCCTCCTCGACGATCTTCTGGTGCCGGCGCTGGAGGGAGCACTCGCGCTCGCCCAGGTGCACCACGGTGCCGTGGCCGTCGGCCAGGACCTGGATCTCGATGTGCCGGGGGCGGTCCACCCACCGCTCGACGAGCAGCGTGTCGTCGCCGAAGGAGGCGCGGGCCTCGCGGCGGGCGGCGGCGATCTCGTCGGCCAGCAGCGACGCGTCCCGCACCAGGCGCATGCCCTTGCCGCCGCCGCCCGCGCTCGGCTTCAGCAGCACGGGGACGCCGATCTCGTGGGCGGCGGCGACGAGCTGGTCGTCCGTCAGCCCGCTGCCGCTCGACCCCGGGACGACGGGCACCCCGGCCGCCCGCACGGTCTCCTTGGCCCGGATCTTGTCGCCCATGAGGGAGATGGCGTCGGCGGGCGGCCCGATGAAGACCAGCCCCGCGTCGGCGCACGCCCGCGCGAAGCCGGCGTTCTCGGCCAGGAAGCCGTATCCCGGGTGGACGGCCTGGGCGCCCGTCCGCGCGGCCGCCTCCAGCAGCCGCTCCACCGACAGATAGCTCTCGGCCGCCGGTGCCGGACCGATCCGTACCGCCGTGTCGGCCTCCCGGACGTGTCGTGCGTCCGCGTCCGCGTCCGAGAAGACGGCCACCGAACGCACGCCCATCGACCGCAGCGTCCGGATGACGCGGACGGCGATCTCGCCCCGGTTGGCCACAAGCACCGTGTCGAACATCGTTGTCATGCCCCTCACATCCGGAAGACGCCGAACTGGGGTTCGCCCAGGGGCGCGTTGGCGCAGGCGGTCAGGGCCAGCCCCAGTACCTGTCGGGTCTCCAGGGGATCGATGACCCCGTCGTCCCACAGGCGGGCCGTCGCGTAGTAAGCGTTCCCCTGACGGTCGTACTGGGCACGGATCGGATCCTTGAAGGCCTCTTCGTCCTCCGCGGGCCAGGACTCGCCGCGCGCCTCCAACTGGTCCCGCTTGACGGTCGCGAGGACCGACGCGGCCTGCTCGCCGCCCATGACGGAGATCTTGGCGCCCGGCCACATCCACAGGAAGCGGGGCGAGTAGGCCCGGCCGCACATGGAGTAGTTCCCGGCGCCGTACGACCCGCCGATCACGACCGTCAGCTTCGGCACGCGGGTGCACGCCACGGCCGTCACCATCTTGGCGCCGTGCTTGGCGATGCCCCCGGCCTCGTAGTCCCGGCCGACCATGAACCCGGAGATGTTCTGCAGGAACACCAGCGGGATCCCGCGCTGGTCGCACAGCTCGATGAAGTGGGCGCCCTTCTGGGCGGACTCGGAGAACAGGATGCCGTTGTTGGCGACGATGCCCACCGGGTGGCCGTGGATCCGGGCGAAGCCGGTGACCAGGGTCTGCCCGAACTCGGCCTTGAACTCCGCGAACCGGGAGCCGTCGACCACGCGCGCGATGACCTCCCGTACGTCGTAGGGGGTGCGGGAGTCGACCGGCACGGCGCCGTATAGCCCGTAGGGGTCCACCTTGGGCTCGACGGACGGCCGCACCTCCCAGGGGAGGGGCCCGCGCGCGGGGAGCGTGGAGACGATGTTCCGCACGATCCGCAGCGCGTGCGCGTCGTCCTCCGCGAGGTGGTCGGTCACGCCCGACACGCGCGCGTGCACCTCGCCGCCGCCCAGTTCCTCCGCGGTGACGACCTCACCGGTGGCGGCCTTCACCAGCGGGGGCCCGCCCAGGAAGATCGTCCCCTGGCCGCGGACGATGACGGCCTCGTCGCTCATGGCCGGGACGTAGGCGCCGCCGGCCGTGCACGACCCCAGCACGGCCGCGATCTGCGGGATCCCGGCCCCGGACATCCGGGCCTGGTTGTAGAAGATCCGCCCGAAGTGCTCCCGGTCCGGGAACACCTCGTCCTGCATGGGCAGGAAGGCGCCGCCGGAGTCGACCAGGTACAGACAGGGCAGGCGGTTCTCCAGCGCCACCTCCTGCGCCCGGAGGTGCTTCTTCACCGTCATCGGGTAGTACGTCCCGCCCTTGACGGTGGCGTCGTTGGCGACGATCACGCACGCGCGCCCGGCGACCCGCCCGATCCCGGCGATGACCCCGGCGGCCGGGGCCTGCCCCTCGTACATCCCGTCGGCGGCCAGCGGCGCGAGCTCCAGGAAGGGCGACCCGGGGTCCAGGAGGGTGTCGACCCGGTCCCGGGGCAGCAGCTTCCCGCGCGCGGTATGGCGTGCCCGCGCCTTCTCCCCACCGCCCAGCCGCGCCGCGGCGAGCTTGCCGCGCAGTTCCTCGACGAGGACGCGGTGCGCCTCCTCGTTGGCCCGCCAGGCCTCCGACGCGGGATCCTCCGCGCTCGTCAGCTCCGGTGCCTGCTCCATCCTGCGGTTCCCCTCACCCGGTGAGACCGGTGATCGGCCGTTAATGAGCGTTAACCATTTCCTCCAGGTTAACGACCGCTAACCTCCCTGTCTAGAATTGTCTTCATGGCCACGAGAACCGACGCCCCCACCCGCCGCGAGCAGATCCTCAAGGAGGCCGCGCGACTGTTCGCCGAGCGCGGCTTCCACGGCGTCGGGGTGGACGAGATAGGGGCCGCGGTCGGTATCAGCGGTCCGGGGTTGTACCGGCACTTCCCGGGCAAGGACGCGATGCTCGCCGAGCTGCTGGTCGGCATCAGTGGCCGGCTGCTGACAGGTGCGAAACGGCGCCTCCAGGAGGCCGACGGCGTGCCCTCCGAGGCGGTCCTCGACTCGCTCATCGAGGGCCACATCGACTTCGCCCTCGACGACCGCCCTCTGATCACCCTGCACGACCGTGAGCTGGACCGCCTCCGGGACAGCGACCGCAAGCTGGTGCGACAGCTCCAGCGGCAGTACGTCGAACTGTGGGTGGAGGTCGTCCGCGAGGTCTATCCCGTCCTGACGGAACCGACGGCCCGCTCGGCGGTCCACTCCGTCTTCGGTCTGCTGAACTCGACGCCGCACCTCGGCCGGCCGGGCTCCCTGCCGGGCCGCGGGGTCACGGCACAGCTGCTGCACCGGATGGCCAGGGGGGCGTTCTCGGCCGCCGGGGCGTGACGAGCGTTACCCCGGTCCCACTCTGGACGACCTCTGTACTCGCCGGTACGGTTGCCTGAGCAAGCGCTTAGACAAGTGGCGCTTGGACAGGTCGAAGTACGCGATGCAGGTACGTGGAGGTGGCGGAGAGTGCGCCGTACGGTGTTCAACGAGGACCACGAGGCGTTCCGGGAGACCCTCCGGGCCTTCATCGAGGCCGAGGTCGTCCCCGTCTACGACGAGTGGTTCGCAGCCGGCCAGGCGCCGCGCGACTTCTACTACAAGCTCGCCGAACTGGGCGTCTTCGGCATCCGCGTCGACGAGGAGTACGGCGGCGCCGGCATCGACTCCTACAAGTTCGAGGCCGTGCTCTACGAGGAGACCGCCCGCGCGGGCGTCTCCTTCGGTGGCTCCGGCGTGCACGTGCTGCTCGGTCTGCCTTACATCAAGCTGCTCGCCACCGACGAGCAGAAGAAGCGCTTCCTGCCGAAGTTCGTCTCCGGCGAGGAGATGTGGGCGATCGCGATGACCGAGCCGGGCACCGGCTCCGACCTCGCGGGCATGAAGAGCACCGCCAAGCTCTCCGAGGACGGCACGCACTACGTCCTCAACGGCTCCAAGACCTTCATCACCGGTGGCGTCCACGCCGACCGCATGATCGTCTGCGCCCGTACCTCCGCGCCCACCGCCGAGGACCGCCGCCACGGCATCTCCCTCTTCGTGGTGGACACCAAGGCCGAGGGCTACTCGGTCGGCCGCAAGCTGGACAAGCTCGGCCTGAAGACCTCCGACACCGCCGAGCTGGCGTTCGTCGACGTCAAGGTGCCCGTCGAGGACCTCCTCGGCGAGGAGAACAAGGGCTTCTACTACCTTGGCCACAACCTCGCCTCCGAGCGCTGGGGCATCGCCTACGGCGCGTACGCGCAGGCCAAGGCCGCCGTCCGGTTCGCCAAGCAGTACGTGCAGGAGCGCGTCGTCTTCGGTCAGCCCGTCGCCGCCTTCCAGAACACCAAGTTCGAGCTCGCCGCCTGCCAGGCCGAGGTGGACGCCGCCGAGGCCGTCGCCGACCGTGCCACGGAGGCCCTGGACGCCGGTGAGCTGACCCCGGCCGAGGCCGCCAGCGCCAAGCTGTTCTGCACCGAGGTCGCGCACCGCGTCATCGACCGCTGCCTCCAGCTGCACGGCGGCTACGGCTTCATGAACGAGTACCCGATCGCCCGCCTGTACGCGGACAACCGCGTCAACCGCATCTACGGCGGCACCAGCGAGATCATGAAGTCGATCATCGCCAAGGACATGGGCCTGTAAGGCCCCCGAAACCCCAGGAAATGACTGGCGGGTACAACTGTCTCCCATGAGCCAGGCACTTCAGGATCTCCTCGATCTGCTCGACCTCGAGCAGATCGAGGAGAACATCTTCCGCGGCCGGTCCAGGTCCGCCGTCGTCCCCCGCGTCTTCGGCGGGCAGGTCGCGGCACAGGCGCTGGTCGCCGCCGGACGGACGGTCCCCGAGGACCGTCTCGCCCACTCCCTGCACGCGTACTTCCTGCGCACGGGCGACCCGGGCGCGCCCATCGTCTACACGGTCGACCGGATGAACGACGGCCGTTCCTTCACCGCGCGCCGCGTCGTGGCCGTCCAGCACGGACAGCCGATCTTCGCGCTGTCCGCCTCCTTCCAGCGGTACGAGGAGGGCTTCGAGCACCAGGCCCCCATGCCGCCCGCCCCGGACCCCGCCACGCTCCCCACCTCCGAGGAGCGGCTGCGCGGCTACGACCACCTCGCCCCCGAGATCGTCGAGAAGTTCCTGGAGGCACGCGAGGCCGTCGACCTGCGCTACGTCGACGAGCCGCCGTACGGCCAGTACGGCGCACCGCGCGAGCCGCACTCCCAGGTGTGGTTCCGCGCCAACGGCAAGCTGGCCGACGACCCTCTCCTGCACGTCGTCCTCGCCACCTACGTCTCCGACATGACGCTCCTGGACTCGATCCTCCTCGCGCACGGCCGCGGCGGCTGGGCGGTCGGCGACGTCGTGGGCGCGTCCCTGGACCACGCGATGTGGTTCCACCGCCCGTTCCGCGCCGACGAATGGCTCCTCTACGACCAGGAGTCGCCGTCCGCGCACGGCGGCCGGGGCCTCGGCCAGGCCCGCATCTACACCCAGGACGGCCGCCTCGCCGTGTCGGTGATCCAGGAGGGCGTGGTCCGCGTCCCCCGGCGGGACTGACCCGCCGAACTACAGGCCCGCCTCCGCCAGCAGGTACGCGACCACCGGGTCGTAGTGGCGCGGGCTGACGACGTGGTCGTCCAGGGGGACCGCCACCTGGACGGTGCCCTCCGCCTCGCCGATGAACAGCGCCGGGTCGTTGCAGTCGGCGTAACCGACGGAGTCGACGCCGTGCCGGCCGGCGTAGCCCGCCCAGCCGTGGTCGGCGACGACCAGGTCGGGCAGCGGGCGCCCCTCGCGCTCCAGCGCCGTCAGGATGGCCTTCATCGGCTCGCCCGAGTGCGTGTGCCACAGCGTGGCCCCGTGCTCGAGCACCGCCACGTCCGCGACCTGCCAGACGTACCCCTCGTCCGTCTGCAGCCCCTCCGGGATGACGACGATCTCGCAGCCGGCCGCGCGCAGGGCGGCGGCCGTGGCGCGGTGCACGTCGAGCAGACCGCCCGGGTGGCCGGTGGCGAGCAGGACCCGCTGCCGCCCCTCGGCCGCCTTGCGCAGCCGGGCCGCCAGCCGGTCCAGGCCGTCGACCGTCAGCTCGGGGTCGATGGTGTCCTGGCCGTAGCGGTACTCGGGATCGTCGTTCACGCCGACCCGCTCCGCCATCACCGCGAGCACGTCCTGCTCGTCGCTCCAGCGGTCGCCGAGTTCCAGGCCGAGCCAGAAGTTGCGGACGCCGTTCGCGAGTTGGCGGTAGTGCGAGAGGTTGTTCTCGCGAGGAGTGGCGACGTCCCCGGCGATACGGGTTCTGACGAGGTGGTCGACGAGTTCGGCGCGGCTGGGCGTCCCGGGTATCGGCATGGTTCCCATTGTGGGGCAGCGGACTGTGCGCGTCTTCGCTGTTCCGGACGCTGGGACACGCGTCACTCACTGGTGTTCGAGGGCGAACCACGGCTCCATCCGTACGTCCGGATCGTCCAGGTCCGTCCCCGGCGGCGCCGCGCAGCCTTACGGGCCGCAGGGCCGCAGGGCATCAGGGCGGCGAAGGGAACGGGCGGGGTCGGGGAACGGCGGGCTGCTCCGACTCGATGTACGTTCTCTCCACTCCATGGCTCGCGGATGGACGAAACGTACAGTTCGCAGCCGCTTTCCTGCCGCCTAGGGTCAGTGCTCGTCGTCCCTGGCGTCCCCGGCGACCCCGGAGACCGACACCACCATCCCTACGATAAGCAGTACATACGCGCTGAAGCGTAAGAAAGAAGGCATTTGACCATGAGCGGCAACGAGACGCCCCGCGGCCCCGTCGACTCCTCCCGCATCCCGCGGTACGCCGGACCCGCGACCTTCGCCCGGCTGCCCCGCCTCGACGAGGTCGGCCGCGCCGACGTCGCCGTGGTGGGCGTGCCGTTCGACTCGGGCGTCTCCTACCGGCCCGGCGCCCGCTTCGGCGGCAACGCGATCCGCGAGGCGTCCCGGCTGCTGCGCCCGTACAACCCGGCGCAGGACGCCTCCCCCTTCGCCCTCGCCCAGGTGGCGGACGCGGGTGACATCGCCGCGAACCCGTTCAACATCAACGAGGCCGTCGACACCATCGAGGCGGCGGCGGACGACCTGCTGGGCACGGGCGCGCGCCTGATGACCCTGGGCGGCGACCACACCATCGCGCTGCCTCTCCTGCGCTCGGTGGCGAAGAAGCACGGCCCGGTGGCGCTGCTCCACTTCGACGCGCACCTCGACACCTGGGACACGTACTTCGGCGCGGAGTACACGCACGGGACGCCGTTCCGCCGGGCGGTCGAGGAGGGCATCCTCGACACCTCCGCCCTCTCCCACGTCGGCACGCGCGGCCCGCTCTACGGCAAGCAGGACCTCACCGACGACGAGAAGATGGGCTTCGGCATCGTCACGTCGGCGGACATCTACCGCCGCGGCGCCGACGAGGTCGCCGACCAGCTGCGTCAGCGCATCGGCGACCGCCCCCTCTACATCTCCATCGACATCGACTGCCTCGACCCGGCGCACGCGCCCGGCACGGGGACGCCGGAGGCGGGCGGCATGACGTCGCGCGAACTCCTCGAGATCCTGCGCGGCCTGGCGTCCTGCAACCTGGTCTCGGCGGACGTCGTGGAGGTGGCCCCCGCGTACGATCACGCGGAGATCACGTCGGTGGCCGCGTCCCACACGGCGTACGAACTGACCACGATCATGTCCCGCCAGATCGCAGAGGCGCGTAAGGAGAACGAGGGCAAGTGACCCACGACCACGACCTGGAACTGCGCCCGACGGCCGCCCAGACGGAGGCGGCGCTGAATCCCCCTCCGGGCCGCAACGGCGGAGACCTGGTCGTGGAGACGCTGTCCGGGCTGGGCGCGACGACCGTCTTCGGCCTGCCCGGCCAGCACGCGCTCGGCATGTTCGACGCCCTGCGCCGCTCCTCGCTGCGCTACATCGGCCTGCGGGTGGAGAACAACGCGGGCTTCGCGGCGGACGCGTACGGCAGGATCACCGGCGAGGCGGCGCCGCTGCTGCTGTCGACGGGCCCGGGCGCGCTGACCTCCCTGGCGGCCCTCCAGGAGGCGGCCTCCGCCTCCGCGCCCGTGCTGGCGATCAGCAGCCAGATCCCGACGGCGGGCCTGGGCGGTGGCCGCCACGGCTATCTGCACGAACTCCCCGACCAGGCGGCCTCGTTCCGGGGCGTGGTGAAGTCGGTCCACCAGGTCCGCACCCAGTCCCAGATCCCCTCGGCGATCGCGGAGGCCTGGAAGTCGGCGCTGACGGCTCCGCACGGCCCGGTGTGGGTGGAGATCCCGCAGGACGTACTGCTGGCGGAGACGGCACTGCCCGTGGTGACGGCGCCGGACGCGACCCCGGAGGAACTGGTTCCGCGCCCCGAACTGACGGCGCTGGCAGCCCACTTGCTGTCCACGGCCGCCCGCCCGGCGATCATCGCGGGCGGGGGAGTGG
Source organism: Streptomyces sp. NBC_01235 (assembly GCF_035989285.1). Taxonomy (GTDB): domain Bacteria; phylum Actinomycetota; class Actinomycetes; order Streptomycetales; family Streptomycetaceae; genus Streptomyces. The sequence goes on along the minus strand of NZ_CP108513.1, from coordinate 4,350,296 downwards.
TGAGGTCGGACGCGTCACGCAAGCTGAAGCAGTTGGCGGAGCGACTCCAGGCACCGGTTGTCACGACCCCCGGCGGCAAGGGCGCCTTCCCCTGGAAGCACCCACTGTCCCTCCAGTCCTGGATCGAGGACCGGCACACCACGGACTTCCTGGAGGACGCGGACGTCCTGCTGGTGGTCGGCTCGGGCCTCGGCGAACTCTCCTCGAACTACCACACGTTCAAACCGCGCGGCAGGGTCATCCAGATCGAGGCGGACCTCGGCAAACTGGAGTCCAACCACCCGGGGCTGGGCATCCACGCGGACGCCCGCCTCGCGCTCCAGGCACTTCTGGAGACGGTGGTGGAGCGTTCCGACGCGTCCGCTCCGGAGCGGGTGCGAGAGCTGCTCGCGAGGGTCGCCGAGCGGATCGCGTCCCAGGAACTCACCCTGGAACAGGACGTGTTGGCGTCCGTCCGCAAGGCGCTGCCCGCCGACTCCCCGTCCTTCTGGGACATGACGATCCTGGCCTACTGGGCCTGGTCGGCCTTCGACGCCAAGGGCCCCAACCACATGCACTCCGCCCAGGGCGCCGGCGGCCTCGGCTACGGCTTCCCGGCGGCCCTGGGCGCGGCGGCGGCCGACCCGACCCGCCCGGTCCTGGCGGTCTCGGGCGACGGTGGCGCCCTCTACTCGATCGCCGAACTGGCGACGGCGAAGCAGTACGCCCTCGACGTCACCTGGCTGATCATCGACGACGGCGGCTACGGCATCCTCCGCGAATACATGACGGACGCCTTCGGCGAGCCAACGGCGACGGAGCTCACCCGCCCGGATTACGTGGCGTTGGCGGAGTCGTTCGGGGTACCGGGCGTCCGGACGTCTCCGGAAACCTTGGAAACGGACCTGACGAAGGCCCTGTCCGAGCCCGGCCCGTCGGTGCTCGTACTTCCGGCGGTACTACGGATGTTCGCGCCTACGCACCTGGGCTGACCAGTACTTTGCGTGGCGATTCCGACAGTACCGTCGGTCGCGCTGGTGGTGCGCGCACTTGCGATGCCTCCTGGGAGTAGAGGCAGTTCGGCCCAGGTCGCCTTGCCGATGCCGTGTCGGCGGGGGCAGCATCCCCATCGCTGTGCGAGGGCGTCGACGAGAGCAAGACCTCGCCCGTGCTCGTCCGTGGCGGTGGCTGTTCTCAACTCCGGCCGGCTGTTGTTGGCGTCGGCGACCTCCACGCGCAGGTGTTCGTCGTACCGGGCGACGCGCACGCCGATCTCGCGTCCCGCTGGCATCCGTGCGTGCAGGAGTGCGTTGGTGACCAGTTCCGAGAGCAACAGCTCAGCCGTGAAGGCCACTTCGCCGTCGATCTTCCACTCCGCGAGTTGACTGCGCAGAAGGTCCCGGGCGCGCTTCGGGCTGCGAGGGCCGTGCGGTAACCGCCATTGCGCCTCTGACATGTCGGAGCTTGAGGAGTGCGGTGGCGCGGCGTGGGCTGACATGGCGTCGACCTCCGGGCAGTCAGCGAGATGAGATCCGTACATCTCTAGAGATGTGTCCAGTGAAGCACCCGCTTCACTGTCTCCGCCAGTCATCTCTAGAGATGCGCGCGAAAGTGCTCGGATGGTGTCGTCGTCAGGCTGTAGGGCGTGACCCTTGGTGCCTAGGATGTCTAGAGATGATCAGAGGAGAGACCTGGATGAGCAGCCGGGACGCGGGACGTCAGCCCAAGTACCAGCGCATTGCCGCGGAACTGCGGGCGGCCATTGAGGCGGGCGAGTACGGGCCCGGTGAGCGGCTCCCCGGCGAGAACGACCTCATGGCGGCGCACGGCGTGGCCCGTATGACGGCCCGGCAGGCGCTCGGGGTTCTGCAGGCGGAGGGGATCGTCGAGGCGCGCAAGGGTGCCGGGGTGTTCGTCCGGGACTTCAAGCCGATCCGGCGGCGGGGCATCGAGCGGCTCGCCCACGCGCAGTGGGGAGAGGGGCGATCCGTCTGGGAGGCCGATGCCGCTGGCCGTGAGCTCCTCGTCGACTCGGTCGAGGTGAGCGAGGAGGGCGCCCCCGAGGTGATCGCAGGGGTCCTCGACCTGGCCGAGGGGGAAGGCGAGAAGGTCTGCGTCCGTCGGCGCCGGTACACCCTCGACGGCAAACCCGTGTTGCTCGCCACGTCCTATCTGCCCGCCGCCCTCGTCTTCGGCACGCCGATCACCCAGCCCGACACGGGACCCGGCGGCCTCTACGCCCGGCTTGCGGAACTGGGCCGCAAGCCCGTCCGCTTCCGTGAGGAGATCCGCTCCCGTATGCCCAGCGCGGACGAGGCCGAGCAACTGGCGTTGCCTTCCGGCGTGCCCGTGATGCTGGTCGCACGTACGGCTTTCGACGCCGAAGGCGCTGCCGTCGAGGTGAACGAGATGGTGTTGGACTCGTCGGCGTACGTGCTGGAGTACGGCTTCGAGGCGTGAAGCGATCAGCCGGAACTCGTCATCCCGTTCAGGGGGGTGCGGCGCGGCGATATCTTGCGATGGCTGATCCGCCAGCCGTCAGAGGTGCGCACGACAATGTCGTCGTAGGAGACGGAACCGCAGGAGCCGTCCGCCTTGATGCCCAGGCCCTTGGAGCGGACCTGCACCCGGCCGTCGGCAGACGCCGTCACGACGACGTTGGTGACGTGATGAGCGACGGGGTTGGCGGCTCCCAGCGCCAATGCGGCTTCCCGGATGGCCGCCACCCCGAGCAGAGGCTCCTGGCCGAAGTCGGTGAGGTCGTAGACGACATCGGTGGTGAACAGCTCCTCGAACCGGTCGAGGCTGCCGTCATCGACGAGGTGACCATGCAACGAGACCAGTTCGGTGATGGCCAAGCGGTCTTCAAGAGCGAGTGACACATGCGTCCTCGGGGGTTGCGGCGCGAGATGGACCATGTCCTCGCGATCGTCCCCTACCGTCGTTCGGCCTGCCACCGACTTGTACGCGCGTGGGGCAACTCCTAGCCCGCTCCTAGCCCAGTACGTGGCTGATGCCGCCCTGTCCGTCCCTGCCGTTCCAGACGACGGCCGCGAGCCAGAACGGGTACCAGGCCACGCGCTCCGGCAGGAAGCGGGCTGCGAAGAGCCAGGCGAGGGTCAGGGCGGCGGGGAGCAGGCAGCAGCACCATCCGCGTATGCCGGGTTCGGCGGCTGGGGGTTCGGGGTTCTCGGGCACCCGGACAAGCTAGGCGGGGGTGGTGAGCTGCGCATGAGTAGGTGTACTCACCCGGTTGAAAAGGCCGCGGTTCCTGTCCGGTGATCGTTGATACGGTCCCGCCATGCCTGAAGCGAACCGGTCGTCCGGCCCCGGTCCCGTAACCGCCGATGATGTGCTGTACGCCGTCCGTCTGGCCGCCGCCGCGCTTCGGAGCGTGGGGACGGCGGCCGACTGGGACGCCGACGCCGGTTCCCTGGAGTGGAGTTGTTGGGAGACCGTCGAGCATCTGGCCGATGATCTGTTCGCCTATGCCGCTCAACTCGGGCCCGAGAAGCCGCAGTTGGACACCGAGGTGCCCTTCGTGTGGCGGGCGGAGAGGTCCGGTGCGCCGGCGAATGTCATCTTCGCGGACCGTGGCGCGGGTCCGGCCGGACTGGTGCAGGTGCTGGATGCCTGTGGGGGGTTGCTGGCGGCCATGGTGCGGGTGACCCCGGCGACCGTCAGGTCGCATCACGGCTTCGGGCTCTCCGACGCCGAGGGCTTCGCCGCCATGGGCGTCGTCGAGACGCTGGTGCACATGTACGACGTCGCCGAGGGGCTCGGGATCGGGTGGGAGGAGCCGGATGCCGGGCTGTGCGACCGGGTGCTCGTGCGGCTGTTCCCCGATGCGCCGGCCGGCACCGACCGGTGGCCCACCCTGCTGTAATTCTCCCGGGCTCTGATCCGCGCTGGACGTTATACGGGAACAAAATCAGGCCACCACGGGGGGACATTTCCCGGGCAGACTGGTGCCGGGTATGAATCAAGGATGCCGATCCAGGCGATCAGCCCCCAGGAAATTCCCACGGTTGCACAGATCGCAACACCATAAGCCCATGCGATGCTCTTGCCGCCAAGCACTTTGAAAATAGAGCCCCATATCGAAGAGAGGACGCCCCATGTCATCAGAAAGCAGAAGAGCAGAACCGCTCCGTTGGCAGAACCATTTCCGACGTCGCAAGAACGCCAGATATTGGCGACCACCCAGACCGTCGCCCCTGCCGCAATCCCGCCAGCGCTCAAATGTAGCAAGCACCCGACGCGACGGGTTGCAGATTCCATTACTTCTCCTTGATGCATCAGCGCATTTCTCCTGCGCGGCCGAACAAGAGAATACCCGAGCCGGCCGCCCATCCACCATTGGGGATCAAGGGTCTTGGGTGCCGTCGGCGTACTGGCGGCACCCAAGGTTAGGAGTGTGTTTCAGGCGAAGGATTTACGAATGTCTCCTCGCCTGTGTTGCGCCCTGCGCACCATCGACCGCTGGCGGCCCGAGATCTCCGCGTTCATCGACACCGGACACAGCAACGCCAAGAGCAAAGGGATCAACCGCGTGATCAAGCTCGTCGCCCGCGCTGCCTTCGGGTTCCGCAACGCCGACAACCAACGCCTGCGCACATGCTGCGTCACCACCCGCAGAGCCCGCGGATACCGCTCAACTTTGAGAACCTCGATTCTTCGACAGCCGCATGCCCGGTGCGCCTTCGGGAAGGGGATGTCGCACCGGGCATGTCAGCTCTTACGGGGTCCTGTCGGCTATCTCGCGCAGAAGGTCTTTGTACTCTGAGTGGCCTCGCACGTATCGGCAGTCACCGCTCTTGGAGTCGACGACAACTCCCGGACTGCCACCGAACCTTGGTCTTTCATTCGGAACCGATGGGCTGACGGTGATCTGAAACAGGTAGAGACCGGCCCCCGAAATCCCCCGATAGAGGAATCCCCATCGCAATTCATCACGTTCGGGAAGATTGCGAGACCCGAATTCTTGTGCAGCCAGCGTGGCGGCCTCCAGGGTGATCACTGTGCGCCACCCCCCGTGTGCATGAACTCCCAGTGATCCCAATCCATGTCCGCGTATCCGCCTGCCTGCCCGTCAAGGAACTTCACGTTCCCTCCGTGGTTCACTGCATTGAAGAAGTGGCCTACGTCCGCACCCTCTTGCCAGGCGAAGATGACTCCTCGTGATCCGTTGCCTGCCTTGAGCAACTCGTAGCGCCGACCCCGAAGTCGGAACGGGCATTGGCCGCGTGCGTCAGGAGTCCGGTGCACGGACCAACTCCGGTGCGCGGAAGCGATGGAATTACGGCGGCATCGTGCATGTGGAGTTGCCCGGGGGGCGAGGTGCGTTCGACCTCGGTGGTCGGTGTGAAGTTCGCCAAGGCAAGAGGCTGACGTTCGGCGTCAGCAGGCCACCGACGGCCGCGCGCCCGGCGCGGACGCTCCCTGGGAGGGAGGTCCGCACCGGGCGCGACAAGGACTACGGAAGATCGGCTGATTCAGGGCGGCCAGCTACCTGGCGTTCGATCGAGAATATATCTCGCCGGGTTCCGGGAATTCAACAGCCGGCGACAGACGCAGCTCTTTGGAGTCTTCGTAGTAGTAGTAGAGACCGAATTCTCCGGGCGCCGAGCCGCACTGCCCCTTTTCGAAGGTGACGGAAACCCACTTGTCCCCTCCTGCGGGCACAGTGTCCACTCCCCAGGAGAACTCGCAGGAACCCGTGGTCTCGGATTTATCCATCAGTTCGCTCAGCTGAAGCTGCGCCCCGGCGGAGATGAGCCCCGTCCCGCCTTTCCTGAAGGTGATCCAGTCCCCTCCGGGATTGCTCCAGGAGCCGACGACCTGACTTTCCTTCGGGACAGGCACTTTTTCTTCGCCGTCACATCCGGCCGCACCCGTCACGAGGGCAGCGGAGAGTGCAGCGGCGAAGAGGGCCCGCCGTCCTCGCCTAGTACGGTACATACACTTCCTCGATCCAATTGATCTTTACCCTTATGTCCGTCTGTCCGTCGGGCCAGACGTGCTTGAGGGCGTCAGAACCGGCCTTCATGATCGGGTTACTTGCTCCGTCCTTGTACCCGGCGTCCGAAAAGCTGCGGGTGGCCGAGGTTATATTCATAAGGTTGGACACCGCCACCTGTACCTGGCCGACAAGCGCTCCGTGGTCCCACTCCGAGTCCGTGACGGCCGGCCGGCAGCTTACCCCGAGCAGTTCGTAGTCGAGGGTGTAGGAACCGAGCGCGAGACTCGCCGGGCTGGCCCCGTAGATTCCCCCTGTGAAGAATCCGGTGAGGTCGTTGATGCCTTCCCAGTACCTCTCCCCGCGGCTCCGAAGGCCGTTAGACTTGCTGAACGATCCCTTTTTCGTGTATATCCCGTCCCTGATCAGCCCCTGTATCATTTTAGTGAATGATATGAAGTGGTCCTCCGTGCGCAATTGCCTGACGAATTCGCCGTCCGGGGGAAGGGTGATTTTCTCCGGTCCTCCCGCCGCCCAGACAGCGACCAGCTCTTCGGCAGAGAGGTCCACGGCCTCCTCACCGTCGGGCCCCTTCTTTCCGTCCTTCCGCTCCGGCTCGGGGTTCGGCCCCTTCTTGAAGGTCGGCTTCTTGAAGACGGCGACGGTAACCGCGGTCGATTTCCCGCCGCTGGTCCGCACGGTCGCGCTGATGTACGTGCTCGACGTGCCGGGAACCTTGGTTACGTAGGTCTTCGTGGAGTTGTAGACCCACTTCCCGTTGGACATCGTCATGTAGTCCCGGTAGGTGCCGCCCTTGCCGTCGCTACATCCCTGCTCGCAGCCCGTGAGCGGCCGCAGGCCGGTGGGGTCGGACTTGGTGACGGGGGTGTTGTTAGCGTAGGCGTAGCCGTTGAGAGACTCGTGATCGTCCGGGACGAGGACTGGGTCGACGGAGAGGAACCGTCCGATGGTCGGGTCGTACTCGCGGGCGCCGACGTGAGTGAGGCCGGTGCTGGCGTCGGCGGGTTTGCCGAGGAATCCCTTGTCGTCGGGCCAGGCTGGGGGTGTGGCGCTGCGGGTCTCGCCGAAGGGCTTGGTGTAGCGGCGGGTGATGGACTGGGTGGTGGCGTCCACCGTCATTGAGGCGGTGCCGTGGTGGTCGTCGATCATCCAGGTCAGGCTGGTCTCGGTGCGGACGGCGCTGACGTCACCGGCCGGGTAGTAGCGCTGGGCGCTGAACGTCTTGGCCGCGGTGTCGTAGTGGAGTTCCTGGCCAGCCAGGTAGAGGACGGTCTTGTCGGAGCTGCGGCGGATCAGGAGGCCGCCGTTGGCGTCGTAGAGGTAGTCGGTGGTCTTGGTGCCCTCGGTGAGGTGGGTGAGCTCTCCTTCGATGTCCCAGGTGAGGCTCTGCGCGATGCCGGTGGGGCCGAAGCGCTGGGTGGTGTTGCCCTGCTCGTCGTACGTAAGGGTCTTGGCGGTGCCGCCGTCGACGGTGAGCGAGGTCAGGGTGTGGGGCTGGCCGGTGCCGGAGGCGTTGACGGTGGGGTAGCCGTAGACGGTCCCGGTGTCACCGGTGGCCTTGTGCTCGGTCTGGGTGTCGCGCAGGCCGCCGGGCTTGTAGGTCCAGCTGGTCCAGTACGGGGCCGGCCCGCCGAGGGTGCTCGCCGAGCGGGCGGTGGCACAGTCGTTGGAGGACGGGGTCCAGGCTTCGGTCAGACGGCGGTAGCCGTCGTAGGCGAAGCACTGGGTGTCCTTGCCGCCCGCGTTGTCCGTGACCGACTTGACGTTGCCGGTGGCGTCGTAGACGTAGTCGACGTCGCTGGTGTAGCCGGTGTTGGTCTGGTCGACGGTGTGGGAGTTGGCCAGGCGGCGGGTGCCGTCCTCGTAGCGGTTGAGGATCTGGAGCTGCTTGGCGTCGGTGGAGGTGCCCAGGCGGGTCTCCTCGATCTCGCCGTACGGGGAGTATCCGATGTTCTGGACGTAGTCATCCATGCCCTCGGAGCTGGTGAGCATGCCGAGGTCGTTGTAGCTGTTGGCGACGGTCTCGGCGGGTAGGCCGGCCACCGCGGGCATGGAGGTGGACTGGACGGTGCCGTCCCTGTTGTAGACGGTCGAGGTGGTGAACGTCTGCGGTGCGTGACCGTCGGCGACCAGCTGGTCGGTGGCGGCGAGAACGGTCTTGGTGCCCTTGGGGCGGCCGAGCGCGTCGTAGCCGGTGACGACCTGGGAGTAGATCTTGCCGGCGGTGCCGCCGATGTAGCGGATGCTGGCGGTCACCTGTCCCTTGGCCAGGGAGTCGTAGGTGAACTTGGTCAGCTGGTGGTCGTTGTCCTGCACCCCGTCCCAGGTGCCAGTCTTGCGGCCGAGCTCGTCGTAGTCGGTGATCAGGGTGCGGGTGGCCCCGTAGAGAGTCGTCGTGGTGGTCGCCGGCTGGTCGGCGTCGTTATAGGTGGTGGTGACGGTGCCCTTGTCGGGGTCGGTGGACGTGGTCTTGCGCCCGCGCAGGTCGTAGCCGTACGACCAGACGGCGTTGTCCGGGCCCGTCATCTTCGTCAGTCGGCCAGCGGCGTCGTGCTCGAAGAGCGTGCGGGTGTAGTCGGTGCCCGTCGGGATGGGGCCGCCGTACTCACGGCGCTCGATGAGCCTGCCGCGGACGTCGGTGATGCTCAGGGTGCCGGTGCCGCCCGCGGCGGCGGTGGCGGCGGTGCGGTCGCCCTGGAAATCGGTCTTGGTGCGCCACTTCTCCTGGTCGTAGACCCGGAAGATCGATTCGGTGGCGCGGCCGGCGGCATCGAAGACCGTCTCGGTGGAGGCGGGAACGGAACCGGGGTAGGTGTTGGCCAGGGCGCCCGAGGGCGCGTTGTCGTCGTGAACCTGACTATTGGAGATGTACGCCAGGCCGCGGTCGTCGTAGAGGGTCTCGGAGATCACCCGGCCGCCGTTCGGCGCGGGGACCTGCTTCTGCCTGGAGCGCAGCAGGCCGTCGAAGATCTCGTAGGAGCTGTTGTAGGTCTTTCCGTCGGCCTTGAGGGCGTCGGTGCGGACCCAGGTCTCCTTGTCGTTGTTGATGCTGTAGGCGTAGACGATGCTGGCGGCGTCGCCGAGCGTACGGGCGCGGTCCGGCTTCCAGACTGAGACCAGGCGGCCGAGCGCATCCAGGGACCACTCGGTGACGTTGCCGTTGGCATCGGTGGTCTTGGTAGCCGTGCCCCAGGCCGGGTCCACCACGGTGGTGGAGGCGTAGAGCTTGGGGTCGGTGGAGGTCTTGGACGTCAGCGGGCCGTAGCCGGTGTCGTCGGGGACGTAGGTGGTTCTGACCGTGCGGTTCAGGGCGTTGGTCTCGGCGAGCGGGCGGCCCAGTTTGTCGAATGTGGCGCCGGAGACCTTCTGGTAGACGGGCGTCTTGCCCACTGGGTCGTAGCTGGCGACCCGGTAGGAGGCGGTGATCTCGCCCATGATGGGTGCCACGCCGACCGCCTGGCCGTCGTAGGCCGTGGTGACGTCGGAGAGGGTGTCCCCGGGAACCGCAGGAGTGGCTGTACAGGAGACGGAGTACACCTCGACGCGGCTGACCTTGGCCACCAGCCAGGCCGCCGTGTTACGGGCGTAGGTGGTCCGTGTGCAGGTCTCGTCGCCGGTCTTGGCGGTGTCGCCGCTGTCCTCCACGGTCATCGGCATGCCGTACGTGGTGTCGTACGTGGTCTTCTGCTTGGCCGTGCGGGTGCCGGTGGAGGTCTTGGTGCGGGTGCTGGTCTCGTCGGCCTGGACGATCCACGCCTCGGTGGTGCCCCAGCTGTAGGCGTGGCTGCCGGTCTTGTGGGACCAGGGGGTGTTGATGGTGCCGCTGAGTTCCTCGGCGCCGTTGTAGACGACGGTCTCGCGGACGAAGCCGGCGTACTGGCGGGCGTCGTCGAGGGCGGTGCCGGTGGAGTCGGTGACCTTCTCCACCCGGGCGGTGCCGTCGAGTTCCTTCTCGCCGTTCAGGCCGCGCATGTAGAGGGTGGACTTCTTGGAGCGCGGGCCCTCGGAGTCGCCGGAGGTTTCCATGATCTTGGCGTAGCCGCGCCACTGCGACCAGGTGCGGTTGGAGGCCTTGGTCAGGCCTTCGTCGTCGGCGTAGGCCCAGCCGGCGCCGCCCTGGTAGTCGTAGTACGTCTCGCCGGTGTCGCCGTGGCCGTAGGGGTCGTCCTGGAAGACGGAGGTGACCACGTATTTGTGGAACCAGTCGGTGACCGGGGTCGCTCCGGACTGGGACCACTTGACCGGGAAGCAGCGGCGGGTGTTCTTGTCGATGTCCGCCGGCATGCTCGAGCCCCAGATGCAGTCGGGGTCGGAGTAGTTGGCGGTGAGGGTGGAGCCGGTCTCGGACTTGATGGTGCGCACCCGCCACTTGATGTAGCGCAGGGTGTCCGGGCCGCTGCCCTCGACGTGGTTGGACAGCTGGATGCCTCCGAAGACGACCGGCGGTATGGCGGCTGCGGTGGTGTTGGCCTTGCCGGTGTTCTGGATGGACTTCAGCCACAGGCTCGCCGAGGAGGCGTCGCCGGTGTCGGGGAAGCTCTGGTCCAGGTGCCAGGTGTCCACGTCCCGGCGGGTGGTGCCGGTGCCGGTCCACACCGAGGTGGTGATGTCGGTGAGGCGCTTGCGGGTGAAGAAGGCGGGGCCGATCTGAGTGATGCACTTGGTGCCGGACGCGCAGATCATGTCGAAGGGCACGTCGGGCCAGTTGGCCTTGGTGTCCTTGGTCAGGCTGGAGCAGCCGCCGGAGGTGACGCAGCGCTCGGCGTAGGTGAAGCTGACCTGCTGGGCGGCGGGCTTGGTGTAGATCAGGTCGCTGCGCAAGCCGTAGTCGATGCGGTTGAGGTAGCCGCCGCGGGTGTAGCCGGTGCCGTTGACGGTGGTGTCGGCGTTCTTGGAGTAGTAGTTCGTCTCCGGGGTGTACCAGTAGGTGGAGGCGTTGGCGTGGGTGTCCACAACATAGTCCAGGTTCCAGCGCCAGGCCTGGTTGCAGAAGGAGTCGGCGAAGCCGGTGGACTTGTAGCAGGGCTCGCCCGAGTCGTCACCGAAGACCGGGACGGTCCACACGGAGTTGGTGACCGGGTCGTCGTCGGCGGTGGAGGTGGTGCCCTTGTCGCTCCAGCCGGGCATGCGGTGCTTGCCGAAGAAGTACTGGGTTCCGGAAGCGTCCGTGACCTTCCAGTACTCGGTGTTGTTGTCGCCGTTGCCGGTGGCGCCGGTCAGGTGCTCGACGCGGGTGCCGTCCTCGTTCTTCAGCTTCCACGAGCCGCCGGTCGCCTCGGACAGGGCTGCGCTGTCACAGGCCGCCTTGTCGGCGCAGGTGTTGACCAGTTCGACGGCCTTGCCGTTGAGGACCAAGGTGGCGTTGGCGTACTTCCAGCACAGGTCGCCCTTGCCGGACTGGCCGTCGTCCTTGCAGGAGCCGTACTTGCGCTCGATGTAGGACTCGGTGATCGAGAAGCCTTCGCCGACGACGGAGGTCTGGTTGTTCTCCCCGGCCGTGCGGCCGTCCACCGAGGCGGAGTTGTAGGAGATGGACAGGTTCGGGGACGGGCCGGCTGTCGCCGGGGGGACCCGCAGCGGGTAGTTCCAGGTGAAGTCACCCGTGCTGCCGCCGGCCTCCCAGGTCGCGGTCGGGGACAGCGGGGTGGCGCTGTAGTCGCTTCCACCGCCCGAACTGTCGGCCGCCGCCGCCAGCAGCATCGGAGTGCCGGCCGAGAGGGTGCGGGCGGAGACCGTGCCTGTCAGGGTCTGGGACTTCGCGTCGTTGTCCGCGCCCGCCACCGGGCTCTGGGTGCGGCAGGCCTTCTTCTCCGGTGTGGTCAGCGCGCACGCCGGGAGCGTCACCAGGCGCAGACGGGGGCCGAAGTTGCCGCCGTAGACGTCGTTGAAGGAGGAGTAGTCCAGAGAGACCCGGAGCTTGTCGGTGTCGCCGGTGGAGTTCGCGGACGTGGCTCCCGCCGGGTCGACGGTGAGCAGGACGCCGTTGACGCCCGCCTTCTTCGCGGCCGCCTGGGGGTGGACGCTGAGCGTCACCTTCTCGGCCGGTCCGGTGGCCTTCGCCTTGTTCTTGGCCAGCTTGGACGCCGGGATGGCGGCGGGTTCCTGGGCCAGCTCCATGCCGAGCCCGCCGACGGTGACAGCGGCCCCGCCGGTCGCCAAGACCGTGGCGGTGGCCTTGCCCGCCTTGGGCCATGCTGCTTTCTTCAGCCGCTCACGGGTCTCCTGGGAGGCGGAGGCGGCCTTGTCCTTGGGGGCCTTGGACGTGCCGGGCTTGAGCACGCCCACCTTGTTGATCTTCGCGTCGGGACGGTCCTCCAACCGCTTGTGGGCTGCCGAGGGCTGGGCCTGGGCGGCGAAGTCATAGCCCGAGGGAACCACGATCTGCGGAAGGAGGGAGAGGGAGACGACGAGCGTGCTACGGCCGAGCCAGCGGCGTATGACCGGCCCCGGCGGACGTGGGCGCAAGAGAGATGAAGACACGGTGATGTCCCGGTTCTCGGAAATGGGCAGGGGCTACTCCGGAGGCAGCGCCAATACCGGAGCGGAGATCTGAAAGATGAGAAGAGGCCGGGTGGCCGGGCGGGACCTCCGCCCGGCCACCCGGGAGTTGATTACTGCTCGGTGTTCCAGCGGTCGGCGATCACGCTGGTGGGCGTAGCGCCGGACCAGACGCGGACGCTGTCGACCGTTCCCGGGAAGAAGCGCGCAGCAGTGCCGTCGATCTTCGCGCGGCCCACTTCGAACGCCCCACTGCCCTGCCACGGAGCTGGGAAGGACACGTCGTCCTCGCTGCCCATGCGTGCGCTATTGACGTAGAGGATGAGCGAACCGAGCTTCGGGCCGGTGGAGGTGTCGACTGCCATTTGCGCGTCGTACACGACCGTCAGCATGACGGGATCGCCGTTGAGTTCAGCGGCGTTGACGGCGTCGGACTCGCTCTTCGTCCAGGCCGCTCCGGTGCCGTCCTTGTCGGGGCGGCCGAAGGTCCAGCGTCCCTGGCTGCTTCCGGCCGGCTGCTCGTACCAGACGCCCCAGGACGACTGGGTCGCCCCTGACTGACCGAACACCTGCACGGCGTACGACTTGGTGGTGTCGGTGAACTTGGCGGGGTCCAGCGTGACCCAGGCCGTTGCCGTGAACGAGCCGGTGTCGTCCACGATCGGGCCGGTCGCCGAGGCGTAGGCGCTGGAGCCGTTCAGTTGCATCGTCTGCCGGGTCGTGCCGGTCTCGCCGGTGTCGGGGTCTGCACCGGTGGTGATCTGGGCCAGCGTTGCCCCGCTGAGGGCCAGTGTGCGGGCGAAGCCGCTGGTGTTGTCGTTGATCGTGGTGCCGGTCGCGTTCACCGTGTCGGTGGCATCCCACCTGGCGACGAGGGCCGACACCGGATCGCCGGAGCTGCCGTCGCTGCTGTCCTCGTCCTCGAAGCGGGCGTCCTGGACGACCTCTGCATCGGCGAGCACCCGGGACCAGACGTGCACCTCGTCGACGAGCCCATTGAGGTACTCGACGTAGCCAGTGCTGTTGTGAAACCTGCCGACCTGGAGCGGTCCGGTCGCCGCCCACGGCGTGGTGAAGGCCACGGGAGTCCCCTGGGGGCGGCCGTTCACATACAACTGCACGGTCTGTCCCACGGCGTCGTAGACGCCGGTGAGGTGGGTCCACACCCCTGCCGCTGGAGCGGCGAGGGAGGTAGAGCGGCTCGCCGTCGGAGCAGCCACGTCACTTTGGTAGCGGGAGAAAGTGAACCGCTTGCTGGTGGCTGAGTAGTGCAGCGCGAATCCCGACAGTGTGGTGGCCTGCTGAGAGACGATGGTCTGGCTGCGGGTGACGTCCGAGAGCCGGACCCAGGCGGAGAGGCTGAACGACTTGGTCGTGTCCACCACCGGCCCGGACGACTGGGCATAGCCGGTGGCGCCGTCCAGCTTCAGGGAAGCCGGTCCACCACGGCCGGGCCCGTCGTACGAAGCCCCTGCCCCCGTGGACAGTGCATGGGGCGCGGCGGTTGTCGTGGAGTCGTTGCCGTTGCCGTCGAAGTGCCACACGCCCGAGGCCTTCGCGCCGGGGTTGACGAGGAAGCTGTAGTAGCCGGTGAGGGAGCTGTGGCCGGCCGCGTCGTAGCCCCAGACCTGGACGGTGTTCTCACCGACCTGGTTCGGGGTGATGTTCGCCTTGCCGGCCGTGCCCTTCGCGACGGTGATCGGCGCGGACACGGCGCCGCTGTTCAGCCGCCACTTGTAGCTGACGACGTCGGACTGGATGCCGGCAGTGGTGGGGTCGGTATCGGCGGGGGTGAACAGGAACGAGCCCGTCACGCCCACACCGTCTGCGGCCTGGTTCGTCTCGGCGGGCTGGTAGCGGCCGTCGGAGCTGGACACCACCGGAGGCGGCGGGGAATCGGTGTCGACCCGGAAGTAGCACCAGGACGACCAGGGCGAATTCAGGACGCCGGTGGCGCCCCGGTCGGTCATGTAGTACGCCTGTGTCATGGCCCGCAGCCGGTAGTTCGTCTGCGGGGTCAGTGCGGAGGATGTGGCGTCGCGCACCGCGTTGTCCGCGACCCAGGCGCTGGCGGGCGAGTTCGCTGTCCAGGCACGGCTGGTGCCGTCCGCCTTCCAGATCTCGAATGCCGCACGCAGTTGCGCCTGCGATCCGTCCACCGACTGCACCGTGCCGTACACCGTCGGCGTGGTGTCGCCGGTGACCTGCGGCACGGCGGACGTCCCGCACGCCTTACCGCTGGTGCCGTCCTGGACCTTCGCCTCGGTCGGCGTGGAGGGGTAGGAGATGTACGTGACCGACAGCTTCGCGTCGTTGCGGAACCGCGCCCAGGCGGCCGCGTCGGACTCGTCGTGAGCGGTCAGCGAGAAGGTGATCTCAGCCTGCTTGTTCGCCGCGTACGACGCGAGGGTGGTCGTCAGGTTCTCGTTGGTCTCCCCGCCGGAGACGTTGTCACTGAAGCGCACCCAGTTCGCCGGCTGCGACGGGCTGCACAAGGTGCCCCGCCCGTAGGCCACTTCCCGGTCGCCCATCAGGTCCACCCCGGTGGGCTTGGTCGACCAGGTGGTGCTGGAGGAGATGCCCTTGTCCACGCGGGTCAGGTCGTACCAGTGCGGATCGCAGGTGAACGTCCACAACTGGTACACCTCCATCGTCGCGTCCAGGACCTTCTTGCCGTGGATCGACGACAGCGGGTACTCGAAGTACATGCGCTGGGTGTACGGGGTGCTGGCACAGAGGTAGCCGGCGTAGTTGGAGCAGCGCCCCACGCCCTTGTCCCCGTCGAACTCCCAGTACTTGGTGCCGTTGGAGGCCAGAGCCGTCCAGTCGCCCAGCGCGATGCCCTTGGTCGGGGGGTCGATGTAGAGCGGGAAGACGGTGTCGTCTCCGTGGAGCAGGGCCGGATCGGGAGTGATCTCCAGAGTGGCGCCGGTGACCTTGAGTGGGAGCTCCGCCGTCGCGTCATCGCTGTCGGGAGCTTCGGAAGGGGCCGGCTCGCCCCCGGCGGCAGGCAGTGGAACCGCCTTGGCCTGCTCCGGCTCGCCCTCGGCCTCCGCCGGAGCGGTGCGGGCGAGTTGCGTCGTGACGCCGGCAGCGGCGGTGGCTGTGGCCGGGGTGTCACCGGCCGAGTCCCACATCCGCCCCGCCGGGCTCTCGAAGACCGGGGTGCCGTTGCTGTCACGCGCGACGAAACCGCCGTTGGCCGTCGGGGCGACGGCCAGTCCACCGCTGGAGACGGTCATCCTGATCGTCGCGAGCGCCGGGTTCTTCGCCGCCTCAGCGGTCTTGACCACGAGCACCGAGGTGTAGCCGGAGCTCAGCGCGGTCAGTTTCAGATCGACATCCGGCAGGACTCCGTCGTAGGTGGCGGTGGCGCCGTCGAGCCGGGGCTCAGGGAGCGCGGTGGGCCAGCCGAGCTTTAGCTCGTACCCCTCGTCCTTCAGCGTGGCCAGCCCGGCCCCGCTGCCGCCGCCCGAAAGGTGAGAGCGGGCGTCGTGTTCTTCGCCCGCACCGAGCCGTCGGCATCGTGCACGAGGGTGGTGTCGATGGGCGCCCAGGTGCCGTCGTCCTTCTGGGCACGGACCGGAGCCGCGTTGGTTTCCTGCGTGAAGGTGCCGTCCGGGTTGGCGAAGACCTGGGACGACTCGGTGGTCGCCACGTCCACGGCCACCCGCTCACCGGTCTTCGCCGCGAGAACACTCGCCTGCGACTCCGGACTACTGTCAGCCGCTGCCGAGGCGGCCCCGTCATCGGCGAGTGCTGGAGTCGTCCCCGCCCCGACCACTGATACCGCGCCCGCTAGAAGCGCGACGACTGTCGCCCCACTCCGCACCGCTTGGTGCCAGCCGTGCCGCCGTCTTCGCGTTAACACGCCCCCACCCGCCCCCTTAACTTTTTCTTACAATATGCTGTGAAGATCATGTGCTGATCGAACATGCTGGTCAATAGTGTTAGGTGTCACGTTGATTTCCTTTCAACTCGGCAGTAGCGCTTGGCAGTTGAATGACTGACGCTGAAGAGGCGCGGTTCCTGTCCGGTGATCGTTGATACCGTCCCGCCATGCCTGAAGCGAACCGAGTCTCCGGCCCCGGCCCCGTCACCGCCGATGACGTGCAGTACGCCGTCCGGCTGGCCGTCGCCGCACTTCGGGGCGCGGGGGCGGCGGCCGACTGGGACGCCAATGCCGGTTCCCTGGAGTGGAGTTGTCGGGAGACCATTGAGCATCTGGCCGACGATCTGTTCGCCTATGCCGCTCAACTCGGGCCAGAGCAGCCGCCGTCGGACACCGAGGTGCCCTTCGTTTGGCGGGCGGAGAGGTCCGGTGCGCCGGCGAATGTGATCTTCGCGGACCGTGGCGCCGGGCCGGCCGGGCTGGTGCAGGTGCTGGATGCCTGTGGGGGGTTGTTGGCGGCCATGGTGCGGGTGACCCCGGCGACCGTCCGGGCGCATCACGTGTTCGGGCTCTCCGATGCCGAGGGCTTCGCCGCCATGGGGGTCGTCGAGACGCTGGTGCACATGTACGACGTCGCCGATGGGCTCGGTGTCGAATGGGCGCCGGATGCCGGGGCGTGTGACCGGGTGCTGGCGCGGCTGTTTCCCGATGCGCCGACCGGCAGCGACCGATGGCCCACCTTGCTCTGGGCCACCGGCCGGGGGGAGATCCCGGGGCATGCGCGTCTCAGTCAGTGGCGGTGGTACGGCGCTCCCGGGGGCGAGCGGTAAGAGGCCTCAGCAGGCCCCCGGGCCCATGCGTCGATCCTGCCGCCGAAGTCGCCCGGGTAGCGCGAGCGCCAGTCGCCGTTGAAGGTGTCCCGCTTCTCCACCTGGCTTTCGGGCAGGGTGCCCGGTCCTTCAGGGCCGGGGTGAATGCCCGTTCCCGCGGAGTGGGGCAGGGGTTGGGGATCGCTGTCAGGGCGATCCGGCGTCGTCGTCCGGGATGCCGAGGGTGGCCACGGACGGGTGGTGGCGACGGGAGGTCGTGGGTCCTGGGGTCGGTGGCCGGCCGGGGTGCGGTCACTCGCACGGGTGATGGTGATCGATGGTGTGCGCGGTGGGGGAATGTGTGGTCTAGGTTCACGGCATGGCACGGTTTCGGATGTACCCGACGAGCGGGCAGGAACAGCAGATGCTGCTGCACTGCGCGCACGCGAGGTACGTGTGGAACCTTGCTGTCGAACAGCACGCGCACTGGCGGAAGGGACGCAAGCCCGCGCCTTCCTTCGCCGAGCAGTGCCGTCAGCTCACCGAGGCCCGGCACGACCACGTGTGGCTGGCGGCCGGGAGCGCGGATGTGCAGCAGCAGGCGCTCAAGGACTTCGCGAAGGCCAAGCAGGCACGTTTCACGTCCGGGTTCGGTGAGCCGACCTGGCGCAGGAAGTACCGGCACGAGGGTTTCCGTGTCATCGGCACCGACCGTGTGCCCGAGTATCACGCAGACGGCACACCGAGGCTGAACGCAAGGACCGGCCGGCAGGTCATGGGCCGCTCGGTCGTGGTGCGCAAGCTCAACCGGCGGTGGGCGCAGGTGAAGGTGCCCGGCTGCGGCTGGGTCCGCTTCCGCCTGAGCGTCGGCGGCAAGGGTGCGAAGCTGCCCAGTGCGAAGACGTTTAGGGTCACCTTCCGCAACGGGCAGTGGCATGCGGCGTTCGCCGTCATCCCCGACCCGGCCGAGGCGCCCGGCACCGGTGAGGTCATCGGCGTCGACCGGGGCGTCACCGTCACCGCCGCCTTCTCCGACGGGCGGAAGCTGAACTGCCCGCAGCTCACCGCCAGGGAACGCGCCCAGATCCGCAAGCACCAGCGGCGCGCCGCCCGCGCGCCCAAGGGCAGCGAGCGGAAGACCGCCGCCTACGCGGCCGTCGCCCGGCTCAGGGCCCGCGAGGCGAACCGCCGTAAGGACTGGTGCGAGAAGACCAGCACCCTGCTTGCCCGGTCGTACGACCTGATCCGGTTCGAGAAGCTGAACATCAAGAACATGACCCGCTCCGCGAAGGGCAGCGTGGAGCAGCCCGGCAGGAACGTGGCGCAGAAGGCGGGGCTGAACCGGGGCATCCTTGCCCAGGGCTGGGGCCTGCTGCGGCAGCGCACCGAGGAAAAAGCCCCCGGCCGGGTCGAGGACGTCCCCGCCCCGTACACGAGTCTGCGGTGCAGTGCCTGCGGATGGATTGACAAGAACTCGCGTAAGAGCCAAGCCGAGTTCGTCTGTTCCTCCTGCGGCTTCGCCTGCAACGCGGACACCAACGCAGCAGCCAACGTCGCGGCAGGACAGGGCGGGATCCCCCGCCCCCGGCGAACAGCCGGTGCCGGAGGGGTGACAACGGCCACCAGCCGTTCGAGCACCCGTGAACCTCAACCCACCCGGGTTGGAATCCCCCTCTCTTAAGAGGGGGAGGATGTCAACGGGCCCCAGTTGATGAAGCAGGCGCGGGTGCCGGCGACGAACGAGCCGACGTGGTCGTGGAGGTAGGGCGGCATGTCGCGGTAGCCGCTGCGGGCGGTCCACTCCCAGGTGCTGCCGCCGAAGTCCTCCCCGCTGTAGAAACAGACCGAGCCGTCGGGACAGGACGGCGCCGCGGCCGCCGAGGCGCCCTGGGCCGGCAGGACGAGGGCGGTCAGGGCGAGGGCGGCGGCGAGGGACCAGGCGCGAAGCTTCATGAAGGTCTCCGGGAAAGGGAGTTGGAGCGAGCATCGCCTCGGCGGGTGCCGGGGCTGGCCCCATGCTTTCGGCCTGGCCCGCGACATGCCCGGGATGAAGATCCACATCACCGGTGTGAGGGAACTGGTCAGTCAATGTGGAAAGTGGCTTGAATCAGTAAAGGAAGTCCCATACGTTCTCCCTCGCCACTGCAGTACTGCATGACCACATCAACTTCATATTCGTCATAGGGAGCTCTGGGGAGAGCTCCAGGGGGAGACAAGGGAATGACCAACCCTTGGTTCCGGCGGCTTCGTCGTACCCGGACGCTCGGTGTGCTGCTCGGCAGCGCCGTCGTCCTGGGCGCGTTGCCCGCCGTCACCAGTGCGGCCGAGGCCGCCGACGCCGTAACCACCACCGCACCGACCACCGCCGAGGCGACCGCGTTCGCCGAGGCCGCCGCCACCGGCGAACGGGTGGAGATCGTGCCGCGGCGCACCGAGGACGAGCTCGTCTTCGCCAATCCGGACGGCTCGCTCACCAGTGAGACCAGCGTGCAGCCCCAGCGGGTGCACCGGGCGGACGGCAGTTGGGCCGCCGCCGATCCGACTCTGGAGCGTCGGGCCGACGGAACCGTCGGCCCCAGGGCCGCCGTCGTCGACCTGGCCTTCGCGGCCGGCGGCTCGCAGGACTTCGTGACCCTCGGCGAGGACGGCAGGTCCTTCACCCTGCGCTGGCCGAAGCCGCTGCCCGAGCCGGTGCTGGCCGGCGACACCGCCGAGTACCGCGAGGTGCTGCCCGGCGTGGACCTGCTCGCCAGCGCCTCGGTCACCGGGTACGCGTACGTGCTGGAGGTGAAGACGCCCGAGGCGGCACGCAACCCGGAGCTCGCCCGGCTGAAGCTGCCCGTGCGGGTGGACGGGCTCGACCTCAAGGCCGCGGCGGACGGCGGTCTGGAAGCCGTCGACGCCTCCGGTGCGCGTGTCTTCGGCGGCCAGGCCCCCAAGATGTGGGACTCCGCGACCGCCGCACGGGAGGTCCCGGCCGACGCCGTGGCCGCCTCCGGCGCCGGCGCCCCCGTCCAGGACACGCCCGACGCCGCCGCGAAGGTCGCCGACATGGGCCTCGACGTGTCCGGGGACGCGGTCACCGTCGTCCCCGACCACGCCGTGCTGACCGCCGCCGACACCGACTTCCCGGTCTATCTCGACCCGGAGGCCGGCATGTCCAAGAGCGAGTGGCTGTACGTCTCCAGCGCCCACCCGGGCACCGAGTTCCACAAGTTCAAGGACGACGAGGGCGTGGGCCGCTGCTCGTACAAGTCCATCGGCGGCACGTACTACGTGTGCAGTTCCTCGCCGTACACCAACCGCATGTACTTCCAGTTCTCCACCTCGGGGTGGAAGAACCGCACCATCTCCAAGGCGGTCTTCGAGGTCTACGAGACCTTCTCCTTCTCCTGCCAGGCGAGCACCGTCAACCTGCACCTGGTGCCCGAAGGCGGCGTCGACTCCGCCACCAACTGGAACAACAAGCCCAAGGACGGCGACCTGATGGTCGACCGTACGGTGGCCTACGGGCGCGGCAGCAGCTGCAGCCCCGACGCGCCCGCGAGCTGGGTCGACTTCCAGGACAGCAGCAAGGAGGACAACGAGAACCTCACGCCCACCGTCCGCAAGAAGGCCGCCGCCGGTGACCCGATCGCCTTCTCGCTGCGCGCCGCCGACGAGGACGACCCGAACTCCTGGAAGCGGTTCCGGGGCGACAACGCCAAGCTGGTCGTCACCTACAACACCACCCCGGGCAAGCCGTACAACGAGCGGCTGAGCAACCCGGAGGAGAAGACCTGCACGACCGACAACACCAAGCGGCCGTGGATCCGTGACGACACCCCGGCCATGGCGGTCAACGGCACCGACGCCGACTCCTACACCGACGGCACCGGCCAGAACCTCACCGCCACGTTCCGCGTCTGGGACCAGGTCGACGGCAGGCCCATGGTGTACGAGGGCAAGGACGGGCCGCAGAACGAGGGCGTGTTCGAGAAGGGCATCCCTATCAGGGAGCTGGCGCACGGCCACGGCTACAAGTGGCACGCCCAGACCTATGACGGTTCCACCGGCAAGCTGAAGGACTCCGGCTACTCGGACTGGTCCGACTGGTGCGAGTTCGTCGTGGACACCGAGCGGCCCGACACCAAGCCGCTGGTGACACCGGCGGACGGCGAGGCCGACCTCCCGGCGGGCGCCAAGCGGCACTTCACCGTCTCGGCCAACGGGAACTCCGACTCGGTCTTCAAGAACGACGTCGAGTACTACGAGTGGGACCTCGGCAGCGACACCCCCGGCCGTCATGCCACGCCCGCGAGCCTCGGCGGCAACGCCACCATCGAGGTGGCGCCGTCCACGTTCGGGCCGAACGTGCTCTACGTGCGCAGCGTCGACCGGGCCGGCAACCGCGGCCCGCTGGAGAAGTACATCTTCACGGCCGATCGCGCCTGCGCCGACGCCCTCGCCGACTCCTGCGCCGCCGCCGTCTACGGCCTCGACCAGAGCACCGGCACCACCGCGCCCGACGCCTCCGGCCACGACCGCACCCTGACCGTCAAGGGCGCCGACTGGGTCGCGGGCAACCACTCCGCCGACCAGCCGGCCGACAAGGCCCTGCGGTTCAACGGCAGCAGCGACTACGCCACCGCCGCCTCCGCTGTCCACACCGGGCAGGCGTTCACCGTGTCGGCCTGGGTGCGGCCCACCTCGCTGAGCGAGAACATCGCGGTGATCGGCCAGTCCGGTACCCAGGGCAACGGCTTCAACCTCTACTACTCGACGGCCTTCAAGCGCTGGATCTTCGGCCGGCACATCTCGGACACCGCCGACTCCGACATCATCCGCGCCATGGCGACCAGCGAGCGGCCGGCCGTGGTCGGCAAGTGGACGCACCTGGCGGGCACCTACGATCCGGCGGCCCGGAAGTTCACCCTCTACGTCGACGGCGAGGAGCAGGGCAGCGCCGCCGTCACCGACGTCTGGAACGCCACCAAGGGCCTGAACATCGGCCGCGCCCAGTACAAGGGCGAGTGGCACGACTTCTTCGCCGGCGACATCGACGACGTCCGCCTCGTGCCCGGCCTGCTCTCCGGCACCGAGATCTACCGGCTCGCGAACGACTGAGCGCTCCGCTGGAAGTGCCGTGAGGTGCCGTCGATCGTCCGCGGCACCATCGTGGCTGGTCGCGCCCACGCGGCGGAGCCGCACATCGACACAGCCCCGCGCCCCTTCAGGGCGCTGCCGAACCGCAGTGGACTTCGCACGACCCGCTCAGCACCTGAACATCTGGCGGTTCCTGACCAGAACCCGCTGTCCCGGGCGCCCGAACACCCTTTGGGCGCCCGGGAATTCCACATCACAAACGGGAGGAGCGCGCATGCGCTCAACACGCAGACATGACGCCCGAAGGTGGGCGAAACCCCTGGCCGCGACCGTGTCCGCGGCCCTGGCCCTGACCCTGCTCCAGGCCGTCCCCGCCCTCGGTGACGACGACACCCGGGAGCAGCGGCGGCCCAAGACGCAGGACGTGACCTCCACCCCGGTGGTGGAGGCCGACGGCCCGCGCACCCCGCTCAAGCACCTCACCGGATACGGCGCCACGCCCCGCCCGAAGGCCGCCTGGCCCGAGCCGGGCAGCGCCACCGTCACCCTGGGCGCGAGCGGCGCGAGCGGTGCGGCCCGCAAGGGCCTGCGCGCGGGCGGTCTCCCCGTCCGCCTCGCGCCCCCCAAGTCGCGGGCCGCGGCGCCCGCCCGGGCCAAGGTCGACCTCCTCGGCCACGCCGCAGCGCGCAAGGCCGGCATCGACGGCCTGCTCCTGAAGGTCACGCGCGCGGACGGCCGTACGACGGCCGGGGCCAAGGTCTCCGTCCAGGTCGACTACGCCTCCTTCGCCCAGGCCTACGGCGGCGACTGGGCCCAGCGGCTGCGGCTGGTTCAGCTGCCCGCCTGTGCGCTGACCACGCCGAACGCGGCGGCCTGTCAGGGCGTCACCCCGCTCGCCACGAGCAACGACGTCCGCGGCCAGAAGCTCACCGCCGACGTCCCGACGGCCGTCGCGGGCGCCAAGGCGCCGCTGCTCGCGGTCTCCGCGGCGCCCGCGGGCGGTTCCGGCTCCTACACCGCGACCTCGCTGGCGCCCTCGGCGTCCTGGCAGGTCGCGGGCCAGACCGGCGCCTTCACCTGGCAGTACCCGCTGCGCGTGCCGCCCGCCCTGGCGGGCCCGTCGCCGCAGCTGGGCCTGGCCTACAACTCGGCGTCCACGGACGGCCGTACGGCCTCCAGCAACAACCAGACCTCCTGGGTCGGCGAGGGTTTCGACCTCAGCGCCGGCTACATCGAGCGCGCCTACCGCTCCTGCACGGAGGACGGCCACGACGAGGCCGGCGCGCAGAAGTACGACCTGTGCTGGCACTCCGACAACGCCACCATGAACTTCGGCGGCCGGGCCGGCGAGCTGGTGAAGAAGTCGGCGAACGAGTGGCGGCTGAAGCAGGACGACGGCACGAAGATCGAGCGGAAGACCGGCGGCTTCAACTCGGACGACAACAAGGAGTACTGGGTCGTCACCACCACCGACGGCACCCGCTACTACTTCGGCAAGGGCAAGCGGGAGTCCGAGGCCGCCGACGCCGAGAACACCGGCTCCTCCTGGGAGGTCCCGGTCTTCGGCGACGACAAGGACGAGCCCTGCCACAAGGACACGTTCAAGGAGTCCCGCTGCCAGCAGACCTGGCGCTGGAACCTGGACTACGTCGTCGACGTGCACGGCAACACGATGACGTACTACTACGGCACCGAGACCAACAAGTACGACTCGGTGCGCGGCGACAAGGTCGTCTCCTACGACCGCGGCGGCTGGCTCAAGCGGGTCGAGTACGGCGAGCAGGAGGGCAAGGAGAACTCCACGGCGGCCCCCGCGCAGGTCGTCTTCAGCGCCGTCGAGCGCTGCACCGGCGCGGCGGCCGACTGCGAGCCCGGCGATCTGAAGGAGTCCACCGCCACCCGCTGGCCGGACGTGCCGTTCGAGCAGATCTGCACCTCCGACACCGAGTGCAAGGACCAGTGGGCGCCGACCTTCTTCACCCGTAAGCGCCTGTCGAAGGTCACCACGCAGGTGCTGGGCGCCGACGGCAAGTACACGGACGTCGACGTGTGGGACCTGGCGCACAAGTACCAGAGCGCCGACACCACCCACGCCCCGGCGATGTGGCTGGAGTCCATCACCCACTCCGGCAAGGACGGCGCGAACAAGCTCCCGAAGGTCACCTTCTACGAACGGCAGGACGCCAACCGCGTCGACACGGGCGCCGACGACCGGCTGCCCATGTACAAGTGGCGCATCCGGGCCATCCAGTCGGAGACCGGCGGCACGATCTCGGTCAACTACAAGCCGACGGAGTGCACCCCGTCCAGCCTCCCCACTCCCGAGACCAACACCAAGCGGTGCATGCCGTCCTTCTGGTCGAAGGAGGGCACGGTCGGGGAGAAGGAGGACTGGTTCCACAAGTTCGTCGTGGACACGGTGATCGAGGACGAGGTCACCGTCACCGGCCCGAACAAGGTCACGTCGTACGACTACTCCGGCGCGGCCTGGGCCTTCGACGACAGCGAGCTCGTCAAGACCAAGAAGAAGACCTGGAACCAGTGGCGCGGCTTCCGCTCGGTCACCATGAAGACCGGTGAGGCGGGCTCCAAGCAGCTGCGCACCGAGACCACCTACCTCCAGGGCATGGACGGCGACCGGGAGAAGGAGTCCGGCGGCACGAAGTCCGTCACGGTCACCGCCTCCGACGGCACCAAGGTCCGCGACGACGAACGCCACCAGGGTTTCCAGCTGGAGCAGCGCACCTTCGACGGCGCCGACGAGATCAGCGGCACCGTCAGCACGCCCTGGAAGTCCGCCGCCACGGCCACCGAGGGCAGCGACGAGGCGACCTACGCGGCGGTCAAGTCGACGAAGACCCGCACGGCGCTGGACGACGGCAAGGTCCGCCGCGCCGCCATCGAGCACTTCTACGACTCCTACGGCATGCTGGAGCGCTCCTCGGACTCCGGCGACCTCGCCGACCCCGACGACGACACCTGCACCACGAACGCCTACAACCGCAACACCGACGCGGGCCTGCTCACGCTGCTGAAGCGGGTGACGGTCGTCCCGGTGGCGTGCGACGACGGCCCGCCGTCCTACAAGGGCGAGGCGATCTCCGACGTCCGCACCTGGTACGACGACCCCGACACCTACGGCGCCACGCCCACCAAGGGCGACGTGGTCCGCAGCGAGAAGGTCAAGGGCTACGCGGCCGACGGCACGCCCCAGTACGTGACGACGTCGACCGCGAAGTACGACGCCCACGGCCGGGTCACCGACTCCGCCGACCAGCAGGGCAACACCACGAAGACGGCGTACACGCCCACCCTCGGCGGCCCGGTCACCGGCATGAAGGTGACGGACCCGGCGGGCAACTCCACGACCTCCACGGTCGACCCGCGCTGGGGCCTGGTCACCGCGACCGTAGACGCGAACAAGCAGCGCACCGACCTGGAGTACGACGCGCTCGGCCGCCTGCTGAAGGTGTGGCTGCCGGGCCGCGCCAAGGCCTCGGAGACCCCGAGCCTGGAGTACGCCTACCTGGTCCGCAACAACGCGCCCGTCGTCACCACCACCAAGTCCCTGCTCCCCAACGGCTCGGTGGCCACCAGCCACCAGCTCAGCGACGGCCTGCTGCGCCCGCGCCAGACCCAGACGCCGGCGGCGAACTCGGGCCGGGTCGTCACGACCACCGAGTACGACAGCCGGGGCCTGGCCATCAGGAACATCGGTCCCTTCTACAACTCCGCCGCCCCCGGCACCACGTTCGTGAACGTGGTCGACGCCTCCGAGGGCACCCCCTCGGAGACCGAGATGGTGTACGACGGCGCGGGCCGCGCCACGGACACCGTCTTCCGGGTCGCGGGCAAGGAGAAGTGGCGGGCCAAGGCCGCTTACCACGGCGACCACATGACGGTCGACCCGCCGGAGGGCGACACCCCGACCGCCACGTATACCGACGCCCAGGGCAGGACCACGAAGCTCGTCCAGTTCAAGGGAGCCTCGCCCAGCGGCGCCGCGGACACCACGAACTACTCCTACGACAAGGCCGGCCGACTGTCCGAGGTCAAGGACCCTGCCGGCAACGTCTGGTCGTACGAGTACGACGTGCGCGGCCGGCAGACGGTGGCGGTCGACCCGGACGAGGGCACCTCGTGGATGACGTACGACGAACTGGACCGGCTGAAGACGGTCCGCAACCAGCGCGAGATCACCCTCACCTACAACTACGACAAGCTGGGCCGCCAGCGCTCCCTCTACAACGGTGACACCAAGCTCACCACCTGGGAGTACGACAGCAGCACCATCCCCAACGGCAAGGGCCGTCTGGCCTCCGCCACCAAGTGGGCCGGCAGCGACGGTTACACCACGTCGGTCGACGCCTATGACGCGGCGGGCCGTCCGCTGAAGACCTCGGTCACCGTTCCGGCGTCCGAGGGCAAGCTCGCCGGCACCTACACGGCCACCACGTCGTACAAGCCGGACGGATCCCTCGCGAGCACCGAACTCCCGGCCGCCGGCGACCTGCCGGCGGAGACCGTCACCACCGGATACACGGCCACCGGTCTGCCGTCCTTCACCCTCGGCGACGGCACCGACTACGCCCGCGAGACCCGCTACTCCAACTACGGCGAGGTCCTGCAGCTCACCCTGGGCACCGCCAGCGCCGACAAGTACACCTGGCTGACCAACACCTACGAGGAAGGCACCCGCCGCCTGGAGCGCGCGCGGATCGACCGGGAGGTCGTCAAGACGCCCGACTCGGACATCGCCTACGGCTACGACGCCTCCGGCAACATCACGAAGATCGCGGACACGCCGGAAGGGAAGGCGGCGGACGTCCAGTGCTTCACGTACGACTACCTGCGCCGGCTCACCGACGCCTGGACCCAGAGCGCAGCTGCCTGCGCCCCCAGCGCAGGTGAGGCGACGATCGGGGGACCGGCTCCGTACCGGCACGCCTACGAGTACGACGCCATGGGCAACCGCACGTCCGAGACGCGTTACGCGACGGGCACGACGGGTGCGGCGGCCGTCGCCCAGACGACGACGTACACCCCGAACGGCACGGGCAACCCGCACGCGCACGCCGTGAAGTCGGCCGAGTCGCACTCGGTGGCCCCCGGCAAGGACGAGACGGCGACCCAGTCCTTCGAGTACGACGAGATGGGCAACACCACCCGGCGCACCCGGCAGGCCACCGGGCTGTGGGCGGCGGTGGACCAGTCCCTGGAATGGGACGTCGAGGAGCGTCTCGCCTCCGTCACGCCCTATGTGAACGGTGCCAAGGACGAGGCGAACCGCACCGGCTTCGTCTACGACGCGCAGGGCAACCGGCTGCTGCGCAAGGAGAAGGGCGCGGTCACGCTCTATCTCGGTGTGCAGGAGATCCGCCTGGACAAGGCGAAGAACACGCTCTCCGGTACCCGGTACTACGCCCACGGCGGGCAACAGATCGCGGTGCGCACCGCGGCCGGGGTGACCTGGCTGGTCGGCGGACAGAACGGGACGGCCGAGATCGCCGTCCGGGCCGCCGACTCGGCGGTGCAGCAGCGTCGCACCCTGCCCTTCGGCGAGGTGCGCGGATCGAACCCGACCGCATGGCCGGGTGACAAGGCGTTCGTCGGAGGGACCGCCGATGCCACCACCGGCCTGGTCCATCTCGGCGCCCGTGAGTACGACCCGACGGCCGGCCGCTTCCTGTCCGCGGACCCGCTGCTGAACGTCAGCGATCCGCAGCACCTCAACGCCTACGCCTACGGGCGCAACAATCCGCTGGTCTTCCCGGACCCGACCGGCCTGTACTGGGGCGAGTCCTGGATCAGCCCGATCGGCCACGGCGCCCTGGACGTCGCCGGTCTGGTGCCCGGCTTCGGTGAGCCCGCCGACCTGCTCAACGGCCTCTGGTACACGGCCGAGGGCAACTACATCGACGCCGGTCTGTCCTACGCCTCGGCCATCCCGATCGCGGGCTACGGCGCGAGTGCGGCCAAGGGCGCCCGGTACGTCAACAAGGCCGTCGACGCCGTGGACGTGGCCACCGACACGGCCAAGGCGGCGGACAAGACCAAGGACGCGGTCAAGCACGCCGACGACCTCACCCCGCCGTCCACTCCGAAGCCCAAGGAGGCTCCGAAGCCGCCGCCTCCGGCCAAGGCCAAGGACGCTCCCGAGGCCAAGAAGGGCGACTCCGGAGGCAAGAAGAACGACGGCGCGGAGAAGAAGAGCGAGGGCGCCGAGAAGAAGAAGGCCGAGGACGGCGAGGCGCCCGACGCGCCCAAGGAAGAGGTGATGATCGACACCGGTTCGGCCCGGGCGTTGACGTCGGCCGACCGGGCGGTGGGCGATCAGGTCGCCGCGCAGATCGGGGACCGCGGGATGGTGATGACCCAGACCGCCGTCAACGAGTTCCAGGCGGCCGTGGCCCGCAACACCGCGAACGGTTTCGTCGGCCCGCAGGAGACGGCCATGATCCAGACGCTCATGAGCAAGGTGCGGGTGGTGCCGGACAATGTGAGTGCGCGGGCCGCAGGCCTCAAACCCAGCAGGAGGGTCGGCGCCGACGACATCAAGATCTTCGGCACCGCCGACGCCATGGGGATTCCCATCTTCACTTCGGACGCCAAGTTCGTACGGGCGGCGGGAATCCAGGGCGTATCGTTCAACGCCATCGTCCACGCATCCGTGTCATGGATCGGAAAATGATCAGCGAAATGGCAGACCTGGAACCTCATCTCGCCGAAGTGGTCGACCAGCTGCGACTGGTGTTTCCCGCTGGGGTCCGAGAGGACGACACGGACTTCGGTCCGTTGCTCGTGATCCTCTCCGACCTGCTGTCGGAGCGGAACCTCGGCGTGGTGGTGGAGGCCGCCTTCGGGCTCGACCGGCATGTGGCGCGCAACCACGCGGCAGCGGCCCTGTCCGTCCGAAAGCCGCCTGCCGAACAGGTGGAGCGGCTGAAGGATCGCATGGTCGGGCGCGGGTGGTACTTGCAGGACGACGACGAAGGGTGAGCTCCTGGTGGTCGAGCAGCGGTTCGCCGGACTCCTGCTGTCGTTGGACCGGTTCCAGAAGCAGCTCGACGCGTTCATGCTCGGCTCCTACCTGGCGTGCGACTTCGGCGGCGATTCCGGGGACGATTCCGGGGACGACGGCGATTCGACACTCAGCCCGCAGGTACGGCTCGATGTCGTTCACGGCGCACCGCAGGTGATGCTCGACCATGGCATCACGTGGATGGACCTGACCCGGGACCAGGAGCCGAGCGAGTACCGCCTCGCCGTGACCCTCGCCTTCACGGAGGCGGGGATCGCGGTGGAGGCGTTCGTCCGGCTCGACCTGGAGCGGGACATGGGAGAGTGGCCGGCCGGGGTGCATGTCCCGTACCGGCAGCGGGCCGACGGCCTCGGCCTCGACGAGGCGCTTGCCTTCGTCGGGGCCCGGGTCGAGGAGATGTGCCGCCGCCACGACGACGTGGCCCGGCTGGGCCTCGCCCGGCGCTGAGCGGGGCACGGACCGAACGCGTACCGAACGACGCAGGGCCCTTCCGGGAGTTCCGGGAGGGCCCTGTGCTTGTGCCTGTGGTGACGGCTGTGCCGCGTGCTACCAGATCGCCTCGACCCACTCCGGGTGGTCGATGAACGGGTTGCGGTTGTGCTGGTAGGTGTCGTAGATGACCTGGTTGCGGTTCTCCTCGAAGGCGCTCGGCGGGTCCTCGTCGTTCCATGCCTTGAGGACGGAGAGCTTGCCCATGTACGGGTCGCTGCCGTTGTTGACCTTCTCGTTGGGCTCCAGGTCGGCGAAGCCGTCGCCGCCGTCGTAGCGGACCGCCATGTAGAGGATCATGCGGGCCACGTCGCCCTTGTCGGCGTCGCGCGGCTCGAAGGAGTCGGAGTCGGTGAGGCTGCCGCCGCCGCCCGAGACCGTGCTGCCGCCGTTGTCGAAGTCCTTGTTGCCGCGGATGCTGTTGACCGTCACGTCCGCGGGCCGCAGGTGGTGCAGGTCCGTGCCGGGACCGGTCACCTCGCCGAAGTCGCCGTGCGACTTGGCCCACACGTGCTCGCGGTTCCAGTCGCCGACGTCGCCGCCGTTGAGGGACTTGCTGCGCGAGACACCGCTGTACAGCAGGATCACGTTGCTGCTGTTGTTCGGGTCCTGGTCGGTGACCTTCAGCGCGTTCCAGACCGCGGAGTACGAGATCTTCGAGACGTTGGCGCTGATGATCGTGTGCAGGGACGACTTCAGGCTCGTACCCGTCTTGCCGACCGCGTTCTTGTAGTACGTCGAGTCGTACGCCGTCGTGGTCGCGGCGGCGGGGGTCGCCGTGAGCGCGGGCGCGGTGAGGCCGACCAGGACGGCAGTGGTGGCAAGCGCCACCGACTTCCATCGGCGTATGCGTGTCGCCAGCATGTGGGGTGTCCGATCTACGCGGGTTGATTGGAGGCGGCAATCGGGAGAGTGACATGCACATGCGGTCATGGCAATGAATCTGACATGTCGATCAGATGACGGGAACCGGCAAACTGCCCTTTGTCTACGCGAGTTGACATGCGGAGACGGAAACGGGAACGGCCCCCGACAGGAGAGTCGGGGGCCGTTGGTGCTGTGCCGGTCGGCGTGCGGGTCAGCTCACGTCCGAGGCGTCCAGACGGTAGACGGTGGACGTGGTGGAGGTGCTGGACTGGGAGGAACTCCCGGACTCGGTCTCGGTCCCGGACTGGGAGGTGGACCCGGACTCGGAGCTCGAGGACGTGCTCTTGCTGTACTCGCTCTCCTTCACCGCCGTCCCGTTCTTCTGCACCCAGGTGGTGATCTCGGAGAGGAGGCTGTTGTTGCCGCCGCCCGGACCGCCGCCGCTGCCGAGCTGGATGTAGTGCAGCTCGCCCTTCTTCACCAGTTCCTTGAGCTTGGCAAGCGTCATCGCGTTGTCGGAGCCGGTGAAGCCGAACATCGAGATGACGGGCTTGCCGGTGCTGAGGATCATCTGGCCCGCGCTCTGCGAGTTGGACACCGCGATCAGCCACTTGGCGCCGTCCTGGTGCTTCTCCAGGTACGAGACGAGCTCGCTGTCGGCGCCGCCCATACCGCCGCCGCCCATGCCGCCGCCTCCGCCGGTCCCGCCGGGTGCGCCGCCGGTCCCGCCCGGAGCCGTGCCGTTCTCGCCGCCGCCCTGAGTGCCGCCGCCGGGGAACTCCCCGTTCGTGCCGCCCTGTTGGCCGTCCTGGCCGTCCTGGCCGTTCGGCGCGCCGCTCGGAGCGCCGCCGCCCGGCGTCGTCTGGCCGTTGCCGCCTCCGCCGGGGAACTCGCCGTTCGCCTGGCCGCCCTGCTGCGTACCGCCTTGCTGCGTGCCACCGGGCATCTGGCCGCCGGGGCCGCCGCCCATGCCGCCCCGGCCGCCTCCGCCGGGACCGCCCATGCCGCCCCCGGTGGAGGGGCCCGCGGTGGGGTTGGTGCCGCCCATCATGCCCCCGGAGGAGCCGAAGGCCGGCGAGGCCGCGTACGCCGTCGGACCCGCCAGGGCCGCCACGATCGCCGCGGCGACGGACACACCGAGCAGCCGGACCCTGGTGCCGGAGCTCGCGGACCGCAGGACGAACAGGCCCACGATCGCGAGGACCATGACCACGCCGATCACCGGCCACAGCCAGGTGTTCCAGCCGGTGGCCCGGCGCAGCAGCACGATCGCCCAGACGCCGGTGACCGCGAGCCCCGCGGGCAGCACCCACGACCAGCGGGCGTCACCGCCGCGGAAGGCGCGCCACAGCATGACGCCGCCGCCACCGCACAGCGCCGCGATGCCCGGGGCGAGCGCGGTCGTGTAGTACGGGTGCATGGTGCCCTCGGCCATGGCGAAGGTCAGGTAGTGCAGCACCAGCCAGCCGCCCCACAGGACCAGCGCGGCGCGGGTGAGGTCGGTGCGCGGGGCGCGGCCGCACAGCACGAGGCCGGCGACGAGCGCGATGCCCGCGAAGGGGATCAGCCAGGAGATCTGGCCGCCGAGGATGTCGTTGAACATCCGGCCGATGCCCGCGGTCCCGGCGAAGGTGCCGCCCCCGCCGCCCCCGCCCCCGCCGTTGCCCTCGCCGCCGAGGACCCGGCCCAGGCCGTTGTAGCCCATGATCAGGTCCCAGGCGCTGCCGTCGGTCGAACCGCCGATGTAGGGGCGGTCGTCGGCGGGCACCAGGGACACGGCCGTCGCCCACCAGAAGCTGGAGACGGCGAGCGCCACGGCCGCGAGCGCCAGGTTGACGGCCTTCTTCTTCCACCCCAGCCTCGACGCGTACACGTACACGGCGAAGACGGCGGGCAGGGCGATGTAGCCCTGGAGCATCTTGGTGTTGAAGGCGAGCCCGAAGCACACCGCGGAGCCGATGAGCGGCAGCAGCTTCTCGTCGCGCGTGGCGCGCAGGGCGAGGGCCGCGCCGCCGACCATCAGCAGGACGAGGAGGGTGTCGGGGTTGTTGTCCCGGTTGATGGCGACCGTGATCGGCGTCAGCGCGAGGACCAGCGCCGCGATGACGGCGGCCACGTGCCCGAACACCCGCTTCACGGACGAGTGCAGGATCCAGATCGTGCCCAGCGCCGCCGCGACCTCCGGCGCCATCATCTGCCAGGTGCCGAAACCGAAGATCCGGCAGGACAGGCCCATGATCATGAGCGCGAACGGCGGCTTGTCGACGGTGATGAAGTTCCCGGCGTCGAGCGAGCCGAAGAACCACGCCTCCCAGCTCTTCGTACCGCTGTAAATGGCGGCGCTGTAGAAGCTGTTGAGGCTGTTGGACGACAGGTTCCAGGAGTAGAGCACCGCCGCCAGGACCATGATCGCGATCAGCGCGGGGAGCGACCAGCGCGGCGCCTTGTCCGGCGGGGGCGCCGCGGGGACCGTCTCGGAGGTCGTCGGCGGCGCCCAGTCGGGGGACACGGCCGGGGGTACGGCCGGGGGCACGGTCGGGTGGGGGAGGGGATCGGTGGCAGATGTCACCACTGCACGATGCGGACGCCCGATGAGCGGGGCCTGTGCTCCACCTGGGGGCAACCTGTGACTGGATGAGAGGTCGGTAAGAGACCGATCACTCCAGAAGCGGACCGAACCTTTCCCTGTAATCGGCGAGTTGCTTGTCGTATCCGGCGATGAAGGTCGTCTCCTCGCCGAGACCCATCGTCGAACCGGGCAGATCCGCCTGCAAGAAGCCCGGTATCTCCTGGAACACCTCGACGGCCGCCTTCCAGCCGTCCCCTCCGCGACGCCTCGCGAGCAGGAAATTCTCCATCAAGGTCCTCAGACCGTCGCTCAGGAGTCTGGTGGGCACCTTCTTCCCGCGGAACCCCTTCACGTCGGGCGCCTTCGCTTCGGGAACGGCGAGGCGGAGCAGAACCCACAGGGCGGCACGCAACTGCCCTGCCGTGAAATGTCCGTTCGGTGTCTCGGTCGGCATGCCGCATGCATGCCCGCCGCCCCGGCGTGTCATGAACTTCGGCGCGGGGAACATGAGTACAACTTTCGGACGTGTGTGTGAGTCAACGTGGCATGACTCACCGGACTTCCAGACGCAGGAGAGGACTGGTCGCCACGGCTCTGGGCACCGGCATCCTCATGACCGGCGTGGCCGCCGCCGCGCCCGCCGCGGCCGCGACGCCGACCGTCAGCTGTACGTCGGCCAGGGCCGGACTCGCGGCCAAGCTGAAGAAGGACATCACCGCCGCGCTCGTGGGCCGCAAGGGCACGATCGCCGTCGGCCTCTACGACCGCAGCACCAACACCACCTGCACCCTGCGCGCCTCCACCGCCTACGACTCGGCCAGCGTCGTCAAGGTCACCGTCCTCTCCGCGCTGCTGTGGGACGCGCAGAAGACGCACCGGGCCCTCACCAGCCGTGAGAAGTCCCTCGCCACTGCCATGATCACCAAGTCGGACAACGCCTCCACCTCCACCCTGTGGAAGCAGCTCGGCCCGACGAAGATCAAGAACTTCCTGGCGGCCGCCAGGATGACCCAGACCAAGCCGGGCGCGAACGGCTACTGGGGCCTGACCCAGATCACCGTCACCGACGAGCAGAAGCTGCTGAACCTGCTCACCGCCAAGAACGCGGTCCTCACCGACGGCTCGCGCGCCTACGTCAACCAACTGATGGGCCAGGTCATCTCCTCCCAGCGCTGGGGCACGCCCTACGGGCGGCCCGCCGGCGTCACCTGGCACGTCAAGAACGGCTGGCTGTCGCGCGCCACGTACGGCTGGCGGGTGCACAGCGTCGGCACCTTCAAGGGCGGCGGCCACGACTACTCCATGACCGTCCTCACCCACGGCAACAGCACGATGAACTACGGCATCGCGACCATCCAGGGCGTCGCCAAGGTCATCCACAAGGACCTCGCGGCGTCCTAGCCGTCGTGGCCGCGTCGGGCGATCTTTGACGAGCAGTCCTACCGGCCGTCACCGGCCCGTCCTACGGTGACGGCCATGCGCCTGCGAACCGTACTCGCCACCCTCACCGCCGGCCTGGCGGCGGCCGCCACTCTCACCGCCGCCGGGCCCGCCAGCGCCAACCCGGCCACGAGCAACGCCTGTTCACCTGGTTCTTGCGGGGAGGAATCGCATCCGGGTGTCGCGAGACGGAGCGTCGCCGCATCCGGTTCAGGGCGCGGAGCGCCCGTACCGCGGTCGTCATCGCCGAGGTGATGCGAACGTGTGTGCCTGTGATCGCTGGTCGGGGTGGTGGCCGTGGGATTGGGGTGCGTTTGTGCTGCTGTCGTACATACGGTCCTTCGGAGGGTTCGGGACGACACAGTGTCCCGGCCGGGGCCGTGAGGGGGCGAAATGGCGCAGGTGGGGGCGGCTGCGGAGGGCGGGCACGCCCGGTACACCTACCGGCTGCGCGTGTCGTCCACTGCTCGCACCGCCCTGGCGGCGGAGTGGGACCGGTGCCGCTGGGTGTGGAACGAATGTGTCGCCAAGTCCAGGGCCGTACACCTGCTCAACAAGTCGACCGGCCGGAAGGCCACGTGTGGCCCGGCGCTGCTCGACAGGATGCTGACCGAAGCCCGCGCGCGTACGCCGTGGCTGCGTGAGGGCTCGTCGGTTCCCCAGCAGCAGGTCATCCGCGACTTCGGCCGCTCACGTGCCAAGGCGCACAAGGACATCCGCGAACGCCTGCCCATGGCGCGCCGGGCTGGGATGCCGAAGTGGAAATCCAAGCGCGAGGCACTGCCGACCCTCAACTACACGAAGCGCGGGTTCCGATTGAAGGACGGCCGGCTGCACCTGGCCGGGGGCATCGTGGTGACGGTGGTGTGGTCGCGGGAACTGCCGGCTGAGCCGTCCTCGGTGCGCCTGTGCCAGGACAGCCTGGGGCACTGGTACTGCTCGTTCGTTGTCCCTGCCGAGGTGCAGCGGCTGCCGCAGACCGGTCGCGTACTCGGTATCGACTGGGGCGTGAAGGAGACCGCGACCACCACATCCGACACGCACGACCTGCCGCACGCTGGGCACGGCAGGAAGGCCCGGGCGAAGCTGGCCCGGTACGACCGGATGATGGCCCGCCGCAGGCCGAAGAAGGGACAACCGGCATCGAAGAGCTACCGCGAGGCGAAGAAACTGCGGGCGAAGGCGTACAAGAAGGTCGCCAGGCAGCGTGAGGACACCGGCCGTAAGTGGGCCAAGAAGGTGGTCCGCGACCACGATGCCGTCGCTGTCGAGGACTTTCGTCCAAAGTTCCTGGCCAAGAGCACCATGGCCCGCAAGGCCGCTGACGCCGCCATCGGCGCTACCAAGGCCGCTCTGATCGAGATGGGACGCAAGCACGGGCGGGACATCCGCCTCGTACACCCCGCGCACACCACGATGGACTGCGCGCACTGCGATGCGAGAGCCAAGCATCGCTTGCCGCTGGGTGAGCGCACATACACCTGCGCCGTGTGCGGAGCCGTGTCTCCACGGGACAAGAACTCCGCACGCGTGATGCTCGTCCGGGCTGGTCTCAACCCGGCTGGTGCCGATGGCGGAAGACCTCCTGGAGCGCTGCTCCAGGAGGCTGCCTGAGCCAGGAATCCCCTCCCTTCGGGGAGGGGAGGATTCAATGGGAGCGACCGCCAAGCAGCCCCAGCCGAACCCCCTCCTGGACAACATCGAGGGCATGGCGATCACGGGCCGCGACAAGAACCGCCTCAAGGTCCTCCTGGTCAGCGACGACAACCAGAACGCGGCACAGACGACCCGCTTGTATTACCTCCGGGTACGTGTCTGACCGCCGCCGCCGTTTTGTTGCGGCGGGATGAAATCCGCTCCGTTGCGCGTTGGTGCCTTCCGGAAGATCAGGTCGTCCGAAGGAAGGCACCCGCGTGGCAGCGCAGCAGGGGGAGACACCGCGAGGCTGGGTACACCGCCTGGCAGGCTACGCATGGCGCCACCCGACGGACGTCGTCCTCGCACTCGGCTCCTCCCTCGCCGGCATGGCCGTCATGGCCCTGGTCCCGCTGGCCACCAAGGTGATCATCGACGACGTCATCGGTGACCACAGCCGTGACATGGCCCCCTGGGCGGGCGCCCTCCTCGGCGCCGCGCTCCTCGTCTACGCGCTCACCTACGTGCGCCGCTACTACGGCGGCCGCCTCGCCCTCGACGTCCAGCACGACCTGCGGACCGAGATGTTCGAGACGATCACCCGGCTCGACGGCCGCCGCCAGGACGAGTTGTCCACCGGGCAGGTCGTGGGCCGCGCCACCAGCGACCTCCAGCTCATCCAGGGCCTGCTCTTCATGCTCCCGATGACGATCGGGAACCTCCTCCTCTTCCTGATCTCCCTGGTGATCATGGCGTGGCTGTCGCTCCCGCTCACCCTGGTCGCCCTCGCCGTGGCGCCCGCCCTCGCGTACATCGCCAAGCGCAGCCGTACGAAGCTGCACCCGGCCACCTGGTACGCCCAGGCCCAGGCGGCGGCGGTCGCGGGCGTGGTCGACGGCGCCGTCAGCGGCGTCCGCGTGGTGAAGGGCTTCGGGCAGGAGGACCAGGAGACGGGCAAACTGCGTGAGGTCGGCCGCCGGCTCTTCGCGGGCCGTCTGCGCACCATCCGGCTGAACAGCGCCTACACCCCCGCCCTCCAGGCCGTTCCCGCCCTCGGCCAGGTCGCCATGCTCGCCCTCGGCGGCTGGCTGGCCGTGCGCGGGCACATCACGCTCGGCACCTTCGTCGCCTTCTCCACCTACCTCGCCCAGCTCGTCGGCCCGGTCCGGATGCTCGCGGTGGTCCTCACGGTCGGCCAGCAGGCCCGCGCGGGCACCGAACGCGTCCTGGAGCTGATCGACACCGAGCCGTCGATGACGGACGGCACCAAGGAACTCCCCGCCGACGCCCCCGCCACCGTCGAGTTCGACGACGTCTCCTTCGGCTACGACGCCGACCGCCCGGTCCTCGACGGCCTCACCTTCGAGATCCGCCCCGGCGAGACCCTCGCGGTCGTCGGCTCCTCGGGCTCCGGGAAATCGACGGTCTCCCTGCTCCTGCCCCGCTTCTACGACGTCACCCGGGGCGCCGTCCTCATCGGCGGCCACGACGTCCGCGAGCTCACCCTCGACTCGCTGCGGGCCGCGATCGGCCTGGTCCCCGAGGACTCCTTCCTCTTCTCCGACACGGTCCGCGCCAACATCGCCTACGGCCGCCCCGACGCCACCCAGGACGAGATCGAGGCCGCCGCCCGCGCCGCCCAGGCCGACCGGTTCATCGCCGAGCTGCCCGACGGCTACGACACGACGGTCGGCGAGCACGGCCTCACTCTCTCCGGCGGCCAGCGCCAGCGCGTCGCCCTCGCCCGCGCGATCCTCACCGACCCGCGCCTGCTGGTCCTCGACGACGCGACCTCCGCCGTGGACGCGGCCGTCGAGCACGAGATCCACGAGGCGCTGAAGCACGTCATGCAGGGCCGCACGACCCTCCTCATCGCCCACCGC
Source organism: Streptomyces sp. NBC_01235 (assembly GCF_035989285.1). GTDB lineage: Bacteria > Actinomycetota > Actinomycetes > Streptomycetales > Streptomycetaceae > Streptomyces. The sequence goes on along the minus strand of NZ_CP108513.1, from coordinate 4,312,128 downwards.
CGCTCCACCCTCAACCTCGCCGACCGCATCGCCGTCCTCGACGCCGGACGCCTCGCCGACCTCGGCACCCACGAGGAGCTCCAGGAACGCTCCCCGCTCTACCGCCGTCTGCTCACCGACCCGGACGAGCTCGGCGGCGTCTCGCCCGGCCACGCCCAGCCGGTCGCCCCGGGCGAGGACACCTCCGTCCGCGACGAGCTGGACGCCGAGTTCGACGCCGAGCGCGGTGTGACCCCCCGCCTGTGGACCGGCGACCGCGAGCCGAAGGACACCGCCCTGTCCGGGATGCCCGCCACCCCCGAACTCCTCGCCCAGGTTCAGGCGCTGCCCCCGGCCGACGACACGCCCGGCATCGACGAGGGGCGGGCGGTCCAGCCGGAGGAGTCGTACGGCCTGCGCAGGCTGCTGCGCGGCTTCGGCGCGCCCCTCCTCGTCAGCCTCGGCCTGGTCGCCGTCGACGCCGGTACGAGCCTGCTGCTGCCGGTGATGATCCGGCACGGCATCGACCAGGGCGTGACCCGGGCGGCGCTCGGCGCCGTCTGGGCCGCCTCGCTCCTCGCGCTGCTCGCCGTGCTGGTGCAGTGGGTCGCGCAGACCGGCGAGATCCGGATGACCGGCCGCACCGGCGAACGCGTCCTCTACACCCTCCGCCTGAAGATCTTCGCCCAGCTCCAGCGTCTCGGACTCGACTACTACGAGCGGGAGCTGACCGGCCGGATCATGACGAGGATGACGACGGACGTCGACGCCCTCTCCACGTTCCTGCAGACCGGCCTGGTCACGGCCTTCGTCTCGGTCGTCACCTTCTTCGGCATCATGGTCGCCCTGCTGGTGATCGACGTACAGCTCGCGCTGGTCGTCTTCGCGACGCTCCCGCCGCTGATCATCGCCACCTACTTCTTCCGCAAGGCGAGCGTGAAGGCGTACGAACTCGCCCGCGAGCGCGTGTCGACGGTCAACGCCGACCTCCAGGAGTCGGTGTCCGGGCTCATGATCGTGCAGGCCTTCCGGCGCGAGCGGGACGGCGGGGCGCGGTTCGCGGAGCGCAGCGACAGCTACCGCAGGGCCCGTGTCCGGGGCCAGTGGCTGATCTCGATCTACTTCCCGTTCGTGCAGCTGCTGTCGTCGGTCGCGGCGGCGGCGGTCCTGATCGCGGGCGCGGGCCGGGTCGACGCGGCGACGCTGACGACAGGCGCCCTGGTGGCGTATCTGTTGTACATCGACCTGTTCTTCGCCCCCGTCCAGCAGCTCTCCCAGGTCTTCGACGGCTACCAGCAGGCGACCGTCTCCCTGGGCCGCATCCAGGAACTGCTCCAGGAACCGACGTCCACGAAGTCCGCCGACGAACCGCTCGAGGTCCTCTCCCTGCGCGGCGAGATCGCCTTCGAGGACGTGCACTTCAAGTACGGCTCCACCGGCGAACCCGAAGAGGCCCTGACGGGCATCGAGTTGACCATCCCCGCGGGCCAGACGGTCGCGTTCGTCGGCGAGACCGGCGCCGGCAAGTCGACCCTCGTCAAGCTGGTGGCCCGCTTCTACGACCCCACCGGCGGCCGGGTCACGGTCGACGGCACGGACCTGCGCTCCCTGGACCTCACCTCGTACCGTCACCGTCTCGGCGTCGTCCCGCAGGAGGCCTACCTCTTCCCCGGCACCGTCCGCGACGCCATCGCCTACGGCCGGCCCGACGCCACCGATGCCGAGGTGGAGGCGGCGGCCAGGGCGGTCGGCGCCCACGAGATGATCGCCACCCTCGACGGCGGCTACCTCCACGAGGTCGCCGAACGCGGCCGCAACCTCTCCGCCGGCCAGCGCCAGCTGATCGCCCTGGCCCGCGCGGAACTCGTCGACCCGGACGTGCTGCTCCTGGACGAGGCGACGGCCGCCCTCGACCTGGCGACGGAAGCCCAGGTCAACCAGGCCACGGACCGCCTGGCGGGCCGCCGCACGACCCTGGTGGTGGCCCACCGCCTGACCACCGCCGCCCGCGCGGACCGCGTCGTGGTGGTGGACCACGGCAGGGTCGTGGAGGACGGCACCCACGACGAACTGCTCCGTCTCGGCGGACGGTACGCCACCTTGTGGCGCACGTTCGTGGGAGAGGACGCGCCTGCGGTGGTCTGACCGGCCGCCCGTGGTGCTTGCCCGGCCTGTCGGCGGTCACGCCGGCCGGCCGGTACGCACGAGGAAGCGGTGGGCGCGTCCTGGTGACGGTCGTGCAACCATCCGACACGCGTCGTGCGTCCGTACATCAGTACGGCAAACGTGAGTATGGCAATCGCGGGTACCGCCACCGCGGGTACTGCCATCGCGTACGGCGAACGTGGGAGGGGACGGGGACCGTGGGCACAGGGGGCGTCGGGGGCGTGGGGGACATGGGTGGGAGGGGTGGCGTCGGGGGCGCGAGGAGTGCGACGGTCCGGCGGCTGGTGGGGGGACTGGTCGTGCTGATCGTGTCCGCGCTGCTCGCCGTCGCGGCACCGGGCAGCGCACAGGCCGCGTCCGCCTCCGCCGCCTCCTGCACGGGCCGGAAGGTGCGCACCCTGACCTTCTCCACCGGCTCCGTGCTGGTGTACAAGGACGGCGGCCTGGTCTGCGCCTACACCGTCCAGAAGACGCCCGGCACCAAGCGGCTGGTCTCGGTGAGCGTGCAGGCGCGCGGCCATGTCGCCGTACGGAAGGCGCGGCAGCACACCCGCAGTTCCCCGGTGGTGAAGGTCTACGCGGGACACCGGTGCGTGTGGGTGAGGGGCTCGGTGGCCGGCGGCTCCTACAGCTCGGGCTGGATCCTCTGCTGAACCGACCGACACGGCACCAACCCCCTCTGGTGTGACGGGTGTTGCTCCGGTAGCTTCCGGCGACGCACATCTGTCTCACAGGGAGGGTGCACGCGCATGCGCAAGGCGCTCAGATGGCTGCTGGCGCTCACCGTGCTCATGGGCACATTGAGCACGACAGCCACGGCGGCCACGGCGGGGGCGGCAACAGCCTCCCCCACGCTCGGCTCAGCTCGCGCGGGGGGACCCCCACCGCCGGAAGCCACCGGTACCACCGCCGCCACGGACATCAAGGACCGGCTTCTCGCGATCCCGGGCATGAGCCTGATCCAGGAGAAGCCGTACCCCGGCTACCGCTACTTCGTCCTGAACTACACCCAGCCGGTCGACCACCGGCACCCGTCCAAGGGCACCTTCCAGCAGCGGATCACGGTGCTGCACAAGGACGTCGGCCGCCCCACGGTCTTCTACACCGGCGGCTACAACGTCTCCACCACCCCCGGCCGCCGCGAGCCGACCCAGATCGTCGACGGCAACCAGGTCTCCATGGAGTACCGCTTCTTCACGCCGTCCCGCCCCGACCCGGCCGACTGGTCCAAGCTGGACATCTGGCAGGCGGCGAGCGACCAGCACCGCGTCTTCAAGGCGCTGAAGAAGATCTACAGCAAGAACTGGATCTCCACGGGCGGCTCCAAGGGCGGCATGACGGCGACGTACTACGAGCGCTTCTACCCGAAGGACATGGACGGCGTGGTGGCGTACGTGGCCCCGAACGACGTCGTCAACGACGAGGACTCCGCCTACGACCGCTTCTTCGCCGGCGTCGGCACCAAGGAGTGCCGGGACCGTCTGAACGCGGTGCAGCGCGAGGCGCTGGTGCGCCGGGAGCCGCTGGAGAAGAAGTACGAGGCGTACGCGGCGGAGAACGGCTACACGTTCACCACCATCGGCGGCCTGGACCGCGCCTACGAGGCGGTCGTCCTGGACTACGTCTGGGGCTTCTGGCAGTACAGCCTGCTGTCCGACTGCGACACCGTCCCGGCGAACGCGGCGGCCGCCACCGACGACGAGATCTGGACGTCGGTCGACACGATCTCCGGTTTCTCGGCCTACGCGGACCAGGGCCTGGAGACCTACACCCCGTACTACTACCAGGCGGGCACCCAACTGGGCGCCCCCACCATCCACTTCCCGTCCATCGAGAAGCAGTACATCCGCTACGGCTACCAGCCCCCGCGCAACTTCGTGCCGCGCTCGATCCCGATGAGGTTCCAGCCATGGGCGATGCGTGACGTCGACACATGGGTCAAGCACAACGCCCACCACATGCTCTTCGTCTACGGCCAGAACGACCCGTGGGGCGCGGAGCGGTTCCGCCTCGGCGCCGGCGCGCGTGACTCGTACGTCTTCACGGCCCCCGGCCTGAACCACGGCGCGAACGTCGCGGGCCTGGTCGCGGACCAGAAGACCCTGGCGACGGCCCGGATCCTGGCCTGGGCGGGCGTCTCGCCGTCGGCTGTCGCCCAGGCGAAGCCGCTGGCGAAGTTCGACGCCGGGCTGGACGTGCGGGACGTGGAACGGGAGCCCGCGCTGCGTCCGTAGCGTTCATTGCCTCTCGCCGACGGCGGTTCGGGGGCCCGCCGTCAGTGGGTGGGGCACAGGGGTCCCCCGACTCGTCCGGGAGATGGGCGGCGCGTTCCTCAGGGGTGAGGTCGCGGTCGACGGTGCGGCAGAGCTGTTCGATTGCTTCGCCGGGTTCGGGGAGGGTGTCCGCGTCCCTCAGTCGCACTGTCCGGTCCGGTCGTCGTCGGCGGTGGCGAGGTGCGGCCGTCGCGGGAGACAGCGAGCCACGTCATACCGGCCGCGCGCACCCCACCGGATCCGGGGCGCCGCCGAGCTGGACGTAGAGGGCCGTGGATGCCGGGCACTGTGCCTGGGTGTCCACGGCCCTCGTCACCTTGTACTGCGGTTTCCTGGTCCCCGAGCCGTCGCACGCCGTCTCGCGGACCTGGCCGCGGCCCGCGCCGTAGATGCAGTCGCCGACGATCGTGCGGGGGCCGCCGCCGGCGCCCGGGTCGCCGGGGTGGGGCGGCTGGAGGTTGCGCATGCAGGCGTAGCCCCGCGGGTTGGAGCCGGTGCCGTTCTCCGCCGGTTGTTCGCCGATGTGCAGGACGAAGTCGGTGGTCGGCGGGCAGAGCGGGCCCTCGCCGACCTTGCCGTCGTGCCGGGCGACGACCTTGGCCGCCGCCCGTTCGCCGGCGCACGGCACCTCGGTGAATGCGGTCGTGCCGAAGGAACTGCACTCGCCGACGGCGAGGAAGAGCGTGCCGAAGCCGGAGACGGGGGCCAGGGAGGAGGGCGTCCGCGCCGCCGTCGGCGTGCTGTCCACGGCCGCGTCGTCCGAAGACAGGAGCTGACACCCCGTCAAGATCAGGGCGGCGGTGAGTGCCCAGCACGTCACCCCCACGGAACGGCTCCCGCGCATCGGCATCCCCCACCCGCCCGACGAACAGGGCCCGACCAGCGTGACCCGCGACGCCGGGCGCACGCCGGCCGCCTGGAGTGCTTTGCGCATGGTGCGGGGCGCGCGCTCGCCGGTCGGCGTACGTCCAGTACGTCAGGCCCAGTACGTCAAGCCCAGTACGTCAAGCCCAGTACGTCAGGCCGTGCCCGATCGGGTACAGCACCTGCGTCGGATCGTCCGCCCGCCGCACGGGCACCGGCAGCTTCCCGCGCGGCGCGACCGCCCCGGCGATCACCCGGGCGGCGGCCCGCAGTTCGACGTCGGTCCAGGAGTAGGCCGCCAAGTAAGCCTTCACGGAGGGGAGTTGGGCCACGTCGTACGGGTTGCGGATCGCCAGCCCGACCACCGGACGCCCGGTCGTCACCAGCTGCTCCACCAGCGTGCGCTGCGCGCCGTCCGCCGTGACGTTGTACGTCGCCACCACCACGGCGTCGGCCGCGCCCGCCGCCGTCACCGCCCGCGTGATCGTCTCGGGCGTCGGGTCGGTGCCCGTGGACAGGGCCGTCGCCCAAAAGCCCAGCGCGGTGAGGGCGGCGGCGAGGACGGCGGTGGGCGGGCCCGTGGTGCCGGTGGGGGAGGCCGGGTCGGCGCCGGCGACCAGGACGCGGGGGTGGGTGCGGGGGGAGAGGGGCAGCACCGGGCCCTCGTCGACCAGCAGCGTCGTCGTCCGCTCGGCGATCCGGTCGGCCGCCGCGAGGTGCGCCGGCGCGCCGACCGTCCGCCCGACCTCGGCCGGGCTGACGTACGGCTCGTCGAACAGTCCCAGCCTCGCCTTCAGCCGCAGGATCCGCAGCACCGACTCGTCGAGCCGCTTCTCGGTGAGTTCCCCGTCCTGGACGGCCTTCAGGACGGCGTGGAAGGCCACGTCCAGCTTGGGCGGGTTGAGGAGCTGGTCGACGCCGGCCCTGAGCGCGAGCACCGGCACCCGGTCGTCGCCGTACTTCGTGCGCACGCCCGCCATGTCGAGCGCGTCGGTGACCACGACCCCGTCGTAGCCGAGCTCCTCGCGCAGGATGCCGGTGACGACGGTACGGGAGAGGGTGGCGGGGTCGCCGGAGGCGTCGAGGGAGGGGACCAGGATGTGCGCGGTCATGAGGGAGTCGACGCCGGCCGCGATCGCCGCCCGGAACGGCACCGCGTCCAGGGTCTCCCACACCTCGCGCGTGTGGGTGATGACGGGGAAGCCGGTGTGGCTGTCGACGGCCGTGTCGCCGTGCCCGGGGAAGTGCTTGGCGGTCGCCGCCACGCCCGCCGCCCGGTAGCCCTCGATCTCCGCCGCGACCAGGGCGGCCACCGCGTCCGGGTCGGCGCCGAAGGAGCGCACGCCGATGACCGGGTTGGCCGGGTCGACGTTGACGTCGGCGACGGGGGAGTAGTTCTGCCGGATGCCCATCGCCCGCAGCTCGCCGCCCGCGAGACGCCCGAGCATGCGGGCGTCGGCCCGTGAACCGCCCGCCCGTCTCCCACCACCCTTCTGACGAAGCGCTTCGCGCCCTCTTTCTCCTGCGCCGATCGCCATGGCGCCCGGGAAGAGGGCGGCGGGCCTGCCCACCCGGCAGACGGCACCGTGCTCCTGGTCGGTGGAGATCAGTACCGGCAGACCGCGCGGCTGCTGGAGGGAGGCCCGCTGGATGCCGTTGGAGAGGTCCGCGAGCTGCCGTGGGGCGCGGGTGTTGTGCGCCCAGGTGAAGTAGATGATCCCGCCGAGCCGGTAGCGGGCGAGCAGCTCGGCGGCCGTGCGCACGCCGAGTTCGGCGAGGTTGGCGTCGGCGTCGGCCGGGTCGGGCGCGGTCGCCGAGTGGCCGTACACCCGCGAGACGAAGACCTGGCCGACCTTCTCCTCCAGGGTCATCCGGGACAGCAGGGTGCTCGGGTCGCGGTCGTTCACGGGTGCCGCGGCGCCGACGGTGAGGGCGGCGGTGACGCCTGCGGTGGCGGCGAGGACGGTGCGTCTGGAGGGCATGTGCGCTCCTTACCGGAGGCCGGAGGGGGTCCGGTGGCGCACGCTACCTGCGGCGGCGCCGCCATCGGCGCATTGGAGGGGGGCGCGCCGATGACGGCTCGGCTGCCGGCCGCGGTGCGGCGGAGAGGGTGGGTCAGCGATCGCAGCCAGCAGCGAGGGCCGACACCGCACCGAGGTGACTCATCCGACAGCTTGCGAGTTGGACGAGCGGGCCTCGGGCAGGGTTCCCGCCCACGTACGGATTTCCGGAAGTCGGTACGGGTGTAACGTGCGGGGACTTCTGGGACGGTCATCCTGTGCGCGGTCGGGCTTCAGTGGGCCGACACCCGCGGCCACTGCCCGCGCAGCACCCGCACCGTCTCCGCGATCGCCGGCCGCCGTGCCGCGCCCGTGCGCCACAGCGCGTACAGCCGTCGTACGGGTATCGGGTCGAGCGGCACCTCCACCACCCCGGCCGGCAGCGGACCGCGCCCGAGCCGGGGGATCAGGGCGACGCCGAGGCCGGCGGCGACCAGGGCGACGAGGGTGGGGTTCTCCTCGGCGGTGTGGACGACGTCCGGCTCGTGCCCGGCCGCGCGCAGGGTGCGCATCAGCCAGTCGTTGCAGACCCGGCCGGGCGGCTGGCAGATCCAGCGCTCACCGCCCAGCTCCTCCCGCCGTACCGCCGTACGCCCCGCGAAGGGGTGGCCCTCGGGGACCAGCAGGTCGCACAGGTCGTCCCCGATCACGGCGTGCTCCACGCCCGCCGGGGCGGGCAGCGGGGCGATGTCCCAGTCGTGCGCGACGGCGAGGTCCACGGCGCCCTTGGCGACCAGGTCCACCGACAGGTGCGGGTCGACCTCGCTGAGCCGGGCGTCCAGGGCGGGGTGTTCGCGGGCCAGTTCGGCGAGGACGGACGGCAGCAGGCCGCGGGCCGCCGAGGGGAACGCCACGACGGTCAGCCGACCGGCCGGCACCCCGCGCCGCTCCTCCAGGTCGGTCTCGGCGCGCTCGACGATGGCCAGCAACTCCTTGGCGGTTGCGGCGAGTTGGAGTGCCTCGTCGGTGAGCCGGATGCCGCGCCCCTCCCGCTCCAGCAGGACCGTCCTGGTCTCGCGTTCCAGCTTGGCGATCTGCTGGGAGACCGCCGACGGGGTGTAGCCGAGGGCGACGGCCGCGGCGCCGACGGAGCCGTGGACGGAGACGGCGTGCAGGGCGCGCAGCCGCTGGAGATCGAGCACGGAGAGCTCCCAGGGAATTAGCGTTGCTTCATCCAAGCATGCAGTAATCGTCGCTGGTGCTTCACGGTCGCCGGACGTGATCCTCGACGTATGAAACCCGCGCACCTCGCCCTGGCCGTCCTCGTCGCCGCCGTCTGGGGCGTGAACTTCACGGTCGTCGAGATCGGCCTCGGCCACTTCCCGCCGCTGCTCTTCTCGGCCCTGCGCTTCCTGGTGGCGGCGTTTCCCGCGGTGTTCTTCGTGGGGCGCCCGAAGGTGGCCTGGAAGTGGATCGTGGCGGTGGGCCTGGTGCTGGGCGTGGCGAAGTTCGGGCTGCTGTTCGTCGGCATGGACGCGGGCATGCCGGCCGGACTGTCGTCGCTGGTCCTGCAGATACAGTCGGTCTTCACCGCCGTCATCGCCTTCGCCGTACTCGGCGAACGACCCACCCGGGTCCGGGTACTGGGCATGGCCGTGGCCCTCGCCGGCATCGCGGTGGCGGCCGTCGACGAGGGAGCCTCGGGTCCGCTCGGCGCGTTCGCGCTGGTCATCGCGGCGGCGGCCTGCTGGGGCGCGTCCAACGTCCTCACCCGCAAGGCGTCCCCGCCGGACGCGCTGAACTTCATGGTGTGGGTGAGCACGATCCCGGTGCTGCCGCTGCTCGCCCTCTCCCTCCTCACCGAGGGCCCGTCCCGGGACCTGGCCGCGCTGCGCGGGCTGGACTGGCAGGGCGCCGGGACGGTCGTCTACGTCGCCTGGGTCACCACCGTCTTCGGCTTCGGCGCCTGGGGCCGGCTGCTGCATCGCCACCCGGCGTCCACGGTGGCCCCCTTCTCCCTCCTGGTCCCGGTCTTCGGCATGACGTCGGCCGCCCTGTTCCTCGGCGAGTCGGTGAGCGGCCTGCGCTGGTGCGCGGCGGCCCTGCTGGTGGGCGGGGTGGCACTGGCATCGCTCGCCCCGGCGAGGACGGCCGCACGCCCGCCCGCACGCCCGGCTGTCCGGCCTGCCCGTCGCACTGCCGCCGTCCGACCCGCTGTTCAGCCGGCCGCCCAGCCCGTCGTTCAACCCGCCTCCCGGCCCGCCGCCCAACCCGCCATTCACCCCGCCGTTCAACCGGAGGAAACCACCTCGACCCTCGTCCATCCCGTGGACGTACCGGCGCCTGGGCGGACCGGCGCGGGATCATGAGGGGCATGGCCCTCGTCGACATCCCCGGTTCCAAGTCCATCACCGCCCGCGCCCTGTTCCTGGCCGCGGCCGCCGACGGCGTCACCACCCTCCAGCGCCCCCTCCGTTCCGACGACACCGAGGGGTTCGCCGAGGGCCTGTCGCGGCTCGGCTACCGCGTCGGACGGACACCGGGCGCCTGGCAGGTCGACGGCCGCCCGCAGGGGCCGGCGCTCGCCGAGGCCGACGTCTACTGCCGGGACGGCGCGACCACGGCACGCTTCCTGCCGACCCTCGCCGCCGCGGGACACGGCACCTACCGCTTCGACGCCTCCCCCCAGATGCGCCGCCGCCCCCTCCTTCCGCTCACCCGCGCCCTGCGCGACCTGGGCGTGGACCTGCGGCACGAGGCGGCGGAGGGCCACCACCCGCTGACCGTGCGGGCGGCCGGTGTCGAGGGCGGGGAGGTGGTGCTGGACGCCGGCCAGTCCTCCCAGTACCTGACCGCCCTCCTGCTGCTCGGCCCGCTCACCCGCACCGGCCTGCGCATCACCGTCACGGACCTGGTCTCGGTGCCGTACGTCGAGATCACGATCGCGATGATGCGGGAGTTCGGGGTGGAGGTGGGCCGCGAGGGGAACACGTACGTCGTCCCGCCGGGCGGCTACCGGGCCACCACGTACGCGATCGAGCCGGACGCCTCCACCGCGAGCTACTTCTTCGCGGCGGCCGCGGTGACCGGCGGCGAGGTGACCGTGCCGGGCCTCGGCGCGGGAGCGCTCCAGGGCGACCTGGGCTTCGTGGACGTACTGCGGCGGATGGGCGCCCGGGTGGACGTCGGCGCCGACCGCACCACCGTGTCCGGGACCGGCGAACTCCACGGCGTCACCGTCGACATGCGGGACATCTCCGACACCATGCCGACCCTTGCCGCGATCGCCCCCTTCGCCTCCGGCCCGGTACGCATCGAGGACGTGGCGAACACGCGCGTGAAGGAGTGCGACCGCCTGGACGCCTGCGCGCAGAACCTCCGGCGGCTGGGCGTGGAGGTGGCCACCGGGGACGACTGGATCGAGATCCGCCCTGGCACGGACAGCGCTCCCGCGGGCGCCGGCATCAAGACCTACGGCGACCACCGCATCGTCATGTCCTTCGCCGTGACCGGCCTGCGCGTCCCCGGAATCTCGTTCGACGACCCCGGCTGTGTCCGCAAGACTTTCCCCGGTTTCCACGAGGCGTTCGCGGAGTTGAGGAAGGACTTGATCGGGTGACATTCACACTGCGGGCTCCGGTTCTCGAGGGCGCGCTGGTGCGCCTGGAGCCGCTGGAGCGGCGACATGCGGCCGAGCTGGCGGTGGCGGCGGAGGAGAACCGGGGGACGTACGCGTTCACGTGGGTGCCACGGGCCGACGAGGTCGGCGACTACGTCGACGCCCAGCTCGCCCGCGCCGCGACCGGCCGGCTCGCGCCCTACGCGCAGATCTCCCTCGCCTCGGGCCGGGCGGTCGGCGCCACGGCCTACTGGGAGCCGCGCCACTGGCTGACGGACGACCGCCTGGACGCCATCGAGGTCGGCTTCACCTGGCTGGCCGCATCCGCCCAGGGCACGGGCGTGAACGCGGAGGCCAAGCTGCTGCTCTTCCAGCACGCCTTCGAAACGTGGGACGTCTCCCGCGTCGACCTCAAGACCGACGCCCGCAACGCCCGCTCCCGCGCCGCCATGGAGAGCGTCGGCGCCCGCTTCGAAGGCGTCCTGCGCAACTGGTCCCGCTCCTGGGCCCCGGGCGAGGACGGCCGCCTCCGCGACTCCGCGATCTTCTCGATCACGGCGGACGAATGGCCGGAGCGCCGGGCACGGCTGGAGGAACGGGTGGCGCGGTTCGTGGCGCACCGGAGCGCCTCCATCACCTGACCGAAAGCACGCAAAGCACCGAGAGATCCGATGCCATGACCACCCGCTCCTTCCTCATCCTCCACGGCTGGCAGAACCGCCGCCCCAAGGACCACTGGCAGCACTGGCTCGCCGACCGCCTCACCGAGCTCGGCCAGGACGTCACCTACCCGCAGCTGCCCGACCCGGACGACCCCGCCCTGGAGGCGTGGCTGAGCGAACTGGAGCGGCATCTCGGAGAGTCGGCCGACGCCGACGAGCGGGTGGTCGTCGCCCACAGCCTCTCCGTCCCGCTCTGGCTGCACGCCGTCGCGCGGGAGACACCAGGGGTCGGCGAGGTGGACCGCGTCCTGCTGGTGGCTCCGCCGTCGGGCTCGGTGCTCGCCCGCTACCCCGAGGTCGCGGAGTTCGCACCCCCGCCGCTCACCGGGCTCGCACTCCCCACCCCCACCCGGCTGGTCGCCGGCGACGACGACCCGTACTGCCCGGAAGGCGCCCGGAGCGCCTACGGCGATCCCCTGGGCCTCCCCGCCGAACTCCTCCCCGGCGCCGCCCACCTCGACCTGGACGCGGGCTACGGTCCCTGGCCGTCGGTGCTGGAGTGGTGCACGGACGGGGAGGCGAAGTTCAGGGTGCGGTAGGTCATGACGCGGGGGCCGGCGGGCTCACGCGGAGTCGTTGAGCAGCCTTCCGAGATGCTTGCGCCCGCCGCCCAGCAGCCCCTCCAGCGGCTCGGCGGCCTCGTACCACCGCTTCTCGTACTCCCAGCACAGCCACCCGTCCCAGCCGTGCCGCGTCAGCACCTCCACGCACTCGGCGAGCGGCAGCACCCCGGCGCCGAGCGCCAGCGGGGTGGTGTCCTCGGCCGAGGCGATGTCCTTGACCTGCACGTATCCGAGATACGGCGAGAGCGCCGCGTACGTCTCCAGCGGCTGCTCGCCGCCCAGCCAGGTGTGCATGACGTCCCACAGCGCACCGACCTGCCGATGCCCGACCAGGCCGAGCACGCGCATCGCGTCCGCTCCGGTGCGGTGGGAGTCGTGGGTCTCCAGCAGGATGCGTACGCCGAGGTCGGCGGCGTACTCGGCGGCGGTGCCGAGCCGCCGGGCGGCGACGGCGTCGGCCTCGGCGGGGGACTGGTCGTCGGAGCCACCGGGAAAGACGCGGACGAAGGGCGCGCCGAGTGCGGCGGCGAGCTCGACGAGCGCCCGGATCTCCTCGATCACCGGCTCGTCGTCCCCCGGCGCTGCGACCCGCGCGTACCCCGCGAGCCCCAGCACCTCCACTCCGGCCGCCTTGAACGCGACGGCCACATCCTCCCGCTCGGCCGGAGGGAGCCCCGGGTGGACCGGTTCCTCCGGGTGGGCGCGCAACTCCACGCCGTGATAGCCGTGCGCGACAGCGAGCCGCAGCACCTCGGAAAGGGGCAGACCGGGAACACCGAGGGTGGAGAAGGCGAGCTTCATGGTGTCCACTGTCACCCGTGTGAGGGGTGCGGGTCCAGCGGAGCCGGGGGATCGCTGATCGTGGCTGGGGAACGTCAGCTCGCCACGCAGGCCCGGAACCGGCGCAGCAGCTCCCGCCCGGCCGGGCTCTCCGCGTCGAAGTCCTGGTTCCGCAGTTGCTCCGGAATGTCGTGCCCCCAGATGCGGGCTCCGTTGCACCGGAAGCAGAACGCGATCTCGAAGAGCGGATCGGGATCGCGTTCCTCGTAGGCGCGAATGCCCCAACCGGGGAGGAAGCAGCGGTACTTCGGACTGTCCGGCAGCCCGGCGACCAGGGCCAGGGCCTCCCGCACCTCCTCCCCGGCCCAGACCTCGACGACGTCGCCGCTCAGGCCCCGCGACGTGAGATGCCCGACGGGGTCGCCGATCCGCACGACCTCGACGAGTTCGGCCCGCTCGTGAGCCGGAGGCAGTATCAAGCCCGAGGCACCCCCGTGGACCCCCGCACCATCAACTCCCCCCGCACCGTGGCGATCCCGCCGGGCGGCGGCTCCTCGCGTCCCGTGGCGATGCGTCCGGCCCGGGCCCCCGCCTCGGCCAGCGGCAGTCGCACCGTCGTGAGGGAGGGCACCGCGTCGATGCTGAAGGGGAGGTCGTCGAAGCCGGCGACCGAGACGTCGTCCGGGATCCGCATCCCCGACTCGCGCAGCGCCGCGCACGCGCCCAGCGCGACGGAGTCGTTGGCGGCGACGACCGCCGTCAGGGACGGGTCCCGGCGCAGCAGTTCCAGCGTCGCCTCGTAGCCCGCCCGTCGGTCGTAGCGTCCGTGCACGGTCCAGCGCGGGTCCTCCTCGATGCCGGCCGCGGCCAGCGCCGCCCGGTGGCCCTCCAGCCGGTGCCGGGTCGTCGTCCGCTCCTCCGGGCCCGCGATGTAGCCGAGCCGCCGGTGCCCGAGCCTGATGAGGTGCTCGGTCAGCTCCCGCCCGCCCCCGCGGTTGTCGAAGGTCAGTGCGATCGCCGAGGTCTCCGGCGCCGGCGGCCGGCCGCACAGCACGATCCGCGTCCCCGCCTCGCCCAGTCTGCGCAGCTTCGCCGCAACCGCCGCCGCGTGCGGCTCGTTCTCCATGGCCCCGCCGGTCAGCACCACGGCCGCGGCCCGCTGCCGCTGAAGGAGGGTCAGATAGGTCAGCTCACGCTCCGGCGAGCCCCCGGTGTTGCAGACCACCGCCAGCCGCTCGCCCCCGGCCCGGCCGCCCGGCCCCCCGATCTCCCCCTGGATCGCACTCGCCATGATCCCGAAGAAGGGGTCGGCGATGTCGTTGACGAGGATTCCCACCAGGTCGGAAGTCGCCGCCGCCAGCGCGCTCGCCGGCCCGTTCAGCACGTAGTCCAGCTCGTCGACCGCCCGCAGCACCCGCTCCCGGGTGGAAGCGGCGACGGGGTAGTTCCCGTTCAGCACGCGCGACACCGTCGCGGGCGAGACCTGCGCGCGGGCCGCCACGTCCGCCAGGGTCACCGTCATCTCGTCGTCCTCCGGTCACGCATCTCGTCATACGTCATACGTTGTCGTACGTCGTCGTACGCCCTGGTAGACAGCAGCCGCGTGGGCGCGGTTCCGGGCGTGTCGAGCAGACCCTACGGCCCAACACCCCCGCTGTTCGCCCCCTCGAACAACTCGGGATGGACACGGTCTTGTCCGGACCGCTGGTCAGAGGCTAGCTTCTCCTTGGATAGAAAGCGCTTGCTGTAACGCTGATCAGGAAGAGGCGTACGCGGCGCGCACAACCGCGTACGAAGCGCGCAGGCATGCTGCGCACGACGCCTACGAAGGGATCGACGTGACACGCAAGACGGTGCGAATCGCCATGAACGGCGTGACGGGGCGCATGGGCTACCGCCAGCACCTCGTCCGCTCCATCCTGGCCCTGCGCGAACAGGGCGGCCTCGACCTCGGCGACGGCACCGTGCTGTGGCCGGAACCGATCCTCGTCGGCCGCCGCGAGCACGCGCTCAGGGCGCTGGCGGACCAGCACGGCCTGGAGCACATCTCCACCGACGTGGACGCGGTACTCGCCGACCCGACCGTCGACATCTACTTCGACGCCCAGGTGACGTCCGCCCGCGAGGAGGCGATCAAGAAGGCGATCGCCGCGGGCAAGCACATCTACACGGAGAAGCCGACGGCCACGGGTCTGGAGGGCGCCCTGGAGCTGGCCCGGCTCGCGGGCGAGAAGGGCATCAAGCACGGTGTCGTCCAGGACAAGCTGTTCCTCCCGGGCCTGCTCAAGCTGAAGCGCCTCATCGACGGCGGCTTCTTCGGCCGGATCCTCTCCATCCGCGGCGAGTTCGGCTATTGGGTCTTCGAGGGCGACTGGCAGGCCGCCCAGCGCCCGTCCTGGAACTACCGCGCCGAGGACGGCGGCGGCATCGTCGTCGACATGTTCCCGCACTGGGAGTACGTCCTGCACGAGCTGTTCGGCCGGGTGAAGTCCGTCCAGGCCATCGCCACCACCCACATCGCGCAGCGCTGGGACGAGAACGGCAAGCCCTACGACGCCACCGCCGACGACGCCGCCTACGGCATCTTCGAGCTCGACGGAGGCGCGATCGCCCAGATCAACTCCTCCTGGGCGGTCCGCGTCAACCGCGACGAGCTCGTCGAGTTCCAGGTCGACGGCACGGAGGGCTCGGCGGTCGCCGGCCTGCGCAACTGCCGCGTCCAGCACCGCAGCGCCACCCCCAAGCCGGTCTGGAACCCCGACATCCCCGCCACCGAGGTCTTCCGCGACCAGTGGCAGGAGGTCCCCGACAACGGTGAGTTCGACAACGGCTTCAAAGCCCAGTGGGAGCTGTTCCTCAAGCACGTCTACGCCGACGCCCCCTACCACTGGGACCTGCTGGCCGGCGCCCGCGGCGTCCAGCTCGCCGAGCTGGGCCTGAAGTCCTCGGCGGAGGGCCGCCGCCTCGACGTCCCGGAGGTCACGCTGTGACGATCCGACTCCCCGACTCCACAGGGACCTTGCGGACATACGAGCCCCGCACGGAACCCCTCGCCGTCACCACCGGCGCGCCCTTCACCTCCCGCACGGTCTTCTCGGCGGCGCACGTGGTCGCCGACCCGTTCGCGGACGTGTCGCCCGATTCCCCCGCCGCCGTCGACTGGGACGCCACCCTCGCCTTCCGCCGCCACCTGTGGTCCCACGGACTCGGCGTCGCCGAGGCGATGGACACCGCCCAGCGCGGCATGGGCCTGGACTGGGCGGGCGCGGCCGAACTGATCCGCAGATCCGCGGCCGAGGCCAAGGCGGTGGGCGGGCTGATCGCGTGCGGTGTCGGCACCGACCAGCTCACCGGCCCGGCGTCCCTCGCCGAGGTCCGGTCGGCCTACGAGGAGCAGCTCGCCCTCGTGGAGGAGTCGGGCGCCCAGGCGATCCTGATGGCGTCTCGCGCCCTGGCGGCGGCCGCTTCCGGCCCGGAGGACTACCTCGACGTCTACGGCCACCTGCTGCGCCAGTCCGCCGAGCCGGTGATCCTGCACTGGCTGGGCCCGATGTTCGACCCGGCGTTGGAGGGCTACTGGGGCTCGTCCGACCTGGACGCGGCCACGGACACCTTCCTGGAGGTCATCGCGGCCCACCCCGACAAGGTGGAGGGCATCAAGGTCTCCCTGCTGGACGCCCAGCGCGAGATCGACATCCGCCGCAGGCTGCCGCAGGGCGTCCGCTGCTACACCGGCGACGACTTCAACTACCCCGAGCTGATCGCGGGCGACGAGAAGGGCTTCAGCCACGCCCTCCTCGGCATCTTCGACCCGCTGGGTCCGCTGGCGGCGGAGGCGGTACGCGTCCTGGACACGGGGAACGTGGCGGGCTTCCGGGATCTCCTGGACCCGACGGTCGAACTCTCCCGCCACCTCTTCCAGACCCCCACCCGCTTCTACAAGACGGGCGTGGTCTTCCTGGCCTGGCTGGCCGGCCACCAGTCCCACTTCACGATGGTCGGCGGCCTCCAGTCGGCCCGCTCCCTCCCGCACTTCGCCCGCGCCTACGAACTCGCCGACGGCCTGGGCCTGTTCCCGGACCCGAAGCCGGCGGAGGAGCGCATGAAGAACCTGCTGGCCCTGTACGGAGTGAACCAATGACCGCTAGTGCCGACCTGACCCGCTTCAGCATCAACCAGATGACGGTGAAGCAGCTGTCCATGCCCGAACTCGTCGACGCCTGCCGTGAGTTGGGCGTGACGAACGTCGGCCTGTGGCGCGAGCCGGTGCAGACGTACGGCCTGGAGGCGACCGCGAAGCTGGTCCGCGACGCGGGCCTGACGGTGACGACGTTGTGCCGCGGCGGCTTCTTCACGGCGATCGACCCGGCCGAGCGGACGGCGGCCCTGGCCGACAACCGCCGAGCCATCGACGAGGCCGCGACCCTGGGCACCGAGGTGCTGGTCCTCGTCTCCGGCGGCCTCCCGTCCGGCTCGAAGGACCTGCACGGCGCGCGGGAGCGCATCGCGGACGCGCTGGCGGAGCTCGGCCCCTACGCCGAGAACCACGGGGTGAAGCTGGCCATCGAGCCACTCCACCCCATGTACGCCTCCGACCGCTGCGTGGTCTCGACCCTCACCCAGGCCCTGGACCTCGCGGAACGCTTCCCGGCCCACCAGGTCGGCGTCACGGTGGACACGTACCACATCTGGTGGGACGACCAGGCCCCCGCCCAGATCGCCCGCGCGGGCGCCTCCGGTCGCATCCACACCTTCCAACTCGCCGACTGGACGACGCCGTTGCCCGAGGGCGTGCTGAACGGCCGCGGCCAGATCGGCGACGGCGCGATCGACATGCGCGAATGGCAGGCCTACGTGGAGGCGGCCGGCTACACCGGCGCCATCGAGGTCGAACTGTTCAACGACGTGCTGTGGGCACGCGACGGCCGCGAAGTGCTGGCGGAGACGGCGGCACGGTTCGTGGAGCACACGGCGTAGTGACGCCCGAGCGGCCTGCCCGTGCGCGGGGGACGGGCAGGCCACGGCCGTAGGATCGGGCAGGACACCCGAACGAACGGACGCCGACGCCCATGTACGTCAGCCGGATCATCGTGCAGGACATCAAGTCCTTTCACGGTCCCCGTCAGGTCGACCTCACCCTGACGCGCCCCGACGGCAGTCATGCGGGGTGGACGGTGCTCGCGGGCCGCAACGGCTCGGGCAAGACGACGCTGCTGCGGGCGATGGCGTTGGCGCTGAGCGGACCGGCGGTGGCCCGCAGTCTGATGCCGGGGTTCGAGAACTGGGTGACGCAGGGAGCCAGGGTGGCCCGGCTCGAAGTCGAGATCACCCGGGACACGGGGCACGACCGGTTCTCCCAGGGGCGCCCGCCCAGCGGCTCCTTCAGGGCGGGGCTCGCATGGTCCGTACCGCCCAAGGGCTATCAACCCGCACTGGACGAACTCGTCTACACCAGGGCCCGGACCAGCATCGCCCGCCGCGGCCCCTGGGCGGACAACCCGGAGGGTTGGTTCTGCGCGGCCTACGGGCCGTTCCGGCGGATGGCCGGAGGCTCCGGCGAGGTGCAGCGGTTGATGCTGGCGTCCGGGCCCGTGGCCAGGCAGGCGAGCCTCTTTCACGAGGACGCCTCGCTCGCCGAAGGGGTCGCCTGGCTGATCGAGCAGCATCTGCGCGCGCTGGAAGGCAGAGGGGGCGCCGCCGGGCTGAAGGCGTTCGCACTGGCGCTCCTCGGGGACGGGCTCCTGCCGGACGGGTACCGGATCATGGACGTCGACTCCGAGGGCCTGTGGGTCGAGCGTCAGGGCAGTCGCTTTCCGCTGCGGGAGATGAGTGACGGATTCCGGACCGTGGCGGCCCTTGTCGTCGACATCCTCAAGCAGTTCCACGACGTGTTCGGTGCCGACCTCTGGGAGTCCAACCTCTGGGAGGCCAGAGGCAATTCGATCGCGTTGATGACCCCAGGCGTCGTCATCATCGACGAGATCGACGCCCATCTGCACGTCTCCTGGCAGCGCCGGATCGGTCCGTGGCTGACCGCCCACTTCCCCCGCATCCAGTTCATTGTCACCACCCACAGCCCGTACATCTGCCAGGCCGCGGATCCCGGCGGCCTGATCCGGCTGCCCGGCGTGGACGAGGCGCGCCCGCCCGAGGTCATCGACCAGGACCTGTACGACCGGGTGGTGTACGGCAGCGGCGACGACGCGGTTCTCTCGGACCTGTTCGGCCTGGACACCCCGTACTCCGAGAGGGCCGAACAGGCCAGGGCCGAGTTCGTGGACCTGGAGGCACAGATCTACGACGGGGCCACGTCCCCCGAGTCGCTCGCCCGCTACCAGGAACTGAAGGAGCGGCTCACCAGTTCGCCGTCGGCCCGCGTGGACGAGGTGTCGGCCCACCTCCACCGGCTGGCGGAAGAGATCGCTGACGGCGGGGAGGACGAGGAGGGCGGGGAGGAGTGATCCGGCTGCCGCGTGCCGCCCTGTCGCCGGTCACGATGGCGAGACTGGGGGACTACACCGAGGACATCCGGCAGCAGCCCACAGCGGAGGCCCGCAAGGCCAGGGCGAAGGACCTATGGGCGAACCGCCGACAGGTCCGCCCCGCACTCGCCACCGCCCTGGCGGAGATGGCTCCCGGTCACGAACGCTGCATGTACTGCGGTGACAGCCAGGGCACGGACATCGACCACTTCGAGCCGAAGAGCCTCACTCCGCTGCGCACGTTCGACTGGCTCAACCACCTGCTCGCCTGCTCGTACTGCAACAGCAACCAGAAACGGAACCGGTTCCCGACCACGGCCGAGGGCAACCCCCTGCTCGTAGACCCGACGGCCGAGGACCCTTTGGACCACCTGCACCTGGTGCTCCCGCTCGGAACGTACCGGGGACTGACCGACCGGGGCCGGGCCTGCATCGACGTGTTCGGCCTCAACGCCAGGGCGGTCCTGGTCAAGGGACGTATGGACGCCTACGCGACGGCCGGGTACTCCATCGAGCTGTGGCGCATAGCCATGGACAAGGGCCAGCGCGAGAAGGCCACGGAGATCGTCCGGGTCGCCTGGAACCGCCCCCTCGTCGACGTCCTGGTCGCCATGTTCCACCAGTCCGGGCACCCGTCGGCCGACGCCCTGTTCGTCGGGGAGGACGACGTACTCACCCTCCTCCGAGATCCCGAACTGCGAGCCGCGTTCCTGGACTTCAAGGGCTTCAGCCCCTGACGCGACCGCCCTTTGGATGCCGCTCAGTCCGCCTCCGCACGCACGATCAGTGTGCCGATGTGTCCCGGCTTCGGCGCGTCGAGCACATACGCCCGGGCCCGGGCGAAGCCGGCCCGGGTGAGCAGGCGCTCCCAGACGGCGGGGCGGTAGCTGTAGCGGTAGGTGAACATGGCCTTGCCCGCAAAGCCCCCCTTATACATGCCCTGCGGCCCGTACGCCCCCGGGATGGCCGGAGGCTGCGAGAAGACGAAGACACCGCCCGGGTTGAGCCGCCGACGGACGAGCGGGAAAAGACGGCCGGGGTCGGTGAACCAGGCCGCGCCGAAGATCGAGTAGATCGCGTCGTAGGCGTCCTCGCAGGCACGCAGATACTCCAGGACCTCCGCGCGCACGAACACCGCACCGGTGTCGCCCCACTTCTCGGCGGTCTTCTCCACCATGACCGGTGACAGGTCGACGCCTCGCGCACGGATGCCGAGCCCGGCGAGGTGGGCGAGCGCCCGCCCGGTTCCGCAGCCGATCTCCAGTACGGAGGCGGGGGTGCCGAGAAGCTCGGGCCCGGGGCCGTGTCCGGCGTACTGGGTCCAGTGGAACACCGGTTCGGCGTCCTCCTTGAAGGCGGTCTCGGCGTATGTGTTCCACAGATCGGTCTCGGCGACGAGGTCGTGTTCGGCGGGCAAGTTCGGGTTCCTCCTCGGACGAGCGGTCCACAGGCGGGCCGCGGCCCTGTGAGGCAGCGGCCCGTCTGCGCGGGCTCAGTGGCTGTCGGGGACCTTGTTGTCACACGGCGAGCAATCCGCGCCGTCGATGGCCCACAGCTCCTCGTCGACGGCGAAGCCGATGGACTTCAGAAAGTCCGCAGTGCGCAGGCACAGGCCGTCCCTGCGGCGCTGGATGAACGGGGCGTGGTGCTTGTACCGGCCCTCGTTGTAGACGTCGCACAGGGCCCACCAGACCGGAGTGTCGAGGATGAGCTGGTGGACGCCGATGTCGACGAGTTTGCCGACACCGAGGTGCACTTCGGGGTGCTCGATGCAGCCGATGGTGTACATGACGGCGTTGGCAAGGACGCGTTCGGCCATGTCACGGACCATTGTGTGGTCACGCAGCAGCAGGGCGACCTCGCGGTCCCACAGGGGCATGTCGCTGTCGAGCACGTTGACGGTCAGATGCCTGACGTGCGGTCGGACGGCATTGAGGAGTTCCTTCGGATCCCGAGTGCGGGTGCTCGTGGGACGGTCCAGTGTGACGGTCATTGGATTCCTCCTTCGGCGCGTTCTGCGTGAACCGGAGCGTAGGAGAAGTCAGGCGACCGGCCCGAGACGATTTTCTCGGGTTTTCTCGCCCCCTTCGTTGTTTTTCTCGTCTTTTCTCGCGAGGGTGGGGGAGACCCGTGGTCGCGACTCAACTGCCAGGTCACGCTGGGCAGGTCGGTCGGCTCACAGGCGAAGGGAATGTCCATGGCGCGACGGCTGCGTTTCAACGGCACGGGTAGCGGAGAGGGCGGCTGCCCGGCCGTCCATGAGGACCTCGACACCGGCGAGGTCATTGTCCAGGGACGCCCCCTCACTGACGCCACCGATCTAAAACGGCTCCAGTTCTTCGATCCGGACAACGAAGTCGCGGTGATCGTGCCGCGCAACACGCTGGTCGACTTCGGGCCGCGTGACGACACTCCAGTCGTCATCGGCCTTGACGCGTTCACCGGTCTCTTCGAGAAGTTCGCCCACACGGCACGGCGCTTGGAAACCCGACGCCGATACGCCTCGGACGAGGAGACCGACACCTACGCCCAGTTCATGCGCGGCGAGGCACCCACCTGGGACATGCACACTCCCTGGTGCACAACGATCCGACGGCAGGTAGCCCAGGGCGCGCGTGTAGAACGGGTCCGTGTCATCGACCAACCGGCCACCACAGGCCAGCGTTACCTGCTGGCCCATGCGGAGAAGAACACGGCGCTCGGCGAGCAGGTCCACAACCTGTCACGTGACGACGCCGTTCGCCTGTACCTGTCGGACGAGGACTTCTGGATCTTCGACGCCCGGTTGGTTGCACTGCTCGCCTTCGACGCCGCCGACAACCTCGAAGGCGCGCAACTCATCACCGAGCCGACAGCGGTCAATCGGTACCTTCAGGCGTGGGACGCCGCGTGGCACTACGCCGTCCCGTACGAACACTTCGCGGTCTCGACGACCGCGCAGGAGTAGAGAACAGGAAGAGAACAGGAAGAGAACAGGCGGGATCCGGTGAGTACCGACTACCAGCAGGCGCGGGTGGCCCTCGGGGCACGGCTCCGTGAACTCCGGCTCGGCGCGCCTGGTGGTCGGCTCACCGCATCCGAACTCGCAAGGCGTCTCGGCTGGCCGAACTCGAAGATCTCCAAGCTCGAGCTGGGCAACCAGACGGCCGCCTCCGAAGACCTGCGTGCCTACGCGGATGCCGTCGGCCAACCGGAGACGTATCCCGAACTCCTCGCTCGTCTCCGTGGGTTCGAGTCACACATCCGGTCGTGGAGACGTCAGACAGCCGGCGGAAACCGCCCCGTACAAGAGGCGCACAACACCGCGCAGGCGAACGCCCGCACGCTGCGTGCCTGGGAGTCGTCGTGGATCGTCGGCATCCTCCAGACACCCGAGTACGCACGCTCCGTACTCTCCCGATTCGCCGACCTTCACCAGTCGCCACGCGACATCGACGACGCCGTGCGCGCTCGAATGAAACGCCGGGAACTCCTCTACGCGTCCGGCAGGCGCTACCACATCATCTTGTGGGAGCCCGTCCTGCGCGCATTGATCTGCCCGCCTTCGGTGCTCGCGGCGCAGCTGAGCCACCTGAGCGGAGTCGTCGGCCTGGAGACGGTGGAACTGGGGATCGTCCCGTCCGGCGCACCCCTGAAGCTGCCACCGGGTTCGGGCTTCTGGATCTACGACGACCACCAGGTCGTCACGGAGACGTGGCACGCGGAGCTGTGGATCGAGGACGACGACGCCGTGGCCACGTACCTGCGCGTCTGGAGCACGCTCAGGGAGTCCGCGGTGTACGGCACCGACGCACACAACCTGATCAACGCGGCGCGACGGTCACTGAACCCGGGTTAGAGACTGCCGACCTTGACCGCGCCGACGAACTCCGACCAGCCGCGCCCCGAGAAGACCACCACCGGGCCGCTGACGGCCTTGCTGTCACGGACGGGCACGCGGACGTGGCCACGCGCGACCTCAAGGCACTCGCCCTGATTGCCGCCGCTGTAGCTGGACTTGTACCAGCCGGTGAGAGCGGATGAGTCGGAGAGCGTGTGCTCACTGTTGACCATGTGCGTGTTCCTCTGCTGCCGACCTGACGATGGCCAGTGACTCCTGCTGTGACAACGCGTCACTCAGCGCTAGAGCGTAGGCCGTCTGGCTGGCGGCCACCAGCGCCGGATCATCCATCAAGTTGCCGGTGAGGAAGCCTTCGGCGTAGGCAACGGGGGCGGAGTCCTCGAAGCTCATGAGTGTGAGCAGGCTCTGCTGGAGCGGGTGAGCCCCGACAGCGTTCGATAGTACGTGGAGCCTCAGCCGTCCCATCTCTGCCATGTCCGCGATCTTGTGCAGCTGTTCGGCCATGACCTGTCGGCCACCGACACGGCGTCTTAGCACGGCCTCGTCGAGCAGCGTCCAGACAACCGGCTTCAACGGCCCGTCCAGAATTCGGGCACGCTCTGTTCGAATGACAACTTCCCTGTCAAGTTCCTCGGCGGAGTGGTTGGGCCGGTACGCGCTGAACACGGCCCGTGCATAGTGGGGGGTCTGCAACAGGCCAGGAACCAGGGTGAGGGCGAACTGCTGGATCAGGGTGGCCTGTCGTTCCAGTTCAGCTGCCGCAGCGAAGCTGCTGTCGTACTTGCTGTCCAAGTCCTCCAGCCAGCGTGCGAAGAACCCATCCGTGCCCAGTACTCGGTCGATCCGCTGCGCGTCGTCAGGCTTCGGCAACCGCCTGCCCGCCTCGAAGTGGCTGATCAGTGTGGGCGAGCACACGACCTGGTCGCCCAGTTCCTCCTGCGTGAGGTCGGCTGCCGTCCGCCGCAGCCTCAGTTCCTCCCCGTACTTCTCCCGTTGCGTCCGAGGTGTTCGAGGCTTCGGCATGCTGCCAACTCCCAACTTGACGAATGCGTTGTCAACCTCCAGGCACTAGCAGAGTAGCCATCGCCGACCCCACGCTGTGAGTGATTCACAACAGAGCGAAGTCATCGCAGGTGGAAGCAGGTTGACGTGACACGTCTGATCGCCCGGTTCTTCAGGACGTTCGGGAGGTTCTCCCCGACGCGCAGGCACCACGGCACGCCGCCCGCGCCGTCCGTCCCGCCCCTCTGTCCGTACTCGTGCCCCTACGTCGGTGGCCCGACGGCCCACGGCACGGGAGAGCGCCCGCCGCCTGACGTGTCGCCTGACGTGCCGTCCGCCGTTCGCGGAGTGGGCGTCGGCTCGCTGTTCTGGCCTCGTGTGGGGAGCGACGGGTGAGCGGCGCGGGACGCGAGGAGCCGGCCGCCCGCCTGTTGCCCTGGACGGGGCCCGAGGGCAAGCCCTGCTATCTCGTGGGCGACGGGACGGGCTATGTGTGGCGGATGGCGGACGACGTCGAGTGCGTACAACTCGGCATGGCGGACGCCCTCCTCGGCCACGCCGACGCCCTCCTCGCGGAGCAACGGGCGACCGGCGCCGAACTCCGCTACCTCGCCCGGCGGCTCGTCGAGTCCTTGCGGGACGTCAGGAGGGTGGCCGAGAGCCGGGGAGCGCGGCTCGGTGGGCGGAGTGAGGACGGGGCCGCCCTCCGCCGGGTGTGAGCGGACGGGGCGGCCCCGGTGGTGCAAGGCGCGGGGATCGGTCAGTCAGGGAGGCGGGCCAGCAGCCAGTTGCAGAGTTCCTCGGTGATGGCCGTGTGCTCGGTGGTCGTGGACGAGCAGAGGAACTCGTCCAACTCGCTCTCGTGCGAGGGGAGTTCGTTGATCTTCGTGTACAGGTCCTCTTGCCGCTCGACGTCACGGATGGCGACCGCGCTCACCGACGGGACGAAGCACACCTCCTCGTGCCGCAGGTCCACCGTGCCGCCGAGCTTCACCATCGTGTCGGCGAGGATCTTGTACGTGTGCAGCGTGCCGCCCGGTGAGCCGTCCAGCTCCGGGAAGCCGCTGGTCGTGATGGTCTTCTCGGCCGAGGGGAACCTCCGGTTCAGGTAGGCCACCGTCACGTCGTCGCCCTGGGCCTGGGTGTAGAAGGTGGTGCCGGGGTAGATCCGGTCGATCCGCAGCGCGACGTCGCCGGGCGGTACGTCGGGCAGGCCGACCCCGTCGGCGCGGCCGTTGGCGACGGCGATCTTGCTCGGGATCATCGGCCAGCCGCCGAACCGCTCCAGCGCGGTCAGGAACTCCGTGCGCTCCGGGGCGACCCCGATCTTGCCGGTGTCCCTGTCGTAGTGCCGCCACAGCATCTGGCGCGCGGCCGGACTGTCCATCTGCTTGGCGAAGTCGTTCGGGAAGGGGATGAAGTACGAGAACGCCTGCACGCCGACGGGGATGGAGGCGCCGCGGTGCGGGCTGTCGTACGAGAAGTACAGCGCGGTCTGGTGGTCCATCCTCTGCGTCTCCAGCTTGGCCAGCGCGTAGCGGGTGACGATGCCGCCCATGCTGAAGCCGCCGACGACCAGTGGGGCGTTGCCGTGCCGCTCGGCGATGGCCTGCATGATGGCGGCCTCGGCCGCCTGCGCGTTGTCCAGGATGGACGCGCTGCGCTCCTCGTAGCCGAGCAGGATCACGTCCCTGCCGCGCCGGCGCAGCTCGCTGACGAACGGGTAGCCGCCCTCCAGGCCCTGGTAGAGCTTGTCGAGCTCGCTCCGGCCGAGATTGAAGCCGTCGGCCATGAGCACGGGCCGGACGAGACCACCGGTGTCGTTGCCCTCGCCGGGGAAGATCCAGGCGAAGCCGTTCGGCAGCGTCCATTCGTCGTGCTCCGGCACCTCGACCGGGGTGGAGGGTTCGGTGGTCAGCGGATCGCCGAGGGTGAACGTACCGGCGTTGGGCTCGGTCGTTTCGGACATGGTCGTACTCCTGGTGGGAGAGGCGGGGGAGACAAGGTCATCATGCGGGAAAATTCCGGCATATCGCCCACCTGACCTGGGGGGTTCACCGTAAATGATGGAATATGCACGGGATTGTTTGATACATCCGGTATATCCCGTTGGCTTGTTCTCTTCGCTCACCTGTTCCGCACCGAATGCATGCCGAATTCACTGCGAAAGATTCCCCGAAGACCGTGCAACCCTTACCGCCCCATGCGTGTCGTACATGGCATCAGGGCTTCTGGAGGGGGATCCGGGGGGGATCACGGGGGTTCTGGTACGGAGGGGAAAAGCCGAGGGGGCCCGGTCGACGGACCGGACCCCCTCGAGGCTTTCGCAGACCCGAGGCGTGCGGGGACCCGAAGGTCGCGCAGGCCTCAGGCGAACGTCGCTCGCGCAGGCCTCAGAAGAACACCCCGCACCGCAACAGCACGTTCGCGTACGGTCGCGCCTCGCCCGTGCGCACCACGAGCCGCGCCCCCGCCGACAGCCTCTTCAGCTCCTCGTGCGGGACCAGGGCCAGTGCGGGAAAGTGCCCGTCCAGCAGAGCGGCCGCCGCCGGATTCGCCTCCCGGACCTCTGTCGCCGCCGTGGCGCCCTCCACGGCCAGCTCGGCGAGCAGCCCCTCGACCACCTCCGCGAACGACGGCACCCCCGCACGGAAGGCGAGGTCCACGACCCGGGGACCGTCCGGTATCGGCATGCCGGCGTCGCACACCAGCACCCCGTCCCCGTGCCCCAACTCGGCGATCGCTCCGGAGAGATGACGGTTGAGGATCCCGGCCTTCTTCACAGGGACTCACCTCGCCGAGCAGCGGCGACAGCCCCGGGCGCGCTGTCCGGCTCCCGCTGATGGCCCAGCGAGGCCACCTCCTCCGCCGTGGGGAAGGAGTCCTGCGCGCCACGCCGGGTCACCGCCGCCGCCCCGACCCGCGCCGCGAACGCCGCCGCCTCGGCCAGGGACGAACCCGTGCCCAGCTTCCACGCCAGCGCCGCCGTGAAGGAGTCGCCCGCACCGGTGGTGTCCACGGCCGCCACCTCCACGGACGGCACCAGCACCACACTCTCCGCCGAGGCCACCAGCGCGCCCTGCGAACCCAGCGTCACGACGACCGACTTCGGACCCTTCGCGAGCAGGGCCCGCGCCCAGTCCTCGGGTCGGTCACCGGCCCCTGCGTCTGCCCCGGCCTCTCCGAGGATCACCTTCGCCTCGTGCTCGTTGACGATCAGCGGGTCGCAGGCCGCCAGCACCTCGGCCGGCAAGGGGCGCGGCGGGGAGGGGTTCAGCACGAAGCGGCTGTCCGGCGCCAGGCTTCGTACGACCTCGACCACCGTCTCCAGGGGGATCTCCAGCTGGGCCGACACCACGCGGGAGGTGTGGAACAGGCGGGCTGCCGCCCGTACGTCCTGCGGCGTCAGCCGGCCGTTCGCGCCCGGCGACACCACGATGCTGTTGTCGCCCGACGGGTCCACGGTGATCAGCGCGACCCCGGTCGGCGCCCCGCCCACCAGCACGCCCACCGTGTCGACCCCGGCCGCCCGCTGCGAGTCGAGCAGCAGCCGGCCGTACGCGTCGTCGCCGACCCGGGCCAGCAGGGCCGTACGGGCACCCAGACGGGCCGCCGCGACGGCCTGGTTCGCGCCCTTGCCGCCCGGGTGGACGGCCAGGTCGGAGCCGAGGACGGTCTCCCCGGCCCCCGGCCGCCGCTCGACTCCGATCACCAGGTCGGCGTTGGCCGACCCTACGACCAGCAGGTCGTAGCCGTGCATCGTTGTGTTTCCTTACGTCGGTTCGTCGTCCCGTTCGAGGACGCCGTCAGGCTGTTCGAGGAGGACGTCAGGAGGAGAACTCGGCGACGTTCTCCTTGGTGACGACCTTGACCGGGACCTTGATCGTGGCGTCGACCTTCTTGCCCTCGGCGGCCTTCACGGCGTTCTGCACGGCCAACTCGCCCAGCAGCTTGGGCTGCTGCGCCACCGAGGCGAACAGCGTGCCCGCCTTGACCGCCGTCAGGCCGTCCGGCGTGCCGTCGAAGCCGACGACCTTGACCGACTTGCCGGCCTTGCTGCCCAGGGCCTTGATCGCGCCGAGCGCCATCTCGTCGTTCTGCGCGAAGATGCCGTTCACGTCCGGGTGGGCCTGCAGCAGGTTGGTGGTGACGTCCAGGCCCTTGGTGCGGTCGAAGTCGGCCGGCTGCGAGGCGACGATCTTTATGCCCGGGTAGGCCTTCAGACCCTCGGTGAAGCCCTTGCCGCGCTCGTTGGCGGCCGAGGTGCCGGAGGTGCCCTGCAGGACCAGGATGGTGCCCTTGCCGCCGAGCTGGTCGGCGATCGCCTTGGCGGCGAGCTTGCCGCCCGCGACGTTGTCCGAGGCGACGGTGGTGGCGACCGAGGCGTCGTTGACGGTGCGGTCGGCGGCGACGACCGGGATGTTCGCGTTGTTGGCGGCCTTGACGGACGGGCCCGCGGCATCGGAGTCCACCGGGTTGATGATGATCGACTTCACGTTCTGGCTGGTGAAGTTCTCGATCTGGTTGGCCTGCTGAGAGGCGTCGTTCTGGGCGTCGGTGACGGTGAGGGAGACGCCCTCCTTCTTCGCCTCGGCCTGGGCGCCCTCCTTCAGCTGCACGAAGAAGGGGTTGTTGAGGGTGGAGACCGACAGGCCCACCTTCAGGTCGGAGGAGCTCGACGACCCGGAGTTGCAGGCGGTGGCGGTGAGGGCGAGCGCGGCGACGGCGGCTGCGGTGACCGAGATCTGCTTCGTACGCATGGCTGTTCCTTGCGGGTGAGGGTGAGGGTGAGGGTGAGGGTGAGGGTGAGGGTGAGGGTGCGGCTTCGGGTGGAGACCCGGGGGAGGGGAGAGCGGAGACACGAGGTCGGCTAGGCGCGCCGGCGAAGCGTGTCCAGGAGGACGGCGAGCGCGATGACGACGCCGATGACCACCTGCTGCCAGAAAGCGGAGACCGACAGCAGGTTGAGGCCGTTGCGGAGCACCGCGAGGATCAGCGCGCCGATGAGCGTGCCTGATGCCTTGCCGACGCCACCGGAGAGGCTGGCGCCGCCGATCACCACCGCGGCGATGGCGTCGAGTTCGTATCCGTACGCCGCCTGCGGCTGCGCCGAGGCCAGCCGGGAGGCGAGGACGATTCCCGCCACGGCCGCGAAGCCGCCGGCCAGGGCGTAGATGACCAGCTTCTGGCGCTTGACGCGGATGCCGGAGAGCCGGGCGGCTTCCTCGTTGCCGCCGATGGCGTACATGGTGCGGCCGATGTACGTGCGGTTCAGGATCACGGCGGTGATCAGGCCCGTCACGATCATCACCAGGACCGGCACCGGCAGCCAGCCGCCGATGGTGGTGCCCAGGTTGGACACCGAGTCGGGGAAGGCGATCGGGCTGCCCTGCGAGATGACCAGGGCAAGACCGCGGCCCACCGACAGCATGGCGAGGGTCGCGATGAAGGGCGGCAGCTTGCCGAAGGAGATGAGCGCGCCGCTGACCAGGCCGCAGACGACGCCGGTGCCGATGGCGAGCAGGACCGCGATCCAGACCGGGAGGCCCTGGTCGGTGGCGGTCCAGGCCAGGACGGTGGCGGAGAGCGCGGCGACCGAGCCGACCGACAGGTCGATGCCGGCCGAGACGATCACGAAGGTGACACCGAAGGCCAGGATCGCGGTGACGGCCGCCTGGACGCCGACGTTGAGGAGGTTCTGGGTGGCCAGGAAGTCGCCGGACAGGAACGACATCGCCACGGCCAGGACGACCAGGGCGCTGAGAGCACCGTTGTTGAGGAGCATGCGGCGCAGTGCGGGGGCACTGCCCGTGGTCGTACTGCTCTTGAGCGTGTCAGTGGCCACGGGAGACCTCCACATCCTTTGCTGCTGTGTTCGTTGCCGCACTCGCGCTGACGGCCAGCGCCATGACGGCGTCCTGTGTTGCTTCCTGGGCGAGGAGTTCGCCCGCGATCCGGCCCTGGGACATGACCAGGACGCGGTCGCTCATGCCCAGCACCTCGGGGAGGTCGCTGGAGATCATCAGAACGGCGTGCCCGGAGGCGGTCAGTTCGTTGATCAGCTGGTAGATCTCGACCTTGGCGCCCACATCGATGCCGCGGGTCGGCTCGTCGAGGATCAGCACCTTGGTGTCGGCCAGCAGCCATTTGCCGATGACGACCTTCTGCTGGTTGCCGCCGGACAGTGTCCGTACGTGCTGGTGCAGTCCGGCCATACGGACCTTGAGCTGCCCGGAGATCCGGTCGGCGGCCCGCCGCTGCCCGGCCCGGTCGACGAAACCCGCGCGGGTGGAGCGGCCCAGCGTGACCAGGCCGAGGTTCTCCTGCACGGTGGCGTCAAGGACCAGGCCCTGACCCTTGCGGTCCTCGGGGACGAGGCCGATCCCGGCGTCCATGGCGGCGTTGACGTCATACGGGCGAAGCGGGCTGCCCTGCACCTCGACGGTGCCGGAGTCGTACCGGTCGGCGCCGAAGACGGCGCGTACGACCTCGGTACGGCCGGCACCGACCAGGCCCGCGAGGCCCACGACCTCACCGGCCCTGACCTCGAAGTCGATGTCGTGGAAGGTGCCGGCCCGGGTGAGGCCGCGGACCTTGAGCAGCGGCGCCCCGGCGTCGGCGCGTTCACGCGGGTACTGCTGCTCGATGCTCCGCCCGACCATGAGCCGTACGAGCTCGTCCTCGGGGGTGCTCGCCGGGACCTGGTCGACGCTGCGGCCGTCGCGCAGGACGGTGACGCGGTCGCCGAGGGCGGCGATCTCCTCCAGGTGGTGGGTGATGAAGACGATGCCGACGCCGTCGTCCCGCAGCTTGCGCACGATGCGGAACAGCTTGTCGACCTCTTCGGTGGTCAGGACGGCGGTGGGCTCGTCCATGATCAGGACGCGGGCGTCGAGGCTCAGCGCCTTGGCGATCTCGACCATCTGGAGCCGGGCGATGCCCAGTTCGCGCACCTGGACGCGCGGGTCGACATCGACACCGACGCGGGCGAGGAGCCGGGCCGCTTCGGCGTTCATCCGCTTGCGGTCGATGAGGCCGAAGCGGCGCGGCTGGCGGCCCAGGAAGATGTTCTCGGCGACGCTGAGGTCGGGGACGAGGTTGAACTCCTGGTAGATGGTGGCGATGCCGAGCCGCTCGGCGTCCTGCGCGCCGTGGATGCGGGTCTCGGTGCCGTCGACCAGAACGCGGCCCTTGTCGGGGCGGTAGGCGCCGGAGAGCATCTTGATGAGGGTGCTCTTGCCCGCTCCGTTCTCGCCGAGCAGCACATGCACCTCGCCGCGGCGCAGATCGAAGTCCACGCTGTCGAGTGCGACGACGCCGGGAAAGGTCTTGCGTATCCCTTCGATACGCAGCAACTCGTCTGGATGGCTCACGTGGTGCTCCTCAGGTCCTTCGGCGAAGAAGCGGCCTCGCCGCACGAGCGGCGTACGACGAGACGGGCGGGGAGGGTGACGGACTCGGGGGGCCGTCCCTCGATGAGGTCGACCAGGGCGCGTACGGCGGCGCGCCCCAGCTCGCCCGTGGGCTGGGCGATCGCGGTGATCGGCGGATCGGTGTGCACGAACCAGCGGATGTCGTCGAACGCGGCCAGCGCGATGTCCTCTGGCACCCGCAGCCCGCGCGCGCGGATGGCGTCGAGCGCGCCCAGGGCCATCAGGTTGTCCATGGCGAACACGACCTCGGGCGGCTCGGGCAGGTCGAGGAAGCCCTCGGTGACCCGCCGTCCGCTCTCGGCCTGGAAGTCGCCCTGGCCTATGTAGGCGTCCGGGAGGGGGATCCCGTACTCCGCCAGGGCCTCCCTGAAGGCCTCGACGCGCTCGCTTCCGGTGGTGGTGGCGGCGGGGCCCGCGATGATCGCGAGCCGCCGGTGCCCGAGCCCGTGCAGGTGGGCCACGAGGTCGCGTACGGCCTCCCGCCCGTCCGCCCGGACGACGGGCACGTCCACGCCGGGGATCCACCGGTCCACGAAGACCATCGGGGTCCGGCCGCGCGCGGCGTCCAGCATCAGCGGCGAGGCCCCCTCGGTGGGGGAGACCAGCAGACCGTCGATCCGGCGGTCCAGCAGGGTCCGCACGTGGTGGTCCTGAAGGTCGGGCCGTTCGTCGGCGTTGCCGATGATGACGCTGTACCCGAGCGCGCGGGCCTCCTCCTCGACGGAGCGGGCCAGCTCGGTGAAGTAAGGGTTCATCACGTCGCTGATGACCAGGCCGAGAGTGCGGGTCTGGTCGGTGCGCAGCGACCGGGCGACGGCGTTCGGGCGGTAGCCCAGCGCCTCGACGGCGGCCAGCACGCGCGTGCGTGCGTCGTCGCTGACCGACGGATGGTCGTTCAGGACGCGCGACACCGTGGCGACGGAGACCCCCGCCTCGGCAGCGACGTCCTTGATGCTCGCCATCGCCGCTCCACCTCCTCGTGGACTCGGTTCATGAACGTCGTGGAATCGATTACATCGACGTGTATGGA
Organism: Streptomyces sp. NBC_01235; assembly: GCF_035989285.1. Taxonomy (GTDB): domain Bacteria; phylum Actinomycetota; class Actinomycetes; order Streptomycetales; family Streptomycetaceae; genus Streptomyces. The sequence goes on along the minus strand of NZ_CP108513.1, from coordinate 4,279,374 downwards.
GGATTGGAATCGATTACACGGGGGTTAATCAAGCCTCCGGCGTGGCTGAAACCGGATCGTGATGAACGGTGGCGCGAAGCGATCAAGGGGCCTGTCCGGCGGATCGCACCGCAGACGCGGGGCGCGGCACGCACCAGCGGGGGACTCCCATCCCCCGCTCACCCGCACTGATCGGGCACCGCGCTTTTCCTGCGGCCTGATCCGCCGGCAGGCCCTAGGCTGCCTCTGTCCGTCACGGGTGGCATGCCCGTGCCAATCAACAGGGGAGAATCAGATATGCGCGCAGGCCGGATACTCGGTGCGTCCATGGGGGCGGCCGCCCTGGTCGGTACCTCGTTCGTCGTCGCCACCCCCGCAGCCGCGGCGAGCTGCACGGCCAAGGCCCTCGAGACCGTGATCATTCGGTCCACGACGAGCACCAGCGGCACGGCCCTCGCCCAGATCAACAAGGGTTCGAGCGCGTCGGCGGACTGCACGATGCACTACGCCACCTCCTCTTACGAGAAGTGCGGCATCATCAGCAAGCGCTGGGTGAAGGTCACGAGGAGCGGCGTCACCGGCTATGTGGTCGGCACCTGCGTGACGGTCGACCAGGTCTGACCCGGGCTCCCGGCGCCGAGCCGCGCGGCACCGACAGATCCGACCGGACCGACCGGACCGACAGATCCGACCGGGCCTGTCAGTGCCGGGCGGTACCGTCGGATCATGTCCCAGCAGACGGGGGCCGCCCAGGGGGCGGAGGAGCGGCGGCTCGCGACGCTCGAAGGCGTGCTCGAACGCATCACGTACGCGAACGAGGAGAACGGCTACACGGTCGCCCGGGTGGACACCGGCAGAGGCGCCGGCGACCTGCTCACGGTCGTCGGCGCGCTGCTCGGCGCGCAGGTGGGGGAGTCCCTGCGCATGGAGGGCCGCTGGGGCTCCCATCCCCAGTACGGCAAGCAGTTCACCGTCGAGAACTACACGACCGTGCTGCCCGCCACGGTCCAGGGCATCCGCCGCTACCTGGGATCCGGCCTGGTCAAGGGCATCGGTCCGATCTTCGCCGACCGCATCACACAGCACTTCGGCATGGACACCCTGAAGATCATCGAGGAGGAGCCGAAGCGCCTCGTCGAGGTCCCCGGCCTCGGCCCCAAGCGCACCAAGAAGATCGCCGACGCCTGGGAGGAGCAGAAGGCGATCAAGGAGGTCATGCTCTTCCTCCAGACCGTCGAGGTGTCCACCTCCATCGCCGTGCGCATCTACAAGAAGTACGGGGACGCCTCGATCTCCGTCGTGAAGAACCAGCCCTACCGGCTGGCGGCCGACGTCTGGGGCATCGGCTTCCTCACCGCCGACAAGATCGCCCAGTCCGTCGGCATCCCGCACGACAGCCCGGAGCGCGTCAAGGCGGGCCTGCAGTACGCGCTGTCCCAGGCCACCGACCAGGGCCACTGCTACCTCCCCGAGGAGCGGCTGATCGCCGACGCGGTGAAGCTGCTCCAGGTCGACACCGGCCTCGTCATCGAGTGCCTCGCCGCACTCGCGACACCGCCGGAGGAGGGCGAGGACCCCGGAGTCGTACGGGAGAAGGTCCCGGCGCCCGACGGCGGGGAGCCTGTCACGGCCATCTACCTGGTCCCCTTCCACCGCGCCGAACTCTCCCTCTCCGCCCAGCTGTTGCGCCTGCTGCGCACCGGCGAGGACCGGATGCCGGCCTTCCGTGACGTTGCCTGGGACAAGGCGCTGGCCTGGCTGAAGACCCGCACGAAGGCCGAGCTCGCGCCCGAGCAGGAGGCCGCCGTCAAGCTCGCGTTGACCGAGAAGGTCGCCGTGCTCACCGGCGGCCCCGGCTGCGGCAAGTCGTTCACCGTGCGTTCGATCGTGGAGCTGGCCCGCGCGAGGAAGGCCAAGGTCGTGCTGGCCGCCCCCACCGGCCGCGCCGCCAAGCGGCTGGCCGAGCTGACCGGCGCCGAGGCCTCCACCGTCCACCGCCTGCTGGAGCTCAAGCCCGGTGGCGACGCGGCCTACGACCGCGACCGCCCGCTGGACGCCGACCTGGTGGTCGTCGACGAGGCCTCGATGCTGGACCTGCTCCTCGCCAACAAGCTGGTCAAGGCCGTGCCGCCGGGCGCGCACCTGCTCTTCGTCGGAGACGTCGACCAGCTGCCCAGCGTCGGCGCGGGCGAGGTGCTGCGCGACCTGCTCGCCGCCGACAGCCCCGTCCCGGCCGTGCGCCTCACGCGCGTGTTCCGCCAGGCCCAGCAGTCGGGCGTGGTGACCAACGCGCACCGGATCAACGCCGGGCAGCACCCGGTCACCGACGGCATGAAGGACTTCTTCCTCTTCGTCGAGGACGACACGGAGGAGGCCGGCCGCCTCACGGTGGACGTGGCCGCCCGCCGTATCCCGGCCAAGTTCGGCCTCGACCCGCGCCGGGACGTCCAGGTGCTCGCGCCCATGCACCGCGGTCCCGCCGGCGCGGGCGCCCTCAACGGCCTGCTCCAGCAGGCCGTCACGCCCGGCCGCCCCGACCTCCCCGAGAAGCGGTTCGGCGGCCGGGTCTTCCGTGTCGGCGACAAGGTCACCCAGATCCGCAACAATTACGACAAGGGGAAGAACGGTGTCTTCAACGGCACCGTGGGCGTGGTCACCTCGCTCGATCCGGTCGACCAGCGCCTCACGGTACTGACGGACGAGGACGAGGAGGTTCCGTACGAGTTCGACGAACTGGACGAACTGGCCCACGCGTACGCGGTGACCATCCACCGTTCACAGGGAAGTGAATATCCCGCCGTGGTGATCCCCGTCACCACAGGGGCATGGATGATGCTCCAGCGGAACCTTCTGTATACGGCCGTCACCCGCGCGAAGAAGCTGGTCGTGCTCGTCGGCTCACGCAAGGCGATCGGCCAGGCGGTGCGCACGGTCTCGGCGGGCCGCCGCTGCACGGCCCTCGACTTCAGGCTCGCGGGCCGGTGAACCCCTGAGGCCGGTCAATGACCACCGGCCACAAAAAATGATCGATCAAATGAGTCACAAAGGTCACAGTGGACTTCCGCAACCGTGACGAAGGCGGCAGGATGAGCTGGTTGGCGGCACTGAGTGCCGCCGATGAGCCCAATGGTCGACCCCGAGTGCACTCTCCTGCGCCAAATGGGGGATGGTAGAGACAGTCAGGGCAACCTCGAAGAAGAGGCACAACGTCGGTGAGGGATGACGTGAGCGACAACTCTGTAGTACTGCGGTTCGGCGACGGCGAGTACACCTACCCGGTGATCGACAGCACCGTCGGCGACAAGGGCTTCGACATCGGGAAGCTTCGCGCCCAGACCGGTCTGGTGACCCTGGACAGCGGCTACGGCAACACCGCCGCCTATAAATCCGCCATCACCTACCTTGACGGCGAACAGGGCATCCTCCGGTACCGCGGCTACCCGATCGAGCAACTGGCCGAGCGGTCGACCTTCCTCGAGGTCGCCTACCTGCTGATCAACGGCGAGCTGCCGACCGTCGACGAGCTCGCCGTGTTCAAGAGCGACATCACGCAGCACACCCTGCTGCACGAGGACGTCAAGAACTTCTACCGCGGCTTCCCGCGTGACGCCCACCCGATGGCCATGCTGTCGTCGGTGGTCTCCGCGCTGTCCACGTTCTACCAGGACAGCCACAATCCGTTCGACGAGAAGCAGCGCAACCTCTCCACGATCCGGCTGCTCGCCAAGCTCCCGACGATCGCGGCGTACGCCTACAAGAAGTCGATCGGCCACCCGTTCGTCTACCCGCGCAACGACCTCGGCTACGTCGAGAACTTCCTGCGCATGACGTTCTCGGTGCCGGCGCAGGAGTACGACCTCGACCCGGTCGTCGTCTCCGCGCTCGACAAGCTGCTGATCCTGCACGCGGACCACGAGCAGAACTGTTCGACGTCCACGGTCCGCCTGGTCGGCTCGTCCCAGGCGAACATGTTCGCGTCGATCTCGGCCGGCATCTCCGCCCTGTGGGGCCCGCTGCACGGCGGCGCCAACCAGTCCGTGCTGGAGATGCTCGAGGGCATCCAGACCAACGGCGGCGATGTCGACTCCTTCATCCGCAAGGTGAAGAACAAGGAGGACGGCGTCCGCCTGATGGGCTTCGGCCACCGGGTGTACAAGTCCTTCGACCCGCGCGCGAAGATCATCAAGGCGGCGGCGCACGACGTCCTCTCGGCCCTCGGCAAGTCCGACGAGCTGCTGGACATCGCGCTGAAGCTGGAGGAGCACGCGCTCTCCGACGACTACTTCGTCTCGCGCAACCTCTACCCGAACGTCGACTTCTACACCGGCCTGATCTACCGCGCCATGGGCTTCCCGACCGAGATGTTCACGGTCCTCTTCGCCCTCGGCCGCCTCCCGGGCTGGATCGCCCAGTGGCACGAGATGATCAAGGAGCCGGGCTCCCGCATCGGCCGCCCCCGCCAGATCTACACGGGCGTCGTCGAGCGCGACTTCGTGCCGGTCGAGGAGCGCTGACTCCTGCCGGTGGGGGCGCCTTCACCGGGCGCCCCATTACTGGGACTGAGTGGCTTCGCTTCCGGGCTGTCGCCTCGGTGTGGGGCTGCGGTGTCCTGGGTCTGTGGCCGGGGGTCCGGGGGTTGTCCCCCGGGCGGGCACGGCCACGGGCGTCGTCGAGCGCGACTTCGTGCCGGTCGAGGAGCGCTGACTCCTGCCGGTGGGGGCGCCTTCACCGGGCGCCCCGTCAACGGGCAGGTGCGGCCGCGGGCGTGGTCGGGCCCGACTTCGTGCCGGTCGAGGAACGCTGAGCTTCGTGTGCCGCCTCACCCAGGCAGGGCAACTGCCTGGGTGAGGCGGCACCTTGCTTTGCGTAAGGCATACGGAAGGCGCCCCGGCGCCGGTCCCCCCACGGGCCGACGACCAGGGCGCCTTCCCATGTCCCGGTGCGGATTCCCCCCACGGGATCCGGCCGGGCGTTGTGAGGACAGCGCCTGAATTCGCTGTTTCGTAACCATCTTCGGTTGTCGTGCCTGCGGTTGAGCACAACGAGCAGAACTCGCCGTACTACCGCTGTGTGCGATCTGCCGGGACAGCGCACGCCGGGAGGGCCGCTCAAAGCTTCCCGGTGTACGTGCCCCGGCAACGCATCTCTGAGGAAGTCCCCCAAGACATCCCCAGACGTCAGGTCACGCCCCCCAAGACGCTTCCTGACATCGTCAACTTAGACCTTCGAATCCCTTCGATGGTTACGTTCACATCACTGTGATCTGTGTCTCTTGCGTATGTCCGTTAGATGCGCAAGAGACCGGATACGGCGATCGAGGCCCAAGCGTAAGGATGATGCGCGAGCCTTGTGAAGAGCTTATGTGAGGCTCGCGCAGGACTCCAGAGGTCTCCCGGAAAGGTGCCGTCCTACTTGACGGTATTACTCGGCGGTATTACGTGAAGGCGCGCAGCCTCAGGCTGTTCGTCACGACGAACACCGACGAGAACGCCATCGCCGCCCCCGCGATCATCGGGTTCAGCAGTCCGGCCGCGGCCAGCGGCAACGCGGCCACGTTGTAGCCGAACGCCCACACCAGGTTGCCCTTGATCGTCGCCAGGGTCCGCCGGGACAGCCGGATCGCGTCCGCGGCCACCCGCAGATCGCCGCGCACCAGCGTCAGGTCGCTCGCCTCGATCGCCGCGTCCGTACCTGTCCCCATGGCCAGTCCCAGGTCCGCGGTGGCGAGCGCCGCCGCGTCGTTGACCCCGTCGCCGACCATCGCGACGACCCGCCCCTCGCCCTGTAGCTCCCGCACGACGTCGACCTTGTCCTCGGGCAGCACTTCGGCGATCACCCGGTCGATCCCGACGGCGTGCGCGACCGCCTCCGCGACCGCCCGGTTGTCCCCGGTCAGCAGCACCGGCGTGAGCCCCAGCGCCCGCAGTTCCCGCACGGCCTCCGCGCTGGTCTCCTTCACCGCGTCGGCGACCGCGAGCACCCCGCGCGCCTCTCCGTCCCACCCGACGAGGACGGCCGTACGACCGCCCCGTTCGGCCTCGTCCTTGGCGCGCGCCAACGCGTCCGGGACGGTCTCGAAGAGGCGCCCCACGGCCACCTCGCGGCCCGCCACGCGCCCCCGCACGCCCCGCCCGGGCACGTTCTCGAACCGCTCGGCCGCCGGCAGCTCGCCGACCCGTTCCTCGGCGCCCGCCGCGACCGCCCGCGCGACCGGGTGCTCGGAGGCGTGCTCCAGGCCGCCCGCCAGCCGCAGCAGCTCCCGCTCGTCGGTGCCGTCGGCGACCGTCACGTCCTGGAGCGTCATGCGTCCCGTGGTGACGGTCCCGGTCTTGTCGAGGACGACCGTGTCGACGCGGCGGGTGGACTCCAGCACCTCGGGGCCCTTGATGAGGATGCCGAGCTGCGCGCCGCGCCCGGTGCCGACCATGAGCGCGGTCGGCGTGGCGAGCCCGAGCGCGCACGGGCAGGCGATGATCAGGACCGCGACGGCCGCCGTGAACGCGGCGACCGTGTCACCCGTCGCGAGGAGCCAGCCGCCGAAGGTGGCGAGCGCGATCAGCAGCACCACCGGCACGAAGATCCCGGAGATCCGGTCGGCCAGCCGCTGTACCTCGGCCTTGCCGGTCTGCGCCTCCTCGACCAGCCGCGCCATGCGCGCGAGCCGTGTGTCCGCGCCGATCCGGGTGGCCTCGACGATCAGCCGGCCGCCGGCGTTCACGGTGCCCCCGGTGACGGCGTCGCCCGGTGCGACGTCCACCGGCACCGACTCGCCGGTCAGCATCGAGGCGTCCACGGCGGACGCGCCCTCCACGACCGTCCCGTCGGTGGCGACCTTCTCCCCGGGCCGTACGACGAACCGGTCCCCGACCGCCAGCCGGTCGACGGGAATGCGCACTTCCCTCGCGCCCTCCCGTCTCCCGCCATCGCCCTCGACCGAGCGCGCTCCGCGCTCGCCCCCCTCGTATCGCAGCACGGCCACGTCCTTCGCGCCCAGCTCCATCAGCGCCCGCAGGGCCGCCCCGGCGCGCCGCTTGGAGCGGGCCTCCAGGTAGCGGCCGAGCAGGATGAAGGCGGTGACGCCGGCGGCGACCTCCAGATAGATCGTCGAGGCGCCGTCCGTGCGGGAGACGGTGAGCTCGAAGGGGTGGCGCATGCCGGGCATCCCGGCGTCGCCGAAGAACAGCGCCCACAACGACCAGCCGAGCGCGGCCAGCGTGCCGACGGAGACCAGCGTGTCCATGGTGGCCGCGCCGTGCCGCAGGTTCGTCCAGGCGGCCTTGTGCAGCGGGCCGCCGCCCCAGACGACCACGGGTCCGGCGAGCGTCAGCGAGAGCCACTGCCAGTTGTCGAACTGCAACGACGGGACCATCGCGAGCAGGACGACGGGCGCGGCGAGCAGCACGGAGACGAGGAGTCGGTGGCGCAGGGACGCGAGTTCGGGGTCCTGGGGGGTGTCCTCCTGGACCGGCTCCTCGCGCGCGGGTTCCTCGGCCGTGTAGCCGGTCTTCACCACGGTCGCGATCAGGTCGGCGACCTGGATCCCCGCCGGACAGCTGACCTTCGCCTTCTCCGTCGCGTAGTTGACCGTCGCGGTGACGCCGTCCATGCGGTTGAGCTTCTTCTCCACGCGGGCCGCGCAGGAGGCGCAGGTCATCCCGCCGATGAGCAGTTCGACCTCGGAGGTCGGGGAGGCTATCGGGGTCGCCGCGGTGGCGGTGCTGGTCATGTCCGTACTCCAGGAGGCGGACCGGACCGCACGGAGCCAGTATCAGCTGGTCGGTACGGCCCGGTGAGTGGAGGAAGAGGGGTTGTCGAGGGTGCCTCAGGCCTGGCCGACGAGCTCGAAGCCGGCCTCGTCGACGGCGGCTCGGACGGCCTCCTCGTCGAGCACGCCCGCGGAGACGACCGTGACCTCACCGGTCGAGGCGACGGCCTTCACCGAGGCGACCCCGGAGAGCTCGGAGAGCTCGCCGGAGACGGCGCCCTCGCAGTGGCCGCAGCTCATGCCGCTCACCTTGTAGACGGTGGTGACGGAGCCCAGGGTGTCGGTTTGAGCGGTCATGTCGTTCTCCTCGTCGAGGTGCAGGTGGGGCGGGCGGGGCCCCGAGAGGCCTCCCATTAAGCCACACTGTACCCCTAGGGGGTATTTATCCAAGAAGGTTCCCCGCGTCGACGAGCACACCCGGGTCACCCCGAGCGGGGCCCACGAGGGCCGTCCCGTCGGCGGAGAGCGGCGTGAAGAGGTGCTCCGGTGCGGGGGCCGGGCGGGCGGGCACCCCTCGGCGAACGGCCGCCCGTCCGGGCCGGTCGTGGTCGGCCGTGTCACCGGTGAGCGCCGTCCGCAGGCCATGCCCGACGGGGATGAGCACCCCGTGCGGCAGCTCCGACCGCCCGCGCCCGTCCGGGCCCCGGCTCCACGGCGGCGCCTCCACGAGCGGTTCGGACTGAGCGAGGGGAACAGTGGGCGACCCGGCAGGGGCGCGGCCCTGTATCGACATGCGGCTCCGCCGCGGGGTGCGACCGGCCAGGATGTACCGGCAGACGGAAACGGCGATGGGAGCGCAAATGCGAGCGGTGGTCTTCGAGAGATATGGCGAACCCGCCGAGGTACGTGAGCTCCCCGATCCCCGACCCGCCCCTCACGGAGTGGTCGTGCGCGTCGAGGCCACCGGCCTGTGCCGCAGCGACTGGCACGGTTGGATGGGCCACGACCCGGACATCACCCTGCCGCACGTGCCGGGCCATGAACTCGCCGGTGTGGTCGAGGCGGTCGGCCCCCAGGTCACCGCCTGGCACCCCGGAGACCGCGTCACCGTCCCCTTCGTGTGCGCCTGCGGAACCTGCGGAGCGTGCGCGGCCGGCGACCACCAGGTGTGCGAGCGGCAGACCCAGCCCGGCTTCACGCACTGGGGCTCGTTCGCCCAGTACGTGGCCCTGGACCACGCCGACGTGAACCTGGTCGCGATCCCCGACGACCTGTCGTACGCCACCGCCGCCTCCCTCGGCTGCCGGTTCGCCACGGCGTTCCGGGCGGTCGTGCAGCAGGGCCGGGTCGCGGCGGGGGAGTGGGTGGCGGTGCACGGCTGCGGTGGCGTGGGCCTCTCGGCGGTCATGATCGCGGCGGCCTCGGGAGCGCGGGTGGTCGCCGTGGACGTCTCCCCGACGGCCCTGGACCTGGCGCGGAAGTTCGGTGCGGCGGAGTGCGTGGACGGGGCGCGGGTGCCGGACACGGCTAAGGCGGTCCGGGAACTGACCGGGGGCGGCGCCCATCTCTCCCTCGACGCCCTCGGTTCCCCCGCCACCAGCGCCGCTTCGGTCAACGGCCTGCGCCGCCGGGGCCGTCACGTCCAGGTCGGCCTGCTTCCCTCGGCGGACGGCACGACCCCCGTCCCGCTGGCCCGTGCCATCGCCCTGGAACTGGAGATCCTGGGCAGCCACGGCATGGCCGCGCACACCTATCCGCAGATGCTGGAGCTGGTCCGGGCGGGGGTGCTGCGCCCCGACCTCCTGGTGACGTCGACGATCACTCTGGACGCCGTCCCGAACGCGCTGGCGGCACTGGGGGCGGCACCGGGCGCGGGGGTGACGGTCATCGAGCCGTGGAGCTGAAGGAGGGCCCGCCGCCCGCTGCCCGTGGGCCCTCCCCGGCGGAGGTCAGTCGAACCTGCGGCCCCGGTTGCCCGGCCGGGAGGCGACCCAGGCGCGGACGGTGTCGGCGTACCAGAAGGGCTTGCCGCCCTCGACGTGGTCGGGCGGGGGCAGCAGTCCGTGTTTGCGGTACGACCGTACGGTGTCCGGCTGCACCTTGATGTGAGCCGCGATCTCCTTGTAGGACCAGAGCCTTCGGTCGGTCATGAGCTGCACCTCCCTGCGCACGCGGGGCGGCGGCCGGGAGGCCGCCCGGGGGAGCCCGGCGCACGCTGGCGATCACCAAGCCTGTGCCCCGTGAACGACGCTCGGTGACTGTGGGAAATCGGCTGTTGACCACCTGTGACGAAAGACCCGCGTACGCGCGACATGTGTGACAGGAAGGGGGATTTTGTGACACGAGTGACGCAAATGTGTGCGCGGGCTGTGGGTGGGGCGCGTTGACAAACGCGCCGAGGTCTGCCGACAGGAGGCGGGCCGGGCCCGCTGCGACAGGCCCGGCCCGACCCCGTTTCCCGCCATCCCCCCGGAGCAACCGGATCAACTGGCAGGACCCCAGCGTGTATTCAGCCAACCCGCCCGGTCTTGGAAAAATGCGCACCCGGTCCGGACCAATCGATTTGCCGGGCCGGCAGGGCCAGACTGGTCGCCTCCCCGCTCAGTCGGTCCATCGCCGGGGACACCGGCGCGGGCGACCGCCGGGCCTGCGTGAACTCCCTCGGCGTGCACCCCGTCATCGCCTTGAACTCCCCGCTGAGATGGGCCTGGTCGTAGAAGCCGCAGAGCGCCGCGGTCTCCGCCGCGCTCTTCCCCTGCGCCAGGAGGCGACGGGCCCGTTGCAGCCGCAGCACACGGGCCGCCGCCTTGGGGCCGAGCCCGATCTGCTCACGGAAACGGTTCTCCAGGTGCCGTACGCTCCAGCCGACCTCCTCGGCCAGCCGGGGAACCGGCATCGCGCCGCACGTCCGCACCAGCAGCGACCAGGCCCGCGCCACCCGCTCCGAACTCGGCGTGCCGGCCTGCTGCCAGCGGCCGAACACATCGTCGAGCAACGCGAACCGCCGCTCCCAACTCGGCAACGCGGCCAGTGCGGCGGCGAGTTCACCGAGGGGTGAGCCCAGGGCGTGCGGCAACTCGTCGGGATCCACGGTGCGGTTGACGAGCTCGTGCTGCGGAGTGCCGAAGAGCGTGAACGCGGCCCAGGGCGCGAGCAGCACCTCGATGCCCGACATCCGCCCGCTGTGTTCGCCGACGGCGGGCGTGGTCGTGGGCCCGCAGTACACCGACACGAGCGTGTCCGCAGGCCGCCCGGCACGAGTGATACGAACGGGCTCCCCGAACCCCAAGAGCAAGGTCGAGGCCCCGATCGGCGTCTCCAACCGCCGCCGGGGCCGATTCATGGCAAGCCGAACCCCGCGATAGCTCATCACGCCCGGCCGCAGCCGTGGATGGGGCGAGCCGAGGGCGAACTCCCAGGACCCGCCTGCCCCTTGCCCCGACCGGATCTGTACCGCGCCCACCGCCATGGGCACTCATGCTAGGAGTGGTGAGCGCGGTTCCCCAGGGGCGCGGGGCTGTGTCGCTGTGCGGCTCCGCCGCGTGGGCGCGACAAGCCGCACACGGCCCGCACGCGCACACTCACCGAACCCGGTACCCCATGAGGCGCGCCTACGCCCCGCAGGACCGAAGAAACGCCCGAGTCCGCTGAGCAATGGGCAACGGCTTGTCCGGCTCACAGGGGTACATGTCCTGCTCGACGATCGCGAACAGATCCACGTCCAGCTTCTGAGCCGCCTCCAGGACGGGTCCAAGAGCCGGCACGCCCGCCGGCGGCTCACACATCACGCCGCGTGCGACCGCCGGCCCGAACGGCACCTGATTCGCCCGCACGTCCGCCAGGATCTCCGGGTCGACCTGCTTGAGGTGCAGGTACCCGATCCGCTCCCCGTACGTCTCGATCAGCTTGACGCTGTCGCCGCCGCAGTACGCGTAGTGCCCGGTGTCCAGGCACAGCGACACCAGGTCGGAGTCCGTGCCGTCCAGGAACCGGACGACGTTCTCCTCGCTGTCGATGTGGGTGTCGGCGTGCGGGTGGACGACGATCCGCAGCCCGTACCGCTCCCGCACCTCCTTGCCCAGCCGCTCGGTCAGCGAGGTGAGGTTGCGCCACTGCTCGGGCGTCAGCGTGTCCGGCTCCAGCACCTCACCGGTCTTGTCGTCCCGCCAGAAGGACGGGATGACGACCAGGTGCTTCGCGCCCATCGCCTGGGCGAGCACCGCGTTGTCCGCGACGTGCGCCCAGGTCTTCTCCCACACCGACTCGCCGTGGTGCAGGCCGGTGAAGACCGTGCCCGCCGACACCTTCAGGCCACGCCTCGACGTCTCCTCGGTGAGGACTGCGGGATCGGTCGGCAGGTACCCGTAGGGGCCGAGCTCGATCCACTCGTAGCCGGACTGCGCGACCTCGTCGAGGAAGCGCTGCCAGGGGACCTGGGCGGGGTCGTCCGGGAACCAGACGCCCCAGCTGTCGGGGGCCGAACCGACCCGGATGCGGGAAAGTGAGGACTGAGGTGACAACGACGTCATGGGCGCCAGAGTGCGGTCTCCCCGAAGGGGGTGTCAAGGGCTGGTCCGAATGTCTGGACAAAACATTGACAGGGCCCGTCGAGCGGGGCTACAAAGCCGTGAGAGCCGATACGGGGACGTGTGCCGGGACGCGTCACGAGCGGCGTCGCGGGGACGAGCCGATACGAAGGGAACTCGATGGCGTACGACCTGATCACCATGGGGCGGATAGGAGTGGACCTCTATCCGTTGCAGACGGGTGTCCCACTCCCGCAGGTCACGTCCTTCGGGAAGTTCCTGGGGGGATCGGCGACCAACGTCGCCGTCGCAGCCGCCCGGCTCGGCCGGGAGACGGCGGTGATCTCCCGCACCGGCGACGACCCCTTCGGCGCCTACCTGCACGAGGCCCTGCGCGGCTTCGGCGTGGACGACCGCTGGGTCACGTCCGTTCCCGGCCTGCCGACGCCCGTCACCTTCTGCGAGGTCTTCCCGCCGGACGACTTCCCGCTGTACTTCTACCGGCAGCCCAAGGCGCCGGACCTGGAGATCGACGCCCATGAGCTCGACCTCGACGCCGTCCGTGAGACCCGCATCTTCTGGGTCACCGGCACCGGTCTGAGCGAGGAGCCGAGCCGTACGGCGACCCTGGCCGCCCTCGCCCACCGGGCCAAGGCCAACGCCACGGTCTTCGACCTCGACTGGCGGCCGATGTTCTGGTCCGACCCGGATTCGGCCCGCCCGTTCTACGTCGAGGCCCTGAAGCACACCACCGTCGCCGTGGGCAACCTCGACGAGGTGGAGGTCGCCACCGGCGTGCGCGAACCGCGGGCCGCGGCGCAGGCGCTGCTGGACGCCGGCGTCGAGCTCGCCGTCGTCAAGCAGGGTCCCAAGGGCGTCCTGGCCGTCAACAGCAAGGGCGAGTCCGCCGAGGTCCCGCCGCTGCCGGTGAACGTCCTCAACGGCCTCGGCGCCGGTGACGCCTTCGGCGGCTCCCTCTGCCACGGTCTGCTCGCGGGCTGGGACCTGGAGAAGATCATGCGCCACGCCAACGCCGCCGGCGCCATCGTCGCCTCCCGCCTGGAGTGCTCCTCCGCGATGCCGACGCCGGACGAAGTGGAAGCGGCGATCGAGGCAGGAGCCGTTCTGTGACGACCGTCGACGTCTCCGAACTCGTCCGGCTGCGCACGCAGTACCCCGAGGCGATCGCCGAGGCGGCCGCCCGCCGCCCGCGCAGGCCGCTGCTGGGCGACTCCGGGCGCCTGATGATCGTCGCCGCCGACCACCCGGCCCGTGGCGCGCTCGGCGTCGGCGAGAACAAGCTGGCCATGGCCAACCGCGCCGACCTGCTCGAACGTCTGGTGCTGGCGCTGTCCCGCCCCGGTGTGGACGGCGTCCTCGCGACCGCCGACATCCTGGACGACCTGCTGCTCCTCGGCGCCCTCGACGGCAAGGTCGTCATGGGCTCGCTGAACCGGGGCGGCCTGCAGGGCTCCGTCTTCGAGCTGGACGACCGGTTCACCGGTCACCGCCCCGAGGACATCGAGCGCCTGAACTTCGACGCGGGCAAGCTGCTCCTGCGCATCGACTACGACGACCCGGGCTCCCTCACCACCCTGGAGTCCACGGCCCGCGCCATCGACGACATGGCCGCCCGTAAACTCCCCCTCTTCGTCGAGCCCTTCATCAGCCGGCGCACCCCCGAGGGCAAGGTGAGCAACGACCTCAGTGCCGAGGCCGTCACCAAGTCGATCGCCATCGCCTCGGGCCTGGGCGGCACCTCGGCCTACACCTGGCTGAAGGTCCCCGTCACCGACAACCCCGACGACATGGCCGAGGTCATGGAGACCTCCACGCTGCCCGCCGTCCTGCTGGGCGGCGAGGTCGGTGGCACCGTCGAGGAACAGGCCAGGGCGTACGAGAAGTGGCGCGGGGCGCTGCAACTCCCCACCGTCCGGGGCCTGGTGGTCGGCCGCTCGCTGCTGTACCCGGCCGACGGGGACGTCGCCGCCGCCGTGGACACCGCCGTAGGACTGCTGTGAGGGCCACATGACGAACACAGAGCCGCACACCACGAAGAAGGACCTGTACATCCCGCGCGGCGCCACTGCCGACGCCCACTACGCGCTCGACATCGACCCCAAGCGGGCCGGCTGGGGCTACAGCAGCCTGCGGATCGTCGAGCTGGCGCCGGGTGGCACGCACACCTTCACCACGGGCGACAGTGAGTGGATCGTGCTTCCCCTCGAAGGCGGATGTGCCGTACAAACAGACGGAAAAGAGTTCCAACTCCTGGGCAGGGAAACGGTGTTCGCGTCGGTCTCCGACTTCGCGTACGTTCCCCGCGACTCCCAGGCCATGATCGCCTCCGGCGCGGGAGGCCGCTTCGCCCTGGCAGGAGCGAAGTGCGAGCGACAACTCCCCGCCCGCTACGGCCCCGCGCCGGAGGTCCCCGTCGAAGAGCGCGGCAGCGGCAACTGCGCCCGTCTGGTGCGCAACTTCGCCTCCGCCGACGCCTTCGACTGCGACAGGCTGATCGCCGTCGAGGTGATCACCCCCGGCGGCAACTGGTCCTCGTACCCGCCGCACAAGCACGACGAGTACCGGCCGGGCGAGGAGGCCGAGCTCGAGGAGATCTACTACTTCGAGATCGACGGCCCGCACGGCTTCGGCTACCAGCGCGTGTCCCCTTCGCGCGAGGGCGGATCCGACGTCCTCGCCGAGGTCCGCTCCGGTGACGCCGTCCTCGTCCCCGACGGCTGGCACGGCCCGGCCATCGCCCAGCCCGGGCACGCCATGTACTACCTGAACGTCATGGCCGGACCCGGCGAGACACGGGAGTGGCGGATCTGCTTCCACCCGGACCACGTAGAAAGCACAGGGGGTTACCGATGACCTCGACGACCTCGACGACCTCGACGACGAGGCTGACGGTCGCCCAGGCACTCGTCCGCTTCCTCGCCGCCCAGTACACGGAGCGCGACGGCGTACGGCAGCGGCTGATCGGCGCGACCTGGGGCATCTTCGGCCACGGCAACGTCGCGGGCCTCGGCCAGGCGCTGATCGAGTACGGCGACGAGATGCCGTTCCACCAGGGTCGCAATGAGCAGTCGATGGTCCACGCGGCCGTCGGTTACGCCCGCCAGTCGGGCCGCCTCTCCACCCATGCGGTGACGACCTCCATCGGCCCCGGCGCGACCAACCTGGTGACGGGTGCCGCCCTGGCGACCGTCAACCACCTCCCGGTGCTCCTCCTCCCGGGTGACATCTTCGCGACCCGCGTCGCCGACCCGGTCCTCCAGCAGCTCGAGGTCCCCTACGCGGGCGATGTGTCGGTCAACGACACCCTGCGCCCGGTGTCGAGGTACTTCGACCGGATCACCCGTCCGGAAGCCCTGATTCCGGCAGCCCTCCAGGCCATGCGCGTCCTCACCGACCCGGTGGAGACGGGCGCGGTCACCCTCGCGATGCCCCAGGACGTCCAGGCCGAGGCCTACGACTGGCCCGACGAGTTCTTCGCCGAGCGCACCTGGGTCGTACGACGTCCCGGAGCCGACCCCACCGAACTCGCCGAGGCGGTCACGGCCATCCGCGCCGCCAAGCGCCCCCTCCTCATCGCCGGCGGCGGAGTCCACCACAGCCGCGCCGAGGCGGCTCTCGCCGAGTTCGCCGAGGCCACCGGCATCCCGGTCGCCTCCACCCAGGCCGGCAAGGGCTCCCTGCGCTACGACCACCCGCAGGACGTGGGCGGCGTCGGCCACACGGGCACCGCCACCGCGGACGAACTCGCCCGCACGGCGGACCTGATCATCGGCGTCGGCACCCGCTACACCGACTTCACCACCGCCTCCAACACCCTCTTCACCGGCGAGGGCGTCCGCTTCCTCAACCTCAACATCGCGTCCTACGACGGCCACAAGCTCGCCGGCCGCCCGCTTGTCGCGGACGCCCGCAGCGGCCTGGGCGAGCTGACCGAGGCCCTCCAGATGCACGGCCACCGGGTCGCGGACGCGTACGTCACCGAGTACTCCGAGGACAAGGAGCGCTGGGAACAGCGCGTCGACGCCTGCTACGAGGCCGACGAGCCCGACGTACGCCCGACGCAGCCGCAGGTGCTCGGCGCCCTCGACGCCCTCGCCGACGAGTCGGACGTGATCATCAACGCGGCCGGTTCGCTCCCCGGCGACCTGCACAAACTCTGGCGGGCGCGCTCCCGGGACCAGTACCACCTGGAGTACGGCTACTCCTGCATGGGGTACGAGATCCCGGCCGCCATCGGCGTGAAGCTGGCCGCTCCCGAACGCAACGTCTGGGCCCTGGTCGGCGACGGCACGTACCTGATGATGCCGACGGAGATCGTGACGGCCGTGCAGGAGGGGATCGCGATCAAGATCCTGCTCGTGCAGAACCACGGCTACGCCTCGATCGGCGGTCTGTCGGAGTCGGTGGGCGGCGAGCGGTTCGGCACCGCGTACCGCTTCACCTCGTCGGACGGCACCTTCACGGGCGCGCCGCTCCCCGTCGACCTGGCCGCCAACGTGGCCAGCCTGGGCATGCGCGTGCTGCGCGCGAAGACCGTCCGCGAACTGCGCGAGGCCCTCGCCGAGGCGCGCCGCGCCGACACTCCCACATGTGTCTACGTCGAGACGGAAACGGCCGACACTGTGTCGGGCCCACCGCCCGCGCAGGCCTGGTGGGATGTACCTGTCGCCGAGACCGCGACCCGAGCGTCCGCGGTGAAGGCACGCGAGCTGTACGAACGGCACGTCTCTACCCGACGCCACCATCTGTGAAGGAGTACTCGGTCATGACGAAGATCGTCAACCACTGGATCGGCGGCAAGACCGTCGAAGGCGCGTCGGGTACGTACGGACCCGTCACCGACCCGGCGACCGGCGCGGTCACCACGAAGGTCGCGTTCGCGACCGTCGACGAGGTCGACGCGGCCGTGGCCGCCGCCAAGGACGCCTACGCCACCTGGGGCACCTCCTCGCTCGCCAGGCGGAGCACGATCCTGTTC
This sequence comes from Streptomyces sp. NBC_01235, assembly GCF_035989285.1. Taxonomy (GTDB): domain Bacteria; phylum Actinomycetota; class Actinomycetes; order Streptomycetales; family Streptomycetaceae; genus Streptomyces. Next base: position 4,262,165 of record NZ_CP108513.1, on the reverse strand, counting down.
AAGTTCCGGGCGCTGCTCGACGCGAACCGGGACGCGATCGCCGAGCTGATCACCGCCGAGCACGGCAAGGTGCACAGCGACGCGCTGGGCGAGGTCGCTCGCGGCCTGGAGATCGTGGACCTGGCGTGCGGGATCACCGTGCAGCTGAAGGGTGAGCTGTCGACCGAGGTGGCCAGCCGCGTGGACGTGTCGTCCATCCGCCAGCCGCTGGGTGTCGTCGCGGGCATCACGCCGTTCAACTTCCCGGCGATGGTCCCGATGTGGATGTTCCCGATCGCCATCGCGTGCGGCAACACGTTCGTGCTGAAGCCGTCGGAGAAGGACCCGTCGGCGTCGCTGAAGATCGCCGAGCTGCTGGCCGAGGCGGGCCTGCCCGACGGCGTCTTCAACGTCGTCCACGGCGACAAGGTGGCCGTCGACCGCCTCCTGGAGCACCCGGACGTCAAGGCGGTGTCCTTCGTCGGCTCGACGCCGATCGCCCGCTACATCCACACCACCGCCTCGGCGAACCACAAGCGCGTCCAGGCCCTGGGCGGCGCCAAGAACCACATGCTGGTCCTGCCGGACGCGGACCTGGACGCGGCCGCCGACGCCGCCGTGTCCGCCGCCTACGGCTCGGCGGGCGAGCGCTGCATGGCGATCTCCGCGGTCGTGGCGGTCGGCGCGATCGGCGACGAGCTGGTGGAGAAGATCCGCGAGCGCGCCGAGAAGATCAAGATCGGCCCCGGCAACGACCCCACCTCCGAGATGGGCCCGCTGATCACCGCCGTCCACCGCGACAAGGTGGCGTCCTACGTCACGGGCGCGGCGGCCGAGGGCGCCGAGGTCGTCCTGGACGGCACGGGCTACACGGTCGAGGGCTTCGAGGACGGTCACTGGATCGGCATCTCGCTCCTCGACAAGGTGCCGACCAGCGCGAAGGCCTACCAGGACGAGATCTTCGGCCCGGTGCTGTGCGTGCTCCGCGTGGACACCTACGACGAGGGCGTCGCCCTCATCAACGCCTCGCCCTTCGGCAACGGCACCGCGATCTTCACCCGGGACGGCGGCGCGGCCCGCCGCTTCCAGCTGGAGATCGAGGCCGGCATGGTCGGCGTGAACGTCCCGATCCCGGTCCCCGTCGGCTACCACAGCTTCGGTGGCTGGAAGGACTCGCTCTTCGGCGACCACCACATCTACGGCAACGACGGCACCCACTTCTACACCCGCGGCAAGGTCGTCACCACCCGCTGGCCCGACCCGGCCGACGCCCCGGCGGGCGTCGACCTGGGCTTCCCGCGCAACCACTGAGGCGGCGCTCGCACGACGCCCCGTCGTCCCCGGTGAGGGGAGGGCGGGGCGTCGTCGCGTGCGGGTCTACTGGCCGTTGGCTTCCTTGATCGCCTCGGTCAGGTCGCCGGTCTGCGCGGCCGGCGGGGCCTTCACCTCGGCCGTGGCGCCGAACTTCTCGAAGTCGACGGTGACCTTCATGGCCCCCATCACCTGCAGGATGCGCACCGGCAGGTCGTCGTCGCCGACCCAGACGTCGACGGTGATCGAGTCCACGCCGCCGGTCGTCGAGCCGAGGAGGCCGCCCTTGTCGCCGAGGGCGTCCTTGAACTTCCCCATGCGGGACTGGTCGATCGTCGCTCGGTAATGGGTCGCGTGCTTCCCGTTGACGGTCTCCGTGCCCAGGTCGTCGACGTCGTTGGCGTATTTGAGGCCCTTCAGGGACGCCGTCGGGCTGCCGCTGCTGCCGCTGAGGGCCTGGGCGCCCTTGTCGCCGAGCACGGCCGAGGCGTCGATCTTCATCCACTCCTTGCCCGCGAGCGGGCCGGAGGGCTGCGGGTCGACGTCGTAGTAGTAGGCGCCGTCCACGAGCAGCGTGCGGATCGTCGGGGCGTCCTGCAACGTCTGCATCTGCGATGCCTTGGTGTCCATCTGGACGTCGTAGGCGTACCCGTCGCCCCAGGAGTACGTGCCGTCCATCGCGATCGGGGTGCCGGTGCCCAGATCGGTGGTCATCTTGACCCGGGCCGAGCCGACCCGGTCGGTCCGGTCGGTCGCCCGCGTCAGCGCCGCCATGATCGCCTCGCTCCGGTCCACGGCCTTGGCCGCCCCCTCGGCCGCCTTCGTACCGCACCCCGCGGTCGCCACGAGCGCCACCACCGCGGCCCCTGCCCAGGCAGCGTTGTGTCCCGGCTTCATTCGTCCCCACCCTGTGAATCGTCTGTGATCCCCGCACTGTAACGAGACACACTGACATGTCCGCATGTCGAACGTCCCCATGTTTTTTCGACGCCCGCCCTGCGGTTCCCGCACGCCCCGAGGGAGCGGAGCAGTCGGACCGGAAGCGCCGTATCCGTGATCTGGAGCGGCTTTATTCAACGAATTCCGTAGGTGAACCCCTATTGACGCACCGGTTTCCGTCGGGATTCCATGCAGCCGCCGGGAGCGGACGAACGACGTACGACCAAAGCCGCCGGAGGCGATGGCGCTCCCGCCCCTCACCTCGCCGCACGAGTCGATCGGAATCGCCGCATGACCGACACGCTCCGCCCTGTCGAGACCGCCCTCCCTCAGGCGCCCGGCAGCCCCCAGAAGCTCAAGCGCTCCATCGGAGTCGTCGGCGGCACCCTCCTCACCCTCTCCTGCGTGACCCCCGCCTCCACCCTCTTCGTCGTCGTCCCGGACCTGTTCGGCACGCTCGGCACCGCGACCGCACTCACGATCGCGATCGGCTCGCTCCTCTGCATCGCCGTGGCGTTCTGCTACTCCGAGCTGGGCACCCTCATCCCCAGCGCGGGCGGCGAGTACGCCATGGTGTCGACGCTGGCCGGACGCCTCGCGGGCTGGCTGGTCTTCGTCCTCTCCCTGCTCGTCGTCATGATCGTCCCGCCGGTCATCGCGATGGGCACGGCCGACTACCTCGCCCCGGTCGTCCACCTCGACCCCTCCCTCGCGGGCGCCGGAGTCATGCTGCTGGCCACCCTCGCCGGCCTGCTCGACCTGCGCGCCAACGCCTGGATCACCGGCGTCTTCCTGGTCCTGGAGGTCATCGCGGCGGCCGTCGTCGCGGTGCTGGGCTTCGCCCACGGCCACCGCGGCGCGGGCAGCCTCGTCTCGATGCAGGTCGCCGGGGCCGACGGGCACGCCGACACCGTCACCGCCATGCTGGTCGTCTCCGGCCTCGCCATCGCCCTCTTCGTCACCCAGGGCTTCTCGACCGCCGTCTACCTCTCCGAGGAGCTGGAGAACCCGCGCCGCAACGTCGCCCGCACGGTCCTCGCCACGCTTGCCATCTCCTCGGTGATCATCCTGGTCCCGGTCGTCGCCATCACCTTCGGCGCCTCCGACCTCACCCAGCTCACCGGCGGCGACATCGGCTCCATGGTCACCGCCTGGTCCAACTCGGCCGTCGGCACCTTCGTCAGCCTCTGCGTGGCGCTCGCGATCATCAACGCCGGCATCGTGATGGTCATCCAGAACTCGCGGGTGCTCTTCGCCTCCGCCCGCGACAAGGCCTGGCCCGCGCCGGTCAACCAGGTCTTCTCCCAGCTCGGCCGCTTCGGCTCCCCCTGGGTCGCCACGCTCGCCGTCGGCGTCCCCGGCGCGCTGCTCTGCTTCGTGAACCTGGACACCCTGTACGGCGTCACCGGCGTCTCCGTGACCGGCATGTACCTGCTCGTCGCCGTCGCCGCCCTGCTCTCCCGTCGCGCCCACCACCGGCACACCCCCGCCTGGCGCATGCCGCTCTGGCCGGTGCTGCCGGTGGTGCTGATCGCCGTCCTCGGCTACGTCCTGACCCGGCAGGAGACGCGCTACCTGCTCTGGACCGGCGGCATCACCGCCGCCGCCACCCTCTACTGGGTCGTGTACCTCCGCCCCCGCCCCGACACCCGCTGGCTGGTGTCCCTCCCGGAGGACGCGCGGGTCTGAGCCATCCCGGGCATACCGCGTCTGGTGTACGCGGCCACCCTCCCGTACGCCGCCGGGATGGCGGCGAGTTCGGCCTCCGGTCGACAACTCCCCGACAGTTTCACCCCGTACCGTTGAAGCATGGATCTTCGACTGCCCGGTCTGCGAGGACCACGGCGGCCGCGACGGCTCCTCGCCGCCGCGGCCGCCGTGGCCGTACTCGCCGGTGCCGGTACCTGGACGGCCGTCGCCTCCGACGACGACACGCCCGCGGTGCACCACACCGACCGGGTCATGGCGGTGGACGGGGTGAAGCTGGACACCTCCTACTTCACCGCCGGAACCGGCCGCCGCCCCGCCGTCCTCCTCGGACACGGCTTCGGCGGCAGCAAGGACGACGTCCGGCAGCAGGCCGAGAAGCTCGCCCGCGACGGATACGCGGTGCTGACGTGGTCCGCGCGCGGCTTCGGCGAGTCCACCGGCAAGATCGGGCTGAACGACCCGAAGGGCGAGGTCGCCGACGTCTCGAAGCTGATCGACTGGCTGGCGAAGCAGCCCCAGGTCCAGCTCGACAAGACCGGCGACCCGCGCGTCGGCGTGGCAGGCGCCTCCTACGGCGGCGCGATCTCCCTGCTCGCCGCAGGATACGACGACCGCGTCGACGCCATCGCCCCCGCCATCACCTACTGGAACCTCGCGGACGCCCTGTTCCCCGACGGTGTCTTCAAGAAGCTGTGGGCCGGCATCTTCTTCAACACCGGTGGCGGCGCCGCCCACTTCGAGCCCGCCCTGGCCGCCATGTACGAGCGCGTCGCCGAGTCCGGTACCCCCGACGCCGCCGCCCGCGAGCTCCTCGAAGAACGCTCGCCGTCCGCCGTCGCCGACCGCATCAAGGTCCCCACCCTCCTCATCCAGGGACAGACCGACTCCCTCTTCACCCTCGCCCAGGCCGACGCCGCCGAGAAGGCGATCCGCGCGAACGGCGCGCCCGTCGACGTCGACTGGATCGCGGGCGGCCACGACGGCGGCGACCTGGAGGGCGACCGCGTCCAGACCCGGGTGCGGGCCTGGTTCGACCGGTACCTGAAGGACGACAAGTCCGCCGACACCGGCCCCGCCTTCCGTGTCACCCGCACCGGAGGAGTCGATTCCACCGACGGCGCCGCCCAGCTCAGGGGCGCGAGCGCGGACAGCTACCCCGGCCTGGAGAGCGGCGAGCGCTCGTTCCCGCTGACCGGCCGCCGCGAGGAGCAGTCGTTCGCCAACCCGGCCGGCGCGAGCCCGCCCGCCGTCTCCGCCCTGCCCGGCCTCGGCGATGGCGGCCTCGCCCAGCTCTCCTCCCTCGGAGTCGGCGTCTCCCTCGACTTCCCCGGCCAGTACGCCGCCTTCGACTCCGCGCCGGTCACCGGCGACCTGCGCGTCACCGGCTCCCCGACGGTCACCGTCCACGTGAAGTCCACGAGCGACGCCGCCGTCCTCTTCGCCAAGGTCTACGACGTCGGCGCCGACGGCACCCAGCAGGTGCTGCCCTCCCAGCTCGTCACCCCCGTCCGCGTCGAGGGCGCCAAGGCCGGCAAGGACGTCACGATCACCCTCCCGGCGATCGACCACAAGGTCGACGACGGCCACCGCCTGCGCCTGGTCCTCGCCTCCACCGACCTCGGCTACGCCTCCCCGGCGGCCCCGGCGACGTACACCGTCTCCCTGAAGGGCGGCCTGTCGGTCCCCACCGCCCCGGCCGTGACGACAGCGGCGGCCCCGCTGCCGTCCTGGGTCTGGTGGCTGCCCCTCACGGGCGCGGGCGTAGCGCTGGCCCTGCTGCTGACGGCCCGCCGCCGCACCGCCACGCCCGCCCCCGACCCGGCACTCGCCGAGGTCCCGCTCCAGATCACCGACCTGAGCAAGAAGTACGCGGGCGGCGACCGCTACAGCGTCCGCGACCTCTCCTTCCGCGTCGAGAAGGGTCAGGTCCTCGGCCTCCTCGGCCCGAACGGCGCGGGCAAGACGACGACGCTGCGCATGCTGATGGGCCTGATCAAGCCCGACGGCGGCGAGATCCGCGTCTTCGGCCACGCCATCCGCCCGGGCGCCCCCGTCCTCTCCCGCGTCGGCTCCTTCGTCGAGGGCGCCGGCTTCCTCCCGCACCTGACCGGCCGGGAGAACCTGGAGCTGTACTGGCAGGCCACCGGCCGCCCGGCCGAGGACGCCCACCTGGCGGAGGCGCTGGAGATCGCCGGCCTCGGCGACGCCCTCGCCCGCGCCGTGCGCACCTACTCCCAGGGCATGCGCCAGCGCCTGGCCATCGCCCAGGCCATGCTCGGCCTCCCGGACCTGCTCATCCTCGACGAACCGACCAACGGCCTCGACCCGCCGCAGATCCGCGAGATGCGCGAGGTGATGATCCGCTACGCGGCCGCCGGCCGCACGGTGATCGTCTCCAGCCATCTCCTGTCCGAGGTCGAGCAGACCTGCACGCACCTCGTGGTCATGGACCGCGGGAAGCTGGTCCAGGCCGGCCCGGTCGCCGAGATCGTCGGCTCCGGCGACACCCTCCTCGTCGGCACCGCCACCCCCGTGGAGGAGCCGGTCGTGGAGAAGATCGCCGCCCTGCCGGGCGTGGCCTCCGCGGTCCCCGCCGACGAGGGCCTGCTGGTCCGCCTGGACGATGACGGCACCGCCCAGCGCCTGGTCGCCGAACTCGTCCGGCTCGACGTGCCCGTGACCTCGGTCGGCCCGCACCGCCGCCTGGAGGACGCCTTCCTCACCCTGATCGGAGGTTCCGCATGAGCACGCTCACCGAGGTCGCCTCCGGCTACCAGGCAGGCCGCACGCTGCCGCTGCGCGTCGAACTGGTCCGCCAGCTCAAGCGCCGCCGCACGCTGGTCATGGGCGGCATCCTCGCCGTTCTGCCGTTCGTCCTGCTCATCGCCTTCGCGATCGGCGGCGAGCCCGGCGGCCGCAACAACCAGGTGACCCTGATGGACACGGCGACCGCGTCCGGCGCCAATTTCGCCGCGGTCAACCTGTTCGTGTCGGCGGGCTTCCTGCTCGTCATCCCCGTCGCCCTGTTCTGCGGGGACACGGTCGCCTCGGAGGCCGGCTGGTCCTCCCTGCGCTACCTGCTCGCCGCGCCCGTGCCCCGGGCCCGCCTGCTGTGGTCCAAGCTCGTCGTCGGCCTCGGCCTCAGCCTGGCCGCGATGGTCCTGCTGCCGGTCGTCGCCCTCGCCGTCGGCACGGCGGCCTACGGCTGGGGACCGCTGGAGCTCCCCACGGGCGGCGCGCTCGACTCGGGCACGGCGGCCCAGCGGCTCGTGATCGTCGTCGCGTACGTCTTCGTCTCCCAACTGGTCACCGCCGGGCTGGCGTTCTGGCTGTCGACGAAGACCGACGCCCCGCTCGGCGCGGTCGGCGGCGCGGTCGGCCTGACCATCGTCGGCAACGTCCTGGACGCCGTCACGGCCCTCGGCGACTGGCGCCACTTCCTGCCCGCGCACTGGCAGTTCGCCTGGGCGGACGCCGTCCAGCCCACCCCCGAGTGGTCCGGCATGATCCAGGGCACCGCCGTCTCCGTGACCTACGCCCTGGTCCTGTTCGCCCTGGCCTTCAGGGGATTCGCCCGCAAGGACGTGGTGTCGTAGGCCGGTCCCGGGCCGGTCCCGGGATGTGAGCGTCCTGCCGGGAACGAGGCCGTCCGCCGCCGCACATGCCACACGGCGGGCCACCGGTAACCCGGTGGCCCGCCGTGTCGCGGAGGTGAGGCTCAGCCGTTGGCCGCGCCGTTGCCCGAGAGGGCCGAGATGTCGTCCAGGATGTGCGACAGCGGCTCGTCGCCCTTGGCCTGGGTGGAGTTCTCGACGCACTGCTGGGTCTGCGGGGCCGACAGGATCGGGACGTCCTGCAGGGAGACCGCGTTGTCACCCACCAGCGAAGCGGTGTTGAGCGTGGTCGGCAGGCCGACGCAGGGCTTGTTCAGCGAACCCTGGACCAGCCCGAGCTGGGGGCTCATGTCGCCCTTGGTCACCGAGTTGCCGAACTTCTGCGAAGCGCCGTTGCCGCTGGCGGAAGTGGTGCCGCCGTCGTCACCGATGGCGAGGGCCTGCGGGGCGCACACAGCCGCGAGACCGGCGACCGAGGCGGCGACAGCCGCGGATGCCCACAGCTTCTTCATGTTCGTTCCCTTCGAAAAAAGGCGGACTCCGGGGGAGGAGTTGCGAGATCACCAACGCGCCGCCCCCGACCGGGGTTGCGTGCTCTGCCCCGATCGGCGTAGCGCATCGCGTGCGACGACCGCGCGCCCCTCACGTGCACGCGTACGCGCTGCCACGCACCGGCACCGTGCTGCCGAGGACGGTCGGCGGGTCCTCCGGCCTCGGCTGCGCACCCTTTGCGACCAGCGGCCGGTCCTCGCGCACCTTCGCGAAGAGCGCGTCCGCCTTCTCCCGGTCCCAGACCAGCGCCGCGCCGATCCCCAGGCCGGGCGGGGTGAACCCGGCGGTCGGCACGGTGGCGAACTCCGTCGCCGAGGCCGGCATCCTGTGCAGCGCGGCCGCCAGCTCCGCGAGCTCGCCGACCGGGATGCCCTGAGGGCCCGACCCGAGCAGTGTGCGCACCATGTGCACCGTGCGCACCGGGTCGGTGAGCAGCTTGCGCACCTGAAGACCGCGCAATGCCTGGACGAGGAACCGCTGTTGACGCTGGATCCGGCCGAGGTCGGCGCTGGAGTCGACGTGCCGTGAGCGGACGTACTGCAGCGCCTGCCCGCCGCCGAGCCGGTGCTTGCCGGGCTTGAGGTCGAGCTTGGTAGCGGAGTCCGTCAGCCGCCGCGGCGTACACACCTCGACGCCGCCGACCTCGTCCACGGTGTCCATGAAGCGCCGGAAATCCACCTGGACGAACCGGTCGACGCTCACCCCGGTCATCGACTCCACGGTTCGGATCGCGAGTTCCGGACCGCCCTCCTGGTAGGCCGCGTTGATTTTCGCCGGGTGCTGGGGGCGTTCCTCGCCGCTCGCCTCGTCGCGGTACGGCGGGATCTCCGCGTAGGAGTCGCGGGGCATGCCGATCACGCTGACGCGGTCCCGGCGGTCGGAGAGATGGATCAGCATCAACACGTCCGTGCAGCCGCAGGGCTGGCCACCGGCGTGGAAATCGTGCTTCTCGGCGGCGCTGATGGTGCCCCGTTCGTCGGTGCCCATCAGCAGGATGTTCATCGCGCGCGGAGCGTGTTCCCGGCCGGGGAGTGCGGAACTGCCGAGCAGCGCGCCGGTCGTGGCCAGAACAATTCCTGGAATCATCAGACGGCGTGGCCAAAGGCCTTTCTTCGTTGTCACGCGCCGCACGCTAGAACAGCGGGCCGCCGATGATTCGGCGGCCCGCTGTCCGGGCGGAGAAAACACCCCGGGGGCCGGAAGAAAAGACCCCGTTCAGCGCTTGGGGTCAGTTGTTGGCCGCACCGTTGCCGGCGAGCAGCGCGATGTCGTCCAGGATGTGCGACAGCGGCTCGTCGCCCTTGGCCTGGGTGGAGTTCTCGACGCACTGCTGGGTCTGCGGGGCCGACAGGATCGGGACGTCCTGCAGGGAGATCGGCGAAGCACCGGTCAGCGTAGCGAGGTTGCTCTTGGTCGGCAGGCCGAGGCAGGGCTTGTTGAGGGAGCCCTGGATGAGCGCCATCTGGGGGCTCATGTTGCCGAACGTGGCGGAGTTGCCGAACTCCTGCGAAGCGCCGTTGCCGCTGGCGGAAGTGGTGCCGCCGTCGTTGCCGATGGCGAGCGCCGGCGCAGCTGCGGCGGCGGAGGCGCCGACGATGGAAACGGCGACCGCGGCAGTGGCCAGTACCTTCTTGATCACTTGAAATTCCCTTTCTGGAAAACCCCGTCCACCGGAGCGTTCTGACCAACTGCCCCTGTGCTGTTTGGTTGCTCCCCTTCACTCCGATGGCCCATTGGGGCGGGCGGCCCGGCGAACCGATCGGGTGAAGCGCCGCAACCAATCCCGGCGCAACGGGTTGGGCCGGGGGAGACGTGGTCCTGGCGCGGAGCCAGGACAGGGAAAGGAAGAGCGAAATGCTGAAGAAGGCAATGACCGCGGCGGCTGTCGCCGCCTCGGTCGCCGGTCTCGCGGCTGTGTGCGCCCCGCAGGCCCTCGCCATCGGTGACGACGGCGGCACCACTTCCGCCAGCGGCAACGGCGCTTCGCAGAAGTTCGGCAACTCGGTGACCAAGGGCGACATGAGCCCCCAGCTCGGGCTGGTCCAGGGTTCGCTGAACAAGCCCTGCGTCGGCCTGCCGACCACGCTCAACACCGCTTCGCTGGTGGGTGACAACGCGGTCTCCCTGCAGGACGTCCCGATCCTGTCGGCCCCGCAGACCCAGCAGTGCGTCGAGAACTCCACCCAGGCCAAGGGCGACGAGCCGCTGTCACACATCCTGGACGACATCTCGGCCCTCTCGGGCAACGGCGCGGCCAACGGCTGACGTCCGCGGGCGCAGGCCGGCGGGCGGTTCCGTCCCTGCGCATGGGATTTGTGGCGGCTTTTTCCTGACGCTCTTTCATATCCTGTTCGGGTGAAGCGTCTGCTCTCCAGTGGGCTGCGGTGTGATTAAATTCCAAGGCGTTCGAGTGAATTGTCCGACCCCGCTGGTTCATTGGCTTCTCTCGCCGTCTATCTCTCGTTCGTAGCCTGCAGGTCATGGTGCGAGCCGTCCGGTTGTGCTCGCTCGGTTCTTTCGACCGTCATCAAGGCATGACCGCAGAGAAGGGAAAGACATGAAGAAGACCGCCGCTGTCGTCGCGGGTCTCGTCCTGGCCCTCGGAGGAGCCTCCCCGGCCTTCGCCGACGCCGAAGCCAATGGTGCTGCCATCGGCTCCTCGGGTTTCCTCTCCGGCAACCTGATCCAGGTGCCGACCCATCATCAGATCAACGTGTGCGGAAACAGCTTTCCCGGCCTCCTCGGGTTGCCGGTCCCGAGTATTGGCGCCGTCTGCGTCAACAACTGACGACGTGCCGCTCTAGCCGTTCGGCTGGGTCGAGGTCGGCCTTGGACAACGTGCTGTGTGTTCTCTTTCCAAGGCCGGCTTTCCCAGTTCTTCACGCAGGAGGACAACGAGATTGCGACAGACTCTGAGTAGGGCAATGGTCGCGGCTGCCGCCGCGACCAGCATTCTGTCCCTGTGCGGCAGCTCCGCCCTCGCCGACTCGCACGCCGTAGGCACCGCCAAGGGCTCGCCCGGAGTGGCGTCGGGCAACGACGTCCAGGTCCCGGTGACCATCCCGGTGAACGTCTGCGGCAACTCGGTCGACGTCGCCGCCGCGCTCAACCCCGACTTCGGCAACTCCTGTGCCAACCACTTGGGTGCGCACGAGAGCCACTCGTACGGAACGCCGTACGGGGACGACGGTCCGCGTGACGAGGGCCCGGGTTACGGGGCCGACGACGCGCGTGACGATGGTCCGGGGCACGGGGACAATGGTCCGCGTGACGAGGGCCCGGGTTACGGGGACGACGGTCCGGGGGCCGACAGCCCGCGTGACGAGGATCCGGGGGCCGACAGTCCGCGTGACGATAGCGCGCGTGACGAGGGCCCGGGTTACGGCGACGACGGTCCGGGGGCCGACAGCCCGCGTGACGAGGATCCGGGTTACGGGGACGACGGCCCGCGTGACGAGGACCCGGGTTACGGGGACGACGGCCCGCGTGACGAGGATCCGGGTTACGGGGACGACGGTCCGGGGGCCGACAGCCCGCGTGACGATGGTCCGCGTGACGAGGATCCGGGTTACGGGGATGACGGTCCGCGTGACGAGGACCCGGGTTACGGGGACGACGGCCCGCGTGACGAGGATCCGGGTTACGGGGACGATGGTCCGGGGGCCGACAGCCCGCGTGACGATGGTCCGCGTGACAAGGATCCGGGTTACGGGGACGACGGCCCGCGTGACGATGGTCCGGGTTACGGGGACGACTGCGGAGGCTACGGCGACAAATGCGGCGGTGGCGGCCACACCACGCCGCCGCCCAGCGGTGGTCACACGTCTCCGCCTCCGTACGGTGAGGGGAGTACTCCGCCCAGCGGTGGTCACACGTCTCCGCCTCCGTACGGTGAGGGAAGCACTCCGCCCAGCGGTGGTCACACGTCTCCGCCTCCGTACGGCGACAGCAGTACTCCGCCCCCGAGCGGTGGTGGGCACACCCCGCCGCCGCAGTTGCCGCACACCGGCAGTGACAGCGCGGCTCTGCTGGCCGCCTCCGGTGTCAGCGCGGTGCTCATCGCGGGTGGCGCCGTCCTGTACCGGCGAGGCAGGTCAGCGTCCCGTCGGTGAACGCGTCGGGTGCCGGACGCTCTCGCGTCCGGCACCCTCGCCCCAGCTCGCTCAGCCCCGTATGGTCTCCGTCTGCGCCGTCCCGTACCGCCCCGGCGCCGGGATCGGCCCGCCGGGCAGGCCCGTGCACAGTCGGCGCCGTACGCCCCGGACGAGGTTCCCGGCCGTGAAGGTCGCGCCGTGGACGAAGCGCATCGCCGGGCCGAAGCCCGCCGCCGTCACCAGGCCGGCCATGAACAGGCCGGGGTGGGACGACTCGAAGTCCCGGCCCACCTCGGGGGAACCGTCGGCCACCGTGGCCAGCGCACCGCGCAGTTCGCCGGAGAGCAGTCCCAGCCGGTCACGGGTCGCCTTGAAGCCGGTGGCCGCGATCACGTGCTCGGTCTCGAAGGAGTCCGCTCCCGTCGCCTCCAGCCGCACCCCGCCCGGCACCGCGCGGGCCGCCGTCACCTCGTGGTCGAGGCGGACCTCCACGGAGCCCTCCACCCGGTCCCGCACCCACCACGCGCCGGCCGGTCCGAGCGCCGTCGCCGCGATGCGCGCCCGGGTCGGCTCCGGGAGCCGCCGGTAGAGGCCGGGGCGCTCGGCGTAGAACCAGTTGCGCCACCCGGGGCCCAGACCGCTGTGCGGGGAGCGGGCCGACTGCCACCACGGGCGCTCCCAGGGCGGCGGCACGTCGTTCCAGCACAGCCGGTCGGCGCGGGCCAGCACCCTGACCCGGGTGTCCTGTTCGGCGAGCAGTGCCGCCGTCTCCAGGGCCGCCTGGCCGCCGCCGATCACGGTGACGTCCCGGCCGCGGAAGCCGTCGAGGTCGCCGTGGTGGCTGCTGTGCGTGACCAGGTCGGGGGAGAGTCCGCGAAAGGCGGCCGGGATCTCGACGAACGGCATCACGCCGACGGCGAGGGCGACGGTCCGGGCCTGGACGCTCTCGCCGTCCTCGGTGGCCGCCTCGAAGCCGCCCGGCCGGGCCGCGATCCGGGTGACCGTGCGCTCGTCCACCTCCGGGACGGCGTTGCGGGCGAACCAGAGGCCGTACTCGGCGAACATCTCGACCGGGATCGGCTCCCCGTGCCGGGCCGTCACGCTCTGGGTCTCGCAGTAGACGTCGAGCCGCCAGCGGGCCGCGGGGTCGGAGAGGTTGGAGGCCCACGGTTCGGACTTGAGGAACATCCCGCCCGGCATGTTGTCGCGCCAGGAGGCCATCGGTCGGCCGAAGACGCGCAGGCTCAGTCCGGCGGCCGAGGCGTGGGACGCGATGGACAGGCCGTACGGGCCCGCGCCCACCACCAGCAGGTCGTACATCAGCAACTGCTCGCTTTCTTGTCGTCGGCCGGTTCGGTCGGTTCGGCCGGTCCGGGCACGCCGGGCATGCCGGTCAGGCCGGTCAGGCTCACCGGGGGAGGGGGCGCCTGGCGGATCACGCGGGGCCGGACGTCGGCCGCGCGCACCGGGCCGAGCCGACGCACCCGGTCGAGCAGCCGGCGCGCGACATGGGCGCCCCACAGGCCCCACATCGCCCGGCCGGGAGCGCTGTCGTCGCCCGCGTGCCAGGCCAGCTCGCGGCCGGCGTGCGCCGGCCGCAGCGCAGCCAGCGGCGCGTAGTTCTCCACCACGAACGCCCGCCCGGGCAGCGGCACCCCGGTGGGCAGCGGACGGTGCGTCAGATCCAGGTGCTGGGCGCGGACGACGTCCAGTCCGGCGCCGTCGGCGAAGAGCCGGAACTGGGCGCCGGGGCGCGGGTTGAAGTCGAGCAGGTGGTAGTCGCCCGTCAGGCCGCAGCGGCGGAAGTCGAGGTCGAAGATGCCCCGGTAGCCGAGTCCGCCGGTGAGCCGCTCGGCCAGCGTCTTCACCCGCGGGTTCTCCGTCCACTCGCCGACCGCCGTGAGCCCCGCGCCGCGCGGCCAGGCGCACAGCTTGCGACCCGGACCGCCGCCGCCGACAGCGCCGGAGCGGTCGGCGTACCCGTGGAAGAACCAGTCGCGGTCCGGCCCCGGCGGCAGGAAGGCCTGCAGCAGCAGCCGACTGCCTGCCTCCTCGGTGCGCAGGTACAGCTCGCGCGCCTCCTGTGTGGAGCGCACCACGACCGTGCTGCGCAGCCCCGAGCCGGCGGGCAGCAACCAGGGGCGGCTCCACTTGGCCACCACCGGCAGGCCGAGCCGCCAGGCGGCGGAGGCGGCCTGCGCCGCGCTGTCGGGGACGACCGTGAGCGGGTGCGGTACGTCCGCCGCCGCGCACAGATCGGCCAGCTCCGCCTTGTCGGCGACCCGTTCGGGCACGGCGCCGGGCTGCTGCGGCAGCAGGTAGGCGGGCGCCAGCTCCTCGCGCAGCCGGCCCACCGCGACCGCGCCCGCGTCGTCCATGGGGATCAGCACGGCGGGCCGTTCGACGCGGGCGGCCACCCGCATCAGGACGGCGGCGATGTCGGCGGGGGCGGCGCCGGGGGGCGGCGGGGGATACAACTGGCGGACGAAACGGGATTTGCGTACGGGGCTTCCCGCGGAGTCTGCGACCACGTGCACGTCGATTCCGGCTCTGCCGAGCGAGCGCACGGCACCCAGCGTTCCGTGGTGAAAGGGATTCCGGTCGATCCGCAGGAGAACGGCGGGGACGCGGGTGTCGAGCAGCGACTCGGGCATGATTTTCCGGGTCCTTCGCTTCATTTCACCGAGATGGGCGATCGAGGCACTCGAAAGCCGTAACGCCGGTGGCGTGATTCCTTTTCCTGTGGCTTTCATATGGCTGAGTGTCAGTAATGCGCGAGCAGTGCGCGTTACGCGAGAGTGGAGAAAGGAGCAGGCATGGCCCCACAGCAGCGACGCGCGCGGCCCCGACGGATGGCCGTTGTCGCGGCGGCGGTCGCGGCCTCGGCCGCCCTGGCGTCCGGACCTGGATTCGCCGCGGGCGCGGGGGTGGTGCGGGTCGCCGATCCTCTCGCTCCCACCCCGACCGTCCCGGTCGTCCCCGCGCCGAGTGCGACACCGGCGGCACCGGTCACCCCGGTGACGCCGACGGCCCCGGTGACCGCGGCGGAGACCCTCACCCCGGTCCCCGCCGTCACCGCGTCCACCCTGCCCGCGAAGGTCGCCCCCGCCTTCGGCGCCTACCTCGACTACGGCGCCCAGGGCGTGGCCCGGATCGCCGAGCTCAGCGCCTGGCTGGGCGGCGCCGAGCTGCGCGTAGGCCACACCTACCTGCCGGGCGACCGATGGAGCAACATCGAGGGCCCGCCCGGCTTCCTCGACGTGTGGGCGGACTGGCGGCGGGAGAAGGACGACCGGATGCTCGTCCTCAACGTGCCCATGATGGAGCGCAACGAGGAGGGCGTGTCCGACGACGAGGTGCGCGGGCTGCTGCGGCAGGGTGCGGCCGGGGAGTTCGATCACCACTTCAGGGCACTCGCCGAACGGCTGGTCGCGCTGAGGGTGCCGGACACGGTGATCGTGCTCGGCTGGGAGATGAACGGCACCACGTACACCCATCGCTGCGGGCCGGACCCGGAGAGCTGGAAGAAGTACTGGAACAGGATCGTCTCCACGATGCGTTCCGTGCCGGGCCAGAAATTCAGGTTCGACTTCACGCCGACCCGCGGCAAGGACGCCGTTCCCTGGACCCAGTGCTACCCGGGGGACGACACCGTCGACATCGTCGGAATGGACTCCTACGACCAGCCGACCGGGCTGTCCTTCGACGAGCAGGTGAAAGAACCCTACGGGCTCCAGGAACACGTGGATTTCGCCAGATCCCACGGCAAGCCCATTTCGTATCCCGAATGGGGACTCTTCCGCAACGGTGACAACGCCGAATACATGCGGCGCATGCTCGCCTGGATGGACGAGCACCAACCGCTGTACAACACGCTGACCGACTACTGCCCGCACGGCGTCTGGCAGTGCCGGCAGAACCCGCAGGCGTCCGTGGTCTACCGCGAGTTGCTGTCCGGCCGCACCGACGAGTCGAGTACGACACCGACGACTCCGGTGCCCTCCGTGGAGCCCGTCACCGACCCCGCTCCCGAACCCCCGGTGAACTGCACACCGATGGACTTCGGCGACTGGGTCGAGCACTGGCTCGGCGGCAAGCCCTGCCTCCGCCTGGACTGGTGGTCGAGCAACGGGTGAACCGCGGCGTGGTGGCGGCGGGCCCGCGTCAGGACCTGCCGCCACCGTCACGCTCCCTCCGCTGTTCCAGCCGGAGCAGCAGCTCCTTGCCCCGCCGCCGCGCGGCCACGTCGCAGGCGACCGCCGACAGCAGCGGCGCGGTACGCCGACGGGCCAGCAGCAGCCGCTGGTTGACGACGGGTTCGGGCCGCCAGTGGTGTTTGTACGGCTCGTTGCCGCGCAGCAGGCTCAGCGCGGCGCGCCCGCCGCCCCGGGTGTGCTCGGCGCACGCGTCGAGCAGCATCACCGCCACGTCCGCCTTGCGTTCCCGCAGCCGTGGATGGGCGCCGTAGAGGTAGCCCCCGGCCAGTCGGCGCGACAGCAGCGTCAGATCGACGGCCACGACGTCGTCGTCCAGCCGGAACTCGGTGACCACCGCGTCCCCGGAGCGGACCATCGGCCCGACCGAGCGCACCAGGTGCTCGCAGAAGCGGTCGCGCAGGTGCTCGCCGGTCACCTGCCGGCCCTGCCACTGCAACCGGTGCAGGTCGAGGAGCCGTCGCAGCGCGGAGTCCACGTACTCGGGGCGGACGACCTCGCGTTCCACGCCCAGCGCGGTCAGTTTGCGCAGTTTGGCGCGCACCCGCTGGGCCTTCGCCGACGGCAGCCGGGCCACCAGTTCGTCCATGGGGACGGCCGGCAGTTCCAGGCACACCGAGTCGCTCACCCGGCGCCGCGGACCGTGCCAGCGTTCGTAGACCTGCTCGACCGCGCCGCCCGGGCGCACCTCGCGGAAGTCGATCAGCGCGGTGCGGGCGGCCGCCGCGAGGCCCTCGGTGAGCGCGGCGACGGCCCGCTCACCGTGTTCGTCGTCGACCAGGACGTCCCCGTAGTCGGAGATCGCCCCGCCGAGCGGCACGAGCGCCGGCAGCGGCCGGCGGACGGCCGTCAGCGGGGCGGCGGCGACGAGTTCACCGCCGTCGCGGACCAGCAGCAGGCGCAGTCGGCCGCGCCTGCCGTACGACAGCCACCACGAGTGCAGCCAGGCGTGGCTCTGGAACGGGGTGGCCGTCGCGCACTTGCGGTACAGGCGGCCCCATGCGGGGGCGAGGGCGGCGAAGGCCTGTTCGCCGGTGACGACTTCGGTGGTGAACGTCGGCTTCACAGCGCTCCGTGCGCGTCGGCGGCGAGGGCCGGGCCGGGGACGGCGGCGGGGCGCGCGGCCTCCTCCTCCCGGTCCCGCTTCGGCCGCACCAGCAGCACCAGGGCGCCGAGCAGCCCGCCCGCGCTCGCCCCCACCAGACCGGTCACCACCGGCGACGGCGAGGACGGGCCGGACGGCCGGACCGCGCGGGCGAACTGCTCGAGTTCGACGTTGGTGGTGGCCTGGGAGCTCTTCGCGTGCTGGGTCAGCGAGCGGGAGACCGCGTTGGCCATGTCGACGGCCAGGTCGGCGCGCGAGGAGGTCGCCGTGATCGAGACCATCGGGGCGTCCGGCGAGGTCGCCGTCTGCACGCTCTGCTGGAGCGTCTTCACCGGCACGCCCGCCCAGACCTGCGCGTCCCCGAGCACCGCGAGCTGGGTGGCGACCCGGCCGTAGGCCTGCGCGAAGCCGAGCGCGGACGCGGGGTCGGACTTCTCGGTGGGGACGGCGACGACATAGGCGGTGGCCGTGTACACGGGCGGCTTGACGGCCCCGTACACGCCGCCGAGCAGGCCGCCGGCGACGACGCCCGCCGCGAGCAGGGACCAGGGCGGGAGCGCGCGGCGCAGGACGGCAGGACGGCGGGGGGTCTCGGTCATGGGGAACTGACTCCCTGAGGTGTCGGAGAAGCGGGGGAGAGCAAGGGCGGTCCGGAAACGGTGGCCGCGTACACGTCCATGAGCTGGGCGGCGCTGCGGGTGATGTCGTAGTGACGGGCGGCCTCGGGCGCGGTGCGCGGGCCGGTGGCCTGCGCGTGTGCCCCGGTCAGCGCGCGGACGAACGCCGCGATGCCGCCGCTCACCCGGCGGGCGCCCGCCGTCGCCCGGGAGGGCAGGTGCTCGATCGCCGGGCAGGAGGCGTAGAGCACGGGCAGCCCGCAGGCCAGCGCCTCCACGACCGCCAGACCGAAGGTCTCCTCGGGGGAGGGGGAGACGAACACGTCCATGGCACAGGTGAGGGAGGGCAGGTCGGGGCCGGGGGTGCCGTCCGGGACGTAGGGGCGTTCGCCGGTGAACAGGACGCGGTCGGCGACCCCCGCCTCGTGGGCGGTGCGCCGCAGCACGTTCTCCTCGGGGCCGCCGCCGACCAGCAACAGCCAGTGGTCGGCGGGGAGGTGGGCAAGGGCGTGGATCAGGACGTCGAAGCGTTTGCCGGCCGTGAGGCGTCCGATGCCGCCGACGACGAACGCCTCGTCGGGCAGGCCGAGGCGCCGGCGGGTGCGGTGGCGGGCCCCGGGGTCGAAGCGGAAGCGGGCCAGGTCGATGCCGTTGGGGACGACCTCGATCCGGGGGGCCGGGACGCCCCAGCTGCGCAGCCGGTCGGCGACCGTGGGGGAGACGGCGACCGTGGTGCGGCCCAGCCGCTCGCTGGCGAGGTAGAGCGCCCGCACCCCGGAGGTCAGCCTCCGCCCCTCCAGCTGCGATTCGCCCAGGGAGTGCTCGGTGGCGACGACCGCGCGCACCCCGGCGAGGCGGGCGGCCAGCCGGCCGTAGACGCAGGCCCGGTAGAGGTGGGTGTGGACGAGGTCGTAGCTGCCGGAGCGGATGAGCCGGACCAGCCGGGGCAGCGCGGCCAGGTCGCGGTTGCCGGCCATGCCGAGGTGCACGACCCGCACCCCGTCGGCGGTCAGCCCGTTCGCCACCGACCCCGGATTCGTCAGCGTCACCACCTCGCAGTCGACCGGCAAGTGACGTAGCAGCAAACGCAGTTGCTGCTCGGCGCCGCCGACGCCCAGCCCCGTGATGATGTGCAGTGCCTTCACCGCAGCCCCTCGACGGGACGCCGGCGCAACCGGTGCAGCCGGTACTTCAGCAGCAGCCGGAGAGCGTTGTCGTTCTCCCCGATGTGCACGCGGGGGAGGGCGTGCAGGCCGTTCAGCTCGCCGGGGTCGATCGCGCAGGCGTAGGCGTAACCGGCCTCGCGGACGGCGTCCATGGCGCGCCGGTCGATCGTTCCGTACGGGTAGCAGAAGCCGTGGACCTCGGTGCCGAGCAGCGCGGTCAGCGCGGCGCGGCTCTCGACGGTCTCCGCCTTGAGGGTGAGGTCGTCGGCCTGGGTGAGGTCGACGTGGGTGAGGCCGTGCGAGCCGATCTCGACGCCCTCGTAGGCCGCGCGGCAGATGCCGTCGGCGGTCAGCAGCGGCTTGCGCGGGCCCAGCGGGTCCCAGGCGTTGTCGCCGCCGAGCCGGCCGGGCAGCACGAAGAGGGTGGCGTTGCAGCGGTGGCGGCGCAGGACGGGCAGGGCGTCGGTGAGGAAGTCGGCGTAACCGTCGTCGAAGGTGAGACCGACGAGGTTGCGGCCCTTGCCCTCGGCGCGGGCGGCGAGGAGCCGGCCCATGGAGACGCCGCGCAGTCCGCGCCGGCGCAGCCACATCAGCTGCTTCTCCAGCCGTTCGGGGGTGACCGTGATGTGGTAGGGGTCCTCGGGGCAGTCGTCGACGGAGTGGTACATCGCCACCCACGGGACGGGAGTGCGTCTGCTGGTGTCAGAAGCGGCCATGGGAGAGCCTTCGGGTCGCGGAACGTACGGAATTGAGGGCGGAGACGATGCCCTGGGCGCCCAGGGCACGGCCGAGCAGCAGGAAGACGGCGGTCACGGTGAGCCCGCCGACGGCGAGGCCGGTCACGGGGCCGGTGAACTGCGCGGCGGCGAAGGCCCCGGCCAGGGTCGCCACCAGGGCCGCCCGCACCGGCCGGCTCAGCTCGCGCAGCACGCCCCGGACGTCGACCGGGACACTGCGCGGGCCCATCCCGGCCAGCAGCACCAGGGCGGTGACGGTGATGCCGGTCGCGTTGGCGGCGGCGATCCCGTACACGCCCCAGGCGCGGATGCTCATCGCGCCGATCCAGGAGGTCACGGTGATCCCGGCGGCCATCGCGCCGACCGGGTACCAGGAGCCGCGCCCCGCCGAGAAGTAGGAGCGGACCAGGACGCCCACCAGGGTCTGGCCGAGCAGTCCGAGCGCGTACACGCGCATCACGCCGGCCGTCGCCGCCGTGTCCCGCGCGGTGAACGCGCCCCGCTGGAAGAGCACCTCGACGATCTGCGGCGCGCAGGCCACCACGCCGGCCGTGCCCAGCAGCACGATGCACGCGGCCAGCGACAGATCACGCTCCACCCGGCCGCGGACCCGCTCGGTGTCCCCCTCGGCCAGCGCCCGCGCGACCACCGGGAAGGTGACCGTGCACACCATCACCGACAGGATCATCGGCATCTGCGCGACCTTCTGCGCGTAGTTGAGGTGTGAGATCGCCCCGGCGGGCAGGTGCGAGGCGAGGAAGCGCTCGACGAGGACCTGGGACTGCCGGCACAGGGCGAACAGGAGCACGGTCGCGAGGAGCGCGGTGTCGAGGGGCCGCGGTTCCTCCTGTCCGGCGGTCACCGCCCCGCCCCTGTTCCGCTTCCTCAACTGGCCGAACAAGGAGGGCAGTTGGATGGCGACCATCAGCAGCCCGCCCACCGCGACCCCGGCCGCCGCCGACCGCACCCCCCAATGCCCGCCGAGCGCGAACATCCCGGTGATGATGCCGACGTTGTAGGCCACGTAGATCGCCGCGGGCGCCACGTACCGCCGGTGCGCCCGCAGGGCCGCGCTGCAGTACCCGGCGAGCCCGAAGCTGACCACACAGGTCGCGGTGAGGCGGGTGCAGTCGACGGCGAGCGCGGGGTCGGGCAGGCCCGGCGCCAGGGCCTCGACCAGCTGCGGGGCCGTGCCGATGAACAGGGCGCCGACCGCGACGAACGCCAGCGACAGGCGGGGGAGCGTGCCGGCGACCAGCGCGCGGACCGGGTCGCCTGGGGCGCCCTGGGAGCGGCGGGCCAGCGCCATGCTGAAGGCGGGGATCAGGGCGAACGCCAGTCCGTCCTCGATGAGCAGCGTGGTCGCGAACTCGGGCACGGTCCACGCGACGAGGAAGGCGTCGGTGTCGCTGCCCGCCCCGAACAGCCGGGCCAACGCCTGGTCCCGCACCAGCCCGAGCAGGGACCCGGCAACGGAGAGCACGGCGGTGACGAGAGCGGCCTTGGCGAGGAATCTACGTGAGGGAGAGGGGAGTTCGCGGAAGGGCGCGGTAATCCCTGTCGTTGCGGGGGTTGCGGGGGTTGCGGGGGTTGCGGGGGTTGCGGGGGTTGCGGGGGTTGCGGGGGTTGCGGGGGTTGCGGGGGTTGCGGGGGTTGCGGGGGTTGCGGGGGTTGCGGTTGCGGGGGTTGCGGTTGCGGTGGTGCAGGTGGTCCTGGAGATTCCGGGGATCGCGGTGGACCTGGGGTTTCCGGTGGTCCCGGTGGTCCCGGTGGTCCCGGTGGTCCCGGTGCCCCCCGGGGGCACCTCTCCGGCCGCGCCCCCGGCTGCCGCGCCGACTGCCGTCCGGGCCGTCTTCCTGGCGGTCTCCCCGGCTGCCGCGTCAGCCGACTTCCCGGCCGCGCCCTCGTCCGTCGTGCCGGACGTCGCCCCGGCCGTTGTCCGGGTCGTCCGCCCAGCCGTCTCCTGAGGCGTCTTTCCGGCCGTCCGCCCAGCCGTCGTCCGGGCCGTCCGCCCACCCGTCTCCTGAGTCGTCTTCCCGGACGTTTTCGCGGCCGTTGTCCGGGCCGACTGGCCAGCCGTTTCCTCAGCTGTCTCTCCGGCCGTCGTCCGGGCCGTCCGCCCACCCGTCTCCTGAGTCGTCTTCCCGGACGTTTTCGCGGCCGTTGTCCGGGCCGCCTGGCCAGCCGTTTCCTCAGCCGTCTCCCCGGCCGTTTCTCTCGCCTCTGCGGCGGACCGCGCCGGCGGCATGGGGACGGGGCCGTTCGGGCGGGGTGTCCGGGGAGGCGTCGGCTTCATCGGGCGAGGGCCTCCTCGAGGTGGGTGCCGCGCTCGCTGCCGCCCACCAGCGCCCACCAGGCGACGAGCCCGAAGACGACGGCGGTCAGGACGGTGGAGGGGCCGCCGATGTCGGCGTACACGAAGTCGATCAGCTGCCAGACAAGCAGGCCGCAGGCGACGAGCGCGCAGTCGAGGCCGGGGCCGGAGCGCCGGACGCGGAACCAGCCGCGCAGCCCGCACGCCAGCAGCGCCAGCCAGCCGCCCGCGAGGGCCAGCAGCCCGATCAGTCCCTGCTCGGCGAGGACCAGCAGGTACATGTTGTGCGGGGAGAGCAGCGGCTGCCGGACGAAGGCCGAGCCGGCGCCCTCGGTGTCGCTGCCGGAGGACAGCGCGAGGGAGGCGTGCGCGTCGCGGTGGCCGGGGAAGCCCTTCAACCCGACGCCGGTGAGCGGCTGTTCGCGCCACATGTCGACCGCCGCCGCCCACATCGTGTACCGGTCGGTGACGGACTGGTCGGGCGCGTCCGCGACCTGCGTGATGCTGCTGACGCGCTCTTGGAGCATCGCCGAGCCGACGCCGAAGCCGCCGACCAGGAGCACCCCGGCCGCGAGCGCCACCGCGCCCACCTTCAGGGCCCGGCGCAGTCCGGCCAGGGCCAGTTGGATCGTGCAGGTCAGCGCGGTCGCGATCCACGCGCCCCGGCTGAAGGACAGCGCGAGCGGCACCAGCAGCGCGAGCGCCGAACCGGCGGCGATCGCCCGCTGCCGTACGGAGGCCCGGCCGAGCGCCAGTCCGACCGCGCAGATCAGGCCGAAGGACACGACGGTCGCCATGCCCATCACGTCCTGCGGCCCGAAGGTGCCGACCGCCCGGATCTCCTCGCCCTGGTAGGAGGCGCCGGTCCCGGTGACGAACTGGTGGACGCCGACCGCCCCCTGCCACCCCGCGAGCCCGACGAACGACCAGGCCAGCATCCGGAAGTCGGAGCGGTCACGGACGAGGAGGACGACGGCCGCCGGGACGAGCACGAAGATCTGGAGGTAGCGGCCCAGGCCGCCGATCCCCGCGCCCGGCGAGGACGCGCCCGTCGCGGCGAGCGCGAGCCCGACGACCGGCAGCCCGAGGACCACCGCGGCCGTCCGGGACAGGGGGCGCCGCCGCTGCCGCAGCAGCCGTACCGCGCAGAACAGCACGACCAGCGCGGACAGCGCGTCGGCCGGTCCCGCGCCGCCCTCGGCGCCGGAGGCGGGCGGCAGCCCGAGCAGGGCGACCACGGCGACCACGGGCAGGACCGGTGACAGGGTCCGGGCGCGGGGCGCGGGCAGGGCGAGGGTCATCGGCGGGTCAGCTCCCGGTCGGTCGCACGAGGGAGGCCGCGGTGCGCAGCAGGATGCAGACGTCCTGCCACAGCGACCAGTTGTCGATGTACGCGTTGTCGAAGCGGGCCCGGTCCTCGATCGAGGTGTCGCCGCGCAGCCCGTGCACCTGGGCGAGGCCGGTGATGCCGGTCCGCATCCGGTGGCGGGCCGCGTAGCCGGGGTAGGTCTGGCTGAACTGGCCGACGAAGAAGGGGCGTTCGGGCCGCGGGCCGACCAGGCTCATGTCGCCGCACAGGACGTTCCACAGCTGGAGCAGCTCGTCCAGCGAGGTCTGGCGCAGGAAGCGGCAGAAGCGGCTCATCTCCCGCTCGCCGGCCACGCTCCAGCGGGTCGCGGCCTCGTGCTCGTCGACCGGGCGGTGGGTGCGGAACTTCAGCAGCGTGAAGGGCCGGCCGTCCTTGCCGATGCGCTCCTGCCGGAAGACGACTCCCGGCCCGTCGGTCAGCCGCAGCGCCACCGCGCACACCAGCAGCAGCGGGCTCACCAGCAGCAGCAGGGTTCCGGAGACCGCGATGTCCAGCAGCCGCTTGCCGAGGCTGCCCCGGTGCCGGGCGCCCATGTCGAGGCGCCGACAGGAGAACCCGGCGAGCTGCTCACGGCTCGCGTACGAGGGGGTGTCGGCGTCGACCTCCCACACCGTGCAGCCCGACTCGGCGAGCGCCCGCAGCAGCGGGCCCTGCACCGTGCGCACGGCCGGGTGGACGCACAGGACGTCCCGGACGCCGTTCTGGATGAGGGCCCGCTGCACCTCCTGACCCGTGATCAGCACCGGCAGTCCGTCGGCGCCGTCGGGGCGCTCGGCGACGATCCCCACCGGCTGGACGCCGCAGTGGGGGTGACGCAGCACGGCGGCGGCGACGCGCTGCGCGGTCGTGGCCGGGCCGATGACGAGCGCGGCGCGCGGGCGGCGCAGCAGCGCCCGGCGCCGCCGCCGGTGCACGACCGCGCGGCCGACGCACGCGGCCACGGCCTGCGCCGCGCACCCGAGGAGCAGCGTGCGGGCCGAGAGCGCGTGCACCGGGCTCCACGCCGCGACGAGCGCCCCCAGCGCCAGCCAGGCCACCGTGATCCGGCCGCAGACGGCGGGCAGTTCGTCCAGCACCCCCGTCACCGGGCGCGGGCGCTGCGGGCGCAGCAGCATCGTCGCCGCCACCAGCAGGGCCAGCAGTAACGGGCGGCGCTGCGCCCCGGTCAGCGCCAGCGCGCCCAGGGACGCGGCGAGGCCGTCGGCGAGCAGCAGCGGCAGCGGCGACACGGGTCGCGCGGGGGGCCGCCGGGTGGGGAACCGGAATCCCGCTCCGCTCTCCCGCCGCGGAATGACCGAGACGGGCGAGTATCCGGGCCGCGCGCCCGGAGAGGGGACGGTGCTTTCCGCAGTCACGAGTGGATGGACTCCCTGCACTCGGGGGGCGCGACGCGCGCCCTTTCCGTGGTCGTGAGCAGCTCTCGGTACACGTCCGCGACCGCCTTGGCCGTGCGCCGCACGTCGTGCGCGGCCAGGACGTGACGGCGCCCCTGGTGGCCGAGTGCCTCGCGCAGCATCGGGTCGAGCAGCAGTCCGGCGACGGCGCCGGCCAGCGCCGCCGGGTTCTCGGCGGGCACCAGACAGCGGGAGGCGAGCGCGGCCGGCAGGCTCTCCAGGGCGCCGTCCACGTCGGTGACCACCACGGGCCGCCCGCAGGCCAGCGCCTCCAGCGGGGCCAGCGCCATGCCCTCCCAGCGCGAGGGCAGTACGACGAGATCGGCGGCCTGGTACCAGGGCACGGCGTCGGCGACGGCACCGGTGAACAGCACCGACTCCGGCGCCCGGGCGCGCAGTCGCTCCCCGTCAGGCCCGTCGCCGACCAGCGCCAGCCGGGCGCCGGGCACGTTCCGTTCGACGTCCGCCCATGCCGCCAGCAGCACGTCCTGCCCCTTCTGCCGGCACAGCCGCCCCACGCACACCACCAGCGGCGCGGCCGGGGAGAACAGGGGAAGGAGGGACGCCCGTACGGTGTCGACGGGGGCCGGGTGGAAGCGCTCGGTGTCGATGCCGTTGGGGACGACGCTCCACTGCCCGGCGATCCGGACGCGGTCCCCGGTCGTGCGCTCCGCCTCGCTCACGCACACCACCCGGTCCGCCCAACGCGCCCCGAACCGCTCCCACTTGAGCGCGAGGGCCGCGGTGGTGCCGCGGACGGCCTCGAAGGACCAGGCGTGCGGCTGGAACACGGTCGGGATCCGCCCGCGCACCGCAAGCCGCCCGGCCAGTCCGGCCTTGGCGCTGTGCGCGTGCACCAGGTCGGGGTGTACCTCGTCGAGCAGGCGTCCGAGCCGCCGTACCTCACCGGGGAGCGAGGGTCCCGGCGCCCGCGTCGCCGCCCAGTGCCGAACGTCTGCGCCCAGCGCGCGCAGGTCGTCGGAGAGGGGGCTTGGGGGGCAGGCCACGGTGATGTGCAGGCCGGCCGCGAGCTGGGCCCGCGCCAGGTCCGTCACGACCCGGGCGACCCCGCCGTCCACGGGCTGGGTGAGGTGCAGGACCCGGGGTCTGTCGTCGGGTTCTGGCTGGTGCATGGCGCGGTTTCCTCGCTCACGATGGCGCTCGGGACGTGCGGGAACGCGCCCGACTACTTCTTTCGTGTGTCGACGGCGACGAAGAGCGCCCCGGCCCACGCCGCGTCCCGGGTGGAAACGAGCCGGACGGCCAGCTGGTCACCGCCGCGCCGCAAACCCCGGCTCAGATCGAACACGTCGGAGTCGTAGCCGAGGGTGTTGACGTACGCCGGTACACGCGCCGCCGGAGCCTCCCCCGGCTCGCTGATCGTGGAGTTCAACACATCGTCAGATGGGTTGACCGGGTCCCTGAGCGCGATGGTCGTCCGATGACCGGTCGAGAAGATGAACGAATCACCCGTTCGACCGCGGTCGCCGTCGTACCCGACGAGCCCGGCCCGGCCGCCCGCACCCGGGGGGATGTCGAGCCCGCGCAGCCGGATCTCCTTGCCGGTGGTGGAGCGGGCGGAGGAGCCGAGGGTGTCGAAGCCGTCCCACAGAGACAGGTCCCGCAGCGGTTCCGCCGGGTTCTCGTACGCGACCACCAGCGTCCAGCCGCCCCAGGCGCCGACCGCCGACCTGCCCATGGCCACGTTGATCTGCGCGACCGTGTACAGGCCCCGGCCGCTGTCGCGCACCAGGTCGGTGACGTCGGCGGAGGCCTGGAAGGCGTCGGCGCCCTTGGCCACCCGGTGGCCAACAACCGTGTCCGCGAGTACCGCCTTGTACTGCCCGCCCGGCTCGGCGATCAGCACCCGCCGGTTGTCCTTTGGCGGCTTCTGCTCGCCGACGCGCAGGTTGCCGCCCCAGTACAGCCGCGCGTACGACACCCGCGAGCCCTGCGGGAGACGGACTTCGGCGCGGGAGGAGTTGTAGGTGTTCGGGTCGCGGTCGACGTCGACGTAGAACATGTCGAAGTCGTTGTTGACGCCCCTGCGGCCCTTGCGCACGGCCGGGCAGGCGCGGGCGGCCCGGGGGGCCGGCGAGGTGCGGCAGCTGATCGCCGCGTTGGCCGCGCGGACGATCCCGCCGTGCTGTGTCGCGTGGTAGCGCTGCGCGAAGGGGATGCTCTCCGCCTGGGCGACGGGCGTGGCGCCGACCGCCCGCGTGGCGCCCGGCGCCCAGACCGAGGCGAGGGCGAGAACTCCGGCCGTCGCGCCGCGCAGCAGCGGACCCAGGGAAATGCGCATGACCGGCGGTGCCCTTTCGGAAAGACCGTGGAGTCGGTGTCTGGCGATATCCATCGATGTCTGCGGTGCTATTTGCTGGCTGTAGGAGTGCAGCGGGCGAGGCGCAACTCTAGCCACTATCCGGACTAATACGCCGATATCGGTCAAGTGTGTCGTAATCGTGAAGTCCGACCTGTCGTGACGTCACTCGAATGGCTGCGCAACTCCGGGAAGTGCCGCGCGTTGACCTCAGTGCCGGGCACCCCGCCCGGGTGTTTGTGTCAAACCTCAAGGAGCACCTCTCCATGTCGCGTATCGCGAAGGGCCTGGTCCTGACCTCCGTTGCCACCGCGGCCATCGCCGGCGCCTCCGGCATCGCCGTCGCCGACAGTGGCGCGGAGGCTGTCGCCGCGCACTCCCCTGGCGTGCTGTCCGGCAATGTCATCCAGCTGCCGCTGCACGACCAGACCAACACCTGCGGCAACTCCACCGACGCGACCGGCCTGCTGAACCCGGCGTTCGGCAGCACCTGCGTCAACGGCTGACGTCACGCCGCGCTTCGTCGAGCGGCCGTCCTCCCGCCAGGAGGGCGGCCGCTGGCGTTGTCCCGAAAGGAGGCGGAGGGGGGTGACCCGGCCGACAATCCTCGACGGGCCCTCTCGGCAGGCCTTCTGGCATCTGCTCCTTGATTTCCGCACCCCGGCAGGGCCTTCTCGCTCGGGGGGCTTTCTGCCGGGGTGCCGAGATTTCCCGCGCACGGGGTTTCCGCTTCCGGCGGGGCTCGTTGTGCAGGGCGTCAGATTTCCCCTGGTGACTTGAGTTGCCGAGTCGCCGAGTTACCGAGTTGCCGAAGGAAGGAACCCGATGAAGTCCCTGAAGGCCGCCGCTGTCATTGCCGGGTCCATGGTCCTCGCCGGTGCCGCCGCGCCCGCGTTCGCCAACAGCGCCACCGACCTCACGCCCACCAGCCTCAACGGCGCCGTGAACACGCTCACCAAGGGCCCCCTCGCCCTCAACGCGGCTGACGTGACGCCGCTGCGGCACCAGTCGAACGCGCTCGACACCGAGAACAAGGACTCCGTGCTCAGCACCGTCAAGGGCGCGACCGGCGCTCTCAACAGCCCCAAGCCGCTCCTCGGCGGGCTGCCCCTGAAGAGCTGAGGCGTTCTCCCGCAGGGCTGGTCCCGTCACCGACGGGACCGGCCCTCGGCGTTGTTCGAGGCGGGTCGAGCGGCGCGTCCCTCGTTCGTGTGGAGCAGCGGACCGGCGTCCTCCGCACGGGTGAGAACGCGCCCGGCCGCCCCCGGGCCGCCGATAAGGTCGCGCGGTGACCCCAACCCCAAGCGCAACCCGCCCCTTCCGCGTGGCCGACCTGGGCACCCTCGTCGTGATGCCGTGGAGCGGCGAGGCCCCCGACGGCCATGACATGCCCTACCTGCTGGCCTACTCCCTCGGTGACACCGAGGACGGCCCCGAGGGGACCGCCGTTGCCGTCGAGCGGCTGCTCACCGGCAACGGCATGCCTGTCGGCGGGGACGTCGTCGACGGCACCGAGCGGCCGAGCCTGCCGTTCACCCTGCTCGTCGAGTCCGGCGCGGCCGTCCTGAACATGCCGGGCCTCAACGCCCAGTGTCTGCCGCCGCCGGAGTGGCTCGCGGCCGTCGACGAGCGCGGCTACGCCTACCTCGTCTTCACGACCCGCGCCTGGCCGGAGGCCACGCCCGGGCAGGCCGTCACGCCCGAGGCGCTGGCCGCGTTCGCGGGCGCCGAGGAGACCCTCACGGCCGCGGCGCACGTCGTCCTGCCGGCCCGCAGCCTGCGCAGGTGACGGCGGCAGCCGTGGGTGACAGCCGGGCGGAAGCCGCGGGCGGCACCCGAGCGCACATCGCCGGGGGCGGCCGCGCGTACGCGCTGTTCCTCGTCCTCACCGGCGCGGCGGGGCTGCTGGCCTCCTGGGTCATCACCCTCGACAAGTTCAAGCTGCTGGAGGATCCCGGATTCACCCCGGGCTGCAGCCTGAACCCGGTGGTGTCCTGCGGCAGCGTCATGAAGAGCGACCAGGCCTCGGCGTTCGGGTTCCCCAACCCGATGCTGGGCTTGGTGGCCTACGGCATCGTCGTCTGCGTCGGCATGAGCCTGTTGGCCCGTGCCGCCTTCCCCCGCTGGTACTGGCTGACCTTCACGGCCGGCTGCCTCTTCGGTGTGGGGTTCGTGTCCTGGCTGCAGTTCCAGTCCCTGTACCGGATCAACGCGCTGTGTCTGTGGTGCTGCCTGGCGTGGGTCGCCACGATCCTGCTGTTCTGGTACGCCGTCTCCTTCGACGTACGCCACGGGTTCCTGCCGGCGCCGGCCGGGCTGCGGACGTTCTTCGACGAATTCACCTGGGTGCCGCCCCTTCTGCACCTCGGAGTCGTCGGCATGCTGATCCTGACCCGATGGTGGGATTTCTGGACGAGCTGACCATTCAGCCGTTGCGTTACTGCCGCGCCCGGGGAAATCGACCACCCGAGGAACCCTCGCCGCCGACATGACATGGGTGGCGTCCGCGGCCGGCGCCGTCGTCGCGACCCCCGCCGCCGCGGTCGGTACGGCCCCCGTCCCCGTCCCGCCGGACGGCGTCGAGAAGCCCTCGCCGGGGAACTGCACGAGGTCGGCGGCGAGATCCCCTGCCGAGCCGGGAGCGCCCGAGGGGCCGCACCATGTCGAGGGCCGTCTGATCCCGGAGCGTGTCGTCCGGCGGCTGCCCGTCGGCGCCGGACCGCCTGGGGCGGGCCTGCGGGCGCCCCTGCCGGAGATCCTCCGGGACGACGTCAGCCCTCGGCCCGGGCCTGGCCCTGGACGCCCCGCTGACCGCGCCCGACCCCGACCGCTTCGGCCTGCCGGACCTCAAGCTGCCGCAGCCGCGGGGTGATCACCCCGGGGCTGCGGACGGCGCCCGGCGCGGACCTCGGCCTGGCTGAGGGACTGTCGCGAGCACCTGGAGGACAGCGGGCCCGGACGTCCTGGCCGGGCTCATTCGCGTGCTTCTGACGGGTGTTCGGGTGCAGGGGGGTGACCAGGCGGGCCGCCAGGCGGTTACCGCTACGGACAACCGAACAGGACGAGGAGCACATCATGGTCG
The DNA here is from genome assembly GCF_035989285.1 of Streptomyces sp. NBC_01235. Taxonomy (GTDB): domain Bacteria; phylum Actinomycetota; class Actinomycetes; order Streptomycetales; family Streptomycetaceae; genus Streptomyces. The sequence continues at coordinate 4,231,648 of NZ_CP108513.1, read as the reverse complement.
TCAACGCCGACGCAGTACCCGTGACCGCGGTGCCGGTGGGGGCGGTGAGACAGGGCCCGGCCCGCGACACCCGACGGAACCTGCTGCGCGGGCTGCTCGGCGCCGGCGCCGCACTCGCGCTCGCCCCGGTCGTCGCCGCGTCCCAGTCCCCCGGCACACAGGACCGGCCCGCGGACACGGCCTCCGGCTCCTTCGAGGAGACGTACCGAGGCCGGCACCTCCGCGGCGTCCTCACGCCGACGGATCGCGCGCCCGGCGACGGCCCCCGGTGGGAGGTCACGGTCGACGGCCGCCCGCTGCACCTCATGCGCCGCGCGGACGGCACCTGGCTGAGCATGGTCGACCACTACCGCTCGTACGCCACCCCGCTGGAGGCGGCCCGCGCCGCCGTCGACGAGCTGGGCCCGGGAGAACAACTGCGCGACACCGGCGCCCCGAGCGGCAGCCCACACCACGGACCACACGGAACGCGCGGGGCAGACCCGACACGCGGCACAGACAGGACGCACGCAGCGCACATGGGGGGACACCATGGTCTACACGCGTAAGGACGTCAGCACGCTCACCCGTGCCGAGCGGCGACGGTTGGTGAAGGCGCTGCTGGAGATCAAACGGCGGGGCGAGTACGACGAGTTCGTCCGGATGCACATCGAGTACTACGTCTCCGACGGCGAGGGCGGCCTGCGGACGGCCCACATGGCGCCCTCCTTCCTGCCCTGGCACCGGCGGTTCCTGCTGGAGCTGGAGAAGGCGCTGCGCCGGGTCGACTCCTCGGTGACGGTGCCGTACTGGGACTGGACGCGTGACCGTTCCAAGACCTCCGCGCCCTGGACCGAGGACCTGCTCGGCGGTAACGGCCGGCCCTCCGACCGCCAGGTGACGACCGGGCCGTTCGCCTACGCCACCGGCAACTGGACCATCAAGGAGGGTGTCACGGACGGGGAGTTCCTCACCCGGGACCTCGGCCGCGCCCGCGACCCGATCGCACTGCCCACCAAGAGCGAACTGGAGTGGGCGCTGAAGGACCCGGTCTACGACACCTCGCCCTGGGGCTCGACGGTCACGCAGGGGTTCCGCAACAAGCTGGAGGGGTGGGGGACCGGCCGGGGAAGCGTCGCCTGGCGCAACCACAACCGGGTGCACCGGTGGGTCGGCGGGGCGATGCTCGGCGGCGCCTCCGTCAACGACCCCGTGTTCTGGCTGCACCACGCCTTCGTCGACCTGGTGTGGACCCGCTGGCAGCACCGCCACCGCGACCACCGCTACCTGCCCGCCAAGCCGCCGGGACCGGGCGACCGGCAGTACCGCCGGGTCGTCGCCCGGCACGAGAAGCTGCCTCCGTGGGACGTGACGCCGGACCAGTTGGAGGAGACCGGCCGGATCTACCGGTACGCGTGACGTGCCGTGTGCACGGTGTCGTGCACACGGGGAGAGCCCCGGCGCTCAGGGCGCCGGGGCTCTTGCGGTGCGTACGACGGCTGGTCAGCCGCCGTAGCCCGAACCGCTGTTGTGCCGGCCGTTGTCGTCGTAGCCCTTGTCGTGACCGCCCCTGTCATGGTCGCCCTTGTCGAGGCCGCCGGCGTTGACGCAGGTGGTGCCGAAGGCCGGGTTCAGCAGGCCGGCCGCGCCGGTGCTGTTGCCGCAGAAGTTGAGCTGGGTGTTGATCGGAACCTGGACGACGTTGCCCGAAAGGACACCCGGCGAGCCCACGGCCGCGCCCTGCGCACCCGCGTCCGCCATGGCCAGACCGGCCCCGCTGACGACCACGGCGCTGGTGCCGAGGGCAACTGCGGCTGCCTTCGCGATGCGAGACATCACGTTCTCCTTAGTGAATTCGGATCGCGCGGCAGCAGGACGCGCCGCCGCACTCCCCGTTCAACGCCGCCGCCCTGGGCGAGTCACGGTACGTCCATGCGGATCACCCTTTTTGAACAGAGGGACGTACAACCGGGTGTCTATGTGGGCTGGAGGTGCGACGCGACGAAGTCCGTCAGCGTGGCGATGGACTGCAGGCTGTCCAGGCTCAGGTCCAGCGCGGGGACGTCCACGCCGAAGCGGGCGTCGACCGCGCCCAGCAGCGTCACGCCGGCCAGCGAGGTGAGGCCGATCTCCGGGCCGAACAGGTCCGTTTCCGCAGGGAGTTCCTCGACCACGGCCATGTCCAGGCGGGCGGCCTCGGCGATCATCGAACGGAGCTCCCGCTCCACCGCTGCCCGGTCTTGGGTGTCCGTCACGCCTCGGTGTCCTCTCGGTCGGATACGTGCAGCCATGCGGGCGGCATCGGCAGATCGCCGTGGAGGGGCCGGGCCAGCACCGCCGCTTCGGGAGCGGACTCGGTGTCGTCCGCGCGGCGCAGGCCCGCCTGGCGGAGCAGGATGCGCATCTCCAGGTTGGCGTCGGTCGGGCGCAGGGTCACCCGGAACTCCTCGGCGCCCGCCGCGCGGGCCCGGTCCATCAGCCGGAACAGGAAGGCCGCCGCCGCGCCCCGGCCGGCGACCCGGCAGGAGAGCGCGAGCAGCGGGACGGACCAGACGGCGGGGGCGGCGCGGTCGACGAGGGCGGCGCCGATGATGCCGTACGCGCCGAAACGGTCCGCCATGCGAGCCGTGTACAGCTCGTGTCCCTCCGACGCGGCCAGCTCGCGCAGCCGGTCGGGGGTGAGGCCGGAGGAGTTCAGACGGTGGGTGCGGGCGGCGAGTTCCAGTGCGCGGGGGACCTCCTCGGGTGTGGCCGCGCCGACGGTGAGGCGCATGTCGCACCAGCGCAGGAACTCCTCGCGCGAGCCCTGGAAGCGTTCGCCCTCGGCCCGGCGGGTCTCCTCGGTGCGGTAGCGGCGCACGCGTTCACGGGACTCGGGAGTGACCTCCCGGCCCTCGAACGCGGCCAGCAGCGCGGGCACGTCCTCGGGGGCGAGGGTGTGCACGCCCGGCAGCAGGGCCTCGACCTCGGCGCGCTCGTACGGGGAGTCGTCGACCAGGAGCAGGGCGTCGACCGCGATGCCGAGGTCCTTCGCGATCCTGCGCAGCGACTCGCTCTTGTCCTGCCAGGACACCTGCGGGGCCAGGAAGCGCGCCCGCAGCTCCGGTACGGCGTCCAGCCGGTCGAGCACCGACGGCGCGCTGCGGCTGGCGATGCTGCTGAGTACGCCGTGGGCCGCCAGCGCGTCGATCGCGGCGAGCGTCCCGGGGCGGGGGGTGGGGAGTTCGTCGGTGGCCGACTCGACGGCGATCTCGTCCCACAGGGTGCCGTCGAGGTCCCAGACGACGCACTTGACGCCGTCGGGGGCGAAGCCGAAGTCGTCCGTGCCGCTCATCGGGTGCCGTTTCCCTCCGGGAGGAACAGCTTCATGGCCAGGCTGGTCGGGTCGAAGCCGAACTTGCGGTAGACCGTGCGCATCGGGACGTTGCCCACGTGCACCCGGCCGACGACCTCCGTGATGCCGTTCGCCAGGCAGAACTCCAGGCCCGCGGTGAGCAGGAGTTCCGCGACGTCACCGCGGTTGTCCACCGGGGACACCGCCAGGGAGCGGAAGTTGGCGTACCGGTCGCCGGTCATCGCGTTCTGGTTGATGCTCACCCAGCACCAGCCGACGGGCTCCTCGCCCGGGCGGTGGGCGACGAGCATGCCCTCCTTCGACTTCTCCATGGCCCGGCCGAGGCGGGACGCCCACCGCTCGGGGTCGTCGATGGCGTCCTCACCGAAGGAGACCCGGGCGATCTCGGCCTCGAACCTTCCGATGGCCGGCAGATCACGCTCGTCGGCCTGACGGGTGACGTACGGCCGCGCCCGCTCGGCGAGGGCGGCCCGGTCGGCGTCGGACGGGCGGTGCCAGCCGGGGGTGCGCGGGGCCGGGGCGACGGGGGCGGTGGAAGCGGCGGGTGCGGGGGCGGGAGCGCCGGCCGGGGCGGGGGCCGGGGGCGGAGACTGCTCTGCCGGGGTCCCGGGCTCCTCCGCCGGGACCAGGCGGCCCGGGCGGAAGGGGCCCTTGCCGCAGCTCGGGCAGCCGTCGGCGCGCAGGGCGGCGACCGAGGTCCAGCGGGCGCCGGGGCCGACGTGGATCTTGGCCGCGCACGCCACGCACGTGTACTCGCGCCGGCGGGTCCGCTTGTCGCCGGTGTAGAGGGGGCCGCTGAACTCGCCCTCGTGGGAGGGAGCGGTCGAGGTGGTGGTGAGGAGGTGCTGGAAGAAGCCGACGCCGCCGAGGATGCCGCTGCCCTCGTACTCGTTGAAGTTGCGGATGTAGCCGTTGGTAACCAGGCCGAGCGCCATGATCTCCCGCTGCACCTCCAGCATCTCGTCCGGGCTCTTGCCGCCGAAGGAGAAGAAGACGCTGTGCGCGGGGCCGGGCCGCAGCCCCTCCACGGCACGGGAGAGGAAGAGCCGGGCGCCCTCGGGGGTGTACGGCGGGTCGGTCATGGCCACGTCGTGCTGCCCGTGGAGTTCGGCGGGCAGCGGCAGACGCAGGTCGTGCCGGACGGTCTCGACGCGGGTGCCGAGGCCGGCCGACACCTTCCGGATGTAGTCGAGGATCTCCGGGGAGATGTCCACGACGGTGACCTGCTCCACGATCGGAGCGCCGAGCACGTCGCCCACCACGGCGACGGCGAGGGAGACGAGGTCGTCGTCGCCGATCAGCAGCAGCGAGCCGCCCGGCAGCGCGCCCGCGGTGAGCAGCGCGAGCACCCGGCGCACCTTGGTCTCGGCCGTGCAGTGCGACTGGTCGATCGCCATGTCGGCGGCGGGGCCCGACTCCATGAGCGCGCGCAGCCGCCGCACGGCCTCGTCCAGCACGTCGGGGATGACCAGCTCGCGTCCGTCGCAGGTGCGGCAGGTGGCGTCGAGGGTGAGGTCCATGCCGAGCTGGGCGACGAGGTCCTGGCCGCTCTCCGTCAGCCGGGACGGGCGCTCCTTGGTGACGAGGTCCCGACGGCGCAGTTCGTTCCCCAGGGCGGCAACGATCGGGACGGGCAGACCGGTCGCGCGGCTGAGGTCCTTCGTGGAGGCGGGGGCGAGGCGGCGCAGGGCGCGAAGGACGGACCGTACTCCGGGCGGGCCCTCCTGGAGCCGGACGGCGTCCGCGACTTCCGTGAGCACAGAATCGGCGGTGGTACTCCGAGGGTTACTCCGAGGGTGCCGATGCGCGTTCGTCACAATGCCGCTCCAGGCAAGCTGATTGATGGATTCCGGGACTATCGAGTATACGGGCTGGTGGGGGGTCGTCCGGACCCGCTCGGGCGGCGGGGAAACGGTGCGGAATTCTGGTGGGTAAAGGGAAATGCCGTGGTGTTCTCGACAATGTTCCGGTGAAAGCCGCCACTGATTTCCGTACGGTGTTTTATCGGAAGGTTTCGGGAGGCCGTTCCGGAAAGGCTTGCGTGCCGCAGGGCGCCCCGGATGCTACTCTGGGCACCACCGAGCGCCTATGTGAAAGGAGACGGGGGCAGCGGTTCGTCGCCCCCGGTTCCCCATGACCAACTCCGCCAGCCTCGCCACCGAGGGTATAAACGTCGACGATCTGTGCTCTTATGCCGTCGACGTATGGGTGAGCGACCACAGCATCCTGACCGACGAGGAGCGCCTCCTTCAGGTGCTGCGCACGGCCGCCGAAAAGGGAAACGCCACGGTACTCGGTGAGGCGTCGCACGTTTTCCCGAACGGCGCCGTCACCGCGATTCTCCTGCTTTCCGCCTCGCACCTGAGCATTCACACCTGGCCCGAATTCAGCCTGGCCAACGTGGATCTGCTGGCCTACGGCCGGCTGAACGGCGAGCGCATGATGCAGAGCGTCGAGCTCGGCCTTTCGCCGACGCGCATCAACGTGACGCGCATGCTGCGCGCCGTGCACTGACCCTTCTCCGTACGCGTACCCGTCTCCGTACCGGTCCCGTGTTCTCCGTGCAGGTCTCGTGGGCGCGCCTCGGCGATGCCCACGAGGGCCTGCCGCGGCTGCTGGACCCCGTGGAGCGCGCCCGTCACGACGCGACCGTCCGTCCCGAGGACCAGGCCCGCTTCCTGGTCGGCTGCGCCCTGAGCCGTCTGCTCCTGGGTGAACTGCTCGGCGTTCCCCCGGCGGACGTGCCCCTGCGGCGCGTGTGCCCGCGCTGCGGCGGACCGCACGGGAAGGTCCGGCTGGACATGCCGGGCTCGCCCGCGCCCTACGACTTCTCCGTCACCCACAGCGGTTCGGTCGTCGGCGTTGCCGTGTGCCGGGGCGGGCAGGTGGGCCTGGACGTCGAGGAGGCCGGGAGCCTCGTCGACGTCGACAGCGCGGCACGGGCCGCTCTCTCCGACACCGAACTGGCCGCCCTGCGTGCCCTGTCCCCCGCCGAACGGCAGCCCGCCTTCCTGCGCGTGTGGACCAGGAAGGAAGCCGTACTGAAGGCCCTCGGCGTGGGCCTGAGCGTGTCGCCGCGCGAGCTGCAGGTGTCGGCTCCCGACCTGCCGCCGGCCGTGCTGTCCTGGCCCGGACAGCTGACCGTCCGGCCCGAACCGGTCCTGGCGGACCTGGTCGTCGACGGGGTGCATCCGGCGGCGGTGGCCGTGACGGGGACCGGGCCCGGGGTGGGGGCGAGGGCGACGGCAGGGGCCGACCGGGTACGGGTCGTGCCGCACGACGGGTCCGGCCTGGTGGCCGGGTACGGCCGCTGACCCGCACCACGCCCTGCCCTCGTGCGGGCCGCCGTCCTCACCCCGCGCCGAGTACGACCGTTCTCACGCGGCGGCCATGGCGCCGTCCTCGGAGCCCGGCTTCGTCGAGGTGGTGTCGCCGACCGAACTGACCTGGCCGGACCCCCTCCGCGTCAGGACCCGAGGCGGCGGCGGTCCTCCTCGTCCCACTTCCGGGTGTCGCGCGGCCGGACGTACGGCTCGTCGTCGGCCGGGTGGCCCCCGGCGACGGCACGCTGGCGCACCAGCTCCGCGTCGAACTCCAGGCCGAGCAGGATGGCCAGGTTGGTGATCCACAGCCACACCAGAAAAATGATCACGCCCGCGAGAGTGCCGTAGGTCTTGTTGTACGAGCCGAAGTTCGCCACGTACAGCGCGAATCCCGCCGAGGCGATCATCCAGATCAGCAGCGCCAGGAAGCTGCCCGGCGTGATCCAGCGGAAGCCGCGGACCTTGGCGTTCGGGGTGGCCCAGTACAGCAGCGCGATCATGACGGTGACCAGGACCACCAGCACCGGCCACTTCGCGATCGACCAAGCCGTCAGCCCCGCGTCGCCGACCCCGAGGGCTGTGCCCGCCTGTCGTGCGAGGCCGCCGGTGAACACGACGATCAGCGCACTGATCACGGCCATGACCATCAGCGCCACGGTCACCCCGACCCGCACCGGCAGCACCTTCCACACCGGACGGCCCTCGGGGATGTCGTAGACCGCGTTGGCGCTGCGGATGAACGCGGCGACATAACCGGACGCCGACCACACCGCAAGCACCAGCCCCACGATCGCCATGATCGAGCCGACCCCGCCCCTGCCCTGCATCTGCTGCACCGCGTTGCGCAGGACGTCCTGAGCCGCGCCCGGGGCGAGCTTCTGGATGTTGTCCAGGACCGTCTGCGTGGCCGACTGCCCGACGACCCCCAGCAGCGACACCAGCGCGAGCAGCGCGGGGAACAGTGCAAGGATCGAGTAGTAGGTCAGGGCCGCGGCCCGGTCGGCCAGCTCGTCCTTCTTGAACTCCTTCAGGGTGCCTTTCAGCACCGCTTTCCAGGAGTGCCTGGGCAGGTCCGTCGGACTGTCCGGCGCCCGCTCCTCCACCTGTTCGTCAGGCCCGGCATCCGGAGCCCGCGCGGGTTCGGCCTCGCGGCCCTTGGTGGCGGTCTGCCCACCGCGCCTTCCGTGCCGTTTCAATGTCCGCACCATTCCGTGCGGGTATCCAGCTCAGCGCCATCCATACGCGAATTTGTGGCGTATGGGATTTTTCGGGCTTTTCCTTTTCTGTGAAGCGCGGTTCCAGGAATCCGCCGCACCGAGGTGGTCGGTCCGGCTCGGCAGGGGCGTCGGATCGGCTCGGAGCCATGATCCGTGACGGTGGGGGAGGGGCGGCCTCCGGCTGGATTTGTCGGGGCGACCTTTGATCACGTGGGAGGAAACGGCGGCATGGACGCCGCCGTACTCGAACAGATGCTGGACGAGACCTTCGATCACGCCGTCGTGCACCACGGATACACCAGCCACATGCGCGACTACGAGGTCATCGTCCACGCGACGGCGGACCCCCGCACCGACGTCGAGCCGGCCTGTCTGCGGTATCTCTTCCGGTACTGCGTCGAGGCCCGGTGCGAATCGTCGGTGCTGCCGGAGACCTGGCGTGTCTCATTGGACGACCGCCTCATCGACCATGAGACCGGTGCCGACCTCGACGGATACGTCTGGGGTGTGAAGTGGCATTCCTTGTACCCAGGCGCGAAGGTTCTCCCCCGGTCGGAGGCGACCCGCCGTTGGGCGCAAGCCGTCGGGATCGACTTCCATGAGGTTCGCATCGAGACCAACGCGCACCGTCTCACCCTGCTCTTCTCGGACTTGCAGGTCAGCGAGGTGCCAGACGGGTACGCCCCCTCCGCCACGGAGTAGCGGCAGACCCTTCCGCTCTCGTGACCGCCGTGCGTGCGGTGCCGAGCGCTCCTGCATGTGCTGTTTTTCGGTCGGCGCCACGCAGCTGTCCGGCGCTGGGCCGGCGGTCTGCCGACGCGAGGGTCGGCAGACCGTCACTGACACAGTCGCTCAGGTCAGGGCGCGATGTCCCACTGCTGGCAGGTGTTGTCGAGCTGCTGCCACTGGCGTACCGCGGTGCCGTTGGCCGTTCCGCAGTTCGCGACGTCCAGCGTCATGCCGGTGTTGACGTTGGTGATGGTGTAGTGGCTGCCGACCTTGGTGACGTCCCACTGCTGGCATCTGTTGCCGAGTGAGGCCCACAGCTGGACGGCAGTGCCGTTGGTCTGCACGCAGTTCTTGTCGTCCAGGACCGTGCCGCTGTTGACGTTGGTGATGGTGTAGTGGCCGTTGCCCGCGCCGGCGAACTTCCACTGCTGGCAGGCGTTGCCGAGCGAGGACCAGATGTCGATCGAAGTCCCGTTGGCGGTACCGCAGTTCACCGCATCCAGGACCTTGCCGGAGTTGGTGTTGGTCAGGCGGTAGGCGGTGCCGGTGACGGGGAAGGTGGCGGTGGGGGTCGTGTAGCCGACGGAGGTGATGTTGGCCTGCACGGCGTTGTCGGCGGCGTTGGTCGGGTAGCCGGAGGTCATGACGCCCTCGAAGAAGGAGCCGTCGGATCCGTTGCTGTTGTCACCACCGGTGCCGAGGACGATGGCGCCCTCCAAGTGCATGGGGGTGTATCCGCCCAGGTTGGGAAGGGCTCCGTCGTACCAGGTGGTCAGCGAGCCCGACTGTGCGTTGCCGCCCTTGATCGCGTAGGTCGTCGTGCCGTTGTTCTTCTCCATGGCGGTGACGTACTCGCTGGAGATGCCGGTGTTGCCCGAGTAGGAACCGTTCGCTCCGAAGAACAGCCCGTTCTCCAGGTCCGCCTCGACCCAGGGGCCGGATCCGGAACACGAGAACCAGCACTCCGTGCCGAAGTTGATCGCGTCCATGTGACCGTTGCCGGTGTCGTTGCCGGACGTCTCGGCGTTGCCGTAGTCGAAACAGCAACGGTTGTTCACGTGGTGGCCGCTGGTCACCATGTAGGCACCCTCCGGGCTGCTGCCGGTGGCGATGCCCGTGGTGTTGTTGTTGCGGTAGCCGACGCCGGCGGACACGAAGATCCCGTATGCCGCATGGCCGCCGACCGTGACCGGCAGGGCGTTCGCGATCGCGCCGACGTCCTGTCCGCCGTTGCCGCCGGGCCCTTCGATGGTCAGGTCGTTGTGGTTCGAGCTCTGGTCGTAGATCTTGGTGATGATGCAGGTCGTGCCGGAGCAGAAGGAGTCCTGTGCAGCGGCGTTGGCGTAGCCGCCGGCGGTGAGCAGGCCGATGTTGGTGGTCGTGGCGTCCGAGGCGCGCTTGACCTGGTAAAGAGCGCCACTGTAGGAGGCGTAGAGCGCCCGTGTCGTGCTGTGCGCCGCGGCGCACGGCGTTCCGGCGGCGGCGTAGATGTCGCAGGGCAGGGACGAAGCTGCCTGGGCTGTGCCTGCGGTGCCCACCACCCCGCCCAGGATGCCGGCGAGAAGCGTGAGGACCGCGCCCACTGACAGTAGGAGCCCTCTCAGGTGTCTACGTATCACTGTGAACCTCTTCCGTTGCGTTCTTCTCGAGCCCGGCGCCGCGTGCGCAGGGAGGGGGAGTGATGTGCGGTGCGCGGTGATGCGCGCACATGGGCAACTGCCGCTGGGAGACGGAGTCGGCGCTCGGCGCGGCTTCCGCATCGCTCAGCAGACATTCGTTAGCGCTCACATTCACGGCGCTTGGGTGACGCCGCTGATCCAGAGCTTCGGGGAATCGGGTACCGGCGGTCGGCGGACGCTCTGTTCGAGCGCGGCAGCCGAGCGCGAGTGCGTCACCGCGCAGCGGTGACCGGTCCTGGGACGGAACGTCGTGCATGCGCCGATCTGACGCGGTGGATGATGATCGTCCGTTCTTGCGGCCTTGCCTTTTGTACGCTGGGCTCGAGAGACGGTCAACACTGCGGGACAGTCAAGACTGTGGAAACAAACGGGTCCGCTTCCTCCTCGAGGCATGCGGCAGAGGGGGGCCCGGACCGACCTTGACGCCCGCTTCTCGAGTCGGACGCCCCGACTTTCATGGCTGCGCCGGTGGAAGAGTTGCGATCTACGGGGATCGACTTGCCTTGCCCCTCTTCAAATGTGTGCGCTAACAATTCTTCACGCCACGCGGACTTCCCTTCGGAAGACCGCGCCCGACCAGTGAAGCGTGATGGCGCATCAGAAGAGGTCAAGCCTGGATCGCGCACCGGTGATGGCGGATGCGGCCATGAGAGCGGGCGTCTCGCATCAGACCGTCTCGGGTGTGCTCAACGGCCATCCGAGCGGCGGCCCGCCACCCGGGGCCGCGTTCTCCGCCGTCCGCGAACTCGGCTGTCGGCCCAACGCCGCCGCTCGCTACCTGGCCACCCGTGCACCCACACGTCGCATGCCGTCATCCAGCCCGGTCAGGTGGTGCAGCGGCCCGGCCCCGAGCCTGATCGAGGCGCCGGGCCGCACGTCCGGCGTGCTCCGGTGGCCGGCAGGCTGAGACGCGAATCGCGTCGGCACTCTTGGCTTGGGAAACTGCGGTAATTCGCGGCGGGCTTGGACGCTGACCTGGGCGAATGGCTGGGCCGGTGTCTCGACGGACGTGGCTGCCTTCACCGTGATTCCCCGCTGTTCCCCGGCCGATCCGGTGCGGTTGTGGTGCGGTCCTGCTGGTGTGCGGCTGTCTCTGGACAGGCCGTACGAAGGGGTGGGGTCGGCAGGTGCCTCAAAGATGTCGCTTGGCTGCTCTGACGAGTCGGCTGATGTCGTCACGGGTCTGCACTCGGCGCTGTTCGAGCCGGCTTCTGGTCTCCGTCTTGGCCAGCGCCGTGACGTCGGCGAGGACGTCCTCTGCGGCCCGGCTCAGGGTCTCGTCGTCGGTAAGCATCTGCACCCGGAACAGGGCCTCTTGTGCGCTGGAACGCAGGTCGTATGCGCGGATCCGGACGGTGTCGGGGTCTTCGGGCGGCGGTTGTTCGTGCTCGCAGAACCACAGGTGCACCAGGCAGCGGCGGTAGTTGATCAGCGCGCCGGCGTAGGTGGAGCAGGCGTCGAGTCGTTCTTGCCGGAGCTTCTCACGGCGGGCGAACCGGTGGCTTCTGTCGGTGGTGCGTTGCTGAAACGCCAATGTGATTCCCGAGCCGAGCAGGGTTCCGAGGACGGCTATGGCACTGGCGATGATGGTCTCCACGCCCCAAGCTGATCACGCGTCGTGGATCCGGTGTGCCGCACGCCCAACTCGACCGTCACCGACACGCTTTCCCCCTGTGTTGGTGGGGTGCTGGGCCGGGGGCGGGGGGGCGTTCATCCGCGTTCACGGGTGGCCTGCTCATGGGATGCAGGCGGCTTCTGGTCTCGCTTGAACTGCGGCCGTGAACGGGGCTGAACGAGACGGAAACCGAAAGTCCGAAGGGGTAGGAATGCAGCGCCCACTTGGCGCGACAGCCGGCCTCGCCATGCTCCCCTGACAGGCACCAGCACCAGCACCAGCAGGAGACGAAATCTGCCGAACTGGCCACCGGACTCGCCGAAGCGGTGATGAGAACGGAGACACTCGCTCGCCGTCGGTTGCCGGGCGGCCACGATCGGTCGATTCGACTGGGCTTCACTCGAACATGCCTGTGGGATGGGGCGGTTGAAGGGGACCCTGCCCTACCGCTGGTTGCGGAGCGTGCAGTTCTCACGCCCCTCGTGCGCAATGTGCTGGCCTCCAGCGCGAACCGGCCCCATCGCTTCGTTGCCGTTTCCGCGGTCTGAAGTCCTGGAGCGCCCCGCCGTTCGGACGCCCTCGAGACGTGGTGACCATCCTCAGGCGGGTGGAGCGCAAGTCCCTGCCGGCTCGGCCCGGGAGGAGGCGGAGAGGGGCGATGAGGTCCTGCGAGCGTCGACACGCGCCTCGACGACAAGCAGGCGGCGGCCCGGTCCAGGAAACGCCGCCGCCGGATCCTCGACGTCGTCATGAAACACGCGATCCGGCGGCGCGTCCTGCGGCAGCACATCGAGGACGAACAGCTCAAGCCGGGGATCTGCTGTTCCAGGGGGAGACGGGCGGCATTCTCGCGGGTTCGGTCATCCGCCGGGCGTGGCGCAGTGCGCGCAAGGCCGTCCTGCCCCCGCACGTCTTCGTGTCGCCCACAGGGAGGCAGGTCTACGACAACCGGCACACGCGCCTCACGAAGTGGCTCAATGACGGGATCCCGCCCGCCCGGGTGGCCGAATGGGCCGGGAACAGCGTGCCGGTGCTGCCGGCCACTTACGCACGGTGCGTCGAGGGGCAGCTGCCTGACCTGAAAAGGCGCCTGGAGGCCGCGGGGGATCTCCCCGAGCTGCCCGACGCGAGCTGTCGGCTTCTCGCCGAGAATTTCGACAGGTATTCGACACGGCCACCCCCGAAAACCCGGTGACAGCCGGACAGCCCCGGAACCTCCCCTTGATCGTCGGGGGAGTGCCCGGGGCTTCGTCGTGGCGAGTGAAACCCGCTCTGACCAGCAAAAAAGCCCTCCCGGAGGGAGGGCGGAGACTTGCGCCCCCGGCAGGACTCGAACCTGCGGCCAAGCGCTTAGAAGGCGCCTGCTCTATCCACTGAGCTACGGGGGCCGGGTGTGGTGGCCTCGTACGTGCTGCCCGGGTGTGGGCTGATCCGTGACGTTGCCGGGGACAAGGATAGGGCTCCCGGTTCCTTGTCCTGGTTGCTTCGCCTCCGTGGCTCAATGTGGAGGTTCGGTGAAGCGGTCCTGATAATCGCAGGCAGGTGCGAATCGTGCATCGCTTTTGGCGTCCACGGCCACGGGTGTTGTGCACTCGTTATGCCTGGGCTGTGCCTCTGTCCCAGTCGCACCTTCCGTCCCTTGTGTCCTATCGGCGCGCAGGCGCGCCTATATGCTTCATAAATCCCCTAAAATTGGGCATTCTTCGCATGTGGTGACCTTGGACGTACGGCCCCAGCTGCTCGACGCACTTTCCGCCCTGCGCGACCGTGTCGCCGCCGCACGCTTCCCGCTGCCCCTTGCGGGGGCCCCACGCGCGCGTGCCAACCGCGACGAACTGCTCGCCCAACTCGACGACTATCTCGTGCCCCGGCTCAGGCAGCCCGAAGCGCCGCTGCTGGCCGTCGTGGGCGGCTCCACCGGCGCCGGCAAGTCGACGCTCGTCAACTCCCTGGTGGGACGGCGCGTCAGCGAGGCGGGCGTGTTGCGGCCGACGACACGGACCCCGGTGCTCGTGTGCCACCCGGAGGACCATCACTGGTTCAGCGGCATGCGGGTGCTGCCCGGCCTCACGCGCGCGTGGGCGCCCCATCGGGAGTCGGCGGACGACCTGTTGCTCCCCGGCGAGGACGACAGACGCGTGCTGCGCATCGAGACCGCCGACACCCTTCCTCCGGGTCTCGCCCTCCTCGACGCGCCCGACATCGACTCCCTGGTCGCCGACAACCGCGTCCTGGCCGCCGAGCTGGTCTGCGCCGCCGACATCTGGGTGATGGTCACGACGGCCGCCCGCTACGCCGACGCAGTGCCCTGGCATCTGCTCCGCACCGCCAAGGAGTACGACGTCATGCTCGTGACCGTCCTCGACCGGGTGCCCCACCAGGTCGTCGGCGAGGTGTCCCGGCAGTACGGCGCCCTGCTCACCAAGGCCGGGCTGGGCGACGTACCGCGCTTCACGGTGCCCGAGCTGCCCGAGTCCGCCTGGGGCGGCGGGCTGCTCCCGGCCACGGCCGTGGCGCCGCTGCGGACCTGGCTCGTCCACCACGTCCAGGATCCCAACTCCCGCCGCTACGCGCTGGCCCGCACGGCACACGGAGTCCTCGACTCGCTCAAGGCCCGGCTGCCCGAGCTGGCCGGCGCCACCGCCGCGCAGCACGCGGCCGCGCTACGGCTCACCTCGGCCGTCGACGGGGCGTACGACAGCGAGTACACGCGTGTGCGGGGCCGTCTGCAGAGCGGCGCCGTGCTCGCAGGCGACGCGCTCAAGCGCTGGCGGGCCTTCCCGCTGGACTGCACCGCCGGTGAACTCCTCGACGCCCTTGTGGAGAGCCTCGGCGCGCTCCTGCTGTGCGCCGTCGCCGCCGCCGACGAGCGCGTCGACGAGGCCTGGCGGCGTGAACCGGCGGCGAGCGCCCCCGAGCTGACCGACCGGGACACCATGCCGGAGAGCGCCGAAGACCGGATCGGCCTCGCCGTACGACGGTGGCGGCGCGAGCTGGAGGAGTACGCCGAGGACGAGGTGCGCGGCCTGGAACGCGGTGTCGCGCCCGATCCGGAGTCGGTCGCCGCCCTCGTCGCCACCGCCCTGCTGGGCGGCCGCAGGGCGCGTTCGGCGGGCGAGGGACTCGCCGAGCGGATCGGTGCCCACGGGGCGCTGCGGCTGCGCGACCGGGCCGGACGGCTGCTCACCGAGCACCTCGACCGCGTGATGCACGCCGAACGCGAGCGCCGCCTCGCCCCTCTCGGCGGACTCGAAGTCCACCCCGAACCGCAGGCCGAACTCATCGCCGCGCTGTCCGTACTGCAGAAGGAGAGGTGACCGGTGACCGCCGTCACTGACCAGGACCACACGGGCAACAGGGACCAGCAGCAACAGCCGGAGCAGCCAGAGCATCAGGACCAACAGGTGCACCAGGACCAACAGGACCAACAGGAGCAGCAGGAGCAATCGAAACAGCAGCAACAGCAGCAACAGCAGCAACAACAGGAACAGAGGGAGCAGGAGGAGAACAGCAGTCCGGGAGAGGCGGAGACTCCGGCAGCGGGGGAACCGGCGCTACCCGACGCAGGCAAGGACGCCCCTTCCCGCACGGACTCGCCCACGGACTCCCGCACGGACTCGCCTACGGACTCCCGCGCGGACTCGCGTACCGACTCAGTCGGAGCCTGGGACGACGGGCTCATCGCCCGCCGGGTGAGCGAGTCCTCCGTCGCCGGGCAGGCCGCCGCCATGGAGAGCAGGATCGGCAACGGGGGCGCGGGTAGTGGCAGTGGCGGCGGCAGCGCCCTGCCCTCGACCCCGCTCGCGTACGACGGCCCCCTGCGGTCCCGGCTCGACGCGCTGCGCGAGCTCGTGGGGCTCTCCCGTACCCGGCTCGACAGCAGGACGCTGGCCGAGGCCGGCCGGGTCCTCGACGAGGCGGCGGCCCGGCGCAGGCTCTCCGGGCAGCACACCGTCGTCGCCCTCGCGGGCGCCACCGGGAGCGGCAAGTCACAGCTGTTCAACGCCCTCGCCGGGGTGACCATCTCGGAGACGGGCGTACGCCGTCCGACCACCGCCGCCCCCATCGCGTGCAGTTGGAGCGACGGCGCGGCGACCCTCATCGACCGGCTCGGCATTCCGGGGCGGCTGCGCAGAAGGCCGGTGCAGAGCGCGGACGCGGAGGCGCAGTTGCGCGGGCTCGTGCTGATCGACCTGCCCGACCACGACTCGGCGGCCGTGCAGCACCGCGAGCAGGTCGACCGCGTGCTGGGGCTCGTCGACGCTGTCATCTGGGTCGTCGACCCGGAGAAGTACGCGGACGCCGTCCTCCATGAGCGCTATCTGCGGCCCATGGCAGGGCACGCGGAGGTCATGTTCGTCGTCCTCAACCAGATCGACCGGCTGCCCGGCGAGGCCGCCGAGCTGGTCCTCGACGACCTGCGGCGGCTGCTCGACGAGGACGGCGTCGCCCTCGGCGAGTACGGCGAACCGGGCGCGACCGTGCTCGCCCTGTCCGCGCTCACCGGGGACGGCGTCGGGGAACTGCGCGAGCTGCTCGGCCAGTTCGTCGCGGAGCGGGGCGCCGCGGCACGGCGAATTTCGGCCGATGTGGACGCCGCCGCGTGGCGGTTGCGGTCCGTCTACGCCACCGGGCGGCGCAGCGGGCTCAGCGAGGAGGCACGGGACGCGTTCGCCGACCGCCTCGCGGACGCCGTCGGCGCCACCGCGGCGGGCGAGGCCGCCGAACGGGCCTGGCTGCGCAACGCGGGCCGCGCGTGCGGGACGCCGTGGCTGCGGCTGTGGCGCTGGCACCACGACCGGCGCGACCCTCCCACCGGACGTCTGCCGGTCCGCGCCCAGGCCGACGAGGAGGCCACGGCACGGCAGCGCGTCGAACAGGCGGTACGCACGGTGTCCGAGCGGGCCTCGGCGGGGCTGCCCGCGCCGTGGGCGCAGGCCGTGCGGGAGGCGGCCGTACGCGGGGCGCAGGGGCTGCCCGAGGCGCTGGACGAGCTGGCGGCGCGGGCCGGATTGCCGCCGGGGCGGCCGCCGCGGCCGGGCTGGTGGCCGGTGGCCGTCCTGGCGCAGGCGTCCATGACCCTGCTCCAGGTGGTCGGGGGGCTGTGGCTGGTCGGCCAGATCGTCGGGTTCATGGCGCCGAACCTCGGCGTTCCGGTGCTGCTGATGGTGGCCGGCATCATCGGCGGCCCGCTCGTCGAGTGGAGCTGCCGGATGGCGGCCCGGGGACCGGCCCGGCGGTACGGGCAGGACGCCGAGCGCCGGCTGCGCGAGGCGGCGGCCGGGTGCGGCCGGGCACGCGTACTGGATCCCGTGGCCGCGGAGCTGCTGCGGTACCGGGAGGTCCGGGAGCAGTACGGGCAGGTCACGGGGGCAGGGGCGCGGTGAGCGAGGAGGTGTGGAGGGAGGGGTGATCCACAGGTGGCGGGACGGGGGGGTCACCCGTCCGGGTGCTGGAGTTTTCCACAGGCGGACGGTGATCCACAGCGCTCGGCGGGCCCGGCCCGACGGAGGCAGTCTGTTTTCGCGGCGCTCGCGACGATCACGGCGATCCTGACGGGCGCGGTCGCCGCGAGCGGCGGTGGCGGTGCGCGGTGAACGCGACCGTGACCGTCGCGGCGGACGCAGCCGTACGGGACGGGCCCGTACGCGTATCCGGGCGGCGACCGTCCGGCGAGGGAGGGTTCGAGTGAACGAGACGATGGTCTGCGCGGTGGGCAACGTGGCGACGCGGCCGGTCTACCGGGACCTGGCGGCGGGCGCGTCGGCGAGGTTCCGGCTGGCGGTCACCTCGCGCTACTGGGACCGCGAGAAGAGCGCCTGGACCGACGGGCACACCAACTTCTTCACGGTGTGGGCCAACCGGCAGCTGGCCACGAACACGATGGCCTCGCTGAACGTCGGTGACCCGGTGATCGTGCAGGGCAGGCTGAAGGTGCGCACGGAGCAGCGCGAGGGGCAGCAGGGCTGGACGTCGGCGGACATCGACGCCGTGGCGATCGGCCACGACATCGCGCGGGGCACGTCCGCCTTCCGGCGCTCGGGCCGCCCCGATCCGACGGCGGCCGGCGCACCGGCGCAGCCCGAACCCAACTGGGAGACACCGGACGTGACTTCGACAGCCTCGGGATCGGGGTCGGGGTCGAAATCGGGGTCGGGGCCTGGGTCGGGGTCGGGATCGGATCCTGAGTCGTCGCAGAAGCCGGACGTCCCGCGGCGACGCGAGCCTGTGGGGGTGACGTGAGCAGACCGGGTGGTGACGGAGTGTCAGCGATCACTCCGGCCCGCGACTGACCGAACTGTGGCTTATCGACGGATGCACTCCGAAGGACCAAGTGGATTTGTCGATAAGCCGGGCTCGCGGACATCCGGTAGACGATCTTGGGGATAACGATTACGAGTCGGATCGGCGATCCGATGAGATGACCCGCAGGCGTGGTGCGCGGCGTCTCTAGGATGCCGGACGTGGCTCACGGGGCTTCTGATTCTGCTGGTGGGACCGTACCCCACACATCAACGTGTCCTGCTCGAAGGGGAATTGCGTGATTTCTTCGTTCTCCGCGCCGTTCGCGCGCGGGCGAGGGGTGGTCCGCCTCGCCGCGGCGACGTTGGTGTCCGGTGTTGTCGCCGTCGGCGTGATCGCCGGTGCGGGCACGGCCGTCGCCACCGGGATGACGCAGAGTCAGGGCGGAGCCACCGCGACCATAGGCGGCCTCAAGACCTACGGCACCGCCGTGATCCACGCGGACAGCGGGGACCAGGAGGTCTCGGCCGGCCTGTTCGAGATGTCCGTCGAGGGCGGCGGCACCCTGCAGACCTACTGCGTCGACCTCTACAACCCCACGCAGAGGGACGCCAAGTACCACGAGACGCCCTGGAGCGGCACCTCGCTGGGCGCCAACCAGGACGCGGGCCGCATCCGTTGGATCCTCCAGAACTCCTACCCCCAGGTCAACGACCTCGCCTCGCTCGCGGACAAGGCCGGCATCGACGGCGGTCTCACCGAACAGGACGCGGCCGCCGGCACCCAGGTGGCCATCTGGCGCTATTCGGACGGCGCGGACGTCGACGCCGGCGACCCGCAGGCCGAGCGGCTCGCGGACTACCTCCAGAAGGCCGCCCGCGTCGTCGCCGAGCCCACGGCGTCACTCACCGTCGACGCTCCCGCCGTCTCCGGCCATCCCGGCGAGCTGCTCGGCCCGGTGACGGTGCACACGAACGCGAGCGACGTGACGGTGACACCACCGCTGGACACCGCCACCAGCGGGGTGCGGATCGTCGGCAAGGACGGCAAGGTGGTCACGTCCGTGACGGACGGCAGCCAGTTGTTCTTCGACGTGCCCGCCGCCGCGGCCGCCGGCTCGGCCGAGCTGACCGTCCAGGCCTCGACCACCGTCCCCGTCGGCCGCGCCTTCACCTCCGAGAGCCGCAGCCAGACCCAGATCCTGGCAGGCTCCAGCGAGTCGACGGTGTCGGCGACGGCGAGTGCGACCTGGGCGAAGCAGGGCGCCGTACCGGCACTGTCCGCGGCGAAGAACTGCGCCGGGAGCGGCGTGGACATCACCGCCGCCAACCAGGGCGACGAGGCCTTCACCTTCGAGCTGATGGGCACCCGGCACACCATCCCGGCCGGCGCGTCCCAGACGGTGACGGTCCCGCTGCAGGAGGACCAGGCCTACGACTTCACGATCAACGGCCCGCAGGGCGTCGAGTACCGCTTCACCGGCGTCCTGGACTGCAGGACCCAGGCCGACGAGACCGCCGGCCTGACCACCCAGACCCTCAGCGAACCGAGCCCGGCGACGGTGGGCGGCACGTCCACCGCGGACGACACCAACCTCGCCGCGACAGGCGGCACCAGCGCCACCCCCCTCATCGCGGGCACGGCCATCGGCCTGGTGGTCATCGGCGGAGCGGCCCTGCTCCTCGTGGGCCGAAAGGAGAACGGGGCACAGGACTGACCCGACGGAGGGCGGGGGTGTCGCCGATGTGTCCTGGTCGACCCCGATCGGTGACGGCGGGCCCGTTCTCGACCGAGCGACAGGTCCCGTACCGATCGATGCCGGGCCGTCTCTGGGCCGTGCGAGGGTGACCGAGGTCACTCGACGGCGACCGGCACCGACATGCGAGCCGCCACCGTCAACAACGAACCCCCAGCTCACGTCCCCCCGACCGAATGGGTTACCACCCAGGGGTGGACCTCAGGCAAGATGGGGTGTATCTGCCCACTGCCTGAATTCAAGCTGCCGGACGGTTTCTCTTGGCTGAGTACATCTACACCATGCGCAAGACGCGCAAGGCACACGGCGACAAGGTCATCCTTGACGACGTAACGCTGAGCTTCCTGCCCGGCGCGAAGATCGGTGTGGTCGGGCCGAACGGTGCCGGTAAGTCCACCGTTCTGAAGATCATGGCAGGGCTCGAGCAGCCCTCCAACGGTGACGCGTTCCTGTCGCCCGGATACAGCGTCGGCATGCTGCTGCAGGAGCCGCCGCTCGACGAGTCCAAGACCGTTCTGGAGAACGTGCAGGACGGCGCCGCCGAGATCATGGGCAAGCTGAAGCGGTTCAACGAGGTCGCCGAGCTGATGGCGACCGACTACTCGGACGCGCTGCTCGACGAGATGGGCAAGCTGCAGGAGGACCTGGACCACGCCAACGCGTGGGACCTGGACACCCAGCTGGAGCAGGCCATGGACGCCCTGGGCTGCCCGCCCGGCGACTGGCCGGTCACCAACCTCTCCGGTGGTGAGCGCCGCCGTGTCGCGCTGTGCAAGCTGCTGCTCGAGGCTCCTGACCTGCTGCTGCTCGACGAGCCCACCAACCACCTGGACGCCGAGTCCGTGCAGTGGCTGGAGCAGCACCTCGCCAAGTACCCCGGCACCGTCGTCGCCGTCACCCACGACCGGTACTTCCTGGACAACGTCGCCGAGTGGATCCTGGAGCTCGACCGCGGTCGCGCCCACCCCTACGAGGGCAACTACTCCACCTACCTCGACACCAAGGCGAGCCGCCTCAAGGTCGAGGGCCAGAAGGACGCCAAGCGTGCCAAGCGTCTGAAGGAAGAACTCGAGTGGGTGCGGTCCAACGCCAAGGGGCGTCAGGCCAAGTCCAAGGCCCGTCTCGCTCGCTACGAGGAGATGGCCGCCGAGGCCGACAAGATGCGGAAGCTGGACTTCGAGGAGATCCAGATCCCGCCGGGCCCGCGGCTCGGCAGCATCGTCGTCGAGGTCAACAACCTCTCCAAGGCCTTCGGCGAGAAGGTCCTCATCGACGATCTCTCCTTCACGCTGCCGCGTAACGGCATCGTCGGTGTCATCGGCCCGAACGGCGCCGGCAAGACCACCCTCTTCAAGATGATCCAGGGGCTCGAGACCCCGGACTCCGGCTCCATCAAGGTCGGCGAGACGGTCAAGATCTCGTACGTCGACCAGAGCCGCGAGAACATCGACCCGAAGAAGTCGCTGTGGGCCGTCGTCTCCGACGAGCTGGACTACATCAACGTCGGACAGGTCGAGATGCCGTCGCGCGCGTACGTCTCCGCCTTCGGGTTCAAGGGGCCGGACCAGCAGAAGCCGGCCGGAGTGCTCTCCGGTGGTGAGCGCAACCGTCTGAACCTGGCGCTCACCCTCAAGCAGGGCGGCAACCTGCTGCTCCTCGACGAGCCGACCAACGACCTCGACGTCGAGACGCTGTCCTCCCTGGAGAACGCGCTGCTGGAGTTCCCGGGTGCGGCCGTGGTCGTCTCCCACGACCGGTGGTTCCTCGACCGGGTCGCCACGCACATCCTCGCCTACGAGGGTGACTCCAAGTGGTTCTGGTTCGAGGGCAACTTCGAGTCGTACGAGAAGAACAAGATCGAGCGGCTCGGTGCGGACGCCGCGCGCCCGCACCGTGCCACCTACAAGAAGCTGACCCGGGGCTGATCGATCTTGCGCCACATCTACCGCTGCCCGCTGCGCTGGGCGGACATGGACGCGTACGGCCACGTCAACAACGTGGTCTTCCTCCGGTACCTGGAGGAAGCCCGTATCGACTTCCTGTTCCGTCCGGAGAAGGACTTCAAGCAGGGGTCCGTGGTGGCGCGCCACGAGATCGACTACAAGCGGCAGCTCGTCCACCGGCACACGCCCGTGGACATCGAGCTGTGGATCACGGAGATAAGGGCGGCGTCCTTCACCATCACCTACGAGGTGAAGGACGGCGACCAGGTCTACGTCCGGGCCTCGACGGTGATCGTGCCGTTCGACTTCGAGACGCAGCGCCCGCGTCGGCTCACCGCCGAGGAGCGGGAGTTCCTCGCCGAGTACCGGGACGACAACAAGGAGGCCGTCGCCGCATGACGGTGCTCCACCTCGCCGACGAGGGGGAGGCGGCGGACCTCGCGGCCTTCCTCTCCCGGCTGCTCCACTACGACCGTGGAGCAGCGGTGCGCCTCCAGGCGGCCGGCACCGCGCTCGCCGTCTTCGGGCGCCCGCCGTCCTTCGAGGTGCTCGCGATCCGCGCGGTCCGGCTGGCCAAGCCGTACGAGAACGGCCTCGACGTCACGCTGGACGTGACGGTGTCGGCCGGTGAGCTGCTGGAGTCCGTCGACGAGAGTGCCGCCACGGCCGTCGTCCCCGCGGCCGTCACCGGGCCGCCGTGGGCCGGTGTGCTGCCGCCGCGCGGTGGGTGGCGGCCCGAGCCGGGGCTGCCCGCTCCGGACGCGCTGCGGGCGATGGTCGGTGCGGCCGTCGCCGAGTTCCGGTCCCGTACCGAGGAGTTGGCGGACGAGCTGCGCACGCGCGCCGAACTCGACCGGATCGGGCGGGAGATCTGGTCCCGGACGGCCGGGGACACCGGCCTTCCCGTGCGGGCCGTGCACGCGGCTCAGTCGCTCGGTTTCCTGCGGCCCTCGGCGGGCTCGGGGGACCTCGCGCTGCTCTCGCTCGGCGGGTGGCTGCGGCTGCGCACCCCGTACGGGTCGATCGCCGTACGGCGCGCGGGACAGCTCGGGATGCTCGACGTCAGCGTCCGCTGACGCCCCTCACGCCCCCCACACGCTTCATGCCCCTCTCAGGGCCTACTCCGGGGTGTTCACCATCGACGCGGCCGCGTACGTCAGGTAGTTCCACAGCGTCTGCTCGTGCTCCTCGGACAGACCGAGCTCGTCGACCGCGTCCCGCATGTGCTTCAGCCAGGCGTCGTGCGCGGCCCGGTCCACGACGAACGGGGCGTGCCGCATGCGCAGCCGCGGGTGGCCGCGGTTCTCGCTGTACGTCGTCGGACCGCCCCAGTACTGCATGAGGAACAGCGCGAAACGCTCCTCGGCCGGACCCAGGTCCTCCTCCGGGTACATGGGGCGCAGGATCGGGTCCTCGGCGACTCCCTCGTAGAAACGGTGGACCAGCCGGCGGAAGGTCTCCTCCCCACCGACCTGCTCGTAGAAGGTCTGCTCCTGAAGCGTGCCGCGCCGAATCTCTTTCACGTCTCCCATGGTCTCAGACGGGGAGACGGAGGACTTGGGGCCTAGGACCACCACGTTCGCCTCGGGACGGGTTCCGCCGCACAGTGGAGGCATGGGCGCCCACGCTGTGGACAGGAATCTGGAAGACCTCGCCGCCTCGGCGCGGGCCGAGCTGGTCCGTGAGATCGAGGCGAGCGGAGCCTTCGCGGCCGACCCGGGGTGGCGGGCGGCCTTCGCGACGGTCCCGCGTCACCTGTTCGTGCCGTACTACTACGCCGTCGGCCGTGTCGTCGGCGGTGGCTACGAGCGGCGTTGGGGCGAGAGCCCCGACCCGCGCACCCGGGAACGCTGGGTGCGCGGCGCGTACGAGGACGTTCCGCTGGCCACCCGGCTGCGCGACGGTGTGCTGCTCTCCTCCAGCAGCCAGCCCTCGTTGATGGCGCAGATGCTGGCCGAGCTGCGGGTCGAGGACGGCGACAACGTCCTGGAGATCGGCGCGGGGACCGGATACAACGCGGCCCTGCTGTCGTACCGACTCGGTGAGGAGAACGTCACCACCGTCGATCTCGACCCGGAGATCACCGAGTCGGCCCGCCGGCACCTCGCCGCCACCGGGTACCGGCCGACCGTCGTCACCGGGGACGGGGCGCGCGGGGTTCCCGAGCACGCCCCCTTCGACCGGATCATCGCGACCTGCACGCTGACGTCGATCCCGCGCGCCTGGCTCGCCCAGTGCGCCCCCGGTGCCCTGATCCTGGCGCCGCTGGCCACCGGGCTGATCGCGCTGACCGTCAGGGACGCCGGACACGCCGAGGGCCGCTTCCTGCACACCGCGGCGTACTTCGTGCCGTTGCGCGGGTCGGACCGGCCCGAGCCGGAGCACGTGGCGCTCGCCGGGGTACCGCGCCGGGCGCGGGAGAGCGAGCTGTTCCGCTTCCTGCTGGCCCTGACCCGGGGCACCCTCGACCCCCAGGAGGCGTGCGCCCTGTGGGAGCGCGAGGGCATGCCCGAACGGGAGCGCTTCGGCATCACGGTCGGCGCCGAGCACGCGTGGGCGTGGCTGGACGAACCGGAGGGGCCGTACGCGTGGCCCCTGCCGGATTCCTCGGAACCCGGCCTCGTCGAGGTCTAGTGCCGTGGCAGGCAGCGTTTGCCCGTGAAGGAGCGGCGTCCGGTGCGTGCTCTGGGGGTCCCCCGGCCGAAGGCTGGGGGAGTGCCGGCCGAAGGCCCTCGTACTGGACGTACCTGTACCTGGGTCTTCGGCCGGTGCGGCGAGTGGGGGCACCTCCCACGCCTTTGCGGCCGTGGGGGAGCGTGCCGGGCGTCGCGACGGGGCCAACGTCGCCTGTCATGGCACCAGCCCCCGTGCCCGGCCGCTCGGTCGTGCAGCCGCTCAGCCGCGGCGGATCGTGATCGTCGTCCAGGCACCCACATGCACCTGGTCGCCGTCCTGGAGCGGTATCGGGACGAACGGCTGGATCGGTTCTTCCGAGCCGTTGACCGTCGTGCCGTTCGTCGAGTTCTGGTCGACGACCGCCCAGCTGCCGTCCGGCTGCTGGACCAGCACCGCGTGCTGGTGCGAGACGCCCGGGTCCTCCGGCGGCACCGACAGGTCTATGTCGGGGGTCTCGCCGGTGGAGTGGCGGCGGCGGCCGATGGTGATCTGGTTGCCGGTGAGCGTGCGCTGCTGCTCGGGCGAGTACGCGGGCAGGTTCAGGCCCGCGGCCTCGGGGCCCGAGCGGTGCATCATCGCCATGAAGTACGCGCGGTCCGGACCGATGGTCGCCGTCCACGTCGCCGGCTGCTGCGGGAACGCCGGGCCGGACGGGGGCGGTGCCTGAGTGGCGCCGGGCTGCGGGTAGCCGTAGCCACCGCCGCCCTGGCCCGCACCGGGGCTCCTGGGATCTCCCTGGCCGGGGCCCGTGTTCGACGGCGGGGAGATCACCCAGTCGTCGTCACCGCCACCGAAGGGCTGGCCGCCCGGCTGCGGACGGCCCGTCTCCTGCGGGAAGCCGGACGGGGCCGACGGACCGGACGGCTGGAAGGCCTGCGGAGCCCCAGGACCGCCCTGACCTCCGGGACGCCCCTGACCCCCGGGGCCTCCGGGACCACCCTGCCCCCCGTGGCCGCCAGGGCCTCCGGGGCCACCAGGGCCGCCGAAGCCTCCCTGACCCGGGAAGCCGGGGCCGGCCGCGGGCGTGGGCCCGGGCGGCGGCGGAACCGGCCGCGAAGGGTCGCCGCCGAAGCCGGACGGACCACCCGGGCCGCCGGGACCCGACGGACCGGGGCCGGGCGGACCGGGGGGACGGCCACCGGGGCCGGAGGGCTCGCGTCCGAAGGGGTCGCCGGACGGACCGGAAGGCTCACGTCCGAAGGGGCCGGAGGACTGCCCGGTCTGCTCACGCCGGTAGGGGTCCGCGGGCGGACCGGAAGGCTCACGTCCGAAGGGATCCCCGGGCGGGCCGGGGGGACGCCCACCGGGAGCGGACGGCTGCCCGAAGAGGTCGCCACCCGGACCGGAGGGGCCGGAGGGACCGGAAGGATCGCGCCCGTAGGCGCCCGGCGGGGGACCGCCGACAGTACCCGAGGGGCCACCGTGCCTACCCTGGCCACCAGGACCGCCCTGGCCGCCAGGACCCCCGGGCCGTCCCGACGGGTCGCCGCCGAACGGCGGGCCCGACGGGATCGGTTCGGCGGGACGGTTCACCTGCGACGGGCGGGAGCTCTGGTACTCGAACGAGTCGCTGCCCCCGTACGACGGAGGCGGCGGCTGGAAGCGCGCGTCAGGACCGCCGCCACCAGGACCCGGCCCTCCGGGCCCGGGCCCGAAACCCTGCCCCGCGCCGGGGCCGGGCGCCGGCGGGCGCGGCGCGGCCGGGGTGTACGAGGTCGCCGTGTTGGTCAGGAAGTTCCATCGGCACTCCTCGCAGAACGGCGCACCGCCCTCACGGGGCGTACGGCACTGCGGGCAGAGCTCGGGCTCGTGATCCGGTACGGAGGACAGGTGCCGTCCGCCGGCCTGGCCGGGGCCCTGCGGGGGCGGCGGGAAGCCGTAGCCGCCGCCGGGGGCCGGGGGTGGCGGGGGAGGGGGCGGGGGTACGGCACCGGCCATGCGGTGACCGCAGACCTCGCACCAGTCGTCGGAACCCGACTGGTGTCCGTTCGGGCAGGTCGGCATGTCGGCGCGTCCCCCTCTCTCCTTCGTGTCCCAAAAGCTCTTTCAGGTCACTTCTTTACACGAACAGTCTTTGTGGACCGGGTCTCGAGCGTCATCTCGTCGGCGTCCGCGACCTTCGCCTTCAGTCGCACAGTACCTGTCGTCGCGTCGACCACGTCCACCACCTTCGCAAGCAGTTTCGCAGTATCCGCGTTCCCCGAGACGCTCGCGAGCTGGACGGCGCGGCCCAGTTTGGCCGTTGCTCCATCCATATCTCCCGCTTTGCGCAGATCCAACCCTTGTTGGATGACCTGTGCCAGTTCGGCCTGGCCGGTGTAGTGCGCGACCTGAGGGTTGATCGACGTGGAGGCGGCCATGTCGTCGGTCCACACGGCCCGTACGAGACCCTGCGCGCCCAGGTTCTGCACCGCGCCGTCCGGCTGCGGGATCACCAAGGACACCCGCGCGGCCAGCATCTCCTGGCCGATGTTCGCGGTCGGGACCTCGACGCACACGTGGTAGTCGCGGGACTCGTCGCCCCAGGAACCGGTGGGGTAGTCGCCCGCGCGCGGGCCCGCCTCCGTACGGCGTCCGGTCAGTTCCTCGACCGTCGGCGCGACCTGCTTGACGAACTTGATGGCGGTGCCGACCGGGGTCCACAGCCGCAGGGCGACGTCGGCGACCTCCTTGCCCATCGCCGTCTCCATCATCTGCGTGAAGTCGGCGGCGAGGCCGGCCGGGTCGGCGACGATGTCGGCGGTGCCGAGCAGGGCGGAGGCGATCCCTGTGACTTCTTTCACTTCCCAGTCGGTGCCCACGCCGCGGGCGTCACAGGTGAAACGTCCGGCGCAGTCGTCGAGAGCGGCCTTGAGGTCCTGCGGTGCCTCGTGCTCGTTGCGGCCGTCGGTGAGCAGGATGCCGTGCCGGATGGCGACGTCGGCGGTGGACAGCAGACGGTCGGCCAGGCGCAGCCAGGTGCCGATCGCCGTGCCGCCGCCCGCGCTCAGCCGGCGCAGCGCCTGCTTGGCCTGCTCGCGGGTGGTCGCGTCGGCGACCGCCAGCCGGCCCCCGCCCGGGTAGACCTCCTTGGCGACGTGCGTGCCGCCGATCACCGCGAAGTGCACCCCGTCGCGGAGGGTGTCGATGGCGGCGGCGGTGGCGTCGCGGGCGTTGCGCATCTTGGTCGGCGGGTAGTCCATCGAGCCGGAACAGTCCACCATGATCGCCACGGCGGCGGACGGGTTCTGGCCCGCCGAGTAGAGGTGCGGCGCGGCGACCGCGCTGCCCACCGTGCCGCCGCCAGTGGCGGTCACCGTGATGATCGCGTTGACCTCGCGCCCGCCCTCCGGCAGGTACTCGTTCTGATAGACGTCCACCGAGAACTGCGGCACGTTCGACTTCGAGAAATTGGCCATGCCTACTCAGATCCCCCTCGAAAACCCCACGCTCGTGGAGCGATGTCTGGATACGGACCGGTCCCCACCGGTCCGTACGCGTGCTTCCCCGTGCTTCCCGTGTTTTCCCGAGTTGCCTGTGTTTCCCCGTGTTTCCGGTTTGCGGCCCTCAGGCCGATCCTGCCCCCTGCGCGGGGGCGGGGAACGGCACGACG
Source organism: Streptomyces sp. NBC_01235 (assembly GCF_035989285.1). GTDB lineage: Bacteria > Actinomycetota > Actinomycetes > Streptomycetales > Streptomycetaceae > Streptomyces. The sequence goes on along the minus strand of NZ_CP108513.1, from coordinate 4,203,541 downwards.
GCCACTGTTACGTTGTCGTGGCCCCCGCCGTCCAGGGCGTGGCCGACCAGGACGCGCGCGCTGTGCAGAGGGCGTACGGAGGCGTCCGGCGGGACGACCTCGGCCATCTCCTCCGCCGCCTCGGCGTAGTTCCACAGGCCGTCCGTGCACACCACGACCACACCCGGCCGGTCCGGCTTGAAGGAAGCGGTGTGCGGCTCCAGTTCGTAGGCGTCGGCGCCGAGCCAGCCGGTGATCGCGTGGGCGCGCTCGTCGGCGTACGCCTCCGCCTCGCTCATCAGGCCCGCGGCGACCATCTGCGCGGCCCACGAGTCGTCCTCGGTGAGCCGGGCCGGGGGTGAACTGCGGTCCGCCGGGACCCAGTAGGCGCGGCTGTCGCCGACCCAGCCGACGACCAGCAGCCCGGGCGTGACGATCGACCCGACCAGGGTGCAGGCGGGAGCGTTCTGGTGCGGGGCGTGCTCGCGGGCCGTGGCCGGCTCGTCGGCCAGCGCGTTGACCGCGTACGAGGCGGCGACGATCGCCTCGTGCATGGCCTGCTGGGGATGCGTGCCCTGCGGCAGGGCCGCCAGCAGCGACTCGCTGGCCGCCTTCGACGCGGCGAGGGAGGCGTCGTCGGGGCGGGTCGCGGAGGACACGCCGTCACAGACGATCGCCACGAGCGCGGGGGAGCCGTCGGGCAGGGCGGTGCGGCCGAGGCCGAAGGAGTCCTCGTTGCGGTGGTGACGCAGCCCGCGGTCGCTGACGGCGGCCAGCGGGCCCGACTCCAGTTCCATGTGGTCGCGTTCGCGGGGCTGGGCGTGCCCGCAGTTCTCGCAGTACCCGTCGTCGTCGACCCGGCCCGCGCGGCAGGCCACGCACACCTTGGCCGGCTCGGCCACCACGGCGGCCTCGGCCGCCACCCGGGGGTCCGGCGCCTGGAGCGCGTACTCGTCCGGCTCCGAGGGCCGGTCGAACCGGACACCGGAGACACCGCTCACACCGGCGCCCGACACGGTCGTTCCGCTCACACCGGCGCCCGGCACGGCGGTACCGCTCACCGGGGTCCCCTCCGGAGGGGACGGCTGGGCCGAGCCGTTCATCGTGAGGGTCGGGTGGTCGTCCGGGCCGGGCGGTACGGCGGACAGGTCGTATCCGCACGCACCGCAGAAACGGTCACCCGCGTCGAGCGGCTCCGCACAGCTCGGACACGTCGGCAGGGCGGCCTGCCGGGGCATCTGCGACATCAACTACACCCACGTCCGGGGGCGGTAACGATTGGCACGTTCCACCAGGTCGATCCTCTCCTCACCGCCGGTCGCCAGCCGGGCCAGCGTGCGGTACGAGCGCTCCAGGCCGAAGCGCAGCCCCCGCTCGTCCAGTTCGCTGCCGAGCAGCACCCGCCGGGCGTCCGGTCCCGCGCCCCGGCCACCGGAGAGTATCCAGTCAAGGGCACAGCCGAAGACTTCCGCGGACAACTGCTCGCGGCGCGTCGGATCCAGACCGTACGCCTCCAGCGCCTCGACCTGGGCCGCGGCGGCGGTGAGGTCCTCCAGGAAGGGTACGTCGGAGGCGAGGGCCGTCCGCTGCCGGAGCCGGGCGCGCACGGCCGCCACCCGGGCCGCCGTGTAGTGGATGGAGGACTCCGGCACCGACTCCAGCGTCCGTACGGCACCCTTGCGGTCCCCGGCCGCGATCTGCACGCGGGCCAGGCCGAAAGCGGAGCTCACATAGCTGGGGTCGGTCGACCACACCAGGCGGTAGTACTCGGCGGCGTTGTCGAGCTGCCCCAGCACCTCCGCGCACAGGCCGAGCGCCAGCTTGGGCGCGGGTTCGCCCGGGAAGGCGTCGTAGATCGCGTCGAAGGCGAGCGCGGCGCCCTCGTGGTCGCCGGTGACCAGCGAGGCCACACCTCGGTACCAGACCACCCGCCAGTCGTCGGGCCGTTCGCCCTCCAGCTTCTGGAGGGACATGGGGGCGGCCTGGTGGTCGCCGTTCTCCAGCCAGGCGCGGATCTGCCGCAGCCGGGTCTCGACCGAGGGCGCCGGCGCGGCGGCGAGCGCTGTGATCAGCTCGCCCGGCGCGGAGGTCAACAGGCCTGCGAGGAAGCCCGCGTTGGGGTCGGAGGGGTCGACGTGCGGGACGGGCAGCGCGAGGGCCGTGGCGGGCGCGGGAACGGTCTTCACCAGGCCGCCCGGGACGGTGGCGGACCCGCCGCCGGACGACGCGGCGACGCCACCGCCACCGCCACCGGAACCGGCCACCGGCAGCGCGCCGCCGGGGGCGCCCGCGAAGGCGAGCGCGGGAGCGGCGCCGGGGGCGGCGGACAGGGCGGGTGCGGTGCCGCCGGACGGCGCGAGCGCACCGCCCGTCCCGCCGCCGAGAGCCGCCGTGGTCCCCGAACTCCCGAACAAACTTCGGGACTTGACCGCGACCCGGGCCCCCAGCCGCGACACCTCCCCGTCCAGCTTCGGGAACAGCTCGGTGTCCGTGACCTTGATCTCGGGGCCGAACAGGGTCGACAGCGCGGGCCGTGCCCGGCCGCTCTGCAGCGAGACGACCTCGCGCAGGACGCCCGTCAGCTGCTCCGCCATTTCCTGCGCGGAGGCGAACCGGCGGGCCGGGTCGGGGTCGGTGGCGCGGACGAGGAACCGGTAGAACGACTCGTACTGGCGGAAGACCTCGATGTTGTCGGGGTCGGGCAGGGAGTCGACGAAGACGGTCGTGTAGCCCTGGAAGTCGAAGGTCAGGACGGCGAGCGTACGGCCCACCGTGTACAGGTCGGAGGCGACCGACGGGCCGACCTCCGCGACCTCCGGGCCCTGGTAGCCGACCGTGCCGTAGATGGCCGACTCGTCGTCGTCCGCGCGCCGGACCGCGCCCATGTCGATCAGCTTGAGCTGGTCCTCGGTCTGGATCGCGTTGTCGACCTTGAAGTCGCAGTACAGCAGGTTGCGGCTGTGCAGGTGGCCGAGCGCCTCCAGGGCCTCGATGCCGTACGCGCACGCCTGCTCGACCGGCAGCGGGTCCCGCTTGCCCTCGGCCGTGCGGCGGGCGTTGGCGATCTCCTTCAGGGACTTGCCGCCGACGTACTCCATGACGATGTAGCCGTCGAGCGAGCCGGTGCGCTGGTCGAGGTGCTCCACGAAGTTGTAGATCCGCACGATGTTGGCGTGCTCGATCTCGGCGAGGAAGCGCCGCTCGGAGATCGCGGCGGCCATCGCGTCCTGGTCACCCGTGTCCAGCAGGCCCTTCAGGACCACCCACCGGTCGGACACCGCGCGGTCCACGGCGAGGTAGATCCAGCCGAGGCCGCCGTGCGCCAGACAGCCCGCGACCTCGTACTGGCCGTGCACGACGTCGCCGGCCTTCAGCTTCGGGACGAAGGAGTACGGGTGGCCGCACTTGGTGCAGAAGCCCTCCGTACGGCCCTCCCGCTCGCCGCGCGCGCGGCCCACCGGCGCCCCGCAGTCGGAGCGCGAGCAGAACCGCTTGCGCTCGGGCACCTCGGGGTTGTCGAGGACCATCGCGCGCGGGTCGGGACGCGGCACCTGCGGCACCGAGACCAGGCCGACGCCGAGCCGGGCCCGCCCGGAGGAACCGGCCGACGAGCCGGAGGAGCGCACCGACACCGAGCGGCCCGTCGACTTGCCCGAGAGCGAGCGCGACAGCCGCCCGGACACCGAGCGGCGCGACTTCGCCGACTGGGACGACGTACGAGAGCTGCGGGCGCTGCGCGAGCTGGAACGCGAACCGGTGCTGCCCGACGAGTCCTTGCCGCCCGCCGTCACCCCGGTCGGCGGTGAGGCGACCATGCCTCCCCCAGAGGGGGGACCCCCAGACGAGACGACCGGCGCCAGACCGCAGGTGTCGCAGTACAGCTCACCGCCGCCCACGTCCTCGTACGACCCCTCGCAGCCCGGCCGCTGACACGACTGCCCTGCCTGACTCATGGCTACTGCTCCCCCCTACGGTCCTGAGGTCCGCCCTGATCCGCCGCGCGAGGCGCCGCGAGCTGTTCGGCGGCCGCCTGCTGGTAGCGCAGCACGGCCTGTTCGGCGACGCGCAGATCGCAGGGCGCGCTCCACAGCATGCGGCGCGCCGCGTCGTAGCGCTCGATGAGGAACGGGTCCTCGGCGAGCCCGTGCCGGGCGACCTTCGCCTTGTACGCGTCGAGGCGCCCGCGCAGCTCCGCGCGGACCGCCAGTGGCTGGGTGACCGCGGTCAACGACTCGCGGGCGCGCAGCAGTTCGTCCTCCGCCTTCTGCTCCAGGGACTCCAGGAGCGGGGACAGGCGGTGCCACTGGGCGTGCCGACGGTACTCGGCGGCCGTCGCGAGCTGCTCCTGGAGCACGGTCGGCGGTCCGCTGACCACCGGCACCTCGGTCGCGGCGATCTTCGCGAGCACCTCACCGCGCGCGATGCGCGCCTCGGCGAGCGTGCGGTCGGCGCGGCTGAGGATGTCCCGCAGCTTCACCAGCCGCTGCTCCGCGTCCTGGCGGACCGTCAGTACGGCGTCGATCTCCCGGCGTACGTCCTCCAGGGCGCGCGCCTCACGGTCGTACACCGTGGTGTCGGGACGGCCGCCGCCCGGCGCCGAACTGCCCTGCGCGCGCACCCAGTACGCGAGCGGGTCCGACACCACCTGCTCGCGCAGGGAGGTCAGCGTGCGGGTGATGCGTTCCAGGTCGTCGCCCGCGGGGTGCTCGCCCGGGCGGACGCCGACGGAGTGCGCGAGCCGGCGGGTGCGCTGGAGCTCCGCGGCCAGTAAATCTATCCGGGCGGGCAGCGCCGACCACACCGCGTCGGCGGCGACGACCATGTCCAGCGACGACGCGTACAGCTCGTTCATGCGGTCGACGAGGGTCGTGAGGGAGAAGCTCTGGCTGAGCTTGCCCGTGCCGTGCAGCGTGGGCGCGTTGGCCGTGGCGGTGGCCGATCCGGCGAAGGAACCGGCGACCGATCCCGCGATCGATCCGGCGACCGTGACGGACTCTCCGCGCAGCAGCTCCGTCAGCTCCACCAGGTCCTCACGGCTGGACCAGCGGCGGCGCGAACGGATCTCGCGGGCGCCACGCAGCGCGTCCGTGTACGCGTCGAAGTACGCCCACAGCAGCGTGATCGACGCCTCCGCGGACGCCCAGCGCTCCTTGGTGACACCGGTGAGCTCGGCGCCCTCCAGCAGCCTGCGGCCCGCGTGGTCCTGCAGGGCGAGAAGCGAGGTCTCGATCGCCTCGTGCTCCGCGCCGAGCCGCGCCAGCGCACGGTCGACCTCGTCCCGGTCCATCACCGGCCCGGGGGGTCCCGTGACGCCCATCGATCACCTCTCGCTGCCTTGTCGGTTCTTCGCCTGGTCCGCTGCCGCCCGCCCGATGTTCCTCGGCGCCCGTCAACTCGTGCGCAGGTACTGCGGCGCGGGCGGCTTCGACGTCGCCGCGTCACTGCCCAGTGTCGCCGACAGCCACTTGTCGTACGAGGCCTGCCAGCCGCTCGCGCGGTACTCCACCAGGATCTGGTTGACCCGGCGTACCAGATCGCTCGCGTCCTTCTTCATCGCCACTCCGTAGTACTCGGCCGTGAACGGGGCGCCCTTGAGCTCGACCGTGGGGTCCTGGGCCGCCTGACTGGCCGCCAGCGCGCCGTCGGTGACCACCGCGTCGACCTCGCCGAGCTGCAACCGGACCAGGCAGTCGAGCTGGTTGGGGACGGTGGTGGCGATGTCGACGGTGGCGGGCAGCCGGTCGGCCTTCTTGTCGTCGCTGAGCTTGGTGTTGGCCGTCGAACCGGTCGCCGTGCAGACCTTCTTCTTCGCCAGCGAGTCGTTGTAGCCGGTGATCGTCGAGGACTTGGGGGCGAGGACCTGCTGGCCCGTCTTGAAGTACGGCGCGGAGAAAGCGACATCGGCGAGGCGGCTGCAGGAGATCGTCATCGTGCGCACCACCATGTCGACCCGGCCCTCCTGGATGGCCGGGACGCGCTGGTTGGTCGGGATGGCCTTGAACTGGACCGCGTCCGGGTCGCCGAGGATGTCCTGGGCGATCCGGTGCACCAGGTCGATGTCGAAGCCCTCCAGCTCCGCGCCGGTGTTGTTGGGGTCGCGGTAGCCCCAGCGGTAGCTGTTCTGGTCGACGCCGACGATCAGCTTGCGCTTCTCGCCCTGCCGGGCCTTGATCGCGGCGATCGTCGGGCCGTCCGCGCTCGACGGCGCCGGCGTCTGCTTCTCCGGGGCCGTGCAGGTGGCGTCGGCCACCGGGCTGCCCTGGGCGACGGCCTGGCCGGCCTGCCCCGTGCTTCCGTCGCCGTGGGACTGCGCCCACGGCAGCAGCAGGACGAAGGCCAGCGCGAGGGCGCAGACGACCGCCATCGCACCTACCCCGCCCCAGCCCTTCAGGCCGGCCCGCACACGTTGCGCGCGCATCGTCACGCCCCCTTTCACCGGTACTCCGACAGCCTGCGGCCGATGCCGAGGACCGCGCCCGCGGCGCCCAGCACGGCGAGCACGGCGGCGCCGACCGCCAGGCCGGTCATCGCGTCCAGCCCGTCCCCGGCCGCCTGCTTGAACTCGGCCTGCTCGTGCGCGAGCGCGCCCGCGAGGTTCTCGTCGACGCTGTCGAAGCACGCACCGGTCGCGTCCTTGCCGCCGATGACCAGGGCCAGTGCCTGCTCGTAGTTGCCGTTGTCGTCCTGCGCGCGGGCCTCGGTGTGGCGCTTCTTCCACTCCGCCATGTTGCTCTCGGCCGACGCGACCGGCTTCTCGCCCGACTGGTCGTCGGCGAGCTCAGCCGCCAGGGTGAGGCCCTTGCCGAGGGTGGTCATGTCGGTGGTGAAGTCGTGGTCGTACTTGTCGAGGGTGACGTCCTTGCCGTCGGCCGTCACCTTCACCGTCTCGGCGCCGCGCGCCACCAGCGTCAGGTTCTCGTTGCCGCGCGCCTTGAGGGAGGCGATCCGGGCGTCGTGCAGGACGTTCAGCGAGCGGACGCCGTTGTCGTAGGAGTCGTTGAGCCCCGCGCGGGCCACGCTGTGGCCGACGACCAGCCAGAGCAGGACGACGGTGGTGGCCGCCGACGCGGCGACCAGACCGTGGTTCAGGACCCGGTTCGTACGGCGGTAGTTGCGGTGCTGCGCCCAGGCGAGGCCGGCCAGCGCGAGGACGCCCAGCGCGATCGCCGCCCACGGGTAGGGGGTGGCGTCGCCGTAGTCGTCCTGGAGGCGCTGGTTCTCCTTCTTGTAGAGATCCTCGGCCGCCGGGAGCATCTCCTCCTGCATCTTCTGGTTCGCGTACCGCAGATAGGCGCCGCCGACCGGGAAGCCCTGCCGGTTGTACGTCCGCGCGCGTTCGACCAGGCCCTTGTACTCGGGCAGCAGCTTGTTCAGCTTGGTGATCGCCGCCGTGGAGGGGGAGCCGGGGTCGGCGTTGTTGGCCGCGGTGACGAGTTTGGCGGCGGCCGTGTCGATGTCGTCCTCGTAGCGCTGCCGGGAGGCCGCCGTCTCCTGGCCGCCCGCCAGGAATCCGCTGGAGGCGGCCGTGTTGGCGTCGGCGAGGGAGCGGTAGATGTCGGCGGCGGCCGTGCTGAGCGGCTGGCTCTTGTGCAGCACGTCGTCGGCGGCGGCCTCGCGCTCGGTCGTCTGCCAGGCCGTCACGGCGCCGAAGGCCAGGACGAGGAGCGCGAGGAGGGCGCCGATGATGCGGAGTCGGCCCGGCTCCGTGGTCGCCGCCGCGCGCGCCTTGTCCACGCCCTCGGCGAATGCCGTACGGCGTGTCGGCGGTGGCGCCGTGCTGGTCGGCGGGCTTGCCAGGTTTGCCACTGCTTGACCTCCCCCATGGTCATCTCCGCCGGTAAGTATCGCTGGCGGGAGGTGTCGTGCGCACCGGCCTTCACTGGATCTTGATCAGATCGCAGTCACCCCTGTTCATGAATACGTCGTGCGCTCACGTTCGGTTCCCTGGGGCAGCCGCCCCCGGACCCCCGCTTCGGCCCTGAACGGGCCTCGTCCTCAAACTCCCCCGGAGGGGGGACCCCCGGACGGGCCGGACTGCTCGAAGTGGGCCCGCACCGACCCCTGCACCTCCGCCCCCGCCCCCAGTCGGTCGAGGCCCAACAGCGCCGCCCCCAGCACCGGCCGTGCGCGCACCACCCTCGCCACCGCCTTCGGCGCCCTTGCCGCCAGTAGTTCTCTCACGCGGTCGTCCAGCTGTTCGTGGCCCGCCGTCAGGACGCCTCCCCCCAGGAGTACCGGTGTTTCCTCCTCCAGCAGCTCCAGGCGCGTCAGCGCCACCGCCGCCATGGTCACGACCTCTTCCGCCAGGCGGTCGACGATCGCACGCGCCACCCCGTCTCCGTCCGTCGCCGTCGAGAAGAGGACCGGCGTCAGTTCGTGGCGGCGGGACGGGGGGATGTGCTCCAGATGGAGGGACTCGATCAGGGCGTACATGGTCGGGAGGCCGAAGTGGGCCGGGAGCGTGCTCGCCAGGGCCGTGGGGCCGCCTCTGCCGTCCTCCGCCCGCGCCGCGTGCCAGACGGCCTCCTCGGCCAGGCCCCAGCCGCCGCCCCAGTCGCCGGAGAGACGGCCCAGGGCCGGGAAGCGGGCCGTGCGGCCGTCGGGGCGCATGCCCACGCAGTTGATGCCGGCGCCGCAGACGACGGCCACGCCCCGGGGGTCGGCCACGCCCGCCCGCAGGATCGCGAACGTGTCGTTGCGGACGTCCACGGACGCGCCCCACGCGCGCGCGTGCAGGGCCGCCGCCAACTGGTCCTCCTCGACCGGCAGGTCGGCGTTGGCCAGGCAGGCGGAGACGTGGGTCGCCGTCGTGACGCCGGCCGCCCGGTACGCGCGCGTGACGGTGTCGGCCAGGGCGTCCACCGCCGCCTCCACGCCCACCGCGGGCGGGCGGAAGCCGCCGCCGCGGGCCGTGGCGAGGACCTCCCCGTCGGATGCCACGACCGCGACGTCGGTCTTGCTGTTGCCCGCGTCGATGGCGAGCACACTTGCCGTCAGGCCCACGCGAGGTGCTCCCGGTTGTGTGTGATCAGTCGGTCGGTCAGTTGCTCGGCGTACTCGTACTGGCCGATCAGCGGGTGGGCGAGGAGGGCCTTGAAGACGCGGTGGCGGCCGCCGTGCAGGGCCGCTTCCAGGGCCAGGTCCTCGTAGGCCGTCACGTTCGCCATCAGGCCCGCGTACAAGGGGTCCACCGGCGCCACGGGGAGCGGGGCCGGGCCCTTGGGCCCCACCGCCGCCTGGACCTCGATCACCGCGTCGTCCGGGAGGAAGGGGAGCGTGCCGTTGTTGTGGGTGTTCACCACCTGGTACGGGCTGCCGGAGCCGGTGAGCAGGGCCGCCGCCAGGTCCACCGCCGCCTCCGAGTAGTACGCGCCGCCGCGTTTCGCCAGCAGCGCCGGTTTCTCGTCCAGGGCCGGGTCGGCGTACAGCGCCAGCAACTCGCGTTCCATCGACGCCACTTCCGCGGCCCTGGACGGCTTGGTGCGCAGTTCCCGTACGACCTCGTCGTGCGCGTAGTAGTAGCGCAGGTAGTAGGACGGGACGACGCCCAGACGGTCCAGGAGCTCGCGGGGCAGCCGCAGGTCGGCGGCGATCGTGTCGGCGTGGGTGGTGAGCAGGCGCGGCAGGACGTCCTCGCCCTCGGGGCCGTCCAGGCGCACCCCCGTCTCCCAGGTGAGGTGGTTGAGCCCCACGTGGTCCAGGTGGAGGTCGGCCGGGGTGACGTCGAGGAGGGCCGCGAACTTGCGCTGGAGGCCGATCGCCACGTTGCACAGGCCGACCGCCTTGTGGCCGGCCCCCAGCAGGGCCCGGGTGACGATGCCGACCGGGTTGGTGAAGTCGATGATCCAGGCGTGCGGGTTGGTGCGGCGGACCCGTTCGGCGATGTCCAGGACCACCGGGACCGTGCGCAGCGCCTTCGCCAGGCCGCCCGCGCCGGTCGTCTCCTGTCCGACGCAGCCGCACTCCAGGGGCCAGGTCTCGTCCTGCTCGCGTGCCGCCTGGCCGCCGACGCGGAGTTGGAGCAGCACGGCGTCGGCGCCCTCGACGGCCGCGTCCAGGTCGGAGGTGGTGACGATCCGGCCGGGGTGGTCCTGGCGGGCAAGGATGCGGCGGGCCAACCCGCCCACCAGCTCCAGGCGTTCGGCCGCCGGGTCGACGAGGACCAGCTCCTCGACGGGGAGGGTGTCCCGTAGGCGCGCGAAGCCGTCGATCAGTTCGGGGGTGTAGGTCGAGCCGCCGCCGACCACGGTGAGTTTCATGCCTTGTTAACCCTTCACTCCGGTGAGGGTGACACCTTCGACGAACGCCTTCTGCGCGAAGAAGAACACGAGGATCACGGGGGCCATGACCAGCACGGTGGCCGCCATGGTGAGGTTCCAGTCGGTGTGGTGCGCGCCCTTGAAGGACTCCAGGGCGTAGGAGAGGGTCCACGCGCCCGGGTTCTCGGAGGCGTAGATCTGGGGGCCGAAGTAGTCGTTCCAGGCGGCGAAGAACTGGAAGAGGGCGACGGCGGCGATACCGGGCTTCGCCATCGGCAGGACGATCTTCAGCAGGGTGCGCAGGTCGCCGCAGCCGTCCACCTTCGCCGCGTCCACGTACTCGTTGGGGATGGTCATCAGGAACTGGCGCAGCAGGAAGATGGAGAACGCGTCGCCGAACGCCAGCGGGATGATCATCGGCCACAGGGTGCCCGACAGGTCCAGTTGCTTCGCCCAGAACAGGTACATCGGGATGACGACCACCTGCGGAGGCAGCATCATCATCGAGATCACCAGCATCAGCGCCAGATTGCGGCCCCGGAAGCGGAACTTGGCCAGCGCGTACGCCACGGGGACGGAGGACACGACTGTGAGGACTGTTCCCAGTCCGGCGTAGATCAGCGTGTTCCTCCACCAGGTGAGGAAGCCGGGGGTGTCGAAGACCTTCCGGTAGTTGGCCCACTCCCAGGTGTGCGGGATCAGGTCCCGGCTGAGCGCCTGCGAGTCGCTCATCAGGGAGGTCAGGAACACGAACACGAAGGGGAGCGTGAAGAAGAGGGCGGCCGCGACTCCGAGCGAGTGGACCGCGATCCACTCGAGGAGCGCCTTGCGGCGGGCGGTGCGCTCGGCGGGCGAGGACGGTGCCTTCGACTCCCCCGGCCGTTGCAGCACTTGGGCCGTACCCCGGGCCGTGCCCTGGGCGGTGTCCTGGGCCATGTCAGTCACCTGCCTGGATGAGACCGCCCCGGCGCCGCATCAACAGCGCGGTGAACGCCATCGACAGGGCGAACAGGACCAGGGCGACGACACAGGCCGAGCCGTAGTCGAAGCGCTGGAAGCCGAGGTTGTAGACGAGTTGGGGGAGGGTGAGCGTGGAGTGCTCGGGATAACCGGGCTCGAACATGGTGCCCGCGCCCTGGATCACGCCCGAGGCGACCTTTCCGGCGACGAGTGGCTGTGTGTAGCACTGCATCGCCGCGATCACGCCGGTGACGACAGCGAACATGATGATCGGCGAGATGTTGGGAAGCGTGACGAACCGGAACCGCTGCCACGCGGACGCGCCGTCCAGTTCCGCCGCCTCGTACTGCTCCTTCGGTACGTCGAGCAGCGCGGCCATGAAGATGACCATCAGGTCGCCGACGCCCCACAGGAACATCAGCGTCAGGGCCGGCTTGGACCAGTCCGGGTCGTTGAACCAGCCCGGGGCCGGGATGCCGATCTTCTCCAGGATCGAGTTGACCGGGCCCGTACCGGGGTTGAGGAGGAACGCGAACGCCATGGTCGCGGCCACCGGCGGGGCGAGGTAGGGCAGGTAGAAGAGGGTCCGGAAGACACCCGTGCCCGTCTTGATCTTCGTGATGAGCATGCCGATCCCGAGCCCGAACAGGACCCGTAGCGTCACCATGATCACGACCAGCCAGAGGGTGTTGCGCAGGGCCGGCCAGAAGAACGGGTAGTGCTCGAAGACGTACGTCCAGTTCTTCGTGCCGCTCCACGTCGGCGGTCTGAAGCCGTCGTAGTGCATGAACGAGAAGTAGACCGTCGAGATCATCGGGTACGCGAAGAAGACCGTGAAGCCGATCAGCCAGGGCGAGAGGAAGGCGAGCGTGCGCAGTGCCTGTTTCCGCTGCTTGGCAGCGAGGCCGGACGGCCGGCGCTTCGCCCTCAACGTGGGTGCGCTCATGACTACTTCGCCTGCGCGATGTCCGTGTCGATCTGCGCGGCCGCCTTCTTCAGGCCCGCCTGCAGGTCGGTGAGCTTGCCGCTCTCGTAGTCGTAGCCGAGCTGCTGGATGGTGGTGAGGTAGACGCCGCCGTTGACCGAGGCCGGGGAGGTGGTCGAGTTCGGGTTCGCGGCGATGTCGAGGAAGGTCTTGAAGCGCGGGTCGTACTTCAGGGCCGGGGACTTCAGGGCGGCCAGCGTGGACGGCACGTTGTGGATGGCGTTGGAGAAGGCGACCACCGCGTCCGTGTCGGTGGTCATGTACTTCACCAGTTCCCAGGCCGCGTTCTGCTTCTTGCTGGTGGCGGCGATACCGGCGATGGTGCCGGTGATGTAGCCCTTGCCGTACTGGTCGGCCTGGTCGTCCGGCACGGGCAGCGGGGCGACACCGATCTCGAAGTCGGGTTTGGCGTCCAGGGCCATCCCGAGGCGCCACTCGCCGTCCAGCTGCATGGCCACCTGGCCGGTGTGGAAGGGGTGCTTGACGCCCCACTCGTCGCCGAGACCGGCCCGGAACTTCTCCAGCTTCTGGAAGCCGCCGAGCTCGTCGACGAGCTTCTTCTGGAGCGTGAAGGCGTCCGCGACGGCCGGGTCGGTGGCGATCGTCGACTTGCCGGACTTGTCGAAGTAGGTCGGCGAGAACTGGCCCATGTAGTGCTCGGTCGTCGTCTCCCAGCCGTGGTAGTCCGGCATGAAACCGAGCTGCTTGTACGTGTCGCCCTGGGGGATCGTCAGCTTCTTGGCGTCGGCCTCGAACTCGGACCAGGTCTTCGGCGGGGTGCTGATGCCGGCCTTCTCGAACGCGGTCTTGTTGTAGTAGAGGCCGTAGGCGTCGCCCAGCAGCGGCACGGCGCAGCGGTCGAGGTCGTACTCGGTGTACTGGTTCATCGCCTTCGGGAAGGTGGTGTTCGGGTCGATGTCCGACTTCTTGAAGAGCGGGTTGAGGTTGACCAGCGCGCCGGAGGAGCAGAACTTGCCGACGTTGTTGGTGGTGAACGACGAGATCACGTCGGGCGCCGTGCTGCCGCCCGCCCGCAGCGCCTGGTTGATCTTGTCGTCGGTCATGTTGCCGACGACCTTGACGTGGATGTTGGGGTGCGCCTTCTCGAAGCCGGCGACCAGCGCCTGCACGGCCTTCACCTCGTTCGGCGCGCTCCAGGCGTGCCAGAAGGTGATGGTCTGTTCCTTGGACGCGTCGTCGCTCGCGCCGGAGGACGAGGCCTGGCCGGTACAGGCGGTGGTGGACAGGAGCAGGGCCGTTGAGGCAGTCAGGGCAAAAGCCGCCTTTCGGGCGACTTCGGGTATGCGTGTGGGCATGGCGGAGCCTTCCAGGGACAGGGCAGGACAGGGCAGGGTGAGGTGAGGTGAGGGACAGAGTGTGGTGAAGGGGAGTTGCGGGGGTGCTGCTAGCGCGAGGTGTCGAAGACCTCGTCGCGGGTGGCCGCCAGCGCGCTCTCCAGCGCGCCGCGCAGCACGGGCCGTTCGGTGACGTCGCCCACGACCAGCTTCGGTCGGGAGGCGGCCAGTTCCTCCAGTTCGGCCTGGACGAGGGCGCGCAGCACCTCGCCGCCGGCCGTCAGGCTGGCGCCGCTGAGGACGACGAGTTCGGGGTCGAGCACGGAGACGAGCGAGGCGAGACCGGTCGCGAGCCGGGTCGCGTACGTCTGGAGCAGCAGCCGGTTCAGGACCGTGTCCTCGGCCGCGGCCCGCTGGACGAGCGCGGCGGCGACCTCGGCGTACGGTCCGGACGGGATGCCGGTCATGCCGAGCTCCCGGGCCAGCTGGGGGATGGCCTGTGAGCCCGCCAGTTCCTGGAAGCCGCCACTGTTGGCTTTGGCGACCTGCCGGACCAGGGGTGCGCCCGGGACGGGCAGGAAACCCACCTCTCCCGCGCCGCCGGTCCAGCCGCGGTGCAGTCGGCCGCCGAGGACGAGGGCGGCGCCGAGACCGCCCTCGTTCCACAGGAGGACGAAGTCCTCGTGGCCGCGGGCCGCGCCGAGCCGTTGTTCGGCGACGGCGGCGAGGTTGACGTCGTTCTCGTACTCCACCGGCATCGGCAGGGCTGCGGCGAGGTCGTCGAGCAGCGTCGGGGAGTGCCAGCCGGGCAGGTGGGAGGCGTAGCGCAGGCGACCGGTGGTGGGGTCGAAGGCGCCGGGGGTGGCGACGACGAGCCGCCGCACGTCGTCCCGGGTGAGGCTCGCGGCCTTCACCGCGCCGTCGAGGGCATCGGTGACCTGCCGTACGACGGCCCCGGCGGTCTTCCTGCCGGGCGTGGGCACCTCGTACGTGCCCACGGTCCGGCCGGTGACGTCGGCGACGGCGGCGAGGACGCGTTCGGGGGTGACATCGAGCCCGGCGGCGTACGCGGCGGCCGGATTGACCTCGTACAGCTGGGCGTTGGGGCCGGGGCGCCCCTCGGTGGTGCCGGTGGCCAGGACCAGCCCGGCCGCCTCCAGGCGGGCCAGGAGCTGTGAGGCGGTGGGCTTGGACAGGCCGGTGAGCTTGCCGATGCGGGTGCGGGACAGGGGGCCGTGCGCCAGCAGGAGGTCGAGGGCGGCGCGGTCGTTCATGGCGCGCAGGACGCGAGGGGTGCCCGGCGTACCGGCGGTTCCTGCCATGGTTCGACACCTGCCTTTCTGAACTGCTCAGCTTTTCAGCGGCACGGGACACAAGTCCACTTCCGGCCACTGTTAGGAAAGTTTCCTATCGGCTGGAAGGGAACGTAAGCCCGTCACGAAGGGGACGTCAAGGGGCAAGGTGGAGGGAGGTGGAGGGGAAGGGAGGGGCAGGGGGCGGTGCAGGCCGTCACAGGCTGCTGGTCTTGGATACGTCCGTGGATCGAAGACTCGTGCTCGCCTGCTGGCGGACTGCGCTGGCGAATTGCCTGCCCCTGATGCTGATCCAGCTGCTGATGCAGCTGTGGGACGAGGGCCTCGGGTGGGACAACGTGCGCAGCTGCCTCGGTATCCCGTCGGCCTGGGCGGTCATCTGCCTGGTGTGGGCCGTCGTGGCGTGTCTCGCCCTGGCCCGCAGGGCGCGCGGCACGGGCCTCCCGGTCACGCTGAAGGCTCTGGAGGAGACGCAGGTGGTGACCGTCCCGGGCGACCTGTCCCGGATCCGGGACGCGCTGCGGGCGGCCGAGCGGGCGTCGGACGTCGTCGAGGCGCCGGACGGCGATATCGCGTTCCTCTGGCGGCCGCTCCGCGGCAAGGGCAGGGTGCCGGGGATGCTGTCCCGCGACGAGGCGTCCGGGGAGACCCGGGTGGAGGTCCGTGCCGGGGACGGACACAGGGGGGGCGGCCGGACTGCGCAGGGGGAGCGCCTTCATCGCCGCCTGCCAGGTGGTGCGGACGGTCGGGGCGTGATGTGACACACCGGGCCCCGGAAACGCCGGAAGGCGGCACCCGGAGCCTGCCCGGATGCCGCCTTCCGCGTACCGGCCGTACGCGTTACTCGGCCGGTTACTCGGCTTGCCTACTTCGCCGGAGGCGTCGTCGCCCGCTGCGGAGTGATCGGTGTCGCCGCCGCGTGCTGCGGCGAGTCCGCGTTGGAGAACACGGACGGCGCCGCGACCGCGGCCGCCGGGTCGGCCGGGTCCTCCATGGCGGGGGCGGTCGCGCCGCCCACGATGCGGATGTCGGCCGCGTCGAAGGCGCGTTTGACGCGCCAGCGCAGCTCGCGTTCGACCGAGAGGGACTTGCCGGGCATCGTCTTCGCGGAGACGCGGACGACCATCGAGTCCAGCAGGACGCTGTCCAGGCCGAGGACCTCGATCGGGCTCCACAGGAGCTCGTTCCAGGGCTCTTCCTTGCTCATCTTCTCGGCGACCTCGTCCAGCGTGGCCTTGACCAGGTCGAGGTCCTCGGACGCCTTGACGGTCACGTCGACGCCGGCCGTCGCCCAGCCCTGCGAGAGGTTGCCGATCCGCTTGACCTCGCCGTTGCGGACGTACCAGATCTCACCGTTGGCGCCGCGCAGCTTGGTCACCCGCAGGCCGACCTCTATGACCTCGCCGGTGGCCACGCCCGCGTCGATCTGGTCGCCGACGCCGTACTGGTCCTCCAGGATCATGAAGACACCGGAGAGGAAGTCCGTGACCAGGTTGCGGGCGCCGAAACCGATCGCCACGCCCGCGACACCGGCCGAGGCCAGCAGCGGGGCCAGGTTGATCTCGAAGGTGGCCAGCACCATCAGCGCGGCCGTGCCCAGGATCAGGAAACTCGCCACCGAACGCAGCACCGAGCCGATCGCCTGCGAGCGCTGACGGCGCCGCTCGTTGTTGACCAGTAGCCCGCCCAGCGCCGTGCCGTCGACGGATGCGACGGTGCGGTTCATCCGGTCGATCAGCTTGGTGATCGCCCGCTGCACCACCACTCTCAGCACCACCGCGATCACCAGGATCAGCAGGACCCTGAGCCCGATCGCCAGCCACGTCGACCAGTTCTGCTCGACCCAGCTGGCCGCGTTCGTCGCGCTCTCCTGGGCGTCCTGGAGGGACGGGACCGTCACCGCGGTCGGCGACTCCGAGGGAGTCGGCGACGGCGACGCGTCGGCGGCCAGTAGGACGGCGGGCAAAGACACGGCAGGTACCTCCAGGTGCTGCACTGCTCCATCCGGTGCGGCGGTCAGGGGCGACACGCACTGCAAGGTCACGGAAAGGTCATCGGAAAGGCAGAACCACCACACTAACGGGGCATTGTGAGTGGTTCGGCGAGATAGGTGAAGGAGAGACGGTCCTCACCTGCGCTTGAACCGGCCATGATCCGGGGGAGAAAACAGGGTGTGGTCGAAAACACTCCCAGCCCGTTACCGGGACATGGTGGCGCGTCCACCAGGCAAGAGGAGAGACTGACTGCAGTTCGTCCCGGCGCGAGCCACGCGCCGCCGACGCCCAAGGAGGCATCCGTGCCGCATGTCCTGGTCCTCAACGCGTCGTACGAGCCGCTCGGCGTCGTACCGCTCCGCCGCGCGCTCGTCCTCGTCCTGGAGAACAAGGCAGTCTCCCTGGAGGAATCCGGCGCCTTCATGCACAGCGCAACCGTCACAGTCCCCGCACCCAGCGTGGTCCGGCTCAAGCGATTCGTCCGGGTTCCCTATCGGGGGCCCGTTCCTCTCACCCGTCGGGCGCTGTTCGCCCGGGACGGGGGCCGGTGCATGTACTGCGGTGGCGTCGCAACCAGCGTCGACCACGTCGTCCCGCGCAGCCGCGGGGGCAAACACGTGTGGGACAACGTCGTGGCGTCCTGCCGTCGCTGCAACCACGTCAAGGCCGACCGGCACCTCGTCGAGATCGGCTGGCGGCTGCGCCACAAACCCGCCCCTCCCTCCGGCCTCGCCTGGCGCATCATCGGCACGGGCCATAGGGATCCGCGCTGGCTGCCGTACTTGCAGCCGTACGGCGCGGACGACGCCCTGGCCCGGATCGACGGCATCTCCGCCTAGACGATCCGGGCTTTTGCATGCCCCGTGGCGCCACGCGCAGGACGGCACGGCCACGGGGCCCTTCGGGACGACTGGGGCGCGGGAACGGTACGGCGATCTCGTTGGCGAGCCGTTCGGTCTCGGCGCGGGCCGCCTCCCGGGGCCTGTCCTGCAGGGGCGTTGGTGACCGGCTCCGACGTGACGACGCCGACGTCCCCGGCGCGGGAGTGGAACCCCGGTCGAGGGCCGGCCGGTCGGGCGGCACGGCGACGGGCGAGGGTGATGTTGCGGGGCAGGGGGTAGTCGACCAGGTCTTCTTCGAGGAGGGCGTCGGGCATGCTGGTGCACTCCGAACGGCTGCGCTGTGTGGGCGGCCGGCCACCGACCGTAGGGGTGCGGGACTGTGTCCAGACCTCCGAATACAGGCGAGCTCTGGCTGTTGCTGAAGGCAGTCTGGAAGGACCCCGATGAGATCGAGCACCGGGTCGGGATCAAACCGGCAGCATGCGCGAGGAAAACTGACCGTGCCCGATCTCCTGTTCGAGGAGTCCGGCTACAGCGACGTCTCCGGCGAGTGCGCCGAAGTCGCCCGCAACAACCCCACCACCGTCGCCGTACGCGATTTCAGAACGCCCGACGGCCCCACACCCCGCCTCACCCGACCGACTGGACGGAGTTCACCGCGTGTCTGAGGGCGTGACGGACCCGGAGTTGTTGGTCACCCGTGCCTACGGGGACGCCCGGCACCTGACCGCCCGGCAGTCGCTCTACCAGTGGCAGCGGCCGCGGTACGACCTGCCGGGCCTGGTGGCCGCCGAGCTCGCGGACGTCACCGGGCGGGTGCTCGACGTCGGCTGTGCCTACGGGCAGTACGTGCGGCGCCTGCGGAAGGACCGGCCCGACCTGGAGGTCGTCGGCGCCGATCTCTCGGCCGGGATCCTCGCGGGCCTTCCCGGACCGGTCGTCGTGGCCGACGCGCAGGCGTTGCCCTTCGCCGACGACGCCGCGGACGCCGTCCTGGCGCTGCACATGCTCTACCACGTACCCGACATCCCGGCGGCGATCCGGGAACTGGCCCGGGTGCTGAAGCCCGGCGGCGTCCTGGTGGTCTCGACCAACAGCGGCACCGACAAGCGGGAGCTGGACCAGCTGTGGCGACGGGCGGCCGGTGACGGCCACGCCAAGCTGTCCCCGACCGCCCGGTTCCCGCTGGAGGCGGCGCCGGAGCTGCTGGGCGCGACGTTCGGCGACGTCCGGGTGCGTGAGCTGCCCGGTGTCGTCGAGGTGACCGACCCGGCGCCGGTGGTGGCCCACCTGGCGTCGCACGAGGCGTGGGCCGGGCAGGCGGGCGCTTCCTTCGCCGAGACCGTTCGGCGTGCCGAACGGCTCGTACGGTGTGACATCGACGACAACGGCGTCTTCCGGGTGCACAGCCTGGCCGGGCTGCTGGTCTGCCGGCTCTGAGCGGGTCCCGCGAGGATGTGGCAGCGTGTAATGCGGTGAAGACGTCTGCCGGACGTCTGTCGTCGCGTTCGCTGGGTAGGCCTGCGGTAACCGACGCCGTAACCCACAAGGAGGCCCCCGTGATCGCACCGGCCCACTCCAAACGCCTGGCGGACCCCTCCGCCCATGCCCCCGTCGAGCTCGAAGATCCCCACCTGTGCGCGTTCAGCGCCGAAGGAACCTGCGCCGAGGCCCCCCTGACCAGCGAACCCCCGCTGCCCGACGCCGAGCCCCTGACCAGCGAGCCGCCGCTCGCCGCCGCGGACTCCGGCTCCACGAGGCCGTAGAGATGAGCGTGCCACCCGGAGAGGAGCTCGCCCGGCTCGCCGCGCTGCACGGCGTCGGCACCTCCTACCAGCCCTCCCCGGACCGTACGGTCACGGCCTCGGCCGCCGCCGTCACCCGCGCCCTGGCCGCGCTCGGCGTCGACGCGGGCACCCCGCAGGCCGTCCGCGCCGCGCTCGCCGCACGGGAACGCGAACTGCGCGAGCGGCTGTTGCCGCCGACGGTGGTGTGCTGGAGCGGCAGCCGGGCCGAGGCGCTCGCCGCCCTCCCCGAGGGCAGCCGGCTGTGCGTCGAGACCGAGCAGGGGGACGTCCGCGATCCCGTCGATCCCGCCGACGTCGAGCAACTTCCGCTCGGGGTGCACCAGTTGACGGCTACCGCCCCCGACGGGCGGACCGGTCGCAGCCACCTCGTCGTCGCCCCGCCCCGCCTGCCCACGCCCACGGGACACTCCTACGGACTCCTCGTCCAGCTGTACTCCCTCCTCTCCGGTCGCTCCTGGGGCATGGGCGACCTCGGTGACCTCGGCGAGCTGACCGCCTGGGCCGGACGGGCGCTCGGCGCCGGGTTCGTGCAGGTCAACCCGTTGCACGCGGCCGTGCCCGGCGCCCCGACCGACCCTTCCCCGTACCGGCCCTCCTCGCGCCGCTTCCCCGACCCCGTGCACCTGCGCGTCGAGGACGTTCCCGAGTACGCCTACGTCGTCCAGGGCCGGGACGGCCGTCTGCGCTCCCTGTCGGAGCGCGCGGGACGGCTGCGTGAAGCGGTCCTGGAGAAGGGGGAGCTGATCGACCGGGACGCCGTGTGGGAGCTCAAGCGGGAGGCACTGGAACTGGTCGCCCGCGTTCCGCTCGGGCCCGGCCGGCGCGCCGCCTACTGCGACTTCCTCGCCGAGCAGGGCCAGGCCCTGGAGGACCACGCCACCTGGTGCGCGCTCGCCGAGGTGCACGGATCGCAGTGGCAGCGGTGGCCGTCCGCGCTGCGCGACCCACGCTCCGCCGAAACCACCCGCGCCCGCGGGGAGTTGACGGACCGCGTCGACTTCCACTCCCGCCTCGCCTGGCTCACCGACACCCAGCTCACCGCCGCCCAGCGCGCCGCGCGCGAGGCGGGCATGCCCGTGGGGATCGTCCACGACCTGGCGGTCGGCGTGCACCCCGAGGGCGCCGACGCGTGGGCGCAGCAGGAGTACTTCGCCGCCGGGATGTCGGTCGGCGCCCCGCCGGACGCCTTCAACGCCCGAGGCCAGGACTGGGGCCTGCCGCCCTGGCGCCCGGACCGGCTGGCCGCCTCCGGCTACGCCCCCTACCGGCGGCTGCTGAGGGCCCTCTTCCGCTACGCCGGCGCCCTGCGCATCGACCACGTCATGGGCCTGTTCCGCCTCTGGTGGGTCCCGCAGGGCGAGCTGCCCACGGAGGGCACATACGTCCGTTACGACGCCGAGGCCATGCTCGCCGTCCTGGTGCTGGAGGCGTCGAGGGCCGGTTCGCTGGTGATCGGCGAGGACCTCGGCACCGTCGAGCCGGGTGTGCGGGAGGCGCTGCGCGAACGCGGGGTGCTCGGCACGTCCGTCCTGTGGTTCGAGCGGGACTGGGACGGCGACGGACGCCCCCTGCCCCCCGACCGCTGGCGCGCAGACTGCCTGGCCACCGCCACCACCCACGACCTGCCGTCCACCGCCGCCCGCCTCACCGGCGAACACGTCGAACTCCGTGACCGGCTGGGCCTGTTGACCCGGCCCGTGGAGGAGGAGCGCGCGGAGGCGGCCAACGACACGGCGGAGTGGCTGGCCCTGCTCACCCGCCTCGGACTGCTGGCCGGCACCGGCGGTGGCAGCGACCGCTCCTCTCAGGAGGCCGAGGTCCAGGCCGTCCACCGCTTCCTGCTGCGCACCCCCGCCCGCATGATCGGCGTCTGGCTCCCGGACGGCGTCGGCGACCGCCGCCCGCAGAACCTCCCCGGCACCTGGGACCAGTATCCGAACTGGCGCCTGCCGATCGCGGACGCGGAGGGCCGCCCGGTGACGCTGGAGCAGCTCGCGGCCTCGCCGAGACTGTGGGCGCTGATCGACGTCCTGCGGGAGCGGAACAGCGCGTCGGGTGCCGTCTAGAGGACGGCCGCGGCCGGGCGGCCGGAAACCCGTCGGTCATGTCCGGCCGCGTCTGCTCAGCAGGGCCAGCGCCACCAACAGAACGCACCCTGCGGCTTCGACGGCGAGGGTCGGCTTGACCAGGTTCGCGTCGAGGGTCTCCTGGAACCCGAAGAGACCGGAGGTGAGGCTGACGATCAGGGCCACCAGTGTGCCGGCCGTGAAGAGACTTCCCAGCGTCGCGAGGACGGGCAGGAGGCGGGTGGGTGTGATCAGCAGCGACAGCGCGAGCAGCCCGGCCCCGATCGCGTTGAGCAGGAACAGCGTGCCGATCGTGTCCAGATGTCGGTAGCCGTCGTACCAGAGGCGGAGATGGATCACGCCCATGGCCACGGCCGTTCCCGCCGCGGCCAGCCGGAGGGCGATGAGCGCGACCGTGCGGTCAGTAGCCATTGCCGTCGGTCGTGTTGGTTCCGTTGCCCGTCGAGGCGGTGCCGCCCACGGTGAGCTCGGTCTTCATGCCCAGGTCCTTGTGGCCGTCGACGGGACAGTAGACCTGGTACTTGCCGTCCTTCAGCGAGACGGTGAGGTTCGCCGACTCTCCGGGTGCCAGCGTCCGCGTCTTCTGTTCCGTTCCGGGACCCTCGATCTCCATGGCGTGGTCGTGATGGCCGTCGTTCTTGACGACGAACGTGTGGGCACCCGCCTTCAAGGTGCTCTTGGACAGCTCCATCTTGAAGTCGACCAGCTTCACGTCCACCTGGGTGGTTCCCGGCTTGCCACTCTGTTCCGGGGTCGACGGTGACGAGCCACCACCGCTGCCGTTCCCGCCTCCGCACGCCACGAGGATGCCCGCCAGTGCCCCGGCGGCCAGCCCGGGCCCGACGTTCCTGCGCACGAACGTCATGAGTGTCGTCGCCATGTCTCGGCCCTCCGTGAGAAATCGTTCCTGACCAGAGATACGGGCGGAACGAACCAGGGGATTTCCGGCAAATGGGAACAAGCGGGAGAATGGGGCTGTGGTCCCGCGTGGAACCGGGGGAATCCGTTCGGGGAGGTTCGCCGTATCCACTGGTATGCGGAGATTGGGCCTACCACTCGGGCGGCTCTCGGACGAGGCGCTGCTGGCGGGAATGGCGACCGGCGCCCCGGAGGCCGCCCTCGCGTTCGTCCGCCGGTTCCAGCGCATGGTCTTCGGCATCGCCGTCGCTGTCGTCGACGACCCCCAGCTCGCCGAGGACATCGCCCAGCAGGCCTTCGAAAGGGCTTGGCGTCATGCGCAGGTCTACGACTCCCGGCGTGGATCGGTGAAGACCTGGCTGGGGACCATCACGCACAACCTGGCGATCGACGCCGTCCGCGCGCGCAAGGCGACCCCGGTCTCCCCCGAGGACCTCGACGCTCTGCTCGGCATCGTGACCCGGACGCCCGAGCAGTGGGCACTGGCCGACGAGGCGGCATCCCGCATACGGGCCGCGGTGGCGGGCCTGCCGCGCCAGCAGGCGCGTGCCGTGGTCATGGCCGGGATCTACGGGATGACCGCACGGCAGATCTCCGAGTTCGAAGGGATCCCCCTGGGCACGGCGAAGACACGGATCAGGACGGCGATGGGGAAACTGCGGACGGTTCTGGGACCCGAGCGAGCCGATCATGACTGACAGGGACTGCGAGTGGCTGAGGGCCGTCGCCGACGAGCTGGCGCTGGGTATCCTCCCCGGTCAGGAGCGCGCCGAGGCCATCGCCCACCTGGACCGCTGCCCCACCTGCCGGGAGCACGTCGAGCAGCTGACGCTCGTCGGAGACGGACTGCTCTCTCTCCTTCCGGGCAGCGAGCCGCCCGCCGGCTTCGAGACACGGGTGACGGAACGGCTGGGCCTGAACCCGTCGACGCGACGGCGGCGACCTCGGGCCGGCGTGGCGGTCGCGGCCGCCGCCGCGATCGCCCTCGGGTTCGGCTTCGGCGGCTGGGCCGTCGGTACGGCCATCGAGGGAGCGCCGGCTCCCCCCTCGCGGAGTTCGCAGCCCCCCGGCTCGGAGCACGGCCTGCTCGCAGCGTCTCTGCTCGCCCCCGACCACCGCCCGGTGGGCCGGATCTTCGCCTATACCGGATCTCCGGGCTGGGTCTACATGTCGGTCGACCTCGGCCGGGACGGTTCCGGAGCCGACCACCAGGCCGCAGACGGTTCCGCAGCCGACTTCCAGGCCGCAGACGGTTCCGGAGCCGATTTCCAGACCGGAGACGGTTCCGCAGTCGACTTCCAGGCCGGAAACGGGTCCGAGGCCGCGGGCCCCCGCGACGGATACCCGGAGGCCGGAAAGGTCAGCTGCCGACTGGAGCGTACGGACGGCACGTCGGTCCGCATCGGGGAGTTCTCCCTCGACGACGCCGGCCGGGGTTACTGGGGAGCCCCCACGCGTGTCGACCCGGACACGGTGTCGGGTGCCCGGCTGCTGGCCGCGGACGGCTCCGTTCTGGCCACGGCCCACTTCGACGCACGGCAGAACCAGTGACCGTGCATCCCCCCTCATGCCCGGTCCGGTTGGGCCAGTGGCGCCAGACGCGGCGTCCGCAGTGGCCGCGGCCGCCGAACTCCTCGTGGCGGGCCTCGAGCCGCCGCACGCGCTCCGTCTCGTCGATCTCGCAGAACCGGACCTCGGCGAGCCGGGGACGGACACTGGGACGGACACGAGCCCCCTGGAATTGATCAACCAGGCGAGGGCGCGTGCTTCCGGCCCCACACCTCAAAGGGCCTTATTCGGCACCCCGGGCGCGCGCCCTCCGACACCGTTCGCTAACTTGGGCACCGTGGACAAGAAGAACGCCCTGCGCGCCGGCGCCCTGGCCGCCGGTACGACGCTGATGATGCTGCTCATGTCGTCCCCCGCCCTCGCGCTGACCCGCGACGACGGTGACGACCCCGGCCCGGGTCTGAGCGTCGTCGAGACGCTGGGCCTCTACGTCCTGGCCCCCGTCGCGATCTTCGCGCTGATCGCCGGGCTGGTGTGGGTCCTCGACCGGTCGAAGGACCGGGACGACTCCACCAGCTCCAACATCACGGGCAAGGCGCAGGCCAAGGCCTGAGTTCTACGTCCGGCCCAGGTCTGGCAGGTCTGGGCCCGGGTGTTGGTTCCGGGCCGGCTCCAAGTCCGGGTATAGGTATCCGCCGCACGCTCCCCGAGGGCGCCGGCCTCACGACACGTACGCGCACGCCGTACGGGGGTGAGGACGGCGCCCTCGACGCGTTCCCGGGGCCAGGGCCAGGGTCAGGGCCCGGGCCCGGGCCCGGGTCGGGGTCGGGGTCGGGGTCGTGGGCCGGGGAGGGTGGCTCGGGTTACGGGTGCGGGGCCGGGGAGGGTGGCTCGGGTTACGGGTGCGGGGCCGTCAGGTACCGCTGCACCGTGGGCGCGAGCCAGGCCACCGCCTCCTCGCGGTGCAGCGCCACGACCGGCGGGAAGCGCAGGACGTAGCGGGTGAGCGCGAGCCCGAGCAGTTGGGTCGCGCACAGTGCCGCCCGGGCCGGGAACTGCTCGGGGTCGGGGCAGACCGCGCGTGCCACCGGGAGAAGCTGGTCGCGGAAGATGCCCTGCATCCGTTCGGCCCCGGCCTGGTTGGTCACGCCGACCCGGAGCAGCGCGGTGAGCACCTCGTTCTCCTCCCACATGGCGAGAAAGTGGGTCACGAGGGCCCAGCCGACCGCGTCGCGGGGCAGTGCGGCGAGATCGGGCAGCTTCAGGTCGACGGCGACGGCCGCCGCGAAGAGGCCCTCCTTGCTGCCGTAGTACCGCATCACCATCGAGGGGTCGATGCTCGCGTCCCGGGCGATGGCACGGATGGTCGCCCGCTCGTAGCCGTCGGCGGCGAAGCGTTCGCGCGCGGCGTCGAGGATGGCGGTGCGGGTGGCGTCGGAGCGGCGGGGAGCGGGGGCGCCGGAGCTGCGAGGCGCGGTGGCTGCGGTGGGGGGCTTGCTGTCTGGCATGTCAACGAGCGTAGGCCAACACTCGTGGGCCAACAAGCGTTGACATTCTTCTGGCGGCGGTTCTATGTTTGCCAACAAGCGTTGGCCAACAGATGTTGGCCAACGGGCGTTCACCAACGATCGCTGGCACCAGGAGGTCACCATGAACGGCACCACTGGCACCACTGGCACCACTGGCACAACTGGGGGCACCACCCCGCGCCCCGTGATCGTCGTAGGCTCCGGCCCCACCGGCCTTCTCCTGGCCGGTGACCTCGCCACCGCCGGCGTCCCCGTCACCCTCCTCGAAAAGCGCTCCCACAGGATCAGCAACCTCTCCCGCGCCTTCGTCCTGCACGCCCGCACCCTCGAACAGCTCGACGCCCGCGGCCTCGCCGACGAGATCGAGAAGGCCGGCCGCCCCCTCGACCGCCTCCGCCTCTTCGGCCGCCTCACCATCGCCCTCGACACCCTCCCCACCCGCTTCAACCACCTCCTCGTCATCCCGCAGTACGAGGTGGAGAAGGCGCTGGAGCGGCGCGCGGTCGAGGCGGGCGTGGAGTTCCGGTACGAGACGGAGGTGACCGGTCTGAGCCAGGACGCGGACGGCGTGACGGTCGAGGTCCGCACCCCCGCCGGTGTCACCGAAGACCTGCGCGCCGAGTACGTCGTCGGCACCGACGGCATGCGCAGCGCCGTGCGGAACGCGATCGGCCTGCCCTTTCCCGGCCACTCCGTCATCCGCTCCGTCGTCCTCGCCGACGTCAGACTCGCCGAGGAGCCCGAGACGCTGCTCACCGTCAACGCCGTCGGCGACGCCTTCGCCTTCCTCGCGCCCTTCGGCGACGGCTACTACCGCCTGATCGGCTGGAACCGCGCCCGCGACGTGCCCGACAGCGAGCCCCTCGACCTCGACGAGGTCAAGGAGATCACCCGGCTCGCCCTCGGCCGCGACTTCGGGATGCACGACGCCCGCTGGATGTCCCGCTTCCACAGCGACGAACGCCAGGCGCCCGCCTACCGCGTCGGCCGCGTCTTCCTGGCCGGTGACGCCGCGCACGTGCACACCCCGGCCGGCGGCCAGGGCATGAACACCGGCCTGCAGGACGCGGCCAACCTGAGCTGGAAGCTCGCCCAGGTGGTCCGCGGCCACGCGACCGCCGACCTCCTCGACACCTACCAGGCCGAACGCCATCCGGTCGGCAGGTCGGTCCTGCGCAGCAGCGGCGGCATCGTCCGCCTCGCCATGGCCAAGCGCCCCTGGACCCTGGCCCTGCGCGCCGCCCTCACCACCTTCCTCGACACCGCCGCCCCCGCCCGCCGCAAGGCGGTCGGCCAGATCACCGGCATCGGCTACCGCTACCCCGCCCCCCGTGGCGCCCACCGCCTCACCGGCACCCGCGTCCCCGACGTGGCCCTGGCCGACGGCACCCGCCTCTACGAGGCCCTGCGCGGCGGCCGCTTCGTCCTGATCACCCCGGACGCGTACGACGGGCAGGGCGCCGCCGCCCGCGAGGACCGGCTCGTCGCGGCGCACTGGGCGAGCGGCCGCCGTACGGCACTCCTGGTCCGCCCCGACGGGTACGTGGCCTGGGCGTCCGACACCGCCGACCCGGCCGCTGTCGAGGCCGCCCTCTCGGCGCACGTCGGCTGACGGGGCCATGGCCGGGCAGGTGCGGCGCCGGTAATTCCGTCGACAGGCGGCGAGCCCGGCTGACAGGCTGCTGCGCATGATTCACGGAATCGAGTTCCCCACCGCTCGGTGAGCGCCCAGGAAGAGCGCGCCGCGCGCGCCGCGCTCCCCCGCCCGCCCGGCCTGTACGACCACGTCCTGCGCCTGCTACAGGCGTCTCCGGACGGGCTCCCGCCCGGCCGCGGCTTCGACCTCCCCGGCCCGCCGGCCGCATCCGGCGAGAACAAGAACACGAACGCGAACAAGAACGCGAACAAGAACGCGAACAAGAACGAGATCTCGCTGTCCCGCAAGGAAGCGGCGGCCGCCGTCGCGCAGGCCTTGCACCCCTTGCCGGACGACCCGGCCACCCTGCACCGCCGTTTCGCCGAACTCGGCGTGCGGGGCTGGCACAGGCACCTGATCCAGTCCGCCGTCGCCGACCTGCCGCTGCCGACCGATCAGCACGCCACCGCCCGCACCCTGGCCAGACGGCTGACCCGGACCGGCACCACCGTGCCCGCCGTCACCGCGGGCCTCGCCCTCCTCACCCGCCTCGGCGAGCCCGAGGACGTCCCGTACCTCTCCACCCTCGGCCTGCTCCGCTCGCTCACCGGCCCAGCCGTCCAGGCCCTCGACGTCCTCGACCGCCGGTCCGCCGCCGTCGTCTGGCTCGTCGTCTCCGTCCGCCGCGCCGAACTGCGGCCGCTCGTCCGTGCCCTGGCGGCCGGGGACGGGCAGGCCGTCCGCAGGGAGCTGCTCGCGTTCCCCGCCGACCCCCGCCTCCTCGGGACCGCGATCGCCCGCCGCATCGCGGAGGCTGCCCGGCTGCCCGACCTGCTCGCCGAGCACCCCACCGACCCGGCCCTGCTCGCCCGGGCGGGCCGCCTCCTCGTCCGGATGGCGTCCACCCGCGACGACCCGACCGGACTCCTCGCCTACCGCGACGCGCCCGGCGTGTACGAAACCGTCGTCGGCCGGGCCGGTCTCCTGCCGCCGACCCTCGAACACCACGCCATGCTTCTCTCGCTCGCCCTCGGCCTGAGCAGCGGAACGGGAGTGCTGCTGGACTGGCCCACCGGCTCAGGCCACCGCGAGGCACTCCTCGCCTCCCTCGGCCGACTGCTGGCGGATCCCTCCTGGACCCGTCCGGCCGACCTCGAGGCGGAGGCCACGGCTGAGGCGGCCACGGCCGGGGTCGACATGGCCGGGGTGGGCATGGCTGGGGAGGGCATGGCTGGGGCGACGACTGGGGTGGCCGCGGCCGTTGAGGGCACGCCCGTTGAGGCCACGGCGGGGATGGGCGCGGCCGAGGCGGCGACGGCCGGGGTCGACATGGCCGAGGCGGCCACGGCTGGGGTGGCCGCGGCCGTTGAGGGCACGACTGTTGAGGCCGCGGCCGGGGTGGGCGCGGTCGGGGTGGGCGGTGGCGGGGACGCCGTCGCCCGACGGCTGTGGGCCGGCTGGATCCGGCGTACCGGGCGGCGGCCGTTCACCCGCCCGGCGCCGAACGGCGGCAGGCTGCGCATCGAGATCGTGGCCGGCGACCCCGTGGACCGGGAACCCGTCGAGACCCGCATCCTCCTCGACGGGCGTCCCCTCGTCCCGGCCGTCTTCCCGCACGGTCCCGCGCACAGCCCCGAGCACCTCCTCGACGACGGCCTGCTCCGGGCCGGTCCCGAGCCCCGCCGGGTGCAACTCGCGGAGGCCTGGTGCGCCGAGGGGTGCTGCGGCGCGCTGTACGTCACCATCCGCCGCGACGGCGACCAGGTCGTGTGGGAGGACTGGCGGCGGCCCGCCCTGCCGGGGACCCGAGGGCCCGCGCCCGAGCTGCCCGCGCAACGGTTCGACGCCACCGCCTACGACGCGGAGATCGCCCGGGCGGAAACCGACGACGACTGGTCCTGGCGGGCCCGCACCGTGGCCCGTCTGATCAAGGCGGGGCTGGTCGAACGTCCGGAGCTGCTCGGCCGGTGGGACGCGCGCCGAGGCTGGACCGGCAGTGGCTTCGCGGATCCGGACACCGCTGTGGTGATCTTCTGGTACGCGCCGGGACTCGGGACGGGGGAAGCGGACGGCGACCCGCTCCAGTTCCGCTGGATCGTCCCGGACGACGGCACACCGCCCGAGGCGCAGGCCGCCGCAGCCCTGCGCCGACTGGCCGAGGAGGACCCGAAGACCTACGCCCGGTTCTGCGGCGGCAGCCGCGAGCGCGCCGAGCAACTCGGGTTCCCCTGGCCGCCCGAAGACGGCTGACCGACTCCGCGGTCAGCTGCCGGGCGCCTCCGTTGCCGACAGCAACTTCCTTAGAAGGTCGGTCAGTTGGTCGGCCTGTTCGGGGTTCAGGGCGGCGGACAGGGCCTCCGTCTGGACGGCGAGGCCCGTGCCGACCGCCCGGTCGACCAGCTCCAGCCCCTTCTCGGTCAGCGTGACCTGTAGGCCCCGGCGGTCGTGCGGGTCGGGGGAGCGGCGCAGCAGTGCGGCCCGCTCCAGCTTGTCGAGGCGGCCGGTCATGCCGCCGGTGGTGAGCATCAGCGTCGACGACAGCTGGCGGGGCGAGAGGGTGTACGGCTCGCCGGAGCGGCGCAGGGTGGCCAGTACGTCGAACTCGCCGCGTCCGATGCCGAGCGCCGCGTACGCCTTCTCCACCCGGTCGCCCATCGCGCGCGAGAGCCGGTAGACGCGGCCGAACACCTCCATCGCCCGGGTGTCGAGGTCGGGCCGCACCGCGGCCCACTGCTCGACGATCGCGTCGACGGGGTCCTTGGCGGGCCTGGGCCCGGACGTGGGCCCGGAAGTGGGCCCGGACGTGGGCTGCTGGGGGCTCGTGTTCATGGGGGGAGTATCCGACGGGGGTCGGTCGGCCGCAAGAAAGTGGCTTGACGATAAGTAGCTTGAAGCTAAGCTACTTAAGGCCGAGCTTCCCCGAGGCGGCCTCGCTCCACACATCCCACACGCCCGCCACGCCCCGCGCCTCCTCGACGAAGGGACCGGTCATGAAGCGGCCCGCCACCGTCCTGCTCACCGCTCTCGCCCCGGTCTCCTGGGGCACCACCTACGCCGTCACCACCGAGTTCCTCCCCGCCGACCGCCCCCTGTTCACCGGCCTGATGCGGGCCCTGCCCGCCGGGCTGCTGCTGCTCGGGCTCGGCCGGGTGCTGCCGCGCGGCATCTGGTGGGGGAAGGCCGCGGTGCTCGGCGCGCTGAACATCGGCGCCTTCTTCCCGCTCCTCTTCCTCTCCGCCTACCGGCTGCCCGGCGGTATGGCCGCGGTCGTCGGCTCTGTCGGACCGCTCTTCGTCGTGGGGCTCTCGGCGCTCCTGCTGGGGCAGCGACCGACCCCCCGGACCCTGCTCACCGGGGTCGTGGCCGCGTCCGGCGTCAGCCTCGTCGTGCTGAAGGCGGCCGGAGCGCTCGATCCCGTCGGTGTCCTGGCCGCGCTCGCCTCCACCGCCTCGATGTCGGCCGGCACGGTCCTCACCAAGAAATGGGGCCGCCCGGACGGCGTCGGCCCGCTCGTCCTCACCGGCTGGCAGCTCACCGCGGGCGGCCTGCTCATCGCCCCGCTCGCCTTCCTCGTCGAGGGCGCTCCGCCCGCCCTGGACGGCCGTGCGGTCGGCGGCTATCTCTACCTCGCCCTGGCGAACACGGCCGTCTCGTACTGGCTGTGGTTCCGCGGCATCGGCCGCCTCAGCGCGACCCAGGTCACCTTCCTCGGCCCGCTCTCCCCGCTGACCGCGGCCGTCGTCGGCTGGGCCGCCCTGGGCCAGGCCCTGACGCCGGTGCAGCTGACGGGCATGGCGCTGGCGTTCGGCGCGACGGTGGCGGGACAGCGCGGGGGAACGGGCAAGGGCGCCCGGCACGACACCGGACGCCCTCACCGTCGTACGCGTACGACGCCTGTTCCTGCGAACCACGCGAACCGGTCCGAGTACTCGGACCGCCTGAACTACTGAGCGTCCGCCGCCTGGGCCCGCAGCGCGCGCTCCACGCCCGAGCGGGACTCGGAGACGAGGCGGCGCAGGGCCGCGTTCGGCTCGGCCGAGGCCAGCCAGGCGTCCGTCTTGTCCAGGGTCTCCTGGGAGACCTGGACCGTCGGGTAGAGGCCGATCGCGACCTGCTGGGCGATCTCGTGCGAACGGGTGTCCCAGATGCCCTTGACGACCTCGAAGTACGTGTCCGTGTAGGGCGCGAGCAGCTCACGCTGGTCGGTCTGGACGAAGCCGCCGATGACGGCCTCCTGCACGGCGTTCGGCAGCTTGTCGGACTCGACGACCGACGCCCACGCCTCCGCCTTGGCCTCCGGGGTCGGCCGGGCGGCCCGGGCGGTCGCCGCGTGCCGCTCACCGGCGGCCGTCCTGTCCCGCTCGTACTCCCCGGCGATCTCCGTCTCGTCGAACCGGCCGACCGCCGCGAGACGCTCCACGAACGCCCAGCGCAGCTCGGTGTCGACGGCCAGGCCCTCGACCGTCTGCGTGCCGTCCAGCAGGGCCTCCAGGAGGTCCAGCTGCTCCGGCGTGCGGGCCGTGGCCGCGAACGCCCGCGCCCACGCCAGCTGGTGGTCGCTGCCCGCCTCCGCGGACCGCAGGTGGGCCAGCGTGGCGTCCGTCCAGCGGGTCAGCAGGGCCTCGCGGGCGCTCGGGTCGGCGTACAGGTCGATGGCGAGCTTGACCTGGCGGTGCAGCGACTGCACCACGCCGATGTCGGACTCCTTGCCGATGCCGGACAGCACCAGGGACAGGTAGTCGCGGGCGGGCAGCTCGGCGTCCCGGGTCATGTCCCAGGCCGACGCCCAGCACAGGGCGCGCGGCAGGGACGACTCGAAGTCGCCGAGGTGCTCGGTGACGAACGCGAGGGACTGCTCGTCCAGGCGGACCTTGGCGTACGACAGGTCGTCGTCGTTGAGCAGGACCACGTCCGGCCGGCGCTTGCCGACCAGCTGCGGGACGGCCGTCAGCTCGCCGTCGACGTCCAGCTCGATCCTCCCCCAGCCTTCGGCCGGGGGGGCTCCCACGCCACGCACCAGCTTGCCGCTGTCGTCGTCGAGGTCGTACAGGCCGACCGCGATGCGGTGCGGGCGCAGCGTCGGCTCGCCCTTCGCGCCCGCGGGGAGCGCCGGGGCCTCCTGGCGGATGGCGAAGGACGTGATGACGCCGTCGGCGTCGGTCTCGATCTCCGGGCGCAGGACGTTGATGCCGGCCGTCTCCAGCCACAGCTTCGACCAGGCCTTCAGGTCACGCCCGGAGGTCTCCTCCAGCGCGCCGAGGAGGTCGGAGAGGCGGGTGTTGCCGAAGGCGTGACGCTTGAAGTACGCCTGGACGCCCTTGAAGAACTCGTCCATCCCGACGTACGCGACGAGCTGCTTCAGGACGGACGCGCCCTTGGCGTAGGTGATGCCGTCGAAGTTGACCAGGACGTCGTCCAGGTCACGGATCTCGGCCATGATCGGGTGCGTGGAGGGCAGCTGGTCCTGCCGGTACGCCCACGTCTTCATGGAGTTGGCGAACGTGGTCCACGAGTGCGGCCAGCGCGACTGCGGGGAGTAGGCCTGGCAGGCGGCCTCGGCGTAGGTGGCGAACGACTCGTTCAGCCACAGGTCGTTCCACCACTCCATGGTGACCAGGTCGCCGAACCACATGTGGGCCAGCTCGTGCAGGATCGTGGCGGCCCGCACCTCGTAGGCGGCGTCTGTGACCTTCGACCGGAACACGTACTGGTCCCGGATGGTGACGGCACCCGCGTTCTCCATCGCGCCCGCGTTGAACTCCGGCACGAACAGCTGGTCGTACTTCTTGAACGGGTACGCGTAGTCGAACTTCTCCTGGAACCAGTCGAAGCCCTGCCGCGTGACCTCGAAGATCGCGTCCGAGTCGAGGAACTCGGCGAGGGAGGGCCGGCAGTAGATGCCGAGGGGCACCGACTGCCCGTCCTTCTCGTACACGCTGTGGACGGAGTGGTACGGGCCGACGACGAGCGCGGTGATGTAGGTGGAGATCCGCGGGGTCGGCTCGAACACCCAGACGTCGTCCTTGGGCTCCGGCGTCGGGGAGTTGGAGATGACGGTCCAGCCGGTCGGGGCCTTCACCGTGAACTGGAAGGTCGCCTTGAGGTCCGGCTGCTCGAAGGACGCGAACACGCGGCGGGCGTCCGGCACCTCGAACTGCGTGTACAGGTAGGCCTGTTCGTCGACCGGGTCGACGAAGCGGTGCAGGCCCTCGCCGGTGTTGGTGTAGGCGCAGTCGGCGACGACACGAAGGACGTTACGGCCCTCGAGCAGTCCCGTGAGCGCGATCCGGGAGTCCTTGAAGACCTCGTCCGGATCCAGCGCGTCCCCGTTGAGCGTCACCTCGTGGACGGTCGGGGCCACGAGGTCGATGAAGGACTCCGTCCCGCTCTCGGCGACGTCGAAGCGCACCGTGGTCACGGACCGGTAGGTACCGCCTTCCTGCGCGCCGGAGAGGTCGAGATCGATCTCGTACGAGTCAACGGTGAGCAGCTTCGCCCGCTGCTGCGCCTCTTCGCGAGTCAGGTTTGTGCCAGGCACGCGGTCATCTCCTCGGATATGTGTCGGTTGCGCCATCCTTCCACGGGACGGCTGCCCGAGGCGACGACCTTCCGGGCAGGCGGCCGTCCGCCCCGCTGCCCGTCCTCGCTGTCCGTTCCCCGGGACGTTGTGCGAAGCGTTCCCCCGGAGCCGAACGGTGGACGCATTGCCTCCACATCCCCCGCGACCACCCCCGCGGTCACCCCTCGCACCGCCTCCGCCGGGACCGTCGGAGAGGACGCTCTCGAGCGTGGCGTCCGGAAGCCGCCGGTCTTGTCGGGCGGCTGCCGTCAGGGTGGACGTATGACCTTCACAGCGAACGACGTGGCTTACGCGCCACGAGCCATCCCGCCCGGCGTGCTCGACGAGCTTCGGGTCGTCGATGACGCCGGACGGAGGACGGGATCATTCGCCGACGGGGAGGGCGGGGCGCCGCTGCGGTGCTGTCTGCGGCGCAGTGCGGTGGGGGAGCGGATCGCGCTCGTCTCGTACGCGCCGCTGCGTCGTTGGGCGGCCGGGGCGGGGGTCGACCCCGGGGCCTATGACGAGCAGGGGCCCGTCTTCGTCCACGCCGGCGTCTGCGCGGGGTTCGCCGGGGACGGGTACCCCTTCGCCCAGGCGCACCGCACCGTGCGGCGGTACTCCGCCGAGGGCCGCATCCTGGGCGGCGCGCTCGTCGGCGTCGGCGGGCTCGACGCGGCGTTCCAGGACGCGTTCGACGACCCGGACGTGGCGTTCGTGCACGTCCGGGCCGTCGAGTACGGCTGTTTCCTCTACGAGGTCAGACGGCCTTGAGCTCCGCCGCGACCAGCTCCGCGATCTGCACCGCGTTCAGGGCCGCGCCCTTGCGCAGGTTGTCGTTGGAGACGAACAGGGCGAGGCCGTTGTCCACGGTCTCGTCCCGGCGGATGCGGCCCACGTAGGACGGGTCCTTGCCGGCCGCCTGGAGGGGGGTCGGGATGTCGGTGAGGACCACGCCCTCGGCCGCGCCCAGCAGCTCCGTGGCGCGCTCCACCGACAGCGGGCGGGCGAAGCGGGCGTTGACCTGGAGGGAGTGACCGGAGAAGACCGGCACCCGGACGCAGGTGCCGGAGACCTTGAGGCCGGGGATCTCCAGGATCTTGCGGGACTCGTTGCGGAGCTTCTGCTCCTCGTCCGTCTCGTACAGACCGTCGTCGACGATCGAGCCCGCGAGCGGTACCACGTTGAAGGCGATCGGGCGCTTGTAGACCTGCGGCTCGGGGAAGTCCACCGCCTCGCCGTCATGGGCCAGCTTGTCCGCGTCGGCGACGACCTTCTGCGCCTGGCCGTGCAGCTCCGCCACGCCCGCGACACCCGACCCGGACACCGCCTGGTACGTCGCCACGACCAGCGCCTCCAGGCCGGCCTCCGCGTGCAGCGGCTTCAGGACGGGCATCGCGGCCATCGTCGTGCAGTTCGGGTTGGCGATGATGCCCTTGGGGCGGTTCGCGATCGCGTGCGGGTTCACCTCGGAGACGACCAGCGGGACGTCCGGGTCCCGGCGCCAGGCCGACGAGTTGTCGATCACGACCGCGCCCTGCGAGGCGACCTTCTCGGCCAGCGCCTTCGAGGTCGCGCCGCCCGCGGAGAACAGGACGATGTCCAGGCCCGAGTAGTCGGCCGTCGCCGCGTCCTCCACCGTCACGCCGTCCAGGCTCGTGCCCGCCGACCGGGCCGACGCGAACAGGCGCAGTTCGGTGACCGGGAAGTCGCGCTCCTTGAGGATCCTGCGCATGACCGTGCCGACCTGACCGGTGGCTCCGACGATTCCGACCCTCACAGCGACTCCCTTACGTGTTCCTGCATGTCTGCGGCTTTTCCATGATGCGGCCGACCCTGGTCCGCCTGTCCAATTCTTTGGACGCCATGCCCGAGGGCTGGGACGCCCCGACCGGCTCACCGGTTGCGAAACTCCGGCCCGGACCCCCGCTGAACTGCAGAAATTCGCCCTGTGCGGGCCTGGTGCCGCAAGCTGTGCTGCGTCGCGCGACGGTGTGACGTACGCCTCGGCGAAACTCCGGGAAACCCGGCCGAACGTTTCCGTGCGCTGCGGCGTCGTAGAGGAAACGCGGGGAGGGGAGGGGTGGCTTTGCTGCGCAGAAAGGCCCGCCGCGCCCAGGAAGACGGGGCCGTACACGGCGACGATCCTCTGGACGCGGCGCAGGAACGCCGGGTGCGGGCGGTGCTCGCGCTGGGCGGGGTGCCGCAGGCGGACCTGCCGGACGGGGTACAGCAGGTACGGCTGCGGCTGCTGGAGCGCGCCGCGAAGGGGTACGAGGCCCCGCGCGACGTCTCCGCGTGGGCGGCGGTCGTCGCCTCCAACCTCGCCATGGACTGGCACCGAGCCAAGCGTCGTCAGGAGCGGCTCGGCGAGCGGCTGGCCTCCCTGCGCCAGCACGAGCACCCCTCCGGCGAGGACACCAGCGTGCTCTCCCTCGCCGTCGCCCGGGGCCTGGACGACCTGCCCGACGCCCAGCGTCAGGTCCTCGTCCTGCGCTTCTACGCCGACCTGCCGGTGCGCTCGATCGCCCAGGAGCTGGGTGTTCCGGAGGGCACGGTCAAGAGCCGCCTGCACACGGCGGTACGGGCCCTGCGCGCCCGCCTGCACGAGGACGAGGTGGTGTGACGTGACCGCGGAACACGAGGACCGCGCCGGACACGGGGGACCCGCGGGCGGCGCCGGGCCGGACGCGCTGATGGCGGCGATCACCGGCGAGCGGCTGCCCGACGAGAGTCTCGAGGACGCCGCCTTCATGACGGAGTACCGCTCGGCGACGGCGGACATCGCCCTGTTGCGCGAGCAGCTCGGCCTCGTCGCGGACACCCTGCTCGCGGACGCTCGGATGCAACCGGCCGATGAGGCCCGGGAGCACGCGACCGCTCCCGTACGACAGCACGCGACCGCTCCCGCACGACAGCTGCGGCTGCCCCGACGCCGCCTGCGCCCCCTGGCCCTGCGCGCCGTGGGCGTCGCCGCCGCCGGCGCGCTGGTCCTCGGGGCCGGGTGGGTGGTCCTCCAGGCCGGGCACGGGGTGAACGACGGCGCGGCGGACAAGACCTCCGCCAGTGACGCCGGCGCCGGCGAGGCGGGCGCCAAGGCGTCCGAGGGCGCCGGCAGTGCCCTCGGCGACCCCGGTTACCTCGCCTGCGCCCGGCTGGTCGTGGAGGGCGACGTGACGGACGTCCACCGGTTGCCCGGCACGACCCGCGAACGCGTCACCCTGCGCGTCACCCACGCGTACAAGCCCGCCCGGAGCGCCCCAGAGGTCGACTTCGTCATGGAGGACGACATGGACCCGCTGCTCGGCGAGGGCGACCACGTCCTGGTCGCCCTGGCGAAGGGGGCCGCCATCCCCGACGTCTGGGCGGTCGGCGAACCCGACATCGCCTCCGAGCGGGAGGCGCTCACCCGGGCACTGCCCGACACGGAGGGCGTCACCTGCGAATAGGCCGCGGGCCGGACTGCGGGCCGGACGGCGGGCCGGCCGCGAACGGGCGAGGGGCGGGCGCCCGTCCGGACGCCCGCCCCCGCACTCCCGCTCAAGGTGTTACGGAGTGACCTTCTCGATCGTCACGTTGCCGGCGCCCGCGACGGTGCCCCGCGCGTTCACCAGCTGGACCTGGCCGAACAGGACCCGACCCTCCGGCGCGGTGGCCGCGGCGGTGACGGTGGCGGAGACGGCCGCCGAGGCGCCCGTGGCCAGCTTCACCGGCGTCGACTCGTCGACGGTGACGGTGCCGAGCGTGGACGAGAGGAACGCGTCCACGTAGTCGTACGCCGTGGTGCCGGCCGGGACCGAGTAGCCCGCGACCTCGATGGTGTACGTGCCGGCGGCGGGCGACGGGATGGAGACGGCCTCCTCCGAGTCACCGTCGGCGGACTGTCCGACCTGAGTGCCGTTGGCGTCGAAGACCGTCAGGTCCAGGTCGGCGGAGGCGTCGGAGACCTTGCCGATGGAGACGTCCAGCGACTTGGCGCCGGCCGGGACCTCGACCGTGGTGGTCTGGGTCTCGCCGTTGGCGATGGTCGGGCGGGCCGTCTTGGACGAGCCGAGCGGACCGCCGGCCAGCTTGCCGTCGAAGGCGGCGAAGTTGTTCGTCACCTTCCAGGAGACGGCGGCCGGCGTGCCGACCTTCGCCTCGGGCACGGTCACGTTCTCCGGGTCGAAGACCGCGCCGTAGACGGTGGCGTCCAGCGTGTACGGGTTGTCGAGCAGCGGCGAGGTGCGGCGCGACTCGACCTCGATCTCCCAGACCCCGGCCTGCGGGTTCTGGTACGAGCGGGCGTCGGGCCGGCAGCCGTTGGTGTTGGGGTAGTTGCTGTAGCAGTAGATCGTGGAGCTGTCCTCGACCGCCGTACCGTACGGGTGGATCGAGATGAACCGGGTCTGGCTCTTGTCCTTCAGCCCGCCGATCGCGACCTCGAAGGACTTGGCGCCCTCGGGCACGGTCAGGAAGTAGGACTGGGAGCTGTTGCGCTGCACGGTGTTCGAGACGTGGAACGTGTGCTTCACCGGCGTCGAGACGATGACCGTGTTGAGGATCTGCTTGTCGAGGCCCTCGGTCTTCGGGTCGTCGACCTCCAGGATCGCGCTGGCGATGCCCGCGGCCTTCGGCTGGGCCTGGATCTTGACCGTCACCGGCTTGTTCAGCGGCAGCTTCACCTCGTCCGAGCCGAGGATCCTGAAGGTGCCGGCCGCGTTGTTCTCGAGGTGCAGCTCGTGGCGGATCGCCTTGTCGGCGCCGGACGTACGGGTGAGGGTGACGTCGTACGTCTTCTTCTGCCCGGCCTTCAGGCCGCTCTCGCGGTCGTAGATGCCGGTGCCGAAGCCCGGCGTCTTCAGCGCCTGGTCGAGCGCGGTGTCGACCGGGGCCTTGACCGTGTAGTCGTGGGCGGTGGCGCCCTTCCTGATGGACTTCCAGGCGTCCACGATGTTGATCGCGCCCGCGCCCTCCTCGTAGGCCTGCAGACCCTTGATGTGGTCGGCGGTCGAGGTCAGCGCCGTGCGCAGGATCGCCGGGGTGAGCGCGACCTTCTGCTGCTTGGCGGCGGAGATCAGCAGCGCCGAGGCGCCCGCGGCCTGCGGGGAGGCCATCGAGGTGCCCTGGAGCATCGAGTAGCCGGCCGGCAGCGAGTAGCCGGACTCGGCGACCGGCGCGCCCGGCAGCCAGGTCTGGGTGGTGTTGATCGCCGCGCCCGGGGCGACGAGGGTCGGCGTGAAGCCGCCGTCCTCACGCGGGCCGCGCGAGGAGAACGGCAGCAGCGCGTACTTCTTCGTCACCTGCGAGCCGTAGTTGGACGCCCAGGTCTCCTTGG
The DNA here is from genome assembly GCF_035989285.1 of Streptomyces sp. NBC_01235. Classification (GTDB taxonomy): domain Bacteria; phylum Actinomycetota; class Actinomycetes; order Streptomycetales; family Streptomycetaceae; genus Streptomyces. Next base: position 4,164,551 of record NZ_CP108513.1, on the reverse strand, counting down.
AGATGGCCGCGCCGACCGAGATCACCTTGTCGGCCAGACCGGGGTCGCCGATGGTGTTGGCGCCGGGGCCCTCGTTGCCCGCGGAGATCACGAGCTGGACGCCGTAGGTGTCGATGAGGCGCGTGTACAGCTCGGCTCGCGCGTTGTTGCCGTCGTTCAGACCCGGCAGACCGCCGATCGACATGTTGACGATGTCGACACCGCGGTTGACGACCAGGTCGATCATGCCCTCGGTGAGGGCGACGTTGGTGCAGCCCGGGCCGAAGATGCAGGCACGGGCGGAGACGATCTTCGCGCCGGGCGCGGCGCCGTTCATCCTGCCGCCGAACAGTCCGTTCGCGGCGGTGATGCCGGCGACGTGCGTGCCGTGCTCGCTGGCGATGAGACCGATGTTGGCGAAGTCGGCCTTCTTGCCGACCCAGTCGCCGCCGAACGGGTCCATCGGCACGTCCTTGCGGATCTGCACGACGAACGGCTGCCGCTCGGCGACGTCGGTCGCCGGGTTGTCGGTGCCGAAGTACCCGATCTGGTAGCCGTCCTTGTACGGCTTCATCGCGGCGTCGTCGGTGAAGTCGCCGTTGTTGTTCACGTCGACGGTGACCGTGCCGGCCGCGGCGTCGTACAGGACGCCCCACGTGTCGGTGGTGTCGCCGTCGCGGTTGACGTCGCCCTTGGCGTCACCGCCCGCGGTGGCGGACTCCCGGAAGAGGTTGATCTGGTACGAGCCGGCCTTCGCCGTCCAGGCCCGGCCGCCGAAGGTGAAGCTCGGGCCGGACACGGAGGTCGTCATCGGGCGCCAGGAGGCGTCGCCGTCGAGGATCGGGTCGGTGGACGTCACCCAGTCGACGATCTTGCGCTCGCCGGTGGTGGTCTTCTGCAGCGCGGGGTGCGCCAGGTCGACACCGGAGTCGAGGATGCCGATGGTGACACCGCGGCCGTCCGCCTTCGGGTTCTTCTTCACGAAGTCGACGGCGCCCGTCTCGAAGGACGGGTTGTACGGGTTCTTGGCGGGGGTGTTCTCGTCCGGCGCCGCGTAGGTCTTCGTCTTCGTGGCGGACGGGGCGGACTTGGCGCTCTTCGCGGTGTCCGCGTCCGGCGTCGGGTCGTCGAGGGCGATGTCCTGCCGCAGGTCGATGGCGTGCACCGAGGTCAGCTTGGCCGCGGCGGCGATCGCCGAGTCGGCCTTGGCCGTCGGGACGGTGGCGCGGACGTAGCCGACCTTGTCGTAGGACTGGCCCACGGAGCCGCCCTTGACCGCGTCCAGCTCCTTGGCGACCTGCTCGGTCTGGCCGGGGGCGGTCGCGACCATCAGCGTGACGTTCTTGTCGCCGTCGGCCTTGGCCTCGGCGAGGAGGCCGGCGTCGTCGGAACCGAGCTTGTCGTGGGCGGACTTCACGCCCGGGTCGGCCGCGGCCGGGGTCTGGCCGGCGTCGGCGGCGAGGGCCATGGGTATCGGCCCGGCCGCGGACAGCGCGGCCACCAGGCCGGCGGCCACGGCTATGCGGGCCACGCGTCTTGCGCCCGATATCGGTTCACGCTGGGGGGTGAGGGTCATCGGCATCCCTTGTAGGTAAAGGAACGAGCAGCACATGACCAGGACGTTCCTGCCTGATCACGGTCGTCCGGAACGCGGTCCCGGATGACCGCAAAGCTTTACCTAAGGGGCTGCTGTTTGGGGAGAGTTGACCGAATCGATATGGATGTATGGGGAAAACCCTCTACGAGCCACCTGTGTGGATGCTGCGTGCGGACTGTGTGCGCGATGTGCGGGATATTGCCCCTCCTGATCCGCCTCGAACGGCTAGCGTCCCTGTATGCGCAAGAGGTTGAGGGTGGCGGCCTACGCCGTCTGTGTCCGCGACGGCCGAATTCTGCTCGCCCGCTCACCGGCCCCCGACGGCACCCCCGAGTGGGTGCTGCCCGGCGGCGGCATGGAGCACGGCGAGGACCCCCTCGACACCGTCGTGCGCGAACTGGACGAGGAGACCGGCTACCGCGTCGAGGTGACCGGCCTCCTCGGCGTCGACTCCTCCCGCCGCGTCTTCCGCCGCGGGGGCCTGCGCGGTCCCAGGGACCACCACGGTCTGCGCATCGTCTACGAGGGCCGGGTCGTCGGCGGCGAACTGCGCAACGAGGTGAACGGCTCCACCGACCTGGCCGCCTGGCACGACCTGGAGGCGGTCCCGGACCTCACCCGGGTGCGACTGGTCGACGTGGCGCTGAGACTGTGGCGCGAACGGCCGGTGGACGGACGGGTGTTCGTGCCGCCGGAGGCGTGAGGCAAACCGCTCCCACAGACTGAGTGGGAGTGAGTCCTGTTGCCAGTACTCACGCTCAGCCGAACCCCCCGAACGGTGTCGGGCGTTCTGGTTGCCCGCTTCCGCTCCGCTCCGCTGCCGGGCGGCACGGATCTCGTCCGTGGTCCGGGGACGCGGGGGCGGGCTTCCTCACGCCGTCGTGCTCCCGGTCGCCGGATCGGGTGTCCGAGGGCGCGTCGCCCGATCGCGATGCGGACCATTCGTCAGATGGGCGAGGGCGGCGGGGAGTTGGAGGAAGAGCCGTCCGGTGTCGGTTGTCCGCCTTCGTCCCCGGCGGACGCGCGGACCGCGCCCCCGACCGACGCGATCTGCCCGCGCGGCACACCGTTTCGGCCGCCTGCCCGCGCCGGGCCGGCGCCCACCGAAGAAGGCCTGGGCCCGGCTCGACCGCCGTACGGACGGAACGTCGTCACCGTCGCCGGTCGGCGTGCTGGGTCCCGTACTGGACGGCGAACACGGTGCCGGAGTCCCGGGCCGTGTTCGTCTGTCCAGACGCGTTCGCCCGGAGCCCGTTCAGCAGGGTGGCGTCGACGCCGGACGCGAGGCGGGCGAGGGGCTCGCCGCAGGAGGGGTCGCGCCGCAGCAGCGCTGCCAACTCCAGCGTCCAGTAGCCGAACAGGGCCCGCCGTACGTCGTCGGGGGTGGCGGAGTCCTGCACGAGTGCGGCGTTGCCGTCGAGCCGGCCCTCCAGTCCGGCGCCGTGGTCATGGCCGCCGTCGCGGTCGGCGCGCCGGAACAGGCCGACGACCGTGTCCCTCGTCTCCAGCCACATGTCCGTCGCCATCGCCGTGACCAGAGCGGCGGCCCCCGCCTGGGCCAGGACGGCCAGTTCGTCGTTCACGGGCACTCCTCCATGGACGCTCCCTCATCGCTTTCCGGTGATGCGGATGTGCTGGTCGCCGTTCTGGGCGGCGTAGACGACACCCTTCCTCGACGCCTTGTTGACCTGCTTCGAGGCGCCCTGAGACGACCCGTCACGCCGGCCTGCCGCGGCCACGTCGTCCCCCGGCTCCGCCGCCTTCTCCGCTTTCTCCGCTTTCTCCGCCTCGTCCGGCGGCAGCCAGCCGGGGGTGTGCAGCCACGCGGCGGCGGTGAACTCCTTCACCTTGACCTCGACCTTGCGGAAGGCGGCCGGATCGATGCCCGAATAGCCGTGTCGTACCGTCTCGTCGTGGACGTGCTGCGACAGCAGCAGTGACACGGGCACGGTCCGCGGAGCCCGGGCAAGGGCCGCGCGTGCGGCAGGCGCGTCGAGCAGGCGAGCCAGGATCTCCAGCGGGCTGCCCGCGACCTCGCCGTCCGGCGAGAGGGAGACCTCCCCGGCGTGGAGCGCGACGCGGACCCGGATCCGGGTCGCGCGGTCGTCCTGGGCGCTGTTGTGGTCGCGCAGCAGGCCGGCGAGCTCCTGGACGAGGGGGTGGACCAGACGCGCCTTCGGCGTCCCCGCCGGTGCCGTCACGCGCAGACCGTCGCCCAGATCGGCCCGCACGCAACGCTCCCAGTCGACGCCGCTGCGACGGAACGCCTCGCGGAGCAGCGTCCGCAGCGCCTCGCGGTTGCGCAGCAGTGCCACGTTCCCCCGCCCCGACGACTTCTCGATGTCCACGGCCAGTACGGCCCGGTACTCCCACTGTGCTTCCATGCGGCCCTTCTCCGGATCGGCGGCGGGGTGCGGCACGGCGCGGAACGCGGGTGTGCGCGCCCGCGCCGTCCCGTCCCCCGGTGTCCACTGTTCTCCTGGTGCGGCACGAACAACTCGTAGGAATACAGGGTCTCGTAGGAATACCGGGTCGCGTAGGAAACCGGGGTTCGGGGCGCACACTGAGTCCGGGTGGTGTGATCGATCCCTTGGGAGAGGGGTGGGGCCATGGACGGCGACGCGCGCCGCGAGGCGAACGGGCGGCGGCCGGGTGAGGTGCGGGACTGGCCGCCGTCGAGCCTGCTCGGAGGCCTGGGCCCGGCCGACCGGGACCTGCTGCTCGCCCTGGGGACGCGGGTGCGCTACCCGCCCGACAAGGTGCTCATGCGGGAGGCGGACCGGACGGACTTCGTGCTGATCCTGCTCGACGGCCTGGTCAAGGTCACCGGGCACGCCGACGACGACCGCGACGCCCTGTTGGCCGTCCGGATGGGCGGGGACGTGGTCGGCGAGTTCGCCGCGGTGGACGGACAGCCCCGCTCGGCCACGGTGACCACCTGCGGGCCGGTCCTCGCGCAGAGCGTGACCCGGGCGGACTTCCTCGCCTGCACCCGGGACGAGCCCCGGATCTCCCACGCCGTCAACCGGACCGTCGTGGCCAAGCTGCGCTCCGCGACCACCCACCGCGTCAACTTCACCGGCTGCGACGCGGCCACGCGGCTGGCCCGAGTGCTGCACCATCTCGTGATGACGTACGGGGAGCGGGCCGGCGAGGGCGCCGTGATCCGCTGGCCGATCACCCAGCCCGAACTCGCCGGTCTGGCAGCCGCGTCGGAGCCCAGCGTGCAGAAGGCCCTGCGCCGGTTCCGGGACCTGGGAGCGGTCACCACGGGCTACCGCTCCATCCGCGTGGACAGCCTCTCCCGGCTGAGCGACATCGCCTTCGGCGATCGGTGAGCGCGATCGGTGAGCGGCGAGCGTGATCGGTGAACTTTCGAATTCTCGAACTTCCGTTTGCCTCAAGGGAGTTGAGTCCACTTGTGTGCGGCGGGTGGCGAAATTGGAGGGGCCCGACACGAAACCATAATTTGACGGGGGTGCCGTGAGCGCCCGTGGCTAACGTGACCGCCTGGACGGACCGGGTACGAACACGAGGGCGGGTGGCCATGGCGAGCACGGACGAAGGCGACGGTGGGAACACCGTGAACCGGGCCGACGTCGGCGGGGACGCCAACGCGCCCGTGATCGCGGGCAATTACAACGTGGTGGTCGGCCCGCAGTACGGGTCGACACTGACCGTGCTTCTCGAGGGCGAGCGGCCCGAACCCGTACGCCGCGACCAGGTCACGCTGCTGCCCCGGAAACCGGGCACCCCGCTGGGCCGGGAGACGGAACTCGCGGCACTTGCCGAAGCCCTGGCCGACCCCCGCGGCGGGGCGGTGCAGTTGTGGGGGCCGCCCGGAGTCGGCAAGAGCGCGCTCCTGCGCCACGCGGCCCACACCCTCGCCGCGGGACCGGCCGGAGTGCTGTTCCTCGACGCCACGGGACGGGAGCCCGAGGACGTCGCCCAGGACATGTTCGAAGCCTGCTACGACGCCCACGGCTACGCCCCGTCGCGCCCCGAGCTGCGCCGCCTCATGACCGGCATCGAGATGACGGTGTACGTCGACAACGCCGAGTACACCGCGGAGCAGCTGCGCACTCTCATGGACGCGGCCCCGCACGCGACCTTCGTCTTCGCCGGCCGCGACCGGTCGCTGCTGGGCGACGGGGTACCGCTGCCGCTCCAGGGGATCGACCGGGCCGCCGCGATGGAGTTGCTGGCCCGCGAGCTGGGCCGTCCGGTGGCGGCGGCGGACGAGCAGGGCACCGCCGAGGCCCTGTGGGAGACCGCGTCCGGCCGGCCGCTGCTCCTGCTGCGCGCGGCGGCGCTCACCCGCCTGGACCCGTCGGGCGAGGGGGCGCTGCCCCGGCCCGGCGCGGTGGCGGAACTGCTCCCCCTGCTCTTCGACCGGCTCGACGGCCCGTCGACGCGCGCCCTGCGCCTCCTGGCGACCCTCGGCGACGCCGAACTGGACCCGGTGCACATCGGCGCCCTGAGCGAGGCCGCGGATCCGACGGCCCTGTGCGCGGACCTGGCCGGCCTCGGCCTCGCCCAGGAAACGGAGCGGGGCTACCGCGTCGTGACGGACGTCGTCCCGGCGCTGCGGGAGCGCGTCGGCGCCGGCCTGGAGCCGTCCGTCGCGGAGGTGGAGCGCCTGTGCCGGCACTTCACCGAGTGGATGACGCGGCCGACGACGACCCCGGCCCAGGTCGCCGACCACGCTAAGGCCCTGGAAATGGTCGCCGAGCTCGCCGAGCACGCGGACCGGCCGGACCTCGCCGTCCAGGTCGTACGCGCCGCCTCACCCGCCCTCGCCCGGTCCCTCCGCTTCGGCGTCTGGGGCCGCCTCCTCGACCAGGGCCTGCCCGCGGCCCAGCGCGCGGGCGACCGCCAGGCGGCGGCGTACTTCACGCACGAGCGCGGCGTACGCAACTTCCTGACGGGCAACCGGGTCCTGGCGGGAGTGCTGCTGGCGGAAGCGGCGGTTCTGTGGCGCCAGCTGGGGGACCTGCACGGCGCGAACGCCGCGACGGCGGCCCAGCAGTACGTGCCGCCCCAGCCCCAGCCCGCGCCTCCCGACGGCGGAACAGCACTCGGCTCACCGCACACGGACGGCGGCGCCGGACAGGGAGTGAGCGGCTCGACGGCTCCGGACCCGTCGGCTGGGCACAGCGCGGCTTCGTCGGGACCGGGGTCCGGACCGGGATCTGGATCGGGACCGGGCGCCGATCCGACGTCCGCCCACAGCGCGGGTTCGTCGGGGTCGGTTCCGGATCCGACGTCCGCGCACAGTGCGGCCACGCACGGGACCACGGTCCATGCCGACCCGGTGACGACCGCCCACCACGCGCTCGCGACGCCGCCGCCCGGCGTGGGGGAGACCGGCGCCGTCGCCCATTCGTCGGCAGCGGGGGCCACGTCCGCGGGGACGGCAGGGACGGCAGGGACGGCAGGGACGGCGGGGACGGCGGGAACCGTCGGGACGGCCGGGGCGGCCGCGGCCCTCAAGGTGATCGCGGTGGTCGCCGCGATCGTCATCGGTGCGGTGGCCGTGGACCAGAACCGGAACCAGAACGCGAACGAGCCGACCACGGGAAGCTCGGTCGTCCAGACGCCACTGTTCGACACGGACCTGTACAACACTGATCCGCCGTACACGGACGACTCGTCGGACACCGGTCTCGAGGAGACGGAACCGGAGGTGACGGAATCCGCGGAGACCGGCCTCGCGGGGATCTGGTCCTCGAGCGAGGGAGGGACGCTCGAGTTCGTCGAGTCCGGATACGGCAGCTACACGGTGACGAGCGAGAAACCCTGCGGCGGCACCGAGACCATGGAGTTCACCGGCAGCGGCGACACCTACACCAGCACGCAACCGCTGTACGACGAAGCGGACGACAGCTGCGATCCGGCCGTCCTCGGCGAGGCACTGATGACGATCACCCTCGACCCGGACGGTGACACCGCCGAAGTCACCACCCAGATGACGTCGGGCGTCGACGACACGGTGTCGTGCACCACCTGCACTTCCTTCACGCTCACCCGCGAGTCCTAGGAGCCAGGCCCATGCCCCGCAAGCACCCCAAGCACCCCACCAAGAACACCGTCCACATCGGCGGCAACGCCTCCGGTGTCGTCGTGGCCGGCAACGGCAACAAGGTCGAGGCGGCCGGAGAACCACAGCCCGCCGGCCCTACGCAGACGAACACGGCAAAGGAACACGGCACCTCCTTCTCCGTCCAGAACGGCAACCTGTACGTCAACGAGGACGACGCCCCGTCCCCGGCCGACGAGTGACCTGCGTGTCACACAGCATGCGCGGACATGTGACGCCGCGTTCATCTGTACGAAACGTCCGTACCGCCTCATATCGGCTAACCCGCACTTCACGGGGGATGGCTTGATATCGGTGCAAGGCGGGTGATCGTGTGCGCAGGGGAAACGGACTGCGGGTGCTCTCGGTCTACGAGGGGTTCTTCTCCGGAGGGGCCCGGATCGTGCACAGCGATGTGGTGCTGGGACTGCGCGAAGGCGGCCAGCACCACCGGGTGCTGAGTGTCCACGGCGAGGTGCACCGCGAGGCCACCCGCCAGCGGATGGAGGACGACGCCTGCTACCGGAAGCTGACGGCGGCCGAGGTGGGCGTCACGTCCCTCGGTCGTACGTTCGGATCCGGTGGTACGGATCCGGCCGTCTTCAGTGGCCCGGAGCTGGCCGATACCGCTCGGGCGACGGCCGACGCGGACGTCATCCTCTCCCTCAAGGAACAGCCTCTCGCCCTCCTCCGCCAGGCGGGCCTGCCGCGCCGCCCGGTCGTGGTCTGTCTGCACCGCTCCGACCCCGAGAACCAGGGCCGCGCCCTCGGCGACCTCAAGGCCGCGATCGCCGACGGCACGGTGGCGGCGGCCGTGTGCTGTGCGGAGTCGACCCGGGCCGCGTACGAGGCGGCCGGCGTTCCGTCCGGCCTGCTCCACGTGATCCCGAACGGCGTCGACCTGATCCGCTTCCGCCCGGACGCGCCCCGACGCCTCGCGGTCCGCACGTCCCTGGACATCCCGGCCGCCGCCCCGGTTGTCGTCTTCGCGGCCCGCTACGACGGCATGAAGAACGTCCCCCTGCTCCTGGCGGCGGCCAGGGCCTGGCTGGACGCCGTGCCGGAGGGGCACGTCCTGATGTGCGGGGCGGGCATGACGGCGGCGAACCCGGGGCTGGCCGCGGACATCGCGGCGGCGTTCGGCGCGCGGGACCGCGTCGGCCTGCATCTCCTCGGCGTACGCCACGACATGGAGGCGGTCTACGCGGCCGCCGACGTGGTTGCGCTCACCTCCTCCTGGGGCGAGGCGGCCCCCCTGTGCCTCGTCGAGGGCATGATGTGCGGGGCCGTCCCGGTGGCCACGGACGTCGGCGACAGCGCGGTGATCGTCGCGGGCCACGGCATCGTGACCCCGCCGGACCCGGACGTGATCGCGGCGGCCTGGACCGAGGCGGTGGCGAACCGTTCCGCCTTCGCCCCGGCCCTCGCCGCGAGCCGCGAACGCTTCAGCCGGACGAGGATGATCGCGTCCTACGCGGCCCTGATCGACCGCGTCTACGCGGGCACCGCCCTGAGTGTCACCTCTGGGGAAGACTGACGGGGTCGAGCCCGCCTCCGCCGGTTCTCCGTGCCCACGGCACCGACTGCACCAACTGCACCAACTGCACCAACTGCACCAACTGCACCACCCCGAACGCCGCCTCGACGCCCAGGGACACCCACAGGAACCGTGGCGCCCCCTGAGCCAGTGCGTACGCCTGCCACGCCGTGAACGGGGCACGCGCGCCCCCGTCGAAGATCCCGTGCACCGGCAGTGGCCGGACGACGCGCGGAAGGCCCGGGCGACGACCACCGACCCCATCAGGTTCGCGTACAGGACCTGCGCGGGGTCGGCTTCGGGGAAAACCCCCAGCCCCCACGCCCGGCCCCACGACGGCAACCGGTCGTGCACCAGCGCGTACGTCCACGGCGTCGCGAAGCCGGCCGCCACGACGAGGTCGTACCAGGCGCTCGCCCGGAACTGCGCGAGGCCCCGACACGGCGGACGCCCTCTCGGCGCTGTTCGAGGAGAAGATCCGGATCATCGACGCCCGCATGGCCGAACTCGCCGCACTGCGCACCGAACTCACCGACCGGGTCGGCACGGGGTGCCCCTTGCGAAGGGCGTGCAGCGGCACGGAACACCATGACGACATGAGGAGGGGCCGCAGGGTCCGGCCCCGGCGGCCCCTCCTCTCCCCTCCTGGGCCCGCCCCGATCCGTCACTACCGGGGCAGCACCACGACATACGCGGCCGGGTCCCTGTCGCCCGATGCCATCAGGGCCGTGCGGACCACCACGGCCTGCTGTTCCGGCGAGTCCCTCAGCTTCTTCGGCGTGATGTACACGACCGTGATGCCGAGTCGCTCCAGGTGCTCGCGCTTGCGCGCGTACTCCGACCACAGCGCGTCCTCGTCCTGCCGCGGCGCCCGCGTGTCCAGCTCCACCGCCACCGCCTGCTCCGGCCAGTACGCGTCCAGGCCGCCCAGGTGGAGGCCGCCCGGCAGGCGGAGGTCCACGTTCCACACCGGGTCGGGGAGGCCGTGCTTGCGCACCATCGTGTACAGGCGGTTTTCCGCGATCACGCGGCCCTCCGCGAGCAGCGAGTCCACCGCGTCCACCACGTGCGGCCGGCTCAGCAGCTTCGCGTCGTTCAACTCCCTTACGACCGCCGTCGGTTCGCAGTGGCCGCCGCGTACCGCCTCCGACAGCAGCCGCCGTACCGCCCCCGCGTCCGTCAGCTGTGCCACCGCGTCGGCCAGCGCGCGCGGCACCGGCGCCACCGGGACTCCCGTGGCCTGGTCGGGAGCCGGCAGGACGGGGGTGCGGATGAGGTGCGCGCAGCCCGTCGAGCGCAGCCGGCGCCGGCGCGGGACCAGGACGTCGATGTGCTCCAGGGACAGCAGCGGCGGAGCCGACGACAGGCCGTGCAGGTTCAGGGCCGCCAGGCCCGTGATCATCGCCCCCTGGTACACCGGCCGGTGCGGTTCCCGGGCGCCCGGCTGGGCGGGCACCGCGGGCGCCGACTCCTCGCGGCCCGCGTACATCAGCACCGCGTGCAGCTGCTCCTCGCTGGTCGGCGGGCCCGGGTGGAGCAGGTACACGCCGGGGAGGAGCAGTTGCCAGGGGCCGCCGGGACGGCACTGCTCGTCCGCCTCGGCGGGTGCGACGCCCTGCGAGCGGAGCCGGGCCGCCGTCGCGACGCGGCGCTGTACGTCCGACAGTCGGCGGACGGGGCGGGGGGACGCCGAGGGGACCTGGGGGAGCGGGGTGTTGGGGTTCATGCAACGGGGATTCCGCGGCCGGTCGGCCTCTTAACCGCTGTTACACGCCTGTCGGCAAATCCGGACAAGCTCGTCCTAAAGGACGGGTGTTCGGATGCCGATTGGGTGCCGAAACCCCTGGTCCCGCATGGGGGAGCCAGGGGTTACGGGTGTGATTGCCTGAATTCCGTAACGGTGACCATCGGCGGAATTCATGGCCAAGGATTTCAGCCGGCCCCGACCCCGGCCTCAGCCCCGGCCCCGGCCTCAGCCCCGGCCCCGCCTCAGTTCCGGCCTCAGCCCCGGCCCCGGCCCCGGCCTCAGCCCCGGCCCCGCCTCAGTTCCGGCCTCAGCCTCAGCCCCGGCCCCGGCCCCGGCCCCGGCCCCGGCCCCGACCCCGGCCCCGACCCCGGCCCCGCCTCAGTTCCGGCCTCAGCCCCGGCCCCGACCCCGGCCCCGACCCCGGCCTCAGTCCCGGCCCCCGGTCTCAGCCCCGGCCTCGGCTTCAGTCCCCGGCCTCGGCTTCAGTCCCGGTCCCGGCCTCCGCGGCGCACGCCTGCGCCCGCAGCGACCGCGCCAGATCGTCCTGCGCCTCCAGCACCAGCCGCCGCAGCGCCGGGGCCGCCGACTCGTGCGCCGTCAGCCACGCGTCCGTCGCCTCCAGCGTCCCGGGGGAGTCCTGGAGCGACGGGAACAGGCCCTTGACGACGTTCATCGCGATCTGGATCGAGCGCTCCGACCAGATGCGGTCGATCGACGCGAAGTACTTCTCCGTGTACGGCGCGAGCAGCTCCCGCTGCGAGGGCTGGTCGAATCCGGCGATCGTCGCCTCCACCAGCGCGTTGGACAGCGAGTCCGACTCCACCAGCTGGGCCCACGCCTGCGCCTTGACCGCCGCGGAGGGGCGGGCCGCGAGGCAGCGGACCTGGTGCCGCTTGCCGGACGCCGTGTCGTCACGGGCCAGTTCGGCCGCCAGCGCCTTCTCGTCGGCGAACCCGTGCGCGACCAGCGGCTCCAGGAACACCCAGCGCAGCTCCTGGTCCACCTCCAGGCCGTCGATCTCCGCCGCGCCGTCCAACAGGCCCTGGAGCAGCTCGAAGTCGCCCGGGTCCTCGGCCGTCCCCGCGTAGAAGCGCGCCCACGCCAACTGGTGCTCGCTGCCCGGCTCGGCCCGGTACAGCTCGCGCTCGGCGCCCTCGGAGAGCAGTGCGCCGCCGCGCGGCCGCCACTCCGGCGCCGCGTAGTGCACCAGCGCCGAGTCCGCCCACGCGTGCAGCATCTGCAGCACCCCGATGTCGGACTCGCGCCCCGCGAACCGCAGCACCAGGTCGACGAAGTCCTGCGCGGGCAGCAGCGCGTCCCGGGTCAGGTTCCACAGCGCCGACCAGCACAGGGCGCGGGCCAGCGGGTCGGTCATCGAGCCCAGGTGCTCCCGCAGCGTGGCCAGCGAGGTCTCGTCGAACCGGATCTTGCAGTACGTCAGGTCGTCGTCGTTGACCAGCACCAGCTCCGGGGCCTCCTCGCCGACCAGCTCCGTCACGACCGTACGGGGCCCGTCGACGTCCGTCTCGGCGCGCGCGTACCGCACGAGACGGTCGCCCTCGCGCCGGTACAGGCCGATCGCCACCCGGTGCGGGCGCAGCTCCGGGTGCGACTCCGCAGCCTCCTGGACCACCGCCAGCTCGCTCACCCGGCCCTGCGGGTCCAGCAGCACCTGCGGGGTCAGCGAGTTCACACCCGCCGTCTGGAGCCAGGACCGCGCCCAGGTGCCCATGTCCCGGCCGCTGGTCTCGCCGAGCACCGACAGCAGGTCGCCGAGGCGTGTGTTGCCGTACGCGTGCCGCTTGAAGTAGCGGCGGGCGCCTTCCAGGAACGCGTCCTGCCCGACGTACGCCACCAGCTGCTTCAGGACGGACGCGCCCTTGGCGTAGGTGATGCCGTCGAAGTTGAGCTTGGCATCCTGGAGGTCGCGGATGTCGGCCGTGACCGGGTGCGTGGAGGGGAGCTGGTCGGCCCGGTACGCCCAGGCCTTGCGGCGGTTGGCGAAGGTGATCCAGCCGTCGGTGAAGCGGGTCGCGCCGACGAGGGCGAACGCGCCCATGAAGTCCGCGAAGGACTCCTTCAGCCACAGGTCGTCCCACCACTCCATGGTGACCAGGTCGCCGAACCACATGTGCGCCATCTCGTGCAGGATCACGTTCGCCCGCGCCTCGTACGACGCCCGCGTCACCTTGCCCCGGAAGATGTACTCCTCCCGGAAGGTCACCAGCCCCGGGTTCTCCATCGCGCCGAGGTTGTACTCGGGGACGAACGCCTGGTCGTACTTCCCGAAGGGGTACGGGTAGTCGAAGTGGTCGTGGAAGAAGTCCAGGCCCTGCTTGGTGACGAGGAAGACGTCCTCGGCCTCGAAGTAGGGGGCCAGCCCCTTGCGGCACATCGCACCGAGGGGGATCTCCAGCGTCGTACCGTCACCGAGGTCACGGGTGTAGGAGTCCGTGACGTAGTGGTAGGGACCCGCGACCACGCACGTGATGTACGTCGAGATCGGCTTCGTCTCCGCGAACCGCCACACCCCGTCCGTCCGCTCGCCGACGCCGTTGCTCCACACCACCCACTCCTCGGGCGCGCGCACCTCGAACCGGAACGGTGCCTTGAGGTCGGGCTGCTCGAAGCCCGCGAAGACCCGGCGCGAGTCGGCCGGCTCGTACTGGGTGTACAGGTACACCTCGCCGTCCTCCGGGTCGACGAAGCGGTGCAGTCCCTCGCCGGTACGGGAGTAGGCGCACCGCGCGTCGACGACCAGTTCGTTCTCCGCGGCCAGGTCCTCCAGGAGGATCCGCACGCCGTCGAAGACCTCGCCGGGGTCGAGATCCCGGCCGTTGAGGGAGACGGACGTCACACTCGGAGCGATCAGGTCCGCGAAACTCGACGCGCCGGGCTCGTTGCAGCGGAAGCGGATCGTGGTGACCGACCGGAAGGTGCGAGGCTCGTCGGCCCCGCCCCCGCCGCCGTCGTCCCCGTCGCCGACCGCCGAACGCACGTCGAGGGACACGTCGTACCCGTCGACGGACAGCAGGGCGGCCCGCTCGCGGGCCTCGTCGCGGGACAGGTTCTCACCGGGCACGGGCGGTACTCCCTCAGTGGGTCTTGTGGTCAGGAGCGATCCTGCCACGCGCCCCTGACGTCGGGCAGCAGGGAATGTGCGGCACGGACGGCGGCGTTGTCGTTGGGAAGCCCGATCTCTTGAGGACCTCTTGAGGAGAGACATGTCCGAGAAGACCCCCGTCGACTTCTGGTTCGATCCGCTGTGCCCCTGGGCCTGGATGACCTCCCGCTGGGTCCTGGAAGTGGAGAAGGTCCGTGACATCGAGGTGCGCTGGCACATCATGAGCCTCGCCGTCCTCAACGAGAACAAGCTCGACGAGCTGCCCGAGGAGTACCGCGAGATGCTCGAGGTCAAGGCCTGGCAGCCGGTGCGCGTGGTCACCGCCGCCTGGCAGAAGCACGGCGCCGACATCCTCGGCCCGCTCTACACCGCGCTCGGCACCCGCATCCACAACGAGGGCGAGGGCCCCACCCTGTCGGCCATCGCCGGCGCGCTCGCCGACGTCGGCCTGCCCGCCGACCTGATCGACTACGCCGAGCAGAAGGACTTCGAGTTCGACGCCGAGCTGCGCGCCTCCCACAAGGAGGGCATCGAGAAGGTCGGCCAGGACGTCGGCACCCCGGTCATCGCCGTGCCCGGCCCCGACGGCGAGCAGATCGCCTTCTTCGGCCCGGTCGTCACCCCCGCCCCCAAGGGCGAGGAGGCCGCCCGCCTGTGGGACGGCACCCTCGCCGTCGCCTCGGTCCCCGGCTTCTACGAGATCAAGCGCACCCGCACCAAGGGCCCGGACTTCAGCAACCTGTAACCACTCCTGCACCGTAAGGCCCCCGCGAACCGTACCCGCGGGGGCACGATGTTCCCCATGACGGAGATCGACGGGCCGCAAGCCCTGAGCCGCGCGCCCTGAGACAGGCGTCACGGCCGGCGCAACAGCCCCCGCTCCATGGCCACCACCACCGCCCGGGTCCGGTCGTTGACGTCGAGCTTGGCGAACAGGCGCAGCAGATGCGTCTTGACGGTGGCCTCGGAGATGACGAGGCGCCGGCCGATCTCGGCGTTGGTCAGCCCGTCGGCGACCGCGCCGAGGACGTCCGTCTCCCGGGCGGTCAGCCCCTCCTGCACCGGGCGCCGCATCCGGGCGACCAGCTTCTCCGCCACCCGGGGCGCGAGCACCGTCTCACCGCGTGCCGCCGCCCGGATCGCGTCGACGAGCTGCTCGCGCGTGGTGTCCTTGAGCAGATAGCCGATGGCGCCGGCCTCCACCCCGCGCTCGATGTCCGCGTCCGTGTCGTACGTCGTCAGGATCAGTACCCGGGTGCGCGGGTGCCGTGCGACGATCTCGGTCGTCGTCGTGACCCCGTCGAGGACCGGCATCCGCAGGTCGACGAGGGCCACGTCGGGGTCGTGCCGTTCGACGAGGTCGAGGGCGGCGCGGCCGTCGCCCGCCTCGCCGACGATCTCGATGCCGTCCTCCCCGGCCAGCAGGGCCACCACCCCGGCCCGCATGACGGTGTGGTCGTCGACCACGACGACCCGCAGCGTCGTTCCCTCGTTCATGCCGACCCCTCTTCTTCCGGTGTCTCCTGCGCAATCGTCGCCGGGATCATCGCCAGGACCCTCGTCCCGTCCCCGACCGAGCTGGTCACCGTCAGCCGTCCGCCCAGTTCCGCCATCCGCTTGCGCATCCCGTCCAGTCCGAAGCCCCGCGACTCCTCCACCACGAACCCGGCGCCGTCGTCGGTGATCTCCAGCTCCACCGCGTACGGCCGCCGGACCAGCACCACGCCGACCGTGGAGGCCCGGGCGTGTTTGCGCACGTTGGCCAGGGACTCCTGGGTGCAGCGCAGCAGCGCGATCCGGGTCTGCTGGTCGCAGTCGAGGTCGGCGAGGTCGGCGTCCACGGTGAGCCCGGTGTCCTCGACGAAACGGTCCAGGATCCGCCGCAGGGTCACGGCAACGGAGCCCGCCGCCACCGTGCCGGGCCGCCCGTCCGAGCCGACCAACTCCCGTGCCTCCGCGAGGTTTTCCCGGGCCGTCGACTCGATCGACCGCAACTGCTGGGCGCTGCGCGCGGGATCGGCCGCCATCCCGGCCCGGGCCGCCTCCGCGAGCACGACGATCGACGCGAAGCCCTGCGCGAGGGTGTCATGGATCTCCCGCGCCAGCCGCTCCCGCTCGTCCGCCGCGCCCTGCCGCTGGTGCGCCTCGGACAGCTGGGCCTGCGTCTGCTCCAACTCCTCGATCAGCCGGGCCCGTTCGGTGCTCTGCTCGACCACCGAGTGAGCCCACAGCCCGATCAGCACCCCCACCGCGACGACGATGAGGGTGGACACGGCCGTCTCGCCGAGGAACTCCGCCGTCCAGCCTTCCTGGAGCCAACTCCCCAGCAGCGTCGAGGCGGTGGCGAGCCCGAGGAACCCCATGGAGATCCTCGGGGTCCGCCCGAACATCCAGTAGTGCGGCAGCGTCACCATGAACAGCGCCGCGTAGCTGGTGCGCAGATACGCCAGCCCGCCGAGCGCGAGCACCAGCACCGTGAGGTAGCCGTGCGGCCGTACGACGGGATTGTCCGGCAAACGGTCCAGGAGCGCGTAGCCGAGCACCACGCAGCCCAGCAGCGCCAGCGCCTCGTACATGCCCCCGTCGGGTCGGCCCATCGCCGCGATCCCGACGGCCATCGCGGCGAACAGCACCCAGCACACCGCGTTCCAGCGGCGCAGCGAGGTGGCCCAGAAGGTGTCGGCGGAGGGCCCGGCGAGAGTGGTCATGCCGATCAACGTACGTCGGCCACCGGCCGGTCGGGCGGCACCTGGGTCTGCGGAGCCGCTGTCACCGGGACCGGCGGCCGCGACGGCCACCAGCTCCGCTCGCCCAGCAGCAGCATCGCCGACGGCAGGATCAGGATGCGCACGACGAAGGCGTCCAGCAGGACGGCCGCCGCGAGCACGAACCCGATCTGCTTCAACTCGATGATGTGCAGGAAGACGAAGCTCACGAACACCGTCGTCATCACGACCGCCGCGCTGGTCACCACGCTCGCCGACCTGCGGACCCCGTCGAGCACCGCCTGCCGGGTCGGGGTCCCGGCCGGCACGGCCTCCCTGATCCTGCTGACCACGAACACCTGGTAGTCCATGGAGAGCCCGAAGAGGATCACGAACAGGAACAGCGGCACCCGCGACCCGATCGAGCCGGTGGAGTGGAAGTCCAGCAGCCCCTCGGCCCACGTGTGCTGGAACACGAGCACCAGCAGCCCGAGCGCTGCCGCCGCCGACAGCAGGTTCAGCACCACGCCGATCAGACCGAGGGTGACGGAGCGGAACGCGTACAGCGTCATCAGGAAGGTCACCAGCAACAACGCCCCCAGGACGAGCGGGAGTTTGCCGTTCTGGTGGGCCGGATAGTCGGTGTACCGGGCGACGTCACCGCTCACGCCGTACTCGGCGCCGCCGATCCGGCCGAGGGTGGCGGGCAGGTAGTCGTGGCGCAGGTGGTCGAGGGAGTCGTAGGCCTGGTCGGAGTCGCCCAGGTGCGGCACGCGCAGTTCGAGGGTGCTGATCCGGTGGTCTGCGGAGGTGCGCAGCCGGTGCGAGCCGGTGAACAGGGGGTCGGCGTCCGCGAGTCGGGCCAGCTTGTCCAGGGCCCGGGTGACCTCGCCGGCCTGCGTGGCGTCGGCGCGCACGACGACCTGGTGGGTGACCCGCTGCTCGGGGAACGCCTCGTTGAGCCGGTCGTACACCCGCATCGCGGGGATCTCGCGGGAGTGCGTGTCCCGGCTCATCTCCGTGATGTGCAGTCCGGCCAGCGGGACGACGAGCGCGAGCAGGGCGAGGACGGAGAGGCAGAGGGTGGCGAGGGGGTGCCGGGCGGCGGGACGCAGGAGTGCCGTCCAGACCCGGCCGCCGCTCTCGCCGCGGGTCCGCCGCGCGGGCTTGCCCCGCTGTGCCCGGCGCGCGGTCCTGCGCTCCGACCGCCTCCCCAGCAGGGTCAGCAGCGCGGGCAGCGCCGTCAGGGAGCCGGCCATCGCGACCAGGACGACCACGACGGTGCCGGTGGCGAGCGAGGAGAAGATGACGTCCGAGGCCAGATACAGCGTGGCCGTCGAGGCGACGACCGCGAACCCGGAGACCACCACCGCCCGCCCCGAGGTGGCAGCCGCCAGCTCCACCAGCGCCTCGGAGCTCAACCGCCCCCCGCTGCGGGCCCGTTCCTCTCGCTCCCGCTTCAGATAGAAGAGCGTGTAGTCGACGCCGACGGCGAGACCGATCATCAGGATGACGTTCGTGCCGACCCCGGTGTCGGGGGAGAGGTGCGAGGCCACCATCGACAGCCCGACGGCCGCCGCGATCGACGACAGCGCGAGCAGCAGCGGCACGGCGGCCATGGTGAGCGAGCCGAACACGATCAGCAGCGTCAGCAGCGTGACCGGCAGGGTGATCTTCTCGGAGAGCGCGAGATCGTCACCGCGCTGCTCGTCGACTCCCTTGCTGATGGAGGGGCTTCCGGTCTCCTGGAGCAGCAGCTGTGGGTGGGCCTTCTGGACGGCCCCGGTCTGCGCGGTGAGCGCGTCGACCTTGTCCTTGGCGTCCCGCTCCTCGCCCTTCAGGGCCACCTCGACCATGAGGATCCGCCCGTCGGCGGAGCGGACCGGCGCGGCGACCTCAGCGACCTCGGGCAGCCGTTCCATACGGGCGGTGAGATCGCGGACGGCGGCCCCGGCGGCGGACGCGTCGAGGGCGCCGGACCGCGCGGAGACGAGCACCTGCTCCGTGGACCTGCGTTCCAGCTGTCCCTCGGCCGCCATGGCCTCCGCCCGGCCGGCCTCGCCGACCCGGTAGTCGGCCGTCCTCGCGCTGTTCATCCCGACGACACCGCCGACCGCCAGGCACAGCGCCACGAACACCTGCCAGCCGACGATCGCCCGCCAGGGGTGCCGCGCGCTGGAACGCGCCATGCGCACAGTGAGTGATTTCATACCCAAAAGCCTTGCTGGCCAGGGCAGTTGCCGGACAGAGGCACCCGGTTGAACTTCCCGTCCACCGATCGGTGGACCCGGAGGAGGGGGGGTAGCCCCCGGGAGGACGGTGCGGCAGCATCTCTGATCAGCCGAGTGATCCTGTGCCGGACACGGTGTCCGGCACGGGACCTTCGCATCGTGGAGGGGCGGCGCGGACGCGCAGGTGGAAGCCCGCGCCCGGTGCTGCTCCTCGTGGCCGGTGTCGGCCAGATGGGGGTCCCCCCGGACGAAATCTGGGGGAAGACGTGCTGATCGTCGTCACGTCCTGGTGCTGAGGACATACGTGAGCGTTGGGGAACTATGCGAGCGAGAGTGGGGATGGCGGCAGCGGTGACGCTGCTTGTCGTCTGCGGAACCGCCTGCCAGAACACCGGGGCGTCGGCGCCTCCCGACACTCAGGACGCGGTCGTCGCGGCCCGGTACGAGGAGCCCACGCGCTCCGACCGGGAGGCCGCCGCCTTCCTGCGGGAGCGGAAGCTGGTGGAGGAGGCCGCCGCGGCCGTCGCCGACCTCGTCACGGTGGACCGGGCGATCCCTCTCGTCGTCCTGTCCTGCGACGGCGCCGGGTCGTCCTACGATCCCGAGGCCCGCCGCACGGAGATCTGCTACGACGAGGTGTCCGAAACCCGGGACCTCTTCCAGCGGGCCGGCCGCCCCCGGGCCGACGACGAGGTCGCCGCGGTGCTCCTCGAAACCCTCTTCCACGAGACCGCTCACGCCCTCATCGACGCCCTCGACCTGCCGGTGACGGGCCGGGAGGAGGACTTCGCCGACCAGTTCGCGGCCTTGATGCTGCTGAGGAAGGGCGCCGTCGGCGAGCGGCAGTTGCGCGCTGCGGCAGACGCGTGGCGCCTCTTCGCGGCGACGACCGAGGACGCCGACGGCAACGCCGAGCACGAGGACGATGACGAGGGCGAGGGCGAGGGCGAGCATTCCCCGGACCGTGAGCGTGCCGTCAATGAGTTCTGCTACGTCTACGGTTCCGCCCCCGGCCGTCACCGGGACCTCGTGAGCCCGGACGCTCTTCCCGCCGGGCGCGCGAAAGGCTGCGTAGGGGAGTGGGCCACCGTACGTGGCACCTGGCTGACCGCGCTCGGACCCGCGCTGACCCGCGAGGAGTGAGGTGTCTGGTCGGCCTCTCCGCTCGGGCGGAGAGGCCGACCACCGTCCGGACGACCGGCTGCGGAGCGTGCTTACACCACTACACCACTACGCCGCTACGGGCGTGTAGTGGGCCGCGTCCCCCTCGATGGAGTAGCTCTCCTTGCCCTCGATGCCGGCCGGCACGTCCCCGGCGACGGTCACCCGGTGCAGCCGGCGCGGCAGCTTGTCGTAGTTGTCCACCGCGTAGTGCTGGGTGATGCGGTTGTCGAAGAGCACGAGCTGGTTCTCCGACCAGCGGTGCCGCAGGATGTTCTCCGGCCGGACGACGTACGACTGGAGCAGGTCGAGGATCCTGCGCGACTCGCCGACCGACAGCCCCACGATGCGCTGCGCGAACCCGCCGATGAACAGGCCGCGTTCACCGGTCAGCGGGTGCACGCGGACGACGGGGTGGGCGGTACGGAACGTGATGGACGTGAACCGGGCGCGCTGGGCGGCCCGTTCCTCGTCGATCTCCTCCGCCGGTACCGCGTAGTCGTAGTCGTTGGTGTGCTCCGCCCACAGGGTGTCCGCCAACGCACGCAGCGGCTGAGGAAGTTGGCGGTAGGCGGCGGCCGAGCTGGCGATCAGGGTCTCGCCGCCGTACGGCGGCAGCGTGAGGCTGCGCAGGGTGCTGGCCTGCGGCGGGTTGAGGACGAACGTCACGTCGGTGTGCCAGTGGTTGGCGCTGCCCTGCTCGCTGTCGACGGGCAGCACGTTCGGGGCGCCATCGACGGCGGCCACCGTCGGGTGGGCGGTGGTGAGGTCGCCGAAGTGACGGGCGAAGGCCTGCTGGCCCTCGTCGTCGAGGCGCACGTCGTCGAAGACCAGCGCCTTGTGGACGTTGAGGGCCTCGCGCAGGGCGTCGACGGTCTTCTCGTCGAGGGGCCGGGAGATGTCGACGCCGGAGACGTGCGCGCCGATGTTCGCGGAGACCTTGCGGATGTCGATGGCGGTCATGGGGGTGTCCTTTCAGACGAGGGAGGGTGCGGGTGCGGGTGCGTTCTGTTCGGCTGCCGCGGTGACGTACTGGTTGGCGGGGCGCGGGAGGCCGTACCTCTCGCGCAGGGTCGTGCGGGGGTGGCCGTCGTACTCCGCGCGCAGCAGGCCACGGGCGCGCAGGAGCGGGACGACGTGGTCGACGAAGGCGTCGAGGCCGGAGGGCAGGACCGCGGGCATGATGTTGAAGCCGTCGGCGGCGCCCTGCGTGAACCAGGTCTCGATCTTGTCGGCGACCTGCTCGGGCGTGCCCGCGAAGGTGAGGTGCCCGCGCCCGCCGCCGAGCCGCCCGATCAGCTCCCGTACGGTGAGACGCTCGCGCCGGGCCAGTTCCACCACGAGGGTGTAGCGGCTCTTGGCGCCCTCGACGGTGTCCTCGGAGGGCAGCTCGGCCGGCAGTTCGGCATCCAACTCCAGTGAGCCGGAAGGCAGTTGCATCAGCCTTTCCAGGTTGGCGACCCCGTGACGGTGCACGATGTGGTCCTCCAGCACCTGCTCGTGGGCCCGCGCCTCGGCCTGGGTGGAGCCGAGCACCGGGACGATCCCGGGCAGCACCTTGAGGTGCTCGGGGTCCCGGCCTGCCTGGCGGGTGCGGGACTTGACGTCGGCGTAGAAGGCCTGCGCGTCGGCGAGCGTCTGCTGCGCGGTGAACACCGCCTCCGCGTACCGGGCCGCGAACGCCTTGCCGTCCTCCGAGGAGCCCGCCTGCACCAGCAGCGGGTAACCCTGAGGTGAGCGCGGGACGTTGAGGGCGCCCTCGACGCCGAAGTACCGTCCCTGGTGCCGGGGCGGATGGATCTTGCCGTCGTCGCCCCAGACCCCGGACGCCTTGTCGGCGACGATCGCGTCGTCCTCCCAGCTGTCCCAGAGCTTCAGCGCCACGTCGAGGAACTCGGCGGCCCGGGCGTACCGCTCGGCGTGCGCGGGCTCGGCGTCCAGACCGAAGTTGCGGGCCGCCTCCGCCCCGGCCGTGGTGACGATGTTCCAGCCCGCCCGGCCGCCGCTGATGATGTCGAGGGAGGCGAACTTGCGGGCCAGGTTGTACGGGGAGTTGTAGGAGGTGGAGGCGGTGGCGATCAGGCCGATGTGCTCGGTCGCCGTAGCCAGCGCGGTGAGCAGCGTCAGCGGCTCCAGTGCGCCGGCCGGACGCTGGGCGATGTTGTTCCACAGCTGTGGGCCGTCGGCGAGGAAGAGCGAGTCGAAGGTGCCACGTTCGGCGATCTGGGCCAGGCGGACGTAGTGGTCCAGCTCGACGTGCGCGTACGGGTCGCTCTCCGGGAGCCGCCAGGACGCCTCGTGGTGGCCGGTGTTCATGAGGAAGGCGTTGAGGTGGAGTTGCCGGGTCATGGATGTCCTTTGCTTGCGAGTGCCGGTGCGCATTTCCAGCCCGTCTGGGGGTCCCCCGCCGGGGGAGTTCGAGGACGAGGCCCCTTCAGGGCCGAAGCGGGGGCCTGGGGGCGGCAGCCCCCAGTGGGGGGGCCGACGGTCACTTCACGTCCTCCGTCACCCCCAGTGCGCCGAGCAGCCGCAGGCGGTACTCGCCGAGCAGCGGGTCCCGGTACGAACGCGGGTGCGGGCGGTCGATGGCCAGGTCGAGCCCGACACGGCCCTGTTCGAGGACCAGAACCCGGTCGGCGAGCACGATCGCCTCGTCCACGTCGTGGGTGACGAGCAGCACGGAGGGCCGGTGCCGCTCCCACAGCTCGCGCAGCAGAGCGTGCATCCTGATCCGGGTGAGGGCGTCCAGCGCCCCGAACGGCTCGTCGGCGAGAAGGAGTTCGGGTTCACGGACCAGTGAGCGGGCGAGCGCGGCGCGCTGCGCCTCCCCGCCGGACAACTCGTTGGGCCAGGCCCGCTCCCGGCCCGCCAGCCCCACCTCGGCGAGGGCCTCACGCCCCTTCTGCTCGGCCTCCTTGCCGTCCAGCCCGAGCAGTACGTTGTCCAGCACCCGCCGCCAGGGCAGCAGACGGGAGTCCTGGAAGACGACCGACACCCGCTCGGGGGCGGTGAGCCGGCCGCTGCCGACGACCTCGTGATCGAGGTGGGCGACCGCCCGCAGCAGGGTGCTCTTGCCGGACCCGCTGTGCCCGAGGAGCGCCACGAACTGTCCGTCGGGGATGTCGAGGTCGATGCCGTCGAGGACCGTCCGTCCGTCGAACGACCGGGTCAGACCGCGCAGTCGGACGGCGGGGGATCGGGTCAGTTGCTCAGTGTGCGGCGCCACGACAGCACCCTCCGTTCGATGAGACGGACCGCGCTGTCGGAGATCAGGCCGAAGACGCCGTAGATGAGGAGGCCGACGAGGATGACGTCCGACTGGCCGTAGTTCTGGGCCTGGAACATCAGGTAGCCGAGTCCGCTGGTGGCGTTGATCTGCTCCAGGACCACCAGTCCCAGCCAGGAGCCGGTCACCCCGAGCCGGAGTCCCACGAAGAATCCGGGCAGGGCACCCGGGATCACGATCTGCCGGACGAACTGGACCTTCGACAGGCCCTGCACCTCGGCGAGTTCGACGAACCGGTGGTCGATGCCGGACAGCGCGGCATGCGTGTTGAGGTAGATCGGGATGTACACGACGATGGCGATGATCGCGATCTTGAAGGTCTCGCCGATACCCAGCCAGAGGATGAACAGCGGGATGAGACCGAGGGTCGGGATCGCCCGGTTGAGCTGCACGGTTCCGTCGATCAGCGCCTCCCCGGTCCGGGTCAGCCCGGACGCCAGCGCGAGCGCCACTCCGGCGATCAGACCGATCGCGAAGCCGTATCCGGCGCGCTCCAGCGAGGTGAGGACGTCGGTGGGCAGCGTCCCGTCGGTCCACAGGTGGACGCCGGTCTTCACCACCGTCCAAGGCGCGGGGACCGCCCCGGTGTCCAGCCGGCCGGCGGCCGAGGCGGCGGCCCACACGGCGACGAGGAGCAGGGGCCCGGCGAGGCGGGCGGCGGGCAGCCGTTTGCCGGGGGCCAGCCCGCGGCGACGGCGGCGAGGGACGCGGAGACCTTCGTCGGCGGTGACGACGGGGACTGCGGTCACGGTCGTGGTCATGACGGTCAACTCCTGTACTCGGCCGCCACGGACTTCGCGGCGATGCCCTCGAAGCGGTGGTCGAAGAGCGAGGAGACGTCGAACTTCTTCACGAAGCCGCCCTCCGCGAGCAGGTCCGCGGTCTCCTGCTCCCACTTGATCGCCTCGCCCCAACTCGGCGGGAAAAGCGGCTTGTTGGCGAGTGCGGTGATCGACTTGGCCTGCTCGAGGGTCAGGTTCTGGGTCTTGACGTAGAACTCCTCGTTCCAGACGTCCGGGTTCTCGTACTGCCAGACCTGGCCCTGCGCCCACCGCGGGATGTACGCGGCGACCGCCGCCGCCTTCGCCTCGTCGTTCAGCACGGACACCGGCGCCCACAGCAGGTTGAGCAGGTCGACCACGTCCGTGGCGATGGCGCGGGCGCCCTTGGACTCGTACTGCTTGAGATAGGCCGGGGCCTGCTGGTTGGCGAGCGGGGCGATGTCCACCTGGCCCGACTGCAGGGCGGTGAAGAACTGGTTGCTGGTCAGCGGGACCAGCTTCACGTCGTCGTACTTCAGGCCCGCCTTCTTCAGCGCCCGCAGCAGGACGACACCCTGCGCCTGCCCCTGCGAGAACGCCAGCTTCCTGCCCCGGAAGTCCTCGACGCTCCGGATGTCGCTGCCGGGCTTGGTGGCGAAGAGATAGTTCGGCTTGCGCGTGATGTCGATCGCGACGATCTTCGCGTCGAATCCCTGGTAATACGCCTGGATCGGTGGAATTCCCGCGTTGTTGGCGAGGTCCAGGGACTTCGAGCGGAAGGCGTTGATGACATCGGGACCCGCCCCGATGTTCACCCAACTCGACACCGTGAACGGCAGCTCGGGCAGTTTCGCCAGCTTGAACTCCAGCTGCTGGACGTTCTGGTAGGAGGCGATCTTCAGGCTGGTGCCGGCGGGCACCTTGTCGGCGAGCGACGCGGCCGAGGCGCCCTCACCGCCGGTGGCGGCACTGCTCTCGGCGCAGCCGCTGAGCCCCGCGACACCGGCGGCGGCGCCGAGCAGAGAGGCGAGGAAGAGGCGCCGGTCGACACCGGACGTACGGGAAACGGGCATGGGAGGACCCCCAAGGGAAAACGGCGGCGAAAGGCAGGCGTGAAGCCAGGCGGAAGTCAGTTGGAATTCGGGGCACGACAGGGCCCGAGGAAACGACCTCACGCGAGGAATCCACACTGGGAAAGGCGGGAGAAGGGGCGCGCTCCCGGCGCGCCGGGGCGTCAGCAACAGAAGGTGCGACAGCTCATGGGAAGAATGTTCCTGTCCACGTGCAAGGCCTGTCAATATTCGGAGTTTCTGAATTAACTCGGTTCAGGTGAGGCGCCCGGGGACGAGGCCAGCGGATCCCGGTAGAGCACGTCCAGCGCCACCGCCCCGCCCGCCACGGCGAGCACGGAGTCGGGGAAACTGCTCCGCGAGACAGCGGCGGAACGCCCCGCCCCGACCTCCTCCCGCAGCGCGGCCAGACAGTCCTCCCGGAACAGCACCCCCACCTCGGCGACGACGACCCGCTCCGGATTGAGCACGTCCAGCAGCAGCCCGGCCGCCCGCCCCACCATCCGCGCCCGCTCCCGCAACAGCCCTGCGGCGACCGGGTTCCCGGCGTCCGCCGCAGCGAGGACGTGCATCGGGTTCACCCCGTCGATCACCCCCGCCTCCCGCGCCCGCCGGCACAACGTCCGCTCGCTCAGCTCCACTTGAAGGCAGCCGACCCGCCCGCAGTCGCAGGGCTCCGTGCCGCCGGCCAACGGCAGATGCGCGATCGCGCCCGCCTGTGAACGCGGCCCGTGGTGCACCTCGTCATGGGTGGCGAACGCCGCGTCGACCATGTTCCCCACGAACAGTTGCAGCACACTGCGGCTGCCGCGCGTCCGCCCGAACAACCGCTCCGCGTTGACCAACGACCGCGCGTGCCCGTCCACATGGACCGGCAGTCCGATGCGCGCACCGACCGCCTCCCGCACCGGCACCTCCCGCCAGCCCAGCAGCGGATGCTCGACGACGGTCCCCGCATCCCGGTCCACCCAGCCGCCCACGGCGACCCCCACCCCGAGAGCCCGGCAGCCGGGAGCCTCGCCCAGCAGGGCACCGAGCCCGTCGGCGGCCCGCGCCAGCACCTCGCCCGGGTCGGCACTTCGATGCTTCAACTCCCGCCGCGCCACGACCCGTCCACGCAGATCCAGCAGCGAGACGGTCGTGTACGGCACCGCCACATGCACCCCGCCCACCAGGAACCGCGAGTCGTCCAGATCCACGGGAACGTGCGGACGGCCCACCCCGTTGCTGCGCCGGGGCGCGGCCGCCTCCCGGATCAGCCCCAGCCCGGCGAGCCGGGCGCAGTGCTCGGTGACGGAGGCAGGGGACAGCCCGGTCAGCCGGGCGATGGTGGAGCGCGCGACCGGCCCGTGCTCCAGTACGGACCGCAGGATCACACTGGCGCTGGTGCGCCGCCGGTCGCTGTCGGCGACCCGGGTGACGGGAGAGGACGTGAACGAAGGCGAAGAGGGAGAAGGGGGAGAGGAGGGAGAGGCCAGGGCGGCAGGAGCCGCGGTACGGGGCATGGGGAACTTCCTCGGAAGTCGGGAGCCGGTCCGACACTGCGCCGTCTGTGGAGCGCGGCGCGCCGGATGATCGGCTCCGCCCGCCTCACACCGGAGGGCGACAGGCGGCCGCGCCCACACGTCGCAGGTCGACATGGCGACGCGACGAGAAGTTCAGGGCCTGGGCCTGGGCAACCATGGCTCGAAGCTAGCAAAGCGGACCAGCCCTGCCCAGATGGCGACCGACGGGCGAGACGGCCGCTGTTCGATTGGTGAAACCCTACAGAGAGCGCACAGGGCGCTTTCGTATCCCGAGCCACGCCACCTCAGTGACCGGGGTCACCTCGTACCGCGTGTAACCCCCACGCTTTGTCCGGAGCCCACCAAGCGCCCGAACGCCCGTTTGTCGACTACTGACGGTGAGCGGCCGCATGCCCCTGGGATAGCGTCACCGTGTCCCGATCCACCCCGACCCGCGGAGTCCCCATGAGCAGCACCGCAGCCGCCACCCCCGCTCTCCCCGGACAGGTCCTCGCCGACCTGCTCCCCGCCTCCCGTGTCCGGGACATCGCACTCGTCCTCGGAGGCGCCGCGCTCACCGGCCTCGCCGCCCAGATCGCGGTCCCGGTCCCCGGCACCCCGGTCCCGGTCACGGGCCAGACCTTCGCCGCGCTGCTCGTCGGCACGTCCCTCGGCGCCCGCCGCGGAGTCTCCGCGCTCGCCGTCTACGCACTGGCCGGTCTCGCCGGCGTGCCGTGGTTCGCCGGAGGTGCCTCCGGCCTCTCCGTCTCCTTCGGCTACATCCTCGGCATGATCCTCGCGTCCGCCGCCGTCGGCACCCTGGCCCGCCGAGGCGCCGACCGCTCCATGCTGCGCACGGCGGGCGCGATGCTGCTGGGCGAGGCCATCATCTACGCCGTCGGCGTTCCGTACCTGGCCTACGCCGCCGGCATCTCCGCCTCCGCCGCGATCGCGGCAGGCCTCACCCCGTTCCTGATCGGCGACGCGATCAAGGCGATCCTGGCGATGGGGTTGCTGCCGACGGCCTGGAAGCTCGTCAAGCGGTAACGGACTCCAGCGGTTCCCGAAGATGATGGCCGGTCGGCCTGACAACTCGTCAGGCCGACCGGCCATCATCTCTCGTCCTTCGCGCCAGGTCAGCTCTCCCGACGTCGCCGGGACCACCACAGGCCCGCCGTACCCGCCGCGAGCAGCGTCGCTCCGGCCGCGCCGAGCGGCAGCAGATCCCGTCCGACGCCGGTCTTCGGCAGCTCGTCGCCGCCGGGGGCCACGGGTGTGTTGTCGGTGCCGAGGAGCAGCGGGGTGGCGGGCGCGTTCGGCGACGGGTTCGTCGTACCGAACGGCACCGGGCCCTGCTGCCAGAACGTCTTCTTCCCGTCGCTGCTCTGGACGGGCAGACAGATCTTCCCGGTCTTGCTCAGATCGAAGGTCGCGTCGACGGCGTACGACTTCGACGCCCCGGCCGCGAGATTGTCGATGGGGCAGGAGAAACCGCTGTTGGATCCTTCCGGAAGATCTTTCTCCGCAATGGCGGAACATCCCTGAACGCTTTTGACCGTGAGCCCGTCGAACCCGACGACCAAAAGCCTTGTCTGTCCGCTGTCCTTGGTCCCCTCGTTCTTCACCGTGGCGGTGATCGCCGTTTTACCGGAACTGTTGTCGACGGAGATCCGCTCCGGCAGCAGGGTCGTCGTCCTCACACCCGCAGGTGCCTCGTCGACGGGCTTTCCCCCCTTGCTGCTGCCAGGGCCCTGGTCGTCCGCCCCGGCAGGGAAGGAAAGGATCAACACTGCCGAGAAAGATGCCGTGACCAGCGATCCGGCGATGGTCGTCGCACGACGAGAACTCATGTTCGTCCCCCTTGGCTGCGCCTGAATTCACAGTACTTGAAGAGGTACCACAAGATTTCTCCGCACTATGCTGGTACGCCACTAAGTGTGACTATTGTGTTTCAGGGGCCGGGCAGTGGAGAGCAGTCGAGGGGGTGCAGCGGATTGCCGGGAAATTCGGGAAACGCGGGGAATCCGGAGAACTCGGGGAATGCGGGGGGAGCGGGGAATCCAGGGAGTGGCGGTTTTCCAGGGTTACTGGTGACGGGGCGCTATCGGCTGGTCGAGAGTATCGGCCAGGGGGGAATGGGGCGGGTGTGGCGAGCCACCGACGAGGTGCTCGACCGGCAGGTCGCGGTGAAGGAAATACGCATCGACGGCCTCGACTCCGAGGACACCCGCACCCGCCGCGAACGCACCCTGCGCGAGGCCAGGGCCACCGCCCGCATCGACCATCCCAACGTGGTGCGCGTCTACGACGTCGTGGACGAGGGCGAACGCCTCTGGATCGTCATGGAGTTGGTCGCCGGCCGCTCCCTCGAGCGGATCATGGCCGAGGAAGGGCCACTGGGGCCGCACGAGACCGCCCGCATCGGCCTCGGCCTGGTCACGGCACTGCGCCAGGTCCATGCGAGGGGCGTCCTGCACCGCGACATCAAACCGGGCAACGTGCTGGTGGAGGACACGGGGAGCAGGGACAGGGGCGGCGGACGGCGCGTCGTCCTCACCGACTTCGGCATCGCCGCGATCCAGGACGCGAAGGCGTTGACCATGGTCGGCATGCTCGTCGGTTCCCCCGACTACATGGCCCCCGAGCGCATCTCCGGCCGCCCGCAGGGCCCGCCTTCCGACGTGTGGTCCCTGGGTGCCACGCTCTGCGCCGCCCTGGCCGGCCACTCCCCCTTCTCCCGTGACACCACGCTGGCGACCCTGCACGCCGTCCTCTACGAGGAACCCGAACTCGCCGCCAACGCGGGCCCGTTGCGTGACATCCTCGCCTCCCTCCTGGAAAAGGAACCCACGGTCCGCGCAGCCCTCACCGATCTGGAATCGGCCCTCGACCCCATAGCCCACCCACCCCCGACCCCGACACTGACGGTGGACGGGGGAGGCGTGGCAGGGGGCGGGATGACCGGGGGGCCGAGCGGGGCGGCAGCGGTGACGGGGGAGGACTCCGAGGAGGAGGGGGCGCAGGAATCCGAGAGCCCGGTGAGCGCGGTGAGCCCGGATGAGGTGACCGCACGCCCCCGGTCGGGCGTCTCCCTCGTCCGAGCCCGGGCGTTGACCGAACGCGGGCCGGCTCCGGACGGAAGCCATACCCGCCAGGCCGATCCCGCCCCGCACACGTACACACACACGTACCCGCACGCGTACAGCCGCCCGGACGCGGAGACCCGGCGGGGGGAGACACCGTCGGGCGGCGAACTGCCAGGCCCGGCCGTCCCGTCCACTGCCGGGCGGCGCAGGGGCACCCGCCGCCGGGGTCGCCACGGGCTGCTCACCAGTCGCCGTACCGGTGTGATGGCCGCCATCGGTGTCGTCGCCGTCGGCACGGTCGTCGCGATCGCGCTGGCGGCGGCCCCCGGTTCGCACGACGGCGGCGACCAGGCAGGCGGCTCCTCGCCCAAGCCGTCCCCCGCCACGCTCACAGCCACAGCCACTGCGTCCGCCACCAGCTCAGGCGTCGGCGCCGGCCCCACCCCCTCGACGTCGCCCACGGTCGAGGGGACCTTCAGGCCGCCGAGCCTGCCCGCGGGCGCGCACAGGGAGGCCGGTGGGTTCGCGTGGGCGACGCCCAAGGACTGGCGACGGGACGTGAAGACGGGCGCGGAGGTGCACTACACGTCCCCCGACGGCACCCAGGAACTCGTCGCCAAGTCCTCCCTGGCCCGCGGTGACCTCATGGACGCCTGGCAGACCTCCGAACACAACGCCCACCAGGGCCAGGACTACCGCAAGATCCGCCTGGAGGAGACGACGTTCCGAGGTCTGCCGGCGGTCGTCTGGGAGTACACCTTCACCCTCCAGGGCACCCCGTGGCACGCCCGGCTCCTCGGCTTCAACGACAGCGGGAAGTCGTACCAGATCAACACCTGGTACCAGCCCGAGACCGAGACGACGGCCCTGAAGACCTACGAGAGGGTCAAGGACAGTTTCACGGTGATGTGAATGCTCCCCCTCGTGAACGAGGGGGATTCCTGGCTCAGGCAGCCTCCCGGACCGGCGGTCCGGGAGGTCTTACGCCCTCGACACCAGCCGGGTCCGGCCCTGCCGGGACGAGCATCACGCGGGCGGAGTCCTGTCCCCGGCAGAGACGATTCCGCCCCGTCGGCTGCAAGTGCCCGTCATTCAGGCGGAACCGCGCCGCGTGCAGTTCGGTGTCAGGCCTGCTTCGCGCGTCTTCTTCCGCTTGGACATCCCGACCCGCCGGCGCGGCTCGACGTCTTTCGCGGACTCCCGAGAGCTACTTCATCTCGGCCTCGTCCTTGACGCCGGCCTTGATCCTGGCTTCCTTCACGAAGGCGATGAGGACCACGACCGCCGCGACGAGCAACGACAGCAGCACGGTCGTCCGCCCGCTGCTCTCCCCCTCGGTGTCGGTCAGCATGTAACCGAGGACGAAGACGATCAGCGCGGCCGTCGCCCAGGTCAGGTACGGGTACAGCCACATCCGCACGACCAGCTTCTCCGGGGCCTCGGCCTGGATGATCTTCCGCATCCGCAGCTGCGAGAAGCAGATCACGAGCCAGACGAACAGGGCCACGGCGCCACTGGAGTTCACGAGGAAGAGGAAGACGGAGTCCGGGAACCTGTAGTTGAAGAAGACGGCGACGAACCCGAACACCACGGAGGCGACGATCGCCGCGAGGGGAACACCACGGCTCGTCGTCCGGGCGAAGACCTTCGGCGCGTCGCCCCGCTCACCGAGCGAGAAGGCCATGCGGGAGGCCGTGTAGAGCCCGGAGTTGAGACAGGACAGCACAGACGTCAGCACGATGAAGTTCATGATCTGACCGGCGTGCGCGATGCCGAGGGAGTCGAGGGCGGCGACATAGGAACCCTGCTCCTTGATGGACGGGTCGTCCCAGGGCAGCAGCGTGACGACGACGAAGATCGACCCGAGGTAGAAGACGCCGATCCGCCAGATGATGCTGTTCGTGGACTTGGTCACGGCCCGCTGCGGGTTCTCGGACTCGCCGGCCGCGAGGGTCGCGATCTCGCTGCCCATGAAGGAGAAGACGACGAGCAGCACACCGGTGAGGATCGCGCCGGGCCCGTTGGGCAGGAAGCCGCCGTGGTCCGTGAGGTTGCCGAGCCCGGCCTTGTCGCTGTCGACACCGGGCAGCACGCCGAACACCGCGAGCCCGCCCACCACGATGAACGCGCCGATCGCGACGACCTTGATCCCGGCGAACCAGAACTCGAACTCGCCGTAGGACCCGACGGAGACGAGGTTGGTGGCGGTCAGCACCACCATCACGATGAGCGCCCACCCCCACTGCGGAACGGCGGGAATCCACCCTTCGAGGATCTTGGCGCCGGCCGTGGCCTCCACGGCGAGCACGACGACCCAGAAGAACCAGTACAGCCAGCCGATGGAGAACCCGGCCCAGCGTCCGAGCGCCCGGTCCGCGTGCGCGGAGAACGAACCGGAGGTCGGATTGGCCGCGGACATCTCTCCGAGCATCCGCATCACCAGCACCACGAGCGTGCCGACGAGGGCGTAGGAGAGAAGGATGCCGGGTCCGGCGGTGGCGATTCCGGAGCTGGAACCGACGAACAGTCCGGCACCGATGACACCGCCGATGGCGATCATCGACAGATGCCGGTTCTTGAGACCTGCCTGAAGCCCGGAACCGGGTTCTCCGGGGCCTCCGGGGCCGGAGTCGGCCTTGGTGAGGGTCGGCTGCGAAGTCATGGGGACGGTCTTCCTTTGCGCCGCGTGAGGGGAATCAGGGGAATCAGCTGAATCGTGCGTGTGGGTGGCGTACGAGCCGGTCCAGTGAATCCGAGGTGAATGAATTCAGGAACCTTTGATTCCAGATCGTTACTTGAGGTTTTCCTGAGCTTCTGTGGGAACGCTCACGGTTTTTGGACGCGGCACCCGGCGCTGCTACCCCGCAACACCCGTGTCACACTCATCCCATGCGCGTGTATCTCGGCTCGGACCATGCCGGCTTCGAACTCAAGAACCACCTCGTCGAATGGCTGAAGGCGGCGGGTCACGACCCGGTCGACTGCGGCCCCCACATCTACGACGCCCAGGACGACTACCCGCCCTTCTGCCTCCGCGCCGCGGAGAAGACGGCCGCGGACCCCGACTCCCTCGGCATCGTGATCGGCGGCTCCGGCAACGGTGAGCAGATCGCGGCCAACAAGGTGAAGGGCGTCCGTGCCGCCCTCGCCTGGAGCGAGGAGACCGCGTCCCTCGGCCGCCAGCACAACAACGCCAACGTCGTCGCGGTCGGCGCCCGCATGCACACCCAGGACGAGGCGACGAAGTTCGTCGAGACCTTCCTGGCCACCCCGTTCTCCCAGGACGAGCGCCACATCCGCCGCATCGACATGCTGGCGTCCTACGAGACCACGGGCGACCTCCCGCCCATCCCGCCCCACCACCCCCAGCCCTGACCCACACGTGCCGACGGCGTCGCCGAGGCACGGCGGGACATGGCAGGACATGGCGAGGACGCCCGTCAGGGGCGCAGGGGCGAAGCCCCGCCGGGGGTACAGCGGGCGGCGGAGCCCCGCTGGGTCCGGGACGGAGCCCCGGACCCGGTTCACTCCTGCCCGAGCGAGTCGGGCGGGCAGGCGGACCGGGGCCGGGGTGGAGCCCCGGGTGAGGGCGACCTCTCAGCCGAGCGAGCCGGGTGGGTGGGAAAGGAAAGGGCAGGGAGGCACCGGTGCCGGAAGGCCACACGATTCACCGACTGGCGCAGGACTACGCCCGCTTCACCGGGCGGCCGACACAGGTGACCAGCCCCCAGGGCAAGTTCACGGACGCCGCCGCCCTGCTCGAAGACGCCGCCCTCACCCACACCGAGGCCCACGGCAAACACCTCTTCCTCGGCTTCACCGGCGACGTGTGGATCCACATCCACCTCGGCCTCTTCGGCAAGGTCACGTTCGGCCCGGCCCCGGCCCCGCCGCCCACGGACACCGTCCGGCTACGCCTCGCCGCCGGCACGTCGTACGTGGATCTCCGGGGCCCCACGACCTGCGCCCTGATCACGGACGCCGAGAAGCAGGCCGTACACGCCCGCCTCGGCCCCGACCCCCTCCGCGCCGACGCCGACCCCGACGCCGCGTACGCCCGCATATCCCGCAGCCGTACGACGATCGCCGCCCTCCTCATGGACCAGAAGGTCATCGCCGGCGTCGGCAACGTCTACCGCGCCGAAGTCCTCTTCCGGCACCGCATCGACCCGTACCGCACGGGCAGGACCATCACCCCCGCCGAGTGGGACGCGATCTGGACCGACCTCGTCGCCCTCATGCGCGAGGGCGTCCGCAACAACCGCATCGACACGGTCCGCCCGGAGCACACCCCGGAGGCGATGGGCCGCCCGCCCCGCGTCGACGACCACGGCGGCGAGGTGTACGTCTACCGACGCACCCACCAGCCCTGCCACCTCTGCGGCGACACCGTCCGCACCGCCGACCTGGCCGCCCGCAACCTCTTCTGGTGCCCGAGCTGCCAGCAGAACTGACGCTCGTCAACCCTCGGCGTCAACCCGCTGGTGCCGTGGCAGGCGACGTTCGTCCCGCCGCGACGCCCGGCACGCCCCCCACTGCCTCAAGGTGTGGGAGGTGCCCCCGCTCGCCGCACCGGCCGAAGACCCAAGTGCGTCCAGTACGAGGGCCTTCGGCCGACACTCCCCCAGCCTTCGGCCGGGGGGACCCCCACAGCACGCACCGGACGCCGCTCCTTCACGGGCAAACGCTGCCTGTCACGGCGCTAGAACCCGTGCGGCAGCCAGGGCGCCGCCCCCGCACCGAACCCCACCGCAGCCTCGGCCAGCGCCCCGCGCCTGAGCTCCCGCACCCGCCCGGCCGCACCGAGCGCCCCCAGACTCACCCCGCCGAGATACGCCGCCCCCAACTCCCGTACCGACAGGGCGAGATCGGCGGCGTCGGACGTACGCCCGCACACCGCCCCCTTGGCGTCCCCCGACAGCCGCCAACGCCCCGTGTTCCAGGGGCAGAAGACGTCCTCGACCTCCAACACCACATCGACCGGCGCCTGGTACGTCCGAGCCTCCAGCGCCGCGCCCACCTCCACCAGCCGCACGTACAACGAGTCCCGCACCCGCAACTCGCACCGCCGGATGTCGGAGACGAGATGCTGCCACGCCTCGTCCACCGGCCGCCCCCGCACCTTCAGCGAGGTCGTGAGGTCGATCCCGAACAGGAACCGCCACAGCGCCGCCTCCGACACGGGATCGAGCCCCGCCAGGTCCTCGAGCAGCACCCGCCCGTTGTGCCCGCTGTCCGTCCACTCGGGCCGCACCCGGAATCGGGCGTAGCCGGTGACCTCGCCGTCCCGCCCGGCGAGCACGCACTGCAACGGCGACGCCCCGCCGCGCCCCCTCTCGGGGTCGAGCAGCCCCAGCCGCTCCCAGCCGGGCCGCCGCGCGAGCATCCCGGGCCGCCGCGGCACGGTCCGCGCGTACACCGCCTCGCACGCGTCGAGCTCCGCGCCCGGGTCGACGTACCGCAGCCGTACGTCGTCCGTACCGTCCGGCACGGACAGCCGTACCCGACTGGTGTCGATCTCGGCGTGCAGCCCGAAACTCGCCGCCGCATACCCGAACCGCCCGTAGATCGCGGGCTCCGAGGCCGTGAGGACCGCCACCGCCTCGCCCCACGCCCGCACGTCGTCCAACTGCCGTCGCATCATCGACGTCAGCACCCCGCGCCGCCGGTGCGTCGCGCTCACGCCGACCATCGTCACGCCCGCCGCCGGCACCGAGGCCCCGCCCGGAACGGTCAGCCGGAAATCGTGGGCGCCCGCCGTCGCCACGCACGCGGAGCCCTCCCACACACCGAGGGAGCGCTCGTACGGGGTGAGCGCCCTGAACAGCTCCCGCTCCTCGGCCGACTCCCCGACCCCGCCGAAGGCGCGCAGCAGGGTGTCGTACCACTGGTCCCATTCGTCCCGCCGCAGCACCCGCGGGCCGTCTGCCGCCCGGGTCTCGCCGCCCCTCGCCTCAGTCGTCATGGGCCCATGCCTAGCAGTCCGATGTGGGACGAGCCAGGGAATTTCTCCCTCCTTGCGGCGCGAGCGCTTTCCGTGAAGTTCACTGTGAAGTTGAGCCTCGGAGGGGGGGACAAGTGGGACCTCCCGTGCCAAGCGGCGGGTTGGATGGATAGGGTCCCGAACTAATGGCAGCAGGACGACAGCGGCGCGCGGAAGCCGAGACGTTGGCAGCCCGGTTGAAGCACTGGATGCACCGGGTGCGCACCGGCGTGCGCAGAAGCGCCGTGGACTACTTCCGCGGCGACGGCTCCGACTGGATCGCGCTGGCCTTCCTGCTGCTCACCGTCCCGCTCATCGCCGTCACCACGCTCGCAAACTCGGTGTGGTGCTCACCGGCCGCCCTGGTGCTGCCGATCGTCGCCGGCGGCCTGTTGCTGCGCCCGTCGAGCCTGCTCGGCCTGTACGCGGCGGCCGCCACGGCCCTCATCGTGGAGTCCGTGCAGCTCGGCCCGTACACCGAGGGTCCCTCACGCGTGACCCCGGGCGTGGTGCTGGTCGTCGCAGCATGCGGTTTCTTCGGCCTGCTCATCGCCCAGTTCCGCAGCCGGGTCGGCGTGCCCTGGCGGCGCGGCGGCACCATGCTCTTCGACCTGCGCGAACGCATCCGCGTGCAGAGCAAGCTGCCGAACCTGCCGCACGGCTGGCACCGCGAGATGGCGCTCCGGCCGGCGGGGGGCCAGTCGTTCTCCGGCGACTTCGTCGTCGCGGCCCGCACGAACGGCGGCCGCACCATGGAGGTCGTCCTCACGGACGTCTCCGGCAAGGGCATGGACGCCGGTTCCCGCGCGCTCCTGCTGTCCGGCGCCTTCGGCGGCCTGCTGGGCTCCCTGCCCCCGCACGCGTTCCTCCCGGCCGCCAACGGCTATCTGCTCCGCCAGGACTGGGACGAGGGTTTCGCGACCTCCATCCACCTGGTCCTCGACCTCGACTCCGGTGACTACGAGCTCTACTCCGCCGGTCACCCGCCGGGCCTCCAGCTCAGCGCGGGCAGCGGCCGCTGGGAGGAGAAGGCCGCCGAGGGCCCCCTCCTCGGGGTGTACGACGGCGCGCAGTTCGACCCGGTGAAGGGCTCGCTGCGCCCGGGCGACGTGCTGATGCTCTTCACCGACGGCCTGGTGGAGACCTCCGACCGGGACATCGTCGAGGGCATCGACCGCCTCACCGGCGAGGCCGACCGCTATGTGGCCGGCGGCTTCCAGGGCGCCGCCTGGCACCTGATCGAGGCGGTGGCGAAGGACGTCAACGACGACCGCGCCCTGCTGCTGGTCTGCCGCGAGGGCCCGACGTCCCAGATGACCCCGCTGTCCTGAGACTCAACTCTCCTGAGACGCAACTCTCCTGAGACGTAAGGGGACGCCCATGCTCACCCTGCCCGAGGTCGAGGCCCTTGCCCGCGCCGCCCACGAGGGACAGACCGACAAGGCCGGCCGGCCCTACGCCGAGCACCTTCAGGCGGTCGCGGAGGGCGTACGCGCGCGGGGCGGCGACGCCGACCAGATCGCGGCCGCCTGGCTGCACGACGCCGTCGAGGACGACGCCCTGTCCGAGGCCTGGCTGGACGGCGCAGCGCTGAGCGACCGCACCAAGGCCGTCGTCCTGGCCGTCACCAAGCGGGCCGGGGAGCCGCCGGAGGCGTACGCAGGGCGCATCCTGGCCACGCCGGGCGCGCTGCTGGTGAAGGAGGCGGACCTGGCGCACAACGCGGACCCGGCACGGCTCGCGGCCCTGGACGCGCCGACCCGGACCCGACTCACCGAGAAGTACGCCCGCATGCGCGCACTCCTCGGCCTCACCGCCGATCGGGACGAGAGCGCCTAGCCCGCGACGTCCGCCGGCTGCCCCTGCTGTCCCCGCTGGTCCCGCATGTCGGGCTGCTGCCGCTGCTCGCCCTTCTCGCCCTTCTCACGCTCTCGGGCGAGTTCGGCGGCGTCCCGCTTGAAGGCCCACTCCATCTTCGGTTCCACCACGAACCGCAGCACCTGCCGAACGGGCCTGGTGCACAACAGAGTGACGGTGACGGCCACGACGACCGTGATGGCGATCTCCCCGAGCGGGCGGTGCAGGCCGGGGTGATCGAACCAGTCGCGGTAGTCGGCGGTCTTGAGCAGCAGACCGTGCACCAGATAGCCGTAGAGCGTGCCCGCGCCGAGCGCCGTGAACCACATCGTGCGACCCGGCACCCAGGAGAGGAAGCAGGCGGTCAGCAGCAGGGAGCAGCCGAACAGGGCGAGCTGCATGACGGGACCGACCCACCACGGCACGCCCAACTCCTGTGCGGAGTTGCGGTGGTAGAGCCATCCGCTGTTCATGCGAGGCACCGCCCACCAGGAGAAGGCCAGCGCGAAGGCGAACACCGGCACCGCTGCGATCCGGACCGAGCGCCGGCGCACCAGCCGGAAGTGCTCCGGCTTCAGGTTCAGCCCCAGCACGAAGAACGGCAGGAACTGAAGGACACGCTGGAGGTCCAGGTCGTCACCGATGTTCGGGGTGGCGGACGCCAGCATGGCGATGCCCAGCGCGAGCGGCAGCGGATGCCGGACCAGCTTCCAGAGGGGCGTGGTCAGCCGCCAGATGAACAGCGCGCACAGGAACCAGGTCAGGTAGTAGGGGTCGAGCAGGCTGATGTCCTGGGGGGAGCCGTCGACGTACGTCTTCAGCAGCGGGTAAGCGGTCTCGAAGACGATGTACGGCACGACGATGCCCGTGACCAGCCGCTTCAGCTTTCCGGGGCTCCCGTCGAAACTGCGGGAGAAGAAGCCGGAGATGAGGATGAAGGCCGGCATGTGGAACGTGTACACCAGCACGTACGCCGCCGTGAGCACCCGGCTGTCGCCCTTGAGCTGCTCCCAGGCGTGGCCCACCGCCACCAGCACGATCGC
Organism: Streptomyces sp. NBC_01235; assembly: GCF_035989285.1. Lineage (GTDB taxonomy): Bacteria > Actinomycetota > Actinomycetes > Streptomycetales > Streptomycetaceae > Streptomyces. The sequence continues at coordinate 4,125,800 of NZ_CP108513.1, read as the reverse complement.
CAGGTACTTGGCGTTGTCGAAGAACGCGTCACGCTGAGCGACGGGCCGCGCGGACGGCCGCTCGGCGGATCTTTCCGTGGACAGGTTGTGTTGATCGTGTCGGTCGTGCTCGTTGTGCTGATCGTTCTGGCTCGGAACGAGAGACGGGGCGGCGGGGAACATTCGAGGCACCCTAGCGTCGCGTGTGCGTATTCGTAAAACACCCCAGGTCATTCCTCGTTATTGCCCTTCGAACACCTCGCAACTGCCCTTGATGTCACGATTCATCCCGACTAAAAGGTGCATAACGCCGGTTGTGCGCCTGTAGTTGACGTGCCGTGGATCATCATTCGAATTACCTGCGCACGCGTTGTGTGGACATGGAAACCAACTGCCCCAATTCCCGGTGCGGTTACGCGCTCGAATTGCCGTACGGTGCGTCCGGGTCCGGAAGCTCCGCGCGATGATGCGTCACGGGCCGCATAGGGAGGCCGGGTTGGTGGCACGATGGTCTCGGGAGTGCGGACCGACCGAGGGTGTGTGATCAGTTGTGGCCATTTCACTGTCAGTGGTGCTGCTGTTGGCGATCATCCTGGTGGTACTGATCCGGGGAGGGTCGATCAAGGCGGGTCCGGCGATAGTCGCGATCCTGTTCGGCTTCTTCCTCGCCTCGACCGGCATGGCCCCGTCGATCAACCGCTTCCTCGACTCCCTCGCGGACACGATCAACTCGATCAGCTTCTGAGGCCGGCCCTCGTCGCGCCCGGCCGTGCGCCCGAACACGACGAGGGCCGGGTCGGAGAAGTACATCTCCGACCCGGCCCGGGCCGTACAGAGCGGGCGACGGGAATCGAACCCGCGTAGCTAGTTTGGAAGACTAGGGCTCTACCATTGAGCTACGCCCGCACAGGACGCGCCGCAGGTCAGCCGACCGCGGCACTGTAGGCATCGTAGCGGGTCGGCAGGCTGTGTCGCACACCCCGTTTCCCGGCCCCGCCGCGGCCCGCCCGGGCGCTCGGCAAAAGCGGCGGTCAGACGGCCTGCGGCCATGTACCCTACGTGTCGCACCAGACGGGGTGTGGCGCAGCTTGGTAGCGCGTCCGCTTTGGGAGCGGAAGGCCGTGGGTTCAAATCCCGCCACCCCGACCACTGACCGACACCATCAGCCACCGAACGACCCTCACCGGCCACTGAAGGGGCACGGGAGGGACACGCAGGGGCCACCGAACGGCCATCACCAGCCGTGACCGGCCACCTGTGCGGTCGCCTCGCTTGATCGCCTTTGGGGCGCGTCCTCGCTGCCGTTACTATGCAAGCTGCACGCCCGTATGTCCTCATCCACTGAAGTCCTCCGGGCGGCGAAATCCGCCGGGCCAGTCTGGCTCCGGCAGAAACCAAGAAGTCAGCCCCCAAGGAGACCCAACCGTGAAGAGCGCCGTGGAGACCCTGAACCCGACTCGGGTTCGGCTCAGCATCGAGGTGCCCTTCGAGGAGCTCAAGGACAGCCTCGACGCGGCGTACAAGAAGATCAACCAGCAGGTCACGGTGAAGGGCTTCCGGAAGGGCAAGATCCCGGCGCGCGTCATCGACCAGCGGTTCGGCCGCGGTGCGGTTCTGGAGGAGGCGGTCAACGACGCGCTTCCGAAGTTCTACACCGAGGCGGTCAACGAGGCCGAGATCGACGTCCTCGGCCAGCCCGAGGTCGACATCACGGAGCTGAAGGACGGCGAGACGCTGAACTTCACCGCCGAGGTCGACGTCCGCCCCGCCCTCGAGCTCCCCGAGGACTTCTCCTCCATCGAGGTCGAGGTCGACGCCGTAGAGGTGTCGGACGAGGACATCGACAAGTCCGTCGAGCAGCTCCGCGAGCGCTTCGCCTCGACCTCCCCGGTCGAGCGCGCCGCCGAGGACGGCGACGTGGTGACCGTCGACCTGGAGGCCAAGGTCGACGGCGAGATCCTCGAGGACGGCGTCGCCAGCGGCGTCTCCTACACCATCGGCTCCGGCGAGCTGCTGGAAGGCATCGACGACGCCGTGAAGGGCCTGGAGGCCGGTGGCGAGGCCACCTTCACCTCCGAGCTCAAGGGCGGCTCGGCGGCCGGCAAGGAGGCCGAGGTCACCGTCAAGGTCACCCAGGTCGCCGCCCGTGAGCTCCCCGAGCTGGACGACGAGTTCGCGCAGCTCGCCTCCGAGTTCGACACCCTCGACGAGCTCAAGGCCGACAGCCGCAAGCGCCTCGAGAACATGAAGCAGTACGACCAGGCCACGCAGGCCCAGGAGCGCGTCCTGGAGAAGCTGCTGGAGCTCGTCGAGGTGCCCGTCCCCGAGAAGCTGCTCGAGGACGAGATCAACACCCGCAAGCACAACCTGGAGCACCACCAGCTCGGCCAGATGGGCCTCGACCTCGACAAGTACCTGGAGATCCAGGGCAAGACCGCCGAGGAGTTCGAGACCGAGACCCGTGAGGCCGCGGTCAAGGGCATCAAGACCCAGTTCGTGCTCGACGAGCTCGTCAAGCGCGAGAAGCTCAACGTCAACCAGGAGGAGCTCACCGAGCACCTCATGCGCCGTGCCGCCTCCTCCGGCATGTCGCCCGACCAGTTCGCCCAGGCGGTCGTCGAGGGCGGCCAGGTTCCGCTCCTGGTCGGCGAGGTCGCCCGCGGCAAGGCTCTGGCCACGGTCGTCGAGTCCGCCACGGTGAAGGACACCAACGGCGAGGTCATCGACCTGGACGACGAGGAAGAGGCTGAGGCCGCCACGGAGACGGTCGAGGCCGTCGAGGGCGCCGGCGAGCCCGAGGAGAAGCCCGAGGCCTGAGTGGCCTCGCGTCACTTCTGACGACACGAGGGGCCCTGGGGCGGGATTCGCTCCGGGGCCCTTCTGTCGTACGGCGGGACAGCGCGCCCGGGGGGCACGGCGAACACGCTGCGTCCCCGGCGACTACGCCCCCGGCGAACACTCCACTCTCCGGGATTCCCCGAAGGGACCCGCGCGTTAGGGTCCATGAGTACGAGGGCAGGGGAGTCCCCGTTGCCCCCGGCAGTACACGTGAGACGGCCCGGCGCCGTCGTAAGACGAGCAGGTGGATACGTGACGAATCTGATGCCCACAGCTGCCGGCGACCCTATCGGTGGTGGCCTCGGCGACCAGGTCTACAACCGGCTGCTCGGCGAGCGGATCATCTTCCTCGGCCAGGCGGTCGACGACGACATCGCCAACAAGATCACCGCACAGCTGCTGCTCCTTGCCTCCGACCCGGACAAGGACATCTACCTCTACATCAACAGCCCCGGCGGATCGATCACGGCCGGCATGGCGATCTACGACACCATGCAGTACATCAAGAACGACGTGGTGACCATCGCCATGGGCATGGCGGCCTCCATGGGCCAGTTCCTGCTCAGCGCCGGCACCCCCGGCAAGCGTTTCGCCCTGCCGAACGCCGAGATCCTGATCCACCAGCCCTCGGCCGGCCTCGCCGGCTCCGCGTCGGACATCAAGATCCACGCCGAGCGGCTGCTGCACACCAAGAAGCGGATGGCGGAGCTGACCGCCTTCCACACCGGCCAGACGGTGGAGCAGGTCACCATCGACTCGGACCGCGACCGCTGGTTCGACCCGATCGAGGCCAAGGAGTACGGCCTCATCGACGACATCATGCCCACCGCGGCCGGCATGCCGGGCGGCGGCGGTACCGGGGCGGCCTGAGGGCCGCTGACGGCAGCAGGGCCGCACAGGGCGCTCCCCGGAGCCCTTGAGCCCCTTCCGAAGTCCAGGAGCCCAGAAGTCCAGAGTCCGGAATTCCGGGAGCCCTCCGAGGCTCTGAGGCCCTCCCGGAGCTCCAGGAAGCCCCTCGGACCCTCCTGGAGCCCGCAAGGACCCTCAGGGTCCCCGGGGGTGACCCAGGACATCGGAAGCCGTCAGCGCCCCGTCCAGCCCCTCCAGCCCACCGCCCCAGCCCTCTCTCCAGGAGACACCGTGAACGACTTCCCCGGCAGCGGCATCTACGCCCGCACCGAGGCCGAATACACCGGCCCCCGCGCCGAGTCCCGCTACGTCATCCCGCGCTTCGTCGAGCGCACCTCCCAGGGCGTCCGCGAGTACGACCCGTACGCGAAGCTCTTCGAGGAGCGCGTGATCTTCCTCGGCGTGCAGATCGACGACGCCTCCGCCAACGACGTCATGGCGCAGCTGCTGTGCCTGGAGTCGATGGACCCCGACCGGGACATCTCGATCTACATCAACAGCCCCGGCGGCTCCTTCACCGCGCTGACGGCCATCTACGACACGATGCAGTTCGTGAAGCCCGACATCCAGACGGTCTGCATGGGCCAGGCGGCCTCCGCCGCCGCGATCCTGCTGGCCGCCGGTACGCCGGGCAAGCGCATGGCGCTGCCGAACGCGCGCGTGCTGATCCACCAGCCGTACAGTGAGACTGGCCGCGGTCAGGTCTCCGACCTGGAGATCGCCGCCAACGAGATCCTCCGGATGCGCGCGCAGCTGGAGGAGATGCTGGCCAAGCACTCCACCACGCCGATCGAGAAGATCCGCGAGGACATCGAGCGCGACAAGATCCTCACGGCCGAGGACGCGCTGGCGTACGGCCTGATCGACCAGATCATCTCCACCCGGAAGATGAACAACGAGTCTCTGCGTTGACGCACGGGGGCGTCCCGTTCGGACCCCTCGGCACGGTGTGACACGGTCCACGTCGCAGTGAACCGTGCCAAGGGGGACCCGAACGGGGGCCCAGGCAAGGTACCGTCGGAATAAGGCAGCACCAGGAGCCGCTGGATTCGAAAGCGTCCAGGCGTCTCCCAGGCGAAGGGGAAGCACACCGTGGCACGCATCGGTGACGGCGGCGATCTGCTCAAGTGCTCGTTCTGCGGCAAGAGCCAGAAGCAGGTCAAGAAGCTCATCGCAGGGCCCGGTGTCTACATCTGCGACGAGTGCATCGATCTCTGCAACGAGATCATCGAGGAAGAGCTCGCGGAGACGAGCGAGGTCCGCTGGGAGGAACTCCCGAAGCCGCGCGAGATCTACGAGTTCCTCGAGGGCTACGTGGTGGGCCAGGAGCCCGCCAAGAAGGCCCTGTCGGTCGCGGTGTACAACCACTACAAGCGCGTCCAGGCCGGTGAGAACGGCGGCGCCCAAGGCCGCGACGACGCGATCGAGTTGGCGAAGTCCAACATCCTCCTGCTCGGCCCCACGGGCTCGGGCAAGACGCTCCTCGCCCAGACCCTGGCGCGCATGCTGAACGTCCCGTTCGCGATCGCCGACGCCACGGCGCTGACCGAGGCGGGGTACGTCGGCGAGGACGTCGAGAACATCCTGCTGAAGCTGATCCAGGCCGCCGACTACGACGTCAAGAAGGCCGAGACCGGGATCATCTACATCGACGAGATCGACAAGGTCGCGAGGAAGAGTGAAAACCCCTCCATCACGCGCGACGTGTCGGGCGAAGGTGTCCAGCAGGCCCTCCTGAAGATCCTCGAGGGCACCACGGCCTCGGTCCCGCCGCAGGGCGGCCGCAAGCACCCGCACCAGGAGTTCATCCAGATCGACACGACGAACGTGCTGTTCATCGTGGGCGGCGCCTTCTCGGGCCTGGAGAAGATCATCGAGACCCGGGCCGGCGCCAAGGGCATCGGCTTCGGCGCGACGATCCGTTCCAAGCGCGAGCTGGAGTCCAAGGACCAGTTCGAGGCCGTCATGCCCGAGGACCTGGTCAAGTTCGGCATGATCCCGGAGTTCATCGGCCGTCTCCCGGTCATCACCTCGGTCCACAACCTGGACCGCGAGGCGCTCCTGCAGATCCTGATCGAGCCGCGCAACGCGCTCGTGAAGCAGTACCAGCGGCTCTTCGAACTCGACGGCGTGGAGCTGGACTTCGAGCGGGAGGCCCTGGAGGCCATCGCCGACCAGGCCATCCTCCGCCAGACCGGCGCCCGCGGCCTGCGCGCCATCATGGAGGAGGTCCTCCAGGCGGTCATGTACGAGGTCCCGTCCCGCAAGGACGTGGCCCGCGTGGTCATCACGGCGGACGTCGTCCTGTCCAACGTCAACCCGACCCTGATCCCGCGCGACGCACGCGGCGGCCGCGGCCCGGGCGAGCAGAAGACGGCGTAGGCGCTCAGAGAACGCCGAAGGGGCCCCGGTCAACCGACCGGGGCCCCTTCGTGGTTGGGCGGCTCAGCAGTCGACTGGCTGAGCCCCCGGGCGGGTCATGCCTTGACGCGGACCTCGTCGCGCAGCTTCGTGGTGATGTCGATCGCCACGTCCTTGGTGATGCCCTTCGTGGCGTCACCCGGCGACACCATGGCGATGGTGCTGTAGTCGGCCCACGCGCAGAACCAGTCGGTCTTCACCTGCTTGGTGGCCTTGTCCGTGCCCTTGGCCGCCTGGCACTTCATGACCGCGCCGTCGAGGTCGGCCTCCTCCGGCTCGCCGACCAGCTCGGCGTCCGAGGCGGTGCTGCTGCTGTCGGAGGAGCTCTCCTCGGACGACTTCTTGAAGTTGGCGAAGAACGTGTCCAGCGCCTTCTCGGGGTCGTCGATCGTTCCGTAGGCGCCGGCGTAGGTGATGCCCTTGGCCGTCGCGAGCTCGGACGCGTCGGGAACGGTGCTCGGGTCGTCGGGGTCGTACCCGGTCAGGTCCGCCGTCGAGTAGACGCCGATCACGCTCTTGCCGTTCTTGACGCCGCTCTTCTCCAGGTCGGCGGCCGAGTCGTCGCTCGCGCTCGCGCCGTCCTTGGAGGCCCGCTTGTAGTCGGTGAGCACGGTCGCCGGCGTCGACAGCTTGTGCGCGCCGTCGTCCTTGAGGCCGCCGGCGCTGCTGCTCCCGCCGAGCACGAAGTACGCGCCCACGCCGATCGCCGCCACGACCGCCACCGCGCCGACGATGATGGCCGACTTCTTGCCGCCGCCGCTCGGCGCCGGGGGCTGCGGGACGCCGTAGGGAGGCTGGCCGTAGGGCGGCTGCTGGCCGTAAGGAGGGGTCGGCGGCTGGCCGTACGGCGGCTGCTGGCCGTAGGGCGGGGTCTGCGGCGGGACGCCCTGCGGGGGCTGCTGCGGGTAGCCGTAGCCGGGCTGCGGGGCGGGGGGCTGCTGGGGGTAGCCGTAGCCGGGCTGGGGCGCCTGCGGCGGCTGGCCGTACGGTCCGGGCTGGCCGTACGGTCCGGGCTGCTGGGGCTGCCCGCCGTACGGGCCCGGCTGGTTGTGACTCATTTCTGGGTTCCCCTCCAGATGCTTATGTGATTTTCACATCCTGGCTCAAAGCCAACACCTGCACGGCAGCGGGGCCCCTACCGTTACAGAGCAAACACGTTTCGGGACGGCCCGGTGACACCCCTAAACTGGCCCCGTGACCGAGAACGCTCAGCAGCAGCCATCAGCGCCCCCCATCGAACTGCCGACCCAGTACGCGCCGGCCGACGTAGAGGGGCCGCTGTACGAGCGCTGGGTAGAGCGCGGTTACTTCGAGGCCGACGCGAAGAGCGACAAGCCTCCGTACACGATCGTCATCCCGCCGCCGAACGTCACGGGCAGCCTGCACCTGGGGCACGCCTTCGAGCACACGCTCATCGACGCCCTCACCCGCCGCAAGCGCATGCAGGGCTACGAGACGCTGTGGCAGCCCGGCATGGACCACGCCGGCATCGCCACGCAGAACGTCGTCGAGCGTGAACTGGGCAAGGAGGGCAAGTCCCGGCACGACCTCGGCCGTGAGGCGTTCGTCGAGCGCGTCTGGCAGTGGAAGGGCGAGTCCGGCGGCCAGATCGGCGGCCAGATGCGCCGCCTGGGCGACGGCGTCGCGTGGTCGCGCGAGCGCTTCACCATGGACGAGGGACTCTCCCAGGCCGTCCAGACCATCTTCAAGCGGCTCTACGACGACGAGCTGATCTACCGCGCCGAGCGCATCATCAACTGGTGTCCGCGCTGTCTCACCGCGATCTCCGACATCGAGGTCGAGTACCAGGACGACGACGGCGAGCTCGTCTCCATGAAGTACGGCGAGGGGGACGACACCATCGTCGTCGCCACCACGCGCGCGGAGACGATGCTCGGTGACACGGCCGTCGCCGTCCACCCCGACGACGAGCGCTACAAGCACCTGGTCGGCAAGGAGATCCGCCTCCCGCTGACCGACCGCTTCATCCCCGTCGTCGCCGACACGCACGTCGACCCGGAGTTCGGCACCGGCGCCGTCAAGGTGACCCCGGCGCACGACCCGAACGACTTCGAGATCGGCCAGCGTCACAACCTGCCGTCCCTCACGATCATGGACGAGCACGCCGTCATCACCGCCCACGGCCCCTTCCAGGGCCTGGACCGGCTCGAGGCCCGCTCCGCCATCGTCGCCGCGCTGCGCGCGGAGGGCCGGATCGTCGCCGAGAAGCGGCCCTACGTCCACTCCGTCGGCCACTGCTCGCGCTGCAAGACGACCATCGAGCCGCGCCTGTCCATGCAGTGGTGGGTCAAGGTCGGGCCGCTGGCGAAGGCGGCCGGTGACGCCGTCCGCGACGGCCGCGTCAAGATCCACCCGCAGGAGATGGAGAAGCGGTACTTCGACTGGGTCGACAACCTCCACGACTGGTGCATCTCACGGCAGTTGTGGTGGGGGCACCGGATCCCGGTCTGGTACGGCCCGAACGGCGAGGTCGTCTGCGTCGGTCCTGACGACGAGGCGCCGACCGGCGAGGGCTGGCGTCAGGACACCGACGTCCTCGACACCTGGTTCTCCTCCGGCCTGTGGCCGTTCTCGACGCTCGGCTGGCCCGAACAGACCGAGTCGCTCGCGAAGTTCTACCCGAACTCCGTCCTGGTCACCGGCTACGACATCCTCTTCTTCTGGGTCGCCCGGATGATGATGTTCGGCCTGTACGCGATGGACGGCACCCCGCCGTTCCACACCATCGCCCTGCACGGCATGGTCCGCGACCAGTTCGGCAAGAAGATGTCGAAGTCCTTCGGCAACGCGGTCAACCCGCTGGACTGGATGGACAAGTACGGCTCCGACGCGCTCCGGTTCACCCTGGCCCGTGGCGCCAACCCCGGGGTCGACGTCCCGATCGGCGAGGACTGGGTCCAGGGCTCCCGCAACTTCGCCAACAAGATCTGGAACGCGACGCGCTTCGCGCTGATGAACGGCGCCACGGTCGACGGTCCGCTGCCGGACGCCTCGAAGATGTCGGCGACCGACCGCTGGATCCTCTCCCGCCTCAACTCGGTCGTCGCCGAAGTCGACGCGCTCTACGAGGACTTCCAGTTCGCGAAGCTCTCCGACGCGCTGTTCCACTTCGCCTGGGACGAGGTCTTCGACTGGTACGTCGAGCTGTCCAAGACGACGTTCATGGCCGGCGGCGAGCCCGCGAAGGTCTCCGGCCGCGTCCTCGGCGAGGTCCTCGACGTCACCCTCAAGCTGCTGCACCCGATCGTCCCGTTCGTCACCGAGACACTCTGGACGACGCTGACCGGCGGCGAGTCGGTCGTCATCGCCGAGTGGCCGAAGGACTCGGGCTTCCGGGACGCCGGAGCCGAGCGGGAGATCGAGAGCCTCCAGTCGGTGATCACCGAGGTCCGCCGCTTCCGCGCCGACCAGGGTCTCCAGCCGGGGCAGCGGGTCCCGGCCCGCCTCACGCTGGACGGCACGCCGTTCGCGGCGCACGAGGCCGCCGTCCGCCAGCTCCTGCGCCTCCAGCCGGAGGGCGAGAGCTTCTCGGCGACGGCGACCCTGCCGGTCGCGGGCGCCACGGTCGCGCTGGACCTGTCCGGCACGATCGACGTGGCCGCCGAGCGCAAGCGCCTGGCCAAGGACCTGGCCGCCGCCGAGAAGGAGAAGGCCCAGGCGGGCGCCAAGCTGGGCAACGAGGCGTTCCTCGCGAAGGCCCCGGACAACGTGGTGGAGAAGATCCGCACCCGCCTCGCCAAGGCGGACGAGGACATCGCCCGCATCCAGACCCAGCTGGAACGCCTGCCGGAGGCGTAACCACCAGTACGCAGACGAAGGCCCTCGCGACCAGTACGGTTCCGGGGGCCTTCGCCTACGTCTGTCAGCAGCCGTCCGTAGACTGGCCCTGTGACTGAAAGCGACCCGTTCGACGAGATCGTCGCCGCCGAGACCGACCGCGACCCGGACCTCGCGGTCATCGAGGCCGGCAGCCGCACCCTGCGTACCCAGGGCGGAGCCCCCGGCGCAGACGTGCCCGCGCGTCCCGAGGACCCCGAGGTCGACAAGGCCCTGCGCGAGGTCGAGGCGGAGCTGGCCACCCGCTGGGGCGAGACCAAGCTGGAGCCCTCCGTCGGCCGCATCGCCGCGCTGATGGACGTGCTGGGGGACCCGCAGCGCTCGTACCCCTCGATCCACATCACCGGGACGAACGGCAAGACGTCCACCGCCCGCATGATCGAGGCGCTTCTCGGCGCCTTCGAGCTGCGCACCGGCCGGTACACGAGCCCCCACGTCCAGTCGATCACCGAGCGGATCAGCCTGGACGGCGCGCCGATCTCCGCCGAGCGGTTCATCGAGACGTACCAGGACATCAAGCCGTACGTCGAGATGGTCGACGCCCAGCAGGAGTACCGGCTGTCCTTCTTCGAGGTGCTCACCGGCATGGCGTACGCCGCCTTCGCGGACGCGCCCGCCGACGTCGCCGTCGTGGAAGTGGGGATGGGCGGCTCGTGGGACGCGACGAACGTCATCGACGGTGACGTCGCCGTCGTCACGCCCATCGACCTCGACCACACCGACCGGCTCGGGGAGACGCCCGCCGCGATCGCCGCCGAGAAGGGCGGGATCATCAAGCAGGACGCGACGGTCATCCTGGCCCAGCAGCCCGTCGACGCGGCCCAGGTGCTGCTGAAGAAGGCCGTCGAGGTCGACGCGACCGTGGCCCGGGAAGGGCTGGAGTTCGGGGTCGTCGCCCGGCATGTCGCCGTCGGCGGGCAGCTGATCACCCTGCGCGGGCTGGGCGGCGAGTACCCCGAGGTGTACCTGCCCCTGCACGGTCCCTACCAGGCGCACAACGCGGCCGTCGCGCTCGCCGCCGTCGAGGCGTTCTTCGGTGTCGGCTCCCAGCGGCCCGAGCCGCTCGACATCGACACGGTCCGCAAGGCCTTCGCGGCCGTCTCCTCCCCGGGCCGCCTCGAGGTCGTACGGCGCTCCCCGACCGTCGTCCTCGACGCCGCGCACAACCCGGCCGGGGCCCGCGCCACCGCCGAGGCCGTCGGCGAGGCCTTCGACTTCAGCCGGCTGATCGGAGTGGTCGGGGCCAGCGGCGACAAGAACGTGCGGGGGCTCCTGGAGGCCTTCGAGCCGATCTTCGCGGAGATCGTCGTCACCCAGAACTCCAGCCACCGTGCGATGGACGCCGACGAGTTGGCGGCGATCGCCGTCGAGGTGTTCGGCGACGACCGCGTCCAGGTCGAGCCGCGGCTGCCCGACGCCCTGGAGGCGGCGATCACTCTCGCCGAGGAGGACGGCGAGTTCGCCGGCGGCGGCGTGCTGGTCACCGGTTCCGTCATCACCGTCGGCGAGGCCCGACTGCTTCTCGGGAAGGGCTGAGGTCCCCGCCATGCGTACGCTCTGCTCCTCGACCCTGATCGGCGAGTTCTTCGTCATCGGCTTCGCCGGTCTGGTCGCCATGAAGGACGCCGACCTGTCCCCGTCCACGGTGTGGACGGTCTGCGGCATCGCCATGCTCCTCAGCGTGCTGTTGTGCGGCATGGTCACCCGGCCCGGGGGCGTCGCTCTCGGCTGGGCGCTGCAGATCGCCCTCGTCGCGTCCGGCTTCTTCGTCCCGATCATGTTCTTCATGGGGGTGCTCTTCGGGGCCCTGTGGTGGGCGTCGGTGCACTTCGGCAGGAAGGTCGACGAGGCGAAGGCCCGCTTCGCCGCGCAGGCCGCAGCCGCCTCTCCGGATACTGCTGACGCTGCGTAACAGGTTTCCGGACACGCCCTGTAACCTCATCCCACCGCACACACCGGCAGTAGATACCGGCAGTAGAAGGAGTCACCCCGTGAGCCAGCGCACCCTCGTCCTGCTCAAGCCCGACGCCGTCCGTCGTGGCCTGACCGGCGAGATCATCAGCCGTATCGAGCGCAAGGCCGGCTGGCAGATCACCGCGCTGGAGCTGCGGACCCTGGACCAGGACACGCTGGAGCAGCACTACGGCGAGCACAAGGGCAAGCCCTTCTACGAGCCGCTGGTCGAGTTCATGGCCTCCGGTCCGGTCGTCGCGCTGATCGTCGAGGGCGAGCGGGTCATCGAGGGTGTGCGCGCGCTCGCCGGTCCGACCGACCCGATCGCCGCCGCCCCCGGCTCCATTCGCGGCGACTACGGCGTCATCGTCCGCGAGAACCTGATCCACGCCTCCGACTCCGAGGAGTCCGCCGAGCGCGAGGTGAAGATCTTCTTCCCCGGTCGTGTCTGAGACCGACCGCGGCCGACGCGGCTGAAACGGGCGATCGAGGGAACGTGAGCCCCCGAACGCCCGTCTCCAGAAGCGAACCCACACAGCATCTGCAAACAATGGCGGAGACCGCTCCGCAGTGTCCGTGCAGGCGCGTTTACGATGGAAGCCTTCACGTCACAGCACCCACCACGCCGACCTGAAAAGCCCTCAAAGCTCATGGAAGGCCAGTCGAATCCTGATGGGGAACTCAATGTCGTTCATCGGCCGTGACATGGCTGTCGACCTCGGGACCGCCAACACGCTGGTGTACGTCAGGGGTCGCGGGATCGTACTCAACGAGCCGTCCGTCGTCGCGATCAACACCAACACCGGTGGCATCCTCGCGGTCGGCGCCGAAGCGAAGAAGATGATCGGGCGCACACCCGGCAACATCGTTGCCGTGCGTCCGCTGAAGGACGGCGTGATCGCCGACTTCGAGATCACCGAGCGGATGCTCCGCTACTTCATCCTGAAGATCCACAAGCGGCGGTATCTGGCTCGTCCGCGGGTCGTCGTCTGTGTGCCTTCGGGCATCACGGGCGTCGAGCGCCGCGCCGTCATCGAGGCGTCGACCCAGGCCGGCGCCCGTCAGGTGCACATCATCGAGGAGCCCATGGCCGCGGCCATCGGCTCGGGCCTGCCGGTCCACGAGGCCACGGGCAACATGGTGGTGGACATCGGCGGCGGCACCACGGAGGTCGCGGTCATCTCGCTCGGAGGCATCGTCACCGCCCAGTCCATCCGTGTCGCGGGCGACGAACTGGACAACGCGATCATCCAGCACATCAAGAAGGAGTACAGCCTCCTCCTCGGTGAGCGGACCGCCGAACAGATCAAGATCACGATCGGTTCGGCGTACGACCTCGACGACGACCAGCACACCGAAATCCGCGGCCGGGACCTCGTCTCCGGTCTGCCCAAGACCGTCGTCGTCTCGGCCGCCGAGGTGCGCAAGGCCATCGAGGAACCGGTCAACGCGATCGTCGACGCCGTGAAGACCACTCTCGACAAGTGTCCCCCGGAGTTGTCCGGCGACATCATGGACCGCGGAATCGTTCTGACCGGCGGCGGAGCCCTGTTGCGCGGTCTGGACGAGCGGCTGCGCCGGGAGACCGGCATGCCCATCCACATCGCCGAGGACCCGCTGGACAGCGTGGCGCTCGGTTCCGGCAAGTGCGTCGAGGAGTTCGAGGCGCTCCAGCAGGTGCTGGACGCCGCGCCCCGCAGATGACGTAACGCTTCGATTCCGCCGTACGGGACGATCTCCTCTCGTGCGGCGGATCGTTGATATCGAGGCATAAGCTCCCACAAAGCGCCCTTGGTCATCCTGGCCCGGGGCTACCCGAATTCCTGAACCTGCTTCCTGAACCTGCTTCCTGATTCTGATCCTGGTTTTTTCTCTCGAGGAAGGGCACGGCCGCCGCACGTGAGGGACACACGAGAGAGCCGGCTGCTCCTGGTGCTGCTGATCGCCATCGCGTTCGCGCTGATCACGGTGGACATCCGCGGCGGTGAGGACTCCCCGGTCGACGGCGCCCGGCAGGCCGCGGCCGCGGCCTTCGGTCCGATCGAGGACGGTGTGTCGTCGGCGGTGGATCCCGTCGGCAACGCCGTCTCCGCCGTCCGTGACTCCGGCGCACGCCATGACCGGCTCTCCGAGCTGGAGAAGGAGAACGCGGCCCTCAAGGCGAAACTCGGCAGCGACGACCGCAACCGCAGCCGCCTCGCGCAGCTCGACAAGATGCTGAAGATCGCCGGCGCGGGCCAGTACGGCATCAAGGGCGCGGAGGTCATCGCGATAGGAGCGGCCCAGGGCTTCTCCTGGACCATCACCATCGACGTCGGCGCGAACGACGGCGTCAAGCGCGACATGACGGTCCTGAACGGGGACGGGCTCGTCGGACGGGTCACCACCGTCGGACCCGACACCTCGACCGTGCTCCTCGCCTCCGACCCCGACTTCACCGTCGGCACCCGGATGGAGGCGTCCGACGAGCTCGGCTTCACCTCCGGGCAGGGCGACCGGCCGCTGCGCGTCGAACTCCTCAACGGCAAGGCCGACGTGAAGAAGGGCGACCGGCTGGTCACCTTCGGTTCGCAGGCCGACAAGCCTTTTGTGCCCGGCGTCCCCGTCGGCGTCGTCTCCCGCGTCGACCCCTCCGGCGGCGACCTCACCCGCACCCTCTACGTCACGCCGTACGTCAGCTTCACCAAGCTCGACATCGTCGGCGTCGTCGTCCAGGCCCCGAAGAAGGACCCGCGCGACACCGTGCTCCCCTCGAAGCCCAAACCGGTCCCCACGCCGACGGTGACCGTCACGGTCACTCCGAACGCGAACGCACCCGAAGACGGCCAGCAGCAGTAGGAGCTGACAACCCCCATGCGCGTCAACCGGATCCTGCTCTCCGTCCCGCTGGTCGTCGTCGCCCTGGTGGTCCAGGTGAGCGTCCTCGCCCGCCTCCACCTCCCCGGCGCCGTCCCCGACCTCCTCCTGCTCACCGTCCTGGGCCTCGCCATGGTCTACGGCCATGTCGGCGGCGCCCTCATCGGCTTCGGCGCCGGTCTGCTGGCCGACCTCGCCCCGCCCGCCGACCACGCCGCCGGGCGCTATGCCCTCGTGCTGTGCGTGATCGGCTACCTCGCCGGGCTCATCAAGCCCGAGAACGGGCAGATCAAGTCGGCCACCGGTCCGATGGTCGTGGTCGTCGGCGCCGCGATCGGCTCCACCCTGCTGTACGCGGGGGTCGGCGCCCTCGTCGGCGACACCGCCGCCCGCCATGTCGGCCTCACCGGGCTGCTGTTCACGGCCGCCCTGTACGACCTGCTGCTCGCCCCGTTCGTGGTCCCGGCGATCATGTTCCTGGCGCGGCGCGCCGAGAACGACCCCCTCGCGGAGACCAACTCCGCCGCCAAGAGCGCCAACATCTCCTCCGGCTGGCTCTCCTCCGGGACGGGGCTGAGGATCGGCGGGCAGCGGGGCGGCCTGAAGCTGAAGGCGGCCAAGTCGCGGGCGACCCGGGCGGGTCGCATCAAGGGGGTCAAGCGGCTGTGAACGCCGTCGCCCGCGCACGGAGCGCGCCAGTGGATGAATCACCCGAACGGGGAAGTTCGAGCGGAACGAGGCCTCACAGGCCGGTCGTTCATCATGCGTACGCACGCACAGCCGCACACACGTCCGCGCACTGAGAGGGGGAGACAGCCGCAGTGACCAATATTCCCGAGACCGGTCGGACACCACGGGTCCAGATCCGGCTCGTCGTGATCCAGATTCTCGTCCTCTCCCTGCTCGGCACCCTCGGCGGCCGCCTGTGGTACCTGCAGATCCGGGAGGGCGCGGCGTACGCCAAGGAGGCCTCCGGCAACCACGTCCAACAGGTCGTCGAACCCGCCGTGCGCGGCTCGATCCTGGACGCGCGGGGCGTGCCGCTCGCCGACAACGAGACGCGGCTGGTGGTATCCGCCTCCCGCACGGACCTGTTGAAGCAGCCGGACGACGGCAAGGCGGTCCTGACCAAGCTCGCGGGCGTCCTCGGCATGAAGACCGAGGAGGTCATGCTGAAGGTGCGGCTGTGCGACGCGCAGACCCCGCAGCCCTGCTGGAACGGCTCGCCCTACCAGCCGATCCCCATCACCGACGAGGCCACCGCCAAGCAGGCCCTGCAGATCCGCGAGCGCGCCGAGGACTTCCCCGGCATCACCGCCGAGCCCGAGGCCGTGCGCCGTTACGCCGCTCCCGGCAACGCCAACACCGCCCAGGTCCTCGGCTACCTCTCCCCGGTCACGGACGAGGAGATCACCAAGGCCCAGGACACCGACTCGCCCTTCCTGCGCTCCGACCAGGTCGGCCGCTCCGGGCTGGAGCGCCAGTACGACAAGGAGCTGCGCGGCAAGGCCGGCGTCACCCGCTACGAGGTCGACAACCTCGGGCGCGTCATCGGCCAGGCCGAGGCGGACGCGGCGGAGCCCGGCTCCAACCTCGTCACCAGCATCGACGCCCGCGTGCAGCGGGTCGCCGAGTACGAGCTGAACAACGCGATGAAGATCGCCCGCACCCAGTTCGACAAGATCACCGGCGAGAACTACAAGGCCGACTCCGGAGCGGTCGTGGTGATGGAGGCCAAGACCGGCCGGGTCGTCGCCATGGCATCCGCCCCGACCTACGACCCCAACGTCTGGGTCGGCGGGATCTCCGCCAAGGACTACAAGAAGCTCACCGGGAAGAACTCCGACTACCCGCTGCTGAACCGGGCCATACAGGGTCAGTCCGCGCCCGGTTCGACGTTCAAGGTGGTCTCCACGGCCGCCGCGGTCGAGGCGGGCTACGAGTGGGACGGCGGCTACCCGTGCACCAGCTCGTACTCGGTGGGCGGCCAGGTCTTCAAGAACTTCGAGGGGGAGAACTTCGGCCCCATCTCGCTCGGCCGGGCCCTCGAGGTCTCCTGCGACACCGTCTTCTACGGACTCGCCGACCGGGAATGGAAGAAGGACGGAGGCATCAACCCGAAGAAGGGTGAGCCCAAGGACTTCTTCTACAAGGCCGCCCACCAGTTCGGCCTCGGCAAGGAGACCGGCATCGACCTGCCCAACGAGGTCACCGGCCGGGTCCCGGACCGTCAGTGGAAGGAGTCCTACTGGAAGGCCAACAAGGACTCCTGGTGCAAGTCCGGTAAGAAGGACGGCAGTTACGTCGAGAAGATCGCGTACGAGAACTGCCTCGAGGGCAACAAGATGCGCGAGGGCGACTCGATCAACTACTCCATCGGCCAGGGTGACACTCTCGTCACGCCGATCCAGGAGGCCGTGATCTACGGGGCGCTCGCCAACGGCGGCACGATGTACACCCCGACCATCGGCAAGGCGATCGTCAGCGCCGACGGCAGGACCGTCCAGGAGATCAAGCCCAAGGTCCAGGGCAAGCTGCCGATCACCAAGGCGACGATCAAGGGCATGGACGCCGCACTGGAGGGCGTGGTCACCCGAGGTACCGCCGCCTGGAAGTTCGGCGGCTGGCCGCAGGAGGAGATCCCGCTGCACGCCAAGACCGGAACCGCGGAGGTCTACGGCAAGCAGACGACGTCCTGGCTCGCCACGTACAGCAAGGACTACACGGTCGTCATGACGATCGCCCAGGCCGGTACCGGCTCGGGCGCCTCCGGTGAGGCCGTGCGGCACATCTACAACGCGATGTACGGCGTCTCCGACGACGGCAAGGTCGACAAGAAGAACGCCCTGCTGCCCACCCCGCAGACCAGCCTGCCGAAGGTGCAGGCGGACGGCACGATCAAGGCCCCGAAGGTCTCCAAGGACCCGGCGAAGGAGCAGCGCGTCAGCCAGGAGGGCACGCCCGAGCCGGACGAGTCGCAGCCCGGGGCCACCGTGCAACAGAACACGAGCACCAACCGCGACACCCGCAGGCGACGGCGGAAGCGGGGAAGCCGGAGGATGTGCACATGACCGGCGTGAACAGCTTCTCCGTCTCCGGATACGGGCCCGGGCGGGCCGGCTGGACGCGGGTCTTCGCCCGTGACTCGCTGGCCCGGCGTCTGGACTGGCCGATACTGCTGTCGGCGATCTCCCTGTCGCTGATCGGCTCGCTCCTGGTCTTCTCGGCGACCCGCAACCGCACCGAGATCAACCAGGGCGACCCGTACTACTTCCTCATCCGCCACCTCATGAACACCGGCATCGGGCTCGCCCTGATGATCGCCACGGTCTGGCTGGGCCACCGCACCCTGCGCAACGCGGTACCGGTCCTGTACGGGCTCTCGCTCATGGGGATCCTGGCGGTGCTGACCCCGCTGGGCTCGACGGTCAACGGCGCGCACTCCTGGATCGTGCTCGGCGGCGGCTTCTCGCTCCAGCCCTCGGAGTTCGTGAAGATCACGATCATCCTGGGCATGGCGATGCTGCTGGCGGCCCGGGTCGACGCGGGCGACAAGCTCTACCCCGACCACCGCACGGTGGTCCAGGCACTCGGCCTCGCGGCCGTCCCCATGCTGATCGTCATGCTGATGCCCGACCTCGGGTCGGTCATGGTGATGGTGATGATCGTGCTGGGCCTGCTGCTGGCCTCCGGCGCCTCCAACCGCTGGGTCTTCGGACTTCTCGGCGCGGGCGCGGTCGGCACGATCGCCGTCTGGCAGCTGCACATCCTGGACGAGTACCAGATCGCCCGCTTCGCAGCCTTCGCCAACCCCAGCCTCGACCCCGCCGGCGTCGGCTACAACACCAATCAGGCACGCATCGCCATCGGCTCCGGCGGCCTCACGGGGGCCGGGCTGTTCCACGGCTCGCAGACCACGGGCCAGTTCGTCCCGGAACAGCAGACGGACTTCGTCTTCACCGTCGCGGGCGAGGAACTGGGCTTCATGGGCGCGGGCCTGATCATCGTGCTGCTCGGGGTGCTCCTGTGGCGCGCCTGCCGTATCGCCCGCGAGACGACCGAGCTGTACGGCACGATCGTCGCCGCCGGCATCGTGGCCTGGTTCGCCTTCCAGTCCTTCGAGAACATCGGGATGACTCTGGGGATCATGCCGGTGACGGGGCTGCCGCTGCCGTTCGTCTCGTACGGAGGTTCGTCGATGTTCTCGGTGTGGGTGGCGGTGGGGCTGTTGCAGTCCATCCGGGTGCAGCGACCCATGTCGGCGTAGGACGCCTGGGACATCCAGGTGGTGCAGGGGGATCCAGGGGGTGTAAGGCGCCAGTCACCTTCTGGTTTCCCTGAGTTCAGCCGTGATTCGGGCTCGGTACGCACTGCCGTTCGGCCCCGACTGCGACTAGATTCAATTCATGGCGGAGACGAAACGCGAGATCGAGCGCAAGTACGAATCCGACGACAGTGGGCTGCCCGACCTGACCGGCGTCGCCGGGGTCGTGTCCGTCCTGGACAGAGGCGTCGCGGAGTTGGACGCGACCTACTACGACACCTCCGACCTGCGCCTGGCCGCGGCCTCGATCACGTTGCGCCGTCGTACCGGAGGTTCCGACGCCGGCTGGCACCTGAAACTGCCGGTCGGCCCAGGCGTCCGGGACGAGATCCGTGCCCCGCTCTCCGACACCGTGCCCGAGGAGCTCGCCGGGCTGGTCCGCGCCCGGGTTCGCGAGGGACAGCTGGTGCCTGTGGTGCGACTGCGCTCCAGTCGGGACATCCGCGACCTCGTCGACGCCGAGGGCCGGCTGCTCGCCGAGGCCAGCGTGGACGCCGTACGGGCGGACAGGCTGTTCGGCGGTCAGGGCACCGCCCAGTGGACCGAGATCGAGGTGGAGCTCGCCGACGGCGGCGACCCGGCCCTCCTCGACAAGGTGGAGAAGCGGTTGCGCAAGGCGGGCGTACGGCCGTCGAAGTCGGCGTCGAAGCTGGCGCGGGCGCTGGCGGAGACGTCGTCGAAGAAGAAGGGGAGGGCGAAGGGGCAGGGGAAGGCGGAGGAGGGGAAACCTTCCGCCGACGAGGCCGTGACCGCGGGCGATCATGTGCTGGCGTACGCCCGTGTCCAGCGGGACGCGATCGTCGAGCTCGATCCGGCCGTCCGGCAGGAGGCCGAGGAGTCCGTGCACGACATGCGCGTCGCCACCCGCCGACTGCGCAGCACCTTCCGCTCCTTCGGCAAGGTCCTCGACCGGACTGTCACCGACCCGATCGCCGACGAGCTGAAGTGGCTCGCCGGTGAGCTTGGTGTGGGCCGCGACCAGGAGGTGCTCAGCGAGCGCCTGACGGCCGGTCTCGACGACCTGCCCCACACCCTGGTCTCGGGCCCCATCCGCGAACGGCTCCAGACCTGGGCGAAGGCCCAGCACCGTGGCTCGCGCCGCCGGCTGCTCGGCGTCCTGGACTCCAAGCGCTACCTGAACCTGCTCGACACCCTGGACGCCCTGGTCGCCGACCCCCCGCTGCTGAAGGCGGCCGCCGGCAAGCCGGCCAAGGTGCTCGCCAAGGCCGTCCGCAAGGACTTCGCGAAGGTGTCCGCGCTGATCGAGGGCGCCATGGAACAGCCGCCCGGCACCGACCGCGACCTCGGCCTGCACGAGGCCCGCAAGAAGGCCAAACGGACCCGGTACGCGGCCGAGACCGCCACCCCGGCGCTCGGCGGTCCGGCCAAGGACCTGACCAAGTCCATGAAGTCGCTGCAGACCCTGCTCGGCGAGCACCAGGACAGCTTCATGGCCCGCGTCACGCTGCGCGAGCTGTCCGCCGTGGCGCACGCGGCCGGGGAGAGCGCCTTCACGTACGGCGTGTTGTACGGGCACGAGGAGCAGCGCGCGGCAACCGTGGAGGCGGAGCTGCCGGCGGAGTGGAAGACGACCCGAGAGGCGACGGACGTCTGAGGACGGAGGTTCGAGGACCGGGGTTCGAGGAGGGGTTTGCGGACCGGGGTTCGACGACCGGGTTTGACGACCGGGTGTGCGGACCGGGGTTCGACGACCGGGTGTGCGGACCGGGGTTCGACGACCGGGTGTGCGGACCGAGTTTCAAGGCGGTCCGCGGCGGATTTTTTCCGGGCGGGGGAGTCCTCCGGGCGGGTTAGGCTAGATGGTCACCCCTGTCAGCTCACGAAGGTAACCCCGCGATGTCTGTCGAGTCGGTCTTCCCGCAGCTCGAAGCCTTGCTCCCGCATGTGCAGAAGCCGATCCAGTACGTGGGCGGCGAGCTCAACTCCACGGTCAAGCCCTGGGAGTCCTGCGACGTCCGCTGGGCGCTCATGTACCCGGACGCGTACGAGGTCGGTCTGCCCAACCAGGGCGTCATGATCCTCTACGAGGTCCTCAACGAGCAGGAGGGCGTCCTCGCCGAGCGCACGTACAGCGTGTGGCCGGACCTGGAGGCGCTGATGCGGGAGCACGCCGTCCCGCAGTTCACCGTGGACGGCCACCGCCCGGTGAAGGCCTTCGACGTGTTCGGCCTGTCGTTCTCGACGGAACTGGGCTACACGAACATGCTGACCGCCCTGGACCTGGCCGGCATCCCGCTGGAGTCCAAGGACCGCACGATCGACGACCCGATCGTCCTCGCGGGCGGCCACGCGGCCTTCAACCCCGAGCCGATCGCCGACTTCATCGACGCGGCGGTCATCGGCGACGGCGAGCAGGCCGTGCTCGACATGACGAGGATCATCCGCGAGTGGAAGGCGGAGGGCCGGCCGGGCGGCCGCGAGGAGGTCCTCTTCCGCCTCGCGAAGACGGGCGCGGTGTACATCCCGGCGTTCTACGACGTCGAGTACCTGCCGGACGGCCGTATCGCGCGGGTCGTGCCGAACAAGTCGGGCGTGCCGTGGCGGGTCAGCAAGCACACGGTCATGGACCTGGACGAGTGGCCGTACCCCAAGCAGCCGCTGGTCCCGCTCGCCGAGACGGTCCACGAGCGCATGTCGGTGGAGATCTTCCGCGGCTGCACGCGCGGCTGCCGGTTCTGCCAGGCCGGCATGATCACGCGCCCGGTGCGCGAGCGCTCCATCACGGGCATCGGCGAGATGGTGGAGAAGGGCCTGAGGGCGACCGGCTTCGAGGAGGTCGGGCTGCTCTCGCTGTCGAGCGCCGACCACAGCGAGATCGGCGAGGTCGCGAAGGGTCTCGCGGACCGGTACGAGGAGGACAAGATCGGTCTGTCCCTCCCGTCGACCCGCGTGGACGCCTTCAACGTGGACCTGGCGAACGAGCTGACCCGCAACGGCCGCCGCTCCGGCCTGACCTTCGCGCCCGAGGGCGGCTCGGAGCGCATGCGCAAGGTCATCAACAAGATGGTCTCGGAAGAGGACCTGATCCGGACGGTCTCCACGGCGTACGGCAACGGCTGGCGCCAGGTGAAGCTGTACTTCATGTGCGGTCTGCCGACGGAGACCGACGAGGACGTCCTGCAGATCGCCGACATGGCGATGAACGTGATCGCCGAGGGCCGCAAGGTCTCCGGCCAGAACGACATCCGCTGCACGGTCTCGATCGGCGGGTTCGTGCCGAAGCCGCACACCCCGTTCCAGTGGGCCCCGCAGCTCTCCGCCGAGGAGACGGACGCGCGCCTCACGAAGCTCCGGGACAAGATCCGCGGCGACAAGAAGTACGGCCGCTCGATCGGCTTCCGCTACCACGACGGCAAGCCGGGCATCGTCGAGGGCCTCCTCTCGCGCGGCGACCGCCGGATCGGCGCGGTCATCCGGGCCGTCTACGAGGACGGCGGCCGCTTCGACGGCTGGCGCGAGCACTTCTCCTACGACCGCTGGATGGCCTGCGCGGACAAGACGCTGCCCGCCTTCGGCGTGGACGTCGACTGGTACACGACGCGCGAGAAGACCTACGAGGAGGTCCTGCCCTGGGACCACCTGGACTCGGGCCTCGACAAGGACTGGCTCTGGGAGGACTGGCAGGACGCCCTCGACGAGACGGAGGTCGAGGACTGCCGCTGGACGCCGTGCTTCGACTGCGGGGTGTGTCCCGCCATGGACACGACGATTCAAATCGGCCCGACGGGCAAGAAGCTGCTGCCGTTGACGGTGAAGCAGCCCGCTGGGAGTGTGGCGCACAGTCACTGAGGCGTGCGCGAGGGGTGTCCGGGAGGCTGGTCGGCCGGCTCCCGGACACCCCTTTCGTGCGTCAGGGTGCCACGGGACCACCGTGCCGCCGTCGGTCTGGCCGGCGGCCGGTTGTCTGTTCACCAGGACCCAGGGGTGGGGCGGCATGATGCCGCAGTCCAGGGTGGCCGGGTGGGCGTGACGTTGGCGGTGCAGGTGGTGTGTTCACCAAGTCCTGGGTGTACCAGTGGGGTCTGCTCCTCGAGTTCACCATCTGCGCCTACTGGGTGGGCGACCACACGGTCGCCGTCCGGGCCTGCGACGCGCTGCCGGCGATGCCGGACGTGCCCGATGCCGTCCGTCAACAGGCCGAGACCAACCGGGAGTTCTCCGTCCCGCACGTCAAGGCCGTCCCCCGTCCGGCCGCCCCGGTACGCCGTCCGAAGGCGTCCGGGGCCGGCAAGGCGGCCAAGACCCGGAAGCGGTGAAGAAGCCCTGATCGCCGCGTTCGGCCTGGTCAGTGCATCCACCGGAGCGCCTGTGGCGTCTAAGCCGACATGGACCTGCAGAAGCCGCCCGCCGCATCACCCGCGCAGCCGCCCGCCCAGACGCCCGAGGGGTGTCTCGTCGTCGCGATCCGGCTGCCCGTACGGATCGTCGTGCTCGTGCTGGTCGTGCCCGTGCGGATGGCCTGGGACGCGCTCGTCGTCGTCGGACGGTTCCTCAGGGACACGGTGCTCCGGCCGCTGGGGCGGGCCCTGTTGTGGCTGGGGAAGGCGCTGTTCGTCTGGCCGTTGATCGGGCTGTGGCGGTACGTCGTCGTCCCGGCGGGCAGGGCACTCGGTTGGCTCGGGCACGTGCTGCTCGTCGTGCCGGTGGTGTGGTTCTACGGGTGCGTGCTCACGCCGGTCGGGCATGGCATCGCGTGGCTGGCGCGCGGGACAGGGGTCGGGCTGGCGTGGGTGTACGCGCGCGTGCTGACGCCGGTGGGGCATGGCATCGCGTGGCTGGCGCGCGGGACCGGGGTCGGGCTGGCGTGGGTGTACGCGCGCGTGCTGACGCCCGTCGGACAAGTGGTGCTCTGGCTGCTGAAGGGGATCGGGGCCGTCCTCGCGGCCGTCGGCTTCGGCGCGTACACCGCCGTGGCATGGCTGGTGCGGTACCTCGTCGTCGTCCCGGCCCGCTGCGTCTACGAGTGGATCCTGGCGCCGGTCGGTCGGGCGATCGCCTGGTGCGGGCGAGGGGTGTGGCTGGGCCTGGGGATGTTGGCCAGGGGGACCGGACTCGTCCTGTACTGGACCACCCGGGTCCTCGTCGTGCTGCCCGCCCTGGCCCTGTGGCGCTGGGTGCTCGCACCCGTCGGGCGTTTCCTCGCGGTCGTCGCGCGGGAGGTGGGGGACGCCCTCGGGCACGCCTGGCGGATCGCCGGGCGGATCTCGCTCGCCGTCGGCCGGTTCCTCGGGACCCTTTTCCGGTGGATCTTCGTCGAGCCGGTGCGCTGGGTGTACCGGACCGTCCTCACGCCGGTCGGGCACGTCGTCCGTGACGCGGTGCTGCGTCCCGCCGCCCGGGCCGCGCGCAGCGTGGGCCGCGCCACCTGGCAGACGCTGGCCGCCGCCCGGGAGACGGCACGGCAGGCGCGCGCGGACGTGCGCCGGATGCTCTTCGGGGAGCCGAAGAAGCCGGAGGCGGTCGTCCGGCGGGAACCATCGGCGGCCGAGACACGTACTCTTGGTAGGAGTACGACCGCTCTCACGAAGGACTGAACGACACTGGGCAAGCGACAGCCCGAAGGCCCGCCGCCCGCACCCGCGGTGCAGCGCATCCGACTGCGCTACACCAAGCGCGGCCGCCTCCGGTTCACCAGCCACCGTGACTTCCAGCGCGCCTTCGAGCGCGCGTTGCGCCGTGCCGAGGTGCCGATGGCGTACTCGGCGGGGTTCACGCCGCACCCGAAGGTGTCCTACGCCAATGCCGCACCCACCGGCACGGGCAGTGAGGCGGAGTACCTGGAGATCGCGCTGAGCGCGGCGCGTGACCCGGAGAAGCTGAGAGTTCTCCTCGACGAGTCGCTGCCCGCCGGGCTCGATGTCGTCGACGCGGTCGAGGCCCGGACCTCGGGGCTCGCCGACCGGCTGACGGCCTCCGTCTGGGAGTTGCGGCTGGCCGGGGTGGATCCGGCCGACGCCGATCACGCGGTGGACGCCTTCAACAAGGCCGACGCCGTCGAGGTCCAGCGCATGACCAAGAACGGCGTCCGCACCTTCGACGCCAGGGCCGCGGTGGTACAACTTGAAACGCACAGTGAACCTGCTGATAGGCCGACCGACCAGCCCTGTGCGATACTGCGGCTGGTTGTTCGGCACGTGACGCCTGCCGTACGACCCGACGACGTCCTGTCCGGTCTCCGCGCCGTGGCCGACCTGGCGCCGCCGGTCCCCGCAGCGGTGACCAGGCTGGCGCAGGGGCTGTTCGATGAAGAGACCGGCACGGTGACCGACCCGCTCGCGCCCGACCGCGAGGCAGCTCAGGCCCCCACAACGGCCGACCCCGCTGCCGCCGCGAAGGCGCCCGCGTAGGGAAGGTTCCGCGAAGGGACGGACGTCGTAGCGCCGCCCTCGTACTCGGGAGCCACCTGGGTCGGGCAGCGCACCGACCAGAAGACTTTCGCCAGGCCGTACGCATTCGGCGTACGGAACCGGCGAGACAGGACACAGAGAGCTCCCGTGCGGCGCCCGCGCCCCGGACGGCGGCACCGCGCATCGCGCGAGCCGCGGACGTCAACGGTGATCGATCCCCCGTGATCGACGCCGGACCAGGCGCGGCGCCCGGGAGCCTGACGGGAGAAACGCCCGCATGCTCGAGCCAACCGAATCCGCAGAGTCCGTGACGGACTCCGAATCGAACAGCCCCAGCGACACCCTGCCGCCGCGTCGTCGGCGCCGTGCCGCTTCCCGACCGGCGGGTCCGCCGGTCGCCGCCGCCGACACCTCGGCCGAGATCACCACGCCGGCCATACCGGCCGTGGAGTCCGTCGAGGAGCTGGCGGAGGAGGACCTCCAGGCCGGCGACATCAAGACCGAGGAAGCCGCAGAGGCTGTCGCGGTCGCAGAGGTCCAAGAGGCCGAAGAAGTAGTCGCCGAGGCCGCGCCCCGTACGCGGCGCCGGGCCACCCGCCGCGCTTCCGCGCCCGCCGGTGCTCCGGCCGCCGCCGAGTCCGCCGAGACGGTCGTGCCCGTGGCCGCCGCCGAAGCGGTCGCCGAGGAAGCCGCCGCCGAGGAAACCCTCGTCGAGGACGCCGCTCCTCGCCGTACCCGCCGCCGGGCCACGCGTCGCGTGTCCGCGCCCGCCGGAGCCGCTCCGGCCGAGGTCGTCGAGACCGCCGCCCAGGAGGCCGCCGTCGTGGAACAGTCCGCCGCAGAGTCCGAGCCCACGTCCGAGCCCGTCGCCCAGGCGGCCGACGAGGCGCCCGCCGAGGCCGCTCCCCGTACGCGGCGCCGGGCCACCCGCCGGGCGACCGCGCCCGCCGGTGCGCCGGAGGCCGAGACGCCCGCAGTCGAGGCCGAGGCTCCTGCCGTGACCGCCGAGGCGCCCGCCGAGGCCGCGCCGCGTACCCGCCGTCGCGCCACGCGCCGGGTCGCCGCGCCCGCCGAGGCCGAGGCGACCGAAGTGACCGCAGTGGCAGAGGCGACCGCCGAGCCGGTCGTCGCCGCTCCCGCCGCCGCTGTCGAAGAGACGAAGGCCCCCGAGGCCCCTGCCGCTCAGGCCGACGAGGACGCCGGTCCGCGGCGTGGGCGTCGGCGCGTGGTCCGTCGGGCCGCCGGCGGTTTCTCCGCGCCCGAGCCGGTGAAGGGCAATGGCGAGGACGACGCGCCGCGTCGCCCGGCGCGGCCCGCGGTCGCGGTGTTCCAGGCGCCCGTGTTCGCCGAGCCGCAGTTCCAGACGCCGCAGCGGGCCGCCGCCGAAGCGGCCGCCGCCGAGGCCGGGGCGACGGAGGCCGAGGAGCCCGAGGAGGCGCAGGAGCTTCCGGAGGAGCCGACCGGGTCGCGTCGTCGCCGTCGCCGCCGGGGCGGTGCCTTCGGCGAGGAGGCCGAGCCCGGCCGGACCGCCGCGCCCGTCGCGCAGGCCGCCGAGACCGTCGTACCCGTCGTGGAGGACGAGGCGGAGAGCGAGCCGGAGGAGGCCGACGAGGCCGCCGAGGACGTCGTCGAGGGTGACGACGAGACCGAGGAGACCGGGTCGCGCCGCCGTCGTCGCCGTGGTGGCCGTCGCCGTCGTCGTGGCGATGCCGCCGACGGCGAGGGGGAGCCCGGGGACGCCGAGGCCGACGAGCTCGTCGCCGAGCAGGCCGCGCAGGACGCCGAGGACACCGCCGAGCAGGAGGACGAGGACGCCGAGGACACGGAGGACGGGGCCGGTGGCTCCACCGCCGGAAGTCGCCGTCGCCGCCGTCGTCGTCGCCGTGCCGGGGACTCCTCCGGCGAGGTCGAGCCGGGCGACGGAGACCCCGAGCGCACGGTCGTCAAGGTCCGCGAGCCGCGCAAGCCCTCCGAGCCGTCCGACGAGGTGCAGTCCATCAAGGGCTCCACGCGTCTGGAGGCCAAGAAGCAGCGCCGCCGGGAAGGCCGTGAGCAGGGGCGTCGTCGTGTCCCGATCATCACCGAGGCCGAGTTCCTGGCCCGGCGCGAGGCCGTCGAGCGGGTGATGGTCGTCCGCCAGAGCGGCGAGCGCACCCAGATCGGCGTCCTGGAGGACGGCGTGCTCGTCGAGCACTACGTCAACAAGGAGCAGGCCACCTCGTACGTCGGCAACGTCTACCTGGGCAAGGTCCAGAACGTGCTGCCGTCGATGGAGGCCGCCTTCATCGACATCGGCAAGGGCCGCAACGCGGTGCTCTACGCCGGTGAGGTCAACTTCGAGGCGCTGGGCATGGCCAACGGCCCGCGCCGGATCGAGGCCGCCCTCAAGTCGGGCCAGTCGGTCCTCGTCCAGGTGACGAAGGACCCGATCGGCCACAAGGGCGCCCGTCTGACCAGCCAGGTCTCCCTCCCGGGCCGCTACCTCGTGTACGTGCCCGAGGGCTCGATGACCGGCATCAGCCGCAAGCTGCCCGACACCGAGCGGGCCCGGCTGAAGACGATCCTCAAGAAGATCGTCCCCGAGGACGCGGGCGTCATCGTGCGCACCGCCGCCGAGGGTGCGAGCGAGGACGAGCTGCGCCGTGACGTCGAGCGGCTGCAGGGGCAGTGGGAGGACATCCAGAAGAAGGCCAAGAACGGCGGCAACGCGCCGACGCTGCTGTACGGCGAGCCGGACATGACCGTCCGGGTCGTGCGCGACATCTTCAACGAGGACTTCTCCAAGGTCATCGTCAGCGGCGACGAGGGCTGGTCGACGATCCACGGGTACGTCTCGCACGTCGCGCCCGACCTGGCCGACCGGCTGTCGAAGTGGACGTCCGAGGTCGACGTCTTCGCCACGTACCGGATCGACGAGCAGCTCGCCAAGGCGCTGGACCGCAAGGTCTGGCTGCCCAGCGGCGGCTCGCTGGTGATCGACCGGACCGAGGCGATGGTCGTGGTCGACGTCAACACCGGCAAGTTCACCGGTCAGGGCGGCAACCTCGAGGAGACGGTCACCAGGAACAACCTGGAGGCGGCCGAGGAGATCGTGCGCCAGCTGCGGCTGCGCGACCTCGGCGGCATCATCGTCATCGACTTCATCGACATGGTGCTGGAGTCCAACCGGGACCTGGTGCTGCGCCGTCTGCTGGAGTGCCTGGGCCGCGACCGCACGAAGCACCAGGTCGCCGAGGTGACCTCGCTGGGGCTCGTGCAGATGACCCGCAAGCGGGTCGGGCAGGGGCTGCTGGAGTCGTTCTCCGAGACCTGTGTGCACTGCAACGGACGCGGCGTCATCGTCCACATGGAGCAGCCGACCGCCGCCGGTGGCGGTGGCAAGCGCAAGAAGCGCGGCCGTGGCGGCGACGCCCACGAGCACGAGCACGAGGCCGTGGCCACCGAGCTCGCCGAGCCCCTTGTGAGCGTCGAGCAGGAGGCGGAGAGCGAGGCCGAGATCGCCGCCGAGGTGGCCCAGCCGGTCGCGCTCGCCGCGCCGGAGTTCGCACCCGACGAGGAGCTGTACAGCAGCATCGCCGAGGCGGAGGCCGCTGCCACGCGTGGCCGGGGCCGACGCCGGGCGAGCCGCAGGGCGTCCGCTCCGGCGGGTGCGCCGCGCGGCGGTGCGTCGCGGAGGGCGGGTGGCTCCGAGGCGTTCGCGACGGAGGAGCCCGTCGAGCCGGTCACCGAGACGGCCGTGGAGGCGCCCACCGCGCAGGACGTCACCGTCGAGGCGGAGGCCGGGCGTCCGGTGCAGCCGGCCGAGGCGGTCGCCGCGCACGCCGAGCCGGTCGCCGTCGAGGACCCGGTCGTCGAGGCTCCGGCCGTCGAGGCCCCGGTCGTCGACGAGGCCGCGCCCAAGGGCCGTACGCGCCGTCGCGCCACCCGCAAGGTGTCCGCGCCGGCCGGTTCGCCCGCGGGGGCCGAGGCCGCCGTGGTGACGGTCGCCGAGCCGGCGGTCGCGGAGGTTCCGGTCGCGCAGGCTCCTGCCGCCGAGGTCACTCCGGTGGAACAGGCCGAGGCCGCGAAGGCCGACGAGCCCGTCGTCGAGAGCGCGGCCCCGGCCCGCCCGCGGCGCCGTGCCGTGCGCAAGGCCACCGCGCCGACCGCGTCCGAGGAGACGGCCGTCGTGGTCGTCCCGTCGGCCGCGGCGGAGGTCGCCGCCGAGGAGACCGAGGCGCCCGCCGAGGAGGCGGAGGCCGCTCCGGCGAAGAAGACGGCCGCCCGCAAGACGGCGAAGAAGGCCACGGCGAAGAAGGCCGCCACCAAGAAGACGGCGGTGGCCAAGAAGACGGCCGCGAAGAAGACCGTCGCCAAGAAGACGACGGCCAAGAAGGCGGCGAAGTCGGTGTCGAAGAAGACGGCGGCGGCGCAGCAGAGTGCCCCGTCCGTCTCCGCCTCGACGGAGGACTGACGCCCGGCTCGGGCCGACGGCGGCGGCGCGGGCACCCGGTGTATCCGGGCGCCCGCGCCGGTGCCGCACACGCCCCCACGTACCCGCGTCGCATTGCGTTCATAGGGGAGTTACTCTGTGTCTCGCTTGTGATTGAGGGCACCCGCGCGGTGGGTTTCGCTGTGGTAACCCTGGGGAAAATCGCCGTCTCCGGGCTGGTAACGTGCACTCTGGTCCCGGTGGCCAAAGACATGCACACCGTGACCACAGCCGATGAGCACATCCGGTCTTCCAGCCGGACACGGCTGACTTCCCGCAAGGAACCCTCACGGGGCGGGGTCCTGTGTACAAGCCGTCCGCCCGCCCACAGGCACCGGCGGACAACCAGGGATGCGGCCGTGCTGAGCATCGACACGGTCCCTTCCCGACCATGCATGACGTGGTGCGCCTTCGAGGTCGCCGTAGAGGAGGGGATGTCGATGACCGACGCCCATGTGTTCATTCCGGCCGCCAAACCCGTGATCGGCGAGGAGGAGATCGACGCCGCGGTGCGCGTGCTGCGCAGTGGCATGGTCGTCCAGGGCCCCGAGGTGGCCGCCTTCGAGGAGGAGTTCTCGGAGCTGGTCGACGGACGCCACTGCGTCGCGGTCAACTCCGGTACGTCCGCGCTGCACCTGTCGCTCCTCGCCCTCGGCCTCGGCCCGGGCGACGAGGTCATCGTGCCGTCGTTCTCCTTCGCCGCGTCCGCGAACGCGGTGCGGCTGGTCGGCGCCGACGTGGTCTTCGCCGACATCGACCCGCAGACGTACTGCCTGGACCCGGCCGCGGTCGAGGCGGCCCTGTCGCCGCGGACCGCCGCGATCATGCCGGTGCACCTGTACGGCCACCCGGCCGCCATGGACAAGATCATGGCGATCGCCGAGCAGCACGGACTCGCCGTCGTCGAGGACGCCTGCCAGGCCCACGCGGCCGCCCTGAACGGCACTCCGGTCGGCGCCTTCGGCGCCGTCGGCACGTTCAGCTTCTACCCGACGAAG
The DNA here is from genome assembly GCF_035989285.1 of Streptomyces sp. NBC_01235. GTDB lineage: Bacteria > Actinomycetota > Actinomycetes > Streptomycetales > Streptomycetaceae > Streptomyces. The sequence continues at coordinate 4,094,825 of NZ_CP108513.1, read as the reverse complement.
AACATGCACAGCCTCGAGGGCGGCATGATCTCCACCGGGGACGCGGCGACCGCCCGCACCCTGCGCCTGCTGCGCAACCAGGGCATGGAGACGCGCTACGCCAACGAGATCGTCGGCGCCAACGTGCGCATGACGGACGTGTCCGCCGCCATCGGCCGCGTGCAGCGCCGCAAGCTGGACGGCTGGACCGAGCAGCGCATCGCCCACGCCGCGTACCTCACGGAGCACATCACCGCGCCGAACGTGGTCACGCCGAAGGTCGCCGAGGGCGCCCGGCACATCTACCACCAGTACACGGTCCGCATCCAGGGTGACCGGGACGCCGCGATGGCCAAGCTGACCGAGGCCGGCATCGGCAACGCCGTGTACTACCCGACGCCCATCCACCGGCTGAAGCCGTACTGGGAGCCGGACCAGAAGGCGGGTCGCAACTGGGACCTGCCCGAGACGGACCGCGCGGCCGCCGAGGTCGTGTCGCTGCCCGTGCACCCGGCCCTGTCGGCCCAGGACCTGGAGCGCATCGTCACCGCCGTCAATGCTCTGGGGGAGCAGCTGTGAGCACCGGGAAGTCGCTGCGAGCCGGTCTCGTCGGCCTCGGCTCCATGGGGCGTCACCACGCCCGTGTCCTGTCGGGTCTTGACGGCGTCGAGCTCGTCGCCGTCGTCGACCCGATGGGCGACAAGTTCGGCGCCGCCCAGGGCGCGCCGGTCCTGAACACCGTCGAGGAGCTCATCGCCCTCGGTGTGGACTACGCCGTCGTGGCCTGTCCCACGCACCTGCACGAGGAGGTCGGCCTGGCGCTCGCCGCGGCCGGCGTCTGCGCGCTGATCGAGAAGCCGGTCGCGGAGACCGTGGACGGCGCCCGTCGTCTCGTCGAGGCGTTCGAGTCGCGCTCTCTGGTGGCCGGTGTCGGTCACATCGAGCGCTGCAACCCGGCGCTGATGTCGCTGCGCGCGCGTCTGGAGGCCGGCGAGCTCGGTGACGTCTACCAGGTCGTCACCCGCCGCCAGGGCCCGTTCCCGCACCGCATCGCGGACGTCGGCGTGGTCAAGGACCTCGCCACGCACGACATCGACCTCACCGGCTGGGTCACCGGCCGCCAGTACGTGTCCATCGCCGCGCACACCGTCTCCAAGAGCGGCCGCGAGCACGAGGACATGGTCTCCGCGGTGGGCCGTCTCGACGACGGCACGATGGTCAACCACCTGGTGAACTGGCTGAGCCCGCTCAAGGAGCGGTTCACCTCGGTCACCGGTGAGCGCGGCTGCTTCATCGCCGACACCCTCACCGCCGACCTCACGTTCCACTCCAACGCCGCGGTGACCACCGAGTGGGAGGCCCTGCAGGCCTTCCGCGGTGTCTCCGAGGGCGACATGATCCGGTACGCCATCCCGAAGCGCGAGCCGCTCCAGGTCGAGCACGAGCTCTTCCGGGACGCGGTGCTCGGCAAGGCCGCCGACATCTGCACGCTGCGCCAGGGCATGCGTACCGTCGAGGTGGCGGCCGCGGTGCTCGAGTCGGCGACCACCGGCCACAGCGTGTCCCTTCAGCCGGAGGACCTGGCCGCACATGGCAGCTGAGCGTCACACATCGGGGGAACGGTGCGTGCTCGGCAGGACTCCTATGTTCTGTGAGACTTTCCCCGCAGGACCCAGCCGGCCGTCGGCTGTCGGAGACCAGGAGCCGGAGAATGAGTGCTGCGCCTGACGTCAGCGTCATCGTTGCCGTCTACAACACGATGCCGTACCTGACGGAGTGCCTGAACTCGCTCGTCGGGCAGAGCATCGGCCGTGAGCGGCTGGAGATCGTCGCCGTCGACGACGGCTCCACCGACGACAGCGGCCTCGAACTGGACCGCTTCGCGGCGTTGTACCCGGACACCGTCAAGGTGATCCACCAGCCCAACTCCGGCGGCCCGGCCGCGCCCAGCAACCGGGCGCTGGAGGTGGCCACCGGCCGGTACGTGTACTTCATCGGCTCCGACGACTACCTCGGCGAGGAAGCGCTGGAGCGCATGGTGAAGTGCGCCGACAAGCACGGCTCGGACGTGGTGGTCGGCAAGATGGTCGGCACCAACGGCCGGTACGTGCACCAGGCGTTGTACAAGGAGAACGACCCGGACGTCAGCCTGTACGACTCCGCGCTGCCCTTCACGCTGGCCAACACCAAGCTGTTCCGCCGGGACCTGGTCGAGAAGTACAAGCTGCGCTTCCCCGAGCACCTGCCGGTGGGCAGTGACCAGCCGTTCACCATCGAGGCGTGCGTGCGCGCGAAGAAGATCTCGGTGGTGGCCGACTACACCTGCTACTACGCGGTCAAGCGGGGCGACGCCAGCAACATCACCTACCGCGCCGACCACCTGGCGCGGCTGCGGGCCGCGGCCGAGATCATGGACTTCACGGCGGGTCTCATCGAGGCGGGCCCGGAGCGCGACCACGTGCTGCGCCGGCACTTCACCTGGGAGCTCGCCAAGCTCGTCCAGGACGACTTCCCGGGCCTGGAGCGGGAGTTGCAGCGGCAGATCTGCGCGGGCGTCGCGCGGCTCGCCGACGTCTACTTCACCGACGGCATCCGCGACGCGATGGACGTCAAGCGCCGGGTGCGCATCGCGCTGGCGCAGGCCGGCGCGATCGACGAGCTCGCCGAGGCGATCAGCTCGGAGCTGGAACACGGGGCGCCCCCGTTCGTCGTCGAGGGCGGGCGCGCCCACGCCCGTTACCCCGGCTTCCGTGACCCGCGCATCGGCCTGGCCGACCGGGTCTACGAGGTGTTCGGCGAGTCGGTGGCCGCCCCGCTAGCGCAGGGCACCCGGCTGCTGACCTCGGCCTGGGAGCAGGAGGGCGAGGCGCTCACCTACACGGTGTCCGTGCGGGTGCCGGTCCTCGGCGATGTCGACAGCGCGGTGCTGCGGCTCGCCGGGAAGGCCATGCCCAAGTCGGCGGACAAGCCCGGCGCTCGCCGGCTGAAGGCGGGCCACGTCCTGTCGGCGCCGGTGGGCGAGATACGGTCGGAGCCCGGTGCGGACGGTGCCGCCACGGTGCTGCACGCGCGGGTTCCGTTGGAGTACGTCACCGCGAAGCGGGGCGTGCGGGTATACCTGGACGTGGCCGGTTCCACGTACGAGGTTCCCGTGCGGGGCAGGGACCTGCCCATGCCGCTGGCCCGCCAGTGGGGCCGGGAGGGGGACCCCTACCGGGCGTCGGCCATCGTGAACGACAAGGGGCGTGTCGTGATCGACACGGCCCAGATGTATCCGCCGAAGAGGGCACTGATCCTCCGGGCGCTGGCAGCTCCCGTCCGGAAGCTGAAGTCCCTGGCCGTCCGCGTGCGGGCGGTCGGTGTCAGGAAGTTGAAGTCCGCCGGTTTCAAGAAGCCGACCGGTTCCAAAAGGAAGTAGCGACCCTCCATGAACATCTGTGTAGTAGCACTCGGCAAGATTGGCCTCCCGCTGGCCGTGCAGTTCGCCTCCAAGGGCCACCGGGTCATCGGCGCGGACGTCAACGAGAAGGTCGTCGAGCTGGTCAACGCCGGCGTCGAGCCGTTCCCCGGTGAGCACGACCTCGACGTCAAGCTGAAGCAGGCCGTCGACGCCGGGCTGCTGAGCGCGACCACGGACACCGCGTCCGCGGTCGCCGAGTCCGAGGCCGTCGTCGTGGTCGTCCCGCTGTTCGTGGACGCCGAGGGCACCCCGGACTTCGGCTGGATGGACTCCGCGACGAAGGCGATCGCCCAGGGCCTCAAGCCCGGCACGCTGGTCTCGTACGAGACGACCCTGCCGGTCGGCACCACCCGCACCCGCTGGGCGCCGATGCTGGCCGAGGGCTCGGGCCTGACCGCGGGCGAGGGCTTCCACCTGGTGTTCTCCCCGGAGCGCGTTCTGACCGGCCGGGTCTTCGCCGACCTGCGCCGCTACCCCAAGCTGGTCGGCGGCATCGACGAGGCGTCGGCCGCGCGTGGCGTGGAGTTCTACGAGCAGGTCCTCGACTTCGACGAGCGCGCCGACCTGCCTCAGGCCAACGGCGTGTGGGACCTGGGCACCGCCGAGGCCTCCGAGCTCGCCAAGCTCGCCGAGACGACCTACCGGGACGTCAACATCGGCCTGGCGAACCAGTTCGCGCGCTTCGCCGACAGCAACGGCATCGACGTCAAGAAGGTCATCGAGGCCTGCAACTCGCAGCCCTACAGCCACATCCACCAGCCGGGCATCGCCGTCGGCGGCCACTGCATCCCGATCTACCCGCGGATGTACCTGTGGAACGACCCGGCCGCGACCGTTGTGCGCTCCGCCCGTGAGGCGAACGCCGCCATGCCCGAGTACGCCGTCGACCTGCTGGCCGCCGCGTACGGCGACCTGACCGGCGTGGGCGTGCTCGTGCTGGGCGCCGCCTACCGCGGTGGCGTGAAGGAGACGGCCTTCTCGGGCGTCTTCCCGACCGTCGAGGCCCTCAAGGCGCGCGGCGCGGTCCCGTTCGTCTCGGACCCGATGTACACCGACGAGGAGCTCGCCGCGCACGGTCTGACGCCGCACGCGGGCGAGAAGGTCACCGCCGCGATCCTCCAGGCCGACCACGCCGAATACCGCACCCTGACCCCGGCCGACCTGCCGGACGTCACCGTCCTGGTCGACGGTCGCCGTACGACGGACCCGGAGGCCTGGAAGGGCGTCCGCCGCGTCGTCATCGGCGGCTGAGGCGCGCTTACGCGAACAACCCCGTGGCCCCGCCCCCGTACCCCGGGGCGGGGCCCTGGTGCAGAAAGGTTTCCCATGACCTGGCTGATCACGGGCGGTGCCGGTTTCATCGGCTCGCATGTGGTGAAGGCGATGACGGACGCCGGTGAGCGGGTCGTCGTCCTCGACGACCTGAGCACGGGCCGCGCCGAGCGGCTGCCGGACGGTGTCGTGCTGGAGGTCGGCACGGTGCTCGACGGCGACACGGTCGGGCGGGTGCTGCGGGAGCACGCCGTGACCGGCATCGTGCACATCGCGGGCAAGAAGCAGGTGGCCGAGTCCGTGGACCGGCCGCTGTACTACTACCGCGAGAACGTCGAGGGCATGCGGGTCCTGCTCGACGCGGCCGTCGCCGCGGGGGTCGGCCGGTTCCTGTTCTCCTCGTCCGCCGCCGTGTACGGCATGCCGGACGTCGACCTCGTCACCGAGAAGACGCCGTGCGCGCCCATCAACCCCTACGGCGAGACCAAGCTCGCCGGCGAGTGGCTGGTGGCGGCGGTCGGCGCCCGGCACGGCATCGCGACCGCCTCGCTGCGCTACTTCAACGTGGCGGGCGCGGCCACGCCCGAGCTGGGCGACGACGGCGTCTTCAACCTCGTCCCGATGGTCTTCGAGCGCCTCGACGCGGGTGAGGCCCCCCGGATCTTCGGCGACGACTATCCGACGCCCGACGGCACCTGTGTCCGCGACTACATCCACGTCGAGGACATCGCCTCCGCGCACGTCGCGGCCGCCCGCCGGCTGGCCGCCGACCCGAAGGCCCGGCTGGTCCTCAACATCGGCCGCGGCGAGGGTGTTTCGGTGTCCGAGATGATCGACGTCATCCAGGACGTCACCGGCCGCAAGGACGCCGAGCCCGACGTGACCGGCCGCCGTCCGGGCGACCCGGCCCGGGTCGTGGCCTCCGCCGACCTCATCCGCGAGGAACTCGGCTGGAGCGCGCGCCACGGCGTACGCGAGATGGTGGAGTCGGCGTGGGCGGGGTGGCGGCTGCGGCACCCGTAGCCGCCGCCGGCGGAAACGCTCGCAAACGCATGAGCGAGGGCCCCCGGGATGTTCCCGGGGGCCCTCACCCATCTGGCTGGTTCTCTTCGAGCCGGCTAGTTCTCTTCGAGAAGCAGCTTCTCGAAGTGCTTCTGCACCACGGGCCAGTCCCACACCGTCAGCGCGTGCTCGGTGGCGAGTTTGCCCGCGCCGCGCCAGGACTCCTCCGTGGCCGTGACCTTCAGGATCCGCTCGGCCGCCTCGGCGGGGGAGCCCACGACCCAGCCCTCGGGGTAGAGGGTGCGGGCGCTGTTGGGCTTGCCCGCGTAGAACGGCCAGTCGCGGACGACGGGGACGGCACCGCTGGCCGCGCCCTCCATCAGACCGACGTGGCAGCCCTCGCGCACCGAGGAGCTGAGGATCGTACCGATCTCGACGAGCTTCGACGGGACGTCGTCCGTCGGGCCGAGCCGGACCACCGCGCCGGACTCCTCCAGCGGGGCCAGCAGCTCCTCGAACTCGTTCAGGTACTGCCGGGTGGCCTGGCTGGTCTTCGGGTCCATGTCGCCGCCGACCAGGAGCAGCCGGTAGCGCTCGTCGTGCTTGCGGACCCGCTCCAGGACGTCCAGGGCCCACTTGGGGTCCTTGGCGACCTGGCTGATGCCGACCAGACCCAGGTTGAAGCGGGCCTCGGCCGGCTTCGCCCGGTTGAAGCCCGACAGGTCCATGGCGTTGTCGATGAGGTGGAACCTCGGAGCCTGCTCGCCGCGCAGCGTCGGCACGAGCGAGGCCGTGAGGTCCTTCACGTGCGGGGCGACGAAGACGAGGTCGTCGATCCGGGAGAAGTCCGTCATGTGCGGCCAGCGCGTGAACGCCTCGTAGCTGTGCAGGCGGACCACGATCCGGGTGTCGCCCGGGTCGATCGTGGTGAGCATGCCGGCCGGACCCGCCGCCCACTCCAGGAAGACGGTGTCGGCCCAGTCGAGGTGAGGGCGCATCAGGCGCTCCACCTCTTCCTGGTAGTCGCTCGTGCCGTCCGCCAGGCGGTCCTTGAGCATGCGCGGCGCCGCCCAGGAGATCCGCTTCAGGTGCTTGTTCGCCGCCAGGTCGAGGTAGCGCAGCTCGACGCCGGGGTGGTCGCCGAAGTGCTCCTTGATCAGGTGCAGGAAGTTGTCGTTGGCGCTCGTCGTCACCAGCAGCCGCAGCGGGCGGTCGGTGGGGGCGGGCGCGACGGGCACCTTGCGGCCACGGGGGCGGCTCAGCGCCTGGAACGCCTTGGAGCGGTGCAGCGGGGCCACGAAGCCCTCGGCGTCCTTGGCCAGCGGCGACGACAGCTGGTCGATGTGCAGCACCCGGTGGAAGTGCAGGAACAGGGCGCGGTTGATCGCCTCGGCCGCGTCGTCGCTCTTGCCCTTGGCGTACAGCGCGTCGGCGTTGGCGAGCTGGGCCGCGACCGCCTTGCCGAGATACCGGGGGCTGATGCCCTTCCTCAGCTCCTGCATCACGCCCTCGTAGTAGAGGTCCGCCCGCAGCTGGGGATCCGGGATCTTCGCGGCGGCGTCCGCGAGGGTGAGCGCGGCACCGCTGGTGCGGCCCGCCCACTGCATGCCCTCGGCGACGTACCGCGAGGTCGCGGCGCGCACTCTTATGGGCATGCCGGGCGCCGTCACGGCCGAACGCCACAGCCGGGCGCCGACGCCGGACCGCATCAGCGGCCGCGGGGTCGCCGTCCGCACCAGCTGGGCGGGCAGGCGGTCGACGCTGCGCTTCACATCACGGGCGACGGCGTGCAGCGGCGGCAGGACGGAGGAGCGGCGGACCGTGACGCCGCCCTGCGCCTTCAGTTCCTCGACGGCCTTCAGCGCGGGCGCGAGCCCGAACTTGGCCGGCGCGGTGCGGTTGTACTCGGCGAGCCGCCACACCGTGTACACGGTGGCCACGTCCAGGGCGACGAGCACGTCGGCCTTGCGGCCGTGGGAGCGCAGCCAGGAGTCACCCTTGATCTGCGTCCAGTTGCGCAGGCCCCGCGGGGCCTTGCCGAGCCGGCGGCGTACCGCCTGGCTGCGGTGCTTGAGGGTGCGCGGCAGCTGGTGCGTACTGGCCAGCCCGACCTTGGCGAGTTCCTCGGAGACGCCCTCGGCCTCCAGGTCGAACATGCCCGCCAGGTGCACGCGCGCGCCCTGGGCGCTGAACTTGCGTACGGCGTCGGCGAGAACGCCGAACTGCGGCCGTACGTACGCCACGAGCAGGACTTCGGTCACTTGGCGAGCTCCTCGACAAGGTTCTTGACGGCGACGGACATCAGCGCCTCTCGAGTGAACTGGTCGGCGTGGGCCATCGCCTCGGCGTGCTCCTCGTCGGTCGTCTCCACCGCCATGTGGGCGGCCTTGATGAACGACTCGGTCAGGCCCGCCTCGTCGATGCCGGGGGCGCCCGTCCACAGCGGGTGACCCCTCAGCACGTTGGAGGCGTCGTGCTCGGCGGCGTGCGCCGACACGATCGGAAGGCCGGTCGCCATGTACTCGTACACCTTGCCCGAGGTGACGTACCGGCCGCCGATGAGGATCAGCACCATCGCGTCCCAGCGGGCGTAGATCGAGGAGACCTCCGCCTTGGCGGCGGGACCGCCGAAGACGACGCCGTCGACCTCGGCCTCCTTGAAGACCTCGGCGTGCCGGTTCGCACCGCGGGTGGCGCCGTTGCCGAGGTGGCCGCGCAGCTCGAAGCGCGCGTTCGCCAGCAGCGGCTCCTTCTCGCGGGCGGCACGCCAGGCGTTCAGCACCGTCTCCAGGTGCGGGACGGTGAAGTTGACCGTGCCGAGGTAGCCGAAGACCAGACCGGCCTCGGGGTCCGGGTTGTGGGCCCGGCCCGGTGAGCTGTCCGCGTCGTACCCGTTGCGCACCACGTGCACGCGGCTCGCGAACTCGGGGTAGCGCTTGCGGTAGTGCTCGGCGATGGGGTCGTTGACGACCCACAGCGACGTCGCGTTGTCGAGGATCTTCTGCTCCCAGCGGCCTTCCGCCGAGTCGCGGGCGAAGGCCTCGACGCCGTCGATGACGTCGATGGACCAGCCGTCGCGGAAGTCCACCGCGTACGGGACCTTCGCCTCCTCCCACAGCTTCCAGGCCGCGGCGAGGTTCACGTACGGCACGCAGCTGGCGAGCAGCAGGTCCGCCGGGTGCTCCTGGTGGATGCGCAGCACGGCCTGCTCCAGGTCGTCGCGCCACTCACCGAAGTTGGGCTCCGGGAACGTCTCGGTCTGCCGGCGGCGGAGCTTGGCGACCCAGCCGTTGGGGTCCAGGGCACGCGCCTCGTCGAAGAGGCGGATGTCGGTCTCTAGGTCCTCGCGGGCGAGCGACAGTTCGACGATCTTCACGCGGGGGTCGACCTGGTCCAGCAGGGAGAGGTCGATGCCCGAGTCGAGTTCCCAGGACTCCCGGGCGATGTTGACGACCGTGACGTCCCAGCCGACCTTCACGAACTGGTTGGCGGTCTCGCGCATCCGGTACGTGGAGCTCTTGGCGGCCGGCGGGAAGCCGATGGCGAGGTAGATGACGTGCGGTCGCTTGCCTTCCGCAGGCGGCCCGGACGGGGGAGACGATGACATAGCGGTTGACGCTAGCACGCTGACATGCGCGGACTGTGGCTCGTGTGTGACCGCCCGCAGGCGGCCGCAGACGGGCCCCGGTTCCGCAGCTCATGTCATGCGGACCGGCTGCCCCCCTTCCATTCCTCCATGAGACGGACGACGTTGTGCGCCGCGCGGCCGTCGCCGTACGGCGTGCCGGGGTCGTCGGTCGGCACGGCACGGGTCACGGTCTCGGCCCACTCCTGGGGCGACAGCGTGTGCGGGTCGGGTACAAGGACGTTCCAACCCGTGTTGACGGTTTCCACCCACTCCGTCTCCGGGCGGATGGTGGTGCAGATGCGCTCCAGCAGGAACGCCTCCTTCTGCAGACCGCCGGAGTCCGTCACCACACCGACCGAGGCCAGCACGGCGGCGACCAGGCTCGCGTACGGCAGCGGACGGCCGACGTGCAGGTTGCCCTGGGACAGGTCGATGCCGTGCTCCTCGGCGCGGGCGACCAGCCGCGGGTGGGCGGCGAGCGCCACCGGCACCGGCAGCTTGGCGAGCGAGTCGACGATCGCGGCGAGCCGCTCGGGGTCGTCGGTGTTGTCCGGGCGGTGCAGGGTCGCCAGCAGGAAGGGCTTCGACGGGTCGATGCCCTCGGGCAGCTCCGGCGCGGCGAACTCGCCGGCACGGACCTGGTCGCGGATGCGCAGGCAGATGTCGACCATCACGTCGCCGGCCAGGCGGGTGCGGTCGGCGAGGCCCTCGTTCGCGAGGTGGCGCACGGCCTCCTCGGTGGGCGCGAGCAGCAGGTCGGCGCAGTGGTCGGTGAGGACGCGGTTGTGCTCCTCCGGCATCCGCCGGTTGAAGGAGCGCAGGCCCGCCTCCAGGTGCGCCACGGGCAGGTGCATCTTCACCGCGGACAGCGCGCCGGCGATCGTGGAGTTGGTGTCGCCGTAGACGAGCACCCAGTCGGGCTGCTCACGCTCGAGGACCGGGTCGAGCGCGGAGAGGACGGCACCGGTCTGCACGCCGTGGCTGCCGGAGCCGACGCCGAGGTGGACGTCGGGGTCGGGGATGCCGAGCCCCGAGAAGAAGACGTCGGAGAGGTCGGCGTCGTAGTGCTGCCCGGTGTGCACGATGACGTGCTCGTGCTCGGTCTCGGCGAAGGCCGCCGCGATGGGCGCGAGCTTCACCAACTGAGGACGGGCACCGACGATGCTGATGACTTTCACAGAGCACTCTTCTTCTGGGGGCGGCTGCTGGCTACTGGGGCTGCTGGGTAAGACGACTGAGCAAAAGAAACGGGCAAGGAAATGGTAGGCAGAGCGTTGGACGCACCAGGTCCGTGGTGGGTTGCCCCGCGGTGAGCGAGTCGTGTCCATGCCGTGGTCAGAACCCGGCTTCCGGGCTTCGACTCACTCGCATAACGATTTCGTGAATCTTGCGTTTACACGGGCGGAAACCGGATCAACTCGGGCGCCTGTCGCGGCGGCTCCTACAGGGCGCGCTCGACGAGAGCCCCGTCCTTCTCCTCGTACAGGGAACCGGTCTGCGGGCACTCCCACACGCCCGGCTCGCCGTCCCGTTCGACCAGCCGCACACCGGCGTGCCCGACCCATCCGACGCGACGGGCCGGAACACCCACGACCAGTGCGAAGTCAGGCACGTCCTTGGTGACGACGGCACCCGCGGCGACCATCGCCCAGCGGCCGATGGTGATCGGCGCGACGCACACCGAGCGCGCCCCGATGGACGCCCCGTCGGCGATCTTCACGCCGACGGCCTCCCAGTCGCCGCCGCGCTTCTGCTTGCCCTCGGGGTCCACGGAGCGCGGGTTGTGGTCGTTGGTGAGGACCACGGCGGGGCCGATGAAGACGCCGTCACCGAGCTCGGCCGGCTCGTAGACGAGCGCGTAGTTCTGCAGCTTGCAGTTGTCGCCCATCCGCACACCGGAACCGACGTACGCCCCACGCCCGACCACGCAGCCCTCACCGAGCCGCGCGCCCTCCCGGATCTGCGCGAGGTCCCACACACTGCTCCCGTCGCCGATCTCGGCACTCGCGTCGACCTGGGCGCTGGGCTGGACCCTGTAGTTCACTTCTCCGCCTTCCGGTGTCTGGCTACGCCTGGCGAGCATACGGGGAGGGGCCGCCCGTACGACGCGGGCGGCCCCTGCCCGCGGAACCGTGCCTGCTCAGTGTCCGTCGGTGGTGACCTGGTTGGCCGGAATCCAGTACCCGGCGAACTCCTCCGAGGTGATCCGCAGTATCGGCCGCCCGTTCACGACCGCCCTGCGGTCGAACTGGAGGGTGTGCGGCTTCGAGTACTTCAGCATCTTGAGCGTGCCGGCCGCGCCGTTGATGCCGTAGTCGATCGCCTCGACGGAGGCGTTCGCGGTGAGGGTGAGGGTGCGCGGCACCCGGTAGGTGACGGGCAGGTGCTCACCACGCAGGAACACGTTCGGGTAGGCCTCGGCGACCCAGTGGCCCTTGTACGCTCCGGCGCTGATCCGGTACCCGACGCCCGTGCCCTGGATGCGTCGGCGCACGTCGATCGGCGCCTGGGTGGCCCGGGCGAAGACGACCTTCTTCGAGCTGAGGACCCTGTCCGCCCTGGCCTTGGCCCAGCTGCCGTCGGAGTTGGTGTCCAGCTTGGAGAGGGTGTGGGTGCCGGCCGCGATGGTGATCACCGAGCCGGACTTCACGCCCGGCGGGACGTCCTCGATCAGCATGTCCAGCTGGTGTGCGAAGACCGGGCTGTTGGTGTGCCAGTGCAGCTGCTGCCACAGCGCGATGTGGTGGTGGTGATACGTGTGCGTCGGGATCCGGTGTGTCTGGCAGTAGTAGGAGAACCAGCGCGGGTTGCGCAGCAGGGCGAAGTGCCGGGCGATCGTCGTGCACGTGCCGTCGTACAGCTGGGCGGCGAGCCTGTTGCCGGTCAGCCGGAAGTAGTCCCAGATGCCGAACATGGCGAAGATCATGCCGTTGTACGTGTAGTCGCCCGTGCCGGCCGTCTTGAACGGGTACTCCTGGATCCACAGGTAGCCCGCCTGGTCCTTGTTCACCACCCACGGGTTCGTGTCGTCGGCGCGCAGCAGCGAGGCGAAGGCGCCGTCTGCGGCCGACCGGTACAGGGCCCGCTCGTCCGCGCTGAGCCCGTCCTCCAGCGCGGCGAGCTGGGCGAAGAGGCTGATCGACTCGCCCTGGGCCATGCCGGAGTACCAGGGCGCCTTGTAGACGACACCGCTGTGCTCGGCGTGGGTGAAGTCGAACGGGTACGGGAAGTACCAGGCGCCGCGGGTCTCGACGCGTTTGGCGATCAGCCGGTCGGCCTGGGCCCTGGCGCGCTCGAGGAACACGGCCTTGCGGGTCGGGTCGGTCTCGACGCGGTAGCTGGTGAGGCAGCCGAGGCCGAACTGGATCTGGCCCACGGGGTGGTCGTAGGACTTCCCGTCGTCCGCGTACATCATGTACACGCCGTCGGCGTTGAGGTGGTAGGTCCCCGCGGACAGGTTGGCGTTCGCCCAGGTCGTGGGCCGGTTGCGCCACGGCCGCAGGGCCTCCGGCAGATCCGGGACGATCTGGTAGCCGTCCTTCTTGAACTCGAACGGCAGGGTCGTCGGGTCGCCCGGCTCGGTCGGCGTGCCAGATGTGTACGGGATGCGCCTGGACGAGCTCGGCGCGCTGACGCTGCCGCCCTCGAGGGGGTCCGGCAGCGGCGGCACGGGGATGGACTCCCCGCCCGCGCCGGACGGCAGGCTCAGCGCGATCGAGCGCGGCGTGCCGGCGAGCGGGTCGGCCGGCGTGGGCGGCTCGAAGGCACCGGCGGCCATCGCGGTGACGGCGCCGCCCCCCACGACCGCCGCCCCCGCAGCGGTCCCGCCGGCCAGCCGAATGAAGTGTCTCCGACCGATTCCGCCAGGCCTCATTTCAGCCATAACTCTGGTCTCCCCGAGGATGTTGATCAACGGTGGTCAGCAGATGATCTTGAGCGGTGGCGATGTGGATCGATGGTCTTGCACGAAGTTTGTGGGTTCATGTGCCGGTCGAGAGGCGCCTGACTGACGTGAGGTGGAGGGAGCGTTGGGGTGCATCGGCGCGTCTCGGGATGTTCAGCGAGGGGTGAGGGGGCCCTGTGGTGGAACTGTGGCCTGACAGAAGTGCTGATACCGGATATACGCGCCTTGTGTGAGATCAAGGGTCGGTAAAAGATCGAGGTCGTCCAACTGGCGGTCGCCTCGGCGACAGCGGACCCGCAGGCGACGGTGGCGGGCCAGGAGGTGGCGGGCGTGAAGGGGGCGACCCGTCAACGGCGCCCGGCTGATGCGCGATCAGGCGTTTCCGTGACTCCTGTGGGCCGTCCGCTGCTTCAGTGGTCGCGCAGGGTGGTTATCAAGGCTCCGAGTTGGCGCGGGCCGGTGGCGAGGATGATCTCCGGTTCGTCGCTTTCGCGGAGGAGGATCGTTCCGGTGGGGGTGGTGGCGAGGTAGACGCAGGCGGAGCCCTCTTCGCTGTACGTCGACTTCTGCCAGTTCTGTTCGGTCATGTCTCGTCCCTCAGGTCTCTTGGGCGATGCGGTGGATGAGGTCGCGGGAGGCGGTGGGCTTCAAGGTGACTGCCTCCATACGGTCCAGGACGAGGCGGTACTTCTCCAGTTGCCCGGCGGCGTCGACGAGTTCGCTGCCGTGGGCGGTGTCGACCTCCACCGTGTCGAGGGTCGGCACCGGACCGTGGAAGTAGTCCACGGCGTGGCCTGTGGTGGGGAACGACGTGCCGTTGAACGGGATCACGCGGAGGGAGATGTTGGCCTGCTCGCCGGCTTCGGCCAGATGTTCCAGTTGGGCCCGGGCCACCTCGCGGCCGCCGAACTGCATCCGCAAGGCGGCCTCGTGGACGATCGCGGTGTACGGCGGGGGCTGCTCGCGGTAGAGGATGGCCTGGCGCTTGATGCGGTGGGAGATGCGGTACTCGATCTCGTGCGGGCGCAGGGACGGAACCGCCTCGCGGAACAATGCGCGGGCGTGCTCCGGTGTTTGGAGCAGGCCCGGGATGTTGATGACCTGGGTGACTCGCACAGCGGTGGCGTGGTGCTCCAGTTCCGCGAGGTCCAGGAGGCGGGGAGGCAGCGTGTCCCGGTACTCCTCCCACCAGCCGCGTGTCCGGTCCGCCGCCATGCCGGCGAGGGCGTCGACCAAGCTCTGGTCCGTGCAGCCGTAGATGTGGGCAAGCGTGCGCACGCGTTCCGCGCTGATGCCGAAGCGGTTGGCCTCGATGTTGCTGACCTGCGCCTGAGTGGTGCCCAGGGAGCGGGCGGCCTCGGCAGCGGTCATGCCGGCCCGTTCCCGCAGGCGGCGCAGCTCGATGCCGATGCGTAGGCGGCGTGCGGTGGGGGCGCTTCGTGGTGCCATGTCCTCGCTCCGTTCCGTACACCTGGTGTGGTGGTCACCCACACGAGGGAAATCCCTGAAGGGTTTGCTGATGGGTGCAAAACCTTCAGGGATTGCAGCCTACGGTGAGAACCAGGCCGCTCAACCAGCCCCGCCGATAACCCGGAAGCGCACCGCGCCGCATTGCAGGCGCGCGGCACTGCCACCGCCCGGCCAGGTCGTCGAGCGAACCAACTTCCCCCACCACAGGAGGCGTTCGTGGTCACCGTATCCCCGTCGGAGTGCGAAGCGGTCCCAACTTGGACGTACGTGCTTCAACTGCCCCACGATCCTCGTGGCGCCCGCATTGCTCGCGTCACCCTCCGGGCCGTCCTCGCCGGACACGGCATGGTCCAACTCCAGGACTCCGCCGAACTGTTGGCCACCGAGCTCGTCACCAACGCCTACCGGTACTCCACCGGCCCCGCCACGCTCCGTCTCCGTGGCCTCGGTCGTAGTCGGCTTCGCGTGAGCGTCTGGGATGCGAACCCCCACATCCCACCCCCCTTCGACAAGCGGTCCGGACCCCGACGGGTCCCTGCCCTGGCGGGCGCCGATGCGGAGGGTGGGCGCGGGCTCTTCCTCGTATGTCATTACGCCGAGACGTGGGGTGGGTATCCGCTCGGCGACGGCCTCTCCGGGGGCGGCGGGAAGCTCCTGTGGTGCGAGGTCGGCGGGTGAGCGTTGCCGAGGGGCGGGCGGCTGTCACAGCCCGGCGCTATCGTGGTTCAGGCGACACGCTCTGTAACCAGTGGAGGATCGTGGTGACCGTCATGACCGAGCGCCCCCGGGCCATAGACACCCCTCCGAGCGGAGCCTTCGAGGACCTGCTCCAGATCGTCGAAGGACTGGACACACCTGCCGGCTACAAGGCCGAGCTCATCCGGGGGAAGATCGTCGTGTCGCCGTGGTCGAAGCTGCGCCACAAGAAGGTCATGAAGTCGCTTCGGCTTCAGCTGGAGCCGCATGCTCCGGAGGGGCACGACGTGGACGTGGTGCCCTTCCTCTTCGCCTTTCCCGGGTCTGAGCGGGGATACGGGCCCGACCTGCACGTCGCCGACGAGTCGGCCTTCGACGCCGAAGGCCGTCACGCAGACGGCACCGCCCTCTCCCTCGCCGCCGAGCTGACCTCGGACTCCACCAAGGATGTCGACTGGCTCGACAAGATGGAGACCTACGGGCGGGTCGTGCCCGTGTATCTGCTGCTCGACATGCGGGTCGGGGAGATCAATGTTCTTTGGGATCCTTCTCCCAAGGGGTATCGGTCGCGGACCAACGTGCTCTTCGGGCGGCCCGTGCGCATCCCCGCACCGTTCGACTTCGAGCTCGACACGTCCGGGTTCGCCGTCGAAGAGGCCGAGAACCCGGAAGACGAGCAGAGGTGAGCGGCGGGCCCGGCCCGGTTTGACCCCCGAACGGCTGCCCCGTAGCCTTGACCCTCGGCGTGTCGGCTGACATGCCACATCCCCGTAAACCCTCTTCCTCCCGGGTGCCGGTTACCTCGGTGGTCGGGAGAGGCCGTCCGTGTTCGTTCCCGGGCGGCTGGACTGCGGGGATGCCGTCCCAGAGCGAGAGAGTGAGATCCGCGTGTACGCCATCGTGCGCAGCGGTGGTCGCCAGCACAAGGTTGCTGTCGGCGACATCGTTGAGGTTGACAAGATTTCCACTGCCAAGGTTGGCGACACGGTCGAGCTCTCGACCCTGCTCGTTGTCGACGGCGACGCTGTGACCAGCGACCCGTGGGTGCTGGCCGGCATCAAGGTCCAGGCCGAGGTCGTGGACCACCACAAGGGCGTCAAGATCGACATCCTTCGCTACAAGAACAAGACCGGCTACCGCCGTCGTCAGGGCCACCGCCAGCAGTACACGGCGATCAAGGTCACTGAGATCCCCGCGGCTGCGAAGTAAGGGACTGAGGAGACATGGCACACAAGAAGGGCGCATCGTCCACCCGGAACGGTCGCGACTCCAATGCCCAGCGGCTCGGCGTGAAGCGCTTCGGCGGTCAGGTCGTCAACGCGGGTGAGATCCTGGTCCGCCAGCGCGGCACGCACTTCCACCCCGGCGCGGGCGTCGGCCGTGGCGGCGACGACACGCTGTTCGCCCTGCAGGCCGGTTCGGTGCAGTTCGGCACCCACCGTGGCCGCAAGGTCGTGAACATCGTCCCGGTTGCCTGAGTCAGTACCTGATTCACGGCTCGACCGAACGTTTCGCGAGGCGGACCTCACTTCCCTTGTGGGAAGGCGGGTCCGCCTTTCGCGTGTTAGAGCAGTAGACAGAGCAATAGCTCGACCTTGACTTTCGTAGTGCTGGAGGCACCCACCATGACCACCTTCGTGGACCGCGTCGAACTGCATGTCGCCGCGGGTAACGGAGGCCACGGCTGTGCCTCCGTCCACCGTGAGAAGTTCAAGCCGCTCGGCGGCCCCGACGGGGGCAACGGCGGCCGCGGCGGCGATGTGATCCTGGTCGTCGACCAGTCGATCACCACGCTCCTCGACTACCACCACAAGCCCCACCGCAGCGCCACCAACGGCAAGCCCGGCGAGGGCGGCAACCGCTCCGGCAAGGACGGTCAGGACCTGATCCTGCCGGTCCCGGACGGCACGGTGATCCAGGACAAGGCCGGCAATGTGCTGGCGGACCTGGTCGGCCACGGCACCTCGTACGTCGCCGCCCAGGGCGGTCGCGGCGGTCTCGGCAACGCCGCGCTGGCCTCGGCCCGCCGCAAGGCGCCCGGCTTCGCGCTGCTCGGCGAGCCCGGCGACTTCCACGACATCGTCCTGGAGCTGAAGACGGTCGCGGACGTGGCCCTCGTCGGCTACCCGAGCGCGGGCAAGTCGTCGCTGATCTCCGTCCTGTCCGCCGCCAAGCCGAAGATCGCGGACTACCCGTTCACGACGCTCGTCCCGAACCTGGGCGTGGTGACGGCCGGTTCCACGGTCTACACGATCGCCGACGTGCCGGGCCTGATCCCGGGCGCCAGCCAGGGCAAGGGCCTGGGCCTGGAGTTCCTGCGCCACGTCGAGCGGTGCAGCGTCCTCGTGCACGTGCTGGACACGGCGACCCTGGAGTCCGAGCGCGACCCGCTCTCCGACCTCGACATCATCGAGGAGGAGCTCAAGCAGTACGGCGGCCTCGGCAACCGGCCGCGGCTCGTGGTCCTGAACAAGATCGACGTGCCGGACGGCAAGGACCTCGCCGAGATGGTCCGCCCGGAGCTGGAGGCGCGCGGTTACCGGGTCTTCGAGGTGTCCGCGGTCGCCCACATGGGTCTGAAGGAGCTCTCCTTCGCCATCGCCGAGATGGTGGGCGCGGCGCGCGCGGCCAAGCCGAAGGAGGAGGCGACCCGGATCGTCATCCGTCCGAAGGCGGTCGACGACACCGGCTTCACCGTCTCCCTGGAGGAGGACGGCCTGTTCCGCGTCCGGGGCGAGAAGCCCGAACGCTGGGTGCGGCAGACCGACTTCAACAACGACGAGGCCGTCGGCTACCTCGCCGACCGGCTCAACCGCCTCGGTGTCGAGGACGCCTTGATGAAGGCGGGCGCCCGGGGCGGCGACGGCGTGGCCATCGGCCCCGAGGACAACGCGGTCGTCTTCGACTGGGAGCCGTCCGTGACGGCCGGCGCCGAGATGCTCGGCCGCCGAGGCGAGGACCACCGCTTCGAGGAGCCGCGTCCCGCGACCCAGCGCCGCCGGGACAAGCAGGCCGAACGCGACGAGGCGGCCCAGGAGTTCGAGGGCTTCGAGCCCTTCTAGTCCTGTATCGTCCAGAGCTTGCGGACCCGTTGCGGCGAACCCCGCAACGGGTCCCTCTTTGTCTCCCCACTTGTCATGCACGCGAATTCCTGAGTTCAGCAGGCTGACCCGGGCCGCATGACAGCCTCGTTGTGTCCAAGAGGCCAGCGAGACAAGGGAGTTCACGGGTGGCAGCCGACCGTCGCCGTTTCCTGACCGCCGGTGCCGCCGTGATCGGCGCCGCCGCCTCCGCCCAACTGTGGCTGCCCGCCACCGCCCGCGCGGCCGAGGCGCCGCTGCCCGACGGGGTGTTCAGCCTCGGTGTCGCCTCCGGGGACCCCCTGCCCGACGGCATCGTGATCTGGACCCGGCTGGCCCCGGACCCGCTGCACGGCGGCGGCATGCCCGACCGGACCGTCCAGGTGCAGTGGGAGATCTCGCCCGACCCGCGCTTCGCCACGTCGGTGCGCCGGGGCACCGCAGACGCCCAGCCCGCGTACGGGCACAGCGTTCACGTGGATGTACGAGGGCTGCGTCCGGGACGGGTCTACTGGTACCGCTTCCGGGCCGGCGGGCAGCTCTCGCCGGTGGGCCGTACCCGGACCGCGCCCGGGTTCCTCGGCTCCGGCGGCCCGTTGCGCCTCGCGCTCGCCTCCTGCCAGAACTGGCAGCACGGCTACTTCACGCCGTACGCCGACATGCTGGCGCAGGACCCGGACGTCGTCCTCTTCGTCGGCGACTACATCTACGAGTCGGCCCCCTCGTCGACGGCCGTGCGGCGGCACGAGGGGAGCGGGGAGCCGTACAGCCTGGTCCAGTACCGCAACCGGTACGCCCAGTACCGCAGCGACCCCGACCTCCAGCGGATGCACGCCCACGCGCCCTGGGTGGTCACCTTCGACGACCACGAGGTCGACAACGACTTCGCCGGGGAGATCCCGCAGGACCCCGACCGGCAGACGCACGCCGCCTTCGTGGCCCGGCTGACCGCGGCCTACCAGGCGTACTACGAGCACATGCCGGTCCGGGCGACCGCGATCCCGAACGGACCGCACATCCGCATGTACCGCCGCTTCCAGTTCGGTCGCCTGGCCCGGCTCAACGTCCTGGACACCCGGCAGTACCGCAGCGACCAGGCCACCAGCCAGGCGGGCGCCCAGAACCCCGCGCTCACCATGCTCGGCGCCGAGCAGAAGCAGTGGCTGCTCGACTCGCTGCACGGCTCCGGCGCCCGCTGGAACCTCGTCGCCTCACAGATCATGCTGGCCGAGACCGACCTGCTGGCCGGCCCGGGCAAGAAGTGGTTCTACGACGCCTGGGACGGCTACCAGGTCGAACGAGGCGCCCTCCTGGGGGAGTTGGCGGGCGTCCGCAACCCCGTCGTGCTCAGCGGCGACCGGCACCTCACCATGATCAGCGACCTGAAGAAGGACTTCGCCGACCCGGGCTCCGCGGTCGTCGGCGCCGAGTTCGTCGGCACGTCCATCTCCAGCGCCGGCGACCAGGACCAGGCCGCCTTCCACGCCCAGTGGGACCCGCTGCAGGCCGACACCCGCACTGGAAGCTGATCGACGCCCACCGCGGCTACCACCTCTTCGACATCCGCGCCGACGCCGTCGACGCGCAGGTCCGGGTGGTCGACACCGTCCTCAGGCCGAAGGCGACCGCCCGCACGCTCGCGAACCTGCGGGTGACTGACGGCAGGCCCGGCGTCCGGCGGGCGTGAAGGCCCCGGTGTGGAAGCACCCAGTTGTCAAAGAGACGGTAAGAGAGGAGCCCGGGACTCATCGACGCCCCAGGTTGCTCTCAGCGTCCCCTAAGGAACCTCTCTTACCGTCCCTTGACCATGGAGACGGACTGTACGAGCAACGACGCCCAGGCCCCCGCAGAACGTGCCCCCGCGGCGCCCGCCCCACTGCCCGCCGGCACCCGCCTGCTGCACATCGGCCCGCACAAGACCGGGACCACCGCGATCCAGGGCGCCCTCTTCGCGGCGAAGGAGGAGCTCCCGTCGTACGGCGTCGCCTTCCCGGCGCACAGCAGACACCCCATGCAGGCCGTGCTGGCGGCCTGCTCCGGGACCGGGATGATCGGCGACTCCACGCCCGCCGAGCGGCACTGGACGCAGCTCGTGGACCAGGTGAACGCCACCGGCCGCAGCACCTCCGTGATCAGCAGCGAGTTCTTCGCCGACGCCCCGGACGACGCGACCGTCGAGCGGATCGTCCAGCAGATCGGCGGGGAGCCCGGCCGGGAGCGGGTGCACGTTCTCGTCACCCTGCGCCCGCTGGTGAGGATCATGCCCTCGCAGTGGCAGCAGTACGTCCAGAACGGTCTGCGCATGGGCTACGAGGAGTGGCTGGAGCACATGCTCCGCAAGGCCCCGTACGAGAAGCCCAACCCCAGTTTCTGGCGCCGGCACCGGCATGACCGGCTGGTGGAGCGGTGGGTGCGGGCGGTCGGCGCGGAGCGGGTCACCGTCGTCGTGGTCGACGACCGGGACCGGGGCGGGCTGATGCGCACCTTCGAGGCGCTGCTCGGACTGCCCGCGAATCTCCTGCAGCCCGTTCCCGACACGGCGAATCGTTCTCTCACCCTCGCCGAGACCGAAATGCTGCGGACCCTCAACAAGGAATTCCGCGGTAATGACCTGCCCGACGAGCTCTATTCCAGGCTGGTTCGCAACGGCGCTGTCATGCATATGAAGAACACGTGTAGCCCCACTTCACGGGATGTGAAGATCTCCACACCGGACTGGGCGGTCGAGGCGGCCGCCCGGATCGGTGCCGAGATGGCCGGCCGCATCGCACGGACCGGGGTGCGAGTGATCGGCGACCCGGCCCTGCTGTCCGCCACGACCGGGCCCGCCGGGCGGGGGACGGGGGAGGCTCAGGGGTTCGAAGAGGCCCGGATCGCGCCCGAGGTGGCCGCTCAGGCCCTGTACGGGGCGCTCGCGGCGGTGGCCGCCGCACCCGGCAGGGGTGTGGCGCGCACCGTGCACCAGACTTCGTCGAAGGAGCTGGTGCGGGTACTGGGACACCGGTGCCTCAAACGGCTGCGGCGGCACTGACACCCGTCGACAGACGTTAGAGTCAGCCTCGTCACTGCCGTCATTCTCGTCACTCTCGGCAATGGGTGACGTCCTGTGGAGTTACTCACAGGATTTCCAGGGCGCATCCGCGGGAAGCCGCGTCGATGTCTTAGCAATCACCAGCAGCGGAAGGTGAATGGCAGGTTGCGAGCACATTTGCAGCGAACGGCGCTCACCTTGCATCGCGGTAACCGAAAGTGGGACGCTTTCTCCGTCCCTGTCGTCCCAAGGTAGGTCCTCTGTGTCCCAGCGCATAGCCAAGCCCCGTACCACCGCAGTGATCCTGGCCGGTGGCACCGGCCAGCGGGTGGGTCTGTCGATCCCCAAGCAGCTGCTGAAGATCGCCGGCAAGGCAGTCATCGAACACACCCTGACCACCTTCGAGAAGGCCGACTCGGTCGACGACATCATCGTGCTCATGGCGCCGGGCTATGTGCCCGACGTCGAGAAGATCGTGTCCAAGGCCGGGCTCAAGAAGGTCCGGGCGATCATCGAGGGCGGCTCGACGCGGAACGAGACCACCGAGCGCGCCATCGCCGCGCTGGGCGAGGGGCTGGCCGACGGCGAGGACCTCAACGTCCTCTTCCACGACGCCGTACGCCCCCTGCTCTCGCAGCGCGTCATCGACGACTGCGTGGTGGCGCTGGAGCGTTACCAGGCGGTCGACGTCGCCATCCCGTCCGCGGACACCATCATCGTCACGCGCACGCACGGTGAGGACGGGGAGTTCATCACGGAGATCCCGGACCGCTCCCGGCTGCGCCGCGGCCAGACCCCGCAGGCGTTCAAGCTGTCCACCATCCGCCGGGCCTACGAGGTGGCGGCGGGCGACCCCAACTTCCAGGCCACGGACGACTGCACGGTCGTCCTGCGTTACCTGCCGGACGTGCCGATCCACGTCGTGGCGGGCGACGAGTACAACATGAAGGTGACCCAGCCCGTCGACGTCTTCATCGCCGACAAGCTCTTCCAGCTGGCCTCCACCGCCACGCCCGAGCCGTACGGCGAGGAGGTCTACCGCGAGCTGCTCACCGGCAAGACGGTGGTCGTCTTCGGCGGTTCGTACGGCATCGGCAAGGACATCGCCGAACTCGCCGGGTCCTACGGCGCCACGGTCTACGCCCTGGGCCGCTCCACCACCGGCACGCACGTGGAGAACCCTGAGGAGGTCGACGACGCCCTGTCCAAGGCGTACAGCGAGACCGGGCGCATCGACTACGTCGTCAACACCGCGGGCGTGCTCCGCATCGGCAAGCTGGCCGAGACCGACAATGCGACCATCGAGGAAGCGCTGAAGGTCAACTACCTGGCACCGGTACAGATCGCACGTTCGGCTTACAAGTACCTCGCCGAGACGAAGGGCCAGTTGCTGCTGTACACCTCCAGCAGCTACACCCGCGGCCGCGCGGAGTACAGCCTCTACTCCTCGACCAAGGCCGCCATGGTGAACCTCACCCAGGCCCTGTCCGACGAGTGGGCCGGTGACGGCATCCGGGTGAACTGCGTCAACCCGGAGCGGACGGCGACGCCCATGCGCACCAAGGCCTTCGGCCAGGAGCCCGCGGGCAGCCTGCTCTCCTCCGAGGCGGTCGCCCGCACCTCACTCGACGTGCTGCTTTCCGAACTC
Source organism: Streptomyces sp. NBC_01235 (assembly GCF_035989285.1). Classification (GTDB taxonomy): domain Bacteria; phylum Actinomycetota; class Actinomycetes; order Streptomycetales; family Streptomycetaceae; genus Streptomyces. The sequence goes on along the minus strand of NZ_CP108513.1, from coordinate 4,071,655 downwards.
ACCGGCCATGTCATCGACGTTCGTCAGCAGGACCCGACGGCGGCGGCCGGCAAGGCCTCCGGCTTCGAGCAGGCCCTGGCCGGCGTCCTCGACCGACAGGACGGCGTGGCATAATCAAGCCCAAATAGCCATCGATTTTTCAGGCCTCTGTCGCTCCCTGTTTACGGAGAATTCACAGAGGCCTGAACCCGTAAAACTCCCGAAACCTTCACAAAGGATTTTCCGGACTTTTAGCACCTATGACCGGCCCCCTCCCAGAGCAGGTTTCTCCGTGATATCCACCGCTATTCGCGTAGCCCGGGTGGGCTCCGCGGCCGAGCTGGCCGCGGCGGTCCTCATGATGCTGGGCTACCCCGGCCTCATGGCGGCCGCGCTCGTCCCGAGCGCCCCCGCCTTCGCCGTCGCGGCCGCCGTGACCTACCTGGCGGACCTCTACCTCCACCGCAAGGGCAGTCGCCTCATCGGCCTCCTGTCCAAGGTGCGGGCAGGTTTGTCCACCCGGTTCCTGGTCCGCGAGCTACTGCTGATCCTGCTGCTGGCGAGACTGGACCTCTCCCAGGAGCCGGTCTTCTACGCGGCGATCGCGTGCTTCACGGTGTTCTTCGGTCTCCAGGCCCCGCACGGCGCGCTGGTCACCCTCATCGGCAAGCGCCGTCAGATGCCGGTCGTGACCAGGAACGTCGACGTGGCCTCCCGGCTGCGCATACCGGACGCCCCGCCCCGCCTGCTGCTGCGCCGTGCCACCGTGAAGATGCTCCACCTCGACCTCGCGGCCGTCGTGGGCCTGCTCGTCTGCGCGCTCACCGACTCGGTGGGCCCGGGCTTCGCCGGCATCGCCGTCACGCTCGGCCTGGGCGCGGTGTACGTCCTCGCTCTGGTGCCGCACCTGCGGGCGAAGCGGCTCCCGCCGAAGGCGCCCAAGGTACTGGGCACGGTCAGCGCCTGGCTGCGCGAGTACCGGCCGGAGACGGTGCTGTACTTCTCCGGCTCCGACGACTCCGCCTACCAGGTCAACATGTGGCTGGAGACCATGGAGCAGATGGAGGCCCGGCCCCTGATCCTGCTGCGCGAGCGCGTCATCCTGGAGAAGATGGCGCCCACCTCCGTACCGGTCATCTGCGTGCCCGGGGGGGTGCACCTGATGAACCTGGACCTGTCCATGGTGCGGGTCGCGTTGTACTGCGCGAACGTCGGCAAGAACATCCACCTGCTGCGCGTGCCGACCATGAAGCACGTCTTCATCGGCCACGGCGACAGCGACAAGGCCGCCAGCGTCAACCCGTTCAGCAAGGTCTACGACGAGGTGTGGACCGCCGGCCGCGCGGGCCGCGACCGGTACGCCATCGCCGACGTCGGCATCCGCGACGAGGACATCGTCGAGGTCGGCCGCCCTCAGCTGGCACCGATCAAGGCCGCGCAGGACGCCCCGCCGCAGGACAGGATCCCCACGGTCCTGTACGCGCCCACCTGGGAGGGCTGGGACGACAACCCGGGCAACACCTCGCTCATCCTGGCCGGCGAGAACATCGTCAAGAAGCTGGTCGCGGCCGAGCCCCCGGTCCGTGTCCTGTACAAGCCGCACCCCTTCACCGGCAACCGCAGCGCGAAGGCGGGCGCCGCGCACCGGCGGGTCATCGCCCTGATCAAGAAGGCCGCCGCCCAGCGCGCGGCCGACCCCCGCTTCACCGCGGACCCGGCGGCCCAGGCGAAGGCCAAGGCCGAGCTGACCCGTCTCAAGGCCCGCCTGGACGGCCTCTCGCTGGCCTTCGACGAGCGGGCCGACGAGGCCGTGACGAGCCGCGACGGGATCGTCGACGTCCGCAAGCACGAGGAGGCCGCCCGGCTGCGCGCCGAGTGGAACGAGACCTACTGGCGCTCGTTCCCCTCCTTCGAGCACCGGGTGATCACCGGCGCCGGACCCCGGCTGTACGACTGCTTCAACGCCTCCGAGGCGATGGTCTCCGACATCTCCAGCGTGGTCTCCGACTTCATCGCGAGCGGCAAGCCGTACGCGGTCACGGACTCCGCGGAGCTGGGCGCGGAGGAGTTCAGGCGGCAGAACACCGCGGTGCGCGCGGCCGTGCTCCTCAGCAACAGCGCCGCCGAACTGGACCAGCTGCTGGACGCGGTGCGCGACCCGGACGCCGATCCGTTGGCCAAGGACCGCAAGGAGCTCAAGGAGTACCTGCTCGGGCCCGACGAGCCCACGTCCCTCGAACGGTTCGACACCGCGATCACCGACCTCGCGCTGAAGGCCGAGGCACGCAATGTCGGCCAGGAGTCCCACGGTGCCGCGGAGGTCGGCCCGGTGGACGGCCCGCCGGACGACGAGGCGGAACTGACCAAGGGTGTAACGGCCGCTTGACGGACGTGTTTCCCAAGGCTGGGCCCCCGGAGAATCCTCTCCGGGGGCCCAGCCTTTCGTGCATGCTGTGATGTGGAACACGTAGGGAAGCCGAGGCAACCCTCTCTGTTCATCCGTCGTCTATCGGATGTCCAGAGCATTCATGAGGGGGACCGTTGCGTGGTGAGAGGGAACAGTGACCGTTGCGCAGCCTGACGTCACGGTGGTCATCGGGGCGTACGAAGCGATGCCGTACCTGGTCGAATGCCTGGCATCGGTCGAGGCACAGACGCTGGACCCGGCACGCATCGAGGTCATAGCCGTCGACGACGGCTCCCGGGACGGCACCGGGGACTATCTGGAGGAGTTCGCCGCCCGCGCTCCCATGGACGTCACGGTGATCCGCCAGGAGAACTCCGGCGGCCCGAGCGGCCCGCGCAACGTCGGCCTCTCCAAGGCCACCGGGCGCTACGTCTTCTTCCTCGACGCGGACGACCGGCTCGGCGCCGAGGCCCTGGAGCGCATGGTCGCCATGGCCGACGCCAACGGCACGGACGTCGTCCTCGGCAGGATCGAAGGCGTCAACCGCAACGCGCCCAAGTCGATGTTCGGCAAGAACGTCGGGCGTACGGACGTGTTCTCCTCCAACATCAAGTTCACGCTGAGCGCGCAGAAGCTGTTCCGCCGCGAGCTGCTGACCCGGCACGACATGCGTTTCGACGAGTCCCTGTGGACCGGCGAGGACGCGCTGTTCACCATGGAGGCCTATCTGCGGGCCGACGGCGTCTCCGTGGTCGCCGACTACACCTGCTACTACCTGGTGGGCCGGACCGACGGCAAGCATGTGACGAAGAGCGGCAGCTACACGCTGCGCTTCGACTCCGCGCGCGCCCTGATGGGTCTGCTGGAACGACTGCTCCCGCCCGGCGCCAAGCGTGACGTGCTCATGGTCCGCCCGTTCCTGGTCACCGTGCTGCCGCAGTTCGGGCCCGTCTTTCTCAGGAACGACGAGGAGATCCGGCGCACCAAGCTGGAGCTGGCCAAGCCGCTCATGGACGCCTACTGGAACGAGGGCGTGGCGCAACGCCTCAACGTCCACGAGCGGCTGCGTCTGGAGCTGGTCGCCCGGCAGCGCCCCGACCTCCTCGTGGACGTCCTGGAGTTCATCCAGGCCAAGACCGAGCCGACCCCCGTCCTGAAGAAGCGCAACACCCAGCTCTACCTCGCCTACCCGCACTACGGCTCCGGGCAGGCGGGCATCCCCGACCGCGTCTACCTCGCCGAACCCCGCGAGGCCAAGGCCTACCCCGGCTGGCGCAAGGACCCCACCGAAACCTTCCTACGAGGCTTCACCCGCAAGGTCCGCCGAAGGCTCCGCAGACTCCGCCGACGGACGATGAGGCCCGGGGGCACCGCGGCGGTGTGAGGTGGACCGGCGGGGTGGCTGGTCCCGCCTGGTCCCGCCTGGCCCGGTCCCGCCTGGCCAGGCGCGTTGCCGATGGGCCGGGCGGTCTACTTGCTCGGCTTCAGGGCGCGGCGCAGGGGACCGCCCACCGCGCGCCTGGCGCGACGGTAGATCGACGGCGCCGGGATGACCGCGGTGGCCTTCCCACCGGTCCGGGTCTTCGACAGTTCGTGCTTCAGCTGCGCGTTGTGGGTGTCCAGCTCGACGATGCGCTGTTGCAGCCAGCCGAAGCGGCTCGTGAGGGAGGCGGGGTCCGCGTTGTTCCAGGGCCGGACGCCCGCCGGGAAGGACAGCGAGCGCAGCTTCTTCTCGAAGGCCTCACCGCCGTCGCCGTGGGTGAAGGTGTTCCGCAGCCCGTTCCTGTCCAGGAACGCGGTGAACCGGTCGAAGCGCTCCTTGTGGTTGCCGGTGAGGGCGGAGAAGTCGGACTCCTCGTACAGGTCGGCCGGGTCGAGGTCCGCGGGCACCTCGCTCAGCAGCCGGTGCGGGATCTCGAAATAGCGGCACAGCTCCAGCGTGCGTGAGTCGAAGGCCAGCACGGTCGCGGGCGTACCCGCCAGGAGCGCGGCGATGCTGCCGTGGATGCGCGAGCCGAACGAGTAGTCGAAGTCCCGCAGGTCGTCGATCCAGGTGACCGGGTCGATGTAGACCCGCGCCTTGTCCTCCCGGTACATCGGGTGGTCGGGGTGGGTCGGCATCTCGGTGATCCGGCCGGCCGCGGAGTCGACGTCCCGCCAGTGCAGCTGCCTGGCGTCGGTGAGGTTCTGGCCTATGTAGAGCAGGTTCGGGTAGCGCTCGTGGGCGCGGTCGACGACCTTGTGCAGACCGCCGCCACGCATCGCGGTGTGCGAGCCGTTGACGCTGATCCGCGACTGAGCCGTCAGCTCCGTCGTCTTCTTCTCCACGGGCAGCTGGTCGCCCCACATGAACATCGAGGGGCAGCCGATGACCTCGACATCCCGGAAGCCCATGTCGTTGAGGTACTTCTCGGTGAACTCGCCCCGTACGCCGATGGAGGCGCTGTGCTCCAGCACCGCCGAGCAGAAGGCGCGCACGGTGGGCTCCATGGGCTTCAGCCGCGCCGGGTCGTAGGTCACGCCGGTCTGCGCGCCGACGCCCATCACCACGACCGGGATCCGCAGCTTCCCGATGAGCGTGGTCAGCCGCTGGAGGGACTGTTCGAAGTTCGGCCGGAAGGCGTTGGCGAGGGGCACCACGAAGGCGTCGTACTCCTCGTTGATCCGCGCCGCCGCCTTCACATCGGTCCGCACGCCGTTCGAGAAGACCTCGGTGTCCGGCAGGGTGAGGATCTTGTGTGCGGCGTCACTGAAGATCAGGTTGCCGGTGTTGGTGGCCATCACGTCGCGGTGGAGGGCTTCCTCGACGGGGACGACGTCGAAGGGGCTCTTCCCCGATCGGAGGAGTATGCGCTTCACAGGGCGAACTGTAGGTGACACAAACTTCAAAATAAATTCGTGTTCTCTTCATTCTTTCTGTGGAACCGGTACGACCTTTTTGCCGTACGCAAAGCGTGAGCGAACGGTTACGACGCGACCACTGTCCGCGAAGTGAAACCCCCGCGCGGCCTCCGCCCCCGTTCGCGTAGATTGCCAGGCGGGCAGCCGTGGACCTATGCAAGGGGCGAAGAACAAGGTGGCAGGGGCAAGGCAGGCCGTGGGCGAGGCCCGCAGGATCGTCGTCAAGGTCGGCTCCTCGTCGCTGACCACCGCCTCCGGCGGGCTCGACGCCGACCGGGTCGACGCGCTCGTCGATGTCCTCGCCAAGAGCCGCAGCGGGGGAGAGAAGGAGATCGTCCTCGTCTCCTCCGGTGCCATCGCCGCCGGCCTCGCCCCGCTGGGTCTGCGCCGCCGCCCCAAGGACCTGGCCCGCCAGCAGGCCGCCGCGAGCGTCGGCCAGGGCCTGCTCGTGGCCCGCTACACCGCCTCCTTCGCCCGCTACGGCGTCCGTGTCGGCCAGGTGCTGCTGACCAGCGACGACATGAGCCGGCGTGCTCACCACCGCAACGCCTCCCGCACCCTGGACAAGCTGCTCGCGATGGGTGCGTTCCCGATCGTGAACGAGAACGATACCGTGGCCACCGACGAGATCCGCTTCGGCGACAACGACCGGCTCGCCGCCCTCGTCGCCCACCTCGTCCACGCCGACCTGCTGGTCCTGTTGTCGGACGTCGACGGCGTCTACGACGGCGACCCCAGCAAGCCGGGCACCTCGCGGATCGCCGAGGTACGGGGCCCCGCGGATCTCGCGCACGTCGAGATCGGCAGCGCGGGCAAGGCGGGCGTCGGCACCGGCGGCATGGTCACCAAGGTCGAGGCCGCCCGGATCGCGGCCGCCGCGGGCATCCCCGTGGTCCTCACCAGCGCCGTCCATGCGGCCGACGCCTTCACCGGCGGGGACACCGGCACCTACTTCCATTCCACCGGCAAACGCTCCGCCGACCGGCTGCTGTGGCTCCAGCACGCGTCCACCCCGCAGGGGTCGCTGACCCTGGACGACGGGGCCGTGCGGGCGATCGTCGAGCGGCGCACCTCGCTGCTGCCGGCCGGGATCGCCGCTGTCGAGGGCGAGTTCAGCGCGGGCGACCCCGTCGAACTGCGTGACACCCGGGGCCGCGCGGTGGCTCGTGGCCTCGTCAACTTCGACGCCAAGGAGATTCCGCAGCTGCTCGGGCGGTCGACCCGGGATCTGGCGCGGGAGCTGGGCGCGGAGTACGAGCGCGAGGTCGTCCACCGGGACGACCTGGTGATCCTGCACCCGTAAACGCGCTCGAACGGTCCGTACCGGTGGGGGACGTTCCGTGAAACCGCCCCACGGAGCCGTGCGGCCTGCTCAACTTTGTCTCAGGGACAGGCTGCGGGAGTCCGGCGGGACGACCGCGGGACACATTCCGCACGAGCGCTGCGTAAAGGAGGCCGTCGTGAGACGAGTGCGCCCTGGGGTGGCAGCGGCCCGTGGGAGTACCGGCGGGACCGGTTCGACGTCGTCGGCGTCCTCGCGTACGGCAGCGGGGACGGCGGGCTCGTCGGCGTCGCGTACGGCCGGGCCGGCGTCGTCACGCGCGGCGGGTTCGTCGGCGTCGCGTGCGCCCGGCGAGGAGCGTGCCCTGACCAGCGTGGCGGCCGGTGAGCGGTACCGGGCCCAGGAGGCGGCCGACGCGAAGGGCGGGCAGCAGCCCGTGGAGGTCGCCCGGCTGTGGCACGTCACCCTGAGCGTCTCCGGCGAGGAGGCACCGCCGAACGAGGTCCGGCGCGCTCTCGAACAGCTCGCCCACGACCATCCCTTCCTCCTGACCAGCAGATACGCGGGCGACCACGCCGAGATCCGGTACTGGGAGGAGGCCCGCGACCTGCATGACGCGGCCGCCGTCGCCCTGCGCCTGTGGGGCGAGCACCGCCAGACCGCAGGGTTGCCGCCCTGGGAGATCGTCGGCCTGGAGGTCATCGACCGCCAGACCTACCATCAGCGCATCGCGGAGGGCTACGGCCCGGCACTGGCGCCCCCTGTCGGGGTTCACCCCTATTGACACTTTTCGTCACCGTGTCGCGGGACGGGGCTCGGGACCGTCTCAGGGGCATCTCGGGTCCGCCTCGGGAGTGTCTCGGGGGCGTCTCGGGGGGTGGAACGAAGGGTGGACGGGCCCGCGAGGCGCACTACCCTTCCCGTATGACCACGCTTTCGCCGTACGACTCCATGTCCCCGGTCACCCGCGCCGCCTACCGCGCCAAGGCGGCCGCCGCCGACCTCGCGCCGCTGCCCCGGGCCGCCAAGGACGACGCGCTCCTCGCCATCGCGGACGCGCTGGAGGTCCGCACGAGTGAGATCGTCGAGGCCAACGCCAAGGACATCGCCAAGGCCCGCGAGGCCGGTACCAGCGAGGGGATCGTCGACCGGCTGACCCTCACCCCGGAGCGGGTGCGGGCCATCGCCTCCGACGTCCGGGACGTCGTCGCGCTGCCCGACCCGGTCGGCGAGGTCGTCCGCGGTTCCACCCTGCCCAACGGCATCGACCTGCGCCAGGTCCGCGTCCCGCTCGGCGTCGTCGGCATCATCTACGAGGCCCGCCCGAACGTCACCGTGGACGCGGCCGCCCTCTGCCTGAAGTCCGGCAACGCGGTCCTGCTGCGCGGCTCGTCCTCCGCCTACGAGTCGAACACCGCCCTCGTCCGGGTGATCCGCGACGCCGTCGGCGGCGCGGGGCTGCCCGCCGACGCCGTACAGCTGGTGCCCGGCGAGGGCCGCGACAGCGTGCGCGAGCTGATGCGCTCCCGCGGACTGGTCGACGTCCTCATCCCGCGCGGTGGCGCCTCGCTCATCCGGACCGTCGTCACGGAGTCCACCGTCCCGGTCATCGAGACCGGCACCGGCAACTGCCATGTGTACGTCGATGCCCACGCCGACCTCGACATGGCGATCGACATCCTGATCAACTCCAAGGCGCAGCGGCCGAGTGTCTGCAACGCCGCCGAGACCCTCCTGGTCCACCAGGACATCGCCCCCGAGTTCCTGCCCCGCGCCCTCGACGCCCTCGCGGAGGCGGGCGTGACCGTGCACGCCGACGAGCGCGTGCTCGCCTACGCCAAGGATTCCAAGGCGACCGTGGTCGAGGCCACGCCCGAGGACTGGGAGACCGAGTACCTCTCCTACGACATCGCCGCCGCCGTCGTCGACTCGCTGGACAAGGCCGTCGAGCACATCCGGCTGTGGACCTCCGGTCACACCGAGGCGATCGTCACCACCTCGCAGCAGGCCGCCCGCCGCTTCACCCAGTTGGTCGACTCCACCACGGTGGCCGTGAACGCCTCCACCCGCTTCACGGACGGCGGCCAGTTCGGCTTCGGCGCGGAGATCGGCATCTCCACCCAGAAGCTGCACGCCCGGGGCCCGATGGGCCTGCCGGAGCTGACCAGCACCAAGTACATCGTCACGGGCGACGGCCACGTACGGCGCTGATCCTTCATCGCTGATCGACTGATCGACTGCTCGGTCGGCCGTGCGCGTGTGTCGACCGCTGTCGTGACAGGCGTCTCATCCGGCGGATGAATTTCCATACCGTCTGCCCAAATTGACCCCCCAGGTCTACTCTGGATTCGTGCCGGAGGACGTGGGGGGCATGCCGTTCCCTGACGGCTGGGAGCCCGACGACGACCACGACCGCGGGGTATCGGACGAAGAGTTCGCCTCCGTGGTCTTCGACGAGGCCTTCGTACAGGCGGCCGTGGTGCACGAGCCGACCGCCGTCGAGCGCCTCCTGGCCGCCGCGGAGGCGAGAGCCGAGGCCTCCGAGGCCGAGGCCCGCAGGGCCCGCGCCCGCGGCGACCGCTACGACGACGCCTACGGCTCCGACGGACCCGGCGATTTCGGCCATGATCCGGACCTCGACGACCTGGACGGCGCCGACCTCCTCGAAGGCCGCTACGGCGCCCCCGGGACCTACGGCAGGCAGGTCCGCTGGCATCGTCCCGTGGCCTGGATGCTCGCCGTGGTCATGGGTGTCGGCATGGTCGCGCTGGCCTTCGCGGCGGTCTACCGGGGCGCGTCCTCGGGCAGCCGCGACCAGGTGCCGCCGCCCGCGACGACCGGTCTGGAGCAGGGGAGCGTGCCACCTCCGTCGGCGTCCGCCGACTACTCCCAGCCACCCGTCTCAGCGGTACCGCGCACGCCCTGAACGTATGTGCGACGCAGGGCCGTGCGACGGCATTGTGTACGGGACCGAAGCTGGTGAGAACCTGTCAGAACTTGGCGTACAGCAGGGCGTTTACCTGAGGTCCCCGCGACCTACTCTGAAAGTATGGCCGGGCCTGGAGACCCACCGGAGGGGACACCCGAGGGCACTCCCGGAGGTGGAGAGGACGAGTACCGATCCGTCGTCTTCGACGAATCGTTCGTCCGCGCTGCCCGCCTCCAGGAGTACTCCGCACAGGAGCGCATGGCCGACCACGCGCCCGCCGTCCGCCGCCGCCCGCCCCTGCGGCGGGGCCTGTCCCGGCAGGCGCTGATGCTGGTCCTGCTGATCGCCATCGCCTTCGGCACCGCCGTCTACATGGGCGTACGCAACCCCTACCGGAGCCCGACGGCGCGCGGGCCCGTCGAGCCCCTGCGGATGACCGTCATCCCGCTCTCCCCGCAGGGCGTCGTGCCCGGGGCGGCCGACCCCGAGTCCCTGTTCGCGCGCAGTCCCGCCGCGCAGTTCCGCATCGGCGCCGACGGCATTCCGCTGCCCGCCTCGCGGCGCACCACGCACTTCTCCGACAGCCAGGTCGTCACCGCCCTGACCACGGCCAAGGACTACATCGTGCACTCCTCCCTCTACCCGGAGGTGCTCACCGGGCAGCAGGTGCGGCCCGTGCGCGCCCTGGTCGACGCCGACCAGCTCGACCAATTCGACGAGAGCTTCAGCCACCCGACCGCCGACGGCAGGCACGCGCCGACCGGCTGGCTGGTCCGCTTCGATCCCGCCCAGGCCCAGCTGGCCGACAACAGCATCCGCGTCCAGGGCACGCTGCAGGCCGCCGAGACCGACTCCTCGACCCTCGAGGTCACCGCCGACCACACCTTCGTGTACGCGCTACGGCCCACCGGCGCCGCCGCCACGACCCCGGCCTCCCTCTTCACCGTCCGCCGCGAGCTGCACTTCCGCTTCGACCGCGACGACCTGCGCACCCACCAGGTCCAGCTGATCGTGTCCTACGTCCAGGCCGGCCCGCTGTCCTGCGCCGAGGACTCCACGAACCACCTGCGCCCCCTGCTGGCCGGCCAGACCGCGAAAGCGGGCGGCCCGGCCGGCACGGACCCCTACGCAACGGGCGGCGCGACGTCCCTGTGCGGAGCCCTGGCGACGAGCGCCCAGCCGAGGGTGTGAGGCGCGGGTGCACTGAGCACTCCGGGTGGCGGCACAAGCCCCGGGCGACGCTGGAAACCCGGCACCGGCGTGGGTGTGGGGGCCGGGTGTGGGGCCGAGTGCGGGGGCCGGGTGTGGGCGCAGTCGCCTTCGGCCGGCTGTGGCAGGGCCCCGGTCCCGGACCCTGGCACGGATGACGGGGCCGGGCCCCGGGCCCGCGGCTGAGCTGCGGGAAGTGGCAGGCGCGCCGGGTGTGGGCTCAGTGGTGTTCGTGCGGCCGAGGCAAGGGGCCGGGCCCGGGCACCGGGGCGGTGGGCGGCAGGCCTGGCCCGGGTGGCCTGCTGGTGGCCCTAACGGGGCGGGCCTCCGCGCCCGGCCGGGACGTGGGTCGGGGCCGGTCGGGACAGGACCGGGGTCAGGCGGGACAGGACCGGGGCCGGGCGGCGGCCGGGGCCGGCGATCGCGGTGGGGGCGCCGGAGGAGCCGTCAGTTCTCGTCGTGGGGAGGGGGGTCCGTCGGGCCGTCCGAGCCGTTTCGTGGGGGCTGGCCGTCCGCCGGAGCCGGACCCGTGAAGCCGCCGAAGCCGCGCCGCACCCGGCCGCCCAGGTCGCCCGCCCCGCCCGCGATGTCGCTGACCAGCTTCATCAGCGGGTCCTTGGAACTCTTCACGCTGGTCGCATAGTGGGAGGCGGACTCGCGGAAGGAGTCCGTGACCGAGGTGTCCTTGTCCTCGCTGCGCCGCGGGTAGTGGCCGTCCATGATCCGCTGATAGTCGCGGGACTCGGCCCACTTCTTCAGCTCGGCCGCGCGCACGGTGGTGAAGGGGTGCGTGCGGGGCAGCACGTTGAGGATCTTCAGCACGGAGTCGCGCAGGTCGCCGCCGGCCTCGTACTCCTCGGCCTGCTGGAGGAAGGCGTCCACGTTCATCTCGTGCAGATGGTTGCCGCCGGCGATCTTCATCAGCCCGCGCATCGAGGCCTTCAGGTCCTGGCCGACGAGGAGACCCGCGCGGTCGGCGGACAGCTCCGACTTGCGGAACCACTCGCGCAGCGCGGTCACGATCGCCATGATCGCGAGGTTGCCCAGCGGGATCCAGGCGACCCGGATCGCCAGGTTGGTCAGGAACAGCAGGATCGTGCGGTACACGGCGTGCCCGGACAGGGCGTGGCCCACCTCGTGACCGATGACCGCCCGCATCTCCTCCTCGTCGAGCAGTTCGACGAGCCCGGTGGTGACCACGATGATCGGCTCGTCCAGACCGATGCACATCGCGTTGGGCTGAGGGTCCTGGTTGACGTACATCGGCGGGACCTTCTCCAGGTCCAGGATGTAACAGGCGTCCCGCAGCATGTCGTTGAGGTGCGTGAACTGCTGGTCGGAGACCCGCACCGAGTCGGACAGGAACAGCAGCCTGAGGCTTCGCTCGGGCAGCAGCCCGCTGAGCGCCTTGAAAACCGTGTCGAAGCCGCTCAGCTTGCGCAGCGCCACCAGGGCGGAGCGGTCGGCCGGGTGCTCGTACGCACGCGAGGAGATTCCGGGGAAGCGCCTGCGCTGCCTGCTCGGCACGTTCTCGTGGCCCGTGCCGTCGTTCTCGTGGCCGTCGTCGGACATGTCTTCCCCCATGTGCGTCTGTGTGGCCCTCTACCTGACCCTTTGCGGACCCTTGTGCGGCCCTTTGCGCCCCCGAAGCAGAGCCCAGCCTAGGCGGCGTTACCTTGGACGGGCACTACACCGAAGGAGTCCCCCGCCATGGAGCACCACCCCGCAGCCGCCTGGCTGACCGAAGCCGCCGGCGCCGCCCAGCAGCAGGGGGCGGGGAATCTGCTCCGCGTCGTACTGGTCGTGATGATCCTGGGCTGTGTGCTCACCGCGTGGTTCCTGCTGCGGGGCTACAAGCGGAAGGACGACTGAGCCGTCGGGAAGGTTCCCGATGGCGGAGTCGACGTGATCGCCGCCGAGCCGCCCGCTTACGATGGGCCGACGTCTTTATCCCGCCCTCCCCCACTCTCGACTTCGCTCGAGCGGGGGGACCTCATCGGATAGGTCCTGCCGAAGATGAGCCTTCACAGCACCGCTGCCCAGCTGGTCACCCTCGCCGCCGAGGGCGAGGAGCATGGTGGCAACCACGAGAGCCTCAGCCCGTACGTCACCGGCGGCAGCGCTTTCCTCATCCTGCTGCTTCTGCTCTGGATCACCACCCGCTTCAACCGCGACCGCTGAGACACCACGTGTTCACCGACGGGCAGTCCGGCATACCGGGGCGCTCCGGGCATCCTCCGGCCGGGGCTCCGGGGCCGGGCCGGTAGGGTCTGCACGCATGGGAGAGCAGGACATGCCTACCGGCCCGTCGAAGCCCGGCAAGCGCCGCCTCGGTGTCATGGGCGGGACGTTCGATCCGATCCACCACGGACACCTCGTGGCGGCCAGTGAGGTCGCCGCGCAGTTCCACCTGGACGAGGTCGTGTTCGTCCCGACCGGTCAGCCGTGGCAGAAGACCCACCGCAGTGTCTCCCCGGCCGAGGACCGCTACCTGATGACGGTCATCGCGACCGCCGAGAACCCGCAGTTCTCGGTCAGCCGCATCGACATCGACCGCGGCGGTCCCACCTACACCGCGGACACCCTGCGCGACCTGCGGGCCCTCAACCCCGACACCGACCTCTTCTTCATCACCGGTGCCGATGCCCTCGGCCAGATCCTGACGTGGCGTGACAGCGAGGAGCTGTTCTCCCTCGCGCACTTCATCGGGGTCACCCGGCCGGGCCATGTCCTGTCCGATCAGGGCCTTCCCGAGGGCGGTGTCTCGCTCGTCGAGGTCCCCGCGCTCGCCATCTCCTCCACGGACTGCCGTGCGAGAGTCGCCAAGGGTGACCCCGTCTGGTATCTGGTGCCCGACGGAGTCGTGCGCTACATCGACAAGCGCGAGCTGTACCGCGGCGAGTGAGCCGAGAGGGGCACCGGTGAACGACCGATACGACGCGGGGTACGGGGGCGACCAGTACGAACTCGTCGGCTACGACGAGTACGGGCAGCCCGTCTACCGGCAGGTCCCGTCCCAGCAGGTGCCGCGGCAGGCCTACGACCCGTACGGGCAGCAGGACCTGCCGACGCAACCGAACCAGGGGCAGGGGCAGGGCCGGCAGGGCTATGGCTATGACCCGTACGCCACGGGCGGGCAGCAGCCGCCCGCCTACGACGCGTACGACACCGGTCAGCAGCCGCCCGCCTACGACACCGGTCGGCAGGCCCCTGTCGGCTACGACCCCTATGGAACCGCGACCCAGTCCCCGTACGACCCCTACGGGCAGACCGCCACCAGCGGACAGCAGCCCCGGGTCGAGCATCCGCGTGTCGCCGAGCAGACCGCTTACATCCCGCAGCAGGCCCGTCCGGTCGAGAACGAGTTCGAGGCCGACGCCGAGTCCGACGATGCGGCGGCCGACGGGCGCGGTGCGTCCGGAAACCGCGGGGCGGCCCAACGGCAGTACCACACCGGGCAGTTCGCGTTCGTGGAAGAGCCTGACGGCGACTCCGAGGACGTCATCGACTGGCTGAACTTCACCGAGAACCGCACCGAGCGCCGCGAGGAGGCCAAGCGCCGCGCCCGCGGCCGCCTGGTCGCCCTCGTCGTGGTCCTGGCGGTGTTCGCGGTCGGCGGAGTGGGCTACCTCTGGTACGCCGGGAAACTGCCCGCCCTGTCGTCGTCCTCGGACTCCGACACCGGTACCACGACCGCCACCGCCGCCCAGAAGCGTGACGTGGTCGTCGTCCACCTGCACAACACCGCCGGGGGCGGCACCTCCACGGCGCTGCTCGTCGACAACGCCACCACCAAGCAGGCCACCACGGTCCTGCTGCCCAACTCCCTCGTCCTCACGGACGAGGACGGCAGCACGACGACTCTTGCCAAGTCCGTCGACGACGACGGCTCGGCCGGCACGCGCGACGCCCTGGACACCGTCCTCGGTACCCAGATCCAGGGCACCTGGCGCCTCGACACCCCCTACCTGCAGAACCTCGTCGACCTCGTCGGCAACATCGAGGTCGACACCGACACGGCCGTGCCCGCCCCCGCCGCCAAGAAGGGCGAGGCTCCGCTCGTCAACAAGGGGGAGGACCAGACCCTCAGCGGCAAGATGGCCGTCGCCTACGCCACCTACCGTGCCACGGGCGAGGCCCAGAACGCCCAGCTGGAGCGGTTCGGCCAGGTCATGCAGGGAGTGCTGCGCAAGGTGTCCTCCGACGCGCAGGGCGCCACCGTCACCGTCCAGACCCTGGCGCAGATCCTCGACCCCTCGCTGACCGACAAGGATCTCGGCGCCTTCCTCGCCAAGCTCGCCGACCTCGCCAAGGGCGGCGACTACAAGACCGCCCTGCTGCCCGTCCAGACCGACGGCACACTCAGCGCCGAGGCCAGCGCGAACGTCGTCAAGAACGTCCTCGGCGGCACCGCGAAGAGCCCCGACAAGGACGCTGCCGTCAGCGTCTCCGTCCAGAACGCCAGCGGCACCAAGGCCAACACCGAGGACGCGCGCGTAGTGCTCCTCAACGGCGGCTTCACCTTCCTGGACGCCGGCGCCCCGTCGAGCACGAAGGCCACCTCCCAGGTGCTCTACGCGGACGCCGCCGACAAGGAGAACGCCACCGAGGTCGCCAAGACCCTGGGCCTGGACGACGGCGCTGTGAAGAAGGGCACGGTCTCGGGGAACGCGGACGTGGCGGTCGTCCTGGGCGAGGACTACAAGCCTTCCTCGTCCGGGTGATCGGGGTCACCCGGGTGAAGAGGACCCGCGGGGGCCGGCCGGGAGCGGCTCCGCGCGGGTGATCTCTCCATCACGTGGGGTGCCGTCGGCGGTCCGTGAGACCCTTGAGGACAAGTGTCCGCCGACGGAAAGCCACGTAGTGACCGCCACCGACCGCTCCATCGAGCTCATCACCGCCGCCGCGCAGGCGGCCGCCGACAAGCTCGCGCACGACATCATCGCCTACGACGTCAGCGACGTGCTGTCGATCACGGACGCCTTCCTGCTGGCCTCCGCGCCCAACGACCGCCAGGTCAAGTCGATCGTCGACGAGATCGAGGAGCGCCTCCAGAAGGAGCTCGGCGCCAAGCCGGTACGCCGTGAGGGCGACCGCGACGCCCGCTGGATCCTGCTCGACTACGTCGACATCGTCGTCCACGTCCAGCACAGCGAGGAGCGTGTCTTCTACGCCCTCGAGCGGCTGTGGAAGGACTGCCCCGAACTGGAGCTGCCCGCCGACGCCAAGGCGACCCGAGGCAAGGCCCAGGAGCACGCCAAGCTGCAGGCCGAGGAGGACGAGGCCGCCGGGTTCGGGGAGCTGCGGTGAGTGCCCCCGGCGAAGCCGCGGCCGACCGCGGGCCGGGCCGTGGCCGCCGTGTCATCCTCTGGCGGCACGGCCAGACCGCCTGGAACGTGGAGCGCCGCTTCCAGGGCACGACGGATGTCGAACTGACCGAGACCGGCGTGGCCCAGGCCCGCCGGGCCGCCCGGCTGCTCGCCTCCCTCCAGCCCCACGCCATCGTCGCCTCGGACCTGTCGCGGGCCGCGAACACGGCCGCCGAGCTCGCCGCGCTCACCGGCCTGGAGGTGACCCACGACGAGGCCCTGCGCGAGACGTACGCGGGCGTCTGGCAGGGGCTGACGCACGACGAGATCATCGCCCGGCACGGCGAGGAGTACACCGCGTGGAAGCGCGGTGAGCCGGTCCGCCGTGGTGGCGGCGAGCTGGAGACCGAGGTCGCCGACCGCGCCGCCCCCGTGGTGCTGCGGTACGCCGAGAAACTGCCCGAGGACGGCACGCTCGTCGTCGTCAGCCACGGCGGCACCATTCGCACCACCATCGGCCGCCTCCTCGGCCTGGAGGCGCACAACTGGGAGAGCCTCGGCGGTCTCTCCAACTGCTGCTGGTCCGTCCTCGGCGAGGGTGCTCGGGGCTGGCGTCTGCTCGAGCACAACGCCGGCACCCTGCCGGAGCCGGTGCTCGGCGACGACGACTGACCGCCGTGGGCCGCCGGGACCCGGATTTCACTTTCCGGCAGGTCGCAGGCTAAAGTTCTTCTTGTTCGCCCCGCCGAGCGGGGCGAGACACCATGCGGTTCCGCCGCGTGGCACGAGGGGCTATAGCTCAGTTGGTAGAGCGCCTGCATGGCATGCAGGAGGTCAGGAGTTCAATTCTCCTTAGCTCCACAGATCGACTGGTCGGTTGGTCGACACTCTGTTGAGTTGTCAAAGATCGGTTGAGATCGGTTCGCGAAGATCCCGTCCCTCAGGGGGCGGGATTTTTTGTTGCCTCCTTCCGTAGCAGGGCCGCGCGCCGCGCCGTCTCCTCGTCGTTCGGTGTGTAGACCACGATCCGGCACTCCGGCATGCCGTTGATCGACAGCGACGTGGACGTCATCCGCAGCTCGCCCACTGCCGCGTGCCGGAAGACCTTCACGCGGCGGCCGGGCTCCGCCACGTCACCGGACTCCCACAGGCGCGCGAAGAGCGGGCTGGCCTGCGACAGCCTGCGTATGAAGTCCTCCCAGACGGGCTCACCGGCATGCAGTCCGTAAGCGGCCCGCAGGGTCGCCACCATCACCGGCAGCTCCTTGTCCCGGAACCTCAGCGGGCAGTCCTCCTCCCGCACCGTGAACAGCCGCCAGAGGGCGTTGTCCGGCCCTGGGGCGCAAGTCTCCACCGGAGTGATGAACAGGTCACGATAGACCGGGTTGGCGGCGAGGATGTCGTAACGCGAGTTGTAGACCACCGCCGGTCGGGGAGCCAGGGCGTCGATGATGCCCCGGATCTCCGGGCCCACGCTGTGCACCAGCGCCTCCGGCGTCGGCGCGTAGGGCACGTCCGCCAGGTGGTACAGGTGCTCGCGCTCCGGCGGGTCGAGCCGCAGCGTGCGCGCCACGGCGTCCAGGACCTGCGCGGAGGCGTTGATCGGCCGACCCTGCTCCAGCCACGTGTACCAGGTCACGCCCACGCCCGAGAGCTGGGCGACCTCCTCGCGCCGCAGCCCCGGCGTGCGGCGCCGCAGCCCCGGCGGCATCCCGACGTCCCCCGGTGTCACCCTGGCCCGCCTGCTGCGAAGGAAGGCCGCCAGCTCGGGCCGGCGCCGATGCGCCGCCCCCGGCTCCGTCGTACCCCCCGTTTCCGACCCCGTCCTCGTCCCCATCGTCACGTCCCCCATGGTCGATCCCCCACCCGTTCCCTGCCAGGTGCTGTCAGTACCAGCATCAGCGGGCTCTCGGCACCCGTACCGGATCCTCGTCACGCTCGACGGCATGACGACGACATCACGGACGGGGCCGGTCCCCGCGACCGTGCCACCCGCTTCAAGTCCTGCTGCCAGTAAAGACCCTGGCACTGACAATCGGCCTCGGCTGCTGCTGGCGGTCGTGCTCGCGGCCCAGTTCATGGCACTGCTCGACGTCTTCATCGTGAACGTCGCGGCCCCCACGATCGGTTCCGACCTCAACGCCTCCGGCGCCGACCTCCAACTGGTCGTCGCCGGCTACGCCATCACGTACTCCGTGCTGCTGATCACCGGCGCGCGCCTCGGCGACCGGTACGGGCACGGCCGCGTCCACCTCGTCGGGCTCGCGCTCTTCACGACCGCCTCGCTGGCCTGCGGGCTGGCCCAGGGCGGCACCGAGCTGATCGCGTTCCGGCTGGTGCAGGGCGCCGGCTCGGCGGTGATGATCCCGCAGGTGCTCAGCCTGATCCAGCGCACCTTCACCGGTGAGGCCCGGGTGCGGGCGCTGGGCGCCTACGCGGCGGTCCTGGCCGTCGGCGCGGCGGCCGGGCAGGTGGTGGGCGGGGTTCTGGTCAGCGCCGATCTGCTGGGCACCGGCTGGCGTCCGGTGTTCCTCGTGAACGTGCCGGTGGGGCTCGTCCTGCTGGCCGCCGGCAGGCGCGTCCTTCCGCGTGGCGGGGGAGCGGAAGGGGAAGCAGCGGGCGGAGGGGCGCGGAAAGGGGCGCACGGTCTGGACTGGCCCGGTCTCGTGCTCCTGGGCGCCGCCGTCTCGCTGGTCACGGTGCCGCTCGTGCTCGGGCAGGAGGAGGACTGGCCGGCGTGGTCCTGGGCGTCGCTGGCCGTGGGGGCGCTCGTGTTCGTCGCGTTCCGCCGTTACGAGGCCAGGCTGGCCCGGCGCGGCGGCGCCCCGCTGATCGCGCCCCGTGTGCTGCGCCACCCCGGGATGGGGCTCGCAGTCCTGCGCATCATGGCCGTCATGGCGGTCAACGGCGGCTTCCTGTTCGTGCTGACGCTGCATGTCCAGGGCGGCCTCGGCTACAGCGCGCTGCGCGCCGGCCTCACCTTCGCGCCGACCGCGGTCGTCTTCGGGGTGGTCGGACTTACCTGGCGCAGGTGGCCGGCCTCCTGGCAACGGGCCCTGGCCCCGGCCGGGTTCATGCTCACCGCGCTGTCCGTGGCCGGGGTGGGGCTGGCCTTCAAGGGCGGTGACGACGGGGGCGCGTGGCTGTACGTGGCGTACGCCGGCGTGGGAGTCGGACTCGCCCTCGCCTTCAGCCCGACGCTCACCGGGGCGTTGGCGGCGGTGCGGCCCGAGGACGCGGCGGACGCCAGCGGGCTGCTCGCCACGGTCACCCAGCTCGGGCAGCTGATCGGCGTCGCCGTCTTCGGCACGGTGTTCTTCAACCGGCTTGAGTCACTTGGGGCCCCGGAGGCGTATACCTCTTCGGAAGCGCTTCTCACATGCATGTTCGCGCTCGCTACGACAGCCGTCCTCGGTGCCGTGTCCGGACTGGTACTGAGGCGTCGCTGACCGTATTGGCCTGGCCGTGGCAGAATCAAACGGCCGGAAGGGGGCGCGACCCGACGGGAGGGAGTAGCGATGCCTGCGAGCATCCTCGGAGAGGTCGGTCACCTCTCCGAAGCGGCGTTGACACGGGACAAGGCCACCCGGCTCAGCTGCCCCTCCTGCGGTTCCGCCCATGTGGCCCAGGTTCTCGGCGACAACGGCGGGATTTCCTACGTGTGCACGGCCTGCGGCCACAGCTGGAGCTGATCGATGGGTGCACACAGGCGAAAGTGCGACTGGTGCGGTAGCGGCACCCCGATCGTCCGTGACATGGAGCCGGTCAACCCCGACTACCAGTACTGGTGCGAGGAATGCGCGCGGGCGTTGATCATAAAAGGCGACCCGATCGAGACGTACCGCGAGCTGGAGGGCGAGCCGATCTACGGGCGGCTCCTCGAGGAGCACTGCACGCTCAAGCGGTTCTATTCGTTCGTCACCGCTTGACCCCGCACATCACGCGACCTCGCATTCCGGGTGAAAACGGACAGGGTGGAATCGATTTGGTGGTCCACCCCCCGGACCGGTAATGTTGGCTTCGCCGCCGGGGAAACCGGGCGACACGGTCGATATGCGGCTCCGCCGCATGGCCACAAGGGGCTATAGCTCAGTTGGTAGAGCGCCTGCATGGCATGCAGGAGGTCAGGAGTTCAATTCTCCTTAGCTCCACAGCAGATCCCGCCGGATCGGATTCGATCCGGCGGGATCTTTTTGCGTTTCGGACATTCCGTCAGGACCGGCCGGGAGAAACTTGAGGGGCCGCCCGTTCTCGGGCGGCCCCTGTCGTCGTACCCGCTCAGCGTCCCAGGGCGCGGCGGCCGCGGCCCTGGGAGAGGACCGGGAGGTTGCGGGAGGGCGCCTGCGCGCGCGTGTCCTCCTCGATGCGCAGGGCCAGCGCCGGGCAGCGGCGCACCGCGCGTAGAGCCTTGGCCTCCGCGTACTGCGGTACCTTCGCCTGCGCCACCGTCGGGAAGCCGTCGGCGCCGAGCTGGAAGACCTCCGGGAGGATGTCGGCGCACAGGCCGTGCCCGCGGCACAGCGTCCAGTCGACGAAGATCTTCTGACGGCTTGAGCCGCTCTCCTCCGGCGCGCTGCCGCTCGTGATGCCCGCCGGGGCCATGCCCGCCTCGAAGAGCGGCAGAACGCCCTCCACGGGCCGTCCGCAGCCATTGCCGAGGACATGCGCCGCCAGGTCGTCGGTGAACGCCTTGATGGTCGACTCCAGAAACATCGCGGAGCCGTCCGGGTGCGAGCACGCACCGCGCCGCTTGACGTTCTTGGCGACCTGCTTGAGCGCCTCCAGGGCGGCCGGGCCACCGCCGTTGAGGATGTCCTCCATGCCGCGCGCGGCGGCCGGCAGACCGAGGTAGCAGGGACCGCACTGTCCGGCGCTCTCGTCGGCCAGCCATTGCGCCACGCGCAGCGACTCGCCCAGCGGGCAGGTCTCCTGGCTGATCGGCAGGATGGCGCCGGCGCCGAGCGCCCCGCCCACGGCGTCGAGGGAATTGCGGGAGACGATCGCCTCGTTGACCGTCGCCGCGTCGATCCACTTGCCGTGGTAACCCCCGGTCAGCACGCCCTGGGGCACCGGCGGGGCGCCGGCGAGCTGCAGGACATAACGCAGCGGCACGCCGGTGGGGACCTCGATCACCATCGGGCGGGCGACCGCGCCGGAGACCGTCAACATGACGGTGCCCGGCTCGTCGTACAGGCCGGTGTTGCCGTAGCGCTCCGGGCCGATGCGGGCGGCGATGGCCAGCTGGGCGAACGTCTCGGCGTTGGACAGCAGGGTGGGTGCGCCGCCGACGCCGTTCTGCGAGGCGCTGACCTTGCGGCCGGGCGGGATCGGCGGGCCGCCGTCGATCGAGCGGATCAGCGACGCGGCGGCACCGGTGACCATACGGATCGGGTTGCGCTGCACGAATGCCTTCAGCGCCGATCTACGGCCGTTGCTGAGCCCGCGTTCGGCGAGCGCGGCCTCCATGGAGCGCTGGGTCGATTCGCGGGTGACCCCCACCACGAGCGTGCGGGCACCCAGCGCCTCCGCGACCAGCAGCGCGCCGTCCAGGATGAGGTGCGGGGCACGGTTGATGAGCACCGTGTCCTTGCGGCAGGCCGGTTCGTCCTCACTTCCGTTGACGACGACGACCGGCCGTACGCCGCGCTTGATCGCCGCCTCGGCGACCGAGCGCAGCTTTTTGTGGAAGGGGAAGCCCGCGCCGCCGCGGCCCTTCAGGTTGATGTTCTCGGAGAGCTTCGCGAGCGCCTCTCCGCCCAGGGGCTCGAGCGGCCCATGCACCTTCAGGTGCATGGGCAGGTCGAGTCTCTCGACAAGGTCGAAGCCCGACGTGAGCTGCGGAAGGCCGACCACGCGGACTTCTGGGACGTCGGGCAGGGCCTCGTTCACCTATAGCCTCCGGAAGGCGTGTTCCAAGGTTCGCCCGAACCCGGTGCGTCGAACGACGCGCCGGGCGATGGTTCATTGGCGGGACCGCTGTTGTACGTGTCGTTCTGGTTGTACGTGCCGAAGGGGGGGTTCGTCTCACCGGTGTCGTACACGTCACGTCCGCCGTATCCGGCGGTGCCCGAATTGCCATAGACCGGGATGTTGAATCCCGTGTCCTGGAGGGGGTCGTAGACCGACGGGGGTGCCTCGCCGACCGGCGGCGGGGACGGGATCGGCCAGCTGCCAGAGGTGCTGCCGCCGTTGTCGACCTGCGGGATCGCCTCCGTGGCCTGCATGTCGAACGGCATGTTCATACGTGCCGTCTGGTCGGCCGCGAAGGGCTGCTGCTGGCCGCGCGGCGGTGTGTTGACGGCACGGTAGGCGGCCGCGAAGCCATTGGCGGGCTCCGGGGTGGCGGGCGTGTCGTACAGCGGCGACGACGGCGGGCTCATCCGGGTGGAGCTCGTCGTGTCGGTCAGCGGCGAACGGCCCGAACGGCCCTCGTAGCCGGGCAGTGCCGAGGAGCCGGTCTCCGTCACGCGCGCGCGTGACGCCTCCAGGCCGTCCATGGCCGAGCGGTCCTGCGTGCCCAGGAGCGCGGCGATCTGGTCGGCGACCTTGCGTTTGAACGGGCGCGGGGCGGCGCGCAGCGCGAGGGCGGCCATGACCCCGGCCAGGCACAGCTCGTACGACACCATGAAGAACGTCTTCGCCGGGCGGCCCGCGAACAGCCCGTGGATCAGGGCCGCGCACAGTGCCGGGTAGGCCAGCATGTGCATCGCGCGCCAGCGGGCGGCGACCTCGGCCGGTGCGGCGAACTGATTGCGCAGCGCGCCGGTGATACCGACGAAGATCATGAGCAGGGCGGCCAGGGAGCCGAGGCCGATGAGTCCGGCGCTGCCCTTGATGCCCAGGCTGAAGGGGATCAGCGCGGCGATCAGGACGGTGTGTTCCAGTGCCAGCTTGACGGTGATGTGCACCAGGAGGAACGCGATGGAGCCGACGGCGGTCACGCGGTGGATGCCCTGCGCGATGATCCGTTGACGCGTGTTGAGGATGAGCCGGTCCTGGGCCACGAGGCCCCAGATGACCGAGCAGGTCAGGCATACCAGCGACAGGACACCCGCACCGAAGTTGAGGAAGGCCTGGAGCTGGTCGCCGCCGACCAGCACGACCACGGGTATGAGGACCAGGACGACAGCCGACGCCACCCCATAAGCCGACCGACCGGGCTTGGGGAGCGAGCTGTTACTAGAACGAGGGTTCATGGGGGCAACTCCGAGCAGTTTCGGGAAAGCGGTCCCGCTGCCGAACTCTAAGTGGCTCCATACCGATCGGTACGAGGTTTGAGTTATTGCGTTGTTATGAAGCGACAATGTGGCTGTTGTAATGTCCTTTAATGGCTGTTACGCGAAGTAACCCTTGTCCTTGATTCAGTTCCGGCCCGCCCGTTCTGGTCGCAGCAACGTTGTCGCGACCATGCATACGTAAGCGCGTCGCGGCGTGCTCAAGGCCTGCGGTACCCTAACGTCATGCGTGCTGTACGCCTTCTGCTTAGCGAGCCGCGCTGATCAGTCCCGACCGCCGGTGAACGGACGGTTCGGAATCGGCGCGGCGTCCCCTCCTGTGCGAGGGGATTTTTCGTTTCCTGGACGACATGCCGCTGGCAGAGACGATCGATGGAGCTTTGAGGACCATGAGCGAGACGAACCCCGCTGCCGCCGCTGTCCCGGCGGAGGCCGCGCCGCACCGCTACACGGCAGCCATGGCCGCCGAGATCGAAGCACGCTGGCAGGACTTCTGGGACGCCGAGGGCACGTACGCCGCGCCGAACCCGAAGGGCGACCTGGCCGGTGACGCCGAGCTGGTCGCCCGGCCCAAGAAGTTCATCATGGACATGTTCCCGTATCCCTCCGGTGCGGGCCTGCACGTCGGCCACCCCCTGGGCTACATCGCGACCGACGTCTTCGCGCGCTTCCAGCGCATGACCGGCCACAACGTCCTGCACACCCTGGGCTTCGACGCCTTCGGCCTGCCCGCCGAGCAACACGCCGTGCAGACCGGCGAGCACCCCCGGATCACCACCGAAGCGGCCATCAACAACATGAAGTCCCAGCTGCGCCAGCTGGGCCTGGGCCACGACAAGCGCCGGTCGTTCGCCACGATCGACCCGGACTACTACAAGTGGACCCAGTGGATCTTCCTCCAGATCTTCAACTCCTGGTACGACGACCAGGCGAACAAGGCCCGCCCGATCTCCGAGCTGATCGCCCGGTTCGAGTCCGGTGAGCGTGCCGTCCCGGGCGACACGCGTGCGTGGAGCGAGCTGACCGCCGTCGAGCGCGCCGACGTCCTGAGCGAGTACCGCCTGGCCTACGCCTCCGACGCGCCGGTCAACTGGTGCCCCGGCCTGGGCACCGTGCTGGCCAACGAGGAGGTCACCGCCGACGGCCGCTCCGAGCGCGGTAACTTCCCCGTCTTCAAGGCCAAGCTGCGCCAGTGGAACATGCGCATCACGGCCTACGCCGACCGGCTGCTGGACGACCTGGACGCGCTGGACTGGCCCGAGGCCATCAAGCTGCAGCAGCGCAACTGGATCGGTCGCTCCGAGGGCGCCCGCGTCGACTTCCCCGTGGACGGCGAGCGCATCACGGTCTTCACCACGCGCCCGGACACCCTGTTCGGTGCGACCTACATGGTGCTGGCGCCCGAGCACCCGTTGGTCGACAAGTTCACCCCGGACACCTGGCCCGAGGGCACGCACGACGTCTGGACCGGCGGTCACGCGACCCCGGCCGAGGCCGTCGCCGCCTACCGCGCGCAGGCCGCCTCGAAGTCCGACGTGGAGCGCCAGGCCGAGGCCAAGGACAAGACCGGCGTCTTCACCGGTGTGTACGCGATCAACCCGGTCAACGGCGAGCGGGTCCCCGTCTTCATCGCCGACTACGTCCTGATGGGCTACGGCACCGGCGCGATCATGGCCGTCCCGGCGGGCGACCAGCGCGACTTCGAGTTCGCGCGCGCCTTCGAGCTGCCGATCCGCTGCATCGTCGAGCCGACCGACGGCCGCGGAACCGACACGTCGACCTGGGAGAACGCCTTCGCGTCGTACGACGCGAAGATCATCGCCTCCTCCAACGAGGAGATCTCCCTGGACGGCCTGGGCGTCGTCGACGCCAAGGCGCGCATCACGGAGTGGTTGGAGCGCAAGGGAATCGGCGAGGGCACCGTCAACTTCCGCCTGCGCGACTGGCTGTTCAGCCGCCAGCGCTACTGGGGTGAGCCCTTCCCGATCGTCTACGACGAGGACGGCATCGCGCACTCGCTGCCCGAGTCGATGCTGCCCCTGGAGCTGCCGGAGGTCGAGGACTACTCGCCGCGCACCTTCGACCCGGACGACGCGAACACGTCCCCGGAGACGCCGCTGTCCCGCAACGAGGCCTGGGTCGACGTCACCCTGGACCTGGGCGACGGCCGCGGTCCGCAGAAGTACCGCCGCGAGACCAACACCATGCCCAACTGGGCCGGTTCCTGCTGGTACGAGCTGCGCTACCTGGACCCGCACAACAGCGAGAAGCTGGTCGACCCGGAGATCGAGCAGTACTGGATGGGCCCCCGCGAGGGCCAGACGCACGGCGGTGTCGACCTGTACGTCGGCGGCGCCGAGCACGCCGTGCTGCACCTGCTGTACGCGCGCTTCTGGTCCAAGGTCCTGTTCGACCTGGGGCACGTCTCCTCCGCGGAGCCGTTCCACAAGCTGTTCAACCAGGGCATGATCCAGGCCTACGTCTACCGTGACAGCCGCGGCTTCCCGGTGCCGGCCGCCGAGGTGGAGGAGCGCGACGGCGCGTACTTCTACCAGGGCGAGAAGGTCTCCCGTCTGTTGGGCAAGATGGGCAAGTCCCTGAAGAACGCGGTCACCCCGGAGGCGATCTGCGCCGAGTACGGCGCCGACACCCTGCGCCTGTACGAGATGGCGATGGGCCCGCTGGACGTCTCGCGCCCGTGGGACACGCGCGCGGTGGTGGGCCAGTACCGGCTGCTGCAGCGGCTGTGGCGCAACGTCGTCGACGAGACGACCGGCGAGGTGACCGTTGTCGACACCGAGCCCGGCGAGGACACCCTGCGGGCCCTGCACAAGGCGATCGACGGGGTGCGCCAGGACCTGGAGGGCCTGCGCTTCAACACCGCCATCGCCAAGATCACCGAGCTGAACAACCACCTGACCAAGGCGGGCGACGCGCTGACGCGCTCCGTCGCCGAGGCCCTGGTGCTGCTGGTCGCCCCGCTGGCCCCGCACATTGCCGAGGAGCTGTGGCGCCGCCTGGGCCACACCGACTCGGTCGTCCACCAGGACCTGCCGGTCGCCGACCCGGCGTACGTCGTGGACGAGAGCGTGACCTGCGTCGTGCAGATCAAGGGCAAGGTCAAGGCGCGCCTGGAGGTGTCCCCGGCCATCTCCGACGAGGAACTGGAGAAGGTGGCGCTGGCCGACGAGGCTGTGGTGACCGCGCTGGGCGGGGCCGGTATCCGCAAGGTGATCGTGCGGGCACCGAAGCTGGTGAACATCGTTCCGGCGTGAGCAGCACCGGGACCGTCACGGGGCGTGACCATCGCGGGCCGTGAGTACGGCTCCGGGTAGTCCCCTACGGGCAGGTTCGGGGTTCTTCTGGAACTCCGAACCTGCCCGCGTCGTTTACGGTTTGAAGTGCGGCGCGCCATGTGTGGCGCCGGATGTGTCGTGGCAGGCCGGAGGAGGAGCTGGTGGAAGCAGTGATCACAGTCGTCGCCCTGCTCTTCGTGCTCTTCCTGGCGCTCGGCGCCTACGCCACGGTGAAGGTGATCGGCGCCGCCAAGCGAGGCGTCGACCGCACCATCACCCAGGCCCGCCGCACGGTCGAGGACCACACCCTGCGGGCCAAGTCCTTCGCCCAGCTCGGACCGGCCGGCGAGATCGCCCAGCTGCGGCTCAAGCTGCGCACGTCGATGCGGGCCACGCAGGACGCGCTGCACGCGGGCGTCGCCGAGGACGAGTCCCTCAAGGAGTCCCTCGACCTGTTCCAGAGGCTCAGTGCACACGGGTACGAACTGGACGACGAGCTCAAGCGCCTGGAGTCCGAGCCGGACCGGTCGACGCTCGCCGGGCGGCTGCCCTCACTGCGGGAGCGCACCGAGCGCATCACGGGATCGGCGGACTCGCTGCGCTGGGCGGCCCGGGACCGCGCCCGCCGCTTCGCGGACGACGACCTCGACACCCTCAGCGCGCAGATAGACGTCGAGGCCGGCGCCCTGCGGCACTGGACCACATCGGACTCCACCCGGACACCGCCGCCCCCGTGGCCCGAGGCACCGGCCGCCGACAGCGCGGCGGCAGGACAGACCTGGCCTGAGACCCCCGGCGCAGGCGCCCCGGAGGAGCCGACCCGGTCCGCCATCACCCCACCGGGACCGCGCCCCACCTACCCGTGGCAGAAGAAGCCGCGCCCCGAGAGCACCACCTGACGCGGGGCGGCGTCGCTACTGTCTTTGGTGAGCCCGGGTGCGGGCGGGTCGAGGCGGTCTCTGACGAGGTCAGGGTTCGGGCGCTGTCGAGTTGATCACCGTGGCGCTCGGCCCGGTGGGGTCCCGGTGGATGCGGTTACCGGTGGGGTCCCGGTTCGGGTGTAGTCGACGTGGTCTTTGGAGAGGTACCGGTTCGGTGCGTGATGGGGGCCGGGTCAGGTGCTGGTTGACGGTGGCACTTGATTCGGTCAAGGCCGGGGCGGCTGCGAGGGGCCGGGCTGCCGCACGGGGGCTACGCCAGGTAACCTCCAGGTCATGTCCCGCCATGTCGCGATCGTCACGGATTCAACGGCCTACCTGCCGCAGCGGACGATGGAGCGTCACGGCATCACCGCGGTGCCCCTGACCGTCGTCCTCGGCGACCAGGCTCTTGAAGAGGGCAACGAGATCTCGACCCGCTCCCTCGCTCAGGCGCTGCAGAAGCGACGCCCCGTCACCACCTCGCGCCCCAGCCCCCAGCTCTTCGCCGAGACGTACCGCAGAGTCGCCGAGGCCGGCGCCACCGGCATCGTCTCCCTCCACCTCTCCGCCGAGTTGTCCGGCACCTACGACGCGGCGGTCGTCGCGGCGCGTGAGGCACCGGTGCCGGTGCGGGTGGTGGACACCGGCATGGTCGCGATGGCGCTCGGCTTCTGCGCGCTGGCGGCGGCCGAGGTCGCCGAGGCGGGTGGCACGGTCGACGAGGCGGTCACCGCGGCGGAGAAGCGGGCCGCCGGCACCTCCGCCTATTTCTACGTCGACACCCTGGACTACCTGCGCCGTGGCGGCCGGATCGGTGCTGCCCAGGCCCTGTTGGGCTCGGCGCTCGCGGTGAAGCCGCTGCTCCAGCTGGACGGGGGACGTATCGATCTCCTGGAGAAGGTGCGGACGGCGTCGAAGGCGATCGCCCGCCTGGAGGAGCTCGTGGCCGACCGTGCGGGCAGCGCGCCGGTCGACATCGCCGTGCACCATCTCGCCGCTCCCGACCGGGCGTCCGCTCTTGCGGACCGTCTGCGGTCACGCGTGCCCGGGCTCGCCGATCTGCACGTGAGTGAGGTCGGTGCGGTGATCGGGGCGCATACCGGGCCGGGACTGCTGGGCGTCGTGGTCTCACCGCGCTGAGGGCTTACGGGCTTCCCTCACTCGTGTGAGTGGTGGAGTTATCCACAACTGGGTGATTATCCCCGGAAATTGAGCAAGATCATCGCGGTTCGGTGAAGTGTCCGATCCTCGTCGCATGGCACTTCGATCACGCTCACACAACACGAACGCGACCAGTGGTCCGGGTCGGGCCCCCGGCTCCGACGGCCGCTCGCACCGTCTCCGTCCACCTGGCGGCGGCCGGACCGGACACCGTCATGCCTCGGCGGAGGAGAACCGCCGTCGGGCGCAGGTGTTGTTCGCCGAACGGGCCCGGGAGCGGGGGGAGTCGGGGATGGGGCCGCCTGGTAGGGGCGGTGGGGACGTGGATTCGCGTGCGGGGGCGGATGCCAATGCCGATGCCGATGCCGGTGTGGGTTTGGGTGCGGGTGCGGGTTCCGATGGTGGCGTCCTTGGTGGAGCGGCGGGTGGGTGTGAAGCATCGGAAAGGGCGGAAGCGTCGGAGGCGCCGGGGACATTGGGTGCGCCGGGTGGGCCGAGTGCTCTGAAGGCGTCGGATGCGCGGGAATTGCGGGATATGCGGGATGCGAGAGAAGTCGGTGTGCCCTGGGGTGAGGGCGAGCGGTATGCCGACGTGGACCGCGACCGCGACCGAGGCCTCGACGCTGGTGAGGGGGCGCCCCCTCATGCCGCTGGGGCCTGGCCGGAGCGGGCAGGGCTGGCCCTGCGGGAGCGGATGCCGGTGTGGTTGCAGGCGCGTTGCGGCCTGGAACGCAGGAGCGTGCTCGCGCTCACGGTGCTGCTGGTCGCGGCCGCCGCTTTCGCCGTGCAGCACTTCTGGGTCGGCCGGGCCCAGCCGGTACGGGCCCCGGAGGTGGTGCGGGCCGCCGCCCCTTATGAGGCAGGTGAGCAGAAACCGGCTGCCGATCTCGCCGCTTCCGTAGGCCCGCCGGGTGCGGGGAGTACGGCCGGGGCCGAGATCGTGGTGGACGTCAGCGGCAAGGTGAGGAAGCCCGGGATCCACCGACTCCCGGCCGGTTCACGGGTGGTCGACGCGTTGGGCGCGGCCGGTGGAGTGCGACCGGGCACCAACACCGACGGTCTCAACCGCGCCCGCTTCCTCGTGGACGGCGAGCAGGTCGTCGTCGGCGGTCCCGCGCCGGCCGGGGCTGCCGGAGGGGCGGGGGCGGGGACAGGGACAGCGGGGTCCGCCGGTGCCGGCATGGGAGTGGGTCCCGCGGTTCCCGTCTCCCTCAACACGGCCACCGTGGATCAACTCGACACCCTCCCCGGCGTGGGACCCGTGTTGGCGCAGCACATCATCGACTACCGCACACGGCACGGCGGTTTCCGGTCGGTGGACGAACTGCGCGAGGTCAACGGCATCGGTGAGCGTCGCTTCGCCGACCTGCGGAATCTCGTGCGGCCATGAGGAGCGAACACGCCGCGGGCACGGCGTCCGGAGCCGGGGAGAAGGAAGACGCCGAGGTCATCGGCGTTCGGGCCGTCCCCCGCTCCCGCACTCGCCAGGCCGTGCACGCAGCTTCCGGGAGGCGACTGGGCGATGCCAACCCGCGTCAGGAAGGGCCGGTGGATCTACGGCTCGTACCACCCGCCCTCGCGGCCTGGGCGACGGCTGCGCTGACGTTGGACGCGCCGCCGGGGGTGGTGATCGGCGTCGTGATCGTCTGTCTGATGGCTGCCGGTGCTCTTCTGATCGTGGGGCGGCGTGGCGCGGGGTGCGACGCAGGGTGGGCCGTGAGGCGCGGCGCACGCTGGGCCGCGAGGGGTGGGGCAGGGCATGGGGCAGGTCATGGCGGGAGTCGTGGCGCGGGCGGTCATCGGCCGCCCGGCGTTCGGGCTGTTGGCGGTCGGAAGGTCTGGCCCCGTGTCACCGTCGCCGCCTCACTGCTCTGCGTGGCCGCGGCTGCCGCGTCGGCCGGGCTGCACGGGGCCGATCTGCGCCGGGGGCCGGTACCGGCGTTGGCGCGGGAGTACGCCACCGTCACCGCCGAGGTGGAGATCACCTCCGACCCGCGGCTCACCCGGCCCCGGGTCAGAGGGGACCACGTGACCCCGGACTCCGTCCTGATCAACGCGGAGGTGCGCAGCGTCGAAGGAGTGGCCCGGGCGGCGGTGGCGACGCGGGCCCCGGTGCTGGTCGTCGTGGACGTCGGGTCGGGCTGGGCCACGGGTGGGCCGCGCGCGGCGCTCGACGGGCGGGAGCCGCCGGGAGGCGGGCGTGTGGAGGCCCGGGGCTGGGGGGTGTCAGGAGGCGGGCGGGGGGAGTCCGGAGGCTGGGGGGTGTCTGGAGGCTGGGGGGTGTCTGGAGGCGGGCGTGCGGAGTCCGGGGGCTGGGGGGTGTCTGGAGGCGGGCGGGCGGAGTCCGGAGGCCGGGAGGTGGGTGGAGGCGGCCGCGCGGAATCCGGGGGGCGGGATGTGCCCGGGGGTGAGGGCAGTTCCACCACCGGTGGACTCCCACTCGCCGCCCGTGCAGAGCCCGAGGGCCGTCAGGTTTTCGGTCGTGGGCCTGCGGATTTCGGTGGCCGGGACGTGTCCGGTGGCGGGCGGGGTTCCGGGGCGAGGCCTGGGGCGGCGCCGTGGCTTGGGCTGTTGCCGTCCACTCGGGTGCGGGTGACCGGGCGGTTGGCACCCGCGTTGGCCGGCGGGGACCGGATCGCGGCCGTGCTGCGGGTGCGGGATGGTGCGGTGCCGTCGGTGGTGCGGGAACCGTCGGCTGCTCAGCGGTTGGCGGGGCGGTTGCGGGCGGGACTGCGGGCGGCCACCGACGGACTGCCCGAGGACGCCAGGGCGTTGCTGCCGGGGCTGGTCGTCGGGGACACCTCGCGGATCACGCCCGAACTGGACGAGGCCTTCAAGGAGACGGATCTGGCACACACCCTCGCCGTTTCCGGCAGCAACCTCACGATCATCCTCGCCCTGCTCCTGGGCCCGCCCGGCCTGGCCCAGCATGTCGAGCGCCGCGGCCTGGCGCCGCGCCTCGGAGTCCCGCTGCGAGCGACCGCGCTGCTCGGCGGAGCGCTCACGCTCGGCTTCGTGGTCGTGTGCCGGCCCGACCCGAGTGTGCTGCGCGCCGCGGCCTGCGGAGCGATCGTGCTGCTCGCCCTGGCGACCGGCCGCCGCAGATCCCTCATCCCGGCGCTGGCGACAGCGGTGCTGCTGCTGGTGCTGTACGACCCGTGGCTGGCGCGGAGTTACGGGTTCCTGCTGTCCGTCCTGGCCACCGGTGCCTTGCTGACGCTGGCCCCGCGCTGGAGTGCCGCGCTGCGACGGCGCCGGGTGCCCTCGCGGCTCGCGGAGGCGCTGGCGGCCGCGGGAGCCGCGCAGGCCCTGTGTGCGCCGGTCGTCGCTGTGCTGTCGGCGCGGGTGAGTCTGGTGGCGGTGCCCTGCAATCTCCTCGTGGAGTTCGCGGTCGCGCCGGCGACGGTGCTGGGCTTCGCGGTGCTGGCGACGGCGCCCGTGGCGATGCCGGTGGCCAAGGCGCTGGCATGGTGCGCGAGTTGGCCGGCTGGATGGATCGCGGGCGTGGCGCGGACCGGGGCGGCGCTGCCCGGCGGGGGAGTGGACTGGCCCGGGAGTTGGGGTGGGGCGCTGTTGCTCGCCCTTGTCACGGCCGGGGTGGTGATGCTCGGGCGGCGGCTGTCGCGGCATCCGTGGCTGTGCGGGGTCTGCGGAGTGCTGCTCCTGCTGGTGGTGGTGCAACCGCCGCCGTTGACCCGGGTGATCACGGGCTGGCCGCCGCCGGGCTGGCGGCTGGCGATGTGCGACGTGGGACAGGGCGACGCGACCGTTCTCGCGGCGGGCGAGGGAGCCGGTGTGGTGGTGGACGCCGGGCCGGATCCGACGCTGGTCGACCGCTGCCTGCGCACGCTCGGTATCACCCGGGTGCCACTCGTAGTGCTCACCCACTTCCATGCCGACCACGTGGCCGGACTGCCCGGGGTGCTGCGGGGCCGGGCGGTGGGGGCTATCGAGACGACGGGGTTCGAGGAGCCCGTGGACCAGGTGGAGTTCGTACGGAAGGAGGCGGAGGCGCGGGACGTTCCCCTGATGCGGGCGGTGGCCGGAGAGCGGCGGCGGCTCGGCGCGCTCGACTGGGAGGTGCTGTGGCCACCGCCGCGCCCGGCGCCGGAACCGGACGGGCCGAACGACGCGAGCGTGACACTGCTGGTGCGGTCGGCCGGGCTGCGCATGCTGCTGCTCGGCGACCTCGAACCCCCGGCCCAGCAGGCTCTGTTGCGTTCCCCGGCGGCCGCGTCGCTGCACGGAGTGGACGTGCTCAAGGTGGCCCATCATGGCTCGGCCTACCAGGACCCGGGCCTCATACGCGCCGTTGCACCGCGGCTGGCGCTGATCTCGTGCGGCGCGGACAACCCGTACGGGCATCCGGCACCCAGCACGGTCGCGGCGCTGCGCGCGGGAGGCGCGGTGGTGCTGCGGACGGACCGCGACGGTGCGCTGGCGGTTGTCGCGGGCGCGGGCGGGGAGATGCGAGTGGCGCGAGACTGAGGGCATGAATCCTGACCAGGCCGAAGGCCGGCCGCCCCGGAGACCCGCCGCACGGCTCGACACCTCTCCACCCGGAGCCTCCCAGCTCGACGCCCCTTCGCACCCTGCCCCTTCGCACCATGCCCCTTCGCACCATGCTTCTCCGCGCCATGCCCATCCGCTTCACGCCGCTCCACTCGACGCCCGACTGATCGACGCCTACCTGCGCCGCCTCGGTCTAGAGCCCCCGGCGTGGCCAGCGGAAACCGCCACCGGCACCGCGACCGCCACCGGCGCGGCCTCCGCAACCGCGACCGCCACCGGAGCGGCCTCCGCCGGCGTCCCCGCCCCTGGTACCACCCCCGCCAGCACTCTCGCCCCCACCGTCGATCTCCTGCGGGATCTGCACCTTCGGCATCTGCGGGTCGTGCCCTTCGAGAATCTGTCGGTTCATCTTGGGGAGGAGATCGTGCTGGAAGAGAGGCGGCTGGTCGAGAAGGTGGTCGGGGCGCGGAGGGGAGGGTTCTGTTACGAGCTGAACGGGGCGTTCGGGGCGCTGCTCGCGGGGCTGGGGTTCGAGGTCACATTGCTGGCGGGCCGGGTGTACGGAGAGGAGGGGCGGCTCGGGATTCCGTACGACCATCTCGCGCTGTTGGTGGGGACGGTGGACGCGGGGGAGTGGCTGGCCGATGTCGGGTTCGGGGCGCACAGCCACTACCCGCTCCGCTGGGAGCGCGGGGGTGAACAGGAGGACCCCGGTGGGGTGTTCCGGATCGACGAGGCCGGGTCGGACCCGGCCGGGGTGAAGGGAGCGGGAGGCCGGGTGGCGGGGGCTGTCCGGGAGGCGGAGGTGGGGGACCTGGACGTCGTGCGGAACGGTGCACGTGTGTACCGACTGGAGGTGCGGCCCCGGGTGCTGGGTGACTTCGCGGCGGGGGCCTGGTGGCACAGCACCTCTCCGGAATCGCACTTCACGCGGTCGCTGATCTGTTCACGGGTCACGGAGGACGGAGGACGGATCACGCTCAGCGGACACCGGTTGAAGGTGACGTCCGGCGACGGTGAGAGCGAGGAGAGGGAACTGGCGGGCGACGATGAGGTGTTGGGGGTGTATTGGCA
Source organism: Streptomyces sp. NBC_01235 (assembly GCF_035989285.1). Lineage (GTDB taxonomy): Bacteria > Actinomycetota > Actinomycetes > Streptomycetales > Streptomycetaceae > Streptomyces. The sequence continues at coordinate 4,037,441 of NZ_CP108513.1, read as the reverse complement.
TACGTTCGGGATCCAGTTGGAGCGGGTGCCGACGGTGCGGACCGCGGATCGGACTACGGATCGGACCGCGGAACGGAACACGGAACAGACCGCGGAACGGACGGTGCATCGGGTGGCAGACCGGGCGACGGACCGGGGCCGGCCATCGGAGCGGTAGATTCCGGTCACACGGGGCTACTCGTGCGTAGTACCAGCACATGTGCTGGTTTCCCGTGATGTGGGCTTGTCTTGCCTCGAAAGCCACATCAGTGATCGAATGCTTCTTCGACAACAAGTGATGCCAAGTCGCGCAGAGGTGTCGTGGATGTTCGGCCGTTGGCTGGGAAACCGTACGAACCGGATGCAGCGGACGAGTCCTCTCGCCGCGGTCCACACCCCGGCGAACGCCGGAGTGCTGAGCTGCCGGGTGCTCGATCCGGTCAACGAGCCGGTGCCACATGCGGAGTTCGCGGTGAGCGACGCGATGGGGCGCAAGGTCGTCAGCGGCGGCATGGATCCTTTCGGGGCGTTCATGACGACGGTGCCGGCGGGGGAGTACCGGCTCGCGGTGTCCGCCGAGGGGTACACGCCCTACCGGGCGAGCGCGACGGTCGGGGAGAACGCGCTGTCCTCGCTCGGTGATGTGACGCTCCAGGTCGCGCGGCCGCCGGAGTTGCCGGCGCCGGGGGACTGGGAGCTCGAGGCGACGCATTCGTCGATCGGGTTCACCGCGCGGCACATCGGACTCGCCCGGATCCACGGGCGGTTCAACTCGTTCGCGGGGGCGGTGCGGATCGCCGAGCGGGTGGAGCAGTCGGCGATGCACGTGGTGATCGACGCGTCGTCCATCGACACGAACGTCAGGATGCGGGACGACCATCTGCGGTCCGCGGACTTCCTGGACGTCGAGCGGTTTCCGACGCTGGAGTTCTACAGCGAGCGGTTCGTGCACAGGGGCGGCAGCCGGTGGGCCGTCACCGGCGCGCTGTCGCTGCACGGTGTGACGCGGACGGTCACGCTGGACACGGAGTATCTCGGGCTCGGCAACGGCATGGGCGGCGAGGTGCGGGCGGCCTGCCGGGCGCGGACCGAGCTGCACCGGGACGACTTCACCGTCAGCTGGCAGTCGATGCTGGCGCGGGGTATCGCGGTGGTCGGCCCCAGCATTCGTATCGAGCTGGACGTGCAGATCGTCCCCAAGGGCTGACCTGCGGACGCCTGCCGCTCTGCCCACCTGCCCCCTACCCCCCTGTCAGCCTGCTCACCTGCTCACCTGCTCACCTGTGCGCTCGCCTCACCTGTGCGTTCGCCCCGTCTGTCGGCCTGCCCCCTGTGCGCCGACACGGCCGTTGCTCCGCCCCCTTCATGCGTGCCGGAAAATGGCTGCGTGAGTGATGTGAGACATGTGCTGGTGCTGCCCGATCGCGATGCCGCGGAGGAGGCGGCCCAGGAGCTCGCCGAGCGTTTCGGCGTGCGCGAGGAGCCGCAGATCGTCCGGGACGCGCTGGCCGGGGAGGACGACGCGGAGGACGCGCAGTGGTTGGTCGTGCTGCGGGACGAGGACGGGCGGCTGGACGCGGGGGAGCTGGACGCGTTCGCCGGCGAGTGGGAGGGCTGGCGGGAGGAGCCGTAGGGGAGCCGCTCGCGGGCCGCGTTGTCAGTGGCCCGTGCCATGCTTGTCGCAATGGCCAGGAAGACTGCGAATGACGACCCTCTCGCCCCGGTGACGCTTGCCGTGGGCCAGGAGGACCTCCTGCTCGACCGTGCCGTGCAGGAGGTGGTGGCCGCCGCCCGGGCCGCCGACGCCGACACGGACGTACGTGACCTGACCTCGGACCAGCTACAGCCCGGCACCCTCGCCGAGCTGACCAGCCCGTCGCTCTTCGCGGAGCGCAAGGTCGTGGTCGTACGCAACGCGCAGGACCTGTCCGCCGACACGATCAAGGACGTCAAGGCGTACCTCGGGGCGCCCGCTGAGGAGATCACCCTCGTGCTGCTGCACGCGGGGCAGGCCAAGGGCAAGGCGCTGCTGGACGCCGCGCGCAAGGCGGGGGCGCGCGAGGTGGCCTGCCCGAAGATGACCAAGCCGGCCGATCGGCTGGCCTTCGTGAGACAGGAGTTCCGGGCGACCGGTCGGTCCGCGACGCCCGAGGCCTGCCAGGCGCTCGTCGACGCCCTCGGCAGCGATCTGCGCGAGCTGGCGTCGGCCGTGTCCCAGCTGGTGGCCGATGTCGAGGGGACCATCGACGAGGCCGTCGTCGGCCGGTACTACACCGGGCGGGCCGAGGCATCGAGCTTCACCGTCGCCGACCGGGCGGTGGAGGGGCGCGCCGCGGAGGCGCTGGAGGCGCTGCGCTGGTCGCTGGCCACCGGGGTCGCGCCCGTGCTGATCACCAGCGCGCTCGCCCAGGGCGTACGGGCCATCGGCAAGCTGTCCTCCGCGCGCGGCGGCCGGCCGGCCGACCTCGCGCGGGAGCTGGGCATGCCGCCGTGGAAGATCGACCGGGTGCGGCAGCAGATGCGGGGGTGGACACCGGACGGGGTGTCCGTCGCGTTGCGGGCGGTGGCCGAGGCGGACGCGGGAGTGAAGGGCGGGGGTGACGATCCCGAGTACGCCCTGGAGAAAGCCGTCGTGGCGATCGCGCGTGCGGCTCGCTCCGGTGGCCGCGGGTAGCCACGGGTAGCCGCCCTTCCCGGATCCGCCCGGATCCCCCCGATCCCCCCGATCCCCCCGATCTCCGCGGATCCCCTGGATCCCCTGGATCTCCGCGGATCCCCTGGATCCCCTGGATCTCCGCGGATCCCCCGGATCCCCCGGATCCCCTGGATCTCCGCGGATCCCCCGGATTCCCCCGAGGGGTGATCCAGTAGCCGTTCTCCCGCCGGGGAGGAGAATCGGACGTACCGGCCGCACATCGCCTACGCATGCGAAAGGTGGCGATCGACATGGCTGAACACCCGCACGCAATGCTCGTCCGCAAGGGATACGACGCCTTCACGAACGGAGACCTGGACACCCTGAGTGGGATGATGACGGGGGACTGTACGCATCACGTGCCCGGTTCCCACCCGCTCTCGGGGGACTTCAAGGGCCGCGACGCGATCATGGACATGTACGGCCGTCTCTTCTCGGAGACGGGCGGGACGTTGCGCGTCGATCTGCGCACGGTACTCGTCGACGGCCGGGGGCACGCCGTCTCCATGCACCGCATCTCCGCCGACCGCAACGGCAAGCACATCGAGGAGAACGGGGGCATCGTCTTCCGGATCGTCGGCGACAAGATCAGTGACCTCGACGAGTGCATCGAGGACATCGACGCGAGCAACGACTTCTGGGTGTGACCTCAGCCTTCACCGGGCCTCTGAGCCCTAGCCGGGCCTCTGAGCCCTAGCCGGGCCTCTGAGCCCTAGCCGGGCCTCTGAGCCCTAGCCGGGCCTCTGAGCCCTAGCCGGGCCTCTGAGCCCTAGCCGGGCCTCTGAGCCCTAGCCGGGCCTCTGAGCCTTCACCGGGCCTCCGAGCCCTCACCGTCATGCCGAAGGCCCCGGTCGGCCTCGCCCTGGGGAAGGGCGGGGCGCCGGGGCCTTCGGTTCACGCTGATCAAGCTGGTGAGCCCGTACCCGCGTGGCGAACGCAGGCCGCGTACAGGCTCGGGGGTGCCGGACGGGAGCGGATGAGAGAGGGCCCGCTCTGGATCCCTCCGGCGATCAGATCAGATAGGGGGTTCAGCCCTTGAGGGTCTCGACCTTGGAAGCAAGCGCCGACTTCTTGTTGGCGGCCTGGTTCTTGTGGATGACGCCCTTCGAGACGGCCTTGTCGAGCTGACGCGCGGCAGCGCGCTGGTACTCGGTGGCCTTCTCGACGTCACCCGCGGCAGCAGCCTCACGGGCCTTGCGGATCGCGGTCTTCAGGGAGGACTTGACGGCCTTGTTGCGCAGCCGAGCCTTCTCGTTGGTCTTGATCCGCTTGATCTGGGACTTGATGTTCGCCACGAATGAGCCTTTGCAGGTTCAGGCACGGGACCGTACTGAGATCCCGTACCGATGAATTTCGAAGGTTGTGCCTCGCGCTGAGAGGGCATGAGACACAGCTGCCCAGACTACCAGTGGCCCCGCGAGTGGCCCAAACCGGTCCCCGGCCGCCGCCCGTGGGACCATGGAGCCTACGTATCGATCCGACCCGAGCCGCTGACCCTGCGGATATCTCAAGAATCAGGACCCTGCGTGCCCGCGACCCCTAAGAATGTGCCCGAGCCGAGCCGTACCGACCCGGCTCAGATCCGCAATTTCTGCATCATCGCGCACATCGACCACGGCAAGTCCACCCTCGCCGACCGGATGCTCCAGCTGACCGGCGTGGTCGACCAGCGGCAGATGCGTGCTCAGTACCTCGACCGGATGGACATCGAGCGCGAGCGCGGCATCACGATCAAGTCCCAGGCGGTGCGTCTGCCGTGGGCTCCCACCCATGACAAGAGCAACACGCACATCCTCAACATGATCGACACCCCGGGGCACGTCGACTTCACCTACGAGGTCTCGCGGTCGCTCGCGGCCTGCGAGGGGACCGTCCTCCTCGTCGACGCCGCCCAGGGCATCGAGGCCCAGACCCTCGCCAACCTCTACCTGGCGATGGAGAACGACCTCACGATCATCCCCGTGCTGAACAAGATCGACCTGCCGGCCGCGCAGCCCGAGAAGTTCGCCGAGGAGCTCGCGAACCTCGTCGGCTGCGACCCGGACGACGTGCTGCGGGTGTCCGCCAAGACGGGTCTCGGCGTCGACGCGCTGCTCGACAAGGTCGTCAAGGAGATCCCGGCGCCGGTCGGTGTCGCCGACGCCCCCGCCCGCGCGATGATCTTCGACTCGGTCTACGACTCCTACCGCGGTGTCGTGACGTACGTCCGTGTCATCGACGGGCAGCTGAACAAGCGCGAGCGGATCCGGATGATGTCCACGGGCGCGACGCACGAGCTGCTGGAGATCGGCACCAACTCGCCCGAGATGCTCCCGGCCGACGGCCTCGGCGTGGGCGAGGTGGGCTATCTCATCACCGGTGTGAAGGACGTCCGTCAGTCCAAGGTCGGTGACACCATCACCAGCCTGCACAAGGGTGCGACCGAGGCGCTCGGCGGCTACAAGGACCCGAAGCCGATGGTCTTCTCGGGCCTGTATCCGCTGGACGGCTCCGACTACCCCGAGCTGCGGGACGCCCTCGACAAGCTCCAGCTCAACGACGCCGCGCTGGTCTACGAGCCGGAGACCTCCGCCGCCCTCGGCTTCGGTTTCCGTGTCGGCTTCCTCGGCCTGCTGCACCTCGACGTGATCCGTGAGCGGCTGGAGCGCGAGTTCGGTCTCGACCTCATCGCCACCGCGCCGAACGTGGTCTACCGGGTGCTGATGGAGGACGGCAGCGAGCACGTCGTCACCAACCCGAGCGAGTTCCCCGAGGGGAAGATCTCGGAGGTGTACGAGCCGGTCGTGCGCGCCACCATCCTGGCGCCCAGCGAGTTCATCGGCTCGATCATGGAGCTGTGCCAGACCCGGCGCGGTGTCCTGCTCGGCATGGACTACCTCTCCGAGGACCGCGTCGAGATCCGCTACACGCTCCCCCTCGCCGAGATCGTCTTCGACTTCTTCGACCAGCTGAAGTCCAAGACCCGCGGCTACGCCTCGCTCGACTACGAGCCCACCGGCGAGCAGACGTCCAGCCTGGTCAAGGTCGACATCCTGCTGCACGGCGACAAGGTGGACGCCTTCTCCGCGATCACCCACAAGGACGCCGCGTACGCCTACGGTGTGCGGCTCGTCGCGAAGCTGCGCGAGCTCATCCCGCGGCAGGCCTTCGAGGTGCCGATCCAGGCGGCCATCGGCTCCCGGGTCATCGCCCGCGAGACCATCCGCGCCATCCGCAAGGACGTCCTCGCCAAGTGTTACGGCGGTGACATCTCCCGGAAGCGGAAGCTGCTGGAGAAGCAGAAGGAAGGCAAGAAGCGGATGAAGATGGTGGGTTCCGTGGAGGTTCCGCAGGAGGCCTTCATCGCCGTCCTGAGCAGCGACGACAACGCGGGCTCCGGCAAGGGCAAGAAATAGCCGCCGTGGACGCCGATCTCCGGGGCCCGTCGTGCGACAGCGCGGCGGGCCCCGCGCCGTTCCTCAGCGGAAAGTGCCCCTCCATGGCCCCTTACGCGCTGGCCAGTCGCCCTCTACTCTGATCCCTGCTCGGTAGTTACTCACGAGTTAAACAACAGTCGCGCCAAACACAGCCGCGTCGAACAACGCCGCAATGAGCCAGCCGCATCGCCGCGGGCCCCGGAGGATGTCGTGAGCGACACACAGACCCTGATCGAGAACCGTCCGCCGTCCGTCGCGGGCCTCTTCCTGGAGCGCGTGGCGGCCACGCCCGACGCGGAGGCATACCGGTATCCGGTACCAGCCGCGTCCGGCGAGGGCCCCGACGACTGGAGGTCGCTGAGCTGGGCGCAGGCCGCCGAACGGGTCTACGCGATCGCGGCCGGCCTCATCGAGCTCGGCGTACAGCCGGAGCAGCGCGTCGCGCTCGCCTCCTCAACCCGGCTCGAGTGGATCCTCGCCGACCTCGGCGTCATGTGCGCCGGGGCCGCGACGACCACCGTCTATCCGCAGACCAACGTGGACGAGTCGGCGTTCATCCTCTCGGACTCCGAGAGCAAGGTCCTGATCGCCGAGGACGCGGCCCAGGTCGCCAAGGCGGTCGAAAAGCGCGCCGAGCTGCCCGCCCTCACCCATGTGGTCGTGATCGACCCGGCGGGCGTCGACACCGGGGAGGACTGGATCCTCACCCTCGACGAGCTGGAGAAGCGCGGCGCGGCCCGGCTGGAGAAGGAGGCCGAGCTGATCAAGGAGCGGGTCGCCGCGATCGCCCGGGACCAGCTCGCCACCCTCATCTACACCTCCGGCACCACCGGCCGTCCCAAGGGCGTCCGCCTCCCGCACGACAACTGGTCGTACATGGCGAAGGCGATCGCCGCGACCGGCCTGATCAGCGGCGAGGACGTGCAGTACCTGTGGCTGCCGCTGGCGCACGTCTTCGGCAAGGTCCTCACCTCCGGCCAGATCGAGGTCGGTCACGTCACCGCCGTCGACGGCCGCGTCGACAAGATCATCGAGCAGCTGCCGATCGTCCAGCCGACGTACATGGCCGCCGTGCCGCGCATCTTCGAGAAGGTCTACAACGGGGTCGCCGCCAAGGCCCGCGCGGGCGGCGGGGCCAAGTACAAGATCTTCCAGTGGGCCGCCGAGGTCGCCCGCGAGTACGCCAAGGAGGCGCAGGACAACTTCCGGCGCACCGGCACGGCCTCCGTCCCCTTCGGGCTGGGCGCGAAGCACAAGGTCGCCGACGCGCTCGTCTACGCCAAGATCCGCGAGGCGTTCGGCGGGAAGCTGCGCGCGTGCGTCTCCGGGTCGGCGGCCCTCTCCCCGGAGATCGGCTACTTCTTCGCCGGCGTCGGCGTCCACATCCTGGAGGGCTACGGCCTGACGGAGTCCTCCGCCGCCTCCTTCATCAACCCCGGCGAGGCCTACCGCACCGGCACGGTCGGCAAGCCGCTGCCCGGCACGGAGGTGCGGATCGCCGACGACGGCGAGATCCTGCTGCGCAGCCCCGGCATCATGGAGGGCTACCACGGGCTGCCCGAGAAGACCGCGGAGGTCCTGGAGGCCGACGGCTGGTTCCACACCGGCGACATCGGCGAGCTCTCGCCCGACGGGTACCTGCGCATCACCGACCGCAAGAAGGACCTCATCAAGACGTCCGGCGGCAAGTACATCGCGCCCGCCGAGGTCGAGGGACAGTTCAAGGCGGTGTGCCCGTACGTCTCCAACATCCTCGTGCACGGCGCCGACCGGAACTTCTGCACCGCGCTGATCGCGCTGGACGAGCCGTCGATCCTCGACTGGGCGAAGGAGAACGGGCTGGCCGGGAAGTCGTACGCGGACGTCGTCGCCGCGCCCGCGACGGTCGAGCTCATCGACGGCTACGTCAAGCGGCTCAACGAGGGGCTCCAGCGCTGGCAGACCATCAAGAAGTTCCGGCTGCTGCCCCGGGACCTCGATGTCGAGCACGGTGAGATCACGCCGAGCCTGAAGCTGAAGCGGCCGGTCGTGGAGCGGGAGTACAAGCACCTCATCGACGAGATGTACGCCGGAGCGCGCGAGGCGTAGGTCGGGGCGCGCGGGGTCTTGGGGCGGAGCTCGCATGCTCGGATTCCGCCCCTCAACCGCGCGTCTTCGAGCACGCGCGTACACATGTGTACACACGCGTAGCACGGTTCTCGCCCAGGACGGCCCAGTTCGGTAACCCAGCGCTCATGGCCGGGACCGGTCTGTCACCCTGTGGGCATCCGAACCGTCCGGGGAGCTGCGCATGGGGGCCATTCCGACGCAACGGGAGACCGCCTCCCGGGCCGGCGGCGCGCCCGCGCGCCCGGGCGGGCTCCCGCACTCGCACGCGAACCTGGCCGGCGGCCCCCTCGCGCCGGGCGCCGCCCGCGACCTGGTCCGTGCCGCGCTCACGGAGTGGGCCGACCTCGGCCTGCCGGGCGGCGAGGAACTCGGCGAGCGCCTCGCGCAGGACGCGTTGCTCGTCGTCAGCGAACTCGTCACCAACGCCGTCGTGCACGCCGGGACCGACGTCGAGCTGGGATGCCGGCTGGAGGAGGAGCCCGGACACCCCGGCGGCCGCCTCGCGGTCGTCGTCGAGGTCTTGGACCACCACCCCTCCCGCGCTCCGCGCGACGGCGCCCCCGAACCGCCGTACGAGACACCGGAGTACGGCCGCGGGCTGCGTATAGTCGCCGGACTCGCCGACGCCTGGGGCGTGACGTACCGCAGGGGGACGAAGACGGTCTGGGCGCGCCTCCTGCCGACCTCCGAGCCCTGCGACTTCGCATTCGGCGACCTCGGCGACCTCGGCGACTTAGGCGACCTCGAAGGCGACCGCTCCGGCCACGAGCACGACCCCGCGAACGACCCCGAGAACGACCCCCTCGACCCCGCCCCGGGCCTCCTCGAAGCCCTCGCCCCCGAGCCTCAGCGGCCGGGCGGCCACGGGGACCGGGAGTGGCTCAACCGGGGCGCCCTCTCGTTCCTCGCCGAGGCCTCCGACCTGCTCGCCGGGCAGCTCGACGAGGATCTGGTGGCCGCGCTGACCGGCCAGTTGCTGGTGCCGCGGCTCGCCGACTGGTGCGCGGTGTGGCTGGAGGACGAGGTCAGCGGGCGCGGCGAGTGGGCCGGCGGGCCGGGGCCGCGGCTGGCCCGGGTCTGGCACGGCAGCGAGAACCGCATCGAGGAGCTGCGCCGGGCCCTGGAGAAGGATCCGCCCTGCCCGTCGTGTCCGCCGGACGGTGGTCCGCGCTCGGGACCCGAGCCGTTTCCCTGGCCCGGTGCGGCGCTCGGCGGGCACGGCGCGGCCCTGGCCTACCGGCTGATCGCGGGCGGCCGTCCGCTGGGCACCCTGGTCATCGGGCGGGCGGGGCTGAGGGCCTTCCCCGACGAGGTCACCGGGCTCGTCGAGGATCTGGGCCGCCGGGTGGCGCTCGCCATCGGCGCGGCCCGCCAGTACGCCCGTCAGGTCACCATCAGCGCCGTCCTGCAGCGTGGGCTGCTGCCCGGCGCGGTCGCGGAGATCCCCGGGGTGCGCAGCGCCCTCGTCCACGAGCCGCGCGAGCAGGGCGGGCCGAGCGGCGATTTCTACGACCTGTTCCCGGCGGGCGACGGCCGCTGGTGCTTCGCGATCGGCGACGTCCAGGGCAAGGGCCCGGAGGCGGCCGTCGTCATCGGCCTGGCCCGGCCCTGGCTGCGGCTGCTGGCCCGCGAGGGGTACGGCGTCGCCGACGTCCTGGACCGTCTCAACCAGCTCCTCCTCGACGACGCGACCGAGGCCGCCGACGCCGCCGCCCGCGCCTTCGTCGGCCCCGCCGGACCGGGCGACGGCCCGCAGACCCGCTTCCTCTCCCTCCTCTACGGCGAACTGGCCCCCTTCGAGGGCGGCGTCCGCTGCACGCTCGCCTCGGCCGGTCACCCGCTGCCGCTGCTGCTCGGGCCGGACGGCGCGGTCGCCACGGCCGCGCACCCGCAGACGCTCCTCGGGGTCATCGAGGACGTCACGTACACCAGCGACAGCCTGGAGCTGCGGCCCGGCGACAGCCTGCTGTGCGTGACCGACGGTGTGACGGAACGGCGCTCGGGCTCCCGCCAGTTCGACGACGAGGACGGTCTGGCCGCCGCGCTGGCGGGCTGCGCCGGGCTCGACGCGGAGCTGATCGCGGAGCGGATCCGGCAGCTGGTGCACGAGTTCGGGGAGCTGCCACCGGAGGACGACCTGGCGCTGCTGGTGCTTCAGGCGGAGTAGGGCCCGGCGGCATTCGTGATCACCCGTGCGCCTGATCCATGGCCGTCGTCCGATCGGTGCCGCTCCGACGGTCACGGCCCGCGCTGGGCCATCCGGGGCCGGCGCGGGAGTACGGGACAATGGACCACATGCCTTCCGCACTCCCCGACGGCGAGCCGGTCCCCGACGACGGCGCGCTCCCGGCGCACGCGCTCGCCGGCGCCGCCGACCGCCCCCTCGGGTTCTATCTGCACGTCCCGTACTGCGCGACCCGCTGCGGCTACTGCGACTTCAACACCTACACCGCCACCGAGCTGCGCGGCACGGGCGGTGTCCTCGCCTCCCGCGACAACTACGCAGACACCCTGATCGACGAGGTCCGGCTGTCGCGCAAGGTCCTCGGCGACGACCCCCGCGAGGTCCGCACGGTCTTCGTCGGCGGCGGCACGCCGACCCTGCTGGCCGCGGCCGACCTCGTACGGATGCTGGGCGCGATCCGCGACGAGTTCGGCCTTGCGGCGGACGCGGAGGTGACGACGGAGGCGAACCCGGAGTCCGTCGACCCCGCCTACCTGGCCACCCTCCGGCAGGGCGGCTTCAACCGGATCTCCTTCGGCATGCAGAGCGCGAAGCAGCACGTCCTGAAGGTCCTGGACCGCACCCACACCCCCGGTCGCCCCGAGCGTTGCGTGGCGGAGGCCAGGGCGGCGGGCTTCGACCATGTCAACCTGGACCTGATCTACGGCACACCGGGCGAGTCGGACGACGACTGGCGGGCCTCGCTGGACGCGGCTCTGGGCGCGGGCCCCGACCACGTCTCGGCGTACGCCCTGATCGTCGAGGAGGGCACCCAGCTCGCCCGCCGGATCCGCCGCGGCGAGGTCCCGATGACCGACGACGACGTCCACGCCGACCGCTACCTGATCGCGGACGAGGTGATGTCGTCCGCGGGCTTCGACTGGTACGAGGTCTCCAACTGGGCCGCCTCCGAAGCGGGCCGCTGCCTGCACAACGAGCTGTACTGGCGCGGCGCCGACTGGTGGGGCGCCGGCCCGGGAGCGCACTCGCACGTCGGCGGCGTGCGCTGGTGGAACGTGAAGCACCCGGGGGCGTACGCGTCGGCACTGGCCGCCGGTCGCTCGCCCGGGGCCGGACGCGAGGTGCTGTCGGCGGAGGACCGGCGCGTCGAGCGGATCCTGCTGGAGCTGAGGCTGCGCGAGGGGGTCCCGCTGGACCTCTTGCGGGAGGCGGGGCTCGCGGCTTCCCGACGTGCCCTGTCGGACGGCCTGCTGGACAGCGGCCCCTACGAGCAGGGCCGCGCGGTGCTCACCCTGCGGGGACGGCTGCTGGCGGACGCGGTGGTGCGGGACCTGGTGGACTGAGGCTCTGGGGCGAGCCTCAGCCCACGGTCACGTGGTCGATCAGCCGCTCCACCGAGCCCAGCAGCTCCGGCTCCAGGTCCTTGTACGACCCCACCCGTTTCAGGATCGCCTGCCACACCGCCCCGGTGTTCTCCGACGGCCAGCCCAGTGCCCGGCACACGCCCGTCTTCCAGTCCTGGCCGTGCGGGACCCGCGGCCACTTCGGGATCCCCAGCGTCGACGGCTTCACCGCCTCCCAGATGTCGATGTACGGGTGGCCGACGACCAGGGCGTGCTCGCTCGTGACCGACTGTGCGATGCGCCACTCCTTCGTGCCGGGGACGAGGTGGTCCACCAGGACGCCCAGCTTCGCGTCCGGGCCCGGGGCGAACTCGGCGACGATCGACGGGAGGTCGTCCACGCCCTCCAGGTACTCCACCACCACGCCCTCGACGCGCAGGTCGTCGCCCCACACCTTCTCGACCAGCTCGGCGTCGTGCCGGCCCTCGACGTAGATGCGCCCGGCGCGAGCGACACGCGCGCGTGCGCCGGGGACGGCGACCGAACCGGAGGCGGTACGGGTGGGACGTACCGGCCCGGAGGAAGGTCTCACAAGGGTCACCACCCTGCCCTCCAGCAGGAAGCCGCGCGGCTCCAGCGGGAACACCCGGTGCTTGCCGAAGCGGTCCTCCAGGGTGACCGTGCCCGCCTCGCAGCGGATCACCGCGCCGCAGAACCCGGTGCCTGGCTCCTCGACCACCAGGCCGGGCTCCGCCGGGACCTCGGGGACGGGCTTCGGCTTCTTCCAGGGAGGGGTCAGGTCGGCGGAGTACTGGCGCATTCGGATGACGATAGGAGAAGTCCCGGGCGGAGGGGCACACGATCAGCGCGACACGCCGAAACGGGCCGCCAGCGCGTCCCGCTGCCCCCTCACGAACGCCGCGTCCACGACCGCCCCGTGACCGGGCACGTACAGCGCGTCCTCGCCGCCGAGGCCGAGGAGGCGGTCGAGGGCCGCGGGCCAGCGGGAGGGGACGGCGTCCGGGCCGGCCTGCGGCTCGCCGGACTCCTCGACCAGATCCCCGCAGAACACCACCTCCGGCGAGCCGGGGTCCTTGGGGTCTCCGGGGACGAGGACCGCCAGGTCGTGCGCGGTGTGGCCGGGTCCGACGTTCGCCAGCAGGACCTGGCGGCCGCCGCCCAGGTCGAGGGTCCACTCGCCGGAGACCAGATGGCGGGGCCGGACGAGCGCGTCCGCGGCCTCCGCGGCCGCCGTCTCGTCCAGACCGTTGCGCACCGCGTCCCCCCGCAGCTCCTCGCCCGGCACGGTGTCCACACCCACCGCCCCGAAGACCTCCGCGCCCGCGAACGCCGCCGCACCGAACACATGGTCGAAGTGGGGGTGGGTGAGCGCGAGATGAGTCACACGCCCGCCGGTGAGCTCCTCGGCCCACGCCCGCAGCCGTGCCCCCTCCGCCAGGCTGGACCCGGCGTCGATCACCAGCACCGCGCCCGCCCCGACGACCAGCCCCGCCGTGCAGTCCCAGCCCGGCAGCCGGACCCGTCCGACCCCGGCCGCGACCCGCTCCCATCCCAGCTCTTCCCAAGTCACCGTCATACCGCGACGCTAGCTGTAGCGCGCCCTGTGACGGACCGACCTTGCCCTCGGTGTACCCCACAGCCGTACACTGGGCCGGGGAACGCTGGCACTCGGATGTGAAGAGTGCCAGGCGAGGCGCCCAGGGGACTGGGGGACGAGATTCTGGAGGTGTGCGCGGATGCTGAGTGAACGCAGGCTCCAGGTGCTGCGCGCCATCGTCCAGGACTACGTCGGCACCGAGGAACCCGTGGGGTCGAAGGCGCTCACCGAGCGGCACAACCTCGGCGTGTCCCCGGCGACGGTCCGCAACGACATGGCCGCCCTGGAGGACGAGGGGTACATCGCCCAGCCGCACACCAGTGCCGGGCGCATCCCCACGGACAAGGGCTACCGGCTGTTCGTCGACAAGCTGGCCGGCGTCAAGCCGATGACCGGTCCCGAGCGGCGGGCCATCCAGAACTTCCTCGACGGCGCCGTCGATCTCGACGACGTGGTGGCGCGGACCGTGCGGCTGCTGGCGCAGCTCACGCGGCAGGTCGCCGTCGTGCAGTACCCGTCCCTGACCCGTTCGACCGTGCGGCACGTGGAGCTTCTCTCGCTCGCGCCCGCGCGCCTGATGCTCGTGCTGATCACGGACACCGGGCGGGTCGAGCAGCGGATGGTGGACTGCCCGGCGCCCTTCGGGGAGACCTCGCTGGCGGATCTACGCGCGCGGCTCAACAGCAAGGTCGCGGGCCGCCGCTTCACGGACGTGCCGCGTCTCGTGGAGGATCTGCCGGACGCCTTCGAGGCCGACGACCGCGGCACGGTCACGACGGTGCTCTCCACCCTGCTGGAGACGCTCGTCGAAGAGAACGAGGAGCGGCTGATGATCGGCGGTACCGCCAATCTCACCCGCTTCGGACATGACTTTCCCCTCACCATCCGGCCCGTCCTGGAGGCCCTCGAGGAGCAGGTCGTGCTCCTCAAACTCCTTGGCGAGGCGGGTGATTCGGGCATGACCGTACGCATCGGTCACGAGAACGCCTATGAGGGACTCAACTCCACTTCGGTGGTGTCGGTCGGCTACGGTTCGGGCGGCGAGGCAGTCGCCAAACTCGGCGTGGTCGGACCGACCCGCATGGATTACCCGGGAACGATGGGAGCGGTACGAGCGGTGGCACGGTACGTCGGACAGATCCTGGCGGAGTCGTAAGTGGCCACGGACTACTACGCCGTCCTCGGCGTGCGCCGCGACGCGTCGCAGGAAGAGATCAAGAAGGCCTTCCGGCGGCTCGCACGCGAGCTGCACCCGGACGTCAACCCGGATCCGAAGACCCAGGAGCGGTTCAAGGAGATCAACGCCGCCTACGAGGTGTTGTCGGACCCGCAGAAGAAGCAGGTCTACGACCTCGGCGGCGACCCGCTGTCCCAGGCGGGCGGCGGTGGCGCCGGCGGCTTCGGGGCCGGTGGCTTCGGGAACTTCTCCGACATCATGGACGCGTTCTTCGGTACGGCGTCCCAGCGGGGGCCGAGGTCGCGGACGCGGCGCGGTCAGGACGCGATGATCCGGCTGGACATCGACCTCGAAGAGGCCGCATTCGGCACGACCAAGGACATCCAGGTCGACACGGCGATCGTCTGCGCCACCTGCAGCGGTGAGGGCGCGGCGCCGGGGACGACCGCTCAGACGTGTGACATGTGCCGCGGTCGCGGTGAGGTGTCGCAGGTGACGCGGTCCTTCCTGGGCCAGGTCATGACGTCCCGCCCCTGCCCGCAGTGCCAGGGCTTCGGCACCGTCGTGCCGACCCCGTGCCCGGAGTGCGCGGGCGACGGCCGGGTGCGTTCGCGTCGCACGCTGACCGTGAAGATCCCGGCCGGTGTCGACAACGGCACCCGGATCCAGCTCGCGGGCGAGGGCGAGGTCGGGCCCGGTGGCGGTCCCGCCGGTGACCTGTACGTCGAGATCCACGAGCTGCCGCACGCGCAGTTCCAGCGGCGCGGCGACGACCTGCACTGCACGGTGACCCTCCCGATGACGGCGGCGTCGCTCGGCACGAAGGTGCCGCTGGAGACGCTGGACGGGCTGGAGGAGGTCGACATCCGGCCCGGCACCCAGTCCGGCCAGTCGATCCCGCTGCACGGCCGGGGCGTCACACATCTGCGGGGCGGCGGGCGCGGCGATCTGATCGTCCACGTCGAGGTGCAGACACCGACCAAGCTGGATCCCGAGCAGGAGCGGCTGCTGCGCGAGCTGGCAAAGCTGCGGGGCGAGGAGCGGCCCACTGGGCAGTTCCAGCCTGGTCAGCAGGGCCTTTTCTCGCGGCTGAAGGACGCGTTCAACGGGCGCTGAGGTGCCCCCGCGCACACGCTGAACTGCCCCGGAAGGGCACCCTCCACGGGTGCCCTTCCGGCATGTCCGCCGGCGGCCCATGCCAACGGGCGGCCGGATTCGGACTTGTTCGGAGGACGTGACAACATGCCGTCATGTCCTCCGCACTGACCGATCTTTTCCCGCACCCGATCGTGCAGGCCCCCATGGCGGGCGGCGTCTCCGTCCCGAAGCTCGCCGCCGCCGTGGCCGAGGCCGGCGGGCTCGGATTCCTGGCCGCCGGGTACAAGACGGCCGACGGCGTGTACCAGGAGATCAAGCAGCTGCGGAGTCTGACGACCCGCCCGTTCGGCGTGAACCTCTTCATGCCGCAGCCCGAGTATGCGGAGACGGGCGCCGTCGAGGTCTACGCCCATCAGCTGGCCGGCGAGGCCGCCTGGTACGAGACGGAGCTCGGCGACCCGGACAGCGGTCGCGACGACGGCTACGACGCCAAGCTCGCCGTGCTGCTGGACAACCCGGTGCCGGTGGTGTCGTTCCACTTCGGCGTGCCCGGCCCCGACACCCTGGAGTCCCTGCGGCGCGCGGGAACCTTCACCCTGGTCACGGCGACCACCGTCGAGGAGGCCCTCGCGGTGGAGCGGGCCGGCGCGGACGCGGTGATCGTGCAGGGCGTGGAGGCCGGCGGCCACCAGGGCACCCACCGGGACATCCCGGAGAACGACGGCTCCGGCATCGGACTGCTCTCCCTGATCGCCCAGGTCCGCGAGTCGGTGAACCTGCCGATCGTCGCCGCCGGCGGAATCATGCGCGGCAGTCAGATCGCCGCGGTCCTCGCGGCCGGCGCGAGCGCGGCCCAGATGGGCACCGCGTTCCTCGCCACCTCCGAGTCCGGCGCGCACGCCGTGCACAAGCAGGCGCTGACCAACCCCCTCTTCGTGCGCACCGAGCTGACCCGCGCCTTCTCCGGCCGCCCGGCCCGCAGCCTGGTCAACCGCTTCCTGCGCGAGCACGGCCCGTACGCGCCCGCCGCCTACCCGGAGGTCAGCCACCTCACCTCGCCGCTGCGCAAGGCGGCAGCCAAGGCGGGCGACGCGCAGGGCATGGCCCTGTGGGCGGGACAGGGCCACCGGCTGGCCCGGGAGCTGCCCGCCGGGCAACTGGTGGAGGTCCTGGTGTCCGAACTCGCCGAGGCGCGGACAGCGTTGTCGGAGTCCGGGGACGGCGGCGCCTCATGACCGCGCCCGTCTTCGTCGTCGACGAGCTGCCGGCCGGTCGCTCCGAGTTCGTGCTGGACGGTCCCGAGGGCCGGCACGCCGTTTCGGTGAAGCGGCTGCGGGCCGGCGAGGACGTCGTCCTCACCGACGGCGCCGGACGCTGGGCGCAGGGCGAGGTCGTCGCCGCCGAGGGCAAGGACCGGCTGGTGGTGAGCCTGGGAGAGGTGATCGAGGAGCCGGCCGAGTCGCCGCGGATCACCGTCGTCCAGGCCCTTCCCAAGGGCGACCGGGGCGAGCTGGCCGTCGAGACGATGACCGAGACCGGCGTCGACGTGATCGTGCCGTGGGCGGCCTCGCGCTGCATCACGCAGTGGAAGGGCGAGCGAGGAGTGAAGGCGCTCGCCAAGTGGCGGGCCACCGCCCGCGAGGCCGGCAAGCAGTCCCGCCGGGTCCGCTTCCCCGAGGTCGCCGAGGCGTCGACGAGCAAGCAGGTGGCGGAACTTCTGGCCCGGGCCGACTTCGCCGCCGTCCTGCACGAGGACCGGGAGTACGGCAGCGGGCCGCTCGCGACGGCCGAACTCCCTTCCTCAGGTGAGATCGTGCTGGTCGTCGGCCCTGAAGGCGGTGTCTCGCCCGAGGAACTGGCCCTGTTCGAGGAGGCGGGTGCGAAGGCGTACCGCCTCGGTCGTACCGTGCTGCGTACGTCGACCGCCGGCACGGCCGCGACCGCGCTGCTGCTCGGTCGCACCGGCCGCTGGTCCTGAACACCGGGGGACACCGTGGAACTCGCCCAAGTACGGCTGCTCGTCACCGACTTCGCCGCCTGCTACCGCTTCTACGCCGAGGTCCTCGGCCTCAAGCCGCAGTCGGGCGCGACGGACGGGCCGTACGAGAAGTTCAGCCCCGCCACCGGCTCGGCCGGCATCGCGCTTCAGGACCGGGCGATGATGGCCGCGGTCCTCGGCGAACTGGGCGACACGGCGGCAGGTCACCGCTCGCTGGTGGTGCTGCGCGTCGACGACCTGGACGCCTGCTGCGCGCGGATCACCGCCCGCGGCGCGACCCTGATCCAGGGCCCCGCCCCGATGACCGACCGCATGCGCGTCGCCCACCTCAAGGACCCTGAGGGCAACCTGGTGGAACTTCAGGAGTGGCTGCTGCTGCGCGGCTGAGCGCGACGGCGGTGAACAGCTCCCAGCCGTCCAACTCGCCGTCCAACGGCAGTAGTTCCCGCTTGACGGCCTCGTCGACGAAGGCGCGCACCACACCGGGTCTGTTGAGGTTGAGGTGATGGTGGCGGTCGCCCACCCCGCCGCTGTGCCCGTATGCGACGCTGCCCACGTAACGTCCCTCACCGGCCCGGAAGACGATGTGGGTCCGTGCGCCGTCCCGGTGCAGGGTGAGGACCTCCTGGCACGGCTGCCCGTCCCCGTGCCGGTGGCGGACCGTCCACACATAGGTGGTCGACTCGTCCACGACGAGGGTTCTACGGCGGCGTCTGTCGCTCATGTCTCCACGGTAGGACCCGCGCGGAATGTGACCGCATACGGGCTACCGCACCGCTTGCCCGAGTGGCACGCTGCCGTCCATGGGGGCATTGAGGCGTATTTGGCTTCTCCCGCCGGCGGCCGTGGCGGCGCTCGGCGTCGTGGCGTGCGAGCCGGGCGGGCTGAGCACCATGTCCGTGGCGTACACCACCGACCAGGCCGCGACGGCGGAGATCGAGCGCCGGGACGTGGACGTGCGCTGGCTGACCTGCACGGCTCAGTACGAGGACAAGGCGAAGGCGGAGTCGGTCGCCTCCGTCGACTGCCAGGGGGAGACCGGTGACGGGAAGGACATCACGGTCACCGGCAAGATCACGCGGGCCGTCGACGGTGCCTGCGTGCGCGGGGATCTGACCGCTGTCGTGGGCAAGAAGCAACTGTTCCGGGTGAGCGGGCTCGGCGACTGCAAGTCGGCGACGCCGTCGCCGGTCAAGCCGTCCGGCTCCACGCAGCCCGGCGGCCGGCCGACCGTCACCGTGACGGTCACCGTCACCGAGACCGTGGACGGGGGCGGCGCAGGCGGCGGAGGGAAGTGATCGAAACCCCTGACCTGCGGTCCCGTAGCTGAATAGAGTGATCTGGTGACACAGTCCGCGACGCCTGCCGCATACCTCAGATTCCCGCACCTGCACGGCGAGTTGGTGGCCTTCACCGCCGAGGACGACGTCTGGCTGGCGCCCCTCGACGGGGGCCGCGCCTGGCGGGTCAGCGCCGACAACATGCCGGTCTCCCTGCCACGCATCTCGCCCGACGGCACCACGGTCGCCTGGACCTCCACCCGCGACGGCGCCCCCGAGGTGCACATCGCCCCCGTCGACGGGGGACCGTCCACCCGGCTGACGTACTGGGGCAGTTGGCAGACCCGGGTGCGCGGCTGGACCCCGGACGGGCAGGTTCTCGCCGTCGGCACCTACGACCAGGCGACCCTGCGCCGCAGTTGGGCCCGCGCGATCCCGGTCGACGGCGGACCGGCGACGACCCTGCCGTACGGGCCCGTCGGCGCCGTCGCGTACGGGCCGCACACCGTGCTGCTGTCCGCGCCGATGGGCCGCGAGGCCTCCCACTGGAAGCGCTACCGGGGCGGCACGGCGGGGAAGCTGTGGATCGACCGGGAGGGCCAGGGGGAGTTCGTCCGGCTGCACGAGGAGCTGGACGGGAACATCGAGTACCCGGTGTGGGCGGGGACGGGGGTCCCCCCGCTCGAGCGAAGCCGAGAGGGGGGGAGGCTCGCGTTCCTGTCCGACCACGAGGGCACGGGGGCCTTGTACTCCTCCCTCGCCGACGGCTCGGACCTGCGGCGGCACAGTCCGCTCGACGGGTTCTACGCCCGGCACGCCGCCGGCGACGGTACGCGGATCGTGTACATGTCGGCGGGTGAGCTGTGGCTGCTGGACGACCTGGAGGGCGCCGAACCGCGCCGGCTCGACGTCCGCCTCGGCGGCCAGCGCACCGATCGCCGCCCGTACCAGGTGACCGCCGCCCGCTGGCTGGGTGGTGCCGCGCCCGACCACACCGCGCGCGGAAGCGCCGTGGAGGTGCGTGGGGCCGTCCACTGGGTCACCCACCGTTCCGGACCCGCTCGCGCGCTCGCCGCCGAACCCGGCGTACGGGCCCGGCTGCCGCGCACCTTCCGCACGGAGGGCGAGGAGTGGGTGGTGTGGGTGACGGACGCGGAGGGCGAGGACGCCCTTGAGTTCGCCCCGGCCACCGGGACGGCCCCCGGCGCCACTCCGCGCCGGCTCGCCGCCGGACGGCTCGGGCGGGTCCTGGAGCTCGCCATGGCGCCCGACGGCAGCCGGGCCGCCGTCGCCGCGCACGACGGACGGCTGCTGCTCGTCGAGCGGGAGACCGGCGAGGTCCGCGAGGTCGACAGCAGCCCCGACGGCGAGGTGTCCGACCTGGTCTTCTCGCCGGACTCGGCATGGCTGGCCTGGTCGCACCCGGGTCCGCGCCCGCTCGCGCAGATCAAGCTCGCCAACGTCACCGACCTGTCGGTCACCGAGGCGACCCCGCTGCGCTTCCGGGACTACGCGCCCGCCTTCACCCTCGACGGCAAGCATCTCGCGTTCCTCTCCACGCGCGCCTTCGACCCGGTCTACGACCAGCACGTCTTCGACCTGTCCTTCGTGGCCGGTGCCCGCCCGCACCTCATCACCCTCGCGGCGACGACCCCGTCCCCCTTCGGCCCCCAGCGCCACGGCCGCCCCTTCGAGGCCCCCGACAAGGACGAGACGCCCGACAGCGAGGGCACCCCGACCACCCGTATCGACCTCGAAGGTCTCGCCGACCGGATAATCCCCTTCCCGGTCGAGGCCGGCCGCTACTCCGGCCTGGCCGCGGCGAAGGACGGCGTGCTCTGGCTGCGCCACCCGGTGCGCGGTGTCCTCGGCGCCTCCCGGGCCACCCCCGACGACCCCGACCCCGACACCGAGCTGGAGCGCTACGACCTCGCCCAGCAGCGCATCGAGCACCTCGCCGCCGACGCCGACGGCTTCGAGGTCAGCGGCGACGGCAAGCGGCTGCTGCTGTGGACCGACGGCAAGCTCAAGGTCGTCCCCAGCGACCGGCGCGCCTCCGGCGACGAGGACAGCGACAGCAACATCACCGTCGACCTCGGCCGGATCCGCCGCACCGTCGACCCGGCCGCCGAGTGGCGGCAGATGTACGACGAGACCGGCCGGATCATGCGGGACAACTTCTGGCGGGCGGACCTGGGCGGCGTCGACTGGGACGGCGTCCTGGACCGCTACCGGCCCGTGCTGGAGCGCGTCGCCACCCACGACGACCTCGTCGACCTGCTGTGGGAGGTGCACGGCGAGCTCGGCACCTCGCACGCCTACGTCATGCCGCGCGGCGGCCAGGGCGGGGGCGCCCGCCAGGGCCTGCTGGGCGCGGACATCTCCCGTCACGAGGACGGCAGTTGGCGCATCGACCGCGTCCTGCCCTCGGAGACCTCGGACCCCGACGCCCGCTCCCCGCTCGCCGCACCCGGTGTCGCGGTGCGGTCCGGTGACGCGATCGTCGCCGTCGGCGGCCATCCCGTGGACCCGGTGACCGGGCCCGGGCCGCTGCTCGTCGGTACGGCGGGCAAGGTCGTCGAGCTGACGATCTCGCCGTCCGGCGGGGGCGAGCCGAGGCACGCGGTCGTGGTCCCCGTCGCGGACGAGGAGGCGCTGCGCTACCACGCGTGGGTCGCGGACCGCCGGGCGTATGTGCATGAGGCCTCCGGCGGCCGGCTCGGCTATCTGCACGTGCCCGACATGCAGGCGCCCGGCTGGGCCCAGATCCACCGTGACCTGCGGGTCGAGGTCGCGCGGGAGGGGCTGATCGTGGACGTCCGGGAGAACCGGGGCGGGCACACCTCCCAGCTGGTCGTCGAGAAGCTCGCCCGGCGGATCGTCGGCTGGGACGTGCCGCGCGGCATGCGGCCGTCCAGCTATCCGGAGGACGCGCCCCGGGGGCCCGTCGTCGCCGTCGCCAACGAGTTCTCCGGGTCCGACGGGGACATCGTCAACGCGGCGATCAAGGCGCTCGGGATCGGGCCGGTGGTGGGCACGCGGACGTGGGGCGGCACCGTCGGCATCGACAGCCGTTACCGCCTCGTCGACGGGACCCTCGTCACCCAGCCCAAGTACGCGATCTGGCTGGAGGGTTACGAGTGGGGCGTGGAGAACCACGGCGTCGACCCGGACGTCGAGGTCGTCTCCCGCCCCCAGGACTACGGCGCGGGCCGGGACGTCCAACTGGACGAAGCGGTGAGGCTGGCGTTGACGGCCCTGGAGGAGACCCCGGCCAAGGCGGCGCCCCAGCTGCCCTGACCGCCCCAGGGGGCTCCGCCCCCTGGACCCCCGCCTGTGCCCACCCTCCCCCACGCTCGGCTGCGCTCGTGCGGGGGAGGGCAGGGGCGGCGGGGGCGGCGGGGGCGAGAAACCCTGCGCCCACCGTCCGGCGCCGATCGATACGATGCCCCGCAAGAGATCACCGGCCAAAAGGAGACCCGCATGGCAGGGGAAACGCAGGGCGATTGCCTGTTCTGCAAGATCGTCGAGGGGCACATCCCGGCGACGATCGTGCGCGAGACGGAGACGACCATCGCCTTCCGGGACATCAACCCCCAGGCGCCCACCCACGTCCTGGTCATCCCCCGGGTGCACTACGCGAACGCCGCCGAACTCGCCGCCGCGGAACCCACGATCGCCGCGGACCTCCTGCGCGAGGCGCAGACCGTCGCCGACGAGGACAAGCTGGAGAGCTACCGCGTCGTCTTCAACACCGGCGCCGGCGCCGGCCAGACCGTGTTCCACGCCCACGCGCACGTCCTCGGCGGCCGTGGCCTGCACTGGCCCCCCGGATAGGCCGCCGTGTCCGTACGCGAACTGGTGGTCCTCGGCACCGCCAGCCAGGTCCCGACCCGGCACCGCAACCACAACGGCTACCTCCTGCGCTGGGACGGCGAGGGCATCCTCTTCGACCCGGGCGAGGGCACCCAGCGCCAGATGCTGCGCGCGGGCGTCGCCGCGCACGACCTCAACCGGATCTGCGTCACCCACTTCCACGGCGACCACTCCCTCGGCCTCGCCGGCGTCATCCAGCGCATCAACCTGGACAAGGTCCCGCACCCGGTCACCGCGCACTTCCCGCGCTCCGGCCAGCGCTTCTTCGACCGGCTCCGCCACTCCACCGCCTACCGCGAGACCGTCGGCATCACCGAGGTCCCGGTCGACGCGGACGGCCCGCTCGCCACCACCCCCTCCTACACCCTCGAAGCCGCCAAGCTCTCCCATCCCGTCGAGTCCTACGGCTACCGGATCGTCGAACCCGACGGCCGCCGCATGCTGCCCGACCGCCTCGCCGCGCACGGCATCAAGGGACCGGACGTCGGCCGGATCCAGCGGGAGGGTTCCGTGGGCGACGTCCGCCTCGACGACGTCAGTGAACTCCGCCGCGGACAGCGGTTCGCGTTCGTCATGGACACCCGGCTGTGCGACGGGGTGCACACGCTCGCCGACGGCGCCGACCTGCTCGTCATCGAGTCGACCTTCCTCGACGAGGACGAGCGACTCGCCGTCGACCACGGGCATCTGACGGCCGGTCAGGCCGCCCGCGCCGCCCAGGACGCCGGCGTACGGCATCTCGTCCTCACCCACTTCAGCCAGCGCTACTCCGAACCGGAGGAGTTCGAGCGGCAGGCGCGGGCCGCCGGGTTCGAGGGCGAGCTGACCGTGGCGCACGACCTCCTGCGGGTGCCGGTTCCGAAACGGCGGTGAAGCGGCCGTACGATGCTTTGATGCCCCTCCCCAAAGCTGAACTGCACCTGCACATCGAAGGCACCCTGGAGCCGGAGCTGGCGTTCGAGCTGGCCGCCCGCAACGGGGTCGCGCTGCCGTACGCCGACACGGACGAGCTCCGCAAGGCGTACCGGTTCGAGGACCTGCAGTCCTTCCTGAACCTGTACTACGAGCTCATGGCGGTCCTGCGCACCGAGCGGGACTTCGAGGACCTCGCGAACGCCTACCTCGCCCGGGCCGCCGCACAGGGTGTGCGCCACGCGGAGATCTTCTTCGACCCGCAGGCGCACCTCGCGCGCGGTGTCGGCATGGGCACGGTCGTGGAGGGGCTGTGGCGCGCGCTGGGCAGCAGCGAGGCCCGCCACGGGATCTCCACCCGGCTGATCCTCTGCTTCCTGCGCGACGAGTCCGCCGAGTCGGCCCTGGAGACGCTGGACGCCGCGAAGCCCCATCTCGACCGGATCACCGGCATCGGGCTGGACTCCGCCGAGGTCGGGCATCCGCCGGTGAAGTTCCGCGAGGTGTACGAGGCCGCCGCCGCGCTGGGGCTGCGGCGCGTCGCCCACGCCGGCGAGGAGGGGCCGCCGGAGTACATCACCGAGGCCCTCGACATCCTCGGCGTCGAGCGCGTCGACCACGGGCTGCGCTGCATGGAGGACCCGGCCCTCGTCGAGCGGCTGGTGCGGGAGCGGATCCCGCTCACCCTGTGTCCGCTGTCCAACGTACGGTTGCGCACCGTCGACACCCTCGCCGATCACCCGCTGCCCGCGATGCTCGACGCGGGCCTGGTCTGCACGGTCAACTCCGACGACCCCGCCTACTTCGGCGGCTACGCGGGCGACAACTTCGACGCCGTACGCGCCGCCCTCGGCCTGGGCGAGGAGCGGCTGCGCGAGCTGGCCCGCAACTCCTTCGCCGCCTCCTTCCTGGAGGACGACGAGGAGCGGCGGGCACGGTATCTCGCGGAGGTCGACGCGTACTGCTTCTAGTGGTCCGTCTTCCAGCCCGGCTTCTAGTCGATGCCGATGCGGAAGATCTTGTCCGATCCGTCGGCCGCTCCTCCGTTGTTGTCGCAGTTGGTCGTCGACAGCCAGAGCTGGTCGGCTCCCGGCACCTTGACGACGGTCCGCAGCCGGCCGTAGGTGCCCACGTAGTACGCGGTCGCCGTGCCGACGTTCTCCGTGTCGCCGTTGATCGGGATCCGCCACAGCCGCTCGCCGCGCAGCGATGCCATGTAGATGACGTTGCGGACGATGGCGATCCCGCTCGGCGAGGCCTCGGAGACGTTCCAGGTCTTCTTCGGATTGGTCATGCCGGAGACGTCACAGGTGCCCTCGCAGGTCGGCCACCCGTAGTTGGCGCCCGGCTTGATCAGATTCAGCTCGTCCTTGGAGCTGTTGCCGAACTCGGCCTCCCAAAGCCTGCCGTTGCGGTCGAAGGCGAGGCCCTGCGGGTTGCGGTGGCCGTAGCTGTAGACGTAGCTGCCGAACGGGTTGCCGGGGGCGGCCTTGCCGTCCGTGGTCATTCGCAGGATCTTGCCGTTCAACGAGGTCTTGTCCTGGGCCAGTTCGGGGGTCTGGGCCTCGCCGGTGGCGACGTACAGATAGCCGTCGGGGCCGAAGGCGAGGCGTCCGCCGTTGTGGTAGCGGTTCTTCTTGATGCCCTGGAGAAGGACCGTGTAGCCGGTCAGGGAGCTGCCGTCGTAGGTCATGCGGGCCACCCGGTTGCCCTCGGCGGCCGTGTGCATGAAGTACACGTAGTGGTTGGTCGCCCACTTCGGGTCGACGGCCACGCCCAGCAGCCCGCCCTCGCCGTCCGTCGTGACGGCGTTCGGCAGGGTTCCGACCCGGGTCTTCGTGCCGTCCTTGGCGACCTTCCAGACCCGGAAGTCGTCCCGCTCCGTGACCAGCGCCGTCTGCCCGTCGGGCATCCAGTACATGCCCCAGGGGATCGTCCAGCCGCTGGAGACGGTCCCGACGGACGACGGGACCCCGCCGTCGGTGGCACAGGCCTTCGTCGTGAAGGTGACCGTGTTGCTCTGCGGCGACACGTTTCCGGCGGCGTCACGCGCCACCACGTTCAGGGTGTACGGGCTGTTGCAGGCGAGCCCGGTGAGGGTGGTCGACGTACCGGTGACGCTCTTGTAGACCGTCGTCTCGCTGCGCACGTCGTAGCCGACGACCGCCTTGTCGTCGGTCGAGGCGCCCCAGCTCAGGTCGGCGCCGGTGGCCGTGACGTTCGACGAGGTGAGCGTGCCTGGTCTGCCGGGCGGGGTGGTGTCGGAGCTGGGCCGGGTCGTGCAGTCGACGACCGGGCTCGCCTGGGAGGTGTTGCCGGCGGCGTCGCGCGCGATGACGGTGAGGTTGTAGGCGGTGTTCGGGCTCAGGCCGGTGAGCGCCTTGGAGGTCGCGTCGCCCGCCGCCTCACCGAGCTTGTTGCCGTGCTCGTAGAGGTCGTACGCGGCCACGCCGACGTCGTCCGTGGAGGCGCCCCAGGAGAGGGTGAGGCCGTCCTCGCCGATGGCCGAGCAGCTCGGCGGGCCGGGTCGAGACGGGGCCTGGGTGTCCGCCGCCGCGCCGACGGTGACCCGGTCGAGGTTCGGGCCGCCGTTCGCCGTGGTGGCGGTCGCACGGATCTTGTGGGAACCCGCGCCGAGCTGGACGTTCACGCTCTTCGTCGCCCAGGTGTTCCAGTCGGTGGTGGCCGGGAAGGAGACGCCGGAGGCGACGATCGTGCCGTCCACGGAGAGGTCCATGGGCCGGTCGACGGCCGTCCCGTTGGCATAGCGGAGTGTCAGCGAGGAGGTGCCGGCGGAGGCGGCGCTCACGGTGAACTCGACGTACGAGCCTTTGACGTTGGTGTAGTCGACGAATCCGGTGCCCGTGTAGCCGGTGTGGTCGGTCGCGACGGCGCCCTGCGAGATGGTGGCGTCCTCGGCCTGGTAGTCGGTCGCCGCCCGTGCCTCGCCCCCACTGTTGTTGTCGGAGGCGCCGGCGGGAGTGGCGCCGCCGAGCAGCGGCGGCGCGGCGGCGATCACCAGCGCCACCACCGTCAGGACGAGCGATCTGATGCGGTTCATGACTGTCCCTCGTTCATCGGGCCGGCCGGTCAGACGAGTTGGTAGCCGCGCAGGCCGGTGAGCAGCAGATAGCAGTCCTGAAGGGACCCGGAGGTGTCGCCCAGGGAGCGGTAGATGCCCCACTTCGGGCGGACCCGGTCGGCGAGGAAGGTGTCGACACCGGTTTTCGACGCGTCGACGACGGTGGTCGAGCCGCTCTTGAGGATCCAGCGCACCGAGCCGGCCGAACCGTTGCCGACCTTGATCTGGAAGTCGACGTCGGTCCATTTGTCGTGCAGGGGGTCGAGATCGGTGCGGCCCACGAGGGTGTCGCTGTCGAACAGTTTCAGCTCGATGGTCTGCTTCCCGTTCACCCGCCGCAGCGACTGCACGACGATGGGCGAGCTGCCGGTGCCCGGCTGCTTCATCTGCATGATGTGGGTGAAGCTGGTGGTCGCCTTCAGGGAGCTGGGGATGTACATCGAGTACGTGATCCGCCAGGTCTGGCCCGAGGTCCACTTGAGGTAGTTGCTGCCGCTGCCGTTGCGCAGACCGGTGACCTCCTGGCGCTGGCGGTCGGTGGAGGTGTCCCGGTCGGCCATGTGCATGTTGAAGCGCCAGTTGTCGCCGGTGGCGAAGATGTGCGGCTGACCGGACGTGTGGGAGTCGGCGCGGTCGTCCTCGACGGTCTCGAAGGCGCCGAGGCCGTCGCCGCTCGCCGACGGCGCCCACTTCTGCTGCCAGGAGGCGGCGTGAGCGGTGCCGGGCAGGCCGCCGACCGTGGCCGCCGCGGCGCCGCCGAGCGCCGCGCCGAGCAGGGTCCTTCGTGTTGTGCTCATGACAGGATCACCTCGTTCTGGGTGGGGGGTTGCCGCAGGCGCGGGGATGTCACCGGCTCCCGGGCCGCTGCGTCCTGAGCTGCTCGTTCATGATCAGAAATGCGCCGAGGCCGTGGAGGTCGTTGGTCTCCCTGGGCCGTGCGACGTAGAAGTCGTAGGCGCCGACGTTGGTGCCGACGGAGATGTCGGTGAGGTCGGTGCGGCCGTCGGGGCCGAGCGAGATCCTGGCGAGGACACCCTCGTAGCCGCGCCGCGCGACGGACCGGTAGTGCGCGTCGATGTACCCCTGCTGGGCGCCGCGCGAGAGGGCGTAGGTGAACATGCTGGAGCAGGAGGTCTCGGTCCAGTTGTCGCTCCGGCTCCCCTTGTCGATCACCTGGAACCAGCGCCCGGTGGCGGGGTCCTGGTACCGCTCCAGACCGGCGGCCAGATCCCGCAGGATGCCGACGAGTTGGGGGCGGCGGGCGTGGTGCGCGGGGAGGGCGTCGAGCACGTCGACGATCGCCATCGAGTACCAGCCGACCGCCCGGCACCAGTGCTCGGGGGCGAGACCCGTCTCCGGATCGGCCCAGCTCACGGTCTTCGACTCGTCGTAGGCGTGCCGCAGCAGCCCGTTCGAGACCTGGAGGTGGCGGCCGTAGACGGAGAGCTGTCCGGCCGCCTCGTCGTTCGCGTAGGCCGAGTCGCCGAACTCCTTGCCGTACTCGACGAGGAACGGGTTCACCATGTAGACGCCGTCCGACCAGAGCTGGTGGGCGCGGCTGTCGGTGTCGGCATGCCAGAAGCCGCCGTCGGAGGTGCGCGGGTAGCTGTCCAGCCGGTCACGGATCTTCTCGGCCGCGAGGCGGTAGCGGTCCTGGCCGGTCTCGTGGTGCAGGATCACCAGCAGCCGGCCGGCCTGCATGCTGTCCAGGCTGTTGAAGTTCTGGTCGATGGTTCCGTCGCTGTGTACGAAGCGGTCGACATAGCTCTGGATGTAAGCGAGGTGGCGCGGCTCGTGGGTGCGTCGGTAGGTGAGGTACTGGCCGTAGAGATACAGGCCGACGGGGTACGACCAGCCGCCGATGGTGCTCGGTGTGAAGCGGGCCGTGGTCGAGTCGACCATGGCCACGGACCAGTCGGTGGCGGCGGCCGTACGGGTGACCGGCGTGTGCTGCGGGGCGGTCGGCGGGGCCGCGGCCGAGACCGTCAGCAGACCCGCCGTGGCGAGCGCTCCCGCCGTGAGCACCCCACGCACGCCCCGCAGACGGCTCATGATTCTCCCGCCTTCAGGGCATGGTCCTCCGATGTTTCCTGAACTCTCCGTTCCGCAAGTCGAGTTCCTGAAGGTTCCTCGCTCATGAGGCGTGCTCGCTTTCCTGGGGAGTGAGGGTGCGTGGAGTGCGGAGAGACTCCAGGCGGACGCCAGCCGTTCACATGCGTGCACCAGGTTCACGCACCGGGTTGAGGGGCGTGCAACAGAGTCCCGGTCGGACCGCGCATGGTCAATGGTCCGGACCGATGAGGTCGGACCTGTTTCTGGCCAATCTCCATTCGACGCAAGGGGGTTGACGGCACCGCCGAGGCGGGTCCACTTTGTACGGCACCCGGTAAGGAAACTTTCCTATCAGAAGAAGGGTCCCCCACAGTGCGCTCTCGAACACTGACCCTCACCGCGGCCGCCGGCGCCGCCCTCCTCGCCACCGCCGTCCTCCCGGCGAACGCCTCCGGCGCCTCGACGCGGGAGGGCTCGGTCAGCGCGGCCGACCTGCTCGCCAAGGTGACGTCCTGCTCGCAGATCTCGAACGGCAAGTACAAGACCGACGACGAGACGTCGGCCTCCGTCCCGGTGTGCGGCAAGAACGGCGCCGTCTTCTGGAAGGCCGACATGGACATCGACTGCGACGGTCAGCGCACCGCCAAGTGCAGCGAGGACACCGACCCCTGGTACCAGGACGACACGGCCTTCCACCAGTCGGACGGCAAGCCGCTGCGCGCCGACGCGCTGCCCTACGTCGTCGTGCCCAGCTCCAGCTCCCTCTGGAACTACGGCTCCGCGGGCATCAAGGGCGGCGGGGTCGTCGCCGTGATCTACCAGAACAAGGTGGAGTACGCGGTCGTCGGCGACACCGGCCCCACGAAGATCATCGGCGAGGCCTCGTACGCGACGGCCAAGGCGCTCGGTATCGATCCGGACCCGGAGAACGGCGGCACCGACTCCGGCGTCACCTACATCCTCTTCAAGAACTCCCAGGTGTCCCCTATCGAGAGCCACAGCGCGGCCGTGGACCTCGGTGACCGGCTGGCCCAGACGTTCATCCGCAACAACTGACCTGTCACTTCCCGGACCCCGGCGCGGCGCCCGCCCGCCGGGGGCCGGCCGTGTCGTACGCGCCCCGGTCGGGTACGGCCGGGGCCTCCACCGCGATCTCCACGACCTGATGCTCCGCGCTGCTGCCGCCCCGCCGTCGGACGGCGCCCGCGAGCACCGGACGTCCGCCCGCGAGCACCGGACGGCCGCTCGTGTGCAGGGCGACGGCGGTCATCGGGACGGCGACGACGAGCAGTGCGGCCCCCAGTACCAGCCCCATCACCGGGAACCCGGCCTGCGCCGACAGCACGCTCCCGGTGAGCGGCCCGGCCGCCGTCCCCAGTGAGGACGCCGACCCGACGAGCACCGCCCAGCGTCCGCGCGGGTCGAGCGAGGCGGCGAGCCCGATCAGGTACGACAGCACGATCGGGTAGAGGACGTTCCAGGCGATCTCACCGGCCGCGAAGCTCACCGGCCCGGTCGCGGACGCGCCGGCGACGACGCAGCCGGCGATGAGGACGGTCCCGGCGCCGATCGGCACCGCCCGCCCCAGCCGCGCCCCGAGCGCGCTCGCGCCCAGCACGCCCATGAGTCCGGCGCCCAGCGCCACCGCGAAGACGACGCCCACGGCGGTCTCGGTGAGGTGGGCCTGGGTCAGGCCGATGCGTCCGCTGACGCCCCAGAGGGAGTTCTGGACCAGCGACCAGCAGGGCATGGCGGCGGCCAGGACGAGGCCGGAGCGCAGGTGGGGGAGGCGGGCGCGGTCCTCGGTTCGGGTGCGGACGGGTGCCGTCCGGCCGGGCAGCCGGCCGGTCAGCGGCCACACGGTCAGCGCGGTGAGCGCGATCGCGGCGAGCGGCTGCCCGTGCCCCGCGCCCAGGTGAGGCACCGTCAGGTAGACGGCGCCCGCGAGCGCGGAGACCCCGAGCAGGCCCAGCGTGGAGGCGCGGTGCGGGTCGGGCTGGGCGGCGATCCGGGTGGCGGCGACCGTCGTGGCCGTACCGGACCCGAAGCCGCCGAGAACCGCGCCCGCGACGACGGCCGGCACGTCACCGGCGAGGGCGGCGCCGCCGTATCCGAGGACGGCGAGGGTCAGCCCGATCCGGGCGAGGGTCCGTGCGCCGATCCGCTCCACGCGGGAGGCGAGCAGGAACCCGGCGGAGGCCGAACTCAGCAGCAGGGCACTGCCGACGGCTCCCGCCTCGGTGGCGGACAGCGGCAGCCCGGCGTCCAGCCGGCCGACGACGGTCGGCAGCAGGTAGGGGGCGAGGTACCCGGCCGTGAAAAGGGCGACGACGGGCCAGGGCACGGTGGTGCGAGGGGCGAACACGGGCGTTCCAGGGCATGCGAAAGGGGCGGCTCGAGAAAGGGTTGGGGCGCCGACCGTCGACGGACAGGAACGCGCGGGCAATTTGTATCAAGCACGCGGTTGCGGAAGAAGGGCGGGGTGGGTGATGTGGATCACTTTGGGTTTGGGGTGGGGGAGCCCGGGTAGCAGCGAGCGCTATCGCCAGTCGGCGGCCCCGCCGGAACCCGGCGCCGTCGCCTCGATCTTCGCCCTGATCTCCCGCATCACCGCCACGATCCGCTCCTCGTGCTCCGAGGTCAGCCGGGCCACCGGCACCGAGCAACTGACCGCGTCCTGCGCGGGAGTGTCGTAGCGCAGCGCGAACCCGAAGCCGACGATGCCGAGGACGCCCTCCTCGCGGTCCACGGAGTACCCGCGCACCCGCACCTCGGCAAGGTCGGCCAGCAGCGACTCCCGGCCGGTGTGGGAGTGCGGGGTCAGTGCCTCGTACGGCCCCTCGGGCAGCTCCTCGTCCGGCCGTTCGGCCAGCAGCGCCTTGCCGAGCGCGCCGACGTGCGCGGGCAGCCGCCGTCCGACCCGGCTGATGGTGCGCAGGTATTCGTGCGACTCGCGCGTCGCCAGATATGCGACGCCCCGGCCGTCCAGCCGCCCCAGGTGGATCGTCTCGCCCAGCGCCTCCGACGCCTCGTCGAGGTAGGGCCGCACCAGCCGGACGTGCGGGTCGGAGTCGAGATAGCTGGTGCCGGTCAGCAGGGCGTGGATGCCGATGCCGTACAGGGAGCCGGTGACGTCCGTGCGCACCCAGCCCCGGCTGATCAGGGTCTGGAGCAGCGCGTACATCGAGCTGCGCGGCACGTCCAGCTCGTCCGCCAGCTCCTGAAGCCGCGCCGGCCGGTCCCCGCGCGCCGCGAGCAGTTCCAGCAGCTCGACCGTGCGCGCCGCCGACTTCACCTCGCGGACGCCGCCCCCGCCACCTGTCTCCGCCATGAGCCGATCGTAAACGGGACGGCCGGCCCGCCCCATTGACGACCGGTGTTCGCGTATCTAATCTCCATCTTCATGCATGGATGACGTCTACATAGGGAGATGACCGAGGGTGAGCCTCGACAGGGACGCGGCCCGGGAAACGGTCCGGGAAACGGTCCGACGCCTGCGGGACGGCATGGCACAGGGAGTGCTGTCGTTCCCGCTCACAAGCTTCCACGACGACGGCTCCCTCGACCCCGACGGCTTCCGCGCGCACGTCGCGGCCCAGATCGCGACCGCCCCCGGCGCCGTCTTCCCCGCCTGCGGAACCGGCGAGTTCTTCTCCCTCGACGAGGACGAGTACCGGCAGGTCGTGACGATCACCGTCGAGGAGGCGGCCGGCCGCGTGCCCGTCGTCGCCGGGGTCGGCTACGGCTGGGCCCAGGCCGTCCGGTTCGCGCGCATCGCCGAGGAGGCCGGCGCCGACGCCCTCCTCGTCCTCCCGCACTACCTCGTCGCCGCCCCGCAGGACGGCCTCGTCGCCCAGCTGGAGCAGATCGCCGCCCGCACCCGGCTGCCCCTCATCGCCTACCAGCGCGGACAGGTCGCCTTCACGGCCGCCTCGCTGAGGCGGATCGCCGCCCTCCCCACCCTCATCGGCCTCAAGGACGGCCACAGCGACCTCGACCGCCTCCAGCGCCTCACCCTCGCCGCCCCCGAGGACTTCCTCTTCTTCAACGGCGCCGCCACCGCCGAGATCCAGGCCCGCGCCTACGCCACCGTCGGCGTCCCCGCCTACTCCTCCGCCGTCCACGCCTTCGCCCCCGAGATCGCGAACGCCTTCTTCGGCGCGCTGCAGGGCGGCGACGACAAGACGGTGGAGCGGCTGCTGCGCGACTTCTACGTCCCGCTCGTCGAACTCCGCGACCGCGTGCCGGGCTACGCCGTGTCCCTGGTGAAGGCGGCGGCCCGCCTGCGCGGACGCCCCGTCGGCCCGGTCCGCGCCCCGCTCACCGACCCCTCGCCCGCCGACCTGGCCGACCTCACGACCCTCCTGGCCACCGGCCTCGACCTCGTGGGAGCCGCCCTGTGAGCCCCGACCTCACGATCACGGACGTCCGCCTGACCCCGATCCTGGTCGCCGACCCGCCCCTGCTCAACACCCAGGGCGTGCACCAGCCGTACACCCCCCGCCTGATCGTCGAGGTCGTGACGGCCGGCGGGACCACGGGCGTCGGCGAGACCTACGGCGACACCAAGTACCTGGAACTGGCCCGCCCCTTCGCCGAGAAGCTGACCGGCCGTCAAGTGAGCGACCTGAACGGGCTGTTCACGGTCGCCGACGAGGTCGCCGTCGACAGCTCCCGGGTCTTTGGCCAGGTCGACGTCGGCGGACTGCGCGGCGTCCAGACCGTCGACAAGCTGCGCCTGTCCGTCGTCTCCGCCTTCGAGGTCGCATGCCTCGACGCCCTCGGCAAGGCGCTCGGCCTGCCCGTGCACGCGCTGCTCGGCGGCAAGGTGCGCGACGCGGTCGAGTACAGCGCCTACCTCTTCTACAAGTGGGCCGACCACCCCCAGGGCGTCGCGGCGGAGAAGGACGACTGGGGCGCGGCCGTCGACCCGGCTTCAGTCGTCGAGCAGGCCCGCCGCTTCAAGGATCGCTACGGCTTCACCTCCTTCAAGCTCAAGGGCGGTGTCTTCCCGCCGGACGAGGAGATCGCCGCCGTACGGGCCCTGGCCGAGGCCTTCCCCGGCCACCCCCTCCGGCTCGACCCCAACGGCGCCTGGTCCGTGGAGACCTCGCTGAAGGTGGCCGAGGAGATCGGCGGCATCCTCGAATACCTGGAGGACCCGGCCCTCGGCACCCCGGCCATGGCCGAGGTCGCAGCGAAGACCGACGTGCCGCTCGCCACCAACATGTGCGTGACGACGTTCGCCGAGATCAAGGAGGCGTTCTCTCGCGACGCCGTCCAGGTCGTCCTGTCCGACCACCACTACTGGGGCGGACTGCGCAACACCCAGCAACTCGCCGCGATCTGCCGGACGTTCGGCGTCGGCGTCTCCATGCACTCCAATACCCACCTCGGGATCAGCCTGGCCGCGATGACCCATGTCGCGTCGACCGTCCCCAACCTCCACCACGCCTGCGACTCCCACTACCCCTGGCAGTCGGAGGACGTCCTCACCGAGCGCCTCACCTTCACCGACGCCAAGGTCACCGTCTCCGACGCGCCCGGCCTCGGCGTCGAACTCGACCGCGACAAGCTCGAGTTCCTGCACCAGCGGTGGCTCGACGACGACGGCGCCCTGCGCGAACGCGACGACGCGGCCGCGATGCGCGTCACCGACCCGGAGTGGGTCACACCGACGGTGCCTCGCTGGTAGGCGTCGGCCGGACGGGAGGCTTCAGCGCGGCGAGCCGGCGCAGGATCGGTCTCCGGGGATCTCCACTCAGCCGGGTGGCCACCGGGACCACGAGGACGGCGCGGCCGGTGGGTCCGCGCCGGGAAGTTGCGCCGGCTGCGCGTGTGACGGACGGCGTGTTGTCGGTGGTGTGGTGCACACTGGCCAGATCGGCACCACGTCAGGGAGCGCACCGTGACCGCGTCCAACGAGTCCACCGGAGAGGGACACCACCAGACCGGCCAGACCGGCCACAGCAGCCAGAACGGCCACAGCAGCCCGGCCGGCTACAGCAGCCCGACCGGCCCGACCAGCCAGAACGGCCACAGCAGCCCGGCCGGCCAGACCAGCCAGAACGGCAAGACCGGCCACAGCAGCCCGGCCGGCCCGATCGGCCAGAACGGTCGCATCTGCCGGGCTGCCGGGGTCGACCCCCTGGCCGCCCGCCGCGCCCCCGACGATCCGCCGTGGGACGTCTACCTCACCGGCCCCGTCTTCCTCGACATCATCTTCACCGGCCTCGACTCCGCCCCGGTGCGCGGGACGGAGTCCTGGGCGCGCGGAATGGGGTCGAGCCCCGGCGGCGTCGCCAACATGGCCACCGCGCTCGCGCGCCTCGGCCTGCGCACCTCCCTCGCGGCGGCCTTCGGTGACGACCACTACGGCGAGTACTGCTGGGACGCCCTCGAACGAGGCGAGGGCATCGACCTCAGCACCTCGCGCACGGTCCCCGGCTGGCACTCCTCGGTCACCGTCTCCATGGCCTACGAAGGGGAGCGCACGATGGTCTCGCACGGCCACGAGCCGCCCCCGGAGGAGCCCGCGCCTGCCTGCCCGCCGCCCGCCCGCGCCGCCGTCGCCTCCCTCACCCCCGGCAGACGCGCTCCCTGGATCCAGCAGGCCGCCGCCCGCGGCACCCGCATCTTCGCCGACGTCGGCTGGGACGACACAGGCGCCTGGAACCTCGCGGGCCTCGCCGACCTGGAGCACTGCGAGGCCTTCCTGCCGAACGCGGAGGAGGCCATGCGCTACACCGGCGCCACCTGCCCCCGCGCCGCCGCCCACGCCCTCACCGCTCACGTACCGCTCGCGGTCGTCACACTCGGTGCGGAGGGCGCGTACGCCGTGGACCGCCGGACCGGCGAGAGCGCCGAGGTCCCGGCCATCGCCGTAGAGGCCCTCGACCCCACCGGCGCAGGGGACGTCTTCGTGGCCGGCTTCGTCACCGGCACCCTCGCCGACTGGCCCCTCGCCGACCGCCTCGCCTTCGCCGGCCTCACCGCCGCCCTCTCCGTCCAGGAGTTCGGCGGTTCGCTCTCCGCCCCCGGCTGGTCCGAGATCGCGGCCTGGTGGCGCGAGGTCCAGTCGGTCGAGGGCCAGGACCCCGAGGCGCTGCACCGCTACGCGTTCCTGGACGGCCTGCTCCCGGAGCAGCTCCTGACGGAGGAGGAGGCCGCCCAGTGGCCGCTGCGCAGGGCGGTCCCGACGATCGGTTTCGGCCGCTCGGCATAGTCACCGGACCCGGTAAAAGCCCTACGGCGTTGTCAGTCCCCTGGCGTACCCTTGAACTCGCCAGGCCGCCCTTGTGGCAGGCGAGACGCATCCGGGAGGACGTAGAGGCCTTCGGGCCGGCCTATGACTCAGACACCCACAGCTCACACGCCCGCGCAGGGCAAGGCGAGAGCACAGTTCACCGTTCCCGCCCAGCACCCCATGGTGACGGTGCTGGGATCCGGAGACTCTCTTCTGCGCGTGATAGAGACGGCCTTCCCGGCGGCCGACATCCACGTCCGGGGCAATGAGATCAGCGCGGTCGGCGACCCACGGGAAGTCGCCCTCATCCAGCGCCTGTTCGACGAGATGATGCTGGTGCTCCGCACCGGGCAGCCGATGACGGAGGACGCAGTGGAACGCTCGATCGCCATGCTGCGGGCGAGTGAGAACGGGACGAGTGACGGCCAGGAGACCCCGGCCGAGGTACTGACACAGAACATCCTGTCCTCGCGCGGCCGCACCATCAGACCCAAGACCCTCAACCAGAAGCGGTACGTCGACGCGATCGACAAGCACACGATCGTCTTCGGCATCGGCCCGGCCGGCACCGGCAAGACCTATCTGGCCATGGCCAAGGCGGTCCAGGCCCTGCAGTCCAAGCAGGTCAACCGCATCATCCTGACCCGCCCGGCGGTCGAGGCGGGGGAGCGGCTGGGCTTCCTCCCCGGCACCCTCTACGAGAAGATCGACCCCTACCTCCGCCCGCTGTACGACGCCCTGCACGACATGCTGGACCCGGACTCGATCCCGCGGCTGATGGCGGCCGGGACGATCGAGGTCGCGCCCCTGGCCTACATGCGTGGTCGTACGCTCAACGACGCCTTCATCATCCTGGACGAGGCTCAGAACACGAGCCCCGAGCAGATGAAGATGTTCCTCACCCGGCTCGGCTTCGACTCGAAGATCGTGATCACGGGTGACGTGACCCAGGTGGACCTGCCCAACGGCACCAAGTCCGGTCTGCGTCAGGTCCAGGACATCCTGGAGGGCGTCGACGACGTCCACTTCTCCCGCCTGTCGTCCCAGGATGTCGTCCGGCACAAGCTGGTCGGCCGTATCGTCGACGCGTACGAGAAGTACGACAGCCACAACGGTACGGAGAACGGCACCCACAAGGGCGGCCGTAACAAGCGGAAGTAGACAAGCCAGCACCATGTCGATCGACGTCAACAACGAGTCCGGAACCGAGGTCGACGAGCAGGCGATCCTCGACATCGCCCGCTACGCGCTCGCGCGGATGCGCATCCACCCGCTGTCCGAGCTCTCGGTGATCGTCGTGGACGCCGATGCCATGGAGCAGTTGCACATCCAGTGGATGGACCTGCCGGGGCCGACGGACGTCATGTCCTTCCCGATGGACGAACTGCGTCCGCCGTCGAAGGACGACGACGAGCCCCCGCAGGGCCTCCTCGGCGACATCGTGCTGTGCCCCGAGGTCGCCGAGCGGCAGGGCAAGGAAGCGCCGACGCAGCACTCCATGGACGAGGAGCTCCAACTACTCACCGTCCACGGGGTGTTGCACCTGCTCGGCTACGACCACGAGGAGCCCGACGAGAAGGCCGAGATGTTCGGCCTCCAGCAGGCCATCGTGGACGGCTGGCGCGCGGAGAAGGGCCTGACCGGTCCCTCGCCGGCCCCGACCGTCTCATGAGCCTCGCCCTCGTCTCCGGCGCGATCGCCCTGGTCGTCGTCGCGTGGCTCGCCGCCTGTGCGGAGGCGGGCCTCGCGCGCGTCTCCAGCTTCCGCGCCGAGGAGGCCGTACGGTCCGGACGGCGCGGAAGCGCCAAGCTGGCGCAGATCGCCGCCGACCCCACCCGCTACCTGAACGTGGCGCTGCTGGTCCGCGTCGCCTGCGAGATGGCCGCCGCCGCGCTGGTCACCTACGCCTGCCTCCAGGAGATCGACGGCACGGCCCCGGCGCTGTTCGCCGCGATCGGCGTCATGGTCCTGGTGTCGTACGTCGCCGTCGGCGTCTCCCCGCGCACGATCGGCCGCCAGCACCCCCTGAACACGGCGACGGCGGCGGCGTACATCCTCCTCCCCCTGGCGAGGATCATGGGCCCGATCCCGTCCCTCCTCATCCTCATCGGCAACGCGCTGACCCCCGGCAAGGGCTTCCGCCGGGGCCCCTTCGCCTCCGAGGCGGAGCTGCGGGCGCTGGTCGACCTCGCCGAGAAGGAGTCCCTGATCGAGGACGACGAGCGCCGCATGGTGCACTCGGTCTTCGAACTCGGCGACACCCTCGTACGGGAGGTCATGGTCCCGAGGACCGACCTCGTCGTCATCGAGCGCTACAAGACCATCCGCCAGGCCCTGACCCTCGCTCTGCGCTCCGGTTTCTCCCGTATACCCGTGACCGGGGAGAACGAGGACGACATCGTCGGGATCGTGTACCTGAAGGACCTGGTCCGCAAGACGCACATCAGCCGGGACGCCGAGGGCGAGCTGGTCTCGACGGCCATGCGTCCGGCCGCCTTCGTCCCCGACACCAAGAACGCCGGCGACCTGCTGCGCGAGATGCAGCAGGACCGCAACCACGTCGCCGTCGTCATCGACGAGTACGGCGGCACGGCCGGCATCGTCACCATCGAGGACATCCTCGAGGAGATCGTCGGCGAGATCACCGACGAGTACGACCGTGAACTCCCGCCCGTGGAGGAGCTCGGCGACGACCGCTACCGGGTCACCGCCCGCCTCGACATCACCGACCTCGGCGAGCTGTACGGCCTGGAGGAGTACGACGACGAGGACGTGGAGACGGTGGGCGGGCTGCTCGCGAAGGCCCTGGGCCGAGTCCCCATCGCCGGCGCGTCGAGCACGGTCGACCT
This sequence comes from Streptomyces sp. NBC_01235, assembly GCF_035989285.1. Taxonomy (GTDB): domain Bacteria; phylum Actinomycetota; class Actinomycetes; order Streptomycetales; family Streptomycetaceae; genus Streptomyces. Next base: position 3,998,525 of record NZ_CP108513.1, on the reverse strand, counting down.
CCCGGACGGCCGCGCACTGCGCCTGACGGCGGAGGCGGCGGCCGGCCGCCGCAACAAGATCGTGACGGTGCTGGTGGAGCCGGCGGAAGCGCCGCAGGAGGAGAAGCCCGAGTGACGCCCCAGGAACTGCGCGCCTTCTGCCTCTCCTTCAACGCGGTCGTGGAGGACTTCCCGTTCCGCCCGGAGATCTCGGTCTTCAAGGTCGGCGGGAAGCTCTTCGCCCTGACGACCCTGGACGCGAAGCCCCTGACGGTGAACCTCAAGTGCGACCCGGACGACGCGGTGCGCCTGCGCACCGAGCGCCCCGGGCTGATCGTCCCCGGCTACCACATGAACAAGCGCCACTGGAACACGGTGACGGTCGACGGCGACCTCCCCGACCGGCTGCTCCGGGAGCTCATCGAGGACTCGTACGACCTGGTCGTCGCCGGTCTGCCGCGCGCCGAGCGACTGCGGCTCGACCGGCCCTGAGACGGTCGCGGGTACGGGGCCGCACGCCCCGGCGGGTCACTCGATCCCAAGAGGCCCGATGCCCAGGTCCTCGCGCATGAGGTCGCGCATCCTGGCCATGGCGGTACGCCGCTGTGCGATCAGGGGCGCGTCCTCGGCGGAGCCGACGGTGACGCCCCGGGCGTAGGCATCGCGTATCCGGCGCAGGCTGTGAAACGCCTCGTTCCCGGCGGCCACGACCTGCTCCGGGCCCACGAGCCAGAGGCGCTCGCTCGCCGTGTACAGGCCGGTGCTACGGAAGGCTTCCCGGACGGCCGCGTCACGCGCCGACCCGGACATGTGATCACCCAGCGCGACGGCGCGTATCTCCTCACCTGCTGTCTTGAGCGCGGAGACGAACTCCGTGTACACCTCGCGTCGCACCTGCAGCGCGTGCCGGGACTCCTCGCGCCGCCACCGGTTGCGATCGGCGATCAGAGTGGCGGTGATGCCGATGACGGCACCGGTCAGTGTGGAGAGCAGGGGCATCCAGTCCATGCGTCGCAGCTTTTCCGAACCGAGGCGGCCACACCAGTGGCTCAGCTCTGTTCGTCCGCGGTGACCGGCCGCTCGGGGCAGCCGGCCGGACGGAGTTCGTCGGCGCCCCGCGGACGGTGCCTGAGGGGGCGCTCCGTCCTCGGGGACACCTCTTCGTATGCTCAGGGCATGACCGACAGCAACGGGCTCGACCCCGAGGACCGCAAGATCGTCACGCTGGCCCGTTCCGCGCGGGCCCGCAACGGTGTGCCCGAGGGGGCTGCCGTACGAGACGAGACGGGACGTACGTATGTCGCCGGGACGGTGGATCTGCCGTCGCTGAAGCTGAGCGCGCTGCGGACGGCGGTGGCGATGGCGGTGGCCTCGGGGGCGAAGTCGCTGGAGGCGGCGGCCGTGGTGACCGAGGCGGAGGGGGCCGCCGACGCGGACCGGGCCGCTGTGGCGGACCTGGGCGGGGCGGCGACGCCGGTGCTGGTGGCGGCACCGGACGGAACGGTCCGTGTCACGGTCACGGCGGGCTGAGCCGCGACCGCGCTCAACTAAGGCCGGAATTCAACCTTGTCGTCCTCTCATCCCTGACGCATCAATGGAAACGTAATTTCCGACGGACCGTCAGATTCACCCCCCACCGGCACCGGTGTCCGCACCCACCCGTCCCGCTTCGGCCGTCCGTCTCCCCACATCCGGGAAGGAGCCGGAAAACCCATGAGAGGCAAGCGAATCGGATCAGGTGCGGCACTGCTGGCAGGGGCCCTCGCGGTCACCGGGCTGGCGTTCGCACCGTCTGCCGCCGCCGTCACCCCGACGACGGCGACCGTGACCGCCAGCTGCGGTCTGTTCGGCGGCGGTGCCGCCACCCTCACGGCCACCCAGACGGGCACGGCCGCCACCCTCACGCTCTCGTCCACCGCGATCACCGCGCCGATCGCGATCAACGCGAACACCATCGCTTCCACGCTCACGATGGCGAACTCCACCGGCGCCGCCAGGGTCTTCAGCGGCACCGTGAACCCCGCCATGGCCGTCGGCGCCCCGATCACCATCGGTCCGCTCAACGGGACCGTGGCCTCCGGTGACAAGCTCGACTTCAAGGGTGGCTCCCTGAAGATGGTCGTCTTCGGGATCACCGTCACCTGTACGACGTCCACCGCCCAGTCGCCAGGGCCGTTCGTGTTCGACTGATAGCGGTTGAAAACTGAGCAGACGGGCCGTCAGTTTCCTTGCGGGACCAGGAAGCTGACGGTCCATCAGTTGAACTCGCCGCGTCCATTGACTTCTCGTGCGATCCGCACATCAATGCCCCCTGTCGGCGCAGAAGAGCCGCTGCGCCCGCACCCTGGAGGAGGGGGCACTATGGGTTCACCCCGAAGTTCCGGAAGGTCCCGAGGTTCCCGAAGACGGCGCTGGGCGTCGCTGCTCGGGGCGACCGCGCTCGCGGTCACCGCGGGCGGAGCGCTGGCGTGCCCGGCCGGCGCCGCGACCAACGTGGACTTCCCCACGCACTGCATCCCGCCGGCGATCGCGGGCCTCCCGCCGATCGACGGCACCACCACCGCCAAGATCGAGGTGGACAACACCAGCCCGAAGGTCGGCGACACCGTCAACGTGACGTACACGGTGGTCACGCCCGCCGCCAACAACCCCACCGACCTGGCCCTGCCGGCCGACATCATGACGCCGACGGGCAAGGTCACGCTCGGCGGCGCGCAGACCGGCAGTGTCACCGTCGCGGGGCCGAAGAAGAACGACCCGGTGCCCGGCCGCGGCACCTTCCCGTCGTTCTCCATGACCGGCACGTTCACGGTCACCGCACCCGGCGCGATCACCCTCTCGCCCGGCGACTACAACATCCACACCAGCTACATCCTGGAACTGGACACCCCCTGCACGGTGACCAACCCGCCCGCCCCGGTGTCGGAGACGGTCACCGCGGCCGACAACCCGCCGGCCAACACCCGCAACATCAGCCTGGGTTCGGCCTCCGGCAGCCCGGGCGCGAGCGTCACGGTCAGCGGCGGCGGCTTCACGCCGAGCGCCGCGGTCACCGTCGCCGGGCGGACCGGGTCCGACCAGACCGGTGACAGGGCGACCCTGACCGCCAACGCGCAGGGGAACATCTCAGGCTCGCTCGTCGTCAACGATCTCACCACCACCGGGATCGTGGCGTACGAGGGCAGCGCCTGGAGCTCCGACCTGGGCACCCCGCCCGCCGCGTACGTCGTCGTCGACGACACGCCCGTACCCGCGGGCAGTCAGAAGCTGACGACCACCGTGAAGGCCGGCACCCTGTCGATGTCCCAGGCCGGGGACGCCGTGGCGATGTCCGCGGTCGACTTCGGCTCCGGCCAGGCCTCGACCGGGAACCTCAACGCGGTGACGGTCAAGGACTTCCGCGGCGGACCCGCGGGCTGGTCCCTGACCGGCAAGGTCACCGACTTCACCGGCCCCGGCACCAAGATCGACGCCGGCAAGCTGAGCTGGACGCCCGCGTGCACGACCAAGGCGGGCAGCCCGAGCACCTGTCAGGCCGGTTCGGCGGGCACGGTCGGCGCTTCGGGGGCGACCCTGGCGTCCACGCCCGACGGCACGGCCACCGGCGGCGAGTTCACCGCCGACGCCCGACTCTCCCTCGACGTACCGGCGTTCACGCCCCCGGGCAGCTACGCCGGCGTCCTGACCCTCACGCTCACCTGAGCGTACGCACCACGTCCACCGGTGGCCGGGCGCCCGCCCCACAGGTCCGCACCCGCCCGTCCACCCAGCCGCCGAAGCCCGTCCGTGGGGGGTCCGCACCCATGCGCAAGCCGTACGTCCTCCTCCTGCCGTTCCTGCTCTGTCTGCTGTTCGCCGCGCCCGCCCGGGCCGCCGACAACGGCAGCTGGTCCGTCTACCCCGCCTCCTCGGCCGTCGCCGCGCGGCCCTACTTCTACGTCTATGCCGATCCCGGGCAGACGATCGAGGACAAGGTCGTCGTCGCCAACAAGACGGACGAGCCGCTCACCTTCCGGCTGTACGCGGCCGACGCCTACAACACCGCGCGCGACGGCGGGTTCGCCGTGAAGTCGCTCGGGGAGAAGATGCGGGGCGTGGGCGCGTGGGCCGTGCTCCCGAAAGACCGGGTCACCGTGCCCGGCGGCAAGACCGTCACCGTGCCGTTCAGCATCAAGGTGCCCGAGGGCGCCGAACCGGGCGACCATCCGGGCGCGATCGTCGCGCTCGACGAACGGGTCGACAAGGGCGACGGCGGGGTCGCACTCGGCGTGCAGCGGGCCGTCGGCGCCCGGGTCCACCTCCAGGTCGGCGGCCCCACCGTGCCCGCGCTCGCCGTCGAGAACGTCCACATCAGCCACCACCAGCCCCTGATCCCAGGCCTCGGCGACAGCACGGCGACGATCTCCTACACCCTGCACAACACGGGGAACGTCACCCTCGAACCGAAGGTGCAGCTGAAGGCGAGCGGCCTGTTCGGCCGTACGCTCCTCACCCGAGACCTGAAGAAACTCCCCTCCCAGCTGCTTCCAGGGCAGCGCGTCCGCCTCACCGAACGGTGGAGCGCCGCCCCTCAGCTCGACTGGACGGACGTCAAGCTGACGGCGAGCGCCACGAACACGAAGGAGTCGGCGACCGCGTCCTTCGTGGCGGTGCCGTGGCTGGTGGCCGGGGTAGTGGTGGCAGCGATCGCAATCGGGGTGTGGCTCCTGATCAGACGGCGCCGAAGGCCCGCAGGGCCGAGCCGCCAAGGGGCGCGGGGAACTGCGCGACCAGCCACGACGGCCCCGCAGACAAAGATCGGCCAACCCGCCGGAGGCTAGAGCGCGTCCGGCCCCCGCTCACCCGTCCGCACCCGCACGACCGTCTCGACCGGAAGCGCCCACACCTTCCCGTCACCGATCTTCCCGGTCTGCGCGGCACGCACGATCGCGTCGATCACGGCCTCGGAGTCGGCGTCGTCGACGACGACCTCGATCCGCACCTTCGGCACGAGATCGATCTGGTACTCCGCGCCCCGGTAGACCTCGGTGTGGCCGCGCTGGCGGCCGTACCCGCTGGCCTCGGTCACGGTCAGGCCGTGCACGCCGATCTCCTGCAGGGCCGTCTTGACCTCGTCGAGGCGGTACGGCTTGACGATCGCGGTGATGAGCTTCATGCCTGTGGCGTGACCTTCTGGGCGGAGAGGACGGAGTGTGAGCCGACCGGGGCGCCATGGCCCAGGACGCCGTGATCGTATGCGGTCTCGGCGTGCACCGTAAGGTCCAGGCCGGTGTGCTCCTGGTCCTCGTCCGCGCGGAAGCCGATCGTGCGGTCGAGCAGCTTGCCGAGGCCGTACGTCACGGTGAAGGCGTACGCCGCCACGACGGCCACGGCGACCAGCTGCTTGCCCAGCTGGGCGAGCCCGCCGCCGTACAGGAGGCCCTCGGTGCCGCCGGTCATGGTGTCCACCGCGAAGACGCCGATGAGGAGCGTGCCGATGATGCCGCCGACCAGGTGGACGCCGACCACGTCGAGGGAGTCGTCGTAGTTCAGCTTGAACTTCCAGCTCACGGCGTAGGAGCAGACGACACCGGCGGCGAGGCCGACGACCAGGGCGCCGAGCAGGGAGACCGAGCCGCAGGACGGGGTGATCGCGACCAGGCCCGCGACCGCGCCGGAGGCCGCGCCCAGCGTCGTCGGGTGGCCGTCGCGCTTCTGTTCGACGAAGAGCCAGCCCAGCAGGCCGGTGCAGCCGGCGGCGAGGGTGTTGAGGAAGGCGGCGGCGGCGAGGCCGTTCGCGCCGAGCGCGGAGCCGGCGTTGAAGCCGAACCAGCCGAACCAGAGCAGACCCGCGCCCAGCATCACCATGGGCAGGTTGTGCGGACGCATCGCGTCCTTCTTGAAGCCCAGCCGCGGGCCCAGGACCAGGCACAACGCGAGTCCCGAGGCGCCGGAGGTGATCTCGACCGGGAGACCCCCGGCGAAGTCCAGTGCGCCGAGCCTGTCGAGGATCCAGCCACCCGGGCCCCAGACCCAGTGGGTGACGGGAACGTATACGAGGAGCGCCCAGACCGGCACGAACACCAGCCATGCGCCGAACTTCGCCCGGTCGGCGATCGCGCCGCTGATCAGCGCGGCCGTGATGATCGCGAAGGTGAGCTGGAAGGTGGCGAAGAGGAGGGTGGGCACCGTGCCCTGGACGCTGTCCGGGCCGAGACCCGCCATCCCCGCGTGCTCCAGGCCGCCGATCAGCCCGCCGCCGATGTCGTCGCCGAAGGCGAGCGAGTAGCCGGCGGCCAGCCACACCACCGTGACCAGCGCGATCGACACGAAGCTCATCATGAGCATGTTGAGGACGCTCTTCGTGCGGACCATGCCGCCGTAGAAGAGGGCCAGGCCCGGGGTCATCAGCAGGACGAGGGCGGTGGCGGCGAGCAGCCAGGCGGTGTCGCCGGTGTTCGCTTGGGCGGCGGCCAGAGTCACGGGGTCTCCAACGATGCGGGGGCTCGTCAGAGGTTCACCGCCCCGCGTTTCCGGTTGTGCACGGATGTGTTTCCGTGGTGTTTCGTTGCGTGGAGGTTTCCGGGGGCTCACGGTGGAGGGTGTTGCCGCTCGTGTGTACGGCGGGGCTTCGTGGATCAGGGAGAATGGGGGCCATGAGCGTTCGCAACCAGTCATCCGAGCAGTCGGCCGAGTCCGTACACCGTGCCGGCTTCGCCTGCTTCGTGGGCCGCCCCAACGCGGGCAAGTCCACCCTCACGAACGCTCTGGTCGGGAAGAAGGTGGCGATCACCGCCAACCAGCCGCAGACTACGCGGCACACGGTCCGGGGGATCGTGCACCGCCCCGACGCCCAGCTGATCCTGGTCGACACGCCGGGCCTGCACAAGCCGCGCACGCTGCTCGGCGAGCGGCTGAACGACGTCGTGCGCACCACGTGGGCCGAGGTCGACGTCATCGGCTTCTGTCTGCCGGCCAACGAGAAGCTGGGCCCCGGCGACCGGTTCATCGCCAAGGAACTGGCCGGGATCAAGCGGACGCCGAAGGTCGCCGTCGTGACGAAGACCGACCTGGTGGACTCCAAGGCGCTCGCCGAGCAGCTCATCGCGATCGACCAGCTCGGCAAGGAGCTGGGGATCGAGTGGGCGGAGATCGTGCCGGTCTCGGCGGTCGGTGACCAGCAGGTCGAGCTGCTGGCCGACCTGCTGATCCCGATGCTGCCGGAGAGCCCGCCGCTGTACCCCGAGGGCGACCTGACGGACGAGCCCGAGCAGGTGATGGTCGCCGAGCTGATCCGCGAGGCGGCGCTGGAGGGCGTACGGGACGAGCTGCCGCACTCCATCGCGGTGGTCGTCGAGGAGATGCTCCCGCGCGAGGACCGTCCGGCGGACCGGCCGCTGCTCGACATCCACGCGAACATCTACATCGAGCGCCCCAGCCAGAAGGGCATCATCATCGGCCCCAAGGGCAAGCGCCTGAAGGACGTCGGCATCAAATCCCGCAAGCAGATCGAGGCGCTGCTCGGCACGCCGGTCTTCCTGGACCTCCACGTGAAGGTCGCCAAGGACTGGCAGCGCGATCCGAAGCAGTTGCGCAAGCTGGGGTTCTAGGGGTTGGGGGAGGGGCGGTGCGTGGGTGTGGGGTCCGGCAAGGAGATCGGGGCGTTGCTGGGCATGCCGGCCGCGCGGCGTCAGCCGCACATTGATACGGCCTGGACCTCCACGTGAAGGTCGCCAAGGACTGGCAGCGCGATCCGAAGCAGTTGCGCAAGCTGGGGTTCTAGGGGTTGGGGGAGGGGCGGTGCGTGGGTGTGGGGTCCGGCAAGGAGATCGGGGCGTTGCTGGGCATGCCGGCCGCGCGGCGTCAGCCGCACATTGATACGGCCTGGACCTCCACGTGAAGGTCGCCAAGGACTGGCAGCGCGACCCGAAGCAGTTGCGCAAGCTGGGGTTCTGAAGCCGCCCACGGGTTCTAGACGGCCTGCGGGGACATGTCCTGGAGCCCCACCACCCGGAGCAGTTGGAGCCGTTCGTAGGTGTCCGTGCCCGGGCGGGCCGTGTGGATGACCAGGAGCTGGTGGTGCTCGTGGCTGAGCAGGACCTCGCAGTCCAGCTCCAGGAGGCCCACCAGGGGGTGCAGGAAGCGTTTCGTCGCCTTGTGGCGCAGGGACACCTCGTGTTCGGCCCACAGCCGCGCGAACTCCTCGCTTCCCGCGCGGAGTTCGGCGACCAGTGCGGCCGGTTCCGGGTCGTCGGGGCGGGCGGCGGTCACCGCGCGCAGGTTGGCCACGTGGGCGCGGGCGTGGTCCGGCCGGTCCTCCTCCGGGAACAGGTGGCGTGCCTCCGGGTCCAGGAAGTAGCGGCGGAGCAGGTTGCGCTCGCGCCGGGGGAGCGACATCACGTCGAGGGTCAGCGCCCTGGCCATCGCGTTCTGGGCCAGGACCTCGCCGCAGTCGGTCACCACCTGCGCCGGTGCGTCGTGCAGGCGGTCCAGGATCAGCAGCAGCCCGGGCGCGACGTGCGTCGACGCCGTCTCGCGGCGCGGGGGCTCCTCGCCGGCCAGGTGGAACAGGTGGTCGCGTTCGTCGTCGGTGAGGCGCAGGGCGCGGGCCAGCGCCGCCAGCATCTGGCGGGACGGGTGCGGGCCACGGCACTGCTCCAGCCGCGTGTAGTAGTCGACCGACATGCCCGCCAGCTGTGCCACCTCCTCGCGGCGCAGGCCGGGCGTACGGCGGCGGGCGCCCGCTGTCAGGCCCGCGGCCGACGGGGTCAGGCGGGCTCGGCCGCGGCGCAGGAAGTCGGCGAATTCGGCTCGGTTCACGCCTCCAGACTGCGGGAGACCGCCCGCCTTATCCAGGGACTGCCGGTCCCCTGATCGACGGGTCTCTCCCGGTCCTCCCCGCTCCGTTCAAGGCTGGTGGCACCAGACCAAGAGGAGCGGATGACGATGTTGACACTGGTGACGGGCACGACGGGGCAGGTCGGCCGGCGCTTCGTGCCGAGGCTGCTGGCGCAGGCCGGGCCCAACGACCGGGTGCGCATCCTGGTGCGCGACGCGGCGCGTGGGGAGCGGTTCGCGGAGCTGGGCGCCGAGGTGGTGGTCGGGGATCTGCGGGACGTGGAGGCGCTGGCCAAGGCGGTGGCCGGGGCGGACGCGGTCGTGAACGTCGCGGCGTCCTTCCGCGGGGTGCCGGACGAGGAGGCGTGGGCCGTCAACCGGGACGCGGCGGTGGAACTGGGCCGCGCCGCGCTGGCCTCCGGCGTGCGGCGGTTCGTGCAGGTCAGCACGGGGCTGGTCTACGGCCTCGGGCGGGGCCGCCCGCTGACCGAGGAGGACGAGGTCCGGCCCGGCGGCGGCGAGATGTGGGGCGCCTACCCCGAGTCGAAGGGGGTGGCCGAGCGGGAGCTGTTCGCTCTGGACGGCCTGGACGTGCGCGTCGGCCGCCTCGCCTTCGTCTACGGCGAGGGCGATCCGCACCTCGCCCAGTCGCTGATGTGGGCCGGGAACTGGGCGGCGGCCCAGCGGCTGCACATGGTCCACCACGCGGATGTCGCCCAGGGGCTGCTGCGTCTCCTGCACGCGCCGGGAGCCGCCGGCCGGGCCTACAACATCGCCGACGACGCCCCCGTCACGGCGGTCGAACTGCACCAGCTCAACGGGGTCGACGTCCCCGCCGAACTCTACGAGCGCACCGACCCCGACCCGTTCTTCCAGCTGACGTCCACCGACCGCATCCGCCGTGAGCTGGGCTACCGCCCGCTGTACCCCAGCGTGTACGCGGCCCGCGAGGCCGGAGCCCTGTAAAGGAGGCCTTGCACTGTGCCCGCCCGGGTCGCGCGGCCCGGCACCGCACCTCCCCGCGTTGCCGAAAAGCCCTGGTAGCTCCTCCCCCCGCTCTCGACTGCGCTCGAGCGGGGGACGGACCCCCATCAAGGGCTCCGGCGCCTTGCGATGCACGGCACCGGACCACGCGACCTCATCGGGCGCTCATGGTGCAAGGACCCCCAAGCCCGGGCGAAGGTCAGTCCACCCCCCTGATCCGCCGCACCAGCACCGCCCCCGCCAGTCCGATCACGGCGGCCACCAGATACAGCACCCGGTAGCCGCCCAGGTACGTCACGATCGGCGCGGCGAGGGCGGGCGCCGCGACCTGGGGCAGGGCGTTGGCGACGTTGATGACGCCCAGGTCCTTGCCCCGGTCCACGGCCTTCGGCAGCACGTCCGTCATCAGGGCGAAGTCCACGGAGGTGAAGACACCGAACCCCACCCCCAGCACGGCCGCCGCGACGATCGCTCCCGGCCAGGTCTGCCAGGCCGCGAGCCCCGCCGTCGCCACCGCCATCAGCACGCCGGACCAGATCACGAACGGCTTGCGCCGGCCGACCCGGTCCGACCAGACGCCCCCGACGACGACCGTGGCGAGCAGCGTCAGTCCGTTCACCGCCGTCAGGACGAGCACGCCCTGCTCGGGGTCGGCGTAGTCCAGCCGGTCGCGCAGGTAGTAGAGCAGGTACAGCAGCACCAGCGCGTTGCTCAGGTTCATCAGGAAGCGGGTCAGCCACGCCCACCCCAGGTCGGGATACCTGCGCGGGCTCAGCCAGAACCCGGCCGCGAAGCCCCGCCAGGACCACACCGGCCGGTCCGCCACCGCCAGCCGCAGATCCTCGTACCGCAGGACGTACGGCAGCACGCCCACCACCGTGAACACCGCGCACGCCGCATACCCGGCCCCGACGCCCCCGGCGACCGTCGCGAGCCCCGTGCCGCCGACCACGCCCAGGATCTGCGCGGCCCCCAGCCAGCCGCCCACCGAGCCGCGCTGGAGCCGCGGCACCCGGTCCGGCACCGCCGCCGTCACCGCCGCGAAGGCCGCGTTCAGGGTCAGCTGGACCAGGCACCAGCCCGCCGCCATCGTCCAGACCCCGCCCGCGCCCGCGAGCAGCAGCAGCGACAGCGCGCCGCCCGCCGCCCCGGCCACGATCCACGGCGTGCGCCGGCCCCGGCGGGAGGTCGTACGGTCCGACAGGGCGCCGAACAGCGGGTTCGCGGCCAGTGAGACCACTGCTCCGGCGCCGGTCACCCAGGCCAGCATCGTCTCCTTCGACATGCCGGAGCCGGGCGCGAAGTCCTCGGCCTGGGAGGCCAGCAGGATCTGCAGGGGGCCGTACCAGCCCACCCAGATCGCCCCGTTGGCCAGCGACAGGGCCGACGTCCAGCCCCGGCCCACCTGCTCGACGGGCTCGGCCAGCGCGGCTGCCGGGACCCGGTCGGCCGTCGTCATCCCTGTGCCGGCGATCTCTGCGCCCGCAGCACGTCCCGCAGCCAGGCGTACGACGCCTTCGGGGTCCGGGTCTGCGTCGCGAAGTCGACGTGGACCAGGCCGAAGCGGCGCTCGTACCCCTCCGCCCACTCGAAGTTGTCCAGCAGCGACCACACGAAGTAGCCGCGCACGTCGACGCCGGCCTCCAGCGCGTTGTGCAGGGCGCGGAGGTGGCCGTCCAGGTAGGCGATGCGGGCCTGGTCGTCGACGCCCTCGTAGGAGCAGCCGTTCTCGGTGACGACCACCGGCGGGAGGCGGTCGCCGTAGCGGTCCTTGAAGGTCGTCAGGAGTTCGGTCAGGCCTTCCGGGACTACGGGCCAGCCGAAGTCGGTCACCGGGACGCCCTCGATCTCCCGCACGGAGAAGGGGAGTTCGGCCGGCATCGTGATCCCGCCGAACTCGATCTCGGTGCCCTGCGGGGCGCCGACGCGGGTCGGGGCGTAGTAGTTGATCCCGTACCAGTCGAGCGGCTCGGAGATCACCTTCAGGTCGGATGCCACGTCGCCGGGCATCAGCTCGCCCAGCCCCTCCGGATACTCGCCCAGCAGCAGCGGCTCCGCGAACAGGCGGTTCAGCAGGACGTCGTAGAAGGCAGCCGCCTCCAGGTCGGCGGGCTCCTGGGAGGCCGGCCAGGTCGGGCCGTGGGAGTTGGCGACGCCGATGTCCGTGGCGCCGGCCGCGCGCAGGGCCTGGACTGCGAGACCGTGGGCCAGGAGCTGGTGGTGGGCCACCGGGAGCGCGTCGAAGAGCAGCTGCCTGCCCGGCGCGTGGGTGCCGAGGGCATGGCCCAACAGGGTGTGTTCGGCGGGCTCGTTGAGGGTGATCCACTTCTTGACGCGGTCGCCGAGGCGGTCCACGACCACCGACACGTACTCCGCGAACCGGGAAGCGGTGTCCCGCTCCAGCCAGTCCAGGTTCGCCGGGAGGTCCCAGTGGAACAGGGTGGGCACGGGGCGTACGCCCGCCGTCAGCAGTGCGTCGACGAGGCGGTCGTAGAAGTCCGGGCCGCCGGGGGAGTTCACCCTCGGCCAGGAGACGGAGAAGCGGTACGCGTCCACCCCGAGGCCCGACAGGAGGGCCACGTCCTCGCCGTAGCGGTGGTAGTGGTCGCAGGCCACGGCCGCCGTCGAGCCGTCCTTCACCCGCCCCGGCTCGGCCGTGAAGGTGTCCCACACGGACGGCTCGCGCTCGTCCACCGCGCCCTCGATCTGATGGGCGGAGGTGGACACACCCCACAGGAAGCCGGCCGGGAACTGGGGTATCGGGTGCGCCGCGGCACGCGGATCGTTCGCCATGGGCGGGATCATCCTTACCGATCGGTAAGGAAGTCAACGCCCGGGCGTGAAGTGGCAGTTCACGCCCGGCACGACGGACCGGTCAGGCCCCTTCCTTCAGTACCCGCGAGATCAGCTTCCGCTGCTCCTCCGTGAGCCGGGGATCGGCCGCGTACACCGTCCTGCCGTCCACCGTGATCTCGTAACTGAATCCGTCGGGCACGCCCATGGGCGGCCCGCCCTGACCGGCGGCGACCGCCTGCTCGGCCAGGGCGTGCCATTCGCCGGCATCGGGCCGCCCCGAGGTGTTCACCTCGGCCCGCCGCTCGATGCCCGCGAACCCGCCCGTGCGCCTCACCTGAATACGCATGGGTCCCTGTCTATCCCCCGTTCAGAGAATCCGCACCCCCACCTGCTCCCACGCCTTCTCCACGGCCTGGAACTCGTCACCGCCGTCGCCGAAGCGCTCGCGCGCGGCCTTCACCGTCAGCTTGGCGAAGTCGTTGAAGAGAGCCCTCTCCGTGAGCTCGCCGCCGGTCAGGACGTCGTACCAGATCTGGCCGGCCTTCTCCCAGGCGTGGCCGCCGAGGGCGGTGGCGGCCAGGTAGAAGGCGTGGTTGGGGATGCCCGAGTTGATGTGGACACCGCCGTTGTCGCGGCCGGTGCGCACGTAGCCGTCCATCGTCGCGGGCTGCGGGTCCTTGCCGAGGACGTCGTCGTCGTACGCGGTGCCCGGCGCCTTCATGGAGCGCAGGGCGGTGCCGGTGACGCCCGGGGCGAGCAGGCCCGCGCCGATCAGCCAGTCGGCCTCGGCGGCGGTCTGGCCGAGCGAGTACTGCTTGATGAGCGAGCCGAAGACGTCGGACATCGACTCGTTGAGCGCGCCCGGCTGGCCGTTGTAGGTCAGGTTCGCCGTGTACTGCGTGACGCCGTGGGTGAGCTCGTGCCCGATGACGTCGATGGAGGTGGTGAAGTCGACGAAGATCTCGCCGTCACCGTCGCCGAACACCATCTGCTCGCCGTTCCAGAAGGCGTTGTTGTAGCCCTCGTCGTAGTGGACGCTGGCGTCCAGGGGCAGACCGTCGCCGTCGATCGAGTGGCGCTGGTAGGCCTTGAGGTAGAGGTCGAAGGTGGCGCCGAGCCCGGAGTAGGCGCGGTTGACGGTGGCGTCCTGGCCGGGGTCGGAGCCCTCGGCGCGGACCTTGGTGCCCGGCAGGGTGGTGCCGTGCTCGCAGTCGTAGATGGTGCGCAGCGGCTGGTCCGACGGTGCCTTCGCCGGCGGGGCGGCCGCGAGGCCGTACTCGGTGGTCACCTGGCGGAGTACGCGCAGCTCGCTGTCGCGCAGGATGGTGCGCCGGGCGGGACCGGAGAGGGCCGGGTTGTCGCTCCTGGCCAGCCGGTCGAGGATGTGCGGCGGTACGACGGTGCAGAAGACGGGCTCGAAGCCCCCGTGAGTCGTCATGCCCGGCACCCTTGCACTGCGTTATCCCGCTGTCACCACAGGCAACCATGATCGGTGAAAAACGGTGACAAACGTGGCCGATCCGTCGCTTCAAGTGGTATGGAGCACGTTTCGTCCCTTTTCCTGTGATTGTTTCCGGTGGTCCCGCATACTGATACGGACCCACGCGACGGAAGCGGCTCCGCTAGGCTGCGGAGCACTATGCGTTTCGGGCTGCTTCTCCTTAGCTGCCGCGGCGAGGGCCTGTAGTCGAGGCCGACCCCCTCCCCGCGGTGCTTGGTGTTGCGTGTCGGCCGTCCTTCCGTCCGGACATTCTCCGGTCACACTGAGGAGCCACCGCGCCATGGCGAACCGCCAGCAGCCCAGCCAGATGCCGATCCACAAGTACGGCCAGTACGAGCAGGTCGACATCCCCGACCGCACCTGGCCCGAGAAGCGGATCACCACCGCCCCCCGCTGGCTCTCCACCGACCTGCGTGACGGCAACCAGGCCCTGATCGACCCCATGTCGCCCGAGCGCAAGCGCCGGATGTTCGACCAGCTGGTCAAGATGGGCTACAAGGAGATCGAGGTCGGCTTCCCGGCCTCCGGCCAGACCGACTTCGACTTCGTGCGCTCGATCATCGAGGAAGAGGGCGCGATCCCGGACGACGTCACGATCTCCGTACTGACCCAGGCCCGCGAGGACCTGATCGAGCGGACCGTGGAGTCCCTGAAGGGCGCCAGGCGCGCGACCGTCCACCTCTACAACGCCACGGCCCCCGTCTTCCGCAGGGTCGTCTTCCGCGGCTCCAAGGACGACATCAAGCAGATCGCCGTCGACGGCACCCGTCTGGTCATGGAGTACGCGGAGAAGCTGCTGGGCCCGGAGACCGAGTTCGGTTACCAGTACAGCCCCGAGATCTTCACCGACACCGAGCTGGACTTCGCCCTGGAGGTCTGCGAGGCGGTGATGGACGTCTACCAGCCCGGTCCGGGCCGCGAGATCATCCTGAATCTGCCGGCCACCGTCGAGCGCTCCACGCCCTCCACCCACGCCGACCGCTTCGAGTGGATGAGCCGCAACATCTCCCGCCGCGAGCACGTCTGCATCTCCGTCCACCCGCACAACGACCGCGGCACCGCCGTCGCCGCCGCCGAGCTGGCACTGATGGCCGGCGCCGACCGCGTCGAGGGCTGTCTGTTCGGGCAGGGCGAGCGCACCGGCAACGTCGACCTGGTCACCCTGGGCATGAACCTGTTCTCGCAGGGCGTCGACCCGCAGATCGACTTCTCCGACATCGACGAGATCCGTCGTACGTGGGAGTACTGCAACCAGATGGAGGTCCACCCGCGCCACCCGTACGTGGGCGACCTGGTCTACACGTCCTTCTCCGGCTCCCACCAGGACGCCATCAAGAAGGGCTTCGACGCCATGGAGGCCGACGCGGCCGCCAAGGGCGTCACCGTCGACGACATCGAGTGGGCGGTGCCGTACCTGCCGATCGACCCGAAGGACGTCGGCCGCTCCTACGAGGCCGTCATTCGCGTCAACTCGCAGTCCGGCAAGGGCGGTATCGCGTACGTCCTGAAGAACGACCACAAGCTGGACCTGCCGCGCCGGATGCAGATCGAGTTCTCGAAGCTGATCCAGGCCAAGACGGACGCCGAGGGCGGCGAGGTCACCGGCGGCGCCATCTGGGCCGTCTTCCAGGACGAGTACCTGCCGAACCCTAAGAACCCCTGGGGCCGCATCCAGGTCCGCACGGGCCAGTCGACGACCGACACCGACGGCGTCGACACGCTGACCGTCGAGGCCACGGTCGACGGCGAGGACACGGTCCTGACCGGCACCGGCAACGGTCCTATCTCGGCCTTCTTCAACGCCCTGGAGTCCATCGGCATCGACGTACGTCTGCTGGACTACCAGGAGCACACGATGAGCGAGGGCGCCTCCGCGCAGGCCGCTTCCTACATCGAATGCGCGGTCGGCGACAAGGTCCTGTGGGGCATCGGCATCGACGCGAACACGACGCGTGCGTCGCTGAAGGCGGTCGTCTCGGCCGTCAACCGCGCGACCCGCTGACCCGCCTGACCGGTGGTTTCAAGGCCCTGATCGTCGTATACGGCGATCAGGGCCCCGTCGTTTTCGGCCACCGCGCCGTGGAGGTCACGGAAAGGTCTCGTCCTGGGTGCTGACTACACCTCTTCCATGTGGCTAACATCACGCAGACGCGGCGATGTTGCCTGGGGGCACCTCCCGCGCCCTTAAGGCTGTGGGGGAGTTACGGAGGTGCGACGTGCTGCCAGGACGGGGACAAGACGGCCGTGTCACCAGGCTTGCCCGCATCCTGGGCACCCGCACCGCGTGGACGACCGTGGGCGACGGCGAGTTCTTCTGCCCGGGCTGCGGCGGCGACCGCAACTACCAGCGGCTGACCGGCCGGCGCCGCTTCACCGTCCTCGGCATGCCCGTCGTGCCGCGCGGCGAGACCGGCCCGGTCGTCGAGTGCGCCGCCTGTCAGTGCCACTTCGGCACCGACGTCCTCGACCACCCCACGACCATCCGTTTCTCCGCGATGCTCCGCGACGCCGTCCACACCGTCGCCCTCGCGGTCCTGTCCGCGGGCGGCACCTGCGCACGGACGTCCCTGGAGACGGCGGCGAGCGCGGTGCGCGCGGCCGGCTTCAGCGACTGCACCGAGGAACAGCTCGCCGCCCTCGTCGCCGCCCTCGCCGCCGACACCGGCCGCAGCTACGGCGAACCGTACGGCACAGGACTCGCCATAGAGCTCCACGAGGCCCTCGGCCCCCTCGCCCCCCACCTCGCCCCGGTCGGCCGCGAATCGATCCTGCTGCAAGGCGCCCGCATCGCCCTCGCGGACGGTCCGTACACCCCCGCCGAGCGCGAGGTCCTCGCCACGGTGGGCGCGGCCCTGACGATCTGCGCGGAGGACGTGACCCGGCTGCTGGAGGCGGCCCGCACGCCGTCGTGACGCCCGCCCGGATACTCCCCAGGGAGTAACGAGGCCGCCCGGCCACCCCCGGCAGTACCCCCGAACTCGCCCTCGCGTGCGACGAACCGTCCCTCCCGTGCCGGAAGTCTGGAGAGCGCAACCGGACAACCGCGCCGAAGGGAGGGCCCGTCTCATGGGGGCCGGGAAAAGGAAGAGCATCCCCTGGGTGATGCTCGCGCTGTGGGTGGGTGTGCTGGCGCTCGCCTCGCCGTTCGCCGCCAAGCTCGCCGACGTACAGCACGACCGGGTCACCGACTACCTGCCGGCGAGCGCCGACTCGACCAGGGTCGCCACCCTGCAAGAGGGGCTGCCCGGCGGCGGGAGCACCGAGCTGGTGCTGGTCTACCACCGTGACGGCGGGCTCACCGCAGCCGACCGGGCGACGGCGGGGGAGCAGGTCTCCAGGATCGCCGGGGACCACGCGCTGACCGGCGTGCCGCAGGGGGTCCCGTCCGCCGACGGCACCACCCTCATGTACCCGGTCGCCACCAACGAGCCCGGCACCGACGAGGAGAAGCGGGACGCGCTCGTCGACGAGGTACGCCAAGTCGCCCACAGCGAAGGCGGGTTGACGGTCGAGGTGGGCGGGACGGGGGCGCTGGCCACCGACGCGAGCAAGGTGTACCAGTCGCTCGGCGGACCGCTGCTCTACACCACCGTCGGCGTCGTCGCCCTCCTGCTGATCCTCATCTACCGCAGCCCGGTGCTGTGGCTGGTGCCGCTCGTCGTGGCCGGGATCGCCGACTACCTGTCCATGGGCGTCGCCTACGGCCTCAACCAGGCCTTCGGCACCTCGGTGTCCGGTCAGAGCTCGGGCATCATGACCATCCTCGTCTTCGGCGCGGGCACGGACTACGCCCTGCTGCTGGTCTCCCGCTACCGGGAGGAGCTGCGGCGCGTGGAGCGGCCGTACGACGCCATGCGGGCAGCGCTGCGCGGCTGCGGGCCCGCCGTGCTCGCCTCCTCCGGGACCGTCGCCGCCGGACTGCTGTGCCTGCTCGCCGCCGACCTCAACTCCAGCCGGGGGATGGGACCGCTGGGCACCGCCGGGGTGCTGTGCGCGCTCGTCGCCATGCTGACGCTGCTGCCCGCGCTCCTCGTCCTGCTGGGCCGCCGGGTGTTCTGGCCGCTGGTGCCCGCATACGGCTCCACGCCCAAGGCCCGCCGGTCGCTGTTCG
Source organism: Streptomyces sp. NBC_01235 (assembly GCF_035989285.1). Lineage (GTDB taxonomy): Bacteria > Actinomycetota > Actinomycetes > Streptomycetales > Streptomycetaceae > Streptomyces. The sequence continues at coordinate 3,980,337 of NZ_CP108513.1, read as the reverse complement.
CCGCGATGGGCACCTCGGCCGGCCGGCGCCCCCGGACCGTCCTGGCGGCCGGCGCCGTCCTGCTCGGCGCGCTCGCGCTGGGCGCGCTGAACCTGCCCGGCGCGGTCAAGCAGCAGGACTCCTTCGTCGACCGGCCCGAGTCGGTCGTCGCCATGGAGACCCTCGCCGGCGCCTTCCCGGAGCAGTCCGCCCAGCCCATCGAGGTCATGACCCCAGCCGCCCGCGCCGACGCCACGCTCGCCGCGATCCGCGACACGGACGGCGTCGCCGACGCCCGCGAGGGCCGCACCGGGGACCGCTGGACGGAGATCACGGTGACCGCCGGCGCGCCGCCGCAGTCGGCGGCCGAGACGGCGACCATCGAGGCACTGCGGGACCGGCTGACCGGCTCCTACGTGGGCGGGCCCAGCGCCCAGCGGATCGACCTGGTGGACACCAACACCCGAGACCGGCTGATCGTCGTGCCGATCGTCCTCCTCGCCGTCCTGCTGATCCTGATCGCGCTGCTGCGGTCGCTCGTCGCGCCGCTGATGCTGGTCGCCGCCGTGGTCGCGGTGTGGGGCGCGGCGCTCGGCCTCGGCGGGCTGGTGTTCGGGCCGGTGTTCGGCCTCGAGGGCACGGATCCGGGGCTGGGGCTGCTGTCCTTCGTCTTCCTGGTCGCCCTCGGCGTCGACTACGGCATCTTCCTGATGCACCGGATGCGGGAGGAGTCGGTGCGCGGCGCCGAACCCGTCACCGCCGCGCTGACCGCGCTGCGGACGACCGGCGGGGTCATCGCCTCCGCAGGCCTCGTCCTCGCCGCGACCTTCGCCGTGCTGACGAACATGGGGCTCGTCCAACTCGTCGAGCTGGGCTTCGTGATCGCGGTGGGCGTGCTGCTGGACACCTTCCTCGTCCGGACCTACCTGGTGACCAGCGCGAGCGTGGCACTGGGGCGGCGGGTGTGGTGGCCGGGCCGGCTGTCACGGGCACCGGCACCGAAGCCGCAGCGGCCGGACGAGCCGGAGCAGCCGGATCGGCCGGAGCGACGGACGGCGCCGGTGTGAGCCGCTCGCGGACCGGCAGGGCGCCCCTCCTCTCCCCCAGGGGTGCCCGCGTGCCGCAGGATGAGCCCGTGCAGGCAACCCCGACACCAGTGCGTCCCCGCCGGGCCGAGCGGATCATGAGGGTGGTCAACCGCGACCCCCGCACCGCCCCGCACCGCACCCGCAACGACGCGCTGCTGGCCGTGGCGACGGCCGCCCTCGCCACGGCCATCGCCCTCGTCGGCAGTAACGGGCCGCGGCCCGACGCGCTCGGCTGGACGCTGTTGCTCGCCGCGCACGCGCCCCTCGCATGGCGGCGCCGCAGTCCGCTGCCGGTCCTGCTCGCGGTGGTGGCCGGCGTCGTCCCGTACCACGCCCTCGACAACGACCACGCCGCGCCCGTCCCCGTGACCATGGTGGCGCTGTACACGGTCGCGGGGACCGGCACGGCACGCCGTACGCTGCTCACCGGTGCCACGGCCCTCGGCGTGACACTGATCACCAACGCGCTCACCAACCCCGACGGGGTGTTGGAGGTCCTGCGGATCTCCGGCTGGGTCATCGCCGTCCTCTTCTGCGGCATGAGCGCCCGCTACTACCGCCAGTACGTCGCCGCCATCGTCGAACGCGCCGAACGCGCGGAGCGCACCCGTGAGGAGGAGGCCCGCCGTCGCGTCGCCGAGGAACGCCTGCGCATCGCCCGTGACCTGCACGACCTGCTCGCGCACACCATCACCCTCATCGGCGTGCAGACCTCCGTCGCCGCCCACGTCCTGGCCGCCGACCCCGACCGCCTCGACCGCGCGGCCGTCGCCAAGGCCCTCGACGACATCGCCGAGACCTGCCGCAGCGCGCGCGGCGAACTCCGTACGACGCTGGAGGTGCTGCGCGAGAACGGCGTCCCCGACCCGCGCGGACCGCTGCCCGGCCTGCACGGCCTGCCCGACCTCGCCGAGACGGCCCGGGTGACGGGGGCGGAGGTCGAACTGTCGGTGGGGGCGGGGGAGGTGCCGCCCGCGGTTGGCGCGGCCGCCTACCGGATCGTCCAGGAGGCGCTGACGAACGCGGTGCGGCACGGCGGACGGGACGGCCGGAAGGTGGGGGTCCGGGTTCGGGTGCACGAGGAACACGGCGCCCTGCGGGTGACGGTGACCGACGACGGTGGGGGTCCCCCCGCTCGCGCGAATCCGAGAGTGGGGGAGGGCGCCGGCGCCGGCCCGCCCGGGTTCGGGCTCGTCGGGATGCGGGAACGGGCGCGCAGTGCGGGCGGCACACTGGAGGCGGGGCCGAGGAACGACGAGGGGGAGGGGTTCGAGGTGCGTGCCGTACTGCCGACGGAGGTCGGCCGATGAGCGTGATCCGGGTGCTGCTCGCGGACGACCAGACCCTGGTCCGCGCCGCGTTCGCGATGCTCGTCGGGTCGGCGCCGGACATGGCGGTGGTCGGCCAGGCGGGCACCGGGCGGGAGGCGGTGGCGGTGGCCCGCGGCGAACGCCCCGACCTCGTCGTGATGGACATCCGCATGCCCGACCTCGACGGCATCGAGGCGACCCGGCTGATCGCCGCCGACGAGGAGCTCGCCGGGGTCCGCGTCCTGGTCCTGACCACGTACGACACCGACGAGAACATCGTCGAGGCGCTGCGCGCGGGCGCCTCCGGTTTCCTGGTGAAGGACACCCGGCCCGCCGACCTCCTGGACGCCATCCGCACGGTCGCCGCGGGCGAGGCGCTGCTGTCGCCGGGGCCGACGGCCCGCCTGATCGCCCGTTTCCTGCGCAGCCCCTCCGGGCCGCCCGCCGTGGGCGGCCCGGAGGGGCTCTCCGAACGGGAGCGAGAGGTGCTCGCCCTGGTCGCGCGGGGCCTGACCAACACGGAGATCGCCGAGACGCTGGGCCTCAGCCCGCTCACCGCGAAGACCCACGTCAGCCGCATCATGGGCAAGCTGGGCGCGCGGGACAGGGCGCAACTGGTCATCGTGGCGTACGAGTCGGGGCTGGTGACACCGGGGAGGACGTGACCCGGCGCCGACGGTCCCTAGGGGAGCGTCCGCTCGTACGTGCTGTCCGTGTCGGAGTCGTAGACGAGCTTGCCGGCCGCGTCGTAGCCCTTGATGTGCGGGGCGCGGGTGACCTGCTGGTTCAGGATGCCGGCGGCGACGAACCAGCCGTGGTCCAGGGTCGCCGTCGCGCTGCTGTCCCCGTAGGAGACGGTCACCTTGGCGACCGACGGCTCGACCGTGCCGATGACCCCCCAGCGGAACGGCAGCTTCCAGTTGCCCTTGTCGAGGAACGACTGCTGGTACAGCTTGCCGCCGTTGATGTCGGCCACGACCGGGCCCGCTTCCGGTGAACCGCCGCCGTTCGAGCCGGAGTTGATGCCGGACCCCTCGCCGTCCCTGACGTTGCAGATCACGCGATAGCCCGCCGGCCGCTCCTTGGTCGCGACGACGTACATGCCGTCGCCCGGCGCGTTGGAGTCACCGGTGCTCTTGATCGCCAGGATGATCCGGTAGTCCGCCGCCTTGCCCAGGTCGTCCTCGCCGGCCAGCGCGCTCGGCATGTTCTGCCGGTTCCAGTCGATGCACTTCTGCAGCCCGTTCGCCGCCTGCGCGAACGTGATCCCGTCGAACAACTGGCCGTCCGTGGCCGGCCGCGCGGGTCCGGCAGGTGCGGCGGACGGGGTGACGGCCGGGCTGCGCGGGGCGCTGACCGACGGCCTCGGTGCCGCCGTGTCAGCGCCCCGCCCCCCGTTCCCCCCGGCCACGGCGTACGCCCCCACCGGCACCGCGGCCAGCGTCGCCAGCGCCGCCCCGGTCACCGCAGCGCGCCGCCGCCGCTCGGCCAGTCCCCGGCGCCGGATCGCCGGATACGGCGCCGGCGAGGGCCGAATGGCGTACGCGTCCTCCGCGAGCAGCTCACGCATCCGCTCCTCGAACCCGAAGCTCTCCTGGTTTCCCGTCCCACTCACCGACTGCCTCCCTGACCCTGACCCCGACCACCGGACACCGCGCGACCGACGGGGGCCAGGCCCGGATACGTACGCAACTTCGCCAGCCCCTTCGACGCCTGGCTCTTGACCGTGCCGGGCGAGCAGCCGAGCACCTCGGCCACCTCCGCCTCGGACAGGTCCTCCCAGTACCGCAGCACCACCACCGCCCGCTGCTTCGGCGGCAGTTGGGCCAGCCCGGCCAGCAGGGAGCCACGCTCCTCCACCCGCCCCGGCCCCTCGTCCCGCCCGGCCCGCTCCGGCGGCGCCGCCGTCAGCGCCTCGGCGACCCGCCGCTTGCGGAACCGGTCACTGTTGCAACTGACCAGCATCCGCCGGACATACGCCTCCGGGTTGTCGCTGCGCGAGATCCGCCGCCACGACCGGTACGCCTTGGCCAGCGCGGTCTGCGTCAGGTCCTCCGCGTGGTGGACGTCCCCCGTGAGCAGATACGCGGTCCGCACGAGCCGGGACCACCGCGCTCTGACGAACTCCTGGAACCGGTCCTCTTGTTCGGCCTGCATCAAGCACCCTCCTCGCCCTCCAGACCACCGGTTGGACCGAATCGGTTGCCCGGTCTCGGCGAGGTGTTCGACGGCGCCCACGCGGTCCGCACGGAGGTATGGCGCCGCAGTGACCGACGTCTACCCTCGAACGGCTCGGCGTACCGTGCGGAAGTTCGGGTTGCTGACAAGGCGATGGCTTCCGCCGTCCAGTACATCGCACAGCGCTTCCGCCGCCCACCGGCTCGCTCGAAGATTGGCTTCGGAGGTGTGGTAACCCATTGCCGGAAGAGCGAGGAACCGGTCGGTGCCGAGGTGCAACAGGGGCTTCCACGCGTGGCCGACGGCCACTCCGTCGAAGGCGCAGCGCACGGACTTCTCCCGCGCGGCCCACAGCAGCGCGTCCAGGTCCACCAGCCCGGGATGAGCAGCGTTGATCAGAACACATGATGTGCGGACCAGTTCGAGTTCCCGGCGCCCGACGTCAGGGGTCTCCCCTGGCAGGGGCCCCGGTCGATGCAGGCTGATGACGTCACTGGTTCGGAAGAGCTCCTCTCTGGGGCAGTACCCGACGCCCAGTTGAAGCTCGGCAGAGATGTTCCGCTCAGGAGCGTGGTAGACGACGTCCATTCCCAGGCCCAGCGACGCCGCTCGGGCGACTCGCCCACCGATGCGGCCGAGGCCCAGAATGCCGAGGCGCTTTCCATGGAGTTCGGTTCCGGCCGGTGGCTGTTCCGTTTCCACTGACTGTGGTGTGAGGGGACTCGAACAGAGGGAGCGGGACATGGCGAGTATCAGGGATACGGTCAGTTCGGCCACGGAATCGGCATTGGCCCCTGCCGCGTGGACGACGGCGATGCCCAGGCTGTGCGCCCGTTTCCAACCGCCGACGTTGGCCTGGTAGTCGGTGCCGACGAACGCTGCGACTTCCAGCTCTGTGGCGCGCTCGAAGTTCTCCTCGTTCGCCGACTCGTAGCCACCTATGAGGTATCCGCGCGCACCGTCCAGTAGATGATCCAGTTCTGTGGGTGAGAAATGGTCGTGCGGCACATGACGCGTCTCGTAACCGCGGCTTCGCACATACGAGAGGACGCCCTCCGGTACCAGATTGCTGCCGCTCACCGCGACAATTCCCTTGTGGGCCACGGTTTCGGGTCCTCCCGACGGATTAGGCCGGACGCAGACCGACGAGAGCGTCGATCAGGGCATCACATGCGCTGTGGAACTGGTGTGGATCCCTGAGAAGGGCGACCCTGATCCAGTCGCGCGACTCGGCGGGAGTCTTGTGCGATTCCCAGAAGAACGAATTGCCGGGGAGCAGCTCCAGCCCGCGGGAGCGGCAGGCGGCGAGCAGGGGGTCGGCGAGCTCGGCGAAGTTCAGCCACTCCACGCTCATCGAGGCTCCCGGCCCCGACGCTTCGCCGCTCAGGCAGAAGGGGCTGGCCGGGAGTGGAATTTCGGACAGCCGAGCCCGCAGGTGCTGCCGGTTCGACCGGGCCAAGGCGCGGGCCGCGGCAACCTCGTCGTGACCGCTGGCGGTGGAGTCCAGGGCAGCGGACAGCAGGGCTATGTTGACGGCGGACACGTTGAGGAGGTACTGGCTGACGATCTCGGTGAGGCGAGGGGCCAGTGCCTCGCTGAAGGAGAGCACGCTCACTTTGGTGTCGTGCATGGAGATGACCTTGCCCGTGTCGTCGATGGTGGCCACGGGCGCGCCGACCTCGTCCGCGAGGTCGAGGACGGGTAGACACGTGGTCTCCTCGAGCATTCGGAACGATAGATCGAAAACCACGACGACCCGCCGTGTCGCGGCCCAGTTCAGTAACTCGCACAGCTCGTTCCGGGCCAGGTGACGGCCGGTCGGATTGTTGGGGTTCACGATCAGCAGGGCGTTGACGCCGGAATGGTCCAGGTAGTCGAGGTCGGCGCGTGGCAGCAGACGGGCTTCGGGTATGGGGAGGACATTGTCACAGGACATCTGCAGCAGCGCCGGAATGTTATCGAATGTCGGTGTGATCACGCCGAGCTTGGTGCCGTGGTCGCCGCGGAAGAACTTGGCCATGACGTCAATGGCCACGGAGGCCGAATAGAGAAAGCGGGTCCGGCTGCGAGGGTAGGTCTCTCCGGTCCGCGCGGTGAGCAGATCAAGGAAGTCGTCTTCGACGGCCTGCTGATGGCCCGCGCGCATCGTGGTGATGTCGAAAGCCTTGCTGAGCACACTGCCCAGGCGGGCCACTGTGTCCGGGTGCAGGCTGTGCCGGGCGTGCCCGTCGGCAAGGTCCCTCGCGTAGGTCTGCGCAAATTTCTCGATCTCGGTCGAGTTTCTGAAGCGGGGATGAGTCATTCTCTGCCACACAGGATGAGGGAAAGAGGTCCGGCTTTCGAGAACGTCTTGGTGGTGAGTACACGATGGGCGCGGTAGTCGGTCTCCTCGCCGATCCGTTCGGCGACGGCCTGCAGGCCCTCGGGGGTGGCATCGCCGGGCTCGTGTTCCATGAGGACCCACCCGCTTTGTAGATGCCGGGTGAGCGCGCGGAGCATGCCGATGACATTGTCCGCGTACGAAGCCTTGGTTGGCGCCGGGGCTTGAGGCGTGTGACGGGGAAACAGGAGGGAAGCCGCCGCACGCAGGTCGGCTGACACCTCCAGCGGAAGTCCCGTGCGGTAGAACGGTGGCGATGTGAAGACAACCGCTCCCCGCATCCCCACTGGGATGCCTGTCCATGTCCCGGGATCCGTGCAGTCACCGCACCGGACGAGACCCTTCGAGGCGGACTCGGGCTCGATGGGCCGCTTTTCGAGATCCGCCTCGATGTCCTGAAGCCGCGTGGGCGCACCCGTTTCCCCGGCAAGACACACCACAACCGCCAGGCACGCCATGTGCATCTCGTCCGTGGGGCGCTCATGGTCGAGATCAAGTCCGGTGCAGAATTCCAGCAGCCTCTCAGGGGAGGTGAGTTCGGGCGTGTGTCGCAGCAGACGAGCGTGGTGACGGTGGGCCGTCGCCTTCGCGTGGGAGACGCAGGCCAGCACCGGATCCCACTCGATCCCGAAGAACGGTGTGCCGAACTCCCTCGCCACAGCCGCCGTGCAGCCTGCTCCACAGAAGGGATCGACAACCGCGGTCGGGGGGTCTCCGCAGAGGTTGAGGATGGTTTCCGCCGCCGTGGTGACGTTTCCCGAGTTCGGCCTGTTGTACCAGCGTTCCACCGGCCGGGTCGGATCAGGCAGGTACTCCTGCAGGGTTCCGGGACGGCTGTAGGGGTGGAAGGCGACGAGACCGTCGGAGGCGTTCGGTATCACAGCACCAGCCTCGCCATCGCCGCGACCGCCCTGCCGTCGCACTCTCTCAGCAATTGCCTCAACTCCTCGATCGCGTGGGCATGTACCGGCGCCGCGAGGCCCACCGTGGTGACGGCGGTTGCCCACGACGCGTCGTCGTTCACGGCGTTCGCCAGCAGATCGATTCCTCGGGCGCCCGGCACGTTGCGGTAGAGGTTGCCCTGCAGGGCCGGCCAGCGCGTGATGATCTCCGCGAGGACGATCAGCTTCCGGCTGCGCTCCATCGCCTCGGCCGGGCGGGTGAGCGGATGCGTCACCGCCAAGGCCCTCTCGTACAACTGCCACACGTTGAGCTGGCGCTTCGCCTCCCGGATGGACCGATCGGTCCGGGCGGCGAGACGCTCGGCGATGAAGTCGCGGATCTGGGGGTGGCTCTGCATCGCTCGCCACGGGATGGTCTGGACGGGCGAAGGCGGAAACGCCGTCGTGAGGTGAGGAACGCCGCTCCCGTGACCGCCGGGCGGTACGGGGCCGGTGGCCGACGGGGGCGTGGGCCCGATGCCTGCCGGAGCTGTGAGGCGTGGTGTCCGTGCCCTGGGATCCCTGGTGGACGGGATCCGCGTCACGGCGGAGGCGCCCGCAGTGACGACGTCGACGAAGCGACCGATTCCCTCCTCGCTTATCTGAGGCAGGGTGACGGGCAGTTGGACGAGCTTGCGCAGAAAGGCCCAGCCCGGGGTCGCATCGTCGCCCTGCAGCACGGTGTCGTCGAGGGTGAGGACGACATGTATGTGATCAAGATGGGCCGCCACGACGGCGGGGTCCAGACCGATGACGAAACGGGCCTTCAGGTCACCGCGGTGAGTGAAGCCCGAGAGGAACAGATTGACGGCCTCGAAGACCTCGGCCGTGGTGCTGGCATGGCAGCGGTCGAGGTCGTCCACGAAGACCACGAGGCTGTGACCGGACGCCGTCAGGTCCGCCAGTACGTCCCCGACGTCGTGCTGATGCAGATACAGCGAACCTGCCCTCGCACGCAGCAGCGGGTCGTAGAAGCTGTACGCCGTCTCTCCCGCGCCGGTGCCGTCGTCCGTGGCGGAGCCGAGCAGCGGGCCGGAGAAGAGCGCGGCGGGGAGGAAGTCCGTTGCCCTGCCCCACCAATAGCGCAGCACCGTATGGGCGATTCCGATGGTGAACAGTGCCGCGGACAGGCCCAGCAACAGCGTCTCGGGTGTCATGTCCAGGCCCAGCGTCTCGACGGTGGTCGTATTGCCGCCCACGGCTGCGGCCAACTGGATGACGACGGCGCCGACTCCGACGCCGAGGACGGGTGACAGTAGTCGGCGCCAGATGGAGCGGCGCAGGGCGAACCGCTCGATGCGCCTGATGTTGCGGCTGAACCAGTACCTGTGCCAGGCCTCCTCCGTCGGACACAGCACCTGGGAGGCGGCCTGGATGATGGCGTCGGTCAGGCCCGCCCAGAGCTGTTCTCCGGACTGGTGGGCCCAAGGGTTGAACCAGGCGGTCACGATCCTGCTGGGTGGTGGCGAGTCGGCTCGTCGGCGGGGGCGGGGCGGGGTCCCCTTGCCGTCGAGTTGGCGGACGGCCTCCCGGACCGTGAGGCGCCGGGGGCGGGCTGCCGCAGTCTGTGGCCTTGCGGTGGCCCGTTCGTCGAGCTTGTTCTGCACCAGTCGCATCAGGGTGCTCTTGCCGCAGCCCCACGGTCCTTCCACGGTGACCACGGTCGGGCCCGCCTCGTCGGCGTCGCCCGCGGTTTCGGGGCGGATGATCTGGTCGGCGATCGCCTGGGCAAGGGTGTCCCGGTCGAGCAGATCCGATGCGGCGGGGGCGTCGGACAGACCCCAGAGGGTGACCGGACCGGCTTCGATGGTGCGGATGGCCAGCCCGAGTTCCGGGTCCCACATACGAATCGCGCCGTCGTAGCCCGCAGACACGAGCCGGCAGGTGCCGGCGTGATCCTGCCAGCAGGTCAACGACCACACCATCAGGGTGTGTCCGACGAGCGGCACACCTGCCTGGGTCCCCGTTGCCGGGTCCCACACCCGCACCACGGCGTCGAAGCCCGCGGAGGCGACTCGGCACGTCCCGTCCGGGAGTGTCCATGAGGTCAGGGCCCGGATCCGACCCGAGTGTCCGGTCAGGAGAGCACCACGTGCCGTCTGGGTCCAGGGATCCCACAGGCGGACCGTGCCGTCGTACCCGGCGGAGGCCAGCCCCGCGGTGCCGTCGTCCGATGTCCAGGCGGTGACGGCGAGCACCCCGCCGACGTGCCCGACGAGTGGGGCGCCGACCTGTGTCCCCTCCTCGACGTTCCACACGCGGACCGTGCCGTCGTCGCTCGCCGATCCGAGCCAGTCCTGGCCATTGGGTCCCTTGAAGTGGGCCAACGCCTGTACCTCGGCGCTGTGTCCGGTCAGGTCGGGACCGCACTGGTCACCGGTCTCGATGTTCCAGACACGGATGGTGCCGTCGTAGGCGCCGGTGGCGATCAGCCGGGTTCCGCCCGGGCCCGACCAGGTGGCCAAGGACAGGACACCGCCCGGCTGCATGGGCGGAGGTGCGCCCACGGCGCTTCCCGTTTCGGCGTCCGTGTACCGGATCGTGCCGTCATAACTGGCGGATGCGATGCACCCCCTGCCGTCCGGGGTGATCCAGTGGGTGAGCGCCCTGATCCACCCCGTGTGGGCGTCCACCGCCTCCCTCCTGGGTGCACCGGTGTCGGCGTCCCAGATGTGCAGCAGACCGTCGGCGTGACCGGAGACGATGCGCGCACCGCCGTCGTGGCCGAACCAGCTGGTGAGCGCCTGGATCGAGGCGGTGTGCCCGTCGAGGGGTTCGCCCACCGGGCCGGCGGACTCCGCGTCCCAGATGCGTATCGTGCCGTCGTCGCTCGCGGACGCGAAACGCGGCGTGCCGGCGGGCCGACTCCAACTTGTCAGGGCCATCACCCCGGCGCGATGGCCGAGGAGCGGGGAGTGGACCTGATCGCCGGTGCCGGCGTCCCAGAGGCGCACCGTCCTGTCGTAGTGGGCCGAGGCGATGCGGACCGTTCTGTCGGGTGCGCACCATGAGGTCAGTGCCATGACCCAGGTGCCGGCCGGGCGAGTGGTGAGCAGCAGGCTTCCCTCGTCGTCCCAGATGCGAAGGTATCCGTCGGCGCCGCCGGACGCGATCCTGACCGTCTCTCCGTCGCCCACCCAGGATGTCACCGCCAGGACGCGACCCTCGTGGCCGGTCAGAGGCTGAGCGATGGCCGTTCCCGTCGTCGCGTCCCAGATCCGTACGGTCCCGTCGTCGCCCGCGGACGCGATGCGAGCCGATCCGTCGGCGGCCTGCCACGAGGTCAGTGCCCAGATACCCGCGTCGTGCCCGGTCAACGGGGAGCCGACGGGGGCGCCGGTCGTCGCGTCCCAGATCCGGATGGTGTTGTCCTCGCCCGCGGACGCGATGCGAGCGGATCCGTCGGCGGTCTGCCACGAGGTCAGCGCCCACACGCCCGCGTCGTGTCCCCGTAACGGCTCGCCGATCTCTGTGCCCGACTCCGGGTCCCAGATGCGTACGGTCCCGTCGTCCCCGCCTGAAGCGAGCCGAGTCGACCCGCCTCGGACCTGCCACGAGGTCAGCGCCCAGAGTCCCGCGTTGTGGCCCGTCAGCGGACCGCCGACCGGGGCGCCGTTCTCACCGTCCCAGATCCGTACGGTGCCGTCGTCGCCTGCGGAGGCGATCCGTGTCGCACCGGCGGCACTCTGCCAGGACGTCAGTGCGACCGCTCCGCCCGGTTGAGGAGCGAGCCCGGGTAATCCTTCCAAGGTCCCTTGCGTCATGGATCCGCGTCTCCCCCTCTGGGCGCATGCGAGCCACGCGCCGTTCTGCTCCCCCTGTCGAAGACGGCCGGCCACGCAATGAGCGGCAGTGCCGGATCGCTTGACGCAAGCTGCCTTCCCTGCGCCGGGGCTCTTCATGCCAACCGGGCACCTGCGTGGCGGAGTGTCAGCGGAGGCGCAGGGTCATGGTCATGCGGATTTCGCCGGGGCCGTAGTAGTCCGGGCGCGGGGCGTCGGAATCGGGGGTGAACCCGAAGGACTCGTACAAGCGCAGAGCCGTGGCGTTACCAGGGTGCACCGTCAGGCGGGCCTCGCGGAAACCTTCGGCCAGCAGCAGCTTCAGGACCTCGACGACGAGTCGACGGCCCAGGCCGCGCCCGCGCAGGCTTTCGGTGACACCGAGGCTGTGGAGCCAGCAGGAGTCTCCGTCCGGTTTCGGGCAGGCCAGGATGTATCCCACGAGGATGCGGTCTTCCATGTCCTCGGCGACGAGCAGGAAGTCGTCGAACACGTCGAAGAACTGACGCAGCGCGAAGTAGGGGTAGGCGGCACCGGGGAAGGCTTCCCGGTCGAGGCGATGGATGTCGGGCAGGTCGACGTCCAGGGCGTGCCTGATCCGCAGGACGTCGTCGCGAAGCTCCTTGAGTGGGGGAGCCTGGGGGAAGGTCGACTGGAAATGATCTGGTCGAAGAGGACGCATGCCGGTCCTAGAGATCTCTGTGGGGTCAGTCGGTCGTACTGGTACCGTGAAGTATGCGAGCGGATTCGGCTGATGGCGGATCAATCCTAAACGCCGATGTGTCCTGGGATGAGTTCGACCCGGACGAATACATGCGTCGAAATTACCTCCACCTCCAGTGCGTCGACCTGGAGATCATCCAGATCATGAGCAGGCACTTCGGTGATCACTTCGGTGCGGAATTCGACCCTCCGCGGTCCGGGATCGATGTGGGTACGGGCTCGAACCTGTACCCCGCGCTCGCGATGCTGCCTTGGTGTGGCGAGATCACGTTCCTTGAGCGGTCGGCGAGCAATGTGGACTACCTGCAACGGCAAGTACCCGGCTATGACGCGCACTGGGATCAGTTTTGGGCCGCCCTGCGTCAGCACAAGACCTATGAGGCGTGCGAGGAGCTGCCCAGGCGGAGGTTTCGGCAAGCGGTCCGGGTGCGGCCTGGCTGTCTGTTCGATCTGACCGAGCGTCAGGACCGTTGGTCCATGGGCACGATGTTCTTCGTCGCCGAATCGATCACGACATCACTCCAGGAGTTCCATCGGGCGGTTGCTTGCTTCGTGGGGGCACTCTCCCCGGGGGCTCCGTTCGTCGCCGGATTCATGGAAGACTCGTTGGGGTACCGGGTCGGCGATGCCAAGTTTCCGGCTTGCTGTATTGACAGTTCGCGGCTCCTTGACAGCCTTTCTCCTTTCGCCGACGAACTCGACGTCGTCCGGACGGGGAATCATGGGAGCCTCGTCAGGGACGGTTACAGGGGGATACTCGTCGCTCGTGGATTCAAGTCTTTCGGCGCGGGGTAGGCAAGTCTGCGGCCTGTGCGAGGGGGCGGGGATATGCAGTTGAGGCCGAGGCAGCACCTTTTGGAGATCTGGCAGGCCGTCGCCCGTCATTCCTTCGACAACGGAGAATGGCAATGGGGTGAATGGGGCGGCCGCAGCAGCGTCGCCGACGCGGAGCGCCTGCTCTGCCTTCTGTACCCCGCCACCGAAATCGAACCGTTCCGTCTGGACGACCCCGACACCACTCAGCTGGACGTGGAGAGGGCCCTCAGGAACGCGGGTGACTCCAGCGAGATTCCCATGAACCTCCTGGAGATCCTCGGCGACTTCATGGAGAACCACCGCGGCGAGGAGAGTCCGACCTTCGCCGGCGGCTACTACTTCGCCCCGGAGAACCCGGAGCACGAACTCTCCAAGGAGCAGGAGGAAGTGGGAGTCGTCGACTCCTACTCCATGTCGATCACGCTCTGCCTGGCCACCCTCGGCTTCCTCAAGGTGTACCGGGGCAAGACCCAGCGGGCCGGCACCCTCGCCCGCATCGACAAGCTGAGGGACGCGACCAGCGCCCGCCTGACCGCGGCGATGGTGAGCCTGCTGCGTTCCTTCACCGTCAATGTCGTCGACATCGCCTCCGACCAGGGGCAGGCGCTTGCCCGGCTGCTCGGCCGGGGCCGGCTGTCCGACCGCCAGGTCCTGCAACGCTTCCAGGACCGGTTCAAGTCGCTGCGCGCCCTCATCAGCGAGAGCGTCACCCTCGGCCTGGACACCGACGTCGCCGACCAACTCCGCAACGAGAACCGGCTGTTCGAGTGCGGCTGGGCCTGGAGCCTGGTGAAGGACGCACCCGAGGTCGAGGTCGAGGCGCAGACCGCCCAGGACATCGGCAAGCAGCCTCAGGGTGTCGCCCACGCCGTGCCGTACCTGTACTTCACCGTCGTCGCCCTCGACGGCATCCCCGCCCTGTCCTCCGAGCGCACCCTCGTCCTCGGCCTGCTCACCGCCGAACAGCAGAAGCTGGCCGACGCGCTGCGGCTGCGCTGGGAGATCACCCAGCAGTACTGGTCGGGCATCGCCCGCTTCGACGCCGCCACCTGGCCGCTGGAGGAGGTCCCCTGGCGCACCACGCTCCAGCAGCTGGAGTCCGAGTACTTCTCGCTGTCCGTGGCCTCGATCCTCGTCCACGACCTGGTGCGCCGCCGTGCCACCGACGACGACCTCACCCGCACCGTCGCCGTCATGGAACGCCTCGCCGAACGCGGCCGCATCACGAGCCGCACGGCCCGTGAGGATCCGGCGATCGGCCTGCACAACCCCGGAGTCACCCTCCCGCTGCTGGGCAGTGAGGAGATCGGCCCGGCCATGAAGTGGACGATGGGCGACTTCTCCGCGCAGCTGCTCAAGCGGACCGTCCAACTGTGCGCGCTGTCCCGGACCATCGGCTCGCAGGACCGTCTGCTCACGCTCGCCGAGAGCATCCTCGACCACCTCTGGGCGCGTCGCGTCAGCGACGGCGAGGGTGTCGGCCTGTGGGACAACGTGCACGCCGTGTACCCCGAATCACCGGTCCGCACAGGACCGTTGTCCTGGAGCATCACCGAGCGTGTCACCGAGTGCATGGTCGCCGCGCACGCCCTCTACACGCAGGATCCGATCCGCAGCTCCGAGATGACCGCCCTCGCCCAGGCGGCGCTCAGCGAAGCAGCCCACCTGTTCGGCAAGGAGCAGCTGGAGCAGCCCGCCCCCGCCCTCAAGAGCCCCCAGGGAGAAGAGATCAAGGGCATCGAGGCCGACCTGCGTCGCGCCCGTCAGCTCGTCGACAAACAGCCCGGCACCGCCCACGCGCTCACCCTCGGCGTCCTCGCCCGGCTCTACGCCCTGGCCCGCGCCCGGGGCGCAGACGCCCGGGGCGCAGACGCCCGGGGGGTGTGAAGGTGCTCGTCTTCGCCGCCTCCGACAAGGGAGGCACCGGGCGCTCCGTCACCAGCGCCAACCTCGCGTATCACCGCGCGCTGGACGGGGACGACGTCTGCTACCTGGACTTCGACTTCGGCTCGCCCACCGCCGCCGCCGTCTTCGACCTGCCCGACGTCCTCTCCGAGGCCGAGGGGCGCGGCCTGCACTCGTATCTGAGGGGCAGGACGGGCGAGCCGCTGCGGGTCGATGTCTGGGCGCGCACCGAACACCCCGTGCTGCGCGGCAGGCCCGGTGGCTCCGGGCGGCTGGTGCTGCTGCCGGGCGACCGCACGGCCGGTGAATTCATCACCGACGAGGAGAACCTGCACCGCTGTGTGGACCTCGTCCTCCGGCTGAAACGCGAATTCGACGTCATCATCATCGACCTGAGCGCCGGACGCAGTTATGCGATGGACCTGGCACTCGCCGCCACCTCGCCCCGGGGAGGGCTCGGCCGCCTCAAGAACCGCTGGCTCGTCTATCACCGGTGGACCCGCCAGCACGTCATGGCGGCGGCCGAACTCGTATTCGGGAAACAGGGGATAGTGCAAGCCGGTACGGCCATCGGACACGACCCCGACGTACTGGGCGGCGCCATCAGGTTCGTCCGCGCCGCGGTGCCCGATCTCGAGTCGCCGTTGTGGTCCCAGGTGTCGCCCGCGCAGTACGCGTGGATGCGGCAGTGCGACAAGGAACTCGAGGAACTCGCGGCCGGCCGAGGCATCGGCAGAACCCGGGTGCTGGCGTCCATTCCGCTGGAGCCCGTCCTCCAGTGGCAGGAACGCCTCATCACCGACGAGGACGTGCACGACCGCCGGATCGCCAACAACGAGACCTGGCAGGCCATCGGGGATCTCGCGCAGCGGCTGACCGACGACAAGTTCTGGGGGCAGTTGTGAACGGGCCGGGCACCGTTTTCCGGGAGAGCAGCGCCGACCCGCGCACCGAATCCGTGCCCTTCTCCCATCTCTCCCTGGAATTAGGCCACTTGTACATGGAGGACTTCGCCGAGGGGGCCGCCCGGCTGCGTCGGCACTTCGCCGGCGTACGGCCCTGGGTGGAGGCCGCGCGGGCCGCTATCGGCCCGCTGCCGCCGGGCCGCCGGCCCCGGATCAGCACCTGCTTCCTGATCGACGACTACTTCTCCCGGCTGGCCACCCCCGCCGAGCTGATCCCGCCCCTGCTGGACGCGGCGGCCGAGGCCGGGCTGACCATCGACTACCTGGCCCGCGAGTCGGGCTGCGCCGGCCCCGCCCCCGGCGGCTCCGACCACCGCGACCGGGCCCGACCGGCCGAGTCCGTCCTGCACCGGCTGGTGGAGTCACCGCCGCCCGGCAGCAACGGCTTCCGTCCGCCCGTCGGCCGCACCGGCTGGCTCACCAACGGCCGCCGCACCCCCTCCCAGCGGACCTCGGCGGCCCTCGACTCCACCGGCGTCTGGCAGCCGCCGAGCGAGACCGAGGCCCGCGGCCACTCCGTGTTCCTGGACGTCGAACTGTGGAACGGGCCCGAGGACGCGCGCACCTGGTCCTGCGCCTTCCTGGCCTCCGTCTGGCAGCTGGTCCGGCTCGGGCTGCTGCGGGACAACGGCGCGGCCGTGCTGGCCCCCACCCGCTGGCAGGGTGCGGAGTTCCCGGCCGAGTGGGACGCGCTGCCGCCCGTCCTCCAGCTCAACCCCGCCGCGACCCCCTTCACGGCCTACGTCACGTGCAGCGTCCTACCGACCCGGTTCCTGCCCGTCGAGCACGCCGTACGCGTCATCCTCGACCAGGTCCACGTCCAGGCCGAGGCGCTCGGGCAGGTCGCCGCACGGTCCGCCGGTGAGGGATTCACGGTGCCCGCGGGGGTCGTGGACCGCACGTCCTACGTGTTCCCGCCGGGGTTGTGACATGAGCGGCCTGGGCACGGCCTCCGGTCCCGCCCTCATCTGCGGTGAGGTGCGGACCTGTCTGCTGCCCACCCGCAGGGCCGTGGACGAGCGGACCGCCGTGCGGCTGCTGCGGCTGCGCGCCGACGAACCCGTCCGGACCTCGCGGCGCCCCAACCGGCACGCCCTCTCCCCGGACGTCCTCACCGGCGTCGACTGCCGGCTGCCCACCGCCACCGGGGCCAAGGTCCGCGCGGTCGGCACCGTGGCCGCGCACGCGGGGCTCGTCGAAGGCCGCGTCCTGCAGTCGACGGCGTACTTCTCCGCCCCGGCCACCGGGCCCGACCGGCGCCGGCCCTGGGGGTACTACCTGGTCCGGCCCGGTTCTCTGGTCCCGGTCGGCCGGCTGCCCGAGAAGTCCGTCACCGAGGGCTTCCTGACCGGACACCAGCAGGACCGGCTGGATATCGGTTCGATCGCCGAGTCCCTGCTGGCGAGGATCTCCCGCCGGCACGACCTCCTGGACCACGACGCTCCGCTCACCACCACCGACACCAGCCTGCGCTGGACCGCGTCACCGGCCGACGACGGCGAGCCCGCGTCCGCGCTCTTCACCGAACTCGGCGCAGGCCTGCGGATCGTCGAACTGCGGCTGCCGCGAGGGACCACACCCGTGGCGGCCGCCACGCTGTGCGAGGACCTCGCCCTGCACGACTGGCTGCTGACGACTGTCGGCGACAAGCTCGACGGCCTGCCACCCGGCTCCGAGAACCAGGCGGCCGCGATGAAGGTGCTGCGTCCGCTCGTCGACCATCTGCTCCACCTGTGGATGCCGCAGGCCCGCGGCGACCATGCCCTCGGCGCAGCCTGGGAGGAACTGGAGAAGAATCCCGGCTTCAGCAGGCAGTGGAACTGCCTGGCCCAGCGCATCCGTGACCAGCTGGTCCTGCAGAACCTCATCGGACGCGACAGCCCACGAGACCCAGACGGCATCACGATCGCACCGGGGAAGAGATGAAACTGCTGGTCAGCATCATGGTGGGCGCCGCAGTCTACGTGCTCGCCCATGCCATTCTGCCGTTCGACGACGGCCCGTGGCAGCTCGTGCTGTCCGTGCTGTGCGGCGGCATCGTCCTGATCGTCCAGTTCCTGGCGTCCTTCGTGAGCCAGCTGGGCGAGCTGAAGGAATCGGTCGCCAAGCAGTTCGCGGACATGGGCGAGGCGACCAAGCTCTTCAACGAGGTGGAGAAGCTGCGCGGCGACGGGGTGCCCCGTCTCGTCGAGAACGCGACCGAGGTCGTCTCCATGGGGCCCGAGATCCTGCACGCGTTCGCGCACGCCGAGATCGACCGCCTCGCCGCCCAGATGGACGACTTCACCAACCTCACCGCGGAGTGCCCCGGCGAGAACCACGACTGGCTGATGACGCTCACCAAGTGCACGAGAGCGAGCATCGACGCCATCAGTACCACCGTCGTCGACGACGGCTTCTGGAGCACCGAACCGGCCGGCCGCTATCTTGCGGCCCAGCGCGAGGCGATCATCGAGCGCGGGATCACCGTCAGGCGGCTGTTCATCGTCAAACGCCCCGAGGAGATCGACGCCCTGGTACCGATCTGCACCGAGCAGCGGGACATGGGCATCGACGTCCGGGTGGTCGCCCTGGACGCGCTCTCGCCCTGCTTCCGCCGCGGCAGGATGATCGACTTCATCGTCTTCGACAGAGCGCTCTCCTACGAGATCCACGCCGACCAGCTCAGCGTGAACACCTCGACCACGGTCAACGTCCACGCGAACGAGGTCCAGCCCCTGATCCGCCGGTTCAATCTGCTGTGGGACGCGGCCGACCCGAACAAGTCCCCGAACGGTGTGCCGAGCGCCGTCCGGGCGCGGACCAACGGGCCCACCCCGGACGGCACCTGACCCTTCAGCCGGGGGTCTTCAGCCCAGGGTCTCCGCGAGGAGCGCCGCCGTGTCCACGATCAGCCCGTGGTCATAGGCGGCGTCCCGGTCGGGCTTGACGAGCTGGACGACCAGGACGACCGGGCTGCCGTCCGGCGTCCACGCCACCCCCGCGTCGTTGTCGGCCCCGTACCAGCCGCCGCCGGTCTTGTCGGCCACCGTCCAGGTGGGCGGCAGGCCCGCCCGGAAACGGTTGGCGCTGGTGACCGTGCCCAGCATCCAGTTGGTCAGCCGGCGGCGGTCGGCGTCCGCCAGGACGTCTCCGAGGAGCAGCCGGGCGTACGTACGGCCGATCGCGTACGGGCTCGTGGTGTCGGTCACCCGCCACGGCTCGGCCGAGTTGAGCTCCGGCTCCCAGCGATCGAGGCGCGTGACGCGGTCACCGACGGAACGGGCGAAGGCGGTGACCGCGGCCGGGCCGCCCAGCTCGCGCATGAGCAGGTTGCCGGCCGTGTTGTCGCTGCGCTGGATCGCGGCGGCGCACAGTTCGGCGACCGTCATGCCGTCGGCCACGTGGTCCTTGGTGACGTCCGAGTTCTCCACGACCTCGTCCGCCGTGTAGTGGATACGGCGGTCCAGCACGCCGTCGTCCAGGTCCCGCAGGACGGCCGCCACCGCGAGCGTCTTGAACAGCGAGCAGACCGGGAAGAGCTCGTCGGCCCGGTGACGGACCGAGCGGCGGGTACGGACGTTGTAGGCGAACACACCGAGGCGGGCACCGTGCTCGGCCTCGAGGGCGCGCAAGCGGGCGGTGACGGGGTCGGCGGTCGGACCGGTGGTGGCGTGGGCCGGGCCTGCGGTCAGCAGGGAGGCCGCGGAGGCCGCACCGGCCGTGAGCAGGGCGCGGCGGGTGGTTGAGCCTGTCGCTGGGGTCGAGCCTAAGATCGTTCTCTCCGTCCGTCGGGAACAGTCTCCTTCGTCACGGACGCCTCACCGCTCCCTCTGGTTGCGAGCAGCAACAGCGGAGTCGCCAGCAGCACCGCCCCCGCCAGCGCGAGGGCGGTGCGGGGGCTGGTGAGGCTTGCCAGGACGCCCCAGGCGGCGGTGAACGTCGCGATGGCCGCCTTGGTGCCCACCGACCACGCCGACAACGTACGGACCACCCGGTCCGTCGGGGTCAGTTCGAGGCGGGTCGTGGCGAGCACGGGGTTGTACACCGCCGAGCAGATGATCAGGCCGAACTCCACGGCCATCACCAGTGCCAGGCCGCCCACGCCGGGTCCGACGAACGCCAGCCCGAGCGGCCAGCACGCGCGCAGTGTCCCCGCCGTCAGCAGGACCCGGCGGCGGCCGTACCGGGCGACCAGCCGCGGGGCCAGCCGGGAGCCGAGCAGGCCGCCGGCGCAGGGCAGGGCGAAGACGGTCGTGTACTGCCAGGGCGCGAAGTGCAGCGGGCCCAGCATCAGCACGGCCAGCAGCGGCGCGCCGGCCATGATCAGGCCGTTGACCAGGACCGTGTTGAGGAACAGGGGGCGCAGCCCGGGATGGGTGAGCAGGTGGCGCCAGCCCGCGAGCAGGGCTCCGGCGGTCAGCCGCCCCCCACCCGCGGGATCCCTGTGCACCGGATCCGGCTCCCGCCCGCCGATCGCGCGCAGCCCCAGCGCCGACAGCAGATAGCTGACCGCGTCCGCCGCGACCGTCACCACCGGGCCGAACAGTCCCATCAACACCCCGCCGAGCGGCGGCCCGAGCATGGTGGACGTCCAGGTCGTCGACTCGAACCGGCCGTTCGCCGCCAGCAGGTCCTCCGGCGGCAGCAGCGACTTCAGGAACGCGCCGCTCGCCGCCGTGAACGAGATGTCCGCGGCGGCGACGATCACCGACACCAGCAGAAGCTGTGCCAGGGAGAGGGCGCCGAGCGCGAACGCCGCCGGGACGCTCAGCATGGCCGCGCAGCGGACCAGGTCCGCCGTGATCATCACCGGCCGCTTGCTGCGGAACTCCACCCACGGCCCGAGCGGCACCGCCAGCACGGCTCCCACCGCGGGCCCCACGGCCGCCAGCGCCGCCACCGCGGACGGTCCCGCGTGCAGTTCCAGCACGGCGATCAGCGGAAACGCGCTGAACGCCAGCCAGGTCCCGAGACTGCTGACCGAGTACGCCGCCCACAACCACCCGAAATCGCGCCCCAGCGCCCGCCGCACCACCCGGGGGATCCTAATGGCCGGGCACGCCACCCCCTCCGCGTAGGCGAGAATGGGCCCCATGAGCCTGTTCCGCGACGACGGCATCGTGCTGCGCACCCGGACGCCGGGTGCGGTGGACCGCGGCATGCTCCGGCCCGAGGCCCCCGGCGGTGCGCGATGAGTCTCTTCCGGGACGACGGCGTCGTCCTGCGGACCCAGAAGCTCGGCGAGGCCGACCGCATCATCACGCTGCTGACCCGCGGGCACGGGCGGGTGCGGGCCGTGGCGCGGGGGGTGCGGCGGACGAAGTCCAAGTTCGGGGCCCGGCTGGAGCCCTTCTCCCATGTCGACGTGCAGTTCTTCGCGCGGGGCAGCAGCGAGCTGGTCGGACGCGGGCTGCCGCTGTGCACGCAGAGCGAGATCATCGCCCCCTACGGCGGCGGCATCGTGACCGACTACGCCCGCTACACCGCCGGTACGGCCATGCTGGAGACCGCCGAGCGGTTCACCGACCACGAGGGCGAACCGGCCGTGCAGCAGTACCTGCTGCTCGTGGGGGCTCTCAGGACCCTGGCCCGCGGCGAGCACGCCCCGCACCTCGTCCTGGACGCGTTCCTGCTGCGGTCGCTGGCCGTGAACGGGTACGCCCCCAGCTTCGGCGACTGCGCCAAGTGCGGAATGCCGGGCCCCAACCGGTTCTTCTCCGTCGCCGCCGGCGGCTCCGTCTGCGCCGACTGCCGGGTGGCCGGCAGCGTCGTCCCCTCGCCGCAGACCCTGGTCCTGCTGGGCGCGCTGCTCACGGGAGACTGGGAGACGGCGGACGCGTGCGAGGCGCGGTACGTCCGGGAGGGCAGCGGGCTGGTGTCCGCCTACCTGCACTGGCATCTGGAGCGCGGCCTGCGCTCCCTTCGGTACGTAGAGAAATAGGCAACAGAGGAGACGAGAGAGACATGGTCGTACGCGGGTTCCTGGGGCGGCAGCGTCGGGAGTACAAGACGCCGGAGCCGCACCCGTCCGGCGCTCGCCCGCCGAAGCTCCCCGGTGAGCTGGTGCCCGAGCATGTGGCGATCGTCATGGACGGCAACGGCCGCTGGGCCAAGGAGCGCGGGCTGCCGCGCACCGAGGGGCACAAGGTGGGCGCCGAGCAGGTCCTCGACGTGCTGCAGGGCGCGGTCGAGATGGGGGTGCGGAACATCTCGTTGTACGCCTTCTCCACCGAGAACTGGAAGCGCTCGCCCGACGAGGTCCGCTTCCTGATGAACTTCAACCGCGACTTCATCCGCAAGACCCGTGACCAGCTCGACGAGCTCGGCATCCGGGTTCGCTGGGTGGGCCGGATGCCCAAGCTGTGGAAGTCGGTTGCCAAGGAGCTCCAGATCGCCCAGGAGCAGACCAAGGACAACGACCGTCTCACGCTCTACTTCTGCATGAACTACGGCGGGCGCGCGGAGATCGCGGACGCCGCGCAGGCGCTCGCGGAGGACGTGAAGGCGGGCAGGCTGGACCCCTCCAAGGTCACCGAGAAGACCCTCGCGAAGTACCTGTACTACCCGGACATGCCGGACGTCGACCTGTTCCTGCGGCCCAGCGGCGAGCAGCGCACCTCCAACTACCTGCTCTGGCAGAGCGCGTACGCGGAGATGGTCTTCCAGGACGTGCTGTGGCCGGACTTCGACCGCCGCGACCTGTGGCGGGCCTGCGTGGAGTTCGCC
The DNA here is from genome assembly GCF_035989285.1 of Streptomyces sp. NBC_01235. GTDB lineage: Bacteria > Actinomycetota > Actinomycetes > Streptomycetales > Streptomycetaceae > Streptomyces. The sequence continues at coordinate 3,957,562 of NZ_CP108513.1, read as the reverse complement.
TCGCGCGACCGCCGCTTCGGCGGCGCCACACCGAACGAGGTGCTGCTGTCCCTGGAAGGCAGGACGGCAGGCGGAACGGAAGGCGAGCAGGTCACGCCGTAGCCACCAAGGCCGAGTGCCACCCCGTCTCGAAGGGCGGCAGGTTCCACGACTTCGCCGAACCGGAGCGCTGCTTCGGCCGAGGCCGAACTTCACCACCAAGGGCACCGCGCTTCCCCAGGGGCGCGGGGCTGTGACCTGTGCGGCTTCGCCGCGGGGCGCGACCGGCCACCGTGGACCCGCAGCCGACGGCCGGGCCGCACGCTCCCGGCGAGCAACGGCTCAACCGGCGGAGCAGTCCGCGCACGTTCCGAAGATCTCCACCGTGTGCGCCACGTTGACGTAGCCGTGTTCCGCGGCGATCGCCTCGGCCCACTTCTCCACCGCCGGGCCCTCCACCTCCACGGCCTTGCCGCAGACGCGGCAGACCAGGTGGTGGTGGTGCTCGCCGGTGGAGCAGCGCCGGTACACGGACTCGCCGTCGGAGGTGCGCAGGACGTCGACCTCGCCGGCGTCGGCGAGGGACTGCAGGGTGCGGTAGACCGTGGTCAGGCCGACCGAGTCGCCCTTGTGCTTGAGCATGTCGTGCAGGTCCTGCGCGCTGCGGAACTCGTCGACCTCGTCGAGAGCCGCTGCCACGGCGGCACGCTGCCGGGTGGAGCGGCCCTTCACGGGCGGTCCAGCGGTCGTCACCGTTGCCTCCTCACGTCTGCGGCTTGCCGGGCCATTGTGCCAGCCCGGGCTGTGCGCGGTCAGACGCCGATCCCGTCCCCCGCCTTCCTGGTGGCCGGAATCGCGCACTCGGCCGGGTCCCCGGCGGGCTGTGCCGCCGCCAGTGCGCGGGCGCGGCGGCGGGCCAGGGGAGCGGCCAGCACGCTCAGCGCGACGAACGCGGCGATGGTCAGCAGCACGATCGTCGCGCCGGGCGGGACGTCCTGGTAGTACGAGGTCACCGTGCCGCTGATGGTCACCGTCACGCCGATCGCCACCGCGATCGCGAAGGTGGCGGCGAAGCTGCGGCTGAGCTGCTGGGCCGCGGCCACCGGGACCACCATCAGCGCGCTCACCAGCAGCAGGCCCACCACGCGCATCGCCACCGTCACGGTGACCGCCGCCGTGATCGCCGTCAGCAGGTTCAGGGCGCGGACCGGCAGGCCCGTCACCCGCGCGAACTCCTCGTCCTGGCTGACGGCGAAGAGCTGGCGGCGCAGGCCGAGGGTGACCAGGACCACGAAGGCGGCGAGCAGACAGATCGCGGTGACGTCCGATTCCGACACCGTCGAGAGCGAACCGAAGAGGTACGACGTCAGGTTCGCGTTCGAGCCCGTCGGCGCGAGGTTGATGAACATCACGCCGCCGGCCATGCCGCCGTAGAAGAGCATGGCGAGGGCGATGTCCCCGCGGGTCCTGCCGTACCAGCGGATGAGTTCCATGACGACCGCGCCGAGGACGGAGATCGCCGTGGCCATCCACACCGGGGACCAGGACAGCAGGAAGCCGAGGCCGACGCCCGTCATCGCGACGTGGCCGATGCCGTCGCCCATGAGGGCCTGGCGGCGCTGGACGAGGTAGATGCCGACGGCCGGGGCGGTGATGCCGACCAGGACCGCGGCGAGCAGCGCCCGCTGCATGAAGGCGTAGTTCAGGAAGTCCATCAGCTCAGCAGTCCCGTGCGGATCGGTTCGGCGCCCGCGGGTGCGTGCGGGTGTACGTGGTCGTGGCCGGGCAGCGCGTGCTGGCCGACGGCCTGCGGGGGCGGGCCGTCGTGCATGACGCAGCCGTCGCGCAGGACGACCGCCCGGTCGATCAGGGGCTCCAGGGGGCCCAGTTCGTGCAGGACGAGAAGGACGGTCGTACCGGCCGCGACCTGCTTCCTCAGCGTCTGCGCCAGGACCTCCTGGCTGGACAGGTCGACGCCCGCCATCGGCTCGTCCATGATCAGCAGCTCGGGTTCGCAGGCGAGGGCGCGGGCGATGAGCACGCGCTGGTGCTGGCCGCCGGAGAGGGCGTCGACGTTGTCCTTGGCGCGGTCCGCCATGCCGACGAGCTCCAGGGCGTGCCGTACGGCCTCCCGGTCGGCCTTGCGGAAGACGCCGAAGCGGGTGCGCGAGAGGCGGCCCGAGGAGACGATCTCGGTCACCGTGGCCGGGACCCCGCCCGCGGCCGTCGTGCGCTGCGGTACGTATCCGATCCGCGCCCAGTCGCGGAACCGGCGCTGCGGGGCGCCGAACAGCTCGATCTCGCCCGCGTTGATCGCCACCTGTCCGATGACGCTGCGCACGGCCGTGGACTTGCCGGAGCCGTTCGCGCCGAGCAGGGCGACGACCTCACCGCGCCGCACGGTGAGGTCGATGCCCCGCAGGACGGGGCGCGAGCCCAGCTCGGCGCGGACACCGCGCAGCGAAATGACGGGCTCGGCCTTCGCGTCCATGACGCCCTCCGTAAGGGTCACTTGGTTCCCAGGGCGGTCTGGAGCGCCTTGAGGTTGGCTTGCTGGACCGAGAAGTAGTCCTTGCCCCGGGACTTCTCGGTGATGCCCTCGATCGGGTCGAGGACGTCGGTCTTCAGCCCGGTGTCGGAGGCGATGGTCTTCGCGGTCTTGTCGCTGACGAGAGTCTCGTAGAACACGGTCGTGACGCCGTCGGCCTCGGCCATCTTCTCAAGCTCCTTCACGCGGGCGGCGCTGGGCTCCGACTCGGGGTCGAGACCGCTGATGGCCTCCTCGGTCAGGCCGTAGCGCTCGGCGAGGTAGCCGAAGGCGGCGTGGGTGGTGACGAAGACCTTGGTCTTCGTGTTCGAGAGCCCCTTCTCGAACTCGGTGTTGAGGTCGGCGAGCTTCTTCACGAGGGCCGCGGTGTTGGTCTTGTAGTCGGCCGCGTGGTCCGGGTCGGCCTTCTCGAAGGCCTTGCCGACGCCCTGGGCGACCTGGGAGTACCTCACCGGGTCGAGCCAGATGTGGGGGTCGAGGCCGGACAGCTCCTCGTTCTCGTGGTCGTCGTGCTCGGCCGCGTGGCCGCCGACCTCGTTGCCGTGCTTCTCCAGGGTGGTGAGGGAGGCGGCGTCGATCTTCGTCTTGGCCTCGGACTGGGCGACCGCGTCGTCGACGGAGGGCTGGAGGTTCTTGAGGTAGAGCACCGCGTCGGACTGCTGGAGCGCGGCCGTCTGCTTGGCGCTGATCTCCAGGTCGTGCGGCTCCTGGCCGGGTTCGGTCAGGCTGGTGACGTTCACATGCTCCCCACCTATCTGCTCGGCGAGGAAGGCCATCGGGTAGAACGACGCGACGACGTCGAACTTGTCCGTGTTGGCCGCGGCCGCGCTGTCCGAGGAGCAGGCGGAGAGGGTGCCGAGGCCGAGGGCGGTGGCCGCCGCGACCGCCGTGCCGGATATGAGTCGTCGTACGTTCATGACAGTCATTTTCAACAAACATGGAAACCGTTGTCAACAAGACCCCGGGTAAGGGCCTGGTAAGCACCGAAGAGCAGCGGTATGGCCGTCGCGGACGGGATCCGATTTGGTCGAGGGGGAGGCCCCGCCGGTACCCTGAAGTCTTCGCTGGAAGCATCTCGCTTCGTCGCCCGTCGTCGTTATGAAGAGAGCACCGTGGCCGCCGACAAGATCGACACCATCGTCAGCCTGAGCAAGCGCCGTGGCTTCGTATTCCCCTGTAGTGAGATCTACGGCGGACAGCGTGCCGCCTGGGACTACGGACCGCTGGGTGTCGAGCTCAAGGAGAACCTGAAGCGCCAGTGGTGGCGCTACATGGTCACGTCGCGCGAGGACGTGGTCGGTATCGACTCGTCCGTCATCCTGGCCCCCGAGGTCTGGGTGGCATCCGGCCACGTCGCCACTTTCTCCGACCCGCTGACCGAGTGCACCTCCTGCCACAAGCGGTTCCGCGCGGACCACCTGGAAGAGGCGTACGAGGCCAAGCACAACCGCGCGCCGGAGAACGGCCTGGCGGACGTGAACTGCCCCAACTGTGGCAACAAGGGCCAGTTCACCGAGCCCAAGCAGTTCTCGGGTCTGCTCTCCACCCACCTCGGCCCGACGCAGGACACCGGCTCCATCGCCTACCTGCGCCCCGAGACCGCCCAGGGCATCTTCACCAACTTCGGCCAGGTGCAGACCACTTCGCGCCGCAAGCCGCCGTTCGGCATCGCCCAGATGGGCAAGTCCTTCCGCAACGAGATCACGCCCGGCAACTTCATCTTCCGCACCCGCGAGTTCGAGCAGATGGAGATGGAGTTCTTCGTCAAGCCGGGCGAGGACGAGAAGTGGCAGGAGTACTGGATGGAGCAGCGCTGGAACTGGTACACGGGCCTGGGTCTCCGTGAGGAGAACATGCGCTGGTACGAGCACCCGCAGGAGAAGCTCTCCCACTACTCCAAGCGCACCGCCGACATCGAGTACCGCTTCCAGTTCGGCGGCAACGAGTGGGGCGAGCTGGAGGGCGTCGCCAACCGCACCGACTACGACCTCGGCGCGCACTCCAAGGCCTCCGGCACGGACCTCTCCTACTTCGACCAGGAGGCCGGCGAGCGCTGGACTCCGTACGTCATCGAGCCGGCGGCCGGTGTCGGCCGCGCGATGCTCGCGTTCCTGCTCGACGCCTACGTCGAGGACGAGGCGCCGAACGCCAAGGGCAAGCTGGAGAAGCGGACCGTCCTGCGCCTGGACCACCGCCTGGCCCCGGTGAAGGTCGCGGTCCTGCCGCTCTCCCGCAACCCGGAGCTGTCCCCGAAGGCCAAGGGCCTCGCGGCTGCCCTGCGCCAGAACTGGAACATCGAGTTCGACGACGCGGGCGCCATCGGCCGCCGCTACCGCCGCCAGGACGAGATCGGTACGCCGTACTGCGTGACGGTCGACTTCGACACGCTGGACGACAACGCGGTGACCGTGCGTGAGCGGGACTCGATGAAGCAGGAGCGGGTTTCGCTGGACCAGATCGAGGGGTACCTGGCGGGGCGTCTCATCGGCGCCTAGCACTCACCGGTAGTACTCACCGGCCGAAGCTGACGGGGGATGTCACGTCTCCCGTCAGCTTTTCGCCGTCCGGGCGGTACCCGGCGCACACCACGTACCGGAAGCCGTTCTTGTAGCCGTCCTTGGTCGTCCAGGCACGCAGCCCCTCGCCGGGGGGCCGTGCGTAGTCCGAGCCGTACTTGTCCGTGCGGAGTTTCGGCGACGCGGGGCAGTCCCGGCTGAAGAGGCGCTTGTCGGGGCTCTCCGGGGCGGTGTCGAAGAGGTGGGGCGGGACGGGCGTGATCGGGTGGCGGCCGAGAATCCCGATGTCGATGGCCCGGCTGTCGTCGCCGTCGATCAGCAGGACGTAGGGGTAGGGCTGCCTGTCGAGCGCCCCGGCCGCCGGTACCTGCGTGTTGAAGCGCTCCAGTGTGAGCCGGTCCTCGGCCTCCACGGTGAGCAGGATGTCGGCGTCGACCTCCGAGACCACCCGGCCGGTGTGGCGCACCGCGTCCAGGTCGAGGTCGTCCTGCCCCGGTTCGGCCCAACCGGCCCACGCGGTACGGCCCTTGGCGGTGACCTCGACGGTGGTGTTCTCTTGTGTTCTTTCCCGACCCGGACGTCGTGAACGGCCCGGAGTCCTTACCCGGGCGGGACTGGTTGACGAAGATCGGCGGCGGCGGGTTCTTCGGGTCGGTGTCGCACGCCCGGTGCTTCTTGACGAGCCGGGCGATCTCCGTCTTGTCCTGGTCCCGATAGACCGGCAGGTCGAGGGGGCGACCAACGTGGCGAAGTCTTCGAGGACTTCCTTGCGTTCGGCCGGGTCCGCGAGGCGGAAGGCCGCGGGTCGGCGGAAGGTTCTCCAGGTTGAAGGTGGCGATCCGGATGCTCATGGCGTCCTCCATGGCCGCGCGGGAATGCTGCCGGGCCGGTGGCAGGCGCCGCCGAGGTGACTGCACGCCGACATCTCTCACCGTCCTCGGGGCACCCGGCCCGTCGACCGGACGCATGGCATGACAGCTGACAGATATTGAAATCTGTCAGCTGTCATGCCATGCTGATGGCCATGACGATCCACACGCGCACCCTCGGAACCACCGGCCCCCAGGTCTCCGCCCTCGGCCTCGGCTGCATGGGCATGTCCGCGCTGTACGGCGACACGGACCGGGCCGAGTCGATCGCGACGATCCATGCCGCCCTGGAGGCCGGCGTGACGTTGCTGGACACCGGCGACTTCTACGGCATGGGCCACAACGAGCTGCTGATCGGCGAAGCCCTGCGTGCCGCGCCCGCTGCCCGCCGCGAGCAGGCGCTGGTCAGCGTGAAGTTCGGTGCCCTGCGCGACCCGGACGGCGGCTGGAGCGGCTACGACGGCCGTCCGGCAGCCGTGAAGAACTTCGCCGCCTACTCCCTCCAGCGGCTCGGCGTCGACCACATCGACGTCTACCGCATCGCCCGGCTCGACCCGGCCGTACCGATCGAGGAGACCGTCGGCGCGATCGCCGAACTGGTCGAGAAGGGGTACGTCCGGCACATCGGCCTCAGCGAGGTCGGCGCCGAGACGATCCGCCGGGCCGCCGCCACCGCGCCGATCTCCGACCTCCAGATCGAGTACTCGCTGATCTCGCGGGGCATCGAGGAGGAGATCCTGCCCACCACCCGTGAGCTGGGCATCGCCGTCACCGCGTACGGCGTCCTGTCCCGGGGCCTGATCTCCGGCCACTTCACCGCCGACCGGCAGCTCGCGGCGAACGACTTCCGTGCCATGTCCCCCCGCTTCCAGGGCGACAACCTCCAGCACAACCTGAACCTGGTGGAGGCCCTGCGGAAGATCGCCGGGCAGAAGGGCGTCTCCGTCGCCCAGATCGCCATCGCCTGGGTGCTCGGCCGGGGCGAGGACATCGTGCCCCTGGTCGGCGCGCGGACCCGCGAGCGGCTCACGGAGTCGCTCGGCGCGCTGCGGGTCACGCTGGACGCGGCCGACCTCGCCGCGATCGAGGAGGCGGTCCCGGCCGACGCCGCCGCGGGCGAGCGCTACCCGGCGGCCCAGATGGCTCACCTCGAGGCGTGATCCCCGTGCCGGGTACGGTCTGACCATGTCACCGACCACCGAGACCCTGACCGCCGAGCGCATCCTCGAGGCCACCGAGGAGGTGCTGCGCCGCCACGGCCCGGCCAAGGCCACCGTGGTCGATGTGGCCCGCGCGCTCGGCGTCAGCCATGGCAGCGTCTACCGTCACTTCCGCACGAAGGCAGCGCTGCGCGAGGCGGTCACGAAGCGGTGGCTGGACCGCACGTCGGAGACCCTCTCCGCCATCACCGCCGACCAGACCCGCGCCCCGGAGACCCGGCTGCGCGACTGGCTCGCGGCGCTCTACGACGCCAAGCGCCGCAAGGCGGGCGACGACCCCGAGCTGTTCGCCACGTACATGGTGCTGACCGGCGAGAGCGGCTCGGCGGTGGGCGAACACCTCGACGACCTCACCGGCCAGTTGACCCGGATCATCGAGGCGGGCGTGGCGGCGGGCACCTTCACGGCCTCCGACCCCGCGACCACCGCCCGCGCCGTCTTCCACGCCACCGGCCGCTTCCACGACCCCTCCTACTACCAGGAGTGGGAACTGCCGGGCGCGGAGGACGACTTCAGGGCGTTGGTGGATCTGCTGCTGCACGGCCTGCGGGGGCCGCGGGCCTAGGAACCGCCCCGGTGTCCGCGCTGCGGGATGAGCTGTACCCGGATGTGGTTCCCATGGGGCAGGACGACCGTCCGGTCCCGGCCGACCATCCATTGCGGCGTCACACCAGGAACAGCCGTCCGCCGGACGTCATCAGCAACCGGAAACCCCGGTACCGGTGGTGAACGTCAGCGCGCTCTCCCCGGCCGCTCCGAGCGGGGTCGCGGTCACCCCCGTGGGCACACCGTCCAGCGGCTCCTTGGTGTCGACGACGACCTCGGGGCGGTCGGCGAGAGCGGCCGCGTCCTGCTTGCCCAGGCCCGTGCCGTACGCCCACGCCGGCCGCGTCGACTCCCAGTCTCGCGCCTTTCCTCACGAATTACTCCGCCGTGCACCTCCAGAAGTCCCGCATCACAGGAGTCGGCGTCGGGTTCTCCATCGCCACCTGGGTCAGCAGGATCGTGACCGTGCCCGTCTGCGGGACGATGTGGCCCGTCGTGCCCGTGCCGCCGACCCAGCCGTAGCGGCCCGGGACGTTCCACGGGTCGATGGGGGAGACGTCGACCTGGGCGCCGTAGCCCCAGCCCTGGCCCTCCAGGAAGAGGGCGCCGATCTCGCGCTGGGCCGCCGTCAGGTGATTGCTCGTCATGCGGCTCACCGAGGTGGGGGAGAGGACGCGGTGACCGTTCGCCTCGCCCGCGTTCAGCAGGAGGCGGGCGAAGGCCAGCCAGTCGTCGGCCGTCGACGCCAGGCCCCCGCCGCCCGACGGGAACCTCGGCACGCTGCTCCACTCCCCGTCCGGGGTGTCCGACACCTCCAGCGCGCCCACGCCGTCGGGACGGTACGCGGTGGTGAAACGGTCCCGCTTCTCCTTCGGGACCTCGAACGCCGTGTCCTTCATGCCCAGTGGTTCGAAGATCCGCTCCGCCAGGAACTCGGGCAGGCCACGGCCCGACGCCCGTGCGATCAGGATGCCCTGGAGGTCGGACGCCGTGCCGTACAGCCAGGCCTCGCCCGGCTGGTGGAGGAGGGGGACGCGGGCCAGGTCCGTCAGCCAGGTGTCCGGGTCCGGGTAGGCCTGCGGGAAGCGGCCGTCCTTCTGCACGCCGAAGAGGGCCTGGACGGCGGGGAGGGAGAAGTCCGACGGGAAGCCCCAGCCGGGGCGCGAGCTCAGCAGGTCCTCGACCGTGATCGGCCGGGCCGCCGGGACCAGGTCGTCGACCGGAGCGGACGGCGTACGGACCGCCATCGGCTCCGCGAGCTCGGGCAGCCACTCGGCCACCGGCGAGTCGAGGCCGACCGTGCCGTCCTCCACCAGCGTCAGCAGCGCAGCCGCCGTGATCGGCTTGGTGATCGAGGCGATGCGGAAGAGGGACTCCCGGGTCATCGGTGCCGTGCCGTCGGCGTCCTGTGCGCCGACGGCCACCACCTCCACCTCCTCGCCACGGGCCACGAGGCCCACCGCTCCCGGGACGGTGCCGTCGTCGACGTACTGCCGCAGGGTCCTGTGCAGAGCGCTCATGGGCCGGCCTTCCGGTGTGGGTCCTTCGCTTCTCCGTGACGACTCCCCGGACGGCCGAAAGTCATCGCGGATCGGAAAGCCATCGCGGATCCGAAGCCATCGCGGATCCGAAGCCACCGAGGCCCGGAAGTCATCGGGACTCGCGGCCCTCCGAAGGGTCCACGGTCGCCTGGTGCGCCTCGGCGAGGTGCTCCTCCGCCTTCAGCCAGGGCAGGAACTGCGCCCCCTTGCGCCAGCCGCACGTGTCACATCTGATGGTGCGCTGTACTCCGGCGCGCCGCACCCTGACGACGTGCTCCCGTCCGTGCTGGTCCCAGCGGCTCACCTTGCTCGTGTTGATCTCCAGCATGACGCCTCCAGCGTCCGAGGGCATCGGGTCTGCGTGCGGGCGACTCTGCCCGCGCAGCAAGGAGTGTGCAGCAAGACCAACATCAACAGGGGATCCGGCCCGACGAGTTGTCCAAGCCGTTCCCTGAACGCCGCCGGAGTCGGCCGAGCTCAGCCGACCCTGCGGGGCAGGCGCAGGCTCAGCAGCCCCGTCACGACCACCCCGGCCAACTGCACGGCCAGCGTGGTCACCAGGGCGTCCCGCATGCCCATCTGCGGGACCAGGGAGAGGAACAGGGTGCCGAGGGTGGCCACGCCCAGGGCCAGCGACGCCTGTTGGGTGGTCACCATCACGCCGCTGCCGACGCCCGCACGGGCCGGCGGCACCTCGGACATCACGATCCGCATGACGACGGGCAGTTGGAGCGCCTGCCCCGCACCGGCGACCGCCGCGCCCGGCAGCAGCTCGACGAGGCCCACGTCGGGCCAGTCGGCATGCACGGTCGACACGATCAGGAGGATGCCGATGCCCTGGAGCACCGACCCCGCCGTCACCACCCGCGCCCCGAACCGGGCCACCAGCCGGGGTCCGGCGAGCGAGGCGACGAAGAAGGCCAGAGCCATGGGGGCCAGGGCGAGACCGGCCTGGACCGGGCCCAGGCGCGCCCCGCTCTGCAAAGCCACCGCCACGACGAACATGAACCCGCTGAAGCCGATCGAGAACGGCACCATGAGCGTCAGACCGCGCCGCAACGTGCTGAGCTCGAGCAGGCTCGGGGGGATCAGGGGAGTACGGCCGTTTCGGTCGGCGCGGCGCTCCACGACGTAGAAGGCCGCTGCGACCAGTGGGAACGCCGACAGGGACAGCCACGTCCACAGCGGCCAGCCCGCCGCGCGGCCCTCGGTGAGCGGTGCGAGCAGCGTCAGCAGGGCGACGGCGAGCAGGGCTGTGCCGGGGCCGTCCACCGGTTCGGGGTGCTGGGAGCGGGTCTCGGGGACCGTGCGGACGGCGAGGAGCAGTCCCGCGACGACGACCGGGACGTTCACGAGGAACACCGAGCGCCAGCCGGTGCCCGCGATGTCCGCCGAGACCAGAACCCCGCCGAGGATCTGGCCCGCCACCATCGACAGGCCGGCGGTGGCCCCGTAGAGACTCATGGCCTTGGCGCGGCGCGCTCCCTCGGTGGAGGACTGGATGGTGGCGAGCACCTGCGGGACCATGGCGGCGGCCGACGCGCCCTGCGCGACCCGCGCCGCGACCAGCGACCACGCGTCGGGCGCGAGCCCGCAGGCCAGCGAGGTCAGGCCGAAGGCGGCCATGCCGCCCAGGAAGAGCCGACGCCGGCCGAACAGGTCACCGAGCCGGCCGCCGAGGACCAGCAGCACGGCGTACGCGAGCCCGTACCCGGCGACGACGAGTTCGAGGACCGACTCGCTCGCGGCGAGATCCCGACCCATGGTCGGCAGGGCGACGTTGACGATGAAGAAGTCGATGAGGGGCAGTGCCGCGGCGAGCAGCACGGTGAAGAGCCCGAGGGGGCCGAGGGCGTGGGCCGGTGCCGAGACGCGGGCGCCCGGCGGGTGGGTGGTTGTGGTCGTGGTTGTCTGGGTCACGCTGCCGAGCCTGCGCTGCCCCTCAGACGGGTACCAGAGTCTTCTTATCCTGGTACAAGGAGTACCTGGCAACAGGGTCCGGACGGCGGCACGCTGGAGGCATGACGACGATGGCCCACGAGACACCTCCCGGGGCGCCCGCCCGCGAGACCGTCGGCTCGGAGGTCCGCCGGCACGAACTGGCCGCCTTCCTGCGCAGCCGCCGCGAGCGCATCAAGCCCGAGCAGGTCGGCCTCCCGCGCGGAACGCGCCGCCGTACGCCCGGACTGCGGCGCGAGGAGGTCGCCCACCTCTCGGCCGTCGGCGTCACCTGGTACACCTGGCTCGAACAGTCCAGGGACATCCACGTCTCGGTCCAGGTCCTGGACGCCCTCGCCCGCACGCTGCTCCTCGACCCGGGCGAACGCGCCCACCTCTTCCAGCTCGCGGGCGCCACGGACCCCACCCCCGCCTCCTCCTGCACCGGCATCTCCGACGCCGTACGCGAGCTGCTCGCCCAGCTCGACCCGCTGCCCGCCTGCGTCCAGAACAGCCGCTACGACATCCTGGCCTACAACCGCACCTACGCCCACCTGCTGTGCGACCTCGACGCCATCCCGCCCGAGGACCGCAACTGCATGCTCCTCATCCACACCAACCCGCAGTGGCGCGAGTCGGTCGTCCACCTCGACGAGTCCATGCGCCTGATGGCCGCGAAACTCCGCGCCTCCATGGCCGGCCACCTCTCCGAGCCGGCCTGGAAGATGCTGGTCAAGCGCCTGCAGACGGAGTCCCCGGAGTTCCGCGAGAACTGGGAGCGCTACGAGGTCGTGGTGGCCCGCGGAAAGACCAAGCAGTTCCGCAACCCCCACGTCGGCCTCCTCACCGTCACCCACACCGACCTGTGGCTGAGCCCGGAACACGGAGCCCGCCTGGTGACGTACGTACCGGTGGACGGCGAGACACGAGAGCGCCTGGAGAAGCTGCACCTGTTGGCCACGGAGGACCGGGTTTCGAGCTGAGTCCAGCAGCTGAGCCGAACCGGTGCCACGGCAAAGGCACTTTGTACGAGCCCGGCGCCTCCCGCACCGGCAGGGCGCGCCTCTCTCCTTCAACTGCCGTGAGCAGAGGGGTCTTTGACATATGTTGCGTGCCGTCGCGCTGTGCTACCTTCACAAATGAGTTGGGTGCGAAACGACTTGGCCAACTCCTCTGAGAACTGCGTCGGTCGACGCGGGGTGGGACGGGGGAGTGCATGTCATCTGCCTGCGCAGGTGGCTGGTCGAGGCCCGTCCGCGCTCACCGGCCACCTTCTTCAGAAGAAGGAGTACCGGTGAGCGCCAACCAGAAGAGGCTCATCGCTTTCGCGTTCTGCGTCCTGATCTCGCTCGTGCTGGGCTTCGTCTCCGGACTCACCGCGACCGCGCTCGGCGCTTCCCCTCTCGCGGCCGTCTCCGCCGGCGGTGGAGCCACGGTGGCGCTGCTCGGCATCGGTGTGGCCGCCATCGCCCTCTTCGACTTCGCCGACAGCGGTGCGAGCACCCCTCCGATCCAGGGCGTCGTCACGCGCTGACGCTCGTCGCCTCCCGGATCTCCGGTGCCTCCAGCCGCTTCGCCGTTCGTTCCGCCGTGCGTCTGGCCCAGGGGCCGGTGGTGACGGCGCCCAGGATCAGGACGGCCAGGCCGCAGCCGGTGAGGATCCACCAGCCGGGGACGGCGGCGGAGGCGAAGGTGTCGCGGTACGACGAGGTGGTCACGCCCGCCGCCAGGACCGCGCCGACCACCGCGACGCCCAGGGTCTGGCCGAGCTGGCGGCTGGTCGAGGCGACGGCGGCGGCGACGCCGGCCTGGCTGCGCGGCATGCCCGACACCGCCGTGTTCGTGATCGGCGCGTTCACGAAACCGAAGCCCACGCCGAACAGCAGGTACCCGAGGAACAGCGTCACATCGGACGTCTCCGCGTCGAAGGCGGCGAACAGCAGGCCGCTCGTCGTCATCGCGACCCCGGCGATCAGCAGAGGCAGCCGTGGGCCCCGGGCGCCGACCAGCCGTCCGGACAGGGGGGCGCACAGGAACGTCGGTACGGCCATGGGGAGCATCCAGAGACCGGCGTGCAGGGCGTCCAGGCCCCGCACGTTCTGCAGGTACAGGGTGGAGAGGAAGAGGAACCCGCCCAGCGCGGCGAACGCGCTGATCGCCACCACCGTCGCCCCGCTGAACGGAACCGACCGGAAGAAGCGCAGGTCGATGAGGGGTTCGGCGCGGCGGGGCTCGTACCACAGGAGGCCCAGCAGCGCGGCCAGCGCGACGGCGGCGAAGGGGCCGCTCGTCGCCGCGCCCGCCTCCGGCGCCTCGATGATCGCGTACGTCAGGGAGCCGAAGAGGGCGATGACCAGCAGCTGGCCGACCGGGTCGGGGCGGCGGGCCCTCGGCGCACGGGACTCGGGGACGTAGCGCAGGGTCGCCAGAAGGGCCACCAGGCCGACCGGCAGATTGAGCCAGAAGATCGAGCGCCAGCCCACGGACTCCACCAGCAGTCCGCCCAGCAGCGGGCCCGCGGCCATCGATATGCCCACGACCGCGCCCCACACCCCGATCGCCCGGGCGCGCTCGCGCCGGGCGGTGAAGGTGTTGGTGATGATCGACATGGCGACCGGGTTCAGCATCGAACCACCGACCGCCTGCACCATGCGCGCCGCGATCAGCAGCTCCAGGCTCGGGGCGAGGGAGCACAGCAGCGAGCCCAGCGAGAACACGACCAGGCCGGCCATGAAGACCTTTCTGCGGCCGATCCGGTCGGCGGTCGAGCCCGCGAGCATCAGCAGCGCGGCCAGCACCAGGGTGTACGCGTCGATCGTCCACTGGAGGCCGGCGGTGGTGGCGTGCAGGTCGCTCTGCATCGAGGGCAGGGCCACGTTCAGGACGGTGACGTCGAGGCTCACGATCAGCAGGCTCATGCAGCAGATCGCGAGGACGAGGAGCCGACGGCGGGGGCTGAGCTCGGGCATGCGTGAATAGTACGCCTAACTAATGAATTTCGCCGCACCCCGTCCGGTGCGTGAGAATGGGGCAATGCCCACGCCCGTGTCCCCCTTGCAGATCGGCCCGCACGCCGTCCAGCCGCCCGTCGTCCTGGCCCCCATGGCCGGGATCACCAACGCGCCCTTCCGCACCCTGTGCAGGGAGTTCAGCGGCGGCAAGGGTCTCTTCGTCAGCGAGATGATCACGACCCGGGCGCTGGTCGAGCGCAACGAGAAGACCATGCAGCTGATCCACTTCGACGCGACCGAGAAGCCGCGCTCGATCCAGCTGTACGGCGTCGACCCGGCCACCGTCGGCAAGGCTGTCCGCATGATCGCGGAGGAGGACCTCGCCGACCACATCGACCTGAACTTCGGCTGCCCGGTCCCGAAGGTGACGAGGAAGGGCGGCGGCTCCGCCCTCCCCTACAAGCGCAACCTGCTGCGCGCCATCCTGCGCGAGGCGGTCAGCGGCGCCGGCGACCTCCCGGTGACGATGAAGATGCGCAAGGGCATCGACGACGACCACATCACCTACCTCGACGCCGGCCGGATCGCCGTCGAGGAGGGGGTCACCGCCATCGCGCTGCACGGCCGCACCGCCGCCCAGCACTACGGCGGCACCGCCGACTGGGAGGCCATCGCCCGCCTGAAGGAACACGTCCCGGAGATCCCCGTCCTCGGCAACGGCGACATCTGGTCGGCGCAGGACGCGCTGCGGATGGTGCGCGAGACCGGCTGCGACGGAGTGGTCGTCGGGCGCGGCTGCCTCGGCCGGCCGTGGCTGTTCGCCGACCTGGTGGCAGCCTTCGAAGGCCGTACGGAAGCCATCGCACGGCCCTCGTTGCGCGAGGTCGCCGACGTCATGGTCCGGCACGCCACCCTGCTTGGCGAGTGGATCGGCGACGAGGCGCGCGGGGTCATCGACTTCCGCAAGCACGTCGCCTGGTACCTGAAGGGCTTCGCGGTCGGGAGCGAGATGCGCAAGCGGCTGGCCATCACCTCCTCGTTGGCGGAACTCCGCGCAGGGCTGGACGAGTTGGACCTCGAGCAGCCCTGGCCCACCGGCGCCGACGGCCCCCGCGGCCGCACCTCCGGCAACAACCGGGTCGTCCTGCCGGACGGCTGGCTGAAGGACCCGTACGACTGCGCGGGCATCAGCGAGGACGCGGAACTGGACACCTCCGGCGGCTGACCCCCGGCGACCTTCCGCGGCTGAGGCACCCTCGACAGGGGGCAGGGCCTCGCCGACACTGAGCGGCGTGGTGGACAGCGCGGTGTGGGTGGCGGCCTTCACCGGCGGTACCGCGGTGCTGGCCGGCTGGGTGACCAACCTGGGGAACGTGCGAACGGCCAAGGCGCAGGCGGAGGCGTCGGCGCGCACGCAACACCTCAGCAGGGTCCGGGAGTTGCGGCGGGCCGCCTATCTGGAGTTCATGGAACGGGCGCACGTCACCGGTGAGTTGTACTGGCAGGTCACCTTCGCCTTCAACCAGGTCGCCGACCCCGACCGGCTTTCGGAGCGGATCCACGACCTGCGTACGGAGCTGCGCGGAGCGTACGACCCGCTCATGCGCGGGGTCAGGGTCGTCGTCCTGGAGGGTCCCGCCGGGCCCGCGGAGGCGGCCGAGGCCGTTATTGAGGTGGTCACCCGGACCAACCGGGCGCTGTGGCAGGTCACGCTGGGTGAGCCGGACGCGCGCGCACGCTTCGACGAAGGCCAGCAGGTCTTCGCGGACCGTCTGGAGCGCTTCGTCGAAGCGGCGCGCGCGGCGATGGGATCCCCGTGACCGTCAGCCCTTCGACGGGTGCGGGGTGGACCCGTAGGCCGTCAGGAACTTGTCGCGGAACGAGCTCATCTTCCACACCGGGGCGTCGTGGGCCGGCTTCAGACCGTCCGTCCAGTTCCAGGCGGCGATCTTGTCGAGGACCTTCGGGTCCTTGGCGACGATCGAGATCGGCACGTCCCGGCTGGCGTTGTCGCCGCTGACCCGGGCTATGGGCTGGTGGTCGCCGAGGAAGACCAGGACGGTGTCGTCGGTGGCGTAGCGCTCCAGCCACTGGGTGAGGGCGGTCACCGAGTACTGGATGGACTTGCCGTACTCCTGCTTGGACTTGGTGCCGTCGGCGATGACCTCGGACGCCTGCTTGCCGGCCTTCTGGATGCCGTCGAAGACCGAGCCGTCGCCGAGGTCGTCCCAGCCGACCATCTTCGGTATCGGCGCCCACGGCTGGTGGCTGGAGGTCAGGATGATCTCCGACATCAGCGGCTTGTCGCGGTCCGTGCGGCCGTGCTCCAGCCGCTGGAACGCCTCCAGGGCGTACTGGTCCGGCATGGTCGACCAGCTGAACTTCGGTCCCTGGTAGCCCATCTGGAAGGCGTCGTAGACCTTGTCCAGGCCGTAGAACTTCGCCTCCGGCCAGCCCTTCTGCACGCCCGGCATGACACCGACCGTGTCCCAGGCGCCGGTCTTCTGGAACGCCTTGGTCAGCGACAGGTGGTCGCTGGCCATCACCGTGCGGTAGCGCTGCTGGTTGTCGACCCACAACCCGGACAGTGTGGTGGAGTGGCCGAGCCAGCTGCTGCCGCCGTACGTCGCCGAGGTCAGCCAGCCGCTCTTCGCGTGGAAGCCGGCCTTCGTCAGGGCCTGTGTGCTCGCGTCGAGGGTCTTGTCGACGCCCGGCGCCATGCCCGGGTCCTCGATGGCACTGCGGCCGTAGCTCTCGATGAACGTGAAGATCATGTCCTTGCCGCGCAGGTCCGGCACGAGCTGGTCGGCCGGGGTGGCCCCGAACGTGTCGCTGCGAGCCACCTTCCCGAACGCGGCCTCGTCCCGGAGGGTGTCCCGCACCCGCCTGGCCTCGGAGGCGACCGTGTGCGCGACCTGGTCGGAGGCGACCGGCGCCCCGGCGTACTGCAGACCGATCACGGAGCAGGTGATCCAGGCGGTGCCCGCGATCAGCGTGCCCCGGGTCGCCGCCCGGGTGTCGCTCACCAGGATGCCGCTCAGCCGGACCGTCGCCAGCGCCATGAGCACCATGACCAGGACGACGAGCAGGACGACGCCGATCGCCGCGGCGAGCGCGACCGTCCCGCCCATCGAGTCCGCCACGTACGACTGCGCGTCGTCCAGCAGACCCCAGTCCAGGACGAGGTTGAAGTCGCGGCCCAGGTACTCCACGAACCCCATGTCGAGCAGGTTCAGCACGGTCAGCGCCCCGAGCGCCGCGCCGGCCAGCGCCGACAGTGCCAACCGGGGCCGACGCGGCAGCGCCAGCACCACGGCCGCGCCGACGATCGCCTCACCGGGCAGCCGCAGGAACCGGCTCACGTGGAGGGCGAAGAGACGGTTCGGCAGCACCAGCGCCCCGAGCACGAGCACCACGCAGAGGACCGTCACCGCCCACCACACCACCCGAGCGGCCCGAGGATGCCGACCCCGCCAACCCCGCCGGTACGCGATCCGGGCCTTGATCCCACGGGGCCGCACGCGCCCGCTTCGACCGTCAGCTGGAACCGCCCCCTCCGGGGCTTCCGCCTCCGGGGCCTGCCGCTCCGTGGCGTCCGGCTCCGCAGCCTCCGCCTCCAGGGCTTCCCGCTCCGTGACTTCGGCCTCCGGCTCCGGCTCCGGCTCCGTGACTTCGGCCTCCGGCTCCGGCTCCGGCTCCGTCGCCTCGGCCTCCGCAGCCTTCGGCGTCGGGGCCGCTGTCTCCGACTCCGCCGTCTCCGGGGCTTCCGCCTCCGGGGCTTCCCACTCTGCGGCTTCCGCCTCCGGGGCTTGTGGCTCCGCGGTTTCCGGCTTCGGGGTCCCTGCCTCGGAGGCCTCCGTCCCGATCGACTCCGCCTTCGGGCCCGCCGGCTTCGGCTCCGCCGTCTCCGGTGCCTCTGTCGTTGGGGTCTCCCGCTTCGGGGCCGCCGTCTCGGGGGCCGCCGTCTTCGAGGTCGCCGTCTCCGGGGCCGCCGTCTCCGGGGCCGCCGTCTCCGGGGTCGCCGCCTCTGGTGGGGCTTCCTCTGTCGCGGCTTCCGTCGCCGTGGCCTCCTGGGTTGCCGGGTCGGGGGTCTCCGGATCCGGGGTTGCCGTGGCCGTCACGGGGGTGTCCTCGGGGTGTTTCGATTCAGGCAGTTGGGATGAGCGAGTGGAGACAGGCACCCGAGGGTCCTTCCGTACGAAGCCCGGCGGTTCGGCGGATCCGCAGTGGGCCGGATCCGCCACAGTTTCGTACGTCCTGCCCTCGGCCCGTGTTCAGCCCCCTCGGCCAGCGCTCGGCAAACACCACGCAAACGCCACGCCAAGCAGCCGGACCAGGCCCCGAGACGGGCGAAGGTTACGCGCCCCCGACCGCCGTGAGCAGCGCCAACGGGGCCGCCGCCGACCGCGACTCCCGTACGCACGCGTGCGGGTACGGCACCGGCTCAGCGTGGGTGTCGCGGCCGTAGCCCGCGAGGACCTCGGGGAGCCGGTGACCGGTCGCGGCCGCGGCGTCGACCAGCGCGTGGGCGACCGTACGGGCCTCGTCGTGCAGGCTGTAGCGGGCGAGCCCCAGCGTGATCAGCGCGTTGTCGTGCGGCCAGACCGAACCGCGGTGGTAGGAGAGCGGGTGGTAGGCCGGCTGCCCGGCCGCCAGCGTGCGCACGCCCCAGCCGGAGAAGAAGTCCGGTTCGAGGAGACGCCGGCCCACGGCCTCGCCGTACTCCTTGTCCAGCAGGCCCGACCAGAGCAGATGTCCGGCGTCCGAGGCGAGCGCGTCGACCTGGCGGCCCTCGCCGTCCAGCGCGAGCGCCGGGAAGGAGCGGTCCGGCATCCAGAAGTCCCGCTGGAAACGGTCCCGCAGGTCGGCGGCGGCCTGTTCCAGCAGGGCCGCGTACTTCTCGTCCTGCCACACCGTGCGCGCCACCCACGCCGTACGGCGCAGCGCGTCGTACGCGTACCCCTGGGCCCCCGCCGCCATCACCGCCCCGGTCGCGCGGGTGCCGTCCGCGGAGCAGATGGCGCCGGGGGAGTCCTTCCAGTTCTGGTTGGCGAGACCGCCCTGGTCGGCGCGGTAGACCAGGTAGCCGCGAGAGGCGAGCCCGCCGTGGTCCAGCATCCAGCCGACCGCCGCCCGGGCGTTGGGCTCCAGACGGCGGGCCGTCGCCGCGTCGCCGGTCTGCTCGACGTACGCGCCGAGGAGGATGAGGAACAGCGGGGTGGCGTCCACCGACCCGTAGTAGCGGCCGAACGGGACCTGCCCGAAGTGGGCCAGTTCGCCGTGCCGCACCTCGTGCACGATCTTGCCGGGCTGGGACACCGAGTCCCGGCCGGTCTCGGTCGCCTGCCCGGCGGCGAGCGCCAGCAGCGTTGCGGCGGCCGGGCGCGGGCGGTAGGGGAGGGCGAACAGCGAGGTGAGGAGGGCGTCGCGGCCCAGCAGGGTCAGGAACCAGGGGGCGCCCGCCGCCGGGACGCGCAGCTCCTCGCCGTCCGGGCCCGTCGCCTGGACCTGGAGCGCGGCCAGGTCCGCGAGTCCGCGGGCGCAGGCGGCGGCCAGCTCGGGCCAGCCGGTCGGGAAGGCCACGCCCTCCATGAACTCGCCCTCCTGCGCGCGGAGTTGTCCGGCCACCGCGGCCGGGGAGCGGGGCACCCGCAGGGCCCGCTTCTCGCCGTGCGGCCGGGCCATCACCCGCAGGGTCAGTTCAGCGGAGCCGTGCGGCTCCAGCTCCAGCTTCCACACCAGCCGACGGGCTCCGGTGCCGGTCTCCTCGATGCCGTCCGGCGCGGGCTCGGCCGTCACCGTCGTGCGGGACCTCCACTCACCGCGCTGGTAGGTGAACTCCACGCCGTCGTCCAGGACCTGGCGGCGGCGGACGACTCCGGTCTTCGCGTACGTGCGGTGGTCGGAGCGGAGTTCGAACTGGTCGGTGAAGTCGGCGTCGGCGGTGACCGCGAGCCGGACCGTCGTCGGCACCGGGCGGTTGCTGACGATCCGCAGCGACTCCACGAACGAGCTGTCGCCGACCGCCTGTTCCCGGAACAGCGTGCAGGACGGCGGCTCGTTGCGACCGCCGCGCGGCACGAGCACGCACCGCGTGGTGTCCCCGTCCGCGACCGGCGCGAGCGTCTCCGGTACGGCGCCGTCGACCGTCAGCTGCCAGCGGCTGAGATGCCGGGCGTCCCGGACGAACAAACCCTCCGGAGATCCGGAGGCCGCGCCGGAGCCCCGTACGCCGCTGATGTCCCCGCGGTCGCCCACGGCCGCGAACGTCCCGCCGTACACGAGCAGATGATGCCGGTCCGTCATCCCCGGTCCCCTCCCTTGAGAACGATCGCTTCGCTTCGGTGCAGCAGGTCGAGCGTGAGCGCGGCGGTCCAGCTGAAGCCGGTCGCGCCGCAGGCCTCGCCGGTGTACGGGTCGACGTACTCCGCGAAGTCCGAGCCGGCCGCGATGTCCAGCACGGCCCCGCGCAGGGCGTCCGCGTCGGCCTGACCGCCGTGCAGTCGCAGGCCCCGCTCCAGCAGCCAGCTGGTGTTGAACCAGGCCGGGCCGCGCCAGTAGCGGTGCGGGTCGAAGGCCTCGCCGAGCAGGTCGTAGCTGGGGACGAGGCGGGTGGTCGTGCCGAGCCCGAAGTGCGGGCCGCGCAACGTTCGTACGACGGCCGTCACCACCTCGCGCGGCAGCCCTGGCAGGAGGAGAGGGACGAGACCGGAGACGCCGCGCTCGCGGATCAGCTCCCCGTCCCGCGCGTCCCGCGCGCCTCGCGCGCCTCGCGCGCCCCGCGAGTCCGGGATGTTCCGCGCATCCCTCCCGGCCCCGACGTCCCGGCAGAAGAACATGCCCTCCGCCGGGTCCCACAGCCGCTCCACGAGCGCCGCCGTCAGCCGCTCCGCGCGCGCGTGGCGGGCCGTGCCCGGCGCGCCCAGCTCCTGCGCGATGCGCGCGAGGGCGTGTTCGGAGGCGATGAGCAGCGCGTTGAAGGAGGGGTCCTCGACGGCGAACTCCCCGCCGCCGTCGGCATAGCCCCCGTCCCGGTACTCCGTGGCCAGCCGTACGTACCGCCCGTAGTCCAGGTCCGTCGGACGGTCCTCGGCCGCGCCGTGGTCGAGGTCGGCGCGCCGGAAGGAGCGGGCCGGGGCCGGGGTGACCCGGGCGAGCGGCGCGTCCCAGCTCGGCGCGTTGTCCATGCCCTGCTCCCACGGGTGGACGACCGACACGAGCCCGCCCCCGCCGAGGTCCCGCCGGTGCAGCAGATACCGGTGCCAGGCCGCCAGCCGCGGGTAGACCCGGGCGAGGAAGCCGCGCGCGCGGGAGAGCCCCGGGTCGGCACGGTGCACCAGCCAGGCCGCGAGCGCGTGCACCGGTGGCTGCACGATGCCGGAGGTCTGTACGGTGCGCGGGGCGCCCGCAGCGCGCCCCGCGGTCGAGGAGCGCCAGAAGTCGGGGCTCGGAAAGTACGCGTCGAGCGGCACGGAGGGGTTGAAGACGATGTGCGGGACACGCCCGTCACCCCACTGGGCGGCCAGCAGCGTCTCCAGCTCCGTCTGTGCCCGGCGCGGCGAGACGTGCCGCAGCCCGATCGCGACGAAGGCGGAGTCCCAGGACCACTGGTGCGGGTACAGACCCCGTGAGGGAACCGTCGACGTCCCTGTCCAGTTGCTCTCCAGCACGTCCACCGCCCCGGCGTGCAGCGCCCTGAGGTGCGGAGCCTCGAGGTACGGCGGAGCCGCCGGATCGTATGCAACGGCGTACTCCGCCGGGCGGGCGATGAGCTGGGCGGTGCGATCCACTCGGGGCTCCCCGAAGACGACAAGGCCGACTGGTTCGGCAGTGGCTACCGTAGGGTTACGTCTATTTAACACGCAAAACTCAATATGTAATGCAGGCTTGAGAAACACAAGGGGGTGCGCATGACCGGGCGTCCGGGACGGACCGGCAGGGCGGGCAGTCAGGCCAGCGCCGGAGATCTGCTCGAACTGGTGCGGAGCGGGCGGGCGACCACGCGCGGCGCCCTCCAGCAGGCCACCGGTCTCTCCCGGGCGACCGTGGGCCAGCGGCTGGAGCGTCTCTTCCGCGCGGGCTGGCTGCGCGAGGGCGCCGGCGGCCCGGTCGACTCCCCGCTCGGCGGCCGCCCCTCGATCACCCTGGAGTTCGACGACGCCCACGCGGTCGTCCTGGCCGCTGACCTGGACACCCGGCACGCGCGGGCGGCCGTGCTGACGCTGACCGGCGAGATCCTGGCCGAGCACGGCGGCACCCTGGTCATCGAGGACGGCCCGGACGCCGTCCTCGGCGACCTGGGCGGCTGGTTCGCCGAACTGCTGGAGAAGGCGGGCCACCGGCCGGACGAGGTCTGCGGCATCGGGCTCGCCGTCCCCGGCCCGGTCGACAGCGAGACCGGCCGGGTCGTCCAGCCGCCGATCATGCCCGGCTGGGACGGCTACGACATAAGGGGCCGCCTCGCGAGAGCGTTCACGGAACGCACCGGGGCGCCCGCGGTCCCGGTGCTCGTCGACAACGACGCGAACCTCATGGCGTACGGCGAACAGCGCACCGCATACCCCGACTGCTCGGCGTTCGTGCTGGTCAAGGTGTCCACGGGCATCGGTGCCGGCGTCGTGGTCGACGGCTCGATCTTCCGGGGCGTCGACGGCGGCGCCGGGGACATCGGGCACATCCGGGTGGGCGCGGAGGCGCTGTGCCGCT
Source organism: Streptomyces sp. NBC_01235 (assembly GCF_035989285.1). Lineage (GTDB taxonomy): Bacteria > Actinomycetota > Actinomycetes > Streptomycetales > Streptomycetaceae > Streptomyces. The sequence goes on along the minus strand of NZ_CP108513.1, from coordinate 3,934,748 downwards.
GCGGCTCCTACGGCTGTCTCGCGGCCGTCGCCAGCGGTGGCGCCGTGGCGCGGCGGCTCGCGGAGTCGGGCATACCGGCGTCCTCGGGCTCGGATGTGCGCGACCTGCTCGGCGCCGGGCACCCCGAGGCGGCGGCGCTGGCCCGGGAGGCGGGGCGCCGGGTCGGGGACGTACTGGCGACGGTCGTGACGCTGCTGAACCCGGGGGTCCTGATGATCGCCGGGGATCTGGCCGGAACCGCCTTCCTCACGGGCGTGCGTGAGCTGCTCTACCAGCGCGCGCTGCCCCGCTCCACGGCTCGTCTGGACGTCGTGACCTCGCGGCTGGGGGAGCGTGCGGGCCTGGTGGGAGCGGGTGCGCTGGTCGTGGAGCACCTGTACGCGCCGGAGCGGGTGGAGGAGCGGTTGCTGGCGCTGGGGGTGTGAGGGACGCTCGTGTGAGGGCGACGCTCGTGACGGGCGTGTTTCGGTTCCGCGTTCCGTCCGGATGCGCGTCCGCATGGTGAAATCGGCGTGCCGACCGAGGCGTGATTCTCGCCACCCCTGAGGGGGGTAGTGCTCAGATGAGCGGATCATGGGTTACTGCACTTCTCCAAGGGGTGGCACTCAGTGCCACCCCTTGATCGTTCATCGATCGAAATCAATCGTGCTGTGCGACGCTCATCTGAGCGCAATATGGGTTCCGTGGGAGGTGCTCGCGTTCAAGAAGTGAAAACATCCGCTGCCCTGGGCTTGCCAAGCCTTGACTTTCGATCCGCTGGCGGACGACTGGTTACGAGCACATGACGCGCGAGTAGACGTACCCAGACGCCTTCGATCTGGGTATGTTCCTGGCCGTCAGGGCAGCCACCGCGTCCTCGAGGAGTCGAGACCCGTGTCGGAAAACAAAGATCCCCACGTAGGCCACGGAGTGAAGTTCGTTTACGACTTCACCGAGGGCAACAAGGACCTCAAGGACCTCCTCGGTGGCAAGGGCGCCAACCTCGCCGAGATGACCAACCTGGGCCTTCCCGTCCCTCCGGGCTTCACCATCACCACCGAGGCCTGCAAGGTCTACCTCGACAGCGGCGAGGAGCCGACGGCACTGCGTGACGAGGTGAGTGCGCACCTCGACGCCCTGGAAGAGCGGATGGGCAAGAAGCTCGGCCAGCCGGACAACCCCCTGCTCGTCTCCGTCCGCTCGGGCGCGAAGTTCTCCATGCCCGGCATGATGGACACCGTCCTGAACATCGGCCTCTCCGACAAGTCGGTCCAGGGCCTGGCCAAGCAGGCCGGCGACGACCGCTTCGCGTGGGACTCCTACCGCCGCCTGATCCAGATGTTCGGCAAGACCGTCCTCGGCGTCGACGGCGAGCTCTTCGAGGACGCCCTGGAAGCGGCGAAGACGGCGAAGAAGGTCACCGTCGACACCGAGCTGGAGGCGGCGGACCTGAAGAAGCTGGTCACCCGCTTCAAGAAGATCGTCAAGACCGAGGCAGGCCGGGACTTCCCGCAGGACCCGCGCGAGCAGATGGACCTCGCCATCAAGGCGGTCTTCGACTCCTGGAACGGCGACCGCGCCAAGCTGTACCGCCGCCAGGAGCGCATCCCGGGTGACCTGGGCACGGCCGTCAACATCTGCTCGATGGTCTTCGGCAACCTCGGCCCCGACTCGGGCACGGGCGTGGCCTTCACCCGTGACCCCGCCTCCGGCCACCAGGGCGTCTACGGCGACTACCTGCAGAACGCCCAGGGCGAGGACGTGGTCGCGGGCATCCGCAACACGGTCCCGCTCGCGGAGCTGGAGCGGATCGACAAGAAGTCGTACGACCAGCTGATGCAGATCATGGAGACGCTGGAGAACCACTACAAGGACCTCTGCGACATCGAGTTCACGATCGAGCGCGGTCAGCTGTGGATGCTCCAGACGCGCGTCGGCAAGCGCACGGCGGGCGCGGCCTTCCGTATCGCCACCCAGCTCGTCGACCAGGGCCTGATCGACGAGACGGAAGCCCTCCAGCGCGTCAACGGCGCCCAGCTCGCCCAGCTGATGTTCCCGCGCTTCGACGAGCACGCGAAGACCGAGCAGGTCGGCCGGGGCATCGCGGCCTCGCCGGGCGCGGCGGTCGGCAAGGCGGTGTTCGACTCGTACACGGCCGTGAAGTGGTCGCGCTCGGGCGAGAAGGTCATCCTGGTCCGCCGTGAGACCAACCCCGACGACCTCGACGGCATGATCGCGGCCGAGGGCATCCTGACCAGCCGGGGCGGCAAGACCTCCCACGCGGCCGTGGTCGCGCGCGGCATGGGCAAGACCTGTGTCTGCGGCGCGGAGGAGATCGAGGTCGACACCAAGCGCCGCCGGATGACGGTGCCGGGCGGCCATGTGGTGGAGGAGGGCGACGTCATCTCCATCGACGGGTCGAGCGGCAAGGTCTACCTGGGCGAGGTCCCGGTGGTGCCGAGCCCCGTCGTGGAGTACTTCGAGGGCCGGATGCACGCGGGCGCCGACGACGCCGACGAGCTGGTCGAGGCCGTCCACCGCATCATGGCCTTCGCCGACCGCAAGCGCCGTCTGCGCGTCCGCGCCAACGCGGACAACGCCGAGGACGCGCTGCGCGCCCGGCGCTTCGGGGCCCAGGGCATCGGCCTGTGCCGCACGGAGCACATGTTCCTCGGCGACCGGCGTGAGCTGGTGGAGCGCCTGATCCTCGCGGACACGGAGGAAGAGCGCGAGGAGTCGCTGAAGCAGCTCCTGCCGCTCCAGAAGAAGGACTTCGTCGAACTCTTCGAGGCGATGGACGGCCTCCCGGTGACGGTCCGTCTCCTGGACCCGCCGCTGCACGAGTTCCTGCCCGACATCACCGAGCTGTCGGTGCGGGTGGCGCTGGCGGAGTCCCGTCAGGAGTCCCACGAGAACGACCTGCGCCTGCTCCAGGCGGTCCACCGCCTGCACGAGCAGAACCCGATGCTGGGCCTGCGCGGCGTGCGCCTGGGCCTCGTCATCCCGGGCCTGTTCACGATGCAGGTCCGGGCCATCGCCGAGGCGGCGGCGGAGCGCAAGAACGCCAAGGGCGACCCGCGCGCCGAGATCATGATCCCGCTGGTCGGCACCGTCCAGGAGCTGGAGATCGTCCGCGAGGAGGCCGACCAGGTCGTCGCGGAGGTCGAGGCGGCGACGGGAGTCGAGTTGAAGCTGGCGATCGGCACGATGATCGAACTGCCGCGGGCGGCCCTCACCGCCGGCCAGATCGCGGAGGCGGCGGAGTTCTTCTCCTTCGGCACGAACGACCTCACCCAGACGGTGTGGGGCTTCAGCCGGGACGACGTGGAGGCGAGCTTCTTCACGGCGTACCTGGAGAAGGGCATCTTCGGCGTCAGCCCCTTCGAGACGATCGACAGGGACGGCGTCGGCTCGCTGGTCAAGGCGGCGGCCGAGGCGGGCCGCCGGACCCGCCCCGACCTGAAGCTCGGCGTCTGCGGCGAACACGGCGGCGACCCGGAGTCGGTGCACTTCTTCCACGAGGTGGGCCTGGACTACGTCTCCTGCTCCCCGTTCCGGATCCCGGTGGCCCGCCTCGAGGCGGGGCGGGCGGCCACCCAGTCGGCGGGGAGCGACCATCGCTGATGCCCGAGGCCTCGAGGCCCTGAGGGGTTGAGGCCCTGAGGGGTTGAGGGGTCACTGAACCCCGGAGCCGCCGTTGGTCCCCGACCCTCACCGATCGGCGGCGGCTCCGGCGCACCAAGGAGGACGGCACCCTGTGCGGGGGTGCCGTCCTCTTGTGCTGCCGGACTGTTCTGTCCGCCTGTTCCGTCCGCCTGTGGTGGTCGATTTCCGCTGGTCAATGCGGCACACTTAATGAATACCCAGGAAAAGACAAGGTTTTCACAGCATTCTTTCGCCCATTGAATTCTGGGTTTTCTCTTCGCGTCGGGATGGCGCGTGTTAAGTTCCTTCTCATCGGGCGGCGGACCGCTTCCCGTGCAGGTACTGGAAACTCAGAAGGAGTCGCTATGAGCTTCAGGGTGGTTGCACCGTTCGTTCCCTGACGGAACGCGAACGTGAATGGGGGCGCGAATGCGAACCCGAATCCGAACCCGAATCCCGGCCAGGTTCCCCCGCCTGCCCAGCAGCCGAGGCGCCGTCGTCCGCGTCCCGGTGAGCCCGCGCCGCAGTAACCCGTCTTTCGAGGGGAAATCCCTGATGACAAGGGAGGGTCGCCGGTGTTCCGCCGGCCCTCCCGGCACCGGTCGTGTATGAGGGGAGAAATGTGCGCGCGCCCATGAAGGATCCAAAGGATTCGAGGGTCGATTTTCCTCGGCATATTCCACCGGGTCTGGAATTGTCCGAATACGGGCTGCCGATTTTCCACGACATCGATGACGTCCCCGGTGACCTCATCGACACGCCCTCCCCGCTCTACGTACCCTCCACACCCCCCACCCTCTCCGCCCGCGCGGCCTTCCGCCGCTTCTGGCCCATGACCACGGGGCTGCGCCGCTGGCTCGTGGGCGTCTGGCTGTGCACCGTGCTGGGCGCGCTCGCCGAGACCGCCGCCATCCTCCTTTTCGGCGACCTCACCGACAACGCCCTCCAGAAAGGCTCGCTGGACGCCTTCTGGACCCCCGCGGCCCAGTGGCTCGTCGTCGCCGTGGCGGGCGCGGCCATCGGCTACACCGGCGGCTCCCTCGCCGTCTGGGTGTCGGAGCGGTTCGTGATGCGGCTGCGCGAGCACGTCTTCGACCATGTGCAGAAGCTGCCCCCGCACTTCTTCCAGCGGCACCGCCAGGGCGATCTGCTCTCCCGGCTGACCGGCGACGTCGAGGCCATCGAGCAGATGGCCGTCTCCGGCCTGATCGGCACGGCCTCCGCCCTCTTCAGCGCCGTCTTCTACGCGGCGGCCGCGTTCTGGCTGCGCTGGGACCTCGCGGCGGCGACCTTCGTCCTCGCCCCGCTGTTCTGGCTCGCCGCCCGGAAGTTCGCCGCCGGCGTCAGGACCGTCGCGCGCGAGGGCCGGGTCGCGGACGGCGCGGTCACCTCCGTGGTGGAGGAGTCGCTCGGCAACCTCGTCCTCACCCAGGCCTACGGCCGCCAGGACGCCGAGCGCCGACGGCTGGGCCAGGAGGCGACGGCCTGGTTCCGGGCCGCGGTGCGCTCGGCCCGGCTCAACCAGGCGTACGGGCAACTTGTGCAGGTCATCGAGACGGTGTGCGTCCTGGCCGTGATCGGCATCGGGGTCTGGGAGATCTCGGAGGGCCAGATGACGCTGGGTCAACTGCTGGCGTTCGCCGCCCTCCTCAGCTACCTCTACCCGCCGATCCGCAGCCTCGCCCAGCTCGGCCTCCTGGTCACGGCCGCCACCGCGGGCGCCGAACGCCTCGTCGAGATACTGGACACCCGGCCCGCCGTCGCCGACCCCGTCCGGCCCCCGCACCGCGAGACCGGACGCCCCGACGGCATCGTCGAGATGTGGGACGTCTCCTTCCGCTACCCGGGCGCGCCGACCCCCGCCCTCGAAGGACTGACCTTCACCGCCCGGCCCGGGGAACTGGTGATCATCACGGGCCCGAGCGGAGCGGGCAAGTCCACCGTCTCCAAACTCCTGCTGCGCTTCTACGACCCCGACTCCGGCGCGGTCCTCCTGGACGGCACCCCCCTGCACGACTTCCCTCTCGACCGGCTGCGCGAGTACGTCACGCTGCTGCCGCAGGAGACCCTGGTCCTGCACGACACGGTCCGCGCGAACATCGCCTGCGGCCGGTCCGGTGCGAGCGACCAGGCCATCGAAGCGGCGGCCCGGGCGGCCGACGCCCACGACTTCATCACCGCCCTGCCCGACGGATACGACACCAGGATCGACCCCAACTCGGCCCGCCTGTCCGGCGGCCAGCTGCAACGCCTCGCCATCGCGCGGGCCGTGCTGCGCGACGCTCCGGTCCTCGTCCTCGACGAACCGACCACCGGACTGGACGCGATCGCCACCCGCCGCATCGTCGAACCCTTGCGCCGTCTGATGGCCGGCCGCACGACCATCATGATCACGCACGACCTCAACCTGGCCCCCGACGCCGACCGCATCCTCGTCGTCGACCAAGGCCGCATCATCGAAATGGGCCGCCACGACGACCTGCTGGCCCACGGCGGCGTCTATGCCGGCCTGTACGGCTCCCGGATGGCCGGTCGGCCGGGTGGCTGATGAGCCGGGGTTGATGGCTGATGGTTACCGTCCCGGACGGCAATGGCTCGACGCCCGATTCACAGGGGCGACACCCTTCTGCGGCTCCGGCCGCGCTGCTTCACGTCCTGTTTGCCCCTCCGGGCGAGATCATCAAGGGGATCGTGCGGGCGACGGAAGTCGATGGGCCTGAAGCGCGTCTCCTGCTTGCTGTTCTGGCTTCCGGTGGCTCGATCGGCTCTGGGTTTGAGCGTGGGTGTCTGGATTTCGATCACCTGATGTGATGGTGAGTGGAAGACTGAAGGTTTCAGCACGTGATCGAGCGACTACTTTCTGTGGCCAGAGGTGGTCGAAGGGGCTGCCGGGGCTGAGAGGTGCGCAATGCGGAAGCTACTGGCCGGAGTGCTGGCTACGGGGGCGTTTCTCGTGGGCGCGGGTACGGCAGTTGGCGCGGTGGGGTGGCAAGGCATCCCGGCGATGCATTCGTCGGGCGTTGACTTCGTGGAGGCCAAGTATCGCTTCAATCCTGCAGGTCATAACCACGGTGCCTTCGAGTGGAAAGGTGACCTGAAGGACTCTCAGCCAGAAGACGGTCACAACGTCTACATGCTGGTACGTGTCGAGGGTCACGGTTGGGTGCGTTACAACGGCAAGCAGCGGAAGACGGTCTCCCTGCACCACTCGAACTGGGACGGGGCCCAGCGCTACACCAATACCGCAGAGATCAAGGCATGTCGTGATCGCGGCAGTCTGCACCCGGACAACTGCTCGCGCACCAAGAGCTTCTTGAGCGGTCGCTAGAAGCCCTCTGCACCCCACAGCCCAGATGCCCGCATCTGGGCTCCCTCTCGTCATAGGGGAACCATCATCAACACGTCAGAAGTCTTGTCCGCCACGGGTATCGACCTCTTCTACGGAGTGACACCCGCTGTCAGGAAAGCCGACATCAGCCTGCGCCGGGGTGAAGTCGTGGCGATCACAGGGCAGAGTGGCTCCGGCAAGTCCTCGTTGCTGTATTGCCTTGCCGGGGTCCTGCCCGTGGCGCGCGGTGAAGTCCGTTTCGAGGGTCGCGTCCTCAGCGAACTCGATGACGAGGAACTCAGCGCGCTGCGCCGTGAGCGTTTCGGATTCGTCTTCCAGTACGGCGAGTTGCTCCCGGAGCTGACCGTGGAGGAGAACACGGCCCTGCCGCTGCGTCTCGCCGGGCAGCGCAAGGCGGAGGCGCTGACCGCCGCCGGGGAGGTTCTCGGTCGGCTGGGTCTCACAGACCTGCGGCAGCGACGGCCTTCGCAGGTGTCCGGGGGACAGAGCCAACGCGTAGCAGTCGCACGGGCGTTGGTGCATCGGCCGGCCGTGGTGTTCGCTGACGAGCCGACCGGATCGCTGGACAGTGCCAACGCCACCGCTGTGCTGGAGGAGTTCCTGTCCCTGGCGCGTTCTCAGGGGACGGCCGTGGTGCTCGTCACCCACGATTCTCAGGTGGCCTCCCGGGCTGACAGCCAGTATGCGATGCGCGACGGTGTTCTCTCGACCCTGGCGCGGGAGGCGACGTGAAGGAACTCCTGCTGGGCCTACGACTGTTGCTGGGCAGTGGGCGGGGCAACCGCGTGCGTTTCCTCCTCATGGCCGGAGGCAGCGCAGTCGGTGTCTGTTGCCTGGCCATGGTGCTCGCGATCCCCGGGATCCTGGCAGCGCAGGACGGACGTAAGGCAGCACGTGAGGGGGATTGCCGCGGCGGTCGCCAATTCTGCGTCGGCGCCAACAGGGCACCTCGTGAGGTCAGCCTGACGGACCCGTACGGCTCCCGCCCCATGACCCGCGTCTTCCACGCGCCGGGCTCCTTCGCCATTGACCCTCCACCGGGTCTGAGTGAACTGCCCGCTCCCGGCGAGATGTTCGTGTCGCCGCGACTGCACGAAGAGCTCAGGAAGGAGCCGGGACTCGCCCAGCTCGTGCCGGGGCGGGAACGGGGACTCATCGGCGCGCAGGGGCTGGCCCATCCCGATGAGCTGTACGCGTACATCGGCATCGCTCGGGATCAGCTGAAGGGCGGGCATCCCGTGAAGTTCTACGGGATGCCCTATACAAGCGATGAAACCGTGGAGCCCTCGACGCTGGATATCGTGCGGTTCACGCTTGCGGGTGTCGTGCTGCTGCCACTGGTCGTATATCTGTCTGTATGTGCGCGATTGTCGGCCGCAGCGCGGGCTCGACGGCTCGCCGCGCTGCGGCTACTCGGACTGAGCAAGAAGGGTGTCCAGCGCGTCAATGCGGCTGAAACGGTCGCTGCGGCCCTACTCGGAGCGGTATTCGGCCTGGGCATCTATGCGGTGGCCAATCAACTCATTTCCCGAGTCGGCCTTCCCGGCTTCCGGTGGTATCCGTCCGACGGATCGCTGCCCTTGTCCGCCACCCTCATCTGCCTGATCGGTTGTCCAGCGCTCGCCTGGTTCGCGGGAGCGGTCGGGGCCAGGAAGGCTGCCGCGAACCCCTTGGCTGTGAGGCGTAGCGCGGTGGAGAAACCGCCGGCGAAGTGGGGGCTGCTGCCGCTGCTTCCAGGACTGGGCATCGTCACCGGGTATTGCGTGGCCGGCGCGACGGGGCACGTGCCCCGGGGCACCTCTGTCTCGTCGATCCTGATGCCGCTCGCCGTTCTGCTGGTGGGCGTGGGGCTCGTACTGTCGCTCCCGATCCTCTCGCGGAGCCTGTCCCGGACGGTGGCACGCACCAGTTCCCTGTCGCTCGGTCTGGCGATGAGACGTAACGAGGTGGAACCAGGCGGGGCCTTGCGCGTCGCGACCGGTCTGGTGCTGCTCGTCTATGCGGCGTCGCTCGCGCAAGGAGTACTCATCGAGCTGGGCCAGGTCTCCAAGAACACCTCGCCTGTCCAGTCGTACACACTGTCTCTCGACGGCGTAACCCAAGATCGGCAGCGAGAGTTCGAGACGGTGGCGGGGGTCAGTGGGTATGGCGTGGAAGCGACTTCGTGGGGCGATCCGGAAGCCGAGTTTCCACCGATGATCTCCGCCGTGATTGCCACGTGCAGTCAACTTCGCGGGATGGTGCCTGAAATCGGACGATGCACGGACGGACGGCCTTTTCGAGTGGTGAATCGTCGGTCCATCTACGACGAGGACAGTAAGCCTGGTGCGAGCTTCCCGTTCCACCTCAGGAATGACAGAGGCGAGCGGCGTGTGATGACGGTTCGAGTGCCGAAGCAACAAGTGATCTACAGGGATGAACCAGGACTCTCGGCTTTGGACAGCGGCGACGTCGTAGTCCCGCCGTCTTTCCTGCCTGACGGCTTCCGTCCTGAGGAGGCCAGCCTCACCCTGGTCAGCAGTTCGGCATCCCAAACCGTCCGTAACGTCCTCGACGGTATCGGCGGAGTCGATCCCACCGCCAAGGTGGATACGCCCGGTGTCGTGGTGACCGCCCTTCAACAGATCACCGTCGTCAAGACGATCCTCGCCATGGGCATGGTCCTCGGCCTCATCATCGGCGTAGCCGCCTACCTTGTGGCTGCCACCGACCGTGCGGTCGAGCGCCGGCCGCAGGTGACCGCCCTGTCTCTGCTCGGTGCGCGGCCGAGTACGTTGCGGGCTGTGCAGGTGGCGCAGGTTGTGTTGCCACTGGCGGTGGGCCTGGTGCTGGCAGTCGTTGCGGGGAAGGCGGCCGAGTCCAGCTATCTCGTCACCGGCGGTGGCGAGGTCTTCTGGGACGGGGGTGGTTTGCCGCTGCTGTTGGCCTGCGCTCTCGGGGTCGTCGTGGTCGCCGCCGTCGGATCCCTGCCGCTGATCGGGCGGCGCATCGACCCGGAGTTGATTCGGCGGGACTGACGGGCATCGGGCGGGCGTGATGCGGGGCGGCACCCCGGGTATGGGGTGCCGCCCCTTTCTGGTGGGCGGCGAGGGTCATGGTTACGTGCCTCCGGGGTGGGGTGCGGGCGGCGAACGGCGTAACACCGTGAGCTGCGGCCACAGTGGGTGTGTGGCTTTGCCTCTGCTTTGAACTTCGTTGGCCGGTAACGAGCCGCCGCCCGACCGTGTTCCTCCGTCTGGCTGTCGGGTTCCTTTCAATCCGCGCCGTAGGCTGCGAGCGGGAGCGGTGGAAGGAGTACGGCCATGGCCGGCTGGAGTGTGCGTGACATCCCTGATCAGAGCGGTCGTACCGCCGTGGTCACCGGTGCCAACAGCGGGATCGGGTACGTCACCGCGCGGGAGCTCGCCCGGAAGGGTGCACGGGTCGTGCTCGCCTGCCGGAGCGAGGCGCGGGGGAGGGACGCCGTCGAGCGGCTGTGTGGTGAAGTGCCGGGCGTGCAGGTGGAGTTGGGGCGGCTCGATCTCGGGGACCTCGCCTCCGTACGGGAGTTCGCGGACTCCCTGCCGTACGAGCGGCTCGACCTGCTCGTCAACAACGCGGGTGTGATGGCGATGCCGTACGGCACCACCGCCGACGGGTTCGAGACGCAGTTCGGGGTGAACCATCTCGGGCACTTCGCGCTCACCGGGCTTCTGCTGCCCGCGCTGCTCGCGGCGGAGGGCCGGCCGTCCGGGGCGCCGTCAGGGGCCCGTGTCGTGACCGTCTCCAGCATGGCCCACCTGCTCGCGAACATCGATCCGAACGATCTCAACTCCGATCGGCGGTACGGCCGTTGGACCGCCTACGGCCGTTCCAAGACCGCCAATCTGCTGTTCACGCATGAGTTCGCACGCCGGCTCGCGGCGGCCGGGTCCGGCGTCGTGGCGGCTGCCGCGCACCCGGGGTACGCGGCGACCAACCTCCAGACGGTTGGGCCGCGCGCCGAGGGGCGCCGGGTCGCCGAGCGGCTGATGGCGCTCGGCAACCGGGTGATCGCCCAGCCGGCCGAGGCCGGCGCGCTGCCCACCCTGTACGCGGCGACCGCGCCCGGTGTCCGCCCGGACTCGTTCACCGGACCGTCCCTCGCGATGTGGCGCGGGGCGCCCGCACCGTCGCGACGGGCGCCCTGGACCCTCGACGACCGGGCGGGGGAGCGGTTGTGGGCCGCCTCCGAGGGGCTGACCGGGGTGTTCTACGCCGCCGCCCTCAAGCCCTGAGCCGCCCGAGCCGCCTGAGCTCGAAGTCCCACACCAACATGGTCGAGTCCCTCGCGTAGCCGTACGCCGTGCGGTCCAGCAGGCCCGTCGTCACGTCGAAGGCGCCGCCGGGGCTGCCGTTGATCCGGCGGGCGGTGGTGTCCTTCGTCCGGACCGGAATCCCATTCGTCCCCCCGGATCTCCGCCGGCTGCGCTGCGGTGCGCGGCCGATGTCCTGAGGGACACCGGGCCGCGCACCGGGGTTGCGGCCGCATCGGGGGGTGCGGGGGTGCGGAAGCGCGGGGGTTGTGCGGGCGGCCGGCCGCACGTGACCTGTACCTACGCTGCCCGCCCGGGCCGCGTCAGGGGGCGTACCCCTGCGAGTACCCGTGCCCGTACTCCTGCCCGTACCCCTGCCCATGCCCGTACCCCTGCCCGGATTCCTGTCCGTAGCCGTGCCGGTACCCCTGTGCGTACTCCGGGGTGTACTCGTCCGCGTACTCCTCCGTGTACCTCTGCGCGAAGTCCTCCGGCATCGGAGTCGTGTCCAGGTAGAACCACTCGGCGGTCGGGCCGGGAGCGGCGACGGACGCGGTGGCGGGTGCCGGGACGGGCCGGCGGCGGGGCAGTGGGTCGGGCTGCGTGGGCATGGGGTGGTCGGCCGCCGGTGCCATGTCCTCGCTCACGGACCCCATGGACCCCATGGACCCCATGGACCCCATGGACCCCACGGACCCCCCGGGTCCCACGGGCCTGGCAGACCCTTCAGACTCCGCAGACCCGGCAGACCCGGCAGACCCCGCAGGCCCGGTGGGCAGTCGTTTCGCCGGGCCCGGCATCAACAGCTCCACGCGTAGGCCCTTGCCGCGCTGCTGGGCGGTGAACTCCCCCACCTGGCTGCGGCAGGCGTGGTCGAGGTGGGTCACGCCGGTGAGGTCGAGCCGGATCCGGGGTTTGCCGGCCTCGGCGGCCGACTCCAGCGCCTCGATGACCTGGGGCAGCCGAAGGAAGGTCGCGTTGCCGGCCATCACCACCTTCGCGGTGTCGTCCTCGACGTGCTGCCGGACGACCGTCTGAGACATGCGCACCGCGGCCAGCACGATGCCTGCCGCGAGGCCGATCAGGACACCCTCCAGGAGCGCCGTCGCCACGATGACCAGCGTGGTGATCGTCATGACCGCGAACTCGCCGCGGTCCTGCCGCCACATCTTCGGGAACTCCTCGGGCGCGAAGAGCTTCCAGCCGCTGTGGACGAGCACGCCCGCGAGGACCGAGATCGGGATCAGGGCCAGCACCTGGGGGAGCAGGAGGGCGAAGGCGAGCAGCCACAGGCCGTGCAGAGTGCGGGAGAGCCGGGTCTTTGCGCCTGCCTGCACGTTCGCCGAACTGCGGGCCACCACCGCCGTGATGGGCAGCGCGCCCACCAGCCCGGCGAGGGTGTTCCCCGCGCCCTGGGCGATCAGCTCGGGGTTGTAGCGGGTGCGCGGCCCGTCGTGCATCCGGTCCACCGCTGCGGCCGTGAACAGGGACTCCGCCGAGGCGATCACGGTGAAGGTCAGGATCGCGGTGATGATCCCGGCGTCCGCCAGGCCCGCGAACTGCTCCGGGCCGGGTACGTCGACCGAGGCCAGCAGGTTGCCCACCTGGAGCGTCTTGACGTCAACGCCCGGGAGCGCGGCGACCGCGATGCCGATGCCCACCGCGACGAGGGCCGCGGGCACCTTCTTGACCGGCCCCGGCGTCTTCTTCCACAGAAAGCTCAGGACGACCGTGACGACGCCCAGGCCGGCCGCGATCAGCGCCTGCGGGTCGGCGGCGGTGTCCGCGAGCAGGCCGGGGATGCCGGCCATGTTCTCCAGCGGGGTGCCGGGGGCCTTCGCGTCCATCGCCGGGTACGCCTGGCTGAACATCAGCGGCAGGCCGATGCCCGCGAGCATGCCCTGGACGACGGCCAGCGAGATCGCCTGGAAGAACCGGCCCAGTCTCACCAGGCCGAGGACGATCTGGAGGAGACCGGAGAACAGGACGATCACGCCGAGCATGGCCACGCCGTACTCCAGCACGGTCTCCGCGACCAGCGCGGCGAGACCGGCGGCCGGGCCGCTCACCTGGAGCGTGCTGCCGCGCGCGGCGCCCACCACCAGACCGCCGATGACGCCCGAGATGATGCCCAGCTCGGCGGAGACACCGGAGGCGACGGCCACGCCGATGCACAGCGGCAGAGCGACCAGGAAGACGACGAGGGACGCGGTGATCTCGGTGGCCAGATCGGCCTTCGGGCCTTTCTGCCCCTTCTCCCCCTTCTCCCCCTTCGGGTCTTTCGGCCCCTTCAGGTCCTTCTGGCCCTTCGGAGCGTTCGGGGTGTTCGGGGTGTTCTGGGGCTTCGCCGTGTCCGTAGGGGTGGCGGCCCTCGCGTCGCGGGCCCTGGAGCCGCGGGTCCTGGTGGCATGTGCGCCGCTCATGCCGCGTGCACCCGGAAGAGACCGTCCTCGTCCAGTTCGTGCACCTGGCCGGTGTCCACCTCGTAGTACCAGCCGTGCAGGCGCAGCCGTCCCCCCTCGAGACGCCGACGCGTCGCCGGGTAACTCCGCAGCATGGCAAGCTGGTTGACGACGTTAAGTTGGGCGACGTCCGGCATCGACGGGTCCTCGACATGGCCGTCCAGGACGGGCGCGAGCCTCGGGCGGGCCAGCTGCAGCCAGGCGTCCACGCCGGGCAGGGCGGAGAGGTCGTCGCCGGACTTGAGGGCGCCCATCGCACCGCAGTGGGAGTGGCCGCACACCACGATGTCCTGAACGCCGAGCACCTCCAGTGCGTACTCGATGGTGGCCGCCTCGCCCGAGGCGCCCTGTCGGTCGTGCGGCGGAACGATATTTCCCGCGTTTCGCAGCTCGAATATCTCACCGGGCCGTGCGCCCGTGATCAGGGCGGGTATCACCCGCGAGTCCGAGCAGGTGATGAACAATGCCTCGGGATATTGGCCCTCTGCCAGCCGCCGGTATTCGCCGCTTTCGAAGTTGACCCGTCGTTTGAACGAGCGGGCGCGGTCCAGCAATGCCTTCACGGATCCTCCCAGTTCAGAGCTGGTCGACGTGGGGGTCCGACCAGTTCCTCACCACCGTAGAGGAGCGTTTGCCAGGCGAAGGTTAGAGGAACACTAAACCGCCGACAAGAATGGGGCAGTTTTCGTCCGGAGTTGAGCCGCTGCTCACATTGTCCGGGGGGTGTGCGGCGTTTTCCTGACCGTTCTTGTAGCGTGACGGAACAACGGATCCACGGAACACGCGAATTCGGTTCACGGGAGAGACGGGAACGCATGGGTGTACGAGTCCTGCTCATCGAGGACGACCGGACGATCGCCGAACCGCTCGTCGAGGGCCTCGGTAACTTCGGATTGACGGTGCATCACGTCGGCACCGGCAGCGAGGGGTTGAGGGGTCCGTACGGCGATGTCGTCCTGCTCGACCTGGGGTTGCCCGACATCGACGGTATCGACGTCTGCCGGGGCATCCGGCAGACCTCCGACGTCCCCATCATCATCCTCAGCGCGCGGGGCGAGGAGGCCGACCGCGTACTGGGCCTGGAGCTGGGCGCGGACGACTACCTGGCGAAGCCCTTCAGCATGCGCGAGCTGGTGGCGCGGGTGCGCGCGGTGACCCGGCGGGCCCAACGGGGGCTTGCGGAAAGGGAGTTCCCGGGAGCAGAGGCGTTCGGTGGCGAGTCCTTCGCGAACGCCGCCGCCCCGGCCCGGGAACCCGTGCCCGTGCCGCCCGCGCCCGTGCCCGCGCCGCCTGTGGCCACGGCCGCCGCCGTCGGCCCCCTCGTCGTCGACCGGCGGACCCGGCAGGTCTGGGTGGGGCAGGAGTCGGTCGCGCTGACGCCCAAGGAGTTCGAGCTGCTGGCGCTGCTCACCGAGGATCCGGGGGCCGTGTACTCGCGGCAGCAGATCCTCGACCGGGTATGGGACCCGCACTACCAGGGGCCGACGAAGACGCTCGACGTCCATGTGGCCACCCTGCGCCGGAAGCTGGGCAACCCGGCGTGGATCCAGACCCTGCGCGGAGTGGGCTTCCGGCTGTCCGTGCACACCGCCTTCCCGGACGCACCGCAGGCATCGACGCCGCCCGCGTACGAGCCGTCGCCGTCGCCCTACGAGCCTTCGCCCGCGCCGTACGAGCCGCCGACGGCGTACGAACCCCCGCCCTCCTACCCCCACCAGTCCCACGACTTCACCCGGACCCACCAGTTCGACCAGCCCGACCAGTCCCCCCACCACACGGCGGCCTACCGATGACCCGTCGGTTGCTGCTCAGCTATCTCACGCTCGCCGCGCTGGTCCTGGTCTGTCTGGAGATCCCGCTGGGTTTCGTGTACTCGCGCGGCGAGCGGGAGCGGGTGATCAACGCGGCGAAGGACGAGGCGGAGTCGGTGTCGGCGTTCGCCTCGCTGTCCATCTCGGCCGGCCGGGCGGCGCAGGACCTGCCCGAGCGGGCCGCGCACTGCGCCGAACGCATCGGCGGCAAGGTGCTGATCGTCGACGAGAACGGCTCGCTGCTGGCCACCTCGCACCCGCTCACCGGGAGCGAGGAGAGCGAGCTCGCCTCCTGGCCGGGTATCGCCGCCGCGCTGCGGGGGACGGCGACGGCCGACGTCCGCACCTCCACCATCGGCGGGGTGCAGTACCTCGCGGTGGCCACCCCGGTCCGGCACGGCGTCGAGGGGCAGGGCGCCGTCCGGATCACCGTGCCGACCCGGATGGTGTCCGAACGCGTCCATCACGTCTGGCTGTTGCTGGCCCTCGGCGGGCTCGCCGCGCTCACCGCGGTCGCCGCCCTGGGGTTCGTCATCGCCCGCTGGACCGGCCGCCCCATCCGTGAACTGGAGCACGCCACCCACGAGTTGGCCGTCGGCGGCTCCGTCGCACCCGTCGCGATCACCAAGGGGCCGCCGGAGGTCCGCAGTCTCGCCGCGACCTTCAACCGCACCGCCGCCCGCCTGGAGCACCTCCTGGCCTCCCAGCGGGCCTTCGCCGGCGAGGCCTCGCACCAGCTGAAGACGCCCCTCGCGGCGCTGCGGCTGCGGCTGGAGAACCTGGAGAACGACATCGCCCTGAACGCGCGGGGCTCGCTGACCGCCGCGCTGACCGAGACCGACCGGCTGGCCCGGATGGTCGAGGGGCTGCTCGCGATGGCCCGGCTCGACGAGAGCGCCGCCGAACGGGAGACGGTCGATCTGGGCCGGGTGTGCGCGGAACGCCACCGGGCCTGGACGCCGCTGTTCGAGCAGCACGGCGTCTGGCTGGCGCTGGCCGGGGACTACGCGGGCGAGGTGCTGGCGCTGCCCGGGGCGGTGGAGCAGATCCTCGACAACCTGCTCTCCAACGCCCTGCGGGTGGCGCCCCCCGGCTCCACGGTCTCGATCGACCCGCGCCACCACACGCCCCGCACACCCTACGAGCGCCGCTTCCCGCACCGGCAGCCGCACCGCGCGGTGGGCCCGGCGTGGGTCGAGCTGCACGTGATGGACGAGGGTCCCGGCATGACCGAGGAGCAGCGCCGGCGCGCCTTCGACCGCTTCTGGCGCGCTCCGGACGCCCCCAAGGGGGGTACCGGCCTCGGCCTCGCCCTGGTGCAGCGCCTCGCCCACGCGAGCGGAGGCGAGGTGAATCTGCGGCAGGCGCCGCGCGGCGGCCTCGACGCGGTGGTCCGGCTCCCGGCGGTACCGGCCCGGCCGGGCGTGCCCGCACCCCGGCCGGCCAGACCGCTGCAGAGCACGGCCCCCGGCCGACGGTGAAAGATCGGACGAGGCGGGCAAGGGACATCGCGCCCGTCAGTCCGCCCGCCGTCAGTCTGCCCGCCGTCGGGCGATCCTCCGCCAGGCCGCCCGCCCTCAGGCCGCCCGCCGTCAGTCCGCCCGCCGTCAGGCGATCCTCCGCCAGTCCGTGCGTCGTCGGGCGGTCCGCCGTCAGTCTGCCCGCCGTCGGGCGATCCTCCGCCAGTCCGTGCGTCGTCGGGCGGTCCGCCGTCAGTCCGCCCGCCGTCGGGCGATCCTCCGCCAGGCCGCCCGCCCTCAGGCCGCCCGCCGTCAGTCCGCCCGCCATCGGGCGATCCGCCGTCAGGCCGCGCGTCGTCAGGCCGCGCGTACCTCGTACGTCGCGATGCGCACCGTCTCGTCGTCCAGGCACTCCCCGCTCCGCAGGTCGAAACGCTGCTTGAGCAGCGGGGAGGCGACGAACGGGCGGCCCTGGTGGGTGCCGGTCAGGCCGCGGGAGAGGACGGCCGCGCCGCCGAACGGGTCGCGGTTGTCGACGGCGTACAGTTCGCCCGCCCGGTCGCGGAACAGGGCGACCTGGCGGCCGTCCGGCAGCAGGGCGGCCACGCCCCGGCCGGGGAGCAGCTGGGCGAGGTCGCAGACTGTGAACCAGTCCTCGCCGCCCTCCTCCAGCCGCAGGTGGATCTTGAGGTCGGTGGTCTCGGGTGCCAGGGTCATCGCTGGGTGCTCCCTTCCAGGGGACGGTGGCCGATGGTCAGCAGCGGCAGGTCGGGCTTGATCTGGTCGCGCTCGGGGACGAAGCCGACGACCGGGTCGGGGGTGTCCGGCGCGTTGACGAAGGACACGAACCGGGCGAGCTTCTCGGGGTCGTTGATGGTGGTCGCCCACTCGTCGGCGTAGTGCGCCACGTGGGCCGTCATAAGGGACTCCAGCTCCTCGCAGATGCCGAGGGAGTCCTCCACGACCACGTCGCGGACGTGGTCCAGGCCGCCGGGGATCCGCTCCAGCCAGGTGGAGGTGCGCTCCAGGCGGTCGGCGGTGCGGATGTAGAACATCAGGAACCGGTCGATGAGGCGGATCAGTTCGGCGTCGGTGAGGTCCTGGGCGAGCAGGTCGGCGTGGCGCGGGGTGGCGCCGCCGTTGCCGCCGACGTAGAGGTTCCAGCCGTTGGAGGTGGCGATGACGCCGAAGTCCTTCGACTGCGCCTCGGCGCACTCGCGGGCGCAGCCCGACACGGCCGACTTGAGCTTGTGCGGGGACCTGAGGCCCCGGTAGCGCAGCTCCAGGTCGATCGCCATGCGGACGGAGTCCTGGACGCCGTAGCGGCACCAGGTCTGGCCGACGCAGGACTTCACCGTGCGCAGGGACTTGCCGTAGGCGTGGCCGGACTCGAAGCCGGCGTCGACCAACCGGGTCCAGATCAGCGGGAGTTGCTCGACCCGCGCGCCGAACATGTCGATGCGCTGACCGCCGGTGATCTTCGTGTAGAGGCCGAAGTCGCGGGCGATCTCGCCGATCACGATCAGGCCCTCGGGGGTGATCTCACCGCCGGGGATGCGCGGGACGACCGAGTAGGAGCCGTTCTTCTGGAGGTTGGCGAGGAAGTGGTCGTTGGTCTCCTGCAGCGCCGCCTGCTCGCCGTCCAGGACGTAGCCGCTCGCGCCGATCGTCGGGGCGAGGGAGGCGATGATCGAGGCGACCGCGGGCTTGCAGACGTCGCAGCCGTCGCCGCCCCGGGCGTCCTCCCGGCCGTAGCGGTCGAGGAGGTCCTGGTAGGTGTTGATGCGCAGGGCGAGGACGATCTCGTAGAGCTCCTCGCGGGTCTGCCCGAAGCAGCCGCACAGGCCCTTGTCGACCTCGACGCCGCCGGCCTCCAGCTCGGCGGTGACGAGCTGGCCGAGCACCTTCACGCAACTGCCGCAGCCGGTACCGGCCTTGGTGCACTTCTTCACCTCGGGCACGGTGGTGCACGAGTGCTCCGTCACCGCGCCCCGGATCGTGCCCTTGCTGACATTGTGGCAGGAGCAGATGATCGCCTCGTCCGGGAGGGCGGAGGGGCCGAGCTGGACGGACTCCCCGGCACCGGCCGGCAGGACCAGCGACTCGGGGGAGACGGGCGGTACGGACCCGGTGAACGCGCGCAGCGTGCCGTACGCGTCGGCGTCGCCGACCAGGATGCCGCCGAGCAGCGTGCCGTCCCGGCCGATGACCAGCTTCTTGTACAGGCCCGAGCGGGAGTCGGAGTAGACGACGTCCAGGCAGTCCTCGGCGGTGCCGTGCGCGTCGCCGAAGGACGCCACGTCCACGCCGAGCAGCTTCAGCTTGGTGGAGAGGTCGGCGCCGGTGAACTCGGCCTCGTCCTGGGCGATCGTCGCGGCGGCCGTCTCCGCCTGCTCGTAACCGGGGGCCACCAGGCCGTACACCCGGCCGTCCGCCGCCAGCGCGCACTCGCCGATCGCGAAGACGTGCGGGTCGCTGACCGTACGGCACTGCTCGTCGACGGCGATGCCGCCGCGCTCGCCGACCGTCAGCCCGGACTCGCGGGCCAGCTGGTCGCGGGGGCGGACGCCGGCGCTGAACACCACCAGGTCGGTGGCGAGTTCGGAGCCGTCGGACAGCTTCATGCCGGTGACGGCGCCGGACTCGTCGACCACGATCTCCTGCGTGCCCACGCCCGTGTGGACGGACAGGCCCATGTCCTCGATGGTGCGCAGCAGGGCAGCGCCGCCGCCCTCGTCGACCTGGACGGGCATCAGACGGGGCGCGAACTCCACGATGTGGGAGGTGAGTCCGAGGCCCTTCAGCGCACCCGCGGCCTCCAGGCCCAGCAGACCGCCGCCGACCACCGCGCCGGTCGTCGCCGTCCTGGCGTACTCCTCGATCGCGAGGAGGTCCTCGATCGTGCGGTAGACGAAGCAGCCCTGGGCGTCCTTGTTGGGGACCGGCGGGACGAAGGGGAACGAGCCGGTGGCGAGGACGAGGGTGTCGTACTCGAAGACCTGGCCGGAGCGGGCGGTGACCTTCTTCGCCTCGCGGTCGACGCTCTCCGCCGGGTCGCCGACGTACAGTTCGATGCCGTGCGTCTCGATGAACGCCATGTCGGTCATCGACAGATCCTCGGGCGTCTTGCCCGAGAAGTACGAGGTGAGCGCTACGCGGTCGTACGCCGGGCGTGGCTCCTCGCACAGCACGACCACGCGGTGCGTGGCGGTCAGGCCGCGCTCGGCGAGCGCTTCGAGGAAGCGCTGGCCGACCATGCCGTGGCCGACGAGCACGATTGTGGGGGTGGCCGTGGACATCAGGAGCCTCCATCGTTGGTGAGCAGGTGGAGCAGGGGGCCGTCGTCGGGGAGCGGCTCTGCTCCCTCCCAGGCGCGGGCGAGTGCGCCGACGGTGCCGAGTTCGCCGACGAGGACCCCGCCGACCAGGCGGTCGTCGCGGACGACGACCTTGCGGTAGGTGCCCCGGGTGGCGTCGGCGAGCTGCACGACGTCGTCGCCGGGGCGCGGCTCCGTCTCACCGAACGCGGCGAGGTCGAAGGCGCTGTTCCCGGCGAGGGTGAGCCGGGTGAGGGCACGGGTGCCGGAGTAGCGGGAACCGGCGGTGCCGGTCAGCGACTCGGCGAGGACATCCGCCTGTTCGAGCGCCGGTGCGGCCAGTCCGTACACGTTCCCGTCGTGCTGCGCGCAGTCGCCGATCGCGCGGATGTGCGGGTCGGACGTACGGAGTTCGTCGTCCACGAGGATGCCCTTGTGGACGGCGAGCCCCGCGGCCTTGGCGAGACCGGCGCGCGGGGAGACTCCGCAGGCCAGCACCACCAGGTCGGCGTCGAGGGCGTAGCCGTCGGCCATCTCGACCGAGCGGACGGTCCCGCCGACGCAGCGCACGTCGCGCACCCGGCACTCGGTGTGGACCTCGACGCCGAGGTCCTTCAGGTGCCGCAGCACCAGCTTGGAGGCGTTCGGGTCGAGCTGGCGCTCCATGAGGCGCTCGGACTGCTGGGCGAGGACGACCTGCGCGCCGCGCACGGCGAGGGCGCGGGCCGCGGAGACCCCGAGGAGCCCGCCGCCGATGACGACCGCCCGTACGCCCGGCCGTACCGCCTTCGACAGGCCGAGGCAGTCGTCCATGGTGCGGAAGGCGTGGACGCCCTCCGGCAGCACGTGGTCGGGCGTGAACAGACCGCGCAGGGGCGGCAGCACCGGGTTGGAGCCGGTGGCCAGGACCAACGTGTCGTATGCGATCTCCGAGCCGTCCGCGCAGGCCACCGTCCGCCGGTCGCGGTCGATCCCGGTGACCTGGGCCCGGACCAGTCCGGCGGGCGCGGGCAGCGCGATCACCTCGGGGGCGTACCGGCCGGCCAGCACCTCGGCGAGCAGGACCCGGTTGTACGGCCGGTGCTCCTCCTCGCCGATCAGCAGTGCGGGCGTGCCCAGCTCGCCGAGCCGGCGGGCGAGTCGTACGCCCGCGAGGCCGGCGCCGATCACCACCACACGCGAATTCGAGGTCATGTCCAGGAGCGTGCGATGCCGACGTTACCCGGCCGCATCACCGTTGTTTCCCGCGAGGAACGCTGCCCTCAGCGGGGGCGGGGAGTGGGTGTGAGGGTTGTCCCCCATGGCCGGCTTCTACGACGGCCTCGTCGGACCCGGCACGGGCGCCTTCCTGGTCCTCGCCCTCACCGCCGTCCTCCACCTCGGCCTGCTCACCGCCTCGGCCACCGCCAAGATCGTGGTGTTCGTGCTGGTGGCGAACCTGGCCTACGAGCAGTGGGGTGCCTGAAAACGAGTGGGGGAGCCGGGCGCGGACCCCTACTGTGACCCGGGTGACGACTCAGGTGATCGTGCTGAACGGCGGTTCCAGCTCCGGAAAGTCCGGGATCGTGCGGTGTCTGCAGGAGGTCCTGCCCGCGGCAGGCGGAGCCGGTGCACCGGGGCGTGGTCTACGACGTGGAGGTCGACACCACGCACACCGAGGCCCTGGAATGCGCGCGGACCGTCGCCCGGTCGGTGGTCAGCGGCTCCCCGTGAGGTGCGCGAACACGACCACGTTCCCCTGGTAACCGGTCGACCGCGAGTAGGCGCCGCCGCAGGTGATCACCCGCAGCTCGGGCCGCCGGGCCGCCCCGTACACCTTCTCGTCGGGGAAGGCGCGTGCCTGGTACACCTCGACGGCGTCCACGGTGAACACGGCGACGCTTCCGTCGCGCCGGTCCACCTCGATGACGCTGCCCTTGCGCAGGGCGCCCAAGTCGTAGAAGACGGCGGGGCCGTCGGCGTTGTCGACGTGGCCGGCGACGATCGCGGTGCCCGTCTCGCCGGGGGTGGTGCCGGCCTCGTACCAGCCCGCGAGGTTCTTCTTCTCGGCGGGCGGGACGTCGAGGCCGCCGGAGGGGGTGAGGGCGAGGCCCGTCAGGGGGGCGTCCACGTGGATCGCGGGGATACGGACGCGGTCGGGCGGGGAGGGCGGCAGCGCCGGGGCCGACCGGGCCGACACGTCCGGGCCGCCCGTGTGGGCCTGCGCCGCGGACGGCTGCGGCGGGGCGTGCGTCTCGGCGCCGCTGTGCAGCAGCCACGCGCCGCAGCCGAGGGCGACCACGGTGACGGCCGCTATGGCGGTGTTGCCGACCCTGCGCATGCCAGATCCCCTCTCCGTGAACTTCATGAACCCCGTGATCTGCGTGATCTCCGTGAACCCGGTGATCTCCGTGATCTGCGTGATCTGCGTGAATTCCTGATGAGCGGGAACCCCGTGCCCCCCTCCAGGCCGCGAGGGGCGTCGGACCCGGAGGGGGAGGGGACATGCGGTACCGGCTGACGGACAGCGGAGGGTGTCCGTCAGAACCCGTCGCCTCTCGCCCGGCGATGCAGGAGCCAGGTACCGCCCGCGGCGGCGACGGCGAGAGCCGCCACACCGGCCGCGGTCTGTTCGGGGTCGGGGCCCAGTGCGCCGCCGACCCCCGTCTTCACACTTCCTCGCGGAGCCACCGGCTGCCGGTCCGAGGCCAGCGTGACCACCAGGTCCCCGATGATCCGCCGCCCGTCCCCGGCGCACTCCGCGACGATCTCGTACGTGCCCGGCTGCGCGCTCGGCGGCACCCGGAACTGCCCGATCGCCTCACCCTCGTGCGTGCTGGGCGCGAGGGTGAAGCGACCGGCGCCCACCGCACCGGCGTCGCCCGCCGCCGCCTCGCCGTCCCCGCATGCCGCCGTGTTCACCGACACCTGCCCGCCCGGCGCCGCGGCGGAGGGGTACACCTCCAGGCTCCCGGCCCGGGTACCGGCCGCGTGGGCGGGTACGGCGAACCCGGCCGCGGCGGTGACGGCGAGCGCGGTACCGGTCAGCAGCCGGGGGGTGCGTCGCATGGGTGCTCCTTACGAGCCGTTCGAGATTCCCTGCCTTTCCGAGGTAAGTCGCAGCACGGCGAGCGCGCTTCCTGAGGGTGCGTCAGGAATGGGATGAATGGGTGTCAGATGCCGATCCGAGGGGGCCGCCCCCGCACGCGTTCCAGCAGGTCATCGCCGTGAGGGCGGCAGGGTGCGGAAAAGCGCCCGCAGGGGGTGTGAACGGGTGACCGGTCACCGCCGCGCGAGCCAGTCCCCGCCCTCGATCAGCTTCCCCCGACCCCTCAGCCGGGCGGCGACGGCGGGTGCGGCGACGTACACCCAGGCGCGCACGGGAGGCGAGCCGTCCGCGCGGAGCACCGTCCGCTCCACGCGCTCGTAGAGGTTGCGCGGGTCGCCCGGCCGGTACTCCTCCAGCCGGTCGAGGTCGGCGAGCAGCCGCGCGTACGCCGCCGGGAGGGCCGTCACGAGCTCCCCGACGACGGTCGCACCGGGGAGCTCGTGACGGCCCGGCTCCTCGACCGCGTAGGGATGACCGGGCCCGTCGTACAGCACCGCGCCCGCCAGCCGGGCCGGCTCCTCGCGGAGGGTGCGGCCGTGCAGGAAGAGGTCGTGGTTGACCTCGCCGGGGCGGAGGGTGCCGTAGACGAAGAAGGGGAGTTCGGGGGCGGTCACGGAAACGATTCTCTCCCCTCACCGCCCCCACACCGGTCCCTCGCGTAGGCGCTATGGACATGACATGTCATGGCCTCTTAAATGCCAGGACGACGTCAGCGCCACCTCCACATGCCACCCCCACACGCGCCCCCCACGGCGCCTTCCCGAGGAGACCGAAGACACTGATGAGTCGGATACGGCAGCACGTCCGAGGTTCCCGTCTCGCCACCGCCGGCATCGCCGCCACCACGGCCACGCTCCTGGCCGCCGTACTCTCCCCGGTCGCCGACGCGGCCGACAGACCGACCCGGGCCACCGCCCTGGACAACGCGGCGGCGGCCCTCGCCGACCACGCGGCGGCCCTGGGCCTCACCTCCGTGCAGGGCACCTCCGTCCGTGACGTGGTCGTCGACAAGGACGGCACCCAGCACGTCCGCTACGACCGCACCTACCGCCAACTCCCCGTCCTGGGCGGCGACTTCGTCGTCCACCTCGCCCCCGACGGCACGTACCGCAGCGCGAACCGGGCGACACGGACGACGATCTCACTGGCGAGCATCACCCCCGCCCTCTCCGCCCCGAAGGCCGCCGACGTGGCCGTCAACGCCCTGCGCGCGGCCAACCTCGGTGAGACGCTGAAGCAGGTCAAGGCCAAGCCGCAGCTGGTCGTCGACGCCCTGCACGGCGCCCCGAGGCTGGCCTGGCGGACGAACGTCGTCGCCCTGGACCCGCTCGGCAACCCGGTCGCCCGCGCGGTGCTGACCGACGCCCGCACCGGCGCGCAGATCGACGCCTGGGACACCATCGAGACGGCCACCGGGGACGGCAAGTCCCTGTACGGCGGCACGGTCCCGCTGGAGACGACCCTCTCGGGATCGACGTACCAGCTCAAGGACCCGACGCGCGGCAACACCTACACCGGTGACGCGGCCAACAAGACCGACCTGTGCATCTTCGGCATCTGCATCAGCCGCGCCCCCGCGACCCTCTTCACGGACACCGACAACCACTGGGGCACCGGCGCCGCGACGGACCGCTCCACGGCCGCCGTCGACGCCCAGTACGGCACCGACGTGACCTGGGACTACTACAAGAACGTCCACGGCCGCAACGGCATCGGCAACGACGGCAAGGGCTCCTACAACCGCGTCCACTACGGCAACAGCTACAACAACGCCTTCTGGGACGACAGCTGCTTCTGCATGACCTACGGCGACGGAGACGGCACCCAGCTCGGCCCGCTGGTCGCCCTGGACGTGGCCGGCCACGAGATGTCCCACGGCGTGACGTCGAAGACGGCGGCGCTGACCTATTCGGGCGAGTCGGGCGGCCTGAACGAGGCGACGTCCGACATCTTCGGCTCGTTGGTCGAGTTCTACGCGGGGAACGCGCAGGACACCGGCGACTACCTGATCGGCGAGAAGATCGTCCGCTCCGGCTTCGGCCGGGACGCCCTGCGCTACATGGACAAGCCGAGCAAGGACGGCAACTCCGCCGACTACTGGAGCAGTTCGGTCGGCAACCTCGACGTCCACTACTCCTCGGGCGTAGCCAACCACTTCGCCTACCTCCTCGCGGAGGGCAGCGGCACGAAGACCGTCAACGGCGTGACGTACAACTCCCCGACGTACAACGGCTCCACGGTCACCGGCATCGGCCGCGACAAGCTGGGCGCGATCTGGTACCGCGCGTTGACCGTCTACATGACGTCCTCGACGAAATACGCGGGAGCGAGGACGGCGACCCTCAACGCCGCGAAGGACCTCTACGGCAACGGCAGCACGGAGTACAACGCGGTGGCGGCGGCGTGGAGCGCGGTCAACGTGAACTGAGTTCGTCCTTGGGCACGTGAAACGGCCGCCTCGGTCTTTGGCACCGGGGCGGCCGTGGCATGTCCGCCCGAGCCGTGCCCTGCCCTGCGGCCTCGCCGGCGGCGAGCCGCGGCAGCGGCGTTGTCAGTGCCTGCGGCTGTGGTCCTGAGCGCGCGGTCGGCTTCCGGGGGCTCCAGCTCCACAGGGAATGGTTGCATCCCCGCTCTGTCCGGGGGGCGGCCCGGAATCGTGTCCGGGACCCAACCCGACGGTCGGGCTTCGCCGGTGGCCAGGCGGAGACCTGCCGGCGCCGACCGCGCACCACTTCTTGCACGGGCTCTCCACCGCGTTCACGGGCGGCCCGCCCATGGGATGCATCCGGCTCCTGATCTCGCCCGAACGGCCGCGAAAAGGGACGAATGACAAGGAAAGCGAAACGGCCACGTGTACCGCCTTCCGGCAAGCGGTCTCGAACACTTTCTGGAATCGTTTCTGTTCGCCCCGTTGACACCCTGCACACCCCCTCCTAATCTCACGCCAACATTCCGACCACGTGACGGTATTTCGAACGGCTGAAAGGCAAGCGCCCTGCGCACCACCGGAATCGGCACATACGTGACAGGAACGCGGTGGCGCGGCCTGACGTATGTACAGGTGTTCACCGGCGCGGGGATCACGGGAGCCGGCCAGACCCGGGTGCAGGGCCGCACCGACGCACTGATCGGCGAGCTGCGGGGCACCGAGGCGCCTGAGCACCGATGCGAGCGACGTGCCGAGCCATCCGACCCTCGGTCATTTGAGCGTGACCCACCGCCTGTTCAACGTTCCTGAACGTGCGCACCACGTCCCCGACGACGTCGGCGGCCACCTGCGGAAGCGGATCCACGCGATCACCGAGCGGATCCGCCGCGGCGCACCGTTCCACCTGAGGTCCGGTCCGTCCAGGGCGCCCGGGATCCACCCGTACGGCACCCCTCCACAGGACCTGAGCCCGACCCCGGTCACCGCCCGGAAGCGGGTACGGCACCGGCCGGCTCGAATCCCGACCGGCGCGCAGGCCGGCCGGCCTGCTCCATCGCTTCCCCGCCGACATCCGATATATGCCGCCACCCTCTCAACGACGAGAAGAACGAGGAACGATCACCATGCTCAACCGAAGAGCCGCCCTCGCCGCCATCGCCGGGGCCGCCTCCCTGGCCCTCACCTTGTCCGCCTGCGGCGAGAGCACCGTGGGCGGCTCCAAGGGCGGCAGCGGCACCATCGGCATCGCCATGCCGACCCAGGCCTCCGAGCGCTGGCTCACCGACGGAAAGAGCGTCGTCAATGACCTGAAGGCCGACGGATACCAGACCAAGCTGGTCTACGGCAACGACGACCCGAAGACCCAGGTCTCACAGATCGCGGACCTGATCAAGCAGGGCGTCGACGCACTGATCATCGCGGCCATCGACAACAAGTCGCTGAACGGTGTGCTCCAGCAGGCCGCCGACGCGCACATCCCGGTGATCTCCTACGACCGTCTCATCCTCGGCACCCAGAACGTCGACTACTACGTCTCTTTCGACAACGAGCAGGTCGGCCGGTTCCAGGCGCTCTACATCATCGACAAGCTCGGCCTGGAGAAAGGCAAGGGCCCGTTCAACATCGAGCTGTTCGCCGGCTCCCCCGACGACAACAACACCAAGTACTTCTTCGACGGCGCGATGCACCTTCTTCAGCCGTACGTGGACAGCAAGCAGTTGGTCGTCCGGTCCGGTCAGACCGCGCTCAAGGAGGTCACCACCCTGCGCTGGGACGGCCCCACCGCGCAGAAGCGCATGGAGGGACTCCTCGCCAGGTCGTACGGAAGCAAGACGGTCGACGCGGTCCTGTCGCCGTACGACGGCATCTCCATGGGCGTCCTGAACGCGCTGAAGTCGTACGGCTACGGCGCCGGCGGCAAGCCCCTCCCGATCATCACCGGTCAGGACGCCGAACTGGCCTCGGTGAAGTCGATCATCGCGGGTGAGCAGTCGCAGACCGTCTACAAGGACCTCCGCCTGCTCGCCGGGGTCGCCGCGGAAATGGCCGACGACATACTCACCGGCAAGACGCCGAAGATAAACAACAGAAGGTCCTACAACAACGGCGTCAAGGCCGTGCCCGCCTACTTGCTGCAGCCGACCACCGTCGACAAGAGCAACTACGAGTACGTTCTGGTCGCGGGCGGCTACTACACCGACGCCGAGCTCAAGTAGCGGCAGAGCGCCGGTCACGCGGGGCGGTGTACGTCGTCGCGTGACCGGCCTCACCGTCCTCCTCGTCGGCATGATCGACGTAGCCATCGGTGGCAAGGGGCAACGGGGTTGGGACGGATGGAGCCGTCGGCAGAGGACCGTCTGCGCGGTGTCGTCCGTCCTCGTGATCGTGAGGCCGGCCCTGGCCGACGCGAGCAGGGCCCACGCTTGACCCCGGGGCGCGAGGTCACAGTCTCCCGGCCCGCGGTGTGAGGGTGGCGCAACTGAAGTCCCCACGGGGTCTAACAGGTCGGAAACCGGCCGCCACGGCGGTCGGACTAGCTTCGTGACATGAGGGTGTGGACGCCATTTCGGCCGGTGCTCGGCAGGCTCGGCGCAATCATCGGCAGGGGCGGTCTGGGCAAGGGCGGTCTGGGCAAGGGCGGTTCAGGGCCCCGCGGTGGCCGAACGGCTCCCGTCGGCCGGCCGATGCCCGGCCGGCGGCCGATACCTGGCTGGCGCAGCATCAGAGGCCGGGTGGCGGTGGTCATCACGGTCCCGATCTGCTTGCTGCTGGCGGTGGCCGGTCTGGCCGTGTACGGCCGTGCGGAGGCCCTCGGCGACGCCCGGACGACCCGTGCCGAGGTCGGCCTCAGCCTGCGCGTCCAGGCGCTGGTACATCAGCTGCAACGCGAACGCGGCCTGACCAACGGCCTGTTGGGCGGTGAGGAGAGCTTCCGCACACCGCTCGCCGCTACCCGCAAGCGCGTTGACACCGCGCTGCGCGCAGTGCGCCCCGAACCCGCCGTCGAGGAAGTCGTCCAACGGAACTTGCGACGCCTCGCTGCCATCCGCGCAGCTGCCGACAGGGGAACCGCCGGCACGGACACCGCCGACCGGACCGCCACCCTCACCTTCTACACCGCCGCCGTCGACGCTCTCAACGCCGTCGATCCGGTGGCGGAGACCGCGACGCGCGCCGACCGTCAACTGCGCGACGGGCTCGCGGCGTTGCAGGAACTGGCCGCGGCCAAGGAGTCCGTCGCTCTCGAACGCGGGCTTCTCAACGGCGTGTTCGCCGAGGGCGCCTTCCACGGCCGCGAGTACCTCGCCTTCACCGAGGTGCGCGCCACGCGCGTCGCCGCCCTCGCCCGCTTCCGGCAGGTCGCCACCGCGTCCCAGCGCGCCGCCCTGAAAAACGCCTTCGGCACCCAGGACGCCGAACGCGCCACCGCCTACGAGAATCAAGCGGAAGACGCCGCCGACGGCTCCACGCTGCGCGCCGCCGCCGACGCCTGGTGGGACGCGATGACCGTACTCGTCGACGATCTGTACGCCGTCCAGCAGTCCGTCGGCGACGACGTACGGGACCGGGCCGACCGGCTCAGCCGCGACGCCGAGTTGGGGCTCGCCGCCTATCTCGTCGCGGGAACGCTCATGGCCGCTCTCGTCGCGGGCCTCGCCGCGTTCGCCTCGCGTTCCCTCACCCGCCCGCTCGGCGCGCTCGCCGAGGCCGCCCACGACGTGGCGCGGCACCGGCTGCCCGCGACCGTCGCCCGCATCCAGCAGTTGCCGCAGGACCACGGGGAGTTCCTCCCGGATCAGGCCCCGGACCACGCCGAGACACAGCTGCTGGGCGGGGCGGCGGAGATCGCCGAGGTCGCGGCGTCCCTGCACCAGGTGGAACACACCGCCCTCCATCTGGCCGCCCAGCAGGCCGGCCTGCGCCGCAACACCACCGAATCGCTCGCCAATCTCGGCCGCCGCAACCAGAACCTCGTGCGGCGTCAGCTCAACCTCATCACCCGCCTGGAACGGCAGGAACTGGACCCGGACGCCCTCGCCGAGCTCTTCGAGCTCGACCACCTCGCCACCCGTATGCGGCGCAACGCCGAAAGCCTTCTGGTCCTGGCCGGACAGAATCCGCCGCGGCCCACGGCAGCAGCCGCCGGCGGCCTGGAAGTCGTCCAGTCCGCCGTCGCCGAAGTGGAGCAGTACCGGCGGGTGCTGATCGCGACCGTGGAGCCGGTGCGGGTACGCGGACACGCCGTCGCCGATGTCGCCCACCTCCTCGCCGAACTCATCGAGAACGGGCTGACCTTCTCGCCCCCGACCGAACCGGTCGAGGTGCACGGCTGGTACGACACCGACGACGACACGTACAGCTTCGCTGTCGTCGACCACGGCATCGGCATGTCCGAAGCCGACAAGGAACGGGCGGGTGCCCGCCTCTCCGACTCCGGCGAGGAGGCCTTCCTCGCCGCGCCCACCCGGTTCCTCGGCCTCCTCGTCGTCGGCCGGCTCGCGCACCGCCTCGGTGAGGGCGCGCAGGTCCACCTCTTCGACACCGCCGGTGGCGGCCTGTCCGCGCTCCTTGTCCTTCCGGGGCGCCTCCTCGCCCCCGCGCAGGACCACCTCTCCGCCACACCCCCGCCCGCCAGGCCCGCTGTCTCCTCCCTGCTCAACGGCTTCCGAGCAGGTGTCGCCCGTGCCGAGGCCCGAAGCACACAAGGAGTCTCATCGTGACCACCGCCGTCCAGAGTTTCGGCTGGCTCATCTCGGAGTTCGCACGCACCACCGACGGCGTCACCGACGCTGTCGCCGTCTCCACCGACGGCCTGCTCATGGCCGCCTCGGACAGCCTCGGCCGAGATCGCGCCGACCACCTGGCCGCCGTCGTCTCCGGCATCACCAGCCTCGCCCAGAACGCGGCGACGGCACACGGCTTCCGCGGGATGAAGCTCGTCATGATCGAAATGCTCGGGGGCTTCCTCATGGTCGGTCGCATCCGCGACGGCAGCTGCCTCGGCGTCCTCGCCGCCGAGGGATGCGACGTCGGCCTGGTCGGCTACGAAATGGCCGTCCTCGCCGACCGCGCCGGCGAACTGCTCACCCCGCAGCTGATCCGCGAACTCAACTCCACGCCCCTGGCCGCGGGATAGTCACGGCGCCGTTTCGTCGGCCCGGGCCAACCGTGCCGCGAGCCTGTGGAGGGCCGCGCGGAAGGTGAGCCGTTCCGCCGTGATCAGGACGACTTCCTGGTCGTCCTCGGGCACGAGCAAGGACCTCGACGGCAACGGTGGCACGGAGTGCAACGCGGTGGCGGTGGCGGCGGTGGCTGGGAGCGCGGTCGACGTGAACCGACGCGGCTCGCCGCGCGGTGTGACGGGGCCGCCTCGCTCTCGGGACCGGGGCGGCCGTGGCGTGGCGAGGCGTGGCGAGGCGAGGGGGCGGGGGCACCGCCCTGCTCTGCAGAGATCGGTCGGCGACGGTCGTAGCGGCTGCTCGGGGTGTCTGAGGGAGGTCGACGGTCGGGGGCGGTTGCCGGGATCGCGGAATCCGGTTGCCGTACAGCTGCCGCAGCCTCGCGGGCGCGGGCGAGGCTGTTGTGCGCGCTTGCCGTCTCCTCGAGCGCCCCGTCTCCGAGCCGGCCGGCTCGGAGCCTCGCAGAGGCCTCGGGCACGATGCCTGTGGGGTTGTTGGTACTGCTGGGACGTCGCACAGCTTCAGTGACTGTTGTGGCGGCAGAGGCGATCGATCGTCGGCGGGCACGGATGGCTCGAAGG
This sequence comes from Streptomyces sp. NBC_01235, assembly GCF_035989285.1. GTDB lineage: Bacteria > Actinomycetota > Actinomycetes > Streptomycetales > Streptomycetaceae > Streptomyces. Next base: position 3,903,175 of record NZ_CP108513.1, on the reverse strand, counting down.
CAGGCCCGTGACTAAGCGGGGTGAGCAGTGCTAGAAAGGCCGGATGGAAGACCGTTTTGCCCGAGTTCGGCACATATCACGGCTATGGTCACTGGTGCGGAAGAACACGCGAAGCGTCGCGGGGCAGATGTTCCTCATGCAGGTGACACTGGTGGTGCTGCTCGTGGCATTCGCCGTCTTCGCCCTTGTCCTGCAGTCACAGCGGCACACCAATGCCGAGGCCAAACGGAGATCCATAGCCGTCGCGCAGACTTTCGCGCATTCCCCAGGCGTGCTGTCCGCACTGCAAGCCCCCGATCCCTCGAAAGTCCTGCAGCCGCTGACCGAGGCCGGACGCAAGTCCGCGGGCGTCGACTTCGTCGTGGTGATGGACACGAAAGGGATCCGCTACACCCATCCCCTGCCGGACCGGATCGGGAAGCGGTTCGTAGGAAAGATCGAGCCGTCGCTGGCGGGAAAGGTCTATACCGAAAGCGTGCACGGCCCCCTCGGCCAGGAAGTCCAGGCGACCGTGCCCATCCGGAACACCCGGGGCCAAGTGGTGGCCCTCGTCTCCGCCGGGCTGAAAGTCAAGAACGTGACCAGTCTGGTGGAGCGGCAGATACCGATCATCCTGACCGCCGGGGCGGGCGCACTCGGAGCGGCTACCGCCGCCACGGTGCTGGTGAGCAGGCGGCTGCGACGGCAGACTCACAGCCTGGCCCCGAACGAGATGACCAGCATGTACGAGCACCACGACGCAGTGCTGCACTCCGTGCGCGAAGGCGTGCTCATTGTCAATGACGAGGGGCGACTGCTGCTGGCGAACGACGAGGCCAGACGACTCCTGGAGCTGCCCCCGGAGGCAGAGGGGCAGCATGTGTCCCGGATGCCGACCCTCGAACCTGAAATCATGTCGTTGCTCAGCTCCGGCCGCGAGGCCAATGACGAGGTGCACTTGGCCGGACCGCGGCTGCTGGTGGTCAACCAGAGGCTCACGGATTGCGGCGGAGGCCCCAGGGGCACCGTTGTGACGCTGCGCGATTCCACGGAGCTGCGGGCTGTGTCGGGCAGGGCCGAGATCACAGGTGAGCGGCTGAAGCTGCTCTACGACGCCGGACTGGGCATCGGCACCACCCTGGACGTCATCGAAACGGCCGACGAACTCGCCCGGATCGCCGTCCCCCGTTTCGCCGACTTCGTCACCGTGGACCTGGCCGACGCCGTCTTGCACGGCGAGGAACCGTCGACCACGGCAAAGGGGATGAGACGTGTCGCCGTATGCGGTATCCGCGACGACCAGCCGCTCTACGAGAAGGGCCGGCTGATCGACTTTCTGCCCTCCACGCCCCAAGCGCGCGGCTACGGCACCGGCCGCTCGGAACTGGTGGCCGACCTGTCCACCGCAACGGGCTGGCATCTGCAGGACCCGGAACGCACCGAACAGATAGTGGACTACGGCATCCATTCGCTCATAGCGGCTCCGATCCAGGCCCGCGGTGTCGTGCTGGGCACGGTCAACTTCTGGCGCTCCGAGGAGCACGACCCCTTCGACCAGGAGGAGCTCTCACTGGCGGAGGAACTGGTGGCTCGTGCCGCGGTCAGCATCGACAACGCCCGCCGGTACACGCGCGAGCACGCCCTGGCGGTCACCCTCCAGCGCAGCCTGCTGCCGCGAGGCCTGCCCGAGCAAAGCGCCCTCGATGTCGCCTACCGCTACCTCCCGGCCCAGTCGGGCGTGAGCGGGGACTGGTTCGATGTGATTCCCCTGCCAGGCAGCCGCGTGGCGCTGGTCGTCGGTGACGTGGTCGGCCACGGCCTGCACGCCGCTGCGACCATGGGGCGGCTGCGGACCGCGGTGCACAACTTCTCCACGCTCGATCTGCCCCCCGGTGAACTGCTGAGTCATCTGGACGACCTGGTCGGGCGCATCGACCAGGACGAGGCGTGCACGGACAGCCCCGCTGCCGTCGTGGGCGCCACCTGCCTGTACGCGATCTACGACCCCACGACGCGCCGCTGCACCATGGCACGCGCGGGGCACCTGGCTCCTGCGCTGGTCGATCCTGACGGAAACGTCACCTTCCTCGACCTGCCGCCGGGTCCACCTCTGGGTCTCGGCGGCATGCCCTTCCAGGCCGCTGAGCTGGACATCGCCGAAGGCTCCCAGCTCGTCCTCTACACCGACGGTCTCATCGAGGACCGGACCCGCGACCTCGACGAAGGAATGGAACTCCTGCGCAAAGCCCTGGCGGGTCAACCTGAGCGCGCGCCGGAGGAGAGCTGCCAGGCCGTGCTGGGATCGCTGTTGCCCGAACGCCCCACGGATGACGTGGCTCTGCTCATCGCCCGTACCCATGCGCTGCCGTCGGATCGGATCGCCGAGTGGGACGTGCCGCCCGATCCGGCTGCCGTCGCCGGGGTACGCGCCGCGGCGACCGGCAAGCTCGACGAGTGGGGGCTGTCGGAACTGGGCTTCAGCATGGAACTGGTGCTGAGCGAACTCGTCACCAACGCTGTCCGCTACGGTTGCGAGCCGATCCACATGAGGCTGATCCACGACCGCACGCTGATCTGCGAGGTGGCTGACGGCAGCAGTACCTCGCCCCACTTGCGGTATGCCGCGACGACCGACGAAGGTGGCCGGGGCCTGTTCCTGGTGTCGCAGTTGACCGAGCGCTGGGGAACCCGGTACACCCCCCAGGGCAAGGTGATCTGGGCTGAGCAGGCGCTACCGAAACACTGAGAAGCCATGCGCTTCGGCGCCCGGGGCCTGCGGCGTCTCCAGTACTTCCGGGCGCCGTTCCAACGCCCGCCAGGAGCGGGCCCGCCGGCGGGCGTACACCGGCGGGCGTACAGAGGACTGACGAGGACGCGGCACATCGCCGGCGCAGAGTGGACGTGGACGATCCCCACGGTGCCCTGGTCCGTGATGCCCTGCCGATGGTCCCGCCCCGCTTCTGCCCCGGAGCGCCGGCGCGTTCCACTCCCCGGTGTCACCGCCGCCGACGTCCGGACGACCGGGGCGCTCACCGCGCTGATCGCGGCGCTGCCCTCGCTGCTCGAAGGGGAGGGGGAGCGGATGGCGGCGGACGGCGGGGACCCGCACTGCGCGCGGGTGCTGGACGTTACCTACTGGTGAGGAAACTTGCTTCCCCGTGGCTGGATCACCCGTTACGCTCCCCCAGCGCGCATCCGGCGCGAGCAGGGGGTACCGGGAGTAACAGGGGACATGGGGGACATGGTCGAGGAAGTTGGCGCGCCCGAGAAGGGCCCGAACGCGTGGGCTCAGGCCATCGCGGCGCTGGTCGTGGTCGGGGCGCTCGGGGGCGGGCTGTTCGTGATCCAGAAGAACGATGCCAAGGCCGCCGACAAGCCGGCGACCTGTTCGGTCGACGACAAGGATGAGAAGGCCGACAAGGCCGCGAGGGCGGCGCACCGCATCTCCGGGACGCAGTTGTGCACGGCGCTGAACCGTGCGGACCTGCCGACGCTCGCCGGTACGCCGCAGGAGCACGCGCTGACGGCCTACGGCAGTGACGGCTCGGTCGAGATGGCGGGCGGCACCGAGATTCCGACGCCTGAGGGGACCGTCCAGCTGGACACCTACACCGTGAAGCTCTCGCGGTCCTACGACGACCTCCCGATCGCCGGGATGGAGGACCTGCTGAACGAGGCGGAGAAGAAGACGATCCTGGGCCACCCCGCGGTGCTCTACTCGGGCCAGACGTTCTCCATCCAGTTCAACCTCGGCGGCGGCAAGTCCGAAACCGGGCCCGGCGGCATCGCCCGCACCCTGGTCGTCGCCCCGGACAGCAAGGACGGCGGCGGTTCCTACGAACTCGCCATCTGGCGCCAGGACAGCGTGCGGCCGGACGACGCGGCACTGCTGCGCATCGCGCAGAAGGTGCTGCCCACGGTCCCGGGCTGGGCGGCCGCCCGCTGACGGCCGGCCCGGCAGGGGCGTACGTCACTGACCACGCCGAAGGCCGGCACCCCGCGGGGTGCCGGCCTTCGCCGTACGGAGTCGAGTCGGTCAGGAGGTGACCAGCTCCCGCTCCTCCACCCGGGCCTCGGTTATCGGCTGTTCCGGCTTGCGGTCCCGCATGACCAGGGTGGCCAGGATCGCCGCCGCCAGGACGCCGATCGCGCTGACCGTGAAGGTCGTCGTCATCGAGGCGGTGAAGGCCTCGCGGGCCGCCCGGGCCAGGCCCTGGTCCTCGCCGGCCACCGCCAGCGCCCCGCCGATGGACTGCCGGGCCGCCTCGGGGGCGTCGGCCGGCATCTCGGCGGCGTAGCCGCTGGTCAGCAGGGAGCCGAGGATCGCGATGCCGAGAGCCGTGCCGGCCTGCTGGATCGTGTCGTTGAGGGCCGAGCCGACGCCCGCCTTGTCCGCGGGGATGGTGCCCATCAGCGCGCCGACGGCGGCCGGCATCGCGAGCCCCGCGCCGAGGCCGAGCAGCCCGAGGGCGATCGCCGGGACGGTGAAGCCCGAGTCGGCGTCGACCGTCGTCAGCAGGGCGAAGCAGGCGGCCATCACGAGCATGCCGGAGAGGACGACGAACCGGTTGCCGATCTTCGCCGCCACCTTCACGCCCATGCCGTTGCCGATCAGCGCGGCGAGGGCGAGCGGCAGGAAGGCGAGGCCCGCCTTGACGGGGGAGTAGCCGAGGACGAACTGCAGGTACTGGGTGAGGACCTGCCGCCCGTCCCGTCCGTCTGGACCCGGCAGAAGCGCGAGCCCGACCAGCCCGCGCTCAGCCGGGACGCGATCGTCCGCGAGGCGGTCACGATGCTGGACGCCGAGGGCATCGAGGCGCTGAGCATGCGCAAGCTGGGCGCGCGCCTGAACGCCGGCGCGACCTCCCTCTACCGGCACGTCGCCACCAAGGACGAGCTGATGGAGCTGGCCGTGGACGAGGTCGCCGCCGAGATCCACGTCCCGCCCGCCGACGGCCCCGACTGGCGCGCCGCCGTCACCGAGGCGGCGGGCTCGTTCCGTACGACGGCGCTACGGCACCCCTGGCTGCCCTCGGTCCTCGGTCAGGCCGGCCTCGCCTACCTCGGCGCCAACCTGATGGCCTTCTCCGAGAGCCTGGCCGCCCTGTTCACGGCCGCCGGCTTCGAGGAGCCGGGCCGCGCGATCGAGCCGCTGCTCAGTTACGTCATCGGCGTGAGCACCACCGAGGCGGCCTGGCTCACCACGGTCGCCCGCTCCGGCGAGACCGAGGCCGACTTCATCGCCCGTCTGATGCCCGCCGCCCAGCAGGCCGCCGCCCCCTACGACCACCTCGCGGGCGAGTACGCCGCGAGCGCTGCCGAGGCGACGGACCCGGTGGCGCTCCGCGAGGGCAAGTTCACCTACGGCCTGGAGGTCGTCCTGGACGGCCTGGCCCTGCGCCTGGCCTCGCGAGGCGTCCTAGAGGGCCTGGAGGGGGCCTGGAGCGGTCCTGGAGCGGTCCTGGAGCGCCGCCTTCTCCACCCGTACCGCGCACACCTTGAACTCCGGCATGCGTGAGGTCGGGTCGAGGGCCGGGTTGGTGAGGGTGTTGGCGCGGCCCTCGCCCGGCCAGTGGAACGGCATGAAGACCGTGTCCGGGCGGATTCCGGTGGTGATGCGGGCGGGTGCGACGGCCCGCCCCCGGCGGGACACGACCGCCAGCGGGTCGCCCTCGGCCGCCCCGAGCCGCGCCGCCAGCCGGGGGTGCAGCTCGACGAACGGGCCGGGCGCGGCGGCGTTCAGCTCGTCCACGCGCCGGGTCTGGGCGCCGGACTGGTACTGCGCCACGACCCGTCCGGTGGTGAGCAGTACGGGGTAGTCGTCGTCCGGCTCCTCGGCGGCCGGCCGGTGCGAGACCGGCACGAACCGGGCCCGGCCGTCCGGCGTGGCGAACCGGTCGAGGAAGAGCCGGGGCGTGCCGGACGGCTTCTCCTCGGCCTCGTCCCCGTCCTCCCCGTTCCGCACGTCCTCCGCCGGGCAGGGCCAGAACACCCCTTCGCCCGCTCCCTGCGCCAGCCGCTCGTAGCTGATCCCGGAGTAGTCCGCGATGCCGCCCGCGCTGGCCCGCCGGAGCTCCTCGAAGACCTCCTCGGGCTCGGTCGGGAAGCCCTTCTCGACGCCCAGTCGTGCCGCCAGCTCGTGCAGCACCTCCAGGTCGCTGCGCACGCCTTCCGGAGCGGTGATCGCCTGGCGTCGCAGCAGCACCCGCCCCTCCAGGTTGGTCGTCGTCCCCGTCTCCTCCGCCCACTGGGTGACCGGCAGGACGACGTCCGCGAGGGCGGCCGTCTCCGACAGGACGACGTCGCACACGGCGAGGAAGTCGAGGGACTTGATGCGCTCCTCGACGTGCGCCGCGCGCGGCGCCGACACCACCGGGTTCGACCCCATCAGCAGCAGCGAGCGGATGTCCGTACCCAGCGCGTCCAGCAGCTCGTAGGCGCTGCGCCCCGGCCCGGGCAGGGAGTCGGGGTCGATGCCCCACACCTCGGCCACGTGCGCCCGGGCCGCCGGGTCGTCCAGCTTGCGGTAGCCGGGCAGCTGGTCGGCCTTCTGGCCGTGCTCGCGCCCGCCCTGCCCGTTGCCCTGCCCGGTCAGGCAGCCGTAGCCGCTGAGCGGGCGCCCCGCCCGGCCCGTCGCCAGGCACAGGTTGATCCACGCGCCGACCGTGTCGGTCCCCTTGGACTGCTGCTCGGGCCCGCGCGCGGTGAGCACCATCGCGGCCTCGGGCTCGCAGAACAGCCGCACTGTTTCCCGGAGTTCAGGAACGGACACCCCCGTGATCCGCTCCACGTACTCCGGCCAGTGCGCCATGGCCGCCGCCCGTGCGTCCTCCCAGCCGACGGTCCGCTCCCGCACGTACTCCTCGTCGACCCGCCCCTCGGCGACGATCAGGTGCAACAGGCCGAGGGCGAGGGCGAGATCCGTCCCCGGCCGGGGCGCGAGATGCAGGTCGGCCTGCTCGGCGGTCTTGGTCCGGCGCGGGTCGATCACGATCAACGTGCCGCCGTTCTCGCGCAGTTCGTTGAAGAACCGAAGCGAGGGAGGCATGGTCTCCGCGAGGTTGGACCCGACCAGGATCACGCACCCCGTCTTCGGGATGTCCTCCAGCGGGAAGGGCAGCCCCCGGTCGAGCCCGAACGCCTTGATGCCGGCCGCCGCCGCGGACGACATGCAGAAACGCCCGTTGTAGTCGATCTGCGAGGTGCCGAGCACGACCCGCGCGAACTTGCCGAGCGTGTACGCCTTCTCGTTCGTCAGCCCGCCCCCGCCGAACACGCCGAGCGCGTCGGCGCCGTGCTCCGCGCGCACCCGCGCCAGCTCCCCGGCGATCCGGTCGAGCGCCTCGTCCCAGGTGGCCGGCACGAGCGAGTCGCCGGACCGCACCAACGGGGAGGTCAGCCGCACTCGGGAGGAGAGCACCTCCGGCGCCGTACGGCCCTTGCCGCACAGCGCGCCCCGGTTCACCGGGAAGTCCGCGCGCTCGACCACCTCGACACCACCCGTGGGCAGGGGCGACAGGGCCATCCCGCACTGCAGGGCGCAGTACGGGCAGTGGGTGGGTGTCGAGGTGGTCCGCATACGCCTCAGCGTGCGTCGGCCGTGTTACGCGCCGTGCGATCTCCTGTTACGGCGGTGTGGTGGTGCCCTCCCGGCCGGCCCGGACCCGCCGTGAGGCGCCCGCCCCGTTCGCTACCGGCCGTCGGCCAGCGCCCTCGTCACCCCGGGTTCCTTCGGCCCGAGGAACCGGGGGTCCGGCTCGAACACCGCGTCCAGGGCCGCCTTGCCGGCCGCGAAGACCTCCCGGGCGCCCCCGTAGTACCAGGTCACGTCATGTTTGGCATCGACCCCGACCCCGTACGAGTCCACCCCCGCCGCCTCGCACAGGGCGACGGCACGCCGGATGTGGAACCCCTGGCTGATCAGTACGGCCCGGTCGACCCCGAAGATCTTCTTGGCGCGGACGCAGGAGTCCCAGGTGTCGAAACCGGCGTAGTCGCTGACGATCCGCGCGTCGGGCACCCCGTGCTTCGTCAGGTACGCGCGCATCGCGTCGGGCTCGTCGTAGTCCTTGCGGCTGTTGTCACCCGTCACGAGCACGACCTTGATACGGCCCTCCCGGTACAGCGTGGCCGCCGCGTCCAGCCGGTGCGCGAGATACGGCGACGGCTCGCCGTCCCACAGGCCCGCGCCGAACACGACGGCGACCTCCGCGCGCGGCGCGTCGGCCGTCGTACCGAGCCGGTCGGCCGTGGACACGTACAGCCAGGTCGCCGGCAGCAGCGCCAGCACACACCCCGCCATCACGGCCTGCGCCAGCCGGCGCCGCCCCGCACGGGTGCGCGGCAGCCGCGGTCGACGGATGTTCATACGGTGTCCCCCCGGGTCGACAGCCCCTTCGGCCTGGGAAGACGCAGCGGACGGCGATCCGGTTCGCTCCCGCGTTCGAGCGGCATCTCACATCGTCGCCCCGCACGCGGTGAACGCCCGGAAAGAACTCGTGACGGTCAGGCAACGGGGGTGCAACCTCGGTCCGTCAGGATCGGTGCATGAGCCAGCCAAGCCTCGTCCACCTCGACGGCCGTCGGCGTCCCGGCCCGCCCGCACTGGTCGTCGTCGCCCACGGCAGCCGCGACCCGCGCGCCCTGAGCACCGTCCGCACACTCCTGGACCGCGTCCGCGAGCAGCGCCCCGGCGTGCCGGTGCACCTCGGCCACATCGAGCTCAACGAGCCCCTGCTGACGGACACGCTCGCCGACCTCGACGCCCACGACACGACGGACGCCGTGCTGGTCCCCCTGCTGCTGGCCCGCGGCTACCACGTCAAGCGGGACATCCCCGAGATGGCGGCGAAGGCGCGGGTCCGCACGCGGGTGGCGGCCCCGCTGGGCCCGCACCCCCTGCTGGTGGACACTCTCCACACCCGTCTGGTCGAGGCCGGCTGGCGCACGGACATGACGGAGACGGAGCGCCGGGCGAGCGCGGTGGTCCTCGCGGCGGCGGGCTCCCGTGACCCGGACTCGGCCGTCGACACCCGCCGCACCGCCCACCTCCTGGCGCGCCGCCTGGGCGTCCCGGTGATCCCCGCGTACGCGTCCACGGCGACCCCGTCGGTCCCCACGGCGCTGCGCGCGCTGGCGGCGCGGGGCCGGGAGAGGGTGGCGGTGGCGTCCTACTTCACCGCTCCCGGCCGCTTCGCGACGGAGTGCGCGCAGGCCGCTCCCTGGATCGCGTCGGCGCCACTGGGCACCCACCCGGCGATTGCCGACCTGCTGCTCCACCGTTACGACCAGGCACTCGCATCAGGGGCCAAGAGCAACGCGGCCTGAAAGGGGCGCGGGGCAACCCGGCAGACAAGTAGGCACCCAATTGTCACTACCGCCGCCTACTGTCGAAACATGCCCTATGACCCGCCGTCAACCGAACGTTGGGCGCACGAACCCGACAAACGCCCCGGCCGCACCGCCTTCCAACGAGACCGCGCACGCGTCCTGCACTCCTCGGCGCTCAGAAGACTCGCGGGCAAGACCCAGGTGGTCACACCGGGAGAGCGCACCGAGGCATGGGACGCCACCCCCCGCACCCGCCTCACGCACTCCCTGGAGTGCGCCCAGGTGGGCCGTGAACTCGGCGCGGCCCTGGGCTGCGACCCCGACCTGGTCGAGGCGGCCTGCCTCTCGCACGACCTGGGGCACCCCCCGTTCGGCCACAACGGCGAACAGGCCCTGAACGACTTCGCGCGGGACTGCGGCGGCTTCGAGGGCAACGCCCAGTCACTGCGCCTCCTCACCCGCATCGAGCCCAAGCGCTTCACCGACGAAGGGTCCGTCGGCCTCAACCTCACCCGGGCCACCCTCGACGCCGCCACGAAGTACCCCTGGCCCCGGGGCGCCCACCCCACCGACCCCGCGTCCCCCAAGTTCGGCGTCTACGAGGACGACCGGCCCGTCTTCGACTGGGTCCGCAAGGAGGCCCCCGGCACGCGCACCTGCTTCGAGGCGCAGGTCATGGACTGGGCGGACGACGTGGCCTACTCGGTGCACGACGTGGAGGACGGCCTGCACGCGGGGCACATCGACCCCGACTGCCTGCACGCCGAACCGGAACGCCAGGAGATCTTCCGGGTCGCCGTCGGCCGCTATGTTCCGGCCGGCACCGACCCGGCCGAACTCTCCGCCGCCCTCGACCGTCTCCTCGACCAGGAGTGGTGGCCGCACGGCTACGACGGCACGGCGGTCGCCCAGGCCGGCCTGAAGGACGCCACCAGCCAGCTCATCGGCCGTTTCTGCCTGGCCGCCGAGGCCGCCACGCGTATCCGATGGGGGTACCTCCCAGGCCGTTCAGGCACTGGGGGAGGCACGGGCCGCCTCACCCGTTACGGCGCCGAACTCGTCGTCCCGCACGAGGCACGCCTGGAGTGCGCGGTCCTCAAGGCGGTCGCCGACCGGTACGTCATGCAGCGCGCCGAACAGGAACGCCTGCGCGCCGACCAGCGTGTCGTCATCAGCGAGCTCGCCGAGGCGCTCACCGCCCGCGCTCCGGACGGCCTCGACCCCCAGTTCCGGGCGCTGTTCGACCGGGCCCCCGACGACCGCGCCCGCAAGCGCGTCGTCGTCGACCAGATCGCCTCCCTCACCGACGCCTCGGCCCGCTCGCTTCACACCCGCCTGACGGGGCAGACGAGACCCTGACAAGAGCCCTTGTCGGGAGTCCCTGTCAGGAGCCCCCGGCAAGGGCGCACCCCGCCGCACGCATCCGCACGCGGTGCGCCCAAACGGGCCCGAACGCGGCCTGGCATGCCCTGATCGGGCACGTCCCCCTTCCCCCATCACGCTGCGTGCGGGACGCTCGCATGTGGCGGCACGCTTACGAGGAGGCATCACGTGGTCGACGCGGATCAGACATTTGTCATCGTCGGAGGAGGCCTGGCCGGCGCGAAGGCGGCCGAGACGCTGAGGGCGGAGGGCTTCACCGGCCGCGTGATACTGATCTGCGACGAGCGCGACCACCCCTACGAGCGCCCGCCGCTCTCCAAGGGCTACCTGCTCGGCAAGGAGTCGCGCGAGAGCGTCTTCGTGCACGAGCCCGCCTGGTACGCGCAGAACGACATCGAGCTGCACCTGGGCCAGACCGTCGACGCGATCGACCGCACCGCGAAGACGGTCCGCTTCGGTGACGACGGCACACTCGTCCACTACGACAAGCTGCTCCTGGCCACCGGCGCCGAGCCGCGCCGGCTGGACATCCCCGGCACCGACCTCGCGGGCGTGCACCACCTGCGCCGGCTCGCGCACGCCGAGCGGCTCAAGGGAGTCCTGGCCGCCCTCGGCCGGGACAACGGCCACATCGTGATCGCCGGCGGCGGCTGGATCGGCCTGGAGATCGCGGCGGCGGCCCGCGAGTACGGCGCCGAGGTCACCGTCGTCGAACCGGAGCCGACCCCGCTGCACGGAGTGCTCGGCCCGGAGCTGGGCGGCCTCTTCGCCGACCTGCACCGCGAGCACGGCGTCCGCTTCCACTTCGGCGCCCGGCTCACCGAGATCGTCGGCCAGGACGGCATGGTCCTCGCCGCCCGCACCGACGACGGCGAGGAGCATCCGGCGCACGACGTCCTCGCGGCGATCGGCGCGGCCCCCCGGACGAGCCTCGCGGAGGCGGCCGGCCTCACCCTCGCCGACCGCGCCCACGGCGGCGGGATCGCGGTGGACGCCCAGCTGCGCACCTCCGACCCCGACATTTACGCCGCCGGCGACGTCGCGTCCTTCCCGCACGGCCTCTTCGACACCCGGCTGCGGGTGGAGCACTGGGCCAACGCGCTGAACGGCGGTCCGGCCGCCGCCCGCGCGATGCTCGGCAAGGACGTCACCTACGACCGCGTGCCCTACTTCTTCTCCGACCAGTACGACCTGGGCATGGAGTACAGCGGCTGGGCCCCACCGGGGACGTACGACGAGGTGGTGATCCGGGGCGACGCCGGCAAGCGGGAGTTCATCGCGTTCTGGGTCAAGGAGGGCCGCGTCCTGGCCGGCATGAACGTGAACGTGTGGGACGTCACAGAGCCGATCCAGAAGCTGATCATGTCGAGAACCCCCGTGAACACGGAGGCGCTGGCCGACCCCCACGTCCCACTGGAGGACCTGGCTCCCTAGGCGCCTCAGGAGTGTCGGCCCTGCCCCGTAGAATCACTGCGTGGCAGGACGGATCAACGACGAGGACGTGAAGGCGGTACGGGACGCGGTCCCGATCGACGCCGTGGTGTCCGAGTACCTCCAGCTGCGCAACGCGGGCGGCGGCAACCTCAAGGGGCTGTGCCCGTTCCACGACGAGAAGTCGCCGTCCTTCCAGGTCAGCCCGAGCAAGGGGCTCTTCCACTGCTTCGGCTGCCAGGAGGGCGGCGACACCATCACGTTCGTGATGAAGGTCGACCACCTCACCTTCTCCGAGGTCGTCGAGCGCCTCGCCGCCCAGGCCGGCATCACGCTGCGCTACGAGGAGGGCGGCTACAACCCCTCCCACCAGCGCGGCGAACGCATCCGTCTGGTCGAGGCCCACAAGATCGCCGCCGAGTGGTACGCGGAACAGCTCGCCACCAGCCCCGAGGCCGACACCGGCCGGATCTTCCTCGCCGACCGCGGCTTCGACCAGGCCGCCGCCGTCCACTTCGGCGTCGGCTACAGCCCCCAGGGCTGGGACCACCTCACCCGCTTCCTGCGCGGCAAGGGCTTCACCGACAAGGAACTGCTCCTCTCCGGGCTCTCCCAGGAGGGCCGTCGCGGGCCCATCGACCGCTTCCGTGGCCGGCTGATGTGGCCCATCCGCGACATCGGAGGGGAAGTCGTCGGGTTCGGCGCCCGCAAGCTCTACGAGGCCGACAACGGGCCCAAGTACCTCAACACCCCCGACACGGCGATCTACCGCAAGTCCCAGGTCCTGTACGGCATCGACCTCGCCAAGCAGCACATCGCCAAGACCAGCCGGGCCGTCGTCGTCGAGGGTTACACCGACGTGATGGCCTGCCACCTCGCTGGGGTGACGACGGCCATCGCCACCTGCGGCACCGCCTTCGGCGGCGACCACATCAAGATCCTCCGCCGGCTGCTGATGGACAACGGATCGGCCCGCGTCATCTTCACCTTCGACGGCGACGCGGCCGGCCAGAAGGCTGCCCTGCGTGCCTTCGAGGACGACCAGAAGTTCGCCGCCGAGACGTACATCGCCATCGCCCCCGACAACATGGACCCCTGCGACCTGCGTCTCGCCAAGGGCGACGAGGCGGTCGCCGACCTGGTCGAACCCCGCACCCCGCTCTTCGAGTTCGCGCTGCGCCAGATCGTCGTCCGCTACGACCTCGACACCCCGGCGGGCCGCGCCGCCGCGCTGGACGAGGCGGCGCCCATCGTCGCCCGCATCAAGAACAGCGGCGCCCAGCACGAGGTCGCCGTCCAGCTCGCCGGCATGCTCGGCATCCTGGACACCCAGTTCGTCGTCAAGAGGGTCGCCCAGCTGGCCCGTTGGGCCCGCGACCGGGGCGGCAAGGGCCCCGCGCCGGCCCGCGGCGGTTCCCAGCCGTACGACGCCGCCCCCCGGCCCACCGCCGGCGGCCCCGCCCTCAACCTGCGCAACGCGGTCTACGCCACCGAACGCGAGCTGCTCAAACTCGCCCTCCAGCGCCCCGAACTGGTCGCCCCGGCCTTCGACGCGTACGGCGTCGACGAGTTCACCGCCGCCCCCTACGCCGCCGTACGCCAGGCGATCCAGGACGCGGGCGGCGCCGAGTGGGGCATGCAGGACGGCCAGGAGTACCTCGTACGGGTCCGGGAGGCCGCGCCCGACGACACGGTCCGCGCGATGGTGACCGAGCTCGCGGTCGAGGCGATCATGCGCCGCACGGTCGACGAGAACTACGCGGGCGAGCAGCTCGTGACCGTCCGCCGCAGGGCCGTGACGCGCCGGCTCACCGATCTGCAGAGCACGCTGACCCGCCTCGGCCACACGGACCCGGCCCAGGCGGCCGCCGTCCAGAACGAGATGATGATCCTGACCAGGTACGACAGGGCACTCCAGCACGAGGGTCCGTCCGCTCTCTGAGCCCGCGCCCCGGCACGGTCACCACGCGGTCACGGACCGGACTCAAAAAGTCACCGCACGCCCCTCGTGGCGGCGATGTGTCGTACTCCACACTGGGTTGCGGTGCCTGAGTCCTCGGAGCGCGGCCGATCCCGGACGGACAGCGGCCTGGCCGCCGACTCCGCCCCCGAAGTACCGCTGCTGCTCACCTCAGCAGCGATCATCCTGGAGGTCGCCCCCGTGCAGACCCAGACCCTGAGCCACACCGACAGCACCGCCGACAGTACGGCCGGCACGGCCGGCACGACCGACGGCACGGAAGCGGACGCCGAGAGGGACGTCCTCGTCGCGGTCCCGCCGCAGAACCGTGCCGCGCACCACCCGGAGACGGAGGCGGAGACGGAGGCGGAGACGGAGGCGGAGCCCGCCGATCCGCCCGCCGAGGTTCTCGAGGACGGGCCGGAGCCCGAGCCCGTCGTACCGCCCCGCGCCCGCGCCGTGGACAACAGCGGCCCCTCCTCGGACCTGTTCCGCCAGTACCTGCGCGAGATCGGCCGGATCCCGCTGCTCACCGCGGCCGAGGAGGTCGAGCTGGCGCGTCGCGTGGAGGCGGGCCTGTTCGCCGAGGAGAAGCTCAGCAGCACGCCCGACCTGGACAGCGAACTCGCCCTCGACCTGGACCGGCTGGTCGTCATGGGCCGGATGGCCAAGCGCCGGCTGATCGAGGCCAACCTGCGGCTCGTGGTCTCCGTCGCCAAGAGGTACATCGGGCGCGGGCTCACGATGCTCGACCTCGTCCAGGAGGGCAACCTCGGCCTGATCCGTGCGGTCGAGAAGTTCGACTACGCCCGCGGCTACAAGTTCTCCACGTACGCCACCTGGTGGATCCGCCAGGCCATGTCCCGGGCGCTGGCCGACCAGGCACGCACCATCCGCGTCCCGGTCCATGTCGTCGAGCTCATCAACCGGGTCGTCCGCGTCCAGCGCCGCATGCTCCAGGAACGCGGCTACGAGCCGACCCCCGACGAGGTCGCCGCCCAGCTGGACCTGCCGCCCGAGCGCGTCGGCGAGGTGCTGCGCCTGGCCCAGGAGCCGGTCTCCCTGCACGCCCCGGTGGGCGAGGAGGACGACGTGGCCCTCGGCGACCTCATCGAGGACGGCGACGCGGCCAGCCCCGTCGAGTCGGCGGCCTTCCTGCTGCTGCGCGAGCACCTGGAGGCCGTGCTCTCCACGCTCGGCGAACGCGAGCGGAAGGTCGTACAGCTGCGCTACGGCCTGGCGGACGGCCGGCCGCGCACGCTGGAGGAGATCGGCCGGATCTTCGGCGTGACGCGCGAGCGGATACGGCAGATCGAGTCGAAGACCCTCAACAAACTCCGCGACCACGCCTTCGCGGACCAGCTGCGCGGCTATCTCGACTGACGCGGCCGCGGGCGGTCGTGCTTTCCCCCCCAGAGCCCGCCTCAAGGGCCTGGGGGCCCCAGGCCGCCCCCGGGCCGAAGAGAGCGGCACCCGGCGCGGGCGAGTGCCCCCACCCGCCCGCGCCGGCCCAGGGCGCCGCTCAGTCGACCTCCGCGACCGCCTGCGCGAACTGCGCCTTGTACAGCCGCGCGTACGCGCCGTCGGCCGCGAGCAGCTCGGCATGGGCGCCCTGCTCGACGATCGAGCCGTTCTCCATCACCAGGATCGTGTCGGCGTCCCGGATGGTCGACAGCCGGTGCGCGATGACGAAGGACGTACGCCCGTGGGCCAGTTTCGCCATCGCCTTCTGGATCAGCACCTCGGTGCGGGTGTCGACGGAGCTGGTGGCCTCGTCGAGCACCAGGATCGTCGGGTCGGACAGGAACGCCCGCGCGATGGTGATCAGCTGCTTCTCACCGGCGCTGACCCCGCTGCCCTCGTCGTCGATCACGGTGTCGTAGCCGTCGGGGAGGGTGCGGACGAACCGGTCGGCGTGCGCCGCCCGTGCCGCCTCCTCGATCTCGCCGCGGGTGACCTCCCGCGACGCCCCGTACGCGATGTTCTCCGCGATGGTGCCGCCGAACAGCCAGGTGTCCTGGAGCACCATGCCGATCCCGGCGCGCAGTTCGTCGCGGGACATCCGCCCGACGTCGACGCCGTCGAGGGTGATGCGCCCGCCGGAGACGTCGTAGAACCGCATGAGCAGGTTCACCAGCGTCGTCTTGCCGGCGCCCGTCGGGCCGACGATGGCGACCGTGTGGCCGGGCTCCACCGTCAGCGACAGGTCCTCGATCAGCGGCTTCTGCGGGTCGTACCGGAAGGACACGCCCTCCAGCGCCACCCGTCCGCGCAGCTCCGCGGGCCGCTCGGCCGCCACCGGATCCGCCTCCTGCTCCTCCGCGTCCAGGAGTTCGAAGATCCGCTCGGCCGAGGCGACG
Source organism: Streptomyces sp. NBC_01235 (assembly GCF_035989285.1). Lineage (GTDB taxonomy): Bacteria > Actinomycetota > Actinomycetes > Streptomycetales > Streptomycetaceae > Streptomyces. Next base: position 3,886,732 of record NZ_CP108513.1, on the reverse strand, counting down.
CCCGACTGCACCAGGTTCGCCATCGACGCGACCTGCGTCAGCGGCATCGAGAACTGGCGCGAGTACTGGATGAACGCCTGCACGTCACCGATGGAGAGGGCGCCCGACGCGACGCGCAGGCCGCCCACCACCGCCACCAGGACGTAGTTGATGTTCGACACGAACATCATCAGCGGCTGCATGACACCGCTGTTGAACTGCGCCTTGAACCCGGCCTCGTACAGCGCCTCGTTCTGCTCGGCGAACTGCCCGGCCGACTCCTCCTGGCGGCCGAACACCTTCACCAGCGTGTGGCCGGTGTACATCTCCTCGATGTGCGCGTTGAGCTTGCCGGTGGTGCGCCACTGCTGCACGAAGTGCGGCTGCGACCGCTTGCCCACCCGCGTGGCGACGACGAACGACAGCGGCACGGTCACCAGCGCGACCAGCGCGAGCAGCCACGACACCCAGAACATCATCGCCAGCACGCCGATGATGGTCAGCAGCGAGTTGATGAGCTGGCCCATCGACTGCTGGAGCGTCTGCCCGATGTTGTCGATGTCGTTCGTCGCACGGGAGAGCACCTCACCGCGCTGGCGCTTGTCGAAGTACGACAGCGGCAGCCGCGACAGCTTCGTCTGCACGTCCTCGCGCATCCGGAACATCGTGCGGTTGACGGCCTTGTTGACCAGGCGCGTCGCCACCGCCATCAGCAGACCGGCGACGAGGAACACGCCGAGCGCGAACAGCAGGACCTCACCGACCTCGCCGAAGTCGATGCCCTTGCCGGGCGTGAAGTCCGTGCTCCTGAGCATGTCCGCGACGCTGCCCTCGCCGCGCTCCCGCATCGAGTCGAGGACCTGCTCCTTGCTCGCCCCGGCCGGCATCTGCCGTCCGATGATGCCCGCGAAGACCAGGTCGGTGGCCTTGCCGAGGATCTTCGGCCCGACCACGTTGAGGCCGACGCTCAGCACCACGCAGACCAGCATCGCGTAGAGGGTGAGCCGCTCCGGCCTGAAGTGGCCGAGCAGCCGTTTGCCGGACACCTTGAAGTCCAGCGAGCGGTTCTCGGGACCGGTGCCCGCCATCATGCGCCCCATGGGCCCGGCCATCAGGCTGCCTCCGCTTCCGTGAGCTGGGAGAGCACGATCTCCCGATAGGTCTCGTTGTCCGCCATGAGCTCGCGGTGCGTGCCCGTGCCGACGACCCGGCCCTCGTCGAGGACGATGATCCGGTCGGCGTCGCGGATGGTCGCCACCCGCTGGGCGACGATCACGACGGTCGCCTCGGCGGTCTCCCGCCCGAGCGCCGCCCGCAGTGCCGCGTCGGTGGCGTAGTCGAGGGCGGAGAAGGAGTCGTCGAAGAGGTAGATCTCCGGCCGCTGCACGAGCGTACGGGCGATCGCGAGCCGCTGCCGCTGACCACCGGAGACGTTCGTGCCGCCCTGCGCGATGGGGGAGTCCAGCCCGTTCTCCAGCTTGCTCACGAAGTCCTTGGCCTGCGCCACCTCCAGCGCGTGCCACAACTCCTCGTCCGTGGCGTCCGGATTGCCGTAGCGCAGGTTGGTGGCGACCGTGCCCGCGAACAGGTACGGCTTCTGCGGCACGAGTCCGACGGTCTTCGCCAGCAGCACCGGGTCGACCTCGGCGACGGCCACCCCGTCGACGAGCACCTCGCCCTCGGTCGCGTCGAACAGCCGGGGCACCAGCCCGAGCAGCGTGGACTTGCCGCTGCCGGTCGAGCCGATCACGGCGGTCGTCTCACCGGGCAGCGCCACCAGCTCGACGCCCTTGAGGACGGGCTCCTCGGCGCCGGGATAGCGGAAGCCCGCGCCCCGGATCTCCAGATGCCCGTGCCGGCGCAGCTCGGTGACAGGTGCCATCGGCGGCACGACCGACGAAGAGGTGTCCAGCACCTCCTGGATGCGCTCGGCGCACACCTCCGCGCGCGGCACCATCATGAACATGAAGGTGGCCATCATCACGGACATGACGATCTGCATGAGGTAGGCGAGGAAGGCGGTCAGATCACCGATCTGCATGCCGCCGCTGTCGATGCGGTGGGCCCCGAACCAGACCACCGCGATCGACGACAGGTTCACCGTGGTCATGACCACCGGGAACATCAGCGCGAGCAGGTTGCCGGTCTTCAGCGAGATGTCCGTGAGGTCGGCGTTGGCCTTCCGGAACCGCTGCTGCTCGTACTCGTCCCGGACGAAGGCCCGGATGACCCGGTTGCCGCTGATCTGCTCGCGCAGCACCCGGTTCACGGTGTCCAACTTCACCTGCATGGACCGGAACAGCGGCCGCAGCCGGCGCACGATCAGCGTCACGCAGATGCCCAGGGTCGGCACCACGGCGACCAGCACCCCGGACAACGGCACGTCCAGGCCGAGCGCCAGCACGATGCCGCCCACGCACATGATGGGGGCCGACACCAACAGCGTGAACGTCATCAGGGTCAGCATCTGGATCTGCTGGACGTCGTTCGTCGTCCGGGTGATCAGCGTGGGCGCGCCGAAGTGGCCGATCTCGCGGGCGGAGAAGGACTGCACCCGGTCGAAGACGGCCGCCCGCACGTCCCGGCCGAGCGCGGCGGCGGTCCTGGCGCCGTAGTACACCGCGCCGATGTTGCACACGACCTGTGCGAGCGAGATGCCGATCATCACGCCGCCGAAGGACAGGATGTAGCCGGTGTCGCCCTCGACGACGCCCTTGTCGATGATGTGGGCGTTGAGTGTGGGCAGGTAGAGGGTGGCGCAGGTCTGCAGGAACTGCAGCAGCACCAGCAGGGTGATGGGTTTTCGGTAGGGCCTGAGGTAGGTCCTCAGTAGTCGTATGAGCACGCTACGTCTCTCGGAGTCGGCGGGAGGGGCACGGGCATTCGGTTGCCCCTGGCCCCTATCGTCGACCACTCCACCCGCGTTACCTCAACCGATTAAGCCGATGGCGGAGGTTTTCCGGCCTTCGGTGGAGAGCGTCACGCGCGAAACGCCCCGGGATGCGTCTGCTCGCGCACCGACACGAACTGCTGGCGCACCGCCTGCCCCACGGCCAGCTCCTCACCCGGGTCCAGAACCTGCGCCGCCGCCCCCTGCCAGGCCGGCGGGTTCCGCGGGTCGAGGGTGCCCTGCGAGACGCCGAGCGCCCACGCCGCCTGCCGGGCCGCCCCGATCGCCGCGTAGTCCGCCGGCTGCGGTACGACGACCTGCGCCCCGAACAGCGCGGGCGCCGCCGACTGCACGGCCGGCAGCTCGGCCGCCGCCCCGAGCAGGAAGATCCGCCGCACGTCCACGCCCCGGCCGCGCAGCACGTCGAGCGCGTCCGCGAGCCCGCACAGCATGCCCTCGAAGGCGGCCCGCGCGAAGTGCTCGGGCTTCATGGACTCGCGCCGCAGCCCGGCCAGCGTCCCGGCGGTGTGCGGCAGGTTCGGCGTCCGCTCACCCTCCAGGTAGGGCAGCATGACCAGCCCGTGCGACCCCGGCGTCGACTTCATCGCCAGGTCCGACAGCGCCTCCAGATCGGCCGCCCCGACCAGCTCGGCGGCGCCCCGCAGGGTCCGTACGGCGTTCAGGGTGGTGACGACGGGCAGATGCATGCCGGTCGCGTCCGCCAGGGAGGTGATCATCCCGCTCTGGTCGACGAGCGCCTCGGGGTGCACGGCCATCACGGACCCGGAGGCGCCCAGCGACACGACCGCGTCGCCGAGCCCGATCCCGAGACCCAGGGCCGCGGCCATGGTCTCGCCGGTCCCGGCGGAGATCAGCAGCCCCTCCGGCGTCGTACCGGCCGCGTCGGACGGCCCGATCACCTCGGGCAGCATGGTCTGGTGACCGAGCGCCAGCTCCACGAGGTCGGGACGGTAGCCGCCGGTGGCGGCGGACCAGTAGCCGGTCCCGGAGGCCCCACCGCGATCGGTGGTCCTTCGCACGGGCCGCCCGAGCAGCTGCCACACCAGCCAGTCGTGGGCCTGGAGCAGCACGGCGGTCCGCGCGGCGGCGTCCGGCTCGTTCTTTGCCAGCCAGCGCAGCTTGGTCACCGGCTGGGCCGCCTGGGGCACGCATCCCACCGCCTGCGCCCACGCCTCGCGCCCGCCGAGCGCGTCGACCAGGTCGGCCGCCGCGACCTGCGCGCGCTTGTCGCCGCCGACCATCGCCGGGCGCACGGTGTTGCCCTGTGAGTCCAGCGGCACGACGGCGTTCTGCTGCGAGGACACCCCGATGGCCTGCACACCTTCGAGCAGCCCACCGCCCGCGGCCTCGCCCAGGGACAGCAGCCAGGCCTGCGGATCGACATCGGAGGGCCGCCCACCGCTCTCGGCGCCTTCCATCGGATGCGGCGCATATCCCTGCCGGAGCACGGCTCCGGTGTCCGCGTCGCAGACGACGATACGAGTGAAATCGGGCGAACTGTCCAACCCGGCGACTATCCCCATGGCGAAAATTCTGCCGCACGCTCCGCTTGGGTTTGGCCGTCGGGCGCCGTGGAGGTGCGTGCGGTTTACGGGTGTGGGTGCGTTGTGGCTGGTCGCGCCCGCGCGGCGCGGCCGCATATGTCACAGCCCCGCGCCCCCTGGGGGTGACTCTTCCTGGTGCCGCAGTGACGGCTGCTACGTGTTACTGGTGCCCCAGTCGTCGTCACCGCCGTTGTGGGCGCTGCGCTCCTTCAGTGAGCGGACCCGGCCGGCGACCGACTCGGGCACGTGGTCGCCGACCTTCTCGCTGACCGCGTGGTACGCCTTGCCCGCGTACTGGCGGCCCTGCTGGGCCGCGGTCTCGGCGGTGTTGCGCACGGCGGGGTTCTGGGCGACCTGTCGCGCGGACTTCTTCAGCTGTTCGTAGCGCTCGCGCCCGGCACGCGTGCCCAGTACGTAACCCAGAGCCAGCCCGACGACGAACGTGAGCTTGTAGCGCATGACGGCCACCCTTCCCTCGTGTAGGTCCCTGGCACGACATCGGCGCCGGGGGAACCGATTGGCGGAGCACCCCCCAGCTTGCGCTAATGTATGTGTCGCAGCGAGCGAGCGCTTCCTGGCGAATACCCAGGCAGGTACGTTCGATGCAACGAGGCATTCCTCCGTAGCTCAATTGGCAGAGCAGCCGGCTGTTAACCGGCAGGTTACTGGTTCGAGTCCAGTCGGGGGAGCTCGGTCCTCCGTAGCTCAATTGGCAGAGCAGCCGGCTGTTAACCGGCAGGTTACTGGTTCGAGTCCAGTCGGGGGAGCATCGTGAACGAGGACCCCGTGGGGGTCCTTTTTCATGTCGGCGGGAACCGCGCAGGCCAGGGCGCGGTCCTCATGGTCGTGCAAGGTCGACCAGCCGAAGCGTGAGATCGTATGAGCGGCTATGCTGCGGCAGACGGCGCGCACACATGTACGCGACACGCCGCTATGGGGCGGTAGCTCAGCCGGTTAGAGCAGCGGACTCATAATCCGTCGGCCGTGGGTTCGAGTCCCACCCGCCCCACCTGCGCAGGCTTCTGACCTGCGGAAACGTTCTTTTTTGGGTGCCGGGGCGTCAACTTTGCCTGAACGGACTGAATCCGCTGCTCGTGGGTTTGGGGTCCGGAGGTGCTCGGGGGAGCCTTAACCCCTCTGAACTGCGGCGGAGTAGGTGTTCGAGGTTTCCGCTCGCGGTTCGGGTGGCCGCCCTGAGGGCTGGTGCCAAGACCCAGGGGCCGTACAGGGGCCGGGACGGCGCAGCAGCGGGCGGACCGACGGCGTTTCGGGGTCGATTCGTTGTCCCATTTGATGGTTGCGCGGCTGGGGCAGCCATCCACAGGGCGGTCAGTTGAGTACCGGGGCGGCGGGTCGGGCTACGTCGGCTGCCGTCTGTGCTGTGGAGAGCCTGTCGCTGCTGAGAGAGCGTCCCGGCAACGGCCGAGGGAGCGAGGAAACGGCCCGAAGAGGAAACGGCCCCGATGGGCTACGCGACCCTCTCGTGTGGACCCGTCGGTGTGGCCGGGGACGCCGACTGGGCAGCAGCTGTCTCGGGGGACGCCGAAGCCGCCACCCACCCGGCCCGCGATCACCTGGACTTCCGGATGCTCAGAAGGTGAGCACCACGCGTCCCCGGAGGCCGCCCACTTCCAGCAGTCGGTGTGCTTCGGAGGCCTGTTCGGCCGGCAGGGTCCGTGCGACCCGCGAGGTAAGGCTGCCTTCCTCCGCCAGTTGACGGAGGCGGTCGAGCTTGGCATGTTCGCGTGCGTACTGGGGCACCAACGTGTGGCGGATCTCGATGCCGCGCTCACCGGGCACTTCGACGCCACCGACCGACGAGGCCACCCGACCACCGTCGCGGACCGCGCGGATGGCGAGGCCGGCGACGCCCGCGGTGTCGACGAGTCCGTCGACACCGTCGGGTATCTCCCTGCGCACCAGCTCCGGGAACTCGGTACCGCGAGGCAGGACTACATCAGCCCCGAGCTCCTTCACCAGTGCCTCGTCCTTCGGCGCCGCGTCGGCGATCACCCGGAGCCCGTCCGCCTTGGCCAGCTGGACAGCGCAGCCGCCGACCGCGCCGGCCGCTCCCGTGACCGCCACGGTGGCGCCTGCGGGAAGTTGGAGCAGGTCCAGCGCCATACGGGCCGTCAGCCCGTTCATCGGCAGCGTGGCGGCCTCGACATCGGTCGCGCCCGCCGGTACGCGGACCACCGACTCGGCGGGAACGACCAGGTGCTCGGCGTAGGCTCCGCGCGTCCCGGAGACGACCACGACGGCCATGACATGGTCACCGGCCTCGAGATCGGTTTCGGTTCCCTCGCCGATCTGCTCGACCACGCCGGCCGCGTCCATCCCTGGCACGTAGGGCGGCTCGGCGTCGGAGACGAAGGCGATTCCCCGGCGCACCAACGTGTCGACGGGGTTGACCGTCGCCGCGTGCACCCGGATCCGGATCTCGCCCGGCCCGGCCTCGGGGACCGGAAGGTCCAGGACCCGCAGTACGTCGGGTCCGCCGAATTCGGTCAGCCCTATGGCCTTCATGGGAAGTCCTTCCTCGGAGACGAGTCATTCGACCGCCGCGCCTCCCGACAGGCGGATCTCTTCGCTGTCGAGGGCGGCCTGCTGGCGGCGCAGTACGGTGTCATCGATCCGGCGCTCGTCGCGCAGCCGTACGACGGTGGCGCGTTTGTTGGCGATGAGGGCCAGGCGCAGCGCGAGGTAGTCCTGGTGCTGGAGCACCGCGGGGTCGTCGTGGGCGCCCGCGCTCCGGGCCCGGACGGACGCCAGGTGGGCCTCGTACTCCTGCCGCAGCCACTCGACGATCTTCGGATCACTCTCCAGACCGGCGGCGAGTCGGGGTATCGCCTTGATCGCCTCTTCGATGGCCGTGGTCTCGGCGAGGTCATGTTCGTCGTCGACCGTGGTGTCGGGTGGCAGCTTCGCCCAGCGCACCGCCACCGGCAGCAGCAGGCCTTGCACCACCAGCGTCACGAGGATGACGCCGGAGGTGACGAAGACGATGAAGCTGCGGTCGGGGAACGGCTCGCCCGAGTCGAGTGTCTGCGGCACGGAGAGCACCATCGCGAGCGAGACCGCGCCCCGGAAGCCGGCCAGCCCGCTGACCACCCGGGTCCGGTGACCTACGCGGAGCACGCGTTGCTGGGGGCGGCGGTCGAGCGCGCGGACCAGGTAGGTGGAGGCGTACAGGAACGCGAAGCGAACGGCGACGAGTACCACGCAGATGACACCGACCGCGATCAGCGCGCCTGGGAGGTCGGCGCGGCCCAGGTCGCGGACGGCGTACTGCAGTTCCACCCCCACCAGCACGAACAGCGCCCCATTGATGATGAAGGTGGCCAGTGGCCAGAACGCCAGTGCCTGCGTGCGGTGTTCGGCCTGGATGATGCGCGGGGCGACCTGGGACATGATCATGCCGCTGACGACCACCGCGAGGACACCGGAGGCTTCGATGAGTTCGGCGAGCAGGTAGGCGGTGAAGGGCGCCAGGATCATGACCAGGTTGCCCAGCAGGGGATCGGTCAGGCGGCGCCGCAGGTTCATGTTGACCCACGCGACCGCCACGCCTACCGCGGCTCCGCCACCGTAGGCGAGCAGGAACAGTCCGCCGACGTGCGGGACGCTCAGGTGTTCCCCGCCGACCGTGATGCCGACGGCGAGACCGTAGACGACCAGGGCCGTGCCGTCGTTGACCAGGCTCTCCGCGCGCAGGACGGTGACCTGGCGGCGCGGCAGGGCGCGGGCCAGGACACCGACCGCAGTCGCGTCCGTGGGCGCCATGGCCGCGCCGAGCACCCACGCCGGCCCCCACGGCAGCCCGAGGGCGTGCCCGGCCGCGGCGACGGCCCAGGCCGTGAGGATGACGAGTACGGTGCTCAGCTGCAGGATGCCGCGGAGGTTGGCGCGGATCTCCCGCAGGGAGGTGGTCAGGCTCTCCCAGTACAGCAGGACCGGAAGGAAGAGCAACAGCACGACTTCTGGAGGCAGTTGTGCCTCCCGCACCGCCGGGACGAACCCCAGGAGCACACCCGTCACGAGCAGGACGACCGGCGGGGCGATGCCGAGGCGCTGTCCCACGGCGTTGCCCACCAGCACGGCCACGCCCAGGACCACGACGAGTTCGAGACCGAGCAAGGTGTTTCTCCTGGAGGGGTGAAAGAGCTGCCGTTCAGCGGGGTACGAGCTTCAGGGTCGTGTCCCGCGAGGCCACCATGGGATTGACGTAACTCGCTCCGTACCGGCCGTACTTGGTGCGGTAGGCGGTGTCGATGCGGTCGTTCACGCCGGGGTCGGTGACCTCGACGAAAGTGACGTCCTTGTCGACGCCGCCGGAGCGGATACGGCCCTCGGGGCGGGCCCTGGCCGCGCGGTACCAGGCGCCGGCGCTGCCGCGGAAGGAGCGGACGTAGAGGTCGTCGCCGTCGCGGACGACCCAGATCGGCACGGGTGTGCGCGGCGTTCCGTCGCTGCGCGAGGGGGCGATCCGAAGTTCCTCGGCGTGCCCGATCCGGGTCAGCTCGTCGTTCGTCCAGGTCGTCATGGGCTTGCCTCCTCTCGACCGTTCGGTGGGGTGTGCTCTCGTGGGCGTGAGCACAGGCTGGGGCAGCTCACGCCCATGAGGCGGCGGGTCAGGGCGTGAGGAGGGTCTTGATGGCGCGGCGTTCGTCCATCGCCTTGTAGCCCTCGGCGACCTGGTCGAGGGGGAGGGTGAGGTCGAAGACTTTGCCTGGGTTGATCCGGCCGGACAGGACGCGGCCGATGAGGTCCGGCAGGTAACGGCGGACCGGGGCGGGGCCGCCGCGCAGGCCGACGTGGGAGAAGAAGAGTTCCTGGCCGTCGACCGCCACCTCGTGCGGGACGCCGACGAAGCCGACGTTGCCGCCGGGACGGGCGGAGTGCAGGGCCTGACGCATGGACTCGGCGGTGCCGACGCACTCCAGGACAGAGTCGGCGCCGATGCCGCCGGTGAGGTCCTTGACGCGGGCGATGCCTTCGTCGCCGCGTTCGCTGACGATGCCGGTGGCGCCGAATTCGAGGGCGAGCTTCTGCCGGGACTCATGACGGCTCATCGCGATGATCTGCTCGGCGCCGAGTTCCTTCGCCGCGATGACGCCACACAGGCCGACCGCTCCGTCGCCGACGACCACGGCCGTCGAGCCGGGCTTGACCTCGGCTGCGAGGGCGGCGTACCAGCCGGTGCCCATCACGTCGGAGACGGCGAGCAGGCCGGGCACGAACTCGGCGTCCGGGTGCTCGTCGGTGGCGACGAGGGTGCCGTGGGCGTTGGGGATGCGGACGTAGTCGGCCTGGCAGGTGCTCATGAACTCGCGGTGCAGGCAGTTGGACTGCCAGCCGTTACGGCAGTTGGCGCAGGTGTTGTCGGAGGTGGCGAAGGAGCCGACCACGAACTGGCCCGGCGTGACGTGGGTGACCTCGCTGCCGACCTCCTCGACGATGCCGACGTACTCGTGGCCCATGGGGTGGGGTTCGGTGACGGGTTCCGCGCCTCGGTAGGACCACAGGTCCGAGCCGCACACACAGGTGGCGACCGTACGGATGATCGCGTCCGTCGGCTTGACGATCCTAGGCTCGGGGACGTCCTCCACCCGGATGTCACCGGGGGCGTGGATCACAGTTGCTCGCATGTCTTTTCTCCTGATGCGTTTCTCGGGTGGGGGTGGGTCGGGCGCGGGTGCGGTCTTCGCGCCGGTGGGTGGCCCTTGCCGGTCGGCGGCCGCTTCAGGAGTTCCATCGTGATTCTCTTCGTGCGTTGCTGTGGCGCTGATGCTTGGGCAGCGGTGTCACCCCGGACGTGCCGAATTCCTCGATGATGGCCCACGGGGTATAGGGAAGCGTCGACGGCGTGTGAAAAATAATTGCCGGTCTCTCGCTGCTGTCACCGCTCGCAGGGCCCATACACAGGAGAATTCCACCCCCAGGCAGAAGCAACCAGGGACAAAACCTTCCTACCCAGCAAAGTGGCGGACAGCGCACACTGGCCAGCATGAACAGCAGTGCGCACCGTAAGGAGCTGGGCCAATTCCTCAAGGCCCGCCGGGCCGGGCTCAGCCCCCGCATCGTCGGTCTGGTCTGCCCGTGACCGACCGGCGCCGGCGCGTGGCGGGCCTGGCAGGGATGAGGTGGCCGTGCCGCACGACTCCGAGTCCGACACCGTCAACTGACGCGTGCGGTCTCCTTTCGTGCGTACAAAGAATTAGCAGAAGGATCCCGGTGTAAATAGCCACTGGGATTTCCGGCGTGCCACCTTGTTCCTTCCTCCTGACCCGGAGCAGATCCCGACCAGGGACAGATCCTTCCTACCTTCGCAGTCGAATTGCGTGCCATGCTTCCAGAGCACGATTCACGCAATCCTTTTCGAGGAGCAGTACCGTCATGTCTTCCACCTCCCGCCCCACGGTCGCCGTCGCGTTCCACTCCGGCTACGGCCACACCGCTGTCATGGCCGAGGCCGTGGCGCGCGGTGCCGGGGCAGCCGGTGCCGAGGTGATCTCCATCCCCGTGGACACGATCACGGACGAGCAGTGGGCGCAGTTGGACGCCGCCGACGCGATCATCTTCGGTGCCCCCACCTACATGGGCACCGCCTCCGCCGCCTTCCACACCTTCGCCGAGGCCAGCAGCAAACGCTGGTACACCCAGACCTGGGTCGACAAGATAGCCGCCGGCTTCACCAACTCCGGTGCCAAGAACGGCGACAAGTCCTCGACCCTGGGCTACTTCTTCACCATGGCCGCCCAGCACGGCATGCACTGGGTCAGCCTCGGCGTCCAGCCGGGCTGGGCCACCACCGAAGGCAGCGAGGACGACATCAACCGTCTGGGCTACTTCGTCGGCGCAGGTGCCCAGACCCCGGTCGACGCCGGCCCGGAGGCCGTCCACAAGTCCGACATCGCCACCGCCGAGGGCCTCGGTGCCCGCGTCGCGCAGCAGACCGCGTTCTTCCGCGCCGGCCGCGCCACCCTCGCCGCTTGAACCCGAGAACTGACCCGCAAGCCTGACCCGAAATGGAGCAGCATCATGTCCGACTCCCCGAACGTCGCTCTCGTCCGTCGGCTCTACGACTCCGGCATGGCTCCGGACGTGGCCGCCGAGGTCATCGACCCCGACGTCGTCTGGGACATCACTCCCGGCTTCCCGTACGGCGGCGTCTACAAGACCTGGGCGAGTGCCGGGGCTGACTTCTTCGGCCGGCTCGCGCCCGAATTCAGCTCCTTCGGCGCGGTGGCCGAGGAGTTCTACGGCTCTGGTGACCACGTCTTCGTCCGCGGCCATTACCACGCCGTGTCCAAGTCCGGCCTGGAGTCGGACGCGCGCTTCATCCACCTGTGGACGGTCGGTGGCGGCAAGCTCACCCGCCTGATCCAGGCCGCCGACAGCCACGTCGTCCAGCAGGCCGCGAACGGCTGACCGCACTCACTTCCAGGGAGAAACCCATGGCGAAGATTCTCTTCCTCATCACCGCCGCCGACCACTGGACCCTGGCCGACGGGTTCGAGCAGCCGTCCGGCTTCTGGGCCGAGGAGGCCATCGGTCCGTACGGCGTCTTCAAGGAGGCCGGTTACGAGATCGTCGCGGCCACCCCGGGCGGCGTTCCGCCGACCGCCGACGCGCTCAGCCTGACGCCCGACTTCAACGGTGGCGAGGAGGGCGCCGAGCAGATGAAGACCGCCCTGCGCGAGGCCACCGAACTGGCGAACCCGATCCGCATCGAGGACGTCCGGATCGACGACTTCCACGCCGTCTTCGTCCCCGGAGGCTGGGGCCCGATGGAGGACCTGTCCGACGACCCCGCGGCCGGCAGGCTGCTGAGCGACTGGCTCGCCTCCGGCAAGATCGTGTCGCTCGTGTGCCACGGCCCGGCCGCCCTGCTGTCCACCGTGGACGCCGACGGCAAGTCCCCCTTCGCCGGCTACCGCCTGACCGGACTGTCCAACTCCGAGGAGATCCAGAACGGTCTCGCCGACCGGGCGAAGTGGCTGCTCCAGGACCGTCTCGTCGCGGACGTGGGCGCGGACTACCACAAGGGCGAGGAGAACTTCGCCCCCCACCTCGAGGTGGACCGCGCCCTCATCACCGGCCAGAACCCCGCCTCGGCCGTCCCGCTCGCCCAGGAAGTCGTCAAGGCCCTCGGCTGACACCCGCACCGCCGCTCAAAAAAGAGGTAGGACCGATGGACAGCAACGTGACCCTTCCCAGCGTGGGGCAGACCTGGCTGGCGGACCTCGGCCCGGACACACCGCTCGGCCACTTCACTGTGGAGATCACCTTCGACTCGGCGACCCAGGTCACCTTCGAGGTGACAGGCGGTGCCATCGAGGGCCGGAAGCAGACGATGGAGTACACCACCACCCAGCTCCGCGACGGCCTGTACGTCGTGCGCTGGACCGAACCCGACGCCGGTGACCACGTCACCCACATCGAGGACTACACCGAGGGCACCTGCATGGCCAGCTCCGTCATCGGTGGCGAATTCGTCCAGCTCCATGGAAAGTGGAGCCGCGTCCGCTGAACTCGTGGTGACAGCCGCAGTTCGCGCGTCATCCTGGCGGTGAGGCTTCCAGGGACAGATCTCTCCCCCTGACAACACTGCTCCGCGATGTCAGGGTGATGGCATGAACCGCGATCCTCACCGCCATGATCTGGGGGAATTCCTCAAGGCACGCCGTGCCGAGCTCGCCCCGGCCGCCGTCGGCCTGCCCGACGGCGGCCCGCGTCGCGTCGCGGGCCTGCGCCGTGAGGAGATCGCCGTACTGGCGGCCATCAGCACCGACTACTACGCCCGCCTCGAACAGGGCCGTATCCAGCCCTCGCCGTCCGTGCTGGAGTCCCTGGCCCGGGTGCTGCACCTGGACGACGACCAGCGCGCCTACCTGTACGAGCTCGCGGCCAAGGACGAGTACCGCCCGCCCCGCCGACAGCCGCGCCCCAGGATCCAGCCCCAGTTGCAGCGCATGCTCGACGACATGGCGCACACCCCCGCCTTCGTGATCGGACCGCGCACCGAGATCGTCGCCTGGAACGCCATGGGCGCCGCCCTGATCACCGACTTCGCGAAGATCCCCGAGAAGCAGCGGTACTACATAAGACTCCTCATCACCGATCCCAGGATGCGTGAGCTGTACGCGGACTGGGAGGGCGTCACCCGGCTCGCCATCGCCCAGATGCGGATGCACAACACGAACAACCCCGGGGACGCGCAGCTCGCCGCTCTGGTCGGCGAACTCTCGGTCCGGGACGACCAGTTCCGCCGGTGGTGGGGCGCCCACAACGTCGCCGTCCGGGACACCGGGAGCAAGCACCTGCGCCACCCCGTGGTCGGAGACCTGCATCTCGACTGGAACGCTGTCACCTGGGCGGCAGGCCCTGACCTGCAGATCATCGTGTGGACCGCAGAATCCGGCACTCCGACCCACGACAGCCTGCGCCTGCTGGCGTCCTGGGCCGCCGAGCCCAGCCACACGGCCAGCGGCAGCTCCGCCTGACCGTCCCCGGTATTCCTCCGAGAAATGGGGGAGTCCTTTCTCCTACGCAGCGCGCATCCAGGAAAGGGCTCTCCCTTCTTCACTCGGTGCTGGACGCCATCGCCCGGGTGCTGAGGCCGAGCCCCATCGGGTCGGGTGTGTCTTCGGCTGGCCCACTGGCTCGACCGGCGGAGAGCATGCCGACATCGTGTGATCGAACTCTTGCGCGGCATGTGCGCCGCTGACCCCGACTCTGACACGCTGCCGAGGAGATGGTCGGCGGGCCGCCTGATCCGCGACGAGTACCTGATCGTCGACGGGGTGCTCTGGCCGGCACCGGCGACTCCTATTCGGTCACCCACTGACGCGAACAGCGACGGCCACACCGGTGCACGCAGAGGTGCGGTCGGTGTGACCGCACGCGGGTGCGGCATAGTCCCAGCTTGCGACAAATTGCTACAGCGGCTCCGCCCCTACTGGGTGCGGAGCCTTTGCGCGGTGGAAGGGGACTCCGCTGTGCGGGGGTTCTGTCCCGTTGGCTGGACTGGGCGGACGCGGCTGTTGCTGCAGAAGCTGTCTAACTCAACGGCTCCCAGGGGCCATCGAGGGGTCACAAGGACAGGAACAGACTGACGAGGACCACACCGGGCTGACAACGATCAATGCACTTGACCTGGGAAAACGTCATAGATCGGCGTTGATCGGCAAGGCCCGCCAAGATCCTCAAAGGACTCATAATCCGTCGGCCGTGGGTTCGAGTCCCACCCGCCCCACCTGCGCAGGCTTCTGACCTGCGGAAACGTTCTTTTTTGGGTGCCGGGGCGTCAATTTTGCCTGAACGGACTGAATCCGCTGCTCGTGGGTTCGGAGTCCGGCGGTGGTCGGGGAGTTCCAACCCATCTGACCTGCGGCTCAGTAGATGATCGAGGGTGTCGCTCGCGGTCTGGGCGGCTGCCCTTGGGGCCGATGCCAGGACCCAGGGGCCGGAGCGGCGCGGGCGTGTCCGGGGCAAGGAAACTGCCCGAAGGGGAAACGGCCCTGCAGGGTCGCTGGCGGCCTATTTCCGAAGTGTCCGCCCGGTGAGCCGGCCGGGGCCGCACAGGAGGTCTGAACCAGCTGTCGCTGCGAACTGGCATCCCCTCTCCGTGGACATGGCCCTCGGCGGTCCGTGAGCCGATCATGCCCGTGTGAGGACATCGCAGACGGGTGAGTCAGTTCTGGCGCGGGCCGTGGATCGCGGTTCGGCGCTACCGTTGCGGCCGCCGGCCGCCGCGCGGGGCGTCCTTGAGTAGTTGACCTGCGCCGCCTCGATCGTCGGCAGGGTGTCGGAGTCGGCGCCGAAGCCGACAATGACGGGAGCGACATGGGGCCGTTCTTTCGGCGTGACGTTCTGGCCCCCGGGGAGCCACGCTCTCGTTCTCGTTGAACGCGGAGGCCGTCACGACACTTCGGCGAGGCTGTCGAGCACGCGCGAGTCGAAGTACTCCTCGATCCGTGCCACGAGCCCGTCGGAGTCGACCTCCAGTCGCATCATCGCCGGCATTCGGAACCGGCCTCCAGAGTGGAGCACCGCGGTCAGCGTGTACTGCAGGAACGCCTGCGAGCCGACTGTCGTGATGCGTCGGTCCTCGTAGTTCCGGCTCGTCGAGTGGGCACAGAGGTGACCGAGCATCGCAGCCATGGCATCGACATCCTGCTCGATCTCGTCGAAGCTGTGCCAGATGAGCGCGTCGCGTGCGAAGCAGCGCCGCACCTCGTCCATGTCGCCCTTCTCGATCGCGGCCAGCAAGGTGTTCACCACGCTGAAGTCCGTGGGATCCGGTTCTTTGCCCGACATCTCTCTCCTCGGTTCTCTTGGCCGCGCAGTGCGGCAATGCGTCCTGGACTTGGGTCCAGGTCTTTATGGCTGGGGCTCAGCGCCGGGCCTCGGTCATACGGCCTTTGCGGGCGCGTTCGGCGCGGTACCCGGCGAACCGCTGGAGTGCGGACGGATTGTCGGTCGAGCCGCGGTCGGCCACCTGCTCGATCTCGGTGCCCTGCAGGATGCGCTTGACCGGGACCTGGAGCTTCGTGCCGGTGATGGCGTGCGGGACCGCGCCTTGATCTTTCTCTGCGCCCTGTCAATGGAGCGAGCGCCTCCCTGATGTCGTCAGACGGCCTTCAGGAGCCGACGGGGCAACAGCGTGAGCCATGAGAACCCCCGGCGAAGGGTCTATTAAGCGATCAACTTCGACTCTTCGCCTGGGGTCCCTTGTCTGGGTCAGCTCACGCCGCGCTGATGCGTCTTTGCTGCTGCCTCAGTCAGTGAGCTGCATCTGCATCTGCAGTTGCAGCAGCTCCTCGACGTGCCGGATCTCGACGATCCGACCGTCGACCACCCGCGCGAGATCGATGCCGGAGCAGGTCACGTCACGGCCTGTCGCGGGCAGTCCGAACCAAGGGCCGGTGTGGGTCGCTGTGATCACCCACTGGGAGACGACCCAGCCGTCGTCTGTCTCGGCCTGGTAGACGATTTCGTGGTGAGGGTTGGTGAACCCGTCGCGCATGGCAGCGACCATCCCCTTCATCCCCTCGATCGCCGAGGGAGCCCCTGGAGGCAGGTTGTGGTCGACGAGATCGGGCGAGACCAGGGTGTCCAGCGCATCGATATCGCCCGCGTCGAAGGCGGCGAATACGCGGGTAGGGACATCGCGGGCGGAAGTGGGTTGGCTGTTCATCAGGGGTTTTCCTCTCACCTCGGTGTGCCGGCTTTCGAAGTCGGTCAGGCTGTGGGGTGGGGGTAGAAGGCGTTGATCTCGGCCAGGACGCGGTCGGGTGCTTCGTGGAGGAGGAAGTGTCCGGCGCCGGGGACGTCGGCGGAGGTGGCGTGGGGGGCGGCGTCCTGGAGGGGTGGCAGGACCATGTCGGCGAGGCCGGCCTGGGTGATCATGCGGACCGGGATGGTCAGCGGGGTCTCCTGGAATTTGGCGTTGTCGGCCTCGTCCTGGGTCTCGGTCCGGTAGAGCTCGAAGCCGGCGTGCAGGACCTGGGGGCGGGAGAACAGCCGGACGAACTCGGCCAGTTCGTCGTCGGACACGTTCTCGCCGGCGGTCTTCATCCCCTGGAAGAAGTGGGTGAGGAAGGTCTCGACCCGGCCGGTGACCAGTTCCTCCGCGAGCGGGTTCTGCTTGTTGAAGGAGAAGTGCCAGAACATCGACTCGATGGTGGCGAACTTCAGGTTCTTGCCGACCAGGCCGTAGTCCATGAGGAACAGCCCGGCCACCTGCTCGCGGTACTGGGCGGCCAGCGGGTAGGCGACGCTGACGCCGAAGTCGTGGGCGACGACCTGTACGTTCTCGCGGTGGCCGAGGTGGTTGAGGAGCTTGTGGATGTACGTGGCCAGGACCGCCTTGGTCCTGGAGGGCGGGTTTCCGGTGGAGTCGCCCATGCCGGGCAGGTCGATGGCGATGACGGTGCGGCCGGGCAGCAGCGAGGGCATGATCTGGCGGTACTCGTACCAGCTCTGCGGCCAGCCGTGCAGCAGCACCATGACCTGCGGGCCGTCGCCGCCGATGACGTAGTGCATCTGTACGTCGTCGATGGTGGTGAAGCCGTGCCGGAAGTGCTTGTTGAACTCGGCGTCGTCCTTGGTCGCCGCGTCGTAGCCGGGGCTGAGCGGCTCCTCCGACTCGACGGCTGGGGCGGTCGTGGGGGCTGTGGTGGAAGCGTTCATGGTCGTGGTACGTCCTTTGTGACGGGGGTGTTGTCTTGCACGACGGTGCGGCTGGAGGCCGGTGGACCGCGCCTGCTTGCGGCCGCCCGGGGTGGGCGGTCAGACGGCGATGCCGCCGTCGACGTTCCAGCTGGTGCCGGTGATGAAGTGGGCTTCGGGGCCGGCGAGATAGGCGACGGCGCTGGCGATGTCGGCGGGCTCGGCGAAGTGGTCGAGCGGCATGAGCTGCTTCAGGGATTCCGCGTACGGGCCGGAGTCAGGGGTCATGTCCGTAGCAGTGGGGCCGGGCTGCACGTTGTTGACGGTGATGCCGTGCGGACCGAGTTCGCGGGCCAGGCCGCGGGTGAGACCGGCGACGGCGGCCTTGGTCAGGGCGTAGACGGTTGCGCCGGGGAAGGGGACGCGGTCGACGATGACGCTGCCGATGGTGATGATGCGACCGCCCTGGCCGAGGTGGGGAGCGGCGGCCTGCACGGCGCTGAACACGCCCCGGACGTTGACGGCGATCAGCCGGTCGAACTCCTCCAGCGGGAAGTCCTCGATCGGCGCGGCGTGGGAGACGCCGGCGTTGTTGACGAGGATGTCCAGTCCGCCGAAATGCTCCGTGGTCCGGCTGACCGCGGCCCGGACGGCTTCGTGGTCCGCGTTGTCCGCCTGCACGGCCAGGGCGCCTGTCGCCGCGGCCACGGCGTCGGCTTGTTCCTTGGCGCTGGCGTAGGTGAAGGCGACCTGGACGCCGTCGGCGGTCAGACGGCGCACGATCGCGGCACCAATGCCCCGGGATCCGCCCGTGACCAGGGCGGTTTTGCCGTCGAGGGGCCGTACTCCGGACTGGGTGGTGCCGGGGGCGGGCTGGGGGCTCATAGGGGGTCTCCGATGTCTTCAGCACTTCATTTACGTACCGAACCGCTCGGTTACTATATCCATGATGACATTAACCTGAGCAACCACGGGAGTCATTCCGTGGCGGCGAACTTTTTCTCAAGGAGGCTTCGATGCCCAGCACGGGACGGCCCCGGTCCTTCGACACCGACGAGGCGCTGGACGTGGCGATGCGGCTGTTTTGGGCCGAGGGCTATGAGGGCGCCTCGCTCGCCGCGCTGACCGAGGCCATGGGGATCAACCGGCGCAGCATCTACGCCGCCTTCGGCAACAAGGAGGAGCTGTTCCGCAAGGCCGTCGACCGCTATGTGCAGGGCCCGGGAGCCTTTGTGGCCCCGGCTCTTGAGCTTCCCACCGCCCGGCAGGTGGCCGAGGCGATGCTGCACGGAGCCGTGGACGCCCACACCGCGCCCGGCTGCCCGCGCGGCTGTCTGCTGGTGCAGTCCGCGCTGGCCGCCGGCCCGGAAAGCGAACCGGTCCGCCGCGACCTGGCCGAACGCCGCGAGGCCGGAGTAGGGGCCCTACGGGCACGGTTCGAAAAAGCCCAGGCCGAGGGCGACTTGCCCCCCACCGCCGACCCGGAAACCCTCGCCCGCTATGTGCACACCGTCGGGCAGGGCCTCGCTGTACAGGCCGCTGGCGGCGCCAGCCGAGAAGACATGCACCGCGTCGCCGACCAAGCCCTCAGTACGTGGCCGAGCTCGTGATTCGGCAAGTTGAAGATCGTTGCTGAGTCCGGCGATGAGGCCTGCGTCCTCGGCTGATCCGATTGACGCGCTGCGACCCAGGTCCATGCACAGCCCGGTGGACAAAATCGTCTTTTGACGTCAGGGGACGATGCTCCACCCTGGACCAAGGGGTGGGGCATCATCTCGTCGGTAAGGGACTCCGCTGTGGGCAGATTCCATCCTCCTGGCTGACTGGGCCAGCCCGGTCCCACGTCTGTCATTATGACGTCAGTGGTGTATGCTGGCAGTGTAATAAATTGCAGATGGGGGCATGTGTATGGCTTGGGAGATCGTCGTGGTCGAGCCGGCTCTTTCGTGGCTTCACGGCCTGCGCCGTACTGACCGTGACACCCTGATTCAGGTCAGCCAGGCTGTCACTGCCCTTCAGGAGGAAGGTCCCGCGCTGGGTCGGCCTCTGGTGGACACGATCAAGGGATCTGTGCTGTCGAACCTCAAGGAGCTCCGCCCCGGCTCGGCAGGGGCCACGGAGGTGCGGTTGCTGTTCGTGTTCGACCCGGACCGCCAGGCCGTGATCCTGGTCGGCGGCGACAAGGCGGGCAACTGGTCCGGCTGGTACCGCGTCGCAGTACCACAGGCGGAGCAGGCATACGCGGAGCATCTGAAGCGAATCGATGGAGAGGACGGGGCACGATGACTGATCACCTCAAGGACCCGCAGGCCGTCTCCTGGGGGGACCTGGCCGACGGCTTCGCCTTCACCGATGCCGAAAAGGACCAGATCCAGAAGGGGGCGCAGGCGATGGTCCTGGCCTCCCGTGTGCACCGCCTCGCCGAGTTGCGGAAGCGGCAGCACACTACGCAGGTCCAGGTTGCCGAAGCCATGGGTGTCACCCAGGCCCGCGTCTCGCGCATCGAGAAGGGGCAACTGGAGCGCAGCGAGGTCGAAACCCTCGCCGCGTACGTCAAGGCGCTCGGCGGCAAGCTGAAGATCGTCGCTGACTTCGGTGATGAGAGCTACGTACTCGGCTGACCCGATCGACGCGCCGCTGCCCAGGTCGAGGCACAGTCCGGTGGGCGGGATCGCCTCGTGACGTCAGGGATGATGCTCCACCCCGGTGGCCTGGGATGGAGCATCAATCGCGTCGGTAAGGGACTCCGCTGCGCGAAGGGTTCCAGTCCCTCGGCTGAACAGGGCGGACGCGGCTGCCGCTGTGGTAAGCGTCCAACTCATCGGCCCCCAGGGGCCATTGAGGGGCCACAAGGACAGGAACAGACCGACAAGCGCCGCACAGGGCTGACAGTGATCGGCACGTCTGACCTGGAAGAACGGCGTGAATCGGCAATGATCGGCAAGGGCCGCCAAGATCCCCAAGGGACTCATAATCCGTCGGCCGTGGGTTCGAGTCCCACCCGCCCCACCTGCGCAGGCTTCTGACCTGCGGAAACGTTCTTTTTTGGGTGCCGGGGCGTCAACTTTGCCTGAACGGACTGAATCCGCTGCTCGTGGGTTTGGAGTCCGGCGGTGGTCGGGGGAGTTCCAACCCATCTGACCTGCGGCGGAGTAGATGATCGAGGGCGTCGCTCGCGGTCAGGGCGACTGCCTTGAGGGCCGATGCCAAGACCCAGGGACCGTACAGGGGCCGGGACGGCGCAGGCGGGGTCGATTCGTTGTCCCATTTGATGGTGGCGCGGCTGGGGAAGCCATCCACAGGGCGGCCAAGCCATCCACAGGGCGGCCAGTTGAGCACGGGTCGGCGACGGAGGCAGTGCTGATACCGGCGCGGCGGGTGCGCGGACGCGCGTAGGGCGACGTCGGCTGGTGTCTGCGCTGTGGAGAGCCTGTCGCTGCTGAGGAAGTGTCCCGGCGATGGCCGAGGGGCAAGGAAACAGCCCGAAGAGGAAGCGGCCCCGATGGGTTGCTCGACCCTCTCTCGTATGGCCCCCGCCCGGGCGGCGGGACCAGGAAGCGGGTCGGTCACCGGCGCTGCACTGTGCCCAGCTCGTCGGTGTACCGGCTGAGGGCATCCTCGGCCCTGGGGACGGGGCCGAACAACTGCTCCTGGCGTCGGGGGTCGGCGACGTAGCGGCCGGTGTCGAACCAGCCGAACATCGCGGCCATGTCCTTGACCAGGTGCATGAAGCGTCCGGCGACGGCTCCTGCGGCGCGGGCGACGACGGAGGGGACGGCCAGTACCTTGATCTTCTTTCCGGCCCGGCGGCCCATCAGGTCGGCCATCTCGCGCATGCTGACCGGACGGTCCCAGCCGATGTCGATGCGCTCCCCGTTGTCGGCCTCGGCGTCGACGGCGGTCGCCAGGTACGCCGCGAGGTCGGAGGTGAGGACGAAGGTCAGCGGGACGGTGGTCTTGCCGATCCACATCAGGCGGCCCTTGTCGATCGGGTTGCCCGCCATGGTCGCAATCTGGTCGAGGAATGCCCCCGGCCGCAGTGCGACGAACGGGACGCCGAGCTGTTCGAGCTTGTCCTCGGCGAGCTTCTTGTGCCAGAAGTGCGGGACTTGGGGCGTCTGGTCGCTCGTGAGGATGCTGGTCAGGACGAACCGCCGGATGCCGGCGCGGTGGGCGGCCTCGGCCAGGTTGGCGTTGCCGACGGTGTCGATGTCGTGCGCGTTCTTGCCGCCGCGGGTGTAGCCGGCAGCGGTGGTGATGACGGCATCGGCACCGTTCATGGCGGCGACGAGCGAGTCGAGGTCGAGCATGTCGCCGCGGGCGATCTCGACACCCCGGCTTTCGAGCCTGCTCGCGTCGGTGGTCGGCCGGACCAGGGCGCGGACGTTCTTACCGCGCCCCAGCAGTTCGTCGACGACCTTGCCGCCGAGGGAGCCGGTCGCGCCGACTACGAGGACGGGGAGGGTGGTGGTCA
The DNA here is from genome assembly GCF_035989285.1 of Streptomyces sp. NBC_01235. Taxonomy (GTDB): domain Bacteria; phylum Actinomycetota; class Actinomycetes; order Streptomycetales; family Streptomycetaceae; genus Streptomyces. The sequence continues at coordinate 3,864,648 of NZ_CP108513.1, read as the reverse complement.
TGGGGGCCTCACTTTCCATCAGGTCAGTGGTGGCCGTGGGAGGTGGGCGCCGTCGGCCGGGGTCGCTCAGGGGCCGGCCTGTGGTGGGCGGATCCGCGGCGCGGGTCACCGCCGGCCTGCAGGAGCTTGTGGATGTCGAAGGTGAACCGGACGCGGGTGATGCGTCCGTCTTCGATGTGCGGCCGGCCGGCCGGCGACGGGGAAGGGCTCGCCGGCCCCGCGGCGTGTTTCCCTGCCCCGACTGAGTTCCGTCCTGCCTGCACCGGGACAGCTCGCGCTGGCCCCGGACGCTGGGGCCCCGCTCACCCCGTTCTCCCTGACGTACGGGGTGAGCGGGTGGGTTCCGCCACGTCCGCCGGCTCGGCTCACCGGGCTTCTTCCGACAGCCGGGGCACCTGGCTCCGCTCAGTACGGGCCTTCGTGAGCTGCAGGACCGGCCACTTCGCAGGAACGCCGGAAACGATGCGCACTCCAGGCCGGAACCGGGGTGCGGGCCGAGGGGAGTTACTCGGACTCTTCCCGCGGAACGGCACGGCTGTTGATCGCGTCGGCGATGGCGTAGGCCATGCGGACGAAGGACTCTGCCTGCTGCCCCGACAGGTTCAGCGCGGAGGTCTCCTCCAGGGCCCGCCACATGGCTGCCAGGGGCTCGCGCATGGCACGGCCCTTGTCGGTGAGGTGGACGACCAGGACGCGCCGGTCGTGTTCGGCCGGCTCGCGGATGAGCAGGCCGGCGTCCTGCATGCGGCGGAGGGACTTGGAGACGGTGGAGTGGTCCAGGCCGACGCTTTCGAGCAGCTCGGACTGGGTCTGGCCGTCTCGGTCCAGGAGGTGCATCAGCAGCAGTTCCTGTCCGGGATGCAGGTCCATCTCGCGGAGCATGGCGGCAGCGCGGGCGCGGTGAGCACGGGCGAGCTGGAAGATCGCGTAACTCATCGGCCCCTCGCCGGCCGTCGTGGGGATGCGGGGTGTGGGGGCGGGCATGGTTCGGTTCCTCAGACGGTGTGGGTGGGGTAGTCGGTGTAGCCGGCCACTCCGCCGCCGTAGAAGGTCGCCGGGTCGGGGGTGTTCAGCGGCGCGTCAGAGCGTAGCCGCTCGACCAGGTCCGGGTTGGCCAGCGCGAGGGCCCCGACGGAGACAAGGTCGGCCGTGCCGTGGGCGATGTCCTTGGCGCGGGTGGGCAGGTCGGTGCCGGCCCGGTTGAGGATCAGCGTGGTCGGCCACAGCGCGCGCAGGGTGCCCAGCAGCGCGTCGTCGCCCGCGTGGAGGACGTGGAGGTAGGCGAGGCCGAGCGGGCTGAGGGCGCGCAGGAGAGCCGGATACAGCTCGGCTGTGTCGGACTCGGCGATGTCGTTGTAGGGGTTGCCGGGGGAGATGCGCAGGCCGGTGCGGTCGGCGCCGATCTCGTCGGCCACGGCAGCGACGACCTCGACGGCGAAGCGGATGCGGTTGTCGAGGGAACCGCCGTAGCGGTCGGTGCGCTGGTTGGTGTTGTCGGACAGGAACTGGTGCACCAGGTAGCCGTTGGCACCGTGGATCTCCACGCCGTCGGCGCCTGCCGTGACGGCGGCCGCTGCGGCGCGGCGGAAGTCCTCGACGGTCGTCGCGACCTCCTGCGTCGACAGAGCACGGGGCGTGGGCATGTCCTGGGGCCCGGACGCGGTGAACATCGCGCCCTGCGGCCGGATCGCCGAAGGGGCGACCGGCCGGCGCCCGTGGGGGGTGTTGTCGGGGTGGGCGATGCGTCCGGTGTGCATCAGCTGGATGACGATGCGGCCGTCGGCCGCGTGCACGGCGTCGGTGACCTTGCGCCACCCGGCGATCTGCTCGTCGTTGTGGATGCCGGGGGTGAGGAGGTAGCCCTGGCCGTCGGTGGAGGGCTGGGTTCCCTCGGTGATGATGAGCGCGTGCGAGGCCCGCTGGGCGTAGTACTCGGCGTTCAACTCGGTCGGTACGCCTTCAGGTGTGGAGCGGTCACGGGTCATGGGGGCCATGACCAGGCGGTGCGGCAGGGAGATGTCGCCGACGGTGGTCGGCGTCCACAGGGCGTTCAGCATGAATGGTCCTTCGGTGCGCTGATGAACAGGTGGTGATCGGGAAGGCGGGAGGGCGTGGCGGAAGGAGTGCGGGCGTGATCAGTCGAGGGTGAGGACGAGCTTGCCGCGGACATGCCCGGCGTCGCTGACCTGCTGGGCCGTGGCGGCCTGGTCGAGCGGGTAGGCGGTGACGGTGGTGACGACCTTGCCGGTCGCGGCGTCCTGGGCCAGGGCGGCCAGGCGGGCGGCCGAGCGTTCCTGGCCACCGCTGGCGAAGGTGATGCCGAGCTGGTGCGCGCCGAAGTCGGCGATGGTGACGATGCGGTCGGTGCCGCCGCGCAGGTTGATGGAGTCCTCGAGGGCTCCCTTCCCAGCCAGGTCGAACACCGCGTCCACGCCGTCGGGGGCGAGCGCCCGGACCCGCTCGACCAGGCCCTCGCCGTAGAGGGTCGCGGTGGCGCCGAGCGAGGCGAGGTAGTCCTGGTTGGCGGGGCCGGCGGTGCCGATGACACGCGCTCCGCGGGCCGTGGCGAGCTGGACCGCCAGGGTTCCGACCGCTCCGGCCGCGCCGTGCATCAGCACGGTCTCCCCGGCGGCGACGCCGAGAAGGTTCAGGACCCGCTCGGCCGTCTCGCCCGCCACCGGCAGCGCGACCGCGTGCTGCCAGTCGAGGCCGGCGGGCTTGGGGGCCACGATGGTGGCCAGCGCGTACTGGGCGTACGAGCCGGTGTCCGACCAGCCCAGCACCTCGTCACCCACCTGCACGTCCCGCACGCCCTCACCCAGGGCGTCCACCACGCCGGCGAGCTCGCCACCGGGGACGGCGGGCAGCGGCGTGGGGAACAGCGCCTCCAGTGCCCCGGAGCGGATCTTGCCGTCCAGCGCGTTCAGCCCGGCCGCCTTGACGCGGACGCGGATCTGCCCGGGGCCGGGTTGCGGGACCTCGATGTCCGCCTCGTGCAGCACTTCCGTGCCTCCGAAACGGTCGAACAGGATGGCTTTCATGACGACTCCTCTCGCGCCACCACCCATTTAGGTGGCTGGACACATAATCAACGTAACAGCAAACATGTGGCTAGCCAAGTATTTGCTGTTGCTCGGGCTGCGCAAGATCGGTCGCGGTCGCGTCGGTCTCCTCGGGGCGGCGGAAGGGGGAGGCGCCCCGCCGGAGCGCGCCTTGCGCGGCCAAGGGCTACCTCGACTGGAAGCTGGACGACCGGGCCGGCCAGACCCTGGCGGTGCGCGGCTCCCTTCTGGTTCGGCGCCCGGGTCGGCTCGCGGTTGGCCGCCCGGGCAGCTTCCAGCTCCGCGTCCCTTTCCTCCAGCCGCACCAACAGCTCGGTGTTCGCCTGTTCCAGCGTGTCAGCCTCTGGTCCGAGGGCAGACCTCAAGCCACCTGGCCGCCCTGCCCGACCGGACGTCGAGGGCACACGTCTGCCGCAGGCCCCCGAGGCGGAGCGAGGAGCCCAAGCGGGTCTCGCGAGCCGACGCAACCCGACAGAACGGCAGGAGACCCTGGTCGGTCAGTCCGCACCGAGCGGAATCCGCAGCCGCACCCGGTAGCCGCCCTCCGCGGTAGGGGCCGCCTCCAGGGTGCCGTGCAGGATGTCGGCCCGTTCCCGCAGACCGACCAAGCCCTGCTGTGAACCGGGCAGGGACAGGGAGGGACGCGTGGTCGCGGTGTTGGTGACGGTGACTCCGACGTTGTCGCCGTCCTGCCACAGTTCGACGCGGGCCGTGGCGCCGGGGGCGTGCTTGCGGACGTTGGTCAACGCCTCCTGGACCGTGCGATAGATGGCCCGTTGCGCGGGTGTGCCCACGGCGGGCGGAAGCGCACCCGACAACTCGGTGTGAGTGCCGCTCGACTCCACCAGTTTGTGCAGTTCGGCCAGGGTGGGCTGAGGCGTCAGCTCGGTGGCGTGGCCGCCGGAGGCGCGCAGCAGCGTGACCATGGTGCGCAGTTCGTCGAGCGTGGTGACGCTCAGCGAACGGATCGTGCGGGCGGCCTCCTTGGCGTCCGCGTCCTTGGTGGCGACCTGCAACGCCCCGGCCCGTACGGCGATCAGGCTGACCTGGTGGGAGACCACGTCGTGCATCTCGCGAGCCAGTTGGGCGCGTTCGCGGGCGAGCACGGCCTGGGCGTGCAGGGCCCGCTCGTGCTCCCTGGCCTCCTCGATCTCGGCCAGCCGCCGCGCCAAGTCCCGTTGCGCCTGGAGAAGCTGGCCGAAGAGGACGGGGGCCGCGGCGGTCGCCAGGCCGTACACGAAGAAGACCAGTGTCATGGTTCGGTCGACCTCGGCCAGGGGCCAGGGAGTGCTGCTCGCGAGGGCGGACAGGGCGACGCACACGGCGAGGAGACGGCGGTTGCGGGAGCGTTCGGCCAGGGTGAACAGCGCCACGAGCACAGCGACGGCGACATCCTGCATCAGCGCGATGGGCAGGGTGAGCAGGAAGACGCCGAGCGGGAACCTGCGCCGGAAGACCAACGCGGCGCAGCCGACCGCGGCCAGCGCGACGCCAAGCCGCGTGTGGTCCCACATGTTCAGCCATACGTCCACGGCTGCCACCGTCGCCAGGACGATGTCGACGACCGGAGCAGGAACCCGCTGCCACTGGACGCGTGCGCGGTTCATCGTCTGGCTTCAGGTTGCGGGCGCTCATCGAGCAGTCCGGCCCGCTGCGCCAGCAGCGCGGCCTGCACCCGGCTGGTCACCCGCAGCTTGGTGAGGATCGCGCTGACGTGGTCCTTGACCGTGCCGGCACCCAGGTGGATGCGCGCCCCGATGTCGGCGTTCGACAGGCCCTCGGCCACCAGGACGAGGACGTCGCGCTCGCGGGCGGTGAGCAGCCGGACGCGGGCCGCCTCCTCGTCGACGGCCGTCCGGGTGCCCGGGTGGCTGTGCAGCAGGGTCCGCGACGCCTTGGGGGACAGCACCACACCGCCCGCGGCGAGGGTGCGCACCAGGTGAGCGAGCTGCTCCGGCGCGGTGTCCTTGAGGAGGAAACCGGCCGCGCCGCAGTGCAGCGCGGTCAGGATGTACTCGTCGGCGTCGAACGTGGTCAGCATCGCCACCACCGGAGCGTCCGGCATCGTGCGCATCTCGCGCAGGACGGTGAGCCCGTCGACGTCCGGCATCCGGATGTCCAGCAGCACCACGTCGGGCCGCTCCCGGCGGACGGTCTCCACGGCGTCGCCCCCGCTCGCCGTCGCGACGACCTCGATGTCCTGCGAGGCGCCCAGAATGAGTTCGAAGCCCGAGCGGACCAGTGCCTCGTCGTCCACCACCACTACCCGGATCACGCGCGCTCCGCCTCAGCTTCATCCATGCCGTCCAACCCATGCCGCCTCGACCCTAAAGCCCCACAGAGCCCCCGCGGCCCGACGAGCGGCAGCTCCAGCCACACGGCGGGGTATCACCCTCCAGTCGGCAGGGACACCGTGGCTTTCTGCCAGATACCCATGATCGGCCCGGTCTCCAGCCGGAGCGGCATGACACATCACGCGGACTCCCCGCTGCTCCCGGCCGACGCAGCGTCCCCTGCACGCGAGCGCGGTGAGCCCTCGACCGGTGCGCCCGGCGTGGGTCGGCTGGTCGGACTGGACCTGGCCCGCGGCCTGGCCGTCTTCGGCATGTACGCGGTCCATGTGGGCCCCGCCCCGAGCCGAGGCGGTGTCAGCGGCTTCCTGATGGAGTTGGCGCAAGGCCGCTCCTCCGCCCTGTTCGCCGTCCTGGCCGGCTTCGCGGTGGCCCTCATCACCGGGCGCCGCACACCGAAGACCGGGTCGGCCGGCCGCCAGGCCGTCGCCAAGGTCGTCATCCGGGCCGTGATCCTGATGGCCCTCGGCACCGTCCTGACCTTGACCGGCACCCCGGTCGTGCCGATCCTCGCCTTCTACGGACTGTTCTTCCTGCTCGTGCTGCCGCTGTACCGGCTGGGCGCCAGGCCTCTGGCAATCCTCGCCGCGGGTTGGGCCCTGGTGGGTCCGCAGCTGCTGTACGCGCTGAAGCCGGTGGTCGGCGACCGCGCATTCCCCACCGTCGGCCAGGCCGACGGCCCCGTCTCGCTGCTCTTCACCGGCGGCTACCCGGCCCTGACCTGGCTCCCGTTCGTCCTCGCCGGCATGGCGTCGCCCGCTGCGACCTCGCCGCCACGGCTGTCCGAACACGCCTCGCCCTCACCGGCGTCGCCCTCGCCGTCACCGGCTACGCCAGCTCCTGTCCGGAGCTGCCTCTCGTGCGAACGCTCCAGCGACCACTGGGCGGAACACACCCAGGCAGCTCGGCTCCCGCAGGCAACCCCGAAGAGTGCTGCTCCCTCCTACCAGTCGAACCACCGGGATACCGGGAGAGGAGCGTCCATTGGCCCGTCAGTGGTCCCGTAGGAAGTTCGTGGTCTACTCGCTCGCGGCATCCACGCTGACCGTCGCCGCGCCGCTCGGCTGTGACGCGGCGCCGGCGGAAGGCGCCGAGCCCACCGCGGCCACGACGCGCCGGCCGTCCGACGTGCTGGTGACCGGCGCCGACGAGGAGATGCTGGTCCTCGAAGTCACCGAAGCCAACAAGGTCGTCGTACGACTGCCGCGCGTCGAGGTCGGCCAGGGCGTCACCACCGCGGTCGCCATGATGATCGCCGAGGAGCTGGATGTCCGGCTCGCCGACGTCGACATCCCGCTCGCCGACGCCCGGGCCAAGGGCAACCAGTTCACGGGCGGTTCGAGCTCGGTGAGGTCGCTGTACGGTCCGGCCCGTGAGCTGGCCGCCTTGGCGCGTGCCAAGCTGGTGACCGCGGCGGCCAGGCGCTGGAACCTTCCCGCGCGGTCCCTGCACACCCGGAACACGAAGGTGATCGCACCGGACGGGCGTTCGGCCACCTTCGGTTCGCTGACCGCGAGCGCCGCCCGGATCACCCGGCCGGCCGTGTCGAGCAAACCCAAGCCCGCGTCCCGGCACCGGGTGATCGGGCGACCGACGACCCGGATCGACGCCCGGGACATCGTCACCGGCAAGGCCAAGTACGCCGGGGACCTGGCGGTGGCCGGAGCGAAGCCGACCGTGGTGGCCCGGCCGCCGACGCTCGGCGGGAAGCTCGTCTCGGTCGACTCCCGGGTCGCACGCGCGATGCCGGGCGTCCACGCCGTCGTCAAGGTCGCCGGTGGGGTCGCCGTGGTCGCGGAGTCTTTCCACCACGCTTTCAAGGCGAGGGACGCCCTGCGGATCACCTGGGCACCGGGTCCGCTCGCGTCGCTCTCCGATGCCGCGATCCGCTCGCGGCTGCGGGCCGCCGTCCCACGACTCGGCAACCCGCCGAGCGGATCGGCGCAGACGGAGGGCGAGTTCGAGTTCGCCTTCGTCAGTCACGCCCCCATGGAGGTGCTGACAGCGGTGGCGGACGTTCGTGCGGGCCACGCCGAGATCTGGTTCTCCTCCCAGACGCCGATGGACGCGCGGGAGAGCATCGCCTCGGCGGTCGGGCTGCCCAGTTCGAAGGTGAAGGTTCACGTCATACGAGGCGGCGGCTCCTTCGGCCGGCGGCTGAACTACGACGCCGCGATCGAGGCGGCCCTCATCTCGAAGGCGGCACGCCGGCCGGTCAAGCTGATGTGGAGCCGCGCCGACGACATCCGGCACGGCCGGATGCGCCCGGCCAGCCACCACCGGATCCGGGCCAGCCACGCACGGGGCAGGGTGGTGGCGTTCACCCACGTGATGGCCTCGGTGAGCGAGTCGTACGAGGGGAAGGGCCTTTCCGCTCAGGGGTCCGCTCGGGACGGGGTGACGCCGGCCGTCGCACCTGCTTCCGGCCCGCTGCCCAGCGACAGCGGCCTGTACAACTTCGGCCGTGTGTCCGGGGACTCGGGATCGGTCGAACTGGCGATGCCCCTCGGCGCCTGGCGGTCGGTGGACTCCGGGACGATGCGGACCGCGGAGGAGATCGTCGTCGACGAGGTCGCGAGGAGCCTGGGAAAGGACCCGATCGCCTTCCGGCGCACCACACTCAGGAACAAGGCCGTCAAAGCCGTGCTCGACAAGGTCGCGGACGCCGGTGACTGGGGCCGGACCCTGCCGGCGGGCCAGGCACAGGGCGTCGCCGTCCACGAGGAGTACGACTCCTGCGTGGCCTGCCTGGTCGAAATCGACGCCACCGACCCGAAGAACCCCCGGGTGACCAAGGTGGTGATGGCGGCCGACGTCGGAACGGCCGTCAACCCGCGCGGCCTTGAGGCCCAGCTCATGGGCACCGCGATCGACGGCATCTCCACCGTCCTCCAGGCCGGTCTGCACATCGACCGGGGCGCCGTCCGCGAGAGCAGCTACGCCGACTTCCACTACGCCCGCCAGCGGCACGCCCCGTTGCGCTTCGAGGCACACATCATGCCCTCCCGGCGGGAACCGGGCGGGGCGGGCGAACTCGGCGTCCCGGCCGCGGCCGGCGCCGTCGCCAACGCCTATGCCCGGGCGACCGGTTCCAAGCCCCGCCGCTTCCCTCTCAACTTCTGACCCGACCTCCGAGAAGGTGCTGATGCCCTCCTACTCCTTCGTCCTCAACGGGAAGCCGGTCACTGTCGAGGCCCCGTCCGACATGCCAGTGCTGTGGGTCCTGCGGGACATGCTGAACGTCACGGGACCCAAGTACGGCTGCGGCGTGGGCGTCTGCCGTGCCTGCACGAGCCACCTCGACGGCGAGGAGATCCAGCCCTGTGTCGTACGGGTCGCGGACTGTGCGGACCGCGAGGTCACCACGATCGAAGGCCTGGCCGACGGCGACAAGCTGCACCCCGTGCAGCAGGCATGGCTCGACCGCGATGTCGCGCAGTGCGGCTTCTGCCAGCCGGGCCAGATCATGGCCGCGGCGGCCCTGCTGAAGAAGACGCCCCAACCGACGGACGCCGACATCGACGACATCGAGAACGTCTGCCGCTGCGGTACTTACTCCCGGATCCGCGAAGCGATCAAGAAGGCCGCGGCGAACGGCTGACGGCCGGCCATGAGGGCCGGGGCGTCGGCGAGTGCGGCCCGGACCTGTGGCTGAGGCTGCGGCTGTGGGGCGCCGGTCACCCTCGGCTGGTGCCTGACCGGCCATGACCAGAAAGCCCCGCATGACCGGGTGGCCAAGATCGGTACTGTGCACCAGTTCATCGAGTGGTTCGACCGCACGTATGCCGAGGAGAGGGGGCCCTGGTGTCCCGCGTCGTCTCTGCCGCTCCTCATGCCAACGCCAAGAAGGTGTGCGGTGCGCACGGTGCCGGGGCGGCGAGCTGCACGCGGCTGGTCGCGGACGTCCGTGTTGAGCGACGCGGGCAGCGAGCGCGTCGAGTGGGCCGTCTGCGCCCGCCGACTCAAGGAGAACCCCGACGCACACGCCTGGGATCCAGCAGCACCCCGTCGAAGCGGCCAAGCTGGATGCGGTCTGATTCCGGTCCTGCAGCTCGCACTCTGTGTAAACGCGCTGGCCTGTGAAAATGCTGCCAGAGGCTCCACCCCAGCCCCCCGGCGGCGAGCCTGCGCGCGTTGGAAGAGGAATCCGCTGAGGGCGAGTTCGCCGGTTGCGTCCAGGGAAGTGGTGTACGGGTTCGACCTGATCCGGGGGTTTGCTCCGGCATCGGGATGGTTCCCGCACAGTTGAACGGGCCACCGGCTGATCTTCGAAGTGTCGAAGCCTCGAAGGAGATCAGCACGACGACCGCACCGGACAGTCTGCCCGTGCACGCCCTCGCCGAGGACAACCTCGCCGCGGTGGCCTCTCAGCTCAGGGCCAGCTTCCGTAGCCGCCGCCAGTCCATGGGGGCCCTCGTCCGGGGCACGCCAGGGCGGTGGCGTGGTACCCGTACGCGCAGGGCCCGGGGGTGGATCGTGCATCGTACGGGCGTCGGCAGGGTCAGTGCCTCGCCGTCGACCCCGGCCTCGATCTCGGGCTCGTCCGCGTCGATGACGACCTCCTGGGCGGTCAGGCTGGTGAGGCCGGGCGCGTGCCTCCCCGCGAGCAACTCGGCTGCCTGCGCGGCGTTGTCGACGTTGACGCCCAGGACGCCGAGGGCACCTGAGTCCAGGACCTCGCGGCGTCCGAGGCCGGCGGGGTCGCCCATCCGGTAGGGGTTGTTGCTGACGAGCACGGCCTGGGGTCCGTCGATGGCCATGTCCGCGGTGCGGACGGCCAGCCGGGCACCGCGCCGGTGGGTCAGCAGGTCGGGAAGCGTCTGGAGGATGGTGCGGACCTTGTCGTCGCGGTAGGCGGGACTTTGCACCACGGCTGCGTAGGTGCCGAAGGACGCGTTGTTGACAAAGGCTCGCTCACCGATGAAACCGAGGTCGACGCAGAGTTCGACGCCGTCTGTGAGCGCGTCCAGGCAGGTCGACGGGTCGTCCCGGTCCAGGCCGAGGTCGAGGGCGAAGTGGTTGCGGGTTCCGGCCGAGATCACCATGAAGGGAATGCCGTGCCTGGCGGCGACTCCGGCGACCAGGGCTTGTGTGCCGTCACCGCCTGCGACTCCGAGAAGGTCGGCGCCGTCTTCGACCGCCTTGTCGGCGAGCGCGACCACGTCCTGCTGATGAGCGGTGTCCAGCAGGAGGACGTCGGCGTCGAGCGCCTCGGCCTTCTCCTTGAGGTGGAACTTCTCCACCTTTCCACCGCCTGATCGTGGATTCATGATGAGGAAGGGGCGCTTGGGAGGAGCAGTCCGCGTCTCCTGGGGGCCGGCCGGCTCGCTGTCCCTGCTGAGTGCCGCTCCGCCGACGGAAACCCCGAGAGCCCACAGGGCAAGGGAGACGAGCACGACCCACAGCAGCTCCGCCCATGCGTAGAGCGCCAACACCGCAAGCGGGGCGACGGCGGCCAGGACGAAGGCGAGCAGTCTGCCGATTCCACGCAGGGTCAGTGCCCACCACAGGCTCGCTCCTGTTATGGCCAGCCCGGCCAGCCCGGTACCCAGGAGCGCGATGCTCCTGATTCCGGCGAACGCGAGCAGGACCACCACGGCAGCGAGCCCGGCCACGAGGGCAAGCCGTGCGGACCAACGCTGTACGAGGCGACCGCGCGCCCCGGAGTCCCTGTGCATGGAGCCTCCTGCCGGGTCGGGGTACGGCCGACGCGACTGGGCGTGGCACCCCGTCCACTGGCGATCCGTCCGCCTCGTTCGCTGCCCCACGGGAAGCACCTTGGCACGGGTACGGTCCGCCGACGGCCGCGACCGGGTACGGCTGCGACGGGGCCGGACTCGTCGCGGTGCGTTCCACGCAAGAGCACGCCCGCCACCATGTCCATTGCACCATCCGGCGGTGTACGCCGCATGATCACCACCGCCGCCGCGGCACGATGCACAGCGGTGATCCCCCGCCCGAATCGATCGACACGCCGACACGGCGGGGATTCCATCGCTGCAGAGCCTTCGTGGCGCCTGCGGGCCGGCGCTACCACTCCGGTCGGCGCCGGCCGCGTCTCGCCCGTACGGACCGGGTCGCGCTGACGCCCGAGCGTCAGGCCGGATGCTCCGAGCAGGTGGTGTCGGCCGCCCCCGCGGGCCCGCAGATTCCGTCCCGTTGCCGCTCACGAGGCTCCCGCCCGCGAGGATCCCCTCGACAGGCAGTCCGCGGGAAACCGACATACGGTCGAGCAGCGGGCGCTGCACCGAGATGCGGAGCCCTTGCTTTCTTCCGCCGGTCGATCCTCGTCACGACACCAACAGGAGACTCTCACCATGGCCACAGCATCTGAAACCCCGGTACTGGACACCCTCGCCGCGATGACGGTCGATTCGATCGAGCGGTGCGGGCTGGCTCCGGACATGTTCATGCTCACCCGCATCGCGGCCCTCGCCGCTTCGGACGCTCCGCCGATCTCCTACGCCGCCAACATCGGCCCCGCCGGTCAGGCCGGCCTGTCCGCCGAACAACTGCAGGATGTCCTGGTCGCCATCGCCCCCATTGTGGGCACCGCCCGCGTCATGACGGCAGCCGGCAACATCGCCGAAGCACTTGGTGTCGCGATCGCCGTCGCCGACAGCCAGGGTCGAGGTCGAGCGTAGAGACCGCCCGAGGTCTGGAGCCACCAGCCGCGCCCGGCATCGATGATCGGCGTGGCCTGGAGCTGAGCGAGTTCCCGTGCCTGGGAGAGGCGGCCCTCAGCCCTTGCGTCCATTCTCGCGCGAGACAGCCGAGTTGGACCGATGCGGCCGCCTTCTCCCGCAGGCACGAGGGCGGCGCGACCGTCCTGACACGGCCCGTCGGTGATGTCCTGTCGCCCCCTGCTGGGGTCGGCATGATGCCGATCGTCGGCACATCACCGTCGGACCCGATCGCCTCGTCGCCTGACGTCATGGCTACAGGTACCACCACCTGGGTGGTATGGCGTCCTGATCCGTTGGCCGGGATGCGAGGCGGTTCCCGCCGTTGGATGGTGGAGTCATGAACCAGCACCCCCACCAGTCCCAGCGGATGATCGAGATCGATACCCGGCTCGTCACGACCGGTGCCGTGCTCACTGCAGCCGGTGCTGTGGTGGCGTGCGCCGGCATGGCCATCGCCGCCTACGCCGTGTTCACGGCAAGTCGCCGCATGATTCGCGACATGGACGTGCCTCCCGCCCAGCAGGCGGCCATGAAGTGGCGGCAGGCCAAGGAGGCGTCCCTGGCGGGCATGCGGGCGTGGCAGTCCGCGTCCGACGCCCAGAACGGGTCGCCCGCCGGCTAGTGCCGTGGCAGGCACCGTTTGCCCGTGAGGGAGCGGCGTCCGGTTCGTAGCCGTGGGCGAGTGCGGGACTCTTCGCGGTGTCGTTGCCGGTGACCAGATAGGTGTTCTTCAGGTGGAGCGGACCGGTGATCCGAACCACCGGCACTCACTCCCGCTCACCAGAACCCTCTTCAACGCACTTCAGCGGCAGCAGCTCCAAACCCCGTGCCGATGTCCGGCAACGTCAACGCGGCCGTACCCGCCGCCACAGCCCACCCATGGTGCCCGGCGGGCTGAGACTCAAACGGTGGTGTCCCGGGTGAGGCGCACCATGGCGCGGTAGAGGGCTGTGGGCGGCGGCGCTTCCGGCAGCGGGGGGATCGGTGCGCCGGGCGCGGCGTAGGAGCGGATCATGTGGGCGACCAGGCGGCGCCAGGTGTCGGGGGCGGCGTCGCCGGTGGCGGTGACGACTCCGGCGTTGGCGATGAGCAGGATGACGACGTCCTGGTGGGTGAAGTCGTCGCGCAGGTGCCCGGTGTTCTTGGCGCGGGCGATGAGTTCGAGTAGCCCGTCGTACACCTCGGCGCGGCGAGCCTCCAGGGCCTTGGCGGCGGGGAAGGCCCTGGTCAGGACGTCGGCGAAGCCGCGGTCGGCGGCCTGCATGGCGCAGACGGAGTGGAGGTAGCCGGTGAAACCGTGCCAGGGATCCGGGTCGTCCAGGGCGACGGTGACAGCAGCGGCGTAGGCGTCCATGCGCTCGGCGAAGACAGCGGCCACCAGGGCGTCCTTGGTGGGGAAGCGGCGGGAAAGGGTGGCTTGGCCGACGCCGGCCTCGCGGGCGATGGAGGCCATGGACACGCCGAGTCCGGCGCGGGCGTAGAGGCTGCGGGCGGCGGCCAGGATGCGGCAGCGGTTGCGTTCGGCGTCGGCGCGCAGTCCCTCTCCGGGCTGCTGGTCCGGGGTGTCGCCGGGAACTGCGGAAGAAGTCATGCCCTCACTCTATCCAAATGGAATGGGTTCCCCAGTTCTGTTGTTAGTCTGTGCGACAGTGGAAACGGGGAGGCCGTTTCACTTACCGAAGGGTGCTGTCATGCGCGCTGTCACGCTCGAATCCGTCCCCTCGGCCCCGGCCGTGACCGAGGTGGACACTCCTCGCCCGGAGGCCGGGGAGTTGCTGGTCAAGGTGGCCGCCGCCTCGCTGAACGGCATCGACATCGCCACCGCCGCCGGCTACACGCAAGCATTCATGGAGCACCGGTTCCCGTTGGTCCTCGGCCAGGACTTCGCGGGCACCGTCGAGGAGCTCGGCGAGGGCGTGGAGGGCTTCGCGCCCGGCGACGCGGTCTTCGGTGTCGTGCTGAAGCCGTACCTGGGCGCCGGGTCGCTGGCCCGGTACGTCACCGTGCCCGCCGGACACGGAGTCGCCCGCATCCCCGCGGGCCTGAAGGCGGGGGACGCGGGCGCGCTGGGCGTGGCCGGGGCCACTGCCCTGGTGAGCCTGGACGCGGTGGCCCTGGCCGAGGGTGAGACGCTGCTGATCTCCGGGGCCTCCGGCGGGGTGGGTTCGCTGGCGGTGCAACTCGCCGCCGCCCGCGGCGTGAAGGTGATCGCGACCGCCCGACCCGGCGCGCAGAGCGACTTCGTCACCGGCCTGACCGGCGCGGAGGTCCACGTGGTCGACTTCACCGGTGACCTTCAGGGGCAGGTCCGCGCGATTGCCCCGGAGGGTGTGGACGCGGTGCTGCACCTCGCGGGCGACGGCGCCCGGTTGGCCGCTCTGCTGCGCCCGGGCGGTCGGATCGCCTCGACCACTGGCCTGACCCAGGACGACGTCAAGGGGCACGACGTCACCGTCCACACGATCATGGCCAACCCCGACGCCCGGATCCTGACCTCCCTGGCCGAGCAGGTCGCCTCCGGTGCGCTGCGTGTGCCGGTGACGGCCACCTACCCGCTGGAGCGGGCCACGGAGGCGTTCGACGCCTTCGGCGCCGGCACCCCGGGCAAGATCGCCGTCTCCTGCTCCTGACCCACATTCAGGACCCCGGTATGGGCCTGGCCATCGCCCGCACCTTTGGCAGCCGCGGCTTCGACATCGCCCTGATCTCTCGCACCAAGGAGAAGCTGGAAACGCTGGTCGACCAGCTCCGCCAGGAAGGCATCACCGCCGAGGCATCACCGCCGACGTCCTGGACCGGCCCTCCCTGACCTTCGCCCTGGACGCGGTGAAGGCCCGCTTCGGCGGCATCGACGTACTGGAGTACTCGCCGGCCCCGCACTCCCCGGGGCCCGGCCTCACCCTGGCCGCCCTGGTGGCCTGGGGCCGCTTCGGCCCCTACAGCTTCTGACCCCCCGTCACAAGGAGCCACCCCTGATGCGTGTCACCGTCCTGTCGACCGACGACCCGATCCGGGTGTTCCAGCAGCTCGCCACCGCCGCGTCCCTCGCTCCCGGACGCATCGAACTGGTCGCCGGACGCGGATCGTCGACGATCACGTTCCCGCTGTTCGACCACGACGCGCACGACTACGACATGCTGTACGCCTCCAAACTCGCCCTGCTGATGGCGGTCAACGCCGGCGAGAACGTCACCTGGCGCGGCCCACACCGCCGACGGCCGCTGCACGACGTCACCGTCTTCCCCCGCCCCGAGGAGCCGCTACGGCGGCTTGCCAAGCTCTGCCTGACGAACTCGGCCCAGGCCGACAGCGGATGCGGTCAGAGGCCGATGTCGGTCAGCCACTGTCCGGTGGTGCGGGGGGTGATGCCGAGCAGCTTCTGGGCGGAGTTCTCGGGTGTGATCGAGCGGTCCGGAAGCTTGCTCATGGCCGCGTAGGCTCCGGCGACGTCGGCGGCGGGGCCCTCTCCGATCAGGGGTGCGACGGAGCTGCGGAACTGCTCGGGGGTGATGTGCTCAAAGATCACGTCCTTGCCGAAGTGTGCGCCGAACGCCTCGGCCAGGTCCGGTCCGGTGATCGCCGGGTACTGGCCGACGGAGACCGCGCCGGTGATGTCCGGGCGATCGAAGAGAGCGGCGGCGGCATCGGCGATGTCCAGGTGCGACGCCCAGGAAGCCGGGAAGTCAGCACGGATCGGGTAGGGCAGTACGCCTCGTTCGCGGACCGTGTCGAGGACGTACGGCATGAGCAGGTTCTCCAGGTAGAACGTGGGCGCGATCACCGCATGGGACACCTCGATGTCCGCCAGGCCGCTGACCAGTGCTGCGGCCGCGCCGCCGGTTTCGGGGTCGATCGGGGCACCGCTGGTGGAGAACACCACTCGGGCCGGGCGGGCCGCGCGGACAGCGGCGACGATGTTGTGCGTGTAGGTCTGGCGGTCCTCTTCGGAGACCACCGGCAGGTGGACGAACACCCCGTCAGCGCCGCGGTATGCCTCGGTCAGTTCCGCGGTGGAGCCGTAGCCGGCGGCTACGACCCGCTGCGCGCCGTCCACGGCGGCGCCGGCGTTTCGGGTCAGAGCGGTCACGGACTTGCCCGCGGCGGCGAGAACGGCGACGACGGGGGCACCCTGGGCGCCGGTGGCGCCATGAATCACGTAGGTCATGGCGCCATTAGTGCATGCGATGCACCAGTTACATCAACTGCACTAATGGGGTACGGTCAAAAACGTGACCGATCCCTGTCTCCCCGAGTGCGGCGTCGCCCGGTTCCTCACTCTGCTCAACGGCCCGTGGGCCACCCTGATCGTGCGCGAACTGCTGCACGGCCCCCACCGCTTCAACCAGCTGCGCGAGGCCCTGCCCGGCATCAGCCCGCACACCCTGACCAGCCGGCTGCGCCAGTTCGAGCGGCACGGCATCGTCACCCGCACGGCCTACGCGGAGATCCCGCCGCGCGTCGACTACGCGCTGACCCCTCTCGGCGAGGGGCTGCGCGATGTCCTGGAAGCCATGGGAACCTGGGCCATGGCGGTGCCGGATCCCGAGGCTGACGTCACCGCCTGATGCAGGCCCCGCCCCGCGGCGCGGACGCGGTCACGCCGAGGATGCGAGCCTCTGCCGCAGGGAGTCGTTGTCGTCGTGGTGAACGACCTCCTCGAAGCGCAGCCGCAGACCGTGTCTGTCCAGCAGCTCCGCCACGATCGCGTCGAGCTGTTCGCGATGCTCCTTCGTCCGCGCCTGGAGGTACGCCTCGCGGACATCTTCGGGCTCGTCGGCGAGGACCTGGTCCATGCGCTCGCGGATGTACCGCTTGAGGTTGATGTGCTCCATGAACACCTCGCCGACCCCCGCGTCGACGAGCCGGCCGAAGAGGTCGTCCAGGAGCTCGGGCTGTGTGGCGAAGTGTGGCAGGAGCGGGCCGACGAAGGCGTAGGTGGGGATGCCTGCCTCTTTGAGTTCGGCCAGGGTGCGCAGGCGGCGGGAGGCGAGTGGGGCGCGTACCTCCAGCCAGCGGCTGACCTTGTCGTCGGTGGTGGTCACGGTCATACCGACCTCGGCGCGGGGCAGGCTGGTGAGCAGGTCGATGTCACGGGTGACGACAGGTGACTTGGTGAGGATGCGGACCAGGCCCGGGTACTGAACCGTCTCCAGTTCGCGCAGGATGCCGCGGGTGAGCCGGTACTTCGTCTCGTGGCCCTGGTAGGGGTCGGTGACCGAGCTGAGCAGCATCGTGCCCCGCCGCTTGTCCTCCGGCATCTTCGCCAGCTCCTTGCGGGCGAGCTCGACCGCGTTCGTCTTCACGTACAGGTAGTCGCCCCACTCCTTCACCGACCGACCGAACTGCCGCCCGGCGAAGCTGGCGAAGCAGTAGGCACAGCCCAGCACGCAGCCGGTGTAGGGGTTGATGACGTAGTCGTTCGACGGGGTCCTCGACTTCTGGATCAGGGTCTTCGCCTCGATCTCGACCGGCTCCATGACCGCTTCCTTCCTGCTGACCCGACCGTCCGCGTCCGAGACGCCGGGTTCCGGTGCTGTCCAAGGGCCGGCCGGCTGAAGACCACCGAACCCACATCCATGGAACAATAATCCATGGAAGTTGCTTCCATGGAATGTAAATGGTTTGCTGGACGCCTGGCCGGTTCAGGACCCCTCGTCCCCGCCGGTTCCTTGAAGGCGCACCACCGCGCGGTGGTGGTCACCGCCTGGATTCGGCCTGCCTCAAAGAGTCACATTTCCCCCAATGGGGCGTAAGGAGTGAGCGTCATGACGGTTCCCGCCTTCAACTCGGTCGCCTGGTTCGAGTTCGGCACCGACCAGCCGGAGAAGGTCAAGGAGTTCTACGGCGAGCTCTTCGACTGGAAGTACGTCCTCAACACCAACACCCCCGGCGTGACCTACCACTCGGTGATGACGCCGGGCGTTCAGCAGCCGACCGGCGGGGTGTGGGAGTCGCAGGGCGACTTCCCCAACTACGCGATCTTCTACGTCCTCGTCCAGGACGTCGCCGTGACCGTCAAGCGCGGCCAGGAGCTCGGCGCCGAGGTCCTCATGGAGCCGGTCTCCGACGCTGCGGGCTTCACCTTCGCCCGGCTGCAGGACACCGCCGGCAACCACTTCGGCGTCTTCTCCGTACCCGCCGCCTGACCGGTTCCGCAGGGCCGCGTCTCCACTGTTCACCGCCTGGAGGTTTACCGATGTCCGGCGCCGGCGCCACCAGCGAAAAGATCCCCGTCCACGTCTACGGCGCCCCGACCACCCTGATCGAGTACGGCGGGCTCAGGTTCGTCACCGACCCCACCTTCGACCCGCCCGGCGAGTACCCCATGCCCCTCCCCGGCGACCACAAGCTCGTCAAGACCGACCCGTCGCCCGTCACCGCCGCCGACCTGGGCGGCATCGACGCCATCCTGCTCTCCCACGACACGCACGACGACAACCTGGACAACGCCGGCCGCGCCTTCCTGTCCGAGGTTCCGGTCGTGTTCACCACTGTCAGCGGCGCCGGTCGTCTGGGCGGCAACGCACAGGGGCTGGCCTTCTGGGAGACCGCCGAGCTCTGGCGCCCCGACGGCGGCACCGTGACCGTCACGGGCGTACCCGCACGGCACAGCCCCGTCGGCTGCGAACCGGTCACCGGCGACGTCGTCGGCTTCATACTCACCTCCGACGACCTGCCCTCGGTCTACGTCGGCGGCGACAACGCCGCCCTGGAGCACGTCAAGGAGATCGCCGGGAGGTTCGCTCCCGTCGACACCGCGGTCCTCTTCCTCGGCGGCGCCCGCATGGCCTTCGCCTTCGACGACGCCCTGCTCGCCCTCGACGACGCCCTGCTCCCCCTCGACAGCGCCCAGGGCGCCCAGGCCGCGAAGATGCTCGGCGCCCGCCGGGTCGTCCCCGCCCACTTCGACAGCTGGGCCCACTTCAACGAAGGCCGGAACGAGATCGAGGCCGCGTTCACCGAAGCCGGCCTCGCCGACCGCCTCGACTTCGCCCGATAGCCACCGCCCCCGCGCAAGAACCCAAGGAGCAAGCGACATGACCAGCTTGAACATCGACATCGCCCGTACCTACTTCCAGGCCGTCCAGACCGGAGACATGGCTGCTCTCGGTGAACTCCTCGACGCCGACATCGTGTGGCACCAGCCCGGCGCCAACCGGTTCTCCGGCGAGCACAAGGGGCAGGGCGCCGTCTTCCAGATGCTCGGCAGCATGATGGAGACCAGCCGGGGCACCTTCGCCATCGACAAGATCCACACCCTCATGGGCAACGGCGACCTGGTCGCCGCCACCATCCACTTCACCGGCCGCCACGGCGACGCGTCGATGAGCATGGACGGCGTCGACCTCCTGCGCATCGAGAACGGCAAGATCACCGAGATGTGGCTCTTCTCCGCCGACCCGGCCGCCGAAGACGCCTTCTGGGGCTAGAACCTGCGGTGCCCGAGGCCGACTCGGCCTCGGGCACCCACGAGTCGATCCTTACGCACACGAAAGGCGCCCGCATGCGGAAAATGACCGAGCAGGAGTGGCGGGCGTTCGTCACGCGCGGCACCCGTACCGGCAAGCTTTCCACCGTCCGCGCCGACGGCGGCCCCCACGTGACACCGGTCTGGTTCCTCCTCGACGGCGATGACATCGTGCTCACCACCGAGAAGAACGGCGTCAAGGGCCGCAACCTCGCCCGCGACGGACGGTTCGCCCTCTGCGTCGACGAGGATCAGCCACCGTACGCGTTCGTCCTGCTCCAAGGACGCGCGGAGATCTCCGAGGACCCCGACGACATGCTGCGCTGGGGCGGACTCCTCGGCGCCCGCTACATGGGCGATGGCCGCGCCGAGGAGTACGCCGCACGCAACGGCGGCCCCGGCAACCTCCTCGTCCGCGGCCGCATCGACAAAGTCATCTCCTTCGACGGCATCGCCGACTGACCCGTGGGCTGATGGGGAGGGGCCTGGCGACTGGGTTCGCCCGGCCCCCTCCCCATGAGCCCACGGGCGCTGCGCAGGCCGTCGCGGCTCACGACGCCGGCCGGCCTGGCTGCTTCGGCGCCCGCAGGCCCGGCACCGGCGTCTGCCCGGCGGCCTTCCGTTCCGCGTCCAGGGCCCGTCCGGCCGCCCGCAGCGTGCTGAGGACCGCCGTCACCTCGCGCACGGAGTGCTCGGGAATCACCGCCCCGATCCGCAGTTCCAGCTCGTCCTCGAAGACCTTCAGTGCTCCGTCCACCAGTTTCCGTCCCTCAGGCGTCAGCTCGACGACCGAGGAACGGCGGTCGTTCGGATTGGCCCGCCGCGCGCACAGGCCCGCCGCCTCCAGGCGGTCGACCACCTTGCTCGTGCCGCCCACCGTGATCGAGAACTCCTCCGCGATGTCCTGGATCCGCGGCCCGGGCCGACGCAGCAGCAGATGCAGCACTTCGAACGAGGTCAGCGGCAGGTCGTACGCGGCCCGCAACCGCCCCTCGATGCCATTCCACAGCTCGATCTCCAGCGAGACCAGCTCCCGGTGCAGCAGCTTCAGGTCAGCGTCAGCCATCACTCATCTTCCGAAGAATTATCTTCCGTGGTAGTTAATCGTAGGCTACTGCCATTCCAACCGTACGGACCGGAGTTGCCACTCCGCACGGGCCCGGGTCCTGGCGCCGACCGGCAACCCCGACGGCTTCGCCAGCGACTGAAGGTCATGACGACCAACACGGGACACCGAACCCGAACCCAGCAGCACCACCACCGCTGGCTGCGGCCGACTTCGGCAATTCCTCACGCGTCATCATCTCCATCGCGCCCGGTACCTACCGCGAGAAAGTGACGCTCTGCATGCCGAGGCGTTGAACTGTTCCGGGTTCGGTGGAATCTCCACCGAATTCGGAACAGTTTCAGTTCGCAATGCCTACCGGTTTACACCAACCCTTGCAGCTCCCTGCGTAGGTGTCCTTGCCGGCGATGTACTCGATCGACTGGGCGGCAGCGGCCGCCGAGGTCGCCATCGAAATGCCACCGCCCAGCAAGGTGCCGGTGATAATGGCAGCAGTGGCGAGACTGCGCACACGGTTCATGGTTGGATCCCATCCACAGCAGTGCCCGTCCGAGGCGAAGTTGCCCGGGTGTATGAAAGCCGGCCAGAAGGGCTGTTCCCTCTCGCCCAACCATGGGTTGAACTGCGCCTGCAACCAGGGTGGTTGCTGGTCTACCCCCAAGGGTGTAGCTGTGATGGAAAGCCGGGTGGAGCGATCGCTCGGGGCCTACGATCGGACGATGTTCGCGCAGCGCATGTGGAGCGGGGCGGTTCGCCAGGCCTTCCCACAGGTGGCGGACACCGTCTACGCGGTGGTGTCGGTCTGGATCTCGAGCACCGCGCTGCGCAACTTTCCCGACCCGCACGGCTACTGGCGGCAAACCGATGTATGGGCCTACGTGCTGATCGCCCTGGTCTATCTTCCGCTTGCCGCGCGCCGCCGGGCTCCCCTGACCGTGCTCATCGCCACGACGGCCTGCGTGCTGTGTTACTTCACCCTGGCCTACTACCACGTGGTCGTTGTCAGCGGACTGGGCCTGGCGCTCTACACCGTCGCGGCGCAGTGCCCGCGCAGGGTCGCCGCGAAGTGCGCCGCCGCATCGCTGCTCGTGCTGCTGTGGGGCGCGCGGCTCGCCGAGCCCGGGAGCGGCCCGTTCAGTGTGGCCTTCGTGACCGTGATGGTCGCCGTCGCCTGGGTGACCGGCGACCGGGCCCGCCGGCTCGCGGAGCGCGGCGAGCGCCTCGCGGTGCTCACCGAGCAACTGCGCCTGGAGCAGGAGGAGAAGGCGCAGCGGGCCGTCATGGCCGAGCGCATGAAGATAGCCCGTGAACTGCACGACGTGATCGCCCACCACGTGTCCGTGATCTCCGTGCAGACCGGCCTGGCCGGATACGTCTTCACCTCCGATCCGAGGACGGCCCGCGAGGCGCTGGAGACCATCGCGGGCAGCGCCCACGAGGCCATGGCGGAGATGCGCCGCATGCTGGTCGTGCTCAGGGAAGGGACCGATCGTGCCCAGGAGGAGGAAGGAGCGGGCGACCACACCGCGACCCCCGGACTCGGGCGGCTGGACCAGTTGGCCCGGCGCGTCGAGGCCGCGGGTGTCTCCGTCGACGTCCGGATCACGGGCACCCCGTTCGCGCTTCCGCCGGGCGCCGACCTGTGCGTCTACCGGGTCATTCAGGAAGCTCTCACCAACGTCATGAAGCACGCGCCGGCGGCGAACGCGAGCGTCACGGTGCACTACGACGAGGCCGCGGTCCGCGTCCGCGTGACCGACGACGGACAGGAACCAGTTCTGGCCGGCACCACCGCGAGGCCGGCCGGTCATGGTTTGATCGGCATGCGTGAGCGGGCCGGTATCTACGGCGGGACGGTGACCGCCGGACCCGGCCCGCAGGGCGGGTTCGAAGTCGCACTGACCGTCCCCGTGTCCCGCGAGAGGTGAACAAGCGTCTCGGCTACCGGCCGGGCAGCCGCGAGGAAGGCGACACCACGCCTGCCCACAGCGCTCGTTGATTTACGCGGAGATCCGGAACCACGAGTCGTCCAAGCCGACCTTGGGCCAGGGAAGCGCGCACATCAGCCTTCGCCGCTTGACGGCCGGCAGCTCCAGGAGGGCCACCTGGTTGGCCCAGTCGCCCAGCGAATGCCGGGAGTCCGCCCGGACCGGTTGCCGGTGTACAGCCTGGGGTGTAGCTGTGGTGGAATGCGGGGTGGAGCGATCGCTTGGGGCCTACGCTCGGACGATGTTCGCGCAGCGCACGTGGAGCGGGGCGGTTCGCAGGGCCTTCCCGCAGGTGGCAGACATCGTCTACGCGGTGGTGTCGCTCGGCATCATGAGCACCATGCTGCGCAACTGGCCGAACTCGCAGGGCTACTGGCGGCAAACCGATGTATGGGCCTACGTGCTGGTCGCCCTGGTCTATCTTCCGCTGGCCGTGCGCCGCCGGGCTCCTCTGACCGTACTCGTCAGCACGGCGGCCTGCACGCTGTGCTACATGACCCTGGCCTACTACCACGTGGTCGTCGTCTGCGGACTGGGCCTGGCGTTCTACACCGTCGCGGCGCAGTGCCCGCGCAGGGTCGCTGCGAAGTGCGCCGCCGCATCGCTGCTCGTGCTGCTGTGGGGCACACGGCTCGCCGAGCCCGGGATCGGCCCGCAGAGTGTGGTCTTCGTGACCGTGACGGTCGCCGTCCTGTGGGTGACCGGCGACCGGTCCCGCCGGCTCGCGGAGCGCGGCGAGCGGCTCGCGGTGCTCAGCGAGCAACTGCGCTTGGAGCAGGAGGAGAAGGCGCAGCGGGCCGTCATCGCCGAGCGCATGAGCATAGCCCGTGAACTGCACGACGTGGTCGCCCACCACGTGTCTGCGATCTCCGTGCAGACCGGCCTGGCCGGATACGTCTTCACCTCCGATCCGAGGACGGCCCGCGACGCGCTGGGGACCATCGCGGGCAGCGCCCACGAGGCCATGGCGGAGATGCGCCGCATGCTGGTCGTGCTCAGGGAAGGGACCGAGCGTGCCCAGGAGGGAGCGGGCGACCACACCGCGGCCCCCGGACTCGGGCGGCTGGACCAGTTGGCCCGGCGCGTCGAGGCCGCGGGTGTCTCCGTCGACGTCCGGATCACGGGTGCCCCGTTCGCGCTTCCGCCGGGCGTCGACCTGTGTGTCTTCCGGGTCATCCAGGAGGCTCTCACCAACGTCATGAAGCACGCGCCGGCGGCGAACGCGAGCGTGACGGTGCACTACGACGAGGCCGCGGTCCGCGTCCGCGTGACCGACGACGGACAGGAACCAGTTCTGGCCGGCACCACCGAGGGGCCGGCCGGTCATGGTTTGATCGGCATGCGCGAGCGGGCCGGTATCTACGGCGGGACGGTGACCGCCGGACCCGGCCCGCAGGGCGGGTTCGAAGTCGCACTGACCGTTCCCGTGTCCCGCGAGAGGTGAACAAGCGTCTCGGCTACCGGCCGGGCAGCCGCGAGGAAGGCGGAAACCACGCATGCCCACAGTGCTCGTCGCAGACGACCAGTTCCTCATCCGCTCGGGACTCGTCGCACTCCTGCGGGCCGCACCGGGAATCGACGTCATCGGCGAGGCGCAGGACGGCGAGGAGGCCATCGAGATCGCCACGCGGACCAGACCCGACGTCATCCTGATGGACATTCGGATGCCGGGCATCAGCGGGATCACCGCCACCGAGCGGATCCTGGCCCAGGCGCCGGCTCCGCCCCCCAAAATCCTCGTCCTGACCACCTTCGACCTCGACGAGTACGTCTACGGCGCACTGAAGGCAGGCGCCTGCGGCTTCCTGCTCAAAGACACTCCACCGGACCGGCTGCTCGCCGCCATCGACACCGTGCACGCCGGCGACATGCTGTTCAGCGCCCCAGTGATCAAAGGGCTCATCGAGACCTACACCCCCCGCCCGGCCGACCCCGAGCCGCACTCCGCGCTGGACACGCTGACGCCCAGGGAGTTGGAAGTCCTCGGGCTGGTCGGGGCGGGCATGTCCAACTCCGACATCGCCCAGCGACTCGTGCTCAGCACGGCGACCATCAAGACACACGTCCACCGCTGCATGAGCAAGCTCACGCTGAACAGCCGGGCCCAGGCGGTCGTCTTCGCGTACGAGACCGGACTGATCTCCCGCGGCCCCGCAGCCTGGGGCACGGACAACGCCTGAGGTCCTGGAACTGCCAGGTCGTCAAAGAGCGGCGACGGCTTCCATGTCGCCTGCTTCGACGGCCTTGCGGAAGGGATGCACAAGATCACTTCCAATAGGTTGAATGGACGTGTCCTGTCGCAGTGAAGGTGGCTCGTCGGAAGGCTGTGACCAGCGCTGGTTCAGGTTGACTGAGACAGCGGCACGATTCTTGTCTCAGTCAACCCGAACCGCAGGGACCTCTTTCACGGCCTCCTGTTCCGTCACGAACGCGGCGGGGAGCTGGAAGAGTACGGTGATCGCGCACCTTGCATCTTGCGTGGTCGTGCCCCGGGGTCTTTCGTCGTTGACGGGGTCGTGAAGGTGTCGCATCGTCGGGGAATGGGATCTGAAAGCGCGAAGCGCAGTCACGCAGAGGCTTGGATGGAGCTCCTGGAGGCGAATCGTCCTCAGGCGGCGGGAGACGACCAGTCCTCGCCGTCCCTGTGGTTGTTGCTTCAGGCGGCCAGGCGTGAGCCGTTGCTGAGTGCGATGTATCCGTGGATCTCGATGCAGCAGCTCAGCGTGTCGGCATCAGACAGCTGGGAGGAGTGGGGCCATGAACCACTCCCGGCGATGTTCGCCCGTCCGGATTCTTATGAGGTGGTGGGCCGCTCGGATCGGGGAGACCGTGTCGCCTTCGAGACGGCCGATCCCGCTGAGGCGGTCGCGCTCGCAGCCCGTCTGGTCCGCGACCAGCGGGCAGCTCAGGCGAAGGAACCGCACGTCTGGTCGGCTGAGGTGGAGGTGGTGCTGCGTGGTGCCGGTTGGTATCCAGGGCGGAGCGTCGACACGACAGCGTGGCGAGTGCGGCTGGAAGCGGACGGCTTCCGGATCCACGCCGCCGCCGAGGAATTCCTGCGCGAGTTCGGGGGACTGACGGCTGCCGGCGGTGGCTCCGGGATCACCCGGGCGCGGGAGCCATTCGAACTCGACCCGCTGCTTGCGCTGGGTGAGGATGACCGATTCGGGGAGTGGGGCGAGGAGATCGCCCGCTGCCTCTTCCCGCTGGGGGAACTCGACCACGGTCACGCGTTCCTCGGAATGGACGAGCAGGGCGAACTGTATGTCGTGGCCAACTGGCTGGCCCGGTTCGGCCGTATGCCCGAAGCCATGGAGAACCTTCTCCTCGGGGTGATGCCGGTCCGCATGGCCGACCTTACTCAGCCCTGAGCAAGCGGGGCGGCAGTTCCCCCGGAGGATGCAGTCAAGAGGGCGGTTCGGATCTGGACGAGGCTGGCCCGCCAGGGGCCGTCCTTGTCGGCTTCACCTCAAAGTTCCATGAGCTCAGATGGGTCGGTGACCACCCGGTCGAGGGCCTGGACGGCAAGTTCACGCAGCTCGGTGGAAAGCTGGGGTAGGGGCAGGTCCGGCCCGTATGCGGTGGTGATGGGATCGCCCCCCGGGCACTGTGCGGCGACCAACGCCGCCGCTGCGACTGCCTTCACCGCGATGTCCTGGTCGAGGTAGTCGCGGGTGCCGATGGTGCGGAGGAGAGCGTCCCGGATGATGCCCTCTCTCTCGCCTTCGGGCGCCTCGTCGAGGTCGCCGGAGAAGTCCGCGGCGGTGTCGTTGTCGAAGGGGCCGACGTCCCAAGTACCCGTGCGTCTCTCCCGCTCGTGGTGATGTCTGGGCATCGTGCCAGCCACCACTGACATGCAGTGACCGACGGTGGTTCAGGTTGAGTGAGACGGCGCTGGGCTGTCCATCTCAGTGACTGACGTGGGCAGACACGTACCGCAAGCAGGGCGCAGGAGGGCCGGTTGTGTCGCTTGTTGTCCGTGGACAACTGACCCGTCTCGCTGAAGGTGAACCACGTCGGGGCTGTGAACAGCGGTGGTCAGATTGAGCGAGACGGAGGCGCGGTCGGCGTCTCGCTCAATCTGAGTTCTGAGCGCCAGGACTTGCCTCGCGTTCGGCGGCGAACTCGTCGAGAAGCTGGAACAGGATCTTGATCCCGTGCTTCTCGTCCTCGGGCGGCAGGTCGGCGATGTTGTTCCAGCCCTCTGGGAGCGCGATATGCAGAACCTGTCCGGGCCAGGCATGGTTGCAGCTGCGGCCGCGCCGCGCGATGAGCCACTCGTGCCAGCCTGTGAGCCCCTGTCCGCCGTGGCGCATTGCGTGTTGGTCGTAGCCGGTGAGGAAGGCGGTCAGCTGATGGAACGACGAGGCTGTGCCGACGAACATGCCGGGGCGCTGGCCGACGCAGGCGAAGGTCACGTCCGCTGGAGTGGTGTATTGACGGCCACTCGGTGATCTCGTTTTGAGGTTATGCGGTGAGTTCGGTCGGGAGGATGGTGTCGTCGGTTTGTGACTCGATCGGGTGGAGGCGGGTCTTGGCGAGCAGGTCGAGTCCCATGTATCGGCGGGCTTCGGTCCACTCGTCGTTCTGCTCGGCCAGCACCGCGCCGACGAGTCGGATGAGGGCGGTGCGGTCGGGGAAGATGCCGACCACGTCGGTGCGGCGGCGGATTTCCTTGTTCAGTCGCTCCTGCGGATTGTTCGACCAGATCTGCCGCCAGATCTCGCGGGGGAACGCGGTGAACGCCAGCAGTTCGTGCTGGGCGGAGTCCAAGTGGGCTGCCGCCTTGGGGAACTTGGCCTCCATCGCGTCCAGCACATGTCGCATCTGGGCCTGGACGGCGTCGGCATCGGGCTGTTCGAAGACCGTCCGCAGCAGTGTGGCCACCCAGGGCTGGGCGGACTTCGGCACCTGGCTGAGCAGATTCCGGGCGTAATGCGTGCGGCATCGCTGCCAGGAGGCGCCGGGCAGGACCGCGCCGATCGCGTTCACCAGGCCGGTGTGGGCGTCGGAGACGACCAGCTGGACGCCGGACAGGCCACGGGCGGTCAGGGAGCGCAGGAAGGCGAGCCAGCCGGCACCGTCCTCGGCGGTGGCGACGTCGATGCCGAGGATCTCGCGGTGGCCGTCGGCATTGACTCCGACCGCGATCAGCGCGTGGACGTTGATGATGCGGCCGCCCTCGCGGACCTTCTGGGTCAGTGCGTCGACCCAGACGAACGCGTAGGGTCCGGCGTCGAGGGGCCGGTTGCGGAACGCGGCGACCTGCTCGTCCAGGTGCTTGGCCATCGCGCTGACCTGCGACTTCGACAGCTGGGTGACGCCGAGGGACTCGGCGAGCTTCTCGACTCGGCGGGTGGAGACGCCGAGCAGGTAGGCGGTGGCGACCACCGAGATCAGGGCCTGCTCGGCCCGGCGGCGCCGTTCGAGGAGCCAGTGCGGGAAGTAACTGCCCTGGCGCAGCTTGGGGACGGCCAGTTCGACGGTGCCGGCCCTCGTGTCCCACTCGCGTGGGCGGTAGCCGTTGCGGTGGTTGACGCGTTCGTCGCTGACCTGCCCGTATTCGGCATTGCAGAGGGCGTCGGCCTCTGCGGACATGAGGGCGTCGGCGAACGTCTTGACCATCGCGCGCAGCAGATCGGGACTCGCCGCGGCGAGGTTGTCCTCGGCGAGGGCGTGCAGGGGCAGACTGTCAGGTGCGGTCATCGTGCTGATCTCCTTCGAGGCTTCGACACTTCGAAGATCAGCCGGTGGCCGTTCATCTATGCGGGCACCATCCCGATGCCGGAGCAAACCCCCGGATCAGGTCGAACCCGTACACCACTTCCCTGGACGCAACCCAGGCGAAGTACTCGCGCTCGCTCATTTCCCTGATCTGTCTCATCGGTCTCCTTCGCAGGTCTGGCGCGGATTCGGCTGTGCATCGTGCGGATGGCGACGGTCGTTCCAGAGTCGTCTGAGGGCTTCGAGTTCGGTTCGGGGGAAGTGCTCGCCCCATTTGCCTCGGTAGCCGCTCTCGCCGTAGGTCCGAGACACCTCGTCGAAGCAGCGGACCACAGCCCGGGCGAGTGCATCGATGGGGAGTTGAGACGACCAGATCTCGGTGCCCCTGTTGTCGTGGTCGCTGCCGCGACGTAGTTCCAGCAAGCGGATCCAGACCTCCGCAGCTTCGCGGTAGAAGATCCACCGGTAAGCGGTCGGCTCGGCTTCAAACTGGGCGCGGGCTTCCGTCTCGCCCGTGACGAGCCGGGCCACCGCCGTGAGGAACTCTTCGGGTGCGTTGCTGATGTAGGACGCGGTCAGCTCCGCTTTCGCCTGGTGGTCCTCAACGACGCAGTCGGCCCACCCATGCGCCCCCAGCGTCCAGGTGATTCGTATGCCGGCTGTCACCGCGGCTCCCCGGCGAGGAAGTGCTGGACATCGGCCGCCAGGGAAGCCATCTGCTCACCGGCCTCCAGCCAGGTGGTCACCGAGGCGCTCCAGCCGCTGGCGGCCTTCGGCCATGGCCGCAAGGTCCAGGTCAGTCCGACGTGGCCGCCGGACCGGAAGACTGCTGACATTGCGAGGTCTCGGTCGTTGGTCTGCCAGTTCCGTTCGCCGTCCCATCCCCGGTAGTCAGCGGCGAGCTCTTCCAGGAACGGGACCAGATCGCTGTCCCAGATCCAGGCGACGACCTCATTGACTCGGGCGGTTAAGCCTGGAGCCTGGAGTTCGACGGCGTAGTGCACAGAGTCTTCGTCGAAGCTGAACCGATCGCAGAACCTCACACCGGCAGACGAGTTGTCCTGGCAGCGGATCGTCACGCTGGCCTCGTCGTCAGTGCCGACGTCTGGGGTGGTCATGGGCGGAACGCTAGGTCAGCAGCCCCTTCGACGTCACTTGGATTCGCTGTCGGTGGGGTGGAGAACGGCTTCGGCGATTTCACGGACGCGCTCCATGGTGATACCGGTCCGCTGTTCGACTGCGAGAGGGTGGTCGGTCGGCTCCAGCTCGATGAAGGGACGCTGTCCGACGGGCGGGTGTGGACTGGGTCTTCAAATGCCCGTGGCAGGCCTGCGCATCCTGCCGTCCACCAAGCCCACCACCCCCCTCGCGCTCGAAACGCGACCGCATCCGGCGCAGCGTGCTCAGCCCCACCTCCTCACCGGCCGCCCGCAGTTCGGCCACCTTGGTCAGCTCCTGTTGCCGCAGCGAGTGCACCACCGGGTCGTACTCGGCCCGCACCAAGGCGGCAGCACCGCAGTCCGGGTGGCCGGTGAGCAGCTCGGTGTCGGCGTACGTGGTTCTCTCCCCAGGTGCGTACGGGCGAACGTCCTCGGCTGCTTGGCCGCCGCATGGCCGGGCCGGCCGATAGCCCGCCAGCCTCGGGACAGGGCGATCGGCCCGCAGCCCCATCGCTCAGCGAGGCCCGTAGGGCGCCCTTGACGGACCGTAGTGTCCGGCGCCCTGAGAGCCCATCCTTAGGGTGACGGCGCACGCCCGTGTGATCCAATGGCCGCGGAGCCGGGACCTCGAGCAGGGAGCACGAAGGCATGTCGACGGTCATACCTGTGCCCGACAACTGGCGTCCATTGTTCAGCAGTTGGGACGAGCTCCGGCATGGCTACCACGCCGGGGACAAGGACGAGACGGTGCGCGGCTGCGCCCGCCAGCTCGACACGACGGCGCCGGGGTCGGAGGGCGATCCCGTGCTGTTCTGGACGCTGGGCCTGCTGATGCTCGCCCCCTACGTGGCCTTCGGCAACCCCGGTCCGGGAGTCGAGGACAAGGTCGTCGCCGTACTGAGCCGGGTCGCGCGCGGTGACGACGGCAGGGCGTGCGCGCACGGCTGGCATCCATACGAGGCCGACGTGGACGATGTGCTCGACGGCCTTCCCGCCAGCCTGGAGGTGCTGAGCTCCCCGGTGAGCGAGGCCCTCGACGACCTGCTTCCCGAGGATCTGCTTCCCGAGGACTACCTGGACGAACTCGAGGACGAGGAGGCCGAACCCGCGAACCTCTCCGGGCCCGAGATCCTCGCCCGCTGGCAGTGCCCGCGGACTGCACCGGGATTCGCCCACGCGGCCCTCGACTACCTGGGCGCAACGTCCGCTGAAGGCGACGGCTCCTCGAGTGTGAGCAGTTGAGCGGTCGGGTGGCCCCGGCTCCCTGACCTGCGCACGACCACCTTCAGGGTGGGGACGTATCGCTGTACCTCACTGGCCACGTTCGGGCGTACGCCGACACTCGGTCAGATGCCTCCGCCACCACTTGGCCCGCTCCACCGCCTCCCCCGGCAATCCCTCCAACACCCTGGCCTCCGGCAACGGCGGGCGGCTCAACGCAGTGCCGAGCACGGCGAACCCCTCGGATGCCAGGAGATGCCCCAGCAGCACGACACTGGCGGCCTGGGCATCATCGACCAGCCGCACCGAGGCGCCGTGCAGGGCGGCAACGGTGTGCTCCCGCCCGTCATAGCGAACCCGGTCACCTAGCGACAGCAGCTTCGGACGCGCCGGCATCTCCACTCGCCTCCCCCGCGACTGCGGATGCCGGGCGAACCGTCGTCGCCGCCGACAACAGGCCGGCCTCCAAATCCACCGCCAGCTCCCGACACCACACCAGGTGGAGGAGCACCGGCAGCACGGCAATCGGATCGCCCACCGCACGAGCACCGGCCAGCAGTCCCCGGGGACGGGTGAATACCGCCCGCAACCCCGCCGCCACCGGCTCGCGCCGCACCCGCGGATGCCGGTAGCCCGACAACCAGCGCGGATTCGCCGCCAACACCGGATCGAGCACACCAACCCGCTCGAAACCCCAGCCCACCACGGCGCAAGCCGTTGCCGCGAACTTCACGGCGTCCTCGGGCTCGATCCGGTCATCAGGGCGCACATCCAGCACCACGACGGTGCCGTCCCGACGGCGCACGAAGTAGTCCAGCGTATGACTGACCCGCCGGGCCTGGTCACCAGGCCGCCATGAGAGCCGGAACGGCTGTGACGCGAAGGCCACCACGTCCGGCTCCGAGTCCAGCCACATCAGATGACCGAGCTCCACCCACGACTCGAAGCCCACCAACTCGCCACTGGTAGCAGCCCAGTACCAGCCGGGAAAGTTCCGCTGCCCCGGTACGACGGGAACGCCCGCACCTGCCCGGCAGCCTCGAAACGCGTCGACCACATCACCTCAAGCGGCCCGCTGTGCAGCTCACCACGACCGTCGACGTACTCCAGCGAGAAGTCCTCAGCCTCCACCAGCCACCCCCACCCGGCGCTGACCACGTACAACGACCATAGAGAGCCGGGCACGGCAGCGGCTCAGAAGGAGCGAGACAGGTCAGGACGCGTAGCAGACCGGATTCGTAGGTGAGAGGTGTCCATGCGGTAGTCAAGTTTTTGATTAGTGAATCAAATGCTGGATTGACGGCATGGCTCTACGCAACGCGGTGATTCCCGCCCTCCTGGAGGGTGAGGCGTCCGGGTACGACCGAGGGGTTCGACGCAGCGGTCGCCAATTTGGAACTGGAGCGCATGGCGGGCGACGGGCTCATCACGGCCCGCCTCGTTGAGCAGGAGCGCCGCCCCGACAAGCGGCTCTTCTCCCTCACTGAGGCCGGATTCGAGGCGGTGTGGGCCTACACCACCGAATCCCCGGCCAAGCCGACGGCCATCAGGGATGAGCTGATGGTCGAAGTCCAGTACGTCGACGCCGGTGACAGAGGCCGTGCGGTCCGCGATCGCCGAACGCATGGAGTGGTCCACCGCCAAGTTGTCCTGCTGCGAGCGTCTGCAGAAACGCCTGCAGCCGGATGCGGACATGGCCGAGCCGAACGGTGGTCCTCGCCTCGGACTTCGCTGCCGCGACGCGCCATACCGTGTCGGTGCGTGTCAGGCCGGCAGCGTGGATCGCTGTTCCAGGACGCTCAGCGTCCGCTCGGCCCAGCGGACGTTCTCCTTCTCGAATGCGCGGCCCCGCATCAGGGTCAGGTAAGGGCCGACGCGCTCGGCCTCGGCGAAGTACTCCTCCTCGGTGCGCCCGGCGAGCAGGCGTGCGCGGAGCCGGTCGTAGCGGGCCAGCTTGGCCCGCGCCCACTCCAGACGCTCGGCGACCGCGGTGCGCACGGCCTCGGAGTCGCCCTCGTCGACTGCCTGCACCTTGACCAGCAACTCATCGCGGATCGCGGTGGGCTTGGGCGAGGCCGTGGTGAACTCGACAAGCGCCTGGCGTCCGGCCTCGGTCAGTGAGTACAGGCGCTTGTTGGGCCTGCGTTCCTGCTGGACGACTCGGGCCTCGATCAGCCCCTGGGACTCCATGCGCTCGAGTTCCTTGTACAACTGCTGCGGGGTGGCCATCCAGAAGTTGGCCACCGACGCGTCGAATCCCTTGGACAGGTCATAGCCGGACGCCTCGCCCTCGAGGAGGGCTGCCAGAACCGCGTTGCGCAATGCCATGTCCAGATCTTATCGCCCTCTTGACTAGACAAGAATATTACTGACAGCGAATTTGGAACAGAAGCTCGCCCGCACGCCCGGCCTGGCCGACATCGTCAAGCGTCGGCGTGGGCGTCACGTCGTACAGGGGCCAGTTGAGAATCCCCGGCGGCAGCCAATGGGCGGGGAGGTATCTGGGCGCTGATCATTGCTCGCCGTTACCCGTTTGCTGCGCCGTTCGCGGCGTGGGTAGCGTCATGCGGGTGGCGAGCGAAGACGTTGTGCAAGATCACCCTCATCGGCAGATCGTGCGTATCGGTGACACGATCCGCAGGCCCGTTCAGCCATGGACTGCGACGGTTCATTCACTGCTGCGACATCTGGAAGCGGTGGGCTTTCCGTACGCGCCCAGAGCCCTGGGGTTCGACGAGCAGGGCCGCGAGGTCCTGAGTTATCTCGAAGGGGAGTCCGGGCCGGCGGGCTGGGCCAAGGTGGTGAACGAGCAAGGTCTGTCTGCGTTTGCCCGGCTGCTGCGTGAATACCATGACGCGACGGTGGGCTTCTCTGCGCCGGAGGGAGCGGCCTGGGCCGTCGGCACGGGCGGCGGGCCCGTCGAAGGCGATGCGATCTGCCACGGAGACTTCGGCCCGTGGAACGTCGTGTGGCAGGGCCACCGGCCCGTGGGGATCATCGACTGGGACTTCGCACGCCCGGCTCCGCGATTGCACGATGTGGCCTACGCGCTCGAGTACGTTGCCCCCTTCCGCAGCGACGCCGAGTGCCTGGGGTGGCTGCGCTTCCCGGAACCGCCCGACCGCCGTAGGCGCCTGGAACTGTTCTGTACTGCCTACGGTCTCCCCACGGCGTCCGGCATGGTTGATGCCGTCATCGCCAGGCAGCGGGAGGACATCGCAGTCGTCCGCCGTTTGGCAGGGCAGGGCCACGAACCCCAGGCGACCTGGGTCGCTGAGGGCTTGCTCCAGGAACTCGACGGCAGGGTGGTCTGGAGCCAGTCGAACCGAAACCTGTTCGAGAACTGATCCGTTCGGTCTCCCCGTCGCCACACAGGGCATCGTCACGGAACGTGTTTCTGGCTGCGTGCGGTTGACGCTGCTGTGTACGGGGGCTTCCGGCCCGTAGCGCCTCGGCCGCGCGTCATGCCGGCAGCTGCGCACGAACGGCGACCGGCCGCCTCGACCGCCGACTCGCGCAGATCACGGGGGAGCTCAGCTCGGCCGGGGCTTCCTTCGTGATGTTCAGCGGTGGAGCCAGTTCCCTGTTGCGGTACCGCCGCCGCTTCGGTTCTCCTGGATGGCCCACTCGAAGGGCCCCTGACCTGCGATGGCGCTGGTCAGGGGCCCCTTGGGGCGATCAGGCCGCGTCAGCCGTCGGACTCCGGTGACGGGATGTAGGCGCCGGGCACGTCCTTCGGCGCGAAGATCTTGTCCTCGCCCGGGTACGGCTTCTTCCAGTCGTGTGTCTGGTACCAGGTGAAGTGGTTCATCTGCGCGGGGTTCGCGTAGTCGGGCACGGCGCCCGGGCCGGTCAGCCGCTGCTTCGACTTCCAGGCCTCCCACTGTGCCGCGAGCGCCTGCTTGTCCGCCGGCACCTTCGCCGACGGCACGGCAGCCGCACTCGGGTCCTGCGGCGCCGGGGTGTCCACGCCACAGGCAGGCGGGGTCTTCAGGCCATCGGTCAACGAGGTCCGGTTGGGCAGCGCCTTGAACGGCGTGTAGACCGGGCGCGCGGTGAACGCCCCACGCATCGGGCTGGCCGCGCTGTCCTTCTGGTTCATCGGGTGGATCCCGAGGATCTGCTCGATGGTCCGGATCATCATGATCTGCGAGTAGTAGTGGTTGTCGACGGTGCCGTGCTGGGCGTAGGGGCTGATGATCTGGATCGGGGCACGGTGGCCGTCGACGTGGTCGAGGCCGGCCTGGGAGTCGTCCTCGACCACGAAGATCGCGGAGTCCTTCCAGTACGTGCTGTGCGAGATCTCGTCGACGATCCGGCCGGTGGCGAGGTCGTTGTCCGCGACCTGGGCGGCGGCGTTCGCCGGACCACCGGTGTGGTCGCTGGAGAGCCAGAACATGTTCAGGTTCGCCGGCCCGTTCTTCTCGAAGTCCTGCTTCCAGATCTGCTCCCGGTAGATGTCCGGGACGCTGGTGTCGAACTTCGGGAAGCCGTGCACCGACACGTCGTTGAGGGACGGGATCGGCGAGGACGAGTTCAGGGTGTAGGCGGTGCCTTGCCCGGTCGCGTCCATGTTCTTGGCGTCGCAGTACAGGTTCTGCCAGCTCGCGCCTGACGGCTTGGTCAGGAACTGCTGGAACTCGCCGAAGTCCCGCACGGACTTCCCCGCCGCCTGCGCACCGGTCCACAGGAAGCCGGTCCGCTGGTGGCCGAGAGCGTCGTCCTCGGTGTCGTAACTGCGCGCGTACTCACCGGCCGAGGACTCGGTGTACTCCGGGTCGTCGGCCTGCATCAGCCAGTTGTGGCCCTCGGCGGAGTTCGTGCCGATGTCGTACGTGTTGTCGTACAGGCCGAACTGCGCGGCCAGCGCGTGCTGGTTCGGCGTCACGTTCTCGCCGAACTCCGCCAGCGACGGGGCGCCGTTGCCCTGCGGAACGTCGCCGAAGAGCTGGTCGTAGGTCCGGTTCTCCTTGACGATCAGGAAGACGTGCTTGATCGTCGACGGGTCGCCGAGCCGCACCGGGACCGGCACCGGCTTCGCGTGGCTCTTGCCGTCGGTCCGGGTGACCGAGCCGCCGGTCCAGCCGTTCTGCTGGAAGACCTTGGCCGTCTCGGACCGGATGACCCGGTCGCTCGGCAGTGTGAACCGCTGCAGGCTTGAGGTCGTGTCGTGGGTGCCGTGACCGCCGGCCGTGGTGGGACGGCGGGCGTCGATACCACGGGTGTTGGAGACGACCACCTGGTTGCCCACGGTGGCGATCTCCGCGGGGAAGTAGTCCGTCGGAAGCAGGCCGACATAGCTGACCGGCTCCTGCGGGGTCGTGTACCGGTAGACGGCGACCGCGTTGGCGCGGCCGAGCGTCACCAGCAGATGGCCGTCGTCGGTGAGCGTCACCGCGTCGGGCTCGTAGCCCACTGACGCCTGCGGCCACGGCTGGGTGGCGATGGTCTGCACGACCTTGTCGCGGGCGGTGTCGATGACCGACACGTCGTTGGTGGCGGTGTCGGTGACCAACACCGCGCCCTTCTTGGCGTACAGGGCGGTCGGATGCAGACCGACGTCGATGCTTTTGACGGCGGCGTCCGGCTTCGCCAGGTCGATGACGCTGACCGTGCCGGTGGTGGTGGCGGCGGTCACCGGACTGGCCGGCACCTGGGTGCCGTAGGAGTTGATGGTGGTGTCGCCGGGCTTCGCCGGACGCCCGCCCTCGTTGCTGACGTAGAGCTTGGAACCGACCTCGGCCAGGTCACGAGGGGCGTTGCCCACGGCCCAGCTCTGCTTGATGGTCCCGGTCGCCGCGTCGATGGCGACCACCCGGTTCTGGCCGTTGACGGCTGAGTACACGGTGGAGCCGTCGGACGAGAACACCGCCTCACCCACCAGGGCGTGCTTGGCCCCGTCCGCCGGGATGGTGATGGCCGTCGGGTTGGCGACGCTGCCGTCCGCGTTCACGGTGAACCTGGTGTAGCCGTCGGTCTGGCCCAGCCACAGCTGCGAGCCGTCGGGCGAGTACGTGGGGCCCTCCTGGCCCACGCTGTTGCTGCTGATGCGCGGGTTCGAAGACGCGGATTTGCCGACGAGCTGCTGCACCTTCCAGCTCTTCAGGTCCACGATGGACAGCGCCGCCCCACCGTCGGTGACCGAGGCCGCGAGATGGGTGCCGTCAGGGCTGACCGAGGACGACATGATCTTGCCGCTGTCGACTACGAGGCGGTCGCCGTACGGGGCGATGTACTGGTCGCTGGAGATGACCTGGCCCTGATCGGTGACCTGGCCGACCTGGTCGGTGCCGAACCGGTTGGTCTGGGCGAAAGCGGTGCCGGCGGCGATGAGGGCGACCACGGCGGTGCCCGTCGTCAGCAAGGGTGTCCGGCGGCCGAGGCGTCTGCCGAGAAAGCCGGAACGCTCCTTCTCGACACGCCTGCGGCGGCGTGTTACCTGCATGGAGTTATCCCTTCGGGGTGGTGGCGAGCAGTTCGGCGTTGCCGTCGAACTGCCAGAGCGGGTTCGGTGCGTCCCCGGCCGGGGTTCGCACCAGGAAGTAGCCGTTGACTTCCTTCGGTCCGTCGCCATCGGCCACGAACCGCCCGTCTGCGGTGACGTCGAGCTGGTAGACGGCCTGCCCTGTGGCCTCGACGCCGGGGAGATGCCAGGAGACGACGCAACGCCAGTCGTTGCCCGGTCCTTCGGGGGCGAGATGGCCGGCGCCCTTGTTGCACACGGCCGTGGCCCGCAGTTGCGCCTCGGTGACGGCCGGGCGGTTGAGCTGCTCGGTCTGCAAGCGGTAGAGGTGGGCGAACGCCGTGGCGACCGACCGCTGCACCTTGTTCTGCTGGATCCCGGAACCCACGGACGGGGTCGCCACGGCGACGACCGTGACCGTGAGGGCGAGCAGTCCGGCGGGCGGCAGGAGTCCGGTGGTGATCGCGCGGCGCCCCGAGCCGTCGTAGCTCAGGTTGGTGAAGTCGCGCCGCAGGAAGAGCAGACAGGCCAGCGAGGTCGTGAGCGCGGCCCACACCAGGCTGACCGCGACGCCGATCAGGAGCGGGCCGAGCTGCGCCGGGCCGGTGAACAGACCGTTCCAGGCGATGAAGGCGTAGCTGGGCAGGGCGAGGCGTACGGCGACGGGCAGCGGCAGCATCTGGGCGAGCTGCATCGCGAGCGCGACGAGCACCGGAATCAGCAGTCCCATCGGGGACCGTCCCAGCGCGACCGACCCCAGGAGTCCGATCCCGGCGAGGGCCAGGGTCGGGGCGAGCACGCAGACCCAGGCGAGGAGGACCTTCCCGGCGGCGTCCGCCGGCGCCAGCAGGTGGCCGTCGAGGCCGACCAGCGGCTGGTTGCCGACCGTCACGAGGCCGCCGGCCGTGCTGGAACAGGCCAGCCCGGCCACGAGCAGCAGGATGACGGTGAGGCTGGCCAGTGCCTTCGCCGAGAAGATCCGTCGCGGCGAGCGGACCGCCACGAGCAGATGGCGCCAGGTGCCGAGCCGGTCCTCGGAGGCGAACACGTCGCCGGCGACCACCGACGTCAGCAGCGGCAGCGCCCAGGTGCCCGCGAAACCGAGCATCACCAGCGGTCCGGCCCACCCCGTGGCGTGCATCCAGCGACCGAAGAGGGTGTCGGTGGGGAGCGTGCTCTGCTCGCTCACCGCGGCGACGAAGAGTGCCGGCGCGATCCAGCAGGCGAGGACCAGCAGGCGGATCCGCCACTGCGAGACCAGTTTGACCAGCTCGAAGCGGTAGCAGCGCGATACGGAGACGCGGGCCGCTCGACTGGCAACGGCAGCGCGGTCGTTGACGCGGTCGTCGACTGTGGTCGCGGTCATCTGCCGGCCTCCTGCTGCTCGTGCTGCTCGTGCTGGTCGGTGAGGGCGAGGAACGCGGCCTCGAGCGGTGACACCACCGGGGTGAGTTCGCGCACCGCGATGCCCGCGTGGACGAGCCGCGCCACCAGGGCGTCGAGGGCGGGCACCAGCGCGCGCACGACGAGCCTGTCGCCGTCGCGCCGTGCCCCGGCGTCGTCGACGAGGTGGATCCCGGCCGTGTCGGCAGCCTCCCGGCAGGCGGCCCGCGAGTCGGAGGTGACCAACCGGTAGTCGAGTTCACGGTTCTCGGCGGCCAGCTTGCTCAACGGACCGGAGAAGACGACTCGTCCGGTCGTGAGGATGGTGACCTCGGAGCACAGTGCCTCGAGGTCGTCCATGCGGTGGCTCGAGAGCACGACGGCGGTGCCGTTCGCCGCGAGCCGGCCGAGGACACCGTGTACGTGCCTCTTGCCGGCCGGGTCGAGGCCGTTGGACGGTTCGTCGAGCACGAGCAGCCGGGGCTTGGTGAGCAGGGCGGCGGCGAGACCGAGCCGCTGGCGCATGCCCAGGGAGAAACCGCGGGCGCGGTCGTCGGCGACATCGGTGAGCCCGACCCGGGCGAGCGCGTCGTCGATTCCCACGGTCCGCGCGTCGCCGCCGCGGAGTGCGGCCAGGGCGGCGAGGTTCTGCCGGGCGGTGAGTGAGGGGTAGAGACCGGGCCCGTCCACGAAACCGGCGACACCGTCGGGAGCGGCGAGCGCCCGTCCGACCGGCGTACCCAGGATCTCGAGCGAGCCGCTGTCGGCGACGGCCAGGCCCAGCAGGAGGCCGAGCAGCGTCGTCTTGCCCGCGCCGTTCGGTCCGACCAGGCCGTGTATCTGACCCTGTGCCACATCCAGATCGATGCCGTCGAGCGCGACGACGTCGCCGAAGCATTTGGTGATCCCGCGAGCCCGGACGGAAAGGAGTGTGTCCATGGATCCCCTCTTTCGAAGCCTTCAGGGACCTTAGGGACTGTATTGAGCGCAAGCAGGAACGGTGGATTGAACGTTGATGGAACGGGAGGAGATCCGGCAGATGTCACGCCTGTGACCTGCTTATATGGGATAGGCGTAACCGCGGACGAATACGCTGGTCGGATCATTGGCCCGGGTAGGGCGGCGGCAGATCCGAGTCCTCGAATCGGTCGGCGATGAGCCAGAATCGGGCAAAGTCCAAACGTGCCGAGTCCGTTCGAATTACCGTGCCGCGGTCCGGTGCTCCGGGCTCTCTTCCACGGCACTGTCAGACCCTGGCGCTAAGGTCCCTGATCACGGTCATCACCCCTTGGTGCGACCGAAGTTGATTGTCCGTCAGGAGCTGAAGTTATGAGCCTGCAGGCCACCTTCGCGGACTTCTCCGTCGATCCGGCTCGTCTGTCCAACGCCGAGGTCCACCGCGAGGGGTGCCGGTTCGCCGGGTCCCATCTGGCGCTGGACGCGGGCGGGAGCGTGACGCTGGAGTTCGAGGTGGCGGATCCGGAGGCGATACCCCAGGCGACGCTCACCGTCACGGCTCTTGTCTCCAGGCTCGGTTCCGCACCGGGATACGCCCCGATCGACGTACTGCTCCAGGGCGAGGCGCTGGCCGAGGACCTCACCGTGCCCGGCGGCGGCGACCTCCCGCAGGACAACGTGTTCGCGGTGCCCGCACGGCTGCTGAAACCGGGCACCAACACCCTGGAGATACGAGCCTCGGCCGAGGCGCGCAGCATGCTCTGGCTCTACCGGATCACCCTGGACTCCATCGACGAGCGGGGCCGCTCGGAGCGCGCGCGGGCGGCGCAGGCCTCCCGGGACTCGGTCTTCGCCTACCGCACCGAACTCCGCGCCCCCTTCTCCGCCTCGTCCTGGGAGCCGGCTCCGCCGCTGCTCTTCCACATCGACCGGGACGAGCACTCGCTGCCCGCGCAGCTCAACTGGCGCGGGGAGGACGGCGCGGAGTCGGCCATCAGCTTCCAGTCCAACATGTCCGACTTCCACGGCGTCCATCGCGCGGCCGACGGCACCGTCTACGAGTACCGCGGCCGTCTCACCGGCGGCTGGGCGTTTCCCGAGGGCCTCGACGACGCGGCGGAGTCCTGTCTGCACCGCTTCCGCACGGAGGAGGGCTGGGGCGGCGGCTGGCACACCTCGCACGAACTGCGGCTGCTGGTGGACGACGGGGGAGCGCCCGTCGAGCGGGTGTCCTGGCGCGATCAGCGGGGCAACTCCGGTGTGGCCGTGCTCCAGACCGCGACGCGCGACGTCGTGGTGACCGAGGTGGAGGCCAGCGACGAGTTCGACGATGGTGGGGAGGTCGCCGTCAACCTCCTGGACGACCAGCGGGGCAAGTGGCTGACCTTCGACGACACCGCCCTGCTCGACTTCACCCTCGCCCGCCCCACCGCCGTCTCGTCGTACTCCCTGACGTCGGCGAACGACTGCCCCGACCGCGACCCCCGCGACTGGACCCTCCTCGGTTCCACCGACGGCCGCACCTGGACGCCGCTGGACTCCCGCACCGGCGAAACCTTCACCGGGCGCTTCCAGAGCAGGGAGTTCGTCCTGCGCGTCCCGCGCACCACGGCCTACCGTCACTATCGGCTGGAGATCAGTTCCAACTCCGGCGCGACCGAGATCCAGCTCGCCCGGGTCCGCTTCGTCGCGGCGCCCACGGGGCAGGCGTTCACCGGCTACTACCAGCGCTACAACGAGGGGCCCATCGGATACCGCGGCACGCCGGTCCCCGCCGCCAAGGCCCCCGCCCTCCCGGGGCCCCTGGTGGCCGCGGACCTGGAGGCGGCCGTGCAGTCCCTGACCGACACCGCCCAGACCCTGGCCGCCCTGGCGGCCCGCCTGCGCAACGGCTGAGCGGGGCGGCCGACGGGGCTCACCTCGGCTTCAGTTCAGCGTCGCGTAGACGATGAGGTTGTTCACCGGGTGCCCCTGGGCGTCGAAGTCGCCGTCACAGGTGATCAGCCGCAGGGCGCGGTCCTGGGTGGGGCCGTAGACCTTCTGGGTGGGGAAGGACTTCTTGCTGACGCTCTCGATGCCGGTGACCGTGAAGTGCGCCGATCCTCCCCGTGTGTCGGTGACGGTGATGTCCGCGCCCTCGGCGATCTTGTGCAGGTCGTGGAAGACGGCCTTGCCGAAGCGGGTGTCGTTGTGGCCGATGATGACGGCCGCACCGGGTTCACCGGGCACGGAACGGCCGGTGTACCAGCCGGCGGTCATGCCCTTCTCGGCCGGGGGGACCTCGACGGTTCCGTCCGTGTTGAGACCGAGCTCCATGAGCGAACCGGTGACCCCGATCGAGGGGATGGCCACCGTGGCGGGCGCCGCGGGCCTCTCGGTCCGCGCAGCGCCGCTGACGGCTGAGGGGGCGTCAGAAGGGACGGTGACGGAGACCGGGTCGGCGGTCTTGTCGGGGGCGGCGGACGAGCAGCCGGTGAGCAGGGCGAGGGCCACAGGTACGACGAGGGCGAGGCGGGCAAGGGCCGGCCGCGTGCCGAAGCGCCGTACCGGAGGGTGTGCAGGGGACACGACGGACTCCAGAGCAGGGGTGGGTGCGACAAGCGGTGGCGCCGCCCGACGGGGGACGGCGCCACAGGGGTTCTTGGCCGGACGGTGGGCCGGTGGGCCGGATCAGCCCTCGCGTCGTCCCGCGGCACGGCGGCGCACCACGAAGGTGCCCGCGCCCGCCAGCAGCAGGGCGCCGGCCGCCGAACCGGCGATGGCGGTGGTGTCGGTGCCGCTGTCCCCGGCCACGGCCTCGCCCGCGGCGACACCGCCGCGCGGCGTCCCCTTGGCGGCCTCGGCCTTCCGGGCCTCGGCCACCGCCGCCTCCTTCCGCTTCCGCGCCTCGTCCTCCTTCATCTTCCTGGCGACCTCGGCCTTCTTCTTGGCCGCGTCCGAGTCGTCGGCCCCCGTGGTGGCGCTCGCCGCCGGGGTCGGGTCGTCGGCGAGGGCCGCGGTGGCCGGGGCGAGCAGCGCGCCGGCGGCGACGGCGGTCAGCACGGCGACACGCAGGGTGAGACGACGGGGCATGCGGGACATGTATGACTCCAGTTCCGGCCCGGCCTCGGTGGCGGCGGGCATGACCGAAGAGTTGCCGCCACGTGTGAAGAACCTGTCAGGGCGCCATGGTCATCGCATCAGGGTCGGGTGGCGTCGCCGGCTTGGGGGTCGGGCAGGACCGGCAGCCTCAGCGTGAAGACCGAGCCCTGTCCCTCGGTGCTCACCACGGCCGCCGTGCCGCCGTGCGCCTCGGCGAGTTTGAGGACGATCGCCAGACCGAGGCCGCTGCCGCCGGTGCTGCGGTTGCGGGACTTCTCCGCCCGCCAGAAGCGGTCGAACACGTGCGGGAGGTCGTCCGCCGCGATGCCGCTGCCGGTGTCGGCCACCTCCACGGCCACCTCGTCCCCGGCGTCGGTGACGTACGAGCGCAGCGTCACCCGGCCACCCGGCGGGGTGTGGCGTACCGCGTTGGAGAGCAGGTTGCCGACGGCCTGCCGCAACCGGACCGGGTCGGCCTCGACCAGAGGCAGAGGCAGAGGCAGAGGCAGAGGCAGAGGCAGAGGCGGCGGCGGAGGCGGCGGCGGAGGCGGCGGCGGAGGGGAGTCGGGCGCCGCGGCGATCCGCAGGGTGACGCCCGCGGTTTCGGCCGGCCCCTGGTGTGCGGCGGCGACCTGGCCGAGCAGGTCGTCCACCCGTACCGGCTCCAGGTGCAGCCGCAGCGCGCCGACGTCGGCCGCCCCCAGGTCCTGCAGATCGTTGATGAGGTGCTGGAGCTGTATCGCCTCGTCGAGGAGCGAGGAGACGAACGCCGGGTCCGGCTCGGCGAGACCGTCGTGCGCGGCCTCCAGCCAGCCGCGGATGTTGCTCAGTGGGGTGCGCAGCTCGTGGGCGACGTCGCTGACCATCACCTTGCGCTGTTCCTCCAGCCGGGTCCGGTGCGCGGCCATGTCGTTGAAGGCCGCCGCCAGCCGGCCGATCTCGTTGTCCGCGCCCACCGGCACCGGCGCCGAGTCCAGGCCGTCCCGCATCCGCTGGGCGGCGCCGGTGAGCGCGTGCAGCGGGCGTACGAGCCGGGTTCCGGCGATCACCGAGGCGCCGACGGTGAGGGCGAGGACTAGGGCCGTGACACCGGCGATGCGTGCGGTGTTGGCCGGGGAGAGGTCGAAACCGGGCACGCTGACGGCGCCGGGGCCGTCGATGAACAGCAGGGCTGGTGCGGCGACATACGCCGTGAGCTGTTCACGGCGGGCGCTGCCGACACAGGCGGCCACGGCCCGGTCGTACCCGCTGTCGCGGACCTTCGTCGGGCCGTCCACCGTGCTGTCGTCCCCGCCGGCTGCCGCGGCCGCTCTGCGGTCCTCGGCCACCTTCCGCTCGAGCGCCTCCTCCTCGGTGAGGGCGTCGGTGACGCGGGTGTCGGGCACGGGGACCGGCGCCGACGAGTCGGCGTCCGTGCCGTCCTGCCTGTATCCCCGCTCCCAGGACAGGCCCAGGTTCAGTTTCACGCCCGTGCGGCCCTGCCGCTTCAGGCAGGCGTCGGCGAGCAGTTCGAGCGCGCGCAGGGCCTTCTCCTCGGTCGCGGTGGCCTCGGCGGCCCCGCTGACCTCCAGACACTTCAGCTCCAGGGAGCGGTCGGTGGCGTCGCTCACGAACTGGATCCGGGGCCGGCCGCTCGGGCTCTGGACGACGTCCGCGGCGATGCCCGCGGCGGCGAGGCACTCCACGCTCCGGGCGGTGGCCTTGCGCAGGACCGCACGTTCCTTCGCGGGCAGCAGGAACGGTCCCACGGCCCGCGGATCGACGCGGTCCGTGCCGACCGGAACGGCGTCGGGCACCAACACGGTGTCCACCGCCAGCGGGTCGACGACCGCCGACGCCTGTGACGGCAGTGAGGCGGTGGACGCGGTGGCGTCGGCGTGCGCGGAGTCGAGGAGCGGCCGCCGGTCCTCGGTGGTCAGCACGATCCGGCGCCCGGACTGCCGGGCCAGTTCCCGCACGGTGGCGCCGACGCCGTCCCAGTCGGGATGGCCGGCCGCGTAGCCGAGCAGGGTGTTGTAGATCTTCGCGTCGGCGCTGAGGTTCTGTCCCTGCTCCTGGCGGATCGCCACGGACGTCGTCTGCACCGCGAGCCAGGCGGTGGCGGCGACCGAGCACGAGGCCACCAGCGCCGACACGGTCAGCAGCCGGC
Organism: Streptomyces sp. NBC_01235; assembly: GCF_035989285.1. GTDB lineage: Bacteria > Actinomycetota > Actinomycetes > Streptomycetales > Streptomycetaceae > Streptomyces. The sequence continues at coordinate 3,819,889 of NZ_CP108513.1, read as the reverse complement.
CGAGCAGGCTCTTGCGGAGCGGCAGTCGCTTCCGCCCGGAACACCCGGAACGCCCGTCACGCCCGGAACGCCCGGCACGCCCGTCACGCCCCTCACGACGACGCACGGCGTACGCCCTTCGCCGGGTCGGTCAGCTTGTAGCCGACGCCGAAGACCGTGAGCAGTCGGACGGGCCGCCGCGGGGCGCGCTCGATCTTCTTGCGCAGATTCATGACGTGCACGTCGACGGTGCGGCTGCTGATGTACTTGTCGAAGCCGTGCAGCCGGTCCAGGAGCTGCTGCCGGGTGAAGACCCGGTCGGGCTGCGCCGCCATCGCGGCGAGGATGCGGAACTCGCCGGGCGTGCACACGATTGGTGTCCCGCCGACCGACACCTCGTGCCGGACCGGATCGACCCTGAGCGTGCCGACCGACAGCGCCTCGTCGTCCGCGACGGGGGCGGCAGCGGGCGCGGGGGCAGCCGCGGGAGGCAGGGGTACGGGGGCGGCGGAACGTCTGTTGCGGCGCAGCAGCGTGCGGATGCGGGCCACGAGCTCACGCGGGCTGAACGGCTTGGTCATGTAGTCGTCGGCGCCGAGGTCCAGCCCGAGCAGCAGATCGTCCTCGGTGCTGCGGGCCGTCAGCATCAGCACCGGTACCTCCCGGGACTCGGCGCGCAGGATCCGCACCACGTCGAGGCCGTCGGCCCGGGGCATCATCACGTCGAGAACCAGCAGGTCGGGTTCCCGGTGCCGCACCTCCTCCAGAGCCGCACGGCCGTCCTCGACGACCATGACCGCGTGTCCCTCGTGCTCCAGATAACGGCGCACCAGTTCTGCCTGCTTCGTGTCGTCTTCGGCGACCAGGATGTTTGCGCACACGCCCAGGATCGTAAGCGAGCCCACCAGCGGGGGCGGCGGTAAGTTGCTTTGTCCTGAAGGGAGTTCGGTGGCCGTGTCAATGCCGTCGACCCGTCCGCGACGGCGGTCCCGCGGAACCGACCACGGCAGACGGCCATGTGTTGTCCGCGTACAGACCGTCGTGCCCGTACCTGCCCGGGGTGAAAGTTCCTCACTCGAGGGCGGCGTGTTCGGTGAGCCAGGCCAGGTAGTGCGGGCTGCGGGCGACCGCGTCCGCGTAGGCGCGCTCGGCCCGTTCGGCGACGGACGGGATCCGGCGGGCCAGGGCGCTGCCTCGGCGCCAGACCAGCACGTGCCGGATCCGCAGCGGTGAGCCGGTCAGGGGGCGCGGGACCACGCCGGGGGTGCTGCGGAAGGTGGCCTGGCCGAGCCCGACGGCCTGGCCGGCGGCGATGAGTTCACGCGCCGCGGAGGCCTCCGCCTCGTGCCGCACCGTCGCCGTGAAGCCCTGCCCGGCGCAGAGCGCGGTGAACGCCTCCATCATGCCGCTGCCCTGGCTGACCGGGAGCACCCAGCGGGCGTCCCGCAGCTGTGCGATGCCGACCTGGGGGAGCGCGGCCAGCGGGTGCCCGTCCGGCAGCAGGACGAAGGCGGGCTCGGTGGCGACGGTGAGCGTGACCACCCCGGGCGGCAGCGTCGGCACGTCGTCGCGGACGTACTCCACCACGGTGCCCAGATCCTGCTGGCCGCTGGCGACGAGGGTCAGCGCGGCGCTCATGTGGGTCTCGGTGCGCAGGGTGACCTCGGTGCCCGGGAAGACGCTCTGCAACCCGTCCAGGAGACCGACCATGAGCGGGCCGGGGTTGGCGGTGTAGCGCAGGGGGCGGCGGCCGTCCATGAAGCCGACCTGGGCGGCCGCCTCGCGCTGGATCGCGTCGAAGGAGACGATCACCGAACGGGCCTTGGCCAGCACGAACTCGCCCAGCGCGGTGGGCGCGGCGCCCTGCCGGGTGCGGACGAACAGCGGACCGCCCAACATCCTTTCGATCCTGCTCAGTTGGGCCGTGAGGGTCGGCTGGGCCACGCCGAGCCGGGCCGCGGCCCTGGTGATGCTGCCCGCCTCGCCGATGGCGCAGACGACACGCAGGTGGCGTACTTCGAGGTCCATAGCGTCAGGCTATGGACCATCGAGATGTGGTTGAGATTTCACGCGTCTGTGAGGGTGTGCTTCCGGACACGCAACCCGCCCCCCAGCAAGCCCCCCACGCGTCCCCCGTGTGTTCCCACGCGTCCCCCGTGTGTTCCCACGCGTCCTCTGTGTGTTCCCACGCGTTCCCACGTGTTCCCATCCCCCCACAACTCGTCCGGGAGAACGGATGACCGACACTCTCCGCAGACGTACGGCACGCGCGATCACGGCCCTGGTGCTGGACGGCCAACGCCGGTCGACAGGCACCGAAGGGTGTGCCCGGCTGCCCTGCCCCACCTGCCTGGACGTCCAGGCGGCGCGCGTCGAGACCTTCGTCGCCGCAGGCCGGCCCGTACGCTTCGTGCTCCCCGCGTTCCCCGGCAAGTCCCCCAACTCCGCGAAGGTGTTGGGCGTGCTGCCGGACACCGCCGAACGGCTCGCCCTGGAGTACCTCGACGGCCTGACGGCGCGCGTCCGCGAGGTGTACGCACCGGGCGCGCGGATCCTGATCTGCTCCGACGGACGGGTCTTCAGTGACGCCGTCGGCATACCGGACCCGCACATCACCGCCTACCAGCGGGAACTCCACTCGATGATCGAGGCTCTGCCACACCGCGGCCTCGGCCTGTTCCACCTCGACGATGTCCCGGAGCTGGCCGGAACCGACCACCGGAGGATGCGGGAGCTGCTCACGGAGCGGTACGCGGAACCCCTGGATCACTTGCGCAAGCGGATCCGCGCGGGCGAGGAGGTCGCCCTCTACCGGGCCGTCACCCGTTTCCTGTTCGAGGACGGCAACACGCCCGAGTACACCGGCAGCCGGGCCGCGCTGCAACGGGACGCCCGGGCCCGCGCGTATGTGGTCGTCCAGCGCAGCAAGGCCTGGGGCGAGCTGCTCTCCGAGCGCTTTCCGGGCTCCGTGCGGCTGTCGATCCATCCTCAGCCGTGCGGTGCGGAGAAACTCGGCGTCCACCTGGTGTCCACCGCCGATGACTGGCTCACGCCGTGGCATGGGGTCGCGCTGGCGGAGGGTGAGCGGTTCGTGCTGGTGAAGCGGGCCCATGCGGAAGCGTGCGGGGCTTCGCTGGTGTGTGTGGACGGTCGGCCCAGCCATTACGCCCTGCCCGGCGTGGCCGCCGCCTGACGTCCCGGTCGTTCCGTACGCGTCTGAGGGCCTGTTGTGGCTGGTCGCGCCCACGCGGCGGAACCGCACATGGTCACAGCCCCGCACCCCCAAAAGCCTTGCATTCCCCCCACCTGGAAGTAGGACCCCCGTGATCATCACCCCCCTCGACCCCTTCGGCGTCCGTGTCGATGCCGATGTCGATCGGCCCGGTGCTCGGCTCGACGAACTGCCGGTCGCCGAACTGCGTGCTCTCGCGCGGGAGCATCACCTCGTGCTGTTGCGTGGGTTCGGCGGGTTCGCCGGTGCGCTGGAGCTGACCGAGTACGCGGCGGGCTGGGGCACGATCAGCATGTGGCCGTTCGGGGCGGTTCTGGAGCTCGTCGAGCACGAGAACCCGGACGACCACATCTTCGACCACTCCTACGTCCCGCTGCACTGGGACGGCATGTACCGGCCGCAGGTACCGGAGTTCCAGCTCTTCCACTGCGTCAGCGCCCCCGGCGAGGGCCAGGGCGGACGCACCACCTTCGCCCACACCCCCGCCGTGCTGCGCGACGCCGACCCCGGGCAGCGCGAGCTGTGGGAGCGGGTCACCGGGATCTACCGGCGCAAGATGGAGTTCTACGACAGCGAGGCCGTCTCCCCGGTCGTCACCACCCACCCCGACCGCGGCTTCCCCGTGATCCGCTACAACGAACCCGTCGCGCCCGACGCCGAGTTCGTCAACCACCCCGACCTGGAGTTCACCGGCCTCCCAGACGATCAACTGGCCGAGTTCCACGACACGTTGACGGCGGCCCTGCACGACCCGCGCCACCTCTACGCGCACGACTGGCAGACCGGCGACCTCGTCGTGGCCGACAACTACACGCTCCTGCACGGTCGCGAGGCCTTCACCACCCGCTCCCCGCGTCACCTCCAGCGGGTGCACGTGCTCGGCGAGCCCGCCCTCGACAACCCGGCGCTGGTCCGATGAACACCCCTGACGCCCCGTCGGAGTTGCTGACCGGCGAGGAGTACCTGGAGAGCCTGCGCGACGGCCGTGCCGTGTACGTCGGAGGAGAACGCGTCGACGACGTGACCCGCCACCCCGCCTTCCGCAACGCCGCCCTCTCCGTCAGCCGCCTCTACGACGCCCTGCACGCCGACGAGACCCGCGAACTCCTCACCGCCCGCGACGACTTCGGCACCCTCACCCACCGCTTCTTCAAGCCGAGCCGTTCGAGTGCCGACCTGCTCGCCGCCCGGGAGGCGATAGCCGCCTGGTCCCGGATGAGCTACGGCTTCCTCGGCCGCACCCCCGACTACAAGGCCGCGTTCATGTCGGGCCTGGCCGCGAACGCCGGATACTACGGCGACTTCGCGCCCAACGCCCGGGCCTGGTACCGGGAGTTCACCGCCAGGGGCAGCTACCTCAACCACGTCATCATCAACCCGCCCACCGACCGCAAGCAGGCCGTCCACGACATGCGGGACGTCTTCGTGCACGTCGAGCGGGAGACCGACGCCGGGATCGTCGTCTCCGGCGCCAAGATGCTCGCCACCGGGTCGGCGATCACCCACGCGAGTTTCGTCGCCCCGGTCGCGTCCGCCGCCCTCGTCCCCGGGCACGGCGAGGACTTCGCGGTCGTCTTCTTCGCCCGGATGGACAACCCGGGCGTCAAGCTCATCTGCCGCACCCCCTACGCCGCCCGCGCCGGCCTGCCCTTCGACGCGCCGCTGTCCAGCCGCTTCGACGAGAACGACGCCGTGCTCGTCCTGGACCGGGCGCTCATCCCCTGGGAGGACGTCCTCGTCCACCGCGACATCGAACGGGCCACCGGCTTCTACGCCCGCTCCGGCTTCGCCAACCTCTACAACTTCCAGTCCGGCACCCGGCTCGCGGTGAAACTGGAGCTCATGGCGGGCCTGCTGTCCCGGGCGACCCGCTCCAACGGCACCGACGCCTTCCGGGGCGTCCAGGCGGCCGTCGGCGAACTCGTCACCATGCGGAACATGGTGTGGGGCCTGACCACGGCGATGGCCACCGACCCCGAGCCCGGCACCGACGGCATCGCGCTGCCCAGGCTGGAGTACGCCTCCGCGATGCGCATGTACAACGCCCAGGTCTGGGACCGGGTGCACGAGCTGTTCGAGACCGTCCTCGGCGGCTCGCCGCTGGTCGTCCCGTCCACGGCCAGGGACCTGGAACACCCCGAACTGCGGCCCCTCGTCGACCGGTTCTACCGCGGCTCCGACACCTCGGCGCACGACCGGATCAAGCTGTTCAAGCTGGTCTGGGACGCCATCGGCAGCGAGTTCGGCGGCCGCCACGAACTGTACGAGCGCAACTACTCCGGCAACGGCGAGCAGGTCCGGCTCGACGCCCTGAAATGGGCCACCGCGCGCGGCGCCGTCACGGCGTACGAGGACTTCGTCCAGGAGTGCCTGGACGACTACGACCTCGACGGCTGGACCCGCGGCCCGTGGGACTCGGCCCCGGCGAAGCCGTGAGCGCGCCCCGGCGTCCGGAGATCACCGACGAGGCCCCGGCCCGGCTCGCCGACGAGGGCATGGACATGGGCATGGACCCGGCGTACGGCGCCCACCCGCTGCGCCGCCTGGTCGCCGTCGCGCTGGCCGCGGCCGGCCTGGCCGCGGTCGGCTTCGCCGCGGTCGGCTTCGCCGCGGTCGGCCTGGCCGCGCAGGTCGTCGAGCTTCTCCTTCGGCTCGCCGATCCGGTTCAGCCCGCGCTCAGCCCTCCCCGGAGGGCGCCCAGCACGGCTTCGAGCTGACGGAGCGGTTCGGTGCCGACGACGCGCAGGACCACCGTGTCCGCGCCGGACGCCGCCAGGGCGTGGATGTCGCCCGCGGCCTCGGCGGGCGTCCCGGAGACGGTGAACACCTCCTTCTGCGGGCGGCCCAGCCAGGCGCCATGGCCCTCGGTGTGGGGGTGCAGGGTCCGGGCGACCTCGTCGGGGTCGTCGCCCACGCACGCGAAGGAGAACACCGTGAGGGTGTGGTCGGGCCCCGCGCCGCCTTTCGCCGTCAGCGCTCGGGTGTTCTCCAGGTCGCCCGGGCCGTGGCCCTCGGCGATCAGGGTGCCGTCCGCGACCCGGCCGGACAGTTCGAGGGACCGGGGCCGGACCACACCCGCCACCACCGGGGGAACCTCGACGGGCGGATGCACCAACTTGACGCCGTCCAGGCGCACTTCCCGCCCGTCGACCTCGACCCGTTCCCCGCGCAGCAGCGCACGCACGGAGGTGATCGTCTCCTCCAGCAGGGCCAGCGGCGACCGGGGCGCGACGCCGACCGAGACCATCCACTCCCGCACCCCGTGCCCGATCCCGGCCACCAGCCGCCCGGGGAACACCCGGGCCAGCGTGGCCAGTTCCATCGCCAGCAGCGCCGGACTGCGCAACGGCGCGGGCGCGATCCCGATCCCCACCCGCAGCCGCTCGGTCGCCCCCAGCGCCACGGCCGCCGCCGACACCCCGCCGTTCCACCCGAGATCCTCGACCACCCACAGATCGTCCACCCCGAGCGCCTCGACCTGCCGCGCGAATCCGGGCAGCCCTTCCGGGGCCCAGTCGCGGTCGTACATCACACCGATCCGTAGGTTCGTCATGGTCAGGAACCTATGGGGTGGACGACGGTGGATCAACGGCGTATGCCTCGGGCGGTATCGGCGCCCGACTGGAGGCCGGGCGCCGGTACTCGTCAGCTCAGCTCAGCTCAGGTCACGCCGGTGACGTGACGGCCCGGCCGAGATGCCCATCGAGATGCCGGGCGAAGAACCGGACCGCGCTGTCGGCCTCGAACCTGGGCAGCTCCTTGTGCCTGCCCGCGTTGGCGTGCAACGTCTTCTCGTTCGAGGCGAAGGCGTCGAACAGCGCAAGACCGGCCTCGCGCGGGATGTGCTCGTCGTCCCACTGGAGCGTGTACTCGATCGGTACGGTGATCTGCCGCGCGTACTCGGCCAGGGCATCGGGCCAGTGGAGACCGAAGACCGCGGCGGTGATCCTGGGTTCGACCGCCACCAACGGCACCCCGATCGCGGTGCCCATGTTCAGGCCGAAGTAGCCGACCGGCCCGTCGGCGCCGATCTCCGGCAGTTGCTGGAGGGCGTCCAGGGTCGCCTGCCACTCCGGCACGGCGCGCTCCGCCAGGTGGGCGTTGTAACGGACGACGATCGGGCCGACCGGCTCGCCCGCCGCCATCGCCCGCTGCATCACGGCGATCTCCTGCTCGTCGTGCGCCGTGCGCGGCCGGCCGCCGTGACCAGGTGCGTCGATGGCGGCGACGTGGAAACCGCAGCCGGCCACGAGGAGCTGTGCGCGGCCCGTCACGGCCGGCGCCTTCCTGTGCATGCCGCCGCCGTGCCCCATCAGCACCAGAGGCGCGCGACCGGAACCGGACGCAGAAGGTGATACGGGCGACCAGAGCATGCCGGAGAACTCACCCATGGTGAAATCGCGTTCGCGGACACCGTCCGCCGATGTCTCCGCAGTGAACTGCACAGAATGCACAGAATGCATGGGCTGTTGCCTTTCGGGAGTGCCTAGTTGTCGAGGCGCTCCCGGCGACACCTATGTCAATGGCCCGACCGCGAAGAAGAGGGGGAGCACCCATGTGGATCCAGCGTTCATGGGTCTCACCTCCTCGCACGATGTCACGGCCTCCTCGCAAACTAGCAGCCCGAACGCGACGCCCTCCAGCGCTTTTTCTGCGCGACAACCGGTTCGGGACCGCGGACCGTGATGGAGCCGCTCGATCGATGCGCGCCGCCGCGCTGACAGAGGTGCGACGGCACGGTGACGGGCGGATGAACGATGCCGCAGATGCGCGTCAGGCAATTGATTGCCCCCGTGAGACGGGTGTCCGAACAACTCCCCGACGGCGAATCTTGCTGCCAACCCGCTCGATTCGGCCGAATGGCGCCGAAGACACAGAGGAGACATGGGTGACGATCAACGGTGGCGCGCGCCGCAGTGTGGGCTTTGTGGCTGCACGGAAGAGGAACCCGGCAAGGAGCAAGTGGGCGGGGCTGCTGACGCTGGGGCTGGCCCCGCTGGTGGTGATGGCCTCCCCCGGCGTCGCCTCGGCGAGCAGCACGGTGTGCTTGCAGAATGCGGACAGTTCTCAGCGTGACATCGCCGGCAACTGGTCGACTCCCGACAAGACGCGGTCGGTGACCGTGCAGCAGGCGTCCAAGACCTGGCAGGACTGGGTGTGGCGGGGCCCCACGTTCCAGTGCCCCTGGAACGTTCCCAGCTGCTCCTACGCCTGGCAGCAGTCGAAGACGACGGGCTGGAAGGTCTCGGTCGGCCTCAGCATCAAGGTTCCGATCCCCAAGGTCGGCAAGCTGCTCGACGAGCTCACCCCCTCGTACGACCGCAGCGGCTCCACCAGCACCTCGTACACCTTCAGCACCAACCTGAGGCCGGGGCAGTTCGCCCAGCCGATCCAGGTCGTGGAGCGCCGCTGGACGCAGGGCGTCTACGTCGGCATCTACCACTCCACCGGGAAGTCCTGCCTGCCGAGCCCGACCAGGCCGAACGGCAAGGCCTACCAGTACACCTGGTCCCCCAATGAGCGTTGGGGCAGCTGGACGACGAACCTGCGCGTCAGCGACTACGGGACGTACCACGTCTGGTAGGGACTCAGTCCGCTGAGGCACCCCGTCGGCCGGCGGGGTGCCTCGCGGCTCGAAGACTTCGGGTGCTGACCTTCGCGACCACGGCGGCCACCCCGACAACGCCGGCCACCGTGTCGGACGACAAGGTGGTCCAGGCGGCTCGATCCATCACCGCGAGACTGCCTGCCGGTCAGTGAGTCGTCCTGGTCATGGATCGCGACCGCCCCCAGTCCACGAGTAGTTCGCTCGGTCCCACAACGGCGTATACCTCGGGATGTGTCGACGCCACCTCAATCGGCTGAGGATAATCTCGTGTGTACGGACTTCTTGCAGGTGTCGACACCAACCCCGATGCGGGAACAGGCTGCTGAGCTCGCCCGTTCGGTTGTCAGTGAGCGGCTGGCGGCCGGTGCGCCGGCAGCTGTTGCTGAAGACCAGCCGGGCGCGGTACGCGGAGCTGGAGGCCCATCTGCTCAAGCACCGCCCGTGGCCGCGGCGGACTGCCGGATCAGCAGCCGCAGCCAATCGGTCGGCGCTCTCGATCGCTGACCGGCCCACGGCCTGCGGTCACCGTTCGCGGAGCGCATCCCCCGCCGCGTCAAGGACCAGGTGCCATGGGTACTCCGTCGGCTTCCCCTGGCCGGGCTGATTCGGCAGGAACGCGCCGTCGCCGTATAGGACCCGTACTCCCATCTCGCGCAATTCGCTCACGCTGCGCTCGAACTGCCGGTGCTGTACATAGGCGGCGTTCACGCACGGCATCGTCACCATGGGGATGCCCTTACCGATGCCCTCGGCGATCACGCCCACCACGAAGTCGTGGGTGAGACCGAGCGCCCACGTGTTGATCGTGTTGAAGGTGGCCGGTGCGACTGCGATGACGTCAGCCTTCGGCCATACGTCGGGTTGGCCGGGCGTCTTGTACTCACTCCGGACCGGATGACCGGTCAGCCGCTCCAGACTTGCGTGCTGCGAGTCCAGCCAGCGCGCCGCTGTCGGCGTGAGGCCGAGACATACGTCCCAGCCGCGAGCCTGTGCGTCCTCGATGACGTTCGCGATGTCGAAGACGGGTGGTGCTGCTGAGCCGAAGAGGTAGAGCACGCGGGAAGTTGTCGCCATGCGTCCATCCGATCACACGCAACACTTCCCCACCCGGGAAGGAGTGGGGGAGAAGAGAGCAACTGGGCGATCGGCCGCGGGTACTGTTCCACATGGCTGCTCAGAACGGAGACCACCATGCCTCCACTGGATGACAACCACACGGGCGCCCGAATCCGGGAACAGCGCAGACTGGCCAGGCTCACCCAGCGCAGGTTCGCCGACCTCCTGCCACACTCCACACAGGCGCTGCTCGTACCCCGCTGCTGTTGCTCGTGCCACCGGCAGCCGCCGCCCATGGACCCCTCGTGAGAGCGATCAACGGCCTCTTCACCACGCCGGACACCGCGCCGGAGGCGGTCGAGGCGAAGGCCTGACCAACCCGCACATCGGCCCGTTACGAGAGGGGGGCAGACAGCCGGAACACCCCGGCTGCCTGCCCCCTCTCGTACGTACGGCTCAGCCGAGCGTCAGCCGGAGAAACGGCGGGGAGGAAGTGTTCTCCGGGGCGTTGAGGACGACGGCGAGCCCGGCCGCCGTCTCGGCGGCAGCGACGAACACCTCGCCGGGGTCCTGAGCGATGACGGAGTCGAAGCCCCCCAAGGATCTCCGAAGAGCGGAGGCCCTCAGAGCCGGGCGGTTAGTGCGGACGGAGGCTCGACCCCCGGGTCTGGCCGCCGGAGGCCGGCTTGAGCTGGACCCAGCCGGCGGTGCTGGGTACGCCCTCCTCATTGAGGAGGAAGAGCATGTAGTAGCCGGGCGGCGCAGCGTTGGCCGACGGAGGTGCCTGGAGTTCGAGGAAGCTGCCGCTGCGGCTCTTGATCCGCAGGTCGAGGTGGCGCTGACTGGTGTTGACCGAGTGGGTCGCGGTGGTCGGTGCCAGCAGGACGGCGCGGGTGACGTCGGCGGCGGTGTTGCTGTTCACCGTGATCTTCTCGTTGTATCCGACGGACGGGTTGAACACGGTGCCGAGGTGGGGGCGGCTGCCCTGCTGGAGGTAGGCCGGCTCGTAGATCTCGATACTGCCGTTCATGTCGTCGGTGATGTCGGGGTCGTTGGCGAGCTGCTGGAGCTCGTCACCGGTGACCATCACCCGGCCGTCCGGGAGCACCACGGCGTTGGAGTGGTAGCCGCGCGGCAGTCGCTGGGCCGGGCCGAGTTTCCAGTTCCCCTTCTCGTCGCGCAGTTCGATCTGGCGATACTTCAGATCCGCGTTGGGGTTGTACGGGCCGTTGCCGTAGTCGCGGATGTCGAAGGCGCCGTTGACGGTCATCAGGGTCGCGTCGGGCATGAGTAGGGTGTCGTCCTGGGTGCGGCCGAAGGCTCTCGCCTTCTCCTTGCTCCACTGGCCGCCGACCAGCTGATAGGTGTTCGCATCGTTCCGGTCCCCGCCGAGTACCAGCACCGAGTCCGGGCCCTTGAAGCCGGCCGGGAGCGGCACGGCGGACCCGTAGTTGCGCGGCATGTTGTCCGGGCGGGGTGCCAGGTCCGTCCGGGTCTCGGTGGTGACGTCGAACTTCCACTGCTGTTCGGGGTTCCTGCCCAGGCCGTAGATCTTGCCGTCCCGCAGTGAGAAGAGGTGCGGGTAGTCCCGCTTGAACGGGGCGTCGGTCTTGAACCGTTCCACCGCCCAGCCCTCCGGCTTGTCCGTCTTGGCCGTGGGCACAGGCTTGTTCAGGACGGGGAAGCGCTCGACGATCGAGGTGGGGGTGCCCCAGCCGAGCTCCGACTGGCCGGACATGATCAGCTGCCGCCCGTCCGCGCCGGTCACCACCGACGGGTACCACCGGCCGACCACCATGTCCTGGTTCTGGTACCACTTCTCCTCCCACGGGTCGAAGACGAGGGAGAGCTTGGCGCCGGAACCGCCGTTGCCGCCGAGGTTGCCGCCGAAGACGCCGAGCATCCCGTTGGGCAGGAAGGAATGACCGGCACAGAAGAACGGCGCGGGGCGGGGCTGGTTGAGCCCGTCCGGCATGTTGATCACGGGCGGCGTGACCTTGGTGAACGAGCCCGGGCCGGTGCCCTTGGCCGGATCCCACAGGTATGCGCGGCCCGCGTTCTCCTTGCCGATGGTGTCGGTCGGGGCGGGTTCCTTCTGAGGGTTGCTCTCGATGCGCTCGAACGAGAACAGCAGCACCTTGCCGGTGGGCAGCATGGCGATGTGCGCGGCGAAGTCCGGGGACTGGAAGTACTCCCGGAACCGGCCGGAGTCCATCGCGTCGAAGTCCGCGTTGACCTTGGCCTGGGAGGCCCCGAGTGCCTTGAGTCGCTCGGTGCGGGTGGACTGTGGGTACTCGCCGACGGCCTTGACGGCCCTTCTGGTCGTGGCGTGTTCCTCGGCGTGCTCTTTGCCGATGACCGTCGCCTCGTCCGGGTCGACCTGCGCCCGGTCGGCCGAGGGGGCGTCACCGCCGTGCTCGTGGGCGGCGGCCGGGCCGGACGACAGCACGGCGAGTGTCAGCGCGGAGACGGCACACGCGGAGATCGCCGCGGACAGCATCCGTCTGGACGACGGCCCGGTCAGGTTCCTACGGGACATGGGGCTCCTTGCGGGGGAAGGGGCGCGGGGCGCGCAGCGGTGGCGTCGCGGCCGCGCCGTGCCACCGACCCGATGGCGGGCACATGACGCGAGCACATGACTACTCACAGTGTTCACGGCCTGATCGCCCGCTGTCGCGCGATGTCGGGCGGGCGGGTGACCTCCCGGCAGCCGAACGAGTCAGGACCCGTACGGGACAGGGGTTTTGCGTCACGGCGCGTGCCTGTTGACGGGCCTGTCCGGCGGCACCCCACCCTTCGTCGATCACATTGCGTAGCGTCGCGATTACTGTGATCATTCCATGGCATATGTGACCGGCAAGGAGAAGACATGACAGAAGAGCTCAAACTGCGTGAGAGCGACGACATCCAGGGCGATGTGATCGCGGGCTTCAAGAAGGACCGCATGACGCTGCTCTTCCTCAAGTTCGAGGACCCCGCGCGGGCCCGTACCTGGGTGAAGCGGCTCGCATCCCAGATCTCCACCACCAGGCAGGTGGCCACCTTCAACGCGGCGTTTCGCAAGGCCAGGCAGGCCACAGGCGACGACCCGCAGACACTGAAGGCCACCTGGACGAACGTCAGCTTCACCTACGAGGGTCTGAAGGTCCTCGTCGGCGGCAAGGACCCCCTGCCCTCGGTACGGGAGGGCGGCACTCTGGAGGCGTTCAAGGAGGGGTCCCACAAGCGCTCGCTGGGCGACACCGGCGACAGCTCACCCGAGAACTGGCTGTTCGGGGACGGCAAGGGCCAGACCGTGCACGCCGTGATCACCGTCGCCTCCGACACCGCCCAGGGGCTCCAGGACGCGTTGACCGCCCAGCGCGAGGCAGCCGCGCAGGCCAAGATCGTGATCGTCTTCCAGCAGAACGGCGCCACGCTGCCGGGCACCCGCCGCGGAAAGGAACACTTCGGTTTCAAGGACGGGGTCAGCGAGCCGGGGGTGATCGGCTTCGACGAGCCCGACCCGGAGCGGCCGGTGTACGTCAAGGGCCACCCGGGCACCCGGCTGATCCCGCCCGGTGAGTTCGTCATCGGGCACGACCGGGTCGGCGGGATTCCGTACGACGAGATGCCCGAATGGGCCAACAACGGCAGCTTCCAGGTGGTGCGCCGGCTCGGTCAGGACGTCCCGGGCTGGTGGGCCCAGGTCACCGCGCAACTGAAGGTCCTGAGGAAGGCCAAGGTGGTGCCGGACGAGGCGACCACCGAATGGCTGGCCGCCCGCCTGGTGGGCCGCTGGCGCTCGGGCACTCCCGTCGCCAAGTGCCCGCACGCCGACATGCCCGACAACGCCCTCGCGAGCCAGGACAACGACTTCGGCTACCGCAACGACCCGGAGGGGTTCACCACCCCGCTCTTCTCCCACCTGCGCAAGACCAACCCCCGGGACGGCCTGGAGAAGAAGCCCGGCGCGGAGCCGTTCCCCGAGAACCCGGTCATGGACCGACGCCGGATCATCCGCCGCGGCGCCCCCTACGGTGCGCCCTTCGACCCGGCCTCGGACGGCCCGGGCGGCCCCGACCACCCGCGCGGGCTGCTCTTCGTCTGCTACCAGTCCGACCTCGTCGAGCAGTTCGAGTTCATCCAGAAGAGCTGGATCAACAACGTCGACTTCCCGCCGAACCGCCCCATGAAGCCCGGCCCCGACCCGATGGTCGGCCCCACCGGCAAGGTCAACTTCGAGAGCCCCGACGCGACGACCGAGCTGAGCTTCCACCAGTTCGTCACCACCGAGGGCTCGGTCTACGCCTTCGTCCCCTCGCTCGCCACACTGCGGCTGCTGGGCGACGGCCGCCTCACCGACAAGCTCCCGGACACCGTCCGGCCGACCGACGCCTTCCTCCCGATTCCCGATCGCCGGCGGGACAACGGCAAGAGCTGGTACTGGGCCTACGGGACCGGCGGTGACGGACCGGTCTGCCGCACCATCTCCATCGCCGACGGCGACGAGCACAAGGACGTTGTCGAGCGCCCCGACCGGCCCCTGGCCACCTGGCCGTGCTACATCGGTGTGTCAAAGGTGGACGCGATCCTGCCGGTGCCGGACGAGCAGCGCGTGGGCGGCCGGAGCCGGTACTGGCTGTTCCACACCGTTGAAGGCCGCCAAGTCTACCGGCTGATCTCGATCGCGGACGGAGCGGAGTCCGGACTCGACCCCGAGGCGGCAGGCGCCGTCGACCGGCCCGACCGGCCGATCTCGGCCTGGGCCTCGTTCAACGGAATCGCGCAGGTGGACGCCTTCCTGCCGGTGCCCGACATGCAGCGCCAGAACGGGAAGAGCCACTACTGGCTCTTCCACTCCTCCCTGGGGCAGCAGGTCTACCGGCTGATCTCGATCGCCGACGGCTCCGCGCACAACGACGTCGTCGAGCGCGGCGACCGTTCGCTCAGTCTGTGGCAGTCGCTGGCCGGCGTCTCCCGCGTGGACGAGTTCCTCGCCGTGCCGGACATGCAACGCATCAACGGGCTGAGCCTGTTCTGGGTATTCCACCAGCAGAAATACCGGATCATCTCCATCGCCGACGGCCACGGGCACAACGACCAGGTCGCGGTCGAGGACCGCTCGCTCACGCTGTGGAAGTCCCTGACCGGCTGAGGCCCGCCGGTGGTGTGGGCGTCCCGGGTGACCGGGGCTGCCCACACCATCCGGGTCCGCGGCCGCCGGCTGTACTCGGCGGCGAGCCGGTGGACGTCGTTCTGGTCCTCGAAGGTGAGATGCCGTCGGCTCCATATGCGTCACCGACGGAGTCACGATCACGTCGTCGCTGAAGGGCGCAAGGTCAGGTGCCGGGAGCCACGTAGCAGATGGCGTCGATGAGTTGTCCGTTTCCGTAGTGATGCTCGGCCCGCCCGGTCCTGGTCCAGCCGAGGCGCTCGTAGAGGCGTATGGCGGCGGTGTCCTTGACCATGACGTCCAGCACCAGGCGGCGGTGGTGGCTCAGTGCGTAATTCATGGCAGTCCGGACCAACCGCTCGCCCAGGGCACGTTGCCGCGCCTCCCTGACGACGAAGAGGCGGGCCAGGACCCCGATGCGGTGCTCGTCGTCCCCGCTCAGCCCGGCCCACAGGCACACGGCGTCCTCGCCGTGCGGCCGCATCACCGCCACATGGCCGACGATCCTTCGCTCCACCTCCGCGACCCAGGAGGCGAGTACGTCGTCTGACCGGAGCCACGCTTCTGGCAGGGCCACGCCTTCGACCGGGTATCCATCGGTGGCATGCACTTCCGTCAACGCCGCCGCCGCTCCGGGGAGATCCGTGTCCTCGAAGGGGCGGATGACGATGCTCTCCATGCTGGGCTCCTTGTGTGCTCGGCCGATCGACTTTCACTCGACGGACAGTTCGTAGAGCAGGCCGGTCCGGTCCGCGCGGTGTACGTACCGGGACACCTCGAACGGCTCACCCTCCTGATCCAGGCTTGTGTGAAGGACTTCGATGACAGGGACCCCAGAGGGCAGGTCGAGAACGGCCGCTTCGGCAGGGGTAGGCATGCGTGCGGTGATCTCGTCCCGTACCCGGGTCATGATGTGGCCGAGGTCTTCGAGTCGGCCATAGATACCGTCCTTGCCGGTCCTGGGCTGCGTCAGCGGCGTGCCCTGCGCTTCGTCCCACCGGAGGTAGGTCGACACGATCTGCACGGCCTCGTCGTCGGCGAAGTAGTGGTTCTCCCGGTGCAGCACACTGTCCTCGTCGACCGGTACGTCCAGGCGTTCGGCGATGTCCTGGGGCGGGTGCTCCCGGCTGATGTACGCGACGTCGATGCGGGCCTCTTTGCCCTGGCGTCTGGCTTCGAGCCGGAAAGGGGTCAGTCCGGTTTCGCGGTTGCTGCGCGAGTAGCGGTCGCTGCCGAAGCGGAACAGCCGCTGCGGCTCCCGTACGAAGACGCCACTCCCGTGACGGGCCGTCACCAGCCCTTCTTCCGCGAGGAGTCGGATCGCCTCGCGAGCCGTGTTGCGGGCGGCTCCGTACTCCTGGGCCAGCGCGCGTTCGGAGGGCAGCTTGTCGCCAGGCGCGAGGTGCCCGGCCTCGATGGCGGCTCGAAGCTCCTCCGCGATGCGCCTGCTCGGCGGTTGGTTCAAGGAGGGCCCGGACGTTGTCATACCCGCAGCATAGCAACTGGCTTAAGCCAGTAGCTTGACGCGCGTGACCCTCCGTGGCCAAACTGGCTTGAGCCAGTAATCGGCCGATGTCCTCGGCCGGACCATGCCGGGGCGGCGCCCTACCGCCAAGCAGATGCACCGCCCCGGTTCCCTTGGAAGGGAGCTTTCATGATGCCCGTGACACCGACAGCTGTGGGAGGGGTGGGCGCGTGAGCTACGACCGAAACGCCGTCCCCTCGGCTTTTTCGGGACTGCGGCTGCTGCCCTGGGAGACCGAACCCGGCAAGCCGTGCTTCCTGTCCACGGACGGCACCCACGGCTTACTGTCCCGGCTCGCGGACGAGCTCGAGGCGGACCAACTCCGGGACGGAGCCCACGTTCTCACCGGCGCAAGAGCTGTCCTGGACGATCGCAAGGCAGGTGAGTTCGCGCTACGGCACGCGCTGCGGGCGACGACGCAGGTACTCGGCGATGTGCTGCGCGTGGCCGACAGCAGGGGCGCCCGGCTGGCCCAGCCGGATGACGACGACGGGGACGACGACGTCGACAAAGGCGGTGGCGATCGCTCGTGACGACAACCAGCACGCCTGCCCTGTCCACCGAGTGCACGCTGGCGCGCAAGCCCGGCTACGAGGAAGTGCACGCGTTGTGCCGCCAGCTCAGAGATGTGCCTCTGCCGCACTCCACAGGCGTACTGCTCGTATCCCGCTGCCGTTGCTCGTGCCACCGGCAGCCGCCGTCCAGGGACCCCTCGTGAGGTCGATCACCGGCCTCTTCGTGTACGTGGCGGCGGTGACCGCCCCTGTTCTCGTCCTGGTGCTGGCGCGAGCGCCGTACTGACACGCACCCCCACGGCGGCCGCTTCGGGTCAGGGCCGCACCAAGATTCCCGTCGTGCCGTGGCGCGCGTGCCAGGCACGACGGCGCAGGCCTGTTCCACATTGACATCTCGCGAAGGAGAACTCATGACAACGACTGCAAGGCCCCAACCCGCCAGCTCGCGGAGGGTGTTCACTCCGAAGCCGTGGGGATTGACCCGGATGAAGCCGTTCCCGGCCTCCGCCGCGCTGACCGCGGCTACGGTCGTGCTGGATCCGGAGAGCCAGACCGGGCGGTGGGTCGGGCCGGACGGCAGGGACGTGCCGTGCATGGATCGGCACAAGCGCAGCGAGACGTCCAAGGAGACGGCGACGAAGACCTCGCCGGACGGCAACACGGACCAGGGCAGCGACCAGCAGGGAGACTCCGATTGATCACGATGTCGCCGCCCGTGCTTGTCGTCACCCAGTTGGACGACGCGACGGCTGACGTCGTCATCGAGGAGCTGAGTCGGCGCGGGGTGCCGGTGGCCCGGGTCGACCCGGCGGACTTCCCCGACACCGTCATCGTGAAGGCGCGGGTCGACGCCTCCGGGCTCGGAGGCGAGATCCAAACGGCGACACGGACCGTGGCGTTGGACGAGGTGCGGTCGGTCTACTGGCGGCGGCCACGTCCGTACGCCGCTCCCGCCGGCCTGGACGAGCAGGAGGCCCGCTGGTGTGCCGACCAGGCCCGCTACGGGCTCGGCGGGATCCTGGCCGCGTTGCCGGGCGCGCACTACGTGAACCATCCGTGGCGCAACCGGGCCGCCGAGTACAAGCCCGCCCAACTGGCGGCGGCAGCGCAGTGCGGGCTGCGCGTTCCGCCGACGCTCCTGACGAACGACGTCGATGAGGGGCGTCGGTTTGTGGCCGAGTACGGGCCGGTGGTCTACAAGCCGCTGTACAACAGCGACTACACCGACCCGCAGGGGCACGCCCTGACCGTGTGGGTCGAGGAAGTGGCCCCGCAGGACCTGAACGCCGGCGTCGGCCGGACGATGCACTTGTTCCAGCAGCGCGTGGACAAGGTCGCGGACGTTCGGCTCACCGCCGTCGGCGACCGGCTGTTCGCGGTGCGGATCGACGGGGCTCCTGGCCTGGATTGGCGCCGGTACTACGACGACCTCACCTACACCCTCATCGACGTGCCGCCGGGCGTGGCGAAAGGCGTGCGCGACTACCTCGCGGTGTTCGGGTTGGCGTACGGCGCTTTCGACTTCGGGTTCGACTCCTTCGGCATGTGGCACTGGTACGAGTGCAATCCGAACGGCCAGTTCGCCTGGTTCCCCGCCCATATCACCAGCCAGATCACCGCAGCCATCGCCGACCAACTCCAGCAGCCTGACCAGGACCGCCGATGACCAGCAGCGCCTCCCTCCGCCAGAACCTCGCCGCCGAGCTCGCCGAGCGCGGTCAACTCACCGACCCTGCTTGGCGGTCGGCCGTCGAAGCCGTGCCCCGCGAAGTCTTCCTGGACGACATCGTGTTCCGCCCCACGGGCAACCGGTGGGAGCCGGTGCGCCGTGACCGGCTCGGCGACGACGAGTGGCTCCAGATGGTCTACTCGAACACCACATGGGTGACCCAGGTCGACGGCCTCGCCGCCGCCGACGCCCCCGGCCCCCTTTCCGGCCGCCCCACCTCCTCCAGCACCCTGCCGTCCCTCGTCCTGCGGATGCTCGAACTCGCAGACGTCCGCGACGGTGACAAGGTGCTCGAAATCGGCACGGGCACCGGCTACTCCACCGCCATCCTGTCCCACAGACTCGGCGACAAGGCCGTGTACTCCGTCGAGTACGACGAGGACGTGGCCGCGACTGCCGCGCAGCACCTCCAAGCCGTCGGCCACACCCCGAACCTCGTCGTCGGTGACGGCCTGGGCGGACACCAGGACGGTGCGGAGTACGACGTCGTCATCGCCACGTGCGCCGTTCGCACCATTCCCCCGTCGTGGTTGTGGCAGCTCCGCGACGGCGGCAGCATCGTCACCTCGATCAACGGATGGATGCTCGCCTCGGGGCTGATCCGGCTCACCCTCGACGACGAAGGGATCGCCCGGGGCCGCTTCACCGGCGACACGGTCTCGTACATGCTCGCCCGCCCCCATGAACGCCCACCCCGCCCCACCTTCTACCCGCACCCCGGCGCCACCCGGCCGACCCGTGTCGACCCGGCGCTGCTGGAGGACTGGACAGGCCACTTCGTGGCTCAACTGGCAGCGCCGTCAGCTGAGTTGGTGCGCACCGGAGAGAGCATCGCATTGCTCGACGTGGCGACCGGTTCGCAGGCGTGGGTCGAGTCCTCCGGCAGCGGCTGGGCGGTCCACCAGGACGGCCCCCTGCGTCTGTGGGACCAGGTCGAGGACGCACTCACGGTGTGGCAGCAGGCGGGCGCGCCCGGTCAGGCCGCCTTCGGGATGACCGTGACCGAGTGGGACCAGACCGTCTGGCTGGGCGACCCGGACGGCCCGCACTGGCGCCTGCCGACCTGACCTCCGGGCCGCAACGCCGCGTTCGCCTGCGCCTGCCGAATGCCGGATGCCGAACGGGATGGGCCCGCCGACCGTCAGGTCAGCGGGCCCGGTGAGGAGGTGGGCCGTGAGCCCTCACGCCTCAGTGTTCGAGAGACCTCAGCCCTTGACCGGCTTCCCCCGCCCCCAGCCCCACGCGAGTCGGTCCGCGCCGGACTGGTTGGTGGTGGCCAGCCAGGGGCGCGCGGTGGTGCCGGTGAGCTTCTGGAGGGAGTACGTGTCGTCCGTGCGCAGCCCCGGCCAGTACACGGAGCCCATCTTCAGCTCGCGGAAGGTGTCCGTGACGGCCTGGAGGTAGTTGATGAAGTTGTTGTCCGGCGTCTTCACGTTGTAGTTCAGGCCGGTGGTCATCGGGGAGCCGAACTCGTCCGCGACGGTCCGGTTCGCGCAGTCGCCGATGCGCACCTTCAGGTCGGCCACCCACTGGTCGTAGGTCGCGTAGTCCTTCCAGAACCCGTAGTGGTGCAGGGAGAGGTACGTGCCCTTCAGGCGCGGGTCGGCGCAGACCGAGGTCACGTGGTCGTTGTAGCCGGCGCCGCTGACGAAGACGCGGTTGCGCGGGACCTTCGAGTACGTCGACAGCCACTTCGCCGCGATGTCGGCCCACTCGGTGTCGGTGTAGCCGTGCGGCTCGTTCATCGGCTCGAAGTAGACGCGGCTGTCGTTCTTGTACGCCTTGACGACGGTGTCCCACATCGGCCAGTACGTGGCCTCGTCGTCGATGAAGCCGTCCTTGCGGTCACCCGTGCCCTCCCAGTAGGAGACGATGACCTTGAAGCCCTGGTCGGAGGCCGCGTCGATGACGCCGCGGTAGGACTTCCAGTACGCGCCGTCGACCGTGTACGGGTTGATCGGCAGCCGGACCGTGTTGGCGCCGAGGTTGGCGCGGAACGCCGCGATGATCCGGGTCGCCTTGGCGTAGGTCTGCTTGTAGGTGTCGGTCGTCGACAGGCCGGACAGCTGGAGGAGGTCGTCGGCGAAGTTGTCGCGCGGGTCGGCCCAGTTCACGCCCTTGAACTGGGTCGTGTCGGTGGCCGGGGCGGCGGCGGAGGCGGGAGTGCCGACGAGGGTGCTGCCGCTGACCGCGGCGACGGCGACCGCGACGAGAGCGGCGCGCAGGCGGGGGGAGAGGGAGGCTCTGGCGGGGGTGTGGCGCATGGGGGTGCCCTTTCGGCTCTGATGTTTGCGTAAACATCGGAGCCCCGCAGTGGCTGATGTTTGCGTAAACATGGCGGCGCCGGAATCGTGGCACCCGACCGGGTGATCGTCAAGGTTTCACACGGGTAACGTCTGCTGCAGTCCGTGGCGTTCGTGGCGTCCGTGGCGTCCGTGGCGTCCGTGGCGTCCGTGGCGTCTGTGGCGTTCGTGGCGTTCGTGGCGTCCGTGCCGACTGTTGTCGTTGCCTCCCGTGGTCGCGGGGGTGGCTGTCGGTGGTTCGCGGGGCTGGTCGGTGTGCGGGGCTCAGGTGGTGGAGATCGGCTCCAGGGTCAGAGGCTCGATCTTGCCCTCCAGCATGGCGCCCAGGCCCTGCGCGGCGCAGATGTCGGGCCGTTCGGCGATGTGCACCGGCATGCCGGTGGCCTGGCGCAGCATCTGGTCGAAGCCCGGCAGCAGGGCGGAGCCGCCGACCATCATGATCCCGCGGTCGGCGAGGTCGGCCACCAGGTCGGGCGGGCACTCGCGCAGTACCCGGCCGATGCCGTCGAGTACGGCGGTCAGCGGGGTCGCGATGGCGTCCCGTACCGCCTTGGTGTCGACACGCACGGAGCGGGCGAGGCCGGTGGCGACGTCCCGCCCGTGGATCTCGGTGGTCGCCGGCCCCTCAGGGGTGAGGCCGCTGCAGGAGAGGGCCAGCTGCAAGGGGCGTACGGACTGGCTCGGCAGCATCAACTCGTGTTCGTGGCGCAGGTGTTGGACGATCGCGTGGTCTACTGCCTCGCCGCCGACCGGGATGCGCTCGGCGGTCACGATCGAGCCGAGGGAGAGCACGGCGACCTGGGTCGCGGCCGCCCCGCACACCATGATCATGGTGGCCTCGGGGCGTTCGACGGGCAGCCCGCAGCCGACGGCTGCGGCGATGAGGGTGTCGACGAGTTCCACGCGTCGCGCGCCGAGTCCGACCAGCGTCTCGATCGCGGCGCGCTGGGCGAGCGGGTCGGCGTCGTGCGGGGTGCAGGCGGCGGCGCGCAGGAACGGCTTGCGGCGCAGCTGACGGCGGACCTTGTCGCCGAGGAGATGGCGCAGCATGCGCTGCGCCATCTCGATGTCGACGACCGTGCCGCCGGAGACCGGGCGCATGACGCGGATGTAGTGCGGTGTGCGCCCCGTCATCTTCTCGGCGAACTCGCCGACCGCGATCAGCGCGCCGGTGCGGGTGTTCACGGCGGCGGCGGACGGCTGGTCGACGACGAGCCCGGCCCCCTTCACGTACACCCGCGTCCGCGCCGCACCCAGGTCGACGGCGAAGTGACAGCGGCGCAGCTGCTCCAGACTGGCGGTCATGGCAGGTCCTCCCGAGAGCACAGACCGTGGGGGCCGCCGGGCGGTCGGCCTCCTTCGCATCGTGCGGGCGCGAGGAGGGGGCCGCCTTTTCGGATGGGCCGGGTGGGGCGCGACCGAATGGGGGTCTCATCCCGTATCGGCCGGATTTTCGACGGTGACGGCGGCCGTCGGCGGCGTGCGAGCCGCCGGCAGCGTGCGTGCCGCCCACAACGCTCGTGCCGCCCACAACGCTCGTGCCGCCTACAACGCTCGTGCCGCTTCCAGGACGGGGGTGAGGGAGGAGACCGCCGCGTCGCAGCCCGCTTCGATCAGGCCCTGTTCGATGGTGGGGTTGCGGGCGAGGCCGATGAAGCGCAGGCCCACCGTCTTGGCGGCGGCGAGCTCGGCGAGCGTGGAGCCGATCAGGACACCGGTGGCGGCGGGCGTGCCGAGTGAGCGCAGGGCGCGCAGCAGACAGTGCGGGTCCGGCGTCAGGCGCCGGAGGTCGTCGTCGCGCCCGTGGACGCCGGCGAGGGGCAGCCGGTAGGACTCCAGGGCGCGGCGCACGGCCTGCTCGCACACGTCCGTGACCACCCCGACCCGGCGGCCGGTGCCGTGCAGGGTGCGGACGAGGGCGACGGAGTGGTGCGTCGTCGGCGCGTTCGGTACGGCCCTCAGCTCCAGCTCGTCGAGGCGGTCGCGCAGGAGAGGGCCGAGGCGGTCGCGGGCGAAGGTGCGCAGCACGTCCAGCGGGTGCACGAACAGCTCGCGCCCCGCCACGTCCGGGTCGCCCGGCGGACGGCCCGCCATGGCGTCCTCGGGGTCGCGGTGCTCGGCGACGAGGGAGAGCAGGTCGAGGGCGGCCGCGCGGGCGGTGGGGGCCGTGAACAGACGGGTCAGCGGGCCGTCGAAACCGAACAGGACGGTCTCGGCGTCGGCGAGCAGGTCTGCCGGCGGGCGCGCCGCGGGGGCCGTCGGGCGCACCTGAGGGGGCGGGGCGTAGTCCGGCGCCAGTGTCACCGCGCACGTCACCGCCAGCCCCGGCACCGGCCACCTGCCGAGCTGGGCGTTGACGGCCCGCTGCGCGCCGGTGGCCCGGCGGACGGAGTGGTGGCGGGTGATATGGGATGCCGTCTTCAGCAGATGCGCCAGCAGCCGCTCGGTCACGCCGGTGGCCTCCGCCCGCACGAACGCCACCGGGTCTGCCACCCGCCAGGACAGCTCCACGGCCGCGCTGAACTCGCCCTTGCCGGAGCTGGGCAGGGAGATCCGGTGGACGGCGTGCTGAGGGGTGAGGTCGACCTCGTAGTACGTCGTCGGGCCCGGCGGACGCCCGCCGTAGGGGTCGGCGGGGTTGAGGAGGGTGAGCGGGCCGTCGGGGCGCGTGTGCACGATCGCGGTGCGGCCGGGGGCGGGTATCCCGAGCTGCCGCAGGTCACGGGTGAGCAGCGGCCCCCGCACCAGATCCCGGTCCTCGTCCTCGGCGCGCGGCGCGGGCAGCGGGCAGTACCAGGCGAGCGGCGGCCCGTCCGGGGCGTCGCCGTACAGCGGGCGGAAACGGTGCGGCCCGGAGGCGGCGGAACTCTGCGCGAACTCGTCGTAGAGGGCGGGCGGGACGGTGAGGAGGACGGGCGCGGTGACCTGCGGGGGCGCGGGGGCCTCCGGGCCGCCCTGGAACGTCACGCGCAGGCGCGGCGGTTCGGCCAGGTCGGCGAGAGGGCCGGGGAGCCAGCGCAGGGCGGCGGCCAGGGCGGGGAGCAGGTAGGCGTCGGGGTGTGTCTCGACGACGTAGCCGTTCCCGTGGACGTGGATCTCGTACTGCTGGGGGGTGAGAGCGCCACGGGTGACGACTTCGTGGACGGCCAGTTCGAGGATGATGCGGGTTTCGGGGTGGGCGTCGAGCCCGTCGTCGCTCTCGAAGCGGATCGCGGGGCGGCCGAAGGGGGAGTCGGCTCGGTGGTCCTCGTGGGCGTGGAGGCGGGGGCGCAGCCTGCGCACCGTGTCGGCGTCCGGCCCCTCCCGGAGAAGGGCGTCGTATTCGGCCGACGCTGCATCGAACTCCCCCAGTTCCAGGAGGAGTTCGACAAGGGCGGCACGGAGGGCGACGCGGAGGGAGCGCAACCGGAAGCGGGTCTCGCGCGCGGCGGGGCCGGGGAGGCTCTTGAGGGGCTCGCCGTAGAAGCGGCGGAGGGCGTCGCGGAGCCGGGAGCGTTGGGTGCGGGGGTCCTGGTGCGGGTGGGCGAGGACGTCCTCGCAGGCGTCGGCGTCGAACTCGACCCCGACGGTGTGCAGGGTGTAGCCATCGGACGTGCGGGTCACGGTCCCGGACCCGAGCAGGCTGTTCACCTGCGAGGCCAGCTCGTCGAGACGGCGGACCGACTCCGCCCTGCCGGACGGTTGTGCCCAGAGACCACGGGCCAGTTGGTCGTAGGTTGCCCGCCGCTCGGCGTCGAGCAACAGCATGCACAGCAGTGCCTGGGCCTCGGTGGACGGGAGGGGCAGGGTCTCCGAGGAGCGGCTGACGCGCAGCGGCCCCAGCATCCGGACGTGCAGCGGGCCGTCGGCCTCCCCACCCGGCTGGCTCACGGGTTCCTCCGCGTTCCCGCCCAGCCGTCGTACCGTCTCCTCGCTCACCGTGGCGAACGCCGGGCCGGGGCCTGGGCCCGTGTCGGTGCCGTCGGCCTCGATGGTGGCTGCTTCCGCCCGGAACTCGCCTGCCGTGTGGCCCGCTCGTTCGTCGATCAGGCCGCCGATGTGTTCCAGGAGTTCGCGGGTGCGGCCGCGGGTCGAGCGGGGCAGGGTGCGCAGGAGGAGGTCGCGGACGCCGGGGCGGAAGTCGTAGGAGCCGGGTGGGCCGGGGGCGGTGGTGAGCATGCCGCTGAGGATCACCTCGGCCAGGTGCTGCGGGCGAGGGTCGCGGTTCACGGCGCGTTGGACCAGGCGCATCACCGGCACGGAGGGCACCGCGAGGGCCAGGTGACCGGCCAGCCGGAAGGCCTCCGGGGAGGCGGTGGCGCGGAAGCGCAGGACCAGGTCCTGGGCGGGGAGTGAGGCCGGGTCGGGGGGTTCTTCGCCGGTGGTGAGGGGAGGGGTGGGGGCCGGTGGGAGCCAGGCGGCCGCGCCCGGGGTGGGGGCGCCGCCGGGGCCCGCCACCAGCGCCGCCCAGTGGGCGAGCCAGGGCGCGCCCGGTTCCAGGACGGGCAGGGGGAGGGACGCGTGCGGCGGCGGCTCGGCCTCGGGGTCGTACGGGGTGAACGTGAGGGCGGAGAGCGGGGCCGCCGTGGTGGGGGAGGTGAGCAGGCCGGGCTCGGCCGACAGGGCCGTCGTGGGCCACAGGTGCTCGGGGAGCGGCTGGACGACGGCCAGCGGCATCCGCGTCGCCCAGTGCCGCAGGGTGGCGTACCAGAGGTCGCCCGCCGGGCCGGGCCGCCACTGCGGGCCCATGCAGTCGCTGACGACCAGGGTGACCGTGCGGCCGTCCGCCGGGTCGGGGACGTGCCGAGCCCGGCCGTCGGGTGTGGCCGGGTGCAGGGTGACCGTGCGGAAGACGCCCGACTGGGCCAGGACGGTGTGCAGTTCGCGGACGAGGGGCCGCCAGACCGGCATCGTCGGGCCCGTGTCGTGGACGAGACTGAGGCGCAGCCAGCGGTCGTGCGCGGGGCGCAGGACGGGCAGCCAGACGTCGGGGTGGGCGCCCAGCCGGGCGATGCGGTCGGCCGTCGCCCGCTCGTCGAGGAGGCGGGCGCGCGCCGACGGCACCGTCCGCTTCAGTGGGCGCAGGGCCCGCTGGAGGGCGAGGGGGTGGGGGAGCATCGGCGGCGCGGGCGCGAGGACGGTCCTGCCGGCGGCGGTGGTGGTGGCGGTACCCGTGGAGGTGGTGGTGCGTGCCGGGTCCTTCGGCGGTTCCGGGGCGGGGAGGTGCAGGGGGACGCGGCCGGTGGGGGACGGGGGCTGGGGCTGGGGTCCAGGGAGGGGCGGGGGCGCTGCCGGCCGGTCGTGGGGACCGGCCGAGGGCGTGGCCGAAGCAGCGGGCGCCGACGGAGTCGTGGCCTCCGCGCCGTCCGGATCCGGGCCCCCGGAAGTCTCCGCCGGAGCATCCAACTCCCTTGCCAGCCATAGCAGTTCGGCCAGTTCGCGCGGTGTGGGAGCCATGTCCGACGCGGCCGTCAGCAGTGCGGTCAGCCGTTCCAGGGCGGATGTGTCACCCCTCGGCGTGGCCTCAGAAGCCATCGCCGTCCGCCGTCGTGCTCAGGTAGGGCATCAGCTGTTCCGCCAGGGCGTCGCGGGAGTCCGCGTCGAGGCCGGCGACGCCGGTGAGGTAGAGGGCGTTCAGGAGCTGGTCGGTGGCGAGTTCGCCGTCGGCCGCGCGGGTCAGGAAGCGGTTGATGAGGTGTTCCGCCTCGCCGGGCGGGGTGTCGAGGTGGGCCCGGACGATCTCGGTGAGCTGTTCGCGGTCGGGCCGGCGCAGCTTCAGGCGGACGCAGCGGCGCAGGAAGGCGGGCGGGAACTCGCGCTCGCCGTTGCTGGTCAGGACGACGAACGGGAAGGCACGGCAGCGGATCCGGCCGCGGGTGACGGTGACCGGGGTGTCCGAGCCGTCGGCGAGGACCTCGGCGGTGGCGTCCTCGGCGGAGCGGCGGGCCGCGCGCAGGAGTTCGGGGATCTCGTACTGGCCCTCCTCCAGGACGTTCAGCAGGTCGTTGGGCAGGTCGAGGTCGCTCTTGTCGATCTCGTCGACCAGGAGGGCGCGGGGACGGTCGTAGGGGAGCAGGGCCGTGCCGAGGGGGCCTAGGCGGAGGTGGTCCTCGACGCCCTCGGTGCCGGAGAGTCCGATGCTCCTGGCACCGGGGAGCCCGGAAGCCTCGACCGTCTCCTCGGCACCGGAGCGCCCGGCCCGTTCGGTCCGTTCGGTCCGTTCGGTCCGTTCGGTCCGTTCGGTCCGTTCGCGCCAGGCCGCCTGCCGGGCCGCGTACAGCCGGGACAGCGGGTCGTACTGGTAGAGGCCGTCGGCCAGGGCGGAGCGGCTGGTGATGTTCCAGCGCAGCACCGGACCCAGGCCCAGCTCGCGGGCGACGGCGTACGCCAGCGAGGACTTGCCGGTGCCGGGCGGGCCGGTGACCAGCAGGGGGCGGCGCAGCACGAGGGCCGCGTTGACGAGCTGGACGCTCTCCGGGGTGGCGACGTAGGAGCGGGCGCGGTGGACACGGTCGGGGGAGACGGCCGCCTCGTCGTCGGCGTCCCGGGGCGGCGGCACGACGGGCTCGCCGTCGAACGCGCGCCAGGGCGGCGGCGCGGGCAGCCGGTCGATGCCGTCGTGGGGCTCGCTGTTCCCGGTGTAGACGGACCAGTGCGGCATGGTTCTCCGAAACTCGGCGTGACTCGGCGGGGGTGGGGGCGGGCGGGGAGAGGTGGCTCAGGCCACAGGGGAGTGGACCTGGGCGGGCGCTTGGCCGTGCGGGTCGGTGAAGACGCGCGGGTCGTCCCACAGCAGCTGGATGTCGTGCGCCCAATGGCCGTCCTCCGCGTCGGCCTCCTCACGCAACGCCAGGACACGGCGCGGGAGTTCGGCGGGCGGGACGCCGGACAGACAGGTGTCGAGCTCGTCCAGGAACGTCTTGCCCACGCAGCCGTCCCCGCCGGCGCAGGGCTCGTCCGGGCCGGCGGCGCAGCCCTCGCGGGACCAGACCACCATCGGGGCGGGCGCGTTGAGCGAGGTGTCGAAGTGGGGGCGGGTGCGGGGCGCGGCCGGGGCGGTGGCGAAGGCGGCGAGACAGGCGTCGTCCTGGCGCAGTCGCATCCGGAGCCGGCGCGGCTCCTCGGGGCTGCCGCACTCGACGCGGTGCACGCGCGCGCCGGGCACGGAGTCCAGCCGGTTCCACACCCGGGTCAGCTGGTGCCGGACGCCCGCCCGGCGGCGGGCCTGGTCGGTGACGACGAGCGGGTACACGCAGCCGAGCGGGGTGTCGTCGTCGGGGGTGCTCGCCCAGCGGTCGACGGGCAGGTCGATCCAGTCGCGGGGCAGCGCGAACGTGATCAACTCGTCGCAGCCGGGAGTCAGATACCGGAACGCGGCCTCGATACGGTCCTGCACATAGGCGCGCAGCCCGGCCTGCGCGACGGTGTCGGAGCCGACCGGATGCCGGCGGCCCCCGCTGTACGCGGACACCTCGACGCGGACGTGTCCGTCGCCCGCGCCGCTGTGCTGGAGGTCGACGAGGATGGGTGACCAGTCGGGTGCGGCGGCCGACTCGACGGGGGCCTGGAACAGGGACTCCACATGGGCGGTGAAGCGGGCGACGGTGGTGGCCGCGTCGTCGCCGTCGATCTCGCACAGCACGAACAGGGCCGCCGACCACAGCGAGTCGAACCCCTCCTCGGGCGCGTCCGGGTCCAGCGGGCCCCGGGCCGCCTCGTAGAGCCGTACGCGCCGCCCGGGATCGCCGTCCAGGCCCGCGCGGACGGCACGCTCGACGAGTTCGCGCAGCCGGGCGCGGTCGGCGGTGCCGTGGTCGGCGGTGGGGACCAGGCCGTCCAGGGCGGGCCAGTAGCGGGCCATGACTTCCGTGGGCATCATCCGGCCGTTGTGCACGCCCCGGTCGCCGGCTGCCGCGGTGACCATGCCGACGACCTCACCGGTGTCGACGAGGGTGACTGCGGCGCCGCTGAACCCGGGGGCGAGCGGCTGTCCGCCGGGCTGCCAGGCCTCCAGCTGGATCCACTCGCGGTTGAGCAACTGGGTGGCGGTGATGCGGTATTCGGCGAGCGTGCCCTCGTCGAAGCCGACCGGGAAGCCGTAGACGACGAGTTTGCGGGGCCGGTCGGGCCGGTGGCCGTGCGCGGCGTCCACGGGGGCGAGCGCGGCCGGGGCGATCGGGACGTCGTGGGCCAGCTCCAGGACGGCCAGGTCACCGAGGTCGGTCGGGCCGCCGCCCCAGCCGCCGTCGGCGACCACCCTCGCCGGTACGGCCGGGGAGCCGGGGCGCTCGGTGAAGGTCACCGTCAGCGTGCCCGCGGCGGCCTGGTGCACGACGTGGGCGCAGGTCAGCACCCTGCGCGGGGTGACGAGGAAGCCGGCGCCCGCCACCTCGCCGGAACTCTCGATCCGGGCGTGCCATTCCGCACTGTTCATGAGGGGGCTGTCCATGCGGGGGCTGTTCATGAGGGGGAGGGGGGCGACCAGGTCAGTCGTACGACGAGATGGCCCTCCGCCGTGCCCTTCGCGATGATCGCGCCCGTCTCCGCCGACAGCTTCACCCCGAACTCGATCTCCACGCCGTCCGGCCGTAACGCCCCGTCCCGGAAGACGCGCAGCGCCGACTCGGCGGCGGCGCGCACGCCCTCCAGGGCGCCCTCGAAGGTGCGGGCCGCCTGGACCGTCCCGTCGCTCCGGGCCACCAGGCGGGAACCGGGCCGCCTCTCCGTGACCGCCTCGACGGCGACCACGGCACCGTCGTCGGTCTTGAACTCCACCAGTCCGTCCACGGTGTCCCCGTAACCCCTTCCAGATCGACTGCGGCTCTGCGCACATCCATTGTCACGGACGGTACTGGAGATTGTCCCGCGTTCCCTGCGCCTTCGTGTTCCGGATCACCCCCAGCGCCGCCAGATCCTGTGGCCGGATGCGGAGTTGGTCCGCGGTCGACTCCGCCTCCTCCGGGGGGCGCTTGAGGATGGCGGCGGCCGACTCGGGTGCGATGACGGAGAAGTAGCTGTCCGGTGTGGCCCAGGTGCGGCCGGGTGCGGCCAGCGCGAGCGCCCCGCCGGAGCCGCCCTCGCCGATCACCAGCGTGGTGAGCGGCGTCCGGGCGGTGGCCACCACGCCGAACAGCTCCGCGATCGCCGCGCCCGCGCCCTGCCGTTCCGCCTCGGCGTCGTTGGCCGCGCCCGGTGTGTCCACCAGGGTCAGCACCGGGATCCCGAGCCGGTCCGCGAGCCGGATCAGCCGGGTGGCGGTGCGGTAGCCGGCGGGCCGGGTCGCCGCCCCGGTCTGCGCGGCGTACGCGACCGTACGGCCCCGGTGGATGCCGAAGCCGCACAGCATCCCCTCGGGGTCGACCCCACCGCACCGGTCCCCGGAGATCGCGACGCGGTGAGTGAAGTAGGCGTCCAGGTAGCGCGCGGCGCGCGGACGTTGAGGTGACCTGGCTCGAAGCACGGCATCCCACCCGGACTCCGGAAGGCCCCCCACCCCGAGCGCCTCCGGCACCGGCGCGGGCACGATCGCCCGGCCACCCCCGCTCACCTCGACCGCCGCACTCTCCCCGTTCACCTCGCCCGCCTCGTCCGCTCCGCCTGGCTTGCCCGGCTCGTTAGCTTCGCCTACTTCGCCTACTTCGCCTACTTCGCCTACTTCACTTGCTTCGCCTGCCTCGCCCGATCCGCTCGCCCCGGGTGCTTCTGGCGCGGGAGCGGGCCTGTTCGGTTGGTTGGCCTTGCTCGTCTCGCCCGGTCCGTCGGGCTGGCTTGTCCCGCTGGATTCGTCTGCCCCGAGTGCTTCTGGCGCGGGAGCCGGCTCGCTCGGCCGGCTTGCTCCGCCCGGTCCGCTTGCCCCGCTCGCCCCGCTCGCCCCGCCCGGTCCGCTCGTCTTGCCGGGCTCGTCAGCCTCGCCCGGCTCGTCAGCGCCGGTCGGCCTGTTTCCTCCGCTTGTTCCGGCTGTGAGTAGCCGCAGCCACAGGCCCAGTACGCCCCGCAGCTCCTCCGGGGGGACGACCGCGTCCGCCGATCCTGCCGCGACCTGTGCCTCGGCCGTGTAGGCGGACGGGTCGGCGTCCGGTGGGCGGACCCGGGAGCCCGCGAAGCCGACCTGGGCGCCCGGCAGCGCCAGGACCACGTCGGCGCCCGCGCCCAGGGTGGCCCAGCCGCCGCCGGTCGTCGGGTCCCGCAGGACCGCGATCTGCGGCAGCCCGGCCTCCTTGGTGAGCGCCGACTGCCGTGCCACCCGCTGGAGTTGGGTGAGGGCGAGCATGCCCTCCTGCATGCGGCTGCCGCCCGTGGCGACCAACGGCACGACCGGGAGCCGGTGTTCACGGGCATACGTGTACGCCGCCTCCAGCCGGTCACCGGTGCGCTCGCCCAGCGAACCGCCCAGGAAGCCGAACTCGAAGGCGATCAGCACGGCCCGGGTGCCCTCGACGCTCGCCGTGCCGCAGACCACGGACTCCGACTCGCCGGTGCGCCGGGCGGCGCGGGCGCGCGAGGCGTCGTAGCCGGGCCAGCCGAGGGCGCCGTCGGGTGCGAAGTCCCTCTCTGGGTAAGTGAGTTCGTGGAACTCGTCGGCGACGAGGGCGATGACCTCCCGCGCGCCCGCCCGTCCCGTCGTCATGACGGCAGCGCCCGCTTCATGATCTTCCCCATGTCGTTGCGGGGCAGCGCGTCGAGGTACCGCACCACGCGGGGCCGCTTGTGCGGGGCGAGCCGGCGGGCCACGTGATCGGCCAACTCTCCCTCCGCCGGCGGTGATGCGGGATCCACCGGCACGACCCACGCGACGATCCGCTCCCCGAGGTCCGCGTCCGGCTCCCCGGTGACCGCGGCCTCGCGCACCCCCGGATGCTCCAGCAGCGCGTTCTCGATCTCCCCGGCCCCGATCTTGTAACCCCCGCTCTTGATCAGGTCGGTGGCCTTGCGCCCCACGATCCGGACGTACCCGTCGGGATCGCGCACGGCCACGTCGCCCGTCCGGAACCAGCCGTCGGCGGTGAAGGCGGCGGCGGTGGCGTCGGGCCGGTTGAGGTACTCGGTGAACAGGTTCGGCCCGCGCACCTGGATCTCCCCGACGGTCTCCCCGTCGTACGCGGAGACGACCGACCCGTCGTCCTCCACGAGACGCAGCTCCACGCCCGGCAACGGCACCCCGACCGTCCCCGCCCGCGCCTCCCCGTCCGCACGGACGCTGGTGTTCATCAGCGTCTCCGTCATGCCGTACCGCTCGATCACCCGCCGCCCGGTCGCGGCCGCGATCCGCTCGTGGTCGTGCACGGGCAGCGCGGCCGAACCGGACACCAGCAGCCGCGCCCCGGCGAGCGCCTTCGCCAGCGCCGGGTCGGCGGGCAGCGCCTCGGCGATGCGGTGGTACATCGTCGGCACCCCGAACAGCATGCTCGCGCCGCTGCTCAGCTCCCGCGCGACGCCATCGGTGTCGAACCGCCCGAGATGCCGCACGGACCCGCCCCGCCGCAGCGGCCCGAGCACCCCCAGCACCAGCCCGTGCACATGGAACAGCGGCAGCCCGTGCACAAGGACGTCTTCCCCGGTCCACTGCCAGGCGTCGGCGAGCGCGTCCAGGGTCGTGGCGATCGCCCGACGCGGGATGACCGCGCCCTTGGGCGGCCCGGTGGTGCCGGAGGTGTACACGACGAGGGCGGGTTCCTCACCGCCCACGGGCTCGCCGCCCGCTCCCCCGACCCCGTGCACGTCGACGTCGATCCGCACCAACCCCCTCAAGGCATCGGGCAGTTCGTCACCTGGAGCGGCCAGCACCACCTCCGGTCCGCTGTCGGACAGGATGTGCCCGAGCTCCTTCTCGCCCGACTTCGGGTTCAACGGCACGGCGGCCACCCCGGCGAGCAGCAGGCCCACCACCCCCACGGCGGTCTCCAGCGACGGAGTGGCCCACACGGCGACCCTCGCGGCCCCCCGCACCCGCTCGCCGACGGCGCCGGCCGCCCCGGCGAGCTCCGCATACGTCAGGGAACGCCCGCCGAACCGCAGCGCGGGACGGCCGGACGGATCGTCCGTCAGGGCGGGGAAGAGAGAGGACGAGGGCACGGGCACTCCTTGCGTCGGGTGGACGGTGACGACAGAACGTACCTACCCCACGGCAGGCCTGGTCCGGCGTCGTCGGAGGTTGACTCCGGTCACTCCTGCGACCCTTGTTAGCCTTCGGACGATCGGACATTCATACGAAGAGGGAGTCCGTCGTGGCCCGTGTCGCGCTTGTCACCTACGATCCCCGGCCGGAGCCCAGCAGGGATGACGATCTTCCGGTGCTGCTGGCGGCGCTGGAAGCGGCCGGGGCCGAGGCCGACGCCGTGTTCTGGGACGACGGCGACGTCGACTGGGCCTCCTACGACCTCGTCGTCATCCGTTCGACCTGGGACTACAGCTGGCGCGCGGGCGAGTTCACGGCATGGGCGGCGAAGGTCGCCGCCGTCACCCGGCTGGCCAACCCGGCCGGTGTGGTGCGCTGGAACGCCGACAAGCGGTACCTGGGGGAGCTGGCGGCGGCCGGAGTGCCGACCGTCCCGACGCGCTACCTCGCGCCCGACGACCCGGCCGACCTCCCCGCCGACCACGAGTACGTCGTCAAGCCCACCTCCGGTGCCGGCGCCCGCTACGCGGCCCGCTACACGCCGGACCGGCACGAGACGGCCGTCCGGCACCTCGCGCGGATGCACGCCGAGGGGCTGACGGCGATGGTGCAGCCGTATGTGCGCGGCATCGACGCCGGTGGTGAGCGGGCCCTCCAGTTCTTCGGCGGACGTCTGCTGCACGCCAGCCGCAAGCGGGCGGTCCTGGCCCCCGGCACCGCCTTCGACGCGCACAAGGTCGCCCACCCCGGCCTGGAGCACTGGACCCCGACCCCGGCCGAGATCGCCGTCGCCGAGCGTGCCCTGGCCGCCGTACCGGAGGCGCCCGAACTGCTCTACGCCCGGGTGGACCTCGTGGACGGCGACGACGGTGAGCCGTGCGTGATGGAGCTGGAACTGGTCGAGCCGAACCTCTTCCTGTTCCTGCACCCGCAGTCGGTGCCGGCCGTCGTGGCGGCGATCCTGGCGGCGGCGGCCGCCACCCGCTGACGACCGCCCCCACCTGCTGATCCGTCCGGCCGGGCCCCTACCGGAACCCGGGCGGACCCGGGTCGGAACCCGGGCGGACGGGTGCTACTCCCTGGCCGCCGTCCGCTGCAAGAGTCCCCAGGTGAACTCGGCGACGACCTCCCGTCGCACCCCCCGCCCGTCCGGCGCCGTGAAGGCCAGTCCCCAGCGGGTCGGGGCGGTGCCCTCCAGGGGGCGGGCCGGGGCGAAGGCGTGGGCGGCCTCGTCGACGGTGCAGGACCAGGGCGTGAGGTCGTCGAGGGTGTTCAGGGGCGGTGGCGCGGTCCCCGGGGCGCGGACCAGCCACTCGTTCCAGACGCTGCCGTTGGGTGCGAGCAGTACCTCGAAGCACAGGCCGGGCCAGAGGGACACCGGCCACAGCCAGGCCTCGCAGTCGAGGTCGCCGACGCGGCGGGGTGTTCTGGACTCGGGTTCACCGAGGACCGAGCGGTAACGGGAGAGCGCGCCCCGTGCGTGCGGGGAGTGGAGCATTGCCTGCCAACGCTTGTTGGCCTCTCGCATCTGTGCAAGGGAGACGCCGAGTCCGTGACGGGCGTTCTCCACCAGGTCCGGGTTGTGGTCGGCCATGCGGCG
Source organism: Streptomyces sp. NBC_01235 (assembly GCF_035989285.1). GTDB lineage: Bacteria > Actinomycetota > Actinomycetes > Streptomycetales > Streptomycetaceae > Streptomyces. The sequence continues at coordinate 3,785,093 of NZ_CP108513.1, read as the reverse complement.
CAGCAGGACCAGCTGGAAATCGAGAGGAGTGAAGGAGCCGGCGAGGCGTTTCTGAGTCGGCATGCGACCCATCCTGGCCCACTCGCACGTTTCACGACCATTGCCCAGCGCAAAGCCTTATGACAGCCTGTGTTCGTCATGCCGATCGCCTGTTGAAATCTCGAACACAGGCGCTGAGAACGACTAACTAAGGGAGGGGGCCGGTCGTGGGACGCCTCGTACCTGCCGTGACCCGAGCTCTCGATATTCTCGAGCTCTTCCTCGACGGGGACGGTTCGCTCTCCGCCCCCGACATAGTGCGCAGGCTCCAGCTTCCGCGCACCACCGTGCACGAACTCGTGACTACGCTCTCCGCGCGGTCCTACATCGTCCCCGTGCCCGGACAGCCCGGACGGTACCGCCTCGGCGTCCGTCCTTACCAGCTCGGCAGCCGCTACGCCGAGCAGCTCGACCTCGCCGCCGAGGGCCAGCAGGTGGCGCGGTCGGTCGCCGAAACGTGTGACGAGACGGTCCACGTCGCGATCCTCGAGGGCACCGACGTCATCTACATCGCCAAGGTCGACTCCACGCACGCGGTCCGGATGGTCTCGGCCGCGGGCCGTCGCCTCCCCGCCCACTGCACGTCCGTCGGCAAGATGCTGCTGGCCTCGCTGCCCGCCGCGGAGCTCAGCGCGCGCATCCCCGAGGACGCCGACCTCATCCGGATGACCCCGAACAGCATCACCGAGCCCGGCGCCCTGCGCGAGGCCCTGGCGGAGATCCGGGAGCGGGGCGTCGCGGTCGAGAGCCGTGAGTCCAACCCTGACGTCAGCTGCGTCGCCGCCCCGGTCCGCGACCGCACGGGCCAGGTCGTCGCCGCGCTCTCCATCTCGGTGCCGATGATCCGCTGGAGCGACGAGCGCCGCGTCGAACTGGAACAGCTCGCGGCGAAGGGTGCCGCCGAGCTGTCCGAGCTCCTGGGCTACCGGAGCGTGGCATGACGACGTCGTACGAAGTGGCCGTGCGGGCCGAGGCCACCCTCGGCGAGGGCCCGACCTGGGACCCGGCCACCGGTCGCCTGCTCTGGCTCGACATCCTGGGCGCCCGCCTGCACACCTACGACCCCGCGACCGGCCGCCGCACGGTCCGGGCGACCGACCAGCACGTCGGCGCGGCCAAGCCCCGCGCGGGCGGCGGCCTGGTCCTGAACCTCCGGGACGGCGTGGGCCTGCTCGACCCCGACGACAGCTTCCGCTGGCTGCACCACGAGCCGGTCCCCGGCCGCCGCGCCAACGACGCCGCCGTCGCCCCCGACGGCTCCCTCTGGGCCGGCACCATGCGCTACGACGAGGCCCCGGGCGGCGGCACCCTGTCCCGTCTCACCGCCGACGGCACGGCGGAAGTCGTCCTCGACGACGTGGCGGTGAGCAACGGGACGGGCTGGAGCCCGGACGGCACGCTGATGTACTACATCGACTCGCCGACGCGCCGGGTCGACGTCTTCGTGTACGGGGCGGACGGGGGCGGGCGGGTCTCCGGCCGCCGTCCCCTGGTCGAGATCGAGGAGGGCGCCGGCTTCCCCGACGGCCTCACCGTCGACGCCGACGGCTGCGTGTGGGTGGCGCTGTGGGACGGGGGAGCGATACGCCGCTACACCCCGGCGGGCGAGCTGGACCGCGTGATCACCCTCCCCACCCCGAGGATCACGGCCTGCGCGTTCGGCGGCGCCGACCTGACGGACCTGTACATCACCACCGCCCGCGTGGGCCTGGACGCCCCGCACCCGGTGGCGGGGTCGCTGCTGGTGGTACCGGGCGCAGGGAAGGGCCTGGCGCAGCCGGCGTTCGCGGGCTGACTACTCCAGCTCCGCGGCCTTCAGTTCCTGCGGCGTCAGCGGTGGCCCGCTCAGCGGTGGCTTGAGCGGGCCCAGCGCCGCCGCCAGCAGCATGCTCGGTGCCAGCAGCACCTCGGCTCTTCGCTCCAGTGACATCACGTCCGTCACCGTTCTGGCGACTCGCCCGTTCCCGGTGGCCGTGAAGGTCAGCCGGTCCACGTACGCGGCGACGAGCCGGTCCCGTCGGGTGGGGCCGTTCTCCGTCGCGCCCGGGAAGAACACGTCCTGCCCGACCGCGAGGTCCCACGCCGCCGCGACCGGCCGCGCCACCGCCTTCTGGATGCGCCGGGACAGCCCCGGCGAACCCCAGCCGTGGCGTCGTACGACGTCCCGCAGGGCCGAAGCGCCCTGGGCCGCGACCGACATGCCGTGCCCGTACACCGGGTTGTACGCGGCGAGCGCGTCGCCGAGGACCGCGAAGTTCTCCGGCCAGGCCGGCATCTTCTCGTAGAAGGTGCGGCGGTTGGCCGTGGTACGGGTGAACGCCACGTCGGAGAGCGGCTCGGCGCGGGCGATCAGGTCGGCGACGAGCGGATGCCGTAGTTCCTCGCGGGCGTACCGGTCGAAGTCGGCGGTGTCGGGAGACGGTTCGCCGCCGCGCGTGCCGATCAGGGTGACCAGCCACCGCCCGTCCTCGATCGGGAGCAGGACGCCCGCCCGGCCGGGCTCGCCCGTGCGCGGGTCCGCCATCACGTTGACGACCGGGAAGCCGTCGCGGGCCGCCTCGGGCGCACGGTAGAGGCGGCTCGCGTAGGCCAGTCCCGCGTCGACCTCACGCCGCTCGGGGGCGGGCAGCCCCAGGTCCGTCAGCCACTGGGCGGCACGGGAACCGCGCCCCGTGGCGTCGACCACCAGGTCGGCGGCCAGGGTGCGTTCGGCGCCGTCGTGGGTCCGGACACGGACTCCGGTGACGGCGGTGCCCGTGCCGTCGAGCCCGAGCACCTCGGCCCGGTCGGTCAACTCGACGCGGTCATCGGCCAGGACGTGCGCCCGTACCGTCGCGTCCAGCAGGTCACGGCCGGACAGCAGCATGAAGTGCGACTCGGCCCAGCGCCGGTACCAGCCCTTCGGCGACAGCACGACCATGTCCGTGGTGACGGGCAGCCGGTGTGCCCCGGCCTCCCGAAGCTGCCCCGTGACGCCCGGCAGCAGTTCCTCCACGGCCAGCGCCCCGCCCGACCACATCTGGTGGACGTGCCGGGCCTGCGGCAGCCCCTTTCGCGGGTGCGGGCCCGCGGGCAGCTCGTCGCGCTCGACCACGGTGACCCGGTCGGCGACCGAGGCCAGGGCACCGGCGGCCAGCATGCCGGCGAGGGAGCCGCCGAGGACGACGGCGGTGGTGGGGCGTTGGCTCATGGACGGGCACGCTCTCTGCTGCGGTCATCAGTGCTGCTGTCATCACTGCTGTGGTCGTTACTGCTGCGGTCGTCGACGGACGGGCCGGGGACGCCCGGTGGGGATGCGGCCGCGTGCCGGCGGACCGCCGCGATGTCGTCGGGGTTGCGAAGGGCCCGTGACACGGCCGCGATCTCCTGGAGCAGGTCCGTGGTGTCGGGGTCGCCGGTGGCGTCGCCGTTCGGCGCGCGACGCTTGGCGTCGGCCGCGTCCTGGACGGCCACGGCGGCGGCGAGCGCCTTCGCGTGGCCGGGCTCGAAGCCCAGGGCGAGCGCGGCCTCGTAGGACCGTCGGCGCTGCTCCTCGTCGATGCGGCGGGCCAGCGGGAGGAGGACGTCGCGGATGAACGTCTCCCGGCGGATCAGGCGCAGTTCGGGCGTGGTGTGCAGGACGAAGGGGATGCCGCTGCCGTTGACGGTCCGCATCAGCGCGTACAGGGGCCGCAGTTCGTGGTGGGCGAGCCGGACACGCCAGCGTTCGTGCAGGTACTGGCCGGCGTGCGGGAGGATGAATCCCACCGCGATCAGGATCGCGGACAGACAGGCGACGGGCGGAGCCAGGTCGGTGCTCAGCCAGTCCAGGTCGTGGCCGGTCCAGCGGGCCACCACGGCGGTGAGCTTGGCGGCGTCGAAGATCAGGTTCATCACGTAGCCGACGCCCAGCGACTTCAGACCCCAGCGCAGCCAGGCGTCGAGCCCGTCGGTGCGGACCCAGTTCCAGATCAGCCGGGAGGTGATCAGGACGGCCACGGTGTGCGCGAGCAGGTAGGACAGGATCTCCTCCCGCATGAAGGGCGTCGAGGCGTAGTACGTGTCCAGGTCCCGGAGCCGCTCGACCGGCGCGTCCGCGAGGGCGAACAGCACCCACAGCGCGACGACCACGCCCGAGTACAGGCACAGGACCCAGTGCATGGCCCGGCGGGTGGCTGCCGTGCGGTCGGACAGACCGTTGCGCCAGGCGATGATCAGCAGCAGACAGGAGCCGCAGAACGCGGTGAGCAGGGAGTAGACCAGCGGGGCCGCGATGTTCGGCACGCCCGTGACCCGGTTGGTCCAGGCGATCGTGGCGGGCGCCGCCGACACGAACACGAAGCAGGCGAGCAACAGCAGCCCGCCGACCGCGCGCAGCAGCGGGTCCCGCCACAGCCTGATGATGGTGGGCAGCTTGATCACCAGGGCGGTGGTGAGGATCGCGGCGGGGATCCAGAACGAGATGTAGAACTCGTTGAGGAGACTTGCGGGGTCGAGGGCCAGGTCGGGGGAACCGGGGGCAGGGCTCACCGGGTCGTCCCTCCGCGTCCGCGGTAGCCGAACGCCCGCTGCAGGGGGTCGAGGGGCCTGTCGGCGCCCTCGCCGGACACCAGGGGCCGGACGGCGGAGGCAAGGTGGTGGCCGAAGTCGTCGGCCTCGGCCTCGTCCCGCTGGCGGGAACCGTTGCGGGCGGCGACGGAGATGGCCGCGTCCCTCCAGCCGGGCCGGTCGGCGAACGCGCGTGCCGCGGCCGCCGTGCCGGGCCCGTGGTGGTGGCTGTGCCCGGCGTGCAGGTGCCACAACTCATGTCCGAAAATGACCAGTTGCTGCACCGCCTCGGCCCGCTCCTCGACGATGACCAGGTCGAAGTCCTGGAACTCCACCCACAGTCCGGTCACCTCGATCTCGTCGGGGAACCGCTCGAACCGCACCTCGACGGGCCGCCCGCCACGCCGCGCGGACATCTCCTCGCACAGCGCCCGGCACACGTCCCGCACCCCGGACGGCCGCCCGGGGCGCGCCCGCAACGCGGCGGAGAGCTCGCCGGTCAGCTCGCGCATGGCCGGTCCGGTCCGCCCGCGCCGCAGCGTCGAAGCGATCCGGGCCGCCCTCCCGCGCGCGCCCCCGATGTCCATCCGCTCCCCCTTCTCAACCGCCCTGCGGCAGCCCGTTCGAGCCTACGCGGCTGGGTGTGTCCGCGTCACGAGATGTCCGTGAGGGCCCACGGATAGAAAGCGCTATCAGAAGTCCTGTCGAAACCATTGACGCGCAAGCGCTTCGATTTTACGGTCCCGTTCGAAGTTACGAGCATGATTCGAAATGTCGAACCGCATCAAAACCGCATCGGAAGCACGTCGGAACCACGTCGGAACCACGTCGAACCAGCCGAACGACAGGGGTACGGTATGGGACAACCTGGCCTGAATCGCAGGCAACTTCTCGCCGCAGCAGGCGGGTTGGCCGTGGCGGGCAGCTTCGGCTTCGCCGCCCTCGGGACCGGCGCCGACGCGCTCGCCTCCGGCGCGGACACCCGGGTGCGGTACTGGAACCTCTTCAGCGGCGGCGACGGCGCCAACATGATCGCGATGCTGGACGCCTTCCGCGAAGAACACCCCGGCATCGACGTGAAGGACTCCACCCTCCAGTGGGGCAACCCCTTCTACACCAAGCTCGCCATGGCCGCCGCGGGCAACCGCGCACCGGAGCTCGGCGTCATGCACATGGGCCGGGTCGCGGGCTTCTCACCGGGGCGGCTCCTCGACCCGTGGGACGTCGACCTGCTCGCCAAGTACGGCGTGCGCAAGGCGGACTACAACCCGGCCCTGTGGAACCGCGGTGTCATCGACGGCGAGCTCTACGCCCTGCCGCTCGACATCCACGTACAGCTCTGCTTCTACCGCAAGGACGTACTGAAGAAGGCGGACCTGCTCGGCGACGACGGCCGGATGATCCCGGTCACCTCCACCGACGAGTGGTTCGACGTCCTGAAGAAGGCCAAGCAGGTCCAGAAGAAGGGCCTGCAGACCATCGGTCTGTGGACCAACGACCAGAACTTCCAGTGGTGGTTCTTCGTCGCCTTCTACACCCAGCTCGGCGGCCAGTGGTTCGACGACGACGACACCGAGGTCCTCTTCGACGTCGACAAGGCCACCCAGGTCCTGGAGTTCCTCCGCAGGCACGTCACCGACGGGTACGTCATCCCGGGCGCGCCGACCGGCGAGCAGTTCATCAACGGCGCCCCCTTCACCTGGGAGGGCAACTGGTCGGTGCCGGTCTTCTCCGGCGCGAAGCTGGACTACGGCGCGACCCCGCTGCCGCCCGTCTTCGGCAAGCAGGCCACCCACGCCGAGTCGCACGCGTTCGTCCTGCCGCACCGGTCCGGCCGCGGCGGCGCCACCGACGAGGCCGCGCACGAGCTGGCCGCGTACGTCGTCACGCACGCCCTGCAGTGGGCGGCCGGCGGCCACATCCCCGCGTACACGCCGACGCTGTCCACGGACGCGTACAAGAAGCTCACCCCGCAGAACGAATACGCCTTGGCGATGGACCACCAGGCCACCGAGCCGAAGGTGTGGTTCGCGGGCTCCACCGGCGTCCTCGCCCAGGACCTCGGCCCCGTCGTCGTCTCCTCGACCATGGGCTCCGCGAAGCCGGCAGCCGTCGCGCAGCGGATGAAGTCCCATCTCACCAAGCTCCTCGCGTCGAAGAACCCGATGGACGGCAAGACCGCCGCGCAGGGAGGTGCGCTCGCATGACGACCAGTGCCGAGACCGTCGTCGCACCGGCGCGGGCGAAGACCGCCGCCGCCACCGCGACCGTCCGCCGCAAGCAGGGCTTCCAGCACGGGGGTTGGTTCATCGCCCCGTTCCTGGTGCTCTTCGCGCTGTTCGTGGTCTGGCCGCTGCTGCGCGGCGTCTACCTCAGCTTCACGGACGCCAACATCTCCGGCGACGGCGCGAGCTTCGTCGGCCTCGACAACTACCGCGACGCCCTGAACGACTCGGCGATGTGGGACGCGCTCGGCCACAGCGCCTACTTCACGCTGCTCGTCGTGCCGTGCATCACGGTCCTCGCCTTCCTGCTCGCGATGCTCGCGCACCACATCGAGCGCGGCAAGTGGCTGTGGCGGCTGTGCTTCTTCGCGCCGTTCCTGCTGCCGTCGACGGTCGCCGCCAACATGTGGCAGTGGCTGTTCACCCAGGGGATCGGCCTGTTCAACGAGACCTTCGGGCTCACCACGCCCTGGCTGACCGACAAGTCGTACGCGATGCTCGCCATCGTCATCCAGACACTGTGGTGGACGGTGGGCTTCAGCTTCCTGCTGTACCTCGCCGCGCTCCAGGGCATCCCCGACCACCTCTACGAGGCCGCCAAGCTGGACGGCGCGAACGCCTGGCACCGGATGGTCCACATCACGCTGCCGATGCTGCGCCACATCACCGGCCTGGTGATCGCGCTCCAGGTCCTCGCATCGCTCCAGCTCTTCGACCAGGCCGTCGTGATGATGGACTTCAGCCCAGGCCCCGAGCTCAGCACCCGCTCCTTCGTCCAGTACACCCTCGAGCAGGGCTTCACCAGCTACCGCGTGGGCTACGCCTCCGCGATGTCCATCATCTTCTTCGTGATCATCGCGGCCGTCGCCCTCGCGCGGATGGCGCTGCTGCGCAACCGTGAGGAGGGCGGCCGATGACCACCGCCGAGACGCCCGTGCGCGCCGAACGAACCGTGCGCACCAGCTCCCGCAAGCCCTGGACGCCCAGCCAGATCGTCCTCACGCTGATCGGCGTCGCCGTCTCCGCCGTCTTCGTGGCGCCGATCGCCGCGGCCCTGTTCACCTCGCTCAAGTCGGAGGCCGAGGCGGCCGAGATCCCGCCGCACTGGCTGCCGAAGGTCTGGACGCTCCAGGCCTGGAAGTCCCTCTGGAAGACCGGCAACATCACGAACTGGTTCGTCAACTCCCTTGTGGTGTCGATCCTGGTGACGGCCGTCGTGGTCACCGTCGCCGCACTCGCCGGATACGGCTTCGCCCGCACCGAGTTCAAGGGGAAGACCGTCCTGATGGGCGTGGTGATGGGGGGCCTGATGATCTCCCCGGCCGTCCTCGGCGTCCCGCTGTTCACCACCGTCCAGCAGATGGGGATGGTCGACACCTACTGGGGCATGATCCTGCCGCAGTGCGCGCCCGCCGCGATGGTCTACATCCTCTACAAGTTCTTCCAGGGCATCCCCCGCGAACTGGAGGAGGCCGCCTTCATCGACGGCGCGGGCCGCTGGCGGATCTTCTTCACCATCGTCGTCCCGCTGTCCCGCCCCTCCCTCGCCGCGGTCGGCATCTTCACCTTCATCGCCTCGTGGAACAACTTCCTGTGGCCGTACATGGTGACCAACAACCCCGACCTGATGACCATGCCGAACGGCATCGCGACCGTCATGAACTCCTACGGCATCCAGTGGGCCCAGCTCATGGCCGGCGGTCTCATGGCGGGCCTGCCGCTGATCATCGTCTTCGTCTTCTTCCAGAGGCAGATCGTGGCGGGCGTCGCCCACACGGGTCTGGCCGGTCAGTAACCACCCTGAGGAGAGCCTGAGTTGAAGAGATTCAGACTCGCCGCGCCGCTCGCCGCGGCAGTGGTCGCCCTGTTGCCGGGCACGGCGACGGCCGACGTCACCTACCCCGACCCCCAGCCCATCACCGGCCAGCAGATCATCCACGACCCGACGGTGATCCACCTCAAGTCGGGCGGCTACGTGGCGTATTCGACCGGCGGCATCATCGGAGCGCGCACGTCGAAGGACCGCGTGCGGTGGGACGACGCGGGCAACGCCTTCGCCGAGCCCCCGAGTTGGTGGTACGAGTACAACGGCACGGGCGACCCGTGGGCGCCGGACATCTCCTACCGCGCGGGCAGGTACTGGCTGTACTACGCCGTGTCGTCATGGGGTACCAACCACAGCGCGATCGGCGTGGCCACGTCCCCGACGGGCCTGCCCGGCACCTGGACCGACCACGGCAAGGCCTTCACCTCCGAGACGACCGATTCCTGGAACGCCATCGACCCGGCGGTGATCCAGGCCGACGGCAGACTGTGGATGAGCTTCGGCTCGTACTGGACGGGCATCCGCATGGTCGAACTCGACCCGAGGACGGGTGAGGCGGTGCAGGACGCCCCGGTCCACCACCTGGCGACCCGCCCGGACGCCCCCTACGCGGTCGAGGGCCCGTACATCGTCAAACACGGCCGCTACTACTACCTCTTCGCGTCGTACGACGCCTGTTGCCAGGGCGTGAACTCCACCTACAAGATCAGGGTCGCAAGGGCGACCAGCGTGACGGGCCCGTACACCGACAGCACGGGCAAGCCCCTGCTGGAGGGCGGCGGCGACCTCCTCCTGGCAGGCCACGGCCGCTTCGTCGGCACGGGCGGCGAATCGATCTTCAAGGACAGGGGCAGAGATGTCCTGGCATACCACTACTACGACGCAGAGGACGCGGGCACGCCGAAGCTGGGGCTGAACCCCCTGAGCTGGAAGAGGGACGGCTGGCCAGTCGTCCTTTAGGGGCGCGGGACCGTGTCCATTTGCGGCTCCGCCGCGTGGGCGCGACCAGCCACAACGCACCCGCAGCCGCCAACGAAACAGAACCACCCATCTCGAAAGGCGACCATGCACACCGCCCGCTTCACCCTCGACCCCGCCTTCACCATCGGCGAGGTGAACCCCCGCGTCTTCGGCAGCTTCGTGGAACACCTGGGCCGCTGCGTCTACACAGGGATCTTCGAACCGGACCACCCCACCGCGGACGAGGCCGGCCTCCGGCAGGACGTCCTGGACCTGGTCCGCGAACTGGGCGTCACCGCCATCCGCTACCCCGGAGGAAACTTCGTCTCGGGCTACAAGTGGGAGGACTCGGTGGGCCCGGTGGCGGACCGCCCGCGCCGCCTGGACCTCGCCTGGCGCTCGACGGAGACGAACCGCTTCGGACTCTCCGAGTACATCGCCTTCCTGAAGAAGGTCGGCCCGCAGGCCGAGCCCATGATGGCGATCAACCTCGGCACGCGGGGCGTGGCGGAGGCCCTGGAACTCCAGGAGTACGCCAACCACCCGGCCGGCACGGCGCTCTCGGACCTCCGCGTCGACCACGGCGACAAGGACCCCTTCGGCATCAGGCTCTGGTGTCTGGGCAACGAGATGGACGGCCCCTGGCAGACCGGCCACAAGACCGCCGAGGAGTACGGCCGCGTCGCCGCCGAGACCGCTCGCGCCATGCGCCAGCTGGACCCGTCCGTGGAACTGGTCGCCTGCGGCTCCTCCAGCCAGTCCATGCCGACCTTCGCCGAGTGGGAGGCGACGGTCCTCGCGGAGACGTACGACCTGGTCGACTACATCTCCCTGCACGCCTACTACGAGCCCCAGGACGGCGACGTCGACTCCTTCCTGGCCTCCGCCGTGGACATGGAGTCGTTCATCGAGAACGTCGTCGCCACCTGCGACCACATCGGCGCGAAGCTCAAGTCGAAGAAGAAGATCAACCTCTCCTTCGACGAGTGGAACGTCTGGTACATCTCGGGGTGGCACGCGATCGAGAACTCCGGCGCGCGGGACTGGGCGGAGGCGCCCCGCCTGCTGGAGGACAACTACAGCGTCATGGACGCCGTCGTCTTCGGCTCGCTCCTCATCGCGCTGCTCCGGCACGCCGACCGGGTGACGGTCGCCTGCCTCGCCCAGCTCGTCAACGTCATCGCCCCGATCATGACCGAGCCGGGCGGCCCGGCGTGGCGGCAGACGACGTTCTTCCCGTTCGCGCAGGCGTCGAAGTACGGCCGGGGTACGGTCCTCGACGTACGGGTGGACTCACCGACGTACGAGACGAAGAAGTACGGCGAGGCGGCTCTCCTGCACGCCACGGCCGTGCGCGCCGAGGACGGCACGGTCACCGTCTTCGCGGTCAACCGCAGCCGCACCGACGCGCTGCCCCTCCAAGTCGGCCTGAACGGACTGGACCTGACGTCGGTCGTGGAGCACAGCGTGCTCGCCGACGCCGACCCGGACGCCCGTAACACCCTCGCCGACCCCGAGCGGGTCGCCCCGCACGCGGCCGGGGGCACGGCGCTGACGGACGAGGGCAGCCTCACGGCGACGCTGGAACCGCTGTCCTGGAACGTGATCAGGCTGGCGTAGGGCCTGCGCGACGAGTACACGGCGAGTACGCGGCGAGTGCGTGTCGAGTGATCGCCGGTCGGTCGTAGTTCACCGGCCGGCAGTCACTTCCGATCAGCACTCGGTTGGCTGCACACTGGCGTAATGAACCGTCCGGGCCTGGCGGCGCGGTGGGCGGGAAGGCTCCTGTGCTGGACCTTGGCCGCAGCCATGGCGTCCGCCGCCGTCGAAGCCGTCTTCAAGCCGAGCGCCGGCTGGTGGCGCACGGCCTGGCCCCTGCCCTGGTACCTGGTCCCCGCGTGGGCCCTGCTGTGGGCGGCGCTGCGGGCGCGGGAGAAACGGACCGGCGCGGGCCGTCCCGGTGCCGACGAGAACGTGCCGACGGACTACGACGAGATCGCCTGACCTCCTGACCGCGCGAGGTAGGCGTCCAGTGCGGCGGCGCCGGTGAGCATGGCGCGGCTTCGGGCCGAGAGGCGGGCACGCCAGTCGCGCAGTGTCGACTCGAGCGGCTCGATGCCTCCTGCGGAACGGACCTGGGCGATCAGCGGCGCGACCTGTTCGAGCAGGTAGCCGCCCCGTCGGAGCTGGTGGACCAGGAGGGCGTCGCGTACGTCGGCCGCGCTGTAGACCCGGTAGCCCGTCTGCGGATCGCGACGCGGCTGGACCAGGCCGGCGCGTTCCCATTTTCGCAGGGTGGCCGGGCGGACGCCGAGCCTGCTCGCCAGGGGGCCGACGAACATCTCGCCGCGTTCGCGCGGCAGGGGTTCGAGGTCGGCGACAGCGGTTTCGACGGCCTGGAGGGTGCGGCGGTCGTCGAGAAGCTGCGCGTGACTTTCGTCGATGAGCCGAAGCGCGTCCTCGGTGGCGTCCCCGTTGATCGCCCGCATGATCGCCGTGGCCGTCCGGTGGCCGTGTCCGGGCACGAGAGCGAGGAACGCGCGCAGGGCCTGCGCGTGCAGCGGCGTGTAGGTGCGGTAGCCGTGCGAGGTGCGCTCGGCGGCCGGAAGGATGCCGGCCGCCTCGTAGTTCCTGACCGCCTGTGTGGACAGACCGTGCGCTCGCGCCAGGTCGACCGGCCTGAACCGACCACCGCTTTGAAGGTTTTGCCTCACTGTCCTGCCGATATCGCCGAGAAGTTTCCACCGTTGGTTCAACGATACCGTTGAAGGTATGACTGCTGGTATCACAGACGCCGCCCATGTCATCGACCCCGCTGCCGTCATGGGGTTGCTCCCCGTCAGGCCGCGGCTGCTCGCCCTGGGCGAGCCCACCCACGGCGAGGACGTTCTGCTCACCCTGCGAAACGATCTCTTCCGGCAACTCGTCGAGCAGGAGCGCTACCGGACGATCGCGATCGAGAGCGACTGCATGATGGGCCTGGTCGTGGACGACTACGTCACCTCGGGCACGGGCACCCTCGACGAGGTCATGGAGCGCGGCTTCAGCCACGAGTGGGGCGCCTTCGCGGCCAACCGTGATCTGGTGCGCTGGATGCGCGCGTACAACGACGGCCGGCCCGCGTCGCAGCAGCTCCGCTTCGCCGGTTTCGACGGCCCGCTGGAGATCACCGGCGCCGCGAGCCCTCGGCAGGCCCTCACCGAACTCCACGCCTACCTCACCGCCTGGGCCGACGCCGACCTGCTGCCCTGCACCGCGGAAACGCTCGACCGTCTGCTCGGCGCCGACGACCGGTGGACCGATCCCGCCGCGATGACGGACCCGTCCCGGTCCGTGGGGCAGACGCCCGACGCCCAACGGCTGCGGCTGCTCGCCGATGACCTGGTGGCCCTGCTCGACGCGCAGACGCCACACCTGATCGCGGCGTCCTCACGGGAGGACTGGCACCGGGCACGCCTGTACGGGCGCACCGCCACCGGGCTGTTGCGCTACCACTTCTGGATGGCCGACACGTCACCGAGCCGCATGGCGAGGCTGCTCGGCGTGCGGGATTCGATGATGGCCGCCAACCTGCTCGCCCTCGCCGAACGGGGCCCGACGCTGGTGAACGCCCACAACGGCCACCTCCAGCGGAACAAGAGCACGATGCGGATGGGCGGCCTGCCGGTGGAATGGTGGAGCGCCGGCGCGATCGTCAGCGCCCACCTGGGTCAGGGGTACGCCTTCCTGGCCACGGCCCTCGGCACGATCCGCCACCAGGGGGTGGACACCCCGCCCCCGGACACCGTCGAGGGGCTGCTGTACGCGCTCCCGGAGGAGCGTTGCATCGTCGACGCCCGCCGACTGGCCACCGCCCTCGCCGACATGACGCCCGCTGCCCGAGTGTCCCCCTGGTTCGGCTACTCCCCGCTCGATCCGGCCCACGTGGCAGGCACCGACGGGATCGTGTTCGTCAAGGACGCCACAATGGGGCCATGAGGATCTCGGCACGGGCGGACTACGCGGTACGGGCGGTACTGGAGCTCGCCGTACGGCAGGGTGGCGGCGACCCGGTGAAGGCGGAGTCCATCGCCACCGTGCAGGACATTCCGCACAAGTTCCTGGAGGGGATCCTCGGCGACCTGCGGCGCGGCGGGATCGTCGACAGCCGGCGCGGCGGAGGCGGCGGCTACCGGCTGGCCCGCGACCCGTCCGCGATCACGGTCGCGGACGTGATCAGGGCGGTGGACGGCCCGATCGTCTCCGTACGCGGCGAACGTCCGACGGGCCTGACGTACACGGGCTCCGCGCAGCCCCTGCTCCCGCTGTGGATCGCGCTGCGGGCGAACGTGCGGCGGATCCTCGAGGGCGTCACGATCGCCGACATCGCGGCGGACGCGCTGCCGGCCCCGGTGAAGGAACTGGCGGCGGAACCCGCGGCCTGGGAGAACCCGTAGTGCTCCACGTGGTGCCGGGTCGCCGCTCTTCCGCCGAGGAGCAGCGGCCCGGCACCGGCGTGATCAGGCGGAGTCGACGCCCACGGTCAGCGTCGCCTTGTAGCCGTCGGACACGCTGGAGCCGAGGGCGGTCAGGGTGAGGAGGCCGGAGGCGGCGCCTCCGTCGTCGTAGATGCTGTCGTCGGCCAGGGCCGTCTCCTTGGTGGTGTTCGTGGAGTACGGCGAGGTGGCCTGGATCTCCTCGTTGATGTCGGGGTCGAAGAAGAGCTGACCGGTGTGGATGATGTCGCCGCCGGTGTACGAGTCGTCGGTGAGCGTCACTTCCGTGTGCACCCGCATGTGGACGTGGACGGCGCGGGAGACGTAGTGGCCGGGCCAGATCGAGGTGATGCTGCACTGGCCGTTCGCGTCGGTCATCCGACCGCCGCGCAGGAAGGTGCCGTTGTCCTCCTCCTGGTGTCCGTTGCCGCCGACGAAGCCGGAGTACTCGCCCAGGGCATCGCAGTGCCAGATCTCGACCAGTGCGTCGGCGAGCGGCGCACAGTCGTTGGCCTGGTCGACGACCGTGAAGGTGTACTGGACCTCGAAGCCCTCCTTGTCCTCCCGGATGTCCTCGCGGACGAGGGCGCCGTCGAGGGAGTAGGGGCCCTCGGTGACCTCGGCGTTGAGGGTGCAGACGCCGCTGGTCGCGGACGCGCTCGTCGAGGCCTCGGCCTCGGCGGACGCCGCCGTCTCCCCGCTGATGGTGTCGGCCGAGGCGAACCCGGCGACGGCGAGGCCGCCGGCGGCGGCGACCGCGGTGCCGCCGATCAGGACGCGGCGCCGCTTCATGGACTTGTCGAGCCGGTGTTTGCCGGGCTGGTTGTCGTCGGAGTCGAGGGTCTCGTTGTGGTGCTCGGTGTTTCCCGTCATGCCGATGAAGCTAGGGGCGTATCTGAGGAAATCCTTAATGCGGGGCTGTGCGGGACCTGGGGATGCAACGGTCAACTACCGGTGTTTCACCGCGAGTTCGGGCATCGCGCCGCGTGGAGTCCGGTCAGCGGCGGGAGGCGGAGCGCTTGGGCGGTGTGATGCGCACCCGCGTCTCGGCGGGCGCGCTCTCTATGTCGTCGAGTTGCGCGACGATCGTGGCGCGCAGGTCGTCGTAGTCATCGAAGCGGTGGTCGTTGAAGAGCGTGTAGCCCGTCCACATCAGGTTGGCGCACACCCGTGCCGGTACCCGGCCGGTGTGGGCGCCCATGCCGACCAGTGCCACCGACCCGATGCTGCCCGCAGCCTCCTCGTTGCGCTGGTGGATCGCCTGGAACGCGGCGGCGCAGGCCAGGGCCACGTTCAGGGTCTCGCTCACGTTCTGCGAGGACGTCTCCATCGTCGGCGTCGAGATCAGGTACTTCGGGTTGACCGCCCCGGACGGGACGCACACCGCGCTGCCCACCGGGAGCCTTCCCTCGAACCGGTCGCGGATCGCCCGCTGCACGCGCAGTTGGATGCCCGCTCCGAGGTGGCGCTTGATGGCCGCGTCGACCCCGCCGTTCATCAGGCCCCGCGAGTTGGTCGGGCTCACCCAGGCGTCGACGTCCTCGTCGAGGATCGAGCCCTTGCGGATCTCGATCTCGGGGGTGTCGGCGAACGCCGCCTGCCAGGCCTCGACCACCTTCGTGTTGATGTCGGTCAACACGACCTTGAGCGGAGCCTGTTCGCGGTTGACGGTCATAGTGCACTCCCACGTGAGAAACGGTCCTTCCACCGATCACGACGCTACAGTGCCCCACTGACAACGCGGTTGAGAGAGATCGGGTTGTCGTACCCCGCTGCTAGCCTCCCGGCCATGAGCGATGTCAACACCCCTGACCAGCACGACCCGTCCGATCCGCTGGCCCTCGCCGAGCTCTTCAAGGGCGGCGGCGAACCGTGGCTTCCGTTGCTGAAGCCGGTCATCGAGGCACAGCCGGACGCGGCCGCGTTCATCGGCCCGGGCCGCAGCCCGGAGGTCGTTCCCGTGCGCGAACTGACCTTCCAGGCGCTCAAGCCCAACCCGCCGCACAAGTGGAAGGTCGTCGTCTTCGGCCAGAACCCCTACCCGCGGCCGGAGAGCGCCACCGGCATCGCCATGTTCGACAACACCTTCCACGACTGGACGGACAGTCAGTTCGGCCGGGTCGTCAGCATCCGCTGCATCATCAAGGCGGCGGCGATGTGGAAGTACGGCATCCCCAAGAAGACGCCGATCGCCGACGTGCGCGCGCTGTTGAAGAAGCAGGACACCGTCCAGCCGCCGGAGTGGTTCCAGGCGATGCTCACCCAGGGTGTGCTGCTGCTGAACGCGGCCCTCACCGCCAGCAGCGACGGGCCCAGGGGAGCCGACCCGCACACCGCGTTCTGGCGTCCGGTCGCCGAGCGCATCGTCGAGGAGATCCTCAAGGCGAAGCAGAACGCCGACCCCGAGGACCGTGCCGTCGTCTTCGCGTGGTGGGGAGCGCACGCGCGCAACCTGAAGAAGGTCGTCCTGCGGCTTCAGGCGAAGTACCCCGACGTCGAGGTCCGGCACATCGACCACCCCAACCCCGCGGCGCAGGGCGACGTCTTCTGCGAGGGCGACCATTTCGGAACGGTGAACGCGGCCCTCGCGGCCCTGGGCGTCGACGAGATCGACTGGCTGCCGAGCAAGGGCTGGGACAAGTTCGCGGCGCAGGCCGACGGGACGGACGGCGGCACCGCCGAACGCATGGGCGCGTTCATCGCGTCCACCATGGAACTGCACCAGCTGTACCTGGAGCGGCTTTCCAGCGTCAAGGACGAGGGGCTCGTCCTCCCCGCGATCACCGGGGTGTTCGACACCCCGGTCATGGACTTCCGTGACGCCGTCTCCCCGGTCGCCGCACTGCTGTCCGGCCTCGACCGGCACGTCCAGCGGTCGCACGAGTTCGGCAAGCGGCGGGTGGACGAAGTGGCCGGCGACCTGTCCGCCGACGCGATCGCCGCCCTCTATCTCTACACCTGCGAGTCCGCGTTCTACCGGGAGATCAACGCCATTCTGCGTGCCCCGGACCGGACGAAGGTCGTCCCCTACCTGCCGTATCTGCGGCTGCTGTTCTCGGCGGTGTCGCAACTTCCCGCCCGCACCGAGTCGTTGTGGCGTGGCGTGTCGCTGGACATGCGTGCGCAGTACCCGCTCGGACGGACCGTGACCTGGTGGGGCGTGTCGTCGTGCACGTCCAAGTTCAGCGTGGCACGGGCGTTCCTCGGCAGCCGCGGCAAGCGGACCCTCTTCGAGGTGCAACCCCGTCGAGCCGTGGGCATCCGCAGTTTCTCCGCGTTCACCGACGAGGAGGAGTTCATCCTGCTGCCGGGCACGCAGCTCGAGGTGGTGGACGTGAAGACCGAGCGCGGCGGCCTGTGCACCGTGAAGCTGGCCGAGTCGGAGGAGCAGCCGCTCGTGTCCTGACGGGGCCGACAGGGACTGGGAGGTGTGTGAACGGGACTGGGTGAATGGCCGGAGTTCGACCTGGGCGCGCCCCGGTGGCCTCTCTACGATGCGATCGCCCCCCCAGTTCTTCACAGGAACTCCACAGGAGTTCCCTTGAACCAAGGAGAATGACCATGGCAAGTGGGCTGCTCCTGGGCGGTGCGGTCGCCGCGCTCGTCACCGCGGCGATACCCGCACACAACCCGTCCTCGTTCGTCGACCCGCCCCCGGACAAGATCGTCATCGACGTCGCCACGGTGAACGGCTCCGGCTGTCCGGCCGGTACCGCGGCCGTCGCCGTCTCCGAGGACAACACCGCCTTCACCGTGACCTACAGCGACTACCTCGCCCAGGTCGGCGGGAGCTCCAACCCCACGGCGTTCCGCAAGAACTGCCAGCTCAACCTGATCGTGCACGTGCCGTCGGGCTTCACGTACGCCATCGCCAAGGCGGACTACCGCGGCTACGCCTCACTCCAGTCCGGCGCGAACGCCGTGCAGCGGGCCTCGTACTACTTCCAGGGCTCGTCGCAGACGGTGTTCAAGAACCACAACTTCAACGGCACCTACAACGACAGCTGGCAGGCGACCGACACCACCGACTGGGCCCAACTGGTCTGGGCGCCCTGCGGAGTTCAGCGCAACTTCAACATCAACACCGAGCTCCGCGTCAACGCGGGCACGTCGTCGCCGAGCAAGGTCAGCTTCATGACGATGGACTCGACCGACGGCGACCTCAGCACCATCTACCACATGGCCTGGAAGGAGTGCCCGGGCAAGTAGTCCGGCCGCCTCACTCCGCCGCGTGGGCCACGAAGTCGGCCCACGCGGCGGGGGAGAGGGTGAGGTGAGCTCCGCTGGTCTTGTCCTTGGAGTCACGGACGTGGATCTGGCTGGGGCAGGTGGCGACCTCGACGCAGTCGTCCCCGGACGCGCTGCTGTAGCTCGACTTGTGCCAGGCCAGCGCGACCTCGATGCAGTCGCCGGAAGCGCTGCTGCTGTGGCTGGACTTGTGCCAGTCCAGGGCGACCTCTACGCCGTCGCCGCCGCTGCTGTAACTGCTTTTGAACCAGGCCAGTTCGGGCGCGTTCATAGGTCTCCTCGCATCTGCCGCAACAGGCCACCGTGTGTTTGGAGAAGCCCACCCTGCTGCCGAACTCCTCCCTGCTCAGCCCGTGATGTACGCGCAACGCCTGGACCACCGCCCCGAACGTTCGCATACTGTCCGACGACTCGGGCTCACCGTCGACCACCATGGTCACCTCCCGCGCCCATCGTCACGTTCGGTCACCGGTACTGTCCAGTCCGTAACCGCGTACGCTCACGCGGTGTACGCGGACGCCACCTGGAGATTCGGTCTCCGCGCCCGCCACATTGGCCCCATGACAGCACCACACCCCGCCCCCCAACCCCTGCTCACCGTGCGTGTGTTCACCCAGCGCCTCAGCGCAACGCCCCGTGGCGCCCGCCTGGCAAGGCGTCTCGCGCTGCACCAGCTCCACGCCTGGGGCATCCCGCACGGCACGGACGTCTCCGACGCGGTCGCGGTGATCGTCGCCGAGCTGGCCGCCAACGCCGTCACTCACGGGCGGGTGCCCGGACGGGACTTCGAGCTGCGGCTCTCCTTTCCGCCCGGAAGTGTGCGGGTCGAGGTGACCGACACGCGCAGTGGGCCGCGTCCGCCCGGGCCCGGTGCCGTACCCGCACCGAACCCCCTCGACGAGACCGACCGCGGCCTGCTCCTCGTCGACGCGCTCGCCGCCCGCTGGGAGGTGGTGGACCGGGAGCCGCCGCCGGGCAAGACCGTGTGCGTCGAGGTCGACGTGCCCAACTGGCTCACCCTCGCCAAGAAGGCGCCGGTTGGCTCCGCTCCCTGACCTCCTCCGGGTCGGTTCACGCGACCGCGGTGGCCGGGTCGTGGCGGTCGCCGCAGCGGGGGCAGACGCCGGCGGCGGCCGAGGAGCGCGCGTCGGCCTTGATGCGGTCGTGGGTGGGACCCAGCGGCCCGGTCTTGGGGGTGGGGCGTCCCGCGCGATTGTTGTGGCGTCCGGTGAGGGTGTGCCATTCGAGGTTTCCCCGCATCCAGTGCCGCAGTCCGGTGAGGTAGCGGGCGAGTTCGGGCGAGGCCTCGCGCCTGACCTCGGGTTCCAGCCGCAGATACGCGCGCATGAGGTCGTCGTGGACCTCGGCGGTGGCGCACATGCTCCGTTCGAGGGACCATCCGTGGCGTGCGGACAGCACGGTGGGCAGGCTGTGGCTGCCGATGTCGGCGCTCTCCTTGGCGACCGAATACAGGTCGTTGACCAGCATGATCACGAGTGAGGCTGTGAGCGACAGATCTCGGACGCCCGGCGTTTCCCAGTCACGGACGGACAGTTCGTAGCCGCCGACGACATCGATGAGTACGAGACAGGCCATGCCCCCGTTGTACTTGCGATGCGCCAGGTACTCGGCGGGCTCGGGAACGTGCCCGGCGATACGCCAGGCGTTTTCGGCCGCCATCGCGAGGAACGTGGCGATCGTCTCGTGGCGCAGCCGACCCACTTGCGCCGGTCCGCCCAGGCGTGTGACGTGTTCCGCGGTCTCGCGCAGCGCACGCGTCACCGGGTCGGTGCCGACGAAGGCCTCGACCGAGGGGCAGTCGGGCAGCCGGGGGCCGTTCTCCAGGGCGGTCAGCGCACCCGCGAGCCGTGAGGCGCTCATGGCGAGGCGGACGCCTTCGATGCCCTCGTCACAGTAGTGATCGTCCGCGGCGAAGAGGGCGGTCATGTTGCGGGCCGCGAGCATCAGGTGATCGTGGTCGACCGCGTCGGGGTGCGTCAGCGCCGCGAACGTGCCGAAGCGGTAGCCGTCCAACTCGGACCGCTGCCCCGGGAAGAGATCGAGGCTGAGCGCCCAGGCAACGATGTCGTCGTCCGCCTTGCGGGCCGCCGACACGTCGTACGTGACCGGAAACGGACATAACACACTCGGCACTGACAGTTCCCGCGTGGATGTGTCGCTATTCATGCGCCTTATCGTGCGGTGTGCGGGCCCCTTCGGGGAATGGCTGGTTCTGGCCACAACGGCAGCGACTCCCCAGCCATCTTCCCTCACAGCAGTACCGGCCGTTGCTGTCACATGGGATTTCGTGCCGGATCGGGCGGGACGGTCGGTCTGGATTGAGGGCGCGTTTCGGCAATGCGGCAAGCCTGGTGACGGGCCGCCGGCAAGGCCGTCTCGCGGGGTGGGTCGACGCCGGCCACGTGTGAAACGTCGCCAGGACTTTCTGACCGAAACTGGACGGGTGGCACGCCGACTGGGCGCCACCGCAGCCACGGTGACGCCCAGTCAGGCAGGGGAGGAGCTACGCGGTGTGCGTGGTGTACGTCAGCTCTCGACGCCGAGGGTCAGGCTTGCGGCGTAGCCGGAAGACGTCGAACTGCCCAGCGCCGTCAGGGTGAGGAGGCCGGACGCGGCGCCTCCGTCGTCGTAGATGGAGTCCTGGGCGAGGGTGGTGCGGGTGACCGTGTTGGTCGAGTACGGGGAGATCTTGGCGACGGCGGTCGTGATCGTCTCGTTGAAGAAGAGCTGACCGGTGTGGATCTCCTGGCCGCCGGTGAAGTGGCCGTCGGAGGTGACCGTGACGCCGGTGTGCACCTTGATGTGGATGTGGATGCAGCGGCCCCGGTACCAGCCGGGGTAGATCGAGGTGATCGACGCGACCCCGCTGGAGTTGGTGAGGACGCCGCCGCGCAGGAAGGTGCCGTCGTCCGGTTCGCTGTGGCCGTTGCCGCCGACGAAGCCGGAGTACTCGCCGAGGGCGTCGGCGTGCCAGACCTCGACGAGGGCGTTGCTGAGCGGGACGCAGGTGTCGTCGTCGACGACGGTGAGGGTCAGTTTCAGCGGGATGCCCGCCTTGCCTTCGGTGATGTCGGTGCGGACGTACTGTCCGTCGAGGTAGTAGGGGCCTTCGGTCATCTCCTTCGTGAGGGTGCAGACGGCCGCGGCGGCGACGGGGGCGATGTCGGCCGTCTCGGTTGCGGGGGCCTCGGGAGCGGCAGCGGCGCCTACGGCCAGGGCCGCTGCGGTCGCGCCCGTGGCGACGAGGACGGTTCGACGTCCGACAGGGGTGCGTGCATCTGAGGTGTCTGTCATGAACACGGCACCGTAGAAAGGGTTTCTGTCGGGAGGCTGTCAGTTCGGCAAAGTGTCGACACGTCAAGGTCCCATGCAGGACAAGGGGATGTCCGGCTGCCCAAGTGGTGACCGGACGTTCCTGTAGTACGCGGAAGAAGGGGCGGGTCGTGCCGCCCGCGGCCGACTCGTAGCCGAGTCGCCCGGGCCCCGCTGTTCTCGAAGACTTTCGAGTGAGTGCGCGGACCGTTGACGCGCAAGGGGTTCGATTCTACGGTCCCGTCCGACGACGCGACTGCCGTTCGACATGACGAACGGTGAGCCCCCCACTGAAGGAGCGTCCGCATGAGCCGCACCTCACGCACGCCCCGCACCTCACGCACGCCCCGCACGCCCCGCGCATCCCGTACCTCTCGCAGGGCCGCCCTGCTGGCCGTTCCGGCCGCGATCCTGCTCGCCCTGACCCCCACCGCCGCCTCCGCCTACCCCAACCCCGGCACGGTCACCGGGTCCACGGTCGTGCACGACCCGACGATGATCCGTACCTCCGCCGGCCGCTACCTCCTCTACGCCACCGGCGGCGGCCTCGCCTACCGCACCTCCACCGACCGCACCGCGTTCAGCGCGGGCGGCGACGCCTTCTCCACGAAGCCGGGCTGGTGGTCGTCGTACGGCACCACCGAGGCCTGGGCGCCCGACATCTCCTACCAGGGCGGCAAGTACCTGATGTACTACGCCGTCTCCACCTTCGGCTCCAACAAGTCGGCGATCGGCCTGGCCGGTTCGAGCACCGGCCTGCCCGGCTCCTGGACCGACTACGGCACCGTCTACACCTCCACCACCTCCAGCGACTACAACGCCATCGACCCGAACCTCTTCGTGGACGACGACGGCAAGTGGTGGCTGTCGTTCGGGAGCTGGTGGACGGGGATCAAGATGATCCGCATCGACCCGTCGACCGGCAAGCAGCTCTCCTCCGACACCGCCCGGCGCTCGATCGCCTCCCGGCCCACCGGAACGAAGGCCGTCGAGGCGCCCTACGTCGTGAAGCGGAACGGCTACTACTACCTCTTCGCCTCGTACGACACCTGCTGCGCCGGCACCAGCTCGACGTACAAGGTCAAGGTCGGCCGCGCCACCAGCGTCACCGGGCCGTACTACGACAAGAGCGGCGTCGCGATGACCAACAACGGAGGGACGGCCGTGCTGGAGACGCACGGACGCGTCATCGGCCCCGGCGGCCAGTCGATCCTGCACGACACCGACGGCGACCTGATCGTCTACCACTACTACGACGGCAACGACAACGGCACGCCCAAGCTGGGCATCAACCTTTTGAACTGGAGCAGCGGATGGCCCGTCGCCTACTGACCATGCTGACCGCACTGCTGCTCGCCCTGGCGATCGGGCAGCCCTCGGCGAGCGCGGCCACGTTCATGAACCCGGTGTAGGACAGCTCACCCAGGGCGCCAGAACTGCGCGACCAGCCACAACGGTCCCGCAGTCGCCCGCGCACAGCACCTCTTTACAGCGCGAAGGCGGGCCCTACCCCGCCTGTCCCATTCCCGCCGCGTTCGGCCAGCTCTGGGCGTTGGGCCAGCCCGTGGCCGCCGCGGGGGAGAGGCCGTTGGTGCCGCGGACCTGGGCGGCGGTGAGGCCGCCGCGGGCCGGGACACCGGTGGGAGTCGGGCCCATCGGCGGGGCGGCCGGAGTCATCGCCGGGGCCATCGCGGCCGGGGCCATCGCCGGGGCCATGGCGGCGGGAGCCATCGCAGGGGCCATGGCCGCGGGAGCCATCGCGGGAGCCATGGCAGCAGGGGCCATCGCCGCCGCCGGTGCCATCGGCGGAGCCTGGGCCGGGACGGGAGCGGGAGCCGGCGCCGGGGCGGGCACAGACTGGGGGAAGACCTGTGCGGCCGCCGGCATCGGCATCCCCGCCCCGTCGGAGGGTGTGGGCTGCGCCTGCGCCACCGCCGGTGCGGGCATCGCCGGGGCGGCCGCGGCCGCGACCAGCCCCGGCGCCTGCATGCCCATGGCCTGAGCGGCAAGGCCGGGCATGCCCGCTCCGTTGGTGACCAGCCGGTCCACCGCCGCCGTGCCCGAGCTGTAGCCGGCGCCGGCGCTCAGCTCGGGCACGGCGGCTCCCCTCCTGGTCCCGTAGAGCACCTGTTCCAGGCCGGACACCAGGCGACGCACGTCCACCTGGGGGCGCACCACGAGCCTCAGGAAGCGGCTCGACGAACCGATCTTGTTGCCGCACTCGCGGACCAGGATGCGGTGCTCGGAGAGCAGCCGGTCGCGGACCACGGTGCCCTCGGCGCCGACGGGAAGGCGTACGAAGAGGAAGTTCCCCTGGGAGGGATAGACCGTCAGGCCCGGCAGCGCGCTGAGCTGGCTGGCCATGTCGAGGCGGTCGCGGCGCACCTGCATCAGGCTCTGCGCGTACTCGGGGCCGTGCTCCTTCAGCATGAACACCACGTACTCGGCGAAGGCGTTGAGGTTCCACTTCGGCAGCATGGAGCGGACCCGGCCGGCGAGCGACGGGTTGGCGACCATGTAGCCGAAACGGATGCCGTGCAGACCGAAGTTCTTGCCGAGGCTGCGCAGCACGATGACGTTCGGCCGGATCATCGCCTCCTGCACGACGCTCGGTTCCTGCTCGGCGTCCGCGAACTCCAGGAACGACTCGTCGATGATGATCAGGTCCAGGTCGGCCATCGCGTCCATGAACTGCACGAGCGCGTGCTTGTGCAGGAAGCCGCCGTCGGGGTTGTTCGGGTTGCAGATGACGGCGACCTTGGTGCCGCGGGTCCGGATGAACTCGGCGTACTGCGCGAGGTCCAGGGCGAAGCCGCTGGACTCCTGGAGCGGGAACATGTCGACCCGCTTGCCGGTCTCCATGGGCTGGTCGGTCCAGCGGCCGAAGGTGGGGACGGGGACGGCGAGGGACTCACGGACGAGCAGGTGGTCGATCCAGGTGATCAGCTCGGTCGAACCGTTGCCCATCGCCACGGCCTGCGGCGGGAGCTGGAGCAGATTGCACAGTTCGGCCGTGATCGTGTCGGCGCCGCTCGGGTAGAACGTGATGATGTCCCGCAGCCGCGCGGCCATGGTGTCCATCATGGCGGGGGTGGGGAAGTACGGGTTGCAGGGGATGCAGAAGTCCACCGGGCCGACCCCCTCGCCGCCCTCGCGCGTCAGCGCCGCCATCGACGGGCTGTGTGCCGCGGTGTTGCGGAACAACGAGGAGACGTTGTCGGCCATGGAACCTCCGTATGGGGCGGACCCGGCGGGGACGACCGGGCCCGTCGTCATTGGGTGGCCCGCGCGGGGGAGCGCGGGCCGCCCCTACATACGGAGACGGGGGTGGCGCTGTTCAAACGCCGAGGAATCGGTGGGAACTTGTGGTCCACCTGTGAAGACGGTGTGAGTTCGGGAACCGCCGGCCCGCCTTCCGCGTCGCGGGCCGATTCCGCGCCCCAAGGGGCGCGGGGAACTGCGCGGCCCGCCGCCGACGGCCGGCGGTTCCTGCCCCGGGTCCTCCCCCCGACACGGCTCTCCCGGCGGAGCGCTTACGCGTCGAACGTGTGGATCGTCGTCGTCCGGTACGTCCGGCCCGGCCGCAGCACCGTCGAGGGGAACGACGGCTGGTTCGGCGAGTCCGGGAAGTGCTGGGTCTCCAGGCAGACGGCGTCGCCCTGACGGTAGGTGCGGCCGCCGGTGCCGACGAGGGTGCCGTCGAGGAAGTTGCCCGAGTAGAACTGCAGCCCCGGCTGGTCGGTGGCGATCCTGAGGGTGCGGCCGGAGCGCGGGTCGCGCAGCGTGGCCACGTGCACCGGCTCGGTGGTGACGCCCTTGTCCAGGACCCAGTTGTGGTCGTAGCCCTTCGCATGGACCTGCTGGACGTGGGCGGCCCGGATGTCCCGGCCGATCGTCTTGGTCTCGCGGAAGTCGAAGGGGGTGCCGGAGACCGGCGCGAGTTCGCCCGTGGGGATCAGGCCGGAGTCGGTGGGCGTGTAGCGGGAGGCGGCGATCGTGAGCTCGTGGTCCTCGATCGTCCCGCTGCTCTCGCCGGCCAGGTTCCAGTAGACGTGGCTGGTGAGGTTGACGACAGTGGCCTTGTCCGTGGTGGCCTCGTAGTCGATCCGCCACTCGCCGCGCTCGGTGAGGGTGTACGTCACCTTCACCTCGAGCGTGCCCGGGTAGCCCATCTCGCCGTCGACGCTGGTGTGGTGCAGATACAGGCCGACGTCGGAGCCCTTGGTGAACGGCTCGACGTCCCATACGTGCTTGTCGAGGCCCGTGGCACCGCCGTGCAGGCTGTTGACGCCGTCGTTGACGTCGACCTGGTGGGCCTCGCCGTCCAGCGTGAACCGGCCCGCGCCGATCCGGTTGCCGTAACGGCCGATCAGCGCGCCGAAGTACGGAGAACTCTCGACGTAGTCCTCGACGGAATCGAAGCCGAGCGAGATGTTCGCGTACCGGCCGTCGCGGTCCGGGACCTCCAGGGACCGCACGATCCCGCCGTAGGAGAGGACCTTCAGACGTGTCCCGCCGTTCTCCAGCGTCCAGCTGTGGATCTCCGTGCCGTCGGCGAGCTTGCCGAAGAGCGTCTTCACGGGTTTCCGCCTCCCTCATGCGAAGGGCCCCGCCTTCCGGCGGGGCCCGACACGGATCTACGAAACTACGAACCGGACTTGCGCTTGTTCCACACGTCGAACCCGACCGCGGCCAGCAGGGCCAGGCCCTTGATGACCTGCTGCCAGTCGGTGCCGACGCTCAGGAGGTTCATGCCGTTGTTCAGCACGCCGAGGACGAGACCACCGATGATCGCGCCGAGGACGGTGCCGACACCACCGCTCATGGACGCGCCGCCGATGAACGACGAGGCGATCGCCTCGAGTTCGAAGCTGAGGCCCGCCTTCGGCGAGGCCGCGTTCAGACGGGCGGCGACCACCAGACCGGCCAGGGCCGCGAGCACGCCCATGTTCAGGAAGACGAGGAAGGTGACCTTCTTGTCCTTGACGCCCGACAGCTTCGCCGCCGGGAGGTTGCCGCCGATCGCGTAGATGTGCCGGCCGAAGACGGCGTTGCGCATGACGTAGCCGTAGCCGACCACCAGCAGGCCGAGGATGATCAGGATGATCGGGGCGCCCTTGTAGCTGGCGAGCAGCATGACGACGGTGAGGATCGCGGCGGCGATGGCGACGAGCTTGAGCAGGAAGAGGTTCCTCGGCACGACGTCGAGGGAGAACTCCTGCTGGCGCTTGCGGTCGCGGACCTCCTGCAGGACCACGAAGGCCAGCAGCACGAAGCCCAGCAGCAGCGTGAGGTTGTGGTAGTTGGTGTCCGGGCCGACCTCCGGCAGGAAGCCGTTGCCCATCTTCTGAAGGCCGTCCGGGAACGGGCCGAGGGTCTGGCCCTTCAGGAAGATCTCCGTCATGCCGCGGAAGAGCAGCATGCCCGCGAGGGTGACGATGAAGGACGGTATGCCGAGGTAGGCGATCAGGAAGCCCTGCAACGAGCCGGCGGCCGCGCCCACGATCAGGCACAGCACCAGCGCGACGGGCCACGCCACATCGTGTTGCACCGTGAGGACGGCCGCGAAGGCGCCCGTGAACGCCGTCAGCGAACCGACCGACAGGTCGATGTGGCCCGCGATGATCACCAGCATCATGCCGATCGCGAGGATCAGGATGTAGCTGTTCTGCAGGACCAGGTTGGAGACGTTGCGCGGCAGCAGCAGGTCGCCGCCGGTCCACACCTGGAACAGGATCACGAGCAGGCCGAGCGCGATCAGCATGCCGTACTGGCGCATGTTGCTGCGCAGGCCGTCCACCACCAGTTGCAGCAGCCCGGCGCCGGAGGCTGAGCCTCCGCTCTTCTCGGGCGGTGCCGCCGCCGGAGTCTTGGTCACGTCGGTGCTCATCGCGTTACCTCTTTGTCCTTCGTCATCTGGCGCATCAGCACTTCCTGCGTGGCCTCGGCCCGCGGGAACTCGCCCGTGAGCCGTCCGGCGGCCAT
The DNA here is from genome assembly GCF_035989285.1 of Streptomyces sp. NBC_01235. GTDB lineage: Bacteria > Actinomycetota > Actinomycetes > Streptomycetales > Streptomycetaceae > Streptomyces. The sequence goes on along the minus strand of NZ_CP108513.1, from coordinate 3,757,476 downwards.
CGTGTAGATGCGGTCACACATTCCGAGCAGTTCGGGCAGCTCGGAGGAGATGAAGACGACCGCCTTGCCCTGGGCGGCCAGCTGGTCGATGACCGTGTAGATCTCGAACTTGGCGCCGACGTCGATACCCCGCGTCGGCTCGTCCAGGATCAGCACGTCCGGACCCGCGAAGATCCACTTGCTGAGGACGACCTTCTGCTGGTTGCCGCCGGACAGCTTGCCCACCGGCTCGAAGACCGTGGGCGCCTTGATGTTCATCGACTTGCGGAAGCCCTCGGAGACCTGCCGCTCCTCGTGCTCGTCGACCACGCCCCGCTTGGCGACCTTGCTCAGGGCGGTCAGCGAGATGTTGCGGTTGATCGTGTCGATGAGGTTGAGGCCGTAGTGCTTGCGGTCCTCGGTGACATAGGCGATCCCGTGGTCGATGGCCTCGGCGACCGTCTTGGTACGGATCTCCTTGCCGTCCTTGAGGACCGTGCCGGCCGCGTGCCGGCCGTAGGCACGGCCGAAGACGCTCATCGCGAGCTCGGTGCGGCCCGCGCCCATGAGGCCGGCGATGCCGACGATCTCCCCGCGGCGCACGTTGATCGACACGTCGTCGACGACCTTGCGCTGCTGGTCGATCGGGTGGTGCACGGTCCAGTCGCGGATCTCCAGCGCCGGGGCCGCTTCCTTGTCCGTGTCGATCACGGTGCGCTCGGGGAAGCGGTGGTCGAGGTCGCGGCCGACCATGCCGCTGATGATCCGGTCCTCGGTCGTCTCCGCCGCCTTGACGTCGAGCGTCTCGATGGAGCGTCCGTCGCGCAGGATCGTCACCGAGTCGGCGACCTTGCGGATCTCGTTGAGCTTGTGGGAGATGATGATCGAGGTGATGCCCTGCTTCTTCAACTCCAGGATGAGATCCAGGAGTTTGCCGCTGTCCTCGTCGTTCAGCGCAGCGGTCGGCTCATCCAGGATGAGCAGCTTCACCTTCTTCGAGAGCGCCTTGGCGATCTCCACGAGCTGCTGCTTGCCCACGCCGATGTCGGCGACGCGGGTCTCCGGGTGGTCGCTGAGACCGACCCGGCGCAGCAGCTCGGTGGCGTGCCGCAGGGTCTCGCGCCAGTCGATGAACCCGCCCTTGGCGTGTTCGTTGCCGAGGAAGATGTTCTCCGCCAGGGAGAGGTACGGCGACAGCGCCAGCTCCTGGTGGATGATCACAATGCCGTGCTGCTCGCTCGCCCGGATGTCCTTGAAGGAGCAGACTTCCCCCTCGAAGAGGATCTCCCCCTCGTAGGTGCCGTGCGGATGGACGCCGGAGAGCACCTTCATCAAGGTGGACTTTCCGGCGCCGTTCTCACCGCAGATGGCATGGACCTCGCCCTGACGGACGGTCAGTGTGACGTCCGACAGCGCTTTGACGCCGGGAAAGGTCTTGACGATCGAGCGCATTTCCAGGACGGGTCCCGCCATGGTCGTGCCTTCCAATCCGTAAGGTTCGACGCTTACTTGAGCTGGTCCGCGGTGTAGTAACCGCCCTGGACGAGCTCCTTCTCGTAGTTGGTCTTGTCGACGCCCACGGGCTGGAGCAGGTAGGCGGGGACGACCTTGGTGCCGTTGTCGTACGACTTGGTGTCGTTGATCTCCGGCTTCTTGCCGTTGAGGGAGGCGTCGACCATGTCCGTGGCGACCTGGGCGAGCTTGCGGAGGTCCTTGTAGACGGTCATCGACTGCTGGCCCGCGATGATCGACTTCACCGAGGCGAGCTCGGCGTCCTGACCGGTGATGACCGGCAGCGGCTTGGCGGCCGTGCCGTAGCCGTCCGACTTCAGCGCGGCGATGATGCCGATCGAGATGCCGTCGTAGGGCGAGAGCACCGCGTCGACCTTGCCGCTGGTGTACGACGAGGTGAGCATGTCCTCCATGCGCTTCTGGGCGGTGGCGCCGTCCCAGCGCAGGGTGGTGACCTGGGTCATCTTGGTCTGGCCGGACTTGACCACCAGCTTCTTGCTGTCGATGTACGGCTGGAGCACGCTCATCGCACCGTTGAAGAAGTACTTGGTGTTGTTGTCGTCGTTGGAGCCGGCGAACAGCTCGATGTTGAACGGGCCCTTGCCGCTCGCCAGGCCCAGCTTGTCGACGATGTACTGGCCCTGGAGCTTGCCGACCTTCTCGTTGTCGAAGGACGCGTAGTAGTCGACGTTCTTCGTGCCGAGGATCAGGCGGTCGTAGGAGATGACCGGGATCTTGGCGTCGGCGGCCTGCTGGAGGACGTTGTTCAGGGACTTGTTGTCGATGGCGGCGACGATCAGCGCCTTGACACCCTGGGTGATCAGGTTCTCGATCTGCGAGACCTGCTGGTCGGGGTCGTCCTCGCCGAAGACCAGCTTGGTCTTGTAGCCCTTGGCCTTGAGGTCCTTCTCGACGTTGGCGCCGTCGGTGATCCAGCGCTCGGAGGACTTGGTCGGCATCGAGATGCCGATGGTCCCGCCCTTGGAGTCGCCGGCCTTCTCCTCGCTGCCGCCCTCACCGGACTGACCACAGGCGGACAGGGTCAGGGCGAGGGAGGCGGCTCCGGCTATGGCGGCGAGGGCAGCTCTGCGGTTACGCATGATCATCATCCTTGATGTGTGTGCAGGGATCGGTCTCGCAGTGCGAAGGACGCCCCCGGAGCGGAGCCGGGAAGACCGAGAAGCGATGTGTGGGATTCTGCGCGCCTGTGTCGGCTTCTGTGAAGCGAGGTTTCCGGAACGTTATGACGGGATCTCGAACCGGTTCAGTTCACCCGGCAGGCGCGAGCCGAGGGGCGCCATGTCGCCGTCCGCTCCATGGCGCGCGAGCAGGTCGAGGGCGAGCCGTCCGCGGCGCACCCGTTCCCGGGCGGTGGAGAGCGTCAGGTCGCGCATGTGATGACCATACGGGTAGATCGCCGGGGCCTTGGACAGGCCGAACTTCAGGTAGAGCGGTGCGCCGCGCCGGATCAGCTCGGCGACCTCGTACATCCGGATGTAGCCGCCGAGATCGTCGGGGGCCTCGATGTACATGTCCATGGGGGCGCCGGACACCCGGCGGATCTCGGTGAGGTGATCCAGCGTCAGGTCGCTGGGCACGTTGAGCGAGTCGGCGCCGAGCCGCTCGTACACCGCGTACGAGGCCGGGTTGACGGGGCCGATGAGCGCCGACACCTTCAGCGTGGTGTCGGCCGGGATGAGGCCGGCCTGGCGGGCCCGGTGCAGCGTCCACAGCACGCCCTCGTCGGCGACGAGGAGGCACTTGACGCCCAGCTCCGTGGCCCGGACGGCGTCCTCGACACATCCGGCGACGGCGTCGTGCCCGCGGGCCCTGAGGCCCCCGCCGCGCGAGTCGGTCCGGGTGGAGCCGCCGATGTCCCAGGTGCCACGCGGCCCGGTGAACAGGCAGAGCTCGATGTCGCGTTCGCCGGTGGCCTCGACCATCTCGGTGATCTCGGCGTCGGAGAGCATCCACACGCCGCTGCCCTGGCTGATCCGGTGGATCGGCACGTCGAGCCGCGAGGCTTCCTTGAGGATGACGGCCAGCGCTTCGGGGCCCTCGCACGAAGGGACCTCGGTGCGCCAGCGGCCGCCGCCCGGGAAGGTGTGGGTGGAGGTGTCGGCGGGGTCGAGCGCGGGCGCGCCCAGGCCGAGCGCGGTGAGCGCCTGCTCACCGGGTCGCCGGGCTGCCGTGTCGGAGGCGTCGGTCGTCACAAGCTGTCCTTCGTGTTCGATATTTCGGACGAGGTTCGCGGCTCAAGGCGTGCGGGGGTGCGGGTTTTGGGTGTACGCCGGTACGGGGGCCGTCAGGTTGCCCCCGTACCGGCGTACGGCTAGGGGTTTCCTAAGGGCGGAGCAGCACCTTGCCCACCTTCGGATCGCCGGATCCCACCAGCTCGATGGCCTCGGAGAACGCGGCGAGCGGCAGCTCGTGGGTGACCAGCGGCAGCGGGTCCAGCAGTCCGGCCCCGAACACCCGCACGGTGTGCGACCAGGCGTCCGGCGGCGCTCCGAAGACGGTGTGCACCTCCAGCTGCCGTACCACCAGGTCCGTCGGGTCGAGCCCGTCCGCGCCCGGCGCCGGGATCCCGGTGAGGACCAGGCGTCCGCCGCGCCGGAGCAGCGAGGCGGCCGTGCGCGCGGCGGAGGCCGAACCCGCGGTCTCGATGACGACGTCGAAGTCGTCGGGGAGCTCCTCGTCCCGGGTGCGGAAGTCGGTGGCCCCGAACTGCCGGGAAAGCGTCTCCCGGTCGTTTCGGGTGCCCACGACCAGCAGCTCGGCAGGCGAGCCCGCCTTCAGGAACTGGACGGCGAACATGCCCAGGGTGCCGGTGCCGACCACGGCCACCTTCTCGCCGGGCAGCGCGCGAGCCTTGATCGCGGCGGCCGCGATACAGGCGGCGGGCTCCAGGAGGGCGGCGGCGGTGAGGTCGGCGTCCTCGGGGAGTACGTGGAGCAGGCGGGCCGGCAGGGTGAGGGTGGCGGCCATCGCCCCGGGCTGGGTGAAGCCCGTCTCCTCGTACCCGTCCGTGCACAGCGTCGTCTCGCCCGCGTGGCAGCGGTCGCAGACCTGGCAGTTGCGGAAGCCCTCACCCACCACCTTGCGGCCCAGGAGGGACGCGGGGACCCCGGCGCCGACCGCCTCGACCGTCCCGGACCACTCGTGGCCGGGGGTCAGCGGATAGCGGACGTACCCCTCGGGCCGGTTGCCCTGGTACACCTCGCGGTCGCTGCCGCAGATGCCGGTGGCGTGGACACGCACCAGCGCCTCGCCGGGCTCCGGCTGCCGGGGCTCGTGCGGGACGAGCCGGTGCTCGCCCGGCGCCTCGACGACGACGGCGGTGCTCACTTCGCGCTGCCCTTCGGCTTGCGCTGCTCCCAGCCCTCGGCCCACAGGTCGAAGCGGGCCTGCTGCTGCGGGAACTCGGCGGCGGCGTCCACGTCCAGCTCGACACCGAGACCGGGCGCGTCGGAGAGGTGGAAGTAGCCGTCGATCACCTCGGGCGCGCCCTTGACGACCTTCTTGATCTCCGCGTCCGCGAAGTCGTTGAAGTGCTCGAGGATCTTGAAGTTCGGGGAGGTGAACCCGACCTGGAGGGAGGCGGCGGTCAGGACCGGGCCACCGACGTTGTGCGGGGCGACGAGCGTGTAGTGCGTCTCGGCGGTCGCCGCGAGCTTCCTCGTCTCCCAGATTCCACCGATGTGGCCGACGTCCGGCTGGATGATGTCGACGGCCTGGCTCTCGAAGAGCTCGCGGAACTCGATGCGGTCGTGGATGCGCTCACCGGTGGCGACGGGGATGTCGACCTTGGCGGCGACCTTCTCCAGCGCCTTCAGGTTCTCCGGCGGGCAGGGCTCCTCCAGCCAGGCGGGCTTGAAGGGCGCGAGCTCGTTGGCGAGGCGGACGGCGGTGGCGGGGGAGAAGCGGCCGTGCATCTCCAGCATCAGCTCGGAGTCCGGCCCGATGGCGTCACGCACGGCCTCGATGAGGGAGACGGCGTACAGGGTCTGCTGGTGGTCGAGCTCGAAGTGGCCGGTGCCGAAGGGGTCGATCTTGAGCGCCTTGTACCCGCGGGCCATCACTTCCTGCGCCGCCTTGTGGTACGCCTCGGGCGTCCGCTCGGTGGTGTACCAGCCGTTGGCGTAGGCCTTGACCTTGTCGGTGACCTTGCCGCCGAGCAGCTGCCAGACCGGCACGCCGAGGGCCTTGCCCTTGATGTCCCAGCAGGCCATCTCGACGACGGCGATACCGGACATCACGATCTCGCCCGCGCGCCCGTAGTCGCCGTACTTCATGCGGCGCACGAGGTCCTCGACAGCGAACGGGTCGGAGCCGAGAATGTGGTTGGCCTCGGCCTCCTTCAGGTAGCCGATCAGCGCGTCGGTGTGGCCCAGCATGCGGGTCTCTCCGACACCCGTGATGCCCTCGTCGGTGTGCACCAGGACGTAAGTCAGGTTGCGCCAGGGCGTCCCGACCACGTGAGTGCTGATTCCGGTGATGCGCACGGAAGTTACCCTTCGGCTGTTCGAGATTTCGTCACTTGTTCGAAATGCTGGGCAGACAGTAAGGACCACGCGAGGGGAGTGTCAATGGGTCGAACACATATCGGTTTCGACACTTTCGAGGCCCCTTTCGGAAATTGGGAGGTGGTGGTGTGTGACAGGTCACGCCAGTCGCCGCGCCGGTATGGCCGGTTTCCCACACAACTTTCACAGGCGGGCCCGGGTGCGCGACCTTCCTGGAACTTAGTCTTCCCGCGTCATGGACTACTGCCACCCGTGCCGAAGGCACCTCAACGGCGCACTCGCCTGCCCGGGGTGCGGCGCACCTGCCGATCAGCTACGCGCGTATCCGCCCGCCACGTACGAGCCGGACACGTACGAGCCTGAGCCGGAGCCGTATGAGCCGGAGCCGTACGCGCAGGACGCGTCGGTGCACGAGGCGTCCGGCGACTCGGACGATCACGACGATCGAGGCGGTCGAGGCGATCACGACGGTCGAGGCGATCACGACGATCGAGGCGATCGCGACGATCACGGAGACGAGAGCGGCGAGCCCTGGGGGCGAGCCGCGCGCCGCCGCGAGCAGGGCCGGGGTGGCCGGAGGGGCTCCGAGGGCGCGGCCGCCGCACCGGAGACGAGTCGTCGCGACCGCAAGGCCTCGGTCCACCGCCGGCGCCGCAGACGCGTGGTGCTGGTCACCGTCGGCTTCGTCCTGGCGGCGGGCGGCCTGAGCCTGGCCGAACTCGGCGTGGACGCACCGGGGTTCTCCTCCCCCCGCAACCCCGAGGCGGCCGGGGGAGAATCGTCCGAGGTCGACGGGTCGGCATCGGAGCCGAGCACGTCCGCGCAGCCGCTGGACGACAGGACCGACCCCGGCGAGGGCAAGGCCTCCTCCTCCCCGAGCCCCTCCGCCTCCCCGTCGGCGTCGGAGTCCTCGAAGGACGACAAGGCCACGCAGACCCCGGACAAGGAAGCCCAGTCGGCCACCCTCCCCGGCTCCTCCGGGTCGACCTCCGGATCGACGACCCCGTCGGGCTCGGACTCCACTTCGAGCGCCGACCCGACCGCGTCCCCGGAACCGTCACCGTCGCCGTCGGAAACGTGCACGCGCTTCCTGTGGTGGTGTTCGTAGGGCTCCGGCCGTACGGGCCGCTCCGCGTCCGCACCCGCCGAGTGCGCGTCATGTGAGCCAGTGCGCGTCATGTGAGCCGTTGAGCGGCGCCGGCCGGGCTGGACGGCCCGTCCAAGGCGGTGTGGCCGACGTCCCGCCACCTCACACTTCGCCCGGCGCGGATTCGGGTCCGGCGTGTTCCCCCCGCGCGGGCCGTCCTCGAGTCGCCGCTCGGTGCGGGTGCCTCGGTCGGCCCCCAAGCCCTTGAGCAGGGCAGATGTGCAGAGCCGCCAGACGCGTTATGGAACCGTGACGACCTTCCTGTGCAGGCCTCTTGACCGCCATGAATTGTTAGCGCTCACAATGACCTCCGCATTCACCAGTCAACGTCCGGCGCGAAACACGGGAGTTACGAGCGTTGTGCCACTAGTGCCCCAACTCGCCTTGCCTCCCAGTGCCGTCGGACTCACCGGCAGCCCGGTGTGAAGTCGGCGGCGCGGGATCAACCACCCACATCACAGGACTTATCGGCAGACGAGCGCCAAGGAGGTGCGGCCGTGACACACACACAGCTTCGGCCGCCCACCATGGCCGACGTGGCGCGCCTGGCAGGCGTGTCCCACCAGACCGTGTCCCGCGTGCTGGGGGATCACCCCAATGTGCGGGACGAGACGCGGGCCCGGGTGCTGCGTGCGATCGAGGAGATGGGCTATCGCCGCAACTCCTCCGCACGGGCCCTGGTGACCCGGCGCACCCGGACGCTGGGTGTGGTCGCTTCCGACACCACCCTCTACGGGCCGGCCAGTACGCTGTTCGCGCTCGAGGAGGCGGCACGCGCCGAGGGCTATCTCGTCTCGACGGTCAGTCTGCGCAAACTGACCATGGACGAGCTGTCCGAGGCCCTGGACCACCTCAGCGAAGGCGGGGTGGAAGGAGTGGTCGCCATCGCTCCGCAGCGGTCGGCGGTGGACGCTCTGGCCGAACTCCGCCGTCCGTTCCCCGTGGTGGTCGTGGGCAGCGGGCCGGGAGTGGACATCCCCAGCGTCAGTGTGGACCAGCACCTCGGGGGGCGGCTGGCCACCGCACATCTGCTGGCCGCCGGCCACCGCACGGTCTGGCATCTCGCCGGGCCCGAGGACTGGCAGGAGGCGGCCGACCGGGCCGCGGGATGGCGGGGGACCCTCGAAGCGGAGGGTGTCGAACCACCCATGCTGCTGCGTGGGGACTGGAGTCCGCTGTCGGGCTACCGTGCGGGCCAGGAACTGGCCGGCTGGGTGGGCCGGGGGCTGACCGCCGTCTTCGTCGCCAACGACCAGATGGCACTGGGGGTGTTGCGGGCCCTGCGTGAGGCGGGGGTCCGAACTCCCCAGGACGTCGCGGTGGTCGGCTTCGACGACATCCCGGAGTCGGAGTTCTTCGCTCCTCCGCTCACCACCGTCCGGCAGGACTTCTCGGCGGTGGGCAAGCAGAGCATCGCGCTGCTCCTGGATCTGATCGAGGGCCGGTCCCCCGCCGCCACCTCCCGGATCGCGATCGAACCCCAACTCGTCGTGCGCGCGAGTACGTTCCCGTACACCGCCCAATCGGAGCGCGCACCCCTCTGACCAACCAGTCGGACGCACTTGACCAGCGGTGTGGCCGATATATCGAACGATGATCGACAGGCTGGACGCAGTGTGGCCGGTCCCATCGAGTACCAGCAGGTCCGTCCCAGGACCGGCTCTTCAAAGGAGAAGAACATGCTCAGCAGAAGGAACTTCCTCACGGCGGCGGTCGGCGTGGCGGCCGTGGGCGGCCTGGCGGCCTGCGCCAAGAAGGACGACAGCTCCACCGGCTCCTCCTCCGCGGGCGGCAGCAAGGCGATCACGCTCGGCTTCTCCCAGGTCGGCTCGGAGAGCGGCTGGCGCAGCGCCAACACCACCTCGGTGAAGGACGCCGCCAAGGAGGCCGGCTACTCCCTCAAGTTCTCCGACGCCCAGCAGAAGCAGGAGAACCAGATCTCCGCGATCCGCAACTACATCGCGCAGAAGGTGGACGTCATCGCCTTCTCGCCGGTGGTCGTCACCGGCTGGGACGCGGTGCTCAAGGAGGCCAAGGCCGCGAAGATCCCGGTGGTCCTCACCGACCGCTCCGTGGAGACCTCCGACGAGTCCCTGTACGTCACGCTGGTCGGCTCCGACTTCACCGACGAGGGCCGCCGCGCCGCCAAGATCCTCGAGAAGGTCCTGACGAAGGCCGGCCACAAGGGTGCGGTGAAGATCGCCCAGCTGGAGGGCACCACCGGCGCCGCCCCGGCGATCGAGCGCGCCAAGGGCTTCAAGGAGATCATGGACGCGGAGCACAAGGACGACTGGAAGGTCGTCGTCAGCCAGACCGGTGACTTCACCCGCGCCGGCGGCAAGCAGGTCATGGCGGCCTTCCTGCAGTCCAACCCGGACATCAACGTGCTCTTCGCGCACAACGACGACATGGCCATCGGTGCCATCCAGTCCATCGAGGCGGCCGGCAAGAAGCCCGGCACGGACATCCTGATCGTCTCGATCGACGGCGTGAAGGACGGCTTCGTGGCCATGTCCGAGGGCAAGATCAACGCCATCGTCGAGTGCAACCCGCTGCTCGGCCCCCAGCTCATGGACGTCGTGAAGAAGGTCAAGGACGGCGAGACGGTCGAGCGCTGGATCAAGACCAAGGAGGGCGACTTCATGCAGGACCAGGCCAAGGCCGCCCTCCCGAGCCGCAAGTACTGACCGACGCACCCATCGGCAGGGAGCCCCTCCGGCCGACCGGTGTCTCGGTCGGCCGGGCCCTGTGGGCCCGCAGCGGCTCGATCTCATCAGGAGCGCTGCGGTGACTCCGCCCCGGGTGAGGGGCTTCCAGTCGAAAGCTGCGGTCCAGCCCGAACCAGCCCCTTGCGGGGCGCAGTCGGGCGAACACGAACGAATTCCCCCACCGGGCCAAGCCGGTGGTCCCCTCGTTAGGAGAGGTATGGCAGAGCCGCGGCCCGTCCTGGAAATGGCGGGCATAGTCAAAGAGTTCCCGGGGGTACGGGCTCTGTCGGACGTCGACTTCCGGCTCTTCCCCGGCGAGATCCACGCCCTGATGGGCGAGAACGGGGCGGGCAAGTCCACCCTCATCAAGGTGCTCACGGGGGTCTACTCCCTGGACGGCGGCACGATCACGCTGGACGGCCGGTCCGTACGGATCGCCAGCCCGCTGCAGGCCCAGCAGGCCGGCATCAGCACGGTCTACCAGGAGGTCAACCTCTGCCCGAACCTGTCGGTGGCGGAGAACATCTTCATCGGGCGTGAACCCACCCGCATGGGCCGCATCCAGTGGAAGCAGCTGCGTCGGCAGGCCGCGGAGCTGGTGGACCGGCTCGGACTCGACATCGACGTCAGCGCCCCCCTCTCCTCGTACCCGCTGGCCGTGCAGCAACTGGTCGCGATCGTCAGGTCGTTGGGCGCCGGCGACGGCGAGGGGCCGGGCACCAAGGTGCTGATCCTCGACGAGCCGACCTCCAGCCTCGACCGGGACGAGGTCCTCCAACTGTTCGCCCTGATGCGGCGGTTGAAGGACGAGGGCGTCGCGATCCTGTTCGTCTCGCACTTCCTCGACCAGATCTACGAGGTCTGCGACCGCATGACGGTGCTGCGCAACGGCACCCTCGTCGGCGAGCACATGGTGAGCGACCTCGACCAGGTGGGCCTCGTCCAGCTCATGCTCGGCAAGGCCATGGGCCAGCTGGAGGAGCTCCACGACCACCAGTTGCACTCCCACGGGGGAGAGACCCTGGTCCGGGCGGACGGCCTCGGCAGGACCGGCGGCATCGCCCCGTTCGACCTGGAGATCAAGAAGGGCGAGGTGATCGGGCTCGCCGGCCTGCTCGGATCGGGCCGGACCGAACTCGCCCGGCTGCTCTTCGGCGCCGACCAGCCGGACAGCGGCAAGGTGTCCATCGACGGCCATCAGGTCTCGATGAGCGCGCCGAACGACGCGATCGGCGCCGGTGTCGCGTTCTGCTCCGAGAACCGCAAGAGCGAGGGCCTGGTGCCCGATCTGACGGTGCGGGAGAACATCATCCTGGCCCTGCAGGCCTCGCGCGGCTGGACCCGGCCCATCCCGGTGTCCCAGCGCGACGAACTCGTCGCCAAGTACATCAAGGCGCTGGACATCCGCCCCGCCAACCCCGAGGCCAGGGTCGGCCAGCTCAGCGGCGGCAACCAGCAGAAGGTGCTGCTGGCCCGCTGGCTGATCACCCAGCCGAAGCTGCTGATCCTGGACGAGCCGACGCGCGGCATCGACATCGGCGCGAAGGCGGAGATCCAGAAGCTCGTCGTCTCCCTCTCCGAGGACGGCATGTCCGTCCTGTACATCGCGGCCGAGCTGGAGGAGGTACTCCGGCTCAGTCACACCATCGGAGTGCTGCGCGACCGCCGGCTGGTGGCGCAGATGACCAACGGGCCCGAGATCACCACGAGCCGGATCCTGGAGACCATCGCGAGCGGAGAGCACCAGTGACCACCTCTTCCCGATGGCGAGCACTGACCCGCCACCACCTGTTCTGGCCGGTAGCGGTCCTTGTCCTCCTGCTGCTCGTCAACGTTCCCTTCACGCCCGACTTCTTCTCGATCAAGATGGCGGACGGCCACCTCTACGGCAGCCTCGTCTCGATCGTGCTGTTCGGATCGCCCCTCATCCTGGTGGCGGTCGGCATGACCCTGGTCATCGCCACCGGCGGCATCGACCTCTCCGTCGGCGCCGTGGTCGCCATCACCGGGGCACTGGCCTGCTCGTACATCAGCGACCAGTCCGACCAGAGCGCCCTGTCCGGAGTGCTGCTCGCCATGGGCCTCGGTCTGCTGGCCGCGGTCGTCTGCGGCCTGTGGAACGGCTTCCTGGTCGCCAGGATGGGCATTCAGCCGATCATCGCCACCCTGATCATCATGGTCGCCGGGCGTGGTGTCGCCCAGCTGATCACCGACGGCCAGATCATCACCATCAACAGCGAGCCGTACAAGCTGATCGGCGGCGGCTACTGGCTGACGCTGCCGTTCTCGATCTTCGTGGTGGCCGCGGTCGTGGCCGTCACCGTGGTGCTGACCCGCCGCACGGCTCTGGGGCTGCTGGTCGAGGCGGTCGGCGGCAACGCCGAGGCCAGCCGACTGGTCGGCATCAGGTCCCGGCGCATCAAGATCATGGTCTATATGTTCTGCGCGCTGTGCGCGGGCATCGCGGGCCTGATGATCAGCTCCAACACCTCGGCCGCCGACGGCAACAACGCCGGCCTGTGGATCGAACTCGACGCGATCCTCGCCGTGGTGATCGGCGGCACCTCGCTCCTGGGCGGCCGGTTCTCCGTCGGCGGCACGGTGGTCGGCGCCCTCGTCATCCAGACCCTGACCACCACGATCTACACCATCGGCGTGCCTACCCAGACCAACCTGGTCTTCAAGGCCGTCGTCGTCATCGCCGTATGCCTGATGCAGTCCCCGAAGTTCCGCGCCAAGGTCTTCGGTGCCAAGTTCGGCGCCAGGTTCGGCGCGAAGGGAAGCGCCACGCCGACCGCGGCCCCGGCGGACCCCGCCGCTGCGACCGAGGCCGCTCCCAAGATGGAGGTGTCGTGATGAGCGCGACCACCCAGAGCCCCACGGCCTCCGACAGCCGTACCCCGTCCAAGGCCGCGCGTCTGGTCGGCGACCGGCGCCTGCCCGTCGTGGTGACGGCCCTGCTCTTCCTCGTGATGTACGGCGTGGGCCTGGGCCGCTACCAGTACTACGGGTTCGCCGAACCGCAGGTCTTCCTGAACCTGTTCATCGACAACGGCTATCTGCTGGTCGCCGCGGTCGGTGTCACCTTCGTCATCCTGTCCGGCGGTATCGACCTGTCCGTCGGCTCGATGATCGGCTTCACGACGATGTTCACGGCCTGGCTGGTGGAGCGCCAGGGACTGCCGATCGTGGTCGTGGTCCCCATGGCGCTGGCCGTGGGAGCCCTCGGCGGTTTCCTGATGGGCTATGTGATCCACAACTTCGAGATCCAGCCCTTCATCGTGACCCTCGCCGGCCTGTTCCTCTTCCGCGGCCTGTGCCTGGTCATCAGCAAGGAGTCGATCTCCATCAGCGACTCCACGGTGAGCAGCATGGCCACGGCGCAGGCGTCGTTGGGGGTGGGGTTCCTGTCGATCGGCGCGATCGTCTCGCTGGTCGTCCTCGCCGTGGCGTTCTACGTCCTGCACTACACCCGCTTCGGGCGCCGCGTGTACGCCATCGGCGGCAACGAGCAGTCGGCCATGCTGATGGGTCTCCCGCAGGGCGGTACGAAGATCGCCGTGTACACCGTGAGCGGGTTCTGCTCGGCGCTGGCCGGACTGCTCTTCACCCTGTACATCCAGTCCGGTGACCCGTTGCACGCGACCGGTATGGAACTCGACGCGATCGCCGCGGTCGTCATCGGCGGCACGCTGCTGACGGGCGGCTCCGGGTACGTCCTGGGCACCCTCTTCGGTGTCCTCGTCCTGGGCCTGATCAAGAGCATCATCCAGTTCGAGGGCACGCTCAGCTCCTGGTGGACGAAGATCGCCACCGGTGTGCTGCTGTGCGCGTTCATCCTGGTCCAGCGCTTCATGACGACCCGCAAGAAAGCCTGAGCCGGAACCGACGCCCGGCCCGCGGCCACTGCCACCGTCGACGCTCCGCGTCGGCGGCCCGGTGGCCGCGGGCCGGGCGTCGTCGTTCTCCCGGGAAGTCCTCCCGGGAAGTCCTCCCGGGACGTCCTCTCAGGATGTCGCGGGTCGGCTGTCCGTCCTGAAGGCCACCCACACCGTGTTGCCGATGACGTGCTCGGTGACACCCAGGTCGTCCGCCGGTTCCCGGGCCAGGCGGAGGCCTCGGCCCGAGCAGGCGTCGGGAGCCGGCGGGGGTGTGGGGGCGGGGTGGTCGTCGCCGGTGTCGCGTACGGCCAGGCGGAGCAGGGGGCTGTCGAGGGTGAGGGCCACGCAGTACTGCCGGCCCGGGGGCGCCGTGCGGCAGGGCGTTCGTGGCGCAGCACCAGGCCCTCCACCTCGCCAGCAGCATGCCGGTGCGCCGCTGCCGGTGCTGCGTACACTGCGGGTGGTCCACAGCGACGACGACCGTCCCGGCGAGGTGACCGTGATGCTGAAGGCGGGTCATCTCCACGAGCTGCAGTACGAGTTCACGGCGGAGGCCACACAGGGAAGAGGGGGAGAGGGGGAGAGGCATGATCGTGCTCGTTCTGGTCGGGATTCTCGTGCTCGTCCTCGGCGGCTGCGCCTGCGTCTGGTGGGCGGCGCGAGGCGACGCTCCGCGCTGGGCACGCGCCGTGTCCGTCGTGACCTTGACGGCGAGCGAACTGCTGCGCCAGGCGGACACCAGGAGCCGCAGAAGCCGTGGGAGCAGCCAGTCGGGATCGGACGACTAGGCCCCGTCCGGCCAGGGCCTGCCCCGTCCGGGGACCCGTCCGGCCAGGGACCCGTGCGGCTAGGGACCCGTACGGCTAGGGACCGTGCGGCCAGCTCATCGTTCGGCTAGCGCACCGTTGGCCAGGGGCCTGTACCGGCCAGCGCATCGTTCGGCCAGGGACCCGTGCGGCCAGGCACCCGTTCGGCTGGGACACCGTTCGGCCAGGGGCCTGTTCCGGCTAGCGCATCGTCCGGCCAGGGACCCGTGCGGCCAGCGCACCGTCCGGCTGGCGCACCGTTGGCCAGGGGCCTGTTCCGGCCAGGGACCCGTCCGGCCAGGGGCCTGTCCGGCTAGCGCGTCGTCCGGCCAGGGGCCTGTCCCGGCCAGGGACCCGTTCGGCCAGCGCACCGTGCGGCCAGGCACCCGTTCGGCTGGGGCACCGTTCGGCCAGGGGCCTGTCCGGCCAGAGCCTGGCCGAGTAGGGGCCTGTCCCAGGGACGGGCGCCCTACGCCGCCAGCATCCGCTGGAGCATCCCCCGCAGCAGCACCCGCTCCTCTTCCCCCAGACCCGCCAGCGGCTCCCGTGCGAACCGCAGCGACTCGCGCAGCCCCTTGGCGATCCGCCGGCCCTCGTCCGTCGCCGCCGCCAGCTTCACGCGCCGGTCGGCCGGGTCGGGGCGCCGCTCGACGAGGCCGCGGGTCTCCAGCCGGTCGACGATGCCGGTCACGTTGGACGGCTCGCACTTCAGCTTCTGCGCCAGCTTGCGCATGGGAAGCGGCTCCAGGGAGAGCAGACTCAGCAGCCGGGCCTGCGCGCCGGTGAGGGCATGGCCGGCGGCGGCTTCCTCGTAGTCCTCGTAGAAGCGGGCCACGACCTCGCCGATCAGCTCGACGACCTCCATGGTCAGAGGGTCGGGCAGGGTGGTCGGAGAGGTCGGATGTGAGGAGGCCATGGTCTCAGGGTACCCCGTTTACTTGACAACCTGAAATATTCAGGAGCATGGTTGTTTCAGGTAGTGAAACATTTGCAGCATGCGACATGTGAAAGGCAGCCCCTCATGACCGACTCCGCCCTCCCCACCACCAGCCGCGAGTGGCGTCTGCTCAGCCGTCCCGTCGGCTGGCCGAAGCCCGAGGACTTCGAGCTGGCCGAGGCGGACGTCCGGCAGCCCGGCCCGGGCGAGGTGCTGGTGCGCAACGCGTACGTCTCCGTCGACCCGTACATGCGCGGCCGCATGAGCAGCGCCAAGTCGTACGTCGCCCCCTTCGAGCTGGGCAAGGCCATGCAGGGCGGGGCGGTCGGCGAGGTCGTCGCCTCGAACGCCGAGGGCATCGCCGCCGGTGACCACGTCCTGCACTTCGGCGGCTGGCGCGAGTACGCCACCTTCGACGCCAAGCAGGCCGTCAAGGTCGACCCCGAGGCCGCGCCCCTCTCCGCCTACCTCGGCGTCCTCGGCATGACGGGCCTCACCGCCTACGCCGGTCTTCTGCGCACCGCCTCCTTCAAGGAGGGCGACTCCGTCTTCGTGTCGGGCGCGGCCGGCGCCGTCGGCAGCCAGGTCGGTCAGATAGCCAAGCTCAAGGGCGCCTCCCGGGTCATCGGCTCGGCCGGCTCCGACGACAAGGTCAAGCTCCTCGTCGAGGAGTACGGCTTCGACGCGGCCTTCAACTACAAGAACGGCCCCGTGGCCGAGCAGCTGCGCGCCGCCGCCCCCGACGGCGTCGACGTCTACTTCGACAACGTCGGCGGCGACCACCTCGAGGCCGCCATAGGCTCCCTCAACCTGCACGGCCGCATCGCGATCTGCGGCATGATCTCCGTCTACAACAACACCGAGCCCGCCCCCGGCCCGAAGAACCTCGCCCGCATCATCGCGACCCGTGGCCGCATCGAGGGCCTCCTCGTCAACGACCACTACGACCTCCAGCCGCAGTTCGTCCAGGAGGTCGGCGCCTGGGTCCGCTCCGGCGAACTCAAGTACCGCGAGACGGTCGTCGAGGGCATCGAGAACAACCTGGAGGCGTTCCTCGGGGTCCTGCGCGGCGACAACACCGGAAAGATGATCGTCAAGCTCTGACGGTCTTCCCGCGGTCTTCCCGCGGTCGCCCGCACTCGAGCCGCGCCCGAGCCGTACACGACGAAGGCCGCACCCCCGGACGTGGGGTGCGGCCTTCGCCCGTATCTCAGGGAGCCCTCAGTGCGCCAGCGCCGCCCGGTGGACGGCTGACGCCAGCCGGTCGTTCTCCGGCGCCGCCCCGCCCGGGAAGGCGAACCGGCGCCGTGTGTAGCCGTAGGCGAGCCCGCTGCGCGGGTCCGCGAACGCCTGGCAGCCGCCCGCCCCGGCGTGCCCGAACGCCCCGGCGCCCAGGAACGGGTGCCAGGCGTCCGCGGTGGCCTGGAAGCCCAGCCCGAAGGACTTGTGCGTGCGCGCCACCACGTCGTAGCCCACCGAGTGCAGCTGCCCGCACTCCGCCGCCGTGTCCTCCTTCAGCAGCGGCGCCTTCCCGTCGACCTCGCTGATCGCCGCCGCGTACAGCCCGGCCAGCCCGCGCGCCGAGGCGACCCCGCCCACCGAGGCCGGCCCCTTGGCTCGGATCAGGGGGTCGTTCGGCAGGAGTTCCAGGTCGGTCGGCTCGGCGGCGTGGCGGTTGAAGGCGATGGCGGCGAGGGTGTGCGGCCCGCTGGGCAGGGAGTCCAGCAGTGCCCGCTGCTCGGCGGTCGGCGCCATCGGCTGCGCGGTGCGGAAGCGCGGCTCGTGCGCCGCGGGCAGCCCGAGGAAGAAGTCCAGCCCGTACGGGACGCGCACCCGTTCCTCGTACACCTCCTGGAGCGTACGGCCCGTGGCACGCCGCACGACCTCGCCCGTGAGCGCCCCGATGACCAGCCCGTGGTAGCCGAAGGCGGTGCCCGGACGCCAGAACGGGCGCTGGTCGGCAAGGCGTTCGGCGATCTGCCGGTCGTCGGCCAGCTCCTGCGGGGAGAACCCGCCGTCGGTGCCGATCACCCCGGCCCGGTGCGCGACCAGCTCGCGCAGGGTCAGCGCGCCCTTGCCCTCGGCGGCGAACTCCGGCCAGTAGTAGGTGACTTTGCGGTCCAGCTCCAGGGTGCCCTCCTGCACCAGGAGCGCGACCACCAGATGCGCGGCGCCCTTGGTCGACGAGTAGACGCCGTAGAGGGATTCGGGACCGGCGCCGTCCTCGGGCACCCACAGGTCGACGACCCGCCTGCCGTGCACATACGCGCACAACTGGCCTTCGTAGTCGGGCTGTTCCTCCGCCACGAATGCGGCGAACTCCTCCCGCACGGCCTCAAAACCGTCGGCGACGGTGCCGTGGATCTCCTTCGCCGTCCGATGCAACCGAGTCATCCGCTCTCCTCAACCGGCCCGCTGCTTGCCCGTGCCTGTGCCTGTTCCTGTGCCTGTGCCTGTGCCATGGTGATCAATGCCTGTGCGACCTGGGGGAACTCCCCCTTCGGGTGGTCCCGGAAGAGGGGCTCCGTGCCGAACAGGACAGCGTGCGGCCCGCTCACGACGGCAGGCTGCCCGGCCGCGGCGGCGGGCCCGCCCGAGCCGTCGGCCAGGGGCCGCCAGTGCCCGGAGACGAGCGGGTTCCCGGCGGCGTACGACTGCTCGACGCGCACACCGGGCCCGAGACCGGTGAACCAGACCGGCGCGTAGACGAACGAGTGGTCGGGGGCGCCGGCCGTGACCCGGCCGCCCGAGTTCACCACCCGCACCACGCCGTTGGCGTCCCCGTTGCCCGCGACGGCCGTCACGTCCAGCAGTCCGGCACCGGTGCCGACCGCGGCCCCGGCGGCACCCCGCCCGACCAGACCGTGACCGGCGAGGAAGGCGTCGAGGGCGGTGCGCGCGGACTCGTCGAGGGCGGCCCGGTCGAGCCCGGCCGACACGAACAGCACGTCCACCGACGACCAGTCGAAGCCCGCGTTCAGGACGGTCGTGGAGACCGGCGTGACGTCGAAGCCCATCTCCCGCAGCGCGAACAGCTCACCCGGGGTGACGGCGGCGGCGACCCGCACGGGGCGCAGGGCGGTGGTCGTGGCGCTGGGTTTCACGGAGGTGAAGGAGACGTCGTACGACCGTGCCGCCGCGACCGCCCGCCCGCGCGCCGACGCCGGGACGACGACACTTCCGTCCGCGGCCCGTCGTATCGAAACACCTTGCCTGAGAAGGGAGTTGAGGGCGGCGACCGCGTTCGGGTCGTCCAGTCGCAGTCGCAGGTCACCGCGCGGGGCGACCGTGCCGACGGGGGCGGCGGAGGAGACCGGGCGCAGGGCGAGCCCGGACAGGCCGCCGCCCGTCACCGGCACCACCTCCGCCCCCCACAGCCGCCCCAGACTCCAGCCCGAGATGTCGTACATCACCGACACCTTGTCGCTGATGTCCCGCCCGTCGGCGAGCAGCACGTTCGCCAGCCCCCGCTTGGGCTGGTGCATGTCGACGACGTACGAGCCCTTCGGATACGCCCGACCGCCGAGCCGGAAGGCGTGCGCGGCGCGGGTGACACGGACGTCGTTGGCGAGGAGATGGTCGACGAGACGGGCCGTGGCCGTGGCTCCGGGGGCGGACGTCGTCCCGGCCGGCAGGACGTAGGCGCGCGGGAAGGCCGTCGTGTAGACGTCCTCCGGCCCGATGCCCGGCACCCCGGGGACGGTCTCCGCCGACACCGGCACCTGCGCCGCACCCGCGGCCCCGCGCCGGAAGACCTCGATCTGGTCGGCGATCAGCGAGGCGCGCCGGGTCCGCACGAAGTCCAGGGTGGCGCCCAGGGCCGCCCCGGCGACGTGGACGTTGACGGCGGACCGGCGGCGCAACTCCGCGATCGGCAGGGTGTCATAGGCGGTGTTGTTGACGACCATCGGGATCTCCACCGTGTGCGCGGCGACCGTGCCGTGGAAGGCCGCGTACTGCGGGGTGAAGATCGGGGGCCAGTCGTCCCAGCCCTCCGCCTGGTCCCGGAAGGGGATCTGGGCGGGCTGCACGCCGTCCTTGGCGGGCGTGTAGCCGAGGCCGTTGACGGCGGACTCCATGCCGAGGGCGTTGGCGTAGGTGTTCTTCAGGAACAGGTCGTACTCGTAGTTCTCGCCGTGCGGCGGTGTGGTCGGCTCGATGAGGGTGCCGTTGACGTAGCCGTGCAGGTCCAGCATGACGGCCGGCTGCTTGTCGATCTCGATCCGCCGCATCGCGCGCGCCTCGGGCTGCGAGGCGGTGACGAAGTCCCGGTTGAGGTCGAAGCCGTTTGCGTTCGCGCGGGTTCCGGCGATCCGGCCGTCCGGGTTGGCGGTGATGTTGAAGTAGAGGCGGCTGTGCGCGAGGAGGTCCTTCGTCCTCGTGTCGTTCGCGGTGGCCAGCCGCTCGACCAGGGCGAGGGACGCGTCGGTGCCCTCCCACTCGTTGCCGTGGATGTTGTTGTTGAAGAACACCGGCGTCTTGTAACCGGCCTTGATCTCCGGGCTCCTGGCCGCCGTGGCGGGCGCGTTCTCGATCAGTTCGCGCATCCGTGCCTGGGCCCGCGCCTGACGGGCCGTCTCCGGGGCGGTGACGGTGACCAGGTAGAGGCGGTGCCCGCCCGCCGAACGGCCCGTCACCTCGACGCTCACCCGATCGCCGAGGGCCTGGAGGGCGTTGAGCTTCGGGGCGATGGCGTGGTACGGGGTGAGGCCGAGCTTGAGGGACTTGTCGGCGGGGTTCTCGGGATCGGGGGAGAGGATCTGTCTGCGGGGGTAGCCGCGGGTGGCGCCGGTCTGCTCCGCCGCAGGGGTGGCCGGTGCGGCCAGGGCGCGCAGGGCCGCGCTCCTTGGGGCTCCGGCGGCCGTGCGGTCGAGGGCGGAACCCTCGCGGGTGGCGGGTTTCGGATCGGCGCCTGCGGGGTGGGGGGTGAGCAGGAGTGAGCCCGTCGCGGTGAGGGCGAGGGCGGTGATCAGAACAGGTCGGGCAGGGTAGGTGCTCGTGGTGCGCACGTGTACCTCCTCTGGACTTGCCGAGATCGTTGCTTCCGGAGATCGGTACGGCGAGGTGTACCTGTTCGACTCAACCGCAACAAGAGGGCGTTGGTGTCACCGATACCTCGGATGGCCTAGGAGGGCCCGCAAGTCTCGTGGCCTGTCCGGCGTTTGAGGGCGAGGCGGGTCGAGGGCCCACGGCAGGGTCCGGGCGTGGCGGCCCCGGGGTAAAGTTCCGGCCATGCGCGATCTTGGGGTGGGGTTCAAGTACCTCCTGAAGGGCCAACGCTGGGTGGCCCGGCACGGCAGGCAGTACGGGTTCGGGCTCGTCCCCGGCCTGATCACGCTCGTCCTCTACGCGGCGGCGCTGGTGGCGCTCGCGGTGTGGGGCCAGGACTTCGTGGGATGGGCGACGCCGTTCGCCGACGACTGGTCCAGCCCCTGGCAGGGCCTCTTCCGCGGCTTCCTCACCGTCGTGCTGTTCGCCCTCGGCCTCCTCCTCTGCGTCCTCACCTTCACCGCCGTCACCCTCCTCGTCGGCCAGCCCTTCTACGAGAACCTCTCCGAGAAGGTCGACCGGGACGTCTCGCCCGACGGCACGGCCCCCGAGTCCGGGCTGCCGCTCTGGCGCGAACTGTGGGTCTCCGCCCGCGACAGCCTCCGCATCCTGCTCCGCGCGCTGCTGTGGGGTGTGCTGCTGTTCGCCCTCGGGTTCGTCCCGGTCGCCGGGCAGACGGTCGTCCCGGTGATCGGCTTCTTCGTCACCGGCTTCTTCCTCACCGAGGAACTCACCGCCGTCGCCCTCCAGCGCCGGAACGTCGACCTGCGCGCCCGTCTCACCCTGCTCCGCTCCCGCAAGACCCTGGTCTGGGGCTTCGGCACCTCCCTGGGCCTGGCCTTCCTGGTCCCCTTCGTCGCGGTGTTCCTGATGCCGGGCGCGGTCGCGGGCGCCACGCTGCTGGCCCGTGAGCTGCTGGGCGAGGAGACCTCCGAGGCCGACGGCGACGGCGACGACGACGTCGACGACGGGGCCGGCGTAGCCGAGGAGGAGAACGCCACGTCATGACCGAGATACTCGTCGTCGCCCTCATCACCGTGCTGGCCGTCGTCGCCCCCGGCGCAGACTTCGCGATGATCGTCCGCAACAGCTGTCTCTACGGCCGCCGTACGGGCTGTTCGCGGCCACCGGGGTCGCCGCG
Source organism: Streptomyces sp. NBC_01235 (assembly GCF_035989285.1). Classification (GTDB taxonomy): domain Bacteria; phylum Actinomycetota; class Actinomycetes; order Streptomycetales; family Streptomycetaceae; genus Streptomyces. The sequence goes on along the minus strand of NZ_CP108513.1, from coordinate 3,735,790 downwards.
GGCGTCCTCGTCCACGTCACGTACACGATGCTCGGCGTGGGCCTGCTGATCGCGTCCTCGACCTTCCTCTTCACGATCATCAAGCTGGTCGGCGCGGCCTACCTCGTCCACATCGGCGTCCGCACCTTCCGCACCCGCGGCGAGGTCGAGATCGACCTGACCGGCAAGACCGAACTGACCCCGCTCGCCGCCCTGCGGACCGGTTTCCTCACCAACGTCCTCAACCCGAAGACGACCCTCTTCGTCGTCTCGACGTTCTCCCAGGTCGTCAGCCCCGGCACGGCGCTCTACCAGCAGGCCGGCTACGGGCTGTTCATGTCGCTGGCGCACCTGCTGTGGTTCGGCGTGGTCGCCGTCTTCTTCTCCCACGACCGCATGCGCACGCTGATGCTGCGGGGCCAGAAGGTCCTCGACAAGGTCATCGGCTCGGTCCTGGCGGGCCTGGGCGTCAGCCTCGCGCTCGCTCCGTCGCACTGACCGCCACCGTCAGGATCGTCCGCACCTGGGCGACGATGTCCAGCCGGTTGCGCACGAACTCCGGATCGGTCACGGTCCCGGTCGCCGGATCGGTGTTGCCGGCCGCGAACTGCAGCACCGGCGTGTGCACATGCCCGCCCGGCAGCCGGTCGTGCAGCCCCAGCCGGTCGCGCAGCAGGGTGGCCCGGTAGGCGATCTCGTTGGAGAGGTAGTTCCCGCCGCCCCCGGCCCGCGCGGTCGACCCCGCCGTCGGTCCGTCCGGCCGGACGACGGGGTCGGTGGTTCCCGCCGGGATCTCGGTGACGCTCGTGTTGTCGTAGACCGGGAACCGGCCGGTGTCCGCGGCCACGATCGCGGCGTACGGCAGGGTCGTGGTCGTCCACTGCGGCTGCGAGGCGGGGTCGGCGACCGGGATCGTCTCCGTCCGGCCGATGCTCTCGTTGTCGGGGAAGCCGCCGCGCCAGGCCCCGTTGGTGCGCTCCACGTCGAAGCGGCCGACGCGGCCCTGGCTGACGGTCGTGAACAGGTCGACCTGCGGCAGATGCGGCCGCAGGGCGCGCTCCACGGTGCTGTCCGCGAAGTCCTGCCAGCGCACCGGGAACACGGCGGTCTCCACCCGTGCGGGCCCGTCCGCGGTCCGGATCACCGTGCCGTCGAGGGCGAGAGCGGCAGCCCCCGAGGGGTTGGAGATGCGGATGTCCCGGTCCAGGGTGAACGGGTCGAAGCCGGTGACCAGCACGCGCTTGGGCCCTTTGGTGTGCCGCGGGTAGCGGATGTCGCTCTGGCCGCGCGAGGTCTGCTCCAACCGGTCGAGCAACGAAGTGCGTTGGGCCGCCGTCAGCCCGAACTCCGGCTCCCAGGTGCGTACTTCCCGCGTCATCCCGAGCCGCGCCCAGTACAGCGGCCGGTCGTCGTCCCGGCTGAGGTCTCCGCCGGCCGGCCCCCGCCCCTGCACCCGGTCGACGGCCCGCCGCCACAGCGCCGATCCCTGGCGTGCGACGACCCGGCGGGCCTCGGCGTAGGAGTGCGCGGCGCCGAGCGCATGGGTGAACCCGGGTGCCACGGCGTCGAATCCGGAGCGCTCGAGGATCTCCCGGGGCGCGGCCTGGTCCAGCCGCTGTTCCTCCACCGTGGGCGAGGGGGCGGTCTCGGCCGCCGCCGGGACCGTGGGGGCCGCGAGGCCCGCCAGCAGGGTCAGTCCGAGGATGCCGATCCGAACGCGTTGGGAACTCAAGGGAGTTCAGGTCCTTCCGTCGCCGTGGGGGAGCGTGGAGTGTCGTGCCGAACGGCGGCAGTATCGCGTGACGGAAGTGGTCCACGCCATGGCGTGTGGCCGGTGCGTGGCCCGCGCGGGGGCTCAGGCGGGCAGCATCAGCACGGCGAGCAGAAGCGCCGGAACCACCTGGAAGACCGCGGCTCCGCGCAGCCGGGCGAGCCACAGCACGACGCCGATGGCCACCACCAGCCCGCAGGCCGTGCCCAGTTCGGCCAGTGGCGGCTCGGCCGGCTCGTCGTCGTAATCCGCCGCCCATCCGGTCATGCCGGCCGCCAGCCATCCGTAACCCACGACCAGGGCGTTGACGGGCAGCAGGGCGATGGCCGTGATGACGTTTCTCCCCTTCACAGGCTCATCCTCGCCCCAAGGCCGGGGCGGGCGCCTGAGTACGCGTACCCAGGCCCACCGCTGCCCGGTGTCAGTCCAGCTCCTCGCCCAGCAGCCGCAGGAAGTCCCGGAACGCGCCCGGCATGTCCACCGCCTCCGGGTCCAGCAGCCACTGGTACTGCAGGCCGTCCATCACCGCGATGAGGAGGGGGGCCGTCCGCTCGGGCGTCAGCCCGTTCGGCAGTCGCTCCCCGTACTCGGCGCGCAGCACCGCCGTCATGTTCTCCCGCCCCTGCCGGTACCGCTCGGTGAAGTACTCCCGCGCCGGATGTCCCTCCGTGACGCTCTCGCCGAGCAGTGCCGAGAAGGTCTGGATGATGCCGGGCCGCATCGCGTTGTACTCGACCAGCGAGACCAGCAGGTCCATCCGCCACTGGGTGTCCGGCACCGCGTCCCACTGGTCGCGTTCCTGGAGCACCGCCACCAGCAGCGCGTCCTTGGTCGGGAAGTGGTGCAGCAGCCCCTGCTGGGTCAGCCCGACCCGCTCGGCCACCGCCGCCAGGCTCGCTCCCCGGTAACCGCGCTCGGCGATCACTTCCAGGGCCGCCCGGATGATCTCGGCCCGCCGCTCCGCGCTCCTCGTCGTTCTGGCGCTCATGCCGTCACGGTACGGCATCCCGCCCCGATGTATAACGACGGAATAACGAAACCTACCGCTCTACAGGTGACTCGTGCACGATGAAGGCACGCAAGGACACGGACAACTGCGCTCAACGAGGAGGCACGCCATGGCGGGAACCGGGCCGGAAACCGAAGCGGCCGTCGAGGCGGCCCTCGGCACGCTCGACCTGGACGCCAAGACCCGGCTGCTGGCCGGCCAGGACATGTGGTCGCTGCCCGCCCTGCCGGAGATCGGCCTGAAGTCCCTCGTCATGTCCGACGGCCCCATAGGCGTCCGGGGGGTGCGCTGGACCGCCGACGACCCGTCCGTCGCCCTGCCCTCCCCGACCGCCCTCGCCGCCACCTGGGACCCGGCGCTCGCCCGCCGCGCCGGCACCCTCCTCGCCCAGGAGGCCCGCCGCAAGGGCGTCCACGTCCTGCTCGCCCCCACGGTCAACCTGCACCGCTCCCCGCTCGGCGGCCGGCACTTCGAGGCCTACAGCGAGGACCCGTACCTGACGGGCCGCATCGGAACCGGTTACATAACGGGCGTGCAGGAGGGCGGCGTCGGCACCACCGTCAAGCACTTCGTCGCCAACGACGCCGAGACCGACCGCTTCACCGTGAACAACCTGGTCGGCGAACGCGCCCTGCGCGAGCTGTACCTCGCCCCCTTCGAGGCCATCGTCGAGAACGCCCGCCCCTGGGGCATCATGACCGCCTACAACACGGTCAACGGCACGACGATGACCGAGCACCACCACCTCGTGAACGAGGTCCTGCGCGAGGAATGGGGCTTCGACGGCTTCAACGTCTCCGACTGGATGGCCGCCCGCGACACCGTCGGCGCGCTGAAGGGTGGCCTCGACGTCGCCATGCCGGGCCCGCGGACCGTCTACGGCCCGGCCCTCGCCCAGGCCGTACGCGACGGCGACGTCGAGGAGTCCGAGGTCGACGAGGCCGTACGCCGCGTCCTGCGGCTGGCCGCCCGCGTCGGCGCCCTCGCGGACGTCGAACCGGCCGTCACCGAGCCGCCCGCCCCGGTCGACGGCGAGGCCCTGGCCCGCGAACTGGCCCGCCGCTCCTTCGTCCTGGTCCGCAACGAGAACGAGGCGCTCCCGCTCAGGCCCGGCACCGTCGCCCTCGTCGGCGCGGCCGCCCGCGACGCCCGGGTCCTCGGCGGCGGCTCCGCCACCGTCTTCCCGGCCCGCACAATCTCCCCGCTCGACGGCCTCACCGCCGCCCTCCCCGAAGGCACCCTCACCTACGCCGTCGGCGCCGACCCCACCACGGAACTCGCGGTCGCCGACAAGGGCTTCGAGCTGCGGGCCGTCTGCCGGGACGCGGACGGAAACGTCCTGGGAACCGGTTCCGCGCCCCATGGCCAGATCCAGTGGATGGGCTCGGACCTCCCCGAGGGAGTCACCCACGACCGCCTCCACACCGTCGAGCTGACCGGCGCCTTCACCCCGCGCGAGACCGGCCCGCACACCTTCGGCGTCAAGGGCACCGGCGCGTTCCGGCTCACCGTCGCCGGGACGACGTACTACGACGACGTCCAGCTGCCCGCCGACGACAGCGACCCCTTCGAGGCGTTCTTCGGCTCCCCGGTGCCCCGCGCCGAGGCCCAGCTGACCGCCGGCGAACCCGTCGAGGTCTCCCTCACCCACGTCTTCGCCCTCCCCGAGGACATCCCCTTCACGGTCGTCGCCTTTGCGCTCGCCCACCAGGGGCCACAGCGGGACGCCGACGAGCTGATCGCCGAGGCCGTCGAGGCCGCCCGCGCCGCCGACACGGCCGTCGTCGTGGTCGCCACCACCGACCGCGTCGAGTCCGAGGGCTTCGACCGGGCGGACCTCCGCCTCCCCGGCCGGCAGGACGACCTCGTCCGCGCCGTCGCCGCCGCCAACCCGAACACCGTCGTGGTCGTCAACGCCGGCTCCCCGGTGGAGCTGCCCTGGCGCGGGGACGTCGCGGCCGTCCTGCTCACCTGGTTCCCCGGCCAGGAGGGCGGTGCGGCGCTGGCGGACGTCCTGACCGGCGCCCACGAACCCGGCGGTCGGCTCCCCACCACCTGGGGCTCCCTCACCGACGCCCCCGTCACCCAGGTCACCCCGGTCGTCGGCGAACTCCCGTACACCGAGAGCGTCTTCATCGGCTACCGCGCCTGGGAGAAGGAGAACCGCACCCCGGCCTACCCCTTCGGCCACGGTCTCGGCTACACCGACTGGACGTACGAGTCGGTCGACATCGCGGGCTCCACGGTCAAGGTGCGCGTCCGCAACAACGGGGAGCGGCCCGGCCGGGAGGTCGTGCAGGTCTATCTCGCGCCCACCGGGACGGCCCCGGCGCCCGACCGCCCGCACCGCTGGCTGGCCGGCTTCGCCACCGTGGAGGCGGACCCGGGGGAGAGCACCGAGGTCACCGTGGACATCCGCGACCGCGCCTTCGAGGTGTGGGACGAGGCGGACCACCGGTGGTCCTTTGTGAAGGGTTCGTACGAGATCCAGGTGGGCCGCTCGATCGCGGACCGCAGGATCACCGCGACGATTAACGTGTGATCAGGCGCCCGACGCCCCACGAACAGCCCCGGTCCGGGACCTGACCCCTGGACCGGGGCAACGTCCTTACCGGGCCCCGCGCGCGGATCCCTCTTCGCTCTCCGGCTCCCTATCGGACCGAGAAGCCGTACACCGTCTCCGACCGGTACACGTGCCCCGGCCGCAGCACCGTGCTCGGGAACTCCGGCCGGTTCGGCGAGTCGGGGAAGTGCTGGGTCTCCAGCGCGACGCCCTCGCAGGGCACGAACGGCTCGCCCAGGTGGTCCGCGGTGTACACCTGGAGCCCCGGCTCGGTCGTCGACACCGTCAGCACCCGCCCGGTCGCCGGATCGTGCAGCTCGGCCACCTCCTCGGGCGTGTCGGTGCGGCCCTTGTCGAGCACGAAGTTGTGGTCGTAGCCGTACCCGGTCTTGCGGGCCTCGCGGAAGTCGTAGGGGGTGCCCGCGACCTCCGCGAACTCCCCGGTCGGGATGAGGTCGGCGTCGACCGGCGTGTACCGGGCGGCGGCCAGCCGCAGTTCGTGGCCGGTGGCGTCCCCGCTGCCCGGGCCGCCGAGGTTGAAGTAGCTGTGGTTGGTCAGGTTCACCACCGTCGGCGCGTCCGTGACCGCCTCGTACACGAACCGCAGCGCACCCGACGCGTCGAGCGTGTACGTCGCCGAGACCTCCAGACGGCCGGGGAAACCCTCCTCGCCGTGCGCGCTGACCCGGCTCAGCCGCAGCCCGTGCTCCACCGGCCGCACGTCCCACACCCGCTTGTCGAAGCCGCGTCCGCCGCCGTGCAGGGAGTTGGGCGCGTTGTTGGGCTCCAACGCGTACGTCACCCCGTCCAGCGGGAAGCGGGCGTGCGCGATCCGGTTGGCGTACCGCCCGACCAGCGCGCCGAGGTAGGGCTCGGGGTGCGCGAGATAACCGTCCAGGTCCGCGAAGCCCAGCACCACGTTCGCCGGCCGGCCGTCCCGGTCCGGCACGTCCACGGACTGCACGATCCCGCCGTACGACAGGACCCGCGCCCGCGTGCCCGCCCGCTCCAGGGTCCAGCGGTGCACCGGGGTGCCGTCGGAAAGTGTTCCGAAGTGTTCGCTCATGAGCGAAACCCTAAGTCACGAGACCTTCGTCCCCCCGGCACGAAGCCTTCGCGGTCACTTCGCGGTCACTTTGCTGTAGGCGATCTCCGCGAGCCGCGCCTGCCCGTCCTTGCTCGGGTGGAACCAGTCCCAGTGGCTCAACTGATCGGTGCCGAACCGGAAGTCGTAGACGGCGCCGCCGTCGAACCGGCACCGCACGTCCTTCGCGCAGACCTCCTCCAGCACCGAGTTGTAGTCCTCCACCCGCTTCTGCACGGTCTCCCGCCGCAGGGTCGCCGCCGAGTCCAGCGCGTCCGCGTCGCCCAGCATCGACGGGCATATGCCCAGCTTCCACACCTGCTTGCCCAGCGCGTTCGTCCGCCCCTGCGACCACAGCCGCTTCAGGTTCGGCACGCTCGCCACGTACACCTGAGTCTTCGGCAGCGCGCGGCGCAGCGTGCTCATCGCGTCCTCGAACTGCGCACGGAAGTCGGCCACCGACGTCATCGCCGCCGTCGAGTCCCGGCAGGCGTCGTTCGCGCCCGCCATCACGGTCACCAACTGCGGCCGGTCTGCCGCCGCCTGTGCCATCTGGGCCGGCAGGTCCGCCATCCGCGCCCCGGTCGACGCGTGGTTCCAGCTGTGCGTGGCCGCCTTCGCCGCGCCCAGCAGCCGCACGGCGAGACTGTTCACCTCGGTGCTGCTGCCGGTCGCCCAGGACACCTCGGGGCAGTCCGCGAGGACCGTACACGCGTCGAAGCCGCGCGTGACGGAGTCGCCCACCGCCGAGACCGAGTCCGGGCTGGAGTCCCACACCGGGGTCGGCGAAGGAGACGGCTTCGCCTGCCGCCCCTGCGTGCCCGAGGCCGCCGGGCCGTCTCCGCCCCCCGCCGCGTCACACCCGGCCAGGCCCAACACGGCCGCCGTCGTGCCCGCGAGCACGGCCCGCGCGTGCCGGTTTCGCTTCCGCATCCGCTGGTGTTCCCCTCGCTCCTCGAACAACGCCCCCCTATGACAACGCGCGGGAGTTCCCGGCGAATCACACCCACAAGATGGAACGCATCCAGCCCGCACAGGCGTCCTGCCGAGTGAATGGCGGAGGTTTCGGGGCACTGGGACCGACGGTACGTCACACTCCTTGCGCCGCCGCAGGGTAGCCTCGCCATCAACGCGGCTGCCCGCCACCGCCGCCATGCCAGCCTGCAAGACTGTCCCGCTCTGCCCGGAGGTCCCGGTGACGACACGTGGAGTTCTGTACGTGCACTCCGCGCCGCGCGCGCTGTGCCCGCACGTCGAGTGGGCTGTGGCCGGGGTGCTCGGCACGCGCGTCAGCCTCGACTGGATCCGGCAGCCCGCCGCGCCCGGCACCTGGCGCTCGGAGTTCTCCTGGAAGGGCGAGGCCGGCACGGCGTCCAAGCTGGCGTCGGCGCTGAGAGGCTGGCACCTGCTGCGCTTCGAGGTCACCGCCGAGCCCTGCGCCACCGCCGAGGGCGAGCGCTACAGCTGCACCCCCGACCTCGGCATCTTCCACGCCGTCACCGGCATCCACGGCGACATCCTGATCCCGGAGGACCGGCTGCGCGCGGCCCTCCTGCGCAGCCGACGCGGCGAGACGGACCTGGAGTCCGAACTCTCCAAGCTCCTGGGCAAGCCGTGGGACGACGAACTGGAGCCGTTCCGCTACGCGGGTGAGGGAGCTCCGGTGCGCTGGCTGCACCAGGTGGTCTGAGTTTCCGGACACGCGAAGGGCCCCCACCGGCCGGTGGGGGCCCTTCGGTCATGTACAAGCGGTTCTCAGACTGTGCGGAACGCCAGGACCACGTTGTGCCCGCCGAACCCGAACGAGTCGTTCAGGGCGGCGATACGGCCCTCGACGGGCAGCTTGCGCGCCTCGCCCCGCACGATGTCCGCGTTCGCCTCGGCGTCGGGGTCGAGGTTCTCGACGTTGATGGTCGGCGGAGCGACCCGGTGGTACAGCGCGAGCACCGTCGCGACGGACTCGACACCGCCCGCGCCGCCCAGCAGGTGACCGGTCATCGACTTGGTCGCGGACACCGCCATGTGGTCGGCGTCGTCGCCGAACACCTTGCGCAGCGCCTTCAGTTCGGCCACGTCACCGGCCGGCGTCGAGGTGGCGTGCGCGTTGACGTGCACGATCTCCGCCGGGTCCAGGTCGGTGTTGTCCAGCAGGTTCTGCAGCGCGTGCGAGATGCCGCGGCCCTCGGGCTCGGGCTGCACGATGTCGTGGGCGTCGGAGGAGATGCCCTGGCCGACCGCCTCGGCGTACACCCGCGCCCCGCGCTTGGCGGCGTGCTCGGCGGACTCCAGGACGATGACACCGGCGCCCTCGCCCATGACGAAGCCGTCACGCGCGACGTCGTAGGGACGCGAGGCGCCCTGCGGGTCGTCGTTGTTCTTGGACATCGCCATCATGTTGCCGAACGCGGCGATGGGCAGCGGGTGGATCGCCGCCTCCGTGCCGCCGGCGACGACGACGTCGGCACGGCCCGTACGGATCATCTCGATGCCGTAGCCGATGGCCTCCGCGCCCGACGCGCACGCCGAGACCGGCGTGTGCACGCCCGCGCGGGCGCCCACGAGCAGACCCACGTTGGCGGAGGGGCTGTTCGGCATCAGCATGGGCACGGTGTGCGGGGAGACGCGGCGGACGCCCTTCTCCTTCAGCACGTCGTACTGGTCGAGGAGGGTGGTCACGCCGCCGATGCCGGAGGCGATGACCGTGCCGAGCCGGTCGGGGTCGACCTTGCCGTCGCTGCCCGCCTCGCCGGCCTTGCCGGAGAAACCGGCGTCCTTCCAGGCTTCCTGGGCCGCGATCAGCGCGAACTGCGCCGAACGGTCCAGCTTTCGGGCCTGCGGCCGCGGGATCACCTCAAGAGGCTCCACCGCGACCGGGGCCGCGATACGGACGGCCTGCTCGGCCGCCCAGTCCTGCTCCAGGGCCTTGACACCGGACTTGCCGGCGACGAGACCCTCCCAGGTAGAGGCTGCGTCGCCACCCAGCGGTGTGGTTGCGCCGATACCGGTGACGACCACGGTGTGATTGGTCGGGCTCACGGATTCTTTCTCCAACGTTGCGAGGATTCAGCGGCGCCACCGCCGGGTGGCGGGGCAGTCAGCCCAGGGATCGGCTGATCAGGCCTGGTGCTTGAGGATGTAGTTCGTCGCGTCACCGACGGTCTTGAGGTTCTTGACGTCCTCGTCCGGGATCTTGACGTCGAAGCGCTCTTCGGCGGCGACGACGACCTCGACCATGGACAGCGAGTCGACGTCCAGGTCGTCGGTGAAGGACTTGTCCAGCTGGACGTCCTCAACCGGGATGCCGGCGATCTCGTTCACGATGTCGGCGAGACCGGCGACGATCTCTTCCTGAGTGGCGGCCATGTGGGCGCTCCTTCGTAGATATCCAGAGGGTGTGGCAGTGGTGCTTCCCGCACCGGACCAGGTGATCCGGCACGGAGTGCCTAGGGGAGGGTAACGACAGTGGCGGCGTAGACGAGACCCGCCCCGAATCCGATGACGAGCGCGGTGTCGCCGCTCTTTGCCTCGCCGGTCGCCAGAAGCCGCTCCATCGCGAGCGGGATCGAGGCGGCCGAGGTGTTGCCGGTGGTGCGCACGTCACGGGCGACCGTGACGGACTCCGGCAGCTTGAGAGTCTTCACCATCGAGTCGATGATCCGCTCGTTGGCCTGGTGCGGGATGAAGACGTCCAGTTCGTCGGCGGTGATGCCGGCGGCGTCCAGAGCCTCCTTGGCGACCTTCGCCATCTCGAACACCGCCCAGCGGAAGACCGCCTGGCCCTCCTGCGTGATCGCGGGGAACTTCGCGACCTCGCCGTCGCGGTAGTCCGTCCACGGCACGGTCTGCTTGATCGTGTCCGACTTGTCGCCCTCGGAGCCCCAGACCGTCGGGCCGATCGCCGGCTCGGTGGACGGGCCGACCACGACCGCGCCCGCGCCGTCGCCGAACAGGAAGGCCGTCGCGCGGTCCTCCAGGTCGGTCAGGTCGGACAGCCGCTCGACGCCGATGACGAGCACGTACTCGGCGGACCCCTCCACGACCATGCCCTTGGCGAGGGTCAGGCCGTAGCCGAAGCCGGCGCAGCCGGCCGAGATGTCGAAGGCGGCGGCCTTGTTCGTGCCCAGCTTGTCGGCGATCTCGGTCGCGACGGCCGGGGTCTGCTTGAAGTGCGAGACGGTCGAGACGACCACGGCGCCGACCTGCTCGGCGGTGATCCCGGCGTCGGCGATCGCCTTGCCGGACGCCTCGACCGACATGGCGGCGACGGTCTCCTCGTCGTTCGCCCAGTGCCGGGTCTCGATGCCGGAGCGCGAGCGGATCCATTCGTCGGAGGAGTCGATCGTCTCCAGGATGACCTCGTTGGGGACGATCCGGGTGGGCCGGTAGCCTCCGACGCCGAGGATGCGCGCGTACGGGGCGCCCTTGCTGGGCTTGATCTTCGCCATCAGGGCTCCTTAGGCGACGCCGTGCTCGGCGATGAGCGCACGAGCGGCGTCGAGGTCGTCGGGGGTCTTCAGCGCCAGCGTCTTCACACCGGGCAGGGCGCGCTTGGCGAGGCCGACCAGCGTGCCGCCGGGGGAGACCTCGACGATCGCGGTCACGCCGAGTTGCTTGAACGTCTCCATGCACAGGTCCCAGCGGACCGGGTTGGCGACCTGGCCGACCAGACGGTCCAGGACCTCGGCGCCGGTGGCGACCGCCTGCCCGTCCTTGTTGGAGACGTAACGGACCTTCGGGTCGGCCGGCGTGAGATCCGCGGCGGCCTTGGCGAGGGTCTCCACGGCGGGTGCCATGTGGTGCGTGTGGAAGGCGCCGGCGACCTTCAGCGGGACGACCTTGCGGACGCCTTCGGGCTTGTCCTCGTTCAGCGCGGCGAGCTGCTCCAGCGTGCCCGCCGCGACGATCTGGCCCGCGCCGTTGATGTTCGCCGGGGTCAGCCCCAGCTTCTCCAGATGCGCGACGGACACGTCGGGGTCTCCGCCGAGCAGCGCCGACATACCGGTCTCGGTGATCGCGGCGGCGTCGGCCATGGCCAGACCCCGCTTGCGGACGAGGGCCAGCGCGGCGGTGTCGTCGAGGACGCCGGCGAACGTGGCGGCGGTGAACTCGCCGACGCTGTGGCCCGCGACGGCGCCCGGCGACCCGGCCGCGGCAAATGTCTCAGTACCCAGTGCCGCCGCGGAAACGATTCCGGCCGCCACGAGCAGCGGCTGAGCGATCGCGGTGTCACGGATCTCGTCCGCGTCGGCGTTCGTGCCGTAGTGCACCAGGTCGAGGTCGGCGGCCGCGGACAGCGCTGCGAGGCGGTCGGCGACACCGGGGAGGTCGAGCCAGGGGGTCAGGAAGCCGGGCGTCTGGGCGCCCTGGCCGGGAGCGACGAGTACGAGCACTCTCACACTCTCTCTTGGGGACGGCCAAAGCCGCCCGTGGGGACAGGGACGAAGAACGGCAGGGGGTTTTGTTGAGTACCGACAAAGCCCTAGGTCTGGGGATCACCATCGACCAGACGCCCCAGGATCAGTGCGATCCGGAGCGTGAAGGCGGAGCGTACATCCGAAGGCGACCAACCGGTGACGTCAGTCACACGTCGAAGCCGGTAGCGCACGGTGTTCGGGTGAACGAAGAGCATCCGTGCGGCCCCTTCGAGGCTGGACGCCTGTTCGAGGTAGACGGAGAGCGTCTCCAGGAGTGCGGACCCGGCCTCCTCCAGCGGTCTGTAGATCTCCTCCACCAACTGATCACGCGCCCCGGGATCTCCGGCGATCGCGCGCTCGGGGAGCAGATCGTCCGCCAGTACCGGCCGGGGTGCGTCCTGCCAGGCGGAACAGGCCTTGAGCCCGGCGGCGGCGGCCTGCGCGGACCGGGTCGCGGCAAGCAGGTCCGGCACGACGGGCCCGGCGACGACGGGCCCGGCGGCATACGGCCCGATCAGCGACTTGGCGACGGCGAGCGGATTGTCGCTCCCGCCCGCGATCACGACGAGCCGGGAGCCGAGCACCCCGGTGAGCACCTGGAGCTTGGCGTGCCGCGCGGCCCGCCGGATGGCCTCCACGGTCAGCTCGGAGTCCCCGTCGGGCGCGGTCCCGAGGATCACACACACATGTTCGGGCGAGTTCCAGCCGAGCGCGGCGGCCCGGCTCACGGCCCCCTCGTCGGCCTCACCGCTCAGCACGGCGTTCACGACGAGCGACTCGAGCCGGGCGTCCCAGGCACCGCGTGCCTCGGCGGCCTGGGCGTAGACCTGGGCGGTGGCGAAGGCGATCTCCCGGGCGTACACGAGAAGCGCCTCGCGCAGCACGTTCTCGTCACCGGGGGCCGCGACCTCGTCGATCGCGGACTCCATGACCTCGATGGTGGTCCGCACCATCTCGACGGTCTGCCGCAGGGTGATGGCCCGCGTCAGCTCGCGCGGCGCCGTGCCGAACACATCGGTGGAGATGGCCTGCGGAGCGTCCGGACGCCGGAACCACTCGGTGAAGGCGGCGATACCCGCCTGGGCGACCAGCCCGATCCAGGAACGGTTCTCCGGGGGCATCGCCCGGTACCACGGCAGCGTCTCGTCCATCCGCGCGATGGCCTGGGCGGCGAGACTTCCGGAGGACTTCTCCAGCCGTTTCAGCGTCGCGGGATGGGAGTGGACGGCGCGCGCCGTGGCATCGGGGCGACTCGTTTCTGGTTCAGGCACGTGGACAAGACTGCCTTATCGGGACGGGGCCGTGTGCCGCCGGGTCGCAGGTAGGACGTGTTGCGCTCGTCGTACGGTCGTCGCCCGGTCGCCGTACGGTCGTCAAGGCGCCCGTGCGGCGACCGGCGCCCGGGCGGCGGCGGGTCTACCGTGGTCGCGTGATGGACGTACGGCGCGCCGACGAGCGCTACCCGGGCGGGGACCAGGCCGCCGGCATCGAGTCGTGGCACGCCTTCTCCTTCGGCCCCCACTACGACCCCGACAACCTCCGCTTCGGCTCGCTGATCGCCTGCAACGAGGAGCGCCTCGCCCCCGGTGCCGGCTTCGACGAGCACCCCCACAGCCACACCGAGATCGTCACGTGGGTGGTCGAGGGTGAGCTGACCCACCGCGACTCCGCCGGCCACGAGACGCGGGTCCGCCCCGGAGACGTACAGCGGCTCAGCTCGGCGGCCGGCGTCCGGCACGTGGAACGCAACGACGGCTCGACGCCCCTGACCTTCGTCCAGATGTGGCTGGCGCCCCTGGACCCCGGCGGCGACCCGTCGTACGAGATCGTCCACGGCATCGCGGACTCGACCCCCTACGCGGTCCCGGAGGCGGGCGCGATGCTCCACGTACGGCGTCTGGCGGCGGGCGAGCGGACGGCCGTACCGGACGCGCCGCAGGTGTACGCCCACGTCGTACGCGGCGAAGTCCGGCTGGACGGCCTGGAGTTGGGGCCGGGCGACGCGGCACGCATCACGGACGCCAAGGATCTGGAGGCGGTGGGCGTGACGGGGGCGGAGCTGCTGCTGTGGGAGATGACCTAGTGCCGGCACCGTTTGCCCGTGAAGGAGCGGCGTCCGGTGCGTGCTCTGGGGGTCCCCCCGGCCGAAGGCCTTCGTACTGGACGTACGTGGGTCTTCGGCCGGTGCGCCGAGTGGGGGCATGGGGGCACCTCCCACGCCCTTGAGGCAGTGGGGGAGCGTGCCGGGCGTCGCGACGGGGCGAACGTCGCCTGTCACGGCACTAGAGCTCGGCGAGCACCGCGTCCGTGAACACCGGCCACGCCTCGAGGGCCCACGGCCCGAACGCGCGGTCCGTCAGGGCGACGCCGGCGACGCCCGCGTCGGGGTCGACCCACAGGAACGTGCCGGACTGGCCGAAGTGCCCGAAGGTGCGCGGGGACGACGAACCGCCCGTCCAGTGCGGGGACTTGGAGTCGCGGATCTCGAAGCCGAGACCCCAGTCGTTGGGGTTCTGGTGCCCGTAGCCCGGCAGGACGCCCTTCGTGCCCGGGTACTGCACGGTCATGGCGGCGGCCACCGTCCGCGGATCCAGCAGCCGGGGCGCCTGCACCTCGGCCGCGAACCGCAGCAGGTCCGTCACGGTCGACACCCCGTCCTTGGCCGGAGAGCCCCCGCCCTCCAGGGAGGTGTCGGTCATCCCCAGCGGCTCCAGCACCGCCTGCCGCAGATACTCCGCGAACGGGATGTCCGTCGCCTTCGCCAGGTGGTCGCCGAGCTGCTCGAACCCGGCGTTGGAGTACAGCCGCCGCTCCCCGGGGGGCGCGGTCACCCGGTGCTCGTCGAAGGCCAGCCCGGACGTGTGCGCGAGGAGATGACGGACCGTGGACCCGGGCGGCCCGGCGGGCTCGTCCAGCTCGATCGCCCCCTCCTCGTAGGCCACGAGGGCGGCGTACGCGGCGAGCGGCTTGGTGACCGAGGCCAGCGGGAAGCGCCGGCCGACGGGGCCGTGGGTCCCCAGGACCGTACCGTCGGCCCGTACGACACCCGCCGAGGCGGAGGGAACCGGCCAGTTCTCGATCAGCGCGAGGCTCTTGAGCGACATGTCGTCGAGCCTATGCGGCTCAGAGCAGCAGCTCCATCAAGGGGGCCGGCTTGGGCTTGAAGCCGAGGGACGCGTAGAGCGGCGCCGCGTCGGCGGACGCGGTGAGCTGGATCTGCGCTGCACCCCGCGCGCGGAACCACTCCAGCAGCGCGTCCATGCACGCGCGCGCGTACCCGCGACGGCGGGCGTCCGGGTCGGTGGCGACGCTGAAGACGTAACCGATGATCCCGTGCGGGTTGCCGGCCCGCCCGATCCGGTACTCGACCGTCCCGACGACCAGCGCGGCCAGCGTCCCCGCGCGCTCCGGGTGCTCCACGACGAACGCCGCGAAGTCCCCGTCGGGCTGGGCCAGCCGCTCCCGCAGCGTGGGCAGCGACTCGCCGTGCCAGTCGGTGGACCCGTCGACGGGGCTGTGCTCTCTGGGGGGAACACCCCCCGGACCCCCCATCGCGTCGATCATCACCTGACGCAGCCGCAGCACTTCGGCGGCGTCCTCGGGCAGGGCACGGCGTACGAGGCTCATGCCCCGCACGTTAACCAGTGTGATCAAGCCGCGTCCCCCGGTTTTCTTACCGTTTCCGCTTGCTTTGAGCGCACTCCAAGGCCATAGCGTGGAGGCCATGACGGTGTTGCAGACCACGCCCGTGACCATCGAGCAAACCCCGAGCCCCGCAGACGTCTGCTCCGCGCCACCACCGCGGCACCCCCGCCCCGACGGGCAGGACAGCTACACGATCAGCGAGGTCGTCGCCTTCACCGGCCTCACGGCCCACACCCTGCGCTGGTACGAGCGGATCGGGCTGATGTCCCACATCGACCGCTCGCACACCGGCCAGCGCCGCTACAGCAACCGCGACCTGGACTGGCTCGACCTCGTCGGCAAGCTGCGGCTGACCGGCATGCCGGTCGCCGACATGGTGCGGTACGCCGAGCTGGTGCGCGAGGGCGAGAAGACGTTCGGCGAGCGGTACGAGCTCCTCCAGGCGACCCGGCGTGACGTGCGGGCCCGGATCGCCGAACTCCAGGACACGCTCGCCGTGCTCGACCGCAAGATCATGTTCTATGGGAACGCCACCCGCGACCACGCCCACGAAGCACAGACCCGCCAAGCACAGATCAACCAAGCACAGACGCACGAATCGGAAAGGACCGCCCGATGACCGACAGCAGGATCCCGACGGCACGACTCGGCGAGGACGGCCCCGAGGTCGGTGTCCAGGGCCTCGGCTGCATGGGCATGAGCTTCGCCTACGGCCCCGCGGACGCCAAGGAGTCCCGGGCCACCCTGGAACGCGCCCTGGAACTCGGCGTCACGCTCTACGACACGGCGGACGCGTACGGCGCGGGGGAGAACGAGAAGTTCCTCTCCCCGTTCTTCAAGGCGCACCGCGACGAGGTCGTGATCGCCACGAAGTTCGCCCTGGCGATCCACCCCGACGACCCGACCCGGCGGATCATCCGCAACGACGCCCCCTACCTCCGCAGTTGCGTCGAGGCGAGCCTGAAGCGGCTGGACGTCGACGTCATCGACCTCTACTACATGCACCGGCGCGATGTGGACGTGCCGATCGAGGACACCGTCGGCGTGATGGCCGAACTGGTGCGCGAGGGCAAGGTCAAGCAGCTGGGCCTGAGCGAGGTGACGGCCGCCGAACTGCGCGCGGCGCAGGGCGTCCACCCCATCGCCGCCGTGCAGTCGGAGTGGTCGCTGTTCAGCCGGGACATCGAGGCGCAGGTGATACCCGCGGCCCGTGAGCTGGGCGTGACCCTGGTCCCGTACTCCCCGCTCGGCCGGGGTTTCCTCACCGGCTCCTTCACCGACGCCGACCAGGACCTCACCGCCGACGACTTCCGCCGTCAGCAGCCCCGCTTCACCGGCGAGAACGCCGCCGCGAACGTGACTCTCCTGGACCCGATCCGCACGGTCGCCAAGGCCCACGACGCGACTGCGGCCCAGATCGCCCTGGCCTGGGTCCAGCAGCAGTCCCAGATCCACGACCTCACGGTGATCCCGATCCCGGGCACCCGCAAGCCGGGCCGGGTGGAGGAGAACGCGGCGGCGACGGCCATCAGGCTGACGGAGGAGCAACTCGCCCTGCTGGAGCCGATAGCGGCGAAGGTCGCGGGCGAGCGCTACGCGGACATGAGGTTCACTTCTGCCGGGCGGGAGTGATCACAGCTCCGACAGCAGCTCCGCCTTCTTCACGGAGAACTCCTCGTCGGTGACCAGTCCGGCCCGGTGCAGTTCTCCGAGGTGGCGGATACGTTCGGCGATGTCGGCGGGATCGCGACGTGGGCTCGAGGCCGTGACTGCGGCAACGGGCCCACGGGTGCGGACCGCCGCGAGAACGGCCGCCGCGAACGGCAGTGACTCGTGCACCGGTCCGTACCCCAGCCCGAAGACGACCGTCGCCGGATCCTGGTCGGCCTGCACCGGTGTGGTCTCCCCGCTCAGCAGCCGCAGATGTCCCTCGAACACCTCCGGCGACCGCCACTCCACCCCGCTCAGCTCGGACACGGCGAAGCTCTGGTCGCCCGCCTTCCACTTCGCCGACGACGCCCCCGTCCAGAACCAGCGGAAGCGCACGGTACGCCCGTCGAACGAGGCCTTCCCGTCGTACGCCTTGAACGACAGCGGCGCCTCGGGAGCGTCCACCAGGAAACGGTCCGCCGGTTCGGAGCCGGTCAGCCGGGACCGCAGCTCGTCGGCGTAGTACTCGGCGAGCGTCTCCCGTTCGGCGGGCAGCACCAGCCGATACGGGTCGCACCCTTCCTTGAGCTGCCCCGCCGCCGCCTCCATCAACGGATCGGCTCCCGGCCGCGGTTCAGCGTGCAGTACGACCGTCCCCCGCTTGCCGGGGGCCAGCGTCACCCGGCCGATGGCCGCCAGCGGAATCCGGCGTTCTCCCAGCGCCGACAGCAGCTTGGGCGTGCGCAGCCCCCGTTCGTAGCGGATGAGGACGGAGTCGGACTCGAACTCCCAGGCGGCATGAAATCCGGCCAGTACGTCACCCATGCGGCTCATCGTATGCGGGACACCCATTCTTCGTCCCCTCCCCGCGCGCACCGCAATTCCTGCGTCTCTACGCGCGTCCGGCCTTTGTCGTGTCGGACAAACCCGTCGTGCAGGCATCGTCGTCGTGGGCGCACTCCACCGAGTGGTACGAGCCAGTGCCGATCTCGGCGAAGTTGCGCAGGCTGTCGGTTCCCGGTTCGAAGTAGCCGCCGTGGCCCTTGGCCTCCCGTGCCGACAGCACCCGCGCGCCGAACGCCTCCGCCATCGGGTCCTCCCCGTGCCCGAGGCCGCCGACCTCCAGGTGCGGTACGTCCTGGATCCAGTCGTCGGCGTCCCGCATCGCCCACACCCGGGCGTCGGTGTCCAACTGGGCCGCCTTCTCCACCCGCATCCCGGGGCTGCCGGCCACCGCTATGTCGGCCACCCGGCCCGGCATCGAGTGCGCGGCGACCCCGCACACCACGGAGCCGTAGCTGTGGCAGAACATCGAGACGGGCGCGCTGCCCGGCAGGGCGTTCAGCAGGGCGGTCAGCCGGACGGCGCCGTGCTCGGCGCGCATCGCGGTGGCCGAGTCGATGCCGAGGCCGTCGGGGGAGGTGTAGTCGGCCCAGGCGATCACGGCCGTGCGCGTCGACGGACTCGCCTCGCGCTCGGCCGCGTAGAGGGCCTGGGCCATGCCGACGGGCGCCGAGTATCTGCGGTTGGTGCGCTGGAAGGTCAGCAGGCCGGTGTCGACGCCGGGGACGACGACGGAGATCCGCTCGGCCTTGTCGAGGCTGCCGAACACCTCGGCGACCCGGCCGGAGCCTTCGGGATCGAAGGCGAGGATCTGCCGGTCGGCGGTGCTCATCGCCTCGTAGCGGTGCATGCGCCGGCCGGCCAACTGCTGCCCGGAGGGCGTGAGTCGGCTGTCGTGCATGCGGATGCGCTCGATCCGGATCTGCTGGAGCAGGGCGACGCGGTTGGCGCGGTAGCGCAGTTCGGCGGGGGCGCCGTTCATGTTGCCGACCGCGAGCGGGTAGTCCTGCGCGAGCGCGGTGCGCTGCGGGGCGCTCAGCGAGGCGAAGAAGTGGGCGAGCCGGCCGGGGGCGGAGTCGGGGTCCGGCAGCCGGTGGCCCGCGAGCCGGCCGTGTTCCCACGCGGTGCGCGAGGCCTGCACGGCGGTGCTCTCCCGCTGCTGGCGGTTCGCGGTCCAGCCGGTGGTCGCCAGCATCACGAACACCACGGCCAGGGCGGCCAGTGCGCGCCAGACGCTGAGCTGTGGGGAGGTGTCGAAGGAAGTCACTGAAAGGACACACTAGGAGAACGGGAGGGTCTCGGGTGACTCAAGTGACGGGGATCACGTTTCACTGGGCGTGGGAATGGTCATAAAGCCCTTCAGGCCTTCGTTCGTTCTTCGAGGCCCCGTTCCTCAGGCCTCCGTCCCTCAGGCCTCGCGCCAGTTCCCCAGGAGTGCGGGGCCCACGCCGTCGAGGTACAGGGACGTCAGCGCGCGCATCCCCTCCAGGCTGAAGTCGTCGCCGGTGGTCCACTGCCGTTCCGTCACCCGCATCACCCCGCTGAACACGGCCACCGCCAGCCTCGGCCGGGGATCCGCGTCCACGTCGAGCCCCTCGCGCTCGGCGATCACCCGTGACAGGGTCTCCTCGACCTCCACCGAGCGCCGCAGATGCGCGGCGAGCAGCACCGGCGTCGACTCGATCACCCGGTACAGCCGCAGGTACGTCGTGACCGGTACGACGGACTCGACGACGTCGTTGATCGCGTACCAGCCGTCCACGACGGCCTGGCGCAGCGCCTCCAGCGGCGCCTCGTGCGGCGGGCGTTCGCGCACCGCCTCCACGAACCGCGCCACCGTCATCTCCACCAGGGCCAGTGCGGCCTCCTCCTTGCCGGAGAAGTAGCGGAAGAAGGTGCGCTGCGAGACGTCGACGGCCTCGGCGATCTCGTCGACGGTCGTCTCCTCGTAGCCCTGCGAGGTGAACAGCTCCACCGCGACCCGCAGCAGCGCGTCCCGGGTGCGCTGTTTCTTGCGTTCGCGCAGAGTTTCCATAGGTGTCAGTTACCGACTTGTGAACTCGTTTGTCAATTGTCAGTGGCTGTCACTAGCCTCGAGCGCATGACTAGTCAGACCACCGTCGACTCGACGGGTCCGGGGGGCAAGACGCCGGCGGACCCGTCGGACGGGTCGCCCGCCACGGGGCTGCGCGGCCACCCCTGGTTCACCCTGATCACCGTCGCCGTCGGCGTCATGATGGTGGCCCTCGACGGCACCATCGTGGCGATCGCCAACCCGGCCATCGCCAGCGACCTGGGCGCCACCTTCGCCGAGGTCCAGTGGATCACCAACGCGTACTTCCTCGCCCTCGCGGTCTCGCTGATCACCGCGGGCAAGCTCGGTGACCGCTTCGGCCACCGGCAGACGTTCCTGATAGGTGTCGTCGGCTTCGCCGCCGCCTCCGGAGCGATCGGCCTGTCCGACAGCATCGCGTTCGTCGTCACCTTCCGCGTCTTCCAGGGCCTGTTCGGCGCCCTGCTGATGCCGGCCGCGCTCGGTCTGCTGCGCGCGACCTTCCCGGCAGAGAAGCTCAACATGGCGATCGGCCTGTGGGGCATGGTCATCGGCGCCTCGACCGCCGGCGGCCCGATCCTGGGCGGCGTCCTCGTCGAGCACGTCAACTGGCAGTCGGTGTTCTTCATCAATGTGCCGGTCGGCGCCGTCGCGCTCGTCCTGGGCGTGCTGATCCTGCTCGACCACCGCGCCGAGAACGCCCCGCGCTCCTTCGACGTCCTCGGCATCGCCTTCCTCTCGGGCGCGATGTTCTGCCTGGTCTGGGCCCTCATCAAGGCCCCCACCTGGGGCTGGGGCGACGGCATGACGTGGGCGTTCATCGTCGGCTCAGCCGTCCTCTTCGCGGCCTTCGCCCTCTGGGAGACCAAGGTCAGGGAGCCGCTGATCCCGCTGGCGCTGTTCCGCTCGGTCCCGCTCTCGGCGGGCGTGGTCCTCATGGTCCTGATGGCGATCGCCTTCATGGGCGGCCTGTTCTTCGTGACGTTCTACCTCCAGAACGTGCACGGCATGAGCCCGATCGACGCGGGCCTGCACCTGCTCCCGCTCACCGGCATGATGATCGTCGGCTCCCCGGTCGCGGGCGCGCTGATCACCAAGCTCGGCCCGCGCATCCCGCTGGCCGGCGGCATGGCCGCCACCGCGATCGCCATGTACGGCATGTCCACGCTGGAGACGGACACCGGCAGCGCTGTCATGTCGGTCTGGTTCGCCCTGCTGGGCTTCGGCCTCGCACCGGTCATGGTCGGCGCGACGGAGGTCATCGTCGGCAACGCCCCGATGGAGCTGTCGGGCGTGGCGGGCGGACTTCAGCAGGCAGCCATGCAGATCGGCGGCAGCCTCGGTACGGCCGTGCTGGGTGCCGTGATGGCCTCCAAGGTGGACAGTGACCTGCCCGCCAACTGGACGGGCGCGGGCCTGCCCGAGCTCACCCCCGCCCAGCTGGACCAGGCCTCCGAGGCGGTCCAGGTCGGCGTGGCACCGGTGACGAAGGGGACGCCCGAGGTGATCGCCGCGAAGATCACGGACGTCGCCCACGACACGTTCATCTCCGGCATGAGTCTCGCGTCGCTGGTCGCGGCCGGGGTGGCGGTCGTCGCCGTGTTCGTCGCGCTGCTCACCAAGCGCGGCGAGAACGCGGAGGCGGGCGCGGGCGTCGGTCATATCTGACGGGACTTCAAGAACTTTCCCCTATCAGGGTGACAACGCTAAAGGTTCCTCGCGTCCGACCCGCGCCGCAGGTCACAGTTAGTCAAGCCCTCCGGATGGGAGGGCGGTCAGGGCCGCGGCGCGCTGCCGGAGGGGGACAGCGCGCCGCGGCCCTGACCGGTTTCGCGGGCATGAACCGCGTGCCGTGGGTACCCGGCCATCGAAACATCCCCGGAAACCGAGGAGTTGAGGATGGCCGGCTTCGGACACGGCACGCGCAGGTACCCCCGCTCACGTGGCCGCATGGGGTCACGGACCGGGCCGGATCGCGCGACGCTCGGCCTCGTCGGCCTCGTCTGTGCGGTCGCCGGGTTCTTCGCGCTGGGGATCGTCCTCGGCCCCGCGGCGATCGTCTGCGGCTGGCTGGCCATGGGCCGCACCTGGGCGGGCTCCCGCCCGGTACCGGCCCTGGTCGCCGTCGTCCTCGGCGCGATCGACACACTGCTGGCGATCATCTGGCTGGCGGGGGCCGCGGGCACGGGCAACGGGCTCTTGTAACACCGCGCTTCCACGCGGGGCAGCGGCGGACGGGTCAGGACTTGAGGGACCGCTCCTGCAACGCCGCGACCTCTGCCCGCAGTGCCCGTACCTCTTCCGTCAGGGCCAGGATCGCCTCCGTCTGGGCGCGTTCCTCGACGTCGTCCTTCTCGAAGCGCTCGATGAACCAGGCCGCGATGTTCGCGGTGACGACACCGAGCAACGCGATCCCGGACAGCATCAGACCCACGGCGATGATCCGGCCCAGCCCGGTGGTCGGTGAGTGGTCCCCGTACCCCACCGTCGTCATCGTCGTGAAGGACCACCACAACGCGTCACCCAGCGTGCGGATGTTCCCGTCCGGCGACTCCCGTTCCACCGACAGCACGGCGAGCGACCCGAACATCAGCAGCCCGACGACCGCCCCCACGACATACGTCGTCACCCGGATCTGCGAGGCCATCCGCGCCCGCCGCCCCACCAGCAGCAGCGTCGAGACCAGCCGCAACAGCTTGAGCTGCTGCACCATCGGCAGCACCACCGCGCACAGGTCCAGCCAGTGCGTACGGACGAACTGCCGTCGGTCGGGCGCCAGTACCAGCCGGACCACGTAGTCCGCGGCGAACGCGCCCCACACCACCCACTCGACCGTGGTGCAGAGGGCCGTCAGCGCGTGGTCCGCCGAGGTGTCCACGATCGGGACGGCGTAGGCGACGGCGAACACCACGGCGAGGGCGAGCAACGGCCGCTGGGTCCACAACTCCCACCGGCCCTGCGCCGATTGTTCTTGCATGTTCGTATCGTAAAGAACAAGTAAGGGCGGTGGGGTCATGAGCCCCACCGCCCCACCTGCGTGGTACTGGTACGCGCTACGCGTCGCCGCCCGCCGCGCCCGGGTCGGCCGCCGAGACGTCCAGCAGCTGGTACCGGTCGATGGCCTGCTTCAGCACCGAACGGTCGACCTTGCCCTCCCGCGCCAGCTCGGTCAGCACGCCGACCACCACCGACTGGGCGTCGATGTGGAAGAAGCGGCGGGCCGCGCCCCGGGTGTCCGCGAAGCCGAAGCCGTCCGCGCCCAGTGACTGGTACGTGCCCGGCACCCACCGC
Source organism: Streptomyces sp. NBC_01235 (assembly GCF_035989285.1). GTDB lineage: Bacteria > Actinomycetota > Actinomycetes > Streptomycetales > Streptomycetaceae > Streptomyces. Next base: position 3,712,488 of record NZ_CP108513.1, on the reverse strand, counting down.
GCGATCTGGTCCGGCACCGACCGCATCCAGTCCGAGACGGCCACGAACGGCCCCTCGGCCGCGGACAGCTTCCGCGTCACGTACGGCACCCGCTGCTCCTCCTCCGGGTGCAGCAGGTTGTGCCGCTCGACCTCGACGGCCTCGCGCCGCAGCTCGTTCCAGGAGGTCGCCGACCAGACGTCGGCCTTGACGTTCCAGTCCTCGGCGAGGATCTTCTGCGCCTCGATCGCCCACGGGACGGCCACACCGGACGCGATGATCTGCGCCGGGATCTGGCCGGCCGTGCCCGCGCTGAAGCGGTGGATGCCCTTGAGGATGCCCTCGGCGTCCACGTTCTCGGGCTCGGCCGGGTGCTGGATCGGCTCGTTGTAGACGGTGAGGTAGTAGAAGACGTCCTCGCCGTGCGGATGCTCGGCCGAGCTGCCGTACATGCGGCGGAGCCCGTCCTGCACGATGTGCGCGATCTCGAAGCCGTAGGCCGGGTCGTAGGCGACACAGCCCGGGTTCGTCGAGGCGAGCAGCTGGGAGTGGCCGTCCGCGTGCTGGAGCCCCTCACCGGTCAGGGTCGTACGGCCGGCGGTCGCGCCCAGTACGAAACCGCGCGCCATCTGGTCGGCCATCTGCCAGAACTGGTCGCCGGTGCGCTGGAAACCGAACATCGAGTAGAAGACGTAGACCGGGATGAGCGGCTCGCCGTGCGTGGCGTACGCCGAGCCCGCCGCGATCAGCGACGCCGTACAGCCCGCCTCCGAGATGCCGTCGTGCAGCATCTGGCCGGTCGGCGACTCCTTGTAGGCGAGCAGGAGATCCCGGTCCACGGCCTCGTACTGCTGGCCGAGCGGGTTGTAGATCTTCGCACTCGGGAAGAAGGAGTCCATGCCGAACGTGCGGTACTCGTCCGGCGCGATCAGTACGAACCGCCTGCCGAGCTCCTTGTCCCGCATGAGGTCCTTGAGCAGCCGTACGAACGCCATGGTCGTGGCGATCGACTGCTGTCCCGAACCCTTCTTCACACTCGCGTACGTCTTGTCCTCCGGCAGTGCCAGCGGCTTCGAGCGGACGACGCGGGTCGGGACGTAGCCGCCGAGGCTCTTGCGGCGGTCGTGCATGTACTGGATCTCTTCCGAGTTCCGGCCCGGGTGGAAGTACGGCGGCGCGCCGGACTCCAGCTCCTTGTCGGAGATCGGCAGGTGCAGCCGGTCGCGGAAGCCCTTGAGGTCGGCGACCGTCAGCTTCTTCATCTGGTGCGTGGCGTTGCGGCCCTCGAAGTTCGGGCCCAGCGTCCAGCCCTTGACCGTCTTGGCCAGGATGACCGTCGGCTGGCCGGTCTGCTCCACGGCCGCCTTGAACGCCGCGTAGATCTTCCGGTGGTCGTGACCGCCGCGGCCCAGGTGCAGGATCTGGTCGTCGGTCATGCCCTCGACCATCGCGCGCAGCCGGTGGTCGTCGCCGAAGAAGTGGTCGCGGATGTACGAGCCGGACTCGGTGGCGTAGGTCTGGAACTGGCCGTCGGGCGTCGTGTTCATCCTGTTGACGAGAGTGCCGTCCCGGTCCTGCGCGAGCAGCGGGTCCCAGGAGCGGTCCCAGATCAGCTTGATCACGTTCCAGCCGGCGCCCCGGAACACCGACTCCAGCTCCTGGATGACCTTGCCGTTGCCGCGCACCGGCCCGTCCAGCCGCTGGAGGTTGCAGTTGACGACGAAGGTCAGGTTGTCCAGGCCCTCACGTGCGGCGATGGTCAGCTGGCCGAGCGACTCCGGCTCGTCCATCTCGCCGTCGCCGAGGAACGCCCACACGTGCGACTTCGACGTGTCGGCGATCCCGCGCGCGTGCATGTAGCGGTTCATCCGCGCCTGGTAGATCGCGCCGATCGGGCCGAGGCCCATCGACACCGTCGGGAACTCCCAGAAGTCCGGCATCAGACGCGGGTGCGGATACGAGGACAGACCGTGCGGCGCCTTGGACTTCTCCTGGCGGAACGCGTCCAGGTTGTCCTCGCTGAGGCGGTCGAGCAGGAACGCGCGCGCGTAGATGCCCGGGGAGGCGTGCCCCTGGAAGAAGACCTGGTCGCCGCCGTCGCCCTCGTCCTTGCCACGGAAGAAGTGGTTGAAGCCGACGTCGTAGAGGGACGCGGAGGAGGCGAAGGTGGCGATGTGGCCGCCCACGCCGATGCCCGGGCGCTGGGCCCTGGACACCATCACGGCCGCGTTCCAGCGGGTCGCGTTCAGGATCCGGCGCTCGATCTCCTCGTTGCCCGGGAAGAACGGCTCGGCCCTGGTGGGGATGGTGTTGACGTAGTCCGTGCTGCGCATCTCGGGCACGGCCACGCGCTTCTCGCGGGCCCGCTCGATCAGGCGCAGCATGAGGTAGCGGGCCCGCTCCCGGCCGCGCTCGTCGATCGCGGCGTCGAGGGAGTCGAGCCACTCCTGCGTTTCCTCGGGGTCGAAGTCAGGAACCTGACTCGGAAGGCCGCCAATGATGATCGGGTTGCGATCGGATCCGGAAGCCACGCTGTTCCTTACCTGTCAGAGGGCTGTGTGGGGCTGTGTGGGGCTGGGCGGGGGCTGTCGTTCTCGCCGATGTCTCGCTGGTTCTCCAGTACCTGCACCGCCCCCATCGTGTACCTAGGGGCCGCAAACGTCATCTCTACCCCTAGGTAACCGGTACCCGTTCGAATCTCGTACCCTTGGATGGTTCTCAAATACGCAAACAGGGCAGATGGGTGTGGCGTATGTCACGTTCCGTCTCGATCTCATGCCTGGAGTTGCGTCGACACGGCCAGGATCGTCACCGTTTCGGCGGTCCGAACCGCCGGGTACTTGCGCGATCCGTCCCGCCCGTGTGGACTACGGCCAATGCTGCGCGCACGCGCGTGGCTGAGTTTCCCCCAGGCCCTGGACGGGCCAGGGGGCACCCCCATCCGAATCATGATCAGGAGGCAACCCGTGAGCGCGACCGCGGACCACGCGGAGGAGCGGACGAGCCCTGCCGTCAGGCTGGGGTTCCAGCCCGAGCAGGTGGTCCAGGAGATCGGCTACGACGACGACGTCGACCAGGAGCTCCGCGAGTCCATCGAGGAAGTCATCGGCAGCGATCTGGTGGACGAGGACTACGACGACGTCGCCGACGCCGTAGTGCTCTGGTTCCGCGACGATGACGGAGACCTGACGGATGCGCTGGTGGACGCCACCACGTACATCGAAGAAGGCGGGTCGATCCTCCTCCTGACGCCGAAGACCGGCCGTACGGGATACGTGGAGCCCAGCGACATCTCCGAAGCCGCGACGACTGCGGGTCTGTCGGCCAGCAAGAGCGTCAGCGTGGGCAAGGACTGGAGCGGCAGTCGGCTGGTGACGCCCAAGGCCGCCAAGTCCAAGAAGTGACCTCGTCGAGGTAGTCCGGTCTCTGGTGCCGTGACAGGCGACGTCCGCCCCGTCGCGACGCCCGGCACGCTCCCCCACGGCCTCAAGGGCGTGGGGGTGCCCCCACTCGCCGCACCGGCCGAGGACCCGAGTACGTCCAGTACGAGGGCCTTCGGCCGGCACGGCGAGAGCACGCACCGGACGCCGCTCCTTCACGGGCAGACGTTGCCCGCCACGGCACCAGCCGGACGGGCCGACCGACTCCGGTCGGCCCGTCCGGCATCCGCCGTCCCGTCCGTCCCGTTCGCCGTCCCGTGGGGCCCGCTGCGTAGGGTGTTCTCACCCAGACAGCCCCATCCGAAGGGACATCCACGCGATGGCGATCCAGGTCGGCGACAAGGCCCCCGACTTCGAGCTCAAGGACAACCACGGTGCGACCGTGAAGCTCTCCGACTTCCGGGGCAGCAAGAACGTCGTCCTGCTCTTCTACCCCTTCGCCTTCACCGGCGTCTGCACCGGTGAGCTGTGCGAGGTGCGCGACAACCTGCCGAAGTTCTCCGACCGCGACACCCAGGTGCTCGCCGTCTCCAACGATTCCATCCACACCCTGCGTGTCTTCGCCGAGCAGGAGGGCCTGGAGTACCCGCTGCTGAGCGACTTCTGGCCGCACGGCGAGGTCTCCCGCGCCTACGGCGTCTTCGCCGAGGACAAGGGCTGCGCGGTGCGCGGCACCTTCGTCATCGACAAGGAGGGCGTCGTGCGCTGGACGGTCGTCAACGCGCTGCCGGACGCGCGTGACCTCGGCGAGTACGTCACGGCTCTCGACACCCTCTGATCCCGGCCGGTCCCGCCCCCCGGGCCGGTCCGGTGCCGACACCTGTGATTCTTCGGCTCCAAGGCCTGCGTGGGGCGGGAACCCGTCACTAGGATCGAATCGTTGATCCGATATCCAACGCACCACGGGGCTCCCCGCCCCAGGACACCAATGGAGGACTCGTGGGAGTCAGCCTCAGCAAGGGCGGCAACGTATCGCTGACCAAGGAGGCCCCGGGCCTGACCGCGGTCATCGTCGGTCTGGGGTGGGACGTCCGCACCACGACCGGCACCGACTTCGACCTGGACGCCAGCGCGCTGCTGCTGAACAACGCCGGCAAGGTCGGCAGCGACGCCAACTTCGTCTTCTTCAACAACCTCAAGAGCCCCGACGGCTCGGTCGAGCACACCGGTGACAACACCACCGGTGAGGGCGAGGGCGACGACGAGGCGATCAAGGTCGACCTCGCCACCGTCCCGGCCGACGTCGAGAAGATCGTCTTCCCGGTGTCGATCTACGACGCCGAGAACCGGCAGCAGTCCTTCGGCCAGGTCCGCAACGCGTTCATCCGCGTCGTGAACCAGGCCGGCGGCGCCGAGATCGCCCGCTACGACCTGAGCGAGGACGCGTCGACCGAGACCGCGATGGTCTTCGGCGAGCTCTACCGGCACGGCGCGGAGTGGAAGTTCCGTGCCATCGGCCAGGGCTACGCGTCGGGTCTGCGCGGCATCGCGCAGGACTTCGGCGTCAACGTCTGAGTCACCGAGAGGTCTGACCGTCCGGCGCCGCACCGTTTACGGGCGGCGCCGGACGTGCAGGACAACCGAAGAAGCAGTACCTAGGGGAGGACAGCAATGGGCGTCACGCTCGCCAAGGGAGGCAACGTCTCCCTGTCCAAGGCCGCGCCGAACCTCACTCAGGTGATGGTCGGACTCGGCTGGGACGCGCGCTCCACCACCGGAGCCCCCTTCGACCTGGACGCCAGCGCGCTGCTGTGCGACAGCGGGCGGGTGATGGGGGACGAGTGGTTCGTCTTCTACAACCAGCTCAAGAGCCCGGACGGCTCGGTGGAGCACACCGGCGACAACCTCACCGGCGAGGGCGAGGGCGACGACGAGTCGCTCCTGGTCGACCTCTCCAAGGTGCCGGACCGGTGCGACAAGATCGTCTTCCCGGTCTCCATCCACATGGCGGACGAGCGCGGCCAGACCTTCGGCCAGGTCTCCAACGCGTTCATCCGCGTCGTCAACCAGGCCGACGGCCAGGAACTCGCCCGCTACGACCTCAGTGAGGACGCGTCGACCGAGACCGCGATGATCTTCGGCGAGCTCTACCGGTACGGGGGCGAGTGGAAGTTCAGGGCCGTGGGTCAGGGGTACGCGTCGGGGCTGCGAGGCATCGCCCTGGACTTCGGCGTCAACGTCTCCTAGTCGGCCCAGGACCTCCCCGCGAGCGCTGCTACCGGCTGGTATGGGGGTGCCGGTACCCACCGGGGCAGTCGCCTCTAGACTTGCTCCGCTAGGTCAACTTTTTGTAAAGCCGAGTACGGCGCGGGGGAGACCCGTACATACAGGATTGGGTAGCCAGTGCTTCTGAAAACTTTCGGCTGGTCGTTCGCGGTCACCGCGCTCGGCCTGGTCGCCGCAGTGCTCTACGACGGATGGACCGCCCTCGGCATCGTGGCGATCCTCTCCGTCCTCGAGATCTCGCTGTCGTTCGACAACGCGGTGGTCAACGCCGGAATCCTGAAGAAGATGAATGCCTTCTGGCAGAAGATCTTCCTCACCGTCGGTGTCCTCATCGCCGTCTTCGGTATGCGGCTGGTCTTCCCCGTCGTCATCGTGGCGATCAGCGCCAAGATCGGTCCGATCGACGCCGTCGATCTCGCGCTGAACGACAAGGACCAGTACCAGCAACTGGTCACCGACGCCCACCCGGCGATCGCCGCCTTCGGTGGCATGTTCCTGCTGATGATCTTCCTCGACTTCATCTTCGAGGACCGTGACATCCAGTGGCTGCGCTGGATCGAGCGCCCGCTGGCCAAGCTCGGCAAGGTCGACATGCTGTCGGTCTGCATCGCCCTGACCGTCCTGCTGATCACCTCCTTCACCTTCGCCACCCACGCCCACCAGCACGGCGGCGCGCACGTCGACAAGGCGCAGACGGTGCTGATCTCCGGCATCGCAGGCCTGATCACGTACATGGTCGTCGGCGGTCTCTCCGGCTACTTCGAGGACAGGCTCGAGGAAGAGGAGGAACGGGAGCACGAGGAGGAGGAAGAGGCGGTGCGCAGCGGCAAGCAGCGCTCGCCGGTCGTGCTGGCCGGCCAGGCCGCGTTCTTCATGTTCCTCTACCTCGAGGTCCTCGACGCGTCCTTCTCCTTCGACGGCGTGATCGGCGCGTTCGCCATCACCAACGACATCGTGCTCATGGCGCTGGGTCTCGGCATCGGCGCCATGTACGTCCGTTCGCTGACCGTGTACCTGGTCCGCCAGGGCACCCTCGACGACTACGTCTACCTGGAGCACGGCGCCCACTACGCGATCGGCGCGCTGGCCGTGATCCTCATGGTCACCATCCAGTACCAGATCAACGAGGTCATCACCGGTCTCGTCGGCGTCGTCCTGATCGCCTGGTCCTTCTGGTCCTCCGTGCGCCGCAACAAGGCACTCGCGGCCGCCGAGGGAAAAGCCGAGGGCTCGGACGAGAAGACTGAGGTCTCGTCCGGGGTGTGATCACCTTCCCAGTGAGGAACGCTCTGTGCGGGGCGGCCGGTGAGGAAACTGTCCTCCACGGCCGCCCCGCCGGTCTTCGTGGCGAACGGTGTGGAGGTGGGGGCGGGAATGGGCTTCTTCGACGGGCTTCTGGGCAGCCGTACGGCCGAGTTCGACTCGGGCAGCGCGGCCAGCAACGCGATCGAGCTGACCAAACGGCATCATCAGGTCTCCCTCACCAAGCAGGGCGCGGCCACCGGGAACCTGCGCGTCAACCTGACCTGGCGGATGCGGACGTCCGACATCGGCGGGCCGCAGCGGGAGAGCCTGCTGCGGCACCCCTTCAAGGCGCTGCGTCCCCCGGAGGTCATAGGACACAGCCAGAGCATGGTGAACGTCGACCTCGACCTCGGCTGCCTGTACGAGCTGGCCGACGGGACGAAGGGCGTCGTGCAACCCCTGGGCGGGCTGCTGGGGGACGTGAACGCGGCGCCGTACGTGAAGCTGAGCGGCGACGACCGGTTCGGGTCGGCGTCCGGCGAGACGATGTACGTCAACCTCGACCACCGGGACGAGATCAAGCGGCTGCTGGTCTTCGTCTACATCTACGACCAGACGCCGGCGTTCGACCGGACCCACGCGATCGTCACGCTGTACCCGAGCAACGGCCCGCGGATCGAGATAGGCCTCGACGAACGGCATCCGCAGGCCCGGTCCTGTGCGGTGGTGATGATCGAGAACGTGAAGGGGGAGCTGATCGTGCGGCGCGAGGTGCGGTTCGTGTACGGGTTCCAGGCGGAGCTGGACCGGTTGTACGGGTGGGGGTTGCAGTGGGGGCGGGGTTATAAGACGAAGGTGGAGAAGTAGCCGCCCCTGGTGACCTCACCGCCCGATGAATTGGGGCCCCTGCGGCGGTAGCCGGAAGGAGCCGTCCGGGTAGCCGTAGCCGTAGGTCGGGAGGTTGGCCGGGTAGCCGTAGGCCGGTTGCTGCTGGGGGACCGCCGAGGTCGGCTGTTCGGGGGGCAGGGGCTGGGAGAGGCTCGGGGTCGACTGGGCGGGGGCCGGGTCGGACGCCTCCTCCGACTCGTCCACCGAGATGCCGAAGTCGGTGGCCAGGCCCTTGAGGCCGTTGGAGTAACCCTCGCCCAGGGCGCGGAACTTCCAGCCGTCGCCGCGCCGGTACAGCTCGCCGCAGATCAGGGCCGTCTCCTCGCCCGTCTCGGGGCGGATGTCGAACGTGGCCAGCGGCTCGCCCTCGCTCGTCGCGTCGTACAGCAGAATGCTGAGGGAACGTACGCGGTCGAACGTGACCCCGTCCGCCGAAGCGACCAGCAGAATCTGACCGACGCCGGACTCGACGCCGGAGAGATCTGTCTGGATGGTGTCGGTAAGGCCTTCGGCGACCCGCTTCTTGCCGAGCCGCCACACCTTTCCGGAAGGATGCCGGGGCTGGTTGTAGAAAACGAAGTCCTCGTCGGAGCGCACACGACCGTCGAGGCCGAGGAGCAGCGCCGAGGCGTCGACGTCCGGGACCCCCTGCCCGGAGGTCCAGCGCAGCACGGCGCGTACCGTGGTGGTATTCAGCGGGACGTTCGACCCCTTCAGCATCGCGTGCGTCATGCGGTCATCCTGCCTTCTCGGTCCTGCTCACGACAACGCGGGGTGCATGGCGAGTCCGGACAGGTCTCACGGGCGAGTTACCTGAAGTTCATGCCCTGCGGGAACCCCCGACATGGATCCCTACGTACTATTACCGGCCACCTCTTGCCGAATCCACAGAGTCACCTTGCATCACGGGGGAGTTTTATGCGTCATTTCGGGCACCTCGCCCCTGAGGTGCGGCAGCGCCTCTTTCACCGGGAGCCGTGCGGCTTCGACCGCGACTCGCCGGCCAGACTGCTCTCCGCCGCCCTGGGCGCCACGCTCTACAGCCCGGCCACCCGGCCCCGCCTGGCGGACGACATCGTCAAGCAGACCGGGCGCGGCGTGGTGTCGATGGTGCTGTGTCTGGAGGACTCCATCGGCGACGAGGACGTCGTGGCCGGCGAGGAGAACCTCGTCCGGCAGTTCGCCGACCTGGCGGCGCGTACCGACGTGGAGCCGCCGCTGCTCTTCATCCGGGTGCGGACGCCCGAGCAGATCCCCGACCTGGTGCGTCGTCTCGGGGCCACCGCGGAACTGCTGAGCGGGTTCGTGTTCCCGAAGTTCACCGAGGAACGGGGCATCCCCTTCCTGGAGGCGCTGGCGGGCGCCGAGGTGGCGAGCGGACGCCGGCTGTTCGGCATGCCCGTGCTGGAGACGCCCGAGCTGATGTACCGCGAGTCCCGGGTGGACGCCCTGGAGGGCATCGCCCGCGCCGTCGAGAAGTACCGCAGCCGGGTCCTCGCGCTGCGCCTCGGCGTGACCGACTTCTGCTCGTCCTACGGCCTGCGCCGCGCGCCCGACATGACCGCCTACGACGTCCAGATCGTCGCCTCCGTGATCGCCGACGTGGTGAACATGCTGGGCCGGGCCGACGGCACCGGGTTCACGGTGACCGGGCCGGTGTGGGAGTACTTCCGGGTCCCCGAGCGCATGTTCAAGCCGATGCTGCGGCACAGCCCCTTCCTGGAGGGGCAGGCCGTGGAGCTGCGCGAGAGACTGATCGAGCACGCGATGGACGGGCTGCTGCGCGAGATCTCCCTCGACCACGCCAACGGCCTGCTGGGCAAGACCTGCATCCACCCCTCGCACGTGCCGGCGGTGCACGCGCTGTCCGTCGTCAGTCACGAGGAGTACGGCGACGCGACGGACATCCTGCGGCCGGAACGCGGCGGCGGGGGTGTGCTGCGGTCGCAGTACACGAACAAGATGAACGAGGTGAAGCCGCACCGCGCCTGGGCCGAGCGCACGATGCTCCGCGCGGAGGTCTTCGGCGTCGCGCACGAGGACGTCAGCTTCGTCGACCTGCTCGCCGCCGGCATACCCGGCTGAACCTCCACCTGACTCACAAGGGACGCATGAACAAGGCAGTGAACAACGGGGACGGCGGGGACAGCCGGATCTGGTCCGGCACCTGGGTCGCCGAGCGGCTCGGTGTCGAGCTCGTGGGCGACGACACGCTGACGGACATGCTGGGGCTGGCCCTGCGCCGCAACCCCAAGCGGGCGCATCTGCTGGTGTCCAACGTGCTGGGCAAGCACGTCCCGCAGTCCCCGTCCGTCGTGCACGGCCACGGGTTCGCGCTGGGCCGCCGGGTGCGTGACCTGCTCGGCGCCGAGGAGACGGCCGAGGCGGTCGTCCTGGGCTACGCGGAGACCGCCACCGGCCTCGGCCACTCCGTCGCCGACGGCCTCGGCACCGCCCCCTACCTGCACTCCACGCGCCGCCCGGTCGCGGGCGTCACGGCGGCGGGCGGCTTCGAGGAGTCCCACTCCCACGCCACCTCCCACCTGCTGCTGCCGGAAGATCCGGCGCTGCTGGCCGGGGACGGGCCGCTGGTCCTGGTCGACGACGAGTTCTCGACCGGCAACACCGTCCTGAACACGATTCGGGATCTTCACGAGCGGTATCCGAGGCGGCGGTACGTCGTCGTCGCCCTCGTCGACATGCGCTCGCCCGCCGACGCGGGCCGCCTCGCGGACTTCGCCCGCGAGATCGACGCCCGCGTCGACCTGGTGGCGGCGGCCTCGGGAACCGTACGGCTCCCGGAGGGGGTGCTGGAGAAGGGGCAGGAGTTGGTGGCGCGGTACGAGTCCGAGGGTGCCGCCGGCGGTAATCCGTCCTCTGCGGGTTCGTGGGGGCTGGTCGCGCCCCGCGACGGAGCCGCAGGTCGACACAGCCCCGAGCCCCCGAAGAAGGGCGTTGCAGGGGCCGTGTCCGAGCAGGCGGCGGTTCCAGCCCAGGGCATCGCAGCCGACGCGAGGTCCACCCCCCTGGGGGCGCGGGGCTGTGGTGAATCTGCGGCTGCCGCCGCGCGGTCGCGACCAGCCACAGCGCACCCACACCCGGACGACGAGCGCACCCGGCAGACGCGGCCCCTCGGCCACATCACCCGCGTCGATCTGGTCTGGCCCCGCGGGCTGCCGGACGGCGGCCGGCACGGGTTCACGCCCGCGCACCGCACCCGCCTCGAATCCGCCCTCCCCGCCATGGCAGCCCGCCTCGCTCAGACGCTCCCCGCCGAGGCGCGCAGCGTCCTCGTGCTCGGCTTCGAGGAGCTGATGTACACGCCCCTCCGCCTCGCCCAGCAGCTGGAGCGGAGCGTTCCCGCCGAGGTGCGCTACTCGACCACCACCCGCTCACCCGTCCTCGCGGTCGACGACCCCGGCTACGCGATACGCAGCCGCATCGTTTTCCCCGCGCACGACGACCCGGCCGACGGCCCCGGCGAGCGCTACGCCTACAACGTCGCGGGCGGCCGCTTCGACGCCGTCGTCGCCGTCGTGGACTCCGTGGCCGACACCGCCTCCCTGCACGCTCCCGGCGGGCTCCTCGCCCGGCTCGCCGCGCACACCCCGCACGTCCTGCTCGCGGTCGTCCCGAGCTACGTCCCCGAGCCGCCGTCCGTCCCCGAAAGGCCCGCCATGCTGTCCGAGCCCCTCCGCGGCCCCGCCTTCTCCTCGTACGCGCCCGAGGAGGTCGGCTGGCTGCTCCAGGACCTCTCGGACGTGACGCTGGAGGCGCCGACCGAGGAGCGGGAGGAGGCCATCCAGAGCGGCGGCGCGCACTACGCCGAGTCGCTGCCCGTCGAGTACCAGCCCAGTGAGCAGTACCAGGAGCTGTTCCACGCGGCTCTGGAGACCTCGGCGGCGCGGATCGCGCAGGCCGTGGGCGTCGTCACGGAGACCGTGCTCGCGGAGCGGTCGCCGCGGCCCGTCCTCGTCTCGCTCGCCCGGGCCGGCACCCCGGTGGGCGTGCTGATGCGGCGCTGGGCGCGGTTCCGGCACGGCCTCGACGTGCCGCACTACGCCGTGTCGATCGTGCGCGGCCGGGGGATCGACGCCAACGCGCTGCGCTGGCTGGCCGCCCATCACGACCCGCGTGACGTCGTCTTCGTCGACGGCTGGACCGGCAAGGGCGCGATCACCCGGGAACTGGCCGCGGCCATCGAGGAGTTCGAGGCGGGCGGCGGTGCGGCCGGCTTCGAGGCGGAGATCGCGGTGCTGGCCGACCCGGGCTCGTGCGTGCGGACGTACGGCACCCGCGAGGACTTCCTGATCCCGTCCGCCTGCCTCAACTCGACCGTCTCGGGGCTCATCTCCCGGACCGTCCTGCGCGCCGACCTCGTCGGGCCGGACGACTTCCACGGCGCGAAGTTCTACCGCGAACTCGCCGGCACGGACGTCTCGGTCGTCTTCCTGGACGCCGTCGCCGCCCGCTTCCCGGAGGTCGCGGACGCCGTCGACGGCGCGGCGAAGGAGCTCCTCGCCAGTGACCGCACCCCGAGCTGGGAGGGCTGGGCCGCCGTCGAGCGGATCAGCGAGGAGTACGGCATCCACGATGTGAACCTGGTCAAGCCCGGCGTCGGCGAGACCACCCGGGTGCTGCTGCGCCGGGTGCCCTGGAAGATCCTCGCGCAGGCCGGGGCGGGCGCCGACCTGGACCACGTACGGCTGCTCGCGGGGCAGCGCGGGGTGCCCGTCGAGGAGGTGGACGACCTGCCGTACACCTGCGTGGGGCTGATCCACCCGCAGTTCACGCGCGGGGCGACCGGCGCCGACGGCAAGGCGGTGGCGGTCTGATGCCGGTTCTGGTGGCGAGCGACCTCGACCGTACGCTCATCTACTCGGCGGCCGCCCTGGCGCTGACCATGCCGGATGCCCGGGCGCCGCGCCTGCTGTGCGTGGAGGTCCACGAGGCGAGGCCGCTGTCGTTCATGACCGAGACGGCGGCGCAGCTGCTCACCGACCTCGGCGACACGGCGGTGTTCGTGCCGACGACCACCCGGACGCGCAAGCAGTACCAGCGCATCAACCTCCCCGGCCCGCCGCCGAAGTACGCGATCTGCGCGAACGGCGGCCATGTCCTCGTCGACGGGGCGACCGACCACGACTGGCACGCGAGCGTGCTCGCCCGGCTGGCCGACGAGTGCGCGCCGCTCGCGGAGGTGCAGGAGTACCTGACGAAGACGGCGGACCCGCTCTGGCTGCGCAAGCAGCGCATCGCCGAGGACCTGTTCGCCTACCTCGTCGTGGAGCGCGAGCTGCTGCCCGAGGAGTGGGTGAAGGAGCTCGCGGCCTGGGCCGAGAACCGCGGCTGGACCGTGTCGCTCCAGGGCCGCAAGATCTACGCCGTGCCGAAGCCGCTCACCAAGAGCGCGGCCGTGCGCGAGGTGGCCCGCCGCACCGGCGCCGAACTGACGCTGGCCGCGGGCGACTCGCTGCTCGACGCCGACCTGCTGCTGGCCGCCGACCGGGGCTGGCGCCCCGGGCACGGCGAGCTGGCCGACACGGCCTGGACGGCCCCGGAGATCACCGCCCTGCCCGAGCGGGGCGTGCTGGCCGGCGAGCGCATCCTGCGGGAGTTCCTGAAGAACTCCTGAGAATCGCCGTGGCGGCCGACCGCCGGCGGCTGTCAGCCGTAGCGGTCGGCCGCCGGCTGTCAGCCGCAGCAGCCGCCGCCGCAACAACCGCCTCCGCCTCCGCCCCCGCCGCCCGCCCGGGGGGCGGGGGCGGACTTGGTGCCGCCCACGGCCACCGTTGAGAGAAGCTTCACTGTGTCGTCATGACCTGCGGGGCAGTCGGCGGGGTCGGCCGACCGCGCCATCGGACGGCTCAGTTCGAAGGTGTCGCCGCAGGTCCGGCAGCGGTACTCGTAGCGAGGCATGCCCCCAGGCTAGGCCCTTATGCTCGGACACGGCGTCAGCAGTTTGACCTCTGTTCACTTCTGTCGAATTCTTATGTGGAGAATTTGCGAAGGGCGCTGGTAATTTGAGAGCGCCGCACGAACCCCGAGGTCGGGAGGGTTCAAGGTTTGCGGCCGCGTCAACGGCAACCATGTCAGGCCCTCGTAAGTCTGTACGTCTGCCTGCGAGCAATACGGAGTGCGGAGGGAGACGCGTCGTGACCCAGGCGGGGCAGGGGGAGGAGCCCCAGGAGCCGGATGCCACCATGCAGTTGAAGGTCCCTGCCTCTTTCCAGGTGGACGAGACCATGCAACTGCGGGTGTCGGATATACCGGCCGTGCCGGACATATCCGAGGAGGGTGACGACGAGAAAGCGCGTTCCTCGAAAAACCGGCGGAAAGCCCCCCGTCCTTCCGTTTTTGCCCGAATTTCCGCTGTTCTGGGTCCCCGGCTGGCCCCGCTCGTCGCGGCACTCGCGCCGTACGTGGCTCGTGTCAAGCCGTACGCCCGCAAGCTGCGCCCGCAGTACCCGCGCCCGGGCCGTGCCGACTGGCGGCGCTGGATACCCTCCTGGCGGCAGTGCCTCGGCGGCGTCCTCGCCTCCATAGGCCTGAGCAGCCTGCTCCTGGTCGTCGCCTACGCGGCAACCGACATACCGGACAACATCAACTCGTACGCCACCCAGCAGGACAACGTGTACTTCTGGGCCGACGGGACACCGATGGCCCGCACCGGCTGGGTGCAGCGGCAGGCGATGCCGCTGAAGGACATCCCCGAGGACGTCCGCTGGGCAGTGCTCGCCGCGGAGAACGCGAGCTTCTACAGCGACCCCGGCATCTCCGTGAAGGGCATCAGCCGCGCCCTGTTCCGCACGATCGGCCAGGGCGACACCCAGGGCGGCTCGACGATCACCCAGCAGTACGTCAAGAACGTCTACCTGAACCAGAACCAGACGGTCAGCCGCAAGTTCACCGAGGCGATGATCGCCCTCAAGCTCGACAACCAGATGAGCAAGGACGACATCCTCGAGGGCTACCTCAACACCAGCTGGTTCGGCCGCGGCACCTACGGCATCCAGCGCGCCGCCCAGGCCTACTACGGCAAGGACGTCAGCGAACTCAACGCCAGCGAGGGCGCGTTCCTCGCCTCCCTCCTCAGGGGCGCGGGCCTGTACGACCCGACCCTGAGTTCGGCCAACCGCGCCCGGGCCGTCGAGCGCTGGTCGTGGACCCTGGACCGGATGGTCGAGATCGGCAAGCTGTCGAAGGCCGAGCGCGCCAAGTTCACGAAGTTCCCCGAGCCGCTCAAGTCCAACCCGCTGTACGACACCGGTGAGCAGAGCGACTACCTGGTGGAACTCGCCTCCCAGTACGCCAAGAAGGCCGGGAACATCTCCGACCAGGACTTCGATCTGGGCGGCTACCAGATCTACACGACCTTCGACAAGAAGCGCGAGACCCAGCTCACCGCCGCCGTCACCGCGGCCCGCAAGAAGGCCCTGAAGGACGACCCGAAGAACGCGGCCGCCGCGCACTACGGCGCCTCCTCGGTGGCCGCCGACGGGCGGATACTCGCCGTCTACGGCGGTCCCGACCACCGTACGCAGGGCTACAACGAGTCCAACGCCACGACCGTCCCCGCCGGTTCGGCCTTCCAGCCCTTCGTGTACGCGGCCGGCCTGGAGCACGGCATCCACAAGACCCGCGACGGGGAGACCACCGACGTCACCGGCGAGTCGCTCTACGACGGCGACAACAAGGTGCTGCTGACCACGCCCGAGGGCTTCTACTGGGACCGCAACGGCAAGAGGCTCGCCGCCGAGAACGACGGGGAGAGGTCCTACGGGCAGATCTCCCTGCACCGGGCGCTGGCACTGTCGGTGAACACGCCGTTCATGCAGCTCGGCATGGACACCGGCCTGGACGTGGTGCGCTCCACCGCCGAGAAGTCCGGGCTGCTGTCCTCCAGCTTCGGGGCGCAGGTGCCCGCCCTGTCCACGGGCAGCGCCACGCCCAGCGCGATCCGCATGGCGAGCGGCTACTCCACCTTCGCCGCGGGCGGCAAGCACACCGAGCCGTACTCGGTGCGCATGATCACCAAGAACGGCACCAAGGTCGTCCTGGACACCCCGGACGCGAGCCGCGCGTTCGGCGCCGACGTGGCCGAGGAGGTCAACTCCGCGCTCGCGGACTCCTTCAGCACCGCCCACCCGGACGACGTGCCCTCCTCGCAGGCGGAGGCCACCCGGTCCGGCTCGCTCGGCCAGGTGGCCGCAAAGAAGGGCACCACCCAGGACGACACCGCCGCCTGGTACGTCGGCACGGCCAAGGCCGTGTCCACGGCGGTCGTCGTCTACCGCATCGACCTCTCCAAGAGCCTCGAACCGCTTCCACTGAAGGGCATCGCCGGCACGACCGACGACAGCGTCCCGTACGGCATCTGGTCAGGTGCCATGAGCCCGCTCGGCTGACCACCGAACCGGGCACCCGCGTCCCCGAAACCGGAGAAATGATCCGCACATGAAGTCACCGTCGGGCCGCCGCCGCAAGGCCCCGGCAACAACACGCCGCCCCGCCGCCACGCACCCGGGGTTCCTGACGCTGGCGGCGCTCCTCGTCGTCGCGTCCCTGGTGGCCGGCTACGTGGTGCTCAACCGCACGGACAACACCCAGCCGACCGCTTCCGCGGGGAACAGCAAGAAGGCGTCGGCGGAGGCCACCAAGGAGCCGGAGTGGGACGGCAAGACCCACGTCCTGGGGGACGGCTCCACCTCGTACACCGGGCCGCAGACGGGCCGGTTGAAGCCGGTCCCGCTCAAGCCCGGTGAGAAACCGCCGCAGTTCGTCGTCTTCTCGTGGGACGGCGCGCTCATGGGGGACGACGGCCTCTTCGAGCACTACCGGAAGCTGGGCGAGGAGTACAACGCCAACATGACCTTCTTCCTCACGGGCATCTACCTGCTGCCCAAGAGCAAGAAGGACCTGTACTCCCCGCCGCAGCATTCCAAGGGCACGGCCGCGATCAGCTACCCCACCGACGAACACATCCGCACCACGCTGGAGCAGCTCGGCGAGGCGTGGAAGGAGGGGAACGAGATCGGCACCCACTTCAACGGCCACTTCTGCGGGGCGAAGGGCGGCAGCTTCTGGAGCGTCGACGAGTGGAAGAGCGAGATCGACCAGTTCTACGAGTTCGTGGAGAACTGGAAGACCAACACCGGCTACAAGGACATCCCCCCGCTGCCCTTCGACTTCAAGAAGGAGGTCACCGGCGGCCGGGCGCCCTGCCTGGAGGGCCAGACGAACCTCCTGAAGGCCGCCAAGAGCTACGGCTGGCGCTACGACGCGTCCAACCCGGGGGGCTTCCAGATCTGGCCGACGAAGAAGAACGGCCTCTGGGACTTCCCGCTCCAGGCGCTCCCGAACGGCGACGTCCAGTCCCTGTCCATGGACTTCAACTTCCTGGCCAACCAGTCCGACGGCCAGCCCGAGGGCGACCCCGCCAAGTACCCGGTGTGGGAGCAGGAGACCCTCGACTCCTACATGGCCGGCTTCAACCGCGTGTACTACGGCAGCCGCGCACCGCTGTTCATCGGCAACCACTTCGAGGAGTGGAACGGCGGCATCTACATGAAGGCCGTCGACCAGGTCATCGAGAACGTGTGCACCAAGAAGGACGTCAAGTGCGTGTCCTTCAAGGAGTTGGCCGACTGGATGGACGTGCAGTCGCCCGCGACGCTGGAGCGGATGCGCACCCTGGACCCGGCGCAGAATCCGGACTGGTCGACCGTCGTGAAGTGACGTTCGGGTCCCGGGCGCGGCGTAACCAAACCTCAACCGCAACCCTCTTCACACGAGCTGCACATGTCATGCAAAGATGCCCCTGCCCGGCATCCCTCCACGCCGGGGCAAGAGGGGAAACATCAGTGAAGTCAAGGAAATTGAGCGGGACCCGCCGCCGCGTCACGATACTCGGGGCAGCCGCGACCTCGGTCGTCGCCGGAGTCGCGCTGCTGCCCAACTGGTCCGCCGGTGCCGCGGTCGTCGACGACCCCACGGTCGACGCGAAGACCAAGGCCACCTTCCAGCGGCTGGCGGACGCGGTCTTCACCGACCGTACGGACGCGCTGGTCACCGGCGTGCAGGGCGACCGCGAGAAGCCGCTGACCAACGGCTTCTCCGGTGACGTCAAGCTGTCCTCCGGCACGGCCCGCACCGAGGACGCCACCCTGTCCTCGCTGGGGCAGCGCAAGGACAAGCTCGCCAAGGCCGGCGAGAAGTACAGCAAGGCCGCCACCACCGTCACCCTGAACGCCACGCGCGTGACGGGCCGTACGGCCAAGGCCGACGTCACCGAGACCACGACCCTGACCTACGCGCAGGCCCGCGGTGACGCGCCGAAGACCACCGGGTTCCAGGCCAAGCACGAGCTGACGTTCAAGGCCGACCGGCAGGGCAACTGGCAGCTGACGGGCATCCGTGACACCGAGCAGGGCGGTCTCGCGGTCAACACGCTCTCCAAGCCGACGTCCGTCAAGGCGACCACCGCCGACGACACCATGCCGAACGCCCCGCGCGCGGCGACCACCCGCAACCCGGCCGCCGTCGCGAAGACCGGCACCGCCTACGACTACACGGCGATGGCGACCTACGCCGAGAAGTACTGGAACGTCTACAACAAGGACTACCCGGACTACAACAACCACACCGCCGGCGGCGACTGCACCAACTTCGTCAGCCAGTCCCTGAAGGCGGGCGGCTGGAAGCACGTTCCCGGCTACGTGTACGACTACACCAAGTGGTTCGGCAACGCCGACATCCAGTCGGACTCGTTCGTCGGCGTCAACGAGTGGTCCTGGTTCGCCCAGAACTCCAAGCGGACCACCCCGCTGGCCAACGTCTACCAGCTCGAGGTCGGCGACGTCCTCCAGATGGACTTCGACCGGGACGGGTCCAAGGACCACACGATGATCGTCACGTACAAGAGCGGCGGCGTGCCGTACGTGACGTACCACTCGAACAACACCCTGCGCAGGTCGGTGGCGAGCCTCGTCGCGTCGTACCCGAACGCGTACTACTACGCCTACCGCACCTGATCCGGCCGACCCGTCACTCCTCGGGGTGACGGGCCCGCCAGTACGGGTTGTCGTGCGGCAGGGCCGACCCCACCCTGCCGTACATCCCGAAGACCATCAGCAGGATCCCGATCACGAAGCTGAGCATGCAGTTCTGGATCTTGAACGCCAGGAAGTTGTAGTCCGTCTCCAGCAGCGACATGTTCAAGAAGCCGCTGACGATGAACAGGACACCGAGGGTCATGTTCAGCGTGGACGCGAAGTTCCCGCCGATCACCATGCCCACGAAGAGCAGCAGCCCGACACCGACCGACAGCCAGCTCAGCGCGCCGTTGGTGTTGAGGCTCCACACCTCGTCCCCGCCGGTGTCGAAGAAGCCGATCGCGTCGATGATGCCGAAGATCCCGAAGACGACGAGACCCAGGCCCATCAGCCCGGCGCCGATCCGGTAGACCAGGTTCAGGCGGTGGTCGACGGGCAGATGGTCGTTGAGCTTGATCCGTCGCCCGGACCGGCCGTGCTGTACGTGTGTGGCCATCTCCGCCTCCCTGGGGGTGGACGTGCCGACGGGGGCCGTACGTACCTCTCAATATCCGCCCGCCGAGCGTCGGCGGCAATGTCACTGCCCGGTGCCGCGGTCCTCGCGGATGTGTGCCACCACGTCCGCCACCGCGTGCCGGACGGCCTCCGTCTCGGTCAGGAAGTGCCAGTAGTCGGGGTGCCGGCCCTCCAGCGTGGCGATCGCCCGCTCCAGCCGGGCCACCGAGTCGTCCAGCGGGCGCGCGTGCCGCGGATCGGGCGTGTTGCGGCCCGCCATGGCCAGCCGCTGCGCGTCCCGGATCGCGAACCGGGTCCGGTCGATCTCCGCCTGCGGGTCCTTCTGTACGGCGTTCAGCCTGGTCAGCCGGTCACCGGCGGCCGAGACCGCCTCGTCCGTGCTGTTCAGCAGCGCCCGCACCGTCGACAGCAGCGCGGTGGCGTCCGGCCAGCGCTGCGCGTCCCGCGCGGCCTGCGCCTCCTTCAGTTTAGCCTCGGCCTGCCGGACGTTCTCCCCGGCCTGGTCGGGGACGTGCTGGAGGTCCTGCCAGCAGGCCGCCGAGAACCGCCGCCGCAGCTCGCTGAGGATCGGCTCCACCTGCCCCGAGCGGGTCGTCAGCGCCTGTGCGCGCGTACGCAGCGAGACCAGCCGGTGGTCGATCTCGGCGGCCCGCTCCGGCAGCCGCCCGGCCTCCACGCGGACCGCCTCGGCCTCCCGCGACACCCGCTCCGCCCGCTCCAGGGTCTGCGGCACCCCGTGCTGCCCCGCGCCCTGGTTCAGCTTCGTCAGCTCGGGCGCGAGCGCGGCCAGCCGCGACGCGAGATGGTCCGCCCTGAGGCCGCTCTCCCGTACGGCGTCCAGTGCGTTGGACGCGGCCAGCAGCGCCTGCCGGGCCCGCTCCACGGCGGGCGCGAGCCGGGCCAGCTGGGTCTCCGCCTTGCCGAGCAGCGGGCCCAGCCCGTCGGCGAACCGGTCCAGCTCCTGCTTGACGCGACCCAACTCGTCCTTGGCTCGGGCCAGCTCGGTGCGCGCCTGGGCGGCCACCGAGGCCTCCAGGTCGTCCCGGTCGAGATCGTGGGCGTCGACGGCGTTGATGTACTGGTGGCTGGCCTCGTCGATGCGCCGGCCGACGGCCTCGAAGTCGGACACCGCGCGGCGGGCGGCCGGAGAGTCGTCCACCGCCATGATCGTCTCGATCGAGATCCGCAGGTCGCGCTGGGCGGTGTCCAGTTCGTAGAACGCGGCCGCCGCCGCGTCCTTGGCGGCCTGGGCCTCGGCCCGCTGACCCTCGGCCCGCCCGCCGAACCAGCGCCGGGTGCCGCCGCCGGCGAACGTGGCGGGCAGCGCGAGGGCGACCACGAGGGGGAGGGCGACGAGCGTGAGGGTGTCCTGGAGCGCGGTGCGCGGTGCTTTCCGCACGGGACGCCGTGCGCGCGGCACCAACGGCGAGTACGGCTGCGCTGGTGTCGCCGTCACATCCCTCTCCCGTGCTGTGATCCGCCCTGCCCGGTGTCATTCTCCCACCGGTTAAGGACGAACACACGGGCCCGTTAGTTCGCGATCCTGACGGTGACTTTCCCGTCGGCGGTGCGCGCGCTCACGACATGCGCGCTGGACTCGTCGCGCGGCACGGACACGTCCACCCCGCCGTCGTCGGTCTTCGTGGTCACCCGGTACTTCGCCTCGGGCAGCGCGATCGTCACCGAGCCGTCGTCGCTGACCGACTCCACCCGGTCCGGCACGGCGCTCAGGGTGAGGTGCACCGAGCCGTCCTTGGTGTGCGCGTTCATCGTGCGCGAGGAGACCTCGGCGCGTACGGAACCGTCGTCGCTGCGCAGCTCCAGTGGCCCGCTGGAGTCGGTGACGTGCACGGAGCCGTCCTTGGTGCGAACGCTCAGCGCGTCCCGGAAACCCTGCGCCCGGACGCTGCCGTCGTCGTCCTCGACCTTCACGGCGACACCCCTGGGCACCTCGATGCGGTGCTTGGCGGCGCAGTCGGCGACGACGCCGGAGCAGTGCATCCGCAGCGTCAGCCGGTCGTCCTTCATCGACCAGGCCACCTTCGGGCTCTTGCCGATGGTGACCGATCCCTGGAACCACCGGGTGACGTCGACCGTGCCCGCCTCGGCCGTGTCGGAGGCGACGATCTCCAGTGCCGAGTCGTCGGAGTCGATCGTGAGGGTGCTGCCCTGGAGGGCGAAGGACCGGTGGTCGGGATGCTCGTCGTCGTCGGCGGAGCTGCACCCGGTCGCGCCGGCGGCGAGGGCCACGACGGCGGCGGTGACGAGGACCGCGCGGGCTGGAACGGTCGTACGGGCCATGATGGTCTCCCCCTGGGCTGTTTGGCGATGCGATGACGACCCTAGGGAGATCCCGACCGCCGGACGATCCGGCACGCTCCCGGATCCGGGGTGGGGGTAACCGTTCCTAGAGACTGAGCGGGAGTGAGTCCTGTCGCCAGGGCTCATGCTCGGCCGAACGCCCCGGACGGTGTTGGGCGTTCTGGTTGCCCGCGTTCGCTCCGCGTCCGGGCGGCACGGATCGTGTCCGTGGTCCGGGGATGCGGGGGCGGGTTCCCTCACGCCCAGGAACCCCCGGTCTGGCCTGGACGGTCCGATGCCCCACCGCATCACTCCGGTGCTGTGGGGGCGGTGCCGTCCGTCGCCGGATCGGGTGTCCCTGGGCGCGCCTTCCGATCGCCACGGCAGCAGCCTCGTGGCGAGTGGTTGTGCGGGTGGTGCTGGTGAGGGGCTTCTGCCAGTGCTGGGCGCCCCACCGGCTGGTGTAAGCCGGGTCGACGGCGATGACCGCGACACCCGTGGCGTCGGCCATCGACGCCAGCCGGGCGCGGAGCTTCCCGGTGGGCATGCCGGAGACCAGCTGCCGGAAGCGTTTCCTGCGGCCGTGCTTCTCCCGGGTCTTCTCCGCGCCGAAGTCCAGATCCTCCACCGCGATCGCCTTCACACCGCACGCGCGGGCCCAGTGCAGGAGGCGGGTGAGGGCGTGGCGGACCTGGGCATCCCGGTGCTGGGCGGTACCGGAAAGGGCATAGACGAAACGGTGCGGGGCGCCGGCCGGGTTGCCGTGGATGTCCAGGCGCCAGGCGGCCAGATGGTCGGCGTTCATGTCGACGCCGATCACGCCGTGGGCGAGCGCGGCATCGATGGGGAGGGTGGGGGTGGGCGGGATCTGCCAGGAGGCGGTCACATACCAGCGGTCCCGGCCGGTATTCAGGTGGATGCGGTAGGCGATCGCCCGGTTGGCCGCGACGCGGTCCGCCCACTCGGTGCCCCGGTGCGCGAACGTGACCCGGCAGGCCAGGACGTACCGTCCGTGCGGGGCGTTGGCCAGATACGCGAGCGGCGCGGGGAGTTTGATGCTCACCTCGCCGTCGGGGCCGACGCGGATCGTCTCGTTGCCGTAAAGCTTGCCGCACTCCCCGTCCGCCTGGCAGAACCAGCGCTCGGCCTCCCAGCGTCTCCGCCATCCGGACTCGGTGAGCTGGGCCGCCTCCAGGTGGTGCCGGGCACGGGCCAGGCGCTTGCCGCCGCGTACGACGTGCACAACTCCGGCCTCGCGGTCGGCCCGCGCGGCAGTCAGCCGGTCTTCCAGCACCCGCAGCCGCCTCGACTTGGCATGCCACTCCCGCCGCGACCGGTACCCCCCGGGCGCCTTCTTGGTTCCCTTCTGCCCGATCGGCAGGGACAGCCGGTGCGTCAGCGTGCGGATGCCCGCTTCCAGATTCTGGAGGTGCGCCGACTGGCAGCGGCGGGCCAGCGCCCACTGGTCGTGCGACGCCTTGGTGATTGCCCCGGCCCAGCGCGACGACGAGAACGGCGTCAGCTCCCGCTTACGCACCGCCCACGTCCCGGCGGAGTGCGCCAGGCCGTCCCGGCAGCGCGCCTTGAGATCCTTCGAGGCCAGCGACCCCAGATGCGCGCCCACCAGCCGCAGCACCTTCTCATCGTCCGGCGTCAGGTCTTTCAGGCGGGTCCGGACGGCCACACCAGACGGCCCGGGAGTGACGAACGACGGCGTCACACTCCTCAGCTCACCCACCCCGTCACCCCCACCCGAAGATCCCGTCGCCATGGGAAACGAGCGTCACCCGTAAAGGTCACGCATTCGACGCGAGAACGTCAGTTCCCCATCGAAAACCGAGCTCACGGCCGCGCAGTGCCACGGCACAGACCACCCCACACCCACTCCCGCCCACCAGAACACTCTTGAACACACTCCAGCGGCAGCAGCTGCGAACCCCCGGGAAATCCCCGGGCGGGTACGGGTTTGCCGGACACAGGCCCCGGCAATGTAGGCTGTCGACTCGTCCTGGGTGCGTAGCTCAGGGGTAGAGCGCCTGCCTTACAAGCAGGATGTCGGCGGTTCGAAACCGTCCGCGCCCACCAGGAGAGGGAAAGGGCCCCCGGAGAGATCCGGGGGCCCTTTCGCGTGTCCCGTTCCTACTCGCCGTCCTGCGGCGGGGTCTCGTGGGCGTGTTTGAGGCTCATGCGGGCCTCGACTCGGTCCGCGGTGGCGATCTCCGCCCAGAAGCGGTGGCAGCTCACGAACACCGCCAGCTCGTGCTCCCGGCGCCGGAGCTTCTCCACCTCGGCCTGTTCGTCGGCCGTCCAGCCTGGGGAGGCGGGACGCTCGGCCTTGCGCCAGCCCCCGGCGTCACTGAAGCCGTCCAGGGGCTCGACCGACCAGGGAAGCCGCTTCAGCAGGGCCGACAGCTCGGCCCGGACCTGATGCAGCTCCTCCTGACCGGCGCGCAGGTCGCTGGGAAAGTCATAGGTCGTAGCCACGCGGCAATGGTACGCCTGTTCGAATTTGACTGGCGAGCTCCTTCGGGGTGTTCGTGTGAACCTATGTTCGATTGAATGGCTCAGGAGGCGGCGTCGGCCCGGCGCTGCCGCAGGATCCCGATGCCGAGCCGGTCCGTCGTGTCCGGGTCCGCGTTGAGGCGATGGACCAGCACCCAACTCCCGTACACCATCGCCCCGGTGAACAGCGAGGCGTACCAGGTGGCACCGTCGGCGAGCGCGGGCGCGGCTCCGGGCGTCAGGACGCAGGTCGGGACGCGAAGGCGCACGAGGGGGCTCACCTCGTGGCGGCCGGCGGCACGGCGCATGCGGGGGTGCCGCCGGGCAGGCGGTGGCGGTTGCGGGACACCCAGCGGTAGACCACGCGGGCGCAGGAGCGCACGCCGGGCAGCCGGACGATGGCCCCGAGCACGCGGTACGCCGAGGACGGCGAGGTGGCCACATAGCGGGCCAGCGCGTCCGCCCCGCCCGCCAGGACGGTGCCGCCGCGCAGCAACAGGACCTCCCGGTCGAGGCGTTCGAGGTGCGGGCTGGTCACCTCGGCGGGCAGGAACTGCCACGGGACCGCCTCGATGCCCGGCCTCGCGAGGGCGCGGACGCGGTCGACGGAGGTCTGGCAGAAGCCGCAGTCGCCGTCATAGGCGAGCACGGGCCGTGGTGCCGACGGGGCTTCGGGGTGGGTCACGACTTCTCCGTCCACTGTTCGAGCAACGCCTCTTGTTCAGTCTCGCGCGGGGCACGCGATCCGCGGTGGTTCCTCAGCGGGTCCGTCAACGTCGAAGGGGACGCCGTGCCCCGCGCGAAGCGCTCGCCCGGCACGAGGATGCCGAGCGGGAAGTACACCAGGAACACGACCGGGGCGTAGGTCCCGGTGACGACCAGGAAGTCGTTGCCGTAGACCGACTCGGAGACTCCGGGAAAGGCGAACTCGGGCACGCGCATGACGTAGAAGAGCGCGGTGCGTGCTGCCTCCACGGGCCCCGGACGCCGGCGGCCCCGATGACGGCCTCGGAGCGGTCGGTTGTGGTCGTCCTGCTGGAACCCCGATGTCAGACCCCGGACCTAGGGTGACGCGTATGGATGAACGGGATGTTGACCAGGTGCGGCTGGTGCCCTGGGCGGAGGGCGACTTCTGGCTGTTGCGGCGGACCAACAGCCCCGAGATGACCGAGCACCTCGGCGGACCGGAGAGCGAGGAGAAGCTCGCCGACCGGCACCGGCGGTATGTCGCCCTGTCCGACGGGTGCATGTACCGGATCACGCTCACGGCCGGCGGGGAGACCGTCGGCTCGATCGGGTACTGGGAGCGCGAGTGGCGAGGCGGGAAGGTGTGGGAGACGGGCTGGGGGATCCTGCCCGAGTTCCAGGGCAGAGGCCTCGCCGCGCTGGCGGCCCTGGCGCTCGTGGACGTCGTCCGACGGACGGGCGGCCACCCGGCCCTGCACGCGTTCCCCGCCGTGGACCATCCTGCGTCCAACGGGGTGTGCCGCAAGGCCGGGTTCACTCTCCTCGGTCAGGTCGACTTCGAGTACCCGAAGGGCAACTGGATCAGCTCCAACGACTGGTACGTCGACCTGCGGAGCAATGGAACCGCCGGTCCCGCCGGGTCCGGCGCTCCCGCCGGTCCTACCGAGTAGCGTCCGCCAACTCCCGTACCAGGCGCGTCGTCACCGGCACCGGGACCCCGTGCCGCTCGGCCGCGCGCAGCAACGCGCCGCCGATGGCGTCGAGTTCGAGCGGGCGGCCCGCCTCGGCGTCGCGCTGCATGGAGGACTTGGTGGTGGGCTCGAAGGAGCCGTACAGGGTGAGGGCCCGCACCGGGTCGGCCGGCGCGCCACAGGCGCGGCTGACGGCGGCGGTCTCCTCGACCAGGGCGGTCAGCTGGGCGCGGTGATGTTCGAGGACGCCGCCCATGGGGAGGCCGTATCGGGTGGTGAGGAGGGCGAAGGGGGCGAGGAACGCCATCTTCGCCCACAGGGCGGCTGTCTCGTCCGGATGTACCTGGATGATCGGGTCGACCGTGGCCAGGGCCTTCGCCAGCGCGTCCAGCCGGTCGCGGGGTACCTCGTCGCCGGAGAGGTCGATGCCTGTGAAGCGGCTGCTCTGCTCGATCACGCCGGGAGCGACCCGCGTCGACTCGACGCGGATGACGGCGGGGGCCACCCGGTCCGGGCGGTGGAAGGAGCGGAGGGCCGCTGGGTGCTCGATCCCGTTCAGGAACGGCACGAGGAGGGCGTCACCGAGCGCCGGGGCCGGGATGCGGGTCAGGGCCGCGTCGAGGGCGGTGTGTTTGACGGCGATCAGGACCGCGTCGACCGTGGCGCGCAGCTCGGTGTCCGCGTCGACGCGGGCCGTGAAGTCGCCGAAGCAGAGGCTGCGGACGCGGATGCCGTGCGTGCGGAGGGTCGTGACCGTCTCCTCGCCCGCCAGGCAGGTCACGCGGTGGCCTGCCTGGGACAGGACGGCCGCGAGCAGGCCGCCCACCCCGCCGGGGCCGAGCACGGCAAAGCTGAGCATGTCGTTCGCCATGATGCTGTTGTTCCTCTCGTCGGTCGGCCCCGCGGGTGCGGTGGCCGCCTCGGACGTGATCATGGCACGCGGCCGGGGTCCCGGGGGAGACTGGGGACATGTGCCGGAGTATCAAGACGCTGCGTCCCCCCGCCCTGCCCGAAGAGGCCACGGAGGACGAGATTCGCGCCGCAGCCCTGCAGTACGTACGCAAGGTGTCCGGCTTCCGGGCGCCGGCCGAGCACAACCGGGAGGTGTTCGAGAGAGCGGTCGAGGTCGTCGCCGCGGCCACGGCGGAGCTGCTGGACGGGCTGGAGGTGCGCGGGACGCACCGGTCGACGGCCGCGTGACTCAGCCGGCGGTCGTGCCTTGACGGCCTGACCGGCAGGCGTGGCGCAGCGGCCGCAGCGAGGCGGTGGGTACCGGGAACGGCCCGGTCACGCAGGCTGCCGTCGCATCACGTACGCCGCGCCCGCGCCCGCGCCGACCAGCGCGAGCACCGACACCCCCGTCGCCAGCCAGGTCGTGCCGAGCCAGTGCGCGCCGAAGTAGCCGAGGGCGGCGCTGTAGCCCGCCCAGGACAGGCCGGCCAGCGCGGACCAGGGGAGGAAGTCGCGGGGGCGGCGATGGGCGGCGCCCGCGATGAGGGAGACGACGGAGCGGCCGGCCGGGGCGAAGCGGGCCAGGACGACCAGGACGCCGCCGCCGCGGGCCAGCGCCTCGCCGAGACGTTCCTGCGCGGTGGTCAGCCGGCGGGAGCGGGAGATCGCCCGGTCCAGGCGCTCACCGCCGCGCCAGGCCAGCCGGTAGGCGACCAGGTCGCCCAGCACCGAGGCGGTCGTCGCGGAGAGGATCAGCACCATGATGTCCGGGACGTCGTTCGGCACCTGGCCGGTCGCCGCGCCCGAGCCCGCCGCCGCGGCTGTCGCCGCCGTGATGACGAGCACTCCGCTGGGCAGCACCGGCAGGAACACGTCGAGGAGGACCGACAGGCCCACCACCGCGTAGATCCAGGGGCTGCCGAGCAACGCCCCCACACTCTCGAACACCGCAGACTCCCCGTGTCTCCCCCGTGACGGCCGACCGTGCCGCTGTGTCGCGAGGGAGCGGCAGGTGCGGCCAATGACAGCCATACAGCGTACGCCTGGGGTGTGACAGCGGATTCACGGGGGGCTCGTGCGTTCGGCACAGCACGTTCACCTACGGCCGCGAGCCACGACCGCCCGGGCGCCGACGGAGCCCGGGCGGTCGCGGATCACGATGCGGTTCGGCGCAGGTGGTCAGGCGGCGACTTCGGCCTTCTGTGCCGAGGGCTCCCGCTCGGTGACCGTGCGGCCCGCGAACAGGCGGTCCAGGCCGAGGGCGCCGGAACCGGTGAAGATCAGCAGCAGGAAGGCCCAGCAGAACATCGCCGAGGCCTCTCCGCCGTTCTCCATCGGCCACAGGGCGTTGGGCTGGTGCACGTCGAAGTACGCGTACGCCATGGAGCCCGAGGCCAGGAACGCGGCGGCCCGGGTGCCGAGGCCGAGCAGCACCAGGCTGCCGCAGACGAGCTGGATCACGGCCGCGTACCAGCCGGGCCAGGTGCCGGCGTCGATGGTGCCGCCCTTGGTGCCCACGGCGCCGCCGAGGACGCCGAAGAGCGAGGCCGCGCCGTGGCAGGCGAAGAGCAGGCCTACGACGACGCGGAAGAGGCCGACCGCGTAGGGCTGTGCGGTGTTGAGGCGAGCGGACATGGTGGGGGGTGCTCCTTCGGTGTCGGTCTGGACCGGTCCCGGAAAAGGGGAATGGACCGGCCGGTGGGCGCGGCGGTACCGAATGAGCGACTCACGTTAGGCGGCCCTAATCGATGCTTACAAGTTCAACTTTTGGCCACGGTTCAGGTTCCGTTCGAGGCTCCGTTTCCGCCTTCGTGGCACGTAGAACGGCTCTCGCCACCGCGTCCGCGTCCGAAAGTGTGACCGAATCCACCCCTGGGCGGGCTCCCGCCGCGGTGACCCAGTGCACGCCCTCCGTGGGCACTCCGAAGGCGAACCTCCTTGTGTGCGACCGACCCTGACTGTCGATCAGATGGTAGGGGCGCTGTGTTACGTCCAGTCCCCCGGTCACGTAACCGTCCACCGTGTGGGGGCGGCACTGTCCGGTCTTGAGCAGCCGGGCCAGCAGGCCGTCGGCGGTGCGGCGCACGTCCGTCTCCGGGAGCCGGGCTTCTATGAGGGTCGTCACGCGGACGTCCGAGCCCGGCACCTCCGGCGAGTGCGCCCGCCAGGCCCCGTCCTCCTCCCGCACCTCCAGCCGGGGGCCGAGCACCTCCACCACCCCCGCCTCCACCAGGGCGGTCAGCTCCTCGACGCGGCGGCGGGGCGGCCCGATGGACAGGAACGCGTTGAGCGGGGTGTACCAGCGGTCCAGGTGGTCCCGGCGGGAGGCGCCGGGCAGACCGGCGTGGTCGACGATCAGCCGCAGCTCGTTGCGCAGGTCGCGCAGCACGTCCAGGGCCGCCTTCGAGGGACCGTCCACATTGCCCCGGGCGGCTTCCTCCGCGTCCCTGCGCAGATACGCCAGCAGCCAGTCCCGCCACTGCCCCCGGTGCGCGAACCGGCGTTCCGTATACGGCCGCGAGATCCGGTCCCAGCTCCAGCGGTCGGCCTCGGACACCCCGAACTCGTCGAGTATCAGGGCCTCTTGGGGATGGCGGTGCGGGACGGCGAGGAAGCGGTCCGCGAACCGGTCCGTGAAGCCGGGCCGTTGTGACTCCCGCACCAGGGCCGTGTAGTAGACCGTCTCCACCTCCTTCGCCACCAACGGCCATATCTCGGCCAGGAAGTCGGGCGCCTCACCGGAGTCCGCGCGCTTGCGGAACCCCGCGATCACCTCGGGGGTCAGCACGAGCGGGGTGTGACGCCCGTACGGACCCTTGGCGTTGTCGCCGCGCGCCTGGTACGGGATGCCGCGCCGGGAGCCGGCGTACAGGCGCGGCTCGTGACCGGAGGGCAGGTAGCGCAGGCCCTGCGGGGCGGGGACGAAGCGGCCGCCCCGGCCGGTCGTCAGCAGGGCCATGTGGTCGAAGAAGTTCAGTCCCAGGCCGCGCAGCAGGACCGGTTCGCCGGGGGCGAGCGCGGAGAGGTCGACGTCGGCCGGATTGGCGGGCGGGACATGGCGCAGGCCGTGCCGTTCGGCGTAGGCGGCCTGGCGCTGCCGGGCGGTGTCGGCGACCACCGGCAGATGGCCCTGGGCGAGGACGACGGCGGACAGGCCGAGCAGGACACGGCCGTCGTCCAGGGTGAGGACCTGACGGCCGTCGGCGGCGTCGTCGAGCCGGACCGCGCGCGCCGCGTGCGTCTCGACGCGCACCGAGGACGGGGCCCGGCGCACGGTCCGCGCGAACACCCACTCCAGGTAGCGGCCGTAGTGCGCGCGGGTCGGGTACTCGTCCGGGCCCAGTTCGCCGCCCGCCCACTCGTACAGGCTCGGGCCCGGACGGATCGGGCCCGCGCAGTCCACGCTGTCGTCGGTGAACAGGGTCACCTGCGAGGCCACGGTGTTCATCAGCAGCTCCCGCGACTGCGCGGTGCGCCACACGCGGCCCGGTCCCGGTGGGGCGGGATCGACGACGTGGACCGTCAGCCGGACCCCGGGCGGCAGCAGCTCGGGAGCGGAGGCGCACAGACGTTCCAGGACGCTGGTGCCGCGCGGCCCGGCGCCGACGAGGGCGACGGCGAGATCGGCGGAATGGCCGACGTGGTCGGCGTTCACTGAGGGCAAGGGGGTGACTCCCGGGCGTGTGGGGGCGCGATGGAGCAGGCCGTCCGCCGGGGCTCGAGGGAAGCGGACGGTCCGCCTCATCATGCCTCCCCCGAACTCTTCGAGCACGGGGGGACCCCCACCGTCACGGAAGCCAACGTGGGCCCCACACACCCCGGTTGTCCCGCATCAGGACGTGAGGTCCGACTCCTCCACGGTTGTCAGTGCTCCGTCCCCCCGTGCCTGCTCCAGCCGCAGCCGGGCCGAACGGCCGTGCAGGGTCAGGGACATGAGCTGGTTGCCGAACCACGGCCCGCCCGTCCTGCGCCAGTCGACGGGTGGCCGCGGGCAGCGCCCGTGCCGGCGGAAGCGGCGGCCGAGCGCACGGGCCAGGGCGCTCCAGCCGAACCGGAAGCCCACCCGTATCGACAGGGGGATGGAGTTGTGGACGGGGGAGCAGGTGAGTTGAAGCACCCGTGCGTCGGGCCCGGTCCCGCCGGTTCGGCTCCCGTCGGGCCCGGTTCCGTCGGGCCAGCGGGGCTCGGCCACGTACGCGTGGTGCACGTCCCCGGAGAGCACGAGCACGCTCGCCGGGGCCTGTGGTCCCGTCCCCGCCTCGGCGATCAGCTCCGTCAGCGCGGCGAAGGAGGCCGGAAAGGCCGCCCAGTGCTCCAGATCCGCCGCCCGCCGCAGCTTCTCCCCGAACCGGGCCCAGCGCGCCCCGCGCTCGCCCCGGCACAGGGCCGCGTCCCACTCCTCGGCGTCGTGCACCAGGTGCGGCAGCAGCCAGGGCAGGGAGGTGCCGATCAGGAGGTGGTCGTAGGAACCGGGGCCGTCGAGGACCTGGTCGCGCAGCCACTGCGCGTCGCCCGGGGCGAGCATCGCCCGCCCGTCCTCGGCCAGGACCCGTGCGGCCCGGGTGTCCACCATCAGCAGCCTCACCCGCCCGAAGTCGCGCCGGTAGCTCCACCGCACGGACGCCGGGTCGGTGTCGGCGCGGCACGCGAAGGCGCGCAGCACGTCGGTGCCGTCGGGGGTCTCGCGCACGGCGGCGTAGAGCGGGTCGGCGGCCAGCTCGCCCGGGGTGAGGTTGCCGAGGTGCTGGTGCACCCAGTACGACATCAGGCCGCTCAGCAGCCGCTCGCGCCACCAGGGCGTGGCCCGCATGTCGGCCAGCCAGGAGGCGGAGGTGTTCCAGTCGTCGATGACGTCGTGGTCGTCGAAGACCATGCAGCTCGGCACGGTGGACAGCAGCCAGCGGACCTCGGGGTCGAGCCAGGACTCGTAGTACAGCCAGGTGTACTCCTCGAAGTCCGCGACCTCGGCGCCCGGCGGATCGGTGAGGCCGCGGCGGGCGGCGATCCGCTCGCGGGTCCCGTCGGAGACCTCGTCGGCGTACACCTGGTCGCCCAGCAGCAGCAGTACGTCGGGCCGTTCGGCCGCCGGATCGGCGGCGAGGCGCGCGGCCAGGCTGTCCAGCGCGTCGGGGCCGACGGGGTCGTGCCCGCCGGCCGGGGGCGCCGCCCAGCGGCAGGACCCGAACGCCACCCGGATGCTGCAACCGTCATCGCCGTCATCGCCGTCATCGCCGTCATCGCCGTCAAAGGCCTCGGCGTCGTAGGCGTCGGCGTCGATGGCGGCGGGAGTGCGGATCTCGGAGGGCGGGAAACGGGAGTCGGGCAGCGGCCACACGCGGGTGCCGTCGAGGAGGACCTCGTACGCCGTCGACGTACCCGCCGTCAGGCCGGTCACCGGGACGAGGGCGTAGTGGTGGCCCGCCACCTGGAAGGTGCGGGCCGTGCCGCCGGCGCCGTCCGCGCACCGAACCTCGGCGGCGCACGGGCGGCTCGCCTCGACCCAGACGGTCGCGGACGAGCCGTCGGCGTATCTCAGCAGTGGTCCCAGCCGCAGTCCGGCCACGTGATCGCCCGCCCCTTTCCCTGGTCGGGCGCGCCCCTTCGGCTCGCCCTCCTCCGTCGCCCCGTACGGTACGGAACGACGGAGGTCCGCGGGGAGGGTCCGGCGGTCACGGATCGATCAGCGGGTTCAGCAGTTGGCGAGGTAGCTCGTCAGCGCGCTCTTCTCGGCGGAGTCCACCGAGAGGTCGTAGTAGTACTTCACCTGGACCCAGGCGCGGACGTAGGTGCAGCGGTACGAGGTGACCGACGGCATCCACTCGGCCGGGTCCTGGTCGCTCTTCGACTGGTTCACGTTGTCCGTGACGGCGATGAGCTGCGGGCGGGTCACGTCGTTGGCGAAGGCCTGGCGCTGGGCGGTGGTCCAGGCGCCGGCCCCGGAGTCCCAGGCCTCGGCGAGCGGGACCAGGTGGTCGATGTCGAGGTCGGATGCGGCGGTCCAGGTGGCCCCGTCGTACGGGGAGTACCAGCTGCCGCTGGTGGCGGTGCAGGCGGAGTTGGTCACGACGTTCGTACCGTCCCGCTTGAGGATGTACTCACGCGTGTTGCACGTGCCGCTGATGGTGATCCAGGTGGGGAACAGGTCGCGGTCGTAGCCGGTGCGGTTCTCGGTCTTCACGGTGAGCGAGGCGAGGTAGGTGCGGGCGGTGGCGGCGCTGACCGGGGTGGGGAGGGCGGCGGAGGCGGTCGGGGAGTTGAACAGCCCGACCGAGGCTATGAGACCGGTGAGGGCGGCGAGTATGCTCAGCCGTCCACGCGCGTAGAACTTCGACATGCGAACTCCCTTGGGGAGGCGGGGGTGTTGGAGCGCGAGCGTTGGAATGCTCGCCGGGTCGCATTGCGGGGAGGTGTGCGTCCGGTTAGAAGTTAGTGACGTGAGCATGACACGACAAGGTTTATGGCAGAACGATCTCGTACACTGGGGAACGCAGAAGGGGAGTAGCTCTTCGCCGGACCGTCGACATACTGCTCAGCTCGTCTGAGCCGGCGCCCGGAGGCGGACCCGTCGTGAGGGGTCGGCCAGCGAGACCTTCGGCAAGCAGTGCACATCCGTGCCGTACGGCACGGATGACGTGTGCTGCCGTGCCGAGGTGTCTCTTTCCTGAGGAGTCAGGACTCTCGGTGGGGCGGCCCCCGACCGATTGAGGAACCTTGATCAGCATCACCGTGACGGCACTCGTCTTCGGCGTCGTCTTCCTGGCCGAGCTGCCCGACAAGACCGCCCTCGCCGGCCTCGTCCTCGGTACCCGCTACCGCGCCTCGTACGTCTTCGCCGGTGTCGCCGCCGCCTTCGCGCTGCATGTCACGCTGGCCGTCGCGGCGGGCAGCGTGCTGACCCTGCTCCCGCAGCAGCTCGTGCACGCGCTGACGGGCGTGCTGTTCCTGGGCGGCGCGGCCATGCTGCTGCTGAAGAAGGACGACGGCGACGAGGAGATCCGGCAGCCGCAGAACCAGTCCTTCTGGAAGGTCGCCGGCGCGGGCTTCATGCTGATCCTCGTCGCCGAGTTCGGCGATCTCACCCAGATCATGACGGCGAACCTCGCCGCCCGCTACGACGACCCGCTCTCCGTCGGCCTCGGCGCGGTGCTGGCGCTCTGGGCGGTGGCCGGACTCGGCATCGTCGGTGGAAAGGCGCTGATGAAGCGGGTGCCGCTGAAGCTGGTCACGCGGATCGCGGCGCTGCTGATGCTGGCGCTGGGGGTGTGGAGCCTGTGGGAGGCGGTCGCCGGCTGAGCCGGGGAGCCGGTCCGGCCGAGCTGAACGCCCGGTGAACGCTGTCCGCAGCTTTCCGTCAGGAGTGGCGGTGGGCGGCGATTGTTTTGTACCGTGAGAAAACAAAGTGGCTCCCGCCCGTTTTCCCTGACCGGCGGGCGGGGCCGCCTTGTTTCTCCGTACCTGGAGCCTTACCTGGAGCTGCTGATGCCGGTCCTGACCGCCCGCGCCCTCCTGCTCGACATGGACGGCACCCTCGTCAACTCCGACGCCGTCGTCGAGCGCGTCTGGCGGCGCTGGGCCGACACGCACGGGCTCGACGGGGACGAGGTCATGCAGGTCGTCCACGGCCGCCAGGGGTACGCCTCGATGGCCGTGCTGCTGCCCAGCCGGCCGATGCACCTGAACATGGCGGACAACGCGCGGATGCTCGCGCAGGAGACCGCCGACCTCGAGGGCGTCGTGCCGGTGCCCGGCGCGCCCGAGTTCCTCGCCTCTCTGCGGGGCGTCCCGCACGCACTGGTCACCTCGGCGGACGCCCCCCTGTCGACCGCCCGGATGGCCGCGGCGGGACTGGAGCTCCCGGACGTCCGCGTCACCGCGGAGTCGGTGGGCGCGAGCAAGCCGGACCCCGAGGGCTTCCTGAAGGGCGCGGCGGAGCTGGGGGTCACCCCGGCGGAGTGCGTGGTGTTCGAGGACTCCGGCGCGGGCATCGCGGCCGGGCGCGCCGCCGGGATGCGGGTCGTGGGGGTGGGCTCGCGGGCGGCGGCGCACGGGCCGGACGTGGTGGTGCCGGATCTGCGGCAGGTGCGGGTGGAGGTCGTGGGGGACGGGGTGCGGATCCACGCGGGGTGAGGACCTTGCGGCGCAGGCCGGCATCATCCAGCCCGTTGGGGGTCCCCTCCGGGGGAGCTTGAGGACGAGGCCCCTTCGAGGCCGAAGCGGGGGCCTGGGGCGGCGGTCCCCAGCCGCACGAGCCCTACGGCTCCTTGGTCTCGGATTCCAGGCGGGCCCGAGTCAGCGCCCCGTACACGCCCAGCCCGTCCGCCGTCGTCCCCCGGGACCACTGGTAGTTGCGCAGGGCGTCCTCGACCTCGCTGTCGAACGTGCCGTCGGCCTCGCCGTTGTAGAAGAACAACTGGCTCAGTCGCAACTGGAGTTCGGTCACCTCGGTACCCGTGTCGCCGCGTCGAAGGACCGTGCCCTCGGAGATCGGCTCGCTGTTGTCGGCCCCGTTGTCGGGCCCCGTGGAAGCGGAGGCGCGGGGGGTCGGCGTGGCCTGTCCGGCCGTGACCGACGGGGAAGGCGAGAGGGAGACGCTCTCCTCCGGCGCGGAGGGCGACGGACTCTCGCTCTCGGACGGGGGCGGGGACGGGGACGGCGAGACGTCGGAGGCCGACGGGGACGCGGAACGGCTCGCCGACGGCGACTTGGAGGCCTCGCCGGCCGAGGGGGCGGGCACGGCCGCCCGCACGTCCTCGGGGGCGGCCGAGTCGCGCGTCGGCTTCTCGTAGGAGAACAGTCCGCTCGCGAACCCGGCCGCCGCCACCACGGCAACGACGGCGGCGGCCGACGCGACCAGCAGCGTGCGGCGACGGCGCGGTCCGTGCGGTTCCTCGTCGTCGGGGTGCACGGTGCCGACGTCCGCCGCCTCGAACAGACTCAGGTCGCTGGTGCTGGGCTCGGAGGCGGGCGGGGTCAGAGGGGTGGGCAGCGCCGCCGTCGCGTCCGGCGCCGGGCCGGCGGGGTCCACGGCGCGCAACGGCATGGTCGCGTCGGCCGGAACCGCCGGCAGCGGCATGGTCAGCTCGCCGTCCGGCCCGTCCCGCCCGTCCGACCCCACCGACGAGGCCTCGGGTCCAGCCCCGGCGCCCGTTGCCGACCTCTGTTCGCCCTCCAGCTCCACGTACGGCCGTATCCGCAGGGGATCGAAGTCCTCCGCCGCGGCCGCCTCCGCCGTGCGCGTGTCGCGCAGGGCCTCGGCGGCGCGCTGGGCACAGGAGCAGGACGGGGTGTTGTCGGGCGCGCGGAGCGCTCCGCACTCCGGGCACGGCAGCCCCTGCTGCCCCGGTCGCCCCTGCCGCCCCATCGGATCGATCACGTGTTCGTCCCTCCCCGTCCAAACTTCAAAGATTATGCAGATCCTCCACACGGCCGGCCGCCCGTGCCCCCCGGAATGTCGGATTCCGCCAGGCCCAAGGGGGCTCAAGGGGGCTCAAGAGGACTCGAGAGGACTCAAGAGGACTCAAGAGGCCATAACGGGTCACACCGATCACGATGGAAAGGGTCACCAGAGCCTCAGGAGGCATCCATGGTCTTGGACGCGCACAGCAGGGCGGCGGATCCGCGTCAGGAACACGTGTCCGGAAACGTCCTCGTCTCGATCGGTGCCCTGCTGCTCGGCATGCTGCTCGCCGCCCTCGACCAGACGATCGTGTCGACCGCCCTGCCCACGATCGTCAGCGACCTGGGTGGTATGGAGCACCTGTCGTGGGTGGTCACGGCCTACCTGCTGGCGTCGACGGCCGCGACCCCGCTGTGGGGCAAACTGGGCGACCAGTACGGGCGCAAGAGGCTGTTCCAGATCGCGATCGTCCTCTTCCTGATCGGTTCGGCCCTGTGCGGAATGGCGCAAAACATGCCGCAGTTGATCGCCTTCCGGGCCGTCCAGGGCCTGGGCGGCGGTGGGTTGATGGTGCTGTCGATGGCGCTCGTCGGCGACCTCGTCCCGCCGCGCGACCGGGGCCGCTACCAGGGCCTGTTCGGCGCGGTGTTCGGCGCCACGAGTGTCCTCGGCCCGCTGCTGGGCGGCCTGTTCACCGAACACCTCAGCTGGCGCTGGGTGTTCTACGTCAACCTCCCGGTGGGCGTCGTCGCGCTCGCCGTCATCGCGACGGTCCTGCACATCCCGCGCAGGACGGCCAAACACGTCATCGACTACCTCGGCACCTTCCTCATCGCCTCCGTCGCCACCTGCCTGGTCCTGGTGGCCTCCCTCGGCGGCACCACCTGGGACTGGGGCTCGCCGCAGATCGTCGGCCTGGCGGTGCTGGGCGTGCTGCTGGCCGTGGCGTTCGTGGCCGTGGAGCGGCGGGCGGCCGAACCCGTCCTGCCCCTCAAGCTGTTCGGCATCCGCACCTTCACCCTCTCCGCCGTGATCAGCTTCATCGTCGGCTTCGCGATGTTCGGCGCGATGACCTACCTGCCGACCTTCCTCCAGGTCGTGCAGGGCGTCTCGCCGACCATGTCCGGCGTCCACATGCTGCCGATGGTGGCGGGCCTGCTCCTGTCGTCCACGGCCTCGGGCCAGATCGTCAGCCGCACCGGCCGCTGGAAGGTGTTCCCGGTCGCGGGCACCGCCGTCACCACCTTCGGCCTGCTCCTCCTGCACCAGCTCGACGAGCACAGCTCCACCGGCGGGATGAGCGCCTCCTTCTTCGTCTTCGGCCTCGGACTGGGTCTGGTCATGCAGGTGCTCGTGCTGATCGTGCAGAACGCGGTCGGGTACGAGGACCTCGGCGTCGCCACCTCCGGCGCGACCTTCTTCCGCTCCATCGGCGCCTCCTTCGGCGTCGCCATCTTCGGCACGGTCTTCGCCGGCCGCCTCGGCGACAAGCTCGCGGCCGCCTTCCGGGGCGTCCCGGCCCCGTCCGGCGTCTCGCCCGGCGCGCTGGAGTCCGACCCGCGCGGCATCGCCGACCTGCCGCCCGACCTGCGCCCGCGCGTCCTGGACGCCTACGCCTCCGCCATCACCGACGTCTTCCTGTACGCCGCCCCCGTCGCGCTTCTCGGCTTCGTCCTGGCGTGGTTCCTCAAGGAGGACCCGCTGCGCGGCTCGGTCACCGCACCCGACGTCACGGAGACCCTGGCCAGCAACCCGGTGGAGCGGTCCTCGTACGACGAGGTGTGCCGGGCGCTGTCCGTCCTCGGCACCCGAGAGGGTCGCCGCGAGATCTACCGGAAGATCACCGCACGGTCCGGTTACGACCTCCTCCCGGCCGCGAGCTGGCTGCTGCTGCGGACCAAGCGGTACGGCAGCGTCGAGCCGAGCGTGCTCGCCGAGCGCAGCGGTGTTCCGCTGCCGGTGATCATGGAGGCGGTCCGTCAGGTCGAGGAGCGCCGGTTCGCCGTGCGCGAGGGACTCGACATGATGCTGACCGGCGAGGGCCGTGAGGTCGCCGAACGGCTCGCCGCGGCCCGCGAGGAGTCGCTGGCCGAGCTGCTCGGGGACTGGTGGGGCCCGGACCGGCCCACCGACCTCGTCCAGCTGGTCAAGGAGCTGAACGACGAGCTGTGCGGCTCGGACCGGGAACAGCCCTACGACGGGCGGGTGGTGCCCGACCACCGGCTCACCTGAGGTCCTGGCTCGCCCGAGGTCCTGGCTCGCCCGAGGTCCCGGCTCACCTGAGGTCCCGGCTCACCTGAGATCCCGGCCGAGCGGCTTGGCGAACCAGTGCTCGGCGTACGGGTCGTCGTTGTACGGCTCGGTCTCCGCGTAGCCCAGCCGGGCGTACAGGGCGCGGGCCTCGACCAGATCGCCGCGGGTGTCCAGGATCATCCGCGTGGCGCCGAGCGCGCGGGCGGCGTCCTCGGCGGCCCGGACGAGGAGCGGCGCGCCGCCCTTCCCGCGCAGCCCCTCCCGCACGAACACCCGCTTCAGCTCGGCGGTCGTCGCGTCCAGCAGCCGCACGCCCGCGCAGCCGCCCGGCTCACCGTCGTACCGAGCGACCACCAACTGCCCGCCGGGCGGGGTGAGTTCGGCCCAGCTGTTGGCGGCGATCTCCCGCTCCAGTTCGTCCGGGTCGGTCCGGCGCCCCTCGTGCAGCAGGTACCAGCGGTCGCTGACCTCCGTGTAGTACTCCCGCCAGAGCGCGGCGGCGACGGGGGAGTCGTGGGGCTCGGGGCTGATGGTCCAGGTCATCCGCTCATTCTGCGGAGACGGTGTGCGGGGCGCGCAACCGGATATGCGTGCTCCCCGGCGAGTCCAGCACCTGTGTCTTCTCCCACCCGATGCGCTGTCGCCGCCGATGCCATGGGGGTGCACCCGCGCGAGGGTATTCGAGCGTGGGGGAGGATGCTCGCGCCCCGGCTCAGGGCCCGCGATGTATCCGTCGAGCGACATGGCCGAACGCTGGACAGCCCTGTGGAGCGGCGACTTCGGCGACCCGAGGGCTTCCTCGCCCCCGACTTCCGCATCCGTTTCGGCAACAGCCCCGAGCGGGCGTCGGGCACCGACGCGCTCCGCGGCCCGGCGGGCATCGTCGACCTCATCGCCCGGCACCGCGCCGAGAGCCCCGGACTCCGGTATGCCGTCGGGGGCGCCCCGCTCGTCGATCCGGCCCTGGGCCGGATCGCCCCCTGCTGGTACGTGACCCGCCCGACGGGAGTCAGAAGAGCGGCATCGACCTGTTCGAGGTCGTGCACGGGCGCATCACCACGGTGTGGTCGGTGACAGGAGCACGCCGCTTCGCCTCCTGACCGCCGTCGGTCGCAACGGGGCCGCCGCGCGCGCCGTTTGGGAGGCGCCGTCCTGGCAACCCGACACGGGAACCGGCCCGTGGGGCCGACACACCGGAAGGCAAGGCATGTCCACAGGAGTGATCATCGCTCTGATCGTGATCGTGGCGGCCGTCGTCGCCGTCGCGGCCGTCCTCGCCGTGCGGGCCCGCGGCTCGCACGGCGGACGCGGCCTCAAGCACCGCTTCGGGCCCGAGTACGACCGGGCCGTCGCCCGGCACGACGGGGACGTCAAGGCCGCCGAGCGCGAGCTCGACACCCTCGTACAGCGGCACGGCGGGCTGCGCGAGCGGCCGCTGGAGCCCGCCGAGCGCGAACGGTTCACGGCCCGCTGGACGGCTGCGCAGGAGCGGTTCGTCGACTCGCCCCGGGAGGCGGTCACCGAGGCGGACCACCTGCTCGCGGAGGTGGCGGGCGCCCGGGGCTTCCCGGACGGCGGCCAGTACGAGGAGCAGCTCGCCGCGCTCTCCGTCCACCACGCGAACCATGTCCACGGCTACCGACGCGTCCACCGCGTCGCACGCGTCCCAGCGACCGGCGAGGGCTCGCGGCAGACGGGCGCGCCGGGTGGCGTGAGCGACGACGGTCGTGCGACCGGCACGGAGGACATGCGGGCCGCCATGGTCGAGGCCCGTGCCCTCTTCGACGACCTGGTCGGCCCGGCCCACCGCGAATCCGGCCGCCACCGCGCCCACCAGGCCGCGTCCCAGGACCGTTCCCGCTCCGGGCACCACCTGCCGTGGGGCTTCCACCGCCACCAGGCGAAGGAGGGCTGAACACCATGCCGGACACGACACCGAACATGTCGTCGAAGACGACACCGAAGACGACACCGAACTCGCCCCCGAACGTGGCACCCGACCCGGGCACGAGCCCGGAGAACCGTCGGGAGACGGACGACCGGACGCGGGCCGTGGCGCCGGGCGGGACCGTGGCGCCGGGCGGGACCGTGGCGCCGGGCGGGGCCGTGGCGCCAGGTGGGGCCGTACCGTCCGGCGAGGTCCTCCTGCCGGACGAGGACGAGAAGGGCCGGACGCCGACGGAGACCGGCGGGCGCTCGACGGCCGCTGGTTCCGGGACCTCCGTCGCTTCCGGAGCCACTGCTGCTCCGACTGCTCCGACGGCCCCCGCTCCCGCTCCCGCCGGCGCCAAGGCCACCGCCCCTGCCCCCGGTGGCCAGGGTGCGTCACTGCTCCCGGACGACGAGTGCGACCGGATCGCCTCCCGGATGCGGCACGCGGTCGTCGGGTTCGTCGACGGTCCCCGGGACGCCGTGGAGGAGGCCGACCAGGTGCTGGAGGAACTCGCCGCCCACCTCACCGACGCCGTGGACCGGCGCCGCCGTACCCTGCGCGGGTCCTGGCAGCGGTCCGCGGAGGGCGGCGGTGGCAAGCAGCGGACGGCGACGGCCGCGACGGCCGTCGACACCGAGCAACTCCGCCTGGCCCTGCGGGACTACCGCGAGCTGACGGAGCGGCTGCTACACCTCTGACTTCCCGGCCTCCCCGGCCTCCCCGACCGAATCCCCGGCCGTCGCCCGGCGCTCCCGCCACTCCTGTACGACCGCTTCGACGTCGTACGGCTTCATGCCCAGCGGGGGGCCGGGCGGCGGCTTGAACATCATGTCGCGGAGCTTGACGTTGACGTCCGTGACGATCTTCCGGACGATGCGTTCCGAGGGCGCCGCATACGCCGCCGCGAGCGCGTCCTCCGCCTCCTTGCGCAGGGCGAGTGTCGGCGGCAGCACGGAGAGTCCCTCGCGGGCCATCTTGCGCTTGATCCACCAGAGTTCGTCGTACGAGGTGTCCGTACCCGGCGGCAACGGCTTCCCCGCGCCCGGTAGTTGGGCGAACTCGCCGCGCCGCTCCGCGTCACGGATCTGCTTGTCGACCCAGGACTCGAACGGGACACCCGGTGGCTTTCGCTCGGTCATGCGTCCATTGTGCCGGACGCGGTGGGCCCGGGCGATTTATCATGCGGCGGCTGTACAAGCACACTTAGGACCCAGGACGCCGACAGGCATGTCAAAGACACCTCAAGGGGAGCGCACGTGCTCGAACTGACCATGGCCACCGTCTCCGGAACGGAAGAGGGCGCCACGGCCGGCATGCTGATGGCCGACTCGCCCAGCGAACCGGGTGCCGTGCTGCGGGTGGGCCGGGACAAGTCCGTGTGCCGCCTGGCGACCCCGGACGACTGGCTGTTCGTCTCCCGCGTGCACCTGGAGTTCCTGTGCGGACCCGAGGGCACCTGGCAGGTGTCCTGGCTGCGCGGCTCGCAGGACGAGCCGTCCTCCGAGGTGCGTCTGGTGATCGGGGAGTACGCGCAGTCGATCGCGTACGGCGGGACCGTGCCGCTGGCGGGCTCCGGCGAGATCATCGTCCTCGACCGCACCGGGCCGCGCAGCGTCAACGTGGGCTTCTACCACGAGGCGTGACGGTCTCAGGGAACGCGTCACGCTTCCCGCCGGGCTACGCCAGGACGCGCGCCAGCGCGAAACCGTCGTAGCCCTTGGCCCCCACCGTCTGGATCGCCGTACCGCTCAGCCTCGGGTGCGAGCCGATCAGTTCGATCGCGGCGCGGGTGCCGAGCACGTCCCCCGCGTCGCTGTCGGAGTCGACGACCCGGCCGCCCCGTACGACGTTGTCGACGACGATCAGACTGCCCGCGCTGGTGAGCTTCAGCGCCCACTCCAGGTAGTGGGCGTTGTTGGCCTTGTCTGCGTCGATGAAGACGAGGTCGAACGGGGGCGGGTTCTCGTCGGCCAGCAGCGGCAGCGACTCCAGGGCCGGCCCGACCCGCACCTCGACCACCTTGTCGAGGCCCGCGCGGGCGATGTTGCGGGTGGCGACCTCCGCGTGCCGGGGGTCGTACTCCAGGGAGATCAGACGGCCGTCGGCGGGGAGGGCGCGGGCCAGCCAGATCGTGCTGTACCCGGCGAGCGTGCCGATCTCCAGGATCGCCCGGGCCCCCTGGATCTCGGCGAACAGTTGGAGCAGCTTGCCCTGGTTCGCCGTGACGTTGATCTGGGGCAACTCGGCGGCCTCGCTGTCGCGCAGCGCCGCCGCCGTCACCTCGTCGTCCGGGGCGAGTTGGTCGGTGAAGTAGGCGTCGACGGCGTCCCAGACCTGCGACTCGCTCATGCGCTCTGCCTCTCGTGTGCCTGTGCCTGACATTTGGGCGGCGTGTCTCGTTAGGAATGCTAACTAGACACGTCAACGGCACCCGCCGCGCACGGGTTCCCCTCCAGCCGTGCCGCACGGTCCCCCGACCGAGGAATTCAGCCGTTCGGCGCACGCGGCGCGAGACGGGGCGCGACGGGGGATGCGCAGGGCGCCGGGGGCGCGGGAGGAGCAGGAGGAGCAGGAGGAGCGGGAGGAGCGGGAGGGGGCTGGTGGGGTGCGGAGGGAGTGGCGGGAGGGGGCTGGTGGGGCGCGGAGGGAGTGGCGGGAGCGGGGCGCGCGAGACGTACGGAGGGCGCGGGGGGTGTCCGGGGCGGCGCGGCCGGCACGGGAGGCACGGGTGACGTGGGTGACACGGCTGACGTGGGAGGCACTGGAGGCCGAGGGGGCGTGGAGCGTACGACCGGCGGCTTCGGGGGCTTCGGCGGCTTCGGGGGTATGGGAGACGCGGGAGGCCTGGCAGACGCGGGAGGCCCGGCAGGCGCGGGCGGCATGGGGAACGCGGTCGGCATCGCCGCCGTGGCCGTAGCCCCCGGCTGGTACGCCGACTGATACCCCGACGCATGTCGAGGCCCCGGCAGGCTCGCTCGCCGGGCCCGCCCCCAGCGCACCCCCAGGACGACCGCGACCGTGTTCAGGACGGCCAGTCCGCCGACGACCGTCAGCAGCCACACCGGGATCCCGGCCACCGCGAGCAACCGGTCCTCGTAGATGACCTGCCGGAACGTGGTGTCGGTCGCGGCCCGGCGCAGCTCATGGTCCCCGGAGATGTCCGAGGGCCGCGGGAACTCCTGGGCGACGGCTGTCAGGAACGGTGTGCCCTTCATGCCCTTCGTCAGCTCGGCCAGCGGCCCCGTCGTCTTGCCGAGTCGCCCCGCGAAGGTGACCCGGGGCCGCTCGCCGCCGATCGAGGAGGCCGGTTCCATGCGGTGGGCGGCGAGGACGTACAGGCCCAGCGACTGCGGTGTGGTCGCCAGCCGGGACAACCGCATCGGGTACACGACGCTGTCGGCGGCGAAGGTGAGGTGCAGCGGTTCGAGCTCGCCGCGCAGCGCGGTGCCGGTGCTCTCCGGGGTCAGCCGGACCGCCACGTACTCCCAGCGCCGGTCGACGTACGGCTGGAGGGCGGTCTCGAGGCGGGAGGGGAGGACGAAGTCGTTGCTGCGCAGCCACTTGTCCAGGTCGGCCGGGTCGGTGGCGGTCAGCCGGGCCACGTCGAACGGGCCGAGCCGCTCGCGCCCCACCACTCCGACGCCCCCGGGCCCCGCCCCGGGCGGCGGCGGGGGCGCCGTGCCGTCGCCGGTGGTCAGCGGCCAGTCGCCGTCCTGCGGCCAGAAGTGGTGGCGGGTGCGGTGCACGGGGGCCGTGGCGCCGTCCAGCTGGTCGAAGAGCTTCGGGTCGCCGAGCCGCACGGTCGCCCGGTG
This sequence comes from Streptomyces sp. NBC_01235, assembly GCF_035989285.1. Lineage (GTDB taxonomy): Bacteria > Actinomycetota > Actinomycetes > Streptomycetales > Streptomycetaceae > Streptomyces. The sequence continues at coordinate 3,668,333 of NZ_CP108513.1, read as the reverse complement.
CGGCACCGGCATGATCCACGCGGCCCGCTCGGCGTCCCCGTTCACCGTCAGACGCATGACGATCTGCTCCTGCGCGCCGTCCCAGCGCACGGCGGAGACCTCCCGGCCGACCGCGACCTGCCGCGCGTCGCCCGGGACCAGCGCTCCGCAGCCGCAGGCGTAGGCCGGCGCCACGAGCGAACCGAGCTGGAGCGCCAGCAGCGCCAGGAGAACGGCCGCGACACGCCCACGCAGACGTTTCCGCCGCGCCTGCTGTCCCCGCAGGAAACAGACCATGCCCCGCATCCCCTCCGCCGCTTTCCGTGGTCCCGGCACTCTCCGTACTCTCCACCGTGCATGTGGTGGCAACGACGGTACGGCGGAGGAGCCGCTTCCGTTCGCGCCGTGATCCAAATCCCGCCCCGAACCGGCCCGGGGTTCCGCCCTGTTTCGGCCCCTGATCCGGCCCTGATCCGGCCCCCGATAAGGCCCCCGATCCGGCCCTTGATTCCGGCCATCGTTCCGACCTCGCGGAGGCGACCGCGCACGATGAGCACTATCGTCTTCCGGACAAAAGGAGAGCGGACGTCAGGTGAAGTGGCGGTGGCCTGCGTCCCCCTCCGGGGGAGGCGCACTCCTCGTAAGGTGCGCGTAGGAAACCCGCGCACGCGACGCGTGGGACGACGGGGCGGGAGGCCGACCAGGCGTGGCGGATGCGGAGCACAGCGGGCGGCCGGCGGAGGCCTTCGGGGCGACGGCGGTCGACACGACGAGAGCGCGCCTGCGCGCGGCCCGCCTCGGCCTCTGGCTGGTGGCGGCGGTCCTCGCCTTACGCCAGGTGGCCGTCGTCCTGCGCACCCCGCGCGGAGAGCGGCTGACGGACCTGGAGACCTGGGTCGGACCGAACGGCGTGCTGCACGTCAACGGTTCGCTCTACGACTCCACGCGCTTCACGGGCACCCCGTTCGGCGGGCTCGTCCTCAAGCCCCTCACCCGGGCGGCCGAACAGGCCCTCGGCTGGGGCTGGACCTTCGGCACCCTGCTGCTGGTCGCCGCCCTCGGCCTGGTCGTGGCCCGCGCCCTGCCGCAGCCGATCAGCAGACGGACGTCCCTGCTGGCCGCGCCGGTCGCGATCAGCCTGCTGATGCTGTCGCTGCCGGTGCGCAACACCCTCTGGCTCGGCCAGACCAGCATCATCCCCGTCCTCCTCGTCCTCCTCGGCTGCTTCGCCTTACGGGACTGGCGGGCCGCCGGCGCCCTGATCGGCCTGGCCGCCGCCCTTCAGCCGACCGTCCTGCTCTTCGCCGCCCTGCTCTGGTTCACCGGCCGCCGCCGCGCCGCGGCCGCCACCGGCGCCACATTCGCCGGGGGCACCGCGCTCGCCTGGGCGGCGATGCCGCACGACTCGTACACCTACTGGGTGCACCACATGGCGGGCGTCGGCCTCGGCGGCAAGGCGGACGCCCTGGCCAACCAGTCCCTGCACGGCGCCCTGCTCCGGCTCGGCGTCTCCGGCCCGCCGGAGATCGGCCTGTTCCTGACGCTGGGCGCGGCCGTGGCCCTCCTCGGCATCCACCGGGCGGTCCGCTACGCCCACGACGGCCAGCTGCTGCTGGCGGTGGCCCTGACCGGCTGCGCGGCGATCGCGGTCTCCCCGACGACCTGGCAGCACCAGCTCCTGTGGGTGCTTCTGGCGGTGGTCGGCCGGGTCGGCAAACGGGCATCGGACCGCTATGTCTGGCCAGTGGCGGTGATCCTGGTGACGACCCTCCCGGCGAAGATGATGCTGCCGAACATGGCGGCCCTGTACTTCCTGCGTGACAACGGTGTCCTGCTGGCCGCGATCGCCGCGGCGACGCTCGTCCCCTTCCTCCCGCGCAAGTCCCCCTACTACCGGGCCCCGATCCCGACGGAGTACGCGGAACCGATCCCCACGCGCTGGAAGCACGTCCCGCTGCTCCCGTTCATGAAGCGCGTCCTGACCCGCCCGAACCTGCTGCTGGAGCTCCTGCTCATCCGCGTGACGTACGCGGCGTACCAGCAGGTCCGGCTGGCGGCGACGGGCGGCACGAACTCCGGCGGACGGGCCCGGGCGGAGACCCACGGCCAGCAGGTCCTCGACCTCGAACGCTTCCTGCACATCGACATCGAGCACTGGGCCAACCACGCGGTGGTCAAGGTCGACTGGCTACGGAACTTCTTCGACTTCTATTACGAATCCTTCCACTTCGTGGTCCCGCTGACCGTCCTGGCGTTGCTGTACTGGCGCCGCCCGGTCGACTACCGCTGGGCCCGCGCGTCCCTTGGCTTCGCGACCCTGCTGGCCCTGGTCGGCTTCTGGCTCTACCCGCTGGCCCCGCCGCGCCTGATGCCGAACCTGGGCGTCATCGACACCGTCCACGGCGTCCAGGACTTCTCCAAGCCGGACTACGGCACGCTGACGGCGTTGACGAACCAGTACGCGGCGATGCCATCCCTGCACTTCGGCTGGTCCCTGTGGTGCGGCCTGGTCATCGCGATCGTCGCCCCGAAGTGGTGGATGAAGGCCCTGGGCCTGCTCCACCCCTTCTTCACGGTCTCGGCGATCGTGGCCACCGGCAACCACTGGGTGCTGGACGCGGCCGGCGGCGCGGCGGTCGTGGTCGGGGGCTTCGGCCTGTCGTACCTGTTCATGGGGCCGCGGGCGCGGTTCGCGACGGCGACGGCGAGAACGACGGCGGCCGAGCCGGCACAGGAGAAGGACCCGAAAAAGGAAAAGGACCCGGCGCCGAGCTGATCACTCAGGTCGGCCTGTCCGCGGCAAGCCGCTCCTGCAGCCGCACATGCCGGAACTGGTAGACGGGGCCAGTCGCCCGCAGCAGGTTGCGGCGGCGGGCGTCCTCCAGGAAGTGCATCAGGCGTACGGGGGTGCCCTCCTCGTGGTGGAGCTGCACGGCGGCGAGGGCGGTGGCGACGGCGAGGTTGCCGGCGAGGCCCGAGGTGGCGCCGGTCCACAGGACGGCGGAGAGGGCGAAGACCGCGCCGGTGAGCGGGGTCTGGTTCCAGGCCAGCATCGGGCCGCCGTACAGCGCGAGCGCGCAGCCGGTCAGCAGTCCCAGGAAGAGCCGCAGCCCGATGTGATGCCGCCATACGTCACGGGGCCCCACCGACCGGCTGTCGACGACGGAGGGGCTGGTGTCGCTCTCACGCTTCCTGCCGTACGCGCGCCCCGCCCCGACGGAGAGGAAGGGGGCGTACGCGACGATCTCGTATCCGCGGCCCGCGACCATCACTCCGCTGTAGCCGAGGGGCAGTGTGACCAGGTACCAGAACCAGAGCGGGGGATGGTCGAAGCCGGGCAGCAGGGACACCAGCCAGAAGAGCGCGGTGCCGATGGACAGCCACTGCACGAGTCCCGCCGTGACCGTCTCGCGGGTGAAGATGTCCCGCCACCCGGCGCTCGCCAACGGCTGCGGAACGCTGAGCTTCGCGAGGCGGAGGGCGACTCCCCACCCGGCCCCGATCATCGAGAGGGGACCGAGCACGGTGATCACGAGCGATGGTTCGAGCCGCAGGGCCAGCAGGGTGCTGGGCAATCCGCACACCACTGTGGAGACGATCCACACGGCGATCATCCGGGGCCGCTGCCCCGTCCAGCCTGGTATGTGCCACCACCGCAGGTCCCGGGAGCCGTCCCGGGCCAGGCGCCGGGCGATGTGGCGCAGGGTGCGCTCGGCGGTCTCGGGGGAGTAGCGGGGGCGGGGGTGTCCGGGGCGCGGGGTGTAGGCGGCGACGACGGCGTGGTCGAGGAGGTGGTTCTCGACGGCGGCCGGGCTGGGGAAGCGGACGGAGTCGAGCAGTTCGTCGACCGGGCCGTCGTCGGGGTAGACGTCGCGGAGGAGGGCGATGGCGAGGGGGCTGGCGAGGGCGGTGGCGAGGGGGTGGGCGGGGTCGCCGGTTCTCAGACGTTCGGTGACGGTCTGCCAGGCGGCCGAGGGGGCGGCGGGCAACCGGTTCGACAGGTACCCGGCGGCGTCGGCGGGCCGCACCGGTTGGATCTCCAGCGCGAGAGCGCCGCCCAGCCGCGCCTTCTTCGCGGTGAGCACGGCTTCCCTGGCCCGCGAGACGAGCACCAGCCGGAAGGGCGCCGTCTCCAGCGCGCTGACCATGGCCCCGCGCAGTCTGCCGGTGACCTCGTCGAGACCGTCGAGGAACAGGGAGATACGGCCCTGTTCGAGCAACTGCCGGGCACGGGCACCCCCGCCCCGCCCGTGGAAGAGGGTGTACTCACGTGTGAGCCGGTCCGCGGCCCAGTCGGTGGCGGTGTCGTGGGCGGGATCCCACCCGTCGAGGGAGAGCAGGACGGGCACCGGCACACGGGCCCGGTCGGCGGGCGCCGTCTGCGCTGCCCGGTGCGCGAGGGCATCGAGGAGCAGGAGCACGGCGGTGGCGGTCTTGCCGGCGGCCGGGGGCCCCACGAGCAGCAGCCGCCCGGAGGCCAACCCGCCGTAGACGGCGTGCAGTTCGGGAAGCCCGCCGCCATCGCGGAGCCGGGCGCGGGTGGCAGGGGGGACACCCGGCAACGGACCGAACCGCGCCCGAGCAGCCCCCTCCGCGGTCGCCCCGACGACCCGCCCGGCGACCTTCCGCTCACTCACCCGCCACCGCACGGGCAAGGGCGCGGGCTCCAACAACTGCCGCAGCCCGGCCTCTTCCTGCCACTGCGCGCCGATCACGCGAGCGAGTTCGTCGGCGGTGGCGTCGAGGGGGGAGGGAGGCGGGGTGAGTGCGGTGTGGTGATGGGTGTGCTGGATGTTCTGGGTGTTGTGGTCGCCGGCCTGGAAGGCGGTGGGTCCGTGAAAGGTGTTGCCGAAGACCTCGGCCCCGTCGGAGCTCGGGTCTGCCATCTCCCGGTCTGTCATCTCCCGGATCCGAAGTGGTTCTCCTGCCGATTGTGATCGCCGGTCTGGACGGCGGTCGGCCCGTGAAAGGTGTTACCGGAGACGGCGCCACGGGAGGACCTGTCCTCGTTCCCGAACTCCTCGATCAACTCGGCAAGTCGACTGACGAGCCGCTCCCGGTCCGCGTCACCAAGGACTTCGAGCAACGAGGCGAACTCCCCCTGCCACAGCACCGCATGCACCGCCCGCAGTCGCTCCCGTTCACCCTCGTCGGCGGCGTCCAGCACGACGGCGGTCCGATCGAGCCGCGCGAGCGCTTCCCTCTCTGCGTCGGCATCGCCCCGCCCGACGAGCCGAGCACACCGCGCCCGGAACCAGGCCCAACTGTCCGACCCGGCCGCCTGGACGACGGCCATCCCCCCACCGGCCGCAGCCGCGGTCAACGCCTCGCTGAGCATTCCGGTCCCCTCCCCGTGGCCCCCTGTGATGCCCTGTACCGCTGCCCTGCGCCGATGCCCTGCGCCGCGTGGGGCAAAAGGTATGGTACAGACGGGAGTTGGTACAGGGTTGAGATCGGATCACGGGCGGGAAGGCTGCCGTGGGCCGCGAGCGGCGAAAACCGTTCATCACTCATCGCCGCGGCCTGCCTGACCGCAGCTGTCGTGACGACGGTCGCTCGCTACCGGTCGCCTGAACGGACGGGCGACCCACGCGACCTCGCAGCCACCGCTCGGCCGGACGTTCCACCCACTGATAGGCCAGCGCCGCGACGCTGAGGCTGACGGCCAGCACCCCCGCCCAGAACACGAGCGTCTCGCCGCTGCCGGGACCGGGCTTGCCCCACTTGAAGACGGCCGCGCGGATCACAACCTCATGGATGAGGTACCAGGCGAACGACCAGTGCCCCAGCCTGATCATCCACGCCCCGCCCAGCCCCGTGCGCCTACCGTCCAGATCGGCACGGGCGGCGGCACAGATCAGGGCCGCGAAGAGGGGTGCGGAGAGCAACTGCGAGGCGGAGTAGGGGCTGTACCAGAGGGCGTCCGGCACCGCGTTCGACCAGGGGATCAGGACGAGGTGCCAGGCGACGACGAGCCCGATGGCCACCGGCAACGACACGGGAGGCCGCCAGCCGCGCTTGAGCGCCAGCCCGGCGACCACACCGAGCACGAACTGCAGGAGCCGGGTCAGCGGCAGGTAGTCGAGTGCCCAGGTGCGGTCGGTGGGCGACAGCCCGGACAGCGCGGGCCACAGCAGGAGGGCAGCACAGGTGACCGCGGCGGCCGTCCAGCCCCAGACCCTGGCCCGCCGCCCCGCGAGCACCGTCAGCAGCACAGGGAAGGTCAGATAGAAGAAGGCCTCGTCACTGAGCGACCAGGCCGCCGGGTTGCCCCCGGTGAAGATGACCGGCTGCGGGAACCACGCATGGACGAGCAGCAACGTCGCGACTACGGCCTTGAGCGACACGGACCGGTCCATGAGTGCCCACACGGCGACGGACCCCGCGACGCTGACGGCAAGCAACGGCCAGATACGAGCGAACCGCCGCCAGAGGAACACCCGGGCGGGAACACCGGCGCCGTCGTAGGTCCAGGCGAGGACGACGCCCGACAGCACGAAGAAGAACGTGACCCCACTACGCCCGTACCAGACGACGTCACTGACCCCCGGCACGGTCCCCACCTGCCGCGACAGGTGATACAGGACGACAAGCAGAGCCGCCCAGAACCGCAGCCCGGTCAGCGAGGGCAGCCGGTCGCGGCCGGGGGCGGGTGTGGAGGTCAATGCTGGTCCTTCGTCGTCGCTCTCGGGCAGTGCCTGAATCGAAAGGGAGAGCGTACGGGTCACACGGAAGCACCGCGTGCCCCGCCCCGCCCCACTGCGTTGACGTCGGGGTCAGTTGTAGGGGAAGGCGAGCTTGTCACCGAATCTCCCCGTGCCGATGGGACGTTCCCATGGCATTCGACTGATGCGGCTGGTCGTGTCCCGGGACATGGCGAAGCCGGGGTACGTCTACATCGACGACCGCGGGCGGGCTTCGCTACTGGCCGCCGCGCACCCAGAGATCGCACAGGAGCTGTTGTGGGAAGCCCTGGCCTCGTCGCGGGGAGAAACCCTGCTCAACTGCATCACCACCCCGAACGAGTGGGCGATCGATGTCGGTCTGGCTGCCTGTCTCGACGTTGGGCAAGAGGGCTATATCGCTGTCGGTGGGATGCCTGTCCCGGCGCCTTACCTCGCCAGTGGGCATTTCCTCTGACTGCCACCGGCACTATCCGCGGTGACCTTCTCGCACTCGAACCACACCGTCTTCCCGCCCCCGGGTGCCGGTGACACGCCCCACTTGTCGACCATCGTGTCCAGGAGGAACAGGCCTCTGCCGCTCTCCGATTCCGGCTGCAACTCTGCCGGGGTCGGGAGGAGTTGGCCGTAGGCGTCCGTCACCTCGACCCTGACGCCCGTCGGCTGCCTCAACAGCAGCAGGGTGCAGCGGTGGTCCGGGACGTGGCGGACCACGTTGGCGATCAGCTCTGTTACCGCCAGCTCGACCGTGTCCGTCAGGGGCTCCAAGCCCCAGTCCGTCAGGAATCTGCGGGCGATTCGGCGGATGTGGCGGGCCGAGTGGGTGCCGGCTGTGAGGGTCATGCGGTACTGGGTGGGGGCGGGGGAGGCGTAGGTGGAGGGGAAGTTTCCGTTCACGGTACGAGGGTGACCTGGCGGAACTACTCTGGGCTACAGGGTGAATACAACGCGTTCTGTCGTGGGAGGCACTGCGTGACGCACATCAACGTCCTTGATCCCGGAGCTTCGCCGCTCGACTACTACGGCTTCGAGCTGCGGCGGTTGCGGGAGGCCGCCGGGCTCACGCAGCGGCAGCTCGGGGACATCCTCAACTACACCGGCTCGCTGGTTGGGCAGGTCGAGACCGCGCGGAAGGTTCCCACCCCCGAGTTCAGTGAGCGGGTTGATGCGGCCCTGGGGACTGGTGGGTTGTTCTCGCGGCTCGTCGAGCTGGTCCTGCGTAGTCAACTTCCGGCCTGGTTCAGGCAGGTGGCTGAGCTGGAAGCGCGGGCCGTCGAGATCTGTGCCTTCCAGATGAACATGGTTCATGGTCTGCTGCAGACCCCCGCATACGTGCGTGCCGTGCTCGGTGTGCTCGACGAGAGCGACCTGGATGACCGCACCGCCGTCCGGCTGGCTCGCCAGCGCATCTTTGAGAAGGGCGATCCGCCGGTCTTCTGGGTGGTGCTCAGCGAGGCTGCGCTGTACCAGCAGATCGGTGACCGGGGCGTTATGCGTGAGCAACTCGGCCACCTGTTGTCATTCGAGCGCACCCCTCGGATCAACGTCCAGGTGCTGCCGTTCAGTGCTGGAGCGCATGCGGGACTGACCGGCTCGTTCACCCTCTTCCGTTTTGTGAGCGACCCGGCCATCGTCTATACGGAGGGGTATGGCAGCGGGCATCCCACCGCGAACCCGGACACCGTCAAGGACTGTTCGCTCCGTTACGATCATCTCCGGGCCGCCGCACTCTCACTCAAGGATTCGGCGGAGTTGATCCGGCGAGTGATGGAGGAGCGCTATGGGGAACAACGTGACTCTGACGGAGATCCAGTGGCGTAAGTCCAGCTACAGCAGCGACCAGGGCGGCGAGTGCGTTGAGTGTGCGCCGATCGGATCCCTGGCGTGGCGTAAGTCGTCGCACAGCGGTGACCAGGGCGGTGATTGTGTTGAGATCGCCGAGACCCTCACCGCCACCGTAGCCGTCCGAGACTCCAAAAACCCGGCGGGCCCGATCCTCACGCTCGAGCCCGCCGTGTTCTCGCGGTTCCTCTCCTGGACTACAGCCGCTGAATGATCGTCCCCGTCGCCAGCGCGCCGCCCGCGCACATCGTGATCAGCGCGAACTCCTTGTCCGTGCGCTCCAGTTCGTGAAGGGCCGTCGTGATCAGGCGGGCGCCCGTCGCTCCGACCGGGTGGCCCAGGGCGATGCCGCCGCCGTTGACGTTGACCTTGGTCAGGTCCTGGTCGAAGACCTTCGACCAGCTCAACACCACTGACGCGAACGCCTCGTTGATCTCGACGACGTCGATGTCCTTCAACGTCATGCCCGCCTTGCCCAGGACGGCGCGCGTCGCGTCGATCGGGCCGTCCAGGTGGAAGTGCGGGTTCGCGCCCACCAGGGCCTGGGCCACGATCCGTGCCCTCGGCTTCAGCTTCAGGGCGCGAGCCATCCGCTTCGACGCCCACATGATCGCCGCCGCGCCGTCCGAGATCTGCGACGAGTTGCCGGCCGTGTGCATTGCCGTCGGCATCACCGGCTTCAGGCGCGCCAGGGCCTCCAGGGATGTGTCGCGTAGGCCCTCGTCCCGGTCGACCAGGCGCCACATGCCCTGCCCCGCCGCCTGTTCGTCCTCCGTCGTCGGGACCTGGACCGCGAACGTCTCCCTCTTGAAGCGTTCCTCGGACCAGGCCGCCGCCGCCCGTTCCTGGGACAGCAGGCCGAGCCCGTCCACCTCCTCCCTTGTCAGGCCTCGGTGGCGTGCGATCCGTTCCGCCGCCTCGAACTGGTTCGGGAGGTCTACGTTCCACTCCTCCGGGAACGGTTTTCCCGGGCCGTGCTTCGAGCCCGAGCCGAGGGGGACCCTCGACATCGCCTCCACGCCGCAGCTGATGCCGACGTCGATGACGCCCGCCGCGATCATGTTCGCTGCCATGTGGCTGGCCTGTTGCGAGGAGCCGCACTGGCAGTCGACCGTTGTCGCCGCCGTCTCGTACGGGAGGCCCATGGTCAGCCAGGCCGTCCTCGCGGGGTTCATGGACTGTTCGCCGGCGTGGGTCACCGTGCCGCCGACGATTTGCTCGACCGCGTCGGCGGGGATGCCGGTGCGGCCGAGGAGTTCGCGGTAGGTCTCGCCCAGGAGATAGGCGGGGTGCAGGTTGGCGAGCGCGCCGCCGCGCTTGCCGATGGGGGTGCGGACTGCTTCCACGATCACGGGTTCGGCGGCCATGGGTGCGGATCCCTTCGGAACTAGTACGTGTTCTAGTTCTGCTGCATGCAGTCTGCTGACGTGATGTGCGTCACCGCAAGGGTCTTGCAGGCTCGAGGGTCCTGAACTACCTTCACCGCAGTCTGTTTCTGATGAACCGTCAGATAGCAGCGTCAGTAGACACCGTCAGACGGCTGGAGCCGCCGATGTCCTGTCCAGCGCTTCCCGACGGGTTCGACTTCACCGATCCCGACCTGCTGCAACACCATGTGCCTCTCCCGGAGTTCGCCGAGTTGCGGCTGGCCGAACCGGTCCGCTGGATCCCTCAGGCGGGCAATGTCGCCGGGTTCCAGGACGAGGGCTACTGGGCGGTGACCCGGCACGCCGACGTGCGGTACGTCTCCACCCACCCCGAGATCTTCTCCTCATATCTCAACACCGCGATCATCCGGTTCAACGAGCACATCCAGCGTGACTCGATCGACGCCCAGCGGCTGATCATGCTGAACATGGATCCGCCCGAGCACACGCGAGTGCGGCAGATCGTGCAGCGCGGGTTCACTCCGCGGGCCATCCGTGGGCTGGAGGAGCGGCTGCGGGCGCGTGCCGTCGCCATCGTCGAGCGTGCCCGCGAATGTGACACTTCCTTCGACTTTGTCACATCCGTGGCGTCGGAGCTCCCCCTCCAGGCCATCGCCGAGCTGATCGGCATACCCCAGGAAGACCGCTCCAAGATCTTCGAGTGGTCCAACAAGATGATCGCGTACGACGATCCCGAGTACGCCATCACCGCCGAGGTCGGGCAGCAGTCCGCCGCCGAGATCCTTGCGTATGCCATGAACGTGGCCGCCGAGCGGAAGCAGTGTCCTGCTCACGACATCGTCTCGACACTCGTCGCCGCCGAGAACGAGGGCAACCTCAGCTCCGACGAGTTCGGGTTCTTCGTGCTCATGCTCGCCGTCGCCGGTAACGAGACGACCCGCAACGCCACCACCCATGGCATGCACGCCTTCCTCACCCATCCCGAGCAGTGGGAGTTGTACAAGGCCCAACGGCCCGACACCGCCGCCGAGGAGATCGTGCGGTGGGCCACGCCCGTCGTCGCCTTCCAGCGGACCGCCACCCAGGACACCGAGCTCGGCGGGAAGCTGATCAGGAAGGGTGACCGGGTCGGGATCTTCTACGCCTCCGCCAACCGCGACCCCGAGGTGTTCGAGAACCCCGACTCCTTCGACGTCACCCGGGATCCGAACCCGCACCTCGGGTTCGGCGGGGGCGGGCCCCACTTCTGCCTCGGCAAGTCGCTCGCCGTCCTCGAGATCAACCTCATCTTCAACGCCATCGCCGATGCCATGCCGGGGCTGAGGCTGGTGGACGACCCGCGTCGGCTGCGGTCGGCCTGGATCAACGGGGTGAAGGAGTTGAGAGTCAGCGCCGGGTGACTCTACGTCGACGCATACTCCCGTCATGGCTGACGCAATCATTCGCGTGCCCGCCGAGGTGCGGGACCGCCTGGCCGTGATCGCTGAGTCCCGGGGGACGTCCATCCGTTCCCTGGTGCGGGAGTTCGTGGAGTCAACTCCGACCGACGAGGAACGCCGGGGGCGGGCGGAGCGGATCCGCGCGTATCTGGCGGAGCATTTCGGGGTCGAGGTGACGGACGAGGAGAGTGCCGCGATGGGGCGCAAGGTCCGGGAGGCGTTCGATCACTCCCGGCCGCCCCGGCGTCACGGCACGGCCAAGTGAGGAAACGCCGAAGGCGGCGGCCCCGGGGATCGGGGGCCGCCGCCTTCAGCGCGCAGAACGCGCGTTCATGGGGGGTGTGGCTCAGTACCAGCCGTTGGCCTGCCAGAAGTTCCAGGCGCCGACCGGGCTGCCGTAACGGGAGTTCATGTAGTCCAGGCCCCACTTGATCTGGGTCTTGGCATTGGTCTTCCAGTCGGAACCGGCCGAGGCCATCTTGGAGCCGGGGAGGGCCTGGACGAGGCCGTAGGCGCCGGAGGAGGCGTTGGTGGCGTTGACGTCCCAACCGCTCTCGTGCTTCACGATGTTGGAGAAGGCGTTGTACTGAGCCGTGTTCGGGATCATCTTGTGCGCGATCGCCTGGGCCTGGGAGGCGGAGCTCACGGACGACGTCGCGGCCTGGGCGGGAGCCGCGGACAGTGCCATGCCGGCGGTGGCGGCGGCCACGGCGGCGACGGTGAGGGCCTTCTTCGGGGAAGCGATGCGACGGATGACGGAGACGGACACGGAGAACCTTTTTTCTTCGGGGGCAGTGGCGGTCGCCTGCATGCCGGAGTCACGCGGTGCGTGGCCGCACCGCGTGATGTGCGGTGGGTGGCTGCATGCGTCGGCGCCGAGGCCCGTGGGGCTCGTCGGCGCCGTGCGACGTCATCCAGAGAAGCAGGATCGGGAGCCGTCCGCAAAGACCCCTTTTGCTAGTTGTGGTCGTATTCGAGGGGAAGGTCACCCGTGTGACCTGGCTCTCAACGTGCAGGTCAGAGGGGGTTATGTCATGGGCACGGCGTCCGAATTGCCCGACTAGGCAAGATAGTGGGTGATGTGGGTCATGTGGGCTGGTTCACCGGTCGACGGTCTTCTGGGACCCTCCGCGGGACCTCTGCGGGGCCTCGAATGTGACCGCAGTCTCGAAGGCCGCCCGGCGGGTGGCTCTGCGGAGCGCCCTGAGCACCGCCGGGCCAAGGGTGAGGGTCAGCAGCACCGTGACGACCGCTCTTCCCAGGTCCCAGCCCAGCGAGGTCGTCACGCAGTACGCGACGAAGCGGGCCACGTTCGCCGGGACCGTCCCGTCCGGGTCGAAGGCCACGCCCGAGGCCAGTGCGCCCATGAAGGGCCACCCGGCCATGTTCATCGCCGTGCCGTAGGCGAAGGCGGCCAGGAAGCCGTACAGCGACAGCAGGGCCAGTTCCGTACGGCCGCGTACACGACCTGCGCCCGGCAGCAGGCCCGCGCCCATCGTGAACCAGCCCATCGCCAGCATCTGGAACGGCATCCACGGGCCCACCCCGCCCGTGAGCAGGGCGGACGCGAACATCGTCACCGCGCCCAGGACGAAGCCGAACCCCGGTCCGAGAACCCGGCCGCTCAGCACCATCAGGAAGAACATCGGCTCGATGCCGGCCGTCCCCGCGCCGATCGGACGCAGCGCCGCGCCTGTCGCCGCCAGCACGCCCAGCATCGCCACGGCCTTCGCGCCCAGCCCGGACTCCGAGATCGTCGCCGCCACGACCGCGACCAGCAGCACCAGCAGACCCGCGAAGAGCCAGGGGGCGTCCTGGGCGTGCGCGTTCAGGGCGGAGGCGGGCGGGGCCAGGAAGGGCCAGCTGAACGCGATCACGCCGGCAGCGCTGACCAGCGACAACGCGGCGAGGGAGCGGGGGCCCAGGTGAACGGGACGGGGATGCAGCCGGGGCGTCTTCGTCGTCGCAGGCGTCATCGGAGAGCCTCCCTCACCTGGGCGACCGTGAGCCATTCCTGCGGGGCCAGGATCTTCGTCACCTGCGGCGCGAAGGACGGCGAGGAGACCACCACCTCCGCCGTCGGACCGTCGGCGATCACCTCGCCCTCCGCGAGCAGTACGACCCGGTGGGCCAGCTCCGCGGCCAGTTCCACGTCGTGCGTGGCCAGCACGATCGCGTGGCCGGCCGCGGCGAGCCCGCGCAGGACGGCGATCAGGCGGGCCTTCGCCGCGTAGTCCAGGCCGCGGGTCGGCTCGTCGAGGAGGAGGAGCGGCGGGCGGGCGGTGAGGACGACCGCCAGCGCGAGGGTGAGGCGCTGGCCCTCGGAGAGGTCGCGGGGGTGGGTGTCGTCCGTGATGCCGGGCAGGAGCTCCGAGACCAGGGCGCGGCAGGTGCCGGGGGCGGCCTGCGCGTCCCGGTCGGCGGCCGCGCACTCGGCGGCGACCGTGTCTGCGTACAGCAGGTCGCGCGGTTCCTGCGGGACCAGACCGACGCGGCGGACCAGGTCGCGGGGCTGGGTGCGGTGCGGGACCAGGCCGCCCACGTGGACCGTTCCCGCCGACGGCTCGACCAGGCCCACGAAGGTGTTGAGCAGCGTCGACTTCCCGGCGCCGTTGCGGCCCATGAGGGCGATGGTCTCGCCGGGCGCGACGGTCAGGTCGACGTCGCGCAGGGCCTGGACGCGGGCCCGGCGGACGGCGAGGGCGCGGGCCTCGGCGGGAGGCGCGGGAGCGGACGACGGCGTGGGGGGAGTGCGGCGGAAGCGGCGGCGGGTGGGTGCCTTGACGAGGGGCGCGAGGGGGGCCGGAACCTCCCCGGGCACCTCCTGCCCAGCCCTTCCCTCCAGGCGTTCGCGCAGGTCGCCCGCCCTGCGCCGGGCATCCCGCACGGTCAGTGGCAGCGGGGACCAGCCCGCCAGCCGGCCCAGGCCGACCACCGGGGGGAACACCGGGGACACGGTCATGACGTCCGCCGGGGTGCCGAGGACCGGGGCCGCGCCGGGCGCGGGGAGCAGGGCGACCTGGTCGGCGTACTGCAGGACGCGTTCCAGCCGGTGTTCCGCGAGCAGGACCGTCGTACCGAGGTCGTGGACGAGGCGGAGGAGGACGGCGAGGACCTCCTCCGCGGCTGCCGGGTCGAGCGCGGAGGTCGGTTCGTCCAGGACGAGCACCCGGGGGTGCGGGGTGAGGACCGAGCCGATCGCGACCCGCTGCTGCTGGCCGCCGGAGAGGGTGGCGATGGGGCGGTCGCGCAGGCCGGCCAGGCCGAGCAGGTCGAGGGTCTCCTCGACGCGACGACGCATCACCTCCGGCGGCAGGCCCAACGACTCCATTCCGTAGGCGAGTTCCTCCTCGACCGTGTCCGTCACGAAGTGCGACAGCGGGTCCTGGCCCACCGTCCCTACGACGTCGGCGAGTTCACGCGGCTTGTGGGTGCGGGTGTCGCGGCCGGCGACCGTGACCCGGCCGCGCAGGGTGCCGCCGGTGAAGTGCGGGACGAGGCCGGAGACCGTGCCCAGCAGCGTCGACTTGCCGACCCCGGACGGGCCCGCGAGGAGGACGAGTTCGCCCTCGGGGATGGTGAAGTCGACGTCCTGGATGGTGGGTTGAGGGGCACCGTCGTACGTCACGGAGACGTTCTCGAAGCTGATCACGACGGCTCCTTGTTGCTTGCGTGGCTTGCGTGGCTTTCGGGGGCGAGGAACGCGGGCAGAAGGCCGAGGAGTACGGCCGCCGCCGGCCAGAGGGGGAGGGCGGGGGCCGTCAGGGGGACGACGCCGGGGTGCAGATCCGCCGGGGCGGCCGACGCGGCGACGGTGAGCAGGGCCGCCACCGTGCCGCCGGAGGCGGCGACGAGACAGGCGCGCGGGGTCCAGCGGTCCGGACGGTACCGGGTGCGCGGGGAGCGACGGCCGCCCAGGCGCAGTCCGGCGAGGGCCGCGGCGACTCCGGCGAGCAGCACCGGCACACCGTACGTGCCGCCCGCGGCCGTGAGCAGCCCGTACGTTCCCGCGCAGACGCCGAGCAGACCGCCGAGCGTGAGGGCGGCGGTCGTCCGGCGGACGGGGGCGGGGACGTCGGCGGTCCGGCCGTAGCCGCGGGCGTCCATCGCGGCGGCGAGGGCCACGGAGCGTTCCAGCGCGCCCTCCAGGACCGGCAGGCCCACCTGGAGGAGGCCGCGCACTCCCCTGTCCGGACGGCCCCGGAGGCGGCGGGCGGCGCGCAGTCGGTGGACGTCCGCGATGAGGTTCGGGGCGAAGGTGAGCGCCACGACCACCGCCACGCCCGTCTCGTACAGGGCGCCGGGCAGCGTCTTGAGGAGCCGGGAGGGGCTCGCCAGGGCGTTCGCCGCGCCCACACAGACGAGGAGCGTGGCCAGCTTCAGGCCGTCGTAGAACGCGAAGAGCAGGCCTTCGGCCGTGACCGCCCCGCCGAGCCGGATGCCCTGCGCCCAGTCGGGAAGCGGGACTTCGGGCAGGGTGACGATCACATGCGTGCCGGGGATGGGGGAGCCGAGGGCCACGACGAAGACGAGCCGGACGACGAGGACGGCCAGGGCGAGCTTCAGGAACGCCGAGTAGGAGCGGGACCAGGGGGTGTCGGGGCGGCAGGTGGTGACGACGTACGCGGAGACGGTGAGGAGGAGGCCCAGGAGGAGCGGATTGGTGGTGCGGGTGGCGGCGGTGCCGAGACCGAGGGCCCAGAACCACCAGGCGGCGGGGTGGAGTTGCGGGTGGGAGCGGCTGTCAGCCATTCCTGCGGGATCCTCGCCGCCGCGCCTGCCACACCGCTGCCGCGCCCAGCACGGCTACTGCCGCCGCGCCCGCGTAGAGGCCCACGGAAGGCCCGCCGCCGTCCTTGCCGGACTTCTCTGTGGCCGTCGGCCTTTCCGTCCCCGGCTTCTCCGTCCCCGACTTCTCCTTCTCCGACTTCCCCTTCTCCGACACCTGCTCGCCGCAGCCCGCCTCCGGATACCCCGAGATCGCGCAGAGCAGGGCGTTCGTGTCGTAGCGGAGGGGTTTGGCGACCGCGGCGAGCGCCTCGGCCGTCGTCGCGTCGGGGGAGACCCGGGCGCAGGCGGTGCGCGGCGACGGCGACGGCGGGGTCTCGCCGGACGGGGCGTCCGCCGCCGTGCCGAAGTCGATGACCAGGGCCACCCGCTTCGTGCCGTCCTGCGCGGGCGTCTTCGCGCAGATCACCGCGAAGGAGGCCGCGCCGCGCGGCTGCGACGCGTCCTGGGAGTCCGCGCTCACCGCGAACCGGAAGCCCTGGACGTCGCCGTCGGCGGGGCGTGCGGTGGAGGGGCCCTGGGTGGCGTACGTCCACTGGTCGCCGGCGCGGTCCCAGAAGGACCAGTAGCGGTAGCCGGCGGCCTGGGCCGGGGCGGTGGCCGCGAGGAGGAACACCAGAGGCAGGAGGAGCAGAGGCAGGAGGAGCAGAGGCAGGGGCAGCAGAGGCAGGGCGCGGCGCGTCACGGCTGCTGCTTCCTGCCGCGGCCGCTGATCAGGAAGCCGATGCCGATACCGGCGACGAGGAAGACGCCGACGATCCACCAGACGCTGTAACTGGAGTCGTCCCTGCCTTTGGACTCGGCGGCCTTCTCGGTGGTTTTCTTCGTGGCCTGCGGGGCCGGTCCCGTCGCGTTGAGCTGGGCGACCAGGTCCGTGCCGCCGAAGTGGCGGGGGTCGGCGCCCATGGCGTGGGCGGCGAAGACCAGTTGGGCGTAGGCGGCGGGGCCGCTCTGCTTCGCCCAGGCCGCGGAGTTCTGCTCGAGCCAGGCGAGGGGCTTCTTCGCCTGCGCGGTCCACCCCTGTGCGGCGAGGGCGACGACCGAGTCGGCGGTGTTGCCGTAGTCGGGCTGGTCCTCGGCACCGGGCAGGGCGGACTTCAGAAAGCCGTCGTCGCCGATCGCCTCGACGAGGTGGGCCGAGCCGTTGCGGGCGAGTTCGTCCGGGGTGAGCGGGGCGGAGGAGCCGGCGCAGGAGAGGACTTCCTCCGGCACCTTGCCGGCCGTCGTCGCGAACCCCTTGCCGAGGGCACCGACCACGCCCGCCGCCGTCGCGTCCGCGTTGGCGGCGAGGCCGCCCTTCTTGTCCGGCTGGTACGCGAACGCGCCGCCGCCGGCCACGTCGCACGGGATGGAAAGCTTCAGGAGAGCGTCGTACGACGACTTCCCGGCCTTCTTCACCTCCGCGGGCTGCCGCCCGGCCGCCGCCAACGCCCCCGCCACGACGGACGTCGAGTTGGCGTCGCTGGCCCCGCCCGGGGAGTAGCCCCAGCCGCCGTCCGCGTTCTGGATGGACTTCAGCCAGGTGACCGCCTTGTCCCTCTCGGCCTGGTGGTCGCCGAGCGCGGCCAGTGCCTGGACGGCTGCCGCCGTGCTGTTGGTGTCCACCATCAGCTTGGCGTCGCACGGCTTGGCGGTGTCCGCGCGGAAGGCGGCGAAGGCGCCGTTCGCGCACTGCTGCCCGGCCAGCCAGGCCACGGCCTTCTCGGCGGGCGTGACACCCACGGTCCGCTGCGCGAGCAGCGCCAGCGACTGGCGCCAGACGCCGTCGTACGTCGGGTCGGTGGTGCCGTACAGCCCGTCGGGTATCGCCACCGACGGGGTGGGGGACGGCGTGGCGGCGACGGCGGGGACGGCGGCACCCAGGACGACGGCGGTGGCGGCCAGGGCCGCGGCGCTGCGGCGGACGTTCATGATCGGCGGGTGCCTCTCCCTGCGGGGGAGCCGGGCAGCACGGGACATCCCGGCGGCTCGACTCCGTATACCTCGACGGTGCCGTGCGGCGGCGGGCCTGCCGACGCACGTGAGCCGGTCACGGTCCCGTACCGGGCGATCCGGCTTTGACGGATAGGGGTCTCCCCGGGGCGAGCGAAGCCGAGGCTTGGGGAAGGGTCAGCGCCGGAATTGCACCGGCTTCCCCCTGTACGGGCGTGATGACGACGCGGTAACTCTACCGGCAGGTAGGAAACCGCCCGAGGGGTGGCTGTGGACGGGGTGAGTTTATGGCCGAGTAGGTTCATGGCCATGCCAGTGACGGGGAGACTGCTCGGCTCGGGCCGTACGGCCGACGTGTACGAGATCGACGAGGCGTGGGTGCTGCGCCGGGACCGGGAAGGGTGGGGCGACGCCGCCGCCGAGGGGGCGGTGATGGCGCACGTACGGGAGTACGGCTATCCCGCGCCCGCCGTACGAACCTCGCCCTCCTGCTCGCGCACCGACCTGGTGATGGAGCGGCTGGAGGGGCCGACGATGCTCCAGGCGTTCGCGGCGGGCACGCTGGACGCCGAGGAGGCGGGGGCCGTCCTCGCCCGGCTGCTGCGGGCCCTGCACGCCGTCCCGGGCCGGGTCTCGGCCGACGCCCGCATCCTGCACCTCGACCTCCACCCCGACAACGTGATGCTGACGCCCGACGGGCCCCGGGTCATCGACTGGGCCAACGCGGAGGAGGGCGACCCGGGGCTCGACTGGGGCATGTCCGCGGTGATCCTCGCCCAGGTCGCCGTCTCCGCCCAGCCGATCGCCGCACCGGCCCGCACGATGCTGGCCGCCCTCCTCGCCGACCCCTGCGACCTCACCGAGGAGGGCCTGGCGCAGGCCCTGCGCCGACGGGCGGCCAACCCGACGATGAGCCGCGAGGAGACAGAACTCCTGGGCCCGGCCGGGGAGTTGATCAGGTCGCTGATGGTCTAGGGCCTGTCCTGGGCGGGCCTTTCGGCGCGGGGCGTCGGTCCGCCGAAGGGCAGGTGCAGCACCCGGCGTTCGACCAGCCACGTACCGTCGACGCGGCGGAACGCGTCCTCGTAGTGGCCGACCTGGACCGGGGGCCCGGCGGGGACGACGCCGCCCTGGTAGCCGTCGACCCGGTGCGTCGAGAAGTACGAGGTGGCCCGGGCGGTGTCCGGCGCGGTCACGGTGACCAGGATGTTCGACATGAGGCGGCGGGAGAGCCGGTCGGCGGGACGCGAGCCGAAGTACGCGCGCAGCGCCGCCCGCCCCTCGACCAGCCGTCCGTCCTCCGGCCACTCCCAGGTGCCGTCCTCGGTGAACAGCTCGGCCACGGAGGCCGGTTCGCCCAGGTCGAGCCGGTGGACGAAGCCGACGACTAGGCGCTCGCAGGCGCGTTCGGCGAGGAGGTGATCCAAGGGATCCATGGCATCCATGCGGTCCATGAGGCCGTTGGTATCAGGTGGACCTTGTGCCACGCGAGCGGATTACGCCGCCACGTAGGTCACCGGATCGCTCCCCGTCACCGCCTCCGCCCGGCCCTGCTTCACGAGCCGCCGGAGGTGGGCCTCGGCCTCGGAGACCGCGATGTTCCGCGAACCGTAGGGGATCTGCTGCCAGGGGCGGTTCCACTCCATGCGTTCGGCGAGTTGCCAGGGGGTGAGGGGCTCGGCCAGGAGGGACAACAGGTCCGTGAGACGGTCTTCGTGGTGGGCGAGCAACTCCCGCACCCGGGACGGGGCGTCGGTGAAGGCGTGCTGGTGGGCGGGGAGGATCTCGGCGGGGGCGAGCCGGCCGACGCGTTCGAGGGAGTCGAGGTAGTCGCCGAGGGGATCGGTGACCGTCGTGTCGTCGGGGTCCTCGTAGAGGCCGATGTGCGGGGTGATCCCCGGGAGTACGTGGTCGCCGGAGAACAGGCGACCGTGGCCCGGGAGTCCGGCCGGGTGGCTCTCCTCCAGGTGGAGGCAGACATGGCCCGGGGTGTGGCCCGGGGTCCAGATCGCGCGCAGCCGGCGGCCGGGCAGGTCGAGGAGTTCGCCGGGGGTGATCTCGCGGTCGGGAAGGGCGGGGGAGAAGCCGGGCAGCATGCGGCGGCGGGCCGTGCGCAGCGGGGTGAGGTGTTCGTCGGGGGCGCCGGCGGCGGCCAGCTTGTCGGCCATGTACGTGTACCAGCGCTCGGCGCGGGTCTCGCGCGTCCGCCGCACGATCGACGCGTCCGCCGCGTGCATCGCCACCCACGCCCCGGAGGCCTCCCGCACCTTGGCCGACAGGCCGTGGTGGTCGGGGTGGTGGTGGGTGATGACGACACCGTGGAGTTCGGTGACGGCCGTACCGCAGGCCGTGAGACCCGCGGTGAGGGCGTCCCAGGACGTGGGGTCGTCCCAGCCGGTGTCGATCAGCACCGGCCCGCGGTCGGTGTCGACGACGTAGACGAGTGTGTGGCCGAGCGGGTTGTCCGGGATGGGGACCCGGAGGGACCGCACACCCCCGCCATGATCGAACGCCTTCGTCATCTGCCCTCCGTCTCACGGCCATTGCCCACTATAACTAGAACTGGTATCAGTTCCTGAAACACCGTCAGATACTCCGTCAGTCACACCGTCAGTTACACCGTCAGTTACACCGTCAGAGACGAAGGCAGTGGCCATGGCCGAGCTCGTGGAACACGGACAGCTTTTCATCGGCGGGGAGTTGACCGACCCCCTGGGCAAAGACGTCATCGAGGTGGTCTCGCCGCACACCGAGGAGGTCATCGGGCGGGTGCCGCACGCGTCGACGGCCGACGTGGACCGGGCCGTCGCCGCGGCGCGGCGGGCCTTCGACGAGGGGCCCTGGCCCCGGCTGTCGCTCGACGAGCGGATCGCCGTCGTCACCCGCATCAAGGACGGCATCGCCCTGCGCCACGAGGAGATCGCCCGCGTGATCTCCTCCGAGAACGGCTCCCCGTACTCCTGGAGCGTCCTCGCGCAGGCCCTCGGCGCGATGATGGTGTGGGACGCGGCGATCACGGTCGCGCGGGACTTCACCTACGAGGAGCGCCGCGACGGCGTGCTCGGGAAGATCCTCGTGCGGCGCGAACCGGTGGGCGTGGTCGCGGCCGTCGTCCCCTGGAACGTCCCGCAGTTCGTCGCCGCCGCCAAGCTCGCGCCCGCGCTGCTCACCGGCTGCGCGGTGGTGCTGAAGCCGTCCCCGGAGGCGCCGCTGGACGCGTATCTGCTGGCCGAGATCACACGGGACGCCGGGCTGCCGGAGGGCGTGCTGTCGATCCTGCCGGCGGACCGCGAGGTGAGCGAGTACCTGGTCGGGCATCCGGGCGTCGACAAGGTCGCGTTCACGGGCTCGGTCGCGGCCGGGAAGCGGGTCATGGAGGTGGCGGCCCGCAACCTCACGGGCGTGACGCTGGAGCTCGGCGGCAAGTCGGCGGCGGTCGTCCTGCCCGACGCGGACGTCGACACGGCGGTCGCCGGGATCGTCCCCGCCGCCTGGATGAACAACGGGCAGGCCTGTGTCGCCCAGACCCGCATCCTCCTGCCGCGCTCGCGCTACGACGAGTTCGCGGACGCCTTCGCCGCCGCGGCGGCGGCGCTGGTCGTCGGCGACCCGATGGACCCGGCGACCCAGGTCGGGCCGCTGGTCGCCGAACGGCAGCAGCGCAGGAACCTCGACTACATCCGCATCGGGCAGGAGGAGGGCGCGAAGATCCTCACGGGCGGAGGGCGTCCGGCGGGCCTGGAACGCGGTTGGTACGTGGAACCGACCCTCTTCGGCGACGTCGACAACTCCATGCGGATCGCCCGCGAGGAGATCTTCGGGCCGGTGATCTGCCTCCTGCCCTACGGGGACGAGTCCGAGGCCCTGAAGATCGCGAACGACTCCGACTACGGGCTGAGCGGCAGCGTGTGGACGGCCGACGTCGAGCACGGCATCGAGGTCGCGCGCCAGGTCCGTACGGGGACGTACTCCGTGAACACCTTCAGCCTGGACATGCTCGGCCCGTTCGGTGGTTACAAGAACTCGGGGCTGGGGCGGGAGTTCGGGCCCGAGGGCTTCGGCGAGTACCTGGAGCACAAGATGATCCATCTGCCGGCCGGCTGGGAGGGCTGAGGTGGGGGTATCTCCCGCGCGAGCGGATTCGAGCGTGGGGGCGGGCGACCGGTGGCACGTCGAGGTGGACCGCTCCCTGTGCATCGGTTCCGCCCAGTGCGTCCACCACGCGCCCAAGGGCTTCCGGCTGGACACCGCACGCCAGTCCCATCCGGTCGACCCGGACACGGACGCGAACGAGCGGGTGCTGGCGGCGGCGGAGAGCTGCCCGGTGGAGGCGATCATGATCACGCTGCTGGGGAGCGGGGAGGCGGTGTTTCCGCCGGAAGAGTGAAAAAATTTCCTATTTGGGGTGTTCCATACCGCTTCCGGTGTTCTATCCTGGCAGTGGCCTACGAGGCGAGTGAGGGAGTTCGACCGGAGTAGCCGACTTTGGCGAGACGCCGAGAGGTACGGGCATCCGCTGAGGCCGACGTCGACGGACGGGCTGAGGGACCTGAAGGTTGCAGGACGGGACCTGAAGGCGACCCCCGATCGTCTCGTAGGTCCTATTCGTGCGCCTGGGGGGTCTGCGGGTCCGTCACGTCGATCAGCCGGCACACCGTCTCGATGTCGATCCGGACCTGGGCGATTGAGGCACGGCCCGACAGCCAGGTGATGAGCGCCGAGTGCCAGGTGTGCTCGATGACGCGCACCGCGGAGAGCTGCTCGGGGGTGGGGTCGGTGAGGCCCATCGCGTCCAGGATGATCGCCGTCGTCTGACGCGAGACCTGGTCGACCTCCGGGGAGACGCTGCGGTCGGCGAAGGTCAGGGCGCGCACCATCGCGTCGGCCAGGTGTGGCTCGCGCTGCAGGGCGCGGAAGGCGCGCATCAGGGTCTCCGCGACCCGGTCCGCCGCCCGCTCGCCCGTCGGGGGCTTCTTCCTGAGCGTGCCGTGCATGTGCTCCAACTGGTCCTGCATCGTCGCGACCAACAGATGCACCTTGGACGGGAAGTACCGGTAGAGGGTGCCGAGGGCGACCTGCGAGGACTCCGCCACCTCCCGCATCTGCACCGCGTCGAAACCACCCCGGCTGGCCAGTTGCGCGCTCGCGTGCAGGATGCGGCGGCGGCGCGCCTCCTGCCGCTCGGTGAGGGGGGAGGACTGCGCCCTGTTCCCCTTGGCTTCCGCGGGCGTGGGTGGCGTGGGTGGCATGGGTCCCGTTCCGGTCCGTTCCGTGACAGTCCTGGTGACAGTCGGTGAGGGGCGGTGATCAAGCGGTTCGGCAGAGCGGTCGGTCGTGGCGTGAATCACCTGATCCACTGCTCCCAGCGCTCTTACCTGCCGGTAGATTCAGAGCCTCCCGGACGATCAAGTCTGAAACTTGTTCTAGATTAGCGTCCCGTCGTAGTCTCGCGGGACCATGCAGGCAGAAGGGGGCCCGGAGTGACCGCTGAGGCCAGTCAGGCGGGGTCCCGGCGTGACCTCGGCGCTGGTGGGGGCCCCTCCCGTCCGAGCGAAGCCGAGAGTGGGGGAGAGCGACCGCTCAACATCGCGCTCCTCACCTATAAGGGGAACCCGTTCTGCGGGGGCCAGGGTGTCTACGTACGGCATCTCTCGCGTGAGCTCGCGCGCCTCGGCCACCGCGTCGAGGTCATCGGCTCCCAGCCCTATCCGGTACTGGACCCGGGCCACGACGACCTCCTCTCCCTCACCGAGCTGCCCAGCCTCGACCTCTACCGCCAGCCGGACCCCTTCCGCACCCCGAAGCGCGGCGAGTACCGCGACTGGATCGACGCCCTCGAAGTGGCGACGATGTGGACCGGCGGGTTTCCCGAGCCGATGACGTTCGCCCTGCGCGCCCGCCGCCATCTGCGCGCCCGGCGCGGGGAGTTCGACGTCGTGCACGACAACCAGACACTCGGATACGGGCTGTTGGGGGACCTCGGCGCGCCCCTGGTCACCACCATCCACCACCCCATCACCGTCGACCGGCAGTTGGAGCTGGACGCCGCCGAGGGATGGCGGCGGCGGTACTCCGTGCGCCGCTGGTACGCGTTCACCCGGATGCAGAAGCGCGTCGCGCGCCGGTTGCCGTCCGTGCTCACCGTCTCCGGCACCTCCCGCCAGGAGATCGTCGACCACCTCGGCGTCCGTGACGACCGCATCCACGTCGTCCACATCGGCGCCGACACCGACCTGTTCTCGCCGAACCCGGCCGTGCCGCAGCTGCCGGGCCGGATCGTGACGACGTCCAGCGCGGACGTCCCCCTCAAGGGCCTGGTCTTCCTCGTCGAGGCGCTGGCGAAGGTGCGCACCGAGCACCCGCACGCCCACCTCGTCGTCGTCGGCAAGCGCCCGCAGGAGGGGCCGGTCGCCCGGGCGATCGAGCGGTACGGCCTGGAAGGCGCCGTCGAGTTCGTCAAGGGCATCTCCGACGCCGAACTCGTCGACCTGGTGCGCTCGGCGGAGGTCGCCTGCGTGCCGTCGCTGTACGAGGGCTTCTCCCTGCCGGCCGCCGAGGCCATGGCCACGGGCACCCCGCTGCTCGCCACGACCGGCGGGGCGATCCCCGAGGTCGCCGGGCGCGACGGGGAGACCTGCCTGGCCGTGCCGCCGGGCGACGCGGGCGCGCTGGCCGCGGGCCTGAGCCGGCTCCTGGGCGACCCCGCACTACGGGCGCGGCTGGCCAAGGCCGGGCGGGAACGGGTGCTGGAGCGTTTCACCTGGGCGCGGGCCGCCGAGGGGACCGTGGCCCGGTACCGCGAGGCGATAGCCGACGGCGGCCGCCCAGGTGCTTCCGCCGCAGCCTCCGCCGCTTCCGTGGCTCCCGTGGCAGCCTCCGTGGCTCCCGCCGCCCCCGAAGCCGTCGACGCCGTCCACGCCCCCGAAGCCGACGACGTCGTATTCGAAGCATCCGATCGCGAAAGCAGGGCCACGTGCTGACCGTCGACTTCTCCCGGTTCCCGCTCGCCCCGGGCGACCGAGTCCTGGATCTCGGCTGTGGGGCGGGGCGGCACGCCTTCGAGTGCTACCGGCGTGGCGCTCAGGTCGTGGCGCTCGACCAGAACGGCGAGGAGATCCGCGAGGTCGCCAAGTGGTTCGCGGCGATGAAGGAGGCCGGCGAGGCCCCCGAGGGCGCCACGGCCACCGCCATGGAGGGCGACGCCCTGGCACTGCCCTTCCCCGACGAGTCCTTCGACGTCGTCATCATCTCCGAGGTCATGGAGCACATCCCGGACGACAAGGGAGTGCTGGCGGAGATGGTGCGCGTGCTCAAGCCCGGCGGGCGCATCGCGATCACCGTGCCGCGCTACGGCCCCGAGAAGGTCTGCTGGACCCTCTCCGACGCCTACCACGAGGTCGAGGGCGGCCACATCCGCATCTACAAGGCGGACGAGCTGCTCGCGAAGATCCGCGAGGCGGGCCTGAAGCCGTACGGCACCCACCACGCCCACGCGCTGCACTCCCCGTACTGGTGGCTGAAGTGCGCGTTCGGCGTCGACAACGACAAGGCGCTGCCGGTGCGGGCGTACCACAAGCTGCTGGTCTGGGACATCATGAAGAAGCCGCTCGCGACGCGGGTCGCCGAACAGGCGCTGAACCCGGTGATCGGCAAGAGCTTCGTGGCGTACGCGACCAAGCCGCACCTCCCCCGGGTGGCGGTCAAGTGACCACCCCCCGGACAGAACACCTCGTCCTGCCCGGGGTCCTCACCGCCGAGCAGGCCGCCGCGACCGTCGCCGGCATCCTCGCCGTGCAGCGGGAGGACGGCGCGATCCCGTGGTTCCGCGGGCACCACCTCGACCCGTGGGACCACACCGAGGCCGCGATGGCGCTGGACTCGGCGGGCGAACACGAGGCCGCCGCGCGGGCGTACACCTGGCTGGCCCGGCACCAGAACGAGGACGGCTCGTGGTTCGCGGCGTACGCGGACGGCGCCTTCGACGACGTCACCGACCGGGGGCGCGAGACGAACTTCGTCGCCTACATAGCCGTCGGCGTCTGGCACCACTACCTGTCGACCGGCGACGACACCTTCCTCGACGGCATGTGGCCGACCGTCTACGCGGCCGTCGAGTACGTGCTGCGGCTCCAGCAGCCGGGCGGGCAGATCGGCTGGCGACGCGAGGACGACGGCACGCCAACCGCCGACGCGCTGCTCACCGGCTCCTCCTCGATCCACCAGGCGCTGCGCTGTGCGCTGGCGATCGCCGAGCAGCGCGAAGAGCCCCAGCCGGACTGGGAGTTGGCGGTCGGCGCGCTACGGCACGCCATACGGCGGCATCCGGAGCGGTTCCTCGACAAGGACCGTTACTCGATGGACTGGTACTACCCGGTGCTGGGCGGCGCGTTGAC
Organism: Streptomyces sp. NBC_01235; assembly: GCF_035989285.1. Taxonomy (GTDB): domain Bacteria; phylum Actinomycetota; class Actinomycetes; order Streptomycetales; family Streptomycetaceae; genus Streptomyces. Next base: position 3,641,889 of record NZ_CP108513.1, on the reverse strand, counting down.
CGGTACGGAGGCCAAGTCCCGTATCGAGGCGGACTGGGAGCGGTTCGTGGTCCCGGGACTGGGAGTGCGGTGCGTCGTCCCCAACCCGTGGGTGACGGGGGGCGAGTCCGCCGAACTCGCCCTCGCGCTGTGGGCGATGGGCGAGTCCGACCGGGCGCTGGAGATCCTTCAGTCGATCCAGCATCTGCGGGAGGCGGAGTCGGGGTTGTACTGGACCGGCTTCGTCTTCGAGGACGAGGCCATCTGGCCCCGGGAGCTCACCACTTGGACGGCGGGGTCGTTGGTGCTGGCTGTCGCCGCGCTCGGCGGGCATGAGGCGACGTGTGCCGTGTTCGGCGGGGAGCAGCTTCCTTCCGGGCTCGAGGTGGACTGCTGCGCCTGAGGGCGCGGCGGCTCAGTGGCGGTGGACCCGGTTGGCTATGGCGTGGCCGACGAAGAGGTACACCACGGCTGCCAGGCCGTAGCCCGCCACCACCCTTGCCCAGGCCTCGTCGAAGGTGAACAGGTCGTGGGACCAGCCCGCGAGCCAGCGGGCCGTGTCGTGGATGAACTGCACGAAAGAGTTGGCGCGGTTGGCGTCGAGCAGATACATCAGGATCCACAGGCCCAGGATGAGGGCCATGATGTCGGCGACGACCGCGATGACCGTCCCGGCCTGGTTGGCACCGTTGCGATATCGAGGGGACATGCTCTCCGGGTTGCCGTTCGAGGCCGAATGAAACCCGGTTGGTTCGTGTCGCGTCCATTTGCCCCGCGTTGGGGTGGAGTTGGCGCCTCCGGGGAACACCGGTGCACGGCATGTTCTTCTTCCTGCACGAACAACGGAACAACGGGTCCTTGATCTCCACCAGTACGGCGCCTTCTCCGCCGCCCTGGAAGCGGAGGTCGCCGACCGCGCCAACGTCGACACGGGCGCCGGCCTGTTCTCGCGGCCGGGCCTCGGCACCGCCGGGGCCCACCGGAGCGTCGCCAAGGAACGCATCACCGCCTACCTCCGGCAGAGCACGCCCATCACGGTGATCCGGCTAGGAGTTGAGCTCGGCCAGTACCCGCAGGGTGTGCGGGTCCGGTGCCACGACCAGCAGGTCGGTCACCGGCCCCTTGCGCCAGGCCTGAAGCCGTTCGGCGATGCGTTCGCGAGGGCCGATCAGGGAGATCTCGTCGGCGAAGGCGTCCGGGACGGCGAGCACCGCCTCCTCGCGGCGGCCGGCCAGGAAGAGTTCCTGGATGTGCCGGGCCTCCTCCTCGTAGCCCATGCGTGCCATCAGGTCGGCGTGGAAGTTGCGGGTGGCGTGGCCCATGCCGCCGATGTAGAAGCCGAGCATGGCCTTCACGGGCAGCAGCCCCTCGGTGACGTCGTCGCAGACCAGCGCCCGGGCGAGCGGGGCGACCCGGAAGCCCTCGGGCAGCTCCGCGACCGCCGGGCCGTACGCGTCCGGCCGGTTCGGCGACCAGTACAGCGGCAGCCAGCCGTCCGCGATGCGGATCGTCTGGGCCACGTTCCTCGGCCCCTCCGCACCCAGCAGCACCGGCAGGTCGGGGCGCAGGGGGTGGGTGATGGACCTGAGCGGTCTGCCGAGACCGGTGGCGTCCGGAGCGCGGTAGGGGTGGGAGTGGAACCGGCCGTCCAGTTCCACCGGGGCCTCCCGGCGCAGGACCTGCCGTACGACGTCCACATACTCCCGGGTGGCGGTCAGGGGCGACTTCGGGAAGGGCCGGCCGTACCAGCCCTCCACCACTTGCGGGCCCGACAGACCGAGCCCGAGGATCATCCGGCCGCCGGAGAGGTGGTCCAGGGTCAGGGCGTGCATCGCGGTCGTGGTGGGGGAGCGGGCCGCCATCTGGGCAACCGCCGTGCCCAGCTTGATCCTCGACGTCCGTGCGGCGATCCAGGTCAGGGGGGTGAAGGCGTCCGAGCCCCAGGACTCCGCCGTCCACACGGAGTCGTAGCCGAGCCGTTCCGCCTCGCGCGCCAGCTCCACATGGTCGGGGGAGGGGCCGCGGCCCCAGTAGCCGAGCGCCAGACCGAGCCGCATGCCTGCCTCCTGACGGGTCGTCAGATACGGGGGCTGCGACTGTACGACAACGGCCCCCCGCCCGGAAGGGCGAGGGGCCGTACCCGTTGCACGGGGGCGTGGGCTCAGCCGCGCTGGATGCCGGAGGTGTCCCGCAGGACGCCGCGGCGGCCGTCCTGGGTCTGGGCGACCAGACCCTGGGCGCCCTGCTCGACGGCGAGGTACCAGGTGCCCGGCGCCAGTTCGGCGATCGGCATCGGCGCACCGTCCTCCGCGTACAGCGGACGCGGCACCGGCACGGCGAACCAGAACGGCGAGAAGTCAGCGGCCGGCGGCTGCGCCGGACCCGGCTGAGCGCCGAACGGCGGCTGTCCCGGCTGACCGGGCTGGCCCGGCTGCGGCTGACCGCCGAACGCCGACGGCTGCGGCGCGCCCGGGTAGCCGTAACCGGCGGGCGGCTGCGCGCCGTAGGGCTGGGGGGCCGGCGGCTTGGGCGCCGGGATCAGACCGGCCTGCAGGGCCGGCACCAGCGGGGTGGCGACGGCGCCCGCGGCGAGGAGCAGGGTGGCGATGAGGGCGAGGATCAGCCCCATGCCGGCGGAGGGAGCGTTCGAGTTGTCACCCCCGAAGTTGTCCAGGCCGCCGACCGGGTCGATGACGTTGCCGAGGGCGCTCCACGCGGCGAAGACCGCGAAGGCGACGCCGAAGGGGCCGAGGTCCAGACCGGCGATCTTGCGGGGCTGGGGCAGACCGCGGGCGACAACGATGAGTGCGGCTCCGATGAGGCCCGCGAGGACGACGCTGAGCAGGACCGGTCCGCTCGACCAGAGGCTCGGGATGTCGAGGCTGCTGGGCGCGTCGTCGTACGAGTAGTTGTCGAGGAACGACGCGATGAACAGCAATACCGCTGCTCCGATCACCACGCCGTCGCCTCGAGTGAGGGAGCGGATATTCACTTCAAGGTGTCCTTCGGTCAGTCGTCTCGTCAGCGGTGGAGGCGTCGCTGTCACCATGTCGCCCTCGGGCCCCGGTGCGAAGCGCGGGGATGGCCCCTCAACGTAGGGACGACACTATCGTCCGCCCGATGAGAGTGTCCGTCGGGATCAACTTGCTGATCCCTACCCCCGCAGGAAACTCACGATTCCCTCAGAGATTCCCTGCGCCGCCTTCTGCCGCCAGGCGCCACTGGTCAGCAGCGCCGCGTCCTTGCTATCGCGCATGTTGCCGCACTCGATGAACACCTTGGGAACCGTTGACAGATTGAGACCGCCCAGGTCCTCACGCGTGACGAGACCGGTTCCGTCGCCGATGTAGTTGGACGGTGAACTGCCCGTCGTGCGCGCGAAGTCGCCCGCGAGCAGCTTCCCGAGGGCCTTCGACGGGCCGACGACGGCACGGGTGTCGGCGGCACCCTCGTGCACCGCGCCCGGCAGGATCACGTGGAAGCCGCGATCGCCGGCCCCGGCGCCGTCGGCGTGGATCGAGACGACCGCGTCGGCGTGCGCCGCGTTCCCGATCCGGGCGCGCTCGTCGACACACGGTCCGTACGGCCGGTCCCCGTCCTGCGTCAGCTTCACCGTGGCGCCCTGCCGTTGCAGCAGGGTGCGCAGCCGGTGGGCCACGTCCAGCGTGAACTCGGCCTCGCTGTAACCGGAGTTCGTGGACGTCCCCGTCGTGTCGCACTCCTTCCAGTGGGTGCCGATGTCCACCTTGCGGTTGATGTCGGCGGTGTGCTGGACGTTGCCGGGGTTGTGGCCGGGGTCGATGACGACGACCTTGCCCTTGAGGGAGGCGGGCGCGGTCGAGGCGGTACTGCCGGCGCCCTGCTTCCCGTCGCCGGTCGCGTCGTCGCCGGTCGCGTCGTCGGTGGGGGAGCGCAGTGTGGACGACGAGGCCGCCGCCCCCGCCCCCCGGTCCGGTCCGCTGTCCCCGCCCGTCCCGGTACCGGTGCCGCCCAGCGTGTCGTACGCCAGCCACCCCAGCAGCGCCCCGGGCACGAGCGCGGCGAGCGCCACGGTCAGGGGGCGGCGCAGCGGGGAGCGGCGCAGCCGCGGGGGGCCGAAGGGGTCGGAGGGTTCGAAGGGGTCGGGGTTCGAGCCTGCGTACGACACGCCTGCCACCCTAACGGGCACCCCGGGAGGACTCAGAGGGACGGCGGCCGGACGGATGACGGGGCAGCGGATGACGGGCGGCCGTCCCCCTCGGCCGCCCCCGCTCGCCCGTCTCCACTCTGCCGTCCCTGCCCGGCTGTCCCCGTTCGGCCTTCCCCCCGGCCCGTTCTCGTCTCTCCGTTGCGGCTATCCGTTCCCGTCTCCCGTCATGGTCACGCTGTCGGACTCCGTGCCCTGTGGTGCCAGGCACGCGAACCAGTCGGTGGGGGCGCCCTCGGTCGAGTGGAGGGCGGGCTTGTCGGTGTTCGTCGTCCCGTTCGCCGGTTCCCTAACCAGCTCGGTCTTCGTGCCGTCCTTCCACAAGCAGGTCACCTGCTTGGCCGTCTTGACGACATGGCCGATCACCAGGCGGCGGGGGCCGTCGGCGCCGGGGAAGGAGTTCGCGGTGCTCTCCATGCTCTTGCCGGGCGGCAGCCGCTTCCCGTGCGGGCCGTTTCCCCACTCCTGCGTGGAGTGGGGCCCGTAGGTCCGGTGGAAGAAGTACGTGGTGTTGCCGACCATGTTGGAGGGCTTGCCGCCTGTCGGGTACTTGTCCCCGTACTCGCGCATGGCCCGCAGCTGAGCCGCCGCCTCCGTCTCGTTGGCCGGTGCCGTCCACACGTCGAGGGAGACCTGCCACTTCTGCCCCTGCTCGATGCCCGAGCCGAGCACGGTCCGGTGGGGCGCGAGCAGGCCGGGGGCCGTGGTCCCCGACCGCTGCGCTGCCGGCGGTGCCACCCGCTCCCCGTCGCCTCCCGGCAGCCCCGTCATCGCCAGCGCCCCCGTCGAGCCGGCGACCACCAGGACCGTGGCCGCCGCGACCGCCCAGCGGCGGGCCCTGCGGCGGCGGCCGCCGCGGATGAGTGCCTGGGTGGGGGCTATACCGATGTCGACCTCGTCCGCGGCGTCGGCCAGCAGACCGGCGATGGCGTGCTGCGTCATGTCGTGATTCGTCTCCCGGTCCGCGTTCATCACTTCCGCCCTCCGTACGTCACTGTGTCCGTCAGTTCCGGTATGGCGCGGAGTTTCGCGATCCCCTTGGCCGCGTTGCTCTTCACCGCGCCGACCGAACAGCCCATCGCCTCGGCCGTCTGTGTCTCGGTCAGGTCCTCCCAGTAACGCAGCACCACCGCCTCCCGCTGCCGCGGCGGCAGCTCGGCCAGCGCCTTCAGCAGGGTGTGCCGGTCGTCGGCCCGGGCGATCAGGTCGCCGGTGTCGGCGACCTCGTGCGCGAGGCCCGAGTCGTCGCCCCTCGGAGCGAGGAACTCGCGGAGCTTCCTGCGGTACTTGCGGGCATGCGCGTTGATCATCACGCGCCGTACGTACGCCTCCGGTTCGTCGGCCGCCCCTACTCTGCGCCAGGCCACGTAGACCTGTTCCAGCGTCGACTGGACCAGGTCCTCCGCGGCGTGCTGTTCCCCCGTGAGGAGAAATGCCGTGCGCATCAGCCCCGGCCAGCGGCCGACGACGAAAGCCTGGAACTCCGTGTCCCTGTCCTGCTTCCGATCCCCCATGGGCACCTCCTTGATGTTCAAAGGAGGCCATGAGCGGCCCGGATCGTTGCCTCAGTGGCTGGAGAATTTCCGCGGCAGCCACACCAGCATCAGCAGCGCCCCCACCAGCAGCACCGCCGTACCCGTGCGGAAGGCCAGGGCGTACCCTGCCGTCAGCGCCTCGGGCGTGCCGCGGCCCGCCGTGCGGGAGGCCGCCAGCGTGGACAGAACGGCCAGGCCGAGTGAACCGCCCATGGTGCGGGAGGTGTTGACCAGGCCGGACACCAGACCGGCCTCGCCCGGCGCCGCGCCCGACGTGGCCAGCGAGGCGAGCGGGGTCGAGGACAGGCCCGCGCCCAGCATCATCAGGACACCCGGCACCATGATCCCGGTGACGTACCCGCCGTCCGCCCGCATCGTCGACTGCCAGCCGAACCCGGCCGCCGCGACCAGCGTGCCCAGTGTGGCCACGGTGCGGGCACCGGCCGTGCGCATGAGGCGGGGCGCGAGCTTGGAGCCGAGGACGATGGCCAGCGAGCTCGGCACCAGCGCCAGACCCGCCTCCAGCGGGGTGTAGCCCAGCGCGTTCTGCGCGTACAGGGTCATGAAGAACCACATGGAGAACATGGCCGAGCCGTTCACGAACATCGCCGCGTTCGCCGCCGACACCGCCCGCAGCCGGAACAGGCCCAGCGGCATCAGCGGGGCCGCCGTCCGCGCCTCCACGGCGAGGAACAGACCGATCAGTGCGAGCCCGGCGGCCAGCGGGACGAGGGCGGCCGACGCCGTCCAGCCCTCGGCCTCCGTCTGCGAGATGCCGTACGCCAGGGTGGCGAGGCCGGCCGTGACCAGCAGCGCGCCCGGCAGGTCCGGGCGCCGCCCGTCCCCGGCCCGGCTCTCGACCAGCCACCGCAGCGAGCCGGCCAGCACCAGTACGCCGACCGGCACGTTGATCAGAAGCACCCAGCGCCAGGACATGAGGTCCACCAGCACCCCGCCGACGAGCCCGCCCGCGGCCCCGCCGCCGGCGCCGACGGCCGTCCACGTCGCGATGGCCCGCGCCCGCGCGGCCCCCTCCGGCACGGCGGAGGTGACGATCGTCAGCGTGGCGGGTGCCAGGACCGCCGCGCCAAGACCCTGCACGGCCCGGGCCAGGAGCAGCAGCCGGCCGTCCTGCGCCAGGCCGCCGGCCATCGAGGCCAGGGTGAACAGGGCCAGGCCGGTGAGGAACATCCGCTTGCGGCCGTAGAGGTCGCCCGCCCGGCCGCCGAGCAGCATGAACCCGGCGAAGGCGATGGAGTACGCGTTCACCACCCATTGCAGCCCCGAGGCGCTCATGCCGAGATCGGCCCGTATCGACGGCAGCGCCACGTTCACGACCGACACGTCGAGCACGACGAGGAACTGCCCGGCACAGGCGAGTGCCACGAGCAGCCAGGCGGGCGGAGGGGTACGGAGGCGGGATGTCCGGGCGCGGGCGGCGTCGGCGGTTTCCAACATGGGCGTCATGGTCTCAACCGGGTTGCGCCCCTTGCATCGGGATTTCGGCGTAGGTCGCGCGTACGAGGTCGTTCTGGGCCACGGCGGGTCAGGGGGCGGTGAAGTCGGCGGTGTGGTCGGCGGCCCAGGCGGTGAAGGGGCGGGCGGGGTGGCCGGTGAGCTCCTCGACGGTGCGGGTGAGGGCGACGGGCCTGCCGTCCGTGGACTCCCACCACGCGAGGAGGGCGTCGGCGTAGACGGCGGGGATGTGCTCGGCCATCTCCTGCTTCCACTCCTCGGCGGTGACGTGCTTGACCGCGATGGCTCGGCCGGTGACGGCGGCGAGCCGGTCGATCTGCTCGGTGAACGTCAGCGACTCGGGTCCGGTGAGGGTGAACCGGCCGCCGCGATGCCGGGGGTCGGTGAGGACGGCATGGGCCGCCTCGGCCAGGTCCTTCTCGTGGATGGGGTCGGTGTGGGCGCCGGGGAAGGGCAGGCTGATGGGCAGTCCGGCCTTGACGGACCAGGCCCAGGAGGCGGCGTTGGAGGCGAAGGAGCCCGGTCGCAGGACGGTGGTGGCGATCGGCGAGGCGAGCAGCGCCCGCTCCACGGCCAGGTGGGAGCCGGCCAGGGCGTCGTCCTTCGGCTCAGGGCCCAGCAGGCCGAGCACGGCGGAGCTGGACAGCACCACGACATGGGTGACGCCGGCCCGGTGGGCGTGGTCGACGAATTCGGTGATGTGGTCGGGGGTCGCGTAGAGGAAGACGGCGGTGACGCCGGCCAGGGCGGCCGGGAAGGTCGCCGGGTCGGTGAGGTCGAGGGCGACCGTCTCGACGCCGGGAGGCGGGGCGAGGCCGACGGGACTGGCGGAGCCGACCCGCACGGGCCTGCCGTCGGCGTGCAGGAGGGCGAGCAGCTGGGTGGCGACCGCGCCGCGGCCTCCGGTGATCAGGATCATGACGGTTTCTTTCGATGAGGCGCGAACGGTGTTCGTCGCGAACGTTGTTCGTCGAGAGTGGTGACGCTACGGAGCGAACGGCGTTCGTGTCAAACGTGTTCGTGCCGATCGGCGTTCGTGTCGACCGGTGTTCGCGCCAGCTACCCTCTCCAGGTGACCCCCGCGACTCCCGTGCCCCCCGAGCCGATCAGCCGCCGCGCGCGACCCGCCAAGGCCCCCCTCGGTCGCGAGGTGATCGTGCGCACCGGGCTGGCCATCCTCGACCGCGACGGTCTGGACGCCCTGACCATGCGCCGGGTCGCCAAGGAACTCGACACCGGGCCGGCCTCGCTCTATGTCTATGTCGCCCATCGCGACGACCTGATGGCCGCGATGCTGGACGAGGCGCTCGCCCGGGTCCCGCTCACCGCGGAGGGCACGTGGCGGGAGCAGTTGCACGCCCTGGTCGCGGCGAGCGTCGAGGCCATGAGCCGTCATGAGGGGCTGGCCGCCGTCGCTCTCGGCGAGATCCCCACCGGTGCCAACGCCCTGCTCGTCCTCGACCGCATGCTCGCGCTGCTCAAGCAGGGCGGGCTCGACGACATCACCGCCGCCTGGGCCGTCGACCTGCTCCACCTCTACACCGCCGCGGCCGCCGTGGAGCGGAGCGCCCACAACGTCAAGGGGGGCAAGGAGGACGACGTCGTGGCGGCCGCCGACCGTCGTTACGCGGCCCTGCCCGCCGACCGCTACCCGATGATCACGGCGCTGCGGCCGGCCCTGTTCTCGCCGGGCGACCGTGACGCCTGGGGCCTGGACGTGCTCCTCAGCGGCATCCTCCAGACCCCCGCCCGCTGAGACGCGGCCGTCTTCCGGCGTTCCTTTCGGGGGAATCTTCAAGAGAAGATAAAGAAATCGTTAGTACGCCGAAGCATCGGAATAGTTGCCCATGCATACAGGTTCGGTCTCCATGTACCCCTGACGCACCGCCCCTGGAGGCCCCACCCCATGACGCACACGACGACCGACCGGCCCACCCGCCCAGCGAGCGGAGCCGTCGTTCCGGTGCTCGCCTTCGCGGGCATCGTGGTCGCGGTGATGCAGACCCTGCTCGTCCCGGTCATCAAGGACCTGCCGCAGCTGCTGGACACCGCGCCGAGCAACGCCACCTGGGTCCTGACGTCCACCCTGCTGTCCGGGGCCGTGGCCACCCCGATCATGGGCCGCCTCGGCGACCTGTACGGCAAGCGGCGGATGCTGATCCTCAGCCTGGCCGTGATGGTCGTCGGCGCGCTCGTCAGCGCGCTCACCAGCGACCTGCTCATGATGATCGTGGGCCGTACGCTCCAGGGCTTCGCCATGGGCGCCATACCGCTCGGCATCGGCCTGATGCGGGACATGCTGCCGCGCGAGAAGCTCGGTTCGGCGATGGCCCTGATGAGCTCCTCGATCGGCGTCGGCGGCGGCCTCGCCCTGCCCGCCGCCGCCCTGGTCGCCCAGCACGCCGACTGGCACGCCCTCTTCTACGGCGCCGCGGGCCTCGGCGCCCTCGCGATCGCCCTCACCCTCCTCGTCGTCCCCGAGTCCCCGGCCCGCGCCGAGGGCACCTTCGACGTCCTGGGCGCGATCGGCCTCTCCACCGGCCTCGTCCTCTTCCTGCTGCCGATCACGAAGGGCAGCGACTGGGGCTGGACCTCCGGCACCACCCTCGGGCTCTTCGCCGCCGCGGCCGTCGTCCTCCTGCTGTGGGGCCTGATGGAGCTGCGCGTGAAGGCCCCGCTGGTGGACCTGCGGACGACGGCCCGGCCCGCCGTCCTGTTCACCAACCTCGCCTCGATCATGGTCGGCGTCTCCTTCTACGTCGTCTCCCTGGTCCTGCCGCAGCTCCTCCAGCTGCCGAAGGCCACCGGCTACGGCCTCGGCCAGTCGATGGTCGTCGCCGGTCTGCTCGTCGCGCCGCTCGGCCTGACGATGATGTTCACCGCGCCCGTCTACGCCAAGCTGTCCGCGAAGTACGGCCCCAAGGTCACCCTGATCCTCGGCATGCTGATCATCGCGATCGGTTACGGCGCCGGCCTCGGCCTGATGAGCGCCGCCTGGCAGAGCCTGGTCATCGCCGTGATGCTGGGCGCGGGCATCGGTCTCGCCTACTCCTCCCTGCCCGCCCTGATCGTCGGCGCGGTCCCGGCCTCGGAGACCGGCGCGGCCAACGGCCTCAACACCCTGATGCGGTCCATCGGTACGTCCGTGTCGAGCGCCGTCATCGGCATGGTGCTGGCCAACACCGCGAACAACGTCGGCGGCGTCGCGATCCCGACCATGCACGGCTTCCGCGTCTCCTTCCTGATCGCCACGGCAGCCGTCGCGGTCGGCCTGGTCCTCGCCCTCTTCCTGCCCAAGCAGCAGCGCCCCTCGACGACTCCGCAGCTGCGCGCCAGCAGCGAGGAGGACGCCAACCTGGAGCGCGCCGAGGAGGCCCTGCGGGGCTTCCGCGGACGGGTTCTGGACGCCGACGGCGCCCCGGTCGCCCGCGCCAAGGTCACCCTCATCGACCGCCGCGGCCGGCAGGCCGGCGCCACCCTGTCGCAGGCGGACGGCAGCTACGCCCTCGCCGTCCCGGCCCAGGGCGCCTACGTCCTCGCCGCCAAGGCCACCGGTCACGGGCCGCTCGCGAGCTCCGCGACCCACGCGGGCGACGAGAGCCCGGTGGACCTCGACCTGGCCCTGCCGAGCGAGACCGTCAGCGCCTGACCTTTGCCCCTGACCCGCCCCCGACCCGCCCCCCCGTCGTGCACACGACGGGGGGCGTGGTGCAGCATGGGGCAGCCCGCCACCCGCACCCGTCACCTGCCCCCGCACGTACCACCGAAGGGACCCCCATGACCGCGGCACCCAAGCCCGAGATCCTGGCCGCGTTCGAGGCGGCGAAGGGGTTCATGCCGGTCGACGAGGGCCTCGCGCTGTACGCCGCCGCCGTCGAGGCGGGTGCGCTCGGGATGCCGTTGCTCGAGGTCGGCACCTACTGCGGGCGTTCCACGATCCTGCTCGCGGACGCGGCCCGCCAGGCCGGGGTCAGCGCGCTCACGCTCGACCACCACCGGGGCAGCGAGGAGCAGCAGCCGGGCTGGGAGTACCACGACCCGGAGACCGTCGACCCCGAGATCGGACTGATGGACACGCTGCCCGCCTTCCGCCGGACCCTGCACCGGGCCGGCCTGGAGGAGCACGTGGTCGCACTGGTCGGGCGGTCGCCGCAGATCGCCGCGTTCTGGACCACGCCCCTCGGCCTCGTCTTCGTCGACGGCGGCCACACCGACGAGCACGCCGGCTCCGACTACGAGGGCTGGGCGCCGCATGTCGCCGAGGGCGGACTCCTCGTCATCCACGACGTGTTCCCCGACCCGGTCGACGAGTTCACCGGCCAGGCCCCCTACCGCGTCTACCTGCGCGCCCTGGCCTCCGGCGCCTTCACGGAGGTCTCGGCCACCGGCTCGCTGCGAGTGCTGCGGCGCACGGGCACGGGGATCTAGGCAGCGTCGTCCAAGAACTCAGGCCGGTTTCGAGCGGCGGCGACGGCGGTACACGACGACCGCCGCCGCGATGACGAGTGCCGCCGGCACCAGCACGGCGGGTCGCAGGACGGACCGGTACAGCGGGGCCGGGGACGCCTCCAGCGGGATGGAGGCGACATCGTTGCCGGGCGTGCGGTCGAACGGGTTGTACGTGCGGATGGTGCCCTTCGCGCCCGGGACCTGCCGGTCGATGCGGATGCGGAAGGCGATGGCGGTCGTACCGTCGTCGTGCCGCACGTCGTGGAACGGGGCGTGACCGATCTCGCAGACGAACGCCCCGCCCGCCTTCTCGGGCCGGCTGCAGGCCCACTTCGAGTCGTCCCCCTCGAAGCTGTACGGGATGGAGGTGACCGTGGTGCCCTCCGGCGGGACCACCTCGAAGCGGCCCAGATCCTCGTCCCCCTCGATGCGGCCGGGGCCGAGGTCGCGCACCCCGAGCCGCACCTTCACCGTGTCGCCGACCCGGCCCCGCACGCTCGCGGTGACCGGACGGTAGTCGGCCTGCACGGTGGTGGTGATCCCGACCCTGCCGTGGCTGTCGTCGAAGGGCCGGCCGGCGGTGCGGACAAGGGTGAGCGGGGCGCCCGTGCCGCGCACGGTGTGGTCGGCGGGGCGGGACGGGGGCGACGACCAGGTGTAGGTCACCTCGCCGCTCAGCCTCTTGGGCGCGGTGACCGTGTAGACCAGCGGGGCGCTCGTGCGGTACGCGGCGCCCGCCGCGGCCTTCGTGGGGAACGTGCACCACGCCGAGGTGGGCGTGGGCCCCGCGTAGAAACAGTTGCTGTGCCGGGCAGTCAGCTTCAGCCCCTCCGACACGTCGACCTGGAGGGCGACGCCCTGCTTCGTGGGGAAACGTGTGTTGTTGGCCAACCGGGCGGTCACGTTCGCGGGCTTCCCCGGTGCGAGGCCGCTCACGCCCTTCTCCTGTCCGGGTGCGGAGAGCGTCGGACCGCCGACGGTCATCCGGGTGGTGCCGGTGATCGGGGCCGCGTTGTCGGCGGTGGCGGTGTACGTCACCGTCCCGCTGTCGCCCGGCTCGGCGCCGTCCACGCCGAGTATGGCGAGGGGTTGGTAGCTCTCGCCGTCGCCGTTCTGCAGGTCGCCGTATTCGCAGGTGTAGATCGGTCCCTCGGCCTTGCACATGTCCTTGTCACCGAGCCGGGCGACGCCCTGAAGCCCCGACGCGTCCACGACGACCCTGACGTTGCGGGCCGGTTCGCCGCCCTTGCTCGGCTCGACGAAGACGGGCACGACGAAGTTGTCGTTCGACGCCTTGGCCCCCTCGTCGGCGTTGTACATGACGAAGGTCTTCGCGGTCTCGAACCGCATCACGACCTGGCCGGAGCCGTCGGCCGCGGCGGGTGCCGTCGCCGGCGCGAACACGGCGGCGAGAGCTGCCGCCAGGGCGGCCGGGCGCCGGAGGACCGATATCGGTAAGGGCATCCCGGCACTATGCCACCCCCGTTCCGGTCCGCCGCAGCAGGCCTTGCCTTCAACGGCCGGCTACAGCCAGCCCTGCTGTCGTGCCTCCCGCATCGCCTCCATCCGGTTGCGGGTGCCCGTCTTGCCGATCGCGGAGGAGAGGTAGTTGCGGACCGTGGACTCCGAGAGGTGCAGCCTGGCGGCGATGTCGGCGACCGTCGCACCGTCGACGGAGGCCTTCAGGACGTCGCACTCGCGGGCGGTGAGCGGGTTCGGGCCGGCGCCGAGGGCGGCCGCGGCCAGTGCCGGGTCCACGACCGTCTCGCCGGCCAGCACCCGGCGGATCGACGCCGCCAGTTCCTCCACCGGGCCGTCCTTGACCAGGAAGCCCGAGGCCCCGGCCTCCATGGCCCGGCGAAGGTAGCCGGGCCGGCCGAACGTGGTCAGGATCAGCACCCGGCAGTCGGGCGCCTGCTCGCGCAGCTCGGCGGCGGCGTCCAGGCCACTGATGCCGGGGAGTTCGATGTCGAGGAGCGCGACGTCGGGGCGGTGCAGGAGGGCCGCGTCCACGATCTCGTCCCCGGTCCCGACCTGCGCGACCACCTCGATGTCGGCCTCCAGCCCCAGCAGCAGGGCCAGCGCGCCGCGCATCATGCCCTGGTCCTCCGCGAGCAGCACCCTGATGGACTTGGTGGGGCGGTGGTCGCGGGGCATCTCGTTCACGGGCCAACCCGGCATCTCGGTCACGGCACAAGGTTAGGGCCGGCGGCCACGGAGGGAGCACTGTCCGTGGGCTTCCCCGCCGGGGGCTTCGGTGCCGCGGACGCCGGTGCCGGGGGCTTCGGTGCCGCAGACGTCCGCATCGCGTCCCCGCCCTCGCCCCGACCCCAGCCCCCGTGCCCGTCCCTGTGTCCGTCCCCGCCCCCGGCCGTGTGTGCGTGCGTCAGGAGTTCCACGGGCAGTTCCGCCGTGACCGTGAAGCCGCCGCGCGGTTCCGGGCCCGCCGTCAGCGAGCCGCCCGCCGTCGCGAGGCGTTCGCGCAGGCCGGTCAGGCCGGTGCCACCGCCGGGCACGCAGCAGTCGTCGGCATCCGGGTCACTGCCATTGCCGTTGCCGTTGCCGTTGCCGCTGCTGCGGCTGTCGCTGCCGCCGTTGCCGTTGTCCGTCACCGTCAGCCGGACCCGCTCCGGGGCGCCCGACACGGTGATCCGACAGCGGGTCGCGCCGCTGTGCCGGACGACGTTGGTGACCGCCTCGCGCACCACCCAGCCCAGCAGGGCCGCGGTCTGCGGCTCGGGCGGCGGCCCGGACCGGCTCACCGACGCTTCGACGCCCGCCGCCGTCAGGGCCGAGCGGGCCCGGTCCAGCTCGGTGGCCAGGCTGCCCTCGCGGTAGCCGGTGACCGCCTCCCGGATCTCGGTCAGCGCTTGGCGGCCCACCGCCTCGATGTCCGTGACCTGGGAGAGAGCCGCGTCCATGTCGCGCGGCGCCAGCCGCCTGGCCGCCTCCGACTTCACCACGATCACCGAGAGCGTGTGGCCGAGCAGGTCGTGCAGATCGCGGGAGAAGCGCAGCCGCTCCTCCTCCACGGCCCGGCGGGCCAGCTCCTCGCGGGCGGCGCGCAGCTCCCGTACGGCCTCGGAGAGGGAGAGGATCGCGGCCGTCACCATCGTCGAGATCCAGGTGGCGTAGGCGATGGTCAGTCCGTCCCAACCGTCGTGGACGCAGGAGACCACCCCCGCCAGGACGGCCACGGCGATACCGACGGCGCCCAGCCGGGGGCCGCGCAGGACCGCGCCCGTCGCGAGGCCCAGCAGCGGGAAGAACAGCAGCCAGTTGTCGCCGTAGGCAAGGGCGAGACCGCAGGTCACCAGGCCCATCAGCGCCAGCGCCACCCGCGTGGAAGCGGCCTCGCGGGCCTCCTTCACGAAGGCGCGGAAGGTGACGTAGATGTAGAGCGAGTTGAACGTCAGCAGTCCGAGGCCGCCGATCCACGGGTTCGGCGTCTCGCCGTGGAAGAGGTTGGAGATGGCGCCCATCCCCATCAGCAGCCATGGCATCAGGGAGAAGCCGTTGGAAGGCGGGCCCGGGTCCTCGGGGACCTGTCCCGCCCGGTGCCCGCCCGGGTGCCCGGCCTTGCGGGCGGCCCGGTACTCGGCCTTGAGGCGCTGCTTGTCGTCCTGCCAGTACCGGCGCCGCTCCCGCGCATCCCGGAATGCCGAGCGCCAGGCCTCCCGGCGGCACGCCCGTGCGCGCCGCCATTCCTCGAACGACCTCTTCATGTTCCCGTCCCCCGTTCCCTTCCTGCGTACCCACCGCTCCACGGCGGTGTGGCTGTCCTCGACGCTACGGGTCCGGGCCCGCCCGCGGCAGAGCCGGAAGTACGCACCCGGCCAGGACAAATGTCATCGGTGGCCGATCGCAGGCGTTTCTGACGTGCCGTCAGGTATCGCCGGTCAGGTGTCTTCACAAGTCCCGAGGCCTGGGCTATACAGGGGGTCGCCGCACTGGAACGCGTTCTAGAGCGGGCGGGTTCCGCGGCCCCGTCACGACCTCGGTGCGGCCGATCGGTGCGGACGGCCGTGCCGAGGTCTCTGAGCGATCCGATCGACCCGAGCAACCAGGAGCTTCATGCCCATCGACGCAGCCAAGGCGCTCGCCGCAGCACCCCGCTCCGGCGAGATCTCCTGGACCCGCAAGGAGGTCCAGCTCTACCACCTCGGCATCGGCGCCGGCATCCCCGCGACCGATCCCGACGAGCTGCGCTACACCCTGGAGTCCCGGCTGCACGTGCTGCCGAGCTTCGCCACCGTCGCGGGCGCCGGCTCACCCGGTGTGATCAGCGGACTGTCCATGCCCGGAATCGACGTCGACCTCGCCCGTGTCCTGCACGGCGGACAGCGCCTGGAGATCCACCGTCCCCTCCCGGCGGAGGGCCGGGCGACCGCCACCGGGCGCATCGCCGCCGTGTACGACAAGGGCAAGGCCGCCCTTCTCGTCATGCGTACCGAGGTCGCGGACGCGGACGGGCCGCTGTGGACCAACGACGCCCAGATCTTCGTCCGGGGCGAAGGCGGCTGGGGCGGCGACCGGGGCCCGTCCGCCCGACTCGAACCGCCCGTCGGCGAGCCCGACAAGGTGGTCGAGCGGGGCGTCCGCGAGGACCAGGCCCTGCTCTACCGTCTCTCCGGCGACTACAACCCGCTGCACGCCGACCCCGAGTTCGCGAAACTCGCCGGGTTCGAGCGGCCCATCCTGCACGGCCTGTGCACCTACGGGATCACCCTCAAGGCGGTCGTCGACACCCTGCTCGACGGCGACGTGACCCGGGTGCGGTCGTACGCCACGCGGTTCGCCGGAGTCGTGTATCCCGGCGAGACCCTGCGCATCCGGATGTGGCGCGGGGAGGGCGGGGTGCGGGTGGCCGTGAGCGCCCTCGAGCGGGACGACGCGCCCGTCCTCGCCGACACGATCGTCGAACACTCCTGAACCCTGGATGACCTGAGGGGAGCCGCACCATGCGCGCAGCCGTACTGCACGAGATCGGTCAGGACAAGCTGGAGGTCCTCGACGACGTCGAGGCGGTGGGCTTCGGCCCCGGACGGGTCAGGATCCGGGTGCGGGCCACGGGGCTGTGCCACTCGGACCTGTCCGCGATGAGCGGGGTGCTGCCGCAGCCCGCGCCGTTCGTGCCGGGTCACGAGGGCGCGGGCGAGGTCCTGGAGGTGGGGGAGGGCGTCACCCGGGTGAAGCCCGGCGACCGGGTCGTCGTCTGCTGGCTGCCGGCCTGCGGGGCGTGTCCCGCGTGCAAGCGCGGCCAGACCGAGCTGTGCCTGGCCGGGTTCATGAACGCGGGTACGCCCAACTTCCGCCGTGCGGCCGGGGACCTGTTCGGCATGGCCGGCACCGGAACCTTCGCCGAGGAGGTCGTGGTCGACGCCGGCTGCGCGGTCCCGATCCCCGACGACGTCCCCTTCGACATCGCCGCGCTCATCGGCTGCGGGGTGACGACGGGCCTGGGCGCCGCGCTCAACACTGCGGACGTGGAGGCCGGTTCGTCGGTCGCCGTCATCGGCTGCGGTGGCGTCGGCATCTCCGCGATCCAGGGCGCACGGCTCAGGGGCGCCGCCGAGATCGTCGCCGTGGACCCGGTCGCCTCACGCCGGGAGTCCGCGCTGAACTTCGGTGCCACGAAGGCGGTTTCGCCGGAAGAGCTGCCCGGCGCGAAGCAACTGGTCACCGGCGGCGAGGGGTTCGACTACGTCTTCGAGGTCGTCGGCCGCTCCGCCACCGCCCGCACCGCTTACGAGAACACCCGGCGCGGCGGCACCCTCGTCGTCGTCGGTGCCGGCGCCCTGGACGACTACCTGCAACTCAACATGTTCGAGCTGTTCTTCGACGAGAAGCGGATCCTGCCCTCGATGTACGGCGGCGGGGACGTCCTGAGCTCCTACGAGCGGACGATCGCCCTGTGGCGGGCCGGCCGGATCGACCTGTCGGGCCTGATCACCCACCGCGTGCCGCTCGCCGAGATCAACGAGGCACTGGACCAGATGCGTACGGGGGCGGCGCTCCGTACCTGCATAGAGATCTGAGGGGCGGCCGTCCGGATGTCACCGTCATCATCAACGTCAACGTCAACGTCAACGTCACGGTCACTTCCACTGCCGCTCGAAGGGCTGACGGCGATCGTCACCGGCGCCGGGCGCGGGCTCGGCCGGGCCGAGGCGCTGGAGTTGGGCCGGCTGGGCGCGGCCGTCGTCGTCAACGACTACGGGCAGGCCGGGCGGGACGGGTCGGGCGAGGCGTCGGCCGGTCCCGCCGAGGAGGTGGCGCAGGAGATCCGGTCGGCCGGCGGTACCGCGCTCGCCCACACCGGGGACGTCTCGGACTTCCAACAGGCCCGTCAGCTGGTCGAGTTGGCGGTCGCGGAGTTCGGCAAGCTGGACGTCCTGGTCAACAACGCGGGCATCCTGCGCGACCGTATGGTCTTCTCGATGGCCGAGGAGGAGTGGGACGCGGTGGTCCGGGTCCACCTCAAAGGTCACTTCAACACGACCCGTTTCGCCGCCGCCCACTGGCGTGAGCGGTCCAAGGCGGCGGGCGGGCCGGTGTACGGGCGGATCGTGAACACCTCGTCGGAGGCGTTCCTGGCGGGCTCGGCCGGGCAGCCCAACTACGCGGCGGCGAAGGGGGGAATCGTCGGGCTGACGACGTCCACCGCGCTCGCGCTCGCCAAGTACGGGGTGACGGCCAACGCCATCTGTCCGCGCGCCCGCACCCGGATGACGGAGGACGTCTTCGCCGGCTTCGAGCAGCCGGCCGAGGGCGGCCTCGACCCCCTCGCCCCCGAGCATGTCGCCCCGCTGGTCGGCTACCTGGCCTCGCCGGCCGCCGCCCGGATCAACGGGCAGCTGCTCGTCGTGCACGGCGGCATGGTCGCCGTCGTAGAACGGCCGCGTGTCCGGGCGAAGTTCGACAGCAAGCAGGAAGCCTTCACCTACGACGAGCTCGACGCCGTCCTCGCCCCGCACTACGCGGACCGGCCGCAGGGGGAGACGTTCGCGGCGGCGGAGGTGCTGGGGCTGCGGCGGGAGGAGGGGGAGAGGCGGACGAGGTAGGCCCGACGCGGTCACGCAGCGGGCACGCAGCGGCCACGCGGCGGGGGGCATGCAAAAGGGGCTCCGGATGTCCGGAGCCCCCTTCGGTGTACCGCGGTACTGCTCAGGCAGCCGCTTCGGCCTTGTCCTCGAACCTGCTCTCGGACCTGTTCTCGGCCGGCTTGCGGTGCCGGCCGTGCGGGGCCGAGTCGCCGTCGTGGGACGAGACCGGGCCCCGGTGCCGGCCGTGACCGGCCGTCTCCTGGGAGTCGGCGGACAGCGGCTGCATCGTGGTTGCGTCGCTCATCGGAAAAGTTCACCCCGTCAACATGATCTTTCTTTACAGCCGGGTGATTTTATCCAGCACACCGCGTGGCGAATCCAGGCGGCCACGCCAACCGCAGCTACTTCGTTACAAGGCTGTCGAGGGGGGCTTGTTGGAGGGGGATCGGGCGGGGGGCGAGAGGCGCGGACGCCGATCCCTCGTGCGCCGACGGTGCTTCGAGGGGCGCGGCTTCCTCGGAGGGACCGGGCGAGGGTGAGGGCGAGGGCGGGGCCGTGATCGGCGCCGACAGGGGGGCCACCCCGCAGGGCTCCGCCTCCGTGGCGTACGGCAGACGCAGGACGCCCGCCGGTGTCCACAGCCCGCTGCCCGCCAACCAGCCTGTGGGGGCGGCGAGTTGGTGCAGTCGGCGGTCCGCCGGGCGCCACACGCCGACCCAGGTGCCGAAGGGGCCGTCGATGCGGAGCGCCACCGCGCAGGCCTCCGGCACGAGCATCTGGCCCGGCTGGATCGCGAAGGGGGTGAGGGCACGGCCGGGCAGGTGCAGGGACTCCGGGAAGCGGACCGGCAGCGTGCTGCCGAGGACCCCCCAGCCCAGGCGGGTCTCGCCCGGCGAGGGGGCGTCCGAGCCGATGAGCAGCAGGCCGCTGTCGGGGTCGGCGAGCAGCAGACGGTCGTCGCTGTCGGCGGAGATCTGAAGCAGCGGTGAGACCTCGCCGCCGCGCTCCAGGTCCACCACGATCGCCTTGGTCCGGCCGGCGACCTCACGGTCCAGCGCGAGCATCCGGCCCGTGCGGTCCAGCCAGACGCCGCCCGAGCAGCGGCCGGGGATCTCGGCGAGGTGCTCGGGGCCGAAGGCGCCGCCCGCGACCAGCCACAGGGTCGTCGTGTAGCGGCCGACGGCCAGGGCGTACGCCCGTTCGCCGCAGGGGGCCGGGGGAAGCAGACGCAGCCGAGTGCCCGCGTCCGGGCACTCCACGGCGCCCAGCGGCAGCTCGCCCGTGCCGGGGCCGGTCGGGTACAGCAGCGAGAAGGCGTGCCGTCCGTCGGTCGGCCGCCGGATCAGGACCCGGCCGTCGGCCATCGGCTGCACCTCCGTGCCGGGCTCCTCGGGCTGGTTGCAGGGCAGCGGTACGGCGTACGGCTCGGGGCCGTCCAGGGTCCAGCGCTCCGGGAACCAGGAGTCGCCGGCCCGGGCGAGGCGTGCGGCGTAGGCGCCGTCCGCCGTGATCACGCAGTCCGCATGCGGCGGCGTACGCCCGGCGCTGCTGCTGACGAGAGAGTCGGGGGCCTCGGGGGCCACAGGGGCCACGGGCGTCTCGGGGGTCTCCCCGTCCGCCGCGGTGGGCTCGATCGCACAGGCCGGCATCGTCATCGTTCCGCCACCTCCAGCCACGAAGCTAGTTTTCGTACGCGCGGGCCGGGGGCCGACGGGCGGTCCACTTCCCTCATAAGAGTGGTGCAGAAGCGATTCGCCTGAGGGGCGCGGAAGGGGTGTGCATCGGCCCGGCCCCCATCGGCGGCACCGGTACGGGCTCGCAGAACGGCCAGGTAGCCTTGCCCCGTGCCCCGTCTGTCTGAAGTCATCGCCGCGCTGGAGAACCTGTGGCCCGCCGAGTGGGCCGAGTCCTGGGACGCGGTCGGTACCGTCGTGGGCGACCCCGAGCAGGAGGTCTCCCGGGTTCTGTTCGCCGTCGATCCCGTCCAGGAGATCGTCGAGGAGGCCGTGCGGCTCGGCGCCGGTCTGCTCGTCACCCACCATCCGCTCTATCTGCGCGGGACGACGACCGTCGCGGCCTCCACCTTCAAGGGCCGTGTCGTGCACACCCTCATCAAGAACGACATCGCCCTGCATGTCGCTCACACCAACGCCGACACCTCCGACCCGGGGGTGAGCGACGCCCTGGCCGGCGCCCTCGACCTGCGGGTCGTACGGCCCCTCGTGCCGGATCCGAGCGACCCCGAGGGGCGGCGCGGGCTCGGCCGCGTCTGCGAGCTGGACCATCCGCTCACCGTCCGCGAGTTCGCCGCCCGGGCCGCCGAGCGGCTGCCCGCCACCGCCCAGGGCATCCGGGTGGCCGGCGACCCCGAGGCGGTCGTGCGGACCGTCGCCGTCAGTGGCGGGTCCGGCGACAGCCTCTTCGACCACGTCCGCGCGGCCGGCGTCGATGCCTTCCTCACCGCGGACCTGCGCCACCACCCGGCGTCGGAGTTCATCGCGGATCGCGCCCACGGCGACAACGGCGCCCACTCACCTCTCGCGCTGCTCGACGCGGCGCACTGGGCCACCGAGTGGCCCTGGTGCGAGCTGGCAGCCGCCCAGCTCGACGAGATCTCCGACCGGAGGGGATGGGACCTCAGGGTCCATGTCTCCCGCACGGTCACCGACCCCTGGACCGCCCACGCGGCGTCCGCCCACCCGTCGCCCACCAGCACCCTTCCAGCGACCGCTTCGCGCACCCTTTCCTCTTCCACCGAAACACCGGGAGCCCCCAACTGAACGCCGAGCCCGCCGACCAGATCCGACTCCTCGACGTCCAGGCCCTCGACGTCCGGCTCCAGCAGCTCACGCACAAGCGGAGGTCCCTGCCCGAGCACGCCGAGATCGAGTCGCTGACCAAGGACCTCACCCAGCTGCGCGACCTCCTCGTGGCCGCGCAGACCGAGGAGAGCGACACCGCCCGCGAACAGACCAAGGCCGAGCAGGACGTGGACCAGGTGCGCCAGCGCGCCGCCCGCGACCAGCAGCGGCTCGACTCCGGGGCCGTCACCTCCCCGAAGGACCTGGAGAACCTCCAGAAGGAGATCGTCTCCCTCGCCAAGCGCCAGGGCGACCTCGAGGACATCGTCCTGGAGGTCATGGAGCGCCGAGAGTCCGCGCAGGAGCGGGCCGCCGAGCTGACCGAGCGCGTCGGCTCCGTCCAGGGGAAGATCGACGACGCCACCGCGCGCCGGGACGCGGCCTTCGAGGAGCTCGACGGCGAGGCCGCCACGGTGACGAAGGAGCGCGAGGTCATCGCCGGGTCCATCCCCGCCGACCTGCTCAAGCTCTACGACAAGCTGCGCGAGCAGCAGGGCGGCATCGGCGCGGCCAAGCTCTCCCAGCGCACCTGCCAGGGCTGCCGCCAGGAGCTCTCGATCACCGACTTCAACGAGGTCCGCTCGGCCGCGCGTGACACGGTCGTCCGGTGCGAGAACTGCCGGCGCATCCTGGTGCGTACGTCCGAGTCCGGTCTGTAGTCGGTCGTCTCAAGCGGTAAGGGGCTTACGTCGTGCGGGAGTTCATCGTCGAGGCCGACGGCGGGTCGCGGGGCAACCCGGGGCCCGCGGGCTACGGCAGCGTGGTGATCGACGCGGCGACGGGGGAGACCCTCGTCGAGCGGGCCGAGTACATCGGCATCGCCACCAACAACGTGGCCGAGTACCGGGGGCTGCTGGCCGGCCTGCGGGCTGCCCGGGAACTCGACCCGTCGGCCACGGTGCGCGTGCGCATGGACTCCAAGCTGGTCGTCGAGCAGATGTCGGGGCGCTGGAAGATCAAGCACCCCGACATGAAGCCGCTCGCCGCGGAGGCGGCCCGGATGCTCCCGCGCGGGCAGGTCACCTACGAGTGGATCCCGCGCGAGCAGAACAAGCACGCCGACCGCCTGGCGAACGAGGCGATGGACGCGGGCAAGCGGGGTGAGCAGTGGGACGCCGGGGCGTCGCGGGCCGCGCTCGACGCCCGTACCGCCGCGGCCCCGGCCGCCCCGGCGCCCTCGGGCCCGCCCGGCGACGCCGCCGCGGGCGCCGCAAGGGCCCGCGCGGCCCTGGCCCAGGCCCGCCCAGTGCCCCAGGACTCCGGGCGCCCGGCCAAGGGGACGGGCGCGGAGACGGCCCGGGAAACCGGTGGGGAAACGCTTCGGGGGACGGGCGCGGAGACGGCCCGGGAGCGCGGCGGGGAAACCGCTTGGGAATCCGACACGGAAGCGGCTCGGGAACCGGTTACGGAAGCCGGTGCGGAAGCGGCTCGGGAATCGGTTACGGAAGCCGGTGCGGAAGCGGCTCGGGAATCGGTTACGGAAGCCGGTGCGGAAGCGGCTCGGGAATCGGTTACGGAAGCCGGTGCGGAAGCGGCTCGGGAATCGGTTACGGAAGCCGGTGCGGAAACCGTTCGGGAAACCGGTACCAAAACCGCTGCCGAAACCTCTCTTGAGGCCGGGGCGAAGACCGTCGCCGACCGCCGTGCCGCCCGCACCGTCGCCACCCCGGTACCTTCCGCCCCCGCCGCCGCTCCTGCTGCCACCACTCCCTCCGCCGTCACGACTGCCTCCGCCACCCCCTCCGTCGGCTGGGGTGCGGCTCCCGATCTCGGGGCGCCCGCCACCTTCGTGCTCCTGCGGCACGGGGAGACGCCGCTCACCCCGCAGAAGCGATTCTCCGGCAGTGGCGGTACCAATCCCTCCCTCTCGGACGTCGGCCGGGAGCAGGCCGAGCGGGTGGCCGCCGCGCTCGCCCGGCGCGGGACCGTCCAGCACATCCTCGCCTCCCCGCTCGCCCGCACCCGCGAGACCGCGGGCGCCGTCGCCGCCCGCCTCGGTCTGGAGGTCACCGTCGAGGACGGGCTGATCGAGACGGACTTCGCGGCCTGGGAGGGGCTGACCTTCGGCGAGGTCCGTGAGCGCTACCCCGACGACCTGAACGCCTGGCTGGCCGACCCTCAGGCCCAGCCGACCGGCGGTGGCGAGAGCTTCGCGGCGACCGCCACCCGGATCGCCGCCACCCGCGACAAGCTGGTCGCGGCGTACGCGGGCCGTACGGTCCTGCTGGTCACCCATGTGACCCCGATCAAGACCTTCGTACGGCTCGCCCTGGGCGCCCCGCCCGAGTCGCTGTTCCGTATGGAACTGTCGGCGGCCTCGCTGTCGGCGGTGGCGTATTACGCGGACGGCAACGCCAGCGTCCGCCTCCTCAACGACACGTCCCACCTTCGGCCCTGAGGCCGGCCGTGAGGTCGGGTCTCGGGCTGGTCCTCGGGCCGGTCCTCGGGCCGGTCCTGAGGTCGGCCCCCAGGTACGAGGCGGTGCGGGCGAGGCCCTCGATCCGCGCCCAGTCCCGGGCCGCGACCGCGTCCGCCGGGACCATCCAACTCCCGCCCACGCAACCGACGTTGGGCAGGGACAGATACTCCGGCGCGTTGTTCGGGCCGATACCTCCGGTCGGGCAGAAGCGGGCCTGGGGGAGCGGTCCGGCGAGTGATCCGAGGTAGGCGGTACCGCCCGCCGCCTGCGCCGGGAAGAACTTCATCTCCCGCACCCCCCGCTCCAGCAGGGCCACTACCTCCGACGTGGTGGACACCCCGGGCAGGAAGGGCAGCCCGGACGCCCGCATCGCCGTCAGCAGGACGTCCGTCCAGCCGGGGCTCACCAGGAACCGTGCCCCGGCCGCCCCGCACGCCGTCACCTGCTCCGGTGTGATCACCGTTCCGGCCCCGACGACCGCCTCCGGCACCGACCCGGAGATCTCCCGGATCGCGTCGAGCGCGGCCGACGTCCGCAGCGTCACCTCGATCGCGGGCAGCCCGCCCCCGACCAGCGCCCGCGCCAGCGGTACCGCGTCGGCGGCGTCCTCGACGACCACCACGGGGACGACCGGGGCCATATCCAGTACCGAGGCAGCCGAAGAGGAGGGCAGCGGTGAGATCATGCGCCTCATCCTGCCCTCGCCGCGCAATATGCGCAAAGGTCATTGCATATGCTGCAACGCCTACGCTCCTGATGGGCCTCAGTGCTCCTGATGGGCCCCAGTGCACCTGACGGGTCTCAGTGCACCTCGTCCACCAGGACGTCCAGCGTCCAGGCCGTCGCCCCGGCCTTCGCCCGCGCCGGTGCCTGCTCCTCCACCACGTACCCGAGGTCCCGCAACGCCTCCACCAGCTCCGCCGGGCCCTTGGGGGCGATCCCCGCCGTCAGCAGGCTCCGGACGATCCGCCCCTTCGTCGCCTTGTTGAAGTGGCTGACGACCTTCCGGGTCGGCGCGTGCAGCACCCGCACGCTCGCCGTCCGCCCGGCGACCTCGCCCTTCGGCTTCCACGCGGCCGCGTAGGCCGCCGACCGCAGGTCCAGCACCAGCCCGTCCCCGGCCGCCTCGGGCAGCACGGACGCCATCGGCGTGCGCCAGTGCGCGCCAAGCGCCCCCAGCCCCGGCAGCCTCACGCCCATCGAGCAGCGGTAGGACGGGATGCGGTCCGTCACCCGGACGGCGCCCCACAGTCCCGAGAAGACGAGCAGCGACCGAGCCGCGCGCCTCTTCGCCGCGGCGTCGAGGGAGGCCAGGCCGAGGGCGTCGTACAGGACGCCCGTGTAGATCTCCCCGGCCGGCCGCGCGCCCGCCGTGCGCAGCTCCGTGTTCTTCGCGACCTCGCCACGCAGCCCCTCGCTCAGCCCGAGCACCTCGCGTGCCTTGTCCTCGTCGGCCGCGCACAGCTCGACCAGCTCGTCGAGGACGGCCTCGCGGGCGGCGCCGAGCCCCGGCAGGGAGAGGGTCTCCGGCTTGAGCGGGGCGCCACGTCCAGAGGACGCCTTGCCTTCGGAGGGAGGCAGCAGGACCAGCACGGGAAATCTCCTTCGGTAGAGCTCTGCCGCGCCAGCGTACGACGTGCCGCGAGGCCGCCCCGGTCCTACATTCGTTGCATGCCCCGCCGCCACATCCGCGTGACCGGCGCCCCCGAAGCCCCCCTCCGGGCCGCCCTCACCGCCCTGCGCACGAGACTCGGTGCACCGGTCGCCTTCCCGCTCGCGGTCCTCGCCGAGGCGGAGCGGGTCGCGAAGGCCCCGGCGCTCCCCTCGTACGACGCCACCGACATCCCCTTCCTCACCCTCGACCCTCCCGCCTCCACCGACCTCGACCAGGCGTTGCACCTCTCCCGGCAGGGCACCGGCTACCGCGTCCGGTACGCCATCGCCGACGTCGCCGCGTTCGTCGTCCCCGGCGGACCGCTGGACGCCGAGGCGCACCGCCGGGTGAGCACCCTCTACTTCCCCGACGGCAAGGTCCCGCTGCACCCGGCCGTGCTGAGCGAGGGCGCCGCCAGTCTGCTGCCCGGCCGGGTCCGCCCCGCCGCCCTGTGGACCGTCGACCTCGACGCCGACGGCCGTACCCTCGCCGTCGACGTCCGCCGCGCCCTCGTCCGCAGCCGAGCGAAGCTCGACTACGCGGGCGTGCAGCGGCAGATCGACGCGGGGACCGCCGAGGGAACGCTCCAACTCCTGCCCGTCGTGGGGAAGTTGCGGGAGCGACTCGAAGCCGAGCGGGGCGGGATCTCCCTCGATGTGCCCGAGCAGGAGGTCGTCGAGCACGACCACACCTATGAGCTGACGTACCGCGCCCCGCTGCCCGCCGAGGGCTGGAACGCCCAGCTCTCCCTCCTCACCGGGATGGCCGCGGCCGAGCTGATGCTCGCCTCCGGCACGGGCGTCCTGCGCACGCTGCCCGCCGCTCCCGACGATGGGGGTCCCCCCGCTCGAGTGAATTCGAGAGTGGGGGATGTCGGCCGCCTGCGCCGCACCGCGCACGCCCTGCGCATCGACTGGCCGCACCATGTCTCGTACGCGCAGCTCATTCGCTCCCTCGACCCGCACGACCCCCGTCACGCGGCCTTCCTCCAGGAGTGCACGACCCTGTTGCGGGGCGCCGGCTACACCGTCTTCCGCGACGGGAAGCTCCCCGGCATCACCACCCACGCCGCCGTCGCGGCCCCGTACACCCACTGCACGGCCCCGCTCCGCCGCCTCGCCGACCGCCACGCCACCGAGCTCTGCCTCGCCGCCGTCGCAGGCCACGCCCCGCCCGACTGGGTGCTCGCCGCGCTCGACGCCCTGCCGAAGGAGATGGCGGAGGGCGGGCGGCGCGCGAACGCCGTCGAGCGCGGCTGCGTCGACATCGTCGAGGCCGCGCTGCTGAAGGACCGGGTCGGCGAGGTGTTCGACGGCTACGTGGTGGACGTGGAGGAGCACCGGCCGACCGTCGGCACCGTCCAACTGGAATTCCCGGCGGTCATCGGCCGCATCGACAGTGGCGACGGCGTCGGCGGTGGCGCTCCTCTTCCGCTCGGCGAGCGGCTGCGCGTCCGCCTCACGGAGGCCGATCCGGCGGCGCCGACGATCCGCTTCGCGCCCGCGTGACAGCCCTGCACGCGGTCGTCGTCAGGAGGCAGGCGCGCCGAACCAGCGTTCCAGCGCCGCCTCCAGGGTGTTGTCCGCGGCGTCCTCAGGCACGTGTTCCGTGTCCGCCGCCCACGCCACGTATCCGTCCGGCCGCACGAGCAGCGCCGTGAGCTCCGGGTGGCCGGGGGCGGCGAGGGGGCGGACGTCCACCCGGTCGCCGTGGCCCTCCGCGCGGGCGCGCAGCTTGGGGTCGTCGGCCAGGTCGAGCAGCAGGGCGCGACCGCCGTGCAGGTGGTCGGCGAGCCGGGTGCCGTCGGAGAGTTCCAGGTCGGGGGCGCTGTGGCCGACCAGCGGGTGGTCGCCGGGCAGATCGTAGTGCTGCCAGACGCCGGAGATCTTCTTGACCAGGTAGGTGGTGCCGTCGACCGTCCCCGTCATGCCGGTCACCACCTCGCGCAGGGCGCGCGCGTGCGACTCGGGGCGCATCAGCGCGATCTGGGCCCGTGTCCACTCCAGCACCCAGGCGCCGATCGGATGCCGTTCACGTGTGTACGAGTCGAGCAGCCCCTCGGGAGCGTGCCCGCGCACCACCGCCGCGAGCTTCCAGCCGAGGTTCATCGCGTCCCCGATGCCGAGGTTGAGCCCCTGCCCGCCGAACGGCGAGTGCACATGCGCCGCGTCGCCCGCGAGCAGCACCCGGCCCGCGCGATAGGTGCTCGCCTGACGGCAGTTGTCGGTGAACCGGGTCAGCGAGTGCACCTTGTCCACCGTCACGTCCACACCGGTCACGTGGCGCACACTGGCCTGCAACTCCTCGGTGGTGACGGGCGTTTCACGGTCGGCGGGCGGCCCGTCGAACTCCACGGTCAGGACGCGGCCGGGCATCGGACCATGGACGTACGTCCCGACGTCCGTCGTGTGCCAGCCGCGCCGCAGCCCCTCGGTCCCGGTCATGTCGGCGATCGCCTGGTACCCGGTGATCTCCGGGGGCGTGCCCGGGAAGTCGAACCCGGCGAGTTTGCGGACGGTGCTTCGGCCGCCGTCGCACCCGACGAGCCAGCCCGCGCGCACGTCCCGCCCGGGCGTGAGGCGTACGGTGACGCCGCGTTCGCCGTCGCCGTGGCCGTGGCCGTGGCCGTGGCCGTGGCCGTGGCCGTCGCCGTCGCCGTGGCCGTCGCCTTCGTCTGCGTCGAAGCCCGTCAGCTCGACCTGGCGCCGCACCTCCACGCCCAGTTCCCGGGCGCGGTCGGCGAGCAGCCGCTCCAGCGTCGCCTGCGGGATCAGACCGATGCCGTCGACCGGTCCGAGGTCCGCGAAGGCCGGGTCCGAGTCGTCCAGCAGGGCGGCGTCGAGCATGATCCCGGCGAAGTGCCCGGCGAACCTCGGCGGCGGCACGGCCCCCGCGCCGGCCTCTTTGCCCCGCGCCTTCATGAACTCCCGGAACCGGCTCATCGCCGCCTCCTGGACCTCCGTGAGCGCGGGCAGCAGCCCGCGCCGGTAAAGGGCCACGGCGGTCGGGGAGTTGATCGCGCCAGCCTTGATCGTCTCGTCCACCTCGGCCAACCGCTCGACGACCAGCGTCCGCGCCCCGCCGAGCGCCAGCTCGCACCCCAGCATCAGCCCGACCGGCCCGGCGCCGACCACCACGACGTCGTACTCAGTGTCTGTCATGAGCTCTGTCATGAGTTTCACTGTAGTCACTAAAAGTTTGTGGCCGCTATAGTTTTTCTCATGATGGAGGGCATGATGGAGGAAGAGAAAGCGGAACCGTCCCTTCGGGAACGCAAGAAGCAGGCCACGCGGCAGCGGATCTCGGACGTCGCGACCGGCCTGTTCGTCGAGCGCGGCTTCGACGAGGTGACCGTCGCGGAGGTCGCCAGGGCGGCGGAGGTGTCCGCGATGACCGTCTTCAACTACTTCCCGCGCAAGGAGGACCTCTTCCTCGACCGCATCCCCCAGGCCGTGGAGATGTTCACGCAAGCGGTCGGGAAACGCGATCCCGCCGAGACCCCGCTCGCCGCCCTCCGCGCCCTCGCGTTCCAACTCCTCGACCAGCGGCACCCGTTGGGCGGCCTCGACGACGACTTCCCGCACTTCTGGCGGATCGTCGTCGACTCGCCCGCACTGCGCGCCCGCGCCCGCGAGGGCGTCGAGGAGCTGGAGGAGGCCCTGGCGCGGACCCTCGCGGAGACCGCCCCCGACCTCCCCGACCCGCACCTCGCGGCCGTCATGACGGTCGCGGCCTACCGCTCGGTCTACGTCACCACCGCGCGCCGCATGCTCGCGGGGGAGCGGGTGACGGCCGTCATGGACGAGCACCGGACGCGGCTGACGGCAGCCTTCGATGCGCTGGAGGGGGTGTTCGCGGCCGGCTGACCCGCACGGAGCCGGGTCGGCCCGGGGGGTCCGGGGAGGCCCGTGGGGGCCCGGGAGGTCCGGGAGGTCCGGGCGGGCTTCTTGCCGGGCGGGCTTCTTGACGGCTAACACTGTTAGCCCTACAGTTCCGACTGTCGGGCTAACGGCGTTAGCCAGTCCTGGAGCCCAAGCGCCCAAGGAGGCAGCAGCCATGAGTACGGTCACCACGGCCACCACGGTCACGACGACCCCCCGCTCCCCCCTCACCCTCGTCCGCCGCACCGCCTGGCTCGCGGGCGCGCTGTTCTGGTCGGCGTTCGCGGTCCTGGAGGCCGTCAACCACGGCTGGCTCGCCGGAACCTTCGCGTTCGCCTTCCTCGTCGCCCCGGACCTGACCTTCCTCGTCGCCCTCGACGACGCGCCCCGCATGGCGAAGGGCCGGCTCTCGCCCCGCGCGGTGCCGTACTACAACGCGATGCACCGCGCCCTCGTCCCGCTCGCGCTCATGGCCCTCTACGCGTTCGGGCCGTTCACCTGGGCCCCGCTGTTCGCGGCCCTGTGCGGCTGGCTCGCGCACATCTCGTACGATCGCGCCTTCGGCTACGGACTGCGTACGAAGGAGGGCTTCCAGCGTGGCTGACCGGCTGCTCACCGAACGACTGACCCCGCGCGCCCGGGAGATCGCGACGGCCGCCCGGTCCCTCCTGGAGGAGGCCGGGCCCGCCGCGCTCACCATGCGCGCCCTCGCCGACCACCTCGGCATCAAGGCGCCCTCCCTCTACAAGCACTTCCCCGACAAGCACGCCGTCGAGGTCGAGCTGACGGCCCAGATGCTGGAGGAGACGGCGGCGGCCCTGGAGGCGGCGGACTCCCTCACCGCGCTCGCGGAGGCCTACCGGACGTACGCGCTGGCCCACCCCCACCTGTACTGCCTGGCCACGGAACGCCCCCTGCCCCGCGCCGCGCTCCCGCTCGGCCTGGAGGACCGGGCCGCGATGCCGCTGCTGCGGGCATGCGGCGGCGATCTCGACCTGGCCCGCGCGACCTGGGCCTTCGCCCACGGCATGGTGATCCTGGAGATCCACGGCCGCTTTCCGGACGACGCCGATATCCCGGCGGCATGGAACCGAGGCCTGAAGGCGTTGCACCCGTAGCACCAGGGGTCAGGAACGCATGGGGGTGGCGCGTGAACCGTGAACAGGCGTGGTGGACCAGAGCCCGGCTGGGCCGCTGCGGCCCGCCCCTCGACCTGCTCACCGCCCGCTTCGACCAGCACGTCTACGCACCGCACGCCCACGAGGAGTTCACCGTCGGCGTGTGCGTCGACGGCTCCGAGATCATCGACTACCGCGGCGGCCGCATCCGCACCGGCCCCGGCTCCGTCGTCGTCCTCGCCCCCGGCGAGATGCATACCGGCGGCCCGGCAACCCCCACCGGCGGCTACGCCTACCGCGCGCTCTACGCGCCTGTCTCGCTGCTGACGGACGGCACCCTCGGCGGCCTTCCGCACTTCCGCGAACCCCTCCTCGACGACCCCGAACTGGCCGCCGCCCTGGCCCGCGCCCACACGGAACTGGCCGCCTGCCCCGACCCCCTGGAGGCCGAGTCCCGCTTCCCGTGGCTGCTGACGGCCCTCGCCCGCCGCCACTCCACGGCCCGCCCGGTGTGCGACACGATCCCCGGCGCCGAGCGCATCACCCACGCCGTCCGCGACCGCCTCGCCGACGAACTCCTCGCCCCGCCCTCCCTCTCCGACCTCGCCGCCGACCTGGGCCTGTCCCGCTACCAACTCCTGCGCGCCTTCCGCACGACGACCGGCATACCGCCGTACGCCTGGCTGGCCCAGTACCGGGTGACCAGGGCGAGAGCCCTGCTGGAATCCGGCCTGCGCCCGGCCGAGGTGGCGTCCCTGGTCGGCTTCGCGGACCAGGCCCACCTCACCCGCTGGTTCCGCCGGGTCATGGGCGTGACCCCGGCGGCGTACCGCAACAGCGTTCAAGACACCTGACCTCGGCCCGGCCGAAACTCCCCGTATGACTGCACGCGGCTGGTTCCTGTTCTCCCTGATGGGAGTGGTGTGGGGCATCCCCTACCTGATGATCAAGGTGGCGGTGGACGCCCCGCTGTCACCGTCCATGGTGGTGTTCACGCGCTGCGCCTTGGGCGCCGTCCTCCTGCTCCCCTTCGCGCTACGCGGCGGCGGCCTGGTCCGGACCGTCCGTACCCACTGGCTGCCCATGCTGGCCTTCGCGTGCGTCGAGATCATCGGCCCGTGGTTCACGCTCACGGACGCCGAGCGCCACCTGTCCAGTTCGACAGCGGGCCTGCTGATCGCGGGCGTACCGATCGTCGGCGTCGCCCTCGCACGCTTCTTCGGCGACACCGAACGCCTGGGCATACGGCGGGTCACCGGACTCGCGCTGGGACTGGCGGGCGTCGGCGTCCTCACCGTGCCGCATCTCACCGGCGGCGACGCCCGCTCTCTGGCGGAGGTGTTCCTGACGGTGCTGGGATACGCGACGGCGCCCCTGATCGCGGCACGTTGGCTGAAGGACGTACCTACACTGCAGCTCACGGCGCCCTGCCTGGCGCTGGCGGCCCTGGTCTACGCGCCGGCGGCGGTAGCAACCTGGCCTGCGGAGATGCCTTCCGCGTCGGTCCTGACCGCCCTCATCGGCCTGGGCGTGATCTGCACGGCGCTCGCCTTCGTAGCCTTCCTGGAACTGATCAAGGAGGTCGGCCCCACCCGCGCGACGGTCTTCACGTACGTCAACCCCGCGGTCGCGGTGGCGGCGGGCACCCTGTTCCTCGACGAGCCCCTGACCCCGACGATCGCCGCCGCCTTCACCCTGATCCTGGCGGGCTCGGTGCTCGCGACGGCGGCGGGACCGGCGGGACCGGCGGGACGGAAGCAGGACCCGCGCCCGGTAACATGGTCGACACGGCAGACGAGCCGGGCGGACGGCCGCGTGGAGTCCCCTTAGGGGGCTTCCCGAGGAACGTCCGGGCTCCACAGGGCAGGGTGATGGCTAACGGCCACCCGGGGTGACCCGCGGGACAGTGCCACAGAAAACAGACCGCCGAGGGCTTCGGCCCCCGGTAAGGGTGAAACGGTGGTGTAAGAGACCACCAGTGCCCAGGGCGACCTGGGCAGCTAGGTAAACCCCACCCGGAGCAAGGTCAAAAGGAGCCACTGTAAGAGGTGGCTCTGCGCGGACGTTCGAGGGCTGCCCGCCCGAGTCCGCGGGTAGACCGCACGAGGCCGGCGGCAACGCCGGCCCTAGATGGATGGCCGTCGCCGGGGGGTCCGCGAGGACCCCTCGGAACAGAACCCGGCGTACAGCCCGACTCGTCTGCCGCTGAACCTGAGCCGCTTGGCCGCCTGCCAGGGTGCTTTGCCGCTCCCGGTTGCGTTGCCATTCCCTCGCCCCCGAGTGCTTACCCAAACCCCACGGAAAGTCTGACGAGCTTCCCTGATCAGCGCGGTTGCTGATCTGGCGGAGAAAAGCAGGAACGGGCGCACGGAAAATTCGCCTACCCCGCACAGCCCCTGCCACCGCCCCTCGTACCGCCGGCCTGAGTCTCAGGACCGAAGGCCGCTGGTCTTCACCGCCACAACGAACGCCGCCCAACCAGCGGCCGAGAAGACCAGCGCAGGCCCTTGGGGTGCCTTGGAGTCCCGAACAGGCACACCTGCCGGGTAGCCATCTAGCACCTCCACACAACTACCGCCTTCGGGACCGCTGTAGGACGACCTACGCCAGCCTGCCAACACGGAACTGTTCGGGATGGTCTGCTCAGCCACGATGTCCGTAGTCCTCTGCTATCGCCCGCATCATGCCCAACGACTCCTTGAGTGACAGTGCATCGGTCATGGCCAGAGCGTAGACGCCTTGAAGGCGTGTGACCACGGCCGGAGAGTCGTGCACCTTGCCGACCTGGACGCCCTCCGAGTAAGCCACCGGAGGCTGGTCCTCGAACCACATCAAGGTGAGCAGGCTCTGGAGAAGCTGATACGCACCGACGTCGTAAGGCATCACGTGCACTCGCACGCGTCCGCTCTCCACGAGCCGAACCATGTGCATGATCTGGTCGGCCATGATCTCTCGGCTGCCCACGACGCGACGCAGTACAGCTTCGTCGAGCAGGGCCCAGACGATCGGACTAACCGGGTTGTCGAGGATCTTGGCACGGTCAAGGCGTGTGACAACGAGCCTGTCACATTCCGCTTCGCTCACAGGAGGGAAGGACGTGCTCAGAACTGCATGCGCGTACCTCTTGGTCTGGAGGATGCCCGGGACGAACGACGGCGCGAACTCGTGGATCACCGTTGCCTGCTGTTCGAGCAGCAGAGCCGCCTCGAAGTACTCCGCGACCGCCGCGCCTTCATCCGGCAGGAAGCTGCTCAGCACGTCACCGGTGTTCAGCGCCCTGTCCAGTCGTCGCGCGTCTTCCTTGGACGGGATGCGGCGGCCGGCCTCGATGTGCGAGATGTGCGAACGGGTCATGATCGCCTGGTCCGCCAGCTCTTGCTGTGTCAGCCCAGCCGTCTCGCGCTGAGCCTTCAACCAATCCCCATAGATGTTACTCAACGTCAACTCCCGTGTGACAGAAGCCTTGTCACCTGCTACCCCCTGGCGAGGGTAGCCCGCTCCGTCTCACTCTGTAAGCGGATCGCTACACAGCGATGTCCTTCGTGGCCCCGCTCCTCAAGCCCCGGCCACCCACACCAAGCGGAGTTCGACAACGTGCTGCCCTCCCCCACCCGCCTCTTCGAGCAACTGCTGCGACTCCTGTGGCCCCCATCCGGACGCCACCGCCAGTCCCCAACAACAGCACCGCCCCCCACACCCGCACCCTGCTCCTACTCCTCCCCGGAATTCCGCCGCCACCCCCACACCTCCCTACTCCGAGGAGAAGACAACACCCTCATCCGCCCCTACCTGGCCGCGCACAACGCCCACGCCATGCAGGTGACGGCATGATCACCCCCTCCCCCACAACCTCCCCCGCCCTCATCCCCGCCTCCGCTCCCGCCCACCACTTCAGAATCCAGCTCAGCTCCACCCGCCGAGGCGCCCGTCTCGCCCGTCTCCTCGTGGAGCAGCAACTCGAAGAGTGGGGCATCCCCCGCACCGTCCCCGTCACGCGCGCCCTCGTCGCCATCACCGCCGAACTCGCCGCGAACGCCGTCACACACGGCCGTACTCCCGGTCGGGACTTCGAGGTACGTCTCTCCCTCACTGCAACCCAAGTCCGAGTCGAGGTCAGCGACACCCGCCCGGACCGGCTGCTCCCATTGCCCGACGGCACAACCGCTGCAACATCGCCGCCGCCCGATACGGCAGCAAACGGCCGTGGCCTTCTCCTCGTCGACGCCTTCGCCACCCACTGGGGCTGCGAGCCGCGCAACAAGTTCGTCAAGACCGTCTGGGCCGAGGTCTCCCTGTGACAGACCGGGCCCACAGGGAAGGACGCCTGTGCGATAGAACAGATAGTCAGTTGCTCGGGCCAACAGGCCAGTTCACCGGACGGAGATGAGCGTGGGGCTGCCGCTGGACCTGAAGGTCATAGCCGAGGGCATGATCAAGGCGTCCATGGGAATGGTGGGCACGGTCATGGTCGGAACGCGCGATACCGCCATCGCGCTCTTCCACGAACTCGACCGGCAACATGGCATGGCCGGGGATGACGACGCGGGGCGGGCGTTCGCGAAGGTGTACAAGTCGGCGGCCTCCACCACGCTCGACAAGATGGGCTTCAGTGCCTACGTGATGGGCGAGACCGGCAAGGGGCTGATGCGCAACGCCCGCGAGTTCATGGCGCGGGACAGCCAGATCGCCTCCGCGATCCTGAACAAGCAGGTGGACCTGACCGCCGGCATGGGCGACCCCGGAGCGGACTGCACCGAGAGCTTCCTCGGGCTGGGCCAGGAGTTGCCTGAAGCCGTCGGCGACACGGCTTGGTACGACCAGTACGCCCCGGCCGGCATGAGCGATCGCTTCCGCGGCTCGCCGGAGAAGCTGCGGGACGTCGCCGTGTCCTGGCGTGCGGGCGGGAAGATGATGCTGCGTTTCCTGGAGGACGCCCAGGTGTTCGCGCACACGGCCGACAAAGCACACTCCGGGGAGGCCGCGGACGCGTTCCGCCTCTACTTCAAAGCGTTCGTCGGCTTCGCGGAGCCACCCGAACGGGCCCAGCAGGACGAGACACTGGTCGCCAACCTCGTGGCGGCGTGCAACCAGCTCGCCAAAGCCTGTGACCAGTACGCGGATCACGTCGAAGCGGCGAAGCGGAAGATCACCCAGAACGATTTGGACCCCTTCCACGTCGAGATGCCGTGGGACCAGCCGATGTTCGGCGGCAACGGCGACGACGGCGGGCTCCTCGACGCGGTACTCGGCGATCCCTGGATCCACCAGCTCGGCGACGTCGCCCATGCCCTGGACGAGTCCGAGAAGCGCGTCAAGCTCCCCCAGGGCTCTGACGATCCTCCCGGGCTTCCCGTACCGCCGCTTCTTCCCGTGCCCGTTCCGGTCCCTGTGCCGCTGGTCCTCGCCTCCTACCG
The DNA here is from genome assembly GCF_035989285.1 of Streptomyces sp. NBC_01235. Classification (GTDB taxonomy): domain Bacteria; phylum Actinomycetota; class Actinomycetes; order Streptomycetales; family Streptomycetaceae; genus Streptomyces. The sequence goes on along the minus strand of NZ_CP108513.1, from coordinate 3,605,871 downwards.
CGGGCAGGCTCCGGCCATCCTTCCGGCGATCAACAGGATCGACCCCTCCATCCCCGCCCAGGACCCCATCCCTCCGGCGCCCGGCACCACCCGCCTTCTCACCTCAGGAGAGCAGCCCGGGTTCCGCACCTGGCTGAACTCGCTCAACACCGGGGGCTTCGCCGGAGGTGGTGGCCCCACCAACCCCGACAACGCCTATCAGCTACGCGTGGCCGGCTACCCGGAGCGCGAGGTACCGCTGGCCGGCCGTAAGCAGGGGCTCATGGTGGACGGGATACGTCCCGTCGACGGCTACCTCGTCGAGGCGAAGCACGTCCGCGACCCGGACTGCGCGAAGCGCAGTTTCCGCAGCATCGAGCGCGTCAACGAGACGCTCGCCAAGCCCGTGAAGGTGGATGCCAAGGGCGACCCGAAGTGGGACCCGCTGATCGACGGCATGTACCGGGGTGACGAGTCGGAGCTGCGTCGGTACAAGAGCGCGATGGCCAACCCGGCGAACTCCGAGATCCGCGGTCTTGAGATCGTGACCAACGGCAAGGACAACGCGGCCTACTGGGAGTCGATGATGGCCATGAACGGCGTCACCGGCTCCGCACGGTACGTGCCCTGAGCGTGAAGGACTTCTGTGGCAGTCGAGCACACCCTGCGGTCGAACTTCGTCTTCGCTCCGCCCGAGGAGAACCCAGCCGCCTGGCAGGCGAGTCTGGAGACGTTCGGGGACGCGCTGGCGCGGGCTTTCCCCGACGCCTTCATGGAGACGAACACTTCCAGCCTGCGCGATGTGCCTGTTCTGGACTTCGAGATCGAGGCGGAGCCGGACGTCTTCGTCACCGGGACGGCTGCCATGCCCGCCCCGGACTATGCCCACATCAGCATCATCGACGTGACCACACACGCGGCGGCCTTGTTCGCCCGGTGGCTCCGCGACTCGTACGTTCCCTCACCGGCCAGTGTGCGGTTCCTGAGCAGCTTCGTCATGGAGAACGGCGACGAGACCCCGTGGGCCCTCCCTGCTACGGGTGACGCCACGGAGATCGAGGCCGTCATGCGAAGCCACCTGGCCGCGGCCGGGGCCGAGTAGTCGGTGTGGCCCGTTGACGTGGCAGGAGATCCCAGCCTGGCTTCGACAATCATCGGCGGCCCCGGATGACAGCTTGAGTTCTGGAGGTGGTCGCAACACCAGCTCGAAGAGCTCAGCGGGCGTTCGCCAACCGAGAGTCTTGCGGGATCATCACATCAAGACCGTCTGGGTCGAGTACGCCCGGGCTTCCAGTTCGGTGAACTCCGGGCTTGCGACGAGCAGTTCGTCGACGTGCGGGGCCAGGCCGGGGGCGTCGGGTTCCAGGCTGTGCAGGGAGCGCAGGCGGCCGACGGCGGCGCGGATCCGGTCGTGCCAGTCGTCGAACAGCTTGGGCGCTTCCGGGTGGAGGAAGACGTAGCGGACCACGTTGCGCTGCTTCACCGGCCAGTCCAGTCCTGCAGCCCGGTGAACAGCCGAAGCCCGGACGGGTCGCACGAGAGGACGTCCATGGTGCGGCCCAGGACGTAGGCCGGGAAGGGCCTCAGCCGGGGGTGATCCCTTCACGGTGGGCACGCAGAAAGGTCCCCGGTTCCGTGCCGCCGACGCCGTTTCGACCGCTCACCTGCCATGTGCCGGGAACGTCGCGTCAGCCCCGGGCCCGTTCCCGCCAGTACTGAAACGTCCTGGCAGCGTCAGGCACGAGGTCCCACGGGTGGCTGGTCATGTGGCGGCCGATGCGGTGGAACACCGGCATCGCGTCCTTCGTTCGCTTCATCCGGGTCAGGGCGAACGCGAGCAGGTTGAGGTCGAGGAGGGCCTCGGCGTGCGGCGGGGTGTCCGCGTGGAACCACTTGGTCAGCGCGGCGTCCGCCTCGACGGCCGCCTGCGGTTCGTACCAGTGCCCGTCGGCGGCGAAGGAGCCGGCGGAGTCATGGGCCGTCCGGTGGGCGACGAGCTCGATGCGGGCCGCGAGGGGGAGTAGGGCCACTGGCGATCCGTGAGGTGCCTGGCTCGTGCACCGCTCCGCGAAGTCGAGCATCTGCATCAGCGTTCCGTGGCCGCGCGGGGACAGGTGGCGCAGCATCTGGTGGTAGGCGGCCCGGTTCCACGGGTCGCGGGTGACCGCCTCGGTCCACACCGGGACGGCCGCGTGCGCCGGGGATCCGCACGCGTACATCAGCCACAGCATGGCCAGCCACGGGGTGGGATCCTCCGGGACGGCCTCCGCCGCTCGCGTGCAGCCGCCCCACGCATCCCATGCATCGTCCGACCAGCCGGTCCCCTCCTTCACCTGGGCGACCCGTGCGCACGCCCGTACGACCAGGGCATCGGGGTCCCGTGGGCAGTCCTTGACCCATCGGTCCGTGACGACCGGTGGCAGGGCGCGTGCCAGCACGGAGATCCGGTGCACCCGTCGGTCCCAGTCGCGGCCCGTGGCGCGCAGCAGTTCGGCCGCGGGCATCCACAGCGGGCGGGTCGCCCCTGCCCCGAGGCCGTGCATCTGCTGCGAGGGGCGCAGCTCGGTGAGGGTCCGGCGCAGGTGGCGGTCGTCGAGCTCTGGGCCTGTGACCACGGGTGTTCGGCGTCGCAGCATGGCAGTCCCGAGGGGAAGGGGGCAGAGCTCCGTCTGCGCAAGAGTTGCCCGGGCACGCCGTGTGGTTGACAACGGATTTCCCGCGGGCTCACCGCAGAACGGCCGCGGGACGGTCCGGGCCGTGGTCGGCCCGGACCGTCCCGCCCGCAGTCGTCAGGACAGGGGCGCCGTGTCGTGCGTGCTGTTCCTCTTGGACAGCCGTTCGCGGATCAGTGCGAAGGCCACCACACCGGCGGCCGCCAGCGTGGACAGGACCACCTGGTCGCGGCCGCCACCGTCGGCCGTGTCGGTGAGCATGTAGCCCAGGACGAAGGTGATGAGGGCGATCGTCGCCCAGGTCAGGTAGGGGTAGAGCCACATCCGGACGACCAGCTTCTCCGGCGACTCCCGCTCGATGATCTTGCGCATCCGCAGCTGGGAGAAGCAGATCACCAGCCAGACGAACAGGGCGATCGCGCCGGAGGCGTTGAGCAGGAACTGGAAGACGGTGTCCGGCCACAGGTAGTTGAAGGCGACAGCGACGAAGCCGAAGACCACCGAGGCGAGGATGGCCGCGCGCGGCACACCGCGGCCCGTGGTCTGCCCGAAGGCGGCCGGGGCGTCGCTGCGCCGGCCGAGCGAGAAGGCCATGCGCGAGGCGGTGTACAGGCCCGAGTTGAGACAGGACAGCACCGAGGTCAGCACGATGGTGTTCATGATCTGCGCGGCGTGCGGGATGCCGATGGAGCTCAGGGCGGCGACGTACGAGCCGTCCTTGAGGATCGCCGGGTCGTCCCAGCGCAGCAGTGACACCACGACCAGGATCGAGCCCAGGTAGAACACCGCGATCCGCCAGATCACGCTGTTGGTGGCCTTGGTGACGGCGGCCCGCGGGTCGGCGGTCTCGCCCGCCGCCAGGGTGACGATCTCGCTGCCCATGAAGGAGAAGACGACCATCAGGACGCCGGTGAGGATCGCGCCGGGCCCGTTCGGCAGGAAGCCGCCGTGCGCGGTGAGGTTGGAGAAGCCGCTCGCCGGGTGGTCGGAGCCGGGCAGCAGCCCGAAGAGCGCGAGGCCGCCGATCACGATGAACGCGGCGATGGCGACGACCTTGATGCCGGCGAACCAGAACTCGAACTCGCCGTAGGAGCTGACCGAGGCCAGGTTGGTGGCGGTGAGCACGATCATGACGATCAGGGCCCAACCCCACTGGGGCACCGCGGGGATCCAGCCGGCCAGGATCTTGGCCCCGGCGGTCGCCTCGACGGCGAGCACCACGACCCAGAAGAACCAGTACAGCCAGCCGATGGTGAAGCCGGCCCAGCGGCCGAGCGCGCGGTCGGCGTAGGCGGAGAACGAACCGGAGGTGGGGTTGGCCGCGGCCATCTCGCCGAGCATGCGCATCACGAGGACGACGAGGACGCCGACGAGCGCGTACGAGACGAGGATTCCGGGACCGGCGGCGGCGATGCCGGAGCCGGAGCCGACGAACAGGCCGGCGCCGATGACACCGCCGATCGCGATCATCGACAGGTGGCGGTTCTTGAGTCCGGCCTGCAGGCCGCCGGACTCCGTGGGAGAGGTTTTGGGGACGGTTGTGGTCATCTCGACATCCATGGAGGGAGTGCGGACCAGGGGTGCCTGGAAAATAGTTCAGTACGATCGAAAAGAACAAGACTTGTTTAACTGTTCACCTTGCTCTATTTTTCGTGCAGCGCGGAACACTCTCTGTCGGGAGCCCTCTGTGGACCACACCGTGACCCCGCTCAGCAGGCCGTTAAGGTGGCGCCGTGGTGAATGCAGCGGGCAAGTTCGGCCCCTACAGCGGCTGGGACACGCGCGTCCTGACCGGCAGGGGCCCCACGGGAGCGGAGCTCGTCCGGTCCCGGATCGCCTTGCAGGTGCGTCTGAGGTCCGTGTCGCCGGGAGACCGGCTGCCGGACGCGGGTGTCCTCGCCGAGGAGCTCGGGATCAGTGAGATCACCGTCCGCCGCGCGCTGGAGGCCATGTGTCAGGACGGCCTGCTCGACCGCCGTCGGGGCCGGGCGGGCGGGACCTTCGTCGCGGCGGACTGGGACGCGGTCGTCGCCGTGATGCACGACGCGGACGAGGCGGATTCACTGGACGCCTTCCACCTGCTGCTCGAGTGCGGGCTCGTGGCGCACTCCGCGGACGAGGTCCCGTACGGCCGGCTCGACGGGCTGCGGGCGCTGGTGGAGGAGATGGACCTGGCCCAAGAACCGGCACAGCTGCTCGAACTGGAGACCCGCTTTCACCTCGACCTCGCGGAGACGCTCGGCGGCGCCGGGATACGCGAGTTCGCCGCCGACCTGCTCGGCCGGCAGTGCCTGCTGCGGCCCGCGCCGGGCCCCGCGGTCGTTCAGGCCCGCAACCGCTGCCACGCCGACCTGCTCGACGAACTCACCCGTGGCGCGATGGACCCGGCGGTACGAGCGGTGAAGGCACACCGGCACGCCGGCCCGAGCTGACCAGCCCCCCACATCCCCCCTCCCCCCTCCCCCCTCCCCCCGTCCTCCCCGTCCTCCCCTCCCTCCTCCTCCCGCCTCCCCCTCCCGTCCCCTCAAGGCCGCCACCTCTCAGAAGGAGCTGTCGCCATGCCTGACCCCGGACCTGCCGGACCGTCGTCGACGTCGGGCCCCGCCGGTGGCACGCCCCAGCGGCTGCGCGGCGGCGTCCTCGGCATGGCGGACATCGCAGCCGCCACGATGGCCAACGTCGGCCCGGCCATGAGCTTCTTCTTCGGCTTCGCCTTCCTGGCCACCACCGCGGGTGTCGCGTCCCCGCTGACCATCGTGGCGGCGGGGGTGGCGGTCGCGCTGTTCGGCAACACGCTGGCCGAGTTCTCCCGGGCGCACCCCTCGGCGGGCAGCTTCATCACCTTCGTGGGCAGGACCTTCGGGCCGGTCAGCGCGGTGACCACAGCTCTGCTCGCCGGACTCGGCTACATCATCGCGATGGCCTCCGTCATCGCGATCTCGGGCGGGTTCATGCAGATCACCCTGCACCACTACACCGGCGTCGACCTGCCGTGGATCATCTGGACGCTGCTGCTGACCGGGCTGTCGGTGGTGCTGATGCTGCGCGGGATCGTGGTGTCCACCAAGTGGGCCGGCTACTTCTTCGGCGTGGAGATGCTCGTGCTGGTCGTGGTCTCGGTCGCGACGATCGTCGAGCACCGCGGTGACCTCTCCGCGGCCCCGTTCCTGCCCTCCCACGTCACCCACGGCCTCAAGGGCCTCGCGGCGGGCTTCCCGCTGGCGGTGTACCTGTTCATCGGCTGGGAGAACTCGGCGGCGCTGGCCGAGGAGACGGAGAACCCGCGGCGCAACGTCGGCCGCGCCGTGTTCTCCTCCGTCGCGATCATGACGGTGAGCTACATCCTCTTCTCCTACGCCACGGTGACCGGCTTCGGCTACGACGTGCAGCGGCTCGGCGACTCCCGAATCCCCTTCATCGACGTCGCCCAGCACACGCTCGGGACGCTGGCGTTCCTCGCCTACGTCGGCGGCCTGACCTCCACCCTCGGCGTGCTGATCGCAGGCATCAACTCCCAGGCGAGGCTGGTGTTCAACGCCGGACGCGAGGGCCTGCTCCCGTCCTTCTTCGGCTATGTGCACCCCACGCGCCGTACGCCGAACAACGCGATCGTCACCTTCACCGCCACCGCGCTGCTGATCATCGCGGGGTGGGGTCTGGGGCATGTGCTCGGGGACGGCGGCCAGATGAACCCGGTGGTCTTCTTCGCCGAGTCCTCGAGTCTGGGCGCGATCCTGATCCTGCTGGTCTACCTCGCGTCCAACATCGCGCTGCCGCTGTACTACCGCAGATACCGTCCCCAGGAGTTCCGGATCGTGCGGCACCTCGTGCTGCCCGCGGTCGGCGCCCTCGCCGTCCTGATCCCCCTCTACTACCTCGCCAAGCCCGGACAGCCCGCCCCGTACAGCTGGTTCCCGTACGCGGCACTGGCCACCCTCCTCGCGGCCGTCTGCTACGCGACCCTCCTGGTCCGACGCGACCCGGGCCTGGCCGAACGCGTCGGATCGGTCGTCGCCGACGCGGAGTGAACGCGGCGGCCGGACGGGGTTTTCGCTCCGTCGGCATTCCGTGCAGCCGGCCGGCGAACCGGGCGGAGTCGGTGCGTGGCGGACCGTGCGGTCCTGCCCGACGGCAGGTCGGAGGTCATGCGGGCCGGTCCCCGGCGCTCCCCGACGACCGCTCCACCACCCGGGCAAGGTGCCCCGCGAACACCGCCTCCGGCTCCGGTGTCAGCGTGCGCAGGGCCACCAGCGCCGTGATGACGACGTCGCACAGCTCGCCCTGGACGTCCTCCCAGGTGTGGCTGGTGCCCTTGCGGGGGTTCTGGCCGGTTGCGCCGATGACCGCCTGGGCGACCTCGCCGACCTCCTCCGACAGCTTCAGCATGCGCAGCAGCAGACCCTCGCGGCCGCCGTGCGCCCGGTTGGCGTCCAGCCAGGTCCACAGGGCGTCGATGGTGGGCCAGAGGTCGGCGGGGGCGGTCGTCTTCGGTGCCGGGGTGGGCTGCGTGGCCTCGTCCTGATCGGTCATGGGGGCAGCCTGCCACCCCCCGTGATCCCTCCTCCAGGACCTACTCCTCGAACAGGGCTTCCTGTTCGCCCTCCTCGCGCCTGCGCAGCCGCTGGTTGCGCAGGCCGATGACCACCGCCGTGGCCGCCGCCGTCGCGCCGAGGGCCGCCGGGACCATCCAGCCGCGGTCGACCTTGTGGCCGAGGGCGTGGTCGAGGGAGAGACGGCCCGGGCCGGTGATGGCGAGGCCCGCGGCGGCCAGGCCCAGGGACGCCGCGTGCTCGTAGCCGCCGCTCGCCGCGAAGAAGCCGTTGGGGGCGTGCACCGCGGACGCGCCCGCCATCGCGCCGGCCGCCGCCGCGCCCGCCCCCGGGGTGGCCAGGCCCAGGGCGAGGAGCGTGCCGCCGCCCGCTTCCGCCAGGCCCGCCGCCGTGGCACTCGCCTTGCCCGGCTCGTAACCGACGGACTCCATGAACTGGCCGGTCCCTTCCAGGCCGTGTCCGCCGAACCAGCCGAACAGCTTCTGCGCGCCGTGCGCCGCCAGCACTCCGCCGGTGCCCAGCCGGAGCAGCAGCAGTCCCAGATCACGTCGGTCGTAACAGGTCACGGTGACTCCCTGAGCAAGGAAACAGTCCCCTCCGCGTTTCCACCGTCGCACCCTTCACACCCGTCCGGCCCGTCCTGGGCGCCGTTCGGGTGGCGGGGGCCGGACGGCGGTGTGAGTGTGGTCGGCATGTCGATTCAGACAGCCAAACTCAGCGATCCGGCCGTCCGCGCCTTCGTCACCGCCGTCAACGCCCGTGACGAGGAGGCCTTCCGCGGCCTTCTCACCCCCGGCGCGACCATGTCGGACGACGGCTCCGACCGTGACCTCGTCCAGTGGATCGACCGGGAGATCTTCTCCTCCCACGGCCATATGGACGTCACCAAGGAGATGGCCGGCGGCCGGGCCCTCATCGCCGACTACCGCAACGACACCTGGGGCGAGATGCGCACCAAGTGGAGTTTCACCGTCGAGGACGACGGGCGGATCTCCCGGTTCGAGACCGGGCAGGCGTAGCAGCCCCCACAGCCCCCACAGCCCCCACAGCCCCCACAGCCCCCACAGCCCCCACAGCCCCCACAGCCCCCACAGTGCTCGGGGGTGCTGCGGGGGCTGTGGGGGCCGGCAGGTTCACGAGGAGCGGGCCACCGCCTGTTCCGTCAGCGTGATCCGGCCCGCCTTGATGGTGGCCAGGCGTGGGGCGCGGCGGGCGATCGACGAGTCGTGGGTGACCATGATGAACGTCAGCCCGTACTCGTGCCACAGGCCCTCCAGCAGGCCCATGATGTCGTCGCGGGTGCCCTCGTCGAGGTTGCCGGTGGGCTCGTCGGCGAGAAGCACCTTGGGCTTCTTGACCAGCGCGCGGGCGATCGCCACGCGCTGCTGCTGGCCGCCGGAGAGCTCCGAGGGGGCGTGGGCGAGGCGCTCGCCCAGGCCCACCGAACGCAGCGCCTCCGCCGCCCGCTCACGCCGTTCCGCTGGCTTCACGCCGAGCGGGACGAGCGCCGTTTCGACGTTCTCCTGCGCGGTGAGCGTCGGGATGAGGTTGAACGACTGGAAGATGATGCCGATCTTCTCGGCGCGCATCCGGGTCAGCTTCGCCTCGCTGATGCGCGCGAGGTCGACGCCGTCCAGTTCGACGCTGCCCTCGGTCGGGCGGTCCAGGCCGCCGATCATCTGCAGCAGCGTCGACTTGCCGCCGCCCGTGGGGCCCTGGATGACGAGCTGGTCGCCGTCCGCGATCGTCAGGTCGATGCCGCGCAGCGCCTCGACCGTCTCCTTGCCGCGCGTGTAGCGCTTGGTGACGCCGGTGAGGTTGTACATGGGTGCTCCGGGTTCTGGCGTGAGTGGGTGAGGGCGGGTCAGGAGACGCTGCGCAGGGCGTCCGCCGGGCGCATCCGGGAGGCGCGCCAGCCGCCCATCGCGCCGGCGATCAGACCGCCGGCGACCGCCAGGCCCACCGCGAGCGCGATCGTGGTGACGGAGACGGGGGCCGACAGGGCGATCTCCATCGTGTTCGACGCCGACTGTCCGCCGGGGCCACCGCCACCGCCGGGACCGCCGCCCATGCCGCCACCGCCGGTGTTGCCGAGTTCCGCCGTCAGCTTCGGGCTGATCGCGGTCACCGCGTACGCGGCCGCCAGGCCCAGACCGATGCCGAGGGCGCCGCCGAGCAGACCGTTGACCATGGACTCGCCGACGACCTGCCGGGTCACCCGGCGACTCGGCCAGCCGAGCGCCTTGAGGGTGCCGAACTCACGCACCCGGCGGGACACGGCCGAGGAGGTGAGCAGCGCGGCCACCAGGAACGCGGCGGCGAGCACCGCGATCGAGAGCCACTTGCCGACGCTGGTCGCCAGGTTGGAGGCGGTGGAGAGGGAGCCGGAGACCGTCTCGGCCAGATCGGCGGAGGTGGTGACCGTCGTACCGGAGATGTTCTTCTGGATCGTCGCCTTGACGGTGTCGATCTGCTTGGAGTCGGTCGCCTTGACGTAGATCGTGGTGACCTGGTCCGCCGCGTCGGCGAGGGTCTGCGCCTGCTTCAGCGGCAGGTAGACGTCCGTGCCGGCGTCGCTGCTGTCGGGCGTCGCGATGCCGATGACCTTGTACTTCGTCCCGGAGATCGTCAGGGTCGAGCCGACCTTGTACGAGTTCTCCTTGGCGTACGACTTGCTGACGACCGCGACCTTGGCGTCGGTCTGCGCCGCGGTGAACGTCACGCCCGAGGTGATCTTCGAACTTGCCAGCGGGCCGAGGTCCTGGTCGGTGACGTCGACGCCGGCCACGGAGTACGAGTTGACGTCGAACGAGGCGCCGCCGCCCTGCACCTGGGGCGCCGCGGTGGATCCGCCGCCGCTCCCGCCGCCGGGACCGCCGCCCTGGCCGCTGTTCCCGCTGCTTCCGCTGGTCGAGCTCTGCGCCTTGCCCTGGGTGAAGGAACCGTCGACCTTGGTGACGTTCAGGGTGAGGGCGCCGACGGCCGCGGCCACGCCCTTCTGTTTCGTGACCTGCGCGACGAGCGAGGACTTCAGGGCCTGGCCCCCCTGAGTCATCACCCGGTCCGAGCTCTGCGTCGTCGAGTCGTCGTCGTCCTGGCCCTTCGCGTCGAACTCGAATCTCGGGCCACCGGAACTGGTGCCCGTGGGCGCCGTGCGGGCCTTGGTGACGGTCATGTCGGTGCCGAGGCCGTACAGCGACTGCAGGACCTTGTCCTGAGCCTGAGTCATGCCGGCCGACACCGAGTTGACGGTGATGACCAGCGCGATTCCGAGCGCCAGACCCAGTGCGATGACCAGGGCCGCCTTCTTGCGCCGGCCCAGTTCGCGCTTGAGATAGATGCCAAACATCCCGTTCCTCAGAGGTTCTTGGCGCCCGCTGTGGGCGCGGCCTCAAAGTAGGGAGGAACCTTTGAGCGGAACTGAGTAAAGGATGTGTGAGGACTGAGAATGCGGGGTGCCGGATCAGAATTCCTTGAGACAGCTGATTCCTAGGCTGCGGAGGGGGTTTTCCCAGGTGACAGGGGTTGAGTGGCGATTTCCTTTTTCACACAATCCCCTTGTACGGTCCCGCAGTGCACGCATCCTCGCGCCTGTCCCCGCGTCTGTCCCGGCGTTCCCTGCTGGCCCTCACGGCCGTCGCGCCGCTGACCGCACCGGTGACCGCCCCGCCGCTCACCGACGGCGTCCAGGTGGACGGGGGCGGCGCCCTGCCGGGGAAGCTGACCGCCCGGGCCTGGCTGCTCGCCGACCACGACAGCGGCGAGGTGCTCGCCTCCTACCGCGCCCACCTGCGGCTCGCGCCCGCCTCCACGCTGAAGATGCTGTTCGCGGACACCCTGCTGGGCAAGTTCGAGCGCACCGAGCGGTACACCGTGACCGACGCGGACCTGGCCGGCATTCCGTCAGGTTCCAGCCTCGTCGGCGTCAAGGCCGGGATCACGTACACCGTCGAGCAGTTGTGGCAGGGCGTGTTCCTGCGCTCGGGCAACGACGCCGTGCAGGTGCTCGCCCGGATGAACGGCGGGGTCGCGAAGACGGTCGCCGAGATGCAGGCGAGGGCGGCCGACCTCCAGGCACTGGACACCCAGGTCGTCAGCCCCGACGGCTACGACCACAAGGGCCAGCTGTCCTCCGCGTACGACCTCGCCCTGTTCGCCCGGCACGGCCTGAAGAACGCCGACTTCCGCGCCTACTGCGGCACACGGAACGCCCGCTTTCCGGCCGGCGGCGGCAGGACCTTTTCGATCGAGAACACCGACCGGCTGCTGTCGGGCACGTACGGGGTGACACCGTATCCGGGGCTGATCGGCGTGAAGAACGGCTACACAAGCAACGCCGGAAACACGTTCACCGGCGCCGCGACCCGCGCCGGCCGCACCCTCGTCGTCACCGTGCTGCATCCCCGCAGCGGCCACAACGCCGTCTACGAGGAGACGGCCGCGCTGCTCGACTGGGGCTTCGGGCAAGGGAGTTCGGCACGCGCGGTGGGGACGCTGCCCGAGGCGTTGAGCGAGGGCGGGACGAGGGTGTCGTCCTCCGGCGAGTCGCCGCACGCAGGGGCGCAGGCCTCGTCGGCCGACGGCGGCCGAGGCGGCCCGGGCGGCTGGGGTGTGCTCGGCGGCGCCGGGGGAGTGGTGGCGCTGGTGGCGGGCGGGGCGTACGCGCTGCGCAGGCGTCGCGCCCGTGCCACCCGTCGCGCCCAGGAGCTGCCACCTGCGGAGACATCCGCGGAGACATCCGCGGAGGCTTCCTCGGAGTGATGGTGCGGCAGCCGTCCCACGTCCCCGGTGCGTACCTCGCGGTCCCAGCGAGGCCCACCCCCACGCGGCATCGTGGGACGGCTGCCCTTCCCCCCTCGGTATGGCTTACGGTCGCACCTTGCGGAACTTTCGTGCCTCAAGTGTGAAGTTCTCGTGTAGGAGAGTTGAGCATATTTCCGCTACCGGCCGCAATGGGGCGGATGGTCAAATTCCGCTTGTGCAGGTTGAGAAGGTGACGGGAGCTGACGGCCCGTGGGGCGGCGTGGAGCGGGCTCTCAGCCCCGGCCCACATACGGCATCGCCGTCGCCAGTACCGTCGCGAACTGCACGTTCGCCTCCAGCGGCAGCTCCGCCATGTGCCGCACCGTGCGCGCCACATCGGCGACGTCCATCACCGGTTCCGGCGCGATCTCCCCGCCGGCCTGCAACGCGCCCGTCTGCATCCGCGCCGTCATGTCGGTCGCCGCGTTGCCGATGTCGATCTGGCCGACCGCGATGCCGTACGCCCGACCGTCGAGCGACAGGGACTTCGTCAGCCCGGTGAGGGCGTGCTTGGTCGCCGTGTAGGGCGCCGAGTGCGGGCGGGGCGTGTGCGCCGAGACGGAGCCGTTGTTGATGATGCGCCCGCCGTGGGGGCACCTCCCGCTCGAGCGAAGCCGAGAGTGGGGGAGGGTTCTGCTCCTTCAGCTGCCGGTAGGCGCCCTGCGCGCACAGGAACGCCCCGTTGAGGTTGGTGTCCACCACGTGCCGCCAGGCGTCGAGGGGGAGGTCCTCGAAGGGCACCCCGCCCGGCCCGAAGGTGCCCGCGTTGTTGAACAGCAGGTCCAGTCGCCCGAACCGCTCGCGCACGGCGGCGAAGAGGGCCGTCACGTCGTCGGGGCGTGAGACGCCCGTCCGTACGGCGAGACTCGTGCCCTCGGGCACCAGAGCCGCCGTCGTCTCCAGGGCCTCGACGCGTCGGCCCGCCAGCGCCACCGACCAGCCCGCGCGCAGCAGTTCCACGGCCACCGCCCGCCCGATGCCGGAACCGGCGCCCGTGACGACCGCGATCTTTCCCTCGGAGGCGGCTCGTTCGGCTCGTTGAGTGGTTTGCTTGGCGTTCATGGGGCCGCAGCGTAAGGGAGGGGATGTCGGTCAGGGTTCGGCATGCGAGCTCGCTCGTCAGGCGCGCGCGTCGCGTCAAGCCCACCACCGCAAGGTAGGTGGGAATCTCACGGCTTCAGCCGGGAGAGCACTCCAATGGGAGAACCAGCCGCTGTCTGTGCCTGGGTGTGGGTGTGGGTGCATGCCGCCCCCCCCAGATACCTTCCGGGCAACGGCTCAGCCAAGCCGTCCAACTGGGCCACCGACATGGCCGGCCCCCACCTGCGCTTCTGCAACGGCCTGCGCGGCTACGCGACCGTCACCTCGGCCGCGACCTCGCCCGCGCCGACTTCAAGGCCGTCCCCTACGTCACCCGGCAGGGTGCCCCGCTCACCACGGCGGCGTCCTTCGTCACGGGGGTCGGCGAGCAGGGACTCGAGCCGGCCTGACTCAAGCGACCGGCGGCCAGGGGTCGCCCCAGTCCGCGTCCCGGGCCGCCCGGTACAACTCCCCGTGTTTCTTCGTCACCGTCGTACGGCTCAGCCGCTCCTCGGTCTCGCACAGGTCGAGGAGCACCTGGCCCTTGCGGATCTGCGGCCGCCGGACCACCCGGGCGGGGGCGGGGGACACGGGGAAGCGGGCGGCCGCGACGTAGCTGAACTTCTCGTCCTCGTAGGGCAGCGAGCCGCCCTTGACCTGCCGGTGCAGGGAGGAGCGGCTGACCCGCGCCGAGAAGTGGCACCAGTCCGTGCCGGGCACGATCGGGCAGGCCGCGCTGTGCGGACAGGGCGCGGCGACGCGGAAACCCGCGGTGATCAGCTGGTCGCGGGCCTCGATCACCCGGGCGTAGCCGTCCGGCGTGCCCGGCTCGACGATCACCACGGCCTGCGCGGCCGACGCGGCGGCGTCCACGAGGGCGGCCCGGTCGGGCGCGGCCAGCTCGTTGAGGACGTACGAGACGGTGACGAGATCGGTGGGGTCCAGGGTGAGGGCCGAGCCGATGCGGGCGCGCTGCCAGCGGGCGCCGACGAGTGCGGGGTGGGCGGCGGCGATCTCCCGGCCGAGGGCCAGGGCCGGCTCGGCCCAGTCCAGGACCGTCACCGGGCGCTCGCCCTCCCACGTCGCGCTCACCGCCCAGGTCGCCGCGCCCGTGCCGCCGCCGACGTCCACATGGCTGCCCGGCATCCACTCCGGTACGGCGTCCGCGAACGCCTCCAGCGCCGACCGAACCGCCTCGAAGGTCGCCGGCATCCGGTACGCGGCGTAGGCGGCCACGTCCGCGCGGTCGCGCAGGATGGGCGCGTCGGTCGGGGTCGCGCCCCGGTAGCTGGCGATGAGCCGGTCGACGGCCAGAGCGGCCTGCTTGGGCGGGAGCCCGTCGAGCAGGTCCGTCAGGGTGCCGCGGAGGGTCTCGGAAACGGATGCGGAGACGTTCACGCACCGATTTTCTCAGGCCGCGCGCACTGCCCTCACCGCACACGTCGCTGCCCTCACCTCAATGCCCTCACCTCACTGTCCTCACCTCACTGCCCTCACCTCACTGTCCTCGCCGCACCGCACCGCGCATCGCCTCACCGCACCGCCATCGCCATCCGCGTCCCCACCAGCGCCCGCGGCGAGCTGTCCGGCACCCTGCGCACCGGATGCACCGTGTTCGCCAGCAGCACCACGAACGTGTCCGTCGCCGGGTCCAGTACCAGCGAGGTTCCCGTGAACCCCGTGTGGCCCGCCGCGCCCTCGCCCGCCAGCTCACCCATGAACCACGGCTGGTCCACCGCGAAGCCCAGCCCCGGCGGGGTCAGCAGGAGTTCCACGAAGTCCGGGCCGAGGATGCGCGCGGTGCCGTACGAGCCGCCCGCCAGCAGCGTCCGGCAGAACACGGCCAGGTCCCGGCCGGTCGAGAACAGGCCCGCGTGACCGGCCACCCCGCCCAGCGCCCACGCGTTCTCGTCGTGCACCACGCCCCGCAGCATCCCCCGGTCCGCCTTGGCCCACGGCCGCCGCTGGTCCTCGGTCGCCGCCGCGCCGGGGCAGGGGCCGAAGTCGGTCGAGGTCATTCCCAGCGGGCGGGTGATCCCCTCGTGCACGAGGACGTCGAGCGTGCGGCCGGTCAGACGCTCCAGGAGCTGCTGGAGCAGCAGCATGTTCAGGTCGGAGTACACGTACGTGCCCGGTTCGCCGACCGGCGCCTCCGCGCGCAGCAGCTCCAGCCGCTCCGTGTCGTCCGCGCAGTCGTACAGCGGCAGCTCGGGGCGCAGCCCGGAGGTGTGGGTGAGGAGCCGGCGGACGGTGATGTCGTGGGCGGCGGCCGCGTGGAAGTCGGGCAGGTAGGCGCCGATCCGCGCGTC
Source organism: Streptomyces sp. NBC_01235 (assembly GCF_035989285.1). Classification (GTDB taxonomy): domain Bacteria; phylum Actinomycetota; class Actinomycetes; order Streptomycetales; family Streptomycetaceae; genus Streptomyces. Next base: position 3,590,478 of record NZ_CP108513.1, on the reverse strand, counting down.
GATGCCGAGGGTGCCGCGCTCGATCTGCTGCACCGCCGCGACCGACGTGAACAGCTTGGTGAGGGAGGCCAGGTCGAAGGGCGTGTCGACGGTCATCGGGACCCGCGCCCCGGGCGGGAGCTCCACGCCCGTGTCGGTCGCCGGGTCGTACGCCGAGTACCGCACCGCCCAGCCCGCCGCCTCCTCGACGGCGATCACCGGGCCGCGCCCGGCGACCACGACGGCGCCCGCCGCCCAGGGCCGGTCGCCGGTGGTGAGGTCCACGACGTCGCGGACCAGGAGCCGCGTCTCCTCGGGGTCGAGCCCGGCCCGTTCCGGTGTGTCGACGCGCAGTTTCGGTGCGCTCAGCTCTCTGCTCCTTCCGCCCCTGTGTTCGTCCAGGGACGGCACATAACCACGAAGCAGGCCAGCGCCACCAGCGCGGCAGCCAACTGGACGACGGCCATCGGGACGGCGGTGTGCTCCCCGGCGATCCCGACGAGCGGCGAGGCGACCGCGCCGATGAGGAAGGAGGACGTACCAAGGAGCGCGGAGGCGGAACCGGCGGAGTGCCGCACGCGCATCAGGGCGAGGGTCTGGGCGTTGGGCAGCGTCACGCCCATCGCGGACATCAGCACGAACAGCGCGGCGGCCACCGGCACCAGCCCGACCTCGCCGAACACGCCCGTCGTCATCAGCAGCAGCGCGGTGGCGGCCAGCGCGACCACCGTCAGCCCCACGGCCAGCACCCGGTCCAGCCGGACCCGGCCCACCAGCACCTTGCCGTTGATCTGCCCGACGACCACGAGGCCGACCGAGTTCACGGCGAACAGCAGACCGAACGTCTGCGTCGAGGCGCCGTAGATCTCCTGGACCACGAACGGGGACGCGGAGATGTACGCGAACAGCGCGGCGAAGGCGAAGCCGCCCGTGAGCATGTAGCCGGTGAAGGGCAGGTCGGACAGGAGCCGGCGCATCGAGCGCAGGGCCTCGCCGACCCCGCCCGCGTGCCGGTCGGCGGTGTCCAGGGTCTCCGGGAGCCTCGTCCACACCACCCCGGCCAGCAGCAGCCCCACCACCGTGAGGAGCACGAACACGCCCCGCCAGTCCGTCGCCCGCAGGATCTGCGCGCCGATCAGCGGGGCCACCACCGGGGCGACCCCGGAGATCAGCATCAGGGTGGAGAAGAAGCGGGCCATCGCCACGCCGTCGTACAGATCACGTACGACGGCCCGCGCGATCACGATCCCGGCCGCGCCCGCGAGCCCCTGGAGCAGCCGGAACGCGATCAGCAGCTCGACGTTCGGCGCCAGGGCGCACAGGGCGGTGGCCACCACGTAGACGGCGAGTCCGGAGAGCAGCGGGCGCCTGCGCCCCCACCGGTCGCTCATCGGGCCGACCACCAGCTGTCCCAGCGCCATCCCGGCCAGGCACGCGGTGAGCGTGAGCTGCACGGTCGCCGCGGGCGCGTGCAGGGAGCGGGTGACCTCCGGCAGGGCCGGGAGGTACATGTCCATCGACAGCGGGGGAGTGGCGGTCAGACCGCCCAGGACGAGGGTGACGAGCAGTCCGGCCCGGCGCCGCTCGCGCAGCGGCGGCACCTTGGCCTTGCCGGTGCTCTTGTCGGTGCTCTTCTCGGTGCTCTTGCGTGTGCTCCTGTGTGTGACGGCCGCTCGCGACACCTCGGGTATCGCCCCACCCTCCGGCATACGGCCGCCCCTCCCTCTCCGACATCTCCGCCACCTATGCTCTCAGCTCGAACAGACTGCTGGGACGGCACAAGGGGCGGGCAGGGTATGACGACGGACACGGTGCGGTGGGGGATCCTGGCGACCGGCGGGATAGCGGGCGCGTTCACGGCGGACCTGATCGACCTGCCCGACGCGGAGGTCGTCGCGGTCGCCTCGCGCACCGAGGCCTCGGCCAAGGTGTTCGCCGAACGGTTCGGCATACCCCGCGCCTACGGCGACTGGTCCCTGCTCGCGGACGACGAGGACATCGATGTCGTCTACGTGGCCACCCCGCACGCCGCCCACCGCACCGCCGCGGGCCTCTGCCTGGAGGCCGGGCGCAACGTGCTGTGCGAGAAGGCGTTCACGCTGAACGTGCGCGAGGCCGAGGAACTCGTCGCGCTGGCCCGCGGCAACGGGCGCTTCCTGATGGAAGCCATGTGGATGTACTGCAACCCGGTCATCCGCCGGCTCAAGGCCCTCGTCGACGACGGCGCGATCGGCGAGGTCCGCACCGTGCAGGCCGACTTCGGCCTCGAAGGCCCCTTCCCGCCCTCGCACCGGCTGCGCGACCCCGCCCAGGGCGGCGGCGCCCTCCTCGACCTCGGCGTCTACCCGGTCTCCTTCGCCCAGCTCCTGCTCGGCGAACCCAGCCGCATCGCCGCCCAGGCCGTCCTGTCCGCCGAGGGCGTCGACCTGCAGACGGCGCTGGCCCTGTCCTGGGACTCCGGTGCGCTCGCCGCCCTGCACTGCTCCCTCACCGGCGGCACGGGCACCACCGCCTCCGTCACCGGCTCCAGCGGTCGCATCGACATCCCGTCCGGCTTCTTCCACCCCGACCGCCTCGTCCTGCACCGCGCCGGCCGCGACCCCGAGGAGTTCGCCGCCGACCCGGCCGACGGGCCTCGTACGACGTTCCGGCACGAGGCCCGCGAGGTCATGCGCGCGCTGCGGGCCGGCGAGACCGAGTCCCCGCTCGTACCGCTCGACGGCAGCCTCGCCGTCATGCGGACGCTGGACACGGTCCGGGAGCGGATAGGCGTGCGCTACCCCGGAGAGGACGCGTAACAGCGCGGGCAGCAGCACGCGCGACAGCGCGGGCAACCGCTTGCGCAACGTCCCGCCCGCGGTTTCCTGAGACGTGCCGTCTCACGTCCTCGGGGCCGTCGACGGTACCGTCGATCCATGGTCACCCAGTCCGGAAAGCCGGCCCCCGACACCTCCCGCCGCAGCGAGCGGTCCCGGCGCGCGATCTACGACGCCGCGATCGCCCTCGTCGTGGAGGTCGGCTACCCGAAGACCACGATCGAGGGCATCGCCGCCCGCGCCGGCGTCGGCAAGCAGACCATCTACCGGTGGTGGGGGTCGAAGGCCGACGTCCTGCTGGAGGCGTTCCTGGACCTGGGCGAACAGTCGGCGCGGGAAGCCGGGGGAACGGAGCACGAGCCGTACGTCATCCCCGACACCGGCGACCTCGCCGCCGACATCAAGGCGGTGCTGCGGGCCACCGTCGACCAGCTGACGGACCCCAGGTTCGAGGCGCCCTCCCGGGCCCTGGCCGCCGAGGGCGTCATCAACGAGCAGGTCGGACGGGAGTTCACCGCCAGGCTGATGGAGCCGTCCATCCAGCTGTACGTCGACCGGCTGCGCTTGGCGCAGGAGGCCGGGCAGGTCCGCGCCGACCTCGACCCGCGCATCGCCCTGGAGTTCTTCATCTCCCCGCTCGCCCAGCGCTGGCTGCAGTACACCGGCCCGATCACCTACGAGTACACCGACACCCTCGTCGACTACGCCCTCCACGGGCTCGCGCCACGATGACCCCGTGAGGCACATCGGTAGCTCTGGTCCCACCCGTCCCACCCGTCCCACCTCGTCCCACCTGCCCCGATTCAGGCCGCCGGACCCCCGATGCGCAGGATGGTGGGGCCATGAGGCATGCTGTCCGCACCAGCGAGGCGAGGGGACAGATGAGCGCGGAGTTCGACGACCGGACCGGTTTGTGGCGCAAACTCTCTCGTCGGCTACGCGGAAACGGCCCGGCCGAGGCCGCCGACGAAGGCGGCCGTGAGGCCCTGCTGCTGGCCGCCGCCGAAGCGGGACTCCCCCTCGCGCCCGCCGCCCACCCGGCCCCCGGTTACGGGTGCTCCTGCGACCGGGTCGGCTGTCCGACCCCCGCCCGGCACCCGGTGTCCTTCGCCTGGCAGACGCAGTCCACCACCGACCGCGCCCAGATCGAGCGTTGGGCCCGCCACCAGCCGCAGGCCAACTTCATCACCGCCACCGGCATGAAGCACGACGTCCTCGACGTGCCCCTGGAGGCGGGACAGCAGGCCCTGGAACGGCTGCTCGGCTCCGGCACAGAGGTCGGCCCGGTCGCCGAGAGCGACGACGGCCGGATGCTCTTCTTCACCCTCACCCGCGGCACCCCCGAGGACGAGGACGAGTGGTGGCCCTGCGAACTGGACTGCCGTCCCGAGACGATGGACGAGCACCCCGGCCTGCGCTGGCACTGCCGGGGCTCCTACGTCCTCGTACCCCCCGCCCGCCTCCCGGGCGACGACGGCCGGTCGGTGCACTGGCTACGCGGCCCCGAGCACCCCCTCCCCGACCCGCTGACCCTCCTGGAAGCCCTCACGGACGCGTGCGCACGGCACGTCGGCCAGGACCAGGATCATCAGGCAGGGGTTTGGCCCCGACACCGCTGAGGGCAATCCCCCAAGGGGCCGCGGGGCTGTGCCTGACATGTGGCTCCGCCGCGTGGGCGCGACCAGCCACAGCGTGCCCGCGGATTCAAGACGGCCTACTCACCCTTGGCTCCGGTCAGCCCCTCCAGACGGCTGAGCACAGACACCTTCCCCTTCGCCGGATCCACAGCGATCCCGCTGGCGACGAACTCCATCGTCAGCGACTGCTTCACCTCCCCGGTCGTCAACGCCTGCACGTTCTTGTTCGCGGTGGGCACCGCAGCACCCGCCGCGGCCGTCTGCTTCATGTAGTGGTGCGTGGTGAAGAACACCAGCGCCCCGCCGTCCGCCGTCCGCACCGCCAGCGGCGCGTAGTCGCCCTCGGTCAGCTGCTCGTCGATGTACTGCGTGACCAGCCCCGGCTTGATGGCGTTCTTCGCGCGCGCGTCGCGCAGCGCGTCGGTGAACGCGCCGTCCGCGAAGGAGCCCTTGCCGCTCTGCAGATACGCCGTGTAGTCCTTGCTCAGGTCCGCGGGCGCGAGCGCCAGTTCGGCGGTGTCCGCCGGTACGGCCTCGGCGACACCGTCCGCGTCCTTCTCGAACTCCGGCACCGAGCCCGGCGCCACCAGCGTCAGATACGTCGCCTGCCAGGGCTCCGACATCTCGCCCCGGGTGAACACCATCAGCCAGCGCGAGTCGCCGCCCTTGTTGCCCTTCGCGTCGGCGACGAACCAGCGCGGCCAGCCCGCCTTCTCGACGATCGTGTACTTCACGTCCGACAACACCAGCGGTGTGTGCTGAGGGTTGCCGTCCGGGCTGTTGACGTGCCCCGCCTTCAGCCGTGCCGCGTCGATGATCCCGAGGGCGCCGGTGGTGTACTCGGCGTCCAGGGAACTGTCGTACGCCTTGTCCGCCTTGTTGTACGCGGCCGTGAACTGCTCGATCGCCTTCGCGGCCTCCGCCTTCGTGGCCGCCGGGAGCACCTCGCGCTCCCCGTGCACCACCACGCAGCCGCTCGCCGTGAGCGAGACGGCGGTGAGCGAGGCCGCTATGAGTGCGTACCGGTCACGCCTGCGGAGCCTTCGAGGCCCTCGAACCCCGGTCGTCAGGCTGCGTTCCCTGGTCATCAGGTGACTTCACCTTCCCCTTCCCGGAGGCGAACCCTACCGGGGCGAGGAACAGCGCGAGCGTCGGGACCAGGTACAGCAGCCACACCGTGACCTGGAGGACCGTCGGATCGGGCTGGAAGTTGAACACGCCCTTCAGCAGCGTGCCGTACCAGCTGTCCGGCGGGATCGTGTCGCTGATGTCGAACGCCTTGTCCGTCAACCCCGGGATCCAGTCAGCCTCCTGGAGGTCGTGGAGGCCGTACGCCAGCACTCCCGCGGCCACGACGACGAGCATGCCACCCGTCCAGGTGAAGAACTTCGCGAGGTTGATCCTGAGCGCCCCGCGGTAGAACAGCCAGCCCAGCAGGACGGCCGTCGCCAGGCCCAGCGCCACACCGATCAGCGGGCGCGGGGTGCCGTCGCCGGCCGCGTGCACCGACGCCCACACGAACAGGGCCGTCTCCAGGCCCTCCCGGCCGACCGCGAGGAACGCGGTGGCTACCAGCGCGCCCGTGCCCATCGCGAGGGCCGCGTCCAGCTTGCCGTGCAGCTCCGCCTTCAGGTGCCGGGCGGTGCGCCGCATCCAGAACACCATCCAGGTCACCAGCCCGACGGCGAGGATCGACAGCGACCCGCCGAGCGCCTCCTGCGCCTGGAACGTCAGTTCCTGCGAACCGAATTCGAGGACGCTGCCGAAAGCCATGGCGATCGCGACCGCGATGGCGATACCGGTCCACACCGGCTTCAGCGCGTCCCGGCGGTCGGTCTTCACCAGGTAGGCGATGAGGATGCAGACCACCAGTGAGGCTTCCAGCCCCTCGCGCAGTCCGATCAGGTAGTTGGAGAACACGGGCTACGCCTCCTTGGAGAACAGCGTCCGGCCCCACCAGTCGTCCTTGTCGCGGACGCCCGGCGGGACGGCGAAGACCGCCGAACCCACGTGCTGGATGTACTCGTTGAGCGCGTCGGTCGCGAGGTTGCGCTGGACGCGGATGAACCCCTCGCGCACGTCACGCTGGTAGGCGAGGAAGAACAGCCCGGCCTCCAGACGCCCCAGACCGTCGGTGCCGTCGGTGAAGGAGTAGCCGCGGCGCAGGATCGTCGTGCCGTGGTTGGAGTCCGGGTGCGCGAGCCGTACGTGCGCGTCCGGCTTCATGGCCTTCAGGAACGGCTCGTCGCGCTCCTTCGCCTTGCCCACCGGAGCGCCCTCGCCCTTGTCCCGGCCGAAGATGTCCTCCTGCTCCTGGAGCGAGGTGCGGTCCCAGGTCTCGATGTGCATGCGGATACGCCTGGCGACGAGGTACGAGCCGCCCACCATCCACTGCGGGCCGTCCTTCTCACCGACCCACACGAACTTCTTCAGCCGGTCCGTCTCGGTGCCCGCGATGTTGCGGGTGCCGTCCTTGAAGCCCATCAGGTTGCGCGGGGTCTGCGCGTCGGGCGTCGTGGAGGACGTCTTGCCGAAGCCGAGCTGCGACCAGCGGATGACGACCTTGCCCATGCCGATCCGGGCCAGGTTGCGGATCGCGTGCACGGCGACCTGCGGGTCGTCCGCACAGGCCTGGACGCACAGGTCGCCGTTGCTGCGGGCCGCGTCGAGCGCGTCCCCGGCGAACTGGGGCAGGTCGACGAGGGCGTCGGGACGGTCGGCCGCGAGGCCGAACTTCTTGAACAGCGACGGCCCGAAGCCCACCGTCAGGGTCAGCCGGGACGGCTTGAGCCCCAGGGCCTCGCCGGTGTCGTCCGGGGGCGCTTCGGCGAGACCGCCGTACGCCCCCTCCCCGACAGCCTTCCCGGCCGTCATCCGGCGGGCGGCCTCGGTCCAGTCCTTCAGCAGCTGGACGAACTCGGCGCGGTCCGTGGTCGTCACGTCGAACGCGGCGAAGTGCAGCCGGTCCTGCACGGGCGTGGCGATGCCCGCCTGGTACGTGCCGTGGAAGTCGACGGCGGCGCCCGTGTCGGCGGCCGCGGGGTCGACGTCGTTGCCTGTGCGGGTCATCGCGACCGCGCCACCGGCCGTGGCGGCGCCGAGCGCGAGCCCGGCCCCGCCCCAGCCGATCAGCGACCGGCGGGACGGACTGCTGTTCTGGGTCTCTGACATATCCGTGGTCCCCCGGTTACTTCGCGACGGCGGCGGCGAGCTTGGACAGCGGCTCGGCGAGCGCGTTGACCGCGTCCGACAGCTTCTTGCGGTCGGCGGCGCCGACCTTGTCGTACGAGGTGAACTCGTACGACGACGTGTTCGGGCGGTACGTGTCCAGCAGCGCGTTCAGCGCGGCGAACTGCTTGTCCAGCTCGGTGACCAGGGCCGCGTCGTTCTCCTTGGCGACCGCCTTCAGCAGCTCGTACGACTGCTGCGCGCCCTCGACGTTGGCCTTGAAGTCGACCAGGTCGGTGTGCGAGTAGGTCTCCTCCTCGCCGGTGATCTTGCCGGTGGCGACCTCGTCGAGGAGCTCCTTGGCGCCGTTGGCCATGGAGGTCGGGGTGATGTCGGCCTTGCCGACCCGCTTCTGCCAGTCCGTCAGGTCGGTGACGAGCTGGTCGGCGAGGGTCTTGTCCTCGGCGGTGATCTTCTTGTCCTGCCAGAGGGACTTCTCCAGGCGGTGCCAGCCGGTCCACTTCTGGCCGGCCTCCAGGCCGTCCGCGCGGGTGTCGACCAGAGGGTCGATGTCCCCGAAGGACTCGGCGACCGGCTCGGTGCGCTCCCAGCCGATGCGGGAGGGGGCGTAGGCCTTCTTCGCGGCCTCGATGTTCCCGGCCTTGATCGCCGCCACGAAGGCCGCGACCTTGGGCAGCGTCTCGTCGGCCTGGGTCTGCGAGTAGGAGCGGTAGGCGGCCACGGCCTTGTCCAGGCGGGGATCACGCTTGGCGGCGGAGCCGCCGGTGACCTTGAGGTCCTGGCGGATGCCGTCGCCCTTCATACCGGGCTTGCATGCGATCTCGTAGGCGCCGGCCTTGACCTCGGCGGTGACCCGCTGCTTGGTGCCGGGGCCGATGTTCTCGCGCTCGCTGACGACCCGGTCGTCCGGGAAGAGGATGTAGACCTCGGTGACCTTGGAACCCTTGTTCTCGATGGCGAGCTCGAGGTGCCCGGCCGAGATCTCCTTCTTGGAGGTCTCGCACTTGGAGTCCGTGGCCGTCACGCTGATGACACGGTCGCCGTCTTTGGCGTCGCTCTTCGAGGTGCACCCGGTGACGGCGGTCAGTGCGGTCACGGCGGTGACGGCGGTGACGACGGACAGTCTGGCGGCTCGCATTCGGGCTCCCAGCGATGGCTGAATATTCGCGTGACGCGACTCACAGGATTGGTGAGCCTCGCCTAACTTATCCAAGGCTTACCTGCGTAATACCCGTCCGTGCCGTGATTCACCTCTCATGGACGCCGTAAGAGCACGAGCCGATCACGGCGGCTCAAAATGGACCCCAAGAGAAGGTCAAAGGAGATTCAAAGATTCCGCTTCGGGGTCACCAGTACAGTCCCGGTCCGCGGAGGTGAACGCACCTCGACGGCGTGCTCATGCGCATCGCCCAGCAGCCGCTCGTTGGACACCTCGCCCGGCGGGCCGGCGGCGGCGACCCGCCCGGCGCGCAGGATCGCGACCCGGTGCGCGTAGGCGGAGGCGTGCCCCGGATCGTGCAACACGACGGCCGTGACGTCCCCTTCGCGCGCCCGCGCCCGGCAGAGCCGCATCACGAGCTCCTGGTGCCTGAGGTCCGGAGCGGCGGTCGGCTCGTCGAGCCGAAGCAACGGCGCCTGCCGCGCGAGCACCCGCGCCGACGCGGCCCGGGCCCGCTCGCCTCCGCTCGAAGCGGCGAACGGCCGTCCGGCGAAGCCGGTCACCTCGGATGGCGGCCATCGCCTCGGCGACGACGGGGTCGTCTCGGCGGGGAGGAGGCGTGCGGTGCCCGCCCCGTCCGCACGACCTCCTCCACGCGGGACGGAAAGGACAGTGCGGCGACTTGGGGGAGTGCGGCCCGCCGCAACGCCGGCTCCGGCGCACTCCACTCGGTGGCGTCCCGCCCGTGAATCCGGACGCCCCCGCGCACGGCGGGAGGATCCCCGGCGGCGTGATTTTCCTGGTCCCTGCCGAGCGGTGCTTCAATTCCCCGGTGACTGATTACGACGTGCTCCGCGTCTTCTGTGCGCCGAACGGCGGCTACGGCAACGAACTGGGCGTGGTCCGCGAAGGCTCGGTGCTGCCGGACCGCGAGGACCGACAGGACCTCGCGGCCAAACTCGGCTTCAGCGAGACGGTGTTCGTCGACGACCCCGAGCGCGGGATCATCGACATCTACACGCCCACCACGCGCCTGCCCTTCGCGGGCTACCCGTGCGTGGGCGTCGCCTGGCTGCTCGACGTGCCCGAGCTCGTCACGCCGGCCGGTGTCGTCGGGACCCGCCTGGACGGGGAGTTCACCTGGATCGAGGCGCGCGCCGAGTGGGCCCCGCCGCGCACGTTCCGTCAGTACGCCACCGCCGCCGAGGTCGACGACCTGCCCGTGCCGCCCAAGGGGGAGTGGGTCTACGCCTGGGCCTGGGAGGACGAGCCCGCGGGCCGCGTCCGCGCCCGCGGCTTCCCCGGCCGCGACGACGGCATCGACGAGGACGAGGCGACGGGCGCGGCGGCGCTCCTGCTCACCGAGCGCCTCGGCCGCGCCCTGAACATCACCCAGGGCGCGGGCTCCCAGATCCTGACGGCCCCGCAGCCCCACGGCTGGGTGGAGATCGGCGGACGGGTGTTCCTGGAGCGCTGAACCCTGCGGCCGGTCGCGGGCGTCCGTGGTCTTTCGGGCGGCCGTACGGGTGGTCTGGTGGGTGCGGGCGGGGACGAACGGGGGTGAACGGGGATCTCTGGGCCTGACCACTGAGTCCCGTGAGAGGAACGCCATGCGTATCCGTTCAGTTCTGGCCGCGACCGTCCTGGGTGTCGCCCTCGCCGCCGCCGGCGCGACGACCGCCACCGCCGACGCGGGTCCCCGTCACCACCACTACTTCGGTGGGGACGAGGGCGTCTGCAGCCCGTACGTCGGCGGTATCGACACGGCCTCGGCCGACATCTTCTGGGCCGGGAAGCACTGCGACCGTTTCTGACCCGCCACCGGGCCCCTCGCCGCAAAGCGAAGGGGCCCGTCCCGTCTGCCGTGCGGCCTGTCCGCCCGTGTGTCCCGTCTGCCGTGCGGCCTGTCCGCCCGTGTGTCCCGTCTGCCGTGCGGCCCGTCCGGCCCTGCGGCCGTTCGGCCGGCTCACGCTGAGAGGGGGAACTCCTCGCCCAGGGCCCGGAAGACCGCCGTGTTCAGCGCGAAGGCCCGCTTGCACTCGCTTACGATCCGCTGCTTCTCCAGGTCGTCCGCGCGCATCCCGTCCAGCAGCTTTCGGTAGCCCCGCTTGAACGCCGCCGGGTTGCCGATCCCCTCGAAGACGTAGAACCGGACGCCGTCGCCCTTGCGCTCGAAGCCCCAGGTGCGCTCCGCCTTGTCGCGGATGATCTGCCCGCCGGAGAGGTCGCCCAGGTAGCGCGTGTAGTGGTGGGCGACGTACCCGGCCGGCCACCGCTCGGCGCACTCCCGCACCCGCGCCGCGTACGCCGCGGTCGCCGGCAGGGCCGACAGTCCCGTCCGCCACCCGGCGCCCCGCAGATGCGTCAGGTCCCGCGCCAGCGAGGCGAGCCGGAACAGCTCCGGCCGGATGAAGGGCCCGGCCACCGGGTCCGACGCCAGCCGCTCGGCCTCCGCCTCCAGCGCCTCGTACACGAACCACAGCTGCTCGGTGTAGCGCGCGTACGCGTCGACGCCGAGCCTGCCGCCGAGCAGGTTGCTCATGAACGTCGAGGTCTCCGCCTCCACGTGCTGCTCGTGGGACGCGGTACGGATGACTGCCGAGAAGGAGTCCATGGTCTCGATTTTCTATGGTTAGGCTTACCTAAGTCAACGTCTTGCCGACCTTCTGTCGGTATCTTTTCCGACAGCCTGTCGGAAAAACCTCCCAGGTACGAACCTACCCGCCCGACGAAAAGCCCGCCCTCCGAGGAGAGCGGGCTCAGGACAGAAGGGGTCGGTCACGGCGGGACGGCTACGGCAGGGTGAGGATCTCCGCCCCCGTCTCCGTCACCACCAGCGTGTGCTCGAACTGGGCCGTCCGCCTGCGGTCCTTGGTCACCACGGTCCAGCCGTCTTCCCACATGTCGTACTCGTGGGTGCCGAGCGTCAGCATCGGCTCGATCGTGAAGGTCATCCCGGGCTGGATCACGGTCGTCGCGTGCGGGCTGTCGTAGTGCGGGATGATCAGCCCGGAGTGGAACGACGAGTTGATCCCGTGCCCCGTGAAGTCCCGCACCACCCCGTATCCGAACCGCTTCGCGTACGACTCGATGACCCGCCCGATGATGTTGATCTGCCGGCCGGGCCGGACCGCCTTGATCGCCCGCTCCAGGGACTCCCGGGTCCGCTCCACCAGCAGCCGCGACTCCTCGTCGACGTCCCCCACCAGGTACGTGGCGTTGTTGTCGCCGTGCACCCCGCCGATGTACGCCGTCACGTCCAGGTTGACGATGTCGCCGTCGCGCAGCACCGTCGAGTCCGGGATGCCGTGGCAGATGACCTCGTTGACACTCGTGCACAGGGACTTGGGGAAGCCGCGGTAGCCCAGGGTGGACGGGTAGGCGCCGTGGTCGCACATGTACTCGTGCGCGACCTTGTCGAGCTCGTCGGTGGTGACCCCCGGCGAGATCAGCTTCGCGGCCTCCGCCATCGCCTGCGCGGCGATCCGCCCGGCCCGGCGCATCGCCTCGATCGTCTCGGGCGTCTGCACCTCCGGGCCGGTGTAGGGCGTCGGCGCGGGCTTGCCGACGTACTCGGGGCGGCGGATGTTTCCGGGCACGGAACGGGTGGGGGACAGCACCCCTGGGACGAGCAGCGACTGGCCAGACATGCCAGTGAGTCTAACGAGCGGCCATGGGGGAACATGTCGTTGGCGAGAGGAGCCGTCATGCCCCTGTTCAAGAAGCGGACCGTCGGCAAACCGGGTGAGTGGTACTACTGCCTGGAGCACAAGAAGGTCGAGGAGGGGCCGGAGTGCCCGGGCAAGGACCGCTTCGGCCCCTACGCCACCCGCGCGGAGGCCGAGCACGCGATGGAGAGCGCCCGTGAGCGCAACCTCCAGTGGGAGAACGACCCCAGGTGGCACGACGCCCCGACGGGCGGTGCCACGGACGACGACTGATCACGCGTCCACGGCCGGCGCGGCCGCTGTCCGCTGTCGACGCAGCCGCGCCGCGTGCACGTTCGTGCGGACGTCGTACGTCATCAGCCCCGGCAGGCACAGCGCGAGCAGTCCCACCGCGCCGACGCACAGCACCCCGCCCGACCAGACGGACGTCCGCACCCCCAGCCAGGCCGCGAAGCCGCCGCTGCGCACCTGGCCGACCGTCGGCCCCACCGAGTAGGACAGCAACTCGATCCCGGCGAGCCGCCCGCGCAGCTCGTCCGGGATCGTCTGGTTCCACATCACCCCGCGGAAGATCCCGCTGACCATGTCGAAGCCGCCGGCCAGGGTCAGGAACAGCAGCACCAGCCATACGTTGCCCACGAGCCCCGCGCCCGCGACGGCCAGGCCCCACAGCGCGGCCGACAGCACCACCATCCGTCCGTGCCGGTGCACCCGCGAGGTCCAGCCGCTGGTGAGGCTCACGAGCATCGCCCCCGCCGGAACCGACGCGTACTCCCCCATAGCCTTAAGGGCATGGGGGGACCCCCATGGCCCAGCGACCACTCGGCGTCCAGCTCGTCCGCGAGGAACGGCAGCACGGCGAGCGGCATGGCGAGAAACATCGCGGCGAGGTCGACGGCGTAGGTGCCGAGGAGCTCCTTGCGGCCCCACGCGTACCGGGCGCCCTCGGCGATGGCCTTGAGCGAGGGCTTCGCGGCCTCGTGCGCGGCGGGCGAGGCGGCGATCCGCACGACGAGGGCCACGGAGACGACGAAGGTGAGGAGATCGGCCCCGTAGGCCCAGCCGAGACCCGCGTACGCGACGACGAGGCCGGCGAGGGCCGGTCCGGCGACCCCGCCCACGGTCCACCGCAGGGAGTTCAGCGAGGCCGCCGCCGGCAGGTGCTCGTGGGCGACGATCCGCGGCCACAGCGAGTCCAGCGCGGGCCGTTGGACGGAGACCAGGGCGGAGGAGAGCGCGGCGACGAGATGCAGCGGCCACACGGCGGGACCCGGCAGCGGCGCGTTGACCAGCAGCACCGCGCTGAGCAGCCCCTGCCCGGCCTCCGTCCACACGATCAGCTTGCGCTTGTCCCACGCGTCCGCGAGCGCCCCGCCGTACAGCCCGAACACCACGAGCGGCAGCAGCTCCACGGCCCCGATCGCCCCGACGGCCGCGGCCGACCCCGTCAGCTCCTTCAACTGCACCGGCAGCGCGACGAAGGTGAGGAAGCTCCCGAAGTTGGACACGGTCCCCGACACCCAGAGCCGCCGGAAGTCCCGCGAGGCCCGCCAGGGGGCGAGGTCGGGAAGAAGCGCGCGAAAACCGGAGGGAGGGGGAGCGGAGGCGGCAAAGGCGTCGTCGGTCACGAGGGGCCGTGGTCGGCGGCCACCGAAGAGAGCGGCAACTGCTTTTCGACCCCACCGAGGCAACCAGCCACCCGGCGCTGTCGGCGCGCAGGTGGGTGGCTGGGAAGGTCACCAAGGGGGAGGGGGCGGGGCCGTCAGACGCTCGGCGAGGTGAGAGAGCCGGTCACCGAAACGTCGGCGCGTCCTTGCCGGCGGCAACGTCTCGCCGGCGGCCGCGCTCACCAGGTGCTGCACGGTGTCGAGGTCCAGCTCGGAGCCGTCCGGTACGGGCAGCGTCTCGTGGGCCAGGGCCGTCAGGTCCCCCTCGCCGGGGCCGAGGGCGAGGACGGTGACGCCGGCCCGGCGGGCGTCCGACACGCGTTGCAGCAGCGGTGCGTCCCCCGACGGCGATGCCACCAGCAGCGTCTCGCCCCGCCGGGCCGCCTCGATCCGGCCCAGGCCCACCGCGAGGTGCGCGGGGTCGGAAGGGCGCGCGTGATGCCGTACGAGCGTGGGCGCCAGTTCCGGCGTACCGGACCACGCCGCCTCGTCCACCAGATGCGCCGCGAGATGCCAGGGTTCGTAGGCCGCCGTCCCCACCAGCAGCAGCCCGCCCCCGTGCGACACCACCGACCCCCGCAGCACCGCGCCGAACCTCCGGGCGGCCCCCAGCCACTCGGTCCCGGCGAGCACCTCACGCAGCAGCGCGACCCGTACGGCGTCCATGCGGCCGCATCCTGCCCCAATCGGCCACCGGGGACTGACGGTTCGCCGTTCATTCACCCGGCGCGGCGAAAGGGCGCCCACCATGCCCACGTAAAGTCGGCCCATGACCTCTACCGACAGTGCACACACCGCCGCCGCGGGCGCCCCGGCGAAGGCCCCCGCCAAGGACCCGTGGGACCTCCCCGACGTCTCCGGACTGGTCGTCGGCGTGCTCGGCGGGACCGGCCCGCAGGGCAAGGGCCTCGCCTACCGGCTCGCCAGGGCCGGCCAGAAGGTGATCATCGGCTCGCGTGCCGCCGACCGAGCCCAGGCGGCCGCCGAGGAGCTCGGGCACGGCGTCGAGGGCGCCGACAACGCCGAGGCCGCGCGCCGCAGCGACATCGTGATCGTCGCCGTACCGTGGGACGGCCACGGCAAGACCCTCGAGTCGCTGCGCGAGGAGCTGGCCGGAAAGCTCGTCGTCGACTGCGTCAACCCGCTCGGCTTCGACAAGAAGGGCGCCTACGCGCTGAAGCCGGAGGAGGGCAGCGCCGCCGAGCAGGCCGCCGCCCTGCTGCCGGACTCCCGGGTCGCCGCCGCCTTCCACCACCTCTCGGCGGTCCTCCTCCAGGACCCGGAGATCGACGAGATCGACACCGACGTGATGGTGCTGGGCGAGGAGCGGGCCGACGTCGAGATCGTGCAGGCGCTGGCCGGCCGCATCCCCGGGATGCGCGGCGTCTTCGCCGGGCGGCTGCGCAACGCCCACCAGGTGGAGTCCCTGGTCGCCAACCTGATCTCGGTCAACCGCCGCTACAAGGCCCACGCGGGGCTGCGCGTCACGGACGTGTGAGCGCATGGGGGACACTGGTCGGAGCAGCCCAGCAGTGTCCCCCCGACAGGAGAACCGGACCCATGCCCCGCCTCGCCCTCTACACCCTCGTCGTCTGCGTCCTCGCCGTGGTCGCGGCGGTCGTCTCCTTCGCCCAGGGGAGCCTCCTGGGCGTCGTGTGGGTGCTGCTCGCGGGCCTGTCGTCCAACATGACCTGGTACTACGTGAAGCGGGAAAAGCTCCGCAAGGCCGCGGGGGCCGACGTCACCGGCTGACCGAGCAGACCTCGTTCGTGCCCTCCCAGAAGCGGTACAGCGCCTGACCGCAGTACGTCTCGAAGTCGCCGATGCCGAGACCGCGCAGCACCGCGTCGACCATGTCGAAGAAGACGCCGTTGACCGACGGCACCCACAGCAGCGCGAACACGAACAGCAGACCGAACGGCGCGAACGGCTCCACCTGCCGCTTGACGCCGTACGACAGCCAGGGCTCGATGACCCCGTAGCCGTCCAGACCCGGCACCGGCAGGAAGTTGAGGATCGCGGCCGTCACCTGGAGCATCGCGAGGAACGCGAGCGCGTACCGGAACTCGCCCGGCACGCCGTCCAGCGCGTCCAGCCAGAACGGCGCCGTGCACACCACCGCGAACAGCACGTTCGTCAGCGGACCGGCCGCCGAGATCAGACTGTGCCGCCAGCGGCCCCGGATCCGCCCGCGCTCGATGAAGACCGCACCACCGGGCAGACCGATCCCGCCCATGATCACGAACAGCACCGGCAGCACGATGCTGAGCAGGGCGTGCGTGTACTTCAGGGGGTTGAGCGTGAGATATCCCTTCGCCCCGACCGAGATGTCACCGCTGTGCAGGGCGGTACGCGCGTGTGCGTACTCGTGCAGGCACAGGGACACGATCCAGGCCGCCGTCACGAACAGGAACACCGCCACGCCCGGCTGCTCGGCGAACCCCGTCCAGGTCGCCCAGCCGGTGACTGCCGTCACGGCCAGGATCCCGACGAAGACGGGACTGATCCGCCGCTCGCTGTGGCGGCTGGTGGCGGTGGTCATGGTGCCCCCTGAGTTCGTACGCACGTGTGGAACTGCCCGACCGTACCCGGCGCGGACGTGCTGGGAAAACGTGTCGCGGCCGGCCGGCGGTTCCCAGGAGGGCGGCCCGACCGCTCACGCCACACCGCCCGAACCCGTGACCGCCCCCGATCCCACCGGAGAGAATGGACCCCGTGCGCTATCGCATCCTCGGCACCACCCAGGCACTTCGTCCGGACGGTACCCCCGTCGTCGTCGGCGGGGCGCGGCTGCGTGCCCTGCTCACCGTGCTGGCGCTGCGGGCCGGGCGGAGCGTTCCCGCGGGGCTGCTGACGGAGGAGGTATGGGCCGGGGACCCGCCCGCCGACGCGCCGGGCGCGTTGCAGGCGCTGGTCGGGCGGCTGCGCCGGACCCTCGGGGCGGGCGCGATCGACTCCGCCGAGGGCGGCTACCGGCTGGCGGCCGGCCCCGACGACGTCGACCTGCACCGTTTCGAACGGCTGACCGCCGACGGCGCCCGCGCCCTCACCGACGGCGACCCCGCCAAGGCGGCCGTCCTTCTCGACGACGCCCTCGCCCTGTGGCACGGCCCGGCCCTCGCCGACCTGCCCGACCGCGCCGCCGAGGCGGCCCGCTGGGAGTCCCGCCGCCTCGACGCGGTGCGCGCCCGGCACACCGCCGCGATAGCCCTCGGTCACGCCGAGCGGTCGCTGCCCGAACTCACCGCCCTGTGCGACGCCCACCCGCTGGACGAGCCTCTCCAGGCCCTGCGCCTGCGCGCGATGCGCGAAGCGGGCCGTACCGCCCAGGCACTGGCCGCGTACGACGACGTCCGCCGACTGCTGGCAGACCGCCTCGGTGCCGATCCCGGCCCCGAACTGCGCGGCCTGCACGCGGAGTTGCTCAACCCGGGAGACCTGTGGGGCCCGGACGGCCTGGGGGGCCCGAGGGAGCCGTCCCCTTTGGTGGGGTCCGGAACCCCCGGCGCGCCGGGCCCGCTCCCCGGCAATCTCCGCGCCCGCCTCACCTCCTTCGTCGGCCGGGAGGACGACATCGCGGCCATCCGGAGGGATCTCGCGAACGCGCGGCTCGTCACGTTGCTCGGGCCCGGCGGGGCCGGCAAGACGCGGCTGTCGCAGGAGGCCGCCGAGGCCGTCCGGGACGCGGCAGGCGACGGCGTCTGGCTGGCCGAGCTCGCGCCCGTCGCCGACCCCGACGCCGTGCCGCAGGCCGTCCTCACCGCCGTGGGGGCCCGCGAGACCGTGCTGTACGGCGCCGGCGCCGAGGAGCTGCG
This sequence comes from Streptomyces sp. NBC_01235, assembly GCF_035989285.1. Taxonomy (GTDB): domain Bacteria; phylum Actinomycetota; class Actinomycetes; order Streptomycetales; family Streptomycetaceae; genus Streptomyces. The sequence goes on along the minus strand of NZ_CP108513.1, from coordinate 3,572,548 downwards.
GGCCGTCTCCGAGCGTCACGACGACCCCGTGGAGCGTCTCGTCGAGCACTGCGCCCGACGGCGCATGCTGATCGTCCTCGACAACTGCGAGCACGTGGTCGAGGCCGCCGCCCGGCTCGTCGAGGAGCTGCTGGCGCGCTGCCCGGAGGTGACGGTGCTGGCCACCAGCCGTGAGCCTCTCGGCGTGCCCGGGGAGGTGCTGCGCCCGCTGGACCCGCTGCCGGAGCCGGTCGCACTGCGGCTGCTCGCCGACCGGGGCGCGGCGGCCCGCCCCGGATTCCGCACCGACGCCGACGACGAGACCGCGGCGGCCTGCGCCGAGATCTGCCGTCGCCTCGACGGTCTGCCCCTCGCCATCGAGCTCGCCGCCGCCCGGCTGCGGATGTTGACGCCCCGTCAGATCGCCGACCGGCTCGACGACCGCTTCCGGCTCCTCACCTCCGGAAGCCGTACCGTCCTGCCCCGCCAGCAGACCCTGCGGGCCGTCGTCGACTGGTCCTGGGACCTGCTCGACGAGGACGAACGCGACGTGCTGGCCCGGCTGTCGGTCTTCGCCCGCGACTGCGACCTCGCCGCCGTCGAGGCGGTGTGCGGCCCCGCCACGCGCGACCCGCTCGACTCCCTCGCGTCCCTCGTCGACAAGTCGCTCGTCGTCGTCGCCGCCCCCGCCCCCGGCGGCGACATGCGCTACCGGCTCCTGGAGACCGTCGCCGAGTACGCGGCCGAGCGGCTGGAGGAGTCGGGCCGGCGGGCCGCCGCCGAGCGCGCGCATCTGACGTACTACCGCGAACTCGCCCGCACCACCGAGCCGTTGCTGCGCGGCCTCGATCAGCGCGCCGCCGTCGACCGCTTCCAACTGGAGTACGACAACCTGCGCACCGCGCTGCGCCGCGCCGTCGCCGCACGGGACGAGCAGGAGGCGCTCAGTCTGACCCTGTCCCTCGCCTGGTACTGGCAGATGCGCGACCTGCGTATCGAGGCCCGCATCTGGTGCAGCGAGGTCATGGCCCTCGGCCCCGACCCCTTCGCCGAACCCCTGCTCCGGGCCGCCCCGGTGTGGACGTCCTGCACCGACACCCCGCCGCCCATGACCGGCGAGATCCTCACGGAGGCCCGGCGCGGTGTCCACCTGGCTCACCTCGCCTGCATGGACACCGAGTTGGAGGCCTGGCGGACCCCGGCCGCGCAAGCCAGGCTGCGCCTGATCGCCGACGCCTACGAGCCCGGCCTCCCGCAGACCTGCCGGGTGCCCGGCGTGCTCTGGTTCTTCGCCGTGCTGATGACCGGAGACATGGAACGCATCCAGGCCATGCTCGACGGCGGCGTCGACACCTGCAGCCGCACGCCCGGCTACGAGTGGGAGCTCGCCTTCTGTCTGCAGATGCGCGCCAACATCCTCGCCAACCGCTCCGACTCGGCCGAGAACGCCTTCCGTGACGCCGACGAGGCGCTGGAGATCTTCCGGCGCCTGGGCGACGCCTGGGGCACCGCCGAGGCACTCTCCGCGCGCGCCGAGGCCCACGAGCGGCTGGGCGCCTACCGCAGGGCCGCCGCCGACTACGAGGACGCCATGAAACACGCCGAACGGCTCGGCGCCCGAGCCCAGTTGGCGGTCCTCGGCGCCCGGCTGGGCAGCGTGCTGCTGGAGGCGGGGGACGAGGAGCGGGGCGAGCGGTTGCTGCGCGAGGTGATCGACGGCCCCGAGCACGTCGGCAACGAGGCCATCCCCGCGGCCCGTCTCTTCCTCGCCGGCTGGCTCGGCGTCACCGGTCGCCGCACCGAGGCCCGCGAGCAACTCCGGGTGCTGCGCGAGGGGTTCGACTTCGGGCCCTTCGCCGTCTTCGACGCCTTCCTGCTGGGCGCGGAGGCCTGGCTGAACGCGGTCGACGGCCGGTACGCGCAGGCCCTGACCGACATCCGCGGTGCCCTCGCGCGGGCCACGGACCCGCTGTCCGTGGCCATCGCCCCGCAGATGCGCTCCGTCTACCTGTCCGTCGCCGCGACCGCTCTCAGCAGCGTGGACGGCGGCAGCCGCGCCGCTGCCGCCGCCCGCTGTCTGGGCGCCGGCGACGCCCTGCTGCCGCCGGCCCACGTACCCCCGCGCTGGGAACGCGAGGCGCGCGAGCTGGCCATGGCCCGGACCCGTGCCGTGCTCGGAGACCCGGACTTCGAGGCCGCGTACGCCGAGGGCGGCGGCCTCTCCTACGAGGAGGCCACCGCCCTGGTGTGACCGGCGGTCGGCCGGTCGTTGTGCCCTTCGGTTCTTCGGTTCGTCAGTTCTTGGTGCGGAACTTGTGGATCGCGATCGGTGCCATCACCGCCGTGAGACCCGCCGACCAGGCCAGCGTCACCCACAGCCCGTGCGCGACCGGGCCGCCCACCATCAGTCCGCGCGCCGCGTCCGCGAGCGAGGACAGCGGGTTGTAGTCGGTGAAGTTCTGCAGCCAGCCCGGCATGGACCGGGTCGGCGCGAAGATGGACGAGCCGAACTGGAGCGGCATCAGCACCAGGAAGCCCATCGCCTGCACGGACTGCGCGCTCTTCATGACCACGCCGAGCGTGAGGAACACCCACATCAGCGCCGAGCCGAACACCGTCGCCAGTCCCACCGCGCCGAACAACCCGGGCCAGTTGGTGATGTCGAAGCCCACGAGCACGGCGACGACCAGTTGGACGGTGGCCGCGAGCAGCATCCGCATCAGCTCGACCGCGATCTTGGCGAACAGCACCGAACCGCGCCCGATCGGCAGGGACCGGAACCGGTCCATGACCCCGGTGTTGAAGTCCTGGTTGAAGCCGGTGCCCACGCCCTGGGCCATGTTCATCCCCATCATGGCCAGCAGCCCGGGCACGACGTACTGGATGTACTCGTCCTGCCCGCCGCCCATGGACTGCCCGATGGAGCCGCCGAAGACGTACACGAACAGCAGCGTGAAGATCACCGGGAACAGGATGGCGTCGAACATCGACTCCGGGTCCTGCCGGATCCACAGCAGGTTGCGGCGGATCAATGCGCCGGTGTGCCGGAGATGGCTGCGCAGCGGGATGCGCGCGTCGGCGTCCGTGCCGCGGTCGATGGTGGTGACGGCGGCGCTCATACGGCGACCTCCTCGCGGGCGTCGGCGGGCACGGTGTCCTGCGGGGCACTGGCACGGTGGCCGGTGAGGGACAGGAACACCTCGTCCAGGCTGGGCAGTTCGGTGGTGAGGGAGGTGAGTGTGATGCCGCGCGCGCTGACCGCGCCGATCACGGCGGTGAGCTGCTCGTCGCTGAGCACCGGCACCTGCACCGAGCCGCGCTCCGCGTCCACGACGGTGGTGGCGAGCCCGGTGATGCCGAGCTCGTCGAGCCAGCTTGCCAACGGCCGCAGCTCCAGCGGGTCGGCGGGCCGTATCCGCAGCGTCCGGCCGCCGACTCGGGCCTTCAGCTCCTCGATGCCGCCGCCCGCGATGACCTTGCCCCGGTCGACGACGGTCAGCTCGGAGGCGAGCTGCTCGGCCTCCTCCATGTACTGGGTGGTCAGCAGCACGGTGACCCCGTCCCCGACCATCGCCTTGACCTCGTCCCACACCTCGTTGCGGGTGCGCGGGTCGAGGCCGGTGGTCGGCTCGTCGAGGAACAGCACCTGCGGCCGGCCGATCATCGACGCGGCGAGGTCGAGCCGCCGCCGCATGCCGCCGGAGTACGTCCCGGCGGGCCGCCTGGCCGCGTCCGTCAGCGAGAACCGCTCCAGCAGCTCGTCGGCACGGGCCCGCGCCTCCTTGCGGGACAGGTCGAGCAGCCGCCCGATCATGTAGAGGTTCTCCCAGCCGGGGAGCTTCTCGTCCACGGAGGCGTACTGCCCGGTGAGCCCGATCACCCGGCGCAGCTGCCGGGGCTGGCGTACGACGTCGTAGCCGACGACGGTGGCGCGCCCGCTGTCGGGAGCGAGCAGGGTGGACAGGATCCGTACGAGGGTGGTCTTCCCGGCGCCGTTCGGCCCGAGCACCCCCATGACGGTTCCCTCGCGTACATCAAGGTCGACGCCGTCCAGTGCCTTGGTCTCGCCGTAGTGCTTGACCAACCCCCGAACGGTCACAGCGCTTTCCGCGCCACTGGGGTTCTTGTCGATTCGCGTCATGCCAGGAACGGTGCCAGCCCCCACCGACAAACCACCGACAAACCACCGACAGACGACCGACAGCACCGGTCGGGGGGCAGGGCCCCGAGCACAGGACCGCCCGCCGACGGGGGAAGATCGGCGGGCGGTCGGTGGTGCGGCGGTGGCCCGGGGGCAGGGCTCAGCGGCAGCGCACCGTTCAGTGGACGCTGTGCTCCTCCTGCGGGAACGTCCCGCCGACGACGTCCTCCGCGAACGCCTTCGCCGCGTCGCCCATGACCTCACGCAGGTTGGCGTACTGCTTCACGAACTTCGGGACCCGCCCGCCGGTCAGCCCCAGCATGTCGGTCCACACCAGCACCTGCGCGTCCGTCTCCGGGCCGGCGCCGATGCCGACCGTCGGGATGTGCAGCACCCGCGTGACCTCGGCCGCCAGCTCCGCCGGAACCAGCTCCAGGACCACCGCGAACGCGCCCGCGTCCTGCACGGCCTTCGCGTCCCGCAGCAGCTGCTGGGCGGCCTCCTCGCCGCGTCCCTGCACGCGGTAACCCATCGCGTTCACGGACTGCGGGGTCAGGCCGATGTGCGCCATGACCGGGATGCCGGACTCCACCAGCAGCTCGATCTGCCGGTGCGAGCGCTCGCCGCCCTCCAGCTTCACGGCCCCGACCCCGGCCTCCTTCACCAGGCGGGTCGCCGAGCGCAGCGCCTGCACCGGGCCCTCCTGGTAGGAGCCGAAGGGCAGGTCGCCCACGATCAGGGCGCGCTGCGTGCCGCGTACGACCGCGGCCGACAGCATGGTCATCTCGTCGAGGGTGACGGGCACGGTCGTCTCGTACCCCAGGTGGCAGTTGCCCGCCGAGTCGCCCACCAGCATCACGGGGATCCCGGCCTCGTCGAAGACGGACGCGGTCATCGCGTCGTAGGCGGTGAGCATGGGCCACTTCTCGCCGCGCTCCTTGGCGAGGGCGATGTCGCGGACGGTGATACGGCGTGTGCCCTTGCCCCCGTACAGCGCCTTGCTGCCGTCGGAGGTCTTCTGCTGTGCAGGCTGGGCAGCCGAAAGCTGCGTCATTGCAACGGCTCCTTACGTCATCTCGAGGCGCCCTCACGGCGTCCCCGGACCGCCTCCCATGGTGGCACCTCGTGCCAGGGAGGGCCAGAGCGCCCCTTGTGGGTAAGGCCTCAGTAAGAAACACGGTAAGAAAATCGATACGAGACGGTCTCGTATCGAAAGTGTTCTAGGCTCGACGGCATGACTACTCCTGCCGTCCCCAGCGCGCCGCGTATACCGGAAGCGGTGCACCGGCTTCGCTGGGCGATCCTCGGCGTCCTGATGCTGAGCCTGCTGATCGTGGTGCTCGACAACTCGATCCTGAACGTCGCGATCAAGACGATCTCGACGCCCGCCCCGACCGGGCTCGGCGCCACCCAGAGCGAGCTGGAGTGGGCGATCAACGCCTACACGCTCGTCTTCGCGGGACTGCTGTTCTCCGCCGGGCTCCTCGGCGACCGGATCGGCCGCAAGAAGGTCCTGCTCGGCGGGCTCGCCGTCTTCGGTATCGGCTCCGCGCTCGCCGCGGAGTCCGGCTCGCCCGCCCAGCTCATCGCCTTCCGCGCGCTGATGGCCCTCGGCGCCGCCTTCGTGATGCCCGCCACCCTCGCCGTCCTGATGAACGTCTTCGAGCGCGAGGAGCAGCCCAAGGCGATCGGCATCTGGGCGGGCGGCGTCGGACTCGCCATCGCCATCGGCCCCATCACCGGCGGTCTTCTCCTCGACCATTTCTGGTGGGGCTCGGTCTTCCTCATCAACGTGCCGATCGTGCTGCTCGCGTTCGGGCTGATGCTGTGGCTGGTGCCCGAGTCCCGCGACCCGAGCCCCGGCCGTGTCGACCCCGTCGGCGTCGTCCTGTCGGTCGTCGGCCTCGTGCTGCTCGTCTACGGCATCATCAAGGGCGGCGAACTGGCCGACTTCACGGACCCGACCGTGCTGGCGACCATAGGGGCCGGTCTCGTCGTCCTGGCCGCCTTCGTGGTGTTCGAGAAGCGCAGCGACCATCCGTCCATCGACGTCAGCTACTTCAAGAACAAGGTGTTCTCCGCCGCGATCGCCGTCATCGCGCTGGTCTTCTTCGCGCTGATGGGCGTGACCTTCTTCTCGGTCTTCTACACCCAGAGCGTGCGCGGCTACTCGCCGCTGAAGACGGGCCTGTTGATGCTGCCGCTGGCCGCCGCCCAGCTGATCTTCGCGCCGCGCGCCCGGCTGGTCGTGGACCGCATAGGGATCAGGGCCACGACGACGGCGGCGATGCTCGTCCTCGCGGCGACGCTGGTCGCGTTCGCCACGCTGGACGCCGACACCCCGATCTGGCTCCTGGAGGTCGTCTTCTTCTGCATGGGCGCCGGAATGGCCCACATCATGACCCCGACCAGCGTCGTCATCATGCAGGCCCTGCCCCGCGAGAAGGCCGGCTCCGCCTCCGCGCTGAGCAACACCTTCCGGCAGGTGGGCGGCGCGCTCGGTATCGCCGTCCTCGGCTCCGTGCTGTCGACCTCGTACCGCGACGGCATCGAGGGCCGTCTCGGCGCGCTGCCGGCCGGTCTGCGCGACACGGCGGGCGAGTCCATCGAGGCGACGCTCGGGGTCGCCGCGAAGCTCGGCGACCAGGGCAAGGTGCTGGTCGCTCCCGCCAACGACGCCTTCCTGCACGCCATGCACGTCACCGCCCTGTGCGGCGCCGGGGTGGCCCTCGCGGGCGCGGTCGTGGTGGCCGTGTTCCTGCCGGGCAGGCCGAAGCCCGCGCAGGAGGACACGGAGGAAGGGGAGTTGGTCCGGGCGAAGTCGTAGGCGGGTGACAATTTCCCGGTACGACGAAAGGATCAGGAAAGGACCAGTGGACGTGACCCTCGCCGACAGCGGGACCGACAGCGGAACCGCGGAGCAGCCCGCCCGGGGGCGGCCCCGGAGCGAGGCCGTGGAACGGGCCATCATCGAGGGGACGATGAAGCTGCTGGAGGAGGGCGTCCCACTCGCCGAGATCTCCATCGAGCGCATCGCCCGTACCGCCGGTGTCGGCAAGGCCACCATCTACCGTCGCTGGAGCGGCAAGGAGGAACTCTTCGTCGACGTCCTGCGGGCCGCCGAACCAGAGGACTCCGAAGCGCTCCCGGGCACCTCCCTGCGCGACGACCTGATCGTGCTGCTGGAGGGGCTGCGCCAACGGGGCCTCGCCAACCGGTCCTCGGCGATCCTGTACAACGTCCACGCCCAGATGAAGAGCAGCCCGAAGATCTGGGCGGCGTACCACAACTCGGTCATAGCACCCCGGCGCAGGATGGGCATCGAAGTCCTGCGCCGGGGCCAGGAGAACGGTGAACTCCGCGCCGACCTGGACGTGGAACTGGTGAACGACATCGTCGTCGGCCCCATGCTCGTCCGCGCCGTCCTGCGCCCCGACGCCGAACTCCCCGAGGACCTCCCGGAGCGCATCGTGGACACGCTGCTGGCCGGCCTACGCCCCGTCAGCTACCCGGCTGCCTAACCCCAATGTGCACGTTTCGTCACAGACCGGTCCGTGCGCCCCGGGGTCGGAACCCGTGGGACCGCCCCGTTCGTCCTTGTGCCCGTACGGCCGTCACGGGACGGCGAGAACAAACCCGATCATCCCCTAGGGTCGTACCCGGGGGACGGACGGTGTGCACGGCAGGCAGTGAGGCGACGGTATGGCGCAGCAGGCGTACATGACGGAGACGGACGACAACGGCGGCTCGGGACCCGAGCCTCGGGGAGCCCGGCTTCGGCGCCTGATCGGCACTCTGCTCGAGCGGGCCCTCGGGGGATGGCGCGGCGATCCGCGCATCTGGCGCCGGGGCCTGGTCCTCACCGGGTTCGCGCTGGCGTTCTCCCTGGTCATGCTGGTGCACTCGCGCATCCCCAACCGCTACGGCAACCTCGGCAGCCTCACGGAGACCTTCCTGCCCTGGATCGGCGTGTTCGTACCGGTGCTGCTGGTGCTGGCGCTGGTGCGCAAGTCGGCGACCGCGCTGATCGCCGTCGTCCTTCCGGCCGTGGTCTGGCTGAACCTCTTCGGCGGGCTGCTCGGCGACAAGACCGGCAGCGGCGGTGACCTCACCGTCGCCACCCACAACGTCAACGCCGACAACCCCGACCCCTCCGGGACCGCCCGTGACGTGGCCGAGTCCGAGGCGGACGTGCTGGCGCTGGAGGAGCTGACCGCCTCGGCGGTGCCGGTGTACGAGAAGGCGCTGGCGGCGACGTACAAGTACCACTCGGTGCAGGGCACGGTCGGCCTGTGGAGCAGGTACCCGCTGAGCGCCGTGAAGCCCGTCGACATCAAGCTGGGCTGGACGCGCGCGATGCGGGCGACGGTCGCGACGCCGCAGGGGCAGGTCGCCGTCTACGTCGCCCACCTTCCCTCGGTGCGGGTGAAGCTCCAGGCGGGGTTCACCGCCCGGCAGCGCGACAAGAGCGCGGACGCGCTGGGCGAGGCGATCGCCGACGAGACACTGACCCGGGTGATCCTGCTCGGCGACCTCAACGGCACCATGAACGACCGCTCGCTCAACGCGGTGACCTCCCAGATGCGCTCCACACAGGGCGCGGCGGGCAGCGGCTTCGGCTTCAGCTGGCCCGCGTCGTTCCCGATGGCGCGGATCGACCAGATCATGGTGAAGGGCGTGGACCCGCTCACGTCCTGGACCCTGCCCCGGACGGGCAGCGACCACCTCCCGGTGGCCGCGCGTGTGAAGGTCACCACACCGTAACCAGCGGGTCATCCGCTGGAATACCGGGCCGGGAAGAGTTTGTTCCGCCAGTGAACATACGAACCGTATGATGAACGGAACCCGCTCTCCCTGAAAGGCAAGTCCTCCATGCCCCTGGCCCTGCTCGCCCTGGCCGTGGGTGCCTTCGGCATCGGCACCACCGAGTTCGTGATGATGGGCCTGCTGCCCGACGTCGCGGCCGACCTGCACGTCTCGATCCCGACGGCCGGACACCTGGTCTCGGCGTACGCGCTCGGCGTCGTCATCGGCGCGCCCCTGCTGGCCGCGGTGACGGCCCGGGCGCCCCGCCGGACCGTCCTGATCTCCCTGATGGGACTGTTCGTCGCGGGCAACGCCCTCTCGGCCTTCGCCCCCGGCTACGACTCGCTCCTGGCCGCCCGCTTCCTCAGCGGACTTCCGCACGGCGCCTTCTTCGGCGTGGGCGCCGTGGTGGCCACGAACCTGGTCGCGCCCGAGCGCAAGGCCCGCTCGGTGTCGCTGATGTTCCTCGGCCTGACCGTGGCCAACATCGTGGGCGTCCCCGTGGCCACCCTCATGGGCCAGCACCTCGGCTGGCGCGCGACCTTCCTCGGCGTCAGCGTGATCGGTCTGGCGGCGATCGCCTCCCTGGCCCTGCTGATCCCGCACGACCACAGCCACGCGCCCGCCATCGGCCTGCGCCGCGAGCTGGCGGCCCTGAAGTCGCTCCCGGTCTGGCTGGCGCTCGGTACGACCGTGGCGGGCTTCGGCGCCCTGTTCTCCGCGTACAGCTACATCACGCCGATGCTGACGGACTCCGCCGGGTACGCCGACTCCAGCGTGACGCTGCTGCTGGCGCTGTTCGGCGTCGGCGCGACGGCCGGCAACCTGGTGGGCGGCCGCCTCGCCGACCACGCGATGCGGGGCACGCTGTTCGCCGGCCTGACGTCACTGGCGGTCGTACTGGCCTTCTTCCCGCTGCTGATGACGACGGCGTGGGGCGGGGGGCTGGCCGTGGTCCTGCTGGGCGTGGCGGCGTTCGTGACGGGTTCCCCGCTGAACCTGATGGTGATGGAGAAGGCGGCGGCCGGCCCGTCGCTGGCCTCCTCCGCCAACCAGGCGGCGTTCAACCTGGCGAACGCGGGCGGCGCGTGGATCGGCGGCCTGGCCTTGGCGGCCGGCTTCGGCGTCACGTCTCCGGCGGTCGCGGGCGCGGCGCTGGCGGTGCTGGGGCTGGCGGTGGCGGGGGTGGCGTACGTGGTGGATGCGCGGCGGGTTCCGCAGGCCCACGGCGGTCGCGAGCGGGTTGTCGCGACGGGCGGGGTGGTGCGGGAGCCGGAGGAGGCGTTGCAGCACTGAGGGGCAGCGGGGCGGGCGCCGTGTCGGGTTCGCCCCCGCCGCCCTTGCCCTTCCCGCCCCGTCCCTGGGGGCTGCCCCCCGAGCCCCCCGCTTCGGCCCGAAAGGGGCCTCCTTCTCGCACGCCGGACGGGCTGAGTGGTCCTGACCGGTGCCTCATTCACCTGCCGAGACGGGTGGTGGGCACAGGTTGCGGGTCCGGGGGCGGAGCCCCCAGGGATGCCCGCCCCCGTGCCGGGCCGGTTAGACCGACTCGCGCCAGCCGTTCGTGATGGGCAGGCGGCGGTCCTTGCCGAAGCCCTTCGCCGAGATCTTCGTACCCGGCGGGTACTGACGCCGCTTGTACTCGGCCGTGTCGACCATGCGCAGGGTCTTCACGACCAGCTCACGGTCGTACCCCGCCGCGACGATCGCGTCCGCCCCCTGGTCCCGGTCGACGTACAGCTCCAGGATCGCGTCCAGGACGGGATAGTCCGGGAGGGAGTCCGTGTCGACCTGCCCGGGGCGAAGCTCCGCGCTCGGCGGCTTGGTGATCGAGTTCTCCGGGATCGGCGGGGTCTGGCCCCGCTCGGCGGCGGCGCGGTTGCGCCACTCCGCCAGCCGGAAGATCCACGTCTTGTACACGTCCTTGATGGGCCCGTACGCCCCCACCGAGTCGCCGTACAGCGTGGAGTAACCCACCGCCAGCTCCGACTTGTTGCCGGGGGCCAGCACGATGTGGCCCTCCTGGTTGGAGATCGCCATCAGGAGCGTGCCGCGCAGCCGGGACTGGAGGTTCTCCTCGGCCAGGCCCGTCAGGCCCAGCGAACCCATGTACGCGTCGAACATCGGCTCGATCGGCACCGTACGGAAGTTCAGCCCCGTACGCCGGGCCAGCTCCGCCGCGTCGCCCTTGGAGTGCTCGGAGGAGTACTTCGACGGCATCGACACGCCGTACACGTTCTGCGCGCCCACCGCGTCGCACGCGATCGCCGCGACGAGCGCCGAGTCGATACCGCCCGACACCCCGATGAGCACCGACGTGAAGCCGTTCTTCGCGACGTACGCCCGCAGGCCCACGACCAGCGCCGAGTAGATCTCCTCGGCGTCGTCCAGCCGCTCCGCGTACCCGCCGGACAGCTCCGGCTCGTACGCCGCCAGCGGGTCCTGCGAGAGCACCACGCGGTCGATGCGCAGACCGTCGTCGACGACGCCCGTCGGCGCGTCGGCGGCGGCCGCGGGCAGGTCGAGGTCCAGGACCACGCACCCTTCCGAGAACTGCGGGGCCCGCGCGATCACCTCGCCGTCCTTGTCGACGACGATCGAGTCGCCGTCGAAGACCAGCTCGTCCTGGCCGCCGATCATCGCGAGGTAGGCGGTGGTGCAGCCCGCCTCCTGGGCCCGCTTGCGGACCAGCTCCAGGCGGGTGTCGTCCTTGTCACGCTCGTAGGGGGAGGCGTTGACGGAGAGCAGAAGGCCCGCCTGCGCCGAACGCGCGGCGGGCACCCGGCCGCCGTCCTGCCAGAGGTCCTCGCAGATCGCGAGGGCCACGTCGACGCCGTGCACACGCAGCACCGGCATGGTGTCGCCCGGCACGAAGTAGCGGAACTCGTCGAACACGCCGTAGTTCGGGAGGTGGTGCTTGGCGAAGGACAGGACCACCTCGCCGCCGTGCAGCACCGCCGCCGCGTTGCGCGGGGAGCCGGCCGGGCGGCCGAACTTCGGCTGGTCGTCCTGCGACCGGTCGAGGTAACCGACGACCACCGGCAGATCGCCGAAGCCCTCGTCGGCGAGGCGCACGGCGAGCGTGCGCAGGGCCGCGCGGGAGGCCTCGACGAAGGAGGAGCGCAGGGCGAGGTCCTCGACGGGATACCCGGTCAGCGCCATCTCCGGGAACGCCACGAGATGCGCTCCCTGCTCGGCGGAGTGCCGGGTCCAGCGGAGGATCGTTTCGGTGTTGCCGACGAGGTCGCCGACGCGCGAGTCGATCTGGTTCAGAGCGAGACGAAGTTGAGGCACGGGGCCAGTCTAATCGTCAAAGCGACGCGATGGGGTGGCGCGAGGTGTCGTCCACCTCACGCCACCCGCCACCGTGCACTGTCTCAGTGCTTGCGGTACGACTCCACGTAACCGCCTGCGGGCGTTCCCACGCCGGTGACGTCGTCGTAACCCTTGACAGCGGACAGCGAGCTGTCCTTGCCGAGGCTGCGGACGGAGGTCAGCAGCCCGTCGGCCGCGTCGTAACCGTTGGCGAAGTCGACGCGCGCGACCGCGAGCCCGGAACCCGTCGGGTTGTCCGTGACGTCGTGGTAGACCCGGGAGCCGAACTTGGAGTAGATCGACGGGTTGGCGAAGCCGATCGCCTTGCCGCCGTGCGCCTGCTGGGCCAGCGCCTGCACGGCCGCGATCACCGGTGCGGCGAGCGAGGTGCCGCCGATGCGGTACTCGCTGTACTGCTGCGACCCGTCCGGGAAGGTCTGGGTCTGGCCGACCTTGAAGCCGGTGTTCGGGTCGGCGATCGCCGAGATGTCCGGGACGACACGGTTGCCGGCCGCGCTGTTGGCCGTGGCCAGCGCGTTCGGAACGACGCCCTTCTGGTAGTACGGCTCGGCGACGGTCTTGCTGGTGCCGCCGCCCGCACCCGAGGTGAACGCGCCCGGGAAGCCCGTCCAGCTCTTGCCGTCGGCCGACAGCGAGGCCTTCTCGGTGCCCCAGCCGGTCTCCCACAGGTACTTGTCGCCCTTGCCGACGGCCAGCGAGGTGCCGCCGACCGCCGTCACCCACGCCGAGTTGGCCGGGGTGTCGACCTGCTTCGTGCCGGTGTTGGCGACCTCGTCGCCGTTGTCGCCGGAGGAGAAGTAGAAACCGATTCCCTCGACCGCGCCGAACTGGAAGACCTGGTCGTAGGCGGCCGCGAGGTCCGGCGTCTGGTTGGCCTCGATGTCGCCCCACGAGTTGGAGACGATGTCGGCCAGGTGGTTGTCGACGACCTTGCTGAGCGAGTCGAGCAGATCGTCGTCGTAGCAGGACGCGGCGCCCAAGTACGTGACGTTCGCGTCCGGCGCGACCGCGTGCACGGCCTCGACGTCGAGGGTCTCCTCGCCGTACCAGCCGGCCGCCCCGCACTCCTCGGTCTTGGTGTAGTTCTTCGGCAGGACCTGGGTCAGCTGGCCCGTCTTCCAGGCCGCGTCGCCGTGCGCCTTCGCGTAGGTGGCCGCGTCGAAGGCGATGGTCGGCGAGGCGTACGCGTCGGTGATGGCGATGCGCACGCCCTTGCCGGTGTACGTCCCGGCACCGTAGGCGGCCCGCAGCTGCTTGCCGGTGTACCCCTGGACGGCGTACGGGATCTTCTTGCCGTACGCCGACGGGAGGGTGCTCGCGGTGTTGGAGCCGTAGTACGAGGAGAACGGCCCGGCGTTCTTGAACACGGCGTCCGGCGGCGGCAGTTGGTCCTTCGAGGCGGCCTTGTGCGGCGCGTTGTCCAGACCGGTGACGGTCAGGACGGCACCGTCGAGGCTCGCGGGCGCCGAGGCCGCCTTCGCGGGCGCGCGGTAAGTCTTGCCGCTCTTCGCGAAGTTGTGCAGCTGGGTGCCGAACGCCTTCTCGGCGGCGGCCACTTCACCGCTGACGGAGACGTAGTGCTCGGTCGTGCCCGTCACCTTCAGGCCGGCCGCCGTCAGCCATGACTTGACCGCGGCCACCTGCGCCTCGGTCGCTCCGAAGCGGGCCTGCGCCTGTCCGGCGGAGAGGTACTTGCCGTAGGCGGACGCATCGGGGTCGGACACGGCCTTCGCGTACGCGGCGAGGCCGGCGGCGTCACGTCCCGCGAGGTAGACCCGGGCGGAGACCTGGGCGCTGTCCGGGGTCGAGCCCTTGTCCGCCTTGGTCGTGGCCCACGCGGGCTTGGTCCCGGCCAGCGTGTCACGGGCGGGGCTGTCCGCGGCGTGCGCCGCGGGTATGCCGAGCGCCAGCGCGCCGGCGATCATGGGCAGTGTCGCTGCCATGCTCGCTCCGGCGCGCAGCGCGGCGCGGTTGGATCTCATAGGACCCCCTGTATGTGGTTCGACGCGAGTAGATCACTCGCCTCGGCCACTCTGGACCTGAACCGTTCATGCCAGGGGAATGCGAAACCCAAGAAGCCCCCAAGTAATCGCTGTCGCAGGCGATTTGGGGTTTAGATCCTTTCGGCAGTGTTACGTCCGGCTGAAGATCCTCATGCCAGGTCTTCGGCCGGGCGCGCATCTCGTCGTGCGCGCGGGCGGAGTGCGGGTTGCCCGGGTCATGCATTCGGAGCAGGTGGTCGTAGAGGGCCGCGACGCACAAGTCCCGCTGCGGGCAAGGCGCGTCGTCGACCAGCAGATCGCGCCAGACCTCCCGGACGGTCCCGTCGGCGGTCGTGCACAGCGGATACCCCTGCCGGTCGTTCCCTGAGCGCCGGGAGCGCCGGGAACGCCGCTGGGGCCGGATCGGATGCGCGTCACCGAGCGAGGCCTCCAGCCCCTCCTGCTGCCGAATGCCTTCCATGAGGAGCTGCCGCACGGCTTCGAGGGTGTCCCGGTCGAACCCGGCCTGCCGCATCAGGACCTGGAACCGCGGCCATTGCGGGTGCTCGACGGGACGCTCGGCGTAGCGGGCGGTGTCGCCCCGGGACGGCCGGCCGGGTCGTCGTCCCTCTGAATGGCGATGGCCCGTGTGACGGCGGCGTTGCCAGCCGTGCGCTGCGGGGCCGGCAATCGGGCGGCGGCCGGCCCCGAGGGGGTCGTACGCCCCACGCGCCCCTGACTCCCCACCCGGCCAGCGGTCTTGGCACTCCGTGACGCGTGCGTGCGCAATCGCCGTCCCCTCAAACGGTTTCACGGTCGGCCCAGGGATTACCGGGCCTACCGGGCCTACCGGGCTTCGGCACCCCGCTCCTTCAGCATGTCCGCCATGAGCTTGATCTCCGACTCCTGGGCCTCGACCATGCCCTGAGCGAGCCGCTTCTCCACGCCGACGGTGCACTTGTCGACACACCCGTCGGCCATGTGGACACCGCCCTTGTGGTGGTCGGTCATCAGCTGGAGGTAGAAGACCTCGGCCTGCTTGCCGTTGAGCGTGCCGAGCTTCTTCATCTCGGCGTTGGTGGCCATGCCGGGCATGAGGGCACCGTCCTCGCCGTCGCTCATTGCGCCCATGCCCATCCAGGTCATGGGCGCGTCGGACGACACCTTCGGCAGCCCCCAGAGATCGAGCCACCCGAGCAGCATGCCGCGCTGGTTGGCCTGCGTCTGCGCGATGTCGTAGGCGAGCCGCCGTACGTCCGCGTCGGTCGTCCGGTCGCGCACGATGTACGACATCTCGACGGCCTGCTGGTGGTGCACCGCCATGTCCCGGGCGAACCCGGCGTCGGCGGAGTCGGCGGCGGGGGGAGCGGTGCCCGCCGAACCGTCCTCGGCCACGGAGTAGGTGATGGCCCCGGCGGCGACGAGCACCCCGGCCACGGCGACCGCCACGCCCGCATACCTCACTGCGGCAGACCACCCGTGCAGGCAGCGCCCGGCTCGGGCGTCTGCTCGCCCTGGACGAACTTGGCGAAGAACTTGTCCACGTTCGCGTCGCTCGCACTGGTCACCGTGCGCTGGTGTCCCCACGCGGTGAGCATGATCGGGTCGGCCTGGGCGTCGTCCGGGCTCATGAGGGTGTAGGGCGTCTTCTTGACCTTGGCGGCGAGCGCGGCGATGTCGGCCTTGCTCGCCTTGCTGTTGTAGGTCACCCAGACCGCGCCGTGCTCCAGCGAGTGGACGGCGTTCATGTTGTTGAGGGCCTTGGTGTAGACGTCGCCGTTGCAGTTCATCCACACCTGGTTGTGGTCACCGCCGACGGGGGGCTCGACCGGGTACTTCACGGTCTTGGCGACGTGGGTGCGGCCGAGGGTCCCCTTCCACGTCCTGACCCCGTCCGAGCCGGTGACGAAGTGCCCCGAGGACTTGGAGTCGGCGGCGCTGGAGGAGTCGTCGCCGGACTGCGACTTCACGACGAACACGCCACCGGTGACGAGCGCGGCGACGGCGACGACACTGCCGGTGATCGTGAGAAGCCGGTTACGCCGCTCACGGGCCTGCTCGGCCCGCCGCATCTCCTCTATGCGCGCCTTGCGCGCCGCGCTGCTGGTCTTGTTGGCGGAACCCATGAGGCCTGTCCTTCTGGGGGAAAGGGGCGGGACGGGAGGTGTTCTGCTGCTTCTGTCTAACGGGTCAGCCGATCGTAATGGGGAGGGTCGGGGATCTCGTAGGCAGGTCACGGTCAAGACGGCGAAAACCGGGAAGGAGCCGAGGCGGGGAAGGCGCCGGAGGGATAATTTGAAGCGTAGATGCGCATTATCTACGCTTCCTCCCATGCGGCTGTTGCGATCCACCGACCTTGCGCTGCGCGTCCTCATGAGGCTCGCGGTGGCGGAGGCGGACGAGACCCCTGAGGCCACCCCCACGACACGCGAGGTGGCGGCCGCGATGGGGGTCCCCTACACCCACGCGGCCAAGGTCGTGGCCGAGCTCCAGCACCTGGGCCTGCTGGAGGCCCGCCGGGGCAGGGGCGGCGGCCTGGCCCTGACGGAGAAGGGCCGTACGGCGTCGGTGGGCGGCCTGGTCCGCGCCTTCGAGGGCGACGGCGACGTCGTCGACTGCGAGGGCGCCACCCCCTGCCCCCTGAACTCGGCCTGCCGCCTCCGCGGCGCCCTGCGCCGCGCCCAGGAGGCGTTCTTCGCGTCCCTGGACCCGATCACGGTCGCGGACATCGTGAGGGAACCGACGGGCCCGCTGCTGCTGGGGATCACGGGACGACCGGCGTGATTCCGGCGGTACCGACGCCGCCGGGCGGTCGGGGGCCGCGGTCGGCGGTCGGGGGTTGCGGGCTGGCTGTCGGGGGCCGCGGTGGGCGGTCGTCGCTACCGCTTCCGGGCCCGGTAGTACCTCATCAACGCGGTGATCCGTTCCGGGTCCGCCCGGCCGTTGAGCTCGGTGAGAAGATCGTCCGGGCACAGGTCGTAGAGATCCCCCCACCACCGGCGCCCCCGGTTGTCCCAGATCCGGTAGCCGCCGGGTACCCCCCTGGCGACATAACGTCTCCTGCTCACTGCCCCCCGCTTCCAGCCGCGGCCTGCCGTGCTGTCCTCCGTCTGCCGCGAGGGCTACAGACCGCGCAGTGCCTCGTGGAGACCGCTGTAGGCAGCCCGGCAGTCGACGCTGCCGTCGTCGTTCAGACTGCCCATGTACCAGTCGTCGTCGTTGACGGCCTTCACCGGACACAGTCCATGGAAACCCAGAACGATGTCGGGGCAGAGCCGTTCGTCTTCACCCGTAGGCCGGCGCAGCCACGTCACGACGCGATCGACGCCGAGAGTCGTGGCCTCCAGGTCGCCGGAGACGTCGCGGATCTCCTCGAGAGTCCAACCCGCCGGTAGTTTCCCGTCCGTCGTCCAGCGATGATGACAGCCACCCCACCAGGGCAGCAGCCCCGCACGGCGACCTCGCGGTCACGCCGGATTGGATGGCCCCATGGAACGCATCGAAGCAGAACTGTTCACCACCGGCGGCAACGACGCCGTGGTCCGCCTGCCCGGTCGTCGGCTCCCCGGAGTTCTGGTGCAGGGCGACTCCCTGCACATCCTCCGCACCGACGCGGCCGAGCTGGTGGAGGCGTGCGACCGCGGTGACCTGACCGACGCCCGCGACGCCGCCGGCCTCCTCCTGGCCGGCCTCGACGCCCTGCTGGAGCGCTACGCGACGGCGTTGGAGGACCACGAGATCCCGCGCCCGTACTGAGTCCGGCTCAACCGGCCCTGTACGCGCCCATCAGATGGCCAAGTTCCGGATCCGGTGGCCCGCATCGCAGAATCGCGTCCACCGAGGGCCATGTCTCGACGGGCACGGGGTAGGAGTTGATCATCCAGGGGTCGTCCGCATCCGGCGTGATCACTTCCCGCAACCGGAGCATCTGTTCCCGGCTGATGGGACGCTCCGCGCGCAAGGTGTCGTCCGCCTTGCCGAATCCCTCCAGGATCCAGACGACCTCGGGTTCTTCCGTAGACATCCACTGATCATAGGACGGGCATACCGGCATGCCCGCGTACCGGCACCGTGAGCCCGGGGAGGCCGCGGAGCCGGGGGAGTGCGCGGTTGTGAGGCTTGCTCGGTCGTCGTCGGAGCTAGCCCGCCTTGCGCTGAGCCCCGAACGGGCCCGGGAGGGATGCCTGCGCGTCGTCGAGCGAGAACGTCTCGTCCTCACCGAAGTCCGGGGCTTGGAAGGGGTTCGTCGTCGGAGGAGGCGATGCTGTGGCGGCACCACGAGGCGCCCCCTCCGGAGCGGAGAACAGCGAGGTCAGGTCGATGAGAGGTCTCCCATTCGTTACGGAGTCATGAGGGGACCCGGTCTGCCGTGACCGGGCACAGCGGTGTTACAGCTTGCTCATCTTGGAGTAGGGACTCAAGATCCGCTCCTGAGCCGAGCCGAAATCCACAAGCACCGCGATCCCATCCTCGATGCCGACCACGCGGCCGAGGCCGTACATGTCATGGGTGACCTGGTCACCCACGGCGAACTGCTTGGGAACCGGCGCGACCGGGGCCTTGAAGGGGCTGGTAGGCAAATAACGCTTCGGGGCAGCTGGCTTTGTCATTGCCACCAGTATGCGCCAGCGCGCGTCCGATCGGTGCGGCCGTCCGCGACCCCGTTCGCTCGGCGATCAAGTGGATCTTCCAACCCTGATGCGAGATGTCCGGCTCGCCCGGTGCCGTCGGGGACGGCTGGACGGCCCGCTCCGGCGTGGAAGAAGGCCGCGCCAGGGTGCTGACGGGGCCTTCTCCCCAGAGCCGGGCCAGGGCGGGGCCCGGAGCCGGGTCGTGGCCGGGCCGGCACCCGGCCGGAGCCGGCTGGAACCAGGCCGTGCAGCGAATCTCGGTGCTCCCCGTGGCGCACGCGCGGTTGCCAGGCTGCGGTCGCCCCGCATCTGCGTGACGGTGGCTCGGCGACCTGCATGTGCGTCGACGCAGGGTGAACCTGTGGGACGCCGGGAACTTCGCCACCGCCGGAGCGGGGTGGTACCGGGTTCGGGTGCGGGCGCGCGGGCGGGACGCGGGTGAGGTGCGCGCGGGGGACGAGTCGGTCGAGGAGCACTTTGTGAGCGTGTGGCCCGGCCCGCCTCGGCCCGACGTCGTCCACCGGGCCGACGACGCCTTCGCCCGCGCGCATTACGACCCCGGTCGGCTGCCCGGACTGCCCGTCCACCCCTGAGGTCCGCTCCTGCGGTCCGGTCGCGCGGTCCGGTTTTCTCAGGCCCGCGCCAGCCACAGGTCCGGGCCGAACACCTCGTAGTGCACGTCCGCGGGGGCGACACCCTTCTCGATCAGTTGTGCTCGCACCGCCCGCATGAACGGCAGCGGGCCGCACAGGTACGCGCGCGTGCCCGGTGCGACGGGAACGTCCGTGAGGTCGGCCAGCCCCGTCCGGGCGTACTCCGGGGCCTCGCGCTCGTACCAGAGGTGTACGGACGCGTCCGGCAGCTTCGCCGCGTACGTCTCGTGGTCCGTGCGCAGGGCGTGGTCCGCGGGGGAGCGGTCCGCGTGGACGATGGTGACCGGGGTGCCGTGGCCGGTGGCCGCCAGGTGGGCCAGCATCGCGACGATCGGGGTGACGCCGATGCCGGCCGAGGCCAGGAGCAGCGGGGCGCTCTGGACGTCGTCCAGGACCAGATCGCCGTACGGCTCGGAGAGCTCCAGCACGCTGCCCACCTCCACGTGCGCGTGGAGGTGGTTCGAGACCTCGCCCTCCGGGGTCGTCGCACCGCCGGACACGCGCTTGACGCTGATCCGGCGCACGTCCGAACCCGGCGTGCCGCAGAGGCTGTACTGGCGTATCTGGCGGGCACCGTCGGCGAGTCGGGTGCGGACGGACACGTACTGGCCGGCGCGGAAGTCCCGTACCGGGGCGTCGTCGAGCGGGCGCAGGCGGAACGAGACGACGTCCGCGGTCTCCTGGACGCGCTCCACGACCTCCCACTCCCGCCACGCGTCACCGCGCTCGCCGCCCTCGCCGAACCCGCTCTCCTCGTACAGCCGGCGCTCGATCGCGATCAGGGCGTTCGCCATCAGCCAGTAGACCTCGTCCCAGGCCGCCGCGACCTCGGGGGTGACCGCCTCGCCCAGGACGTCGGCGATGGCGGCGAAGAGGTGCTCGCGGACGACCTCGTACTGCTCGGGCGCGATGCCGAGTGAGGCGTGTTTGTGGGCGATGCGGGTGAGCATCGCGTCCGGGCGGTCCTCCGGGTGCTCGACGAGGTGGGTGGCGAAGGCGGCGATCGAGCCCGCGAGGGCCTGGCGCTGGGTGCCCGCCGCCTGGTTGCCGCGGTTGAACAGGTCGCGCAGGAGGTCCGGGTGCGCCGCGAACAGGCCGGCGTAGAAGCGCTCGCTGATCTCGCCGATGGCCGCGCCCACGGCGGGGAGGGTGGCGCGGACGGTGGCCGCGGACTGTTCGGACAGCATCGGGACTCCTTGGGTTTCGGGGACGGCGGTGACCCGCCGTCCGGCTGTCCGGCACGCTAGTTAAACTTGCATCTGAGATGCAAATTTAGTGTGTGGGGGGAGACGGAGGAGGTCGGGCATTACAGATGTCGGTCCGAGCAGGCAAGATGGGCGGCAGAGCAGTACGCCTGCCGGACGTGAGGCGGTACATCTGCCGGACGTGAGGCGTTCAGGCCCGGGTCGCCGAGGCGATCATGGTCCGCAACGCGCACGAAATGGTGTTGTGGTGTGATGCTCAGGTGCCCGACCGCCTCTTTCGTGGGACGGGAGACAGGCGGCCTGACCAGCAAGGATGGGGAAGCGGAAGATGGACAAGCAGCAGGAGTTCGTGCTCCGGACGTTGGAGGAGCGCGACATCCGGTTCGTACGGCTGTGG
Source organism: Streptomyces sp. NBC_01235 (assembly GCF_035989285.1). Taxonomy (GTDB): domain Bacteria; phylum Actinomycetota; class Actinomycetes; order Streptomycetales; family Streptomycetaceae; genus Streptomyces. Next base: position 3,551,421 of record NZ_CP108513.1, on the reverse strand, counting down.
TTCACGGACGTGCTGGGCTTCCTCAAGTCCGTCGCCGTGGCCCCCGCCGAGCTCGAACAGGCATTCGATGAGGGCATCGGCTTCGACGGATCCGCGATCGAGGGCTTCGCCCGGGTCTACGAGTCCGACATGATCGCGAAGCCGGATCCGTCCACCTTCCAGGTCCTGCCCTGGCGCGCGGAGGCGCCCGGCACCGCCCGCATGTTCTGCGACATCCTCATGCCGGACGGCTCGCCGTCCTTCGCGGACCCGCGGTACGTGCTGAAGCGCGCCCTCGCCCGCGCCTCCGACCTGGGCTTCACCTTCTACACCCACCCGGAGATCGAGTTCTTCCTGCTGAAGGACAAGCCGACCGACGGCTCCCGGCCGACGCCGGCCGACAACTCCGGCTACTTCGACCACACCCCGCACAACGTCGGCATGGACTTCCGCCGCCAGGCGATCACCATGCTGGAGTCGATGGGCATCTCGGTCGAGTTCTCCCACCACGAGGGCGCCCCCGGCCAGCAGGAGATCGACCTGCGCTACGCCGACGCGCTCTCCACGGCCGACAACATCATGACGTTCCGCCTGGTCATGAAGCAGGTCGCGCTGGAGCAGGGGGTCCAGGCGACCTTCATGCCGAAGCCGTTCAGCGAGCACCCGGGCTCCGGCATGCACACGCACCTCTCCCTCTTCGAGGGTGACCGGAACGCGTTCTACGAGTCCGGCGCGGAGTACCAGCTGTCGAAGGTCGGCCGGTCGTTCATCGCGGGCCTGCTGAAGCACGCCGCCGAGATCGCCGCCGTCACCAACCAGTGGGTCAACTCCTACAAGCGCATCTGGGGCGGCTCCGAGCGCACGGCCGGTGCGGGCGGCGAGGCGCCGTCCTACATCTGCTGGGGTCACAACAACCGCTCCGCGCTCGTCCGCGTCCCGATGTACAAGCCCGGCAAGACGGGCTCCGCGCGCATCGAGGTCCGCTCCCTCGACTCCGGCGCCAACCCCTACCTGGCATACGCCATGCTGCTCGCCGCCGGCCTCAAGGGTGTCGAGGAGGGCTACGAGCTTCCGCCGGGCGCCGAGGACGACGTCTGGGCGCTGTCGGACGCCGAGCGCCGGGCCATGGGCATCGAGCCGCTCCCGCAGAACCTCGGCGAGGCGCTGACCCTGATGGAGCGCAGCGACCTCGTCGCCGAGACGCTCGGTGAGCACGTCTTCGACTTCTTCCTGCGCAACAAGCGCCAGGAGTGGGAGGAGTACCGCTCCGAGGTCACCGCCTTCGAGCTGCGGAAGAACCTGCCTGTGCTGTAGGGCAGGTCGGGGCGGGTTTCTCGCTACGACGACATGAGGGGCCGACGGTCGTGGACCGTTGGCCCCTCGGCGTCTCACCGCCCCTGGGCCGTCTCCAGGCCGTCAGAGCGAATCGCACGCGCCGGATGCGCACGCGGTGCTCGCCGGAAGGCAGGAGCTGTTACATCTTTCGCTTCCCCGTTCAAGCCCCGGCTGCGCTCCAATCCGCCGGGCGCGCTTCCCGGCTCCGCGGCGGGAAGGCCGCGCGACACCCCGCCGGTCCGCCGGCCGCTTCACGGCCGGACGAACGCGGGGGACACGGCCGCGGTGCTGATGCGCCGCGGCTTTCCCGTGCCGTCGGACGGGATGGCGTACAGGTCCGCGCCGTAGTCGCCCGGCAGGGCGTAGACCACCGTGTGGTCGTCGCGCCAGACCGCCTGGTCGTCGACGCTGCGGGACTCCGCGAGCGGGGTTTCGCGCATCGTCCCCAGGTCGAGGACGTACAGATGCCAGGGGGCGTCCTTCGCCAGGCCCGGCACTCGCTTCTTGAAGGCGACGCGGGTGCCGTCGGGGGAGAGGGACGGACACTCCACGTTCGTGTGCAGCGTGGTCACCGTACGGGTCTTCAGGTCGCCCTTGATCAGGTACGTCTTGCCCTTGGTGGCCAGCGTCGCGTAGAAGGTGCGGTCGTCCGCCGCGAAGGTCACACCCCAGAAGTTGACGTCCGCCGCGTGGTGGACGTGGCCGTCCTTGATGATGCGGAACGCCTCCAGGGACGGGGTCAGCTTCCCCGTGCGCGTGTCCACGATCGCCGCCCGGGTCGAGAAGTTCGTGCCCGCGTACGAGTCGCCGCCGACGAACGCCGTCCAGGCTGCGAAGTGCCCGGAGGGGGAGACCCGGGCGCGGGAGGGGATGCCGGGGACGTCGTAGCGGGCCGTCTCCTTGAGGTGGGCGTCGAGGATCAGGGCGCGGTAGGTGTCCGTCACCGCGCCGTGCACCGCCTGGAGGCAGACTCCCGTGCCCGAAGCGGCGTAGAAGCGGAGGCACTTGACGCCCGAGGCGGTGCGCGGGCCGGCGGGGGCGTTCGCCGGGACCGTGGTGAGTTCGTCGCGGTGCGGGCCCCAGGCCAGGTTGCGGAACACCATGCGGCCGCTGTCCGTCAGGGTGATCCGGCCCGCGGTGACCTTCGGGCCGCCGGCCTGGACCTGGTCCCGCTGCTCCGCCCGCGCCGACGCGTGCAGCACCGAGGCCGTCGCCACGCCGGCGAGTACGGCGACCGCCGCGAGGAGCATCAGGATGCGGTTGCGCAGGGTCATGAAACGGCCTCCCGGACGGGGCGTAGGGCGGTCAGCGAGAACACCGCGCACACCGCCAGCGCGGTCGTCGACGCCATGAGCGCCGTACGGTCGCCCCACAGCGTCCAGGCGGCTCCGAAGCCGAGCGAGCAGGCGAAGCGGGCCAGCGCCTGGCCGGTCTGGACGACGGCCAGTCCCGACGAGCGCAGTTCCTCCGGCACGCTGTCCGAGGCCGCCGCCATCAGCACGCCGTCGGTCGCCGCGTAGAAGCCGCCGTGCAGGAGCAGGACGGTGTACGGCAGCGCCGGGCCGTGCCAGGACGTGAGCAGTATCGCGTAGGCCAGGAGGAGTGCTCCGTGGCCCGCCAGGAAGACCCGTCGGCGGCCGATACGGTCCGCCAGCCGGCCCAGCGGCACGGCCAGCAGCAGGAACGCCGCCGCCGTGCCCAGCGGCAGCAGGGCGAACCAGCGGTCGGGGACGCCCAGGCGGCGTTGCAGCAGCAGGTAGACGAAGGAGTCGCTGATCGTGGCCAGGCCCAGCAGCAGGGCGCACAGCGTGATGCGGCGCAGGTCGCGCCCGCGGAGGAGGGCGAGGGCGGCCCGGAGGGTGGGGCGGACGGGCGGAGGGGCGGCCGGGCCTGCGGCCTTGTCGGGTTCGGCCGTGGGCGGTGCGGATGCCGTGGGTGGCGTGAGTCTCGTGGGTGGCTTGGGTTTCGTGGACGGTGCGGGTGGTGCGGAGGCGCCCGGTACGAACAGGACCAGGACCAGTACCCCGACCACCGCCACGCAGAAGCTCACCGTGAAGACGGCGTCGTAGCCGTCCACCGTCGCCCGCAGGATCAGGAACGCCGCGAGCGGCCCGAGCAGTGCGCCCGCCGTGTCCATCGCCCGGTGCACCCCGAAGGCGCGTCCGCGGGTCTCCGGTGTGGACGAGAGCGAGATCAGGGCGTCGCGGGGGGCCGTGCGCAGGCCCTTGCCGGTGCGGTCGGCGGCCAGGATCAGGCCGATGGGGGTCAGGGTGTGTGCCAGGAGCAGCAGGGGCTTGCACAGCGCCGAGAGGGCGTAGCCCGCGCCCGCAACCCATTTGTGGCGGCCGCCGCCGCGGTCGGCGAGGTGGCCGCCGACCAGGCGGACGACGGCCGAGAAGCCGTTGTAGACGCCGTCCAGGAGCCCGAAGCCCAGCGGGGACAGACCGAGGCCCGCCACCAGGTACAGGGGGAGCACGGCCGTCACCATCTCCGACGACACGTCGGTGATCAGGCTGACCGTGCCGAGCGCGAGGACCGTGGGGGCGACCGCGGCGCGACGCCGCCCGGCGGGGGGCCGGGCGACGCCGTCCGCGGACGCCGTGACACCGGGCGCGCCGGCGCGGCTGTCCGCTACGTACATGTCAGGAGGCCCAGATCCCCGTGATGTCCGTCGCGGAGGCCGCGTTGCCGGCGTGGGTCGTCAGGCCCTGGCTGTCCTCCAGGGTGCGCAGCAGGTTGTAGTGGTTGTACGTCGTCGACGAGCTCGAACCCGCCGTCACCGGCTGGCCGTACAGGACCGTCGGGATGCGGTTGCCGGCGAGGCGGTTGTCCTCGTCGAAGGTGACGACGAGGAGACTGTTGTGGGTCTTGGCCCAGGTGGCGTAGGCGCTCAGGCTGTTCTTCAGCCAGGTGTCGCCGGTCGCCACCGAGCAGTCGTGCATGTCGCTGCACAGGTTGGGGACGACGAAGGACATTTGGGGGAGCGTCGAGTAGTCGGTCGGGAACTGCGCGAAGGTCTTCGCCGTCGACGTCGGGACGTTGCTGAAGCCGAACCACGGGTTGTGCTTGCGGGCGTAGTTGCCGCTGCTGCACGTCGTCGAGCCCTGGCTGGGCAGCGTCTCGTTGTAGCTGGCCCAGGTGCGGCCGGCCGCGATCAGTTCCGAGGCGAGGTTCGCGGCCGAGGAGAAGCCGGGCGAGTAGCAGCTGTCGTCCGTGATGCCCTGGGTGGAGCCGGAGAACAGCGCGAAGTAGTTGGGCTGGCTCGGGTGGGTCTCGGCGTACGCCTGGGAGAGGTTGGCCCCGCCGGTCTTGAGCGAGTTGATGTACGGGGCGCTGGAGGAGCCGATCACCTGGCTGTAGGCGTGGTTCTCGAAGACCACGACGACCACGTGGTCCGGGGTCGGCACGCCGGCCGCGGCCCGGGCGGGCGAGGAGGAGCCGCCGAGCCCGGACCACAGGCTGACGGCGGCCGCCGTGAGGGCGAGCGCGGACGCCACGACCGCACGGCTGCGGCGATACACGGAACTGCCGGAACTGCCGGAACTGCCAGAACTGCCGGACACATCAACCTCCGGTGGGGGAAGGGCGGGGCGGCGGTGCGGCTAGAGCATGCACACGCCAAGATTCCCGTCGCTCACGTCGTTCAACCCGCAGGATGAAGAGCGGGTGAACTAACGCCGCCGGCCGGTCGGCTCCGTCGGCCCGGTCGCCTCTGCCGACGCCGCCAGCACCTTGTGCAGGGGCTCGGTCTCACGGCGCCGGTACTCCTGGATCGCCCAGCCGTTGCCATCCGGGTCCTTGAAGTACATGAAGGTCGCTCCGTCCCGCGGGGCGAACTGCTGGGGTTCGGTGACCTCCAGGCCCCGGGCGGTCAGCTCCTCGTACGCCGCCTTCGCGTCCGTCACGCAGAGCTGCATGCCGTGGTACGTGCCCGGTTGGGGGGTTCCCGTCGGGACCTGGAGGCCCTCCACCAGGGCGATCGAACAGCCCGAGCCGGGCGGGGTGAGCTGCACGATGCGCACGCCCTCCATCACCTCGCCGTCGAGATCGACGTGGAAGCCGACCTTGTCGCGGTAGAACTCCTTGGCCCGGTCCACGTCCGACACCGGCAGCAGAATCACTTCGAGGGTCATGTTCATGTTCGTGGTCATGGGGACTCCCTGTCGCTCCCTGCACGCAGCTCTCCCCCACAGAACCCGAAACCGGACCGGAGCGCCACTGTGGGGTGAGGGTTAGGCTCAAGTGCGGACGACCTTGATCGCACGAGGAGGCCTGGATGGCGCCGGGGCGCAGGAGCAGTACCTTCACGCGGCTGCTGCGGCACGGCTTCACCGATCCGTCCGCCGCCGAGCGGCTCCTGGACGGGCCCGAGCTGTCCCCGGTGCGCAGTGATCCCTTTCTGCTGGAGGCCCTCGGGGGCACGGCCGATCCCGACCTCGCCCTGCACGGTCTCGTCCGGCTGCTGGAGGCGCAGCCCGGGCACACCGCCCGGCGGGAGCTGCTCGACACGCTGATAGCGGCCAAGCCGCTGCGGGACCGGCTGCTGGGGGTGCTGGGGGCGTCCGCCGCGCTCGTCGATCACCTTGCCAGGCATCCGAGGGACTGGGAGGCGCTGGTCACGTACGAGCCCCGGGATCTGCATCCCGGGGTCGAGGAGTTCGAGCGGGGGCTGGCCGAGGCCACGGATCCTGTGCTGCTGCGCGTCGCCTATCGGCGGTGTCTGCTGTCCATCGCCGCGCGTGATGTGTGCGGGACGACCGATCTCGCCGAGACCGCCGCCGAGCTCGCCGATCTTGCCACGGCCACGTTGCGGGCTGCTCTGGGGCTGGCGCGGGCCGCCGCGCCCGACGACGCCGCGTTGTGCCGGCTTGCCGTCATCGCCATGGGCAAGTGTGGCGGGCACGAGTTGAACTACGTGTCGGACGTCGATGTCATCTTCGTGGGCGAGGCCGTCGGCGGGGCCGATGAGGGAAAGGCGCTGCGGGCCGCCACCAAGCTCGCCTCGCACATGATGCGGATCTGTTCCGAGACCACCGTGGAAGGGTCGATCTGGCCCGTCGACGCCAATCTGCGGCCCGAGGGGCGCAACGGGCCGCTGGTGCGGACGCTCAGCAGTCATCTGGCGTACTACCAGCGGTGGGCCAAGACCTGGGAGTTCCAGGCCCTGTTGAAGGCGCGGCCGGTGGCCGGGGATCTGGAACTGGGGGCCGAGTACGTCGCCGCCGTCGAACCCCTGGTGTGGAAGGCCGCCGAGCGGGAGAACTTCGTCACCGACGTGCAGAAGATGCGGCGGCGGGTCGTCGAGAACATTCCGGCCGCCGAGGTCGAGCGTGAACTGAAGCTCGGGCCGGGGGGCTTGAGGGACGTCGAGTTCGCCGTGCAGCTGCTGCAGCTGGTGCACGGGCGGGCCGACGTTTCCCTGCGGAGCGGGACCACGCTCGATGCGTTGCAGGCGCTCGCCGCGGGGGGCTATGTCGGGCGGGCCGACGCTGAGCAGCTCGATGTCGCTTATCGGTTTCTGCGGTCCATGGAACATCGGATCCAGCTCTACCGGCTGCGGCGGACTCATCTCGTTCCGGAGAGCGAGGCCGAGCTGCGGCGGCTCGGCCGCTCGCTCGGGCTGCGAACCGACCCGGTCGTCGAACTGGGGCGGGAGTGGAAGCGGCATGCGGCCGTGGTGCGGCGGCTGCACGAGAAGCTGTTCTATCGGCCCCTGCTCGACGCCGTCGCCCAACTGGCGCCCGGTGAGAGCCGGTTGAGTCCTGAGGCGGCCCGGGAGCGGCTCGTCGCGCTCGGGTACGCCGATCCCGCCTCCGCGTTGCGTCACCTGGAGGCGCTGGCCTCCGGTGTCACGCGCAAGGCCGCCATCCAACGCACCTTGCTGCCAGTGCTGTTGGGCTGGTTCGCGGACTCCGCCGATCCGGACGCGGGTCTGCTGAACTTCCGCAAGGTGTCGGACGCGCTGGGCAAGACGCCTTGGTATCTGCGGTTGTTGAGGGACGAAGGGGCCGCCGCGGAGAATCTCGCGCGTGTGCTGTCCGCCGGGCGGCTCGCCCCCGATCTGCTGATGCGGGCGCCCGAAGCGGTGGCGCTGCTCGGGGACGGGGACGGCGGGGGGCTCGAGCCGCGTGGGCGGGCTCAGCTGGAGCAGGAGATACTCGCCGCGGTGGGGCGGGCCGACGGGGTGGTGCAGGCGGTCACCGCGGCGCGTGGGGTCCGCCGGCGTGAGCTGTTCCGTACGGCCGCCGCGGACATCGTCGGCTCCTACGGGACCGAGTCGCAGCCGGTCGAGGCCGACCAGGGGGCTCTCGTGGACCTGGTGGGCGGGGCCGTCTCGGATCTCACGGCCGCCACGCTGGCCGGGACCCTGCGGGCGGTCGTGCGCGAGGGGTGGGGGGACACTCTGCCCACCTGCTTCGCCGTGGTGGGGATGGGGCGCTTCGGGGGGCATGAGCTGGGGTACGGGTCCGACGCCGATGTGCTGTTCGTGCACGAGCCTCGGGACGGTGTCGACGAGCGGGAGGCCACGGACGCCGCCAACAAGGTCGTCTCCGAGATGCGTCGGCTGCTCCAGATGCCCAGCGCCGATCCGCCGCTTCTTGTGGACGCCGATCTGCGTCCGGAGGGCAAGTCCGGGCCGCTCGTGCGGTCGTTGAAGTCCTACGAGGCCTACTACCGGCGGTGGTCGCTGGGTTGGGAGTCGCAGGCGCTGCTGCGGGCCGAACCTGTCGCGGGCGACGAGGAGTTGGGGCGTCGGTTCATCGAACTCGTTGATCCGTTGCGCTATCCGGAGGGCGGGCTGGGAGAGGACGCCGTTCGGGAGATCCGGCGGCTCAAGGCTCGTATGGAGGCGGAGCGGATGCCCCGGGGGGCCGATCCCAAGCTGCACACCAAGCTCGGGCCGGGAGGGCTTTCCGACGTGGAGTGGACCGTGCAGTTGCTCCAGATGCGGCACGGCTGTACGGAGGCGGGGTTGCGGACCACTCGCACACGGGAGGCGCTCGCCGCCGCATGTGGCGCCGGGCTCATCTCGGAGGAGGACGCGGGGACGCTGGACGAGGCCTGGGTGCTGGCCACCCGGGTGCGTAACGCGGTGATGCTGGTGCGGGGGCGCGCCGGGGACACGTTTCCGTCCGATCCTCGTGAACTGGTCGCCGTGGGGCGGTACTTGGGGTACGGGCCGGGGCGGGTGGGGGACATGCTGGACGACTATCGGCGTACCGCGCGGCGGGCTCGGGGTGTGGTGGACGAGCTGTTCTACGGGGGGTAGGCAGGCCGGGTCGGGTCGGGTCGGCTGTCCCGCCCCGGGGTGAGGGGTGAGGGGGTGGGTCGGGGCCGTGGCGGTGCGTCGAGCCCGTCGCGTGTCGGGCGTACTGCTGCCTGTTTCCTTGGTGCTGTTGGCAGTGACGAGCTAAGCGACGGGCTGCGACGCACCGCCACGGCCCGCTCCCGCCGTCTTTCCGGTGCGGGTGCGGGTGCGGGTGCGGGTGCGGGTGCGGGTGTTGCGGGGTGGCCTGTGGTTCCTGCGGGTCAGGGCTACGCCCAGGAGTACTACCGCCATGCCTGCCAGGACGCGTGGGCTGATGTTTTCGTCCAGGACTGTTGCGCCCAGGGCTACGGAGACCACGGGGAGCAGGTAGCCGACTGTTGCCGCTGCGGTGGGTCCCTCGTCCGCTATCAGGCGGTAGTTGAGGTAGAAGGTCATGCCTGTGCCGAGGATGCCGAGGGTGATGACGGCGAGGACGGCGGTGGCGTCCGGGTGGGAGGGGGGTGCTGTGGGGAGGGCCAGGGTCGTCCAGGCTGTGGCCGCCAGGAGTTGGGCCGCTGACATGGCCAGGGGGGTGTCGTTGGTCGTGAGGTGGCGGGACATGTAGGCGAAAGCCGCTGCGTAGCTCGCTGCTGCTGTGAGGAGCGCCAGGGCCGGCCAGGTGAGGAGGCCCTCCCGGTGCCAGGGGGCGAAGATCAGGAGCGTGCCGGCGAAGCCCAGGAGGAGGCCTGTCAGGCGAGTGGGGGGAAGGGGGCGGTCGGTGCCGAGGGCGATGCCTATGAGGAGGGACCAGAGGGGGGTGGTGGCGTTGAGGACGCCCGCGATCCCTGAGTCGACGTGCTGCTCGCCCAGGGCGAACAGGGCGAAGGGGAGGGCGTTGCAGAAGAGGGCGGCGATGGCGAGGTGGCGCCAGGTCGACTTGGAGCGTGGGAGGCGCTGGCCGGCCCTGCGGGCCAGGAGGAGGAGTACGGCTGTGCCCAGGGCGCAGCGGGTGACGGTGATCTGGGTGGGGGTGAGGCCGTGGGTGAGGGACAGCTTGATCCAGAGGAAGCCGGAGCCCCAGAAGAGGGCCAGTGCGGCCATGCGGAGGGTGGAGGGCATGGCTCTTACGGTCGCCTGCTCGATGTATGAGGACAAGTGAAATGTTTTGGATGGTTCATTAAGGTGGGCTGCATGATTGATGTGCGGCGGATGCAGGTGTTGCGGGCTGTGGTGGGGAGCGGGTCCGTTACCGGGGCGGCTGGGGTTCTGGGGTATACGCCGTCTGCTGTCAGTCAGCAGATCGCCGCCCTGGAGAAGGAGGTGGGGGCCGAGCTGTTGGAGCGGGTGGGGCGGGGGGTTCGGCCTACGGCTGCCGGGCTGCTGCTCACCGAGTACGCCGATGCCATCGGGCGGCAGGTCGCCGAGGCCGAGGCCGCGCTCGCCGATCTGCTGGCCGGCCGTACGGGGCGGCTGGCGGTGCGGTACTTCGCCACCGCCGGGGCCGGGCTGGTGGCGCCCGCCGTGGCTCGGCTGCGGGAGGCGCATCCGGGGGTGCGGGTCGATCTGAAGCTGACCGTCGACTCCGAGGATCCGCTGGCCGAGGTGCGGGAAGGGCGGGCCGATCTCGCTCTGGTGGTGAGGGGGAGCGGGGAGGCGAGGGGGGTCCGGGTGGTGCGTCTGCTCGACGACCCCTACCTTGCCGTGCTGCCTCGGGGGCATCGGCTTGCCGGGCGGCGGAGTGTGCGGCTGGGAGAGCTGGCCGACGAGGGGTTTGTGGGGAGTGAGTGGCCGGGGCCCTGTCTTGATGCCCAGCTCGACGCGTGTGCGGCGGTCGGGTTCCGGCCTCGGTTCGTGGTGGAGAGCGAGGACTACGTGACTGCCCAGGGGTTCGTGGCCGCTGGGCTGGGGGTGAGTCTGGTGCCCCGGCTGGGGCTGGGGAGCCGGCATCCGGGGGTGGTGGTGCGGGAGGTGCGTGATCCGGCGCCGGTGCGCGTCATCCACGCCGTGGTCCGGGAGACGGCGCCCGCGCAGCCCGCGTTGGATGCCTTCATCGATGCGCTGCGGGCTGCGGGTGGGGCCGGGGTGGCCCCGGTCGTCAGTGCGCCGGGTGCGTCGTCCTCGCCTGGTTCATGAGGGCGGTCAGGCCTACATCGAAGGCCTGGTCCGCCCGGCCCTCCGGTGCCGCGGCCAGGGCTTCGGCCAGGAGGGGGGTGGCGGTTTCCTCGGTCAGTTCCCACATCGTCTCCGGAGCCGTCAGGTCCAGGGCCGAGCCCAGGATCAGGTTCTCCAGCGCGATGAGCAGCGGCATCACCGAGTGGGGGGCGAAGCCCGCGTTCAGCAGGAGTGCCACCGCCCGTTCGTACTGCTCCAGGACGCGCGGGGCTCGTACGGGCGAGGTCATGAGGAGAGGGATCGCCCTGGGGTGCGCGGCGAACGCGGCCCGGTAGGAGCGGGCCCAGGACTCCAGGGCCGCGTCCCAGGGCGTGATGTCCAGGGTCTTCGGGTCGATGGCGGACGCGACCCGTTCGCGGAGCAGTTCCACTATGCCGTCCCGGCCGTCCACATGGTGGTACACCGAACCGGTCTGCACGCCGAGTCGTTTCGCGATCTGGGGGACGCTGAAGTCGCCCTGCTCGTCGACGAGTTGCAGCGCGGTCGTGGTGATGCGCTCGCGGTCGAGGAGCGATGTGCGCGGCCGTCCCATGTGTGTGGTCTCCCCCTGAAGGTCTGAGAAGGGCTTCCCGGATGCCCAGGAGGAGGCTACATTGCCGAAACCGAAAGCCTTTAGATTTACGGGTCCGGGGCGAGCTCTCGCTCCGGGTACGCCGGTCATCCCGCACGCCCGCAACCCTCCCGTCCGTTGCGCTCGAAGGGCTTCCCCATGTCCGACACCGCCTCTGAACGGAGAACGCCGCCCGTCGCGGCGACTCTTCGTTCCGGTTCGCTCGGCACCGCCGACATCGCATTCTTCGTTGTTTCCGCCGCCGCCCCGCTCACCGTCATGGCCGGCGTCGCCCCGCTCGCGATCCTGCTCGGCGGCATCGGTGCCCCGGCCGGCTACCTCATCGCCGGCATCACCCTCGCCGTCTTCGCCGTCGGCTTCACCACCATGAGCCGGCACGTGAAGAGCGGCGGTGCCTTCTACGCCTACATCACCCGCGGCCTCGGCCGGCCCGTGGGCATCGGCGCCGCGCTGCTCGCGCTGATCGGCTACAACGGCATGGAAATCGGTGTCTACGGTCTGCTCGGCACCGCCACCCGCGACACCGCGCACGCCCTCTTCGGCACCGGCGTGCCGTGGCTGCCGTTCTCGCTGGCGGGCCTCGTCGTCATCTGGTACGGCGGTTACCGGTCCGTCGACTTCGGCGCCAAGGTGCTGGGCGTGCTGCTCGTCGCCGAGACCGGGATCCTGCTGCTGCTCGCGGGTGGAGTGCTGGTCAAGGGGGGTGCGCACGGGTTGTCCGGGGCGTCCTTCGCGCCGGGCCAGGTGTTCGTCTCCGGTGCGGCCGTCGTGCTGGCGTTCGCCTTCGCGGCTTTCACCGGGTTCGAGTCGACCGTCATCTACCGACGTGAGGCGCGCGATCCCGAGCGGACGGTTCCACGGGCCACCTACGTGGCCGTCGCGTTCCTAGGGCTCTTCTACGCCTTCATCGTGTGGGTCGTCATCCAGGCCTTCGGCGACGTGGACGTGATCGCGGCCGCCGCCCAGGATCCCGGCGGGCTCTTCTTCTCCGCCATCACCACGTACGTCGGCGGTTGGGCGGCCGATCTGATGCACGTCTTCATCGTCACCAGCGTTGTCGCCTCGCTGCTCGCGTTTCACAACGCCATCAACCGGTACGCCCTCGCCCTCGCCGAGGAGGGGGTGCTGCCCAAGTCCCTGGGGCGGATCCATCCGCGACACCGGTCCCCGTATGTGGCGGGGCTCGCGCAGACCGTCCTCGGGGCGGTGGTCGTGTTCGGGTTCTGGGCGGCGGGGGCCGATCCCTACGGGCAGTTGCTGTTGTGGGTCAACACCCCGGGAATGATCGGGCTGTTCGTGCTCCAGCTGCTCGCCGCGATCGCTGTTCCCTGTTACTTCCGACGGGTGCCGCACGGGGAGGGCGTGCTGCGGACGGTCCTCGCGCCGGTTGTCGCGGCCGTGCTGCTCGCCGGCGCCATAGGGCTCGTGATCACCCATATCGACCTGTTCACCGGTGCTTCCCCTGCCGTGAACAGCGTTCTGATCGGTCTCGCGCCCGCCGTCTTCGTGGCGGGGCTCGGTCTGGCCTGGTGGCTGCGTCGTGAACGGCCTCTCGTGTACGCGCACTTCGCCGCCGAGCCGACAGAGCCGACAGCGGCGGTGGGGCCGGTCGGGTCGATCGCGTCGGTCGGGGCCGTCGGGTCGGCCGAGTCGGACGAAGGGGCCTGTGTGGCAAAGGAGTTCACCGAGTCATGACCGCTCCCGACCTGATCCTCGCCGGTGCCGTGGTGCGCACCCTCGATCCCGCCCGGCCGTACGCCACCGCCGTCGCCGTGCGCGACGGGGTGATCGCCGCGGTCGGCGACGAGAGCGACGTACGCCACTGGCGCGGCCCGGGGACCGAGGTCGTGCCCCTGGCGGGCGCGCACCTGGTGCCCGGGCTCGTGGACGCGCACAGTCATCCCGTGTGGGGGCTGGACATGGCGACCGGCGTGGATCTGTCGGGGGTGGCCGATCTCGCGGGGCTGCGGGCCGCGCTGGCCGGTGCCGAACGGGTCGACGGGTGGGTCGTCGGGTTCGGGCTCGATCACAACGCGTTCGAGGGGCGGGCCGTCGACAGGGCGCTCGTCGAGGACGTCCTCGGGGGTGCTCCGGCCTTTCTGCGGCTGTACGACGGCCACTCCGCGCTCGTCAGCGGCGCGGCGCTCGCCCTGGCGGGGGTCGCCGGGGCGCGGGACTTCGCCCAGCGGTCGGAGGTCGTGTGCGACGGGGAAGGGCGGCCCACCGGCCATCTCGTCGAGCACGCCGCCATGGAACTGGTGGCGGCGGTCGTGCCCGGGCCCTCGTACGCCGCCCGGCGGGCACGGCTCGTCGAACTGCTCGCCGCGATGGCGGCCACCGGGCTGACCGGGGCGCATGTCATGGACGCGGGGGATCCGGAGCTGGTCGCGGCGGTGGCCCAAGAGGCCGTGCTGCCGGTCCGGCTGCGGTTCGCGCCCTGGTGCATGCCGGGGGTGGACGAGGCCGGGCTGGAGGAACTGGTCGCTCTGCAGGGGCGGGGCGGGCGGCACTGGGTCGTCGACGGGGTCAAGTTCTTCATGGACGGAACCGTGGAGGGGGGTACGGCCTGGCTGGAGCACGCGGACTGCCATGGGCAGGGGACCGCCGCGTTCTGGCCGGATCCCGCCGCGTACGGCGGCGCGGTACGGCGGCTGCACGCGGCCGGAGTGCGTACCGCCACGCACGCCATCGGGGACGCGGCCGTGCGGCACGTCCTCGATGTGGTGGCGGAGCTGGGGGAGGGGGGCCGGGGGCGGCACCGGGTGGAACACATAGAAACCGCTCCCGACGCGTTGCTGCCGCGGTTCGCCGAGCTCGGGGTGGCCGCCTCGATGCAGCCGCCGCACACCGCCTACACACGGGCCGACGGGACCGACGAGTGGTCCCGGCGGCTGGGCGCCGACCGGGCCGGGCACGCCTGGCGGCTACGGGATCTGCGGGACGCCGGTGCGACGGTCGCCCTGGGCTCGGACTGGCCCATCGCCCCCTACGACGTGCGGGGCGTGCTGGCGAGCGCGCGTGCGCCGCGGGGTGCCGCGTCGGGGCGGGCGGGGCTCACGGGGCTCGAGGCGCTGGAGGGCTGCACCACGCATGCCGCTCGTGCCGCGGGGGAGGACGGCCGGGCCGGGCAGGTCGCCGTCGGGCGGCGGGCCGATCTCACCGTGCTCGGACTGGACCCGGTCGAGGCTCCGGCGGACGAGGTGGCGCAGGCGCCGGTGCTGTTGACGGTGACCGGGGGACGCGTGGTGCACCGGGGGGAGGCGTGAGCGCACGCCTTGGTGGGGGAGAGCGTCACGCCTTGGAAGGGAGCAGGGGGCTGCCCCGCCCTCGCGCGGGCACCACCCTCGGCAGGGAGTACGGCAGGGTGCCGTACCAGACGCGGGCCACCGTGAAGCCGAAGGCGAGACAGAGGATGCCGCCCACCGCGTCCAGCCAGAAGTGGTTGGCCGTGGCGACGATGACCATCAGGGTCGCCGCCGGGTAGAGCAGGCCCAGGATGCGGACCCAGGGGAGTCTGGCGAGGGCGAAGATCGTCAGGCCGCACCACAGGGACCAGCCGATGTGCATCGACGGCATCGCCGCGTACTGGTTCGACATGTGTTTCAGGTCGCCGGACGCCATCGAGCCCCAGGTCTGGTGGACCATCACCGTGTCGATGAAGTCGCTGCCCGGCATCAGACGCGGGGGCGCCAGCGGGTACAGGTAGTAGCCGACCAGGGCCACCGCCGTGGTGGCGAACAGGACCAGGCGCGTTGCCGCGTAGCGGCCGGGATGGCTGCGGTAGAGCCAGACCAGGACCGTCAGCGTGATGATGAAGTGCAGCGTCGCGTAGTAGTAGTTCATGCCCACGATGAGCCAGGTCACCGAGTTCACCGCGTGGTTGACCGACTCCTCCATGGCGATGCCGAGATGATGCTCCGCGCGCCAGATCCAGTCCGTGTTGCGCAACGCCTCGGTGCGCTGTTCCGGGACCGCGTTGCGCACCAGCGAGTACGTCCAGTAACTGACGCCGATGAGGAGGATCTCGAACCAGAGGCGGGGGCGGCGGGGGGAGCGCAGCCGGTCGAGCCGGCGCTGCCGGGGCTCGGCCGTGACGGGGTAGGGAACGGCCTGTTCACGGCCTTCCCGCGGCGTCACAGTCGATTCACCCATAGACATAAAGTCTGCCAGAAAAGCCCTCTTGGCCCGATCATCCCCCGGTCGGGTTCGCCTCGCACGTTCTACAGCGGGCGGACTCCCGCGGCTCCTCCTGGCGCACTGGGGGAACCCGGTTTCTCCGTCTTACGGACGATTCCGGTCCCCGGGCGCCGAAGCCGTCGAACCGCGTACCACCAGTTCCGGCATGAACACGAACTCGCTGTGCGGCGCAGGAGTCCCGCCGATCTCCTCCAGGAGGGTGCGGACGGCGGCCTGGCCCATCGCGGGGACCGGCTTGCGGACCGTGGTGAGGGGCGGGTCGGTGAAGGCGATCAGCGGGGAGTCGTCGAAGCCCACCACCGAGATGTCCTGCGGGACCGCGAGGCCGCGTTGCCTGGCCGCTCGTATCGCGCCCAGCGCCATCATGTCGCTGGCGCAGACGATCGCCGTACAGCCCCGGTCGATCAGGGCCGTGGTGGCCGCCTGCCCGCCCTCCAGGGTGTAGAGGGAGTGCTGGACCAGGTCCGTCTCGATCGTCTCCGGGCTCAGACGCAGCTGGTCCTGCATCGCCCGTACGAAGCCCTCGATCTTGCGCTGGACCGGGACGAAGCGCTTGGGGCCCAGGGCCAGGCCCACGCGGGTGTGGCCGAGGGAGACGAGGTGGGTGACCGCCAGGGTCATCGCCGCCCGGTCGTCGGGGGAGATGAAGGGGGCCTGCACCTTGGGGGAGAAGCCGTCCACCAGGACGAAGGGGACGCCCTGGGCGCGCAGCTGCTCGTAGCGCTGCATGTCGGCCGTCGTGTCCGCGTGCAGGCCGGAGACGTAGATGATGCCGGCGACGCCGCGGTCGACCAGCATCTCGGTCAGCTCGTCCTCCGTGGAGCCGCCCGGGGTCTGGGTGGCGAGGACCGGGGTGTAGCCCTGGCGGGTCAGCGCCTGGCCGATGACCTGGGCCAGGGCCGGGAATATCGGGTTCTCCAGCTCCGGCGTGATGAGGCCGACCAGTCCCGCGCTGCGCTGGCGCAACCGGACGGGGCGCTCGTAGCCCAGAACGTCCAGAGCGGCGAGCACGGACTGACGGGTGGTGGCGGCGACGCCAGGCTTGCCGTTGAGGACGCGGCTGACGGTCGCTTCGCTCACCCCCGCCTGCGCAGCGATGTCGGCAAGCCGTGTGGTCACAGGGGTGGACTGTACCGGTCGGGTGCTGTCTTGCACACCGATCGGACGCCGTGGGCGACCTGGTGAACGGCCCGCGCCGGGCTGCTGCGTCATCGCGCTCCCTCGTGAAAGTGATGGCAAGAGCTTGCAGAGTCTTGCACAGCAGTCGCGTGCCCCGCTGCGGGGCCGCTCAACCGCGACAACAACGGTCTCACGGCGGTCGAGGGGAGGTCACACAGGGGTCACGTGCGGATAACTTCGGAGATCTCTTGCACTTTTTTTCTGCAAGGTCTTTCGTGCCGCTTACATCGCTGTTACGTTCACGTCGCCCGGCGGCGGCAACGGCGCGTCGGAGTCGGCAGGGACGGCGGACGGGACCGCTTCCTGTAGCTATACGGGCTTTCACCCTCAAGGAGAAACTCATGCGGCGTGGCATAGCGGCCACCGCGCTGGTGGCGTCCTTCGCCCTCGCGGCGACGGCCTGCGGCGGGGACGACAGCGGTAGCGACAACTCATCGGGGCCGGTCACCATCACCTGGTGGGACACCTCCAACGCCACCAATGAGGCGCCGACGTACCAGGCCCTGGTCAAGCAGTTCGAGGCCGCCAACAAGGACGTCAAGGTCAAGTACGTCAACGTGCCCTTCGACCAGGCGCAGAACAAGTTCGACACCGCCGCCGGCGCCTCCGGCGCGCCCGACGTGCTGCGTTCCGAGGTCGGCTGGACCCCCGCCTTCGCCAAGAAGGGCTACTTCCTGCCGCTGGACGGCACCGACGCCCTCAAGGACCAGGCCAAGTTCAAGTCGAACCTGGTCGAGCAGGCCAAGTACGAGGGCAAGACGTACGGCGTGCCGATCGTCACCGACACGCTCGCGCTGGTCTACAACAAGGACCTCTTCGCGAAGGCCGGCATCACCGCCGCCCCGAAGACCTGGGACGAGCTGAAGACCGCCGCCGCCACCATCAAGGCCAAGACCGGTGTGGACGGCTACTGGGGCGCCGCCACCGCGGGCTACTACGCCCAGCCGTTCCTCTACGGCGAGGGCACCGACACCGTCGACGCCGAGGCCAAGAAGATCACCGTCAACTCGGCGGCGGCGAAGAAGGCGTACGGCACCTGGCTCGGCCTGTTCGACGGCAAGGGCCTGCACAAGGCCGACACCACCGCCGACGCCTACGCCCACATCCAGGACGCGTTCGTCAACGGCAAGGTCGCCGCGATCATCCAGGGTCCCTGGGAGATCACGAACTTCTACAAGGGCAGCGCCTTCAAGGACAAGGCCAACCTCGGCATCGCCACCGTCCCGGCCGGCTCCACCGGCAAGGCGGGCGCCCCGACCGGCGGCCACAACCTCTCGGTCTACGCCGGCTCGGACAAGGCCCACCAGGCCGCCGCGCTGAAGTTCGTCAACTTCATGACGTCGGCGTCGTCCCAGGCGACCATCGCCCAGAAGAACTCCACGCTGCCGACGCGCGACGACGCCTACACCGCCGACGTCAAGGCCGACCCGGCCATCGCCGGCTACCAGACCGTCCTGTCCTCCGCCCAGCCGCGCCCCGCGCTGCCGGAGTACAGCTCCCTGTGGGGTCCGCTCGACACCGAACTGCCCAAGGTCGCGGGTGGCAAGGAGAGCCTCGACAAGGGCCTGAGCAACGCTGAACTCGCCATCGCCAAGCTGGTGCCGGACTTCAGCAAGTGAGCCCCGCGTGGCCGTCGGATCTCCCACACCATGGGGGGAGAGATCCGGCGGCCACCGGCCTGTGAGCCGTACACCCCCTCGAAGACCCAGCGTGAAGATCCAGAAGGTGTCGAACCATGACAGTCGCCATCGACCGCGCGACCGGCAAGCGCCGCGGTGACCGTGAGCCGAGGCCCGGGCCGGTCACGCGCCTGAAGCACGGCTACCACAAGCACTGGTACGCGTACGCGATGATCGCGCCGGTGGCGATCGTCCTCGGCGTCCTCGTCCTGTACCCCCTGGTGTACGGCCTCTACCTGACGCTGACCGACGCCAACAGCCTCAACACCGCGCGCACCATCGGCGTCAACCACATCGATGCCACCTACAAGTTCATCGGCCTCGACAACTACGCCGACATCCTGTGGGGCCCGACGGCCTACGACCGCTTCTGGTCGCACTTCATCTGGACGATCGTGTGGACGGCGGCCTGTGTCGCCCTGCACTACGGCATCGGACTCGGACTGGCGCTCCTGCTCAACCAGAAGCTGCGCGGGCGCACGGTGTACCGGCTGATCCTGGTCCTGCCGTGGGCGGTGCCCACCTTCGTCACCGTTTTCGGCTGGCGTTTCATGCTCGCGGACGGCGGCATCATCAACTCCGCGCTCGACAGCCTGCATCTGCCGACACCGCTGTGGCTGGAGGACACCTTCTGGCAGCGGTTCGCCGCGATCATGGTCAACACCTGGTGCGGTGTGCCGTTCATGATGATCTCGCTGCTCGGCGGTCTGCAGGCCATCGACGCCTCCCTCTACGAGGCCGCCGAGATGGACGGCGCGAGCGCCTGGCAGCGCTTCCGGTACGTCACCCTGCCGGGACTGAGGTCCGTCAGCTCCACCGTCGTCCTGCTCGGCATCATCTGGACGTTCAACCAGTTCGCCGTGATCTTCCTGCTGTTCGGCACCACCGCACCGGACGCGCAGATCCTCGTCACCTGGGCGTACTACCTCGGCTTCGGACAGCAGCCGCGTGACTTCGCACAGTCCGCCGCCTACGGCATCCTGCTGCTGGCCATCCTGATCGTCTTCACCTCGTTCTACCGCCGCTGGCTGAACCGCAACGAGCAGCAGCTCGCGATCTGAGGCAGGAGTTCCCATGAGTACCACCACAGCCGAGACCTCCTCCCCCGTGAGCGAACAGCGCTCCGCGAAGGGCCCGCGCCGGGCCCGGCGCCGCGGCGAGAACAGCCTCGCCGGCTCCCTCGCCTCCCACGCCGTCCTGATCGTCGCGAGCCTGATCGCGCTCTTCCCGATCGGCTGGCTCGTCTACCTGTCCCTCGGCCCGGACAAGGACGACTACCTGCACCCGGGTGGCATCTGGGACAAGATGACGTTCGACAACTACACGTTCGTCATCGAGCACACCCAGTTCTTCGACTGGCTGAAGAGCTCCCTGATCGTCACGCTCGGCACCACGGCCATCGGCGTGCTCATCGCCGCCACCACCGGCTATGCCGTCTCCCGCATGCGCTTCCCCGGCTACAAGAAGTTCATGTGGGTGCTGCTGGTCACCCAGATGTTCCCGGTCGCCGTGCTGATGGTGCCGATGTACCAGATCCTGTCCGACCTGCAGCTCATCGACAACTACCTCGGCCTGATCCTCGTCTACTGCACGACGGTCATCCCGTACAGCGCCTGGCTGCTCAAGGGGTACTTCGACACCATCCCCTTCGAGATCGACGAGGCGGGACGCGTCGACGGGCTCACCCCCTTCGGCACCTTCTTCCGGCTGATCCTCCCGCTGGCCAAGCCCGGCCTCGCGGTGGCCGCCTTCTACAACTTCCTCACCGCCTTCAGCGAGGTCGCCTTCGCCTCGACGTTCATGCTCAGCGACGACAAGTACACGCTTGCCGTCGGCCTGCAGTCCTTCGTCAGCGAGCACGACGCCCAGCGCAACCTCATGGCCGCCACCGCGGTGCTGATCGCGATACCCGCCGCCCTGTTCTTCTACCTCGTGCAGAAGAACCTGGTGACCGGCCTCACGGCGGGCGGCACCAAGGGCTGAGCGGCCCTGGTGACCCACCTGAGAATCCCGCGCGCCTGACCGCGCGGGTGGCGGCCGCGGTGTCCTCCCCCAGCCTCCGGCCGGGGGAGACCCCCAGACCCCGCTGACACCGCGGCCGCCTCATCCACCCGCCGCCTGCCCCCCCCAACACCCCATGACCACAACCCCGTTACGTACCAAGGACGCCATGAGCCAGCAGCCCTCCGCAGCCCCGGCCCCCACCCCCACCTCGGCCGTCGCCACCGTCGCCAAGCGCCGCGACTGGTGGCGGGACGCGGTGATCTACCAGGTGTACCCGCGCAGCTTCGCCGACAGCAACGGCGACGGCATGGGCGACCTGGAAGGCGTACGCTCCCGCCTCCCCCACCTGCGCGACCTCGGCGTGGACGCCGTGTGGCTCAGCCCCTTCTACGCCTCCCCGCAGGCCGACGCCGGCTACGACGTGGCCGACTACCGCGAGGTCGACCCGATGTTCGGCAACCTCCTGGACGCCGACGCCCTCATCCGTGACGCCCGCGAACTCGGCCTCAGGATCATCGTCGACCTGGTCCCGAACCACTCCTCCGACCAGCACGAGTGGTTCAAGCGGGCGCTGCGGGAAGGCCCCGGCTCGTCCCTCCGGGACCGCTACCACTTCCGCCAGGGGAGGGGGAAGAACGGCGAACTCCCGCCCAACGACTGGGAGTCCATCTTCGGCGGCCCGGCCTGGACCCGGGTCACCGAGCCGGACGGCACCCCCGGCGAGTGGTACCTCCACCTCTTCGCCCCCGAACAGCCCGACTTCAACTGGGAACACCCGGCCGTCGGCGACGAGTTCCGCTCCATCCTGCGCTTCTGGCTCGACATGGGCGTCGACGGCTTCCGCATCGACGTCGCCCACGGCCTGGTGAAGGCGGAAGGCCTGCCCGACCTCGGCTCCCACGAGCAACTCAAGCTGCTGGGCAACGATGTCATGCCGTTCTTCGACCAGGACGGCGTCCACGAGATCTACCGCCAGTGGCGGTTGATCCTCGACGAGTACTCCGGCGAGCGCATCTTCGTGGCGGAGGCCTGGACGCCGACGGTGGAACGAACGGCGAACTACGTCCGTCCCGACGAACTCCATCAGGCCTTCAACTTCCAGTACCTGGCCACGGAGTGGGACGCGAAGGAGCTGCGACAGGTCATCGACCGCACCCTGGAGGCGATGCGCCCGGTCGGCGCCCCCGCCACCTGGGTCCTCTCCAACCACGACGTCACCCGCCACACGACCCGCTTCGCCAACCCGCCCGGCCTCGGCACCCAGATCCGTACGGCGGGTGACCGCGAGCTCGGGCTGCGCCGCGCACGGGCGGCGACGCTGCTGATGCTGGCGCTCCCCGGCTCGGCGTACGTCTACCAGGGCGAGGAACTCGGCCTCCCGGACGTCGTCGACCTCCCCGACGAAGTCCGCCAGGACCCCGCCTACTTCCGCGGGGCGGGCCAGGACGGCTTCCGCGACGGCTGCCGCGTCCCGATCCCGTGGACACGCGAGGGCTCGTCCTACGGCTTCGGTGACGGCGGCAGCTGGCTGCCCCAGCCGGCCAACTGGGGCGAGTTGAGCGTGGAGGCCCAGACGGGGGTCCCGGGCTCGACCCTGGAGCTCTACCGCTCGGCCCTCGCCGCCCGCCGCTCCCAGCCCGACCTGGGCGCGGGCGACTCGGTGGAGTGGCTGAAGGCCCCGGAGGGCGTCCTCGCCTTCCGGCGCGGGGAGTTCGTGTGCGTCGCCAACACGACGGGGGAGTCGGTACGGATCCCGGCGTACGGCCGTGTCCTGCTCGCCAGCGGCGAGGTGGCCGAGACGGACGGGGAGGCGAAGGTTCCGGCCGACACGACGGTGTGGTGGACGACCGGCTGACGGACCGTCACAGGGCCTGCCACCCCTGAGGACAGGGCCTGCCGCTCCTGAGGGAAGGGGCAGGCCCTCGTGCTCACCCTGCGTGGAAGGATGTCGGCAACAACACCGGCAGGGGGCAGCGGAGAGGGCGCGCGATGATCGGGACCGTCTTTCGGAGCGAGGACGTGCCTGCGGGGGAGAGGTTCGAACACTGGCGGGAAGTCGTCGGTCGGACGCGCTCGAGCGAGATGGCCAGTGCCCACGCCGCCGACTTCTGGGCCGAGGGCCGGGTCATGGAGCTGGGGCCGGTGACCGTGCTGCCGTTGTCGTTTCTGCCGACGCGCTACTGGCGGAGCCCGAAGACGGCGCGCCGGTCCGACCCCGGGACGTATCACCTCACGCTGCTGCTCGACGGAGCGCTGATGCTCGACCACGCCGGACGGACCGACACCTTCGGCCCACGTGACCTGCATCTGACAGACGGCTCACAGCCTTTCGACCTGCGGCCGACGGACGACCGGGACCGCAGTGCCCTCAGGGGAGTGGGCGTGGACTTCCCCAAGGTGCTGCTCCCTCTGCCGCCGCACCGGGTACGGGAGCTGCTCGGTCGGGGGCTGCCCGGGCGGGAGGGCATGGGCGCCATGCTGGCGGAGTTCCTCGTCGCTCTGGACCGTCAGGCCGAGACCCTCCAGCCGTCCGACGCGGCACGCCTGGGTACGGTGGTGCTCGACCTGCTGTCGGCCTGGTTCGCCCAGCTTCTCGAAGCGGAGGCCGCCCTGTCGCCGGAGACCCGCCGACGGGCCATGGCCGAGCGCATCCGGGCGTTCATCCGGCAGAACCTGCACGACCCCGAGCTGACACCCCCCGTGATCGCCGCCGCGCACCACATCTCCCTCAGCTACCTGCACCGGATCTTCCAGCAGGAGGCAGATGGAGAGAGCGTCGCGGCCTGGATCCGCACCCAACGGCTGGAGGGGGCCCGCCGCGACCTCGCGCACCCCTCGCTGCGCGCCACGCCGATCCACGCCGTCGGCGCCCGTTGGGGCTTCCCCCGCGCCTCGGACTTCACCCGCGCCTTCGGGGCCGCCTACGGGGTCTCTCCCAGCGAGTACCGGATCCAGGCGCTGATGAAGACCCCTGCCTGACGGTCCGTCACTCGGTAACTTCTTGCAGATCTTTCACACGGCCCGCTGCCCTTTTGGGTGACGGGCCTTTAACATCTCGCCACCGCAAGGTTTCTGAAAGATTTCAGCAAGAGCCTTCAATGACGAAGGAACCCCACATGGCAAGCAGCAGAATCGTTTCAGGGGCGGTCGCCCTCACGGCCGCCGCGGCCGCCGCGGCCGCCGTCCTCGTCCCCGGCGCCGCGTACGCCTCCCCGCCCGGCACGAAGGACGTCACCGCCGTCCTCTTCGAGTGGAACTTCGCCTCGGTCGCCAAGGAGTGCACCAACACGCTCGGCCCGGCCGGCTACGGATACGTCCAGGTCTCCCCGCCCGCCGAGCACATACAGGGCTCGCAGTGGTGGACGTCGTACCAGCCGGTCAGCTACAAGATCGCGGGGCGGCTCGGGGACCGTACGGCGTTCCAGAACATGGTGAACACCTGCCACGCGGCGGGTGTGAAGGTCGTCGTCGACACCGTCGTCAACCACATGTCGGCGGGCAGCGGCACCGGGACCGGCGGGTCTTCGTACACGAAGTACAACTACCCGGGCCTCTACTCCTCCGCCGACTTCGACGACTGCACCTCGCAGGTCACCAACTACAGCGACCGCTGGAACGTCCAGCACTGCGAACTCGTCGGCCTCGCGGACCTGGACACCGGTGAGGAGTACGTCCGCAAGACCATCGCCGGGTACATGAACGACCTGCTCACCCTCGGCGTCGACGGCTTCCGCATCGACGCGGCCAAGCACATCGACACCGCCGACCTCGCCAACATCAAGTCGCGGCTGACCGACACGAGCGTGTACTGGAAGCAGGAGGTCATCTACGGCAGCGGCGAGGCGGTCCAGCCCACCGAGTACACGGGCAACGGCGACGTCCAGGAGTTCCGCTACGCCTACGACCTCAAGCGGGTCTTCAACAACGAGAACCTCGCCTACCTGAAGAACTACGGCGAGGGCTGGGGGTACATGAGCGGCTCCGTCGCGGGTGTGTTCGTCGACAACCACGACACCGAGCGCAACGGGTCGACCCTCAACTACAAGGACGGGGCGAACTACACGCTCGCCAACGTCTTCATGCTGGCCCATCCGTACGGCGCCCCGGACATCAACTCCGGATACGAGTGGTCCGACGCGGACGCGGGGCCGCCCAACGGCGGTGCGGTGACCGCCTGCTGGCAGGACGGCTGGAAGTGCCAGCACGCCTGGCCGGAGATCAAGTCGATGGTCGCCTTCCGCAACGCCACCCGGGGCGAGTCGGTCACCGACTGGTGGGACAACGGGGGCGACGCGATCGCCTTCGGGCGGGGGAACAAGGGGTACGTCGCCATCAACCACGAGAGCGGTTCCCTCGGCCGGACGTATCAGACGTCCCTCCCCGCAGGCGTCTACTGCAACGTTCAGAACAACACGAGCGTGACCGTGAACAGCTCGGGCCGGTTCACGGCGACCCTCGGCGCCGACACGGCCCTGGCGATCTACGCCGGCAGGTCGAGCTGCTGAGTTTCCTCCTCGCGTACCGCGCACTGTTCGGTCCGCACCGGCACCGACCAGACCTCACCGTCAACCCGTGCCGCCTCCGGTACCTCTACCAGGGCCTGGACCCGGCCGCCACGGCCCGTACAGCACAATGCCGTGGCGGCTGGGACTGCTCACGCAGACGAACTCCACCTGGTGAGTCCGCTCACTTCCAGGTGTCGCTCGTCGAGTATCCGGACGAACTGCCCGTCGTGTACGAGCGGTTCGTCCCGGACTCCCAGGTCACGTTCCCCGAGCTGTCCTTTTTCAGGAACTTGTACTCGAAGGCCGTGCTCTTGGGGACGATGACCGTCTTGCTCCACGTCGGATACGACGCGGACGACAGCGGGATCGCGTCGCTCGTGTTCCAGGAGCCCAGGGAGGCGAGGGACCCGACGACGTAGACGTTGGTGCCCAGACTCGTCGTCGCGCTGACGTTGAAGGTGACGTCGGTGGCGCTCGCGCTCGCCACGTTCCAGGAGTTGTCGAGAGTGAGCGCCGAAGTCGTGCTCGCTGCCGACCTGTTGGCGTTGGACTCCCAGGTCACGTTCCCGGACGAGTCCTTCTTGACGTACTTGTACTCGAACGACGTGTTGATCGGCACGCTCACCTCCCCCGACCAGATCGGGTAGCCGGCGGACGACAGCTGGATCGCCTTGGACGTGTCCCAGCCGCCCAGCGCCGCGATCGAGCCGACCACGTAGGCGTTCGTGCCGCTCGTCGTCGACGCGTACTCGTTGAAGGTCGCGCTCACCGTGGACGTCGATCCGCCGTCGCCGGGCTCGCAGGTGGTGCACGGGGTGAACGCGCCGTTGTAGAAGGCGATCGCGCTCTTCGCCGGAACGGTGAGCGTGGCGTTCCCGCCCGTCACCGTCACCGTCGTCGCGCCGTTGTCGACGACGTTCGCGTACGTCCCGTCGGCCATGCCGGTCGCGAAGGTGTACGTGGCCGCCGAGGAACCGTTGTTGAGGGCGATGTAGCCGCCGGTGCCGCGGGCGAAGCCGATCACGTTCGACGACTTCGTCGACCAGTTGGCGACGGCCGCCGAGCCCACCGCGTTGTGCCACTTCACCATGCCGGCGATCGCGGTGTCGCGCTGGAGGCAGTACCAGCCGCTGGAGCAGTCGGTGTTCGTGACGAAGCCGTTCGAGTTCGGCGGGGCCTGGTCGGAGGAGGACCACTCGAAGCCCGAGTAGATCGTCGGGGTCGCCCACTTGTAGGCCAGCTCGAAGACGTTGGCGAGCCGGTAGGTGTCGCCGTCCTTGTAGCTCAAGTGCAGACCGTTGCGCTCGGTGTCGTGGTTGGTCACGAAGGACACCGAGTCGGCGGCCGGGAGGATGCCGCCGCTCTCCAGGGAGGACAGGTCGCTGACGTTCCCCTGGAACGCCGACTTCAGCCTGCTCGCGTAGGTGAAGTCCAGGACGTCGCCCGAGGCGTAGTAGTCGGAGGCCGCCGGGGTCGAGCCCGGGTACACCTCCTGGAAGACGTACGGGTCCGCGCCCGACGTCGTGTTGTCGAGTTTCGCCCAGATCGCGTTGAGGTCGGCGACCGGCATGTGCTTGGCGGCGTCGATGCGGAAACCGTCGACACCCAGGGCGATCTGCTTGTTCAGGTAGGCGGCGATGCCCGAGCGGACGTGGTCGTTCTCGGTCTTCAGGTCGGGCAGGCCCAGCAGTTCGCAGTTCTGGATCTCGCTGAGGTTGGACCAGTCGTCGATGATCAGGTCGGAGTCGTTGCACTCCGCCGAGGTGTGGTAGTCGGCCGGGTCCCAGTCCGGGGTGTCGTACTTGTTGGTGATCGTCGTGCCGTTGTAGCCGACGCCGGTCTGCGCGGCGGTGTGGTTGACGACCGCGTCCGTGTAGACCTTGAGGCCGGCGTTGTGGCAGGCCGTGACCATCGACGCGAACTGGGCCGCCGTCCCGAAGCGGCCGTTCAGGTTGTACGAGTACGGCTGGTAGACGTCCCACCAGTAGTAGGTGGACTGCTTCAGCGACTCGGCCGGCGGGGCCACCCACACCGCGCCGTAGCCGTTCGGTCCGAGCACGTCTGTGCACTCGGACGCGACCGAGTTCCAGTTGTACTCCCACAGGTTGGCGATCACGTCGCCGGAGGTAGTGGTGTCCGCCCGGGCGGAGGCGGCGGGCAGGGCGATCGCTCCGGCGAGGGCCAGTGCGGCGGCGGCCGCGGCACTGGCTGTGCGCCGTAGGACACCCGGGGGGTGGTGTCTGGTGGTCATCTGCGGCTCCGAAAGGGTTTCCCGGGGGGTTTCGATTCCGGGTTCGGGTTTCAACAAGTGGTGAGCGTGGGGGAGTTGAGAAGGGCACGTCAAGGTCCAGGTGAAAGTTCTTGCTGTGAATTGCAAGGCTCTTGCTGTAAACCTTGCGTCAGCGATACGGTCACGCGGGCACCCGGCGACGAAGCCGTCCCGCGGCATCGGGGTCGGACCCAAGAGAGCCGTAATCGCAAGGAGTTCCCGCCTGTGATACCGAGATGGCCGGCGCCCTCGACGCGCCGCACCGCGACACACGCCAGACGGGTCGCGGCCGTCACCGTGACCGCGCTCGCCGCAGCCCTCGTCCAGCCCCTCGCGGCCCACGCGGACAGCCCGCCCCCGCCGCCCTCCGACGCGAAGCTGGCCTCGGCCCCCGCCCGGCACGACGACACGCGTGAGCAGTTCTACTTCGTCATGCCGGACCGTTTCGCGAACGGGGACGCCTCCAACGACACCGGCGGACTGACCGGTTCACGTCTCACAACCGGTTACGACCCCACCGACAAGGGCTTCTACCAGGGCGGCGACCTCAAGGGCCTGACCCGGCGCCTCGACTACATCAAGGGCCTCGGCACCACCGCCATCTGGATGGCCCCGATCTTCAAGAACCAGCCCGTGCAGGGGACGGGAAACAACGCCTCCGCCGGCTACCACGGTTACTGGATCACCGACTTCACCCAGGTCGACCCGCACTTCGGCACCAACAAGGACCTGGAGACCCTCGTCTCCAAGGCGCACGCCAAGGGCATGAAGGTCTTCTTCGACGTCATCACCAACCACACCGCCGATGTCGTCGACTATGAAGAGAAGTCCTACGACTACCTGTCCAAGGGGGCGTTCCCGTACCTGACCGAGGACGGCGAGCCCTTCGACGACGCCGACTACGCGGACGGCGGCGGCAACAGGTTCCCGGCCGTCGACGCCGACTCCTTCCCGCGCACCCCGACGGTCGCCGCCGCGAAGAAGAACGCCAAGGTCCCGTCCTGGCTCAACGACCCCACGATGTACCACAACCGCGGCGACTCGACGTACGCCGGCGAGTCGACCACATACGGAGACTTCTCGGGTCTCGACGACCTGTGGACCGAGCGTCCCGAGGTCGTCAGCGGGATGGAGAAGATCTACCAGCGCTGGGTCAGGGACTTCGACATCGACGGCTTCCGGATCGACACCGTGAAGCACGTGAACATGGAGTTCTGGACCCAGTGGGCGACGGCGCTCGACGCGTACGCGGCCAGGCAGGGCCGCGACGACTTCTTCATGTTCGGTGAGGTCTACTCCGCCGACACGTCGATCACCTCGCCGTACGTCACCCAGGGCCGCCTCGACGCCACGCTCGACTTCCCCTTCCAGGAGGCGGCCCGGCAGTACGCCTCGCAGGGCGGCAGCGCCCAGAAGCTGGCCTCGGTCTTCGGCGACGACTACAAGTACACGACCGACAAGGCCAACGCGTACGAGCAGGTCACCTTCCTCGGCAACCACGACATGGGCCGCATCGGGTACTTCCTGAACCAGGACAACCCCAAGGCCACGGATGCGGAACTCCTGGCCAAGGACAAGCTCGCCAACGAGCTGATGTTCCTCAGCCGCGGCAACCCCGTCGTCTACTACGGCGACGAGCAGGGCTTCACCGGCTCGGGCGGTGACAAGGACGCTCGCCAGACGCTGTTCGCGTCCAAGGTCACCGACTATCTCGACGACGACGAGATCGGCACCGACCGCACCCACGCGAGCGACGCCTACGACACGAGCGCCCCGCTGTACCGGCAGATCGCCGCACTCGCCAAGCTCCGCAAGGCCAACCCGGCCCTCACGGACGGTGTCCAGACCGAGCGGTACGCGGCGGACGGCGCGGGTGTCTACGCTTTCTCGCGCACCGACGCCAAGTCGGGCACCGAGTACGTCGTCGCCTTCAACAACTCGGACGAGGCGAAGACGGCGACCTTCGCCGCCGGCTCGGCGAACATGACGTACGCCGGGATCTACGGCACCGACGCCACCGCCAAGGCCGGCGCCGACAAGAAGATCACCGTCACCGTCCCGGCCGGTTCCGCGATCGTCCTGAAGGCGGCCGGCCGTCTCGCCAAGCCCGCCACCCAGCCGACGCTCACCCTCAAGGCCCCGGCCACCGGAGCCACCGGCACCGTCGAGCTGAGCGCCGACGTCGAGGGCGGGCAGCTCAACCGGGTCGTCTTCGCCGCCCAGGTCGGCACCGGCAAGTGGCAGACCCTCGGCTCCGCCGACCACGCCCCCTACAAGGTCACCCAGACCATCGGCAAGGACGTACCGGCGGGTACTGCCCTGCGCTACAAGGCGGTCGTGATCGACTCGGCCGGGCGGACGGCGAGCGCCACGGCGGAGTCCGTCACCGGTACCCCGCCCGCCGAGGAGATCCCCACCGCCTCCTCCCGCGACTACGCGATCGTCCACTACCAGCGCACCGACGGCGACTACACCGACTGGGGCCTGTACGCCTGGGGCGACCTCGCCGACGGCGAGTCGACGAACTGGCCCGACAGCCACCCCTTCGTCGGCCGGGACGCGTACGGGGCCTTCGCCTACGTCAAGCTGAAGCCCGGGGCCTCCAGCGTCGGCTTCCTGGTGATCGACAAGAACGGCACCAAGGACGTCTCCGCCGACCGCACGATCGACGTCACGAAGACCGGTGAGGTCTGGATCGAGCAGGGCAAGGAGGCCGTACGGACGGAGAAGCCCGACGACTACCCGGCCCAGGACACCGCCAAGGCCGTCCTGCACTACCACCGCGCCGACGGGAACTACGACGGCTGGGGCCTGCACGTCTGGACGGGAGCCGCGAACCCCACCGAGTGGTCGCACCCGCTGAAGCCGGTGCGGACCGACGCCTACGGCGCGGTCTTCGAGGTGCCGCTCACCGCCGGTGCCACCAGCCTCAGCTACATCCTCCACAAGGGCGACGACAAGGACCTCCCCTCCGACCAGTCGCTGGATCTCACCGCGAACGGCCACGAGGTGTGGCTGCTGAACGGCCAGGAGAAGTACCTGCTCCCGCAGCCGGCCGGTTCCGCCGCGGCGCTGGACCTGAGCACCTCCAAGGCGGTCTGGATCGACCGGAACACGGTGGCCTGGAACGGCTCCGAGGCCGCCGCCTCCACCCAGTTGCTGTACAGCCGGGACGGTGTGATCGCCGTCGCGGACGGCAGGCTCACCGGTGCCGCCAAGTGGCTGCGGCTGACGAAGACCGCTCTCACCGACGCCCAGAAGGCCAAGTACCCGCACCTCAAGGCCTACACCGCCTGGTCCGTCGACCCGCGCGACCGGGACCGGGTGCGTGAGGCACTGAGCGGCCAGGTCGTCGCCACCCAACGGGCCGTGAACGGCGCGGTGTCGGCGGCGACCGGCGTGCAGATCGCGGGCGTGCTGGACGACCTCTATGCCGGCGCGGCCACGGCGCGACTCGGCCCGACCTTCCACAACGGCCGTCCCACGCTCGCCGTTTGGGCGCCGACGGCGCAAAAGGTGTCACTGGAGCTCGACGGCTCCACGGTCGCCATGAAGCGGGACGCCGGCACCGGCGTCTGGTCCGTCACCGGCCCCAAGTCCTGGAAGAACAAGGCCTATCGGTACGTCGTGACCGTGTGGGCGCCCAGTGTCCGCAAGGTCGTCACCAACAAGGTCACCGACCCCTACTCGGTGGCCCTCACCACCGACTCGGCGCGCAGTCTGGTCGTCGACCTCGACGACAGGTCCCTCGCCCCCGGCGGCTGGTCGGCGCTCGGTAAGCCGAAGGCCGTCCCGCTGAAGGACGCCCGGATCCAGGAGCTGCACGTCCGGGACTTCTCCGTCGCGGACCCGACGGTCCCCGCGAAGGACCGGGGCGCCTACCTGGCCTTCACCGACAAGGACAGCGACGGCTCGAAGCACCTGCGGGAACTGGCGGCGGCGGGCACGTCGTACGTCCACCTGCTGCCCGTCTTCGACATCGCCACCATCCCCGAGAACAAGGCCGACCAGGCGGTCACCGACTGTGACCTGGCCTCCTACCCGGCGGCCTCCGAGAAGCAGCAGGAGTGCGTGGCCGCGAGCGCCGCGAAGGACGCCTACAACTGGGGGTACGACCCTTACCACTACACGGTCCCCGAGGGTTCGTACGCCAGTGATCCGGACGGGACGGCCCGTACGGTCGAGTTCCGCAAGATGGTCCAGGCGCTGAACCGGGACGGCCTCGGGGTCGTCATGGACGTGGTCTACAACCACACCGCGGCGAGCGGTCAGGCCCAGGCCAGCGTCCTGGACCGGATCGTGCCCGGCTACTACCAGCGGCTTCTCGCCGACGGGTCGGTCGCCACGAGTACGTGCTGCGCGAACACGGCGACCGAGAACGCCATGATGGGCAAGCTGGTCGTCGACTCGGTCGTCACCTGGGCCAAGGAGTACAAGGTCGACGGGTTCCGCTTCGACCTCATGGGGCACCACCCGAAGGCCAACATCCTGGCGGTGCGCAAGGCGCTCGACGCGCTGACCCTCGCCAAGGACGGCGTCGACGGCAGGAAGATCATCCTGTACGGCGAGGGCTGGAACTTCGGCGAGGTCGCCGACGACGCACGGTTCGTGCAGGCCACGCAGAAGAACATGGCGGGAACCGGTGTCGCAACGTTTTCCGACCGCGCCCGTGACGCCGTGCGCGGCGGCGGGCCGTTCGACGAGGACCCGGGCGTCCAGGGCTTCGCGTCCGGGCTGTACACCGACCCCAACTCCTCCACGAGCAACGGCACTTCGGCCCAGCAGAAGGCGCGGCTGCTGCACTACCAGGACCTCATCAAGGTCGGTCTCTCCGGGAACCTCGCCGCGTACCGCTTCACCGACACGGACGGCCATGAGGTCACCGGCGCCGGGGTCGACTACAACGGCGCCCCGGCCGGCTACGCCGACGCGCCCGGCGACGCCCTCGCCTACGTCGACGCGCACGACAACGAGTCCCTGTTCGACGCCCTCGCCTACAAGCTGCCGGCCGGCACCTCCGCGTCCGACCGCTCCCGTATGCAGGTCCTCGCCCTGGCCACCGCCGCCCTCTCCCAGGGACCCGCGCTGTCCCAGGCGGGCACCGACCTGCTGCGTTCCAAGTCCCTGGACCGCAACTCCTTCGACAGCGGGGACTGGTTCAACGCGATCCACTGGAACTGCGCCGCCGGGAACGGCTTCGGGCGCGGACTGCCGCCGGCCGCCGACAACGCGTCCAAGTGGCCCTACGCCAAGCCTTTGTTGACCACCGTCGGCGTGGGCTGCCCGCAGATCACCGCGACCTCCGCCGCGTACCAGGACCTGCTGAGGATCCGTACGACGGAAAAGACGTTCTCGCTCGGGACGGCCGCGCAGGTGCAGTCGGCGCTGTCCTTCCCGCTGTCCGGCAAGGACGAGACGCCCGGAGTCATCACCATGGAGCTCGGCGACCTGGTCGTCGTGTTCAACGCGACGCCGACCACCCAGGAGCAGACGGTCGACGCACTCGCCGGGACGGGATACCGGCTGCACCCGGTGCAGGCGGCGGGGACGGACGCCACCGTCAAGACCTCGTCGTACGAGGCGGAATCCGGCACGTTCGCCGTGCCGGGCCGGACCGTGGCGGTGTTCTCCCGGACGACGCCCTAGACGGGCGCCCTGGACAGGGGCATTACCTTGGTGGAGCAGGCCTTGAACCAGGTCTGCTCCATCGGTGAGTCCGAGGGTTGACACATGGACGTCAGTGGCAGACGGACCGGCACGACCGTGCTCGTCGTGGACCACACGGCGGCCGGCCGGTTCGCCCTGGGGAGAGTGCTGCGCCGCGCCGGCCACCAGGTCGTCGCGGTCGGCACCGGCGGCGAGGCGCTCGTCGAGCTGGACGTACGGCTGCGCAAGGGCACCCTGCCGGACGTCGCCCTCGTCGACGTGGGCCTGCCGGACATGAGCGGCTTCGAGCTGTGCCGTCGGCTCAAGGCCCGGCCGCACATGGCCGGACTGCCCGTCGTGCACTTCTCGGCCGGCGAGGTGGCCCCGGGCGACCGCGCCGAGGGACTGGGCGCGGGCGCCGAGGCCCATCTGGCGATGCCCGCCGAGCCCGAGGAGATCGACGCGGTGGTCCGTGCCGCGGTGCGGGCCGCGCGGCTGCGGGCCGACGACCAGGCGGCGGCGCGGCGGCTGGCGCTGCTGTCGGAGGCGATCGTCACCATCCAGGCGGCGCGTTCCCCGCAGGAACTCGCCGACGCCGCCGCCGAGGGCGCCGCGCGGCTGACCGGCACGCCCGCCGCCGTCTTCGTCCTCGGACCGGACGACGACCTGTACCGCGGGACCTCCCGGAACCGCACCTCGCTCGCGCTGCCGGACGCGGGCGCCCACCGGGCCGTGGTCCAGCTGCTGCGGCGGCTCACCCATGGGCAGGCGGGGGTGCGGATCACCACGGTGCCCGCGCCACTGTGGCCCGCCGGGTTCTTCCGGCCGGGGGTGCAGCACGACGCCCGGCTGGTGCTGATCCCCACCCAGGACGGCCGGGCCTCGGTGTGCCTGGCCACGCCCACCCGCGGGGTCCGCCGGGTGGACCCCGAGAAGGAGTCCCTGCTGGCCCGGCTCGCCCAGGCCACCGTGCTCGCCGCCGAGCCGCTGCTCATGTACCAGATAGAGCGGCACGTCGCGCTCACCCTTCAGCACAGCTTCCTTCCCCGGCTGCCCGAGCTGCCGGGCGTCGACGTCGTCGTCCGCTATGTGCCCGCGTCCCGGGAGACCGAGATCGGCGGCGACTTCTACGCCGCCCTGCCCACCGACGAAGGGGTGCTGGCCGCGGTCGGCGACGTGGTCGGCCACTCGCTGGAGGCGGCCACCGTGATGGTCGAGATCCGGCACGCGCTGCGCGCCTACTGCGTCGACGAGAGCGACCCGGCCGTGCTCGCCGAGCGCCTGGACCGGATGCTCCAGCGCTACCACCCCGAGATCACGGCGACCGTCTGCCTGGCCCTGATCGACCCCGGCACCGGGCGCACCCGCATCGCCAACGCGGGCCATGTCCCGCCGCTGATCGTCCGGGACAACCGCAGCGCCGACTACGCCAAGGCGGCCGGCCCCCTGCTCGGCCTGGGCGTGCCCCACCCGCCGCCCACCGAACTGTTCCTGGAGCCCACCGACAGGCTCCTCATGGTCACCGACGGTCTGATCGAGACCCGGGGCACCGACCTCGCGGTCTCGATGGAGCACCTCCGGGCGGCGGCCACCGGCGCCATGCCGGGCCTGGACGCCCTGTGCGACACCCTCCTCACCCACTTCGGTCACGACCGGGACGACGACATCGCGATGCTGGCCCTGCGGCTGACGAACCAGGGCAGGCCCTAGGCTGAGCCTTGTTTTGTTCCTAGAACAGGAGTACCCATGCCGCAGATCACCGTCGACTACTCGACCACGATGGCGCCCGCCTTCGACCGGTCCGGTTTCGCGCGAGCCCTGCACACCTCGGTGGTCGAGATCGCGGCCGCCAAGCCGGAGGCCTGCAAGACCCTGTTCCGCCCCGCGGAATTCACCGCGTTCGGCTACGACGACCCCGAGGAGCGGGGGCACGCGGTCGTCCACGTCACGCTCGGGCTCCTCGCCGGCCGCACCGACGAGACCAAGACGAAGCTGACCGAGGCCGTGCTGGAGCTGCTGCGCGAGCACGTGTCGCAGGACGGTTTCGTGCTGCACGCCTCCGCCGAGGTCCGCGACCTCGACCCGTCGTACCGCAAGTTCGAGAGCTAGGCGCTCCGCTGGAAGTGGCGCGATGTGCGGTCGATCGTCTGCGGCACCATCGTGGCTGGTCGCGCTCGCGCGGCGGAGCCGCATATCGACACAGCCCCGCGCCCCTTTCAGGGCGCTGCCGAACCGACCGGCTCAGGAGGCGAGTGCGATGAGCCGGGTGACCAGGTCGCCGAAGGCGCCGTCGGCCGGCTCGCCGCCCAGCACGGGGCGCAGCAGTGTGCGCAGCTCGTCGTCGTAGGCGGCACTGACGGCCGTCAGTGCGGCGAAGTCGCGCACGAGCTGGATCTCCAGCTCCTCGCGCGGGATGCGCCGCCCGTCCAACCAGATCAACGCCGTCGACTCGGCGAGCGAGATCCACGAGCGGACGATCAGTTCGAGTCGCGGCGGCGGGTCGGTGATGCCCAGGTGCGACAGGATCTGTTCGTAGGCGACCTGGCGTACGGAGTCGATGAGCGCGTTCGTCGTCGAGGAGCCGACCGCCGGGCCGCCGCGCATCAGGGCCGAGAAGCCCGGGCCGTGCGCGTCGACGAAGTCGAAGAACCGGCGCATCACACGCAGCAGCCGGGCGCCGAGCGGCCCGTCGTGCGGCTCGGCGAACCGGCTTGCCAGATCCTCCGACGCCCGCTTCAACGCGGCCTCGTACAGGCTGAGTTTGCCGGGGAAGTAGTGGTAGACGAGGGGGCGGGAGATGCCCGCGGCCGCGGCTATCTCGTCGATGGAGACCTCGTCGGGCGAGCGCTGGGCGAACAGCTCGAGGGCGACGCCGATCAACTGCTGCCGACGCTCCTCGACTCCCATTCTGCGACGAACCCCGGTAGTCATACGAACACCTTACCGATCGGATCCGGCCCCGAACGGACCGGACCGACCCAGGTGTTCACCCTGATCGGTCACAGCTGCCGTCACATGTCCAGCACCAGTCGCTCACCTCGCGCCCGCGAGACGCAGATCGGCATCGAGTCGCCGCGCTCCGCGTCGGTGAGCAACTCGTCCCGGTGGTCCACCTCGCCCTCCGGCACTCCCTGTGGGCAGGTCCCGCGGAAACCCTGCTCGCACGAGTAGGCGGTGTCCGGCAGCTCGGCGCGTACGGCGGCCAGTGCCCTCGAGTCGGCAGGGATGGTCAACACCCGTGCGCGGCACCAGAGTTCGACCTCGAATGTGTCGCCGTACCGAACCGTGAGCCGCGAACCGTTCCAGCCGGACGTGCGGCACCCGCTCCCGCACCGCCGCCATGAGCCCCTCCGGACCACAGCAGCAGACGGCCGTCCCCTCGGGCAGGTCCGCGGGCGGCGCGTCGAGATCCGGCCGACCCTCCACCACCGTCACCCTCCACCACCGTCACCCTCGCCCACTCCCGGCTTCGCTCGAGCGGGGGACCCCCATCCCGCCGAACCGTTGGAGCTCCTCCAGGAACGGCATCGAGGCCCGCGTACGACCGGCGAAAACCAGCCGACACTCGGCGCCTTCGGGAAGCGCCCGCAGCGTGGGCACGATCGGCGTGATCCCGATGCCCCCGGCGACGAAGACGTACGAGGCTCTCGAAGAACCAGTCGACCCGCGCGGTGTACGGCGGCAGGTCGAGTCCCCGCTCCCGCAGATGCGGCAGCACCTCGTCGTGCGCTGGGAGTCTCAGCGCAGCCCGCTGATCGACCGCCCGTCCGCCAGTCTGCCCTTCAGGCCGGCCTGCGCACCCTGCGTCGCCGGCACCGTCAGCACGTTGCCCTGCCCGGACCCGCGCACCCCGCCCGTCGACCGGATGGACGCCGTGGCCTTGTCGCCGGCCGCGAGCAGATACCAGTCGCCGCCCTTCGACTTCCACAGCACCCCGGCCAGCACGTGCGGATCGCGCGGCCCGCACGCCGGTACGTCCCCGGCCTTCGCCACGGCCGCCCCGAACAGCCCGCCCGGCGTGTGGAACTGGGCCAGCACCCGGCTCCCGTCGCCCCGCCAGGTCTCGGCCCGCGTGCACACCCAGGCCGCCTGCCCGCTCGCGTCGGGCAGCCGCTGGCGCGTGTACGCCCACGCGTTGACCGTCCGCACGCCCTGCCCGCGTGCGTCGGCCAGCGAGCAGGCGAACGGCGCCCAGGTCCGCAGCGCCTGCGTGCCGGTCGCCTCCTCGGGGGAGCCCGGGCGGCCGGCGGTGAGGCGGGCGGGGACGAGTTCGCCCAGGTCGCTGAGGAGGTGGGTGCCGGAGACGGGGGTGCCCCCGGTCGAACGAAGTCGAGACGGGGGGACGGTCAGCTGGAGCACGTTCCAGGTCGTGCACGTACCCGTCTGGGTGGCCGGGCTGGCCAGCGGTGAGGTGATCCCGTCCGTCAGCGTCAGGTCCATCACCCCGGCGCCCGGCTTCGACAGGTCCCGCTCGCCGGCCTTCGTCACCCAGGGCGCCGTCAGATAGCGGACGTTGCCGTCGGCCCGCTCCAGCACCAGCGCGTTGGCCTCGGCGTCCGTCGCGCCGTCGACCCGCGCGAAGTCCAGGGCCGCCCCGGCCGTGCCGTCCTTCGGTTCGGCGTAGCGCGCGATGCGCAGACCGTCGTAGAGGATCACCACGCGCGCGTTGTCGACGTCGCCCGCGTAGAGGAGCTGGGGCGGTCCGGCGGGGCCGCCGACGGGGGTGTCCGGGGTGGCGGAGACGCGGACCTTCTCGCCGGGGCGGGCCCAGACGGCGAGGGCGCGGCGCAGCAGCGCGCTGTCGCCGGTGAGGGGACCGCGCGCGGGCCAGACCGAGAAGTCGGTGCGCGCGGAGGTCTTCCAGGCGGCGGGGGAGACCTTCACCAGCCGCCCGGGGTCGAGTGCGGCCTCGGCGGCCGGGTTCTGCGCGTACACCGGGGCGGCCGCGCCGTCGGGTCCCCAGCCGCCGCCGGGCAGCGCGACCAGGGCGCCGCACACGGCGAGGGCCGCGGCGGCGGCGAGCGCGGCCCTGGTGTGCCGGCGGCGGCGCATCAGATCGGTGGGCCGGGCCTGGAGCGAGCAGGCGTCGAACTCGCAGGAGTCGAGCAGCGCGTACTGCGCGGCGGGGACCCGGCCGGCCTCGCGCAGGGCCGCGTCGACGTCCCCGACGCCGGCCTCGGTGAGTACCTCGCGCACGTCGCCGTCGGGGAGTTTCTCCAGGCCGCGCAGGGCATAGGCGGCCCGGGCCGGGCCCGACAGGGCGGACAGCCGCTGGTCCAGGGCGAGTTCGTCGGCGCCGCCGGAGCGCGGGAAGAGACGCAGGCCCCACACCTGGGGGAGCAGCGGCGGGAGCTGGGCGCGCTTGGGCCACGCCCGCAGCCGCAGCGGCAGCCCCGCCTCCAGCGCCGTACGGACCACCTGGAGGCGGACGTAGGCATACCCGAGATCGCCGTCGCGGCCGGTGGACTGGGCCGGGATGACGGGGGCGCAGGCGCGGCCCCGGGGCAGGGCGCGCTGGGCGAGGGCGTGGGCGGTCAGGACGCGCCGGCCGCGGCCGAGGCCGGGCGGCAGCACCAGATGGGCGAGCCGGACCAGACGCGGGTAGTGCTCGACGAGCGCGGCCTCGGCCTGCTCGACGTCGACGATCCTGTCGGTGGACGAACCGGGTGCGGGGCGCGGGGCGACATCCTGTGACTGCACGTCCAGCAGAACGAGCGCGGTGGTGGTTGGTCACCGGCCGTCCGGGTGAGTCACTCCTGCGGGTCGGTCAGCGCCCGTGCGTAGTTCGCCATCGAGCGCTGGTAGCGCGGCAGATGGGGCGCCAGCGCGCCGAGGACCAGGGACAGGCCCTCGCGGTCGCGGCCCAGACTCGACAGGCACAGCGCCAGACAGGCGCGTACGGCGTCGTCCAACTCGTCGGACGGGCCGT
Source organism: Streptomyces sp. NBC_01235 (assembly GCF_035989285.1). Taxonomy (GTDB): domain Bacteria; phylum Actinomycetota; class Actinomycetes; order Streptomycetales; family Streptomycetaceae; genus Streptomyces. Next base: position 3,512,707 of record NZ_CP108513.1, on the reverse strand, counting down.
CCAGTTCGGGGGTGAGGAGCTTGACGCCCTCCTCGGCCTGTCCGATGTTGCGGAGGGAACTGGAGAGCTGGATCTTCGCCCGACGTCCCTTGTAACCGCTGACGTCGCTCAGGCCACGGGCGAGCGCCTCCCGGTAGAGGGGTGCCGCCTTGTCGCTGTGGCCGGTCGAGTCCCAGGCGCAGGCCTGCTCGAAGGGGCCGAGCGGGCTGCCCTCGGGGAGTTCGGCGACGAGCGCGTCGATCACGGCGCGGAAGTCGGCGGCCCGCTCCTCCGGGTACTCGTCGAAGGTGGCCCAGGCGGCGGTCACGCGATCTTCCCAGTCATGGTTCACCGGCACACTCTCGCACGGGTGTGCCGGGTGGGGCACCGGTATTTTGAGCGCACCGCACGCGGGAGCCGTATCCAGAGCGAGGCTCTTGCAGGGAGGAACAGATGAAGGTGACCCGACCGATGCTCGCGACGGCGGCCGCCGCGGCGGCGCTGCTGCTGGCGGGATGCGCTTCCGGCGACAAGGAGGCCGCAGTTCCGCAGACGGCGACCGGCAGTCTGGAGCACATCGCTGCCCAGGTGAAGTGCACGCCCGACATGCAGACCGACGCCGACGAGCTGCGCCAGGCGCTCTGCAAGAACGACGTCGGCAAGTTCATCCTGCTGACGTTCGCCACCGACCGCGGCCAGCGCGAGTGGATCAACGGGGCCAAGGACTACGGCGGTCACTACCTGGTCGGTCGCAAGTGGGTGGCCGTGGGCGAGGAGACCAGCACCGTGACGACACTGCGCAAGACGCTCGGCGGTGACATCGAGGAGGGCACCGACCACTCCGCGCACACCTCGCACGAGCCCTCGGAAGGCGCCTCGCACTCCGCTCACTGACTCAACGCCCGCTGACTGAAAGCGGGCAGCACAAAGGCCGGCGGTGAGGATTCCTCACCGCCGGCCTTTCGGTGTGCGGTCTTCAGCGTGCGACCTTCAGTGTGCGGTCAGACCGTCACTTGCACTTCTTGCCGGTGTTGATGCAGTTGACCATCTTGTTCATCAGGTTCGTGGAGAAGAAGTTGATGAAGTCGTTGTGGTCGGTGATCGGCTTGTGCAGGTTCTCCGGGAAGGTGTCCACCGCGTACGGGTTCACCACCGTGCCGTTCTGGAGCTTCGGGGCCGGAACGTTGTAGACCAGCCGGACCTGGAGCTGCGGGATCGCCTTGAAGCCGTTGGCGCAGGTGCCGTCGGCCTGGGCGAACGCCACGTGCGTGCGGTGGTTGGCGCTGTCGATGTTCTTGCCGTCCCAGCAGCTCTGGAAGTTGGTCGTGCGGACGACCTGGCTGCCCTGCGGGCAGATCGGGTACTGGTTCTCCAGCTGCACCTTGTTCTCGAAGCCGGTGCAGCTCCAGTTCACGTTGGCGTTGGCGTTGCCGTTGACGAAGGCCTTGGCGTCACCGGTGATGATGCGCAGGGCCGTCGGCATCGCGACGACGTTGCCCTTCTTGTTGCCGACGAACTTCAGCTGCGCCTGGGCCGGCAGCAGGATCTTGCCGACGTTGCCCTCCTTGCCGCCGCCGTCGTTGTTCTGGTCGAAGTCCTGCGTGCCGTCCTGGACACGGATGACCGGCCAGAAGTACGAGGACTTGTCGCCCTGGTTCTGGCAGCTGGTGCCGGCCCCGGCAAGTTCCTGGTCGCTCGCGAAGGCGTCGTTGTTCTGGTTGCCGACGTAGTCGTGCAGGTGGTGGGCGCCGTTGGCGACACCGGGGGCGACGATCACGTTGTCGGTGTTGTGGTTCTTGTTCTGGTTGGTGCCGCAGTTCGAGGTGAAGGTGCCCCTGGAACCGCTGTTGCCGTTCGCGGGGAGACCGTTCTGGCCCACGCCCAGCTGCGCGTTGCCCTGGACCTTCGTGATGTCCACGAAGTCAGCGGCGACCGGGCCGTTGCCGCCCTGGCCGTTCTGCTGCTGGCCGTTACCGCCGTTGTTCTGGCCGCCGTTCTGCTGCTGGCCACCATTCTGCTGCTGGCCACCATTCTGCTGCTGGCCGCCGTTTTGCTGCTGGCCGCCCGCCTGGCCCGCGTTGGTGTTCGCCGCCTGCGTGGTGCAGGCCGCGAGCTGGCTCAGCTGGTTGTTGAACTGGCCGCCGACGCGCTGGATGTCGATCCGGATGCGGTCGATCGTGGCGGCCCGCTTCTCCTTGAGGGGGCCGACGATCGCGTTCTGGACGAACCCGGAGTCGCCCGCCTGGGCCTGGCGTGTGGAGGCGAGCCGGGTGTAGGCCTCGGTGATCTGCTTGTCGAGGTTCGCCAGCTCGGTCGCGACACCCTGCTTGGCCCGGTCCGGAACGTTCGTCAGCTTCTGCCCCACATCGGGGCAGGAGATGGTGGCGACCTGCGCACCCGCGGTGGCGGCATAGGTCGAGTTCTGGCCCGAGCTGTTCGAATCATTTGCCGAGGCGTAGAAGTTCGCCCAGATCAGCCCGCCCCCACCGAGCGCTAGGGCCGCCGATGCTGCCACGACCTTGGTGGTCACCGACGAACGGCGTTTACGTGTGTTGCGTCCCATCTGAACTCCTCTGACTTCCTTGCGGGGCAGCATCGAGGCGCCCGACAGGAGTGAAGCTGCCCCCTCACTTACGAACGTCGCCCCAGAGGTGTTCAGCCTTCTCAGAAATTGATGAGAGGTCCGTACGACAAACCACCCTCAACGCCCTCACAGTGCACAGCAGTTGAACTGCTCACCGATCCCGGTCCAGATAGGCCAGCACCGCCAGTACCCTGCGGTTGTCGTCGTCGGAGACCTCCAAACCCAGCTTCAGAAAAATGTTCGCGGTGTGCTTGGCGACGGCCCGCTCGGTGACGACCATTTTGGCGGCGATCGCCGCGTTCGACCTGCCCTGCGCCATGAGCTCCATGACCTCCCGTTCGCGCGGAGTGAGCCGGTCCACCGGCCCCTCTCCGTCACCCGAGCGCCGGGCCAGCAGCTGCTGGATCACCTGGGGGTCCATCGCCGTACCGCCCGCCGCGACCCGCCGAACGGCGTCCACGAACTGCTCCGCGTCGAACACCCGGTCCTTCAGCAGATAGCCGATCCCGCCGCTGCCGTCGGCGAGCAGCTCGCGCGCGTACAGCTGCTCGACATGCTGGGAGAGGACCAGCACCGGCAGCCCGGGTTTCCTGCGGCGGGCCTCCAGGGCGCACTGCAGGCCCTCGTCGGTGTGCGTGGGCGGAAGCCGGACGTCGACGACGGCGACGTCCGGCTCCAGTTCGGCGAGGGCCCGCTCCAGTTCGGGCCCGCTCTCTACGGCGGCGGCGATCTCGAAGTCGTAGGCCTCCAGCAGCCGGACGAGACCGTCCCGCAGCAGGAAGAGGTCCTCGGCTAGGACAACACGCAAGGGATCTCCATGGTCACCATGGTGGGACCGCCGGCGGGGGAGCTGACGGCCAGGACGCCGTCGAATGTACCCAGCCGCCGCTCGATGCCGGCCAGGCCCGAACCGGCCCCGACGAGCGCGCCGCCCTTTCCGTTGTCGGTGACGGAGATCCGCAGATGGCAGTCCGCGTGGTGCAGGTCGACCCAGATCCGGTCGGCGCCGGAGTGCTTGACCGCGTTGGTGAGCACCTCGCTCACCGCGAAGTAGGCCGCCGACTCCACGGGCGCCTCGGCCCGGCGCGGGAGCTCCACGGTCACCTCCGTGGCGACCGGCAGCCGCAGTGCCAACGCCCTTACGGCGTCGCCCAGTCCACGCTCGGCCAGCACGGGCGGGTGGATGCCGCGCACCAGGTCGCGCAGTTCGGAGAGCGCCTCGGCGGACGACTGACGGGCCTGCGCGAGCAGCTCCTTGGCCTTCTCCGGGTTCTTGTCGAGGAGCATCTCGACGGTGCCGAGGTCCATGCCCATGGCCACCAGCCGGGCCTGGGCGCCGTCGTGCAGATCCCGTTCGATGCGCCGCAGTTCGGCGGCGGACGTGTCCACGGCGTCCCGCCGGGTCTCGGTCAAGACCCGTACGCGCTCGGTGAGTTCACCGTGGCTCGCGCCGAGGACGGCCCGGGTGAGCCGGAAGTGGACGGTCAACAAGCGCGGGGTGAGGCGGTAGGCGGCGACCAGCAGCACCGCGGCGGTGGCGGCCGCGCCGAGCGCGGACGGCTGGTCGGTGACCGGCACGAAGCCGTACCAGTAGGTCCCGCCGTCCGCGAGCACCCGCCACCACCCAGCCGCCACCGCGAACCCCTCGATGGGGTAGAAGAGCAGGACGGCCGGGAGGAGGGCCGTGACGAAGCCCGCCGTCATGTCCACCGGCAGCCACAGCACGTCCCGCCAGGTCTGCGGATCACGCAGCATCCCGAAGGTGCGCGTCCACGGGTTGGCGCCCTCGGGGAGTGGCCGGTATGCCGACAGGATCCGCACCCCGCCCCACTCGGCCGCGAGCTCTCGCCGGGTGTCCGCGACCCGCCGTACGGCGGTCAGGACCGCCGGGGTGGTGACGATGCCGATGCCGATCGGGACAAGACCTATGGACACCAGGGTCAGGATGAAGCACAGGACGCCTATGGGCAGGAGCACGATCGCCAGCACGAGCCCCTGTACGGCGGCCAGCACCACCTCACGGATGCGGGCGCGGGCGCCGCCGCGTTGAGTGTTGGTGTTCATGCCATCAGTCTGGCCGCACCGCGGGCGGGGGGCACTGGGCCGAGGCCCCGGATCAGGGGGTGGTGTCAGATACACCCTCCAGGTCGGGTCCACCCGTGCCGACCGCGAGCACCTTCGCCTCCACCTCCGGGTCCAGGCCCTTGCGGATGCGGTCGGGGCGCTGGGGTGCCGTCCCGCCGATCGACCGCAGCCAGCTCCAGGTGTCGGCGACGGTCTCCGCGACCGGACGGCAGTCGAGCCCTGTCGCGACGGCCCGTGAGACGTCAGCCGCGTGCAGGGCGTCGTGCATGTCGCTGCCCGGCGGCACCCACACGGGCAGCTCGGTCCACGGTTCGATGCCCGCGTCGAGGATGACCTCCGGGGCCATCCAGCGCAGTTCGGCCGCCGAACCGGTCACCCGGACGCATGCGTCGAGCAACTCGCCTATGGTGGCGTGCCCTTGGCGGCTCATCAGGTTGTACGGCCCGTTCAGCTCCCGCTCGACCGCCCCGAGGATCCACTCCGCGAGGTCGCGGACGTCGACGTACTGCAGGGGCAGGTCGCGCGGACCGGGTGCGAGGACCGGGCCGCCGCGGGCGATCCGGGACAGCCACCAGGGCAGCCGGCCGACGTTCTCGTACGGGCCCAGGATCAGCCCGGCCCGTACGAGGACGGAGTGCTCCGCGCCGAAGGCGTCGACGACGGCCAGCTCGCCGCCGCGCTTGTCCCGGGCGTAGTCGGTCTGCTCGGCGTCGGGTTCGGCGCCCTCGACGACGGCCGCGTCCTCGGTGTACCCGGCGGGCGGGGCCCAGGTGTACACCGAGCAGCTCGACACGTACACGTACCGGCGGGCGCGGCCCCGCAGCAGCCGCGCCGCCTCGTGCACCGCGCGGGGCGCCGCCGACCAGGTGTCGACGACGGCGTCCCAGTCCCCCTCGTCGAGTGCGTCGAGGCCGCCGGGCGTGGTGCGGTCGCCGGTCAGCGACCGGGTGCCGGGGGCGGGTGTGTGCCGCCCCCGGTTGAGAACCGTGACCTCCCAGCCGCGCCCGAGGGCCGCCTCGACGACGGCCCGTCCCGCGAACTCCGTACCACCCAGCACCAGAAGTCTCATGCCGGTGACTCTGCCCGGCCGGGTTGCGGGACGGAACCGTCCTCTGCTGAGGGCAGAGGGTCAGTGGCCGGTCGGCGGGGTGAACTTGTAGCCGACCCGGCGCACCGTCTGGATCGACTGGCGGTACCGCGCGCCCAGCTTGCGGCGCAGCCGGGCGATGTGGACGTCGACCGTGCGGCCGTCACCGACGTGGCCGTAGCCCCACACCGTGGTGACGAGCTGGTCGCGGGTGTGCACCCGGTTCGGGTACGCCACCAGGTGCGCGAGCAGCTCGAACTCCAGGTAGGTGAGGTCGAGTTGCTGCCCGTCCACCTCGGCAGTGCGCTGCACGGAGTCGATCCGCACGAGCGGCTCGCCGGCATCCGGCTCCGGGATGGCCGCCGGTACCGGGACCGGCTGGAACGGCTGCTGCTGGTCCGCCGGGATCAGCACCAGGTAGCCGACCATCGGCGGCCGGCCCGGCAGGCTGGGCAGGGTGTGCTGCGGTGCGGGCAGCCAGGTGGCGCCGGGCGGCAGGAGATCCGCGACCTGTACCACCTCGTCCGGATCGACGGCCCGCAGTCGGTGCCGGGCGGCGTTCTGGACGGGGGAGACGGGGGAGGGGAGAGCGGCGGAGGAGAGAGAACGAGTGGTCGCCATGAGAGGTCAGCTCTTTCGCGCGAGGGTTCGTCGGGAAGGACGTACGTCGTCTCGCGTCGGCCGAAGGCCGGGGTGTACGGCTTTAGAGGGCCGACGCGTTCGTCGCGCGGCAACACACCCGGTCGAAGTCGTGGTGCTGACGGGAAGGCCAGAAGGGCTCGAGGTCATGGCGACCCGTCGCGGTGTACTTCTGGAAGCTGGCCATGGGCCCATTGAAGCAGACACCCGCCCGTTGCAGGAGCCTTCTCTCACAGCTTGGACGCTTCCGTGGTGCGCAGTCGGTGTCAGTCGACGACCCGCGCGGTCGCCAGCAGGTTCCGGACGGCGTCGCGGACCACGTAGTCCGGGTGCAGGGCGTCGCCGCACATGAGGTCGGGGACGATCCGCTGCGGAGCGTCGGCTCCTTGCCGCAGCGGGTCCACGGCGAAGCGCGGGACGAGGCCCATCTCCGTCAGCGTCACCAAGGGGTGGGGCCGGCCCGGGTAGAACCTCCTCCACTCGACGGCCTGCCGCGCCAAGGGCTCCACGGTGTCCTCGGTGCGGCCCGTGACGCGCCAGACGGCCAGGGCGGCGAGGGGCCACCCGTCGGCGAGCTCCGGCTCGATGAACGGCAGCAACGGGGCGGCGGCGGGGCCGAGTTCACTCGCCCACTCCATCACCAGGCCCGTTGATCCGGCGGTCATCTCCTGCCGGAAGAAGGACAGGGCGAGTTCGGGGTCCCCGCTCACCCGGTGGTGGGCGACGGCGGCGACCGCCGAGACCGAGGGATGCTCGCGCTCGGTCACGCAGGCCCGCAGCGCCCGCTCGGCCAGGTCACCCGCGGCGGGCCCCAGCCGGCCCAGCACGGCCACCGCCGCCGGCGGGTATCCGGTGCCCGTGCGGGCGAGCAGCCGGGTGAGCTCCTCGACCGCGTCCACCGCCACCTCGGGGAAGCGCTCGAGCAGCTCCAGCAGGTAGGGCGGAGCGTCGTCGAGGCGCCGGAGCACCGCCCGTGCCACGGGCAGTGCCTCCGCCCCGAACTCCTCGGCCACCGCGGTGGCGGCGCGGAAGGTGTCGTACGGGTGGGGTGCCTCCTCGACGAGCCGTACGGCCTCCTCGACGGCCCCCGGTGCCCGGGTCCGAGCGAGCGCGGTGAGGGCCGCCGCTCGCAGCGCCGGACCGTCCGCGGTCAGGTACGGCAGGACGTGCTCCCGCACGCGCGCGTGCAGCTCCGGCGGCAGGGCGCAGGTCAGCTGCGCCAGTCGGGACAGCTCCCAGGCCTCGCCCTCCATCTCACGCAGCGCCCAGGGCAGCACGTCGGCCTCGCGGTCGCGCCAGTGGTCGGCGATCTCCAGGGCGAGCGGCACGCCCCCGGCGAGGGCCCGCAGCGCGGCCTCCGGGTCCTCCAGGAGCCGGTCGGTGAACAGCTTGTGGGGCTCGGGCCACAGGACCCTCTCCGGCTCGTGCGGGTCGGCCGCGAACGCCCGCGCGCAGTGGTCCACCAGCGTGCCGGGCAGGGGGAGTTCGGCGGTGCGCAGCAGGTCCTCGGCCGCTGCGAGCGCGACCCGGGGCTCGGGATCGGCCAGCAGCTCGTGCAGCCGGCCGTCGCCGTTGTCGTCCAGCAGTGCGAGCGCCGTCACCACCCGGCCTCGCACCAGCGGGTCGCTCTCCTCGGCGAGCCGGGTCCGCAGCAGTGGCAGCAGTGGCAGGGTGTGCTCCCGGCCGCACCCGGCGATCAGCAGCACCATGGCGCTTCGTATGTCCGTGTCGGCGTCGTGCGCGAAAGGGAGCAGGGGCGACAGCGCCTCCGCCACGGTCTGCCGGACCGGTTCCCGCCCGTCGTACAACTCGGCATTTCTCGCGAGGTCGCCCAGCAGTTCCAGCAGGTCGGTCCGGTGGCCGGGCAGCTCCACGGCGAGCCGGGCCAGCCGGGGCACGGCACGGGCGGTGGCCGCGTAGAACTCCTCCTCACCGCGCCAGATCGCGGAGCCCAGCCAGTCCAACGCCTCCTCGCGTTCGGCCGCGTCCCCGGACTCCAACGCCCGCATCAGACCGGGCACGTCCCGCGCCAGTCCGAACGCGTACACCGGTCCCGGCCGGTCCACCCCGTCGCTCCCCATGGCAGCGCACGATACGCAGAAGGGGCGCCCACCGTGACAGTGGGCGCCCCTTCGGGGAAAAACCGGGGATCAGACCTGGCCGGCCTTCTCCAGCGCCGAGCAGCAGGTGTCGACGATCAGACGCGTCACCAGGTACGGGTCGACGTTGGCGTTCGGACGGCGGTCCTCGATGTAGCCCTTGCCGTCCTTCTCGACCTGCCACGGGATACGGACCGAGGCGCCACGGTTGGAGACACCGTAGGAGTACTCGTTCCACGGGGCGGTCTCGTGCAGACCCGTCAGACGGTCGTCGATGCCGGCGCCGTAGTTCTTGACGTGGTCGAGCGGCTTCGAGCCCTCGCCGAGCGACTCGCACGCGGTGATGATCGCGTCGTAGCCCTCGCGCATCGCCTTCGTGGAGAAGTTGGTGTGCGCGCCGGCGCCGTTCCAGTCGCCCTTGACCGGCTTCGGGTCGAGGGTGGCGGAGATGCCGAAGTCCTCGGCGGTGCGGTAGAGCAGCCAGCGGGCCACCCACAGGTGGTCGGAGACCTCCAGCGGGGAGACCGGGCCGACCTGGAACTCCCACTGGCCGGGCATGACCTCGGCGTTGATGCCGGAGATCGCGAGACCGGCGGCGAGGCAGTTGTCCAGGTGCGCCTCGACGACCTCACGGCCGAAGATCTCGTCGGCGCCGACGCCGCAGTAGTAGCCGCCCTGCGGGGCCGGGAAGCCGCCCTTGGGGAAGCCGAGCGGGTAGCCGTCCTGGAAGAACGTGTACTCCTGCTCGATGCCGAAGATCGGCTCCTGACCGGCGAACTTCTCGGCGACCTCGGTGAGCGCGGCACGGGTGTTGGACTCGTGCGGCGTCATGTCGATGTTGAGGACCTCGCACAGGACGAGGACGTCGTCGCCGCCACGGATCGGGTCGGGGCAGGTGAAGACCGGCTTGAGGACACGGTCCGAGGAGTGGCCCTCGGCCTGGTTCGTGGACGACCCGTCGAAGCCCCAGATCGGCAGCGCGTCGAGACCGGCGGGCTCACCTGCCATGATCTTCGTCTTGGAACGGAGCTTCGCCGTCGGCTGGGTGCCGTCGATCCAGATGTACTCAGCCTTGAAGGTCACGGGCCACTTCCTTCGGGGGTGTGTCTGACGCACTTGCGGGTGCTGCGGCGCTGCGGCACTGGGGCGCCGCCTGTTTGCCCGGCAGCTTGTCAACAGGCGATTTCCCGATCATTGCTCGAATGTGAACCCCGTGTTACCTGGTGGTTCTGTGGCGCGGCTCACGGTGTGAGGCCGCCGCCCCGGCCGGGAGTTGCCGTTCGCGGTCGCAGAGGGGCGGCTGCCGGGGGTCTCGTATGCGATGGGATTGAGATGTGGCGAGACGCCGGGCAGAGGACGCGGGACCGGGTCACCTCTCCTCGGTCGCCGCTTGCCGTACGCCGTCCAGGAAGCCCCGGATCGCCGCCCGCTCCCGCTCGTCGTACCCCTGGAGCAGTTCCGCCACCTGCTCGATGAGCGGACCGAAGAACGCCTGGCCCAGGGCGATCGCACGGTCGTCCACCTCGATGACGACCTTGCGCCGGTCCGCCGCGCCGCGCGTCCGACGGACGTGACCGGCCCCTTCCAGACGGTCGACGAGGGCGGTCGTGCCCGCGGAGTTCAGCCCGAGCGCGGCGCCGAGCCGCCCCGCCGTCATCTCCTCGCCCGCGCGCCGGGCGTCCATGAGGGCGATCAGGGCGCGTACGTCGGTCGGGTGCATGCCGTTGCGGTTCGCGAACCGGGCGCTGTGCAGCCCGAGTTCGACCGTCACCGCGCGCAGCAGGTGGACGGTTTCCAGCTCCGGATCCTCGGTCGTCGGCATGTGGCTGTGCTCCCGCGGCTGTTGTCCTGCTCGGCTACTATCTCGTTGAGCGAGTGTCTCGCTGGACGAGATGATACGGGAGGCTCGATGGGTGTGTACGACGACGCCGTCTTCCAGGCGGCCTACGACAAGGTCATGGCCAAGTGGCCCGCCGACCGGGAGGCGATGACGGTCGCCACGCGCTTCGGCGCGACGTACGTCAACGTCTGCGGTCCGCGTGACGCGCCCCCGCTGCTGCTTCTGCCGGGGGGCGGGGGAGCGACCTCCGCCTCCTGGTACGCCCAGGTGGCCGACCTGGCCCGGATCCGGCGGGTGTACGCCGTGGACCTGATCGGGGCGGCGGGGCGCACTGCCCAAGGGGGCCTGCGGAGCGTCGCCGACCTGGGTGAGTGGCTGGACGCGGTGCTGTCCGGGCTCGGCGTCGAGCGGGCCGACGTCGGTGGGCACTCCTACGGCGCCTGGATCGCCCTGCACCAGGCCCTGCGGGCCCCCGAGCGCGTACGCCGCCTGTTCCTCCTCGACCCGACCCAGTGCTTCGCCGGGTACGAGACGGCGTATCTGCTCCACGCCCTGCCGATGCTGCTGCGGCCCACCCCGCGCCGGGTGCGCGCCTTCCTGGAGTGGGAGACCGGGGGAGCGGTCCTGGACCCCGACTGGCTCCGCCTGCAGGAAGCGGCCGCGGGCTTCCCGTCGGGGAAGCCGGTGACGGGTCCGCGTCCGACGCCCGAGGCGCTGCGGAACCTGGACGTGCCGGTCCTGCTGTTCGTGGCCGCGAACAGCAGGACCCATGACGCGTACGAGGTGGGGACCCGGGCGGGCGAGACGCTGCGCGATGTCGAGACGGTCGTCCTGCCGGACGTGTCGCACCACGCGCTGCCGCCTGCCACGCCTTCCGGAACGGGTCGGCGCCTCAGTGGGTTTCTTCGTTCCTGAGTCTCACCCCACCTTCTCGATCACTGCCCGGCGGATGAGGAACTTGCCGGGCTCACGGACCAGTTCGAAGGCCGCGTTGTTGAGCAGGACGCAGCTGCCGGAGACCGAGGTCACCTCGACGGTCGTGGACTTGTTGTTGTCCAGGTTGGTGACCTTCAGCTTGGTACCCGCCGGGAACTGGTTGCTCGACGCGGCCGGGGCACCGCCCTCCCCGGAGAGGGTGACCGTGGAACCGTTGCAGACCTGCCGGCCCGAGGCGGCGGCACCGCCGTTGCCCGCATTGCCCGCATTGCCCGCATTGCCAGCGTTGCCGGCGTTACCGGTGTTTCCCGCGGGGTTGGACGCCGCCTGCGAAGGCTGCGTCGCCTGGGAGTCCTGAGCCGACTCCCCAACAACGCACCCGGACGCCTTCTGCTGGACCTTGATCTGCGCGATGACGGCCTCGCGGTTGGCGATCCGGGCCGCGGACTGCGCGTCCGGAGCGGCCCGCTGCCCGTCGATGAACTTCTGGTTGTTGCCGAGGGCGGTGGCGAGACCCTGGCAGACGGTCGAGTCCGCGGCGGACAGGGTCTTGGGGCCCTGACTCTGCGCGGCGTTCGAGGTGCTCGCCATGACGAAGGCGCCGCCTCCCGCCACCGCCGCCGCGCTCACCAGCAGCGCGACCTTCTTCTTCGTACCGAGACTTCTCCTGCGCGACATGCGCGCCTCCTGAGAGGTAGGGGAGCGTACGCCGCTATGTACGAGATACCGAACGGGGTTGCTCAGCGGTTACAGGAGTCACTGGAAGTGGTGTGCGTCACAGGGGAATGGTTCATCCCTTCCCGTCCTCGTACGCCACCACCGTGTTGTCGACGTGCCGGAGCAACCCCTCCGTCTGAGCGGTGAGTTCGGCCTCCCCGGTCTCCGCGCCGTCACCCCACTGCCCGTTCGCGAACACCACCGAGCGGACGGTCATCACCCGCCGGAAGACCCCGGACGAGCCCGGCGGGACCGTCGGCAGACCGGCCTTTGGGGGCGGGTCGAGTGAGACCACCTGGTACCTCACCGGGGCCATCGAGGCCATCGCGAACACCCGCGCGGCGTCCTCGACCCGCTCGAAGCTCAGCACGGTGACCGTCACCTGCGAGCGCCGGCCGGCGTCCGTGAACAGGGCCGCCGTCAACCGGGAGCACCCCTCGCCCTGTTCGATCAGCTGGGCGAGCTCGGGCGACATGCCCCGGGTGCAGTCGGTGGTGGTGGCCAGGTCGACGCGGGTGTACCGGGAACCGTCCGTCAGTCGGACGCTCGTCGAGGGGAACGCCTGCTCCGGCCGGATGACCGGGCGGGCGAGCAGCGAGGGGAGCGCGCTCGGGGCGTCGGAGGGGAGGCTGATGTTCACGGACGGGGCGCCGGTCGCCGAGGGAGCGGAGACGCTCCGGTCGGCTTCGTCCCCGTCTCCGATCAGCGCGGCACCGGCGGCGATGACGACGCAGAGGGCGACACCGGTCCCGGTGAGGGCCGTGCGCCGGGCCCGTCGGCGCTTGCGTATCCGCTCCTGTTCGGCCATGAACCGGGCGTACGGGTCCGGCGGCCCGTACGGGAATCCTTGATCACCGAAGGTCATGGCGGCGGAGGGTAACAGCGTGGCGCACCTCGACTCCCGTCGCCCGACGAACCGTTGACTAACCGGCTAACGGGACAGAGCGTCCCGTACCGCGTCGTCCGTGCGTGCCACCAGTGCGGTGCCGTCGTCCGCCGTGATGATCGGGCGCTGGATGAGCTTGGGGTGCGTGGCGAGCGCGGTGATCCAGCGTCCGCGCGCGCTCTCGTCCCGCGCCCAGTCCTTCAGGCCGAGTTCCTTGGCGGCCGCCTCCTGGGTGCGGGTGATGTCCCAGGGCTCCAGGCCGAGGCGGTCGAGCACCTCCCTGATCTCGTCCTCGCTCGGTACGTCCTCCAGGTAGCGGCGGACGGTGTAGTCGGCGCCCTCGGCGTCGAGGAGGGTGAGGGCGCTGCGGCACTTGGAACAGGCGGGGTTGATCCAGATCTCCATGGGTCACACGGTAGCGGTCGAAGGCGCCGAAAGCCCCTGTGATCAGGGGCTTTTGTCAGTGGTGGGCAGTAGAATAGAAGCAGTGTTCGAGGGTCCGCCGGAGGTGCCGGCGGGGCCCTGACCGCGACAGGAGGATGCCTGTGCCCGCTGCCGCACTGAAGCCGAAGCCGCCCGCGACCCAGTCCACCGCGAAGCGTTCCGTCCAGCTCGATCTGCCCTATGTGCCCGTCGAGAAGCGGCCGTTGCCGCCCGGGCGTCCGCGCGACTGGTATGTCATGCACAACCGTCGCCTCAAGGCGATGCGCCTTGCCATAGCCCTGCTCGACCTGGGGGTGTACATGCCCAACCAGGCCCGCAACGAGAAGATCCGCAGCACGGCACAACTGATCGGCGTTCACCCGCCGTCGGACACCACGTGCCACATGGTGCGGGCGCTGTTGCGTTACTCGCGGTGAGGCGGGTGCCGGGCGCCGTCGTTCGTGACGGCGCCCGGCACCGGCGTGCCAGGGGTCACCCCGCCAACTCCTTCTCCACCGGCGTCCGGAACCGGGGGGTCGCCCGGGTCGCCCCCAGCCACGCCCCCAACCGCTCCGCCCGCGCCTCGATCGCCGCCCTCGCCTCCGTGCCCACGCCCTCCTCGTCCAGGATCCGCCACGCGATCTCCCCGTCGGGGCGCTGGGCCCAACTGCCCACCACCCGGCCGTCCCACCACACCGTCGGCCCCACGTTCCCGCTGTAGTCGAACAGGGCGGGGCGCAGCTCCGGGGCCAGGTACCAGTCCCGGCCCTGCCAGCCCATCGCGGTCGGGTCGAGGGCGGGCAGCAGGGCCGCCCACGGTTCCCCGGCGCCGGTCACCGGATCCTCGTCCCCCTCGACGACGTACCCCGTGCCCTCGTCCAGCGTCACCGCCCGCGCCCCGATCGCCGTCAGCGCCCGGCGGACGTCCGTCACCCGCCAGCCCGTCCACCACTTGAGGTCCGCCTCCGTGGCCGGGCCGCAGGCCGTCAGCCAGTGTCTCAGCAGCTCCGACTGGGCGTCCGCCAGCGGAAGTTCGGGGTGCTCGGGGGCGACGGCCCAGCGGAACTGGCTCGACGTCCACGAGCCCAGGGGGCGTCCCCTGACCACCTTGCCCTCCACGCCCAGCACCCTCAGCAGCCGCGTCACCACGGTGTGGACGCCCTCGTAGCTCTTCCCGGCCGCGTACACGAACTGCTCCCGCAGGCGCGGCTCCTCGCGGGACAGCTCGGCCGCCGTCGCCTGGCCGAGCCGGGCCAGGGCGGCCAGCGCCGACTCCTCGACCTCCTTCAGCCAGGCCGCGTCCGGGGCGCCGGCCTTCGCCATGTCCTTCACCAGGGAGGCCCGCTCCCGGGCGGCGACCGCGAGGCCGGTCGAGGCGTGCACGACGGCCGTCAGCTCCGTCGGGAACACGAAGACCGTGTGCCGCATCCCGTGCATGCGCACGAGGGTCCGGTCCGTGTACAGCGCCCGGTCGGTCTCCGGCACGGTCGCCGCCGGGTCGGCGAGGCGGGCGCCGACCGCCAGGTACACCGTCGCCGGGTCGCTGCCGTGCAGGGCGACGAGCGCGTCGGCCACCGCCTCGGGCGTCGCGACCCGTGCCTCGGGGGCCAGCCGGTGCCGCAGAGCCAGTCTGGCCCGCCGCTCCGCCACCCCGATGTACCGCAGCCCGTCACCCATCCCGGCCTCCACCCGTCGTCGCCGTGCCGTCATGCCGCCGTCCCGTTCGGCCGTCCGGTCGTCCGGTCGGCATGCGGTTGTCCGGCGCTCGTCCCTGTCCGCATCCTGCCCGACGCCACTGACAGTCGGGCCCGCCACCGTCGTCACCCGTTTGGCGTACCCGACATGCGGACGTCCCCCTCCCGTCCTTCACTGCGAACAGGAAGCCGCAGGTGCCGTGAGGACCGGGAGGCAGGCGTGATGCGCAGGAGACGCGGATGAACGCCCCCGCCGACCGTGGCCGGCGCGGCAGGGACGCCCGTAAACGCGTCCCCCGTTCCGCCCACGCGGCCTGGCTCCCGCCCGTCGACCGGGCCGACCCCGTCGCCGTGCTGGAGCGGCAGGGCCGGGACCGGCTGCCCGAGCTGCTGCCGATCCGCTACGGGCGGATGGCCGCCTCGCCGTTCGCCTTCCTGCGCGGCTCGGCAGCCGTCATGACCGCCGATCTGGCGTCACAGCCGCACACCGGCCTGACCGTCCAGCTGTGCGGTGACGCGCACCTGCTCAACTTCGGGGTGTACGCCTCCCCGGAGCGGGCGCTGCTCTTCGACCTCAACGACTTCGACGAGACCTTCCCGGGCCCCTTCGAGTGGGACGTCAAACGGCTCGCCGTCTCCGTCGCCGTGGCCGCCCGCGAGAACGGCCACCCCGAGACCAGGGTGCACCGCGCCGCCCTGGAGTCGGTGGCCGCCTACCGCACTGCCATGAGCCGGCTGTCCCGGCTCGGCGAGCTCGCCGTCTGGTACGAGCGGATCGACGTCGACCGGCTGTTGCCCCTGCTCCGCTCCGCCCGCCACCGCAAGCGCGTCGAGGCCAGCCTCACCCGGGCCCGGCGCCGCACCAGCCTCCAGGCCGTCGGCAAGCTCACGGAGGTCGTCGGCGGACACCGCCGCATCGTCCACGACCCGCCGCTGCTCGAACCGGCCGGCGCCGCCGACGGCGCCGCGCTGCGGAAGATCTTCAGCGACTACCGCTCCACCCTCGCCGAGGAGCGCCGCGTGCTGCTGGACCGCTACCGCTTCGTCGACGCCGCCCGCAAGGTCGTCGGGGTCGGCAGCGTCGGCACCCGCTGCTTCGTCGTGCTGCTCACCGGGCGCGACACCGACGATCCGCTGTTCCTCCAGATCAAGGAGGCGCGCGCGTCCGTCCTCGAGGAATACCTGCCGAACGGCCCGTACGTCCATCCCGGCCACCGGGTCGTCGCCGGGCAGCGGCTGCTCCAGGCCGCCGGCGACATCTTCCTGGGCTGGATGACCGGGCCGCAGGGCCGCGCCTTCTACTGGCGCCAGCTGCGCGACATGAAGGGCTCCGCCGACGTCGCCGGTATGTCCCCGGCCGACCTCCTGGTGTACGCCCGGCTGTGCGGCACCGCCCTGGCCCGCGCGCACGCCCGCTCCGGTGATCGTCTCGCCATCGCCGGCTACCTGGGCGGCTCCGAAACCTTCGAACGCGCCGTCGCCGACTTCGCCCTCGCCTACGCCGCCCAGACCGCCGCCGACCACGCGGCCCTGGGCGCGGCGATCGACGCGGGCTTGGTGACGGCCACGCCGGGGATCTGAGCCCAACTCCGTAACGGCAGCCCAACTCCGTAACGGCAGCTCGGCTCGGTACCGGCAGCTCGGCTCGGTACCGGCGGATCAGTTCCGTACCGGCTGCGGGGACATCAGGGACGTCACGAACTCCCTTCGGTCGTCGGCGTGGTCATGGAACCACAGGCCCAACCGGTGGCCCGCGTCGGGGAGTTCGAACCTCGTGTACCGGGCGCGGGCGGCGAGCGCCTCCTGGACGGCCTCGGTCACCTCCGGCGGGATCACGGTGTCGGTGCCCGGCACGGCGAGCACCGCACGGCCCTCGTACGCCCGCAGCACGTCGAGCGCGGGCGCCTCCCGCCAGCTCCCCGGACTGCGGATGATCGCGCTGAACTCCCCGTCACCCTCCCCGAACGGCACGTTCCACGCCTCGGCCGCGTACACCGCGGGCGAGCACAGCCCCAGGGCCGTCACCCGGGCGCCGTAGAGCGCGGCGAGGTCGGCCACCGTCTGTCCGCTCATGCTGAACCCGACGAGCACCAGCGGCCCGTCCGCCGGAACGTGGGCGTCGATCACGGAGACCGCCTGCTCGAAGCGCCGGCGCAGGCTCAACTCCCCGAGGGCGCCGCTGCTTTCGCCGTGCCCGGAGAAGTCGAAGGCGAGGACGCGGCAGCCATGGGACGTGAACTCCCGGATCACCGGAAGCAGTCGCTCCTTGCTGCCGTTGCCCGCCCCGTGCAGCAGGACGGCGGTGGCCCCTCCCGGACCACCGCCGTCACCGTCACCGCCGCCCTGGATGCCGCTGAGCCGTTCACCGTCGAACTCGTGTGTGAAAGAGGTCAGTTCGCTCATGTGCCGAGGGTATGCCGAGGGTGTGGGGGATCCTCGTTCGGCGGCGACTGGCGGTAAGGACTGGGGGCCTGGGCGGTTCCGGCCGCCATGGCCGTCCCTCCCTGGATCGCCCTCGCCCGCCACCCCGAGCCGACGAGGGACGCGGCGCCGCACACGGCGCACGCGGCGGCAGGTACTGCGGCGACGGACACGGCGGACGACGGCGACGAACCGCCGCCACGCCCCCGGAGCCGGATCTCCCGTGACCCCACCGCCCGGGCGCTCACAGCCTCCTTCGGGCTCCAGGCGAGCTCCGCCTACGTCGCCATCGGCCGGCTGCCCCAGATGTTCCGGGACTCCGGACTGTCCGCCGGGACCGCGGGCCTGCTGCTCTCCGGCACCTCGCTCCTCGGCGTACCCCTGTCCTTCGCGCGGTCCGCCGCGGCCGGAAAGCTGCGCGACCAGAGCGGGATCGCGGCGGCCATCGGCCCGTGCGGCCTGGCCGGCTACGCGGCACTGTGGGCCGCCCCCGCCGCCGCGCCCTGGCTGTGGGCGTTCCTGCTGGGCGTGGCCAACTGTTCCTTCCCGCCGGGCCTGACGATGATCAGCATGCGCGGCCGGGACGGCGCCACCGTGGTCCGGCTCTGCGGGTTCG
This sequence comes from Streptomyces sp. NBC_01235, assembly GCF_035989285.1. Taxonomy (GTDB): domain Bacteria; phylum Actinomycetota; class Actinomycetes; order Streptomycetales; family Streptomycetaceae; genus Streptomyces. The sequence goes on along the minus strand of NZ_CP108513.1, from coordinate 3,494,701 downwards.
TGCAGAGCTTCGGCCCGCCCTGTGGCGGGGTTCGTGCGGGCGGTGGTCTTGCCGGAAGGGACCGCGGCGGTGCCGTACTGTCCCGTGAAGCCGTGGCGAGCTGTGAGTGCTGGTGCTCTCGCGCTTGGCAGTCAGGATGGCTGGACTTGGTCGAAGAGGGCGAGGGCTTCGGCGGGGTCCGGGCCCACGAGGCGTTCCAGACCGGCCGTCGTGATCTTCGCCCACCTGCCGGCCCGTGCCCACATCTGTTCCTCGAAGGCGCGGACGGCCTCGTCCAGATCTCCAGGACCGGGGGCGGCGGCGATGGACTCGGCGAGTTCGGCGCCTTCCAGCATCGCGAGGTTCGCGCCCGCCCCCAACGGGGGCATCAGGTGGGCGGCGTCGCCCAGCAGCGTCACCCCGGGGACGTGGGCCCAGGTGTGGGACACGGGCAGGACGTAGAGGGGGCGGTGGACGAAAGCGGTGCCGTGGCGGAGGAGGTCGAGGACGGGAGCGGCCCAGCCGCCGAACAGAGCCAGCAGACTCGATCGCACGGCCTCGACGTCGGCCAGGTCCAGGTTCGCGTGCCAGTCCAGCGGCGCGCGGAACTGGGCGTACACCTTGACGTGGCCGCCGCTGTTGCGTTGGGCGACGAGCTTTCGGTTCACGCCGTACACAGCCACGGAGCCGTCGCCGATCAACCGGGCGAGGTCGGGGTGGCGGGTGTCGACGTCGTCCAGGGAGGTCTCGACCGTGGTGACGCCGGTGTAGTGCGGCGTCACCGGCGAGACTGCCGGGCGGGTCCGGGACCAGGCGCCGTCCGCGCCGACCACGAGGTCGAACGTCTCCTGTCGCCCGTCCTCGAAATGGACGAGTGCGCCGTCCCGGGTACCCGGCACCACCTGTGTCACGCCCTGCCCCCACCGGACGTCGAGAGGGCCGAGCAGCAGGTCACGGAGTTGCCTGCGGTCGATCTCGGGATTGGCCCGGTCATCTGGACGGGGTCGCCAGTCGCGCAGGACGGTCCCGGCCGTGTCCAGGATGCGCATGGCCTGTCCCTCGGGACGCGAGAGCGCCTGGAATTCCGCCAGCAGCCCCGCCTTGTCCAGCGCGAGCTGGCCCAGCCCTTCGTGCAGGTCCAGCGTGCCGCCCGGGGGGCGGGCGTCGGGGGCGGGATCGCGTTCGAGGACGGTGACGGGGTAGTCATGGCGGTGCAGGACGCGGGCGAAGGAGAGGCTGGCAGGACCGCTCCCGACCACTGCGATGCGATGTCTCATGTCGATACACTGTATTTCTTCAGTACGGTGCATCGCAACAGTACGATGTGACCATGACTGTGTGGGACCGGCCGGAGCCGCCGAATCAACCCGTGCCGCTCGACCGGGAGCGGATCGTCGCCGCCGCCATCGCGCTGGCCGACGAGGGCGGGCTGGACGCGGTGTCCTTGCGCAAGGTCGCCGCCCGCCTGGACGCCGGCCCGATGCGGCTGTACAGATACATCTCCACCAAGGAGGAACTGTTCGACCTCATGGTGGACGAGGTCCACGCCGAGATCCGCCCCGAGGAGCAGCCCGGCGACTGGCGGGAGGCGCTGCGCATCCTCGCCCAGCGCACCAGGCAGGCCGCTCTCCGTCACGAATGGCTGGCCGACCTTCTCGGCGGTCGCCCGGCCCTGGGCCCGAACCGCCTTGCCGTGACCGAGGCCACGCTGGCCGCCCTCGACGGCCTCGCCGACATCGACACCGTCATGCGCGCCGTGGAGACTGTCAGCGCCTACTTCATCGGCGCGATCAGGCGCGAGATCGCGAACCTGCGGGCCGAGCGCGCCACGGGCCTGTCCAAGCACGACTGGCAGCGCGCCTCCGGCCCGCATGTGACGAGAATGTTGGCCACGGGCCGCTTCCCGGCGCTGGCCAAGGCCGTGTACGACGGCACGGACGTGGACGCCGAGGCATCCTTCGCGACCGGCCTGGACTGGGTCCTCGACGCCGTGGCCGCCAAACTCACCCGGCCGCCGGCGTGACGCCCGGCTCTTGCCGAATGTGAGCGAGGTCGGGGTCGGTGTCCACGGGCCGTGCGGGCTTGCGCCGCCACCACTTCATGACGTTGGTGCTGCCATCGGGGCGCCGGGAGCGTCCGCTTCTCGGGTCAGGTCGGGTCGGGTCGGGGAGGGGCGCAAGCCGGCGCCCGAGTCGGCGCGGGTGAAGGCGCAGCGGCCCAGGATCTCCTTGTCCGGACACCTTCGAGCGACGTGTGCGCGGGCGCCGTGGCGGTGGAGGCGCAGGTCTCGTCGGGCTGTCCGGGTGCGGGCTCGGGGAGGCCGGTGTGCGGGTGGTCGAGGAACGCGACGGCGGTGTCGTACGGCGCGTGTGGTTGGTCGACGGCGACGGCGAACAGGTCGCGGCGGCCTGCCGGTTCCTGGATCACCTGGTCGACCGGGGCCCGGGAAAAGGAGATGCACGGTGAGTGACAGCCTCCCTACGCTGACTGGTATGGGCATCATCATCATCTCCGGGACCTTCGTCCTGGTCGTCCTGGGATTCGGAAACCCCCTCTACTGGCTCGCCGCCGTCGCCCTGCTCTACGTGTACGTGCAGTCCGGGCGCGGCTCGTCGTCCTCGACCTCCTCGCCGGGCTCCACCCCGGGCCCGGGCACCGCGCCGACCTCGTACAAGGCCTACCGTGCGCGCCGTGACCTTCAGGCCAAGTGGGAGCGTCGCTACGAGCGGGAGCGCAGCAAGTAGCAAGGCCGGCTCAGAGGCCGGGGGCTCCCCACACCGGGAACCAGCGGCTCAGGTCCTGCTCGATCCGCAGGTCGCCGGCAAGGGCGGCCTTCACCTGCAACTCCAGCGGGTTGTCGCGCCGCTGCCCACCACCGGGCAGCGGCGCGAACGGGTAGAACGAGCCGCGTTTGTACAGATACACGAGCGCCAGCCGACGCCCGCCCTCGGCCTCCGCCCCGCCCGCCTGTTCCTCGAAACCGGCGAGGGAGCACAGCAGTTGCGGTCCGAAGCCGTTGACCTCCATCGCGCTGTTCACCGCGTGCAGATCGTTGACCAGGGCGGACAGCTCGTCCGGGGCGCGCTGCGAGACCAGCCAGGAGTAGCCGTAGCCGTCGCGCACGAGCCGCACCGGGGGACCGGTGCGCTCGGTGTCGGCGTCGAGCAGGGCCTGGACCTCGCGGTGCGTCTGCTCGAAGGCCGAGCCCTCCACGGTCGCGAAGCACACGGCACCGTGCCCGGTCGGGGTGAAGCCGGCCGCCGCCTCCAGCGTCACCGCCGCGGACGGCAGCGCGAACAGCTGATCGAGGTCGGGCACGACCGGCTTCGTCCGGCCGAGCAGGATGTCCAGCAGGCCCATGCGCCTCAGCCCGCCTTCCCCGGAGTGGCCGCCTCGCCCAGCTCGGCGGAGATCCGCCCCAGCTGCTCGAGCCGCTGCTCCAGGCTCGGGTGGGTGGAGAAGTACCGCTCGATACCGGGCTCCCGGCCGGTCGCCGGGGTGAAGTAGAAGGCGTTGAAGGCCTGGGCCGTCCGCAGGTCCTTCGTCGGGATGCGGGCGATGTCGCCGGAGACCTTGGTCAGCGCGGAGGCCAGCGCCGAGGGACGGCCGGTCAGCTGCGCGGCCGCCCGGTCCGCCGCCAGCTCCCGGTACCGGGACAGGGCCCGGATGAGGAGGAAGCTGAGCGCGTACACGGCCGCGGAGACAGCCATCACGGCGGCGAAGACGACGGCGGTGTTCTGGTCCCTGCGCCCGCCGCCGAACAGCTGGGAGTAGAACGCGAACCGCACGATCAGCCCCGCGATCACGCCCAGGAACGACGCGACCGTGATCACGGCCACGTCCTTGTGCGCCACGTGCGACAGCTCGTGCGCGAGCACACCCTCCAGCTCGGCCGGCTCCAGCCGCCTGAGCAGCCCTGTCGTCACGCACAGCACGGCGTTGTGCGGATTGCGTCCGGTGGCGAACGCGTTGGGCATGTCCATATCGGACACGGCGACGACGGGCTTCGGCACGTCCGAGATGGCGCACAGCCGGTCCACGACGGCGTGCAGCTCGGGATACTCGTCCCGTTCCACGACCCGCCCGCGCATCGCGAACAGGGCGATCCGGTCGGAGAACCAGAACTGCGCGACGAACAGGGCCCCCACGAGCACCACGACCAGCAGCCACGACTTCAGCAACACGATCAACGCGGCGACGAAGGCCACGTACAGCAGCCCGAGCAGGAACAACGTGACCGTCATCCGCACGGTCAGCCGCCGATCGCTCCGGAAACGGCTCTGCATCTGCATCACCCCGCAGTCAGGCACTCGTCCCACTGCCCATTGTGCGCCTGCGCCGCCCATGGACAGACCGAGATCGGCCCTGCGGAGAGTAAAGGAACGAGAAGGAGCACGAGCGGGGGAGGAACGAGCGGGAGATCACGCTAGAAGTTGGAGATCACGCTGGTGATGACCTGCTCGATCGTCTCGGCCCTCTTGGCGTCGTAGTCCTTCCCGCCGCTGGCGTTCGCGATCTCCTCGAGGGCGCTCCTGCCGTTCGTGTCGTCCTCGTCGGCCTCGCTCCCGTAGGCGATGGTGAAGACACGGATCTGGTGCTGGGCCGGGTCGCCGATCCGTTTCAGCAGCTCCGCCTGCGTCAGGCTTCCGACGTCCTCGTTGTGGCCGTCGGTGAGCAGCACGATCGCGTTGATGGCCTGGGGGTCGTAGTCGTCCCGCATGGCCTTGGTCGCGGCGTCGAGGGTGTCGTTGAGACCGGTCGCGCCCTCCGGCTCCAGGCTGTGGACGTTCTCGGCCAGCAGCTCCGCGCGCGTGCCTGCGGCCAGCTTCTGGTTGTACGGGCCGAGGGGCACCAGTTCCTTGTAGTCGGTGTCGCCGCCGAGGACGAAGGCGTCGGAGAACTTCCACAGACCGACCCGGTCGGTGCCGGTGAACTCGCCGAACAGCGTGGCCTGGGCCTGCTTCAGGCGCTCCATCTTGGTGTCGCCGGTGCCGGGGATCACGTCGTTCATCGACTCCGAGGTGTCGATGACGATGCGGACGTTGGCGCGTCGGCGCAGCGTGGGCCAGACCTCCAGCAGATGGCTGAGGACGTCGCCCCTGGGCATCGGCATACGGGTGAACTGCGCCTTGGGCAGGACTCCGTTGGCCTCCACGAGCTGCGCGGACCCCTGGGGGATCGTGCCCTCGTGGGTGCGGAAGCCGTAGGGGGCGAACTGCTTGCCGTAGACCTGGGGGCTCTGCAGGTACCGGAGAAAGTCGTCGGCAACCGCCTTCTTGGCGGAGCTCATCCCGTTCAGCTCGATATAGGGGTGGTCGGAGAACGGGACGCCGTCCTTCGGGTAGAACGAGACCAGCGGGGTGTCCGGCGGGGTGGTCTTCGCACAGTCGTCGGCCGTGCTGAGCGCGCCACAGGGATAGCCCGCGTTGTAGGCCGCCACGGTGTTCTCCTCCAGCGTTACGGCGGAGATGTACGACATGGCCTTCTGGGGACTGCTGCGGTCCGCCTCGCGGAGGTTGGAGAGGAAGGTCAGGGTGGTGTCGCCGTAGTGGACCGCGGCCTGCTCGATGGTCTTGACGAACGCGCGGTTGCCGAGATCGTCGATGTGCGGGATGCCCAGCTCACCACTGGTGCCCGTCGTGGCGTAGAAGGCGGCGACGGTCGCGTTGAGCCCGGACGTGGAGTAGCCCGGGTTGGTCTTGCCGAGCTTGAAGGGCCCCCACTCCGGCTTCTTGTGACCCGCCCAGAATCCGTCGGCGTTCTTCGCCCACTCGGCCAGCTGTGCCCAGGTGAACCGCCGCTCGGGCCAGTTCAGCGCCTCGGCCATCGGCTTCGGCATGGCGATGGTGAGCGGGCTCTGCACGATCGGTTCCGCCCGCTCCGGGAACTGCCGCGCGTTCTTCCCGTTCGCCGCGGCCCTGGCCAGCGACAGCCACGTAGTCCCGGCCGGCGCCCACACGTCCGGCTTCGTCCCGTCCGACTCGCTCCAGCCGCCGACCAGGGCGCGCATCCCGTCGCCCGAGTTCTTGTCCTCGACCTTGATCGCCAGGCACTTCCCGCCCGCGACCCGGTTGCCGTAGGCCTCGGCCGCCCGCCGCATGGGCTCCGACTTGTCGACGGAGGCGGCGATGGTGAGGGGCGCGGTGTTCGCCGCATCACAGGCCGGCAGGGCGGGGGAGGCCGACCCGGAGAGCGGCTTGGCGTCCCCGCCGTCGGTCCCACCGTTCCCGCACGACTGGAGGACGATCCCGAGGGCGACGGCCGCCGCGGTGAGGGGCACCCAGAGCTTCGCCCGGCCCTTCCAGCCGTTCTTCCCGCCGTTCCTCCAGCGGTCGGCGCGCCACCGCGCCGCGTACGGCCGGCGCGGGGTGCGGCCGCTGGTTCCCCCGGGGCGCCGGGGGCGCTCCGGAGGGCGCGGGGGGAGCTTCTTCTTCGGCGCCGACGTGTCGGTGCCTTCGGGCTGGTGCTGGAGGAGCACGGCGACGGCCACCTCCGCCGCGTTGGCGGCCGCCCGCTGCTGGCCGCCCTCGGCGTCGGCCGCGCCCTTCTCGCCGTCCGCACGGTCACTGATCCCGCGGATGACCAGGGCTTCCGTACGGTGGCGCTGGGCCGCCTTGCAGAAACCGAAACCCTCCATCTCCAGGGCGGCCGCATCCTGGTAGGTGCTGCTGAGCCGGCTCCGGATGTCCCCGGACTTGGCGTCGAGCACGACGTCGCCGGAGGCGATCGGTTTGAAGTGGCACTTGCTGCGGACGTCCGCGTACAGCGCCGTCTGCCACAGGGACAGCGAGGTGTCCACGGCGTCGGGACGGGCGCCGCGGCCCTCGGCCGACACCTTGGCGCCGTGGATCTCGTACACCTTGGTGGCGACCACGACGTCCCCCGGAGGGATGTCGTCCTTGAGGCTGCCCGCGATCCCGACCAGGAGCGCGACGTCCGGCCGCAGCACTTCCAGGAGACCGTGCGTCCCCAGCGCGGCGACGACGTTCGTCACGCCCACCTGGGCCAGGTGCACGGTCCAGGAGGCGTAGACGCCGTCGAGCTCGAAGGACTGCACCACGGTGGCGTTGACTCTCCGCTGCCCCTTGGGCCGGGCGTGCTCGGACCTGAGACGGTCCAGCAACGGGGAGAACTCCACGGGAAGCGCTGTCACGACGACGGCGGTACGCGAAGGACGGGCTGTTGTCACCGGACCAACCGTTCTTGTGTTGACCTGGACACCGACGGTGAGCGAAGAGGCACAAAAGTAGCACCGCGCAGCCCAACAGCCCTGGCAGTAAGGTGGATTCCCGGTGTTCCGATCGGCGCCGTCGTCCTACGGCGCCGATCTAGTACGGCGCCCTGAACCGCACGTACCCCAGCAGCAGGATCGTCGCGATCACACAGCCCAGCACGAGCGCGGTCGACGCCCAGGACGAGCGGCGTGGTGCGACCGGGCCGGGGTCACCGCGGAACGGGACCGGTTCGGGAGGGTTCTCCTTCCAGCGGGCGGCCAGCATGCGGGCCCGCGCGGAAGGTTCCTTGTGCGTCGCGTCGTCCGCCCACTTGAGGTCGAACTCCCGCTCCGCGTCGTCCTGTTCGGGCATCCCCGTGTCTCCCCCGTCACGCCGTTCTCGAACAACAGTGCCAGAAACCATACGACGACGCCCCCGCCCTGAGAAACAGAGCGGGGGCGCCGGACGGCTCACGGTCCGATCACACGTCGAAGTACAGCTCGAACTCGTGCGGGTGCGGACGCAGCTGAAGCGGGGCGATCTCGTTCGTGCGCTTGAAGTCGATCCACGTCTCGATCAGGTCGGACGTGAAGACGTCACCGGCGAGCAGGAACTCGTGGTCGCGCTCGAGGGAGTCGAGGACGGCCGGGAGCGAGGTCGGGACCTGCGCGACGTTCGCGTGCTCCTCGGGAGCCAGCTCGTAGAGGTCCTTGTCGATCGGCTCGGCCGGCTCGATCTTGTTCTTGATGCCGTCCAGGCCCGCGAGGAGCAGCGCCGAGAAGGCGAGGTACGGGTTGCCGGAGGAGTCGGGCGCACGGAACTCGACGCGCTTGGCCTTCGGGTTGGAGCCCGTGATCGGGATACGCATGGCCGCCGAGCGGTTGCGCTGCGAGTACACCAGGTTGATCGGGGCCTCGAAGCCCGGGACCAGACGGTGGTAGGAGTTCACCGTCGGGTTGGTGAAGGCCAGCAGCGACGGGGCGTGCTTGAGGATGCCGCCGATGTAGTAGCGGGCCATGTCCGACAGGCCCGCGTAACCGGCCTCGTCGTAGAACAGCGGGGAACCGCCGCTCCACAGCGACTGGTGGACGTGCATGCCCGAGCCGTTGTCACCGAAGATCGGCTTCGGCATGAAGGTCGCGGTCTTGCCGTTGCGCCAGGCGACGTTCTTCACGATGTACTTGAAGAGCTGGAGGTCGTCGGCCGCGGCGAGCAGCGTGTTGAACTTGTAGTTGATCTCGGCCTGGCCGGCGGTGCCCACCTCGTGGTGCTGGCGCTCGACCTGGAGGCCGGACGCGGCCAGCTCCAGGGAGATCTCCGCCCGCAGGTCGGCGAAGTGGTCGACCGGCGGGGTCGGGAAGTAGCCGCCCTTGTAGCGGACCTTGTAACCGCGGTTGTTCTCCAGCGCACCGGTGTTCCAGGCGCCGGCCTCGGAGTCGATGTGGTAGAAGGACTCGTTCGCGCCGGTCGCGAAGCGCACGGAGTCGAAGACGTAGAACTCGGCCTCGGGACCGAAGTACGCGGTGTCGGCGATACCGGTCGACGCCAGGTACGCCTCGGCCTTCTTGGCCACGTTGCGCGGGTCACGGGAGTACTGCTCGCCCGTGATCGGGTCGTGGATGAAGAAGTTGATGTTCACCGTCTTGTCACGGCGGAACGGGTCCACGCGCGCGGTCGACAGGTCGGCCCGCAGTGCCATGTCGGACTCGTGGATGGCCTGGAAACCGCGGATCGACGAGCCGTCGAAGGCGAGCTCCTCGTCCGGGTCGAACGCCTCGACGGGCAGCGTGAAGTGCTGCATGACGCCCGGCAGGTCGCAGAAGCGGACGTCGACGAACTTGACGTCCTCGTCCGCGATGAACTTCTTGGCCTCGTCGGCGTTCTGGAACATCCAGCTCCTCCTACTCCCGGCCGTCGAGCCGGGGTGGTAGTTCGTTCGTGCGGCCAGTGCGGTGGCACACGCTGTCGTCGACCCTAGGGACGGGTGATTTCTCGGGCGTGACCCATTTGTTTCGCACAAGTTAACCGGACCCTGCCCGGTGTACCCCACCTGTCCGTATCGCGAAACGGGCGCAGTACCGTGGTCGGGTGGACAACAGGGATGCAATCGGCTCGTGGCTCTCGGGGCCCCGCGCGGCCGCGGAGGAAGCAGGTGTCGACTTCGGATACCGGGGCGAGCGGCTCGGTCTGCCGGAGGAGGGACCGGGCTCGATCGCCCGCCCCGGGCGGCGGCTCGGCGCCCTGGCCGTGGACTGGGGCCTCGGCGTCTTGATCGCATACAGCTTGATCACGGACGGCTACCGGCCCGCCACCGGCAACTGGGCCCTGCTCGTCTTCCTCGTGATGAGCGTCCTGACGGTCGGCACGGTCGGCTTCACCCCGGGCAAGCGGCTCTTCGGCCTGCGCGTGGTCTCCGCCGACACCGGCGCCGTCAGCCCCCTGCGCTCGTTGGCGCGCACGGTCCTGCTCTGCCTGGCCGTCCCGGCCCTGGTCTGGGACCGCGACGGCCGAGGTCTGCACGACCGGCTGGCCCGTACGGTGGAAGTGCGGATCTGAGGATCTGAGGATCTGAACCTCCGGTACGAGGAAGGGGCACCCGGATCACTCCGGGTGCCCCTTCCTCGTACCGCCGGGAAAGCCGTGCGGCTCAGCGGGCCTTGCCGCCGCCGCCCTTCGGCAGGCGCATGCCCTTGGGCATCGGCCCCTTCGGCAGCGGCATGTTGCTCATCAGGTCGCCCATGGCGCGCAGCCGGTCGTTGGTGGCCGTCACCTGGGGGCCGGCCAGGACGCGCGGGTACTTCAGCAGGGTGGTGCGCAGCTTCTTCAGCTCGACCTGGCCCTCGCCCGTACCGACGATCACGTCGTGCACCGGGACGTCCGCGACGATGCGGTTCATCTTCTTCTTCTCGGCGGCCAGCAGGCTCTTCACCCGGTTCGGGTTGCCCTCGGCGACCAGGACGATGCCGGCCTTGCCGACGGCCCGGTGCACCACGTCCTGGCTGCGGTTCATCGCCACGGCGGGGGTCGTCGTCCATCCCCGGCCGATGTTGTCGAGGACCGCAGCGGCCGCGCCGGGCTGTCCCTCCATCTGACCGAAGGCGGCCCGCTCGGCACGGCGCCCGAACACGATCGCCGTCCCGAGGAAGGCGAGCAGGAAGCCCAGGATGCCGAGGTAGACCGGGTGGCCGATCAGGAAACCGATCGCGAGAAAGACGCCGAAGATGAGGATGAAGACGCCCGCGAGGACAAGACCGATCGTCTTGTCGGCCTTACGGGTCATCTTGTACGTCAGGGCGATCTGCTTCAGTCGCCCGGGGTTAGCGGCGTCCGCCGCGCTGTCACTTCTCGCCATGCCACGAAGTCTACGTGGCCTCGGAAGCGCCTACGACGGCAGGAGGGGAGGTGCGGGGAGGGGGATGGTCAGGGGCGGGTGGAGGTCAGGGGTGAGGTGACCGCCTCGAGGACGCGCTGCGCCTCGACCCGGTCCTTGGCACGACGGCGGTCCTCCAGGACGGAGGTCCAGGCGTTGCGACGGGCGGTGCGCTGGCCGCTGCTCATGAGCAGCGACTCGACGGCACGCAGTGCGGTGCTGAAGGTCGGGATCGCGGTGGCGCGAACGGGCGCGGCCTGCATGGTGGGTGTCCCCCTCGGACGGCTTCGGGTACGGGGCTGCGTGGTCTACGTGATGTGATAGCAGCGTCACTGATTGGTGTTACCAGTGCGTGACCGACCGGTCAAACACGAATGAAGCCTTGATGCGCAGGGCCGAAACGCTGACGCGGCCCCGACGTACGTCCTCATCTGCGAGGACGGCCGGGACCGCGTCTTATCGGTCACTACTGGCGAGTAGTGTCTTGTGCGCGAATTCACACACTCGGCTTGCGACCGTACGGCGCAAGGGAGGTGACGTCGCGTCAGACGGCCTGGGTGGCGATGAACGCCCCGCGCTTCTCCACGGCCATCTGGTACAGGCGCCCGGCGCGGTAGGAGGACCGTACCAGCGGACCCGACATCACGCCGGAGAAGCCGATCTGCTCGGCCTCCTCCTTCAGCTCCACGAACTCGTGCGGCTTGACCCAGCGCTCGACGGGGTGGTGGCGCACCGAGGGCCGCAGGTACTGCGTGATGGTGACCAGCTCGCAGCCGGCCTCGTGCAGCTGTTGGAGCGCGTCACTGACCTCCTCGCGGGTCTCGCCCATGCCGAGGATCAGGTTCGACTTGGTGACGAGCCCGTAGTCGCGGGCGGCCGTGATGACGTTCAGCGAACGCTCGTAGCGGAAGCCGGGCCGGATCCGCTTGAAGATCCGCGGGACCGTCTCGACGTTGTGCGCGAAGACCTCGGGCCGCGAGGAGAAGACCTCCGCGAGCTGCTCCGGGACGGCGTTGAAGTCGGGAGCGAGCAGCTCCACCTTCGTGCGCCCCGCCTCCCGCTCGGCGGTCTGCAGGTGGATCTGCCGGACGGTCTCGGCGTAGAGCCAGGCCCCGCCGTCCGCCAGGTCGTCCCGCGCCACACCGGTGATGGTGGCGTAGTTCAGGTCCATCGTGACGACGGACTCACCGACGCGCCGCGGCTCGTCGCGGTCCAGCGCCTCGGGCTTGCCGGTGTCGATCTGGCAGAAGTCGCAGCGCCGGGTGCACTGGTCGCCACCGATGAGGAAGGTGGCCTCACGGTCCTCCCAGCACTCGTAGATGTTGGGGCAGCCGGCTTCCTGGCACACGGTGTGCAGCCCCTCGCTCTTCACGAGGTTCTGCATCTTCGTGTACTCGGGACCCATTTTCGCCCGGGTCTTGATCCACTCGGGCTTGCGCTCGATGGGGGTCTGGCTGTTGCGGACCTCCAGGCGCAGCATCTTGCGTCCGTCGGGTGCGACTGCGGACACGACCGGCTCCCTAGCGATTGATTCTTCGGCGTCCCTAAGGGTACGCCCGTGGATTTGAAAGCCGGCTGGGGCGTCAGGCTGCCGGTGTCTTCTCGATCTCGCGGGGCTTCGGCTCCGCGTTCTCCAGGACGTCCCTCAGGTGCCGTTCCGCCACCGGCAGCACCTCCTCGATCGTCACGTCCCGGCCCAGCTCGTTGGCCAGGGAGGCGACGCCCGCGTCCCGGATGCCGCACGGGATGATCCGGTCGAACCACTTGTTGTCCGGGTTCACGTTGAGCGCGAAGCCGTGCATCGTGACGCCCTTGGCGACCCGGATGCCGATCTGGGCGAGCTTGCGGTCCTCGCGGCGCTGGCCGGCGTTGGAGGGGGCGTACTCGGGACCGTTCAGGCGCGGGTCGAACTGGTCGTCCGTGAGCCGGGGGTCGAAGTCCAGCGACAGCCCGCCGAGCGACGGGCGCAGCTCCACGGGATCGCCGAGCACCCACACCCCGCTGCGGCCCTCGACCCGCGTGGTCTCCAGGCCGAACTCCGCGCACGTAAGGATCAGCGCCTCTTCCAGGCGTCGTACGTGCGCCACGACGTCCACCGGCCGCGGCAGCTTCAGGATCGGGTACCCCACCAGCTGCCCCGGCCCGTGCCAGGTGATCTTGCCGCCGCGGTCCACGTCGACGACCGGGGTGCCGTCCAGGGGGCGCTCGTCGTCGGCGGTGCGCCGGCCGGCCGTGTAGACCGGGGGGTGCTCCAGAAGCAGCACGGTGTCCGGGACCTCGTCGGCGAACCGGGCCGCGTGCACCCGGCGTTGCTCGTCCCACGCCTCCTGGTACTCGACGGCGTCCCCGCCGAACCCCATCCGGACGAACCGCAACTCGCTCACGGCAAGCGCCTCCCTGGAAAGTCGTCAGGCACGTAACGCGCCCAAGCCACTGTACGTCCGCGCGCTCCGCGTCAGCCCCGCGGCCAATCCTCACACGATCGGATGAATGAGTGCCGAGATGTGCGATGGGCTGCTTACTCTCCGCTACATTCGCGCCGTTCATGAGGCCAAAAGGGCTGATCACAGCAATCAGCGCACTTCATCCGGGCACGTCACAGGCCCGGGAGGCAGGAGACCGCACCGCAGATGACGGAACGACCCGCGCAGCGCACTCCCAACCGCCAGCTCGCCGCGCTCATCGCAGAAGCGGGCTTCTCCAACGCGGGACTGGCCCGTCGCGTCGATCAGCTCGGCCTCGAACACGGGCTGGACCTCAGATACGACAAGACGTCCGTCACCCGGTGGCTGCGCGGGCAGCAGCCCCGGGGCACCACCCCCGCCCTCATCGCCGAGGTCTTCACCCGGCGGCTGGGCCGTCGGCTCACGGCCCAGGACCTCGGTCTGGACGCGTGCGCCCCCGTCTACGCGGGCCTGGAGTTCGCCGGCACCCCCGAGGAGGCCATCGACATCGTCGGCGGGCTCTGGCGCAAGGACTCCGGCAGCCACGCCGAGCTCCGCAAGATCGCCTTCACCCCGGCGGGGCTCGTCGTGCCGAGCCGCGACTGGCTGATCGGGCGGGCCGACGAGAAGGTCGCCCGCAGCGAGCCGCCCGCCCGGGTACCCGTCCAGGGCCGCCCGTCCGCCAGGCCCGCCGCACCCCAGCAACCCTCGTCCCCGCAGCCCTCGTTCCCGCACCCCACGCCGGCGCCCGCCCAGGTCACGCCCGGGCCGGCGGCCCTCCCGCGGCAGCGTGGCCAGGGCAGTGAGCGCGGACCCGGCCAGCGGGTCACCGGCGGCGACATCTCCGCGCTCCGCTCGGTCGGCGAGCTCTTCCGCACCCTCGACGACAGGTACGGCGGCGGCCACGCCCGGCAGGCCCTCGTGCGCTACCTGGAGCACGAGTGCGAGCCGATGCTGCGCGGCTCCTACGGCGAGCAGACCGGCCGCCGCCTCTTCGGCGCCGCCGCCGACCTGACCCGGCTCGCCGGCTGGACCTCCTTCGACATCGCCGCGCACGGCCTGGCCCAGCGCTACTTCGTCCAGGCCCTGCGCCTCTCCCAGGCGGCCGCGGACCGGGCGTACGGCTCCTTCGTCCTGGTCACCATGAGCCGCCAGGCCGTCTATCTCGGGCACGGGCGCGAGGCGGTGCAGCTCGCGCGGGTGGCCCAGCAGGGGGTCGGCACGGGCGCCCCGCCCGTCGTGCAGGCGCTGCTGCACGCGGCGGAGGCGCGCGGGCACGGGGTGCTGGGCGAGGTGCGCGCCTCGACCGCCGCGCTCGTGCGGGCCGAGCGCGCGCTGGAGGCGGCCAAGACCGGGGACGAGGTGCCGCACTGGGCGCGCTTCTTCGACGAGGCGCAGCTGGCCGACGAGTTCGGGCACTGCCACCGTGACCTCCAGCAGTTCCGGGCGGCCGCCCAGCACGCCGAACGCTCGCTCCAGCTGCGTCCCGCCGCGTACGCCCGCAGCCGTCTGTTCTGCCGCGTCGTACTCGCCTCCGCCCGGCTCGGCCTCGGCGAGCTCGACCAGGCCTGCCAGCTCGCCGCCGAGGCGGCGGGCCAGGCGGCGGAGATGCGGTCCGTGCGGGCCCTGGAGTACGTCAGGGACTTCGAGCGTCGCCTGGAGCCGTACCGGGACGCGGCCCCGGTCCGCACCTACCGCGACAAGGTGGCCGCCCTGGGGTGACTTCCGTCCCTGCGGGCTCCGCCCCCAGACCCCGGCCCACGCCCACCCGATCCGGCCCGTCCGGCGTTTGAGGACGAGGCCCCTTCAGGGCCGACAGCGGGGTCTGGGGGGCGGAGCCCCCAGGGACGGCACCGTTCACGCCGCTGCCTGCTCCTGGCGGGACGTCGGCACGGGGTCGGCCGTGTGCAGGGAACCGGCGGCGCCGAGGTCGGAGACGATCGCCGCAGCCGCGCGGTGCGCCGAGTGCAGGGCGCCCTGGACGGTGCTGGTGTCCCGGTGGTCGCCGCACACGTACAGGCCCGCCAGGAGGCGCACGGGACGGCGCAGGTCGTGCGGCGCCCGCATCGCCGGCACGGCCTCGGCGGTGTGGTGCACGGCCAGCGTCTCCCAGCGCGCGGTCGAGGTGCCGTACAGGCGGGACAGGTGCATGCGTACGGCGGTGTCGACGCCGGGCGGCGGTGTGCCGAGGACCGTGGACGAGATCAGTGCGCGGCCCCCGGGCGCCCGGCTCGGGTCGACCCGGCTGACCACGGCCGTGTGCGCGACCGGCCCGCCCCGGTCGGCGTCGAGGAGCAGCGAGGCGCCCGTCCGAGGCGGCTCGTCCGTGGTGTGGTGGACGACCGTCACCGGGTGGAAGTCGGGCACCCGCAGCCCGGGCAGCAGTTCCGCCGCGGTGCGCGCGTCGGTGGCCACCAGGACGGCACGGCAGCGGAACTCGCCGTGCTCGGCGGTGGTCACCGAGGTCGTGGAGACGGAGGTGACCCGCACGCCGGTGTGCACGGTGCCCGGCGGCAGGGTCCGCGCGAGCAGCTCCGGCAGCACCTCGGCCCCGCCCTCCGGCAGCGACAGCCGGCCGGCCGCGAAGGCGCGCAGCGCGAGGTCCGCGCACCGGCTGGAGGTGGTGAGGTCCGGGTCGCAGAGCAGCGCGGCGAGCAGCGGACGCAGGAACCCGTCGATCGTGCGGGCGGGCAGCCCGCGGGCGGCGAGGGCCCGCGCGGCCGGCAACTCCGGTCGGCGCAGCAGTCGTTCGGCGGGGGTGGCCGCGATCCGGGTGAGCGCGGCGCCCAACCGGGCCTGGTCCACGGCGCTGCCCAGCGGCGCGCCCGCCCGCACGGGCACGGAGGCGCCGACGCGCGGCCTGGGCAGCGCGCCCGGCCGGGGAGCGCTTGCCAGGGCGCGTACGGCGTGCAGTGCGCCCCTTGCGCTCCCCGCGCCCGCCTGCGCGCCCGCGCGGTGATGGCGCCCGTCGCTGTGCAGCAGGACCCCCGGCGCGAACGGACGCAGGACGAGCGCGTCCAGCCCCGGTGTCAGGGCCAGTTCGGGATACGCCGTGGACAGCAGCTGTCCGATGCGGTCGAGCCGGAACCCGTCGACCTTCTCCGTCGACATGCGGCCGCCCACCCAAGGGGCGGACTCCAGGACCGCGGTCGTTACTCCTGCGCTGGTCAGACGATGTGCCGCGGAGAGTCCGGCGACTCCGGCTCCCACCACGACGACGTCTGCCTGGTACGCGGGCTCAAGCACGTGCCCCTCCTCGAGGTTGCGCGGCCGCTGGAGACGTCATGCCCCCAACAGCAGTCCGGGATGCCCGAGTTCGGATCGAGGTTAGGGCCGTGATCGGTCAAGAACAGTCGCGCATGGACAGGGCACGGTCGCACGGCGGTCGCATGCGGTCACGCGGGGGATCAGGCTGCTCGGATCGCGTCCTCGATCCCGGGGAACGCGAAGGTGAACCCGGACTCCAGCAGCCGCTTCGGCACCACCCGCGCGCTGCCCAGCACGTCCCCGGCCATCTCGCCCAGCACCGTCCGCAGCACCGGCGCAGGCACCGTGAAGAGCGTCGGCCGGTGCAGCACCCGCCCCATCGCCGCGGTGATCTCACGGTTGGTCAGCGGCTCGGGCGCGGTCAGGTTGAACGGCCCCGACAGGTCGTCGCGGTCGATGAGGTGCCGGATCGCCGCGACCTCGTCGTGCAGCGCGATGTACGACCAGTACTGCCGGCCGTCGCCCATCCGCCCCCCGAGCCCGGCCGCGAAGAGAGGGAACAGCTTGCCCCAGGCCCCGCCCCCGCGCGCCACGACCAGCCCGGTCCGGGGAAAGACCGTACGGATGCCGGCCTCCTCGGCCGGAGCGGCCGCCGCCTCCCACTCCACGCACAGCTCCGGGAGGAAGCCGCTGCCTGCGGGCGCGCTCTCGTCCACGATCCGCTCGCCCGTCTCGCCGTAGCGGCCCATCGCGCTGCCGTTCACGAACACCCGCGGCCGTTCGTCGAGCGAGGCGAGGGCCTTCGCCAGCGCCGACGTGCCGTGCACCCGGCTGTCGTGGATCACCTTCTTGTACGCCTCGCTCCAGCGCCGGTCGCCGACCCCGGCCCCCGCCAGGTTGACCACGACGTCGCACCCGGCGAGCCCGGCCGTGTCGACCTGCCCCCGCTCGGGGTCCCAGCGCACCTCGTCCGCGCCCCGGGGCGCATGGCGCACCAGACGGGTCACCTCGTG
Source organism: Streptomyces sp. NBC_01235 (assembly GCF_035989285.1). Classification (GTDB taxonomy): domain Bacteria; phylum Actinomycetota; class Actinomycetes; order Streptomycetales; family Streptomycetaceae; genus Streptomyces. The sequence goes on along the minus strand of NZ_CP108513.1, from coordinate 3,477,474 downwards.
TCCGTCCGCGGTCAGGGACCGCACCAGGGCGCTGCCGATCAGGCCGGACGCACCGGCCACCGCGATTCGCGTACGTTCCATGCGGCCATCCTGCCCGGTGACCGGATAAAACCCCGGTCTGGTCGGCGCCGCGCGTTTTAGGGTGGCGGCCATGCCCGAACCATCCGCACCTCGTATACGCACCGCCGTGCTCGCCGACGACGAGGCGTTGGCCCTCGTCGACCGTCTGACCTGGTCCCCTCTGCACGCGGTCATGCCCGAGCCGCAGCCGCCCCACGGGCCCTTCTTCGGAGAGCGCCAGGCTCCCGAGGACATCCTGGTCGCCGAACTCGACGAGCGCATGGTCGGCTACATCCGCCTCGCCTTTCCCACCGAACTCGCCTGCAACAGGCACGTCCGCCAGATCCAGGGCCTCGCAGTCCTCGACGATGCACGCGGCCGGGGCGTCGGGCGGGCACTGCTCCGCGCGGCCGTCGAGGAGGCCCGCAGGCTGGGCGCCCGCCGCATCACCCTGCGCGTCCTCGGCCACAACACCCCGGCCCGGGGGCTCTACGAGTCCGAGGGGTTCGTGGTGGAGGGCGTACTGCCGGAGGAGTTCCTGCTGGACGGGAAGTACGTGGACGACGTGTTCATGGGACGCCCCCTGTGACGTCCACGACGTGACGTCCCCCTGCCTACGACGTGATCAGGTCACCCGTGTCCACCGGCTCCGTCGCCGTCGACGCCCGCTCGGCGTCGTCGGCGACCTCGGCGGCCGTCAGCACGTACCCCGTCTCGTCGTCGGAGGTGGAGCGGGCGAAGACGACGCCGAAGACCTGGCCGGCGGTGGTCAGCAGCGGTCCGCCGGAGTTGCCGGGGCGGACGGTGGAGCGGATCGAGTAGATCTCGCGGGTGACGATCTCGTCGTTGTAGATGTTCCGTCCGGTCGCCTTCACCCGGTTCGCGACCGTCGCCGCCTGGAGGTTCAGGTCGCCGTCCTGCGGATAGCCGGCGACGACCGCCGAGTCCCCGCGCGAGGCGTCGTCGTCGAAGTTCAGGACCGGGGCGCTCAGGTCCGGCACGTACAGCACGGCCACGTCCTTGTCCGGGTCGAAGAGCACCACGCGCGCGTCGAACGACCGCCCCACCCCGCCGATCCGTACGGTCGGATCGTCGATGCCCGCCACCACGTGCGCGTTGGTCATCACATGCTCGTCCGCGTACACGAAGCCGCTGCCCTCGCGGCCCTGGTCGCCCGAGACGCCCTCGATCTTCACCGTGCTCATCTTCGCCGCGTTGGTCGCGCTCGCCGTGACGCTGTCGCCGGTGGGCTTGGCGACCTCGGCCGTCGACTCGTTCTCGAACGGGTTGAAGACCTGCGGGAAGCCCGCCTGGGTCAGCGCCGACGTGGCTCGCGAGAACCAGGTGGGCGTGGTGTCCGGCATGGCGTCCTGCACGGCCCCCAACAGCCGTGAGTCCCGTATCGACGACGTGACCACCGGCGACGAGGACGCGCCCAGCACGCTCGCCGCCACCCACGCCACGATCAGCACCGCCACCGCGTTCGCCGCCGCCCCGCCGACCCCGTCGGCCACCCTGAGCGGCCCCCGGTCCAGCTCCCGGCGCAGCCGCAGCGCCAGCCGCCCCGCCAGCTCGTGCCCGACCACCGCGGGGACGAGGACCGTGAACACGGCGGTGACGGTGGCCGCCGTCGTCCCCGGTGTCACCAGGTTCATCAGCCACGGCAGGACCCACACGCCGATCACCGCGCCGCCCACGAACCCGGCCAGCGAGATACAGCCGGCCACCAGTCCGCGCCGGTAGCCGGAGCCGGCGTAGGCCAGGATCACCAGCGCCAGCAGGATGTCGAGCAGGTCCACGCGGCCCCCTTTCTCTCGGATCCCCTAGTACGCGCGGGAAGGGCCCAGTGATCAGCTACCCATCGATCACGCCCACGCTTACGTCCGGAACCGGCCACGTGTGCGTGTACCTCGTAAAACGGCGTGCACCGGGAGGTTGGTTCCACCAGGTGGCACAGCCCACATCGCGGACGGACCGGAACCGGCCGACAGTGTGTCCATGTGTGCCCTCCGAGCGGCCTCCCGCGGTCCGCGGGGAACGCGAGGGCGGCTCCCGGCGCGGATACCGGGCCCGCTCCTCGTACTCCTGGGCTGCCTGCCCGGGCTCGCCGCCGTCGCCGCCCTCGGGCTGTGCGCGGGCGGTGTCGACCACGTCGCCACGGCCGCCCGCGCCGGCCATCCGGACGCCGCCCGCCCCGCCACCGCGCACCAGGCGGCCCGGCCCCCGGTCGTGCCGCGTGCCGCCTGGCTGGACGGCCTGGCCCGGCACGCGCAGCCGCCCCCGCGCTACGACGACAAGGTCGTCGCCGTCTTCGTCCACCACACCGACTCGCCCAACGGCTACGACTGCGCCGACGCGCCCCGCATCATCCGCTACCTGTACGTGGGCCAGACCGACGCCCGGGGCTGGGACGACATCGGCTACAACTTCCTCGTCGACCGCTGCGGCACCATCTACGAGGGCCGCGCGGGCGGCGTCGACCGCCCCGTCACCGGCGCCCACACCCAGGGCTTCAACCACCGCACGGTCGGCATCGCCGCACTCGGCACGTTCACCGCCGGGGTTCCGGTGCCGCAGGCGATGGTCGACGCGATCGCCGCCCTGACCGCCTGGAAACTCGGCCTGTCCGACATCGACCCGCGCACGACCGTCCGGCTCACCTCCAGCAACAGCCTCAGCCGGTACGCCTCGGGCACCGCCGCCGTCCTTCCCGCCCTGGCCGGCCACAACGACGGCTACATGACCAGTTGTCCCGGCAAGGCCCTCACCGCCCGTCTGCCGGAGATCCGCGCGAGGGCCGCCCGCCTCCAGGGCCGAACGGCCGCGCCGGCGCTCACAGGAACCCCTTAGGCGGCCTTCAGGGTTCTCCCATACCGGCGTCCTACGGTCATGTACAACACAAGCCGACCGGAGGTGGGGATCATGAACAGCAGCCGTACTCGGTCCACGAGGGTCACGGGGGCCACGGGGGCCGCAGGGAACGCGCAGAGCGCGCAGCAGGGGCCGGGCTGGGCGAGGGCCGCCCGCAGCCCCTGGACCGTGCTCTGCGCCGTCGCAGCGGTCGTCCTGGGCCCGGCCGCGGCCACCGCGTCCGCCCTGGAGCAGGCCAACAAGGCGCCGATGCACCACGCGGTGCGGGTCGACCAGACGCAGGCCTACATCCCGACGGACAGCACCCGCCGCAAGCTCGCGCTGTGACCGCCCACGCGGTTCATTCCTTGAAGCGCTGCCACAGCCGGGGATACCGCTCGGCCAGCGACCCCTCGTTCTCGAAGTCCACGGGTGTGCCCTCGGGTTCGGAGGGCGCCGGCGGAATGCCCAGGTCCGGGGCGACGGTCCCGGTGAGCTGCTCGTAGGCCTCGTCGGCCGCGTAGCCGAGTTCCTCGCCGTCGCCGTCGATCTCCTCGTCGAAGTCGTCCAGCAGGTCGGCGAGCGAGTCCGGGTCGCCGTGCAGGGCGCCCTCGAAGACCTCGCGGCCCTGCCCGATCAGCCAGCACCGGAAGAAGTCGAAGGCGTCGTCGCTCGCCCCGTCCAGCAACAGCCAGGCCGCGCCCCACAGGTCCCAGCGGTAGGCGCGGTTGTAGCGGGACTCGAAGTGCCGGGCGAAGTCGAGCACGGACTCCGGGTCCAGCCTCACCAGCCGCTCCACGAGCAGGTCGGCCTGCTCCTCGGGATCGCCCTCGGCGGCCTCGCGGGAGGCGTCCACCAGCTCCCAGAACTCCGTCTCGTCCATCACGCGTCCAGCATCGTGCCTCACCGTGCGGGACGCACCCTGGAAGGCCGGGGATTCCCGGGGTTCCAGAGGATTCGTACCCGGATCGTCACTCCCGCCGGTACAACATCGTCACCCCCGCCGGTACAACTCCGTCAGCCGTACCGCGTCCTCGGCGAAGCGCTTCCGCAGGGACTCGGGGGAGATCACCTCTGCCTCGGCCCCCAGCGCCGTGAGCTGGGTGTGCGCCACGTCCTGCGACTCCACCCGCAGTGCGACCGTGACCCACCCCCGCCCGTCCGCCTCCCCGGCCGTCGCCAGCGCGTCCCGGGCGGCCACCGGGTCCACCGCGTGCGCCAGCCCGCGTACGCCCGCCTCCGACAGCCGCAGGACGACCTCGTCCCGCAGGATCGAGCGCGCGAACCGCTCGGCCTGCTCACCCCAGAACCCGGGCAGGTCGAACTCCTCGTCCCGGCTGAAATGATCCTTCAGGTCCTCGACGCCGACGAACCGGTCGATGCGGTACGTACGGAACACCCCGTTGCCCCGGCTCTCCCCCCGGACCCGGGCGCACAGGTACCAGACCCCCGCCTTCAGCACGAGCCCGTACGGCTCCAGCTCCCGCACCACTTCCCGCGGAGGCTCCCCGTCCCCGCGCCTGTACCGCGCCCGCACACACCGGTCGTCCCACACCGCGTCCGCGACCACGGTCACCAGCTTCGGAGTCTCCGGCTCCCTGAACCACGCCGGCGCGTCCAGATGGAACCGCTGGGCCGCCGCCCGCGGGGCGTCCCGCAGGGAGGGCAGCAGGGCCGCCGACACCTTCAGCCGCGCCGCCGAGGCGACGTCCTCCAGGCCCATCTCCCTGAGCGCCCCCGGCACCCCGCTCAGGAACAGCGCCTCGGCCTCACCGCGCCCCAGCCCGGTCAGCCGCGTCCGGTACCCGCCGACCAGCCGGTACCCGCCGGCCCGCCCCCGCTCCGCGTACACCGGCACGCCCGCCTCCGACAGCGCCTGCGCGTCCCGCGTGACCGTACGCTCCGACACCTCCAGCTCCCGTGCCAGCTCGGCGGCGGTCATGGCGGGCCGGGACTGCAGGAGGAGCACCATCTTGATGAGGCGGGCAGCGCGCATGGGGCCATGATGCCGGGACCCACCGACAACGAAGGGGGTACGGCAGCCGCCGCACCCCCTTCGTCGAACCGTTGTCTACAGGCCGTAGCGCTCGCGCGCCTCCTTCACGGCCGTCGCCTTGACCTCGCCGCGGCGGGCGAGCTGGGCCAGGGCCGCGACGACGATCGACTGCGCGTCGACGCCGAAGTGGCGGCGGGCCGCCTCACGGGTGTCGGAGAGACCGAAGCCGTCCGCACCGAGCGAGGAGTAGTCCTGCTCGACCCACTGCGCGATCTGGTCCGGGACCTGGCGCATGTAGTCGGAGACCGCGAGGACCGGGCCCTCGGCACCCTGCAGCGCCTGCCGGACGTACGGCAGGCGCTCCTCGCCGCGCAGCAGGGCCTCGTCGGCCTCCAGCGCGTCACGGCGCAGCTCGGTCCAGGAGGTCGCGGACCACACGTCGGAGGCCACACCCCACTCCTCGGCGAGCAGCTTCTGCGCCTGAAGGACCCAGTGGATCGCCGTGCCCGAGCCCAGCAGCTGGATGCGCGGGGCGTTGGCCGCCGCCACGTCCACGCCCGCCGACTCCGCCGTGTTGAAGCGGTACAGGCCCTTGACGATGCCCTCGTCGACCCCGGGGCCGGACGGCTTGGCCGGCTGCGGCATCGGCTCGTTGTAGACGGTCAGGTAGTAGAAGACGTTCGGGTCCTCACCCGGGGCCGCCTCGCCGTACATCCGGCGCAGACCGTCCTTGACGATCGTCGCGATCTCGTACGCGAACGCCGGGTCGTAGCTGAGGGCGGCCGGGTTCGTCGCGGCGATGACCGGGGAGTGGCCGTCGGCGTGCTGGAGGCCCTCGCCCGTCAGGGTCGTACGGCCGGCCGTGGCGCCGACGAGGAAGCCGCGGCCGAGCTGGTCGCCGAGCTGCCACATCTGGTCGGCCGTGCGCTGCCAGCCGAACATCGAGTAGAAGATGTAGAACGGGATCATCGCCTCACCGTGCGTGGAGTACGCGGTGGACGCGGCGATGAAGTCGGCCATCGAACCGGCCTCGGTGATCCCCTCGTTGAGGATCTGGCCGTTCTTGGCCTCCTTGTAGTACATCAGCTGGTCACGGTCGACCGGCTCGTACGTCTGGCCCTTGGGCGAGTAGATGCCCAGGGAGGGGAAGAGGCTCTCCATGCCGAAGGTGCGGGCCTCGTCGGGGACGATCGGCACCCAGCGCTTCCCGGTCTCCTTGTCGCGGACCAGGTCCTTGACCAGCCGGACGAAGGCCATGGTGGTGGCCACGTTCTGGGAGCCGGAGCCCTTGTCGAAGGAGGCGAACGCCTTCTCCGCCGGGGCGGGCAGCGGCGCGAGCGCGTGCGTGCGGCGGGCCGGGGCCGGGCCGCCGAGGGCCGCGCGGCGCTCCTGGAGGTAGCGGACCTCGGGGGAGTCGGCGCCCGGGTGGCCGTAGGGGACCACACCGTCGACGAACCGGCTGTCCGAGATCGGCAGCTCCAGCAGGTCGCGCATCGTCTTGAACTCGTCCACCGTCAGCTTCTTCATCTGGTGGTTGGCGTTCTTCGACGCGAAGCCCTCGCCGAGGGTGTGGCCCTTCACGGTCTGGGCCAGGATGACGGTCGGCGCGCCCTTGAACTCGACGGCCGCCTTGTAGGCCGCGTAGACCTTGCGAGCCTCGTGGCCACCGCGGGAGAGGTGGAAGCACTCCAGGATCTTGTCGTCGCTCAGCAGCTTCGCCATCTCGGCGAGTGCCGGGTCCTTGCCGAAGAAGTCCTGGCGGATGTAGGCCGCGTCGCGCGTCTGGTACGTCTGCACCTGGGCGTCGGGTACCTCACGCAGCCGGCGTACGAGCGCGCCCGTGGTGTCGAGCCGGAACAGCTCGTCCCACGCCGAACCCCACAGCGTCTTGATGACGTTCCAGCCGGCGCCGCGGAACTGGGCCTCCAGCTCCTGCACGATCTTGAAGTTGGCGCGGACCGGGCCGTCGAGGCGCTGCAGGTTGCAGTTGATGACGAAGGTCAGGTTGTCCAGGCCCTCGCGGGAGGCGAGTGCGAGTGCCGCCGTCGACTCGGGCTCGTCCATCTCGCCGTCACCGAGGAACGCCCACACGTGCGACGCGGAGACGTCCTTGATGCTGCGGTTGGTGAGGTACCGGTTGAAGCGCGCCTGGTAGATGGCGGAGAGCGGACCGAGACCCATGGAGACGGTCGGGAACTCCCACAGCCAGGGCAGCCGGCGGGGGTGCGGGTACGACGGGAGGCCGTTGCCGCCCGACTCACGGCGGAAGTTGTCCAGGTGGGACTCGTTCAGCCGGCCGTCGAGGAAGGCGCGGGCGTAGATGCCGGGGGAGGCGTGGCCCTGGATGTAGAGCTGGTCGCCCGAGCCGTCGGCCTCCTTGCCCTTGAAGAAGTGGTTGAAGCCGGTCTCGTAGAGCCAGGCGGCGGAGGCGAAGGTGGCGATGTGGCCGCCGACGCCGTATTTGCTGCCCCGGCTCACCATCGCGGCCGCGTTCCAGCGGTTCCACGCGGTGATCTTCCGCTCCATCTCCTGGTCACCGGGCGCGGAGGGCTCGGCGGCGGTGGGGATGGTGTTGACGTAGTCCGTCTCGAGCAGCTTGGGCAGCGCGATGCCGTTGCCCTCGGCACGCTCCAGCGTGCGCCGCATCAGGTACGCGGCACGGTGCGGCCCGGCCGCCTTGGTGACGGCGTCCAGGGACGCCTGCCATTCGGCGGTCTCCTCCGGGTCCCGGTCGGGGAGCTGGTCGAGCGCGCTCGGCTGGATGGCGTGGGGGTCGGTCATGTCGCCGCCTTCCTCAGTCGAAGGGGTTCCCTATGGGGTATTGGGGGTGCCCTTGGTCTTTGGCAGGACAGGGCGTGGGGCCGGGGCGGTGCCGATGTGCGGCTCCGTCGCGCAGCCCGTCGGCGACTTTAACTCCCTGATCGATGATCGATCAAAGGGTTGAAGGGCAAAACCTCTCGATTACGAGAAAGTCGGCACGGGGTGCCTTTCGGGCAGGCACCGGGTGCCGCGTGTTCTTGCCGTTTCCGCAGGTGAGCGCAGGCGCGCTCGACTGCTTACGCCCTCGGCGCGCAGCCCAGGACGTGCGCCTTCACCAGCTCCGCGATCCGGGGGTCGTGCCGCTTGAACGCGGCCACCAGCTCCTCGTGCTCCTCCGCGTACGACTGCTGCACGGTCCCCAGCCAGCGGATGGACAGCGCCGTGAACACCTCGATGCCGAGGCCCTCCCAGGTGTGCAGCAGCACCGAGTTGCCGGCCGCCCGCACCAGCTCCCGGTGGAAGCCGACCGTGTGCCGCACCTGGCCGGTCCCGTCGGCGTTGCGGTCGGCCTCGTACAGGGCCGAGACATGCGGTTCGAGGGCCGAGCAGTCCTCGGCCAGCTTCGCCGCCGCCAGCTCCGCCGCGATCGCCTCCAGGCCGGCCCGCACGGGGTAGCTCTCCTCCAGGTCCGCGGCCGTGAGGTTGCGCACCCGCACGCCCTTGTTCGGCGCGGACTCGATCAACCGCAGCGACTCCAGCTCCCGCAGCGCCTCCCGCACCGGCGTCTGGCTGACCTCCAGCTCGGTGGCGATCCGCCGCTCCACGATCCGCTCACCCGGCTGCCAGCGCCCGCTGACGATCCCCTCCACGATGTGCTCGCGGATCTGTTCGCGCAGCGAGTGGACGACGGGCGCGGTCATGAGGGCTCCTTCGAGCAGGGGCCGCCCATCGGCCCCGGGGGCGTTTGACGATTAGACAATACGGCCGTGAGCGCTTTCCAGAAGGGCGCGCGGGGGTGCTTTTACGCAGGTGAGACGAGACTTACATGGTGCGGTTCCCTCCGGGGGGCAGGTGGGACGGGGCGCCTTGGAGCTCGGTCCGTTCCGCCGCAGGGCGGGTCGAGGCCGAGTGCGGCCGAGCGCGCAGTTCCCCGCGCCCCTGGGGCTGTCGCACCCAGGGGCGCGGGACCCGGAGGCCGAGGACGGTGCGGAGCGCGGTTGTCGGCAGGATTGTCCTTGCAGGGCGCCGATCGCCGTCAGCGACAAGACAAGCGCCCCCGCCCGGAAGGTTCCGGACGGGGGCACCCGCTGTACTGGCCCTGGTTACAGGCCGAGCTCGACCTCGAACTCGCCGGCTTCCAGGATCGCCTTGACCGCGGTCAGGTAACGGGCCGCGTCGGCGCCGTCCACCAGACGGTGGTCGTAGGACAGGGTCAGGTACGTCATGTCGCGGACGCCGATGACCGTGCCCTCGTCCGTCTCGATGACGGCCGGACGCTTGACCGTGGCACCGATGCCGAGGATCGCGACCTGGTTCGGCGGCACGATGATCGTGTCGAACAGCGCGCCGCGCGAGCCGGTGTTGCTGATGGTGAAGGTCGCGCCGGACAGCTCGTCCGGGGTGATCTTGTTCGCCCGGACCTTGCCCGCCAGGTCGGCGGTGGCCTTGGCGATACCGGCGATGTTCAGGTCGCCCGCGTGCTTGATGACCGGGGTCATCAGGCCCTTCTCGGAGTCCACCGCGATACCGATGCTCTCGGTGTCGAAGTAGGTGATCGTGCCCTCGTCCACGTTGATCCGGGCGTTGACGGCCGGGTGGGCCTTCAGCGCCTGGGCCGCCGCCTTCACGAAGAACGGCATCGGGGAGAGCTTGACGCCCTCACGAGCGGCGAAGGAGTCCTTCGCCTGCGCGCGGAGCTTCATCAGCCGGGTGATGTCGACCTCGACGACCGAGGACAGCTGGGCCTGCTCGTGCAGGGCCTTCACCATGTTGTCGCCGATGACCTTGCGGATGCGGGGCATCTTGACGGTCTGGCCGCGCAGCGGGGACACCTCGAGCGCCGGGGTCTTCTTCGCGGCGGCCGGAGCGGCGGCGGCGGCCGGAGCCGGGGCAGCGGCGGCGGCCTTCGCGGCCTCGGCGGCGGCGAGGACGTCCTGCTTGCGGATCCGACCGCCGACGCCGGTGCCCTTGACGGCGGCCAGGTCGACGCCGCTCTCGGCGGCGAGCTTGCGCACCAGCGGGGTGACGTACGCGCCCTCGTCGGTGGCCTGCGCGGCGGGCGCGGGGGCAGCGACCGGAGCGGGGGCGACCGGCGCGGGGGCCGGGGCGGCCGGAGCCGGAGCGGCGGCGACCGGGGCGGGCGCCGGGGCGGCCGGAGCCGGAGCCGGGGCGACCGGGGCGGGCGCCGGGGCGGCGGCCGGGGCCGGGGCGGCGGGGGCCGGGGCAGCCGCCGGAGCGGCACCCGGGGCGCCGATGACGGCGAGCTTGGCGCCGACCTCGGCGGTCTCGTCCTCGCCGACCGTGATCTCGAGCAGCACACCGGAGGTGGGCGCCGGGATCTCGGTGTCGACCTTGTCGGTCGAGACCTCGAGCAGCGGCTCGTCGGCCTCGACGCTGTCGCCGACCGACTTCAGCCAGCGGGTGACGGTGCCCTCGGTGACGGACTCGCCGAGCGCGGGCAGGACCACGTCCGTGCCCTGGGCGGAGCCGGCGCCGGTGGCGGCCTCGGCGGTGGGCGCCGGGGCGGGAGCGGCCTGCTCGGTGGAGGGCTGGGCGGCCGGGGCCGGCTCGGGAGCCGGCGGCGCGACCTGCTCGGCGGCCGGAGCCGGAGCGGCGGCCGGGGCCCCGGTGCCGTCGTCGATGACGGCCAGCTCGGCGCCGACCTCGACCGTCTCGTCCTCGGCGACCTTGATGGAGGCCAGGATGCCGGCGGCGGGGGAGGGGATCTCGGTGTCGACCTTGTCGGTCGAGACCTCGAGCAGCGGCTCGTCGGCCTCTACGCGCTCACCCTCGGCCTTCAGCCAGCGGGTGACAGTGCCCTCGGTGACGCTCTCGCCGAGCGCCGGAAGGGTTACGGAAACCGCCATGGTTTCGGTTGCTCCTAACGAATTGCGGAAGTCTGAGTCGTCGCTTCGTCGACCGAGGGTCAGTCGTGCGAGTGCAGCGGCTTGCCCGCCAGGGCCAGGTGGGCCTCGCCGAGCGCCTCGCTCTGCGTCGGGTGGGCGTGGATGAGCTGCGCGACCTCGGCCGGCAGCGCCTCCCAGTTGTAGATCAGCTGGGCTTCGCCGACCTGCTCGCCCATGCGGTCGCCGACCATGTGGACGCCGACCACGGCACCGTCCTTCACCTGGACGAGCTTGATCTCGCCCGAGGTGCCCAGGATCTTGCTCTTGCCGTTGCCCGCGAGGTTGTACTTCAGAGCGACGACCTTGTCCGCGCCGTAGATCTCCTTGGCCTTGGCCTCGGTGATGCCCACGGAGGCGACCTCGGGGTGGCAGTACGTCACCCGCGGGACACCGTCGTAGTCGATCGGGACGGCCTTCAGACCGGCCAGCCGCTCCGCCACCAGGATGCCCTCGGCGAAGCCGACATGCGCGAGCTGGAGCGTCGGGACCAGGTCGCCCACGGCGGAGATGGTCGGGACGTTCGTCCGCATGTACTCGTCGACCAGGACGTAGCCGCGGTCCGTCGCGACGCCCTGCTCCTCGTAGCCCAGACCGGCGGAGACGGGCCCGCGGCCCACCGCGACCAGCAGGACCTCGGCCTCGAACTCCTTGCCGTCGGCCAGGGTGACCTTGACGCCGTCGGCGGTGTACTCGGCCTTCGAGAAGAAGGTGCCCAGGTTGAACTTGATGCCGCGCTTGCGGAACGCGCGCTCAAGAAGCTTGGAGGAGTTCTCGTCCTCGACCGGCACGAGGTGCTTCAGACCCTCGATGACCGTCACGTCGGAGCCGAAGGACTTCCACGCCGAGGCGAACTCGACGCCGATGACGCCGCCGCCCAGGATGATCGCGGACTTCGGCACGCGGTCCAGGACGAGGGCGTGGTCGGAGGAGATGATCCGGTTGCCGTCGATCTCCAGGCCCGGCAGCGACTTCGGCACGGAGCCGGTCGCCAGGAGCACGTGGCGGCCCTGGACACGCTGGCCGTTCACATCGACGGAGGTGGGGGAGGACAGGCGGCCCTCGCCCTCGATGTAGGTGACCTTGCGGGAGGCGACAAGCCCCTGCAGGCCCTTGTACAGGCCGGAGATCACGCCGTCCTTGTACTTGTGGACCCCGGCGATGTCGATGCCCTCGAAGGTGGCCTTGACGCCGAACTGCTCGCTCTCGCGGGCCTGGTCGGCGATCTCGCCCGCGTGCAGCAGGGCCTTGGTGGGGATGCAACCCCGGTGCAGGCAGGTGCCGCCGACCTTGTCCTTCTCGATCAGGGCGACGTCCAGGCCCAGCTGGGCCCCGCGCAGGGCCGCGGCGTAACCGCCACTACCACCGCCGAGGATCACTAGGTCGAAAACGGTGCTGGCGTCGTTCGCCACGTCACGTCCTCCATGCATGTGCGCCGTGCGCCGGTCGTCGCTGACCGCCGGCGGCTGGTGTCCGGCCGCTCTTTCTTCGGCCCTGTGGTGGGGGCCCTGTCCTGCCGAGCCCCATCTTTGCACTTGAAGGAGACGAACGAGACGCCGGGCCGGGGTGTGAGACACCCCACGCTCACTTGTGACGAGAGGGGAGTGGTCCCACCCAGGGGCGCGGGACTGTGTCGATCTGCGGCTCCGCCGCGCGGGCGCGACCGGTCACGTGATCAGGCACACAGTCCCGAGCCCAGGGAAACTACCCGAGATCGCCCGCCGCGGTCAGCTCGGCCAGCCGCACCAGCGTCCGCACAGCGGTACCGGTACCGCCCTTCGGCGTGTACCCGAAGGGACCCCCCTCGTTGAACGCGGGCCCGGCGATGTCCAGGTGCGCCCAGGTGATCCCCTCGCCCACGAACTCGCGCAGGAAGAGCCCGGCCACCAGCCCGCCGCCCATCCGCTCACCCATGTTCGCGATGTCGGCGACCGTGGAGTCCATGCCCTTGCGCAGGTGCTCCGGCAGCGGCATCGGCCACGCCGGCTCACCGACCTCCTCGGCGGCCTCGTGCAGCGCGGAGCGGAACGCGTCGTCGTTCGCCATGATCCCGAAGGTCCGGCTGCCCAGGGCCAGCATCATCGCGCCGGTCAGGGTCGCGACGTCGACGATCGCGTCCGGCTTCTCCTCGGAGGCCGCCCACAGCGCGTCCGCGAGGACGAGCCGGCCCTCGGCGTCGGTGTTGAGGACCTCGACGGTCTTGCCGCTGTACATGCGCAGCACGTCACCCGGGCGGGTGGCGGAGCCCGACGGCATGTTCTCGGCGAGCGCCAGCCAGCCGGTGACGTTCACCTCGAGCCCGAGCCGCGCGGCGGCGACGACCGCGGCGAAGACCGCCGCCGCCCCGCTCATGTCGCACTTCATCGTCTCGTTGTGCCCGGCCGGCTTCAGTGAGATGCCGCCCGAGTCGTAGGTGATGCCCTTGCCGACGAACGCGAGGTGCTTGGTCGCCTTGGCGGAGGTGTACGACAGCTTCACCAGGCGCGGGGTGGAGGCCGAGCCGGAGCCGACGCCCAGGATGCCGCCGTAGCCGCCCTTGGCGAGGGCCTTGTCGTCGAGCACCTGCACCTTGATGCCGTGTTCCTTGGCCGCCGTCTGGGCGAGCGCGGCGAACGCCTGCGGGTCGAGATCGTTCGGCGGCATGTTGATCAGGTCGCGGGCGCGGTTGAGCTCCTCGCCGACGGCGGCGGCACGCAGCAGCGCGGCCTTGTGGACGGCGTCGCGCGGCTTCCCGCCGAGCAGGGCGGCCTCGGCGAGCGGCGCCTTGGCGTTCTTGGCCTTGGCGCCGTTGCCGGGGCCGGTCTGCTTGTAGGCGTCGAAGGAGTACGCGCCGAGCACCACGCCCTCGGCGATAGCGCCGATCTCGTCGGCGTCGGTCACCGGCAGCGCGAACGCGGCCTTCTTGGAGCCGGTGAGGGTGCGGGCGGCCACGCCGGCGGCCCTGCGCAGCGCCTCCGCGTCGAAGCCGGCGTCCTTCTCGGGCTCGGCCCCGAGCCCCACCGCGAGCACGAGCGGTGCCTTGAAGCCGGCCGGGGCGGGCAGCTTCGTCACCTCGCCCTCGGCCCCGGAGGCACCGAGGGTTTCCAGGACAGCGGCGAGCCGGCCTTCATAGGCCTCGTCGACGGCTTCGGCGCCTGGGGCAACGATCGGGCCTTTCGTGCCCTTGGCGATACCGATCACGATCGCGTCGGCCCGCAGGCCGGGCGCCGCGGCGGTGCTGAGAGTGAGAGCAGTCACGGTGGTGAAATCTCGCTTCCGATGTGGAGTTGCTGTGGCCGGAGTGTGGGTCGACCGGGCCCGACAGCCGACCCTAGATCCGGGTCATGGGTGCGGTCGTATCCGGGGTCTGCCACACCGGCGCGGCGAACCGGCGTGGCGAATCCCGGAATGAGCGTACGCGTGCGTGTGCGTTCGCTCATGCACGCGAGCGTTCACCTGTCGGTGGCGTCGTAGCCACTTCTCGATCCTCGCACTCCATGAACTGGGTCACACCCACCGGGTTCCGGTGCGCGCGGACGGCGATCATCGTCGAGTATGTTGCCGCACATCCTGGAGTCCGCCCGGTGAGACGTCCGATCCTTCCGCTGTCCTTGCTCGCTCTGCTGCTCGCGGGCTGCGCCTCCGCGCCGGACGACACGCCGCCGGCGGAGAAGGTCTGGCAGCCGGCGCCCGGCGTCGACTGGCAGTGGCAGCTCAGCGGACGGCTGGACACCTCCGTCGACGTGCCGGTCTACGACATCGACGGCTTCGACCACACCGAGGACACGGTCGCCGAACTGCACGACGACGGCCGCAAGGTCATCTGCTACCTCTCCACCGGCGCCTGGGAGGACTGGCGCCCCGACGCGGAGAAGTTCCCCGAGTCGGTGATCGGCAAGGGCAACGGCTGGGAGGGCGAACGCTGGCTCGACATCCGCAGGACCGACGTCCTGGAACCGCTGATGGCGGCCCGCCTCGACATGTGCCGTGCCAAGGGCTTCGACGCGGTCGAGCCGGACAACATGGACGGCTACAAGAACACCACCGGCTTCCCCGTCAAGGCCGCCGACCAGCTCCGCTACAACCGTCTCGTCGCCGACCTCGCCCACGACCGGGGCATGTCCGTCGGCTTGAAGAACGACCTCGACCAGATCCCCGAACTCGTCGACGACTTCGACTTCGCCGTCAACGAACAGTGCGCCCAGTACGACGAGTGCGAGGAACTGACCCCCTTCGTCGAGGCGGGCAAGGCCGTCTTCCATGTCGAGTACGAACTCCCCACGAGCGACTTCTGCGCAGACTCCCGTCGGCTGAAGCTGAGTTCGCTGCTGAAGAAGTACGAGCTGGGGGCGTGGCGCGAGGCCTGCTAGCGCCCTGACCTCACAGGGCAATACACCTAACGCGCCAGGCAGAACACCACGAGCGCGGTGGTCGCCGCCGTCTCCGCCAGGCCGCCGAACACGTCCCCGGTGACCCCGCCGAAACGCCGCGTGCAGTGCCGCAGGAGGAGTTCGGCGACGGCGAGGGCGGCGAGGACGGCGAGCGCCGGCCGGACGGCGTCGTACGGCTCGAAGAGGGGCCCCGGATCGACGGGCCCGATGATGACGACGACGCCGCCTCCGTAAGGCCCGAACCACGCTCCCGCGACCGCCGCCGCCAGCATGACGGCGACGGCGGCGAGCACCGCACCCCGCACCGGGACGACCCCGGCGACCGCCGCCCCCAGCCCCTCCGGCCGCGCGGCCGGCACCCCGTCGCGTGCCGCCAGGGTCAGCGCGAGCCGGGCGGCCGCCGCCGAGACGACGGCGGCCACCGCCCCCAGGGCCCACGAGATGTCGTAGAGCTGCGTCAGCGCGGCCACCTGGGCGAGCAGCACGAGGACGAGCGTGAGCACGCCGAACGGGCCGATGTCCGACTGCTTCATGATCCGCAGCGCGTCCTCGGCGGGTTTGCCGCTGCCGAGACCGTCCGCCGTGTCGGCCAGCCCGTCGAGGTGCAGACCGCGGGTGAGGACGGCCGGTACGGCGGCGGAGGCGACGGCGGCGAGCAACGGGCTCGCGCCCAGACGGAGCAGCAGCAGCCCGAGCCCGGCCGCGCAGCCGCCGACGACCAGCCCGACCAGAGGGGCGGTCAGCATGCCCCCGCGCGCGGCCCGCCGGTCCCAGCGGGTCACCCTGACCGGGAGCGCGGTGAGGGTGCCGAAGGCGAAGCGGAGGCCGTCGAGAGGCGAGGTCATGGACACGGCCGCAGACTAGCCCGGACGCCGCACCCGCGAGGCAGCCCACCCCTCTCCCCGGGAGACTGGCGGCATGGGCCACTGGCTGCAGCGCAACATCGTCGAACCGGGCAAGCTCCCGCTGCTCCTCGCGCTGACCGCGCTCGTGCTCACCTTCCTGATCACCCGGGTCGTCACGCGTCTCATCCGGGCGGGCAAGGGCCCCTTCGGCAACATCAGTTCCGGCGGGGTGCACATCCACCACGTCGTGCCGGGGGTCGTCCTGACCGTCACGGGCGGCTTCGGCGCTGTGGCGAGCGCCCGGCACGGCTTCGGCTCGGCCGCCTTCGCGGTCGTCTTCGGCATCGGCACGGGCCTCGTCCTCGACGAGTTCGCGCTGATCCTGCACCTCGACGACGTGTACTGGACGGAGGAGGGCCGCAAGAGCGTCGAGGCCGTGGTGCTGACCGCGGCCCTGGCCGGACTGGTGCTGGTGGGCTACTGGCCGTTCGGCGTCAACGACATGAGCGACGCGGAGCTCCAGGACCGGGGGAGCGTCCTCGCGACCGTCGCGGTCAACTTCCTGTTCTCGCTGGCCGTGCTGACCAAGGGCAAGGTCAAGATGGCGGTCTTCAGCGTGTTCATCCCGTTCGTCAGCCTGATCGGTCTCGTCCGGCTGGCCCGCCCCGGCTCGCCGTGGGCGCGTCGGTTCTATCGGCGGCGTCCGCGGGCGCGGGCGAAGGCGGTGCTGCGGGCTTATCACCACGACCGGCGTTGGGATCGGCCCCGGAGAGTGGTGGGGGACTGGTTGGGCGGGAAGACGGATGCGGAGCTCGCACAGTCGGGTGAGGGGAAGTGAGGGCACCCTGGTGGGGAGGGGGGCCTAGTGGGGCGGGGTTCGGGTCGTAGGGCGGGTGCGCGGCCGTCGTGCCTGGTCGCGCCCCGCGGCAGAGCCGCGAACAGACGTAGCCCCGCGCCCCTTCGGGGGTGCTGTCCTGAGCCCCCTGACATGTTCCGCCACACCGCACAGCACCACCACCGACCCGATAGCCGCCAGGTGTTCCCTGCCTGCCAGGTTGTTCTTCAGCAGGACCTCCACGACCATGGCGACGATCACCGCCCCCGCCGTCACATACGCGCGACAGCGCCAGCCCAGGAACACCGCGAGGCCGACCACGGCCGCCGACGGGCCGGTGTCCACGATCCGGGCGTGGGCGGCCGGGAGGCCGAGCGGGCTGTCGGGGCCGAGGGCGATGCCCACGCGGGCGTACAGGGTGCCGGCGAGGGTCGCGGCGTAGGCGATGACGAGGGTGCGCCACCAGCCCAGGCAGAGCTCCGCGATGCCGAACACCAGCAGGATCTGCGCGAGGGCGCCCCAGACGGGCAGGTCCAGCGCGGGGACGAACAGCGAGAGCGGGGTGCGCAGGAGGGCGAGCCCCAGGGGGTCCTCGGCCCTCACCGCCCCGATGACCTGGACCGGCCGGTAGCCCCACGCCTGGTTCTGCACGATCTGCGTCACCGAGGTCAGGCACACCGCCCCCAGTGTCATGGGCGCCGCCCGCCACCGCCGTCGCACCAGGGGGTCACGTACGGCCTCGTACAGCGGCCCCCATTCGGCGCGGGCCCAGCGGGTGGTCCGGTTCATCGGTGGGTCTCCAGGTGCTTGCGGTGCAGCCACTTCGGCAGCCCCGGCGCCTCCAGGAACCCCTCCGCCCGTGCCGCCGCGATGCCGATGCGAGGCAGGTCCGCGCTCTTCTCGAAGAGCAGGAAGCGGGGTTCCCAGATGGGCCGGTACTTGGCGTTGGCGCGGTACAGCGACTCGATCTGCCACCAGCGCGAGAAGAAGCTGAGCAGCGACCGCCACAGCCTCAGCACCGGCCCGGCGCCGAGGCGCGCGCCCCTTTCGAAGACCGAGCGGAACACGGCGAAGTTGAGCGAAACCTGGGTGATCCGAATAGCCGGGGTGTATCGGCCTTCTCGGGTTTCCCGGGCGCGCCGGAGGAGTTCGATGACCATGAACTCCATCAGGCCGTTGTCGCCGTCGCGGTCCCGGCGCATCAGGTCGAGGGACAGCCCGTGCGGTCCCCACGGCACGAAGGAGAGCAGGGCCCGCAGCTCGCCGTGGGTGTCGGTGCACTCCAGCATCACGCAGCGCCCGTCCTCCGGGTCCCCGAGCCGCCCCAGCGCCATGCTGAACCCGCGCTCGGTGGCCCCGTCGCGCCAGTCGTCGGCCCGCCGCAGCAGGTACGCCATCTCGTCGGCCGGGATGTCCTCGTGCCGTCGTACCCGCACCGTGTACCCGGCCCGGCGGACACGGTTGTACGCCTGCCGGACGGTCCTCATCGCGCGCCCCTCGAGGGTGAACTCGGCGACCTCGACGATCGCCTCGTCCCCGAGTTCCAGCGCGTCCAGCCCGTGCCGGGCGTACACGGTCCCGGCCTCCTCGCTCGCGCCCATCACCGCGGGGATCCACCCGTGCGCCCGCGCCTCGGCGAGCCACGGCTCGATGGCCCCCGGCCACGCCTCCGGATCCCCGAGCGGATCCCCGGACGCCAGTGACACCCCGCCGAGGACGCGGTAGGTGACGGCCGCCTTGCCCGTCGGCGAGAAGCACACGCTCTTCTCGCGGCGCAGCGCGAAGTAGCCGAGCGAGTCCCGCTCACCGTGTCGGTCGAGGAGCTCTCGCAGCCGTTTCTCGTCGTCCTCGGTGAGCGGGTCGACGGCCCGCCGGGAGCGGAACGCGGCGTACAGGACGGCGAGGACGAGCACCGTGCTCAGCACGTTGACGGCGACGTCGACCCAGGTGGGCGGGGCGATCCCGGGGACGCGGTAGTCGTCGGCGGCGACGGAGACCAGCCGCAGCGCGCCGTAGCGCCAGCGTTCGAGGAAGGTGGAGGTGGCGGACGCCCGGTTGGTGACCGTCACCAGCAGGGCGGCCAGCAGCGAGGCGCCCAGCAGTCCGCCGACGCCGACGGCCGCGGCGAGCCTCGGATTGGACCGGTCGCCCTTCGCGTAGAACTCCCGTCGCCCGGCGAGCAGCGCGGCGACGAAGGCGGCGGTCAGCGCGAGCGAGACCCAGTTCTGCGGGTAGCGCCGGATCTCCGGGAACGCCATGGCCAGCGTGAACAGGCCCAGGAACGCCCCGCTCAGGCCGAGGTTCAGGATCCACGCGGCCCGTTTGCGCCGCCGCATGGTGACGGCCAGGAAGGCGGTGAAGACCCCGGACGCGAACCCGGCCGTCAGCAGGTACGGCGTGAAGAGGTTCTCCTGGTTGTGCCGCCGCACGTCCTGCCCCAGGGAAACCCACACCGCACTGAGGAAGTTGACGAACGCGACGGCCCGCAGGTACCAGACGGCGAAGGCGGCGGCGCCCCGGGTGTTGCCCATGAGCGGTGATCATATGGGTGCACTTCCGGGAAACCGCTCTTTTGGCGCCGCCTGTCCCTTTTCCTCCCCGTCCTACTCCGTCGCCGGATCCTCCTCGGCGCCCTCGGCCTTCTCGTCGGACGCCTCGGGCTTCTCCGGAAGTTCCGCGGCCAGGGCCGCCGCGGCCTGCACCAATGGCAGCGCGAGCAGGGCCCCGGCGCCCTCTCCGACCTTCACGCCCTGGTCAAGCAGTGGTTCCAGAGCCATCCGATCGAGTGCCTTCGCCTGCCCCGGTTCACCGCTCTTGTGTGCGGCCAGCCACCAGTCCGGCGCCCGGAACGCGATCCGCTGCCCGACGAGCGCGCAGGCGGCCGCCACGACGCCGTCCAGGACGACCGGCAACTTCCGTACCGCGCACTGGAGCAGAAAGCCCGTCATGGCGGCGAGGTCGGCCCCGCCCACGGTCGCCAGCAGTTGCAACTGCTCCCCGAGCACCGGCCGGGCCCGGCGCAACGCGTCCCGGATGGCGGCGCACTTGCGCATCCACGCCAGGTCGTCGATCGCCTCGCCGCCCCGCCCGGTCACCACGGACGCGTCCGTCCCGCACAGTGCGGCGACCAGCACGCCCGCCGCCGTCGTCCCGCCGACGCTGATGTCACCGAGCACGACCAGATCCGTACCGGAGTCGGCCTCCTCGTCGGCGACGGCCACGCCCGCCAGGAAGGCGGCCTCGGCCTCCTCGACCGTCAGCGCGTCCTCGATGTCGATCCGGCCGCTGCCGCGCCGCACCCGGTGCCGCACGACGTCCTCGGGGAACGTGTCCGGGGCGCAGTCCAGGGCCATGTCCACGACCCGCACGGGCACGCCGAGGCGGCGAGCCAGCACGGAAACCGGACGGCCGCCCTCCAGGACCTCCCGCACCAACTCCGCGGCGCTGCCCGCGGGTCGGGCGGAGACGCCGAGCTCGGCGATGCCGTGGTCGCCGGCGAACAGCACCACCCGGGGCCGCTCGACCGGTCGCACCGGCGCCGAGCCCTGCGCCGCCGCCAGCCACTCACCCAGGTCGTCCAGGCGCCCCAGCGATCCGGGCGGCACGATCTGACGTTCCCGGCGCGCCTCCGCGTCGCGGCGCACCCCGCCGTCGGGGCGCTCGATCAGATCGGTGAAGTCGTCGAGATTAAGCGAGCTCATTCGCCGAACAGTACCGGCACCGATCGAACAGTTCCGCGCCCCATCGTCACCACGCCCGCGTGACGTCATTGCACCCAAGATCGGGATCCCATACGTTCCGTTTTGCTGCAGATTGTCGTTCACTCGTCGTTCGCCCTCGATGCCATCCCCCGGAGCCGCTCATGCCCCCCAGGCCCGTCCACGAGCCGCGCCGCGACGACTGCCCCTGGTGCGGCTCCAAGCGCCTGCGCACCCGGCTGCGCGCACCGGACCTCCGCCACCGCAGGCCCGGAACGTTCGTGGTCGACGAGTGCCGGGACTGCGCCCACGCCTTCCAGAACCCGCGCCTGACCACCGAGGGACTCCGGCTGTACGACGTCGACGGGGACCAACGGGCCGGCCGCGGGCAGTTGAGGGCGACGGCCCGGGCGATGCTGCCCTTCCCCGAGCCGGAGAGCTGGCTGGACGTCGGGACGGGGGACGCGCCCTTCCCGGCGGCGGCGAAGGAACTGTTCGCCTACACGGCGTTCGACGGAGTGGACCCCACCCCGAGAGTCGAGCGGGCGAGAGCCGCGGGCCGCCTCGACGAGGCCCACATGGGCCACCTGACGGCCCCGGAGGTCCTGTCCCGCCTGAGGGGCCGCTACGACGTGGTCAGCATGCTCCACCACCTGGAACACACCCGGGACCCGAGGCGGGAACTCGCGGCGGCGCTGACCGCCCTGCGTCCGGGCGGCCACCTCCTCCTGGAACTCCCGGACCCCTCCAGCGCGTCCGCCGCCGTCCTGGGCAAGTGGTGGCACTCCCACGACCAGCCCCGCCACCTCCACCTGATTCCCCTGGCCAACCTCCGCGCGGAACTGGAAGCCCAGGGCTGCGAGATCGTCGTGACGGACCGCGAGTCCCCCCACACCCCCCACGACCTGGCGACGGCCGTCTCGCTCTGCCTGAACCGGACCCGCCTGCGCCGCACGGCCGGGCCCCTGACCGCCCTGGCCGCCGCACTCGACCTCCTCCTGGCCCCGGCCCTGCGCCGCACCCGCTTCTCCAACGCCTACCGGATCATCGCGCGCAAGGGCTGAGCCACCGGAACCGGCCGCTCAGCCCCGCAACCGGCCGCTCAGCCCCGGAGCACCAGCGCCTGCCCCGCCACCACCAGCACGACCTGCTCGCACTCGGCCGCGACCGCCGCGTTGAGCCGCCCCAGCTCGTCCCGGTACCGCCGCCCCGACGCCGTGGCCGGCACGATCCCCGAGCCGACCTCGTTGGACACCAGGACGACGGTCCGCCGCGCCGAGCGCACGGCCTCGGCCAACTCCACCACCCGCGCGCGCAGCGCCTTCTCGCCGCCGTCCGCCCACACCGCGTCGTCCCACGCCCCGACGGAGTCCATGGCGTCCGTCAGCCACAACGACAGACAGTCGATCAGCAGCGGCGCCCCGTCCGCCGCCAGCAGCGGCACGAGGTCGCAGGTCTCCGCCGTCCGCCACGACCCCGGCCGCCGCTCCCGGTGCGCCGCGACCCGGGACGCCCACTCGGTGTCGCCGCCCCGCGTCCCCCCGGTGGCGACGTACAGCACGTCCGGGAAGGACTCCAGCCGCCGCTCGGCCTCCACCGACTTCCCCGACCGGGCCCCGCCCAGCACCAGCGTCCGCCTCGGCACGTCCGGCACGTCCTCGTACACCCCCACCGTCAGCGTCGACCCGTCCGGCACCGCCCGCGCCCCCGCCGCCGCGAGCCGCCGCCGGAGCTCCGCGCCCGGCGGCACGTCGTGGTCCAGATGGACGGCGAGCACGTCGGTCGTCGGCCCCACCGCGCCCACCGCCCGCAGCTTCGCCAGCGCGTCCGGCCGCCCCACGAGATCCGCGAGGACCATGTCGTACCGCTCGGCGGGCCCCGACCCCTCCTCCAGGCCGGCCGGCGCACCGCCGGGCGGCAGATACAGCAGCCGTTGCCCGTCCGGCCCGGTGACCGCGTACCCGGTGCCCGGCGCGTCCATCGCCACCGCCCGCACCCGATGCCCCGTCAGCAGCGCCGACTCCCGCCCGTCCGGCACCCGGCCGGGCTGCGGCAGCCCGGCCGGCACCTCCACCGGTGGACCGTCGTGCGGGTGCGTCAGCAGAACCTGACCCACCCCGCCCAGCGAATGACCCACGCGCGCGGCGGCGAACGCGGCGCCCGGCGTCAGATCGAGCAGCAGCGTCCCGTCCACGAGCAACGCGGTCGCCGCACGCGCGTGCGCGCCGAGCGAGGTCGCGCACACGGCGCAGGAACAGTCGGGGCGGGGCAGGCCCGCGGGGGCACCGGTACCGAGCAGAGTGACTTCCACGGAGCTGATTTTCGCGTGTCTGACCTGGTCTTGCGCATCCGGCTAGGCTGCTCGGCAGGAGCCGGACCAAGATCCGGCTTCTGCTCTGCACGTGGTCACATCTGGGAGGCGTACATGGCGGCATGGACGTGGCGGTTCGAGAAGGCCGACGGGACGGAGGTCCAACCCGCGGTGCAGCCCGAGGAGTTCACCACGCAGGGGGACGCCGAGTCCTGGATCGGGGAAGTGTGGAAGGACCTCCTCGAAGGCGGCGCGGACCAGGTGCGGCTGTTCGAGGACTCCACCGAGATCTACGGCCCGATGAGCCTGCGCGCGAACGAGGCGTAGCCGCACGGCGGGGTGGCCGGACCACGGTCACCCCGTATGCCCGCCCCCCGTGTGCCCGTCACCCCGTCTGCCGTTCACTCGAACGAGCGGAGCGCGAGCGCTCAGCCGCGCACCCCGCACAGGTGCAGCAGTGCCGCGACCTGCCGGTAGGGGTCGGTCCGCCCGGCCCGCTCCTCGGCGGACAACAGGGTCTCGACGTCGCCGGGGATCTCCGCCCCGTCCGCCGCCGTGTCCGTGAAGACCCGCACGCCGTACCAGGCCTGCAACGGAGCGCCGATCCCGGCGAGTGTGGCGGTCAGCGTCGTCAGCCGGTCCGCCCGTACGTCCAGTCCCAGCCGGTTGCGGTAGGCCTCGGTGTCGAAGGCGCCCAGCGCGCCCGCCCAGTCGCCGGACAGCCCCGGCCGCATGGCCAGCGCGTCCGCGTTCCTGACCAGCAGCGACAGCAGTCCGCCCGGGGCCAGCATCCGCGCGAGCCCCGCGAGCAGCGGGTCCGGCTCCGCGACGTACATCAGTACGCCGTGGCACAGCACCACGTCGAAGCTGCCGGGCAGGAAGTGCACGCCGGTGTCGCGGCCGTCGCCCTCGATGATCCGCATCCGCTCCCGGATGCCCTCGGGCTCGCCGGACAGCGCCTCACGGGCGGCGGCGACCATCGTCGCGTCCTGTTCGAGCCCGGTCACCTGATGCCCGAGCCGGGCCAGCCGCAGCGCCTGCGTGCCCTGGCCCATCCCGACGTCGAGGACCCGCAGCCGCTGCCCGACCGGGTAGCGCCCCGCTATCTGCTCGTCGAGCTGCCGGGCCACCAGCTCCTGACGTACGACGTCACGCAGCCCGCCCAGCCTGCTCAGCCAGGCCTGGGCCGCTCCCCCGGAGAAAGCCGCAGTGCTCAGAGCCGCGCTCCACGCTTGATCTGCGGCTTGGGCAGCCGGAGTCGGCGCATCTGGAGCGAGCGCATCAGCGCGTAGGCCACCGCGCCCCGCCGGTTCTGCTGGGGGAAGCGCTCGGCCAGTCGCTTGCGCAACCGGAAGCCGGTGAGGAACGAGTCCAGCACGATCAGCACGATCACGACCAGCCACAGCAGCAGCGCGATGGTCTGCAGCGAGCCCACCCGCACCATGCTCAGCACGAGGATGATCACGGCCATCGGCAGGAAGAACTCCGCCACGTTGAACCGGGAGTCGATGAAGTCGCGGGCGAACTTGCGCACCGGACCCTTGTCACGGACCGGCAGGTAACGCTCGTCGCCGCCGGCCAGCGCCTGGCGCTGCCGGTCCAGCTGGGCACGGCGCTCCTCGCGCTGACGCTTGGCGGCGTCCTTGCGCGAGGTCGACGTGTTGGCGACGCTGCGGCGCTGGGACTGGGCCTCATTGCGCTTCGGCGTGGGCCTGCCCTTGGGGGCCTGCGGGTCACGGGGCTGCTTGGAGTCGGTCACCACCGCGTCGGCGGGGGCCTTCTCTTCCTTGGCACGGCTACGGAACACAAAACCCAAGGGTAAGCGCTCCGGGGCATGGACCCCAGCCCGGAGGGGAACGATCCGGCAACACCAGTCGTCTGTAGAGGGGACAGACCGGGCAGGAGTGCGGAAGAAGGGACACAGGGTGATCGGTCACTCACCCTGAAGGTCACCTACTCCCTACGCCGGAGCAAGGGCTTGGTCAGTCGTCCTTGGGGATGAGCGCATCCGTCCCCGAACAGTGCGTCAATGGATGTAGGGCCCGTACTGTGGGTTCTGTCGCAGACCTGTGAGCTGTAGTCCGTCAGAAGGGGGCGCGCGAAGCCCATGAGCGGTGTCATGAAGCGTATGGGGATGATCTTCCGCGCGAAGGCGAACAAGGCCCTTGACCGGGCCGAGGACCCGCGCGAGACCCTCGACTACTCGTACCAGAAACAGCTGGAGCTCCTCCAGAAGGTGCGCCGCGGTGTCGCCGACGTGGCCACCTCGCGCAAGCGTCTGGAACTCCAGCTGAACCAGTTGCAGTCGCAGTCGACCAAGCTGGAGGACCAGGGCCGCAAGGCGCTCGCGCTCGGCCGTGAGGACCTCGCCCGCGAGGCGCTCTCCCGCCGCGCCGCCCTCCAGCAGCAGGTCACCGACCTGGAGACGCAGCACTCCACGCTCCAGGGCGAGGAGGAGAAACTCACCCTCGCGGCCCAGCGACTTCAGGCCAAGGTGGACGCCTTCCGTACGAAGAAGGAGACCATCAAGGCCACCTACACCGCCGCCCAGGCCCAGACCCGCATCGGCGAGGCCTTCTCCGGCATCTCCGAGGAGATGGGCGACGTCGGCCTGGCCATCCAGCGCGCCGAGGACAAGACCGCCCAGCTCCAGGCCCGGGCCGGCGCCCTCGACGAGCTCATGGCCTCCGGCGCCCTGGACGACCCGACGGGCATCGCGAAGGACGACCTCCAGGCCGAGCTGGACCGCCTCTCCGGTGGTACGGATGTAGAGCTGGAACTGCAGCGCATGAAGGCCGAGCTCGCCGGAGGTCCCTCCTCCGGGCAGCAGGCCATCGAAGGCGGAACGGGCCAGCCGCAGTCCCAGCAGCAGCCGCAGGACACCCCGCGCTTCGACAAGCAGTAGCCCGGCGCCGGGGCCCGGAGCCGAGGAGGGCGACATGATCGTACGGATCATGGGGGAGGGCCAGTGGACGCTGGCCGACTCCCACTTCGTCGAACTGAACAAGCTGGACGACGAGCTGCTGGCCGAGATGGAGAGCGGCGACGAGGACGGCTTCCACCGCGTCCTCGGCGCCCTGCTGGACGCCGTACGCCGCCTCGGCGACCCGCTGCCGGACGACGCCCTGGAACCCTCGGAACTCATCCTCCCGGCCCCGGAGGCGAGCCTGGAGGAGGTCCGGGAGATGCTGAGCGACAACGGCCTGATCCCGGGGTGATGCCCTGACGGCAAGGAAGGCGACGGTAACTGAAAAGTGACCCCCCTTGCCCGGGCCCAGCGCCAGCTGCACGCCCACCCCCTCGCCCTGGACGCGGCCCTCGCCGCGGCCGTGCTGCTCTGCATGCTGGCCGGCTCCTTCGTCGACCCGCACCGGGGGCACGGCGTCAGCTGGAGCATCCACGCCCCGGCCCCGCTCAGCCTGCTCCTGATGACCCTCGGAGCCGTCGCCCTCGTCTTCCGCCGAAGCGCCCCCATGAAGGTCCTGGCCGTCACCGGCACGGTCTCCTTCGTCGAGTGCGTCACCGGCGACCCCCGCGCCCCCGTCGCCATGTCCGCCGTCATCGCCCTGTTCACCGTCGCCGCCACCACCGACCGTGCCACCACCCTGCGGGCCGGCCTGCTCACCATGACGGTCCTCACCGCCGCCGCCATGCTCGCCGGGCCGCTGCCCTGGTACGCGCAGGAGAACCTCGGGATCCTCGCCTGGACCGGCATCGGCGCCACCGCCGGGGACGCGGTCCGCAGCCGCCGGGCCGTCGTCCAGGCCATCCGGGACCGCGCCGAGCGCGCGGAACGCACCCGCGAGGAGGAGGCCCGCCGCCGGGTCGCCGAGGAGCGCCTGCGCATCGCACGCGACCTGCACGACGTCGTCGCCCACCACATCGCCCTGGTCAACGTCCAGGCCGGGGTCGCCGCGCACGTCATGGACAAGCGGCCCGACCAGGCCAAGGAGGCCCTCGCGCACGTCCGCGACGCCAGCCGCTCCGCGCTCAACGAACTGCGGGCCACGGTCGGCCTGCTGCGCCAGTCCGGCGACCCCGAGGCCCCCACCGAACCCGCCCCCGGCCTGGAGCGCCTCGACGAGCTCGCCGGCACCTTCCGCAGCGCAGGGCTCCAGGTCGAGGTGGCCCGCACCGATCACGGGACCACGCTCCCGGCCGCCGTCGGCCTGGCCGCCTACCGCGTCATCCAGGAGGCCCTCACCAACGTGCAGAAGCACGCGGGAGGGGAGGCGAAGGCCGAGGTCAGCGTCGTGCGCGTGGGGCCGAACATCGAGGTCACCGTCCTCGACAACGGGCGCCCCGCGGGCGAGGAGCCCCCGGAGGCGGGCGGCGGTCACGGCCTGCTCGGCATGCGGGAACGTGTCACCGCCCTGCGCGGCACCCTCACCACGGGTCCCCGCTACGGAGGCGGCTTCCGCGTCCATGCGATCCTGCCGATCAAGACCCGCACGGCCACCACGGGGGAGAGCGCATGACCATCCGCGTCCTGCTCGCGGACGACCAGGCGCTGCTGCGCAGCGCGTTCCGCGTGCTCGTCGACTCCGAGCCCGACATGGAGGTGGTCGGCGAGGCGCCCGACGGCGCGGAGGCGGTCCGGCTGGCGAAGGAGCAGCGCGCCGACGTCGTCCTGATGGACATCCGCATGCCCGGCACGGACGGTCTCGCAGCGACCCGTCTGATCAGCGCCGATCCCTCCCTCGCGCACGTTCGGGTGGTCATCCTGACGACGTTCGAGGTGGACGACTACGTGGTGCAGTCGCTGCGGGCCGGAGCCTCCGGCTTCCTCGGCAAGGGCAGCGAGCCCGAGGAGCTGCTGAGCGCGATCCGGGTCGCCGCGGGCGGGGAGGCGCTGCTCTCACCGACCGCCACCAAGGGCCTGATCGCCCGCTTCCTCGCGCAGGGCGGCACGGCGGACGACGAGCACGACCCCGCCCGCGCCGCCCGGCTGGGGGCGCTCACCGTGCGCGAGCGCGAGGTCCTCGTGCAGGTCGCCGGCGGTCATTCCAACGACGAGATCGCCGAGCGCCTGGAGGTCAGCCCGCTGACGGTGAAGACGCACGTCAACCGGGCCATGGCCAAGCTGGGCGCGCGCGACCGGGCCCAGCTCGTGGTGATCGCGTACGAGTCGGGACTGGTGCGCCCGAGGGCGGAGTGAGGGCGGCTTCATCGCCCTGTGACGGGTGGTGGCGTCCTTTCGCCCGGTCTCTCCCCCTGTGGGCTTTCCATATGCTGGGCGCCTGAACGCTCTGCGCGAGAGGAGGATCGGAGCGGTGTCGCTGCACAAGGACGACCCGAAGACGCTCGGCGGATACCGGATCGTCGACCGGCTCGGGGCCGGAGGCATGGGCGTCGTCTACCGCGGCCGGTCCCGCTCGGGGCGTGAGGTCGCCGTCAAGGTGGTGCACGCCCAGTATGCCGAGGACGCGGTCTTCCGCGCCCGCTTCCGGCAGGAGATCGAGGCCGTCCGCAAGGTGAGTGGCGCCTTCACCGCCCCGGTCGTGGACGCCGACCCGGAGGCCGTCCGGCCCTGGATGGCCACGCAGTACGTGCCGGGCCCCGTGCTCTCCGCCCGCATTCGCGAGCACGGCCCGCTGCGCGGCACGGAACTGCGCCGGCTCGCCCTCGGCCTGGTGGAGGCGCTGCGGGAGATCCACCGGGCCGGGGTCGTCCACCGCGACCTCAAGCCCGGGAACGTCCTGATGGCCCACGACGGGCCCCGCGTCATCGACTTCGGGATCTCCCGGGCGGCGGAGAACCAGACGCTCACCGAGACCGGCAAGATGATCGGCACCCCGCCGTTCATGTCGCCGGAGCAGTTCACCGACGCCCGCTCGGTCGGCCCCGCCTCGGACGTGTTCTCCCTCGGGTCGCTGCTGGTGTTCGCCGTCACCGGTCGTGGCCCCTTCGACGCGGACAGCCCGTATCTGACGGCGTGGCGGGTGCTGCACGAGGAGCCGGCGGTGCACGCGGTCGCCGAGCCGCTGCGCTCGGTCCTCATCCGCTGCCTGGCCAAGGAGCCCGCCGACCGTCCCGAACCCGACGCGCTGGCCGAGGAGTTCGCCGAGGTGCTGCCCGAGCTCGCGGCGGGAGACACGGAGACGGTGACCCTGCGTCTGCCGCCCGCGCCCACGGCGGCAGAGGAACCCGGCCCGGCCCTCGCCGCGCCCCTCCCGGGCCGCCGCTCCCGGCTGCGCCGGTGGCCGGTCCTGGCCGCGACGGCGGGCGTCCTGACCGTGGCGCTCATGGGCTACCTGCTGTTCGACCTCGACCCCTTGAGGGGGACCGAGGAGTCGGACAGCACCGGCAGCGGGTCCGCCAGCCGGGCCCCCCTGCCCGACGGCTGGAAGCCCTGGCGGACCTCGGTGTACGGCACCGCCGCCGCCGGGGTGACGAAGCCGCTGGGCGGCGGAGCCCCCGACGGCGCCTCCCTGTCCTGCGCGATGGGCCAGGGCGCCCTGTACTGCGGCGGCGACGGCACACTCCCGGTCCGTGTCGACGGGGCGAGCGGCCGGCTCGCGTGGCGGGCGGAATCCCTGCCGCCGGGCCTGCCACAGGCGAGATACAACAGCAGGGTCATCGGGGTGCACGACGGTGTGCTGCTGGTGTCGGAGATCGTGATGAACAAGGCGGGCAACGACCAGAGCGCCACCGCCGTCGCCCTCGACTCCGCCACCGGCAAGCTGCTCTGGTCGCGCACGTTGAGTCGGACGAGCGCCGTCGACCCCGCGATCGTCGGCGGTCTGCTGCTGACCTCGGACGGCTACCGCGTGACCGCCCGTGAACTGCGCGGCGGCACCGCGCGCTGGACGGCCACCGTGCCTGCCGAGTCCACCTACGGTTGTGAGTTCCACGACGTCGACAGCGCTCTGTACGCCGGCTGCACCGACGCGGGCACGCCGTCGCGCACCGTGTTCTACGCCGTGGATCCCGCCGACGGCTCGAGCCGGAAGGTGAGCGTGCCGGACGGCGACGTCGAATACGTCGGTGCCGTCGACGGCGATCTGGCCTTCGTGGTGCAGGTCCCGCGGGACCAGCGGGGCTTCGACGAGTCGACGTACGGCGAGGTCCTGCTGATCGACCCGGACACCGGCGCCGTGCGGAAGAAGACACTGCCGGGCGGCCCGCGCGGGCAGGCGGCGCTGGTGGGCGGAGTGCTCTGCTTCGCCAACTCCAGGGGACAGCTGATTGCCCACTCGCCCGAGACGGGCAAGCGGCTGTGGCAGACCTCCACGACCCTTCAGCAGCCCGGTATGCCCGTGGGCGACGGACAGGGGCAGGCCGTGTTCGCGGCCAGCGCCTCCGGACGGGTCGCCGCCGTCGACGTCGAGACGGGAAGCCTGCTGTGGGAGTCCACCGCGAGGGCCGAGCAGGTCGTCGAGTTCGGCTATTCCGCGGCGCGCGTGTTCCTCGACGAGGGTGCCCTGGTGGTGCTCAGCCCCGACGGGACGGTCTTCACGCTGGACCCGAACCACCCCGACCAGGAGCCGCTGTCGGGGTGATCGGGGTCCACGGAGGTCCCGCTACGGCAGCGCCAGCATCCGCTCCAGCGCCAGCTTCGCGAACGTCTCGGTCTCCTGGTCGACCTCGATGCGGTTGACCAGCTTGCCCTCGGCCAGCGACTCCAGGGTCCAGACCAGGTGGGGGAGGTCGATCCGGTTCATGGTCGAGCAGAAGCAGACCGTCTTGTCGAGGAAGACGATCTCCTTGCCCTCCGGCGCGAAACGGTTCGCCAGGCGGCGCACCAGGTTCAGCTCGGTCCCGATGGCCCACTTCGAGCCGGCCGGGGCCGCCTCCAGCGCCTTGATGATGTACTCGGTCGAGCCGACGTAGTCAGCCGCCGCCACGACCTCGTGCCGGCACTCGGGGTGCACGAGCACGTTCACGCCGGGGATCCGGGCGCGCACATCCTCCACCGACTCCAGGCTGAAGCGGCCGTGCACCGAGCAGTGGCCCCGCCACAGGATCATCTTGGCGTCGCGCAGCTGTTCGGCGGTCAGCCCGCCGTTCGGCTTGTGCGGGTTGTACAGGACGCAGTCCTCAAGGGACATGCCCATGTCGCGCACGGCGGTGTTGCGGCCGAGGTGCTGGTCGGGAAGGAACAGCACCTTTGTTGTCGAGGGCTCCCCCTGCTCGAAGGCCCACTCAAGGGCCCGCTGGGCGTTGGAGGAGGTGCAGATCGTGCCGCCGTGCTTCCCCGTGAACGCCTTGATGTCGGCGGACGAGTTCATGTACGAGACGGGCACGACCTGCTCGGCTATGCCGGCCTCGGTCAGCACGTCCCAGCACTCGGCGACCTGCTCGGCCGTCGCCATGTCGGCCATCGAGCAGCCGGCGGCGAGGTCGGGCAGGACCACCTTCTGGTCGTCCGACGTGAGGATGTCGGCGGACTCGGCCATGAAGTGCACACCGCAGAAGACGATGTACTCGGCCTCCGGGCGGGCGGCCGCGTCCCGGGCCAGCTTGAAGGAGTCGCCCGTGACATCGGCGAACTGGATGACCTCGTCGCGCTGGTAGTGGTGGCCGAGCACGAAGACCTTGTCCCCGAGCTTCTCCTTGGCCGCGCGGGCCCGCTCCACCAGGTCCGGGTCGGACGGGGAGGGCAGGTCGCCGGGGCACTCGACACCCCGTTCGCTCCTCGGGTCGGCCTCGCGGCCGAGCAGCAACAGGGCGAGCGGAGACGGCTGTACGTCGAGCTCCGTGGTCTGGGCGGTGGTCACGGCACGCACCCTTTCTACTTTTCGTCGAACTGACGTTATCTATCATAGCCTTCTTCATGTCACTTTGACGACGGTCATTGCGTCGATGTGACATGAATCCCGGTGAGGCGTTTTCCGCCCGCGACCGTGTGTGCGAGCATGAGAAGGGAACGAAAAAGACAAGAGCCCGGCCCGGAATGAATCCGCGGCCCCGTCGGTTGCAACCGTCGGCAAGCAGTCTCCGTACAACCCGGGAGAGATGTAGATGTCCGTATCGGACGAGACCAGCACCGTCACCGACGGCATCATCCTGTCCGACGCCGCCGCGGCGAAGGTCAAGGCCCTGCTCGACCAGGAAGGCCGTGACGACCTGGCCCTGCGCGTCGCCGTGCAGCCCGGTGGCTGCTCCGGCCTGCGCTACCAGCTCTTCTTCGACGAGCGTTCCCTCGACGGTGACGTCGTCAAGGACTTCGATGGCGTCAAGGTCGTCACCGACCGCATGAGCGCCCCGTACCTGGGCGGCGCGTCCATCGACTTCGTCGACACCATCGAGAAGCAGGGCTTCACGATCGACAACCCGAACGCGACGGGCTCCTGCGCCTGCGGCGACTCCTTCAGCTGAACCTGAACGACACGAAGGCGGCGGCCCCTCCGAGGGGGGCCGCCGCCTTCGTGTTCGCTGCGGTAACCGTTACTGGACCTGCGGCAGCCGCGCCCCCGGCTTCTCCAGGGGGATCGCCCCGCCGTCCGTGCCGACCACCTTCCGGCTGCCCAGCGGCTCGTCCAGCTGCACGGTCTTGTGGAACTCCTTGGCGATCATGATGCAGATCTTGTCCGGCCAGGGCGTCTCGGTCACGGTGACCTTCACCTCGTCCCCGCTCTCGGCCGCCGTCGCCTTGTAGTCGGCGCACACCCCGCCGCTGAAGCTCACGGTCAGCTCCTTGCCCTCGGCGGTGTAGCCGTCCGGGTGAACGTCACGCGTCCTCGAGGTGCCGGTCGGGGTCGGGGAGGGCGTCGGCGTCGTGGCGGACTTCAGATACGCCGGCTCGACGGCCGGCTGCGTCACCGTGTAGCCGTCCGCGGCCCCCGCGGCCTTCACGTCGAACAGCCAGGACGGCACGAGCACCTGCCGTCCGCCCGAGGTGTGCGGGGCGAGCCCCAGCACGGCGTCCTCGACCGTCACCGTCTCCTGCTGCGGCGCCACCGTGGACGCACCGCACGGACTCTCCAGCCGGTCCTTCAGCGGCACCGGGCTGGCGCAGCCGCCGATGCCCATCCGGTGATCGCTCCCCGGCGCCGCGTTCAGCGCGTCCAGCGCCTCCTGAGCGCTCAGCAGGGGGTACGTGTCACCCTTCACCGGCGCTTCCAGCTGCCCGTTCGCGCCGACGACCTCGCCCTGCGCGTTGACGCTGATCCCGGTCGTCCAGCCGTACGTGGGCAGACCGCCGATCACCGGGTCGGCGTTCACCACCCGCTGGGCGCCCATGATCTGGCTCGCGTCCACCTTGGCGTCGTCCTGGCCCACCGCCTTCAGGACGGGCGCCGCCGCCTTCTTCGCGACCGCCTCGCTCACCGGGTCACCGGCCGGAGCCGCGGGATCCCGGGTGCACTTGACGGTGCCGCCCGTGCAGTCGTCGGTGCCGGGCGCGTAGCGGGTGAACGTCCAGATTCCCGGCGCCTGCCGGTTCACCCGCAGCACCGGCCCCGAACCGTCGGCGGCGCCGACCTTCCAGGCCTCCCCGTCGGCCACCGGCGTCCCGTCGGCCCCCAGCGCCTTCGCCAGCCGGGCCACCTCGTCCTTCGTGACCGCGCCCTTCGCCCAGTACACGGGCGCGGAGTCGGGACCTTCGGGGAGCGTGCCGTCGGCCTTGTACGTCACCCCGTAGGGGTTCGGCTCACCGGGTGCGATGCCGTTCGTACCGCCGTCGGAGGTACCCGTACCCCCGGAGTAGTCGTCCAGGAGGAGCGCCGCCAGGGTGCCGCCCCCGGAGGGCGACCCGGAGCCGGACCCTCCGCCCGAGCTGCTGACGGCACTGGAGGTGAGGTACGCCCCACCGCCTCCCACCAACAGAACGGCGGCGGCGACGGAGGCGATGAGAACGGGGGACCGCCGCCGGGAGCCGCCGGGCTCGTCCGCGTCCGGGACGGGAGCGACGGACGGCTCGTCCGCGTCCGTGGCGGGAGCGACGGACGGCTCGTGAGCGTCCGTGGCGGGAGCGACGGACGGCTCGTGAGCGTCCGTGGCGGGAGTGGCGGGAGGCTCGTCCGCGTCCGTGGCGGGGCTGACGGGAGGCTCGTGAGCGTCCGTGGCGGGAGGCTCGTCCGCGTCCGTGGCGGGAGCGACGGACGGCTCGTGAGCATCCACGGCGGGGCTGACGGACGGCTCGTGAGCGTCCGTGGCGGGAGTGACGGGAGGTTCGTCCGAGGCCGGGGCGGAATCCGCGGCGGGTTCGTCCGCGCCGGAGGCCGTGGCGGCTGCCGGCTCCGCGACGGCCTCGGAGAGGCCTGCCTCCTCGGCCTTCGCCTCTTCGGGGCCCGTCTTCTCCGGCTCGCGCGCGGCGTCGTCGTTCTCGGGTCGCTCGGTGTTCACCGCATCGCTCCTTCGGCTGCCCTGCTGTCGTACCTCACATCCCCTTTACGGGGGACGGCGATGGGACGCGGCGGGGGAGCGCACGGTTCCCTTCCGAGCGCCCTACCGAGGAAAGCCGAGAGAAACCGAGGGAAAACCCCCTAGTTTCCGTAGTCGAGCATGGTGTCCAGCAGTCGTGCCGACTTCGCCGGGACGGTCACGCCGTGGATGAGTGACGGGGAGACCGGACGGGAAGTGATCTTCTCCGGGGCGGCCCAGTGCGGAGCCATCCGGGCGCAGTCACCGCGCAGCGACGCCAGATCGCCGTCGAGGTCGGCCGGAACGGGGGCGTGGACCTTGAGGTTCGTCATACGCGAACCGTACGCACGCTTGAGCCTGCGAAGAAAGATCTACTATCGGGTAGTTTCGGCTGCTTCAGTGGCGCGGGTGGACCGGGTAGCGTGAACTGTCAATCCCCCTCCCCACAGGAGAGTCCACGCCGTGCGCATCGCAGTCACCGGCTCCATCGCGACCGACCACCTCATGACGTTCCCCGGCCGCTTCGCCGACCAGCTCGTCGCGGACCAGCTGCACACCGTCTCGCTGTCCTTCCTGGTCGACAACCTGGACGTACGCCGGGGCGGAGTGGGCGCGAACATCGCCTTCGGCATGGGCCAGCTGGGGACCCGCCCCGTCCTGGTCGGCGCCGCGGGCGCGGACTTCGACGAGTACCGGGCCTGGCTGGACCGGCACGGCGTCGACACCGGCTCGGTCCGCATCTCCGAGACCCTGCACACCGCCCGCTTCGTGTGCACCACCGACGCCGACCACAACCAGATCGGCTCCTTCTACACGGGCGCGATGAGCGAGGCCCGCCTGATCGAGCTGAAGACCGTCGCCGACCGCGTGGGCGGCCTCGACCTGGTGCTGATCGGCGCCGACGACCCCGAGGCGATGCTCCGGCACACCGAGGAGTGCCGCTCCCGCTCGATCCCCTTCGCCGCAGACTTCTCCCAGCAGATCGCCCGCATGAACGGCGACGAGATCCGGATACTGATGGAGGGCGCCACGTACCTGTTCTCCAACGAGTACGAGAAGGGCCTCATCGAGTCCAAGACCGGCTGGAGCGACGCCGAGATCCTCTCCAAGGTCGGCCACCGCGTCACCACCCTCGGCTCGCGCGGCGTCCGCGTCGAGTGCGACGGCGAGGACCCGATCGAGGTCGGCTGCCCGCAGGAGGAGGCCAAGGTCGAGCCGACGGGCGTCGGCGACGCCCTCCGCGCCGGCTTCCTCTCCGGCCTCGCCTGGGGCGTCTCCCACGAGCGCGCCGCGCAGATCGGCTGCATGCTCGCCACCCTCGTCATCGAGACGGTCGGCACCCAGGAGTACCAGCTGCGCCGCGCCCACTTCATGGACCGCTTCACCAAGGCGTACGGCGACGAGGCCGCGGCCGAGGTCCGCACGCACCTGGCGTGACTCAGGAGAGCCGGCGGACCACGTAGGCAGAGCCGCGGTCCGCCGGCTCCTCACCGACGTACTCCTGTCCCCGCATCTCGCACCACGCGGGGATGTCGAGCCGGGCCGCCTCGTCGTCGGACAGCACCCGCACCGTGCCCCCGACCGGCACGTCCCCGAAGACCTTCGCCAGCTCGATGACGGGAATCGGACACCGCTTGCCGAGCGCGTCCACGACGAGCGCCTCGCCCCGCACATCCGCCACCGGCGCGGACGTGGGCGCCCCGAGCTTCTCCCGCACCCCGGCCACCGCCCCCGGCAGCACGGCGAGGAACCGCTCCACGTCCTCCTCGGCCACCCCCGCCGGCAACGAAACCCGCACGTTCCCCTCACTCAGCACCCCCATCGCCTTCAGCACATGGCTGGGCGTCAGCGTGCTGCTGGTGCAGGAGGACCCGGACGAGACGGAGAACCCCTCCCGGTCCAACTCGTGCAGCAGCGCCTCCCCGTCGACATAGAGGCAGGAGAAGGTGACGATCCCGGGCAGCCGCCGCTCCGGATCCCCGACGACCTCCACATCCGGGACGACGGCCCCCACCCGGGCCCGGATCCGCGCCGTCAGCTCCCGCAGCCGCACCGCCTCGGCCGCCGTCTCCGCCCGCACCGCCCGCAGCGATGCCGCCGCGGCCACGATCGCCGGAATGTTCTCGAACCCGGCCGCCCGCCCCGACTCCCGCTCGTCCACGGGCCCTTGGACGGCGAACCGCACCCCCTTGCGCACCGCGAGCACCCCCACCCCGGACGGGCCGCCCCACTTGTGCGCGCTCGCCGTCAGCACCGACCAGGGCCCTTCCACCGGCCCCCAGCCGAGCGACTGCGCCGCGTCCACCAGCAGCGGCACCCCCGCCTCCCGGCACAGCTCGGCCACGGCCGCCACCGGCTGCTCGGTCCCCACCTCGTGGTTGGCCGACTGGAGACAGGCGAGCGCGGTGTCCGACCGCAGGGCGTCGGCGTACGACTCGACGGCGACCGCACCGGTCCGGAGCACCGGCACCCGGGTCACCGCCCCGTCCTCCGCCTCGAACGCCTCGGCCGAATGGAGTACCGAGGAGTGTTCGACGGCCGACACGATCAGGTGACGCCCGACCCGCCGCCGTCCGGTCAACGCCCCCGCGATGCCCGAGTGCACGGCCCGCGTCCCCGAGGACGTGAACACCAGCTCGTCCGGCCGGCAGCCCACGGCCTCGGCCGCCGCCTCCCGCGCCGCGTCCAGCAACATCCGCGCCCGCCGCCCCTCCCTGTACAGCCGGGCCGGATCCGCCCACCCTTCGTCGAGCGAGGCCAACAGGGCCTGACGGGCGACGGGATGGAGCGGGGCAGCGGAAGCAGCGTCGAAGTAGGCCACACCGCAACGTTAGACGTGGGGGAGCTGCGAAGAGGCGCGGGACCGTTTCGATCCGCGGCTGCGCCGCGTGGGCGCGAAAGGCCCCCACCGTCCCGCACTCGCCGCACAACCCGCATTGACGAGCTATTAGGCACTATCAGGCGCCCGTCAACACCCCTTCGGGGTGACCCGCGGCGCGTATGCCACCCTCCCCGCGACCCCCCGGAGGGCGTCGGCTAGGGTTTGGTCCGCATAAACATCCAAACCCCTGCCCGACGCAGGGCGGCGACCGACCCGCGAGAAGGCAGGCCGCAGCCAACCGCGCGGGCGAGACTCTCGGGAAGGCGCTACGTGAGTCCCAACGGCTCCGACCGCTCGCCGCGGCGCCCGATGCGGCGGAAGCTGCTGCAGGCAATGACCGCGGGCCTGGTCCTGGCGACCGCCACCGGTTGCACATACAAGGACTTCCCCCGCCTTGGTATGCCCACCCCGGTCACAGAAGAGGCTCCGCGGATCCTCTCCCTGTGGCAGGGCTCCTGGGCTGCCGCGCTGGCCACCGGCGTGCTGGTGTGGGGCCTGATCCTGTGGAGTGCTTTCTTCCACCGGCGCAGCCGCACGAAGATCGAAGTTCCTCCGCAGACCCGGTACAACATGCCCATCGAGGCGCTGTACACGGTGGTCCCGATCATCATCGTCTCGGTGTTGTTCTACTTCACCGCCCGCGACGAGTCGAAGCTGCTGAGCCTCGACAAGAAGCCCGACGTCACGGTCAACGTGGTCGGCTTCCAGTGGAGCTGGTGCTTCAACTACATCGCAGACGTCGAAGGTTCCGACGGGAACGCGAAGACCGACAAGAACCTGGCCGCGATCCCGGACCGGTTCAAGACGGACTTCCCGGACAACGCGGGCGGCGTCTACACCTGCGGCACCCCCGGTGAGCGGAACCCGCAGACCAACAACCCGGGCCCGACCCTCTGGCTCCCCGAGGGCAAGACGGTCCGCTTCGTCCTCACCTCGCGTGACGTCATCCACTCCTTCTGGGTGGTGCCGTTCCTCATGAAGCAGGACGTCATCCCGGGCCACACCAACTCCTTCCAGGTGACCCCCAACAAGGAGGGCACCTTCCTGGGCAAGTGCGCCGAGCTCTGCGGCGTCGACCACTCCCGGATGCTCTTCAACGTGAAGGTCGTCTCCCAGGAGCGCTACGAGCAGCACCTCAAGGACCTCGTGAAGAAGGGGCAGACCGGTTACGTTCCCGCGGGCATCGAGCAGACGAGCCACGAGAAGAACCGGGAGACGAACAACCTGTGAGCATCCTCAACGAACCCCAGGGTGCCGCGGCAGCTGAAGACTCCTACGAGAATGAGCTGCCGGTCCGGCGCAAGCAGCCCGGCAATGTCGTGGTCAAGTGGATGACGACCACCGACCACAAGACCATCGGTACGTTGTACCTGGTCACGTCGTTCGCGTTCTTCTGTGTCGGCGGCGTCATGGCGCTCATCATGCGCGCCGAGCTCGCCCGACCGGGCCTGCAGATCATGTCGAACGAGCAGTTCAACCAGGCGTTCACGATGCACGGCACGATCATGCTGCTGATGTTCGCGACGCCGCTGTTCGCCGGCTTCACGAACTGGATCATGCCGCTCCAGATCGGTGCGCCGGACGTCGCCTTCCCGCGACTGAACATGTTCGCCTACTGGCTGTACCTGTTCGGCTCGCTCATCGCCGTCGCGGGCTTCCTCACCCCGCAGGGTGCCGCCGACTTCGGCTGGTTCGCCTACGCCCCGCTGTCCGACGCGGTCCACTCGCCGGGCATCGGCGGCGACCTGTGGATCATGGGTCTGGCCTTCTCCGGCTTCGGCACCATCCTCGGCTCGGTCAACTTCATCACCACGATCATCTGCATGCGCGCACCGGGCATGACCATGTTCCGCATGCCGATCTTCACCTGGAACGTGCTGCTGACCGGTGTCCTGGTCCTGCTGGCCTTCCCGGTCCTCGCGGCCGCGCTGTTCGCCCTGGAGGCGGACCGCAAGTTCGGCGCCCATGTCTTCGACGCCGCCAACGGCGGCGCGTTGCTGTGGCAACACCTCTTCTGGTTCTTCGGCCATCCAGAGGTGTACATCATCGCCCTACCGTTCTTCGGCATCATCTCCGAAGTGATCCCGGTGTTCTCCCGCAAGCCGATGTTCGGGTACATGGGTCTGATCGCCGCGACCATCTCGATCGCCGGTCTGTCCGTGACGGTGTGGGCGCACCACATGTACGTCACCGGTGGCGTGTTGCTTCCGTTCTTCTCCTTCATGACGTTCCTCATCGCCGTGCCGACGGGCGTGAAGTTCTTCAACTGGATCGGAACGATGTGGAAGGGCTCGCTGTCCTTCGAGACACCGATGCTGTGGGCGACGGGCTTCCTCATCACCTTCACCTTCGGTGGTCTGACCGGCGTCATCCTGGCCTCGCCGCCGATGGACTTCCACGTGTCCGACTCGTACTTCGTGGTGGCGCACTTCCACTACGTCGTCTTCGGCACCGTCGTCTTCGCGATGTTCTCCGGCTTCCACTTCTGGTGGCCGAAGTTCACCGGCAAGATGCTCGACGAGCGCCTCGGCAAGATGACCTTCTGGACGCTGTTCATCGGCTTCCACGGCACCTTCCTGGTCCAGCACTGGCTGGGCGCCGAGGGCATGCCGCGTCGGTACGCCGACTACCTGGCGGCCGACGGCTTCACCGCCCTGAACACGATCTCGACGATCAGCTCGTTCGTCCTCGGTCTGTCCGTCCTGCCGTTCTTCTACAACGTGTGGAAGACCGCCAAGTACGGCAAGCCGGTCGGCGTCGACGACCCGTGGGGCTACGGCCGCTCCCTGGAGTGGGCCACCTCCTGCCCGCCGCCGCGTCACAACTTCCTCACCCTGCCACGGATCCGCAGTGAATCCCCGGCGTTCGACCTGCACCACCCGGAGATCGCCGCGCTCGAGCAGCTGGAGCACGCCGGACACGGCGCCAGCTCCATCTCGGGCAGCAAGGAGGCCGGCAAGTGAAGATCCAGGGCAAGATGTTCGTCTGGCTGAGCGTCTTCCTCCTCGTCATGGCGACCGTCTACGGCGTCTGGTCGAAGGAGCCG
This sequence comes from Streptomyces sp. NBC_01235, assembly GCF_035989285.1. Lineage (GTDB taxonomy): Bacteria > Actinomycetota > Actinomycetes > Streptomycetales > Streptomycetaceae > Streptomyces. The sequence continues at coordinate 3,437,393 of NZ_CP108513.1, read as the reverse complement.
GCCGGCACCACGGCCCTCTTCCTGGCCTTCGGCCTGAGCATCATGGTCGGCTTCTACCTGGGCTTCACCGCCCGGCGGGTCGACGCGGGCGCTCAGGACAACAAGGAGGCGGACGTCGCGGACGGCGCCGGCGAGCTGGGCTTCTTCAGCCCGCACAGCTGGCAGCCGCTGTCGCTCGGCATCGGCGGCGCCATGGCCTTCCTGGGCGTCGCGGTGGGCTGGTGGCTGCTGTACTTCTCCGTGCCGCTGATCCTCATCGGCCTGTGGGGCTGGGTCTTCGAGTACTACCACGGTGAGAACCGCACCCAGTAGCACGCGATGAACGCGGCGTGAGCCCGGACACTCCGTCAGGAGGGTCCGGGCTCACGCTTTTGCCGTAACAAGCGTCCTCCATCCGTGTCACTCAGCGCGCCGTGGTTGACGTGGCTCCCTAGCGTGAAGTCATGAGCCACCAACCCCGCCCCCGCACCGTCGTCGGCTGCACCCTGCTGGTGATCGCCCTGGGCGCGGTCGCAAGCGCCTGCGGCTCGGACGGCAACCCCCTCTCCGCGCGCCCCTACGACGCGACGGACCAGATCTCCTTCAACGGCCTCCAGGGCGACGGGAAGAAGGTCGACCCGGACAAGCCCCTGGAGGTCACCGCCGAGGACGACGACCGCATCACGGACGTCACCGCGGTGGACGGCACAGGCCGCTACGTCGCGGGCGAACTCTCCGCCGACGGCAGCCGCTGGCACAGCACCGAGCCGCTGGCCGCAGGCGTCCACTACACGGTCCGCGTGAGCACCGAGGACGACGACGGCGCACCCGGCCGCCGGGTCCTCACCTTCGACACCGGCAAACCCACCACGAAGAAGCGCCTGACGGTCGCGTTCGGCCCCGACGCCGGCGAGTACGGCGTCGGCCAGCCCGTCACCGCCAAGCTGGACCAGCCCGTCAAGGACCCCGCCCAGCGGGCCGTCGTCGAACGGGCCCTCAAGGTCGACTCCACGCCCTTTGTGCAGGGCGGCTGGCACTGGGTGGACGACAAGGAACTCCACTACCGCCCCAAGGACTACTGGCCCGCCCACGCCACTCTTCGGGTGCACAGCAACCTGGACGGCATCAAGATCGGCGACCGTCTGTGGGGCGGCACCACGAAGGACCTCAAGCTCACGATCGGCGACCGGGTCGTCGCCGTCACGGACGCGTCCTCGCACTCCATGACGGTCTTCAGGAACAACAAGGAGATCAACCAGATCCCCGTCACCACCGGAAAGCCCGGCTTCGAGACGCGCAACGGCGTCAAGGTCGTCCTGGGCAAGGAGTACTACGTACGGATGCGCGGCACCACCGTGGGCATCGCCGAGGGCTCCTCGGACTCCTACGACCTGCCCGTCTACTACGCCACGCGCGTCACCTGGAGCGGCGAGTACGTCCACGCCGCCCCCTGGTCCGTGGGCTCCCAGGGCTACGAGAACGTCAGCCACGGCTGCACGGGCATGAGCACGTCCAACGCCGCGTGGTTCTTCGAGAACATCCGCGCCGGTGACGTCGTCCAGGTCGTCCACAGCAACGGCAACACGATGGAAGCCTTCGGCAACGGCTTCGGCGACTGGAACCTGGACTGGACCAAGTGGACCAAGGGCAGCGCCCTGACCGGCGCCAAGCAGGAAACCCGACAGCAAACGGGGCGACTCAACCCGGCGCCGGTGTAGGTGCCGTCAGGGGCGCGGGGCTGTGACATGTGCGGCTCCGCCGCGGGCGCGACAGGCCACAACAGGCCCTCAGGCGCCGTGGAACCCTGCGCCCCCGCCCCTCAGGCGCTCTGCTGAAGCCTCTTCTGCCGCAACAAGGAAGCAAGCGCCGAGGCGAACTCGACGGGCTCCACGGGCAACGTCACAGCCGCGTCGGCCCGACTCCACGTGGCGAGCCACGCGTCCTGAGGCCGTCCGATGAGTACGAGCACCGGCGGACACTGGAACACCTCGTCCTTGACCTGCCGGCACAACCCCATGCCCCCCATCGGCACGGCCTCCCCGTCGAAGACGCAGACGTCGATCCCGCCCTTGTCCAGCTCCATGACGGCCGCGGCCTGCGTCGCGCACTCCACGAACTCCACCACAGGGGCGTCCGGTGCGGGCCTGCGCCCCGTCGCGAGCCGCACCTGCTCGCGGGTGTTGGAGTCGTCGCTGTAGACCAGCACCGTGGCGGTCGCCTGCATGCTTCCTCCGTGACATCAGCGTCGTACGGACAGAACCGATGCCGCGGATGCTACTCCCTTGAACACCTCGTCAACACCGCTTGGAACACCACTTCGATGGGCCATACGGGCAGTACACACGGTGCGAACACTCCGAACGGCACCCCCCGGAGTGAGGGCGGGATAAGGGACCGACATAATGTCGGTCGTGGCGACAGCAACGACAGTAGAAACCGGGCACGCGCACCCGTCGGTCAATCGGCCGAACCTCACCAGCGTCGGAACCATCATCTGGCTGAGTTCCGAGCTGATGTTCTTCGCGGCCCTCTTCGCGATGTACTTCACCCTGCGATCGGTGACGGGGCCTGATCACTGGAAGGAAATGGCCGAGTCCCTGAACTTCCCGTTCTCGGCCACCAACACCACGATCCTGGTGCTCTCCTCCCTCACCTGCCAGCTCGGCGTCTTCGCCGCCGAGCGCGGTGATGTGAAGAAGCTCCGGATGTGGTTCATCGTCACCTTCATCATGGGTGCGATCTTCATCGGTGGGCAGATCTTCGAGTACACGGAGCTGGTGAAGAAGGACGGGCTCTCGCTCTCCTCCGACCCGTACGGCTCGGTGTTCTACCTGACCACCGGCTTCCACGGCATGCACGTGACGGGCGGCCTCATCGCCTTCCTGTTCGTTCTCGGGCGCACCTACGCGGCCAAGAGGTTCACCCACGAGCAGGCGACAGCGGCCATCGTCGTGTCCTACTACTGGCACTTCGTCGATGTCGTCTGGATCGGCCTCTTCGCCACGATCTACATGATCAAGTAGCCGGGGCCCGCTCCCGCACATCCCAAGCATCGACGCAGAAGATCCTGACACCGGGGTAATCCGTGAAAAAGCTCTCCGCACGACGACGCCATCCGCTGGCGGCGCTCGTCGTCCTACTCCTCGCGCTGGCATGCACAGGGGGGCTGTACGCCGTGTTCGCGCCTGCGAGCAAGGCGCAGGCAGACGACACCGCCCAGTCCCTCACCATCGACGAGGGCAAGAAGCTCTACGCCGTAGGCTGCGCCAGCTGCCACGGCACCGGCGGTCAGGGCAGCTCCGACGGTCCGAGCCTGGTCGGCGTGGGCGCCGCGGCCGTCGACTTCCAGGTCGGTACCGGCCGCATGCCGGCGGCGACCTCCCAGGGCGCCCAGGTGCCCGCGAAGAAGAACATCTACACGCAGGCCGAGATCGACCAGCTCGCCGCGTACATCTCCTCGCTCGGCGCCGGCCCGTCCGTCCCGACCGAGGCCGAGTACGGCCCGGGGGGCGCGGACATCGCCAAGGGCGGCGAGCTGTTCCGCACCAACTGCGCGCAGTGCCACAACTTCACCGGCAAGGGCGGTGCCCTCACCAAGGGCAAGTACGCCCCGACCCTCGAGGACGTGGACCCGAAGCACATCTACGAGGCCATGCAGACCGGCCCGCAGAACATGCCCTCCTTCCCCGACACCACGCTGTCGGAGCAGAACAAGAAGGACATCATCGCGTACCTGCACGCGGTCAACAGCGACGAGACGAACAACCCCGGTGGTCTGGAGCTGGGCGGCCTCGGGCCGGTCAGTGAGGGCCTGTTCTCCTGGATCTTCGGCCTCGGCGCCCTGATCGCGGTCGCCGTCTGGGTCGCCGCTCGGACCGCAAAGGCCAAGAAGTCATGAGTAGCCAAGACATTCCAGAAGAGAACCTGCCTGCTGAGCAGTCCGCAGGACACATCGAGCATGGGCACGGTACGGCCGTAGGCGTCGCGGACGAGAAGAACCCGTTCGCCGACCCCGGGCTGCCGCCGCACGAGCACCGGATCCAGGACATCGACGAGCGGGCCGCCAAGCGGTCCGAGCGTGCGGTCGCCTTCCTGTTCACGCTGTCGATGCTCGCCACGGTCGGCTTCATCGCCTCGTACGTGGCGATCCCCGCCGACAAGTCGATCTTCGTGTTCCCGATCGGCCACCTCAGCGCGCTGAACTTCGCGCTGGGTCTGACGCTGGGCACGGCGCTGTTCACCATCGGCGCCGGCGCGGTCCACTGGGCCCGCACCCTGATGTCGGACGTGGAGGTCGCCGACGAGCGGCACGCGATCGCGGCCGACCCCGAGGTCCGTGCCAAGGTCCACGCGGACTTCAGGCAGGGCGCCAAGGAGTCCGCGTTCGGCCGTCGCAAGCTGATCCGCAACACGCTGTTCGGCGCGGTGGCCCTGGTGCCGCTCTCCGGTGTCGTGCTGCTGCGCGACCTCGGCCCGCTGCCCGAGGACAAGCTGCGGCACACGCTGTGGGCCAAGGGCAAGCTGCTCGTCAACATGAACACGAACGAGCCGCTGCGTCCCTCGGACGTCGCCGTCGGTTCGCTCACCTTCGCCAAGCCCGACGGCCTGGAGGAGCACGACGAGGACTTCCAGAACGAGATCGCCAAGGCGGCCCTGATGATCGTCCGGCTCCAGCCGGACAACATCAAGGACAAGCGCGAGCTCGAGTGGTCGCACGAGGGCATCGTGGCGTACTCGAAGATCTGCACCCACGTCGGTTGCCCGATCTCCCTGTACGAGCAGCAGACGCACCACGTGCTGTGCCCCTGCCACCAGTCCACCTTCGACCTCTCCGACGGTGCCCGAGTGATCTTCGGCCCGGCCGGTCACGCCCTGCCGCAGCTGCGCATCGGCGTGAACGACGAGGGCTACCTCGAGGCGCTCGGCGACTTCGAAGAGCCCGTCGGTCCTGCTTTCTGGGAGCGCGGATGAGCACCACAGAGACCCCCGAGACCCGCGAACGCGGGAAGGCACCGGCCGGCGAGCGCATCGCCGACTGGGCCGACGGCCGGCTGGGGATCTACTCCCTGGCCAAGGCCAACATGCGCAAGATCTTCCCCGACCACTGGTCGTTCATGTTGGGCGAAGTGTGCATGTACAGCTTCATCATCATCATCCTGACGGGTGTGTACCTGACGCTGTTCTTCCACCCGTCGATGAACGAGGTGGAGTACCACGGCAGCTACGTCCCGCTTCAGGGGCAGCTGATGTCCGAGGCGTTCAGCTCGACCCTGCACATCTCCTTCGACGTGCGCGGCGGTCTGCTCATCCGGCAGATCCACCACTGGGCGGCGCTGATCTTCCTCGCCGGCATGTTCGTGCACATGATGCGCGTGTTCTTCACGGGTGCGTTCCGCAAGCCGCGTGAGGTCAACTGGCTGTTCGGCTTCCTGCTGTTCGTCCTGGGCATGTTCACCGGCTTCACCGGTTACTCGCTCCCGGACGACCTGCTCTCCGGCACCGGTGTCCGCTTCACGCAGGGCGCGATCCTGTCGATGCCGATCGTCGGCACGTACATCTCGATGTTCCTGTTCGGCGGGGAGTTCCCGGGCCACGACTTCGTGGCGCGGTTCTACTCGATCCACATCCTGCTGCTGCCGGGCATCATGCTCGGCCTGATGGTGGCGCACCTGATCCTGGTCTTCTACCACAAGCACACGCAGTTCGCGGGCCCCGGCAAGAGCAACAAGAACGTCGTCGGCATGCCGCTGCTGCCGGTGTACATGGCGAAGGCCGGAGGCTTCTTCTTCCTGGTCTTCGGTGTCATCGCGGCCATCGCGGCCATCGCGCAGATCAACCCGATCTGGGCCATGGGCCCCTACCGCCCGGACCAGGTGTCGACCGGCGCCCAGCCCGACTGGTACATGGGCTTCGCCGAGGGTCTCATCCGCTTCATGCCGGGCTGGGAGATCAACCTCTGGGGTCACACGCTCGTCCTGGGCGTGTTCATCCCGCTGGTCCTCTTCGGTGTGGTCCTCGGCGCGCTGGCGGCCTACCCGTTCATCGAGTCCTGGATCACCGGCGACAAGCGCGAGCACCACATCCTGGACCGCCCGCGCAACGCGCCGACCCGTACGGCGCTGGGCGTCGCCTGGGTCACGATGTACATGATCACGCTGGTCGGCGGTGGCAACGACCTGTGGGCCACCCACTTCAACCTGTCGATCAACTCGATCACCTGGTTCGTGCGGATCTTCTTCTTCGTCGGACCGGTCATCGCGTACATCCTCACCAAGCGGATCTGCCTCGGCCTGCAGCGCCGCGACCGGGACAAGGTGCTGCACGGTCGCGAGACCGGCACCATCAAGCGCCTGCCGCACGGTGAGTTCATCGAGATCCACGAGCCGCTCAGCCAGGAGCAGCTGCACACCCTCACCGCGCACGAGCAGTACGCGCCGGCCGCGATCGGCGCCACCGTCGACGAGAACGGCGTCGAGCGCAAGGTGACGGGCAAGGAGAAGCTCCGCGCCAAGATCAGCGAGGCGTACTTCGGCGAGGACCAGCAGATCCCGAAGCCGACTGTCGAGGAGTACAAGGAGATCACGAGCGGCCACGGCCACCACTGATCATCAGGCGTCGCCACGCCAGAGCAAAGGGCCCCGTCCGGTCTTCGGACGGGGCCCTTTGCCGTGCCCACGGGCTGGATAGGGTGGGGCTCACATCGTTCTGAACGACACACGACGACACACGCAGGAGCGGCTATGAGCGCTGTGACCCCCGCTGGAGGCGACACCGCGGCGGGCCGTTCCTGGCCCGAGGTGCTGAACGGCCTGCTGTACGGCCAGGACCAGGGCGCCGACGCCACGTTCTGGGCGCTGGACAGGATCATGCGCGGCGAGGCGACCGACGCGCAGATCGCCGGGTTCGTGGTGGCGCTGCGGGCCAAGGGCGAGACCGTCGAGGAGATCAACGGGCTCGTCCGGGCGATGTACGAGCACGCCAACCTGATCGAGGTGCCGGGGCGGACCGTCGACATCGTCGGCACGGGCGGTGACGGCGCGAAGACGGTCAACATCTCCACGATGTCGGCGATCGTCGTCGCCGGCGCGGGCGCCACGGTCGTCAAGCACGGCAACCGGGCCGCGTCCTCCGCGTCCGGAGCCTCGGACGTCCTGGAGAAGCTCGGTGTCAATCTGGAGCTGACCCCGGGGCGGGTGGCCGAGGTGGCCCAGGAGGCCGGGATCACCTTCTGCTTCGCGATCAAGTTCCACCCGGCGCTGCGCCATGTGGGCGCCGCGCGCGGCCAGTTGGGCATTCGCACGGTGTTCAACGTGCTCGGCCCGCTGACCAACCCCGCGAGGGTGCGCAGCCAGGCGGTCGGGGTCGCGGACCCGCGCATGGCGCCGGTCGTCGCGGGCGTCTTCGCCGAGCGCGGCAACTCCTCCCTGGTCTTCCGGGGCGACGACGGCCTGGACGAGCTGACCACGACGGCCACCTCCCACGTGTGGGTCGTGCGCGACGGCAAGGTCACCGAGGAGACCTTCGACCCGCGTGACGTCGGGCTCGACCTGGTTCCGGTGGAGGCTCTGCGGGGCGGGGACCCGTCGTACAACGCGGAGGTGGCCCGCCGTCTCCTGGAGGGCGAGACGGGCCCGGTGCGGGACGCCGTCCTGCTGAACTCGGCGGCGGCGCTCGTGGCGCTCGACCCGGGTACCGGGACGCTGGCCGAGCAGCTCCGGGCCGGCATGGACCGGGCGGCCGAGTCGATCGACTCCGGAGCGGCCAAGCGGTCCCTGGAGCGCTGGGTGGCCGCCAGCAACGCGTGACCGTCGGTGGCGGGGTCCCGCGATCCGGACACGGGTTGCGGGACCGCGATCACTTCACGTACGTTTTTGCACCAGGTCATGAGTGACAGTCATGAGGCCCCGGCCGACTGTCCGGCAACCCTCCGTCCGTGGCGGGGTGCCCCGGGTGAAGACCAGGCCGTAGGCAGTGAGGTCTACGGCAAGCGCGGGCCCCTCTCGAAACCAGGGGTCCTGGTCGTTCGAGGGAGCCTTCCGTGAGCAAGCGAATGCGATAGGGCGTAGAGCCCCGCCTCCGCGTACCCCGTTTCGCCTTCCTCCGTGCTGGAGCCACACCCGCTCGCACGGCGGTTACCCCTTTCCTCTCACGGGAGTTCCCCATGTCTGTCTCCACCACGGCCGTCGCCCAGACCGTTTGTGCCCCGCTGCCCGTTCTGGGACGGGATGTCACCGTCCCGCTCGTGACCGGCGGCGAGGTCACCTACGCGGCGCTGGACTACGCGGCCAGCACCCCGGCCCTCCAGCGCGTCTGGGACGACGTGGCGGCCTACGCCCCGTACTACGGCAGCGTCCACCGAGGGGCCGGCTACCTCTCCCAGCTGTCCACGGACCTCTTCGAGAACGCCCGCAGGACGGTCACCGAGTTCCTCGACTGCCGCTCCGACGACCAGCTGATCTTCACCCGCTCGACGACGGACTCCCTCAACCTGCTGGCGCGGGCCCTCCCCGCCGACTGCCAGGTCTTCGTCTTCGAGACCGAGCACCACGCCTCGCTGCTGCCCTGGCAGGACGCCCGGGTCACCTGCCTCGACGCCCCGCGCACCCCGCGCCAGGCCGTCGAGACCCTGGAGCGCGCCCTCGCCGAGCGCGACCCGTACGGCCCGGCCCTGGTCTGCGTGACCGGCGCCTCGAACGTCACCGGCGAGCTGTGGCCGGTACGGGAGCTCGCGGCGGCCGCCCATGCGCACGGCGCCCGCATCGTGCTGGACGCCGCCCAGCTGGCCCCGCACCACCCGGTCTCCGTCCGTGACCTGGACGTCGACTGGATCGCCTTCTCCGGCCACAAGCTGTACGCCCCCTTCGGCTCCGGCGTCCTGGCCGGCCGCGCCGACTGGCTGGTCGCGGCCGACCCGTACCTCGCGGGCGGCGGCGCCAGCCGCAAGGTGACGCGGAGCGAGGACGGGGGAGTGGACGTGGAGTGGCACGAGGGCGCGGCCCGCCACGAGGCCGGCTCCCCGAACGTGATCGGCGCCTACTCCATCGCCTCGGCGTGCAAGGCGCTGACGGAGGCGGGCTTCGACACGCTGGTGGCCCGCGAGCGGTACCTGATCGAGAAGGTGCGCACCGGCCTCGCCGAGGTCCCGGGGGTGCGGATCCTGTCGCTGTTCGGCGACGACGCCCCGCGGGTCGGCGTGATCTCCTTCGTCGTCGAGGGCTGGAACAGCTCCCACTTCGCCGCGGCTCTCTCCGCCGAGTACGGCATCGGCGTCCGCGACGGCCTCTTCTGCGCCCACCCGCTGGTCCGCACCCTCCTGGGTGGCGACCCGCAGACCCCGGGCGAGTGCGGCGCCCCCGAGGCGGCCCCCGGAGAGAAGTCCCTCAACGCGATCCGGGTGAGCTTCGGCGCCGGCACCCCCGACGAGCACGTGGAGCGCTTCGTCAACGCGGTACGGGAACTGGTGGCCGACGGCGCGCGGTGGCAGTACCGGACGGAGGACGGCCGCTGCGTCCCGGCGGTGTAGGCGGTTGCCGCGCCGGAGGCGGTGTTCGGTCGGTCAGGAGTCCAGCCCGATGGCGAACGCCGCCTCCAGGTCGTGCTGCGAGTAGGTGCGGAAGGCGACGTGGGTGTCCGTCGCCTCCACCCCGGGAATCTTGCTGATGCTGCCGGGGATGACCTCCGCGAGGTCCTCGTGCTGCTTCACCCGCACCATGGCGATCAGGTCGTAGGTCCCCGTGACGGAGAAGACCTCGCTCACGGATTCCAGCGAGGCGATCCGCTCGGCGATCTCGGGGATCCGGTCCACGCTGGTCTTGATGAGGACGATCGCGGTGATCACGGCTGGTTCTCTCCCTCGGGGGCCGGAGCTGGGGCTCTCACCCTACTCGCGGTCCAGTCGGCCCGTTTTCTCTGCCGGAGGTCCGGTCCGCGGCGGAGCCGCTGTCGGATGCCGCGTCCCCCGGGAAGGCGCAGCGGTCGCCCGCCCGTCTCCCACCACCGCCCTTCCAAGGCCGCCCTTCGGGCCCTTCTTGTCTCCGAAGCGGGCCCACGCGTAGACGAGCCCCAGGCCGAAGCCCACCATGTGCGCCAGATACGCCACCCCCGGCCCCTGGGCGGCCTGCCGCGCCGCCACCCACTGGAGGGCCGCCCAGAAGGGCAGTACGACCCACGCGGGGAAGCGCAGCGGCAGGAAGAACAGGAACGGCAGGAGACTGGTCACCCGCGCTCGGGGAAACAGGTACAGAAACGCGCCGAGGACCGCGGAGATCGCCCCGGAGGCGCCGACCAGGGACTGCGAGGAGTCGGCGTTGGCGGCGGCGTAGCCCAGCAGGGCCAGGTAGCCGCAGCCGAGGTAGAAGAGCGTGAACTCGACGCGGCCCATCCGGTCCTCGGTCATCGCCCCGAAGACGTACAGGAACAGCATGTTGCCCAGCAGGTGCACCCAGCTGCCGTGCACGAAGAGAGCCGTGACGGGGGTCAGGGCCGCCCGCGCCGAGCCCTGGAAGAGTTCGGCGGGCACGACACCCCAGCGGCGGAAATAGGACCGTTGCGCGGCCAGCAGTTCGTCACCGGAGCCGTACGCCGGATCGAGGCCCGAGGCCGGGCCGATCACGAAGATCAGACAGCACAGGGTGATCAGTCCGTAGGTCACCGGCGCCGAGGGGGTGCGGAGGGCTCTGCGGACGGTTCCGCTCCAGTTGCCGATCATGAAAACAGAGCATGTCGTAATGGGGCGCATCGGCACAGATCGCCTCGCCGCCGTGGACGGACGGGCGGCGAGTACCCGCCAGGCCGTAGGGTTACGAGCCACATGTACGGGGGAGCCTCCGGCCCGACCCGGACACTGGTGGCACGACGGAAGCACCACACTAGAAGGAAGCGGAAAGTCACGATGACGGTTCCCCTGCCGACCGCCACGACGCGGTGGCGCTGCACGCTCTGCGGCAACCTCACGCGGTTCGACGTGACGCGCTCGTCGAAGGTCGTCGAGTACGTGCACCTCGACCTCGCGGGCGAGCCGGAGGTCGAGGAGCGCGAGGTGGTCAATGAGACCATCGAGTCGGTGCGGTGCCGCTGGTGCAACGCCGTGGACCAGGTGGAACTCGTCGATCGGCCGGGCGCCGGCTCCTGACGGGAGGCGGCCCCGCACAGGTATTGGGGTGTGACGGATGGTGGAGAGCGCAGGCGGGGGGCCGGGCGACGGCGCCGCCGAGATGCTCGACCGTCCGCTGCCGGACGGCGTGCGGCGCAGGGTCGTCACGATCGTCTCCGACGGCTTCGGCGGGCTGACCGTCGGCGAACTGCCCGCCCAGTTGCGGCAGTACGCCCGGTTCGCGCCGAACCGGCGGGCCAAGTTCGCGGGCAACGCGATGGCGGCCGCGCTGGAGACCGATCCGCTCTTCCGGCAACGCATCGCCGAGAAGTTCAGAGAGACCCAGCCGGAACTCTCCGGCGCCCTCGACTCCGGCTCGCCGACCCCGGCCGCGGACCCGCTCGACGTGGCGGCCGCGGCCTATGTGCTGCGGCCCACGGGCTGGGTGAAGCTGGTCACCGCGGCCGGCGAGGAGGCCCAGCGGGCGGACGCCGAACGCGCCGACGAGGAGACCCGGGCCGAGCTGGAGCGGCTGCGCGAGGAGCTCGACCGGGCCCGTGAGCAGACCCGGGCGGAGACCGAGCGGCTGCGAGCAGAACTGGACGCGGCGAAGAAGGAGGCCGAATCGCTTCACCGCAAGCTGCGTTCGGCCCTCAGCGACGTCAAGCGCGGCGAGGCCGCGCTGCGCAAGGCGCAGGGCGAGATGGAGACCCTGCGTGCCGAGGGGCAGACCCAGGTGTCCGCCGCCGAGAGCGAGAGCCGGCGGCTCAAGGCGCGGCTCGGCGAGGTGGAGGCCACCCTGGAGGCAACCCGGCGGGCGGCCCGCGAGGGCCGCAGCGTCGAGGACATGCGGGTGCGGCTGCTGCTGGACACCGTGCTCGACGCTACCCAGGGGCTGCGGAGGGAACTGGCGCTGCCGCCGGTGTCGGTGCGGCCGGCGGAGACCGTCGACGCGGTCGAGCCGGGCCGGATGACCCCGAAGGACATCGCCGCCCGCGCCCTGTCCGAGCATGATCCGGCCATTCTCGACCAGCTCCTCGCGCTGCCCCAGGCGCATCTCGTCGTCGACGGCTACAACGTCACCAAGACCGGCTATCCGCAGATGCCGCTGGAGAAGCAGCGGCTCAGGCTGCTCGGGCAGCTCTCGCAGCTCGCCGCGCAGACCGGCGCCGAGGTCACCTGCGTCTTCGACGGGGCCGAACTCGCCGCTCCGGTGCTGCTGGCGCCGCCGCGCGGGGTGCGGGTGCTGTTCTCCAAGCCGGGTGTCACGGCCGACGAGCTGATCCGTCAGCTGGTGCGGGCCGAGCCGCCCGGTCGGCCGGTCATCGTCGCCTCCACCGACCGTGAGGTGGCCGACGGGGTCGCGAAGGCGGGCGCCCGGCCGGTGGCTTCCGCGGTACTTCTGAAGCGACTGTCCTGAAGGTCGAAGTTGCTGGTTTAATGCCTGAATTGGCCTAATCGTCACGCAACGTAGTGTCAATCGCAGATCACCGCACGTGAGTTGTGTGAAAAAACTGCGGTGCGTGATGAGTTTTTTCGTCTGAGGATTTGAACTGATCACGGCGAGGTCACTAAGGTCGGGGCTCGAATCTCCACACGGGTGATCACTCAAAAGAAGGAGCCCGTCTCCGTGGCGTCCCACCGTCGACCGAAGCAGCCGAGTCGTGCGCGCGTGACCGTGCTGACCACCGCAGCCGCCGCTGCCGTCGTACTGAGCTCGCAGGCCGCCAACGCGGCGCCCAGTGAGAAGCTCAGCAAGGACGAGGTCAAGGCCAAGGTCGACAAGCTCTACGAAGAGCAGGAGCAGGCCACCGAGAAGCTCAACGGGGCCGAGGAGAAGCAGGAGAAGCTCCAGAAGGAGATCTCCACCATCCAGGACAACGTGGCCCGGGGGCAGGCGGATCTCAACGAGCTGCGCGACTCCATGGGTCTGGCGGCCGCCGCCCAGTACCGCACCGGGTCCATAGATTCCTCCCTGCAGCTCCTCCTCTCCTCGAACCCGGACGACTTCCTGGACAAGGCGTCGGCCGCCGACCAGCTGAGCGCCCAGCAGGTCGAGGCGCTGAAGAAGATCCAGGAGAAGCAGCGCGAGCTCGCCCAGGAGCGCGCCGAGGCCGCCGGCAAGCTCAAGGACCTCGCCTCGACCCGCACCGAACTGGCCAAGCAGAAGAAGACGGTGCAGGCCAAGCTCACCGAGGCGCGCAAGCTCCTCAACACGCTGACGGCCAAGGAGAGGGCGGACCTCGCCGCCGCCGACGCCCGCGCCAGCCGGGACTCCGGTGGGCGTGTCGACCTCGGCGACGCCCCCACCGGCTCCGGCCGGGCCATGGCCGCCTTCCAGGCCGCGCAGAGCCAGCTCGGCAAGCCCTACTACTACGGCGCCACCGGCACCGCCTCGTACGACTGCTCGGGCCTCACCTCCTGGGCCTACGCGCAGGCCGGTGTCGGTATCCCGCGGACCTCGCAGGCGCAGGCCAACATCGGGACGCGCATCTACTCGCAGAGCGACCTCAAGGTCGGCGACCTGGTGTTCTTCTTCAGCGACCTGCACCACGTCGGTCTGTACGCGGGCAACGGCCAGATCATCCACGCCCCGCGCACCGGGACCGTCGTGCGCTACGAGTCGATGAGCACGATCGGCGGACCGTTCATGTTCGGCGTCCGGGTCTGATCCACTCCGGGATCAGTCGCTGATCAACTTCAAGATCAGGACATCACCCCGCCCGAACGGGCGAATCATGACGACGGGAAGTGACCCCACGCCCCGCCGGTGACCTGCGTCAGCGGCGGGGCGTCACTGTGTGTGCGCGTCGACGTCTTTGGCCGACCCCCCGCCGCGGGGCTAGCATCGCCGCGTCCTTCGACGGAAGTTGTCGGACCTACCGCCGGACGGGCGGAAAGTCACGCCTGCGGAGGCCACGTAAGACCAGCCCTCATGGGTCGGCGGCGGCCTGTGAAACAGGAACCCGTGGTGGCATCGCGAAGCGGTGCGGACCAGAATCTCCTGCCCTCGGGCTGGAGAGGGCGTCAATGTCTGCCGCGTTTCCCCCGGCCCGGGGGAGACCGGTGGCGTCCGCCAATTGGAAGGAGCGCGGCTTCCCGTGGGGTCCCATCGCCGCCTTGCACAGTCCGGGTTCGACCGGGGCGCCGTGAGCGCCCTGAGCGTGCTGTCCGTCGCGGCCGCCGCACTCGGCGCCGTACCGGCCACGGCCGCGCCGCACGACCACACCCGCGCCGAGGTGGACCGTCTCTACGAGGAGGTCGAGAAAGCCACCGAGGCCTACAACAAGGCCGACGAACGCGCCGGCACACTCCGCAAACAGGTTGGCAACGCCCAGGACCACATCGCCCGCCAGCAGGAGCGCATCAACGGCCTGCGCGAGCAGCTCGGTTCGCTGGCCGGCGCCCAGTACCGCTCCGGCGGCCTCGACCCCTCCCTGGCGCTGCTGTTCTCCGACGACCCGGAGGACTACCTCGACAAGGCGTCCGTCCTGGACCGGATCACCACCCACCAGGCCGGTGAACTCAGCGAACTCCAGGGCGCCATGCGCGAGCTCGCCCAGGAGCGCGCCGAGGCCGCCCGCAAGCTCGCCGAGCTGGAGAAGAGCCGCAAGGCCGTCGCGAGCCACAAGCGGACCGTGGAGCAGAAGCTCGCCAGGGCACGGCAGTTGCTCAACTCCCTGCCGTCCGCGGACCGCGCCGCCTACGACCGGGCCTCCCGCTCCGGCCGCGAGGGCATGCCCGACCTCTCCGGTGCCGTCCCGGCGTCCGGCCGCGCGGCCGCCGCCCTGGCCGCCGTCCGCTCCGCGCTCGGCAGACCGTACGTCTGGGGCGCCAACGGCCCCTCCGGCTTCGACTGTTCGGGCCTCATGCAGTGGTCGTACGCGCACGCCGGCGTCTCCCTGCCGCGCACCTCGCAGGCCCAGGCGCACGCCGGGCGACGGGTCCCGCTGTCCCAGGCCCGGCCCGGCGACATCGTCACCTACCGCTCCGACGCCAGCCATGTCGGCATGTACGTCGGCAACGGCCAGGTCATCCACGCCCCCCACCCGGGCGCGCCCGTGCGCTACGACCCGGTCGGGATGATGCCGGTCTCCTCCGTCACCAGGCCCTGACCGCGGCTCGCGCGGGGCCGCCACCGTACGATCGGGAGGATGGCTGGTCGAAGGCGGGCGCGCGGATCCCCGGTACCGGGGCTCTGGCTGCTGCTCGCCTCGCTGTTCGTCTCCCTGGTCGCCTGCGGCGGGCGCCCCGCGACGGACGGCGCGAAGGCCGATGTGCAGCGGGTTCTCGACCGGCGGGCCGCCGCGGTCCTCGGCCATGACGAGAGCGCCTACGCGGCCACCGGCACCGCGGCCGGGTACGCCGCCGTGCGGGCCGTCCCGTTGGCGGCGTGGTCGTACCGCGTGACGGCCGTCCACCGGGACGGCGACTCCGCCACCGCCGACGCCGAGCTGAGCTATCGGGTCGACGGCTACGACAGGGCCCCGGTGATCGCGAACCGCACCCTGAGCCTGACCCGGGACGGGGACGGGCAGTGGTCGGTGATCTCCGAGAAGCCCGCGGAGAAGACCGGCGAGCAGCTGTGGGACCAGGGCACGGTGAGCGTCGTCCGGGGAACGCACAGCCTGGTGCTGGGGGTCGGACAGTCCGGCGAACGCCTGCGGTCCTTCGCGGATCTGGCCGACGACGCCGTCCCGGCGGTGTCGGCGGCCTGGGGTACCGACTGGGCCGGGCGCGTCGTCGTCCTCGTACCGAACTCGCTGGAGGGCATGGCGGGGCTGCTCGGCTCGCCCGCCTCCTCCTATCGGGGGATCGCCGCGGTGACGACGGGCGAGACGGGCGGCGGGTCGAAGGCGCCCGCGGACCGGGTCATCGTCAACCCCGACGCGTACGGCATGCTCGGCCGGGTCGGACGGCAGGTGGTCCTCACCCACGAGACCACCCATGTCGCCACCCGCGCCCACACCAACGCCGCCACCCCGCTGTGGCTGTCCGAGGGCTACGCCGACTGGGTCGGCTACCGCGACACCGGCCGCACCCCCGCCGAGGCCGCCCCGGAGCTCCAGCACGCCGTCACCGGCGGGACCGTCCCGGCGGCGCTGCCCACCGACGGCGACTTCGGCTTCTCCGGTGACGCGAGCCGGCTGGCCACGGCGTACGAGGGCGGCTGGCTGGCCTGCCGGATGATCGCCGCGCGGTGGGGCGAGGTGAAGCTGGACGCGTTCTACCGGGCCGTGGGGGAGTACAAGGAGCGGCCGGGGGCGGTGGAGGGCGCGCTGAAGAGCGTGCTGGGCACGTCCCTGCCGCGGTTCACGGCGGACTGGCGGGCGTATCTGCGGGATCAGCTCGCCTGAGTCAGCACCTCGATGGCCTCCCTGAGCCACGCCCGCTCGGCCTCGCCCGTCGCCCGCGCGACCCGCAGCATGCCCTGCCGGAACAGGTCCTCGGCCTGCTCCGCCCGCACGGGTTCGCCGTCCGCGTAGAAGAAGCTCGCGGGCGTCTGAAGGAAGTCCAGGCGGCGGCGGAGCACGGCGGTCTGCTCCCGGCGGTCGGGCAGGTGCCGCAGGAACGCGAGGACGGTGTTGAAGCGGACGTGGTCCGTGATCTCGGCCTGCCTGGGATGACGGAGCCGTTCCAGCAGGTCCTCGCGGCCCGCGTCGGTGAGGGAGAGCACCCGGCGGGGGGCCGCGCTCGCGCCGTCCGCCATGCGCTGGTCGAGCTTGCCGGCGGTGACGAGACGGGCGATCGCCGGATAGAGCGCGCCGTCGCTGACCGGGCGGACGTGACCGGTCAACGCCTTGATGCGCTCCTTCAACTCGTACCCGTGCAGGGGCTCTTCGGCGAGGAAGCCGAGGATCGACAGCTCGAGCATGGTCCTCCCTTGCGGACGCGATGACGCCATGCTACCTCTTATCGAGCTACCTCGATTAGAGGTAGCTCGTTTCGAGGGGATCGTCGTCGTGAACAGCCACCTGAACAGTCATCGCAAGCAGCTCGTGTCGCTCGCCCACCCCGTGTACTTCTCACTCCTCGCCTCCGTCGCCGCCGGGATCGTCAACACCGTCTGGGTGTCCCGGCTCGGCGGACCCGCGGTCGCCGCCGTCGCGGTCGCCACCAACGCCGAGAACGTGCTGCTCGGCGTCGCGCTGGTCTTCGCCTCCGGGACGACCGTGCTGGTCGCGCACGCCAGGGGAGCCCGGGACCCGGGGGACGTGCGCGCGGCCGTACGGGGCGGCTGGGCGCTGTGCGCGGTGGTCACGCCCGTCGTCGCCGTCGGCGGATACCTCCTGCGCGAGCCACTGTCCCGGCTGGTCCTCGGTGGCGACGGCGGCCCGGCACTCCCGCTCGCCGTCTCCTACTTCGCGATCTCGATGCCGGGCATCGCCGTCTTCTTCGCCCAGCAACTCGTCGACGGCATCCTCAAGGGCACCGGCGACACCAGGACCCCGATGCGTCTGGCCCTGCTCGCAGGCGGTCTGATCCTGGTCTGCGACCCGCTGTTCATCCACCTCCACGGCGTCCGGGGCGCCGCCGCCTCCACGGTGCTGTGCCGGAGCGTGGCCCTCGGGGCCGGGCTGCTCGCCCTGCGCCGGAACGCCCTGCTGCGGACGGCCGCCCGGGCCACGCCGACGCTCTCCACCGGCGCCTCGCTGCGGCGGACCCTGGCGACCGGGCTGCCGATGTCCGCCGACTTCACCGTGCGCCAGGCCGGGGCGCTCGGGCTGGTCGCCGTGGTGGCGCGGCTCGGGGTGACGGCCGTGGCCGCGTACGCCATCGCCTACAAGGTCATGTACGTGGCGACGATGGCCTTCTACGCCGTCCGCCAGGCCGCCTCCATCCACACCGCGCACACCCGGGGCGAGGGCAGGGACGAACGGCGGGCGATCGGGCGGCAGGCCGTGCTGCTCTCCGGGAGCGTCGGGCTCGTGGCGGCGGTGCTGCTCCTCGTCGCCGGCCCCTGGATCATGGCCGCCTTCGGCGCCGGGCCCGGCGTGGCCCGCGAGGGTGCGCTGTTCCTGCGCTGCGTCGGGCCGTATCTGCTGCTCATGGCCGGGTTCATCGCGCTGGGCGGGGTCTTCGAGGGAAGCGGGGGAGCGCCGGTGCTGCTGCGGGTGACCCTGCTCGGTACGGCCGTCCAGCTGCCCCTGGCGTTCGGGCTGTCGGGGTTCGGGCTGCCGGGAGTGTGTCTGGCGCTGGCGCTCGCGATGGGGGCGCAGTGCGCGGCGGTGGGCGTGGTGGTGCTGCGGCGGGCGCGGCGGGAACGTCAGGGGGAGACGGCGGGCTCGTTGGCGCGGGTGACCTGATCGGGGAGGGGGTCGGGGGCGGTGGGCTTCGGCACCGTCGAGCGCCAGAGCCGTACGGCCGCGGTGAGCGTGGCGGCGACCAGGAGGCCGTTGCGCAGGAACATGAGGGTGACGCCGAGGGGGGTGCTTTCCACGACGTCCGCGAACAGGATCGGGAACTCCAGCACCGTCACGAACGACGCGGCCAGGACCAGGGCGGCGGGCAGGGTCATGCGGCTGGCGCGGAAGCACAGGCAGACCGCCGCGAGGCCGATCAGCCAGATCAGGTACTGGGGGCTGATCACCCGGCTGGTCACGGTGAACAGCAGGACCGCCGTGAAGGCCGCCTCCGCGAGCGTGCGTGGCGCGAAGCGTCTCGCCGCCAGCCGCCACAGCAGCAGCCAGCCGAACGCGACCGCGGTCAGCCCCAGGGCGACATCGCTCACGACGCCCACGTACGGGCCGAGGAACTCCAGCGAGCCGTAGTTGAGCAGCACCTCGCCCTGCCAGCCGAACTGCCGGGCCACATGCAGGGCGAGGGCGCCCGTCGACTCCACCTCGGTGCCCCGGTCGCGCTGGAAGGTGAGGAAGGCGAAGGCGCCGGGCATGGCGAGGGCGAACAGCCCGGACAGGGCGCCGACGGTCACCACCGCCGCGGCCCAGGCCCGCCTGCGCACCGCGCCCGCCAGCAGCAGCACCGGCCACACCTTCAGCAGCGCCGCGAAGCCCGTCAGCGCCCCCATCAGACGGGGGCGCCGGGCACCCGCGAGCAGCGCGGCGACCGCGACGGCCGTCACCATGACGTCGTAGCGGGAGTAGACGGTGGGGCCGAGCAGTGGGAGACCCGCCACCCACATCCAGGCGCCGCGCGGGGACCGGCCGGGGCGCAGGCCCGTGTTCAGCAGCAGCATGAGGACGGCGAGGTCGGCGAGGAAGGCCAGGACGAAGAAGGCCGACGCGTAGTCGAGGAAGGGCAGCAGACCGGGGGAGAGGATCGCGAGGGCGGCGGCGGGCGGGTACTGCCAGGTGACGTCGGCCGCCGGGAACGCACCGGTGCGCAGGACCTCGTACCAGCCCTGGTAGATGACGGAGACGTCGGTCGTGACGTCCGGGCCGGGGAAGAGGGCCACCTTGAAGACGAAGAGCAGCAGTCCGAGCCGGGTCACGCCCCAGGTCGTCAGCAGACACGTCAGGGGCCGCGTCGCGTCCGTTGTCTCCACCGGTGGCCGTCCGTTCCTGTGCGGTCGCTCGTTCGCCTGCGCCTTCGGGGGTTCGTGGGTCACATGATCTCCCGCCGGGCTGTGAGCCGCCGCCCCGCGCGGCTGTGAAGGGCATTTGGATAAGGTCGGCTGCGATGCACAAGACCCTGATCGTGACGAACGACTTTCCGCCCCGCCCGGGCGGTATCCAGGCGTTCCTGCACAACATGGCGCTCCGGCTCGACCCCGACCGTCTCGTCGTCTACGCGTCCACCTGGAAACGTTCCCGCGAGGGCGTCGAGGCGACGGCCGCCTTCGACGCCGAGCAGCCCTTCACCGTCGTACGGGACTCCACGACGATGCTGCTGCCGACGCCCGGGGCGACCCGGCGGGCCGTCGGGCTGCTGCGGGAGCACGGGTGCACGTCGGTGTGGTTCGGGGCGGCCGCGCCGCTCGGGCTGATGGCGCCGGCGCTGCGCAAGGCGGGCGCCGAGCGGCTGGTGGCGACGACGCACGGGCACGAGGCCGGGTGGGCGCAGTTGCCCGTCGCCCGGCAGCTCCTGGGCCGGATCGGTGAGGCCACGGACACGATCACCTACCTCGGCGAGTACACGCGCTCGCGGATCGCGACCGCGCTGAGCGCCGAGGCCGCCGCCCGGATGGTGCAGTTGCCGCCGGGCGTCGACGAGAAGACCTTCCACCCGGGCTCGGGCGGCGACGAGGTGCGCGCGCGGCTCGGACTGACCGACCGGCCGGTGGTCGTGTGCGTCTCGCGGCTGGTGCCGCGCAAGGGCCAGGACACGCTGATCCTCGCCATGCCCCGGATCCTGGCCGCCGAACCGGAGACGGTCCTGCTGATCGTCGGGGGCGGCCCGTACGAGAAGGACCTGCGCAGGCTCGCCCACGAGAGCGGGGTGGCGGGTTCGGTGCGGTTCACCGGGTCCGTGCCCTGGGCCGAGCTGCCCGCGCACTACGGCGCCGGGGACGTCTTCGCGATGCCCTGCCGGACGCGGCGCGGCGGGCTGGACGTCGAGGGGCTCGGGATCGTCTACCTGGAGGCGTCCGCGACCGGTCTGCCCGTCGTCGCCGGGGACTCCGGCGGCGCGCCCGACGCCGTGCTCGACGGGGAGACGGGGTGGGTCGTGCGGGGCGGCTCGTCGGCCGAGGCCGCCGAGCGGATCGTCGTCCTCCTCGGGGACGCAGAGCTGCGCCGCCGGATGGGGGAGCGGGGGCGCCAGTGGGTCGAGGAGCGGTGGCGCTGGGACCTGCTCGCGGAGCAGCTGAAAACATTGCTCTAGACTTTTCCCCCTTTGCTCTAGGCGGAGCACGAAAATCCGCTGATGCTGCGCACATGACAGCCAAACTGATGCAGCGTCAGCTGACGAGACGTCAAATCCTTGGTATGGCCGCCCTCCAGACGGCGGCCACCCTCGGCTTCACCCGCGTAGGACTCCAGTCGGCCCAGGCGGCCGAGCCCGCCGCGGTCGAATCCGCCCCCGCCATCGTCGTCGGCTCCGGCTACGGTGCCGCCGTCGCCGCCCTGCGCCTCGGCCAGGCCGGCATCCGCACCCTCGTCCTGGAGATGGGCCGGTTGTGGAACACGGCCGGTGCCGACGGCAAGGTCTTCTGCAACACCGCCAACCCCGACCAGCGGTCCATGTGGTTCCGCACCCGCACCGAGGCGCCCCTGGCCACGTTCCTGTGGCTGGACGTCGTCAACAAGGACATCAGCCTCTATCCCGGTGTCCTGGACCGGGTGCACTTCGACAACATGTCCGTCTTCGTGGGCCGCGGGGTCGGCGGCGGCTCCCTGGTCAACGGCTCGATGGCGGTCACCCCGCTCCAGTCCTACTTCGCCGAACAGTTCCCCACCGTCGACGCGAGCGAGATGTACTCCACGTACTTCCCGCGCGCCCGCGCCATGCTCGGCGTCAACACCGTCGACCCCGCCTGGTTCGAGTCGACCGAGTGGTACCAGTTCACGCGTGTCTCCCGGAAGCACGCGGCGAACACCGGCCTGAGGACCACCTTCGTGCCCAGCGTCTACGACTTCGGCTACATGCAGCGCGAGGCCGCCGGTACGGCCACCAGGTCGGCCCTCGGACAGGAGGTCATCTACGGCAACAACTACGGCAAGAGGAGCCTGGACAAGACGTATCTGGCGTCGGCGCTCGGCACCGGCAACGTCACGATCCACACCCTGGAGAAGGTGCGCGGGATCAGCCGGGCGAGCGACGGGACGTACGTTCTCACCGCCGACCGCATCGACGACACCGGCAAGGTCGTCGAGACCAAGCAGTACGGCTGCACCTACCTCTTCCTCGGCGGCGGCAGCCTCGGGACCAGCGAACTCCTCGTCCGGGCGAGGGACACGGGCACCCTGCCCGCGCTGGACGGATCCGTCGGCGCGGGCTGGGGGACCAACGGGAACGTCATGCTCGGGCGGGCCAACCACCTGTGGGACACCGTCGGCGCCAACCAGTCGACCATGCCGGTGATGGGCATCGACGACTGGGCCAACACCGCCAACCCCGTCTTCGCGGAGATCGCCCCGCTGCCCACGGGACTCGAACACTGGGTCAGCCTCTACCTGGCGATCACCAAGAACCCGCAGCGGGCGGCGTTCACGTACGACGCCTCCTCCGGCGGGGTGAAGCTCGGCTGGAGCGCCGCGCAGAGCGCCGTCTCCGTCGGCATGGCGAAGAAGCTGTTCGACCGGATCAACTCGGCGAACTCCACCATCTACCGGTACGACCTCTTCGGTTCCGGCAACAAGGTCTTCGCCGACGACTTCACCTACCACCCGCTCGGCGGCTGCGTGTTGGGGAAGGCGACCGACAACTACGGCCGGGTGAAGGGGTATTCGAAGCTGTACGTCACCGACGGCTCACTGGTGCCCGGCAACATCGGGGTGAACCCGTTCGTCACGATCACCGCGCTCGCCGAACGCACCATGGCGCGGGTCCTCGCCGAGGACACCGCGCCATGAACCGACAACCCGCGTACTACTGGTCGTAGTTCGCCCTACTTGGCGTAGATCGCCTCGATCTCGCCCGCGTAGTCCTTCGCCACGACGTTGCGCTTGAGCTTCAGCGACGGCGTGAGATGGCCCGAGTCCTCCGTGAACTGGGAGGAGAGAATGCGGAACTTCCGCACCGATTCCGCCTTCGAGACCGCGGCGTTGCCGTCGTCGATCGCCGACTGGATGGCGGCCTGCAGGTCGGCGTCGTCGCGCAGCGACGCCGCGGTCGCACCCGCCGGCTTGCCGTGGTCGGCGGCCCAGCGGCCCAGGAACTCCTCGTCGAGGGTGACCAGCGCGCCCACGAACGGCCGCCCGTCGCCCACCACCATGCACTCCGCGACCAGCGCGTGCGCGCGGATGCGGTCCTCGATCACGGCCGGGGCGACGTTCTTGCCGCCCGCGGTGACGATGATCTCCTTCTTGCGGCCGGTGATGCGGAGGTAGCCGTCCTCGTCGAGGGTGCCGATGTCACCGGTGTGGAACCAGCCGTCGGCCAGCGCCTCGGCGGTCGCGCCCGGGTTGTTCCAGTACTCCTTGAACAGGTGCTCGCCGTGCAGCAGCACCTCGCCGTCGTCCGCGATCCGCACCACCGAGCCGGGCAGCGGCTGGCCGACCGTGCCGATCTTCTGCCGGTCCCACGGGTTGAACGCGGTGGCCGCGCAGGACTCCGTCAGGCCGTAGCCCTCCAGGACGGTGAAGCCGATGCCGCGGAAGAAGTGACCGAGGCGCTCGCCCAGCGGAGCGCCGCCGGAGATCGCGTACTCGCCCTTGCCGCCGAGGACCGCGCGCAGCTTGCTGTAGACCAGCCGGTCGAAGACCTTGTGCTTGATCTTCAGGCCGAGGGGCGGGCCCGCCGGGAGCTCCAGCGCCTTGCTGTACGCGATCGCGGTGTCCGCCGCCTTGTCGAAGATCGCGCCCTTTCCGTCCGCCTGCGCCTTGGCGCGCGCCGAGTTGTAGACCTTCTCGAAGACCCGCGGCACGCCCAGGATCAGCGTGGGCCGGAAGGCCGCCAGCTCGTCGGTGAGGTTCTTGATGTCCGGGACCGTGCCCAGCTTGATCGGCGCCATCATCGGGGCGATCTGCACCAGTCGGCCGAAGACGTGCGCGAGCGGCAGGAAGAGCAGCACGCTGCACTCACCCGTGCGGAACAGGGGCCGCAGGCGTTCCACAACGTTTCCGCACTCGGCGAAGAAGCTGCGGTGGGTGAGCACACAGCCCTTGGGCCGGCCGGTCGTACCGGACGTGTACACGATGGTCGCCGGGTCGTCCGCCTTGGCCTGCGAGCTGCGCTCCTCGACGGCCCTGTCGGAGACGTCCTTGCCGAGCCGCCCGAGCTCCTCGACACCCCCGGCCTCGATCTGCCAGACGTGCTTGAGCGCAGGCAGCGAGTCACGGACCGACTCGACGGCCGCCGCGTGGTTGTCCAGCTCGACGACGATCGCGGTCGCGCCCGAGTCGGAGAGGATCCACTGCACCTGCTCGGCGGAGCTGGTCTCGTACACCGGCACGGTGACCGCGCCCGCGCACCAGATCGCGAAGTCGAGCAGCGTCCACTCGTAGCGGGTGCGCGACATCAGGCCGACCCGGTCGCCGGGCTGGACGCCGGAGGCGATGAGGCCCTTGGCGGCGGCGTGCACCTCGGCCAGGAACGCCGTGGCCGTCACGTCCTGCCAGACGCCGCCCACCTTGCGGGCGATGACGGCGACGTCGGGATGCTGCGCGGCGTTTCTGCGGACGATGTCGGTCAGATTGCCGTCCGCAGGGACCTCGTACAAAGCCGGAAGGCTGAACTCGCGCAAGACTGCTGCTCCTCATAGGGCGCCGGCGCCACGACGTTGTGCGATGCGACGGTGCGGTCCAAGGCTCGGGCTGTGCTCAGGTATCTCGGTGGATCTCGGAGGATCCCCGTGGATCTCGGTGGTTGAAATCCCGAGCACGACTGGACTGCCCGGACGTTACCCGCCGGTATGGCCTCTTCGACAGGGGGGTCCGACGAGATGTTCGCTGCGTCACACAGATTGGTGTTTCCCGGCTGACAGTAGTCCACCGCTTTACTGACTGGCCAGTAACCGGTATCCGGGCCGCCACTGTTCACGTATGCCGCACACGCCTACCCTTGATCGACATGGCATCCACACCGTCCGGAAACCACAGAACACGCATTCACGTGGTCAGCGACGTGCACGGCAACGCGCGCGACCTGGCCCGGGCCGGAGAAGGCGCGGACGCGCTGATCTGTCTGGGCGACCTGGTGCTGTTCCTGGACTACGCCGACCACTCCCGCGGCATCTTCCCCGACCTCTTCGGCGTGGAGAACGCCGACCTCATCGTCGAACTGCGCACCGCCCGCCGCTTCGAGGAGGCCCGCGAGCTCGGCGCCCGTTTGTGGGGCGGCGTCGGCGGCGACCGGACCGCACTCATCGAGAAGGCGGTCCGCAAGCAGTACGCCGAGATGTTCACGGCGTTCCCGACCCCGACGTACGCGACCTACGGCAACGTCGACATCCCGCAGTTGTGGCCCGAGTTCGCCGGACCGGGCACGACCGTCCTGGACGGGGAGCGGGTGGAGATCGGCGGCCGCGTCTTCGGCTTCGTCGGCGGCGGCCTGCGGACGCCCATGCGCACCCCGTACGAGATCAGCGACGAGGAGTACGCGGCGAAGATCGAGGCCGTCGGCGAGGTCGACGTGCTGTGCAGCCACATCCCGCCCGAGGTGCCGGAACTGGTCTACGACACCGTGGCCCGCCGCTTCGAACGGGGCAGCCGTGCCCTGCTGGACGCCATCCGACGCACCCGGCCCCGCTACTCGCTCTTCGGCCACGTCCACCAGCCGCTCGCCCGCCGGATGCGGATCGGGGCGACCGAGTGCGTCAACGTGGGGCACTTCGCCGGGAGCGGGAAGCCGTGGGCGCTGGAGTGGTGATCGGAGGGGTGACCGGAGCGGTGATCGGAGCGGTGATCCGACAGTCCGCTGACAGGGACTTGACTCCGGGTGAAGGCGGCTGGTCGGGCGCGCGGTAGCCTTCACGCTGCACACACGTACCGGCCCGCATCTGGAGGAGCCACCGCGATGGCGGAACACACCAGCTCGAGCATCACGATCGAGGCGGCACCGGCCGACGTCATGGCGGTGATCGCCGACTTCGCCCGCTACCCGGACTGGACCGGAGAGGTGAAGCAGGCCGAGGTCCTCGAAACGGACGAGCAGGGCCGCGCCGAACAGGTCCGCCTGGTCATGGACGCCGGCGCCATCAAGGACGACCAGGTCCTCGGTTACACCTGGGCCGGCGAGCACGAGGTGTCCTGGACCCTGGTGAAGTCCCAGATGCTGCGCCAGCTCGACGGCTCCTACCTCCTCAAGCCGGCCGGCGCGGGCGCGACCGAGGTCACCTACCAGCTGACCGTGGACGTCAAGATCCCCATGCTGGGCATGATCAAGCGCAAGGCCGAGAAGGTCATCATCGACCGGGCGCTGGCGGGACTGAAGAAGCGCGTGGAGTCGGGGGAGAAGTAGGCGGTTCCTTCTTCGGTTCCTTCCTCGGGCACGGTCGGGCGCGCCATCAGCCCGTCAGGGTGCCCCCTCCGGGGGAGCTTGAGGACGGGGCCCCTTCAGGGCCGATAGGGGGGTCTGGGGGCGCAGCCCCCAGCACGGCACGACAGGTACCGTTCACCCCCATGCGCACCCTCCTGATCACCGGCCCCGGCGGCAGCGGCCGTACGACGATCGCGGCCGCCACCGCACACCACGCAGCCGCCGGAGGCACTCGCACCCTCGTCCTCAGTGCCGACCGCACCGACACCCTCGGCGCGGCACTGGGGGTGCGGACCGGGGCGAGCCCCGTAAGGGTCACCCCGTATCTCACGGCCTGGCGTCCCGACGCGACGGCCGGCTTCCGGGACGACCTGACCGGCTTCCAGGACCGCGCCACCACCGTCCTCGACCTGCTCGGCGCCTCCCGGCTCGACCCGGAGGAGGTCACCCCCCTCCCGGGCGCCGAGGAGCTCACCCTCCTGCGAGCGCTGCGGGACGCCGCCCTCGCCGAGGGCGAGGACCGTCATGAACTCCTCGTCGTCGACCTGCCGCCCGTCCCGCAGGCCCTCGCCCTGCTGGCCCTCCCGGAGGAGCTGCGCCGCTACCTGCGCCGCCTGCTCCCGCCGGAACGGCAGGCCGCCCGCGCCCTGCGGCCCATGCTCGGCCGGCTCGCCGGCGTGCCGATGCCCGCCGAGTGGCTGTACGAGACGACCGCCCGATGGGACCTGGAGCTGGCCGCCGTCGAGGCCGTTCTCGCCGAGCGCGACACCGCCGTCCGCCTCGTCGCCGAGCCGGGACCGGCCGGCGCCGACGCCGTCCGCGACGCGCGCCTCGGCCTCGCCCTGCGCGCCCTGCCCGTCGAGTCCCTCGTCGCCAACCGCGTCCTGCCGGAGGCGGTCGCCGACCACGAACGGCTCGGCCGGCTCGTCACCCAACAGCACAAGGCCCTGGGGGAGTGGGGCGAGACGGCCCGCCCCGTCGCCCACCTCGGGCACGACCCCCGCGGCGCCGACGACCTCGCCGCCCTCGCGATGCCCGCCGTCAACCCGGTGGCCTCCCCGGTCGAGTGGTCCGTCGCCGACCGGCTCGCACAGGACGGCGTGCTCGTCTGGCACCTCCCGCTGCCCGGCGCCATACGCGACGAGCTCGACCTCGTCCGCCGCGGCGACGAACTCGTCGTCACCGCCGGACCGTTCCGCCGTATCGTCCCGCTGCCCTCCGTCCTGCGCCGCTGCACCGTCGACGGCGCCGCCCTGCGCGACGGTGAGCTGTGCGTGCGGTTCGCGCCCGATCCCGGGCTGTGGCCGCAGGCACGATGAACGACGTACCGCCGTTCGGGTAACGTCGTAGAGACGAGCCGTCATCAGGCGTCGTCCACCAGGAGTCGTCAGGAGTCCGCCATGAGCGAAGAGCGCCCCACGCCCGACGCCGCCGGGGAGCCCGCCGGGACACAGCCCGTCGACGACGAGCCCCGCGCCAGCGACGCCGACGCCTGGGCCACCGCCGCCGCCGAGGACCTCGCGGCGGAGAAGGCCCGCCGCCGCGCCGAGTACGGCCCGCCCCAGGGCTCGGCCGCCGAGGAACTGCGCAGGCTCGTCGACGCGGTCGGCGAGAAGCTGTCGTCGATCCAGTCCCCGCTGCTCGGGGCGGTTGCCGGACCCGCCGCCCAGCAGGTGGTCCGCCAGGTCGTCCAGCAGGCCAAGGCAGCCGTGGAGCCCGTCATCGAGCGCAACCCGGACGTCTTCGACCACCTCGCGGCAGCAGGCACCGAACTCCTCGCCGCCTACCGCTCGGCCGTCCAGACCCAGGAACGACGCTGGACGACCGGAGCGAGCGACCCGCGCGACGACCCCCGCCGCCCGGGCCGTGACGGCGGCGACGACAGCGGCCCCGGCCAGCGCATCGACTTGGACTGAGGCCCTCCCAGGGCAGGGCCTCGGGTACGGTTGGCCGTAGCGGGGCTCGACCGAAACTGAGGGATTCATGGGACTCACCATCGGCGTCGACATCGGCGGCACGAAGATCGCGGCCGGTGTGGTCGACGAGGAAGGCAACATCCTCTCGACCCACAAGGTGCCGACCCCGGGCACGCCGGAGGGCATCGTGGACGCCATCGCCTCGGCGGTGGAGGGCGCGCGCGCCGGGCATGAGATCGTCGGCGTGGGCATCGGTGCCGCCGGATACGTCAACCGTCAGCGCTCGACGGTCTACTTCGCGCCCAACATCGACTGGCGCCAGGAGCCGCTGAAGGAGAAGGTCGAGGCCCGCGTGGGCCTCCCCGTCGTGGTCGAGAACGACGCCAACGCGGCCGCGTGGGGCGAGTACAAGTTCGGCGCAGGCAAGGGCCACCGCAACGTCATCTGCATCACCCTCGGCACCGGCCTCGGCGGCGGCATCATCATCGGCAACAAGCTGCGCCGCGGCCACTTCGGCGTCGCCGCCGAGTTCGGCCACATCCGCATGGTGCCGGACGGCCTGCTGTGCGGCTGCGGCTCGCAGGGCTGCTGGGAGCAGTACGCCTCCGGCCGCGCCCTCGTGCGCTACGCCAAGCAGCGCGCCAACGCCACCCCGGAGAACGCCGAGATCCTGCTCGGCCTGGGCGACGGCAGCCCCGAGGGCATAGAGGGCAAGCACATCTCCATGGCCGCCCGCCAGGGCGACCCGGTCGCCGTCGACTCCTACCGCGAGCTCGCCCGCTGGGCCGGCGCCGGCCTCGCCGACCTGGCCTCCCTCTTCGACCCGTCCGCCTTCATCGTCGGCGGCGGCCTCTCCGACGAGGGCGAGCTGGTCCTGGACCCGATCCGCAAGTCCTACAAGCGCTGGCTGGTCGGCGGCAACTGGCGCCCGGTGGCCGACGTGATCGCCGCCCGGCTCGGCAACGAGGCGGGCCTGGTCGGCGCGGCGGACCTGGCGAGAGAGCCCGATCCGATCATGTGACGTTCACTGTGCCTGCTCAGGGGCGCGAGGCTGGACAAACATGCGGCTCCGCCGCGTGGGCGCGAGCAACCACGACGAACCGGAAGCCGCGCACCATCCTCGCGCCCCGAGCCATTGGGCGTAAATTGATCAACATGTCGCTGCTCCCCAACTCCGGCACCGAGTCCGACGGTTCGCCCGTCATCCGGGTCCTCAGCTACAACATCCGCTCCATGAGGGACGACACCGACGCCCTCGCGCGCGTCGTCACCGCCTGCGCCCCCGACCTGGTCCTCGTCCAGGAAGCCCCGATCTTCTTCCGCTGGCGCAAGAAACTGGCCCGTCTCGCCGCAGCCACCGGCCAGGTGATCCTCACCGGCGGTGGCACGGCCGCGGGCCCCGCGATCCTCTGCTCGCTACGGGCGACCGTCGAACGCACGGAGGACGTCCTCCTGCCCCTCACCCCCCGTGAGTACCGCCGAGGCCTCGCCACCGCTGTGGTCCGCTTCGGGGGTGCCCGCCTGGGCGTCGTCAGCTGTCACCTCAGCCTCCGGCAGGACGAGCGCTACGACCAGGGCGGCATGCTCCTCGACCGGCTCGCCGGGATGGGCGTGGAGCACGGGGTCGCGGGCGGCGACATCAACGAGAGACCCGACGGACGCACCTTCACCCGGCTGGGCGCCGCCCTTCGGGACTGCCGCACCGCCGCCCCCTGGGGTGCCGAGCACACCTTCCCGTCCACCGGGCCGAACCGCCGCATCGACGGAATCTTCGTGACGAAGGGCGTGGAGGTACTGGGCTGCGGGGTGCCGCTCGGCCTGCCGGGCATCACCGAGAGCGACTTGCGGGCGGCCACGGACCATCTCCCGGTCCTCGCCGCCCTCAGAATCCCCGTCGGCTAGACGACCGCTCCCCGCCCCGGATCCCCCTCGTCCTCGTCGTCCGTCCGCATCCGCATCACCAGCGTGGCGAACCCGCCGAGGAAGCCGCCGATGCCGACGGTCGACAGCCACCACGTCATCTCCCAGCCCAGCAGCACCGCGAGCAGGAGCAGCACCGGCCCGCCGATCACCCCGAGCCAGGCGAACCTGGCCGTGGTGTCGGCGGCGGGCAGTGGCGGCGGCTCCGGTGGGACGAAGTGGCCCTCGTCGTCCTCGTCGAAGTCCTCCTCGGCCGGTTCGGGAGCCGTGTAGTCACGTGGGCCGACACCCGGTGCGAAGGCGATCGAGCTGCCCAGCGGCTTGGCCGGTTTCTTCTCCTCGCCAGGGGCCTTCTCCGGCTCTTTGCCGGATTCCGCCCCGGATTCGGCTCCGGGCTCCTCGTCGTTCGTCCCGACATCGAGGAGCGCCAGATCCTCGACCGACTTGAACGGCTTCGCGCCCGGCGGGTCCGGCGGCTCCTCCCCGTACCCCGCGACGATCGCCGCCCACGCGGCGGCCTCGTCGAAGGGCACGTTCTGTTCCTGCGACTCGCGGCCCTCCAGGCCGTCCCGCTCGTCCCGGTTCTCCCGGTCCTCGCGGTCGGAGTCGTGCTCAGCCACCTACGGCCGTCCCTTCCTTGCCGACACTGGGCGCGATCCGGGCGATGAACGCGTAGCTCTCCTCGAAGATCCGGTCCGCATCGTGGTCCAACGTTGCCACGTGGTAGCTCTGTTCCAGCAGGATCTCGGTCACGTCCGTCGACGACACCCGGCTGAGGATCCGGGCCGAGTCGGCCGGTGGCACGACATGGTCGCGCACGCTGCGCAGGAGCAGCAGCGGCTGGGTGACCTGCGGCAGTTCGCCGTCGACCAGCCGCAGGAAGGTCCGCAGGGAGTGCGCCGAGTGCAGCGGCACCCGGTTGTACCCGGTCTCCAGGACGCCTTCCTTCGCGATGTCGCTCGTGATCCCCTTCGTCGACCGGACGAGATGGCGGGCCACCGGAAGGGCGTGCGCGGACAGCCCGTGCACCTTGTTCGCCGGGTTGACGACGATGACGCCCTCGACCCCGCCCGCGCCCTCGCCGTGCTTCGCCGCCAGCCGCAGGGCCAGCGCGCCGCCCATCGACAGGCCGGCCACGAACACGCGCGCGCAGCGCTCGCGCAGGGTGCGCAGCTCGTGGTCCACCCCCGCGTACCAGTCCTGCCAGCCGGTGAGCGCCATGTCCTCCCAGCGCGTGCCGTGTCCGGGCAGCAGGGGCAGTGAGACGGTCAGGCCCTGCCCGGCCAGGTGGCGCGCCCAGGGGCGCAGCGACTGAGGGGAACCGGTGAAGCCGTGACAGAGGAGGACCCCGACCTCCCCGCCCTCATGGCGGTACGGCTCGGCTCCAGGAAGGACCGGCAACTTCGGTCTCCTGTTCTTCGTCTGTTCTTCGTGGGAGGGACGTGTGCTTCACCGTACGCGACCCCACTGACACCGACCAGGGCCGTCGGAGCCTTTGCCAGGACTCCGGGATAAGGTCTGATGACACACACGGGAGGCACTCGGTTGTTGTACGGCGCGATGAAGGTCGCTATCGGGGGACCGCTGAAGGTCACCTTCCGGCCCTGGGTGGAAGGCCTCGAGCACATCCCCGCCGAGGGCCCCGCGATCCTGGCGAGCAACCACCTGTCCTTCTCGGACTCGCTGTTCCTGCCCGCCGTCCTCAACCGCAAGATCACCTTCATCGCGAAGGCCGAGTACTTCACGACGCCCGGCGTGAAGGGCCGGCTGACGGCGGCGTTCTTCAAGGGAGTCGGCCAGCTTCCGGTGGACCGCTCGGGCGCGCGCGGCGCCGGTGAGGCCGCCATCAAGAGCGGCATCGACGTGCTGGAGCGCGGCGAACTGTTCGGCATCTACCCGGAGGGCACCCGCTCGCCCGACGGCCGCCTCTACCGCGGCAAACCGGGCGGCCTCGCGCGCGTGGCGCTCGCCACCGGCGCGCCCGTGATCCCGGTCGCCATGATCGGCACCGAGAAGATCCAGCCCCCGGGGAAGGTCCTCCCGAAGGTCGTCCCGAAGGTCATGCGGCCCGGCATCCGCATCGGCAGGCCGCTGGACTTCAGCCGCTACCAGGGCATGGACCACGACCGCTTCGTGCTGCGCGCGCTGACCGACGAGGTCATGTACGAGATCATGAAGCTCTCCGGCCAGGAGTACGTCGACATGTACGCGACCGCTGCCAAGCGGCAGGTCGCGGAGGCGGCGAAGGCCGACAAGGAAGCGGAGAAGGCCGCGAAGGCGGCTCTCGCACAGGCCGAGAAGGACCAGGCCAAGAAGGAACAAGAGCAGTAGTCGGCGCTCCGGGGGCGGGGGACTGGACGGATGGCCAGGCGCGAGAGAGTCATGAGGATGTCGGTCGAGCTGCCGCTGTGGCGTGCGCTCACCGGCTACCGGGTGCTGACGATGCTGTACGCGGTCGGCCTGTTCGCCTCCGCCTACGACGACTACGAGCGGCCCGGCGTCGCCGTCGCCTACTACGCGCTCCTGCTCGTCTGGACGCTCGCCACCCTGCCCCGGGTGCAGAACGCGGCGGCCTGCACCAAGCGCTTCCTCGCCGCCGATCTCGCCGTCGCGCTCACCGGCATCGTCCTGACCCCACTCGTCGTCAACGACCAGCACATCCAGGACGGCGGCCCCACCCTGCCCTCGATATGGACGGCCGGGTCGGTCCTCGCGTTCGCCATCAAGGGCGGCTGGCGCTGGGCCGCGTTCGCCTCCACGCCCGTCGCCGTCGCCAACCTGATCGAGCGCGGCCACCCGGCCCGCGACACCGTCCACAACGTGATCCTCGTCTGGGTCGCCTCCATCGCCATCGGCTACGTCGTCGAGGTCGCCCGCGCCTCCGAGCGCACCCTCGCCCGAGCCCTGGAGATCGAGGCCGCCACGAGGGAACGGGAGCGACTCGCCCGGGACATCCACGACGGCGTGCTCCAGGTACTGGCCATGGTGCAGCGGCGCGGCGCGGTCCTCGGCGGCGAGGCGGCCGAGCTGGGCCGGATGGCCGGTGAACAGGAGGTCGCGCTGCGCACACTGGTCTCCGGCGGGCTCGTACCGGTCTCCCGGGTGTCGGAGGACGAGGCCGAGGGGGCCGTCGTCCGCGTGGTGGACGAGGACACCGGGGACGAGGCGGGCGCTCCCGTCGACCTGCGCGCGCTGCTCGCCCCCTTCGCCGCCGCCCGCGTCAACCTCGCCGAGCCCGGCGCCCCGGTGCTGCTGCCCGCGCCCGCCGCGCGGGAGCTGGCCGCCGCCGTCGGGGCCGCCCTGGACAACGTACGCAGGCACGCGGGGGAGGACGCCCGGGCCTGGATCCTGGTCGAGGACGAGCCGGACGAGGTGATCGTCACCGTGCGGGACGACGGGCCCGGCATCCCGGAGGGGCGGCTCGCGCAGGCCGAGGACGAGGGGCGGCTCGGGGTCGCCCAGTCGATCCGGGGCCGGCTGCGCGACCTCGGCGGCAGCGCCGAGCTGATCTCGACACCGGGGCAGGGCACGGAGGTCGAACTGACGGTGCCGAAGGAGAAGAACGTGACGCGGGGGAAGGCGGGACGGCGATGAGTGAAGAGACGCGCAGGGAACAGGGCCCGATCAGGGTCATGGTGGTCGACGACCACCCCATGTGGCGCGACGCGGTCGCCCGGGACCTGGCCGAGTCCGGCCTGGACGTGGTCGCCACCGCAGGCGACGGCGAGCAGGCCGTGCGCCGTGCCAAGGCCACCACGCCCGACGTGCTGGTGCTGGACCTGAACCTGCCCGCGAAGCCGGGCGTCCAGGTGTGCAAGGAGGTCGTCGCCGCCAATCCGGCCCTGCGGGTCCTCGTGCTGTCGGCGAGCGGCGAGCACGCCGACGTGCTGGAGGCGGTGAAGTCCGGCGCGACCGGCTACCTGCTGAAGTCGGCGTCCACGGAGGAACTGCTGGACGCGGTGCGCCGCACGGCGGTCGGCGACCCGGTGTTCACCCCGGGGCTGGCCGGACTGGTCCTCGGCGAGTACCGCCGGCTGGCCTCCGACCCGGGTCCCGCATCCGGCGGCGACGAACCCAACGCGCCCCGGCTGACCGACCGCGAGACCGAGGTGCTGCGGCTGGTCGCCAAGGGCCTGAGCTACAAGCAGATCGCCGAACGCCTGGTCATCTCCCACCGCACGGTCCAGAACCACGTCCAGAACACCCTCGGCAAGCTGCAACTGCACAACAGGGTGGAACTGGTCCGGTACGCCATCGAGCGAGGGCTCGACGACGAGTGAGGCGCACACGACACCGACCCCTCGTGACTCACGGCGAAGGGACTCGTCCCCGCGCGCCGGAGCACTGACCGGCGCTTCGACGGCCGGCGGGGTCCCCTCGGCGGCAGGTCGGTCCGCCTCGACATCCCCGCCGCCCGCCGTCGCGGGGCAGTGTGCGGCACCCTGCCCCGCGACGGCCCGGTCCTCGGCTCGTCCTCGGACCAACCCCCTCAAGAGGGAGGACGGCATCCGCCGCACCATGGACACCCTCGCCGAGCAGCAGCAGGTCTGCGCCGTGGCGGCCTCCCGCTGCCGGACGTCGTACGCTCCGATCGCCATCGACGCCGTCGATCCGCAGCCGTACGCGGAGGCGGGCGTGTCGGTCGGCCGAACTATTGGGCGCGCAGGTGCGTTGCGCGCACCTGGGCCACCAACTCCCGTACGACGGCAGCCCCGTTCAACGTCAGCACCGACTCCGGATGGAACTGCACGCCCGCGAACCCGGGCCCCCGCATCGCGTGCACCTCCCCGTTCGCGGCCCGGCTGACCTCCACTGCGTGCGCGGCCAGCTCCCGCAGAGCCTCGTCGTCGCACCGCGCCACGAAGCTGTTGTAGAACCCGACGGTCTCCTCCCGCCCGAACAGGTCCACCGCCGTCTGCGCCCCCTGATACGGCACCTCCTTGCGGACGATGTCCAGCCCCAGCTCCGCCGCGATCAGCTCGTGCCCGAGGCAGACCCCGAGGACGCCGTGGCGGTGCTCCCGCAGGACGCGGGCGGTCAGCTCCCGCAGGAACCGCATCTTCGGATCGGCGAGGTCGGACGGGTCACCGGGACCGGGGCCCAGCACGAGCGGCCCCTCGTGCGCGAGTACCGCCTCCCGCAGCCCGGGCTCGTCGTACCGCCGCACGCTCACCTCGAGGCCGCTCGACCGCAGCATGTGCGCGAGCATCGCCGTGAAGGTGTCCTCGCCGTCGACGACGAGCGCGTGCCCGGTCAGTTCCTCCGTCCGCTCCTGCATCCGCAGCCAGAACGGCGCCAGCGAGGCCCTGCGCCCGTCCAGCGCGGCCCGTACCCGTGGGTCGTCGGCCAGCAGGGGGCGGGTGTGCTCCTGCCGGGGCCTGCCCGGCCGTACGCCCAGAGCCGCCAGTACCCCGGCCGCCTTCGCGTGCGTCTCCGCGACCTCGCCCGCCGGGTCCGAGCCCCTCACCAGCGTGGCGCCGACCGGCACCCGCAGCCGCCCGGCCGCATCGATGTCGGCGGTCCGGATGAGGATGGGGGAGTCGAGGGTCTGGGCGCCGCCGGAGTCGCGGCCGAGCAGCGCCAGCGCACCCGCGTAGTAGCCCCGCCCGACACCGTCCCGCCCGAGAGGCTCGTATCGCTCGATGACCCGGCAGGCGTTCTGCACGGGCGAGCCGGTGACGGTCGCCGCGAACATGGTCTCCTTCAGTACTTCCCGCACGTCCAGCGAGGACTTCCCGCGCAGCTCGTACTCGGTGTGCGCGAGATGCGCCATCTCCTTCAGGCGGGGGCCGATCACCACCCCGCCCATGTCGCCGACGGTGCACATCATCTTGAGCTCCTCGTCGACGACCATCGACAGCTCCTCGATCTCCTTGCCGTCGGCGAGGAAGTCCAGCAGATGCTCCGGCGACGGCCCCTGGGCCGGATACCGGTACGTCCCGCTGATCGGGTTCATGACGACCGTGCCGCCCGACATACGGACGTGCACCTCGGGGCTGGCCCCGACCAGCGTCCGGTCCCCGGTGTGCACGACGAACGTCCAGTACGCGCCCCGCTCGCCCTCCAGCAACCGCCGGAACAATGCGAGCGCGTCGGCCCGGCCGAACCCCGGGATCGCACCCTCGTACGTCCGCCGGATCACGAAGTTCGCGCCCTCGCCCCGCCCGATCTCGTCCCGCAGGACCCGCCCGACGATCTCCGCGTACTCCTCGTCGGCCACGTCGAAGCCGCCGCCCCGGACGTGGACGTCGTGCGCGGGCAGCTGCGCGAGGGCGTCGGCGAGCGGGATCGCGTAGGTCTCCTCGGGCCGCAGCACCGCGAGCGGCGTCCCGTCGTCGCGGACGTCGAAGCCGCGCTCGCGGATCTGCCGGAAGGGGATGAGCGCCAGACCCTCGTCGGGGAGGTCGGCGAGGCGGTCGCAGGAGGAGACCGGGCCGAGGAACACCTCGACCGTGTTCTCGTCGTGTCCGGGGGTGCGGCGGCGGAGCAGGGCGAACGGGCGGGGATCGTCGAGCAGGTCGAGCAGCTGCATGGGTCCGTGTTCCTTCTCGCTGGGAGGTGGAGAGGAACGGACCCCGACAAACGCCGAAGGCCGCCCCTCGGGCGGCCTTCGCGAAGTCTTGCGTACGCGCAGTCAGTGGGCCGCCGGATGAGCGGTCCACCACCAGTTCTGGGTCGGGTTCTGGGTCGAAAGCGCGAACATGAGGCGCACCCTACCCCATGACCCTCGCGTCCACAGGTGAGCGTGGGTGCGTCTCACCTGTCGAGCCGGGCGAAAACGACTCGACACGACCCCGTAATGTTGAGGGCGTGACCGTGAACGCTAAGACCAGCGCGAGCGCTGGCAACACCTGGCGAGACCTGCCCGCGGCGCAGCAGCCCGAGTACCCCGACACCGAGGCTCTGCGCGCAGTCGTTGCGGAGCTGGAGTCGTATCCTCCGCTCGTCTTCGCGGGCGAGTGCGATCAGCTGCGCGCCCGGATGGCGGCCGTCGCCAAGGGAGAGGCGTTCCTCCTCCAGGGCGGCGACTGCGCCGAGGCCTTCGACGCGGTGTCGGCCGACCACATCCGCAACAAGCTGAAGACGCTGCTGCAGATGGGCGCGGTGCTGACGTACGCGGCCTCGGTGCCGGTCGTCAAGGTCGGCCGTATCGCCGGCCAGTAC
Organism: Streptomyces sp. NBC_01235; assembly: GCF_035989285.1. Taxonomy (GTDB): domain Bacteria; phylum Actinomycetota; class Actinomycetes; order Streptomycetales; family Streptomycetaceae; genus Streptomyces. The sequence goes on along the minus strand of NZ_CP108513.1, from coordinate 3,400,283 downwards.
TCCAAGCCGCGCTCCAAGGGCACCGAGACCCGCGACGGCGTGACGCTGCCGACGTACCGGGGCGACTCGGTCAACGGCTTCGACTTCAACGAGGCGGCCCGCATCCCGGACCCCGAGCGCCTGAAGCGGATGTACAACGCGTCCGCCTCCACGCTCAACCTGGTGCGCGCCTTCTCCACCGGCGGCTACGCCGACCTGCGCCAGGTGCACGCCTGGAATCAGGACTTCGTGAAGTCGTCCCCCTCCGGCCAGCGTTACGAGCAGCTCGCCCGCGAGATCGACCAGGCGCTGACCTTCATGCACGCCTGCGGGGTCGACCCGGAGGAGTTCAAGACGGTCGAGTTCTACTCCTCGCACGAGGCGCTGCTGCTGGACTACGAGTCCGCGCTGACCCGGGTCGACTCCCGTACGGGGAGGCTGTACGACGTCTCGGCGCACATGGTGTGGATCGGTGAGCGCACCCGGCAGCTGGACCACGCGCACATCGAGTTCGCCTCGAAGATCCGCAACCCGATCGGCATCAAGCTCGGTCCGACGACCACGGCCGAGGAGGCGCTGCAGTACATCGAGCGCCTCGACCCCGACCGGGAACCGGGCCGGCTGACCTTCATCGTCCGCATGGGCGCCGACAAGGTCCGCGACAAGCTGCCGGAGCTGGTCGAGAAGGTCACCGCCTCGGGCGCGACCGTGGCCTGGGTGACCGACCCGATGCACGGCAACACCTTCGAGGCGGCCTCGGGTCACAAGACCCGGCGCTTCGACGACGTGCTGGACGAGGTCAAGGGCTTCTTCGAGGTCCACAAGAGTCTGGGCACCCACCCGGGCGGCATCCACGTGGAGCTCACCGGTGACGACGTCACCGAGTGCGTGGGCGGCGGCGACGAGATCTTCGTCGACGACCTCCACCAGCGCTACGAGACGGCCTGCGACCCGCGTCTGAACCGCAGCCAGTCCCTTGACCTGGCGTTCCTCGTGGCGGAGATGTACAGGGACCAGTGACGGGTTTGCCTGTTACCAGCACATGGAGTGGGGCGCGGATCACATACGATCCGCGCCCCACTCCACTTTTGCTGCCTCTGAGCGCCGGGTAAGGTTAGGTTAGCCTTATTGATCTCGGCGGGAGGTGGATCCGCGTGTTCGTCTGCAGCTGCTTCGGTGTGACCGAGGCGCAGGTCCAGCAGCATGCGGACAACGGAGCCTGCACACCCCGCCAGGTTGCCTCCGCCTGCAAGGCCGGCACGGACTGCGGCTCGTGCGTCCGCCGGATCCAGGCGATCCTCGGCCGGGGCGCCCACCCGCGCCGGGACCTCGCCGACCGGGGCGGGCCGGTTCTGGCCGAACTCGCCGAGCTCGACGAAGCGGCCTAGCTCTCCGGGAGCGGTCAGCTCTCCGGCTGCTCGATCAGCTGCGCCAGGTAGAGCGCCTCGCCGAGCTTCTCCAACAGCTCCAGCTGCGTGTCGAGGTAGTCGATGTGGTGTTCCTCGTCCTCGAGGATCGACTCGAAGATGTTCGCGGACGTGATGTCGCCCTTTTCGCGCATCACCTTGATGCCCCGCTTCAGACGGTCGATCGCCTCGACCTCGATCTGCCGGTCGGCCTCGAACATCTCCTTGACCGTCTGCCCGACGCGCACATGGAACAGCCGCTGGTAGTTCGGCAGCCCATCGAGGAACAGGATCCGGTCGGTGAGGACCTCTGCGTGCTTCATCTCGTCGAACGACTCGTGCCGCGTGTACTTCGCGAGCTTCGTCCAGCCGAAGTTCTCCTGCATCTTGGCGTGGAGGAAGTACTGGTTGATCGCGGTGAGCTCGCCGGTGAGCTGCTCATTGAGGAACTCGATGACCTCGGGGTCGCCCTGCATCGCAGAGGCTCCTTCCACGTGGGGAATCGGGGAGGTTGCCGCCGCATGATTGCACCGGTGTCGAAGATCGTCCAGTAAGTGCGTACTTAGTAAGTTAGTGCATGCTTAGTAACAGTTGCCCGATTCGGGATATGGCCGGTCATGGCTGGTCATGTGCACCGTCCGGGGTCTGTCAGGATGGAGTCATGGGTCATCCGGTGGAGCGCGAATCTGGAGGAGAAGCGGTGTCCGAGCTTCCGCCGGGACAGCGACTGCAGCGGGGCTGGCCGGTCACGCACTACGGTCCGGTGCCAAAGTTCCGGCCCGAACGGTGGGAGTTCAGGGTCTTCGGCGCCACCGCCGACGGCGAGAAGCGCTGCTGGAACCACGAGGAGTTCACGGCCCTTCCGTACACGTCCGTCATGGCCGATCTGCACTGCGTGACGAAGTTCAGCATGCTCGGCGCCGAGTGGGGCGGGATCCCGGCCCGGACGATCCTGGAGATCGCGCCGCCCGCCCCGAACGTCACCCATGTGATGGTGTGGGCCGAGTACGGGTTCAGCTCCAACCTGCGCCTGTCCGACTTCGCCGCCGAGGGCACGATCTTCGCCACCCACAAGGACGGCGAACTGCTCACCGCCGAACACGGCTTCCCGCTCCGCCTGGTCGTCCCGCACCTCTACGCCTGGAAGGGCCCCAAGTGGGTCCGCGGCGTCGAGTACATGACCGCCGACCGCCGCGGCTTCTGGGAGGAGCGCGGTTACCACAACATCGGCGACCCCTGGCGGGAGCAGCGCTACTCGTACCAGGAGGGGCCGGGGGACGGCCCGGAACTCTGACTCAGCCGTCCCGCAGCTTCTTCAGCCGCTCCACGTCCGCCGCGTGCCCCTCCTTGCCGCCGGGCGTCTCGATGATCAGCGGGACGCCCGCGGTCGCAGGGTGGGTCATCAGGGCGCGGAACGGGTCCTCGCCGATGTGGCCGGAGCCGATGTTCTCGTGCCGGTCCTTGTGGGCGCCGACCACGTCCTTGGAGTCGTTGGCGTGGATCAGCTTCAGCCGGCCCTCGCCGACCGTGTCCACCAGCAGGTCCAGGGTCTGGTGCATGCCGGCCGGGCCGGTCAGATCGTGCCCGGCGGCGAAGATGTGGCAGGTGTCGAGACAGACGCCCAGCCTGGGATGGGCGTCCAGCGCCTCGAAGTACGGCCCGAAGTCCCAGGTCCGGGAGCAGAGCGAGGCGCCCTGCCCCGCCGTGGACTCCAGCAGCAGGAACGGGTCGTCGTCGTGGGTCAGCTCGTCCAGCAGCGGCAGCAGGTACTCGCGCACCTGCTTGAGCGCCACGGACCGCTCCCGCCCGCCCGTCGCGCTTCCCGTGTGCACGACCACACCCAGCGCGCCGATCTCCCGCCCGCGGCGCAGCGAGTGCCGCAGCGACTCCACCGACTTCTCCACCGTGGCCTCGGTGTGCGAGCCGAAGTTGATCAGGTAGGGCGCGTGCACGTACGCCGGAACCGACTCCGCCGCGCACGCCTCCCGGAATGCCTCGTCCTGCCGCGGGTTCCCGACGGGCGTGGCCCAGCCGCGTGGGTTGGCGACGAACACCTGGACCGTCTCGGCCTTGAGGTCGTGGGCGTAGGACATGCCCACGTCGTGCAGACCGCCGGCCACGGGGACGTGACCGCCGACGGGGTTGCGGGAGGGGAAGGGGGCTTCAGGACTCACCCGTTCAGGGTGTCATGCCCGGCTGCCCCGCCGGTCACCGGATGGTGATCGTGATCGTCGACCCCTTGGGCGCCATGTCGCCGGCGTCCACGGACTGCTTCTTCACGGTGTCGCCGAACAGGCCGAGCAGTCCACGGTCCTCCTTGACCTCGAACCCGGACTGTTCGAGGAGCGACTTCGCGTCGTCGACGCTCGCCCCCACCACGTCCGGGACCTCGACCATCTCCGGCCCCTTGGACAGGGTCAGCGTCACCGTGTCGCCGTCGGCGGCCTCGCTGTCCGCGGCCGGAGTCTGGGCCGCGACCTGGCCCTTGTCGAACTCGGAGTTGACCTCGTCGGCGGAGACCTTCACCTTCAGTCCGGCCTCCTCCAGCTCGGCCTTGGCGTCCTCCAGGTCCTCGCCGGTGACGTCCGGCACGTCGATCGGACTGCCCTTGCTGACGACGATGGAGACCGCGGTGCCCGCGCGGCGCTGTGTGCCCGCCTCCGGGTCCGTGCTGATCACGAAGCCCTTGATGACGTCCTTGCTGAACGCCTTGGTGACCAGGCCCGGCTCCAGGCCGTCCGTCTTCAACAGCTTCTCGGCCTTGTCCAGCCGGGAGCCCTTGACGTCCGGCACCTTCACCATCTCGGGGCCGTCGGAGACGGTGAGCGTCACGGAGTCGTGCTTGCGGATGCGGGCGCCCGGCTCGGGGTCCGTGTCCATGACGGTGCCGCGCTTGACGGTGTCGCTGTACTCGTGCTGGACCTTGCCGACCTCGATCCCGGCCGCCTCCAGGCGCTTCCTGGCGTCGGCCTCCTTCTGCGTCAGCACCGCCGGGACCTTGGTGAACTGCCCGGAGTTGATGTACCAGACGCCCGCGCCCACGCCGAGCACCAACAGGACGACGGTGACGAGCGCGAGCACCCCGCGCCCCGGCCGCCGCACGGAACGGCGCCGGGAGGGCGGGGGCGGCGGGCTCTGGAAGCGGGAGGTCTGGTTGAGGGCGGCCTCGTCGTCGGCGGGGTCGTCCTCGTTGACGGGCAGCGGCCGCGGCACCGTCAGCGAGCGCGGGATCACACTCGTCCGGTCCTCGGCGATGTCGTGTCCGGCGGAGACGGCCTGCGGCGGCAGCGCGTCCAACTGGTCCTCGGTGAGCGGGGCGCGCGCCTCCCGCACCTGCCCGAGCAGCGCGACGGCGTCGTACGGCCGGACGTCGGGAGTGCGGGCGGTGGCGGCGGCGACCAGCTCGTCCAGCTCGAACGGCATTCCGGGGACGACGGCCGACGGCGGCGGCACGTCCTCGTGGAGGTGCTTGTAGAGCACGATCGCGGGGGAGTCCCCGTCGTGCGGCTTCTCGCCGGTGAGCATCTCGTAGAGCACGACCCCGCACGCGTACACGTCGACGCGGGGATCGGCGGCACCGGGCTGCTCGATCTGCTCGGGAGCGAGATAGGCGACGGTCCCGAGGACGGCACCGGTGGTACTGGTCACGGTGTCCACGGACCGCACCAGCCCGAAGTCGGCGACCTTGACCCGGCCGTCATCCCCTATGAGCACGTTCTCGGGCTTCATGTCCCGGTGCACGAACCCGGCCCGGTGCGCGGCGCCCAATGCGGCGAGCACGGGCTCCAGGATGTCGAGCGCGGCCCGCGGCTGCAGCGCCCCCCGCTCACGCAGCACGTCACGCAGCGTGCAGCCGGCGATGTACTCCATGGCGAGATAGACGTACGACCCATCGGCACCCTGGTCGAACACCTGAACGACATTCGGGTGTGCGAGCCGGGCTACGGACTTCGCCTCCCGGATGAACCGCTCGACGAACGCCCCGTCGGCGGCGAGCCCCGGGTGCATCACCTTGAGCGCGAGCACGCGGTCCAGGCGGGTGTCCACGGCCCGGTAGACCGTGGCCATCCCGCCGACCGCGATCCGCGCCTCGACGCGATACCGGCCGTCGAGCACCTGCCCGACCAGAGGGTCCTGAAGGGTCGTGTCCACGCAGGCGAGTGTACGAGCCACCGCTGACACCTCCGCAGCTTCCACCCCTTCGGAGCGGGACTGAAGCCGACCTGTGACGCGAACCACGACATGAGGGACGGGGGCGCGGGTCCGCGCCGCGGCGGGGCGGCCGCCGAGTGCGATCGGCGGGAGGCCGGACCGGCGGTCAGAAGGCAGGGCGCTCGGGGTCCAGCACGGCCAGGCCCTCCGCGGGAGACGACGCCTCCGCGAAGTAGCGGCGGGGGATCCGGCCCGCCAGGTGGGCCAGCCTTCCCGCCTCGACACCGGCCCGCATCGCCAACGCCATCCGCTCGGGATCCCTCGCCCGCGTCACCGCCGACGCCAGCATCACCCCCGCACACCCCAGCTCCATCGCCAGCGCCACGTCCGACGCCGTACCGGCCCCCGCGTCCAGAATCACCGGCACACGCGCGTGCTCGACGATCAGCTGGAAGTTGTGGGGGTTGCGGATGCCCAGACCGGAGCCGATCGGCGAGCCCAGCGGCATCACCGCCGCACACCCCACGTCCTCCAGCTTCCGGGCCAGCACCGGATCGTCGTTCGTGTACGGCAGCACCGTGAACCCGTCGTCCACCAGCGTCTCCGCCGCCTCCAGCAACTCGATGGGATCCGGCAGCAGCGTCCGCTCGTCGGCGATGACCTCCAGCTTGACCAGGGACGTCCCCAGCGCCTCCCGCGCCAGCCGAGCCGTCAGCACCGCCTCCCCGGCCGTGAAACACCCCGCCGTGTTCGGCAGCACCCGGATGCCCAGCCGTTCCAGCACCGACAGCACCGAACCGTGCACCGAAGGGTCCACGCGCCGCATCGCGACCGTCGTCAGCTCGGTCCCGGACGCGACCAGCGCCCGCTCCAGCACCTCCAGGCTGGGCGCACCCCCCGTACCCATGACCAGACGGGACGAGAAGGACGTACCCCCAAGGACGAAGGGATCGTCGGCCATGGCGCTCAGCCTCCCTGCACGGCGGTCAGGACTTCCACACGGTCGCCTTCACGCAGCGCCGTCACGGACCACCGCGCGCGCGGGACGACGGTCTCGTTGAGTGCGGCGGCCACCCCGGAGGGCGCCGGCGTCAGGGACCGTACGACGCTGTCGAGAGCCGTACCGGGAGCGAACTCCCGCCGCTCACCGTTCACCGAGATGTTCATGCGGGCTGCTCCGAGAGTGCGGCGGCGGCGAAACGCCGGGGCGTGAAGGGACGGGCCTCGTCCGGGAGCTCGCCGGTGGCCAGGACGTGCGCCATCACGTCACCGGTCACCGGCGTGAGCAGCACACCGTTGCGATAGTGCCCGGTGGCCAGCAGCAGCCCCTCCAGACCGGTCGGCCCGAGCAGCGGCGCGTTGTCCGGGGAGCCGGGGCGCAGCCCCGCGCACGTCTCCGTCAGCGGCAGCTCGGTGATTCCCGGCACCAGCTCATGGGCGTCGCGCAGCAGCTCGTACACGCCCCCCGCCGTCACCGTCGTGTCCCAGCCCAGCTCCTCGCTGGTCGCGCCCACCACGAGCTCGCCGTTCTCCCGCGGCACCAGGTAGACCTGGCTGCCGCGTACCACGGCCCGCACCGTCCGGCTCAGGAACGGCGCGTGCCGCCGCGGCACGGTCAGCCGCAGAACCTGCCCCTTCACCGGCCGCACGGGCGGCAGCACGTCCTGCGGGACCCCGGCCAGCCGTCCGCTCAGACTGCCGCCCGCGAGCACCACCTGCCCCGCCGCAAGCGCCGTACCGTCCCCCGTGACGACCCCCGCGGCCCGCTCGCCCACGACGGACAGCCGCTCGGCCCACGCGCGGTGGAACGCCACGCCCGCGCGCTCGCACGCGGTCATCAGCGCCCCGGCCAGCCGGCGCGGGTCGACCTGGTGGTCGCCGTCCACCCGCAGCCCGCCGCGCACCCCCGGCGCGAGCATCGGCTCCAGGCGCCGGCACTCCCGCCCGGACAGCCACTCCGACTCCAGCCCCGACTGCCTTTGCAGGGCGTGCAGTTCGCGCAGGTGGGCGCGGTCGTCGGAGTCCAGCGCGACCGCGAGCGTGCCGCAGCGCCGGTAGCCGACGTCGTGGCCGGTCAGCTCCGTCAGCTCCGCCACGAAGTCCGGGTAGCGGCGCGCGGACGCGAGATTCAGTCCGAGGAGGGTCTGCTCGCCGTAGTGCAGTTCCGTGACGGCGGCCAGCATCCCGGCGGCCACCCGGGCGGCCCCGCCGCCCGGTTCCGGGTCGACCACCGCCGTGGCGAAGCCGCGCTGCGCGGCCCGCCAGGCCGTGACCAGCCCGATGATCCCGCCCCCGATGACGAGGACGTCTGACGTACGTGGAGACGACATGGGCGTCCAGCCCCTCCCTTCGCCGGCATGACCCGGATCAGGTTCGTACGGTCGGAGGCCGCCAGCCTCCCTCTCAGCCCGGTGCGTCCGGGCTCCCGCGAGTGCTCTAGGTTGGCCACCCTAGCCCGACGCCGTACGTCTCAGTAAGGGAGCCTCCGCCCGTGCCCCGTTCGCTCGACGGTCTCGTCCTCGCCCCCGTCGCCGACCAGGCCGCGGGGCAGGTCGGTACCCGCACCCGCTTCTCCTACCGCGAGCGGGACGGCGTGATCTGGGCGGACTACGCGGGCGGCGACGTCGTACGCGGCCATCTGGTGGGTACCCGGCGAGGGGACCGGCTCGACTTCCGGTACGTCCAGCTCAAGCACGACGGGACGACGTCCTCCGGCCACTGCGTGTCGACGCTCGTGGAGCTGCCGGACGGGCGGGTGCGTCTCGAGGAGGCCTGGGAGTGGGAGTCGCAGGAGGGCAGCGGCACCAGCGTTGTGGAGCAGGTCACGGACCACGACGGCTGACTGACGAACAGTCAGTTGTCTAAGGTGATCAGGTGAGCGAGCAGAGGCGCGAAGAAGGCAGGCCGGCCAGGCGGCGCGTGGTGGTCGTCGGCGCGGGAATGGCCGGGGTGCAGACCGCGGTCGCCCTGCGTGAACAGGGCTTCGACGGCACGGTGACGCTGATCGGCGCCGAACCCCACCAGCCCTACGACCGGCCCCCACTGTCCAAGGCCGTCCTGCTCGGCAAGGCCGAGGGCTCCGCCTTCGACGTCGACTTCGAGAGCCTCGGCATCGAGCTGGTCCTCGGCCGCGAGGTCCTCGGGCTGCGCCCCGCCGACCATGAGCTGGACACCGAGACCGGACCCGTCCCGTACGACATCCTCGTCCTCGCCACCGGCGCCGAACCGATCCGGCTGCCCGGCGCCGAGGGCGTGCCCGGCGTCCATCTGCTGCGCACCCTGGACGACGCCGAACGGCTGCGGCCCGTGCTCGCCCGGCAGCACGACGTCGTGGTCGTCGGCGCCGGCTGGATCGGCGCGGAGTTCGCCACGGCCGCGCGCGAGGCCGGCTGCGCGGTCACCGTCGTCGAGGCCGCCGAGCGGCCGCTGGCCGGGGCGCTGCCCGCCGAGGTGGCCGCCCCGATGACCGCCTGGTACGCCGACAGCGGTACGGTCCTGCGCACCCACGCGCGCGTGGAGCGCGTCGAGCCCGGCGCGGTCGTCCTCGACGACGGCTCGCGGCTGCCCGCCGGCGCCGTCGTGGTCGGCATCGGCGCCCGCCCCGCCACCGCCTGGCTGGCCGGCTCCGGCATCGAGCTCGGCGCGCACCGCGAGGTCGTGGCCGACGCCCACCTGCGCACCTCCGTGCCGGACGTGTACGCGGTCGGCGACTGCGCCTCCTTCCCGTCGGGAAGGTACGGGGAGCGGCTCCTCGTCCATCACTGGGACAACGCCCTCCAAGGGCCGCGCACGGTCGCGGCGAACATCCTCGGCGAGGCCACCGGCGAGCCGCCCGCCGTCTACGACCCGGTGCCGTACTTCTGGTCCGAGCAGTTCGGCCGCTTCGTCCAGTACGCCGGCCACCACGCCGGCGCCGACAGCACCCTGTGGCGCGGCGACCCCTCGGGACCGGCCTGGACGGTGTGCTGGCTGCGCGAGGACCGCCTGGTCGCCCTGCTGGCCGTCGGCCGCCCCCGCGACCTCGCCCAGGGCAGGCGGCTGATCGAGGCCGCCACACCCATGAACCCACGGCTTCTGGCGGACCCGGCACGGCCGCTGAAGGCGGCGACGGCCTCGGCCTGAGCACTCGGTCGGACCGGCCCGGCTTCCGACTGTCAGTGGCAGATGGCAGGCTTGTTCCCGTGACCGAGATTGACGCAAAGATCGATGCTCTCGTCCCCGCCTGGCTCACCGTGCCCGACATCGCAGAAATGCTCGATGTCGAGGTGACGCGCGTGCGGCAGCTGGTCAAGGAGGGCCAGCTCATCGCCGTACGCCGTGGCGAGAACCGCGCGCTGCACGTTCCCGCCGCCTTCATCGACGGGGACAAGGTGGTCAAGGGCCTGTCCGGGACCCTGACGCTGCTGCGGGACGACGGCTTCACGGACGAAGAGATGCTCGAGTGGCTCTTCACCCCCGACCCGAGCCTGCCCGGCACTCCGGCGCAGGCCCTGAGTGAGAATCGCGGCACGGAGGTGAAGCGCCGCGCCCAGGCGCTCGCCGTCTGAGCCGAGGATTCGAACCATCACCCGGCGTACGGGGGCCGCCCGCCCTCGTACGCCACCACCCTGGGGGACTTTCGTATGCCCGACACCGCCCGCACCCGCCTGGCGGACGCCCGTCTGTACCTCTGCACGGACGCCCGCACCCGCCGGGGCGACCTTCCAGAGTTCCTGGACGCGGTCCTCGAGTGCGGCGTCGACATCGTCCAGCTGCGCGACAAGGGCATGGAGGCGGCCGAGGAGCTGGAGCACCTGAAGGTGTTCGCCGACGCCTGCGCCCGGCACGGCAAGCTGCTCGCGGTCAACGACCGCGCGGACGTCGCGCACGCCGCCGGCGCCGCCGCCCTCCACCTGGGACAGGGCGACCTGCCGGTCCCCGCGGCCCGCGCGATCCTCGGCGACGACGTCCTCATAGGCCGCTCCACGCACGCCGCGGCGGAGGCCGAGGCCGCCGCCGTCCAGGAGGGCGTGGACTACTTCTGCACCGGCCCGTGCTGGCCCACGCCCACCAAGCCCGGGCGGCACGCCCCCGGCCTCGACCTGGTCCGGCACACGGCCTCCCTCGGCACCGACCGCCCCTGGTTCGCCATCGGCGGCATCGACCTGGGCAACCTCGACGAGGTGCTGGCGGCGGGCGCCCGCCGAGTCGTCGTCGTCCGGGCGATCACGGAGGCGGACGACCCCGGTGCCGCGGCGGCGGAGTTCGCGAAGCGGCTGAGCGGGGTGTAGCCCGGCCGGCCCGGCTCCTGCGGTCGTCCCTCGTGCGGTTGTCCAAGGGATGGACAACGAGTCGACAATTCGGGCAAATTTACCCCATCCGGTTGGGGGACCGCCCACCCCTGACTAACCTGCGGGTATGGCCCTAGGAACCGCATCCACCAGGACGGACCGCGCGCGCACCGTGCGGGACATGCTGGCGACCGGCAAGACGACGTACTCGTTCGAGTTCTCCGCGCCGAAGACGCCCAAGGGTGAGCGGAGCCTGTGGAACGCGCTGCGCAGGGTCGAGGCGGTCGCCCCCGACTTCGTCTCGGTGACGTACGGTGCCGGCGGCTCCACGCGGGCGGGCACGGTCAAGGAGACCCAGCAGATCGTCGTGGACACCACGCTCACGCCGGTCGCGCACCTCACCGCCGTGGACCACTCCATCGCCGAACTGCGCAACATCATCGGCCAGTACGCCGACGCCGGGATCCGCAACATGCTCGCCGTGCGCGGCGACCCGCCCGGCGACCCGATGGGCCCGTGGGTGCCGCACCCGCGCGGCCTGACGTACGCCGCCGAACTCGTCCGGCTCATCAAGGAGTCGGGCGACTTCTGCGTGGGCGTCGCCGCCTTCCCGGAGATGCACCCGCGCTCCGGCGACTGGGACACGGACGTCGCGCGCTTCGTCGACAAGTGCCGGGCCGGCGCCGACTACGCCATCACGCAGATGTTCTTCGAGCCCGAGTCCTATCTGCGGCTGCGCGACCGGGTCGCGGCGGCCGGCTGTGTGACTCCGGTCATCCCCGAGGTCCTCCCGGTGACGAGCGTGAAGATGCTGGAACGCCTGCCCAAGCTCAGTAACGCCCACTTCCCGGACGCCCTGAAAGAGCGGATCCTCACAGCCAAAGACGATCCGGCCGCTGTACGCTCCATTGGCATCGACTTCGCCACGGAGTTCTGCGCCCGGCTGCTGGCCGAGGGAGTGCCCGGACTGCACTTCATCACGCTCAACAACTCCACGGCGACGCTGGAAATCTACGAAAACCTGGGTCTGCACCACCCACCGCAGGCCTAGACCGGTCGCACCGACATACGACACACTGCGTAGCGGCCACTGGGAGAGGGGCGTACATGGGCTGGACGGTCCTCTACATCGCGTTCGGCATCGTCGCGTTGTGGCTGCTCGGTGAGGTGCTGCTGCAGTACAAGGCGCGGTTGCGCTGGCGACTGCTGGCCTTTGTCGGCTTCCTCGGCGTCGTCTTCGGTGTCCTGATCCCGTCGGTCGTCGTCATCGCACTGGGTGCGGCCGCCTTCGCGGTCGGCCAGACCTACGTCACGCTCTCGTTCCGGCGCGGATTCGCGGAGGGCTGGGCCTTTCGGCGCGCCGACGCGGACGTGGCCGCGGAGAGTGGCGGCAGCGGCGGCGGCAAGCTGCCCAAGCGCCGTCGTGGCAAGGCCGAGCGTCAGGACCCGGCCCTCGAGGTCTCCGGTCTGGAGGCGGCCGAGGCGGGTCTTGACTCCGACACCCCGTACGGCGCCGACTCGGCGTTCGGCCGGGACAAGAACGCCTTCGGCGACGGGAACACGTTCGGCGACGACGACTACGACCGCGACGACGTCTTCACGCCCGCGGCCCGCGGCGCCGACCCGACGGCCGCCGAGACCACCTCCGTCTACGAGCCGCAGCCCCTGCCCGACGAGACCGGCTCCTACGGCATATACAGCGACGCCGCGTACGCCGCCGCGAACGGCCAGGCCCAGCCCCAGGACCAGTACGCGGCGGCCGCCCAGGGCGCGGACCAGAACTACGGATACGACACGTACGCCGGGTACCACCAGCAGCAGTACGGCTACGACGCCACCGGCGAGCAGCAGTACGCCGCCTATTCCGACCCGTACATCGGCACCCAGACCTACGGCGGCGGCTCCTACGACGCCGACTACGGCCAGCAGCAGTACGGGCAACAGGGCTACGGCCAGGACCAGTACGGCAACGGCGGCTACGGGGAGACCCCGCCCGGCGGCGTCTGGGTCCCGCAGCAGCGCAACACCGACGACCCGCTCGGCGGCGAACTCCCGCCCGAGCACCAGCAGTACCCGTACCAGGGCGACGGACAGCAGCAGGGGCAGGGCCAGGGGAACGGCTTCGACGACCAGTATCGCTTCTGACGAGCGGTATCGGTTCTGACGGACGCGTTCCCCCGGGACGCCTCCCGCCCGACGTTCCACCGGGGGCTCACTGCGAGCCCCGGAACTCCGGTCCTTCCACGATCAGGCCGGACACCAGCGCGCCCGACATGCCCGCGTGCGGAAGCCCGCCGCCCGGGTGCGACCAGCCGCCGACGGTGAACAGGCCTTGCAGGCCCGTGGAGTTGGCGGGATGCAGCAGTCGCCCCCCGACCCCGGCCAGCGCCGGCGCCGGAACGGCCCCGCCCGCCGCGCCGGTCTCCCGCGCGATGTCGGCGGGCGTGCGCACCTCCCGCCACAGGACGCGGTCCCGCAGACCGGGGACGGCACGCTCGGCGACGGCGACCAGCGCGTCCACGTGCTCGTCGTGTATCTCCGCCCCGGCAGGGACCACGGCACTGAGCGTGACCGCCTCGCGGTCGCCGTCCGGGACCAGCCCGGGGTCGTCGGGCCGCAGGACCGTCACCGTCGGCCGCGCGGGCACCGACGGCACGGTGCCGAACAGGCTGTCCAACTCGCCCTCGCGGTCCGCGGTGTGCACCACCGTCCGGTGCGCGGTCCCGTCGGGCCGGGCGCCGCGCAGCGCGAGCAGCACGGTCAGCCGACTGGGCAGACCCTGCTGGCGGGTGACTTCGCCGTCCGCGCGCGCGGGCAGACCCTCGACGCTGCCGGGGGCGACCACGAAGTCCGCCTCCGCCACCGTCCCTCCCCCAGAGCCGAAAGCCTGGGAGGTGCCCCCAGCCAGCTCCACGCCCGCCGCGCGGCCGTCTTTCTCCAGGACCCGGGCGACCTCGGCGTCGAACACGAACTCGACCCGGCGCGCCAGACACCGTTCGTACACCGCGCGGGCCAGCTCCCGCATCCCCCCGCGCACGTACCACGTGCCGAAGGCGTGCTCCATGTACGGCAGGACCGCCGCGCTCGCCGGGGCGACCCGTGGATCCAGGCCGTACGCGAGCGCGTGACCCTCGAGCAGCGCGGCGAGCCGGGGATCGCGCAGCTCCCAGGCGCCGACCTCGGCGAGGGTGCCAGCCTGCCGGGTGCGCAGCAGCCGCTTGTGGGGGACCGCCGGATAGGGCTCGCGGTCGGCCAGCACCGACCAGTTCGGCCACAGGGGCTCCTCCAGGAGCGGGCGACGGGTGCGGTCCCAGGCCTCCCGGGCCCGGACCAGGAAGTCGCCCCAGCGCTGCCCTGCCCGCGCCCCCAGCGCATCGTCCAGCGCCGAGACGACCCCCGCGCGTGAGGCGTTCGGCAGGGACACCTCGGTGCCGTCCGCGAACACGTGCCGTGCGCACGGGTCGACCTGGACCAGCTCGACACAGGCCTCCAGCGGCTCCTTGCCGGTCTTGACGAACAGGTCGCGGTAGACGGCGGGGAGCGGGAGCAGGCCCGGGCCGGTGTCGAAGCCGAATCCGTCCCGCTCGAAGCGGCGCACCGCTCCGCCGTACGTCTCCGTCCGCTCGTACACCGTCACCCGGTGGCCCGCCACGGCCAGCCGGGCGGCCGCCGCCAGCGCGCCCATCCCGGCGCCGATCACCGCAATCCGTCCCATGCCCGCGACTTTATCGGCCGCCACCGACAGTGCCGTCGCGGGCCCGTGACCAGCCCGCTCTCACCAGGGAGAGGATTCTGTCCGCCCCGTCAGGCGGCGTTCCTCCCGCCGCTGCGCCCTGCGCCGCAGGAAGCGGCGGATCCGTGAGACGAGGAAGAACAGGACCGTCAGTCCGGCCAGCAGCAGAACGCCCGCGATGATCGCCGCCGCGCCCGGGTGGAACATCGCGAACGTCACGAGCCCGCCGACCCCGAGATCCTCGGCCAGGCTGACGATCACGTTGCTGAACGGCTCCGGCGAGGCGTTGACCGCCATCCGGGTGCCCGCCTTGACGGTGTGGCTGGCCAGCGCCGTCGAACCGCCCAGCAACCCCGCCGCCACGTCCGAGAGCGAACCGCTCTGCCCGGCGAGCAGCGCGCCCACCCAGGCCCCGGCCAGCGGCCGGACCACCGTGTGCACCGAGTCCCAGGCCGAGTCGACGTAGGGAATCTTGTCGGCGACCGCCTCGCACAGGAACAGCACGCCCGCGGCGACGAGCACCTCGGGGCGTTGCAGCGTCTGAGGTACGTCGTCGCTCAGGCCGGTCGCGCCGAAGACGCCGAGGAGCAGCACCACCGCGTAGGCGTTGACGCCGCTGGCCCAGCCGCTCGTGAAGACCAAGGGGAGTACGGACACGGACGCGATAGTAACCAGTCGGCAGTGCGGCGTCCTGGGGGTGAGTGCGCAGGCCTGAGTACGCGTACCTAGGGGGTGAGTTGAGTACGCGCGCGGATGGGAGCCGACCTGCGCGAACGGGAGAGTGGAGGCACGGAGAAGGGGCGCGGCTCCGGCACCGGCGACACGGGGCGCCGGAACGGAGCGGCCCTCGATCCGCTCCTTCCGCCGGCCAGTTCGGCGGGAGCGAGGCACGGGGGGTACCCCGGGGGAAGACCGAACGGGGGTTCGACGGGGGAGGTAACGGGGGAAACGGGGGAGCACGAGGAAGCGCCGGTTCGAGGCGGCCCACGGGGGACGTGGCCACCACGGACCGGCGCTTTCGTGTGCACGCGCGCGTGCGGCCCCTACGTCTGCACGCGCGCCTGGGGCCTCGGTCAGCGGTGACCGCTCACCCGCCCTTGGAGCAGCCGCGACAGCGCCGAGTGGACATCGTCCAGGGACCGCTCCGGCTGGAAGGCCTGCCAGTCCAGGGCGGCCACCAGCACCATGCCGACCAGCGCGGCCGCCGTCAGCTGTACGTCGATCTCGTCGCTGAACTCACCGTTGTCGACACCCTCGCGCAGCACCCCCTCCACGACGGCCACCGCCTCCTGGCGGACCACCATGAGGGTGGACTGCCAGGCCCGGTTGGTGCGCCACAGCTCGGCCACGTAGAGCTGGGTGAAGGACGGGTAGCGGTTGATGAAGACGAGGCCCGCGCGGACCATCGCGTCCAGCGCGTCGACCTTGCTGCCGCCCTCCCGCACGGTGCGCTCGGCGGCCTCCCGCAGCGAGGCGGTGAGGAGGCCCACGCCGTGCCTCAGCAGTTCCTCGAAGAGGACCGACTTGCTCGCGAAGTTGTAGTAGACCGTGCCCTTCGCGACGCCGGCCCGTTCGGCGATCTCGTCCACCGTGGTCGCGGAGAAGCCCTGCTCGGCGATGAGTGTGACGGCCGCCTCGTAGAGCTTCTGCCGGGTGGTCTCGCGGCGGGTGCGGCCGCCCGGGGTGGTGCTGCTTTCCATGGTCCCGATTGTCACAGGAACCCGGGCCGCCGGACGCCGGATCCTCACAGGCTCAGCTCCGGGTGCAGCCGGTCCAGCGTCCACACCTGGCGGCGGCGCGCCGACAGAGCCGTCAGCGCGAGGGCGCCCGCGGTGAAGGCGACGAGCACCACGCACGCGTGCCACACCGGTTCCAGGCCACCGCCCGTGATGAGCCTCCTGAGGGCCTCGACGACGTAACTCATCGGCAGGTAGGGGTGGATCGCGTTGAAGAAGCCGGGGCTGGTCTGCACCGGGTACGTGCCGCCCGCCGACGTCAACTGCAGCATCAGCAGGGCGAGTACGAGGATCCGGCCCGCCGCTCCGAAGCGCGCGTTGAGCCACTGCACGAGAGCCGCGAAGCACGCCGTCACGAGGAACAGGAAGCCCACGGTGCCGGCCGCACGCGCCATCTCCAGGCCGATCGCCCAGTGCAGCACGGCCATCAGCGCCGCCGTCTGGAGCACCCCGACCGCGACCACCGGCAGCCAGCCCGCCAGCGCGATGCGCCAGGCCGAGGCGCCCGCGGCGAGTGCGCGCCGGTTCATCGGCGCGATCAGCATGTACGCCACCATCGCGCCCACCCACAGCGACAGCGGGATGAAGTACGGGGCGAAGCCGGTGCCGTAGTTGGCCGCCTTGTGCAGATCCTGGGAGGCGAGTCGCACGGGGTCCGCCATGACGGCGGTACGCGCGTCGCGCTGCCGCTCGTCGTAGTCGGGGATCTGCTCGGCGCCGTCGTGCAGGCCGTCGGCGAGCTTCCCGGAACCGTCGGAGAGCTTGAACATGCCGCCGTTGAGGTCCTGGGCGCCCGTCTCCAGCTTGCCGACGCCCTCGTCCAGGTCGACCGATCCCGTCTTGGCCGTGCCGAGCCCGGTGTTCAGCTTCTTGGCGCCCTTGGCGACCTTCGCGGCGCCCGTGTTCAGCGCGTTGACCTTGGACACGGCGTCGTCGAGGTCCTCGGAGAGGTGCGGGGCGCTGTCGGCGAGCGACTGCGCCTGCGTCTGGAGGGCGGCGAGGTTCGTGCGGAGCGTCTTCAGGTCGCCGTCCTGGTCGGCGATCAGCGTGTTGAGGTCGTCGGCGACCTTCGCCACGTCGGCGGCCGCGTCCTTGGCCTTCTCCAGGTCGGCGCAGGCGGGGTCCGGCAGCAGCTGCGTCTCACAGCGGGCCTTGTGGACGGCGGCGAGCGTGTCCGAGGCCGTGTGGGCGCCCTCGGCGGCGGTCGGCGCCGCCTTCACCAGGGTCTCCAGGTTGTCGCCGATCACCTTGGCGGAGTCGGCGACCAGCTGGGCGGTGTCCCCGATGGTCTTCTCGTTGTCCTTCAGGAAGGGCCCCACCGCGTCGGCGACCCCGTTGACCTTGTCGGCGAGCGTCTGTGTGCCGTCCGCGACCTTCTGCGACCCGTCCTGGAGGTTGTCGGCGCCCTTGTCGAGCTTCTTCAGGCCCTTCGCCAGCTTGCCGCTGCCGTCCTTGGCGTCGCTCAGCCCGTCGGCGAGGTCCTTGGAGCCCGCCTCGGCCTTCCCGATGCCGCCCTTGAGGTCGTCGGCCCCGTCGGCGGCCTTCGCGGTCGCGCCGTGGATGTCGGAGAAGGACACGAAGATCTTGTCCAGGAAGGAGCGCGAGGTCTTCGTGGACGCGGCCGTGCGCACCTCGCTGAAGACCGTCCGCGAGATCTGCCCGACGATGTAGTTGTTCGCGTCGTTCGTGCGCACCTGAAGGGCGCTCGTCTCGGGGGAGTCGCCCGCACTGGAGGCGATACGCCGGCTGAAGTCGGCCGGCATGGTCAGCGACAGGTAGTACCTGCCGTCCTCCACGCCCGCGCGTGCCTCGGCGGCACTCACCTCGTGCCAGTCGAAGACCTCGCTGTCGCGCAGGCCCTTCGTGATGTCGTCCCCGGCGCTGATCTTCTTCCCGTCGGCGGTCGCCCCCTTGTCGTCGTTCACGAGCGCGACGGGGATCCGGTCGAGCCTGCCGTACGGGTCCCAGAACGACCACAGGTACAGCGCGCCGTACAGCAGCGGCAGCAGCAGGAGCGCGACGAGCGCGGCCCGGGGGAGTCTGCCCCGGCCGAAGCGCCGGAGCTCAAGCGCGGCCAGTTTCGGCGAGCGCATCCGCGGCCTCCTCTTCCTGCTCGGTTTCCTGCTCGGTCCCGGTGGACCCGTCCCGTTCGGTCTCCGCGGACGTGGTGGTCTCGGTGGTGGTCTCCCGGGCGGGCGTGACGGTGTCCGCGCGCGTGGCGACCGTGACGGTGCCCTCGGGGGCCTCGCCGCACACCGCGAGGACAGTCGTCCCGGCCTCGGCGAGGGACCTGAGCAGGGCCCAGACCTCCTCCCGCTCGGCGTCCGTCAGCTTCAGGTCGATGTCGTCGACGCCGAGCAGCCCGGGACGTCCGATGAGCGCCAGCGCCAGGGACAGCCGCAGGGCTTCGAGACGCTCCAGATCGCGGACGGCGGTCCGCGAGCCCTTGGGCAGGGTCTCGGGGTCGAGCCCGGCGGCGGCGAGCGCGGAGTCGATCCGCCGCCCCGACTCCGTGGCCCGCTCCGCGCGCGGGCGCAACAGCTCTCGTACGGAGCCGCCGAACCGACGTTGCAGCAGGGCCCGTTCGTGCAGGTGCTCCCCGACGGTCAGGGCCGGGTCGAGGTCGGTCACCCCGGCGACGTGCGCGAGCGCGGCGACGCGACGCACGGCCGCGAGCTGCTTCGGCAGCCGTGCCCCGCCCACGGTCGCCGTCCCCTCGGTGGCCTTCATCCGTCCGGTGAGGGCGAGCAGCAGGCTCGTCCGGCCGGAGCCGGAGGGTCCCTCGATCGCGAGCAGCGAGCCCGGCTCCGCGTCGACACCGATGCCTCGGAAAGCCCATCCGCGAGGGCCTCGGAGCCCGAAGCCGTCGGCTGTGACACCGACTCCGTCCACAGGTTCCCCCTGGTATCGCCAATTTGAACTGACTGGTCAGTGCAAAAACTAGCCCGAACCTTCGATCGAAGCAAAAGCCCAGTTCAGAACGGATTGTCAGTGGCATACCGCACGATGGGCACATACGGCACCACCGTATGAGGAGGTGCCGTCACACAGACGACAGGAGGTTCGTCATGGCCCACCACCACGCAGCCGCCGCAAACCGGCGCCGCGCCACCGGCCCTGCCCCCTCACTGACCGGCCCGGCGAGCGACGTGCACCCCGTGCTGCGCCGCACCACGGCCCCGCCCGCCGCCCTCGATCTGCTGGCCCAGGCCCGCGCCGGGCTGGATGAGGCGGCCCTCCTCGAAACCCCCAACGAGCGCTACGCCACGGCCCACCTCGCGGCCCTGCGCACCGCGGCGGCCGTGCTCGCCGCCCGGGGCCGCCCGGAACCCTCCCCCCGTCGCCGGGCCCGCATCCGCAGCGCCTGGGAAGTGCTCCCGGAGATAGCGCCCGAACTCGCCGAGTGGAGCGCGCTGTTCGCCTCCGGGGCCCGGCGCCGCGCCCGGGCCGAGGCGGGCATCCAGGGCGCGGCCGGGCGCCGGGACGCCGACGACCTGATCCGCGACGTGGCGATGTTCCTCCGCCTCGTCGAACGCATGCTGGTGCTCCAGCCGATCCTGCCGCAGCCACGCCAGGAGGGGAGCGACCCGGGCGGTTCCGGCGCGGAGCGCGACCTGCCGGACGCGGGCTGAGGTGCCCTGCCACACGCAGGGCCGCAGCCGGGCCGACGTGCCCTGTCGCCGTGCCGCGCCACCGTGACCGGCAAGGCGCCGGAGGCAATAGGGTGGAAGACGCCTGAAGCCTTCCCACGGCCCGCCCGCACCCCGGGCCGGTGCCGGGGGAGGCAGCCCGTTCGCTCCGCCGCGCAAGAGGCGGTGCCGCGCCGAGGAGTCAACTGCCGTGTCGGACCCGATGCGCCCGCCCGTCTCCCACCACAGTCCTCAGCCGACGTCGCAGCGCTCCGCCCCCTCCCGGCCCCGCGCCTCCCTCCGTACCGCCGTGGTCTGGGAGGTCCTCCAGGACGCCCTCGAACGCCGGGTCAAGGCGACCGGCCGTGAGTCGCTGGACGTCCTGGACACCGGCGGCGGCAGCGGCAACTTCGCGGTACCCGTCGCCCTCCTCGGGCACCGGGTCACCGTGGTCGACCCCAGCCCCAACGCGCTGTTCGCCCTGGAGCGCCGCACCGCCGAGGCCGGCGTCGCCGACCGCGTGCAGGGCGTCCAGGGCGACGCCCACGGCCTCTTCGACGTGGTCGAGCGCGGCGGCTACGACGCCGTCCTGTGCCACGGCGTCCTGGAGTACGTCGACGACCCGGCCGAGGGCGTCCGCAACGCGGTGGCCGCCCTGCGCTCCGAGGGCGTCCTCAGCCTCCTCGCCGCCGGCCTCGGCGGAGCCGTGCTCGCGAGGGCCCTCGCCGGCCACTTCAAGGAGGCCCGGCAGGCACTCACCAGCCCCGACGGGCGCTGGGGCGCGGGCGACCCCGTGCCGCGTCGCTTCACCGCCGAGCAGCTCACCGAACTGGTCGAGGGAGCGGGCCTTCGGGTCGGCGCCGTACACGGCGTGCGGGTCTTCGCCGACCTCGTCCCCGGCGTGCTCGTGGACACCGAGCCGGGCGCCCTGGAGGCCCTGCTGAAGCTGGAGGAGGCCGCTGCCGAACTCCCCGCCTTCCACTCCGTGGCCACCCAGCTTCACGTCCTCGGGGAGACGCGGGGGACAGAAGGGACCTGAGCGCCTCCTGGGGCGCACCCCTGATCAGGGCCTTGGCTGCGCATGGAGTACGCCACAGGCCCCCCGTTCGGGCGCTGTGCGCCGTATGATCGAGGGAGACCGCCCGGCATGACGGGTCGGCCGCCGGGGAATGGAAACCTCAGCGGGCCGGGACGTCCATGGCGGGCTCCGGTTGGCCAATTGGCGTAGAGGGGCGGGTTTCACGGGGGCGATTCCCTGCCTATCCTGAAGGGACCCCCCGGGTCGCCCCGGCGACTGCACGATGAGGAGGACTCCGTGCCGCTCTCGGAGCACGAGCAGCGCATGCTCGAGCAGATGGAGCGAGCGCTGTACGCCGAAGATCCCAAGTTCGCGTCGGCGCTCGAGGGAAGCGGGCTGCGTACGTACACCCGGCGGCGGGTCTACCAGGCGGTCGCTGGCTTCCTCGTGGGAATCGCGCTCCTCATGGCCGGTATGGTCGCCAAACAGGTCTGGCTGAGCGTGGTGGGGTTCCTCGTCATGCTGGGCTGCGCGGTGCTCGCCGTGACCGGCTGGCGCAAGGCACCCAAGCCGGGCGAGCAAGCCGCGGCAGGCGCCCCGGGCGCCCCGCACACCCGCGGCCAGACTCGGCAGAAGCGCTCGATGATGGACCGGATCGAGCAGCGCTGGCAGCGCCGCCGTGACGAGCAGGGCGGCCACTGACACCGCCCCAGTACCAACAGCGTTGAGGGGGCGACCACCCGGCCGGGTGGTCGCCCCCTCACGTGTGTGCTGTTACCGCCGCTCTTCGCCGGCCGCTCTTCGGGGCCGGCCGTTCTGCCTCAGCCGCTCTGCTGGCCGGACGGTCGGCGTACCAGAGCCGTCAGACGGGCCGTCCAGGACGCCTTGAGGCCCGTCCAGCGGTCGGTGAGGTCCCAGACCGCGCGGATGGCCGAACGCGGCGCCACGACGGCACGCACCCGCGTGGTCCAGCCGACCTTCTCCCGCAGGGCCGCCCGGACCGTGCGGACCTCGTCGGCCAGACCGGCCTCCGCCCTCGGCTCCGGGGCGTACAGCACCTGTTCCACGGCGCCCGCGACCCGGTGCACCGCACGGCTCACCGTCTCGTCCAGCTCGCCGATCCGGACGATCCGCGCCGCCGCGCGCCGCGGGGTCAGCGCCTCGTCCGGCTCGATGCCGTAGTCCCAGGCCGTGTCGGTGAGCTCGCGCCACACCGCCAGCACATGCCCGACGGCCGCCTCACCGGCTTCCTGCGGCGGCACGTCCAGCAGCACCGCGGGACCGGCGTCGTCCGCCTGCCGGCCGTCGCCGCCGTCCTTGCGCCGGCCCGGGGGTGCCCCGGACGCCGCGGACGCGGAGTGCTGGGCGGACGCCAGCCGCACCGAACGCCGTCTCAGCCGCCACAGCATCGGCAGCAGGGGCAGGGCGAGGCCCGCGCCCCCCAGCAGCGTCCAGCCGGCGATCTCGTACCACGGGGTACCGCCGCCGCCCTGTCCCGTCTGGTTGACCGGCAGCGCGCCCGCGCAGCCCTCGAGCTTCTTGTCCTGAACCGAGCAGCTGGTGCTCGCCGAGGGCTCGGCCGACGGCACCGCGTTCGCCGAGCGCGACGCCTGCGGCAGGTCGGGGACGGCTTCGCCCGGGGTGTCCGGCAGCGTGTACGTGGGCGTCGTGCCGCGGGTCGGGGTCGGCTCGAAGCGGGTCCAGCCCACGCCCTCGAAGTACAGCTCCGGCCAGGCGTGCGCGTCCTTCAGGCTCACCGCCACCGAACCGTCCGCCTGCGGGGAACCCGGCGCGAAGCCCACCGCGACCCGCGCCGGTATGCCCAGCGTGCGGGCCATCGCGGCCATCGCGAACGAGAAGTGCACGCAGAAACCCTGCTTGTCCCGCAGGAAGCGGGCGATCGCGCCCGGGCCGCTGCCGACCTCTACCTGGGTGTCGTACTCGAAGCCGCCCGTCACCGCGAAGTAGTCCTGGAGCTTGACCGCCTTCTCGTAGTCGCTGGTGGCGCCCTTGGTGATCTCACGGGCCCGCTCCGACACCACTGTCGGCAGGGAGTCCGGGACCTTGGTGTAGTCCTTGCGCACCGAGCTCGGCGCCTCGGGAGCCGAGGCCAGCTGCTCCGCCGTCGGCTGCACGTCGAGGCTCGTCACCTGGTACGTCTTGCCGCTGGTGTTCTGGCCGTGGTCGCCGACGAGGGTCATGCCGACCGGCTCGTAACGCCAGTTGCCCTTGATCTGCACGCCGCTGGGCGGATACGGCATCGGCAGCCAGTCCTGCGCGTAGCCGGCGGCGGCCGCGATCCGGGTCGTGACCTCCGCGCGCTTGACGTCGGGGCCCAGGCCGGTGGGCGTGGGGAACTCGTCCGGCACGGTGACGATGTGGCGCTTCGCCGGCTTCCACGTGGTGCCGTCGAAGTCGTCCAGGGACACGATCCGCAGGTACAGGTCCGAGGTGTTGCTGGTGTTGGTGCGCAGGGTCAGGACCGTGCGGTCGTCGTCCACGTTCAGGCTGTCGCGCAGCGACACCAGCGGGTTCACCGCGGAGATCGTGCCCCCGCTGCCGTTGCCCGCGCCCACGCCGGTGCCCGCCCCGTCCAGCAGGCCGCCCTGTATCGCAGGCAGCGGCAGCAGCGGTACCACGAGGGCGACGCCCAGCGCGGCCATGCCGATGCGCCGGCCGGTGCGCACCGGGGCCACCGGACCGGGTTGCCCGCCCACGTTGCGCGGGGCCCCGCCGAACACCCGGCCCCACTGCGAGAGCCGTTCCCGGCTCTCGGCGAGCAGCAGCATCAGATAGCCGGCGGCGGCGACCAGGAACCACAGCCAGTCGGCCGCCCCCTCGGACAGGCCCGCGGCCACCGAGTACAGCGCCAGCAGCGGCAGTCCGGCCGGGGCCGCGTTGCGGAACGTCACCGCGAGGGTGTCCACCGCCAGGCCGATGACCAGCACCCCGCCGATCACCATCAGCCGGATGCCGTCGGACAGCGGGGCCGGGATCGCATACCGCCCCACGTCGTCGGCGCCCGCCTGGAGCAGGTCGCCGAAGTGCCGGAAGGCCTCCGGGCCGGGGATCAGACCGGCGAGGGCGTGCTCCCGGGCGAAGACCAGGGTCAGCAGCACCAGCGTGACCAGGGCCTGGACGGCCACGGTCAGCGGCCGGGCCAGTGGCACCCGGCGGGTCGCCGCGCCCACCCCGGACTGGATCGCCAGCAGGAACGCCGCCTGGAGGAGCCACGTCGCCGGTTCCACCAGGGGCAGCAGGGCGCACGAGGCCAACAGCGTCGCCGCCGCGGAGCACAGCGTCAGTCGAGCCCGCCCACTCATGCTCTTCCCTCCCCGTTGCTCGCCGCGCTCGCCGTCGTCACGCCCGCCCGGTCGCGGTCCGCCTGACGCCACAGCTCGTTCAGCGAAGCGCCCCGCGGCACGCTCAGGGCCGTCCAGCCCGCCTCCCGCAGCATCCGCAGCCGCTCCTCCTGCCTGTTCATCGGATCGGGCCCGCCGTTCGGTTCACGCACCCAGTTGTCGCCGTCCAGGAGGAAGGCGACCGCGCCTCCACTGCGCTGGCGCATCTTCGCGGCCACCGCCGCCTGCTCCTCGTCGAGATCGCCGAGGAAGGCCACCAGCAGTCCCTCGTTGCCGCCGCGCAGCACGTCGTACGCCCGGGACAGGCCCGTGCCGTCGGAGTGGTCGACCACGGCGAGGGTGTCCATCATCAGCCCGGCCGCGTCCGCCGACTCCTGGTTCGCCCCGGCGAACCCGTCGGCGCCCTCTCCGGGCACGGAGTTGCCCGTGTCCGTCAGCAGCCGTACGGAGAAGCCCCGTTCCAGCATGTGCACCAGAACGGACGCGGCGCCCGAGACCGCCCACTCGAACGCCGAGTCAGGGCCCGCGCCCTGGTAGGCCAGGCCCCGGGTGTCCAGGAGCACCGTGCAGCGGGAGCGCTGGGGCTGTTCCTCGCGGCGCACCATCAGCTCGCCGTAGCGCGCGGTGAGGCGCCAGTGCACGCGGCGCAGGTCGTCGCCGTGGCGGTAGCCGCGCGGGATCACGTCGTCCTCGCCGGCCAGTGCCAGCGAGCGCTGCCGCCCGTCGCCGTACCCCTTGGCCTCGCCGGTCAGCCGGACCGGCGACAGCGCCTCGACGCGCGGGATCACCGTCAGCGTGTCGTACGTCGAGAAGGAGCGGGTCAGTTCGCACATGCCGAACGGGTCGTTCAGGCGCAGTTGGAGAGGGCCCAGCGGGTAGCGGCCACGCAGGTCGGAGCGGACCCGGTAGGACACCTCGCGGCGGCCGCCCGCCTCCACCCGGTCCAGGACGAAGCGGGGGCGCGGGCCGAGCACGTACGGCACCCGGTCCTGGAGCATCAGCAGGCCGGTGGGCAGCCGTGAGACGTTGTCCATCCGCAGATGGACGCGGGCCTCGCTGCCCGCGGGCACGCGCGCGGGGGAGAGCCGGCGGCTGCCGGCCACCCGGTATCGGGTGCGGTAGACGACGGCCGCGCAGATCAGCGGCAGGGCGGCCAGCAGCAGACCGACCCGCAGCAGGTCGGGCTGTCCGAGCACGTAGGCGCAGATCGCGGCCGCGATGCCGGCGGCCAGGAAGGACCGGCCGCGGGTGGTCAGACCGGCCAGGGCCGTGCGCGCGCCGCCCTTCTCGCCCTCGCCGCGGCCGGTCGACGGCTGCCCGGTCCCCCCGGGGGTCATCACAGCCTCCGCGGCTGCTGCTGGCCATACGCCTGTGTGCCGCGGCCCAGCCCGTACCCGTGCTGCTGGGGGGTGGCCGGCACCGGGGTGCGCTGGATGATGTCCTCGACGACCTGCTCCGCCGTGCGGCGGTTCAGCTGGGCCTGAGCGGTGGGCAGCAGACGGTGGGCCAGGACGGCCACGGCGAGGTTCTGGACGTCGTCCGGCAGCGCGTAGTCCCGGCCGCTGAGGGCGGCGGTCGCCTTGGCCGCGCGCACCAGATGCAACGTTGCCCGCGGGGAGGCGCCGAGTCTGAGGTCGGGGTGGGTGCGCGTGGCGGTGACCAGGTCGACCGCGTAGCGGCGGACCGAGTCGGCGACGTGGACACCGCGGACCGCGTCGATCAGCTTCACGATCTCGTGCGCGTGCGCGACCGGCTGGAGGTCGTCCAGGGGGCTGACCCCGCCGTGCACGTCGAGCATCTGCAGCTCGGCCTCGGGGCTCGGGTAGCCGATCGAGACGCGCGCCATGAAGCGGTCGCGCTGCGCCTCGGGCAGCGGATAGGTGCCCTCCATCTCGACCGGGTTCTGCGTGGCCACCACCATGAACGGGCTGGGCAGCTCGTACGTCGTCCCGTCGATGGTGACCTGGCGCTCCTCCAGCGACTCAAGGAGCGCCGACTGCGTCTTGGGCGAGGCGCGGTTGATCTCGTCGCCGATCACGATCTGCGAGAAGATCGCGCCCGGCTTGAACTCGAAGTCCCGGCGCTGCTGATCCCAGATGGACACACCGGTGATGTCCGAGGGCAGCAGGTCGGGCGTGAACTGGATACGGCGCACCGAGCAGTCGATGGACTTCGCCAGCGCCTTGGCGAGCATCGTCTTGCCGACGCCCGGAACGTCCTCGATCAACAGATGCCCCTCGGCGAGGAGCACGGTCAGCGAAAGCCGTACGACCTCGGGCTTGCCCTCGATCACTCCCTCCACCGAACTGCGGACACGCTCCACAGTGGCGGTCAGATCTGTGAGGCTCGCTCGCTCGTCATAGGTCGTCACCCGGCCCTCCTCGGCCCAAAACTTTCTCCGGGCCGACGCTCTGTGCGGCAAACCGGCCCACCCCGAATCACGGACGCCGTTCGCAAACTGCTCAGCGTGGCGTCACACCCGCATTCTTGCTGCCGTTACCGATTCGTGTCACTCGCCTGTGGACAACTGTCCGCGATATGTCGGTGTTATGACTGATTGGGCGTCCGAGGGGCGGAAATCAACAGGGTGAGGACAGCAATTTACGAGGGGTCGATCTCGCGGAGCAGGCCCGTCTTGACGTCGAACACGAAGCCGCGCACGTCGTCGGTGTGCACCAGGAACGGCGAGGTGCGCACCCGCTGCATCGACTGCCGGACGTCCTGGTCGACGTCCCGGAAGGCTTCCACGGCCCAGGCGGGACGCTGGCCGACCTCCATCTCCAGCTCGTGCCGGAACTCCTCGGTGAGGGATTCCAGGCCGCAGCCGGTGTGGTGGATGAGGACCACGCTGCGGGTGCCGAGCGCTCGCTGGCTGATGGTGAGGGAGCGGATCACGTCGTCGGTGACCACCCCGCCCGCGTTGCGGATGGTGTGGCAGTCGCCCAGCTCCAGTCCGAGGGCGGCGTGCAGGTCGAGTCGGGCGTCCATGCAGGCCACGACCGCGACGTGCAGGACGGGCCGGGCGTCCATCCCGGGGTCGGAGAACGCGGCGGCGTACTGTTCGTTCGCCTCGACGAGGTGGTCCGTGACGGTGCCCTCGGTTATGGCGTCTTGGGGCCCTGCGGGAACCGATGCAGAAGTCGTCATACCTATGACGGTACTGGTCACGCACGTCCCGGTCCTGCTGTGAGAAGGGAAAAAGAGCGTCATCACGTCCTCTTTGTGAGGTAAGCCACAAGACTGTGGGGAGGAGTGACCCGCAGTGGCCGCGCCGCACAGGCCGGTTGATTGACCGCGAGACACCGTGGACTAAAGTGACGCGAAGCGGGAGGCGACGATCTCCCTGCTGGACTGAATCCCGTGAGACCCCGGCCAGGCTGCCGGAGATCTCCCCGCGGCGCCGGCAGGCCTTCCCTTCATGAGGGGGCGGGGACCCGGCGATGCGTAATGACCCGCCGGATCTGAGAGGGCCCCTTGAGCCAGAGTCGACACGTCCCGGTGATGCTCCAGCGGTGCCTGGACCTGTTGGCCCCCGCCCTCCAGCGGCCCGAAGCGGTCGTCGTGGACTGCACGCTCGGTCTCGGCGGGCACAGCGAGGCCCTGCTGACGCAGTTCCCGGAGGCGCACCTCGTCGCCCTCGACCGTGACAAGGAGGCCCTGCGCCTGTCCGGTGAGCGACTCGCCCCCTTCGGCGAGCGCGCCACCCTCGTGCACGCGGTCTACGACGAACTCCCCGACGTACTCGACCGGCTCGGCATCGCGCGCGTGCAGGGCGTCCTGTTCGACCTCGGCGTCTCCTCCATGCAACTCGACGAGGCCGACCGCGGCTTCGCCTACGCCCAGGACGCACCGCTCGACATGCGCATGGACCAGACGACCGGCATCAGCGCCGCCGAGGTCCTCAACACCTACCCGCCCGGCGAACTCGTCAGGATCCTGCGGGCGTACGGCGAGGAGAAGCAGGCCAAGCGGATCGTCTCCGCGATCGTGCGCGAGCGCGACAAGGAGCCGTTCACCAACAGCGCGCGGCTCGTCGAACTGATCCGCAACGCGCTGCCGCAGGCCGCCAAGCGCACCGGCGGCAACCCCGCCAAGCGCACCTTCCAGGCGCTGCGCATCGAGGTCAACGGCGAACTCTCCGTCCTGGAGCGGGCGATCCCGGCCGCCGTGAAGGCGCTCGACGTGGGCGGGCGGATCGCCGTCCTGTCGTACCACTCGCTCGAAGACCGGCTGGTCAAGCAGGTGTTCGCGGCCGGCGCCGCCAACACCGCGCCGCCCGGGCTGCCGGTCGTCCCCGAGCGCTACCAGCCCCGGCTCAAGCTGCTCACCCGCGGTGCCGAACTTCCCACCGAGGAAGAGATCGCCGAGAACCGGCGCGCCGCCCCGGCGCGACTGCGCGGGGCCGAGCGGATCAGGGAGTCCATCGAATGACGGGCGTGAGCCGAGGGTCCGGAATTCCACCTGGGGGTGGACGTGTGAACAGGAAACCCGAACTGAAGGGAAGAGCCGCCCGGCTCGCGCGGCTCTTCCCGGCCGGCCCGCGGCAGGCGGCCCGCACCCCGTTCGTCCTCCTCGTCGTCCTCCTCCTCGGCGGCGGACTCATCGGGCTGCTCGTGATGAACTCGGCGCTCAGCGAGGGCTCGTTCAAGATGGACGACCTCCAGAAGGACACCAAGAGCCTCACCGACGAGGAGCAGGCGCTCCAGCGGGACATCGACTCCTACTCCGCCCCGGACGCCCTCCAGCGCCGCGCACGCGAACTCGGCATGGTCCCCGGCGGAGACCCGGCCTTCCTGGACCCCGACGGCACCGTGAAGGGCGTCCCCTCGGCCGCCGCCGAGGACGCCCCCGTCGTCGTACGGCCGCCGGAGGCCATGGCGCTCTCCCAGACGATCGTCTCCTCGCCGTCCCCCACGACATCCACGCCGAGCGGGCCTTCGGCCCAGAGCCCCGCCCCGACCGCAGCCACCCCCGAGACCCCCGGCAGGTGACGGAAGTGTCCGACAGGGAACCGCCGCGCCGGCGCGTGCCCGGCCCCGCCCGGCCCGCCCGCCCCGTGTCCGCCCGGCGGCGCCCGGGACCCGGCGCCCGCCCGGCCCGCCGTCCGACCACCCCCGCCGCCCGCCCCGTGCCCCCGCGCGTGATCCGGCTCGGCAGTCCCCGCCCACGGCTGCGCATGGTGGGCCTCGCGCTCGCCCTGGTGCTTGTCGCCTTCGTGGTCCGCCTGCTCCAGGTGCAGGCCGTCGACGCGAGCACCTACGCCACCAAGGCCGAGCAGAACCGGTACATCGGCCGGGTGCTGGCCGCCGAGCGCGGCGAGATCACCGACCGCGGCGGCATCGCCTTCGCGACCAGCGAGGACGCGTACGACATCACGGCCGACCCCACGATGTTCAACCGTAAGCAGCTCAAGGTCGACGACGGCCCGGAGCAGGCGGCCGCGCTCCTCGCGCCGATCCTCGGCCAGGACCAGTCCGCGCTCGTCAAGAAGCTGCGGCCCAAGGACCCGACCGCCCGGTACACGATGCTGGCCGGCCGGCAGACCCCGCAGGTCTGGAAGCAGATCAAGGACCTGAAGTCCGCGCTCGCCACGAAGGCCGAGACGGACAGCTCCACGGTCAACGTCCTCGCGGGTGTCCTCGCCGTTCCCAGCACCAAGCGCGTGTACCCCAACGGTGAGCTCGCCGCCGGGATACTGGGCTGGGTCAACGCCGACGGCAAGGGCGGCGGCGGTATCGAGCAGCAGCTGAACACGACCCTGGCCGGCCAGGACGGCAAGATCCGCTACGCCCAGTCCGGCGGCCGTCAGGTGCCCACCGCGGGCTCCACCGAGACCCCCGCGGTGCCCGGCTCCGACGTGGAGCTGACGATCGACCGCGACATCCAGTGGGCCGCGCAGAACGCCATCACCGACCAGGTGGAGGAGTCCGCGGCGGACCGCGGCTACGTCATCGTCCAGGACGCCCGCACCGGCGAGATCCTCGCCATGGCCAACTCGCCGGGCTTCGACCCCAACGACCTCTCGGGGGCCACCTCGGCGGACCTGGGCAACGCCGCCGTCCAGGACGTCTACGAGCCCGGCTCCACCGCCAAGGTCATGTCGATGGCCGCCGTGCTGGAGGAGAACGCCGCGACGCCGCTGACGCACGTCACCGTGCCCAACCGGCTGCACCGCGGCGACCGGCTCTTCCAGGACGACATCGACCACGCCACCTGGTCCCTCACCCTCAACGGCGTGCTCGCCAAGTCCAGCAACATCGGCACCATCCTGGCCACCGGCCAGCTCGGCAAGACGCAGGCCGAGGCCAACCGGGTCCTCTACTCGTACCTGCGCAAGTTCGGCATCGGCAGCCGGACCGGGCTCGGCTTCCCCGGCGAGACCAAGGGCATCCTCGCCGCGCCCGCCGCGTGGTCGACCTCGCAGCAGTACACGATCCCTTTCGGCCAGGGCATGTCCCTGAGCGCGCTCCAGGCGGCCTCCGTGTACTCGACGATCGCCAACGGCGGCGTCCGCGTCGAGCCCACCCTCGTGCGCGGCACGAAGGGGCCGGACGGACGCTTCACTCCCGCCGAGGCCCCCGCGAAGTCCCGTGTCGTCAGCCAGAAGACGGCGAAGACCCTCGCCCAGATGCTGGAGTCGGTCGTGGACGACGAGCAGGGCACCGGCGCCAAGGCGCGCATCCCCGGCTACCGCGTCGCGGGTAAGACCGGCACCGCCAACCGCGTCGATCCGGCCACCGGCACCTACAAGGGCTACACCTCGTCGTTCGCCGGGTTCGCGCCCGCCGACAACCCCCGGGTCACCGTGTACTGCGCCATCCAGAACGCCACCAAGGGCAGCTACTTCGGCGGCCAGATCTGCGGTCCCGTCTTCAAGCAGGTCATGGAGTTCGCCCTGAAGACCCTCCAGGTCCCGCCGACCGGCGCGAAGGCCGCGAACCTCCCGGTCTCCTTCACGCCCTGACCGCCCGACCCCTTCTTCGTCCCCCGCCCGCCTCCGACCCCCGCCCGCCACTGTTCAGCGCCGAACAAGCCAGGAACCAACCCGTGACCATGATCACTCCCGACCCCGGGAACCAGGCACCGCCCGCGGCGCCCTCCGCGCCCTCGCTTCGCCCGCAGGGCGGTGCGCCCGGTACGCTCACCGCCGTGCCACACGCTGATCAGTCCCAAACCACCCAGAAGGGCGCTTCCGTGACATATCCGGGACCGCCCAGGCCGGCCCAGGTCTCCGCCACACCCCTCGCGGAGCTCGCCGATCAGCTGGGTGCCGAGCAGCCGGAGAGCGCCGCCGAGGTCACGGGCATCACCCACGACTCGCGCGCGGTCCGCCCCGGCGACCTGTACGCCGCCCTCCCGGGCGCCCGCCTGCACGGCGCCGACTTCGTCACGCAGGCCGCGGGCCTCGGCGCGGTCGCCGTCCTGACCGACCCCACCGGCGCCGAGCGCGCCGCCGCGACCGGGCTGCCGGTCCTGGTGGTCGACGACCCGCGCGGACGGATGGGCGAACTGGCGGCCACGATCTACGGCCACCCCGGCCGCGGTCTGCTGCAGATCGGCATCACCGGCACCTCCGGCAAGACCACCACCGCCTACCTCGTCGAGGGCGGCCTGAAGTCCGTCCGATCCCCCGGGCTCATCGGCACCGTCGAGATGCGCATCGGCGAGGAGCGCATCAAGTCCGAGCGCACCACTCCCGAAGCCACCGACCTCCAGGCCCTGTTCGCCGTCATGCGCGAGCGCGGTGTCGAGGCCGTCGCCATGGAGGTCTCCAGCCATGCCCTGGTCCTCGGCCGGGTCGACGGTTGCGTCTTCGACATCGCCGTCTTCACCAACCTCAGCCCGGAGCACATGGAGTTCCACTCCGACATGGAGGACTACTTCGGGGCCAAGGCGCAGCTGTTCACCCGGAAACGCAGCAAACTCGGCGTGGTCAACTTCGACGACGAGTACGGCCGCCGGCTGGTCCAGGAGGCCGAGGTCCCCGTCGTCACCTTCTCCGCCGAGGGCGACCCGGACGCCGACTGGCGCGCCGTGGACGTCGAGACCGGCCCGATGGACTCGACTTTCACCGTCGTCGGCCCCGAAGGCGTGCGGGTCGCGGCCAGGTCGCCGCTGCCGGGCTCCTTCAACGTGGCCAACACCCTCGCCGCGATCGTCTCCCTCGCGGCCGCCGGGATCGCCCCGCAGACCGCCGCCGACGGCATCGCCGCCGTGCCGGGCGTGCCGGGCCGCCTGGAGCGGGTGGACGCCGGACAGGCCTACCTCGCGGTCGTCGACTACGCCCACAAGACGGACGCCGTCGAGTCGGTCCTGAAAGCGCTGCGCAAGGTCACCAAGGGCCGGCTCCACGTCGTCCTCGGCTGCGGCGGTGACCGGGACCGCACCAAGCGCGCCCCGATGGGCGCCGCCGTCGCCCGGTTCGCCGACACCGCCGTACTGACCTCCGACAACCCCCGCTCCGAGGACCCCCTCGCGATCCTCGCGACCATGCTCGAGGGCGCGGCGTCCGTGCCCGCGCACGAGCGCGGCGAGGTCCTCCTGTTCGAGGACCGGGCCGCGGCTATCTCCGCGGTCGTCGCCCGCGCGCACGCCGGGGACACCGTGCTGGTCGCGGGCAAGGGCCATGAGCAGGGCCAGGACATCGCCGGCGTCGTCCGTCCATTCGACGACCGCCAGGTGCTTCGCGAAGCTATCCAGCAGACCCAGGGATGAACTTGTGATCGCCCTCTCCCTCGCCGAGATCGCAGCAGTCGTCGGCGGGCAGACGCACGACATACCGGATCCGTCCGTGCAGGTCACCGGACCGGTCGTCCGGGACTCCCGCGAGGTGGGGCCCGGCAGCCTCTTCGTCGCCTTCGTCGGCGAACGCGTGGACGGCCACGACTACGCGGCCGCGGTCGTCGAGGCGGGAGCGGCGGCCGTACTGGCCTCGCGGCCCGTCGGCGTCCCCGCGATCGTCGTGGACGACGTCCAGGCGGCGCTCGGCGCCCTCGCGCGGCACGTCGTGCACAAGCTCGGCACGACCCTCGTCGCGCTCACCGGCTCGGCCGGCAAGACCAGCACCAAGGACCTCGTCGCCCAGGTGCTCCGGCGCAAGGCGCCGACCGTCTTCACACCCGGCTCTCTCAACAACGAGATCGGGCTGCCGCTGACCGCTCTGTCGGCCACCGAGGAGACGAAGTTCCTCGTGCTGGAGATGGGCGCCCGCGGCATCGGCCACATCCGCTACCTCACCGATCTGACGCCCCCGAAGATCGGCCTCGTCCTGAACGTCGGCACCGCCCACATCGGCGAGTTCGGCGGCCGCGAACAGATCGCACAGGCAAAGGGTGAGCTCGTCGAGAGCCTGCCGCCGGCGAGTGAGGGCGGCGCCGCGATCCTTAACGCCGACGACCCGTTGGTACGGGCCATGGCCTCCCGTACACAGGCGAAGGTGGTCCTTTTCGGAGAGTCCGACGAAGCGGACGTACGCGCCGAGAACGTGCGACTCACGGACAGCGGACAGCCCGCCTTCAGCCTTCACACACCCTCCGGGTGCAGCGATGTGACCATGCGCCTGTACGGTGAGCACCACGTGTCGAACGCGCTCGCCGCGGCCGCCGTCGCCCATGAGCTGGGCATGTCCGTGGAAGAGATCGCCACCGCACTCTCCGAGGCGGGCTCCCTCTCCCGCTGGCGGATGGAGGTCACCGAGCGCCCGGACGGCGTGACGATCGTCAACGACGCCTACAACGCGAACCCCGAGTCCATGCGAGCCGCTCTGCGCGCGCTGGCGGCCATGGGCAAGGGGCGGCGGACCTGGGCGGTGCTCGGCAAGATGGCCGAGCTCGGGGACGAGGCGCTCGCCGAGCACGACGCGGTCGGACGGCTCGCCGTCCGGCTCAATGTCGGCAAGCTCGTCGCGGTCGGGGGCAGGGAAGCCGCCTGGCTGCAACTGGGCGCATATAACGAGGGTTCGTGGGGTGAGGAGTCGGTGCACGTGTCCGACGCACAGGCGGCGGTCGACCTGTTGCGCAGCGAGTTGCGCCCGGGGGACGTCGTGCTCGTGAAGGCGTCCCGTTCGGTCGGCCTCGAGAGTGTCGCGCAGGCGCTGCTCGCGACCGGCGCCGAGGGTGAGGTCGCCGCCCGATGATGAATCAGATCCTGTTCGCGGGTGTGATCGGCCTCTTCCTGACGCTGGTCGGTACGCCGCTGCTGATCAAGCTGCTGGCGCGCAAGGGCTACGGCCAGTACATCCGCGACGACGGCCCGCGCGAGCACGCCAGCAAGCGCGGTACGCCGACCATGGGCGGTATCGCCTTCATCTTCGCGACGGTCGCCGCGTACTTCCTGTCCAAGGTGATCACGGGCAAGCCGCCGACCTACTCCGGTCTGCTGGTGCTGGGCCTGATGTGCGGCATGGGCCTGGTCGGTTTCCTCGACGACTACATCAAGATCGTCAAGCGGCGTTCGCTGGGTCTGCGGGCCAAGGCGAAGATGGCCGGCCAGCTGATCGTCGGTATCGCCTTCGCGGTGCTCTCGCTGCAGTTCTCCGACTCGCGCGGCAACACCCCGGCCTCCACCAAGCTGTCGTTCATCACGGACTTCGGCTGGACGATCGGCCCCGTGCTGTTCGTGGTCTGGGCGCTGTTCATGATCCTCGCGATGTCCAACGGCGTGAACCTGACGGACGGTCTGGACGGCCTCGCCACCGGCGCCTCCGTCCTCGTCTTCGGCGCGTACACGTTCATCGGCGTCTGGCAGTTCCAGGAGTCCTGCGCCAACGGCGAGACCCTGACCAACCCCAGCGCCTGTTACGAGGTGCGCGACCCGTTGGACCTCGCGGTCATCGCCTCCGCGCTGATGGGCGCCTGCCTCGGCTTCCTGTGGTGGAACACGTCGCCGGCCAAGATCTTCATGGGCGACACCGGTTCGCTGGCACTCGGCGGTGTGCTCGCGGGTCTCGCGATCTGCTCCCGCACCGAGCTGCTGATCGCCCTCCTCGGCGGCCTGTTCGTCCTGATCACCATGTCGGTGGTCATCCAGGTCGGCTCCTTCAAGCTCACCGGCAAGCGCGTCTTCCGGATGGCGCCACTCCAGCACCACTTCGAACTCAAGGGCTGGTCCGAGGTCCTTGTGGTGGTCCGCTTCTGGATCATCCAGGGCATCTGTGTGATCGTCGGACTGGGCCTCTTCTACGCGGGATGGGCAGCAGACAAGTGACCGACTGGCAGGGGAAGA
This sequence comes from Streptomyces sp. NBC_01235, assembly GCF_035989285.1. GTDB lineage: Bacteria > Actinomycetota > Actinomycetes > Streptomycetales > Streptomycetaceae > Streptomyces. The sequence goes on along the minus strand of NZ_CP108513.1, from coordinate 3,364,775 downwards.
ACGTCACCGTCGCCGGGCTCGGCGTCTCCGGCATCCCGGCGGCCAAGGTGCTGCACGGGCTCGGCGCGAAGGTCACGGTCGTCAACGACGGCGACGACGCACGCGCGCGTGAGCAGGCCGCCGAGCTTCGGGCCCTGGGCGTCACCGTGCGCCTCGGTGACGGGGCGACCCTGCCCGAGGGCACCGAACTCATCGTCACCGCACCCGGCTGGAAGCCCGACAAGCCGCTGTTCACGGCGGCACACCGGGCCGGGGTGCCGGTCTGGGGCGACGTCGAACTCGCCTGGCGGCTCAGGGGACTGGACGGACGAGAAGCAGCCCCCTGGCTGTGCGTCACCGGCACCAACGGCAAGACGACCACCACGCAGATGCTGGCGTCGATCCTGAAGGCGGCCGGCCTGCGCACGGCGGCGGTCGGCAACATCGGCGTCTCGCTGCTGGACGCCGTCCTCGGCGAGGAACACTACGACGTCCTCGCCGTGGAGCTCTCCAGCTACCAGCTGCACTGGGCGCCCTCCCTGCGTGCCCACTCGGCGGCCGTCCTCAACCTCGCCCCCGACCACCTCGACTGGCACGGCTCCATGGAGGCGTACGCCAAGGACAAGGGCCGTATCTACGAGGGCAATCGGGTCGCCTGCGTCTACAACGTCGCCGACAAGGCCACCGAGGACCTGGTGCGCGAGGCGGACGTCGAGGAGGGCTGCCGGGCCATCGGCTTCACCCTCGCCGCGCCGGCGCCGTCCCAACTCGGCGTCGTGGACGGCATCCTGGTCGACCGCGCCTTCGTCGAGAACCGGCAGGAGAACGCCCAGGAGCTCGCCGAGGTCTCCGACGTCAACCCGCCCGCCCCGCACAACATCGCCAACGCCCTTGCCGCGGCGGCCCTCGCCCGCGCCTTCGGGGTGCCCCCCCAGGCCGTACGGGACGGCCTGCGGGCCTTCACCCCGGACGCCCACCGCATCGCCCTCGTGGCGGACGTGGACGGCGTCGCGTACATCGACGACTCCAAGGCGACCAACACGCATGCGGCGGAAGCCTCGTTGGCGGCCTACGAGTCGATCGTCTGGATCGCGGGCGGGCTCGCCAAGGGCGCGACCTTCGACGAGCTGGTCGCCAAGTCGGCAAAGCGACTTCGCGCGGTCGTGCTCATCGGCGCCGATCGCGCCCTGATCCATGAAGCCCTGACGCGACACGCCCCGGAAGTACCCGTCGTCGACCTCGACCGGACCGACACTGGGGCGATGCTCGCGGCTGTCCAGGAGGCCCGGCGCCTCGCCGTCGAAGGCGACACGGTGCTCCTCGCCCCGGCCTGCGCCTCCATGGACATGTTCGTCAACTACAACCAGCGCGGTGACGCGTTCGCTCAGGCGGTTGGCGAACTCGGAACCTGACCCGGCCGCCTGCCGGGCGACCTTGGGAGGGACGCGTGGGACCGTCACGGCCGACGTACGGCGCAGACACCGGGTACAGCGGTCGCGCCGCGTGCAGCGGAGCAGCGGATGCCAGGTAGCCGTACCGGGCGTCCGCCCGTACAGCGGACCGCCCGCGGACCCGCCGCCTCCCGGCCGCGCCGCGACAACCCCCTGCGTCGGCTGTACACGCGTGCGCAGAAGGCCTGGGACCGGCCGCTGACCGCCTACTACCTGATCTTCGGCGGCAGCCTGCTGATCACCGTGCTGGGCCTCGTGATGGTCTACTCGGCCTCCCAGATCACCGCGCTGCAGATGTCGTTGCCCGGATCGTTCTTCTTCCGCAAACAGTTCCTGGCCGCCACCATCGGGGCCGTCCTGCTGCTGGTCGCCTCCCGGATGCCGGTGAAGCTGCACCGGGCGCTGGCCTACCCGATCCTCGCCGGGGCCGTCTTCCTGATGGTGCTGGTGCAGGTGCCGGGGATAGGGCTGTCGGTCAACGGCAACCAGAACTGGATCTCGCTCGGCGGTTCCTTCCAGATCCAGCCCAGCGAGTTCGGCAAGCTCGCGCTGGTGCTGTGGGGCGCCGACCTGCTCGCCCGCAAACAGGACAAGAGGCTGCTCACGCAGTGGAAGCACATGCTCGTGCCGCTCGTACCGGCCGCGTTCCTGCTGCTCGGGCTGATCATGCTCGGCGGGGACATGGGCACGGCGATCATCCTCACGGCGATCCTGTTCGGTCTGTTGTGGCTGGCGGGGGCGCCCACGCGGCTCTTCGTCGGGGTCCTGTCGATCGCCGCCACCCTCGGTGTGATCCTCATCAGGACCAGCCCGAACCGCATGGCCCGGCTGCAGTGCATCGGCGCCACCGACCCCGGTCCGGGCGACGCCTGCTGGCAGGCCGTGCACGGGATCTACGCCCTGGCCTCCGGCGGGATCTTCGGCTCGGGGCTCGGTGCGAGTGTGGAGAAATGGGGCCAACTTCCCGAAGCGCACACCGACTTCATCTTCGCCGTCACCGGTGAGGAACTGGGCCTCGCGGGGACGCTGTCGGTACTCGCCCTCTTCGCGGCTCTAGGCTATGCGGGTATCCGCGTGGCCGGACGCACGGAGGACCCCTTCGTGAGGTATGCCGCGGGAGGCGTGACCACCTGGATCACCGCTCAGGCGGTGATCAACATCGGTGCGGTGCTCGGCCTGCTGCCGATCGCCGGCGTCCCGCTCCCGCTGTTCTCCTACGGGGGTTCCGCCCTGCTGCCGACCATGTTCGCCATCGGGCTGCTGATCGCCTTCGCACGCGACGAGCCCGCTGCGCGGGCGGCGCTTGCGATGCGACACCCCCGTTTTGGTAGAAAGCGGGGGGCGGGGGGCTCCACGTTCGACCGGAGCCCCCGGAGATGGAACACGATGCGACGGCGTGCCTCGGCGGCGCGCCCGTCCGGAGAGCGGTGAATTTCGGTGCATGTCGTACTCGCTGGTGGGGGGACCGCCGGCCACATCGAGCCCGCGCTCGCCCTCGCGGACGCCCTGCGCAGGCAGGACCCCAGTGTGGGGATCACGGCCCTGGGCACGGAGCGCGGCCTGGAGACCACGCTCGTTCCGCAGCGGGGGTACGAGCTCGCGCTGATCCCCGCCGTGCCGCTGCCGCGCAAGCCCACCCCCGAGCTGATCACCGTCCCGGGCCGGCTGCGCGGCACGATCAAGGCCGCCGAGCAGATTCTGGAGCGCACCAAGGCGGACTGTGTCGTCGGCTTCGGCGGTTACGTGGCCCTGCCCGGCTACCTCGCCGCCAAGCGCCTGGGTGTGCCGATCGTGGTCCACGAGGCCAACGCCCGGCCCGGACTGGCCAACAAGATCGGCTCGCGCTACGCGGCCCGGGTCGCCGTCTCCACGCCCGACAGCAAGCTCCGGGACGCCCGCTACATCGGCATCCCGCTGCGCCGCTCCATCGCCACCCTGGACCGCGCCGCCATGCGCCCCGAGGCCCGGCACATGTTCGGGCTCGACCCGAACCTGCCCACGCTGCTGGTCTCCGGCGGCTCGCAGGGCGCGCGCCGCCTCAACGAGGTCGTCCAGCAGGTCGCGCCCTGGCTCCAGCAGGCCGGTATCCAGATCCTGCACGCGGTCGGCCCGAAGAACGAACTGCCGCATGTACAGCAGATGCCGGGAATGCCCCCCTATGTCCCGGTACCGTACGTGGACCGGATGGACCTCGCGTACGCCGCGGCCGACATGATGCTCTGCCGCGCGGGCGCGATGACCGTCGCCGAACTCTCCGCCGTCGGGCTCCCGGCCGCCTACGTTCCGCTGCCCATCGGCAACGGCGAACAGCGGCTGAACGCCCAGCCGGTGGTCAAGGCGGGCGGCGGGCTGCTGGTCGACGACGCGGATCTGACCCCCGAGTGGGTCCGGGAGACCGTCCTGCCCGTCCTCGCCGACCCGCACCGGCTGTACGAGATGTCCCGCGCCGCAAGTGAGTTCGGCCGCCGGGACGCCGACGAACTGCTCGTCGGCATGGTGTACGAGGCGATCGCCGCCGGCCGCGCGCACCGTTAGGAAACGCATCGGCGCGTGAGCCGAAGGGGTGTGGCGGTGTGGAGAGGTCGAGCGAGCGGAGGCCCGAGGGGCTGAGCACGGTCGACCTCTCGACGCCGGCTGCGGCGCCCGGAGGTGAACCGAGCCAGGAAGGGGAGTACGCGTGGCCGGATCCGCCACCGCCGAGCGCGGGGCACGCCAGCGGGAGTCGTCCGGCCCGCCTCTCGTCCGGCGGTTGGGGCCACGCCGGCTTCGTATGATCATCGTTCTCGCGTTGGTCGTCGTGCTCCTCGGTGCGGGCACCGCCTGGGTGCTGTACGGCTCGCGGTGGCTGCGGGTGGAGCGCGTCACGGTCTCCGGTACGAACGTGCTGACACCGCAACAGGTGCGCGAAGCCGCCGACGTACCGGTCGGATCGCCGTTGATTTCCGTCGACACGGATGCGATCGAGGCCCGACTCCGGGCGGAACTGCCCCGAATCGACTCGGTTGACGTGGTCCGTTCGTGGCCCCATGGGATCGGCCTGAAGGTGACCGAGCGTACGCCGGTTCTGCTCGTCCAAAAGGGGTCGAACTTCGTGGAAGTGGACGACGAAGGCGTCCGTTTCGCCACGGTTTCCGAGGCGCCGAAAGGTCTTCCGCTTCTGGAAGTGACCGTTTCCTCCTCGCGTTCGGCCGCCGCGAGCCTGCGCCGCTTCGGCGAGGGCCGGCTGGTGCGGGAGGCGGTGAAGGCCGCCGGCTCCCTTCCCGCCGCCGTCGCGCGGGACACCCGGCTGGTCAAGGTCCGTTCCTACGACGACATCTCGCTGGAGTTGAGCGACGGCCGCACGGTCGCGTGGGGCAGCTCCGAGAAGGGTGCCGCGAAGAGTCGCGCACTCACCGCTCTCATGAAAGCCGCCCCGACCGCACGGCACTTCGATGTCAGCGCTCCCACCGCCCCTGCGTCATCAGGGAGTTGACGCACATCCGCGCAGGCCAGCACCCTGGTTGGGCAGTGACACGGCTGATCACATAGGGTGAAAAGAAAAACGGGAGGTTCGGCGTGTTCGTTGAACGGGCGCCACTTGTCGACTTAGTGTCCTGTTCGGAAGACTCCAAGGAACAGACACACTGGTAACCCTAAACTTCAGCGTTAGGGTTCGGGTCGGGGAAACGGACCGTCCCATTCGGCATCAGTCGTCGGATCGCGCGACCACGCGAGGCGGCGACACGTAACTCGAGGCGAGAGGCCTTCGACGTGGCAGCACCGCAGAACTACCTCGCAGTCATCAAAGTCATCGGTGTCGGCGGCGGTGGTGTCAATGCCATCAACCGGATGATCGAGGTCGGTCTCAAGGGCGTCGAGTTCATCGCCATCAACACCGACGCGCAGGCGCTGTTGATGAGCGACGCCGACGTCAAGCTCGACGTCGGCCGCGAACTGACCCGCGGACTCGGCGCCGGCGCCAACCCGGCCGTCGGCCGTAAGGCCGCAGAGGACCACCGCGAGGAGATCGAGGAGGTCCTCAAGGGGGCCGACATGGTCTTCGTGACGGCCGGTGAAGGCGGAGGCACCGGCACCGGCGGCGCGCCCGTCGTGGCCAACATCGCCCGCTCCCTGGGCGCCCTCACCATCGGCGTGGTCACCCGCCCGTTCACCTTCGAGGGCCGGCGCCGCGCCAACCAGGCCGAGGACGGCATCGCCGAACTCCGGGAAGAGGTCGACACCCTCATCGTCATCCCCAACGACCGACTGCTGTCCATCTCGGACCGCCAGGTCTCGGTCCTGGACGCCTTCAAGTCGGCCGACCAGGTCCTGCTCTCCGGTGTCCAGGGCATCACCGACCTGATCACCACCCCCGGTCTGATCAACCTCGACTTCGCCGACGTCAAGTCGGTCATGTCCGAGGCCGGCTCGGCCCTCATGGGCATCGGCTCGGCCCGCGGCGACGACCGCGCGGTGGCCGCCGCCGAGATGGCGATCTCCTCGCCGCTCCTGGAGGCCTCCATCGACGGCGCCCGGGGCGTCCTGCTCTCCATCTCCGGCGGCTCCGACCTCGGCCTGTTCGAGATCAACGAGGCCGCCCAGCTGGTCAGCGAGGCGGCCCACCCGGAGGCCAACATCATCTTCGGCGCGGTCATCGACGACGCGCTCGGCGACGAGGTCCGGGTCACGGTCATCGCGGCCGGCTTCGACGGGGGGCAGCCCCCGGCCCGCCGGGAGACCGTCATGGGTTCGTCCTCGGCCTCGGCCCGCCGCGACGAGCCCACTCCGGTACGGCAGCCCGAGAGCCGCCCGTCCTTCGGCTCGCTCGGCAGCGTGACGCCGAAGGAGGAGCCGGAGCCGGCGCCCGAGCCGGTGGCCGACCTTCCGGTCGCCCCGCCGGTGCCGTCGTCGCGGACCTACTCGGACAGCGCGGCCGAGGAACTGGACGTACCGGACTTCCTGAAGTGATAGGACAGCGCGAGAGCGTGAGCGGCGCGCACTTCGTCTTCACCGACCGGTGGGGCGGGGTGAGCGCCGCTCCGTATGAGGAGCTCAACCTCGGCGGAGCGGTCGGCGACGACCCCGAGGCCGTACGAACCAACCGCGAGCTGGCCGCCAAGTCGCTGGGGCTCGACCCCGGCCGGGTGGTCTGGATGAACCAGGTGCACGGCAACGACGTCGCCGAGGTCGAGGGGCCGTGGACCACCTCGCACACCCCGCCGGTCGACGGCCTGGTGACCGCGACGCGCGGACTCGCCCTCGCCGTGCTGACCGCCGACTGCGTGCCGGTGCTGCTCGCCGACCCGGTCGCCGGAGTGGTGGCCGCGGCCCACGCCGGGCGCCCCGGCATGGTCAAGGGGATCGTGCCCGCCGCGATCGACGCGATGGAGTCGCTCGGCGCCGACCCCTCCCGGATCGTCGCCCGCACCGGACCCGCCGTCTGCGGCCGGTGCTACGAGGTGCCGGAGGCGATGCGCGCCGAGGTGACCGCCGTCGAGCCGGCCGCACACGCCGAGACGAGCTGGGGCACTCCCGCGGTCGACGTGACCGCCGGGGTGCACGCGCAGCTCGACCGGCTCGGGGTGCACGACCGGGAGCCGTCGCCGGTGTGCACACGGGAGTCGAAGGATCACTTCTCATATCGACGCGACCGCTCCACAGGGCGACTCGCGGGATATGTCTGGCTGGACTGATGGGCATGGCAGACCGTAAGGACGAACTCGCCGGAAACCTGGCGAAGGTGGAGGAGCGCATCGCCGCCGCGTGCGCGGCCGCCGGTCGCAAGCGGGAGGAGGTGACCCTGATCGTGGTCACCAAGACCTACCCGGCGAGCGACGTGCGGATCCTGTCGGAACTCGGTGTGCGCCATGTCGCCGAGAACAAGGACCAGGACGCGGCGCCCAAGGCGGCCGACTGCTCCGACCTGCCGCTTCAGTGGCACTTCGTCGGTCAGTTGCAGACCAACAAGGTGCGATCCGTGGTCGGTTACGCGGATGTGGTGCAGTCGGTCGACCGGGCCAGGCTGGTGACGGCACTGTCGAAGGAGGCCGTGCGGGCCGGGCGCGCGGTGGGCTGCCTGATCCAGGTGGCCCTCGACGCCGGGCTGAGCGAGCGGGGTGAGCGGGGCGGCGTGGCCCCCGGCGGCATCGAGGAGTTGGCCGCTCTGGTCGCCGGCTCCCCGGGGCTGCGGCTCGACGGCCTGATGACGGTCGCACCCCTGACCGGGAAGTACGCGGGGCGCCAACGGGCGGCGTTCGGCCGGTTGATGGATTTGTCGACTGACCTGCGCCGAGCCCATCCGGCTGCGAACATGGTGTCGGCAGGGATGAGTGCGGACCTCGAGGAGGCCGTGGCGGCCGGAGCGACACATGTACGCGTCGGCACTGCGGTACTCGGAGTCCGCCCCAGGCTCGGGTAACGTCGCCAGGAAGTCGGACCACAGCAGAAAATATGGTCATTGCCGCCGAAGGCGGGTGTAAGGGCCACGTGGATCGCGGGACTTGGCAGTCGAAAGTCGATCCACCACAGAGCGGAGGACTCAGAGCATGGCCGGCGCGATGCGCAAGATGGCGGTCTACCTCGGCCTCGTGGAGGACGATGGGTACGACGGCCGGGGTTTCGACCCCGACGACGACTTCGAACCCGAGCTCGACCCTGAGCCCGAGCGGGACCACCGGCGGCACGAGCCGGCACATCAGTCCCACGGTGCACACCAGTCCCAAAGGGACGAAGAGGTGCGAATCGTGCAGCCGCCCGCGCCGCGTGAACCGGTGGCCCGATCCGCTTCGCTCGCCGCGGAATCCGGGCGTCCGGCGCGCATCGCGCCCGTGGCATCCATCACACAAGAACGTCAGTCCCTGGAGAAGAACGCACCGGTGATCATGCCCAAGGTCGTGTCGGAACGAGAGCCGTACCGGATCACCACACTTCACCCCCGGACCTACAACGAGGCCCGTACCATCGGGGAACACTTCCGTGAGGGCACCCCGGTGATCATGAATCTGACTGAGATGGATGACACAGACGCGAAGCGACTTGTCGACTTTGCGGCCGGTTTGGTGTTTGGTCTTCACGGCAGCATCGAGCGGGTGACGCAGAAGGTGTTCCTGTTGTCGCCTGCTAACGTCGATGTCACGGCGGAGGACAAGGCCCGCATCGCAGAGGGCGGGTTCTTCAACCAGAGCTGAGACGCAAGACCGGAAAAGCAGTACAGAGCCGTACGGAGCAGGGGAGAGGGAAGCACCGAACATGAGCGTGGTCCTGGATGTCGTCTACATCGCGCTGATGGTCTTCCTCATCGTGCTCATCTTCCGGTTGGTCATGGACTACGTCTTCCAGTTCGCCCGCTCATGGCAGCCCGGCAAGGCGATGGTGGTCGTTCTGGAGGCCACCTACACTGTCACCGATCCACCGCTCAAGCTTCTGCGGCGGGTCATCCCGCCGTTGCGTCTCGGGGGCGTGGCGCTCGACCTGTCCTTCTTCGTACTGATGATCATCGTCTACATCCTGATCTCGATCGTGAGCCGGCTGTGAGCGATGTGAACTACCGTCTTGCCGATGCCGACGACTACGTTGAGGTGAAGAGATGCCGTTGACCCCCGAGGACGTGCGGAACAAGCAGTTCACGACCGTCCGCCTCCGAGAAGGCTATGACGAGGACGAGGTCGATGCCTTCCTCGACGAGGTCGAAGCCGAACTGACCCGCCTGCTAAGGGAGAACGAGGACCTGCGCGCCAAACTGGCCGCGGCCACGCGTGCTGCTGCCCAGAACCAGCAGAACATGCGCAAGCCTCCGGAGCAGGACCAGCAGCAGGGCGGCATGCAGCAGCAGGGCGGCATGCAGCAAGGCGGCATGCAGCAAGGCGGCATGCAGGGCGGTATGCAGCAGCAGGGCATGCCCCAGCAGGGGATGCCTCCGCAGGGGATGCCGCAGCAGGGCATGCGAGGTCCCGGCGGCCCGGTGCCCGCCGGAATATCGGGCCCGCCGCAGCAGCAGATGGGTGGCCCCATGGGTGGCCCGCCCCAGCTGCCGAGCGGTGCCCCGCAGCTGCCCGCCGGTCCCGGCGGTGGTCAGGGTGGTCCGCAGGGTCCCGGCCCGATGGGTCAGGGTCCGATGGGCCAGGGCCCCATGGGTCAGGGTCCCATGGGCGGCCAGCCCCCCATGCAGCAGCAGATGGGTGGTCCGATGGGCGGCCCCATGGGCGGTCCGATGGGCGGCCCCGGTCAGGGCCCCGGTGGCGACAGCGCCGCCCGTGTCCTCTCGCTGGCTCAGCAGACCGCCGACCAGGCGATCGCCGAGGCCCGTTCCGAGGCCAACAAGATCGTCGGCGAGGCGCGTTCGCGTGCCGAGGGTCTCGAGCGTGACGCCCGTGCCAAGGCCGACGCCCTGGAGCGGGACGCGCAGGAGAAGCACCGCGTCGCCATGGGCTCCCTGGAGTCCGCCCGCGCGACGTTGGAGCGCAAGGTCGAGGACCTGCGTGGCTTCGAGCGCGAGTACCGTACGCGCCTGAAGTCCTACCTCGAGTCCCAGCTGCGCCAGCTGGAGACCCAGGCGGACGACTCCCTCGCCCCGCCGCGCACCCCGGCCACGGCCTCGCTGCCGCCGTCCCCGGCGCCCTCGATGGCTCCGGCCGGCGCGAGCGCCCCGTCCTACGGCGGCAACCCGGGCATGGGCGCCCCGAGCCAGGCCGCTCCGTCCTACGGCGGTCAGCAGCAGATGTCTCCGGCGATGACCCAGCCGATGGCGCCGGTGCGGCCGCAGGGCCCCTCCCCGATGGGCCAGGCTCCCTCGCCGATGCGCGGCTTCCTCATCGACGAGGATGACAACTGACGGCCAGTAGTACGCCTTAGGCGTCGGCGGCGTTCAAAGGGCGGGACCCCGGATTTCGATCCGGGGTCCCGCCCTTTTTACGCGTGTTGACAGCGATCACGGCGGTGTCGGTCCGTCGGGGACTCCGTCGGTCGGACATGCCGGAGGGCCCGGCCCCCTCGGGGGAGCCGGGCCCTCGTAGCACGACGCCTTGTGCCTCTACGCCTTGCGCAGGCGGAACGTCAGCGTCAGGCCCTCGTCGGTGAACGGGGCGCCGTAGGCGTCGTCCGCCTCGCCCTGGGCGAAGTCCGTGGCCAGGACCTCGTCGGCGATCAGGGCGGAGTGGCCGTCCAGGGCGTCGACGGTGGCCGGGTCCGTCGCCGTCCAGCGCAGCGCGATGCGGTCGGCGACGTCGAGGCCACTGTTCTTACGGGCCTCCTGGATCAGGCGGATCGCGTCGCGGGCCAGGCCCGCGCGTCGCAGCTCCTCGGTGATCTCCAGGTCGAGGGCGACCGTGGCACCGGAGTCGGAGGCGACCGACCAGCCCTCGCGTGGGGTCTCCGTGATGATCACCTCGTCGGGGGCGAGGGTGATCGTCTCGCCGTCGACCTCCACGGACGCCGTGCCCTCACGCAGGGCGAGGGACAGCGCGGCCGCGTCGGCGTTCGCGACGGCCTTGGCGACGTCCTGGACGCGCTTGCCGAACCGCTTGCCCAGCGCCCGGAAGTTGGCCTTGGCGGTGGTGTCGACCAGGGAGCCGCCGACCTCGCTCAGCGACGCCAGGGACTCGACGTTCAGCTCCTCCGTGATCTGCATGTGCAGCTCGGGGGAGAGGGCGTCGAAGCCGGTGGCCGCGATGAGCGCGCGCTGCAGCGGCTGGCGGGTCTTGACGCCCGACTCCGCGCGCGTGGCGCGGCCCAGCTCCACCAGGCGGCGGACCAGGACCATCTGCTTCGACAGCTCCGGGTCGATCGCGGAGAGGTCCGCCTGCGGCCAGGAGGAAAGGTGGACGGACTCCGGGGCGCCCGGGGTGACCGGCACGATCAGGTCCTGCCAGACCCGCTCGGTGATGAACGGCGTCAGCGGGGCCATCAGCTTCGTGACCGTCTCGACGACCTCGTGCAGCGTGCGCAGAGCGGCCTTGTCGCCCTGCCAGAAGCGGCGTCGGGAACGGCGGACGTACCAGTTGGACAGGTCGTCGACGAACGCCGAGAGCAGTTTGCCGGCGCGCTGGGTGTCGTACGCCTCCAGAGCCTGCGTCACCTGGTCGGTGAGGGCGTGGAGTTCGGACAGCAGCCAGCGGTCCAGGACGGGCCGGTCCGCCGGTGCCGGGTCGGCCTCGCTGGGCGCCCAGTCGGACGTGCGGGCGTACAGGGCCTGGAAGGCGACCGTGTTCCAGTACGTCAGGAGCGTCTTGCGGACGACCTCCTGGATGGTGCTGTGGCCCACCCGGCGGGCCGCCCACGGGGAGCCGCCGGCCGCCATGAACCAGCGCACCGCGTCGGCGCCGTGCTGGTCCATCAGCGGGATCGGCTGCAGGATGTTGCCCAGGTGCTTGGACATCTTGCGGCCGTCCTCGGCGAGGATGTGGCCCAGGCAGACGACGTTCTCGTACGAGGACTTGTCGAAGACCAGCGTGCCGACCGCCATCAGCGTGTAGAACCAGCCGCGGGTCTGGTCGATGGCCTCGGAGATGAACTGGGCCGGGTAGCGGGACTCGAACAGGTCCTTGTTCTTGTACGGGTAGCCCCACTGCGCGAACGGCATCGAACCCGAGTCGTACCAGGCGTCGATGACCTCCGGCACGCGCGTGGCCGTCCGCCCGCAGTCGTCGTGGGGGCACGCGAAGGTGACCGCGTCGATGAACGGGCGGTGCGGGTCCAGCTCCGACTGGTCGGTGCCGGTCAGTTCGGTGAGCTCCGCGCGGGAACCGACGACCGTGAGGTGGTCGTCCTCGCAGCGCCAGATCGGCAGCGGGGTGCCCCAGTAGCGGCTGCGGGACAGCGCCCAGTCGATGTTGTTGTTCAGCCAGTCGCCGAAACGGCCGTGCTTGACCGTGTCCGGGAACCAGTTGGTCTTCTCGTTCTCCTGGAGGAGGCGGTCCTTGACGGCCGTCGTGCGGATGTACCAGGACGGCTGCGCGTAGTAGATGAGCGCGGTGTGGCAGCGCCAGCAGTGCGGGTAGCTGTGCTCGTACGGGATGTGCTTGAAGAGGAGGCCGCGCTGCTGGAGGTCCTCGGTGAGCTTTTCGTCCGCCTTCTTGAAGAAGATGCCGCCGACCATGGGGACGGACTCCTCGAAGGTGCCGTCCGGGCGGACCGGGTTCACCACCGGCAGACCGTAGGAGCGGCAGACCTTGAGGTCGTCCTCACCGAAGGCGGGGGACTGGTGGACCAGGCCCGTGCCGTCCTCGGTGGTGACGTAATCGGCGTTGACGACGTAGTGCGTCTCCACGTCGGCCGGGAACTCCACGAGCTCGAACGGACGTTGGTAGGACCAGCGCTCCATTTCGGCGCCGGTGAAGGACTGGCCGGTGGTCTCCCAGCCCTCGCCGAGTGCCTTGGCGAGCAGCGGCTCGGCGACGACGAGGTTCTCCTCGCCGTCGGTCGCGACGACGTAGGTCACGTCGGGGTGCGCGGCCACGGCCGTGTTGGAGACCAGCGTCCAGGGGGTCGTCGTCCACACCAGGAGGGCGGCCTGGCCGGCGAGCGGACCGGAGGTGAGGGGGAAACGGACGTACACGGAGGGGTCGACGACCGTCTCGTAGCCCTGCGCCAGCTCGTGGTCCGAGAGGCCGGTGCCGCAGCGCGGGCACCAGGGGGCGACGCGGTGGTCCTGGACCAGCAGGCCCTTGTTGAAGATCTCCTTGAGCGACCACCAGACCGACTCGATGTACTCGGGGTCCATCGTGACGTACGCGTCGTCGAGGTCGACCCAGTAGCCCATGCGGGTCGTCAGCTCGGAGAAGGCGTCGGTGTGGCGGAGCACGGACTCGCGGCACTTGGCGTTGAAGTCGGCGATGCCGTACTCCTTGATGTCCTTCTTGCCGCTGAAGCCGAGCTCCTTCTCGACCGCCAGCTCCACCGGGAGGCCGTGGCAGTCCCAGCCGGCCTTGCGGGCCACGTGGTAGCCGCGCATGGTGCGGAAGCGGGGGAAGACGTCCTTGAAGACGCGTGCCTCGATGTGGTGGGCGCCGGGCATGCCGTTGGCGGTGGGCGGGCCCTCGTAGAACACCCACTCGGGGCGGCCCTCGGACTGCTCCAGGCTCTTGGTAAAGATCTTCTGCTCGCGCCAGAAGTCGAGCACCGCGTGCTCGAGGGCGGGCAGGTCGACCTGGGCGGGCACCTGGCGGTACTGCGTCATCGATCTTCCTCCGGCGGACGTACTGCCTTCCGTCGGAGGGACGAGAGCCTTCTTGCCTGTCTACGCCGTGTGCGGCGCGCTCCCGCGGTACCACCCTCCTTGGCCCTCCGGTGCGCCCTACGCGCCGGGGAGCCCCCTCATTGGGGTCGCGATGCCGGTTCTACCAACCCGCTACGGCCCGTGGGCGGAGCCCACAGTCCAAGGCGTTCTTCCGGCGGCTCCGGGGTGATCTTCACGTCGCGCTCGCCCCCGGGCTTCCACCGTCCCCGGGTCGCTCTGGGCTGCGTACGCCGCTACTCGTCCCCATCCACGCTTTTCGCTCCGCCCAGTGTACGGCTCCACGACGACAGCGGCCGACCGGTTTACGGGGCCGTCGGCCGCGGAGGGCGGACGGGTCAGGAATACCCCGAATGGTGGCCGAATGTGGAGATACGCGTGTTCGTATTCCGGGATGCCCGACTCGGCGGATTACCCGGCGGGGAGCTGGGCACAACGCATGCAGGCTTGCCGCGTGGCGGGCGAGTCGGGCGGTGTGCCCCGTTGCCGCGGGCTCCAGGTCGATTTATCGTCCCAGCACGATTCGCGTGCAAGATCACAATATGTGAAGGGGCCGCGGCCATGGTGGCGAAGAAGACCGCCGTACAGCAGTCGGCGTCCGGCAGGTCCACGAGTGCCTCCGGCGGCGCGGCCAAGGACGTCAAGGCCGTGAACACGGTGCGGTCGTCCGCCGCCGGGACGAAGAAGGCAGCGCCCAAGAAGACGGTGGCCAAGAAGGCGGCCGCGAAGAACGTGGTGGCCGAGAAGGCGGCCGCGAAGAAGGCGGTCGCTCCGAAGACGACTGCGAAGAAGGCGGTCGCTCAGAAGACGACTGCGAAGAAGACGACTGCGAAGAAGGTGGCCGCCAAGAAGGCCACCAGGAAGACGGCCGCCAAGAAGGTCGGCGGCGCCGAAGGCGTGGCTGCGACGAGTGTGGGCAGGAAGAGCACGGCCAAGAAGGTGGGCGCGGCCTCGGCCGCGGAGCAGACGGGAGCCACGACAGTGGTTGCGAAGAAGACTCCGGGTACGGCCATGGCGGCGAAGACCGCCGTCCCCCAGGCACGCCTCGCCGCGGTGGAGCCGGGCGAACTCGCGGTGCGCCCCGGCGAGGAGCCGTGGACGCCGGAGGAGGTCGAGGAGGCCCGAGCGGACCTGCAGTCGGAGCAGGCGCGGCTGCGAGCCGAGCTCGCCTCGTCCGAGACGGCCCTGGCGGGCCTGATGCGGGACTCGGGGGACGGCGCCGGCGACGACCAGGCGGACACCGGGACCAAGAACATCACGCGTGAGCACGAACTGGCGCTGGCCGCCAACGCGCGCGAGATGCTGATCCAGACCGAGCACGCCCTGGAACGGCTGGACGCCGGCACCTACGGCCTGTGCGAGAACTGCGGCAAAGCCATCGGCAAGGCCCGGATGCAGGCCTTCCCGCGGGCCACGCTGTGCGTCGAGTGCAAGCAGAAGCAGGAGCGCCGGTACTGATCTCCTGGCTGCCGGGGGGTGTGCCGTACCCTCGTCCTCAGTCAGGTACCTAGGTTGAGGGACTCACGTGGCAGAGGCGGAGCGCGTCATCGGTACGCCGGACACCCCCGAGGCGGGATCCGAGCCGGAGCAGTCGTCCGGCCGGGGCGAGCAGGAGAGCACCGAGGCCTCCGGGGCCACGGAGGCACGGCCCAGGGGCAAGCGCCGTATCGCCGTGCTCTTCGCCGTGGCCACGTTCGCGTACGCACTCGACCTGGTCAGCAAGATGATCGTGGTCGCCAAGCTGGAGCATCACGCGCCGATCGAGATCGTCGGGGACTGGCTGAAGTTCGAGGCCATCCGCAACGCGGGCGCGGCCTTCGGCTTCGGCGAGGCATTCACCATCATCTTCACGGTGATCGCGACGGCCGTGATCGTGGTGATCGCCCGGCTCGCCCGCAAGCTCTACAGCCTGCCCTGGGCGATCGCCCTGGGGCTGCTGCTGGGCGGCGCCCTGGGCAACCTCACCGACCGGATCTTCCGCGCGCCGGGCGTCTTCGAGGGCGCGGTCGTGGACTTCATCGCACCGAAGCACTTCGCGGTCTTCAACCTCGCCGACTCGGCGATCGTGTGCGGCGGCATCCTGATCGTGCTGCTGTCCTTCAAGGGGCTGGACCCGGACGGGACCGTCCACAAGGACTGACCGTCCGCGGCGAGGACCGGCCGTCCGCGGGGCGGTTGTCCACAGGCTTCGTACGGTGGTGTCGGAGGCGTCCGGCATACTCGACGGGTGAGCACGATTCCCGAGATCCGTACCCTGCCCGTGCCGGACGGCCTGGAGGGCGAGCGCGTCGACGCCGCCATCTCCCGCATGTTCGGCTTCTCCCGTACCAAAGCCGCCGAGCTCGCCGCGGCGGGGAAGGTCTCGGTCGACGGCTCGGTGGTCGGGAAGTCCGAGCGGGTGAGCGGCGGGGCCTGGCTGGAGGTCGAGATGCCGCAGGCGCCCGCGCCCGTGCAGATCGTCGCCGAGCCGGTCGAGGGCATGGAGATCGTGCACGACGACGAGGACGTGGTCGTGATCGTCAAGCCGGTCGGCGTGGCCGCGCACCCGTCGCCCGGCTGGAGCGGGCCGACCGTCATCGGTGGGCTCGCCGCGGCCGGGTACCGCATCTCCACATCCGGCGCCGCCGAGCGTCAGGGCATCGTGCACCGCCTCGACGTCGGCACGTCCGGTCTGATGGTCGTCGCCAAGTCGGAGCGGGCGTACACGTCGCTGAAGCGCCAGTTCAAGGAGCGCACGGTCGACAAGCGCTACCACACGCTCGTCCAGGGCCACCCGGACCCGACGAGCGGCACGATCGACGCGCCCATCGGCCGGCACCCGCAGCACGACTACAAGTGGGCGGTCACGGCCGAGGGCAAGCCGTCCGTCACGCACTACGACCTCATCGAGGCCTTCCGCGCGGCCTCCCTGCTGGACGTGAAGCTGGAGACGGGCCGCACCCACCAGATCCGCGTCCACATGGCCGCCCACCGCCACCCCTGTGTCGGTGACCTCACCTACGGCGCCGACCCGACGCTCGGCAAGCGGCTGGGCCTGACCCGGCAGTGGCTGCACGCCGTCCGGCTGGGCTTCGAGCACCCCGGGGACGGGGAGTGGGCGGAGTTCGCCAGCGACTACCCCGAGGATCTGCGCAAGGCCCTGGACCAGGTTCGCGAGGAGACCTACGGATGAGCACCGCGCGGGCGTACACGGTGCGCGTCGCCGAGGATCCCGCCGACCGGGAGGCGTGCTTCGCGGTGCGCAAGGAGGTCTTCGTCGGCGAGCAGGGCGTGCCCGAGGACCTGGAGTACGACGCGTACGACGCCGACGCCGTGCACGTGCTGGCGATCCGGGAGGACGGCGTGCCGCTCGGGACCGGGCGGCTGCTGTCCGGCGAGGCTGCCGCGGCCAGGACCGGTGGCGACCCGTCGGTGGGCTCGCTGGGGCGGCTCGCCGTGACGCGCGAGGCGCGTGGGCTGGGCGTCGGGGTGGCGCTGGTGCGGGCCATCGAGGAGGCGGCACGCGCGCGCGGGCTCGTGGCCGTGGACCTGCACGCGCAGTCGCACGCGCTGGGCTTCTACGAGCGGCTGGGGTACGTGGCGTACGGGCCGGAGGATCTGGAGGCGGGGATTCCGCACAGGTCAATGCGGCGCTCGCTGTAGCGCACGGTGGGCGTGCGACGCTGGATGTCTGGATGTTCTTGATCGTCTAGACCCGGAGCCCGACCGTGGATCAGTTGGCCCTGTTGTTCGTCCTGTTGCTCGGGGCCGTGGTGAGCGTCCCGGTGGGGGACCGGCTGGGGCTGCCCGCGCCGGTGCTCATGACGCTGCTCGGGATCGTCCTCGCGGTGCTCGACTTCGTGCCCAACGTGGACATCCCGCCGGACCTCATCCTGCCCCTGCTGTTGCCGCCCCTGCTGTACGCGGCGGTACGGCGCACCTCCTGGCGGCAGTTCGCGGCGAACGTGCGGCCCATCCTCCTGCTCGCCGTGGCGCTGGTGTTCGTCACGACGGTGTGCGTGGCGGCCGTGGCCCACGCGATCGTGCCGGGGCTGCCGATCGCCGCGGCCGTCGCGCTGGGGGCGTTGGTCGCGCCGCCCGACCCCGTCGCCGCCACGGCCGTGGCCGGACAGCTCGGGCTGCCCCGCCGGCTGGTGTCCATCCTGGAGGGCGAGGGGCTGTTCAACGACGTGACGGCCATCGTGCTGTACCACGTCGCGATCGCCGCGGCCGTGAGCGGCGACTTCTCGCCGTGGCGCGCGGGGCTGGACCTGGTGCTGTCCGCCGTGGTGGCGGTGGCGGTGGGTGTCGCGCTCGGGTGGGGTGCGAACAGGCTGCTGGACGTCCTCGGGGACACGACGCTGCAGATCGGGCTGACGCTCCTGGTGCCGTACGCCTCGTACGTGCTGGCGGAGGAGTTCCACGGGTCCGGGGTCTTGGCCGTGCTGACCACCGCGCTGTTCCTCGCCGAGTACGCCACCGACCCCGACGACGTGCTGACCCGGCTGGCCGGCCACACCTTCTGGGACATCATCGACACCCTTGTCACGGGCGTCGCGTTCGGGCTGATCGGCCTGGAGCTGCACAACGCGATCCGGACGGCGTCCGGGCGGTGGGGGGAGATGCTGGGCTGGGCGGCGGTGATCGTGGCCGTGGTCGTCGTCGTACGGCTGTTGTGGCTGATGCCGGCGACCTGGCTGACGAAGCGGCTGCACGCCAGGCGGGACCACGACGAGGACATTCCGATGAGCTGGCGGGAGACCGTCGTCATGTGGTGGTCCGGGATGCGTGGGGTGGCCTCGGTGGCGCTGGCGCTGGCGGTTCCGCTGAAGACCGAGGACGGAGGAGCCTTTCCCGACCGGGACGAGATCATCTTCATCGCGTTCGGCGTGATCATGGCGACGCTGGTGCTTCAGGGGCTGACCCTGCCGTGGCTGGTGAAACGGCTCGACGTGCAGTCGGACACCGACCGGGAGAAGGAGTTCGAGAAGGAGCTGGCGGTGCGGGCCGCGAAGGCGGCGAAGCTGCGGCTGCGGGAGATCGAGGCCGAGGAGGAGCTGCCGGAGGAACTGTCCGAACAGATGCTGCGGCGGGCCTTCGACATCGGGGTGCGGATCAGTCCGGACGTGGGGGAGGACGAGCGGCGCGAGGCGCACGAGCAGCGGGTGCGGAGGCTGAAGCGGGTGCGGCGGATCCAGGGGGAGATGCTGAGCGCGGCTCGGCACGAGGTGGTGGCGGCGCGCAGTGAGCCGGGTGCCGATCCGGAGATCGTGGATCGGGTGCTGCGGCATCTGGACGTCCGGAGCCTCAGGTGACCCCGCCGCGTTCGCGGCGCTCTCGTGAACGGCGGTTTCGTCCGCGGCGGCCCCATGCGCGGCCGTCTCGTACACGGCCGTCTCGTCCATGACTCGTGCGCGGCGGTCTCGTAGAGCATCGTGGCCTTCGCCGACACCCGTGGTTACGCTCGGGATCATGGCACGCAATGTGGTGATCAGCGGTGGCGGTACGGGAATCGGGCTCGCGGCGGCGCGGGCCTTCGCCGCGGACGGGGACCAGGTGCTGCTGCTCGGGCGGCGGGCAGAGGTGCTGGAGAAGGCCGGGGTGGCCGGGGCGTTGACCTATGCCGCGGATCTGAGCGAGCCCGAGGAGGTCAGAGGGGTCGCCCGGTTCGTGGCGAAGGAGTTCGGGACCGTCGATGTGATCGTCCACAGTGCCGGGGGCGCCGGGCATCTCGAACCGTCGGCCGGGAGTGACGATCCGCTCGACCGGGTCGCGCACAACTGGACCGTGAACTTCCGGATCAACACTCTCTCCGCCGCCCTTCTCACCGAGGCGCTGAAGGACCGGCTCGCCTCGCCGGGCGGGCGGGTGCTGTTCGTCAGCTCGATCGCCGCCTACCGGGGGTCGGGGAGCGGGGCGTACGCGGGCGCCAAGGCCGCGTTGCATCCGTACGCCCATGACCTGGCCCGGGAACTCGGTGCGCGCGGGATCACCGTGAACGTCGTCGCGCCCGGGTACGTCGAGGACACCGGTTTCTTCGGGGACGCCATCGACCCCGCCCGGCGTGAGCGGCTCATCGGCGACACCCTCACCGGGCGGGCCGGTACGCCCGGGGACGTCGCCGCCACCCTGCACTGGCTCGCCTCACCCGGCGCCGGACACGTCACCTCGCAGGTCGTCCAGGTCAACGGCGGCGCCGAGCGCGGCAACTGAACGGTTCGCCTCACAGGCGGCGGGCGGCCCCGTCCGGGGAGGCGATCCCGTCCCGGGAGGAGGACTGCCGGGGGAGGTGTCCGCCCGGCGGCGGGGTCGCGTCCGCCGTGTTGACCCTCGGGAGCGCGTACGGGTGCTCCCGGGCCAGCCAGCGCACCATCTGCTCGCGGACGGTGACCCGCACCGTCCAGATGTCGTCGGCGTCCTTCGCCGTGACCAGGGCCCGCACCTGCATGGTGTTGGGGGTGGTGTCCGTGACGTCCAGGCCGCAGGCGCGGCCGTCCCAGGCGGGGCACTCGCGCAGGATGTCGCGCAGCTTCTCGCGCATCGCGTCGATCGGCGCCGTGTGGTCGACGTGGAAGTAGACGATGCCGGTCATCTGCGGGGTGCCGCGCGACCAGTTCTCGAACGGCTTGGAGGTGAAGTACGACACCGGCATCGTGATCCGGCGCTCGTCCCAGGTGCGCACGGTCAGGAAGGTCAGGGTGATCTCCTCGACCGTGCCCCACTCGCCGTCCACCACCACGGTGTCGCCGATGCGCACCATGTCGCCGAAGGCGATCTGCAGCCCGGCGAACATGTTGCTCAGCGTCGACTGGGCGGCCACACCGGCGACGATGCCGAGGATGCCGGCCGAGGCCAGCAGCGAGGCGCCCGCCGCGCGCATGGCGGGGAACGTCAGCAGCATCGCGGCCACGGCCACCACGCCGACGACGGCCGCCACCACCCGCATGATCAGCGACACCTGGGTCCGCACCCGTCGGACCCGGGCCGGATCGCGGTGCATGCGCGCGTAGCGCGAGTACGACGTCTCCACGATCGCCCCCGCGATCCGGATCACCAGCCACGCCGCCGCGCCGATCAGCACCAGGGTGAGGGCCTGGCCGATGCCGGTCCGGTGGTCCTCCAGCAGCTGCGCCTCGTCGTAGGACCCTCTCAGCATCGCCGCGCACAGCACGAGCTGGTACGGGATGCGGCCACGGCGCAGCAGCCCCCACATCGGGGTCTCGGGGTGGCGTCGGTCGGCCTTGGACAGCAGACGGTCGGTGGCCCAGCCGATGAGGACTGTCAGCACGACCGAACCGCCGACCACGATCACGGGCCGGAGCAGGTTCTCCATGCCTTCGAACGTAACCGGGTCCATGGGACCTTGAACATGCGACTTCTGTGAGGAGGCACACGCATGGCGTTGTCAGTGCAGGCTCACGCCTTTCCGCACGCTCCGCGCCCAGGCGACGCAGGGCGCCCTCCCCCGCCGGACCCTCGGGTCCGGCGGGCAAGCGTCCGCAGGGACACGCACCAACGGACCGGCCCCGGTTGCCCCGCGCGGCCCACCCGCACCAGAGCGTGACGACGATCAGCGCACTCTCCCCCGGACTCCGTCCGGGGGCACCCCCATCCGGCCGGCACCGGCCACGAGGAGCAGCACTGGGCGCAGGATTCCGCCTGCACGCCCACGCCACCCCTCCACGGTGGGCACGACCCATGCCGGACACCACGTCTTGCATGGGATCGCCAAGCTGATCAGAGACGCTGGCACCATGGGCGCATGAACATCATGCTTTTTCACTCGACCTATGGTCTTCGGCCCGCGGTGCGCGCGGCGGCGGACCGGCTGCGCGCCGCCGGGCATGAGGTGTGGACGCCGGACCTCTTCGCGGGGCGCACGTTCGACACGGTCGAGGAGGGCATGGCCCACAACGAGGAGATCGGCAAGGACGAGCTGCTGAAGAGAGCCGTCCTGGCCGCCGCGCCCTACTCGGAGCGCGGGCTGGTGTACTCCGGGTTCTCGTTGGGCGCGTCGATCGCGCAGACCCTCGCCCTCGGCGACGACAAGGCGCGCGGCCTGCTGCTCCTGCACGGCACCTCGGACCTCGCGCCGAACGTCTCGGTGGACGGCCTCCCCGTGCAGCTGCATGTCGCGGAGCCGGACCCGTTCGAGACCGACGACTGGCTGAGCGCCTGGTATCTGCAGATGGGCAGAGCCGGTGCCGACGTGGAGATCTACCGGTACGCGGGCGCCGGGCACCTGTACACCGACCCCGACCTGCCCGACTACGACGGGGAGGCCGCCGAGGCCACCTGGCGGGTGGCGCTCGGCTTCCTCCAAACGCTGTAGCGGTCCGCGGCACCGGGGCGACAGGCTTCCGGCCGACGGGCCCGGGCCATCCGGCGGATGACCCGGGCCCGTCTGTTCACCTTCGGTCAACTGCGACCAGCGGCGTTGTGGAACGTCGGAGACCCTAGCCCGGGAAGCACTCCTTGGGCCGGTGCACCTGCGACGGGAAGTGGCCGGACCACACCCAGGCCGTCGGCTGGGAGTCGTAGATCCTGTACCACAGGTTCCCCGAGGGGGTCTGGTAGGTCGAGCACTGGATCCGCAGGGTCGTGCCTCGCGGCTGCGTGCTGTACCTCGTCGACGAGGAGCTGGGCTGGGCGTATATGGGAGAGCTTTCGGCGGTGGTCAGGTTGACGAATGCCGGTGCCGCTGCCGCCGTGGCTTCCTGCGCCTCGGCAGACGTGGTGGTGAGTCCGGCGAGGACAAGGGCGGCGCCGAGCACTGCGGTCTTCGTCAGGACACTTTGGGGGGTGGCCATGTGACTCCAATCGTCATAAAACTGACGGACCGTCAACATGACGGTCCGTCTGCGCGTGCGACGCCAGCAAGATCTTCCTGGCTTCGTTCGGAATTATTTTCTATACGGGGTCGTAGGTGCGCTCGACCTTCTGTGTGCCGGTGCGCGTGCGGTACGAACGAGCCCAGGCCGAGGTCGCCTCGGCGTTCGTGCGGTCGGACAGGACGTAGTAGTCCATCTGCGCGCGCTCGGCGGTGATGTCCAGGACGCCGTAGCCGTGCCGGTCGGTGTCGACGAAGTGGACGTGCCGGTTGGCCGCCCGGATGATCGGGGAGGCGATCGCGGTGAGGGTGCCCTCGGGGACCTTCACGATGTCGTCGAGGTTGTCGGAGGTCACCGAGGTGACCACGAACTCAGTGGCGGCCGAGGCCGACAGGGGGTAGGTGCCCGCGTCCACCGGCACGTCGTTCGCCCACGCCATGTGGATGTCACCGGTCAGGAAGACGGTGTTGCCGATGGCGTTGGAGCGCAGGTGGGCGAGGAGTTCGCGACGGTCGTCGGTGTAGCCGTCCCACTGGTCGGTGTTGAGGGCGAGGCCCTCCTGCGGCAGGCCGAGCAGCTTGGCGAGCGGCTTGAGCAGGTCCGCGGAGAGCGAGCCGATGGCGAACGGGGAGATCATCACCGAGTTGCCGACCAGCCGCCAGGTGGTGTCGGACGTCTTCAGGCCGGCCTTCAGCCAGTCCAGTTGGGCGCGCCCGGTGATCGTACGGTCCGGGTCGTCGACGGTGCCGTTGCCGACGGCGACCTGCTGCGAGCGGAACGAGCGCAGGTCCAGCAGGGACAGGTCGGCGAGCTTGCCGAAGCGCAGCCGGCGGTAGGTGGTGCCGGCGATGGCCGGGCGGACCGGCATCCACTCGAAGTAGGCCTGCTTGGCGGCCGCCTGACGGGCCGGCCAGGCGCCCTCGGTGCCCTCGGTGTGGTTCTCCGCGCCGCCCGACCAGGTGTCGTTGGCGAACTCGTGGTCGTCCCAGATCGCGACGACCGGCGCCTTGGCGTGCAGGGCCTGCAGGTCCGGGTCCGTCTTGTACTTGCCGTGCCGGGTGCGGTAGTCGGCGAGCGTGAGGATCTCGTGCGTGGGCGCCGTCTGGCGGACCACCGTCCCGCGGGCGCCGTACTCGCCGGTGCCGTACTCGTAGATGTAGTCGCCGAGATGCAGCCAGGCGTCCAGGTCGCCGCGGGCCGCGAGGTGACGGTACGAGGAGAAGTAGCCGGCCTCCCAGTTGGCGCAGGAGACCACGCCGAAGCGCAGGCCCGTCACGGCCGCGTCCGCCGCCGGCGCGGTGCGGGTGCGCGCCATCGGGGAGTCGGTGCCGCCGGCCGAGAAACGGAAGTAGTAGTCGGTCGCGGGCGCCAGGCCGCGGATGTCGGCCTTGACGGTGTGGTCGGTCGCGGCCGTGGCGGTGGTGGAGCCCTTGGCGACGATGTTCGTCAGCGCCTTGTCCCGGGCGACGACCCAGCTCACCTCGGTGTCGGGGCCGAGCCCGGAGCCGGGTATCGCCTCGGCGGTGGGCGTCACGCGGGTCCACAGCAGCACGCCGTCGGGCAGCGGGTCGCCGGAGGCGACACCGTGCAGGAAGGCCGGAGTGTCCGCGGCGGCGCGGGCCGGGAGCGCGGCGGCGAGCGGGCCGGCCAGGACAGCGGTCGCCGCCGCGGCCTTGACGACCGTACGTCGGCGGGGCGAAGGGGAGTTGGGGCCCTGGGGCGCCTCGGATGATCTGTATCGACTGGTCACGACCGATCAGGTTACTGATCGGTATGCGCGGAGAGCGGGCGAACTTGGAATGTTCGCCCGCTCTTCACGCGGAGGCTGGGATTCCCCGTCGGCGTCAGCCCTTGAGAGCCTCGCCCACCACCTTCTCGAAGTCGGCCACCGTCAGCAGCGGGTTGCCGCCGTTGAGCTGCTTGCCGTCCATGACGAAGCCCGGCGTGCCGTTCACGCCCTCCTTGTTGTCGTCGAACGTCTTCGACATGGCCATCGCCCAGGCGTCGTAGGTGCCCTTCTTGACCGCGTCCTGGAACTTGGTGTTGTCCTTCAGCGCGGTCACGGTGTTCGCGACCTTGATGAGATAGGCGTCGTCCTTGAACTTGTCGGTCGTCTCGTCCGGGTGCCACTTCGCCGAGTACAGCGCGGTCTTGTACTCGAGGAACGCCTCGGAGCTGACGTTCAGCGCGGCGCCCAGGGCGCTCAGCGCGTTCTTGGAGCCCTCGCCGTTGTCCTTGTTGTCGATGAACGTGGCGCCGATGTACTGGAACTTGTACTTGCCGGCGTCGAGGTCCTTCTTCAAGGTCGGGCCGACGGTCTGCTCGAACTGCGCGCACACGGGACAGCGCGGGTCCTCGTAGACCTTGAGGGTCTTCTTCGCAGTGCTCTTGCCGATGACCACGGTGGTGCCCTTGGAACCCGACGTGTTGGCGGGAGCGACGACCTTGGCGTCCTTCGCCGCGTCCCAGTAGCTGGGCTTGTTCGCCTGGACGACGGCGTAGCCTATGCCGCCGGCCAGGGCCAGCACGCCGACGGCCGAGCAGGCGACGATGATCTGCCGCCTGACCTTGGCCCGCTTGGCCTCGCGCTCGCGCTCGATGCGCAGCCGCTCCCGGGCCGCCGTCTTCGCCGCCGCGCTGTTCCGCTTGCTCATGGTGTTCTCCAAATGGACGCGCACACGTGGTACGCGGAAGTTCGTGTGGGGACTGGGGGACTGAGGTGGTGCTCAGCTGCCCGGGTCTGTGCAGAGGTGCTGGTCTGTGCAGACGTGCTGGTCTGTTCAGACCGCGGCGACCGAGCACGGCGGTCCACGCCGTCCCAGGGAGTGCACGAGGATCCGCTCGCGGACGGTGGTCGTACGGCGCGCGGGCCGCGGCAGGCGGCGGGCCGCCGGGGAGCGTCGTACGGTCACGGCGGCGACGGCCAGCAGCAGCGGCCGGAAGGTGGTCGCGGTCGCCGCCCGCAGCAGCTGGGCCAGTGCCCGCTCGCCCCGGCGCAGCCAGGCGGCCGCGATCAGGCCGACGCAGACGTGCGCGCCGAGCAGCAGCCACGCGGTGGCCGGGTCGGCGTGGGCGAGAAGCCCGCCGAGCCTGTCGGTGTCGGTGCCGGTGACCTGGGCCAGCGGGCTGCCTACGGGCGTGCCGTCGCCGCACAGCACGTCCCAGCCGACCGAGGCCAGCGGGCCGGCGACCGGGCCGCCGGCCCGGCCGTAACAGACGTGCTGGCCGGTGGTGAAGACGGTGTCGGCCGCCAGCTCGAGCGGGATCAGCAGGGCGGCGATCCGCCCGAAGCCGCACTCGCGGCCCGCGAGGGCGTACGCGAGGACGAACACGGCGGCCGCGACGGCGGCCACCGTGTTGAGCGGCAGCGGGGCCCGCGACAGCAGGACGTGCGACGCGGTGCTGAGCGTCACGACGAGTGCCGTGAACAGCGCCGCGCGTACGGCTCTGAGGCGGGTCCCGGATATGTCCATAGCGGAGGAGAGTGTGTCACGTACTCCTGTAAGAGACCGCTAAAGGGTCGCTGTGAGCAGCGGACTGTTAGAGACCTGGAATCCGGCCGTTGCGGAACAGGTCGACGAAGATCTGGTGGTCGGCACGCGCGCGTGCGCCGTAGGTGTGCGCGAAGTCGACCAGCAGGGGCGCGAAGCCCTCCTCGTCGGCCGCGATCGCCGCGTCGATGGCCCGCTCCGTGGAGAACGGGACGAGGGACTCGCCGGACTGGTCGTCCGCCGCCGCGTGCATGGTGGCCGTGGCCCGGCCGAGGTCGGCGACGACGCCCGCGATCTCCTCCGGGTCGTCGATGTCACCCCAGTCCAGGTCGACCGCGTACGGCGAGACCTCGGCGACCAGCTGGCCCGCGCCGCCCAGCTCGGTCCAGCCCAGCCACGGGTCGGCGTGCGCCTGGAGGGCGCGCTGGGAGATCACCGTGCGGTGCCCCTCGTGCTGGAAGTAGCCGCGGATCGCCGGGTCGGTGATGTGCCGGGAGACCGCCGGGGTCTGGGCCTGCTTGATGTAGATCACGACATCGTTCTCCAGGGCGTCGCTGTGGCCCTCCAGGAGGATGTTGTACGACGGCAGGCCGGCCGAGCCGATACCGATGCCGCGGCGCCCGACGACGTCCTTCACCCGGTAGGAGTCCGGGCGGGCCAGCGACGTCTCCGGCAGCGTCTCCAGGTAGCCGTCGAAGGCGGCGAGGACCTTGTAGCGGGTGGCCGCGTCCAGCTCGATGGAGCCGCCGCCCGGCGCGAAGCGGCGCTCGAAGTCACGGATCTCGGTCATGGAGTCCAGCAGCCCGAAGCGGGTCAGGGAGCGGGCGTCGCGCAGCGCGTCGAGGAGCGGGCCCTGGGCGGTGTCCAGGGTGAAGGGCGGCACCTCGTCGCTCTTGGCGCCGGTGGCCAGCGCGTGGATGCGCTCGCGGTACGCGCCCGCGTAGACCTCGACCAGCTCGCTGATCTGCTCGTCGCTGAGCGCCTTCGCGTAGCCGATGAGGGCGAGGGAGGCGGAGAGGCGCTTGAGGTCCCAGGTGAAGGGGCCGACGTACGCCTCGTCGAAGTCGTTGACGTTGAAGATCAGCCGGCCCGTGGCGTCCATGTACGTGCCGAAGTTCTCCGCGTGCAGGTCGCCGTGGATCCACACGCGCGAGGTGCGCTCGTCCAGGAAGGGGCCGCCCCGCTTCTCCGCGTCGAGGTCGTGGTAGAAGAGGCCCGCCGTGCCCCGGTAGAACGCGAACGCCGAGGCCGCCATCTTCCGGAACTTCACGCGGAACGCGGCCGGGTCGGCGGCCAGGAGCTCGCCGAACGCGGTGTCGAAGACGGCGAGGATCTCCTCGCCGCGGTGCTCGTCGTTGAGCTGCGGAACCGACATCGCTGGGTGCCTCCTGGTACGGGTGGAGCGTGACGTGTGGGACGGATGTGCCGTCGTCCCCCGGACGGCCGTCCGTCATCTTGCAACGCTCGAAGGTACTCGGGAGTGCCCGACGATTGTCAGTGCCGAGGCATAGACTTCGACGCTGTCCCCCAGACTGTCCGCCAGCCTGTCGCCGAGTGTTTTCCATGGAGGCCACGCCGTGTCAAAGCCGCCGTTCACGCACCTGCACGTCCACACCCAGTACTCGCTGCTGGACGGTGCCGCGCGGCTGAAGGACATGTTCAACGCGTGCAACGAGATGGGCATGACCCATATCGCCATGTCCGACCACGGCAACCTCCACGGGGCGTACGACTTC
Source organism: Streptomyces sp. NBC_01235 (assembly GCF_035989285.1). GTDB lineage: Bacteria > Actinomycetota > Actinomycetes > Streptomycetales > Streptomycetaceae > Streptomyces. The sequence continues at coordinate 3,337,100 of NZ_CP108513.1, read as the reverse complement.
TTCCATTCCGCGAAGAAGGCCGGAGTCACCCCGATCATCGGGATCGAGGCCTATGTCGCGCCCGAGTCGCGGCGCAACAAGCGCAAGATCCAGTGGGGTCAGCCGCACCAGAAGCGCGACGACGTCTCCGGCTCCGGCGGCTACACCCACAAGACGATCTGGGCGGCGAACGCGACGGGCCTGCACAACCTCTTCCGGCTCTCCTCGGACGCGTACGCCGAGGGCTGGCTGCAGAAGTGGCCCCGGATGGACAAGGAGACCATCTCCCAGTGGTCCGAGGGGCTCATCGCCTCCACCGGCTGCCCCTCCGGCGAGCTCCAGACCCGGCTGCGCCTCGGCCAGTACGACGAGGCCCTGAAGGCGGCCTCCGACTACCAGGACATCTTCGGCAAGGACCGCTACTTCCTGGAGCTGATGGACCACGGCATCGAGATCGAGCGCCGGGTCCGCGACGGCCTGCTCGACATCGGCAAGAAGCTCGGCATCCCGCCCCTGGTGACGAACGACTCGCACTACACGTACGCGCACGAGGCGACCGCGCACGACGCCCTGCTGTGCATCCAGACCGGCAAGAACCTCTCCGACCCCGACCGCTTCAAGTTCGACGGCACCGGCTACTACCTGAAGTCCACGGACGAGATGTACGCCATCGACTCCTCGGACGCCTGGCAGGAGGGCTGCGCCAACACCCTCCTGGTCGCCGAGCAGATCGACACCACCGGCATGTTCGAGGCGAAGAACCTCATGCCGAAGTTCGACATCCCGGAGGGCTTCACCGAGGTCACCTGGTTCAAGGAGGAGGTCCGCCGGGGCATGGACCGCCGCTTCCCGGGCGGTGTCCCCGAGGACCGGCAGAAGCAGGTCGAGTACGAGATGGACGTCATCATCCAGATGGGGTTCCCGGGCTACTTCCTCGTCGTCGCCGACTTCATCATGTGGGCCAAGGAGAACGGCATCGCGGTCGGCCCCGGCCGAGGCTCCGCGGCCGGCTCGATCGTCGCGTACGCCATGGGCATCACCGACCTCGACCCGATCCCGCACGGCCTGATCTTCGAGCGGTTCCTCAACCCCGAGCGCGTCTCCATGCCGGATGTCGACATCGACTTCGACGAGCGCAGGCGCGTCGAGGTGATCCGGTACGTGACGGAGAAGTACGGCGCCGACAAGGTCGCCATGATCGGCACGTACGGCAAGATCAAGGCCAAGAACGCGATCAAGGACTCCGCGCGCGTGCTGGGCTACCCGTACGCGATGGGCGACCGCCTCACCAAGGCGATGCCCGCCGACGTCCTGGGCAAGGGCATCGACCTCAACGGCATCACCGACCCCTCGCACCCGCGCTACAGCGAGGCGGGCGAGATCCGGGCGATGTACGAGAACGAGCCGGACGTCAAGAAGGTCATCGACACCGCCAAGGGCGTCGAGGGCCTGGTCCGGCAGATGGGTGTGCACGCCGCCGGCGTGATCATGTCCAGCGAGCCCATCGTGGACCACGCCCCCATCTGGGTCCGGCACACGGACGGCGTGACCATCACGCAGTGGGACTACCCGCAGTGCGAGTCGCTCGGCCTGCTGAAGATGGACTTCCTCGGCCTGCGCAACCTGACGATCATGGACGACGCCGTCAAGATGGTGAAGTCCAACAAGGGCATCGACCTGGACCTGCTGGCCCTGCCGCTCGACGATCCGAAGACCTTCGAACTGCTCCAGCGCGGCGAGACCCTCGGCGTCTTCCAGTTCGACGGCGGCCCCATGCGCTCGCTGCTGCGCCTGATGAAGCCCGACAACTTCGAAGACATCTCCGCCGTCTCCGCGCTCTACCGTCCGGGCCCGATGGGCATGGACTCGCACACCAACTACGCGCTGCGCAAGAACAAGCTCCAGGAGATCACCCCGATCCACAAGGAGCTCGAGGAGCCGCTCGAAGAGGTCCTCGCGGTCACCTACGGTCTGATCGTCTACCAGGAGCAGGTGCAGAAGGCCGCCCAGATCATCGCCGGGTACTCGCTCGGCGAGGCCGACATCCTCCGCCGCGTGATGGGCAAGAAGAAGCCCGACGAGCTGGCGAAGAACTTCACCATCTTCCAGGCCGGCGCCAAGAAGAACGGCTACAGCGACGAGGCCATCCAGGCCCTGTGGGACGTGCTGGTCCCCTTCGCCGGCTATGCCTTCAACAAGGCGCACTCCGCCGCGTACGGCCTGGTCTCTTACTGGACCGCCTATCTGAAGGCGAACCACCCCGCCGAGTACATGGCCGGGCTGCTCACGTCGGTCAAGGACGACAAGGACAAGTCGGCCGTCTACCTCAACGAGTGCCGGCGCATGGGTATCAAGGTGCTCCCGCCGAACGTCAACGAGTCGGTGCACAACTTCGCCGCCCAGGGCGACGACGTGATCCTCTTCGGCCTCGAGGCCGTGCGCAACGTCGGTACGAACGTGGTCGAGTCGATCATCAGGAGCCGCAAGGCCAAGGGGAAGTACGCCTCCTTCCCCGACTACCTCGACAAGGTCGAGGCGGTCGCCTGCAACAAGCGGACCACGGAATCGCTGATCAAGGCGGGCGCGTTCGACACCCTCGGCCACACCCGCAAGGGCCTCACCGCACAGTTCGAGCCGATGATCGACAACGTGGTGGCGGTCAAGCGCAAGGAGGCCGAGGGCCAGTTCGACCTCTTCGGCGGCATGGGCGAGGAGGAGACGAGCGAGCCCGGCTTCGGCCTCGACGTCGAGTTCACGACCGACGAGTGGGAGAAGACCTATCTGCTCGCCCAGGAGCGGGAGATGCTCGGTCTGTACGTCTCCGACCACCCCCTGTTCGGTCTGGAGCACGTGCTGTCCGACAAGGCCGACGCGGGCATCGCCCAGCTCACCGGAGGTGAGCACGCGGACGGCGCGGTGGTGACCATCGGCGGCATCATCTCGGGCCTCCAGCGCAAGATGACCAAGCAGGGCAACGCCTGGGCGATCGCGACCGTCGAGGACCTCGCCGGCTCCATCGAGTGCATGTTCTTCCCCGCGACCTACCAGCTCGTCTCGACCCAACTCGTCGAGGACGCCGTCGTCTTCGTCAAGGGCCGTCTCGACAAGCGCGAGGACGTGCCGCGGCTCGTCGCCATGGAGCTCCAGGTCCCGGACCTGTCGAACGCGGGCACCAACGCGCCCGTGATCCTCACCATCCCGGCCACCCGGGTCACCCCGCCGATGATCAGCCGCCTCGGCGAGATCCTCACCCACCACCGGGGCGACAGCGAGGTCCGGATCAGGCTCCAGGGCCCGACGAAGACGACCGTCCTGCGCCTGGACCGGCACCGGGTCAAGCCCGACCCCGCGCTGTTCGGCGACCTGAAGGTGCTGCTCGGCCCGTCCTGTCTGGCGGGCTGACGGACTGATGAGCCGAGGCTGACGCGAGTGAAGCGCGAGGGGCGCATCCGGATTCGGATGCGCCCCTCGGCGTGCCTGGGCTGCAACAACCTGCCCTGCGGACGTCAGTTGTGGCCGAAGCGCTTCTGCCGGCCCTTGCGGGCGACATCGGCAGGCGTCACCTGTGAGATGCGCTGCTCGGCCTGCTCCTGCACCGAGGACTGCTGTGCCGCCTGCTGACCACGCTCGGACTGCGGCTGCTTACGATCCTGTTTCTTGTTCTTGGCCATGGTGATCTGCCTCCTGAGGGGATCTGGGGGCCAGAGACGGGACCAGATTCACATAGGCTGACTTGCGACGCATTTCGGATAATTACCGTCTGTAACAGGTGTTGTCGGAGTGGAAGTGCTGGAAACGCCACGCCGAAGATCGAGTTCGGGCCGTTAACCCCCGTCAGGTCGGGCAGACTCGAAGGAAGCCCAAAGCAAACCTCCCGTAAAGAGGGTGAGTCGTGTGGACCGCTGCATCGTCCTGGTGGACGCCGGGTATCTGCTGGGGGCCGCCGCCAGTCTCCTTGCCGGAGAGCCCTCGCGGTCCCGGATCACCGTGGATCACTCCGCCCTCGTCCAGGGCCTGCGCGAACAGGCCGAGTCCGAGACCGAGCGGCCACTGCTGCGCATCTACTGGTTCGACGGCGCCCCGGACCGCGTCCCCCAGCCCGAACACCGCCGGCTGCGCGTGATGCCCCGGGTGACCGTCCGGCTGGGCGCCCTCACCCGCAGCGACGGCCGCTGGGCCCAGAAGGGCGTCGACGCGGCCATGCACGCCGAGCTGACCGAGCTGGCCCGCAACCGGGCCTGCTCCGACGTCGTCCTCGTCACCGGCGACGGCGACCTGCTGCCCGGCATGATGGCCGCCAAGGAGCACGGCGTCGCCGTCCACCTGTGGGCCGTCCAGGCCGCCGACGGCGACTACAACCAGTCCGAGGACCTCGTCGCCGAGGCCGACGAGCGGCGCGTCCTGGACCGTACGTGGATCACCAAGGCCGTCCGCGCCAAGGAGACCGGCGGGATCTGCGCGCCGCCGCCCGCGCCCCGCCCCGAGATCGCGGCGATCCTCTCCGCGCCGCTGCCCGACTCCGGCCTCGCCCGCGCCGCCGAGCGGACCGCCGAGGAGGCCGAGCACACCTCCGCGGCCGGCGCCTCCGAGAACGGCGCGCAGGAGCGCGCCGCCGCCCCCAAGGGCGTCCCGACCCCCAAGGATCTGGCCGCCCTGCGCGCACCCGGCGACCGGGCCGTCCAGCACCCCACCACCGCGACCCTGCGCTGGTCCTCCGACAAGGGCTGGGTCGACCGCCCCGGCGGCGCCGCCGAACCCTCCGAGGTCGCCTCGATGCCGACACTCGCACAGCTCACCACGGCGGAGCAGCGGTGGGCCGACCGCGAGGAGGACATCACCACCGTCGGCGGGGACCCCTATGAGGTGGGGCAGGTCTTCGCACGCCGGTGGATGGGGCGCCTCGGCGAGCAGAGCCATCTCCAGAAGCTGTCGGGCATGTACCCGCGGATCCCGCACCGCATCGACGGCGAGCTGCTGCGGTACGCGGCCCGCTTCGGACTGCTCGCACACAAGGACGACCAGATCGACGAACACGACCGGTACGCCATCCGGGCGGGCTTCTGGCGCGAGATCGACGTACGGACGGCGGCCGAGCACGCTCCGGCGGGGGACTGAACCGGGCACCCCGGACGCCCCCGAAGGCGAGCGGAGGTCCCCGACCCCGTAGTCTCGTCCCTTGTGAGTACGCGCGCGGCACCGGCAATTCGGCACAAAGACGAGGTCGTGTGTGCCGTGCGCGGGCTGACCAAGACGTATCCCGCCGTCCGGGGTCGGCGCGGCACCCCCGCGACACCCGAGGTCCGGGCCACCGACGACGTACGGCTGGACATCCGGCGCGGTGAGATCTTCGGGTTGCTCGGGCCGAACGGGGCCGGCAAGTCCACCCTCGTCCGGCAGATGACCGGGCTCATGCGGCCGGACACGGGCAGCGTGGAGATCCTCGGCCACGACATCGTGCGCCACCCCGAGCGGGCCGCGCGGATCCTCGCCTACCTCGGGCAGGAGTCCACCGCCCTCGACGAACTCACCGTCTCCCTCGCCGCCGAGACCACCGGACGGCTGCGCGGCCTCGATGTGCGCACGGCCCGCCGGGAGCGGGACGCCGTCCTCGACGAGCTGGGCCTCACGCCGATCGCCGGACGGCCGCTGCGCAAGCTGTCCGGCGGGCAGCGGCGGCTGGCCTGCTTCGCCGCCGTGCTGGTGGGGGAGCGGCCCCTGCTGGTGCTGGACGAGCCGACCACCGGGATGGACCCGGTCGCGCGGCGGGCCGTGTGGGCCGCCGTGGACCGGCGGCGGGCCGAACGCGGGGCGACCGTGCTGCTCGTCACCCACAACGTCATCGAGGCGGAGACCGTCCTCGACCGGGTCGCCGTCCTCGACCAGGGCCGGGTCATCGCCTGTGACACCCCGTCCGGACTCAAGGAGCAGGTCGCCGGGGAGGTGCGGGTCGAGCTGGTGTGGCGGGAGCGGGCGCCGCTGGACGTGCCCGAGGTCGCCGCGCTGCGCGAGCGGGCCGTGGAGTCCGGGCGCCGCTGGACGCTGCGGCTCGCCCCCGACGAGGCCCGCGCGGTCGTCGCCACCGTCACCGGCGGGGCCGCCTTCGCCGCCCTGGACGACTTCACCCTGGCCACCCCGAGCCTGGAGGACGTCTACCTGGCGCTGGGTGGGGCGGCACGGCAGGGGCTGGTGCGGGCATGAGCGCGAGGGTCGCCATCTCCGTATGGGACGGTATGAGAACCGTAGGGAAGAGGAGCAGCGCCACGTGAGTGTCGTACCCGCCGAGGTTCTGCCGGGGAGCACCCGGGCCGTCACGGAGCCGGCCCGCGCCGCCGCCGCCGAGCTGGCGCCGCGCGCCCGGCTGTGGCCGTCGCTCGTCGCCGTGTACCGGGCGCAGCTGTCCCGGGCGCGGGTGGCGCGCATCCCGCTGCTGTTCGTGGCGACCTTCCAGTCGGTCGGCATCCTGATCATGATGCGGGGCGTCGTGGACGGGGGGCGGGAGGCGGAGTCCGTCGTCGCGGGGTCCGCGGTGCTTGTCGTCGCCTTCGTCGCGCTGAACCTGCTCGCGCAGTACTTCGGGCAGCTGCGGGCGAGCGGGGGTCTGGATCACTACGCGACGCTGCCCGTCCCGCCCGCGGCCGTGGTGCTGGGCGCGGCGGGGGCGTACGCGTCGTTCACCGTGCCGGGGACGCTGGTGACGGCCGTGTTCGGGTGCGTGCTGTTCGGGCTGCCGCTGACGCATCTGTGGGTGCTCGTGGCCGTGATCCCGCTGGCGGGCGCCGCGCTGTCCGGGCTCGGGGCGGCCTTCGGGCTGCTCGCGCCGCGGCCGGAGCTGGCCACCGTGCTGGGGCAGCTCGGGATGTCGGCCGCGCTGCTGCTGGGCGTGCTGCCGCCGGACCGGATGCCGGAGGCGGTGCGCTTCGCCCGCGACCTGCTGCCGTCGACGTACGGGGTCGAGGCGTTCGCCCGCACCTTCCGGGCCGACCCCGACTGGGCTTTCGTGCTCGGGGACCTCGCCGTGTGCGCGGGGGTGGGCGTCGTGTCGCTCGCCGTCGCCACCTGGGCGTACCGTCGGGCCGCCGTCCGGTGACGCGCCGCACAGGCGGGCCTGGCACGATGTCAGGGTGACCGCACCGCTGACTCCGCCTCCGCCGCCGCACGAACCGTCCCCGCGCGAACCCTCTCCGCACGAGGCCTGGCCGCCGTCGCCCGGAGGGTACGCGGGGGCGGCCGCCGCGCCCCACGACGTGTCGTACGGACAGGACGGGCCCGGGATGAAGACCGAACTGCGGGAAGCCGCCGTGATCACGGTGGCGGTCGCGCTCGCCGGGGCGCTGCTGGGGCCGCTGTGGGTGTGGCTCGCGCCGAAGGTGCCGCTGGTGGGTGACCTGGTGGAAGGCAACTGGGTCGTCTACTTCAAGGACACCGAGGGGGAGCAGGCGATCGGGGTGGACGGAACGTTCACGCTGTTGGCCCTGGCGTTCGGTGCCGTGGGCGCGCTGGCGGTGTTCGCCTGGCGGCGGCGTGGGGGAGTGCCGCTGGTCGTCGCTCTCGCTCTCGGGGGGTTCCTCGGGTCGTTGCTGGCGTGGCGGCTGGGGGTGTGGCTCGGGCCCGAGTCCGATGTGATCGCGCATGCGCGGTCCGCGGGCAAGGGGGTGACGTTCTCGGCGCCGTTGAAGCTCGGTGCGAAGGGGGCGTTGCTGGCGTGGTCGTTGGCCGGGTTGCTGGTGCATCTGGGGCTCACGGCCTTGTTCGGGCCTCGGGATCCTGATCCGTATCAGCCGCAGGGGCCGGTGCCGAAGGACGGATACGGGGCGCCCCTGGCGTAGGGGCGTTCCTCGCCCCCGCCGCCCTTGCCCTTCCCACCCTGGGGGCTGCGCCCCCAGACCCACCGCTGTCGGCCCTGAAGGGCCTCGTCCTCAAGCGCCGGACGAGCTGGTTGTGACGGCCGGTGCGGTGACGCGGCCTGATGGCGGAGCCTCGTCCTCAAGGGGCGGACGGGCCAGAACGCCTCATCCTCGGCCGATCGGTGCCAGTACCGCTTCCGTCAGCTTGGCCAGGTCCGTCGGGGACAGTTCCACCTCCAGGCCTCTCCGGCCCGCCGAGACGCAGATCGTGGGGTGGGTCGTCGCCGAGTCGTCCAGGACCGTGGGGAGTTTCTTGCGCTGGCCGAGGGGGGAGATGCCGCCCCGGACGTAGCCCGTGGTGCGTTCCGCAAGCGTCGGGTCGGCCATCGCCGCTCGTTTGCCGCCCACCGCCGATGCCAGGGCCTTCAGGTCCAGGGAGCCCGCCACCGGGACCACCGCCACCGTCAGGGTGCCGTCCACGTCCGCGACCAGGGTCTTGAAGACCCGGTCGGGGGAGACGCCCATCGCCTCGGCCGCTTCCTCGCCGTAGGACGGGTGGCTCGGGTCGTGGTCGTAGGCGTGGACCGTGAAGTCCACGCCCGCCGCCGTCAGGGTCACCGTCGCGGGCGTGCCTGCGGACTGCTGCTTCTTCGACTTCTTCGCCATTCGGGCCTTCTCGGTGACGTCAGTTGAGACTCGTCGGGCCGCGCGTCAGGTCCGACGCGGGCAGCGAGGGCAGGCTACGGATGATCGCCGTCTCCGCGCGAAGCAGTTTCAGCTCGTCCCGCAGACGGGAGGCCGTGTCGGGGGCCTGGAGGAGGCGCTGCTTGGCGGGGGTGTCCAGCATCATCGCGGCCGCCACCAGGTACGACACGACCGAGGGGTCGTCGGGGAGTTCCGCGCCCGTGGCCAGGGAGCGTTCGCGGGCGCCCGCCAGGCGCTTCTGGTACTGGCGGAAGGCCCGCAGCACGCCCTCGGCGAGGGCGCCCGCCTCGTCGCCCGGGTCCTCCGGCAGCTCCTGGAGCTCGGCCGTCAGGAACGGGCCCGAGGCGTCCACCGACAGCAGCTTCACGCGGGTCGTGCCCGTCGCCAGCACCTCGAAGGTGCCGTCGGCCCGCTCGCGGATCGTCGCCGCGTCGGCCACGCAGCCGACGCCGTGCAACGCCTTGACCGGGTCGTCTCCGAAGCCGGCGGCGGGGCCGCGCTCGGGCAGCGCCGTCTGGTCGGGCAGCCCCGGGGCGCTGGGCGCCACCTCGTGGCCGTCGCGGATGGCGACGACGGCGAACCGGCGCGATGCGTCCTCTGGGGTCTTCAGCAGATCGCGCATCATGGCGCGATAGCGCTCCTCGAAGACGTTGAGCGGGAGGACGAGTCCCGGGAACAACACCGAGTTCAGGGGGAAGAGCGGCAGGCGGACGGTGGTCACGACGCAGAAGCCTAATGGTCCGGCGGGCGGGCTCGTCCGCCGTGCCCATTCCCCGGATGCCCCAAAGGCTGCCCCGACGGTCCCGAGCGCACTTCCTCGCGTACCGCGAGGAAGTGGCCGAGGGGGTCGTCCGACAGCCGGCCCCAGGGGAAGGACGTGGCGTACGGGCCGATCAGGCACAGCTGCGCGAGGGCGTCGTCGCGGCGGCCGAGACGCACCAGGACGTAGGTCAGGACGTTGCGGATCTCGGCCGGCCACGGGTCGGCGGCCGGGAAGCGCGCGGAGAGCGCGGCGGCGCGGTCGGCGGCCGCCTCCAGCCGCTCGCGGGGCACCTCGGGGCCGCAGCCGTCGGTCAGGTACGCGAGGGCGGCTCGCGCGGGCAGCGCCTGGACGAGGGACCCGGCGGGGGCGTCCTGCGCGGCCCGGTCGGCGAAGTCGAAGCACTCGCGGTGCGAGCCGCGCCACGACTCGGCCAGGTAGCGCTTGGCGGCCACATGGCAGCCGTAGTGGTGCGGGGCGCGGCGGACCGCGGCCGCCCACAGTTCGCCGAAGTACTTGTGTCCGGCCCGCGCACCGCGCGCGTGGTCCAGGGCGATCCGCCACGGCACCGGGTCGCGGACGTCGCTCTGCGCGGCCGCCGTGATCAGCGGGCTCACCTCGCGCAGCAGCTCGGCCCGGGCCGGCGACAGCCAGGCGCGGGCCACCGCGAGCTGGGCGGAGACGAGCAGCACGTCGGGGTCGCGCGGGGCGGCGGCACGCCACTCCTCGAACCACTCCGGACGCGAGTGCGCGAAGGCCGCCAGCCGGGTCGCGTACCGGTCGCGGTACTCCCACTCGGCGCGTTCCCGGGTGTGGGCCAGCAGCTCGGCGGCGGGCGCGTAGGCGCCCAGGCCGGCGGCGACCAGCGCGGGGCCGAGCCGGTCGTCGGGCACGTCGAGGAGCACGTCGTCGTCGGCGGGGAGCCCGGCGGCGCTGTGGGGGGCGGCGTTCCGTGCCGTCCGGGAGAACCGGGAGGCACGGATGAACGGGGGCAGCAGAGCCATGGTGCCGACTATTGAAAAGCCGCAGGTTCAGATTGCGCCAGAGGGTTGGGGCAACGTCTGGAAAGTTGTACGGCGTGGGGTCAAGGGCCGGTAAAAGGCGACTGTTCACCTCCTGTTCACCGACTGTGTTCCAGCCGACCGCACGACGTCGGCCGGGTGTGGGCGCGATCAGCCCCGGCGCAGCAGCCGCGTCGCTCCCGCCGCCACCGTCGTCGCCAGGATCCAGCCGAGCAGGATCAGCGCCGCCGACAGCCACTGCCAGCCGCCGCGCAGCTGCCACTGGCCGACCTGCCCCAGGTCGATGACCGGCAGCAGCAGGTCGAGGGCGAAGAGGGCAGGGTTCCAGGGCGGGTGCCCGTCGCGGTCGACGGGCGGATGCGGCGCGTGCGCGAAGGCCAGGGAACTCGCCGCCCACAGCACCGCCATCCACACCGCCGCACGGCCCGGCCGGTACCCGTAGGCGACCGTCCAGTCCTGTACGTATCCCAGGAGCTTCGCGGCCGGCGGGAGGGTCTCGCGGCGGCGGCGCTGCTTGGCCAGCAGCACCTCGCGGGCGTCCTCGTCCTCCCCGCCGGCCCGCAGCACGCTCGCCAGCCGCTCGTACGGCTCCGGGGCGTACTCGGCGGTCGACGCGGCCACCCAGCGCAGCCGCTCGGCGAGCGGGAACGGGCCCTGCGGCACCAGGTTCTCGTACGCGAAGCCGCCCATGTGCAGATTGCCGGGGCCCGGCCAGGCGCTCGCCCGGTCCACCAGGTTGATCACCCGGGCGCCCGACAGCACCACCTTGCCGCGGCTCGGCCGCTCCCCGAGGAAGCGCAGCTCGGGCGTCTGCACCCGGCGCAGCGACAGCTCCTGGTCCTCCGTGAAGGTGAACCGGGCCCGCTCCAGGTCCACGGCGTCCCCGAACCGCCCGTCGTCCAGACGGACCCCGCCCCGGCACTCGAAGCGCTGGATGCGCGTCCCGCGCGCGGGGGTCGTGCCGCTCAGCGCCTGGCCGCCGACGCCGGCCGGGGTCAGGTACAGCGAGCGTTCCACGGTCAGCTGGGGCGCGTTCAGCGCGAGCCGGGTGTACGGGTTGGTCAGCCGTGCCCCGCGCAGGCTCAGCGACACGCCGATCTTGGCGCTGCGCAGACTCAGCTCGCCGTGCGACTCCAGCAGCTCCGCCTGGAGGTCCTGGCCGACCGTCAAGCCGTCGGCGGCGATCGAGCGGCCGGAGCGGTCGCGGTAGACGATCGCCTGGTTGAGCAGCAGGTCCGTGCCGATGTGCGCGTCGGTGAGCCGGACACCGTTGTGGAAGCGGCAGCGGGGCAGGTGCAGATCGCCCTCGGTGTGCACCCGGGCCGCCTCCAGGCGCGGCACCGAGCAGTCCACCATCCGCAGGGTCGTGAACCGCGCCTCCGGCACCAGCACCTCCCGCTCGAAGCGGCAGCGCTTCATCTCCACGTACGGCACGACCGTGCCGCCCGCGAGGTCCAGGGTGTCGCTGATCCGCACGCCGACCAGCTTCAGCGAGGACACCCGCCCGGCGAGCGCGGGCGGCCCGGCCAGCAGCAGCCAGGCGACGATCCGCGCCCGCACGGTCCGCGCCTCGCCCCACGGATGCCCGCCGTGCGGGTCGTCGACGACCGTGTCCCCGCTGCTCAGGTCGTACACGCTGCCGTTGCGGAAGGCCTGCCACATCCCGGCCTCCGCTGCGGTCAGGTCGTCCGGCAGATCCCCGGCGGCGTCCCCCGTACGGATGCCCGCCCCTTCGGTCACACGGCTCACCCCCTTCGTTACTCACAGGTTTCGCACGGCTGTTCATGCCCGCTGAGCAACCCCGCCAACGCCAGACGTGCTGTGTCTTCTGGGGGGACCCCCCCGAGCCCCCCTGATCTTCCGGGTTCCGGCCAGGTTCTGTATCAGCCATTGATACGCGCGGACGACCCCGGAGCCCGGTCTGAGAGAATTGACCGCGTGATCTCCCGAATCGATCTGCGCGGCGATGCCCTCCCCGAGGGCCCCGCCCTGCGCGACCTGCTGCCCCGAGCCGACTTCGACGTCTCGGCCGCCCTGGAGAAGGTGCGCCCGATCTGCGAGGCCGTGCATCATCGGGGCGACGCGGCGCTGATCGACTTCGCCGAGAAGTTCGACGGGGTGCGGCTGGAATCCGTACGGGTCCCGGCCCGGGCCATCGCCGACGCGCTGGAGCAGCTCGACCCGGCGGTGCGCGCGGCCCTGGAGGAGTCCATCCGCCGCGCCCGTCTCGTCCACCGCGAGCAGCGCCGGACGACGCACACGACCCAGGTCGTGCCCGGCGGCTCCGTGACCGAGAAGTGGCTGCCGGTCGAGCGGGTCGGGCTGTACGCGCCCGGCGGGCGCTCGGTCTATCCGTCCTCCGTGGTCATGAACGTCGTACCGGCCCAGGAGGCCGGCGTCGAGTCGATCGCGCTCGCCTCTCCGGCGCAGGCCGAGTTCGGCGGCCTTCCGCACCCGACGATCCTCGCCGCGTGCGCGCTGCTCGGCGTCGACGAGGTGTACGCCGCCGGGGGTGCGACCGCCGTCGCGATGTTCGCCTACGGCACCGAGTCCTGCGCGCCCGCCAACATGGTCACCGGCCCCGGCAACATCTGGGTCGCCGCCGCCAAGCGGTACTTCACCGGCAAGATCGGCATCGACGCCGAGGCCGGCCCGACCGAGATCGCGGTCCTCGCGGACTCCACCGCCGACCCGGTGCACGTCGCCGCCGACCTGATCAGCCAGGCCGAGCACGACCCGCTGGCGGCAGCGGTGCTGGTCACCGACTCCGTCGAGCTGGCGGACGCGGTCGAGAAGGAGCTGGAGCCGCAGGTCGCGGCGACCAAGCACATCGACGACCGGATCGTCCCGGCCCTCGAGGGCCGGCAGTCGGCGATCGTGCTCGTCGACGGGATCGACGAGGGCCTGCGGGTCGTCGACGCGTACGGCGCCGAGCACCTGGAGATCCAGACGGCCGACGCCGCCGCCGTGGCCGACCGGGTCAAGAACGCGGGCGCGATCTTCATCGGGCCCTGGGCGCCGGTGTCCCTGGGCGACTACGCGGCCGGGTCCAACCACGTGCTCCCGACGGGCGGCTGCGCCTGCCACTCCTCCGGGCTGTCCGTTCAGTCCTTCCTCAGGGGCATCCACATCGTCGACTACACGAAGGACGCGCTGGCCGAGGTCGCGCACCACGTGGTGACGCTGGCGGAGGCGGAGGACCTGCCGGCCCACGGGGCGGCGATCAAGGCGCGGTTCGACTGGAAGGTACCGACGAGCAAGTGAGCTTCGGAATCGACGATCTCCCCGTACGGGACGAGCTGCGCGGCGAGTCCCCCTACGGCGCGCCCCAGCTGGACGTCCCCGTACGGCTGAACACCAACGAGAACCCCTACCCGCTGCCCGAGCCGCTGGTCGAGCGGATCGTGGAGCGGGTGCGCGAGGCGGCCCGCAACCTCAACCGCTACCCCGACCGGGACGCGGTGGAGCTGCGCACGCGGCTCGCGAAGTACCTGACGGACACCGCCGGGTACGAGGTCGGGCTCGCCAACGTCTGGGCCGCCAACGGCTCCAACGAGGTCATCCAGCAGCTGCTGCAGACCTTCGGCGGACCCGGCCGGACGGCGATCGGCTTCGAGCCGTCGTACTCGATGCACGGGCTCATCGCGCGCGGCACGGGCACCGGATGGATCTCGGGTCCCCGGGGCGAGGACTTCACCATCGACCTCGTGGCGGCCGAGAAGGCCATCGCCGAGCACCGGCCCGACGTCGTCTTCATCACCACCCCCAACAACCCCACCGGCACCGCGGTCCCGGCCGAGACGGTCCTCGCGCTGTACGAGGCCGCGCAGGCCGCGGGGCCGTCGATGGTCTTCGTCGACGAGGCGTACATCGAGTTCAGCCACGGCGACTCGCTGCTGCCGCTGCTCGAAGGTCGGCCGAATCTCGTCGTCTCGCGGACGATGTCGAAGGCCTTCGGCGCGGCCGGCCTGCGCCTCGGCTACCTCGCCGCGCACCCGGCGGTCGTGGACGCCGTCCAGCTCGTCCGGCTGCCGTACCACCTGTCGGCCGTCACCCAGGCGACCGCGCTGGCCGCCCTGGAGCACACCGACACGCTGCTGAAGTACGTCGAGCAGCTGAAGTCGGAGCGGGACCGGCTGGTGAGCGAGCTGCTTGCGATCGGTTACGAGGTCACGGCGTCCGACGCCAACTTCGTGCAGTTCGGGCGGTTCGCCGACGCCCACGCCGTCTGGCAGCAGATCCTCGACCGGGGAGTCCTGGTCCGGGACAACGGCGTACCGGGCTGGCTGCGGGTCACCGCCGGAACCCCCGAAGAGAACGACGCGTTCCTCGACGCGGTCCGTGAAGTGAAGAAGGAGCAGAGCGCATGAGCCGCGTAGGACGTATAGAGCGGACGACGAAGGAGACCTCGGTCCTCGTCGAGATCAACCTCGACGGCACCGGCAAGGTCGACGTGTCGACCGGTGTCGGCTTCTACGACCACATGCTCGACCAGCTCGGCCGGCACGGTCTGTTCGACCTGACCGTGAAGACCGACGGCGACCTGCACATCGACTCGCACCACACCATCGAGGACACCGCCCTCGCGCTCGGCGCCGCCTTCAAGCAGGCCCTCGGCGACAAGGTGGGCATCTACCGCTTCGGCAACTGCACCGTCCCGCTGGACGAGTCCCTCGCCCAGGTGACCGTCGACCTCTCCGGCCGCCCGTATCTCGTGCACACCGAGCCCGAGAACATGGCGCCGATGATCGGCGAGTACGACACCACGATGACCCGGCACATCCTGGAGTCCTTCGTCGCCCAGGCGCAGATCGCGCTGCACGTGCACGTGCCGTACGGGCGCAACGCGCACCACATCGTGGAGTGCCAGTTCAAGGCGCTCGCCCGGGCCCTGCGCTACGCCTCCGAGCGTGACCCGCGCGCGGCCGGCATCCTCCCCTCCACGAAGGGCGCGCTGTAAAGCCATGACCGGACTGTCGACCATCCTGATCGTCGTCGGCCTCTTCCTGGCCGGCGGCATCTACTCCTTCGTCAAGCAGCAGATGCCGAAGAGCCTGATCGTGCTGCTCTCGATCGGCGCCGCGATGTGTCTCGTCGCGGGCGTGGTGCGGCTGGAGGTGTGGAATTGACCGGCGCAGCCAAGAAGGTCGTCGTCTTCGACTACGGCTTCGGCAACGTCCGCTCCGCCGAGCGTGCTCTTGCGCGCACCGGGGCGGAGGTCGAGATAACGCGTGACTTCGACACGGCCATGAACGCCGACGGGCTGCTGGTGCCCGGCGTCGGTGCCTTCGCCGCCTGTATGAAGGGCCTGAAGGAGGCTCGCGGCGACTGGATCATCGGCCGTCGGCTGTCCGGCGGACGCCCGGTGATGGGTATCTGTGTCGGCATGCAGATCCTGTTCGCGCGCGGCATCGAGCACGGCGTGGAGACCGAGGGCCTGGACGAGTGGCCCGGCGCGGTCGAGCCGCTCCAGGCCGAGATCGTGCCCCACATGGGCTGGAACACCGTGGACGCCCCGGCCGACTCCGAGCTGTTCGCCGGCCTGGACGCGGACGCGCGCTTCTACTTCGTGCACTCCTACGCCGTCCACGACTGGTCCCTGGACGTGCACAACCCGCTGATGCACGCTCCGAAGGTGACCTGGTCGACACACGGCAAGCCGTTCGTGGCCGCCGTGGAGAACGGCGCCCTGTGGGCCACGCAGTTCCACCCCGAGAAGTCCGGCGACGCCGGAGCCCAGCTCCTCACCAACTGGATCGGAACCCTGTGAGCAAGCTCGAACTCCTCCCCGCCGTCGACGTCCGCGACGGCCAGGCCGTCCGCCTCGTGCACGGCGAGTCGGGCACGGAGACTTCTTACGGTTCGCCCCTCGAGGCCGCCCTCGCCTGGCAGCGCTCGGGCGCCGAGTGGCTGCACCTGGTCGACCTGGACGCCGCGTTCGGCACCGGCGACAACCGCGCGCTGATCGCCGAGGTGGCCGAACGCATGAAAGAACTGCACATCAAGGTGGAGCTGTCCGGCGGCATCCGCGACGACGACACCCTCGCCGCCGCCCTGGCCACCGGCTGCACCCGGGTGAACCTGGGCACGGCCGCCCTGGAGACGCCCGAGTGGGTCGCCAAGGTCATCGCCGAGCACGGCGACAAGATCGCTGTCGGCCTCGACGTCCGCGGCACGACCCTGCGCGGCCGTGGCTGGACCCGGGACGGCGGTGACCTCTACGAGACGCTGGAGCGCCTCGACAAGGAGGGCTGCGCGCGGTACGTCGTCACCGACATCGCCAAGGACGGCACGCTCCAGGGCCCGAACCTGGAGCTGCTGAAGAACGTGTGCGCGGCGACGGACCGGCCCATCGTGGCGTCGGGCGGCGTGTCGTCCCTCGACGACCTGCGGGCCATCGCCGAACTGGTGCCCCTCGGCGTCGAGGGCTCCATCGTCGGGAAGGCCCTGTACGCCAAGGCGTTCACCTTGGAAGAGGCCCTGGAAGCGGTGGCCCGGTGAGCGACGTACGACGCCTCGCGACGGGCGCGCCCTGGGAGGAGACCTTCGGCTACTCCCGCGCGGTCGAGCTGCCGAACGGGCTGGTGCTGGTCTCCGGCTGCACGTCGATAGTGGACGGTGAGATCGCCGGGGGCGGCCCCTACGAGCAGACGGTCAACGCCTTCAACGTCGCGTTCGCGGCGCTGGAGCAACTGGGTCTCGGGCGTGACGACGTGGTGCGGACGCGCATGTACATCACCCACGCGCGGGACGTGGACGACGTCGGACGCGCCCACAAGGAGCTGTTCGACTCCGTCCGGCCCGCCGCATCCATGATCATCGTCTCCGGCTTCGTGGACCCGAGTCTGGTCGTCGAGGTCGAGGTGGAGGCGTTCCGAGGGGTGCAGTCATGACCCTGGCGGTGCGAGTCATCCCCTGCCTGGACGTGGACAACGGCCGGGTCGTCAAGGGCGTCAACTTCCAGAACCTGCGCGACGCGGGCGACCCCGTCGAGATGGCCAAGGTCTACGACGCCGAGGGCGCCGACGAGCTGACGTTCCTGGACATCACCGCCTCGTCGGGCAACCGCGAGACCACGTACGACGTGGTGCGCCGCACCGCCGAACAGGTGTTCATCCCGCTCACCGTCGGCGGCGGGGTGCGTACGCCCGAGGACGTCGACAAGCTGCTGCGGGCGGGCGCCGACAAGGTCGGCGTGAACACTGCGGCGATCGCCCGCCCGGAGCTGATCAAGGAGATCGCCGAGCGGTTCGGCAGCCAGGTGCTGGTGCTGTCGGTGGACGCCCGGCGGACCCCTTCGGGGAGCTTCGAGGTGACCACTCACGGCGGTCGCAAGGGCACCGGCATCGACGCGATCGAGTGGGCGCACCGGGCGGCCGAGCTGGGCGCGGGCGAGATCCTGCTCAACTCGATGGACGCCGACGGCACCAAGGACGGCTACGACCTGGAGATGATCGCCGCCGTGCGGGGGCACGTGACGGTCCCGGTGATCGCCTCCGGCGGCGCCGGCCGGCTCGCCGACTTCCCGCCGGCCGTCGAGGCGGGTGCGGACGCGGTGCTGGCCGCGTCGGTGTTCCACTTCGGGGACCTGCGGATCGGGGAAGTGAAGGACGCCCTGCGGCGCGCGGGGCACCCGGTGCGATGACGCCTGGAGGCGTGTGGTGACGTGAGGCAAGCCCCGGCCGCCTGGTGGTCGGGGCTTACTCATGACGGGATACGAAAGAGAAGTTGCGCAAAATAGATTGCGCAACTTTTCTTTCGTATCTACCGTGGTGGCATGACAGGCAAGGAGAGAGACCGCCGGATCACGGACCTGGGCACGCTCAAGGCGCTCGCCCACCCCCTGCGGATGAAGCTGTACCGGGGGCTGACGGTCGCCCGGGTCGCCACCGCCTCCCAGCTCGCCGAGCAGGTCGACGAGGCCGTCTCGCTGGTCAGCTACCACCTGCGCAAGCTCGCCGAGCACGGCCTGATCGAGGAGGCCCAGCCGCAGAGCGGGGACGGCCGCGAACGCTGGTGGCAGCTCGCCTCCGACGGAGTGAGCATCCGCGACGAGGACTTCCGCGACGCCCCGGAGAAGGCGGCCGCCCACACGGCGGCCAGCAGGTTCTTCGCCGAACAGCGCATGGACATGTACCGGCGCTGGCTGGACGAGCGGGCCCACTGGGGCCCCGAGTGGAACCGGGCCGCCGAGTCCGCCGAGGCCACGGTGCGCCTCACGGCGGACGAACTGGCCGAGCTCAACAAGGAGATGCTCGCGCTCCTGCGCAAGTACGACGAGCAGGGCCGGGCCGCCGACGCCGCAGGCGACACCGAAGGCCGCGAGAACGTCTCGGTGCACACGTACGCGTTCCCGTTCCGGATCTGAGAGAGGCCGCCCGTGACTGTCACCGCGCACGAGACCGCTCAACCGATCGCGCCCGAGCTCCCCGCCCACCGCGACCCCAACGTGCTGCGCTGGCTCGCCGCCTACACCGCCTCGATGGTCGGCGACAGCGTCTACTACATCGCCCTGTCGTGGGCCGCCGTGCAGGCCGGTACACCCTCACAGGCCGGGCTCGTGATGACGGCGAGCGCCGTGCCACGGGCCCTGCTGATGCTGGGCGGGGGAGTGATCGCCGACCGGCTGGGACCGCGCCGGGTCGTCATCGGCAGCGACGCCGTGCGCTGCGCGGCCGTCCTCGCCGTGGCCGCGCTGCTGTACGCGACCGCCCCCGGCCTGTGGGCGCTGGCCCTGCTGGCGCTGGTCTTCGGTGCCGTCGACGCCGTGTTCGTGCCGGCCGTGGGCGCCCTGCCCGCGCGCGTGACGCGTCGTGATCAGCTCGCGCGCGTGCAGGGCATGCGGGGACTGGCGATCCGGTTCGCGAGCGTCGTAGGCGCCCCGCTCGGCGGCCTCGGCGTGGCGGCGGGCGGGGCGGCGGCCGCGTTCGGGCTCGCCGGGCTGCTCATCGCGGTGTCGGTGCCCCTGCTGCTCTGCGTGCGGATACGAGACCTTCCGCCGGACGACGCCGACGACGCCGACGACGCCGACGGCACAGGCGCGCGGAACGCGACCGCCTGGGCCGACCTGGTGGCCGGTCTGGGGTACATCCGCCGCCACCGTGTCCTCGCCCCGCTGATGGCGGCCATCGCCCTCGGCGACCTCGGTTTCGTCGGACCGCTCAACGTGGGCCTGACCCTGCTGGCCGACGAACGCGGATGGGGGGCCTCCGGCATGGGCTGGGTGCTCTGCGGGTTCGGCGTCGGCGCGGGCGCCGCTTCGCTGCTGCTGACCCTGCGGGGGCGACTCCCGCGCGCCGGGCAGGTGGCCGGCTGGTCGATCCTGGCGGGTTCGCTGGCCATCGGCGCCCTCGCGTACGCGCCGACGGTCGCCGCCGCCGTCGGCACGGCCCTGCTGATCGGGCTCCTCGCCGGCCTCAGCGGCGCCCTGTGCGGCGCGCTGCTGCAGACCCAGGCCGACCCCGCGTACCTGGGCCGCGTCACCGCCGTCTCCAGCCTCGTCAGCCTCGGTCTCACACCGCTCAGCATGCCGCTGTCGGCCGCGGCCATCGGCGCCTGGGGCACCGGCCCCGTGTTCGTCGTCAGCGCCGCGGTCTGCGGACTCGGCGGGATCGTGGCCCTGTGCGTCCCCGGTCTGCGCCGCGCCGAACTCCCGCGCTGACCTCGCCCGCCTTCCCTCTGCGGCCTCTCTGTGGCCTTCCTGGCCTTCCCGGCCTCGTTCCTACGGCTGAGCCGGCCGCACCAGGTTGCCCACCGTGTCGCCCAGGACGGCCGTCACGGACGGCCCCTGCTCCTGCGGCGCCTGCGTGAAAGGTTCTGCTGGGCCCCTTCGGGCGTGCCCCAAGGGGCCCAGCGGCGTGCCACCGCCGAGATCCATGTGCAGACGCGTCTCGAAGCCCGGGGCCCGCCTGTCAGATCCCGAGCTGCTTGCCGCTGTGCAGCTTGGCGATCGCGTCCTCCTCGCCCACGAGCTCCACCTTGGCGGCGCTCTGCCGGCCGTACAGGAACAGCAGCAGCTCCGACGGCTCCCCGGTCGCCGTCACCACCGGCGTGCCCCGGTTGGCGACCGCCGTACGGCCGTCCGCGCGGCGCAGAACCAGGCCCGTCGGGGTGCCGCGGCCCATCAGGCGGGCGGTGCGCTCCAGCCGGGACCACAGGGCGTCCTGGAAGACCGGGTCGAGCTCACGCGGCGCCCAGTCCGGCTGGGCGCGGCGGACGTCCTCGGTGTGGACGTAGAACTCGATCGTGTTCGACGCCTCGTCGATCTGCTTGAGCTGGAAGGGCGAGAAGCGCGGCGGGCCGGTCCTGATCAGCTGGATGAGCTCCTCGTACGGCTTGGCCGCGAACTCCTCCATCACCTTGTCCAGACGGGACGCGAGCTGCTTGATCAGGATGCCGCCGGCGGCGTCCGGGCGGCGCTCGCGCACCACCACGTGCGCGGCGAGGTCCCGGGTCCGCCAGCCCTCGCAGAGGGTCGGCGCCTCGGGACCCGCGGTCTCCAAGAGGTCGGCGAGCAGAAGCCGTTCACGCTTGGCGAAAGTCGACATGCAGTCAGCCTACGGCGGTGGCGTGAGTCCGCCCACCCGTCGCCCGGCCACCACCCCTCACCGACGCTCCCCCAGAGCCGGGGGCCTGGGGGACCCCCATCGCGCCGCCCCCTTCCAATCAGTGGACACCACCCGGTCACTGTCAGTGGCACGCGGCAGAATGGCACCCATGACCAGCACGCCTCCGCCCAGCAGCCTGGACCCCGAGATCGCCGCGCGCCTCAAGCGCAGCGCCGACGGGCTCGTCCCCGCCATCGCCCAGCAGTACGACACCGGTGAGGTGCTCATGCTCGGCTGGATGGACGACGAGGCGCTGCACCGCACGCTCACCACCGGCCGCTGCACCTACTGGTCGCGCAGCCGCCGGGAGTACTGGGTCAAGGGCGACACTTCCGGCCACTTCCAGTGGGTCAAGTCGGTCGCTCTGGACTGCGACGCCGACACCGTGCTCGTCAAGGTCGACCAGGTCGGCGCCGCCTGCCACACCGGCGCGCGCACCTGCTTCGACGCCGATGTCCTGATCGAGAACGCCGATTCCGGCGTACCGGCCTCGGATCAGTAAGGTCAGCCGCCATGGACCTCGAGACGTTCCGCAAGCTGGCCGGCGACCGCCGTGTCATTCCGGTCACCCGCAAGCTCCTCGCCGACGGCGACACCCCGGTCGCGCTCTACCGCAAGCTCGCCGCCGAGCGCACCGGCACCTTCCTGCTGGAGTCCGCGGAGAACGGCCGCTCCTGGTCCCGGTACTCCTTCGTCGGCGTCCGCAGCGCCGCCACGCTCACCGCGTTCGACGGCCAGGCCCACTGGCTCGGCACCCCGCCCGTCGGCGTCCCCACGGACGGCGACCCGCTCGCCGCCCTGCGCGCCACCATCGAGGCCCTGCACACCCCCCACCAGGAGGGCATGCCGCCGTTCACCGGCGGCATGGTCGGCTACCTCGGCTACGACATCGTGCGCCGTCTGGAGAAGATCGGCCCCGGCGAGCGCGACGACCTCAAGCTGCCCGAACTGACCATGCTCCTGACCAGCGACCTCGCCGTCATGGACCACTGGGAGGGCTCCGTCCTGCTGATCGCCAACGCGATCAACCACAACGACCTCGACACGGGCGTCGACGAGGCCTACGCGGACGCGGTCGCCCGCCTGGACGCCATGGAGGCGGACCTGTCCCGCGCGGTCGCCCAGCCGCCCGCCGTGCTCCCGCCCTCCGAGCTCCCCGAGTACACCGCGCTCTGGGGCGGCCCCGACTTCCAGCGCGCCGTCGAGGACGTCAAGGAGCGCATCCGCGCGGGCGAGGCCTTCCAGGTCGTCCCGTCCCAGCGCTTCGAGACCCCGTGCACGGCAACCGCGTTGGACGTGTACCGGGTGCTGAGGGCCACCAACCCCTCCCCGTACATGTACCTGTTCCGCTTCGACGGCTTCGATGTCGTGGGGTCCAGCCCCGAGGCGCTCGTCAAGGTCGCGGACGGACAGGCCATGGTCCACCCCATCGCCGGCACCCGGCACCGCGGGGCCACCCCGCAGGAGGACCAGGCCCTCGCCGACGAACTGCTCGCCGACCCCAAGGAACGCGCCGAGCACCTCATGCTGGTCGACCTGGGCCGCAACGACCTGGGGCGGGTCTGCGAGCCGGGCTCGGTCGAGGTCGTCGACTTCATGTCCGTCGAGCGGTACTCGCACGTCATGCACATCGTCTCCACGGTCACCGGCAAGGTCGCGACGGGCCGCACCGCGTTCGACGTCCTCACCGCGTGCTTCCCCGCCGGCACCCTCTCCGGCGCCCCCAAGCCGCGCGCCATGCAGATCATCGACGAACTGGAGCCGTCCCGCCGCGGCCTGTACGGCGGCTGCGTGGGCTATCTGGACTTCGCGGGCGACTCCGACACCGCCATCGCCATCCGCACCGCCCTGCTGCGCGACGGCACGGCCTACGTCCAGGCCGGCGCGGGCATCGTCGCCGACTCCGACCCGGTCGCCGAGGACCAGGAGTGCCGCAACAAGGCCGCGGCGGTCCTGCGCGCCGTCCACACGGCCAACCGGCTCGGAGAGTAGGGCGCTTTCCGGACGACCTCCCGCACAATAGGACGCGTCTCACGTGAGCCCCGGGTGACGGTTCGCCCGGGGTTCAGGCGATAGTGGGGTACGTGACTGCTGTTCCTCACTCCCGATCCGCATCCGACGCCGCCGCCCGGTCCGGCCGCCGGAGCCTCGCCGTCGCCCTGCTGTGCGGTGCGCTGGGCGCGGCCGTGGCCCTGCTGGCCACCCGACAGCGCTGGTCGGAGGGCACGGCGACGGTGGCCGGCGGCGCCTTCCCCCTGACCGCCAAGGGCAGTGACGTCACGGGCGTGCCCGCGGCGCTCGCCATAGTGGGCCTCGCCGCGCTCGTCGCCGTCTTCGCCGTCCGCAGGGCCGGCCGCTTCGCGGTCTCCGCCCTCCTCGCGCTCTCCGGCGCCGGGATCACGACCGCCGCCCTGCTCGGCGCGTCCGACGGCTCCGCGCTCGACGAGCAGGCCGCGAAGGTCTCCGGCGACACCTCGGCCACCGTCGCCTCCTTCAGCCATACCGCCTGGCCCTACGCGGCGGCCGTGGGCGGCGCCCTGATCCTCCTGGCCGGCCTGCTGGCGCTGCGCTACGGCCGCCTGTGGCCCGCCATGTCCGGCCGCTACGAACGCGACGGCACCCCGCGCCCCCGGCGCGCACCCGGGCCCGTCGACCCCGACCGGCCCGAGGACATGTGGAAGGCCCTGGACCGCGGCGAGGACCCGACGGGCATGGACCCGGCCTGACCAGGTCGCCGTCTCCGGTTCCCGATGTGGTGAATCAGACGCGACCGGATCCCACCCCCGCGTCCGGTACGCGTGTGCGTACGGGACAATGGACGACGAGCGTCCGGCTCGGACGGACACAGAGACAGCAATGAGGAGCAAGTCATGGCGGGCAGCAGCCACGGACACACCCCGGCCGCCTGGACCGGTGTCACCATCGCCTTCATCGGTTTCACCGTCGCGGGCATGTTCATGGTGATGGCCGAGCCGCTCGGCTTCTGGGCCGGCATGGCGATCGTGGTCCTCGGCGGTGTCGTCGGCGTCGCCATGCGCGCCGCGGGCCTGGGCCAGCCGAAGGAAGCGCACCCGGTGCACCGGGTCGCGGCGACCCCCGAGCCGGCGAGCGTCGAGGGCTGAGTCCCGTACGACGTCGTGAGGGGCGGCCGGTGCGCAACCGGCCGCCCCTCACGCGCGCGTGGCGCCCCGTCGGGGCACAATGCGAGGCGTGAACACCGACAGCCAGAGGGTGACGTCTACCACCCTGGGACGACTCGCCGTGCCCGCCGGGATCCTCGCGGCCGTCGTCGGCGCCTTCGCCTACGTCGGGACCGTCGACCCCAACGAGCCCGGCCACTACCCGGTCTGCCCGCTCCTGCGCTACACGGGCCTGTACTGCCCCGGATGCGGCGGCCTGCGCAGCGCCCACGCCTTCGTGCACGGGGACTTCCAGGCCGCCCTCCAGGACAACGCGATGGCCGTCGCCGCCTACCTGGGCTTCGCGGTGGTGTGGACCGTCTGGGTGGTCCGCGTGGCGCGCGGACGCCGCGTGCGCGTCGACCTCACCTCGGTGCAGCTCTGGGCACTGGGCGCGTCGCTGCTGGTCTTCACGGTTGTCCGGAACACGCCGTTCGGCGGCTGGCTACATCCTTGATCAACCGGCGAATGTCCAGGTAGTGGGACCGCCGTCAACCGGATGTGAGGCCTTCGCCTTCCTCCGGATACCATCACAGTGACCATCGTGTTCCACCGGTTGCCGGAAGGGGGCCGCTCGCGTGAGTGTGCTCGACGAGATCATCGACGGAGTCCGTGCCGACCTCGCGGAGCGGCAGGCGCGCGTCAGCCTCGACGAGCTCAAGGAGCGCGCGGCGAAGGCCCCTGCCGCCAAGGACGGTGTGGCCGCCCTCCGCGGCGACGGCGTCAAGGTCATCTGCGAGGTCAAGCGCTCCAGCCCGTCCAAGGGCGCGCTGGCCGCCATCGCCGACCCCGCCGGCCTGGCCGCCGACTACGAGGCGGGCGGCGCGGCCGTCATCTCCGTCCTCACCGAACAGCGCCGCTTCGGCGGCTCGCTGGCCGACCTCGAAGCGGTGCGCGCGCGCGTGGACATCCCCGTGCTGCGCAAGGACTTCATCGTCACCTCGTACCAGCTGTGGGAGGCCCGCGCATACGGTGCCGACCTCGCGCTGCTCATCGTGGCAGCCCTCGAGCAGTCGGCCCTGGAGTCGCTGATCGAGCGCGCCGTCTCCATCGGCCTCACCCCGCTCGTCGAGGTCCACGACGAGGACGAGGTGGAGCGCGCTGTCGACGCGGGCGCCAAGGTCATCGGTGTCAACGCGCGCAACCTGAAGACCCTCGAGGTCGACCGCGGCACCTTCGAGCGCGTCGCCCCCGAGATCCCCGCCCACATCGTCAAGATCGCCGAGTCCGGCGTCCGGGGCCCGCACGACCTCATCGCGTACGCCAACGCCGGCGCCGACGCGGTGCTGGTCGGCGAGTCCCTGGTGACGGGCCGCGACCCCAAGACGGCGGTCGCCGACCTGGTGGCGGCGGGCGAACACCCCGCACTGCGCCACGGCCGCGGCTGATCTCCCGCTAGGCTTGCCCCGATGACTCCGACGACCCCCGCGACCGCCACGGACCGGTACGCCCGCCTCGCGCGCGGCTGCCGCCCCCGTGGCTGCCGCGCGCCCGCACGGCGCGTACACGGTCGACGGGTGCGGTACGTCATCGGGGACGAACCCGGGCAGGTCAACGGCATGCGATGGCCGACCTGTACGGGGCGCGGGGCTCTGTCCGATCCGCGGCTGCCGCCGCGCGGGCGCGACCAGGCACACACGGCCTGAGGCCGTCCGACGAGCTCCGCCCCCACGGCGATTGGTTTTCACACAACTCACCGTGAGGTTTCCGCATGCCCAGCGAGTTCTTCATCCCCGACCCCGAGGGCCAAGTCCCCACCACCGAGGGCTACTTCGGCGCGTTCGGCGGCAAGTTCATCCCGGAGGCCCTCGTCGCCGCCGTCGACGAGGTGGCCGTCGAGTACGACAAGGCCAAGCACGACCCCGAGTTCGCCCGCGAGCTCGACGACCTGCTCGTCCACTACACGGGACGGCCCAGCTCCCTCACCGAGGTGCCGCGGTTCGCCGAACACGCCGGTGGCGCCCGGGTGTTCCTCAAGCGCGAGGATCTCAACCACACCGGCTCCCACAAGATCAACAACGTGCTCGGCCAGGCGCTGCTCACCAAGCGCATGGGCAAGACGCGCGTGATCGCCGAGACCGGCGCCGGACAGCACGGCGTGGCCACGGCCACCGCCTGCGCCCTGTTCGGGCTCGAGTGCACGATCTACATGGGCGAGATCGACACCCAGCGCCAGGCCCTCAACGTGGCCCGGATGCGCATGCTGGGCGCCGAGGTCGTGGCCGTGAAGTCCGGCAGCCGCACCCTGAAGGACGCCATCAACGAGGCGTTCCGCGACTGGGTCGCCAACGTCGACCACACCCACTACCTGTTCGGCACGGTCGCGGGACCGCACCCCTTCCCGGCGATGGTCCGCGACTTCCACCGCGTCATCGGCGTCGAGGCCCGCCGCCAGATCCTGGAGCGCGCCGGACGGCTGCCCGACGCCGCCGTCGCCTGCGTAGGTGGTGGCTCCAACGCCATCGGCCTCTTCCACGCCTTCATCCCGGACGCCTCCGTCCGGCTGATCGGCTGCGAGCCGGCAGGCCACGGCATCGAGACCGGCGAGCACGCGGCGACGCTGACCGCGGGCGAGCCGGGCATCCTGCACGGTTCCCGCTCCTACGTCCTGCAGGACGACGAGGGCCAGATCACCGAGCCGTACTCCATCTCGGCGGGCCTGGACTATCCGGGCATCGGCCCCGAGCACTCGTACCTCAAGGACACCGGCCGCGGCGAGTACCGCGCGGTCACCGACGACGCGGCCATGCAGGCGCTGCGTCTGCTGTCGCGCACCGAGGGCATCATCCCGGCCATCGAGAGCGCGCACGCGCTGGCCGGTGCCCTGGAGGTCGGCAAGGAGCTCGGCAAGGACGGGCTGATCATCGTCAACCTGTCCGGCCGCGGCGACAAGGACATGGACACCGCCGCCCGCTACTTCGGGCTGTACGACAACGGCGTGGACGCCGAGGTTGCGGCGGGCGCCGCCGGCACCGCCGAGATCGAGGGGGACGCCAAGTGAGCGGGAACATTCAGCTGCTGTCGGACACCCTCGCGGCGGCCAGGGCCGAGGGCCGTTCCGCCCTCATCGCCTACCTTCCGGCCGGGTTCCCGACCGTGGACGGCGGCATCGAGGCGATCAAGGCCGTCATCGACGGCGGCGCCGACGTCGTCGAGGTGGGTCTGCCGCACAGCGACCCCGTCCTCGACGGCCCGGTCATCCAGACCGCCGACGACATCGCCCTGCGCGGCGGGGTGCGCATCGCGGACGTCATGCGCACGGTCCGCGAGGCGTTCGAGGCCACCGGGAAGCCGATCCTCGTCATGACCTACTGGAACCCCATCGACCGCTACGGCGTCGAGCGGTTCACCGCCGAGCTGGCCGAGGCGGGCGGCGCGGGCTGCATCCTGCCCGACCTGCCGGTGCAGGAGTCGGCACTGTGGAGGGAGCACGCCGAGAAGCACGGCCTCGCGACGGTCTTCGTCGTGGCGCCGAGCAGCAAGGACGCGCGGCTCGCGCAGATCACCGAGGCGGGCAGCGGCTTCGTCTACGCGGCCTCGCTGATGGGTGTCACCGGCACCCGTGAGTCGGTGGGCGCGCAGGCCCATGACCTGGTCGAGCGGACCCGGGCCACCGGCACCGGCCTGCCCGTCTGCGTCGGCCTCGGCGTCTCCGACGCCAGGCAGGCCGCCGAGGTGGCCGGCTTCGCCGACGGCGTGATCGTCGGCTCGGCCTTCGTCAAGCGGATGCTGGAAGCGCCGGACGACGCGGCCGGCGTCGAGGCCGTGCGCGCGCTCGCGGGCGAGCTGGCCAAGGGCGTGCGCGGACAGGCGTAACGGATCGGGACATTTCATACAGGTCACTCGAACGGGTGGACCTGGGGTCGGGGAGGCGCAATGCGCCTCCCCGGTTCGTTCTGGGGGTGTGAGCGAGAAGAATCGTGCGGGAAAGCGCACCGCCAGGGAGCGGCTGGCGGTCGAGCGAGAGAAGCAGAAGGCGGCGGAACGGCGGCGACGGACGCTGATCGTCGCGTCGAGCGTCATCTGCGTCCTGGGCCTGGCGGCGGTGATCGGCGTCGTCGCCGCGAACTCCGGCAAGGACGACGGCAGCAGTGACAAGGCGGGCCCGGTCGTGGCGCCCTCCGGGGCCAACGGCAAGGACGCCCTGACGGTCCCCGTCGGCCAGGAGAGCGCGAAGTCCACGCTGACGGTGTGGGAGGACTTCCGCTGCCCGGCCTGCAAGGCCTTCGAGTCGGCGTACCGCACCACGATCCACGAGCTGACGGACGCCGGAAAGCTCAAGGTCGAGTACCACCTGGCCACCCTCATCGACGGCAACATGGGCGGCAGCGGCTCCCGAGACGCGGCGAACGCGGCGGCCTGCGCCCAGGACGCCGGAAAGTTCCAGGCCTACCACGACGTTCTCTACGAGAACCAGCCGGAGGAAACGAAGGACACCTACGCCAAGAGCAGCAAGCTCCTCGAGCTCGCGGCCAAGGTCGACGGCCTGGACACGCCCGCGTTTCGCACCTGTGTCGAGGACGGCACGCACAACAGCTGGGTCGTGAAGTCCAACCAGGCCTTCCAGAACGGCCACTTCGGCGGTACCCCGACCGTGCTGTTCAACGGCAAGAACATCTACGCGGACCAGTCGATGACGCCGGCGAAGCTGAAGCAGATGGTGGAGGAGGCCGACAAAGGGTGACGAGGGGTAAGGCCCATTCACACCCGCCCGTTATGGAGCCGTAGCCGGGCTGCCTGCCGTCGGCCCGGTCCGGCACGGTAGCGTCGACCTTGCCATGGAACTTGCCTACATTCCCAGCCCGTCGCACGGGGTGCTGTACCTCGGCCCCATTCCGCTGCGCGGCTACGCGTTCTGCATCATCATCGGCGTCTTCGTCGCGGTCTGGCTCGGCAACAGGCGCTGGGTCGCCCGGGGCGGGCAGGCCGGAACGGTGGCCGACATCGCCGTCTGGGCGGTGCCCTTCGGGCTGGTCGGCGGCCGGCTCTACCACGTGATCACGGACTACGAGCTGTACTTCAGCGAGGGCCGCGACTGGGTGGACGCCTTCAAGGTCTGGGAGGGCGGCCTCGGCATCTGGGGCGCGATCGCGCTCGGCGCGGTGGGCGCGTGGATCGGCTGTCGTCGCCGGGGCATCGCCCTGCCCGCGTACGCCGACGCCATCGCGCCCGGCATCGCCCTCGCCCAGGCGATCGGCCGCTGGGGCAACTGGTTCAACCAGGAGCTGTACGGCAAGGAGACCGACCTCCCCTGGGCCCTGCACATCACGTCCTCGGCGGACGGCCGGGTGCCCGGCTACTACCACCCGACGTTCCTCTACGAGTCGCTGTGGTGCGTCGGCGTCGCCCTCCTCGTCCTCTGGGCCGACCGGCGCTTCAAGCTGGGGCACGGGCGGGCCTTCGCGCTGTACGTCGCCGCGTACTGCGTGGGCCGCGCGTGGATCGAGTACATGCGCGTCGACGACGCCCACCACATCCTGGGCCTGAGGCTGAACGACTGGACCGCGCTGGTCGTGTTCCTGCTCGCGGTGACGTACCTCGTGGTCTCGGCGAAGAAGCGGCCGGGGCGCGAGGCGGTCGTGGAGCCGGGTGCCTCCGGCGGTGAAGGTGCCTCCGGCGGTGAGGCCGAGGAGGTCTCCGGGGACGAGGGCAAGTCGGAGGACGCGACCAAGGATGAGTCCGAGGTCAAAGCCAAGGACGAGGCCAAGGCCAAGGACGAGGCCAAGGCCAAGGATGAGTCCGAGGCCAAGGTCAAGGTCAAGGATGAGTCCGAGGTCAAGGACGACGGCGGCGCCGGAGCGAAGGGCGCGGCCGAGGCGGAGGCTTCTGAGGTGAAGACCGAGGTCAAGGACGAAGCCGAGTCGGCCGGTAAGAAGAGCTGACGGCTGACCGTACGACGACGAGGGCGCCCGGATCTGCCGGGCGCCCTCGTCGTATGGGGCGGTGGGTCGCCGTGGGTTCGGCACCGCCGGAGCGCGCCGTGGGGTCCTCGCCCTTGCGGCGGGAGGAACCGGCCTAGGTTCTGCTGGCCAGGGACAGAGTGCGCCGCGCGGCTGCCACTACCGCCGCGTCGATGAATCGTCCGTCCGGAAGCGCCTGGGCGCCCTGGTCCCGCGCCGCGGCCTTGACGATCGTCTCGGCCTCTTCCAGTTCCTGTTCGGTGGGCAGGTAGGCCCGTTCGATGATCGGAAGCTGGCGGGGATGGATGGCGGCGCGGCCCAGGAAGCCCAGGGTGCGGCCGTGGGCGCAGGTGGTGGCCAGGCCCTCCAGGTCACGGATGTCGGGGTGGACCGACTGGGGCGGGGGCGCCAGGCCCGCGGCCCGGGCGGCGACGACGACACGGGAGCGGGACCAGTCGAGGCCAGCGTCGTCGCGCAGGCCCAGGTCGGCGCGTAGGTCCGCCTCGCCGAGGGCGATGCCGCGCAGGGAGGGGTGGGCGCAGGCGATGGCGTAGGCGTGCTCGATGCCGAGGGCTGTTTCCAGGAGGGCGTGGAGGGGGGTGGCTCCACGGCCTGCCCGGGGCACGGTCTCGGCGACCCGGTTGATCTGGTGCGGGGACGTCACCTTCGGCAGGCGCAGGCCGCAGACACCGGGGAGGGCGGCCAAGCTGCGGAGGTCCGCCGCGGCGAAGGGGCTGTCCAGGGCGTTCACCCGGACGTGGACCGGGACCGGCTGGGGCTCACACAGGCGTTCCGCGGTGGCCGTGCGGGCGTACTCCTTGCGGTCCGGGGCGACCGCGTCCTCCAGGTCGATGATGACGACGTCGGCGCCGCAGGCGAGGGCCTTGGTGACGGTCTGCGGGCGGTCGCCGGGGGCGTACAACCAGGTCAGAGAGGGTGTCGTCGGGGAGATCGTCATAGCGCGCCCTCCGCGCGCAGGGCCGTCAGCTCGGCCGGCGTCAGGCCCAGTTCGGTCAGGACCGGCTCCGTGTCGGCGCCGTGCGGGCGGCCGGTCCAGCGGATCGCGCCGGGGGTCGAGGAGAGCCGGAAGAGGACGTTCTGCATGCGGATCCGGCCCAGCTCCGGGTCGTCGACCGCGGTGATCGTGTCGAGGGCCTGGTACTGGGGGTCCGTCATCACGTCCCGCACGTCCTGGACGGGGGCGATCGCCGCCTCCGCCTTCTCGAAGGCGGCCAGGACGTCGGTCCGGGTGCGGGCGGCGATCCAGCTGCCGACCGCTTCGTCGAGGACGTCGGCGTGGGCGGCCCGGTCGGCGCCCGTCGCGAACCAGGGCTCGTCGACCAGGTCGGGGCGGCCGACCAGGCACAGCACGCGCTCCGCGACCGACTGGGCGGAGGTCGAGACGGCGACCCAGCCTCCGTCGGCGGTGCGGTAGGTGTTGCGCGGGGCGTTGTTGGCGGACCGGTTGCCGGTGCGGGCCTGGACGTAGCCCAGCTGGTCGTACCAGAGGGGCTGGGGGCCGAGGACGGTGAGGATGGGCTCGATGATCGCCATGTCGACGACCTGGCCCTCGCCGGTGCGCTCGCGGGCGGCGAGGGCCGTCATGACGGCGTAGGCGGTGGCCAGGCCCGCGATGGAGTCGGCCAGGCCGAAGGGCGGGAGGGTCGGGGAGGCGTCCGGTTCGCCCGTGATCGCGGCGAAACCGCTCATCGCTTCGGCGAGGGTGCCGAAGCCCGGGCGGTGCGCGTAGGGGCCGAACTGGCCGAAGGCGGTGACCCGGGTGAGGACCAGGCGGGGGTTGGCCGCCGACAGCTCCTCCCAGCCGAGGTCCCACTTCTCCAGGGTGCCGGGACGGAAGTTCTCGATGATCACGTCGGCGGTGGCGGCGAGGCGCAGGAGGGTGGCGCGCCCGCCGGGCCTGGAGAGGTTCAGGGTGATCGTGCGCTTGTTGCGGCCGAGGAGTTTCCACCAGAGGCCCACGCCGTCCTTGGACGGGCCGTGTCCCCGGGAGGGGTCCGGCTGGGTGGGGTGCTCGACCTTGATGACCTCCGCGCCGAAGTCGCCGAGCATGGTCGCGGCGAGCGGGCCGGCGAAGAGGGTGGCGAGGTCGAGGACGCGGAGGCCGTGCAGGGGAGTGGTCGTCTCCGCCGTCTCTGCCGTGTCTGTCTTCTCGGTCATGAGGCGTACTGCTTCTCGATCTCGGAGCGGTACGGCATCGATGCCGAGGCGCCCCGACGCTGGACCGAGAGGGCGGCCGCGGCGGCGGCCCAGGCCAGGGCCTCCCGTACGGGGCGCTCCTCGCCCAGTGCCACGGCGAGGGCGCCGACGAAGGTGTCGCCCGCGCCGGTCGAGTCGACGGCGGTGACGTGCGGGGCGGGAACGGTGAGGGGTTCGGCGCCGCGGGTCGCGTAGAGGCTGCCGGCCGCGCCCAGCGTGATGACCACCTCCGGGACGCTGTCCAGCAGGGCGGTGGCCGCCTCGTGCGGGTCGGTGCGGCCGGTGAGGCTGGTGGCCTCGTGCTCGTTGGGGACCAACAGGTCGACGGCGGCGAGGAGTTCGGGCGGCAGGGGCTGGGCGGGGGCCGGGGTGAGGATCGTCCGGACGCCGTGGGCACGGGCTGCGCGGGCGCCCGCGACGACCGCCGCCAGGGGGACTTCGAGCTGGAGCAGGAGGGCGTCGGCGGAGGAGATGAGGACTTCGTCGCCGGGGACGAGGTGGTCGACGGTGCCGTTCGCGCCGGGGACGACGACGATGGCGTTGCCGCCCTCGTCGTCCACGACGATGTGCGCGGTGCCGGAAGGGGACTCGACCGTGCGCAGGTGGTCGGTGTTCACGCCGGCGTGCTCCAGGGTGGAGCGCAGGCGGGCGCCGAAGGCGTCGTTGCCGACGGCGCCGATCACCGAGACGGTGGCGCCCGCGTGGGCGGCGGCGATCGCCTGGTTGGCGCCCTTGCCGCCGGGGACCGTACGGAACTCCCGTCCCGTCACGGTCTCCCCGCGCTGCGGGGGTTTCTCGACGTAGGCGACGAGGTCCATGTTCGTGCTGCCGAGCACGACGATGTCGGTCATGGGCGGGAAGCCTCCCGGTGGGTGAGGGACCAGGTCAGCTGGGCCAGGGTGTCGAAGCCGACGCCGCCCAGGTCGGCGACGGAGGTGGCCAGGCGGTTCTTGAGGGGGGCCGTCCAGCGGTCGGGGAGGGCGGCCGGGTCGCCGGCGAGGAGGGCGGCGACGCTGCCGGCCGTCGCGCCGTTGGAATCGGTGTCCCAGCCGCCGGACACGGCACGGCAGATGGAGCCGGTGAAGTCGCCGTCGGCGTGGGTGAGGGCGGCGGCGATCAGGGCGGTGTTGGGGATCGCGTGGACCCAGTGGTGCGTGGTGTGGGTGGCGTGGAGTTCGTCCACGACCGTGTCGAAGTCGCGGTGGTCCTGCGCCAGTCGGACCGCGTGGGTGACGGCCCGGGCGAGGCGCGAGCGGGGTGGGACGACGGTGAGGCCGGTGCGCAGGCAGGCGTGGACGTCGTGCGTGCCGGTGGCCGCGGTGGCGAGGGTGGCCGCCGTGAACATCGCCGCGTAGACGCCGTTGGCGGTGTGGGTGAGGGTGGCGTCGCGGTGGGCCTGTTCGGCTGCGGCGGCCGGGTCGCCGGGGTTGGTCCAGCCGTGGACGTCGGCGCGGATGAGGGCGCCGATCCACTCGCGGAAGGGGTTGCGGTGGCGGGCGGTGTGCGGGGGTTCGATGCCGGAGAGGAGGTTGCGCAGGGCGACGCGTTCGGCGGTGAAGGTGCGGCCGGCCGGGAGTTCGTCGAGCCAGAGCCGGGCCACGTCCGTGGTGGTGAAGTCGCTGCCGTGGCGCCTGAGCAGGAGGAGGTTGAGCAGAGGGTAGTTGAGGTCGTCGTCCTCGGGCATGCCGTCGATGTTCTCGGCGAGGGAGGTGGCGGCCGAGCGGCGGTTCCAGGGGTGGGCCTCGAGGAGGTCCCGGGGGACTCCGCGGGCGGTGAAGTAGGTGGTCAAGGGCCAGTTGCCGGTGGACCGGGCGAGGGCGCGGACGGCGTCCAGGGGGAGCTTCTCGACGGGCTTGCCGAGGAGACAGCCGACGGCCCGGCCCAGCCAGGCCGCTTCCAGACGGGCCGGGGCGGGGGCAGGCGGGCGGGCACCGGTCGGCCGGGCCGGCCACTGAGGGCACAGGGCCTTGACCTTCTCCAGGTCCGTCGGCTCGTCGTCCGCCAACTTGCTGGGCAGGTCCGCGAGTTCGTCCAGGAGGTCTTCCGCGAGCAGGCGCAGATAGCGGGAGGCCCGCTGGGGGGAGGCCCCCGCTCGGGGCGGGGCCTCGCAGCCTCCGGCCGCCTTCCAACGGGCGGCGATCGCCCATGGTTCCCGCCCGTCCTGGGCAGCCTGGCGCAGTTCGTGGCCGAGGAGGTCCTCCGGTTGGACCCAGGTCAGTCGGAGCATCTCGGGCCTCCGAGCGCGGAGAACGCCCGCTCGTGGGCGCGGCGGCGGTGGACGTCGCGGTCGAAGATCTCCCGGGCGACCTCGGCGAGCGTCGCCGCGGGCTGCCAGAGGTCGAGGCGGCTGGCCTCGGAGACCTGCTTCGACCAGTCGTCCGGGACCGGTGAGCCCAGGGCGCCGGCCACCGCCCCCGCCATCGTCGCGATCGAGTCGCAGTCGCGGCCGTAGTTCACGGAGCCCAGGACCGCCTGGCGGTAGTCGCCGCCGGCCACCAGCAACATTCCCAGCGCGATGGGGAGTTCCTCGATCGCGTGCAGTCGGGACGGGCGGCGGGCGGCCAGCGAGGGCCGACGGTAGTCGGGGCCCACCGTGTCGTACGGCGTCACCGCCTCCCGCAGCGGGGCCAGCGCGGACGCGAAGTCGGTGTGGCGGGCGGCCTCTTCGCAGACCGTCTCGATCGCCGCGCGCGTGCCGTCCTTGGCCAGGGACAGGCAGTTCGTGACCACCGAGTCCGGTGTCGCGCCCGGCGCGCAGGCCGCCGCGACCGCCGCCGCGAAGACTCCCGCCGCCTCACGGCCGTACGAGGACTGGTGGGCGCCCGCGATGTCCAGCGCCTCGGCGTACGCGCCCGCCGGGTCGGCCGCGTTGACCAGGCCCACCGGGGCCATGTACATCGCCGCACCGCAGTTGACGATGTTTCCGGCGCCGGCCTCGCGGGGGTCGACGTGGCCGTAGTGGAGCCTTGCGACCAGCCACTTCTCCGCCAGGAAGAGACGGTGCAGGGGCAGGGCCTCGGCTTCCAGTTCCGGGATCCAGCGGGGGGTCGTCATCAGGTCCGGGACCAGGTGGTCGCTGATCGCGTAGGCGTCCAGATGGTCGCGGACCGTGGCGTAGACCCTGATCAGCGCGTGTGTCATCAAGGTGTCGTCGGTGACGTGGCCGTCGCCCTTGTGGTACGGGGCGATGGGGCGGGCGGTGCGCCAGTCGTCGCCGTTCCAGGGGCCGACGATGCCGTGGACACGGCCGCCGTGGCGTTCGAGGATCCGGTCGGGGGAGTAGCCCTCGACGGGGCCGCCGAGGGCGTCGCCGACGGCGGCTCCCACGAGGGCGCCGGCGGTGCGTTCCTCCAGGGTTCCGCCGTTGCTTTCTTCTGCTTTGGGCGTCATGAGCCGAATCATCCTCCTGGTGGGGCCGGTTGTGCGGCTTCCAGGAGTTCGGCGAGTTCCACCAGGTCGGTGCCGGTGAGACGGGGGAGTACGCAGCCGGAGAGGGTGCGGCAGCTGTCGCGCCAGGCGGCGGGAATCGCGGGGCCGCCGCCCAACGCGCCCGTCAGCGCGCCCACGAGGGCCGGGGCCGAGTCCGCGACCCGGGACAGACAAGCCGCCGCCGGCACCGCTTCGGAGATACGGCCGCCGGACGCCGTGACCAGGGCCAGGGCCACCGGGACCGTTTCCGCCGCCGCGATGCCGTAGCTGTAGACATGGTCGACGATCTGGTGTTCCAGGAGGGGGATGAGCGCGAAGGCGCTGTCGGCGTCATGGGCCAGCCCGAGCGCGTGGCGGGCGTTGCGGCCGATCTCGGTGTGGTCCGGGAGCTCGGCGAGGGCAGCGGCGACGCAGGCCTCGGGGTCCGCGCCGACGAGGGCCAGCGCGAGGGCCGCCGCCATCGCGCGGGCGCCGTGCACGCCGTCGCCGTCCTGGGTATAGCGGGCGTCGAACTCGGCGAGGTCGGCGGCGAGTCGGGGGTCGCCGGGGTGGGCCACCGCGAGGACGCAGGCGCGTACGCAGGCCGCGTCGTCGAAGTAGTGGGGGTTGTCGTGGCCGGTGGCGGGGGGTCGCAGACCGGCGGCGAGGTTGCCCAGGCCGGCGCGGACGGAGATGCGGGCGCGCAGGGGGAGGACGGCGGACTCGACCTCGGGGGCGCGGTCGGCTGCCGCCGCGACCTCGCCGGCGATCGCGTTCCAGGTGAGGTCGATGGCGGCGCGCATCCGGCGTTCCCGGCTGAGGTCGCCGAGGGCGGTGTCGTCGCCCGCCCGCAGGACGGCCTCGGCGGCGAACGCCGCCCACTCGGCGTCGTCGGAGGGGCCCAGGCGGAGGGGTTCGGGGGGTTGGTTGAGGGCGATGGGGACGGGGAGGGTGGTGGTGGCGTTGTGTTCGGCGAAGGTGTCGAGTTCCCGGGTGAGACGGCGGGTCCACTCGGGCATGCGGGCGGCTCGGTGGCGGGCGGCGGGCCAGCCGGCGGCGTCGCCCGCGGCGAGGCCGAGCAGGAGGCCTTCGACGCGGGATCCCTGCGGGGGCTGGGCGGTGCCGACGGCCTCGGCTTCGCCTTCGGCGTTGTTGTTCCCACCCGCACCCCTGGTGCGACTTTCGTCGTCGGGTGCGGGTGGCCCCAGTGGGGGGTTCCCGCTGTCGTCGGCGGCGGGGGCGTCCTTGGTCGTGGCGATGTCGCTTCCGGCGGTTGTGTGAGGTGTGTTGTGGGGTGCGGGTGGCGCCTGTGTGGGGTTCGCGTCGTCGGCGGCGGGGGCGTCCTTGGTCGTGGTGGTGCCGTTGCCGGCGGTCGTGCGGGGTGCGTTGTCGGGTGCGGGTGGGCCCTGTGAGGGGTTCCCGTCCTCGGCGGCCACGGGTGGGTTCGCCTTCGGCGTGGTCGGCGGTTCGGTGGGGTCGGGGGCGGCTGGGCCTGGAGTTCCTGCGGCCGTCCCCTCGTCCCATGGGACCGGTGGTCTCACAGTCGTGCCTCCGTCCTGTCGGTCGTCGGCAGGGTGATCAGGGTCGGTACGAGTTCCTCCGCGATCATGCCCTCGCCCCATTTGCCGCCCTCTTCCGGCACCAGCAGCTCCGCCACGTCCAGGACGTGGTGTCCCGCCATCGACGGCAGGCAGGTGCCCCGGGCCGGGCCGATGGCGGCCGCCCACTCCGGGGGGATCGCCGAGGCGCCCCGGGTCGCACCGGCCAGGGCACCGGCCACCGCCGCGGTCGTGTCCGCGTCGCGGCCCATGTTCACGGCCGTGAGGACGGCCTCGCGGAAGTCGCCGTCGGCCGCCGCGTAGGCGCCGAAGGCGAGGGCGACGGCCTCGGGCGCCAGGTCGGTCCAGGGGTAGCCGCCGATGACGACGGCGGAGCGGACCGCCCGTTCGCCCCGGTGGGCGACCGTCACCGCCCGGCGCAGGGACCGTGCCGTCCAGGAGTCCTCGGGGATCACCGCCAGTGCCGAGGCGACCACCGCGATCGTCGGCGCTGCGGCCATCGCCGCCGCCACGCCCGCCGCGACCGCCTGGCCGCCGTAGATGCCCTCGCCGTCGTGGCTCACCGCGCCGTCGATCGCGACGAGACGGGCCGCTTCCGCCGGGCAGCCCGCGGCGAAGACGCCGAAGGGGGCCGCGCGCATCGCCAGACCGTCGCTCCAGGCGTGCCGGTGCTGTGCCGAGATGGGTGCCGCCAGGCCTCGGCGGAGGTTCTCCAGGGTGCCGCGTTCGCTGAAGCCGGCGCCGCGGAAGGGGCCCTCGTCGAGATCGACGATCCACTGGTGCCAGGCCGCCTCCACATGGGCCGGGGTGAGCGCGGAGCCGTGGCGGGCGAGGAGAAGGCCGGAGAAGATCGCGTACTCCGTGTCGTCCGTGCCGGCCGGTTTCTCGCTGACGTAGCCCGTGATGCGCCCCCAGCGGGCACGGATCTCGGACGGTTTCATGTTCTCGGCGGGGGCGCCGAGGGCGTCGCCCACCGCGAGGCCGAGCAGGGCGCCGCGGGCCCGTTCACGGATCGATGCCATGCACGGCCTCTCCTTCGGGGGCCCGCACGGGCGCGGAACCCTTTGCGGATGTGTCCCACCATCGGCGGTTGACCTGAGCCTGAAACCTCTTCATGTCACCCGGTCGACATTTGTGCAGCCTGCCGATCGAATGAGCGATCGAAGACAAAGGTGCAGGTTAGGGCATCCTCGCCTTCCTGGCGGATGGGAATGCCTCAGCGTATCTTGGCGCCGTCGGGTATTAGAACTTGTCTAAAGTTAGCTTTGCCTTAGCTACCTGGGGGACCTTCATGGCCATCATCGAAACCGAAGCCGCACTGCACGAGGCGCACCGTGACAACCACACGCATCGGGATGTCAACGGTGGTTGGCTGCGGCCCGCCGTGTTCGGGGCGATGGACGGTCTGGTCTCCAACCTCGCCCTGATGACCGGTGTCGCCGGGGGGTCCGTGGGGCAGCAGACCATCGTCATCACCGGACTCGCCGGTCTCGCCGCCGGCGCTTTCTCCATGGCCGCCGGTGAGTACACCTCCGTCGCCTCGCAGCGCGAACTCGTCGAGGCCGAGCTGGAGGTGGAGCGGAGGGAGCTGAGGAAGCACCCGCAGGACGAGGAGGCCGAACTCGCCGCGCTGTACGAGTCCCGGGGAGTCGAACCCGCGCTGGCGCGGCAGGTCGCGCAGCAGCTCTCGCGCGATCCCGAACAGGCGCTGGAGATACACGCGCGCGAGGAGCTGGGCATCGATCCGTCGGACCTGCCCTCACCGCTGGTCGCCGCCGTGTCGAGTTTCGGGGCGTTCGCGCTGGGCGCGCTGCTGCCCGTCCTGCCGTATCTGCTGGGGGCCGGCTCGCTGTGGCCGGCCGTCCTGCTGGCGCTGTTCGGGCTGTTCGGCTGTGGTGCGGTGGTGGCCCGGGTGACCGCGCGGACCTGGTGGTTCAGCGGGCTGCGGCAGCTCGCCCTCGGGGGCGCGGCGGCGGGTGTGACGTACGCCCTGGGCAGTTTGTTCGGAACGGCCGTAGGATAGATCGGCTGCTACTTATGCGACGGGCCGCATAGGTAGCCGTTACCGACTGGTTTCGGATGCTTGACCAGTGGGCATGAGCCGTAAGCGCTGTGGGCAATGACGCCTGCGGCGCACTCGCGGGGTGAACGACGCCGCTCTCCCCGCCTTCCGGGCCGACGGACACCGATCTGATCGATCTCGTCCCGTTCGGTCCCCACATACTTTCAGCCACGCGCGCGGTACCCCCGCCGCGAGCTCGTGGCGTCCGCATGTTGGAACGGAGTATCCGGTTCCCGAGAACCGCTCCATCATGTAACCTGCACGAAATTTTGCGCACACG
This sequence comes from Streptomyces sp. NBC_01235, assembly GCF_035989285.1. Classification (GTDB taxonomy): domain Bacteria; phylum Actinomycetota; class Actinomycetes; order Streptomycetales; family Streptomycetaceae; genus Streptomyces. Next base: position 3,297,578 of record NZ_CP108513.1, on the reverse strand, counting down.
CAGAGGGCCAACGTCGTCCCTTCGCAAGTACTCCCCCAGAGCCTCAAGGGCCTGGGAGGAACCCACAGCCACTTGAGACGACGACGGGAGAGCCGATGCGTACGCCGCGCCAGCCGTCCCAGCATTCCGCGAATGGCCAGAACTGGTCCTTCATGGATGCTCGCCCTGCTGCGCAGGGTATGTACGACCCCCGCAACGAGCACGACGCCTGTGGCGTCGGCTTCGTGGCCAACCTCACCGGTGAGGCGAGCCACACGCTGGTCGAGCAGGCGCTCACCGTTCTGCGCAACCTCGAACACCGTGGCGCCACCGGCTCCGAGCCGGACTCCGGCGACGGCGCGGGCATCCTGACGCAGGTCCCCGACGCCTTCTTCCGCGCCGTGGCCGGTTTCGAGCTGCCCGAGGCCGGTGGCTACGCCGTCGGTATCGCCTTCCTCCCGGAGGACGGACTGCAGGACGCCGTCTCGCGGATCGAGACGATCGCCGCCGACGAGGGCCTCACCGTCCTCGGCTGGCGTGAGGTCCCGGTCGCCCCGGAGCTCCTCGGCGCCACCGCCCGCTCCACGATGCCCGCCTTCCGTCAGGTCTTCGTGGCCGACGGCGCGGCCGTGCCCGCCACGGGCATCGACCTCGACCGCAAGTCGTTCGTGCTGCGCAAGCGCGCCGAGCGCGAGGCCGGCGTCTACTTCCCCTCGCTGTCCGCGCGGACGATCGTCTACAAGGGCATGCTGACCACCGGCCAGCTCGAGCCCTTCTTCCCGGACCTGTCCGACCGCCGCTTCGCCTCGGCCGTGTCGCTCGTCCACTCGCGCTTCTCCACGAACACCTTCCCGTCGTGGCCGCTCGCCCACCCGTACCGCTTCGTCGCGCACAACGGTGAGATCAACACCGTCAAGGGCAACCGCAACTGGATGCGCGCCCGAGAGTCGCAGCTTGTCTCCGACCTGTTCGGCCCGGACGAGAAGTCCATCGAGCGGATCTTCCCGGTGTGTACGCCGGACGCCTCCGACTCGGCGTCCTTCGACGAGGTGCTCGAGCTGCTCCACCTCGGCGGCCGCTCGCTGCCGCACTCCGTGCTGATGATGATCCCGGAGGCGTGGGAGAACCACGACTCCATGGACCCGGCCCGGCGCGCGTTCTACGAGTTCCACTCCACGATGATGGAGCCCTGGGACGGCCCGGCCTGTGTCACCTTCACCGACGGCACCCAGGTCGGCGCCGTGCTCGACCGCAACGGCCTGCGTCCCGGCCGCTACTGGGTCACCGACGAGGGCCTCGTCGTCCTCGGCTCCGAGGTCGGCGTCCTCGACATCGACCCCGCCAAGGTCGTCCGCAAGGGCCGCCTCCAGCCCGGCCGGATGTTCCTCGTCGACACCGCCGAGCACCGCATCATCGAGGACGACGAGATCAAGGCCCAGCTCGCCGCCGAGAAGCCCTACGCCGAGTGGCTCGAGGCCGGCGAGATCGAGCTGGTCGACCTGCCCGAGCGCGAGCACATCGTGCACACGCACGCCTCGGTCACCCGCCGCCAGCAGACCTTCGGCTACACCGAGGAAGAGCTGCGCGTCCTGCTCGCGCCGATGGCCAAGTCCGCCGCCGAGCCGATCGGTTCGATGGGCACCGACTCGCCGATCGCCGCGCTCTCCGCGCGCCCGCGGCTGCTCTTCGACTACTTCACCCAGCTGTTCGCGCAGGTCACCAACCCGCCGCTGGACGCGATCCGCGAGGAGCTCGTCACCTCCCTGCGCTCCTCCCTCGGCCCGCAGGGCAACCTGCTCGAGCCGAGCGCCGCGTCCTGCCGGACGGTCACCCTGCCGTTCCCGGTCATCGACAACGACGAGCTGGCCAAGCTCATCCACATCAACGCCGACGGCGACATGCCCGGCTTCAAGGCCGCGACGCTCTCCGGTCTGTACCGGGTGCACGGCGGCGGTGAGGCCCTCGCCGCGCGCATCGAGGAGATCTGCGCCGAGGCCGACGCCGCCATCGACAACGGCGCCCGGCTCATCGTCCTCTCCGACCGCCACTCGGACGCCGAGCACGCGCCGATCCCGTCGCTGCTGCTCACCGCGGCCGTCCACCACCACCTCATCCGCACCAAGCAGCGCACCGAGGTGGGCCTGCTCGTCGAGGCCGGCGACGTCCGCGAGGTCCACCACGTGGCCCTGCTGATCGGCTTCGGCGCCGCCGCCGTCAACCCGTACCTGGCCATGGAGTCGGTGGAGGACCTGCTGCGCGCGGGTACCTTCCTCAACGGCATGGAGCCCGAGCAGGCGATCCGCAACCTGATCTACGCGCTCGGCAAGGGCGTCCTGAAGGTCATGTCCAAGATGGGCATCTCGACCGTCGCCTCCTACCGCGGCGCCCAGGTCTTCGAGGCCGTCGGTCTCGACGACGCCTTCGTCGAGAAGTACTTCAACGGCACGGCCACCAAGATCGGCGGCGTCGGCATCGACGTCATCGCCAAGGAGGTCGCCGCCCGCCACGCCAAGGCCTACCCGGCCAGCGGCATCGCGCCGGCCCACCGCGCCCTGGAGATAGGCGGCGAGTACCAGTGGCGCCGCGAGGGCGAGCCGCACCTGTTCGACCCGGAGACGGTCTTCCGCCTCCAGCACTCGACGCGCGCGGGCAACTACGACATCTTCAAGAAGTACACGGACCGCGTGAACGAGCAGTCCGAGCGCCTGATGACGCTGCGCGGGCTCTTCGGCTTCAAGTCCGGCCGCGAGCCGATCTCGATCGACGAGGTCGAGCCGGTCTCCGAGATCGTCAAGCGCTTCTCCACCGGCGCCATGTCGTACGGCTCCATCTCCCTGGAGGCGCACGAGACCCTCGCCATCGCCATGAACCAGCTGGGCGGCAAGTCCAACACCGGTGAGGGCGGCGAGGACGCGGACCGGCTGTACGACCCGGCACGCCGCTCCGCCATCAAGCAGGTCGCGTCCGGCCGCTTCGGTGTGACCTCCGAGTACCTGGTCAACGCGGACGACATCCAGATCAAGATGGCGCAGGGCGCCAAGCCCGGCGAGGGCGGCCAGCTGCCCGGCCACAAGGTGTACCCGTGGGTCGCCAAGACCCGGCACTCCACCCCCGGTGTCGGTCTGATCTCCCCGCCGCCGCACCACGACATCTACTCCATCGAGGACCTGGCCCAGCTGATCCACGACCTGAAGAACGCGAACCCGCAGGCGCGGATTCACGTGAAGCTGGTCTCGGAGGTCGGCGTCGGCACGGTCGCCGCGGGTGTGTCGAAGGCCCACGCGGACGTCGTCCTCATCTCCGGCCACGACGGCGGCACGGGCGCCTCGCCGCTCACGTCCCTGAAGCACGCGGGCGGCCCCTGGGAACTCGGTCTTGCCGAGACCCAGCAGACCCTGCTGCTCAACGGCCTGCGCGACCGCATCGTCGTGCAGACGGACGGTCAGCTGAAGACCGGCCGAGACGTGATCATCGCCGCGCTGCTCGGCGCCGAGGAGTTCGGTTTCGCGACCGCGCCGCTCGTCGTCTCCGGCTGCGTCATGATGCGCGTCTGCCACCTGGACACCTGCCCGGTCGGCATCGCCACCCAGAACCCGGTGCTGCGCGACCGCTTCGCCGGCAAGGCCGAGTACGTCGTGAACTTCTTCAGGTTCATCGCCGAAGAGGTCCGCGAGATCCTCGCCGAGCTGGGCTTCCGCTCGATCGAGGAGGCCGTCGGTCACGCCGAGGTCCTCGACGTCGAGCGCGCCGTCGACCACTGGAAGGCCCAGGGCCTGAACCTGGCCCCGCTGTTCCACGTGCCCGAGCTGCCCGAGGGCGCGGCCCTGCACCAGGTCATCGAGCAGGACCACGGCCTGGAGAAGGCGCTCGACAACGAGCTCATCAAGCTCGCCGCCGACGCCCTGGCCGCGGACTTGGCGACCGACGCCCAGCCGGTGCGCGCCCAGGTCTCCATCCGCAACATCAACCGCACGGTCGGCACCATGCTCGGCCACGAGGTGACGAAGAAGTTCGGTGGCGCGGGCCTGCCCGAGGACACCATCGACATCACCTTCACCGGCTCCGCCGGCCAGTCCTTCGGCGCCTTCCTCCCGCGCGGTGTCACGCTGCGCCTGGAGGGCGACGCCAACGACTACGTCGGCAAGGGTCTCTCCGGTGGCCGGATCGTCGTCCGTCCGGACCGGGGCGCCGACCACCTCGCCGAGTTCTCGACGATCGCGGGCAACACCATCGCCTACGGCGCGACCGGCGGCGAGCTGTTCCTGCGCGGCCGCACCGGTGAGCGGTTCTGCGTCCGCAACTCCGGCGCGACGGTCGTCTCCGAGGGCGTGGGCGACCACGGCTGCGAGTACATGACCGGCGGTCACGCGGTGGTCCTCGGCGAGACGGGCCGCAACTTCGCGGCCGGCATGTCCGGCGGTGTCGCCTACGTGATCGACCTGAACCGCGACAACGTCAACGTCGGCAACCTCGACGCCGTCGAGGCGCTGGACGACACGGACAAGCAGTGGCTGCACGCCGTGGTGCGCCGGCACGCCGAGGAGACCGGCTCGACGGTCGCCGAGAAGCTGCTCGCCGACTGGGACGCGTCCGTGGAGCGCTTCACCAAGATCATCCCCAGCACGTACAAGGCAGTGCTCGCCGCCAAGGACGCCGCCGAGCGAGCGGGACTCTCCGAGTCCGAGATCACCGAGAAGATGATGGAGGCGGCGACCAATGGCTGACCCGAAGGGCTTCCTGAACCACGGCCGTGAGGTCGCCAAGTCCCGTCCCGTCGACGTGCGTCTGAAGGACTGGAACGAGGTCTACGTCCCCGGTTCGCTGCTGCCGATCATCGGCAAGCAGGCCAGCCGGTGCATGGACTGCGGCATCCCGTTCTGCCACAACGGCTGTCCGCTGGGGAACCTGATCCCCGAGTGGAACGACTTCGCCTACCGCGAGGACTGGACGGCGGCCTCCGAGCGCCTGCACGCCACGAACAACTTCCCGGAGTTCACGGGCCGTCTGTGCCCCGCTCCGTGCGAGTCGGCGTGCGTGCTCGGCATCAACCAGCCGGCCGTCACCATCAAGAACGTCGAGGTCTCGATCATCGACAAGGCGTGGGAGACCGGTGACGTCGCCCCGCAGGCGCCCGAGCGGCTGTCCGGCAAGACCGTCGCGGTCATCGGCTCGGGCCCGGCGGGCCTGGCCGCCGCCCAGCAGCTCACGCGGGCCGGTCACACCGTCGCCGTCTACGAGCGCGCGGACCGCATCGGTGGTCTTCTCCGGTACGGCATCCCCGAGTTCAAGATGGAGAAGCGGCACATCAACCGCCGCATCGAGCAGATGCGCGCGGAGGGCACCCGCTTCCGTACGGGCATCGAGATCGGCCGCGACCTCAAGGCGACGGACCTGAAGAAGCGGTACGACGCGATCGTCATCGCCGCCGGCGCCACGACCGCCCGTGACCTCCCGGTCCCCGGCCGCGAGCTCAAGGGCGTCTACCAGGCGATGGAGTACCTGCCCCTGTCGAACAAGGTCCAGGAGGGCGACTACGTCACCTCCCCGATCTCGGCCGAGGGCAAGCACGTCGTGGTCATCGGCGGTGGCGACACCGGCGCCGACTGCGTGGGCACCGCCCACCGCCAGGGCGCGGCCTCCGTCACGCAGCTGGAGATCATGCCCCGCCCGGGCGAGGAGCGCAGCGCCGGCCAGCCGTGGCCGACCTTCCCGATGCTCTACAAGGTGACGTCCGCGCACGAGGAGGGCGGCGAGCGGGTCTACTCCGTCTCCACCACCCACTTCGAGGGCGACGAGGACGGCAACGTCCAGTGGCTGCACCTCACCGAGGTCGAGTTCATCGACGGCAAGCTGACGCCGAAGCCGGGCACGGAGCGCAAGATCCCCGCCCAGCTGGTCACCCTGGCCATGGGCTTCACCGGCACCGACCGGGAGAACGGCCTGGTCGAGCAGTTCGGCCTGGAGCTCGACGAGCGCGGCAACATCGCCCGCGACGCCGACTTCCAGACCAACGTCCCGGGCGTGTACGTCGCCGGTGACGCGGGCCGCGGCCAGTCGCTCATCGTGTGGGCGATCGCGGAGGGCCGTTCGGCCGCCCGCGGCGTCGACCGGTTCCTGACCGGCGTCAGCGAACTGCCGGCCCCGATCCGCCCGACGGACCGCTCGCTGATGGTCTGACGGCCACTCCACACAACGTCCCGTACAAAGGCGTACGGGCGGGATATCTGGGGGCAGCAACACAAGCGGCTCCGCCGCGGGCCCCCAGACCCCCCGAGGCAGCGCCTGCCCAACAGTCCCCGACCGGACGACCGGGCAGGCGCCGCCGCATGTCCGGGCGCCTGCCCCACAGCCGGGGCTACGGCACCCGGTACGTCTCCCCGTAGACCTGCCACCGCAGCGGCGGACGCAGGTCCAGGTTGCCCTCGTGCAGGAAACGGCGCTGGGTCGTGTCGACCCGGGAGGTGTCGGCACCGGGGTGCCGGGTCAGCATCGCCAGGCGGCGGGCGTCGAGGAAGGCGTCGAGGTAGTCGGCCTCGTCGCCGCCCTGTGCGGGGGTGCGGGCCTGCTGCGTCGCGCGGGCGCGGATGCCGTCGAAGCTGGTCGGGCCCGTGCCGGGGCCGTGGAAGACCAGGGCGTCGTAGTAGATGAACTGGCCCAGCGCGCCCAGGCCGTCGGCCCGGCCGCGGTGCACCGCCGGGTTGAAGTAGATGCGGTCGCGCTCGGCGTCCTGGGCCGCCCGGAAGGCGGGCACCTTCGACTCCGTACGCCAGGCGGCCGGGAAACCGGGGTCCAGACCCGCGTGCGAGGCGGTGCCGTCGACCCCGCGCAGGGCCGGGAGGTAGCGGGCGAGGGCGTTGCGCGGGTGGTCGCGTGTGTAGCCCTCGACGAGGGTGAGCAGGTCGTGGGTGCCCGTACAGAAACCGATCAGGCCCGCTGTGTAACCCTGGCCGTCGCCGATGTCCTCGACGTAGCCGTATGCACTGCGCCAGTTCAGGGTCCCGTTCTCGGCGCTCGCCACGATCTGCTGGGCGAGTTCCTTGCGCGCCGGGGCGGCGAGGCCCGGCGGGGTCGCCCGGACGCCGGCCGTCGGCTGGGCGAACCGGGCGGGGGTGAGCAGGTACACCGTCGACGCCACGGCGGCGCAGACCAGGGCGGCGGCACGTTTCATGCCGCACACTTTAAGGCCGGAATGTCACGTACCTTGTCATTCCATACTCATTGGTCGGCGAACGAACAAAAGGTCGAACGCGACGGGTGTGGGAGGCTGTGCGCCATGGTCGCGATCAGTCTCACCAAGGTCCAGGAGACCGCACCCGCGCTGGTCAACCTGTACAAGAGCGCCGGGGTTTCTCTCACCAAGCACGGTCTCGACGGGCAACGGGCCGCCGTCTATCTCGTCGTCGACTACTCGGGGTCGATGAAGCCGTACTACCAGGACGGCAGTGTGCAGGCGCTCGCCGACCGGGTGCTGGGGCTGTCCGCGCATCTCGACGACGACGGCCGGGTGCCGGTCGTCTTCTTCTCCACCGACGTCGACGCCGTCACCGACATCGCCCTCGCCGACCACCAGGGGCGGGTGGACCGCATCGTGGCCGGACTCGGACACATGGGCAAGACCAGCTACCACCTCGCCATGGACGCCGTCATCGACCACTACCTCGACAGCGGGTCGACGCACCCGGCGCTCGTCGTCTTCCAGACCGACGGCGGCCCCATCAACAAGCTCGCCGCGGAACGCTATCTGTGCAAGGCGTCGAAGCTGCCGCTGTTCTGGCAGTTCATCGGTTTCGGCGACCGGGGCAGCAAGCAGTTCGACTTCCTGCGCAAGCTCGACGAACTGCCCGTGCCGGGGAAGCGGGCGGTCGACAACGCCGGGTTCTTCCACGCCGGTTCGGATCCGGCGAAGGTGGCGGACACGGAGCTGTACGACCGGCTGGTGGGGGAGTTCCCGAAGTGGCTGGTGGCCGCACGGGCGGCGGGGATCGTACGGCCGTAGCCGCCTCGCGGCTCCTGCTCGCACCGTTGGCCTGGCGGGTCGATCGTGCCACTCTGATGTTGGTCCGACGGGGAGGCGGCGACATATGAGTGACGGCGTGCGAGTGGTGAACGAGGGTGCGGACAGCGGGGGTTCGGGGCCGAGGGAGGAGCCCGGCAAGGGCGAGAGGCTCGCCGACTGGGCCGACGGACGGCTCGGGCTGTACGCGCTGGCGAAGGCCAACCTGCGCAAGGTGTTCCCCGACCACTGGTCCTTCATGCTGGGCGAGATCTGCCTCTACAGCTTCCTGATCCTCCTCCTCACCGGCGTCTATCTCACCCTGTTCTTCGAGCCGAGCAGCGCCGAGGTCGTCTACCACGGCTCGTACGTCCCGCTCAACGGCGTCACGATGACGAAGGCGTACGAGTCGACGCTCCACATCAGCTTCGACGTGCGCGGCGGCCTGCTGATCCGGCAAATCCACCACTGGGCGGCGCTGGTCTTCGTCACCGGCATGCTCGTGCACATGATGCGGGTGTTCTTCACCGGCGCGTTCCGCAAGCCGCGCGAGGTCAACTGGCTGTTCGGCTGGCTGCTGTTGTTCCTCGGCATCCTCACCGGTCTGACCGGCTACTCGCTCCCGGACGACCTGCTCTCCGGCACCGGAGTCCGGTTCGCCGACGGCGCGATCCTGTCCATCCCGATCGTCGGGACGTACGTATCGTTCTTCCTCTTCGGCGGGGAGTTCCCGGGCCACGACATCATCTCGCGGTTCTTCCCGATCCACGTCCTGCTGCTGCCCGGGATCATGCTGGGGCTCGTCGTCGCCCATCTCATCCTGGTGTTCTTCCACAAGCACACCCAGTACCCGGGGCCCGGGCGCGACCAGAAGAGCGTGGTCGGCATGCCCTTCATGCCGGTCTACATGGCGAAGGCGGGCGGGTTCTTCTTCCTGGTCTTCGGTGTGCTGGCGGTGATGGGCGGGATCGCCAGCGTCAACCCCGTGTGGGCGTTCGGGCCGTACCGTCCGGACCTGGTGACGACCGGCGCCCAGCCGGACTGGTACCTCGGCTTCTCCGAGGGGCTGATCCGGGTGATGCCGGGATGGGAGATCAACGCCTGGGGCCACACCCTGGAACTGGGCGTCCTCATCCCCTTCTCACTGTTCCCGCTGATCCTGCTGGCCATCGGCCTCTACCCGTTCGTCGAGGCGTGGATCACCGGCGACAAACGCGAGCACCACATCCTCGACCGGCCCCGCAACGCGCCCGTGCGCACCGGCCTCGGCGTGGCCTGGCTGAGCCTGTACGCGGTGCTGCTGATCGGCGGCGGCAACGACATCGTGGCCACGCATCTGCACCTGTCCATCAACGCGATCACCTGGTTCGTGCGGGTCTGCGTGTTCGTCGCGCCGGTCGTCGCGTTCACGGTGACCAAACGGATCTGTCTGGGACTGCAGCGCCGGGACCGGGACAAGGTGCTGCACGGCCGCGAGACGGGCACCATCAAGCGCCTCCCGCACGGCGAGTACGTCGAGGTCCACGCGCCCCTGGACCGGGCCCAGCTGTTCACCCTCACCCAGCACGAGCAGGCCCCGCCCTACGAGATCGGGCCGCTCGTCGACCACAACGGGGTGCGGCGGCCGGTCACGGTGTCCCAGCGGGTGCGGGCGCGGCTGGCGCGAGCCATGTTCGGGACCGACAGCCACATCCCGAAGCCGACGCCGGAGGAATACCGCGAACTGACCGGCGGGAAGGGGCACGGCCACGGGCACTGACCCCGGCCGCACCCGCTGACCGACCGGTCACTCCTTGGGCGGCCAGGTGCGCAGCAGGGCGTCGAGGGCGTCCAGGATCCGGGTCCAGGTCTCCTGGGTGTCGGGGGCGCTGTGGCTGAAGCCGCCGCCGAGCTCCAGACTGACGTAGCCGTGGAAGACGCTGCCCAGCAGGCGGACGGCGTGGGTCTGGTCCGGCTCGGTGAGGTCGTAGCCGCGCAGGATCGCGCGTGTCATGCGGGCGTGACGGCCGCCCGCGCTCGCGGCCGCGGCCTCGGGGTCGAGTCTCAGCTGGGCCGCGGCGTAGCGGCCGGGGTGCTCGCGGGCGTAGTCGCGGTAGACGTCGGCGAGGGCGGTCAGGGCGTCCTTGCCGGCCCGCCCCGCCAGTGCGAGGTCGCCCCGGTCGGCGAGCTCCTCCAGGGCGAGCAGGGCGATCCGGGTCCTGAGGTCGTCGGAGTTCTTCACGTGCGAGTACAGGCTCGCGACCTTGACGTCGAAGCGCCTGGCGAGCGCCGAGACGGTCACCTGGTCGAAGCCGACCTCGTCGGCCAGCTCCGCACCCGCCCGGACCAGGCGTTCTGTGCTCAGCCCTACGCGCCCCACGGTCGTCCTTCCGTCTCGTTCACCGAAGCCACCCTGCCATACGGCCTGTCGTGCCGGTCTGGTCTGCCGACAACAATTATGCGTTTGCCTAAAAGCTTTAGGCAAATTAGCCTGCGCTTTATGAAGCCGTTGACCGAGCAAGAGATCCGCGCCGCGTTCGTGAACTGCACCAAGGGCGAGGCGAAGCGCCTGTCCGTGCCGCGCGACCTGGCCGAGCGGCCCTGGGACGACCTGGACTACCTCGGCTGGCGGGACCCCCAGGCCCCCGACCGCGCCTACCTCGCCGTGGAGCTGGACGGCCGGCCGAGGGCCCTGCAGCTGCGCTCCTCCACCTCCGGCTCCTGGCAGGCGCGGCGCAGCATGTGCACGATGTGCCTGACGACCCACTCCGGCGGTGTCTCGCTGATGGTCGCGCCGAAGGCGGGCAGGGCCGGCCAGCAGGGCAACTCGGTGGGGGCCTACATCTGCAGCGACCTCGCCTGCTCGCTGTACGTGCGGGGAAAGCGGGACGCGGGGATAGGGGCGCGCCTGCACGAGACGATCACGCTGGAGGAGAAGATCGAGCGGACCGTGGCGAACCTCGCCGCGTTCATCGCCAAGGTGACCGCCTGATCCCCGCCGGGCGGCGGCCTCACGGGCCCCGCAGGACCTCCGTCCGGCAGTCGTGCGGGGTGCCCCAGGCCGTGCGCAGGGCGCGGGCCTTGGTGAGCCAGAGCGAGAGGTCGTACTCCGCCGTGTAGCCGATCGCGCCGTGCAGCTGGAGCGCGGTGCGCGCGGTCGCGTACGCCGCCTCGCAGGCGCTCACCTTCGCGGCGGCGACGTCCACCGGGGCCATCGTGACGGCGGCGCCCAGCACCAGGGGCCGGGCGAACTCCAACGCGATCTTCGCGTCCGCCAGCCGGTGCTTGACCGCCTGGAACGAGCCTATGGGCACACCGAACTGGACGCGCTGCCCGACGTACGCCACGGTCCGCTCCAGCAGCGCGAGCCCCACCCCCAGCGCCTGTGCCGCGGTGGCGAGGCGGGCCCAGAGCAGGGCACGGTCCACGGGCGGGTCCGGGGTGAGGAGCTCACCGCCCGGCAGCAGGCGGGTGAGACGACGGGCCGGGTCGAGGAACCCGCGGACAGGGCCGTGCCCCGGGGCGAGCCGGAGCCCGTCGACGGCCAGGGCCAGGCGTACGGCCGTCACGTCACCGTCCAGGGCGTACGCCCCCTCGTGCGCCACCGTCGCCATCGACTCGCCCGAGGCCAGCGCCGGGAGGAACCGCTTGGCCGGGCCCGGATCGCCCAACAGGGCGGCCGCGGTGACCGTCTCCACCAGCGGGCCCGGCACCGCGTGCCGTCCCAACTCCATGAAGGCGACGGCCAGTTCGACCGGCCGGGGCCCCAGCCCCTCGTACGCCTCCGGGACCGCCAGCGCGAAGACGCCGGCCTCGGCGATCCGCGCCCACAGCGCACGCCCGCGCGTGTGCTCGCCCCGGCTCCACTCCCGTACGACCGACGGCGTGTCCGCGGCCGTCAGCATCGCGTCCAGCGAGTTCGCGAACGCCCGCTGTTCGGTGTCCAGGAGGAAGCGCATCAGCGGCGGCCCTTCGGCAGGCCGAGCAGGCGCTCGGCGACGATGTCGCGCTGGATCTCGTTCGTGCCGGCGTATACGGGTCCGGCGAGGGCGAACACGTACCCCTCGGCCCAGGCGGAGTCCGCCGCCTCGCCCTCCTCGCTCAGCAGGTCGAGGGCCGTCTCGTGCAGCGCGATGTCGTACTCGGACCAGAAGACCTTGTTCAGGCTGGACTTTGGGCCGATCGACTCGCCGTCCAGGAGGCGGGAGGCGGCCGCGTAGGCGAAGAGCTGATAGGCGCGGGCGCCGGCCAGCGCGTCGGCGACCCGGTCCTGTGCCCAGGCGGGCCGGCCCCTGTCCCGCCACAGACGGTGGAGACGGTCCGCGGCGGCGAGGAAGCGGCCGGGGGAGCGCAGCGTCAGCCCGCGTTCGTTGCCCGCCGTGGACATGGCCACCCGCCAGCCCTGGCCCGGCTCGCCGATCACGTCCTCGTCCGGCACGAAGACCTCGTCCAGGAACAGTTCGGCGAACGCCGGTTTCCCGTCGAGGCGGCCGATCGGGCGGACCGTGACGCCGGGCGCGCGCAGGTCGAACATCAGGTAGGTCAGGCCCTGGTGGGGGCGGGGAGTGTCCGGGTCGCTGCGGAACAGGCCGAACGCGCGGTCGGCGAAGGCCGCCCGTGACGACCACGTCTTCTGGCCGCTCAGCCGCCAGCCGCCGTCCGCGCGGGTCGCCCGGGAGCGCAGCGAGGCCAGGTCGGAGCCCGCCTCCGGCTCCGACCACGCCTGCGCCCAGACCACCTCACCGGTCGCCATCGACGGCAGCACGCGCGCGCGTTGTTCCTCCGTGCCGTGGTCGAAGAGGGTCGGCGCGAGCAGGCTGATGCCGTTCTGGCCGACCCGGCCCGGCCCGCCCGCCGCGTAGTACTCCTCCTCGAACACCAGCCAGCGGATCAGCCCGGCGTCCCTGCCGCCGTAGCGTGCGGGCCAGTTCACCACCGACCAGCGGTCCGCGGCCAGTTCGGCCTCCCACGCGCGGTGTGCCGCGAAGCCTTCCTCGGTCTCCAGCGACGGGAGGGGAGCGGACGGCACGTGGGCGCGCAGCCAGGCGCGGGCCTCGGCGCGGAACGCCTCCTCGGCGGGCGTGAGGTCGAGGTCCATCGGCGGCCATCCTTCCCTAACAAGTGTTTGGTAGGTTAGCGTGGCCCCATGACAGGCGTCGAGAGTCCGGCGTACGAACCCGGGCACGGGCTGCTGAGCGGGCGCACCGCCGTCATCACGGCCGCCGCGGGCGCCGGGATCGGCGGGGCGACCGCCCGCCGTTTCCTGGAGGAGGGCGCGCGCGTGCTGATCAGCGACGCGCACGCGCGACGACTCAAGGAGCACGAGGGCCGGCTGGCCGGGGAGTTCGAGGGCGCGGTGGCGGGCCTCCCGTGCGACGTCACCGACGAGACCCAGGTGCGGGCCCTCTTCGACACCGCCGTACGGCTGCACGGCCGCCTCGACATCGTCGTGAACAACGCCGGTCTGGGCGGCACTTCCGACCTCGTCGACATGACCGACGAGCAGTGGTCCCGGGTCCTCGACGTGACACTGAACGGCACGTTCCGGTGCACGCGGGCGGCCCTGCGGCTGATGCGGGGGACCGGCGGGGGCGTCGTCGTCAACAACGCCTCCGTCATCGGCTGGCGCGCCCAGGCCGGGCAGGCGCACTACGCTGCCGCGAAGGCCGGCGTGATGGCGCTGACCCGGTGCGCGGCGATCGAGGCGGCGCGGTACGGCGTACGCGTCAACGCGGTCTCGCCCAGCCTCGCCATGCATCCGCACCTGGTGAAGGTGACCTCGTCCGAACTGCTGGAGGACCTCACGGGGCGCGAGGCCTTCGGGCGGTACGCCGAGCCCTGGGAGGTGGCCAACGTGATCGTGTTCCTCGCCTCCGGCTACTCCTCGTACATGACGGGCGAGGTCGTCTCCGTCAGCAGCCAGCACGCCTAGGACGACAATGGATCCGTGCCTCCTACGAAGAAGAACCCCCAGGTGACCGCCGCGCCCGCGCGCCGCGCCGAACTCCTCGACACCGCCGCCGAGGTCTTCGCCGAGCAGGGTTACAACGCCACCACCGTGCGCAAGATCGCGGACCACGCGGGCATGCTCGCGGGCAGCCTCTACTACCACTTCGACTCCAAGGAGTCGATGCTGGAGGAGATCCTGCGCACGTTCCTCGACGAGCTGTGGGGCGGCTACGACACGGTCCTCGCCGCCGGCCTCGGCCCCCGCGAGACCCTCGAAGCACTGGTCACCGAGTCGTTCCGGGAGATCGACCGGCACCGCGCCGCCGTCGCGATCTACCAGAAGGAGAGCCGGCAGCTCGTGGCGCAGGAGCGGTTCGCGTTCCTCGCCGACTCGCAAACCCGGTTCGAGAAGGCGTGGCTGTCCACGCTGGAGCGCGGGGTCGCCGAGCAGGTCTTCCGCGCCGACCTCGACGTCCGTCTCACCTACCGGTTCGTCCGCGACACGGTGTGGGTCGCCGCGTCCTGGTACCGGCCCGGCGGACAGCACAGCCCGGAGGAGATCGCCCGGCAGTACCTGTCGATGGTGCTGGACGGGATCGCCGTACGTGAATAGCCGATTCACGTGCCCTCTGCCATGAGGGACACGTGTCCTTTGCAGTGAGGGAGTCGCCATGGCCGAGGCCTACATCGTCGAAGCGGTCCGCACGCCCGTGGGGCGGCGCGGGGGAGGGCTCGCCGGAGTGCATCCGGCGGACCTCGGCGCCCATGTGCTCAAGGAACTGATCGCGCGTGCGGGCATCGACCCGGCGGCCGTGGAGGACGTCGTCTTCGGCTGCCTGGACGCGGTCGGGCCGCAGGCCGGGGACATCGCGCGGACCTGCTGGCTGGCCGCCGGGCTGCCCGAGGAAGTGCCGGGCGTGACCGTGGACCGGCAGTGCGGCTCCTCGCAGCAGGCCGTGCACTTCGCCGCGCAGGGCGTGCTGTCCGGGACGCAGGACCTGGTGGTCGCGGGCGGCGTGCAGAACATGTCGCAGATCCCCATCGCCTACGCCACCCGGCAGGCCGCCGAGCCCCTCGGCTTCACCCAGGGCCCCTTCGCGGGCAGCGAGGGCTGGCGGGCGCGGTACGGGGACCGGCCCGTGAACCAGTTCGCCGGCGCCGAGATGATCGCCGCCAAGTGGGGCATCAGCCGGCAGGACCAGGAGGAGTTCGCGCTGCGCTCGCACCGGCGGGCGGTGCGCGCGATCGACGAGGGCCGGTTCGCGCGGGAGACCGTGGCGTACGGGGCCGTCACCGCCGACGAGGGACCGCGCCGGGACACCTCCCTGGAGAAGATGGCCGGGCTGAAGCCGGTCATCGACGGCGGCACCGTCACCGCCGCCTGCTCCTCGCAGGTCTCCGACGGCGCGGCGGCCATGCTGCTGGCCTCGGAGCGGGCGGTACGTGAGCACGGGCTGACGCCCAGGGCGCGGGTGCACCACCTGTCCGTGCGCGGCGAGGACCCCATCCGCATGCTGACGGCGCCGATCCCGGCCACCGCACACGCCCTGAAGAAGACCGGCCTGTCGATCCACGACATCGACCTCGTCGAGATCAACGAGGCGTTCGCGCCCGTCGTCCTGGCCTGGCTGAAGGAGACCGGCGCCGACCCGGAGAAGGTCAACGTCAACGGCGGCGCGATCGCCCTCGGCCACCCGCTCGGCGCGACCGGCGTGAAGCTGATGACGACCCTGCTGCACGAACTGGAGCGCACCGGCGGCCGGTTCGGGCTGCAAACGATGTGCGAGGGCGGGGGCCAGGCCAACGTGACGGTCATCGAGAGGCTGTGACGGTCACCGAGAGGCTGTGACGTCGAGAGGCGGTGACGGTCACCGAGAGGCGGTGAGCCGCTCCCGGACCTGATCCGCCTCCTTCATGATCCGCTCCACCAGCTCCGCGCACGACGGCAGGTCGTCGATCACCCCGGCGACCTGCCCGGACGCCATGACTCCCAGATCCGTACGGCCCTCCACCATCGCGGATCTGAGCAGCATCGGGGTGTTCGCCGCGAGCAGCACCTGGCTCCAGGTCAGGTCCTTGCCGTGCCGCATCGCGAGCCCGTCGCGCACCAGCCGGCGCCAGGTCAGGCCCGACAGCTTCCGGAAGCCCGCCGCCCGGCGGACCGCGTGCAGCAGGGCCTTCGCGCGGGTGGAGTGCTCCAGCGAGGCCACCAGGTCCGTACGGAGCATGCGGTGCGGCAGTCCGTCGACCGCCCGCGTCACCGTCACGTCCTTCACCGTCGCCGCCAGGTACCGCGCCTTCACCGCGTCCGGCACCGTCGAATCCGACGTCAGCAGGAACCGCGTCCCCATGGCCACGCCCGCCGCCCCGTACGCCAGCGCCGCGACCAGCCCCCGCCCGTCGAAGAAGCCGCCCGCCGCCACGACCGGGATGTCCACGGCGTCCACCACCTGCGGCAGCAGGACCGTGGTCGCCACCTCGCCGGTGTGTCCGCCGCCCTCGCCGCCCTGCACGACCACCGCGTCCGCGCCCCACGCCGCGACCTTCTCGGCGTGCCGGCGGGCGCCGACCGAGGGGATGACGACGACACCCGCCTCCTTGAGCTCGGCGATCAGCTCGCGGGAGGGGGCCAGCGCGAAGGACGCGACCCGCACCCCCTCGTCGAGGATGATCCGCACCCGGTCGCCGGCGTCCGCCGCGTCCGCGCGGAGATTGACCCCGAACGGCGCGTCGGTACGGGACCTGACCTCCCGTACGGCCTCCCGCAGCCCGTCGACGGTCATCGTCGCCGAGCCCAGGACGCCCAGCGCCCCCGCGTTCGCCGTCGCCGACACCAGGCGCGGCCCCGCCACCCACCCCATCCCGGTCTGCACGATCGGATGGCGGACCCCGACCAGCCGGGTGAGTGCCGTCTCCATCAGGCGGCGACCTCCCGCGCGCGGGCGGTCCCCGGATCGAGCACCTCGCGGATCAACCGGAGCTCCTCCTCGGACGGTTCACGGGTGTACGGCACCTCGTCCGGGATCACGAGGTCGAAGCCGGTCGCCTCCCGGACCTGCCCGACGCTCACCCCCGGATGCAGCGAGGCCAGCCGCATGGCGTGGTCGGGCGTGGCGAAGTCGAAGACGCCGAGGTCGGAGACGACGCGCGGGATGCGGTGATGGCGTGCGCCGGCCGCGTGGTCGTACCCGACCCCGCACACCATGTCGACCTTCTCGACGAAGACCCGCCGGGAGTGCTTCGGGATCCAGTAACTGGTCGGGTTGTTGAGCGTGTTGACCGGCGCCCCGCGCACCCCGAGCAACTGCCGCGTTGGCTGCGCCCAGTCGCCGATGCAGGAGATGTTCTGGTTGCCGTACCGGTCGATCTGACTCGCGCCCATCATCACGTGCCGCCGGCCCCCGGTGACCAGCTCCAGGTGCTTGCGGTACGGCAGCCAGCCCTCTGCGGTGCCGTCCGGCCGGACGATCGTCGCCTCGCCGTCGGTGAGCAGCAGGTCCGGCGCGAACGTGAGCCGGGCCAGCCGGGCGCCGACGGCAGGGATCAGACCCATCGGGCTCGCCAGGATCTCGCCCCCGTCCCGCCAGGCCTCGGCACAGGCGACGACGCAGTACTCGGCACGGGTGACGTCACTCATACGTCCTCCTCCACGGCCGCCCGGTAGTCCCGCTCGTCCCCGGCCAGACAGCGCGCCGCGAACTCCGGCCAGGGCGTGCTCGCGTACCGCTTCTGGAACGCCTCGTCCCGGCCGTAGTCGGGGGCGCAGGACGTGAAGTGCGCACCGCCCGGGGCTTCCACGACCCCCGTCACCACATGCCGCCCGACCAGCAGGGTCTGCGGCCCCGACGCCTTTGTCAGCTCGGCCGTGTCGACGATCTGTTCGCAGGACAGGTACGCCGTGTCCGCCGCCTCGCAGAAGAGGTCGTCGAAGTAGGGATCCGGGCCCAGGTACTGTCCGTTGCCCAGCCGGTCGGCCCGGTTGACGTGCACCAGCGCCGCGTCCAGCCGCAGGGCAGGCATCGCGACGAACGTCTCCTGGTCGTCGTACGGCGAAGTCACCGTCCGCAGGCCCGGGTTGACCCGCATCACGTCCGAGCCGATCCCCGCCCGCACCGGCAGGAACGGCAGCCGGTTCGCGGCGGCGCGCAGCCCCCACATGAACATCGCCTCGTCGATCTCCGTCAGCTCGAAGGCCCCGCGCTCGCGGGCCGCGCGGTAGTGCGGTTCGAGGGGGATGGAGTCGAGGGTGACGAAGGCGGCGACCAGCTTGCGGATCCGCCCGGCCGCCGCCAGCATGCCGACGTCCGGGCCACCGTACGAGACGACGGTGAGGTCGGTGACCTCCGACCGCAGCAGTGCCCTGACCAGGGCCATCGGCTTGCGGCGCGAGCCCCAGCCGCCGATGCCGAGGGTCATGCCGCTGCGCAGCCGGGACACGACCTCCTCGGCGGTCATCGTCTTGTCGCCCACCTAAGCCCCCTCGTTCCCTTCCTTGCCGAACGTGTCCCGGACCCGGTCGGCCACCCCGCCGACGCTCGCCTCGTAGGTGAAGCCCTGCTCGAAGCGGTAGCTGCGGCGCACGTCGACCGGGTCGATGCCGTTGATGGCCGCCTTGGCCAGCCGCAGCAGCTCGCCGTCCTTGGCGGCGATCTCCCGCGCCACCCCCAGGGCCGTGGCGCGCAGTTCCTCGCGCGGCACCACCCGCCACACCGAGCCGTGCGTGTGCAGCTCGGCCGCCGTGACCGTGCGCGAGGTGTAGTAGAGGGCGCGCATCAGATGCTGGGGGACCAGCCGGGCCAGGTGGGTGGCCGCGCCGAGCGCACCGCGGTCCAGCTCGGGCAGCCCGAACACGGCGTCCTCGCCGGCCACGATCACGTCCGCGTTGCCGACGAGTCCGACGCCGCCGCCCAGGCAGTGGCCCTGCACGGCCGCGACCACGGGCGTCTCGCACTCGTACACCGCGGCGAACGCCTCGAAGCAGCCGCGGTTGGCGCCCACCAGCGCGCCCGGGCCCTGCGCCTGCAACTCCTTGATGTCCACGCCGGCGTTGAACCCCCGCCCCTCGGCGGTCAGCACGACACACCGCACCTGCGGGTCGCGGCCCGCCGCGCGCACCGCGTCGGCCAGCGCGAACCAGCCGCTCACCGGCAGCGCGTTGACCGGCGGGACGTCAACCGTGACAAGAGAAATCCCCTTTTCGGGGGACGAGGTGGAGACACCCATGGAAGCATCAGCTACCTTTCCACCAAACGTTTGTTAGGTGGAAAGGTAGCAGCGAATGGAGCTGGACGGGAAGGTCGCCGTCGTCACCGGTGGCACCCGCGGAGTGGGCGCGGGGATCGCGCGCTCCCTCGTGCGCGCGGGCGCCGAGGTCGTGGTCTGCGCCCGCCGACCGCCCGAAGCCCCGGTCGACAAGACCGAGTTCGTGCCCCTGGACGTACGGGACGCCGGCGCCGTACGGCGCTTCTTCGCCGAGCTGCCCCGGCTCGACGTCCTCGTCAACAACGCGGGCGGCGCCCCCTACCGCCCGCTCGCGCACGCCGACGCCGAGCGGCACGCGCGGGTGATCGAACTCAACCTCCTCGCGCCGCTGACCGTGTCCCTCGCCGCCTACGACCACCTCAGGCGCGCGGGAGGCTCGGTCGTGATGATCGGCAGCGTCAGCGGCAGCCGCCCCTCGCCCGGCTCGGCAGCCTACGGCGCGGCCAAGGCGGGGCTGGAGAACCTCGCGCGGTCCATGGCCGTGGAGTGGGCCCCGCGGGTGCGCGTGAACACCCTGGTCGTCGGCATGGTCCACACCGAGCTGACCCACCTCCACTACGGAGGCGAGGACGGCGTCGAGGCCGTCGCCCGCACCGTCCCGCTCGGCCGGCTCGCGCGCCCCGCCGACGTGGGCGCGGCGGCCGTCTTCCTCGCCTCCGACGCGGCCGCCTACATCAGCGGGGCGAGCCTGCTCGTGCACGGGGGAGGGGAGCGGCCCGCGTTCCTCGACGTCGCGACCGCCAACAAGGAGACGTCAGAAGGCCTGAGAAGGCCAAAGAAGGCCTGAGCGGACGTGAGGAGACCTGGGATGAGCGGAATCTGCGACGGGCGGGTCGTCGTCGTCACCGGCGCGGGACGCGGCCTCGGGCGCGCGCACGCGCTCGCGTTCGCCGCGGAGGGGGCGCGCGTCGTCGTCAACGACCTGGGGGTGGGCCTGGACGGGACCTCGGACGCCGACAGCCCGGCCGCACGCGTGGCCGAGGAGATCCGTACGGCGGGCGGCGAGGCCGTCGCGCACGGCGGGGACGTCGCCACGCCCGAGGGCGCCGCGTCCCTCGTGGCGACCGCCCTGGAGACGTACGGCCGGCTCGACACCCTCGTCAACAATGCCGGCTTCCTGCGCGACCGGATGCTGGTCAACCTGGACGAGGACGACTGGGACGCTGTCCTGCGCGTCCACCTCAAGGGCCACTTCCTCACCTTGAAGCACGCCGCCGGGCACTGGCGGGCCGAGGCCAAGGCGGGCCGCACGCCGCTCGCCCGGATCGTCAACACCAGCAGCGGGGCCGGGCTGCTGGGCTCGGTCGGGCAGGGCAACTACAGCGCGGCGAAGGCCGGGATCCTCGCGCTCACCCTGGTCGCGGCGGCCGAACTCGCCCGCTACGGCGTCCAGGTCAACGCCATCGCGCCCGCCGCCCGCACCCGGATGACGGAACGGACCTTCGCCGAGACGATGGCCGCCCCGGAAACCGGTTTTGACGCCATGGCCCCCGAAAACGTCTCCCCGCTCGTCGTCTGGCTCGGCTCCGCGCACAGCGAGGGCGTCACCGGCCGCGTCTTCGAGGCGGAGGCGGGCCGGATCACCGTCATGGACGGCTGGCGCCCCGGCCCCACCGCCGACAAGGGCGCGCGCTGGGACCCGACGGAGGCGGGGACCGTCGTACGCAAGCTCCTGGCCGAGGCGGAGCCGCCGGGGGCGGTGTACGGGGCGTAGGTCACTCGGTCAGTCGGGCCGTGGCCTTCCGCTGTGCCTCGGTCATCACGGCGAGGAAACGGTTGACGGTCTCCAGTTCCTCCGCGCCGAACTCCTCGCACGCCTCGGTGATGTCGCGTGCCCAGTCCTCGAAGAACACCGCGAGCTCGGCGATCTTCGTCTCGTTGAGCTCGACGAGCACGCGCCGCTTGTCCGTGGGGTGCTTGACCCTGCGGACGAAGCCCTTGGCCTCCAGCCGGTCGAGCATGCCGGTCACGGAGGCGGGGGCCAGGCCGGTCAGCTCCGCCAGGTCTTTCGCGGTGAGCGGGCCCTGCCGTTGGAGGAAGTCGAGAGTCTTCTCCTCTGTGGCGTTCAGCCCCTGCTTCGCCGCGATCGCCGAGTGGAACATCACCGTGACCGCGCTGTGCCGGCGGCCCACGGCCATGAGGCGATCGAGAGCGGCGGCCCGTCGTGTGTCGTCTCCGGTCTCTGCCATGCCTCCAGGGTAAACGAATATTTCGTTCGGTCGAACTAAGTACTTGCGGCCGGCGAGTTGTCGGTGCAAGTATTTCGTTCGGTCGAACGAAATAAATCCCGGGGCCGCCCACCACGCCCGCCCATCGCACCGCCCACTGGAGACACCCATGACCACCGCCCTCACCCCACCCCCGCCCGCCACCACGGACCCCCACCCGCGCCGCTGGGCCGCCGCCGCCGTCATGATGATCGCGGCGCTGATGGACCTCCTCGACACGACCATCGTGAACGTCGCGATCCCCTCCATCGGCAGCGATCTGCACGCATCCGCGAGCGACCTGCAGTGGACGGTCTCCGCCTACCTGCTCGGCTTCGCGGCGGCCCTGATCGTCTCCGGCCACCTCGGCGACCGCCTCGGCCGCCGCACCCTCTTCCTCACCGGCACGGCAGGCTTCGGACTGGCCGGCCTCGTCTGCGGGATCGCCCAGACACCCGGACAGCTGATCGCCGCACGCGCCCTCCAGGGCGTCCTCGCCGCCGTACTCGTCCCCCAGGTGATCGGCTCCTTCCGCACCCTCTTCCAGGGCAAGGAACGCGGCGCCGCCTTCGGGATGTACGGCGCCGTCGCCGGATTCGCCTCAGCCGTCGGGCTGCTACTGGGCGGGGTACTCACGGACGCCGACCTGTTCGGCTGGGGCTGGCGGTCGGTGTTCCTGGTCAACGTGCCGGTCGCCGCGATCACCCTCGTCGCCGGAGCGGTCCTGGTGCCCGCCACCAGGGAACGCTCGGCGGGACGTCCCGACGCGCTCGGCAGCCTCGTCCTGGCCGGCGGGCTGGTCGCGATCGTGCTGCCCCTGGTCCAGGGGCGGGAGAACGGCTGGCCGCTGTGGGGCTGGATCTGCCTGACCGCCGGCGTGCTCGCGGTCACCGGCCTCGGCGTGCTCGAGGCGCACCGACGCAACCCGGCCACGGTCCCGCTGCTCCCGTCCCGCGCCTTCCGGCTCCCGGCGTTCTCCGTCGGCGTCCTGGTCCAGCTGCTCTTCTCGCTCGCCATGCAGGGCTTCTTCCTCGTCTTCGCCGTCTGGCTGCAGGCCGGCGAGGGGTACACGCCGATGCAGGCCGGCCTGCTGACCGTCGCCTTCTCCGTCGGCGGCTTCCTCACCGCACCCGCCGCCGACTCCCTCGCCGTGCGCTACGGACGGCTCGTCCTCGGCGCCGGGGCACTGCTCATGGCAGGCGGCTACGCCTGGGTGTGGGCCGCCGTCGACGGCGCCTCCGACACGCACACCGGCGCCTGGCCGCTGGCACCCGGCCTGGTCGTAGCAGGCGCGGGCCTCGGCTTCCTGGTGGTGCCCCTGGTGAACGTCGTCCTGTCCGCCGTACCCGCCGACCTCGCCGGCGGCGCCTCCGGGATCTTCTCCACCGCCCAGCAGTTCGGCGGCGCGCTCGGCGCGGCCGTGGTCGGCACGGTGTTCTTCGGCCACGCCGACGACGGCCTGACCAAGGCACTGGGGGCGGCGATGCCGTGGGTGACCGCCGGATTCGTGGTGTGCGCGGGGCTGTGCGCACTCCTGCCGCGCACAGCCACCTCTCACGACTGACCTACATGCCCCACTCGACCTACGTGTCGCACTCCAGCACCGTCCTGCACAACCCGCACCGCGCCCGAACCCTCCCCTTCACCGGCACCCTGATCCGCTGGTGGCAGGTCGGGCACGGGAACGTCACCCGCAGCGGCCCCGGCGGGTCCGGGGCGAACGCGTACGCGGTGTCCGCGGCCGCCGCGGACCGATGGTCCTGCGCGTGCCGGCGGTCGCGGACGTAACGGCGCCGGCCCGCCCAGCCCGCCGCCGTCAGCGGAGGCTGCCGCTCGTCATGCCGGGCCCGCTCCATGCCCCGCCCGTACGCCGTGTACGCCTGCGCACTGGTGAACCACACCGACGGATCCTCGCCGAACACCAACGACCGCTTCGCCAGCACGTACCCGAACTCCTCCGGCGTCAGATACCCCAGCTTCTGTGAGGACGCCCCGTCCTCCCGGTACGCGTCCAGAAGCAGCCAGCCCGCCCCCAGATACGTCGCCGCCGTGTCCGTCAGGATCTCGTTGTCCCGCGTGCCGGGGAACGACAGGCCCACGCGATGCAGGTAGACGTGCATGATCTCGTGCGCCAGAGCCGCGCCGATGTCCCGCCGATGCCTACGGAACCGGTCGTTCAGCTCGATGAAGTACTCCGGTCCCGCGGTGAGTTCGACGTTCGCCGCGTGCTGCATCTCCCGGAAGGCGACGATCATCCTGGCATCCGGCAACCGGTAGTGCCGCACCAGCTCACGGGCCACCCGCTGCGCCCCCAGATGCAGATCGTCGGTGTCGCAGAACGCCACGTCAGCCGGGGGCACACTGGTGGCGAACTGGTGGACGGTGTCGTACGACAACCGCCGGTACAACGCCGTGACGGCCGCCCGCACCGTCTCCAGATGCGGATAACCATGCTGGACCGGTCCGCCGTCGGCCACGCCCGCACCCCCAAGACGCCGTGCACCCCAGTACCCGGTTCCACTGTACGAGGACACGGCGCACTAGGGTGAACGCCCATGACCACCAGCAACACCCCCGGCCCCGGACCCGGCGACGTCGACCCCGCCGTCCGCGAGGAGCTCGCCCGGCTGCGCGACAGCATCGACAACATCGACGCGGCCGTCGTCCACATGCTCGCCGAACGCTTCAAGGCCACCCAGCAGGTCGGCCACCTCAAGGCCCGCCACCAGCTGCCGCCCGCCGACCAGGCCCGCGAGGCCCGCCAGATCGCCCGCCTGCGCACCCTCGCCGAGAACGCCAAACTCGACCCCGCGTTCGCCGAGAAGTTCCTCACCTTCATCATCGCCGAGGTGATCCGCCACCACGAGCGCATCGCCGAGGACACCGTCAACGGCACCGCCGCCTCGCCGAACTGACCCACCGGGCGTGCCCGCAGCGGGCACCGTGCGTGAGACGCCGGGCACGCCCCGTCAGTCGACCCCGGCCCACGGGCGACCCGACAGCGCTCCGGCGCGAGAAGGGACATAGGGCGCGTACCGATCCGCCCCTGTGCCCGGCCTGCGGTATCAGGCAGCATGTCGTGCATGTCCGTACTGACGCGCGACGAAGCGCTAAGCCGTGCCAAGCTCCTCGACGTCCACCGCTACACCATCGAGCTCGACCTGACGACCGGCGACGAGACCTTCGAGTCCGTCACCGTCATCCGGTTCGCCGCGCGCGCCAACGGGGACACCTTCGTCGAGGTCAGGCCCGACACACTGCACTCCGTCACCCTCGACGGTGAGCCCCTCGACCCGCAGACCCTGGACGACAACCGGCTCTCCCTGAAGCACCTCACCGCCGGCGACCACGAACTGCGTGTCCGGGCGAGCATGCGCTACTCCCGCACCGGCGAGGGCATGCACCGCTTCACCGACCCCACCGACGGCGAGACCTACCTCTACACCCAGCTCTTCATGGACGACGTCCAGCGCGTCTTCGCCGCCTTCGACCAGCCCGACCTCAAGGCCGTCTTCGACCTCACCGTCAAGGCCCCCGAAGAGTGGACCGTCCTCGCCAACGGCATCACCGAACACCTCGGCGAGGGCCGCTGGCAGGCCGCCCCCACCCCGCTGATCTCCACCTACCTCGTCGCCGTCGCCGCCGGACCCTGGCACTCCGTGCGCACCGAACACAGCGGCCTGCCCTTCGGCATCCACTGCCGCCGCTCGCTCGCCCCCCACCTCGACGCAGACGCCGACGAACTCCTCGAGATCACCCGGCAGTGCTACGACCGCTACCACGAGAAGTTCGAGGAGCCCTACCCCTTCGACTCCTACGACCAGGCGTTCGTCCCCGAGTTCAACGCCGGCGCCATGGAGAACCCCGGCCTCGTCACCTTCCGCGACGAATTCGTCTACCGCTCCGCCGTCACCGACACCGAACGCCAGACCCGCGCCATGGTCATCGCCCACGAGATGGCCCACATGTGGTTCGGCGACCTCGTCACCCTCCAGTGGTGGGACGACATCTGGCTCAACGAGTCCTTCGCCGAGTACATGGGCTACCAGACCCTCACCGAAGCCACCCGCTTCACCGACACCTGGACCGACTTCGGCGTCGTCCGCAAGGCCTGGGGCTACGACGCCGACCAGCGCCCCACCACCCACCCCGTCGCCCCCGAGAACGTCGACGACACCGCCTCCGCCCTCCTCAACTTCGACGGCATCTCCTACGCCAAGGGCGCCTCCGCGCTGCGCCAGCTGGTGACCTGGCTCGGCGAGAAGGACTTCCTCGCCGGCATCAACACCCACTTCGCCCGCCACCGCTTCGCCAACGCCACCCTCGCCGACTTCATCGACTCCCTCGCCGCCCACACCGACCGCGACGTCCACGCCTGGGCCGACGCCTGGCTGCGCACCACCGGCGTCGACACCCTCACCCCCACCCTCAACGGCTCCAACGGCGACCACACCCTCACCGTCGTGCACAAGGGCAGCCGCCCCCACCGCGTCGCCGTCGGCCTCTACGACCTCGACCTCGGCGATGACGGCCGGCTCACCCTGCGCGAACGCCTCGAAGTCGACATCCCGCAAAGCGCACCCCAGCCCATCGGCAAGCGCCCCGCCCTGCTCCTCCTCAACGACGGCGACCTCACCTACACCAAGATCCGCTTCGACCCCGCCTCCTTCGAAACCCTCCGCACCGGCCTGTCCGGACTGCCCGACCCGCTCACCCGCGCCGTCGTCTGGAACGCCCTGCGCGACGCCGTCCGCGACGGCGAACTCGCCCCCACCGCCTACCTCGAGGCCGCCCGCGCCCACCTCCCGCAGGAAACCGACCTCGCCCTCGCCCAAGGCGTCCTCGCCTTCGCCTCCGCCCAGGTCGCAGGCCGCTACCTCACCCCCGAACAGCGCCCCGCCGCCCTCGCCACCCTCTCCGCCCTCTGCCGCGACCTCATCCGCCGCACCGAGGACGGCGACCACCCCGGCCTGCGCCTCATCGCCGTACGCCACTTCATCGACGTCGCCGCCCACCCCGACACCATCGCCGCCTGGCTCGCCGACGGCACCGTCCCCGGCGGACCCGAGCTCGACCCCGACCTGCGCTGGCGCGTCCTGGCCCGGCTCGCCGTCCTCGGCGCCACCGACGAGACCGCCATCGCCGCCGAACTCGACCGCGACCCCTCCGCCACCGGCCGGGAAGGCGCCGCCCGCTGCCGCGCCGCCCTCCCCGACGCGGAGGCCAAGCGCACCGCCTGGGCCGCCATGTTCGAGGGCGACGACCTCTCCAACTACCTCTTCACCGCCACCGCCCAGGGCTTCTGGCAGCCCGAACAGGCCGACCTCGTCAGCGCATACGTCCCCCGCTTCTACCAGGACGCCGTCGCCGTCGCCGCCCGCCGCGGCCCCGCCATCGCCGACGCCGCAGGACGCTGGGCCTTCCCCGCCCACGCCGTCGACCCCGACACCCTGCGCCTGGGCGAGGAGTGCCTCACGGACGCCGACCCCACCCCGGCCCTGCGCCGCAAGCTCGCCGACCAACTCGACGACCTGACACGGGCGTTGCGCGTACGAGAGGCGCGACAGGCCTGAGCACCGGCCTGGACCGACCCACGGTCACAGTCCTCACGGCGGGCCGACCACCAACTCGGCCCGCCGTACAACCCCTTCACGCGGTCCCGCCCGCCGATTGCCGACGCGCTCTTCATGCGGTTCCGTCCGTCGATTGCCGACGTCCCGTTCATGCGGTCCCGCCCGTCGATTGCCGACGTCCTCTTCACGCGGTCCCGTCCGTCGATTGCCGACGTCCCCGGCACCCGGCCCGCCCACCTCCTCCCAGGCGAACCCCAACCGACGCAGGAAACGTTCCCCCGCCACCCAGCCCGGCGGAACGGTCGCCGTCACCCGCCACACCCCACCGCCCGCGCCAGCAACTCCCCGGCCACCGCCCGCCCCAGCCCACACCCCCGCACCCCTGGCGTCAGCAGAAACATCCCCACCGCCACCTCACCACGCCCCGGATGATCCCGCACGGCGTCCACCACACCGACCGCACCCCCCTCCCGCTCCACCGCCAGCACCACCTTGGCCTCCACGGCTGCCCCTCCGGCAGCGCGTAGAACAGGCTCTGCACATCACCCGGCCCCGACGGCAGACCCGTCGCCGCCACGAACCAGTCCTCGGGGGTTGAGGAACATCGGAACGAAAACCGGCGCTAAGCCCTGGTGGTGCTCAGGGAGGCTTTGACCTGGTCTTCTGTGGCAGCGGAACCTTCGGCAGTCGTTGTTGATCGACTGTTTGGAGGTCCGGGGTGACGGTCGGGTTTTTGACGGATGAGCAGGCTGCCGCGTATGCGGCGTTTCGCGGGGCGCCTTCCCGCACGGAGCTGGAGCGTTTCTTCTTCCTGGACGACGCGGACCGGGAGCTGATCGAGGGCAAGCGGCGGTCCCATAACCGCCTGGGCTTCGCGCTACAGCTGACGACCGCGCGGTATCTGGGGGTGTTCCTTGATGACCCCACGGACGCGCCGGCGGAGGTCGTCGACTACCTCGCCGAGCAGCTCGACATCGGCGATGCGTCGGTGCTGAAGGCATACGGAGAGCGGGAGAACACCCGCCTGGAGCACGTACGCGAGCTGCGGCGGGTCCTGGAATACAAAGAGTTCGCCGAGGCGGAGGCCGACCTGCGGACATGGGTGGACGCGCGGGCCTGGACGACTGGCGAGGGCCCGAAGGCCCTGTTCGACGCGGCGGTCGGCCAGCTGCGTGAGCGCCGCGTGCTGCTGCCCGGCGTGACGACGCTGACCAGGTTGGTCGCCTCGGTGCGGGAGACGGCGAACCAGCGGCTGTGGGACACCCTGCACGGGATGTTGAGCGTCGGCCAGCGGGCGGTGCTGGACTCTTTGTTGACCGTGCCGTCTGGCGCGCGGGTCTCGGAGCTGGACCGGCTGCGCCGGGGTCCGGTGCGGGTATCTGGACCGCAGATGAAGTGGGCGCTGGACCGGGCCGAGGAGATCGCCGACCTGGACATGCGCGCCCTGGATGTGTCGGGGATACCGCCGCGCCGTCTGGCGGAGCTGTCGCGGTACGGAGTGGACGGCAAGGCGTCACTCCTCAAGCGGCACGGCGACTCGCGCCGTCTGGCGACGCTGCTGGCCAAGGCCGAGCGGGAGACGGTCAAGGAGAAGATCAAGACGCTGCCGAGGGTGGAGCGGGCCGGGGCGAAGCTGGCGACCGCGTTCCAGGTCATCTTCGACACCACGAGCGAGCAGGTCGACACCGACACCGGGGAGGTCAGCCCGCCGAAGGTGGAGACGCTCACGGCGATGTGGGAGCGGATCGAGGCGGTGGTGCCGCGCGCGGAGCTGGCCGCCGCGATCACCGCGCTGTTCGAGCTGACCCCGCCGCTCGACTCCGATGCGGACGAGGCGTGGCGGGCGATGCTGGTGGGCCGGTTCGGCACGGTGCGGCCGTTCCTCAAGCTCTTGGTCAAGGTCGTCGACTTCGGCGCCACCCCGGAAGGGCTGCCGGTGCTGACCGCGCTGAAGTCGCTGCCGGACCTGATGGGCCGCAAGAGAGTCGGCCCGCAGGAGATTGACACAGACCTGCTTGTCGGTTCCTGGCGGCGCCTGGTCCTTTCGGCGCCGCACCTGGAGCCGGGCACGGTGGACTGGAAGGCGTACACGTTCTGCATCCTGGAGCAGTTCCACCGGATGCTGCGCCGGCGGGAGGTGTTCGCGAAGAACTCCTCCAGGTGGGGCGATCCGAGGGCGAAGCTGCTGGCCGGGGCGGCGTGGGAGCAGGCCAAGCCCACCGTGCTGGCCTCGCTGAACCTGCCCGCCGGGGCGAGCGAGCACCTGACCGCGCGGGCCGCGCTGCTGGACGGGACGTATCGCGAGGTCACAGGGCGGCTGCCGGACAACGCGCAGATCGTCTTCGACGACGACGGACGGCTGCACTTCGCCGCCTTGGAGCCGGAGCCCGAACCCGCCTCGCTGCTCGATCTGCGGGCCGCGGTGAACGCGATGCTGCCCCGGGTCGATCTGCCCGAGGTACTGCTGGAGGTGTTCTCCTGGACCGGCGCTGACCAGGCGTTCACCTCGGTCACCGGTGGCGAGGCCCGTCTCAAGGAGCTGCCGGTGACGATCGCGGCATTGTTGGCGCGCACGGCTGCAATGTCGGCTACACCCCGGTCATCGGCGGCGTCGACGCGCTGAAGTACGGGCGGCTCTCCCACGTCGACCAGACGTATCTGCGGCTCGCCACCTACCGGGCCGCGAACGCCACGCTGATCGAGCACCAGGCGGCCATCCCGCTCGCGAGCGCGTGGGGCGGCGGGCTGGTCGCCTCGGTCGACGGGATGCGGTTCGTCGTCCCCGTGCCCAGCGTGTACGCGCGGCCGAACCCGAAGTACTTCGGGCGCCGGGGCGGTACCACCTGGCTCAACATGATCAATGACCAGGCGGCCGGGCTCGGCGGGAAGGTCGTGGCCGGCACCCCGCGCGACTCGCTGTACGTGCTGGACGTGCTCTACGACCGCGACGGCGCCAAGCGCCCGGAGACGATCGTCACGGATACCGCCTCGTACTCCGACATCGTGTTCGGGCTCCTGACCCTGGCCGGGTTCGCGTATGCGCCCCAGCTTGCGGACCTGCCGGACCAGAAGATGTGGCGCATCGACCGCGCCGCCGACCATGGCGCCTTCCAGGACGCGGCCCGCGGCCGGGTCGACCTTGCCCGGATCGAGCGGCACTGGGAGGACATCCTGCGGATCATCGGCTCCATCCATACCGGTGCCGTCCGCGCCTATGACGTGATTCGGATGCTGTCCCGGGACGGCCGCCCCACCCCGCTCGGCGACGCGATCGCGCACTACGGGCGGATCGCCAAGACCCTGCACATCCTGCGCCTGGCCGACGAGCCCGGCTACCGCAGGCAGATCAAGGTGCAGGCCAACCTCCAGGAAGGCCGCCACGCTCTCGCCCGGAAGATCTTCCACGGCAGGGCCGGACAGCTCTACCAGCGCTACCAGGACGGCATGGAGGACCAGATCGGCGCGCTCGGCCTGGTTCTCAATGCCCTGGTGCTCTTCAACACGAGGTACATGGACGCCGCCGTCACTCAGCTGCGCGCGGACGGATTCAATGTCCGCGACGAGGACGTGGCCCGCCTCTCCCCGTTCGTCCGCCACCACATCAACATGCTCGGCCGGTATTCCTTCCAACTCCCCGACCTGCCCGGGGACCTGCGTCCGTTGCGGGAGCCAGACGCTACCGACGAGGAATGACGCCCGGGGCCAGCACCGGGCTCTTGTCTCTCACCCCAGCCGCAAAGTAACGGTCGAGCTCGTTGTCAGTCGATGGCCTGGTAGAGCGTGGTCCAGAAGTCGTTCATGGCACGCGGAGAATCCGGGGTGGACAGTCCGACCTGGGTGAGCAGGACTCCGGTAAGCTGGTTGGTCCTGTCTGCGTAGGCGGTGGTGCCGGTACCGCCGAACCAGCCGAACTGGCCGAGGGGCGCGTAGTCGCCGCGATAGGTGCGCACCGCCATCCCGAAGCCCCAGCCGCCATTCGCCCCCTGGCCGGACGACAGGTGGGCGACGTTGCTGAACATGGCGTCCCGGGCAGCTAGTTGCTCGGGCGAGAGACGGTTGGTGGTCATCAGCTCTACGGCGGCCCGAGACAAGATCCGTTCACTCCCGTGCATCCCGTGGTTCAGCAGCATCTGGAAGTAGGCGTGGTAGTCGTCGGCGGTGGAGACCAGCCCGCCGCCGGCGCCCTGGAACGCGGGAGGCACGCTGGACCTTCCCCCTGCCGCCTCGTCCCACACGATGAACTCGCCGGTCTGCGGGTCGGGCCCGTACAGGGGCGGGAGTCGGTCGATCTTGTCGGCGGGCACGTGGAAGGCGGTGTCCTTCATCCCCAGCGGATCGAGGATGCGTTCGCGCAGGAAATTCTCCAACGACTTTCCCGCGACCCTGGAGACAAGTACACCGACTACCTCGTTGCTGAGGTCGTACTGCCACCGCACTCCGGGCTGGTACTGCAGCGGCAGCTCGCCGAGGCGGCGCATCCACTCGTCCGGCTCGGGCGCCGGCCCGGATGCCACGCTGTAGTCGAGACGCTCGAAGGTCGCGGCCCTGATCGGGGAAGCCATCGACTCGAAGTCCACTCCGAGCCCGAACGTGGAGGTCAGCAGGTCCCGTACGGTGATCGGCCGCTGTGCCGGCACGGTGTCGTCCAGCGGTCCGTCGGGCCGCTTCAACACCTGCCGGTCAGCGAGTTCGGGCAGCCACTGATCCACCGGGTCGTCCAGCCGCAGCCGACACTCGTCCAGCAGGATCATCGCCGCCGCCATCGTGACCGGTTTGGACGTGGACGCCATCCGGAAGATCGTGTCCCGGCGCATCGGCGAGCCACCGTCATGACGCATCGTCCCGATCGCTTCGACGTGTGTCTGGCCGCCGCGGCTGACCAAGGCGACAAGGCCGGGAATCTTCTTGGACTCGACGTGCCGTGCCAGCACCTCGCGCAGTCGGCGCAGCCCTCCGTGGGAGAAGCCGCTGTTGCTTGTTCCCATGATGAATCTCCTGTTCACAGTGTTAGTTCTCACGGCGGCCTGGTGGCTGCCTGGCCCTTCGAGCGGCCATGTGAAGAGCCTGCACCCTTGACCCAAGGTCAAGGTCAACCCCCTATCGCGATCAAGGGGTGACCGGCACCGATCGCAGGCGTCCCGGTCCTCCTCGGCGGCAGGGGGGATGGGCTGGAACTGGTGCGCGCTATCCTCGCCCCTGTGATCGTCCGGACTTCCCGACCGACGCGGTTCGCGAGACCGCAGCCGCCCACGATCTGGAGGTGCGCTGACCCGATGGCAGACGGGCTCACGATCGGTCAGGCAGCGGCGTTCGTCGGTGTCACGATCAAGACCGTGCGGCACTACCACCGGCTCGGCCTGGTCGCCGAGCCGGAACGCGACGGTTCCGGCTACCGCCGTTACCGATCGGGCGAGCTGTTCCGGCTGGTCCAGGTCCGGACCCTGGCCGCGGCCGGCGTGCCGCTGGCCGAGATCGGTGACCTGCTCGACGCCGGTCCCAAGACGTTCGCCGCCACCCTGGACGACATCCATCACCAGCTCACCGAGCGGATCGAAGACCTGATCGCGCGCCGTGACAGGCTGCACCGCCTCGACCATGGCGACCGGGCCCTGCTGCCCGACCGGGCCTGCGCGGTCTTGGACCGACTCGCCGAACTCGGCTTCAATCCCGACTACGTGGTTGGTCAACGGGAGGCTCTGGTGCTGGCCCGGGCGCTGGTCCCGGAGATCTTCGACACCTTCCTGACCCGGCTTGAACATTTGCTTGACGATCCCGAGTCCGTCGAGCTGACCAAGCGCGGTTGGGATGCGAGGGCCTGGGATCCGGACGATCCGCGGATCGAGGAGCTGGCGTCCACACTGGCTGACAAGCTGCTGACCAACCGCGCGCTGCTGGCGATGCCGAGCGGGTTTCGGAGCCAGTCCGACGCCGCCTCCCGGTACGGAATGGTCAACCACCACCGGGAGGACCAGTCACCGTCCATCGCCCGGTTGAACACGCTGGTCGAGGCGAACCTGCGCGCAGCCGGCATCGCCGTTCCGAGTCAGTGACGGCCGCCGTACCGGTCCTCCGCCTCAGCCCGGCGCGAGCAGGCTGGTGACTTCGGCGATCGCTTCCGGGGAAGGGTGGAAGTACTTCCGTACGTTCTCCGCCTTCTTGTGCCGGGACTTCGCCATCAGCATGAGCAGACTCGCCCCGCCCTCACCAAGATGGGTCAGACCGGAGTGCCGCCACTCATGCAGATCCCAGCCCGTGCCCGGCTCACCGCCGAGGGCAGTGTGCTCGTCCAGCAGCATCCGGGCCTGCCCGTACGAGAGACGCGCGAGCCCGGTGTCCGGGCAGATGTCCCGCGGGTTGACGACCTTGCCGGGGCCGGGCTTGCGGTGGGTGACGAACACCGGGCCGCGCGTACGTCCCTTGAGCAGTCTGGGCAACAGCCGGGCAGTACCAGCGTCCCAGTAGACCGTCTCCAGGACGAAGTCCTTGCGGACAGCGCCGCGGCGACGCGTACGAGGACGGGCGCCTTTGGCTTTCACCGGGGCCCGGCGCCCGGCGAGGTCCAGCTCCTCGATGTTGACGCCCAGGATCTCCTCCGCCCGGGCAGTGGTCTCGTAGAGCATCCGCCACAGCGTCTTCTCCCGCAGGTGCACCTCCCGCCGCGCGATCAGCCGGTCGATCGCCATCTTCGAGCGGGCCGGGGTTTCGGAGTCCGGTGGGGTGAGCCGCTTCGCCCAGGCAGGGACCGCCGGGCCGTCGTACCCGCGCTCATCGCACCAACCCAGCCACGAGAGCACCGACGCACGCCGGGCGTTCCAGGTGTTCACCGCAGAGCTGCCCCACAGCAGTTCCAGGATCTCGCCGATCTCGTCGTCCGCGACGGACGCAAGCGGTCGGCCCTCACCGAGCCGCTCGGCGGTCTTGCCCACCCCGATACCGTAGTTGCGGACCGTGTTCGGGTTACCGAGCGAGTCGAGGAAGGCGTCGGCCGCCGTACGGACGGTCAGCACCTTCCCGGCGGGCAGTTGTACGACGGCTGGCACCCCTTCCCCCTTGCCGCAGATAACGGGGCCGCTTCACGCACGGCCTGGCGGCTGTTCCCGCAGGTCGCGATCAGCCTTCCCGCAGATAATAGGGCGTTATCTGCGGGACGACTTCAGATGGGTCCCGCCGTCGACGCTCCGTCAGCCACCCACCAGGGCCGATCGAGGCTTTAGCGCCGGTTATCGTTCCGATGTTCCTCAACCCCCTCCTCGCACTCCGCGAACAGCCCCAGCAGCGCCGCCTCGTCCCCCGGCCCCGGCTCACGCACCACCACCGGCCGGCCATCCGGCCCCTCGAACGTCCACGCGTCACTCATCCCACCGACGCCAGGCCGCGCCCACCCCGCCCGGGAGTACCCCCTTTCGGGTTCCGATCAGTGGGCTTTTCGGGCGCGTCGGCGTAATCCCCGACAAGCTGGAACTCCCCGCTGCGGACATCCGCCCCGCGCCCCGGAGGAGTCCCCGTGAGCATCCCGCCCCTCGCCTCAGGCCCCGAAGGCCCCGACGCGCTACGGCCGTTGCTCGCAGCCGTCCTCGACGCGCTCGACGCCGGCGCCCGCGCCCGCGGCGGACCACTACCCGCGGGCGGACCGGACGCTGTCGCCGCACGCGTACGGGACGCGGTGGGAGACGTCCTCCCCGAACACGGCGACCGCGACGCCCTGCCCACCCTCGTCCACGCACTCGCCGAAGGCGCCGCCGACCCCGCCGACCCCCTCTGCGTCGCCCACCTGCACTGCCCACCCCTCGCCGTCGCCACCGCCGCCGACCTCGCCGCCTGTGCCCTCAACCCCTCCCTCGACTCCTGGGACCAAGCCCCCGCCGCCTCCGAACTGGAGGCCCTGGTCACCCGAGCACTCGCCACCGAGGTCTACGGCCATACCCGGCAACCCCAACCAGCAGCATCGGCCACGGCCACGCAGACCGGTACGCCCGACGCCCTCGTCACCACCGGCGGCACCGAAGCCAACCACCTCGCCCTCCTCCTCGCCCGCGAAACCCACGGCCCCACCCTCCGCCTCGTCTGCGGAACCAACGCCCACCACTCCCTGCCCCGCGCCGCCTGGCTCCTCGGCCTCCCCGAACCCCTCGTCATCCCCACACCCACCGGCACCCTCGACCCCACCGCCCTCCACCACGCCCTCACCACCCATCCCGGCCCCCACCTCGTCGCCGCCACCGCCGGCACCACCGACGCCGGACTCATCGACCCCCTCCCCGCCATCGCCGCCCTCACCACCACCCATGGCGCCCGCCTCCACATCGACGCCGCCTACGGAGGCGGCCTGCTCTTCAGCGACCGCCACCGCCCCCGACTCACCGGCCTCCACAACGCCCACACCATCGCCCTCGACCTGCACAAACTCGGCTGGCAACCGGTCGCCGCCGGCCTCCTCGCCGTCCGCGACACCCACGACCTCACCGCCCTCCACCACCACGCCGACTACCTCAACGCCGACGACGACACCGAAGCCGGCCTCCCCGACCTCCTCGGCCGCTCCCTGCGCACCACCCGCCGCCCCGACACCCTCAAGATCGCCGTCACCCTCAAAACCCTCGGCCGCACCGGCCTCGGCGCCCTCGTCGACCAGGTCTGCGCCCGCGCCCACCAGTTCGCCGACCTCGTCACCGCACACCCCGGCCTCGAACTCCACGCCCCACCCACCATCAGCACCGTCCTCTTCCGCCCCACGGACGCCACCGACACCACCGTCGCCGAAATACGCCGCCGCCTCCTCACCGACGGCAGCGCCGTCCTCGGCCGGGCCCGACTCGACGGCCGACTCTGGCTGAAAGCCACCCTCCTCAACCCCCACACCCGGCCCGACGACCTGACCGCCCTCCTGGAACTGGTGGAAGGAAACACCCCCGCATGACCACGCCCCCGCACCCCCACAGGCCCCCGCACCCCCACACACCCCCGCACCCCCACACACCCCCGCACCCCCACACACCCCCGCACCCCCACACGCCCCCACCCCCCACCACCGACGCCCCCCGCGACCTCGTCGGCATCGGCATCGGCCCCTCCAACCTCTCCCTCGCCGCCCTCGCCCGCCCCCTCGCCGAACTCGACGCCGTCTTCTACGAACAACGCCCCCGCTTCGACTGGCACCCCGGCCTCCTCATCGACAGCGCCCGCATCCAGGTCCCCTTCCTCGCCGACCTCGTCACCCTCGCCGACCCCACCAGCCCCTGGACCTTCCTCAACTACCTCAAAACCCACGAACGCCTCTACCCCTTCTACTTCGCCGAGCGCTTCCACACCCACCGCGCCGAATACGACACCTACTGCCGCTGGGTCGCCGACAACCTCCCCGGCCTCCACTTCCGCCACCACGCCGACGCCGTCCGCTGGAACCCCGAACGCGACCTCTTCGAAGTCGACTTCACCCAACTCGACACCGACGGCGAAGCCGAAGCCCTCGGCCGCACCTACACCAGGAACATCGTCCTCGGCATCGGCACCGAACCCCACATCCCCGACGCCCTACGCCCCCTCGCCGACGCCCCCGGCGTCCCCGTCATCCACGCCACCGACTACCTCACCCACCGCGACACCCTCCTCACCGCCGGCCACATCACCGTCGTCGGCTCCGGACAGTCCGGCGCCGAAGTCTTCCTCGACCTCCTGCGCCACCGCCCCACCGGCCACGAACAACTCCACTGGATCGGCCGCACCGACGCCTTCGCCCCCATGGAGTACTCCAAACTCGGCCTCGAACACTTCACCCCCGACTACACCCGCTACTTCCACGCCCTCCCCGAAAACACCCGCGACCGCGCCATCGGCGCCCAATGGCAACTCCACAAAGGCATCGACGCCGACACCCTCGCCGCCATCCACGACGAGCTCTACCGCCGCACCCTGCACGGCGGCTGGCCCGACACCGTCCTCACCCCCGGCGTCCACGTCCGCACCGCAGGCCGCATCGCCACCACCACAATCGAACTCCACCTCGAACACATCCAGCAGAACACCCGCACCCGCCTCACCACCAACGCCGTCGTCCTCGCCACCGGCCACCGCGAACGCCCCCTCGAACCCCTCCTCACCGGCCTCGACCCCTACATCCGCCGCGACAACAGCGAACGCCCCCGCATCGACGAACACTTCCGCCTCGTCCTCGACCCCTCCGTCACCGCCACCGGCTGCAACGTCTACGTCCAGAACGCCGAACGCCACACCCACGGCGTAGGCGCCCCCGACCTCGGCCTCGCCGCCTGGCGCAGCGCCACCATCCTCAACACCCTCACCACCAAGGAGACCTACCCCCTCCCCACCCGAACCGCCTTCACCACCTTCGGACTCGAACCACGACACCGGGCCCCCCAGGCCAGGCAGGCACCGACCCTCACCCCCCTCGTCGAACAACGGTAGAGACAGACGGAAGAAACCGGGCGATGATCACGTCGTCGCCCGGCATGACCACCACATGGATCGCCGCCCACCGCTCCGCCGTCATCAGCCCCCACGAGGACTTCGCCCTCTGGGAGTCCCACGGCTTCACCGACCAGACCCTCCGCCTGGCCGGCGGAGGCGAAGCCCTACGCATACGGCTCAGCAACCGCTACGGCAAAGATCCCCTGGAGATCGGCGGCGCCCACATCGCCCTGCGCACCAAAGGCAGCGACATCGACCCCGCAAGCGACACACCCCTGCGCTTCACGGGCGCCCCCACCCTCACCATCCCCGCCGGACACGAAGCCACCAGCGACCCCCTCGCACTGCCCGTACACGCAGGGGAAGAACTCAGCGTCAGCCTCTGCCTCCCCGGAGACACCGGCCCGACCACCTTCTCCGCCGTCCCCTACGACACCGGCCACGCAGCCCCCGGCAACCAGCTCTCCGCCCCCACCCCGACCGACGCCGAGGAGTTCGGCACCGGCCACCTCCTCACCGGCGTCGACGTCCTCGCCCCCCCCCGCCGGCACCCGCATCGCCGTCGCCGCCACCGTCGCGGACCCGGACCAACCCGACCGGATCCACGACGACTTCAACGCAGGCGACGGCCTCCACGCCAACGACGCCGGCGCCAAAGCCCTCGCCGACGCCGCGGACGTCACCCTGCTGAACCTCCAGAACCGCCCCCTCAGAAAACGGGAGCACCGTCCCGCGTCAGCCTCCAGTCCACCGACGCGAAGTCCTTCGGGTCCAGCACACCCTTCGCCGTCACCCACTCCGAAATCCGCGTACGGATCTCCGTCGACTCCGACCACAACTCCTGCGCCGACGCCACATGCGGGAACGCCCCACCACCATTGGCCCGATAGTTGTTCACCGCCAAAACGAACTGCTGCGCATCGTCCAACGCCACACCGTTGTACGTCAGGTTCTTGATCCGCGAACCCACCGCCTGCGCGATATCGATCTCATACGCCAGACCCGACACATAGTCGTAGTTGTAGTCCGGCCGATTGTTCGCGTTAGTCAGCTTCTCCGTGTCGACCACCACATCCGCCGCCGTCTGCACGAAATACTGCGCCGAGTACTCCAGATACGCCCGGATCTGCGCCCCCGTCAGCAACTTCGCCACCAACGTGTTGTCATACACGTACAGGCTCGACAGATCACGGATCGTCACCTCCCCGGCCGGAATCTCCGACGTCCGCGAGAACGGCGAAGCCTGCGCGATCACCGGCAACGACGCATACGACGAACCCGCCAGCGCCGCCTTGACCACGTCCTCCTGCACCTTGGTGATCAGGTCGATGATCGGAGCGTCCTTGTACCGCGCCTCGACCGTCGTCAACGTCTCCGTCGCCGTACCGACCACCTGGTTGACATACTCCACGACCTTCGCGTGCTCATCACCCAACAGCTTCGTGATCTTCGGATCGTCCGCCACCGAGTTGGAGTTCAACACCTTCGACGAAACGGACTCGACGACCCACTTCCCCTTCTGGAACACCAGCTCCACGTCGAACACCGACAGCCGCTCCGCATAGGCCAGCGGCTCCGACAACACGACCGCCTTACCCGTCTTCGCGTTCGTGACCCTCAGCTCGGGAATCTCCACATGCGCGTGCCCCACCAGAATCGCGTCGATGTCCGGCACCTGCTGCGCCACCAACGCCGCCGAGTTCTCCACATACGGCAACTGGTCACCGTACGACGAGGTGCCGGACGAGCCGGAGTGCGCCGACACGATCACGACATCCGCACCCAGCGACTTCAGCTTCGGCACCCACTTCGCCGCCTGCTCCTCCAGACCCGGAAACGCCAGCTTGCCCTGCACATACGCCTTGTCCCAGATCGCGATACCCGGGTTCGTCAACCCCAGAACCGCCACCTTGACCGGCGGCGCACCCTTCACACAGAACGTCTTGATGACATAGGGAGGAAAGGCCGGCCTCAACGTCTTCGCGTCCACCGCGTTCGCCCCCAACAGAGGGAAACGCAACTGCGACTCGAACTTCCGCAGCGTCTCGATGCCGTAGTTGAACTCGTGGTTGCCCAGCGCCGCCGCGTCATACCCGATCGCGTTCATCGCCTGCGCCATCGGATGCACCGGACCACCCTTGGCGGTGATCGGATCCACCTTCGCGTAGTAGTACGTCAGCGGCGTGCCCTGAATCGTGTCGCCCGCATCCAGCAGCAGCGTGTTCTCGCGCCCCTTCTCCTCACGGATCCGGTTCACCAGCGTCGAGATACGCGCCAGCCCCTGCGCGTTGCCCGCGGCGTCCTTGTACTCCGCGTCCTTGAAGTAGTCCCAGTTGAAGACATGACCGTGCAGGTCCGTCGTCCCCATCACCGTCAGCGCATACCGCCTCGGCTGCCCGACCGGCTTCCCCGCCTCCGCGGCCTGCGCCGACGGAGCCGCAGCCGCGCCCGCGATCGCCACCCCCGCCCCGGTCACGGCGGACTTCTTCAGGAACTTCCGGCGATTCAACGGCATGTCTCGTACTCCTCGGGGAATGGTCAACGACGCGCGTAGATTCTGACCCGTCCATGACCGACGGCAACAGGTCCAGGAGGTTGCGATCTGATGACCAGAACGGTCAACTCAGGCCCCTGAACAGGGAAAGCCATGACAAGCTGGGACGTATGACCTCCCCGCAGAATCCCCCATACGGCACCCCCGACACCCCCCTCCTCACAGTCCGCGGCGAGGCCGAACTCGAAGTCGACCCCGAGATCGCCCGCATCGGCGTCACCGTCACCGCCCGCGGCAAAGACCGCCGCACCACCCTCGACGACCTCACCCACCGCAACGCGACGGTCCTCGAACTCCTGAAGTCGTACGGCGACGCCGTCGAGAACCTGTCGACCGGCGCGGTGTCCCTCACCCCCGAACTCGGCCAACGCGGCCGCGGCGAACGCGTCCGCACCTACCACGGCACCGTCCACCTCACCGCCGAACTCACCGACTTCACCGCCCTCGGCGAACTCACCACCCGCCTCGCCGACCTCGACCTCACCGGCGTCGACGGCCCCTCATGGGCCCTGCGCACCGACTCACCGGCGTACCGCCAGGCCCGACAACAGGCCGTACAGGACGCCGTGCAGCGGGCGAAGGAGTACGCGCAGGCCCTGGGCACCACGGTCGCCGCACTGATCGAACTGGCCGACACCGGCACAGGAGCCTCCGGCCTACGCCCCCAAGCCGCCTACGGCGGACGCATGACCCGATCGGCCGTCATGGCGAAAGGAGAACCCGCACCCGACCCCCTCGACCTGGAACCCCAGCGCATGCAGATCCGCGCCGAAGTGAGCGCACAGTTCACGATGAACCCGCCCACCCTGTGAATTCCATGCATTCACCCATTCGAGAAAATGCTCATCGGAGCGGAGGCGTGCACAATTTATTAGTTGTCAACAACCCTTCACGCAAAGGTTGTTGAGCAGCCATGTGCGACCAACTACCTACCCACCGGTAAGACATAAACTCGAAACATGCGCCGAGCAAAAATCGTCTGCACTCTGGGCCCCGCCACCGACTCGTACGACCAGCTCAAAGCCCTGGTCGACGCCGGAATGGACGTCGCCCGCTTCAACCTCAGCCACGGCACCCACGCCGAACACGAGGAGCGCTACCACCGCGTACGCAAGGCCTCCGACGAGACCGGCCACAGCGTCGGCACCCTCGCCGACCTTCAGGGCCCGAAGATCCGCCTCGGCCACTTCGCGGAAGGCCCCGTACTCCTTGAACGCGACGACACCTTCACCATCACCGTGGAAGAAGGCGTAGAGGGCGACCGCCAGCAGTGCGGCACGACCCACGCCGGCCTCGCGGACGACGTCACGCCCGGTGAACGCATCCTCGTCGACGACGGCAAGGTCTGTCTGGAGGTGACGGCAGTGGACGGCCCCCGCGTCCACACACGCGTCGTCGAAGGCGGCGTCATCTCCGACCACAAGGGCCTGAACCTCCCAGGCGTCGCCGTCTCCGTCCCCGCCCTCTCGGACAAGGACGAGGCAGACCTCCGCTGGGCGCTCCGCACCGGCTTCGACGTCATCGCCCTCTCCTTCGTACGCAGCGGCAAGGACATCGAGGACGTCCACCGCATCATGGACGAAGAAGGCCGCCGACTGCCCGTCATCGCCAAGGTGGAGAAACCCCAGGCGGTCGAGAACATCGACGGCATCGTCGCCGCCTTCGACGGCATCATGGTCGCGCGCGGCGACCTCGGCGTCGAAATGCCGCTCGAACAGGTCCCGATCGTCCAGAAACGCGCCATCAAACTGGCCAAGCGCAACGCCAAGCCGGTGATCGTCGCCACCCAGATGCTCGACTCGATGATCGAGAACTCCCGCCCGACGCGCGCCGAGGCGAGCGACGTCGCCAACGCGGTCATCGACGGCACCGACGCCGTGATGCTCTCCGGCGAGACGAGCGTCGGCAAGTACGCCGTACAGACCGTCCGCACAATGGCGAAGATCGTCGAAGCGGCCGAGGAAGACATCCTGGCGAAGGGCCTCCCCCCACTGACGGAGAGCAACAAGCCACGCACCCAGGCCGGCGCCGTCGCACGGGCAGCCGCCGAGATCGGCGACTTCCTCGGCGCGAAATTCCTGGTCGCCTTCACCCAGAGCGGCGACACGGTACGCCGCCTGTCGCGCTACCGCTCCCCGATCCCGCTCCTGGCCTACACCCCGGTACCGGCGACGCGCTCGCAGCTCAACCTGACGTGGGGCGTGGAGACGTTCCTCGGCCCGCAGGCGGACTCGACCGACGCGATGGTCGACCAGGTGGACGAGCTGCTGCTGAAGCACGGGCGCTGCCAGAAGGGCGACGTGGTCGTCATCACGGCCGGTTCGCCTCCGGGGGTGTCGGGCTCGACGAACCTGGTCCGCGTACACCGCATCGGGGAGGACGACAGCCCCAAGTAGGGGTGGTCAGTGCTTGGGGCCTACGTGGGTGTCCATGAGGGCTACGGAGGCTTTCTTGGCGACGGAGATGTTGAACGCCTTTCCGTTGCGGGCGGACTGCGTCCACTCGATGCCCAGCTTGTCAAGGGTGTTGGTGTAGAGCAGGCGGATGTCGTCGGAGACGTTGGTGAAGAAGTAACGCGGGTATTCGTAGCGCTTGCGTTGACCGCCGATGGTCTTCTCGGTCCAGTTGTTGATGCGGCATCCGTCGGAGTGGATGAGGCCGCGGATGAACTCCCAGGGGTGTGCGTCGACGATGCCTTGTTGCCAGGATTCGAGGATGATCCGGCGCTCGTGCTTCTTGCCGGGGCCGTGCTGGGGGAAGAGGCAGGGCCAGTGTTTGCTGGACCCTGTGACGGCGACGCAGCCCTGTTTCTTGACACGGCACACGCTGTTGTCGGGGCGCACGGAGCGCATGGCGGCTTCGCACTCGTCAATCACGCCGGGCCAGGCATTGTCCAGGACGATGCGCATGAAGTAGACCTCGCGCCGATGGAGGCTGATGCAGCCATCGCCGAGATAGAGGCCGAGCAAGTAGGCGTAGGCCGCAGGTGCCTCAGGTAACTCGGGGATCGTCTGACAACGCGGGCACGGGCGGCCGGTGCGGCGAAGCGGCTCGATGCGTACTTGCCAGGAGCGGATCGCGAACCGGGAGACTCCGAGTTGCTTGCTCACGGAGTTAAGGCTGTGCCCTTGCGTTACAAGCGCCAGTGCTCGCTTGCGTGTGCCCATGTCGTACATGTGGCCACTTTGCGTTACTGATCGTCGCTGTACGCAGCAAAAAGCGGAAGATCACGCGAACGTGAGCCTCCGCTTCCTGAACAGTGGTGCCGGGTGCGGGATTCGAACCCGCACGCCCTTTCAGGCAATCGCTTTTGAGGCGATCATGTCTGCCCTTCCATCAACCCGGCAGGACTGGCTGATCGGAAGCATACCGGGTCACCGTACTTGCCCGCCTCTAGGTAGGCTGCATTAGCAGCAGTACCTGCCCGGCCCGCAACAAGGAGCCCCCGTGACCGCCCCCGAGTCGCCCCAGCCCGTAGACGCGCCCGACGACGACAAGTCGCACGTGCCTCCGCTGACGACCCGTGTCGTCATCGCCGAGGACGAGGCCCTGATCCGGCTCGACCTCAAAGAGATGCTCGAAGAAGAGGGCTACAGCGTCGTCGGCGAGGCCGGTGACGGTGAGCAGGCCATCGAGCTCGCCCGCGAGCACAAGCCGGACCTCGTCATCCTCGACGTGAAGATGCCCAAGCTGGACGGCATCTCGGCGGCCGAGAAGATCGCCGAGGAGCGCATCGCGCCCGTCCTCATGCTGACCGCCTTCTCGCAGCGCGACCTCGTCGAGCGTGCCCGTGACGCCGGTGCGATGGCCTACCTGGTGAAGCCGTTCAGCAAGAGCGACGTCGTCCCGGCGATCGAGATGGCCGTGTCCCGCTTCACGGAGCTGCGCGAGCTGGAGAACGAGATCGCGGACCTCACGCTGCGGCTGGAGACGCGCAAGCTGGTCGACCGGGCGAAGTCGATTCTTCAGACGGAGTACGGGCTGACGGAGCCGGCCGCGTTCCGGTGGATCCAGAAGACGTCGATGGACCGCCGTATGTCGATGCAGCAGGTCGCGGAGGCGGTCATTCAGGACGCCGATGAGAAGAAGTCGTCCAAGGGGTAACCCGGACAACCGCTACGCACACGACGAGGCCCGCGCCCGGAGAAGGGGCGCGGGCCTCGTTGCCGTGGGAGGACCGTAGAAACTCAGTCCTCGCCGAGGTACGCCTTGCGGACGGACTCGTCGTGCAAGAGGTCCTGGCCGGTGCCGGAGAGCACGATCTTGCCGATCTCCATGACGTGGCCGTGGTCGGCGAGCGACAGGGCTGCCTGGGCGTTCTGCTCGATGAGCAGGATCGTCATGCCCTGGGACTTGAGCTCGGCGATGGTGGCCATGATCTTCTGCATCATGATGGGGGACAGGCCCATGGAGGGCTCGTCCAGCATGAGCAGTTTCGGCTGGGACATGAGCGCGCGGCCCATGGCCAGCATCTGCTGCTCGCCGCCGGACAGGGTGCCCGCGGCCTGCTTGCGGCGCTCTCCCAGGATGGGGAAGAGGTCGTAGGCGCGCTGGATGTCCTTTTCGATGCCTGCCTTGTCGCTGCGGAGGAAGGCGCCGAGGCGGAGGTTGTCCTCGATCGTCATGCGGGGGAAGATGTGCCGCCCCTCGGGGGAGTGGGCGAGCCCCAGGGAGACGATGTTGTGGGCGGGGATCTTCTTCAGCGACTTGCCGTTGAACTTGATCTGGCCGCCTACCGGCTTCAGCAGGCCGG
Organism: Streptomyces sp. NBC_01235; assembly: GCF_035989285.1. GTDB lineage: Bacteria > Actinomycetota > Actinomycetes > Streptomycetales > Streptomycetaceae > Streptomyces. Next base: position 3,252,904 of record NZ_CP108513.1, on the reverse strand, counting down.
ACAGGGTGCGCAGAGTCGTCGTCTTGCCGGCGCCGTTGGTGCCGATGAGGGTGACGACCTCGCCGGCCTCGACCTTGAACGAGATGCCCTTGACGGCTTCGATCTTGCCGTAGGCGACTCGGAGGTCTTCGACTTCGAGCAGTGCGGTCATCGGTCGTTCTCCTTGCCGGGCGCGGCGTCCGTCGGGGTGTCGGCGCTCTCGGCGTTCGCTTCGGCGGCCTCGACTTCGGCGATCTCTTCGTCGCCGGGGGCGTTTTCGAAGGGTTCGCCGAGGTAGGCGGCGACGACCCGCTCATCACCCTGGACGGTGGCGCTGTCGCCCTCCACGAGCTTCTCGCCCTGGACGAGTACGGCGACGCGGTCGCAGAGGTTGAAGATGAAGCGCATGTCGTGCTCGATGACGAGGACGGCGATGCCCTTGTCGCGGATGGCGAAGACGAGCTCCTCCGTCGCGCGGGTCTCCTGGGGGTTCATGCCGGCGGTGGGCTCGTCGAGCAGGAGGAGGCCCGGCTCGCTGGCCAGTGCGCGTGCGATCTCCAGCTTGCGCTGTTCGCCGTAGGGGAGGTTCCGGGCGAGGTGGTCGGCCTTCGCGTCGAGGCCGACGAACTCGAGGAGTTCCATGGCGCGTTCGCGGGAGGCTGCTTCGGCCTTGTGGAAGGCGGGGAGGCGCAGGACGGCGGACCAGAAGCCTTCCTTCGTCCGGGTGTGACGGCCCACCAGTACGTTCTCGAGGACCGTCATGTTGGCGAAGAGGCGGATGTTCTGGAAGGTGCGGGCGATGCCGGCCGCGGTGACCTTGAAGGACTTGGGGGGCAGGACGTTGCCCTTGAAGCGGACTTCGCCTTCGGTGGGGATGTAGAGGCCGGTGAGGCAGTTGAAGAAGGTGGTTTTGCCTGCGCCGTTGGGGCCGATGAGGCCGACGATCTCGCCGCTGTTGACGGTGAGGTTGACGTCGCGGACGGCGGTGAGGCCGCCGAAGCGCATGGTGACGCCGCGGGCGTCGAGCACCGTTTCGCCGACGGGGGCGGTCTTGGTGGTGGTGTCGGTGGTCATGGTGGTCAGGCCCCTGCCTTCGTGAGGACGGTGGGTGCTTCCGCCTCCTCGTGGAACTCGAGCTGGCGGCGCCGGTTGGGGATGAGGCCCTCGGGGCGGAAGCGCATCAGCAGGATGAGTGCGAGGCCGAAGGCGAAGAGCTGGTAGTCGCCGAGGAACTGGAGTTTGTTGGGGATGAGGAAGAGCAGTGAGGCGCCGATGAGGGGTCCGCCGATGGTGCCCATGCCGCCGAGGACGACTGCGGCGAGGAGGAAGGCGGAGTTGGGCGGGATGGGTCCGGCGAAGAGGTACTGCTCGGGGGTGACGGTGTAGGTCACGTGGGCCTGGACGGTGCCGGCGAGTCCTGCGAGGGAGGCGCCGACGGCGAAGGCGATGAGTTTGACGCGGAAGCCGTTGATGCCCATGGCGAGGGCGGCGGTCTCGTCCTCGCGGATGGCGACCCAGGCGCGGCCGATGCGGGAGTCGCCGCTGCGTCGGAAGACGAGGACGACGACGGCGGTGATGATCAGCATCAGGAAGAAGTAGTTGGCGAAGCGGCCGATGCTGAAGCCGGCGATGTCGTGGACGACTCCGAAGTCGAACCCGAGGACGTCGAGGTTCGGGATGGAGGAGATGCCGTTGGAGCCGTTGGTGATGTCGGGGCCGGAGGTGCCGTCGAGGTTGTTGGCGGTGATGCGGAAGATCTCGCCGAAGCCGAGGGTGACGATGGCGAGGTAGTCGCCGCGCAGTCGCAGGGTCGGGGCGCCGATGAGGACGCCGAAGACGAGGGAGGCGGCGGCGCCGACGAGTGCGGCTGCCCAGAAGGGGAAGTGCACGTCGAAGGGGGAGCTGGGGGCGCCGGAGACCATGGACGCGGCGTAGGCGCCGACGCCGAGGAAGGCGACGTAGCCGAGGTCGAGGAGGCCGGCGAGGCCGACGACGATGTTCAGGCCGAGGGCGACGGTGGCGAAGATGAGGATGTAGACGCCGAGGGTCGCGTACTGGTCGTCGGTCTGGGTGAAGGGGAAGAGGGCCGCGGTGATGAAGGCGCCGCAGATGGTGATGTTCTGGTGCCGGGCGGTGATCTGGCTGGCCTGGGCGACGAGGCCGGACTTGTTGAGTGCGGCGAAGCCGAAGCCGGTGGTGATGAGGAAGCCCACGAACAGTTCGTCGTACTCGGTGCCGATGCCGTAGGTGAAGACGGTGAGGCCGAGGGCGAGGACGGCGACGATGATGAGGATTTCGGCGTAGGCGGGGAGCTTGCCGACGGGGCGGGCGGTGCCGGAGCCGAAGGCGGCCTTGATGGTGGCCCACTGGTGGGCGGCCTTGTGCCTGGTGTGCTCCCACGACGTGTCGTCGGGGTCGATGGGGTCGGGCTCGGGGTGTTCGAAGGGCAGGGCGAGGGCGCCGAGGAAGGCGGTGAGGCTGCCTATGGCGACGATGTAGCCGCCGGCTTCGAGGTTGACGATGCCGCCGAGGTCGGCGCTGATGGCGATGACCGTGTACCAGCTGGTGGCGAAGGTGGCGAGGGCGGCGAACTTGACGGCGCCGTCGGCGCCGGCGGGGACGAGCCAGCGAAGGCCCTTGATGCCGTAGGAGGCGAGGGCGAAGAGGGTGGTGAGGGCGCCGCCGATGAGGACGAGGACCTGCAGGCCGCCGGGGTAGCCGTAGACGGTGAGGTCGCCGGGGAAGGTGGAGGTCCAGGTCCAGGCGAGGAAGGTGGAGATGATGGTGAGGATGCCGCCGCCGGTGGCGAGGGCGCGGCCGATGTTCTCGGGGACGCCGATGAGGCCGGCTCGGGTGGCGGTGGTCGTGCCGGGTGCTTCGGTTGTGGTGGTCTGTGTCGTCATCGGTGTCACGCCCTGTCAGCGACGCGCTCGCCGAGCAGGCCCTGGGGCCGCAGCAGGAGCACGAGGATGAGGAGTACGAAGGCCCAGACGTCGGCCCAGGACTGGCTGCCGAACTTGTCCATGCCGGGGATGTCGGCGATGTAGGCGGTGGCGATGGTCTCGGCGATGCCGAGGACGACGCCTCCGATCATGGCCCCGTAGATGTTGCCGATGCCACCGAGGACGGCCGCGGTGAAGGCCTTGAGGCCGAGGATGAAGCCCATCGTGAAGGAGATCTGGCCGTACTTGAGGCCGTAGGCGACGGCTCCGACGGCGGCGAAGGTGGCGCCGAGTGCGAAGGCGATCACGATGATGCGGTCGGTGTTGACACCCATGAGCTTGGCGGTGTCGGGGTCCTGGGCGGTGGCCTGCATGCCGCGGCCGGTGCGGGTCTTCATGACGAAGTAGGCGAGGATGCCCATGCTGATGGGGGCGGCGACGAGCAGGAAGATGTCACCGGTCTGGATGGTGACGTTGCCGATGTTGAAGGGGCCGCCGTCGATCTGGGGGAAGACGCGGGCGGACTTGGCCTCGGGGTACCAGGCCCAGACGGCCTGCTGGAGGGCGAGGGAGAGGCCGATGGCGGTGATGAGGGGGGCGAGGCGTGGTGCGTTGCGGAGGGGGCGGTAGGCGAACCGTTCCGCTCCTACGGCGATGGTGACGGAGACCATGACGGCTCCGACGAGCATCAGGGGCAGGGCGATCGCCATGGATGTGCCGTCGGGCAGGATGTAGAAGTAGACCGTGAGAGCGCCGAACGCTCCGGTCATGAAGATCTCGCCGTGGGCGAAGTTGATGAGCTGGACGATGCCATAGACCATTGTGTAGCCGATGGCGACTAGCCCGTACATGGATCCCAGTAGCAGGCCGTTGACCAGCTGCTGCGGCAGTTCGTTCACCGCATGTCCTCCGAGACGGTTCGGATGTTTCGACGGGGGGCCGGATGCGAGTCCGCGCGGGGCGCCAGTGGAACAGCGCCCCGCGCGGCTCAGCTGTGGTGCGGGTGTGGGTCAGCCGGTGAAGGTGCCGGACTTGACGGCCTTCCACGCGCCGTTCTCGACGGCGTAGACGGTGAGCTGCTTGTTGGTGGCGTCGCCGTACTCGTCGAAGGCGACCTTGCCGGTCACACCGTCGAAGGAGACGTTCTGGACCGCGGCGGTGATCTTGGCGCGGGCGTCGTCGGGCAGCTTGCCGTCGTTGTCCTCGACGACCTTCTTGACGGCCTCGATGATGGCCCAGGCGGAGTCGTAGGAGTAACCGCCGTAAGCGGAGTACGCGTCCTTGTAGTCGGCGGCCTTGTAGTCGGCGACGAACTGCTTGGCGGAGGCGAGCTCCTCGACGGGGGCGCCGACGGAGGTGGACAGGTCACCGGTGGCGCTGGCGCCGGCGAGCGGGATGTAGTCGGCGGAGTTGATGCCGTCACCGCCGACCAGCGGGATCTTGGCGCCGGCGGCCTTGATCTGCTTGCTGAGGGGGCCGGCCTGCGGGTATTCGCCGCCGTAGTAGACGACGTCGGCGCCGGAGTTCTTGACCTCGGTGGCGACCGCGGAGAAGTCCTTGGTGTCCGGGTTGATGTGCTGGGTGCCGACGACGGTGCCGCCGAGCTTCTTGAACTCGTCGGTGAAGGTGCCGGCGAGGCCCGCGCCGTAGGTCTTCTTGTCGTCGATGACGAAGACCTTCTTCTTCTTGGCGTCGTTGAAGACGTACTGCGCGGCGAACGGGCCCTGGATGGCGTCCGTGGTCGCGGTGCGGAAGTACGACTTGTAGCCGCGCACCTTCTTGGTCTGCCAGTCGGCGCCCTGGGTGAGGGAGGGGCCGGTGTTGGCGGGGGAGATCTCGACGAGTTTGGCGTCGTCGAAGACCTTCTGCATCGACTCGGCGACGGAGGAGTTCAGCGGGCCGACGACACCGAGGACGGTCTTGTCGGCGACCAGGGCGGCGGCGTTCTGCTGGCCGGCGGAGGGCTGGGCCTGGTCGTCCTTGGCCTCGATCTTGAAGGTGACGCCGTCGACGTACTTCTGCTTGTTGGCGTTCTTGACCGCCAGGTCGGCCGAGTTCTTGATGCCGAGGCCCATGGCGGACAGGTCGCCGGTCAGCGGAGCGTCGACACCGATGGTGACGGTGGTGCCGCCGCTGTCGGAGCCCTTGTCGTCGCTGTCGCGCGAGCCGCAGGCGGTGAGGGTGAGTGCTCCCGCGGACAGCGCGGCGGTGATGGCGATGAGCGAACGTTGACGCACGTTCCAGTCCTTTCCCTGGGCGGCTCTCCCCCCTGGAAGAGGCCGAGTCGAGCGCTGGGCCGGAGGGGTTTTCCGGCCGTGCGGTGACTGGGCGTGACTCTAAGCGGGTGGAGGTGACGGGGAGGAGGGTCTGACGAAGGCTGTGACGCTCTTGTTATGACACGAGGTAATGCAGAGCGGTACTTGGTGGGTGGAACGGTGGAATTCAGGCCGATTCGCCCTGTCCACATGGTGAGAACGTGCAGGATGAACCCGGACGGGTTCAGGCGTCTCAGGCGTTTTGGTGATTACCTGGAATCGTTGCTGCAGGCGACTTGCAGGGCTTCGGAGAGGTCCTGCGCATAGTGCGTCCCCAGGATGAAACTGTGGGACTCGTATTGCGCGTGCATTACGTAGAGTTACGTCCAGGAAAGGGAGTCCGGCGTTCTCCGGTACTTTTCCGCATTCCGATACATGCATGGTGATGGCGATCTTGCGGGAGGAACCCGCCTTTGTGCGGAAAGGCGGCGACGGGGCCGAGGTCAGGGAGAGCCCGGCGTACGGCTGGTTCAGCCGGGTCACGGTGACCGGCGGGCCGGCGTCCACGGTGAGCAGTACCTCGAAGGCGAAGGTGCGCGGCCGGGTGCCGGGCGGTACGGCGATCTCGCCGAGGTAGCTGACGTCCACCACCTGGGAGGGGAACGGCGGTGCGGGCGTGGGTGGTTCGGCGTCGTGGGGCCGGGTCGCGTACAGGTAGCCGCCGCCCGCGAGGAGGAGCGCCGCGGCCAGGGCGGCGCGTGCGGCCCGGCGGTGAGTGGCGTAGAGGCGGGCGAGTGGGCGGGGGACGGGTGGGCGGGGGGCGGGCGCGGGCGCGTCCCATGGGCGGGTGTCCGTGCCCTCGCCGGGCTCCACGGGGCCGATGCCGCTGGGGCCGATGCCGCTCACTGCCAGGGGTCCTTGCCCGGTCCGCCCGTGCGGTACCGGTCGGCGCAGCCGCCGCGGGCCTCGCGGTCGCTCAACTCGTCCGCGGCGTGGGCTCCTTGGCCCTTCTTCGCGGCCCGCACGGCGTCCACGACGGTCCGCGGGATGTCGTACTGGCCGTTGGGCAGCCCCATCGACGGGCCGTCCCCGTACGTGGTGCTGTCCAGGACCTCGCGCGACCAGTGGGTGACGATGCGGGTGCACGGCTCCTCGGGCGAGGTGGTGGACGGGGAGGGGGCGGGGGTGCCGACGGCGTCGGCGCTGTCGGAGGCGCCGGGGTCGGCCGCCAACACCCCTGCCGGCAGCGCCGGTTCGGGCAGCCGCGCCGTCGCCCCCGCCCGGGGGGAGCCTCCCGTGGTCATGCCCCGACGCTAGGCCGCCGGGGTGGCGGGGAGCAACGGGCACGCGCGCGTGGCCTTTTGGGACACCACGGCCGTCAGCCCGCCGCGCGGGCGTCGCGCAGCAGACAGGTCAGCCGCGCGGTGCACACCCGCCGCCCCTCCTCGTCACTGATGACGATCTCGTACGTCGCCGTGGTGCGCCCCCGGTGCACGGGTGTGGCCACGCCGGTGACGAGGCCGGCGCGCACGCCTCGGTGATGGGTGCAGTTCAGGTCGACGCCGACGGCGAGCTTGGAGCTGCCGGCGTGCAGCATGGAGCCGACCGAGCCGAGGGTCTCGGCGAGGACCGCGGAGGCGCCGCCGTGCAGCAGTCCGTAGGGCTGGGTGTTGCCTTCGACCGGCATGGTGCCGACGACCCGGTCCGCGGAGGCCTCGACGATCTCCACGCCCATGCGGGTGCCGAGGTGCCCGGCGGAGAACAGGGCGGGCAGGTCGACGCCGAGCGCCGCGTACTCGTCGATGACCTCTTGCGGGAACTTCACGTGCTGCTGCTCGCCCATGGGGCCGGCTCCGTTCGTCGATCACAGTCCAGCGTGACTTAAGCAAACGCTCAGTCGGTGGACGATTGTTCCAGACGGACGACGACGGACTTGCTGGCCGGGGTGTTGCTGGTGTCGGCGGTGGCGTCCAGCGGGACCAGCACGTTGGTCTCCGGGTAGTAGGCGGCCGCGCAGCCCCGGGTGGTCGGGTAGAGCACGACCCGGAAGCCGGGCGCCCGCCGCTCCACGCCGTCCCTCCACTCGCTCACCAGGTCCACGTACGAGCCCTCCGCGAGCCCGAACGCGCGCGCGTCCTCCGCGTTGACCAGGACGACCCGGCGGCCGTTCCTGATGCCCCGGTAGCGGTCGTCCAGGCCGTAGATCGTGGTGTTGTACTGGTCGTGGGAGCGCAGCGTCTGCAGCAGGAGGCGGCCCTCGGGCAGCTTGGGGTACTCGACCGGCGCGGCGGTGAAGTTGGCCTTGCCAGTGGCGGTGGGGAAGCGGCGCTCGTCGCGCGGGGCGTGCGGGAGGGTGAAGCCGCCGGGACGGGCCACGCGCGCGTTGAAGTCGTCGAAGCCGGGGATCACGCGGGCGATGCGGTCACGGATCGCCGCGTAGTCCTTCTCGAACTCCTCCCACGGCACCTTGCTGTCCTCGCCGAGCACCCGGCGGGCGAGGCGGCACACGATGGCCGGTTCGGACAGCAGGTGGGTGCTCGCGGGCGCGAGGCGGCCGCGAGAGGCGTGCACCATGCCCATGGAGTCCTCGACGGTCACGAACTGCTCGCCGCCGCCCTGCACGTCCCGTTCGGTGCGCCCGAGCGTGGGCAGGATCAGGGCGCGCGCGCCCGTGACGACGTGCGAGCGGTTGAGCTTCGTCGACACGTGCACCGTGAGCCGGGCGCGCCGCATGGCCGCCTCGGTGACCTCGGTGTCGGGGGAGGCCGACACGAAGTTGCCGCCCATGGCGAAGAACAGCTTCGCCTCGCCGTCGCGCAGCGCGCGGATGGCGCGGACGACGTCGAAGCCGTGTTCGCGCGGGGGCGCGAAGCCGAACTCCTTCTCCAGGGCGTCCAGGAAGGCCGGGGCGGGGCGCTCGAAGATGCCCATGGTGCGGTCGCCCTGCACGTTGGAGTGACCGCGCACCGGGCACACGCCGGCGCCCGGCCGGCCGATGTTGCCGCGCAGGAGCAGGAAGTTGACCACCTCGCGGATGGTCGGCACGGAATGCTTGTGCTGGGTGAGCCCCATCGCCCAGCAGACGATGGTGCGCTCCGAGGCCAGCACCATGCGCAGCGTTTCCTCGATCTCCGCGCGCGTGAGGCCGGTCGCGGTGAGCGTCTCCTCCCAGTCGGCGGCGCGGGCGGCCTCGGCGAACTCCTCGAAGCCATGGGTGTGTTCGCCGATGAACGCCTCGTCGAGCGCGCCGTCCGTCTCGAGGACGAGCCTGTTGAGGAGACGGAACAGGGCCTGGTCGCCGCCGATGCGGATCTGCAGGAACAGGTCGGTGAGGGCCGCGCCCTTGAGCATGCCCTGCGGGGTCTGCGGGTTCTTGAAGCGCTCCAGGCCCGCCTCGGGCAGCGGGTTGACGCTGATGACCTTCGCCCCGCCGGCCTTGGCCTTCTCCAGGGCGGACAGCATGCGTGGGTGGTTGGTGCCCGGGTTCTGCCCGGCGACGATGATCAGGTCGGCCTTGTAGAGGTCCTCGAGCAGGACGCTGCCCTTGCCGATGCCGATGGTCTCCGACAGGGCCGAGCCGGAGGACTCGTGGCACATGTTGGAACAGTCCGGCAGGTTGTTCGTGCCCAGCTCGCGCGCGAAGAGCTGGTAGAGGAACGCGGCCTCGTTGCTGGTACGGCCCGAGGTGTAGAAGACGGCCTCGTCGGGAGAGGCGAGGGCGGCCGTCTCCTCGGCGATGATGTCGAAGGCGCGCTCCCAGGTGACCGGCTCGTAGCGCTCGCCGCCCTCGGGGAGGTACATGGGGTGCGTGAGCCGCCCCTGCTGGCCCAGCCAGTAGCCGCTGCGGCCGGCGAGGTCGGCGACGGGGTGCGCGGCGAAGAACTCGGGGGTGACCCGGCGCAGCGTCGCCTCCTCGGCGACCGCCTTCGCGCCGTTCTCGCAGAACTCCGCGGCGTGCCGGTGCTCGGGCTCCGGCCAGGCGCAGCCCGGGCAGTCGAAGCCGTCCTTCTGGTTCACGCGCAGCAGCGTCAGCGCGGTCCGCTTCACGCCCATCTGCTGCTGGGCCATGCGCAGGGAGTGTCCGACGGCCGGCAGGCCCGCCGCCGCGTGCTTCGGCTCGGCGACCTGCGGCGCGTCCTGGACCGGATCGGCCTTGGGCGGCTTCGTTGCCATCGCGCGCTCTCCTTCGCTCACCTGTGTCGCACACCTCCACGATCCTCGCACGGGGCGGTGACGGCGTTCACGTGCGGGCGGGGCCCTGGGCGGCGGCCGGGGCCGAGTGTCAGTGGGGCGTGGCAGGATCGGGGGCGTGGCAGAGACAGCAGCGAAGAAGACCGACACCCCCTCCGGCGAGAGCCGCCCGCGCCTGATGCTCATGGACGGGCACTCGCTGGCCTACCGCGCGTTCTTCGCGCTGCCCGCGGAGAACTTCACCACCGCGACGGGCCAGCCGACGAACGCGATCTACGGCTTCGCGTCGATGCTGGCCAACACCCTGCGTGACGAGGCGCCCACGCATTTCGCGGTCGCCTTCGACGTCTCCCGCAAGACCTGGCGTTCCGAGGAGTTCACCGAGTACAAGGCGAACCGCTCCAAGACGCCCGACGAGTTCAAGGGGCAGGTCGAGCTGATCGGCGAGCTGCTCGACGCGATGCACGTCTCGCGGTTCGCGGTCGACGGCTTCGAGGCGGACGACGTCATCGCCACGCTCGCCACCCAGGCCGAGGCAGCCGGCTTCGAGGTGCTGATCGTCACCGGCGACCGCGACTCCTTCCAGTTGGTGTCCGAGCACACCACGGTGCTGTATCCGACGAAGGGTGTCTCGGAGCTGACCCGGTTCACCCCGGAGAAGGTCGTCGAGAAGTACGGGTTGACGCCCGCCCAGTACCCCGACTTCGCGGCCCTGCGCGGCGACCCGTCCGACAACCTTCCGGGCATCCCGGGCGTCGGTGAGAAGACGGCCGCGAAGTGGATCAACCAGTTCGGTTCGTTCGCGGAGCTCGTAGAGCGGGTCGAGGAGGTCAAGGGCAAGGCCGGGCAGAACCTGCGCGACCACCTGGAGGCCGTCAAGCTCAACCGCCGCCTCACCGAGATGGTCCGTGACGTCGAGCTGCCCAAGGCGGTCGGCGACCTGGAGCGCGCCCCGTACGACCGCACGGCCGTCGCGATGGTTCTGGACACCCTGGAGATCAGGAACCCCTCGCTGCGCGAGCGGCTGCTCGCCGTCGACCCGGGGGGCGAGGAGGCCGAGGCGACGCCGGTGGTCACCGGTGGCGTGGAGCTGGACGGCGCGGTGCTGGGCACGGGCGAGCTGGCGGGCTGGCTCGCCGAGCACGGCACCGAGACCCTCGGTGTCGCCACCGTCGACACCTGGGCGCTGGGCGCCGGCTCGGTCGCCGAGGTCGCGCTCGCCGCGGCAGGCGGAGCGGCCGCCTGGTTCGACCCGGCGGAGCTGGACGAGTCGGACGAGAACGCGTGGGTGGCCTGGCTCGCCGCCGAGGACCGCCCCAAGGTCCTGCACAACGGCAAGGGCGCGATGCGGGTCTTCGCCGAGCACGGCTGGTCCGTCGCCGGCATGTCCATGGACACGGCTCTGGCCGCCTATCTGGTCAAGCCGGGCCGCCGCTCCTTCGACCTGGACGCGCTGTCCCTGGAGTACCTGGGCCGTGAACTGGCCCCGGCCGCCGCGGCCGACGGCCAGCTCGCCTTCGGCGCGGACGACGGCGCCGAGGCCGAGGCCCTCATGGTGCAGGCCCGCACGATCGTCGACCTGGGCGAGGCCTTCCGGGGCCGTCTGGAGGAGGTCGGCGCGGCCGACCTGCTGGGCGACATGGAGTTGCCCACCTCCGCCCTCCTGGCCCGCATGGAGCGGTACGGCATCGCGGCCGACCGTGCCCACCTGGAGGCCATGGAGCAGATGTTCGCGGGCGCCGTCCAGCAGGCCGTGAAGGAGGCGCACGCGGCGGCCGGGCACGAGTTCAACCTGGGCTCGCCCAAGCAGCTCCAGGAGGTCCTCTTCGGCGAACTGGGCCTGCCGAAGACGAAGAAGACCAAGACCGGCTACACCACCGACGCCGATGCGCTGGCCTGGCTCGCCGGGCAGACCGACAACGAGCTGCCGGTCGTCATGCTCCGCCACCGCGAGCAGGCGAAGCTCCGCGTCACCGTCGAGGGCCTGATCAAGACGATCGCCGCCGACGGCCGCATCCACACCACGTTCAACCAGACGGTCGCCGCGACGGGCCGTCTGTCGTCCACGGACCCGAACCTGCAGAACATCCCCGTCCGCACGGACGAGGGCCGGGCGATCCGCCGCGGCTTCGTCGTCGGCGAGGGCTTCGAGTCCCTGATGACGGCCGACTACAGTCAGATCGAACTGCGCGTGATGGCCCATCTCTCCGAGGACGAGGGCCTCATCGAGGCGTTCACCTCCGGCGAGGACCTGCACACCACGGCCGCCTCCCAGGTGTTCGGCGTCGAGCCGGGCGCGGTGGACGCGGAGATGCGCCGCAAGATCAAGGCCATGTCCTACGGCCTGGCGTACGGCCTGTCGGCGTTCGGTCTGTCCCAGCAGCTGAACATCGACGCGGGCGAGGCCCGTGCCCTGATGGACGCCTACTTCGAGCGGTTCGGCGGCGTACGGGACTACCTGCGCCGCGCGGTCGACGAGGCACGGGCGACGGGTTACACGGCGACGTTGTTCGGCCGCCGCCGCTACCTGCCCGACCTCAACAGCGACAACCGTCAGCGCCGCGAGGCGGCCGAGCGCATGGCCCTCAACGCGCCGATCCAGGGCACGGCGGCCGACATCGTCAAGCTCGCCATGCTGAAGGTGGACGCGGCCCTGCGCGCGGCGGACCTCAAGTCCCGCATGCTGCTCCAGGTCCACGACGAAATCGTCCTGGAGATCGCCCCCGGCGAGCGGGCGGCGGCGGAGGAACTGGTCCGCCGCGAGATGGCCGCCGCCGTCCACCTCAACGTCCCGCTCGGTGTCTCGGTGGGCGCGGGCACGGACTGGGAGTCGGCGGCGCACTAGTCTCCGGAGGCGCAGCGGCGGTCGCGCGAGGCCTGCCGGGAGGGGCCCTGTCGATGCGGACAGGGCCTCTCCCGGTCCCTCGACCTTGCTCCCCTTGCTCCCTTGACCTTGCTCCCTCGAAGAGGAGCGACGCCTGACGGGGTTCTTCGTCACCCCTGGTCATCCCCCGAAGGGCCCTCACCCGCGTGGCCCCCGAGAACAGGCCTCCGCCCGCCCAGGCCCGCCAGGATGCGGCCATGGGTATACGCATGCTTCACCGCCGGAGGGCCCACGCACGCGTTCACGCCACGGCGACCGCGGACACGCGGCTCGCCCCCGGCACGGCTCCCTGGAGGCGGCCGCGCCCCGCGCTCGCGCCCGGCGCCGCCACTCCCCGCATCCCGAGGGCCCCCGTCACGGCCCTGCACACGACTGTCGCCGGGCTGCGTCGCCCCTTCGCCCGTCTCGTCCCCCGGTTCGTCCTGCGGTTCGTGCCCCGGGGCGACACCTGGCGGCTGTGGGCCGAGACGGTGCGCGGCTGCCTGGCCCTCGTCCTCGGCGTCCTCGGCCGGCTCCACAGACCCCGTACGGCCCGCCGCATCCCGGTCATCCCCGCCGTCCCCGTCCCCGTTGTCGCCGCGACCGCGAGACCCCTCAGCGAACGCCCGGACGGCTCCGCTCCCCGCTGACCGCCTCCGGACGCGGCCGCCCTGTGGAGAGACCCTGGGCGGCCGGAGGGGCCGGACGCCACAGCCGCACGCCGACGGCGTACAGCAGCACCCCCAGCACCAGCCCCGCGCCCGCCCCGAAGCACAGCGTCGGGACGAGGTCCCACGGCTTGGCATCCCGCGGCCCCCAGTAGTCCCACCACCGCGTCGCCCGCCGTACCGCCGCGACCAGCGCACAGCCGCCGATCGCGGCACCGGCCCGCCACCGGCCCCGCGCCGACAGCACCGGAACCCCCACCGGCTCACCGGCGGGCGCCCGGCGCAGCGCGTACGTCAGGAACACGGCGATCACGACCGCGGCCACTGCCGAGCCCCCGTACTGCAGGTACCAGTACAGGGGTGAGCCGGCGATCTTCTCGCCGAGGACGGGGAACAGCCGCATGCCCCAGCGGTCGAGGTGTGTGAACGCGTCCCACACCACGTGTGTCAGCGCGCCCAGCGCCGCGGAGACGTACCACCACAGGGCCACGGACGGCCGTACCCGCGCGCGGGGCGCTCCGCAGCGGGTCAGGGCGGCCGTCCGGCCCTGCCGGGTCCGTGGCAGCAGCGCCACCAGCGGTTCGCGCACCAGCAGCCAGAGCCACACCAGCGCCCAGGCGACGAGCACGTCGACCGTGAACACCCCGGCGAAGGAGTGCGTGACGTCGCCGAACTCCATGGCTCCGGGCAGGACACTCGCCGCGTAGTAGGTCATGTCGGGAGCGAAGGAACCCGCCACGAGGACGGCCGGCACCAGCGGTCCGCGGCCGGTGCCGTCCGGGCGCACGGCGGGCAGCACGGCCGCGGCGTGACTCAGCGTGAACGGCAACGGGGCTCCCGGGGGCGGACGTTGGCGGGCCGGCCGGCCCGGTGATCAAAGACGTCCAGTATGCGGGGCACGGTTCCCGGCCGAACGGCATATGACCGCCGGGTGAAAACGGCGCCCGAACGGGTGCCGGTGCAAAAGAAGTTGTCGTAGGGTCGCCTGGGTCGCCGTGCCCGGGAAGCGCGTCGAACAAGAGAACAGAACAGCGCAAACCGCCCACGAGCGCAACCCTCGGGGCGGGTTGATCGTCACACCAGTGGCGTCACAACAGTGGCAACGGCGACACCCGCAACAGCGGTGACGGCAGAGTGCAGACGTAGAGACGGGCGTTCGGTGTCCACGGGAGGGTTTCACTTCATGTCGGCGCATTTCGGCACGAGGCTGCGCAAGGGAGCGGTCAACACGACCGTGGCCGCACTGGCGGTCGCGGCTCTGGCCGCGTCCCAGGCACCGGACGTCACGGCCGACGGTCACGGCAGACAGACCGCCGCCGACGCCCCGTCCGCCGACCCGAGCACGGGCACGGGTGGCAGCGCCACCGGCGACTCGCCGTACTACACGGACCTGCCGCCGCTGAACAGCCCGAACCCCGCCCCGAGCGCGAGCTCGCCCACCACGCCGGCCGCGACCGGCAGCGCCGAGGCGGGCATACCCGCGACCGTCCTGGACGCCTACAAGAAGGCCGAGGCGGAGCTGGCGCAGTCCAAGCCGGGCTGCAACATGCCCTGGCAGCTCCTCGCCGCCATCGGCAAGGTCGAGTCGGGCCAGGCCCGCGGCGGCGACGTCAGCGCGGACGGCACGACCATCTCGTCGATCCTCGGCCCGGTCCTCAACGGCGTCGGTTTCGCCAACATCAGCGACACCGACAACGGCGCCTACGACGGCGACAGCACCTACGACCGCGCCGTCGGCCCCATGCAGTTCATCCCGTCCACCTGGGAGTGGGCGGGCCGCGACGGCAACGGCGACGGCAAGAAGGACCCCAACAACGTCTACGACGCCGCGCTCGCCGCCGGCCACTACCTGTGCCGCTACGACTGGGACATGTCCACCACGTCCGGGATGCGCAGCGCGATCCTCAGCTACAACAACTCCACGGACTACCTCAACACCGTCCTGTCGTGGCTGGAGTACTACCGCAAGGGCACCCACGAGATCCCCAACGGCACCGGCACCGTGCCGAGCGGCCGCAGCGACGACGACACGAGCACCACGCCCACCTCGCCGTCCACCCCGTCGACGCCCGGCACGCCCGCGACGCCGAGCACGCCGTCGACCCCCGGCACGCCCAGCACGCCCCCCAAGCCCACCCCCGCGACGCCGACTCCGACTCCGACGCCGACCGACACGGTGGACCACCTCGAGGACGCGGGCACGGCGAGCCTGACCGCCATGGCGGGCGACACGTACGCCGACCGGATCAGCACCCGGGCGGAGACGGCGGCCGGCAAGGCCGTCGCCAAGGTCAGGATCCGCTTCGCCATCGTCGGCGACACCGACGCCACCTTCACCGGCGGCGAGAGCGTCGCCACGATCGTCACCGACAGCAAGGGCATCGCGCTGGCGCCCGCGCTCGTGGCGGGCGAGAAGACCGGCGCCTTCACCGTCCGCGCCACGGTCTTCGGCCGCACACTGTCCCCCCTCGACTACGCGGCCACCGTCACCGCCCGCGCCGCCGACGCCCTCGCCCGCACCAGCCAGACCGCGCTGACCTGCACCGCCGGCGGCGAGTTCGCCGACCAGGTCGAGGTGAAGGCCACGTACAAGGGCGCCGTCGCGGACAAGGTCGCGGCCACCGCCACCCTGGTCAAGTCGGCCGACGACACGACCACGAACGACAAGGGCCCCTACTTCAAGGACGCCTCCGGCAACCCCGTCCGCACCCTGGACCTCCAGACGGACGCGAACGGCCTGCTGCAACTGCCCAAGCTGTACGCGGACGACAACGCCGGCACGTACCTGCTCCGCATCACCACCACGGGCGGAGCGACCCTCACGGTCGAACTGACCGTCACGGCCGCGGCGACCTCGACCCCGAGCCCCACGCCGAGCGGGTCGGACTCGACGACGGCTCCCGCCTCGTAACCCCTCGCACCCTGTCCCCAGGGCCTTTCCGTACGACGGCGGCGGCGCCCCTTCCCACCGGAGGGGCGCCGCCGCCGTGCGCGACGTGTTCTCTTCTCGCCCGCCCGTTGCTACCGTGCCGGACCTGACGTCCTGTCAGCTCCGGGAGGCCCGTATGCGTGCCCTGATCGCCGCCGCGACCGGTCTCGCCGTCGCGCTCGCCCTGGTCCTCACGCTCACCGCGCTGGGCACACCCACCGGCAAGACCTCCCCGAAACCGCTGCTGACGACGGTGCCCGCACACCCGTAACCGCCCCGGAGGGAGGCCGAGATGCGCCGCAAAGCCAGTCTGATCCTGCTCGCCCTCGCCGTGTTCTGCGCGGCGCTGTCCCCGCTGCTGCGCTGGTACGCCTTCCCGCGCCTGGCCAAGATCCCCGCGAACGAGTACCAGACGATGGTCGTGGAGGCGAAGAACGCCACCCTCCTCGACTACGACGGCCTGGTCGCCCGCACCGTCCCCAAGGTCACCATCGTGCAGACCCTCAAGGGCGACGTGGAAGCCTCCGAGAAGATCGAGAAGACGGCCGGCCGGGACGTCGTCGTCTGGGACGGCCTGTCCTACGTCCAGGGCCCCGACGGCAAGATGGTCTCCAAGGTCCCCGAGCGGTACATCTTCGACGCCCACACCCAGGAACCCGTCCACGCCACCGGCGAGACCGTCGACGGCGACCCGGTCCGCCGGGAGGGCATCGAGTTCAAGTGGCCGTTCCTGACCCAGAAACGGGACTACGAGTACTTCGACGCACAGACCCGCACCAGCGCCCCCATCCACTACAAGGGCACCCGGACCTTCCGCGGCCTGACGGTCTACTACTTCGAGCAGACCGTCCCCTGGACCAAGGTCGCCATGCCCAAGACGATGCCGGTCAAGGGCATCACTGCGGAGGACGTCGCCAAGACCGGCACCACCCGCTGGTACACCACGGTCCGCAAGTTCTGGGTCGAACCGGTCACCGGAGCGCCCGTCTACGCCGAGGAGAACCACCAGGAGGAACTGCGCGGCGGCTCCCTGCTCCGCGGCCGCGGGAAGGTCACGGCGTTCGCCGGGAACGTGAAGATGCGCGAGGACTACATCGACCGCACGGTGTCCCTCGTCAAGTCCAACCGCACCCTGGTCCTGCTGCTCACGTCCTACCTGCCCTGGGGCTTCCTCGCCCTCGGCACCGGACTCCTGGCCCTGTCCCTCTTCCTGGAGGCCCGCAGCCGCCGCCCCGGCGACCCCGCCCCCGCCGAGGCCGCCACACCCGAGCCCGTCAACGCCTGACCCCCGCAATCGAGTTGTACGATCACGGCAGCACCGCTCCGGGGGAGGGGCATGGCCGCCATCGTCGTCGTACACGGGATCGGGAACCAGTACCTGGGTGCCCGCACGCTCCACTCGGGCATCGCGCCCGCGCTGCTCGACGGAGTACGGGCGGCACACCCCGAAGGCCCGTCCCTCGGCCCCGAGGACATCGAAGTCGCCTTCTACGGCAACCTGTTCAGGCCCGCCGGGACCACCGCCGTCAAGGGCGGGCCTGAGCCGGACCCCCGGGAGCCCATGGACCCGTACGACGTCGAACTGCTGCTGGCCTGGTGGGCGGAGGCCGCACGGATCGAACCCGACCGGGTGCCGCCCCTCACCACCGACCTCACCTCCAAGGCACCCACCCCGCGCCTCGCGCAACAGGCACTCCACGCCCTGGCCCGCAGCCGGTTCCTCGCCCGCTCCGGCGACCGCTTTCTCCTCGGAGTGCTGCGGCAGGTCCGCCGCTACCTCACGGAACCCGACGTACGCGCCCGCGTCCAGGCAACGGTCGCCGCGGCCGTCGGCCCCGACACCCGCGTCCTCGTCGGCCACTCCCTCGGCTCCGTCGTCGCCTACGAAGCACTGGCCGCCCACCCTGAGTGGCCCGTCCGCGCCCTGGTCACCCTCGGCTCCCCGCTCGGCATCCCCCACCTGGTCCTCGACCGTCTCGACCCGCCGCCGAAAGACGGGCGCGGCCGGTGGCCCGGCACGATCGAGCGCTGGACCAACCTCTGCGACCGCCGGGACGTCGTCGCGCTGGTCAAGACACTCGGACCCGTCTTCGACGACGCGCACCGCCACGTCCACGACGTCCTCGTCGACAACGGCTGGCAGGCCCACGCCATCGCCCACCACCTCACCGCCGCAGAGACCGGCGCGGCGATCACCGCCGGACTCCCCCCGCAGGACCGGCCCCAGGACCTACCGGAGGGCGGCAGGTGACGGTACGCAGACTCGTCGTGGTCGGCGGCACCGCCCGCTACGACCACCAGGAGCCACTCCCCGGCGTTCCGGCGGACCTGGACACCGTCGCGGGCGTCTTCCGCCTCCTCGGCTACACCGAGGACCACCGCCTCCAGGACCTCACCGCCGACGAGTTCCGCCGCGGCCTGTCCCAATGGGCCGCCGCCGAGGAACGCACCGACGACGCCCTCGTCCTCTACTACAGCGGCCACGGCGACCAGGACCACAACAGGCACTACCTCCTGTGCCGCGACAGCCACCCCGGCCGGCTCGGCGGCACCGCACTCGCCACCGAGGACGTGGTCCGCATCGTCACGGAGAACGGCGTCGAACGACTGCTGCTGATCATCGACACCTGCTGCGCCGGACACGGCGGCGTCGACGCCGCCCGCACCGCCGAGGACCTCGGCGCCCGCCTGACCGCGGCACGGGCCGCCGACCACAGCCGCCTCACCGCCTTCTCCGTCATCGCCGCCGCACGCACCACGCAGACCGCCGAGGACGGGGCGTTCGCCCGCGCCCTGCGCGAAGCCGTCGACGACCTCACCCTCGGCGGCCACCGCCAACGCAAGCTCTACCTGGAACAGGTCGTCGACCGCGTCAACGAGCGCCTCGCCGCCCGCGGACACTTCCAGCACGCGGCCTGGGGCACCCTGCCCAGCGGCGAGGGGTTCCCGTTCTTCCCCAACCCCCGCTACGCACCCGACACCCCCCACGGCATCGACCTCGACGAACAGCGCACCTGGAACAGCGCCGAGGGCCGGCGACGCCGCGAGGAACTCCTCGGCCACTTCGACCCGCGCGGCCGCGGCGCGGACGCACTCGGCGGCCAGGGCTCCTACTTCACCGGCCGCGAGAAGGCCCTCGCCCGACTCACCGCCTGGCTGACCGACACCACGCCCACGGCCCACCGATGCCTCGTGGTGACCGGCGGCGCCGGCGTCGGCAAGTCCGCGCTGCTCGGCCGCCTCGTCCTGGACGCCCCACCGGACGCCGCTCCGCTCACCGCCATCCACGCCCGCCACAAACTCCTCGAAGAGATCACCGCCGCGATCGCCGACGCCGCGGGCCTCAACCCCGACCACCCGGCCGCCACAGACCCCGGCCGGCTCGTCGCCGCCCTCGACGACCGCCGGACCCCGCTGCACATCGTCGTCGACGCCCTGGACGAGGCCGGCACCGCCGGCGCCGACCGCGAACCCGAACGCATCGCGGCCCAACTGCTGCGCCCCCTCGCCCAACTGCCCTGCGTCCACCTGCTGACCGGCACCCGACCACGCGCCGTACCCGCCCTCGGCACCGGCTTCCACCGCATCGACCTCGACGATCCCCGCTGGACCCGACCGGGCGACCTCCGCTCGTACACCACCCGGCTCCTCCTCGCCCCCGACGGCCCCGGCAGCACCAGCCCCTACGACACGGCCACCGCAGGCCCGGTGGCCGCCGCGATCGAGGCCGGCGCCGACCGCAACTACCTGGTCGCAAGGCTCGTCGCCCGGCCGCTCGCCCACCGCGGCACCGCCCTCGACACCTCGGCGCCCGACTGGCGGGACCAACTCCCCGAACTCACCGGGGAATCCGCCCGGCCCGCCGGACCGGCCTTCCGCTGGGCCCTGCGCGAACAGTTCGAGGACCGCGAACTCCGCGGCCGGGCCCTCCTCACCGCCCTCGCGCTCGCCGAGGGCGGCGGACTCCCCGCCGGCGACGTCTGGCGCGCCATGGCCTCGGTCCTCACCGGCGACCACGTGAGCCCCCAGGACCTGCGCTGGATCCTGCGCAGCGGCGGATCCCACATCGTCGAGGACGTCGACGACAGCGGCCGATCGGTGTACCGCCTCTACCACGAGACGTTCGCGGACGAACTGCGCGCCGGCCTCACGCAGGACTGCGCCCGGCAGGTGGCACGAGCCCTGATCGGCCTCGTGCCGCCGACGGACGACGCGACCGGACCCGACTGGGCCGCCGCCGACCCCTACCTGCGCGAACACCTGCCCACCCACGCCGCCGCCGGCGGCCTCCTGGACGACCTGGTGAGCGACCCGCTGTTCCTCGTCACGGTCGGACCCGGCCCGCTGCGCCGCGCCCTGCCCGGTGTCCGCACCCGCCGTGCCCGCGCCGTCCGCAGCACCTACGAGCGCATCGCGCCGCACCTCGCCACCGAGCCCGACGCCGGCGCGCGGGCCGCCCTGCTGCGCCTCACCGCCCTGGAGGCGGGCAACCGGGACCTCGCCGACGCGACCCTGTCCCGGCTTCCGCGCCAGCCATGGGTGGCGGAATGGGCGTACGTGCCCAGCCCACCCACAGCGCACCGGTCGGTGGGACGCTTTCCCCGGGGGGCCTCGCCGGTGGCGATCGTCGACTGCGGCGACCGCGGAGTCCTGCTGACGCTGGACAACAAGCGCCTACAGGCCTGGGACACGACGACCTGCGAGCCACTCGGGGATCTGCCCGAAGTCGCTGACGCGCCCGGGTGGTCGCATCAGTACATCTCCGCGACGGCCACCTGCCCGGGCGGTGCCGGCGGCCGGCTGCTGGTCCAGGTCTCCGACGGACCCGGCGGCCACCTCCAGGTCTGGGACGTCGCCCGGCTCAGCCCATGGGGCAGCAGGTTCGAGACGGACGCCGAAGCCATCGCCCTGGTGGAGGTGGACGACACGCTGATCGCGGGCGCGCTCACCCGCGAGGGCCACGTCCGGCTCGTGGACATGCGCACCGGAACCGAGCTGAGCCGTCTGTACTGCGCGGGCGCGGGGCCCAAAGACATCTCGCGCGACCACCTCGCGATGGAGGCACGCGCCGGCGAACTGATCGTCGCCGCCGCCTGCGGGGAACCCGGCGGCGACAGCCGGAAGCCCCCGCAGGCGTACCGGTGGACCGTGTCCGTACGGGACGGCTGGCGCACCCTCGACAGCCGGACCTGGCGGCTGCGCGGCCGCGACCTGCAAGACCTCCTCCTCCACGAGGGACGAGTGGCGGTCGCGACGACGGACTTCCGCCTCGAAGGAAGCCGCAAGCCCGCACACGCGCGCGTGGACCACGGCAGCGGCTGCGAGGAATGGACCTGCCTGACCTCCACGGGACCCTCCAACGGAGACCGTCTCCTGCCGACCGGGAAGGGACCGGTCCGGCTGATCGTCGACCTGGGCGGCGTCGAGGCGGTCGACACGAGCGGCCTGCGCACCCGGCTGCTCCACGCCGGCCTGCACGCCATGCACCCCTTCGCGGTCACGGCAGCGGGCCCCGACGAACTGCTCCTCGCCACGGGCGACTTCCTGGACAGCGAGGTGTCGCTGTGGACCGTCCGGCTCGACGGCGCCGACACCGGGGACGCCGAACCCCGCCGGTTCTCCGCTCTCTTCGGCACCACCCTGAGCCAGGGGCGCGCAGCGGGCCGGGACGTCCTGGCCCTGGCCGACGGCGCAGGCGTCCGATGCCTGGACCCGGCGACCGGACGGCTGCTGGTGTGGCAGGCCAAGAGGCGCGGCCACTACGTCAGGGGGAGCGCGGGCACACCCCTGCTGGTGAGCGGACAGCGGCCGCGCGGCCCGAACCACTGGCACGTACGGCTCATCGGATCGAGGCGGCGCCACCTCGTGCTGCGGGACAGCCCGCCCGGTCCGGCCCGCTGGATCGAGCCGGTGGACCGCGACGGCCGGACGGTGTTGCTGGGCGTGTTCGGCGGGCGGGCCGCGGTGTGGTCCCTGACCGGACACAAGCTGGGCGAGCTGCCCATGGAGGGCAGGCCACGGCTGCTGGCCCACCGCACGGTCGCGGGCCGCCTCTACGTGGCCTACCACACCTACGAACACGGCCTCAGCGTGGTCGAGTTCCCCGGAGGCGGCACCGTCTTCCACAAACCCGACGCGGACGTGCACGGGGGCATGACACAGTTCCGGCAGCCGGGCGGCATCGCCCTGGACGACTGGGACGACGAACCCGTCGTCGCCCATCTCGTGCCCGGCAAGGGCATCGCGGTGTGCGGCGTCCTCGACGGGGCCGAGCGCTGGTCCTGGGCGCACGGACACTTCCGCGACGTCTACCTGCACCGCGTGGACGGCCAGCGCACGGCCGTCGCCGTCGGCTACCAGGACACGCTCACCGTCATCGACATCGACGGCGACCGGGAGGTCGCGCGGATCGCCATGGGCTCCCCGATCCAATGCGTGACCCCCGCACCGGACGGCCGCCTCGCCGTCCTCACCGCGACAGGGCTCTACAGTCTCCGCTTTCCCGCGCTCACGTCCGCCGCAGCCGGGCGTTCGTATACCGGGTCGGCTCCGCCGCGGCCGGATCCTCCGGCCACGGATGCCTGGGATACCGCCCCCGCAGTTCTGCTCGCACGGCCCGGTAACCGTCCTTCCAGAAGGAGGCGAGGTCGGTGGTGACGGCAGCGGGCCGCCCGGCGGGGGACAGAAGATGCACCAGCACCGGTACGCCCGCGACACGGGGCGTCTCGGCCAGCCCGAACATCTCCTGCAACTTCACCGCCAGCACCGGCCGCTCCGGGTCGGCGTAGTCGACCCGGATCCTCGACCCACTGGGGACGGCGATCCGCTCCGGCGCCAGCTCGTCCAGCCGCCCCGCCTCGCCCGAGGCCCACGGCAACAGCCGCCCCAACGCCTGACCGGCGTCGATCCGCCCGAGATCGCTGCGCCGCCGGGCCCGGCCCAGCTCCGGCTCCAGCCACTCGTCCACGCGCGCGTGCAGCGACGCGTCGCACACGTCGGGCCACGGATCCCCGAGCCGCAGCCGCAGAAAGGCCAGCCGCTGCCGCAGCACGCCCGCCTCGGGCGACCACCGCAGCAATCCCAGCCCTTCCCTCTCCAGCCCCTCGAGCAACGCACCGCGCACGAGCACCGCGTCGGCGTCCCGCAGCGGCCGCACCGCCAACTCCACCGCCCCCAGCCGCTCCACCCGCCGCGCCACGACATCCCCGTCGGCCCAGTGCACCTCGTCCCGCTCGTCGAGCAGCACACCGGCGGCGAGCCGGGCGACCTCCTCGTCCACGACCGCCGCGAGCTGCACACGCGCGTGCCCCTTCCCGACGGGCCGGTCCGCGACGGCGACCGCCAGCCAGGGCACACCCCGCAGCTCGGTACCCTCACGCACCTCGGCCCGGGTCCCGGAGACCATGAGGTGGGAACCACCGTCGAGCCTGGCGACCCGCTCGGGGAACGCGAGGGCGACGACCAGGCCCTCGACGTTCACGCCCGGCGGAGCGGCGTCACCGGCGGGCGGGCGGGACACGTCCGCGGCGACGACGGCCCGCAGCCGCCGCACCTCCGCCCGCCACCGCGAGCCGTAGGCGTCACCCCCGCGCCGGGCGGCTCGCAGAGCAGCGGCCAGATCATCCCCGTACTCCCGCGGAGCCTCCTCGCTGAGCAGCGCGACCACCTCCGAGGCCCTCTCCACCCCCACCAGGGCGGACCCGTCCAGCAACGCCCGCGCCAGCCGGGGGTGCAGCCCGAGCCGCGCCAGCCGCACCCCTCGTCCCGTGGCCCGACCGGCGGAGTCCACCGCGCCGATCGCCGTCAGCAAAGACCTGGCCGCCGCCATCGCCCCGCCCGGCGGCGGATCCAGCAACGCCAGCCCGGAGGCGTCCGGATCGCCCCAGCAGGCAGCCTGGAGGGCGAACGCGGTCAGGTCGGCCACCTTGATCTCCGGGGCCGGGAACGACGGCAGACGGGCGTCCTCCGCCTCCGCCCAGCACCGGTACACCGCACCCGGCGCCTCCCGCCCGGCCCGCCCCGCCCGCTGCCGACCCGCCGCCTGCGAGGCCCGCACGGTCGTGAGCGCGCTCAGCCCGCGCGCGTGGTCCACCCGCGGCTCCCGGGCCAGCCCCGAGTCGACGACCACCCGCACCCCGGGAACCGTCAGCGACGACTCCGCCACCGAGGTCGCGAGCACCACCCTGCGCCGCGCGGCGGGCGCCAGCACCGCGTCCTGCACGGCCGCCGGCGCCCGCCCGTGCACCTGGAGCACATCCACCCCGGCCGGATCCCCGAGCTGCCCCGCGACCCGCGCGATCTCCCCGACACCCGGCAGGAAACACAGCACATCCCCCGGCCGCTCGGCCAGCGCCCGCCGCACCACCGACGCCACATGCGTCAGCAGCGCGGGATCCACCCGCATCCCGTGCGGCGGCCGCACCGGACGGACCGGAGGCGCCCACACCACCTCCACGTCGTACGCCGACCCGTGGGCCTCCACCACCGGCGCCCCGCCCAGCAGCCGCGCCCACCCGGCCGTGTCCGTCGTCGCCGAGGCGGCCACCAGCCGCAGCTCGGGCCGCAGCGTCTCGCGCACGTCCCACAGGAAGGCGGCCGAGGTGTCCGCGTCGAGATGCCGCTCATGGCACTCGTCCAGCACCACCACGTCGACACCCGTCAACTCCTGGTCGCGCTGCAGACGCTGCAACAGCACACCGGTCGTGACGACCTCCACGCGCGCGCGTGGCCCCACGACCCGCTCCCCGCGCACGGTGTATCCGACGCTCTCCCCGGCCCTCTCGCCCAGCAGCCATGCCATCCGCCGGGCCGCCGCCCGCGCCGCGATCCGCCGCGGCTCGGCCACCACCACCCGCCGCGCGGGCCCCTCGCCCAGCAGCCCGGCCAGCGCCAACGGCACCAGCGTCGTCTTGCCGGTGCCGGGCGGCGCGGCGAGGACGGCGGCACCGTGCCCGTCCAGGGCGTCGTTCAGGGCGGGCAGGGCGGCCCGCACGGGCAGCGCGTCGAGGGCGTCGTCACGGGGGATCACGCACCTAGTGTCGTACGCCACCGAAAACGCCTCGCACGCGCGCGCGGCGTAGTAATGCTGCCCAGGAAGAGGCCCTAGTCCCGCTCGCAGACGAAGATGGCCGTCCCCGGGATCAGGTTCCCGCGCAGCGGGGACCAGCCGCCCCACTCCGACGAGTTCCAGGCCGGCCACTCCGGCTCGACCAGGTCCACCAGCCGGAAGCCGCCCGCCACGATGTCGCGCACCCGGTCGCCGAGCGTCCGATGGTGCTCCACGTACACCGCGCGGCCCTCCTCGTCCTGCTCGACGTAAGGAGTGCGGTCGAAGTACGAGGAGGACACCGACAGGCCCTCGGGACCCGGCTCGTCCGGGAACGCCCAGCGGATCGGGTGGGTCACCGAGAACACGAAACGGCCGCCAGGCCGCAGCACCCGCCGCACCTCCCTCAGGACCAGCACCGGGTCGGCCACGAAGGGCAGCGCCCCGTACGCCGAGCAGGCCAGGTCGAAGGAGCCGTCCGCGAAGGGCAGCGCGCCCGCGTCGGCGCACACCAGCGGAAACGGGCCACCGATGCGCAGCGCGTGCTGGAGCTGGCGGTGGGACAGGTCCAGGGCGACCGGACGCGCGCCCTGCGCGGCCAGCCAGCGTGCGCACTGGGCCGCGCCGGCGCCGATCTCCAGGACGGCCTTCCCCTTCAGCTCCTCCGGCGGGCCGAGCAGCTCGGCCTCCACCTCGTCCAGTCCCTCGGGACCCCACACGAAGCGGTCGTCGCCGAGGAAAGTGCCGTGTTCTGTCTGGTATTCGTCCGCGTTGCGGTCCCACCAGCCCCGGTTGGCCCGGGAGCTCTCGGTGACGTCTGCGTCACGGCGGGTGGCTTCCGGCTCGAAGGCCGGCTCGGACGTTGCGGGCTCTTGGATGATCGGCTCCCTCGTCGTACTCTTCCGTGCAACCCGCCCGACGGTGCCACCCGGCGTGTCACCGGAGGGGCTTCCTGCGGCCTGCGTGGCCTCGGGAGAAAGGTTGTGTGCCGGGTTTGCGGCGATCCGCCCCGGGTGTGCGCCTTCGCGCATTGACCCTGCCCGGCTGCCCCCGTATGCTACAAGTTGCGCTGCGGGCCTGCGCACCTCAGACGTAGCAGGCTGCGCTCGCATCTGTTGTATGTCCCCTCGGTTCTCGAGGCGCCATCACCAGTTTTCTGGTGGTGCGCTTCCTAAGCTGTCCGGCTTCTTCAGAGCGACACGGGCTCCCGGCGTAGCAGTACCTACGACTTTCTGTCCGTAACCGGAGCCCTTTCCCACATGACGAGCAGCACCGAGACCACCGCCACCATCCCGCAGGTTGCGGTCAACGACATCGGTAACGAGGAAGCTTTCCTCGCCGCGATCGACGAAACGATCAAGTACTTCAACGACGGCGACATCGTCGACGGCGTCATCGTGAAGGTCGACCGGGACGAGGTCCTGCTCGACATCGGTTACAAGACCGAAGGCGTTATCCCGAGCCGCGAGCTCTCCATCAAGCACGACGTCGACCCGAACGAGGTCGTCGCCGTCGGCGATGAGATCGAGGCCCTCGTCCTCCAGAAGGAGGACAAGGAAGGCCGTCTCATCCTGTCCAAGAAGCGCGCTCAGTACGAGCGTGCCTGGGGCACGATCGAGAAGATCAAGGAAGAGGACGGCATCGTCACCGGTACCGTCATCGAGGTCGTCAAGGGTGGTCTCATCCTCGACATCGGCCTCCGTGGCTTCCTGCCGGCCTCCCTCGTCGAGATGCGCCGTGTCCGCGACCTCCAGCCCTACGTGGGCAAGGAGCTCGAGGCCAAGATCATCGAGCTGGACAAGAACCGCAACAACGTGGTCCTGTCCCGCCGTGCCTGGCTGGAGCAGACCCAGTCCGAGGTCCGCCAGACGTTCCTCACGACCCTCCAGAAGGGTCAGGTCCGTTCCGGTGTGGTCTCCTCGATCGTCAACTTCGGTGCCTTCGTGGACCTGGGTGGCGTCGACGGTCTGGTCCACGTCTCCGAGCTGTCCTGGAAGCACATCGACCACCCCTCCGAGGTCGTCGAGGTCGGCCAGGAGGTCACGGTCGAGGTCCTCGACGTCGACATGGACCGCGAGCGCGTCTCCCTGTCGCTGAAGGCGACCCAGGAAGACCCGTGGCAGCAGTTCGCCCGCACCCACCAGATCGGCCAGGTCGTGCCCGGCAAGGTCACGAAGCTGGTTCCGTTCGGTGCGTTCGTCCGCGTGGACGAGGGCATCGAGGGTCTGGTCCACATCTCCGAGCTGGCCGAGCGCCACGTGGAGATCCCGGAGCAGGTCGTCCAGGTCAACGACGAGATCTTCGTCAAGGTCATCGACATCGACCTCGAGCGCCGTCGCATCAGCCTCTCGCTGAAGCAGGCCAACGAGTCGTTCGGTTCCGACCCGGCCTCGGTCGAGTTCGACCCGACCCTGTACGGCATGGCCGCGTCCTACGACGACCAGGGCAACTACATCTACCCCGAGGGCTTCGACCCCGAGACCAACGACTGGCTCGAGGGCTACGAGACCCAGCGCGAGGCCTGGGAGCACCAGTACGCCGAGGCGCAGCAGCGCTTCGAGCAGCACCAGGCGCAGGTCATCAAGTCCCGCGAGGCGGACGAGAAGGCCGCTGCCGAGGGTGGCGACACGGCGGGTGCGGCTCCGGCCGCGGCCGGTGGCGGTTCCTACTCCTCCGAGGGCGCCGACACCTCCGGCGCGCTGGCCTCGGACGAGGCGCTTGCCGCGCTCCGCGAGAAGCTGGCCGGTGGGCAGAGCTGACGCCCGCTGAGCAGTAGCTCCTGACTGAGGGCCCGCACCTTTTGAGGTGCGGGCCCTCAGTGCTGCCCGGGGAGCGGCTTGTCGTCCGAGTGCGGGCCGGTGGGGGGTGGGTCGCGCCCACAGGCGGGCAGCATATCGACGCTGCCCCGCGCCCCTTGAAGGAGTTGCCCTCGCCGTTTCTGAGCAAGCCGGCCCGAACCGGGCCGTCGTGAGAAGCCCGTAAGAGTCACGTGATCAAGAGCCGCGGGCGGGAATGCCCACGCCCGCAGGGGCGTTGTGCAGTACGAACACGAGGAGGAGCGGTCCAAGTGCTTGATCCGCAGGGTTTGTACGCATGGGAGCCGAAGGGCCTGGCAGTCGTCGACATGGCGCTGGCACAGGAGTCGGCCGGTCTTGTCATGCTCTACCACTTCGACGGATACATCGACGCGGGCGAGACCGGCGACCAGATCGTCGACCGGCTCCTCGACTCGCTGCCCCACCAACTCGTCGCCCGCTTCGACCACGACCGGCTCGTGGACTACCGCGCCCGCCGCCCGCTGCTGACCTTCAAGCGCGACCGGTGGACCGAGTACGAGGAGCCGGCCATCGAGGTGCGACTCGTGCAGGACACCACCGGAGCGCCCTTCCTGCTCCTGTCCGGCCCAGAGCCGGACGTGGAGTGGGAACGCTTCGCCGTCGCCGTCAAGCAGATCGTGGAACGGCTCGGCGTCCGCCTGTCCGTGAACTTCCACGGCATTCCCATGGGCGTCCCGCACACGCGCCCCGTGGGCCTCACCCCGCACGGCAACCGCACCGACCTCATGCCGGGCCACCGCAGCCCGTTCGACGAGGCGCAGGTCCCCGGCAGCGCCGAGGCGCTCGTCGAGTACCGCCTCATGGAGGCCGGCCACGACATCCTGGGCGTCGCCGCGCACGTCCCGCACTACATCGCCCGCTCGACGTACCCGGACGCGGCCCTGACCGTCCTGGAGGCGATCACGGCGGCGACCGGCCTGGTCCTGCCGGGCATCGCCCACGCCCTGCGCACGGACGCACACCGTACGCAGACCGAGATCGAGCGCCAGATCCAGGAAGGCGACGAGGAGCTCACCTCCCTCGTCCAGGGCCTGGAACACCAGTACGACGCCGCCGCCGGCGCCGAGACCCGCGGCAACATGCTCGCCGAACCCGTCGACATCCCGTCGGCCGACGAGATCGGCCAGGAGTTCGAGCGATTCCTCGCGGAGCGGGAAGGCGAAGGCTGAACACCCCGAAGAAGCAGCTCACAGGGGCCTGCCGGGTGCACTGTCACCGACAGGCCCTAAGCTTCCGCTCATGCTGAAGGTGGGCCTGACCGGCGGGATCGGCGCCGGCAAGAGCGAGGTGTCGCGGCTGCTCGTCGAGTGCGGAGCCGTACTCATCGACGCGGACCGCATCGCACGCGAAGTCGTCGCCCCCGGAACTCCGGGTCTCGCCGCGATCGTCGACGCCTTCGGCGAGGACGTGCTCGCCCCGGACGGCAGCCTCGACCGCCCACGACTGGGCTCGATCGTCTTCGCCGACCCCGAGAAACTGGCGCTCCTCAACTCGATCGTGCACCCCCTCGTCGGCACCCGCTCCCGCGAACTGGAGGCGACCGCCCCCAAGGACGCCGTCGTCGTCCACGACGTCCCCCTCCTCACCGAGAACAGCCTCGCCCCCCTGTACGACGTCGTGGTCGTCGTCGACGCCGCCCCCGACACCCAGCTCGACCGGCTCGTCCGACTGCGCGGCATGACCGAGGAGGACGCACGCGCGCGGATGGCCGCCCAGGCGACCCGCGAGAAGCGCCGGGAGATCGCGGACATCGTGATCGACAACGACGTACCGCTGGCGGAGCTGCGCCGGCGCGTACAGGACGTGTGGGCCGACCTCGCGCGCAGAGCGCACGCACCGCGCGAGACCGCCCCGGAATAGCGGCCCGGACTCCGCGCGTTGAACCCTCCGAGCAAGGGAAGGATTTTTCCGTGCCCGATACCGCAGGTTCGACCGGACGTACTCCGGAGACGCACGTCATCGACTTCCGTGCCGCAGAGCAACTGCTCGCCGCACGGGACCCGCGGGGCGCGGTGAAGCTGCTCGACCGAGTCATCGCCGCGCATCCCGAGAACACCGCCGCCCGGCTGCTGCGCGCGCGTGCCTTCTTCGCCGCCGCGCAACTACGGCCTGCCGAGCTGGAGTTCACCGTCGTCCTGGAGCGGGAGCCGGACAACGCGTTCGCGCACTTCGCGCTCGCCCGTACCTACGAGCGGCAGGGCCGCGGCGACCAGGCCAAGCGCCACTTCCGGCTGGCCGCGGCACTGGACCCGAACCCGCAGTACCTGAAGGCCGCACGCTTCGAGACCTGAGGACGACCCCGACGGGGTGACGGGGCCCGCCAGGGGTGACGGTGGCCGGCAGGGGTGACGGGGCCCGTCAGGGGTGACGATGCTCGGGCGGCCGGTACGGCGGGATGTCACGGCCCGGCTGATAATGGGGGCCCTGCCGGATGTGCCTCACGATCATCGCCAGATCGACGGTGACCACCAGCCACAGCACCCCGCACGCCGCCGCCCACCCCGGTCGCCCCGCGAGGGTGAACGCGGCCGTCCCGAAGACCGTCCAGGCCAGCCCCCACAGGGCCAGCCACAGACGCATCCTCAGCGCACTGCGCGCCGTCGTCGGCTCACTGCCCGTACGCATTCCGATCACCGCTCCTCCTTGCAACGTACTCTTCGGTCCGCACGTTCTCCAGAGGAGACCCGATGTCGAAGAAGGGTTCGCTTTCCGTGCTGCCGAACACCGACGAGCTGGCCGAGGCGCTCCTCGACCTCGCGGTACCGCACCAGGACATCGACGAGGCCGTGCGGCTGACCCCGCGGGTGTCCGGCGACGCGCAGGCGCTGCGATTCCTGGAGGAAGCGGTGGCGGACCTGGTCCAGGACATGGGCGGGATCCGCAGAGGGATCGACGTACCGGTTCCCCCCGGCGCGTCGGGAGCGTTCGCGAGCTTTTTCCCCCTGTACGTGTTCGTCGCCGCGTTGCCGTACCTGCGCGCCCACCACCGTGAACGGGGCATCCCCGAAGAGGTCACCCGGCACACCCTCGCCGACGTCGGCAGGGGTGTCGCCTGGCACCGGCGTTGGCACGGCACGGGCGGGCTGCTGAGCCCGCGCTGGCTGACACTGCACTTCCACGGCGAGCTGTACCAGCTGGGGCGACTGCAGTTCCAGCGGGACCGCATCGGCCGGTGGACGAGCGACTCGATCGAGGCGGCGGGACTGCCCCTCGGTCCCGGCGACCCCGGGCTGGGCGTGCACGTGCCCGACTTCATGGGACCGCTGACGCCGGAGGCCGTCGACCGATCCCTCGCACTGGCACGGGAGTTCTTCGCCCGCCACTACCCCGAGGAGTCCTACACGGTGGCCACCTGCGGCTCGTGGCTGCTGGACCCGCAGATCAAGCGCTATCTGCCCGGGGACTCCAACATCGTCCGCTTCCAGGAGCGGTTCCACCTCAGCCACCTGCCGGCGGAACCCGAGGACACCGAACCCGTCCGCTTCGTCTTCGGCACCACCGACATTCCGCTGGACAGGCTGCCCCGCCGCACCGTCCTGGAACGGACCGTCCTGGACCACCTGAGGCAGGGCGGACACTGGTACGTCGGGCACGGCTGGTTCGCCTTGTAGCCGGTGCCCGCGGGGGGCCTGTATGCGGCCGGACCACAAACCTCCTTGGGCGGCTCGAACGGAAGGGCCGTCCCTCGAACGAGTGAACCGGCCGAGATGGGGAACGGCCGGACGCCCGCTGCCCGTTGGACGGGCATGCGACGAGAAATGAGAGAGGGATACGAGGGAACGGGTCCCGGTGCGATCACCCCCGACGGCTGCGCGGTCGAGTTCTACTCGCGCCTCCCGGTGGGGAACGAGCCGGACGTCATCTCCGCGGCGGTGCCCGCAGGCGCGCACATCCTGGAACTGGGCAGCGGCGTCGGGCGAATCACCCACGCCCTGCTGGAACGGGGGTTAACGGTCACGGCAGTGGACGAGTCCGCCGAAATGCTGGAGCGCGTCCGCGGAGCGCGCACGATATGCAGCCCGATCGAGGACCTCGACCTGGGCGAGACGTTCGACGCGGTCGTGCTCGCGTCGTTCCTCGTGCACAACGGAGACGTCGAGATACGGCGAAGGATGCTGCGCGCCTGCGCACGGCACATCACGAACGGCGGGTGCCTGCTGATCCAACGGGAAGGAGAGGACTACCACTCCAACCTGCCACGAGAACGCGTCGACCCGAGCGGCTTCACCGTACGGATCGCGTCGGCCGGGCCCATGGAGGACGGCGTCCACCCCGTGCACGCGGAGTACGAGTTCCTGGACGCGGTGTGGACACAGACCTTCCGGACCCGCCCACTGACCAAGGACCAGTTCGAGCAGGCACTGGCGGAAGCGGGCCTCAGGGTGGACCGGTATCTGACGGAGGACGGCATCTGGGTGCGGGCGGTACCGGTGGAGGGATAAGGCGGGGAGGGGCGGGAGGGGGGAGGGGGAGGGGGAGGGGGGTAGGGGCCCTCCCCTGGGGTCCGTCCATCCGGCGCGGTCATACGCTGGAGACATGGCCGCCCCCGAAGCCCCCTGCGGCCCCGCTCTCGCCGAGCTCGACCGGCGGGTCGCGGGGTGCAGGGCGTGTCCTCGGTTGGTGGAGTGGCGCGAGGAGGTGGCCCGTACCAAGCGGGCTGCCTTCGCCGACTGGACGTACTGGGGGCGGCCCGTGCCCGGGTTCGGGCCGCCCGACGCCCGGCTGCTGATCGTCGGGCTCGCCCCGGCCGCGCACGGCGGGAACCGTACGGGCCGTATGTTCACCGGCGACCGTTCCGGGGACGTGCTGTACCAGGCCCTGTACGACGTGGGGCTCGCCTCGCAGCCCACCTCGGTATCCGCCGACGACGGGCTGGAGCTGTACGGCGTGCGCGTCACCTCGCCCGTGCGCTGCGCGCCGCCCGCCAACAAGCCCACCCCGGGGGAGCGGGACACCTGCCGGCCCTGGCTGGTGCAGGAGCTGCGGCTGCTGCGGCCGACGCTGCGCGCGGTCGTCGTGCTCGGCGCGTTCGGCTGGCAGGCCGCGCTGCCCGCGTTCGCGGAGGCGGGCTGGACCGTGCCCCGGCCGCGGCCCGCCTTCGCGCACGGGACCCGGGTGCCGCTCGCCGGTCCGGACGAAGGCCACGGCCTTGACGTCTTCGGCTGCTTCCACGTCAGCCAGCGCAACACCTTCACCGGCCGGCTCACCCCTGAGATGCTGCGCGATGTACTGCGCACGGCTGCGGGGGCTGCGGGGGCTGCGGGGATGGCGGGGCCGAAGGGGATGCCGTAGGCGCCGCCGCCGCCACCAGCGCCCACCGCCACCGCACCGCCCACCGCCCACCGCCCACCGCCGAAATCGAGGCGACGTCGGCCGTGCGGGATCGTACGGTGCCCCGATGAGCCTGTATCCGGAGATCGAACCGTACGACCACGGCATGCTCGACGTCGGGGACGGCAACCGCGTGTACTGGGAGACCTGTGGGAACCCGCGGGGCAAGCCCGCGCTGGTGTTGCACGGCGGGCCCGGCTCCGGGAGTACCTCGTACTTCCGGCGGCTCTTCGACCCGGCCGTGTACCGGATCGTGCTGCTCGACCAGCGCGGGTGTGGGCGGTCCACCCCGCACGCGAGTGCGTACGGCACCGACATGAGCGTCAACACGACCGCGCGTCTGCTGGGCGATCTGGAGTCGCTGCGGCGGCGGTTGGGGATCGGACGGTGGCTGGTGTGGGGTGTGTCGTGGGGGTCGGTGCTGGGACTGCGGTACGCGCAGACGCATCCCGGAGTGGTGAGTGAGCTGGTGCTGACGGGCGTCGCGACCGGGTCCGATGCCGAGGTGGAGCTGTTGACCAGAGGGTTGGGGAAGGTGTTTCCGGAGGCGTTCGAGCGGTTCCGGGCGGGGCTGCCGGAGGGCGCGGCACGGGACGGCAACCTGGCGGCCGCGTACAACAGGCTGCTCGAATCGCCCGATCCGGGGGTGCGGGATCGGGCGGCGCGGGCGTGGACCGACTGGGAGACGGCGACGATTCCGGCGCCGCCGCGGTCCGTCGAGCGGTTCGAGGACCCGGTGTTCCGGATGGGCTTCGCCCGCACCGTCACCCACTACTGGGGCAACGGGCATTTCCTGGACGGGGAGGGTGCCGTGCTGCGCGACGCCCATCTCCTCGAGGGCGTCCCCGGCACCCTCGTGCAGGGCAGCCTCGACTTCGGCAACCTCCTCGGCACCGTCTGGCGGCTCCATCAAGCCTGGCCGGGCTCGGAGTTGGTGGTCGTGGACGAGGCCGGGCACGACGCGGGGGCGCCGGGCGTGACGGAGGCGCTGGTCGCGGCCACCGACGGGTACGCCCGGCGCTGACGCCGGTCCGGTCAGACGATGCGGGCCGCGGCGACCGGCCGTGACGAGACGGCGTGGGCGCTGTCCCGTGCGGTGTTGACGCTCCATCGGTACCGGGAGAACTCCCCGGTGGCGTTGGAGGCGTAGAACATCATGTGGCCGATGCCGACGCCCTGGAACTGTTCTTCCTTGACGAGGCTGACCATGCGGGTGTCGGGGTACTTGGGGTAGTTCGTCAGCGCGTAGACGCCGTGCGGTTCGGCCGTGCAGTCGACCACTTCGACGGCGTACTGGGTCTCGCCCGTGAAGTCCGCGACCCCGCTGAAGACGCCCTTGACCTCGCGGACCATGACGATGTGGCCGGTGTTGTCGTCGACCTGACCGCTGTAGTCCACGGCGACGAGGTCGCCGGGCCGGAGGTCGGCGACCTTGCGGATCTGCTGGAAGCGGGGGCCGGCGGTGCCGCCCGCGAAGGCCTGGCGGTAGTCGGCGGCCTCGGGGATGCGGTCCTGGAAGTACTGGGTGAAGTAGGCGTCGGTGGCCCATCCGTAGGTGTGGTTCAGCACACGCGTGATGAAGGAGGAGCAGCGGGCCAGTGCGATCCAGCTCGACAGGTCGTCGGGTGTGCCCCAGGTGAGGCTCGACGGGGAGCCGATCAGGTAGACGTTGTTGAGGCGGGCTGTGCGGCCGCTGATCAGGGAGACCTCGTCGGCGCCGAGGGCGCGGCCGTAGGCGCGGACGTCGTCGATCGCGCCCTTGAACTGGTTGACGTAGGCGCCGTTCCAGCGGGCCCGGCCTATGTTGAAGCCCTGGGGCGCCGCCCAGGACAGGGTGGCGTCGGCGGTGCCTTCCAGGACGCCGTTCACATACAGGTGGACGCGGGAGCCGTCCCACACTCCGGTCAGGTGGGTCCACTTGCCGAGCGCGGGGGCGGTGGTGCCGAGGGCGGAGATCTTGACGCTCTGGTCCTCGGCGCGCACCTTGAACGCCCAGGCGCCGGCCGCGTCGTCGTACTGGAGCAGGAAGCGGCTGCAACCGGTGCCGTCCTGGCTGACCGCCGTGTACATCTTCGTCAGGACGGCGTCGTCCGCGAGCCGTACCCAGGCGGAGACGGTGAACGCGGCCGTGGTGTCGAGTACGGAGGCGGCGGCGGCGTATGCCTCGTCCAGGGTCAGTTCGCCGCCTGCCCGCAGGGTTGTCCAGCTCGCGCCCGTGCCGAGGGTGACGGGGTGGTCGCGGCCGGAGCGGTCGGTGCCGGAGCCGTCCAGCGGCCAGTGTCCGTAGAGGCCGGTGGGCAGGTGGCCGGCCGCAAGGAGTCGTTGGTACTGGACCATGCGCTCGGCCTCGGCGAGGTGCGGTGCGCCGACCGGTGTGAAGGGGGTGTCCAGTGGTGCGTCGGCGGCGGCGCTGCCGGCCCCGCCGATCACGCCGGTCATCGCGCCCGCCCCCACGAGTGCGGCCCCGCTCAACAGCCCACGTCTGCTGACCATTTCGTTCTCTCCGTCCGTTGCTACGAGTCCCCTGTCGGACGCCTGTCCGAAGGGTCGGCCGAGTTTAGGCGGACGGTTGTGCGGAGGGCTGCGAGGACGGTTGTGCGGACGGCTGGGCGGGTGTGGCTTCGGACGGGGACTCGAAGAGGTGCCGCACCGTGGAGCGGTAGTTGGCCTGCACGTGGTTCAGGGCGTGGGCGCGGGCGCGTTCGGGGTCGCCGGAGGCGATGGCGTCGTAGAGCTCCTGGTGTTCGGTGAGGAGTTGGGGCCATTCCTCGTTGCGTCGGGTGAGCCATTGCAGGCGGCCGCCGACCGGTTCCATGACGGAGATCAGCAGGGTGTTTCCGGCCATGGCGAGGAGGCGGTCGTGGAAGCGGGTGTTGATGTCGGTGATCGCCTCGGCGTCCCCGGCGTCGGTGGCGCTTGCCGCGCTGGCCAGCAGTTCGCGCAGTTCCGCGAGGTCCTCCGGGGTCGCGCGGGCTGCGGCCAGTCCGGCCGCGTACACCTCCAACGCCTCGCGCAGCTCGAAGAGTTCCTTCACGTCCGTGGGGCTCAGTCGGCGTACGACGGTACGGCGCGGGGTCTCGAACAGGACGAAGCCCTCGGCGACCAGTGCCCGGATGGCCTCCCGGACCGGAACCCTGGAGACGCCGAACCGGTCGGCCAGCTCACGCTCGACGAGCCGGTCGCCGGGACGGAGCCGACCCGCGATGATCTCCTGTCGCAGGGTTCCCAGGACACGCTCGCGCACCGCTCCGATCGGTTCGATCTTCGTCATGGGCCCATCTTCGCCGATGCGAGGGGGCTTTTACGGAGCCGTAACGGGACGGACATCGGTCAGAACGCTTGACGACGGGACCATGTCCCCAGTTTGGTATACCAAACGATCCGGTCAGTAGTCCTCCTCCGTCCCCTCGCCCATGGAGGCCCCGTGTCCCTCGCCGACAGCGCCGAAGCCACCGCCGCACCAGCGTTCGTCCCCGACCCCCGGCTCACCAACGAAGACCTCGCACCCGCCGAGAAGCGGAACTGGAAGGTCTTCGACCTCTTCGCCATGTGGATGTCGGACGTCCACAACCTCGGCAACTACACCTTCGCCGCCGGCCTGCTGGTGCTCGGCATGAACGTGTGGCAGATCTTCACGTCCCTCCTCGTCGGCTTCGTGCTCATCTACATCGGCATGAACTGGATGGGGAGGATCGGCCAGCGCCACGGCGTGCCCTTCCCGGTGGTCAGCCGCATCAGCTTCGGCGTCTGGGGCGCCAACATCCCGGCCCTCATCCGCGCCGTGATCGCCATCATGTGGTACGGCATCCAGACCTACCTCGCCTCCGTCGCCGTCAACGTGATGCTGCTGGCGGCCTGGCCGGGCCTGGAGTCCTGGACGCACAGCTCCTTCCTGGGCCTCGATGCCCTCGGCTGGGTCTCCTTCCTGTCCCTGTGGCTGATCCAGGCGCTGATCATCAGCCAGGGCATGGAGTCGGTGCGCAAGTTCCAGGACTTCTGCGGCCCGGCGATCTGGCTGGTGATGATCGCGCTGGCGATCTGGGTCCTGTCCAAGGCCGGCTGGACCATCTCGCTCACCTCCACCCCGCACCCCGTCTCCGTGGGCGAGCAGTGGCGGCAGTGGTTCGGCGCGATCGGGCTGATCCTCGCCACGTACGGCACGCTGATGCTGAACTTCTGCGACTTCTCCCGCTTCGCGCCCGACTACAAGACGGTCCGCCGCGGCAACTTCTGGGGCCTGCCCCTCAACTCGACGGCGTTCGTGGTCGTCTCCGTGATCGTCACCGCCGGCTCGCTGGAGGTGTTCGGCGAGGCCATCACCGACCCGGCGGAGCTGGTCGCCAAGGTCGGCAACACCTGGGTGCTCGTCCTGGGCGCGCTCACCTTCGCCATCGCCACCATGGGTGTCAACATCGTCGCCAACTTCGTGTCGCCGGCGTACGACCTCGCCAACGTCTGGCCGCAGAAGATCAGCTTCAAGGTCGGCGGCATGATCAGCACCGTGGCCGCCCTGGTCGTCACCCCCTGGAACCTCTTCTCCAACCCGACCGTCGTCAACTACTTCCTCGGCGGCCTCGGCGCCTTCCTCGGCCCGCTGTTCGGTGTGATCATGGTCGACTACTACTGGGTCAAGCGCGGGCGCGTCGACGTCAACGAGTTGTTCGACGCCACCCCCGGCTCCCGCTACTACTACCGCAAGGGCGTCAACCCCAAGGCGCTGTGGGCGTTCCTCCCCTCCGCGGGGGTCGCGGCGGTGCTCGCGCTGGTGAAGACGTTCAGCGACGTCGCCCCGTACTCCTGGTTCATCGGCACGGCCCTCGGAGCCGGTCTGTACCTGCTGCTGTGCCGCAGCGAGCGGACGGCAGGGTCCCTCGTGGCCGTTCCCGACAAGCCCGTGGGGGTCTGACAAACGTGCGGAACGTGCGGATCGTCGTCACCAACTGCAACACCACGCAGGAGATGACCGAGGAGATCGTGCGAGGTGCCCGGGCCGCGGCAGGCCCGGGCACCGCCGTGACCGGCCTCACCCCCGCCTGGGGACCCGAGTCGGCGGAGGGCTGGCTCGACAGCTACCTCTCGGCCGCGGCGGTCATCGATCGCCTGCGCACCTACGACGGCCCGCCCTACGACGCCGTCGTCATGGCCGGCTTCGGCGAGCACGGACGCGAGGGCGTACGGGAGCTGGTGGACGTGCCCGTCGTCGACATCACCGAGGCCGCGGCCCACCTGGCCTGTCTGCTGGGCCGCCGCTACGGCGTCGTCACCACCCTGGAACGGTCCTGCGGCCAGATCGAGGACAGCCTGGAACTGGCCGGGGTGGGCCGCAACTGCGCCGCCGTCGTCGGCACCGGTCT
This sequence comes from Streptomyces sp. NBC_01235, assembly GCF_035989285.1. GTDB lineage: Bacteria > Actinomycetota > Actinomycetes > Streptomycetales > Streptomycetaceae > Streptomyces. Next base: position 3,214,509 of record NZ_CP108513.1, on the reverse strand, counting down.
CGGCGTCCTCGACCTGGGTGACACCGACCGCACGGAGGCGGCCTTCCTCGCGGCGGCCGAGCGGGCCCGGGATGCGGGAGCCGAGGTTCTGGTGCTGGGCTGCGCCGGAATGACGGGACTGCAGCGGGCGGTGGGGGACAAACTGGGCCTTCCGGTCGTCGACGGGGTCGGGGCGGCGGTGAAGCTGGCGGAGGCACTGGTGGGGCTGGACTTGACGACCAGCCGCGCGGGGAGCTTCGCGAAGCCGGTACCGAAGCGGAGGGCGTGGCGGGCCGAGTAGCGCAGGGCCGCGGAGCGACAGGCGGGGGAGCGGCTCGCACAGGAGCGGCGGGCGGGGGAAGGAGCTGAGCGGTGGAGCGTCCGCAGGGCCTGGGCAGTGCCGGGCGGACGGGAGGCACGTGCCCGTCCCCGCGACGGTGACGTTTAGCGCGCACCACTGACAATCGCCTCGCGACGGATATCCGTTGGACAACCCCGCGCCGCCTTTGCCACGCTTCCTCGCATGCGGAGCAGACACCTGGGCCGTTTCACGGCGGCGGACTTCTTACGGGCCACGCCGGAAGTCCCGGCGGGCCCCCGGAGGTCTGCCATGTCCCGAACCGTCCACCACGTCCGCCCCCGGCACCGCGTCCACCCTGCTCACCGGCCCGCCGAGAGTCTGGGCCGGGACACCGGCCACCGTCTCGTCGAACTTCGTTACAGCGCGGAGGAACTGACCCGTGCGCGGCGCGAGCGGCGTCGCCCGGTCCCCGTCCCGCTGGTGCGGGCGTTCTGCGCCCGCACCTTTCCCCGGTCCCTGAACGCGCGGGTCGACGGCCCGTACGAGTCCCGTGCGCGCGCCGCCCTGTCCGTGTTCCGCTCGACCGCCCGCAACCACCTCCGCGCCGCCCCGCCCGGCGCCCTCCTCGCCGCGGCCGAGGAGCTGGACCACCCGCCGACCCGTCACCGCCACCGCAACCTGTGGGAGTGCTGAGCGGAAGTCCGTCGAGGACGGGCCGCACGCCCCGGTAGCCCTGCGCTCCCGTAGCCCTATGTCCCCGTCGCCCCCCACCCCCTAGGACGGACCCTCCGCATGCCCGCCTCCTCCCGCACCGACCAGGCGTTCCTCGGCGACGTCACCGCCCGACTCGCCGGCCTCCCCACCGTCCGTGCCGTCGCTCTCGGCGGCTCCCGCGCCCAGGGCACCCACCGGCCCGACAGCGACTGGGACCTGGCCGTCTACTACCGGGGCGCCTTCGATCCCGCCGATCTGCGCGACCTCGGCTGGGAGGGGGAGGTGTCGGAGGTCGGCGGCTGGGGTGGTGGGGTGTTCAACGGGGGTGCCTGGCTGACGATCGACGGGCGGCCGGTGGACGTCCACTACCGGGACCTCGACGTCGTCGCGCACGAGGTGGCCGAGGCCGAGTCGGGGCGGTTCCGGGTGGAGCCGTTGATGTTCCATCTCGCGGGGATCCCGAGCTATCTGGTCGTCGCCGAGCTGGCGATCAACCAGGTGCTGAGCGGTGAGCTGCCGCGGCCCGCGGTGTACCCCGCTGAGCTGCGCCGAACCGCCTGCGAGCGCTGGTACGGCACCGCACGCGCCACCCTCGCCTACGCCAAGGCCAACCACGCTCCCGCCGGACGGCGCACCGAGGTCGCCGGCGCGCTCGCCGTGGCGGCGACGCAGACCGGGCACGCCGTGCTGGCGGCGCGAGGCGAGTGGGTGACGAACGAGAAGCGGCTGCTGGAGCGGGCGGGACTGCGGGGTGTCGACGCGTTCATCGGGCCCATCGGGAACGCCGAATCCGACGACCTGGTGGGGGAACTCGAGCGGGCCGAGGCGTTTTTCGAGGAACGCGTGCGGGCGGCCGGCGAATAACCATTGGAATGAGGAGAGTTACCGTTGTTACGGTCCTTCTCGTGGCGAAACTCAACCAGATCATCGCAGTCGAGAAGGGCGTCAAGTCCAAGGCACACCAGGACCTGACCACGGCTCAGCACGGACTGCAGAAGCCCGCGCTGCTGGCCGGTATCTCGCGGACCTACCAGCCCAAGGACGAGGAGGGCGAGCAGCTGCCGCCCGAGTCGACGCGGGTGCAGGTGAAGGCCGAGGACGTGCTGCGGGAGACCGCGGCCACGCTGACCCGGCTGTTCGACGTGACCGCCACGAAGGACTGGGCCAACTGCACCGCGCGTGCGGACGTGCGGGTGGACGGGCGGGTCCTCGTCGCCGACGTGCCCGTGTCCTACCTGCTCTTCCTGGAGAAGCAGCTCGTCGACCTCAACGCCTTCGTACGCAGGCTGCCCGTGCTCGACGCCTCCGAGTCCTGGGCGCAGGACCCCTCCACCGACGCGTGGAAGACCGAGCCGGTGCGGACGCTGCGTACCAAGAAGGTGCCCCGCAACCATGTGAAGGCGGAGGCGACCGACAAGCACCCGGCGCAGGTCGAGGTGTACTACGAGGACGTGCCGGTCGGTTACTGGACGACCGTGAAGTTCTCCGGAGCCCTTCCCGCCCGCCGCGTCAACGAACTCCTGGGCCGCCTGGAGAAGTTGCAGCAGGCCGTCAAGTTCGCCCGGGAAGAGGCGAACGGCGTCGACGTCGTCGACCAGCGGGTCGGTGACGCCGTGTTCGGCTACCTGTTCGGGTAGCCTTCGAGACTCCCCGGTCCGTCGTGACCGGGGTGCGCGAGGAGCGCAAGCTGAAGCTGAAGCTTGTCGTGAAGAAGCGGTCCGTACCCGCTGAGGAATTCCCCGAGGAATTCGAGGAATTCAGGGACGGATCGCGGTCAATCTCAGACTCTTGCTCCAGACTCAGCATTCGCCGCCGATCGCCGGAGCGACCGGGCCCAGGCCCCCGGACGTCGAATTGCCGGTTCAAGTCCGGCCCGCGCAGCTCGATGCGCGGTGGTCCAAAGGCAGGACGCGACGACATCACGACTGACCTGGGTCCTCAAGTGCGCCGGCGTGCGACATGGGTGGCATCGACAGGGGCCGGGGGCAGGCTACGCCCCCGGCCCCGCTCCCGTTGGCCCGGCCTTTTTCGGCACGAGAAGCGCTCTTCCGGCGTTGCGTTCATAAAGAACGCGGGATTCGGGACAGACGTCACCTCGCTGAAACGCAACCGTCCCAACCTCTCCAAGGCCGCCCCGTACCGTGGACACCACAGCTCACCACTGACCCGACCGCCCCGGCCACCGTCGCCCGAAGGCACACCCCCGCCCTCGTCACGACAGGAGCTTCGTGTCCCCGCGCTCGTCCCCACCCCTTCGCTCTCGCGTATTCACCGCGCTCCCGCCCTGGCTCGCGCACGCCCTGCGCGCCCAGCGGGGGCCCGTGCCCTGGAGCGCGGTCACACGTGGGGCGTTGGCCGCGGGACCCCTTCTGCTGGTCGCCGTCCTCGCCGGCCGGACCTCCCTCGGGGTCGTCGCCGCCATCGCCGCCATGCTCGCCGGGATCAACGACCGGCCCGGCAGCCGGCGCGCCTCCGTCCGCAGGCTCGGGGCGCCCGCGCTCGCGGGAGCGGGAGGGCTGCTCGTCGGGACGTATGCGGGCGATCACGTCGGGGCCGTCGCGCTGACGGCCGTCCTCACCGGCCTCGGGCTCCTCGCCGGCGGACTGAGCGCCATCGGGCCCGCCTCCTCCGGGGCGGGCACGCAGTTGCTGGTCGCCGCGGCCGTCGGAGCCGGAATGCCGGTGCCCGAACCGGGCTGGTCGCTCGCCCTCGCCTTCCTCGCCGGGGCGGGGTGGCTGCTCGCGCTGCGGCTCGTGCTGCCCACGCCCGGGGCCGGACCCGGCGACTTCCGGTTCGACGGGGAACGGGACGCGGTGGCCCGCGTGTACGACGCCGTCGCCGAGCTCCTGGACGCCGCCGGCACCGAGCACGCCACCGCCCGCCGCGCCGCGCTCACCGCCGCCCTCGACCAGGCCCAGGACGCCCTCGCCGGCCCCCGGCTGCGGCGCTACGCCAGCTCCGCCGCCGAACGGCGGCTGCACGCCCAGTACGCCGCCGCGCTGCCCCTCGCCGAGGCCGCGACCGCGCTCGCCTGGGCCGGGGAGCCCGTCTCCGAGCGGACCCTGGCCGGGCCCCGACGGCTCGCCGCCGCCATACGCGCAAACACGCACACCGGGCCGCTGCCCGCGCCCTCCCGGTCCGCTCCCGCGCTGCGCGCCCTCGACGACGCCCTGCTGCACGCCGCCGACGCCTTCGACCAGGGCGGCGGAGGCGACCTGCACACCCGTCGGCGCGGCGCCCGCGACCTGCTGCGCGCCGCCTTCGGGGCGGGCGGGCGCGAGTACGGGCTGCGGGTCGGCCTCTCCTTCGGGACCAGCGCCGCCATCGCGCAGGCCCTGCACCACTCCCACTGGTACGGGCAGCACACGCACTGGTACTGGCTGCCCGCCACCGCCGTCTTCCTGGTCAAACCCGACCTCGGGCCGCTGGTGTCCCGGGTGCTGTGCCGGGCCGCGGGGACCGTGCTCGGGGCGCTGCTCTTCGCCGGGTTCGCCGCCGTGCTGCCCCGCCCGGAGGGGCTCGTGGCGCTGGTCGCCCTCTGCGGCGCGCTGATACCCGTCTCCACCCGGCACTTCGCCGCCCAGACGGCCGTCGCCACCGTCCTCGTGCTGTCCCTGGTCATGGTCGGCGGGGAGCCCCAGGCCTCCGTCAGCCGGATCGCGGAAACCCTGCTGGCCTGCGCGATCGTACTGATCGTCGGACACCTGCCGATGCCGGGGGAGAGCGGCGGCCAGGTGCGCGCCCGGCTCGCCACGGCCACCGGCGCCGCGCACGCCTACCTCACGCACGTCCTCGACGGCTCCGACGACCGTGCCGCCCGCTGGACCCTGCGCCGCGAGGCCTACCGCACCCTCGCCGAGGCCCGCACCGCCATCGCCCTCGCCGCCCACGAACTGCCCGCCCTCGCCCGGCACACCGAGGGCACCGACGAGGTCGCCGCCCTCCTCGAACGCCTCGTCGACACCACCACCGCCTGCGCCGTCCACCTCGACGACACCGGACGACTCACCTCCCGCCACCGGGAACGACTCACCGAACTCCTCGACGAACTCGCCACCCGAAGAGAACGAGCAGGCCTCCCACCCACCACACCGCGCCTACCGATAGCGGTGTAGCGCCCGCCCTGGCTGCGGCCCCGGCCCCGACCCTGCCTGTCAGCCGATCCGCACCCATACCGGTGCGTGGTCCGAGGCCGGTTCGTTTCTGCGCGTCGACGGGTTCGCGCCCACTGAGGGGAGCCGCTCCTCCTGCGGACCCGCCCCCGTTCCCGTTCCCGCTGTTGTCAGGCGGTGGATCAGGTGGTGGCCGGTCAGGATGTGGTCGATCAGTTCGCGGCGGCCGGAGTTGATCCGTGAGCAGCGCCGGTCGGCCGGGATCAGCGGGGCCACGTCCCACAGGCGGGCCGCGTCGCCCTGGTCGGGGGCCTCGAAGGCGGGCGTGCCGATCTCCGAGCCGGGCGGGCCGAGCAGGATCTGTGTGGTCGCCGCCCGCGCCTCGTCGTTGAGGTCGCCCAGCACCGCCACGTCCCGCTCGCGGCCGTCACCGGCCGGCAGGTCGTCGGCGAGCGCGCGCAGCGCCGCCGCCTCGTCGACCTCACCGGGCCGCACACCCAGCCCGTCCACGACCTCGCCGCGACCCTGGTGCACAGCGCCCGCTCCTTTGACGTCCGCACCACGATCGTCGACGGCCGCGTCCTGATGCGGGATCGCGAGCTGCTGACGATCGACGTGCCGGAGGTCGTACGGGAGCTGGACCGGCGGATGCCCGCGCTCCTCGACCACAGCCACGGCGGACGCATCCAGGAGTACGACACCTGAGCCGTCGCGAAGGATTTCCGCCGCGCGGCGACGAGCTCCGCCCCGCCCACCGGTCACCCCCCCCTCGAACGGACCGTTGCCCAGGAGGGACAGCCATGGCGCAGCCGGAGCTTCCGGAGATCGTCTCGTGGCCACACCTACTCGTCGTACGAGTGCGGTCTCGACGGCCTCGGTTCGGCCACCAGCCCTGCTCGACCCGACGGCCCTGGGGCGGCAGGAGGAGCGGGAGGAACCCAAGGGGCGGGCGTCGGACCTCGGGACGCCCCCGGGCAGCGCACACGTCCGGTATCACGACGAGTGCGACGTCTGATCACCACTTGTGCGCCTGTTGACACGGGCGGTGTCCGAGATGTTCGGAAAGTGACCGGATCCTCACAGTCCGCGCCGAACCCGTGTCAACTACGTCTCAGTACCGCAACTGGGCGAGCCGTTCGGCGTCCGATGAGCGTTAACTCCTACAAGTACGACGCTATCGGAGGTGCGAGATGGTGAACGGGCGAACCGTGCTCGAACGCTTTCCCGCGGGTGGGCCGCGCGGGTCCTGGCCGGCGGAGGAGTTCGCGCACGCACGGCGCATGGAGGGGCTGCCCGCCGAGGTCGTCATGGACCTCGCCACGGACACGTTCCTGGTGGTCGTCCGGGGCGGCGACGCCGCGCGGTGAGCCCTCAGCCCGCCTGTGACGGGGCGGGCACGGGCACCCGCGCCGTGAACTGCTCGGCCTGAAGCGCGTACAGCTCGGCGTAGACGCCCCCGCCCGCCAGCAGCTCGTCCGGGGTGCCGGACTCCACCAGTCGGCCCTGGTCCAGGACGTGCACCAGGTCCGCGTGCCGGACCGACGCCAGCCGATGGGTGATCAGGACGACCGTCTGGCCGCTGCCGGCCAGCGCGCGGATCTTCTCGAAGACCTCCAGCTCCGCCCGGGCGTCCAGCGCCGCCGTCGGCTCGTCCACGATCAGGATGCGCCCGCGCCGATAGGCCGCCCGTGCGATGCCGAGGCGCTGCCACTGGCCGCCGGACAGCTCGTGCCCGCCGCTGAAGTGCCGGGCCAGCAGCGTGTCCAGACCGCGCGGCAGATCCGCGACCACCTCCTGGGCGCCCGCCTCGGCGACCGACGCGGCCAGCCGCTCCTCGGTGAGCGGCGCGGCGCTGCGGCCGATGGCGACGTTGACCCGGGCCGTGAACGGCCACCGCTTGAAGTCCTGCGCCACCATCGCGACGCGCTCGGCCAGTTGGTGCCGGTCCGCGCCCGCCGCGTCCACGTCGTCCCACAGGATCCGCCCGCGGTCCGGCTTGTACAGCCCGGCCAGCAGCTTCACCAGGGTCGTCTTGCCGGAGCCGTTCTCGCCGACGAGCGCGATGATCCGGCCGAGAGGGAGGGAGAGGCTGACGTCGTCGAGGGCGGGGCGCGCCGACTCCCCCGGGTAGCCGAACGTGACGTTCTCGAAGCGGATTTCGCGCGGATCCTCCGGCAGGGCCGCGCCGCCCACCGGGATCGCCCGTTCGGCCGCCTCGACGTACAGGCGTTGCAGGTCGCCCACGAACAGGGCCTCCTCGTGCAACTGGTTGACCTCCAGGACGAGGGTGTTCAGGCTCGCGGAGCCGCTGCGGATCGCGATCACGGCCGTTCCCGCCACCGCCAGCGCCATCGTCCCGGTGAGCAGCAGGGCGCCGAGTGTGGCGTAGGTCGCCAGTGTCGCGAGGCCCGTCCAGGTCGCCGCGATCAGGCCGGTGCGGGCCGCGAGCCGCGCCAGCCGGGCCTGCTCCGCCTCCGCTGTCTCCGACATCGCGCGGAAGTGCCGCAGCAGGAAGGGCCCGACCCCGTGGACGCGGATCTCGGGCGCGGCCGCCGGCTCGGTGAGGAGACCGGCGATCAGATGACCCGCGCGCGCGTGCTGCACCCAGGTGTGGAACGACTCGTAGCGGCGCCGGGCGTTCGTCAGGGCGCTCCAGGCGCTGGGCAGCGTCATCGTCACCAGCAGCGGCAGCAGGAGCGGGTGCAGCACGGTCAGCACGCCGGCCGCCGCGGCCAGCGAGATCATCGCGTTCACCACGCGCGTGCCGTGACTGATCATGTAACGGCTGGACCGGGCACCGTACTGCGCGGTGTCCAGCAGCTTGTGGAAGGCGTGGTCCTCGATCGCGGCGAGCTCCACGGCGGCCGCCCGCTCCAGGTACAGCTCGGTCGCCACCCGCTCCACCTTGGGCTCCAGACGTCCGGTGGCGTACGTCGACGCGGCCCGCAGCACCACTGCGACAAGCAGGACGACGGCCATGGCGGCCAGCGCGGGGACGGCGCCGCGCAGCCGGTCCTCGATCGGGCCGCCGGTGATCAGCCGGCCCAGCACGGTGTTCACCGCGAGGAGGCTCACCGCCTGCGTCACGCCCCGGCCCACCTCCGCGAACAGCACGATCCGGGCGGCGCGCGGGTCGGCCTGGCGGGCCAGCCGGAGACTGGCGGCGAGCAGGGAGGGCAGCCGGGTGATCATGGCGCGGAAGTTCAGCTCCAGGAAGGCGTCCTTGTGCTGGTTCCAGCCCATGTCGTAGCGGAGCGGCCCTCCGAACAGCAGGCGCTCCGACTCGGACACGTCACGCTCGTCGGGACCCTGCGGTTTCGGCGCCTGCTCGGCCTGCTCGGCCTGCTCCGCTTTCTCGGCCTTTTCGGCCTTTTCGGCCTTCTCCGTCTGTTCCGTTTCCTCCGCCTGCCCCGTCGGCCCCGCCTTCCGCGCCTGCCCCACCGTCGGCCTCCCCATGCGCTCGTGGACGACGGCCACTATCGCGGGACGAGCCGTGTGAGGGCAGGGCGCGGGACGGGGAAGCCGGGACGCGCGGGCGTGCGCCGGGCCGGGCGTCGGGGACGGTGCCCGGACCGCCTCGACCGCCGGGCGGAAGCAGGAGGCTATGCGCTGATCGGCCGGGACCAGATGGGTGCGGTGCCCGTGAGGCGGCACAGGGCCAGGTAGAGAGGGATCGGCGGGGTGTACGGAAGCGTGCCGTCCGGTCGGTGGATGAGGCCGGGGAGACGCGGGGAGTCCGGGAGGATCGCGCCCGTGGCGTAGCGCGCGGGGGCGGGCCATTCCAGGGCGTAGTCGGAGTCGGAGGGGACCAGCCACCACCAGTGCGCCTCGTCGGCGTAGACGCAGCCCATGCGCGGCAGGCGCGGCATGAGCAGCGGGCCGAGATGGGCCGGGACGGAGATGGCGTCGCAGCCCAGGGGGGCCGTCATGCCGTCGGGCACGGTCAGCCGGTGCACGGGTTCGGGTGCGGAGGCGCCGGCCGGCCCGCGCTTCAGGCGTACGAGGGTGTCGAGGGTCAGCACCGGAGCCCTACCGGGCACGGTGCTCATATTCGTCCCCGCTCACGGCCGTGTTCGAGCGGAAGCGGAAGCGGGAGGACGTCGGCGGAGCGGCCGGATGTCCGTGGCCGGCCGTCGCGGCCGTCGAGCCCGCCGTGCTCGGGGGCGCGGTGCCACTGCGGGTCCACGCGGCGAGCCGGGCCGTCGGGTGCGGGTATGACCGGTGCTGCGGGGGCGGCCACGGGCACGGGGTGCGGTCGTCTTACGGCCGTCGGGCCGGTCGCTCCCCGGTGGTGCTGTTCCGCGGACTCGTCCTCGTCACCCGAGCCGTCGGCCGGACCCGGCTTCGGACGGGCGCCCCAGCCGAGGTCGTTGCGGGGGCCGTCGGGGACGGTGTGCGGCTCGCCGGGAGCGTCGTGGAACTCGTCCAGGGTGTCGAGGAGGTCGCCGAGGTCGGCGTGGCGCGGCTCGTCGAGGACGAGGCAAGGGCTGTTGCGCGGCTCGGCGGGGTCGCGGTGCGCGTCGGCCTTACGGGGCAGGTCGGCCCAGACCAGCAGGCCGGGCCCGTGCTCATGGGCACCCCAGGCGTGACAGAGGGCCTCGACGAGGAGCAGTCCCCTCCCGTGCTCCTCCTCGGGACGCTGCGGAGAGGGGTGGGGCTCACCCGGCGCGCACCCCTCGTCCCGCACGGCTATGCGGACCAGGTCGTCGCCGTCGTGCAGCTCGCAGACGACGACGTCGCTGGCGGTGTGCACGATCGCGTTCGTGACCAGCTCGGATATGACCAGGGCGGCGGAGTCGCAGGTGTCCTCGCACACCGACCAGCCGGTCAGCCGGGCCCTCGTCAGGCGTCTGGCCTGGGCGGGGGAACCCGGATGGGCGGCCAGTTCGAATCGGAACCGGCGCTCGGCAGCGGCCTGGTCGGGGCCTGCTCCCGCGCTGGCACCGAGACCCTGGGGGCGGCCTGCGGCGGCGTCTGTTCCTAAGGGCGCGGACGGAATCACGCTTGCCACTATCGCCCCGCCGTGAACACTTGGCAAGTGTCACTCTGAAAAATGCAGAGTGCCGTGTGACGCAGTGAAGGGCCGTGGCACACTGCTCGCAACAGCACGTTGAACGGCGCCAATTGGGATCAGCGGAGATCCGTACGCATCCGTACAGACCTTCGAGTAGGTCTTCGACTGGCGCCGTAGGGCTGTCGGGATTCTTTTCGTGACCGGCCGGGTCGGGGCGCGCGTAAGCCCCCGCGCCGGCCGGGTTCTTCGTGGAGGTGGAGCGTGAGCGAACCGCGGTCCGCGCCGACGGTCGGACAGGTCGTCCTCGGTCGGCGCCTGTTGGACCTGCGGGAACGCGCCGGGCTCAAGCGCGAGGAAGCCGCCCGCATCCTGCGCGTCGCGCCTGCCACCGTCCGCCGTATGGAGATGGCCGAGGTCGGCCTCAAGATCCCGTACCTCCAACTGCTGTTGAAGGCCTACGGCGTCACCGACGAGGAGGCCGAGGGCTTCGTCCAACTGGCCGAGGAGGCCAACAAGCCGGGCTGGTGGCAGCGGTTCCACGATGTCCTGCCGGGCTGGTTCTCGATGCACGTCAGCCTCGAGGGCGCCGCCGCCCTGATCCGCCAGTACGAGCCCCACTTCATCCCCGGCCTGCTCCAGACCGTGGACTACGCGCGCGGTGTCCTGAAGTCCGGCGCCATCGGCCAGACCCGGCCGGAGGACATCGAGCGACTCGTCGACCTGCGCATACAACGCCAGGATCTGCTCACCCGTCAGGACGCGCCCCGATTGTGGGTGGTGATGGACGAGACGGTGCTGCGCCGCCCGGTCGGCGGCCCGGAGGTGATGCGCGCGCAGATCGACAAACTGCTCGAGGCCGCGAAGCTGCCCAACGTGACGCTACAGGTCGCCCCGTTCGCGAACGGGCCGCATCCGGGCACGTACGGGCCCTTCGTGCTGTTCCGATTCGCCATGCCGGAGCTTCCGGACATGGTCTACAGCGAGTACCTGACCGGCGCCGTCTACCTCGACGCGCGCACCGAGGTGGCGACCCATCTCGAGGTCATGGACCGCATGGCGGCGCAGGCCGCTACAGCACATCGCACGAAGGAGATCCTCCGGGATCTCCGCAAGGAGTTGTGAATGGATCGCATCAAGACCCAGTCCAGGCCGCGGGTCCGCGCTCAGCGGATCTACAACGGCATGCCCGCCCGGGAACTGGGCAGCGAGGGCTGGCACAAGCCGTGGAGCGGCGGCAACGGAGGCAACTGCCTGGAGGCGATGAAGCTCGCGGACGGCCGGATCGCCGTCCGGCAGTCCACCGATCCCGACGGGCCCGCGCTGATCTACACCTCCGACGAGATGACGGCCTTCATCGAGGGAGCCAAGGCGGGGGAGGCGGACTTCCTGCTGTCCTGAACCGACCTGAGTGCTGCTTTTTCTGTGTCCGCCGTCGCTCGACTTCCTTGTTCTTGGTACTGACTTGATCACTATTCGCGTCACATGCTTACGGAGTGCCTCATGACCGGGCAGGACCCCACCGGCGCCGTCGAGATCGACACCAGCAAGCCCCAACCCGCGCGGATGTACGACTGGTACCTCGGGGCAAGGACAACCACCTGGCGGATGAGTGGGGGTACCGCCCACGCCCTTGAGGCAGTGGGGGAGGGGGCCGGCAGATGCTCGCCCTCGACCCGCGCGTGCCGGTGATGGCACGAGTCAACCGCGCCTTCATGCACCGCTCCACCCTCCCCCAGTGCTGAACGCCTGGGGGACCCCCAGGCCGGCCAACAACGGCGTACGGCAGTTCCCGGACATCGGCACGGGCATCCCGACCGGGCCCAACCTGCACCGGGTCGCCCAGCGGATCGCCCCCGACGCCCGGGTGGTCTACTGCGACAACGACCCGATCGTCCTGGCGCACGCGGCCGCCCTGCTGCGCAGCATGCCGCAGGGCGTCACGGAGTGCCTCCAGGCGGACGCCCGCGACCCGGCCGCCATCTGGAGTACCTCCAGGCGGACGTCCGCGACCCGGCTGCCATCGTCGAGGGGGCCGGGAAGATCCTGGACTTCAGTCGGCCGGTGGCCCTGTCACCGGTCGCGCTGCCGCACTTCGTCTCCGACGAGGACGGCGCGCACGAGCTGGTCGGCCGACTGCTCGCCGAACTCTCCTCCGGCAGCCACCTGATGATGACCCACGCCACCGCCGACTTCTCCCCGGAGGAGTCCGCGGCCGCGCACATCGAGCACGGAGGCGAACCGGCCCGTCGGCGACGAGGCCTCGGTCTCCTCCGGCTGGGACGAGGACCGTACGACGAAGGGGCGGGAACCGCCTTCCGCGAGCTCGTCCCAGGCACGCCGCAGGGCCGCCGTGTCGCCGCCCCCGCGGTGCGGGATCACGAAACCGGGGAGCACCGGCAGTCCGGCACGGGCCGCGCGCGAGGTTCGCGGCCTTGGGCCCGTCAGCCCGACGAACTCGGCGCCGGGCTCCGCCGGCGCCACGTCGGTCGTGCCGGGGGCAGGGCCCGGGTCGGGGCCGCGATCAGGGCCGCGATGAGGGCTGCGATCAGGGCTGCGATCAGGGCTGCGATCAGGGCCGGCGGCCTCGACCAGGCCGAGGGCGACCTCGACCCTCGGGTCTTCCCCGCCGCGGGCGCCTTCTCCGTGACGTTCGTCGAGCGCCGTCATCCAACACCCTTCAGGACCGACCGCCAACAGGGGGACGCGCGCGGGGCGCCCCGCGCCTGACGGCGGAACGAAGGATGGGGCGAGCCGCCGCCGGTCCGCAGCCGGACGCGACAACAGCACACCTCCTGTTCCGATGATCCCGCCGCCGCTCCGATCCCCGTAGTCCGCGAGCCACGCCTCATTCGGAGGCAGGACTCCGTTGCGCGTTCGGCGGCAACACCCGGCACAACGCGTCCAGCGCCGCCCCGTAGGCATGCTCCGGCGGGGTCGCGTACCCGACGACGAGGCCGTCCGACGGCGCCATGTCCGTCGCCGGATGCCGGAACGCCGCCAGGCCGTCCAGGGCCACGCCCTGCCAGGCGGCCGCCTTCACCGTGGACGGCTCGGTGCCGGACGGCAGCCGCAGCACCGCGTGCAGCCCGGCCGCGACCCCGGTGACCTCGACGTGCGGCGCCCGCGTGGCGAGCGCCTCGACCAGCCGGTCCCGACGGCCCCGGTAGCGCTGCCGCATGCGCCGCACGTGACGGTCGTACCCCCCGGACACGATGAGGTCGGCCAGACCCAGCTGGTCCAGGACGCTCGCCCAGGCCTCCCGTTCGCCCTTGGCGGCCAGGACACCGGCGACATACCGCTCGGGCAGCACCATCCACCCGAGGCGCAACGCGGGCGACAGACTCTTGCTGACCGAGCCGATGTAGATCACCCGCTCGGGATCGAGTCCCTGGACCGCGCCGACGGGCTTGCGGTCGTAGCGGAACTCCCCGTCGTAGTCGTCCTCGATGACCACCCCGCCACGCGCGCGTGCCCAGTCGATCGCGGCGGTCCGGCGGCTCGCGTGCAGCGGACCGCCGGTCGGAAACTGGTGCGCGGGCGTGAGGAGGACGGCCCGCTCGCGCCCCAGGCGGTCGACGCGCGCCCCGTCCGCGTCCAGGGGCAGGGGAGTCGTCCGCACGCCCGCCGACGCCAGCAGCCCCCGGTGAAAGTCCAGCCCGTACGCCTCCACGGCCAGTGGACCGCGCAGCACCCCGCCGCCCGGCGCGAACAGGAGGCGCAGCGCGTGGGCGAAGCCCGAGCAGATCACGATGCGCCCAGGCTCGGTGCGCACGCCACGCGCGCGTGCCAGGTACTCGGCCAGGGCCTCGCGCAGTTCCCGTCGGCCGGCGGGGTCACCGGGCCCGAACACCTCGTTGGGCGCCTGCTGGAGGGCCCGACGGTAGGAGGCGAGCCAGGCCGCACGCGGGAACGACGACGCGTCCGGAGTGCCCTGCCGCAGGTCGTGCAGGGGACCACGCGCGCGTGGAGGTGCCTCGACGGGCACCCGCTCGGCGTGTCGCAGGGGCTCGGCCCGGTCGGCGACCCGGGTGCCGGACCCCTGCCGGGCGGTCAGCCAGCCCTCGGCGACGAGTTCCGCGTACGCGTCGGCCACCGTGTTGCGGGCGACGCCGAGGTCGGCGGCGAGTGAACGGTACGGCGGCAGCCTGGTTCCCGGAGCGAGCCGCCCGCTGCGCACCGCCTCTCGCAGCGCCCGGATGAGAGCGGCTCGCCGCCCGCCCGGCCCGGCCGGCTCCAGGTGCAGGTCGGCACCGATCCGCTCCGCATGATTGACCCACGAATTCACCATGAAAATGCACCCTACAGAGGGTCTTTCCGGCCCGTAGGTTGATGGACATGACGACGAAACCGGCGAACACGACGACGAACACGACTGGTGCGGGTGCAGGTGCGGGTGCGGGTGTGGATGCGGGTACGCATCCGGGGGTGGCGACGGCGGCCGCGACGACTCGCCTCGACTTCGGGAAGTCCGCCCCCAAGGCGTTCCGCGCCCTCATCGGCTTCGACGCCGCCGCCCGCGAGGGCCTCGACCCGGCACTCGTCGAGCTGATCCAGATCCGCGCCTCACACCTCAACCACTGCGCGTACTGCCTGCATATGCACACCAACGACGCCCGCAAGGCCGGCGAGAGCGAGGACCGGCTGCACATGGTCGCGGTCTGGCGCGAGGCCCGTCACTTCTTCACCGAGAAGGAACAGGCGGCCCTGGCCCTGACGGAAGCGGTCACGCTGGTGGCCGACGGAGGCGTCCCGGACGACGTCCACGCCGAGGCCGCAGCCCGCTTCGAGGAGCGGGAGCTGGCCCAGGTGTTGGCCCTGATCTGCACGATCAACACCTGGAACCGGGTGGCCCTGGCGACAGGGAAGGCGGCGGGGACGGACGAGCGCCGGTGACGTGGGCGAGCGTCGCTGAAGGCAGCGAGTGTGCCGCTGAAGGTGTCGAGCGTTGCTGAAGGCAGCGAGTGTGCCGCTGAAGGTGTCGAGCGTTGCTGAAGGTGGCGAGTGTGCCGCTGAAGGTGTCGAGCGTTGCTGAAGGTGGCGAGTGTGCCGCTGAAGGTGACGAGCGTCGCTGAACGCAGCGAGTGTGCGCTGAAGGTGACGAGCGCCGCTGAAACGATCCGCCCCCGGCGTGTCCTAGACGCTCATCGGCCGGTCGTACGGTCCGATCGGGGCCGGGAGCCGTGAACTCCCCGTCAGATGACGGTCCACGGCCTCCGCCACCGCCCGCCCCTCCGCGATGGCCCACACGATCAGCGACTGGCCGCGCGCCGCGTCCCCCGCGGCGAACACGCCGGGGACGTTCGTCGCGAAGTCGCCGTCCCGCGCGATCGTGCCGCGCGGCGCCAGCGACAGCCCGAGCTGCTCGACGAGCCCGTCCTCCCGGTCAGGCCCCGAGAAACCGAGGGCAAGCAGCACGAGGTCGGCGGGGAGCGCCCGTGCGGTGCCTTCCACCGGCCTGCGCCGGGCGTCGACCTCGACGAGGTGCAGCGACCGTACGTGCCCGCTCTCGTCGCCGGTGAAGCGGAGCGTGGACGCCGCGAACAGCCGCGCGTCCGCGTCCGCCGCCGGCGCGGACTCCAGATCGCGCGCCTCCTCGTGCGCCGCCGAGAGCCGGTAGATCTTCGGATACGTCGGCCAGGGGTCGGCGTCCTCGTCACGGTCCGCGCCGGGCTGCGCGTAGATGTCCAACTGGGTCACGGACGCCGCACCCTCACGCACCGCCGTGCCCAGACAGTCCGCCCCCGTGTCGCCACCGCCGACGATGACGACGTGCTTCCCGGCGGCGGACATCGGGGACGTCTCCAGATCCCCCTCGCACACCCGGTTGGCCAGCGGCAGGTACTCCATCGCCTGCTGGATTCCTGTCAACTCCCGCCCCGGAACGTGTAGTTCGCGCCACTCGGTCGCCCCGGTGGCGATCACCACGGCGTCGTAGCGCGCCCGTAGGTCCGCGGCCATGACGTCCCGCCCCACGGTGGTCGACGTACGGAATTTGGTGCCTTCCGCCCGCATCTGCTCGATCCGCCGCTCCAGATGGTGCTTCTCCATCTTGAACGCGGGGATGCCGTACCGCATCAGCCCGCCGATCCGGTCGTCCTTCTCGTAGACGGCGACCGTGTGCCCAGCCCGGGTCAACTGCTGTGCCGCCGCCAGCCCGGTGGGCCCGGAACCGATCACCGCCACCGTCTTCCCGGACAGCCGGTCCGGCGGACTCGGGGGCGTGAAACCGTCGGCCCAGGCCCGGTCTGCGATGGCGACCTCGACGTTCTTGATGGTGACGGCCGGCTGGTTGATGGCGAGGACGCACCCGGCCTCGCACGGCGCCGGACACAACCGGCCGGTGAACTCGGGGAAGTTGTTCGTCGCGTGCAGCCGGTCGCTCGCCGCCCGCCAGTCCTCCCGCGACACCAAGTCGTTCCACTCGGGGATCAGATTGCCGAGCGGACAGGCGTCGTGGCAGAACGGTATGCCGCAGTCCATGCAGCGGTCGGCCTGCTTGCTGACGATGGGCAGCAGCGCCCCGGGGACGTACACCTCGTCCCAGTCCCGGACCCGCTCCTCGACCGGCCGACGGGGCCAGTCCTGGCGGGGTGTGGTCATGAATCCCTTGGGATCGGCCATGGGCGTCTTCCTCGCGTACGCGTGCGACAGGCCGAGCGTCATCGGGCGGCACTCTTTCGGCCACGATACGTCCCGTCGGCCACCCATGCAGAGTGGGGGGACAGCGCTTTCCCTCGGGGCCTTTCTCGGGAAAGGGGGCTTCCCCGGCGGGTTTCGGGTCCCCGGCGGGTATCCGGTCCTCCGGAGGGTGTCCGGTCCTCAGGAGGGTGGCCCGTTTCCGGCGAGGGTCCGGTCCCGGGGTGTCCGGTCAGACCAGGGCCAGCACGTACACGACGGCCGAGGCCGCGGACGCGACCGCGCGCACGTGGTTCCACCTCGTCCACTCACGCACGTAGGTCGGCCAGTACGCGACAGCCTCCGGCGTACCCGGCTCCAGCTTCATCAGCGCCTCGTTGCGGGGCACGTTCGCCATCACGGTCACCCCGAACACGCCGCACAGATACAGCCCGCTGCCCAGCAGCAGGTGAACCGTTCCGCTGTCCGGCAACAGCACGAACGTCACCACGGCGATCACCGCGCACAGCGCCGCGGAGCCGAGGAACAGGACCATGAACGCCGGTGTCATCGCCGAGGAGTTGATCGCGTTCATCGCCGCGACGCCCTGCGCGGGCGGCAGCGCGGCGAGCCCCCGCATCACCAGGACCGAGAAGGCACAGAAGACCCCGGCCATCAGCCCCGTCGTCAGAGCGCCCAGCATCGCGAGCACCAGATACGGCCCATCGATCATGACAACGTCAACTCCCACCCGTCGAGCGGAGATCTTGCCCGGTACCGTCCGTCACCTCAAGTGAAACCCCGTTCATGATCGGTGACCATGGCCTAAACGCACGATGACATGCGTGGACGTCCAGGAGTATCGGTGTCGCGGGAGGCGCCTTGGCCTGGAGGCGCCTGGGCCTGGAGGCGCCTGGGCCTGGAGGGGCCCGGGTGCCTGGGAGTGGCCTCTAGGGGGTGGGGGCTCCTCCCCCCTCCCCCCGCCCCACCCTCCCCGCCCGCCACTCCCGCAGCCGTCCCTCCACCTCCGTCGCGATCCGCAGGCGTGCCTCGTGTCGTGGCACGCCGCTCATCAGCAGCCGGTCGTACGGCGTGTCCAGATGCCGTACGGACGCCACCACCGCGGAGACGACCGCTCCCTCGGACAGCGCCCGCCCGGCGGCGCTGCGCCCCACTCGGCCACTGCCCCGCAGCGAAGCGTGTGCCGCGATCCCATGCGCCCGGTCTCCCGGGCAGCCCGGAAACAACCGCAGGATCTCCGCCGCGAAGGCCTCCGCGAACCGTTCGTCCTGCGCCGCCCGCAGCCGAGCGTCCCGCACTCGGCGCCGTCGCCGCGCCTCGGCGTCCGCCAGGCACCGCTCCTCGGCCCGCGTGAGCGCCGCCTCCTCGACAAGGACGCCCTGCCGCTCGTACCGCCCCTTGCGCCGGTTGAACCGGACCACCACCGCCGACAGCCCGCTCTCCTCCCGCGACCTGCGCGTCAGCGCCGTGTCACCACGCGGCAGGAAGACCAGGTGCCCCAGATCGGCGCAGTCGAGGCAGCGCGGCGCGGCGTCCTCCAGGACCAGCATTGGCAGCGGCCCGCGACGACACCCGGCGCAGTGCTTCCGCCGAAGCGGCTGGACGACGAGAAGCCCGGTACGGGGAGCGGGAGCGGTGAGGGGTGCGCGTGCCATGGGGGCTTCATTCCCCCTGGTGGGCGCGGTGGCACCTGCTCAACCTCCCATGTCCTCCCTCCTGTTCGCCGGGTGCACGCGGTGTACACCGACACCTGTGTACGGTGCAGCGTCGGCGCCTCGATCTCGTTCAGCCGTTGCCGTTGCCGTTGCCGTTGCCGTTGCCGTTGCCGCTCGCCGTCCGCAGTCGGGTCGCTCTCCGATTGCCCTCCTCGGGGCGGCCCGCGCCTGGTGCGAAGCCCATCTGCCCAAGCTGCTCGCGGTGCGCAGGTCCCGCGAGGTCGAGGCGTCCGGGTCGGCGACTGACGCATCATGGGCCGTGTGCGACTCGAAGCGATCACCTGGGAACGGCTCGGAGACCTTCTCGCCGAGCGGCTGCTCGACCTGAAGCGGGACGGCGGCGGTCCCTGGCCACGCATCGCCTTCGACGGCGCCCCGGCGGCCCGTCCCGGAGACCTCGCAGAGCGCGTCGCCGAGGCCCTGCGCACCCGTGGACGCCCGTCCCGTGTCGTGGACACGCACGGCTTCCTGCGCCCCGCCTCCCTCCGCCTGGAGTACGGGCATCACGACGTGGAGGCCTACTACGACGGCTGGTTCGACACCGGCGCCCTGTGGCGCGAGGTGTTCGATCCCCTCGAACCCGACGGCGACGGGCGGATCCTGCCCGATCTGCGGGACCCCGTCACCGACCGCGTCACCCGCAGCTCGTACGTCCAACTCCCGCCCGGTGGGCTCCTGTTGCTGCACGGTCCCCTCCTGTTGCGACACTGGTTCCCCTTCGACCTGACCGTCCACGTCCTCCTCTCCCCGGCGGCCCTGCGCCGGCGCACCCCCGAAGCCGACCACTGGACGCTGCCCGCCTTCGAGCGCTACGCCCAGGAGACGGATCCGGCTGCCACGGCCGACGTCCTCGTCCGCGCGGACGACCCTCGCCATCCGGCCTGGGGTGGCTGAATCTGGCATCGCCAGACACTTTTAAATGCACGTGCATGTAAGTAGCCTGGCGTCATGGCGCTCCCCGCAAGCACTTCCGTCCCCTCCACCGCCTCTGCCGCCTCTACCTCGTCCAGCTCGTCCTCCACTTCCTCCGTCCCCTCCGTCCCCTCCGTCCCCTCTGTCTCCTCCGTCCCCTCGGTCTCCTTGACTGACTCCGTTCGTGCTCTCCTCGACGGCCGGAACTTCGCCTCCGTCGCCACCCTCGGCCCCGACGGGGCCCCGCAGAACTCGGTGGTCTGGATCAAACGCGAGGGCGACACCGTCCTCTTCTCCTCCACCGACGGACGCCAGAAGGTGCGCAACCTCCGTCGTGACGCCCGTATCAGCCTCTCGGTCTTCGACCTGGCCAACCCGTACACCTCGGTCGAGATCCGCGGCACCGCCGAGCTCCTCCCGGACCCGGACAAGCGGCTCCCGCACGAGCTCTCGCACAAGTACCTCGGCATCGACCCGCCCGCCGAGAAGGACGATGAGGTCCGCCTGATCATCCGCGTCGTCCCGCAGAGGGTTCTGGGCTTCTCGGCCTGAGGAGTTCCGGGTGCGGGCGCATGGTGGCGCGGCGAGAATGTAGGCGCCGGGACCAGCGGTGCCGCCCGCGCCGCGCCGGCCGTCCGGCACCGGGAGGTACTCCATGACCACCGCCGGAGACATCATGCACCAGGGTGTCCAGTGGATCCCCGCCCACGAGACCCTCGACCGCGCCGCCCAGCTGATGCGCGAGCTGAACGTGGGAGCGCTGCCCATCAGCGACGAGAACGAGCGGCTCTGCGGCATCCTCACCGACCGGGACATCGTCGTCGGCTGCGTGGCCATGGGACACGACCCCGCCAAGGTCACCGCCGGGGAGATGGCCCAGGGCACGCCGCGCTGGATCGACGCGGGAGCCGACGTCGGCGAGGTGCTCCAGGAGATGCGGGACCACCAGATCCGCCGGCTGCCCGTCATCGAGAACAAGCGCCTGGTGGGCATGATCAGCGAGGCCGACCTCGCCCGGCACCTGACCGAGGACCAGATCGCCGGCTGGGCCGAAAGCGTCTACGCCAGAACCGGACCCGCCCGGCACTGACGGGGGCGGCCGCGGCGGTAGCCCCGATGGGACAGGTCGCTCAGAGCCAGCCGTTGCGCCGGAAACCGCGGTACAGGACCCAGCAGGCGACGGATATCACGCCGATCACCAAGGGGTAGCCGAACCTCCAGTGCAGTTCCGGCATGTGGTCGAAGTTCATGCCGTACACCCCGCAGACCATCGTCGGCACGGCGATCACCGCGGCCCAGGCCGTGATCTTCCGCATGTCCTCGTTCTGCGCGACCGTGACCTGCGCCAGATGCGCCTGCAGGATCGAGTTGAGCAGCTCGTCGAAGGACGCGATCTGCTCCGTGGCCCGCAGCAAGTGGTCGGAGACGTCCCGGAAGTAGGCCTGTATCTCCGGATCGATCACCCGGACCGGCCGGTCCGCGAGGTCCAGAAGAGGACGCCCCAGCGGTACCACCGCCCGCTTCAGCTCGAGGAGTTCACGCTTGAGCTGGTAGATGCGCCCCGGGTCCGCGCGCGCGCCGTTCTCCGCGAACACGTCCGTCTCGACCTGGTCGATGTCCTCCTGCACGGCGTCGATGACGTTGAGGTAGTCGTCGACCACGTGGTCCGCGATCGCGTGCAGCACCGCCGACGGCCCCTTGCCGAGCTGTCCCGGATCGGACTCCAGCCCCTCGCGCAGCGGGCCGAGCGAGCCGTGCCGGCCGTGCCGCACCGTGATCACGAAGTCCGGGCCGACGAACACCATGATCTCGCCGGTGTCGACCACCTCGCTCGTTGCCGTGAGTTCCTCGTGTTCGACGTAGCAGACCGTCTTGAACACCGCGAACAATGTCTCGCCGTACCGCTCGACCTTCGGCCGCTGATGCGCCTCCACGGCGTCCTCGACCGCCAGCGGGTGCAGGTCGAAGAGCTCGGCGATACCCGCGAACTCCTCGTTCGTCGGCTCGTGCAGGCCGAGCCACACGAAACCGTGACCGCTCTTGCGCACCCGCTCCACGGTGTCGACCAGATCGCCGCCGCGCGGGGCCCGGACGCCGTCCCGGTACGTCACGCAGTTCACCACCGAGGAACCCAGCGGGGATCGCGCGGGGTGACTCAGGTCGACCCGCGCGCGCCGCCGGGCCAACCGCGCCACCCTGCGCAGGCCGCCGACCCTTCCGAGGCCGGTGACCTTCCGCAGATTCCCTGCCATGGTCATCTGGGACTCCTTGCGTGGATCTCCTCGCGCCGCATTCCTGCGCCCTGGCGGGCCAGTCTGCCAGGCCCGTGTATGCCGTGGGTAAGCCTGTGGAAAGGGCCGGTTCCGTTTTGTTCCCGCCTGTGGACGACGGGACTTCGGACTGGTCACGAGACCGACGGGCGGCCTTTCCCGCTTCGGGTTCCCGGCTTCCGCGCTCCTGATCCCGGCCGCGTCGACCACCTCCGGCACGCGGGACAACTGGGATGATCGCCGCATGACGCGATCCGACGGGTACCTCCTCGACAACCGGCAGCCCGAGGCTGGGGAACGCTTCGACGCCTTCGCCGCCCTCTTCGACGCCACGACGTTCCGCCACCTCGAAGGGCTGGGGATCGGACCCGGCTGGCGCTGCTGGGAGGTCGGTGCCGGCGGCACCTCCGTGGTGTCCTGGCTGGCGAAGAAGGTCGGTCCGACGGGCAAGGTCCTCGCGACCGACATCGACACCTCCCGGCTGGCGTCGGCCGCCCGCCCGCCGGTCGAGGTGCGCGTCCACGACCTCGGCGCCGAGGAGCCTCCGATGGAGGGATTCGACCTGGTGCACGCCCGGCTCGTCCTGGTCCATGTGCCGGACCGGGAGCGGGCGATGCGCTCGATGGTCAGCGCCCTGCGCCCCGGCGGGCGGCTCCTGATCGAGGACGCCGACCCAGCCCTGCAGCCCCTGCTGTGCCCCGACGAGCACGGCCCCGAACAGCAGCTCGCGAACCGTCTGCGGCACGGCTTCCGCCAGCTCCTCGCCGGCCGGGGCGCCGACCTCTCCTACGGTCGGAAGCTCCCGCGTCTGCTCCGCGAGGCCGGGCTGCGCCGAGTCGAGGCCGACGCCTACTTCCCCGTCACCTCAGTTGCCTGTGCTGTCCTGGAGTCCGCGACGGTACGGCAGATCCGCGGCGAGCTCGTCAGGGAAGGCCTCGCGACCGACGAGGACATCGACCGGCACCTGGCGAACGTCGCCGCGGGCGGCATGGACCTGGCCACGGCACCGCTGATCTCGGCATGGGGGCGAAAGGAGTAGAAGCCCGGCCGACGGCCACTCCGGCCCGATTTCTCCGCGTCGGAACCCCCACGTCCAGGCGTTCTCAGCCGGTGCGGGCCGGGTCCGGCGTCGGCGTCGTTCCGTCGTGCGGTGCGGGTGGTCTGCCGCCCACTTGTCGTACCGCCCGGGCTCCCGCTCGGCACCCCTCTGCCGCCGCGGCATCGGCGTCGGCGCCCGCCAGCAGCGCGGCGAGGAACGCTCCCGTGAAGGCGTCGCCGGCGCCCGTGGTGTCCCGGGGGGCCGCCGGAGCGGAGGGGACACGGGCGAGCACAGCGCCGTCGCGGGCCACCAGCGCACCGTCCGCCCCCTGCTTGGCCACCACCAGCGGGACATGACGGCTCAGCTCGGCCGCCGCGGCCGCCCCGTCGAGCAGCCCGGTGAGCAGACAGGCCTCGTCACGGCTGGGCAGCAGCACGTCCACCCCCTCGACGAGGGGCAGGAAGCGGCCGACACCCAGTTCCATCAGGAAGCCCGCCGACGCCGGATCAAGGCTTACCGGCACCCGACGCGCGCGTGCCGACGCCAACGCCGTACGCACCAGGGCCCGACCCGTCTCCGAGAACAGCAGGTATCCCGACAGGTGCAGGCGGCCGACGCCGTCCAGAAGGGCCTCCGACCAGTCCTCGGGGGCGAGCCGCAGGGACGCGCCGCTGTCGGTGAGGAACGTCCGCTCGGCCGCGGCACCCGTGTCGACCAGGCAGATCACCGTCCCCGTGGACGCCTGTGGGTCGACGACGAGCCGGGGCCGCACCCCACAGGTGGTCAGCTCCCGCTCGTGCCAGGCCGCCGACTCCGCGCCCACCCGGCCGAGAAGCCGTACGTCCGCACACCCCCAGTGCGCCGCCCAGCACGCCACGTTGGCGCCCGCGCCGCCCGGCAGGATCCGGATCACCGAGGCCGTGTCCGTCCCGGAGGCCAGCGGCCCCCGATGCCGGGCGACGACGTCCGTCACGACGTCCCCGACGACCAGCAGCGCCCCACTCCCTGGATCCGAAGCAGGTTCGGAATCCGCAGCGGAACCGGACCGCGGCCCCGCACCAGACCCAGGCTCCCGAACCGGGCCGCCAGGACCGCGGTCCGCCCCGCCCGGTCGCCCGGTCACACCTCGGCCCACGCCGCCGCGATCCGCGCCGCCAGCCGCACGTTGCCGCGCACCGCCGCCAGATTGGCGCTCAGAGACGCCCCGTCGGTGTGCCGGACCAGGTAGTCGAGCAGAAACGGCGTGACACCCTGGCCGGTGACGCCCGCCTCCTCGCACGCGTGCAGTGCGTCGGCGAGCACACGCGTGTGCAGCTCGGGATCCAGCTGCTCCTCCTCGGGAACCGGGTTGGCGACGATCAACGCCGACTCCGGCAACCCGAGCGCGTCCTGAGCCCGCATCACCTCGGCCACCTGCCGCGGGGTCTCCAGCGTCCAGTCCACGGGTTGACCCGAGTCGGACAGGTAGAACCCGGGGAACCGGTCGGTGCCGTACCCGGCGACGGCGACGCCCAGAGTCTCCAGCCGCTGCAGGGTCGCCGGTACGTCCAGGATCGACTTCACCCCCGCGCACACCACCGTGATCCGTGTACTCGCCAGCAGCCCCAGGTCGGCCGACTCGTCCTGGGTGACCGTCCACTCCCGATGCACCCCGCCGAGCCCGCCCGTCGCGAACACCCGCACACCCGCCAGCGTCGCCAGCAGCGCCGTCGCCGACACCGTGGTCGCCCCGCTCGCCCGGGACGCCACCGCGAGCGGCAGGTCGCGATGGCCCAGCTTGCGGAACCCGTCCTCGTTGGCGACCCGCTCCAGTTGCTCCTTGTCCAGGCCCACGTGGGGCCGCCCGTCCAGCACCGCGATCGTCGCCGGCACGGCGCCCTGCGCGCGTACGACCGCCTCCAGCTCCAGCGCCACCTCCAAGTTGCGCGGGCGGGGCAGCCCGTGCGAGATGATCGTGGACTCCAGGGCAACCACGGGTCGACGCGCGTCGACCGCGTCCCGCACCTCTTGCGACACCACCAGCACCACGCGCCCGCCTCCTGTCCATCGCCTTTCCCCTCATCTCTGGCGGGCGGCGCGTCCGGTCAAACCCTTGCGGCCTGTGGGGGACGACACCAGCCTGGGACGCATGACGGACAACACGACACGTCTCGACCACGTCGTCCTCTGGGTACGTGACCCGATCGCCGCCGCCGACTTCTACGGGAAGGCCGTCGGACTGGAGCCCGTCCGGCTCCCCGAGTTCGCCGCCGGCAAGGAACCCTTTCCCTCCGTACGCGTCAACGAGGAGGCCATCCTCGACCTCATGCCGTTGTCGATGGCGGAGCGCATGAAGATGCTGCCCGGCGCCGCCGACAGCGCGGGACACCCCGTGAACCACGTCTGCCTCGCCCTGCCCCAGGGCGACTTCGACGCCCTCCGCGCCCGCCTTCAGGAGGGCGCCGTCCCCGTCTCGGACGTCTCGCACGGCTCCTTCGGCGCCCGCGGCGAGGCCACGCGCAGCTTCTACTTCCGCGACCCGGACGGCAACGTCATCGAGGCACGGCACTACGACTGAGACAGACCCGCCGCGCTCTGGCCGGCCGTCTCGGTCCTGTCTCTCTTCCCCTTTCCCTTTCCCTTCCCGATTCCGTTCCGGGCGAAGAGCAGAAGATCGGTGTCGACGGGCGCCGCGGCGGCACGCTCGACGGCGGTCACGGCCTGCGCCGTATCGTGGCGCGGGCGTACGGATGCGTGACGAGTGTGGTCACCGGCGCAGTCTCCCCCTGCCGTCCGCCTCGCCCAGACCTCAGAACGCCTCGGAACGGCCCTCAGAACAGCGGTTCGGGCAGGACCCCTTCCAGAGCGAGCAGCTTCCGCTTTGTCTCCAGGCCGCCGCCGAACCCGCCGATGCCGCCGTCGCTCTCCACGACCCGGTGGCAGGGCACCACCACCGGCAGGGGATTGGAACCCATCGCCACCCCCACCGCCTGGGCCGCCCCCGGCTGCCCGACCCGCTTGGCCAGATCGCCATAGCCGACGACCGCCCCGTACGGGACGCCCGAGGCGAGTTCGCGCAGCACCTGTCGGTTGAAACCCGCGATCAGCGACCAGTCCAATGGCAGCTCGAAGTCGCGCCGCTCACCCGCGAAGTAGGCCTCGACCTGCCGTATGACCTCGGCCAGCAGAGGCGAGTCGGGTGCCTCGACGGGCTCCGTGCCCAATCGGCCGGCCAGCCGGTCGAGCGCCTTGTCGCGCACCGCGTCGGTGGCGTGAAACACGACGTTGAGCAGACCCTCGCCGGTCGCGGCCAGCAACAGCGGACCGATGTCGGTGCCGACGACGGTCCACACGACCTGCTGCTCGTACTGCCCATGGCTGTCCATGCGCCCACCGTACGGGCTGCCACTGACAACGCCCCGGGACCGCCGGACGTCAGTGCCCGCACACGTCAGTACTGGTACTCAGTACCGGCAAGGCCCGCCGCACCACGTCGGGCTTGTGCCTGATGACGCCGTCGACGCCGTAGCCGGCGACGGGCCGAGCGGTCGAGGCGTCCTCGACGGTCCAGGCAAACGCCTCCATCGGCCTGCCGTGCGGTCCGGTGAGCGCGTGCACGGCGGAGACGTATCCCCCGGAGAGGGAGGCGTGCGACGTGCGCGCCCGCGTACGAGGCATCGAACCAGCTGCCCGCGTCGAGCCGTGCGATCTCGGCCGCGGTGAAGTCCTTCACCTTCCAGGGAGCACACCCGGGAAACACCTCCTCGGCGTCGGTCGTACGGCGGAGACTGTCGTCGTGGATCACTACGAGCTCGCCGTCCTTGGTGCGCTGGACGTCGTTCTCCACCCAGAGGATGCCCAGCGAGGCGGCGTCGCCGACGGCGTCCAGGGTGTTCTCGGGGGGCGTAGGCGGAGGCTCCCCGGTGCGCGATCAACGAGGGCCGTGCGGCGATGTCTGCCCGGGCGTCGTGGACGGGGAGCGGGAGGGCGACGGTGCCCAGGACCGCGGCGGTGGCTCTGGCGGCAGCTGCGCGCGCGTGCATGCGTACCCCTCGCGCCGGGGTGATCGCGTACAGCTCACCTCTGGCAGCAGAGGGTCAACGGTGAGGGAGCGTCGGGGGAGTGCAGGACGGCCGCAGAACGAAAGGAGACGCCCGAGGCCGCTCACTGGTGCCGCACATGTGGGGCAAGGGCGTGTTTCTTTTCCGGAAAATCGTTCGACCATTCCGGTGGGGGTCATACTCTCTCTCAGCCTTTGGCCGCGCTGAGCGGTCCTGGGAGGGGCGCGTTCGGAAAATCCACCAACAGGGCGAAGGGCAACCGCGCATGCAAGGCACGGTCGACGGTTTCAGCTACGGACTCGTCACACCGCTGGTGGCCTACCTCATGGCCTGCCTCGGCGGTGCCCTCGGTCTGCGCTGCGCCACCAGAGCCCGGCTCGTCGCCCACTCCTGGCGTCCCGGCTGGCTCGCCCTCGGCGCGGCGGCGATCGGCTCGGGCATCTGGACCATGCACTTCATCGCGATGATCGGCTTCACGGTCGAAGGCGCCCCGATCCACTACGACAAACCGACGACCTACGCGAGCCTGGGCGTCGCCATCCTCATGGTGGGCGTCGGGATCTTCATAGTCGGCTACAAGGGTGCGTCCGGGACCGCACTGTTCACCGGGGGCACTGTCACCGGCCTGGGCATCGCGACGATGCACTACCTGGGCATGGCCGGGATGCGCTTCAACGGCAACTTCGAGTACAACACGTTCACCGTGGCCTGCTCCGTCGCCATAGCCATGGTCGCCGCCACCGCCGCCCTGTGGGCCGCGGGGCAGGTCAGGGGCTTCCTGTGGAGCGTCGGCGCCGGCCTCGTCATGGGGCTGGCCGTCGCCGGCATGCACTACACCGGCATGGCCGCCCTGAGCGTCCATCTGCACACCACCGAGGCTCCGGCCACGGGCGACTCGGCCGCCGCCCTCCTCGCGCCGATGCTGATCGGGCCCCTGGCCTTCCTCTGCCTCGCGGGCGTCGTGGTGATGTTCGATCCGCTGATGGTCATGGGCAAGCCCGACTGGACCCCCGCCGAGCACAAACCCGGCGTCCCGGCGCATCTGCCGGCCACACACCCGTCGCGCCGCTCCCAGCTCCGCGGCCGGCGGAAGGTGGCGCACCGCGGGTCCCGCACCCCGCAGAACCGCTGAGTCCCCCACCCGAGCAACCTCGGTGCCCGCTTCGGCCAAACCCCTGATCGGACCCCGTTGTCAGTGAGGGGTCGTACGGTGGATGGCATGCGGCCCGTTTCCCAGATCGAACGCACGGTGGCGCCTTTCGAGGTCGTCAGCCCCTACCAGCCCAGCGGCGACCAGCCGGCGGCCATCGCCGAGCTGGCCAAGCGCATCGAGGCAGGTGAGAAGGATGTCGTCCTGCTGGGCGCGACCGGCACCGGAAAGTCCGCGACCACCGCGTGGATGATCGAGAAGCTCCAGCGCCCGACCCTGGTGATGGCACCGAACAAGACCCTGGCCGCCCAGCTGGCGAACGAGTTCCGCGAACTGCTGCCGAACAACGCGGTCGAATACTTCGTCTCGTACTACGACTACTACCAGCCCGAGGCGTACGTCCCGCAGTCGGACACCTACATCGAGAAGGACTCCTCGATCAACGAGGAGGTCGAGCGCCTGCGCCACTCCGCGACCAACTCGCTGCTCACCCGCCGCGACGTCGTCGTGGTCGCCTCGGTCTCCTGCATCTACGGTCTCGGTACTCCGCAGGAGTACGTGGACCGGATGGTCCCCCTGAGAGTGGGCGACGAACTCGACCGGGACCAGCTGCTGCGCCGCTTCGTCGACATCCAGTACACGCGCAACGACCTGGCCTTCACCCGCGGCACCTTCCGGGTGCGCGGCGACACCATCGAGATCTTCCCGGTCTACGAGGAGCTCGCCGTCCGTATCGAGATGTTCGGCGACGAGATCGAGGCCCTGTCCACTCTGCACCCGCTCACAGGCGAGATCATCAGCGACGACCAGCAGTTGTACGTCTTCCCGGCCTCCCACTACGTCGCGGGCCCCGAGCGCCTGGAGCGGGCGGCCAACGACATCGAGAAGGAGCTGGGCGAGCGCCTGGCCGAGCTGGAGAAGCAGGGCAAGCTCCTGGAGGCCCAGCGGCTGCGGATGCGCACCACCTACGACCTGGAGATGCTCCGCCAGATCGGCTCCTGCTCCGGCGTGGAGAACTACTCGATGCACTTCGACGGCCGTTCGCCCGGCTCCCCGCCGAACACCCTGCTCGACTACTTCCCGGACGACTTCCTGCTCGTCATCGACGAATCCCATGTCACCGTCCCGCAGATCGGCGCCATGTACGAGGGCGACGCCTCCCGCAAGCGCACCCTGGTCGACCACGGCTTCCGGCTGCCCTCCGCCCTCGACAACCGCCCGCTGAAGTGGGAGGAGTTCCAGGAGCGCATCGGCCAGACCGTCTACCTGTCGGCGACGCCCGGCAAGTACGAGCTCTCGCGCGGGGACGGGGTCGTCGAGCAGATCATCCGCCCCACCGGCCTCATCGACCCGGAGGTCGTCGTCAAGCCCACCGAGGGCCAGATCGACGACTTGGTGCACGAGATCCGCACGCGGGTGGAGAAGGACGAGCGCGTCCTGGTCACCACGCTCACCAAGAAGATGGCCGAGGACCTCACGGACTACTTCCTGGAACTCGGCATCCAGGTGCGCTATCTGCACAGTGACGTCGACACGCTGCGCCGTATCGAGCTGCTGCGTGAGCTGCGCGCCGGCGAGTTCGACGTCCTGGTCGGCATCAACCTCCTGCGGGAGGGCCTCGACCTGCCCGAGGTGTCCCTGGTGGCGATCCTCGACGCCGACAAGGAGGGCTTCCTGCGCTCCGGCACCTCGCTGATCCAGACCATCGGCCGCGCGGCGCGCAACGTCTCCGGTCAGGTGCACATGTACGCAGACAAGATCACCCCGGGTATGGAGCGGGCCATCGAGGAGACCAACCGCCGCCGGGAGAAGCAGGTCGCCTACAACACGGCGATGGGCATCGACCCGCAGCCGCTCCGCAAGAAGATCAACGACATCGTCGCCCAGATCTCCCGTGAGGAGGTCGACACGGAGCAGTTGCTCGGCTCGGGCTATCGCGCGAAGAAGGACGGGCGGGGCACCAAGGCTCCGGTGCCCTCCCTCGGCGACAGGGCGGCCAAGGGCGCGAAGGCCAAGACGGCCAAGGGCAAGGCCAAGGAGACGGTGCCGACCGACCGTCCCGCGGCCGAACTCGCCGAGCAGATCGAGGAAATGACAGAGCGCATGCGGGCCGCCGCTGCGGACCTCCAGTTCGAGGTCGCCGCCCGGATCCGCGACGAGGTCTCCGAGATGAAGAAGGAACTGCGTCAGATGAGGGAGGCGGGTCTGGCCTGACGGACGTGCGGCCGCGGTGCCCGGGCCACGCACGCGCTGTGTTGCAAGAACGACACAAAGTGCGGGCCTGGGTACGGCACTGTCAGTGCCCTTGCGTAGGGTTTCCGTCAACCGCGGGGTCCGCGGCAACAGGGGACAGTCCGAGAGGGGAATCAGCGCGTGACCGTCAACATGACCAAGGGTCAGGCCATCAGTCTGCAGAAGAACGACGGGGGCAGCCTGACCGCGGTGCGCATGGGTCTCGGCTGGCAGGCGGCCCCGCGGCGCGGCCTGTTCGGCTCCCGGACCCGGGAGATCGACCTTGACGCCTCCGCCGTTCTGTTCGCGGACAAGCAGCCGGTCGACGTCGTCTTCTTCCGGCACCTGGTGAGCGACGACGGCTCCGTCCGTCACACCGGTGACAACCTCGTCGGCGGTGTCGGCCAGGGCGGCGACGACGAGGCGATCCTCGTCGACCTCGCGCGTGTGCCGGTCCACATCGACCAGATCATCTTCACCGTCAACTCCTTCACCGGGCAGACGTTCCAGGAAGTGCAGAACGCCTTCTGCCGTCTGGTCGACGAGACCAACGGCCAGGAGCTCGCGCGCTACACGCTCGCGGGCGGCGGCGCCTACACGGCCCAGATCATGGCGAAGGTGCACCGCGTGGGCGGGGGCTGGAACATGACGGCACTGGGCACGCCGGCCAACGGCCGCACCTTCCAGGACCTGATGCCCGCGATCCTGCCGGCGCTGTAGCGCGGCGAGCGGCACCCGACAACACCACACGCGACGCAGGGGGACGACAGGCGATGACGGCCGAGCTGGTGCGGGGGCAGAACCACCCGCTCTCCCAGGTCCGGCTCGAGATCCGGATCTCGGCCGGCCGGCCGGTCGTGGCGGCGGCCACGCTCGGCGACGAGAACGGCAAGGTCCGCGGCGTCGAATGGGTGGCCCACCCGGGCGTACCCACGCTGCCCGGCCTGGAGGTCTCCCGGCAGGCGGCCGCGGACCACCGCCTGGCGGTGGACCTGGACGCCATGCCGGCGGCCGTGCACCGGGTCGACGTCCTGCTCGCGTTGCCCGCTGGCGTCGGGGGGCCGGACAGCTTCGGTTCCGTCGCGGCCCCGTTCGTCGCGGTCACCGGCCTCGACGGCACCGAGGTCGCCACCTACACCATCACCGGCCTGGACGCGGAGTCGGCGGTCGTCGCCCTGGAGCTGTACCGGCGGCAGGACGCCTGGAAGGTGCGCGCCGTCGGCCAGGGCTACGCGGGCGGCCTCGCCGAACTCCTCACCGACCAGGGCCTGCCGCAGGCGCACCGGCTCGCGGCCGGTATCAACGACGCCGTCGCCCAGGGCCTGGCCCGCTCGGTGTCTGCTCCGCCGCGTACGACCGACGGCGACCGCTCCCGGCAGGCGGCCGCGTCAGCGCTCGGCCCGGACCAGAGCGGCTCGCCGTACGGCCCGCAGGGCACTCAGGGCGCCACCGGCCCGTACGGGCCGACCCAGGACCCGCAGAGCCCCTCGGGAACCGGCTACCCGGCGGGGATCACGCCGTCGGACCCCGCGGCCACCCAGCCGACGCCGCCGCCGGCACCCACCACCGGCGGCCCGGTCAACTACAGTCACCCGCGCCGGCAGAACGCGGCCCCGCCCCCGCCCCCGCCCACCGCGCCCCCGGGCATGCCCGGGCAGCCCGCCCAGCCCGTCGCGGGTGACGCGACCGGCTGGTCCATGGAGGAGCGGCTCTACAACCAGGTCTGGGGCATGTTCGAGGACCTTGCCCGCACCATGGCCGCCTACCGCAGCGCCGTCGACTTCGCCGACGCGCGGATGGAGAAGGAGCTCGACCAGGTCCTGTCCGACCCGCGCAGCAGGATCGGCGGTCAGGGCGACGCCGCCCGCGAGGCGGCGCAAGCCAGGCATGCCCAGCTCGTCGACCAGGCCCGGGAGGCCCTGGACCGGGATCTCGTCCAGCTCGGTGCCGAGGCCGACGTCGTCGAACCGGCGCTGCCCGCCGCGTACGCGCGCTGGGACAACCCCGTCTGGCAGGCCTACCGCGTGCCCATGGAGATGCCCATGGCGCTGCGCCTGGGCGACCTCCATCTGCCCGAGAGCGACCCACTGCGCATCCCGATGCTGGTGCGACTCCCGCTGGAACGCGGCCTGTGGATCGACAGCGGGGCGTCGGCCGCTTTCGACGGCTCGTTCGCCGACTCCCACGAACTGCGGCGCCTCGCCATGGAGTCGGCGGTGGCGCACACCGCCAGGCTGCTGGCGGTGCATCCGGCGGGCGAGTTCACCGTGCACGTCATCGACCCGGCCGGTTCGGCCGCCCGGGAACTGGCACCGCTGGTGCAGAGCGGGGTGCTCGCGTCGCCGCCCGCGGCCGGCGCGGCAGGCGTCGCGGCGCTCCTGGGCCGGCTCACCGAGCGCGTCGACCTGGTGCAGATGGCGGTGCGCGGCGGCGCCGCCGACTCGCTCCCGCCCGGCTTCGACACCGCCCAGCAGCTTCTGGTCGTCCATGACTTCCCGCACGGTTTCGACGACCGTGCCGTTACCCAGCTGCGCTACCTCGCGGACGAGGGCCCCGCCGTCGGCGTCCACCTGATGATGGTCGCCGACCGGGAGGACGCCGACGGTTACGGTCCGTTGCTGGATCCGCTGTGGCGTGGGCTGCTGCGGCTGACCCCGGTGCCCGAGGACCACCTCGCCGACCCCTGGGTGGGGCACGCCTGGACGTACGAACCGGCCCTCGTGCCGCCCGGCAGCCAGGTGCTCCAGCAGGTTCTCGCCCAGGTGGCGATGGCGCGCACCAAGTACTCGTAAAGAGCTTTGACCTGGGAACTTGGCATTTCTTTTGCCGATTGCTTTACCTTTTCTTGGTGGTTGGGGTACTGTTTTCCCTACGGAGGGGAGTACTCCCTGCTGCGGCGTACCCGTCAATACGGATCAGGCCTGATCCCGGGGCGTCGGCCCATCCTGGGTGGAAGAGACCTCCGGCAGCGCGACGACGCTGATTACCTGCCGTTACGTACTGCCGGAGGCGCAGTGGATGTTTCCCTGACCCTGTGGGTCCTGACCATCGTGGGCC
This sequence comes from Streptomyces sp. NBC_01235, assembly GCF_035989285.1. Classification (GTDB taxonomy): domain Bacteria; phylum Actinomycetota; class Actinomycetes; order Streptomycetales; family Streptomycetaceae; genus Streptomyces. The sequence continues at coordinate 3,181,338 of NZ_CP108513.1, read as the reverse complement.
TGGCGGCCCTCATCGCGGTCGACTTCTTCATCGGCCGCAAGCCGCACGACGTGTCGATCAAGGAAGCCGGGATCTGGACCGTCGTCTGGATCGCCCTGGCCGGGCTCTTCGGGCTCGGTCTGCTGATCTTCGGCGGCGGCGAGCCCGCCGGCGAGTTCTTCGCGGGCTTCATCACCGAGAAGTCGCTGAGCGTAGACAACCTCTTCGTCTTCGTCCTGATCATGGGCAAGTTCGCGGTCCCGTCGCAGTACCAGCAGCGGGTCCTGCTCGTCGGTGTCCTCATAGCCCTGGTCCTGCGGGCGATCTTCATCGCCGCGGGCGCCGCGATCCTCGCCAGCTTCGCGTGGGTGTTCTACATCTTCGGCGCCTTCCTGATCTGGACCGCCTGGAAGCTCATCCAGGAGGCCCGGTCCGACGAGGAGGACGAGGAGTTCGAGGAGAACAAGCTGCTCAAGGCCGCCGAGCGCAGGTTCGGCGTCGCCGACCGCTATCACGGAACGAAGCTGTGGATCGAGCAGAACGGCAAGCGGGTGATGACCCCGATGCTGGTCGTGATGCTCGCGATCGGTACGACCGACGTGCTGTTCGCGCTCGACTCGATCCCCGCGATCTTCGGCCTGACGCAGGACCCGTACATCGTGTTCACGGCCAACGCGTTCGCGCTGATGGGCCTGCGGCAGCTGTACTTCCTCATCGGCGGCCTGCTGAAGAAGCTGGTCCACCTCAGCTATGGCCTGTCGGTCATCCTGGGCTTCATCGGCGTGAAGCTGGTGCTGCACGCGCTGCACGAGTCCGGGGTCCATGTCCCCGAGATCGGCATCCCGGTCTCGCTCGGCGTCATCTGCTCCGTCCTGATCGTCACCACGATCACCAGCCTGCGCGCCTCGAAGAAGCAGGCGGCGGCCGAAGCGGCGCAGACAGCGAGCGAAGGCGCTCCGAAGGACAGCATCGGCGCCTGACCACGGACGACGTAGGAACAACCACCCCCGGGAACGGTGCGCGGCGAATTGCCGACCACCGCTCCCGGTGCTTCCTTGGGAGCTGGGCGTTTCCAACGGGGGCGCCGGATCCGGGTGGAGGCACCATGAGCGCACCGCAGCGGTTCGTCCAGATCGTCGACTTCGAGACCGACCGCATCGACGAGATGCGGGCACTTGCCGAGGAAGGGGAACAGCGCCTCGCAGGCCGGCCCGACGGCCCGACCCGCCGCCTCGTCCTCAAGGACAGGAGCCGGCCGAACCGCTACCTCGTGGTGATCGAGTTCGACTCCTACGAGGAGGCCATGCGCAACAGCGACGACCCGGAGACGGGCAAGTTCGCGGAGCGGATGGCCTCGCTGTGCACCCGGACCCCGTCCTTCACCGACTGCGACGTCGAGGACACCACCGAGTTCAAGTAGCGGCGGCAGCACGGGTCGAAGGGGCCGTACGGGCCGGAACGCGAAGCCCGTACGGCTCTGCGACGATCGCTGCATGATCGCTCGGCTCAGGTCGGTCGCGACCCGGCGGACCTCCCTCATGCCGGCGCCGGCGGTCGTTCTGCAGGCCTGACCTGGGCTTCGCCAAAGGAGTCTCGCCCACGATCGAGTCCGGCGTGGCGGCCGTCGGACTGCCCCACGCGGTCGTCGGTGTGATCACCGCCCTGCTCGTGCTGCTCCCGAGACCATCGCCGCGCTGCGCTCCGCCCGCCGCGGCCGGGTGCAGACCAGCCTCAGCTCGTGCTCGGCTCCGCGATGGCCGGCATCGGCCTCACCCTCCCCGCGGTCGCCCTGGCCTCCGTCCGGCTCTCCGGGCCGCTCGTCCTCGGCTCCACACACCACATGGTGCTGCTCGCGCTGACCATCGTGGTCAGCTCGCTGACGGTGCTCCCGGGACGGGCCACGCCGTTGCCGGCGGCGTACACCGCGTGCCGTTCGCGGAGTACCTGGAGCTGCCGATCAATCCGTGACAGGCTGCGCGGCGGCCACCGGCACCGGCCGCGTCTCCGGCAGCAGTGCGAAGCAGCCCAGGCTGAGCAGCGCGATCCCCGTCAGATACGCGCCCACACCCCACGGGACACGCCCCGAGTGCTCCGCGAGGGCCGTCGCCACGACCGGGGTGAGCGCGCCCCCGAGGACACCGCCGAGGTTGTAGCCGACCGCCGCACCGGTGCAGCGCACGCGTGGCGCGTACAGCTCTGGCAGGTACGCCGCGATCACCGCGAACATCGTCACGAACGCGACCAGCGCCCCCAGGAAACCGAGGAACATCGGCAACGGCTCACCGCTCGCGAGCAGCGCGACCATCGGGAACATCCACAGCGCGGCCGCCGCGCATCCGGCCAGGCACATCGGCCGCCGGCCGAGGCGGTCGCCGAGCATCGCCATCACAGGCGTCAGCGCGCCCTTCACCACCACGGCGGCCATGATGCAGGCCAGCATGACGGTACGGCTCACCCCGAGCCGCTCCGTCGCGTACGCAAGGGACCAGGTCGTGACCGCGTAGAAGATCGCGTACCCGACGGCGAGCGCTCCCGCGGTCAGCAGGACAAGCCGCCAGTGGTCGCGCACGACCTCGGCGAGCGGCACGCGCGCGTGGTCGTCGATCTCCAGGAACCGCGGGCTCTCGGGCAGCGACGACCTGAGCCACAACCCGAGCACGGCCAGCGCCCCGGCGGCCCAGAACGGCACCCGCCATCCCCACCGCGCGAACTGCGCCTCGGTCAGCGTCACCGACAGGGCCAGCACCACCCCGTTGGCGAGCACGAAGCCCACCGCGGGCCCGACCTGCGGAAAGCTCGACCACAGCGCGCGCCTCTCGGCCGGTGCGTGCTCCACGGTCAGCAGCACCGCACCGCCCCACTCCCCACCGAGCCCCAGCCCCTGGAGGAAACGCAGGACGAGCAGCAGCAGGGGAGCGGCCACCCCGATCGTGTCGTAGGTCGGCACACAGCCCACCGCGACCGTCGAGGCGCCGGTCAGCAGCAGGGAGACGACGAGGACGGGCCGGCGCCCGCGCCGGTCCCCGACATGCCCGAACAGCACCGATCCCAGCGGCCGGGCCACGAAGCCCACGCCGAACGTCGCGAACGCGGCCAGCGTCCCCGCCAGTGGCGAGAACGTGGGGAAGAACAGCGGCCCCAGGACCAGCGCGGCCGCGGTCCCGTAGACGAAGAAGTCGTAGAACTCGATGGCCGTCCCGGCGAGCGAGGCGGCCGCGAGCCGTGGCATGGAGGGCGCCTTCACGGTGCGTACGTCGTGCATGCCGCGTCAACTACCCACGGTGACCGCCGGTTACGGGGGCGCGTGGGATCGCGACCGCGCTCCCGAGAGCCTCAATAGGTGACCGTCACGCGCCGCGCGGGACCGTCGACGCGGACCGTACCGCCGTAGGGGAGGACGAGTTGAGGGTCGGTGTGGCCGAAGTCCACGTCGAAGACGGCCAGGGTGTCGGGGGCGTACGCCTTCAGCGCGCTCTCCACGGCCTCGCGCTGCTCGGCGGCGTAACGGGCGCCCTCCTCCGGGCTGTTGGGCCGCTCGAAGGACCAGGTCTTGGCGCGCGCCATGAGTAGCGCGGGGAAGCGCCGCAGCAGATCGCGCTCGCCCATGTTGCGCAGGATGCGGAAGACCTCCGTGGCGCTCGGCAGTTCCTCCGAGGTCTCCAGGATCAGCACGCCGCCGTCGTACACCGACAGGTCGCGCGCGATCTCGCGGTCGGCCATCAGCAGCCAGGACAGGATCTCCAGGTTGCCACCCCAACTGCGGCCCTCCACCACGCGGTCGGCGTTGACCCAGCTCCAGCCGGCGCCGGGCCGGCTGGTCGGCTCCGCCTCGAAGGTCGCCGGGTCGGCCCAGTCGCGGTCGACGTCGTTCCAGCGCTCGGCCGGCCGCAGCTCGTAGGGGCCCGAGGCGAACAGCGCGGCGCGCAGCGAGTCGGCGGTCCGCGGGTGCATGGCTCCGGGGCGCCCGAGCTCGCACATCACGCTCCCGCCGTGGTAGCCGACGACCCCGGCGTTGTACAGGAACGCCAGCAGGTTGGTGTTGTCGCTCGTCCCGAAGAACGGCTTCGGGTTGGCGCGCAGCAACTCCCGGTCCAGCAGCGGCAGGACGGTGATCTGGTCGTCGCCCCCGATCGACGCGACGACCGCCTTCACATCCGGGTCGGCGAACGCGGCGTGGATGTCGTCCGCGCGCTCCTGCGGCGTCGCCCCCATCCTGCGCGTCGTCGGGTACTCGACCGGCTTGAGGCCGAACTCCTCGCGCAGCCGCTCCAGGCCCAGTTCGTAGGGGCGTGGGAAGAGCTCGGGCAGGCCCGCGGAGGGCGAGACGACGGCAACGCGGTCGCCGGGCGAGGGCTTGGGCGGATACGCGGGTGTCGTCATGCCGGGAGGGTACGTCCTGCTGCCCTGCGGTTTCACCGTGATAAACCGTTCCGAGCAGCGGTCCTCGGCGGACCGCCCCCGAACGGACCGGAGGAACCGTGCCCCGCACCCTGGCCAACGCCCCGATCATGATCCTGAACGGCCCCAACCTGAACCTCCTGGGCCAGCGCCAGCCGGAGATCTACGGTTCCGACACGCTCGCCGACGTCGAGGCGATGTGCGTGAAGGCGGCGGCCGCGCACGGCGGCACGGTGGACTTCCGGCAGTCCAACCACGAGGGGCAACTGGTCGACTGGATCCACGAGGCGCGGCTGAACCACTGCGGCATCGTGATCAACCCGGGCGCCTACTCGCACACCTCGGTCGCGATCCTGGACGCCCTCAACACCTGCGACGGCCTGCCGGTGCTGGAGGTCCACATCTCCAACATCCACCAGCGCGAGTCCTTCCGGCACCACTCGTACGTCTCGCTGCGCGCGGACGGCGTCATCGCCGGCTGCGGGGTGCAGGGATACGTGTTCGGCGTGGAGCGTGTCGCTGCCCTGGCGGGCGTGGGGAAGACCGTCGCGTAAGGGGGCCGATGGGTAAGCGGCCGACGTGTAAGCACCCGCCTCCAGGCGGAAGCCCCTTACCACGCCCCCTAGAGGCGGCCTGCCTCCACGATCCGTCGCAGGAAGCGCCGCGTGCGCTCCTGCTGCGGGTCGCCGAAGACCTGCTCGGCGGTGCCCCGCTCCGACACGACGCCTCCGTCCAGAAAACAGACCTGGTCGGCGACCTCGCGGGCAAAGCCCATCTCGTGGGTGGCCAGCACCATGGTCATGCCGTCGCCCTTCAGGTCGCGGACGACGTTCAGGACCTCGCCCACCAGCTCGGGGTCGAGGGCCGCGGTGATCTCGTCGAGCAGCAGCAGCCGGGGACGCACGGCCAGGGCGCGCACGATCGCCACGCGCTGCTGCTGACCGCCACTGAGGCGGTCGGGGTACTCGCCCGCCTTGCCGGCCAGCCCGAGCCGCTCCAGGAGCCCCCTGGCGTGTTCCTCGGCCTCCGCGCGGGCGACGTGGTGCACGCGGCGCGGGGCCAGCGTGATGTTCTCCAGCACCGTCATGTGCGGGAACAGGTTGTACGCCTGGAAGACCACGCCGATCCGGCGCCGCACCGCGTCCTGGTCGACGCGCGGGTCGGTGATCTCCTCGCCGTCCAGCCAGATCGCGCCGTCGTCGATGTCCTCCAGCAGGTTGGCGCAGCGCAGCAGCGTGGACTTGCCGGAGCCGGAGGCGCCGATCAGGGCCGTCACCGTGTGCGGGGCGACCTCCAGGTCGACGTCCCGCAGGACCACGGAGCCGCCGAAGGTCTTGCGGACGGACTCCATCCGCAGCACCGGAGCGTCGCTCATGTCGTTCCTCCCTGGGCCCGCTGACGGTCCATCCGGGCCGTCACCCAGTCCGTGAAGCGGGTCATCGGGATGGTCAGGGCCACGAAGACCAGTCCCGCGACGATGTACGGCGTGTAGTTCAGGCTGCGGCCCACGATGATGTCCGCCGCGCGTACGGCATCGATCGCGCCGCCGATCGACACCAGGCCGGTGTCCTTCTGCAGCGACACCAGGTCGTTCAGCAGCGGCGGCACCTGGCGGCGCACGGCCTGGGGGAGCACCACGTAGCGCAGCGCCTGCCGGTTGTTCAGGCCCAGCGAGCGGGCCGCGGCGCGCTGCGAGGGGTGCACGGACTCGATGCCGGCGCGGAACACCTCGGCGACGTACGCCGAGTACGTCAGCGTCAGCGCCGTACCGCCCAGCAGCACGGGGTCGACGGTCACGCCCTGAAGGCGCAGCGCGGGGACGCCCAGCACCACGATCATCAGGTTGATGATCAGCGGCAGACCGCGGAAGAAGTCCGTGTACGCCGCCGCCAGCACCCGCAGGGGAAAGAACACCGGGCCGCGCAGGGTGCGGGCCACGGCGATGAGCATGCCGAGGACCAGCACGGCGGCGCCGCAGATCAGCAGCAGGCGGACGTTCAGCCACAGTCCTTCGAGGACCTTGGGGAGGGCCTCGCGCGCGTACTGCCCGTCGAAGAACGTCTCCTTGGTGCGCGGCCAGCCGGGCGCTCCGACCACGACCACGTAGAGGACGGCACCCGTGACCAGGGTCGAGAGTGCCGCGATCGCCGTGGCGCGGCGGGCACGCGCGCGCTTGTAGCGCTCACGCTCCAGTCGCCGCTGCGAGGGGACATAGCCGTCGGCCGGGGCGCCCTTGTCGCCCCCGGCCATGTCGCCCTTGTCGCCCGCGCCCTCCCGGCCGGACTCGCCCTTCGTGACCGTCACTTGAGCACCGGGGCGTCGACGGCGTCGGAGAGCCACTGCTGCTCGATCTTCGCCAGCGTGCCGTTCTTGCGGAGGGTGTCCACGGCGTCGCTGACGCAGGAGGTGAGCGCGCTGCCCTTGTCGAGCACGAGCCCGAACTGCTCCGGCGCGGCACCCTGGTTCTCGAACTGGCCGACGATCTCGGCGTCCGTCACCTCGGCGGCGGTGATGTAGAAGGCGGTGGGCAGGTCGACCACGATGGCGTCGACCTGGCCGTTCTTCAGGGCGGACTTGGCCTGGTCGTTCTTGGCGTAGACGGCGGCCTGCTGCGTCGGCTTCACCACGTCGTCGATGTAGTCCAGGCTGGTCGTGCCGACCTGGGCGCCCAGCTTGAGGCCCTTGAGGGCCGCGACGGTCGTCGCCTTCGCGGCCTTCGTGCCCTTCAGGGCGATGACGGCCTGGCGCACGTCGTAGTAGCCGGACGAGAAGTCCACGGCCTTCTTGCGCTCGTCGCTGATCGACACCTGGTTGATGTCGAAGTCGAAGGTCTTCTCGCCCGGCGCGAAAGCCTTGTTGAACGGCACGCTCTGCCAGACCACGGCGCTCTTGTCGTAACCGAGCTGCTCCGCGACGGCGTACGCCACGGCCGACTCGAAGCCCTCGCCGTCGGACGGCTTGTCGTCCTTGAACCACGGCTCGTACGCGGGCGAGTCGGTGGCGATCGTCAGCTTGCCGGAGGTCTCGGTGGCGAGCTTGCCCTTGGCGCAGGTGTTCGCGCCGGCTCCGGAAGGCGTGGAAGCCGCCTTCTCCTCCGGCTGAGGAGCGCAGCCGACAGCGGTCGCGAGGAGGGCTACGGTGGCGCCGGCTACGGCGCGGCGCAGAACACGTGGGGCGAGGGGCATGGCGGGAGAGTGGCAGCGAAAACCCTGTTTGTCCAGGTCACGCCATCAATTGTCCGCATTCTGGGAACGGGTGTTGCGTTCTCGTGAACAGGGTCGTGGGGTTCGCCTGGGCCGCCGGTCGAGGGCGGGGATCGTGGACCGGCGGCCCATCCGCGCCGGAGCCGTCATCCTGCGCGGGGCTGCCACCAGTTGACCGTGCAACCACGTGTGCGGGGAGCGCGCGCGAGGTGCCGGCGCGTGCAGACGATTCACACGGGGCGCGTGTTCGGAAACGCGCGCCCCGTGCGGGGAAAACTCACCACCCGCGCGCGTGCCACTCCGGAAGGTGCGGCCGCTCGGCGCCCAGCGTGGTGTCGTCGCCGTGTCCCGGATAGACCCAGGTCTCGTCCGGCAGCACGTCGAAGATCTTCGTCTCGACGTCGTGGATCAGGCTGGCGAACGCCTTCGGGTCGGGTGTTGCCCACGCCGCCGGGGAAGCCCTAGGGTCCTCTCCCGTGAACACTAAGACGCTCCCGCGCCGTACCCTCGTCTTCTTGTACGCACGGATCTCCGAGGACCCCCGCGACCGCCGACGGGGCGTCAACCGGCAGATGAACGACCTGCGCACGTTCTCCGAGGAGAACGGCTGGGAGGTCGGCGGCGAGTACATCGAGAACGACGTCTCCGCCCACTCGGGCGAGGAACGCCCCGAGTACGACCGGCTGATGGCCGACGCCATCGAGGCCGCCCGCGAACCCGGGGTCCGGGTCATCGTCGCGGGCTACCACCCGTCGCGCGTGTGGCGGCGCCGTGTTGAGCGCGCGCAGGCGATCGAGGACTTGCGGCACGCGGGGTGCTGGGTCGCGTTCGAGTCGGGCGGCCTGTTCAACATGGCGAAGGCGTCGGACCGGTCGCAGCTCGCCAACCTCGGCGAGTCCGATACAGCCGAGTCCGAGGTGAAGAGTGAGCGGGTGGCTCGGGCCGCCCTGGAGCGCGCCCAGGAGGGCCGGGCGAACGGCGCCGTGGCGTACGGGTGGCGGCGGCAGTACGAGTACGACGCGCGAGGCCAGGTGAGCGGATTCCATGACGTCGAGGACCCGGTACAGGCCGGGATTGTCCGAGAGATCGTCACCCGCCTGCTGGCTGGCGGCAGTCTCATCGGCATCACGGCTGACCTGAACGAGCGTGGTGTGCCGTCGCCCGGTGCCGGGATGCAGCTGAAGCGGCGGGCTGTCGGGCAGAACGCGGACGGGTCGCTGTGGAACAAGACCAGCGTGAAGAAGCTCGCGCTGCGGCCGGCGAACGTGGGGCTCCGCGTGCACCAGGGTGTGGAGTACAAGGCGGCATGGCCGGCGCTCATCACGGACGAGCAGTACGCGCAGCTGCGGAACCTGTTCGCGGAGCGGGCCGTGGTGCGGGAGCTGCCGGGGGCGCGGAAGCACCTGCTGACGTGGGGCGAGGTCGCCACGTGCGGGCCGTGCGGGTCGGTGTTCCGGGTTGCGCTGAAGGGGAACGCGAAGCGGGGCAGGAAGCAGCCGACATACGTCTGCGACGCGGGAGGCTGCGTCGGCCGGAATGAGGAAGCGCTCGACCGGTACGTGGGGCAGGTGGTTGTGGGTGTGCTGTCGCGGCCCGAGGCGGCCGAGGTGTTCCGCGGAGACGACTCGGCGGCCCTGGCGGCCCTGGAGCGGGCGGAGGGGCTGAAAGCGCGCCAGGAGGCGGCGGCGGACGACTACGCAGACGGGATCATCACCCGTGAGCAGTTGCGGCGTATCACGGCGAAGCTGGCGAAGCAGATCACGGACGCGCAGAACGAGGCCCGGCGGCTGCGGCCGGCCTTCGACCTCGACGCTTTCGACGGCCTTGTGGGGCCTCGGTCGGCGGAGACGTGGCAAGCGCTCGAGGTGCCGCAGCAGCGGCGGGTCCTGGACGGGCTGAGCCTTCGGTTGCGGGTGCACCCGGTGGCGCGGCGGGGGCCCGGGTTCGACCAGAGCACCATTGAGCTTCAGTGGGCGCGGACGGGCGACTGAGCGCGCGAATCGGTACGGGCGTGGCCCCCGGTGTCCGGGGGCCACGTCGTCGTTCCGGCCGAGGCCGGAGGGTTGCTCAGTCGTCGTGGTTGCCGTGCTGGTCGAACTCGACCGGCTCGCCGGTGCTGACCTCGTGCAGTTTCCCGTCCCGGAGCTGGTAGTACCCGCGACCGCCGGAGTCCTCAAAATGTGCCGCCCTGCTGGCGGGTGAGCGGTCGTAGCGGCGGATGCCGAGAGGCCGGGCGTAGCGCTGGAAGTCGGCGTTCGTAGTCCCGTCATCACCTTCGGGAACGGTGAGCGGGCGGCGGCCCTCAGCCCATGCCCACACGATCGTCGCGTCGACGTGCCCCATGCCGGTCAGGGTGATGCTGCCTGATCCCTGGTGGGGGAGCAGCAGGGCGTTGGGGTTCACGCCGAGTGCCGCCGCGAGGGCGGTCAGGTCATCGACGTCGATGCGCCGGACGTTCTTCGCCGGTTCGGCGCCGGCCTCGGGGGTCCGCCCGTTCTCGATCTTGTTGAGGGCGTCGGCGCTGAGGTTGTGGCCGCGGCGCTTGAGATCGGCCGAGAGTGCGCGGAGGCTCAGCCCTCGCGCCTCGCGCAACCTGCGGAGATTGTTCGCGACGGCCCGGGAGGTGGGGCCGAGGAGGCTGGCCACCGCGCCGCCTCGCACGTCGCTGGTTGAGGGCCGGACGAAACCCACGAGCACGGAGGCGCCCATGCCTGCCGCGTCCGCCGGTCCTGTCCCGGCCGCCTACCTCGGGCTACTCGCCCGCGAGTGGGAGGCCACCATGCGGCACATCGCCCGCGCCTTCAAGGTGTCGACGTGGACCGCGTGGAAGTGGGCGCAGCGTGGGGCGGAGCTGTGGCAGCAGGAGGGCAGCCCGGAGGGCCTGGAGGCCGCTCTCGCCGCTCTCCCACCCCTGGACGACCTTCAAGGCCCGGACGGCTCGCCCGGCCGTCCCCACGGCGCGTCAGGAGGCGTCCAAGCCCATGCAGGCGCCCGGGCGGCTGCTGCCCGACACCGACGAGGCGTTCGCCGCGTGGGCTGAGGCCCGCTTCGGCGTCGACCCGGAGGAACTGGCGGAGCTGCTGGACGTCGTGGCCGCCGACAACTGGCCCGACCTGGACGACCTGACCGCCGACACCGACGAGCTCGCCGCGCTCCTGGACGACCTCCCCGACGAGGATCCCGACGACTGGGGGTGCCGGTAAGAACCGTTTCACCAGCCACAAACCGTGGTGATTACTCCTCCAGGCCCTCACTCTCCCCCTCCGGGCTCGGCGGCTGCCGCAACGTCCGGATCGCCGCGGCGTGGAAGTTGAACCGTGCCGTGTTAGCCCGGACCGTCACCGGGTTCCACTCATCCCAGTGCGGACAGGTCGCGCCGGTCGCCATTTGAGCTGCGATCACGTCCCGCATCTCCCGGAAGGCGTCCTCCATCGCCCGTACCGCGACGTCGACCCGCTGAGGGCCCAACAACTCCACACGTTCGAGATCCCTACGGACCGCGCGCCGCGCATCTCCCAGCAGACGGCTTGGTTCCTCAGCCGGGTCGTCGAGTCGGTCGCCCTGCTGGTACTCACGTACCCGCGGCTCCCACGACTGCTGCAGGCGCTGGAGGCTGTCCACCGTGGTGTCCCAGGTGTCTACGAACGCCAGGTAGGCCTGCTGGCGTTGCCCGCGTAGCCATTGGCCGTGTTCGACGGTGGCCTGGTCGGTGGTCTGCCGCTGGCCAGCCCTGTAGCCGATGTATGCCACTGCGAGGGCGAACAGTCCGCCCGCTATGGCAGTGAAGATGGTTGCCGCTGCGTCACTCATGGTGAGCATCCTGCCGTTTGCGGCTGGTGACAGAGCTCTTACCGACACCCCGACTGACGCGCCGCGCCACAACACCCGCCGCGGCCGCCGGGGGTTGAACCGGGTCACGCGAAGGTTGAACCCCCGGCGCTCTCGTACCCGTGCCCGCGCGGGTGGGCCTGCGCAAGTAGCGCAACACCCCGGCGATCCGTCCCGGTTCGGCACGGTCCGCAGCGGCGACCGCCAGGGAGTGGTTCCGGTTGATCTAGTGCCGCATCAGACAACCTTCGCCCCATTCGCCCTGACGTCGGGGACAGGGCTTCGCGCTGCGAGTCCAGGTGTGCCGCGTAGCCTCCCTGCGTGACGCACTCCCACTGCACGTTCGAGAATCCTCCCGCGCTGCCCCACGACGTCGTCGCTGAGGCAGTGGAAGGGGCACTCCACGACAGCGCGCTGGAAGTCCCGGCAGCAGCCGCGCTGGTCGGCATCGCTTTGAACGACGACGATCGCGCGTTCATCGAGCACTGCTGTATCGAGGTGGGAACCAGGGCGGCGGCCGGGAGCCAACTGCTTGGGCTGGCCGGCCTGTGCCTGGGACACACGGCCCGCAGGTTCGGCCGACTTAGTGATCGAGCGGTTGTGCTGGCCGAGAGTCTGGCGACCCGGGCCGAGCTCGACCCGTCGGACGTTGACGGACGAGCCCTCGACGGACGTGACGACATCCGTTCCTACTTGCGCCGCGACGAAGGCCAGTAGCTCCTTCAGGCCACGTTCGCCCTGGTGACGACCTTCCGGAGGCGTTCGTCGGCGGCGTGCTTGTTCCGCCAGATGATGTAGCGGCGGATCATGCTGCCCTGAGCCTTGTGCGTGGGGTGGTCAGTGCCATCGAGGGCGAAGTAACGCAGGGCCGTGAAGTGGGCCTCGATCCGGTTCAGCCAGGAGCTGTTCGTCGGGGTGTAGGCGATCTCGACGTTGTTCGCGTCGGCCCAGTCCGCGACCCGGCTGCACCGCTTGGTGGTCAGATGAGGCGAGTAGTTGTCACAGACGATCGCAATGCGCTTCCCGACCGGGTGCAGGGAGCGCAGGTAGCGGCAGAACTCCAGAAACTTCGACCGGGTCTTGGTCTTCTTGATGTGGCCGTAGAGCTGGTCTTTGCCCAGGTCGTAGGCGGCGAACAGGTGCCGCACGCCGTGCGGGCGGGTGTAGGTGGCCCGGCGGCGCGGCCTGGGCTCACGCTCGGGATCCTTCCCTTTGCCTCCGCGTTCGGCCCACTGGCGTCCGGGGTGGGGTTGGAGGTTGAGCGGGCCGAACTCGTCCATGCAGAAAATGACTTCGGGCTCGCCGCCCTCGGGTAAGACCTCGCCGTCGGCGATGGCGTAGAGGTGCTCGACGCGGGCCTTCTTCGCTTCGTAGTCCGGGTCCTTCGAGGTCTTCCAGGTCTTCAGGCGTTGAAAGGTGACGCCTTCCTCGCGGAGCAGGATGCGCAGGCCCTCGTGGCTGATGTCGTCGACCACCCCCTCAGCGACCAGGAAGTCGGCCAGCTTGACCAGGCTCCAGGTCGAGAACGGCAGGCCGTGCTCGGCCGGCTTCGACTTTGCGATCTTCTTGATCTCCCGCCGTTCCGGCAGGGTGAAGGTCTTCGGGCGCCCGCCCTTGTACTTGGGGTAGAGCGCCTTGAAGCCATCGGCGTTGAAGTTGTGGATCACATCGCGGACCCGGTCCGGGCTGGTGAACGTCACCTCAGCGATCTTGTTCACGTCCATACTTTGCGCGGACAGCAGCACCATCTGGGCCCGCCGCCAGGTCACCACCGACCCGGTGCCCCGGCGCACGATCCGCAGCAGCCGCTGCCCTTCGTCGTCATCGATCTCACGCACGCGTACACGCTCAGCCACGAGGACAGCATGGCGGACACTCGCCGCCGGGGCTCGTACTCCGGACGGCAGGGAGCGGGGCCCCGGACGGTGCTGCGATTGGGCGCACCCTCGTGCGCCCTCCTGGCCAGAGGGCCGGTGGCGGTACGTCGACTGGACGGCGCGCACGATGGGCCTGGCTCGCGCAGGCGTTGGTGAAGGCCGCGAGCTGTGAACTCCGACTCCGGGGCCGGCCATGACGTCGCGACCACGACGTACCGACGGGACGGTCGGCATGATCGGGTCCCGGTACGTCTGGTGCGCGTATAGCCCTACTCCCCTACGCCGGCGCGGGGTTCAACTCGTTCTCCTTGGAGGCGAACTGACGATGACCTCGTCGTCGAGGTGTCCATCGTGATGTCCGAGACGATGGGCAACTGCTTGAGGTAAGCCACGATGTCGGTAGGCGTGCAGGTGGCCCAGCACGCGCGCGGAGTCCTTGATCGCGTTCTTGGCCTTGATCTTGCCGTAGGTGCCGATCATGGCGACCTTGTCGGCGCCGTACTTCTCGGTCACGTACCGGATCACCTCGACGCGCCTGCGCTCGTCGAAGTCGATGTCGACATCGGGCATGGAGACGCGCTCGGGGTTGAGGAACCGCTCGAAGATCAGACCGTGCGGGATCGGGTCGAGGTCGGTGATGCCCATGGCGTACGCGACGATCGAGCCGGCCGCGGAGCCTCGGCCGGGGCCGACCGCGATGCCGTTGTTCTTGGCCCACATGATGAAGTCGGCGGCGACGAGGAAGTAGCCCGGGAACCCCATCTGGATGATGACGTCCATCTCGTACTCGACCTGCTTCTGGCGGTCCTCGGGGTCGCCGCCGGGGAAGCGGCGCTCCATGCCGCGGCGGACCTCCTCCTTGAACCAGGTGACCTTGGTGAAGCCCTCGGGGATGTCGAACTTCGGCATGAGGTTCTTGGCCTCGAACATGTCCTCGGTGTCGACCTGTTCGGCCACCAGGAGGGTGTTGCGGCAGCCTTCCTGCCAGGCGTCCGAGGAGTCGATGGCGTACATCTCCTCCGTGGACTTCAGGTAGTAGCCGGTGCCGTCGAACTTGAAGCGGTCGCGCAGACCGCAGCCCATGGAACAGTCCCACCGACTCTGGCAGTCGCTGCTGCCGGCGTCGGTGACGGAGCTCTGGAGGTCACCGTCCGTGGGGCGTGACCCTCCCGAGCGCGGAACGGGTCTGAACGCGCGACCGCCCCCGCTTCGGTTTCGAGACGAGGGCGGTCGTCGTTGGACGGTTACCAGCCTCGTGCGCGCCACTCCGCGAGGTGGGGCCGCTCCGTGCCGATGGTGGTGTCGTTGCCGTGGCCGGGGTAGATCCACGTCTCGTCGGGCAGGACGTCGAACAGCTTGGTTTCCAGGCCGTCCATCAGGGAGTTGAACTCTTCCGGACGTGTTGTCCGACCAGGACCGCCGGGGAAGAGGCAGTCGCCGGTGAACACATGGGGGTGGCCGTGCGGGTCGTCGTAGACCAGGGCGATCGAGCCGGGCGTGTGTCCGACCATGTGGCGCGCGGTGAGTTCCACGTTCCCCACCCGGATGACGTCGCCGTCGTCGACGGGGACGTCGGTCGGTACGGGGATGCCGTCGGCGTCCTCCCGGCCGGCGTAGGTACGCGCGCGCGTGGCCGCCACGACCTCGGCGAGCGCCTGCCAGTGGTCGCCGTGCTGATGGGTGGTGACGACGGACGCGATGCCGTCGTCACCGATCATGCCGAGCAGGGCCTCCGCGTCATTGGCCGCGTCGATCAGCAACTGCTCGTCCGTGGCCCGGCAGCGCAGCAGATAGGCGTTGTTGTTCATCGGGCCGACCGCGATCTTGGTGATCATCAGGTCCTTGAGCTCGTGCACGTCCGCCGGGCCGCCGACCGTCACCTCTCCGCTGTACGTCATGGCGGCAGCCTATAGCGGGGGGAGGGCCGGCAGCGGCCCGCCGTCGACGGTCAGCGCGGATCCGTCGCGGCGCCCGGCGAGCCAGCCGAGGAGGTCCGCGGGGGAGCCGGTGACGGTCACCTCGGGCTCGTCGGCCTTCCGGCCCGTGTGCCACGCGCGCGTGCCGTCCGTCAGCCGCGTCGGCGGCACGTCGGGACGGCCGGTGAACCGCTCGGCGAGGAACTCGGTCTCCCGCCCGGTGAACTCCTTCGGCAGGTCCTCCAGCTCGTAGCCGATGCCCAGGTCCACGTGGTGCAGCTCGACCTCCACCCACCGCCGGAAGGGCACCCGGGCCGCCGAGTCGACCACCCCGTTGCGCAACCGCACCGTGCGCGACCAGTCCGCGGGCGCCGCCCCCGTCGTCTGGAAACGGGCCGCGCTCTCCCGTACGTCCGCGAGCTGGACGTCCAGGGGACGCGGGGCGTCCCGCTCGATGTCGGCGTCGCGGACGTGCGCGTCCGCGTACATGGGACGGCCCTCGAGGACGTTCACGAGGGCGTCCGCGTTGCGGGCGATGTGGGCCAGGACATGGCCGCGGCTCCAGCCGGGCAGACGTGACGACTCGGTCACCGACGCGTTGTCCAGTTCGGCGACTGCGGTGAGCAGCCGCTCGGTCGCGTCACGTACAGACTCCAGGTCATGAGCGTGATCAATCATGGTACTGACCCTAGCCCCGCCACCCCTTCGGGTGAAGGTGGCGAACTGCGACCCGAAATCGAATGCACGTGCTATATGGTCGGTGGTGGCGTCGGGCATGCTGGAAGGCCGGGGATTGTTGTGAACCGGTGAATCCCGACCGGCGTTGTCAGTGGCTCGCCCTAGTCTGAGAAAGACGGGGGCCCCGCCCCTGTCACTTCTCTCAAGAAAGGTGCGGACCGGCGTGGCCGACCGTCTCATCGTCCGTGGCGCGCGCGAGCACAACCTCAAGAATGTCTCGCTCGACCTGCCACGCGACTCGCTCATCGTCTTCACGGGCCTGTCGGGGTCGGGCAAGTCCTCGCTGGCCTTCGACACCATCTTCGCCGAGGGGCAGCGGCGCTACGTCGAGTCCCTCTCCTCGTACGCCCGCCAGTTCCTCGGCCAGATGGACAAGCCGGACGTCGACTTCATCGAGGGCCTCTCCCCGGCCGTCTCCATCGACCAGAAGTCGACCTCGCGCAACCCGCGCTCCACGGTCGGCACCATCACCGAGGTCTACGACTACCTGCGCCTGCTCTTCGCGCGCATCGGCAAGCCGCACTGCCCCGAGTGCAGCCGGCCGATCACGCGCCAGTCGCCGCAGGCCATCGTCGACAAGGTGCTGGAGCTGCCGGAGGGCAGCCGCTTCCAGGTGCTGTCGCCGCTGGTGCGCGAGCGCAAGGGAGAGTTCGTCGACCTGTTCGCCGACCTCCAGACCAAGGGCTACTCCCGCGCGCGGGTCGACGGCGAGACGATCCAGCTGTCCAACCCGCCCACGCTGAAGAAGCAGGAGAAGCACACCATCGAGGTGGTCATCGACCGTCTCACGGTGAAGGACACCGCCAAGCGCCGCCTCACCGACTCCGTGGAGACCGCCCTCGGCCTCGCCGGCGGGATGGTCGTGCTCGACTTCGTCGACCTCCCCGAGGACGATCCCGAGCGCGAGCGCATGTACTCGGAGCATCTGTACTGCCCGTACGACGACCTGTCCTTCGAGGAGCTGGAGCCCCGTTCCTTCTCCTTCAACTCGCCCTTCGGTGCCTGTCCCGAGTGCTCCGGCATCGGTACGCGCATGGAGGTCGACGCCGAGCTGATCGTCCCGGACGAGGACAAGTCCCTCGACGAGGGAGCCATCCACCCCTGGTCGCACGGCCACACCAAGGACTACTTCGGCCGTCTGATCGGCGCGCTGGCGGACGCGCTCGGCTTCCGTACGGACATCCCCTTCGCGGGCCTGCCGCAGCGCGCCAGGAAGGCCCTGCTGTACGGCCACAAGACGCAGATCGAGGTCCGGTACCGGAACAGGTACGGCCGCGAGCGCGTGTACACCACGCCCTTCGAGGGCGCCGTCCCGTTCGTGAAGCGCCGGCACGGCGAGGCGGAGAGCGACGCCAGCCGTGAGCGCTTCGAGGGCTACATGCGCGAGGTGCCCTGTCCGACCTGTGAGGGCACGCGCCTCAAGCCACTGGTCCTCGCGGTCACGATCATGGACAAGTCCATCGCCGAGGTCTCCGGGATGTCCATCAGCGACTGCGCGGACTTCCTGGGCGAGCTGAAGCTCAGCGCCCGCGACAAGAAGATCGCCGAGCGGGTCCTGAAGGAGGTCAACGAGCGGCTGCGGTTCCTGGTCGACGTCGGCCTGGACTACCTCTCCCTCAACCGCGCGGCCGGCACGCTCTCCGGCGGCGAGGCCCAGCGCATCCGCCTGGCCACCCAGATCGGCTCCGGCCTCGTCGGCGTCCTGTACGTCCTCGACGAGCCGTCCATCGGCCTGCACCAGCGTGACAACCACCGGCTGATCGAGACCCTCGTCCGGCTGCGCGACATGGGCAACACGCTCATCGTCGTCGAGCACGACGAGGACACCATCAAGGTCGCCGACTGGATCGTCGACATCGGCCCCGGCGCCGGCGAGCACGGTGGCAAGGTCGTGCACAGCGGCTCCCTGAAGGAACTGCTCGCCAACGCCGAGTCGCAGACCGGGCAGTACCTGTCCGGCAAGAAGGCGATCCCGGTGCCGGACATCCGGCGCCCGCAGGACCCGTCCCGCCGGCTCACCGTGCACGGGGCCCGCGAGAACAACCTGCAGGACATCGACGTGTCCTTCCCGCTGGGCGTGTTCACCGCGGTCACCGGCGTCTCCGGCTCCGGCAAGTCGACGCTGGTCAACGACATCCTCTACACGCACCTGGCCCGCGAGCTCAACGGCGCGAGGAACGTTCCGGGACGCCACACGCGCGTGGACGGCGACGACCTCGTCGACAAGGTCGTGCACGTCGACCAGTCGCCCATCGGACGCACCCCGCGCTCCAACCCGGCCACGTACACCGGCGTCTTCGACCACGTCCGCAAGCTCTTCGCGGAGACGACCGAGGCGAAGGTCCGCGGATATCTGCCCGGCCGCTTCTCCTTCAACGTCAAGGGCGGCCGCTGCGAGAACTGCGCGGGCGACGGCACGATCAAGATCGAGATGAACTTCCTCCCGGACGTCTACGTCCCGTGCGAGGTCTGCCACGGTGCCCGCTACAACCGGGAGACCCTGGAGGTCCACTACAAGGGCAAGTCCATCGCCGACGTCCTGAACATGCCGATCGAGGAGGCGACGGAGTTCTTCGAGGCCGTCCCCGCGATCGCCCGCCACCTCAACACCCTGAAGGACGTCGGCCTCGGTTACGTCCGGCTCGGCCAGTCCGCGACCACCCTGTCCGGCGGTGAGGCCCAGCGCGTGAAGCTCGCCAGCGAGCTCCAGCGCCGCTCCACCGGCCGCACGGTCTACGTCCTGGACGAGCCGACGACGGGTCTGCACTTCGAGGACATCAGCAAGCTCCTGAAGGTCCTTGCCGGCCTCGTCGACAAGGGCAACACGGTCATCGTCATCGAGCACAACCTCGACGTGATCAAGACCGCCGACTGGGTCGTCGACATGGGCCCCGAGGGCGGCGCCGGCGGAGGTCTCGTCATCGCCGAGGGCACGCCCGAGGAGGTCGCCGGGGTGTCGACCAGCCACACCGGCAAGTTCCTGCGCGAAGTCCTCGGCGCCGACCGCATCAGCGACGCGGCTCCGGTGAAGGCCCCGCGCAAGACGGCGGCGAAGAAGACGGTCGCGGCCAGGACGACGGCGCGGAAGACGGCGACCGCCAAGACGGCGACCGCGAACAACACGGCGACCAAGAAGGCCGCCGGAGCGACGACGAAGGCGACGCCGGCGAAGAAGACGACCCGGGCCCGCAAGGCCTGACACAGCCCGAAAGCAATACGGCGCCCCGCGGGAACTCCACATCGGAACCCCCCGCGGGGCGCCGTCCGTTGTCCCGTTGTCGACGGAGGCCACCAGCAGCGCCAACAGCCCTCCATAACCCCCAACAACCCTTAGAAGTCGCCCAGTTCGGAGGCGTACGGCGGTTCCGCTCCGGCCCGGGAGCAGGTGATCGCCGCCGCGCGGGCGGCGAACCGCAGCAGCTGCTGCCAGCTGTCGGCGCCCAGGCCCGCCAGGGCTGCCGGGGACAGGGAGTCCCGCGCCGAAAGGGCGTGCAGCAGGGCCGCGTTCACGGTGTCCCCGGCGCCGATGGTGTCCACGACGTCCACCTCCTCACCCGGTACCGAGTACACGGCGCCGTTCTGGGTGAAGGCGGTCAGTCCGTCGCCGCCCTGGGTGATCACGACGGCAGAGGGACCGGCGGACAGCCACTCGCGCGGGGTCCCGCCCAGCCACTCGGCGTCCTCCTCGGAGAGCTTGAGCAGGGACACCGAGGGCAGCCAGCTCTTGAAGCGGGCCCGGTAGGCGTCGGCGTCGGGGATCAGTCCCGGGCGGATGTTCGGGTCGAGCGCGGTGAACAGGCCCTGCGCCGCGGCGGCCCGCATCAGCTCCTCGTACGCACTCGCCCCCGGCTCCAGGATGAGCGAGCAGGTGCCGAAGGACACCGCGCGCGTCCCCGTGGGCAGCGTGGCCGGCACCGAGAACAGCCGGTCGGCGGTGCCGTCGACGTAGAAGGAGTAGGCGGCCGAACCGTTCTCGTCGATCGTGGCGACCGCGAGGGTGGTCGGCTCCGCACCGCGCTGCACAAAGGACAGGTCGACGCCGGATTCCCGCAGTCTGGAGAGCAGCGCCTCACCGAAGGCGTCCCGCGAGGTGCGGGAGCAGAACGCCGTGGGGGAGCCGAGGCGGCCCAGCGCGACGGCGGTGTTGTAGGGGCCGCCGCCGAGCGTCGGCTGCAGACCCGCGAGGGCACCCGAGCCCTGCGGTACCAGGTCGATGAGGGCCTCACCGGCGACGACGATCACGGAGCGGTTCCTTTCTCGGACCGCGCGCACCGCTCCGACCGCCGACCCGGTGTCCCAGGCCGGCCGTCCGTGCGGCCGCACGACGTGCGATGGACGAAGGAGCAGGTGAGCCGCGCGGTCCGCGCCGCGCGGTCGTCGAAACAGCGGGCGCGACGGTCTCGGGCACGGACAGGCCGCGCTCGCGCAGGAGTGCGCGGGGCACCGATGGTCATCGGGTGTCGTTCAGCAGGTGCGGGACGGTCGCCACGGACACTGCCGCGTGCCGCGCGATGTCGGCCATGGTCGGCATCGCGCCCTTCCCGTCCCTCCGGCCTCGCGGCCTCTCACTGATCTTCCGGCCGGGAAGCTATCCCATTCAGAGGCGCGCGTAAACGCGTGCGCAAGCGTCTGCGACCCCCCGAACGGGCAGTCGATCCGTCGGTCACTCCCAGTCCCAGCCGATGCCCATCATGCCCGACCGCACCCGTGGTTCGACGAGGTGTACCGAGCGGTGCCGGCCGCTGAACGGCAGTTCCTGGCGGCCGCTGCGCGGTGCCGCCGCCGAGTGCTGGCTGAACCGGTGGCAGCGCACGGGCAGGGCGTGCTCGTCGAAGCGGATCTGGAGGGCGTACTGGCCGCCCGCCGAGCCGAAGCCGCGGACGTACTCGCGGGACACGCCGGCGGTGCCGTCCTCGACGCCGTAGCGGAAGAGGAAGGTGTCGCCGGCCCTCAGACGGGTGTCGAAGAGGAGCTCGGCCACGAGCACGCCGGTGTCGTGGTGCCGGCGGACACGGCCGGCCCGGCAGTTCTCCAGGGCGTGCACCGTCATCCGCTCCGGCGCGCATCCCGGGTCGCCGTGGTGGACGGCCACGAACCGGTCGACGCCGTCACGGTGGGCGCGCACGATGTGCTGCGACTCGCGCCCCAGGAGCTCGCGGCGCGCCCCGATGCGGACCCGCTCGTGATGGCCCAGGGTGTGCAGTCCGCCGTCGACGGGGCACTCCAGTTCGCCAAGCAGTTGTTCGAGAATGTCGGAGGCCTCCAGGAGCGAGCGGTAGGAGCGGCCCGCGGGCTGCCCGGCCGCCGCGGCGCAGTCCCCGCCGTGGGGCTCCGCGAGCAGCCGGATCAGGGACTCGTCCGGCAGGTGCAGGATCTCCTCCAGCGCGCGGACGGCGCGCAGCGACTCGGGTCGCTGCGGACGCCGTGCGCCCTGCTGCCAGTAGCTCAGGCTCGTCACGCCCACCTTGACCCCGTAACGCGACAGGTGGTGCTGGACGCGCTGCAGCGGCAGTCCACGGGCGGCGATAGCGGCACGCAGCGCCACGTGGAAGGGGCCGCCCCGCAGAGCCGTCTGAAGTTCCGCCGCGGCGGCGGTGTCGACGGCGGCGTCCGCGTGCTGTGTGGCGTGCGGCATGCAGGGGCCTTTCTGTGAATGCTCACGACGGCTGGTCGGACCGTGTGCGTGGGTGGTCGGGGCCTTTCCTGCGACGCCGCAGCTCCTTCACATCCGTAGGGCGGCCTTCAGGGCCCCGAGTCCCTCCGCATTGAAGCGTGTTGACCAAGTCCCGACAACACCTGTTGCCCGAGTGGCACGTGCACGTGGCCGAGTCGGTGCCCCGGGGCCGCGCCCCCTGTGCCCTGCTTGTCCACAGCCCCGTGGGACACCCCAACCGTTGTCCACAGCCCCGCCGGAGTGTCACCCCGCGCCAGTAGGGTGTGAGACATGGCCGACCCCTCCAGCTACCGCCCCAAGCCGGGACAGATCCCGGACTCTCCCGGGGTGTACCGATTCCGCGACGAGCACCGCCGGGTGATCTACGTCGGAAAGGCGAAGAGCCTGCGCCAGCGCCTGGCGAACTACTTCCAGGACCTGGCGGGCCTCCACCCGCGCACCCGCACGATGGTCACCACGGCCGCGTCCGTGGAGTGGACGGTGGTGTCCACGGAGGTCGAGGCGCTGCAGCTGGAGTACTCCTGGATCAAGGAGTACGACCCCCGGTTCAACGTCAAGTACCGCGACGACAAGAGCTACCCGTACCTCGCGGTGACGATGAACGAGGAGTTCCCGCGTGTGCAGGTGATGCGCGGCCACAAGAAGAAGGGCGTCAGGTACTTCGGGCCGTACGCGCACGCGTGGGCGATCCGGGACACGGTCGACCTGCTGCTGCGCGTCTTCCCGGTGCGCACCTGCTCCGCCGGTGTCTTCAAGAACGCCGCGCGCACCGGCCGGCCCTGTCTGCTCGGCTACATCGGCAAGTGCTCCGCGCCCTGCGTCGGCCGGATCCCGGCAGACGACCACTGGGAACTCGCCGACGAGTTCTGCGACTTCATGGCCGGCCGCACCGGCACCTACCTCCGCCGTCTGGAGAAGCAGATGATGGAGGCGGCCGAGGAGATGGAGTACGAGCGGGCCGCCCGCCTGCGCGACGACATCGAGGCCCTGAAGAAGGCCATGGAGAAGAACGCGGTCGTGCTCGCGGACGCGACCGACGCCGACCTGATCGCGGTCGCCGAGGACGAGCTGGAGGCGGCCGTCCAGATCTTCCACGTGCGCGGCGGACGCGTGCGCGGCCAGCGCGGCTGGGTCACCGACAAGGTCGAGGACGTCACGACCGGCGCCCTCGTCGAGCACGCCCTCCAGCAGCTGTACGGCGAGGAGCGGGGCGACTCCGTCCCCAAGGAGGTCCTGGTCCCCGCCCTGCCCGACCCGGTCGAACCCGTTCAGGAGTGGCTCACCGGGCGCCGCGGGTCCAACGTGTCGCTGCGCATCCCGCAGCGGGGCGACAAGAAGGCTCTGATGGAGACCGTCGAGCGCAACGCGCAGCAGTCGCTCGTCCTGCACAAGACCAAGCGGGCCTCCGACCTGACCACGCGCTCGCGCGCCCTGGAGGAGATCGCCGAGGCCCTCGACCTGGACAGCGCCCCGCTGCGGATCGAGTGCTACGACATCTCCCACCTCCAGGGCGACGACGTCGTGGCCTCCATGGTCGTCTTCGAGGACGGTCTGCAGCGCAAGAGCGAGTACCGACGCTTCCAGATCAAGGGCTTCGAGGGCCAGGACGACGTCCGCTCCATGCACGAGGTGATCACCCGCCGCTTCCGGCGCTACCTCGCGGAGAAGGAGAGGACGGGCGAGTGGGTGGACGAGGAGCCGGACGGCGACCTCGGTCAGGGTCTGAAGGACGACGAAGGCCGCCCCAAGCGCTTCGCCTACCCGCCCCAGCTCGTCGTCGTCGACGGCGGACAGCCGCAGGTCGCGGCGGCCAAGCGGGCGCTGGACGAGCTCGGGATCGACGACATCGCCGTCTGCGGCCTCGCCAAGCGCCTGGAGGAGGTCTGGCTGCCGGACGACGACGACCCGGTCGTCCTGCCCCGCAGCAGCGAGGGCCTCTACCTGCTCCAGCGCGTCCGTGACGAGGCCCACCGCTTCGCGATCACCTACCAGCGCACCAAGCGGGCCAAGCGCTTCCGATCCGGCCCGCTGGACGAGGTGCCGGGTCTCGGCGAGGCGCGCAAGCAGGCGCTGATCAAGCACTTCGGTTCGGTGAAGAGGCTGCGCGCCGCGACGATCGACCAGATCTGCGAGGTTCCCGGCATAGGCCGCAAGACGGCCGAGACCATCGCCGCGGCCCTCGCCCGGGCGGCACCGCCCGCCCCCGCCGTGAACACGGCGACCGGAGAGATCATTGATGATGAGGGACCCGACACCACGGAGGGTTCCCCCGGAGATCCCGTGACGGCGGGCGCCCCGGAAGAACGACGGGGGCAGGAGACATGACCGAGCACGAGACACACCCCACAGCACAGCGAGAACAGGCCCCTGCGGCCCCCGACAGCCCCCAGCAAGAAGCACGTCAGGAAGACGGAGCACAGGTGAGTACGGACGTCACGCCACCCGGGATCCCCGAGGCGGCCATCCCCGAGCTGGTGATCATCTCTGGCATGTCCGGGGCCGGCCGCTCGACGGCCGCCAAGTGTCTGGAGGACCTCGGCTGGTTCGTCGTGGACAACCTCCCGCCCGCCCTGATCCCCACCATGGTGGAGCTGGGAGCCCGCTCCCAGGGCAACGTGGCGCGGATCGCGGTCGTCGTCGACGTCCGCGGCCGGCGCTTCTTCGACAACCTCCGCGAGTCCCTCGCCGACCTGGAGTCGAGGAACGTCACCCGGCGGATCGTCTTCCTGGAGTCCTCCGACGACGCCCTGGTGCGACGCTTCGAGTCGGTGCGCCGCCCTCACCCCCTCCAGGGCGACGGCCGCATCGTCGACGGCATCGCCGCCGAGCGCGAGCTGCTGCGCGAGCTGCGCGGCGACGCCGACCTGGTGATCGACACCTCCAGCCTCAACGTGCACGAGCTGCGCGCCAAGATGGACGCCCAGTTCGCGGGGGAGGAGGAGCCCGAGCTTCGGGCCACCGTCATGTCCTTCGGCTTCAAGTACGGCCTGCCGGTCGACGCCGACCTGGTCGTGGACATGCGCTTCCTGCCCAACCCGCACTGGGTCCCGGAGCTGCGCCCCTACACCGGCCTCAACGAGGAGGTCTCGACGTACGTCCTCAACCAGCCCGGCGCGAAGGAGTTCCTCGACCGGTACGCGGAGCTCCTCCAGCTGATTGCCACGGGCTACCGTCGGGAGGGCAAGCGCTATGTGACCATCGCGGTCGGCTGTACGGGCGGCAAGCACCGCTCGGTGGCCATGTCGGAGAAGCTCGCCGCGCGCCTCGCGGCCGAGGGCGTGGAGACGGTGGTCGTGCACCGGGACATGGGACGGGAATGACAGGACGTACTCCGCGGCTCGGCCGGCTGCGCAGGGTCGCCCCGGAGGGGCGTGTGGGCCGGCCGGTCGAGGCCCGGGGCGGCAAACCGCGCCGCCGCGGCACCCAGCCCAAGGTCGTCGCCCTCGGCGGCGGCATGGGCCTTTCCGCCTCGCTCACCGCGCTGCGCCGGATCACCGGCGACCTCACCGGCGTCGTCACGGTGGCCGACGACGGCGGCTCCAGCGGACGCCTGCGCGACGAGCTGGGCGTGCTGCCGCCCGGCGACCTGCGCAAGGCGCTGGCCGCCCTGTGCGGCGACGACGACTGGGGCCAGACCTGGGCCCGCGTCATCCAGCACCGCTTCCAGTCGCAGGGAGAGATCAACGGCCACGCCGTGGGCAACCTGCTGATCGTCGCCCTGTGGGAGCAGCTCGGCGACCACGTCCAGGCCCTGGACCTGGTCGGCAAGCTGCTCGGCGCGCAGGGGCGCGTACTGCCCATGTCCGCCGTGCCGCTGGAGCTCCAGGCGCTGGTCAAGGGGCACGACCCGGAGCGGCCGGACGACATCGACACGGTCCGGGGGCAGGCGACCGTGGCACTGACGCCCGGCGAGGTGCAGTCCGTGCACCTGGTCCCGAACGACCCGCCGGCCGTCCCGGAGGCCGTGGCCGCCGTCCTGGACGCGGACTGGGTGGTGCTCGGGCCCGGCTCCTGGTTCTCCTCGGTCATGCCGCACCTGCTGGTGCCCGACCTGCTGGACGCCCTCATGGAGACGAAGGCGCGCCGGGTGCTCTCCCTGAACCTCGCCCCGCAACCGGGAGAAACCGACGGCTTCTCCCCGCAGCGTCATTTGGAGGTTTTGGGACGACACGCCCCTAAACTCGCCCTGGACGTGGTGCTGGCCGACGAGGCCGCCGCGCCCGACCGCGACTCGCTGACCGACGCCGCCAAACGGTTCGGGGCCGCGGTCGAGCTGGCGCCGGTGGCCCGGCCCGACGGAACCCCGAGGCATGACCCGGAGCTGTTGGCCGCCGCGTACGACCGTATTTTTCGGATGCATGGAAGGATCGGCCCATGGCGATGACGGCAGCGGTGAAGGACGAGATCTCCCGGCTCCCCGTCACCCGGACCTGCTGCAGGAAGGCGGAGGTCTCCGCACTTCTGCGGTTCGCCGGCGGCCTCCACCTGGTGAGCGGGCGGATCGTGATCGAGGCGGAGCTGGACACGGCGATGGCGGCCCGGCGGCTCAAGCGGGACATCCTGGAGATCTTCGGCCACAGCTCGGAGCTGATCGTGATGGCGCCCGGCGGTATCCGCCGCGGCTCGCGCTATGTCGTGCGGGTGGTCGCGGGCGGCGACCAGCTGGCCCGGCAGACGGGGCTCGTCGACGGCCGTGGAAGGCCGATCCGGGGTCTGCCCCCGCAGGTGGTCTCCGGCGCGACCTGTGACGCGGAGGCGGCCTGGCGCGGGGCCTTCCTGGCGCACGGCTCGCTCACCGAGCCGGGCCGCTCCTCCTCCCTGGAGGTGACCTGCCCCGGCCCGGAGGCGGCGCTCGCGCTGGTCGGCGCCGCCCGCCGCCTCTCCATCGCCGCCAAGGCCCGCGAGGTGCGCGGGGTCGACCGGGTCGTCGTCCGCGACGGCGACGCGATCGGGGCGCTGCTCACGCGTCTGGGCGCACACGAGTCGGTGCTGGCGTGGGAGGAGCGCCGGATGCGCCGCGAGGTGCGCGCCACGGCGAACCGGCTCGCCAACTTCGACGACGCCAACCTGCGCCGCTCCGCGCGCGCCGCCGTCGCCGCCGGTGCCCGCGTCCAGCGCGCCCTGGAGATCCTCGGGGAAGAGGTGCCCGAGCACCTCGCGGCGGCCGGCCGGCTGCGCATGGACCACAAGCAGGCCTCCCTGGAGGAGCTGGGCGCGCTCGCCGACCCGCCGCTGACGAAGGACGCGGTCGCCGGCCGGATCCGCCGACTGCTGGCGATGGCCGACAAGCGCGCCTCGGACCTGGGTATCCCGGGCACGGATGCCAACCTCAGCGAGGATCTCGCCGACAACCTGGTTGGCTGACAACTCGTCAGAATGCCGGTGGCGTCACCCGATGGGGTGACGCCACCGGCATTTGCATGGCTTTGAGGCGCCCTTGACTGGATCATGGACTGTCATGAGCCTGGCAGAGTTCGCTGCTGTGGCGAACTCACGCTAGGGGGGTTCATGAGACGAAGAGCGAGATCGATCCTCGCTGTCGGCGCCCTGCTGCTCGGCGGAGCGGCACTCGCACCCATCGCCCAGGCGCAGCCCGGTAATTCGCCGAAACCCGACCCGGACGAGGTCAAGGTCTTCCGTGCCGAGGTCACCAAGAAGCAGGTACCCCTGCTGCTGGCGGCGGGCCAGGACGGCCATGAACTCAGTGAGCAGGCACCCGAGAAGGGCACCGCCACGGTCGAGGTCTACCTCACCGACAAGCAGGCGGAGAAGCTGCAGAAGCAGGGTGTCGAGCTCACCGAGCACGCGCTTTCGGCCAAGGCGGAAAACCGTGTCGAGGTCGCCGCCGAGGGTGTGTTCCGCCCGTACGGCGGCAGCGGCGGTCTGAAGGAGGAGATCCTCCGCACCGGCCAGGAGAACCCCGGTTTCACCAAGGTCGTCTCCATCGGCAAAACGCTCAACGGACAGGACATCCTCGCGCTCAAACTGACCAGGAACGCGAAGAAGTCCGAGGACGGTTCCAAGCCCTCGGTCCTGTACATGTCCAACCAGCACGCGCGTGAGTGGATCACCCCGGAGATGACCCGGCGGCTGATGCACTACTACCTGGACAACTACAAGACCGACCAGCGAGTCAAGAAGATCGTCGACTCCAGTGAGCTGTGGTTCGTCCTGTCGGCCAACCCCGACGGCTACGACTACACGTTCCAGGACTCCACGACCCGCCTGTGGCGCAAGAACCTGCGGGACGTCAACGGCGACGGCGCGATCTCCACCGGCGACGGCGTCGACCTCAACCGCAACTTCCCCTACAAGTGGGGCTACGACGACGAGGGTTCGTCCCCCAACCCCACCAGCCAGACCTACCGCGGCGCGAGCCCCGGCTCCGAGCCCGAGACCCGGGCGCTCGACGCCTTCGAGAAGCGCATCGGGTTCACGTACGGCATCAACTACCACTCCGCCGCCGAGCTGCTGCTCTACGGCGTCGGCTGGCAGGTCGCCACCGACACCCCGGACGACGTCGCCTACAAGGCGCTCGCCGGCACCCCCGACAACTCCGCGATCCCGGGCTACCACCCGCAGGTCTCCTCGGAGCTGTACACGACCAACGGTGAGGCGGACGGCCACGCGGCGAACGTCAACGGCACGGCGATGTTCACCCCCGAGATGTCGACCTGCCAGACCGCGTCGAACCTCGACCCGAACGACCAGTGGAACGCCTCCGACTGTCAGTCGGTCTTCAACTTCCCGGACGACGAGAAGCTGATCCAGGACGAGTTCGCCAAGAACATCCCGTTCGCGCTCTCCGTCGCCGAGACCGCCCGGCGCCCCGACACGCCGGCGTCCTCGGTGGGCCTGAAGGCGGCCGACTTCACCCCGGCGCCGTTCGCCACGTCGTACTCGCGCGGCGCCGACCAGGAGGTCTCCGTCGTCGTACGCAAGGCGATCCGGGACAAGGGGCTCAGGTACCGCGTCAACGGCGGCCGTACGTACGGCCAGGCGCTCAAGGCCTGGAAGGGCGGCGAGACCTACGGAGGGGACGACAACCTCTACTTCGACGAGTACCGGGCCAAGGTGCGGGACGGCGAACCGGGGGACAAGGTCGAGGTGTGGTTCACCGGCGAGACCAGGAGCGGCAAGAAGGTCTCCAGCTCGCACTTCACCTACACGATCGCCGCACGCCCCAAGGCCGACACGCTCGTGGTCGCCGAGGAGGGCGCGGCCGCCACTCAGGCGCAGACCTACGTCGACGCGCTGAAGGCCAACGGCCACAAGGCGGTCGTCTGGGACGTCGCCACCCAGGGCGCGCCCGACGCCCTCGGCGTGCTGAGCCACTTCGGCACGGTCGTCCACTACACGGGCGCGAGCGTCCCCGGGAACCCGACCCAGCTCGAACTGCGCGCCTTCCTCAACGAGGGCGGCAAGCTGATCGAGGCGGGCGAGCAGGCCGGCGGCAACGTCGACCTCGGCGACGGCACCCCGTCGAACGACTTCAGCCAGTACTACCTGGGCGCCTACTCCCGTACGTCGACCCCCGGCGCCACCGGCTTCACCGGCTCCGGAAAGCTCGGCGGCCTCAGCGGGGCCCTCGGCGCCGCGCCCGGCAACCCGCTCGACAAGGCGGGCACCTACGGGGTCACCTCGGACGAGCTGCCCGTCGCGGCCTACCCGCAGTTCGCGAGCGCGGGCGCCGGCCAGTTCGCCGGGACGGTCAACCCGTACGGGCCGTACGCGGGCTCGTACATGGCCGCCGCCGTGCACACCGACGACGCCTACAAGCGCCTCACCCGCACCATCGACCTCGGCGGCGTCGGAGCGGCGAGCAAGCCGACTTTGCGCACCCAGCTCCTGTGGGACACCGAGCCCGGCTACGACAACGCGATCGTCGAGATCCACACGGTCGGCGCCGACGACTGGACCACGCTCCCCGAGGCGGGCGGCGCCACCAGCACCGCCGTGCCCGCGGAGTGCGGTGGCGGCTTCTACGTCGGTGAGCACCCGTGGCTGCGGCACTACCTCACCCTCGGCTCCAACGACTGCACCGCGACCGGAACCAGCGGTTCCTGGAACGCCTTCACCGGCGCCTCCAGCGGCTGGCAGCAGGTGAACTTCGACCTGAGCGCGTACGCGGGCAAGAACGTCGAGGTGTCGATCGCCTACGTCACCGACCCCGGCAGCGGCGGCCACGGCGTCCTCGCGGACGACGCCTCGCTGGTCGTCGGGGGCGCCGTCACCGGGACCGAGGGCTTCGAGACGTCTCTCGGCGCCTGGAAGGCCGCCGGTCCGCCCGCGGGCAGCCCGGCCGTCCTGAAGGACTGGACGCGCACCGGCGCCCTGTTCCAGACGTACGGCGCGGTGACCACCGACGACACCGTGCTGCTGGGCTTCGGCCTGGAGCACGTGACTTCGGCGGCCGACCGCAAGGCGCTCATCGGAAAGGCGCTCCACTCACTTGAGAGCTGACGCGTCGAAGTCAACCTCGCGTGATCATTCGTAATCAAATCGAGTGATCGGGCCTTCCGGGTCCGGGCGGTCCGTACCCCTACTGGCGGGTACGGACCGCCCTGCCGTGTATGGGCGAAGTCGATGTCACTCCGGCGGCCTCGGAGAGGTAGGGTCGTGGGTGGTCGGGGACATCCCAAATACAGCTCGCCGGCACCGCATAGCCGGCGTACCAACGAGGAGATCGGTTCGTGACGATCCGCGTAGGCATCAACGGCTTTGGCCGCATCGGTCGTAACTACTTCCGCGCGCTGCTGGAGCAGGGTGCTGACATCGAGATCGTGGCTGTCAACGACCTGGGTGACACCGCGACCACCGCTCACCTGCTCAAGTACGACACCATCCTGGGCCGCCTCAAGGCCGAGGTGTCGCACACCGCCGACACGATCACGGTCGACGGCCACACCATCAAGGTGCTCTCCGAGCGCAACCCCGCCGACATCCCGTGGGGCGAGCTCGGCGTCGACATCGTCATCGAGTCGACCGGCATCTTCACCAAGAAGGCCGACGCCGAGAAGCACATCGCGGGCGGCGCCAAGAAGGTCCTGATCTCGGCTCCGGCCAAGGACGAGGACATCACCATCGTGATGGGCGTCAACCAGGACAAGTACGACGCGGCCCAGCACCACGTCATCTCCAACGCCTCCTGCACCACCAACTGTGTGGCGCCGATGGCCAAGGTCCTCGACGAGAACTTCGGCATCGTCAAGGGCCTGATGACGACGGTCCACGCGTACACCAACGACCAGCGCATCCTGGACTTCCCGCACTCGGACCTGCGTCGCGCCCGCGCCGCCGCCGAGAACATCATCCCGACCACGACGGGCGCCGCGAAGGCCACCGCGCTGGTCCTCCCGCAGCTCAAGGGCAAGCTCGACGGCATCGCGATGCGCGTCCCGGTCCCGACCGGCTCGGCCACCGACCTGGTCGTGACGCTCCAGCGCGAGGTCACCAAGGACGAGGTCAACGCCGCGTTCAAGAAGGCCGCCGACGACGGTGACCTCAAGGGCTACCTGTCCTACACCGAGGACCCGATCGTCTCCTCGGACATCGTCGGTGACCCGGCCTCCTGCACCTTCGACTCCTCCCTGACCATGGTCCAGGAGGGCAACTCGGTGAAGATCCTCGGCTGGTACGACAACGAGTGGGGCTACTCCAACCGCCTCGTCGACCTGACGGTCTTCGTCGGCGGCCAGCTCTGATCGACAGATCAGGCACCTCGATGTGAGTGCAGGGCTCGGGCGGCGCAGGGACGCGCCGCCCGAGCCCTGCGTCACGTACGGATCAGCCCTCTCACGATCACGAGCGATCACGAGCACCACGAGCCCTCCCCAGGAGTCCCCGTAATGAAGACGATCGACGAACTTCTCGCCGAAGGCGTCGCAGGCAAGCGGGTCTTCGTCCGCGCCGACCTCAACGTGCCGCTCGACGGCGCCACCATCACCGACGACGGCCGGATCCGCGCCGTGCTGCCCACCGTCAAGGCCCTCGCGGACGCGGGCGCCAAGGTGGTCGTCGCCTCGCACCTGGGCCGCCCCAAGGGCGCCCCGGACCCGGCCTTCTCGCTGGGCCCCGCCGCCGCCCGGCTGGGCGAGCTCCTCGGCTCCGCCGTGGCCTTCGCGACCGACACGGTCGGCGAGTCCGCCCGGTCGACGGTCGCGGGCCTGGCCGACGGCCAGATCGCCGTCATCGAGAACCTGCGCTTCAACGCGGGCGAGACCGCCAAGGACGACAGCGAGCGCGGCGCCTTCGCCGATCAGCTCGCCGCACTGGCGGACGTCTACGTCGGCGACGGCTTCGGCGCGGTGCACCGGGGGCACGCGTCCGTCTACGACCTCCCGGCGCGCCTGCCGCACGTCGCCGGCTTCCTGATCGCCACCGAGGTCGGCGTCCTGAAGAAGCTCACCGAGGACGTCAAGCGGCCCTACGTCGTCGCGCTCGGCGGCGCCAAGGTCTCCGACAAGCTCGCCGTCATCGACCAACTGCTCGGCAAGGCCGACCGCATCCTCATCGGCGGCGGCATGGCCTACACCTTCCTCAAGGCCCAGGGTCACGAGGTCGGCATCTCCCTCCTGCAGGAGGACCAGGTCCCGGCCGTTCAGGAGTACATCGAGCGCGCGGAGAAGACCGGCGTCGAGCTGGTCCTGCCCGTCGACGTCCTCGTCTCCACCGAGTTCCCGGACCTGAAGGCCAAGGCGCCGACGAACCCCACCACCGTTGCCGCGGACGCGATCCCCGCCGACCAGGAGGGTCTGGACATCGGTCCCGAGACCCGCAAGCTGTACGCCTCGAAGCTCGCCGACGCCGGCACCGTCTTCTGGAACGGCCCCATGGGCGTCTTCGAGCACCCCGACTACGCCGAGGGCACCAAGGCGGTAGCCCAGGCCCTCATCGACTCCCCGGCCTTCACGGTCGTCGGCGGCGGAGACTCCGCCGCGGCCGTCCGCCTCCTGGGCTTCGACGAGAACGCATTCGGCCACATCTCGACCGGCGGCGGCGCCTCCCTCGAATACCTCGAGGGCAAGACGCTCCCCGGCCTCGCCGCACTGGAGGACTGACCCTTTATGAGCACGCGCACGCCGCTGATGGCGGGCAACTGGAAGATGAACCTCAACCACCTCGAGGCCATCGCCCACGTCCAGAAGCTCGCCTTCGCCCTGGCCGACAAGGACTACGAGGCCGTCGAGGTCGCCGTCCTGCCGCCCTTCACCGACCTGCGCTCCGTGCAGACCCTGGTGGACGGCGACAAGCTCAAGATCAAGTACGGCGCCCAGGACATCTCGGCGCACGACTCCGGCGCCTACACCGGCGAGATCTCCGGCCCCATGCTCGCCAAGCTCAAGTGCTCGTTCGTGGCGATCGGCCACTCCGAGCGCCGCCAGTACCACAACGAGACCGACGAGCTCGTGAACGCCAAGGTCAAGGCCGCCTACAAGCACGGCCTGACCCCGATCCTGTGCGTGGGCGAGGAACTGGAGGTCCGCGAGGCGGGCAACCACGTCTCCCACACCCTCGCCCAGGTCGAGGGCGGTCTGAAGGACCTCCCGGCCGAGCAGGCCGAGTCCGTCGTGATCGCCTACGAGCCCGTCTGGGCCATCGGCACCGGCAAGGTCTGCGGCGCCGAGGACGCGCAGGAGGTCTGCGCCGCCATCCGCGCCAAGATCGCCGAGCTCTACACCCAGGAGCTGGCCGACCAGGTCCGCATCCAGTACGGCGGCTCCGTGAAGTCCGGCAACGTCGCCGAGATCATGGCGCAGGCCGACATCGACGGCGCGCTGGTCGGCGGCGCCTCGCTGGACTCCGACGAGTTCGTCAAGATCGTGCGTTTCCGCGACCAGTGATCCGACGGTGATCCGACAGTGATCCGAGCTGTGAGTATGCGGTAGCGGCGATCCGTCGTACCCTTGCGGGGGCATAGCGGATGACGCTATGCCCCCGCTGTTCATCCGAGTCGTTATCCGAATCCGAGGAAGTTGGTCCAGCCGTGGTTTTGGGGTTCTCGATCGCCCTGATCGTCTTCAGCCTGCTGCTGATGCTGCTGGTGCTGATGCACAAGGGGAAGGGCGGCGGCCTCTCCGACATGTTCGGTGGCGGCATGCAGTCCTCCGTCGGCGGCTCCTCGGTCGCCGAGCGCAACCTCGACCGCATCACCGTCGTCATCGGTTTCCTGTGGTTCGCCTGCATCATCGTCCTCGGCATCGTGATGAAGACGAACAACTGATCAGCCTCTCGCAGGCACGCACATTCCGGTACGTAAGGCCCCATGTTCGGTACGCGCAGCTGAGCGCGGCCTATCATGGGGCTTGCGTCTAGGTGTGGGAGCTGTAACTCCAATCACTGGACGCGCGTTGGGCCTTACGTAGACTGAGGCGCTCGCAGCGAAGCGAAACGCCGACTCGCTTTGCGGCACCATCACGCAGGGAGTTACGACCGTGGCAAGTGGCAACGCGATCCGAGGAAGCCGGGTCGGGGCGGGGCCGATGGGCGAGGCCGAGCGGGGCGAGTCCGCGCCGCGTCTGCGCATCTCCTTCTGGTGCTCCAACGGACACGAGACGGTGCCCAGCTTCGCCAGCGACGCGCAGGTTCCCGAGACCTGGGACTGCCCGCGCTGCGGCTTTCCCGCCGGACAGGACCGGGACAACCCCCCGGACCCGCCGCGCACCGAGCCCTACAAGACGCACCTCGCCTATGTGCGGGAGCGGCGCAGCGACGCGGACGGCGAGGCGATCCTCGCCGAGGCGCTCGCCAAACTGCGGGGCGAGATCTAGAAAATGAGACCGGCCGGGCGCCTCAGGGCGCCTGGCCGGAGCTGTTTCGCGCTCAGGCGGCTCCCCGCCGCGGGCCGATTGTCAGTGGTGCCCTCTACGGTTCTTGTAGCGGTTCTCGCGTCTGCGGCGAACCGGCGAACCGTGAGGGGGAGTTGTGGCGGCGGTCGATGCGGTGGGTGCGCGCGTGCCCACGTGGCGCGGGGGGTTCGGGCGGCTGTGGAGCGCCGCCGTGGTCTCGCGGTTCGGGGACGCGCTGCGGACGACCGCGCTGCCCCTGCTCGCCGTGCAGCTGACGGACGAGCCGCTGGTCATCGCCTCGGTGACCGCCTGCGCCTACCTTCCGTGGCTGTTGTTCGGGCTGCTCGGCGGGGCAGTCGCCGACCGGGTGGACCAGCGACGCGCGATGTGGGCCGTGGACACCGTGCGCGGCCTGCTCGTCGCCGCCTTCGCGCTCGCCGTGGGCCTCGGCCATGCCTCCATCCCCCTGCTGCTCGCCCTCGCCTTCCTGCTGACCAGCCTTCAGACGCTCTTCGACAACGCCTCCACGGCC
Organism: Streptomyces sp. NBC_01235; assembly: GCF_035989285.1. Lineage (GTDB taxonomy): Bacteria > Actinomycetota > Actinomycetes > Streptomycetales > Streptomycetaceae > Streptomyces. The sequence continues at coordinate 3,146,405 of NZ_CP108513.1, read as the reverse complement.
CTGCTGCCCTCCCTGGTGGACACCGAGGCCCTCGGCGGGGCCAACGCCCGCCTGATGACCGGCCAACAGCTGGCGGGCGGCCTGCTGGCCGGCCCGTTCGTGCCGCTGCTGCTCGGCGTCGGCGCCTTCATGCCGTTCGCCGCCGACGCGGGCACCTATCTGCTGGCCGCCGCTCTGGTGGCCTCCCTGCGGACAGGGCCGCCCGAGCGGGCGCCACGCCCCGCCGGCAGCACCCTGCGGGCGGAGATCGGCGAAGGCCTGCGCCACCTGTGGCGGGACCGCGTCCTGCGGCCGATCTGCCTGGCCACCCTGCTGTGCAACATCGGCATGGGCGCCCTGATCGCCACCCTGGTCCTGCACGTGACGCGCTGGCTGCACGCGGGCAACACCGAGTTCGCCGCCGCGATGACGGTGTACGCGCTCGGCAGTCTGGCCGGCGGCTTCCTCGCCCAGCGTGTCGCGCGCCGCGTCGGCAGGGCCAGGGCCCTGCTGCTCGGCGGAAGCGTCCAGACGGCGGCGCTGCTGCTCATGGGCACCGTGCGGCACCTCGGCGCCCTGCTCGCGGGCATGCTGCTGCTCGGCCTCATGAACATGGTGTGGAACGTCAACCAGGTCACGCTGATGCAGCAGCGCAGCCCGGCGTCCATGGTGGGCCGCATCGCCTCCGCCTTCCGCACGGCCTCCACCTCCGGCGCCCCCGTGGGCGCCCTGCTCGGCGGAGCGGCGGCCCGGGCCTTCGGGCTCAACGCGCCCGCACTGCTGGCGGCCCTGCTCTTCGCACTCGCCGTCGCCGCGTTGATACCCGCGGGCAAGGCGGACGTACCTGTTGTTGCCCCGCGGGACAGTGGCACGTCCGCTCACGTCACCCCCTGATCAACTAGGTTGGGAGCGGCGGGGCAAGGCGTGCTGAACAGCACGGACAGGTGAGGAAGGGCTGAAGTCCGACATGAACGCAGACGGCCGTACGAGGCTCAACCAGACGCCCGAGTGGACCGCTCTGGCCAAACACCGCGAGGAACTCGGCGAGGTGCGGCTGCGGGAGCTCTTCGCCGCAGACCCCGAGCGCGGCGCCGGATACACGCTGCAGGTCGGGGACCTGCACATCGACTACTCCAAGCACCTCGTCACCGACGAGACGCTGCGGCTGCTGCGCGAGCTGGCCGCCGCCGGTGACGTCTTCGGCCTCAGGGACGCCATGTTCCGCGGCGAGAAGATCAACACCACCGAGGACCGCGCGGTGCTGCACACCGCCCTGCGCGCCCCGCGCGACGCGGTGATCGAGGTCGACGGGGAGAACGTCGTCCCGGCGGTGCACGCCGTCCTCGACAAGATGGCCGACTTCGCCGAACGTGTCCGCTCCGGCGCCTGGACGGGCCACACCGGCCGGCGCATCAGGAACGTGATCAACATCGGCATCGGCGGCTCCGACCTCGGCCCGGCCATGGCCTACGAGGTGCTGCGCAGCTACACCGACCGCGACCTCACGGTCCGCTTCGTGTCGAACGTGGACGGCGCCGACCTGCACGAGGCCACCCGCGACCTGGACCCGGCCGAGACGCTGTTCATCATCGCGTCCAAGACGTTCACCACCATCGAGACGATCACCAACGCGACCTCGGCCCGCACCTGGCTCCTGGACGCGCTGGATGGGGGCACCTCCCGCTCGAGCGAAGTCGGGAGTGGGGGAGAGCCGGCCGTCGCCCGGCACTTCGTCGCCCTGTCGACGAACGCCGAGAAGGTCGCCGACTTCGGCATCGACACGGCCAACATGTTCGAGTTCTGGGACTGGGTCGGTGGCCGCTACTCCTACGACTCGGCCATCGGCCTGTCGCTGATGATCGCCATCGGGCCGGACCGCTTCCGCGAGATGCTCGACGGCTTCCACCTCGTCGACGAGCACTTCCGCACCGCGCCGGCCGAGTCCAACGTGCCGCTGCTGCTGGGTCTGTTGGGCATCTGGTACGGCAACTTCCACGACGCGCAGTCGCACGCCGTGCTGCCCTACAGCCACTACCTGTCCAAGTTCGCCGCCTACCTGCAGCAGCTGGACATGGAGTCCAACGGCAAGTACGTCGGCCGCGACGGCAAGGAGGTCGACTGGCAGACCGGCCCGGTCGTCTGGGGCACGCCGGGCACCAACGGGCAGCACGCCTACTACCAGTTGATCCACCAGGGCACGAAGCTCATCCCGGCCGACTTCATCGGCTTCGCCGAGCCGGTCGCCGAGCTGAGCGACGAGCTCAGCGCCCAGCACGACCTGCTGATGGCGAACTTCTTCGCGCAGACCCAGGCACTGGCCTTCGGCAAGACGCCCGAGGAGGTGCGCGCGGAGGGAGTGCCGGAGGAGCTGGTGGCGCACAAGACGTTCAAGGGCGACCACCCCACGACCACGATCCTCGCCCGTGAGCTGACTCCCTCCGTCCTCGGCCAGCTCGTCGCGCTCTACGAGCACAAGGTGTTCGTGCAGGGCGCGGTGTGGAACATCGACTCCTTCGACCAGTGGGGCGTGGAGCTCGGCAAGGTCCTCGCCAAGCGCGTCGAACCCGCCCTGACCGAGGGCGCGCAGGTGCCGGGCCTGGACGCGTCCACCAAGGCCCTGGTCGCCAAGTACCGGGAGCTGCGCGGCCGTTAGCCGCACCGGATGCGGGGGAGCGGCGCGAGGCATGAGGGAAGCGGGCGGCGCGTGGCCGTCCGCTTCCCGTAGACTCCCGGGCGATCATGAGACCGATCTCTCGGGGGAGAGCAACGTGAGCAGTCCACGCAGGAGTTGGACCGGTGGCACGCTGACCGTCCGGTCCTTTCTGAAGCCCCATCATGTGGCGTGGGCGGTGTTCCACCCGGCGTGGATACCGGAGGCGGTCGATCCGACGGTGGAGTGGCTCAAGCGGGTGCGCGTCTTCGCCGGGGCGGCCGCGGCCCTCGGCGTCTACACCTTCATCGAGGGCGGCTTCGCCTTCGAGGAGATGCTGGAGAACACGGCGATCGCCTCCGTCGTCCTGTTCTTCCTCACGCCGCTGACGGTCGGCGTGATGCTCTTCGTCTGGCGGCGCACCGGCACCGTACGGCAGTTGAAGGTGCCGCTCCTCGACTCGCTCAAGCTGCTGCTGCTCTTCGTCGGCTGTGTCCTCGTGACCGTGGGGATCTTCCAGTCGAGCGAGATGGCCGGCCTGGTTCCCAGGCTGCTGCTCTCCCTCGGGGGCCTCTGGATGGCCGTCTTCGTGATGGCGGGCGCCGTCCGGCTCTCGGGGAACTTCTTCGGTTCGGCAGCCGTGCACCGCTGTCTGCCGCCGCTGCTCGCCACGGTGACGACCTGGCTGATGGCCGTCCCCGACCTCGTCACCGGTGATCTGCACGGCCTGAGCCTCACCATGGGCATCGTCTTCATCCTGGGCGCACCGGTGACGGTCACCGGGATCGCCCTGCTGGAAATGCGCCGTCTCAAGCGGCGGTACGGCATCCGGCTGGCCGCCCACCCGGCCACCCTGCCCCGCATTCCCGCGCAGGGGCACCCCCACCCGCAGGGCAATCCGTACGCGCAGGGCCCGGGCCCTGCGTATCCCCAGGGCAACCCGTACTACCAGGGTGCGCCCCACTCGCCGTACGCCCCGCCGCAGCACCCCTACGGCGCCCACCCGCCCTACAACGGACAGAACCCGTACGGCGGTTGACCGTACGGGTTCCGTGGAGAGCTGTCCGGGTCAGGGAGACGCCGGCGGGTACAGCGACCTGGGGAGCCGGGAGGCCGCCGCCGTGTCCAGGAGCCACAGGGTGCGGGCGCGGCCCTGAGCACCCGCCGCCGGGGCCTGGATCTCGCCCGCGCCGGACAGGGCGATCGCCGCGGCCTGCGCCTTGTCCTCGCCGGCCGCGAGCAGCCACACCTCGCGGGCCGACCGGATCGCCGGGAGGGTGAGGGTGACCCGGGTCGGCGGCGGCTTGGGCGCGCCGTGCACGCCGACCACCGTGCGCTCGGTCTCCCGCACGGCCGGCAGCTCAGGGAAGAGCGAGGCCACGTGGGTGTCCGGGCCGACGCCCAGCATCAGGACGTCGAAGGTGGGCACCGCGCCGTGGTTCTCGGGGCCGGCCGCGTGGGCCAGCTCCTGGGCGTAGGCCTCCGCGGCGGCCTCCACGTCGGCGCCGTACGGGCCGTCGGACGCGGGCATGGCGTGCACGCGCTTCGGGTCCACGGGGACGGAGTCCAGCAGGGCCTCACGGGCCTGCGTGACGTTGCGCTCCGGGTCGCCCTCGGGCAGGAAGCGCTCGTCGCCCCACCACAGGTCGAGCCGGCTCCAGTCGACGGCGTCGCGGGCGGGCGCGGCGGCCAGCGCGGCCAGCAGGCCGTTGCCGTTGCGCCCGCCCGTGAGGACCACGGACGCATGGCCCCGGGAGGCCTGCGCGTCAACGATCTTCGTGATGAGGCGGGCCGCGGCGGCCTGCGCCATCAGCTCCTTGTCGCGGTGCACGACCAGCTGGGGAGTGCTCACGGCGAATCCGCTTTCCTGACCGGGGGCATCTGTGCCGGAGTGGGCCGGTCTGCCTCCCCCTGCCCCGCCGGGGCGGCGGGCGCCTGAGCCGGCGCGGACGTCCGGCCCGCGGCCGTCGGGTCCGGCACCGCGCGGACCGGGAGGGACGGCACGGGCTGAGAGGCCGCCGCCTCGACCCGCTCCGCGGCCGACTGGATACCGCCCAGCCGGTCCACGCCGAACCGCAGCGCGGACGCGTACGTGTCGTCGGGGTCGAGCCTGCGCAGCTCCTCCGCGAGCAGTTCGGACGTCTCGCGGCGCTTGAGCGCCACCGCGCGGTCCGGCTGGCCCGGCAGCGCCAGCGTGGCCATCGCGCCGTCCGAGCGGTGCAGTGTGATCGGGCCGCCGGTCGTCTCCATCCGTACCTGGGTCAGGCCGGGACCTGCGGAGATCGCGCGCCGGACGTGCACATGGAGCCGGTCGGCGAGCCACATGGCGAGCAGTTCGACGCTCGGGTTGGACTCCTCGCCCGCCACCTCGGCGGAGACGATCTCGGCGCTGACCTGGTCGAGAGCGGCGGCCAGCATCGAGCGCCACGGGGTGATCCGGGCCCATGCCAGGTCGGTGTCGCCCGGTTCGTAGCTCTCGGCGCGGGCCCGCAGTTCGCCCACGGGCTTCTCCGCCGCGTAGCTGTCGGTGACCCGGCGCTGGCCCAGGGCGCCCAGCGGGTCGCCCGCCGGGTCGCGCGGGGCGTCCACCGACCACCAGACCACCACCGGCGCGTCCGGCAGCAGCAGCGGCAGGACGACCGACTGGGCGTGGTCGGCGACCTCGCCGTACAGCCGCAGGATGACCGTCTCGCCGGTGCCCGCGTCCGCGCCGACCCGTACCTCGGCGTCGAGGCGGGACTGGGTACGGCCCCGGGGGGAACGCGAGACGCGCTTGATGACCACGAGCGTGCGCGAGGGGTGCTCGTGCGACGCGTCGTTCGCGGCCTTCAGGGCGTCGTAGGCGTTCTCCTCGTCCGTCACGACGACGAGGGTGAGCACCATGCCGACGGCGGGTGTGCCGATGGCCCGGCGGCCCTGCACCAACGCCTTGTTGATCTTGCTGGCCGTGGTGTCCGTGAGGTCTATCTTCATGGCCGGCGCCAGCTCCGTCCGTCTCGCTCGAGCATCTCGTCGGCCTCGACGGGCCCCCACGTGCCCGACGGGTACTGCGCGGGCTTGCCGTGCTTGTCCCAGTACTGCTCGATCGGGTCGAGGATCTTCCAGGACAGCTCGACCTCTTCCGTGCGGGGGAAGAGGTTCGAGTCGCCCAGCAGCACGTCGAGGATGAGGCGCTCGTACGCCTCGGGCGAGGATTCCGTGAAGGACTCGCCGTAGGCGAAGTCCATCGACACGTCCCGGATCTCCATGGAGGTGCCGGGCACCTTCGAGCCGAAGCGGACGGTGACGCCCTCGTCGGGCTGGACGCGGATGACGATCGCGTTCTTGCCGAGCTCCTCCGTCGCCGAGTGGTCGAAGGGGGAGTGCGGGGCCCGCTGGAAGACGACCGCGATCTCGGTGACCCGGCGGCCGAGGCGCTTGCCGGTGCGCAGGTAGAAGGGGACGCCCGCCCAGCGGCGGTTGTCGACCTCCACCTTGATGGCGGCGTAGGTGTCGGTCTTCGACTTGGGGTCGATGCCGTCTTCCTGGAGGTAGCCGACGGCCTTCTCGCCGCCCTGCCAGCCGGCCGCGTACTGGCCGCGCACGGTGTCGCGGCCCAGGTCCTTCGGCAGCCGGACCGCGCCGAGCACCTTGGTCTTCTCGGCTGCCAGCGCGTCCGCGTCGAAGGAGGCGGGCTCCTCCATCGCGGTCAGTGCCATGAGCTGGAGCAGGTGGTTCTGGATGACGTCACGGGCGGCGCCGATGCCGTCGTAGTAGCCGGCCCGGCCGCCGATGCCGATGTCCTCGGCCATGGTGATCTGCACGTGGTCCACGAAGGACCGGTTCCAGATCGGCTCGAACATCGTGTTGGCGAACCGCAGCGCCAGGATGTTCTGGACGGTCTCCTTGCCCAGGTAATGGTCGATGCGGAAGACCTGGTCCGGGGCGAAGACGTCCTCGACCGTCGCGTTGAGGTCCTCGGCCGACTTCAGGTCGTGGCCGAAGGGCTTCTCGATGACCGCGCGCCGCCAGGAGCCGCGCGACTGGTCGGCCAGGCCGTGCTTCTTCAGCTGCTGGATGACCACCGGGAAGGCGGACGGCGGCACGGAGAGGTAGAAGGCGAAGTTGCCGCCCGTGCCCTGTGCCTTGTCGAGCTCCTCGATCGTGGCGCGCAGGCGCTCGAACGCTTCGTCGTCGTCGAAGGTGCCCTGCACGAAGCGCATGCCCTGGACGAGCTGCTGCCAGACCTCCTCGCGGAAGGGCGTGCGGGCGTGCTCCTTGACGGCGTCGTGGACCTCCTGTGCGAAGTCCTCGTGTTCCCACTCGCGGCGGGCGAACCCGACCAGTGAGAAGCCCGGCGGCAGCAGACCCCGGTTGGCGAGGTCGTACACGGCGGGCATGAGCTTCTTCCGGGACAAATCGCCCGTGACGCCGAAGATGACCAGGCCCGACGGCCCCGCGATACGCGGGAGCCGTCGGTCTGCGGGGTCACGAAGCGGGTTCGCTCCGGAACCGGAAAGGGGTGACAAGGAATCAGCCCTCCGAAGGGGCGAGGCGTTCCAGCTCCGCCTCGGTCGACTTGAGCAGGTCGTTCCAGGACGCCTCGAACTTCTCGACGCCCTCGTCCTCCAGCAGCTGCACCACGTCGGCGTAGGCGATCCCGAGCTTCTCGACGGCGTCGAGCTCGGCGCGGGCCTGCTCGTAGGTGCCGGCGACGGCGTCCCCGGTGATCTGCCCGTGGTCCTCGGTGGCGAACAGGGTCGCCTCCGGCATGGTGTTGACCGTGTTCGGCGCCACCAGGTCGTCCACGTACAGGGTGTCCTTGTACGCGGGGTCCTTCACACCGGTGGAGGCCCACAGCGGACGCTGCTTGTTGGCGCCCGCCTTCTCCAGGGCGCTCCAGCGGTCCCCCGCGAAGACCTCCTCGTACGCCTGGTAGGCGAGGCGGGCGTTGGCGACGCCGGCCTTGCCGCGGGCGGCCTTGGCCTCGGCGGTGCCGAGCGCGTCGAGCCGCTTGTCGATCTCGGTGTCCACGCGGGACACGAAGAAGGACGCCACGGAGTGGATCAGGGACAGGTCCAGGCCCTTGGCCTGCGCCTTCTCCAGGCCCGCCAGGTAGGCGTCCATGACCTCGCGGTAGCGCTCCAGCGAGAAGATCAGCGTGACGTTGACGCTGATGCCGTTGCCGATGACCTCGGTGATCGCCGGCAGACCCGCCTTGGTGGCCGGGATCTTGATCAGCGTGTTGGGGCGGTCGACCAGCCAGGCGAGCTGCTTGGCCTCGGCGACCGTCGGCTCGGTGTGGTGCGCCAGGCGCGGGTCGACCTCGATCGAGACCCGGCCGTCCTGGCCGCCGGTGGCGTCGAAGACCGGGCGCAGGATGTCGGCGGCGTCACGGACGTCCGCCGTCGTGATCATGCGGATGGCCTCTTCGACGGTGACCTTGCGGGCGGCGAGGTCGGAGAGCTGCTGCTCGTAGCCGTCCCCGCTGCTGATCGCCTTCTGGAAGATCGACGGGTTGGTGGTGACGCCCACGACGTGCTGCTGGTCGATCAGTTCGGCGAGGTTGCCGGACGTGATCCGCTTGCGCGACAGGTCGTCCAGCCAGATCGCCACGCCTTCCTCGGAGAGGCGCTTGAGTGCGTCTGTCATGGAATTACATCTCCTACGTGTCGTATGTGAGCGTCAGCGCTGGGCGGCGGTGAGAGATTCCCGGGCCTGCGCGGCCACGTTCTCGGCAGTGAAGCCGTACTCCTGGAAGAGGACCTTGCCGTCGGCGGAAGCACCGAAGTGCTCCAGGGAAACGATGCGACCGGCGTCCCCGACGTACTTGTGCCAGGTGAGACCGATGCCCGCCTCGACCGAGACCCGGGCCTTGACGGACGGGGGCAGGACGCTGTCCCGGTACCCCTGGTCCTGCTCCTCGAACCACTCCACGGACGGCATGGACACGACTCGCGTCGGCACCCCGTCGGCCTCCAGCCGCTCGCGTGCCTCGACGGCCACGTGCACCTCGGAACCGGTGGCGATGAGGATCACCTCGGGCGTCCCCGTGGAGGCCTCGAGCAGGACGTAACCGCCCTTGGCGGCGTCCTCGTCGGGCTCGTACGTCGGCACGCCCTGGCGGGTGAGGATCAGACCGTGCGGCGCGCCCTTGCCGAAGACCTTCGTCCAGCGCCTGAGGATCTCGCGCCAGGCGATCGCCGTCTCGTTGGCGTCGGCCGGGCGGACGATGTTCAGGCCCGGGATCGCGCGCAGCGAGGCCAGGTGCTCGACCGGCTGGTGCGTCGGGCCGTCCTCGCCGAGACCGATGGAGTCGTGCGTCCACACGTACGTCACCGGCACGTGCATCAGGGCGGACAGACGCACGGCGTTGCGCATGTAGTCGGAGAACACCAGGAAGGTGCCGCCGTAGATACGGGTGTTGCCGTGCAGGGCGATGCCGTTCATCTCCGCGGCCATCGAGTGCTCGCGGATACCGAAGTGGATCGTGCGCCCGTAGGGGTCGGCCTCCGGCAGCGGGTTGTCCGCCGGGAGGAACGACGACGTCTTGTCGATCGTCGTGTTGTTCGAGCCCGCGAGGTCGGCGGAGCCGCCCCACAGCTCCGGGATCACCGCGCCGAGCGACTGGAGCACCTTGCCGGACGCGGCACGCGTGGCGACGGACTTGCCGGGCTCGAAGACCGGGAGCTGCTCCTCCCAGCCGGCCGGCAGCTCGCCCGCGGCGATCCGGTCGAACTCGGCGGCCCGCTCGGGGTTGTTGTCACGCCACAGCTGGAAGGACTTCTCCCACTCCGCCTTCGCCTGCGCGCCCCGCTCCAGCGCCTGCCGGGCGTGCCCGATGACCTCGTCGGCGACCTCGAAGGTCTGCTCCGGGTCGAAGCCCAGGACGCGCTTGGTGGCCGCGACCTCGTCGTCGCCGAGCGCCGAGCCGTGCGCGGCCTCGGTGTTCTGCGCGTTCGGCGCGGGCCAGGCGATGATCGAGCGCATCGCGATGAAGGACGGCTTGTCCGTCACCTGCTTCGCGGCCTCGATCGCGTTGTAGAGGGCGTGCGGGTCGAGGTCGCCGTCCGGCTTCGGCGCGACGCGCTGCACGTGCCAGCCGTACGCCTCGTAGCGCTTGGCGGTGTCCTCGGAGACGGCCGTCTCGGTGTCGCCCTCGATCGAGATGTGGTTGTCGTCCCACAGCAGGATCAGGTTGCCGAGCTTCTGGTGACCGGCCAGCGAGGACGCCTCCGCGGAGATGCCCTCCTGAAGACAGCCGTCACCGGCGATCGCGTAGACGAAGTGGTCGAACGGCGACTCGCCGGCCGGGGCCTCCGGGTCGAACAGACCGCGCTCGTAACGGGCGGCCATCGCCATGCCCACCGCGTTGGCGACACCCTGGCCGAGCGGGCCGGTCGTCGTCTCGACGCCCGTGGTGTGGCCGTACTCCGGGTGACCCGGCGTCTTCGAACCCCACGTGCGGAACGACTTCAGGTCCTCCAGCTCCAGGCCGAAGCCGGCCAGGTACAGCTGGGTGTAGAGGGTCAGGGACGAGTGGCCCGCGGACAGCACGAACCGGTCGCGGCCCACCCAGTCGGCGTCCGCCGGGTCGTGCCGCATCACCTTCTGGAAGAGGGTGTACGCGGCAGGCGCCAGGCTCATCGCCGTACCCGGATGGCCGTTACCGACCTTCTGTACGGCATCGGCGGCCAGGACGCGGGCGGTGTCCACGGCCCGCTGGTCCAACTCGGTCCACTCGAGGTCTGTGGTGGTCGGCTTGGTGCTCACCCTGGGTCAGGGCTCCTCTCCACATGTCACGCATGTCGAATGCCGGTGCACGCGGCGCCCACCGGCCGTTGTCGAGCCTACCCCCGTGCGAACGTGCATTTTTTCGAGTCATTCCAGACTGCCGGGACTCTTCGGGATCCGCCTCCCGACCGGTGTGTTTCCTGTTCGGCAAGTGAATACGGAGCCGCTCGTACGAGTGCTCAACAGAGTGGTGCTCGGCTCTTCCGGCAGCGCTGTCCAACACGACCCCACCCCCGCGAATAACGGGGTATGGGCAACGTCTACAGTGGCGTGGTACGCGCGAGCCTTTACCTCGTATTCACATGGGGAGGCTCGCTGGGAGTCTCTGTCAGGGGTGTGCGTGACGGCCGTTGAATCCCGTCCAGTGGGGATTATCGGGACGAGCCAGAGCCCGAGCCGGCGGCCGCTCGGGGCCCGGGTCAAGGCGTTCGTGGCGCTGACCAAGCCGCGGATCATCGAGCTGCTGCTGATCACCACCGTCCCGGTGATGTTCCTGGCGCAGCAGGGCGTTCCGGACCTCGGCCTGGTGCTGCTGACCTGCCTCGGCGGCTACCTCTCCGCGGGCGGCGCCAACGCGCTGAACATGTACATCGACCGCGACATCGACGCGCTGATGGACCGCACCTCGCAGCGCCCGCTGGTCACCGGGATGGTCAGCCCGCGTGAATGTCTCGCCTTCGGTATCACCCTCGCGGTGGTCTCGACACTCCTGTTCGGCCTGACCGTCAACTGGCTGTCGGCCTGGCTCGCCCTCGGTGCGCTCCTCTTCTACGTCGTCGTCTACACGATGATCCTCAAGCGCCGTACCTCGCAGAACATCGTGTGGGGCGGCATCGCCGGCTGCATGCCGGTGCTGATCGGCTGGTCGGCCGTCACCGACTCCGTGTCGTGGGCCCCGGTCGTCCTCTTCCTCGTCATGTTCTTCTGGACGCCGCCGCACTACTGGCCGCTGTCGATGAAGGTCAAGGACGACTACGCGCGCGTGGGTGTGCCGATGCTGCCGGTCGTCGCCTCCAACAAGACCGTCGCCAGGCAGATCGTCCTGTACAGCTGGGTGATGGTCGCCGTCTCGCTGCTCCTGCAGCCGCTGGGCTACACCGGCTGGTTCTACACCTCGGTCGCGCTGGCGGCCGGCGGCTGGTGGCTGTGGGAGGCGCACGCGCTGCAGACCCGCGCGAAGGCGGAGGTGACGGGCGGGAAGCTGAAGGAGATGCGGCTGTTCCACTGGTCCATCACCTATGTGTCGCTGCTGTTCGTGGCGGTCGCGGTGGACCCCTTCCTGCGCTGAGCCCCCCAAGAGGCGCGGGGCTGTATCGACCTGCGGCTCCGCCGCGTGGGCGCGACCGGCACGGACAACCCGCAGTCGACCGTCGGCGGAAGCCGGGCGGCCTAGTGGCCAAGGCCACGCAGCCCGCCGGTCGCTGCAGCACCTACCCGTCGGTAGCATCCTCGTCATGGCAGACAGCAAGCAGGTTGACGAGGGCACCGACGCCAAGCAGACGGCCAAGGCCGAGCGCCGAGCGGCCCGGCTGGCCAAGCAGATCAGCGCCTTCTCCAAGGAACACGGCGGGGCCGAGAGCCAGGTCGCGTACATCGGCGAGCGCGGCGCCCGCATCGTCCTCGTCGGCGAGGACGGCGGCTGGGGCGACCTCGTGGCCCCCTCGGTCGCCATCGCCGAGCAGGCCGTCGAGAAGGCCGGGATCACCGCCCACGAGTCCTTCGACGGCGAGTTCGCGGCGAAGGTGCGCACGGGGCCCTACGAGTGGACGCGGATGGCGGGCATCCAGGTCGGCGGACCGAAGAACGGCTGACCGCTTTCCCACGACCGATTTCCCACGACCGAGCGACATCTCACGCAACACCTGACACCCGGTTCACCCGTTAGGACCTCAGGAGCACGAGGTCCAGCCCCGGGAGTCCGGATGATCGAAACGCCGTCCTTGGTGGACCAGTACTGCCACGGCGTCCTGAGAACGGAGCTGGGTCTCGGCACCTTCGAGGCCCAGCTGGCCCGTACCGAGGGCCCGCCCGCCCCGGGTACGACGCTCTTCGACACCCAGACGGGGTTCGCGGTACGCCGCTGGTGCCCCCCGCTGCTCGGCCTGGAACCGCACTCACCGCCCGCCCGTTATCTCGCCCGGCGTCGTGAACTCGGCGTACTGGAAGCGGGCCGCCGGCTGCTGCGCGGCAGCGGCATCACCACGTACCTGGTCGACACGGGCCTGCCCGGCGACCTCACCGGACCGGGCGAGCTGGCCTCCGCGGGCGCCGCCGAGGCCCGCGAGATCGTGCGCCTGGAACTCCTCGCCGAACAGGTCGCCGACACCTCCGGCACCGTCGAGTCCTTCCTCGCCAACCTCGCCGAGGCGGTGCACACGTCCGCCGCGAACGCCGTGGCCTTCACCTCCGTCGCGGGCATCCGGCACGGCCTCGCGCTCGCGCCCGAGCCGCCCGGGCCGGGGGAGGTACGGGGCGCGGCGGGCCGCTGGCTCGCCGAGCGCCGGGTCGGCGGTGAGCTGAGCGACCCGGTGCTGCTGCGGCACCTGCTGTGGATCGCCGTCGCCTCGGGACTGCCCCTGCAACTGCACGCGGGGCTCGGGGCGCCGGGGGCGCGCATCGACCGCACCGACCCCGTGCTGCTCACCGACTTCGTCCGCGCGACGGCCGGCCTCGGCACCGACCTCGTCCTGCTGCACGGCTACCCCTACCACCGTCACGCCGCCCACCTGGCCGGCGTCTTCCCGCACGTGTACGCCGACTCCGGGGCGGCCCTGGTGCGCACCGGCGCCCGCGCCGCGACGATCCTCGCGGAGATCCTGGAACTCGCCCCCTTCGGCAAGATCCTCTTCTCCAGCGGCGCCCAGGGGCTGCCCGAGCTGCACGTGGTCGGGGCGAGCCTGTTCCGCGTGGCCCTGGAGCGGGTGCTGGGCACCTGGGTCGAGGAGGGGGCGTGGTCGCCGGCGGACGCGCAGCGGGTGGCGGGACTGATCGCGGCGGGGAACGCACGCAGGGTGTACGGGCTGGGCTGAGGTGTACAGACTGTCCGGGTGACCAGCCTTACCGACGCGTTACTGAACCGCTTCCTGGCCGCCCTGTCGCCCCTGGCCCCCGTCGCCGTCTGGGCGCACGGCTCGCTCGCCGGGGGCGACTACCAGGAGGGCCGCAGCGACCTGGACCTCGTCGCGGTGATGGAGTCCCCGACGACCCCGGGCACCGTGCGGCGGGTCGTCGCGCTGCACCGGCGGCTGCGCGCCGAGCCGCTCGCCGCCGGGCTGCACTGCACGTACCTGACCCCCGACACGACGGCGGACACCGGAAGATCCCACCTCACCTGGGCGCACGGCCATGCGATGCGCCGGCCGGTCACGCCCGTCACCCGACGCGAGCTGCACGCGTTCGGGCGGGTGCTGCACGGCCGGTCGCCCGCGGAACTGCTCCCGACGGTCACGGACCGGGAGCTGGCCGAGTTCGTCGTCCGCGACCAGCGGGAGTTCTGGCGGCCGAACGTCGACAAGGCGCGGCTGTGGCGGCAGGACGTCTGGGTCGACCTGGGCCTGCTGACGTACGCCCGCGCCACCGCCACGCTGCGGGAGGGCCGCCTGATGTCCAAACGGGAGGCGCTGGACGCACTGCCCGGGCTCGGGGCGCCCATGGAGGTCGTCGCGGACATCGAGCGGCGCCGCTACGAGCGGCCGGGGGAGCCGGACGGGGAGTGGCTCGACCGCCGGGGCGAGCTGACCCGGACCTACCTGGGGCCGGCGATCGACGAGCTCGTCAAGACGTACGGCTGAGCGACGTACGGACTCACGCGCGTGTGTCGGCCGTCGCCTCCGCCGCCGGGGCAGGCAGGCCGATCGTCGTGTCGGTGCGCTCGCGCAGCGCCAGCAGCACGCGCAGCACCGCGATCCACACCAGGCAGGACCCGAGCATGTGGACGCCGACCAGGGCCTCGGGGAGGTCCGTGAAGTACTGGACGTAGCCGATGACGCCCTGGGCGAGGAGAACCAGGAACAGGTCCCGGACGCGGTCCAGCGGGCCCTTGGGGGAGTCGACCGCCTTCAGGACGAACCACAGGGCGAAGGTCAGCGTCACGACGATCCAGGCGAGCACGGCGTGCAGCTTGCTCACCGTCTCCCAGTCCAGCGGCATCCGCTCGACCTCGCTGGAGTCACCCGCGTGCGGACCGGAGCCGGTGACCACCGTGCCGACGGCGATCAGCAGCGCCGAGGCGGCGACCAGGAACCACACCAGCTGCTGCACGGACCTGCCGACCAGCGGCTGGGGCGCCCCGTCACCCTCCCGGGTGCGCTGCCACATCAGCGTGGCGACGGCGGTGAGCGCCGAGGCCAGCAGGAAGTGCGCCGCGACCGTGTACGGGTTGAGTCCGACGAGCACCACGATGCCGCCGAGGACCGCGTTGCCCATCACGAGCCAGAACTGCGCCCAGCCCAGCCGGGTCAGGCTCCGGCGGTAGGGCTTCTCGGAGCGCGCGGCGATGATCGCCCAGCCGACGGCCGCGCACAGCACGTACGTCAGCATGCGGTTGCCGAACTCGATGGCGCCGTGGAAGCCCATCGCGCTGGTCGCGGTGAGCGAGTCGGCGGTGCACTTGGGCCAGGTCGGGCAGCCCAGGCCGGAGCCCGTGAGCCGGACGGCACCGCCGGTGACCACGATGACCACCGACATCACGAGCGCGAACAGGGCCGCCCGCTGAACCGTCCGGGGGGTGGGGGTCCAGCGTTCGGCGATGAAGGCGAGGGGGTTGCGCACGGCGGCTACGGCGTCGGCACGGGTCACGTTTGGCACGCGTCCCATCGTAGGCGGCCGCTTGTGCACGCTTTCACGAGGGTCCCCCGTGTCCCCCGCGCGCTCACTCCCAGCGGAAGAACCGGCCGGCCGCGGCGAGCCCGACGACCGCCCAGAGGGCCAGGATCCCCAGGTCGGCCCAGGGCATGCCCGCGCCGTGCTGGAGGACGTCCCGCAGGCCGTCCGAGAGCGCCGTGATGGGCAGCAGGCCGAGGACGTCCTGGGCGGCGGGCGGGAACTTGTCGAGCGGGACGATCACCCCGCCGCCCATCAGCAGCAGCAGGAAGACCAGGTTGGCCGCGGCCAGCGTCGCCTCCGCCTTCAGGGTGCCCGCCATCAGCAGGCCTAGGCCCGAGAAGGCGGCCGTGCCGAGGACCAGGAGCAGCAGGACGGCCACGGGGTTCCCGTGCGGGTTCCAGCCCAGCGCGAAGGCGATCACCGTCAGCAGGATCACCTGGAGGACCTCCGTGACCAGGACCGACAGCGTCTTCGCCGTCATCAGGCCCCAGCGGGGGAGGGGGGAGGAGGCGAGCCGCTTCAGGACGCCGTAGCGGCGTTCGAAGCCGGTGGCGATGGCCTGGCCGGTGAAGGCCGTCGACATCACGGCGAGCGCGAGGATGCCGGGGGTGAGGAAGTCCACGGCCTCGCCCGCACCGGTGTCGACGATGTCCACGCTGCCGAACAGGACCAGCAGGAGGGTCGGGATCACGACGGTGAGCAGCAGCTGCTCGCCGTTGCGCAGAAGCATCTTCGTCTCCAGCGCAGCCTGGGTCCCGATCATGCGGGGGAGGGGGGCGGCCCCGGGGTTCGGCGTGTAGGTGCCGGTGGCGGTCACGAGCGCAGCTCCTTGCCGGTGAGTTCCAGGAAGACGTCCTCCAGGGTGTGCCGCTCCACCGAGATGCGGTCCGGCATCACCCCGTGCTGGGCGCACCACGACGTGACCGTCGCCAGCAGTTGCGGGTCGACCTTGCCCATGACCCGGTAGGAGCCCGGGGTCAGCTCGGCGGCGGAGCTGTCGGCGGGCAGGGCCTTGAGCAGGGAGCCCACGTCGAGACCGGGGCGGCCGGTGAAGCGCAGGGTGTTCTCGGCGCCGCCTCGGCACAGCTCCTCGGGGGAGCCCTGGGCGATGACCCGGCCCGCGTCGATGATCGCGACGTCGTCGCAGAGCTGCTCGGCCTCGTCCATGTGGTGGGTGGTCAGGATGACCGAGACGCCGTCCGCGCACAGGTCCCGGACGAGGTCCCAGGTGGCGCGGCGGGCCTGCGGGTCGAGGCCGGCCGTCGGCTCGTCCAGGAACACCAGCTCCGGGCGGCCGACGACGGCCATCGCCAGCGCGAGGCGCTGCTGCTGGCCGCCGGAGAGGCGCCGGTAGGTCGTCCGGCCGCAGGAGCCGAGGCCGAGGCGCTCGACGAGGGCGTCGACGTCCAGCGGGTGCGCGTGCAGCTTGGCCACGTGCCGGAGCATCTCGTCGGCCCGCGCACCGGAGTACACACCCCCCGACTGGAGCATCACGCCGATCCGGGGGCGCAGGTCGGAGGCCTGTCTCACCGGGTCGAGGCCGAGGACGCGCACGGTGCCGGAGTCCGGCTTGCGGTACCCCTCGCAGGTCTCGATCGTGGTCGTCTTGCCGGCGCCGTTGGGTCCGAGGACGGCGGTGACGCCCGGCCGGGCCGTCAGGTCGAGGCCGTCCACCGCCGTCTTCGTCCCGTACCGCTTCACCAGGGCCTGAACTCGGACGACAGGCTCAGTTCGCATGGCCCCGAGTCTAGGTACGCGCCCACCGCCCGTGACCGGCGGGTAGCCCGTCCCCCGGTGCGGCGCTCCTCACGGGCGGCCCACGGCTCCCGCCCCGCACGGTCCGTTCGGGTGAACCGGCAGCATCCCTCCCATACCGCCCACCCGGCGGTGCTTCACTGGCGATGGCCCGTCCAAGGCGGGTCGGCGGACGCCTTCTCCCTTCCGCAGAAAGGCAGTTGAGACATGACCAGACGCGCCTTGCTCTCCCGGACGAGGGCCGCTGCCGGACTCGTCGCCTCCGCGATGATGTGCGCGGCCCTCGCCGCCCTTCCCGGCCCGGCGAGCGCCGCCGCCGACCACCAGCGAGCCCGGTCCGCGCGGGCCGTCGTCGGTCCGGCGCTGTTCGACGACTTCAACTACCTCTCCTCCACGGATCAGCAGCTCACCCAGCACGGCTGGACCCTGCGCTCCGGCCAGGGCGGGCCCGGTGTGTCCGGCGCCACATGGAAGCCGCAGAACATCACCTTCGCCACCGCCTCCGGCAACTCCGTCATCACGATGCGCTCCGGCACCAACGGCACGGCGGCCGGCACCGAGCACACCGAGATCTACCAGCAGCGCAAGTTCCTGTACGGCACCTACGCGGCACGCGTCCGCTTCAGCGACGTCCCCACCATCGGGCCCGACGGCGACCACATGGTGCAGACGTTCTTCACCATCTCGCCGCTCGACCATCCACTGGACCCGGCCTACAGCGAGCTCGACTTCGAGTACCTGCCCAACGGCGGATGGGGCATCCCCTCCAGCGCGCTGCTCGCCACGTCCTGGGAGACGTATTCGGAGAACCCGCCCCAGGAGGAGAACGTCTCCACCCAGGAGCGCGCGAGCTTCAACGACTGGCACGACCTGGTCGTCACCGTCGACAGCGGCACCATCACCTACTACATCGACGGCCGGCTCTTCGCCACGCACGGCGAGCCCTACGTTCCCGAGTCGACCATGAGCATCCGCTTCAACCACTGGCTGATCGACCTGCTGGGGATCAACAGCCGGAAGACGCGAGCCTACGAGCAGAAGGTGGACTACGTGTACTTCGTCCAGGACCAGGTGCTCACCCCGGCCGCCGTGCAGACCGCCGTCGCCGACTACCGGTCACAGGGGGTGACCTTCCAGGACACCGTCTGAGCCGCCCGCACGGCGGGTGTGACTCAGGACGAGGAGGCCGTCTCGTCCGCAGCGACGATCGGCAGCCGGGCGGTGAAGGTCGTGCCGCGGTTCTCCTCGGAGTCCACCTCCATCACGCCCCCGTGGTTCGCGACGATGGTGCGGACGATCGTCAACCCCAGACCGGTGCCCGGAATGGCCGCGTCTGTGGCGTTCGAGGCGCGGAAGAACCGTTGGAAGAGCCTCTCCTGCTCCTCCGCGGGGATGCCGATGCCGGTGTCGCTGACGCTCAGCACAGCCTCACCGTCCCAGGCGTCGGCGCGGACGGCGACCTTCCCGCCCTTCGGGGTGAACTTCACCGCATTGGACAACAGGTTCATCAGGACCCGGTCCAGCTGGTCGCTGTCCGCCTCCAGCACCAGAGGTTGGGACGGGCAGTGCGTCTCCAGGGTGATGGAGGCAGCCTCGGCGGCCGGCCGGACGGCGTCGGTCGCCGACGCCACCAGCCGGACCAGGTCGACCGGCTCCTTCCTGGAGCTGAACGCCCCCGACTCGATGCGCGACAGGGTCAGCAGGTCCTCGATGAGCGCCCGAAGCCGGTTGGCGTTGCGGTCGACGACGTCCAGCATGCGCCGCTGCGGAGAGGTGAGAGGCCCGGTCTCCTCGTCCTTCAGCAACTCGATGTACCCCACGATGCTGGTCAGCGGAGTGCGCAGCTCATGGGAGACGGTGGACAGGAAGTCGCTCTTGGCCTTGTCCAAAGCGCGCAGCTTCTCGACCAGGTGTGTTTCCCTCTCGTAGAGCAGCGCGTTGTGCAGCGCGCGGCCGACTCCGGCGGCCATGGACTCGGCGATCTCGATCTCCACCGGCCGCCACGGACGATCCCGCCGGCCGCGCGCGAGGAAGAGGGCGCCGAACGGTTCGTCGCCGACGCCGACCGGGACGACGAGAACACCCACCATGCCCAGCTTCTCGGCCGCCGCCCGGGCGTCCAGTGGCAGACCGGCCTCGCCGAAGGAGCCCGGAGCCCCCGGCAGCGGTGCTCCCTCGGCCAGCACGGCGGGCAGATCGTTGTGGCACCAGGCCGTTCCCCGCCGGTGGTGCTCGAGCACCACTTCGAGGGGAACGGGCGGGATCGGCTGCTCCTCAGGGGGGAGCAGCCCCGCCTCGGAACTCCAGGCGCGTGCCGTGCGTACGACAGGGCTGTCCTCCTCGGTGACCAGGACGAAGGCATGTTCGGCCTCCAGCCCCTCACCGATACCGGCGCAGGCCGTGTCGAGGAGCTCCTCGACACTGAGGTGCTCCCGGATGCGGACACCGACGGTCCGTGCGGTCCGTGCCAGTCTGGTGCGCTCCTGTTCGATCGCCCGCAGCCGGTCGCTCTCGTCGGCGAGCGCGTTCAGCGACCGCGCCAACGCTCTGATCTCCTCCGGTCCCTTCTCCTCCGCCCGCGCCGCGTGGTCGCCCGAGGCGAGCCGGTCCAGGGTCCGGGCGGTGCTCTGCAGCGGCCGGGTCAGGGCACGCGTGGTGTGCACCGCCGCGAAGACGGCCATGGTCCCGCCTGCCGCCAGCAGGACGCCGATGCCCACGATGCTGCCTCCGAGGACGGCGTCGGCCCGGTCCTCGTCACGCTCGATGGCTCCGGTGAGCTGCGAGTCGAGCCGTCTGTTGGTGGCGTCGAAGGCCGCGAACCGCCTGGCGGCCTCCTCGGTCAGCACCGCCGCCGGAGCGCTGCCGCGTGCGGCCTTCGCCTGCTCGTCGGCTGTACGGACGTAGTCGCGCAGCTGCCGGTCCTGCGTCGCGAGATTCCGCCGGGTCGCGTCGGTGGCGTCCCGCCCGGCCGCGGCCAGGGTGGCGAAAGGCTCGTCGCGCGCCTGGCGATAGGCGTTCAGCTCCGCCGGGCGGCCGGTGAGCAGATGGGTGCGCACGGCCCGGTGCATCCGGGTGGCCTGTTCACGCACCCGCAGGTTGTCCCAGGCGACCGGCTCCAGTTGCGTGACGACCTCGTCATGGATCCGGTCCACCACCAGGGCCGCGGTCAGGGCCCCCGCCCCCAGAAGCAGAAGCAGAGCGATCAGCAGGCCGAAGGCCCCGGTCAGCCGGCCTGCCACGCGGTCGCCGGTGATCCTCATGGGCGGTTCCCGCCCTGCCCGACCCGCTCGCTCGGGCCGAATCCGCTGCGGGTCATCGCACCCCACACCTGCGGGGACCGGTGCAGCGCGTCCCACAGGCCGCGCAGTCGCCACCATGCCGTGAACTGGCGGTAGCCGATGTTCTCGACGACCACGCCCACGAACGCACCCCACAGGTCCCGCCACCGGGAGAAGCGGTGGTAGGCGTACTCCTCGACGGCGACCGACACCAGGCTGACCACCATCGCGTAGGCGTAGGCGGCGAGCAGGAAACGCCACAGGAACTCCACGTCGACCGCGCCGATCAGCACGCCCAGGGGCACCAGAACGAGTCCGGCCAGTTCCACCAGCGGGGCCAGCAGCTCGAAGAGCACGTAGAACGGCAGGGCCAGCAGACCGACGCGGCCGTAACGCGGGTTGCCGATCATGCGGCGGTGCTTGAGCAGGATCTCCGTCAGACCGCGATGCCACCGCCGCCGCTGGCGCCCCAGGACGCGGAGCCCCGAGGGGGCCTCACTCCAGGAGATCGGCTCGGTGACGAAGACGATGCGGTAGTCGCCGTGGCGGCGGCCCCGCTCCCGCAGGTGCCGGTGGAGGCGGACGACGAGTTCGGCGTCCTCGCCGATGCAGTCCGGGTCCATGCCGCCCACCGCCACCACCGCGTCCCGCCGGAACAGGCCGAAGGCGCCGGCGATGATCAGCAGTCCGCCGACCTTGGACCATCCGGTACGGCCGAGGAAGAAGCCGCGCAGATACTCGACGACCTGCGCACGTCCGAGCAGGTCCGTGGGGGTGTGCGCCTCGACCACGCGTCCGGCCTCCACGGTGCAGCCGTTGGCGATGCCGACCACACCACCGCTGGCCACCACGCGCAGCGGGTCGTCGCTGAACGGCTTGGCCACGGCCAGCAGGGCCTGGGAGTCGAGGATGGAGTCGGCGTCCACCATGCAAAGCAGCGGATAGCGCGCCAGGTTGATCCCGACGTTGAGCGCGTCGGCCTTGCCCCCGTTGGCCTTGCGGGCCACCACCAGCGGCACTGGACCTCCCGCGGGCAGGTGCAGCGAGGTGACCGCGCCCCGCACGGGGACGTCCTCGGGTACGACGTGATCCACCGCGGCGAGGTCGAACGCGTGGGTGAGGGCGTCGAGCGTGCCGTCGGTGGAGCCGTCGTCGACGACGACGACCTCGAACACCGGATAGTGCAGCAGGAGCATGGCGCGCACGGCCTCCGTGATGCCCGCCGCCTCGTTGTAGGCGGGCATGATCACTGATATCGGCGGAGTGAAGGGGCTGCCGGCGACGTCCTCGTAACCGGCGAAGGAGGCCCGGCGCATCCTTCGGACGAGCTCCGCGAGAGCGAGGAGGATCAGCACCAGATAGCCGGTGTTGACGGCCAGGAAGTAGAGGATGACGGCGGCGTCGCACACCGCGATCACCCCGTGCAACGTGCCCAGCAGTCCGTCCCACATCTGCACGCCCGCCGCGCTCACAGGGTCACCTCGACCAGGACGTCGTGGCGGGTGCCTCCGACGGCCCGCTCCGCCAGCGCGGCCCTGGCCTGGGCGGCGGCCGGTGTGCCGGGGCGGCCGTCCGCGGTCTCACGCAGCGCCGCCTCACCCGTCGGGCCGAACCGCAGCAGCGCTCGCGCCGCGGTGTTCGCCAGATGGGCGTCGGCGTCGCCGAGCAGCTTCGTCAGGGGGACCGTCGCGGCGGCGGCGCCCAGACTGCCCAGGGACCCGGCGGCCACAATGCGCAGGGCGCCGGGCCGGCCGGGCCCGATGGCGGCCAGCAGCGGTGCGAGGCCCTCGGGCATGCCGAGCCTGCCCAGTGCGCGAGCCGCCCGGATGCGGACCTCGGTGTCGGGATCCTCGCGCAGCGCCCGGACGATCCCGGGGGTCTGCGCCAGGGCGCCGGTCACCCCGAGCACCTCGATGGCCACCGCCCTGACGAGGGGCACCTGGTCCCGCAGCCCCGCCGCGACGCCGGACCACGCTTCGGAGCCGAGCGACGTCAGCGCCGCGGTGACCACTTTGGGGGGGACGGCCCGCGGTCCGTGCAGGCTCCCCAGAAGCCGCGGTACGGCCACCGGATCACCCATGCGGCCCAGGGCCCGCGCCGCCGCGAGCCGCACCTCCTGGTCACGGTCGTCCAGCAGACGGCACAGCGCCGGGATCGCCGGCCGGTGACCGAGCTGTCCCAGCACGTGTGCGGCGCGCCCCCGCCGGGGCGCTCTGCGGCTGCTCAGGTCGGCGGCGGCGGCCACCGCGGACCCGCGCCGCTCGCACAGCAGGACCAGTGCCGCGCGCGCTCGACCGGTGACCTTGGCCAGCATCGAGGTCACCGTCGGCTCGAGCGCGGCCCAGGTCCGCCGGTCGATCCGCGCGATGCGGTCCAGCAGCTCGCTCTGCTCGTCGGCCGGGGCGCACAGCAGTTCCAGCAGCAGCGCGCGCACCGGCGCCGCGATCCGCTCGTGTCTGCGTCTGCGGTACGTCCGGACACCCCTGATCCCCGCGATCAGCAGGCCCAGCGCCAGCCCGACGGCCAGCAGGCCCAGCAGTGCGCCGGTGACGAGGCCGACGGGGACCGGGATCACCGCTCGACCCGGGTGAGCACCGCGGTGACCCGGCTGGACAGCTCGCGCGGGCTGAAGGGCTTGACGATGTAGTCGTCGGCGCCCGCGGCGAAGCCGAGTTCGACGTCTCCTTCCTGGGACCGGGCTGTGATGAGGATGACGGGCAGTGACGCGGTGTCGTCGCAGGCGCGCAGCTCCCGGCACACGTCCAGCCCCGACAGCCCCGGCATGCGTATGTCGAGGAGTACGAGATCCAGCGGCTGCTCGCGCACCGTGCGCAGCGCGGCCATGCCGTCCTCCACGGCGGTGACCTGGTGACCGCTCTGGACCAGCTTGAACGCCACGAGGTCCCGAATGTCGGCGTCGTCGTCGGCGATCAGGACACGAGCCATTACTCCTCCTGCGATACGGAGCTCCGGTAGGAGTCGAGGAGCCGCGCCACCGCCGCCTGCCGGAACGGCTTGGTCAGTATCTCGTCGGTCGCGAGCTCGGACAGATCCTCCGGGTCGAGCACGGACGACACGACGAGGTGGCACCGCTTGCTCCGCTCGTCCGCTCGCAGTCGGCGGATGACCTCGCGCCCGTCGATGCCGGGCAGCAGTATGTCGACGATGGCCATGTCCGGGGGGTCGGCGAACGCCAGGTCCAGCCCTTCCTCGCCCGAGTCCGCGATGGTCACCCGACATCCCAGACCGCTGAGATGCCGCTCCAGCAGGGCGCTGACGTCGTGGTCGTCCTCGACCAGCAGAACGTGTACGCGTGCGTGCTGAGAGTTCATCGCCATCCCGACCGAGTGCGGCAGTTCTTACAAAGTAGGAGGAATTCTCCACTTCTGCCACACCGGGCTCATGGCCCTCAGGAGCCTTCGGACGCCACCTCTTCCTCGCGAGATCTGTGCAGTCCCAGCCACCGCTGGGCGTACCTCGCCGCGTCCGCCACCGGGAACAGCCGTACGTCGGCGGCGCCCACCTTCCCCCGGGTGATGGGGCGGTCCCGTTCGAAGTCGTGGCCCAGTTCGTCGAACCGGTCGGAGGTGATCGAGACCTCGGTGACCACCTCCCAGCCCGCGGAGCCCGGCCGGCCCACCTGCACGAGCGGCGACGGTATGCGGTACTCGGCGAGGTGGAAGGCGGTGCAGGTGCCGTAGTCGGCGCCCAGCAGCAGCACCCGCGCGCCCAGCTTCTCCAGCCGGGCCAGCGGGCTGTGCTCGCCCAGCCGGCAGTCCGGCGCGTGCCCGTCCACGATCTCCGCCGCGCGGGCCCCGAGCGCCGCGAACGACGTCTGCGGGTGCGCGCTGCGCAGGGCGCCGGGCCAGGTGCGGACCGTTTCCGGGATCACTCCGACGCCGCGGGAGGGGGTGACGAGGGGGTCGAAGGCGGGCATGGTGGCCCGGATCGTCTCCCACCACGCCTCGGGCACCGGCGGATTGCCCCACACCGCCGGATCGGACAGGTCCCCGGACTGGGTGGGGACCACGATCGTGCCATCCGGACCGAGCGCGTCCAGCAGTCCGCGCACGACCGCGACGGCGCCTCCGCAGACCCAGCCGAGCGAACTGAGCGAGGAATGGACGAGGAGGATTTCTCCGGGTTCGACACCCAGCGCGCAAAGCTCCGTGGCGAGGCTGTTCCGGGTGACAAGTGGGCCGGTGGGAGGGGGTGTGGGCATGGTCCGGCAGTGTCCCCGACGGGGGCTTGGCAGGCCAGTGATTTAATCGGCCGCCGCCCTCGCTCTGATCGATCAAAGATCGTTTCTCCAGGTCACATTAGGTATGCCTAAGTGATGCAGGGCACCGCCCGGCCGTCCGGACGCGGCTTGCCTGCCTCTGAGGAATTACGCAACAATGGCGTTGTGAAAAACGTCGGCGAGGCTCGGGAGACCCCCACGGGGACCCTCCAGGAGGAGCACGCGACCGGTGAGCGCTCGACGCGCAACCGGGTCGCGCGATCCATCCTGGGCCACGGGCCGTCGACCGTGACCGAGCTGGCCGGACGGCTGGGGCTCACTCCCGCCGCCGTGCGCCGTCACCTCGACGCACTGGTCGCCGACGACGTCGTGGAGGCCCGTGAGCAGCGGGTGTACGGAGCGCGGACCCGCGGGCGCCCCGCCAAGGTCTTCGCCCTCACCGACTGCGGCCGTGACGCCTTCGACCAGTCCTACGACAAGCTCGCCGCGGACGCCCTGCGCTGGATCCAGGAGCGGTTCGGCGGGGAGGAGGCGGTCGTCGCCTTCGCACGCGCCAGGATCGCCGAACAGGCGGCCGCGTACCGCGAGGTCGTCGAGGCCGCCGCCCCCGAGGAGCGGACCGAAGCCCTGGCCAAGGCCCTGAGTGCGGACGGGTACGCTGCTACGGCGCGTAGCGCACCGGTCGGCGAGCAGCTGTGCCAGCACCACTGCCCCGTCGCCCATGTCGCCGAGAAGTTCCCGCAGCTGTGCGAGGCGGAGACCGAGATCTTCTCGCAGTTGCTGGGCACTCATGTACAGCGACTGGCGACCATCGCCCACGGCGACGGCGTCTGCACGACGTTCATCCCCAAGATTTCCCACAACGCATCTGCAAGCACGGCCGGGAGGAACCCCGCATGACTCTCCCCACGGAGACTGCCCACCCCGAACTCGAGGGCCTGGGTAAGTACGAATACGGCTGGGCCGACTCCGACACGGCCGGTGCCTCTGCCAAGCGCGGCATCAACGAGGACGTCGTCCGGGACATCTCCGCCAAGAAGAACGAGCCGGAGTGGATGACCAAGCTTCGTCTGAAGGGCCTGCGCCTCTTCGAGAAGAAGCCCATGCCGAACTGGGGCTCGGACCTGTCGGGCATCGACTTCGACAACATCAAGTACTTCGTGCGCTCCACGGAGAAGCAGGCGGAGTCCTGGGAGGACCTGCCCGAGGACATCAAGAACACGTACGACAAGCTCGGCATCCCCGAGGCGGAGAAGCAGCGCCTCGTCGCCGGTGTCGCGGCCCAGTACGAGTCGGAGGTCGTCTACCACCAGATCCGTGAGGACCTGGAGGAGCAGGGCGTCATCTTCCTCGACACCGACACGGCGCTGAAGGAGCACCCGGAGCTCTTCAAGGAGTACTTCGGCACCGTCATCCCGGTCGGCGACAACAAGTTCGCGTCGCTGAACACCGCCGTGTGGTCGGGCGGCTCCTTCATCTACGTGCCGAAGGGCGTGCACGTGGAGATCCCGCTCCAGGCCTACTTCCGCATCAACACGGAGAACATGGGCCAGTTCGAGCGGACCCTGATCATCGTCGACGAGGGCGCCTACGTGCACTACGTCGAAGGCTGTACGGCCCCGATCTACAAGTCGGACTCGCTGCACAGCGCCGTGGTCGAGATCATCGTCAAGAAGAACGCCCGCTGCCGTTACACGACCATCCAGAACTGGTCGAACAACGTCTACAACCTGGTCACCAAGCGCGCCGTGGCGTACGAGGGCGCGACCATGGAGTGGATCGACGGCAACATCGGCTCCAAGGTGACGATGAAGTACCCGGCCGTCTACCTGATGGGCGAGCACGCCAAGGGCGAGACGCTCTCCATCGCCTTCGCGGGCGAGGGCCAGCACCAGGACGCCGGCTCCAAGATGGTCCACATGGCGCCGAACACCTCCTCCAACATCGTCTCCAAGTCGGTGGCGCGTGGTGGCGGTCGTACGTCCTACCGCGGTCTCGTCGAGATCGGCGAGGGCGCCCACGGCTCCAAGTCGAACGTGCTGTGCGACGCGCTGCTCGTCGACACCATCTCCCGCTCCGACACGTACCCCTACGTGGACGTCCGTGAGGACGACGTGTCCATGGGCCACGAGGCCACCGTCTCCAAGGTCTCCGAGGACCAGCTCTTCTACCTGATGAGCCGTGGTCTGAGCGAGTTCGAGGCGATGGCGATGATCGTGCGCGGCTTCGTCGAGCCCATCGCGAAGGAGCTGCCCATGGAGTACGCCCTCGAGCTCAACCGGCTGATCGAGCTCCAGATGGAAGGCGCGGTCGGCTAAGTCCCGACCGCCGTCCCATCAAGCCACTCACGTAAGAAAGCGAGCAGACCGACAGCCATGGCTGAGGCTCAGAACTCCCCCACCTTCGAATCCGCTCGGGCGGGGGGACCCCTACCGGTGGGCAGTACCACCGCCGGCCAGATCGCGGTGGCCGCCGAGTCGACCGTCGCCACGCGCATGAGCGCGCCCCCGTCCTTCGACGTCGCGGACTTCCCGGTCCCCCACGGCCGTGAGGAGGAGTGGCGGTTCACCCCGCTGGAGCGGCTGCGCGGGCTGCACGACGGCAGCGCCGTCGCGTCCGGCGAGGGCGTCAAGGTCGCCGTCGAGGCCCCCGAGGGCGTCACCGTCGAACTCGTGGACCGTGACGACCCGCGGCTCGGCAGGGCGGGTACCCCCGTGGACCGGGTCGCCGCCCAGGCGTACTCCGCGTTCGAGAAGGCCGGCGTGGTCACCGTCCCCAAGGAGACGGTGCTCACCGAGCCGATCCGTATCGCGGTGCACGGCGAGGGCGGGGTCTCCTACGGCCACCAGGTCGTCGAGCTGGGTGCCTTCGCCGAGGCCGTCGTCGTCATCGACCACACCGGTGACGCCGTGGTCGCCGCCAACGTCGACTACATCCTCGGGGACGGCGCGAAGCTGACCGTCGTCTCCATCCAGGACTGGGACGACAAGGCCGTGCACGTGGCCCAGCACAACGCCCTCATCGGCCGGGACGCCAGTTTCAAGTCGGTCGTCGTGACCTTCGGCGGCGACCTCGTCCGTCTGCACCCGCGCGTGGCGTACGCCGGCACCGGCGGCGAGGCCGAGCTGCTCGGTCTGTACTTCACGGACGCCGGCCAGCACCAGGAGCACCGCCTGCTGGTCGACCACAACGTCCCGCACTGCAAGTCCCACGTCGTCTACAAGGGCGCCCTCCAGGGCGACGCCGCGCACGCGGTGTGGATCGGCGACGTGCTCATCGAGGCCACGGCCGAGGGCACGGACACCTACGAGATGAACCGCAACCTGGTGCTGACCGACGGCGCCCGGGTCGACTCCGTTCCGAACCTGGAGATCGAGACCGGCGAGATCGTCGGCGCCGGTCACGCCTCCGCCACCGGCCGGTTCGACGACGAGCAGCTCTTCTACCTGATGGCCCGCGGCATCCCGGCCGACGAGGCCCGTCGCCTGGTGGTCCGCGGCTTCTTCGCCGAACTGGTCCAGCAGATCGGTGTCGACGACATCGAGGAGCGCCTGCTCGCCAGGATCGAGACCGAGCTGGAGGCCACCGTCTGATGGCCTACGTACGCGCTTGCGGGCTGAGCGAGCTGGAGGAGGACACCCCGAAGCGGGTGGAACTCGACGGCACGCCGGTCTCGGTCGTCCGAACCGAGGGGGAGGTGTTCGCCATCCACGACATCTGCTCCCACGCGAACGTCTCGCTCTCGGAGGGCGAGGTGGAGGACTGCCAGATCGAGTGCTGGCTGCACGGCTCCAGCTTCGACCTGCGCACCGGCAAGCCGTCCGGCCTTCCCGCGACGCGCCCCGTCCCCGTATACCCCGTAAAGATCGAAGGGGACGACGTGCTCGTCTCCCTCACCCAGGAGTCCTGAGGCACCCATGGCAACGCTTGAAATCCGAGACCTGCACGTCACCGTCGAGGCCGACAACGCCACGAAGGAGATCCTCAAGGGTGTCGACCTGACCGTGAAGCAGGGCGAGACGCACGCCATCATGGGCCCCAACGGCTCCGGCAAGTCGACCCTCGCCTACTCCCTCGCGGGCCACCCGAAGTACACGATCACCGAGGGCACCGTGCTGCTCGACGGCGAGGACGTCCTGGAGATGTCCGTCGACGAGCGCGCCCGCGCCGGCCTCTTCCTGGCGATGCAGTACCCCGTCGAGGTTCCCGGTGTGTCCGTGTCGAACTTCCTGCGCACCTCCGCCACCGCCATCCGCGGCGAGGCCCCCAAGCTCCGTACCTGGGTGAAGGAGGTCAAGGAGACCATGGAGCGCCTCTCCATGGACCCGTCCTTCGCCGAGCGCAACGTCAACGAGGGCTTCTCCGGCGGCGAGAAGAAGCGCCACGAGATCCTCCAGCTGGAGCTGCTCAAGCCGAAGATCGCGATCCTCGACGAGACCGACTCCGGCCTCGACGTCGACGCGCTCCGGGTCGTCTCCGAGGGCGTCAACCGCGTCCGCGAGACCGGCGAGGTCGGCACCCTGCTGATCACGCACTACACGCGCATCCTGCGCTACATCAAGCCGGACTTCGTCCACGTCTTCTCCGCCGGCAAGATCGTCGAGTCCGGCGGCGCCGAGCTCGCCGACAAGCTGGAGAACGAGGGCTACGAGGTTTACACGAAGGGTGGCGTATCCGCGTGACACAGCTGCCGGGCCTCCTCGACACCGAGGCGATCCGCAAGGACTTCCCCATCCTGGACCGCCAGGTCCACGACGGTAAGAAGCTCGTGTACCTGGACAACGCGGCGACCTCGCAGAAGCCGCGCCAGGTACTGGACGCCTTGAACGAGTACTACGAGCGCTACAACGCCAACGTCCACCGCGGTGTGCATGTGCTCGCCGAGGAGGCAACGGCGCTGTACGAGGGCGCGCGCGACAAGGTCGCCGCGTTCGTCAACGCGCCGAGCCGCGACGAGGTGATCTTCACCAAGAACGCCTCCGAGTCGCTCAACCTCGTGGCGAACATGCTGGGCTGGGCCGACGAGCCCTACCGCGTGGACCACGAGACCGAGATCGTCATCACGGAGATGGAGCACCACTCCAACATCGTGCCGTGGCAGCTGCTGTCGCAGCGCACGGGCGCGAAGCTGAAGTGGTTCGGCCTCACCGACGACGGGCGGCTCGACCTGTCCAACATCGACGAGATCATCACCGAGAAGACGAAGATCGTCTCCTTCGTGCTGGTGTCGAACATCCTGGGCACCGTGAACCCGGTCGAGGCGATAGTGCGCCGCGCCCAGGAGGTCGGCGCGCTCGTCTGCATCGACGCCTCGCAGGCCGCACCGCACATGCCGCTGGACGTGCAGGCGCTCCAGGCCGACTTCGTGGCCTTCACCGGCCACAAGATGTGCGGCCCGACCGGCATCGGCGTCCTGTGGGGCCGTCAGGAGCTGCTCGAGGACCTTCCCCCGTTCCTCGGCGGCGGCGAGATGATCGAGACCGTGTCGATGCACTCGTCGACGTACGCCCCGGCGCCCCACAAGTTCGAGGCGGGCACCCCGCCGGTCGCGCAGGCGGTCGGGCTGGGCGCTGCCATCGACTACCTGTCCGCGATCGGCATGGACAAGATCCTCGCCCATGAGCACGCCCTCACCGAGTACGCGGTGAAGCGGCTCGGCGAGGTTCCCGACCTGCGGATCATCGGCCCGGCGACGGCCGAGGACCGGGGTGCGGCGATCTCCTTCACGCTCGGCGACATCCACCCGCACGACGTGGGCCAGGTGCTGGACGAGCAGGGCATCGCGGTCCGGGTCGGCCACCACTGCGCCCGCCCCGTCTGCCTGCGCTACGGAATTCCCGCGACCACGCGAGCGTCGTTCTATCTGTACTCCACGCCGGCCGAGATCGATGCTCTGGTCGACGGTCTGGAGCACGTACGGAACTTCTTCGGCTGAGGGGTTGGCGAGGAAACGCATGAAGCTGGACTCGATGTACCAGGAAGTCATCCTGGACCACTACAAGCACCCGCACGGGCGTGGTCTGCGCGATGGCGACGCCGAGGTGCACCACGTGAACCCGACCTGCGGCGACGAGATCACCCTGCGTGTGAGGTACGACGGCACCAGGATCGAGGACGTCAGCTACGAGGGCCAGGGCTGCTCCATCAGCCAGGCGAGCGCGTCCGTCCTGAACGACCTCCTGGTCGGCAAGGACCTGGCCGAGGCGCAGAAGATCCAGGAGACCTTCCTGGAGCTGATGCAGTCCAAGGGCCGGATCGAGCCCGACGACGCGATGGAGGAGGTGCTGGAGGACGCGGTCGCGTTCGCCGGCGTCTCCAAGTACCCGGCCCGGGTCAAGTGCGCCCTCCTCAGCTGGATGGCGTGGAAGGACGCGACGGCCCAGGCCCTGGGCGGAGCCGACGCCGAAAGGAAGACGGCATGAGCGAGACCGTTGAGATGAAGCCGGCCTCGGAGGAGGAACTCCGCGAGGCGCTGTACGACGTCGTCGACCCCGAACTGGGCATCGACGTCGTCAACCTCGGGCTGATCTACGGCATTCACATCGACGACGCGAACATCGCGACGATCGACATGACCTTGACCTCGGCGGCCTGCCCGCTGACGGACGTCATCGAGGACCAGGCGAAGTCCGCCACGGACGGCCTGGTCAACGAGCTGCGCATCAACTGGGTCTGGATGCCGCCGTGGGGTCCGGACAAGATCACGGACGACGGCCGTGAGCAGCTTCGGGCGCTCGGGTTCAACGTCTGAGATCACCGCACACGAAAGCGGCGGCACCCTGCCCGGGGTGCCGCCGCTTTCGTGTGCGTCTCAGCCCAGCGGGTCCACCAAGCGGAAGGAGAAGTCCGCCCGGTTGGTCGTGTTGTAGCCGTACGGGTCCAGGCGCAGCTGGAAGTTCTTGTGGCGCAGCGCGTAGTTGGGGTAGTTCACCGACTGGAGCATCACCGCGCCCGAATACCCCGAGTATCCGGGGCAGAAGGTGGCGTCCTGCTTGAACAGCGTTGAGCCGTCGTTGCGTTCGGCGCGCAGGACGAAGTCGCGGTGGCGCAGGTACGTGCCGTCGTGCGTCATGAACGTGTAGCAGGAGCTGTTGGACAGCCCCTTGACCACGGTGAAGGTGGAGTCCTCGCGGGACTCCGAGCCGCGCGGCGCATCGAGTTTCACCAGACCGTCGCTCACATGCCAGTAACGGTCGGGGTAGTTGACCGCCTGCACCGACCGCTGTGTGGTGGCCGGCGGCTCGGGGTCGGAAGGCTTCTTCGTCGGCGACGCCGAGGGCTTGGCCGAGGTGTGCGGCGACGAACTGCCCTGGGGACTGGGGGAGGAGGAGGGCTTCGGCGAGGCGGACGCGGACGAGCTCGGCTTGTTCCCCTCCGGTGTCGCCGATCCGCTCACGGAAGGCGTGGCGAAGGAGATCAGGCCGCCCGCCGTCTCGTCGTCCGACAGTGTCTGTCCCTGACGAGCTTCCGACTTCTCGTCAACAGGCTTGTCGTTCAAGGCGATTGCGGTCACGCACGCCACGATGGTGGCCACGGCGAGGCCGCCGGCCAACCACAGACGTCGTGTTCCGGGTGCCCGGGAGGTGTCCGGGGCCCAGCCGTTCTCCCAGGGTTGCTCCTGAGGCGGCCGGGACTTGTTTTCTGGCATGCGCTGTTCCTCCAGCGGCGCTCCTGGCGGCGGCCGCGGCTGCGATGGCCCGGTGTGTGAACGGTGAAACAGTAGTGGAACCTGTGGCTCGCGTTCATCCGTTTGGCCGAGCGCCTTCCATAACGCTTTTGAATCCTCGCCCCGTGGGGGTGGCCAAAATGGTCGCCTCGTGACGCCTTGTGGTGACTCGTGTGTACAGGTGTACGCATCGTTGTGTACGCTCGTACACATGGGATATCTGACGCTGGCCGCCGCCATCGCCGCCGAGGTGGCCGCGACGACCGCCATGAAGTACAGCGACGGCTTCCACAGGCTCTGGCCCTCACTGCTCACGGCCGTCGGCTATGTCGTCTCCTTCCTTCTCCTCGCCCAGACCCTGAAGACCGTCGGGATCGGCACCGCGTACGCGATCTGGTCCGGGATCGGCACCGCGGCCATCGCCGTCATAGGGCTGGCCCTGTTCGGGGAGTCCCTGACACTCACCAAGGTCGCCGGCGTCCTGCTGATCGTCGGGGGAGTGGTCGTGCTGAACCTCGGGGGTGCGCACTGATGCCCCGCCGCCACGACCCCGAGCGGCGGCAGCGGATCATCGACGCGGCGATCCGGGTCGTCGGGGAGAAGGGGCTGGCCGGGCTGAGCCACCGCTCGGTCGCCGCCGAGGCGGACGTGCCCCTCGGCTCCACCACCTACCACTTCGCCACCCTCGACGAGCTGATGACCGCAGCCCTGCGGCAGGCGGGAGAGGGCTTCGCCAAGGCGGTCGCGGCGCACGGCGGACTGACGGACCCGCGCGTCGACCTGCCCGCCGAACTGGCCGGACTGCTCGGCGGGTGGCTGGCGGGCGACCGCACCGGCGTCGAGCTGGAGTACGAGCTCTATCTGGCCGCCCTGCGCCGCCCCGCGCTGCGCCCCGTCGCCGCCGAGTGGGCAGAGGACCTCGCCGCCCTCCTCGCCCGCCGCACCGACCCCCTCACCGCACGCGCGCTGGTCGCGCTGATGGACGGGATCTGTCTGCAGGTGCTGCTGACGGACACGCCCTACGACGAGGAGTACGCACGGGAGGCGCTGGCGCGGCTCGTCCCCCCGGCCGCGGACGGCCCGCCGGGCCTGCCCGCCCGGTTCCCGGAGGGAACCCACGAGGTCGGCGGGGGGTCGAAGCCCGCTACCTGAGACACCGCTGTGCGGGTTGGCCTCTGCGGCCCCCCGCCGGTTAGGTTGCCCTCATGACCGACACGACTGCTCCCCGCACCACCGGCGCCGCGGCCGCCGGCCTCGCCACGATCGCCGCCGACGGCACCGTTCTCGACACCTGGTTCCCCGCGCCCGCGCTCTTCGCGGAGCTCGGCCCGTCGGGCACGGAGCGCCTGTCCGCCGAGAAGGCAGTGGAGCTGCTCGGCGCGGGCGCGACGAAGGCGATCGGTCCGGACGCCCGGCGGGGCGTCGAGGTGGTCGCGGTCCGCACGGTCATCGCCTCGCTCGACGACAAGCCGCTCGACGCGCACGACGTCTACCTGCGCCTGCACCTGCTCTCGCACCGGCTCGTGAAGCCGCACGGGCAGAGCCTGGACGGCATGTTCGGCCACCTCGCCAACGTCGCCTGGACCTCGCTCGGCCCGGTCGCCGTCGACGACGTCGAGCAGGTCCGCCTGAACGCCCGAGCCGAGGGCCTGCACCTCCAGGTCACCTCCATCGACAAGTTCCCGCGCATGACGGACTACGTCGCCCCCAAGGGCGTGCGGATCGCCGACGCCGACCGGGTCCGCCTCGGCGCCCACCTCGCCGAGGGCACCACGGTCATGCACGAGGGCTTCGTCAACTTCAACGCGGGCACGCTCGGCACCTCGATGGTCGAGGGCCGCATCTCCGCGGGCGTCATCGTCGGTGACGGCTCGGACATCGGCGGCGGCGCGTCCACGATGGGCACGCTCTCCGGCGGCGGCAACGTGATCATCTCCATCGGGGAGCGCTGCCTCATCGGCGCCGAGGCGGGCGTCGGCATCGCGCTGGGCGACGAGTGCGTCGTCGAGGCCGGCCTCTACGTCACCGCGGGCACCCGGGTCACGATGCCCGACGGCCAGATCGTCAAGGCCCGGGAGCTCTCCGGCGCCTCCAACATCCTCTTCCGCCGCAACTCGGTCACCGGCGCGGTCGAGGCCCGCCCGAACAACGCGGTGTGGGGCGGCCTGAACGAGATCCTGCACAGCCACAACTGAGACCCGCCGCGCCGAGCGCCCTCCCGCCGTCGGCGGGAGGGCGCTCTGTCATGCGGGCAGCGCCGCCGCGAACCCCGCCAGCGCCGTGAAGTCCTCCTCGCGCAGGCCGAGGCGTGGGCTCACGTGGTGCAGCAGGGCCGGCGCGGGGTGGTGTGCGGTGACGTACGCCGCGTCGGCGGGGGACTGCTCGTCGTCCACCCGGGCGAAGGGCCGGCCCGCCGCGTGGGCGACGATCGTCTCCGTCTTCCAGTGGGCGCCGTCGGCCCGGTGGGCGAACAGCACCGCGCCGAAGTCGACGTACGGAAGCTCGGGCAGCCCCACCAGGGGCGCGATCCAGCGGTTGGCCTCGGCCATCCAGGTCGTGGCCCAGTACAGGTCGTAGGGCAGGCGGCGCTGGGCGGCGCCGTGCCCGGGGTGCAGCCGGACCCGCAACGGCCGCTCACGGCCCACGGACGTCCTGATCGTCGTATGCCCCGCCGACCGCTTCGAGGGCTTGGCGGCATACGGATTCAGGGGACCGTCGACCTCACCGACCGCAGGAGTTCATGAACCTGCTCTGAACTGCGACGAGTCATAGAGCACATGTCCGTGACGCCAACTCGGTACCCGTCGCTGTCGCTCTTCCGAGTGTTTGTCAGGACGGCCTGGTCATAGGGCGACAGAGCCTGCCCGGCCAAGACGGACGCCGTTGCGGTTGGATGGTGTCGCGGAGAACCTGCTCTTCGCGTTCGAGCAGACAGAGGAGTGTGCGGCCCGGTGGATCAGGTGCACGAGGTTGTGACAGGGAACCGCTATCCGGGGCGGGGTGTGCTGTGGGCGAGGACGCTCAGCGGCGCACTGTGCGGTGGCTACTTCCTGACTGGACGCAGCGCGGCCTCCAAAGCCCGCGCCGTCAGCCGCGGCGAGGGAGAACTGATCGTCTCGCCGACCGGTGAATCGGAGCACGATCCTCTTCGGCACTATGTCGCGGCCCGCGAGCGGGGTGGGTGGCTGGTCTTCGGTAACGGCGAGCAGGTCGCCGTGGTGTCCGACCGCCTGCAGGAAGCTCAAAGCCCGGTCGAGGCGCTGGGCGGGCTGGAGTACGAGCCCGACCCGCCGATCTTCACACCCCGTGTCACCGTGGTGGCGGACCTTCGCTCGGGGCGGGAGGCGTGGTTCGGTGCCGCGCGACGGAGCCGCGGCGGCAGGACTGCGGCGGACGTGCTGACGCTCGCGGTCCGGGATCTGGAACCGGGGGATGCCGTGCTGATGACGACGTACCGCTCCGACGGCCGCGTGGTCGCGACCGGCGAGCCGTTCCTCGAAGTCCGGACCGATGCTGCCGACAGGGACGAGCTTCTCGAGGAGCTCTGGGGCGCGCTGGTCCCGGAGCTCCGCGTGGCGGTGGCGGTCTTCGAGCCGGGCCGGCTGGCCGACGCCGCCATCCGCCACGAGGCGTCTGCTCGGGTGTGATCAGCCGCCGGGAGAGGCGAGCCGGGCTTCGAGGTCGGCGACGCGCCGGCCGTGGAAGCAGGTTGGAGCGGGCGGCCTTGAGCCGCTCGTCGAGGGTGCGGTTGTCAGCCGTGAGCTGTCGAACGCGCTGTTTGAGGCCGGTGTTCTCGGTGGTGATCCGTTGGATGGCTTCCTCGGTCCAGTCTTGCGTTGCCGGTCGGTGATGAGCGCAAACAGCGACGCTGGACGCCGGTCTTCGCGGACCGTTGACCGGCCCTCGCCCGGTGCTCGGGACACCGGCCCCAGGAGATCCGCTCAGGCCATGAGCCGTCCGTAGGCCGCGCGCAGCCCGTCGACCGTTCCCTGGTCGGCGGGCCGCAGCGGCGCCCGGACCGGGCCGGAGGGCAGGCCCAGGTCGCCCAGGAGCCCCTTGGCGGTGACGGCGCCCGGGAGCCCCGAGGCCATCATCAACTCCACCAGCTCCGTGGCCCGTTGCTGGAGGCGGGCGGCTTCGGCGGTCTCGCCCGCGTCGAACGCGTCCAGGACGGCGAGGAGTTGAGCCGGGACCACGTTCGCGACCGTGCTGACATAGCCCGCCGCGCCGACCGCGTACAGCGCGAGATTGTGCTCGTCGCAGCCTGCGTAGTACGCCAACTCGGTGCGGGAGAGCACCTTTTGGGCGCCGAGGAAGTCGTAGGAGCAGTCCTTCACCGCGACGATCCGAGGGTGCTCGGCGAGCCGGAGCAGGGTGTCGGGCTCGATGCGCGTGCCGGTGCGGCCGGGGATGTCGTACAGCATGACCGGCAGCCCGGACGCGTCCGCGATCTCCCGGAAGTGTGCCTCCAGGGCGTCCTGCGGTGGCCTGCTGTAGTACGGGCTGACGACGAGGACCCCGTCCGCGCCGGCCTTCTCGGCGTCCGACGCGAGATGGACGGTGTGGCGGGTGTCGAAGGTCCCCACCCCCGCCACGATCGACGCCCGCCCGCCCACCGCCTCCCGCACCGCCGCCACCAGCTCCGCCTTCTCGGCGTCCGAGGTGGTCGGCGACTCGCCCGTCGTCCCGGAGAGCACCAGTCCGTCGCAGCCGGCCGACACCAGCCGGTCGGCGAGCCGCTGCGCACCGTCGAGGTCGAGCGCGCCGGATCCGGTGAAGGGCGTGATCATCGCGCAGAGGGCGCGGCCGAAGGGAGGGAGCGCGGAAGAGATGGTTGCCATGGGGGTAGTGTCGGCCGAGCCAAAGAGAAGCTCTACTTAATTTTTATGCAGTGTATTGATAAGAATTGCTACGGAGTTCTTCGGTTCCCCGCGTCGTTCGCCCGGGTGGCGGGGAGAGGGGGCGGGGGTCGCGGAGGCGCCCGGAGGGGCCGGCTCCGGAGCCGGTCGGTCCGGGCGCGGTGAGCGCACTCCCGGAGGGGCCCGCCGCGCAGGGGTGGCGCAGGCCGGCCGGGGTACCCGGGTTTCCGGAAACCCAGAGGACCGGACCGAGAGGACCGGAATCGAGAGGAGGCGGAACCCCGTGACCGGGACCACGGACATTCGGCCCGTCCGCTACGACGGGCACCACACCGTCGGCGAACTCGTCGGCCGGGCCACCGAGCAGCTCTCCCGGCTCGTGCGGCAGGAACTGGCCCTCGCCAAGGAGGAGCTCGCCGAGAAGGGGCGGCATGCCGGGCGCGGCGGCGGCCTGCTCGGCGCGGCGGGGGCGTTCGCCTACGCCGGTCTGCTCGCCCTCGCCGGCGCGGCCGTCGCCGCCCTCTCGCTGACGCTGCCCGTCTGGGCGGCGGCGCTCATCGTGACGGCGGTGCTGTTCGCGGTCGCCGGCCTGCTGGCCGCGGCCGGCCGCGCCCACCTGCGCAGGGCCGCGCCGCCCGCTCCCGAGGAGGCCCTCGGCAGCGTCAGGGCCGATGTCGAGGAGATCAGGGAAAGGGTGCACCGATGACGGACAGGACAGCTGCGGACCTGCGTCGGCAGATCGAGCAGACCAGGCATCAACTGGGCGCGACAGTAGAGGAGTTGGCGGCCAAGGCGGATGTGCGCGGCCGCACCCGGGCCCGCGCCGCCGACCTCGCGGACCGTGCCGGGGCGATGACCGTGCAGCTGCGCAGCACGGCGTCCCAGGCGGGGTACCACATGCACGAGCGCGCGAGTCGCGCGAGCCACGCCGTCCAGGACAGGGCGGCTCAAGCGGGTCATGTCGTCCAGGACAGGGCGGCTCACGCGGGTCACACCGTGGAGCGCGGGGCTCCCGCCCCGGTTCGGGTGCCCGTGCGGTTCGCGATGCGGCATCCGCGGCCGGTCGTGATCGTGGGCGCGGTCGGTGTGGCGCTCGTGGCGGCGGAGCTGCTCAGGAGGCGCCGGGCCGGTTGCTAGGCGCGGTGGAACAAGGAACGGGTTCGGCCCGGCACCTCGCATGAGGGTGCCGGGCCGAACCCGTTCCAGGCGTCGGCGCTCGACGCCACTTGCCGAACACTCGATTCACCTGGACAAAAAAAGTTTTCGGTGGGACGGTGGACTCATGCTGGACGTCACCGTGATCGAGGACCCCGAGGCCGCAGCCGTCTCCCTGGACCCCATACGGGCCAGACTGCTCGCCGAGCTGGCGGCCGGGCCCGCGTCGGCCGCGATGCTGGCCGGCAAGGTCGGTCTGCCCCGTCAGAAGGTGAACTACCACCTCAAGACGCTGGAGCGGCACGGGCTGGTCGAACTGGCCGGCGAGCGCCGCAAGGGCAACGTCACCGAGCGGCTGATGCGGGCGACCGCGGCGTCGTACGTGATCTCGCCGCTCGCGCTCGCCTCCGTGCAGCCGGATCCGGACCGCTTCCGGGACCAGCTGTCCGCGCGCTGGCTGCTCGCGCTCGGCGCCCGGCTGGTGCGCGATGTCGGCTCGCTGATCACCGGTGCCACCAAGGCCCGCAAGGGGCTGGCGACCTACGCGCTGGACGGCGAGGTGCGCTTCGCCTCGGCCGCGGACCGGGCCGCGTTCATCCAGGAGCTGACGGCGGGGGTCGGTGCCCTGATCCACAAGTACGACGCCCCCGACGCCGAGGGCGGCCGCGACCACCGGATCGTCGTGGCTGTCCATCCCACCCTCAAGGAAACCGAGCAGGACTAGTCAGGAGCCCGCCATGTCCGAGGAAATGTCCAGGGAATTCGAGATCGCCCGCGAGTTCGAGGTCGACGCCACCCCGGAGGAGGTGTGGGAGGCGATCACCACCGGGACCGGAGGGTATCTGTGGCCGATGGAGCCGCCGGAGCCGCGGGTCGGCGGCAAGGGGCCCTTCGGGTCCACGGTCGCCGCCTGGGACCCGCCGCACCGCTACACCAACCGCGTCGAGGACGTGGAGGGCATCGCCGAGCAGACCGTCAACCAGCTCGACTACACGGTCGAACCCCGCGACGGGGGCAAGCGGGCCTGGGTACGGTACGTGCACAGCGGCATCTTCGTCGACGACTGGGACAACCAGTACGACGGCGCCGCCAAGCACACCGACTTCTATCTGCACACCCTGCGCGAGTACCTCACCCACTTCGCGCCCCGGCCGGCCGCCTTCGCCACCTTCGACGGGCCCGAGGCGTCGAAGGCCGCCGACGCCCTTGCCGTCGTCGGGCGGGCGCTCGGTGTCGGGGAGGACGTGCCCGCCGGCACGCGGGTGACGGTCCGAGGGCCCGACGAGTTCGACGCCGTGGTCGACTTCCGCGACCCGTACTTCATCGGGCTGCGGACGGACAGGGGCCTCACCCGCGTCTTCGGGCGCAACCACTGGGGCTATCCGGTCGGCATCTCCCTGCACGACTTCACGCCGGGCACCGACATCAAGGAGTGCGAGAGCGCCTGGCAGAGCTGGCTGGACGGAGTGTTCAGCCAGCCCTGAGCCCCTGGTTCAGAACGGTTACGGCTGGAAGCGCAGCACCTGCGGGTCGTGGTCGCTGATCTGGTCGTGGAACTCCGAGTTGATGTGCACGCTGTCGTACTCGAAGTCGCAGCCGCGCCGGATCGACGGGCTCACCAGGATCTGGTCCAGGACCTGCTGGTTGCCCTGGTAGTCGTAGCTGTAACGCTCGCTCCTGGGCAGCGACTTGATCGCCGACCACAGCGCGCCGTCGCTCTCCAGGATCTGCGCGGTGCCGGAGAACTCGAAGTCGTTGATGTCGCCGAGTGCGACGACGTCCGCGTTCTTCTGCACGTCCAGGATGTCCTTGACGAACGCGTTGACGAGCGTCGCCTGCTGGTGGCGCTGGGTCTCCGAGCTGCGCGCCACCGGCTGGTACTGCGAGGTCAGCCCCTGGTCGCCGCCCTTGGAGTTGAAGTGGTTGGCGACCACGAAGACCGTGCGCCCCCGGAAGACGAACTCCCCGGCCAGCGGCTTGCGGCTGGTCGCCCAGGCCGTGTTCGCCGGGTCGATCCGGCCCGGCGACGCGGTGAGCTGTGCCTTGCCGTGCACCTTGGTGACGCCGACGGCGGTGGTCGCGTCGCCGCCCGCGCGGTCGGTGAAGGAGACCCGCTCCGGGTTGAACAGGAACACCTGGCGGATGTTGCCGCCGGGCTGGCCGCCGTCGGTGTCGTTGACCGGGTCGATCGAGCGCCAGTCGTACTTCGGCCCGCCCGCGGCCACGATCGCGTCGATCAGCTTGTTCACCGTCACGTCGGCGGCGACCGTGCCGTCGTCCGTCGCGCCGTTGTTGTCCTGGATCTCCTCCAGGGACACGATGTCGGGCGACTTCAGGTTGTTCACGATCGCGGAGGCGTGCTCCTCGAACGTGGCGTCGGACGGGTCGAGGTTCTCGACGTTGTACGTCGCGACCGCGAGCTCGCCCTTCTTCTGCTTCTGCGTCGTCTCCCGCTCCAGACCGCCGCTCTTCAGCGTCCCGAGCTGGTTGGCGACGAGCGTGTAGCCGCCGAACTGGTTGTAGTCCAGCGGGCCGGCCGTGGTGCCGGTGAGGGTGTCGCCGACGTTCGCGACGGGGAAGTCGGCCGTCGCGCCCAGCGACTGGATCTGCAGCCGGCCGGTGTTCTGCGATGCGTAGGAGCCGTACAGCGTGCCCCCGCGGCGGGTGGTGTTCTCACGCGGCTTCACCGTGACCCACAGCTCGGTGTAGGGGTCGGTGGCGGTGACCACGCGCGCGTCGGCGACCTGGACGTTCATGCCCTCCAGGGACTCGTAGTGGTCCAGGGCGTACGTCGCGGGCCGCAGGGGCAGCGCGTTGACCGAGTTGCTCGCGGCGGTGTCGCCGGCCGGGGTGTACGCG
This sequence comes from Streptomyces sp. NBC_01235, assembly GCF_035989285.1. Classification (GTDB taxonomy): domain Bacteria; phylum Actinomycetota; class Actinomycetes; order Streptomycetales; family Streptomycetaceae; genus Streptomyces. The sequence goes on along the minus strand of NZ_CP108513.1, from coordinate 3,105,367 downwards.
GCCGGGACCGACTTCGCGTTCACGACGGTCGCGGCCGGCACGGCGTTGCCGCTGGAGAGGACCGTCACCGTCGGCTTGGTGATCTCGGTGACCGACTGGTTGCCGGTCGACGTGCCGCCCGGGACGAACTCCGAGACCGTGCCGGTGACCGTGACGGAGTCGCCGACGGCGACCTTCGGGAGGGAGCTGGTGAAGACGAACACGCCCTCACTGGTGGCCGGGTCGGCGTCCGGGTTCGGATCCTGGATCCAGAAACCTCTGGACGAGCCGTAGGTGCGTACGCCGGTGACGATTCCGGCCACACCCGTGACCGCCTTGCCGGCGTACGGCGATATCCGGGTCGTGCCCTGGATGTCGTGAATGGCCACCGTGTCCGCCTGCGCGGGCATGGGGAGGGCAACTATCTGGGTGGCAGTGGCCGCGGAACAGACGGCGGCGACGGTGAGCGCGGCGAGGCGCGCGGACTTCTTGCTCGGCAACGGAATCCCTCCGGGGACGTACGTGAGCGCCGGGACGAGGGTGGAACAGGGGTGGAACGAGGGTGGAAACGAGGGTGGAACAAGGAGACGAGGGGCCGCGACCGGCGGGGCGGAGCGCGACGCGCGTAGAGAATCCAGTGAACAGGTGTCCAGTGGGTTTCTACGCGCGTCAATCTCCTGCCTGCTCAGGCCAGTTGTCAAGGTTTCAGCCATGTACGCCGGCCGACGGGGAGATGAACCGGGCGGCATGGGGCCATATCCGTCTAGGCTGAGTGGCCCAGTGCCCCCAGCGGGCCGGTGGCACGACGCGCCCGAGGAGAACCAGCCGATGTCAGACAGCTCCCCCCTGCCGCCGGTGCGGCTGCACCCCGAAGCGGAGCTGGCGCGCGACGCCCTGTCCACGCCGTTGCTCTCCCGGGCCGCCCTGCTCGCCCGCTGGGCCGGCCCGGACACCCGGGTCGACGCCGGCGGACAGCTCGTCGAGGAGCAACTGCCGGTCGCCGCCGAGGTGCTCGGGCTGACCGGGGAGGACGCCGCCGCCGAGGCGAGCGAGGCCTGGCGGGTCGCGATGGACACCGGGCTCGTGGAGGTCGTCGACGAGCAGGCCGACACCGTCACGACCGGCGAGGATCTGGCCCTGCTCACCGGCGGCTCGCCGCACGACGTCCTCGCCGTCTGGCTCGGCGCCCTGGAGTCCGTGATCGCCGACGCGGCCGTGCCCGACCTCGACGCGCTGATCGACGTCATGGACGAAGGCGGCGCGGTCGACTTCTCCAAGCTGGACTGGGATCCCGAGGCCGAGGCCGAGTTCCTCGACGGCGTGCTCGGCAACCTCTACCTGCTGACCGCCAGTGAGGACGGCCCCGGCGACGCCCCCGTCCCGCTCCCCGCGCTCGCCGCCTCGATGATCATCCCCGGCGACATGGGCGAGCCCACCAACGACGTCCTGGAGCAGGTCTCCGACGCGATGATGCGGCTCGACGACCAGTTCCGGCTCCTGGAGCCGATCGGCCTGGTCGCCTACCAGCCCGTCGACGAGGCACTGATGGGGGACATGGAGGAGGGGGCGGACGAGCCCGCCGCCCCGGTCGAGGAGAACGCCGACCCGGTCGACGAGCCCGGCGCCCCGGTCGACGAGACCGACGTCTCCCGCTACGGCATGGTCCGCCTCACTCCGCTCGGCCTGTACGGGCTGCGGGCCCGGCTGCTGGAGGCCGGCTTCGAGGCCCCGGCCGTCGGCGACCTCGCCGACAAGGGCGCCGACGCCCTCCTCGACGCCGGCGCCGGCTACGGCTCGCACGCCGCCCTCGCCGAGACCGAGCAGTGGCTCGCCCGCCGTGAACCCCTCGTCGCCGCACGCGAGTTGCTGGCGGCGGCCCGTGGCTCGGACGCCGGCGCCCCGCTGCGCAGGCTGCGCTGCCAGCAGGCCCTCTCCCTCGTCGGCGCCCAGGCCGAACCCGCCGTGCGCGCGGTCCTCGACGACCCCGAGCTCGGCGGCCTCGCCCGCGTCTGGCTGAGCGAGCTCGGCGCGACGGACGTCCCCGCCCCCTCCGAGGACCTGGTCTTCTGGCTCACCGTCGACACCCTGGCCGCGCAGCTCGCCGCCGAGGGCAACTCCGAGGAACTCCAGGCCCTCGTCGAGGGTCTGGCCCAGCAGCACAGCGGCTTCTTCGCGGCGGCCTGGCGCGTCGACCACCCGGCGACCCCGGAGGTCCTGGAGGCGATGGGACGCCTGCACCCGGACAAGCGCATAGCGAAGGAAGCACGCAAGGCGGCGTTCAAGGCACGGTCCCAGCAGAGCGGCTGACTCTTCTCGGGGCTTCTTGGGGCTCCCGTGGCCTGATCCGTACGGGTTCATGGAAGCGGGTCCCCTGGCGTCGCCCACCGTTCAACTCCCGTTCAGGCATGAGCGGGACGGTGGCGCCGAACCGAGGTCCGCCACCCTCCACGGCACTTCCGAGTCTCAGGAGACACCATGTCGCTCACCCGCAGGGACTTCGCCAGACAGTCCGCGATCACCGGTGCCGGGGTCGCGCTGGCGGGCAGCGTAGGCGCCCTCGCCACCGCGCCGAACGCCCTCGCGTCCTCGGACGCAGAGTCCGCGGCAGACTCGGCGGACGACGCGCAGGAGTCGGCGGCCGGGCACCGCGGGGCCGGCTACGGACCGCTGCTCCCCGACCCCGACGGCATCCTCGCGCTGCCCGCCGGGTTCAAGTACCGCGTCATCACCTACAGCGGGAAGACCACGCTGGAGTCCGGCGAGAGCACCCCGTCCAACCACGACGGCACCGCCACCTTCTGCGGCCCGCGCGGCGCGACCCTCCTCGTCAACAACCACGAGCTGAAGGGCCCGCGCTCGAGCTGGCAGTACCCGGTCCCGCTCACCGAGGGCCTCGTCTACGACCCGGCGGCCTCCGGTGGCTGCACGGTCGTCGAGGTGCGCCCCGGCGGCCACGTCGCCGAGTGGGTCGGCATCGCCGGCACCTCCACCAACTGCGCGGGCGGCAGCACCCCTTGGGACACCTGGCTCACCTGCGAGGAGACCGAGGACAAGGCCGGCCAGAACGGCATGACCAAGGACCACGGCTACGTCTTCGAGGTCGACCCCGAGGACCGCCGCGCCAACCGGAACCCCAAGCCGATCAAGGCGCTCGGCCGGTACGCCCACGAGGCCGTCGTCATCGACCCCAAGGGCGGCCACGCCTACCTCACCGAGGACGCCTCCGGCCCCAACGGCCTGCTCTACCGCTGGACCCCGCCGGCCGGCTTCCACCACGGCCGGGGCAAGCTGCGCACCCTCGCCGACGACGCCGGTGTCCTCCAGGCCTTCAAGTGCTTCGACTCCGGCGGCAAGTTCGTCGACGACCTCTCCCGCGCCACGAAGATCGGCACGGTGTACGGCGTCGACTGGGTCGACGTCCCCGACCGCGACGCCAAGTCGGTGTCCGTCCGCAAGCAGTTCACCGACGGTCAGGTCACCCGCGCCCGCAAGCTGGAGGGCATGTGGTGGGGCGACGGAGGCACCTACATCGTCTCCTCGTACGCCCGTGCCGAGAGCCCCGTGCAGCACGACGGTGCCGTCTGGTTCTACGACCCCAAGCGCCGCACGCTGACCCTGAAGGTCCTGCTCGGCGTGAACCCCGACCCGTCCGTCGACGGCGCCTTCGACGGCCCCGACAACATCACCGTCTCCCCGTACGGCGGCCTCGTCATCGCCGAGGACGGCGAGGGCATCCAGCACCTGTTCGGCGCCACCGACAGCGGCCGCACCTACCCCATCGCCCGCAACGAACTGAACATCGGCACCGCGGAGAAGCCGGAGTACAGCGAGTTCACCGGCGTCACCTTCTCCCCCGACGGCCACACCCTTTTCGCCAACATCCAGACGCCGGGCATCATGCTGGCGATCACGGGGCCGTGGAAGCGGCAGCGCAAGTAAGTGGCGGCGGGCCGTGAGCACATAGCCCACGGCCCGCTCGGAGCCTCATTCGAGTGAACCAGCAGGAGTTTGCTCTTCGAGTGTTCGATCATCGAAGACTTTGACGTGATGGAGCGGCTCGAGTCGGGCTTATCCGAGGATGCTCCGATCCGGCTTCCTGGCGGGTGCACCCTGCCTTGGACTCGAAGAAGTAGGAGAAGCCGCCCTTCGGCACCCCGGCCGTCTTGCAGATCCGGGCCACACCCGGAGCGGAGTGGCCCCGCAGCCCGATCAGAGCCTGCGCGCCGTCGAGGATCTCCTCCCGGGCACCGCTGGTCCGTCCCATGAGGCGAGCGTACGACCGGTCGTCCACGTACCGGCTGGGCCTGTCGGGCGGGCTGCCGCACGGCTCCGGGGGCTTGTCCGTGCCGTAACTGGTATCTAACATTTCAGTTCATGGAGGCCGTGCCACGCACTCTGCTCAGGGATCGCGCTTACACAGCGATCAGGAACGCCATCGTCGCCGGGGACATCGCACCCGGCGCGGTGGTCCGCGACGCCGAACTCGCGGAGCGGCTGGGGCTGTCCCGGGCGCCGGTGCGGGAGGCGTTCGCGCGGCTGGTGGACGAGGGGCTGCTGGAGAGCAAGCCGCAGAGCTACACGCGGGTGACCCCGGTCGTGGCCGCCGACGTACGGGACGCGGCGGCCGTGGTCGGGGCGATGCACGAGCTGGCCACCCGGGTCGCGGTGCCCCGGCTGTTCGCGGCGGACGTCGAGGCGATGCGCACGGCCAACGAACGCTTCACGGCCGCCGTCGGCACCGGCGATGTCGACGCCGCCCTGTGCGCCGACGACGAACTGCACGACATCCTCGTCCGGGCCGCCGGCAGCCGTGCGGCGGCCGCCACCATCGCCCGCTACACCCCCCTCATCCGGCGGCTGGAGCGACGGCGCTTCGGCGAGGGCGGCACCTGCCGTTCGGCCGGACTGCACGGCCGGCTGATCGAGGCCTGCGCCCGCGGTGACGTGGACGAGGCGGTCCGCGTCACGGCGGAGATCTGGCGCACCCTGGCCGACCTCGTCGACGCCGACGGCTGACCCACCGACCGCCCACTGCTCCAGGAGGCCCCATGTCCCTCTCCTCGTACGAGCGTTACCCCCTCCTCTTCGGGCCCTCGCCCATCCACCCGATGGAACGGCTCACCGCCCACCTCGGCGGAGCCGCCCTCTGGGCCAAGCGGGAGGACTGCAACTCCGGGATCGCGTACGGCGGGAACAAGACCCGCAAGCTGGAGTACCTGGTCGCCGACGCGCTCGCGCAGGGGTGCGACACGCTCGTGTCGATCGGCGGGGTGCAGTCCAACCACACCCGTCAGGTCGCAGCCTGTGCCGCCCGCGCCGGGCTGAAGTGCGTGCTGGTGCAGGAGAGTTGGGTGCAGTGGCCCGACTCCGTGTACGACAAGGTCGGCAACATCCTGATCAGCCGGCTCGCCGGAGCCGACGTGCGGCTCGTCCGGGCCGGGTTCGGGATCGGCTTCAAGGAGAGCTGGGAGCAGGCGCTCAGGGAGGTCGAGGAGTCGGGCGGGAAGCCGTACGCCATCCCGGCCGGGGCCTCCGACCATCCGCTCGGCGGGCTCGGGTTCGCCGGGTGGGCGTACGAAGTCGCCGAACAAGAACGGCAGTCGGGCGTCTTCTTCGACACCGTGGTCGTCTGCTCCGTGACCGGGTCGACCCAGGCCGGCATGGTCGCCGGGTTCGCCGCGCTGGAGGAGGCGGGCGGGCGGCCCCGGCGCGTCATCGGGATCGACGCCTCGGCCAAGCCCGCCGAGACGCGCGAACAGATCGCCCGCATCGCCCGCAACGCCGGTCAACTGATAGGTGTGCAGCGGGAGTTGACCGTCGAGGACGTCGAACTCGACGAGCGGTACCACGCCGGTGTCTATGGTGTGCCGGACGAGACGACGCTGGAGGCGATGCGGCTCGCCGCGCGGACCGAGGGCATGGTCACCGACCCTGTCTACGAGGGGAAGTCGATGGCCGGGCTCGTCGACCTGGTCGCGCGCGGCGAGATCGGCCGCGACTCCACCGTGCTGTACGCGCACCTGGGCGGCCAGCCCGCACTGAACGCGTACAGCGCGCTGTTCTGACCGCCCATGACCGCCTGACCGATCGCGGCGCTCTAACCGCCCATGGCCGGGATCCTCCGCTTCCCCCTGATCACGAAGGCCGCCGTCAGCAGGGCCGTCAGCGCGATCAGTGCGGCCGCGCCGAACGCCCGGGCCGCGCCGTGGGTGAGGATCTCGGCCGGGGTGCCCGTCGTGTGCCGGGTGGCCGTGCCGTACACCGTGACCAGCACCGACAGGCCGAGCGTGCCGCCGAGCCACTGCAGGGTCTGCAGCAGGCCGGAGGCGGCGCCGGCCTCCTGGGGTCGTACCTTCGCCAGGATCGTGGCGTTCAGCGGCATCAGGGCCAGGCCGACGCCGACGCCCAACAGCAGCAGAGGGCCGACCAGGCCGGCCGCGTAACCGTCGTCGGGGCCGAGCCGCCACAGCCAGGCGCCCGCGCCGGCGAGCAGGGTCATGCCGGTCAGGATCAGCGGTTTGGCGCCGAAGCGGGCCAGCAGGCGCGGCACGAACCGTACGGTCGTGAACATCACGACCGTCATCGGCAGGAAGGCGAATCCGGCGCGCAACGGGCTGTAGCGCAGGACCTGTTGGCTGATGAGGGTGAGGAAGTAGAAGGCGCCGAACATGCCCGCGGGCAGCATCAGGACGCCGACGTAGGCGCCCGCCCGGTCGCGGTCGGCGAAGAGCCTCAGCGGCATGATCGGCTGCTCGGCGCGGGCCTCGACCAGGGCGAAGCCGGCCAGCAGCGCGGCCGCGCCGGTGAAGCCGAGCAGCGCCAGGGTGTCGCTCCAGCCCTTTTCCGAGACCCGGATGAACGCGTACACCAGTGAGGTCGTCCCGGCGGTGCCGGTCAGCGCGCCGGCCGCGTCGAACCGGCCCGCGTGGCGCGGGGTCTCGGTGACGATGCGGGGCAGGGCGAGGGCGACCGCGAGGCCGATGGGCACGTTGATCAGCAGGGCCCAGCGCCAGGACGCCCAGGCGGTGAGCATCCCGCCGAGGACCAGGCCGACGGAGGCGCCGATGCCGGCCATGGAGGAGTAGACGCCGAGGGCATGGTGGCGGCGCGGGCCCTCGGGGAAGTTGGTGGTGATCAGGGCGAGGGTGCTGGGGGCGGTGAGGGCGGCGCCGACACCCTGGAGGGCGCGGGCGGCGAGCAGCCAGCCGTCGTCGCCGGCCAGCCCGCCGAGGAGCGAGGAACCGGCGAACAGCAGGACGCCGACGGTGAGCGTGCGGCGGCGGCCGAGCAGGTCGCCGACGCGTCCGCCGAGCAGCAGCAGTCCGCCGAAGGCGAGGGTGTAGGCGTTCAGCACCCAGGACAGTCCGGTGGGGGAGAAGCCGAGGTCGCGCTGCATGTCGGGCAGGGCGACGTTGACGACCGTGGAGTCGACTCCGACCATGAGGTAGGCGGTGACGACGACCAGGAGGACGGCGCGCAGCCGGGTGTCCGACCCGGCCGGCTCAGGCGGCCCGGACGGTTCGGAAGGGGACTTGTCCGTCGTGGGCGAGGGTAAGCGGGACGGCGTGGACATGGAGTGCTCCCTGTCTGGTGTCCCCGCGTGATGTGGTGGAACATGCGGGCAGCACGACAGGACCCGGCCGTGGGCTCGCAGAGACGAACGCAGTAAGCGGGGACTGTCTCCGTTTGGTCTTCGCTAAGATACGGAGAGAGTCCCCGGTTCGCAAGGAGTAACTGGATGACGCAGGTCAGACCCATGCGCGCGGACGCTCGCCGCAACTACGAGCGCTTGCTGAAGGTGGCGGCGGAGTCCTTCGCCGAGCATGGGGAGGGCGCCTCCCTCGACGACATCGCCAAACGGGCGGGCGTCGGCTCCGGAACGCTGTACCGGCACTTCCCGACCCGTCAGGCGCTGCTGGAGGCGGCCTACGTCGACCGGATCGAGGCGCTCGCCGTGCGGGCCGACGAACTCGGCTCGGAACTCCCGCCGGGCGAGGCGTTGGTGGAGTGGCTCAACGAGCTGTGCGTCGGCACGATCCAGGTCCGCGGCATGAAGGCCCTGCTGGGCTCCGCCGTCACCGACGGGAGCGCGGGCGCGGTCACCGCCTGCGGCACGAACATGAAGGGCGCGGCGGCCCGGCTGGTGGAGGCGGCACAGCGGGAGGGGACCCTGCGGGCGGACATCGAGCCGATCGACGTCCTGCGCCTCGCGCACGGAGTGGCGACGGCGTCGGAGCTGGCGAAGGGGGACAGCAGCGCCATCCGCCGGTATGTGTCGCTGCTGACGGAGGGCCTGCGGCCCGCGCGGTGACGGCGGCGGGCGCCCCCGTGGTGGCGGGCGCCCGTGGCCGGGCGACTGCGGGCGGCTGGAGAGTTACGGGAACGGGAACGCGGCTACAGGGCCTCGGCGCCCGGCTTCACCATGTTCCGTACCGTGCGGGCCTTCACGAAGTCGCCCATGGCCGTCATCTCCCACTCGCCGGAGAACTGCCGGATCAGCTTGGCCATCAGCACGCCCGTCTGCGGTTCGGCGCCGGTGAGGTCGAAGCGGACGAGCTCCTCGCCGGTCGCGGCGTCCAGCAGGCGGCAGTAGGCCTTGGCGACCTCCGTGAACTTCTGGCCGGAGAACGAGTTCACCGTGAAGACCAGGCCGGACACCTCCTGCGGAAGGCGGCCGAGGTCGACGACGATCACCTCGTCGTCGCCCCCGCCCTCGCCGGTGAGGTTGTCGCCGGAGTGCTTGATCGCGCCGTTCACGATGGAGAGCTTGCCGAAGTAGCAGCTGTCGATGTGGTTGCGCTGGGGGCCGTAGGCGATGACCGAGGCGTCCAGGTCGATGTCCTTGCCGCGGAACGCGGGCTCCCAGCCGAGACCCATCTTGACCTGCGAGAGCAGCGGACGGCCGCCCTTGACGAGGGAGACGGTCTGGTTCTTCTGGAGGCTGACGCGCCCCTTGTCGAGGTTGATCTTCCCGGTGCCCGGGGCGGCGGCGGGCGGGACCGGGGGAGCGGCGGGCGGGGTGGGCGCGGTGAGCCGCGGGTCCATGGGCGGGGCCGGCGGCGCCATCGGGGCCCGCATCGGCGGCGGGGTGACCGGCTGGGCCGGGGCGGCGGCCGGTGCCGGTTCCTCCACCGTCACACCGAAGTCGGTGGCGATGCCGGCCAGACCGTTGGCGTACCCCTGGCCGACCGCGCGGGCCTTCCAGGCGCCGTTGCGCAGATAGATCTCCACGACCACCAGCGCCGTCTCGCTGCCGAGCTGCGGGGGCGTGAAGGCCGCCAGGACGCTGTTGTCGTCCGCGCTGCGGATCGTCGCCGTCGGTTCGACGCCCTGGAACGTCTGGCCCGCGGCGTCCGGGCTCGCGGTGACGACGATCTTCTCGATGCCGGGCGGGAGCGCGGCCGTGTCGACGGTGATCGCGTCGGGCGCCGTACCCCCGCCGGAGCGGTACGTCACGCCGGGGCCGCTGGGCTGGTTGTAGAAGATGAAGTCGTCGTCGGAGCGCACCTTGCCGTCTGCGGTGAGCAGCAGGCCCGAAACGTCGAGCCGCACCGGGGCGGCGACGTCCACCGTCACGCGCGCGACGGGGAGAGGGATGTTCGAGCCGGGGGTCATAGCTGTCATGCCCCGTGAACGACTGAGACCACTTTGCCGTTCCCTTACCCGCGCCCGAAGCCGGGCACGGGTGGGGGAACGTTCCGTCAGGGCACCACGACGATCTCGCACCCGATGCCGGCCGCGAACCGCTCCAGCGCCTGCGGGTAGCGCTCCAGCGGGATCCGGTCACTGATGAAGACCTCAGGGTCCAGCGCTCCGTCGGCTGGGTGCGTATGGGTCGCTCCTGGGCGCGATGGGAGTTATCGGGCACTCTGAGGCATGGAGGTGCCCTCTGTGTGAGTGAGTTGGTTTTTCAAACCCGGATGACCTGAGGCCCCAGCAGTGAGTACCGGTGGGCCTCGGCCGCGGGAAGCAGGGTGCTCGTCACGATCGTCTCCAGTACGCCCACCTCGGTGAACCGGCAGAAGCTGACCGCGCCGAACTTGGTGTGCACGCCCGCGAAGACCACGCGCCGTGCCGCCCGCACGGCCTGTGCCTTGACCTCGCCGACGGCCGGGTCCGGTGTGGTCAGACCGTGCTCTCGGGAGATGCCGTTGGCGCCGATGTAGGCGAGGTCGACGACGAAGCCGGCCAGCATCTTCGTCGTCCAGTGGTCGACGGTGGCCAGTGTGCCGGAGCGGACCCGGCCGCCGAGCAGCAGCACGGACATGTTCTCGGCCTCGGCGAGCGCGCCGGCGACCGGCAACGACGCGGTGACCACGGTCAGCGGCCGGTCCCTGGGCAGCGCCTCGGCGATGAGCTGCGGGGTGAAGCCCTCGTCGACGAAGACGCTCTCCGCGTCCCCGACCAGCCCGGCCGCCGCGGCGGCGATCCGGCGCTTCTCGGGTACGTGGCTGGTGGCGCGGAAGGCCAGCGTGGTCTCGAAGCCGGCGCTCTCCACGGGATAGGCGCCGCCGTGCGTACGGCGTAGCAGCCCGTGGTCCTCCAGGGCGCGCAGATCCCGCCGTACGGTCTCCCTGGCCACGCCCAGTTCGGCGGCGAGCGCGGCGACGTCGACCGAACCGGTGGCACGCGCGGTGCGCACGATCTCGCGCTGGCGCTCCTCCGCCGTTCTCGGGGTCATGTCCTCACCTCGCTCTCCCGCCATCCTGCCCGTTCGGGCCCGGTGGGGCCCGGTGGGGGTCCATGGGGGAATTTCTACAGCGGGTGCGCGGCACTGGCCAGGCCTGTTGCGGGCCTGTCGCTGCCCGTCTCGGCCCGTTTCCCGTCCCGGCCGCCCCGCCTCGGACCTGCGGTGGAGCCGGGGGGCGGGTGGGTTCGGGCAGCACGCGTGCCCGGATACGGCGGTGGGCGGGCCCGTTCTGTGCCCGCCCGCGTCCCACGAGGTGTGCTTCTCGGTCAGTACGGCCAGATCGGCGGATCGCTGACGAAGTGGCCGCCCAGGTGGGCGTGGGCGATGTTCTCCGGGTCCAGCTCGCCCTGCTCGGCGATCAGCTTCTCGGCGTACGGCTCGGAGTCGTCCCGCGGTTCGTAGCCGAGCGCCCGCGCGGAGCTCAGGTCCCACCACAGCCTGGTGTTGGCGGAGGAGCCGTACACGACGGTGTGGCCGACGTTCTCGGCGGTCAGCGCCGCGTGGAAGAGGCGGGCGCCGTCGGCCGGGCTCATCCACACCGAGAGCATCCGCACACTGGTCGGCTCGGCGAAGCAGGAGCCGATGCGCACCGACACGCTCTCCAGGCCGTGCTTGTCCCAGTAGAGCTGGGCGAGGTCCTCGCCGAAGGACTTGGACAGGCCGTAGAAGGTGTCCGGGCGGTGCGGGGTGTCGACGGGGATCAGGGGGTCGTCGCCCTGGGGGCGGGGGGTGAAGCCGACGGCGTGGTTGGAGGAGGCGAAGACGATCCGGCCGACGCCCTCCTCGCGGGCGGCCTCGTACAGGTGGTAGGTGCCCTCGATGTTCGCCTTGAGGATCTTCTCGAAGGGAGCTTCCAGGGAGATGCCCGCGAGGTGGATGATCGCGTCGACGCCCCGCACGGCCTCCCGGACCGCCGCCCGGTCGGCCAGGTCCGCGACGATCGCCTCCGGCTCGCCCTCGATCGGGAGCAGGTCGAGCAGGCGCAGCTCGTAGCCGTAGGCCGGCAGCAGGTCCCGCATCAGGGTGCCGAGGCCGCCGGCGGCGCCGGTGAGCAGGACGGTGCGCGGAGCGGGCATCCTCGGGTCTCCTTGGGATCGTTCGCGGGGTTGTTGGCAGAAGCGGACGCATGCGTGGCCGAAGTTCACATTCATGGACACGCTAAGGAGCGGTGGCGGCGCCCGTCAAGTGTCCTACACGCATGGCAAAACTGCTGGTGTCCCGGGGGTTTGCGCGCTTGACCGGGCCCGATCGGGCACCTTAGCGTGAGGTTGTTCAGGAGTATGGACGCCGCTCAAGAATATGGACTCGGGAGAGCCTGTGACGTCAGCCCCGCTCGCCGCCCGCCTCCGCGTCCCCAGCGGACCGCTGTTCTTCCCCGTAACCGCCTACGGCCCCGACGGCTCCCTCGACCTCGCCGTCTACCGCGCCCACGTCCGCCGCGGGGTGGAGGCAGGCGCCGCGGCCGTCTTCGCCTGCTGCGGCACGGGGGAGTTCCACGCGCTCACGCCGGAGGAGTTCGAGGCGTGCGTACGGGCGGCCGTCGAGGAGACCGCCGGGCGGGTGCCGGTCGTCGCCGGCGCCGGCTACGGGACCGCGCTCGCCGTGCGTTACGCCAGGTCGGCGGAGGCGGCCGGAGCGGACGGCCTGCTCGCCATGCCGCCCTACCTCGTCGTCGCCGCCCAGGAGGGCCTGCTGCGCCACTACCGGGAGGTGGCTGCCGCGACCGGGCTCCCCGTGATCGTCTACCAGCGCGACAACGCCGTCTTCACCCCGGAGACCGTCGTCGGACTCGCTCGCACCGAGGGGATCATCGGCCTCAAGGACGGCCTCGGCGACCTGGACCTGATGCAGCGCATCGTGAGCGCCGTACGCACCGAGGTCCCCGGCGACTTCCTCTACTTCAACGGCCTGCCGACCGCCGAACAGACCCAGCTCGCCTACCGGGCCCTCGGCGTCACCCTCTACTCCTCGGCCGTGTTCTGCTTCGCCCCCGAGATCGCCCTCGCCTTCCACCGGGCGCTCACCACCGGCGACGACACCACCGCCCACCGCCTCCTCGACGGCTTCTACCGGCCGTTCGTCGAACTGCGCGCCCAGGGCCGCGGATACGCCGTCTCCCTCGTCAAGGCCGGTGTCCGGCTGCGCGGGCTCGACGTCGGGGAGGTCCGCCCGCCGCTGCACGAACCGAGCGAGGACCATGTCAAGCAACTCGCCCAGGTGATCGAACGCGGCTACGCGCTGCTGGAGGAGGACAGGTAGTGAAGGCGTCGACATTCGTCTACCCCTGGGACGTCATCGGCGACCCCGGGGCCCCGGCCCGTATCGCCGCGCTCGGCGTGCAACAGGTGACCCTCGCCGCTGCCTACCACTCCACCCGCGCCCTCACCCCCCGCCACCCGCGCCACCGCATCGTCACCGCCGAGCACGCGGCCGTGCTGTACCCGGCCGACGGCCGCTGGGAGGGCCGCACCCTGCGCCCGTACCCGGCCGGCGACTGGGCCCCCGGCGACGCCTACGGGGAGGCCGCCGAGGCGCTCGCGCGGGCCGGTCTCGACGTGCACACCTGGGTGGTCCTCGCGCACAACTCCCGCCTGGGCGCCGACCACCCGGACACCTCCGTCGTCAACGCCTACGGCGACCGCTACCCCTGGGCGCCCTGCATCGCGCAGCCCGCCACGCGCGCGTACCTCGTCGACCTCGCCGCCGAGGCCGCCGTACGCCCCGGCGCGGGCGGCACCGAACTGGAGTCCCTCGGCTGGTACGGACTCCAGCACCTGCACGCCCACGACAAGACCGGCGGCGTCGGCCTCGGGGACGCCGGCCAGTACCTGATGGCGCTCTGCTTCTGCCCCGCCTGCCGGGCGGGGTACGGCGAACAGGGCCTGGACGCCGACGAGTTGGCTGCCGCCGTCCGGGACGCGCTGGAGCCCCTGTGGCAGGGAGCGCCGGACGACGGGGGCTGGGCGGGGGTCGAGAAGCTGCTCGGCGAGGCGACCGCGGCGGCCACGCGCGCGTGGCGCGACGAAGCCGCCCGCACGCTCCAGGAGAGGGCCGTGACGGCGGTGCGCCAGGCAGCCGCTGCCGACTTCCAGGTGCTGTTGCACGCGGACCCGGTGACGTACCACGTGGGCGCCAACCCGGGGGTGGACCCCGCGCACGTCCTGTCCGTCGCGGACGGCGTGGTCGTGCCGTGCGCGGGCGGTACGGAGCTGCTGACGCCGTTCGCCGAGCAGGGCCGGGAGGGCGCCGTCGTCGCCGCCAACTTCCCCGTGATCTCGGGGATGGGCGGCAGCCCCGGCACGCTCGCCGCGGACGCGGCGGCGGCCCGGGACCGGGGTGCCACGGAACTGCGCCTGTATCACGCCGGGTTGGCGTCGGACGGGGACCTGGACGCGGTGCGTTCGGCGCTCGCCGGACTCCGAAGCAGCGCCGCGGCCGGCACCAGCAGAACCACCCCGAGGGCGACCAGCACCGGACGGTAGTCGGCCAGTTCGACCAGTGCCGCCCCCGCGGCCAGCCCCAGCACGTTCGGCGTGAACATCAGGGTGTTGGCCGTGGCGGCCGTACGGCCCAGCAGCGCATCCGGCGTCTCGCGCTGCACGGCCGTCATCGCGGCGATCAGCACGCAGGGCAGCCCGACGCCGCTCGCCGCGCTGCACAGCAGCGCCACCGGGTCGGCCGGGACCGCCCGTGCCGCCACCGCGACCGCCGTGAGGGCGATCCCGGCCGCCGCGAACCGGTGCCCGCCCAGGCGACGCTGGGCCGGGCCCGAGGCCAGTCCGACCGCGACCGAGCCGACGCCCTGGACGGCGTACAGGACACCGGCGTAGGCGGGGGAGTGCCCGAGGCCGTCGATGACGGCGTAGAGCAGCGCCCCGCTGATGCCCGCGCAGAGCATCGTGGTGCCGCCCGCCAGGACCAGGGGGCGCAGCCGCGCGTGCGCCCACAGGTGACGCGTGCCCTCGGCGGTCCGCGCCCACCAGCCGCTCAGGGGCGGCTCCGGCTTCTCCTCGGGGACGTGCAGGAGCGCGTACACGCCCGTGGCCAGGACGAACGTGACGGCGTCCAGCAGGGCGACGCTCGGGCCGCCGTACGCCGCGAAGAGGCCCGCGCCCGCGAGCGGGGCCACCAGCTTCATGCCCTCGGTCGCCGTCATGCGCAGCCCGTTGAAGTCACCCAGCAGGGACCGGTCCACCGCGGCGGCGACGAGAGCCGCCTCCGCCGCGTCCTGGACGACGCCCACCGCGCCGTACACGAACAGGACCGCGTAGAGCAGCCACACGCGGCTCGGGGAGTCGACAGTGAAGAGGGTGAGCAGGAGGGCGGCCAGGAGGAGGTTCGCGCCGATCAGCAGGGGTTTGCGGCGGACGCGGTCGGCGAGCGTGCCGAGCAGCGGGCCGACGAGCGTGGGCGCCCACATCGCGAGCAGGCACAGGGCGGCCGACCCGTCCGAACCGGTCAGCTCCTTGACCCACACGCCCGACGCGAGCCACAGCGCCGACGTCCCGAAGCCGGAGACCACCACCCCCGCGAGATACAGCCCCGCGTCGCGGTCCCGCAGGACCCGCACCACCGTCCATGTCGATGTCGTCATGCCTGGTCATCGTGGTTCTAAGGCAGGGCCCCGGGCATCGGGCAGATGCCTTGCACACGGGCCCGCGCCCGGCGGGAATCCGTCGGAACGCGTCGGTATCGCCTCTGGGCTTCTCATGTGTCCGGTCCGCGAGCCGGACCGGCGCCGCCTGAACGCGGATGGGGGCACCGCCCGGTCGAGCGAAGCCGGGACCGGGGGAGGCGGGCGGAGCGGGCCCGCCCGGCTGCACACCGCGGGGGACGCCGTCCACCACCTCAAGGGCAACCCGATCCGTCCCTTTCGCCCACACCTCCTCCCGCGGCTGCGCGATCTGCGACCCGGTGATCGCCGCGGGGTGCCTGGCGGCGGACGGACCCCGGCCGAGCCGCTCCGTGCGGTACGGAGCGCACCGGGCGTACGGATCGAGGCCGGGGTGCGATGAGTTTCCGGCATGCGGCCGGTCCACCCCTCATGACCGA
Organism: Streptomyces sp. NBC_01235; assembly: GCF_035989285.1. GTDB lineage: Bacteria > Actinomycetota > Actinomycetes > Streptomycetales > Streptomycetaceae > Streptomyces. Next base: position 3,089,646 of record NZ_CP108513.1, on the reverse strand, counting down.
CACGACGACGACTCTCGACCTCGGGCCCCAGGCCCGGATCATCGCGCGCCTCGCGGCAGGTGTCCGCGACGAGCAGCTCGCGGACGCGACACCCTGCCCGGGCTGCGCGGTCCGCAACATGCTCGGGCACCTGACCGGCCTCGCCGGCGCCTTCCGGGACGCCGCGCGCAAGGACCTGGTTGCCACCACCGACACCGCTTCGGACGCCGCCGCGCCGGACATCGGCCCCGGCTGGCGCGAGGAACTGCCCAAGGTGCTCGACGAACTCGCCGAGGCCTGGCGCGCCCCGGCCGCCTGGACCGGCATGACCCGCGCGGGCGGCATCGACCTGCCCGGCGCGGTCGCGGGGGCCGTCGCCGCCGACGAGCTGGTGATCCACGGCTGGGACCTGGCCCGTGCCACCGGGCAGGAGTACACGCCCGACCCGGCCGCGCTGCGGGCCTCGCACGACTTCCTGCGGGCGGCCGCCGAGGACCAGGACCGCGGGGGCGGCATCTTCGGCCCCGTGGTGCCCGTCCCGGACGACGCTCCGCTGCTCGACCGGGCGGTCGGACTGAGCGGCCGTGACCCGGGGTGGACGCGGTAGCCGACCCACGGTGGCCGGCTCGCGGCGCCTCACCGCGCCGGGCGTAGACGGTCCCCTGCGGTTGCCGTAGACGGACGTGAACAGGGCGCGTCCGGCGGGACCGAAACGTACCCTCCCCACCATGCCCCTCAGTCTCACCGTCCTCGGCACCGCCTCTCCACACCCGGGGCCGGGCCGCCCCTGCTCCGGCTACCTGCTGCGCGGAGCGGGGGCCGAGGTGTGGGTGGACGCGGGCTTCGGGACGTTCGCGGAGTTGCGCAGGCACACGGATCCCGACCGGCTCACCGCGATCTGGATCTCCCACCTCCACGCCGACCACAGCGCCGATCTCCTCGCCGCCGCCTACGCGCTCGCCTACGGTGGAATGACCCCGCCGGCCCCGATCCCGGTGTACGCGCCGATCGACTGCGCCCGGCGCCTGGCCGGGTTCCTCGGCCGGCCGGACGTACGGTTCCTCAGCGAGTTCCTCGACTTCAGGCCCCTGTTCGACGGGCACACCGTCCGGCACTGGAACCTGCGCCTCACCTCGCGCGCGGTGGCCCACGACACCGAGGCGTACGGGCTGCGCGCCGAGTGCCAGGGGAGCGTCCTCGCGTACTCCGGGGACAGCGGGCCGTGCGACGCGCTCACCGAACTCGCCTTGGGGGCCGACCTGTTCCTGTGTGAGGCGGACCTCGACCGGCATCGCGAAGGCGAACATGAGCAGCAGGTCCATCTGACTCCGGAGGACGCCGGCGAGGCCGCCCGCAAGGCGGGCGTGCGGGAGCTGTACATCACCCACGTCGGGCCCACGCTGACCCGGGAGGCCGCGACCGCCCGCGCCGCCGTCGTCTTCGACGGCCCCACCCGCACCGCACGCGAGGGCGAGACCATCCCCTTCTGACACCTCCCCTCTGACACCTCGCCCTTCTTCCGACACTTCCTTTGTCAGAAGCATTGACGAAACACAGGCGTGCTCCTACCTTCAACGCGTCGTGCTTCGTACGTCATATATGAGACGCGATACGCGAGATCCGAGATCAGATACGCGACATCCGAGAGGCGCGCATGACCTCTGTGCCCACGCCGATCCCCTCCCGCACGCAGTACGTGCTGGAGGAGATCAAACGCCGCATCCTGACCGGGCGGCTGACGCCCGGTCAGGCCCTGGTCGAGACCGAGCTCGCCGCACAGTTCGGGGTCTCCAAGACCCCGGTGCGCGAGGCGCTCAAAACCCTGGCCGGCACCGGCCTGGTCGTCATGAGCCAGTACAAGGGCGTCACGGTGCGCATGGTGGACGCGGACATGGCGCGCGAGGTCTACGACGTCCGGCTGCTCCTCGAACCCGAGGCGCTCAGGCGGGCGGTGCGGCGCGGTGCCTCCCTGGACGCCGCACGGTCCGCGCTGACCAGGGCCGACGATGCGACCGACACCGCCGAACGGTCCCTGGCCAACCGGGAGTTCCACCGTGCCCTGTACCTGCCGTGCGGCAACCCGCTGCTCGGCCGGATGCTCGACGAGGTCCGCGACCAGGCCGCCCTGGTCTCCGCGGTCGCCTGGGCCGCCTCGCCCTCCTGGGAACGGGAGGCAGGCGAGCATCGCGAGATCCTGCGGCTCGCCCTGGCCAAAGACGCGGACGGCGCGGCCCGCGCCCTGCACGCCCACATCGCGTCCTTCGTGCGCCGGGCGTTCCCCGAGACCGACGACGGGGCCCACGAAGGGGTCCAGGCAGAGGAAGGTCAGGAATGAGCAGCGTGGCGTTCGAGACCCAGCGTGCGGCTCTGGCCGACGTGGTGGCCATCCCGGTGACCCCGTTCGCCGAGGACGGCTCCATCGACCAGGACGCCCACCGGGCCCTGCTGCGCCGTCTGCTCGACGGCGGGATCACCACGCTCACCCCGAACGGCAACACCGGCGAGTTCTACGCCCTCACCCCCGAGGAGCGCCGTCTGGTCACGGAGGCGACCATCGAGGAGGCGGGGGATCGTTCCACCATCCTCGTCGGCGTCGGTCACGACGTCCCCACGGCCGTCGCCTCCGCCCGGCACGCCCGTGAGCTGGGCGCGCAGATGGTGATGGTCCACCAGCCCGTCCACCCCTACGTCTCGCAGAGCGGCTGGGTGGACTACCACCGGGCCATCGCCGAGTCGGTGCCCGAGCTGGGCGTCGTCCCGTACATCCGCAACGCGCAGCTGCACGGCGAGCGCCTCGCCGAACTCGCCGACGCCTGCCCGAACGTCGTCGGCGTCAAGTACGCCGTCCCGGACGCCGCCCGCTTCGCGGCCTTCGCGCGGGACGCCGGACTGGAACGCTTCGTCTGGGTCGCCGGCCTCGCCGAGCCGTACGCCCCCTCCTACTTCTCCGCGGGCGCCACCGGCTTCACCTCCGGGCTGGTCAACATCGCCCCGGCCGTTTCGCTGAACATGATCGAAGCGCTTCGATCAGGGGACTATCCGGCCGCGATGAAAGTGTGGGAACAGATCAGGCGGTTCGAGGAGCTGCGCGCCGCGAACGGCTCCGCCAACAACGTCACCATCGTCAAGGAGGCCCTTGCCTCCCTTGGTCTGTGCCGTCGTGAGGTCCGCCCGCCGAGCCGGCCGCTGCCCGAGGGCGAGCGCGCCGAGGTCGCCGCCATAGCTGCCGGATGGTCCATATGAAGCGCTTCGACGATCATGCCGGCGATCGCTTGGACAGCCGCTCCGAAAGCAGTGCCGACGACCGGCCCGTGAAGCGTCCGGAGGAGCTCAGGAGCCACCAGTGGTACGGCACCGACGGCCTGCGCTCCTTCAGCCACCGCGCCCGCACCCGCCAGCTCGGCTACCTCCCCGAGGAACACCTCGGCAAGCCGGTCATCGCGATCCTCAACACCTGGTCCGACATCAACCCCTGCCACGTCCACCTGCGCGACCGCGCCCAGGCCGTGAAGCGGGGCGTGTGGCAGGCGGGCGGTTTCCCGCTGGAGTTCCCGGTCGCCACGCTCAGCGAGACCTTCCAGAAGCCGACCCCGATGCTCTACCGCAACCTCCTCGCCATGGAGACCGAGGAGCTGCTGCGCTCCTATCCGGTCGACGGGGCCGTGCTGATGGGCGGCTGCGACAAGACGACCCCCGCGCTGCTCATGGGCGCGGCGAGCGTCGACCTGCCCACCGTCTTCGTGCCCGCCGGGCCCATGCTGCCGGGGCACTGGCGCAACGAGGTGCTCGGTTCCGGCACCGACATGTGGAAGTACTGGGACGACAAGCGGGCCGGCCTGATCGGCGACTGCGAGATGGCCGAGCTGGAGAACGGCCTCGCCCGCTCGCCGGGCCACTGCATGACGATGGGCACGGCGTCCACGCTGACGGCCGCGGCGGAGGCGCTGGGCGTGACGGTGCCGGGTGCGTCGAGCATCCCGGCCGTGGACTCCGGGCACGATCGGATGGCCGCGTCGTCCGGCATGAGGATCGTGGAACAGGTCCACAAGGGGCGTGTCCTCTCCGAGATCCTCACCCGTGACGCCTTCGAGGACGCGGTGACGACCGTCCTCGGCCTCGGCGGTTCGACGAACGCCGTCATCCACCTCATCGCCATGGCCGGCCGCGCGGGCGTCAGGCTCACCCTCGACGACTTCGACCGCATCGCCCGCACGGTCCCCGTCCTCGCCAACGTCCGCCCCGGCGGCCGGAAGTACCTCATGGAGGACTTCCACTTCGCGGGCGGCCTCCCCGGCTTCCTCTCCCGGATCCCGGACCTGCTCCACCTGGACCGCCCGACCGTCTCGTACGACACCCTGCGCGAGCAGCTCGCCGGCGCCCAGGTCCACCACGACGACGTCATCCGGCTCCGGGACAACCCGGTCGCGGCCGAGGGCGGCGTCGCCGTCCTGCGCGGCAACCTCTGCCCGGACGGCGCCGTCATCAAGCACATCGCGGCCGAGCCGCACCTGCTCAAGCACACCGGGCCCGCGGTCGTCTTCGACGACTACAGGACCATGCAACGGACCATCAACGACCCCGAGTTGGGCATCACCGCCGACACCGTGCTCGTGCTGCGGGGCTCCGGCCCCAAGGGTGGCCCGGGCATGCCCGAGTACGGCATGCTGCCCATCCCCGACCACCTGCTCAAGCAGGGCGTACGGGACATGGTGCGGATCTCCGACGCCCGCATGAGCGGCACGAGTTACGGCGCCTGTGTGCTGCACGTGGCACCCGAGTCGTACGTCGGCGGGCCGCTCGCGCTGGTCCGCACGGGGGACTCGATCACTCTCGACGTCGACGCCCGCGCCCTCCAACTCAACGTGGACGACGAGGAGTTGGAGCGACGCCGGGCGCAGTGGACGCCACCTCCGACCCGGTACGAGCGCGGCTACGGAGCGCTCTACAACGAACAGATCACCCAGGCCGACACCGGTTGCGACTTCGAGTTCCTGGCCCGCCCGGGCAAGGTCGCGGACCCGTACGCGGGCTGACCGAGGCAAGGCCGACAGCAACCACAGCAAGGCCGGCGACGACAGCAAGGACAGCAAGGACGACAGCGCACACCCCTGCACAGAGAGAAAGCGCTTCCCGCACGACGTACCGAGAACGGAGAACAGTCATGGCCCAAGCCGCAGCCGTGGCGAAACCGCCCGCGCCACCCCGGCGGCGCCGTGCCTCCGCCACGCCGCGCAGGCTGCCGTACCTGCTGATCGCGCCGGCGGCCCTGCTGATGCTGGGCTTCATCGCCTACCCGGTCATCAGCGTCTTCTACTACAGCCTGCAGAACTACAACCCCACGAAACCGTGGCGGAACGGCTTCGCGGGCTTCGACAACTTCGTCCACGCCTTCACCGACGACCCGCAGTTCTGGGACACGCTGACCTTCAGCGCCAAGTGGGTCTTCGTCGAGGTCGGACTGCAACTGCTGTTCGGTCTGGCGCTGGCGCTGATCGTCAACCAGACCTTCGTGGGGCGCTCGCTCGGCCGCGCCCTCGTCTTCTCCCCGTGGGCCGTCTCCGGCGTGCTGACCTCCGCGATCTGGGTGCTGCTCTACAACTCCCAGACGGGCATCACCCGTTACCTCGCGGACATGGGCATCGGCGAGTACGGCACCAGCTGGCTGTCGGACACCTCCACCGTCTTCCCGGCGGCGATCGTCGCCGACCTGTGGCGCGGTGTCCCCTTCTTCGCGATCCTGATCCTCGCCGACCTCCAGTCCGTCTCCAAGGACCTGTACGAGGCCGCCGAGGTCGACGGGGCCAGCCGCGTCAAGCAGTTCTGGCACATCACCCTGCCCCACCTGAAGGACGCCATCGTCCTGTCCACGCTGCTGCGCGCGGTGTGGGAGTTCAACAACGTCGACCTGCTCTACACGCTCACCGGCGGCGGCCCGGCGGGGGAGACCACCACCCTCCCGCTCTACATCGCCAACACCAGCGTCGACGCCCACAACTTCGGCTACGCGTCCGCCCTCACCACGGTCGCGTTCGTGATCCTGCTCTTCTGCTCGATGGTCTATCTGCGGCTGAGCAAGTTCGGAGGAGGCGACAAGTGATCACCAAGGAGGCCACCGAGGTCACGCCCGCCCCCGTGCGTGTGCCCACCGCGGCCGACCGGCGACCGTCCCGCCAGAAGCGCGCCTGGGACGAGGCCCCGCGCTGGCAGATCTACCTTCCCCTGGGGATCTACCTGGTCTTCACCCTCGTCCCCTTCTACTGGATCCTGCTCTTCGCGCTCCGCCCGGCCGGCTCGACCTCGCTCGTGCCCTGGCCGATGACCTTCGACCACTTCGAAAAGGTGTGGAACGAGCGGGACTTCGGGATCTACTTCCAGAACAGCCTGATCACCGGCGTGGCGACCCTGCTGCTGACGACCGGCGTCGCCCTGGCCGGCGGCTACGCCCTCGCCCGCTTCGACTTCAGGATCAAGCGCGGGTTCATGCTCGCCCTGCTGTGCACCCAGTTCGTGCCGGGCGCGCTGCTCCTGGTCCCGCTCTTCCAGATCTTCGCCGAGCTGAAGATGATCAACTCGCTGGGCAGCGTCATCATCGCCGAGACGGTCTTCCAGCTGCCCCTGTCGATGATCCTGATCAGCGGCTTCATCCGGAACGTGCCCTACTCCCTGGAGGAGGCCGCCTGGGTCGACGGCTGCAACCGGTTCACCGCCTTCCGCATCGTCGTCCTCCCCCTTCTGCGCCCGGGGCTGATCGCCGTCGGCTCCTTCGCCTTCGTGCACGCCTGGAACCACTTCCTGTTCGCCCTGATGTTCCTGTCCGACCAGACCAAGCAGACGATCCCGGTCGGCCTGAACACCCTGATGAGCGCGGACAGCGTCGACCTGGGCGCGCTGGCCGCGGGCGGCATCATCGCCGCCGTCCCCGTGGTGATCGTCTTCGCCTTCATCCAGAAGTGGCTGATCACCGGGTTCAGCGCAGGGGCGGTGAAGGGATGAGTCTCCGTCGGACAAGACTTCGTCGGATCGCCGTCGCCACCGCGGTGTTGGGGGTTCTCTGCGTCCCCGCGCACGCCGAGGCCCGCGACATCTCCCGCGACACCCTCGCCGCCGACGACGGCTGGGCCGCGTACGGCACCGGCACCACAGGAGGCGCGGCCGCCGACGACGCCCACGTCTACACCGTCACCGACCGCGCCGGACTCGTCCGCGCCCTCGACGGCGGCAGCGACACCCCGAAGATCATCAGGATCGCCGGGACGGTCGACGCCAACGCCGCCGACGACGGCGACCACCTGGACTGCGCGGACTACGCCACCGACGGCTACACCCTGAAGCGGTACCTGTCCGCCTACGACCCCCGCACCTGGGGCTCCGCCAAGCCCAGCGGCCCCCAGGAGGAGGCCCGCCAGGCTTCGGCCGCCAGGCAGGCGGAGCGGATCGTGCTGCCGGTCGGCTCGAACACCACCATCGTGGGCCTGGGCAAGGGGGCCGTCCTCAAGGGCGCGAGCCTCCAGGCCAGGAACGCGGACAACGTCATCCTGCGCAACCTCGACCTGCGTGACGCCTACGACTGCTTCCCCGTCTGGCAGCCCAACACCGGCGGCCTCGGCGACTGGAAGACGGCGTACGACAACATCTGGCTGACCGGCGCGACCCACGTCTGGGTCGACCACATCACCGCGAGCGACAAGGGCCACCCGGACGCCGCCGAGCCCACCTACTTCGCCCGCAACTACCTCCGGCACGACGGCCTGCTCGACATCACAGGCGGCTCCGACCTGGTCACCGTCTCCTGGAGCCGGTTCGCCGACCACGACAAGGCGATGCTCATCGGCAACGGCGACACGGCCACCGGAGACCGCGGCAAGCTCCGGGTGACCCTGCACCACAACCAGTTCGAGTCCGTCGTACAGCGTGCGCCGCGCGTCCGCTTCGGGCAGGTGCACGTGTACGACAACCGGTACGTGGTCCCCGAGGGCGGCGAGTACCGCTACTCGCTCGGCGTGTCGACCGAGTCCGCGATCTACGCGGAGAACAACGCCTTCCACACCCCCGGGCATGTGGAGGTCGCCGACCTGGTCAAGAGCTGGAACGGCACCGCCCTGCACCAGACCGGCACCCTCTTCAACGGCTGGCCCGTCGACCTCCTCGCCATCCACAACGCCTACAACAGCGGCAGCGAGCGTGATCTCACGGCGGACGTCGGCTGGACGCCTACCCTGCACACAAAGATCGACAGCGCCGCGGTGGCCGACCGCGAGGTGGCACGCGGCGCGGGCGCAGGGAGGATCCCATGAGCACCACAGGCACCGCCGTACCCATCGTCCTCGCGGGCGCGCGCGGCCACGGACACTGGCACCTGGACAACATCCGACGGCTCCAGGACAAGGGGATCGTCCACCTGGCGGGCATCTGCGAGCTGACCCCGCTGACCCCGGACGAGATCCCCGAGGGCCTCGCCGCGCCGGAGCAGTCCGCCGACTTCGGCGCGCTCCTCGACTCCACCGGCGCCCGGATCGCCGTCATCTGCACCCCCATCCCGACCCACACCGACCTCGCCCTGACCGCGGCCCGCAAGGGCGTGCACCTGCTCCTGGAGAAGCCGCCCGCGCCGTCCTACGCCGAGTTCCGCCGGATGGCCGACGGGGTCGCGGAGGCCGGCGTGGTCTGCCAGATCGGCTTCCAGTCGCTGGGCTCGCACGCCGTCCCCGCGATCCGCACCCTGATCGAGGACGGTGCGATCGGCGAGGTGGCCGGGGTCGGCGGAGCCGGGGCCTGGGCGCGCGCCCAGGCCTACTACCGGCGGGCGCCCTGGGCGGGCAAGCGGCGGCTGAACGGCGTCGACGTGATCGACGGGGCGCTCACCAACCCGCTCGCGCACGCCGTCGCCACCGCCCTCGCCCTGGCCGGGGCCACCCGCGCCGAGGACGTCACCGGCATCGAGACCGAGCTGGCGCACGCCAACGCCATCGAGTCCGACGACACCTCCTGCGTCCGCGTCACCACGGCCGACGACCGTCAGATCGTCGTCGCGGCCACCCTGTGCGCCGAGGACCCCGACGACCCGTACGTCGTCGTCCACGGCAGCCGCGGCCGGATCACGTACTGGTACAAGCAGGACCGCGTCCTGCTCCAGCGCGCCGACCACGGCCCCGAGGAGTACGACTACGGCCGCACCGACCTGCTGGAGAACCTCGTCGAGCACCTCACCGACGGGGCCGAACTGCTCGTCCCGCCCGCCGCGACCGAGTCGTTCATGCGGGTCGTCGAGGCGATCCGGGTCGCCCCCGACCCGGTCCAGCTGCCCGACGACGCCTGGCGCCTACTGCCCGACGAGGACCGGCGGGTCGTGCCCGGCATCGACGGCCTCGTCGCCGCCGCCGCCGACACCCTCGCCCTCTACTCCGAGCTGGGCGCCCCCTGGGCGTCCACGACCGTGCATCCGAAAGAGGTGAGCACCTGATGACGGCACCCGACACACCGGTCGTCCTGCGCGTCGCGGGCCGCCCGGTCGGCCGCTACGTCACGCGGCCCGAGCTGCCCGCCCGGCTCTCCCCGCGCCCCTTCCTGCACCCCGTCACCACCCTGGCCGGCACGGCGGTCACCGAGCTCAGCCCCGCCGACCACACACACCACCTCGGCGTCGGTGTAGCCGTACCCGACGTCGAGGGGCACAACTTCTGGGGCGGCCGTACCTACGTCCGCGACCAGGGTCCGACCGAGCTCGACAACCACGGCGCCCAGCGCCACGGCTCCTTCCAGCTCCGCGACCCCGACGGCTTCGTCGAGGAGCTGCGCTGGATCGCCGCCGGGGCCGAGCTGCTGCGCGAGCGCCGAACCGTCGCGGCCACCGAACTCACCGACACCGCCTGGGCGTTGGACTTCACCTTCTCCCTCACCAACGTCACGTCCGACGCGCTGTCCATCGGCAGCCCGGCGACGAACGGCCGCTCCGGCGCGGCCTACGGCGGCTTCTTCTGGCGCGCCCGCAAGGAGGACACGGCCCCCGCCGTCTTCACCGCCGACAGCGAGGGCGAGGCGGAGGTCCACGGCGCGCGCGCCGACTGGCTGGCCCTGGCCGGAGGGGGGTCCTCCCGCTCGAGCGGAGTCGCGAGCGGGGGAGGCTGGACGCTCGTCTTCGCGGGCGCCACCGACACCACCCGCCGCGACCCCTGGTTCGTCCGCACCGCCGAGTACCCGGGCGTCGGCTCCTCGCTGGCCCCGGCCGAGCGGCTGCCGATCCCGCCCGGCGAGACGGCCGTACGCCGCGTCGTCACCGTCGTCGCCGACGGCCGCCTGGACCGGGACGAGGCTGCGGCGCTGGTCCGCAAGGCGGTCAGCCAGTGACCCACGAGCAGCACGAGACGTACACGAACCCGATCCTGAACGCCGACTGGTCCGACCCGGACGTGGTCCGCGTCGGCGACGACTTCTATCTCACCGCCTCCAGCTTCGGCCGCGCCCCCGGACTGCCACTGCTGCACTCGCGCGACCTGGTCAACTGGACCCTGGTCGGCCACGCCCTCGAACGCCTGGAACCGGCCGCCGAGTTCAGGACCCCGCGCCACGACTGTGGCGTCTGGGCACCCGCGTTGAGATGGCACGACGACCGCTTCTGGATCTTCTGGGGCGATCCCGACCAGGGCATCTTCCAGGTCAACGCCCCCGAGATCAGGGGCCCTTGGACCCGCCCGCACCTGGTGAAGAAAGGCAAGGGGCTCATCGACCCCTGCCCCCTCTGGGACGACGAGAGGGGCGAGGCCTACCTGGTCCACGCCTGGGCCAAGTCCCGCGCGGGCGTCAAGAACCGGCTCACCGGCCACCGGATGCACCCCGAGGGGACGGCCGTCCTCGACGAGGGCAAAGTGATCGTCGACGGGGACCGCATCCCCGGCTGGTTCACCCTCGAAGGCCCCAAGCTCTACCGGCACGACGGCTGGTTCTGGATCCTCGCGCCCGCCGGGGGAGTGGAGACCGGCTGGCAGGGCGCCTTCCGCTCCCGGGACTTCTTCGGCCCCTACGAGGAGAGGGTCGTCCTGGAACAGCAGGACACCCAGGTCAACGGCCCCCACCAGGGCGGCTGGGTGCGCACCCCGTCCGGCGAGGACTGGTTCCTGCACTTCCAGCAGCGCGGCGCCTACGGCCGGGTCGTTCACCTCCAGCCGATGCGCTGGGGCCATGGGGGCACCTCCCGCTCGAGCGAAGCCGAGAGCGGGGGAGGCTGGCCGGTCCTCGGCGACGAGGGCGCCCCGGTCCTCGAGCACCGGCGGCCCGACCTGCCCGCGCATCCCACCGCCGCGCCCGCCACCGACGACGACTTCCCCGGCGGACGCTTCGGCCGTCAGTGGTCGTGGACGGCCAACCCCCAGGACGGGTGGGCCACCCAGCACTCCGCCGACGGACTGCGCCTGACCTGCGTACGGACGGCCGACGCGCACGACCTGCGCACCCTGGCGAACGTTCTCACCCAGCGGCTGCCCGGCGTCCCGTCCGCCGTCGAGGTGGAGCTGCGGCTGCACAGCGAGGAGCCGGGCGCCCGGGCCGGACTCGCGGTCCTCGGCGACGCCTTCGGCTGGATCGGCCTCCAGCGGGGAGCCGACGGCACCGTCCACCTCGTGCACCGGTTCGCCGAACCGGTCGCCGAGAGGGAACGGGACGCCGCCCACCCACGGCTCGCCCCCGAAGGGCGGGCCCGACTGCGGATCGAGATCGGCGCGGGCGCCCGCTGCCGTTTCGCCTGCGACGTCGGCGACGGCCTGCGCCACTCCGGTCCCGTCTTCGCCGCCACCCCCTGGCGCTGGGTCGGCGCCCTGCTCGGCCTCTTCGCCCTCGCGCCCGTCGGAACCGGGCACGCCGGAGCGGCCACGTTCAGCGAGTTCCGGATCAGACCTCTCTAACTCATCTGTCCTGTACGCCTGTTGGGAGCCGCAATGACGCACTTCCCTAGCAAGCGCTTGCCGAGACCCGGTGTGGTCATGGCGGCCGTCGCCGGCCTGGTGGCGGCGCTCGGACTGGGCGCCGTCGGCGAGGCGAGGGCTGCCGGCAGGCCGACGGCCGCCGTCGCCTCGACCCCGTCGGCGTCCTCGGCGGCCCGCTGGACCGACCGGGCCCATGGCTTCGCCTCCCTCGCCGGCGGCACCACCGGAGGCGCCGGCGGCAAGGTCGTCACCGTCACCGACCAGGCCTCGCTGGCGAAGTACGCCGCCGCCGAGGCGCCCTACGTCATCCGGGTCAAGGGCGCGGTGGCCGTCGAGCCCTTCGGCTCCGACATCGTCGTGACCTCGAACAAGACGATCATCGGCGTCGGCGACACCGGCGAGATCGTCCACGGCGAGCTCCATCTCAACCCCGGCACGCACAACGTGATCATCCGCAACCTGACGATCCGGGACTCCTACGTCGAGGGCGACTGGGACGGCAAGACGACCGACTTCGACGCGATCCAGATGGACACCGTCGACCACGTCTGGATCGACCACAACACCTTCACGCACATGGGCGACGGGCTGCTCGACATCCGCAAGGACAGCCAGTACATCACCGTGTCCTACAACCGGTTCAGCAACCACAACAAGGCGTTCGGCATCGGCTGGACGACCAACGTCCTCACGCAGATCACCATCGACCACAACTGGTTCACGGGCACGAAACAGCGCAATCCCTCGGCGGACAACTGCGCCTACGCCCACCTCTACAACAACTACCTGTCGGCGCAGGTCGCCGACGGGGACCCGGTGTGGACGTACGGGAACTGGTCGCGGGGCCACACCAAGATGGTCATCGAGAACGGCTACTACGACGGCGTCCAGCATCCCTACCAGGCCGACGCGACCGCCGAGCTGGTCGAACGAGGGTCGATCCTGAGGAACACGAGCGGGCGCACCGACGAGTGGGGCGCCGCCTTCGACCCGCGGGAGTTCTACGCGTACCGGCTGGATCCCGCGGCCGCCGTTCCCGCGCTGGTCACCCGGTTCTCGGGGCCGCAAGCGCGGATCGGAGACGCGGTCACCCTGAACGTGCCGGGCGACTACCCGAGCGTCCAGTCCGCCGTCGACGCCGTGCCCGACGGCAACGCCGACGACATCACCATCGCCGTCGCGCCGGGCACGTACCGCGAGAAGGTCTTCATCCCCGCGACAAAGCCGAACGTCCTGTTGCAGGGGACTGGACACGACCGCTCGGACACCGTCATCGTCTACGACACGCCCGCGGCGTACGGCGGTTCGACGGGGAGCGCCACCGTCCGGATCGCCGCGGACGACGTCACGGCCCGCAACCTGACCTTCAGCAACGACTTCGACGAGGCCGCGGTCGAGCTGAACGGCGAGCAGGCCCTCGCCATGAAGACGACCGGCGACCGGATCGTCTTCGAGAACACCGCCTTCCTGGGCAACCAGGACACGTTGATGACGGACAGCCCGAAGCTGACCACCGTCAGCCGGGTGTATGTCCGCGACTCCTACATCGAGGGCGACGTCGACTTCGTCTACGGGCGGGCGACGACCGTCGTCGAGCGGTCGGTGATCCGGCTGCTGAGCCGGGGTTCGGCCACCAACAACGGTTACCTGACGGCCGCTTCGACGTGGACGGGCAACCCGTACGGGTTCCTGATCACCCGGTCGAAGGTCGTGAGCGACGCGCCGGCCGACTCCTTCCACCTGGGACGGCCGTGGCATCCGGGCGGGGAGCCGGAGGCGGTCGCACAGGTGCTGATCCGGGACACCGAACTGCCGGCGGCGGTCAAGTCGTCGCCGTGGACCGACATGAGCGGGTTCTCCTGGCGGGACGCACGGTTCACCGAATACCGCAACTCCGGGCCCGGGGCGGCCATCTCGCCCGACCGGCCGCAGATGGACGACGCCGACGCGCGGACGCACACCGTCGCCGACTACCTCAAGGGCGCGGACGGCTGGGCGCCGTACGCCCGCACCGGCACCACCCACTGACCCCCCACAACTTCATATCTCCGTTGGGATCCAGAAGAGAGAGCCGACCACATGAAGAGCAGCATCCGCAGAAGCAGGCGCGCCGCCCTGGCCGTCGCCCTGGGCTCCGTGCTCGCGCTGACCGCCACCGCGTGTGGTGACGACGGCAGCGGCGCCGCGGGGGACAAGGGGGGCGAGGGTTCCGGCAAGGGTGAGATCACCTTCTGGGACAACAACGGCGGTGTCCGCACCGACATCTGGAAGGAGATCATCGCCGACTTCGAGAAGGCGAACCCGGACATCAAGGTCAACTACGTCGGGGTGCCGGCCGACAGCGTCCAGTCCAAGTACGACACCGCCATCCAGGGCGGCGGTCTGCCCGACGTCGGTGGCGTGGGAACCGCGATGCTCGCCGAGGTCGCCGCGCAGGGCGCCCTCGAACCGCTGGACAGCCGGATCGCGAAGAGCGAGCTGAAGGACCAGCTCAACCAGAAGTTCCTGGAGGGCGTCAAGGCGGCGGGCGTCGACGACAAGACGTACTCGGTGCCGACCTCCGCGAACAACGGCACCCTGTGGTACCGCACCGACCTGTTCCAGCAGGCCGGTCTGGACGCGCCGACCACCTGGACGAAGTTCTACGCGGCAGCCGACAAGCTCACGAACAAGGGCAAGAACGCGTTCGGGTACACCATCCGAGGCGGCGCGGGATCCATCGCCCAGGCACTGGACGCCACGTATGGGCAGAGCGGTCTCACCGACTTCTGGAACGGTGAGAAGACCACGGTCAACGACCCGAAGAACGTGGCCGCGCTGGAGAAGTACGTCGGCCTGTACAAGAAGGACACCCCGTCCGCCGACGTCAACAACGACTTCACCAAGATGGTCGCCCAGTGGGACTCCGGCACCATCGGCATGCTGAGCCACAACCTGGGCTCCTACGGCGACCACCAGAAGGCGCTGGCCGGAAAGTTCAAGGGCATTCCGGCGCCGACCCAGGACGACGGCACACGCGTGCAGGTCTCCAACCCGGTCGACGGGCTCGGGCTGTTCAAGTCCAGCAAGAACAAGACCGCCGCCTGGAAGTTCATCGAGTTCGCCGCGTCGCACGAGGCGAACAGCAAGTGGAACAAGACGGCGGGGCAGGTGCCGGCGAACCTCGAGGCGGCGCAGGACAGTTGGGTTCAGGCGTCCGAGCCGACGAAGCTCGCCGCCGAGGCGCTGGCCGGCACCACCACGAAGATCGTGCAGCTGCCCTACTACCTGCCCGACTGGAACACGATCTCCAAGGCCGACAACGAGCCGAACTTCCAGAAGGTGTTGCTCGGGAAGATGAGCGCGAAGGACTTTCTGGACACGTTGGCAGAGCAGCTGAACGCTGCGCAGGCCGACTGGAAGAAGAACCACAAGTAGCTCGGACGGTTTCGGTTTGTGGGGGACTGCCGGCCGGCTGGGGCTGGTCGCGCAGTTCCCCGCGCCCCCAGGAAATCCACTGAACCCCTGTTGAACTGAACCCCTGTTGAAAGGTGCACCTCGTGTCCCTTACCCGCAGACAGGTCACTTCGGCGGCCCTTGCCGCCATTCCTCTCGGTGTCGCGGCAGCCGTTCCTGCCCAAGCCGGTGATTCTCGGCCCCGCACGCTTTTCATCGCCGGTGATTCCACCGCCGCCCAGAAGTATTCCGACGCCGCTCCCGAGACCGGGTGGGGAATGGCGCTCCCGTTCTTTCTGCACAAGGACCGGCCCGTCGCCAACCACGCCGTGAACGGGCGCAGTTCCAAGAGCTTCGTCGACGAAGGCCGGCTCGACGCCATCCTCGCCGCGATCCGGCCGGGCGACTTGCTGCTGATCCAGTTCGCGCACAACGACGAGAAGACCACCGACCCGACCCGGTACACCGAGCCCTGGACGACGTATCAGGACTACCTGCGGATGTACATCGACGGCGCCCGTGCGAAGGGCGCGCGGCCCGTGCTCGCCACGTCCGTCGAGCGCCGCAGGTTCGACGCCGAGGGGAACGCCCTGCCGACGCACGGTGAGTATCCCGCCGCCATGCGTGCGCTCGCCGAGTCGGAGCGGGTGGCGCTGCTCGACGTCCAGGCCCTGTCGCTCGCGCTGTGGCAGGCGCTCGGGGTCGAGGAGACGAAGACGTACTTCAACTGGACCGAGACCGAGCAGGACAACACGCACTTCAATCCGCCGGGCGCGATCGCCGTGGCGCGGCTCGTGGCACGGGAGCTGCTGCGGACGCGGGTGCTCGCGCCGCGTGACGTCGTCCGGCTGCACGACGAGATCCCCACGTCCTGGATCACCTGGCCCGCGCCCCTTTCGTCAACGCTCTCGTAGAACCGCACCGCCCTTTCATCCGGAGGAGACCCGCACAGTGCGCACACAGATATGTCATGGACGCGCCATAGCTGCCCTGGTGGGGTGCACGGCGCTGGTGCTGTCCGTCACCGGCACGGCGTCCGCCCAGTCCCAGCCCCAGTCCCACCCCCAGTCCCACTCCGCCGCCCGCGACCTCGGCCGGCAGGTTCTGGGCGCGAACGACGGCTGGGCCTCGTACGGGACGGGGACCACGGGCGGGTCGGCCGCCGACGCCGACCACGTGTACACCGTCACCACCTGGGCCGAGTTCAGGGCGGCCCTCGCCGCCGGCGGCAGCGCGCCGAAGATCATCAAGGTGAAGGGCGTCATCGACGCCGTCGCCGAGGGATGCGACGCCTTCGCCGCGCCCGGGTACGACTTCGACGCCTACCTCGCCAAGTACGCGCCGGAGACCTGGGGGCTGGACACCGACCTGAGCGCCGAGCCCGACGACAGCCCGGAGGGGCTGCGGCGCGCCTCCGCCGCCGCACAGGACACGGCCATCAAGGCGAACATCCCCGCCAACACCACCATTGTCGGCATCGGCAGGAACGCCGGGTTCAAGGGTGTCAGCCTGCAGATCAAGGCCGTCGACAACGTGATCATCCGGAACCTTGCCTTCGAGTCGCCCATCGACTGCTTCCCGCAGTGGGACCCGACCGACGGCACGAACGGCAACTGGAACTCCGAGTACGACACCGCCGTCGTGTACGGCTCCACGCATGTCTGGCTGGACCACAACACGTTCACCGACGGGACGCACCCGGACAGTGCCGCGCCGACCTACTTCGGCATGCTCTACCAGCAGCACGACGGCGAGCTGGACATCGTCCGCGGCGCCGACCACGTAACCGCTTCCTGGAACGTCTTCGCCGAGCACGACAAGACGATCCTCATCGGCAACAGCGACAGCGAGTCGACGGCCGCCGGCGACCGGGGCCACCTCAAGGTGACCTTCCACCACAACCAGTTCTCGAACCTGGTCGAGCGCGCACCCCGCGTCCGCTTCGGCCAGGTGGACTCCTACAACAACCACTTCGTCGGCGACGACTCCTTCTCCTACAGCTTCGGCATCGGCAAGGAGTCCCAACTCGTCGCCCAGCACAACGCGTTCACGCTGCCGCAGGGGGTCAGCGCGGCCAAGGTGCTGAAGCGGTGGAGCGTGTCGCCGGTCACCGCCGACGACAACTACGTCAACGGCACGCTCACCGACCTGATCGCCGTGCACAACGCGGAGATCCCCGGCGAGGTCCTGCAGTCCGGCGCGGGCTGGACGCCGACCCTGCGCACCAAGGTCGACCCGGCGCAGGCGGTCCCGCGGATCGTCGACTGCGGCGCGGGCGCCGGACGCCTGGGCTGACCCGGCCGACCCTCCGTGACGACGGCCGGGGCGGCGGCGCCCGTCGCCATCCCGGCCCCCTTCCCTTCCCTTCCTTTCACTCCCCTCTTCCCTTCCCGGCCCCTCCCCGCAGAGCCGCACCGCCGCACCGCGAAGGAGCACCCGCATGCCCTCGCCCCACCTCGGTCAACTCCCCCTCTCCAGAAGGCGGTTCCTCGCCGCGAGCGCCGGCACGGCCGCCGCCCTCGGCCTCGCCGCCCCGCCCGCGCGGGCAGCCGCCGGAAGGCGCCTCCCCTTCGGCCGCTACGGCACCCCCGCCGCCCGCCGCACCCCCCGGACCCTGTACGTCTCCCCGGACGGCCAGGGCGACTTCACCACCGTGCGTGACGCCGTCGCCGCCGCCACCGGCAGCGGCTGGACCCTCGTCCTCGCACCGGGCGTGTACCGGGAAACGGTGGCCGTCGACGTCACCCGCACCGACGCCACCTGGATCGGAGCCTCCGAGGACCCTCAAGACGTCGTCATCGTCTACGACAACGCGGCCGGTACCGCCAAGCCCGGCGGCGGCACCTACGGCACCACCGGGTCGGCCACCACCACCGTGCAGGCCGACGGCTTCACCGCCCGCTGGATCACCTTCGCCAACGACTGGCTGCGCGCCGACCACCCCGACATCACCGGCACCCAGGCCGTCGCCATCAAGGTCCAGGGCGACCGCAGCGCCTTCCACCACTGCCGATTCCTCGGCCACCAGGACACCCTGTACGCCGACTCCATCGCCCTCACCGCCTTCGCCCGGCAGTACTACGCGCACTGCTACGCCGAGGGAGACGTCGACTTCGTCTTCGGCCGGGCGACGGCCGTCTACGAGCACTGCCACTTCCGCACCCTGAACCGCACCGACCTGGCCGCCGCGCCCTACGGCTTCGTCTTCGCCCCCTCGACGGCGGGCGCCAACCCGCTCGGATACCTGGTCACCCGGGGCCGGATCAGCAGCGGGGCCCCGGACGCCTCCTACAAGCTGGCCCGCCCCTGGGTGCCCAGCTCCGACACCACCGCCCGCCCCGGCCTCACCGTCCGCGACACCCGCCTCGACGCCGGGATCGACGCGGTCGCGCCCTACGCCAACATGTCGGCCTCCTTCCCGTGGCAGAACCAGCGGTTCGCCGAGTACCGCAACACCGGCCCGGGAGCGGTGATCTCCGTGCCGGAGAACCGCCCCCAACTGACCGACGAGCAGGCCGGGTCGGCGACCCGCGAGGCCTACCTCGGCGACTGGGAGCCCTGGAAGGGTGAGTGCTGAGATGCTGCGCCGACGCACCCTCCTCGCCGGGATCACGGGCGCTGCCCTGATCACCGCGACTCCCGCCCACGCCCACTCCCGCCGCGTCCTGCACGTCCGCCCCGGCGACTCCCTCCAGGCCGCCGTGGACGCCGTCGACGGCCCCGGCCGGACGATCGTCGTGCACCCGGGAACGTATCGGGAAGTTGTCAACATCCCCGCCAGCAAAGGGGAGTTGACGCTGCGCGGTGCCACCCGCGACCCGCGCGACGCCGTCCTCGTCCACGACAACGCGGGCGGGACGCAGAAGCCCGACGGCTCCGGCACCTACGGCACGGCCGGCTCCGCCACCTTCACCTCCTTGGCGCCCGGCCTCACCGTCCGCGACCTCACCCTCGCCAACGACTGGCTGCGCGCCGACCACCCGGAGATCACCGGCACCCAGGCGGTGGCCGCCTACGTCACCGGCGACCGCACGCACTTCGAGAACGTCCGGCTCCTGGCCCACCAGGACACCCTCTTCGCGGACACCACCGCGCTGGACGCCTTCGACCGGCAGTACTTCCACCGCTGCTACATCGAGGGCGACGTCGACTTCGTCTTCGGGCGGGGCCGGGCCGTCTTCGACGCCTGCCACTTCCACACCCTCCAGCGGGACGTGACCTTCACCCCCAAGGGCATGGTCTTCGCCCCCGCCACCGCCCGCGCCAACCCCTACGGCTTCCTCGCCCTCCGGGGCCGGATCACCTCCGGCGCCGAGGACGCGGCGTACAAGATCGCCCGGCCCTGGGTGCCGTCGTACGAGACGACCGCCTGGCCCTCGCTGGTCGTGCGGGACACCTGGATCGGTCCCGGCATCGACGCGGTGACCCCGTACACCAACATGCGCGACGCCTACCCCTGGCAGACCATGCGTTTCCGCGAGTACGGCAACTCCGGTCCGGGCGCGGTGATCTCGGTACCGGAGAACCGGCCGCAACTGACCGCCGAGGAGGCCGGCGCACACACCCGGCGGACGTATCTCGGGGACTGGAGGCCGTATGGGCGCCCGTGATCCGGCGGTGGGACGGCGGGCGTTCGTGGTCGGGACCGGGGCCGCGCTCCTGGCCGGGGGAGCCGCCACGGCAGACGCGCAGGCTGCCACCGCCGATGCACGGGCAGCCGTCGTGGACGGGCCGCTGCCCGACTTCCACCCCGCCCTCAAGGCCGAGCTGACCTTTCCTCTGGCCTGGGGAAACTCCCCCCTCCGCGACTTTTGCGCCTGGCGCCGGGCCGCCCGCGCCAAGGTCGAGGAGCTGTTGGTCGTCGGGCGGGAGGAACGCACCCCGTACGCCCCCGACTTCACCGACCGACGCCAACAGGACGGCTACACCAGTGAGTTGGTGACCCTCTCCCTCACCCACCACGAACGCGTCCGGGCCGCCCTCCTCACCCCGGACGGCCCCGGTCCCTTCCCGGCCGTGCTGCTCCTGCACGACCACGGGGCGAAGTTCGACATCGGTAAGGAGAAGCTGGTCCGGCCCTGGTACGACGACACCCGCCTCGCCTCCGCACAGGCCTGGTCGCAGAGGTACTTCAGCGGACGGTTCGTCGGCGACGAACTGGCCCGTCGGGGATACGTGGTGCTGTGCGCGGACGCCCTCGGCTGGGGCGACCGCGGCCCTCTCGCCTACGACCAGCAGCAGGCCCTCGCCTCCAACTTCTTCAACCTCGGCTCCTCGCTCGCCGGACTCATGGCCCGCGAGGACGCCCGGGCCGCAGGCTTCCTGGCCGGCCTCGACCGGGTGGACGCAAGGCGGGTCGCGGCCGTCGGGTTCTCCATGGGTGCGTTCCGCGCCTGGCAGGCGGCCGCGCTCAGCGACGACCTCGCCGCCGCGGCGGCCGTCTGCTGGATGACCGGCCTCAAGGAAATGATGGTGCCCGGCAACAACACCCTGCGCGGGCAGTCCTCGTACTACATGTTGCACCCCGGGCTTCCCCGGTTCCTCGACTTCCCCGACGTGGCGAGCATCGCCGCACCCAGGCCGATGCTGTTCTTCAGTGGCGGGCTCGACCCGCTGTTCCCCGCCGACGGCGTCCGCGCGGCCCACGACAGGCTGCGCACCGTCTGGCGGTCCCGTCACGCCGAGGAGCGGTTGCACCTGAAGACCTGGCCCGACCTCGGCCATGTCTTCGTCGACCGCATGCAGGACGAGGTCTTCACCTGGCTGGACCACGTCCTGTGACCCCTCCCCATCCCCATGAACGACGGAAAGGACCCGCACTCCATGTCTCGTCGTACCGCTCTCACGGCCCTCGCGGCCCTGTCCCTGGGCGCCGGACTCGCCGTCGCCCTGCCCACCCAGGCGCAGGCCGCCACCGTGGTCGTCAGCAACTCCACCGACCTGTCCAACGCCATCAAGAACGCCACCGCCGGCACCGTCATCCAGGTCCGCGGCGGCACCTACTACCCGACGGCCACCCTCCAGTCCACGGCCAACGGCACCTCCTCCTCGCCCGTCACCCTCACGGCGTACGGCTCGGAGACGGTGAAGATCGACGGCTCGTCGCTCCCCGACGGCGACTGGATCTTCAAACTGACCGCCGACTACTGGAACGTCTCCAACATCACCTTCCAGAACTCCCCGGACAGCGCGGTCGTCTGCCAGTCCTGCACCGGCACCAACTGGAACAACATCAAGACCATCAACGGCGGCGACTCCGGCTTCACCCTCACCGGCGACGGCACGGTCAACAACACCGTCAAGAACATCGACAGCTACGGCAACTACGACGCCGCCAATCACGGCGAGAACGCCGACGGGGTCGCCGTGAAGTTCGGCTCGGGCACCGGAAACCTCATCACCGGAGCCCGCCTGTACAACAACTCGGACGACGGGATCGACTTCTGGTCCTTCTCCTCGCCCGTCACCATCGAGCACACCTGGTCCTTCGGAAACGGCGTCAACCGCTGGTCCGACTCGGCCTTCGCGGGCGACGGCAACGGCTACAAGCTGGGCGGCGACGGCGAGGTCGTCGCGCACGTCGTCAACAACTCGGCCGCCTGGGGAAACGCCGGAAACGGTTTCACCGAGAACTCCAACACCGGCGCGATCGTCATCAACCGCACCACCGCCTACGCCAACAGCAAGTGGGGTTACTACTTCGCCACCAGCTCCGCCAAGCTCGGCAAGAACCTCGCGGTGAGCAACGGCGGCGGCGCCGTCAACAAGGGCTCGAAGGTCACCTCGTCCGGCAACAACTGGGACTCCGGCATCTCCACGCCCGCCTTCAGGTCCACGGACGCGAGCAGCACGTACAACGCCCGTAGCTCCAGCGGCACCCTGCCCGCCACCACGTTCCTGACGACCGGCTCGACGACCATCGGGGCGACGATGGACTGAGCCGCGGCTGACCCATCCGGGCGCTTGACCCGTTTTTTGCCCGCCGAACGGGTATCGATCGGGCAACGGGTCTCGCGCTCGACCGCGTGACGCGCGTAGAAAACGTGTCATGCATAAGTCACTGCGCATCGCGGCCGTCAGCGCCGCCTGTGCCGTCGCTGCCGGCGCCCTCTACGGCGCCGGTGCGGCGACGGCCGGCCAGTCCACGGCCAACTCCACCCACGAGCCCTACAACATCGGGCTCCTGGTGAAGGACATCGACACCTACTACGGCACCGCGCCGGACGCGAACGGCGTGTACCAGGCGTCGCCGACCAGCCCGTACGCCAAGGACCTCGCGAGCATCGACAAGGCCGCGAAGAAGTACATCGACCAGGCCGCCCGCAAGGCGGTCAAGAAGGGCGAGAAGCCCGCGGTCGTCTTCGACATCGACGACACGCTGCTGCTCAGCCTCGACTACGAGAAGAGGACCAACTACACGTACAACTCGACCACGTGGGCCGAGTACGTGGCGAAGGCGAACCGTCCGGCGGTCTTCGGCAGCCCCGAGCTGGTGCGGTACGCCGAGGCCAAGGGCGTCGAGGTCTTCTACAACTCGGGCCTGAAGGAGTCGCAGCGCGCCTCGGCCGTGGAGAACCTGAAGAAGGTCGGCGCCGACGTGAACCTCG
This sequence comes from Streptomyces sp. NBC_01235, assembly GCF_035989285.1. Taxonomy (GTDB): domain Bacteria; phylum Actinomycetota; class Actinomycetes; order Streptomycetales; family Streptomycetaceae; genus Streptomyces. The sequence goes on along the minus strand of NZ_CP108513.1, from coordinate 3,066,710 downwards.
ACGCCGCCCACATCTTCCTCAAGGACGCGGCCAACCCGCCGTCCTACCTCAGCGCCTGCGCGACCCCGGGCACCTGGAACTGCACGACCGTGCAGTACAAGTCCGGCACGCGCAAGCACATCGAGGACGACCTCGGATACGAGATCGTCGCCAACTTCGGCGACCAGTACTCGGACCTCGAAGGCGGCTACGCCGACAAGAGGTACAAGCTCCCGAACCCGACGTACTTCGTCAGCTGACGCACCGTCATCGCCCGTTGCTCTGGACGGGCTCGATCGACTGCAGGGTCGGCACCACCGGCTCGATGGCGCCGTCCGCGGCGAACCTCAGGCGGTCGATCGTCGTCTCGCGGTGCATGCCGTCGCCGCCCGGACGGCCGGGGCCGTTCAGCGCGAACCGGTGGTAGACGATGTACCACTCGTCGGTGCCGGGCACGTTCACCACGGAGTGGTGGCCGGTGGCGAGGATGCCGTACTCGGGACGCTTGGACAGGATCGTCCCCCGCTTGGTCCACGGGCCGAGCGGGGACGGTCCCGTCGCGTACGCCACGTGGTAGTTCTCGCTGCGGGTGTCGTCCTCGGACCACATGAAGTAGTACGTGCCGCCACGCTTGACCACGAAGGACCCCTCGCGGAAGTTCTCCGGGGTGATGTCCTTCACCTTCGCCGGGTCGAACGACACCATGTCGTCGTTCAGCGGCACGACGTACCCGTGCCCGTTGCCCCAGTAGAGATACGACTGTCCGTCGTCGTCCGTGAAGACCGCCGGGTCGATCATCTGACCGCTCCAGGCGCCCCCCTTCGCCACCAGCGGCTTGCCCAGCGCGTCCTTGAAGGGACCGGCGGGGGAGTCGGCGACCGCGACCCCTATCTGCTGCTCGGCACAGAAGTAGAAGTAGTACTTGCCGTCGCGCTCGGCGATCGCCGGGGCCCACGCGTACTGGTCCGCCCATGACACGTCCGGGCCCAGGTCCAGGACGACCCCGTGGTCCTTCCAGCGGACCAGGTCCTTGGAGGAGTACGCCTTGAAGCGCGTCCCGCTCCAGCCCTGGAAGCCGTCGGTCGTCGGATAGATCCAGTACTCGCCGTTCAGGTAGTGCACGTCCGGGTCGGCGTTGAGGCCGGGCAGCGTCGGGCTGCCCGTGCGCACGGCCTCCACGGTCCAGGTGCGGCGCGTCCCGTCCGCGGCCGTGACGGTGTACGTCTGCGGCGCGCGGAAGTCGCGGCGCGTGCCGGAGCGCGGGGTCACGGACGCGCCCTCACCCACCCACAGCTTGGGGGCGAGGCCGCGCGGATCGGCCCCGGGCTCCATCGGCAGGACGACCTTCGAGGCCGACTCGGTGACGATCGCGTACCCCTTCTGGCCCTTCGCCGTCGCGTCCACGATCGAGGTCGGGGTGCTCGGGTACGCCGCCAGCAGCCGGTCGTATTCCTTCTGTGTCACCGGCAGCACCGTGCCGTGCCGGGGGCTCGCCGGGAGCTGGTAGTCCGTCGACATGGTCCAGCGGCCCGAGTCGAGGTCGGTCGTCTCGAAGGGGACGTAGCCGCGGGCGCCGTACTCGTCGATGAACAGGTACCACTTCTCCTCGGTGTTGGACTTGAAGACCGTCGGCCCCTCGCCCCGGCTGATCGAGCCGCTGCCGATGCAGTCGGAGACGAAGTCGTACTTCGTCGACGTCAGGCTCGTCGACTTCTCGCCGGTGATGAACTTCGAGCAGGGCGAGCTGGAGGACGGGTCGCGCTCGTCCTTCGTGTAGCGGTAGTAGCTGTCCTTGTACTTCACGACCGTGGAGTCGATGACCGAGTAGCCCGGGTCGTCCCAGACCTTGGGCTCGCTGAAGGTACGGAAGTCCTTCGTCGTCGCGTACAGCATCTTGTTGTACGTCGATCCGGTGTGCCCGGGGTCGTCGTCGGCGTACAGCTTGGACGCCCAGAAGACGACGTACTCGCCGAGGCTGTCGTCCCAGTAGGCCTCCGGCGCCCAGGTGTTGCCCGCGTTGTCCGGGGCCACCTTCACCAGCCGCTGGTCGGTCCAGTGGACCAGGTCGGTCGACTCCCAGATCATGATCGACTTACTGCCGTGGCGCTGGACGTCGTCCCAACTGCCGCTGCTGTTCTGGTACATGCGCAGGTCGGTGGCGATGAGGAAGAACTTGTCGCCCTTGGGGGAGCGGATCACGAACGGGTCACGCAGGCCCTTCTCGCCGACGGTCGAGGTGAGGACCGGGCTCCCGCCGTTCAACTCCCGCCAGTGCAACGGGTCGTTGCCCCGGCTGAGGGCGTAGCGGATCTGTTCGCCGTCGGCCGTTCCCTCGCCGGTGAAGTAGGCGAAGAGGTAGCCGGCGTACTTCGGGTGGTTCACGGGCGGGGCTCCGGAGGTGGTGGCCGCCGCCGTACCGGGCGGGGCGGTCAGAAAGGTGAGGAAGAGGGCCAGGAGCAGTGTGCGGACGATAGCCAGGCGGCGCATGACACTTCCTGTGTGAGTGTGGGGGTTTCCCTTGGGTGTTTCTGTGGGGTGTGGTGCCTTCGGAGTGTCACCAGTGGCGAACGGGGCGTCAATCGGTGGGGTTGGGGTGGGTGGGAGCGAAAGTTTCGATCCTTTTTGCGGGGGCGCGGCAACCCTTTCCGGTCATGGCGGCGACTGGTGTGCAGAAACGGGCCGGGGCGGCCCCTCCGGCCCGTTTCGTCCCATCAGCCTCAGCGAAAGGAACGCCCCGTGCGTTTGAGCACCGGACGTCACCGCAGGACGCGCACCCTCTCGATCGCCGCCGCGGTGGCCGTCTCAGCGGGGGCGGGCGGCGTCTACCTCGGCCTGTCGAACGGCGGCGCCGAGGCCGCCTCGTCGACGGTCACCGTGTCCACCACCGCGCAGCTGGAGTCGGCGGTGAAGAACGCGGTCGCCGGCACCGTCATCCAGGTCCGCGCCGGCACGTACTACCCGACCGCCACCCTCAAGTCGACGGCCAGTGGCACGAGTTCCTCCCGCATCACCTTGCAGGCGTACGGCAGCGAGAAGGTGAAGATCGACGGCTCCAAGCTGCCCGCCGGCTCCTGGCTCGCCGGGATCTACGGCAGCTACTGGACCGTGCAGAACCTCACCTTCCAGTCCTCCCCGGCCCAGGGCTTCGTCGTCACGTCGTCGACCGGCGGCATCTTCAAGAACCTGGTCACCGCGAACAACGGCGACTCCGGGTTCACCCTGCGCGGCGACAACACGGTGAACAACCTCGTGCAGAACCTGGACAGTTACGGCAACTACGACGCCGCCGGGCACGGGCAGAACGCGGACGGCATCGCCATCAAGTTCGGCTCGGGAACGGGCAACAGGATCACCGGGGCGCGGTTGTACAACAACTCGGATGACGGGCTCGACCTGTGGCAGTTCTCCACCCCGGTCACCATCGAGCACTCGTGGGCCTTCGGCAACGGCAAGAACCGCTGGAGCGACTCCGCTTTCGAGGGCAACGGAAACGGTTTCAAGCTGGGCGGCGGGGGAGTCGCGGTGGCGCACCTCGTCAACAACAACGCCGCCTGGGACAACACGTTGAACGGTTTCACCGAGAACTCCAACACCGGCGCGATCGTCCTCAACCGGAACACCGCGTATGCCAATGCGGAAACTGGTTTCTACTTCGCCACCGGCAAGGCCCGGCTCGCCCGGAACCTCGCGGTGAGCAACAAGGGCGGGCTGGACAAGCTGGGGTCGTCGGCCGTTTCCGCCGCCAACAACTGGGACAGCGGGGTTTCCACGCCGGCCTTCAGGTCGACGGACGCGTCCACGGCGTACGGCGCCCGCAAGTCGGACGGCTCGCTGCCGGCGACGACGTTCCTGACCACGGGCTCGACGACCATCGGCGCGACGATGAACTAGGACCTGTCCCGACTGCTCCGACCGACGGAACGCAGGTCGGGCATGCGGCGCAGCCTGCGCATGCCCTGCCCGGCCTGCCCTCGGGTTCCTGGTACGACGGCAGCCTCGACGACTCCGAGGCGCGTACGAGCGTCCGACCACCCACCTCGACGCCTGAGTAGCCCGCACCCGGCAGCGCGAACGCCCCCACCGGATTCACCGGCGGGGGCGTTCGCGCTGCCGACCGGAGAGGGGCTCAGGCCGGCGAGACTCAGGCGAGCAGGTCGATGCAGTCGAACGACGTGCCCGGGCTCAGATACGTCGTTCCGCTCGAACCGCTCACGATGCTGAGCTTCAGGACGTTGTACTGCGAGGCGTCCGTCTTCCAGGCGTTCGCCGGGACGTTGTACGTGAACGTGTGGTTGTTGCCCCGGTAGGAACCGGTCGTCAGGGAGCGGGTCGAGGGCTGGGTGACGGCCGCGGGAACGGCCGAGACCCAGTCGTTCACCGTCACCCGCGGGCGGCCGCCTGCGAACGCGTCCGTGACGCCGATCCGGAGGGTGTGGGCGGCCGCCGCCTGCTCCTTGGTCAGCTTGAAGTAGAGGAGGACGCCGTCGTTGACGTTCTTCCACATGTACGCCGGGAAGGACGCGGCCGCGTCGGCGCCGCCGATCGTGACGTTCCCCGTCCACTTCGCCGCGCGGGCGTCCGACGGGTGGGCGTACGTCATGAGCTGGGCGTTCTTGAACTCGTTCGGGGTGCCGTCCCAGTCGCCGAGCCGCCAGAGCGTCTTCGCGGTGGACGGGTCGCCGGTGATCGAGAGGGTGTGCAGGGTCGTCGTGGCGCCCGCTGTCACCTTCACCGTCTCCGTGTGCACGGCCAGTTCGCCCTTGTGGACGGTCAGGGTGTAGGTGCCCGGCAGCATGCCCTTGCAGGAGAACGCGCCCGTGCCGGCCGCGGCCTTCGCCCAGTACTGCGCGTCCGCGCCTGCGAAACCGACCGTGTAGGGGCGGCTCGCGTCCATGCCCTTCAGGCCCACGCCCGCGACCTTGCCGCGGCCCGCCCGGCCGACCCAGCCGGTGATGCCGAGGCCGTCCACCCAGGAGGTGTCCAGCTTGTCCTGGAACAGCGACGGGGACGGCGTGCCGCCGTCGGTGAAGGCCAGGACGTACGGACCCTGCAGGCCGAAACGTTCCGCCTCCGTCTGGGCCTCGTTGTAGTGCAGGATCTCGTAGAGGCCCGCGCCCTTGTCGTTGGAGTGGCGCAGCAGGGAGCGGTAGAAGGGGCCGCCGGAGGCCTTCTCGTGGTTGGAGCGGACCAGGTACAGGCCGACCGAACCCGTCGTGAAGCCGACGTGGTCGTAGTCGATGGTGCGCTTGCCCGAGTAGTGCTTGGAGTGGGTGGTGCCGTCCGCGCGCTTCCAGACGTCGCCGGCCTCGATGATCGTGTCGGAGGCCTCGATCCAGGAGTCCGAGCCGGCATTGGGGAACATGCCAGGCTTGAGGCGGACGATGTACCGGGTCGCCGTGAAGGAGGCGTCGGCCTTGTTCGTCCAGAGGTAGACGTTGTTCTGGCCGCTACGGGCCGCGTACCACTGGGTGATCGAGCCGTGCACCACCTTGATCAGGATCGTCGAGCCGGACTGCTTGACGGTGACGGTGGACGTGCCGAGGCCGGACTCGACGTGCGAGTGCTTGCCGCCGTAGCCCTCGTACTCCTTGCCCTTGTGGACGAGCGAGGTGAGGTCGCCGGTGGTCTTCGACACCTTGAAGACCAGGGACGATCCTGTGTCGACGACGTAGTTCTTGCCGTCGTCCCGGTAGCCGAAGGCCGCGGCGGACGCGGAGGACAGGAGGTCGGCGCCGCCCGCGACGGCGGCGCCGGTGGCGGCGACACCGATGGCGGAGGCCCCGAGCACACGTCGGCGCGTGAGGGGTCGTCTCTTGTGCGTGCTCAAGGGGTGCTCCGTCGTTCTTGAACGTTCACTTACTTGTATGTGAGGGCAGATGGCGAGAACCTGCAGGTGGTTCCGTCCGCACCTGTACCGATTTCGGTCGGCTCCTTGCCGGTGTTGTTGCCCTTGAAGCGGACGCAGGTCCTGGTCTTCTTCTTGGGGTCGCCCTGGATACGGATCTTCGACAGGGTCGCGGTGTCGCCGTAGTTGGCGTTGACGCCGACGATCGCCTTCAGCGGTGCGATCACGTCGATGTCGCTCAGCACGATCGTGCGCTTGTACTGCGTCTTGCAGTTCCCGCACGAGCGGACCAGCTTGCCGGAGTTCTGGACCGTGAAACCGGTTACGGTCAGCTTGCCGGCGCCGTTGAACTGCAGCACCTTGTCGTCGGCGTTCTTCGCGCCGCCGCCGATGACCTTGTACACGGCCGACGACGACTTGCCCTTGAAGCTCGCGGCGTCCTCACCGACGTCCAGCCACCACACGTTCTGCAGCGTGCAGGAACCCCTGCAGTGGACGCCGTCCGCGGCCGGGGTCCCGATGATCACGTTCTTCAGGACCGCGCCGTCGGCCAGTTCGAAGATCGCCCCCTGCGACTCGTCCTGGTCGGAGGTGCCCAGCGCACCCGAGCCGTAGAACTTCTTCAGTTTGCCGTCGTAGGTGCCCGACACCTTGATCGTCGAAGAAACGGCCTTGCTGCCCTGGGCCGTCGGCCAGACGGACGCGGCGCCCGCCGGGGACAGCAGCGTCGTGGTGACGATCGCCGCGCCGGTGATGCCGAGCGCGGTGGTGCCCGCGATCAGCGCCCGCCGCCCGGTGAGCCCCCGGCGGTGCCGGACGCGCGGCTGTGCTGGTGCAGCAGTCATGTGCCGAATCCTCGAGTGCGTGGTGACTCTTGCGCCTTGTGGTCGTCACCGGTGAGGAAAGGGTTGCCGCTGTTTCAGAAGTTTTTTACGAGTCGCTCTCGAGCTGTCCTCGGCCTGTCCTACGAGTCGCCCTCGCCGCCCTCGTGGGAGGCGAAGTCGCCGCCCACGGAGCCCTGTTGCTTGTCCGACTTGCCGGTGATCGCGTAGGTGTCGCTCTTGGCGTCCCGGCCGCCGCGGTCGTGGTTGTACTGCCCGGCGAACACCCAGTCGCCCTTGGCGACCGTACGGCCCTCCTTGAGCACCCAGGTGTAGACCAGGAAGCCGTCCCGCTCGGCGACCGTGTAGGTGAAGTCGTCCTCGGGCAGGGAACGCCAGGCGCCCGCCGACGAGACCCCGCCGGTCTGCGCGACCTTCAGCTGCACGGTGAGCTCGGTGAGCACCTCGGACGTCTTCAGCGTGACGTTGCTCTGCGCCCAGAAATCGTTGCTGTGCGGGTCGACCGAGCCGTCCGACCACAGCGGGCCGTCCTCGTTGTCGCTCTTCGCCGGCAGCTCGGCCGCGGGTGCGGAGGGTGTCGCCTGCGCGGTCTGGGTCGGGGATGCGCTCGGCTTCGCCGGGTCCTTCGCACCGCCGGAATCCGGCGTGGCCTTCGGCGAGGCCGGCGGGCGGCTCGTCGCGTCCGGGGACTCGATGGGCGGCGGCGAGACGGAGACCGTCTGCTGCGCCGGCGTGTCGCCCTTCACCGCGGACGCCACCGCGTAGCCGCCGACCGCGAGCATGCCCGCGACCGCGGCCGTGGCCCCGACGATCCGTGCCCAGCCCCACAGGGGCGGGCGGGTCGCCCGGTGATCGGACGGTTCCTGCCCCTGCCCCGCCATGCCGCGCTCGACCCGGGCCAGGATGCGCGCCCGGTCGGGCTCGTGTGCCTCGGCCGCGCCGTGCAGCCGGGCGCGCAGCTCGTCGTGCACGTCCCGCTGCATCGTCATCGGTCCCTTCCTGAGGCCGAGGCCTCACCGGCGCGCACCATCGTGGGCACCTTGAGCGGAGTTCCCTTGGCGCCGAGCAGCTTCTGCAGCTCGGCCATTCCCTTCGAGGTCTGGCTCTTCACCGTACCCACCGAGACCCCCAGGGCGAGCGCGGTGTCCTTCTCCGAGAGGTCGAAGGCGTGCCGCAGCACCACGCAGGCCCGTTTGCGGAACGGAAGTCTACGCAGCGCCGACTGGACGTCCACAACGCCCGCGATGTCGGGGTTCTCCGTCTTCTCCTCGCGCTGCGACCAGAACAGGGCGATCCTGCGGCGTTCCCGGACGGCGCTGCGGATGCGGGTGCGGGCCAGGTTGGCGACGACACCGCGGGCGTACGCCACCGGATGGTCGGCCGCGCGCACCCGGTCCCAGCGGTTCCACAGCGCGAGGAGCGCGTCCGCCGCCAGGTCGTCGGCGGCGTCCGCCTCACCGGTCAGCAGGTGGGCGAGACGGGACAGTTCCGCGTAGTGACGGTCGAAGAAGGTATGGAATTCCACGGAGGCGGCGTCGTCGACGACTGTGCCCACGGGTGACCTCTTCTCGATGCGACTTCTGGCACCCGGCGGGGTGCAACCTGTGCGTGTCATGTGAATGACATGGGGATCCCGAGGAGATGGTCGGGACGAGATCGGGAAGCGTAGCAGTGGTCGACCGCTTGGTCTGGTACGGGGGTTCGAACATGATGTGGCAGGCCGAACGAGTGCGGCACCCGATTCCGTAACACGGAGAAAACCTGAAGACGGTTCAACGGGGGAACAATCCAGCCAGCATCCGCACACAGATCATTCAGGCACTTAGGAGTCACCGTCATGTCCGAAACGAAGAAGGTGGCCGACCGGCCAACTGCCCCGCCGACGACGGCGAGCAGCGTCGACCGGTTCTTCAAGATCTCCGAGCGGGGGTCCACCTTCGGCCGGGAGATACGCGGCGGCTTCGCCACGTTCTTCACCATGGCCTATATCCTTGTCCTGAATCCGATCATCCTCGGCAGCGCCAAGGACAAGTTCGGGCACCAGCTCGACACCGTCCAACTCACCACCGCCACCGCCCTGGTGGCCGCCCTCATGACGATCATCATGGGCGTCGGCGGCAACCTGCCCCTCGCGCTCGCCGCGGGCCTCGGCCTGAACGCGGTCGTCGCCTTCCAGATCGCCCCGCTGATGAGCTGGGACGACGCGATGGGCCTCATCGTCCTCGAAGGCCTGCTGATCTGCGTCCTGGTGGTGACCGGTCTGCGCGAGGCCGTCATGCACGCCATCCCGCAACCGCTCAAGCAGGCGATCAGCGTCGGCATCGGCCTGTTCATCGCCTTCATCGGCTTCGTCGACGCCGGCTTCGTCAGCCGGATCCCCGACGCGGCGAACACGACCGTCCCCGTGCAGCTCGGCGGCACCGGCACGCTCGGCGGCTGGCCGGTCCTCGTCTTCTGCCTCGGCGTGCTGCTGACGATCGGTCTGCTCGCCCGCAAGGCCAAGGGTGCGATCCTGATCAGCATCGTGACCATGACGGTGCTCGCGATCGTCATCAACTCGATCGCCGACATCAAGTCCTGGGGCCTGACCACGCCCTCGTGGCCGGACAAGCTGGTCGGCACCCCCGACTTCGGGCTGATCGGTCACTTCAGTCTGTTCGGCGCCTTCGGCGAGACCAGTGTCATCACGGTCGTCCTGCTGGTCTTCACGCTCATCCTGTCCGACTTCTTCGACACCATGGGCACGGTCGTCGGCATCAGCGCGGAGGCCGGACTGCTGAACGAGAAGGGCGAGGTGCCCAACCTGGGCCGCGTGCTGCTGATCGACGGCGCGGCGGCGGTCGCGGGTGGCGCGGCCTCCTCGTCCTCCGCGACCTCCTACATCGAGTCCGCGGCCGGCGTCGGCGAGGGCTCGCGCACCGGCTTCTCCAACCTGGTCACCGGCGGCCTCTTCACCCTCGCCCTGTTCCTGACCCCGGTCCTCACCATCGTCCCGCTCCAGGCGGCGGCCCCGGCCCTCGTCGCCGTCGGCTTCTTGATGATGACCCAGGTCAAGAGCATCGACTGGGACAAGTACGAGATCGCCATCCCGGCGTTCCTCACCATCGCCGTGATGCCGTTCACGTACTCGATCACCAACGGCATCGGCGCGGGATTCCTGGCGTTCGTCCTCATCAAGACGGTGCTCGGCAAGGCGAAGGACGTCCACTGGCTGCTGTGGGGGGCCTCGGCGCTGTTCGTGGTGTACTTCGCGATCGACCCGATCGAGCAGGTTCTCGGCGTGAAGTGAGGGTGCGCTGCGCGGCCAGTGCGGGTTCGTTGTGGCTGGTCGCGCACCGCGGCGGAGCCGCAAGATGTCAGCGCCCCGCGTCCCTTGGGTGGGTTACTTCAACGCTGCTTTCATCATCGCCTTGGCGACCGGGGCGGCCAGCCCGTTGCCGCTGACCTCGGAACGTGCCGCGTCGGACTGCTCGACCACGACCGCCACGGCGACCTCCCTGTCGGAGGAGTCGGACTTGCCGTACGACGTGAACCAGGCGTACGGCGCCTTGCTGTTGTTCTCGCCGTTCTGGGCCGTGCCCGTCTTGCCGCCGACCGTGACGCCGTCGATGAGCGCGTTCGTGCCCGTGCCCTTCTCGACGACCGTCTGCATCGCCGACTGCAACTGCTCGGCGGTGGAGGAGCTGACGATCTGCTGGGTCGTCGCCTCGTCGTCGTAGTCCTTCAGGACATCGCCGCCGCCGTTGGTGATCTGCGAGACCATGTGCGGCGAGACCAGCTTGCCGCCGTTGGCTATGGCGGCCGACACCATGGCCATCTGGAGCGGCGTCGCGGTCACGTCGAACTGGCCGATGCCGGTCAGGGCCGTGGACGACTCGTCCATGTCGGACGGGTACACGCTCGCGTACGCCCGCACCGGCACGTCCTGGCTGTCGTCGTCGAAGCCGAACTTCTCGGCCATCGCCTTCAGCTTGTCCTGACCGAGTTGCACGGCCATGTGCGCGAACACGTTGTTGCAGGAGTACTGCAGCGCGACCCGGATCGTGGCGTTCTCACAGGGCGCGGACGTGTTCTCGTTCCTGAGGACCGTGCGCGTTCCCGGCAGGGTGTACGGGTCCTCGCTGTCGGTCTTCTCGTCCACCGACGAGTACAGCCCGTCCTCCAGCGCGGCCGCCGCCACGACCAGCTTGAACGTCGAACCCGGTGCCAGCGGCTGGCGCAGCGCCCGGTTGGTGAGCGGCTTGTCGGAGTCCGCGTTCAGCTTCTTCCAGGCCGTCCCGGCGCTGTTGGCGTCGGTCAGCGACGACGGGTCGTACGACGGGGTCGACACGACGGCGAGGATCTGGCCGGTGGTCGGGTCGATCGCGACGGCCGCGCCCTTCTTGTCGCCGAGCGCGTCGTACGCGGCCTTCTGCACGTCCGGATCGATCGTGGTGATCACGTTGCCCGGGTCGGCCCGCTTGTTCGTGACCGTGTCCAGCGCCGTCTTCAGGCGGGTGTCCGTGCCGTTGAGCAGGTCGGCGTAGATGCCCTCCAACTGCGTCGGGGCGTAGCTCTGCGAGGCGTAGCCCGTCACCGCGGCGTACAGCTCGCCGTCCGTGTACGTGCGCTTGTATCTGAGGTCGCCGTCCGAGGTGACGGTCGAGCCGGTGATCGCCTTTCCGGCCACGATGATGTTCCCGAGCGGCTCCGCGTACGTCAGAATCGCGTTGCGCCGGTTGTTCTTGTCGTCCGCGAGTGCCTGGCCCTCGTAGAACTGCACCCAGGTCGCCCGGATCAGCAGGGCGAACACCAGCAGCAGCGCGAAGACCGAGGCGCGCCTGATCGTCTTGTTCATTGCGCTCGGAAAGACGAACGGGAAGAGATCAATCGTTCCCGTCCGCCGGATTTCTCATCGTCTGTTCATCTGAGGACCGTCATGCGAGGCCGTCGTCCGAGGCCCTTTCGTCCGAGGCCGGTTCAGGGCTCCAGCCGCAGCACGACCTCCTCGATCTCCCCGCCCCGCGCGTTCGCGTACCCGGCGGCCCAGGCGGTGGGCCGGAAGCCGCACTTCTCCAGGACCCGGAGGGAACCGGCGTTGTCGGCCGCCGCACGCGCGAACAGCGGACGCTCCGGGACCTCGGACAGCAGGGCACGCAACGCCGCCGTGGCGATGCCCCGGCCCCAGTACGCCCGGTCCACCCAGTACGTCACCTCGCGCTCGCCCGGCTCCCCGTACACCGCCGTGCTGCCGACGACGTCCCCGTCGGCGAGGATCGTGCGCAGCACGGCGGACGAGGCGCGGATCTTCTTCCAGTGGGCCTCGAAGACGTCCCGGTCGGCCGGATCCTTCGGGGTGAACGCGGCCATCTCGAGCGACTCGGGGTCGTTCATCTGCCGGTAGAACACCGGCAGATCGCTGTCATGGACTCGGCGCAGGGCGATCTCCATGCCTGAGAGCCTACGTCGGCCCGCCTCAGAGCCGGCGGGTGGCCAGCGTGAGCCGGTCGCGCGCGTCGAACAGGGCGTCCTTCACCATCTGCTCGTGCGCGGGTGTGAGTCTCGCCACCGGCACCGAGCAGCTGATCGCGTCCCGGGCCGGCGTGCGGTACGGGATCGCCACGCCGAAGCAGCGCAGGCCCAGCGTGTTCTCCTCGCGGTCCACCGCGAAGCCCTGCTCGCGGACCTGGCGCAGCTCCTCGATGAGCTTCTCGCGGTCCGTGATCGTGTGCTCGGTCAGCGCCGGGAGCGTCTCCGGGAGCATCTTGCGGACCTGCTCGTCGGTGTAGGTGCTCAGCAGCGCCTTGCCGAGGGAGGTGGAGTGGGCGGGCAGGCGGCGGCCGACGCGGGTGAAGGGGCGCAGGTAGTGCTGGGACTGGCGGGTGGCGAGGTAGACGACGTTCGTGCCGTCGAGCCGGGCCAGATGGATGGTCTCGGTGGTGTCGTCCGAGAGCCGGTCGAGGGTCGGCCGGGCCGCCGCGACGACCTCGTCGCCGTCGATGTAGGAGGTGCCGACCAGCAGCGCGCGCACGCCTATGCCGTACCGTGTGCCCGTCGCGTCAGTCTCCACCCAGCCCAGCTCCACCAGGGTGCGCAGCAGCATGTAGAGACTGGACTTGGGATATCCGACGGCCTCCTGGACCGACGCCAGAGAGTGCATTCCTGGGCGGCCGGCGAAGTATTCCAGCAGCTCAACCGTCCGCACCGCGGACTTGACCTGCGCCCCGCCCCCCGTCTCGCCAGCCGACATCGCCCTTGACCCCTTCGTTCGACGGGAAATACGCTCCGACAGCATATTCATCATCAGAGACAGTGTTCAGCATATCGAACGCCCCTGGTGAGTGAGCCAGTACCAAATGTGGAGGGACCCGCGGTGGCAGCAGCACCAGTCTGGAGTGTCGACCCCCGAACCGGGAAGCAGCGTGAACAGGTTGCGGTGGAGGCCACGGCCCAGGAGGTCGACACCGTCGTCCGCGCCGCCCATGACGCGCGCGGCTCCCTCGCCGACCGCACCGTCCGCGCCGCCTTCCTGCGCTCCGCCGCCGACCGGCTTCAGGCGGCCAAGGACACGCTCGTCGAGGTGGCCGACGCCGAGACCGCGCTCGGCCCGGTCCGGCTGAACGGCGAGCTCGCCCGCACCTGCTACCAGCTGCGCGCGTTCGCCGACATCGTCGACGAGGGCGCCTTCCTGGACGTCGTCATCAACCACCCCGACGACACGGCCACGCCGCCCATCCCGGACCTGCGCCGCTACAAGGTGCCGCTCGGTGTGGTCGCGGTCTACTCGGCGTCCAACTTCCCCTTTGCCTTCTCCGTCGCCGGCGGCGACACCGCGAGCGCGCTGGCGGCCGGCAACCCGGTCGTCGTCAAGTCCCACCCCGACCACCCGGGGCTGTCCGAGCTGGTCGCCAAGGTGGTGCGGCACGCCGCCGCCGAACACGGGATCCCGGAGGACGTGCTCGGTCTCGTGCACGGCTTCGAGGCCGGCGTCGAGCTGATCAAGCACCCGCTGGTCGCCGCCGCGGGCTTCACCGGTTCCATCCGGGGCGGGCGGGCGCTCTTCGACGCGGCCGCGGCCCGGCCGGTGCCGATCCCCTTCCACGGCGAGCTGGGGTCGCTGAACCCCGTCGTGGTGACGGAGGCCGCCGCCGCCGAGCGCGCCGAGGCCATCGGCGCCGGGCTCGCCGGGTCCATGACGCTGGGCGTCGGACAGTTCTGTGTCAAGCCCGGGCTGGTGCTGGTGCCGTCCGGCGCGGCCGGCGACGGTCTGCTCAAGTCGCTGACGGACGCGGTGAGCGACACCGACGCGGGCGTGCTGCTCGACCACCGGATGCGGGACAACTTCATCGCCGGGGTCGCCGAGCGCGCGGAGCTGGCCGACGTGGAGTCGCCGGTGACGCCCGGCGCGGGCGGGGAGCACACCGTCAGCGCGGGCTTCCTGACCGTGCCCGCGGCTCGGCTCGCCGCCGAGGGGGAGCACGATCTGCTGCTGGAGGAGTGCTTCGGGCCGGTCACCGTCGTGGCCCGCTATGAGGACGAGGGTGAGGTAAAGGCGGTTCTGTCGCGGCTGCCTGGCAACCTGACGGCGACGGTTCAGCTGTCCGAGGGGGAGGCGGCCGGCGAGGGGCGCGGTGCGGAGATCCTCACCGAACTGACTCCGCTCGCCGGGCGTGTGCTCGTGAACGGGTGGCCCACGGGTGTCGCCGTCGCACCGGCCCAGCATCACGGGGGGCCGTACCCGGCTACGACGTCCACGTCCACCTCGGTGGGCGGGACCGCCATCGAGCGGTGGCTGCGGCCTGTCGCGTATCAGAATGCTCCGGCTGCGCTGCTGCCTGTGGAGCTTCGGGACGAGAACGAGCTGGGGCTTCCTCGTCGGTTCAACGGGCGTCTGGAGCGGTAGCGCGCAGCGCTGCGCGCGGGTGTCGTCGAGGGGTGCGGTGGAGTGCCGGGTACAGGTCCGTCGTGGCTTGTCGCGCGGTTCCCCGCGCCCCTTGCTTTCTCAGCCGCCCTGCGATGATGAGGCAATGGACGTTTCGCTTCCCGAACTGCCCTTCCCTCTCCGTACCTATGGGCCCGATGGGCACTGGTCGCATGAGGACGGGGTGTTGACCGCGTGGGCCGGGGCGCGGCAGGACCGGTTCGTGCCGCCCACCGGTCAGGCGCTGGACCCCGCCGCCGACGCGCCCCGGCTGCTCGGGGCGCCCGAAGGGGACTTCCAGCTCATAGCTCGGGTCACCGTCGGGTTCAACTGGGCCTTCGACGCGGGGGCGTTGTACGTCCATGTCGGTGAGCGGGCGTGGGCCAAACTCTGTCTGGAGTACTCCCCGGACGTGGCGACCGTCTGCACGGTGGTCACCCGGGGACACTCCGACGACGCCAACTCCTTCACTGTGGAGGGGAGTTCGGTCTGGCTGCGGTTGAGCCGGACCGGTCGTGCCTTCGCCTTCCACGCCTCCCGGGACGGCAAGCGCTGGACCTTCGTCCGGCTGTTCACGCTCGGCGAGGAGAAAGAGACCGGCGCGGCTCTCATCGGCTTCATGACGCAGTCGCCGATGGGGGAGGGGTGCGTCGTGACGTACGACCACCTGGAGTTCAGGACCGAGTGGCCGCACGACCTGAGAGACGGAAGCTGAGCACACCCGTCACCGCGAGCAGCGCCGCGCTATCGCCAGGCCCGCCCGCATGCCCCCGGTGAAGCCGTCGGAGACCAGCGCCCCGAACACCGCGATGCCAGGCCCCCGGCCACCTGCCGACCCGCGCACGGTGGCCGCCCTGCGCGAGGCCGCCGACGCGGGCCGGCGGATCGCGTCCATCTGCAGCGCCGCGTTCGCCCTGGCCGACGCGGGACCGCTGGACGGCCGCCGGGCCACGACGTACGGGAACCAGGCCGGGGAACCGCGCAGGCGCTGCCCGGCGGTCGACCTCACGGACGACGTCCTCTACGCGCAGGACGGCCAGGTCCTCACCTCCCCCGGGTACGCCGCCGGCATCGGCCTGTGCCTGCACATGATCCGCACCGACCACGGGGCGGCCGTCGCCAACCGGGTCGCGCGGCTCGCCCTCGTCTCCCCCGTCCGGCCCGGCGGCCGGACCCGGTTCACCCAGACCCCGCTGCCGCCCGAGCGGGGCACCGCCTGTGCCGACACCCGCGGCTGCGCCATGCGCAACCTCGACAGGCCGCTCACCCTCACCGACCTGGCCCGGCACGCGGGCGTCAGCGTGCCGACACCCACCCGGCGCTTCCACGCCGAGAGCGGGATGAGCCCGCTCCAGTGGCTGCTCCACCAGCGCGTCGAGCGCGCCAAGGAACTCCTGGAGACCACCGTCCTGCCCATGGACCAGCCGGCCCGCGCCTGCGGCCTGGGTACCGCGGACTCCCCGCGTGCCCACCTCGTCCGCCGCACCGGGCTCACCCCGAGCGCCCACCGCGCCCGGTTCAGCCGGCTCGGAACCGGGGAACGGGCCGGTACGTCCTCCGTTGCATGATCGGAGAACGTGTCACGGGAGACCGGGTGATCCGCACCGCCGTGCCCGCCGAGGCGGAGGCGGTCGCCGCGCTGCACGCCCGCGCCCGGGCGACCTATTACCCCGACGGGGTCCCGCAGGACGGCACCGACTGGCTCGCGAACTGGCGCACGGCCATCGAGCGGCCCGACGGCCATGTGCTCTGCGTCGTCGAACGGGGGCGGATCGTCGGCCTCGCCTCGTTCCGCACGCCGGAAGGCTCGGCCGCGGACACCGTCAAGCTGTTCCAGTTCCACGTCGACCCCGACCACTGGCGCGGCGGCATCGGTACGGTCCTGCACACGGCCTGCGTGGAGCAGTGGAGGGCGGACGGCCGCCGCGCGGCCGTCCTCGACGTGCACGTGGACAACCGGCGGGCTCAGGCCTTCTACGCACGTCAGGGCTGGTTCCCGGACCCGCGGAACCCGCCCGACGAGGGCGATCACCATCTCTTCCTGCGCTTCACGGTGGGCGAAGGACGAAGGGGCGGGGAATGAACGCGGGCGCTTGAACGTTCACGCACCAGGCGGAGGGAGCCTCCGTACCCGTACGACCTGGAGAAGAGCCGAGACATGCGCGTCGAGATCTGGAGCGACATCGCCTGCCCCTGGTGCTATGTGGGCAAGGCCCGCTTCGAGAAGGCGCTCGAGGCCTTCCCGCACCGCGACCAGGTCGAGGTGGTGCACCGTTCCTTCGAGCTCGACCCCGGCCGCGCCAAGGGTGACGTCCAGCCCGTGCTGGCCATGCTCAGCAAGAAGTACGGCATGAGCGAGGCGCAGGCGCAGGCCGGCGAGGAGAACCTGGGCGCCCAGGCCGCCGCCGAGGGCCTCGACTACCGCACCCGCGACCGCGACCACGGCAACACCTTCGACATGCACCGCCTGCTGCACTTCGCCAAGGAGCACGGCCGGCAGGACGAGCTGATCCAGATCCTCTACCGGGCGAACTTCGCCGAGGAGCGGTCCGTCTTCGCCGAGGGCGACGAGCGGCTCGTGGAACTGGCCGTCGAGGCCGGCCTCGACGCCGACGCCGCTCGCAAGGTCCTCGCCGACCCGGCGGCGTACGCAGACGAGGTCCGCGCCGACGAGCGCGAAGCCGCCCAGCTCGGCGCGAACGGCGTACCCTTCTTCGTCCTCGACCGCGCCTACGGCGTCTCCGGAGCCCAGCCCGCCGAGGTCTTCACCCAGGCCCTGACCCAGGCCTGGGGCGACCGCTCCCCGCTGAAGCTGATCGACGACGGCGGCGCGGAGGCCTGCGGTCCCGACGGGTGCGCGGTGCCGCAGCAGGGCTGAAGCAGGGCTGGAAAACCGCAGGCCGGAGCCGATCCATAAGCATCGCTTGGTGATTCCACGTAGAAATCCGCAATGGACTATGAGTTCACGCGGCCGCAGAGTGGACCCATGGAGACCTTCGAGAGCCTCGTCCGCGCCGAGTTCACCCCGAAGACGACGTATCTGAACACCGCGAGCAACGGCCTGCTGCCCGCCCGCACCGTCGCCGCCCTGCACGAGGCGGCGCTGCTGCGGGCCGAGGGCAGGCCGTTGACTCCGCTGCACGAGGACGTGGAGGCCTGCCGGGCCGCGTACGCCCGGCTGGCCGGTGTCCCGGTCACCCGGGTGGCGCTGGGCGCCTCGGTCGCCGCGCACACCGGCCTGATCGCCGCCTCGCTCCCCGCAGGCGCCGAAGTGCTCACCGCCGAGGACGACTTCACCTCCGTGCTGAACCCGTTCCACGTCCGCGGCGACCTCAAGGTCCGCTCCGTCCCGCTGGAGCGGATCGCCGAGTCCGTCCGTCCCGGCACGGCGCTGGTCGCGGTCAGCGCCGCCCAGTCCGCCGACGGCCGGATCGCCGACCTGCCCGCCCTGCGCGAGGCCGCCCGGACGCACGGCGCGCGCACCTACGTCGACTTCTCGCAGGCCGTCGGCTGGCTGCCGACGGACGCCGACGCCCACGACTTCTCCGCCGCCGTCTCCTTCAAGTGGTTGCTCGGCCCGCACGGCGCGGCCTTCCTCGTGGTCCCGGAGGACTTCGGCGGGCTGTCACCGATCCTCGCGGGATGGGTCGCGGGCGAGGAGCCCTGGGACAGCTGTTACGGCCCGGTGGCCGAACTCGCCCACTCGGCACGGCGGTTCGACCTGACGCACGCCCTGTTCACCTACGCCGGGCTGCGCCGGTCCCTCGAACTGGTGGAGGAACTCGGCGTGGCGGCGATCCGCGCCCACGACCTCGCACTGGCCGACCGCTGTCGCGCCGGCCTCTCCGCCCTCGGCCACGAAGCGATCCCCGCACCCGGCTCCGCGATCGTCTCCGTGCCCCGACTCGGCCACCGCCAGCCCGAGTTGGGCGCCGCCGGCATACAGGTCTCCAACCGCTCCGGCAACCTGCGCGCCTCCTTCCACCTGTTCAACACCCCCGCCGACGTCGACCGCCTGCTGGACGCGCTGTCGGGCTGACGCCCCCGGGTACGGCCTCCGGAAGCGGACGGCGGCGCCGGGAAGGCGCCGGGCCCGGCCGCCGACGCGGAACCGTGCCGACGGCCGGGCCGCACCGGACGAGGTGGCGTGCCCGGCCACGGGCGACGCCGACGTCGTCGTATGCGACGTCCCGGAGCGGACGGCGACACCGGCGTGGCCCGTGGCCGCTCAACCCGGCAACCACCGACGGCCCGACGGTCCCGGACGCCCTCTCCGTCTCACCGGACCGGAGTGAAATCCCTCGCACCGATGAACTCCGGCCGCCGTACCGGAGCCGCGAACGGCTCCACGGCCGTGTTCTCCACGCTGTTGAACACGACGAACACGTTGCTGCGCGGGAACGGCGTGATGTTGTCGCCGGACCCGTGCATGGCGTTGCAGTCGAACCAGGTCGCCGAACCGGCCTTCCCGGTGAACAGCTTGATGCCGTGGTCGCTCGCCATCGCGGTCAGCGCCTCGTCGGAGGGCGTGCCCGCGTCCTGCATCTGCAGCGACTTCTTGTAGTTGTCCTTCGGCGTGGCCCCGGCGCAGCCGAGGAACGTCCGGTGCGAGCCCGGCATGATCATGAGCCCGCCGTTGGTGGCGAAGTTCTCGGTCAGCGCGATGGAGACGGACACCGTCCGCATGTTCGGCAGACCGTCCTCGGCGTGCCAGGTCTCGAAGTCCGAGTGCCAGTAGAAGCCCCCGGCCCCGAAGCCCGGCTTGACGTTGATCCGCGACTGGTGGACGTACACGTCCGAGCCGAGGATCTGCCGCGCCCGACCCACGACCCGCTCGTCGCGCACCAGCGAGGCGAACACCGGGCTCAGCTTGTGCACCTCGAAGACGGACCGGATCTCCTTGGACCGCGGTTCGACGATCGACCGCTCGTCGGCCCGGATCTCCGGGTCGGCGACCAGCCGCTCCAGCTCCCGTCGGCAGACGGTGGCCTCGTCGTCGCTGATCAGCTGGTCGACGGAGAGGAAGCCGTCGCGCTCGTACGCCTGGAGGTCGGCCGTCGCGATCGGGCCGGGGGCGCTGGGGGAGCCCCAGACGACGGGGTCCTGGCGGGGGACGGACACCTCGGCGGTGCCACGGGTGGGATACAGATCGGTGAGCGTGGTCACGGTGCTCACACCTCCTCGGGCTCGGTCAGCAGGGGGTAGACGCCGTTCTCGTCGTGGTCCTCCCGTCCGGTGACGGGCGGGTTGAACACGCAGAGGCAGCGGAAGTCCTCCTTGACGCGCAGCGTGTGCCGCTCGTGCCCGTCGAGGAGGTACATGGTTCCGGGCGTGATGGTGTGCGTCCGCCCGGTCTCGTGGTCGGTCAGCTCGGCCTCGCCCTCGACACAGACGACGGCCTCGATGTGGTTCGCGTACCACATCGACGTCTCGGTACCCGCGTACAGAATCGTTTCGTGCAGCGAGAACCCGACGCGTTCCCGGGCGAGGACGATGCGTTTGCTCTCCCAGGTGCCGGACGCCGCCCGCACATGCCGGTCGGTGCCTTCGATGTCCTTGAACGAACGGACGATCACGGTGCTGCGATGCCTCCTGGATAGGTGAACGGGACAGATGGTGGGTTTCCGCGGGCCTCAGACGGTTTCCCGTACGGCGCGGGCGACGACGCTCAGGCCCTCGTCCAGCTCCTCCGGGGTGATGGTCAGGGCCGGCAGCAGCTTGACGACCTCGCTCTCCGGGCCGGAGGTCTCGATCAGCAGCCCGAGCTCGAAGGCCCGCTGCGCGACCCGCCCGGCCCGCGCCTTCTCGTGGAACTCCAGACCCCACACGAGTCCGCGGCCCCGGTACTCCTTGACGTCGGCGAGGTTCTCCTCGGTGATCGAGATGAGCGCCTGCTCGATCTGCTCGCCGCGCGCCCGGGTCTGCTTCTCCATGGCGGACCCGTCGGCCCAGTACGCCTCGAGGGCGGCGGTGGCGGTGACGAAGGCCGGGTTGTTGCCGCGGAAGGTGCCGTTGTGCTCGCCCGGCTCCCACACGTCGAGCTCGGGCCCGAACAGGCACAGCGACATGGGCAGTCCGTAGCCGCTGATGGACTTGGACACGGTGACGATGTCCGGGACGATCCCGGCCTCCTCGAAGGAGAAGAAGGCCCCGGTACGCCCGCATCCCATCTGGATGTCGTCGACGATCAGCAGCATGTCCTGCCGTTCGCACAGCTCCTTGAGCGCCCGCAGCCACTCCGGACGCGCGACGTTGATGCCGCCCTCGCCCTGCACGGTCTCGACGATCACGGCCGCCGGCTTGTTGAGCCCGGACCCCTGGTCCTCCAGCAGCCGCTCGAACCACAGGAAGTCGGGGATCCGACCGTCGAAGTAGTTGTCGAACGGCATGGGCGTGCCGTGCACCAGCGGGATCCCGGCACCGGCCCGCTTGAAGGCGTTGCCCGTGACGGCCAGCGACCCCAGGGACATCCCGTGGAAGGCGTTGGTGAACGACACGATGGCCTCGCGCCCCTTCACCTTCCGCGCCAGCTTCAGCGCGGACTCCACGGCGTTGGTGCCGGTCGGGCCGGGGAACATGACCTTGTAGGGGAGGTCACGCGGA
Source organism: Streptomyces sp. NBC_01235 (assembly GCF_035989285.1). Lineage (GTDB taxonomy): Bacteria > Actinomycetota > Actinomycetes > Streptomycetales > Streptomycetaceae > Streptomyces. Next base: position 3,045,541 of record NZ_CP108513.1, on the reverse strand, counting down.
CGCAGCACCAGATCCTGGAAGGTCTGCAGGAAGGACCGCTTGGCGACGGTGGACATGTCGAGCCCGTGGGTGACGCCGTCCCGCATCAGATAGTCGACCAACGCCCGTTTGAGTACCGGGTTGTTGTGGCCGTAGTTGAGAGACCCGGCACCGGCGAAGAAGTCGAGATACCGGTGACCGTCCTCGTCGTACATGCGGCTGCCCTGCGCACGGTCGAACACGGCGGGCCAGCCGCGGCAGTAGCTGCGCACCTCGGACTCGAGGGTCTCGAACACGCTGAGGTCGGGCTGGGTGATGGTCACGACGGAACACTCCTTGGTGTGGGGTGAGAAGGAGGGAGGACGTGGGGGGAGGGAGAGGGGGCGAGAGAGGTTGCAGGTCAGAAGGCGAGGGGACCGATGCGGTACAGCACTTCGGGGTCGTGCGGGCCGTCGGGGAACAGCCCGGCGCCGAACAGCACCTCGCGGGTGACGGCCGCCCCGTGCCGGTCGGCGTACGAGGCGAACAGCCGCTCGGAGGCGGTGTTGCCCGGCGTGATCGTGGTCTCGACGGTGGTGAGCGGGCGTTCGGCGGCGAGCCGCGCGGTCAGCCCGTCGAGCAGCGCGGCGGCGAGGCCGCGACCGCGGTACGCGGCGTCGACCGCCACCTGCCAGACCAGCAGGGTCTGCGGCTCCTCCGGGCGTACGTACCCGGTGACGAACCCGATCGGCTCGCCGCCCTCCGTCCGCGCCACCGCCGAGGTGCCGGCGAAGTCGCGGCACCACAGCAGATAGCTGTAGGAGGAGTTCAGATCGAGCGTTCCGGATTCCTTCGCGATACGCCAGAGCGCGGCCCCGTCCGCCACCGACGGACGGTCGATATGTAGGTCTGCTTGTGCGGCAGTCATGCGGATTGAACTTACCCAGGGAAATTCAATAACGCATGGAGAGGCCGTGGTGATTCCGTGATGCCACACGGACAGTTGACCGATGCGCCCCATTTCTCCCAGCGCAAAACGCGCATATCGCCCTCGCTGTGCGATGCGTCACGTGACCGTAACCGGCCCGAAATTCCCTGCGTTTAGCCGCAGGGAATCCGGGCAGAAGAACTCGGGAAAGCTATCCTCGCGAAGACACCCGGAGGGAATTCCCGAATCGCCGTGAATTCAGGCTCCGGTAACCCCGTCGATGCGCTCCCGGAGAATGTCCGCGTGACCGTTGTGCCGGGCGTACTCCTCGATCATGTGGATGAGCACCCAGCGCAGGCTGACCTCGAGGCCGGCCAACGGCCCGCCGGCGATCCGGCCGGTGTCCTCCAGCGACCGCCCGGCGATCAGCTCGCGCCCCCGCGCGATCTCCCGCCGCCAGACGGTCAGCGCCTGGTCGAGCCCCCGCCCGGAGTCGAGGACGTACCCGCTCTCCTCCTCGAAGACCGGCGGCATGTCGAGCCCGGCGAACGCCCGCTGGAACCAGTTCCGTTCGACCTCGGCGAGATGCTGAACCAGCCCGAGCAACGTCAACTCGGACGGCGCGGCCGACGCTTCCCGCACCTGCTTGTCGTCCAGCCCCGCACACTTCAAGGCGAGCGTGGCCCGATGAAACTCCAACCAGCTTTCCAGCATGGGGAGTTCCTCACCGGTCATGAGGGGGATGGGTCGGCCGTCGGGGAGGGCGTGGGGTGTGTTGGTGGTCATGAGGGGAGGATGGCACGGGGGACTGCCAAGGGGCCTTTTCGGTATGGCCGTTGATTCCCGGGAGGGGCGCAGGCGCTAGCATCGGCGCCCGAGCAGTTTCGGATCGTGGGAGAGTCATGCAGCTCAGCGTTCGAGTCGACGCCCGTGAAGGCCATCCAGGCGCCTTGGACCTCTACGAGTGGCTGACTCGCGACCCCGATGTCCTACGTGCGGCCGGACCGGTGCTGGCGCTCGACGACGAACCGGACGCGTTGGGCGGTCCGGAAGTCATCGAGTTCGCCGTCTCGAACATCGTGGCCCTGGCGAACCTGCTGGTCGCCATTGCCTCTTGGCGTGACGGACGTTCACCGGGGGCGGAGGTGTGCATCGAACGTGACGGTGTCACGCTGCGTGTCGAGCACGCCGACCCGGAGGAGGCGCGCCGGATGTTCGAGCGGTTGACGGGCGCCGATGAACCCGACGGCCGCGCGGACGAGTCGCATGAGCGTCGGTCCGGTGATGAGGCGCCTTGATGCAGCACGGTTCGCCGGAACCGAGGCTCTCGGATCCGGCCAAGTCCCGGGCCGTTTTCATCGAGGCCCACGAGTTCACCCGGACCGGCGCAAGAATCCGGGACCCCAGACGTCACCTCGCCCCGCGTCCCTCGGTTAAGAGGGGCTGCCTGCGACTGGCCGAATTGTTCCAGGACCCTGCCGTCTGGGGGCTTCCCCGTGAGCACTGTCATGTGGTCTCCCAGCCGACGCGGGATGACCTGCTGGGAGTTGTGCACGAGGCGGCGGCAGCGGCCACGGACACACTCGTCGTGTACTACGCCGGCCACGGACTGCTGTATCCCTTCAGCACCGGATTGCATCTGTCCGTGCCGGAGACGACGAAGGACAAGCCGTTCACGGCCGTGAAGTACGAGGACGTCCGCGGAATCCTGCTGGGGGCCGTCCACGTCAGACGCAAAGTCGTCATCCTCGACTGCTGCTTCAGCGGCACGGCGCTCAAGGAATCGTTGTCGTCAGGCGATGACGCGACGCTTCTGGCCGATGTCCAGGGCACCTCGGTCCTCGCCGCGTCTCCTGCCACCCAATGGGCGCTGGCCGTCGAGGGCGAACAGTACCCCGCGTTCACCGGCGAGCTCGTCACCCTGCTGGAGGCGGGGGTTTCGGGTGGTCCCGATCTGCTGACCATGTCGGATCTCTTCGACCACGTCGACCGATCCCTCATGCAGAAGAACCGTCCCCGCCCGCAGCAACTCAACCGGGACCGGGGGGCGAGCATATGCATCGCACGCAATCAAGCACCGCCGCTTCACCCGGAACCGCCCGAGGGCCTCAAGGAGCAGAACGGAGATCCCGGCAGCGGGAGGAGACGGATGCTGCTGGCAATCGGCCTGCTCGCCGTCTCCGCCTTCCTCATCCTGTTCTGGCTGCTGCCGGACGGCACCGGAGAGTCGGACAGTGCCGCCGGCGAGGGGACGTCAGGAAATCCTTCGGTGTTGCCGGGGATCACCTGCGGGAAGGCGTATACCGACTTTGACACCGGCGATGGGGTGAAACGAACGGAGGTCTCCATCAAGGTCGTGCACGACGCCGCCTGCAAAGGCGACTTCGACGCCATGGAGGTGGCCATGGACCGGGGAGGCTTCGGCACGACGGAGTCCCAGAGCGCGGAACCCGACACGGTCATCGCGATGTGGAAGAAGAAGGGGAAGGACCCCACGGCCCTGCTGCGTCCCTTGGTGACGTTGTTGGAGCAGAAGCCGGTGGTCTCGCAGGGTGGCCTGACGTTCTCCGACGACCGGTACGTGGCCACGTGGGAGCGAGGCGCTGGTACACAGCCCGACTCGGGGCTCAGGTGGTCCGGATACTTCGACTGCCGCCACATCACGGAATCCATGAGTTTCGTGTGCACCACCCCATAGCCCGGGAGGTTCGTGGGAATCCGTCGTCCGTGATCTCGCCCGGTGAGCAGGGAAGCGACGCGGCGTACGACGACGTCGAAGAGCCGGAGAAGCGCAGCAACGGGCAGCCCAGGCGCGGGGGCGTGTGGGTGCTCGGGGTGGACGACGGTCGGCAGCCCCTCCCGGGAACCCCCCGGCCCGACCCCTACCGCCGGCCTTCCGCCGCCGCTCGCAGCGCCCCCGCGAGATCCACGTCCAGCCCCTTCTCCGTCAGCGCGGCGCCCAGGGCCGCCAGGCATTCCTGGACGACCCGTACCGTCGCGTCGCCCCCGTAGTGGTTGACCCGGATCATCTCCTTGGCCAGTGCGCCCCCGCCCGCGGCCAGCGGGAGTGCCGGGTCGCTCTCCAGGGCCCGGGTCACCAGTTCCGACGCCACCACGCCCGACGGCGCCCTCAGGGTCGTGGCGACCGGCGCTGCCTCCGTCGCGTCGTACACGTACGGTTCGAGGCCCCCGCCCAGCGCTGCCGCACCCGCCCGCGTGGCCGCCGCGGCGGACGCGTGGCGGGCCATCACCGTCGCCAGGCCCTCCGCCTCGATCCGCTCGACGCACGCCTCCAGGGCCAGCATCTCCAGCTGCGCCGGTGCGTGCAGCAGTGCCTTGCGGCCGCCGTCGACCCAGCGCTCCTTCCAGTCCAGCAGGGACAGGTAGGAGCGGCGCGGTGCCTTCGGGTTCGCGGACATCCGGGCCCACGCCCGCTCGCTCACCGACACCGCCGAAACGCCCGCCGGGCCGCCCATCGCCTTCTGGGCGCCGATCACGCACAGGTCCACGCCCCACGCGTCCGGCAGCACCGGCTCCGCGCCGATCGAGGCGACCGCGTCCAGGTAGAACAGCGCGCCGTGCTCCCGTACCGCCTCGCCGATCTCCGCGACCGGGTTGGTGTTGCCGGTCGCCGCCTCCGCGTGCACCAGCGAGACGAAGTCGATCTCCGGGTGCTCGGCGAACGCCTCCCGGATCTGCGCGGCCGTCACCGCCGTGTGGAAGGGCACCGCCAGGTCGATCACGGTCGCGCCGCAGTCCCGCAGCCAGTCGCCGAAGGTCTGCCCGTAGGGACCGGTGATCACGTTGAGCGCGGTGGTGCCCGGACCGGCCGTGCCGCGAATGGCGCCCTCCAGCGGCAGCAGCGCCTCGCCCTGCATGATCACGACGTCCTGCCGGGTGTCCAGCAGCCGGGCCACCCGGTCCTCGATCGAGGCGAAGTGCGCGGCGCTCAGCGGGGCGAGATCCAGGAACGGGTGTGTCACGGGGGTGCTCTCTCTTTGCTGACGGGGTAGAGGTGACGAGACTAACCGGCACGTGACTCACCTTTCCCACTGGCGACTTCGTAGGTCGAACGGTCCCGTAACCATCGGTTTGGTTTGAGAGCCTCAAACTTCTCCTTATAATCGGAACTCATAGTTCCCCTCGTTCTCCCAGCTCCCTTACAGGAAGGCCGCCGTGAACACCCTCTCCGGGCGCCGGACCCGCATTCTGGCCGCCACCACCGCGACGGCCGGGCTGCTGCTCGTGGCCGCCTGTACCTCCAGTGACGACGGCGGCAGCGGCTCCAAGTCCGCCGCCGGCGGGGTGGAGCTCGTCAAGGCGGGCCGGCTCACCACCTGCACCCACCTGCCCTACCCGCCGTTCCAGTCGGAGATCGACGGCAAGGTCCAGGGCTTCGACGTCTCCCTGGTCGACCTCGTCGCCAAGAACCTCGGCGTGAAGCAGGAGATCGTCGACACGCCCTTCGAGAACTTCAAGACCGGCGCCTTCCTCAACTCCGGCCAGTGCGACCTGGCCGCGGCCGGCATGACCATCACCGAGGAACGCAAGAAGAACGTCGACTTCTCCGACCCTTACTTCGACGCCACCCAGGCCGTCCTGGTCGACAAGAGCGCCAGCGTCACCTCGCTCGCCGAGGTGAAGTCCAAGGGCCTCAAGCTCGGCGCCCAGGCGCAGACCACCGGCGAGGACTACGCCACGAAGCAGGGCTTCGACCCGGTCTCCTTCGAGTCCTCCGACGCCGTTCTCAACGGTCTGCGCAGCGGCCAGGTCAAGGCCGTCGTCATCGACTACCCGGTCGTCCAGGGCTGGCTGAAGGACAAGGCCAACGCCGACGCCTTCAAGGTCGTCGACAACCTCAACACCGGTGAGCAGTACGGCTTCACGGTGAAGAAGGGCAACACCAAGCTGCTCGCCGCCGTCAACAAGGCGCTGGCGGACGCGAAGGCCGACGGCACGTACAAGACGCTGTACGAGAAGTGGATCGGTCCCTACGACGCGTCGGCCGCGTCCCCGTCGGCCTCGGCCTCCTGAGCCCATGACCGCTACGGACGTACGACTCCAGCCGAAGAAAAAGGGGCTGACCCGGCGTCAGAAGCGCCGCGTCTCGCGTGGCGTGCAGTACGTCGTCTTCGTCGCCGCCGTGATCGCGTTCGCGGTCTCGGCCGACTGGGACCGGCTGCAGAACCAGTTCGCGCAGAAGGACATCGCGCGGCAGATGTTCCCCGACGTCATCACGCTGGCGTTGAAGAACACCATGCTGTACACGGTGTCCGGCTTCGTCGTCGGACTGGCGCTCGGCATGGTGATCGCGCTGATGCGGCTGTCGTCGGTGGGCCCCTACCGCTGGCTCGCGGGCATCTACATCGAGATCTTCCGCGGCCTGCCGGCCCTGCTGATCTTCATCTTCATCGGTGTGGCGGTACCGCTCGCCTTCCCCGGCACGGAGATCATCGGCGGCACGTACGGCAAGGTCGCCCTCGCGCTCGGTCTGGTCGCCGCCGCCTACATGGCGGAGACGATCCGCGCGGGCATCCAGGCGGTGCCCAAGGGGCAGATGGAGGCGGCCCGTTCACTGGGGTTCTCGCCCGGCCGGGCCATGGTCTCGATCATCATCCCGCAGGCGTTCCGCATCATCCTCCCGCCGCTCACCAACGAACTCGTCCTGCTCTTCAAGGACTCCTCGCTCGTGCTGTTCCTCGGTGTCACCCTGGAGGAGCGCGAACTGTCCAAGTACGGCCGTGACCTGGCCAGCACGACCGCCAACTCCACACCGATTCTGGTCGCCGGCCTCTGCTACCTGCTGGTCACCATCCCGCTCGGCTTCGTCGTGCGCCGTATGGAGGCGAAGGCCCAGGAGGCCGTGAAATGAGCCGACCCGAGATCGACGTACGCGGACTGTACAAGTCCTTCGGCGACAACGAGGTGCTGCGTGGCATCGACCTGGAGATCGGCCAGGGCGAGGTCGTCTGTGTGATCGGCCCGTCCGGCTCGGGCAAGTCGACGCTCCTGCGCTGCGTGAACCTGCTGGAGGAGCCGACCAAGGGCCAGGTCTTCGTCGGCGGCACCGAACTCACCGACCCCGATGTCGACATCGACGCCGCACGCCGTCGTATCGGCATGGTCTTCCAGCAGTTCAACCTCTTCCCGCACCTGTCGGTGACCGAGAACCTCACGCTGCCGCAGCGGCGGGTGCTCGGGCGCGGCAAGGCGGAGGCGGCGAAGGTGGCCGCCGAGAACCTGGAGCGGGTGGGCCTGTCGGAGAAGGCGACCGCCTACCCCGCCTCCCTCTCCGGCGGCCAGCAGCAGCGCGTCGCGATCGCCCGCGCCCTCGCCATGGGCCCCGAGGTGATGCTGTTCGACGAGCCGACGTCGGCGCTCGACCCGGAGCTGGTGGGGGACGTCCTGGCGGTCATGCGCATGCTCGCGAACGAGGGCATGACGATGATGGTGGTGACCCACGAGATGACCTTCGCCCGCGAGGTCGCCGACCGGGTCGTCTTCATGGACGGCGGTGTGATCGTCGAGGACGGCGCCCCGGCCGAGGTCATCGGCAACCCGAGCCACGAACGCACCCGCCACTTCCTCTCCCGCCTCCTCGACCCGGCGATGGCCGAGGTGGAGGAGGATTCGGCCGAAAAGGTGAGCGGGGCCGAGTGACTGATCCGCTGACGGGACCGGGCAGGTTCCGTCCCGGCTGGTGTTGATCGCGGAAGACTCGGTCGCTCGCCGAGCGCTCGAGCGGCGTGAGCCAGGAAGCCCCCTCATGCCGCAGGGGGCGGGTTCAATAAGGTGCAGTACATGAGCGATCGCGCGGTGCTGCACGTGAAGGGCCGAGTCCTCGTCGGCCGGGACGAGGACCAGGTCCGTGACGAGCTGTGGGTCGTCGACGGCCGGATCTCCTACGACCGTCCCGCCGGCGCCCGCGACGTCCGGACCGTCGAGGGCTGGGCGCTGCCCGGCCTGGTCGACGCCCACTGCCATGTGGGCCTGGGCGCGCACGGGCCGGTCGAGCCGGACGTCGCCGAGAAGCAGGCGCTGACCGACCGCGAGGCCGGCACGCTGCTGATCCGGGACGCCGGCTCGCCCTCGGACACCCGCTGGGTCGACGACCGCGAGGATCTCCCGAAGATCATCCGGGCGGGCCGGCACATCGCCCGCACCCGCCGCTACATCCGCGGATACGCGCACGAGATCGAGCCCGAGGACCTGGTCGCGTACGTCGCCCGGGAGGCCCGGCGCGGCGACGGCTGGGTCAAGCTGGTCGGCGACTGGATCGACCGCGAGGTGGGCGACCTCACCCCCAGCTGGCCCCGGGACGCCGTCGAGGCGGCCATCGCGGAGGCCCACCGGCTGGGCGCGCGGGTCACGGCGCACTGCTTCGCCGAGAACTCGCTGCGCGACCTGGTCGAGTCGGGCATCGACTGCGTCGAGCACGCGACGGGCCTCACGCAGGAGCTGATCCCGCTGTTCGTGGAGCGCGGCGTCGCGATCGTCCCCACCCTCGTGAACATCGCGACGTTCCCGCGGCTCGCGGCCGGTGGCGAGGCCAGGTTCCCGCGCTGGTCGTCCCATCTGCGCCGGCTCCACGAACGCCGCTACGACACCGTGCGCGCCGCCTACGACGCCGGCATCCCGGTCTTCGTCGGCACGGACGCCGGCGGCACCCTGCCGCACGGTCTGGTGGCCGCGGAGGTCGCCGAACTGGTCACGGCGGGCATCCCGGCGCTTCAGGCGCTTTCGGCGACGACTTGGGGCGCACGCGAGTGGCTCGGGCGCCCCGGTCTGGACGAGGGCGCCCCGGCGGACCTCGTCGTCTACGACACGGACCCGCGCGCGGACGTCCGGGTGCTGGCGGCACCGCGCCGAGTGGTGCTGAACGGGGCGGTGGTGGGCTGAGGGCGGTGTGTCGCGGGGGAGTGACGCGGCGGTGTGTCGCGGGGGATCGTGGAGCACGTACGTGCCGATGGATTCGACGCGCGGAAACAGGGGCAGAGGCAGCAACACGGGGAGGGGCAGGGGCAGGACCAGTCCGCCGAGCCGAGTGCCGCACCGGCCGGTGACGTGAAGGCCCAGGGCGTGCCCGCACAGGTGGACCTGGCACAGACCGGTGGCAGCCCGGTGACCCCGTACCTCGCGGGCGGCGCCGTGGCCCTGGTGCTCGCGGGCAGGGGAGCGGTGGCCGTGTCCCGGCGCCGACGTCGAGCCTGAGGCGGCGTCAGGGCGGACGGTGCACCCGGCGGCGCGGCGCTTGAGGGGCGCTTCGGGGCAGGTGTTCACAGCCCGACCGCCAGGTCTGGGTGACCGACACCGGCCGGCACCGGTTCGGGTCGTGAAGACCGCCGTCGCGTCACGCGAGCCGATCTGTCGTTTCGGTGTGGGCAAGCGGTCCCCGGCCGCCGTTCCGGCGCAGGGACCGCTTGCCGTCCGCGAACCTGTTGCCGCGGACTCTCCTGCGTGGTCAGACGACGTTGTCGTCCGTCCGGTTCGGCGCCTCGGACTCCCATGTGCGGGTGTACTCGATGCCGAGCATCTTCGCGGAGAAGCTTCCGGTGTCCGTTCGCTTCGCACCTGCCTCGGCGGAGCGCCCTCGGCGGAACCAGGCACCGGCGATCGCGACGACGAGTGTGCCGACGCCCGTCATGCGGGTGGTGCTGGTGCCGAAGGCGATCAGCGCCACGGCGAAGACGAGGATGGCGAGGAAGACCCAGGCGTCCAGGTGCCGGTTCGCAGTTGCTGCCGCAACCGGTGTCGTCCCGGACGGGCGGCCCGGACCCAGCGCAGCCATCAGCGCGAGGACGATCAGGACGACTCCGGCACAGATCAGGGCGACTGGCCCGACGGCGTCGGGAAGCTGGAGGGCCATGGGGTGGCCCGAGTTGCTCGCGTTCATGGGATGTGACTCTCCTGGGCGGACGAGGGCTGAGGGGCGGAAGCGATCGCGTGTTGCTACTCCAGCACGTGCGGCCGGACCCTCGCCAGGGAGATCCGGTGTTCCGGAATTCTTCCTGCTCAGCTGGAATGCGGAAGAATTCCAGAGCCTGTCGAAGATCCATTTCGGTGCGGTGATGAAACGGATGCCGCAGTTAATGGGTCGTCAGAGTGTGGTGGATAATAGATAGTTATCAGCTCTGGCGCCGGCGCGAAGGATGGGGCCGTGAACGATGACGCTGTCGTGGACACAACGATGGCTGCAAAGGCTTTCCGGGCGGACCTACGGAAATTGATCAAGCTGTGCGGTACTTCGCAGAAGGAGATCGCGGAGAACAAGCTGCACATGAGTCAGGCGCAGATGAGCCGCCAGATCAACTCCGCCGACGCCGGCTGGGATTTCTACGAGAAGATCATCGAAAGCTGCCTCGCGAGAATCTCACCGAAACATCTGCCCGAGGGCATGCCTCAGGACTGGGCGACCATCGCCCACTGGGAGAGCCAGTTCTCCGCCGCCCGGCGAGCGGACCCACTGCACCGCGGCGGCGCCGGAACTCCTCCCGACTCCGGGCCCCTTCGGGGCGGGCCGGCATCCGCACCGGCTTCCGCCGCACCGACCCCCGCCGTATCGACTTCCGCTGTGCCGCCGTCCCGTCGGCGCGGCGCCATCGCTGCCGTGGCGGTCCTCGGTGTCGCCCTCGTCGCGGGAGGAACTTTCCTGCTCCTGAATGACTCGGCACAAACCACCGCCACCGGCAGCGGCTCCACGGACAGTGCCCCGCAGAGCGCCACGGCTCAGGCGGCAGATCCTCATCTCACCGTCTCCGGTACCTGCGTGGGGCCCGACACCCAGTGGCGGGTGACATCGTCCGGCTTCACACCGAACGGGCCCTACAGCGTGAAGGTCACCTTTCCCGACGGCACCCCCTACTCGTTGGGAGGGCAGGGCGACTTCGGCAGCCGGAGCACCGCGAACAGCGACGGCTCGCTGAAGACGCGCTGGGCCTGCTACGACCCGGACCCCGAAGGCACGTACACGATGACCGTTCGCGACGAGACCACGGGGAAGACCGCCACGGCCAGGTTCTACGTCGACAAGCCCAACTGATCGGCAGGGAGCCGACGATGTCCCGTACCGCCCACACCCGACCGGCGCCGCTCCGCCGCCTGCGCCGCACCGCCGCCGGCGGCCTCGGCGCGCTCCTGATGACAGCCGTGCTGAGCGCGTGCGGTTCAGGCACCACGAACGACGACACCACCCTCGCCGCCGCGTCCGCGTCCCAGGCCGGGCAGGCCGCGCCGGCGGCTTCTGGGAGCACCCGGACTTCCGGCAACAGCCTGGCCGTCACGGACGACGAGGCGGGCGTCGCGCTGCGGGGCTGCCCGGCCGCGATGGACCAGAAGGCCGCACAGGACGCATCAGTGACCTGCCTGCCGATGGAGCGGCTCAGGACGGGCACGTCGGTCACCATGCGATGCTGGACCGACTCCCAAGGGGAGTACTCCGTCCCCGAAGGGTTCTCCTCGCCGCGCTGGTTCTACGTCACCGACGTCGACGGACCGCACCCGGGATGGTCCGGCTACGTCTACTCCGACCTTGTGGACGACCAGATCGTCACTCCGGCCTGCACGCCGCAGATCCTCGCGCGGTACCCCTTCCATCCCCACCCGGATCCTGAGCCGGTCGTTCTGCGGATCACCGGGTCGTGCACCACGGAGGGCGGCACACTGTCGTCGACCTCATCAGGTTTCGAGCCCGGCGGGGAGTACTACATCTCCGCGTCCTACCCCGACGGTACCGACTATCCGCTGGACAAGGACACCACCACCGCCCGCCAGGACGGGTCGGTGCCCTGGTCCTGGACCTGCGCCGGAGACCCGGCGGGAACCTACACCACACGGATCGGGACCATGGACGGGCGAGTGAGCACCGACCCGGTCCACTTCACCATCGGCGCGCCGGCCCCGGAGCCCACCCAGCACACCTCCGCCACGCCTGCGCCGAAGAAGCCACCCGTACCCACGAACCCGCCCGCACCGGTCACCGTCCAGGTGACCGTGTCGAACCTGGTCACCAACGGCGCCACCCGGATGCGCGAGGACGACGAACCCGCCTACCTGTCGACCCGGACGGTCGGCTCATGCCGCCTGAACGGCTGCGAGGTCGACGGCACCGAGATGTCCTCCGGCGCCGTCGCCACCGCCGTCTGTCAACTTCAGGGAGACCGCATCACCAACGGCCAGGACAACAGCGCCGTGGACGACGGGAATCCGGGCCTGTACAGCAGTGCTCGCTGGTACAGGATCCGCTGGGCCGACGGCCGGGAGGGATACCTGTCCGAGGTGTGGCTGCGCGCGTCCGACCGAGGAGGGAAGGGGCTCCCCGGCTGTTGAGGTCGTACCGGAGCGGACGGGCCCGGCGCCGGGCGGGGTGAGGAAGGGGCGACCTCACCGCCCCGCCGACGTCACCGCCCGGTCCAGCGCCTGCAGAAATCCGTTCACCGTCACCCGGTCCCGGACCGCGAGCCTGAGCCACTCCTCGCCGAGCCCGGGAAAGGTGTCGCCCCGCCGTACGGCGAAGCCCGCGTCCCGCAGACGCCGTCGGACGGTCGCCGCCCCCGGCAGCCGGACCAGCACGAACGGCCCCTCCGCGGGCCCCGCGACCCGCAGCCCGTCCGATGCGAACTCCTCCAGTCCCGCCACGAGATGCGCCCGGTCCGCGGCGATGCGGTGGGCGGCGTGTCCGGCCTCCGCCAGGGCCTGCGCGCCCATGCACGCCTCCGCCGCGGCCAGTGCCGGCGTGGAGACCGGCCAGAGCGGCTGCGACCGCCCCAGCTCGGTGATCGTCTCCGGTGCGGCCAGGACGTAGCCGATCCGGAGCCCCGCCAGCCCCCATGTCTTCGTCAGGCTGCGCAGGACCACCAGACCGGGTACGTCCGTCCGGCCGGCGAGCGTCTCCCGCTCACCGGGCACCGCGTCCATGAACGCCTCGTCGACCACCAGCGTCCGGCCGGCCCGGGCCAGCCGGACGATCGTCCGCGCCGGATGCAGCACCGACGTGGGGTTCGTCGGGTTGCCGATCACCACCAGGTCGGCGTCCTCGGGAACGGCCGACGGATCCAGCCGGAAGCCGTCCTCCTCCCGCAGCACCACCCGGTCCACGCTGTGCCCGGCGTCCCGCAGCGCCGCCTCCGGCTCCGTGAACTGCGGGTGCACGACGACGGGGTGACGGGCCTTCAGGGCGCGCGCCAGCAGCACGAACGCCTCCGCCGCGCCCGCCGTCAGAAGCACCCGCTCCACCGGCAGCCCGTGCCGTGCCGCGACCGCCGCCCGCGCGGCCCGCCCGTCCGGGTAGGCCGCGAGGCCGGTCAGGGACGCGGCGACGCGCTCCCGCAGCCAGCGCGGAGGTGTGTCCGCGCGGACGTTCACGGCGAGGTCGACCAGCGCCGAGCCGTCGTCGCGCACCTCGGCGTCCCCGTGGTGGCGCAGATCGTGCCCGTCAGTGTGCATGGGAGTGCGTGTGCCCTCCGTGGTGATGGTGCCCGTGCCCGTCATGGTGGTGGCCGTCGTCGTCCGGGTGGAAGTGCGGCTGCTGCGGCAGCCCCACCTTGTCCTCGAAGCCGGGCAGCGCGATCCGGTACACGCACGAGTCGCAGTTCATCCGCAGATCGCCCTTGACGGCCTCCGCGTACCGCTCCATCACCAGGTCGAGCAGCTCCGGCTCGGGACCGATGACATCCGCCGAGCGCACCTCGACCTCCGGGTGCGCGGCCGCCCAGCCCTCGGTCTGCTGCCGCACCCGGTCTGGCAGGATCCCGGTGAACAGGAAGTACGGCAGGACGACGATCCGCCGCGCGCCCAGCTTCACGCACCGGTCCAGGCCGCTCGGCACGTCCGGCGCGGCCAGCGACACGAACGCCGTCTCCACGCCCGCGTACCCGCGCCCCTCCCACAGCAGCCGTGCCGCCTTGTACACCTCGGCGTTGGCGTCCGGGTCCGTCGACCCGCGCCCGACCAGCAGCACGGTCACGTCGGCCAGGTCCTCGGGCCTACGACCCACGGAGCCCAGCGCCTCGTCCAGCCGCCGCTCCAGCACGTTCAGCAGCGCCGGGTGCGGGCCCAGCGGTCGCCCGTAGGTGTAGGAGATCCCCGGGTGCCGCTCCTTCTCGCGGGACAGGGCCGCCGGGATGTCTCCCTTGGCGTGTCCGGCGGACACCAGCATCAGCGGAACGGCGGCGAACCGGCGTACGCCACGCTCCACCAGCTCGGTCACCGCGTCGCCCAGCGGCGGCGGGGACAGCTCGATGAAGCCGCCCGCGACGGGCAGTTCGGGATGGCGGCGCCCCAACTCCCGTACGAAGTCGCGGAACGCCTCGGCTCCGGCATCGTCGCGGGTGCCATGGCCGGCGATGAGCAGGGCGGGCGGCGGGGTGGTCACGATTTCTCCTCAGGGGAAACGGGGTGGTACAGCAGGGCGTTGAGCGCGGCCGAGGCGACGGCCGACCCGCCCTTCTCGGACACGTTGCTCACGGCGGGCAGCCCGCTCTCGCGCAACGCGGCCTTGGACTCGACCGCGCCGACGAAGCCGACGGGCAGGCCGATGACGAGTACCGGGGCGGCGTCCAGAGTCAGCAGCTCCTCCAGCGCGGTCGGCGCGTTGCCGATCACCCAGAGCGCGCCAGGACCGACCTGCTCGTACGCGAGACGTATCGCGTGCGCCGAACGGGTGAGCCCCGGACCGGACGTGGCGTCCCTCAGACGGCAGACGGTCTCGCGCCGCGTGATGCCGGCCGCGACCATCTCCACGTCCACGACGACGGGCGCACCGCCGTGCAGAGCGGCATGCGCCTTCGCCAACTCGCCCTCGTCCATGACGAGATCGCTCGCGTACTCGAGATCGGCGGCGGAGTGGACGACCCGCTCCACCACCGCCCGCGTGAGCGGCGGGAAGCGCGAGGTGTCCAGGCGGGCGCGCAGCCGCCGGTAGGACTCCTGCTCGATCGGGTGGACCACACGGTTCACTTGGCGCCCTCCTGCTCCTGAGAGGTCTCCTGCCAGCGGTAGCCGCGGGGCGTCACCATGCGGCCCGCGATGTCCCGGGTCGCCGTGTTGCCCACGGTCACGACCGTCATCATGTCGACCCACGCCGGGTCGAGCTCCGCGAGCGTGGTCAGGCGGCTGGTGCCGTCCGGCCGCGAGGCGTTGCGGACGACGCCCACCGGCGTCGTCGGCTCCCGGTGCTCGGCGAGGAGGGAGAGCGCCTTGGGCAGCTGCCAGTCGCGGCCCCGGGAACGGGGGTTGTAGAAGGTGACGACGATGTCGGCCTCGGCCGCCGCCCGCACCCGCCGCTCGATGACCTCCCACGGCGTGTGCAGGTCGGACAGGCTGATCGACACGTGGTCGTGGCCGAGCGGCGCACCGAGGATCGCCCCGGCCGCGAGCGCGGCCGTCACCCCCGGCACCCCGATCACGTCGATGTCGTCGGACGCCTCGGCGAGCGCCGGGGAGGCCATGGCGTACACGCCCGCGTCCCCGCTGCCGATCAGCGCGACGGCCTGCCCGCGCCGGGCCTCCGCGACGGCCGTGCGGGCCCGCTCCTCCTCGGCCCCGAGCCCCGACTCCAGGATCCGGGTGCCGGGCCGCAGCAGGTCGCGGATCTGGTCGACGTACTGGTCGAGTCCCACGAGCACGGAGGCCCGCTCCAGCTCCGCCTTCGCGCGCGGGGTGAGCAGGTCCCGCGCACCGGGCCCGAGCCCGACCACCGCGAGCCGCCCGCGCCCGGGCCGCCGGACGACGGCGCAGGTCGCCATCGCGGGCTGTCCGTCCGAACGCGCGGACTTCCGCTTGGGCACCAGGAGTTCGCCCCCGCCGACGAGCGCGGCGGCCTCGGCGACGGAGGGCGTGCCGACGGCGGCGAGCGGCGCCGCGGAGGGGTTCGGCACCTCGACGGCGGCCAACTCCTCGGCGGAGTACGTCACCACGGGCACCCCGAGCCGCTCGGCGGCCGCCACGATGCCCGGTTCCGCCGCCTTGGCGTCGACGGTGGCGAGCTCGGCGACGCTACGGGGAGACAGTCCGGCCTCCCGCAGGGCGGCCTCGATCACGTCGAGCACCTCCTCGACCGGCGCGCCCTTGGAGGCGCCGACGCCGACGACGAGGGACGGCGGACGCAAGTGCACCTCCCCTGCGGCCGGCTCGACCGCCCGGTCCGTGAGCCGCACGGTGTACGCACCTCGCTCGGCGAACGGCACCGGCGGCAGCGGCCACGCCACCTCGGCGTCCAGCGCGACCGGCTCCCCGTCCAGCAGGGCCCGCGTCACCCCGGCGACATCGCCCTCCACGGGCAGGCCGAGGGTGTCGAGTCCGGGGATGCCGACGGCGTCCGTCGCCGTGGTCACCACGGGCTCGGCGCCCAGCAACCCACCCACCTCGCGGGCGAGTTCATTGGCCCCGCCGCCGTGCCCGCCGACCAGCGACACGGCGAACCGCCCGCCCTCGTCGACGCACACCACACCCGGGTCGGACGCCTTGTCGCCGAGCAGCGGCGCGACGAGCCGGACGACCGCCCCCGTCGCCAGGAAGCACACGAGCTGCTCGCACTCCGCGAACGCCCGCCGTACGGCGTCCCCGGCGGGCCCGTCGTACACGCGCGTGCGGTCCGGCCAGGCCGCGGCCAGCCGGTCGCGCGCCGCCGCCCCCGCCGCGGTGGCGGAAATGAGGCCGATCACAGAGCAACTCCTTCTCGATAAAGGGGTGTTGAGCTGGCGGGGGTTCTGGTCCCCCACAGCAGGAAGACGGGGTTGGTCGCCGCGAGCCGGGTGACGTCCCCCGGCAGCGGCGCCAGCCGCGAGGACTGCAACAGCACCCCGTCGACAGCGAACCCGGCGTCCGCCAGCGCGGCCCGCACGGCCGGCACCCGGTCAAGGGCGGCCATCGCCACGACGACCGTCCGCCGGGCCCGCCGCGCGCAGACGCCGACGATGCCGGGCAGATCGCGCCCGCCCCCGCCGACGAACACGGCGTCGGGTTCGTCGAGTTCGGCCAGTACGTCGGGTGCGTCGCCGTGCACGACGTGCACGGCGACGCCGTGGGCACCGGCGTTGGCGCGGATGCGTTCCACCCCGTCCGCCGCCTTCTCGACCGCGCTGACGGCGGCGCCGAGCCGGGCGCACTCCACGGCCACGGACCCCGACCCGGAGCCCACGTCCCAGACCAGGTCGCCGGGGCGCGGACCGAGCCGGGCCAGGGCCAGCGCCCGCACCTCGAACTTGGTGATCATCGAGTCGCGGTGCGCGAAGTCGCCCTCGTCCAGCGCCCATCCCACAGGACGTCCGCCGCCCGCGAGCGTCCGTACGGGACCGAGCACCCGTGTTCCGTCCAGGCACAGGACGACACTCACCGCCGTCCCCCAGTCCCGCTCCGCGGCCTCGGCGGGGGAGACCCGCTCCACGCGCTCGCGCCCGGGGTCGCCGAGCGCGGAGGCGACGACGAGCACCCGCCCGGGCGCGCTGCGCGCGAGCGCGGCGCCCAGCTCGGCGGGCCCGGCGCCGGGCCCGGTCAGGACGGCGACCTTCGGATGCGCCCGGCAGACGTTGACAGCCGTCCGCGGATCCCGCCCGTGGGCGCTGACGACGACGGCGTCGTCCCAGGTCAGCCCCAGCCGTGCGAAGGCGCCGGCCACGGAGGAGACCCCGGGCCGCACGTCGAGCAGCTCCGGCCCGAACCGCTCCGCCAGCGCCCGCACGATCCCGAAGAACCCGGGGTCGCCGGAGGCCAGCACGACCACCCGCCGGTCCTTGCCGAGGTACTCCTCGATGGAGTCCAGGGCGGGCGCGAGCGGCCCGAGGACGATCCGCTCGGCGGTCGCGGGCAGCGGTACGGCGTCGAGGTGCCGCCGCCCGCCCACGACGAGCTCGGCACCGGACACCGCGTCGGAGGGGACCGGCGCCCCCGTCCCCGTCCCGACCACCGTGATCGGGCGACTCGGTCGGCTCACGTACTGGCACCCCGCTCGCGCAGGGCCCGGCGGGCCTCCGGGTCGGCCTTGCGGTAACCGTGGAAGTGGCCGGGGTGGTACAGGTGCGAGCGGGTGCCGTGCGCGTCGAGCGCCGGACCGACCAGGAAGAGGGTGTGCTTCCAGAGCTTGTGCTCCTTGACCGTCTCCTCCAGCGTCTCGATCGTGCACTTCACGACCAGCTCCTCCGGCCAGGTCGCCTGGTAGGCGATGACGACCGGGGTGACGGTGGGATAGCCGCCCTCCAGCAGCTCCCGCACCAGCTGCCCGCTGCGGGCGGCCGACAGGAAGATCGCCATCGTCGTGCCGTGCTTGGCGAACTCGCGCACCTCCTCGCCGGGCGGCATCGGCGTCTTGCCGCCGCCGAGCCGGGTCAGGACGACGGACTGCGCGACCTCGGGGATCGTCAGCTCACGCCGGGCGAGCGCGGCGACGGCGGAGAAGGAGGAGACACCGGGGACGATCTCGGTGTCGGTCCCGATCTCCTCGCACCGGTCGAGCTGCTCCTGCGTACCGCCCCACAGGGCCGGGTCGCCGGAGTGGATCCGGGCGACTTTCAGCCGCTCCCGACGCGCCCGCTCGTACACGGCGACGACGTCCTCCAGGGACATCGTCGCCGAGTCGAGGATCTCCGCACCCTCGCGCGCGTGCTCCAGAACCTCCGCCTGGACCAGGCTCGCGGCCCAGATCACGACGTCGGCCTCGGCGATGGCGCGCGCGGCACGGAACGTCAGCAGATCGGCGGCGCCGGGGCCGGCACCGACGAAGGTCACCTTGCCGGTGGGGGCATCGGCCATGGGTTCGGGTCCTCTCATAGCGGGTCGCAACAGGTCGTAACGGAAGTCAGGGCAGTGGCCGGATGTGCGCAGCCGGGGGGTGATCGGATACCAAGGGCGTATGGCGGTCTTCGTCGCGCTCGGCGCGTTCCTCATGACGCTGGCCGGCGGCTGGACGGCACAGCGTGTCACCGACCGCCGCCACCTCGTCCTCGGCCTGGCCGGCGGCCTGATGCTCGGCGTCGTCGGCCTGGACCTGCTGCCGGAGGCCCTGGAGGCGGCCGGCACGGAGGTCTTCGGCGTCCCCGCCGCGCTGCTGCTCTTCGTGGCGGGCTTCCTGCTGGCCCATCTGGTGGAACGCCTGCTCGCGGTACGCCAGGCCGCCCACGGCGCCGAGGAGCACGTATACACGGCTCCGCCTCAGGAGCGCTCCGGTCGGTGTCGAGCCGCCGACCGTGCTCAGCCCTTCGGGCCTGCGCGCGATCGACCGCTCGACACCGGCGCGCCCCAGAGGCTCCGCGACGGCCGGACCCCCGAGGTCGGCCTGACGGCCGCCGCGGCGATGGTCGGCCACAGCGCCATGGACGGCGTGGCGATCGGCGCGGCCTTCCAGGTGGGCGGCGGCATGGCAGCCGCGGTGGCCGTGGCGGTGATCGCCCACGACTTCGCGGACGGCTTCAACACCTACACGATCACGAGCCTGTACGGGAACGCCCGCCGCAGGGCCCTGTTCATGCTGTTCGCGGACGCGGCGGCACCGGTGGTGGGCGCGGCCTCGACGTCCTTCGTCACCATTGCGGAGCCACTGCTCGGCGGCTATCTCGGCTTCTTCGGCGGCGCCCTGCTGTACCTGGCGGCCGCCGAGATCCTGCCCGAGGCCCACCACGAACACCCGGCCCGCTCGACCGTGCTGTGCACGATCGCGGGCGCGGCCTTCATCTGGCTGGTGGTGGGTCTGGCCGGCTGACGGAGCCGGCGTCCCGCGACTCACAGCTTGCCGCCCCGCCCGCCCTCGCGCCGCGCGGGAGCGATGAGCGTCGAGAGGTAGGGCAGCGGCTCGCCGTCCAGCTCGGCGGCCGGCCGGATGGACTCCTCGGTCAGCCCGAGCGCCGACCCCCACACGGCGTCCCCGATCCGCCCGGTCTCCCGCAGCGCCTCGGCGACCTCGGCGGCCTGCCGCCCGAACTTGTAGGCGACGACGGTCCCCGGCCCGGCGAGCGCGTCCTTCAGCACGGCGGAACCGGCGGTCACGGGCACCAGCGTCAACGGCTCGGTGCCCTCGGTCAGCACCGCCCCCGACCGGGCGGCGAGATCCTGCATGGCGGTGATCCCGGGGACGGTCTCCACGACCGTCCCCGGCACCAGCTCCACGATCGTCTGCGCGAGGTACGTGAACGTGGAGTACACGTTGGGATCACCGATGGTCGCGAAGGCGACGGTCGCGTGCTCCCGCAGCAGCTCGGCGACCCGCCCCCCGGCCGCGTCCCAGGCAGCCTCCCGCCGCGCCCGGTCGGTCCGCTCGTTCAACGCGAACACGACACGTACGACCTTGTCCTCGGGCACGTAGTGCAGAACCGTGGCTTCGGCCCGCCCCCGCTCACCGCCGTCCATCACGGGCACGACGACGACATCGGCGGCCCGGAGCGTGTTGACGCCCTTGACGGCCACCAGCTCCGGATCCCCGGGACCCACCCCGACTCCGACCAGCTTGCTGCTCATGACGTCCGGCACCTCTCCACGAACCGACGGGCCACACCGGGCTCGGACGCCCAGTGCGTGTGCAGATAACTCGCGTGCACACCGCGCTCCACAAAACCTTCGACCCGACGCTGCGGGGTCCGCACCCCCCAGGCGGGAACCGCCCCCGAGCCGGGCTCGACGACGGTCCGATGAAACTCGTGCCCCCGCATCCGCGTCCCCGCCACGGCCAGCACACTGTCACTCACGGCGACGGCATCCCGATATCCGAGCGTCAGCCGCCCGCTCATCCGGGCACCGGCCTCCAGCACCCCGCACATCGGCTGCCCGTCCAGCTCCCGGCAGAGATAGAGCAGCCCAGCACACTCGGCGGCGACGGGAGCACCACGCTCCGCGAGGGCCGCGACGGACTTGCGCAGCGACTCGTTGGCGGACAACTCCGAGGCGTACACCTCGGGAAACCCGCCCCCGATGACCAACCCCTCCGTACCGTCGGGCAGTTGCTCATCACGGAGCGGATCGAAGACGACGACTTCGGCACCGGCGGCGGCGAGGAGCTCGGCGTGCTCGGCATAGGAGAAGGTGAACGCGGCCCCACCGGCGATGGCGACCACCGGCCCGTCCGGGGATGCCCCCTGCGGGGGAGTTCGAGGACGAGGCCCTTCGGGCCGAAAGCGGAGGTCTGGGGGCGCAGCCCCCAGGGACGATGGGGGTCCCCCCGCTCGAGCGAAGCCGAGCGTGGGGGAGGCAAGGGGCGGCGGGGGCGAAGAAGCCAGCGCCTCGGCCGCATCCCAAGCCGCACCCGACAACGCTCCCGCACTCCGCGCCAGCCCCAGCAACGCCTCCAGATCGCACCCTTGGGAAACCTGCGCCCCCATCGCCGCGACGGAGTCCATGGCGGCGGCGCGCCGCTCGGCGACCGGCACCAACCCCAGATGACGAGACGGCGTATCCACCTGAGCCACCCGCCGCAACACCCCGAGCACCGGCACCCCGGCCGACTCCAACGCCTCCCGCAACAACTCCTCGTGCCGATCCGAGGCGACCTTGTTCAGAATCACGCCCCCGACCCGCACCTCCGGATCCCAGGAGGCGAACCCGTGCACCAGAGCCGCCACCGACCGCGACTGCGACGAGGCGTCGACCACGAGCACCACGGGCGCCCGCAGCAACTTCGCCACATGAGCGGTGGACGCCAGTTCACCCTCCCCGGCGGCCCCGTCGTACATCCCCATCACACCCTCGACGATCGCCAGATCGCACCCGCGCGCACCATGCGCGAACAGCGGCCCGACCAACTCCGGCCCGCACAGATACGCGTCGAGGTTCCGTCCCACCCGCCCGGTGGCGAGCGAGTGGTACCCGGGGTCGATGTAGTCCGGCCCGACCTTGTGCGGGGACACGGCAAGCCCCCGCGCGGCGAACGCGGCCATCAACCCCGTGGCGACGGTGGTCTTGCCGCTGCCGGAGGACGGCGCGGCGACGACCAGCCGAGGGACGCGGGACAGGGAGGGTTTCACCACGACATCACCACTCGATCCCCCGCTGCCCCTTCTGCCCGGCGTCCATCGGGTGCTTGACCTTGGACATGTCGGTGACGAGATCCGCGAAGCCGACCAGCTTCTCGGGCGCGTTCCGCCCGGTGATCACGACATGCTGGGTCCCGGGACGGTCCCGCAGCACGTCGATCACCTCATCGGTGTCGACCCACCCCCAGTGCATGGGGTACGCGAACTCGTCGAGCACGTACAGCCGGTACGTCTCGGCGGCGAGGTCCCGCTTGACCTGCTCCCAGCCCTCGCGGGCCTTCTCCTCGTTGTCCATCTGGGCATCCCGCTGCACCCACGACCAGCCCTCGCCCATCTTGTGCCAGTCGACGGACCCGCCCTCACCGCTGGCGCCCAGCACCCGCAGCGCGTTCTCCTCGCCGACCTTCCACTTGGCCGACTTCACGAACTGGAACACCCCGATCGGCCACCCCTGGTTCCAGGCCCGCAACGCGAGCCCGAACGCGGCGGTCGACTTGCCCTTCCCGATCCCCGTGTGCACGACGACCAGCGGCCGATTACGACGCTGACGCGTCGTCAGACCGTCGTCCGGCACCACACTCGGCTGTCCCTGCGGCATCAAGCGGCCCTCCTGGAAGTCCCCTGCACGTTCCTCACCAGCCCCGCGATGGAGTCCGCCCGCAACTCGTCCAGAGTCACGGCGGTACCCCCCAGCTCACCCGCGAGCTGCCCCGCGAGCCCCAGCCGCACCGGCCCGGACTCACAGTCCACGACCACCGACGCGACCCCCTCGGCGGCGAACAGCCGAGCCGCCCGCCCCGCGAGCGCGACGGGCTCGGTCCCACCCGTCGCCCGACCACCACCCCGGCCGGAGGCGCTTCGCGCCGCCCCTCCATCGGTGGCCCGTCCGTCCGTCACCACGACGACCAGCGCGCGCCGCGCCGGATCCCGCAGCCGCTCCACCCGCAGCACGTCGTGCGCCTTGAGCAGCCCGGCGGCGAGCGGCGTCCTTCCACCGGTCGGCAGCGACTCCAGCCGGACGGCCGCCGCGTCCACCGAGGACGTCGGCGGCAACGCCACATCGGCCGCCGCCCCCCGGAAGGTCACGAGTCCCACCTTGTCCCGTCGCTGATAGGCGTCCAGCAGCAGCGACAGCACGGCGCCCTTCACCGCGCTCATGCGCTGACGGGCGGCCATGGACCCCGAGGCGTCGACCACGAACAGCACGAGGTTCCCCTCACGCCCCTCCCGGGTCGCCTGCCGCAGATCGTCACGCCGCACCACCAGCCCCCGCCCGGAGCGCCCCCGCGCCCGCTGATGCGGCGCGGCGGCCTGCACGGTCGCCGCCAGGTGCAGCTTGGTCAGGGCCCCTCGAGGCCGTCGCGCACCCGTGGTCCGTCCGTGTTCGGTCCGCGCCCGCGAACGCCGTCCGGCGGCGCCTTCGCCGATCCCGGGCACGCTCAGCACCTTCGTACGGAACGGCTCGGCGGCCCGTGCGGCGGACTGCTCCCCGGCGCCGGAGGCCTGCGGCTCCCCGTCCTCGCCGGCCTCGGGCCGCGCACCGGAGCCACCGTCGGCCTGCGGCCCCTCGGACGGCGGCTGCCCGCCACCCCCGCCGGGCCCGTCCGGATCGGGATCCTCGTCGCCCTCGCCCTCGCCCTCGCTCTCGCCGGAGAACTCCTCCAGCGTCTCGTCGAGCCTGTCCTCGTCGAGTCCCGGCGCGTCAAAGGGATTACGGCGCCTGCGGTGCGGCAGCGCGAGCAGCGCCGCCTGCCGTACGTCCTCCGCGAGCACCTCGGTCCGCCCGGCCCAGGCCGCCAGCGCCGTGGCGGTCCGCGCCATCACGATGTCGGCCCGCATCCCGTCGACCTCGAAGGCGGCGCAGGTGGCCGCGATCTGCCGCAGCGCGCCGTCGCCCAGCCGCACCGACGGCAACAGCGCACGCGCCGCCACGATCCGGGCGCGTACGGCGGCCTCCTCGTTTGCCCACCGCGCGGCGAACCCCTGCGGATCGTCGTCGTAGGCGAGCCGCCGCCGCACGACCTCCACCCGCTGGTCGGGCTCGCGCGAGGCCGCCACCTCCACCGTCAGCCCGAACCGGTCGAGCAACTGCGGGCGCAGCTCGCCCTCTTCGGGGTTCATGGTCCCGACGAGCAGGAACTTCGAGGCGTGCCGTACGGAGACGCCCTCGCGCTCGACGTACGAGGCGCCCATCGCCGCCGCGTCGAGGAGCAGGTCGACCAGGTGGTCGTGGAGGAGGTTGACCTCGTCGACGTAGAGGATCCCGCGGTGCGCGTCCGCGAGGAGCCCCGGCTCGAAGGCCTTGACGCCCTCGGCGAGCGCCCGCTCGATGTCCAGCGCGCCCACGAGCCGGTCCTCGGAGGCGCCCACGGGCAGCTCGACCATCCGCGCGGGCCGGGTCGCGAACGCCCCCGGCTCGTGCGGCCCGTCGGGGCAGGCGGGGTCGGGGGAGCCGGGGTCGCAGGAGAACCGGCAGCCGGAGACGACGTCCAGCGTGGGCATGAGCGCCGAAAGGGCGCGCACGGCCGTGGACTTGGCGGTGCCCTTCTCCCCACGGACCAGCACACCGCCCACCGCCGGCGACACCGCGTTCAGCAGCAGCGCGAGCCGCAGGTCGTCCTGGCCCACGACGGCCGTGAACGGGAAAGGAGTACTCACTTCTCGTCGCCCTCCAAGTCGCCTTCGAGCTCCAGGTAGGTGGCGCGCAGCCGCTCGATCGTGTCGGCGTCCGGCTCCGCCCACAGCCCGCGGTCGGCGGCCTCCAGGAGCCGCTCGGTGATCCCGCGCAGCGCCCACGGGTTGGACTTCTTCATGAAGTCCCGGTTCTCCGGGTCGAAGACGTACTCCGCGCTGAGCTTCTCGTACATCCAGTCGTCGACCACGCCCGCCGTGGCGTCGTAGCCGAAGAGGTAGTCGACGGTCGCCGCCATCTCGAAGGCGCCCTTGTAGCCGTGCCGTCGCATGGCCGCCATCCAGCGCGGGTTGACCACCCGGGCGCGGAACACCCGGTGCGTCTCCTCGCCGAGCGTCCGCGTCTTCACCTGGTCCGGGACCGCGGAATCACCCACGTACGCCTCGGGGTTGGCACCCGTCAGGTGCCGCACCATGGCGACCATGCCGCCGTGGTACTGGAAGTAGTCGTCGGCGTCGACGAGGTCGTGCTCGCGGGTGTCCACGTTCTTCGCGGCGACGGCGATCCGCCTGAACGCCGTCTCCATGTCCCCGCGCGCCGCCCGCCCGTCGAGCCCGCGCCCGTAGGCGTAACCGCCCCAGACGGCGTACACCTCGGCGAGGTCCGCGTCCGACCGCCAGTTGCGGGCGTCGATCAGCGGCAGCAGCCCCGCCCCGTACGCCCCCGGCTTGGAGCCGAAGATACGGGCGCTCGCGCGCCGCCGGTCACCGTGCTCGGCCGCGTCCTCGTCCACGTGGGCGCGCACGAAGTTGGACTCGGCGGGCTCCGCCAGGTCGGCCACCGCCCGCACTGCGTCGTCGATCAGCCCGACCACGTGCGGGAACGCGTCCCGGAAGAACCCGGAGATGCGGACGGTCACGTCGATGCGCGGCCGGCCCAGCTCCGCCGGCGGCACCACCTCGAAGCCGGTCACCCGGCGCGAGGCGTCGTCCCACACCGGACGGCAGCCCAGCAGCGCCAGGATCTCGGCGATGTCGTCGCCCTGGGTACGCATCGCGGACGTGCCCCAGACCGTCAGGCCGACGGACTTCGGGTACTCGCCCGTGTCCTGGAGGTAGCGCTGCACGAGCGACTCGGCGAGCGCCTGGCCGACCTCCCAACTCAGCCGGGAGGGAATGGCCTTGGGGTCGACCGAGTAGAAGTTGCGGCCGGTCGGCAGGACGTTGACCAGCCCGCGCGTCGGCGAACCGGACGGACCGGCGGGGACGTACCCGCCGTCAAGTGCCTTGAGGATGTGGCCGATCTCGTCGGTGGTCTTCTCCAGCCGGGGCACGACCTCGGTGCACGCGAACTCCAGCACCGCGACGGCGTCCGGGAGTTCGGTGCCCAGGACCTCACGCACCAGGGCGCGGCTCTCGGCGACCGCCCACCCGCGCTCCTCCATGCCCTCCGCGACCCGCCGGCACAGCTGCTCCAGCAGGTCGATGGCGTCGGCAGCCGAACGTGCGGGACCCTCGACGAGTTCCGTCAGCTCGACCGGCACCTTCACGGGCGCGCCCGGCTCGGCCAGCAGCTCCTTCTCGCTGAGCCCGAAATGGG
Source organism: Streptomyces sp. NBC_01235 (assembly GCF_035989285.1). GTDB lineage: Bacteria > Actinomycetota > Actinomycetes > Streptomycetales > Streptomycetaceae > Streptomyces. The sequence goes on along the minus strand of NZ_CP108513.1, from coordinate 3,019,476 downwards.
CCGCGAACGACGCCCTCAGGCCCGGCAGGGCGTTCGCCTGCCCGCCCCACACCTGCGAGGCGCGCAGCACGGCGAGCACGAGGTTCACGCGGGCCTCGCCGACCGGCCCGCCGCCCAGAATGTGCAGTCCGTCCCGGATCTGCACGTCCTTGATCTCGCACAGATAGCCGTCGATGTGCATGACGAACTCGTCGAACGCCTCGTCGTCCGGCTGGTCGTCGACGTGCAGGTCGTGGTGCAGCTCGGCCGCCTTCACCAGCGTCCAGATCTGCGCGCGCACCGCCGGCGCCTTCGTCGGGTCCAGGTCGGAGACGAGCGCGTACTCGTCGAGGAGCTGTTCCAGCTTGGCCAGGTCGCCGTAGGTGTCGGCACGCGCCATCGGCGGGACCAGATGGTCGACGACGGTGGCGTGCCCGCGTCGCTTGGCCTGCGTTCCCTCGCCGGGGTCGTTGACGATGAACGGGTAGACGAGCGGCAGATCGCCGAGGACGGCGTCCGGGGCACACCCCCCGCTCAGCCCCAGGCCCTTGCCCGGCAGCCACTCCATCGTGCCGTGCTTGCCCATGTGCACGATGGCGTCGGCCCCGAACCCCCCTTCCGATGTCGCGGCCTCGAGCCACCGGTAGGCCGCCATGTAGTGGTGCGAGGGCGGCATGTCGGGGTCGTGGTAGATCGCGATCGGGTTCTCGCCGAAGCCGCGCGGCGGCTGGATCATCACGACGACGTTCCCGAACTGCAGGGAGGCCAGCACGATGTCGTCCCCGTCGACGTACAGCGAACCCGGTGGCTCGCCCCACGCCTCCAGCATGGCGTCCCTGAGCTGCGGGTCGAGCTTGTCGAACCACGCCCGGTAGTCGGCGAGCGGCACCCGGGCGGGCGCGGCGGCCAGCTGTTCCTCGGTGAGCCACTCGACGTCGTGGCCACCGGCGTTGATGAGCCGGTGGATCAACTCGTCGCCGTTGTCGGGGTGTTCGGTGACGCCGTATCCGGCGTCCCGCAGCGCGTCCAGCACCCGGACCGCCGAGGCGGGCGTGTCCAGGCCGACCGCGTTGCCGACCCGTGAGTGCTTCGTCGGGTAGGCGGTGAAGACGAGCGCGAGCTTCTTGTCGCTGTTCGGCTTGTGCTTCAACCGCGCGTGCCGTACGGCGATTCCGGCGACGCGTCCGGCCCGCTCGGGGTCGGCGACGTACACCGGGACGTCGTCCGGGCCCTGCTCCTTGAAGGAGAAGGGGACCGTGATGATGCGCCCGTCGAACTCCGGGATGGCGACCTGCATCGCCGCGTCCATGGGGGACAGGGCGGCGTCGGACTCGTCCCAGGCGCTCTTCGACGACGTCAGGCACAGCCCTTGCAGGACCGGCACATCGAGGTCGGCGAGCGCCCCGATGTCCCAGGCCTCCTCGTCCCCGCCCGCCGAGGCCTGCGAGGCGTGCGTGCCGCCGGCCGCGAGGACCGTTGCGACCAGGGCGTCGGTGCGGCCGAGGATCTCGTACAGCCCCGGGTCCGCCCCGCGCAGCGAACCGCAGTACACGGGAAGGGCGTTGGCGCCGCGTGCCTCGATCGCCTCGCACAGGGTGTCCACGAAGGCCGTGTTGCCGCTCAGCTCATGGGCCCGGTAGAACAGCACGCCGATGGTCGGCCGCCCCTCGAGAGACGACCACTCGCCGTGGACGCCGTACTCGGGCATCTTCTGCGGCTCGACGAACCCCTCGCCGGTCAGCAGCACGGTGTCGGAGAGGAACCGCGCCAGCTCGGTCAGGTTGGCCGGCCCGCCCTCGACGAGATAGCGCAGCGCCTCCGCCACCACACCGGCCGGCACCGACGACTCGGCCATCAGCTCGGCGTCCGGCACGCTCTCGCCGCCCAGCAGCACGGTCGGCACGCCGGACGCCCGCAGCGCGGCGAGCCCGTCCTCCCAGGCCCGCTTCCCGCCGAGCAGCCGTACGACGGCGATGTCGGCGCCGTCCAGCAGACCGGGCAGCTCCTGCGCCACGTCCACCCGGGTCGGGTTGCCGATCCGGTAGTCGGCGCCGGAAGCGGCCCGGGCCGCCAGCAGATCGGTGTCGGCGGTCGACAACAACAACACTGTGCTCATGCGGGCGCTCCCGGTGGAATGAAAGGCAGTCCTTGCGGCGCGCCCGACTCGATGAGCCGCCAGAGCGCGTCGGTGTCCGCGTGCTGTTCGATCAGGTCGCCGAGCCGGTCGAGCTGCTCCTCGCGCAGCGCGGCGAACGAGGTGTCGGGGGCGGGCACGAAACGCCGGCCCGCGGCGGCCGCCACCTCGCGAAGAAACGCCCGCCGGAACCCGTCCGACTCCAGCGAGCCGTGCCAGTGCGTGCCCCAGGTCTGGCCGACCCGGCAGCCGTCCAGGCTGTGTCCTTTGTCATCGGAGATGAACCCTTCACCGCCCGTGACGTCGGCGACCCCGTGATGGATCTCGTACCCCTCGACCCGCTCGCCGAGGGCTTCCCCGACGGGCCGGGTGAGGGTCTTCTCGCGGGCGAACCGCACGCGGACGGGCAGGACTCCGAGCCCGTCGACCTGCCCCCGCCGGCTCTCGACGTCGTCCTCGATGTGCTCGCCGAGGATCTGGAAGCCCCCGCAGACACCGAGAACGGGCCGCTGCTCGGCGGCCCGCCGCTTCAGGGCGTCGGCGAGGCCGCGTTCCCGCAGCCACTCCAGCGCCCGCACGGTCCCCCGGGTCCCCGGGACGACGACGAGGTCGGCGTCGGCCAGTTCCTCGGGCCGGTCCACGAACCGCACGACGACACCGGGCTCGGCGGCCAGCGCGTCCACGTCCGTGAAGTTGGACATGAGCGGGATCGCGCAGACGGCGACCCGCAGCACGTCGTCCCCGACGGGCGGGGCGGTGTTCGACTCCCGCACGGTTCCCCGCAGGGACACCCGCAACCCGTCCTCCTCGTCGATGCCGAGCCCGTGCCGGAACGGCAGCACGCCGTACGTCCGCCTCCCGGTGAGCCCGTGCAGCATGTCGAGGCCCGGCTCCAGCAGGGAGACGTCCCCGCGGAACTTGTTGACGAGGAACCCGGCGACGAGCGCCTGGTCCTCGGGGGAGAGCAGCGCGACGGTCCCGAAGAACGAGGCGAAGACACCCCCGCGGTCGATGTCGCCGACGACGAGGACCGGGAGCCCGGCGTTCCGGGCGATCCCCATGTTCACGATGTCGGTCCGCCGCAGATTGATCTCGGCGGGAGAGCCGGCCCCCTCACAGATCACCGCGTCATACGTGCCCCGCAACTCGGCGAGACAGTCGAGAACGGTTCCCAGGAGTTTCTGCTGCCGCCCCCCGTGCAGTCTTGTCCCGGGGGACACCGCACCTGATTGCGGCTGCGCCGCGGGCCCGGACTCCCCGAAGAAGCCACGGGCGCTGAGCTCCCCGACGGGCTTGCCGAGCAGCACCACCTGACTGCTCTGCTCGCCGCCGGGCTTGAGCAGCACCGGGTTCATCAGCGCGGTCGGCTCGACCCGGCAGGCCTGCGCCTGCATGGCCTGCGCCCGCCCGATCTCGGCGCCTTCCCTCGTCACGAACGAGTTGAGGGACATGTTCTGCGCCTTGAACGGCGCGACCTTGACCCCCTGCCGCACCAGCCACCGGCAGATACCGGCCGTGACGACGCTCTTGCCGGCGTCGGAGGTGGTGCCGGCGACAAGAAGACCGCCCCCTGTCATGACGTACGCCCCTTCGCTTTCGTGGCGACGGCGCGCGCGGCGACCGTGACGCCGAGCGCGAGCAGGCCGACGCGGCGGGAGAGCCGCGCGGCGCGTTCGATGTCATGGGCGACGACGGGCCGCCCGGCCGCCCCGTTCAGCACGGGCCGGTGCTCGACCCGGCCGCCGTACGACAGCGTCCCGCCCAGCCGCACCCCGAGCGCACCGGCGAAGGACGCCTCGACGGGCCCGGCGTTGGGACTGGGATGCAGAGGGGCGTCCTCCCGCCAGGCCCGCACCGCGGCGCGCGGATCATCGCCCGCCACGGCGGCCAGGACGGCGGTCAGCCGCGCCCCCGGCCACCCGGCGAGGTCGTCCAGCCGCGCGGAGGCCCATCCGAACCGCCGGTACCGGGCCGACCTGTGCCCGACCATGGCGTCCAGGGTGTTGACGGCCCGGAACCCGACAAGCCCCGGCACACCGCCCACGGCCCCCCACACCAGCGCCCCCACGACGGCGTCGGAGGTGTTCTCGGCGACGGACTCGACCACGGCCCGGGCGATCCCGTCGGCGTCCAGCGCCTGCGGATCCCGCCCGCACAGATGCGGCAGCCGTTCCCGCGCGGCGTCGACGTCCCCCGCGTCGAGGGCCCGCCCGATGGCGCGGGCCTCCCGGACGAGGGAACTGCCCCCGACGACGGCCCAGGTGGCGGCGGAGGTGAGGACCAGGGAAGCCGCCGGGGACGCACGTACCGTCCGGTGGGCGACGGCCCCGAGGGCGACGGCCCCACCGGCACACACGAGGGTATGGACGGCCCCCCACCCCCGGTGGTCCCGCCACAGCAGCCGCTCGACGGCGCCCGCGGCCCGCCCGAACGCGGCGACCGGGTGCCCCCGGCGGGGATCGCCGAGAAGCAGGTCACCGAGGAGGCCGGCGGCGGCGCCGTACGCGTGAACGCGATCGGCACCCATCGGCTCAGCCGGCCGCGGGGACGGGCAACGGCCTGGTGGTGGGCAACGACCTGGTACTGGCCCTCGATCGGCAGCCGAACATGGCGATATGTCCTCACTCAGGGTGTCCACGCCCTGGTTCGACGAGACCGGCGGCGAGAGTTCCTGGCTCCCGGGGCTTTCTACCCCGGTGACAGTGGCGGGACCGCGCCGGATTCGCACCGGCTTCCTCTCCTGCCGCCGTACATGGCCCGGGCAGTCCACCACGGGCCCGGAAGGGCCGTCAACTTGCTGTTGACCTGCGCGGGGAGAGTGTGCAGAACCCCACATCGCTCCTCGTCCCGCCGGCACGGCGAGCACCGGCCGGAGACCGGCTTGCGCGGAATCCCCCTCGGGCAGGTGGACTTCGCGGGCACCGCTCGCGACCGCCGGCCGCGACAGCGAATCGGTCACCGTCGAGGGGCATCTGAGGAGCGGGTTTCCGCTGCTCACCTCGCGGGCCTCTTGGACGCTGCTGCGGTGGCACGACCGAGAGCACTCGAGTCGGACCGCCTTGAAGGCCGTGGAGCACGTCTGGGTCGTCGACGGCCATCTCGTTCTGCGTGGGTACACCGATCTCGGCCCCCGTCTCCCGGCGTGACGGAGTCCCTGGCCGATCTCGAGATTCCCCCCGGAAGCCGATATGACCCGGCCCTGCCTGCGGCCGCCCATGAGGGCGGCCGCAGGCAGGGCCGGGTGAGAAACCTGTACGTGTCAGGCCACGATCAGCGAGATCCCGTAGGCCACCGCCGCCGCGCAAGCCGCGAAGCAGGCGTACGCGCCCGTCACCGCGAGGGTGGCCGAGCCGCCCTCCGCTGTGGCGCGTTCCTGGCGCGACAGGCCCATGATGCCGAGGGTGAACAGGGCCACCAGGCCCACCGTGACCGCGAGGCTGACGCCGAAGACGGAGCCCAGGGCTGCCCAGTCGATCTTCATGCTGGTTCTCTTCCTTCGTACCGGGTGCGCGGGCTCAGACGGCCGCGGCCGGGGGAGCGGCGGGCTCGGTGGTCGTGGTCGCAGGCGACGGGATCGTGGCCGACAGGTCCTCGGCGACGGTGCCCGCCGGAGGCGGGGTCACCGCCGCGATCGCCGTGGTGATCACGCCCGCCGGCTCCTCGGGCTCGTTGACGTTCGACGCGTCGACGACCTCGCGCCGGGAGACCTTCCAGATCGCCACGCTGGAGGCGATCAGGAAGACGGCCACGACCGCCGTACCCCAGTCGCCCAGGTCCGTGACCGACTCGGCCAGCGCGCCCACCAGGGCCGCCGCCGGAAGCGTCAGGCCCCATGCGACGAACATGCGGGTCGCCGTCGACCAGCGGACCACGCCGCCCTTGCGGCCCAGGCCCGCGCCCATCACCGAACCGGAGACCGAGTGGGTGGTGGAGAGGGAGAAGCCGAGGTGGGAGGAGGCCAGGATGACCGTGGCCGCGCTGGTCTGGGCGGCGAAGCCCTGCTGCGGCTGGAGGTCGGTCAGGCCCTTGCCCATGGTGCGGATGATGCGCCAGCCGCCGAGGTAGGTGCCGAGCGCGATGGCGAGACCGGCGGAGAGGATGACCCAGGTGGGCGGGTCGGAGTCGGGGGCCACGGCGCCGCCGGCGACCAGAGCGAGGGTGATGATGCCCATCGTCTTCTGCGCGTCGTTGGTGCCGTGGGCGAGGGAGACCAGGCCGGCCGAGGCGATCTGGCCCGCGCGGTAACCCTTCTCCGCGGCCTTGCCGTCGGCCTTCTTGCCGAGGGTGTAGGAGAGGCGGGTCGCGAGCATCGCGGCGACGCCCGCCACGATCGGCGCGGCGATCGCCGGGATCAGGACCTTGGTGACCAGCGCGTCGCTGTGCACCGCGTCGAAGCCGGCCGAGGCGATGGTGGCGCCGATCAGACCGCCCATGAGGGCGTGCGAGGAACTGGAGGGCAGGCCCACCAGCCAGGTCAGCAGGTTCCAGAGGATCGCGCCGACCAACGCGGCGAAGATGACCTCGGGACGGATGCCGGTCTCGTCGACGAGACCCTTGGAGATCGTGTTGGCGACCTCCACGGAGAGGAAAGCGCCCACAAGGTTGAGCGCGGCGGACATGGCCACCGCGACCTTGGGCTTGAGCGCACCGGTCGAGATGGTCGTGGCCATCGCGTTGGCGGTGTCGTGAAAACCGTTCGTGAAATCGAACGCGAGTGCGGTTACGACCACAATCGCGAGGATCAGCGAGAAGTTTTCCATTTACCCAGGCAATCGTTCGAAGTCATTGGCCGGTTGACCGTAGGCAACCTGGATGAACGGAAGGTGAACTGGGGTGGGCGTCGGGGTGTCTGTACGGCTACTCCTACTTGGCGAATCGCTCCAGCTGTGCCGGGGAGCCGTTGAAGAGATTCTGGTCACCCGGCAGGCCGCCGTTGTTGGCGTACTGCCAGAAGGTCCACGCCGACCAACCGGCCGGCAGGGCGCCCGCGTCGGCCGACCCGTGACGGGCGATCCACAGGGCGTGATCCGCGGAGAAGGCGTCGCTGCCGCCCGTGCAGAGGTTCCCCCCGGAAATGGCGGCGTGCACGAAAACCACCCGGAGGTTAGGGGGGATCCACAGGGATCGGTGAATGTCGGTTGATGTCCGGCCAATCACCTCAAGTCGGTTATGTTCGAGTGATATGTGCCTCTATGCGGGCTTTCTTGGGTTCGGATTCCGTCCTGCAGTACCCGGGCGCGGCGGCGGTCCCCGGGCGCCCCTGGCAGGATCGGCGGCATGGCTGAGCAGCGACGCGAGCAGGGGGACATCCGGGACTCCCGGGACGGCGTACCGGGCGGGGCGGAGCCGCGAAGGAGGGGCGTGGTCCCCGAGGAGGCGCGGGCCTGGGAGACGCTCGTGACGACGGCCCGCCGCACCGTGACCGACGGGCTGGTCGTCGGCACCTCCGGCAACGTCTCCGTGCGCGTCGGCGACACCGTGCTGGTCACACCGTCGGGCGTGCCCTACGACCGGCTCACCCCGCACGACGTCACCGGCGTCGACCTCGCCGGCCGGCAGGTCCTCGGCACCCTGGTCCCGACGAGCGAACTGCCCATGCATCTCGCCGTCTACCGCGGCACCGACGCCGGTGCGGTCGTCCACACCCACGCCGTGCACGCCACGGCCGTCTCGACCCTCGTCGGCGAGCTTCCCCACGTCCACTACATGGCGTGCGCGCTCGGCGGCGCCGTCCGGGTTGCCCCCTATGCGACGTACGGCACCGAGGAGTTGGCCGAGAACATGCTCCTGGCCCTCGCCGACCGCACCGGCTGCCTCCTCCAGAACCACGGCACCCTCACCTACGGCACCACTCTCGACCAGGCCTACGACCGCACGGCCCAACTGGAGTGGATGTGCCGGCTGTGGCTGACGGCCTCGTCGCTGCCCGGCCGGAATCCCACCCTCCTGACGGAGGAACAGGTCGCGGAGGCGGGGGAGCGGCTACGGGGGTACGGGCAACGGAGGGCCGGGCACAACCCTCCGTCCCACCGCGGGTGAGCACCGCCTCTCCACCACCACGCTCTTCGCCGTCACGCTCTTCGCCGTCACGCGCTCCACCACCACGCGCCGCCGCACATCACCCGACCGACCGCAGCACTGGCCGGTCGGAAGGATGGCCAGGACACTGGACGGGTGCGCACTGTCAAAGCGACGGCCGCCGCCGTCACCGCAGCCCTGGCCGCCGGCGCCGCCAGTGTCGCCGTCGGCCGGTTGGCCAGCGACGCCGCGCTGAAAGCGCCGCCCGGCCGGCCCCTGCCGACCGAACCCCGGCTCACCGTGCACGGCACGGCCGCCGGCCAGGTCACCCTCACCCGCGACCTGGCCGCCCTGCGCCCCGGCACCCACGGGCTCTCCGGCAACGGATCCCACGCGGTCGTCGGCGCCGTCCTGCCCGCCGCCCCGCACACCGCCGACACCGTCGTACGCCGTCTGGAACGCGTCACCCACGGCACGCTGAACGCCGGCGACGCGGTCTGGCTCACGCCGAACCTGTACGTCGGCAACCCCGGCAGCGCCCTCGGTCTCGACCACGCCGACGTCGACGTCCCCGGCGAGTTGGGCAACCTCCCCGCCTGGTTCGTCCCCGGCGCCCGCCGCACCTGGGTGATCGCCGTGCACGGCCTGGGCACGACCCGGGAACACGCCCTGAACCTCATGGGCTTCCTGCACCGCCGCCGCTTCCCCGTGCTCTCCCTCGCCTACCGCGGCGACCTGGGCGCACCACGCTCCCCGGACGGCCTGAACCACCTCGGGGCGACCGAGTGGCGCGACGTGGACGCGGCGATGCGGTACGCCGTGCGCCACGGCGCCGAACGCGTCGTCCTGCTCGGCTGGTCCACCGGCGCCACCATGGCCCTGCGCGCCGCCGCCGACTCGGGGCTGCGCGACCTCGTCTCGGGGCTGGTGCTGGACTCGCCGGTCCTCGACTGGCGGACGACCCTGCGCGCCCTGGCCGCCGCCCGGCACACCCCCGGCGCCCTGCTGCCGCTCGCCGTCCGTGCCGCCGAGGGCCGCACCGGCCTGCACGCCGGGAAAGGCGACGACGGAGACGCGGCCGCCGACCCGGCCCGGCTGAAGGTCCCGGCCCTGATCCTCCACGGTCCCGACGACACCGTCGCCCCCTGGGGCGCCTCCCGCCGCCTCGCCGGCCGCCGCCCCGACCTCGTCGCCCTCCACACCGTCCCGCACGCCCCGCACGGCGCCATGTGGAACGCAGACCCCGCGGCCTACGAGGAGGCCCTGCGCCGCTTCCTCACCCCACTGATGTGACCCCCTGATCCGAACTGACGTGACCTCCCGATCCGGGTCGCTCATGTGAGCCCGTGACAGAGCCGCCCGGACCGGTCCCGATGGTTCCGTTTAAGCCCGTACCACTGGCCTGAAGACGCCTCCCCATCCCTCGCGGAACCCCGTGCCTTGGCCAGTCCCGTAGCCCGCCGTGACATTCCGTTTGGGTTTTCGGACCGTCAACCGGAAGACTGCACCCGTGACGTCCCGTATCCCGCGCGACTCCAGGCTTCGACTCGTCCGCCCGCGACCCCTGGCCGCCGCCCCCTCAGCTGTGAACGAGCGGCGCCCGCGCCGCCCCGCACCCCGCCCGCCGGAGGGCACACCGGCCCCCGCGGAGCTGGCCAGAATGGCGCGCTCCGGACTGGCCGCCGCGGCCCGCGTGGCCCGCTGGGCCGACAACGCCCTCGGACCCGGCCGAGACGCCGCGACCACCGACGGCAAGGCCACCCTCTCGGAGGCGACCGCCGAACGGGCGGCGAGCGACTTGGGCCTGACCATGGCTCAGGTGCGCGCCGACTGGGACACCGCCCGCCTCGCCGGTCTCGTCGAGGTGCACGGCGACAGCGCCCGCCCCGGCTGGCGGCTGCGGGCCTGGAACCGCGACGACAGCGCCGTCCTGCGCGGCTGGGTCGCCCTGTTCGACGCCTGGTCGCTCGCCTCCCCGGAACCCGAGGAGCAGGAGCCCGCAGCCGTCGCCGAGGTCGTCTCGGCCATGCCCCAGGTGCTCTCCTTCCTCCAGCTTTCCGCCGGGCCCGTCCCCGTGGAGCAGCTCCTGGACCTGCTGCGCCAGCGCGTCACCGAACTGCGCACCGAGCGCTGCGAGGTCCCCTACGGCGCCGGCTCCGAACCCGCGACCCCCGTCGCCCCGGTCCTCTCCGTCGACGCCGACCCGGCGGAGCCCGCCCAGGACGCCGAACTCGCCCCCCTCCTCGACTGGGCCCTGCAGGCCCTCGCCTCCGTGGGCGCCCTCACCTACGGTGCCGGACAGGCCACGCTCACCCCGCTGGGCAACTGGGCGGTCTGGGTCAAGCTGGAGCAGATCTGCGTCGCCGCGCAGAGCCCCGCCGGGAACATCGAGCAGTCGGCCGAGGGCATGCTCCGCGGCTGCGCCCAGCTCCGCCCGAACGCCGCCCGCGCCGAGTACCGCGCCTGGCTCGCCGCCCGGACCGTCGGCAGCGCCGTCACCGAACTGCTGCTCGCCGCCCGCGGGGACGACGCCCTGCTGCGCGGCCTCGCCTTCGAGGCGCTGCGCGTCGTCGGCGCCCCCGCCGAGCCCGACGTCCGCGCGGTCGTCGACGAGCCGACGCTGCGGCCGTACGCGCTGCTCTGGCTCGCCGAGCACGACGGCATCGACCCGGAGGACGCCCACGAGGTCCTCACCCGGGAGGAGGCCACCTGGCTGTGGGTCGACACCGCCGCGGCCGTCGCCGACCACGGGGAGGCGCCGATGCTCGTACGCCACCTGGAGTCCGCGCTGCAGCCGACCGTCCCCGCCCTGCTGACCGAGGTGCGGGCCGTGGGACACCCGCGCACCGTGCAGGTGCTGGTGGCGCTCGCCGCCGCACACCCCGACCCGGCGCTGGCCAAGGCCGTCCGCCGGGCCGCCTTCCAGGTGCACACCGGGGGCAGCTGAGCCCCGGACCCTCAGCCCTGTATGTCGGGCGCGTAGGTGCCGAAGCTCCAGAGGTTGCCCTCGATGTCCCGGGCCATGTAGTCCCGGGAGCCGTAGTCCTGGTCCGTCGGGGGCATCAGGATCTCCGCGCCGTGCTCCACGGCCCGCCGGTGGTGTGCGTCGACATCGTCCACGACGACGTACACCCCGGCCGGGCCCGCGCCCTTCATCGCCGTGTCGAAGACACCGCCGCGGCCCTTCGAGCCGAGCATCACCGCGCCGTTGCCCTGCACCAGCTCGGCGTGCATCACCGCGCCGTCCTCCCCCTCGTACACGGACAGTTCCGTGAACCCCAGAGCCTCCGTGAGCTGCCGGATCGCCGCCTTCGCGTCGGTGTACAACACCGTCGGATAGATGCTCGGACGCCCGCCGTTCGTGCCTGCCATGCCGATCACTCCCTTGTGATCACTGCCGAAGATGTCACCGCCGTCCAGTCTCCCAGCGACCACTGACAACGGCCTCGAGCCGGGGAGCCGAGGGCGACGCATCACACACCCGCGCGCGTGGATCGAACACCCGAACGCAGAAAAAGTGCTTGCACGGTCCCGTTAGACTGGCCCCATGGCCATTCTCCTCGCGCATTAGACGGCGGGAACGTCCTCAGCCGTCCATCCCGCCAACGACCCCGCACAGGAGTCTGTCCGTGATCTCCGCCTCCGGCATCGAGCTGCGCGCCGGTGCCCGCATCCTCATCGAGAACGCCTCCTTCCGTGTAGCCAAGGGCGACCGCATCGGCCTGGTCGGGCGCAACGGCGCCGGCAAGACCACGCTGACCAAGGTCCTGGCCGGCGAGGGCATCCCCGCCGGCGGCCAGGTCACCCGCTCCGGCGAGGTCGGCTACCTCCCGCAGGACCCCCGCACCGGCGACCTCGACGTCCTGGCCCGCGATCGCATCCTCTCCGCGCGCGGACTGGACATCCTGATCCGCAAGATGCGCGAGAACGAACAGCGGATCGCGAACGGCTCCGGCGCCACCCGCGACAAGGCGATGCGCCAGTACGAGCGCCAGGAGACGGAGTTCCTCACCAAGGGCGGGTACTCCGCCGAGGCCGAGGCCGCCACCATCGCCGCCGCGCTCAACCTGCCCGACCGCGTCCTCGGCCAGCCCCTGCACACGCTCTCCGGTGGTCAGCGTCGCCGCGTGGAGCTCGCCCGCATCCTGTTCTCCGACGCGGACACCCTGCTCCTCGACGAGCCGACGAACCACCTCGACGCCGACTCGATCGTCTGGCTGCGCGACTACCTCAAGACCTACCGCGGCGGCTTCATCGTCATCAGCCACGACGTCGACCTGGTCGAGACGGTCGTCAACAAGGTGTTCTACCTGGACGCCAACCGCTCCCAGATCGACGTCTACAACATGGGCTGGAAGCTCTACCAGCAGCAGCGCGAGGCCGACGAGAAGCGCCGCAAGCGTGAGCGGCAGAACGCCGAGAAGAAGGCCGCCGCGCTGCACTCGCAGGCCGACAAGATGCGCGCCAAGGCCACCAAGACGGTCGCCGCGCAGAACATGGCCAAGCGCGCCGACCGGCTCCTCGCCGGTCTGGAGGCCGTCCGGGTCTCCGACAAGGTCGCCAAGCTCCGCTTCCCGGAGCCCGCGCCCTGTGGCAAGACCCCGCTGATGGCCGAGGGCCTGTCGAAGTCGTACGGCTCGCTGGAGATCTTCACCGACGTCGACCTGGCCATCGACAAGGGCTCCCGGGTCGTCATCCTGGGCCTGAACGGCGCCGGCAAGACGACCCTGCTGCGGCTGCTGGGCGGGGTCGAGAAGCCCGACACCGGCGAGGTCGTCCCCGGGCACGGGCTCAAGCTCGGCTACTACGCCCAGGAGCACGAGACCCTGGACCCCGAGCGCTCGGTCCTGGAGAACATGCGCTCCGCGGCTCCGGACCTGGACCTCGTCGAGGTGCGCAAGGTGCTGGGCTCGTTCCTGTTCTCCGGTGACGACGTCGACAAGCCGGCCGGTGTCCTCTCCGGCGGCGAGAAGACCCGACTGGCCCTCGCGACGCTGGTGGTCTCCTCGGCCAACGTGCTGCTGCTCGACGAGCCCACCAACAACCTCGACCCTGCCAGCCGTGAGGAGATCCTCGGCGCGCTGCGTACCTACAAGGGCGCGGTCGTCCTCGTCACCCACGACGAGGGCGCCGTGGAGGCGCTGCAGCCCGAGCGGATCATCCTGCTGCCCGACGGTGTCGAGGACCTGTGGGGCTCCGACTACGCGGATCTGGTCGCTCTGGCCTGATCGAATGCGTGATCCGCGGTGTTGGATCATTCGTCTGGATCATTCGGCCTATCGGTGATCCATCATCTGTGTGAGATCTCCTCGTATCGAGGTGTGTCCTACATCGATTTCGCGGCCGATCCCTTTGTCGACAGGGGATCGGCCGTCGTGCGTCGCTGACCTGCTACTTCGCACAACAACCCGTTCGGTCCCACGAACGCCACCGAGTGGAATCACAGGTTCCACTTGTGGGGACGCGCTCCTGTCGTCAAAACCCTGTCGCACGGACCTTGCCGAATGGGTGGCCATCGCGCCCCGGAGGGGTGATCATGAGGGGACCAGAGCGCACTTCCCCAGGAGGAGGCACGGGTGGCCGAGACTCTGAAGAAGGGCAGCCGGGTGACCGGCGCCGCGCGCGACAAGCTCGCGGCAGACCTGAAGAAGAAGTACGACTCCGGTGCGAGCATCCGGGCGCTGGCCGAGGAGACCGGCCGCTCGTATGGCTTCGTGCACCGGATGCTCAGCGAGTCGGGCGTCACGCTTCGTGGGCGTGGCGGGGCGACACGAGGCAAGAAGGCTGCCTCGTCCTGACCCCGGGCGGCCCACCGGCTTCGATGGTGGCCACCCGGTCGGTCCTTCGATCGGCCGGGTGGTTACTGTGCAGTCACTTAGCTGACGCCAGCTGACCGCACCCATCGGAGGCACCTATGGCCACGCCCGACCAGGAACTCGTTCCCCTGCTCGACAAGGACGGCGTACGGCTCACCGTAGACGACGCGCTCGCCACGGTGACGCTGGCCAACCCGGCCAAGCGCAATGCGCAGAGCCCCGCCATGTGGCGGGCACTCGCCGAAGCCGGACGGCTGGTGCCGGGCTCCGTCCGTGTGGTCGTGCTGCGCGGTGAGGGCAAGTCCTTCTCCGCGGGGCTCGACCGGCAGATGTTCACGCCCGAGGGGATCGAGGGCGAACCGTCCTTCATCGACCTCGCGCGCAGTGGCGACGCCGAACTCGACGCCGCCATCGCCGAGTTCCAGGAGGGCTTCACCTGGTGGCGACGCAGCGACCTCGTGTCCATCGCCGCCGTCCAGGGCCACGCGATCGGTGCGGGCTTCCAGTTGGCTCTCGCCTGTGACCTGCGCGTCGTCGCCGACGACGTGCAGTTCGCCATGCGGGAGACCAGCCTCGGCCTGGTACCGGACCTGACCGGCACGCATCCCCTGGTCTCGCTGGTCGGCTACGGCCGCGCGGCCGAGATCTGCCTGACGGGCCGGTTCGTGCACGCCGAGGAAGCGGTGAGCTTCGGGCTCGCCAACATCGCCGTGCCCGCGGAGGAACTCGACACGACGACTCGTGAGCTGGCCGCGGCGATCCTGGCCGCACCCCGCGAGGCCGTCATCGAGACCAAGGCCCTGCTGCGCGGCGCGGGCGACCGCACCTACGACGACCAGCGCGCCGCCGAACGAGCCGCCCAGTCCCGCCGCCTGCGGGACATGGCAGGCATCGGCGAGTAACCCTCACCCACCAGCCACGCCGACCGGGCCGGACACGCCCGGCCGCCGACCGACCGCGGCATCGGCCCGGCGCCGGCCCGGCGTCGGCGAGGATCCGTGGCCGGTCACGGCACCGGCGCGGCCTCGGCCGGGGACCTTCGGCCACCACCGCACCGGCCCGGCGTCGGCGAGGATCCGTGGCCGGTCACGGCACCGGCGCGGCCTCGGCCGGGGACCTTCGGCCACCACCGCACCGGCCCGGCGCCGGCGAGGATCCGTGGCCGGTCACGGCACCGGCGCGGCCTCGGCCGGGGACCTTCGGCCACCACCGCACCGGCCCGGCGCCGGCGAGGCTCCCCGGCTGATCACCGCACCGGCACGGTCTGACGCGATGACGCGATGACGCGAGACGCCGTGACCGACCGCGGCATCGGCCCGGCTCGGCGGGGGACCGCCTGGTCACCAAGGGGCACGGTGCCGGCGAGGGGTCCTCGGCCGATCGCCGTACTGGCGCGGTCACAGCGGCGGATCCCGCTGACCACCGCGGCGGCGCGGTTTCGGTGGGGCTGGGGTCTTCGGCCGGGTGGTGTATCGGGCGATGGGTCGGGGAGGGGGCTCGGGCGGTCGCGGCATCGGGGTGGTCGTGGCGAGGGGTGTGCGGCCGGTCGCCCGCGGCGGCGCGGTTTCGGTGGGTCAGGGGTCTTCGGCCGGGCATCGCACCGGGGGGTGCGTCGGTGAGGGCGGCTGCTCAGTCGACCGCTGTCACCAGGACGGCGACCGTCGGGTGGTCCGGCAGTGTCTCCGACACCGTGCCGCGGACCGCGCGGGCCACGTCCACGGTCCGGCGGTCCGCGCTCACCGTGATCTCCACGCGCGCGTGCCGACGCGGCAGGGCGGCTGAGGCGTCCTGCCGTTCCTCGACGCGCACCGCACGCCCGAGCACGCCGCTTGTCCCCGTCACCCCCGGCACGGACAGCGCCGCCGCCGCGGCGAATGCCTCGTCGCCGACCAGGGCGGGCCCGCCCGGCACCGGCGCGGCAGACCGCTCGGGCTCCGTTCCCGGTTCGTCGTCGAGCAGTTCCGTCACCCGCAGGTCCACCTCCGACACCACCAGCCCGAGCCGTTCCGTCGCGGCCGCCGCCAAGGCGTCCCGCAGACGGGCCACCGCGGTCGGCAGCGGCTCGGACGCCGTCGCCGCGCACTCCGCCGTCACCCGCAGCGGCCCCGGCGCCAGCGCACTCGGCGGAGCCGGTACGACGGACTCGGACCCGCCCTCAGGATCCGCCGGCCCCAGCCGGAGCGCGCCCAGCCGCACGCCCCCCACGTCCCGCACCGCCCGCCGCAGCACCGCCTCCGCCGCCGCCTCCGTGATCCACGCGCCGTCGCGCGGCCCGCCCAGGGGGAGGAGCCTGCCGAGGCCCAGTTGATGCCGTACCGCGCTTGTCCATCCGTCCACCGTCATTACTCCAGCCTGCCGCATCCCTGGGGCGCGGTCGGGCAACCGCGCTTACCGTGGTCGAAGGGACGTTGAACGAACCGGACGTAAGGACGTACGGCGATGACCGAGGCAACGGAGCAGAACCGGACGCAGACACCGGACAGCGGCACCGAGCCGCTGCAGACCCGCAAGGCCACCGGGCGCGGCGGCGGCGCGGCGGCGACCCGCGGGCGAACCACCATCGCCGACGGGGTCGTGGAGAAGATCGCGGGCCTCGCGGCCCGGGACGTGCTCGGTGTCCACGCGATGGGCAGCGGGCTCAGCCGCACCTTCGGCGCCGTACGGGACCGGGTGCCCGGCGGCTCGAAGTCGGTCACCCGAGGCGTGAAGGCCGAGGTCGGCGAGGTACAGACGGCGCTCGACCTGGAGATCGTCGTCGACTACGGCGTGGCCATCGCCGACGTCGCGCAGGCCGTGCGGGAGAACGTGATCAACGCCGTGGAGCGAATGACCGGGCTGGAGGTCGTCGAGGTCAACATCGCGGTGGGCGACGTCAAACTGCCCGACGAAGAGGACGAGGAGCCGGAGCCCCGGATCCAGTGACGTGGCAGTGAGTACTGCCGAGGGGAGAGCACGTTGAGCATGGCCGTGGTCGGCATGATCGCCGGTATGGCGCTGGGCTTCGCCGGATACTTCGGCGGGTTCGGGGCCTTCCTGCTGGTGGCGGCACTGGGCGCCATCGGGTTCGTCGTCGGCCGGTTCCTTGAGGGAGACCTGGAACTCGGCGACTTCTTCCGCACGCGCACGCGTGACGACCGGCGCCGGTGAAGACGACGATGACGAGCGAGGGGAGCGAGGCACCGGACAGACGCCCGACCGTCATCCCGCCGGGCCGACGGGGCGCGACCCGTATCGCCGACCGGGTGGTGGCGAAGATCGCCGCGCATGCCGCACGCGAGGCGGTGGGCCCCCTGCCGCCGGACGTCGGGCGCGCGCACGCCACCGTCGTCATCCGCCCCCACTCTCCACTTCGTTCGAGCGGGGGGACACCCGTTGACGCCGTGCACGTCAGAGTCCACCTGGAACTCGAGTACCCCACCGACATCGGCGCCCGCTGTCACGAGGTGCGTCGTCATGTCACCGAGCGGGTAGGCGCGTTGGTGGGAATGGAGGTTCCGGAGGTCGCCGTCCAGGTGGAACGGCTGCACCTGACATCGGCCCCCGGCGCGGCACACGGGAGGACACGATGAGCGAGCCCGGAGGCCTGCAGGGCGGCGCGGTGCCCGTTCTGGAGAAGCCCACGCAGGACACCGACCAGGCGCCGGGTGGTGGAGGGGGCCCCGCCAACCATCGCTTCTGGTCGGCGCGTCGCGTCCCGGCCACCGTCGTCGCGGTGCTGCTGCTGGTCGTCGCGGGGGCCTTCCTCTACGACGTCACCGCGGTCCGCGCCGGCCGGCCCGCCATGGCCTGGCGGCGCGAACTCGCCCGGCAGCTCGCCGAGCGCCCCCTCGACGACACCTGGGTGCTGGTCGGCGCCGGGGTCGCGGCGGCCCTCGGCCTGTGGCTGATCGTCCTGGCTCTCACCCCGGGCCTCAGGGACGTGCTGCCGATGCGCCGCACCCACCCCGACGTCCGCGCCGGCCTCCAGCGGGGCGCCGCCGCACTGGTGCTGCGCGACCGGGCCATGGAGGTCGCCGGCGTGCAGTCGGCACGGGTGCGCACCGGCCGCCGCAGGGCCGACGTCCGTGTGGTCTCCCACTTCCGCGACCTGGACGACGTACACGCCGACCTGGAAGCCGTCCTCACCGACGCGATCCACGGCCTGGGCCTGACCCGGTCGCCCGCGCTCTCGGTCCATGTGCGCCAACCCGGGAAGAAGGGGTGAGGACGATGCTCGGCACCGTCAACCGTGTGCTTCTCGCAGTCGTGGGGCTGGTGCTGCTCGCCGTCGGCGGCGCGGTACTGGCCGTGGGCCTGGGCGCCTCACCGCCGTCCTGGTGGCTGCACGAAGGCCCCCACGACAGCCTCCTCACCACCGCCGAACGCACCCGCTGGCGCGACGAGGCATGGTGGTGGCCGACGGTCATCGCGGTCCTCGCCCTGCTCGTCCTGCTCGCCCTGTGGTGGCTGATCGCGGTCCTGCGCCGCCGCCGGCTCGGCGAGGTCCTCGTCGACACGGGCGACGGCGCGGGCGCCCTGCTGCGGGGCCGCGCCCTGGAGGGCGTACTCGCGGGCGAGGCGGGCCGGATGGACGGCGTCGCCCATGCCCGCGTGCATCTGACGGGCAGGAGGGAGGCTCCCGAGGCACACGTGCGCCTGCTCCTGGAGCCCCATGTGGACCCGGCGACGACCCTGAACCAACTGACGGCGCAGGCCCTGACCCACGCGCGGGACTCGGCGGCCCTGAAGGCGTTGCCGGCGGAGGTGCGGATGAAGGGCGTCAAGCACAAAGCGGAAAGGGTCAGTTGAGCGTTGTCGGCAGGCGTTCTCAGAACCCGTGCCGCATCCCGCCGTCGACCGGCAGCATGACGCCCGTCAGATAGGAAGCCGCCGGCGACAGCAGGAACGCGGCCGTGCGCCCGAACTCGTCCGGAGTCCCGTACCGCCGCAGAGGAATGCGGGACTCGTTCGCGGCCCGGGTGGCCTCGGGGTCGGCCGACAGCCCGTCCAGTTCCCGCACCCGGTCCGTGTCGATACGTGCCGGCAGCAGCCCGACCACGCGGATCCCCCGAGGCCCCAACTCGTCGGAGAGCGACTTCGCGAACCCGGCCAGCCCCGGCCGCAGTCCGTTGGAGATCGTCAGCCCGGGGATCGGCTCGTGCACCGACCCCGACAGCACGAACCCGATGACCCCGCCCGCCTCCAGCTCGGCGGCGGCCGCCCGCGCGAGCCGGACCGCTCCCAGGAACACCGACTCGAACGCGGCCTGCCACTGCTCGTCGGTGTTGTCCGCGACGAACCCGGGCGGCGGACCGCCCACGCTCACCAGCACCCCGTCGAACCCGCCGAAGGCGTCCCGCGCCACGGCGATCAGCCGGGCCGCCGCCCCGGGATCGGCGTTTTCCACGGCGACACCGACGGCGTTCGGCCCCAGCTCCGCCGCGGCGTCGGCGACGCGCTTCTCGTCCCGCCCGGTGAGGACGACTTTCGCACCGTCCGCGACGAGCTCGCGCGCGGCGGCGTTGCCGAGGCCGCGCGTGGCTCCGGTGACGACGTACACCCGGTCCTTCAGTCCAAGATCCATGGCCCCTATCCTGCCCCCTTGCCGTCGAACAGGGCGAGGGCGGTGTTCACCAGGCCGAGGTGACTGAACGCCTGCGGGAAGTTGCCGAGGTGCCGGCCGGTCACCGGGTCGTACTCCTCCGCCAGCAGTCCCACGTCGTTGGCCAGCCCGACGAGCCGTTCGAACAGCTCCCGTGCCTCCTGCGTACGGCCCGTCATGTGCAGTGCGTCCGCGAGCCAGAACGAGCAGGCGAGGAAGGTGCCCTCGTCGCCCGGCAGACCGTCGACGGGCGCGCCGTCGGTGCTGTAGCGGCGCACCAGGCCGCCGTGCCCGAGCCCCTCGCGGATCGCGTCGACGGTGCCGACCACCCGCGGGTCGTCCGGAGGCAGGAAGCCGACGCGCGGGATGAGCAGCAGGGAGGCGTCCAGGTCGCGCGAACCGTAGAACTGGGTGAACGTGTTGCGCTCCGGGTCGTAGCCCTTCTCGCACACCTCCCGGTGCACCTCGTCACGCAGCGCCCGCCAGCCCTCCAGGTCGCCGCGCAGCTTGGGGTTCTCCTCCAGCGCGCGGACGGCCCGGTCGGCGGCCACCCACACCATCACCTTGGAGTGCACGAACTGGCGGCGGCCGCCGCGCACCTCCCACAGCCCCTCGTCCGGCTGCCGCCAGTTCTCGGCCAGCCACTTCATCAGCGCGCACTGCAGCGACCACATGTGCGGCCTGGGCGACAGGCCGGAGGTCCGGGCCAGCGACAGCGAGTCCATCACCTCGCCGTAGACGTCCAGTTGCAGCTGGTCCACGGCTCCGTTGCCGATGCGGACGGGCGTGGAGCCCGCGTAGCCGGACAGCCACGGCAGCTCGCTCTCGGGCAGCCGGCGCTCGCCCGCCAGCCCGTACATGATCTGCAGGTCCGCCGGATCGCCCGCGACGGCGCGCAGCAGCCAGTTGCGCCAGTTCTCGGCCTCCTCCTGGTAGCCGGCCGCCAGCAGCGCGCCGAGGGCGAGGGTCGAGTCGCGCAGCCAGCAGTAGCGGTAGTCCCAGTTGCGCACCCCGCCCAGCTCCTCGGGCAGGGAGGTGGTGAGCGCGGCGACGATGCCGCCGGTGGGGGAGTAGGTGAGGGCCTTGAGGGTGATCAGGGAGCGGACGACGGCGTCCCGGTGGGGTCCGTCGTAGCGGCAGCGGGCGGCCCACTCCTGCCAGTCCTCGACGCTGGCACGCACCGCCTCCCACGGGTCGACGAGCGCCGGGCGGGACTCGTGCGAGGGGTGCCAGGTCAGCACGAACGCGACCGACTCGCCCTCGGCGACGGTGAACTCCGAGTACGTGCGGAAGTCCTCGCCCCAGGTGCGCACGGCCGGCTCGCTGCGGAACCAGACGGCGTCGGGACCGGCGATCGCCACCCGGTGCCCGTCGACCCGGCGCATCCAGGGCACGACCCAGCCGTAGTCGAAGCGCAGCCGCAGCGTGCTGCGGACGGTGACCCGGCCGCGCAGCCCCTCGACGATACGGACGACGTCCGGGGCCTGGTCGCGCTGGGGCATCAGGTCGGTGACCCGGATCGCCCCCTCGTCGGTCTCCCACTCGGTGTCCAGGACGAGGGTGTCGGGCCGGTAGGCGCGCCGTGTGCAGGAACCCTTCACGCCCTTGGGCGCGATGCGCCAGTGGCCGTTCTCCTCGCCGCCGAGGAGGCGGGCGAAGCAGGCCCCGGAGTCGAAGCGGGGCAGGCAGAGCCAGTCGACGGAACCGTCGACGCCGACCAGGGCCGCGGTCTGTTCGTCGCCGATGAGGGCGTAGTCCTCGATGCGGGGGTGCACGGGGTTCCGGGTTCCCGGCGGACCGGTACGGCAATCAGGGGTGCGGCCGGGCGGGTGACGACAGACTCATCGGGTCGCCTGCGCCCGAGAAGACGACCCCGGGGTGGGACGGGGCCTGGTTCAGCACCCACAGGCCGATCAGCGTGGCCAGCGCGAAGACGACGGTGATCAGTACGGCGAGCACCAGTCGCCGCCGGCGTTCGCGCCGCAGCCACTCGCCGCGCGCCGTGCGATAGGCGTCCGGGGCCGGCCGCACGCCGTCGGCCAGCGCCTCCAGGGCCTCGCGCAGCTCCCGCTCGGTGCGGTCCGTGTCGTTCATCGCCGGGCCTCCATCGCCTGGGTGAGCGCGGCCAGGCCGCGGGAGGTGTGGGTTTTGACGGAGCCGCAGGAGATGCCCATGGCGGCGGCGATCTCGCTCTCCTTCAGCCCGAGCCAGTGTCGCAGCACGAGCGCCTCGCGCTGCCGGGCCGGCAACTGCTGGAGGGCGTCGATCAGGACGCGCTGGTCGTCGCGCAGCAGCGCGGTGCTCTCCGCGGAGGCCACGATCTCCTCCGGGAGTTCCGGCGGGCTCTCCACATGCCGGCGGGCGACCTGGAGGTGCCGTATCCGCATCCGGGTCAGGTTGCAGACGGTGGACCGCAGATACGCCTCCGCCGCCTCCACGTCCCGCAGCCGCCGCCACTTGCGGTAGATCTGGTAGTACGCCTCGGCGACCACGTTCTCCGGGTCGTCCGCGCCCAGCAGCACGGCGAGCCGCAGCATCGAGGAGTAGTGCAGCTCGAAGAGCCGGGCGAGAGAGGCCTCGCGTTCCAGCTCGGCCGGGTCGCCCGCCACGGGGGTGAGCGGCTCGACGGGTGGCTCCTGCACGGGGATCGGGTGTCTGCGTCTCACGGGTGGTTCGCTCCCGTCTCGGGGCGCCGCCTGAGGGCCAGGCGGGAGGGCAGGTCGGTGGTGTCGGCGCCGCGCGGGACGCCGAGTCGTTCGAGGACAGCGGTGCCGGCCACCGCGACGGTCAGGTTGAGCAGCAGCGCCACCAGGCCGGCGTAGACCTCCAGCGGTCCGAACCCGAGGCCGACGATGGACGAGAACCCCTCGCGCACGACCAGGAAGGTCCCGGCCGCCATACCGGCCGCCCACCCGGCGAGCAGCGCGCGCGGATGCAGCCGCCCGGTGAACAGCCCCACGGCCACGGCCGGAAAGACCTGGAGGATCCACACCCCGCCCAGCAGTTGGAGGTTGACGGCGTCCTGGTCGCGCAGCCCGAACACGAACGCCACCGCCCCCACCTTCGCGGTCAGCGACACCGCCTTGGCGATGCGCACCTGCCGCTTGGGCGTGGCCGTCGGATGCACGTACTCGACGTACACGTTCCGCACGAAGCCGGTGGCCGCCGCGATCGACATCACGGCGGCCGGGACCAGCGCGCCCACGGTGATCGCGGCGAACACCAGCCCGGCGAGCGGAGCGGGCATCAGCCGGTCGACGAGCATCGGGACGGCGGCCTCGGCGCCCCCTTCCGGAGCCCGCACGCCCGCCGCGAGGGCGGCGACGCCGAGGAAGCCGAAGAGGGCGAGCAGTCCCGTCCACACGGGCAGCGCCGCCGACACCTTGCGCAGGGTGCGGGGCCCGTCGGCGGCGAACCCGGCCGTGAGCACGTGCGGGTACATCAGCAGCGCCAGCGCGGAACCCAGCGCGAGCGTGGCGTACGCGGGCTGCTGGGCGGGGGAGAGGACCAGCGCGGAGTGCGCCACGTCCGTCCCGCCGAGCCGCCGCGCGGCGCCCTCGAACACCGCCCCGGGCCCGCCGAGCCGCCGCAGCACCAGCCAGCACACGGCGGTGAGCGACACGAACACCGCCACCGCCTTCAGCGCCGAGATCACCGCGGGCGCCCGCAGCCCGTGCCGGTAGGTGGCCACCGCGAGCCCCGCGAACAGCGCCACCATCACCAGGTCACCGGCCGCGCCCCGCGGATACACGCCCCCGGCGGTCAGCACGGCCCGTATCCCGAGCAGTTGCAGCGCCAGATACGGCATCGTCGCGAGGATCCCCGTCAGCGCCACCACCAGGGCCAGCGGCGGTGACCCGTACCGTCCCCGCACGAAGTCGCCGGCCGTGACGTAACCGTTTCTGCGGGCCACGCTCCACAGCCGGCTCAGCAGCACGAAGGCGAGCGGGCAGACGATCACCGTGTACGGCACCGCGAAGAACGCGGGCGCGCCGTTGCCGTACGCCAGGCCCGGCACGGCGGTGAAGGTGTACGCGGTGAAGATCGTGCCGCCGAGCAGCAGCCAGGTCCACACGGGGCCGAGGGAGCGGTCGGCCAGCGCCCAGCCCTCCAGGGAGGGCAGCCGGTCGCTGGGGCGCAGCCGTCGCGCGGTCACGGCGAGCAGCGACGCCCCGCCGATCACGGCGAGGAACGTCGTGGTCATGGCGCCGTCGGCCATGGGTCACCGTCCTTGGTGTGCCTGTGCCCTCACCGGTCAGTTGCGCGGACGGCCGTTTCGGTTGACGGAGAACCGGCGGGAAATCCTCTGGAAATTCGCTGTCAACCACTTCCGGCGGGCGGGCAACTCTTGCACAGACCGACGCCGAACGGGAGAGCCGCCCGTCGCCGATCTCCAGGCACCTCGTGTCACGAGGTGTGCCGCACCGCCCAGGCCAGGAGCCGCCATGCCTACGTCCACCCTGCCCGAAACCGGTCTGCCGGGGCCGGAAAAGTCGCGTATATCACCAAGGTCCTTCCTGTTGTGGACCGCTGTCGCCCTGCTCGGCGCCGTCGCCTGGGGCGTCCTCGCCCTGGCCCGCGGCGAGCGGATCTCGGCGGTCTGGCTGGTGGTCGCGGCCCTGGGCTCGTATGCGATCGCCTACCGTTTCTACTCCCGCTTCATCGTCCGCCGGGTACTGCGGCCGGACGACAGCCGGGCCACCCCCGCCGAACGCCTCGAGGACGGGGTCGACTTCCAGCCCACCGACCGCCGTGTGCTGCTCGGCCACCACTTCGCGGCGATCGCCGGCGCGGGACCGCTGGTGGGACCCGTGCTCGCGGCCCAGATGGGCTACCTGCCCGGCACCCTGTGGATCGTCGCCGGGGTGATCTTCGCCGGCGCCGTGCAGGACATGGTGGTGCTGTTCCTGTCGATGCGCCGGGACGGCAGGTCGCTCGGGCAGCTGGCCCGCGACGAGATCGGCCGCGCGGGCGGGGCCGCCGCCCTCGTCGCCGTCCTCGCCATCATGATCATCCTGTTGGGCGTGCTGGCGCTGGTCGTCGTCAACGCCCTGGCCCACTCCCCGTGGGGGACCTTCTCGGTCGCCATGACCGTCCCCATCGCCCTGTTCATGGGCTTCTGGCTGCACCGCATCCGCCCGGGCCGGGTCGTCGAGACGAGCTTCATCGGCGTGGCCCTGCTGCTGCTCGCGATCGTCGGCGGCAGCTGGGTGCAGAACTCCTCACTGGCCGACACCTTCACCCTCAGCCCCACGACCCTCGTCTTCTGCCTGATCGGCTACGGCTTCGTGGCCTCGGTCCTGCCCGTGTGGATGCTCCTCGCCCCGCGCGACTACCTCTCCACCTTCATGAAGATCGGCACGATCGCGCTGCTGGCGGTCGGCGTGGTCGTCGCCGCGCCCGTGCTCAGGGCGGACGCGGTGAGCGACTTCGCGTCGTCGGGCAAGGGCCCGGTCTTCGCCGGCTCCCTCTTCCCCTTCCTCTTCATCACCATCGCGTGCGGCGCGCTCTCCGGCTTCCACGCGCTCGTCGCCTCCGGGACGACCCCCAAGCTGATCGAGAAGGAGTCCCAGGTCCGGCTCATCGGCTACGGCGCGATGCTGATGGAGTCCTTCGTCGCGATCATGGCGCTGATCGCCGCGGCCACCCTGGAGCCGGGCCTGTACTACGCGATGAACGCGCCGGCCGGACTGCTGGGCACGACGGCCGAGTCGGCGTCCCACGCGGTGGCCGGCCTCGGCTTCACCATCACGCCCGACCAGTTGACGCACGCCGCGAAGGCGGTCGAGGAGCAGACCCTGATCGCCCGCTCCGGCGGCGCCCCGACCCTCGCCGTCGGCATGTCGGAGATCTTCTCCGGCATCTTCGGCGGCACCGCGATGAAGGCCTTCTGGTACCACTTCGCCATCATGTTCGAGGCGCTGTTCATCCTGACCACGGTGGACGCGGGCACCCGTGTCGGCCGCTTCATGCTCCAGGACATGCTCGGCAACCTCTGGAAGCCGGTCGGCCGGGTCAACTGGAAGCCCGGCATCTGGCTGTGCAGCGGCCTGGTCGTCGCCGCCTGGGGCTACTTCCTGTACAGCGGCGCCACCGACCCGCTGGGCGGGATCAACCAGCTCTTCCCGCTCTTCGGTATCGCCAACCAGTTGCTGGCCGCCATCGCCCTGACCGTCTGCACGACGGTGCTGATCAAGTCCGGGCGACTGCGCTGGGCCTGGGTGACCGGCCTCCCGCTGGCCTGGGTGGTGGCGGTCACCTTCACCGCCGGCTGGCAGAAGATCTTCTCCGACGACCCCAGGATCGGCTTCTTCGCCCAACGCGCGCGCTACGCCGACGCCCTCGACGCCGGTCAGGTGCTCGCACCCGCGAAGTCGGCGGCCGACATGCACACGGTCGTCACCAACTCCACCGTGGACGGCGTGCTGATCGCCGTGTTCCTGCTGCTGGTCGCCGTGGTGATCGTGAACGCGGCGGTGGTGTGCGTCAGGGCCGTACGGTCCCCGGTTCCGCTCCCGACGACCGAGGCGCCGTACGTCGAGTCCCGCATCGACGTGCCGACGCGGCCGACGGAGCCCCTGGTGGAGTCCCGGTCGTGAGGGCCGCCGTGCGCTGGGCGCGGGCGGTGCGCTGGTATCTGCGGGAGCTGACCGGGGAGGCGGAGTACGACCGCTACTGCGAGCGGCACCGACGCCACCACCCGCTCGCTCCGGTGCCGAACAGACGGGAGTACCAGGTGCTGCGGGCACTGCACAGGGAGGAGCATCCGCAGTCCCGCTGCTGCTGATGCCTGGTCACCAGACCCCCGCCGCGGCCTGCGCGGGCAAGCGCCCCGACCCGGCCGGAGGCAGGGGACCGCAAGGTCGGTCGGCGGGGCTGCGTGTCGGTCGGCCGGGCGGCGCGGCCTGGGGTGTCGGCGGGGTGGCCCGGCCGGTGTCGGCGGCGCGGCCTGGGGTGTTGGCGGGGTGGCCTGGCCGGTGTCGGCGGCGCGGCCCGGGGTGTCGGCGGGGTGGCCTGGCCGGTGTCGGCGGCGCGGCCTGGGGTGTTGGCGGGGTGGCCTGGCCGGTGTCGGCGGGGAGGGCAGCGGCCCCGGCTACACCACCGCCGGCTCGGCCTGCTCCGTCTCCTTCGCCGCCGCCTGCGCCCGGTCGCGGGCCTCCCGGCGGGCCAGGACCACCCAGCCGACGGGGACACCCGCGGAGAACAGCCACCACTGGATGGCGTACGCGTAGTTCAGGGCCGCGTCCTCGCTGCCGGGCGCCCCGACCAGCTCGGGGCTGTCGCCCCTCGGCTCGGGCGCGGTCTGCGCGATGTAGCCGCCGAGCACCCGGGCGCCGAGGCGCTGGGCCTCCTGCTCGCTGTTGATCAGCATGACCTGCCGGTCCGGCAGCCCCTTGAGGTTCTTGATGCCGCTCGCCGCGGTCGTCTCGTCGGGCATCAGCCGCCCCGTGACGGTTGTCCGGCCGCTCGGCGGCGCGGGGACCTTGGGGAACACGGTCTGACTCGGACCGTCCGCGGGGATCCAGCCCCGGTTGACCAGCAGCACCTTGCCGTCCGTCAGGACGAGCGGGGTGAGGACGTGGAAGCCGACCGTCTCGTCGGCGTTGACCCTGCGCCTGACGACGACCTCGTGCGCGGTGTCGAACGTGCCCGTGGCGGTCACGCTCCGGTACCGCTCGCTGCGGGTGACGGTGTGCCCCGGAGTGGTCAGCTGCTCCACGGGCACCGGCGTCGCGCCCAGCGCGTCGGAGACCAGCTGGTTGCGCGCGGTGCGCTCGTCGTAGCGGTGCATCTGCCAGAAGCCCAGCCTGATCATCGTGGGGATGAGGAGGAGAGCGACCAGCGTGAGGATCACCCACTGCCGGGACAACAGGAAGCGGTACACCCCACGACCGTACAACTCGGTCGTGGGGCGCATTCGGGCGGGTACCGGAAGGGGGCCCTCCGGGGTCGGCCCGCGGGGCTTCCGAGGCCGGCTCACACCTTGTCGACGATCCCCACCTTGCCCTCCGCGCGGGCGCAGTGCGCGCCGCAGAACCAGTGACCCTCGACCTCGACGCCCTGGCCGATGATCTGGACCCGGCAGTGCTCGCAGATGGGGGCCATGCGGTGGATCGCACAGGAGAAGCAGTCGAACACGTGCACAGCGCCCTGCGCGTGCACCTCGAAGGTCATTCCGTAGTCATTGCCGCAAACTTCGCATCTCGCCATGCGCCACAGGGTGAGCCGTCGCCCGCGGCCGGGCGAGCGGACGGCGGGCGAGTCGCGCGGCAATCACCCGTACGTACGGTCACTCGTCGGCGGGCTCCACATCCCGCAGGAGTTGCCCGAAGGCGGCCTCGTCCACGACGGGCGTCCCGAACTGCCGCGCCTTCACCACCTTCGACGTGCCCGAGCCGGGGTCGTTGGTGACCAGCAGACTGGTCACCCGGGACAGGCTCGTGGCGACATGCAGCCCCGCCTCTGTGGCGCGGTCCTCCAGCAGCTCGCGCTCGACCGACGTGTCCCCCGAGAACGCGACTCGCATGCCCTGCTTGAGCCTCTTGCCGTCCTCGTACCGCCCGGGGTTGGGATACGGGCAGGCGGGCCTCTTGCGGGACGGCCGCCAAGTGCCGGGCCGATAACTGCTGTAGCCGCCGTAACCGCCGCCAGGACCGCTCGCCTGCTGTCCGATCCGGGGCGCGGGCCGGTCGGCCCACTCCGTCAGCGGTCGGCACTCGAGCAGCGGGAGCCGGACCCCGCCCGCCGCCGCGGCCCGCAGACTCGGCCGGAACGCCTCCGCGAGCACGCGCGCGTCGTCGAGGGCGTGATGCGCCCGCTGCTGTACGACGCCGAAGTGGGCCGCCAGCGACTCCAGCTTGTGGTTGGGCAGCGGCAGCCCCAGCTCCTTGGAGAGCGCGATGGTGCACAGCCGCTGCCGCACCGGCGCCTCGCGCTCGGCGCGCGCGTACTCCCGCGCGATCATCTGCCAGTCGAAGACCGCGTTGTGCGCGACGAGCACCCGGCCGTCGAGCCGCGCCGCGAACTCCTCGGCGACGTCCGGGAAGAGGGGCGCGCCCTCCAGCACCTCGCTCGTCAGACCGTGTATCCACACCGGCCCCGGATCGCGCTCCGGATTGACCAGCGTGTACCAGTGGTCCTGGACCTCACCGCGCGCGTCCAGCCGGTAGACGGCGGCGGAGATGATCCGGTCGTCCCGGGCCAGGCCGGTGGTCTCCACGTCAACGACCGCGTACCCCTGGGGATACGCGGTCGGCCACTCCGTGGGGGACGACGCTGTCGTCGTGTGGTCTTCGAGCATGGTCACTGAGGATACGGGCCGCCACTGACACCTCGTCGCACCTGCCCCGAAGAGGGGCACGGAGAAGCCGCAGAGGGGACACGCGGAACCTGGGGAAGGCCGCGGGAAGCCCTTCGGTCCGTACGGCAGTTCGCGGGGCGCACACGCGCGTGCGTACGGCCGTCGACCGCCGGCCGGGCAACTCCGGGGCGGCGGCCCACGGTTCGCGCACCCCCCCCGGGTCCCAGGGGCACCGGTCTCGCGCACCGGAACACCGAGGAGCGTCGATACGACACCACCACCTCCCAGGGGTGCCATCCTCCTTGCTGTGACGGAACCAACCCACGTCGAGGCCCACGACGGCTCGCTCGGATCCCGGCTGAACTGGCTGCGCGCCGCCGTCCTCGGCGCCAACGACGGCATCGTCTCCACCGCGGGCCTCGTCGTCGGCGTGGCCGGCGCGACGGACGACCGCTCGGCGCTGCTGACGGCCGGCCTCGCCGGTCTGCTCGCCGGGTCGATGTCCATGGCGGCGGGGGAGTACGTCTCCGTGTCGACGCAACGGGACTCCGAGAGGGCCGCTCTCGCACTGGAGCGGCGGGAACTGCGCGAGGAGCCGGAGGCCGAACTGGAGGAGCTGACCGAGCTGCTGGAGGAACGGGGCCTGTCCCGGGAGGTGGCCCGGGAGGCCGCCGTCCAGCTCACGGAACGGGACGCCCTGAGGGCCCACGCGCGCGTGGAGCTCGGCATCGACCCCGACGAACTCTCCAACCCCTGGCACGCGGCCTGGGCGAGCTTCCTCGCCTTCACCGCCGGCGCCCTGCTTCCCCTCCTGGCCATCGTCCTGCCGCCGCCCGACTGGCGGCTCCTCGTGACGGTCGTGTCGGTCCTGGCGGCCCTGTCCGCCACGGGCTGGAGCAGCGCCCGCCTGGGGGCGGCGGCACCGGGGCGCGCGGTGCTGCGGAATGTGGGGGGCGGTGCGCTGGCGATGGGGGTGACGTACGCGGTGGGGGCTTTGCTGGGGGCGGCGGGGGTGTGAGGGTGAGGGTCAGGAGGGGAGAAGCGTGACGCGCTCCGGGGCGTTCCTTCCGGCCACGCGGCTGTCGGTACGGCGCTACGAAACACCGACCGCCCACGGGCGACCCGCAACGCGTGGAAGCACGGCCAGGAAGTCCAGGCCACCGGAGACCAGCACGCCGATCGTGTCGGCGTCCGCGGTCGGCGCCTCGACGCCCGGGTGAAGGCCCGAGGCAATGAGCCGGGCCGGGCCCGGGGGATCTCCGCCGGGACGCGCTCGATCCCCTCAGAGGGGGAGCGGGGGACGAATTGAGGGGGAGCGGGGGACGAACTCACCCCACAACGCGGGCGGTGCCGGCAGCAGTGCGAGAGCGCGCAGGTCGACGGCCGGAGAGGGGCCGGCCGGCGTCAGCGGGTCCGCCGACGTCCGGCCGGCCCCGTCCGTGAACAGCGGAGCCATACGCACCTGCGCCGCAGCGCGAGCACACCGCGGGCCGGATCCTTCACGAAGGTGACAGCACCACGGTGCGGTTCGCCGACGGGCAGGCCCTTGCTGCCCCGGCCGTGCACTCCGTCTCCCGGCGACGTCTTCCTTGCCGTCGACATCCCCTTGCCCGACTGCCAAAACGATCCTTCAGTGTGGCCACGCCCGCCGACGGCGTCGAGAGGGTTTCCGGCGATCATGGCGCGACGTCGCGTCCGTCCTTGGTGTCGGTTGGCGGAGATCGCCAAGAAGCAAGCGCGTACCGTCGGAAATACTTGTGGGTAACAACGTCTAGCCGCAGCCCACCAGCGGTTCTACGGTGCCCCCATGCCGAACCTGCCCGATGTCGTGCTGTGGTCGATACCCGCCTTCGTGCTGCTCACCGTGGTCGAGATGATCAGCGTCCGGATCCATCCCGACGAGGAAGCGGCCGGATACGAGGCCAAGGATGCCGTGACCAGCGTCGGCATGGGGCTCGGGAGTCTCGTCTTCGACTTCCTCTGGAAGATCCCGATCGTCGCGATCTACACGGCGATCCACGAACTCACGCCCCTGCGCGTCCCCGTCCTGTGGTGGACGCTCCCGCTGATGCTGCTCGCGCAGGACTTCTTCTACTACTGGTCCCACCGCGGTCACCACGTCATCCGCGTCCTGTGGGCCTGCCATGTCGTCCACCACTCCAGCGAGAAGTTCAACCTCACCACCGCTCTGCGTCAGCCCTGGACCACGCTGACCGTCTGGCCGTTCTACGTCCCTCTCGTCGCCCTCGGCGTCCACCCGGCCGCGCTCGCGTTCTGCTCCTCGGCCAACCTCGTCTACCAGTTCTGGATCCACACCGAGCGGATCGACAGGCTGCCCAGGTGGTTCGAGTTCGTGTTCAACACGCCCTCCCACCACCGCGTCCACCACGCCTCCCAAGGCGGCTACCTGGACCGCAACTTCGGCGGCATCCTCATCGTCTGGGACCGGCTCTTCGGTTCGTTCGTGCCCGAGGTCGACCGGCCCGTCTACGGGTTGACCAA
Source organism: Streptomyces sp. NBC_01235 (assembly GCF_035989285.1). Lineage (GTDB taxonomy): Bacteria > Actinomycetota > Actinomycetes > Streptomycetales > Streptomycetaceae > Streptomyces. The sequence continues at coordinate 2,988,145 of NZ_CP108513.1, read as the reverse complement.
GAACATCAACACGTTCAACCCGATCAAGGTGGCCACTCATGAGTACGTCGCGATCGTCAAGGACGTGAAGGCGGCGAGCGGTTGGCGCGAGCGGACGGGGCGGGTGTTCCGTGGACCGGGCTGGCAACCCACGCCGGCACCGACACGCTCGACCACCGCCACCCCGGTCGAGGAGACCACGGCCGCGTGACCCGTTCCCGCGTCCTCCTCGGTGCGTTCGCCCTCGCCGCGGCCGTCGACCTGTTCAGCCTCGCGGTCGGCCTCGACACCGGACACACGGTGGCCAAGCCCCTTCTGATGCCCCTCCTCGCCGCCTGGGCCGCCCTGCGCGGCGCGCCCCGGCCGCTCGTCGCCGCCCTCCTCTGCGGCTGGGGCGGTGACGTCCTGCTGCTCTCCGAAGCCGACCCCGCCTTCCTCGCCGGCATGGCCTCCTTCGCCGCCGGACATGTCTGCTACCTGGTGCTGTTCGCGCGCACCCACCGCCCACGCGCGCGTGCCGTCCTCCTCGCCCCCTGCTACGGCACCGCCCTGATCGCCACCGTCGCCCTGCTGTGGCCCGGCCTCCCCGCGGACCTGCGCCTCCCCGTCGCCGTCTACAGCACCCTGCTCACGGCCATGGCCTACTCCGCCACCACCCGGCTCGGCCCGGTGGCCGGCGCCGGCGGCTTGCTGTTCCTGCTCTCCGACACCCTCATCGCGACCGGCGTCGCCGACTGGCCGCAGCCCCCGCGCCCCGACCTGTGGATCATGCTCACGTACCTCGTGGCACAGTTCCTTCTGGTCCACGGCACCCTCGGCGCCCTCGGCGAGCGACGCGCGACGGCGACGTCGCACCGTGAAGTGCGCTCGACCACCCCCTGAGCGCACGTACACCAGAGACGAGAAGGACCCTGGTGCGCGCGCCACCACCATCCACGCCCCCTTCGACATCCGCGTGGAGGACGTATCCGAGCCCGTGGTGCGGCTGCCCACGGACGCCGTGGTCCGGGTGCTGCGCGCCCGCATCTGCGGCAGCGACCTGTGGGCGTACCGCGGCGAGGCGGCCCGGCAGCCCGGGCCGGAGGTCTCCCCAGGCCCTTGAGGCACTGGGGGAGGATCGGGCACGAGTTCCTCGGCGTGGTCGAGGAGACAGGCTCCGACGTGACGACGCTCGGGCGCGGTGACTCGTCGTCGCGCCGTTCATGGCGACCAACCGACACTCAACCTCAACAGGCGAGCGTCGACTGTTGACGGTCCATCCCTGACGATCATCGGACGTCAACCCTTGATGGGCAGCGGCAACGCCGTCAACAACCCCGACACCGCGACCACCACACCCAGCGTGGCGATCTCCACGCGCGCGGGGAAGCAGGCGGCCAGCGGGTCGGGGGCCCGGCGCAGCCGGGTCCGCGCCCACAGGGCGAGCAGGGCGACCGCGCCGACGAGGAGCACCTTGGCGAGCAGCACGCGCCCGTACGCCGTCGTCGTCAGCTGGTCGAGCACCGTCGGCGACGGCATCCGGCGCAGCGAGCTGCACAGCCCGGTGGCGGTGACCCCGGCGAACAGGACGGCCGCCACGCGCGCGTAGAGCCCGAGCAGCGCGGACCCCGCCTCGGCGCCGCCCCATTGCCGCAGCGTGCGGAGCACGGTCAGCAGTCCGCCGGCCCACAGCGCCGAGCACGTCAGGTGCACGACCGTCAGTCCGGAGCCGATCAGCGGCGTGTGCTCGGTCGGCGGATGCGCGCGCAGCGCCTCCGCCAGGACGACCGCCGCGAGCGGCCACGCCTGACGGTCCGGCCGGGGCGAGAGCGCGCACAGCCCGGCCACGGCGAACGCGATCGCCTCCAGCAGCGCGAGGACCCCGCCCCGCGAGCCGTGGCCGTGCGGCGCAAGCTCTCCGGCCGCCGCCGCGGCGGCGAACCCCACGACGGCCGCGTACGGCGCCCAGCTGCCCGGCCGACCGGACTGGGCGGCGGGCAGCCGTCGGACGAGTCCGCTCACGAACAGCTCGCCCACCTGGACGCACAACGCCGCGAACAGCACCGCCCGCAACAGCGCGACCGCGCCGGAGTCCGCGGCAGCGGACTCCCCGGTGCCATGCGCGGCGACGGACGGGCCGAGCAGGGGGATCAGCGCCCCGAGCCCCACCAGGACGAGCAGCGCCACGGCCCGGCCTGGGCCGGTACGGCGTGCGGAGTCGGTTGCTTCGGTCGGTCGTATGAGGGCCATGGCAGGATCTTCACCATGGCCGACAAAACTGGGCAAGTCGGCCTGAAACGACCGGAGGGCGCGGCACCCACCTGGGAGTGAATCGTCGGCGGCTCAGAGCCAGCACGCCGGATCGGCCCCCCAGGCCCCCGGCGGGCGCGTCCAGTCGCCGGGGCAACCGTCGAACGACACCGCCGGAAGGGCGTACCGCAGCCGCCCGATACCGCTGTCGGTCTCCGCGAGCCAGGGCGACGGGCTCCCGTAGGCCTCGCCGGGCATCTCGCCGCTCACCGCCCGTTCCTCCTCCTTGGTGATCCCTTTGCCCTCCCTTTCGCCCATCCGGACGCCGTCCCCTTCGTCCGCCCCGACGTCGTCCCCTTCGCCCACCCCGACGCGTCGCCCCCCGCCGGCACCCTCGGTCAGCCATGCCGCCGTCCGTGCCAGCGCCAGCCGCACGTACCGGCTGCCGCCGTCGTACGACTGCTCGGTCAGTGCCCGCAGCACGGCCGCCGCCAGCAGGTAGCCGGTGCCGTGGTCGAGGGCCTGCGCGGGCAGCGCGCCGGGCCGCTCGGCCGAGCCCTCGACGGTCGCGATGCCGGTGGCCGCCTGCACCAGGCTGTCGAAGCCGCGCCGCCCGCCCCACGGCCCGTACGCGCCCCACGCGGACACCTGCGCCACGACCAGCCCGGGCCGGCGTTCGGCCAGTGCCTCGGGGGAGAGGCCGAAGCGGTCCAGGGCGCCCGGCCGGTAACCCGTGACCACGACGTCCGCCGCCGCGAGCAACTCCTCGAAGGCGCGCCGGTCCGCCACCAGGTCCAGCAGCGCCGAGCGCTTGCCGAAGTCCGTGTCGGCGTGCAGGTCGGGAAGCTCGGGCAGGTGGGGTGCGTCGAGGCGCAGGACGTCCGCGCCCAGCAGCGCGAGGGTGCGGGTGGCGACCGGCCCGGCGAGGACCCGGGTCAGGTCCAGGACGCGCAGCCCGGCTGCGGGGAACAGGGGGGTGCCGTCCAGTGGCGTGAACGCACGCGCGCGTGCCCCGTCCAGTCGGCCCCGCTCGACCAGGGGGCGAGCGGCGACCGCGGCCGCCTGTTCGTGAGCGGCCCATTGCCCGGGTGTGCGCAAGGCGACAGCCAGGCCCCCGGCGGCGTACACCGCGTCCTCCACGCTCAGGGCGGAGCGCTCGGCGAGCGCCGCCGCCACGGCGGCCGGGGCGGTGTCCTCGGGGTTCGCGGGCAGGTCCAGGGCCTTCAGCAGCCGCGCGCGATGGTGGCGGTAGTTGGCGTGGGTGCGCACCCATCCGTCGGCCGTGCGCCAGAACCGTGACAGCGGGGCGAAGGCGACCGGCGCCCGCCCGTCGACCAGCACCTGGCGCTCGCTGGTGAACGCGGTGGCCACCGCCCCGTCGTCCACCCGCACCCCGGGCACTTCCGCGAGTCCGGCCCGACGCGCCCCCAGCTCGGCGCCGGCCAGAGCACATGCGCCCACACAGGCCCGCGCCAGCTCCCGCACGGGAAGGCGCCCCTGGAGAGCGCCTTCCCGCACCACGGTCGACACCCGCGGGAGAAGAGCGGGATCGCCGCCCAACGCAGACCAGGTCAACTTGATATCAGTCATGACTGCACTATGCAGTATTGACTGAATCAATATATGTACAGGGCCTATGTGGGCCTGTGTGGGCCTACTTCTTCACGGCCTTCAGCGCGTTGACGACACCGAAGCCGAAGAAGCCGTTGACGCGCTTGCCGCCCACGCACGTCGCGTCCACGACGCCGTCACCGTTGCCGTCGTACGGCTCGGCCGGGCAGGCCGTGCTGTCGGCCTGCAGCTTGAGCAGCGCCTGCAACTGGGCCGGGGTCGCCCACGGGTGCGTCGACTTCAGCAGCGCGGCCACACCGGCGACGTGCGGGGACGCCATCGAGGTGCCCTGAAGGAAGCCGTACGTGTTGTTCGGCAGCGTCGACAGGATGCGCCCGTTGGCCGACGGGGTGTCGGGGATCTGGTACTTGTCGCCGCCCGGAGCCGCGACGTCGACGACGCCCAGACCGTAGCTGGAGTAGTACGACTTGGTGCCCTTGACACCCGTGGCGCTCACCGTGACGACGCCCGGCAGCTGGGTCGGCACGTCGAAGCACTCGTGCGGGTCGACCGTCCGCGTCACCGGCGTGGAGTCGTCGGGGCTGCTGGCGTCTTCCAGGGCGTCGGAGTCCAGGTCGTGGTTGGAGTTGCCCGCCGAGGCGACGTTGAGCGTGCCCTTCTTCTGGGCGTACAGCTGGGCCCTGTTGACCGCGTCGACGATGGCCTTCTGGTCGGGGTCGTCCATGCAGTTGTACAGCCACGGGTCGACGTAGTAGCTGTTGTTCGTGACCTCGACGCCGTGGTCGGCGGCGAACACGAAGGCGCAGACGACGTTCTCCGGGTAGAAGAGGCCGTCCTTGGGGTCGCTCACCTTGATGCCGGCGACCTTCACGCCGGGCGCGACGCCCGCCACACCGATGCCGTTGCGGGCCGCGGCGATCTCACCGGCGACGTGGGTGCCGTGGTAGTCCTCGGCGGTGTACGGACGCCAGGCGCCCTCGCTGGTGTCCGCGACACCACCGACGCAGTTCGCCGACTGGGACGCGGAGAAGTTCGGCGCGAGGTCCGGGTGGGTGTCGTCCACGCCGGTGTCGATGACGGCGACCGTCACCTTCTTGCTGCCCGGGTTGATCCCGGCGGCCTTGTCGGCACCGATCGCCCGCAGGTCCCACTGGTCGGCCTCGAGCGGCTCGCTCTGGCCCGCCGCGTCGGAGGCCTTCTCGATCTTCGCGGCCTCCGCCTTCGACAGGACCTGCGCCGCGCCCTCGTCGGTGGTCCCGGCGGCGCTCAGCGGCGCGGTACGGGTCGCACCCGCCGACTGCACGCCGCGCACCGCGCGTATCCGCGCGCCGAAGTCGGGGTTCGCCGAGTGCACGACGATCACGCCGATCTTGTCGTACGTCGCGACGACGGTGCCGTCGGCCGCGGCGATCGCCTTCTTCACCGACTCGATCGTGCGGTGGTCCACCTTCGTGTTGACGACGTACGCCAGGGTTCCGGCGTCGGCCGTCTGGGTGGTGGAGGTCGTGGCAGGGGCCGCGGAGGCCGCCGTCGGAAGGAAGCCGAGGGAGGCGGTCAGCGACAGCACGACGGGCACCGCGAGAGCGAGGCGGCGTCTGGAAGGCAGATGAGCCATGGGGTCTCCACATCATCCGGAAACGGGACCTGTCCAAGCGCAGGTGCTGCTTGGACAGGTACATGACGGGTGGTACTCGCCCGAAGCTATCTCCCCGACTCGCTGGCCAGCAATGACCTTTGGCGACGACTTCCGAAAGAACCCGATCGAAAGAACCCGATCGAGTTGAACCGGCCCTAGCGCGCCGCCGTGCCCTTGTGCAGGGAGCCCGTGCACGATCGAGCCCCCGCCCGATCCGTCACCCGCAACACGAGGAGACTCCGTGGCCACCGAGACACCGCCCCCCTCGAAAGCCTCCCCCCAACTCCCCTCCAGCGAGGAGTTCGTCGCGGTGCAGGAGAGCGCGGAATTCGGTGAACTGCGCAGCTCCTACCGCAACTTCGCGTTCCCGCTGACCGTCGCCTTCATCGCCTGGTACCTGCTGTACGTCCTGCTGTCCAACTACGCGGGCGATTTCATGGGCACCAAGCTCTTCGGCAACTTCAACGTGGCCATGACCCTGGGCCTCGCCCAGTTCCTCACCACGTTCCTCATCGCCTGGTGGTACGCGCGGACCGCCGCCGCACGGTTCGACCCCAAGGCCGAGGCCATCAAGTCCCGGATGGAGGGCGGCGCATGAGCCCCGCACAGCACACCACCCTGCTCGCCGCCGGTGAGGCCGGCGAGCACCGCACGCTGATCATCATCTTGTTCTCGGTGTTCGTCGCCGCGACCCTCGTCATCACCGTCTGGGCCGGCCGCCAGACCAAGGACGCCGCCGACTTCTACGCCGGCGGCCGCCAGTTCACCGGCTTCCAGAACGGCCTCGCCGTCTCCGGCGACTACATGTCCGCCGCGTCCTTCCTCGGCATCGCGGGCGCCATCGCCCTCTTCGGCTACGACGGCTTCCTGTACTCCATCGGCTTCCTGGTCGCCTGGCTGGTCGCCCTGCTCCTGGTCGCCGAGCCGCTGCGCAACTCCGGCCGCTACACCATGGGCGACGTCCTGGCGTACCGCATGCGTCAGCGCCCGGTCCGCACGGCCGCCGGCACCTCCACCATCGTCGTCTCGATCTTCTACCTGCTGGCCCAGATGGCGGGCGCGGGCGTCCTGGTCTCGCTCCTCCTCGGCATCACCAGCGACGGCGGCAAGATCGGCATCGTCGCCCTGGTCGGCGTCCTGATGATCGTCTACGTGACGATCGGCGGCATGAAGGGCACCACCTGGGTCCAGATGGTCAAGGCGGTCCTGCTCATCGCGGGCGCCCTGCTGCTCACCTTCCTGGTCCTGCTGAAGTTCGACTTCAACGTCTCCGACCTGCTCGGCTCGGCCGCCGACAACAGCGGAAAGGGCGCGGCCTTCCTGGAGCCCGGCCTGAAGTACGGCGCCACGGGCACCACCAAGCTGGACTTCATCTCCCTCGGCATCGCCCTGGTCCTGGGCACCGCCGGCCTGCCGCACATCCTGATCCGCTTCTACACCGTGCCCACCGCCAAGGCCGCCCGTAAGTCGGTCATCTGGGCCATCGGCCTGATCGGCGCCTTCTACCTGATGACCCTCGCCCTCGGCTTCGGCGCCGCCGCCCTGATCAAGCCGGACGAGATCATCGCGTCCAACAAGGCCGGCAACACGGCCGCCCCCCTGCTCGCCCTCCATCTCGGCGGCGTCGACTCCAACTGGGGCGCGATCCTGCTGGCCACCATCTCGGCGGTCGCCTTCGCCACGATCCTCGCGGTCGTCGCGGGCCTCACCCTGGCCTCGTCCTCGTCCTTCGCCCACGACATCTACGCCAACGTCATCAAGAGGGGCCAGGCCTCCGAGAAGCAGGAGATGACCGCGGCCCGCTACGCCACGGTCGGCATCGGCGCCGTCTCCATCCTCCTGGGCGCCCTCGCCCGCGATCTGAACGTGGCCGGACTGGTCGCCCTCGCCTTCGCGGTCGCCGCCTCCGCCAACCTGCCCACGATCCTCTACAGCCTCTTCTGGAAGCGGTTCACCACCTCCGGAGCCCTGTGGTCGATCTACGGCGGCCTGACGACCGCAGTCGGCCTGGTGCTGTTCTCGCCCGTCGTCTCCGGCAAGCCCACCTCGATGTTCCCGGACGTCGACTTCCACTGGTTCCCGCTGGAGAACCCCGGCCTCATCTCGATCCCGGTCGGCTTCCTGCTGGGCATCGTCGGCACCCTCCTGTCGAAGGAGGAGCCCGACAAGGACAAGTACGCCGAGCTGGAGGTCCGCTCCCTGACCGGCACCGGAGCCCACTGAGCACCCACCGAACACGCCCCCTCCGCGGCCGCGTCGCAGATCTCTACGACGCGGCCGCGTCCTGCCTCGTGGGATCGGGCTCTGTTGTTGTCAGTGGCGTCACGTAGGCTCGCATGTGACGGGAAAGCAATGCGATCCACCACGAGGGAGGGGGCCCACGTGCTCATCGACACCTACGGCCGCGTGGCCACCGACCTGAGGGTCTCGCTGACCGACCGGTGCAACCTGCGCTGTACGTACTGCATGCCCGAAGAGGGCCTGCAGTGGCTGGCCAAGCCCGACCTCCTCACGGACGACGAGATCGTCCGCCTGATCGACATAGCGGTCTCCACGCTCGGCATCGAGGAAGTCCGCTTCACCGGCGGCGAGCCTCTGCTGCGCCCAGGTCTGGTCGGCATCGTCGAGCGCGTCGCGGCCCTGACCCCCCGCCCCCAGATGTCCCTGACGACGAACGGCATCGGCCTGCGCCGCACCGCCACGGCACTGAAGGCGGCGGGCCTGGACCGGGTCAACGTCTCCCTCGACACCTTGCGTCAGGACGTCTTCAAGTCCCTCACCCGCCGGGACCGCCACAAGGACGTCCTCGAAGGCCTCGAAGCCGCCCGTGAGGCAGGCCTGACCCCGGTGAAGGTCAACTCGGTCCTGATGCCGGGCCTGAACGCGGACGAAGCCCCGGACCTGCTGGCCTGGGCCGTCGAGAACGACTACGAGCTCCGCTTCATCGAGCAGATGCCCCTGGACGCGCAACACGGCTGGAAGCGCGAGGGCATGGTCACGGCAGGCGACATCCTGGCCTCCCTGCGCACCCGCTTCGACCTCACCCCCGAGGCCCGGGACGAACGGGGCTCGGCCCCGGCCGAACGCTGGCTGGTGGACGGCGGCCCGCACCGCGTCGGCGTCATCGCCTCCGTCACCCGCCCGTTCTGCGCCGCCTGCGACCGCACCCGCCTCACCGCCGACGGCCAGGTCCGCACCTGCCTCTTCGCGCGCGAGGAGACCGACCTGCGAGCGGCCCTGCGCTCCGGCGCCCCCGACGAGGAGATTGCCCGCATCTGGCGCCTGGCGATGTGGGGCAAGAAGGCGGGCGCAGGCTTGGACGACCCGAGCTTCGTGCAGCCCGACCGCCCGATGTCTGCAATCGGGGGCTAGAGAAACGCCCCGAAAGGGGCGTGGGGCTCTGTCGACAGAGGCTCCGCCGCGTGGGCACCGGCAACCACATCCGGCCCGCAGTCGAACCACGGCCTCAGACGCCCCGCTCCTCCCACTCCTTCAAGGCAACGACATCCTTCAGGAACCCCCGAACCCCCAGGAACTGCGACAAGTGCTCCCTGTGCTCCTCGCACGCGAGCCACGTCTTGCGCCGCTCCGGCGTATGGATCTTCGGGTTGTTCCACGCCAACACCCACACCGCGTCGACACGGCAGCCCTTGGCGGAACAGATCGGCGTCTCGTCACTCACAGCTTCGTCTCGCAAAGAACCCGCACACAAAGGCGACGCCGAGCAGCCACGGGGGGAGCTGCCCGGCGTCGGTCCGTCGCTCCGACGGGGGATGCGGAGCGCGTACGAAGTATGTCACGGCCGACCGCTCCCACGGCACCGGAACAACATGATTGATCTGAGCTTTTCCTGAGCTTCGCGCACAGTGCGTTCACGGCCGACTCACGGCCGCCGCTCAGCGGGATCGGGCGCCGGCTCCTCCCGGAGGGATTCCGCGACGCCTTCCCCTTGCGGCTCTTCCGGAACGAATTCCGCGGGGTCGCCCCCGGCTCGCGGCCCAGCGACCTCCCCCGCTGCCGGAAGCGTGGGAGGTGCCCCCAGTCGCACCGGCACGGTCAGAAAGGTGGAGGGCAGCGAAGGCACGTTCTCCCGCCCGGCGTTGGCGATCACCACCGCGACATAAGGGAGAACCACCCCCAGGACCAGCGCCACGATCGCCACATGCCGTTCCACGTTCCACAACGTCGCCGCGAGGATCACCGACACCGTACGGACCGACATCGAGATGACGTACCGCCGCTGCCGGCCCCGCACATCGTCCTGGAGACCCTGCCGCGCACCGGTGATCCGGAACACCTGGACGTTCCCGGCGCCACCCTGCTTCCGCATCACATTCCACCGTCCGCCCGCATCGGCCCCTCACCGGCTCTCCACGTTACGCCGCGTCTGCGCCGCCTTCGAGACCGGGTCGGCTCCGCCCGGGGAGACGTTCTGGGCCGTTCCGCGTACGGCCGTACCCGACGTGCGCCGTACGGCGAGCGGATCGACACTGAGGGCAATGCTCACGTAGAGCCGTACGAGGAGGCAGCCATGGGCTGGTTGTGGGCGATCATCGTGGGATTCGTGCTGGGCCTGATCGCGAAGGCGATCATCCCGGGCAAGCAGCACAGCCCGCTCTGGCTGACCACCATCTTCGGCATGCTGGGCGCGATCGCGGGCAATGCGATCGCCCGCGGCTTCGGCGTCGAGGCCACCTCGGGCATCGACTGGTGGCGCCACGTCTTCCAGCTCGTCGCCGCGATCATCATCGTCGCCGTCGGCGACTCGCTCTACATGGCGACGCTGGGCAAGAGAAAGCAGCGGGCCTGAGCGGCCGGCATACGACGAAGGGGCTGCTTGCCCAGGGAAGCAGCCCCTTCGTCCGTCCTACCGGGCGGCCGCTCAGCCGGTGACCTCGACGGCGGCCAGGTTCTTCTTCCCCCGCCGCAGCACCAGCCACCGCCCGTGCAGGAGGTCCTCCTTCACGGGGACCGCGTCCTCGGCCGTGACCTTGACGTTGTTCACGTAGGCCCCGCCCTCCTTCACCGTCCGCCGTGCGGCGGACTTGCTGGCCACCAGACCGACCTCGGCGAACAGGTCCACGACGAGGCCGGGCTCGACGACCTGGGTGTGCGGCACCTCGGAGAGGGCCGCGGCCAGCGTCCGCTCGTCGAGGTCGCTCAGCTCGCCCTGGCCGAAGAGGGCCTTGGACGCGGCGATCACCGCGGCCGTCTGGTCGGCGCCGTGCACCAGCGTCGTCAGCTCCTCGGCCAGCGCACGCTGCGCTGCGCGGGCCTGCGGACGCTCCTCGGTCTGCTTCTCCAGCTCCTCGAGCTCCTCGCGGGACTGGAAGGACAGGATCCGCATGTACGTCGAGATGTCCCGGTCGTCCACGTTCAGCCAGAACTGGTAGAACGCGTACGGAGTCGTCATCTCCGGGTCGAGCCAGACGGCGCCGCCCTCGGTCTTGCCGAACTTGGTGCCGTCCGCCTTGACCATCAGCGGCGTCGCCAGACAGTGCGCCTCGGCCTCGGGCTCCAGCTTGTGGATCAGGTCCAGGCCCGCCGTGAGGTTGCCCCACTGGTCGCTGCCACCCTGCTGGAGCGTGCAGCCGTAACGCCGGTACAGCTCCAGGAAGTCCATGCCCTGGAGCAGCTGGTAGCTGAACTCCGTGTAGCTGATGCCCTCCTGGGACTCCAGCCGCCGGGCGACCGAGTCCTTGGTCAGCATCTTGTTGACGCGGAAGTGCTTGCCGATGTCACGCAGGAACTCGATGGCCGACAGACCGGCCGTCCAGTCCAGGTTGTTCACCATCACCGCGGCGTTCTCGCCCTCGAAGGACAGGAACGGCTCGATCTGCGCGCGCAGCCGGGTCACCCAGTTCGCGACCGTCTCCGGGTCGTTCAGCGTGCGCTCCGCCGTGGGGCGCGGGTCACCGATCTGGCCGGTCGCCCCGCCCACCAGGGCCAGCGGACGCAGGCCCGCCTGCTGGAGCCGGCGCATGGTGAGGACCTGCACGAGGTGGCCGACATGCAGGCTGGCCGCGGTGGGGTCGAAACCGCAATAGAACGTGACGGGACCGTCCGCGAGCGCCTTGCGCAAAGCGTCCTCGTCAGTGGACAGGGCCCACAGGCCACGCCACTTCAGCTCGTCGACGATGTCCGTCACGGTTCTCGTATCTCCTTGATGATCTTCTTGATGTTCTTCGGCCGGTCGAGCGACCCACCGGCTACGAGGTTATACGCCCTGACTGACAGAGCTCATATTGAAGTCCGGCACCCTCAGCGCGGGCATCGCAGCCCTAGTGAACCAGTCGCTCCACTCCCGGGGCAGCGTCTTTTCCGTGCGCCCCGCCTCCGTGGCCCGCCCCAGCAGGCCGACCGGCGACTCGTTGAACCGGAAGTTGTTCACCTCGCCGACGACCTCGCCGTCCTCGACGAGGTAGACGCCGTCCCGGGTCAGCCCGGTGAGCAGCAGGGTCGCCGGGTCGACCTCGCGGATGTACCAAAGGCAGGTCAGCAGCAGCCCGCGCGCGGTGCCGGCGACCATCTCCTCCAGGGAGCGGTCCGCGCCGCCGTCCAGGATCAGGTTGTCCGCCCCCGGGGCCACCGCCAGGCCGGTCAGGGCCGCGCTGTGCCGGGTGGTCGTCAGGTGCTTCAGCTCGCCCCCGCCGATCCACTCGGTGGGCCGTACGGGCAGCCCGTTGTCGAAGACCGACTGGTCGCCGCCGGAGGAGTGCGCGATGACGAACGGCGCCGACTCCAGGCCCGGCTCGTTCGGGTCGCTGCGCAGCGTCAGCGGCAGCTCGGTCAGCCGCTCGCCGAGGCGGGTGCCGCCGCCGGGCTGGGAGAACACCGTCCGGCCCTCGGTCGCGTCCCGGCCCGACGCCGACCACAGCTGGTAGATCATCAGGTCGGCCACCGCGGTCGGCGGCAGCAGCGTCTCGTACCGCCCGGCGGGCAGCTCGATCCGCCGCTCGGCCCAGCCCAGCCGTACGGCCAGCTCGGCGTCGAGCGCCGCCGGGTCGACGTCCTTGAAGTCCCGGGTCGAGCGCCCCGCCCATGCCGAGCGCGTACGGTCGGGGGACTTGGCGTTGAGCTCCAGCGTCCCGTTCGGCTGGTCGTGCCGCAGCCGCAGCCCGGTCGACGTGCCCAGGTACGTCGAGACCAGCTCGTGGTTGGCGAACCCGTACAGCTCGCGGCCGCCCGCACGCGCGCGGGCGAACGCCTCACCCAACGCGGGCGCGAAGTCGGCGAACACCACGGACGAGGTCTCGGCGGGCGCCTCCGTGAACTCGGGGGACTGCGCCACCCCCGTGACCAGCGGCTGAGCGTCCTCGGCGGGGCCCGCACCGCGTGCGGCGGCCTCGGCGGCCCGGACGAGCGGTTCCAGCTCGTCCGCGGTGACGGCGGCCCGCGAGACGACACCGGAGGCGGTGCCCTCCTTGCCGTCGACCGTGGCGATCACGGTGAGCGTGCGCCCGCGCGTGACGCCGTTGGTCGTGAGCGCGTTGCCCGCCCAGCGCAGGTTCGCCGTCGACTGCTCGTCGGCGATGACGACACAGCCGTCGGCCCGCGACAGCTCGAGGGCGCGCTCGACGACCTCGTGCGGCTTGTTGCTACGGGCGCTCATCGACCGGCCTCCTGCGTGGTGTTGAGGATGTTGACTCCCTTGAAGAGAGCGGACGGGCAGCCGTGCGACACCGCCGCGACCTGGCCCGGCTGGGCCTTGCCGCAGTTGAAGGCGCCGCCGAGGACGTACGTCTGCGGGCCGCCCACCGCCGCCATCGAGCCCCAGAAGTCGGTCGTCGTCGCCTGATAGGCGACGTCCCGCAGCTGCCCGGTGATCCGCCCGTTCTCGATCCTGAAGAAACGCTGGCCCGTAAATTGGAAGTTGTAGCGCTGCATGTCGATGGACCACGACCGGTCGCCGACGACGTAGATGCCCCGGTCGACGCTGCCGATGAGACCCTCCGTCGACATCCCGGCCGGATCCGGCCGCAGCGACACGTTGGCCATGCGCTGCACCGGCACATGGCCGGGGGAGTCGGCGAACGCGCAGCCGTTGGAGCGCTCGAACCCGGTCAGTTTCGCGATCCGCCGGTCCAGTTGGTAGCCGACCAGCGTGCCGTCCTTCACCAGGTCCCAGGACTGGCCCTCGACACCCTCGTCGTCGTAGCCGACCGTCGCCAGGCCGTGTTCGGCGGTGCGGTCACCCGTGACGTTCATCAGGTCCGAGCCGTACCGGAGCTTCCCGAGCTGGTCGAAGGTGGCGAAGGAGGTGCCGGCGTAGGCGGCCTCGTAGCCGAGCGCGCGGTCCAGCTCGGTGGCGTGCCCGATGGACTCGTGGATGGTCAGCCACAGGTTGGACGGGTCGACGACCAGGTCGTACAGTCCCGGGTCCACGCTGGGCGCGCGCATCTTCTCGGCGAGCAGCTCCGGGATCCGGGCGAGCTCGTCGTCCCAGTCCCAGCCGGTCCCGGTGAGGTACTCCCAGCCGCGCCCGACGGGCGGCGCGATCGTGCGCATCGAGTCGAACTCGCCACTGGACTCGTCGACCGACACCGCGGTCAGCGCCGGGTGCAGCCGCACCCGCTGCTGGGTGGTCACCGTCCCTGCCGTGTCGGCGTAGAACTTGTTCTCGTGGACGGTCAGCAGCGAGGCGTCGACGTGGTTGATCCCGTTCGCCGCCAGCAGCCGCGCGCTCCAGTCCGCGAGCAGCGCCGCCTTCTCCTCGTCCGGCACGGTGAACGGGTCGATCTCGTACGACGACACCCACGTCTTCTCGGCGTGCACCGGCTCGTCTGCCAGCTCGACTCGTTCGTCCGACCCGGCGGCCTTGATCACCTGCGCGGAGAGCTTGGCCATCGCCACGGCCTGCGAGGCGACCCGGGCCGCCGCGTCCATCGTCAGATCCACGCCTGACGCGAACCCCCAGGTCCCGCCGTGCACCACCCGCACCGCGTACCCGAGGTCGGTCGTGTCGGACGACCCGGAGGGCTTGGCGTCCCGCAGCCGCCAGGACGCGCTGCGCACCCGCTCGAACCGGAAGTCCGCGTGCTGCGCGCCCAGCGCACGCGCGCGTGCGAGAGCGGCGTCGGCGAGGGCGCGCAGGGGTAGGGCGGTGAAGCTTTCATCGATGGTATGGGGCACCTACGTGTCTCCCTGGTGTCGTCACGTGTGAAGGCCTCGATCATGTCGCGCCCGGCCGCCCCCGGACCACACCTTTCCGCCCCGCGTCCGCAAACTTTCTGTAGGGACCCCACAGACTGTCCGGTGAGCCACTGTCGGTGCCCGAATGTCCGCAGCCGGACGCGGACCGATAGGTTTCGAGAGAAGCCGCCTGCCATCCCGTGTTCGGGCAGGTGTGTCAGACCCCTATCGAAAGGGTGATCCGTTGAGCCGCTCGGTTCTCGTCACCGGAGGAAACCGGGGCATCGGCCTCGCCATCGCCCGCGCGTTCGCCGACGCCGGCGACAAGGTCGCCATCACGTACCGCTCGGGTGAGCCGCCGGCCGGCTTCCTGGCGGTCAAGTGCGACATCACCGACTCCGAGCAGGTGGAGCAGGCCTACAAGGAGATCGAGGCCGAGCACGGCCCCGTCGAGGTCCTGATCGCCAACGCCGGCGTCACCAAGGACCAGCTCTTGATGCGCATGTCCGAGGAGGACTTCACCTCGGTCATCGACACCAACCTCACCGGCACCTTCCGGGTGGTCAAGCGTGCCAACCGCGGCATGCTGCGCGCCAAGAAGGGCCGGGTCGTCCTGATCTCGTCGGTCGTGGGGCTCTACGGCTCGCCCGGGCAGGCGAACTACGCCGCCTCCAAGGCCGCCCTTGTCGGCTTCGCGCGTTCCCTCGCCCGTGAGCTGGGATCCCGCAACATCACCTTCAACGTCGTCGCGCCCGGCTTCGTCGACACCGACATGACCAAGGTGCTCACCGACGAGCAGCGCGCGGGCATCGTCTCGCAGGTCCCGCTCGGCCGGTACGCACAGCCCGAGGAGATCGCCGCGGCGGTGCGGTTCCTCGCGTCGGACGACGCCTCGTACATCACTGGAGCCGTCATCCCCGTTGACGGCGGACTGGGAATGGGTCACTGATCACCATGAGCGGAATTCTCGAGGGCAAGCGCGTCCTGATCACCGGTGTGCTGATGGAGTCCTCCATCGCCTTCCACACCGCCAAGCTGGCCCAGGAGCAGGGCGCCGAGATCATCCTGACCGCGTTCCCGCGGCCCACGCTGACCGAGCGCATCGCCAGGAAGCTGCCGAAGCCCACCAAGGTCATCGAGCTCGACGTGACGAACGAAGAGCACCTCGCCCGCCTGGCCGACGTCGTCGGCGAGGAGCTCGGCGGCCTCGACGGCGTCGTGCACTCCATCGGCTTCGCCCCGCAGGACGCCCTGGGCGGCAACTTCCTCAACACGCCCTTCGAGTCGGTCGCCACGGCCATGCACGTCTCGGCGTTCTCCCTGAAGTCGCTCACCATGGCCTGCCTGCCGCTGATGCAGAACGGCGGCTCGGTCGTCGGCCTCACCTTCGACGCCTCGTTCGCCTGGCCGCAGTACGACTGGATGGGCCCTGCCAAGGCGGCCCTGGAGGCCACCAGCCGCTACATGGCGCGTGACCTGGGCAAGCAGAACATCCGCTGCAACCTCGTCTCCGCGGGCCCGATCGGCTCCATGGCCGCGAAGTCCATCCCGGGCTTCGACGAGCTGGCCGCCGTCTGGGACAACCGCGCCCCGCTGGAGTGGGACCTCAAGGACCCCGAGCCGGCCGGCCGCGGTGTCGTCGCCCTGCTGAGCGACTGGTTCCCGAAGACCACCGGCGAGATCATCCACGTGGACGGCGGTCTGCACGCCGTCGGAGCGTGACGCTGCCGCCGAGGCACTGAGTGAGGGGTGAGGGCCCGCGTCCCGTCGGACGCGGGCCCTCACCCCTCACTCGTTCGGCCTATCTGGCCGGGCGGTGGACGGCTCCCACCAGGCACGCTGAAGTGCGCGTTCACCCACGCGCTTCCCTCCCCAGCTCTGCCGAGGAGGTTCCCTTGTGCGCCTGTTCCGTTTCCTCGTCCCAGTGACCGTCGCCGCGATCGCGCTCTGCGCGCCTCACGAAGCGCTGTCCCACGCGCGCGTGGAGGCGAAGCCCGAACCGTTCGGAGCGGAGTGCCGCACCGGTATCGACGGGTCCCACGTCGTCGCCTACTGCCACAACCCCTACGCCGAAACCGACCGCGTCAGCCTGCACATCGAGTGCGACCGCTGGTGGGACCTCGACACCGACGGCGCCCTCACCGAGGCCGGTCCCGCGATGACCGTACGACTGACCGGCCGCTGCTGGAAGGAAGTCCGCTCGGCCTGGGTCAGCCACCAGAGGGGCTGACCCGCCCGGGCCGGCACACCAGCGGATAGCCCGCCGCCGCGACGGCCGCCGCCTCCGCGTCGCCCGCGCGGACCGCGTCCACCAGTCGCGTGTGGTCCATGTACGTCTCCGGCGTCAGCTCCTCGCCGACGTCCTCGCGCAGCCAGTCCCGCAGCACCTCGCCGAGGTCCGCGTACATCGCGGTCATGACGTCGTTGTGGGAGGCCGCCACCACCGCCAGGTGGAAGGTCGCGTCGGCCGTCACGAACGCCTCCGCGTCGCCGGACTCCCACGCCTCCTCGCGCCGCAGCAGCAGCGCGTCGAGCTGCTTGAGGTCCTTCTCCGTACGCCGCTCGGCCGCCAGCCTCGCCGCGCCCGACTCCAGGTTGGAGCGCAGCTCGGCGATGTGCCGGGGGTCGGCGTCGGCGAAGCGGCGGTGCATCACGCCCGCCAGCTCGCTGGTCGCCACGACGTAGGTGCCCGAGCCCTGCCGGATGTCCAGCAACCCGTTGTGGGCGAGCGCGCGGACGGCCTCGCGGACGGTGTTGCGCGCGACGCCCAGCTGCTCGACCAGCTCGGGCTCCGTGGGGATGCGCGAGCCGACCGGCCACTCACCCGAGGTGATCTGGGTGCGCAGCGCGGCGATGACCTGCTCGGAGAGCGCCGAGCGACGGGGATGGCTCAGGGGCATGGCACACCTTTGCACGGGTGGGGCCGGGGCGGGCAACCCGGGGATGGAAAACAATCATCCCATGATTCTATGATGGGCGGCGTGAACGAGCAGACACGGACGACCATGTCCCCGCCCCTCCGTACGCCGGGGGCGGGCGAGCCCCCGCGAACGGCCACGCGCGCGTGGACGACACGGCTGCTCGTGGTCGGCATCGTGCTGGCCGCCCTCAATCTCCGGCCCGCCATCACCAGCCTCGGCGCCCTCCTCGAAGAGGTCCGCGACGGACTCGGCATGAGCGGCGGCGTGGCCGGGCTCCTCACGTCCGTGCCCCCGCTCTGCTTCGCCGTCTTCGGTGTGACGGCCCCCCGTCTCGCCCGCCGCTTCGGGCCGGGCGCGGTGGTGTGCGCGGGCATGGCCGCCATCACGGCGGGACTGCTCGTGCGCCCCTATGCGGGCGGCACGGCCGGCTTCCTCGCCGCCAGCGCCCTCGCCCTCATGGGCATCGCCGTCAGCAACGTCCTGATGCCGGTCATCGTCAAGCGCCACTTCCCCGACCGCGTCGGCTCCATGACCGGCCTGTACTCGATGGCCCTCGCCCTCGGCACCTCAGCCGCCGCCGCGGTCACCGTGCCCATGACCGAGGCGCTGGGCGGCAGTTGGCGGACCGGGCTCGCGGTGTGGGCGGGCCTGGCGGCGGTGGCCTTCCTGCCGTGGCTGCTGCTCGTACGGGACCGGGGGACGGCGGCCGACGGCGCGGGGACGGCAGGGGAGCGGCGGGAGCTCGGGGGGCGGCGGGAGCTCGGGGAGCGGCGGGAGCTCGGGGGGCGGCGGGAGCGGGCGGCGCGGCCGGACCCGCAGGCCCACGCGCTCGTGCGCCGGCCGTCGGCCCCGCTGCGTATCACCCGCAGCCGTACGGCCTGGGCGCTCGCCGTCTTCTTCGGCCTCCAGGCCACCGCCGCCTACATCACCATGGGCTGGATGCCGCAGATCTTCCGGGACGCGGGCGTGCCCGCGAGCACGGCCGGACTGCTCCTCGCCGTGACGATGGCGATGGGCGTGCCCCTGGCCTTCGTCATCCCGCGCGTCGCCACCCGGCTGCCGCAGCAGGGCCCGATCGTGGTCGCGCTCGGAGTCTGCGGACTCGTCGGATACGCCGGCCTGTACCTCGCGCCCGCCGCGGGCGCCTGGGCGTGGGCCCTGCTGCTGGGCGTCGCCAACTGCGCCTTCCCGCTGGCCCTCACGATGGTCGGGATGCGCACCAGGACCGGCGCGGGCGTGGCCCAGCTGTCGGCCTTCGCGCAGAGCACCGGCTACCTGATCTCCATCCCCGGGCCGCTCCTGGTGGGGGTGCTCTACCAGCACAGCGGCGGCTGGGGGCTGCCCCTCGCCCTGATGGCGGCCCTGATGGTCCCGCAGACGGTCGTGGGCGTCCTGGCCGGCCGTGACCGCACCGTGGAGGCGGAAGCCGCCCGCTGACCCCGGAGGAGGCGTTGCGGGCGCGGGGTGCGAGACTTGCCGTATGCCCTTGCTCGACCCGAATCCGCAGAACGGCCAGAAGAAGATGCTGCTCGTCTTCGGCTCGTTCCTGGCCATCTTCGTGATCATCGCCGTCATCGCGACCATCGCCTCACCCTGACGGCCCGGCCCGGCGGGGTCCGCCTGGCTCCGGCGGAGTCCGCCCCTGCCGAGGTGGGGAGGGGGGAGGTGGGGTTAACCCCCCTGTCCCCTAGGGGGTGGAGGTCAGGGTCAAGTGGGTGGATCTCCGGATGGGTTGGGGGCCCCCGATTCCGTAACTTCGAGATGTGACCGCGACGCGGATCACCCGCCGCGGTCCACGGACCGCGGACCACTCGAAGACAGCGGAGGCACCCATGTCGGCCCCAGCGCACACCCGGCCCCAGTCGGCCACCTCGGGCGGCGTCGGCACCCGGCTGCCCTGGTGGGCCCTCGCCCTTCCGACACTCGCCTTCATCACCCTGTTCGTGCTGATACTGAACCCCGCCGACGCCCACGCGGCCACCGGCGACCCGGCGATCACCCATCTCGTCGAGCGCCTGCAGCAGCTGTTCGCACGCTAGGCCGGTGGCTGCCGCACCCCGCAAGGGCAGCTCCGGCCGCCTTCGGACCGCTGGTGGGGCCGCATGCCAACTCCCTGCGCCCCATGGCCTGTTTCATGCGAAGCTGGGACTCATGAGCGTCGCAGAACCCCGCAGGATCGTCCTCTTCCGCCATGCGAAAGCCGACTGGCCACAGGTGACCGACCACGAGCGTCCGCTCGCTGAGCGGGGCCGAAAGGACGCCGCTGTCGCCGGACACAGGCTGACCGACACCGGTATCCCCTTCGACCTGGCCCTGTGCTCCACCGCGGTCCGCACCCGGGAGACATGGAAGCTCGCCGTCCAGGAGTTCCCACAGCGGCCGAAAACCATCTACGAGGAGCGGATCTACGAGGCCTCACCGGGCGAGCTCATCGCCCTGCTCAACGAGACACCCGACGACGTGCGCAACCTCGTCCTGATCGGCCACAACCCGGGCGTCCAGGGCCTCGCCGACGTCCTGTCCGGCCAGGCCGACGGTGACGCGGGCGAGCGGATGCACCGCCGAGGATTCCCGGCCGCCGCCTTCGTCGTCGTCTCCTTCGACGGCTCCTGGAAATCCCTGGAACCGGGCGTGGCCACGCTGCTCGACTACTGGGCGCCCTCCGAGTAACCCACCCTCGCACGCACGAGGGCCCGGCACCGTCGGTGGTGCCGGGCCTCCTCGTTCCGTCGGTAGGCCCGCGCGGGGGCTACTGCTCGTCGTGCGTCTCCGCGGCCTCGACCTCTTCGCGGGTGATGCCCAGCAGATACAGGACGGTGTCCAGGAACGGCACGTTCACCGCCGTGTGCGCCGCCTCGCGCACCACCGGCTTGGCGTTGAAGGCGACCCCGAGACCGGCCGCGTTGAGCATGTCCAGGTCGTTGGCGCCGTCACCGATCGCCACGGTCTGCGAGAGCGGTACGCCCGCCTCGGCGGCGAACCGGCGCAGCAGTCGCGCCTTGCCCGCACGGTCCACGATCTCGCCGGTGACCCGGCCGGTCAGCCTGCCGTCGACGATCTCCAGCGTGTTGGCCTGGGCGAAGTCCAGCCCGAGCCGCTCCCGCAGATCGTCGGTGACCTGGGTGAAACCGCCGGAGACGACGCCCACCTGGTAGCCGAGCCGCTTCAGCGTCCGGATCAGCGTGCGCGCACCCGGTGTGAGCCGCACCTCGGCGCGCACCTTGTCCACGACCGAGGCGTCCAGCCCCTCCAGAAGCGCCACGCGCGCGTGCAGCGACTGCTCGAAGTCCAGCTCGCCGCGCATTGCCGCCGCCGTCACCTCGGCGACCTTGTCCTCGCAGCCGGCGTGCGCGGCGAAGAGCTCGATCACCTCGTCCTGGATGAGGGTGGAGTCGACGTCCATGACGACGAGCCGCTGGGCCCGCCGGTACAGGCCCGCGTCCACCACGGCGATGTCCACGCCGAGCGCCGCCGCGTTCGTGACCAGGGCGGTGCGCAGCGGCTCGGTCTCCACACCGGAGACGGCGAACTCGACGGCGGTGACAGGGTACTTGGCGAGCCGGAAGATGCGGTCGATGTTGCCGCCGGCCTTCGTGATCTTCGCGGCGACCGCCGCCGTGGCCTCCGCGGTGAGCGGATGCCCGAGCACGGTGACCAGCGACCGCCCGAGGCCGCGCGGCCGGTTGTCGCCGATGCCGGAGATGATCTCCGCCTGCATCTTCATCGACTCGGCCCAGCTGTGGACCGTCGACCGCAGGTCCCCCTCCAGACCGGCCGGCGGCTCGGTCACGAGCGCGCACAGCACCATCCGGCCTCGGGTGACGACCTGCTCGATGTCGACCACGTCGACGGAGTAGGCGGCGAGGGTGTCGAAGAGGCCGGCCGTGATGCCCGGCCTGTCCTTGCCGAAGATCTTGACAAGGAGCGTGGGGACGTCGGGGGACGAAGTCTGCAAAGCGCTCATGGTGTGTCCACCGTATCCGGCACCCAGTGCCGTTCGCCGCCCAGGTCCGCCTGACGGACAGGGAACAGTGGATGTCGACGAGATGGCGAGCACCTCAACAGGGGGCCGCGAGCGTCACCGCGACCCCCGCGGCGTCCTCGGTGGTGGCGGTGGTGGCGGTGGTGGCGGTGGTGGAGGCGGCCCCTCGTCCGGTCCGGACGACGGCCGCTCGCCGGGACGCGGGCCCGGACGCGGACCGGGAGGCCGTCGCGGCGAGCGGGGAGGCGGCCCGATCGGACGGACCACCGTCGGGGCGCCGTAGACATCGTCCCGTCCCGGTGGGACGTCGGGCGGACGCCCGCCCGACGCCGGGGGCTCGCCCAGCCGGGAGCTCTCGTACGGCCTCGACCGCTCGGACCTGCCACCCTCGCCCCTCGCCGGCTCCGGCCGCGCGTCCTGGACCTCCAGCAGCTCTTCCGGGAGGCGCAGGTAGGGATTGGTCGCCGGATTCGGCGGCCGGTACGACGTACTCGGCGCGTACGGCCCCGCACGGTCACCGGCGTACCCCGAAGGCCCACGGCCCGCGCCGCCGGAATCCTCCGTCGCCGCGCTTCCCACGTCACCCCGTGCCATCGGCGCCGCCCGCCGCCCCGCCGCCCCCGTGGCACACGCCAGCAGTGCCCCGGTGGCCCCCGCTCCCGCGCCCCACAGGGCACCCAGAAGCAGCGCCATGCCGAGATGCCCTTGCAGCTCGATCCCGGCCCCGAACGCATCGAACCCCAGCACGGACAGCGAGGCGTCCACGGACACATCCGTCAGCCAGACGACCAACAGCAACGCCAAGCCACTCGCCACCCCGAGCCGCACAGCACACCGCCCGACGAACCCGAGGACACCGCGCCCATGAACCCCCGCACCTCGCGAGCCCGCCCCACTCCCGGCAGCCCCTGCGGCCGATCCTCGCCGAGCCCCTTCGCCCGGCCCCTGCCCAGCCCCTTCGCCCGGCCGTTCCCCGGCCCGCGCGCCGTCCCTGGCCCAGTCCGCCCCGACCCCCTCCGGCCCGCCCACACCCCGCCCGGACCACGCATCCGCTCCGGCCCCAGCCCTCCCGGCCGGCCCCGATCCGGCCCAGGCTCCAGCTCCAGCCCCAGCCCCTGGCCCTGGCCCGGCCCCGGATTCCGAGCCCGCACCCGCTCCCGCCGCCCCACCCGCACCGGCACCCGGGGCCGGCCCCGATCCGGCCCAGGCCCCAGCCTCAGCCCCTGGCTCTGGCCCGGCCCCGGATTCCGAGCCCGCACCCGCTCCCGCCGCCCCACCCGCACCGGCACCCGGCCACGCCTGGGAAACCGCCCCCGAGCCTGGCCGAGCCCCCGAGCCGGCCCCTGCCCCCCAGTCCGGACCGGCCCCCGGCCCGGTCCCCGCCCCGGGCGCAGCTGCCGGACTCGCCCCCGCACCGAGCTCTGCCGACCCCGTCCCGCCCGCAGGCCCCGCCAGCCCCCGCACGGCAAGAGGCGTCCGAACCGCCGTCAGGACCCCCGCCAGCAGCATCATCAGGGCCGCCGCCACTCCCAGCAGCCACACGCGGCCGTCCAGCTCGGCCAGGCGGCCCAGTGTCACCGGCTGGTCGGTGCCGACGCTCAGGAGGTCGTCCAGCGGGGCCGGGAGGAGGTTCGTCAGTGCTCCTGTCGCACGTCCGTCCCACGGGACGAACAGGCCGATCGGGATGCCCAGCCAGACCCCGTTCGGGGCGCCGAGCAGTGCGGCTCCCGCGATCCGCTTGGGGTGGTTGTCGCCGATCGCCGCGTACGCCGCCGCGGCGAACCCGGCAGCCACCGCCATCAGCAGCACGGTGACGACGGCGGACACCGCCGGCCGCACCACGCGGTGCACCGCCTCCCAGCCGCTCGGCAGTGGAGTGCGGCGCGAGGCCAGCAGGGCGATCAGCAGGATGCCCAGACACCAGCCGAGACCGCCGAGCAGCGTGGACGCCGTGTCGACGGTGAAGCCGACCGCGGCCTTCGCGTCGACCAGGTCGCCGAGCCGGTCGGGCAGCAGCCCGCCGATGTCCCCGATGTCCCCGAGCCCGGGGATCTCCAAGCCCCCGCCTCCGCCCCCGCCTCCGCCGGGCAGGTCGTCCAGGCCCAGTGAGCCGCCGTCGAGCGTGATGACGTCGTGCCCCGCCCAGGCCAGTCCACCGAGCATCGCCACGAACAGCGCGGTCACCGCGCCGACGCGCGCGAGGAGTTCGGCCGGGGCGATCACAACTCCGGCCGCGCGCAGGGACCGCAGGAAGAACCACGACAGCAGCAGCGCGCCCACCAGGCTCACCCCCAATGGCGTGATCTCGATGGCGGTGTTCGCCTCCGCGCCCGTGAGTCCGAAGGCGGACACGTCACCGGACGGAGTCACCGAGCCCCCGGCCCCCAGCGCCACCACCGCGGCCGTCATCGGCCCCAACGAGCCCGCCGAGTCCGCCTCCAGCAGGTGCAGCCCGAGCGCCGCCGTCCCCGCCATCCCGATCAACGCCCAGCTCACCGCGGCGACGGCGGACAGCAGGACGTCCGTCCACGGCACGCCCCCGCCACGCGCCACGCTCCCACTGCCTTCGACACCCGTGCCGGCACTCATGCAGACCCCCCGATCCGCGGCGCGCAGCGGCGAAGATCGCCGCTTCCGTCCCCCTCGCGTGCTTTTACCACTCTCCGGGCAGGTTTCAACCCCGTCAACGGGAACGGCCGATACGCTCGCGCACGCTCTTCACAAGGCCCGACTTTCGGTCAGGGGGCCGCTACTGAAATAGTTCCCCCCGATGTTCGACATCCCTAGAATCCCTGCGATGGGGGTAACTCGGGGGACAACTCAGTGGGGCTGGAGTGCCGGAACTCGTACTGGAATTGAACGGACGCACCTGGACGCTCGATCCGTCCAGGACATACACCCTCGGACGTGATCCGCAGGGAGATATCGTCCTCGACGACGCCAGGGTCTCCTGGCGTCACGCCACGGTCAGCTTCAACGGCCGCAGTTGGGTCGTGGAGGACCATGGCAGCACCAACGGCACGTTCGCGCAGGGCCAGCGGATCCATCAGCTGGAGATCGGCCCTGGCTCGACGCTGCACCTGGGCAACGCGACCGACGGGCCGCGGGTGAATCTGACGGGGGCGCAGGCACCCGCCGCGCAGCCGCAGCAGCAGCCTTACGCCGCGCAGGCCGCGAATCCGGGCTGGGCCCAGCAGGCCCCGCAACCGCAGGCCGCACAGGCCGGCTGGCAGCAGCCGCAGCAGGCCGCACCGCAGGTCCCGCAGCAGCAGGGACCGGCCGAGGGCTACGCCCAGAAGGTTCCCGGTGGTGGCGCGGGGGCGCCGCCGGTCTATGGCGACCGCAGCCCCACCACGTTCCACCAGTTCTCCCTCGGCCGCGTGATGCGCATCGGCCGTGCCCTGGAGAACGAGCTGGTCGTCTCCGACCTCCAGGTCTCCCGTCACCACGCCGAGTTCCACTCGACGCCCGACGGCCGCATGGAGATCCGCGACCTCGGTTCGCACAACGGCACCTACGTCAACGGCCAGCCGATCCCCAAGGGCGGCTCGGTCCAGCTGGGCCCGAGCGACGTCGTCGGCGTGGGCCACTCGACGTTCCGGATCGTCGGCGACCGGCTCGAGGAGTTCGTCGACACCGGTGAGGTCTCCTTCTCGGCCCGCCATCTGACCGTCACGGTCGACGGCGGCAAGCAGATCCTCAAGGACGTCTCCTTCGGCGTCCCGGAGAAGTCGCTGATCGCGGTCATCGGACCGTCCGGTTCCGGCAAGTCCACCCTGCTCAAGGCGCTCACCGGCTACCGGCCCGCCAACCAGGGCGACGTCCTCTACGACAACCGGAACCTCTACAAGCAGTTCGCCGAGCTGCGCCAGCGCATCGGTCTGGTTCCGCAGGACGACATCCTGCACAAGGAACTGACCGTCAAGAAGGCCCTGAAGTACGCGGCCAAGCTCCGCTTCCCCGCCGACACCACGCCCGCCGAGCGCGACACCCGTATCGACGAGGTGCTGCGCGAGCTCAAGCTGGACATCCACAAGGAGAAGAAGGTCACCTCCCTCTCCGGCGGCCAGCGCAAGCGTGTCTCGGTGGCCCTGGAGCTGCTCACCAAGCCGTCGCTGATCTTCCTGGACGAGCCCACCTCGGGCCTCGACCCGGGCATGGACCGCGACGTCATGCAGCTGCTGCGCGGCCTGGCCGACGACGGCCGCACGGTCCTCGTCGTCACCCACTCCGTGGCCGAACTCGCGATCTGCGACAAGCTGCTCGTGATGGCGCCCGGCGGCTCCGTCGCCTACTTCGGCCCGCCCGAGGAGGCGCTGAACTTCTTCGGCTACGACACCTGGGCCGATGTCTTCTCCGCCTTCGAGAACTACCGCGACTACGACTGGGCGGGCCGCTGGAAGGGCTCGCAGCACTACCAGATGTACGCCGCGGACATCGACGCCATCGCGCCGCAGTCCGTACAGATGCCGCCGATGCAGGCGATGAAGCCGCCGAAGCCGCAGGGCTGGATGTCCCAGTTCGTCACGCTGGTGCGCCGCTATGTCTCGGTGATCGCCTCCGACAAGGGCTTCCTGGCCCTGACGGTGATCCTGCCGGCCGTCCTCGGCGCGGTCAGCCTGCTCATCGACTCCGGAAACAGCCTGCTGCCCAACCCGGTCAACCCGAAGTCCGGCCGGATCATCCCCAACGGCACGGCCACCACCGTCCTGCTGATCCTCGCGGTCGGCGCCTGCTTCGCGGGCGCGGCGAACTCCGTCCGCGAGCTGATCAAGGAACGGGTCATCTACGAGCGGGAGCGCGCGACCGGCCTGTCCCGCTCCGCGTACCTGATGTCCAAGGTGTTCGTGCTCGGCGTGGTCACCGTGCTGCAGGGCCTGCTGGTCGGCGTGATCGGCTTCGCGAGCCGGGAGATCCCCAAGGAGGGCCTGGTCCTCGGCAGCGCCACCATGTTCGAGCTATCCATCCCGATCATGGCGCTGGGCTTCACCTCGATGATGTTCGGCCTGGTCATCTCGTCGCTGGTCAAGACGGCCGAGAAGACCATGCCGCTCCTGGTCATGTTCGCGATCATCCAGGTCGTGTTCACCGGCTGTCTGTTCAGCCTGAACGGCGCGGTCGGCGTCAACCAGTTCTCCTACCTGATGCCCTCGCGCTGGGCCGTCGCGGCCGCCGGAGCCACGCTGGACTTCAACAAGATCAGCCCGCCCAAGGACGGAGGCGAGACGGACCCGCTGTGGGAACACACCGTCGGCGCCTGGGGCATGGACATGGCCGCGCTGATCGTCCTCGGCGTCATCTGCGGCTTCTTCGTGGCCCGCTTCCTGCGCCGCCACGAGCCCGAGGTCATGCGCAAGTAGTCGCTCACGCAGTACGCCGATGGGCGGCACCCCGTACCTGGGGTGCCGCCCATCGGCGTACCGGAGGTCGCTCAGTACGCGCTGTTGACGTTGTCGATCGAGCCGTACTTGTCGGCCGCGTAGTTCGCGGCGGCGGTGATGTTGGCGACCGGGTCGTAGATGTTCCAGGACGTGCCGGGGACGTGGTACGCGGCGAACGTCGGCGGGATCACCTGCAGCAGACCCTTGGACGGGATGCCGTTGATGGCGTTGATGTCCCAGTCGTTGATCGCGTTCGGGTTGCCCGAGGACTCCCGCATGATGTTCTTGTGCAGGCCGTGGTAGCTGCCCGGGATGCCCTTGGACTTCATGATGTCCAGGGAGTGCTTGATCCAGCCGTCGAGGCTGTTGGCGTACCGCTTGACGGTGGCCTTCTTGATCACGGGGCGCTTGGCCGACCGGCTCGCGGCCTCCTTCGCCTTGCGCGCGGCCGCGGCCTTCTTGGCGGCGGCCGCGGCGGCCGCCTTCTTCTTCGCGGCGGCGGCCTTCGCGGCCGCTTCGGCAGCGGCCTTCTTCTTGGCGACGGCGTCCGCGGCGGCCTTCTTCTCGGCGACGGCGTCCGCGGCGGCCTTCTTCTTCGCCCCGATGGCGTCGACCTTCACGCTCGCCCCGGCCAGCTGGTCGGTCACACTGGCCTTGACGTCCTGCGCCGGCTTGGAGCTGTAGGCGACCCGGGCCGAGGAGACGGCGTCCGTAGTGGTCGTCTGCGCGTCGGCCGGCACCACGGAGAAGGCGAGGGCGGCGGCGCCGAGGGTGGCCGCACCGGCGATCGCGATCTTGTGAGTGTTCTTGGGCATGCGGAAGGACCTCTTCGAATAGCGCGGAGGTCGCTCTCTTCGTCCGACGGCGGACAGCGGGTGCTTTCGGCACGAGCGCCGCGGGGGAGACCCACGGCGCTGAGCGACAGGAGCCATTCTTAGCGGCCGCAAAAAGGCCAGGCAAAGGTGTGACGTACGATCCTCGATAGTGGATCGGGGAAGGGCAAAACGGGACAGATGGAACCATCTGTCCCGCTCATGAGGGCCCCCTTTGTCTCCTATTGGCCTTCGTAGGTGATCTGCGCCCTATGTGCGGGCTCACACGGGCCCCGACCCTTTCTCACCGCTAGTTGCCAAAGCAATGCTCTGTGTCAGTGCAATTCTCGGGGAGGACGAGGTGCACGTCCCCGAACTCGTGCCACAGGTAGAGCCCGCGCAGCGCCTCGTCGTAGCCCTGGTCGATCGCGGCCCGTCCCGCCACCGCCTCCAGCATCAGCAGGTGCGAGGCCTCCGGCTCGTGCAGCCCGGTCAGCAGCCCGTCCACCACCCGCACCCCGCGCGCGGGAGTGACGACGAGATCCGTCCACCCCGCACGCGCGCGTACGACCCCGTCCGCCCCGGCCGCCGACTCCACGGCCCGCACGGCCGTCGTACCGACGGCGATCACCCGCCCGTCCCCGGCCTTCGCCGCGTTGATCAGCCGAGCCGAGGCATCCGGCACCGCGAACCGCTCCGGACACGGCGGCTCGTGCGCCTCCGCCGAGGCGACCCCCGTGTGCAGCGTGACCGGCGCGAACTGCACCCCCCGGCTCACCAGCTCGGCCACCAGCCCCGGGGTGAAGGGCCGTGCCGCACTCGGCATCTCCGCGCTGCCCGCCCCGTCGGCCGACGGCAGCGCGAACACCGTCTGGTAGACGGACAGCGGCTGATCCCGCTCCGTATAGGAGTATCGGATCGGGCGTCCGTGCTCCCGCAGCAGCCCGGGCACCGCCCCGCAGGGGGACACCCGCGCCCACCACAACCGCCCGCTCCCGGGGCTCAGCGGCTCCTCCAGCGCCAGCCGCACACCCCAGGGCAGCCGCACCTCCACTCCCGCCGGGCCGCCCGCACGCGCGCGTGTGGTGCCTCTCCCGTCCGGATCCCGCAGCTCGACGGCCCACCGGCCGTCGTCCCCGCGCGTGGAGAAGTGCACCACCACACGCGCGTGCCCGATCCGCCCGTCGACGGCCGCCGCCAGCGTGGGCGAGGTGTTCACCACGAGCAGGTCCCCGGCCCGCAGCAGGCACGGCAGCTCCCGGAACGCGTGATGCGCCACCTCCGTCCCCCGCGACACCAGCAGCCGTACGTCACTGCGCTCCCGACCCGGCCCGCGCTGTTCGGCCGGCACCCGCGCCGACAGCTCCTCCGGCACCTGCACGGCCAGCGTCATCGCCGTCCCTCCAGCAGGGCCGGAGCCGCGTACCGCCCGCTCGCCGGCCGCTCGTCCAGCAGCCGCAGAAAGGCCGGCGCCACCCCTGCCGGTTCCGGCCGCGGATCGTCGTCGTCCGGTACGGCCGCCGCGTACAGGTCCGTGGCCATGTCCCCGGGGTCCACCGCCCACACCCGCAGTCCGGGCTCCTCCGCGGAGAGCACCGCCGCGAGCTGGTCCAGGGCCGCCTTGGACGCCCCGTAGCCGCCCCACGTCTCGTACGCCTCGGCGGCCGCGTCCGAGCTGACGGTGATCACCGCGCCCGCCCGCGCCCCGCGCAGCAGCGGCAGCGCCTCCTGGACCAGCCCCAGCGCCGCCACGACGTTCACCTCCAGCGCCCGCCGCAGCCCGTCCAGCGGCAGCTTCTCCAGCCGCACCAGCGGCTCGGCGCCCAGCGCGCTCGCGTTGTTCACCAGCAGGTCGCAGCCACCCAGCCGCCGGGCGGCCGCCACCAGCTCGGACCGGTGCCCCGGATCCGTGACATCCCCCGCGCGGGCCTCGACCCGGGTCCCGTACAACGCCACGGCCGCCGCCGCCTCCTTCAGCACCTCCGCCGTTCTGGCGTCGAGCACCAGATCCCAGCCCCGCGCGGCCAGCGCCTCCGCCAACGCCCGCCCCAGCCCCTTCGAGGCACCCGTGATGATCGCTACCGGCATGACAACCGTCCCCTCGTCCGACCCGCCTCCGTTCGGCGATGACCCCAACCTAGGAACCGGCCCCCGCCCCCCGCCTCGGACGCGGGACGCAAGCGAAAGGGCCCTTCGTCGTACGCCCGCAATCCCGGTCCCCGCGCCCTGGGCCGCCGTACCGGGGACCTCGGACCTAGGTCTCCCGCCCCAGCCCGCGGCCGTCACAGGTCCGATCCGCGCTGTCACACCCCGCCGGTACCGTGAGGGCATGAGTCAAGGCCCCCGGTCCGGCCTCGCCGCGGTGAGTACCGCGCTGCTGGCCATGAGCAGGCACCTGGAGGTGCGCGACGTCCTCAAGACGATCGTCGCCTCCGCCCGCGAACTGCTCGACGCGCGGTACGCCGCCCTCGGCGTCCCCGACGACCACGGTGGGTTCGCCCAGTTCGTCGTCGACGGCGTCAGCGACAAGCAGTGGAAGGCCATCGGCCCGCTCCCGCGTCAGCACGGCATCCTCGCCGCGATGCTCCAGGAGGCCAAGGTCGAGCGCCTCGCCGACGTCCGCAAGGACCCCCGCTTCGAGGGCTGGCCGTCGACGCACCCCGACATGTCCGACTTCCTGGGCCTGCCCGTCCGCGACGGCGACGAGGTCATCGGCGCGCTGTTCCTGGCCAACAAGAACTGTCCCAAGCCCGACGGAAGCTGTGGCTTCACGGAAGAGGACGAGGAACTGCTCTCGATCCTCGCCCAGCACGCCGCGATAGCCCTCACCAACGCCCGCCTGTACGAGCGCAGCCGCGAGCTGACCATCGCCGAGGAACGCTCCCGGCTGGCCCATGAGTTGCACGACGCGGTCAGCCAGAAGCTGTTCTCCCTGCGTCTGACGGCCCAGGCCGCCGCCGCCCTCGTCGACCGCGACCCCTCGCGCGCGAAGGGCGAGTTGCAGCAGGTCGCCGCGCTCGCCGCCGAAGCGGCCGACGAACTGCGGGCCGCGGTAGTGGAGTTGAGGCCCGCAGCCCTCGACGAGGACGGTCTCGTCGCGACCCTCCGCACCCAGATCCAGGTCCTCGACCGCGCCCACACCGCGCGTGTGACCTTCACCAGCCACGGCGTCCGCGCCCTGCCCGCCGCCCAGGAGGAGGCCCTGCTGCGGGTCGCCCAGGAAGCCCTGCACAACGCGCTGCGCCACTCCGGGGCGGAGCGGGTCGAGGTCACCCTCCACAAGCGCGGCCAGGACACGGTCCTGCGCGTCACGGACGACGGCGCCGGCTTCGACCCGACGACGGTCCGCCGGGCCGGTCGCCATCTGGGCCTGGTGTCGATGCGGGACCGGGCGAGCGGGGTCGGCGGCACGCTCACGGTGGAATCGGCGCCCGGCAAGGGCACCACGATCGAGATGGAGGCTCCCGGTGGCTGACGCAATCAAGGTGCTGCTCGTCGACGACCACCAGGTCGTCCGCCGGGGCCTGCGCACCTTCCTCGAAGTGCAGGACGACATCGAGGTCGTCGGCGAGGCCGCGGACGGCGCCGAAGGGGTCGCCCTCGCCGAGGAGTTGAAACCGGACGTCGTCCTGATGGACGTCAAGATGCCCGGCATGGACGGCGTCGAGGCCCTCCGCAAACTCCGCGAACTCGACAACCCCGCGCGCGTGCTGATCGTCACCAGCTTCACCGAACAGCGCACGGTCGTCCCGGCCCTGCGCGCGGGCGCCGCCGGGTATGTCTACAAGGACGTGGACCCCGACGCATTGGCCGGCGCCATCCGCTCGGTCCACGCCGGCCACATCCTGCTCCAGCCGGAGGTCGCCGGCGCGCTCCTCTCCCAGGACGAGGCCAACTCGGGGCAGCGGAGGGGCGGTTCGCTCACCGAACGGGAGCGAGAGGTGCTCGGCCTGATAGCGGACGGCCGCTCCAACCGGGAGATCGCCCGCGCCCTGGTCCTCTCCGAGAAGACGGTCAAGACACATGTCTCGAACATCCTGATGAAGCTCGACCTCGCGGACCGCACCCAGGCCGCGCTGTGGGCCGTACGCCATGGCGTGACCGGCTGAGACAGGCGGGCCGACAACATGGAAGGTTGACTTCCGATCCGAGATTCATACCGTCGTGGGAATGTCCCTCGGATGGCGCATCCTTTGTCGATCTCCGCCGTTCTCCAGTGCGTGCCGCGGCGACTGCCGCGGCGATCACCAGGAGGGGTCAGAAGTGAAGAACCTGAAGAAGGCGGCGGCTGTGACGATGGTGGCCGGTGGGCTGATGGCCGCGGGTGCCGGCATGGCCGCCGCCACCGACGGCGCCACGGCCCTCGGCGAGGCCAAGGGGTCGCCGGGCGTCGTCTCGGGCAACCTCGTCCAGGCCCCGGTTCACGTTCCGGTCAACGTGGTCGGCAACAGCGTGAACGTCGTCGGCGCGCTGAACCCGGCCTTCGGCAACCTGGGTCTCAACCACTGAGGTCCCGCCCGGACCCGCAGTGACCTCCGGCCTCCCCCGGCCCCCACCGGGGGAGGCCGGTCTTGTCGCTCCAGTGACCCGAACGAGCTGCGTCGTGGTCACTCCCCGCACTGTTGCGGACGACCTTCGCGTGGGGCAGGGCACGACCCGCGGCCGGGGCGCAGACGCAGACGCAGCAGGAGCGCTTCCCATGAACATCGCCAAGAAGGCTGTCGTCGCCCCCACCGTCGCCGGTATACCCGGGCGCCTCGGCCGGTGCCGCCGTCGCCGGCGCGGGTGCCGAAGACGCGGCCGTGAAGTCGCCGGGCGTCGGCTCGGGCAACAGCTCTCGTGCAACAGCTACCGACGTCGCCACCGCAGCCACGGAGGGGCCCGCACGTCAACGACGACGCGTGGGCCTTTCTGCAGGACGGGACCTTCGCCATGGCGGGACCTTTCAACGCCGGTCCGCACCCTCCCGCCCGTCCGGCGCTTGAGGACGAGGCTCCGTCAGGGCCGATACGGGGGTCTGGGGGGCACAGCCCCAGGACCGGCCGCACCAGCCGACGTCAACCAGGAACCCCCTCACCGAACCCCCCGCTCCCGCTCCTCCACGACGGCGTTGTACGCGGCGACCTGCGCCCGCCGAGCCGTCCGCTCGACCGGCCGCAACGCCTCCGAACGCGCCGCCATCTCCGCGGAGCTCACCGCACCGCCCGGCCCGTTCTCGTACGCCAGCGACACCAGCAACCCCACCCGCTGCGCCATCTCCAGCACCCGCACCGCCCGAGGCGGATACCCGGGCGCCAGTACCTCCCGCCCCCGCTCGGCCCGAGCCCGGTACGCGTCGATCGCCGCCTCCGCCACCGGCCCCGACCCCGCCAGGTCCAGCCGCGACAGCACCGCCGTGGCGTCCCGCAGCGCCTCCGCCAGCTCCCGCTCCGCCTCGCCCAATGACGGCACGTCGGCCGGGGGAGCCTCCCGCACCGGCAGGCACCGCCACACGACCTCGACGTGCACATCGCCGTCGGGCCCCGCCTCGTACACCTCGGGCACCAGCCCGTACCCGGCGCCGTGACAGACCACCGCCTCCTCCGCCTCCAGCGCCCGCGCGTTGAACTCGGGAGGTCCGCTCAGCCCCAGCGGATGCCCCGGCGCGGGCAGCGCCACCCGCAGCCCGCTCACGCCGAGCGCCCGCAGCCGGCCCAGCGCGAGCGTGAGCCCGACGGGCGCCGACTCACCGGGCAGCCCTTCCACCCGGTGCACGGCGTCCTCGCCGACGATGGCGATGACGGCGTCGTCCGGCGAGACAAATCCGGCCAACAGGGCATTTCCCCAAGCGGCAAGGCGACCAGAGCGCGGTTCCGAGAGCATGCCCCCACCCTAAGGACCGGACCGATGGAACGGGCCGCCCGACCGGTGGCGTAGATTTTCCCGAGGGGGCCGCGCCCACCCACGCGCGGTGGTCCGAGCCACAGGCGCCCGCGACAACCGACCGGCCACACTGCAAGGGGAGACAACGCGCTCATGAGCGATGTTCTGGAGCTTCAGGACGTATCCGTGGTCCGTGAGGGCCGGGCTCTCGTGGACCAGGTCTCCTGGTCGGTCAAGGAGGGCGAGCGCTGGGTCATCCTCGGTCCCAACGGGGCCGGCAAGACGACCCTCCTGAACATCGCCTCCACCTACCTCTTCCCCAGCGCCGGCACCGTCTCCGTCCTCGGCGAGACCCTCGGCAAGCCAGGCACCGACGTCTTCGAGCTGCGCCCGCGCGTCGGCATGGCCGGCATCGCCCTGGCCGACAAGCTCCCCAAGCGCCAGACCGTCCTGCAGACCGTCCTGACCGCCGCCTACGGCATGACGGCCGGCTGGCAGGAGGAGTACGAGGACGTCGACGAGCAGCGCGCCCGCGCCTTCCTCGACCGCCTCGGCATGAGCGAGTACCTCGACCGGAAGTTCGGCACCCTCTCCGAGGGCGAACGCAAGCGCACCCTCATCGCCCGCGCCCTGATGACCGACCCCGAGCTGCTCCTCCTCGACGAGCCCGCCGCCGGCCTCGACCTCGGCGGCCGCGAGGACCTCGTGCGCCGGCTCGGCCGCCTCGCCCGTGACCCCGTCGCCCCCTCGATGATCATGGTCACGCACCACGTCGAGGAGATCGCCCCCGGCTTCACCCACGTCCTCATGATCCGCCAGGGCAAGGTCCTCGCCGCGGGCCCGGTCGAGCTCGAGCTCAGCTCCCGCAACCTCTCCCTCTGCTTCGGCCTCCCGCTCGTCGTGGAACAGGTCGGCGACCGCTGGACGGCCCAGGGCCTGCCGCTGTCCTGACCCCGTCCTGCCCCTGTGCGCCCTGTCCGTGACAGGACCGCGGCCCTACCATGACGGTGTGAACGACATCGACGCGTGGGTGTGGTGGCTCGTCGGCGCGGCAGCGCTCGGAATCCCGCTCGTGGTGACCGCGATGCCCGAGTTCGGCATGCTCGCGGTCGGCGCCGTGGCCGCCGCGATCGCCGCAGGCCTCGGCCTCGGAGCCGTCGCCCAGGTGCTCGTCTTCATCGTCGTCTCCGTCGCCCTCATCGCCGTCGTGCGCCCCATCGCGACCCGGCACAGCAAGCAGCGCCCCCAACTCGCCACGGGCGTGGACGCGTTGAAGGGCAAGCAGGCCGTCGTGCTGGAGCGCGTCGACGGCTCCGGCGGCCGTATCAAGCTAGCCGGAGAGGTCTGGTCGGCGCGCGCGCTCGACACCGACCGCGCCTACGACGTGGGGCAGGAAGTCGACGTCGTGGACATCGAGGGAGCCACGGCGATCGTCATCTGACCTTGCACAACTCCCGCACGACGCAAGTGAACAGAACACCTCGCGAGCCGCACGACGGTCTGTCAGACTCGACCAGCAAGATCTTCAACAGACATAAGATCTTCCGAAAGCGCCGAGGCGGAGAAAGGTACGGGGAGCCGCGATGGAACCGGTCATCATCGTCCTGGTCATTCTGGTGGTGTTGGTCTTCATCGCCCTGATCAAGACGATCCAGGTCATCCCGCAGGCGAGTGCCGCGATCGTGGAGCGCTTCGGCCGCTACACGCGGACACTCAACGCGGGCCTCAACATCGTGGTCCCGTTCATCGACACGATCCGCAACCGCATCGACCTGCGCGAACAGGTCGTACCGTTCCCGCCGCAGCCGGTGATCACCCAGGACAACCTGGTGGTCAACATCGACACGGTCATCTACTACCAGGTGACCGACGCACGCGCCGCGACGTACGAGGTCGCCAGCTACATCCAGGCCATCGAGCAGCTCACCGTCACCACGCTCCGCAACATCATCGGCGGCATGGACCTGGAGCGGACCCTGACCTCCCGCGAGGAGATCAACGCGGCCCTGCGCGGCGTCCTCGACGAGGCCACCGGCAAGTGGGGCATCCGCGTCAACCGCGTGGAACTGAAGGCCATCGAGCCCCCGACCTCCATCCAGGACTCGATGGAGAAGCAGATGCGCGCCGACCGTGACAAGCGCGCCGCGATCCTCACCGCCGAAGGTACGCGCCAGGCAGCCATCCTCACCGCCGAGGGCGAGAAGCAGTCCCAGATCCTGCGCGCCGAAGGTGAGGCCAAGGCCGCCGCCCTGCGCGCCGAGGGCGAGGCCCAGGCCGTGCGTACGGTCTTCGAGGCGATCCACGCCGGAGACCCGGACCAGAAGCTCCTCTCCTACCAGTACCTCCAGATGCTCCCGAAGATCGCCGAGGGCGACGCCAACAAGCTCTGGATCGTCCCCAGCGAGATCGGCGACGCCCTCAAGGGCCTGTCCGGCGCCATGGGCAACTTCGGTAACTTCGGCGGCGGTTCGGGCGGCGGCAACAACTCCGGCAACGGTGGCGGCGGCAACGAACGTCGCGAGAAGCCGTCGATCGACTGACACGGCCCCTCACCGCACAGGTTCCCCGCACCCACCTCAGGGGCGCGGGGAACTGCTCGACAAGCCACGACGAACCGTCAGCCGCCGGACGACCGATCCCGGCAGAGGCTACGCGGCCTCCCCCGCCAACCAGTCCGGCAGCGCGGCGAAGTCCTCCTGCCCCAAGGCCAAGAGCATCGCGTCCGCCGGTGTCGGCTCGAACGGCTGCCGCAGCAACGGCATCTCCGCCTGCTCCGGAGTCCGGTCCGCCTTACGGTGGTTGTCCTGCGCGCACGAGGCGACCGTGTTCAGCCACGAGTCCTGACCACCCTGCGCCCGCGGCACCACGTGGTCCACGGTCGTCGCCCGCCGACCGCAGTACGCGCACCGGTGCCGGTCCCTGACCAGCACGCCCCGCCTCGACCACGGAGCTTGTCTTCGGAACGGCACCCGTACATACCTGCACAGCCTGATCACCCGCGGCGCCGGGATGTCGACCTCGGCTCCGCGCATCCGCAGTTCGGGGTGGGCCTGCTCGACGACGGCCTTGTCCTGGAGCACCAGAACGACGGCACGGTTCAACGTCACCGTCGACAGCGGCTCGAAGCTCGCGTTCAGTACCAGCGTGTCCCGCATACCAGCCCACCTCCTGTGTGCACCGGCCCACCCCCTGGCGGGCTGGGATCAACTCTGGCCGGGCACGCCGAGATGGACAACGCAATATCTGCTGCTCCACGGGAGGTGACCCCCGCGACCCCCGGCAACAAAATGCCCGCCTCTGATCAATTCCAAGACCAGAGACGGGCAAACGTTCAGTGAACGATGAGCTGACTCATCCCTCTGTGGGATGTTCGTACTCACCGATCAGCTGGGCACGGGCGATCGCGTGGAACCGCAGGTTGAAGCCCACGACGGCGGGTGAGGCGTCCGCGTCCGGACCGAGCTTCTCCTGATCCACCGCGTACACCGTGAAGACGTACCGGTGCGGCCCGTCCCCCGGCGGCGGAGCGGCACCGCCGAAGTCCTTGCTGCCGTAGTCGTTGCGCGCCTGCACGGCACCCGCCGGCAGCCCCTCGAACGTGCCGCTGCCCGCACCCGCCGGCAGCTCGGTCACCGAGGCCGGGATGTCGAACACGACCCAGTGCCAGAACCCACTGCCCGTCGGAGCATCGGGGTCGTAGCAGGTCACGGCGAAGCTCTTGGTCCCGGAGGGGAAACCCTCCCACCGCAACTGCGGCGAGGTGTTCCCCGCCGCATGGACCTGCGCGTCCTTGAGCTTCGCCCCCTCCCGCACGTCCTCGCTCGAGACCGTGAACGACGGCACCGGCGGATGGAAATCGTGCGGCAGCGGCCGCCTCTTGGACTCGGTCACCTCGACACCTCCAGATAGATCGGAAAGGCACTCATTCCGGAGCCTACGACCTTCACACCGTCACCTACCGTTGACCGATGCCTCAGCAGAGATCATGTGTCGGTCGCGGACGCCGCCGAAGAACCCAGGCCGTCGTCCTGTTGTCCGTAGCCACCACCCTCGTCGCCGCACCCGCCGCGGACGCGAGCGGCACCCGGACCTCCGACGACCGGCTCGTCGGCACCCAACAGACCCTCTTCCGCTCCGGCACCGGCGGCTACGGCTGCTTCCGCATCCCCTCCCTCATACGCACCAGGGCGGGCACACTCCTGGCCTTCGCCGAAGGCCGTCACTCCCCGTCCTGCGCCGACAGCGGTCCCATCGACATCGACGTACGACGCTCCACCAACGACGGCCGCACCTGGGGCCCGACGAGAACCGTCCTGTCCGGCAGCGAAACCGACCCCGAAGCGCCGTACACCCGCGACAACGCCACCCCCGTCGCCGACGAGACCACCGGAGACGTCTTCCTGTTCCGCCTGATCCGCCGCGCCCTCACCACGGACGAGCTCACCACCCTGCGCGAGACGAACACCGACCCCACGGACCGGGCCACGGTCGTCCACCTCTCCTTCGAGAGGGTCACCACCCAGGGCTACGCCCGCATGTGACGGCCCCTGATTCGGCACGTACAGAGGGCCCGGAACGCCGTACGGCACTCCGGGCCCTCCGCGCCTCCGCGTCTCAGAACCAGTTGCGCTTGCTGCCGACCTCGGACAGCCACTGGTTGAGGTATGCCGCCCAGTCGGTCGCCTGGTAGTCGTTCAGACCCACCTGGAACGAGCGGAAGGTGTCACTGCTCTCGCTGAACAGCCCCGGCTTCTTGTCCATCTCCAGGACGACGTCCATCGCGTGCTCGTCGGCCACGAAGCTCAGCTCGACCTGGTTCAGCCCCCGGTACTGCGACGGCGGGAAGAACTCGATCTCCTGGTAGAACGGCAGCTTCTGCCGCGTACCGCGGATGTGACCGCGCTCCATGTCCGCGTTCTTGAAGCGGAAACCCAGCTGGATGAAGGCGTCCAGGATCGCCTTCTGCGCCGGCAGCGGGTGGACGTTGATCGGGTCCAGGTCACCGGAGTCCACGGCGCGGGCGATCTCCAGCTCGGTGGTCACCCCGATGTGCATGCCGCGCAGCGTCTGCCCGTCGATCGTCGTGACCGGCGTCTCCCAAGGGATCTCGAGCCCGAACGGCACCGCGTGCACGGCACCCGCCTGCAACTCGAAGGCACCCCCGAGCCGCAGCTTCGTGAACTCGATGTCCTGCTTGTACTCCTGGTCGCCGCTCTCGACCTCGACCTTGGCCTGCAGTCCGACCGACAGCCCCTCGATCTGCTGGTTGACGGACCCGCCCTGGATCCGCACCTCGCCCTGAACGACACCGCCCGGAACGACGTTGACCTCGGTCAGCACCGTCTCGACCGAAGCCCCACCGGCCCCCAGACTCGCGAGCAGCTTCTTGAACGCCATGTCTCTCCCTCGTGACCTTCTACGACCTCAACTACGGGATCCCTTGATCCCTACAAACGCGATCCGGACGTGGCCGGTTCCGCGCTCCACACCCTGGCAAGCCGAGTGCCCGCTGACCACCCCGACGCACCCACCGGTCTGCACTACGCTCGGAGGGCATGATCGCGACCTCCGACCGTACGCCCCACCCCAGGACCTTTTTCGACCGCCCTGTCCTGGTGGTGGCCCAGGATCTCCTCGGCCGCCTCCTCGTCCGTACGACTCCCGACGGTCCGATCACCCTGCGCCTCACGGAGGTCGAGGCCTACGACGGCCCGAACGACCCCGGTTCCCACGTCTTCCGGGGCCCCACGGCCCGCAACAGCGTGATGTTCGGTCCGCCCGGACGCGTGTACGTCTACTTCACCTACGGCATGTCAAGGCGGTCGGCGTGAACGCCATGGATCTTGCTCACCCCGCTGAAGAAGTCGCCCCCAAGCTGCTCGGTGCCGTCCTCACCCACGAGACCCCCGAGGGAACCGTGAGCATCACCATCACGGAGACCGAGGCGTACTCCGGTTCGGCCGACCCTGCCTCCCACGCCTACCGAGGCAGGACACCCCGAAACGCCGTCATGTTCGGACCCGCGGGACACCTGTACGTCTACCGGTCTCACGGACTCCACTGGTGCGCCAACATCGTCACCGGGACAGACGGCATCGCTACAGCTGTCCTCATCCGGGCAGGCAGGGTCATCGAAGGGGAAGACCTGGCCCGCGAGCGGCGAGGGGGCAAGGTCGAGAGTCCACGTCTCGCGCGGGGTCCGGGGAACTTCTGCCAAGCGCTCGGCATCACGGCAGAGCACAACGGCACAGACCTACTGACAGGCGCCTCGGTCGCGCTGTCCGAGGGCGAGCCAGTACCCGCCGCACTCATCCGGGTCGGTCCTCGGGTAGGCGTGAGCAAAGCCCACGACTGGCAGCACCGCTTCTACCTCGCGGGGGATCCAACGGTCTCGGCGTACCGACTGAGCCCGAGAGCCAAGCCGTCCGCCGGAGCCTGAGCCGCTGTGCGCCTTGCTCGCGGCTCGCCGATGAGTCGGCGCGGAGTCGGGTCCGAAGATGCGTGATCGCTCGCGAGCGTGGCGCGTGACACTTTCCTGGCCGGTCGGGTGACTGTCGACGTGCGCCGACCCGGGCCGGAGGGGTGGGGATGACCCCTCGGTGCGTTCTTCCGCACCACCAGGATCACGGGCACCGTGCACAACGACGAGCAGCCAACGGTGTACATCAACGGACGGCCGCTAACGACTCGACAGGGACGGGTCATCGTCCCGCTCGGGCGGGCTGTCATGGTCTTCCCCCGCGACTTCACCGATCTCATCCGCAAGACGACTTATCCACAGCGACCGATAAGAACAGAGCAGCACCACACGGGAGGGCTCCCTAACCTCGCGCTTTCGCGAGTGGGTCTGTCCGAGTCTTGATCAAATAAATGGAGAGTGCTGCTGACCTGCAACGATGGGACTTGTCGAGGGTCCTGTCACTGCAAGGAAAGAAGCACTCTCCAGGTGAAGAAGAGTAGCGGGTCGTACCCGCGTGTCCGTGTCGAGGGCGGCGGCCGTGGAGTTGTTGCCCAGGCCGGGGCCGTGCTGCTGGTCGAGACGGTCCGCAGGTCCGGCCTGGACACCGCGATATCCGCGGCGCTGGCGCCGTGGCGCAAGCGGCGGGCCGTGCACGATCCGGGCAAGATCCTGCTGGATGTGGCGCTGGCCGTCGCACTCGGCGGTGACTGTCTGGCCGACGTCGGCATGCTGCGGGCCGAGCCGGCGGTGTTCGGCCCGGTGGCCTCCGATCCGACCGTCTCCCGCCTCGTCGACGCGCTCGCCGCGTCCGGCCCGAAAGCTCTTGCAGCGATCCGCGGCGCGCGTTCCGAAGTACGTCAGCGAGTCTGGGAGTTGGCCGGGGCAAGCAGTCCGGCCGCCGACGGCCAGGTGATCGTGGACATCGACGGCGTGCTGGTCCTCGCCCACTCCGAGAAACAAGACGCCACCGCGACCTGGAAGAAGACCTTCGGCCATCACCCGCTTGTCGCGTTCGTCGACCACGGCCCAGCCGGGTCCGGAGAGCCGGTGGCGGCCCTGCTGCGGCCCGGCAACGCGGGC
Source organism: Streptomyces sp. NBC_01235 (assembly GCF_035989285.1). Lineage (GTDB taxonomy): Bacteria > Actinomycetota > Actinomycetes > Streptomycetales > Streptomycetaceae > Streptomyces. The sequence continues at coordinate 2,947,099 of NZ_CP108513.1, read as the reverse complement.
TCCAACACCGCCGCCGATCACATCGAGACCGCCCAACTCGCCCTGGCCCAGCTGCCCAAACGCCTGCGGCGGGGACGGCAGACGCTGATCCGCACCGACTCCGGCGGCGGCACCCACGCCTTCCTCGACTGGCTCTCCCGGCGCGGCCGGTGGCTGTCGTATTCCGTCGGAATGACCATCACCGACGCCATCCACCAGGCCGTCCTGAAGATCCCGAAGAAGGCATGGACACCGGCCTACGACGCGGGCGGCACCGAACGGCCCGGAGCCTGGGTCGCAGAGATCACCGACATGCCCGACCTGAGCACCTGGCCGAAGGGCATGCGGCTGATCGTCCGCAAGGAACGCCCGCACCCCGGGGCACAGTTGCGCTTCACCGACCTCGACGGACTGCGGCTCACCTGCTTCGCGACCAACACCAAAGGCGGCCAGCTCGCCGACCTCGAACTGCGTCACCGCAGGCGGGCCCGCTGCGAGGACCGCATCCGCGGCGCCCGCGCCACCGGCCTGCGCAATCTGCCCCTGCACGACACGGCACAAAACCGGATCTGGCTGGAGATCGTCTCCCTCGCACTCGACCTCCTCGCCTGGATGCCGATGCTCGCACTGAGCGGCGATGCCCGCCGCTGGGAGCCCAAGAAGCTCCGGCTGCGGCTGTTCTCCGCCCCCGCGCAGCTCGTGAACACCGGCCGCCGCCGCTGGCTCCGCCTGCCCACCCGATGGCCCTGGACCGCCGTCATCAGCCACGCGATCGTCAGGCTCCACGCCCTGCCGAACCCCGGCTGACCAGCCACATCGACCGTCCCGACGACCCGCACCACCACACCGGCGAAGTGGAACCCGGCGCCCATCCGACGCGAAAGCCGGACCCTCGCCCTGCCCCAACCCCGAAAAGACCGCACCACACAAACGCGGAGTCCCCGTCAGCGAACCGACGAGGACTCATGAACGATCGAGGCTAACGGGGGTCCTCCCTCCTTCGTGTAAGAACCCTCGGCCAGGTCGCCGCCGTCGCTCCCGACTGCACGAGACCGAGTCCAAGCGCAAAGCCTTGGGCGTCACCTGTGAAGAGACCGCGCCAGCCATGGCCGGTCCACCCCCGCGAAGAAAGGGAGAGACATGTCCCGCCGTCCGGTGGGGGTCACTGGCGCACCCGTGTGCGCCTCACAGGAAGGGACTGCCAACAGTGGGACGTATCCCGTTTCAGTTCGAAGGCGACTTCGCCGCGGTGTCTCAGGAGGAGTACAAGCCGCGGGCACGAAACCCACGCTTCGACTACGCCCACCGCGTCGAGTCCGCGGCCATGGGGTGGGCGAACCAGATCGGGCACGCCGAGCTCCCGCCGGATGAGCCGAACAAGATCCTTGCCGACCGGGACGGCAGGGTGCCCAGCAACAACGCCTTGGACAACCAGGTGCGTCGTGCGGTTCGTCCTGGTGCTGGCCGCAGACGACGGACACCAGACCCTCGTCACCCTCGATACGTTCACCGACGACTACTGGCGGGGCACCTCCCGCGGAGCACCGACACGAGCCCGAGCTCTCCGCCTGCTCGGTCAGATGCTGGACCGGATCGGAACGAGCCTCACACGGTCACGCCCTGGGGAATGACGACGTGATCGTCCACAGAAGGGCGCCCCCCAGGGGCGACGCCCCTGTCGTTGGCTACCGGCCGCTCGGCCGGCCGTCACGCGTCGCTCACGGGTTTTGGAAGGTGATCCGGCAGTGGTCCGACTCGAACCCTCGGACTCCTCGACCTCTCGGCAGCAGCTCGACGAGTTCGCGGACCGGCATGACAACCGTCCGCACGTAGTCGATCCGGTCGGGGTCTTCGAGTCCGACTCCTCCCACAGGTACTCGACGTCGTCGCCTCTCGGCCCGAAATGACAAGGAACTGGCCAAAGGCCCTGCCCGCCTGGCCCCGCCCTCGGCGTCGACCGAGCCCTCTACGGCACCGACGCCTGTGCCACCGGGGAGACCCCGCTGAGGATCCTGACGGGTACCCCGGTCCCCTCCGACCAGGTACATAGCGGTCCGCGCACCGGGGTCTCCGGCGACGGAGCCGTCCACCCCTGGCGACATTGGGGCGCCAAGGACCCGACGGTGACCTCGTATCGGGCCCACGCCCCCAGACGACGCCGAAGTTGACTCGCTGTTGGCCGGGGCGTAACGTAGCCCGAGCCGCTTGAACCGGGTACGGCAATCGCCAGCAGCCGGAAGCGGCCAACCCACTACCTATGACGTCCCTCAACGGGAGCGAATTCGGCATGCCCGCATGCCCGAATTCCAACTCGGCGGAACTCGATTATGAGTTGCGGAGGGAATCGGCTAACGTAGTGAATGTCGAAAGGCCGAGGGGCGAAAGCCCAAAGCCCAAGGCAATCCCGCCGACAGGGAATCGGATCGCGAAAACGATCTGATAGAGTCGGAAACGCAAGACCGAAGGGAAGCGCCCGGAGGAAAGCCTGAGAGAGTCTCTCGGGTGAGTACAAAGGAAGCGTCCGTTCCTTGAGAACTCAACAGCGTGCCAAAAATCAACGCCAGATATGTTGATACCCCGTCCCCGGCAGTGATAGCCGAGGATGAGGTTCCTTTGAAAAAACACAGCGAGGACGCTGTGAACGGCCGGGCTTATTCCGCCTGGCTGTTCCGCTCTCGTGTGTGCGATCCCGATTACGGGAAAACATTCACGGAGAGTTTGATCCTGGCTCAGGACGAACGCTGGCGGCGTGCTTAACACATGCAAGTCGAACGATGAACCACTTCGGTGGGGATTAGTGGCGAACGGGTGAGTAACACGTGGGCAATCTGCCCTTCACTCTGGGACAAGCCCTGGAAACGGGGTCTAATACCGGATATCACTTCCACTCGCATGGGTGGGGGTTGAAAGCTCCGGCGGTGAAGGATGAGCCCGCGGCCTATCAGCTTGTTGGTGAGGTAATGGCTCACCAAGGCGACGACGGGTAGCCGGCCTGAGAGGGCGACCGGCCACACTGGGACTGAGACACGGCCCAGACTCCTACGGGAGGCAGCAGTGGGGAATATTGCACAATGGGCGAAAGCCTGATGCAGCGACGCCGCGTGAGGGATGACGGCCTTCGGGTTGTAAACCTCTTTCAGCAGGGAAGAAGCGAAAGTGACGGTACCTGCAGAAGAAGCGCCGGCTAACTACGTGCCAGCAGCCGCGGTAATACGTAGGGCGCAAGCGTTGTCCGGAATTATTGGGCGTAAAGAGCTCGTAGGCGGTCTGTCACGTCGGATGTGAAAGCCCGGGGCTTAACCCCGGGTCTGCATTCGATACGGGCAGACTAGAGTGTGGTAGGGGAGATCGGAATTCCTGGTGTAGCGGTGAAATGCGCAGATATCAGGAGGAACACCGGTGGCGAAGGCGGATCTCTGGGCCATTACTGACGCTGAGGAGCGAAAGCGTGGGGAGCGAACAGGATTAGATACCCTGGTAGTCCACGCCGTAAACGGTGGGAACTAGGTGTTGGCGACATTCCACGTCGTCGGTGCCGCAGCTAACGCATTAAGTTCCCCGCCTGGGGAGTACGGCCGCAAGGCTAAAACTCAAAGGAATTGACGGGGGCCCGCACAAGCAGCGGAGCATGTGGCTTAATTCGACGCAACGCGAAGAACCTTACCAAGGCTTGACATACACCGGAAACGGCCAGAGATGGTCGCCCCCTTGTGGTCGGTGTACAGGTGGTGCATGGCTGTCGTCAGCTCGTGTCGTGAGATGTTGGGTTAAGTCCCGCAACGAGCGCAACCCTTGTTCTGTGTTGCCAGCATGCCCTTCGGGGTGATGGGGACTCACAGGAGACTGCCGGGGTCAACTCGGAGGAAGGTGGGGACGACGTCAAGTCATCATGCCCCTTATGTCTTGGGCTGCACACGTGCTACAATGGCCGGTACAAAGAGCTGCGAAACCGTGAGGTGGAGCGAATCTCAAAAAGCCGGTCTCAGTTCGGATTGGGGTCTGCAACTCGACCCCATGAAGTCGGAGTTGCTAGTAATCGCAGATCAGCATTGCTGCGGTGAATACGTTCCCGGGCCTTGTACACACCGCCCGTCACGTCACGAAAGTCGGTAACACCCGAAGCCGGTGGCCCAACCCCTTGTGGGAGGGAGCTGTCGAAGGTGGGACTGGCGATTGGGACGAAGTCGTAACAAGGTAGCCGTACCGGAAGGTGCGGCTGGATCACCTCCTTTCTAAGGAGCACTTCTAGGCAGCCGCAAGGTTGTCCAGGGGCCAGTACATCGGCGTACGTCCGATGCTGGTTGCTCATGGGTGGAACGTTGATTATTCGGTCCGGTTCACGGGTCGGAGGCTGCGAGTACTGCTCTTCGGGGCGTGGAAAGCATGATCTCCGGGCGGGACCGGGTCGGGCACGCTGTTGGGTGTCTGAGGGTATGGCCGTATGGCTGCCTTCAGTGCCGGCCCCAGTGAACTCCGGGTGTGACTCGGGGGTGATGGGTGGCTGGTCGTTGTTTGAGAACTGCACAGTGGACGCGAGCATCTGTGGCCAAGTTTTTAAGGGCGCACGGTGGATGCCTTGGCACCAGGAACCGATGAAGGACGTGGGAGGCCACGATAGTCCCCGGGGAGTCGTCAACCAGGCTTTGATCCGGGGGTTTCCGAATGGGGAAACCCGGCAGTCGTCATGGGCTGTCACCCATACCTGAACACATAGGGTATGTGGAGGGAACGCGGGGAAGTGAAACATCTCAGTACCCGCAGGAAGAGAAAACAACCGTGATTCCGGGAGTAGTGGCGAGCGAAACCGGATGAGGCCAAACCGTATACGTGTGAGACCCGGCAGGGGTTGCGTGTACGGGGTTGTGGGATCTCTCTTTTACGGTCTGCCGGCCGTGAGACGAGTCAGAAACCGTTGATGTAGGCGAAGGACATGCGAAAGGTCCGGCGTAGAGGGTAAGACCCCCGTAGTCGAAACATCAGCGGCTCGTTTGAGAGACACCCAAGTAGCACGGGGCCCGAGAAATCCCGTGTGAATCTGGCGGGACCACCCGCTAAGCCTAAATATTCCCTGGTGACCGATAGCGGATAGTACCGTGAGGGAATGGTGAAAAGTACCGCGGGAGCGGAGTGAAATAGTACCTGAAACCGTGTGCCTACAAGCCGTGGGAGCGTCGGACATCAAGCTTGCTTGGTGTCTCGTGACTGCGTGCCTTTTGAAGAATGAGCCTGCGAGTTTGCGGTGTGTTGCGAGGTTAACCCGGGTGGGGTAGCCGTAGCGAAAGCGAGTCCGAACAGGGCGTTTCAGTAGCACGCTCAAGACCCGAAGCGGAGTGATCTAGCCATGGGCAGGTTGAAGCGGAGGTAAGACTTCGTGGAGGACCGAACCCACCAGGGTTGAAAACCTGGGGGATGACCTGTGGTTAGGGGTGAAAGGCCAATCAAACTCCGTGATAGCTGGTTCTCCCCGAAATGCATTTAGGTGCAGCGTCGTGTGTTTCTTGCCGGAGGTAGAGCACTGGATAGGCGATGGGCCCTACCGGGTTACTGACCTTAGCCAAACTCCGAATGCCGGTAAGTGAGAGCGCGGCAGTGAGACTGTGGGGGATAAGCTCCATGGTCGAGAGGGAAACAGCCCAGAGCATCGACTAAGGCCCCTAAGCGTACGCTAAGTGGGAAAGGATGTGGAGTCGCACAGACAACCAGGAGGTTGGCTTAGAAGCAGCCACCCTTGAAAGAGTGCGTAATAGCTCACTGGTCTAGTGATTCCGCGCCGACAATGTAGCGGGGCTCAAGCGTACCGCCGAAGTCGTGTCATTCATACAATAGGGCCAACGCCTGTATGGATGGGTAGGGGAGCGTCGTGTGCCGGGTGAAGCAGCCGCGTAAGCGAGTTGTGGACGGTTCACGAGTGAGAATGCAGGCATGAGTAGCGATTCACACGTGAGAAACGTGTGCGCCGATTGACTAAGGGTTCCTGGGTCAAGCTGATCTGCCCAGGGTAAGTCGGGACCTAAGGCGAGGCCGACAGGCGTAGTCGATGGATAACCGGTTGATATTCCGGTACCCGCTGTGAAGCGTCAAACATTGAATCAGGCGATGCTAAGTCCGTGAAGCCGTTCCGGACCCTTCGGGGAATGGAAAGTGGTGGAGCCGACGGACCAGACTTGTAGTAGGTGAGTGATGGGGTGACGCAGGAAGGTAGTCCATCCCGGGCGGTGGTTGTCCCGGGGTAAGGGTGTAGGCCGTGCGATAGGCAAATCCGTCGCACATGGGGCTGAGACCTGATGCCGAGCCGATTGTGGCGAAGTGGATGATCCTATGCTGTCGAGAAAAGCCTCTAGCGAGTTTCATGGCGGCCCGTACCCTAAACCGACTCAGGTGGTCAGGTAGAGAATACCGAGGCGTTCGGGTGAACTATGGTTAAGGAACTCGGCAAAATGCCCCCGTAACTTCGGGAGAAGGGGGGCCATCACTGGTGAGAGGACTTGCTCCTCGAGCTGGGGGTGGCCGCAGAGACCAGCGAGAAGCGACTGTTTACTAAAAACACAGGTCCGTGCGAAGCCGTAAGGCGATGTATACGGACTGACGCCTGCCCGGTGCTGGAACGTTAAGGGGACCGGTTAGTCACTCTTCGGGGTGGCGAAGCTGAGAACTTAAGCGCCAGTAAACGGCGGTGGTAACTATAACCATCCTAAGGTAGCGAAATTCCTTGTCGGGTAAGTTCCGACCTGCACGAATGGCGTAACGACTTCTCGACTGTCTCAACCATAGGCCCGGTGAAATTGCACTACGAGTAAAGATGCTCGTTTCGCGCAGCAGGACGGAAAGACCCCGGGACCTTTACTACAGTTTGATATTGGTGTTCGGTTCGGCTTGTGTAGGATAGGTGGGAGACTGTGAAGCTTGGACGCCAGTTCAGGTGGAGTCGTCGTTGAAATACCACTCTGGTCGTGCTGGATGTCTAACCTGGGTCCGTGATCCGGATCAGGGACAGTGTCTGATGGGTAGTTTAACTGGGGCGGTTGCCTCCTAAAGAGTAACGGAGGCGCCCAAAGGTTCCCTCAGCCTGGTTGGCAATCAGGTGTTGAGTGTAAGTGCACAAGGGAGCTTGACTGTGAGACCGACGGGTCGAGCAGGGACGAAAGTCGGGACTAGTGATCCGGCGGTGGCTTGTGGAAGCGCCGTCGCTCAACGGATAAAAGGTACCCCGGGGATAACAGGCTGATCTTCCCCAAGAGTCCATATCGACGGGATGGTTTGGCACCTCGATGTCGGCTCGTCGCATCCTGGGGCTGGAGTCGGTCCCAAGGGTTGGGCTGTTCGCCCATTAAAGCGGTACGCGAGCTGGGTTTAGAACGTCGTGAGACAGTTCGGTCCCTATCCGCTGCGCGCGCAGGAATATTGAGAAGGGCTGTCCCTAGTACGAGAGGACCGGGACGGACGAACCTCTGGTGTGCCAGTTGTTCTGCCAAGGGCATGGCTGGTTGGCTACGTTCGGGAGGGATAACCGCTGAAAGCATCTAAGCGGGAAGCCTGCTTCGAGATGAGTATTCCCACCCACTTGATGGGGTAAGGCTCCCAGTAGACGACTGGGTTGATAGGCCGGATGTGGAAGCCCAGTAATGGGTGAAGCTGACTGGTACTAATAGGCCGAGGGCTTGTCCTCAGTTGCTCGCGTCCACTGTGTTAGTTCTGAGGCAACGACTGTTGCCGGCTAGAGCTGAAAACAAGTAAAAAGTGTGCTTGTTCGCTCGAAACCATTAGGGTTTCGGTGGCCATAGCGTGAGGGAAACGCCCGGTTACATTTCGAACCCGGAAGCTAAGCCTTACAGCGCCGATGGTACTGCAGGGGGGACCCTGTGGGAGAGTAGGACGCCGCCGAACAATCTTTGGAAGGACCCTTGGTCCCAGCGTTCAGCTGGGACCAAGGGTCCTTTTTGTTTTTCCGAAGCGCGCCGGGTACCCGAGTGCGCGAGAATGTTTGCGGTACCGAAGACAGGAGTCACCCGATGTCCACCAACTCTCCCGACGACCGACCGGAGCGCGACCAGCGGCGACGGGACAGTGGGGACCGCGGCGATCGCGGCGCCAGCCGCGGGGATCGTGGCGGCTTCCGTCGCGACAACGACCGTGCTGGTCACGTCCGTCGCGACGATCGTCGCGATGACCGGGGTCGTGACGAGCGGAGCCGTGGTGAGCGTGGTGAGCGCCCCGGTTTCCGTCGGGACGACCGGCGTGACGATCGGCGCGATGACCGGCGTGACGACAATCGTGGTGGGTTCCGTCGCGATGACAATCGTGGTGGTTCCGGTGATCGTGATCGTGATCGCGGTGGATTCGGCCGTCGTGACGATCGTCGTGAGGGTGATCGTGGTTCGCGTCCGGCGTTCCAGCGTGACGACCGTGACCGCGGACCGCGTCGTGACGACCGTGGGGACCGGCCCGGTTTCCGCCGGGACGACCGTGGTGAGCGTCCCCCCTTCCGTCGTGACGACAACCGTGGTGAGCGCCCCGGTTTCCGTCGTGACGACAACCGTGGTGAGCGCCCCGGTTTCCGTCGGGACGACCGGCGCGATGACCGGCGTGACGACAATCGTGGTGGGTTCCGTCGCGATGACAATCGTGGTGGTTCCGGTGATCGTGATCGTGATCGCGGTGGATTCGGCCGTCGTGACGATCGTCGTGATGACCGTCGTGAGGGTGATCGTGGTTCGCGTCCGGCGTTCCAGCGTGACGACCGTGACCGCGGACCGCGTCGTGACGACCGTGGGGACCGGCCCGGTTTCCGCCGGGACGACCGTGGTGAGCGTCCCCCCTTCCGCCGGGACGAGAGGCGTGACGACCGCCGTGACGACCGTGGTGAGCGTCCCCCCTTCCGCCGGGACGAGAGGCGTGACGACCGCCGTGACGACCGTGGCGAGCGTCCCCCCTTCCGCCGGGACGACCGTGGCGAGCGTCCCCCCTTCCGCCGGGACGAGAGGCGTGACGACCGCCGTGACGACCGTCGGGGCGATGACCGCGGTGGTTACGTCCGTCGTGACGACAGCCGTGGCGAGCGCGGTGGCTTCCGTGGGCGGGACGACCGGGGTGCTCGTGGTCCCCGTCGCGACGACCGCGGTGCGCGGCCCGGTGGTTTCCGGGGCCGTGACGGGCGCGACGACCGTCGCGACGACGGGCGTGGCGGCGGCGGCCGCTTCCGTGACGAGCGGGACCGGGACCGTGAGCCGATCAAGCGGCTGCCGATCCCCGAGGACGTCACCGGCGAGGAGATCGACAAGGACGTACGGCAGGAGCTGCAGAGCCTGCCCAAGACGCTTGCCGACGACGTCGCCAAGAACCTGGTGATGGTCGCCCGGCTGATCGACGAGGACCCCGAGAGGGCGTACGCCTACTCCAAGGTGGCCCTGCGGCTGGCCTCGCGCGTCGCCGCCGTGCGGGAGGCGGGCGGGTTCGCCGCCTACGCCAACCAGAAGTACAGCGAGGCGCTCGCCGAGTTCCGGGCCGCGCGGCGGATGACCGGCGGCGTCGAGCTGTGGCCGGTCATGGCCGACTGCGAGCGTGGGCTCGGGCGGCCGGAGAAGGCGCTGGACATGGCCGGTGCTCCCGAGGTGAACAAGCTCGACAAGGCCGGCCAGGTGGAGATGCGGCTCGTCGCGGCCGGCGCCCGGCGTGACATGGGTCAGCTGGACGCGGCCATCGTGACGCTGCAGAGCCCGGAGCTGGCCTCCAGCTCCGTCCAGCCGTGGACCGCGCGGCTGCGGTACGCGTATGCCGACGCGCTGCTCGCCGCCGGGCGTGACGGTGAGGCGCGGGAGTGGTTCGCGAAGGCCGTCGAGGCCGACCGGGACGGCAGCACGGACGCCTCCGACCGGCTCGCCGAGCTGGACGGAGTGGACTTCGTCGACGCCCTCGACGAGAGCGAGACCGAGAGCGAGAGCGAGACCGAGAGCGAGAGCGAGACCGAGAGCGAGACCGAGGAGGCTGTCGCGGAGAAGGCCGAGGACGAAGCCGACCGCGACGAGGACTGACGCACGTCGGTCAGCCAGTCGTTGAGCACGAAGGGGCGGGACCCGGTGACACCGGGTCCCGCCCCTTCGTGCGTTCAGGGCGTTCAGGGCGTTCAGGATGGTCAGAGGTCGAGTGCGCGCAGGACCAGACCCGAGGCCGGCTTCGGGCCGAACGATGTCGACTTGCGGGGCATCGTGACGCCCTGGCGGGCGAGGTCGCGGACGACCTCCTCGCGGACGGGGTGGAGAAGGACCGCCGTACCGCCGTCGCGCTCCGCCTTCTCCACCGTCGCGGCCGTGTCGTGGATGTAGGCGATGCGGCTGGGGTCGTCCTCGGGGACGTTCCACAGGTGGTCGAGGAGCGTGGCGTGCAGGACCGTCGCGTCCAGGGTGCGCCAGGCCGTCGGGCGGTCGGCGGGGATCGTGCGGTCGAGGAGCACCGGGTCAGGGCGGTCGAGGAGGTGGAAGGCGCCGTCGCCCGCCAGGAGGAAGGCGTTGCCGGCGCAGGCCGCGTCCGCCAGGGCGTCGAGGGCCTGCGGGAGGGGGACCGCCAGGCGCCGGACGCGGAACCGGCCGTCGAGCGCGGTCAGGGCCTCCGCGACCGGCAGGCCGTGCAGGAGGCGGTGGATGGCGCGGACGCGCAGGGGGTAGCGGGCGGTGTCGACCAGGAGGACCAGGCCATGGTCCCAGGGGCTGGGGGAGGGGTGTTCCGCGCGTAGCCGGAGGTACGTCGCCCAGCGGTGGTGGCCGTCGGCGATGAGGGCCTGGTGGCGGGCGAGGTCCGCCTGGACGCGGGCCGTCTCTGCGGGGTCGGTGAGCGCCCAGAGGCGGTGGCTGTAGCCGTCCTCCGTGGTGGTGGACAGCAGCGGCGGGTGTTCCGCCGTGCGGTCCACGATCTCGGCCGCCGTGCCGTTGCCGCGGTAGGTGAGGAGCAGGGGCTCGAGGTTCGCGCGCGTGGCGCGCATCAGGGCCGCGCGGTCGGCGACGACGTGCGGCATGACGTCCTCGTGGGGGAGGACGATTCCCTCCGACGGCTCCGAGACGCGCAGGGTGCCGATGAGGCCGCGCTGGAGCATGCCGTCGGAGTGCCGCTGCTCGTAGACGTACAGGGCGGGCTCGGGGTCGGCCGTCAGGATGCCCTCGGACAGCCAGCGGCGCAGGGCGTCGGCGGCCTGTTCGGTGCGGGCCGTGGGGGTCGTGGCCTGAGGGAGGATCAGACGGACGATGTTGTACGGGTCCGCGTCCTGGAGATGGTGCAGGCCGTCGGGGCGGACGACGACGTCGTACGGCGGGGAGGTGACCGCGGCGAGGCTGCCGACCCGGTCGGGGTCGTAGCGCAGGCCTCGGAACGGGGTGAGTTCCAGGCCTCGGGGCGCCGTTGCTTCCGAGCGACCTGCTGTGTTCATCCCGGCATCGTACGTGTGTCAGTGGCGTGCGGGATGATCGAGGGAAAGCGGATCGAACGAGGAGCGATGTGGAATGAGCCGGAGCGTCAGGACGAGGCCCGAGGGCAGTGGGCAGGCCCTGAGCGAGGCGTACGACACGGCGCTGCTCGACCTCGACGGGGTGGTGTACGCGGGCGGCAACGCGATCGCGTACGCCGTCGAGTCGCTGGCCACCGCGCGGGCGGGCGGGATGCATCTCGCGTACGTCACCAACAACGCGCTGCGGACGCCGGACACGGTCGCCGAGCATCTCACCGAGTTGGGGATACCGACGGGAGCGGACGACGTCATCACCTCGGCGCAGGCGGTCGCGCGGCTGATCAGTGAGCAGGTGCCGGCGGGGTCGCGGGTGCTGGTGATCGGCGGGGAGGGGCTGCGGGTCGCGCTGCGGGAGCGCGGGCTGGCGCCGGTGGAGTCGGCGGACGACGATCCGGCGGCCGTCGTGCAGGGGTTCGGCGGGCCGGACCTGCCGTGGGGGCGGTTCGCCGAGGCGTCCTACGCCGTAGCGCGCGGGGTGCCGTGGTTCGCCTCCAACACCGACCTGACGATTCCCAGCGGGCGGGGGATCGCGCCGGGCAATGGGGCGGCGGTGGAGGTCGTGCGGATCGCGACCGGCGCCGAGCCGCAGGTCGCGGGCAAGCCGCTGCCTCCCATGCACCGGGAGACGATCCTGCGCACGGGCGCCGAGCGGCCGTTGGTCGTCGGGGACCGGCTGGACACGGACATCGAGGGCGCGTTCAACGGGGAGGTCGACTCGCTGCTCGTCCTGACCGGTGTCACCGACGGGGCGCAACTGCTCGCCGCGCCGCCGCAGCACCGCCCGACGTTTGTCGACAACGACCTGCGGGGGCTGCTCACCGGGCAGCCGGAGGTCGGCGTGGCGGGCGACGGGTTCCGGTGCGGTGGCTGGACGGCGACCGCGCGGGCGGACCGCCTGGAGCTGGAGGGCGAGGGTGAGGCCCTGGACGGGCTGCGGGCGCTGTGTGCGGCGGCCTGGACAGCGGCGGGGGACGGGAGTTGTGAGCTGGACGGGGGGAAGGCGCTGGCGCGGCTGGGGTTGTGAGGCCATGAGCCTCTGAGAGGCCCCGAACCTGTGAACCCGGCAACGGTCGTGACCAGGGGATCGAGGAAGGTTGGCAGGGTAGGCTAACCTAACTGCGTGTTGGTCGACAGTGTTCCCGAACAGCGCGCGGAGACAGCCCCCGCGCCCCCTGGCCGCCGGGCGATACGGTCCGTCGGTCTGCTTGGCGCCGTGGCGGTCCTGGTGGTGGTGGCGGTGGCGAGCATCGCCGTCGGGGCCAAGGAGTTGTCCGTCGCGCAGGTCTGGCACGGGTTGTTCGAGGACTCGGGGACGTACGCGGACGTCGTCGTCGACGGGCGGTTGTCGCGGACCGTGCTCGGGCTGCTCGTCGGGGCCGCGCTCGGTCTGTCCGGGGCCGTGCTCCAGGCGCTGACCCGCAATCCGCTGGCCGACCCGGGGCTGCTCGGCATCAACGCGGGCGCCTCGGCCGCCGTCGTCACCGCCATGACCTACTTCGGTGTCACGAGCCTTACCGGCTATGTGTGGTTCGCCTTCTTCGGGGCGGCCGCGGTCGGTGCGCTGGTCTGGTTCCTCGGTGGCAGCCGGGGGGCCACGCCGGTGCGGCTCGCGCTCGCCGGCACCGCGATCAGCGCCGCGCTCTACGGCTACCTCCAGGCCGTGATGATCATGGATGACGCGGCGCTGGCCAGGATGCGTTTCTGGACGGTGGGCTCACTGTCCTCGGCGACCGACGAGACCATCTGGCAGGTGCTGCCCTTCCTGGTCGTCGGCACGTTCCTGGCGTTCGCCCTCGCCCGGCCGCTGAACGCCGTGGCCATGGGCGACGACACGGCCAAGGCGCTCGGCGCCGATCTCAACCGGACCCGGGCGCTGTCGATGCTCGCGGCGACCGTGCTGTGCGGTGCCGCGACCGCGGCCTGCGGGCCGATCGTGTTCGTCGGGCTGATGGTCCCGCACGTCGTGCGTTCGTTCACCGGCCCCGACCTGCGCTGGATCATGCCGTACGCGGCCATCCTGTCGCCGGTGCTGCTGCTGGGCTCCGATGTCCTCGGCCGGGTCGTCGCGCGGCCGTCCGAGGTTCAGGTCGGCATCATCACCGCGATCATCGGCGGCCCGGTCTTCATCTTTCTCGTACGACGGCGGAGGACGGCCCAGCTGTGAAGACCGCGCAGAAGACCCCTCATGGCCCTCGTGCGCTGCGCACACCGGGCGGGCTCTCCGTCCGGCTGGATCCGCGGGCGCTGATCGTCGTCGTGCTGCTGGTGGTCGCCGCGCTCGCCGTGAGCGTGGTGCTGATCGGCACCGGCGACTTCCCGATCTCGTCCGGTGACGTCGTCAGGACGCTGCTCGGCGACGGCAACGCCGGGCAGGAGTTCATCGTCAACGAACTACGGCTGCCGCGCGTGCTGGTGGGGCTGCTCGTCGGCGCCTCGCTCGGGCTCGGCGGCGCGCTGTTCCAGGCCGTGTCGCGCAACCCCCTGGGCAGTCCGGACGTGCTGGGGCTCGGGCAGGGGGCGACGGCCGGGGCGCTCGTGATGATCGTGCTGTTCTCCGGGAGTGCCGCCCAGGTGACCGTCGGCGCGCTGATCGGAGGGCTGGTGACCGGGGCGCTGATCTACCTGCTCGCGTGGAAGCGGGGCGTCCACGGGTACCGGCTGGTGCTCGTCGGCATCGGCGTCTCGGCGATCGCGACGGCGGTCAACGGATACCTGCTCACCGAGGCCGACTTCGTCGACGCGGCGCGCGCGGTCGTCTGGATGACCGGCACCCTCGACGGCCGGGACTGGAAGCAGGTCTGGCCGCTGCTCGCCCTGGCCTGCGTGCTCGTGCCGCTCGTCCTCGCCAACGCGCGCGGGCTGCGGATGATGGAGATGGGCGACGATGTCTCCCACGCGCTGGGGGTGCGCGTGGAGCGGGTGCGGCTGCTGCTGATGGTGTCCGCCGTGCTGCTCACCGCGGCCGCCACCGCCGCCGCGGGCCCCGTGAGTTTCGTGGCGCTCACCGCGCCGCAGCTCGCCCGGCGGCTGACCCGTTCGCCCGGTCCGAACCTCGTGCCGTCCCTGTGCATGGGCGCCGCCCTGCTGGTCATCGCCGACTGGGCCTCGCAGCGGCTCTTCGGCGACGGACAGCTGCCCGTGGGCGTGGTCACCGGCGTGCTGGGCGGGGTCTACCTGCTGTGGCTCCTTGTCACCGAGCGCAAGGCGGGCCGGATATGAGCACCACCCCTCTCGAAGACCGAGGGACGAACAACGAAGGAGCACCGTGAACCGCCTCTCCGCCGAGAACGTCACCCTCGCCTACGACCAGCGGGTCATCGCCGAACAGTTGTCGGTGGAGATACCCGACAACTCCTTCACCGTGATCGTCGGCCCGAACGCCTGCGGCAAGTCGACGCTGCTGCGGGCGCTGTCGCGGATGCTGAAGCCGAGCCGGGGCCGGGTGCTGCTCGACGGGCAGGTGATCCAGTCGATGCCCGCGAAGAAGGTCGCGCGGACGCTGGGGCTGCTGCCGCAGTCGTCCATCGCGCCCGACGGGATCACCGTCGCCGACCTCGTCGGCCGTGGCCGCTACCCGCACCAGGGCATCCTGCGGCAGTGGTCGGCCGAGGACGAGCGGGTCGTGCAGGAGTCCATGGCGCAGACCGGGGTCGCCGAGCTCGCCGACCGGTACGTCGACGAGTTGTCCGGTGGCCAGCGGCAGCGTGTGTGGATCGCGATGGCCCTCGCCCAGCAGACCCCGCTGCTGCTGCTCGACGAGCCGACGACCTACCTCGACATCCAGCACCAGATCGACGTACTGGACCTGTGCGCGGAACTGCACGAGGAGCAGGGGCGCACGCTCGTCGCCGTGCTGCACGACCTCAACCACGCCGCCCGCTACGCCACCCACCTGATCGCGCTGAAGGGCGGCGAGGTCGTCGCGCAGGGCGCACCTGACGACGTCGTCACCGCCGGGCTGGTGGAGGAGGTCTTCGGGCTGCGCTGTCAGGTCATCGAGGACCCGGAGACGGGGACGCCGCTGGTGGTGCCGGCGGCCCGGAAGGCACGCGCACGTGAGACGGTCACAGCAGCTTCCTGAGCTGGAACAGATCCCGCAGACCGGCCTCCAGCTTCACCCGCCCCGAGCCCCACGCCTTCGCGAAGTTCAGTTCGCCGGTGACCAGTGCGACCAGGTCGTCGCCGGTCATGGTCAGTCTGATCTGGGCCTTCTCCCGAGGAAGCCCCTGCAGGGTGTCATGCACCACGATCCGGCCGCCCGTCATGCGGCCGACGAACGTGACGTCCAGGTCGGTGATCCGGCAGCTCACCGAACGGTCCAGGGCCGCGGCCGCCCGGACGTTCCCTTCGGCGCTGCCCATGCTGTCGGAGAGCTTTTCGAGTGCGGCGCGGCACTCCTCGATCGTGGCCATCGCGCTCGACGGTACCCCAGCGGTTCGAGGTAGCGTCTGGGCATGAGCGACACAGTGCCGGAGGCGGAGCCGGAGAGCCCGGCGCCAGAACCGGAGTACGACCCCGCCGCCCCCGCCCCGCTTGCGGTCCCCCGCACGCCCACCGGCAACGCCGAGGTCGACGCGCAGCTGGACCGGCTGGGCGACGCCGACCACCTCGCCACCGACGGGCATCTCGAGGTGTACGAGGATGTACACCGGGGGCTGCGCGACGCGCTCACCGCGCTCGACGCCCGCCCGGGACCTCCGGCGCCCCCGACGCCGTATGGCAACAGGCACTAGGCAACAGGAGCTGAACCGAACGTGGCAGGAGTCGCACGCCGCCGTCTGGACGCGGAGCTGGTCCGCCGGAAGCTCGCGCGCTCGCGTGAGCATGCCGGGCAGCTGATCGCCGCCGGGCGGGTCAGCGTCGGCAAGACCGTCGCGACCAAGCCCGCCACACAGGTCGAGACGGCGGCCGCGATCGTCGTCGCCGTCGATGACGACGACCCCGACTACGTGTCCCGGGGCGGGCACAAGCTCGCCGGCGCGCTGGCCGTCTTCGTACCGCAGGGGCTCCTGGTGGAGGGGCGGCGGGCGCTGGACGCCGGGGCGTCGACCGGCGGGTTCACCGACGTGCTGCTGCGGGCGGGAGCCGCGCACGTCGTCGCCGTGGACGTCGGATACGGACAACTCGCCTGGTCTCTTCGGAGCGATGAACGCGTCACCGTCAAGGACCGTACGAACGTACGCGAGTTGACGCTTGAAGCGATCGATGGGGAGCCTGTGGATCTTGTCGTGGGGGACTTGTCCTTCATCCCGCTCGGGTTGGTCCTGCCCGCCCTGGCGCGGTGCACCAAGCCGGACGCGGACCTGGTGATGATGGTCAAGCCGCAGTTCGAGGTGGGGAAGGAACGGCTCGGCAGCGGGGGTGTCGTACGCAGTCCGCAGTTGCGGGCGGAAGCCGTGCGGGGCGTGGCCGGGAAGGCGTGGGACCTGGGGCTCGGGGTGAAGGGTGTCACCGCCAGTCCGCTGCCCGGGCCTTCGGGCAATGTCGAGTACTTTCTGTGGCTCCGGGCCGGGGCGCCTGCCCTCGACCCGGCCGATGTTGACCGTGCAGTTGCGGAGGGGCCGCGTTGACTCAGAACCGAGCTCGTACTGTTTTCCTGCTCGCCCACACCGGGCGGCCCGCGGCCATTCGCAGCGCCGAGCTGGTGGTCAAGGGGCTGCTGCGCGAGGGCATCGGGGTGCGCGTCCTGGAATACGAGGCCGCCGACCTGCCGCTGCCCGACGAGGTGGAGCTGGTCTCCGAGGCCACCCCGCAGTGCCTGGAGGGGTGCGAGCTGCTCATCGTCCTCGGCGGTGACGGCACGCTGCTGCGGGGCGCGGAGTTCGCGCGGGCCTCGGGGGTGCCGATGCTGGGCGTCAACCTCGGCAGTGTCGGCTTCCTCGCCGAGGCCGAACGGGACGACCTCGACAAGGTCGTCGACCGGGTGGTGACGAAGGCGTACGAGGTCGAGGAGCGGATGACCGTCGATGTCGTCGTGCACCGCAACGGGGACATCGTGCACACCGACTGGGCGCTGAACGAGGCGGCCGTGCAGAAGGCCGGCGCGGAGAAGCTGCTCGAAGTGGTGCTGGAGATCGACGGTCGGCCGGTGACCGGGTTCGGGTGTGACGGGATCGTCCTGTCGACCCCGACCGGATCCACCGCCTATGCGTTCTCCGCCGGCGGGCCCGTGGTGTGGCCCGAGGTCGAGGCGTTGCTGATGGTGCCGATCAGCGCGCACGCGCTGTTCGCGAAGCCGTTGGTCACGTCGCCGGACTCGGTGCTCGCTGTCGAGGTGCTGCCTCATATTCCGCCGGGCGTTCTGTGGTGTGACGGGCGGCGGACCGTCGAGTTGCCTGCGGGGGCTCGGGTCGAGGTGCGGCGGGGGGCTGTGCCGGTTCGGCTCGCCCGTCTGCATCACGCTTCGTTCACCGACCGGCTGGTGGCGAAGTTCGCTCTGCCCGTTTCCGGGTGGCGGGGGGCTCGGCACTAGGCGGCCCCGCGCCCCCGAGCGACTCCACTCACCTGGGTGACACGTAGCGGCCGATACACATTCTTCACCTGCGGCTTCCCCATCCGGGGCCGGGGGGCGTCGCACTTCCTCCCCCCGACCTCGTAAGGTCTTGTCCGTGTTGGAGGAGATGCGGATACGGTCGCTCGGAGTCATCGACGACGCGGTCGTCGAACTGTCGCCCGGCTTCACCGCCGTCACGGGTGAGACGGGTGCGGGCAAGACCATGGTGGTGACCAGCCTCGGACTGTTGCTGGGCGGACGCGCGGATCCCGCGCTCGTGCGGATCGGTGCCGAGAAGGCGGTCGTGGAGGGGCGGATCGCCCTGCCCGCGGGCGCCTCGGTGGTCGTGCGGGCCGAGGAGGCCGGGGCAGAGCTGGACGACGGGGCGCTGCTCATCAGCCGGACCGTTTCCGCCGAGGGGCGGTCGCGGGCGCACGTGGGCGGGCGGAGTGTGCCCATGGGCGTGCTCGCCGAGCTCGCCGACGAGCTGGTGGCCGTGCACGGGCAGACCGACCAGCAGGGGCTGCTGAAGCTGTCCCGGCAGCGGCAGGCGCTCGACCGGTACGCGGGCGACGCGGTGACCGTGCCGCTCGCCAAGTACACCGAGGCGTACCGGCGGCTGCGGGCCGTGGCCGTCGAGCTGGAGGAGATCGTCACGCGCGCGCGTGAACGGGCTCAGGAAGCCGACATGCTGCGCTTCGGGCTCGACGAGATCGCCGGCGTCGAACCACGCGCCGGGGAGGACGTGGAGCTGGCGGAGGAGGCCGAGCGGCTCGGGCACGCGGAGGCGCTGTCGTCCGCCGCCACGGCCGCTCACGCCGCGTTGGCGGGCAACCCCGAGGATCCGGAGGGCATCGACGCCGCCACGCTCGTCGCGGGCGCACAGCGGGCCCTGGAGGCCGTCAGGTCGCACGATCCGGCGCTGGCCGCGCTCGCCGACCGGCTCGGGGAGATCGGGATCCTGCTGGGCGATGTGGCGGGCGAGCTCGCGGGGTACGCCGACGACCTCGACGCCGATCCGCTGCGGCTCTCGGCCGTCGAGGAGCGACGGGCCTCGCTCACCGCGCTCACCCGCAAGTACGGGCAGGACGTGAACTCCGTTCTCGCCTGGGCCGAGCAGAGCGCCGCCCGGCTCACCGAGCTGGACGGCGACGACGAGCGCATCGACGAGCTGACCGCCGAACGGGACGCCCTGCGGGCCGAACTCGGCGGGCTGGCGCAGGCGCTGACGGACGCGCGCACGGAGGCCGCCGAGCGGTTCGCCGCCGCGGTGACCGCCGAGCTGGCCTCCCTCGCGATGCCGCACGCGCGCGTGTCGTTCGACATCCGGCAGACCGAGGACCCGGAGGGCGTCGAGGTCGGCGGACGTGCCGTGGCCTACGGGCCGGCCGGCGTGGACGAGGTCGAGCTGCTGCTCGCTCCTCACCCGGGTGCGCCGCCGCGGCCCATCGCCAAGGGTGCGTCCGGCGGTGAGCTCTCGCGCGTGATGCTCGCCGTCGAGGTCGTGTTCGCGGGGACGGACCCCGTGCCGACGTACCTCTTCGACGAGGTCGACGCCGGTGTCGGCGGCAAGGCGGCCGTGGAGATCGGCCGTCGGCTGGCGCGGCTCGCCAAGACCGCGCAGGTCGTGGTCGTCACCCACCTTCCGCAGGTCGCCGCCTTCGCCGACCGGCAGTTGCTGGTGGAGAAGACCAACGACGGGTCGGTGACCCGGTCCGGCGTGAAGGTGCTGGAGGGCGAGGAGCGGATCCGGGAGCTGTCCCGGATGCTCGCCGGACAGGAGGACTCCGAGACGGCCCGGGCGCACGCGGAGGAGCTGCTGGCCACCGCTCGGGCGGACGGGTAGCGGCGGCCGGGGGACCAGGAGAGCCGCGCGTGTTCATGATCCTCCAGCGGCTGCTCCGTCACCGGACGCTCGTCGCAGGGGCGAGCGGGGTCCTGGATGCGACGCGGGACAGCTTGGCCGGGTCGCGGACGAAGGAGGCCGGTGATGCGGGCGTCCTGGACACGGACCGCCATGACGCCGTCGAGCTCGCCGCCCAGGTGTACGACGAGTGCCGGACTGCCGTCGACCGATCGGCCGCGGCGCCGCCTGTTTGCCGCCGTCGCCGTCGCTGACCAGGACGACCTCCGGGGCGGGCACGTCGAGGAGGCTCTGCGGGTCCCGGTCTCGAGTGCGCGCCGGAACGACTCCAGAGCCGCCCGGGTCCCGCCGGGGGAGACCGCCTGGCGAGGGCGGCGGGCGTCGACGTACCGGCGGGCTCGGTCGGCGCCGGCGTTTCCGGCAGCGGCTCGGGCAGCCGGGGTCCGACTACGCCTTCTTGCGGCGGCTCGTCGCGCGCGGCCGGTGTTCTCGGTCATCGTGTCTCCTCCGCTTCAAGGGGTTCGGCCTCAGGACACCCGGTCGATCGCTGTGACAGCGCATGCGTGCGATCTTGTTCCCTAAGGTGAGGGCATGGTCATACGAAGGGGACGTGGCCCGGCCTTCTTGGCGGCGGCCGGGCTGACGCGGGCGACGACGGCGGTGCTGCGCGCGGCGGCGCCGGGCGGGCGGGCGCGCTGGGAGCGCGAGAACCACGCGGGGCGGACGGTCGGGTTGTACTCCGGACCCGCCACCGCCCTGGCCACCGCGGTCGCGGCCCGACGGGTGACTTCGGCCGCCGCGCTCGCCGTGGCCGCCGCCGGGGCCTGCGGGGCGTACGACGATGTCGTCGGCGTCGGCGATCCACGGCGGGGCTTCCGGGCGCACCTGGGCGCGCTGCGGCAGGGCGAGGTCACGAGCGGGGCCGTGAAACTGTTCGGGATCTCGGCGGCCGGGCTGGTCGCGGGGGCGCTGCTGAAGGAGCGGTACCTGGACAAGGTGCTCGCGGGGGTGGTGATCGCCGGGGCCGCGCACTTCGTCAACCTCGTGGACGTCCACCCCGCAAGGGCCGCCGGCGCCGTGCTCGCCCTCGGCGCTCCGGGGCTGCTGCGCGCCGGGGCGGCCGGGGAGCTGTCCGCCGTGGCGGTCGGGGCCGCCGCGGCCGTGCTGCCCGAGGATCTGGCCGGGCGGGAGATGCTCGGCGACAGCGGGGCGCACGCGCTGGGCGCGCTGCTCGGGGCGGCGGTGGTGGCCGGCAACGGGCGCGCGGGGCTGGTCGCGCACGCCGCCGCCGTCGTGACCGCCGCGGTGTACGGGGAGCAGGTGAGCGAGGCGGCGAGGACCCGCCCTCGGGTGACCGAAACTCAGGTAATCGAACGGAACCCCGACTTCACTCACCCGTGTGGGTGATGCGGGGGGTGCTGTGACCGGGTGCCGGGGCGCTCGGCGGCACGGAACACCCGTGCGTGCTGGCATCCTTGGGCGTAGTACGTGGAGGAACGTCAGCGGTCCACCCCTCCGCCCGGTCCTTCTGTACGTTTCTTCGTGACCGTCCGACGCCGAACCAGGAGCCCCGGCCACGTGAGCAGCCACTCACCGCACGGCCAGTCGCCGCTGCGCACCGTGCAGGTGCTGGGCGGCGGGAACGCCGGCAGCAGCGCGCACGTGCGCTCCCTGGCCGCGGGGCTCGTCGCACGGGGCGTACGAGTGACCGTGTGCGCCCCGGCCGAGGCCGATCGCGCCCACGACTTCACGGGCGCCGGAGCAGAACACGTGCACGTGCCGCGCAGCAGCGATCCGGGGTCGGTGGCGGTGCTCCGGGCGGCCTGCACGGACGCCGACCTCGTCCACGCGCACGGCCTGCACGCCTCCTTCCGGGCCGTCCTCGCCCTCAGCGGCCGAGGCACCCCGCTCGTCGTCACCTGGCACAACCGGGCGCACGCCGAAGGGGCCCGGGCCCATCTGCTGCGGCTGCTGGAACGGCGGGTCGCGAGGACGGCCGCCGTGGTCCTCGGCACCACCTCGGACCTCGTGGACCGGGCCCGCCGGACGGGCGCACGCGACGCGCGGCTCGCCGCCGTGGCGCTGCGCGGGCCCCGCCGGAGCGAGGGCCATGAGGAGTCCGAGCGGCCGGTCTCCAAGCTGCGGGCCGAACTCGGCGCCATCGGGCGCCCGTTGCTCATGGCGGTCGGCTCCCTGGACCGCCACCGCGGATACGACCTCCTGCTGGACGCCTCGCGCGCGTGGCGCCGGCTGGACGCCGTGCCCCTGGTCGTGGTCGCGGGGGAGGGTCCGCAGCGGGCGGAGCTCCAGCGCCGTATCGAGGACGAGGACCTGCCGATCCGGCTGCTCGGGCGGCGCGAGGACGTGAGCGAGCTGCTCGCCGCCGCCGACCTCGCGCTGCTTCCGGGCGGCGGGGAGTCACGGTCGGTCCTGGCGCAGGAGGCCCTGCACGCGCGCGTGCCGCTCGTCGCGGCCCTGGCGGGCGGCATCCGCGAACTCGTGGGCGACGCGGCCGAACTGGTACCGCCCGACGACGCGCAGGCCTTCGCCGCCGCCGTCGTACGACTCCTCGGCGATCCCGAACGCTGCGAACTCCTCCGGGACATGGGCACCCGGCAGGCGGCCACCTGGCCCACCGAGGACGAGACCGTCGCCCAGGTCCTCAGCGTCTACGACGAGCTGACGCAGCCCCGGCCGATGATCTGAGCCGACGGCCGACCGGGCCGACGGCCAAAAGCCTCAGGACTACGGCACGTGACGCCGTGCCCGGAGCGCCAGGCTCAACGCCAGGACCGTCTGCGGGTCGTCGAGGTCGGTGCCGAGCAACTCGCCGATGCGGGCCAGGCGGTTGTACAGCGTCTGGCGGTTCAGGTGCAGCTCGCGGGCCGTCTCCGCCTTGCGGCCCGCATGTGCCAGGTAGGTCTCCAGGGTGGGCAGCAGGGGCGGCTTGGAGCGCTGGTCGTGGTCGCGGACCGGGCCGATCGCGCGGTCCACGAAGGCCGCCAGGTCGGGGTGTTCGCGCAGCCGCCACAGCAGCAGGTCGATGTCCAGGCGGCGGGCGTCGTACCAGGGGCGGTCCGGCAGGCCCTGCGCGGCGGTCGCCGTCTCCGCCGCGTGTCTGAGGCTCGCCGAGGCGGCCGCCCAGCCGCCCGCGACCCCGACGACCACCACCGGCGGCTGGGCCCCGGGGCGCTGCATCCCGGCCCGTTCCACCCCGGCCCGCAGGGCCGCCGCGACCCGGTCCGCGACCGCCGACCGCTCCGACTCCGACCGCAGACCCAGCAGCAACGGCACCCGGCCCTCCA
This sequence comes from Streptomyces sp. NBC_01235, assembly GCF_035989285.1. Classification (GTDB taxonomy): domain Bacteria; phylum Actinomycetota; class Actinomycetes; order Streptomycetales; family Streptomycetaceae; genus Streptomyces. The sequence continues at coordinate 2,923,967 of NZ_CP108513.1, read as the reverse complement.
CCGGCCGTACGCCCAGCAGCACCGGCACGCCCACCGACGCCAGCTCCTCCGCGACCGCCCGCGCCAGCACCGCCCAGCCCCCACCGGGGGCGATGCCGTCGCCCAGCCGCATCACGACCGGGAGCAGCGGGCCTGCGCCGGGCCGGAAGCCGAGGACGCGGGCCTGCGCCGGGGCGTCCTCCGCGGCGATCCGGCCCTCGGCGAGGTCGGTCAGGAAATCGCCCCGGCCGCGCGCCGCGAGCTCCTCCTCCTGGCGGGCCTGCATCAGCACCACGGCCAGGATCCCGGCCGCCCGCTCGGCGGCGATCCGGTGCACCGGTGCGAGAGGGCCGCGCACGGGCAGCAGCACGAGCCGGGCGCGCACCGAACCCGCCCCCGGCCCGCCCCCGGGCACGTCCACCAGCACCGAACCGGCGGGCGGCGGCGCGTCCTTGTGCGGGCCGCGCAGCCCCTCCCACACCTGGAGCGGATCCGCGCCCTCGGGTCCGGCTCCGGCCGCGTACAGGAGCTGCCCGTCGGTCGTCTCCAGGAACACCGGGTTGCCGCTGAAGTCCGCCAGAATGCCCAGCACCTGCGGGATCCCGCCCCCGCCGAGCAGGGCCTCCGTACAGCGACGGTGCACCTCCTCGGCCCGCTGGAGCAGCGCGTAGTGGCCGTTGACGATCTCGGTGTGGATCTCCTCCGTCACCGTCACGAACGGCACCTCGCGGTGCAGTTGGACCAGGGGGAGGCCGGTCGCGCGTGCCGTCTCGACCAGGGCGGCGGGCAGCCGGGTGAAGCGCGGGCCCAGCTCGATCACCAGGGCCGCGATACCCCGCTCGGCCAGCGTGCGGACGAACACCCGCTGCTCGGCGGGACGGGTACCGAGGCCGTAGCCCGTGGTCAGCAGCAGTTCGCCGCCCTTGAGCAGCGACGCGATGTTCGGGACCTCGCCCGCGTGCACCCAGCGCACGGTGCGGCCCAGCCGGTCGGCGCCCGCGAGGATCTCGGGCAGGCCGCTGCGCAGGCCGGGCAGCTCCAGCGCGCGCTGCACGGTGATGCCGGCGCCCTGGCTGTCGAAACGGTGGTCCGTGCGGCTGTCCATGCAGCGGACGCTACCTGCGCGGACGTCCCGGCGGCATCTGCGGACCGGGTTGGACCGCCCGCGGCCGGGTAGCGGCGGGCCATGGACTTCAGTGTGGTTGCCGTGGCACGTGAGGACGACAGCCCGGTCGAGGAGCCGCCGCGGGTCGCGGCGCTCGCCGACCGGCTCGGCTACCGGGAGGTGTGGGCGGGCGAGGGGCCGACCTGGGACGCCTTCGTACTGGCCGCCGCGCTCGGCCGGGTCACCGAGCGGGCCGTGCTGACGGCGGGACCGGTACCGGTGAACGTGCGCGACCCGTACACCTTGGCCCGGGGCGCCGCGTCGGTCGCCGCCGTCACCGGCGGACGGGCGGTCGGCGTGGCGCTGGGCACCTCCAGCAAGCGGGTGGTGGAGGGCGTGCACGGAGTGCCCCGGACCCGTCCCGCCGCCGTCCTCGACGAGACGGCGGAGGTGGTGCGGGCACTGCTGCACGGTACGCCCGGTGAGCCGGTGGTGGCCGGCAGCACCTTCCGGCGCCGGCTCCCGCCGCCCGGCGGGCCGCTCACCGTGGCCGCGTTCGGGGACCGCGCGATCGCCGCGGCCGCCGCGCACGCCGACCGGATGCTGCTCGACGTCGTCTCCCCGGAGCAGGTGCGCGAGCTGCGCGCCAAGCTGGACACGGCGGCGCGCAAGGCGGGCCGCACGGCGCCCACGCTCGCCGCCTGGCTGCCCGCGGCCGTCGACCCGGAGCCGGTGTCGCTCATCCAGGTCCTGGGCAGCATCGCCGCCTACCTCACCGTGCCCGGGTACCGCGAGGTGTTCGCCGAGGCCGGTTTCCGCGAGGCCGTCGAACTCGCCGCGGCCGGCGCCGACCGTGCCGTCCTGGTCCGCGCCCTGCCCCCGGAGGCCGCGGCCACCGTCGGCCTGGTGGGCGACCTGGACGTCGTACGCGCCCGGATCGACGCCTATGCCGAGGCGGGGCTCGACGAGATCGCGCTCGTCCCGGCGACGGCCGGTGATCCGGCGGGGGAGCGGACGCTGACGGCGCTCAGGCCGGCCTGATGTTGTGGTTGAAGCGGAAGACGTTGTCGGGGTCGTACCGCCGCTTCACCTCCGCGAGCCGATGGGTGTTCTCGGCGCCCACACCGGCCACGACCCGGTCGGTGCCCTCGTCGCCGATGAAGTTGAGGTAGACCGCGCCCGTGCTCCACGGCTGTACGTCGGCGCGCACGTCCCGGACCCACTGCACGCACCGCTCGTCGTCCGCCGGGTCCTCCCACAGCCCGAAGGGGTGCACGGCCCACGGCGCGTCGCGGTAGGGCACGGGGTACTCGTGGGGGCCGGTGCCGATCGCGCCGCCCTGCGGGAACAGCGCGTACATGGTGCCCGTCGGTACGGGCACCGACTCGCCACGGGCGCAGAAGACGTCCACGAGGTCGTCGGGGGCGCCCGTCAGGTACTCGGCCGACCAGTAGTTCCGCATCCCCGGCGGATCGTCGAGCATGCACTGCACGTCGGCGTACGGCATCGCGCCGACGATCTCCGACTCGTGCGGCAGCGCCAGCAGCGGCTGGGCGAGCTTGCGCAGGTCCTCCTCGGCGCCGGCGTACGTCAGCAGCACGGCGATCAGCCGCGTGCCGACCAGGTGAGGGGGGACGAACTCCGCGGGCGGGCCGGTGACGTAGATGACGGCGCCGCTCGCCTCGTCAGGGCCTGCCGTGATCACGTCACGGTAGGTGCGTGTGACCTCCCGGCCGTACTCCGGGAGGCAGAGCAGCAGGGCGATGGAGAACTCGGGCAGCTCGTACAGCTTCAGGGTGAGCGCGGTGGCGACGCCGAAGTTTCCGCCGCCGCCGTGCAACGCCCAGAACAGATCGGGGTTCTCGTCGCCGTTGGCGTGGATCCGCTCGCCGTCGGCGGTGACCAGTTCGACGCCCAGCAGGTTGTCGACCGCCAGCCCGCACCAGCGGTCCAGCCAGCCGGTGCCGCCGCCGAGGACGAAGCCGCCGACGCCGGTGGTGGAGGCCCGGCCGCCGGTCGTGGCGAGCCGGTGGGGTTCGCAGGCGTGGTCCAGGTCGCTCATCGTGGCCCCGCCCGCGATCCGTACCGCCTCGGCCGCCGGATCCACGGTGACCGCGCGCATATGACGCAGGTCGACCACCACGGCCCCGTCGCCCAGCGCCATGCCCGCCACGCTGTGCCCGCCGCCGCGCACCGCGACGTGCAGGTCCAGGTCACGGGCGAAGCGCACCGCCCGTACGACGTCGGACTCGTCCACGCACTGGGCGATCACGGCCGGACGGCGGTCGATCATCGCGTTGAAGACCGTCCGGGCCTCGTCGTAGCCAGGATCCCCCGGGGCGAACACGTCGCCGACCAGATCCTCGCGCAGCGCGGTGAGAGCCGCGCCCGCCTTCGACGGGGAGGCCATGAGGCGCCCCCTTCCGTGCAGGGGCTGTTGACCTTCCCAGCCTAGGCGCGCGCGGCTCGACGGTCCTGTTCAGCCGCCGTAGGCCCCCGACGCCGTCAGGCGCAGGGCCGTGTCGATCAGGGGGACGTGGCTGAAGGCCTGCGGGAAGTTGCCGACCTGGCGCTGGAGGCGCGGGTCCCACTCCTCGGCGAGCAGACCGAGGTCGTTGCGCAGGGAGAGCAGCTTCTCGAAGAGCTTGCGGGCCTCGTCCACCCGGCCGATCATCGCGAGGTCGTCCGCCATCCAGAACGAGCAGGCCAGGAAGGCGCCCTCGTCGCCGGGGAGGCCGTCGACACCCTCGTCACCGCCCGAGGTCGGGTAGCGCAGGATGAAGCCGTCCGGGGTGGACAGCTCGCGCTGGATCGCCTCGATGGTGCCGATCACCCGCTTGTCGTCCGGGGGCAGGAAGCCCATCTGCGGGATGAGCAGCAGCGACGCGTCCAGCTCCTTCGAGCCGTAGGACTGCGTGAACGTGTTGCGTTCCTTGTCGTAGCCCTTCTCGCACACGTCCCGGTGGATGTCGTCGCGCAGCTCGCGCCACTTCTCCAGCGGGCCGTCCGCGTCGCCGGACTCGATCAGCTTGATCGTGCGGTCGACCGCGACCCAGGCCATGACCTTGGAGTGCACGAAGTGGCGGCGCGGGCCGCGCACCTCCCAGATGCCCTCGTCCGGCTCGTCCCAGTGCTGCTCCAGGTAGCGGATGAGCTTGAGCTGGAGCAGGGAGGCGTAGTCGTTGCGGGCCAGGCCCGTCATGTGGCCCAGGTGCAGGGCCTCGGTGACCTCGCCGTACACGTCCAGCTGGAGCTGGTGCGCGGCACCGTTGCCGACCCGGACCGGCGCGGAGTTCTCGTAGCCGGGCAGCCAGTCCAGCTCGGCCTCGCCCAGCTCGCGCTCGCCCGCGATGCCGTACATGATCTGGAGGTTCTCGGGGTCGCCGGCGACCGCGCGCAGCAGCCACTCGCGCCAGGCGCGGGCTTCCTCGCGGTAGCCGGTGCGCAGCAGCGAGGACAGGGTGATCGCCGCGTCGCGCAGCCAGGTGTAGCGGTAGTCCCAGTTGCGGACGCCGCCGATGTCCTCGGGCAGCGAGGTGGTCGGCGCCGCGACGATGCCGCCGGTCGGCGCGTACGTCAGGGCCTTCAGCGTGATCAGCGAGCGGATCACGGCCTCGCGGTAGGGGCCGTGGTACGTGCAGTGCTCGACCCACTCGCGCCAGAAGTCCTCGGTGGCCTGGAGCGACTGCTCGGGCTCCGGCAGCGCGGGCGGCTCCTTGTGCGAGGGCTCCCAAGAGATGGTGAAGGCGATCCGGTCGCCGGGGGCGACGGTGAAGTCGGCGTACGTCGTCAGCGACTTGCCGTAGGTCTCGCAGTCGGTGTCGAACCACACCGAGTCCGGGCCCGCGACGGCCACCGTACGGCCCTCGTGCTTGTGCACCCACGGGACGACCCGGCCGTAGGAGAACCGCATCCGCAGGGCCGAGCGCATGGGGACGCGGCCCGAGACGCCCTCGACGATGCGGATCAGCTGGGGCGCGCCGTCACGAGGGGGCATGAAGTCGGTCACCCGGACCGTGCCGCGCGGGGTGTCCCACTCGGACTCCAGGATCAGCGAGTCGCCCCGGTAGGTGCGCCGGGCCGCACACGGCGGCCGCGCGTCGGAGGCGTGCGCGGGGCCGAGGCGCCAGAATCCGTGTTCCTCCGTGCCGAGCAGACCGGCGAAGATCGCGTGCGAGTCGAAGCGGGGCAGGCACAGCCAGTCCACTGTCCCGTCACGGCAGACCAGGGCAGCGGTCTGCATGTCTCCGATGAGTGCGTAGTCTTCGATGCGCCCGGCCACGTGCAACTCCAGTCGAACGGCCACGTCACCCCCATGAAGAACGGGGGCTGTCGCTAGTGCGGTCAAGGGGTCGTTGTAATGCGTCGTTGAGCGATGAAGCAAAGCAGTCGCTCGGCCGTAGAGGCAAAACGCCGATCATTGCTCAACGAACTGACGAGCTCTCGTTGTTCCGGTGGGGTTACCGGCGGGGGTGTGCCGTCTTGCCGACCGGGCTCGGCAGCGAGTGTCCGAGCAGGATACGACGCACGTAGATGATCTGCGTGCCGCTCCCGACAACGCGGGTGGGCCGAACGGGTGAGCATCGAGTGAGGAACCGGTGCGGCGGCGGCCGACCGTGTCGGGCCGTGCGCGGAGCGTGGCCGGAAGCCATCTCTCCGAGGCGCTGATACCCTGGTAGCCCGTGGACCGGTGGTCTCGAAACCCCCGAAGCCGCACCCCCAAATCGCGACCACGGGAGCCCCCTCTTGGCCATGACGCCCACTGCTTTTCGATCTGGCACAGCCACGACGACCAAGCACATCTTCGTCACCGGGGGTGTCGCCTCCTCGCTCGGCAAGGGTCTGACGGCCTCCAGCCTCGGCATGCTGCTCAAGGCGCGAGGTCTGCGCGTCGTGATGCAGAAACTCGACCCGTACCTGAACGTCGACCCGGGCACGATGAACCCCTTCCAGCACGGTGAGGTGTTCGTCACCAACGACGGCGCCGAGACCGACCTGGACATCGGCCACTACGAGCGCTTCCTCGACCGCGACCTCGACGGCTCCGCCAACGTCACCACCGGCCAGGTCTACAGCACGGTGATCGCCAAGGAGCGGCGCGGCGAGTACCTGGGCGACACCGTCCAGGTCATCCCGCACATCACCAACGAGATCAAGCACCGCATCCGCCGCATGGCGACGGACGAGGTGGACGTCGTCATCACCGAGGTCGGCGGCACGGTCGGTGACATCGAGTCGCTGCCGTTCCTGGAGACGGTCCGCCAGGTCCGGCACGAGGTCGGCCGGGACAACGTCTTCGTGGTTCATATCTCGCTCCTGCCCTACATCGGTCCCTCGGGTGAGCTGAAGACCAAGCCGACCCAGCACTCGGTCGCGGCGCTTCGGAACATCGGTATCCAGCCGGACGCGATCGTGCTGCGCTGCGACCGCGAGGTGCCGACCGCGATCAAGCGCAAGATCTCGCTGATGTGCGACGTCGACGAGGCCGCGGTCGTGGCCTGCCCCGACGCCCGCTCGATCTACGACATCCCGAAGACCGTGCACGGCGAGGGTCTGGACGCCTATGTCGTGCGCAAACTGGACCTGCCGTTCCGCGACGTGGACTGGACGACCTGGGACGACCTGCTCGACCGCGTCCACAACCCCGACCACGAGATCACCCTCGCCCTGGTCGGCAAGTACATCGACCTTCCCGACGCCTACCTCTCGGTCACCGAGGCGCTGCGTGCCGGCGGCTTCGCCAACAAGGCCCGCGTGAAGATCAAGTGGGTCACCTCCGACGACTGCAAGACTCCGGCGGGCGCCAAGGCGCAGCTCGAGGATGTCGACGGGGTCTGCATCCCGGGCGGTTTCGGCGACCGCGGTGTGCTGGGCAAGGTCGGCGCGATCCGCTACGCCCGAGAGAACAAGATCCCGCTGCTGGGTCTGTGCCTGGGCCTGCAGTGCATCGTGATCGAGGCCGCGCGCAACCTGGCCGGCATCACCGACGCCAACTCCACCGAGTTCGACTCTGCCACGGGTCACCCGGTCATTTCCACCATGGCCGAGCAGCTGGACATCGTCGCCGGTGAGGGCGACATGGGCGGCACCATGCGTCTGGGCATGTATCCGGCCAAGCTGGCCGAGGGCTCCATCGTGCGTGAGGTGTACGACGGCAAGGAGTACGTCGAGGAGCGGCACCGGCACCGTTACGAGGTGAACAACGCCTACCGCGCGGAGCTGGAGAAGAAGGCGGGCATCGTGTTTTCCGGCACCTCGCCGGACGGCAAGCTCGTCGAGTACGTCGAGTACCCGCGTGACGTCCACCCCTACCTGGTCGCCACGCAGGCGCACCCCGAGCTGCGCTCGCGGCCCACGCGTCCGCACCCGCTGTTCGCCGGCCTGGTGAAGGCGGCGGTCCAGCGGACGCTCGAGGCGGGGAAGGCTTCGAAGTAACACACCAGTTGTACGGTGGCCGGGGTGCAAACCTTCAAGGTTGGCGCCCCGGTTTTCGTTTGCGCAGGTGGCACGTGGAAGGACGCAGGGCATGACGATCAAGGACACCCCCGAGGCGTGGGAGATCCGGTCCACAAAGACACCCTTCGTGGGCAACAAGACCTCCGTCCGCACCGATGAGGTGGTCATGCCCGACGGCTCGGTGGTCCGCCGGGACTACCAGGTCCACCCCGGCTCCGTGGCCGTCCTCGCCCTCGACGACGAGGACCGTGTGCTGCTCATCAAGCAGTACCGCCACCCCGTGCGCCAGAAGCTGTGGGAGATCCCGGCCGGGCTCCTCGACGTGCCCGGCGAGAACCCGCTGCACGCGGCCCAGCGCGAGCTGTACGAGGAGGCGCACGTCAAGGCCGAGGACTGGCGGGTGCTGACCGACGTGTACACGACTCCCGGCGGCTGTGACGAGTCCGTGCGGGTCTTCCTCGCCCGAGGCCTGTCCGAGGCGGACGGGCAGCGCTTCGAGGTGGAGCACGAGGAGGCCGTCATGGAGCACGCGCGCGTGCCCGTCGGCGAGCTCGTCCGGGCCGTCCTCGCGGGCGACGTGCACAACAACTGCCTCGTGGTGGGCGTGCTGTCGTTGGCGGCCGCCCGCGGCGGGGACGGCCTCGACGCGTTGCGTCCGGCGCAGGCGCCCTGGCCGGCGCGTCCGTTCGAGGCCTGAACGCACCGGGCCCGATCCCACTCGGATCGTCGACAGTGTGACGATCGGCTGATCCGATCGGGGGACGTCCCGGCCGTGCCCCGCCGTACTCCTCCCGGAACGTCGCAGAGCGTGAACTAGGCTCTGGAATCGCCTGATCCGGAGTCCCGGCGGGCTTGCGCGTGCGGTGGGACGGGAGTGTGGCCCGTGACGGATCAGGCAGTGGACACAGGCGGCGTGCAGCTGTCGGGACACGCTGCGACAGAGGGCCATTTCCTGGGCCGTACCCGGGAGTTGAAGGAACTGCGCGCCGACATCGAGCGCGCCGGGCTGGACACCATCTCCGGGCGGAAGGCTCCGCGCGCGCGGGTCCTGCTCATCGCCGGGCGGCCCGGCTCCGGGCGTACGGCGCTCGCCGAGGAGCTCGTCCGGCAGGTCGCCGACCGCTACCGGGACGGCGTGCTGCGCGCCCGTCTCGCCGAGCCCGACGGCACGCCCGTGCCGGTCGAGCGCGCCGCCCGTGAACTGCTCGCCGCGCTGGACGTGCCGACCCCGCCCGGCGCCGACGAGGACGACCTCGCGGCCCTCCTGCGCGAGGCCCTCGCCGAGCGGCGCGCGCTGCTCCTGCTCGACGACGCGGCCGGCGCCGAACAGGTCGACGCGCTGCTTCCGGACACCCCGGAGTGCCTGCTCGTCGCCGTCTCCGCCGGACCGCTCACCGGCATCGCGGACGTCCGCCCCTGCACTCTGGGCGGGCTGGACACCAAGTCCGCCCTCGACCTGCTGACCCGGTACACCGGCTCCGTCCGCATCACCGTCGACCCGCGCTCCGCCGAGGGCCTCGTGGAGGCCTGCCAGGGCCAGCCCGCCGCGCTGATCCTGGCGGGGGGCTGGCTCGCCGCCCGCCCCCAGGCGGCCGTCGCCGACTTCGCCAAGCAGCTGAACGCCGAGGGCGACGAGGGCACCCCGCTCAGCCGGGTCTTCCGGCTCGCACACGCCGCGCTGCCCGCCCCCGCGGCCCGGATGCTGCGACTGCTCTGTCTCGCCCCGGCAGGCCTCGCCGACCCGCACACCGCCTCCGCGCTCGCCGGCTGCTCGGTGGGCGCCGCTCACACCATCCTGGACGACCTCACCGCCCTGGGCCTGCTGCGGGCCGTGGACTCCCCGCTGCCGCAGTACGAGGTCCCCGGCTGCCTGTACCCCCTGCTGCGCGCCGCCGCCGAGACCCATGACCGCCCGGCCGAGCTCCAGCTGGCCCGCGCCCGCATGCTGGAGCGGACGGTGCGGCTGCTGCAGTCCTGCCGGGCCGTCACCGAGACCGACAACCCCCAGGCCCGCGAGAAGCTCCAGGGCATGCCCCGCGCCCTGCGCTTCCCCACTCCGCGCGCGGCCGCCGACTGGCTGCGGGTCCGCCGCCCGGCCCTGCTCGCCTCGGCCCGCCTGGCGGTCGCCGACGGGGAGCTGGACACCCTTGCCCGCCGCCTGATGTCCCAGCTGGTCAGGGCGATGGTCGCGCATTTCGGCACCCAGGCGGCCGCACCCGACCTGTACGGCATCCACCAGCTCGTCCTGGACGTGGCCGAGCGCCGCGACCTGCCCCGCGAGAGGGCCGCCGCCCTGCTGAACCTGGCCGACGTGGACGCCAGGACCGGCCGTACGGCGGAGGCGCTGGTGCGCTACCGGGCCGCGCTGGACGCCGGACGCGAGGCGAACGACCCGTACGCGATCGGCCGCGCGATGGAATCCGTAGGCGGCGCGCACCTGGAGCTCGGGGACTACGACCGGGCCGCCGACTGGTTCGGCCGGGCCCTCGCCCAGCGCCTGGCCCGGGACGAGCGCGCGGACGCGGCCCGCCTCTACGGCCGCATCGCCACCGCGCACACCTACGCGGGCCGCTACGGCGAGGCACAGCGGGCCTGGCGGGCCGCGGCCGCCGGGCACCGCAAGAACGGCGATGTCGGCGCACACGCACGGGCGTTGAGCGAGCTGGCCCGGGTCCAGGAGTACGCCGGCCGCCCCGAGGAATCGCTGCGCACCTGCCAGGAGGCGGTGGAGTGGGCCCGGCGGGCCGAGGACACGCGTCTGCAGGCCGCCGTGCAGCTGAGGCTGGCCGACACCCTGGAGCGCCTCGGCGACCAGGTGGCGGCCCGTCTGCACCGGGACGCGGCCGAGCGCATCCTGGGAAATGAGCTCCCGGACCGCGATCCAGAGCCGGAACGGCCGGAACACAGCGCTAACACCTGCGAAATCCGCAGTACATCCGCTGAAGATTGATGCAATGAAAGGCTAGACAGCGGGAACACCTTCATTAGACTGGCTCTGCCGCACGTTCTCCTGCGGTGCATCCCGGTGTGCCCTATACCTCCGGGTATGTCTTCGCTGTACCCCCACACCCTCTGAGCCAAGGACCGTGATCGACGTGAAGGTCGGCATCCCCCGCGAGGTCAAGAACAACGAGTTCCGGGTGGCCATCACCCCCGCCGGAGTGCACGAGCTGGTGCGCCACGGCCACCAGGTCGTCGTCGAGCGAGGCGCCGGCGTCGGCTCGTCGATCACGGACGACGAGTACGTGGCCGCGGGCGCGCGGATCCTGGACACGGCCGACGAGGTCTGGGCCACCGCCGACCTGCTGCTGAAGGTCAAGGAGCCCATCGCCGAGGAGTACCACCGCCTGCGCAAGGACCAGACGCTCTTCACCTACCTGCACCTGGCCGCCTCCAAGGAGTGCACGGACGCCCTCATCGAGTCCGGCACCACGGCGATCGCCTACGAGACCGTCGAGCTGCCGAGCCGCGCGCTGCCGTTGCTCGCCCCGATGTCCGAGGTGGCCGGCCGGCTGGCCCCCCAGGTCGGCGCCTACCACCTGATGCGCGCCAACGGCGGCCGCGGTGTGCTGCCCGGCGGCGTCCCGGGCGTGCTGGCCGCCAGGGCGGTCGTCATCGGCGGCGGTGTCTCCGGCTGGAACGCGGCGCAGATCGCCATCGGCATGGGCTTCCACGTGACCCTGCTCGACAAGGACATCAACAAGCTCAAGGAGGCGGACAAGGTCTTCGGTACGAAGATCCAGACGGTCGTCTCCAACGCCTTCGAGCTGGAGAAGGCCTGCCTCGAGGCCGACCTCGTGATCGGCGCCGTCCTCGTCCCGGGCGCCAAGGCCCCGAAGCTGGTCACCAACGAGCTCGTGTCCCGGATGAAGCCGGGAAGTGTCCTTGTCGACATCGCGATCGACCAGGGCGGCTGCTTCGAGGACTCCCGTCCGACCACCCACGCCGAGCCGACCTTCCCGGTCCACGACTCGGTCTTCTACTGCGTCGCCAACATGCCCGGCGCGGTCCCCAACACCTCCACCTACGCGCTCACCAACGCCACGCTGCCGTACATCGTCGAACTCGCCGACCGGGGCTGGGTGGAGGCGCTGCGCCGCGATCCCGCGCTGGCCAAGGGCCTCAACACCCATGACGGCAAGGTCGTTTACCGCGAGGTCGCCGAGGCGCACGGACTGGAGCACGTGGAGCTGTACTCCCTGCTCGGCTGAGCCGATCCACCCCACCGGACGGCCAAGTCGGCGCTGGGAAAAAGGCGATACGTCAACACAGCTCGTCAACCGCGCACACCCGGCCGGACCTTGCCGACAAGGTCCGGCCGGATGTGTGTATGGTCACTTTGCGGCTCTCGGTCAACTCGCCTCGAACGTAACCCTTCGACCGATTCGCACACCGGTGAAACCTGCCGTGCGACGGCCGTACGCCCTTGACAGCCGGATGTTTCATTGCCGACACATCGGGCCGGGTCCGGCGGATTGTGTTGCTGCGGACGCCCGACACGCCATAGAGTCGCCAACCGTCGGCATGGTGCCACGCTGACCTTGTCTAGAAGTTTCCTGGTCACCAAGGAGGTAAGACGACTTGTGAATGAGTCGACATTTTCTCCCGGGGGTGGTCATCCAGGAATGCTTACGCGGGGCACGGGTTCCGCGGGGCTCGAGGCTGTCGGCTCCGTCGCTGTCCGAACCTTCGCAGCCCATCAGAGCCAGACCAGTCCCCTATTGGCTCAGACAGCACCCCAGAGCATGGATGGCCATCACGTGAACGCCATGGCCGGCGACGGAAGTGGCGCGCCCCACAACCACTTCGCCGACTACGACGAACTGCCCGACGGGCACTTCTACGATCCCGACGCCGAGTACGAGCCCGACCCGGAGTACGCGGCCACGCTCGCGCCCGACGCGGCCCGACAGCGCCGTGAGCGCGTCGGTCCGACCGGACGCCCGCTGCCGTACTTCCCGATCCCGGGCCCGCTGACCCAGCACGGTCCCGCGACGATCATCGCGATGTGCAACCAGAAGGGCGGCGTGGGCAAGACGACGTCGACCATCAACCTGGGTGCCGCGCTCGCGGAGTACGGCCGTCGCGTACTGCTCGTGGACTTCGACCCGCAGGGCGCGCTGTCGGTCGGTCTCGGTGTCAATCCCATGGAGCTCGACCTCACCGTCTACAACCTGCTCATGGAGCGGGGCATGGCGGCGGACGAGGTGCTCCTGAAGACGGCGGTCCCCAACATGGACCTGCTGCCCAGCAACATCGACCTGTCGGCCGCCGAGGTCCAGCTGGTGTCCGAGGTCGCGCGCGAGTCGACGCTCCAGCGGGCGCTCAAGCCGCTGCTGCCCGACTACGACTACATCGTCATCGACTGTCAGCCCTCGCTCGGCCTGCTCACCGTCAACGCGCTCACGGCGGCGCACAAGGTGATAGTGCCGCTGGAGTGCGAGTTCTTCGCCCTCCGAGGTGTGGCGCTGCTGACCGAGACCATCGAGAAGGTCCAGGAGCGGCTCAACCCGGAGCTGGAGCTCGACGGGATCCTCGCCACCATGTACGACTCGCGCACCGTGCACAGCCGTGAGGTGCTCGCGCGTGTCGTCGAGGCGTTCGACGACCACGTCTACCACACGGTCATCGGGCGCACGGTCCGCTTCCCGGAGACCACGGTCGCCGGTGAGCCGATCACCACGTACGCCTCCAACTCCGTCGGCGCCGCCGCCTACCGTCAGCTCGCCAGGGAGGTGCTCGCCCGGTGTCACGCCGAGTGAGTCTGCCGGGGGCCGACGAACTCTTCCGTACGACAGGGGGAATGGCGCTTCAGCCGTCCGCGCCCCGGCGCTCCGCCAACGGCGAGGCCCGGGTGCCCGCGCCGGCCGCCGAGAGCGACGGGGTGGCGGCCGGCGGTGCGGAGGACGCGCCGCAGGCCGTGCCCGTGCGGGGCGGCGACGGCGAGGGTGCCGAGCACGCGGCGGCCGAGGCGGGCCAGAGCGACGCCGGGGAGTCCCGCACCCGGGGCGTCACCGGGGAGCGCTCCGAGCGGCGCCAGGGCGCGCAGGAAGGTTCTGCCGCGGACGCCTCCGCCGAGGGGCAGCCGCGAAAGCGTGGCCGGGCGGCCGCCCGTCGGCCCAGCGGCCGGGAGCGGCACGACGAGAAGATCACCGTCTATGTCTCGGCAGAGGAGCTCATGGACCTGGAGCACGCCCGGCTGGTGCTCCGCGGCGAACACGGGCTGGCCGTGGACCGGGGGCGCATCGTCCGCGAGGCGGTCGCCGTGGTCCTCGCCGACCTGGAGAGCCGCGGGGACGCGAGCATCCTCGTACGACGGCTGCGCGGGCGCTAGCGGTAGCCTGCGGGGGCCATGACCTCGAACGACGTCCCAGCCCCCGGCCCCGGCGCAGCAGCCGGCCGCCGGCGTGTGCTGGGGCGGGGGCCGGCGGCTCAGCCGGTGGAACGGGTCGAGCCGGTGGAACCGGTTGTGTCCGTGGAACCGGTTGTGCCGGTGGAGCCGGTTGTGCCGGCGGTTCCGCCTCCGGTACCTGAAGCCGTGCCGCCGGTGGAAGCCGCGGAAACCACCGGGGAAACCCGTGAGGAAACGCCTCAGGAAATCCCCGACGGTGTCTTCAAGGTCCGTCTCGCCAACTTCGAGGGGCCCTTCGATCTGCTGCTCCAGCTGATCTCCAAGCACAAGCTGGACGTCACCGAGGTGGCGCTGTCGAAGGTCACCGACGAGTTCATGGCGCACATCCGGGCGATGGGGCCGGACTGGGACCTCGACCAGACGACCGAGTTCCTGGTCGTGGCCGCCACGCTGCTCGATCTGAAGGCGGCCCGGCTGCTGCCCGCCGCGGAGGTCGAGGACGAGGCCGACCTGGCACTGCTGGAGGCCCGGGACCTGCTGTTCGCCCGCCTGCTCCAGTACCGGGCCTACAAGCAGGTCGCCGACATCTTCACGGACCGGCTGGAGCGCGAGGCCCGGCGCTACCCCCGTACCGTCGGCCTCGAACCGCACCACGCCGAGCTGCTGCCCGAGGTGGTCATCAGCATCGGCGCGGAAGGGTTCGCGAAGCTCGCGGTCAAGGCGATGCAGCCCAAGGCCAAGCCGCAGGTCTACGTCGACCACATCCACGCGCCGCTGGTGAGCGTGCAGGAGCAGGCCGGGATCGTCGTCGCGCGGCTCAAGAAGCTCGGCGAGGCCAGCTTCCGGGTGCTGGTCGAGGACACCGACGACACCCTCACCGTCGTGGCCAGGTTCCTGGCGCTGCTGGAGCTGTACCGGGAGAAGGCCGTCGCGCTCGACCAGGAGACCGCGCTCGGGGAGTTGCTGGTGCGCTGGACCGGTGGGGACGGGGACGCGCAGCCGATGATCACGGACGAGTTCGACCGGCCGCCCGAGGAGCCCGAGAAGGAGACGAAGACGTGAGCGAGGAGACCGTCGCCGCACTGGACCTCAAGCCGGCCCTGGAGGCCGTCCTGATGGTCGTCGACGAGCCCGCGACCGAGGAGCACCTCGCGAAGATCCTCCAGCGGCCCCGGCGGCAGATCACCGACGCCCTGCGCGAGCTGGCCGACGAGTACACCGTGCAGGGGCGAGGCTTCGAGCTCAGGCTCATCGCGGGCGGCTGGCGGTTCTACACCCGGCCCGAGTACGCGGCGGCCGTGGAGGGCTTCGTCCTGGACGGGCAGCAGGCCCGTCTCACCCAGGCGGCGCTGGAGACCCTGGCGGTCGTCGCGTACCGCCAGCCGGTCAGCCGCAGCAGGGTCTCCGCGGTGCGCGGGGTCAACTGTGACGGCGTCATGCGCACGCTGCTCCAGCGCGGTCTGGTGGAGGAGGCGGGCGCGGAACCCGAAACAGGTGCGATCCTGTACAGGACGACGAACTACTTTCTGGAGCGGATGGGCCTGCGAGGCCTGGACGAGCTCCCGGAGCTCGCGCCCTTTCTCCCCGAGGCGGAGGCGATCGAGGCCGAGACGCTGGAAGGGGTCCCGTCGTTCGATCCGGACGCACCGGACGCAGATGCAGACGACACGACGACGACGGAACTTTGATGCGAAGCAGTGGCAGCGGCAGTGGCAGGAACAGCGGGCGCGGCAAGCCCCGGGGAACCGGTGGGGGCGGCTCCCAGCCGAAGGGCGGGGGAGGGCGCGACGACAGGCCGCAGCGCCCGAGCAAGCCCCGCCCCGAGGAGCGCCGCTACGACGTAGGGCCGAGCGGCACCCATGAGGGCCCGAAGTCCGGGCGCGGCGCCTCCGCGCGCGGCGGTGCCAAGGGCGGGCCCAAGCAGGGTCAGGGCACCGGACGCGGCCGTTCGGTCCCGGCGACCTCGCGCGAGTACGAGGCGCGGGCCGAGGAGCGCAACCGCGAGCGGTACGCGGGCAAGAAGGACGTCAAGCTGCCCAAGACCTTCCCGGGCGCCGAGCAGGAGGGCGAGCGGCTGCAGAAGATCCTCGCGCGCGCGGGCTACGGCTCCCGGCGGGCCTGCGAGGAGCTGATCGAGCAGGCGCGGGTCGAGGTCAACGGCGAGATCGTGCTCGAGCAGGGCAAGCGGGTGGACCCGGAGAAGGACGAGGTCAAGGTCGACGGCCTGACGGTCGCGACGCAGTCGTACCAGTTCTTCTCGCTGAACAAGCCGGCCGGCGTCGTCTCCACGATGGAGGACAACGAGGGCCGTCAGTGCCTCGGCGACTACGTGACCAACCGCGAGACACGGCTGTTCCACGTGGGCCGGCTCGACACCGAGACCGAGGGTGTCATCCTGCTCACCAACCACGGCGAGCTGGCGCACCGGCTGACCCACCCCAAGTACGGCGTGAAGAAGGTCTACCTCGCGCACATCGTCGGCCCGATCCCGCGCGACCTGGGCAAGAAGCTCAAGGACGGCATCCAGCTGGACGACGGGTACGCGAAGGCGGACCACTTCCGGGTCGTCGAGCAGACCGGCAAGAACTACCTGGTCGAGGTGACCCTGCACGAGGGGCGCAAGCACATCGTGCGCCGGATGCTGGCCGAGGCCGGCTTCCCGGTCGACAAGCTGGTGCGCGTCGCCTTCGGCCCGATCACCCTGGGCGACCAGAAGTCGGGCTGGCTGCGCCGGCTGTCCAACACCGAGGTCGGCATGCTGATGAAGGAAGTCGACCTTTAGGGACTCCTGAAGCTCCAAGGGCTTGTGCATGACCGCACTCCCTTTTTATAGTCGTGGTGACTATAAAAAGGGAGTGCGGTCATGCTCGGCTACGACAAGTACGCCCACGAACCCTTCGCCGTCACCGTCGACCTCGCCGTCCTGACCCTGCGCGCGGGCGCCCTGCACGTGCTGCTCGTCGAACGCGGCCAGGAGCCGTACGCCGGACACTGGGCGCTGCCCGGAGGCTTCGTGCTGCCGGACGAGTCCGCGGAGACGGCCGCCCGGCGCGAGCTCGCCGAGGAGACCGGCCTGAAGGACGTCTCCGGGCTGCACCTGGAACAGCTGCGCACCTACAGCGAGCCCGACCGCGATCCCAGGATGCGGGTCGTCTCCGTCGCCTTCGCCGCCCTGCTGCCCGACGCCCCCGAACCGACCGGCGGCGGCGACGCGGCCCAGGCGCGCTGGCTGCCGTACGACGACGTGAAGCCGCTCGCCTTCGACCACAACAGGATCCTGGCCGACGCCCACGACCGGGTCGGCGCCAAGCTCGAGTACACCTGCCTCGCGACCGCCTTCTGCCCGCCCGAGTTCACCCTCGGAGAGCTCCAGCAGGTCTACGAGACGGTGTGGGGGACCGGACTCGACCGTCCCAACTTCCGGCGCAAGGTGCTCGCCACCCCGGGCTTCGTCGAGCCCGTGCCCGGCGCCGCACGTCTGACCGGCGGACGCGGCAAGCCCGCCGCCCTCTACCGCGCGGGCACCGCCACCGCGCTCCACCCGCCCCTGCTGCGACCGCCCCGGGAAGGACGTTCCGCATGACCACCTCCACCACCGTCAGGAAGCGCGCCACCGGGTCCCTGCTGGGGCTCGCACTGGGGGACGCGCTCGGGTTTCCGACCGAGTTCAACGACGTCCCGTCGATCCTCGCCAAGTGCGGGCCGTGGCGGGAGATGGAACTGCCCAAGCGCGCCTTCGTCTCCGACGACACACAGATGACCCTCGCGGTGGGGCGGGCCCTGCGGACCGCCATGGACCGGGGGCTGCTCGTGCCGGCCGCGCTGGCGCGGCCGCTGCGCGCGGAGTTCGTGGACTGGTACCGGTCGCCGGACAACAACCGGGCCCCCGGGCGGACCTGCCTGACCGCCTGCGACCTGCTCGAGGACGACAAGCGCCTTTGGCAGGACGCCAGTCAGATCGGCTCCAAGGGCTGCGGTGCCAACATGCGTGTCGCCCCCGTCGGCCTCGTTCCCGGGCTCAGCGACGAGCAGCGGGCCGGTGCCGCTCAGCTCCAGTCCGCCCTCACCCACGGGCATCCCACCGCGCTCGCCGCCTCCGACCTCACCGCCCACGCCGTGCGGCTGCTCGCGCAGGGTGCCGACCCGGCCGGTCTGCTCGGGCTGCTGCGCACGTACGCCCTGGACAACCGCTCCCGCTACCACCACCGCTGGCTCGACGACCTGTGGACCCGCAGCCAGGACCCGACCCCGGAGCACTTCATCGCGCGCGGCTGGGACGACTGCCTGGGCGTGCTGGAGCGTCTTGAGGAGGCGCTGCGCGATCCCTCGCCCGAGGCCGACCCGTGCCTGGCGGCGGGGGAGGGGTGGATCGCCGAGGAGGCCATGGCCGCCGGCCTGCTGTGCTTCCTGCTCTTCCCCGACGAACCGGTGACCGTGCTGCGCCGGGCCGCCTGCTCGTCCGGGGACTCCGACTCCATCGCCTGCCTGGCGGGCGCCTTCGCGGGCGCGTACGCGGGGGCGGACGCCTGGCCGACCGCGTGGTCGGACCGGATCGAGTACCAGGGGGAACTGGTGACGCTCGGGGCGCTCTGGGACCAGTGAGCCGACG
Source organism: Streptomyces sp. NBC_01235 (assembly GCF_035989285.1). Classification (GTDB taxonomy): domain Bacteria; phylum Actinomycetota; class Actinomycetes; order Streptomycetales; family Streptomycetaceae; genus Streptomyces. The sequence goes on along the minus strand of NZ_CP108513.1, from coordinate 2,905,466 downwards.
GTGAGTCAGTGGCTCAGGCCAGCTTGATCGTGCCGCCCGTGACCGTGATCTGTTTCGCGGGCAGCGGCCCCGGTGCCGGGCCGCCGGCCACCGAGCCGTCGGCGATGCGGAACTCGCTCTTGTGGCAGGGGCAGTGGATGATGCCGTCGGCGATGCTGGCGACCGTGCAGCCCTGGTGCGTGCAGACCGCGGAGAACGCCTTGAAGTCGTCCTTCGCCGGCTGGGTGACGACGACCTTCTCGTCGGCGAAGATCTTGCCGCCGCCGACGGGGATGTCGGTCGTCTTCGCCAGTTCCTGGCCGCCGGCCGCCGACGACTTCCCGGACGAGGACGAGGAGTTGTCGGCGCCGTAGTTGCTGCAAGCCGCCGTGAGCGCCGCTGCCGCGCCGCCCGCCGCCAGGAGAACCGTGCGCCGTGTCGCGGGGAGGGTCATGTCGTCACTCCGAAGGTGCGGAAGAACCAGAGGGCCGAGGTCAGCCAGATGATCGTGAGGACGGCGAAGACGAGTCCGCCGACGATCGGCAGCAGCCATCCCGGGAGTCGCTCCGACCGGAGCAGCAGCATCTTGGCACTGAAGGCGCCGAAGAAGAAGCAACCCAGGAGGGAGTGCCACATGACGCGCGTCTCGTATGTCTGAAAGCCGAGCGCGTACAGGCAGTGCACCGCAACCGGCACGGCGATCAGGAAGGCCGCCCGGCCCGACCAGCGGTGCAGGGTCCCGGACCAGCCGGGGCCCGGCAGCTTCCCGTACAGCATCAGCGCCGATGTGAGCTGGACGAGCGCGAAGAAGATCGCGGCCGTCGCCAGCCAGGACTTCACCGCGCCCGTGCTGCTGAAGCCGGCCAGGTTGAAGGCCGTCCCGGCCGGGTCGTGGACGTTGCCGTACACGCCCAGGGCGACGGCCACCGCGGCGGCGACGAGCGCCGGGACCAGGTAGCGGGCCGGGTGCGGGCCGCCCCGCGCGGGCTCGGGGGAGGGGAAACCCTGGGTGGCGGCGTTCGGGTCGACGGTCATGAAGGCTCCCTGCTCGAAGGGGTCAGGGGTCAGGGGTCAGGCGTTCGAGGGTCAGGGGGTGGCGGGGCGGGCCGTGAGCTGCTGTCCGTCGACCGTCACCGTGCCGGTCTCCGGGTCGATGCGGGGCGCGGGGGAGGGCTTGCCGTCGCGGGTGAGGATGCCGACCTGGGTGCCGTCCTTCAGGACGATCCAGCCGCCGTCGATCTTCGCGGAGCGCACCGTGGCCGTCGCCCGCCACAGCCCGGACGGCTTCTTCGCCCGGTCCGCGGTGAACGCGTGGTGCCCGCCGCCGACGTCGACCGTGCCGTCGATCCGCTTGTTGTCGTGGAGCGTGCCGTCCAGCTTCGCGCCGTTCTTCCCCGTCAGCCGCAGTGTGCCGTCGTCCTGCACGTCGCCCTTGAGCCAGGACTCCTGGGTGCGGCCGTCGCAGAAGTACGCGATCGCCCTGCCGTCACGGACGGAGACGGCGATCGCCGCCGCGTCGTCGTCGGTGCGCCCGGCGTAGTCGGCGTTCGGGGCCGGGGCCGGGGTCCGGGAGGGAGTGGGGGAGGGGGAGGGGGAGACCGTGCTGCGGGTGGGGGCCGGGCTCGGTGACTTCTCCTCGTACGGGGACGAGGCGGTCTTCGTCCCCGTCGTCGCGTCGAGCGTCAGCAGGAACAGGCCGAGCACCAGTCCCGCGAGAAGGGTGAGCAGGGGTCCTGGACGCTTCATGTCGGGCCTTCCCCGATGCGGGTGTCCTGCCGTCAGAGTGTCATGAGAGCGCAGGCCGCACCCGTCGTAAAGGGCGTACGGGGGCGCTGTCGTCTCGGCACGCGGGCGGCGCGCACCGGACCGACCCGGGCTGACTACGCTGGATGCGGCAAGCGCCGTACATCAGCACCACCCAACACCCAGCACATCAGCACTTGAGCGAGGAGCAGCGCCGTGGCGGTACGAGCGGTCCGGGGAGCCGTCCAACTGGAACGCGACGAGGCCGGGCACATGGACGAGCAGGTCGGGGCCCTGCTCACCGCAGTCCTGGAGCGGAACTCCCTCAGCGCCGACGACCTGATCAGCATCTGGTTCACGGCCACGCCCGACCTGCACAGCGATTTCCCGGCGGCCGCGGCGCGCAAGCTCGGCATCGTCGACGTACCGCTGATCTGCGCCCAGGAACTCGACATCGAGGGCGCCATGCCGCGGGTCGTCCGCATCCTCGCGCACATCGAGTCCGACCGGCCGCGCGCCGACATCAACCACGTCTACCTCGGTGCCGCGGCCGCCCTGCGCAAGGACATCGCCCAGTGAGGACCGCGCTCGTCATCGGAACCGGGCTGATCGGCACCTCCGCCGCCCTGGCCCTCGCCCAGCGCGGCGTCGTCGTCCACCTCGCCGACCACGACCCCGAGCAGGCCCGTACGGCCGCCGCGCTCGGCGCCGGCACCGACGAGGAGCCCGAGGGCCCGGTCGACCTCGCGATCGTCGCCGCCCCGCCCGCCCACGTGGCGGGTGTCCTCGCCGACGCGATGCGCCGGGGAGCGGCCCGCGGCTACCTCGACGTGGCCAGCGTCAAGGGCGGGCCGCGCCGCGAGCTGCAGGCGCTCGGCCTCGACCTGTCGGCGTACATCGGCACGCACCCCATGTCGGGGCGGGAGAAGTCCGGGCCACTGGCCGCGACCGGCGACCTGTTCGAGGGACGCCCCTGGGTCCTCACCCCGACCCGGGACACCGACACCGAGGTGCTGAACCTGGCCCTGGAGCTGGTCTCGCACTGCCGGGCCGTCCCGGTGGTCATGGACGCGGACGCCCACGACCGCGCGGTGGCGCTGGTCTCCCACATGCCCCACCTGGTCTCCAGCATGGTCGCGGCGCGCCTGGAGCACGCCGAGGAGGCCGCCGTACGGCTGTGCGGGCAGGGCATCCGGGACGTCACCCGGATCGCCGCCTCCGACCCCGGGATGTGGATGGACATCCTGTCCGCGAACCCCGGCCCGGTCGCCGACCTGCTCACCGACGTCGCCGCCGACCTGGACGAGACGGTGCAGGCCCTGCGCGCCCTCCAGTCCTCCGACGACGCCAAGCGTCGCGAGGGCGCCGACGGCATCGAGGACGTCCTGCGCCGCGGCAACGCCGGCCAGGTCCGCGTGCCCGGCAAGCATGGGGCCGCTCCGCGGGTGTACGAGGTGGTCGCGGTGCTGATCGACGACCAGCCGGGGCAGCTGGCCCGCATCTTCGCCGACGCCGGTCTGGCGGGGGTGAACATCGAGGATGTTCGCATCGAGCACGCGACGGGGCAGCAGGCGGGTCTGGTGCAGTTGCTGGTCGAGCCGAAGTCGGCGCCCGTTCTTTCGGCGGCGTTGCGGGAGAGGGGCTGGGCGATCCGGCAGTAGGCACCCGGCGTGGGTGTGGGCGTTGCCGGGCGCTGCCGCCCCCAGACCCCCGTTTCGGCCCTGAAGGAGCGTCGTCCCCCGCTCCCCGGAGTGGGACCCCCCAACGGGCTGGAAACACACCGGCGCCGATCAGGCACCCGACGCGCGGCCGGACGAGTGACCGGTGCCCGGTAACCTTGTGCGGGGCACAGTCGCGCCCCGTACATCCGCCGCCTCGCACCAGGAAGGTGTCCCCCCGTGGAAAACGGCGCCGCCCAGCCCGTGATTGTCGCCATCGACGGCCCCTCCGGCACGGGCAAGTCGAGCACGTCCAAGGCCGTGGCCGCCCGGCTCGGGCTGAGCTACCTGGACACCGGCGCCCAGTACCGGGCGATCACGTGGTGGATGGTGAACAACGGGATCGACATCGAGGACCCCTCGGCGATCGCCGCCGTCGCCGGTAAGCCGGAGATCCTCTCCGGCACCGACCCGGCCGCCCCGACCATCACGGTCGACGGGACGGATGTGGCCGGGCCCATCCGCACCCAGGAGGTCACCGCCAAGGTCAGCGCGGTGAGCGCCGTACCGGAGGTGCGGGCCCGGATCACCGAGCTCCAGCGATCGCTGGCGGCCTCCGCCGAGCGGGGGATCGTCGTCGAGGGGCGGGACATCGGTACGACCGTGCTGCCCGACGCCGATCTGAAGATCTTCCTCACCGCCTCGCCGGAGGCCCGTGCCGCCCGCCGCAGTGGCGAGCTGAAGGGCACGGACGTCCACAGCACCCGTGAGGCGCTGATCCGGCGGGACGCCGCCGACTCCTCCCGCAAGACCTCTCCGCTCGCCAAGGCGGACGACGCCGTCGAGGTGGACACCACCGAGCTGACGCTGACCCAGGTCATCGAGTGCGTCGTCACCCTCGTCGAGGAGAAGCGGGCCGCGAAGTGAGCGAGCTGCCCTCCGAGAGGGGCGCCGAGGTCGGGCGGCGGATCGGCGTCGGCCTGATGTACGGGCTGTGGAAGCCGCGCGTGCTGGGCGCCTGGAAGGTGCCCGCGAGCGGCCCGGTGATCTTCGCGGTCAACCACTCCCACAACATCGACGGCCCGATGGTCATCGGCGTGGCGCCCCGGCCCTCGCACTTCCTGGTCAAGAAGGAGGCGTTCGTCGGCCCCCTCGACCCGTTCATGACCCGCATCGGCCAGATCAAGGTCGACCGCGAGACCACCGACCGCAAGGCGATCACCCGCGCGCTGGGCGTGCTGGAGAACGGCGGGGTCCTCGGGATCTTCCCGGAGGGCACCCGGGGCGAGGGCGACTTCGCCGCCCTGCGCGCCGGGCTCGCCTACTTCGCCGTCCGCGGCGGGGCGCCGATCGTGCCCGTCGCCGTGCTGGGAAGTTCCGAGCGGCGCGGACGGTTGATAAAGGCGCTGCCGCCGCTGCGCTCCCGGGTCGACGTCGTCTTCGGCGACCCCTTCGACGCGGGCGACGGCAGCGGACGGCGGACCCGCAAGGCGCTCGACGAGGCGACCGAACGCATCCAGAAGCAGCTGGCCGACCACCTGGAAAACGCCAGGCGCCTGACAGGGCGCTGAGCGACACTGAATACCGAGTAGTGGATCAACCCGAACGAATCGGGTGCTCCACCGATCACCACGAATGAACGACGAGGTACGGACTTCATGAACGACCACACCCAGCCCGACGGCTCGGACGGCTTCGAGCACGATCACGGGGCGCTCGGCGACGCCGAGTACGCGGAGTTCATGGAGCTCGCCGCGGTAGAGGGCTTCGACCTCGAGGACGTCGAGGGGGCGATCGAGGCCGCCGGCCACGGGCCGCTGCCGGTGCTCGCCGTCATCGGCCGCCCGAACGTCGGCAAGTCGACCCTGGTGAACCGGATCATCGGCCGCCGTGAGGCCGTCGTCGAGGACAAGCCGGGCGTCACCCGCGACCGCGTCACCTACGAGGCCGAGTGGGCGGGCCGCCGCTTCAAGCTCGTCGACACCGGCGGCTGGGAGCAGGACGTCCTCGGCATCGACGCCTCCGTGGCCGCGCAGGCCGAGTACGCGATCGAGGCCGCCGACGCCGTCGTCTTCGTCGTCGACGCCAAGGTCGGCGCGACCGACACCGACGAGGCGGTCGTACGTCTGCTGCGCAAGGCCGGCAAGCCCGTCGTGCTGGCCGCCAACAAGGTCGACGGCCCGAGCGGTGAGGCCGACGCGGCCTACCTGTGGTCCCTGGGACTCGGCGAGCCGCACCCGATCTCCGCTCTGCACGGCCGCGGCACCGGCGACATGCTGGACGCCGTCCTGGAGGCGCTGCCGGAGGCACCCGAGCAGAGCTTCGGGACCGCGGTCGGCGGCCCGCGCCGCATCGCGCTCATCGGCCGCCCGAACGTCGGCAAGTCCTCGCTGCTGAACAAGGTGGCGAACGAGGAGCGCGTCGTCGTCAACGAGGTCGCGGGCACCACCCGCGACCCGGTCGACGAGCTGATCGAACTGGGCGGCGTGACCTGGAAGTTCGTCGACACGGCGGGCATCCGCAAGCGTGTCCACCTCCAGCAGGGCGCCGACTACTACGCCTCGCTGCGCACCGCGGCCGCCGTCGAGAAGGCCGAGGTGGCGGTCATCCTGATCGACGCCTCCGAGTCCATCTCGGTCCAGGACCAGCGGATCGTCACCATGGCCGTCGACGCGGGCCGCGCGCTCGTCATCGCCTACAACAAGTGGGACACCCTCGACGAGGAGCGCCGCTACTACCTGGAGCGCGAGATCGAGACCGAGTTCGCTCAGGTGGCGTGGGCGCCGCGGGTGAACGTCTCGGCGCGCACCGGGCGGCACATGGAGAAGCTCGTCCCGGCGATCGAGACCGCCCTCGCCGGCTGGGAGACCCGCGTGCCGACGGGCCGGCTGAACGCCTTCCTCGGCGAGCTGGTCGCGGCCCACCCGCACCCGGTCCGGGGCGGCAAGCAGCCGCGCATCCTCTTCGGCACCCAGGCCGGCACCAAGCCCCCGCGCTTCGTCCTGTTCGCCTCCGGGTTCATCGAGGCGGGCTACCGGCGCTTCATCGAGCGCCGGCTGCGCGAGGAGTTCGGCTTCGAGGGCACTCCGATCCATATCTCGGTGCGGGTGCGCGAGAAGCGCGGCGCGAAGAAGAAGTAGAAGAAGAAGTAGCGGCGACGAAGACGTAGCGGCGACGGCGACATGGCTGGAGGGCGGCACCCGTCACGGGTGCCGCCCTCCAGCCATGTGCGGACCCGTCAGAAGGCCCTTCGGGGCGCCGGCGGGAGTGCCGCCGGGATGTGGTGCGTCGTGGTGGGCGTCTGCTGCTGGCCGATCTGCCCGACCCGCTGCCACTGGGACTGCTGTCCGATCCCGTGGCGCGCGCTCTGCGCCCCCGCGCTGTAGGCGCTGTAGGAGCTGCTGAACGATCCCGGGCGGGGTGGTGCGTACGAGCCCGTGCTGTACGGGATGTTCCCGAAGGCGGTGAAGCCCAGCTCTTCCTCGCCGCTGCGGTCACCCGGCAGCGAGCGGAACGTCTTGACGTACTCGGAGTAGAGAGCGTCGTAGATCGGCGTGGCCGATGGGCCGCCCGAGGATTCCTGAGCCGGTCGCGCGGACGGGATCGACTGGTAGGACGGGCGGCGGGGAACGTCGTAGGTGTGCACGTATGTCCAAACGACGCGTGCCGTGAAGAGATGCGGTTGTGCGGCCTGCCCGAAGGGGCGCGGGGCTGCGTTCATATGCGGCTCCGCCGCGTGGGCGCGACAAGCCACGAACGAACCTGTGGCCGCCGTGCAACCCGCAGTCCCCGTCCCCAAGGCGCTCTCAGATACCGGCGAGAGGGAGAGCGGCTCCCACCAACTGCCCGTTCGCCGCGGCCTTGTCGAGCGCGTCCCGCAGCAGGTCCTCCCTGGGCTGGCGCCCGATCGAGCCCACCGGCGCTGCGAACATCAGCACCTGCTGGTGCTTGTTGGCGGCGGCCCGCCACCCCTCCGTCACCTGCAGCGGCTGATGCGCCTGCCACCATGCGACCGGCTGCCCGCCGTTCGCCGAGGGCTGCAGGACGGCGTGCAGCTGCCCCATCGCCAGCAGCACGGACCAGCCGTGCTGCACCGGCGGCACCTCGGTCAGCTCGCTCAGCGGCATGAAGCCCTGCTCGATGAGGAGGGGGAGGAAGTCGTCGCCGGCGCCGGTCGTGCCGGGCCGCACGATGGGCGCGGTCGGCTCGACGACCAGGGCCGGGTGCAACTCCCCGGCGATCAGGACGAGTCCGCTGGTCACGCCGAGCACGGCCTGCTCGGGTACGACCTTGTCGGGGTCCAGGTCGACGGTGTCGCCGCTGATGGAGCGGACCGCGCCCTGGAGCTGTTCCTCGGTGACCTGGACGATCTGGGAGGGCAGGCAGGTGGCGTGGGCGAAGGCGAGGACGGCGGTCTCGTCCCCGATGAACAGGACGGTGCTGGTGCGCTCGTTCTCGGAGTCGCCCGGGGTGCGGCAGGACGTGCAGTCGTAACTGCCCGGGGCGTTGTTTCCGGCGAGCAGCCGGTCGGCTTCTTCGTCGCCGATCTCGGCGCGTACCTCGTCGCTGACGTCGAGCATGCGCGGCACGGGTGACTCCCTCGGATGCGGTGCGTGGGCGAGGCCGGGTGGCTCCGGCTCGTGGTCCGGGTGGGTCCCCGGCTCATGAAGAAGACAACGGGCGAGCTGTGGCGGGAGTCACGCTGCACGGCGAACGGAATCGAACCATCCTGCGCGTGCGGTCACGTTGCGTGCGGAATCAGGCACTCCATGTCAAGTAACGGGGAGGTTACGGAACTTGGTCCGGTGAACTGACTCACAGTTTGTTCGCGTGTCAGGTCGACAAATCATGAAATGAGTGAATGAAATAGGTAGCCGGAATTCGCCGCTACCTGCGGTAACCATCAACTGGCCTGGGACAACAGGGAGTTGGTTGATAACAGCTCGTCAGGGTCCCTAGATTGCTCCGCCGTGTGCAACGAGCACCGCTCGGGTACGTCCGCCGGCCGCGCAGAGCCAGACAACGCGCAGCATGACCGCCGACGGACGGGACGGAGCGCGACGACCGCGTCCCTGCGCGGCCGATGCGCTCCGGTCAGGGGGAGCCCGGGTCCGTAGAGAGGGATCTACATGTCCGAATGTGCCGATAACCACACCCGCAAGTCGTCGCTCAAGACGGCGGTCCTCGCCGGGGCGGTCCTGCTCGCCCCTCTCGGACTGCTGTCCGCGACCGGCAACGCCGCGGCGGCCGACAGCGGGGTGTGGGACCGCATCGCCCAGTGCGAGAGCGGCGGCAACTGGCACATCAACACCGGCAACGGGTACTACGGCGGGCTCCAGTTCTCCGCCTCCACCTGGGCCGCGTACGGCGGTACCGCCTACGCGTCCACCGCCGACAAGGCCAGCAAGGCACAGCAGATCTCCGTCGCCGCCAAGGTGCAGAAGGCGCAGGGGTGGGGCGCGTGGCCGACCTGCTCGGCGCGCGCCGGAGCGTCCGGCAGCGCGCCGTCGAACGGTTCGTCCTCCGGCACGTCGAGTTCCACCGAGTCGAGCTCGTCGAAGTCCTACTCCGGCTCTTCGGACTCGGGCTCTTCGAACTCCGGCTCTTCGAAGTCGAGCTCCTCGAATTCGAGCTCCTCTTCGGCGGCGGAGCGCTCGGCGAGCCAGACCTCGCGCGGGACGTCCCGCGGCGACTACACCGTCCGCCAGGGCGACACCCTCAGCACCATCGCGGCCCGGCACGGGCTCACCTGGCAGCGGGTCTACGCCGACAACAAGGCCGTCGTCGGCGGTGACCCCGACCTGATCGTGCCCGGACAGCGCCTCGTGCTCTGATCCGTTCCCCCTCCGGGACAAGGTGGCCCCATCCGGTTCGCGACCGGGTGGGGCCGCTACGGCTGTCCCGTCTGTCCTGTCTGTCCCGTCTATCTCGTTCGTGCTGTCCGTGCCGGCCTCTCGGCCGCCTCGCCGCTGAACACGACCGCGCCGCGCCCCAGTTCGTGGACGAGGACCCGTCGGCCGTGGAGCGCGGGCGGCAGTCGCTGCTCGGCGAGGACCACGCACGCGTCGAGCGAGGCCAGCAGGTCGTAGGTACGGGCCGCGACCGCCGGGGCCAAGCCCTGGGTCGGCTCGTCGACGAGGACCACGCGCGCGCGTGCCGACAGTGCCAGGGCACGGGAGAGGGCGAGCATGCGCTGCTCTCCACCGGAGAGGGTGCCGGCGCGGCGCGTGAGCAGGGGCTCGAGTTCGGGGTAGGGGAGGTGGTCCGGGAGGTCCGCCGCGACGAGCTCCAGGTTCTCCCGCACGGTCAGCGAAGCGAACACCGCCCGCCGTTCGGGAACCAGGCACAGTCCGCGGCGCGCCCGCTCGAACGCGGGCATCCGGGTCACGTCCGCCCCGTCCCAGATCACCGCGCCCGCGGAGAGCGGGACGACCCCGGCCAGCGCCCGCAGTGTCGTCGTACGGCCGGACCCGTTGCGGCCCAGCAGGACGGTGAGGCCGGGGGCAGGGGCGGTGAGGGTGACACCGTGCAGGGCTTCGAGGGGGCCGTAGCGCACGCGCGCGTGCCGCAGGGAGATCGTCATGCGGGGGCCTCCCGCGCGGGCAGGGCGTCGAGGACGCGGTCGGGCGGGCCCGAGGCGACGATCCGGCCGGCCGCCATCACGTGTACGACGTCGGCGAGGCCGGCGACCAGGTCGAGGTCGTGCTCGACGACGAGCAGGGCGGTGCCCTCGGCGGCCAGCGCGCCCAGCACCCGGGCGAGCGCGGTCACCTCGGCGGTGTCGAGACCGGCGGCGGGCTCGTCGAGCAGCAGCACACGCGGGCTTCCCGCGAACGCGCGGGCCAGCTCGACCCGGCGCAGCGTGCCGGTGGGCAGCCCGGCGGCGGGCAGGGACCGGACCGGCCCGTCGAGCCCGAACAGCGCCAACGCCCGCTCCACGGCCGCCGGATCGGCGACCCGCCCCTGCTCGGCGCCGACCCGGACGTTCTCGGCGACGGTCATTGACGGGAAGACGGCCAACTGCTGGAAGGTCCGCGCGATCCCGAGCCGGGTGCGGGCGTGCGCGGGGAGCCGGGTGATGTCCCGCCCCTCGAACAGCACCCGCCCGCGCGCGGGACGCAGGGTGCCGGCGAGACAGTGGAACAGCGTGCTCTTCCCGGCGCCGTTCGGCCCGACGACGGCGACGGTCCGCCCGGCCGAGACGTCGAGCCCGACCCCGTCCAGCGCGGTGAAACCGCCGTAGCGGGCGCGGAGATGACGGGCGGTGAGGAGGGGCTCGCGGGTCGGTGGGGAGGGCGGCGGAAGGTGTGCGGTGACTGCGGAGTGCGTCGGTCCGGGCGAGGCGCCCACCCGCCGCGCCGCGGCGTCCGCCGCCGATCCGACCGGTGCCGTGCCGGGACCGCTGCTCCGCCCACCGGCCGCGGCCGCGGGACCACGGACAGGGCCCGCCCGTTCCGGGACGACCGCGCCCGCACGCTCCGGCGAGGAGGCCGCACCAGAACGGCCCGGTGCGGCGGCCGGTCGGGCACTGCGCGGAGGGCCCGCCGCACTCGCGCTGCCGGGTGCGGTGGCGGGGCCGGTGCTGCCGGGTGCGATCGTCGGGCTGTCGTCGCGGGGCGTGGTGTTGGGGTCTGTGCTGCCCCGCGCGCTTTCGCTGCCCGGTGGGGTGGTCGGGCCGGTGTGGCCGCGTGCGCCTTCTGTGCTTTCGCTGTCCGGTGGGGTGGTCGGGCCGGTGTGGCTGCGTGCGCCTTCTGTGCTTTCGCTGTCCGGTGGGGTGGTCGGCCCGGTGTGGCCGCGTGCGCCTCTTGTGCTTTCGCTGTCCGGTGGGGTGGTCGGGCCGGTGTGGCTGCGTGCGCCTTCTGTGCTTTCGCTGTCCGGTGGGGTGGTCGGGCCGGTGTGGCTGCGTGCGCCTTCTGTGCTTTCGCTGTCCGGTGGGGTGGTCGGGCCGGTGTGGCTGCGTGCGCCTTCTGTGCTTTCGCTGTCCGGTGGGGTGGTCGGCCCCGTGTCGCCGCGTGTGCCCTCCGTACGCGCACCGCCACGACCGCCCGCCGTACCCCCGCCACCCGCGCCGGTTCCCGTGCCGCCCCCGTGCCGCAGGCCCCCGGCCCCCGCCCGCCTCAGCCTCGCCCGCACCCGCACCCCCGTCGGCGTCAGCACCGCGCCCCGCCGCACCCCCGCGCCGGCTCCCAGGCCCACCCGCTCACCCACCGCCCGCACCACCTCGTACGGGCCGCCCGGGAACCGGCCTGTCAGCACCGCCAGGAGCCCCACCAGTGCCGCCGCCACTCCGCCCCGGGCGCCCGCGTCCAGGCCCACCAGGAGGGCCGCCGCGGTCAGGGCGCCCAGGGGGCTGTCGGCGCCCAGGACGATCACGGCCGCGAACCACAGCAGGCCGCGTACAGGGTCGTACGCGGCCGCGTCGAAGGCCCGGAGGCCCATGCCGAGCAGGGCGCCGCCCAGTGCGGCCAGGGCGGCGCCCGAGACGAAGGCCAGGAGCTTCAGGGACGGGACCCGTACGCCCGCCGCGGAGGCGCCCGGTTCGTGGTCGCGCATCGCCGCCAGGGCCCGTCCGGTGCGGCCCCGGCGCAGTGCCCGGGTCGCCAGCAGCGCGGCCGTCAGCAGGGCGAGTTCCAGGACGTAGTACGCGCGGTCCTCGTCGAAGCCCGCGGGGCGGCCGAGGGCGAGGCCGGACGTGGCATACGGCTGGGCGAAGACGAAGCGGCTCACCCCGACGCCCACCGCGAAGGTCGCCAGGGCCAGGGCGAGGCCGTGGCGGCGGATCGCGGGCCAACCGGTCAGGAGGCCCAGCGGAGCGACCAGGAGGACCGCCACGGCCAGCGCCGGCAGTTCGGGGAGGCGGGGCAGACCCGGGAAGCGTCCGGCCGCGAGCAGCGCCGTGAACAGGGCACCCAGTCCCGCGTACGCCGCCTGCCCGAGGGAGATCTGCCCGCCGCGGCCGGTGACCACCACCAGGGACAGCAGGACCACGCCCAGCGCGGGCACCTGGACCGCCGTGTGCAGGTCCGGGCCCGCCAGGCCGAGCGGCAGCAGGAACAGCACCCCGGCCACGATCCAGGCGCCCGGCGGAGCCGCTACCCGGACGGTGGCCGGGCGCGGCAACGCGTCGCGGGCGCCGACGCCGGGCAGGACCAGCGCGGCGATCAGGAGGGCGACCACGAACAGGTTCGCGCCGACCGCCTGTAGCAGCGGCGCGCCCCAGCCCGCCGGGTGCAGCCGGGTCAGCTGGCTCTGCGCGATCCCGATGCCCAGGGCGACCACCACCGCGATCGGCAGGCTGCGCATCCGCGCCGCCACCGCGACCGCCACGACCTCCATCACCAGCAGCGGCAGCCCGTACGGGTCCAGACGCACGTACGGCGCCAGCAGCACGCCCGTCAGACCGGCCGTGAACGCCCCGAACGCCCAGCCCGCCGCGGCCACCCGGTCCGCGTCGATCCCGCCGAGCACGGCCAGCTCCCGGTCGTCGACCACGGCCCGCAGCTCCCGCCCGAAGCGCGTCCGGCGGATCACCGCACCGACGCCGACCGCCAGGACCAGCACCACGGTCAGCTGCCCCCACGGATCCGCCGACACCAGCTCCGGAACGTCGTCCCGCGCCCCCTGCCCCCACACCAGCGCCGCCCCGCCGACCAGCAGCACGAACACCCCGATGGACGCGACGAGGGTCTGGGCCGGGTCGTCGCCGAGGACCGCCAGGGGACGGAAGACGAACCGTTCCAGCAGCACCCCGACGCCCGGCGCGAACACCAGCAGCGTGACCACCGCTGCCGGCCACAACGGCCAGCCCCACCCCACCACGCACTGCCGCAGTACGTACGCGCTCACCATCGCGATCGCCCCGTGCGCGAAGTTGAGCACGCCGGTCGCCCGGTAGGTGACGATCAGGCCGATCCCGGTCAGTGCCGCGGCGCTGCCGACCGAGAGGCCGGCGAGCGTGAGGTCGTAGGGGAGGGAGGACATCAGGAGTCCGCCGCGTCCGGCTCGCAGATGGGGCACGGATCGAGGTCGCCGCTCGCCAGCAGCTTGCCGTCCACCGGGACCGCCGCCGCCTTCCCGGCGACCAGCGGGCAGTCCGCGCGGTGCCACAGCGTGCCGCCCGGCACCATCCGCAGCTCGCCGCTGACGGCGATGGGCGCGGCCGTCACCGACTCCTCGGCCTCGGGTTCGGCGGCCACCAGCAGGCCGTACAGCTCCTCCACGCGCGCGGTGGCGGCGTACGCGCGCCCGTGCGTCAGCAGGACCGCCCCGGCCACGATCAGCGCGGCGCCCGGGATCGTGCAGGAGGCGAGGTAGGGCAGCTGCCGTTCGGCGAAACGCTCGCCCGAGACGCCGTACCAGCCGACCACGCACAGCACCGCCCCCGCGGCCAGTGAGGCCCAGCCGGCCCACAGGACGGGGTGTACGGTCCGCAGTCGTCCTGTCCGCATCTACGGCTCCCACATGTCATGCGTCTGTCCACGTCGGCTGTCCATGTCGGCCTATGGCTTGCACTATGCCTTCTGCAAGCTGACCCTGAAAGGACCGGGCGCGCACGCCCGGACCGACACCCGGTGGTGAGCCAGATGGTTCTCGGGAGTGACCTCAGGCGGGGGAACGCACGGTGGGGCGCGGCACTGGCGACCGCCCTCGTCCTCCTCTTCGGTCCGGTCCTCGCGGCCTGCGGCGACGACGGCGGTGGGGGCAGTTCCAGTACGCCCCCGGCGGCGACGACGAGCGCGCCGGCCTCCGCGCCCGCCGACCGGGCGGCGGCCGAGCAGCAGATCCGGCAGAACTGGCAGAAGTTCTTCGACCCGGCCACCTCCACCAAGGACAAGCAGGCCGTCCTGGAGAACGGCGAGCAGATGGGCCCGATGCTGCATGCCTACAGCGGCGACCAGCGAGGGGGACAGGTCGCGGCGAAGGTCGGGAAGGTCGAGTTCACCTCACCGACCGAGGCGACCGTGACGTACACCCTCACCCTCAACGGTGCGACCGCCCTGCCGAACGCCTCCGGCAAGGCCGTCCTCCAGAACGGCACCTGGAAGGTGTCCGTCACCGCGCTCTGCGCGCTGGTCCGGCTGAGCGGCGATGGCTCGTCGTCGGTTCCGGGCTGCTGAGACCGCCGGCGCCGCGCTGCTGCTCCTGCTGAGCGCGGCCTGCGGCAGCCGGCTGCCGCAGAGCGACTTCGAGCGCTCCCCGACGCCCGCACAGGCGGCCGTCCGCGTCGGCATCATCACCAGCGCCACCAGCCCGGTCGGCGGCAGCGCCTTCACCGGCCCCCGCGACGGCGCCCAGGCGTACTTCGACCGCCTCAACGCGCGCGGGGGCATCGACGGCCGCCGCGTGGAGGTGCGGCTGTGCGACGACGGCGGGAGCGGCGTCGGCAACAACACGTGCGTACACCGGCTGCTCGACGAGGACAAGGTCGTCGCCCTGGTCGCGACCACCGCCCTGGACTACGCGGGCGCCTCCCGTGTCTCCCACGCGCGCGTGCCCGACATCGGCGGCCAGCCCATCGGCGCGGCCTACGACACCTGGCCGCACCTGTACGGCATCTACGGCAGCCTGGCGCCTCGCGACGGCACCCCGGGGTGGGACGGGAAGCTGTACGGCGGCACCGAGGTCTACCGCTACTTCAAGCGCGAGCACGGCGCCCGTACGGCCGCCGTCGTCTCGTACAACCAGTCCGCGTCCGCCGCCTACGCCCGGCTCGTGGAGCGGGGCCTTTCGGCCGAGGGGTACAAGGTGGTGAGCGAGCAGGTCGACTTCGCGCTGCCCAACTTCCGCGCCGCCGCGGCCGACCTGAAGGAGCAGGGCGCCGACCTCGTCTTCGACGCCCTCGACACGCACGGCAACGCCCGGCTGTGCGAGGCGATGGACCAGGTCACCGCCAAGGTCACCGCCAAGGTGACGAACGTACAGAACTGGACCTCCACCGTCCCCGAGGACTACAGGGACTCCCCGAACTGCCGCAATGTCCTGTGGGCCACCGGAGCGAGCCGCAACCACGAGGACACCTCGCAGCCGGCCGTACGGGAGTTCCGGGACGCCACCAAGGGCCTGAAGACGCACTCCCAGTGGCAACTGGAGGGGTGGGCGGCCGCGAGATGGTTCACACAGGCGGCGAGGTCGTGCGCGGAGAACGGCGTCACGCGCGCGTGCGTCGACGCCTTCATGAACCGCAGCCAGGGGTACGACGCCGACGGGCTGCTGCTCCCCGTGCGGTTCGAACGGCTCGCCGAGCCGCCCGGGACGAGGCGGACCTGTCTGTCGGTCGCCCGCTGGCAGGACGGCAAGGGGTGGGTCACCCAGGGGGAGATGACCACCACCTGCTTCGACGTACCGCAACTGGCCTACACGCCGTGAGACACCCGGGGTCCCGCCGCGCTCGCCGACCGGGGGCGTACAGGGACGTACGGGGCGTACGGAGGGTGTGGGGGGGAGTCGTGTATTTCCTATGAGCAGTCAGCTCCCGTGATCCGCGCGGAATGGGAATGCGACGGGGTCCGGGTGCGGTTCTCCGTGCGCTTTCCACGGCGATATTCGGGATGGCCGGACGACGCGCGGGAATTGCGTTCGAATACACGCGTAAGGCGTACGAAACCGCTCGTACCTGTGACGATCCGCTGTGCGGCGACTGATGTCATGGCGGTCGAAACACGTGTCGTGATCCTGTGACAGAAGTGTGACCGGAGTGATCCACGGCATCGGTTCGGGGTTCCCGGGACGCGGCTCGCGGCCTAGCGTGGCGGTATGGCACCGAATCCCACTCCGCCAGCGGAGCCCCAGGACAATCCGGACGGGTACGTCGGCCTGGAGGCCGCACGGGCCGAGCGGCTCGCGCGCGAACGGGGGTGGTCGACGGTGCGCTCGCTGGCGCCCGGCACGATCGTCACCATGGAGTACCGCTTCGGGCGGCTGAACTTCGAGGTGCGCGAAGGTCACGTGGCCCGCGCCTGGAAGGGCTGAGAGGTACGAAGGGCTGAAGGGTACGAAGGGCTGAGAGGTACGGCGAAGGCCCCGGTTCCTGCTTCGGGAACCGGGGCCTTCGTGCGCGGGACCGGGCGGTGCGTACCGGGGCCCGCCGTGGTGGGGCGTGTTCGCGGAGGTCAGCCGCCCGTCAGGGGGCGGGCGGCCGCCGTCGAGGCCGTCGTGCCGCGCGGGAGGCGGTCGGAGTGCGGTGGGCGGCGGCTGCCGACCGGGGTGACCGGGGTGCGCTCCGAGCGGGTCGTGTGCGGGCCGGGGGCCAGGTAGACCGGGGCACGCGGCGAACGGGCCGGAGCGACCGGCTCGTGGGCCGCGGGCGCCTCGTCCTGCGCCGTGACGCGCGGCTTGAGCGCCACGGGTACGGCGACGGGCGCCGCCGGAACCGGAGCCGGAGCGGGGACCGTCCCGGCGCGACGCGCACGCCGGCGGTCGCGCAGGGCGAAGATCGAGACCTCGGCGCGGGCGATCAGCGGCTCGCACCAGGGCAGCGCGAGCAGCACCAGCAGACCCGCGGCCCAGCCGAGCACCACGTCGCTCAGCCAGTGCGTACCGAGGTAGACGGTGGTGAGGCCGACGCCGAGCGAGACCACCGCGGACACGGCGGACAGCCAGCGGCGCGCCCTCGGCGTGGAGGCCAGATACGCCAGAATTCCCCAGGTCACGACGGCGTTGGCGGTGTGGCCGCTGGGAAATATATCGCCGCCCAGGCCCATCTCGTTCGAGCCGATGGTGGTCGCGTAGTGCGGTCCGAGCCGGCCCATGCCGAGCTTCGCGGCGCCGACGGTGATGTTCAGCAGCAGCAGCGAGGCGCCCAGGGTGAGCATCGGGCGCAGGGTGTGCTGCCGCCAGGATCTCCAGCCGAGCCAGGCGGCGACCATCACGGCGGTCGGACCGCGCTGGCCCAGGACGACGTAGTAGTCGAGGAACGCGTGGATCTCCGGCCACTGCTGGTACGGCCGGAAGAACATGACCTGCCAGTCGAGGCGGACCAGCCACGAGGTGATCACCACGAGCCACACGATCGCCAGGTAGAAGGCCAGAGTCGCGACGAGCAGGGCGACCCGGTGCCTGCTCATCTTCGGCACATCGATGTGGGCCGGTCGTTCCGGCTCACGGTCGAGCCTCGCGAACACCCGGTCCAGACGGGTGAGGTTTTGTTCGGTACGCACCTAAACGACGTTACAGCGAGTGAGCTCGAGACCCGGCTGATTCCGTCGGTTTGTGATGACGATGTGATGTGGGATTGCTCTCAGGGGGGTGTTAATTCCTCTGGAATCACTAATCATCGAGGGCCGTTCCCTGCAATTCCTTTGATCATTCCAGGGGATAGTTTTAGGGAACTTATGAAAAGGTTCACCGAAAAGCAGGACATCTCTTACGGAGGACCCGAGCCGTTCAGCCACCACGCGCCGTACACGGCGGAAGCCACCGCGACGCACCCCACCACCAGTGCCGACCTGGACGTCCGCAGCCGGGCCAGGGCCAGGGCGAGCGGCAGCAGCAGGGGGAAGGCGGGCAGCAGCAGGCGCGGCTTGGAGCCGAAGTAGCTCGACGCGCACAGGGCGAGCGCGAGGACGGCACCCGCGTACACCAGCAGCGGGAGCGGCTGGCGCTGCCGTACGCAGACGGCGTACAGCCACAGCAGCAGGCCGACGCCGATGATCAGTCCGAGGCCGGCGAGGGCCGACGGGAACGACGTGAACTTGTCGGCGACGAAGCGGGCGAAGGCGTACCCGCCGTCGAAGCCGTTGCGCCAGCCCGCCTGGACGTCGAGGTAGCCGAGGGGGCCCTTACCGGTGCGGTGGCCGACCCACAGGACGTATCCGACGGCGCCGAGGGGCGCGAGAAACATGCCGAGGGCGCGCCTGGCGGCATGCGCGCCGGGCTCGGGCGCCGTGCTGCGGGTTCGCGCGATCGAGGCCGCCGAGGAGGAGGGCTTCCGGTGACGGAGGAAGGACGTCACGCCCGCCGTCCATACCGCCGCGACCACCGCGAGCCCCACCGGGCGGGTCAGCCCGGACAATGACGCGAGTACCCCCGCGGTCACCCACCGGCCGGTGAGCACCGCGTACAGCGACCAGGCGGCCAGCGCGGTGAAGAGCGACTCGCTGTACGCCATCGACTGCACGATCCCGACGGGCAGGACGGCCCACACCAGCACCGCGCACACCCCGGCCCGGTGCCCGTACACGTGACCGGCGACCGCGAAGATCCCCCAGGCCGCGGCGAGCGAGGCGAGCAGGGACACGACGAAACCGGCGTCGGCGTACGACAGCGGGGTCACCGCGTGCAGAAGTCTTTCCAGCCAGGGCAGCAGCGGGAAGAAGGCGAGGTTGGAGTGGACGTCGCCGTTCGGCAGGCGGACCTCGTACCCGTATCCCAGCTCGGCGACCCTCGTGTACCAGAGGGCGTCCCAGCGGGCGGTCAGCAGCGTGTACGCGTTCTTGTCGCGGGCGGCGCTCCACAGGAAGAGGGCGAGCAGGCCCAGGGCGCGTACGGCCGCGTACCCCAGGAGGGCGGGGGCCGCCCGGCGCAGGGCCGTGGAGCCGGGGGGCGTCACGCGCGTCTCAAGATCGGTCACGGGCTCGATTATCGACGGGGTGCTCGGCGACGGGGACCGCCGGGGAGTGCGGGCCGGCGCCGGAAATGCGCGGGAAGTGACACCGGAAGCCGCCTGGGAAGTGGCGTACGCCACACGGGTTGCCTGTGGACGGTGAGAGGTCCGCCACGTGGCCCTGGCGCGAACTCGCGTACGCTGCGTTCCACTCGTGTTCGTTTGCGCGGGCCGGAGACCACCGCTCCTCTCCGGCCGAGTCGCGGGGAGTCCCCACTCCGTGAGCCCGCCGAACCGAGGGATCACCTGGGAGGTACGTACATGTCCGGGACGACCATGGCCGCCGCTGGGTTGCGCCGTCGGGCGGCCGGGGCCGGTGCCAACCGCTGGGTCGTCCTGGTGGTGCTGTGCGTCAGCCTGCTCCTGGTCGCCGTCGACGCGACCGTGCTGCACGTGGCGGTGCCCGCCGTCACCGAGGACCTGCGGCCCGGCGCGATCGAGCTGCTCTGGATCGTCGACACCTATCCGCTGGTCTGCGCCTCGCTGCTGATCCTCTTCGGCACGCTCGGCGACAAGGTCGGCCGCAGACGGATCCTGCTGCTCGGATACGCCCTGTTCGGCGTCGCCTCCGCGCTGGCGGCGTTCGCCGGGAGCGCGCAGGTGCTCATCGTGGCGCGGGCGCTGCTGGGCGTGGGCGGCGCGATGATCATGCCGGCGACGCTGTCGATCCTGCGGCAGGTGTTCCCGGACCGGCGGGAGCGGGCGCTGGCGATAGGCATCTGGAGCGCGGTGGCCGCGGTGGGCGCGGCGGTGGGTCCGCTGCTCGGCGGCTTCCTGCTCGAACACTTCTGGTGGGGCTCGGTCTTCCTCGTCAACATCCCGCTGATGCTGGTCAGCCTGCCGGTGGGCCGGATGCTGCTGCCCGAGTCGCGGGGCGCGGGGGACGGCCCGTGGGACGTGGTCGGCGCGCTGACGGCGGCGGTGGGGCTGTTCGCCGTCGTGCTGGGCGTGAAGCGGCTGGGCGGCGGGGAACTGGGGCCGTTCACCGTGGTGCCGCTGGCGGTGGGCGCGGTGCTGATCGTGGTGTTCGTACGACGTCAGCGGCGTCGCGTCCATCCTCTGGTGGACCTGCGGATGTTCGGGCGGCCGGCGTTCAGTACGTCGGTGGGGTGCATCGTGCTGGCGATGCTGGCGCTGGTCGGCCTGGAGCTGATCGCGGCGCAGTACCTGCAGCTGGTGCTGGGACTGTCCCCTCTGGAGACGGGCCTACGACTGCTGCCCCTGACCTTCGCCGCGATGGCGGCGGGGCTGGCCGGGGCGCGGCTGCTTCGGCAGTTCGGGCCGCGAAGGATGGTGTGCGGGGGGTTCGTGCTCACCGCGGTCGCGGTGCTGACGCTCACCGCGATGGGCGGGTCGGACAACGCGGGGCTGCTGCTGGCCGGGTTCGTGCTGCTGGGCTTCGGCCTGGAGACGACGTTGTTCGCGGCGTACGAGTCGATGCTGAGCGAGGCTCCGCCGGAGCAGGCGGGCGGGGCGGCGGCGATCGGGGAGACGTCGTACCAGTTGGGGGCGGGGATCGGGATCGCGCTGCTGGGCAGTGTGATGAACGCGGCGTACGCGCCTGGACTCGCGTCCGTGCCGGGCGTGCCGGCGCCGGCGTCCTCCGCGGCGGGGCATTCGCTGGGCGAGGCCTACGAGGTCGCCGGGCGGCTCGGGGGGTCGGCCGGGGGCGCCCTGCGTCGGGCGGCTCGGGACTCCTTCGTGCACGGACTGCATGTCACGCTGTTGGTGAGTGCGGGGTTGTTGCTGCTGGGGGCGTTGATGGCGTTGCGGTTGCCGCGGGTCATGCAGTGCGAGGCCCCTTCGGTGGAGCTGCCGGGGCCCAGGGAGGCCGCGGAGTCCCGCGTCTCCGTGTGAGTCCCCCACCCGCGTGCTGCCCGTGACTCTTGGACAGGAGGTGGGCGTCGCCCGTGGGGCGCGCCGTCGGCGGCTGCGCCTTGCGGGGCGCGTATGCACGTGCCGTGCGCGCACGGGATGTGTCGGGCGTGTACTGGACGTGTGGGGCGTCGCGTCGTAACGTCGCCGGGGCACCGTGACTAGCGGTGCTAGTTTTTGGTTCCTGCCGGAGGCTGTCGTATGTCCGCGTCCTCGAAGTTGCCCCCCTTCGACCCCGCCGATCCGCTCGGGATCGACGAACTGCTGGAGCCGGAGGATCTCGCGATCCGTGACACCGTGCGCGGCTGGGCGGCGGACCGGGTGCTGCCGTATGTCGCCGAGTGGTACGAGCGCGGGGAGCTGCCGGTCATCCGGGAGCTGGCGCGCGAGCTCGGCGCCATCGGGGCGCTCGGGATGTCGCTCAGCGGATACGGGTGCGCCGGCGCCAGTGCCGTGCAGTACGGCCTCGCCTGTCTCGAACTCGAGGCCGCCGACTCCGGCATCCGGTCCCTGGTCTCCGTGCAGGGTTCCCTCGCCATGTACGCCCTGCACCGCTTCGGCAGCGAGGAGCAGAAGCGGACCTGGCTGCCGGGGATGGCCGCGGGCGAGATCATCGGGTGCTTCGGGCTCACCGAACCCGATCACGGCTCCGACCCGGCGGGCATGCGGACGTACGCCAAGCGGGACGGCTCCGACTGGGTGCTCAACGGCCGCAAGATGTGGATCACCAACGGGTCCGTCGCCGGGGTGGCCGTCGTCTGGGCGCAGAGCGACGACGGGATCCGCGGCTTCGTGGTGCCCGCCGGCACTCCGGGGTTCTCGGCGCCCGAGATCAAGCACAAGTGGTCCCTGCGGGCCAGCGTGACCAGCGAGCTCGTGCTCGACGACGTGCGGTTGCCCGCGGACGCCGTCCTGCCGGAGGTCACCGGGCTGCGCGGACCGCTCAGCTGTCTGTCCCACGCGCGCTACGGCATCGTGTGGGGCGCGATGGGAGCGGCGCGCTCCTGCTTCGAGACCGCCGTCGAGTACGCGAAGACCCGCGAGCAGTTCGGGCGGCCCATCGGGGGTTTCCAGCTCACCCAGGCCAAGCTCGCCGACATGGCGGTCGAGCTGCACAAGGGGATTCTGCTCGCCCATCATCTGGGGCGGCGCATGGACGCCGGCCGCCTGCGTCCCGAGCAGGTCAGCTTCGGCAAGCTCAACAACGTACGGGAGGCGATCGAGATCTGCCGGACCGCCCGTACCGTCCTCGGCGCCAACGGGATCTCGCTCGAATACCCCGTCATGCGGCACGCGACCAACCTCGAGTCGGTCCTCACCTACGAGGGCACCGTCGAGATGCACCAGCTCGTGCTGGGCAAGGCGCTCACCGGACTCGACGCCTTCCGCTGACCCGGCCCGGGGGCCGAGGCAGGGCCGGTGAGCGGCCCTGCCTCAGCTCTGGTTGAAGAAACCGTCCGTCCGATGCGCGGACGGGTCTCCGTTCACGATCTCCGTGTTGGCGGGGGACAGCAGGAACACCCGGGTGGACACCCGCTCGATCGAACCCCGCAGGCCGAAGATCAGCCCGGCCGCGAAGTCGACGACGCGCTTGGCGTCCCCGGCCTCCATGGCCGTGAGGTTCATGATCACCGGCACACCCTCGCGGAACAGCTCACCGATCGCCCGCGCGTCCCGGAAACTGTCCGGGGTGACGGTGCCGATCCGGCGGCCCTTCTCCTCGGCCGTGTCCGTGGCCACCTTCACGCGGGGGTCGGTGACCCAGGCGTCCCCGGAGTCGGTCCCCTCGGAATAGTCGTCGTCGTAGTAACGCTCGTCATCGTTGTCGTCGACGAGGCCAAGCCAGGCACTCGCCTTGCGCACCGATCCCATGGACGCCTCCTCTCACAGCGGTCATTCTGCTTTCCGCATTCCCCATGGTCGTCCATGATGCGGATGTCGCGCCAAGTGGATAGACGCCGCGCGGGGGGTTTGTGACGGTACTGGTGCACAGCGAATCCGTCGAGAGCCCGCGTCTCCCAAGGGTCGTACCGCGTACGGCTGCTGACTGTGAGTGAAATATGATTCTTCGTGGCGGATGGGTGACGGACGGTGCGTCCGGGTGAACCGAGTGCCCCCGATCCGGCGTGACAATCGGTCGATAGCATGCGGCAGCTCAATGTCTCGATGACGACGGGGGATGTCGTGTTCGGAATCGTCAGGCCGTGCAGTCACCGGCTCGGTGAGGGCCTCAAGACCCAGTGGATGGCGCACCTGTGCGGGCTCTGTCTCGCGCTGCGCGGCGACCACGGGCAGTTCGCGCGGGTCGTCACCAACTACGACGGGCTGCTCATATCGGTTCTGACGGAGGCTCAGGCCGAGCGCACCGCAGCCGGAGGGTGGCGGCGGACGGCCGGACCGTGCCCGCTCCGCGGGATGCGCACCGCGTCCGTCGCGCAGGGTGAGGGCGCCCGGCTCGCGGCCGCCGTCTCGCTGGTGCTCGCCTCGGCCAAGGTGCGCGACCACGTCGCCGACGGGGACGGGCTGCTGGCGCGGCGGCCGGTCGCCGTCGCCGCGCGCCGGGTCGCCGCGAGCTGGGGGCGGGCCGGGGAACGGAGCGGGGCCGCCGTCGGGTTCGACACCGCCGTCCTCGTCGACGCGGTGGACCGGCAGGTCGGCATCGAGGCGCTCGCCGGACCGGGCACCCCGCTGTTGACGGTCACCGAGCCGACCGAGACAGCCACCGCCGCCGCCTTCGCGCACACCGCGGTCCTGGCGGGCCGGCCGGCCAACGCCGCGCCGCTCGCCGAGGCGGGCCGCCTCTTCGGACGGCTGGCCCACCTCCTGGACGCCGTCGAGGACAGGGCGGCGGACGCGGCGGCGGGTGCCTGGAACCCGCTGACGGCCACGGGCACCCCGCTCCCCGAGGCCCGCCGGCTCGCCGACGACGCCCTGCATGGCATCCGGCTCGCCCTGCGCGACGTGGAGTTCGCCGACAGCAGGCTCGCGCATCTGCTGCTCGCGCACGAGCTGGAGCGGTCGGTGGACCGGGCGTTCGGGACCTCCTCGTGCGGGCACGCACACGGGCCGGAAGGGGCCTTCGGGCCGCCCACTGGGCCGTACGCCCCACAGGGACCGGCGGATCCGAGCGCTCCCGGCAACCCCTTCGGCGGTGAGCCGCCGCGCCCCGACAAGCGGGGCTTCTGGGCCGGGTGCGCGGTCGCGCTCGGGCTCTGCTGCACCTGCAAGGCGTGCTGTGCCGACGAGTTCGAGGGGCCGTGGTCGAGGAAGAGGCGTGAGGGATGGTGCAGCGACGGCTGCGACTGCGACTGCGGCTGCTGTGACGCGTGCGAGTGCTGTGAGTGCTGCGCCTGCGACTGCTCGTGCTGACGCGGCGTCACGTGCCGTGTGTACGCGCTCATCGTCCGTGGCGGACGCTGCCACGGTGAGCGGCGAGCATCCCTGGGCCGTATCTCCCGCCAAGGATGCGGACGCTCGAAAGGACCAGGACCCATGCCCGGGCGCTCTGACAAGACCGTGCCGCTCGCCGTGAAGATCGTGGTGAGCGGGGGCCTCGGCGTCGGCAAGACCACCTTCATCGGGGCCGTCTCCGAGATCGAACCGCTCGACACGGAGGCGGCGATCACCCAGGTGTCGGTGGGCGTCGACTCGCTCGAGGGCGTGGAGTCCAAGACGACGACCACCGTCGCGCTCGACTTCGGGCGGATCAGACTCGATCCGACCATCGCGCTGTATCTGTTCGGGACGCCCGGACAGGACCGCTTCTCGTTCCTGTGGGACGACCTGGTGGAGGGCGCGCTGGGAACAGTGGTCCTCGCGGACACCCGGCGCATCGAGGAGTGTTTCCCCGCCCTCGACTACTTCGAGGCCCAGGGCGCGCCGTTCGTCCTCGCGGTGAACCGCTTCGACGGGGCCGAACGGTTCGAACTGGAGGAGGTCCGGGAGGCGTTGGGGCTCGGCGCGGACATTCCCGTGCTGGAGTGCGACGCGCGGGAGCGGGGGTCCGTTCGGGATGTACTGGGTGCCTTGATGGATCGGGTGATCGGGGTCCGGGCCGCGCCCAGGCGTCGGTCGGCGGTGGCGCGAGGGTGAGGGGAGGGCGCGGGTGCGAAGGCGAAACTGGCGAGGAGAGAACGTCAAGGGGCGCCCCGAACACGGCCGCGCAGTGGGTCGGCTCAACAGGAACAGGACCACACGCGACCGAAGTCGATGTGGCAGCGGGTGACCAGCCACTGCTGCGGATGCCTGGGCCAAGTGCGAGAAGAGGCGGGCCCTGACGGAGGGGGCCGAGAAGAGGCGGGCACGCTCCAAGAAGAACGGGCTGTCGATCCGGCGGACCGTGAGCGAGGCGGGTGCCCCGGCAGTCGCATCGGCACGCCCGAGGCGGTCGCCGCGGAACTGGAGACGTTCGTGGGGCAGGGTGCCGCCGACGGCTTCACCCTCGTACCGCACCTCAGGCCCGGCGGGCTCGACGAGTTCGTCGACCGGGTGGTGCCGCTGCTCCAGTGGCGCGGCGCGTTCCGCACGGAATACGAGGGAACCACCCTGCGCCCGCGCCTCGGGCTGCCCGACCCCACGGGAAGAGCTGATCGAGCGTGGGCGGAGGGCTATCCGGACGGTCGACTTCCGGACATCCGGCGTCCCGCGCCCCGGCGCACCCGACGCGGACGGACGCACGACGGTCGCGTCAACCCTTCTGTACTGCCTTCGTGCACCTTCGCCGACGCTTTCAGCTGCCCCGTCCCGCCGTCGGGGAACACCTGTGACGTGGTGGTCGAGGCAGGGCGGCGCAACCTGGTCCGAGCTGGGGAAAGAGGGCTGCGAGAGGGGTCAACTCACGCAGTTCGTTCAAGGTCTGACGGCCGAAAGGCGCCCTTGCGCCGACCGGCCGTTCGGCCGAATACTCCCCCTCAGCGCTTGTCAGGGTCACGGCGTGTCCGGAATCCGGACGAACGTCGGTCCTGGCTGCGCCTCACGGGCCCCGACCCCACACGACGGGCCCCCGACTTCCCCTGGGAGGGAACGAAACGTGAGGATCAAGCGCACCACCCCCACCACCCCCACGAGCGGCATCTCGAGACGGACCCGGCTGACCGCCGTCGCCACCGGACTCGTGGCCGCGGCCGCCATCGCGATCCCCAACGCGAGCGCGGCGGACACCGCCACCTTCAGTACCGCACAGCTCAAGAGCGCGAGCACCTCGGTGCTCAACGCGGACGTCCCGGGCACCGCCTGGGCCGTCGACAGCAACACCAACCGGCTCGTCGTCACCGTCGACAGCACGGTCTCGAAGGCCGAGATCGCGAAGATCAAGGAGCAGGCGGGCAGCAACGCCGGCGCGCTCACGATCAAGCACACCCCGGGCCAGTTCAAGAAGCTGATCACCGGCGGCGACGCCATCTACGGCGGCGGCTACCGCTGCTCGCTCGGCTTCAACGTGCACAGCGGGAGCACCTACTACTTCCTGACCGCCGGTCACTGCGGTGAGGTCGCCTCCACCTGGTACTCCAACTCGGGCCAGAGCTCGACGCTGGGCACGAACGTCAGCTACAGCTTCCCGACCAACGACTTCGCGCTGGTGCGGTACACCAACACGTCCGTCGCCCACCCGAGCTCGGTCGGCAGTCAGACGATCTCCAGCGCGGCCACCCCGAGCGTGGGCACCACGGTCTACCGCCGCGGTTCCACCACGGGTACCCACAGCGGCCGGGTCACCGCCCTGAACGCCACGGTCAACTACGGCAGCGGCGACGTCGTCTACGGCATGATCCAGACCACGGTCTGCGCCGAGGGCGGCGACAGCGGCGGCCCCCTGTACTCGGGCACCGTGGCCTACGGTCTGACCTCCGGCGGCAGCGGCAACTGCACCTCCGGCGGCACGACCTTCTTCCAGCCGGTCACCGAGGCACTGAGCTACTACGGCGTGAGCGTCGGCTGACGGTCCCGCCCGGCGAGTTCCACGACTGAAGGGGCGAGCCCCCGTACGCGACCGGCGTGCGGGGGCTCGCTCCCGTCCGGGAGCACGGCGGTTCGGAACCCGTTCGTCCGGCTCTGACAAAGGCGCCGCCCGGGCTTGAGTTCTTGTGAGCACTGCGCGATCGAACGCTCCGCACGGTTCTACGGTCCGGCTATGAACACGAGTCGCAGCAGAGGAAGAACCGCGAAAGCCCTGCGCAGCGCCGTGCTGGCGGTGCTGCTGGCCACCGGGACCCTCACCGCCGCCGCCCCGAGCGCCCAGGGGGAGACCGGGAGGACCGAGACGCCCGTGGCGTCGACGGGTCCGGTCGCCGGGGTGACGGAGTCGGTGGTGCGGGTGAAGGCGCCGTTGCCGGCCTCCTTCGGGGCGCGTCCGGCGGCGTGCGACTGGCTGTCGTACCTGCGCTACCGCTCCGCCGACGGCCCCGCGGCCTCGGCCGACGCGGACCGGATCCTTCTCGCCCAGCCGGGCATCCTGGAGGGAGCCGGAGCGTTCGACGGCGTCGCCCGCAACACCGTGGCACGCGCCGCCGAGCAGGGCCGGCACATCGAGTTCTGGGCCCTGGACCGGCGCTCCAACTGTCTGGAGGACCACACCGGCACCGACTCCGGCGACCAGCACACGGCCGTCGACTACTACTACCGGGGCAGGCAGGTCGACGGGCGCACCTTCGCCGGCTTCGTCGGCAACGAGCGCCTGGGGTGGATGGCGAAGCTCGGCATCGAGCAGACCGTCCGCGACCAGTACGACCTGCTCGCCGCAGAGTTGCCCGACCAGGGCGTGCGCAAGCGGAAGGTGCTGTGCGGCGGCCACTCGCTCGGCGGGGTCGTCACCGGCTACTTCGCGGCAGCCGACTTCGACGGCGACCGGGCCACCACCGCCGACGCCGGTTACAACCAGTGCGCCGGCTACTTCGCCCTCGACACCACCGTCTCCACCTCGCTCGCCGACCTCAGCGGCAGCATCCCGGACGACACCAACCTGCCCGACATCGGCCTCGGTTACGGTGTCGTCCAGGCCGGGCTCGACAGCGGATTGCTGTCGCGCTCGCTGTCCGCGCCGGTCCTGCTCAACCCCGAGACCATGACGCTGCTGGCCATCGCCGGCGTGGGCGCCGTACGGGATCCGGGCGGCGAGGCCGACCTGCCGGCCTATCTCCCCTCCACCACCAACATCGAGGCGACCAACCGGTTCCTGTTCTCCAAGGACACCGCCGCCTTCCTCACCGGCTCACCCGCGGTGAAGGACTTCCGGCTCACCAACGCGGCGGTGCTCGGAGCGCTGCTGGACGACAACTCCGTACCGCTGGCGTTCCTGCAGAGCAGCGTCGGCTTCTTCGACGGCGGGCCGGTCGCCGACAAGAGCTTCCCCGTCGCCAACGGCGGTGACCGGCAGCCCGGGCTGTTCGGCGTCGCGTACAAGGCCATCCCGGACCGGCCGCACGGGCCGCTGTACACCTGGCGCGACTACGACCGCGTCGGCGACCCCGACGACCCGGGGTACCGGTCCGCCGACGGCACCCCGTTCACCGCCGCCGACAAGGAGGTCACCGACCTTCGGGAGCTGGCCCGCAGCCTCGCCGAGCAGCCGCTGGACTTCACCGAGCAGTACTTCCCGACCAAGCTCGTCACCGATCTCGAACTGGCCGACTCGCCGCAGGTGAAGCGGCTCGTCGCGCACCCGGAGGGGCTCACCGCCAACCCGACGCTCACCGTGCTCGCGGGCGACGGGCTGCTGGCCGGCCGCATCCCGGCCGACCTGCACCCGATCGTCGCCGACGGCTACCAGCACCTCGACGTGCTGACCGCCGCGCCGGTGCAGAACAACGGCCGGCCCGAGCCCGTCTCGGCCGGCCTCACGGAGTTCGCACGGGATCCCCGGTAGCCGGCGCCGGCCGCACCCGCACGGAAGAAGGGCCCGGGAGGAGCTCCTCCCGGGCCCTTCAGCGTGGGGTGGCGGCTCAGACCTTGCCCGCGGCGAAGACGGCCGCCGCGTCGGCGTTCGCGGTGTAGCCGAGGTGCGCCAGCACGTCGTCGCCGCCGTTCTCGCAGATGGGGTCGCCCTGGGCGCAGAAGTCGATGGTGCGGCTCTGGTAGGTGCCGGTGACGTTCTTGCCGAGGGCCCGGATCGGGTTGCCGAACAGCAGCACCGCGGCGACCCTCGGTTCGAGAGCGGCGGGGATGGTGGCGACGATGGGGCTGCCGACCACCGCGCCGGCGCTGCTGATGCCGATGGAGTTGTCGACGACGTTCGCGCCCTGCGAATAGCCGACGAGGACGAATCGCTGATTCGGGCAGGCGGCCGCCTGGCTGTTGACGTGGTTCACCAGATCCGCGTTGCCCTGCGCGGCCGACGTGAGAGAAAGGTCCGCGGGGTAGTTCACCTTGTAGCTGGAGAGGCTCTTGCCCGCCAGTTTCTTCTGCAGGGCCGAATACACCGGGTCGCCGACGATCAGGCCGAGCGTGCCCGGTTCGAAGGTGCCACGGGCTGCCACGACGTCGATGTCCGAGCAGGCGGCGGCGGATGCCGTGGGCGCCGTGAGGGTGGCCATTCCGGCCCCGCCGAGCAGCGAGAGCACGGCGAGGCACAAGCGCATACGCATGGGGATCCTTTGCGGGTGGGGCGCGATGACGCGCCTGGGAAAAGGACGTCCCGAACGTATTGGCATTCACCGGCGGGGTGTTATGGACGGGAATTCAGAAACTCCCGGCTTTTTGTTGCCGACGTGAGCCCCGATGTGCGCACCGGAGTGAGCGGGGAATTACCTCACGTGGCACAGTCGCTCAGGCCCCGCAGTTCCTCGGCGCGCAGCGCCAGGATGAGGTCCAGCCGGGTGCCGGGGTCGTGCAGCACGTCGCCGAACAGCTTCTCCAGCTGGCGCAGGCGGTAGCGGACCGTCTGTGGGTGGACGTGCAGCCGGGTGGCGACGTCGGGCACGTTGCTGCCGCAGAGCAGCCAGGCCAGCAGCGTCTCGGCGAGCCGGGGGCGCTGCCCCTCGGAGACGGCGTCGAGCGGCGCGAGGACCCGTGCCTCCAACCGGGCGAGCAGCGGCTCGTCGCCGTGCAGCAGCAGGGTCGACAGATGGTCGGCGCACCGCACCACGCCCTGCCCGGGAAGCACCCCGCGGCCCATCAGCCCCAGGGCCCGGGTGGCCCAGCGCAGCGACTGGGCGGCCTCGGTGAGCGGCACCGTCGGGCCGACCGCCGCCGGACGGCCGCGCAGCGCGAGGGCGAACGCCCGCCCGCCGAAGCGGCCCGAACCGTCCGGGTCGGGCACCAGCATCCGGGGCGGCCGGGACTCCATGTCCACCAACGCCCCGGCCGCGGCGAGCGGCCGGTCCTCCTCCCGCTGTTCCGGGGTCGCCGCGAGCGCGACGACCGCGACGTGCCGCGGCACCGACCAGCGAGCGCCGTGCGCCATCCCCTGTACGGCCTCCAGGGACACCGGCCCCTCCTCCAGGAGCAGGTCGAGCAGGCGCCTGCGGCGGCGCTCCAGCTCGTCCGTACTGCGCAGCTGGGCCTCCGCGTACCCGGCCGCGGCCGCCTCCGCGACCTCGTGGACCGTCCGCATGCTCAGTTCGCCCAGCGCGGCCACGACCGTGGAGTCCAGCCCGAGCTCCTCCGCCGTACGGCCCAGCCGCCGCCAGGCGTGCAGCCCGCCGATCCGCAGCGCCGACTGCAGCGCGTCCAGGCTGCGGCCCTCCAGCGCCTCGCCGCGCCCGAGCTCGTAGTACGTGGCGGCGATCGAGCCGGCCTGCCGGCGCGGGTCAGCGATGTGGTCGACGAACAGGGTCAGCGCCTGCACCACTGCGGACCTGAGGTTCTTGCCGTACGCGCCGTCGGCCGGCCGCGCGTACTCGGGGACCTGTCTGCGGACTTCCTCCTCCACGTCGTCGGCGACGGCCTCGAGTTCGGCGCGCAGCAGCTCGGCCAGACCCGGCGGCACCGGTGCGGCTCCGAGCTCGTCCGGCACCTCGTGCGGGGTGGGGGAAGCCACGGCGGACCCTCCTTTCACCCGGAAGCGGCTCACCCGCGGGCCGTTGCCCGTGGGGCGAGGGGACTGTCCCGTGTTGGACGGACGTCCCCTGCGCTCCGTTCCGTGCCCCGACGGCACCGACATCACTCCGGCACCCCCAGCGCACGGGCGAGCATCGGCCACGACGCGGTGAACTCCCGCTTCCAGTAGGTCCAGCTGTGTCCTCCTCCCGTGTAGTAGTGGGTGGTGACCGGGATGCCGAGCAGCGCGAGCGTGTCGGTGAACCCGTGGGCGGAGGGCCACAGGGCGCTCTCCAGGGCCTCGGGCAGCCAGTCACCGGTCCCGCCGGCCACACCGCTGCCGCTGGAGACGTACAGGCCGGTGCCGCGCAGCCCGGCGGCCCGTGCGCGGGGGTTGAAGTCGCGCCAGGTGAGGAGGTTCAGCACCGGGTTGCCCCAGAGGGAGTGGGGCAGCAGGTTCTCGCGGGCGACGATGGCGTCCACGATCGGCGGCACGCCCGGCGCCGTGGTGTCGAGGATGCCGCTGTAGGAGGCGGCCGCGGCGAACATGCCCGGGTGGCGTGCCGCGTGCGCCATCGCGCCGTAGCCGCCGGTGGAGACCCCGGCGACGGCCCGCACGCCGGACGCCCGGTAGTCCCGGGCGAGCAGTGCCGGGATCTCCTGGAGCTGGAAGGTCTCGTAGTCGGGACCGCCGCGCCAGGCGGTGGGGATGCCGGTGGGGCCCGCGTCCGGGATCGCCACGATCAGCTCCCGGCCCTCGGTGAAGGCCTCGATGTCCGTCTCCCGGGTCCAGGAGGTGTAGTCGTCGTGGGCGCCGTGCAGCAGGTACAGGACGGGATAGGTCCGCCCGGGCCGGGTGTCGAAGTCCGACGGCAGGATCAGCCGTACCGGTGCGCTGCGGCCGAGTGCGGCGGAGGACACGGTGACGTCCAGGGTGCGTGGTCCGAGCCGGGTCGAGGCCCGGGCCGGGGCGGTCCGGGCGCCGAACAGCGCGGTCAGACCGACGGCCGCCGCGGCTTTGGTGACGGCCCGTCGGGACACTCCGGTGGTGGGGTGGGACATGGCGGCTCCTCGTCGTACGGTTCAGCGGCTCTGCTCGGCGAGCGCGTGCCGCAGATGGGCGGCGATCTCGTCGACGTGCGGTGGGTCGAGCAGCGACAGATGGTGGCCCGCGACCCGGACGACCGTCAGGCACGGGCACACCTCGTCCCAGCCCAGCGCCTCGTCGTCCCGTTCGTAGGCGGGGTCGCGCACGGTGTGCGGAGCGGGCCCGGTGGCCCGGTACAGGACCACCCGCCCGTCGTAGGGCCCCGGTCGATGGGCCTCGCCGATCCTGAGGTCCAGGTAGGACGTCCGCTGGTGCTCCAGGGCGGCGGCCGGCACGTCGGCTGCCTCGCGCAGGGCCCGCAGCACGGCGTCGATACGGTCGCCGTCGTCGTCCATCGCGACGAGCTCGTCGTACGGCAGCTCCAGCCGGACCCCGTAGGCGTCGGCGACGTGCTGTGCGAAGCCCCTGAAGTGGGCGCGGATCCGGTCGGCCGGTGTCACGCCGGGCCGGGGGAGGGGCCGTACGGAGTCGAGGAGCACGACCAGCTCCACGTCCCGTCCGGCGGCGGTGAGTTGCCGTGCGGTCTCCTGGGCGACGAACCCGCCGAAGGACCAACCGCCCAGCAGGCAAGGGCCGTCGGGATGGACGGCGGTGATCGCCTCGGCGTAGCGGCGCGCCTTCGCGGTCACCGTCCGGGCCTCTTCGATTCGCTCCAGCCCGTACACCGGCCGGTCGTCCCCGAGCCGTCCGGTGAGCGCCCCGTAGACGTCGGTCGTGCCGCCGGCGGCGTGCAGGAGGAAGAGCGGGGCCCGCGAACCGCCGGCGCGCAGGGGTCGCAAGGGCGAGTCCGCCTCCCTTGGGGCGAGCGCCCGTCGGATGTGATCGGCCACCTTCCCGACGGTGCCGGCGCCGAGCAGTTCGCGCAGGGGCAGTTCGATCCCGAACTCGCGTTCGAGGGCGGTGCGGATGCGGACGGCCATCAGGGAGTCCAGGCCGAGGTCGGCCAGGGTCGTGGTGGGCAGGATGCGGGCCGCCGGGTGGCCGGTGACCGCGGTGATGGCGTGACGCAGGCGGGCGAAGGCGGAGACGTCCTGCGGCGTCTCCCCCTCCCCGGCCGGAACCGCCGCCGGAACCGCCGCCGGAACCGCCGCCGGAACCGCCGCCGGTACGGACGCCGGGACCGCCACGGCCGTCGGACGCCCGTCCGTCCACCAGTGCCGCCCGTGCCGCCAGCGCGGTGCCGGCAGGTCGATGACACGGCCGGACGGCAGCGGCAGGCGTCCGCCGGCGGCGTACAGGGCACCCACCCGCGTGAGGAACGCGGTGCGGTCGTCGGCGTCGCGGCGCAGCGTGCCGAGGACGAGGGAGCCGGGCGCGGTGTCGGTGACGGCCCGGGTCAGGACCGGGTGGGGTGAGATCTCGACGAAGGCGGTGTGGCCGTCGGCCGCGGCGGCCGCGACGGCCCGGTCCAGGCGCACGGGCCGGCGCAGGTTCGCGGCCCAGTGGGCGGCGTCGAACACCCCGTCGCCACGCGGGTCGTCCAGGACGGTGGAGTACACCGGGACGCGCGGCCGTCCGCCCCGGACCTCGGCCAGGGCCTCGGTCAACTCCGGCAGAAGCGGGTCGACCTGGGGCGAGTGCCCGGCGCCGACGACCCGCATGGCGCGGGCGGCCCGCCCCTGCCGCTCCAGCCTTCGCACCAGCCGGGCGACCGCCGGCTCCTCGCCGGTGACGACCTTCTGGACGGGCGAGGAGTGGACGGCGACCTGGACGTCGGGGAACTCCCGTTCCAGAGCGTCGAGTTCATCGTCCTCGAGGTCGACCACAGCCATGGCGCCGCCGCGCAGCCCGCCGAGCAGCCGGGCCCGTACGGCGACGACCCGGGCCGCGTCCGACACGTCCAGCGCGCCCGCGCACACCGCGGCGGCCACTTCGCCCAGCGAGTGCCCGATGACGGCGGCGGGCTCGACCCCCTGGGCGCGCCACAGCTCGGCGAGCGCCAACTGAGTGCCGAACAGCACTGGTTGGGCGACCTCCACGCGATCGAGGGCCGCACCGCAGGCCAGACAGTCGTACAAGGACAGACCGCACTCCGGGGCCAGCTGGGCGTCGAGCTTCTCCACTGCCGCGGCGAAGACGGGCTCCTCGGCCAGCAGACGACGCCCCATGCCGGCCCACTGGCTGCCGTACCCCGAGAAGACCCACACCGGCCCCCGCCCGGCGAGCCCGCGGTCGTCGGTGACGACCTGGGGGTGGGGCCGCCCCTGCGCCAACGCGGCCAGGGCGTCGGCGAGTTCGTGACGGTCGCGGGCGGCGACGGCGGCCCGCACGCGGCCGCGCCCGGCCCGCCCCGCGAGCGTGCGCGCCACGTCTGCGGGGCGCGCGGCACTCCCCTCGGGCGTACGGAGCCACTCGGCCAGCCGGGCCGCGGTGTCCCGGACGCGTGCGGTGTCGAGGTCGGAGAGGAGATGGAGACGGGCGGCCGGCTCCTCGGCCGGAGCCTGGGGCGGCGGGCCGCCCGGTCGCCATTCCTCCAGCACCGCATGGGCGTTGGTGCCGCCGAAGCCGAATCCGGAGACCCCGGCGGTGGCCGTGCCGCCGTAGCGCGGCCACGGCTCCGGCTCGCTCACCACCCGCAGCCGTATGTCGTCCAGGGCGCTGCCCTCCGCGCAGTGCAGGGACGGCGGAACGCGGTCGTGGTGCAGCGCGAGCACCGTCTTCACCAGCCCGGCGATGCCCGCGGCGGACTCCAGGTGGCCGAGGTTGCCCTTGACGGAGCCGAGGAGCAGCGGCTGGTCGGCGTCGCGGCCCGCACCGAGCACGGCGCCGAGGGCGCCCGCCTCGATCGGGTCGCCGAGCGGGGTACCGGTGCCGTGCGCCTCGACGAGGTCGATGTGCGCCGGATCGAGCCCGGCCCGCGCGTAGGCCGTGGTCAACAGGGCTCGCTGGGCCGCCGGGTTGGGTGCCAGGAGCCCGCCCGAGCGGCCGTCGGAGTTGACGGCCGTGGCCCGGACGACGGCGAGGACGCGGTCGCCGTCCCGCTCGGCGTCGGACACCCGCTTCAGCAGCACGGCCGCGCAGCCCTCGCCGCGCCCGATGCCGTCGGCCGCCGCGGAGAACGGCTTGCACCGTCCGTCCGGGGCGAGGGCACCGGCTCGCCGGAACGCGACGGTGACTGCGGGGGAGAGCAGCACGTTGACGCCGGCGGCGATCGCCGTGTCGACCTCGCCCGTGCGCAGACTGACGCAGGCGTGGTGCACGGCGACCAGCGAGGACGAACAGGCGGTGTCGACGGCCATGCTCGGCCCCCGCGTGTCCAGCACGTACGCCAGCCGCCCCGCGGTCACGCTCAACGCCCCGCCGGCCGGCGCCCAGGGGTCGACGGCGGCGGGGTCCGCGCCGGTCAGAGCGCCGTACTCCGGGGCGGAGACGCCGACGAAGACGCCGGTGGCGGTGCCGGCGAGGGACGCGGCGGGGACGGCCGCGTGGTCGAGGGTCTCGTGGACGACCTCCAGCAGGATCCGCTGCTGCGGGTCCATCACCGCGGCCTCGCGCGGTGTGATCCGGAAGAAGTCCGCGTCGAACCCGGCGATGTCGTCGAGGTAGCCGCCGTACAGGGGAGCGTCGGCGGGAGGGAAGGCGGTGAAGTCACGCCACCGGTCCTGCGGAACCCGCCGGATCGCGTCGACGCCCTCGCTCAGCAGCCGCCAGTAGTCGCCTGGACCGTGCACACCCCCCGGCAGTCGGCAGCCGACCCCGATGACCGCGACGGGCTCACCGGGCAGCCCCGGAACGGCCGGGAGCACGGCCGGGGGATCGGCCTGTGTCGCCGTGCCGGCGCACAGGTGCGCCACCAGGGCGTCGCCGGTGGACGCCTCCCACAGCAGTGTCGCGGGCAGCTCACGACCCGTGGCCCCGGAGAGCTCCCCGGCCAGGACCACCGCGTCCCGCGAGGACATGCCGAGGTCCGCCAGCGGCCGGTCCATGGGGACGTCCGCCGCAGGCGTGCCGTTCCAGGAGGCCACCCGTCCGGCGATCAGCCGGCGCAGCGCTCCTTCGTCGACGGCGCTCATTCGGCCGTCCCCGCCGCATAGGCGCCCGCCAGATACCGCTCGCGGGTCAGCGACCGCGACACCTTGCCGCTGGACGTACGGGGCACGGTGCCCGGCTCCACGAGGACGACGTCGGCGAGCCGCAGCCCGTGCCGGGCGGACACGGCCGCCCGTACCGCGCGCACCAGCGCCGGTACGTCGATCCCGGCGAGGCCCGTGCTCCGTACGTGCTCCGCCACGACGGCCACGCGTTCACCCTCGGGTCCCGCCACGGCGAAGGCGGCGAGCCGGTCGCGCCGCACGGCCGGATGCGCCTCCTGGACCGTCGCCTCCACGTCCTGCGGATAGTGGTTGCGGCCGTCGACGACGATGAGGTCCTTCAGCCGGCCGGTGACGATCAACTGGCCGTCCAGGACCGTCCCGAGGTCACCGGTGCGCAGCCAGCCGCCCGAGCCGTGCGCGTCGTCCGCCGTGTCGCCGGCCGCGTCGGCGAACGCGGCACCGAAGACGCGCTCCGTCAGCCGGTCCTGGTTCCGGTAGCCGCGCCCGACGTTGGGGCCCCGCACCCAGATCTCACCCACCTCCCCCTCGGACAACGCGGCGCGGGACACGGGATCGGCGATGCGGACCTGCTGGCCGGCCGGGGTACCGCAGCCCGCGAGCAGCACGGCCGTGGCATCGTCGGGCCGGGCGGGCAGGGCCTTCCCGGTGGCCAGGGCGTCGCGGTCGAGCGCGAACCGGCGCAACGGCTCCCAGGGCCGGGCGGCACTGACGAACACGGTGGCTTCGGCGAGCCCGTACGACGGACAGTGGGTGTCCGGTGCGAGTCCCTGGGCGGCGAAGGCGGCGTGGAAGGCGTCGGCCGTGCCGGGGCGGACGGGCTCGCTGCCGTTG
Source organism: Streptomyces sp. NBC_01235 (assembly GCF_035989285.1). Classification (GTDB taxonomy): domain Bacteria; phylum Actinomycetota; class Actinomycetes; order Streptomycetales; family Streptomycetaceae; genus Streptomyces. The sequence goes on along the minus strand of NZ_CP108513.1, from coordinate 2,868,644 downwards.
ATCAGCGCGGCGACACCGTCCAGCCGCAGGCCCTCCTTCTGCGCGCCGGTCACGGCCGAGGCGCAGTAGTCGTAGGCGAAGTTGGGCGCGGCGCTCACCGCGCGCGGATGCGCGGCGAGCAGCCGCAGCCAGCGCACGGGCTCGTGCAGGAACGCGACCGGGTCCATGAGCACCGACAGCAGACCCCGCGTCACCGGTGCGGCGACACTCAGCACGAGCCCCATGTCGTGGTACAGCGGCAACCAGCCCACACACGTGATGGGACGGTCGTCGGCACCGTAGGCGGTCAGTGCCTGACGGGCGTTGGCGACGACGTTGGCGTGGGTGATCTCCACGCCCGCCGGGGTGCGGGTCGAACCGGAGGTGTACTGGAGGTAGGCGACCGCGGTGTCGTCCGGCACGACCGGCCGCCAGTCCTCGGCGGCGGCGTCGGGCACCTGGTCGGCGGCGGCGATCGTCATCGCGGCGCCCGCGCAGAACTCCCGCACCTCGTCGAGGGCGCGGCTCGTCGTCACGACGGCGGCCGGACGCGCGTCGGCGAGAACAGCGGAGAGACGGTCGCCGTGCCCGGGCAGACCGGGCGGATACAGCGGCACGGCGACCAGCCCGGCGGCGAGCGTCGCGAGGAACGCGGTGACGTACTCGCTGCCCTGCGGGCACAGCAGCGCGACCCGCGCTCCGGGCGCGGCCTCCTCGGCGAGGCGGGCGGCCAGAGCCCGTACGCGCAGGTCCAGGCGGCGCCAGGTCAGGGTGCGGTGGACGCCCCGCACGTGCGGAGCGGGATGGTCGACGAAGGTGAACGCCCGGCGGTCGGGGGCGGTCTCGGCCCAGTGCCGCACGTACTCCGGCAGGTTCCGGTGCACGGGCGCGAGCGGGGGGCGGGGGGTGTCCATCGGAGACGGCTCCTCACATCGCGGGACGGGTCACAACGCGGGACGGGCAGGTGTGTGGGGGCGGGCAGGTGTGTGGGGCGGGGAGGGGCGGGGTCAGAGGGGGATGTTGCCGTGCCGGCGTTCCGGCATCGGGGCGCGTTTGCCGCGCAGCGCCCGCAGGGCACGGCAGACCTGGGCGCGGGTGTCGCTCGGGGCGATGACGGCGTCGACGTATCCGCGCTCGGCGGCGGGATAGGGGGTGCCGTACGTGCTCTCGTACGCGGCGACGAGGCGGGCGCGCAACGCCTCCGGGTCGTCGGCGGCGGCGAGTTCGCGCCGGTGCAGGACGCCGACGGCGCCCTCGGCGCCCATGACCGCGATCCGGGCCGTGGGCCAGGCGAGGTTGATGTCGGCGCCCAGATGCTTGGAGCCCATCACCGCGTACCCGCCGCCGTAGGCCTTGCGCACCACCACGGTGACCTTCGGAACGGTCGCCTCGGCGTAGGCGTACAGCAGTTTGGCGCCGCGCCGGATGATCCCGGCCTGCTCCTGACGGACCCCGGAGAGATAGCCGGGGACGTCGGCGAAGGTCAGCAGCGGGATGCCGAACGCGTCGCAGAACCGCACGAAGCGCGCGGCCTTCTCGGAGGCGTCTATGTCGAGGACCCCGGCGGCGTGCAGCGGCTGGTTGGCGACGACCCCGACGGGCGCGCCCTCGACGAGGGCCAGCGCACAGATGATGTTGGGTGCGAACAGCTCCTGGATCTCCAGCAGTTCGCCGTTGTCGACGACCGCCCGCAGGATGTCCCGCATGTCGTAGGCCTGCGCGAGCCGGTCCGGGACGACCTCGTCGAGCCGCGCGCCGACGCCCGCGGCCGCCGGCGCGTACTGCGGGGGCCGCTCCAGGTTGTTGGCGGGCAGGTACGACAGCAGGTCGCGTACGGTGTCGAGGGCGTCCACCTCGTCGGCGGCGAGGAAGTGGGCGTTGCCGTTGACGGTGTTGCTGGTGCGGGCGCCGCCCAGCTCCTCGGCGCCGGTGCGTTCGCCGGTGACCGCCTCGATGACGTCGGGTCCGGTGACGAACATGTGCGAGGCGCCGTCCACCATCACGGTGAAGTCGGTGATGGCCGGCGAGTACGCGGCTCCGCCGGCGCACGGCCCCAGGACGACCGAGATCTGCGGGATCACGCCGGACGCCTTGACGTTGCGGCGCACCAGCTCGGCGTAGAGGGCGAGCGAGGCGACGCCCTCCTGGATGCGGGCGCCGCCGCCGTCGTTGAGCCCCACGACCGGGCAGCCGGTCTTCAGGGCGAGGTCCATCAGGGCGATCGTCTTCTCACCGAACGCCTCGCCCATGCTGCCGCCGAAGACCGTGGAGTCCTGGGAGAACACACAGACCGGACGCCCGTCGACGGTGCCGTAACCGGTGATCACGCCGTCGCCGTACGGTCGACGGGCGCCGTCCCCGGTGGGCCGGCCCCGGACGAACAGGCCGGTCTCGGTGAACGAGCCCGCGTCCAGCAGCAGGTCGATCCGCTCGCGGGCGCCGTGCTCCCCGCGCCGTCGCGGCCCGCCCGGAGCCGCGGCCCGGGCCCGACGGCTCTCCAGACCGGCGAGGCGTTCGGCGGTGCCGTCGGGCACGCGCGTCGCGGTCTGCCTCACTCGGGAAGTTGTCGCCTCTCGCGTCACAGCCACCTCCGAAAGTGGCTTCGAATATGGCAGCGGCCAGGGGGAGTACCGGGTGGATCGCCGTTCTGTGTGCGCGAGATGAGTCTCCTGGGAACCGGGTTCGTCCCTGGGTGACAAGAGACCGCCTGCCGACGCACGGCGGGTACCGAGGTGGTGAAGGAGCGGAGGGCGTGCGGTGCTCACCCTGTGCGCGTCCTGAAGTCGACCTTGTGTGCTCCCTGTGCCGTTCGGAAGAGTGGGCGCCCGTCAACCAGGACCTGTCCGCTCGATCACGGCGGAGACGCGGGGTGTGCGCGCACTCCCCCAGAGGGGGACCCAGCGGCGTTGTCGTCGGCTGCCGACGCTCCGCGTCGACGCACCCCTCCGCCTCACAGCCGCACGCACCCCACCCCGCTCACCGGCATCGACGGGGGTGCCGTTGTTTCCTCCGCCCTGACCGACCGGACAGGTCCTGGCCTTCCGGCCCGCCGCGGTCCCCACAACCGTCCGGGCCGACCCCCCACAGGAGGACGCGAGTTGAAGCACCGACGTATATCCAGGCGGCGGGCGGTCATGGCGGGGGCGGGTGTCGCCGCGCTCGTCGCGGCGGGAGTCACCTTCCAGACCGCGAACGCCAGCGAGCCCGCGAAGACCCCGCAGCCCACCGCCCTCTCGGCCCTCGCGGCCGGAAGGCTCGCCTCGACGCTCGGCGAGGACCTCGGTGCCGACGCGGCGGGCACGTACTACGACGCGAAGAGCAAGAGCCTCGTGGTGAACGTCCTCGACGAGGTCGCCGCGAAGACCGTCGAGGCGGCCGGAGCGAAGGCCAGAATCGTCGAGAACTCCCTCGCCGAACTGACCGGCGCCCATGCGACGCTCAAGGCGGACGCGACCATCCCGGGCACCGCCTGGGTGACCGACCCGACCGCCGACAAGGTCGTCGTCACCGCCGACCGCACCGTCTCCGACGCCGAGTGGGCCAAGCTCACCAAGGTCGTCGACCGGCTCGGCAAGGTGGCCGAACTCCAGCGCACCAAGGGGGAGTTCAAGCCCTTCATCGCCGGCGGCGACGCCATCACCGGCGGCAGCGGGCGCTGCTCGCTCGGCTTCAACGTGGTCAAGGGCGGCGAGCCGTACTTCCTGACCGCCGGGCACTGCACCGACGCCATCTCCACCTGGTCGGACTCCTCCGGCACCGAGATCGGCACCAACGAGACCTCCAGCTTCCCGGGCAACGACTACGGCCTGGTCAAGTACACCGCCGACGTCGACCACCCGAGCGAGGTCGACCTTTACAACGGCTCGGCCCAGCAGATCACCGGCGCGGCCGAGGCCACCGTCGGCATGAAGGTCACCCGCAGCGGCTCGACCACCCAGGTCCACTCGGGCACGGTCACCGGCCTGGACGCCACGGTGAACTACGGCAACGGCGACATCGTCAACGGCCTCATCCAGACCGACGTCTGCGCCGAGCCCGGCGACAGCGGCGGCTCCCTCTTCTCGGGCAGCAGCGCCGTCGGCCTGACCTCGGGCGGCAGCGGCGACTGCACCTCCGGCGGAGAGACGTTCTTCCAGCCGGTGACGGAAGCACTGTCGGCGACGGGCACACAGATCGGCTGACGGCTCCGGCGTCTTTGGACAGATTTCGAACAGATGAGGTCCCGCCCCACGCGCGAGGGGGCGGGACCTCCGTTGTGAGACGGAGTGCCTCGGTCGGAACCAGAGCGGCTGAGCCGGCACCGCTGCGCTTCCGACCACGGGAGCGACAGGGCTCGGCGGTACGCGCCGTGCACGAGCATCTCGACCCGGCGGGTGAAGACACCGAGCAGGGAGGCGGGGACCACCACCGAGATCAGGGCCTGCTCGGCCCGCCGGCGCCGTTCGAGAAGCCAGGGGCGCGGTGGCTCCGCGGAGCGTCGGCTGCTGCGGGTTCTGCCGGCAGGGAGGTGGCCGTCCGGATCCTCGACGGTGTGTTGTTTTCTCAGCCTCCCGCGCGCCCAGGCCGCAGGAGCGCTGCTGACCGGGCGCCGCGTAGGGCGAGAGGTGGCCGGGTGGGCGCAGGCGACCAGTCGCTGCGGCCGGCCGCCCTCTGCCTTGCGACGCACGCGGACTCCTCGGCAGTCGGAGGGTCCGGCGGTGACGTGAAGCCCTGGAGCCGACGTGACCGGCCTGGGCATTCGACCCGTCACGGAACGTGCTGGTCGCGCTGCGAACCGTTGCCGATCCGCCCGCCCCGAGTCGCCGAATGACGGCCGGCATGGTGCGTGCCACGGGGGTGGTTCCCCCAACTGGTCTGCCCGGGGGCGAGGTGAGGGGCTGACGCCTTTTCGGGCACGGCTCACCTCGCCAAAGAATCGCTGATGTGTTCGAATCTAGTCGCTGACCGGGGCTGATGGGGTTAGAGTAATCGAACGGGCGTGCGATGAACATATCGGGCTTATCGTATAAAAGGGGTGGAGTGATGGAGGTGCGGCATGGCGGGCTTCGCCCATCTGCACGTCGCGTCCGGTTACTCCGTCCGCTATGGCGCCGCCCACCCCGAGCATCTCGTCCGGCGGGCGGCCGAGCGGGGCATGACGGTGCTCGCGCTCACCGACCGGGACACGGTCACTGGTGTCGTCCGGTTCGCGCAGGCGTGCGCCGGAGCCGGGGTGCGGCCGGTTTTCGGTGTCGACCTGGCGGTGGAGGCCCTGGCGCCTCCGCCGCCCGCCCAGCGGCGCCGCACCCCGGCGCGCGGTGGCGCGCACGTCGTCGAGCCGCCGCTGCGGTTCGTGCTGCTCGCACAGGACCGGGCGGGATGGGCGCGGCTGTGCCGTATCACCTCGGCCGCCCACGCCGGTACCGCGTCCGGCGCGGCACCGGTGGTGGTGCCGTGGGAGGCGCTGCGTGAGTACGGCGGTCCCGGCCTGACCGTACTGCTCGGGCCGCTCTCGGAGCCGGTGCGGGCCCTGGCGGCCGGCCGGGAAGACATCGCGATGAAGCTGCTGGCGCCGTGGCGGGAGATCTTCGGGAGCGGAGTCCGGTTGGAGGCTGTTGCGCAGAAACGTTTCAGCGTCGGGCCGGGGTCGCTTCGGCTGGCTGCCCGGACACTGGCGCTGGCCGACCGCGCCCAGACCACCGCGGTGCTCTCCAACGCCGTCCGCTACGCCGACCCGGACCAACACCGACTCGCTGATGTCCTGGACGCCGCGAGACTGCTGCGACCGATCGACCGGCGCCGCCTGGACAGCGGGCAGCGCTGGCTCAAGAACGAAAGGGCGATGACGGTCATCGCGCAGATGATCTCCGAATGCGCCGGAGCGGACGTCCGGCGCGCACGCCGCCTGATGACGGACACCGCGGACACGGCGGCCGCGTGCATCGTCGACCCGGTGTCGGACCTCGGACTCGGCACCCGGCACTTTCCGGAACCGTCGCTCTTCGGCGCCGAACCCGGAGCGGGCGGAGCGGCACACCTGTTGCGCCGGCAGTGCGAGGCCGGGATGGCCCGACGTGGCCTCGACCGCGACCGAGGTGCGCTCGACCGGCTGGACGAAGAGCTCCACGTGATTTCCACGCTGGACTACGACTCGTACTTCCTCGCTGTCGGCCAGGTCGTGGCCGACATCCGGGCCAAGGGCATCCGGGTCGCGGCCCGCGGCTCGGGCGCCGGCTCGATGGTCTGCCACGCGCTGGGCATCGCCACGGCCAACCCGCTCGACCACCGCCTGCTGTTCGAACGTTTCCTCAGTGTGCGCCGGGCCTCGCTGCCCGACATCGACATCGACGTGGAATCCGCCAGGCGGCTCGAGTGCTACGACGCGATCTTCGACCGGTTCGGCAAGGAGCGGGTGGCGGTCACCGCGATGCCCGAGACCTACCGGGCCCGCCGCGCCCTGCGCGACACCGGCCTCGCCCTCGGTATCGCGCCCGCGGAGGTCGACCGGATCGCCAAGAGCTTCCCGCACTTGCGGGCGTCCGACATCACCGGCGCCCTTGCCGAGCTGCCCGAACTGCGGCAACTGGCGGCCGAGGCACCCCGGTTCGGACCGCTGTGGGAACTGGCGGAAGGTCTCGACTCCCTGGTCCACGGCATGGCCATGCACCCCTGCGGCGTGGTGATCAGCGACGCGACCCTCCTGGACCGGCTGCCGGTGCAGCCCACGCCACAGGGCGACTACCCCATGGCGATGGCGGCGAAGGAGGAGATCGAGGCGCTGGGCAACATCAAACTCGACGTCCTGGGAGTGCGGATGCAGTCCGCGATGGCCCATGCCGTCGCCGAGATAGAACGGACCACCGGCGACCACATCGACCTCGACGACCCGCGCCAGGTGCCGCTCGACGACGTCTTCGCCTTCAAGCTCATCCAGGAGAGCCAGACCCTGGGCCTCTTCCAGCTCGAGTCGCCCGGCCAGCAGGATCTTCTGTCCCGGCTTCAGCCTCGCGACCCGCAGGACGTCATCGCCGACATCAGCCTCTTCCGCCCCGGCCCGGTCGCCGGCGGCATGCCCGAGCGGTACATCGCCGCCCGCCATGGCGGCCCGCCGTCGTACGCCCATCCGGACCTGGAACCGGTGCTCGCCGACACCTACGGCGTGACCATCTGGCACGAGCAGATCATCGAGACCCTGTCGGTGATGACCGGCTGCGACTACGCGCTGGCGGAGATCGCCCGGCGAGCGCTCGGTGAGAAGGACCGGCTGCCGAAGATCAGGGACTGGTTCCACAGCCTGGCACGTGCGCGTGGCTACAGCGCGTCCGTCCGGGACGAGGTCTGGAAGACCGTCGAGGCCTTCGGTGCCTACGGCTTCTGCCGCGCCCACGCGGTCGCCTTCGCCGTACCGGCCCTGCAGAGCGCCTGGCTCAAGGCGCATCACCCGGCGTACCTGCTGGCCGGCCTGCTCGAACACGACCCCGGTATGTGGCCCAAGCGCGTTCTCGTCTCCGACGCCCGTCGGCGTGGCGTGCCGGTGCTGCCGGTCGACATCAACCACTCCCAGGTGAAGCACACCGTGGAGAAGGCCGACGGGGAGCAGTGGGGCGTGCGGCTCGCACTGTCCGCGGTGCACGGCATCAGCGAGGAGGAGTGCGCACGGATCGAGGAGGGCCAGCCGTACGGATCGCTGTCGGACTTCTGGCAGCGAGCCCGTCCCAGCAGGCCGGTCGCCGAACGTCTGGCGGAAATCGGCGCCCTGAACTGTCTCCACGACGGACGCCTTACGCGACGCGACCTGCTTCTGCAGATCGCCGAACTCCACCGGGCCTCCCGCACCCGATCCGCGGGCAAGGGCCAGTTGCCCATCGATGCGGGCGCCGTCGGCGGGGCGGAGCCGAGCGGTCTGCCGGAGATGACCGGACGCGAAGCCCTGAGCGCCGAGCTGAGCACCCTCGGCATCGACGTCTCCAAGCACCTGATGGAGCACCACCACCGGCTGCTGCGCGAGATCGGCGCGACCGACGCGGCCCACCTGGCCGCCCTGCGCGCCGGTCAGCAGGTCCTCGTCGCCGGCGTGCGGGCCTCCACCCAGACCCCGCCGATCGCCAGCGGCAGGCGCATCATCTTCGTCACCCTGGAGGACGGCTCCGGCCTGGTCGACCTGGCGTTCTTCGAGGACTCCCACCCGGCGTGCGCACACACCGTCTTCCACAGCGGACTGCTGCTGGTGCGCGGCACGGTCCAGGTGCGCGGCACCCGCCGCACCGTCGTCGGCACCATGGCCTGGGACCTGGACGAGATCGCCGCGGCCCGCCGCGACCACGGCCCCGAGGCCGCGCTCGCCCTCCTCGGCGCCGACCGTCCGTCCCCGACCCCCGCCCAGCCGCAGCGGACCCTGGCCAACGGCACCACCGGCGCCCGGCTGCACCCGTACGCCGACCTCCAGCCCGCCGGCAGCCGCTCGGCCGACCTGAAGAAGTTCGGTCATCGCAGTCCGGGGAGCGCGGGATGACCACACGTCAGCGGCACATCGCCCACCTCCATCTGCACGCCGGACTGAGTGAGGCCCAGTATGGCGACGTAATCGAACTGATGTCTGGTATCACGCCTCACGTCCAGGCTGTCCCGCCCAACGCCGTTCAGCTCGACCTGACCTCGGCGCTCCGATACTTCGACCTGTCTCCCTACGACGTCGTTCAGTTGGCGAAGCTCAGGTTGAAGGCTCTCTTTGGCGTTGACAGCAGCGCCGGGCTCGCGAACAACCGCATGCTGGCGGCCATGGCGGCCGACGCGTCCGCGCCGGGAGACACCACCTGGGTCCCCACCAGTCACGTGGCCGACTGGCTGTACCCGCGGCCGGTCACCGCGCTGCCCGGCGTCGGCCGCGCCACGGCGGAAACGCTTCACCGATACGGCCTGCACACCATCGGCCAGATCACCGACCTGCCCTCGGCAACCCTGCAGCGGCTCCTCGGCGCAGGCCAGGCACGGCTGTTGGCCGAGCGCGCCCGCGGCCACGATCCCCGTCCGGTCGTCCCCGCGGAACCGGCAGCGCACCTGGTCGCCGACCTCGTGCTGGAGCGGGACTGCCTCGACCCGGCACAGCACCACCGCGCAGTTCTGGGACTTGCCGACCAGATCGGCGGGCGCCTGCGCGGCGAAAGCCAGATCGCGAGCCGGCTCACCCTCACGGTGCGGTACGCCGACCGCAGCTCCACCACGCGTACCAGCACCCTGCCGGAACCCACCGACCACTCGCCCGCCCTCGCCACGGCCGCGCTGAGCCTGCTGGCCGGTCTCGGGTTGCAGCGAGCGAGAGTACGCGCCTTCGTGATCCGCGCAGACAGCCTGCTGCCGACCGACAGGGCCTACCGCCAGCTCTCCCTGGACCCCGGCGATGCCCGCGCCCGCGCGGCTGAAGCCGCCGCGGACCGCGCCCGTCGGCGCTTCGGACCGGAGGTCGTACGCCCAGCCGCTCTGGCGAACTGACCGCTTGTGCCAAGAACCACTGGTTTTCGGCGAAGGCGGTCACGTGAGGTGGCGTTTCCGTCCCTGAGAGCGGGGCGTCGTCACCCCGCGTGCCGGGGTCGGAGTCAGGGGCGCGACGCTTGCGGTGGCTCGGCAAGGCGGCTTCTGTCAGGCGGAAGGTCTGCCGGAAAACCTGGGCGGAGTCCGGCCGACACGATGGGGCCGTGTGTCGATACACGAAAAGACCCTCACTCGTCGGTTCGGGGTCAGACGGGCACACGTGCCCGCACCGCGCGTTGAAGCAGGAAGCCCCCGGAAGGGTCGGACGACCCAGGCCGGAATCCCTGGACTTTCGGCCAGGGAGCACGTCAAAACTTGCGGAAGTCCCAGGAGACCGTCTTCGACGGGGTCAGGCGGATCCACGCATGCCGGCCATCGTGCGGCATTGCCTCCAGACCGAAGTTCTTGCGGGCGAACAGCGGTTCCAGCGCGTCGAGTTCGGTGCACGGTTCACCGGTGCGGGGGATCTCGCCCACGAACTCCACCGTGCCTGACAGTTCGGCCCCGCACAGTTCCCCGTACCCCTCGCCGGAGTCGACGACGATCGCGACGCGCGGGTCGTGACGAAGATCGGCCCAACGCTTGCTGCGCACGATGGAGTACAGCCACAACGACGTGCCGTCCCATGCGAACCAGAGGGCGCTGACATGCGGGGCGCCGTCGCTCGAGACGGTAGCGATCCGGCAGGTGCGCTGGGTGGTGAGGAACTCGTCCAGCTCGTCCGGCGTCATCATGATCTTCCGGCTCCTGCGCTGAGTTGCAGCCATGCGGGCCTCTCTTCTCCTGCGTCAGGGCGTCAGGGCGTCAGGGCGTCAGGGTGGGGCCAGTTTCTGACGTAGCGTCAGAAGCATGTGCCATTTTCTGTGAGCCTGCAATGGTTGAGGGGCGCCCTTCCGGCTCCGGAGCCGATCACCGCGGCCGGAGCCCCTTGGTCGTTGGTCGCGGCGTTTGGCGGTGGCGAATCGCGCCCCGTGAAGTCGTGCCCCCGGTGCCCGGCGTCAGGACAGCGCTCTCCGGCTTGCCGGGGTCAGCCCAACGGCAAAAAATGGATAGGTCAATCCGATTGCTAGACTGCCGGTATGAACCCTGGCGCCCGGCACACCGACGGTCCCGCCGCTCAGCCTCTGCGCAGTGACGCCGAGCGCAACCGGGAGCGGATCATCGCCGCCGCGCGCACGGTGTTCGCGCGCGACGGCCTGAGCGCCTCCATGGCCTCCGTGGCCCGCGAGGCGGGCGTGGGGATTGCCACCATGTTCCGTCGCTTCCCCACGAAGGAGGAACTGGTCGACGCCGTCTTCTCCGACCGCATGGGCGCCTACGCCGACGCGGTCACGGTCGCCTTGGAGGACCCCGACCCCTGGAACGGTTTCGTCGGTTACATCGAGGCCGCCTGCGCGATGCAGGCCGCCGACAACGGCTTCGCCGACGTCCTGACCATGACCTTCCCCACCGCCAAGGTCCTGGAGCAACGCCGCAACGAGGCGTACGGGGCCATGCTGCGCCTCATCGACCGCGCCAAGGCCACCGGCCGCCTGCGCGAGGACTTCGACCCCTCGGACCTGGTACTGATCCACATGGCCAACGCCGGCGTCGTCAACGCCGCCGGCGACGCCGCCCCGGACGCCTGGCGGCGCGTCGTCGCCCTGTTCATCCAGTCCCTTGAGGCCCCGGCGGGTGGCCCCCTGCCCGCCTCACCCGGGCACGAAGCCCTTTACAAGGCCATGCTCCGCGCCGGCCAGGGCACCACCGCACCGCCGCCGGGCAGGAGCAGCTGACCTCAGGGCCGGATCACCGTGCCGCGGCGCGGCACGACAGCAACACTCGGCGGAGAGTGCCCAGGCACCGGCTTGGTTGCTGGTGGCGCAGGTCGAGTCCGCCCGGTGTGCTCCCTTCAGGTCGGCCTCCAGGCTGCGGAACAGCCGGTCGATGTCGCCGGGCACGCCCAGTTCCGCGCCGACTGTGAAGGCCTGGCAGCCGCCCTTCCCGATGAGTTCGACGGTTTCCCGAGCGGCTTGCTCGTTGCGTGCGAAGCGCACGGCGACCAGGGCTCCCTCCCGGACCAGGCCGAGGGCCGTGCCCGGCCGATGCCCCGGCTGGAACCGGTGACGAGAGCGGTCTTGCCGCTGAGCTTGCATCACCCGAGGCCCCGGACGTCGCGGTCGGCAGTGGTCAACGGAGCGGAGCCCTTCTCCCCGATCGCGCCGCGGCCCGGAACGCCACGGCGCGATCGAGGTTCGGCGAAGGGCGAAGGGCGAAGGGCGAAGGGCGAAGGCGAAAGCCGGTCCGGTGTCAGAGACCGAAGACGAGTTCGGCCTGGTCGCGCTTGGTGGTGTGCAGCTCCCAGTAGACGGGGGAGATCTGCTCGGGCTCGGCTGTCGGGAATCCGGGGACGACCGACATACCGATCGACACGTCGATGCCGACGTGGGCGGCCTGGATGCCGGTGCCGTCCAGTTCCTTGTGCAGGTTGACCGCCCAGTTGCGCAGGGCCGCGGCGGCGGCGTTGACGTTGCCGACCTGCGGCACGGGGTCGAGGGAGCCGGCGCCGGTGGTGTAGAGCAGGGTGCCCGCGCCGGCCTCGCGCATCGCGGGCAGCACCGCCTGGGTGGCGGCGATGGCCCCGTACAGCTGGAACTCGATCTCGTGCTGCACATGGGACGGTTCGGTGTCGGCCGGAGTGGTCAGAGCGGTGGAGCCGAGCGTCCCCACCGGGGAGTACTCCAGCACGTCGATGCCGCCGAACTGGGCGGCGGCGTCCTTGAGTGCCTGGGTGAGCGCGTCGCGGTCGAGTACGTCCGCGGGGAACGCGGCGGCGGTGATGCCCTCGGCGGTCAGCGTGCCGACGAGAGCGTCGAGCTTCTCGCGGTTGCGGGAGATCAGAGCGACGTCGAAGCCCTGGGAGCCGAAGGTGCGGGCGATGGCCAGGCCCAGCTGGGGTCCGGCTCCGACGATGGCGATGCTGGTCACGGCAAAGTCCTTTCGGGAAGACATGGCACTGGAAGCCTCAGGGGTGATCTGGATAGATCTATCCGGTTCTTGATTCGGATAAGGCTTTCCGGTTCGGCGTCGCCACCGTACCACGGAACTGGATAGGGCGATCCGATTGCTTGGCGGGTGGCGGGCTGACGTTCACGGAGTGACTGCCGATGAGGGCCGCCCGAAGGGTCGAGTCAGGCTCTCGGGTCGCAGGATCGTGTCCAGTTGGCCGGTGGTGAGCAGGCCGGCTTCGGCGGCGAGGTCCTTGACGGCGCGGCCGTTGGCCAGGGCCTGTCGGGCGAGGGTGGTGCCGGCGGCGTAACCGATGTGCGGTGCGAGGGCCGTGACCAGCCCTATGGAGCGGTGGACTGTGTCGTGGAGGTGCTCACGGTTGGCGGTGATGATCTTCGGCGATCCGCGGACGAAGCGAGAACGGTACGAGGCCAACTCGCCCCACCTCGACGCGGAGAAGATGACAACACCGATGCTGATCGTGCACGGTGGCAAGGACTACCACGTGCCGATGGGCCAGGCGCTGAGCCTGCACAGCGATCTCGAGCGGCTCGGCGTGCCGGTCGGATTCCTGCACTTTCCGACCGAGGGTCACACCATCGGGGCGCCGAACCACATCCGAATCATGTACGAGACGGTGCTGAACTTCCTCGACCACCATGTTCTCGGGCGGCAGTGGCGGCGACCCACGATGCTCTGACTGATGTGTTCTCGTCGAAGCCGATGGGTGCGGGGCGCGGTGTCTCCAGGGCACGCGTGTGCCTCACGGTCAAGTACGCCACGTTCTCCGGTCGCGCCCGGCGCTCGGAGTACTGGTGGTTCTCGGTGGTGTACATGATCGCTGCCGTCGCGCTCGTCGAAATCGGCTGGGTGTTCGAGGTCCCACTGTTGGGCGTCCTCCTGCAGCCGTTCCTCGTACCCATGCTGTCCGTCTCCGTCCGCCGGTTGCACGACACCGGGAGGTCCGGCTGGAGGATGCTCATCGGTCTGGGGCCGGTCGCCGGTCCGATCGTCTACCTCGTGGGCATGATGGCGGACAGCGCTCCAGGTGCCAATCGGTACGGCCCCTCACCTGAGACCGCCGGCCACCTCGTCGGCAAGTGGGCCGGCGTCGCCGCCGAGTTCTGTCGCACCCACGTGGTGCGGCGACCAGGTTTCGGCGGCAGGGGAACTGGAGCCCGGCTGCGCGCCGTGGGGAAGGTCTGCCGCACCCTGACTCTGACCGTCCGTCACCCCGACCGCTCCTCCGTCACCCGCACCCTGGAGGAGTCGACCGCGCACTCCGCTGCCCTGACGGGGACGGCGTACGGCCTGTACGAGGCGCTCGGCCTCCAGCGCGCCCGGGTCCGTGCGATCGCCCTGCGCGCAGGCCCTCGGCCCCGCGGTCAGTGCGATCGCCCTGTGCACGCAGGCCCTCGGTCCCGCCGGGCAGGCCTCCTGCCGGCTCGCCTTCGGCCCCGGCGACGAGAAGATCCGCCGTACCGAGGAGGTGACCGACGGGGTGCGGGCGAAGTTCGGCCCGGGCGCGGTGAGGCCGGCGATGTCGGCGGCGTGACGGTCAGTTGGCCCACGGGGGAGTGATCCGGGTTCCGTCGGCCAGCTCCGCCTCCAGCCCGATGGATGTGGTGACCCAGGAGAGCGCGGTGTGGTCGGTCGGGTTCTCGACGGCCAGGGTCGCACCCGGATTGACGATCACAGTGTCGCCGGCCGTGACGCGGTCGGTACGGCCGTCCAGGGTGATCAGGAGTTCGCCGACGAGCAGATGGAAGATCTCCTCGCGGTTCACGGTGTGCGCCGGGGCCTTGGTTCCCGCGGGGATCTCGCCGCGCCAGGCGCAAAGCTCCTTGCTGCCGACGAGCGGGGAGGCGTACGAGACGAAGCGGGCGCCGTGGGTCTCGTGGGTGACGGCTTCGGACGAGCGGATGACGGGCATGAGTGACTCCGATTCCAGATGGTCAAGTAGCTTGACTATTTCCCCTTATGGTCAAGCTGCTTGACCATCTTGTCAATGGTGTTTCAATGCCTCCGTGCAGAATTCCGAGGCCATTGCCCTGTCAGCCGCCCTGCTCGCCGTCGCGGGTGAGCTCACGCAACGTATCCATGAGGGTGTTGTCGCTCGCGGCTTCGAAGGGGTCCGGCCCGCCCATGGCTTCGCCTTCGCGCGGCTCGCCCCGGGCGGGGCGACGGTCACCGACCTCGCCGCCCATCTCGGGGTCACCAAACAGGCGGCCAGTCAGCTCGTGGAGGAGATCGTGCGGAAGGGGTACGTCGAGCGGCGGGCGCATCCCCACGACGCGCGGGCCCGGCTGATCGTGCTCACCGAGCGCGGCTGGGAGTGCACCCGCGCGGCGGAGGAGGCTGCCGCCGAGGCGGTGCGGCCGTGGGTCGATGTGCTCGGCGAGGGTGGAGTTCGCGTGTTGTGCGACCAATTGGGGCGCATTGCCCCCTACGGTCCCATCAGGCCCACCTGGTGACGGAATGTCAGCGGCCTCGGTGTCGCCGCTGACTACCACTGGAAGTTTTTACTGACGCGTAACTTCACACTTCAGCTACTCAACCGTAACTTGACGAGTGAACAGCATCCTCGTGATCCGGATCACAGGGCGTAAGGCCATCGCACCTCCCTTGAGCCGCAAGGAGATCACACGATGCTGCCCTGGAAGCGCGTGCTCAGACCGCTCGCCGCACTGCTGCTGGCCGCCGCGGCCGCCACCGTCCCCGCCACCGCCGCCCACGCCTCCTCCGCCGCCGCGACCTCGTCGAGTGGCTGGAACGACTACGACTGCAAGCCCTCCGCCGCCCATCCCCGCCCCGTCGTCCTGGTCCACGGCACCCTCGGGAACTCGATCGACAACTGGCTCGGCCTCGCCCCCTACCTCGAGGTCCGCGGCTACTGCGTCTTCTCTCTCGACTACGGCCAACTGCCGGGCGTCCCCCTCTTCCACGGCCTCGGCCCCATCGGCAAGTCGGCCGGGCAGCTCTCCGCCTTCGTCGACAAGGTGCTCGCCGCGACCGGCGCCGCCAAGGCCGACCTCGTCGGTCACTCGCAGGGCGGCATGATGCCCCGCCACTACCTGAAGTTCCTCGGCGGAGCCGCCAAGGTGAACGCGCTCGTCGGCCTCGCCCCCAGCAACCACGGCACCACACTCGGCGGACTCACCAACCTGTTGCCCTACTTCCCGGGCGCCGAGGACCTGCTCTCGGCCGCCACCCCCGGCCTCGCCGACCAGATCGTCGGGTCGGACTTCCTCACCGGGCTCAACGCGGGCGGCGACACCGTCGTCGGCGTCCACTACACGGTCATCGCCACCAAGTACGACGAGGTGGTCACGCCGTGGCGCACCCAGTACCTCAGCGGATCCGACGTGCGCAACGTCCTGCTCCAGGACCTGTGCCCGCTGGACCTCTCCGAGCACGTGGCGATCGGGCTGTTCGACCGGATCGCCTTCCACGAGGTGGCCAACGCGCTCGACCCGGCCCACGCCACCCCCACCACCTGCGCGTCCGCCCTGAGCTGACCCGCGGGTCGGCCCGCCGGGGCCTGTCCGGCCTGAGCCGCCGGTCAGGCCCCGGAGTGGCTGTCCGAGCGCTGCCGGATCGCATACGGCAGTTGTCTGCCGGACCGCTCGGGCAGAGTCCCGGAGAATGTGGAGACGCCCTGCGCGACCGGGTCGTAACCGGCCTTGGTGAGGCAGACCTTGAAGGTGACCTTGTGCGGGGCGGTCACGCGGTACCCGAAGGTGCACGAGCCGCTGTCGACGCCCGTCGCCGCCCGGTCGGCGCGGGCCAGGTCCAGGCCCTTGAACTCCTCGTTGTCCGCGCTGCACAGCCTGCCGTCCGGGATCAGCTCCCGGAGGCGTCCGTCGGCGTCGCCGGTGCGGACGCCGTTCCGGTCGTACGGCGCCTGCGTCCCGCCCGCCGCGACCGCCGCCCTGCAGGCGTCCGGCCTCGGGCTCTCCGGACCCTCCGCACAGCACTGCGACACCCGGCTGACCGGATCGCCCATCGACCCGTGCGCGGCCGCCGGCGCGGTGCACGGCGTGGCCGGGGCCGGCGGGACCGGACCGAGGGCGGCGACGGCTGCGGCCTTGCGGCGTGCGGACATGGAGGGATCTCCTCGGAACGGGAACGGGAACGGGAACGGGAACCGGACCCGGGACAGGGGCAGGTGGTGGCGGTGACGTGTGTGCCGGAACCAAGAAACCGTGAAATCGCCTGCTGGGGGCGGTCGGTGGCGATCTTTAGGGTCGCCTTAAGGAAGTGCTGAGACTGGGATCAGGTAGGTAGCGTTCACGGCATGACGAGCGAGGAGATCCGGCCCGCGGCGGCGGCCGACGTACCGGCGGTGAAGGCCGTCACGGACGCGGCGTACGCGCACTACGTCGAGCGCATCGGGCGTGTGCCGCAGCCCATGGAGGCGGACCACGCGGCGAACGTGGCCGCGGGGAAGGTGTACGTGACCGGCGATCCGGCCGGCGGCGCGGTGGTCGGACTGGTGGTGGTCGAGGCGTTCACGGACCACCTGTTCCTCGACAGCGTCGCCGTCCACCCGGACGCCCACGGCAAGGGCGTCGGGCGGCGGCTGCTGCACTTCGTGGACGCACACGCGTACGCGCTCGGCCTGCCCGAGGTCAGGCTCTACACGAACGCGCTGATGTGGGAGAACCAGAAGATCTACCCGAGGTACGGCTACGAGTTCGTGGAACGTCGTGTGGACGGACCGTACGACCGCCTCCACTACCGAAAGCGGCTGGACTGACGGCGCCCGGCGGCGGGCGTCAGCCGTCCGGCCACCAGGTGCGTGCGATGTCCTTGCGCACCTCGGGGCGCCCGGCGGGCCGTTCGTCGGCCTCGTCGCGGATCCGGCGGGAGTCCGTCTTCTTCAGGGGCTTCTGCACGGTCGTACGGCGCATGGCTGCCTCCTTCAGGGCCACCGAGTTCCGCGTTCTCACGGAGGTAGACCCTTTCGGGGAGAGTTCCTCATCGCCCCCGATCTGTCAGTGGCGGCTGTCACGATTCGAGTGTCAGTGGTGGGTGTCACTCTTGGGCACATGGTGAAAAAGAGTGACGAAGCGAATCCGTCCGGTGTCGACTGGGACGCGGCGGCGCCCGCCTTCGACGAGGAGCCGGACCACGGCCTGCGCGACCCCGAGGTGCGCGCGGCCTGGGCCCGGCGGCTGCGCACCTGGCTGCCGGAGCGCGGTGGTGACGTTCTCGACCTCGGCTGCGGCACCGGCAGCCTGTCGCTCCTCGCGGCCGAACGGGGACACCGGGTGACGGGGGTCGACCTGTCCCAGCCCATGATCGACCTGGCCCGCGCCAAACTCGCCGGGCGTGACGCGGTGTTCCTCCTCGGTGACGCGGCGGCGCCCCCGGTCGGCGAGCAGCGCTTCGACGCCCTCCTCGTACGGCATGTGCTGTGGGCCCTGCCCGACCCCGCCCGGGCCCTGCGGCACTGGCGCGACCTGCTGCGTCCGGGAGGTCGGCTCGTGCTGGTCGAGGGCGTGTGGGGGACCGTCGCCCCGGTCGGCATACCGGCGGACCGGCTCACCGCCCTGCTGGCCCCGCTGACCGCGCACGCGCGCGTGGAGCGGCTGTCGCAGGACGCGGCGTTGTGGGGCGGGGCCGTGGACGACGAGCGGTACGCGGTGGTGGCGAGGATCCAGAGGTGAGGCCCTCACTTCAGCAGGGCCTCGAAGTCGCCGCCGCGTGCCAGAGCCTCCAGCTCGTTCAGAGCGGCCACGGCGGCGGTCGCGGCCTCCGGGTCCCTTTGCGCGAGCCCGCTCTCCTCGAACTCGTCCTCGTCCAGTCGGCGGACGTCCGTCCCGTCGGCGGAGCGCCACAGGTCCAGGTCGAGGTCCTCGACGACCAGCTCGGTACCGGACAGGATGGCCGGGCGGGTGATGTCGCAGTACCAGCCCTTCAACGCGCCGGACGCGGTGCGGACCTCCTTCACCGCGTACCAGCGGTCACGCCAGTAGTACTCCGTGAAGACGTCACCCGCCTCGAACCGTACGAACCCGAAGTCGCGTACGCCGTCACCGGCCCAGGGGGCGCGCACGGCGATCCGGGTGCCGTCGTCGGACAGCGGCTCGGCCGCGTAACGGATCTTCGTCCGGCCGCCCTTGACGAGGACGACGTCCACCGACCGCACCGGTTCAGCCGAGTTCGCGGACATACCGCACCTCCGTCGCGCAGATCTCGTAACCGAACCACTTGTTGATCGCGAGCATCGGCCCGTTGTCCGCGTCGTTGCCCGTGTACGCCTCCGTGTACCCCGCGGCCCGGGCACGGTGCAGGGAGTCGTTCTTGGCGAGCTTGGCCAGGCCCCGGCCGCGGTGGGCGCGGGCGGTGCCGGTCATGGCTGTGCCGTAGCGATCGGCTCCGTGGCTGTGGGCCACGCTGAAGGCGACGGGGCGGCCCTCGGCCACGGCGACCGAGGTCAGGTCCAGGTTCAGGTGGGGATGCTTCCAGTACTCGTCGACCCAGGCCTCGTAGTCCGTGAACTCGGTGTCGATGTCGCCCGGTTCGTCCGACCCCGCCTCCGCGTCCAGGGCGAACAGCGGGCGCGGGTCGTCGGCGAAGTCGGCGGCCGTGCGCAGCTCGACGCCGGGCGGGGGGTCCTGGAGCGGCGGCAGGGTGGTGCCGGCCAGGTCCAGGCGGAGGAAGTGGGCGCAGCGGCTCGCCCGGTAGCCCCGGCGCTCGGCGAAGGCACGGTGGCCCGGCTCGTCCAGGACCCAGCTGAACAGCCTCGTCGCCCCGTGCGCGGCCAGGTGCTCCTCGGCCGCGCGGACCAGCAGGGCGCCCGCGCCGCGTCCGGTGCGCGCCGGGTCCACGTACACGTTGAGCGAGCCCTGGCCGGGTTCCGGGCTGTCGTGGGCGAGCCCCACCTGGGCCGTCCCGATGATCTCGCCGTCCTCCACCGCCACCAGCCTGCGGGCGTGGGCGTCGGGGTGGGACCGGGAGAGGCCGTGCAGTACGGAGGCCGGGCTGAAGAACACGTAGGGCAGGGCGAGGTGCCGGACCTGGATGAAACCCTCGATGTCGGCAGGCGCGCCGGGGCGCAGATCGCGCACGATGACGGTCATGTGAGCGCACGCTACGGGCGGACGGCGCCCGTGTGCCTCCCGTTTTCACCGTCCGCCCGTGCCCCCGTTCTCCGGCGGGTGCGGGACAATCGGCGCGTGACCTTGAAGATCCACATCGATGAGAGCGCCGCGCCGTACGAACAGGTGCGGGCGCAGATCGCCGGGCAGGCCCGGTCGGGAGCGCTGCCGGTCGGGTACCGGCTGCCGACGGTGCGGGGACTGGCCGAGTCGCTCGGCCTCGCCGCGAACACCGTCGCCAAGGCGTACCGGGCGCTGGAGGCGGACGGGGTGATCGAGACCCGGGGGCGCAACGGCACGTTCGTCGCCGCGGCGGGCTCGGCGGCGGAGCGGGAGGCGGCGGGCGCCGCGCAGGCCTACGCCGAGCGGGTGCGGCGGCTGGGGCTCACCGAGGAGCAGGCGTCGGCGGCCGTGCGGGATGCCCTGCGGGCGGCCTACCAGGCGTGATCAGCCGCGCGCCGCGAGCGCGCGGGGAGTGCGGGTCACCGTCAGATCCGCCCGCTCCGCCGTCCTGCCGAACAGTGCCGCGTCCCCGACCGCCGCGCCGCCCAGGTCGTTGTTGAAGTACGCGTACACGTCGTTCCCGTCCTGCCAGGTCGTCGCGACGCGGTCGACCCAGGTCTCCAGGGCGTGCTGACCGTAGCGCGGCCACGGCTGGGCGCGGCCCTCGTGGAAGCGGACGTAGCCCCAGTCGGCGGTCCGCCACAGCGGGGTGGACGGGCGGGCCCGTACGTCGGCCCAGCACAGGGCCGCGCCTCGCGCTTCCAGCACCTTCCGCACGGCCGGCGTCCACCACGACGCGTCGCGCGGTTCGACGGCCACCCGGGCGTCGGACGGGAAGCAGGACAGACAGGCGTCCAGCAGCCCGGCATCGGCCCGCAGCGTCGGCGGTAGCTGGAGGAGGATTGGGCCGAGGCGGGCGCCGAGTCCGGCCGCGTGGGTCATCAGCCGGTGCACCGGCTCCTCGGGGTCCCGCAGCCGCTTGATGTGGGTCAGATAGCGGCTCGCCTTGACCGCGACCACGAAGTCCGACGGGACGCGCCCGGCCCAGGACGCGAACGTCTCCCGCGACGGCAGCCGGTAGAAGGCGTTGTTGATCTCGACGGTGGCGAAACGCTCCGCGTACTCCTCCAGCCACCGCCGCACGGGCACGTCGGCCGGGTACAGGACGCCCCTCCAGTCCTTGTACTGCCAGCCCGACGTGCCGACGTGCAGCGTCATACCTCCATCAAAACACCTGGGACCCGTCCCCGCCCCGGGGCCTGTCCGACCATTCCCGCCTGCCCGGCGACGCCTGGCAGACAGGCCCTCTAGAGGTACAGCCCCGCGTCCGACCGCCCCCGAGGCTCCGGCAGCGAGGTGGGGGACGTGCCCCGGCGCAGTGCGTACAGCTCCGCCAGCGTCGCGCCCTCGCGGCCGACGGCTTCCTCCCCGCCGACGGCCTCCCTGCCCAACCAGTCCACGGCCTCCCGCTGGGTCAGCGGGCCGACCTCGATGCGGGCCAGGCAGCGTCCGGGACGGACGACGGCGGGGTGCAGGCGCTCCAGGTCCTCGTTGGTGGTCACGCCGACCAGGACGTTGCGGCCCTGGCCGAGAAGACCGTCGGTGAGGTTCAGCAGCCGGGACAGGGCCTGGCCCGCCGTGTGCTTGGCCTCGCCGCGGATCAGCTCGTCGCAGTCCTCCAGGAGCAGCAGCCGCCAGCGGCCCTTGCCCGTGCCGTCCTCCTCGCCGATCGCGATGTCCATCAGATAGCCGACGTCGGAGAACAGTCGTTCGGGGTCCAGGACGCAGTCCACCTGGCACCACTCCCGCCAGGACCGGGCCAGCGTGCGCAGCGCCGAGGTCTTGCCGGTGCCGGGCGGGCCGTGCAGCAGGAGCAGCCGGCCCGCGATGTTCTCCGGGGTCGTCCCCATCAGGCTGTCCATCGCCTCGGCGACGGGTGCGGTGTAGTTGGCGCGCACCTCGTCCCAGGTGCCCGCGGAGATCTGGCGGGTGGTGCGGTGCGGGCCACGCCGCGGGGAGACGTACCAGAACCCCATGGTCACGTTCTCCGGCTGGGGCTCGGGTTCGTCCGCCGCGCCGTCGGTGGCCTCGTCGAGCACCTTCGCGGCCAGTTCGGCGGTGGTCGCGGTGACCGTGACGTCGGCGCCGCGGTTCCAGCGGGAGATCAGCAGCGTCCAGCCGTCCCCCTCGGCCAGGGTGGCGCTGCGGTCGTCGTCGCGGGCGACGCGCAGCACACGGGCCTGCGGCGGCAGCAGGGTCGCGCCGGAGCGTACGCGGTCGATGTTCGCGGCGTGCGAGTACGGCTGCTCGCCCGTCGCGAAGCGGCCGAGGAACAGCGCGTCGACGACATCGGACGGGGAGTCGGAGTCGTCGACGTTGAGCCGGATCGGCAGAGCGTCCTGTGGCTGGGCAGACATGCGGCCATGATCCGGCACACGGGCCCCGTCTGCACCCGGTTTCCGCAGTGCGCGTGGTGTGTCCGGTGTGTCGGGTGTGTCGGGTGTGTCGGGTGCGGCCGACAGGTCCGAGCGTTGGTGGGTGGCCCCGACGGGCTCCGCCGGGGCCACCTCTCACACCAGCCGCTGGAGTTGCCGGGTCCGCCGGACCACCGCGTACCCCTTGGTCAGCGCCCGGTCCCGGGCGAACGTACGGCCGATCGCACGGCCGTCGAGCAGCCGTTCGAACTCCGCGGTGTCCGTGGTGCGCCGTACCGTCACCCGCCGCAGGGCGTACGGCCCCTGGGCGCGGCGGGCGAGGGAGTTGCCCACGGCGAGCGCCTGGTCGAATCCGTGTCCGCGCACCGCCGCCCGCACCCGGCGGCTGGAGTAGCCGTACGGGTAGGCGAACGACACGGGCAGGGCGCCCAGTTCGTCGGCGACGATGTCCCGGCAGCGGGTCAGCTCGGCGCGCAGCGCCGCGTCGTCGAGCTGGTCGAGCTGCGGATGGGTGTGGCTGTGGCCGCCGATCTCGACGCCCGAGTCCGCCAGTTGGCGTACCTGACGCCAGTCCAGCATGGTGTCCAGGCCGCCGCCGGTGTCGTAGGCGCCCCGGATCCAGCCGGTGGAGACGAACAGGGTGGCCGGGAAACCGTGCTTGGCCAGGGCCGGGAGGGCGTGCCGGTGCACGCCCTCGTAACCGTCGTCGAAGGTGATCAGGACCGGGCGGTCCGGCAGCGGTCGGCCGTCCCGCCAGCGGGCCGCCAGGTCGGCGGTGGTGAGCGGGGTCAGACCCCGGTCCGCGATCACCGCCAGCTGTCCGGCGAACGCCTCGGGCGTGACCGAGAGCGTGCGGGTGGCGTCGCTGGGGTCGGCGGCGACCGCGTGGTACATGAGGATCGGTACGCGCGCCGGCGTCATGCGGCACGCTCCACGTCGTCCAGCGAGATCGGCACCACGGCGAACGTCGTCCCCGCCCGCCGCGCCCGCAGGCTGCCGACCACGTACCCGCCGGCCGCGGTCAGCACCCCGGCGACGATCGCGCCCGCCCGCCGGGCCCCGCCGGGCCGGCCCAGCAGCAGGTCGCGCAGTCCGCGGGCCACACCGGCCGGCAACACCCGGGTGGTGTACCGGCGTTCGGTCTCCAGCCCCTTGCCCGCGCCGACGCTGCGGGCGACGAGCGCCTTGGACAGGCCCTCGGCGTAGGCGCGCGTGCGGAAGTACCCGAAGCGCTCGCGCCCTTCGGGCACCTTGTGGTGGATCACCGCGCGGTCGTCCATCAGCAGGATGGCGTCGGGTCTCGCGTGGCTGAGCCGGATGCACAGATCCGTCTCCTCGCCGCCCATCGGGCGTTTGCTGCCGTCGCGTCCGATGCCGGTGGCGAAGCCGCCCACGAAGTCGAACGCGCTGCGCCGGAAGGAGGCGTTCCCGCCGAGGATGTTGCGTACCCGGACCCGGCCGGGCGGCAGGCCCCGGTACGAGCAGCCCACCACCCAGTCGAACTCCTCGGGGAACCAGTCGGGCCGCCGGCCGGAGGACCAGACGGGCACCGCCCGGCCGCCCACGGCGAGGACCCGGGGGTCGGAGTAGGGGTCGGCGAACCGGCGCAGCCAGTCCCGTTCGGCGACGGCGTCGTCGTCGAGGAAGGCGACGACCTCGCCGTGCGAGGCGGCGATGCCGGTGTTGCGGCCGGCCGACAGACCGCGGGGGCCCGCGTTGGGCAGCACCCGTACCTCGTCGGTCTCCTTGTACTCGCTTCTCAGCCGGTCCAGGAGGGTCGGGTTGTGGTCGACGACGAGCAGGGTCTCCAGGGCCGGGTGGGTCTGCGCCCGCACCGAGGCGACCGCCGCGAGGATGTCCTCCCAGCGGTTTTCGGTGTACACACAGATGACGACGGAGACGTCGATCGTGCTCAAGACACCTCTCCCCGGACCGAGTCGAGCATCGGCGAGCGGCGGGCCAGACGGCGCAGCGCACGCCGGTTGGACCGCTCCTTGAGGATCACCCGCAGGACCCGCAGCCCGTCGCGGACGGCGCGCAGGTTGCTGACGCCGTGGATGCGCAGGTACTCGTGGCTGGGGATCTCCTGGACCTTCAGCCCGGCCTTGACGACCCGGATGTTGATCAGGGTCTCTATCTCGAAGCCGGTGCAGTCGAGCTCGATCTCGTCCAGGCAGTGCCGCCAGAACGCGTTGTAGCCGTAGCACAGGTCGGTGTAGCGGGCGCCGAACTTGCGGTTGACGATGGCGCACAGGACCCGGTTGCCCAGCATGCGGATGAAGGTCATGTCGTCGGTGCCGCCGCCGTTGGCGAAGCGGGAGCCCTTGGCGAAGTCCGCGCCGGAGACGAGGGCCGAGACGTACGACACGATCTCGTTGCCGTCGGCCGAGCCGTCCGCGTCGACCATCACGATGATGTCGCCGCTGCACGCCTCGAAGCCGGTGATCAGGGCGTCGCCCTTGCCCCGGCCCTGCTGTCCGACGACCTTGACGCCGGGCCACAGTTCACGCGCGACCTGGACGGTGTCGTCGGTGGAGTTGCCGTCGACCAGGACCACTTCGTGGATCCAGTCCGGCAGGGTCTTGAAGACGTACGGAAGGTTCTCGGCCTCGTTCATCGCGGGGATGACCACGCTCACCGGTGGCGCGATGGCCAGGTGAGAGGAGATGGGCCGGTACTTGCCGACGGTCGACGGGCCTTCGAAATCCTGGCCCGAGGTCGCCGGCTGCAGAACGGAACTCATGAGTCTGGTCCCTCTCGTCCGGTGGGCCGCCCGCCCCTGGGCGGCCCGGAATTCACGTCCGGTTCGAAAGGGGGGTTTGGTTTCCCACCCACGGCAGCACGGCCACGGCCGTACGGCACGTCATGGCGGAACGCTCTCCGCGCACACCGGGTGAGCTGGCAAAGCTGACCGGCCACCGGCGAAAGACGGCAGCCGATTGCGCGGCACGGCCCGGTCACCAGTACGGTCACCGAGCTCGGCACCCCCCTACCGCGCTCCCGCCCCGGATGCCGCCGCGGTCCCTGAGCCCTCCCCTGGAGCCGTTGCCGACGGTCCGATGCGAGTGAGAAGTATGACGGTATTGATGAGTAAGCCCGGATGGCAAGCCCTTGGCAGGCCTCTCACCTTTTTGTTCGTTTGACCGTTACGGAATGGTGCGTCCCGTCGGGAACGGTTGTGCGGCCCTGAGGGAGAAGGGGGTTGAGGGGCTGTCGGCAAGCCTGATGTGGGCACGCAATATCGCGGGCGAAAAGAGGTTGTGAACGATCGCGTCAGGACACAGAAAGTCTTGGCATGGACACTTCCCGTCAACACGCGTAGTTGCTACGACGGTTGTGGCAGAGATCCTGCTAAAGGGAGGTTCCATGAGACGTTCCCGACTTGTCGTATTCGTCAGCTCACTCCTCCTCGCAGCCGGCGCCGCCCTCACCGGGGCGACGGCGGCACAGGCGTCCCAACTCGCCGCGACCGGCGGCTATGTGGCGCTCGGCGACTCCTACTCCTCCGGCGTCGGCGCGGGCAGCTACATCAGCTCCAGCGGCGACTGCAAGCGCAGCACCAAGGCGTACCCGTACCTCTGGAACGCCGCCCACGCCCCCGCCTCGTTCACCTTCGCGGCCTGCTCGGGCGCCCGGACGGATGACGTTCTGGCGAGTCAGCTCGGCGGCCTGAACTCCTCCACCGGCCTCGTCTCCGTCACCGTCGGAGGCAACGACGCGGGCTTCGCCGACGTCATGACGACCTGCGTCACCAGCTCCGACAGCACCTGCCTGAACCGCATCAACACCGCCAAGGCGTACGTCGACTCGACACTCCCCGGCAAACTCGACACCGTCTACTCGACGATCCGCGCGAAGGCGCCGGGCGCGCGCGTGGTCGTCATCGGCTATCCCCGCTTCTACCGGCTCGGCACGGTCTGCCTGGGCCTGTCCGAGACCAAGCGCTCCGCCATCAACAACGCGGCCGACCACCTCGACGCCGCGACCGCCGAGCGCGCCGCCGCCCACGGCTTCACCTTCGGCGACGTCCGCACCCCGTTCACCGGCCACGAGATCTGCTCCGGCAGCTCCTGGCTGCACAGCCTCAGCCTGCTGAACATCGGCGAGTCCTACCACCCGACCGCGTCCGGTCAGTCGGGTGGCTACCTGCCGGTCCTGAACAGCGCGGCCTGAGCCGTCACTCGGACGGCGAGGAGGAGGGGGAGGTCCCGTCGGTCGGGGCCTCCGTCTCGCAGGTGACCGAGAACGGCACCGAGTCGGACGTCACCTTCACCGGCTTCCGCACCTCGACGCCGATCGCGTTCTCGTACGTCCCGCTCTCCGCGTACGTCGACACGATCACCTTGTCCTGCTTGGACTTGCCCCCGCCCGACGGGAAGTCGAGCGTCTTCCAGGTCTGCCCGGAGAGCTCACCCTCCTTCGACACCCAGCGATAGGACACCGTCGCGGGCAGCCGCCCCACGGTGATCGTCGCCGTGAAGGCCGGCGCGTCGGCGTCCGGCGGCGGACAGGAACCGGAGTAGTCCGTGTGCGCGCCGGTGACGGTGACCGCGACGGTCTGCGCCGGGGCCTCGGAGCTCTCGCTCTCGCTCGGGCTCGGGCTCGGACTCGGCGGCTCGCTGGTCCTTTCGCTCGTCTCCGGCTGTGTCGGAGGCGAACTCAGGATCTCCGTACCGCTGTTGGTGACCCCACCGGTGCCGCCGCCGCTGCCGTCGTCGCGGTTCAGCAGTCCGTACGTCAGCCCGGCGACCGCCAGCGCCAGCGCGGCCACACCGGCGACCAGGACGACACCGGCGCGCCGGTTGCGTTCCGGCTCCGTCGAGGCGGTCGTCGCCGGGGCCGTCGTCCAGGGCTGGGGCGGGGTCGGAGCCGGCGGCTCCTGGCGCAGGGGCTCGGCGGGGGTCGCGGCCGTCGGCGGATAGGGCGTGTACGGCGAGTACGGCGCCTGTGGCGTCGTACGGGTCGTGTCCGCGCGCGGGTCGCCGCCCGCCGCGACGATCCGCAGGTCCCGCTCGGCCACGTCGGCCGGCAGCCGCTCGGCCGGGTCCTTGCGCAGCAGCCCCTCGATCACGGGCGCGAGCGGCCCGGCCCGGCGCGGCGGCGGCAGTTCCTCGTCGACGATCGCGCGCACGGTGCTCAGCGGAGTGTCGTACCGGAAGGGGGAGTTGCCCTCGACCGCCGCGTACAGCAGCACGCCCAGCGACCACAGGTCCGACTCGGGCCCCGGCGTACGCCCCAGCGCGCGCTCCGGCGCGAGGAACTCGGGGGAGCCGATGACCTCGCCGGTCATGGTCAGCGCGGAAGTGCCCTCGACGGTCGCGATGCCGAAGTCGGTGAGCACCACCCGGTCGTCGTTCGACAGCAGCACGTTCGCCGGTTTGACGTCCCGGTGCAGCACCCCGGCCTCGTGCGCGGCCCGCAGCGCGGACAGCACCTCGGCGCCGATGTGCGCGGCCCGCGCCGGTTCGAGAGGCCCCTCGGCGTCCAGCAGCTCGGCGAGGGAGATCCCGCGCACGATCTCCATGACGATCCACGGCCGCCCGTCCTGAGTGGCCACGTCGTACACCGTGACGACGTTCCGGTTCGCGACCCGGGCCGCCGCCCAGGCCTCGCGCTCCAGCCGGGCGTACATCCGCTCGACGTCCGAGGCGGCCAGCCCGTGCGGGGCGCGCACCTCCTTGACGGCGACCTCACGGTGCAGCACCTCGTCATGGGCCCGCCACACCGTCCCCATGCCGCCCTCGCCGAGCGGGGTCAGCAGGCGGTAGCGGCCCGCGATCAGACGTTCACTGCCCGGTTCTTCGGACACCGCGCCCCCATTCCGCTCTTCGTATCCGGGCGAAAACCTCCGCAACTCCACAAACGTAGCTCAGCCGAGGACGGATGCGGCCCCCTTGAGCACCAGTCCGGCGCCGAGGGCGACGACGAGGAACGCGGACCACAGGGGCATGTTGCGGCGGACCAGCGTCACGGCCGGGTGGGTGGTCCAGCGCGGCTGCCGGTCCATGAGGCGGGTCGCCCCCGCACCCAGCCTGACGACGGCGAAGCCGGCGGCGGTGAGGGTCAGCGCGAGCCCGACGCCGTACGCGACGACGAGCAGCAGCCCGAACCAGGCCTGCCCGAGCGCCGCCGCGCCGACCAGCACGACCACGGCGGACGGACTGGGGACCATGCCTCCGGCGAACCCGAGCAGGATCGTGCCGCGGAGGGTGGGGGCGACGGCGTGGGTGTGGGTGTGGCCGCCGTGGGTGTGCGTGTGGGTGTGGCCGTGCTGGTGGTCGTGGTCGTGGTCGTGCTCGTGGTGGTGGTGATCGTGGCCGTGGTCGGGGTCATGACCGTGGTCCTGGGCGGGCTCGGCGCTCTGATGGGCATGCGTGTGCGGGGTGGGGGCGCCGACGAGGGCGAGTTGACGGGCCGGGGGTTCGGAAGGCGCGTGGCTGTGAGTGTGCCCATGGTCATGGCCGTGGTCATGGCCGGGGCCGTGATCGTGCCCATGTCCGTGTCCGTGCCCGTGCCCGTGCCCGTGACCGGGTCCACGGTTGCGCCAGGCCCGTCGGGCGAGGCTCGCGCCCGCGAAGAGCACCAGCGCGCCGCTCGCCAGGCCCAGCCAGGCGATCACCGAGGGCGCCGCGGCCGAACCGGCGGTGACGAGGAGGCCCAGGGCGACGACGCCCAGGGTGTGGGTGATGGTGACGGAGGCGGCGAGCGGGAGGACGTCCTTCATCCGGGCCTTGCCGCCCCGGGCGGCAGCCGTCGCGGCCATGATGGTCTTGCCGTGGCCCGGGGCGACGGCGTGCATCGCGCCGAGGCCGACGGCGATCACCAGGGCCAGCGCGGCGAAGCCGAAAGTGAGGTGCTGCCGGGCGACCAGGTTGTCCAGGGCCCGTGTCCAGCGGTCGGCGCCGCGCGGCAGCACGGACGCGGCCGGCGCGTCCCGGTTCTCCTCGACGAGGGCCGCGCCCCCGGGCCGCACCTTCACGGACGCGGTCGAGGTGTCCGCCGGGGAGGAGAGCAACTCCTTGGGATAGCTGGTGAGTTCGCCCGAGACCGACTTCTTCGGCACGTCGGAGCCGGTGAGCGTCATGCGGTCGCCGCGGGCGGTGACCTCACGCCAGCCGGGGCCGCTGGAGGCGCCCGCGCTGTGGAAGCCGAGGGTGATGGTGTCCCCGTCGGACGCGTCGGGCAGCGGGGCCGTCAGCCGGCACTCGACGCGCAGCGTGTCGAGCCCCGCCTGGCCTGGCCGTACGACCGCCTTGCTCGTGCCCGCCGTGAGGGGGACGGCACCGCCGTCGACGGTGAGCCTGCTGCCGCTCGCGGCCGTCGCGCACCGCTGCCGGGCCCACTCGGTCATCCCGAGCCGTTCGATGTCCGGCTTCGCCTGGGTCGCGGGGATCTCGGCGAGGTCCTCGACATGGTCGACGCGGAGCTGTCCGGGGGCGGCGACGAGACCGTCGTAGCGGTTGACGGTGAAGTTGCCGAGGGGGTGCGCGCTCGCGCCGGCGGAAGGAACCAGCACGAGCGCGCAGCCGGCCGTGAACACGGCCGCGCAGGAGGCGAGCAGACGACGGGAAATCACTTGCTCGCCTCCAGCGTCTTGAGTGCCGTACGCGCCTCGCGGGCGCCCAGCGGGGAGAAGCCGGGGTTCAGCTTCAGGGCGGCGGAGAGGTGGGTACGGGCGTCGGCGGGGTGACCGGTGGCCTTCTCGATCACACCGCGGTGATAGAGGAAGGACGCGTTGCGGTAGCCGGTGGCCGTGGCCTGCCGGGCGTAGGGGAGGGCCTCGGCGTCCTTGCCGTTGACGTGCAGGGCCCAGGCGAGGGCGTCCGCCGTGTGCACGGTGTGCCGGCGGGACCAGTCGTCGCGGGCCGCGCGCAGGGCGGTCGCCCTGTCGCCGTGGTCGGCGGCGGCGAGCGCGGTGTCGAGGTCGGCGTTGACGCCGTTGGCGCGGGCGATGGCGGTCCACGCGTCGACCAGGGCGTACTGGTCCTCGGCCTTCGCGGTGTCGCCCTCGCCGCCCCGGGCCTCGTACAGCTCACCGAGCTCGACCAGCGGGCCGGGGAGCGGATAGCGGGTGACGATGAGCTCCAACCCCTTGATGGCCTCGGCCTGTTGACCGCCGGCCGCCTGGGCGCGGGCACGGCCCTCCAGCGCGGGGAGGTAGTTCTCGTCGGCGGCCAGGGCGCGGGCGTAGTGGGTGAGGGCGGTGGAGTAGTCGCCCTGGTTCCAGGCCAGTTGGCCGAGCTGCGAGGCGACGTAGGCGATGTCGCCGGGGGAAGTCGAAGCGGCGAGCGCCCGGTCCAGGACGCGGCGGGCGGTGGTGACGTCGCCGCGCAGCTCGTGGACGTAGGCGTAGCGGGTGAACACCGGTACGCCGGGCCGCCGTTCGTCGGCCGTCCGCACGGCCTTCTCGGCGTCGTCGTAGCGGCCGAGTTCGACGAGGGCGTCGATACGGGAGCACAGGGCGCGTTCGTTGTAGGGGTTCTGCTTCAGCGCCTGGTCGGCCAGGGTCAGGGCGTTCGCGAAGTCGTGCCGGGCGGCGGCGAGGGCGGCCCGGCCGGCGAGGGCCTGGTCGTTGTCGGAGCGCAGGGAGAGGGAGCGCTTCAGGGCCTGCTCGGCCTGCGGGTAGCGGGAGGGGTCACCCTTGGTGCGGGCCTGCTCGACGTAGGCGAGTCCGAGGGTGGCCCAGCCGCCGAAGTCCTTCGGCTGCACGCGGAGATGGGCCTGGAGGGCAGTGATGCTGGAGTCGAGGTCACCGCTGGCGAGCAGCCCCGGGGAGACCGCCGCGGCTGTCGCCACGGGCACGTCCTGCCCGTCCCGCGCCGCCCCGAGCGCGATCGCCCCGGCGGTGAGCGCGACGGCCAACATGGCGGCGCATGCTACGAGTTGGACACTCCGCCATCGTCGGCCTGCGGCGCCCACACGACGAACGGCGGCCACGCGCTCTTCGACGCCGCCGTCGCCCTCGAGGCCGGCATCCGCACCGGCGCCGGCGTCGGCTCCGGCGTCGGCAGAGAGAGTACGGGGGCCCGTGGCCTTCGAGGCGTCGTTGGCTTCCGTCCCCGCCGGGCTGCCCACGGTGGTGGCCCCGTCGGGGGCGGTGTCCCCGGGCGCGGTGTCCGTGGGACCGGTCCCCGCTGGGGCTTGGACGGCTTCGGCCTGCGCCGGGTCGTCCCCGCCGGCCGTGTCCTCGGCAGTCGCGTCCCCGGTGGCCGATTCCGGCTCGGTGTCCCCGGCGACCGAGCCCCTGGGCTTCGCCTCGACCACGTCGCCCACGACGGCGTCGTCCACGAGGGACGCATCCTCGGGCGCCTGCCCGGAGTTCGGGACCGGTCGGTCTGAAGCCGGTGCCGGTCGGGCGGGGGCCGGGTGCTCGGGCCGCTCCGGTTCGCCGTCGTTCGTCCGCGGGGACATGCCCTCTCCTAGGTCGCCTGGGGTGGATCAGCCTGCTCGCGTGGGGGTGGCGCGGCCCGCGCCGTGGGGGATGAGTACGCGGGCCGCGCCAGTCTGTGGGGTGGGCCGGGGAGCGCAGGATTCTCCCCGGCCCGTTCAGCAGGAGGGCCTAGTAGGCCCGCCGCCGTCCGCGCCACCACATCAGGCCGCCGCCGATGAGGAGGATGCCCGCCGCGCCGGCGCCCGCGGAGGACGCGATCAGCGCGGTGTTGTCGTCGGAGCCCGTGAGGGCGTCACCGAGCTGGCTGCGGACGTCGGCGCCGCTCTTGGCGGTCGCGCCGCGCGAACCCTCGGTCGGCAGGGCGACGTACGGGAAGGACTTCTCGAAGTCCTTGTCGTTCTTGTCGACCGCGTCGCCGAGGTCGTTCTTGGAACCGACCAGCTCACCCTCGACGACCTGGAGCGAGGCGTCGATCACGTCGTCGGTGAGGCGGCGGCCGTTCGGGAAGCCCGCGTTGTCACCGTCGAGGACACCGAGCCGCTTGGGGCTGGCGGTGGGCTTGATGGAGGTGTTGAGGCGCAGTTCCTCCGAAGGCGTCACGTACGGCGGCTGGTTGAGGCCCTTGACGCCCTTGAGGAACACGTCGACGAGGTCGTTGCGCGGCTCGGCCGGCGCCTTGATCTTGTAGATCGCCTCGATGAGCTTCGGCAGCTCGGGGTTGGTGACGTTCTTCAGGAACTGGCCGTCGTCCTTGGGCTCGGACGCGTTGAACTTGTCCTTGTCCTTGATCGGGTTGACGACCTCGTTGACCAGCGGGCTGCCCAGGCGGGAGACCTGCGTGTAGTAGCCCTCGGCGTTCTCGCGCTGGGTGGTCGACCAGACACCGACGATCGGCTGGTGCTTGGACTCGGCGATCATGTCCGTCGGGACCTGCAGGGCGATCGAGTTGACGTTGTAGCCCTTGAGCGTGTCGTTGCCGACCTCGGAGAGGTCGCCGCCGTACAGCAGGTCGAAGACGCGCAGGTCCAGGAAGAACGGGTCGTCGGCCTGGCCCGCGAAGGTCTTGGCGCCGTTGGGGAGCTTGTAGATCGCGTGGTCGCGCAGCATCGAGTAGTGCGGCATCGACGCCTTGCCCACGTTCGACGGCGCCACCGGCACGTCGTCCGCGAGCTTCGTCTTGTGCTCGACCTTCCCCTTCTTCGACTTGATCAGTTCGAGGTCGTACGTCTGCGTGATGTTCAGGTCGGGGTCGTCCAGGCTCTCGACCACGCCGGTGTTGTAGAGGAACGTCTTCTTGTTCTTCGTGTGGGTCTTGAAGGTGTAGCGGAAGGTCAGGTCCTCCTTCGCGTCACCGTTGTTGTCGATCTTCAGGTCGTACTGGGCGTCCTCGGCGAACGGGAAGAAGTTCGGGCCGCCGGCCGGCTCCTCGAACGGGATCCAGTTCGCGACGATCGTCGTCGTGTCCGGGTGGTCCGGGCTGACGAAGGCGTACACGTCCGTGTTGTCGTACTGCGGGGTCCCCGAGATGAGAGGGGCCTCACGGTGGCTGGAGGCGTAGGCCGCCCCCGGGGCCAGCGTGGCGGCGCCGGCGGCTGCGAGCCCCCCGGCGGCCAACGCACCGCATATGAGGGTCGCGACGCTCCTGCGTCCGTTGCCGCTCCGCGAGATAGCTGTCATGCCGTCCGTCCTCTGTGCCAACTTGCCTGACGGACAGTGATACGGAGCGGAGGGTGGGTTCGGATTGGTCGAATCCAAAAAACTTTTTATTTTCTGCTCACCCGCGTTTCCGGCCCGCTGATCCGTACCACCCATCCGGAGGTGTGTTCGTTGCGAATGCCTGGTGTGACGGGGCGGCCCGGGTGTGGTGGCCGCAGGGAGGGGGACCGTATGGAGGCGGACGAGCTTCTGGTGCTCGTGGCGCGAGGCGACCAGCACGCATTCGAACAGCTCTACGGACTGGTGTCCGGGCCGGTGTTCGGGCTCGTGCGCCGGGTCGTCAGGGATCCCGCGCAGTCGGAGGAGGTCGCCCAGGAGGTGCTCCTGGAGGCCTGGCGCTCGGCCCGCCGCTTCGACCCCAGCCGCGGCAGCGCCCTCTCCTGGATCCTCACCCTCGCCCACCGCCGCGCCGTCGACCGGGTACGCAGTGCCCGCGCGGCCGTCGACCGCGAGCAGCGCGAGGCCCAGCGCTACCACGACCCCGCCTTCGACCAGGTGGCGGAGGAGGTCGAGGCGGGCCTGGAACGCCAGTTGGTCCGCCGCTGCCTGGACCGGCTGACGGCGCTCCAGCGGCAGTCCGTCACCCTCGCCTACTACGACGGCTACACGTACCGTGAGGTGGCCGACCGGCTCTCGCTGCCGCTCGGCACGGTGAAGACACGGATGCGTGACGGGCTCACGCGGCTGCGCGACTGCCTGGGAGGTGCCGCATGAGTGTGCTCGGCCTGTTCCGCCGCGAGGACCTGCACTCGCTGGCCGCTCCCTACGCGCTCGACGCCCTCGAGGCCGACGAGCGCCGCCGTTTCGAGAAGCATCTGAAGGACTGCGACCGTTGCTCCGCCGAGGTGCGGGCGCTGGCCGAGGACGCCGTCCGGCTCGCCTGGTCGCAGGCCGCCCCGCCGCCGGCCGCGATGCGCAACCGGGTGCTGGCCGCCGTCCAGAGAACTCCGCAGGAGCCCTCGCGTGCGCCGGCGCGGGAGCACGCGACTCAACTGCCCCCGCATGTCTGGGGCACGCAGCCGCCGCCCGGACGCTCCCGTACGCCCCGTGCGCGCCGCCCGCTGTTCGTGCCGTTCGCCACGGCCACCGCCGCCGCGGCCCTCGTGGTCGCCTCGCTCTTCGCCGTCCAGGCAGGACGCACCCAGGACCAGCTGAACGCCGAGCGCGCCCAGTCACGTGAGATCGCCCACGTTCTCGCAGCTCCGGACGCGCGGGCGAGCACCGGCAAGGACGCAGAGGGCCGCAGTATCGGAGTGATCGCTTCCGCTTCGGAGGGGCAGGCGGTCGTCACCTTGAGCGGATACGGGGGCTTGTCCGCCGGGCAGGTGCATCAGCTGTGGCTCATGCGCCCGGGCGCGCAACCACGCTCCCTCGGGCTCTTCGAAGGAGACACGCCCTTGGTCGCCACCGGTCTCGACAAGGCGGCGACATCACTCGCTGTGACCGTCGAGCCCGACGGTGGATCAGCGCAGCCCACCACGCAGCCGGTTGTCCAACTCACCCTGAAATCGGTCGGATTCGGAGAGTGATCGAAGAGGGGTCGTCAACACCCTTACGGGGAAGGTGAATCCTGTGAGCTCGATACCTGTGTGCCGCGACGGGGCGATAGGGTTACCCTGCCCGGGCCGGGTGGACTCGTACGGGTGGGGAGTGACATGGAACAGATAACGATGCACAGCAGGGCGAGGGTTCCTGCGATCACCTGCGGGAGCAGCGCGACCAGTTCGCGCCTGGACCGCCATCTCTCGGTGCTGGCGGGTCCCGCCATACCGCAGCGGGAGACGGTCGAGGCGACCTCGCTCATGCGGGAGCTGACCGCACGTGAGCCCGTGCGCGACCGTGGCTCCAAGACGACACGGGCACGGGTGAGCCGTGTCTCGCTCTTCGCGCCCCTGCGCCGACTGCGCCGCTCGCTGTTCGGCGGCAACAGGCACTGACCGGCCGGCGCGTCCTCACGTACTGAGTCCCGCGCTCAGGCGGCCACACCGTCCCGGCGCAGCGCTGCGATCTCCTCGTCCGTCATCCCCATGGCACGCAGCAAAGCTTCGGTGTGCTCCCCGAGCGCGGGCACGTCCCCCATGCGTGCCTCCTCCCCGCCCGGCAGCGTGATCGGGGGCAGCAGCGCCCGCAACGGCCCGACCGGCGTCCCCACCTCCCGCCACCGCTCACGGGCCGCCAGCTGCGGATGCTCCGCCACCTCGTGCAGATCCCTCAGGCGTGCGCACGCGATCCCCGCGCCCTCGAGCCGCGCCAACGCCTCGTCGGTGCGCAGCGCGCCCAGCGCCTTCGCCACCAGCGCGTCCGTACGCTCCCGGTTCGTCACCCGTGCCGCGTTCGTCGCATACGACGGATCCGTCCCCAGCTCGGGCCGTCCGACGACCTGTTCGGCCAGCCGCCGCCACTCCCGGTCGTTCTGCACGGACAACAGCACCCGCCCGCCGTCGGCGGTGAAGTAGGCGTCATAGGGCGCGATCACGGCATGCGCGAGACCGGTGCGGGCCGGGGGAGTGCCCCCGTGCATGGCGTGGTGCAGCGGATGCCCCATCCACTCCGCGAGCGCGTCCAGCATCGACACCTCCACCGGCCCGCCCCGCCCGGTCGCGCCCCGCCGCACCAGCGCCGCCAGGACGCCCGAGAAGGCGTACATGGCCGCCGCGATGTCCGCCGCGGGGATCCCCGCCTTCACCGGCTGCTCGGGCGTCCCGGTCACCGACACCAGCCCCGCCTCGCACTGCACGAGCATGTCGTACGCCCGCTTGTCCGCGTACGGTCCGCTCGCCCCGTACCCGGAGATGTCCACGGCGACCAGCCGCGGGTGCGCCGCGCAGAGGGTGGCCGCGTCCAGACCGAGCCGGGCCGCCGCCCCCTGCGCGAGGTTCTGCACGAACACGTCCGCGTCGGCGATCAGCCGCCGTA
Source organism: Streptomyces sp. NBC_01235 (assembly GCF_035989285.1). Lineage (GTDB taxonomy): Bacteria > Actinomycetota > Actinomycetes > Streptomycetales > Streptomycetaceae > Streptomyces. The sequence goes on along the minus strand of NZ_CP108513.1, from coordinate 2,832,603 downwards.
CGACGTCCAGGCCCCGCGGGTCCTTGAGGTCGAGTGCGAGGGACTCCTTTCCCCGGTTGCACCACACGAAGTGCGAGGCGAGGCCGCCGGCGGCGGTGTCGTAGCCGCGCGCGAAGTCACCGCCGTCGATCCGCTCGACCTTGATCACCCGGGCGCCGAGGTCGGCGAGCTGCCGGGTGGCGAACGGCGCCGCGACGGCCTGCTCGACGGCGACGACGGTGACGCCCTCCAAGGGCAGCGGCAGAGGCGGCGGCAGCGGCGACGGGAGCTGGTCCATGGGGTCCATGGGGTGGATGCTAGTGCTGTGACAGGCGACGTTCGCCCGGTCGCGACGCCCGGCACACTCCCTCAAAGGCGTGGGAGGTGCCCCCATTCGCCGCACCGGCCGAAGACCCACGTACGTCCAGTACGAGGGCCTTCGGCCGGCACTCCCCCAGCCTTCGGCCGGGGGGACCCCCAGAGCACGCACCGGACGCCGCTCCTTCACGGGCGAACGTTGCCTGCAACGGCACTAGATCAGTGCGAACTGGCCCTCCGGGCCCTCCTCGTGGTGGTCCAGGACCGTCGCCGGGCGGCGTGCCGAGTCAGGGACCGGCAGTACGCCCACCGCGCGCAGCTCCGCCGCCGTGACCGCGTCCGTGTCCGTCACCTTCAACTCCTCCCGCCGCGCGCCGACTTCCGCCAGCAGCGTCAACACCGTGATGAGCTCCAGGAGTTCGGAGGTCCACGACTGCTGCCAGGCCGCCGGGCGGATCGCGGCCAGGGTTCCCGGCCCGGCTTCCTCCGCGGTCCGCGCCGCGAACCACCGCTCCAGGACCCGGCCGCCCGCGTCCGCCTCGAAGTCCCAGGCCTCGGGCGGAACGGGGGAGACACGGCCCTCGTCCAGGTGCAGGGTCTCCTCGTCGCGGTCGTAGCGCAGGCTGAGGGGGCCGGCCGGGAGCGGGGCGCGGACGTAGGGGCGGCGGCCGCCGGGCAGCTTGGGGCGCTCGCCGTCCCGCCGCAGCAGCCACAGCGCGCGGTGCCCCGACTCGACACCGCGCGCCCAGCGTTCGGGATCCCGGGTGAGAGGGACGGTGAGATCGGGGCGGACGGCGGTCAGGGTCCACGCCAGGAAGTCCACCGGATCGGGGGAGTGGCCCAGCCGGCCGAGCTGGTCCAGCAGGCCGGGCGCCAGGTTCGGCTCCTTGCCGCCCGGACGCCGGTACAGCGGGCGGATGCGGCCCGGGCGCAGGAGGGGGAACAGGGAGGTCGCGAGAAGCGGCCACTTGGGCGCCTGGGGCGTCTCCACCACGAACACCTGCGCCTCGTCCGCCACCCGCCACAACTCCGGGCGGGCCGCGTCGATCAGCCGGTGGTCGGGGATGAGCCACTGCTCGTCGAAGGGCGCCGCCAGGACCCGTACGGGCTCCGGGCAGGGGCCCGAGGCGCGGACGAGTCTCTCCGTGCCGCCGTCCGCCCGGCCGGGGAGCCGTCCGACGGCCGTGTGCAGGGTGCGGGCCCGGGTCGGCTCGAACAGGGCCTCGCGGTCTCGGCCCTCGGCCTTCACCAGGGCCTCCCAGCGGGCCTTGAGGGAAGCCGGGTGGGGCGCCGCCGGCCACCTCCGGCCGAGCCGCGGCGGTGCGACGGACCACGGCATGAGGTCCGCCAGCGGCGGAGCGTCGTCGTGCGTCACGCGTGGCATGGTACGAGGCTCACCGGCGGCGGGTCACGTCGCGTCGAGCGTGACCGTGAAGGAGAAACGGTCACCCCGGTAGTGGATGACGGCCGCGTCGAGGACCCGTCCGGCCGTGTCGTAGGTGACGCCCGTGTAGTGCAGGATCGGGCTCAGCAGCGGGACCCGGAGCAGCCGGGCGGTCTCCGGGTCCGCCAGCCGGGCCTCGACCGTGTCGGTGATCCGGCCGATGTCCGCGCCCACGACGTCCCGCAGCACCTTGGTCATGGGCCAGCGGACCAGGTCGTCGGGGTCGATACGGGCGGCCAGTTCGGGACGGACGTAGTTGCGGGCGTGGTTGGTGGGCTCGCCCGTCGTCTCGTCGCTTCTGAGGCGGTGGTACGTCGCCACCTCGGCGAGGTCCGGGAAGTGCTCGGCGACCTCGGCGGGGACGGCCGTGCGGCCGTGGTCGAGGAGCTCCGTCGCCATGCCGGACTGCTGGGCCACGATCGCGTCGACCGAGCCGAGGAGCCGGACCGGGGCGCTCCGCCGCGCGGTCGGCGCGATGAACGTGCCGCGCCGCCGGTGCCGGGTGATCAGCCCCTCGTCCTCCAGTTCCTTCAGCGCCTGCCGCATGGTCAGCACGCTCACCCCGTAGTGCCCCGCCAACTGCTCCTCGGTGGGCAGCCGGAGCGGGTCCCTGGGCGAGCGGCCCAGTATCGAGGCGCGCAGCGACTGCGACACCTGGTACCAGAGCGGCAGCTTGCGGGTGAGGACGATCGAGTCCGGGGCGAAGGAGGTCACGGGCTATCCGTACCGGTCGGCAACGTTCAGTGCAATGTTCCGCCGGACGGACGGAAGTGGCGTTCGAGGCCCTGCCACACGTCGTCGTAGCGCTCTTGCAGATGGTCGGCCCGGGCCGCCTGCGGGGTGAGGGCGAGCGGCCAGCGCGTCTCGAACATGAACGCCAGCCCGTCGTCGATCTTCTGCGGCCTCAGCTCGGCGGCGCTCGCCCGGTCGAACGTCTCCCGGTCCGGGCCGTGCGCCGACATCATGTTGTGCAGCGAACCACCGCCCGGCACGAAGCCCTCCGCTTTGGCGTCGTACGCGCCCTCGATCAGGCCCATGTACTCGCTCATCACGTTCCGGTGGAAGTACGGCGGCCGGAAGGTGTCCTCGCCGACCAGCCAGCGCGGGGCGAAGACCACGAAGTCCACGCCGGCCGGCCCGGGGGTGTCGGACGGCGACGTCAGCACCGTGAAGATCGACGGGTCGGGGTGGTCGTGGGAGATGGACCCGATGACGTTGAAGCGCCGCAGGTCGTAGACGTACGGCACATGGTTGCCGTGCCAGGCGACGACGTCGAGCGGGGAGTGGCCGTAGGTCGCGCCCCAGAGGTGGCCGCAGAACTTGTTGACGACCTCCACCGGGCCCTCGACGTCCTCGTACGCGGCGGCGGGCGCCCGGAAGTCGCGGGCGTTCGCGAGTCCGTTGGCGCCGATCGGGCCGAGGTCGGGGAGGCGGAACGGGGCGCCGTAGTTCTCGCAGACGTAGCCGCGGGCCGAGGCGTCCAGGAGGTCGACGCGGAAGCGGACCCCGCGCGGGATCAGCGCCACCTCGCCGGGCTCGGCGTGCAGCAGCCCGAACTCCGTGCGCAGCAGCAGCCCGCCCCGCTCGGGGACGATCAGCAGCTCGCCGTCGGCGTCGCTGAAGACGCGGTCCATCGAGGCGTTCGCGTGGTACAGGTGCACGGCCATGCCGGTGCGCTGGGTGGCGTCGCCGTTGCCGCCGAGGGTCCACAGGCCGGCCAGGAAGTCCGTGCCGGCGGGCGGCTCGGGCAGGGGGTTCCAGCGCAGCCGGTTGGGGTCGGGGACCGTCTGCGTGAAGGGGCCGGTGCGCAGCCCGCCGTCACCGACGCGGGTGAACGCCGGGTGCGCGGCCGACGGGCGGATCCGGTACAGCCACGAGCGGCGGTTGTGGGCGCGCGGCTCGGTGAACGCCGTACCGCTGAGCTGCTCCGCGTACAGGCCGAGGGGGGCGCGCTGCGGCGAGTTGCGGCCCTCGGGCAGGGCGCCCGGGACGGCCTCGGAGGCGTGCTCGTTGCCGAACCCGGAGAGGTAGGTCAGCCCCTCGGCCGTCTTGCGTGCGTCCCCGCTGCTCATCGTGGCTCCCTTGCCCGCTGATTCCTATGCATCACCGTAGGATTGCGTTTCCATGGATGCAAGAGGGGGGTCCGTCCTCCTCTCGGAGGACGATCACGGCACGGCCGGAACCAGACTCCAGGGGGATCCCGCGCGTCGGACCGGTGCTCTAGTGTCCGGAGCATGTCGTGGACGCGAGCCCTCCCCGCCGCGCTCGCGGTCTGTGTCCTGTTGCTGACCGGATCCGCGGGCTGCGGCTCCAGTGGTGCGCGGGAACAGGGGACCGTGGCGTCGCCCTCGCCCGTGGGCAAGGTTCTGGACCACACGGACGACGACGGGCGCCACTACCGCGAGGTGGCGAAGAAGGGGGCGCCCGAGGTCGGCGTGGAGGTCCAGCCGGACACCGACGGCGGCTGGGACGTACGGCTGAAGCTGGCCAATTTCCGGTTCTCGGCGGCGGGGGCGGCGCAGAAGGCGGTCACCGGCCGCGGCATCGCCCGGCTCTACGTCGACGACCGGCAGGTCGCCGACCTGCGCGGCCCCGCGTACCGCATCCCGGCCGGCTTCCTCCCGCACGGCACCCACGAGGTCACCGCCCGCCTGTACGCGGACGACGGCACGGTGTGGGCGGTGGACGGCAAGCCGGTGCAGGCCACGGCGGACGTCACGGAGTCGGAGCCATCGCCCGCCGCGTCCCCGACCGGATCACCGTCGCCGTGAGTGCAACAGGCATCTTTCTCCGTACTCGGAGGCGAGGTTCACCCGGCCGCGGCGGAAAGGCATCATGAAGTCCGTGCCCCAAGCGACATCGCTCCGTCGCGCGCCCGTACAGCGGCGCAGCGCCGAACGGCTGACCAGAATCCTCGACGCCTGCGCCGACCTGCTGGACGAGGTCGGCTACGACGCCCTGAGCACCCGCGCGGTCGCCGAGCGCGCCGGTGTCCCCATCGGCTCCGTCTACCGCTTCTTCGGCAACAAGCGGCAGATGGCCGACGCGCTCGCGCAGCGCAACCTGGAGCGCTACTCCGAGCGTGTCACCGAGCGGCTGGAGGGGGCCGGGCGGGGAGACTGGCGGGCCGCCATGGACGCCGTGCTGGACGAGTACCTGGCCATGAAGCGCACCGCGCCCGGCTTCTCCCTCGTCGACTTCGGCAACCAGATCCCGGTCGGCGCCCGGCACGCCGAACCCAACCACCGCGTCGCCGACCGCCTCACCGGCCTGCTCTCCGACTACCTCGTCCGCGAGGTGGACGACGACCTGCGGCGCACCTTCCTGATCGCGGTGGAGACCGCGGACACCCTCGTCCAGCTGGCCTTCCGGGTGGACCCGGAGGGTGACGCGAAGGTGATCGACGAGACGCGGGAGCTGCTGCGGGCGTATCTGGCGCGCACACTGGACTGACGGTCGCGGCCAACCCCTCCCCATTGTTCATACCGGTCGGTATGCTCACCCGGAGAAGGCAATGCCGCCGCCCCCAGGAGGACCCTTGTCCCGCACCGCCCTGCGAATCTGCCCCCTGTGCGAGGCCACCTGCGGGCTGACCCTCACCATCGAGGGGACCAAGGTCACCGGCGCCCGCGGCGACCGGGAGGACGTCTTCAGCAAGGGCTTCATCTGCCCCAAGGGAGCCTCCTTCGGTGCCGTCGACGGCGACCCCGACCGGCTCGGGACACCCCTTGTGCGAAGGGACGGGGAGCTGCGCGAGGCCACCTGGGAGGAGGCCTTCGACGCCGTGGCCGCCGGGATCCGGCCGGTGGTCGAGCGGTACGGGGCGAACTCCGTCGGTGTCGTCCTCGGCAACCCCAACGTCCACACCATGGCCGGCGCGCTGTATCCGCCCGTCCTGATCGCAGGCCTCGGCACCCGCAGCCTCTTCACCGCCTCGACGGTCGACCAGATGCCCAAGCACGTCTCCAGCGGACTGCTCTTCGGCGACGCCAACGCGATCCCGGTGCCGGACCTCGACCACACCGACCACCTCCTGCTCATCGGTGCCAACCCCCTGGAATCCAACGGGAGTCTGTGCACCGCCCCCGACTTCCCCGGCAAGCTCAAGGCGCTCAAGGCCCGCGGCGGCACCCTCACCGTCATCGACCCGCGCCGCACCCGCACCGCGAAGCTCGCCGACCGGCACATCGAGATCCGGCCGGGCGCGGACGCGCTGCTCCTCGCCGCCATGACACAGGTGCTGTTCGAGGAACTCCTCGTCGATCCCGGCGAGTTGGCCCCGCACCTCGAGGGCCTCGACGAACTCGCCGAAGCCGTACGGGACTTCACTCCCGAAGCGGTCGCGCCCGCCTGTGACGTGGACGCCCCGCTCATCCGCGAACTCGCCCGCGAACTCGCCGCGGCCCCCACCGCCGCGGTCTACGGCCGCATCGGCAGTTGCACGGTCCCGTACGGCACGCTCGCCAGCTGGCTCGTCGACGTCCTCAACATCCTCACCGGCAACCTGGACCGGACCGGCGGCGCGCTCTTCCCGCGGGCCGCCACCGACCGCACCCCCCGCCCCGCCGGGCCCGGCCATGGTTTCCAGCTCGCGCGCTGGCGCTCCCGGGTGAGCGGGCACCCCGAGGCGAAGGGCGAGTTGCCGCTGTCCGCGCTCGCCGAGGAGATCGACACCGCGACCGAGGAGGGCGAGCCGATCCGCGCGCTCGTCATGGTCGCCGCCAACCCCGTCCTGTCCGCCCCGGACGGCGACCGGCTCGACAAGGCGCTCGGCACCCTCGACTTCATGGTCAGCGTCGACCCGTACCTGAACGAGACCTCGCGCCACGCCGACGTCGTCCTGCCGCCGCCGCCGCCCTCGCAGACCCCGCACCACGACTTCGCCTTCAACACCCTCGCCGTCCGCAACCAGGTCCGCTACAACCGCCCGGCCGTCCCGCTGGAGGCCGGCCGGATGGCCGAGACCGAGATCCTCGCCCGGCTGACCCTGGCCGCCACCGGGATGCACGGCGCCGACCCGTCCGCCGTCGACGACCTGGTCATCGGCCAGACCCTCGGCAAGGCGGTCGAGGAACCGCACTCGCCCGTGCACGGTCGCGACCCGCGCGAACTCGCGGCACAGCTCACCGGCGACACCGGCCCCGAGCGACGCCTCGACATGATGCTGCGCCTCGGCCCCTACGGCGACGGCTTCGGCGCCCGCCCGGACGGCCTGAGCCTCGCCAGGCTGCTGGACCACCCGCACGGCATCGACCTCGGACCGCTGGAGCCCCGGCTGCCGCAGCCGCTGAAGACGCGCAGCGGGCGGATCGAGCTGCTCCCGCAGCCGATCGTCGACGATCTCCCGCGCCTGCGGGAGGGACTGCTGCGGCGGCCGGACGGGCTCGTCCTCGTCGGGCGGCGGCATCTGCGGTCCAACAACAGCTGGATGCACAACGTCCCCGCCCTCACCGGCGGCACCAACCGGTGCACCCTGCACATCCACCCCGAGGACGCCGAGCGGCTGGGCGTGCGGGACGGTTCCCCGGTGCGGGTGAAGGGCGCCGGGGGAGAGGTGGTCGCGCCCGCCGAGGTCACCGACAGCGTGCGCCGGGGCGTCGTCAGCCTGCCGCACGGCTGGGGCCACGATCGTCCAGGCACCCGCCTGAGCCACGCCGCCGCCGACCCCGGCGTCAACGTCAACCAGCTCCTCGACGGCAGTCTGCTGGACCCCCTGTCGGGCAACGCGGTCCTCAACGGGGTGCCCGTCGAACTCGCCCCGGTGGCCGAAAATCTCGCGGCGCTGACCTGAGTAAAGCCGTGACCTGGAGTTTTGCGCTTATTGCTCGCACGTCAACGTCTTGTTAACACCGTTTGAACGGACCTAACGTCAACCCACCGCCGACCCCCAGGTGGGATGTTCAAGGGCGAACGTTAGGTATCCACTCATGTTGACCATCCTCGGCTTCGCCATGATCGCGACCTTCCTGGTCCTGATCATGCTGAAGAAGATGTCGCCGATCGCGGCGCTCGTGCTGATCCCGGCACTGTTCTGCGTCTTCGTCGGGAAGGGCGCCAAACTCGGTGACTACGTCATCGACGGCGTCAGCAGCCTCGCCCCGACGGCGGCGATGCTCATGTTCGCGATCGTCTACTTCGGTGTGATGATCGATGTCGGCCTCTTCGACCCGATCGTTCGGGGCATTCTGAAGTTCTGCAAGGCCGACCCGCTCCGCATCGTCGTCGGCACGGCACTGCTCGCCGCGATCGTCTCCCTCGACGGCGACGGCTCCACCACCTTCATGATCACCGTCTCGGCGATGTACCCGCTGTACAAGCGCCTGAAGATGAGCCTGGTCGTGATGACGGGCGTCGCCGCCATGGCCAACGGCGTGATGAACACGCTGCCTTGGGGCGGCCCGACCGCCCGCGCCGCCACCGCGCTGAAGCTGGACGCCAGCGAGATCTTCGTGCCGATGATCCCGGCCCTGGCCGTGGGCCTGCTCTTCGTCTTCGTCCTCTCCTACGTCCTCGGCCGCCGCGAGCGCACCCGGCTCGGCGTGCTGACGCTGGACGAGGTGCTGGTCGAGGAGAACGTCCGGGAGAAGGTCGCGCAGACGGAGACCGTTCTCGTGGGCGCCGGCGGCTCCGGCACCGACAAGGGCGCCGCCCCGGCCGCTGGTTCCGGCGCTGCCGCCGCCCTCGGCGACGACGACGAGTCCGACGACGGCTTCCAGGGCCTCGACCCGAACCGGGCCACCCTGCGCCCCAAGCTGTACTGGTTCAACGCGCTGCTCACGGTCACGCTGCTCACCGCCATGATCATGGAGTGGCTGCCGATCCCGGTGCTGTTCCTGCTCGGCGCCGCGCTCGCCCTCACCGTCAACTTCCCGCACATCCCGGACCAGAGGGCCCGGCTGGCCGCCCACGCCGACAACGTCCTCAACGTCTCCGGCATGGTCTTCGCCGCCGCCGTCTTCACCGGCGTCCTCCAGGGCACCGGCATGGTCGAGCACATGGCCAAGTGGATGGTGGGCGTCATCCCCGAGGGCATGGGCCCCCACATGGCGCTGGTCACCGGCGTCCTGAGCCTCCCGCTCACCTACTTCATGTCGAACGACGGCTTCTACTTCGGCGTCCTGCCGGTCCTCGCCGAGGCCGGCGCCGCCCACGGTGTCACGCCGCTGGAGATGGCCCGCGCCTCGCTCGTCGGCCAGCCCCTGCACATGTCGAGCCCGCTGGTCCCGGCCGTCTACGTCCTCGTCGGCATGGCGAAGGTCGAGTTCGGCGACCACACGAGGTTCGTGGTGAAGTGGGCGGCGCTCACCTGCCTGGTGATCCTCGGCGCGGGTCTGCTGTTCGGGATCATCTGACCCGCCCGCCGAAAAACTGGAGGAACGTGTGAGGCCCGGCAGGAACCGCGGCTGGCTGCTCCGTCTCGTCATCGCCTTCGGCTTCGCGCAGGGGGCGGTGTCGATGGCCCGGCCCGCCGTCTCCTACCGGGCCCTCGCCCTTGGCGCGGACGAGCGGGCGGTCGGCGTCATCGCGGGCGTGTACGCGCTGCTGCCGCTCTTCGCCGCCGTACCGCTCGGCCGCCGCACGGACCACGGCCGCTGCGCACCGCTGCTGCCCGTCGGCGTGGTCCTCATCTCCGGCGGCTGCGTGCTGAGCGGGCTCGCGGGCTCCCTGTGGGCGATGGCCCTGTGGAGCGGGGTGATGGGCCTCGGCCACCTGTGCTTCGTCATCGGCTCGCAGTCGCTCGTCGCCCGCCAGTCCGCACCGCACGAACAGGACCGCAACTTCGGCCACTTCACCATCGGCGCCTCGCTGGGCCAGCTGGTCGGCCCGATCGCGGCCGGAGCGCTGATCGGCGGTGACGACATGGCGGGCGGCAGCGCGCTCGCCCTGCTCGTCGCGGGCGCGGGCTGCGCGGTCGCGTTCACCTCGCTGTGGCGCATCGAGCACCGCGAGACGACGCCCAAGTCCCGTACGGGACAAGGCGACCGCGTTCCCGTCGGCCGCATCCTGCACACGCGGGGCGTTCCCGCCGGCATCCTCATCAGCCTCTCCGTGCTGTCCGCGACCGACATCCTCACCGCCTATCTGCCGGTGGTCGGCGAACACCGGGGCATCGCACCGTCGGTCGTCGGCGTTCTGCTCAGCGTCCGCGCGGCGGCCTCCATAGCCTGCCGACTGGTGCTCACCCCGCTGCTGCGGCTGCTGGGCCGGACACGGCTGCTCACCGTGACCTGTCTGCTGGCGGCCCTGCTGTGCGCCGGGATCGCGCTCCCGGCGCCGGTCCGGGCGCTGGGTGTGATCCTCGCGGTGCTCGGGTTCTGCCTCGGCGTCGGGCAGCCGCTGTCGATGACGACGGTCGTCCAGGCCGCCCCGGACGGCGCCCGGTCCACCGCCCTCGCGCTGCGCCTCACCGGCAACCGTCTCGGCCAGGTCGCCGCGCCCGCCGCCGCGGGTCTGGTGGCCGGGGTCGCGGGCGTGGCGGCGCCGTTCGTGATGCTGGGAGTGCTGTTGCTGCTGTCGTCGGGGGTGGCGCTGCGGTCGCCGGGAGACCCGGGAGGGGAGGGCGGAGCGGGGGCGGACCGGCGGCCTGGGCGTCGGTCCCGGCCGGGGTTGCGCCGGTCGAGCGATGTCTGACGGCGCGTCGGGCGACCCTCCCACAGTCGGTGGCGTGGATGTGAAAGAGAGTCAGGTGCCAAGAGCGATTTGTATGAAAATCGTCCTGACTCGGAGGAATGCGCATGTCCAGCTCGACGCTCCCACCCGCCTTCGGCTCCCGCCTCGGCGCCACGGCCCTCACGATGCTCGCCGCGGCGGGGTTCACCTGCCTCGCGGCACCGTCCGCCGTGGCCCAAGGGGAAGCCGGCGACATCAGGATCCACCGTGAGCAGGTACCCCCCGGCGTCTCGAAGGACGACCCGGTGGTCTGCCGGTTCTACCTCGACGCCGCCAACTTCGGCGCGCTGCCCACCGTCGCCTACACCATCAAGGCGCGGCCCCCGCTGCCCGGCACCGCCACCGTCACCGGCAACATCGCCCTGACCGGCGGCGCCGGGCACACCGACACGCTGGGGCTGGCCGACGGGTCGTACACGCTCGAGTGGACCTTCATCCCCCCGGGTGGCGCCCCGGTTCCCTCGCCCAGGGTGAAGATCTTCAAGGTCAACTGCCATGAGGGCCGCCACGAAGGCAGCCGGCACGAAGGGAACGACGGCCCGAACCGGCCGATCACGGACGACGGCCGGGAAGCCCTGGCCCCGAACGGCCAGGGCGGCGGCGGTCAGGGCGGCGGTCAGGGCGGCGGTCAGGGCGGCACCACCTGGAGCGGCGAGAAGGGCGGCGGTCAGGGCGGCACCACCTGGAGCGGCGAGAAGGGCGGCCCGGAGGGCGGCGTCCACGCCGGCGGTGGCGGCCTCGCCGACACCTCCGCGGCCTTCACCCCGCTGGCCGGAGCCGCGGCCGTCGGGCTGGCGGCCGTCGGCGGAGCCGCGTACTTCCGGCTGACCCGCCGGCGCAACCATGGTGCCGCGTAGGCGCGCACGCAGGCCCTGGTACCGGACCCGCGTCTTTCGCCTCACCAGGACGGCCGTGCTCGCGGTCGTCCTGGTGACGGTGGGAGTCCGGTGCGGCGGGCACGACGCCCCGGTCGCACCGGCCCGGGCCGGAGAGGCGGCGTCCGACGGGGCGCCGGCCGACCCGGCCCCCGGGGGCGGCGCGGGCGAACGGGGCCGGACACCGGGCAGGAAGGCGTCCGAGCGCCCCGAGCCCCCGCCCCGCCCGCTGCCCCGGTCTCCGGCGACCACCCTGCGCGTACCCTCCCTGGGCATCGAGGCGCCGATCGTCCCGCTGCGGCTCGGCCCCGGCCGGCACCTCGGGACCCCGCCGCTCGACAAGCCGAAACTCGTCGGCTGGTACGCGGGCGGCCCCTCACCGGGGGAGCGGGGCACGGCCGTCGCCGTCGGACACCGCGACACCAAGACCGGGCCGGCGGTTTTCGCCGGTCTCGCGCGCGTGCCGCGCGGCGCCCGGATCGAGGCCCGGCGTGCCGACGGGCGCACCGCCGTCTACACCGTCGACCGGGTGCGGGTCTTCGACAAGGCCACCTTCCCCGACAAGGAGGTGTACGGCCCGAGCAAGCGCCCCGAGCTGCGCGTACTCACCTGCGGGGGACTCTTCCGGCGCGCGACGGGCTACACCAGCAACGTCGTCGTCTTCGCCCATCTGACGGCGACCCGCTGACCCGCCGCCGGACCGCCCCCGCTGTACCCGCCGGCCCCGGCCCGGCCCCGCGCGTGGACGCCACCGCCTTCCTGATGGACGAACCGCTGCCCGGCGGCCCCCGGTGCCGGTGACCCCTGGTGTCAGAAAACTAACGACGCTAGTTTGGGGCGCGGACGACGAGGACCGCTCGGAGGGAACGCGATGAAGGCACACGACGGCATCTACCTCGACGGCGCCTGGCGCCACGCGGCGAGCCAGGACGTGATCGAGGTCGTCAACCCCGCCGACGAGCAGGTGATCGCCCGTGTCCCGGCGGGCGACGCCGAGGACGTCGACGCCGCCGTACGGGCCGCCCGCGCCGCGCTCCCCGTCTGGGCGGCCACCCCGCCCGCCGAGCGCGCCGCCCGGCTGAGCGCGCTCCGGGACGTCCTGGTGGCACGCAAGGACGAGATCGCCGAGACGGTCACCGCCGAACTCGGCTCCCCCCTGCCCTTCTCGCAGGCGGTCCACGTGGCCGTGCCGATCGCGGTCGCGGACTCCTACGCCGAGCTGGCCGCGACCCACTCCTTCGAGGAGAAGGTCGGCAACTCGACCGTCCACCACGAGCCGGTCGGCGTGGTCGGCGCGATCACCCCCTGGAACTACCCCCTGCACCAGATCGTCGCCAAGGTCGCCCCGGCCCTCGCCGCGGGCTGCACGGTGGTCCTGAAGCCCGCCGAGGACACGCCGCTCGTCGCGCAGCTCTTCGCGGAGGCGGTCCACGAGGCGGGCGTCCCGGCCGGTGTCTTCAACCTGGTCACGGGCCTCGGTCCGGTCGCCGGACAGGCGCTCGCCGAGCACCCCGGCGTCGACCTGGTCTCCTTCACCGGCTCCACGGCCGTGGGCAGGCGGATCGCCGCGACCGCGGGCGCCGCGATCAAGAAGGTGGCCCTCGAACTCGGCGGCAAGTCCGCCAACGTCATCCTGCCGAGCGCCGACCTCGCCCGGGCGGTCAACGTCGGCGTCGCCAACGTGATGTCCAACTCCGGGCAGACGTGCAGCGCCTGGACGCGGATGCTGGTGCACCGCGACCAGTACGAGGAGGCGGTCGGGCTGGCCGCCACCGCCGCCGCCAAGTACGGCGACCGCATCGGACCGGTGGTGAACGCCAAGCAGCGGGCCCGCGTGCGCAGTTACATCGACAAGGGCGCGGCGGAGGGTGCGCGGCTGGTCGCCGGCGGCCCCGAATCCCCGCGCGAACAGGGCTACTTCATCTCCCCGACCGTCTTCGCCGACGTCACCCCCGAGATGACGATCGCCCAGGAGGAGATCTTCGGCCCGGTCCTTTCCGTCCTGCGCTACGAGGACGAGGAGGACGCCCTGCGCATCGCCAACGGCACGGTCTACGGCCTCGCGGGGGCCGTCTGGGCCGGCGACGAGGCGGAGGCGGTGGCCTTCGCCCGCCGGATGGACACCGGACAGGTCGACATCAACGGGGGCCGGTTCAACCCCCGTGCCCCCTTCGGCGGTTACAAGCAGTCGGGCGTCGGCCGCGAACTGGGCGCCCATGGCCTCGCCGAGTACCTCCAGACCAAGTCCCTGCAGTTCTGAGGAGCGTATCCGTGGTTCGCGCAGCCGTCCTTCCCGCCGTGGGCGCTCCTTTGGAGATCACCGGCATCGACCTCCCGGACCCCGGCCCCGGCCAGGTCCGTGTCCGTCTCGCCGCCGCCGGGGTGTGCCACTCCGACCTGTCCCTGTCCGACGGCACCATGCGGGTGCCGGTCCCGGCCGTCCTCGGCCACGAGGGTGCCGGCACGGTCGTCGCCGTCGGCGAGGGCGTCACCCACATCTCGCCCGGCGCCGAGGTCGTCCTCAACTGGGCCCCGTCCTGCGGAAGCTGCCACGCCTGCGCACTCGGCGAGGTCTGGCTGTGCGCCAACGCCCTGAACGGGGCCGCGGACGTCTACGCGCACCGCTCCTGTGACGGCGCCGACCTCCACCCCGGCCTGAACGTCGCGGCGTTCGCCGAGGAGACGGTGGTCTCGGCGGGCTGCGTCCTGCCCCTGCCCGACGGCGTGCCGCTCACCGACGCGGCCCTGCTGGGCTGCGCGGTCCTCACCGGCTACGGCGCCGTCCACCACTCGGCGAAGGTCCGGCAGGGCGAGACCGTGGCGGTGTACGGCGTCGGGGGAGTGGGCCTGGCGGCGCTCCAGGCGGCCCGGATCGCGGGCGCGGCGCGCATCGTCGCCGTCGATGTCTCCCCGGAGAAGGAGGAGCTGGCGCGCGGCGCGGGCGCCACGGACTACGTCCTCGCCTCCGAGACGACGGCCCGCGAGATCCGGGGACTGACGGACAAGCAGGGCGTCGACGTGGCGATCGAGTGCGTCGGTCGCGCGGTCACGATCCGCACGGCCTGGGACTCCACCCGACGCGGCGGCCGCACGACGGTCGTCGGCATCGGCGGCAAGGATCAGCAGGTCACCTTCAACGCGCTCGAGATCTTCCACTGGGGCAGGACCCTGTCCGGTTGCGTCTACGGCAACTCGGATCCGGCGCGGGACCTGCCGGTGCTCGCCGAGCACGTACGCGCGGGCCGCCTGGACCTGGGCGCACTGGTGACGGAACGGATCGACCTGGACGGGATCCCGGCGGCGTTCGAGAACATGCTGGCGGGGAAGGGAGGACGGGCGCTGGTGGTCTTCTAGCGCCTGCTCGCCACGCGCCCCGGCCCCGATGCGAGGCCGGGGCCCGAGGCATGCCCGCAGCCCGTCTCTGTGCCATGTACAGGTAAAAGTCCCGGTGTACGACCCGTTGACGGCCATACCGTCCGGTCAGTACGTTCCCGGAACCCGAACCACCCCCCGCTCCGTCCCCCGCACCCATCGGAGTGTGCACGCATGGACACGGCCCCTTCCGCCCAGCCGCTCACCCCCACCGCTCCCGCCGTCCGAAACCGTCGCAGGGTCGCCACGGCGGCCGCGCTGGCCTCGGCCGTCGAGTGGTACGACTACTTCGTCTTCGGCATAGCCGCCGCCCTCGTCCTCGGCGACCTCTACTTCCCGGCCGGCAGCCCCACCGCCGGGGTCCTCGCCGCCTTCGCCACCTTCGCCGTCGGCTTCCTCGCCCGCCCGATCGGCGGCATCGTCGCCGGCCAGCTCGGCGACAAGCGAGGCCGCAAACCGATGCTGGTCCTCGCGCTCACGCTCATGGGCGTCGCCACCACAGGCATCGGCCTGCTCCCGACGTACGACACGATCGGCGTCGCGGCCCCGATCCTGCTCGTCCTGCTCCGCGTGGTGCAGGGCGTCGCGGTCGGCGCGCAGTGGGGCGGTGCGATGCTGCTGGCCACCGAGTACGCCCCCGAGGGCAAGCGCGGTGTGTACGGCAGCTTCGTCCAACTCGGCGTCCCCATCGGCGTGGTGACCGCCAACACGGTCTTCCTGCTGGCCGGCGCGTTCACCACCGACTCCGCCTTCGCGGCGTGGGGCTGGCGACTGCCCTTCCTGGCCGGCCTGTTCGTCCTCGCGCTCGCCTGGTACATCCACCGAAACGTCGAGGAGACCCCCGAATTCCGCAAGGCCGAAAGGGAGTTGGCCGAGAAGGAGCAGGCGGAGAGCAGCTCCCCCCTGCGCACGATCGTCCGCGGCCACCTGGGCACCGTGTTCCTCGCCGGCGGCTCCTTCGCCGTGAACACCGCGACCTTCTACATCCTGATCACGGGTGTCCTCGACTACACGACCCGCGAACTCGACATGAAGCGCGACGCGGTGCTCACCGTCTCGCTCTGCGTCAGCCTCACCCAGCTCGTGCTGATCCCGGCGGCCGCCGCGCTCTCCGACCGCATCGGCCGCATCCGGATCTACGCGTGGGGCGCGGCCGGCATCGCGCTGTGGGCCGTGCCGATGTTCCTCCTGATCGACACCGGCTCGCTGCTGTGGCTGGCGGTCGGCACGTTCGTCGCCGGCTGCTTCCTCAGCATCATGTACGGCCCCCAGGCCGCCCTGTTCGCCGAGCTGTTCACGCCCGAGATGCGCTACACGGGCGCCTCTCTCGGCTACCAGATCGCGGCCGTGCTCGGCGGCGGCCTCGCGCCCTTCGTGATGGTGCTGCTGCTGGAGGCGACGGGCACCTCGATGGCGGTGTCCGGCTACATCATCGCGCTTGCCGTGATCGCCCTGCTGTCCATCAAGGTCCTTGCGGGAAGGGTGCGTTCACACTGAGTCCGGCGCGGGCTCGGGCCGCGGCTGCGGAGTCGTCTCCGGCGCCGCGGCCCGTGCCGCTGCCCAGGGCCGCGACCGCGACACCGCCACACCCGCCAGACACAGCGCGCCGCCCGCCAGGGTGAGCGGCCCCGGCACCTCGCCCAGTGCCAGCCACGACATCAGGACGACCAGCGCGGGCACCGCGTACGTGGTCGCTCCCATGCGGCTCGCGGTCGTCCTGGCCAGGGCGTACGCCCACGTGGTGAAGGCGAGCGCGGTCGGAAAGACCCCGAGGTAGACCATGTTGAGCGTCGCGGAGACAGGCGCGTCGGCCGCCTCGTGCACCAACTGCCCGGAGAACGGCAGACACACCACCGCCCCGACCAGGCACCCGAACGTCGTCACCTGAAGCGCGCTCGCCCGGGCCAGGGCGGGCTTCTGCGCGACGACTCCGCACGCGTAGCCGACGGCGGCGAGCAGACACAGCACCACCCCGAGCACCGACGACCCGCCCTCGCCCGACATCGACATCCCCACCGCGACCGCGCCCGCGAACGACACCGCCATCCCCGCCAGCAGCCGCGGCGGCATCACGTCACCGAGCAGCCGTGCGCCGAGCAACGCGACGAGGATCGGCCCGATGTTGACCACCAGAGCCGCCGTCCCCGCGTCCACCTGCTGCTCGCCCCAGTTGAGCACGACCATGTAGAACCCGAACCACAGCACACCCGACACGGCTGTCCCGCGCCATGCGGACCTCGGGGGCCACCCTTCCCGCCGGACCGCCCAGATGGCCCCCAGCACCACCGCACCGCAGACCAGCCTCCCGAGCGCCAGCGCGCCCGGCGAGTACGCGTCGCCCGCGCTGCGGATCGACACGAAGGCGGAGGCCCACAACACGACGGTGACCGTGGCGGCCCCGGCGGCGAGCAACTCTGGACGACGTTCGGTACGCCGTGGGCGGTTCATCATGGTCCTCGAGGCTAGGAAGGAAGCGGCTGGAAGGCTCGCGGATTTCGGACGAGGGGTTGGCGTCGGCGCCGCCGGAGGGCGCTGTGCGGGGCGGTACCCGCGCAGGTCAGCGCAGCGTCTCCAGTTCGATGCCGAGCAGTTCGGTCAGCGCCCGCTCGCCCTTTGCCGTCACCTTCACGGCCCGCTCGGAGCCGATGCGCACGCACCACCCCGCGTCGAGGACGTGCCGGCACAGGGCCGCGCCGGCGGCGCCCGCGAGGTGGGGGCGGCGCTCGGTCCAGTCGAGGCAGGCGCGGGCGAGCGGTCGGCGCGTCCCGCGGTCGAGCGCGATGCCGCTGCCCTCGAACCACCCCAGCCCCGCCTCGGTCAGCACGAACCCGGTGGCCCGCTCCCGGGACGTCCGTCGCCGGGGTGGTCCGGACCCTTCCGGGAGTCCTGCCGCGCTCAGCAGTCCGCGTGTCGTGAGGGCGTCGGTGAGGACGATGCCGAGCCGGCCGGCCAGGTGGTCGTAGCAGGTGCGGGCCCGGGCCATCGCCGAACCGGCGTTGGAGGCGCGCAAGGTGCGCGGCCGGTGGGCGGGGTCCGGGGCCACCTGGGCGGCCAGGTCCTCCACGAGCTGGGCGACCCGCGTGTCGGCGAGGCGCACGTACCGGTGCCGCCCCTGTCGTTCCTCGGCCAGCAGCCCGCCCGCGACCAGCTTGCCCAGGTGCTCGCTCAGCGTCGACGCGGCCACGCCCGCGTGCCGGGCCAGCTCGCCGGCGGTCCATGCCCGCCCGTCGAGCAGCGCCAGCAGGCACACGGCCCGTGTCTCGTCGGCGACGAGCCCGGCGAGTGCGGCCAGTCCCGGCGCCCGTGCGTCCCTGGTGGTCATGCGTCCCAGCATGCGCCACGGACACTTCGGCGCCCGCCGAACCGTCTACGCCGGGCGCGGCACCTGCTCGTACTGCTGCGCCAGCCCGTCCAGCAGTGCCCGCAGCCCGGTCTCGAACGCCCGCTCGTCGATCTTCTCCTGCTGCTCGGCGAGGAGGTGGGCCTGTCCCAGGTGCGGGTAGTCGGCGGGGTCGTAGGCGGCTCTGTCGTCGACGAATCCGCCGGCGAACGAGCCGAGCGCGGAGCCCATGACGAAGTACCGCATCAGCGCGCCGATGGAGGTGGCCTGCGACGGCGGCCACCCGGCGCGGACCATGGCGCCGTACACCGCGTCGGCGAGGCGCAGTCCGGCGGGACGGCGGCCGGGGCCCTGGGCGAGCACCGGGACGATGTTCGGGTGGTCGCGCAGGGCCGCCCGGTAGGAGAGGGCCCAGTCGTGCAGCGCGGTCCGCCACTCCCGGCCGTCCTCGAACATCGACAGGTCGACCTGGGCGCTCACCGAGTCGGCGACGGCCTCCAGGATCTCGTCCTTGGTGCGGAAGTGGTTGTACAGCGAGGGGCCGCTCACCCCCAGCTCCGCGGCGAGCCTGCGCGTGGAGACGGCGGCCAGACCCTCCGCGTCCACGAGCGTCCGTGCGGTCTCGACGATCCGGTCGGTGCTGAGGAGGGGCTTGCGCGGTCGGGCCATGGCGCACATAGTAGGGCTGCGCAACAGAAACTAGCAGTGCTAATTTAAAGTCCGACTTCCTCTGTGGGGTGATCTCGTGGTGAACCTGGGGCTCAGCGAGGAGCAGGTGGCCGTCCGACGGCTCGCCAGGGAGTTCGTGGACCGCGAGATCGCCCCGCACGTCATCGCCTGGGACCGCGCGGAGGAGGTCGACCGGTCCGTCGTCAAGAAGCTCGGCGAGGTCGGCTTCCTCGGTCTGACCGTCGACGAGGAGTACGGCGGCTCGGGCGGCGACCATCTCGCGTACTGCCTGGTCACGGAGGAGCTGGGGCGCGGGGACTCGTCCGTGCGCGGGATCGTGTCCGTCTCGCTCGGCCTGGTCGCCAAGACCGTCGCGGCCTGGGGGAACGAGGAGCAGAAGCGGCGCTGGCTGCCGGGGCTGACGTCCGGCGAGTACGTCGGCTGCTTCGGTCTGACCGAGCCCGGTACCGGTTCGGACGCCGGGAACCTCTCCACACGGGCGGTGCGCGACGGCGACGACTACGTCATCAACGGCACCAAGATGTTCATCACGAACGGCACCTGGGCCGACGTCGTGCTGCTGTTCGCCCGCTCGACCGACGCGCCGGGTCACAAGGGTGTCTCCGCGTTCCTCGTCCCGGCCGACACCCCGGGGCTGAGCCGCCGCGCCATCCACGGCAAGCTCGGTCTGCGCGGCCAGGCGACCGCCGAACTGGTCCTGGACGACGTCCGGGTCCCCGCCTCCGCGATGCTGGCGCCCGAGGGCAAGGGCTTCTCCGTCGCCATGTCGGCGCTCGCCAAGGGCCGGATGTCGGTCGCGGCGGGCTGCGTCGGCATAGCGCAGGCCGCCCTGGACGCGGCGGTGCGGTACGCGGGGGAGCGGGAGCAGTTCGGGAAGACCATCGCTCACCACCAGCTGGTCCAGGAGCTGATCAGCGACATCGCCGTGGACGTCGACGCGGCCCGGCTGCTGACCTGGCGGGTCGCCGACCTCGTCGACCGGGGCCTGCCGTTCGCCACCGAGTCCTCCAAGGCCAAGCTCTTCGCCTCGGAGGCCGCCGTCCGCGCCGCCAACAACGCCCTCCAGGTCTTCGGCGGCTACGGATACATCGACGAGTACCCGGCGGGCAAACTCCTGCGCGACGCCCGTGTGATGACCCTCTACGAGGGCACCAGCCAGATCCAGAAGCTGCTCATCGGGCGCGCGCTGACGGGGGTTTCGGCGTTCTGAGTACGTCGTGAGTACGTGGACGGATGTGGCGGCGGCCTCGTCCGGCGAAGCTTCCGTCCATGAGTGAGACACCGGTCAAGCAGAACACCGCCGCCTTCTACGGCCAGGCGGTCGCGTCGTTCGCCGTGGCCATGGCGGCGACCGCCATCGGCATCTTCAAGCTGAACGCCGACGCCTGGGTGCGTGCCTTCCTCGCGATCGCCGTCCTCTACCTCGTCACGTCCGCGTTCACCCTGGCCAAGGTGATCAGGGACAAGCAGGACGCGGCGGCCCGGGTGTACAGCCCCTTCGAAAAGCTCTGAGCGGGCACTCTAAGCGAGCGCTCACCTTCGGCGGTATGGTGTACCTCCTGTATCGAGAGGGGCGAGTCAGCGATGAGTACGGCGAAGGAGACGGCCGGCGGCGAGATCGAGCCGTGGGAAGAGGTCACCCCTGACGCGGCCCGGCGACTGCTCGTCGCGGCCGTGGAGGCCTTCGCCGAGCGCGGCTACCACGCGACGACGACCCGCGACATCGCGGGCCGCGCGGGGATGAGCCCGGCCGCCCTCTACATCCACTACAAGACCAAGGAAGAGCTGCTCCACCGCATCAGCCGGATCGGCCACGACCGGGCGCTGGACATCCTGCGCACGGCGGCCGCCGGTGAGGGGGACGCCACCAAGCGGCTCGCGGAGGCCGTGAGCTCCTTCGTCCGCTGGCACGCCGGGCGGCGCACCACGGCACGGGTCGTCCAGTACGAACTGGACGCGCTCGGCCCCGAAGCCCGCGCGGAGATCCTCGACCTGCGCCACAAGGTCGACGCCGAGGTGCGCGGGATCATCGAGGACGGCGTGGCGAGCGGCGAGTTCGACGTGCCGGACGTGCACGGCACGACGCTGGCCGTGCTGTCCCTCTGTATCGACGTGGCCCGCTGGTTCAACATCGACGGGCCCCGCACGCCCGACGAGGTCGGCGCGCTGTACGCCGACCTCGTGCTGCGGATGGTGGGCGCGGCGAAGTAGCCGCGCGCCGGCCCTCGGGGTGGTTCAGACGTAGTAGCGGGACACCGACTCCGCCACGCAGACCGGCTTGTCCCCGCCCTCGCGCTCCACGGTGAAGGCGACGGCGACCTGGACGCCGCCCGGTACGTCGTCGACGCCGGTGATCGTCGCCGTGGCGCGCAGGCGCGAGCCGACGGGGACGGGAGCGGGGAAGCGCACCTTGTTCGTCCCGTAGTTGACGCCCATCTTCACGCCCTCGACCTTGATCAGCTGGGGGCCGAAGAGCGGCAGCAGGGAGAGGGTGAGGTAGCCGTGCGCGATGGTGGTGCCGAAGGGGCCGGCGGCGGCCTTCTCCGGGTCGACGTGGATCCACTGGTGGTCGCCGGTGGCCTCCGCGAAGAGGTCGATCCGCTTCTGGTCGACCTCCAGCCAGTCGGTGTGTCCCAGCTGCTCGCCCACCGCCGCCCTCAGGTCGTCGGCGGACGTGAAGATCCTCGGCTCTGCCATGTCTGTGGCCCTCTCGCGTCACGCATTGCCCATGTCACCGTGTCATAGGTCTAAGCAACTGCTTAGCATGGTGGGGTGCGGGGTCGATGTCAACGGGCCCGGGGTGTGACCAGGTGGGTAGGGTTCGAGGGGTGCCGCAGATTCCCGAGAAGATCCACGAGCTCACGGTCGGCCAGCTCGCCGCGCGCAGCGGCGCCGCCGTCTCCGCCCTGCACTTCTACGAGTCCAAGGGCCTGATCAGCAGCCGCCGCACGTCGGGCAACCAGCGCCGCTACCACCGTGACACGCTGCGCCGTGTCGCCTTCGTCCGCGCGGCGCAGCGGGTCGGCATCCCTCTGGCCACCATTCGCGAGGCCCTCGCCGAACTTCCCGAGGAGCGCACGCCGACCCGTGAGGACTGGGCCCGCCTCTCGCAGGCGTGGCGCGCGGAGCTGGACGAGCGCATCAAGCAGCTCAACCGGCTCCGCGATCACCTCACCGACTGCATCGGCTGCGGCTGCCTGTCCCTCGCCACGTGCGTGCTGTCCAATCCGGACGACGTGTTCGGTGAACGGGCCTCCGGGTCACGGTTGTTGGTGGAGTCGAGCGATCGTGGCCGCGCTTGCCGGGAGCGCTGAGAGCGCCTCGGGGCGGTCGGCGGGCCGCCCCGCTCCCGGCCGTCTGCGGGCTCGGGAGCGTGGCGCGTGCTCCTACTCGTACTCGGTTCCGCCCTTTCGGGTCAGGTAGGCGCCGCTGACCGCCTTGGCGATCGTCCTTCCGCCCGTCACCGGGCTGTACCGCTCGACCGACGGTCGGATCACCACTCCCTCGCGCAGGTGCAGCCCGCGGCCGGACACCGTCTCGCGGCCGGTCGCGATGTCCAGGATCCGTTCGCTGTCGTACGGGCCCTCGAAGAGGCGGGGGACCAACGGCAGCTCCCCGTCGAGCAGTTCGGCCGCGTCCAGCCAGCGGACCGTGCCGTCGATCTCCGCCGACACGTCGAACACCGCGTACCCGAGGGTGTCCCGGCGGCCGTCCGCGCCGTAGGTGAGGTCCTGCACACCCGCGCCGTACACCTCGCCGAAGACGCCGATCCGGCGGGCGCCCAGTCGCGCGGCGAGGCGGGAGGCCGCCTCGGCGACGCCGTGGCCGCGTATCGCCCGCCAGTACAGGTTGCGCGGGTCCTCCGCCAGGGCGAGGGACTTCGCGCCGAAGCCCTTCGAGGAGACGTACACCCGCTCGTCGTCCGCCACGTAGGTCAGCAGGCATGCCGAGCCGTGCAGTTTCTCGGTCACGACGACGGGCTCGCCGGGTTCGAAGATGTCGGGGTAGCGCTGGATGTTCTCGATGTCGACCCACGGCAGCAGATCCGGTGCCGCCTCGACGTCGCCGTTCATGGTCGGCGGGATCGGCGGCACCCACTTGACGATGCCGAGCCGCTCCGCGAAGTCGGTGCCCTCCGCCGCCGCCCGTGTCAGGTCGACGTCGGCCAGCGCCTTCGGTCGGCACACGATCCCCTGGGAGAGCTCGCCCCGCAGTCGCACCGCCTTGACCCGGTCCGACCTGCTGCCCGCCAGCCGCCCGGTCAGCCCCAGCTCCTCGACCAGCTCGGCGGGGAGCACCGACTGTTCGGGGATGTAGAGGGCGGCCTCGCCGGTGCGGTACGCGCCCTTGGCGACGACGGCCCGGTACAGGCCGACCTGGGCCAGTTCGAGGGCGTCGGCGTTGGGGTGTTCGTGGACGGTCAGCACTTCGGCGGTGACGCGCAGCGTCGACATCAGGGCTCCTTCAGGGAACGGGTGGGGCCTCCGGTGGGTTCATCGCTCTCCACTGTCTCCGGCGGAAAACGGTGGAGCGACCCGATTTGCGGCTGGTAGCGTCCCTCTCTTCGGCCGACGGCGACGTCGTCGCGCACGGAGTCCGGATGGGACCAACTCCGTTGTCCTCAGCTGCCCTTGCCACCGCTCTCGCCGACATCGGCACGGTCTTCAACGGCTTCGCCGGCCTGGACGAGGTCGGTTGCGGCTTCTGTCATGCGCCCGAGGAGACCGCGTATCTGCGCACGCCGTACGTCGATGTTCCGGTGGACGTGGTGCAGTACTACCTCTTCGAGGTGGACGGCCACTTCACCGACCACGCGGCCTCGATGCGGCGCCTGTTGCCGCAGGCGGCACGGGCGATGGCCGACGGCACCCTGGGCGCGATCGGCTACGGGGCGCACGGGTGGAGCCGGATGGACTGGCGTTCCTGGCCGGCCGAGCAGGCCGCCGCGATCGACGCCTTCCTGATCGCCTGGTGGCAGGACGTTCTCGCGACGCCCGCGCCGCCGTATGGCGTCGACGAGGTCTTCGACACCTGCGTCACGATCGCCCGGACCGTGACCCCGTTCCTGGACGGGTGGGCGCAAGGCCCGGTCGCCGACGCGCATCTGGCCCACTGCACCGACGTGTGGCTCTACGACCTGTTGTCCGACTCCTCCCCGTTCACCTGGTGGTACGACGACAGTGAGGACGTCGGTGTCGCGGAGCTGCGCGACTGGCTGGCGGGGCCCGGTGCCGCCCGGCTGCGCGCCCTGGGCGAGCCCGGCCTCGCGATACGCGCCGAGCTGCTCGCGCTGCCCGGGGACGAGCGGTGGGCTCACCCGTACTGGGCCAGTGCCTCCGCCGCCAACTGAGCGTTGGAGGCCGCCGGAACCGGCGAAACAGGGGGTGCGGCATCCCCGGCGCACCCCCGCCGTGCTCTCAGGCCGGCCGTGTCGGCCGGCCTTGGGCGGAACTCAGGCCGGTGTCAGGCCGACACCAGCAGTCGTCGTCCGCGCCTGGCGTACGCCAGGGCGTCGGCCGTGAGGACCGGGCGCGGTACGAGAATTCCGCAGTCCGCGCAGACCGGACCCGCCGACGGTTCGTGATCCAGGTCGTACTTCCACGGCAGCCGTTCGCCGCCGCACACCGGGCAGCCGGATCCCGGTTCGCGTTCCAACGCGGCGATCAGCCTGCGCAGTACCTCGGCCAGCGGCTCACGGGGGTGCAGCCGCGGGTCGTCGCACCAGGCGACGCCGAAACCGCCCCAGGTCAGCCGGTGCCAGTCATCCACACTGCCGGGCCTGCGCAGCCCGTCGTGCTTCTCCTTCTTGCGGCGCTCGGCGAACTCGACCTCGTAGGCCAGCCACACCGCCCGCGCCTCCTCCAGCTCGTCCAACGCGGCCACGAGCCGCGCCGGGTCGGGGGAGCGGTCCTCGGGTCCGAACCCGGCCCGGGAGGACAGATGGTCCCAGGTCGCCCTGTGCCCGTAGGGGGCGAACCGCTCAAGGCACTTGCGCAGGGAGTACCGCCGCAGCGCCAGATCGCAGCGGGGGTCTCGCACCTGTCTCGCCAGACTCCGGAAACCGGCCATCGCCTTGCACCTCCGTCACATCTGCACCTGTACTTCGGTCACTTCGGCGTCGTCGTACGGACGTCGTCGAATAGACGTATCGACACGCGATTCGGCTCCATCCGATTTCGACGACCTCCGTAACGCTGCTGAGGCGACTCTGAAAAGTGACGCATGTTCATCTTCAATCCCGGGGATACCGGCGGTAACCTTCCGCCGACCCCCGTCGCTAGGAGCAGCCGATGCCACGGCGCACCCCCCGCACAACTCTCGACAGACTGAGAACTCCCGGCAGATTCCCCGGGTTCCTGAAGACCGCATCCGTATGCGCGCTGATCGCCGGACTTTTGTCGCCTCTTTCCCAAGCGGCGGTTGCCGCCGAGGCCACGGCCGCGAACGACTACTGCGGCGGCCAGTGTTCCGACATCCTGCCGCCCGGCGAGAACGGCAACGCCACCCTCGCGCAGGTCCTCCTCAACCAGGCCTTCGGCACCCAGCCCGACCACGCCGAGGACCAGCTCGGCCCCTACGCCAACCTGGCCAAGGGCTACTCGACGCTCACCAACGCCACGATCAACACGTTCTTCAACGACGCGTCGTTCGGTGTCGCTTCCGATCAAGTCGCCTCCACTCTGAGCCCCGCGGGCCGTACCGACGTGGCGATCGTCCGTGACAAGAAGACGGGCGTACCGCACATCACCGGTACCACCAGATACGGCACCGAGTTCGGCGCCGGGTATGCGGCGGCCCAGGACCGGCTGTGGCTCATGGACGTCTTCCGGCACGTCGGCCGGGGACAGCTCACCGCCTTCGCGGGCGGGGACCCCTCCAACCAGGGTCTGGAACAGCAGTTCTGGCGCAACGCTCCGTACACCGAGGCAGACCTCCAGGCCCAGATCGACAACGCCATCGCCACCAACGGCGCCCGCGGCCAGCAGGCTCTCGCCGACGCCAACGCCTACCTGGCGGGCGTCAACGCCTACATCGACGCCTCCGACAGCGGCCGCTACTTCCCCGGTGAATACGTCCTGACCGGCCACAAGGACTCAATCACCAACGCGGGCACCATAGATCACTTCAAGATCACCGACCTGGTGGCGCTGGGCTCGGTCATCGGCGCGCTCTTCGGCTCCGGGGGCGGCGGCGAGGTCAACAACGCGATCTCGCTGCTCGCCGCGCAGGAGAAGTACGGCGTGGAACAGGGCACCCAGGTCTGGGAGGCCTTCCGCGAGCGCAACGATCCCGAGGCCGTCCTCACCGTCCACAACGGCGAGAGCTTCCCGTACGCCGCCAAGCCCGCGAGCCCGCAGGGCGAGGCGCTGCCCGACGCCGGCTCGGTGAGCGCCGAGCCGCTGATCTACGACGCCACGGGCACCGGTGCCGCCGCGAGCGCCACCGCCGCCTCCGCCACGGCGACCGCGACCGCCCTCAGCTCGGCCAGGCGGGGCATGTCCAACGCCCTCGTGGTGAGCGGGAAGTCCACGGCGAGCGGTCACCCGATCGCCGTCTTCGGGCCGCAGACCGGCTACTTCGCCCCGCAGCTGCTCATGCTGCAGGAGATCCAGGGACCCGGCATCAGTGCCCGCGGCGCCTCGTTCGCGGGGCTGAGCATGTACGTCGAACTCGGCCGCGGTCAGGACTACGCGTGGAGCGCCACGACCTCCGGCCAGGACATCATCGACACCTACGCGGTCGAACTGTGCCAGGACGACTACCACTACCTGTACCACGGCACCTGCACGGCCATGGACGTCATCGAGCAGAAGAACGCCTGGAAGCCGACCACCGCCGACGACACCGCGGCCGGCTCGTACACGATGCGCGTCTACCGCACCAAGTACGGACCCGTGGAGTCCCGGGCGACCGTGGGCGGCAAGAAGGTCGCCTACACCACCCTGCGCTCGTCGTACATGCACGAGGCCGACTCGATCATCGGCTTCCAGATGCTGAACGACCCGGACTACGTCAAGAGCCCGCAGACCTTCCAGAGCGCGGTGCAGCACATCAACTACACCTTCAACTGGTTCTACGCCGACTCCACCCACACCGCCTACTACAACAGCGGCAACAACCCGGTGCGCGCGAGCGGCGTCGACGCCGAGTTCCCGGTGTGGGCGCAGGCGGCCTACGAGTGGAAGAACTGGGTGCCGGCCACCAACACGGCCGAGTACACGCCCGCCTCGGCGCACCCCAACTCCATCGACCAGGACTACTACGTCTCCTGGAACAACAAGCAGGCCAAGGACTACGCGACCGCTTCCTGGGGCGACGGGTCCGTGCACCGCGGCAACCTGCTGGAGGACCGGGTGAAGAAGCTGGTCGCGGCCGGCGGCGTCACGCGCGCGTCCCTGACGAAGGCGATGGCGGAGGCCGCGCTCGCGGACCTGCGCGCCGAGGACGTCCTGCCCGACCTGCTGAA
Source organism: Streptomyces sp. NBC_01235 (assembly GCF_035989285.1). Taxonomy (GTDB): domain Bacteria; phylum Actinomycetota; class Actinomycetes; order Streptomycetales; family Streptomycetaceae; genus Streptomyces. Next base: position 2,805,448 of record NZ_CP108513.1, on the reverse strand, counting down.
GGTGATCAACAGCTCCACGGTCACCGACACCACGGCCGCGGCCGCGGTGACCAAGCTGCAGACCTGGCTGACGGCGGGCGGCAGGCGCACGGAGACAACGGCAGGTTCGAAGACGTACGCCGACGCCGACGCGATCCGCATCCTGGACGCCTGGTGGCCACTGCTGGTCAAGGCCGAGTTCGAACCCGGTCTCGGCACCGGCCTGTACACGGCGTTCACCGCCAACCTGCCCGTCGACGAGTCCCCGTCGGCCGCCCACGGCCCGACCGGGGCGCACGCCGGAAGCTCCTTCCAGTACGGCTGGTGGAGCTATGTCGACAAGGACATCCGGGCGGTGCTCGGTGAGTCGGTGCAGGGCGGGCTGACGCAGAAGTACTGCGGCGACGGGGCCCTCAGCGGCTGCCGGGACATCCTGATCAGCACCCTGAAGACGGCGGCCGGCAAGACCGCGGCCCAGGTCTACCCAGGCGACGACCTGTGCGCGGCGGGCAACCAGTGGTGCGCCGACTCGATCGTCCAGCGCACCCTGGGCGGCATCAAGCACGGCAACATCAGCTGGCAGAACCGGCCCACCTTCCAGCAGGTGGTGGAGTTCACCTCACACCGGTGAGCCCGGTGGTCCCCTGAGAAAGCGGCGGCGGGTCAGCGGATGCGGCCCGCCGCCAGCACCACCCGCGCCAGTTCGGGGTGCACGATGTCACTGTGCGCCCCGGCCGGCGCCCCGCCGCGCCGGACCACGGCCGCCGCGTCGACGTTGACGCATCCCGACGTCGGCAGGGGAGCGGCCAGCGCCTCGGCGAGTGTGCACGCGCGCGTACCCGGCACCGCCTGCACCCCGTCGTGCCCCATCGCACCCCACTTGGCGCCCAGCATCCCCCCGACACCGAACCCGGCGACACCGGGCCCCTCCCCGACCGCCCCCTGTGCGTCGCCCGCCATCCGCGAGGCCAGCGGGTACATCGTGCCCAGCGCCGCGTCGAAGGAGGAGTAACAGCACACCAGGGGGCCGTCGACACGCTTGTGCTGTCCCTGAAGCACGCCGCCCGCGCGCGGGTCGTGCGGCAGCCGCGCCGCGAACGCGTAGTGCGAGAAGGCCCCTTGGAGCAGCGTCACGGACTTGACCGTGCGCACCCCCTCCGGCAGCCCGCGCAGCGCGAACGACACCAGCCGCCCGCCGAAGCTGTGTCCCACCAGATGCACCCGGACGCCGGGCGCCACCGCCGCCAACCGGCCGACGAACGGCCCGAGTCCCCGCTCGCCGACCGTGCCCGCGCGCCGCTTCATCGCGTAGTACGTCGCCTGCCGCAGCAGCTCGTGCGCCCCGTCCCACGGGTTGGGCAGCGCGAACCCCTCGGTCTCCGGGGCGGAATCGAGTCGGGCCAGGGCCCGCGCGAACTCCTCGCAGGCCGCCGCCGTCGACCCGGTGAACATCTCCGGCTCGTCCTGCGGCACCCCCTCCGCCAGGGTGTCCGCCGCGAACAGCGCCTGCGGTCCCGGCGGCACCACGTCCACCAGCAGCCGCACCAGCCGCCCGAACTCCTCCAGTTCGGCCTCCTCGGGCGGCCGCTGCTCCAGCATCCGCGCGATCTGGTCGACCACCGTGGCCCGGCCCGGGAACATCTCCAGGAGGGCGTGCCGGGTGTCCTCGTCCAGCGCCGGGCAGCGCGCCGGGTCGGCCGCCACGGACCGCGGGAAGTCGGGGATCGGCTCGTCCGAGAACCGCATCGACGGCCACACCACGCCCACGTACCCGATCCTCGCGGCCGGGGCGAGCGCGGGGATCGGGGCGAAGAAGCGGCCGTAGAGGCGGGTCGCGCCGGAGCGGTCGCTGTTCCAGCCGTGCGAGAAGACGATCAGGTCACGGACGCCGCTCCGCTTCACCTCGGCCGGCAGCCGGTCCCGCCGGCCGCTGTCGACGTCCCCGTCGGCGTCGAAGGTCAGCTCCCAGTAAGGAGTCACGCTCATCGCAGGATCCGACATGACAGGCCCCCTCGTCCCCCGAAGCGGTGCGCCAGGTGCGCGCATCGTCCTGCCAACAGGCGCAATTGGCCATACGTCACGGCTGATCCGTACAAAAGACGATCCCCTCGTGTCCGCCGGAACGCACAAGCCCGGTGGTCGGCTCTTCTCCGATACATACCGACCGGTTAGTCTGGCGCTCGAGTCGATTCGCTTCGCGTCGAAGGAGACCGATGGTGGAAGCCGTGCAGGATGCCGGGGTCGTCGTAACCGGAGCGGGGGGCGGGATCGGGGCCGCGCTGGCCCGCCGCTTCGCCGCCGAGGGGGCCCGGGTCGTCGTCAACGACCTGGACGCCGGGCGGGCCGAGGCGGTGGCCGCCGAGATCGGTGGCATCGCGGTCCCCGGCGACGCCTCCGCGATCGTCGAGCAGGCCCGGGAGGCGCTCGGCGGCGCCGTCGACGTGTACTGCGCCAACGCCGGGGTCGCCTCGGGCGGCTCGGAGGCGGCCGACGAGGCAGTCTGGGCGCTGGCCTGGGACGTCAACGTCATGGCGCATGTCCGCGCGGCTCACGCCCTGCTGCCGGACTGGCTGGAGCGCGGCCACGGCCGGTTCGTCTCCACCGTCTCCGCGGCCGGGCTGCTCACCATGATCGGCGCCGCCCCGTACAGCGTCACCAAGCACGGCGCCTACGCGTTCGCCGAGTGGCTGTCGCTGACCTACCGCCACCGGGGGATCGACGTCCACGCGATCTGTCCCCAGGGCGTGCGCACCGACATGCTGGACGCCACGGGCAGCGCGGGCGACCTGGTGCTCAAACCGACCGCGATCGAGCCGGAGGCCGTCGCGGACGCCCTGTTCAAGGGGATCGCGGAGGACCGTTTCCTGATCCTGCCGCACCCCGAGGTCGGCGGGTACTACCAGGTGCGCGCCGGCGACCCCGACCGCTGGCTGACGAACATGAACCACCTCCAGCGGAAGTGGGAAGCCGCCGAGTGACCGCGCCCGCCTCCCGTTGCGCCGACAAGCCCTGGCCGGCCCTCCTCGACGACGCCGAGCGCGCCCCGATCGAGCGGGCCGACTCCCTCGTGCACGCCTTCCGCAGGTCCGGCTTCAAGGTGTGGCCGCGCGAGGTCGAGGACGTGCTGTACACCCGTCCGGCGGTGCGCGAGGCGGCCGTCGTCGGGGCGCTGGACGGGTATCGCGGCGAGACCGTCAAGGCGTACAGCGGCCTGCGTCCCGACGCCGGCGCGAATGCCGATACGCTCGCGGCCTACTGCAAGGACAGACTGGCGGCCTACGAGTGTCCGCGCCAGGTGGAGATCCTGCCCGACCTGCCCAGGACGGCGAGTGGCAAGATCCTCCGTCGGGAACTGCGTTCCCGCGCGCGGGACGGGTCAGTAGCGCGAAGTCAGTGATGCATCGAGGAAGGCAGGTGGCGGCAGTGCCCAGGACGACGGACGGCGTAGAGGCTCCTGTTCCGCAACGGCTCCTTGCCGCCGCCACCCGGCTCTTCGCCGAGCGGGGCTACGACCGCACCTCGGTGCAGGAGATCGTCGAGGCGGCCGGCGTCACCAAGGGGGCGCTGTACCACTACTTCGGCTCCAAGGACGACCTGCTGCACGAGGTGTACGCGCGCGTGCTGCGGGTCCAGCAGGAGCGGCTCGACGCCTTCGCGGGCGCCGACGAGCCGATCGAGAAGCGGCTGCGGGGCGCGGCGGCGGACGTCGTCGTCACGACGATCGAGAACCTCGACGACGCGATGATCTTCTTCCGCTCGATGCACCACCTGAGCCCCGAGAAGAACAAGCAGGTGCGCGCGGAGCGCCGGCGCTACCACGAACGCTTCCGCGCGCTCGTCGAGGAGGGCCAGCAGGCCGGTGTCTTCTCCACGGCGACCCCCGCCGACCTGGTCGTGGACTACCACTTCGGGTCCGTGCACCACCTGTCGACCTGGTACCGGCCGGACGGTCCGATGAGCCCCCAGGAGGTCGCCGACCACCTGGCCGACCTGCTGCTGCGGGCCCTGCGCCCCTGACGATCGCCTTACCCGGAGTTAACCATTCCGGGGGCAACCCTTCACCGTCTCGCCATGATCCGACCGTACGTTGGCCCGCGCTATGAGCTGATCATGCCAAAGCGGGGGAGTGTGAACGGATGTCGAGCGGTGGCAGAAAACACCCGAGAGCCGGCCGTGGGGCGGTGCTCGGCCTAGGGGTCACCCTGGTGGCCGGGCTGTTGCAGATGGGAGCGCTCCCCACGGCGGTCGCGCGTCCGCAGGCCGGCGCGCCGGCCGCGAAGACCGCCTCGGCCTCGGCTGCCTCGGAGAGCGGCACGGCAAGCGGCGGCGCAGGCGCTTCCGCGGCCTCCGAGGAGGAGGCCTTCGCGGCAGCGAAACGATCCGGCAAGAGCGTCGAGGTCGCCTCCCTGCGCGGTGAGAGCAGCGATGTGTACGCCACCCCCGAAGGCGACCTGGAGGCGCGGGAGTACCTGCGCCCGGTGCGGACCCGGATCAACGGCACCTGGCAGTCGATCGACACCGCGCTGGCCAAGGCCGACGGCGGCATGGTCGCGCCCAGGGCGGCCACCGTCGGGCTGGAGTTCTCCGGCGGCGGCACGGGCCACCCGCTGGTGCGCCTGGAGCGGGCGGGCCGCACGCTCGAACTCTCCTGGCCCGCCGCCGTGCCCGCACCGCGGCTGGACGGCGACACGGCCGTCTACCCCGACATCCTGCCGGACGTGGACCTGCGCCTCGGGGCGCGGCCCGACGGCTTCACCCAGCTCCTCGTGGTCAAGTCGGCCGAGGCCGCGCACGGCAGCGCACTCGCCGAGCTGCGGCTGAAGCTGAGCGCCGACGGCATGGCCGTCTCCGAGACGCCCAGCGGCGGCCTCAAGGCCGTCGACAAGGGAGCGGGCGGCGTCGTCTTCGAGGCGCCCACCCCGGTGATGTGGGACTCCAGCCCGGTCGCCGAGGGCACACCGGCCACCGGATCCGCCGACCCCGCGAGCGCGCGGACGACGAGGCGGGCAGAGACGGCGCGCTCCGTGACGCCGGCCGTCGCTCACTCCGCCGCCCGGACCGCGGCCGCCGCCACGGACGAGTCCGCCGAGTCCGCCACCGCCGCGGCCACCGGCTCCGAGGACGAGCCGACCGCCGCCGAATCCGGTCGGGTCGAGCCCGTCGGCGTCGACGTCTCGGCCGGCGGGGACTCCCTCGTCCTCACCCCCGACAAGGCGCTGCTGACAGGCTCCGACACCGTCTACCCCGTCTACATCGACCCGCAGTGGTACTCGCCCAAGGCCACCTCCTGGACCATGGTGTCCCGGTACTGGGCGAGCTCCCCGCAGTGGAAGTTCAACGGCGACCCCGACGCGGGCCTCGGCTACTGCGGCTGGGACTACTGCGCCCCCTACGACGTGAAGCGGCTCTTCTACCAGATCCCGACCACGAAGTTCGCCGGCCGGACCATCCTGTCCGCGGAGTTCGTCGTCCGGGAGACGCACGCGGCCTCCTGCCAGAATCGCGAGGTCCAGCTCTGGCGGACGAAGGGCATCTCGTCCTCCACCACGTGGAACAGTCAGAACAACTCCGACTTCTGGATCGACCGCCTCAAGACGCTCAGCTTCGCCTACGGCGCCGACGGCTGCGCCGCCGCCGACGCCGAGTTCGACGTGAAGGACGCCGTCGCCACCGCCGCCGCCAAGAAGTGGTCGACCATCACCCTCGGCATGCGCGCCAGCGACGAGGGTGACCGCTACACCTGGAAGCGGTTCTCGGACGACGCCTACCTGCGGGTGCGGTACAACCGCGCGCCGACCAAGATCACCCTCTCCCAGCTCACCATGAGCCCGGGCGGCCCCTGCGTGGCCTCCGACAAGATGGTCCGCATCCGCTCCGCCGCGACGATCCGCGCCAACGACGTCAAGGACCCCGACGGGGACGCCGTCTCCGTGCAGTTCCAGGCGTCCTGGGACGCCGGTGACGGCGCCGGCTGGAAGGCCCACTGGACCTCCGCCAGGACCACCAGCAAGAAGAGCGGCTCCGACTTCTCGCTCCCGCTGCCCAGCACCATCCCCAAGAACAAGCACGTCGACTGGCACGTCCGCTCCTACGACGGCGCCCAGTGGTCCGCCTGGAGCTACACCGGCGCGCACGGCTGCCACTTCATGTACGACACCTCCGTGCCGGTCGGACCGACGATCAGCTCCGCGCAGTACGGGGCGTCCGACCCCGAGGACCCGGACGACCCCTGGTGGGACGGCGTCGGGCGGTACGGCACCTTCTCCGTCGACACCACCTCCACCGACGTCACCAAGTACTGGTTCGGCGTCAACGCGGCTCCCAGCAGCGCCAACGTCCTGACCACCTCGGGCGGCGGTGTCAAGACGATCACGTTCATGCCGACCAGGCCGGGCGTCAACTTCATCACCGCGCAGGCCTTCGACGCGGCCGGCAACGGCTCCGAACCCACCACCTACACCTTCCGGGTCCGCTCCGGCCAACCCGAGCGGCTGGCCTGGCAGATGGACGAGAACGCCGGGGCGAGCGCGGCGGCCGGAGCGGGCGGCGACTGGCCGGCCACCCTGCACGGGCCCACGCCCGGCGGGCCGGGCGTCTCCGGAGCCGGCCTGTCCTTCGACGGCGCAGACGACTACGCAGCCACCGACTCGCCGGTGCTCAACACAGGCAAGAGCTTCTCGGTGTCGCTGTGGGCCAAGCTGCCCGGCACCGACCCGGGCCACCCCGGCGTCGCGCTGTCCCAGCCCGGCCAGAACCACAGCGGCTTCGAGATCTACTACTCCTCGTCACTGGGCGGCTGGGTCTTCCTGCGGCACGCCGACGACGCCTCCTCCGGCGGCACGGCCTCCCGGGCGGTCCAGCCCGCCTGCGCCACCGGCGACACCGCGTGCACCACGGCCCGACTGGGCGAGTGGACCAACCTGGTCGGTGTCTTCGACAACCCCAACCACCAGATCAAGCTGTACGTGGCCGGCAAGCTCGTCGGCAGCGCCGCCTTCACCACCCCCTGGGACGCCCGGGGCGGCACCGTCCTGGGCGCGGCCAGGCACTACGGCTCGCTCGCCGACTTCTTCCCCGGCTCGCTCGACGAGGTCCAGCTGTTCGACTACCAGCTCACGGACGCCCAGGTCACCAAGCTCGCGGCCAAGCAGCCGGTCGACACGGGCCGTCCGGCCAAGCTGGTCTGGCCGCTGGACGAGACCGACACCGCCGCCACCGCGGTGACCGGCCGCGGCCAGGCCACCGACGCCGTGCTCAAGGGCGGTGCCACCGCCGGCACCACCGGTGTCAACGGACGCGCCCTGTCGTTCGACGGCGTGGACGACTACGCCACCACCGGCCGCCCGGTCCTGGACACCTACCAGAGCTTCGCGGTCTCGGCCTGGGTGCGGCTGCCCAAGGACAAGGAAGCCCGGTCCATGATCGCGGTCTCCCAACTCGGCTCCGTGCGAAGGAGTTTCGAGCTCTACCACTCCTCGGCACTGGGCGGCTGGGTCTTCACCCGGCCGGAGGCCGACACTTCGGACGCGGCCCTGGTCCGCGCCACCCAGACCGTCTGCGCGGCCAACACCAACTGCGCGGCGGGCCGGTTCGGCGAGTGGAACCAGGTGGTGGGCGTCTACGACGCCGACGCCGGCAAGCTCCTGCTCTACGTCAACGGCGTCCTGCAGGCCAGCACCGCCTACACCGCCCGCTGGTCGTCCGAGGGACCGCTCACCATCGGCACCGGGCTCACCACGGCCGGCGCCGTGAGCAGCCCCCTCAAGGGCGACACGGACGACGTCCGGCTGTACGACCGGGCCGTGTCCGGCGACGAGGTGCGCCAACTCTTCAAGCAGCGTCCGCTGGTCGGCGCCCGCTGGAAGTTCGAGTCGGCCGCAGGCAGCCCGCAGGTCACCCCGGACGACTCCGCCACCGGCGCCGGCATGACCCTGTACAACGGGGCAGCGACCGGATCCGGCTGGGTGGACGGCGGCCTGACGCTGGACGGCGTCGACGACTACGCCGCCACCGCGACCGGCGTCCCGACGGTCGACACCAGCGCCAGCTTCACCGTCAGCGGCTTCGTCCAGGCGGCGGCCCAGCCCACCGGGAACGTCACCCTGCTCAGCGCGCCCGGCACGACCAAGAGCGCCTTCGCGGTCCGCTACGTGCCCGGCTCCGGGGACGCCGACCCGGGACGCTGGCGCATCGAGACCGCCGACGCCGACAGCAGCAGCGCCACGGCCACCCAGGTGGAGAACGGACAGTTCTACAGCGTCCAGGACTGGACCCATCTGGCGGTCGTCTACGACGGGTTCGCCCGCGACCTGCGGCTCTACGTCAACGGCGAGCTCCAGGACGTCGCCTGCGCCGACACCGACGAGGACGGCGAACCCGATGTGGCGCTCTGCACGGACATCGACTCGTCCGGCGAGAACGTCGTGACGTTCAGGGCCGCGCAGAACCTCCAGCTCGGCCGCGCCAAGACCGGTACCAGCACCTGGGGCGAGTACTTCCCCGGCACCGTGTCCGACCTGTGGACCTTCCAGGGTGCGCTGAGCGACGCGCAGATCAGCCGGCTCGCCGTCGGCATGCCGGGCGTGGCGACCGTCGTGCCCGGCGACGACTGATCCCGTCCGTCCACCCATCCCCTGCGACGCCCGACCCCTGAGGGAACGGGCCGGGCGTCGCGGGGACGACCCCGCTCCACACACCCCGCCGTGCCGCCGCGCCGCCGAGCGCCCGCGGCACCCGGTGCGGCGCCAGGGGACTACGAGGGATGACCATGAGACCTGAACCACGCGGACTTCTCCGCCTTCTCCGACAGCTGCGCACCCCACGACGACCGCTGCGCACCCCACGACGCAAGATCGCCCTGGCCACGGCCACGGTGATGACCGCGACCCTGCTCCAGGGCGTCGCCGCCCCGGCGCTCGCCGACGGCTGGCACAAGCCCGCACTGCCCGCCGCCGAGAAGTCGCTCGCCGGCGGCCCGGCGGGCAAGGCCGTGCCGCGCAAGGTCATGAAGACCCCCCGCACCCCGCAGGAAGCCCCGGCCACCGCCTGGCCGAAGCCCGGCGCGGCGACGGTGGACCTGTCGAAGACGGCGGCCACCGCGGCGACGAAGCCCGCGCCCCGGGTCAAGGGCCTGCCCCTGACGCTCGACGCGCGGGTCCAGGGCGCCAAGAACGCCAAGAAGGCCGCCACCGGCACGGTCGCCGCCCGCGTCCTCGACCGGGCGTTCGCCAGGAAGGCCGGTGTGAACGGGCCCGTCTTCACGCTGCACGCCGGCAGCGCGAAGGACGCCGGCCAGGTCCGGGCGGGCCTGGACTACTCCTCCTTCGCGGGGGCGTACGGCGGCGGTTACGCCGACCGGCTGCGGCTCGTCGAACTGCCCGCCTGTGTGCTGAGCACCCCGCAGCAGGCACGCTGCCGCACCACCAAGCCGGTCGCCACGGTCAACGACCCCGAGACGAAGACCCTGACCGCGAAGGCGGTCACCCTCAGCGCCTCCTCGGCCACCGTGCTCGCCGCGGTCGCCGACTCCGGCAGCGGTCTGGGCGACTTCAAGGCCACCTCCCTGTCCGCGTCCGCGAACTGGAGCACCGACCTCAACAGCGGCTCCTTCGCATGGTCGTACCCCATGGCGGTGCCCCAGGTACCGGGCGGGCTCGCCCCCAAGCTCTCGCTGTCGTACTCCTCCGGCGGGGTCGACGGCCGCACCGGCAACACCAACAACCAGTCCTCCTGGGTCGGCGACGGCTTCGACCTGTCGCCCGGCTACATCGAGCGCCGCTACAAGAGCTGCTCCGACGACGACGTCAAGAACGCGGACGGCAACGAGCCCGGCGACCTGTGCTGGGGCTACGACAACGCCGTACTGCAACTGAACGGCTCCGGGGGCGAGTTGGTGCCGAACGGAACCAACTCCTGGAAACTGAAGGACGACGACGGCACCAAGGTCGACCGGATCTACGGCTCCACCGGTGACGTCCGCTCCAACGGCGCCCGAGGCGACGAGTACTGGCGGGTGACGACCCCCGACGGAACCCAGTACTACTTCGGCTACAACCGGCTGCCCGGCTGGGCGAGCGGCAACGAGACCACCGACTCCGCCTGGACCGCCCCCGTCTACGGCGACGACTCCGGCGAACCCTGCCACGCCACCGCCTTCGCGGACTCCTGGTGCCAGCAGGGCTGGCGCTGGAACCTGGACTACGTCGTGGACACGCACGGCAACGCCGTCGCCTACTACTACGACAAGGAGACCAACTCCTACGGCCGCAACCTCAAGGCGGCCGACGACACCCCCTACGTCCGCGGCGGCACCCTGGACCGCATCGAGTACGGCCTGAAGTCCACGGCCATGTACTCGACGAAGGCGCTCGCCAAAGTCGACTTCACCAGCTCCGAGCGCTGCATCCCGGACGCCAACACCGACTGCTCCTCGATCAGCAAGGACGCGTTCTACTGGTACGACACCCCCTGGGACCTGAACTGCGACGCGGGCACCGACTGTGACAACGGCCGCTCCTCCCCGGCGTTCTTCACCCGCAAACGGCTGACCGACGTCAGCACGGAGGTCCTCGTCTCCGGCGCCTACAGCAAGGTCGACGGCTACAAGCTCGCCCATCGCTGGGGCCAGGCGGACATCGACTACCAGCTGCTGCTCGACTCCATTCAGCGCACCGGTTACGACGGCACGTCCTCGATCACCCTGCCGAAGGTCACCTTCGCCTACACCCAGCTCGCCAACCGGCTCGACAGGACGGGCGACGGCTGGGCCCCCTTCATCAAGGCCCGCCTCTCCAGCGTCGCCGACGAGTCCGGCGGCCAGATCGACGTCGGCTACTCGGCCCCGGTGTGCGACGCGGACGCGCTGCCCACCCCGGAGACCAACACCACCCGCTGCTTCCCGCAGTACATCGGCGGCAGCTCCACCACCGACCCCGAACGGCAGTGGTTCAACAAGTACGTCGTGGACACGGTCACCTCCACCGACCGCACCGGCGGCGCCCCCGACCAGGTCACCATGTACGACTACCTGGACGGCGCGGCCTGGCACTACGACGACGCCGACGGCATGACCAAGGACAAGTTCAAGACCTGGTCCGACTGGCGCGGCTACGGCCACGTACGGGTGCGCACCGGCGGCCAGGGCGGCGCGTCGGCCATGAAGTCGCAGACCGACACCTACTTCCTGCGCGGCATGGACGGCGACCGCAAGACCACCAGCGGCGGCACCAAGGACGTCAGCGTCACCCTGGGCTCCGGCGAGGGCGACCCGATCACGGACCACTCCTCGGCGGCCGGGTTCGCCTACAGGACCGTCAACTACTCCGGTCCCGGCGGCAAGGTGCTCTCCAAGACGGTGAGCCGCCCCTGGCACAAGGAGACCGCGAAGAAGGTCCGTGACTGGGGCACCGTCACCGCCGACTTCAGCGGCACCGAGAACACCAGGACCTGGACCTCCCTGGACGACGGGGCGGGCGCCTCCTGGCGGACCACCTCCACCACCGACACCTTCGACGCGGCGACCGGCCTGGTCACCCAGACCGACGACGCCGGTGACACCGGCACCGCCGCCGACGACCAGTGCACCCGCACCACCTACGTCGCCGGCAGCGCCGTCCTCAACACCCCGGTGCGCGTCGAGACGGTGGCCAAGGCGTGCGGCGCCACCACCAGCCGCCCCGCCGACGTCCTCGCCGACACCCGCACCGCCTATGACGGCGGCGCCTACGGCGCGGCGGCCACGAAGGGGGACGCCACCCGCGTCGCCAAGCTCAAGAAGTACGACGGGACCACGGCCGTCTACCTCGAGTCGGGCTCCACGTTCGACTCCTACGGCCGCATGCTCACCTCCACGGACCTGGCCGCGGACGTCACGGTCACCTCTGGCGGCACGCTCACCCGGACCGCCCGCACCGACGGCCGCACCACCACCACGGCGTTCACCCCCACCACGGGCTTCGCCACCGGCTCCACGGTCACCATGCCGCCCGTCACCCCGGGCGACAGCAGCACCGCCACGACCACCTCGCAGACCTTCGAGGCCCTGCGCGGCCTGCCGCTGACCCAGACCGACACCAACGGCAAGGTCACCACGTACGCGTACGACGCGCTGGGCCGCAACACCAAGGTGTGGCTCCCGGACCGGACCACCAGCCAGACGCCGAGCTACGAGTTCACGTACACCATCACCGACGGCAAGCCGATCGCGATCGGCACCAAAACCATCGGCAACAGCGGCGCCCAGGACACCTCGTACGTCCTCTACGACGGCCTCCTGCGCCCCCGCCAGACCCAGGCCCCGGGGCCGAACGGCGGCACGCTCCTGACGGACACCTTCTATGACGAACGCGGCCTGACCACCAAGGAGTTCGCCTCCTACTACACCGCCACCACCGCGCCCTCCACGACCCTCTTCAAGGTCGACAACGCGCTGAGCGTGGAAAGCCAGAACTGGTACGCCTTCGACGGCCTCGGCCGGCAGACCGAGCTGAAGCAGGTCGCCGGCAACGGCGACGGCGGCACGGTCCTCGGCGTCACGAAGACGATCTACGGCGGCGACCGCACCACGGTCGTCCCGCCGGTCGGCGGCACCGCCACCACCACGCTGAACGACTCGCGCGGCCAGACCACGGAGGTGCGCGAACTCCACGCACGCGCCGCCGACGCCGCGTACGACAGCACGCTGTACGGCTTCTCGCCGCGCGGCGAGCTGACGAAGGTCACCGACCCGGCGGGCAACGCCTGGACCTGGACGTACGACCTGCTCGGCCGGCTCACCGACACCACCGACCCCGACAAGGGCGCCGGCCACAACGAGTACGACGACCGCGGACTGCCCACCACCACCAAGGACGCCCGCGGCACCGTCCTCGCCCACGTCTACGACGGCCAGGGCCGCCAGACCGAACTGCGCGAGAACTCCGCCACCGGCACCCTGCGGGCCAAGTGGGTCTACGACACGATCAGCGGCGCCAAGGGACACCTCGCCGAGTCCATCCGCTACAGCGGCGGCCAGGCGTACAGCACCAAGGTGCTCGCCTACGACCGGCTCTACCGGCCGCTGCGCACCTCCGTGACGATCCCTTCCACCGAGGGCGCGCTGGCCGGCACCTATCTGTCGGCGGCCACGTACAACGCCTCCGGCACGGTGCAGGGCGTCGGCTACCCCAAGGCGGGCTCGCTGGCGGCGAACACCGTGGCCTACACCTACGAGGACGGCACGCTGCGGCCCATCGGGGTCAGCGGCCCGCAGAACCTGACCGGCTCGACGTCCTACAGCTACACGGGCAAGCCGCTGCAGTACTCGTTCGCCGCCGCCGGCGGCAAGGCGACGTACGAGACCAACACCTACGAGTGGGGCACCCAGCGGCTGGCCACCTCGCGCGTCGACCGGCAGGACGTCGCGGGCGTCGACCAGTCCAACACCTACAAGTACGACGAGGCGGGCAACGTCCTGTCCGTATCCGACACCTCCCGCACCGGCACCGACAACCAGTGCTTCGCCTACGACTACCTGGGCCGCACGACCGAGGCGTGGACACAGTCCACCACGGCCTGCGCGAGCGCCCCCGCCACCGGCGTGCTGGGCGGCCCGGCCCCCTACTGGGACTCCTACACCTACGACGTGGTCGGCAACCGGCTCACCGAGACCGGCCACAGCACCACGGGCGGGTCGGACACGCAGCGCGTCTACAACTACCCGAAGCCGGGCTCGCACAAGCTGGCCTCGGTCGACACCACCACCGGGACCGTCAAGTCCACGGACAGCTTCACGTATGACGACATCGGCGACACCCACACCCGTCTGCTCGGCGACGGCACCTCCCAGACCCTGGACTGGGACGTCGAGGGCCGCTTGGCGAAGGTCACCGAGCCGGTGGAGAACGGCAGCCCCAAGGTCACGGAGTACCTGTACGACGCCGACGGCAAACGTCTGATCGGCCGTACCCCGTCCGAGACCACTCTCTACCTGGGCACCACCGAGGTCACCCTGCCCAAGGGCGCGAGCGCGGCCAAGGGCACCCGCTACTTCGACCTCGGCGGCGGCCACCAGGCGGTGCAGAGCGACGACGGCAAGATCTCCTTCACCCTGGCCGACCACCACGGCACGGCCCAGCTGTCCGTCGACGCCACCACCCAGGAGCTCACCCAGCGTCGTACCAAGCCCTTCGGTGAACTCCGCGGCACCGAGCCCACGAACTGGCCCGGCACCCGGGGCTTCATCGGCGGCACCGCCGACGCCGCGACGGGTCTCACCCACCTGGGCGCTCGCGAGTACGACCCGGCGACCGGCCGTTTCCTGTCCGTGGACCCGGTCCTCACCACGGACGACCCACAACAGATGCACGGCTACACCTACGCCGTCAACAACCCCCTCAGGTACTCGGACCCCACGGGCACGGAGATCGGGTCCAGGCCCAACTCCTGCCAGTACGACGTCAAGTACTGCAGCAAGCACCAGCAGCAGGAAGTCGGCTACGACCCGAAGACGGGCACGTCCGACTACCACCGCGGCAACATCTACAAGCGTCAGCAGGCCCGGAAGCGGGCGTGGGTGGCCACGTTCACGCCGGTCACGAACGACATGGCCAAGCTGTCGGACTACTTCTCCAGAAGCATGATCGGGGAGTTCTCGAACGACTTCTGGGACAACCCGGTCTACGAGAGTGCCAAGAAGGGCAGTGCGTGCTTCGGACGTGAGGGCTGCCGGCAGGCGTACAAGTACATCCTGGACAACGGTGACGACGCCGACCCAGCCGTCGCCAAGGAGATCGCCGCCACCTATTGCGCGTACCACGTGAGCGAGTGCGACGAGAAGGCCAAGGAGGTGGCACGGGGCAAGACCATCGAGGAATACACCAACATGGTCTTCCTGGCGTACCTCGGCGTCGCCTACGGAGAAGGCAAGAGCTCCTCCACCGGCCGCTGCAAGAACAGCTTCGACCCGGACACCCAGGTCCTCATGGCCGACGGCACGACCAAACCGATAGCCGAGGTCAAGACCGGCGACAAGATCATCGCCACCGATCCCACGACCGGAAAGAGCGCTGTGCGCACGGTCACGGCCGAACTCGTGCACTGGGACGAAGACCTCGTCGACCTCAGGGTCCGTGCCGGCGACGGCACGATCTCGACCCTCCGCACCACGGCCATGCACCCCTTCTGGGACGCCACCACTCACCAGTGGGCCCCCGCCGGCCGGCTCACTCCCGGTCACGCTCTGCGGACCACCGACAAGGGCCATGTCTCCCTGGTCGGCGTCCTGCCCCGAGCCGGCGCCGCGGCGATGTACAACCTCACGATCGAGCAGCTGCACACCTACTATGTGCTGGCGGGCGACACACCGGTACTCGTGCACAACTCAACTTGCTTTGTGCCTCCCGAGACCTACGTGAACCGCCACGGCCAGCTGAGCAACGGCACCTACACGGTGAGCAACGAAGCCATGGTGAAACACCTGCCGATCACGGGGGGATCGACGAAGAGCGTCTTCCTGACCAGTGTCGACGCGGAAAAGGCGGTTCTGGACGCTGCCGCCTATGCCGACGCCGAGGGCCTGTGGGTCGGGGACAAGGCCAAGGTGTACGTCGAGAACGGGCCGGTGGGGATCATCGGAAGGACCGGTGAACTGACTCACTACATCAACGTCTACCGGAACGCCCGGGGCGGCGTTCACGGAAGCCCCGGAGGTGCGCCGTGATCGATATTTCGGATGTACTGGGGCGATTGGCCGGTCATTCTGCCGCTTGGTCCGAGGAGGCTGCGGTCGAGACCGCCGGCAATCTGGCCCGGTCGGTCGGAGCCGTGGTCGACTGGGACGACGAGGCCGGCGAAGAATGGCTGAGCGTCCTGCTGCAGGGTGTACGCGTGGCGATGGTCTCGACACGACTCCCGTTGGTCGTTTCCGTGGTGGAGCTGTCGGCCCGCCCGGAAATTCCGTCGCCGGACGGCAGGGTGATCTCTGTTCCGTCGTTCGACGATCCAGTCATTCGCTGTGACATTGCCGTGCTCGGGCAGGCGTTCGGCGGGGAAGGGCAGTTCCGCACACTGAACGCCGAAAGTTTCTCGGCAAACGATCTGTGGTTCGCGACAGTGTGACGCCGCGTTCGTAGTGTGTGAAGGGAGCCCCGGTGGCGGCGACACTGCCGGGGCTCCCTTTCGTGGCGGTGACGCCCGCCGTCTACAGGTACTTCTTCAGCTCCCGCCGGGCCAGCGACCGCTGGTGCACCTCGTCCGGCCCGTCGGCGATCATCAGCGTGCGCGCCGCGGCGTACAGCTCGGCAAGCGGGAAGTCCTGGCTGACGCCGCCCGCCCCGTGCAGCTGGATCGCCCGGTCGATGATGTCGACGACCGCGCGGGGCGTCGCGATCTTGATGGACTGGATCTCCGCGTGGGCGCCCCGGTTGCCGACGGTGTCCATCATCCAGGCGGTCTTCAGCACCAGCAGCCGCAGCTGCTCGACCGTCACGCGCGCGTCCGCGATCCAGTTGTGGACCACGCCCTGCTGGGCCAGTGCCTTGCCGAAGGCGTCCCGGGAGACGGCGCGGCGGCACATCAGCTCGATCGCCCGCTCCGCCATGCCGATCAGCCGCATGCAGTGGTGGATGCGGCCGGGGCCCAGCCGGGCCTGCGCGATGGCGAAGCCGCCGCCCTCCTCGCCGATCAGGTTCGTCACCGGCACGCGCGCGTGGTCGAAGATCACCTCGGCGTGGCCGCCGTGGGAGTGGTCCTCGTACCCGAAGACCTTCATGGCCCGCTCGACCGTGACGCCAGGCGTGTCGCGCGGCACCAGCACCATGGACTGCTGACGGCGGATGTCGGCGCCGTCCGGGTCCGTCTTGCCCATCACGATGAAGATCTTGCAGTCGGGGTTCATCGCCCCGGAGATGTACCACTTGCGGCCCGTGACGACGTAGTCGTCACCGTCGCGCTCGATGAGCGTGGTGATGTTGGTGGCGTCCGAGGAGGCGACCTCCGGCTCGGTCATCGCGAACGCCGAGCGGATCTCCCCGGCGAGCAGCGGCTCCAGCCACTGCTTCTTCTGGCGCTCGTCGCCGAACTGCGCGAGCACCTCCATGTTGCCGGTGTCCGGCGCGGCACAGTTCAGGGCCGTCGGCGCCAAGTGCGGGGAGCGGCCGGTGATCTCGGCCAGCGGCGCGTACTGGAGGTTGGTGAGGCCGGCGCCGTGCTCGGCGTCGGGCAGGAAGAGGTTCCACAGGCCCTGCCTGCGCGCCTCCGCCTTGATCTCCTCGACCACGGCCGGGGTGTCCCAGGGGGACGCCAGCGCGGCCCGCTGCTCCTCCGCCACCGACTCGGCCGGGTAGACGTACTCGTCCATGAAGGCGAGCAGCTTGGCGCGGAGTTCCTCGGTGCGGGCGTCGAACGCGAAGTCCATGCCGGTCAGCCTTCCTGGAGAGTGGTCAGTCCGTGCTCGATGAAGACGGGGACGAGCTCCCCGATGCGGTCGAAGCCGCGCCCGACCGTCTGGCCCAGCGTGTACCGGTAGTGGATGCCCTCCAGGATCACGGCGAGCTTGAACCAGGCGAACGCCGTGTACCAGGAGACCGCCGAGACGTCCCGCCCGGAGCGCGCCGCGTACCGCTCCACCAGCTCGGCCGGCGACGGGTGCCCGGGGGCCGAGGCGGTCGTGGAGATGGGGGAGTTCGGCAGCTCCAGCGGCACGCTGTACATCACCAGCAGGCCCAGGTCGGTCAGCGGGTCGCCGAGCGTCGACATCTCCCAGTCGAGGATCGCCCGGATCGTGTCGTCGGGGCCGATCAGGACGTTGTCGAGCCGGTAGTCGCCGTGCACGACCGTCGGGGCGGGGGAGGAGGGCAGCTCGCGGCCGAGCGCCGCGTGCAGCTCGTCGATCCCGGCCAGGTCGCGGCTGCGGGAGGCGTCCAGCTGCTTGCCCCAGCGGCGCAGCTGCCGGTCCAGGAAACCCTCGGGACGGCCGAAGTCGGCCAGGCCCACCCCGGCGGGGTCCACCGCGTGCAGCTCCACCAGCGTGTCCGCCAGCGACAGCACCGCGTCCCGGGTGCGCCGCTCGCCGAGCGGGACGAGCTCGTCGGCCGTGCGGTACGGGGTGCCCTCGACGAACTCCATGACGTAGAAGGGCGCCCCGAGCACCGCCCCGTTGTCGGGGTTCTCGCACAGCAGCACCGGGCGCGGCACCGGAACGTTCGTCGGGTGCAGGGCGCTGATCACCCGGTGCTCGCGCTTCATGTCGTGCGCGGTGGCCAGGACGTGTCCGAGCGGGGGCCGCCGTACGACCCACTTCGCCTCGCCGTCGGAGACCGCGTAGGTGAGGTTCGACCGTCCGCCCTCGATCAGCCGGCCGGTGAGGGGGCCGTGGACCAGACCGGGACGCTCGCGCTCCAGCAGGGCGCGCAGCCTGTCGAGGTCGAGTCCGGGTGGGTGGTCGGGGCTCATGCGTCGCTCCTACGGACGGTGAACGGGACCCGCCCATCATGCCGACCGGTCGGTATGGAGTCCAGTGGTGGCACTCAACGTGATCGGGGCCACCCTAGGACGACGGCTCTGCGGGCAGAAGCCCGGGGAGCCGTCGGCAGGCGTTTTCCGGTCTCGGCCAGTGATCGTCCCAGTGGTCGTCGTGCTCGGCGTGCCGGTGGCCGTCGTGCAGGTAGTCCACGTGGTCGCCGTGCCGCACGCGCGCGTGCCCGCAGTCCTCGCCGTGCCGGTGCTCGTGCCCGTCGTGGGCCGTGTGTCCGCCCGGCTCGCACTCGTCCCAGTGGCCGTCGTGCTCACGGTGCAGATGTCCGTCGTGGGCGTAGTCGACATGGTCGCCGTGACTCACCCGGGTGTGCCCGCAGTCCGGGCCGTGCGTGTGGGTGTGGGTGGAGTGTTCGCGGTGGAGGGTGGTCATGAGGTGCTCACCTTCGAGGAGCGGGCTGCGGGCGATGACGTCGGACAGGCTGCCACGCGGACTCCGCATATCGGCTCATTCGGCTTGCGTGGCGTCCGGAGACCCCGGAGTGTCGGACCCATGAAGGCCATCAGTTACGCACGCTACGGCGGCCCCGAGACGCTCGCATACGGTGAGGTACGCGACCCCAAGGTCGGCCCCGACTCGGTGCTGGTGAAGGTCCGGGCGGCGGCCGTGAACCCCGTCGACTGGAAGTGCCGCGAGGGCTACCTGGACCCGATCCTCGACGCCGTCTTCCCGGTGGTGCCCGGCTGGGACGTCTCGGGGGTCGTCGTCCAGCTCGGGGTGTCCGTCGCGGAGTACACGGTCGGCGACGAGGTCATCGGCTATGTCCGCGAGGACTTCCTCTCCCGGGGCACCTTCGCCGAGTACGTCGCGGCCCCGGTGCGCACCCTCGCCCGCAAGCCGCGCAACCTCGGCTGGGAGGAGGCCGCGGGCCTGCCGCTGGTCGGGCTCACCGCCTACCAGGTGCTGACCAAGGCCCTGCAGGTGAAGCGGGGCGAGACCGTTCTCGTCCACGCGGCCGCGGGCGGCGTCGGCTCCATCGCCGTGCAGCTCGCCCGGCACCTGGGCGCCCGGGTCATCGGTACGGCGAGCGAGGCCAACCACGACTTCGTGCGCTCGCTGGGCGGCGAGCCCGTGACCTACGGCGAGGGACTGGCCGAACGGGTGCGCGGGCTGGCCCCCGAGGGCGTGGACGCGGCCTTCGACACGGTCGGCGGCGACACCCTGAAGGTCTCCGCCAACCTGCTGGCCCCGGAAGGACGCCTGGTGTCGATCGCCGACGGGGACGTCGTCGGTTACGGCGGCCGGTACTACTGGGTGCGGCCCGACGCCGAGGACCTCACCCGGCTGGCGGAACTTGCCGAACAGGGCGTGGTGTCCGTGCACGTCTCCGAGACCTTCCCGCTGGAACGCGCGGCCGACGCCCACCGGCTGAACCAGGAGGGCCGCACCCGCGGCAAGATCGTCGTCACGGTGGACTGGGACGCGGAGGACGGGGAGGACGGGGAGAGCGGGGAGAGCGGTGAGGGCGCCTAGTGCCGTGGCAGGCACCGTTTGCCCGTGAAGGAGCGGTGCCCGGTGCGTGCTCTGGGGGGTCCCCCGGCCGATGGCTGGGGGAGTGCCGGCCGAAGGCCCTCGTACTGGACGTACCTGTGCCTGGGGCTTCGGCCGGTGCGGCGAGTGGGGGCACCTCCCACGCCTTTGAGGCAGTGGGGGAGCGTGTCGGGCGTCGCGACGGGGCGAACGTCGCCTGTCACGGCACTGGTAGGGGTCAGAGCACCAGTGCCGCGGCGCACACCGCCGTGGCCACCGCGCACAGGACCGCCGCCGTGGCGTGCCGGGGGGCGAGGGCCGCCGGGCTCGGCGTGGCGGCGAGGGCGCGGATCCGGTGGTGGGCGATCAGCAGGAAGGCCAGCCACAGGCCGCAGGCCAGCGCGCCGGTGACGACCCCGAACACCGACACACCGCCGTGCAGCGCGGCCTTCACGGCGAGCACGGAGGCCACGGTGCTCGCCAGCGTCGTCCGCCGCCAGGCGAGCCGGGTCCGCTCGGGCTGCAGACCGGGGTCGCGCGCAGGCCGGACCTCCTCGCTCACCCCTCCCACCCCACCAGCACAACGACGACCATCGCCACGGCCACCACCGCGACCAGCACGCCCAGCAGCGCCGGGAAGCGGGACGCGGGCAGGTCCTCGCCCCGGCGCATCGCCCGCTCGCAGCGCATCCAGTGGTTCACCGCGCGCAGGGAGCACAGCACGCCCGCCGCCAGCAGCGCGAGCGCCAGCCCGACCCGCCAGCCCCAGCGCAGGTCCGGCAGGAACTGGTCCACCGCGAAGCCCCCGCCGATCAGCGCGAGCGCGGTGCGCAGCCAGGCCAGGAACGTGCGCTCGTTCGCCAGCGAGAACCGGTAGTCGGGCGTGCTGCCCTCCTCCCGGATCTGCTCGGGAGCGAACCACAACCGGACGTTCTGCACGAACTCGATCACCCGCAGGACCCTACCCGCCGCCCGCGTTGCTCAGCGCGTCGCCCGGTGCTCCCTGAGCCGCTCGTACGCGGCGAGCCCGTCCGGCACCCACTCCCAGCCGGACAGGTGCCGTTCGAGCTCCTCCTCGGGGAGGAAGTCGTGCCAGGCCACCTCCTCCACCTGCGGGCTCACGGGCAGCTCGCAGCGGACCTGGTAGACGGCCGACCACCAGCTCCCGGCGGCGCCGTCCTCGTAGAGGAACTTGAAGAGGAACTCGGGGCGGGGCAGACCGCTCACGCCCAGCTCCTCCTCGGCCTCCCGCAGGGCGGCGTCGTCGTAGGACTCGCCCGCGCCGACCACCCCGCCGACGAACATGTCGTACAGGGAGGGGAAGACCAGCTTGACCGGGGTGCGGCGGTGCACGAAGATCCGGCCCTCGGCGTCTGTGGCCTGGATGAACACACAGCGGTGGCGCAGCCCCTCGGCGTACGCCTGCCCGCGCGGGACCTGGCCGACGACCCGGTCGTTCTCGTCGACGATGTCGAGGATCTCGTCAGCAGCGCTCATGGCCCCATCCAAGCAGGCCCGCCGAGGCCGACGCCCGCTGCGGCGCCCGGGCTACTGCGGCTGGAAGTCAGGCACCTGCTCGCGCGGCGCCGTTCCCCGCGGCATCGCCGGGTGCAGTCCGAGGAGCACGATGCCCGCGACGATCGCCGCCAGCCCCGCCGCCTCCCAGGCCAGCGCGCCGGTGCCGGTGTGCAACCGGTCGCCGAGGAAGCCCACCCCGCAGATGATGCCGGCGAGGGGCTGGGCCGCGGTCAGCGCGGGCAGCGACATCCGCAGGGGCGCCGTCTCGAAGGCGCTCTGGACCAGCACGAGCCCGGTGACGCCGAGGGCGAGCACCGCGTACAGCTGCCATCCGGTCAGCAGCTCACCGAGGCCGTTCGCGGAGAAGCGCTGGCCGCTGACGCGAGTCAGCGCGTCCTGGACCCCGTACAGCAGACCGGCCGCGAGCGACAGCAGCACCGGGCCCGAGCTCAGCCGGGAGCGCTTGGCGTACGTGGTGAGCAGCAGGGCCACTCCGATCATCACGCCGATGATCAGCCAGTGCCGCAGCGGATCGGAGACCGCGCTGCCCCCGCGCGGCTCGCCCGCCACGATGAAGGTCGTCACCCCGCCGGCGAGCAGGACCAGGCCCGCCCAGCCCTGGCGGCCCAGCGGCTGCTTCGTCTGGTGGCGGGAGAGCGCGAGGGCGAAGAGCAGGTTCGTCGCGAGCAGCGGTTCCACCAGGGAGATCTCGCCCTGGCCGAGCGCGACCGCGCCCAACGCCATGCCGGCCACCATGAGGCCGATGCCGCCCAGCCAGCGCGGCACCCTCATGAGGTCGAGCAGCAGACGCGGTGAGAGGAAGTCGCCGAGCGGCGCCTTCTGTGCGGCGTTCTGCTGGAGCACGAACCCGAAGCCCAGGCAGCAGGCCGCGCTCACGGCGAGTACCAGAACCAGAACCGACACGCTGCGTACCTCGATCATCCGGTCGGACCACGGACGGGGTGCGTAGTGGCCGACTGTAGCGTCCCAGGGCCCTCGGTACCCCTGGGAGTGCCCGGAAACTCAGCTCCGGGACCATCCGGCAGCCTGCTTCCGGGAGTACCCGGAACCGGGCGTTCGACTCGGCCGAGGCACCCGGGGACAGGGCCGGGGGTGCACGGCGACCGTACGACCATGGTGTGCGCTCCGGCCGGGCCACGCCATGGCGTACGCCACACCGAAACCGTCGGCGCCCGGCCGCGGAGGGTCCGGCCTGGGGCGGAGAAGACCCAAGGTCCTTACCTCCAGGGGTGGTTGACACCTGTCGCAGGTCCCCGGAACTTGACGGTAAGCGCTGGCTACGGATTGGCTGTGAGTGATCGGCCGGTCGCGGGCCGACGCCAGAGCCGCCGCCGAGGAAACGCGAGGATGTCCCGCGGTGCCCTTACCGACCTCCGACCCGGCCCTCGACGACACCGAACTCGGCGTCGCCCGCGCCGCGTTGGCCCAGGGCCGCCGGCAGCCCGCCCGCTCCCTGCTCGCCCGCACCGGCGACGACTGGGACCGCCGCGCACACCGGGTCGCCGTCCTCGCCCTCGAACCGTACGCGGCCGCCTGGGCCCACGAGTGGCTGCTCGCCGACCCCGCCTGCGCCGATGCCGCCGTGCTGCTCGCCCTGGCCCAGGTCGGACGAGTCCTGCGAGGCCAGGAGGATGCCGCCGTCGCCCGAGCGGCCTGCCGGGAGGCCGCCGAGCTCGCGCCCGCCGACCCCACCCCCTGGCTCGGGCTGCTCCGGCTGGAGCGCGACAGCGGGGCGGAGGCGGTCCGGATCTTCGAGGAGGTCCGGTCCCGGCACCGCGACCACCACCACGCCCACCACCTGATGGTCGCCCGGCTCGCGGAACGCCGCGCGGACGGCGCTCCGGACCCGCTGCACGAGGTCTACGACTTCGCCGCCTGGGCCGCGGAGCAGGCGCCCGCCGACTCCCCGCTGGCCATCCTCCCGGTCGTCGCGCACGCCGAGCGCTACCGCGTCCTGGCCGCGCACGGCTTCGCGCCCCCCGACCCCGCCGCCTCCGGGCACTGGCGGGACGGCCGCGCCCGGGACGTGATGAAGGCCGCCTTCGACTGGTGGCTGGAGTGGGAACACGACGGACGGGAGCACGACGGCCACCCCCGCCACCTGATCGATCTGAACTTCCTCGCCCACGCCAAGGTCTGCGAGGGCAGCGGTGCCGAGGCCGCCGCCCTCTTCCACCACATCGGGCGGCACGCCACCCCCGAGCCCTGGTCGTACCCGGACCGCGACCCGCACCGGGCCTTCCACGCGGCCCGCGCCGCCGTTGTGGGGACCGGCACACCTCCCTCGGACTGAGAGCCCGGTAAGAAGTGATGACGGAAATCTGACGGCCACCCTGGATCACTGGCCCCGCCGGACCCCGAGTGCTCGAATGGAAAGGTGAACTCCGAACCATCCGGACCGTCCGAGCCATCCGGAGCGCCCATGGCGCCCGGCGAACGCGGTACCCCCGTCGGCCGCCGCGTCTTCCTCGGCACCCTCGCCCTCGGCGCCGTGGGGGTCGTCGCGGCGCCCCCGCTCCAGCGCGGCCTGGAGGCCTTCCTCGGCAGCGCCGCCGACAGGGACCCCACCGGCCTCACCGGCCTGCTCCCCAACGGCGGCGGCTTCCGCTACTACTCGGTGACCTCGTCCGTCCCGCACCGGAACGCCACGAACTACCGCCTCACCGTCGACGGCCTGGTCGACCGCCCCGCCACCTACACCCTGGCCGACCTCAAGGCCCTGCCCCAGACCCGGATGGTCAAGGACGTCCAGTGCGTCACCGGCTGGCGGGTTCCCGGCACCCCCTTCGAGGGCGTCCGGCTGTCCGCCCTCCTCGACGCGGCAGGTGTGCAGGCGAAGGCCGGCGCGATCCGCTTCACCTGCTTCGACGGCGCCTACACCGAGAGCCTCACCCTGGCCCAGGCCCGCCGCGCCGACGTCCTGGTCGCGCTGCGCATGCAGGACAAGGACCTCGGCCACGACCACGGCGGCCCAGTCCGCCTCTACGTGGCGCCCATGTACTTCTACAAGTCCGCCAAGTGGCTCTCCGGCATCACCGTCACCGAGAAGGTGAAGCCCGGCTACTGGGAGAACCGCGGCTACGACGTCGACGCCTGGGTCGGCCGTTCGAACGGACGGGACGATGAGCCTACGAGCTGAGGCGCCGCCGGCCGCCACCACCGTCCGCCGCTTCACCCGCGCCGAACGGTGGGTGCACCGCACCACGGCCGTTCTGATGGGCGTGTGCGTGGTGACGGCGTCCTTCCTGTACATCCCCGAGTTCGCGCAGCTCGTCGGCCGCCGCGAGCTGGTGGTCCGCGTCCACGAGTGGGCGGGCCTCGCCCTGCCCGTGCCCGTCCTGGCGGGCCTCGCCTCCCGCGCGTTCCGCGCCGACCTCGGACACCTCAACCGCTTCGGCCCGCACGACCGCCGCTGGCTGCGCGCGGCCCTGCGCCGGGACAAGAGCCGGGAGTCGCGTCCGGCGGCCAAGTTCAACGCCGGGCAGAAGATCTACGCGGCGTGGATCGCCGGGGCGACGCTGGTGATGCTCGGCACGGGCCTGCTGATGTGGTTCACCCACCTCACCCCGATCATGTGGCGCACCAGCGCGACCTTCGTCCACGACTGGCTGGCCCTGACCATCGGCGTCGTGCTGGCCGGCCACATCGGCATGGCCCTGGGCGACCCCGAGGCCCGGCGCGGCATGCGCACGGGCTCGGTGAGCCAGGAGTGGGCGAAGCGGGAACACCGCCTGTGGCGCCCGTAGCCGGCGCTTCTCAGCCGGCCTCGGCCGCGCCCGACGCCTGCGTGTGCAGGACCGTGGCGAAGCGGGCCAGGCCGTCCGAGCCGTGGCCGGCGGCGACCGCCCGGTCGGCTGCCCGCTTCGCCGAGGTGAGGGCGCCCACGTCCAGGCCGTGGGCGGCGGACGAGTCGATCAGGTGCGCGAGCGTCGTCGCCGCCGAGGCCATGGTGGAGCGCTCGCCGGGGAAACGGCCGGCCTCCAACTGGTCCGCCCAGCGCGGGATCATCTCGGCCAGGAGACCGCTCATGCCCACGGCGGCCGGTGCGAGGTCTTGGGGCGCGATGCCCTCGGCCGAGGCGAGCGCGAAGGCGTGGGCCATGCCGTGCACCGAGGTCGCGAACAGGTCCAACAGGGCGACCTCGTGGGCGACGGCCCGCCCGGGCTCCGCACCGAGGTACCTACCGGTGCCACCGAGGGCCGCCATCGTCTCCCGTACGGCCTCGTAGGCTTCCGCCGCCCCGCTGAACAGCAGCGCGGCCGACGACGTCCCGATCGTCGGGGTCGGGGTGAGGATCGCGCCGTCCAGGTAGCCGATGCCGTGCCCGGCCGCCCAGTGCGCCATCGCCCGCGCCCCCGCTGGTGAGGTTGACCAGAACCCGCCCCGCCCAGTTCGCGGTCGGCGGGTCGAGGACGGCGCGTACGGCGGCGTAGTCCATCAGGCAGACGACGATCACGTCCCCGTCGCGTACCGCCTCCTCGACGGAGGCGGCGACGCGGGCGCCCCGCTCCGCCAGGTCGCCGGCCCGGCCCGGTGTGCGGTTCCAGACGGTCAGCGGGTGGCCGGCGGCGAGGAACGCGGAGGCCAGCGCGCGGCCCATCGGTCCCAGGCCGATGACGCAGACGTGGCGCGGGGCGGGCGCGGTGGTCGTGCCAGCGGTCGTCGTCGTGGTCGGGGTGCACGGCAACCGCCGTACCGGGAAGCAGACTTGACGGGGTGGACGGGCCGTGGGCGACCACCGCCCCCACCACCTCGTGCCCCAGCACCATCGGTTCCCTCAGACGGAAGTCGCCGACCCCGCCGTGCCGCCAGTAGTGCAGGTCGGAGCCGCAGACCCCGCCGTAGCGGACGGCGACGAGCACCTCACCCGGTCCGGGCACCGGCGACGCCAACTCCTCGACGCGCAGGTCGTCCTGACCGTGGATCACACAACCCAGCATCCGTCGTCACGCCCCTCTCAGAGCACACTCGTCATACCGCCGTCGACGTACAGCACCTGCCCGCTGACGAAGTCCGCCGCGGGAGAGGCGAGGAACAGCACCCCGCCCACCAGGTCCTCGGTGCGGCCCCACCGTCCGGCCGGGGTGCGGCGCCGCACCCACGCGCTGAACTCCTCGTCCCGGACCAGGGGCCCGGTCAGCTCGGTCTCGATGTAGCCGGGGCCGAGACCGTTGACCTGGACGCCGTACTGCCCCCAGTCCGCGCACATGCCCTTGGTGAGCATCTTCAGCGCGCCCTTGGTGGCCGCGTAGGGCGCGATGCCGGGGCGGACCACCTCGCTCTGCAGCGAGCAGATGTTCACGATCTTGCCGTGGCCGCGTTCCGTCATCCGGCGGGCCGCCTCGCGGCCGACGAGGAACGCGCTGGTGAGGTTGGTGTTCAGGATGCGGTGCCAGTCGGAGTCGGTGAACTCCAGGAGCGGGGCGCGCAGTTGCATGCCCGCGTTGTTGACCAGGATGTCGAGCGGGCCGACCCGGTCCTCGACGTCCGCTATTCCGGCGGCGACGGACGGACCGTCGGTGACGTCGAAGGCGGCCACGTGGACCCGGTCGCCGGGCAGCTCGGCGGCGGCCCGCTCCAGGCGCTCGGCGTCGCGTCCGTTGAGGACCACCGTGCAGCCGGCCTCCGCCAGGCCCCGGGCCAGCGCGAGGCCGATGCCCCGGCTGGAGCCGGTGACCAGGGCGGTCCGGCCGCTGATGTCGAACAGAGGGTGGCTCATTCCCGTACCCCTAGACGACCAGTGAGAGGAGCAGGACCAGGCCCCCGGCGACCACGGAGATGATGGTCTCCATGACCGACCAGGTCTTGATGTTCTGGCCGACGCTGAGCCCGAAGTACTCCTTCACCAGCCAGAACCCGGCGTCGTTGACATGGCTGAAGAAGAGCGAGCCGGCGCCGATGGCCAGGACGAGGAGGGCCGTGTGCGTCGTCGACATGTCCGCCGCGAGCGGCGCGACCAGGCCGGCCGCGGAGATCGTCGCCACGGTCGCCGAGCCGGTGGCCAGCCGGATCGCCACGGCGATCAGCCAGGCCAGCAGCAGGGCCGGTATCGACCAGTCCTTGGAGATGTCCAGGACCATCCGGCCCACGCCGGAGTCGATCAGCGTCTGCTTGAAGCCGCCGCCCGCGCCGACGATCAGCAGGATGCCCGCGATCGGAGCGAGCCCCTTGTCGACGAGCTGTGAGATCCGCTCCTTGCTGAAGCCCGCGGGCCGGCCCAGTGTGAAGATGCCGACGAGGACGGCCGCCAGCAGGGCGATCAGGGGCGAGCCGACGACGTCGAAGACGCGCTGCACGCTGTGCTCGGGGTCGTCCACGACGATGTCGACCAGCGCCTTGGACAGCATCAGCACGACGGGCAGGAGAATCGTGGCGAGCGTGGCGCCGAAACCTGGCCGCTTCTGAAGGTCCTCGGACGGCCGTGTGGGCATCATGCGCTCGGGGGCGGGGACGTCCACCCAGCGGGCGGCGACGCGGGAGAACAGCGGACCCGCGACGACGACGGTCGGGACGGCGACGAGCACGCCGAGCGCCAGGGTGACGCCCAGGTTGGCGCCGACCGCGTCGATCGCGACCAGCGGACCGGGGTGCGGCGGGACCAGGCCGTGCATCACCGACAGACCGGCCAGCGCGGGTATGCCGATCCGCATGAGCGAGTAGTTGCCGCGCTTGGCGACCATCAGCACGACCGGGATCAGCAGCACCACGCCGACCTCGAAGAACAGCGGCAGACCGATCACCGAGGCGATCAGCACCATCGCCCACGGCATCGAGCGGCCGCCCGCCTTGGCGAGGATCGTGTCGACGATCTGGTCGGCGCCGCCGGAGTCCGCGAGCAGCTTGCCGAGGATCGCGCCCAGCGCGATCAGCACGCCCACGCCGGCGACCGTGGAGCCGAGCCCGGTGGTGAAGGAGGCGATGGCCTTGTCGAGCGGCGCCCCGGCGAACGCGCCCAGCGCGAGCGAGCCGATGGTCAGCGCCAGGAAGGCGTGCAGCTTGAACTTGGTGATGAGCAGGACGATCACGGCGATGCCCGCCAGAACGGCGATGCCCAGCTGCGCGTGGCCGGCCGAGGTGATCGGCTCGACGGTGTCCGCTGCCAGCAGCTCGACGTTGAGTCTGGTCACAGGGGAGTCCCTTGGTGTGATGGGGATGGGGATGGGGGAGGGGAGGGGTGCTGCGGGGGTGGTTCGGGAGTGCTTCGGGGGTGGTCACCGAGGCCGGGTGTCGGGAAGCTCGTCGAGTGCCTTCGCGGCCCGGTCGGTGATCTCCTCGGGGGTGCCGCAGACGTCGACCGCGACGCCCGCCTCGTCGGCCTGGAGGGGCTGGAGCGTGGCGAACTGCGAGTCCAGCAGCGCGGTGGGCATGAAGTGACCCTGCCGGTGCGCCATGCGGTCCTCGATCAGCGATCGGTCGCCCGCGAGGTGCACGAAGACGACGCCGGGGGCGGCGGCCCTGAGCCGGTCGCGGTACGACCGCTTCAGCGCCGAGCAGCTGACCACCCCGCCGAGCCCGGCCCGCCCGTCCGCCCAGGCGCCGACGGCGTCGAGCCACGGCCACCGGTCGTCGTCGTCGAGCGGGGTGCCGGCCGACATCTTGGCGATGTTGGCCTGCGGATGGAAGTCGTCGCCCTCGGCATACGGGACGCCCATCCGGGCGGCGAGCAGGGGACCGATGGTGGTCTTGCCCGTGCCGGCGACGCCCATCACCACGACGACATGGGGGGTGCGCATCTGTGCCTCGCTGTCTTCCTCGACATCTGACGTCGACGGACGCCGACGACACTGAAACCGATTAGGTACGACGAATTCAAGAGTCTGTGACAAATAAGTCTGACTTTTTGGCGGAGTGATCTACCCCGTACTCTGTGTGCATGACCACTCCGGGCCGAGGTCTGCACGGCCAAGTACTGGACGCGCTGGGCCCCGCGATCACCGCGGGCGAATACCCGCCCGGCAGTGTCCTGCGCACCGACGAGCTGGCCCAGCGCTTCGACGTCTCCCGCTCGGTGATGCGTGAGGCGGTCCGCGTCCTGGAGTCCATGCACCTGGTCGAGTCCCGTCGCCGGGTGGGCGTGACGGTGCGGCCGAAGGCCGAGTGGAACGTCTACGACCCGCAGGTCATACGCTGGCGCCTGGCCGGCGCCGACCGCCCGCACCAGCTGCGCTCGCTCACCGTCCTGCGCTCGGCGATCGAGCCGGTCGCGGCGGGCCTGGCGGCGAAGCACGCCACGGCGGCGCAGTGCGCCGAGCTGACCGAGTGCGCGCTAGGCATGGTGGCCAACTCACGCGGCCACAGGCTGGAGGGGTATCTTCTCCACGACGTGGCCTTCCATCGGGTGATCCTGGCCGCCTCCGGCAACGAGATGTTCGCCCGCCTCGGCGACGTCGTCGCGGAGGTCCTGGCCGGACGCACCCACCACGAGGTCATGTTCGAGGACCCCGACCCGGCCGCCGTCACCCTCCATGTCCAGGTCGCGGAGGCGGTCCGCGAGGGCGACGCGGCCCGCGCGGAACACCTCACGCGCGAGATCACGGTGGGCGCCCTCCAGGAACTGGACATCCTGGCGCCGTGACGAGCGCCGTGACGTGTCATGCCGGGAAATCCCCTTAAGCCGGGAACTCCCCGTCCACGTACACCCACGCCCCGGCCACCCGCTCGAACCGGCTGCGCTCGTGCAGCGCACCGCCCCGGTAGGACGCCCGGAACTCCACCGTCCCGGTCGTGTGGAAGGCGCTCCCGTCGGCCGTGGCGAGGATCTCCAGGCCCGTCCACCGCATCCCCGGATCGAGATCGAGCCGCTCCGGCCGGGTCGCCGGATGCCAGGTCCGCAGCAGGTACCCCGAGTCGCCCTTCACGAACGCGCTGTAGCGCGAGCGCATGAGCGCCTCGGCGGTGGGGGCACCCGCGCCACCCGTGCCGGCGTGGTAACGGCCGCAGCACCCCTCGTACGGCTCGGGGAGGCCGCAGGGGCAGGCGGCGGGAGAGGCGGCGGCGGACGCGCGCTGTCGCGGGCGGGCGGTGCGTCGGGACATGGGCTCCATTGTGCCCGGACCGCCGACCCGCGAGGGCGCCCTGGGGTGAACCGCCGGCCGCGGCCACCCGCGGTGCCCGAGGGCGCTGGGGCAGGGTCGGCGGCAAGGTGGCGGCGTGATTGTTGCCGCTCGGCCGCGTGGCGACTGCGTATGCGCAGCGACGACCCGCCGGATGCGGCTGCCCTGGCGGGCCCGGCCCGGTGCCGCTCGTCGGCGTGTTCGCCGGTGGCGGTGGGCGCGGCTGCTGCCGGCCGCGGCCACCCGCGGTGCCCGAGGGCGCTGGGGCAGGGTCGGCGGCAAGGTGGCGGTGCGGCTGCTGCCGGCCGGGCGGGCGGCGGAGAAACCGCCTACGCCGACTCCGCGCCCCGCGCCATCGACGGCACCGGCAGCGGTGGCAGGGCCGCCCCGTACACCCACGCCTCGAACAGGTCGTCCAGCGGCTCCGGTGCGAAGCGTGCCGCGTGCGCGGTGAACGTCGACGTCGTCACCGCCCCGCCCCGGTGCAGCCCGAGCCAGGCGCGCAGCATCCGGAAGAACACCTCGTCGCCCAGCGCGCAGCGCAGCGCGTGCACGGTGAGGCCGCCGCGCTCGTAGAGCCGGTCGTCGAACATCGACTTGCGGCCGGGGTCGGCCAGGCGCAGGTCCTGCGGCTGCCCGGACAGCAACCGGTGGGCGACGGCGGCGAGTTGCTGCGCGCTGCGGCCACCCGACCGCTCCGACCACAGCCACTCCGCGTACTTCGCGAACCCCTCGTTCAGCCAGATGTGCCGCCAGTCGGCGATGGACACGCTGTTGCCGAACCACTGGTGCGCCAGCTCGTGCGCCACGAGTCGCTCCGAACCCCGCGCCCCGTCCACATGGTTGGCACCGAACAGCGACAACCCCTGTGCCTCGACGGGGACATCGAGCTCCTCCTCCGTCACCACCACCGCGTACTCGTCGAACGGGTAGGGCCCGAAGAGCTGTTGGAAGAGGTGCATCATCCCGGGCTGGCGCGCGAAGTCCCGCGAGAACTCCGCCAGCAGGTGCGCCGGAATATGCCCGTGCTGCGGGACGCCGCCGAGACCCGGATCGCCCAGCAGGACCGTCTGGTACTTGCCGATCGACAGCCCGACCAGATAGCTCGACGTCGGCGCCGCCTGCTCGTACACCCACGTGGTCGTCGAGGCCTTCGTGGTCCGCGTCAGCAGCCGACCGCCCGCCACCACCGAGTACGACGACGGGGTCGTGATCGAGATCAGGTACGACGCCTTGTCCGCCGGCCGGTCGTTGCACGGGTACCAGGACGGCGCCCCGACGGGCTGGCTCGCCACCAGCGCCCCGTCACCCAGCTCCTCCCAGCCGATCCCGCCCCAGGGGCTGTTCACCGGCTTCGGGTTGCCCGACCAGTGCACCTCCACCGTGAAGGCGGCCCCGGCGCGGATCGGCTTGGCGGGACGCACGCGCAGCCTGCCGCCCCGGTGCGTGTAGTGCGGCTGACGCCCGTCCACGCGGACCCGGCCGATCTTGAAGTCGGCCAGATTCAGCTGGAACTCGGAGAGCGGCGACCGCCCGGCTATGGCGTTGATCCGGGCCGTGCCCGACAGCCGGTTCGGCCCGGGCCGGTAGTCCAGCGCGAGCTCGTAGCGGTGCACCCGGTACCGGGAGTCACCGTTGCCCGGAAAGTACGGGTCCGGACCAACCGCCTGCTGAACTGCCACTTCCCCGTCCGCTCCCTGACCTGTGCTCGAACCGCCCGACGCCGGCGCACCGCCCGCCGGCTCCGGGTGGCCCGCCCTCAGGGACGCCATGCCTCGATCGGATTGCCGAGCCAGCGGGTGTCGTCCGGGACGGACTCCGCGGCCATGACGAGCGACGCGGGACCCAGGGTCGTACGGGCCCCGATCGTGCTGCCGGGCAGCACGATCCCGCCCGGGCCCAGCGTGGCGCCCTCACGGAGAACAACAGTATCCGTCCGCAAGATCCGGTCGTGGAAGAGGTGAGTCTGCAGGACGCACCCACGGTTGACCGTCGCCCCGTCCTCCAGCGTCACCAGGTCCGACTCCGGCAGCCAGTAGCTCTCCACCCACACGCCCCGGCCGATCCGCGCCCCGAGCC
Source organism: Streptomyces sp. NBC_01235 (assembly GCF_035989285.1). GTDB lineage: Bacteria > Actinomycetota > Actinomycetes > Streptomycetales > Streptomycetaceae > Streptomyces. The sequence goes on along the minus strand of NZ_CP108513.1, from coordinate 2,772,817 downwards.
CGCGCAGCCACGCCGTCAGCACCGGCGTGCCCGGCACGGCGCCCGCCAGCCACGGCACGGCCACCACCTCGACGAACGTGTCCGCCAGCTCGTTGCGCCACACGAAACCGCTCCACAGCGGATGCTCCCCGCTGTGGTGCCGTCCGACGAGCAGCCACTTGGCCACGATCGAGACGAGAGCCGCCGCCGCACCCGCCCCGAGCAGCACGAGCCCGGACAGCAGCGGCGCCCAGGCGCCCAGCGCGCACAGCGCCGCCACCGTCAGCACGGCCAGCCCCGCCGAGCAGAACACCGGCACGATCCGGCACAGCTCCACCAGGGCGCGCGCCCACAGCAGCCGCGCGGGCGGCTCGTAGGTCCGGCTCTGATCGCCGTCGGTGGTGTTCCGCGGCAGCTTCACCGGCGGCAGCCCCAGGTACGAGCTGCCCTTCTTCGCCTTCTTCGGCGTCGCCGACAGCACACCCACCAGGCCGCCGTCCGGCACGCTGCGCCCCGGCGCGGTCATCCCCGAGTTGCCGAGGAACGCCCGCCGCCCGATCTCCGCCCGCCCGATCCGCATCCAGCCGCCACCGAGCTCGTACGGCGCGGTCAGTGTGTCGTCGGCCAGGAACGCGCCCTCGCCGACCGTGGTCAGGCTGGGCAGCGCGAGGACCGTCGACACCTCGGCGCCCTTGCCGATCCGCATCCCGAGCAGCCGCAGCCACACCGGCGTGACCAGCCCGGCGTACAGCGGGAAGAGGGTCTCCCGCGAGCGGTCCATGAGCTGGGTGACGGCCCACGCCTGCCAGCCGATCCTGCTGTGCGTGGGATGCGTGCCCTCGCGCAGGCCGAGGCTCAGCAGCCGCACGGCGATCAGCAGCATCACGCAGTACGCCAGCCCGAAGGCGAGCGTGGCCGGCACCAGGGCGAGCGCGGCGCCCTTCAGCGCCTCGCCGAGCCCGTCGCCCGGCGCCACGAACAGGCTCGCCACCAGCAGGGCCGCGCCCGCCGCCAGCACCGGCAGCGAGGTCAGCGCGAAACCGGCCAGGCCGTACATCACCCGCCAGTACGTGCCCCGCGCCGGCCGTTCCTTGGGCCAGTTGCGCTTGGCCTTGCCGAGCTTGACCGCGGGCGCCCCCGACCACCGCTGACCGGTGGGGATCTGACCGGTGACCGCCGAACCCGGCGCCACCTCGGCCCGCTTGCCCACCCGGGCGCCCGGGAACAGCATGCTGCGCGTGCCGACCACGGCGTGCGCACCCACCTTGACCTGGCCGATCTCCAGCCGGTCACCGTCCAGCCAGTGGCCGGACAGGTCCACCTCGGACTCCACGGCCGCACCCCGGCCCAGCTTCAGCAGGCCGGTGACCGGCGGCAGCGAGTGCAGGTCCACATCCGGCCCGACCTTGGCGCCCAGCGCCCGCGCGTACCGCTCCAGCCAGGACCCGGTCAGTGAGGTCGCCCCGCTGAACTCGGCCAGCCGCTCCGCCGTCCACAGCCGCAGATGCACGCTCCCACCGCGCGGGTACCGCCCCGGCTGCACACCGCGCAGCAGCAGCCGCGCCCCGCCCGCGGCGATCGCGAGCCGTCCGGGCGGGCTGAACAGCAGCAGGGCACCGGACACCACCAGCCACCAGGGGGCGGTCGGCAGCCAGCCGTACGCGGGCAGCAGGTTCCCGAGGACGGTCAGCGGCACCGTCCAGCGCAGCCCCAGCAGGGTGAACAGTGGAAGGAGCAGCAGGAGCTGGGTGACCTTGGCGCGCGGCGGCACCGGGGCGATGACCCGGGCCGACCCGTCGTCCTGCGCGGACTCCTCCAGGTGCCGGGCCAGCTTGCGCACGGTGGGCTGCTGATAGATGTCGAGGACGGCGGCGCTCGGGTAGCGGGTGCGCAGCCGCGTCGTCAGCTGGGCGGCGGCGAGGCTGCTGCCGCCGATCGCGAAGAAGTCGTCGCGGGCACGGCCCACGGGGATGCCGAGGACTTCTGTCCACTGCTCGGCAAGCCACGCCTCGGTGCCGTAGAGCTGCTCGGCCGGCCCGCCCGTCTCCAGGCCCTCCAGGGGCCACGGCAGGGCGTTGCGGTCGACCTTGCCGGAGGTGCGGGTCGGCAGGTCCTCGACCGGCGCCAGCAGCGGGACGAGGGCGGCGGGCAGCTCGGCCCGCAGCCGTTCCACGGCCGCCGCCCGGTCCCAGCCGTCCTGCGTGACGACATACCCGACCAGCAGCTGGTTGCCGCTGCGCGCGGTCCGCACGGCGGCAGCGGCGCCCGCGACGCCCGGCAGCGCCTGGAGTGCCGCGTCCACCTCGCCCAGCTCGATCCGCCGCCCGCCGAGCTTGATCTGCTCGTCGGCCCGTCCGAGGAAGACGAGCCCGTCGGCGTCGGCGCGCACCAGGTCACCGCTGCGGTACGCCCGCTCCCAGCCCAGCGACTTCAGCGGCGCGTACTTCTCCGCGTCCTTCTCGGCGTCGAGATACCGCGCGAGTCCGACCCCGCCGATCACCAGCTGGCCGCTGCCGCCCATCGGTACGGGTTCCCCGGCCTCGTCGACGACGGCCAGTTCCCAGCCCCTGAGCGGCAGCCCGATCCGGATCGGCTCCTCGCCGGACATCAGCGAGGCACAGGCGACCACGGTCGCCTCGGTCGGCCCGTACGTGTTCCAGACCTCCCGGCCCTCCGTCACCAGCCGCTGCACCAGCTCGGGCGGGCAGGCCTCGCCGCCGAAGATCAGCAGCCGTACCTCGTCGAGGGTCTCGGGCTCCCAGAGCGCGGCCAGTGTCGGCACGGTGGAGACCACGGTGATCTCCTGCTCGACCAGCCACGGCCCGAGATCGGCACCGCTCCTGACCTGCGAGCGCGGCACGGGCACCAGACAGGCCCCGTACCGCCAGGCCAGCCACATCTCCTCGCAGGAGGCGTCGAAGGCCACCGACAGCCCCGCCATGACCCGGTCACCGGGCCCGATCGGCTCGTCGGTGAGGAACAGCGCGGCCTCGGCATCCACGAAGGCCGCGGCGCTGCGGTGACTGACCGCGACGCCCTTCGGCTTCCCGGTGGAGCCGGAGGTGAAGATGATCCACGCGTCGTGCTCGGTGCCCGGCCGGCCGGCGGCCGCCTCGGACGTGCCGTGGACGGCGATCGCGTGCCCGGCGCCGAGGACGGCCCGTACGTCCGCCTCACCGAACACCAGCTCGGCCCGCTCGTCGGGGTCCTCGGCGTCCACCGGGACGTAGGCCGCGCCGACGGCGAGGACGGCCAGGATCGCCACATAGAGGTCGTTGGTGCCGGACGGGACGCGGACGCCCACCCGGTCGCCGAGGCCGACCCCGGCGGCGGCGAGCCGGCGCCGGAGGTTCTCCACCTCGACGGCGAGGGCGCGGTAGGTGAGGGGCGTGGTGCCGTCGTCCAGGGCGAGCTCGTCCGGGTAGGACCGCACGGACGCGTCGAAGACGTCCACGAGGGTGCGCGGAGAGGCGGCGGGGCCGCCGGAGAAGCGGGCGCGGTCGCCGAGTTGTGCGCGGATTTCGTCGTCGAGCAGGCCGAGAGCACTGCTCTCGTGTATGGCTGCCATCGGTCCTCGCGTCTCGATCCCGGAAGCCTCCGGGGCGCCGGCGGGCCCGCAGGTCTGCCTGGGGTTGTCCGGTCCAGCTCCGTAACAAGCCGGAAATTTTAGTACGACGCTAGTGTCGCCCCCCTGCGTCGGCCACTTGGGGCGGCCGTTCGGGGATCGAGGTCAGACCGTCGGCAACGCCCTGACCTGGGCGAACCGTGCGACGGCGAGAGTTGCCCCACATCGGCGGGAGGACGCCCGATTCGACCGGGGATCGCCCATTCGCGGCACGGCCTGACACATCGTCACCGCGCAGTGTTCGAGCCCGCTTTGTGGGGGCGTGGAGCGGTGAAGCCGGGGACAGTCCGTGCGCCTGGGGCGCGTGCTCTCAGACATGCTCCCGCTCGAGCGTCGCATCATGTGAACGGCTACATCCAGTCCCTCCGGATTCCGCAATGCTGACGCCCATTCACGCAGGACGGGGGCGATGCGGGTGACGGGCAGCGCCAACTGCAAGTGCTTGACGAGTGTGGAAGTACGGGGCTCGGCGGGCCCGCCCGGCCGCTCCCCCCGGCGGTCCCGCCCAGGCTCGAGCGCCCCTGCCGTCAGCACGCCGCCGAGCGACCCGTACCGGCGGGAAGCCCCCCACGCGGCGATCGGAACGGGAGCGCGACGCGATCCTGAGGGAGGCGCGCGACACCCGCTTCCTGAACGAGCTCCCCACCCCGAGGATCAGGAAGCGCCCCAGGACGAGGCGGCCGATGGGAGACCGGGTCCGCGACGAACTGGTCGGGCGGTTGCGCGATCCGCACGGCCCCCACGCCCGTGACCTGCGCATGACCCTGCGCCACAGACTCCTGAGCGAGGCGTCGGTGACCCACCTCGTCCACATCCTCGGACGGCGACTGAACTGCCAGGCCCAGAACCTCGTCCCCGGCGTGCTGGGGGAACGCGAGTACACCGGCGCGGAGATGGGCGAGCTGTGCCGGGTGCTGCTGTACGAGCGCCTTCTGCCGCGGTCCCGGCCGATGGACACCGACCGCGGCATCGAGACCCATCTGGAGGCCCGGGCCCTGCGTGTGGCCCCCCGGCTCCTCCACTGGCTGGTGGCGCCCAGGGCCCCGCGGCAGCTGCCGGCGGTGGAGAACTTCCTCGCTCGGCCGGCGGAGTCGGACGAGTTCGTGGACCGGCGGCTCGTGGAGGGGATCCCGACCCGGGAGTGGCCCTCCGGCGTGCCCGACCTGCCGGCCTCCGCCCTGCGCGTCGCCGTACGGCGCGTGTACGAGCGTCACGAGCTGTGGGCTCTGGGCCCCGAGCTGCTCGTCCGGCATGCCGGAGAGGGTGGCCCCGGCCCACTGGCCGGAACCACCCTCTCTGGTTCTGTGTCCGAGGGGGGACTTGAACCCCCACGCCCGATAAAGGGCACTAGCACCTCAAGCTAGCGCGTCTGCCATTCCGCCACCCGGACAAGGTGTCTGTCGTGCGGGGTTTCCCTCGCGGCGACGACGTAAACATTACCAGGCTTTCCGGGGTGCCCCGATCACGGGCGGCCCGCCGACCCACCGGCCCGCAGCCGCGTTCGGCGTGAACGGCGTGTGACGGGCCGGGACCGGTCTTGGGCGGTGGCGTGGGGGAGAGGGAGGATGAAGGGGACCAGCAGCAGTGACAGCGGGAGGAAGCAGCGTGAGCGCGACGGACGACACGGCCAGGAGCGTCACCGGCGAGGACGAGGTCGTGGACCTCTGCCGCGAGCTGATCCGGATCGACACCAGCAACTACGGCGACCACTCGGGTCCCGGTGAGCGCAAGGCGGCGGAATGGGTCGCCGAGAAGCTCGCCGAGGTGGGCCTCGAACCGAAGATCTTCGAGTCGCACCCGGGCCGGGCCTCCACCGTGGCCCGGATCGAGGGCGAGGACCCGTCCCGGCCCGCGCTGCTCATCCACGGCCACCTCGACGTCGTCCCGGCCAACGCGGTCGACTGGACCCACCACCCCTTCTCCGGCGAGGTCGCCGACGGGTGTGTGTGGGGGCGGGGTGCGGTCGACATGAAGGACATGGACGCGATGACGCTGGCTGTCGTCCGCGACCGGCTGCGCTCCGGGCGCCGTCCGCCGCGTGACATCGTCCTCGCGTTCCTCGCCGACGAGGAGGCCGGCGGCCTCTACGGCGCCCGCCACCTCGTCGACCACCACCCCGACCTCTTCGAGGGCGTCACCGAGGCGATCAGCGAGGTCGGCGGGTTCTCGTTCACCGTGAGCGAGGAGCGGCGGCTCTACCTCATCCAGACGGCCGAGAAGGGCATGCACTGGATGAAGCTCACCGTCGCCGGCACCGCCGGACACGGTTCGATGATCCACCGGGACAACGCGATCACCGAGCTGTCCGAGGCTGTCGCGCGGCTCGGCCGTCACACCTTCCCGGTGCGGGTCACCAAGACGACCCGGGCGTTCCTCGACGAGCTCGGCGACGCGCTCGGCACCGAGCTGGACCCCGAGGACATGCAGTCCACGCTCGCTCGGCTGGGCGGCATCGCCAAGCTGATCGGCGCGACCCTGAGCAACACCGCCAACCCGACCCAGCTCGGCGCCGGTTACAAGGTCAACGTCATCCCTGGCGAGGCCACCGCGCATGTCGACGGCCGCTTCCTGCCCGGGCACGAGGAGGAGTTCCTCGCCGACCTCGACCGGATCCTCGGCCCGAAGGTGCGCCGCGAGGACGTGCACTCCGACAAGGCGTTGGAGACCTCCTTCGACGGGCCGCTCGTCGAGGCCATGCAGTCCGCGCTGCTCGCCGAGGACCCGACCGCCAAGGCCATCCCCTACATGCTCTCCGGCGGCACGGACGCCAAGTCCTTCGACGACCTCGGCATCCGCGGCTTCGGCTTCGCCCCGCTGAAGCTGCCCCCGGAGCTGGACTTCGCCGGGATGTTCCACGGCGTCGACGAGCGGGTGCCGGTGGACGGGCTGAAGTTCGGCGTGCGCGTGCTCGACCGCTTCATCGACGCGTCCTGAATCGTCCCGGTGAAACGAGATTTTATTAATCGTGCGCCTGTGCGGGCGTGACTGGGAAGAGTGAATGCGACGATAAGCGCGTAGCCTCATTAATTCCTCCTCGTTACTGGTGATGTGATCCGCTGCTTGGGGTCGCTTTGTCAATAAGGAGGAATAATGATCAAGAAGGTCGTCGCTGCTGCGGCTGCCACTGGTGGGCTGGTTCTCGCGGGCGCGGGCCTGGCCGTCGCCGACGCCGGTGCCCAGGGTGCTGCGGTGCACTCCCCGGGTGTCGCGTCCGGCAACGTGATCCAGGTTCCGGTGCACGTCCCGGTGAACGTCTGCGGCAACACGATCTCTGCGGTCGGGCTGCTGAACCCTGCCTTCGGCACCATCTGCGTCAACAAGTGAGGACGACCCGCTGAGGGGTCGTCCACACCGTCGGCCCCGGAGTGCACGCCCTGCGCTCCGGGGCCGACCGGTCGTTTTCCGAAGGAAAAGCCGAAGAAAGTCGAATAGCCCGAAGAAATCGAACAGCTGCAATGATGCGAGCAATTCGGGACGAGGACTAGATCGAAAGCAGGGATTCAGTAATGCGACACGTCACCCGCAAAAGCCTCATGACCGTGGCGGCGGCCACGGGGGTGATCGCGGCAGCCGGCGGCTACGCCCACGCCGACGCCGGCGCGACCGGCTCCGCCACGGACTCGCCCGGCGTCCTGTCGGGCAACTCGGTGCAGGCGCCGGTCAACGTCCCCGTGAACGTCTGCGGCAACACCGTCGACGTCGTCGGGATCCTCAACCCGTCCTTCGGCAACTCCTGTGCCAACAAGGGCGGCGGCGGTGCGTCGTCGGGCGGATACGGCGACCACCGGGGAGGCGGCGGCAGCCAGGGCGGAAACCGCGGCGGGAACCAGGGCGGGAACCACGGCGGAAGCCAGGGCGACTCCGGCGCGTACGGCGACTCCGGCGGGTATGGGGGCTCCGGCGCGTCCGGGGGCTTCGGAGGTGCGCACGCGGATGGGCACACCGGCGGATCGCCCGGTGTCGGCTCCGGCAACCACGTCCAGGCACCGATCGACGTGCCGGTGAACGTGTGCGGCAACAGCGTCGACGCCGTCGGGATCCTCAACCCGTCGATGGGCAGCGACTGCGCCAACGACAGCGGTTCCGGCGTGCACACGCCTCCGTCCCGCGGCCACGAGACGCCGAGCAGGCCCGGTCACCAGCGCCCCGCCGAGCCGGGCGAGCACGACCAGTCCAGCCCGTCCCGGCCCGGGACCGTGCCGTCCACCTCGGATCACGTGACGCCGGCCGGCGCCCCTTCCGCCCACGCCGCCGCGCAACTCGCGCACACCGGCAGCGAACTGCCGATGGGCCTGGTCCTGCCGGCCGGTGCGGTCGCGCTGCTCGCGGGTGCGGTGCTCTACCGCAAGGCACGCCCCACGGCGTAACCCTCCCGGCGCCGCACACAACGGAGCGGGCCCCGCCTCGGCGGGGCCCGCTCCGTTTCCGTCGTCTCACCTCACCACGTGGCCCGCACCTGGCGGATGATGCGCCGGCGCAACCGCACCCTCCGGCTGCCGTCACGCAGCAGGCTCAGGCGGTCCAACTCCCAGTGTCCGTACTCGGCATGGTCGGTCAGCAGTCGTGTCGCCTCCTTGCGGGAAACCCCGCGCGGTACGTACACGTCGACAAATTCGTATTCCGGCATCGCATCTATTGTGCGGGCTGGGGCTCGGTACGGATAGCGTCTGCACTATGTCTGATGCTGCGCAGCCCACCGCTGCCGAGGTACGAGCCGCCGCCGAGGCGGTCAAGACCGCGCTCGACCGCCACCTGGCCGCGGTCGAACGCAGGACGGGTGAGGACGACCCGGCCGTCTACGAGGCGTTCAACGAGCTGGCCGCGGCCGCCGAGGTCTACGACGAACTGCTCTACGACCGCTATGACGAGGTAACGCCCTTCGAGATCCCTGGCACAGAGGACTCCCTGCCGCCGTACGAGGGTCCTGAGGAGCCGAACGCGCTGAGCGTGCTGATCCGCCGCGACTACGCCGTCGCGGAGCCACAGCGGCTGATGGCGCTGGCCCAGCGGGTCGAGGCGGCGGACGACGACGGAGTGGGCGCGGAGGTCGCGGGCACCGTGCACGGGGCGCTGGGCATTCTGTTCGGCGAGTTCGAACCGGACGAGATCGCCTCCCGGCACAAGGAGTTCGGCCTGGAGGAGGGCGACTCCACCTTGTGGGTGCTGGCCGCCGAGGAACCGGCCGAGCCGGGCGAGTGGCTGGAGACACCGTTCGACCAGGCCGATCCCGGCCGGGTGGTCTGCCGATTCGACGTGAGCTCGGTCTTCGACGAACTCGAGGACGACGACGGCGAAGATCTCGTGGACGAGATCGAGGACGAGGACCTGGAGCCGCTGGACGCGGATCGCTAGCCGCAGGCCCGGTGGCTTCCGGGAGGTCATGACGGCGGCGGTCACGAGGGGGAGCCCCTCGTGACCGCCGCCGTTCTAGTAGGGCCTGTCCGCGGCCGGGACCTGGGTGCGCAGCAGTACCGGCAGCCGGGTCGTGCGGGGCTTGGCCGGAACCTCGGCGACGGCGTTCGGCAGCGCCTGTTCGACGCCGTGCACCACGGACAGATGGCGCTCCGCCCGGCCGAAGGCCGTGTACACCCAGGGGCGGGAGAGGGCCTGTGCCGCGTCCCCGGGCAGCACCACGACCGCCGCGGGCCAGCGGCTGCCCACCGCCTGGTGCGCGGTCAGCGCCCACCCGTGCCGCACGGACTGCTCCACCCGCTCCCTCGGTACGACCACGGAGGCGCCCGCACACGTCAGGTGCAACCCCTGCGCGTCCGCCGTCACCACCCGGCCCGGCACCGTACGGCCCGGCACGGGGGAGTGGGCGACGCGGTCGCCGGGGTCGAAGCCGCCGAAGCGGCCGGGGCCCGGATTGAGCCGTTCCTTGAGAGCGGCGTTCAGCGCGCGCGCACCGGCCGCGCCGCCGTGACCCGGGGTGATCACCACCGTCTCCTCGGGCGCGATCCCGAAGGCCCGCGGCACCGAGTCGGCGACGAGCTGCACGGTCCGGTGCACGGCCTCGCCCGCGTCCCGCACCGGCACGATCACGATCTCCTTGCCGGGCGCCTCGACCTGGTTCAGCTCGCCGATGCCGACGCCGGAGACCAACTCGCCGAGCGGCCCCGGGTCGGGCGTGCGCGAGGCGACCTGCGGGCACACCCGGGCTGCGATCAGGTCGGCGAAGACCCGGCCCGGGCCGGCCGACCACAGCACCGCCGGATCCCCGCTGAGCACCAGCCGTGCCCCGTCCGGCAGCGACTCCGCCAGCATCGCGGCCGTCTCCACGTCCAGCTGCGGCGCGTCCAGCACGACCAGCACGTCGAGGGCGAAGGCCCCGTCGGCGTCCCGTCCGGGACCCTCGGTGCCGGCGAGGAGACCGGGGACGGTCACGACGTCGTCGTCCGCCTCGCCCAGGAGCGCCGCGAACCGGCGCCGTCCGTCCGGCGTGTGGCAGGCCGCGACGGTGCGCAGGTCCAGGGCGCGGGCCGCGGTGATCAGGGCCGCCGGTTCGGCACGGGCGGCCTCGCCACCGGTGTGCAGCACCAGAGCGTGCCCGGCGACGGCGCGAATCAGCTCGGCCGCGCTGCCGGACGCGGCGGCCGTCGCCGACTCCCACGGCGTGGAGGCCTCCTTGGCCAGGGAATTGACCACGCGGGCCAGCGCGTCGGCGAGGCTCTCCTCCGCGAGCGCGTACCGCTCCAGACCGACCAGGACCCGGAGCGGCCGGGACTCCTCGCCCTCTTCGCCGCCCTCTTCGCCGCCCTCTTCGCCGCCTTCTTCGGTGTCCGTCGCAGGCTGCGCGGCTCCGGGCGCCTCCAGAGCGTCCCGGAAGACGAGGGCCTCACCCTCGGCCAGCGTGCTCTGCACGGCAGCGTCCGCGTCCGGCACGGCCTGCCGGCCGAGGGCCGCGGTGAGCGTCGGCAGCTCCAGGGCGGTGTGCCCGGCCAGCGCGGCCTGCTCCAGCAGCCAGACCGTCACCGCGCGAGCGCGTCGTTCGTCGTCGGGGGCGCACTCCGGGCCGAGCAGCGTCCGCGCGAACCCGTCGGCCTGCTCGGGCCGCACACCGGGGACGCGCAGCAGCTGCCACGGGTCCTCGCGCAGCAGGTCCTCGCCGCCTTCGCCGAGCGCGGCGGCGGCCTGCGGCGCGAGCGCCTCGGGTGCGCCGCCGTCGGCCAGCACGCGGCGCACGCCCTCGCCGGTGTCCGGCGCGGGCGCCGGCGCCGCGGCGGCCTCCGCGGCCACCGACTGTGGACGTCGTACGGGCTCCGGGGCGGGTCGGCGCGGGGCGGGCTCCGCCGCGGCGAAGACGGTGGCCGGCGGCTTCGCGCCACCCTCCACGGCGCGTACGGCCGCCAGCAGGTCGGCGGCCTTCCCGCTGAGCTTGGCCCCGGCGGCGATGGGCGCCGCCTTCTCGGCCTTGCGCCGCTCGATCCGCTCCCGCTCGAGCTTCTGCGCGGCGAGCTCGGCCTGCGCCTCGGAGAGCTGGGCGGCGGCTTCCGCGTCACCACCCTCGGCGGCCACCGACCCGCTGCCCTCAGCGCTGCCCTCGGCGCTGCCGTCCGGACTCGCGTCGGTCTCGTCCGCGCCCTTGCCGGTGCCGGCCCCAGGGGCCTGCGTCGTGCCCTCGGTCTCCGCGGTCGGCGGCTCGCCGGTTCCGTCGCCCTCGGCGGTCGCCCCCGGCGTCGCCTGCCCGGCGTTCTCCGTGTTCTCCGGGGGAACCGGCTCCGTGCTCACAGCGTGCTCCAGTCGTGATCGGGATAGCGGTGCACGGGCGCCGACACGTCGTCGAGCGCCCGGCAGATCTCGTCAGGAAGACTAAGGGCCTCCACTGACAATGCCGCCGTGAGCTGCTGCGCGTTGCGCGCGCCGACGATCGGGGCGGCCACGCCGGGCCGGTCGCGGACCCAGGCGAGGGCGACCTGGAGCGGGGTCACCGCCAGCCCGTCCGCGGCGGTCGACACGGCGTCCACGATGCGGCTCGCTGTGTCGTCCAGGTACGGCTCGACGAAGAGCCCGAAGTGGTCCGAGGCGCCGCGCGAGTCCGGCGGCAGGGCGTCGCCCCGGTACTTGCCGGTGAGGACGCCGCGACCCAGTGGAGACGAGGGCAGCAGGCCGATGCCCAGATCCAGCGCGGCCGGCAGCACCTCGCGCTCGATGCCGCGTTGCAGCAGCGAGTACTCCATCTGCGTCGCTGCCAGCCGCGTGCGGGTACCCGGTGCGCAGAGCTGCCAGGTGGCCGCCTTGGCGAGCTGCCAGCCGCAGAAGTTGGAGACCCCGGCGTACCGGGCGCGACCACTGGCGACAGCGATGTCGAGGGCCTGCAGGGACTCCTCCAGAGGGGTGTCCGGGTCGAAGGCGTGCACCTGCCACACGTCGACGTAGTCCGTGCCGAGCCGGGCCAGCGAGGCGTCGAGGGCGGCGAGGAGGTGGCCCCGCGAGCCGTCGAAGCGGCGGTCCGGGTCGGGCACGCTGCCCGCCTTCGTCGAGATGATCAGGTCCCGGCGCGGCACCAGGCCCCCTATGAGCCGCCCGAGCAGGTACTCGGCGTCCCCGTCGCCGTACACGTCGGCCGTGTCGACGAGGGTCCCGCCCGCCTCCCAGAACGTCTTCAAGACGTCCGCGGCGTCGTGCTCGTCGGTGTCACGGCCCCAGGTCAGGGTGCCGAGCCCGATGCGGGACACACGCAGGCCGGTGCGGCCGAGATGCCTCTGCTCCATGAACGCCGAGATTACTGGCCAGAACTGGGCAGTGGGTTGCCTGTGGACAACCGAATCCGCGCGAGGGGAGCCGAGTTCCGCGCAGGCCGGACGGCCGGTGTCTTCGCGCGCGGGCCCCGCGCAGCGGGACCGCGGCCTGACCCGAGGGCCGCCCCCGCGCTACTGTCTCCGCAACAGCGTCGTTACTGATCAGTAAGGGGAATCGGCCATGCAGCTCGGGATCAACCTCGGCTACTGGGGTGCCGGAATGGACGGCGACAACCTCGCCGTCGCCCAGGAGGCCGACCGCCTCGGGTACGCGGTCTGCTGGGCCGCCGAGGCCTACGGGTCGGACGCGGCCACCGTGCTCACCTGGGTCGCCGCGCATACCGAGCGGATCGACGTCGGCTCGGCCATCTTCCAGATCCCCGCGCGCCAGCCCGCGATGACCGCGATGACGGCCGCCACCCTCGACTCCCTCTCCGGCGGCCGCTTCCGCCTCGGCCTCGGAGTCTCCGGCCCGCAGGTCTCCGAGGGCTGGTACGGCGTCAAGTTCGACAAGCCGCTGTCCCGTACGCGCGAGTACGTCGAGATCGTCCGCAAGGCGATGACGCGGGAGCGGCTGGCGTACGACGGCGAGCACTGGACGCTGCCGCTGCCGGGCGGCCCGGGCAAGCCGATCAAGCTCACCGTGCACCCGGAGCGCGAGCACATCCCGCTGTACATCGCCGCGATCGGACCGAAGAACCTGGAGCAGACCGGCGAGATCGCCGACGGCGCGCTGCTCATCTTCCCGTCCGCCGACCACCTGGAGGACACCGCGGTCAAGCACCTGCGGGCCGGACGCGAGAAGGCCGGCAAGACCCTGGAGGGCTTCGACATCTGCCCGACGCTGCCGCTGGCCGTCGGCGACGACAAGGACGTCGAGCGGCTCGCCGACACCTTCCGCCCCTACACCGCGCTGTACGTCGGCGGCATGGGCAGCCGCAAGCAGAACTTCTACAACCAGCTGGCGCAGCGGATGGGGTACGAGGCGGCGGCCGCCGACATCCAGGACAAGTACCTGTCCGGAGACAAGCAGGGCGCCGCGACCGCCATTCCGCACGAGCTGATCGACCGGACCACGCTGCTGGGTTCGGTGGAGCGGATCGCCGACCGGATGAAGGCCTACGCGGCGGCCGGCGTCACCACCCTCACCCTCGCCCCCGCGGGCTTCACCCTCGACGAGCGCCTCGCCTCGCTGCGGGCGGGCGCGCAGGCCCTGGAACTGGCGGGGCTCGCCTAGGAGCTTCAGCGGCCGTGGTGGGGGCTCGGGGGTCTTCCCCGCCACGGCCGTCACGGGGAACAACGCGCCGGGACGCGCGCGGTTACGCCCTCGTCGTGACTGCGGACGTCCTCCTTCTGGCGGAGTTGTCGTACACAGCTGTTGCGACACTTGCCCCGCCACATTTGACTGATTTGCATGCTTTCGGCCAAGAGTCTGTTCCAGGAGATCATCGACAACGACGAGTCCTTCGCGCTCTTCTGCTCCATCGCCGCCGGGGGTGAGTCGCAGGGCGGCTGGGAGAACGCCCGGATCGCCGTGCTCGTCCCGCAGAGCGCACGCGACCTGGCCCCCAAGATCACCCGCCATGGCGCCGACGAGGACAAACACGGGCGGATCTTCAACGCGCTGATGAAGAAGCGCGGCCTCGACCCCGTGCCCGTCCCGCCCGACACCGATTACACGATGCTCCTGGAGCGGGGCGGCATCGGCCTCGCCCACGACCGGCTCGCGGCGGACCGGCCGCTGAGCGTCCAGGACATCATCACCTACCTCGCCCACAGCCGGGTCACCGAACAGCGGGCCTCCGAGCAGATGGAGCTGCTGCGCAGGCACTTCGCGGACCACCCCGACATCGGGCGAGCGGTGAAGATGATTTCGAACGACGAGGACAACCACCTCGCCTACTGCCACGAGGAACTGCTGCGCTTCGCCCGTGCGGGGCACGGCCGCGCCATCCAGCGGACGCTGCGCGCGTGCGCGCTCGCCGAGATCCGGATCCACCGGGACGTCAGCCTGGCCGTCATGGCCCACATGAGCCGCATCCTCGGCTGGCCCAGGGCCAAGTCGGCCGTCCTCGCGGCGGGCATCCACGGCGTGTACGCGTGGGAGCGGTTCGCGGGCTGGCGGCGGATGGTCTGCCTGGAGATGCCCGAGCGCCGCGACGCGCTCGGCACCCCGGCCACCACGGCTCCCGAGTTCGCCTGAACCGGCCGGGTGTCCACGGGAGGCCGCGCCGCTACATCCAGCCGCGCCGCTTGAACAGCCGGTACAGCAGCACCTCCAGGCCGACCATCAGCAGGATCACCACCGGATAGGACCACCCCCAGCGCAGCTCCGGCATGTGCTTGAAGTTCATGCCGTAGATCCCCGCGATCATCGTGGGGACCGCGGCCATGGCCGCCCACGCCGAGATCTTCCGCATGTCGTCGTTCTGCCGGACGCTCATCTGCGCCAGATGCGCCGAGAGGACGTCCGACACCAGCCGGTCCAGCCCCTCGACGGACTCGTTCACGCGCGTGAGGTGGTCGCTGACGTCGCGGAAGAACGGCTGTGCCTCCCCGTGGACGAACGGCACGCGCACGCCGAAGAGACCCCCGCCCGCGAGCCGGTCCAGCGGCTGCGCCAGCGGGCCCGTGGCCCTGCGGAACTCCAGGACCTGCCGCTTGAAGGAGTAGATGCGGGACGCCGTGTGCCGCGAGCCTCCGCCGGTCGGCGAGAACACCTCCGCCTCCAGCCCCTCCAGGTCGGTGCCCAACTCGCCCGCCACGTCGACATAGTGGTCGACCACGGCGTCGGCGATCGAGTACAGCACCGCCGTGGGGCCGTGCCGGAGCATCTCGGGCTCCTCCTCCAGACGGTGCCGCACGGCACCCAGGGGCGCCTCCTCACCGTGCCGCACTGTCACCACGAACGAGTCGCCGACGAAGACCATCACCTCGCCGGAGGAGACGATGTCGCTCTTCGGCTCGTACCCCACGGGCTTGAGGACCATGAACAGCGAGTCGTCGTACACCTCCAGCTTGGGGCGCTGATGCGCGTTCAGGGCGTCCTCGACGGCCAGGGGGTGCAGCCCGAACTCCGCCGCGACCTTGTCGAACTCCGGTTCCGTGGGCTCGTACAGCCCGATCCAGACGAAGGCGTCAGCCCCGCCCCGGCACTGCGCCAGGGCGTCGGAGAAGTCCGCGGGCCCCTCCGAGCGGCGCCCGTCGCGGTAGATGGCGCAGTCGACGATCACGGGGCGTATTCTCCCGCCGTCCGCCGGCCGGCGCACCCCCTGGTACGCCTACGCTGGGCCGCATGCCCACGTTGATCCTCGTCCGGCACGGCCGGTCCACCGCCAACACCTCCGGACTGCTCGCCGGCTGGACGCCGGGCGTCGCCCTCGACGAGCGCGGCGCCGCGCAGGCCGCCGCGCTGCCCGGGCGGCTCGACGCGCTGCCGATCGCCGAGGTCGTCGCCAGCCCCCTGCAACGCTGCCAGGAGACGATCCAACCCCTCCTCGACGCCCGCCCCGGCCTGCGCGCGCACACCGACGAGCGGATCGGGGAGTGCCACTACGGCGACTGGTCCGGCCGCAAGCTCGCCGAGCTGATGGACGAGCCCCTGATGGAGGTCGTGCAGGCGCACCCCTCCGCGGCCGCCTTCCCCGGGGGAGAGTCCCTGCGGGCCATGCAGACCCGCGCCGCCGAGGCTGTGCGCGAGTGGAACGCGCGCGTGGAGCGCGACCACGGCGCCGACGCCGTCTATGTGATGTGCTCGCACGGCGACATCATCAAGTCGCTCGTCGCGGACGCCCTCGGACTTCATCTCGACCTCTTCCAGCGAATCTCTGTCGAACCGTGTTCCATCACCGCGATCCGTTACACCCGGCTGCGTCCTTTTCTCGTGCGCCTCGGCGACACCGGGGACTTCGCCTCCCTCGCGCCGCGCGAGGAACCCCCTGCCGGGGACGCGACGGTCGGGGGCGGTGCGGGCGCACCGTGATCGTCGGCCGCAGTAGGGTGAAGCGGTCCATGTACGCGCGCGTACCCGCACGGACGTTCCCCCACCCCTTCCCCGATCCACGATGACCCACGATTCCCATGGAGACAGGACGTGTCCCGTCAGGTGTTCCTCTACGACCCCCCGGACCGCTTCGTGGCCGGTACGGTCGGACTGCCCGGGCGCCGTACCTTCTTCCTCCAGGCCACCGCCGGCACCCGGGTGACCAGCGTGGCCCTGGAGAAGACCCAGGTCGCCGCGCTCGCCGAGCGCATGGACGAGCTGCTGGACGAGGTCGTACGCCGTAGCGGCGGCAGCGCCCCGGTGCCCGCCGTGTCGCCCGCCGAGAACACCGACACGGCCCCCCTCGACACCCCGATCGAGGAGGAGTTCCGGGTCGGCACCATGGCCCTCGCTTGGGACGGCGAGGAGCAGCGCATGATCGTCGAGGCGCAGGCCCTCGTGGAGCTCGAGGCGGACTCCGAGGAGGATCTCGCCGAGGCCGAGGAAAAACTCCTCCAGGACGACGAGAACGGGCCCCCGATGCTGCGGGTCCGGCTCACCGGCGCGCAGGCGAGAGCCTTCGCCAAGCGAGCTCTCGACGTCGTCAACGCCGGCCGGCCGCCGTGCCCGCTGTGCAGCCTGCCGCTCGACCCGGAAGGACACGTATGTCCGCGCCAGAACGGATACCGCCGGGGGGCGTGACGACCACCGACCCGGCCTTCGCCGAACTCCTCGCCCACGGCGAGCTCGTCGTCCGCGGACGCATCCGCGACGCCTCGAACGCGGCCCTGTACTGCGCCGTCACGCACGAGGGCCGCGAGGCCGCCTGCGTCTACAAACCCGTCGCCGGGGAGAGACCCTTGTGGGACTTCCCCGACGGCACCCTCGCCCAGCGCGAGGTCGCCGCGTACGAGGTCTCCGAGGCGACCGGCTGGGGTCTCGTCCCGCCCACCGTGCTGCGCGAGGGGCCCTACGGCGAGGGCATGTGCCAGCTGTGGATCGAGACGGCCCCGGAGACCGAACTGCTCGCCCTCGTGGACGGGGAGGAGCCCGAGCCGGGCTGGAAGGCGATCGGCTTCGCCGAGGTCGGCGAGGGCCGCACCGCGCTGCTGGTGCACGCCGACGACGAACGGCTGCGCCGGCTCGCCGTCCTCGACGCGGTGATCAACAACGCCGACCGCAAGGGCGGCCACCTGCTGCCCACCGCCGAGGGCCGGCTCTACGGCATCGACCACGGCGTCACCTTCAACGCCGAGAACAAGCTGCGCACGCTCCTGTGGGGCTGGGCGGGGGAGCCCCTGACCGGCGAGGCCGTCGAGGTCCTCAAGAGCCTCACGGGCGCCCTGGAACCCGGCGGACGGCTGGCCGCAACCCTGACCGCGCTCATCACCCCCGCCGAACTCGGCGCCACGCGCGCGCGTGCCGAGGCGCTGCTGGAGTCCGGGAAGCACCCGGAGCCGAGCGGCGACTGGCCGGCGATCCCCTGGCCCCCGGTCTAGCCGCTCACGGTCACCTCGGACGGAGTCACGCAAGAGCGCCTTCCCGGCCATCCCGCTGCTCCGGTTCGTACACGTAACTTCCGTCCGGTTAGGCTCATGACATGCATGCCTGGCCCGCTTCCGAGGTCCCCGCCCTGCCTGGTCAGGGCCGCGACCTGAGGATCCACGACACCGCGACCGGCGGCTTGGTCTCCCTCGACCCCGGTCCCGTCGCCCGTATCTACGTCTGCGGCATCACGCCGTACGACGCGACCCACATGGGTCACGCGGCGACCTACAACGCGTTCGACCTGGTTCAGCGCGTGTGGCTCGACACCAAGCGGCAGGTTCACTACGTCCAGAACGTCACCGACGTCGACGACCCGCTGCTGGAGCGGGCCGTACGCGACGGCGTCGACTGGGTCGCCCTCGCCGAGAAGGAGACGGTCCTCTTCCGCGAGGACATGACGGCCCTGCGGATGCTCCCGCCGCGGCACTACATAGGCGCCGTGGAGGCGATACCCGGCATCGTGCCGCTCGTCGAGCGGCTGCGGGACGCCGGCGCCGCCTACGAACTCGAAGGCGACATCTACTTCTCCGTCGAGTCCGACCCGCACTTCGGCAAGGTCTCGAACCTCGACGCCGCGGCCATGCGGCTGCTGTCCGCCGAGCGCGGCGGCGACCCGGACCGCCCGGGCAAGAAGAACCCGCTCGACCCGATGCTGTGGATGGCCGCCCGCGAGGGCGAGCCCGACTGGGACGGCGGCTCGCTCGGCCGTGGCCGGCCCGGCTGGCACATCGAGTGCGTGGCCATCGCCCTCGACCACCTCGGGATGGGCTTCGACGTTCAGGGCGGCGGCTCCGACCTCGCCTTCCCGCACCACGAGATGGGCGCCTCCCACGCCCAGGTGCTGACCGGCGAGTTCCCCATGGCCAAGGCGTACGTCCACGCCGGCATGGTCGCCCTCGACGGCGAGAAGATGTCCAAGTCCAAGGGCAACCTCGTCTTCGTCTCGAAGCTGCGCCAGGACGGCGTCGACCCCGCCGCCATCCGGCTCACCCTCCTCGCCCACCACTACCGGGCCGACTGGGAGTGG
The DNA here is from genome assembly GCF_035989285.1 of Streptomyces sp. NBC_01235. Taxonomy (GTDB): domain Bacteria; phylum Actinomycetota; class Actinomycetes; order Streptomycetales; family Streptomycetaceae; genus Streptomyces. The sequence continues at coordinate 2,753,918 of NZ_CP108513.1, read as the reverse complement.
ACCGACCAGGTCCTGGCGGACGCCGAGGCCCGGCTCGCGCGCTGGCGTGCCGCCGTCTCCCGGCCCGACGGACCGCCCGCCGAGGCACTCGTCGACGAGATCCGCGAGGCCCTCGCCCACGACCTCGACGCCCCGGCCGCACTCGCCGCCGTCGACCGCTGGGCCGCGCTCCAGCAGGAGCGGGGCGGCACGGACATCGGCGCCCCCGGCGTCGTGTCCCGGGCCGTGGACGCGCTGCTGGGCGTGGCGCTGTAACGCAGGAGAGCCGAGGAGAGGGGCGCTTCCGCCATGGCGGAAGCGCCCCTCTCGCGCAATTCCCGGCCGGAGGCTGCCGACCTGTGATGGGCTGTGGGTGATCGTCGACCGTTCACCGGCCACCGCCGGTCCCACGCGGAAGGACGCACCGTGATACCCACAGACCGCTCCTCAGATCGATCCTTAGACCGTTCCTTCGCCCGACGCAGACTCCTCACCACGGCCGCCGCCCTGTCCGGCGCGGCCCTGCTCGGCACCACCGGCACCGCTCACGCGGCCGAGACGGGCGGGGCCGGGTGGCCGGCCGCGTTCCCACTGCCCGACGGCTTCCAGCCCGAGGGCATCACCATCGGGGCGAGCCCCTTCGCCCACTTCGGTTCCCTGGCCGACGGCGCCGTCTACCGCGCCGGCCTCGCCACCGGCCGGGGCTCCGTCGTCGTCCAGGGCCTCGGCGCCGGGCATCCCACCGTGGGCCTGAAGATCGACCGGCACGCCAGGCTCTTCCTCGCCGGTGGTGCCAGTGGCGAGATCCGTGTCGCCGACGCCCGCACCGGCGAGACCGGGAAGGTGTATGCCACCGGCGGCGCCTTCGTGAACGACGTGATCCTCACCCCAGGCGCCGCCTGGTTCACCGACTCCTTCAAGCCACTGCTGTACAAGCTGGTCCTCGGCCGACACGGCACACCCGAGGACGTGGAGACCGTCCCGCTGGGCGGCGACTGGGTCCAGGGCGACGACTTCACCGCCAACGGCATCGAGCGCACGCCCGACGGCAGCGCCCTGCTCCTGGTCAACGCCTTCGCCGGCGGCGGCGGCCTCATGCGGGTCGACCCGCGCACCGGGACCGCCCGCGCCGTGGACCTGGGCACGGCCCGGCTGCCCAACGGGGACGGTCTGCTGTTGCTCGGCAGGATCCTCTACGCCGTCCAGCAACAGCAGAACGCGATCGACGTCTTCCGGCTGAACGCGGCCGGCACCCGGGGCACCGCGATCGCCCGGATCACCGACCCGCGCTTCCGCATCCCGACGACGGTCGCGGCCTGGGGCGACCGTCTCTACCTGCCCAACGCGCGCTTCGACGTCGAGCCCACCCCCGACACCGAGTACGACGCGGTGGCCGTGGACCAGGTGTGACGCAGGGGCGGTGCGCTCCGGCGCACCGCCCCTGCCAGGCACTTCAGCCCGTTCAGTCCTCCGACGAATCCTCGTCGTCGGAGGAGTCCCCGATCTCCCCGATCTCCCCGATCGGCTTCGGTGGCTTCGGCGGCCGTGTGCGCTCGCCGGGGTCGGGCGGCCCGCCGCCGTCCCGGCGCCGCAGATACCGCTCGAACTCGCGGGCGATCGCCTCGCCCGACGCCTCCGGCAGCTCCGCGGTGTCCCGGGCCTCCTCCAGCGTCTGCACGTACTCGGCGACCTCGCTGTCCTCGGCGGCCAGCTGGTCCACGCCCACCTGCCAGGCGCGCGCGTCCTCGGGCAGCTCGCCCAGCGGGATGCGCACGTCGATCAGGTCCTCCAGACGGTTCAGGAGGGCCAGCGTCGCCTTCGGGTTCGGCGGCTGGGAGACGTAGTGCGGCACGGCCGCCCAGAGGCTGACCGCGGGCACCCCCGCGTGTGTGCACGCCTCCTGGAGGACGCCGACGATGCCCGTGGGGCCCTCGTACTTGGTCTCCTCCAGGTCCATCCGCTGCGCCAGGTCAGCGTCCGACGTCGTCCCGCTGATCGGCACCGGACGCGTGTGCGGGGTGTCACCGAGCAGGGCGCCCAGGATGACCACCAGCTCCACGCCCAACTCGTGCGCGAAGCCCAGCAGTTCGTTGCAGAACGAACGCCAGCGCATGGATGGTTCGATGCCGCGTACCAGCACCAGGTCGCGCGGTTTCTCGCCGCCGACCCGGACGACCGACAACCTCGTCGTCGGCCACGTGATCTTGCGCACGCCGGCGTCCATCCACACCGTGGGGCGGTTCACCTGGAAGTCGTAGTAGTCCTCGGCGTCCAGCGCCGCGAACACCTCGCCCTTCCACTCCCGCTCCAGGTGCCCGACCGCGGTGGAGGCGGCGTCGCCGGCATCGTTCCAGCCCTCGAACGCGGCCACCATGACCGGGTCGATCAGCTCGGGAACCCCCTCGAGCTCGATCACCCAGCGCCTCCTTCCGACGTGCCCTCGCTTGACCACCCAACCTTACGGCGTTCTGCGGGGGCGCCCGCAGCCCCCTTGTACGGGGGAGTGAACGGATCACTGCCCCGTTCACCATCCCCGGACACCCCACACCGGGTGCCTCTCAGAGCGAGGACCGCAGCCACTGCTCCACGCTCGCGATGTGCACCGTCGCCCACGACCGCGCCGCCTCGGCGTCCCGGTCGCGCAGGGCCGCCAGGATCGCCCGGTGCTCGCGCAGGGTGCCGGAGACGGCGTCCTCCTGCGTCAGACCGCGCCAGATCCGGGCCCGGGTGGTGGGTCCGGACAGGCCGTCGAGCAGCGAGCACAGCACCGAGTTGCCGGCGCTCTGCACGATGCCCCGGTGGAACTCCAGGTCGCAGGCGACCAGTTCCTCCACCGACGGCGCGTTGCCGAGCTTGTCCAACTGGGCGTCCAGCGCGTCCAGTTGCTGCTCGCTGATGCGCAGGGCGGCCATCGCGGTCGCGGCCGGCTCCAGGATGCGACGCACCGCCAGGAACTCCAGGACGGTGTCGTCGCGGTGGAAGTCGACGACGAAACTCAGCGCCTCCAGGAGCAGTTGTGGGTTGAGGCTGGTGACGTAGGTGCCGTCGCCCTGGCGCACGTCCAGGATCCGGATCAGCGACAGGGCGCGCACCGCCTCCCGCAGGGAGTTGCGGGACAGGCCCAGCTCTGCGGCCAGCTCACTCTCCTTGGGGAGCCGGTCCCCGGGGCGCAGCGCACCCGAGACGATCATGCCCTTGATCTTCTCGATCGCCTCGTCGGTGACTGCCATGACCGGCCTCCCTGTCGTTCATCGCCCAGACATCGGATCCAGACATAGGACCCAGGCATCGGATCCAGACATCGGATGTCTCAGCCGCCATTATGGGGGCAGATCGGAGCAGTGCCTCCAGATCCGCGATCACGGCCCGTTCGGCGAGCGTGGTGAGCGTCCGGCCGCGCATCAGCACCCGCCCGTCGACGACCGTGTCCCGCACGTCCGCCGAGTGCGCGGTGTACGCGAGCGTCGACCACGGGTCGTGGTGCGGCCGCAGACGCCGCGCGTCAGCTCGACCACGATCAGGTCGGCCCGCTCGCCCGCCTCCAGCGAGCCGAGCCGCTCCCCGAGGCCCAGCGGCGGGGCGCCCTCGAGCGTCGCCATCCGGACGGCCTGCTCGGCTCCGACCGCCGTCGGGTCGCCCCCCCGCCTCGGGCACCAGCGCCGTCTGTCGCATCGCCCCCAGCACGTCCGGCGAGCTGGAGCTGACGGCCCCGTCCGTGCCCAGCCGCACGGTCACACCGGCGCTCAGCAGCCGCGGCACGGGCGCGATCCCGCAGCCCGGCTTCAGGTCGGACACCGGACAGCGGGCGACTGCCGTGTCCGTGCGGGCCGGCGCCGCGCCCACGCGAGCCGGTCGTCACGACGAGGTGCCAGTTCATGGCGTCCCCGTCCGTCCCCAGCACGAGCGAACCGTGGTTGAGCACCTGGCGGAGCACGGTCCACTGCGAAGGCCTCCGGCAGGGCCGCCCATTCGGTGGGATCCGCCTGATCGATGGTCGTACGCCCATGGAGGCACCAGGCACTGACAACGAACCCACGAGGCGAGCCGGGCACGCGGAAGGGGCGGCTCCATGGGTGTGGAGCCGCCCCTTTCCCGTCGTACCGCCTACTTCTTGTCGAGCAGGTCCTGCACCTTGGCGCGGACGTCGTCCGTGGCCAGGCCCCGGATCGTCAGCGTCGTACGGCGGCGCAGTACGTCGTCCGTCGTCTCCGCCCACTCGTTGTCGCGGGCGTAGACGACCTGCGCCAGGATCTCGGGGGCGTCCGGGTGGACGCGCCGGCCCAGCTCCGGGTTGTCGTTGGCCAGCCGGGCGATGTCGAAGGCCAGCGAACCGTAGTGGGTGGCCAGGTGCCTGGCGGTGTCGGCCGCCATGCGCGGGCCGGGCGCCGGGTGGTCGACCAGCAGTCGGTGGGCGACCGCGCGCGGGTTGGCGACGCCGGGCAGCGGCAGCTTCTTCGGCAGCGAGGAGATCGGCTCGAAGTCCTCGCCCAGCGGGTGGCCCGGCAGCGCCTCCAGCTTCTTCATGACCGTACGCCCGATGTGCCGGAACGTCGTCCACTTGCCGCCCGCGACGGACAGCATGCCGCCACGGCCTTCCGTGACCACGGTCTCGCGCTTGGCCTTCGCCGTGCTGCCGGGGCCGCCCGGCAGCACGCGCAGACCCGCGAACGAGTACGTGATGAGGTCACGATCGAGCTGCTGGTCGCGGATGGAGAACGCGGCCTCGTCGAGTATCTGGGCCGTGTCCTTCTCGGTGACCGCGACGTTCGCCGGGTCGCCCTCGAACTCCTCGTCGGTGGTGCCGAGCAGCAGCATGTCCTCCCAGGGGAGGGCGAAGGTGATGCGGTACTTGTCGATGGGGGTGGCGAGCGCGGCCTTCCAGGGGGCGGTGCGCTTCAGGACCAGGTGTGCGCCCTTCGACAGGCGGATGGAGGGCGCCGCGTCCGGGTCCTCCATCTTGCGCAGGTGGTCGACCCACGGGCCGGTCGCGTTCAGGACGAGACGGGCGTTGACGCCGAACTCGTCGCCGGACCGGCGGTCGCGCAGGTCGGCGCCCGTCACCCGGCCCTTGGTGAACCGCAGGCCGGTGACCTCGGCGTGGTTGAGGACGACCGCGCCCGCCTCGACGGCCGCGCGGACCGTCATCAGCGCCATGCGGGCATCGTTCATCTGGTCGTCGCCGTACACGGCCACGGCCTTGAGGTTGTCGGTGCGCAGCTCGGGCACGTCCTGCGCGGCCTTGGCCGGGGACAGGAGGTGGCCGACGCCGTCACCGAAAGCCGACAGCGCGGAGTAGGCGAAGACGCCCGCCCCGAGCTTCGCCGCGCCGTGCGGCCCGCCCTTGTACACGGGGAGGTAGAACGTGAGCGGGTTCGCCAGGTGGGGGGCCACCTGGCGGGAGACCGCACGGCGCTCGAAGTGGTTCTCCGCCACCAGCTTCACCGCGCCGGTCTGCAGGTAGCGCAGACCGCCGTGGAGCAGCTTGGAGGAGGCGGAAGAGGTGGCGCCGGCGAAGTCGCCGGCGTCGACCAGGGCCACCCTGAGGCCGGACTGCGCGGCGTGCCAGGCGGTGGAGATGCCCAGGATGCCGCCGCCGATGACGAGGAGATCGTACGACGCCTTGGAGAGCTGCTCCCGGGTCTCGGCACGGCTCGGGTTCGAGCCGGACGCAGGGCGCGTCCCCAGGGCAGGCACGGACTGCAGGGTGGACTGACTGGTCATGTGGGGTTCTTACTCCTCGTCAGTTTTCGTCTTCGATCCAGCCCATGGTCCGCTCCACGGCCTTGAGCCAGCTCTTGTACTCACGGTCGCGGGCGTCCGCGTCCATGCGGGGGGTCCACTCGGCGGCCCGGCGCCAGTTGGCGCGCAGGTCGTCGGTGCTGGTCCAGAAGCCGACGGCGAGACCGGCGGCGTAGGCGGCGCCGAGGCAGGTGGTCTCGGCGACCATCGGGCGCACCACGGGGGCGTCCAGGAAGTCCGAGAGGGTCTGCATCAGCAGGTTGTTGGAGGTCATGCCGCCGTCGACCTTGAGGGCCGCGAGCTCGACGCCGGAGTCCTTCGTCATGGCGTCGGTGATCTCACGGGTCTGCCAGGCAGTGGCCTCCAGGACGGCGCGCGCCAGGTGCGCCTTGGTGACGTACCGGGTCAGGCCGGCGATCACACCCCGGGCGTCGGAGCGCCAGTACGGGGCGAACAGACCGGAGAAGGCCGGCACGAAGTAGGCGCCGCCGTTGTCCTCGACGGAGAGCGCGAGCGTCTCGATCTCGGCGGCGGTGGAGATCAGGCCCATCTGGTCGCGCATCCACTGCACCAGCGAACCGGTGACGGCGATCGAGCCCTCGAGGGCGTAGACCGGCTTGTCGTTCCCGATGCGGTAGCCGACGGTGGTCAGCAGGCCCGAGTACGAGTTGATGATCTTCTCGCCGGTGTTCAGCAGCATGAACGTGCCGGTGCCGTACGTCGACTTGGCCTCGCCCTCGGCGAAACAGGTCTGGCCGAACAGGGCCGCCTGCTGGTCGCCGAGCGCGGAGGCGACCGGGATGCCGCCGAGCAGGTCGCCCAGCTTGCCGCCGGTGACCTCGCCGTACACCTCGGCGGAGGAGCGGATCTCGGGCAGCATCGCCAGCGGGACGCCGATGGACTCGGCGATCTTCTCGTCCCACTCCAGCGTGTGCAGGTTCATCAGCATGGTGCGGGAGGCGTTGGTGACGTCGGTGACGTGGTGGCCGCCGTTCACACCGCCCGTCAGGTTCCAGATGACCCAGCTGTCCATCGTGCCGAAGAGGATGTCGCCCGCCTCGGCGCGCTCACGCAGGCCCTCGACGTTGTCGAGCAGCCAACGCGCCTTCGGGCCGGCGAAGTAGGAGGCGAGAGGGAGGCCCGTCTCGCGGCGGAAGCGGTCCTGGCCGACGTTGCGGCCGAGCTCCTTGCAGAGCGCGTCGGTGCGGGTGTCCTGCCAGACGATGGCGTTGTGGACGGGCTCACCGGTGTTCTTGTCCCACAGCAGCGTGGTCTCACGCTGGTTGGTGATGCCGATGGCCTTGATGTCGTCCCGCGTGATGCCGGCCTTCTCGATGGCTCCGGCGACGACTTCCTGGACGTTGGTCCAGATCTCGTTGGCGTTGTGCTCGACCCAGCCCGGCTTCGGGAAGATCTGCTCGTGCTCCTTCTGGTCGACGGAGACGATCCGGCCGTCCCGGTCGAAGACGATGCAGCGGGAAGAGGTGGTGCCCTGGTCGATGGCTGCGATGAACGGGCCGGCGGTGTGCGCGTCGGTCACTGTGTGCTCCTGGGGTTTCCGTGGTTGGGGGCTGTCTGTACGGCGCTGCTGACTACACGGTGTGGCTGGTGCTCTTAAGCAAAAGCGACGTTGTAGATGCCTGCAGCGATCGCGCCGCCGATCAGCGGACCGACCACCGGGATCCAGGCGTAGCTCCAGTCGGAGCCGCCCTTGTTGGGCAGGGGCAGGAGGGCGTGCACGATGCGCGGGCCGAGGTCGCGGGCCGGGTTGATCGCGTAGCCGGTCGGGCCACCGAGGGAGAGACCGATCGAGACGACCACGAGCGCGGTGATCAGCGCACCCAGGTTGCCGAGGCCGTTGCCCTTGTCGTTGAGGCCCTGCGTGAGGACGGCCAGCACCAGCACGATGGTGCCGATGATCTCCGTGGCCAGGTTCTGCCAGGCGACGCGGATCTCCGGGCCGGTGGAGAAGATGCCCAGGACCGGACCGGCGCCCTGTTCCTGCGCCTCGACGGCCTTGACGTTCGTGGACTGCGCGCCCGGACCGCCGACGATCTCCTTGTCGGTGAGGTGCGCGTGGAACTGGCCGTAGTAGGCGACCCAGACCAGGGTGGCGCCGATGGCGGCACCGAGCAGCTGCCCGGCCCAGTAGACCGGAACGTTGCTCCAGTCGTCGTCCTTGATCGCGAGTGCGAGGGTGACCGCCGGGTTGAGGTGGGCGCCGGAGAGGGGCGCCGAGGTGTAGACGGCCGTCAGAACGGCGAAACCCCACCCGAAGGTGATGGCGAGCCAGCCGGCGTTGCGGGCCTTGGAGGCCTTCAGCGTGACGGCGGCGCAGACGCCACCGCCGAGCAGGATGAGTATGGCGGTACCGATGGTCTCGCCGATGAAGATGTCGGAGCTGGACACCCGCGACTCCTTTGTCCTTCGTCCAGGGAAGCCGAACCCCGGGTCCCGCCGGGGGTTCGAGCGCCCTCGGGGGTGAGAGCGATGCCGGCCTCTGGCGTTGTCACACTCTAGCGTGATTGCCGTCAGGTGTTCGACAATGCCGACCGATGGACGGGAGTCTTGCCCCGGTGTTACGTGTGCGTCAAGAGTGCTGTTATCGAAAACACGATCGTTATTGATCGATGCGAGTTATCGATCTTCGCGTCGGTGCGCATACTCTCGCCCTGTTTGTCCGTGTAGCGGGCCGTTTCGGCGTATGGCACAGGCCAGGAGCGGCGTCCTGCCGTCCCGGCCCTCTTGTGTACTTCTCGGACGTGGTGGGCCGCTCAGAAGCGCCCGGCGCCCAGGTCCCGCGACACCGCGCGGGCGCAGTCCCGCACCGCCGCGATCAGCTCGGGGCGCAGCTCGCCGTCGCGGCCCAGCCGTTCCACGGCCCCCGTGATGCCGACCGCGCCGACGGGCATGCGCCGCCGGTCGTGGATGGGTGCCGCGATGGAGGCCACGCCCTCCCAGGTCTCCTCCACGTCGGCCGCGTACCCACGCGCGCGCGTGAGGTCGAGGATGTGCTCGAAGGCCTCCCACTCGCACACCGTGCGGTCCGTGAAGGGCTTGCGCTCGGCCTCCAGGGCCTCGCTGTGCGCGACCGGGTCGTAGGCCGACAGCACCTTGCCCAGGGCGGTGGAGTGCAACGGCTGCATGGCCCCGATCTCCAGCACCTGGCGGCTGTCGTCGGGCCGGAAGACGTGGTGCACGATCAGCACGCCCTGCTGGTGCAGCACACCCAGGTGGACGCTCTCGCCGCTGGAGCGGGCCAGGTCGTCCGTCCATACCAGGGCACGCGCGCGTAGCTCGTGCACGTCCAGGTAGGTGGTGCCCAGGCGCAGCAGCTCGGCGCCCAGCTGGTAGCGCCCGGAGGCGTCGTCCTGCTCGACGAAGCCCTCCTGCTGGAGGGTGCGCAGGATGCCGTGTGCGGTGGCCTTGGCCAGGCCCGTGGACGAGGCGATGTCCGACAGGCCCAGGCGCCGCTCGCCGCCGGCGAGCAGCCGCAGCATCGCGGCCGCACGTTCGACCGACTGGATGTTCCGTGCCATCGCCGTCCTGCCTCCGTCCCCTTCGACCGACCTCGCGCGGTAGCTGCTACCGCCGTTCGGCAATGTCGAACACTACCGGTCCATGCCGACCTCTCGCTAATGGTCGGTCGATACGTGTTGCGTCACTCGTCTCCCCGGAGTGGCGCGCCCGTCGCACGACTGTGGTGGGATTCCGGTTCGCCCGCCACGCTCGTCCGCCCCGTGGACGCCCCTGACCATAAGGCCTCCGTCCCGGCTACCCTGACGGCGTGCGCTCTCCTCGGGAAGCCGTTCGGCACGCATCCTGAGGTGACGCAAAGCCGACAGCCGTCGCATCTGAGGGAGCCCTTTCATGGCCTCTGTGCCGCCGACCCCTTCCGCCGACAGCCGGACCCGTGTGTCCGCGCTCCGAGAGGCCCTGGCCAGCCGTGTGGTGGTGGCCGACGGAGCCATGGGCACCATGCTCCAGGCCCAGGAGCCCACCCTCGAGGACTTCGAGAACCTCGAGGGCTGCAACGAGATCCTCAACATCACCCGGCCGGACATCGTCCGCTCCGTGCACGAGGAGTACTTCGCCGCGGGCGTGGACTGCGTCGAGACCAACACGTTCGGCGCAAACCACTCCGCCATGGTCGAGTACGACATCCCCGAACGGGTGTGCGAGCTGTCCGAGGCGGGCGCCCGCATCGCCCGTGAGACCGCCGACGCCTTCGCCGCCCGCGACGGACGCACCCGCTGGGTGCTGGGCTCGATCGGCCCCGGCACCAAGCTGCCCACCCTCGGCCACATCGGCTTCACCACGCTGCGCGACGCCTATCAGCAGAACGCCGAGGGCCTCATCACCGGCGGTGCCGACGCGCTCATCGTCGAGACCACCCAGGATCTGCTCCAGACCAAGGCCGCCGTACTGGGCGCCCACCGCGCCCGGGAGCTGGCCGGCCTGGACGTGCCGCTGATCGTCTCCGTGACCGTCGAGACGACCGGCACGATGTTGCTCGGCTCGGAGATCGGCGCGGCCCTGACGGCGCTGGAGCCGCTCGGGATCGACATGATCGGCATGAACTGCGCCACCGGCCCGGCCGAGATGAGCGAGCACCTTCGCTACCTGGCCCGCAACGCGCGTATCCCGCTGGCCTGTATGCCGAACGCGGGCCTGCCCGTGCTGGGCAAGGACGGAGCGTCCTACCCGCTGAGCGCTCCGGAGCTCGCCGACGCGCAGGAGAACTTCGTCCGCGACTACGGCCTGTCCCTGGTCGGCGGCTGCTGCGGCACCACCCCCGAGCACCTGCGCCAGGTCGTCGAACGCGTCCGCGACCTGACCCCCGTCGAGCGCACCCCGCGCCCCGAGGCCGGCGCCGCCTCCCTCTACCAGTCGGTCCCCTTCCGCCAGGACACCTCCTACCTCGCCATCGGCGAGCGCACCAACGCCAACGGTTCCAAGAAGTTCCGCGAGGCCATGCTGGCCGGCCGCTGGGACGACTGCGTCGAGATGGCCCGCGAGCAGATCCGCGAGGGCGCGCACCTGCTGGACCTGTGCGTGGACTACGTAGGCCGCGACGGCGTCGCTGACATGGAGCAACTCGCCGGCCGCTTCGCCACCGCCTCCACCCTGCCGATCGTCCTGGACTCCACCGAGGTCGACGTCATCCGGGCCGGCCTGGAGAAGCTCGGTGGCCGCGCGGTCATCAACTCCGTGAACTACGAGGACGGCGACGGCCCCGAGTCCCGCTTCGCCAAGGTCACCAAGCTGGCCCAGGAGCACGGCGCCGCGCTGATCGCCCTCACCATCGACGAGGAGGGCCAGGCCCGTACCCCCGAGAAGAAGGTCGAGATCGCCGAACGGCTCATCGACGACCTCACCGGGAACTGGGGCATCCGCGAGGAGGACATCCTCATCGACACCCTGACCTTCACCATCTGTACCGGTCAGGAGGAGTCCCGGGGCGACGGCGTCGCCACCATCGAGGCGATCCGCCAGCTCAAGCGCCGCCACCCCGACGTCCAGACCACGCTGGGGCTGTCGAACATCTCCTTCGGCCTCAACCCGGCCGCCCGCATCCTGCTCAACTCCGTCTTCCTCGACGAGTGCGTCAAGGCGGGCCTGGACTCCGCGATCGTCCACGCGTCGAAGATCCTGCCGATCGCCCGCTTCAGCGAGGAAGAGGTCCAGACGGCCCTCGACCTCATCCACGACCGCCGCGCCGAGGGCTACGACCCGCTCCAGAAGCTCATGCAGCTCTTCGAGGGCGCCACGGCGAAGTCCCTCAAGGCGGGCAGGGCGGAGGAACTCGCCGCGCTGCCGCTGGAGGAGCGCCTCAAGCGCCGCATCATCGACGGCGAGCGCAACGGCCTGGAGGCCGACCTCGACGAGGCACTGCAGAGCCGCCCGGCCCTCGACATCGTCAACGAGACCCTGCTGGACGGCATGAAGGTCGTCGGCGAGCTGTTCGGCTCCGGCCAGATGCAGCTGCCGTTCGTCCTGCAGTCCGCCGAGGTCATGAAGACCGCCGTGGCCTACCTCGAACCGCACATGGAGAAGACCGACGACGACGGCAAGGGCACCATCGTGCTGGCCACCGTCCGCGGCGACGTCCACGACATCGGCAAGAACCTCGTCGACATCATCCTGTCCAACAACGGCTACAACGTCGTCAACCTCGGCATCAAGCAGCCCGTCTCCGCGATCCTGGACGCCGCCGCCGAGCACCGCGCCGACGTCATCGGCATGTCCGGCCTCCTGGTCAAGTCCACGGTGATCATGAAGGAGAACCTGGAGGAGCTCAACCAGCGTGGCCTCGCGGCGAACTACCCCGTCATCCTCGGTGGCGCCGCCCTGACCAGGGCCTACGTCGAACAGGACCTGCACGAGATCTACGAGGGCGAGGTGCGCTACGCCCGCGACGCCTTCGAAGGACTGCGCCTCATGGACGCCCTCATCGGCGTCAAGCGCGGCGTGCCCGGCGCGAAGCTGCCCGAACTGAGGCAGCGCCGGGTCCGCGCGAGCACGGCCGCCGTAGAGGTCGAGGAACGCCCGGAGGAGGGCCACGTCCGCTCCGACGTCGCCACCGACAACCCGGTCCCCAAGGCGCCGTTCGACGGCACCCGCGTCATCAAGGGCATCCAGCTCAAGGAGTACGCCTCCTGGCTCGACGAGGGCGCCCTCTTCAAGGGCCAGTGGGGCCTGAAGCAGGCCCGCGCCGGCGACGGACCGACCTACGAGGAACTCGTCGAGACCGAGGGCCGGCCCCGGCTGCGCGGCCTGCTGGACAAGCTCCAGACCGACAACCTCCTCGAAGCCGCCGTCGTCTACGGCTACTTCCCCTGCGTGTCCAAGGACGACGATCTGATCATCCTGGACGAACAGGGCAACGAACGCACCCGTTTCACCTTCCCCCGCCAGCGCCGCGGCCGCCGCCTGTGCCTGGCCGACTTCTTCCGCCCGGAGGAGTCGGGGGAGACGGACGTCGTGGGCCTCCAGGTCGTCACCGTCGGCTCCCGCATCGGCGAGGAGACCGCCAAGCTCTTCGAGTCGAACTCCTACCGCGACTACCTCGAACTGCACGGCCTGTCCGTGCAGTTGGCGGAGGCCCTCGCCGAGTACTGGCACGCGCGCGTGCGTTCCGAACTCGGCTTCTCCGGCGAGGACCCGGCCGACATCGAGGACATGTTCGCCCTGAAGTACCGCGGCGCCCGCTTCTCCCTCGGCTACGGCGCCTGCCCCGACCTGGAGGACCGCGCCAAGATCGCCGAACTGCTGCGGCCCGAGCGGATCGGCGTCCACCTGTCCGAGGAGTTCCAGCTCCACCCCGAGCAGTCCACGGACGCCATCGTGATCCACCACCCCGAGGCGAAGTACTTCAACGCGCGGTGACCCCCCGCACCGTGACGTACGCGCGGTGCCAGGCGTGCCACTGAGCACACTGATCGGATAAGTCGTACACTGGTCGGTCCACTGCAGGCCGGTTCCCCAGCGGGAACCGGCCTGCTCGTCCCTCAAGGAGGTACGTGGATGACCAGCACGGTTCCCGCGCCAGTAACCCGCACGGCCGAGGGCTCAGCCCTGCAGGCCGTGTTCCTCGACATGGACGGCACCCTGGTGGACACCGAGGGCTTCTGGTGGGACGTCGAGGTCGACATCTTCGCCGGACTCGGTCACACCCTCGACGACTCCTGGCGCCATGTGGTGGTCGGCGGTCCGATGAGCCGCAGTGCCGGGTTCCTGATCGAGGCGACCGGGGCCGACATCACCCTCGGCGACCTGACCGTCCTGCTCAACGAGGGGTTCGAGGACCGCATCACCCGCGCCCTGCCCCTGATGCCGGGAGCCGCCCGGCTGCTGGCCGAACTGGCCGAGCACGAGGTCCCCACGGCCCTCGTCTCCGCCTCCCACCGGCGCATCATCGACCGCGTCCTCACCTCGCTCGGCGCCGAGTTCTTCCGGCTGAGCGTGGCCGGCGACGAGGTCCCGCGCACCAAGCCGTACCCGGACCCCTACCTGTTCGCCGCCGCAGGACTGGGTGTGGACCCGGTCAGATGCGCCGTCGTCGAGGACACCGCGACCGGGGTCGCCTCGGCGGAGGCGGCGGGCTGCCACGTGGTCGCCGTGCCCTCCGTGGCACCCATCGCGCCGTCCGCGCGACGCACCGTCGTCCCCTCGCTGGAACAGGTCGACCTGTCTTTTCTGCGTGGCCTGATGCCGCTCCGATGATCGCCACGACGATCATTGGAGAGCGGTCGATGACGGAAATGCGAGAGAGTGTTCACCCAGCGTGCACCGCCGATAACAAGGAATTCGGCGGGTGTGCGTGCGGGGGAATTCGGATCTCCATCGGCGCCTCCGCGATGGTCGAATTCCAGCCCACCTCAACCCCGTCAAACATGTGACGTTCCCCACCCGGCCGGGGGTCGACAGATGACTCTCCGTGTGCATCCAGGCCCCGTTCGACGGGCCCGGGGGCGTCCTTGTGTCCCGATTGGTTATTCACTGTACGAATCCTTCCGCTGACGGTTGTTCAGCGTGTCCGCGGCCGGTTTCGCTGCGTGATGGGCTTTCAACTCCGGTGGCCGCGAACCCTCGTGCTGGTGCGGACTAATCTCGTCGCGAGAACATCGCCCTAACCCCGTGATCCGCCGCGACACCCCTGCATGCCGGATACACGGACCGACAGCTCTGGAGAAACTCGAGCATGAACCGCAAGACTTTGGTGCTGCCGGCCGTGGTCGGTCTTCTCGCGCCCGTGCTCGCCGCCTGCGGCGCGTCCGACAGCGGGAGCGGCGGCGGCGACGCCATCGTCGTCGGCACCACCGACCGGTTCACCGTCACCAAGGACGCCCCGGCGCCGCTCGACCCGGCGTACTCCTACGACGTCGGCACCTGGAACATCCTGCGCCAGACCGTGCAGACCCTGATGATCCAGCCCAAGGGCGAGGGCGACCCCGTCCCGGAGGCGGCCCAGAGCTGTAGCTTCACCGACAGCGGCAACGAGCGCTACGCCTGCAAGCTGCGCAGCGGACTGAAGTTCGCCAACGGCGACGCCATCACCGCGGAGGACGTCAAGTTCTCCATCGAGCGTGCCCGCGCCATCAAGGCCGACTCCGACGTGTTCGCCCTGCTGTCCACCATCGACACCATCGAAACGCAGGGCGACAACGAAGTCATCTTCCACCTCAAGACCGCCGACGCCACTTTCCCCTTCAAGCTGTCGACCCCGGTCGCCGGCATCGTCAACCCCGACGACTACGAGAAGGGCAAGCTGCGCGACGGCTTCGCGGTCGACGGCTCCGGCCCCTACATCCTCAAGGCCGAGACCGACGGCGACGAGATGACCAAGGCCGTGTTCACCAAGAACCCCAACTACAAGGGGACGCTGAAGGTGAACAACGACGAGGTCGACATGGTCTCCTACAAGGACGCCGACGCCATGGGAACCGCCCTCGAAAAGGGCGACATCGACCTCATGACCCGCACCATGTCGCCGGCGCAGATCCAGAAGCTCTCCGAGGGCTCCGCCAGCGGGGACATCGACATGGTCGAACTCAGCGGCCTCGAGATCCGCTACCTGGCCTTCAACACCACCGCCCCGACGGTCAAGTCCAAGGCCGTGCGCCAGGCGATGGCCCAGGTCATCAACCGCGGCGAGCTCATCTCCAAGGTGTACGGCTCCCAGGCCGAGCCCCTCTACTCGCTGGTGCCGGCGACGCTCACGGGCCACTCCAACTCGTTCTTCAACATCTACGGCGACCCGAACGTCGGCAAGGCCAAGGCCCTGCTGGCCGACGCGGACATCACCACCCCGGTGAAGCTGACGCTGAACTACACGACCGACCACTACGGCCCGGCCACCAAGCAGGAGTTCGAGACGCTGCAGAAGCAGCTGAACGACAGCGGCCTGTTCGACGTCACCATCAAGGGCACCAGCTGGGACACGTTCGTCCCGGCCGAGCGCAAGGGCGAGTACGCCGTCTACGGCATGGGCTGGTTCCCCGACTTCCCCGACGCCGACAACTTCGTCGCGCCGTTCCTCGACAAGGACAACTTCCTCAAGTCGCCGTACGCCAACAGCGACATCATCAACGACCTGATCCCGGCCTCCCGCCGCGAGGCCGACCGCCTCAGCGCCGCCGAGAGCCTGACGAAGATCCAGGACACCGTCGCCAGGGACGTTCCGATCCTGCCGCTGTGGCAGGGCAAGCAGTACGTCGCCGCCAACAACGACGTCACGGGCACGGCCTACGCACTGAACTCCTCTGCGACCCTGCAGCTGTGGGAGCTCGGCCGAGGCACCAGCAACTGACCGAGCTCCAGACGGTCCGGGGCCCGGGACGGCGGCCCCGGTGTGACGAGAACCGACGACAAAGGCACTTCGTGAACATGCGCAACCAGTGGCCGGTCCTGCCGATCGTGGCGGGACTGGCCTCCGGCCTGTTGACCGGCTGCGGCACCCAGAGCGGGGGTTCCGGAGGCGATGCCCCCTCCGTGGTCCTGGGGACGTCCGACGACGTCCTCGCCACGGACCCCGCCTCCGGCTACGACCCCGGCTCCTGGCTGTTGTTCAACAACGTCTTCCAGTCACTGCTGAGTTTCCCCAAGGGCGGCACGGAACCCGAGCCGGACGCGGCCAAGGAGTGCTCCTTCACCGACGCGTTGACCCAGGTCTACACGTGCACCCTGAAGGACGGCCTGAAGTTCAGCAACGGCGACGCGCTCACCTCCGAGGACGTCAAGTTCTCCTTCGACCGCATGCTGAAGATCAATAACGACGCCGGCCCGGCGATCATGTTCCCCATGCTCGACAAGGTCGAGACACCTGACGCCAAGACCGTCGTCTTCAACCTGAAGGTCGCCGACGCCACCTTCCCCAGCAAGATCGCCTCGGGTGCCGGCTCCATCGTCGACCACAAGGAGTACGACGCCGACGCCCTGCGCGAGGACGGCGGCGCCGTCGGCTCCGGCCCCTACAAGCTGGACTCCTTCGGTGACGACGAGGCCGTCTTCTCCGTCAACGAGAACTACCGGGGAACCGCCGGCGACGCCCAGAACACCGGCGTCACCCTGAAGTTCTTCAGCGGCGACCAGAAGGGCCTCAAGCAGGCCCTGCTCGACGGCGACGTCGACATCGCCTACCGGGGCCTCACCGCCGCCGACATCTCCGACATCCAGCAGAGCACCGACAACGCGGGCGCCGAGGTCGTCGAGGGCAGCAGCGCCGAGGTCCAGCACCTCGTCTTCAACATGGCCGACCCCGTCGCCGGAAAGCTCGGCGTCCGCCAGGCCATCGCCCACCTGATCGACCGCGAAGCCCTCATCAAGGACGTCTACCAGGGGACCGCCGACCCCCTCTACTCGATCGTCCCGGCCGGCATCACGGGCCACAACACCGCCTTCTTCGACCGCTACGGGGCCCGCCCCTCCCAGGCCAAGGCCGCCGCCGCGCTCGCCGACGAGGGCATCACCGGCAAGGTGAAGCTCACCCTCTGGTCCACCCCGTCCCGCTACGGCCCCGCCACCGACCAGGAACTGACGGCCATCGCGGCCCAGCTCAACGCCAGCGGCCTGTTCGACGCCGACGTCAAGTCCGTCGCCTACGACAGGTACGAGAAGGACATCGCCGCCGGCAAGTACGGCGTCTACGTCAAGGGCTGGGTGCCCGACTACCCGGACGCCGACAACTTCACCTCGCCCTTCTTCGGCAAGGGCAACGTGCTCGGCAACAACTACACCAACAACGCCATCACCGGCACGCTCGTCCCGCGCACCGCCGCCCAGAGCGACCGCACCGCCACCAGCACGGACTTCGCCGAGATCCAGGACCTCGTCGCCGAACAACTGCCCGTCCTGCCCATCTGGCAGGCCAAGCAGTACGCGGTCGTCGGCGAGAACGTCTACGGTCTGGAGAACTGCCTGGACGCCTCCACGGTGTTCCGCTTCTGGGAACTCAGCAAGGGCTGACAGCCGTACGCAACAGGGCGCCCCTCCCACCAGGAGGGGCGCCCTGCTCCGTACCGTGGCCTACTGCGCGCCGGGACGCACCAGACCGCTCTCGTACGCGTACACCGCGGCCTGCACCCGGTCGCGCAGCCCCAGCTTCGTCAGCACATGCCCCACATGCGTCTTCACCGTCGTCTCGCTGACGAACAGGTCGGCGGCGATCTCCGCGTTCGACAGCCCCCGCGCCACCAGCTTCAGCACCTCCACCTCACGGTCGGTGAGGGTGTGCAGCGTGTCCGGCACCGGCTCGTCGCCCGACGGCAGATGCGTGGCGTACTTGTCCAGCAGCCGACGCGTGATGCTCGGCGCCAGCATGGCCTCACCGGCCGCAACCACCCGGATCGCCTGCACCAGCTCGTTGGCCGGCGCGTCCTTCAGCAGGAACCCGCTGGCCCCGGCCCGCAGCGCCTCCACCACGTACTCATCGAGATCGAAGGTCGTCAGCACCAGCACCTTCGCCGGACCGTCCCGCCCCGGACCGGTGATCTGCCGGGTCGCCTCCACCCCGTCCATCCGCGGCATACGGATGTCCATCAGCACCACGTCGGGCTGCAAAGCCCGCACTTGATCGAGCGCCTGCAGGCCGTCTCCGGCCTCGCCGACGACCGCGATGTCCTGCTCGGCCTCCAGAATCATCCGGAAGCCCGTGCGCAGCAGCGGCTGGTCATCGACCAGTAGGACGCGGACGGCCACGTAAGTCTCCTTCTCTAGCCCGGCCCCATTCTGCCCTGCGCCCCGCCCTCGGACTCGGCCGCCCTCACCGGCAGCGTCACCGGAAGCGGATACGGCGGGGGAGTGCCCCCGAACTCCGGACAGTGCGCCTGGTGGTCGCACCAGCCGCACAACTTGGTCGGCCGCGGCCGCCACTCACCCGTCTGCGTCGCCAGCCGGATCGCCTCCCACAGCGCGAGCAACTTGCGCTCGACCCGCTCCAGATCGGCGAGGACGGGATCGTAGGTCAGCACATCCCCACTGCCGAGATAGACGAGTTGGAGCCGCCGCGGAATCACGTTCTTCAGCCGCCACACCACCAGGGCGTAGAACTTCATCTGGAACAGCGCACTCTCGGCATACTCCGCCCGGGGAGCCTTGCCCGTCTTGTAGTCGACGATCCGCACCTCACCGGTGGGCGCCACATCGACCCGGTCGATGATCCCGCGCAACCGCAGCCCCGACTCCAGCTCAGCCTCGACGAACAGCTCCCGCTCGGCGGGCTCCAGCCGCGTCGGATCCTCCAGCGTGAACCAGCGCTCCACCAGCCCCTCCGCCTCCGCCAGCCAGCCCGCGAGCCGCTCACCCTCCGGATCGTCGGCGAACAGCTCCCCGACCTCCGGCCGCGTCTCCCGCAGCCGGTCCCACTGGCCCGGAACGAGCGACTTGGCCCGCGGCGCGGTCCGCTCGGCCGCCGGAGCGTCGAACAACCGCTCCAGGACCGCGTGCACCAGCGTCCCCTTCGTCGCGGCCGGGCTCGGCTTCTCCGGCAGCCGGTCGATCACCCGGAACCGGTACAGCAGCGGGCACTGCATGAAATCGCCGGCCCGCGAGGGAGACAGCGAGGCGGGCGCCACGGCGACCGCCGCCGCCACCGCCTCCGGCACGGCCGCCCCCGCCGAATCCTCCACCACACCTCCGTCGCCCGCCGGGACGACGTTCTCGCTGCTGCTCTCCATGCCCCAGACCATACGGCCCACCACTGACAGTCACCCAGCCGCGCGCCCCACCACACCCCGAACAGCGGCGACGAGCTGGGAAACACGGGGGGTGCCGGGGCGGAACGCGTCGCGACCGCCGCATACCATCGGTCCCAGACCCTCCCGCCCGGCACGAGCGGGAGACGCTTCGATCGAGGGGACACCGTGGTGGAAAGCGGCGGGAGCGGGCGGCCGCGGCCGGACAGCGAACAGTCGGCCGAGCACCCCGCCACACCTGCGTCCCCGGCCGCCGACCTCGCACAGACCCCGGTCGCACGGGAGCCCGAGAACGGCCCGAGGACCGGAGAGGCGTCGGGGGAGCCCTCCGCCGAGCACGAGCCCACCGCCACGGCGGAGCCGAGCGAGCCCACACCCGACGACGAAAGCGGCACGGGTGGTACCGGTGGTTCCGGTGGTACGAGCAGTACCGGTGGTACCGGTGATGCGGGTGGGAACAAGGCACCGGCCGAAGCCGAAGACGAGGCCGGACGACCCGTACCCCCCACCCCGACCCTTCCCAAGGGCCCTCCGCCTCCGCGGCCCCCGGAGCAGCCCCGCGGCGGCCTCCTCATGGGCCGTCCCTTCGGCGTACCGGTCTACGTCGCTCCCAGCTGGTTCCTCGTGGCCGCCCTCATCACCTGGGTCTTCGGCGGCCAGCTCGACCGCGTCCTCCCCGAACTCGGCGCCGCCCGCTACCTGGTCTCCCTCTTCTTCGCCGTCGCCTTCTACGCCTCCGTACTCATCCACGAACTCGCCCACACCATCGCCGCCCTCCGCTTCAAACTCCCGGTCCGCCGTATCCAGCTCCAGTTCTTCGGCGGCGTCTCCGAGATCGAGAAGGAAGCCGAGACCCCCGGCCGCGAGTTCTGGCTGGCCTTCGTCGGCCCGCTGCTCTCCCTCGCCCTCTCCGGCCTCTTCTACCTCGCCATGCAGCCCGTCGAACCCGGCACCGTCCCCGGCGTCCTGCTGGCCGGCCTGATGATCTCCAACCTCATCGTGGCGGTCTTCAACCTCCTCCCCGGCCTCCCTCTCGACGGCGGCCGCATGCTCCGCGCCGTCGTCTGGAAGATCACCGGCAAACCCATGAGCGGCACCATCGCCGCCGCCTGGGTCGGCCGCGCCCTCGCCGTCTCCGTCCTCATCGGCCTCCCCCTCCTCACCCAGACCGGCGCCCTCGGCTCCAGCGCCGAGGACAGCGTCGGCATGGACACCGTCACCGACGCCCTGCTCGCCGCCATCCTCGCCGCCATCATCTGGACCGGCGCCGGCAACAGCCTGCGCATGGCCCGCCTGCGCGAACACCTCCCCGAACTGCGCGCCCGCACCCTCACCCGCCGCGCCGTCCCCGTGGAGACCGACACCCCCCTCTCCGAAGCCCTGCGCCGCGCCAACGACGCCGGCGCCCGCGCCCTCGTCGTCGTCGACGCCCACGGCGAACCCCTCTCCCTCGTCCGCGAGGCCGCCATCGTCGGCGTACCAGAACACCGCCGCCCCTGGGTCGCCGTCAGCGGCCTCGCCCAGGACCTCACCGACGGCATGCGCGTCTCCGCGGAACTCGCCGGCGAGGACCTCCTCGACGTCCTGCGCGCCACCCCGGCCACCGAGTACCTCGTCGTCGAGGAGACCGGCGAGATCTTCGGCGTCCTGTCCGCCGCCGACGTCGAGCGCGCCTTCGTCAAAGCCATGGCCAGGCCGTCCTAGCCGGGCCCACGCAGTGGTCGGCGGCCCCGGCAAACCCCGGTAGGCTGTTCACATGTCCGAACCGACCGGTGCCGCCCGCAGGCGCGGGCCCTTCAAGGTCGGGGACCAGGTTCAGCTGACCGACCCCAAGGGCCGCCACTACACGTTCACGCTCGAAGCCGGGAAGAACTTCCACACCCACAAGGGTTCCTTCCCGCACGACGAACTGATCGGCGCACCCGAGGGCAGCGTTGTCCGCACCACCGGGAACGTCGCCTACCTCGCGCTGCGCCCCCTGCTCCCCGACTACGTCCTGTCCATGCCCCGCGGGGCCGCCGTCGTCTACCCGAAGGACGCGGGGCAGATCCTCGCCTTCGCCGACATCTTCCCCGGCGCACGCGTCGTCGAAGCCGGCGTCGGCTCGGGCTCGCTCAGCAGCTTCCTGCTGCGCGCCATCGGCGACCAGGGCATGCTGCACAGCTACGAGCGCCGCGAGGACTTCGCCGAGATCGCGCAGCAGAACGTCGAGCGCTACTTCGGCGGCCCGCACCCCGCCTGGCAGCTCACCGTCGGCGACCTCCAGGACAACCTGAGCGACACCGACGTCGACCGCGTCATCCTCGACATGCTCGCCCCCTGGGAATGCCTCGAGGCCGTCTCCAAGGCACTCGTCCCCGGCGGCATCCTCTGCTGCTACGTCGCGACCACCACCCAGCTCGCCCGGACTGTCGAGTCCATCCGCGAGATCGGCTCCTTCAACGAGCCGACCGCCTGGGAAACGATGATCCGCAACTGGCACATCGAGGGCCTCGCCGTCCGACCCGACCACCGCATGATCGGCCACACCGGCTTCCTCCTCACCGCCCGCCGCCTCGCCGACGGCGTCGAGCCCCCCATGCGCCGACGCCGCCCCGCCAAGGGCGCCTACGGCGACGACTACGCCGGCCCCAACGCCGACGGAGGCAGCGGCCGCTGACCCGGCCCCCGCACCACGCCCAACGACAAGGCGCCGTGGTCGAGTTCCCGCGACACACCCGGAACTCGACCACGGCGCCTTCCCGTTGACACCCGCCCTCACGCCCCACCCCGACGTCCGATATCCCGCACCCCGCCGTTCCCCCACCCTGTGACGTGTGGCACGATGCTGGCCAATCCCCCACCCCCACCGGCACAGCCACCACAGGAGACACTCCTAGTGCAGCACTCCGCCGTCCCGGAACTGGCACACACCCACGCCCGGCCGATCCACTGGGTCGCGACCGCCACCGCCCTCGCCGGCGTCATCGCGCTCTCCTCGCTCCTGCAACCCAAACCCGCGACCGCCGCCCAGGCCACCGGCACCGACGCCAAACCCGCCACCACCACGGCCCCCGCCACCACCGGCGTCGACTTCCCCCTCGAATGCGGCCCCGTACAGGCCCTCGTGGTCAAGAAAGCCACCGGCGACCTCGATGGCGACGGCACCCCCGAAACCGTCGTCGTCGTTCACTGCGACGCCGCCATGGGTACCCCGCCCGACGGCGTCTACGTCCTCACCCACAGCGCCGACCGCACCCACGCCCGCGTGGTCGCCACCCTCGTCGACCCCAAGGACCGCACCACCGTCACGAGCCTGTCCGTCACCGACGGAGCCGTCCTCGCCACACTCCTCGGCTACTCCACGGCGGACGTACCCAGTTGCTGCCCCGACCTGAAGGACAGCGCCAAGTGGCAGTGGAAGGACAACACGTTCATCCGGTCGACGCCCGCCGGCGCCCACAGCGTCTGAAATCAGCCACCGGCTCTGTGAGAAATCAGACAGTCGTCACAGCGCGCACCCGGTCACTCACTCCGCGTCCGGACCGAAGACCTCGACCCTGTCCGAAACTCGCCGCACATGAATACAGTCGCCCGGACACTCCCGCGCCGAGTCCACCACGTCGGTCAACAGCGGCAACGGCACCGGCGCCGTGGCCCCCTTGGCCTGCAGAAGCTCGTCGTCCGCGCTCTTGACATAAGCCAGACCGTCGATGTCCAGCTCGAACACCTCCGGCGCGTACTGAGCGCAGATCCCGTCACCGGTACAGAGATCCTGATCGATCCAGACCTCCAGCGCCTCGCCGCCTGCACCGGCCTCCTGCTGCACGCCCATAACTCCTGCCGTTTACTGTCGAGCCGCAAGGGAACGATGCAGGCTCTGACGGGTGTTGAACACTTCGACCCTACCCTCGGCCGCTTCCCAATCATGTTCGGTGGGTATTCCCCTGGCGTGAGGGAGAGCGCAAGGGTGAAGATCGGACACACCCCGACAGTCTTTGTGATCTAGGGGTTTCAATCGACACCCACCCAGGTAGGGTCTGGAAGCGTCCAGCTCCCCTTGGAGGAGGTGAGGACCGTGGCAGCCCACGACGACGACATGAACCGCGGCATCCGCCCGGGACGAGGGTCCGACGACCCGTCCGGGCAGATTGCCTACCTTGAGCAGGAGATCGCCGTCCTGCGACGCAAGCTCGCCGACTCTCCGCGACACACGAGGATTCTCGAAGAGCGGATCGTCGAGCTGCAGACCAACCTGGCCGGCGTGTCCGCCCAGAACGAGCGACTCGCCAACACACTCCGTGAGGCCCGCGACCAGATCGTGGCCCTCAAGGAAGAAGTCGACCGGCTCGCACAGCCGCCGGCCGGCTTCGGTGTCTTCCTCACGGCGAACGAGGACGGCACGGCCGACATCTTCACCGGAGGCCGCAAACTCCGCGTGAACGTCAGCCCCAGCGTCGAGCTCGACGAGCTCCGACGCGGCCAGGAAGTCATGCTCAACGAAGCGCTCAACGTGGTCGAGGCCATGGAGTACGAGCGCGTCGGGGACATCGTCACCCTCAAGGAGATCCTCGAGGACGGCGAACGAGCCCTCGTGCTCGGGCACACCGACGAGGAACGGGTGGTCAGGCTCGCCGAGCCGCTGCTGGACGTCACCATCCGCCCCGGCGACGCCCTCCTGCTCGAACCCCGCTCCGGCTACGTCTACGAGATCGTCCCCAAGAGCGAGGTCGAGGAACTCGTCCTCGAAGAGGTCCCCGACATCGGCTACGAGCAGATCGGTGGCCTCGGCGGACAGATCGAGATGATCCGCGACGCCGTCGAGCTCCCCTACCTCTACCCCGACCTCTTCAAGGAGCACGAGCTCCGCCCACCCAAGGGCGTCCTGCTCTACGGGCCCCCCGGATGCGGCAAGACGCTCATCGCCAAGGCCGTCGCCAACTCGCTGGCCAAAAAGGTTGCCGAAGTCACCGGCCAGGCCACCGGCAAGAGCTTCTTCCTCAACATCAAGGGCCCCGAGCTCCTCAACAAGTACGTCGGCGAGACCGAGCGCCAGATCCGCCTCGTCTTCCAGCGAGCCAGGGAGAAGGCCTCCGAGGGCACCCCCGTCATCGTCTTCTTCGACGAGATGGAATCCCTCTTCCGCACCCGCGGCTCCGGCGTCAGCTCGGACGTGGAGAACACCATCGTCCCGCAGCTTCTCGCCGAGATCGACGGCGTCGAAGGCCTGCAGAACGTGGTCGTCATCGGCGCCTCCAACCGCGAGGACATGATCGACCCCGCCATCCTGCGCCCCGGCCGCCTCGACGTGAAGATCAAGATCGAGCGCCCGGACGCCGAAGCTGCCAAGGACATCTTCCAGAAGTACCTCACCGAACGCCTCCCCCTGCACTCCGAGGACGTGGGCGAACACGGCGGCGACAAGACCACCACCGTCCAGAGCATGATCCAGACGGCAGTGGAACACATGTACGCCGAATCCGAGGAAAACCGCTTCCTGGAAGTCACCTACGCCAACGGCGACAAGGAAGTCCTCTACTTCAAGGACTTCAACTCCGGCGCAATGATCGAAAACATCGTCGGCCGCGCCAAGAAAATGGCCATCAAGGACTTCCTCGACCACAACCAGAAGGGCCTGCGCGTCTCCCACCTCCTCCAGGCATGCGTGGACGAGTTCAAGGAGAATGAGGACCTGCCCAACACCACCAACCCCGACGACTGGGCCCGGATCTCCGGAAAGAAGGGCGAACGGATCGTCTACATCCGTACCCTCATCACCGGAAAGCAGGGCGCGGACACCGGACGCTCCATCGACACGGTGGCGAACACCGGACAGTACCTGTAAAGACAGGGCGGCTGCGGGTGCCCACCACGGGTACCCGCAGCCGACTGTTTTTCAGGCCACGGCTGGAGCAAGGCAATGACGCAAATGATCTCCCCACCAGCGCAGAGGCGTTCTAGGCTCTTCCGTACCGCCGGGTCGCGCAGTGCGGGGACGGGCACCGCACACGCACCGGAGCACCACCGGTATCTGAGCGGCGCCCACGACCGAGGGTGCCGCCGGGCAAGGAGGGCCGCATGACCGTACGGCGAGTAATGGGCATCGAGACGGAGTACGGGATCTCCGTCCCCGGCCACCCCAACGCCAATGCCATGCTCACCTCGTCCCAGATCGTCAACGCCTACGCGGCGGCGATGCACCGGGCCCGCCGGGCCCGCTGGGACTTCGAGGAGGAGAACCCGCTGCGGGACGCGCGTGGCTTCGACCTCGCCCGCGAGTCCGCCGACTCCAGCCAGCTCACCGACGAGGACATCGGCCTCGCCAACGTGATCCTCACGAACGGCGCGCGGCTCTACGTCGACCATGCGCACCCCGAATACAGCGCTCCCGAGGTCACCAATCCGCGCGACGCCGTTCTCTGGGACAAGGCCGGCGAGCGCATCATGGCGGAGGCGGCCGAGCGGGCCGCGGCACTCCCCGGCGCCCAGCCCATCCACCTCTACAAGAACAACACCGACAACAAGGGCGCCTCCTACGGCACGCACGAGAACTACCTGATGAAGCGGGAAACCGCTTTCTCCGACATCGTGCGCCACCTGACCCCGTTCTTCGTCTCGCGCCAGGTGGTCACCGGCGCCGGCCGCGTCGGCATCGG
Source organism: Streptomyces sp. NBC_01235 (assembly GCF_035989285.1). GTDB lineage: Bacteria > Actinomycetota > Actinomycetes > Streptomycetales > Streptomycetaceae > Streptomyces. Next base: position 2,727,871 of record NZ_CP108513.1, on the reverse strand, counting down.
CCAGGACGGTCACGAACACGGCTTCCAGCTCAGCCAGCGCGCCGACTACTTCGAGGTCGAGGTCGGCCTGGAGACCACCCTCAAGCGCCCGATCATCAACACCCGCGACGAGCCGCACGCGGACGCCGAGAAGTACCGCCGCCTCCATGTGATCATCGGCGACGCGAACCTGTCGGAGATCTCGACGTACCTCAAGCTGGGCACGACCGCCCTGGTCCTGTCCATGATCGAGGACGGCTTCATCGCGGTCGACCTGGCCGTCGACCAGCCCGTGCGCACCCTCCACCAGGTCTCCCACGACCCGACGCTCCAGCGCCTGGTCACCCTCCGCAGCGGCCGCACACTCACCGCGGTCCAGCTCCAGATGGAGTACTACGAGCTCTCGCGCAAGTACGTGGAGGAGCGGTACGGCGCGGACGCCGACGACCAGACCAAGGACGTCCTCACCCGCTGGGAGGACACCCTGAACCGCCTGGAGAACGACCCCATGAGCCTCGCCGGCGAACTCGACTGGGTCGCCAAGCGGGAGCTCATGGAGGGCTACCGGCGCCGTGACAGCCTCGACTGGGACGCCGCCCGCCTCCACCTCGTCGACCTCCAGTACGCCGACGTACGGGCCGAGAAGGGCCTCTACAACCGTCTGGCGGCCCGCGGCCGTATGAAGCGACTGCTGGACGAGGCCGAGGTCGAGAGGGCGATCACGAAGCCTCCGGAGGACACGCGCGCGTACTTCCGCGGCCGCTGCCTGGAGCAGTACGCCGACGACGTCGCCGCCGCCTCCTGGGACTCGGTGATCTTCGACCTGCCGGGCCGGGATTCGCTCCAGCGCGTCCCAACCCTCGAACCTCTTCGCGGAACGCGAAATCACGTCAAGGAGCTCCTGGACCGCTGCCGCACGGCAGAAGACCTGGTCAGGGTCCTCTCGGGTGGCTGAACGGTTATCCGGACGGGACCTGCCGGACGGGGTGGAAAGCCCCTCGTCCGGGAATCATCGAGGTGGCCCCCGTACGTTGTGGCAACTGCGGGGCCGATGTCGGACCCGGCTTGTAGGGTCTGATCATCACCGATCGGCAGGAATGCCGACCTGTCGACCATGTCGGGCGAAAGAGCGGGGTGAGGGTTATGGCGACCAAGGACACCGGCGGCGGCCAGCAGAAGGCGACACGCTCCACGGAAGAGGTCGAGGAGCAGGCGCCCGAGGCGCAGGCCTCGGAAGACCTCAAGGAGCGCCAGGAGAAGCTGAGCGACGACGTTGACTCGGTCCTTGACGAGATCGACGATGTACTCGAGGAGAACGCCGAGGACTTCGTTCGGTCGTTCGTTCAAAAAGGTGGCGAGTAACCTTCGATTCGAAGGTTGCGGGGGCTCCGGAGTTGGCAGCGAAGAACGCGTGAAGCGCTGTGTGCGGTGCGGCGAGAGCAAGCCGCGCACAGCCTTCGCCCGCAAGCGGTCAAACCTTGATGGCTTGCAGAGGCAATGCCGGGACTGCGCGACCCGATATCACTGTCGTGCCCCGGAGCCTCAAGTGCTTGGCCCTGAGGAAGCGCGAGGGTCCGGCCGGCCGCTGCAAGGCGTTCGGGGCGGCCGTGGCGCCCGCACAGCAATCTCCGGCGCAAGTACAGCCTGACCGAAGCCGAACGCGACGAGTCGATCGCCTCCCGAGGTGGCGTCTGCTGCATATGTTTGTCAGCTCCGGCCGCACATGTGGATCACTGCCACAAGACGGGTAGGGTCCGTGGCGTACTGTGCTTCAGCTGCAATGCCGCACTGGGGCAGTTCAAAGATCGGCCCGATGCCATAAGGCGGGCTGCTGCATACGTGGAAGGAAACGCGTGGAAGCCAACACTCGTAGCACCGGGCGTCTGCCAGCTGCCTTCCTGACGCCTGGGTCCTCGTCCTTCATGGACTTTCTCTCCGACCATCAGCCGGAGCTGCTGCCCGGCAAGCGGCAGCTGCCCCCGACGCAGGGTGTGATCGAGGCGCCGCACGGGACGACGATCGTGGCCGTCACGTTCCCCGGTGGCGTCGTGCTCGCCGGTGACCGTCGCGCCACGATGGGCAACGTCATCGCGCAGCGGGACATCGAGAAGGTCTTCCCGGCCGACGAGTACTCGGCCGTCGGTATCGCCGGTACCGCCGGTCTGGCCGTCGAGATGGTGAAGCTGTTCCAGCTGGAGCTGGAGCACTTCGAGAAGGTCGAGGGGGCGCAGCTCTCGCTGGAGGGCAAGGCGAACCGGTTGTCGACCATGATCCGGTCCAACCTGGCCATGGCCATGCAGGGGCTGGCGGTCGTGCCCCTCTTCGCCGGGTTCGACGTGGACCGGGACAGGGGCCGGATCTTCTCCTACGACGTCACGGGCGGCCGCTCCGAGGAGCACCACTTCGCCGCCACCGGCTCCGGCTCGATCTTCGCGCGCGGGGCGATGAAGAAGCTCTTCCGTAACGACCTGACCGAGGAAGAGGCCACGACGCTCGTGGTCCAGGCCCTCTATGACGCGGCCGACGACGACTCGGCGACCGGTGGTCCCGATGTCGCCCGCCGGATCTACCCGATCGTCACCGTGATCACCGAGGACGGCTTCCGTCGCCTGACAGACGAGGAGTCGTCGGAGATCGCCCGCTCGATCCTGGAGCGCCGCCTGGAGCAGCCGGACGGCCCGCGCGCCGCTCTGCTGTAGTCGGCGGCCCCGTTCTTATCCCAGGTGATCCAGTGACTTCGACAGAAAGGGACGGATAACCGGTGTCGACGCCGTTCTATGTCTCACCCCAGCAGGCGATGGCCGACCGCGCCGAGTACGCCCGCAAGGGCATCGCGCGCGGGCGCAGCCTCGTTGTGATCCAGTACGCCGACGGCATCGTGTTCGTCGGCGAGAATCCGTCCCGTGCGCTGCACAAGTTCAGCGAGATCTATGACCGGATCGGTTTCGCGGCCGCCGGCAAGTACAACGAGTACGAGAACCTGCGGATCGGTGGCGTGCGGTATGCCGATCTTCGTGGTTACACCTATGACCGCGACGACGTGACCGCGCGCGGTCTGGCCAACGTCTACGCCCAGACGTTGGGCACGATCTTCTCTTCGGCGGGTGAGAAGCCGTACGAGGTGGAGCTGGTCGTGGCGGAGGTCGGTGAGACGCCGGACGGTGACCAGATCTACCGGTTGCCGCACGACGGGTCGATCGTGGACGAGCACGGTTCGGTGGCGGTCGGCGGTAATGCCGAGCAGATCAGCAGTTACCTGGATCAGCGTCATCAGGACGGGATGAGCCTGGCCGAGGCGTTGAAGCTGGCTGTCCAGGCGTTGTCGCGTGACACGAACGGCACGCAGCGGGAGATCCCGGCGGAGCGGCTGGAGGTGGCGGTGCTGGACCGTACGCGGCCGCAGAAGCGCAAGTTCAAGCGGATCGTCGGTCGTCAGCTGGGTCGGTTGCTGGAGACGGACGGTGCGTCCACGGAGGCGGAGAGCTCCGAGGAGGAGTAGGAGGCCGCCTCGGTCCCGGTCCCGCCTCGGTCCCGGTCCCGCCTCACCCTGTCCCACCCTTTGTGCGCCCCGGTCGACTGTTCGGCCGGGGCGCAGGGCGTTCAGGAGGCGCTGGGTGGGGCTGTGGAGGCCCGTGCGACGAGCTCGACGGGGATGTCCCCGGCGTCCGGTGTGCGGCCTTCCAGCACGGCGAGGAGGGCCTGCATGCCCCGTTCGCCGAAGAGCTCGGCGTCGAGTCGTACGGTCGTCAGTTCGGGGTCGAGGGCGGTGGCGAGCGCGAGGTCGTCGAGGCCGGTGACGGACATGTCGTCGGGTACGCGCAGGCCGAGGCGGCGCAGGGCTTTGTAGACGCCGGCGGCGAGTTTGTCGTCGTCGCAGACGACGGCGGTGGGGCGTGGTCCGGGGGAGCCGAGGGCCGCCTCGGCGGCGGTGCGGGCTCCGTCGATGGAGATGGGGGCGGGTGCGGTGCGCAGGGATGTTCCGGGTACGGCCCCGACGCGTGCGGCGAGTTCGCGTGCGCGTACCTCGAAGGTCCAGGAGGGGATGTCGGCCGCGAGGTGGAGGAAGTGGCGGTGGCCGAGCCCGAGGAGGTGGTCGGCGACCTGGCGCACGCCGTCGGCGATGTCGAGGTTGACGGTGGCCGCGCCGAGGCTTCCGGCGGGGTCGCTGTCGAGCATGACGAGGGGGAGCTGGTCGCCGCGGATGGCGGTGAGGGCGTCGGCGGCCATGGAGGAGGCGAGGACGCCGTCGAGGGCGGCCTGGGCGGAGGCGAAGGGGTCGCGGGCGGGGCCGACGCCTTCGGGGGAGGGGTAGAGGACGACGCCGAAGCCGTGCTCGGCCGCGACGCGTGCCGCTCCGGTGTAGACGCCCCCGAAGAACTCGGCGGTCAGGGCGGGGACGACGAGGAGGACGGTGCGGGTGCGGCCGAGGCGGAGGTTGCGGGCGGCGAGGTTGGGGCGGTAGCCGAGTTCGCGGGCTGCGTCCCGTACGCGCTGTGCCGTGTTCTCGGAGACGCGGCCGCGCCATTTGTCGCCGAGTACGAGGGAGACGGCGGCCTGGGAGACTCCGGCGGCCTGGGCGACGTCGCGGCTCGTGGGGCGCGTGCTACCTCGTGCCACTGTGGGCCTGCTCCTTCGTCTGGACTGGTGAACAGCGCACATGGTACGTATGACCGGAGACGTTATACGTAAAACTTCGAGGTGACTCTCTGCCTCGGGCGAGCCGACGGAGGCGGGACATTGGCCGCGGGATACCTGGAGATCCTCAGGGCGAAGCACGCCGCCCGGCTGCTGACCGGCACGCTCGTCGGCCGGTTGCCCAACGCCACGGCCGCGATCGCGATCGTGCTGTTCGTGCGCGCGGAGGGTGGTACGTACAGCCTCGCGGGGGCGCTGGCGGCGGTGTACGGCGTCGCGAACGCGGTCGGGCAGCCGTTGCTGGGGCGGCTGGTCGATCTGCACGGGCAGCCGCGGGTCCAGTTGCCCGCGGCGCTCGCCTCGGCCCTGGCGATGGCGGTCTTCGCGTTCACCGGTACGGACCCGCTGCCGCTCGCGTACGGGGCGGTGGCGGCCGCAGGGCTGTTCACCCCGCCTCTGGAGGGGGGTCTGCGGGCGCTGTGGCCGGCGGTGCTGCGGCGTGAGGACCAGGTCCACACGGCGTACGCGATGGACGCGGTGGCGCAGGAGGTGATGTTCACCGTCGGGCCGCTGCTGGTGACGCTGTGCGTGTCGCTGTGGTCGGCGCAGGCGGCGCTGCCGGTGCTGAACGCGGTCGGGGTGCTGGGGGCGCTGTGGGTGGTCGCGTCGCCGCCCTCGCGCGCGTGGCGTTCGGCGCCGCGCGAGGCGCACTGGCTGGGCGCGCTGCGGTCGCCCGGCCTGCTGGCGCTGCTCGGGGCGTTCCTGTTCATCGGTATCGCGCTCGGTTCCATCACGGTGGCGTCGGTGCCGTACGCGGACGACCACGGCGGTGACGCGGTGTACGGCTGGCTGATGGCGGCTCTGGGGCTCGGTGCGCTGGTCGGCGGTGTGGCGTACGGGGCGCGGCGGTGGGCGGGGGCGCCGGAGCGGCGACTGCGGGGTCTGGTGGCGTTTCTGGCGGTGTGTTATCTGCCGTTGATGCTGATGCCGGGGGCGGTGGCCATGGTGGCGCTGACGGCGCTGGCGGGGGTGTTCCTGGCGCCTGCCATCGCGTGCGCGTTCGTCATCGTGGACCGGCATGCGCCGCGGGGGACGGTGACGGAGGCGTTCTCGTGGCTGGTGACGACGTTCACGGTGGGGGCGTCGGTGGGAACGGGCCTGGCGGGTCCGGTCGTGGAGGCGGGTGGCGCGCTGTGGGGGTTCGCGATGCCGGGTGTCGCGGGTGCCGTGTCCTTGGTGGTTTTGCTGGCCACGGGGCGGGTACTCGCAGCTCCCGCCGTGAGTGGGATGGTTGCGGCTTCATCGGAAAATGATCCAAACCGTGCTGCCGAACCTCGTTTCAGTTCAGGGGATCGGGCGTAATGTTCACTCATGGACCGCCGCATTTTCGGGCTGGAGAACGAGTACGGCGTCACATGTACGTTCAGGGGACAGCGTCGGCTGTCTCCCGACGAGGTGGCGCGGTACCTCTTCCGCCGTGTCGTGTCATGGGGCCGAAGCAGCAATGTCTTTCTGCGGAACGGCGCCCGCCTCTATCTCGACGTGGGTTCGCATCCGGAATACGCGACACCGGAATGTGACAACGTGACCGAGTTGGTCACCCACGACAAAGCGGGCGAGCGCATTCTCGAAGGACTCCTGGTGGACGCGGAGCGACGCCTGCACGAGGAAGGAATCGCGGGCGACGTCTACCTCTTCAAGAACAACACGGACTCGGCGGGCAACTCCTATGGTTGCCACGAGAACTATCTGGTGGCCCGGCACGGGGAGTTCTCCCGGCTCGCGGACATCCTGATCCCGTTCCTGGTGACCCGCCAGCTGCTGTGCGGCGCGGGCAAGGTGCTGCAGACGCCCCGTGGGGCGGTCTACTGCGTCAGTCAGCGGGCCGAGCACATCTGGGAGGGCGTCTCCTCGGCGACGACCCGCTCACGGCCCATCATCAACACGCGCGACGAGCCGCACGCGGACGCCGAGCGGTACCGCCGGCTGCATGTGATCGTGGGCGACTCGAACATGTCCGAGACGACCATGTTGCTGAAGGTCGGTGCGACCGACCTGGTGCTGCGCATGATCGAGGCGGGCACGGTGATGCGGGATCTGACGCTGGAGAACCCGATCCGGGCGATCCGCGAGGTCAGTCACGACATCACGGGTCGGCGCAAGGTGCGTCTGGCCAGCGGCCGTGAGGCCTCCGCGCTGGAGGTGCAGCGCGAGTACTACGAGAAGGCCGTGGACTTCGTCGAGCGCCGCGGTATCCGCACCGGCACCGTCGACCAGGTCCTGGAGCTGTGGGGCCGCACGCTGGACTCGATCGAGGCGGAGGACCTCGACCGGATCGGCACCGAGATCGACTGGGTGATGAAGTACAAGCTCATCGAGCGGTACCGGGCCAAGCACAATATGACGATGTCGCATCCGCGGGTGGCGCAGATAGACCTCGCCTACCACGACATCCACCGCCGTCGTGGTCTCTACTACCTGTTGGAGCGCAAGGGGCAGGCCGCCCGGATCTGCAACGACTTGAAGATCTTCGAGGGCAAGTCGGTGCCGCCGCAGACCACTCGGGCGCGGTTGCGCGGCGACTTCATCCGGCGTGCGCAGGAGCAGCGCCGGGACTTCACGGTGGACTGGGTGCACCTGAAGCTCAACGACCAGGCACAGCGCACCGTGTTGTGCAAGGACCCGTTCCGTTCGGTGGACGACCGGGTGGAGAAGCTGATCGCCGGCATGTGAGCGACGTGTTCCGCGCGTGGTGCGGAACGCAACACGGGCGCCGTACGTTTCCCGTACGGCGCCCTTCGCACGCCGTAGAGTTGCGCGCACGCCATCCAGAAGATCGACCGATTACGAGGCCTTCATCGTGCGCCGACGCTCACTCATCCTTGCCGCAGTTCCCGCGGGACTGGTCACTCTCTCCGCGTGCGGTGACGACAAGTCCGACTCGAGCAAGGCGAGCGACAGTGCGTCGCCCTCGGCCTCGGCCACGTCCGCCGCGCCTCCGCCGAAGATCGTCGACGGTCCGCTGCCGGCCATCACGGCGGGGGTGAAGTTCGGCGAGAAGCCGACGGTCGCCAAAGGCAGCGGGAAGCCTTCGGACCAGCTGGCGGTGAAGACGGTGATCGCGGGCGGCGGGAAGACGGTCGCGGAGAACGACTACATCCAGGCGAACTGTCTCGGCCAGATCTGGGACAGCGCGAAGGTCCTCCTCAACACCTACGACACCAAGAAGCCGCTGCTCACCCAGCTCGCGCAGGGTGCCACCATCGACGGCTGGCGCTATGCGCTGACGGGCAAGAAGACCGGCAGCCGGGTGGAGTTCTCCGTGCCGCCGACCTGGGGTTTCGGTAAGGACGGCGACGAACAGACAGGCATCAAGGGCACCGACACGCTGGTGTTCGTGTTCGACATCCAGGACACGTTCAGCGCGAAGAGTTCGGCCAAGGGCAAGGACGTCCCGCAGTCCGACGCCGGTGTGCCGAAGGTCGGCACGAACACCGATGGCAAGGCACCCTCGATCGAGATCCCCAAGTCGGCCGCGCCGACCAAGCTGGTGGCGAAGTACGTGATCGAGGGGGACGGTGCCGTTCTCGCTGCGGACGACACCGTGTTGGTGCAGTACAAGGGCGTCATCTGGGACACGGGCAAGGAGTTCGACTCGACGTACAGCCGTAGTGCGCTGACGTCGTTCTCGCTGCAGCAGGTGGTCAAGGGCTGGGCGCAGGGGCTCATCGGGAGGAAGGTGGGCAGCCGGGTCGTCATCGTCGTTCCGCCGTCGTTGGGTTACGGCGACAACCCTCCGAGTGGCAGCGGTATCGAGAAGGACTCCACGATGGTCTTCGCGGTGGACATCCTCGCCAAGGTGTGAGGCCACCGAAGGTGTAAGACTGTCCGTGTTGCCTTTCCGTGAGACATGCAGGAGCAGTGACGTGAGCATTGACAAGCCCGAGATCGACTTCCCCGGCGGCGAGCCCCCGGCGGACCTCGAGATCAAGGACATCTGGGAGGGCGACGGCGAGGTTGCGCAGGCCGGTCAGACCGTCAGCGTCCACTACGTCGGTGTCGCCTTCAGCACCGGTGAGGAGTTCGACGCCAGCTGGAACCGTGGGACCCCGTTCCGCTTCCCGCTCGGTGGCGGCCGCGTCATCAAGGGCTGGGACCAGGGAGTGCAGGGCATGAAGGTCGGCGGCCGTCGCCAGCTGACCATCCCCGCGCACCTCGCCTACGGCAACCAGAGCCCGACCCCGGCGATCAAGCCCGGTGAGACGCTGATCTTCGTGGTGGACCTGCTCGGGGTCTGATCGTCGTAGGACCAGTGTCGATCAGCTGGGGCCCATGCCTGCCCGGGTGTGGGCCCTCGGCTTTGGCCGGGGCACCGCTGAGCGGTACGGTCGTCGATCGTAAGCACCATAGGGGAGGCGAAGGGCGTCGATGGCCATTGCCAAGGCCGAGCGGCTGATGAACCTGGCGCTGTGTCTGCTCGGGACGCGGCGGCCGCTCAGCAAGCGTGAGCTGCGCGATTCCATCGAGGCGTATGTCGAGACCGTCAGGCCGGGAACGGGTGCGGCGGCGTCGGACGACTCCTTCAACCGGATGTTCGAGCGGGACAAGGACGATCTGCGTGAGCTCGGCCTGGTCATCGAGACCGTGGAGAGCCTGGACGGCGAGATCGGCTACCTCGCGCGCCGCGACAGCAACCGGCTGCCGCCCATCACCCTCGACGCCGAGGAGGCCGCGGCCCTGGGCCTGGCCGCCAAGGTGTGGCAGCAGGCCCGGCTGGCGGGTGCCGCGAGCGGCGCCCTGCAGAAGCTGCGCGCGGCGGGGCTCCCCGAGGACGTCGACCCGTACGAGGCGCACGGCGCGCTGGAGCCCCGGATCCCCGTGCACGAGGCCGCGTTCGAACCGCTGATGCTGGCCTGCCGTGACCGCCGTCCCGTCGTGTTCGACTACCGCAAGGCCACCGCCGCGCACCCGGAGCCCCGGCATGTCGAGCCGTGGGCGTTGGAGTGCTGGCGCGGCCACTGGTATCTGGCCGGCTTCGACCGTGACCGGGGCGCCGAGCGCGTGTTCCGGTTGTCGCGGATCACCGGCCGGGTGCGCTCGCGCGGGGCGAGTTTCACCGCGCCGGTCCCGGACGTCGTCACCGTGCGGGAGACGGTCGCGAGCTGGGCGGGGGAGACCGCCGACCGCAGTGCGCTGATCCGGCTGCGGACGGGGGCCGGCTACCCCTTGCGGGCGAAGGCCAGTGCCGTGCGGGAACTCGGGGACGGCTGGGACGAGTTGAAGATTCCGTACGGGCACGGTCTGGACGCCTGGCTGGTGGAGTTCGGGCCGGACGTGGTGGTCCTGGACCCCGCCGAACTGCGGGCGGACGTCGTGGACCGGCTGCGGGCCGTGGCCAAGGGCTGAGGGGGAGCGAGCAAGACAGTGGCAGGCAAACCGGTCAGGCCGGCGAACGCGATCGACCAGACCCGGCGGATGCTCTCCCTGGTGACGTATCTCAGGGAGCGCCCCGGCGCGCGGATCGAGGACGTGGCGCGCGCCTTCGGGATCACGGAGGACGAGCTGGTCTCGGACCTCGACGTGCTGCCCATGTGCGGCACCAGCTTCCGGGGCGGCGATCTCCTCGACATCGACACCGACGGCGAGCGCATCTGGTGGCACAACCCGGCGGCGCTCGGCGCGGAGGCCGCCGAGCCGCTGCGACTGGCCGCGGACGAGGCGACCGCGCTGCTGGTGGCGGCCCGGGCCGTGTCCACGCTGCCCGGTCTGCGGGAGGGCGACCGGCAGGCGCTGCTGCGGGCGACGGCGAAGGTGGAGGCCGCGGCAGGAGAGGCGGCGGGCGCGAGCGCGCGCCTGTCGGTGACGTTCGAGTCCGAGGGCGGGGTCTTCGCGGACGTCGACCGGGCGATCTCCGAGCGGCGCCGGCTGTGGATCCGCTACTACTCGCCGGCCCGTGACGAGGTCACCGAGCGCGAGATCGACCCCATCCGCCTCGTCAGCGTCGGGCACACGTACGTGGAGGCCTGGTGCCGCCGCTCGGAGGCCCGCCGCACCTTCCGGCTGGACCGGGTCGCCGAGATCAGGATCCTCGACGAGTCGTCCGCGCCGCCCGAGATCGAGCTGCGGGACCTGTCGGAGGGGCTGGTGCAGCCGGCCGCGGAGGATCCGGAGGTCGTCGTCGAGGTCGGGCCGGGCGGCCGCTGGGTCGCCGAGTATTACCCGCACGACAGCGCCGATGAGCTTCCGGACGGCGGACTGCGTATCACTCTGCGCACGCCCGAACCGGCCTCGCTCAGGCGGCTGGCCCTGCGACTGGGCCGCGACGGCCGGATCGTCTCGCCGCCGGACCTCGCCGACAGTGCCCGCCGGGCCGCCCGTGAGGCGCTGGCGGCGTACGACGGGATCGAGGCGCAGGGGGCGGCGGGCGAGCCGCACGCGGTGCTCGGCGAGCGGCCGCGGCGGCAGGGCGACAGTCAGTTCGACGGGCGGGAGCAGGAGCTTTGAGCGAGTCGGTGGCGTCTGGTGTGCGGGGCATCTCGGCGGCCTCCGCGTTCGCGGGGATGCGCAGTGTGGCCCCGGTGCGTTTCCGGGCCGGCTGCCCCGACTGCCGAAGCCATTTCGAGCTCGCCGCGAGCGCCCTGCTGCTGGCGATCGGGGCCTCCAGCCGCACCACCTTCTACTCCTTCACCTGCCCCGACTGCGGTGCGGCCGTGCGCAAGCCGGCCGGGGAGCGGATCGTCGAACTGCTCACCGGCGGTGGCGTCAGGACCCTGCGGCTGCACAGCGCGTAGTGGGGTCTAGGCTCGGCCCATGTTCTGGCCGATGTTCGCTGTTGCCGTGGGTTTCGTGGGTCTCGCCGTCCTCGCGGTGTTCGCCGTCCGGGTCTTCCTGGAGGCGCAGCGGCTGGGACGGCAGGTCGCGGAGTCCGCGCGGCGTATCGACCGGGCGGCGCAGGATCTGGAGCGGGCGGCCGTGAGCGCGGCCCGTGCTGTGGACACCCTGTGACGGCTGCTGTGGTGAGCCTCCCGGAGCGCTGTGGCGGTCCTGTGAGTCCTGCGGCGAATGCGTTTTGGACCACTTCGCCCTCCCGCCCCTGTGGTGGGGCCAGGTACGCTGCTGGTCGCGGCTCGGAGAACGAGGCCCGGACCGCGTACCGGGAGTAGGCACGGGGATTGCCTCACGTTTACCCCTGAGCGTTACGATCGCTGTCAACACGATCGTTCGGACAGGTGTCCGACCGGTCGGACGGCAACCCGCCCCCGCAGCCTCGGTGAGAAGGTAAAGACTTATGTTCGGAAGGCTCGGCGCCCCCGAGATCATTCTCATCCTCGTCGTCGTCATCCTGCTGTTCGGCGCCAAGAAGCTTCCCGACATGGCGCGCTCGCTCGGCAAGTCCGCTCGCATCCTCAAGAGCGAGGCCAAGGCGATGAAGGAAGAGGGCAGCAGCACGGCCACCCCGGCCGGCCCGCCCAACAACGACGAGCAGCCCCCGGCGCAGCGCACCATCCAGGCCGCCCCCGGCGACGTGACCAGTTCCCGCCCGGTCACCGAGCCGACGGACACGACCAAGCGCTGACGCAGGGCCGGTGACCTCCGGCCCGCCGCACGAGATGGGAACGTGGGTTGCTGAAGTCTGCCCGCAAAGAGGAGAAGGACCCCGAGGGGCGGATGCCCCTCGCGGATCATCTTCGTGAGCTCCGCAACCGGCTCGCGAAGGCGATGCTGGCCATCGTCGTCGTGACGGTCGTAGCCGCCTTCTTCTACAACGACATCATCAACTTCCTCACCAAGCCGATCCTCGACTCGGTCGGCTGCGGGAAGACTTTCGAGGAGATCCAGGGCCAGCTCAAGTCCGGCGACTCCAGCAACAAGTGCGCGAGCATCACGATCAACGGTCTGCTCGCGCCCTTCACACTGGCCCTCCAGGTCTCCCTGATGGCCGGGGTCGTCTTCGCCTCGCCGGTCTGGCTCTACCAGCTGTGGGCCTTCATCGCCCCCGGCCTGCACAATCACGAGCGCAGGTACGCCTACGCGTTCGTCGGCATGGGCGCCCCGCTCTTCCTGGGTGGCGGCTACTTCGCCTACCGGGTGCTGCCGACCACCGCCAAGGTGCTGATCGACTTCACCCCGGGCCGCGTCACCAACCTGCTGCCGCTGGACGACCTGCTCCAGCTCGTCACGCGCATGGTCGTCGTCTTCGGCCTCTCCTTCGAGCTGCCGCTGCTGCTGGTCTTCCTCAATCTCACCGGAATGGTCACCGGCCAGCGCATGCTCGGCTGGTGGCGAGCCATGATCATCGGCATCACGGTGTTCGCCGCCGTGGCCACGCCCAGCACCGACCCCATCTCGATGCTGGCGCTCGCCGGACCGATCTGGATCCTGTACTTCGGTGCGACCGCCTTCTCCCTGCTGAACGACCGACGCAGGCGCCGTCGCGACGCCCTGGGTCCCGCCGACGACGAGGCCTCCGACCTGGACCTCACCCCCGAGGACATCGGCGAGGTCGAGACGGTCGCCGCCAGTCGTACGGTGCCGGAGCAGTCGAGCACCGACCGGGTCAACGGTTATGACGACGTGACCTGAGACTCGGCGGAGAGCTCCTAGGGTCACCCCGTGACCAGCGAGATCACCCTCTTCGTCAACCCCGCGGCGGGCCGCGGCCGGGGCGCTCGAGCAGCGCGGCCGGCCGCTTCCGCGTTGCGGTCGGCCGGCTACGCGGTGCGCACGGTCGTCGGCGAGAACGCCGCGGACGCCCTTGCACGCGCGCGTGCCGCCGTCGCCGACGGCACCGGCGCCCTGATCGCCGTCGGCGGCGACGGGGTGGCCCACCTCGCCCTCCAGGCCGTCGCCGGTACCCGCACCCCGCTCGGCCTGGTCGCCGCCGGCACCGGCAACGACCTCGCCCGGGCGCTCGGTCTGCCCGTGCGCGACCCGGGCGCCGCCGGACACCTGATCGCCGACGCCCTCAAGGGCGCCCGGATCCGGGACGTCGATCTCGGCCGGGTCGGGGACCGCTGGTTCGGCACCGTGCTCGCCTCCGGCTTCGACTCCCGCGTCAACGACCGGGGCAACCGCATGCGATGGCCCACCGGACGCGCCCGGTACGACCTCGCGATGCTCGCCGAACTGGCCGCCTTCCGCCCCTTCCCGTACCGGAGCACGCTCGACGACGGAGCCGTGCGGGAGGTCGAGGCCACACTCGTGGCCGTCGGCAACGGCCCCTCCTACGGTGGCGGTATGAGGATCTGCCCCGGCGCCGACCTCACCGACGGACTGTTCGACGTCACGGTGGTCGGCGACTGCGACCGTACGACGTTGCTGCGGGTGTTCCCCAAGGTGTACCGGGGGACGCACGTCGGCCATCCCCAGGTCACCGTGCACCGGACGGTGAAGGTCGAGCTCGCCGCCGACGGCGTCTCGGGGTACGCGGACGGGGAGCGGTTCGGGGCACTGCCGCTCACCGCGCGGTGCGTCCCGCGCGCGGTACGCGTCATCGGCCCCTGAAGCGGATGGCCGTACGCCCGTGAGCTGGGCGTACCCAGGTTTCGCGGCACCGGATCCGGATAATGATCGTCCTGTTGTCAGTGCGGCCCGGTACGCTCGAAAGCACGATGACAGAGGATCTCTCACCGGCCGAGCGGTACGCGGCAGCACGTAAGCGTGCTGTCGAGCAGGCCACCGCGCTCGCGTCCTTCCGCGAGATGTACGACTTCGGTCTCGACCCCTTCCAGATCGAGGCCTGCCAGGCACTCGAGGCGGGCAAGGGCGTCCTGGTGGCCGCCCCCACCGGCTCGGGCAAGACGATCGTGGGCGAGTTCGCCGTCCACCTCGCCCTCCAGCAGGGCAAGAAGTGCTTCTACACGACACCCATCAAGGCGCTGTCGAACCAGAAGTACTCCGACCTGTGCCGTCGATACGGCAGCGACAGGGTCGGCCTGCTCACCGGCGACAACAGTGTCAACTCCGACGCCCCGGTGGTCGTGATGACCACCGAGGTGCTGCGGAACATGCTGTACGCCGGTTCGCAGACCCTCCTCGGCCTGGGGTACGTGGTGATGGACGAGGTGCACTACCTCTCCGACCGCTTCCGGGGCGCCGTGTGGGAAGAGGTGATCATCCACCTTCCCGAGTCGGTCACCCTGGTCAGCCTCTCCGCGACCGTGTCCAACGCCGAGGAGTTCGGCGACTGGCTGGACACCGTGCGCGGCGACACCGAGGTGATCGTCTCCGAGCACCGGCCCGTGCCGCTGTTCCAGCACGTGCTCGCCGGGCGGCGGATGTACGACCTGTTCGAGGAGGGCGAGGGCCACCGCAGGGCCGTCAACCCCGACCTCACGCGCCTGGCCCGCATGGAGGCGAGCAAACCCTCGTACCAGGACCGCAGACGCGGCCGCAACATGCGCGAGGCCGACCGTGAGCGGGAGCGCAGGCAGCGCTCGCGGGTGTGGACGCCGGGCCGGCCGGAGGTCATCGAACGGCTCGACGCCGAGGGGCTGTTGCCCGCCATCACCTTCATCTTCAGCCGCGCCGCCTGTGAGGCCGCCGTCCAGCAGTGCCTGTACGCCGGACTACGGCTGAACGACGAGGACGCGCGCGCGGAG
Organism: Streptomyces sp. NBC_01235; assembly: GCF_035989285.1. Taxonomy (GTDB): domain Bacteria; phylum Actinomycetota; class Actinomycetes; order Streptomycetales; family Streptomycetaceae; genus Streptomyces. Next base: position 2,712,656 of record NZ_CP108513.1, on the reverse strand, counting down.
GTCCGGGCCCTCGTCGAGGAGCGCACGGCCGCGATCCCGCACGAGGACCTGCACGTTCTCGGCTACTACGAGTGGCTGGAGGGCCTGGAGCGCGGAATCGCCGCCCATCACGCGGGCATGCTGCCGACGTTCAAGGAAGTCGTCGAGGAGCTGTTCGTGCGCGGCCTGGTCAAGGCCGTGTTCGCCACCGAGACGCTGGCGCTGGGCATCAACATGCCCGCGCGGTCCGTGGTCCTGGAGAAGCTCGTCAAGTGGAACGGCGAGCAGCACGCCGACATCACTCCCGGCGAGTACACCCAGCTCACCGGGCGTGCGGGCCGGCGTGGCATCGACGTCGAGGGGCACGCCGTCGTCCTGTGGCAGCGCGCCATGAACCCCGACCACCTCGCCGGGCTGGCGGGCACGCGCACCTACCCGCTGCGCTCCAGCTTCAAGCCGTCGTACAACATGGCGGTCAACCTGGTCGAGCAGTTCGGGCGGCACCGCTCGCGCGAACTCCTGGAGACGTCGTTCGCGCAGTTCCAGGCCGACCGGTCGGTGGTCGGCATCTCCCGGCAGGTGCAGCGCAACGAGGAGGGGCTCGAGGGCTACAAGGCCTCCATGACCTGCCACCTCGGTGACTTCGAGGAGTACGCGCGGCTGCGCCGCGACCTCAAGGACCGCGAGACCGAACTGGCCAAGCAGGGCGCGGCCCAGCGGCGCGCCGAGGCCGCCGTGGCACTGGAGAAGCTCAAGCCGGGAGACGTCATCCACGTGCCCACCGGCAAGTACGCCGGGCTGGCGCTGGTGCTCGACCCTGGCCTGCCCGCCGGGCGCGCCAACGGCCACCGCGGCTTCGACCACCACGACGGGCCGCGTCCGCTGGTCCTCACCGCCGAGCGGCAGGTCAAGCGGCTGGCCTCGATGGACTTCCCGGTGCCGGTCGAGGCACTGGAGCGGATGCGGATCCCGAAGACGTTCAACCCGCGCTCGCCGCAGTCCCGCCGCGACCTCGCCTCCGCGCTGCGCACCAAGGCGGGGCACATCCCGCCGGAGCGGGCCCGCAAGCAGCGCTCCCAGGCAGCCGACGACCGTGAGATCGCCCGGCTGCGCACCGCGCTCCGCGCGCACCCCTGCCACGGCTGCGCCGACCGCGAGGACCACGCCCGCTGGGCCGAGCGCTACCACCGGCTGCTGCGCGACACCTCGCAGCTGGAGCGCCGTATCGAGGGCCGCACCAACACGATCGCCCGTACGTTCGACCGGATCGTGGCGCTGCTGACCGAGCTGGACTATCTGCGCGGCAACGAGGTCACCGAGAACGGCAAGCGGCTCGCCCGTCTCTACGGCGAGCTCGACCTGCTGGCGAGCGAATGCCTGCGCGCCGGCGTGTGGGAGGGGCTGGCCCCCGCCGAGCTCGCCGCCTGTGTCTCGGCGCTGGTCTACGAGGCGCGGGTCGGCGACGACGCGATGGCGCCGAAGCTGCCCTCGGGCAAGGCGAAGGCCGCGCTCGGCGAGATGGTACGGATCTGGGGCCGGCTGGACGCGCTGGAGGAGGACTTCCGGATCAGCCAGACGGAGGGCGTGGGACAGCGGGAGCCCGATCTCGGGTTCGCGTGGTCCGCGTACATGTGGGCCTCGGGGAAGGGGCTCGACGAGGTGCTGCGGGAGGCGGAGATGCCTGCGGGTGACTTCGTGCGGTGGTGCAAGCAGGTCATCGACGTGCTGGGGCAGATTTCCGCGGCCTCCGCCGCGGAGGGGTCGACCGTGGCGAAGGCCGCGCGTAAGGCGGTTGATCAGCTGCTGCGGGGGGTTGTGGCCTACTCGTCGGTGGGGTGATCTTGTTCGGCGGGTGCGGGGAGGTTGTGGCTGGTCGCGCCCACGCGGCGGAGCCGCACCTCTAGGTGGCCTGCCTCTGACGCTCGTTCAGGTATGAACGCCAGCTGCCGTACTGCGTGATGTCCACCGCCTCGTTCAGAGCGCTCGGCTCGCACAGGAAGCCCGGGACACTGCTTCCGTCCGCCAGCTCCACGTTGCCCAGTGTCATCGGGCGGGGCAGTGCCGTCAGCAGGCGGCCCAAGCCCTCCTGCGGTAGGCGCCAGACCTCTGCCTCGATCTGCGCGCCTCCCTCGCCCACATGGACCAGGCCCGGCTTCGGTGGGGTCGTGCGCAGGGCGTGCAGGCGGTAGACGGGGGCGGTGGTCGTCGTGCGGTCCAGTACCGCGCCCAGGGAGAGGAGTCGGGGGTTCAACGGCTGCCCCGTCAGGTGGGCGCCCACCACGGCGACGTACGCCTGAGGTTGCAGCAGGGCCGCGATCCTCACCAGCCGTTCGTCCGTGAAGGCCGGGCCGATCAGCATCACGCCGAAGGGCAGGCCGTTCACCTCGCCGGCGGGGACGGCGGCCGCCGCGAGGTCGAAGAGGTTCGTGGAGTTGGTGAAGCGGCCCAGGCGGGCGTTGGCGCCCAGCGGGTCGGCGGTGACCTCGGCGAGGGTGGGGTGACCGGGCGTGGTCGGCAGCAACAGGGCGTCCGCGTCGGTCAGTTCGCTCAGGGCGCGGGCGCGCAGGTCCGTCAGGCGCTCGGTGTCCGTGTAGAGCCGGTGGGCCGGGATGTCCCGGGCTCGGGTGATGATGCCCGCGACGGTCGGGTCGAGACCCTCACCGCCCTCCGCGAGCAACTTGTCGACAAAGGCACCTACAGCCGTGTAGCGCTCGGCGACGAACGCGCCCTCGTAGAGCATGGCGGCGGCCTCGGTGAACGGGGTGAGGTCGAGGGGGCGGATCTCCGCCCCGGCTGCCCTGACCTGGTGCACGGCCGCCTCGTATGCCTCCGCCCAGCCCTCGTCCAGCTCGCCCAGCTGTTCGAGGGACGGGGTCGCGATGCGCCACGGGCCGGGGGCCCGGGTGGGGAGCGAGGGGAGGGCGCGGCCGGCCGGCGATGCCATGTGGGCCAGGGCCTGCTCGGCCTCGGGGAGCGTGCGGGCGAACACCGTCACACAGTCGATCGAGGCGCAGGCCGGGACGACTCCCTCGGTGGGGACCAGACCACGGGTGGGCTTGAGACCGACGATGCCGTTGAAGGCGGCCGGGACCCGGCCCGAACCGGCGGTGTCCGTGCCGAGGGCGAGGTCGACGATGCCGAGCGCCACCGCGACGGCCGAGCCGGAGCTGGAACCGCCGCTCACCCGCGCGGGGTCGTGGGCGTTACGGACCGCGCCGTGCGGGGAGCGGGTGCCCACCAGGCCGGTCGCGAACTGGTCCAGGTTCGTGGTGCCCAGCACCAGCGCGCCGGCCGCACGGAGTCGGGCGACGACGGGGGCGTCCGCGGCGGGCTCGTAGGCGTACGCCGGGCAGCCCGCGGTGGTGGGCAGGCCGGCCACGTCGATGTTGCCCTTGGCGGCGAGCAGCCGGCCGGCGAGCGGGAGGTGCTCGCCCCGCGCGAGCCGCTCGTCGAGTGTGCGGGCTTCCGCCTCGGCCTCCTCGCGCGGCCGCAGGTCGATCCAGATCTCCGGGCGGCCGACGGCCTCGATGCGGGCGTAGGCGGCGCGGACGCGGGACAGGGTGCGGGACATGCTCGTGCTCCTCGGGGTTCAGCTCGCGGCCGGGGCCAGGACGAGCAGTGCCGTCCCCGCCTCGACCTGGTCGCCGGGTCGGGCCAGGACCTGCGCCACCACGCCGTCGACCGGCGCGTGCACCCTGGACTCCATCTTCATCGCCTCCAGGGCGAGCAGCGGCTGCCCCGCCGTCACCTCGTCGCCGGGAGACACGTTCAGCTGCCATACGGACGCGGCGAATTCGGCCTCGATCAGTCGGCCGCCCGGCGGGACCGCCACCTCGGCCGGGGCAGCGGGCGGCGCTGCCGCCGCCTCCGCCCGGGCGAACTCGCCCGCCGCCTCCCACGCGTCCCGCTCCGTCGCGAACGCGGCCCGCTGGCGGGACCTGAACTGCGTGATGGAGTCCGCGTGTTCGGTGAGAAACGTCCGGTACTCGGCGAGCGAGAAGGTGCCCTCCTCGATGCGTGGCACGAAGCGGCCCGAGGTGATGTCGGCCCGCAGGTCGAGGAGTTCGTCCGCGTCGACCGGGTACCAGCGGATCCGGTCGAAGAATCGCAGCAGCCAGGGCGAGCCCGGCTCGAACGCGCCGCGCTGCTGCCAGGGCGACCACACCTGCGTCGTCCGGCCCACGAACTGGTAGCCGCCGGGGCCCTCCATGCCGTAGACGCACAGGTACGCGCCGCCGATGCCCACCGAGTTCTCGGCCGTCCAGGTGCGCGCGGGGTTGTACTTCGTCGTCACCAGGCGGTGGCGCGGGTCGAGGGGCGTGGCGACCGGGGCGCCGAGGTAGACGTCCCCGAGGCCCAGGACCAGGTACTCCGCGTCGAAGACCGTGTCGTAGACGTCGGCCACCGACTCCAGGCCGTTGACCCGGCGGATGAACTCGATGTTCCACGGGCACCAGGGGGCGTCGTCGCGGACGCCCGCCATGTAGCGGGCGATGGCCTCGCGGGTGGCGGGATCGTCCCAGGACAGGGGGAGGTGCACGGTGCGGGAGGGGACGACCAGCTCGTCCGAGGGCGGGAGGGCCGCTGTCATCTCCCTGACGAACGCGAGGAGTTCGTGCTGGGGGAGGCGGCGGGGGTCCGTCTGGATCTGGAGGGAACGGATGCCCGGGGTGAGGTCGGTGACGCCCGCCAGGTCCGCCGCGGCCACCGCCTCCATCAGCGCGTGGACCCGCATGCGCAGGGCCAGGTCCAGCTGCATGGGCCCGAACTCGACCAGCAGGTTGTCGTCGCCGCTGCGCCGGTAGGTCACGTCGCCGTCGCGGGCCAGCACACCCCCGTCGACGATCTCGGGGCGCAGTGCGCCGGTGACGTCCACCGGCCGGAAGCGGACCGTGTCGCCGGGGCGCAACTGGCCCAGCTTCCAGCGCTCGGAGCTGAGCACGGTCGCCGGGCACACGAATCCGCCCAGCGAGGGGCCGTCCGGGCCGAGCAGCACCGGCATGTCGCCCGTGTAGTCGACGGCGCCGACGGAGTAGGGGGTGTCGTGGATGTTGGACGGGTGCAGGCCCGCCTCGCCGCCGTCGGCGCGCGCCCAGCGCGGCTTCGGCCCCACCAGGCGGACACCGGTGCGGGCCGAGTTGAAGTGGACCTTCCAGTCGGCGGCGTAGAAGTCGCGGATGTCGTCCTCGGTGAAGAACTCCGGGGCCGCGTGCGGGCCTTCGACCGCGCCGATGTGCCAGACGGCGGTGAAGGACGGCCGGTCCGCGGCTTTCGCGGCTTCCTCGGCCTCCCCGGCCTCCGTGCCTCGGGCGACCGTCCCACCGTGCAGGACGTCGCCCGTCCGCAGCGCCCGCCCGCCGTGGCCGCCGAACCGGCCCAGCGTGAAGGTGCTCGCGCTGCCCAGGAAGGCGGGGACGTCCAGGCCGCCCGCGAACAGGACGTAGGTGCGCAGGCCGTGCTCGCCGGGCGCGCCGATCTCCAGCAGGGCCCCGGCCGGCACGGTCACCGGCTCCCACTGCGCCACCGCCGTACCGTCCACGGCGACCGGGGCCGGAGCGCCCGTCACGCACACCGTCGTGGGGTGGGTGAAGCGCAGCGTCGGGCCCTGGAGCGTGCATTCCAGGCCCGGGGTGCCCTCGGGGTTGCCCAGCGCGCGGTTGCCGAGGCGGAAGGAGCGGTCGTCCATCGGGCCGGACGGCGGCACGCCGACCTGCCAGCGGCCGGTGCGGCCGGGCCAGTCCTGCACGGTGGTGAGGGTGCCGCCGGAGACGACCTCGATGCGCGGGGTCGGGTCGGTGACCGTGGCGAGGGTCCCGGTGGAGTGGGTGGCCCTGCGGAGGTCCGGGTCGGTGAGCGCCGCCCGCACTAGCCCCAGGTTCGTCTCGATGCCGTCGACCCGGGTGCGGGCCAGCGCCTCGTCGAGGCGGCGCAGCGCATGATCCCGGTCGGAACCGTGGGCGATCACCTTCGCGAGCATCGGGTCGTAGGCGGTGGTCACCTCGGTGCCGGTCTCCACCCAGCCGTCGACGCGTACCCCGGCCGGGAACTCGACCCGGGTCAACAGGCCCGCGCTGGGCCGGTGTTCCCGGCTCGGGTCCTCCGCGTAGAGGCGCGCCTCGACGGCGTGGCCGCGAGGTGGGCCGGGGTCGACCACCACGTCCCGCTCGCCGCGTGCCAGTCGCAGCATCCAGGCGACCAGGTCGACGCCGTAGATCTCCTCGGTGACCGGATGTTCCACCTGCAGACGGGTGTTGACCTCCAGGAAGGAGGCCTCCTCGCGGGCCGCGTCGTAGACGAACTCGACGGTCCCGGCGGAGCGGTAGCCGACGGAGGCGCACAGGTCGCGTGCGGCGGAGGCGAGTTGTGCTCGCACGTGGTCCGGCAGGCCAGGGGCCGGCGCCTCCTCCAGGACCTTCTGGTTGCGGCGCTGGAGCGAGCAGTCACGGTCGCCGAAGGTGACGACCTTCCCCTCGCCGTCGCCGAAGACCTGCACCTCGACATGGCGGGCGCGCTCCACGAGCCGTTCCAGGAAGACACCGGCGGAGGAGAAGGAGGCGGAGGCGACGCGCTGGACGCGTTCCCAGGCGTCGGTGAGTTCGTCGGGGGAGTGGCAGGCCGACATGCCGATGCCGCCGCCCCCGCCCGTCGCCTTGAGCATGACCGGATAGCCGATGAGTCGCGCCTTCTCCAGTGCCTCGGGGAGTCCCGACAGCAGGCCGGTGCCCGGTGCCAGCGGCACGCCCGCCGCCAGTGCCGCCGCCCGGGCCGTGTGCTTGGCGCCGAACAACTCCAGTTGCCCGGGGGTCGGTCCGACGAACACGATCCCGGCGTCGGCGCAGCGGCGGGCGAAGGCCGCGTCCTCGGAGAGGAAGCCGTAGCCCGGGTGGACGGCGCCCGCACCGGTGTCCTTGGCCGCCCTCAGGACGAGGTCGGCGTCGAGGTAGGACTCCTTCGCGGGTGCCGGACCGAGCCGTACCGCCTCGTCGGCGAGCCGGACGTGGGGCGCCGAGCGGTCGGGGTCGGAGTACACGGCGACCGTGCGCAGGCCGAGTTCGCGGGCGGTGCGGATGACGCGGGCGGCTATCTCGCCCCGGTTGGCGACCAGCAGTTTGTCGAAGGTCATGTGCCCGCCCCGGTGATCGTCATCTCCACCGCCGTCGGCTCGAAGCCGTTGCACGGGTTGTTGATCTGGGGGCAGTTGGAGACCAGGACGAGGACGTCCCGTTCGGCGCGGAGCGTGAGGGTGAGGCCCGGTGCGGAGAGGCCGTCGACGATGCCGAGGGTGCCGTCCTTCTCGACGGGCACGTTCATGTACCAGTTGATGTTGGAGACCAGGTCCCGCTTGCCGAGGCCGTGCTTGGCGCCCTCGGCCAGGAAGTTGTCCACGCAGGCGTGCTGCGCGAAGGTGTGATGGCCGTAGCGCAGGGTGTTGGACTCCTTGGAGCAGGCGCCGCCGACGGTGTCGTGGCGCCCCACGGCGTCGGCGGTCACCGTCATCAGCGGGGTGTGCTCGTTGGACATCAGCACACTGCCCGTGGTGAGGAAGATGCCGCCCTGCGCGTGGATCGTGTCCGGGGCGCTGTAGCGCACGGACGTGTCGTGGGCGTCGTACACGAGGAAGTCGACGGCCTGGTTGCCGTGCAGGTCGGTGATGGTCAGCGTCTCGCCGGCACGGACGACGGACGACCAGGCGGCGCGGGCCGGGACGACGGTTTTCACCGGAACCACTGTCTTCATGCGAGCCCCCTCGCGGTGAGAAATTCGGCGGTGTTGAGGAAGGCACGACGGCCCTCGGGGGTGGCGTCCCACAGAGGGTCGCCCGGCCGGGTGGGCGCCGCCCGCCAGGCGAGGACCTCCAGTGGGGTGCTGACGTACTCCGGGCGGGGGTCGGCCGGGTGCGGCACGTTGGCGATCAGGACCGTCACGTCCTGCTCGGCCCGCAGGGTGACGCTGGCGCCGGGGCCGGCCGAGCCGGTGAAGTCGAGGGTGCCGTCTTCGCGGATCTTCACGCCCTGGAAGAAGGAGAGGGAGGGCGGGAGATCGCGGGGCTCCAGGCCGTTCTTCGCGGCGGCCGGCTTGAACAGCTCGCGGCCGGCCGGGGAGGCGGACTGCGGGGTGCCGTCGCCGTAGCGCTCGGTGTTGCGGGCGAGGGTGGAGGTGCCGCACAGGGCGTCGTGCCGGCCGGAGGTGTCGGTGACGACCGAGGCGAGGACCCGCCCCTGGTCGGACAGGAGGAGCACGCCCTCGCCGAGGTAGGCGTTCCACTGGACCTTGACCGTGTCGGCGACGTTCAATCGCTCCCAGGGGCGGCCGTCCACGTACAGGAGCAGGTGGGCGCAGGCGTCGCCGCGCAGGTCGGTCAGGCGCAGCTCGGTGCCGCGCGCGAGGACCCGGTGGGTGTAGTTGCCGCCGGCGACGGTCTCGGCCCACACCAGGTGGCCCGCCTCGCAGGGTGGGGCCGGCCAGTCGGCCGCCGGTACGACGGGCATGGCGTCGGCGCGTGTGCCCTCCTGGGAGCGGGCATGGGCGCGGGCTCCGTAGGTGGTCTCTGTCGCCATCGGGGACCTCCGACTGAGGGATAATTTCTGTCGCTCGACAGAAATTAGGGGCGGGTCGGGTCGCCGCCGTTGCCGCCGCGTTGCCGGCTCGTTACCGGCCCCTCACGAAGATCGCCGCCCGGCGTCGTGTGCGAGGATCGAACGCATGGGGACGAGCAGCGGACGCCGAGTGGGCCGGCCACGGGCCGCGCAACGCCCGGACAGCGGGCTCACGCCACGCGCCGAGCTGCTCACGGCCGCCGCGGAGCTGTTCACCTCGCGCGGCTACGCCGCCACCACGACCCGGGCCGTCGCCGAGCGCGCGGGCATGCGCCAGGCGTCCATGTACCACTACGTCTCCGGCAAGGAGGAACTGCTCGCCGAGCTGCTGGAGTCGACGGTCACACCCTCGCTGACCTGCGCCCGTGAGCTGCTCGCGGACGACGCGCGGGCGGCCGAGGACCGGTTGTGGGAGCTGTGCCGCACCGACGTGGAGCTGCTCTGCGGCGGCTCGCACAACCTCGGCGGCCTCTACCTGCTGCCCGAGGTGCGCACCGAGCGGTTCGCCGGGTTCCATGCCGTGCGCGGCGAACTCAAGGACGCCTACCGCCAGTTGATCGCCGCGACGGCCGCGGGCGGCGCGCTCGCGAAGAGTGACCTGGATCTGCGCACCGACCTCGTCTTCGGACTCATCGAGGGCGTCATCCTCGTCCACCGCTCGGATCCCGACCGCTCCGTCTCGGAGTTCGCCCGGGCCACCGCCGACGCGGCCCTGCGCATCGCGGGCAACTGAGCACCGCCTGACGGAACTTGAGGGCACCTGGGGTGCTCAGGAGCGGTCTTCTCACCCGTCCCGGTGAACTGTTTCGCACGCCTGTGCATCATCACGTGGCGTGTTCGAACAAATTCGCTGTGTGTAAATGGGTTTGAGGCTACTTCATGTACGGAGTCGGTTTCAGGGCGTTGCCGAATATGACGCGGCGATGATCCGGTCGGACTAGGCTCGCCCGCGGCGCACCGAGTTGAGGCGTATTCGTGCGCTTGTTCCCAAACATCCCGAAGATGCCGACAGATCCCTACAGAGGGTGCCCACATGGTGAGTGTTCAGTCCCCACCCGGTCGCCGAGAACTTCCCTACGCGCGTGTGCTGTTGCTGCCGGCGATACTGATGGCCGCGGCGACCGGAGCCGCCGTCGCCCTGGTGGCGACGCAGGCCCGGCTCGCCGTCGGCGTCTGCGGAACCGTCGCGACCCTCCTGGTGATCGTGGCGGGAGCCGAGTCGGTGCGCCGAGGTCGGCTGCTGCGGGAGTTGCGCGCGGAGAGGGACCAGCGCGTCGCGTACCTGGAACGGTGCGTCGCAGGCCATACGGAGGAGAACCGCCTCCTCGCCGAGGTGTTCGTGCCCAACGCCGTGGAGTGGCTGCGCGCCGGAAATTCCCCCAGGGAGGTGATGCGCGACCTCGGCGAGGGTGATCCTGCGTTCCGCGCGCTCGACGACGCGCAGCGCGCCGTCATCCGGAAGATCCTCGACATCGTCGACCACGAGGAGTCCCTGCGTGACTCCGCCCAGCGCTCCTTCGTCAGCATCGCGCGCCGCGTGCAGGCCATCGTCCACCAGCAGTCCGCGGAACTGCGGGAGATGGAGGAGGACCACGGCCGCAACCCCGAGGTCTTCGACGACCTCCTGCGCATCGACCACGGCACCTCGCTGATCGGCCGCCTCGCCGACTCCATCGGTGTGCTCGGCGGCGGCCGGCCCAGCCGCAACTGGCCCCAGCCGGTCCCGCTGTACAGCGTGCTGCGCGGCGCCATGTCCCGGATCCTGGAGTACCGGCGCATCCAGCTGGACTCCATCGCCAAGGTCAACATCCGCGGGCTGTCGGCCGAGCCGCTCATCCACGCGCTCGCCGAGCTCCTCGACAACGCCACCCGCTACTCGCCCCCGCAGAGCAAGGTGCACGTCAACGCCGTCGAGGTGCAGACCGGCATCGCCATCGAGATCGAGGACGCCGGCGTCAGCCTCAGCGAGGAGTCCCGCGCCAAGGCCGAGCGCATGCTCGAGCAGGCCAAGAGGGGTGTCGACATCCAGGATGCCGGCGGTACCCCGCGCCTGGGCCTCGCGGTCGTCGGCCGTCTGTGCACCTCGTTCAACCTGCAGGTCTCGCTGCGGAAGTCGGCCTACGGCGGCGTCCGGGCCGTCCTCATCGTGCCGAGCGAGATGCAGACCCTCGATCCCGCCCCCGGCTTCGCACACGGCATCGGCGCCACCGCCGTGCCGCAGATCGACCTCAGCCAGATCGGCGAGGGCCCCAAGCGCCCGCCCAAGAAGCGCCGCCCCACCAACCCGCGCATCCCCGCCGGGGTCTCCCTGACCGACGACGAGGTGCCCGAGGTCACCGAGTGGACCGAGCAGGGCCTGCCCCAGCGGCGCAGCAAGACCACGATCTCGATCGCCCAGCGCTACCGCGAGGCCTACGCCGCCCAGGAAGCCGAGCGCGAGGGCAAGCCCGACCTGTTCGCGCAGCCCCGTCCGGAGGCCCAGCCCGCGAGGAAGAAGCAAGAGCCCGGGGTGGCGTTCGAGGCGTTCTGGGAGGGCCTGAAGAAGCAAGCTCCGCCGGGTGTGCACCCCACCGACTTCACCCGCAATCCCACCGCATACCTGCACCTGATCGAAGACAAGGCCAAGCCCGAGGCCGACGACGAAGGGGACCTCACGTGATCCAGCAGCGCCAAAACTTCGACTGGCTGCTCAAGGAGCTCTACGACGGCGTTCCGGGGATCGAGATGATCGTGGTGCTCTCGGCCGACGGCCTGCGCATCGCCCGCTACGCCGGTGACCCCGACGCGGCCGACCGGGTCGCCGCCGCCTGTGCGGGCGTGCAGAGCCTGGCCGCTGCCGTCGCCCAGGAGATCCACTCCAGCGACGGCGAGATGAACATGGTCGTCATCGACCTGAGCGGCGGCTACTTCTACCTGATGTCGGCCGGCGACAACGCCTACCTCGCGGTCCTCGCCGACGTGCGCTGCGAGGCCGGCCGGATGAGCGCCAGCATGCGCGACCTCGTCGTCCGGATCGGCGCCCACCTCACCACCCCGCCCCGGCGCAAAGGGCAGAGCGTATGACGCCTCCGCAACGCCGGCGGCGACAACCCCTGCCGGAACTGCCCCCGCCGCCCCCGCCGCCCCCGCAGCCCCCACAGCCCCTGAAGGAGGGGGGAGGGGAGGGAGAGGGCAGGAATCTCGAGCGGCTCTACATCATCACGGGCGCGGACGGCGAGCGCGCTCCCGTCGACCTGGTCACGTTGATCGTGGCGTGTACCGAACCGCCCTCGTCGGCCACGCCAGAGCAGACGGCGGTGCTGCGGATGTGCGGCGCCCCGCTGTCGGTGGCCGAGGTGTCGGCCTATCTCCGTCTCCCGTTCAGCGTGGTGACGGTACTGCTGACCGAGATGCTGGCGGCCGAACTCGTGCAGGCGCGCGCCCCGATCGTCCGGCAGCAGCTCCCCGACCGTTCCCTTCTCGAAGCGGTGATGAATGGACTTCAACGGCTCTGACACGATTCCCGGCCCACGGACCGAGGACTGTCTGCCGCACACCACCACGGCCGCGGCGAAGATCGTCATCGTGGGCGGGTTCGGCGTCGGCAAGACCACCATGGTCGGCTCCGTCAGCGAGATCAGGCCGCTGACCACCGAGGAGACCATGACCCAGGCAGGCATCGGGGTCGACGACAACTACGGCTCCGAGACGAAGACCGCCACCACCGTGGCCATGGACTTCGGCCGGATCCGCATCACGGAACAGGTCGTGCTCTACCTCTTCGGCACACCCGGCCAGGAGCGCTTCTGGTTCCTGTGGAACGGGCTGTTCGAGGGCGCGCTCGGCGCGGTCGTCCTGGTCGACACCCGCCGCCTCGAGGTCAGCTTCGAGGTCATGGGCCGACTGGAGGAGGGCGGAGTGCCCTTCGTCGTCGCCGTCAACACCTTCCCCGACGGGCCCCGTTACCCCATCGAGGAGCTGCGCGGGGCACTGGACCTGCCGCCCGAGATCCCGATCGTGGAGTGCGACGTCCGCCGCCGCGCCTCGAGCCGCGACGTCCTGATGACCCTCATGCGCTTCCTGCACACCCTGGCCCTGAGCCGCAGCCTCCCCTGACACCCACCGCACCACATCCCCCCCGACCAACGGATCCACCACAGTTTCGGAGCGACCCTGTGACTCCCGAACACCCCGTCCCGACCGGTCCGCACGACCTCGCCCTGGACCCGCCGCCAGGTTGCCCCGCGCACAACCGGGGCCCCGGCGGACTGGCCCGCCTCTACGGCCCCGGAGCGGAGGACCTGAACGAACTGTACGAGCGCCTGCGCGAGGAGCACGGCCCCGTGGCCCCGGTCCTGATCCAGGACGACCTGCCGATGTGGATGGTCCTCGGTCACGCCGAGAACCTGCACATGGTGCGTGCGCCCTCGCAGTTCACCAAGGACAGCCGCATCTGGTCGCCGCTGCTGGAGGGCAGGGTCAGGCCCGACCACCCGCTCATGCCGCACATCGCCTGGCAGCCCATGGCCGCCCACGCCGAGGGCGACGAGCACAAGCGGCTGCGGGGCGCGGTCACCGCGGCCATGGGAACCATCGATGACCGCAGCGTGCGCCGCTACATCAACCGCTCCAGCCAGCGCCTGGTCAACCGCTTCTGCGAAGAGGGCCGGGCCGAACTGGTGGGCCAGTTCGTCGAGCACCTGCCGATGGCCGTGATGTGCCATGTCCTCGGCATGCCCGACGAGTACAACGACCGGATGGTGCACTGCGCCCGCGACGCGCTCAAGGGGTCCGAGACCGCCATCGCCAGCCACGAGTACGTCATGGGGGCGCTGACCCGGCTCACCGCGCGCCGCCGCGCCCGGCCCGAGGAGGACTTCGCCAGCCACCTCATCGGCCACCCGGCGGCCCTCACCGACGACGAGGTCAGGGAGCATCTGCGCCTGGTCCTCTTCGCCGCCTACGAGGCCACGGTCAACCTGCTCTCCAACGTGCTGCGCATGGTCCTCACCGACCCGCGTTTCCTCGCCCGGCTCAACGGCGGCCAGATGACGGTGGCGGAGGCGGTCGAGCAGTCCCTGTGGGACGAACCCCCGTTCAGCACCATCTTCGCCTACTTCGCCAAGCAGGACACGGAGTTGGGCGGTCAGCGCATCCGCCGGGGCGACGGCCTGTTCTTCGCGCCCGCTCCCGGCAACGTGGACCCCCGGGTGCGTCCCGACCTGTCCGCCAACATGCAGGGCAACCGCTCCCACCTCGCCTTCGGCAGCGGCCCGCACGAATGCCCCGGCCAGGACATCGGCCGCGCCATCGCCGACGTCGGCGTCGACGCGCTGCTGATGCGGCTGCCGGACGTGCAACTCGACTGCGAAGAGGACGAGTTGCGGTGGACGATGTCGATCGCCTCACGACATCTGGTGGAACTGCCGGTCCGGTTCGAACCGAAGGACCAGCAGGACGTCAAACACAAGCCGAGCCACGCCCCGATCCCGCCGCAGCGCATGATGCGACCGGTGAACACGGAACCGCAGCCCGCGCCGGCATCCGCCCTCGCGCCGCCGGCCGCACCGCAGCCCGCGCCGGCATCCGCCCTCGCGCCGCCGGCCGCACCGCAGCCGACGAAACCGGCCCGCAGGCCGAACGCCTGGCGGCGCTTCCTGGCCTGGTGGCGCGGCTACTGAGCGACGCCCGGTGACGGAGTGGCCGCCCGGCCGTCCTGCCACCTGCCCTGCGACGCCCAGGCCTCGAGCACTCGGCCACTGCGCAGCCGGTGTGCCGTCCCCGTGACCGGATCGGTGAACTCCAGCTCCCGCGCCAGCAGTTGCAGCGGTCGCCGGAAGTCGCCGGCCGGCACGCGGGCGGCCACCTCGGGGTAGAGCGGATCGCCGAGGATCGGCACGCCCAACGCGGCCATGTGCACCCGGAGTTGGTGGGTCTGCCCGGTCTCGGGGACCAGCCGGTAGCGGGCGAGGCCGTTCGGACGGTGCTCCACCGGCTCGATGTGGCTGACCGCGTTCGGCTCGCCCGGCACCTCCCGGGCGGCCAGGACACCGCGCTCCTTCACGATCCGGCTGCGCACGGTCACCGGCCAGGCGCGCGAGGAATCGTGCGGCGCGACGGCCTCGTACACCTTGCGCATCCGGCGGTCGCGGAACAGCGTCTGGTAGGCCCCGCGCTCCTCGGGGCGCACCGTGAAGAGCACGAGCCCGGCGGTGAGCCGGTCGAGCCGGTGCGCGGCGCCGAGCGCGGGGACGGCCAGCTCCCGCCGCAGCCGGGCCAGCGCGGTCTCGGTGACATGGCTGCCGCGCGGGGTGGTGGCCAGGAAGTGCGGCTTGTCCACGACGACGATGTGCTCGTCGCGGTACACGATCTCCAGCGGGAACGGCACGGGCACCTCGGCGGGCAGCTCGCGGTGGAACCACACGAACATCCCCGGCACGTACGCCGCGTCCGGCGCCACCGCCACACCGTCGGCGCCGACGACGAGCCCGGCCGCCAGCATCCCGTCCACGACCCCGGCACCCGCCCCGCCGAGCCGCTCCACCAGGTGCTCCCGGACGGTGGCCCAGGCGCCCTCGCCCGGCAACCGCACCCGCACGGCGTCGATCCCGTCGCGCTGCGGCAACGGGGAGGGCGGGGGAGGGGTACGGCGTCTCATCGGGGTCAAGCCTACGGCGACGGGAAACCCGGTTGACTCCTCGCGGCCCGTTGGCAGGATGCGGATCATGCCCTACACCGCCGACTTCGTCCTGCCCGCCGGAACCCTCTCCGGCACGCCGCAGCCCGTGCTCCGCACCGGCGACGGACTCCTCCTGCGCCCGTGGCGGGCCGCGGACGCACCCGCCGTGTACGCCGCCTTCCAGGACCCGGTGATGCACCAGTGGCACATCAGGGCCGCCGACTCCGAGGAGGAGGTCGGCGGCTGGATCGAGGAGTGGGGGAAGAGCTGGGCGGAAGAGCGGAGCGCCCAGTGGGCCGTCGTCGACGCCGGCACCGACGAACTGCTGGGGCGGGTGGCGCTGCGCGGCATCCTGCTCGGTGAGGGCGTCGCCGAGGTCGCGTACTGGACGACCAGGGCGGCCCGTGGCCGGGGAGTCGCCCCCCGGGCCACGACCGCCCTGACGCGCTGGTCCTTCGACGAGATCGGCTTCCACCGCCTGGAGCTGATGCACGCCACCGCCAACGAGGCCTCCTGCCGCGTCGCCGTCAAGGCCGGTTTCACCCTGGAGGGCACCAAGCGCAGCGCCGCCCTGCACCAGGACGGCTGGCACGACATGCACCTGCACGCGCGCGTGCACGGCGACTGAGCCCGCGCGGAACAGGCCCGCCGACCCCGCGTTACGCCGTCGCGCCCTCCGGTACGGCGGCGGCCGGCACCGGTGTCCGCCTCCGGTACGCCCGGAAGGCCACGCCGACCGCGACCGTCGCGCCGAGGAAGAGCACCGTGAACCACTGGAAGTACCAGTGCCCGCCCGCCGGGTCGTACACCGCCGCGCGCGGCCAGGCCAGGTTGACCGTCATCAGCAGGCCGTACAGGAGGGCGAGGGCGTTCACCGGGACGCCCCAGCGGCCCAGGGAGAACAGGCGGGCGCCCGTCTCGTCCGTGCCCGTCGAGGAGAACTGTCCGCGCAGCCGGCGCACCAGCAGCGGTCCGGTGACCATCGCGTACGCCAGGTACAGCATCACGATGCAGGTCGTGCCGATGGCGAGGAACGCCTCCGGCGAGGCGAAGTTGAGCAGCAGCAGGGCCGCCGCGAGGACGCCGACCACCAGCGCCGGGGCGTTCGGCATGCCGGTGCGCGGGTGTACGCGCGCGAGGCGGCCGGAGAACGGGAGCTGTCCGTCGCGGGCCATGGAGAACAGCATTCGGCAGGCCGCCGTCTGGATGGCGAGCGTCGCCACCGCGATCGCCACGACCACGTCCGCCAGCAGCACCTTGCCGACGCCGTCGCCGAGGCTGCTGGTGAGGACGTAGCTGAGACCGTCGACTCCGAGGTGTCCGTCGGTGAGGCTGGGCGCGGCCAGCAGGCCGCCCAGCACGATCAGCCCGCCCAGCAGGCCGGCCGCGCCGAGCGCGGTGAGGATGGTGCGGGGCGCGGTGCGGCGCGGGTTGCGCGTCTCCTCGCTCATCTCGCCCGCGCTGTCGAAGCCGATCATCACGTAGGCGGCCGTGAACGAGCCGACGAGCAGCGCCCCGAACAGGCCGTTCTGCGCGGCCCCTGCGGTGTGGAAGGTGATGCCGGGGTTGCGCTCGGAGTGGGTGAGCAGCAGCACGACGATGAGCACCGCGCCGATGATCTCGGCGGTGACGCCGACCCGGTTGATCAGGGACATCACACGGTTGTCGACGACGTTCACGAGCGTCGTCAGCACCAGCAGGATCACGCCGAGCAGTGCCGCGTTGGCCGCGCCGTCCGGTGAGGTGGGCGCCGGGTCGGTGCCGATCAGCTGGAAGCCCGACCAGATCGCCGGCAGCACCATCTGCAGCGCCAGCGTGGCCGCGGCCACCACGACCACCTGTCCGATCACCATGATCCAGCCGGCGAACCAGCCGAACGAGGGCGTCGACAGCCGCGACGACCACTGGTAGATCGCGCCCGAGATCGGATAGCGCGCCGCCAGTTCCGCGAAGCACGCGGCCACCAGCAACTGCCCGACCAGCACCGCCGGCCAGGCCCAGAAGAAGACCGGGCCGCCGAAGGCGTACCCGAAGGCGAAGAACTGGAAGACGGTCGTCAGGACGGAGATGAAGGAGAACCCGGCGGCGAAGGAGGCGTACCGGCCCAGGCTGCGGTGCAGCTCCTGGCGGTAGCCGAACTCGGCGAGGGAGCCGTCGCCGGCGTCGGGGGAGTGGGGCGGGTCGGAGCGTACGTCGGAGGGTGTCGTTGTCGTCACGGCGGAACCTGCCTTGGCCCAGAGGGGACGGGAATTCCTGTCGGGCGACAGAAATTAGGGACGTGCTGTTTCGTGCGCGTCACGCCGTCGTGTCCGGGGCGGGCCCAAGTCCTCACGTTTGCGGGACTTCACTCGATCGCGTTACATCGCGTCTATTGTCTCGGAGGGCGGCTCGCGATATGTTCGGCTACGGATATTCGAAAGCGAGGTGGTCGTCGTGACGAGGAAGCGCCGCAAGCTCAGCAATCCGTTGGCGCTCGCCGTGATGACGACGCTCTGGCAGAAGCCGATGCACCCGTACGAGATCGCCCAGACCCTGCGCAGTCAGGGCAAGGACACGAGTACGAAGACGAACTACGGCTCGCTCTACACCGTCGTGCAGAACCTCGAGAAGTACGGCTTCGTCGAGGTGACCGGTGTGGAACGCCAGGGCAACCGCCCCGAGCGCACGGTCTACGGGCTCACCGAGGCCGGGCGCGAGGAGATGGCCGAGTGGCTCTCGGACCTGATCGCCATCCCCGCGAAGGAGTACCCGATCTTCGAGACGGCGCTCTCGCTGATGGCGGCGCTGCCTCCCGACGAGGTGGTGCGCCTGCTGGAGACACGGCTGAGCTCGCTGGAGGTGCAGGTGGCCAGCGGCCGGGGAGTGCTCGAGAAGCTCTACGAGACGCTGCCGAGGCTTTTCCTCGTCGAGGTCGAGTACCAGCTGCACATGGTCGAGGCGCAGGCGGAGTGGGTCGGCGGTTTCCTCGACGAGATCAGGAAGGGATCGCTGCCCGGCGTCGAGCAGTGGCGGCACTTCCACGAGACGGGGGAGTTGCCGCAAGAGCTCAGATCATGAGAAAGACCCCGGCAGGCCTGTTGCAGCAGTCCCGCCGGGGTCTCGAACCCCGAAACGGATCCGCCGTGCGGCAGAACCGGGCCATCGAGGTGCGGCACACCCAGGATAGCCCGGCGCTCTTCACGCGGACCGATCACCAGTCCGCTCACTCAGGAGAGCTGTCGTCATGAGCAGTACGAGCACCACCCGCGCGCCCGCGGTCGAGGCGCGTCAACTCGTCAAGACCTACCCCGGCGGTGTCACCGCCCTGAACGGACTCGACGTCACCGTCGAGCCCGGCACCGTCTTCGGGCTCCTCGGCCCCAATGGCGCCGGCAAGTCCACCATCGTCAAGATCCTCACCACCCTCGCCCGCCCCGACTCCGGCTCGGCCACCGTCGCCGGTCACGACGTGCTGCGCCACCCGGACCGGGTGCGCCGCGCGATCGGCGTGGTCGCGCAGAACTCCGGCGCGGACCCGGTCGCCACCGGCCGGGACAACCTCCGTCTCCAGGGCAGGCTGTACGGCGTGAAGGGCGCCGCCCTCGACCGTCGGGTCGACGAGCTGCTCGAACGCTTCACGCTCACCGAGGCCGCCCGGCGTCCGGTCAAGGGCTACTCCGGCGGCATGCGGCGCCGGCTCGACGTCGCCCTGGGGTTGGTGCACCGGCCCGAGGTGCTCTTCCTCGACGAGCCCACCACCGGACTGGACCCCGAGGCCCGCACCGCGATGTGGGACGAGATCGGCCGTCTGGCCGGCGAGGAGGGCCTCACCATCCTGCTCACCACGCACTACCTGGAGGAGGCCGACCGGCTCGCCGAGCGCGTCGCCATCGTCGACCGTGGCCGGATCGTCGTCACGGGCACCCCCGACTCCCTCAAGGGCGAACTCCGCGGCGACGCCGTGCACGTGGAGGTACGCACCCCCCTCGGCGATGCGGGCCGCACCCTGCTGGACGGCGCCCTCGACGGACTCCCGGGCGTGCACGAGGTGCTGTGCGAGGGGCACCGGATCAGCGTCCGCGCCGACGACGGGGCAGCCGCCGTACCGGCGCTGCTGGGCGCGCTGGAGCGGGCCGGGGTCGGGGTGGCCACCGCGACCGTGGCCCGGCCGTCCCTCGACGACGTCTACCTCAGGTACGCGGGCCGCAGGTACGCGGAGGCGGAAGCGGACGCCGGCGTCCCCGTCCTCGCCGGAGGTGCGCGATGAGCACCGCCGTCGCCCAGACCTGGTACATGACGCAGCGTCAGCTCATGGTGTTCGCCCGGCAGCCCGCCTACGCGGTGATCACCCTGATCCAGCCGGTGATCTGGCTGTTCCTCTTCGGCAGCCTGTTCAAGAACGTCGTCGAGCTGGGCGGCTTCGGGACGGGCTCCTACCTCGACTACCTGGTGCCGGGCGTGGTCGTGATGAGCGCGCTGAGCGCCAATCTGTGGGCGGGCATGGGCACGTTGGAGGAGATCCAGCGCGGCACCCTGAACCGCTTCCTGACCACCCCGGCCAGCCGGGCCGCGCTGATGAACGGCAATGTCGTGCACAACGGCATCGTCACCGCCCTGCAGTCGGGCGTCATCGTGCTGCTCGGGCTGGCGGCCGGCGCGGACTACCCGGGTGGGGTCACCGGGGTCGCGGTCCTGATCGTCGCCGCCGTCCTGTTGGGCACCGTGTTCGGGGCGCTGTCCAACTCCCTCGGCATGCTGGTGCGCGAGCGGGAGTCGATCATCGGCATCAACACCTTCCTGCTGCTGCCGCTGACCTTTCTGTCCTCCGCCTTCATGGCGCCGGCCCAGATGCCCTCGTGGATGCGGCACATAGCCGACTTCAACCCGCTCAACTGGGCGATGATCGCGGGCCGTTCGGCACTGTCCGCCGACCCCGACCGGAGTGACGTGCTCAGCCGCGGCGGGGCGCTGCTCGCGCTCGCGGTGGCGGCGGTGTGGCTGTCGATCCGGACGTTCCGGTCGTACCAACGGTCGGTGTAGCGGTCGCCGCGGCGGCAGGGAGACCCGCGCAAGCGGCCCGCTCCACGAGTGCGGGCCGCTTGCGCGGGTGCCGGGTCACGCGGTGGGCGCCGCGCCCTCCTGCTCCGCCTCCACGCGCGCGTTCCACTCCCGCTTCGCGGCCTGCCAGCCGTCCTCGTCGTGGCCGAGCCGCCAATAGCCGGAGATCGACAGGTCCTCGCGCGGGATCTGCAGCTCGACGCGCAGCAGCTTGCGCAGCTCCTTCACGAAGGCGGCCTCGCCGTGCACGAACGCGTGCGGGCGGCCCTCTGGGAACTCCAGCGCCCGCACGGCCTCGACGAGCCGCTCGCCGACCGGCCGGTCGCCGCGGTGCAGCCAGACGACCTCCACGTCGGAGTCGATCTTCTGCTCCTCCTCGGGGCCGGCCACCTCGATGAAGGCGTGGGCGAGGGTGCCGGCGGGCAGCGACTCCAGGGCGGCCGCGATGGCGGGCAGGGCGCTCTCGTCCCCGGCCAGCAGATGCCAGTCGGCGGTCGTGTCCGGCGCGTAGGCGCCGCCGGGGCCCATGAAGCGGACGATCTCGCCCGGCTGGACGCGTGCCGCCCACGGCCCGGCCAGACCCTCGTCGCCGTGCAACACGAAGTCCAGGGTCAGCTCGCGGTGTTCGACGTCCCAGTTGCGCACTGTGTACGTCCGGGTCACCGGCCACTGCTCACGGGGGAACTCGGCCCGGATGCGCTCCAGGTCGAAGGGCTCCGGGTAGGTCACGCCCTCGGGGCCGAAGAGCATCTTGACGTAGTGGTCGGTGCAGTCACCCGCCGCGAACTCGGCCAGACCCTCGCCGCCGAGCACGACGCGCTGCATGTGCGGGGTGAGCCGTTCGGTGCGGACGACCTGCGCGGAATGGGGCTTCCGCGGCTTCCGTGCCGGACGTTCTGCCATGACGGCCTCCCATGTCTCTGCCCATGACACGATAGTTAGGTTTACCTAAGTTAGCATCCCTTCCCCCGGTGATGCCCCCAGAATGCCTACGAGTGCGGTGTGTTCAGTGTGTTCAGCAGCCGCTGCAGCGAACCGCCGAGCCCCCAGCGCTCCGCCAGTGCCTCCAGTGTCGCCCCGTCCCGCGGCGTACGCGGCAGTACGGTGTCCACGTCCGGAAGCGGCACGTCGTCGGCCACCTCGACCACCTTCGGGGCGACGGCGACGTACGGCCGCGCCTCGTCCAGCCGCCTCCGCTGTGACGGCGTCAGCTTCGCCTTCGGGTCCTCGACCGCCGCCATGATCCCGGCCAGGTCGCCGAACTCGTCCAGGAGCTTGGCCGCGGTCTTCTCCCCGATGCCCGGCACACCCGGCAGCCCGTCGCTCGGATCGCCGCGCAGCAGCGCCAGATCCGCGTACCCCCGCCCGTCGACGCCGTACTTCTCGCGCAGCCACGCCTCGTCCGTCAGCTGGAGCGTGCCGACGCCCTTCAGCGGGTACAGCACGCGCACCCCGCGCGCGTCGTCCACCAGCTGGTAGAGGTCGCGGTCGCCGGTGACGATGTCGACCGGGCCCTTCGCGCGGCCGGTGAACGTGCCGATCACGTCGTCCGCCTCGTAGCCCGCGACGCCCACACGCGCGATGCCCAGCGCGTCCAGGACCGCCTCGATGATCGGCACCTGAGGCGAGAGCGTGTCCGGCACCTCCTCCTCGTCCGGTCCGACCTCGTGCTCCTCGGCGACGCGGTGCGCCTTGTAGGAGGGGATCAGGTCGACCCGCCACTGGGGGCGCCAGTCGGCGTCCATGCAGGCGACCAGCTCGTCCGGCCGGTGGTCCTTGACCAGTCGGTCGATGAAGTCCAGCAGTCCGCGCACGGCGTTCACCGGAGTGCCGTCCGGCGCCTTCACGGAGTCCGGGACGCCGAAGTAGGCGCGGAAGTAGAGCGAGGCGGTGTCGAGGAGCATCAGTCGTCCGGTCACGCCACGCATCATGCCGCACGGGTGACCCGGTAACCGGCGTGTATTCACTCCCGTGACAGGCGTGAACCTTCCGTCGACCTCCTGTGAAGTGGGCCACTCGCACGTTTGCCCATGTCGGGCAAGGGCGGGCGCGGCCTCGGAGCAGAGTCGGTTGCGCCCTCAACTGTTTGCTGTTGCCGAGTGCTCCCGTTTCTGTCCCCCGAGCGCGAAGTGCTGGAAGACCATGCTGATCTTCTTCGCCCGGACCTCGCGCAGTGCGCGGTCGGTGAGGGCGGTGAGGTCCTGGCCGTCGAAGCGGACGCGTCCGGCGGTCGGCTCCAGCAGTCCGTTGAGCATGCGCATCGTCGTCCTCGCCATCTACCTCGACCGGATGACCGGCGCCCTCGGCACCCGGATCTCCCCGCTCGGCCGTCGCGCCGCCGCCAAGGCCCGCAGCACGGTGTGGACGTACCGTCCGCGCCCGGCCGTGGCCGTCATCGGCGTGGTCGTCCTCGCCCTGGTCGCGGGCGGCACGGGCATCTTCGGCTCCACCTCCGGCACCGCCGAGGCCTCCGCCTCGGACGTCGGCAAGGGCAAGGAGATCAAGATCGGCTACATCCCGTGGGAGGAGGGCATCGCCTCCACCTACCTCTGGAAGGAACTCCTGGAGGAACGCGGCTTCGAGGTCACGACCACCCAGTACGCGGCCGGCCCGCTCCACACCGGCGTCGCCACCGGCCAGATCGACTTCCAGACCGACGCCTGGCTGCCCACCACCCAGGCCGAGTACTGGAAGAAGTACGGCGACAAGCTCGACGACCTCGGCCAGTGGTACGGCCCCACCTCCCTGGAGCTCTCCGTCCCCTCGTACGTGAAGGACGTGAACTCCCTGGCGGACTGAAGAACCAGGCCGACGAGTTCGACGGCAAGATCACCGACATCGAGCCCGGCGCGGGAATGATGGGCGTACTCAAGGACAAGGTCCTGAAGGAGTACGGCCTGGACGGCGCCTACACGGTCGTCGACGGTTCCACCCCGGCGATGCTCGCCGAACTCAAGCGCGCCTACGCCGCCAAGAAGCCGATCCTCGTCACGCTCTGGTCGCCGCACGGGGCGTACGGCGACTACGACCTGAAG
The DNA here is from genome assembly GCF_035989285.1 of Streptomyces sp. NBC_01235. Lineage (GTDB taxonomy): Bacteria > Actinomycetota > Actinomycetes > Streptomycetales > Streptomycetaceae > Streptomyces. The sequence continues at coordinate 2,689,350 of NZ_CP108513.1, read as the reverse complement.
AAGCTCGAGGACCCCAAGGGTGCCTGGGGCAAGGGGGACGGCGTGCACACCCTCGCCCGCAAGGACTTCGCCGACGACAACCCCGAGGCCGGCAAGTGCCTGAAGGACTTCCGGATGACCGAGGCCCAGCTCACCGGTCTGGAGGCGCGCATCCAGAAGGCCGGCAAGGGCAAGGAGCAGGACGCGGTCCGGACCTGGCTGAAGGAGAACCCCGGCCCGGTCGAGAAGTGGGTACCGGTCGCCGATTCCGGGCAGAAGAGCCGGGCGACCCGGTGACCTGACAGCACCGCGGCCGTCCGACGAGGGGCGGGCACCGACGTACGGCTTCTGCGGCCTGCGACGGGGCCCGTCCCTCGTCCCGTCCCCCGCCCGTCCAAGGCAAGGATCCGGCCAACCACAGAGAGCTACGCCCATCCCTGAGCCGAGGGCCTCGCGAAGCCGACGACGAGCGGGAACATGCGCGGCCGTTCGCGCATTGAACCGTGCATCGAACCGGAATGCCGGAGGACGGCCGTCCGCCCCGCGGGTCCGCGCCTGATCATCTGGCGCGAACTGTGAGGTCGGGCGTCACACCATGTGTCCTCGATGTGACGGGCACATGAAACGGTTTGCCGAACATGCGTAGGGTGCAGACAACTCTTCAAAGGACGTGTCAGAGGACGCGACGGTGCCGACGAGCGAAGGAGGGAGCCGGAGCGATGGGCGACCACAAAGAACAGCCCTTGCGGGTGGGCGCGGCCGTGCGGCGCCGGCGCCGGTCCCTGGAGCTCACCCTCGCCGTCGTGGCCGAGCGCAGCGGCCTGTCGGTCCCGTTCCTGAGCCAGATCGAGAACGACCGCGCGCGGCCCAGCACCAGCTCCCTGGAGAAGGTCGCCGATGCCCTGCGCACCACGGCCGTCGAACTCCTCGCCGCCGCCGACCCGGCGTGCAGCGTGGACGTCGTACGCGCCGAGGTCACCGAGCCGGGCCAGGGCCAGGGCCAGGGGCAGGACCAGGGCTCTGGAGCGGACCCGCAGCCGCGCTCCCGTTCCCTGGTGCGCGGTCACCACCAGATGCACGCCTCCGAGTTCACCGGCGACCACGACGCCGGCCGTGAATTCCAGTACCGCAACGACCAGTTGATGTACGTCGCCGACGGCGCCGTGGAGATCGAGGCGGAGGGCCGCGCCTACCGCCTGGGCCGCGGCGACACCCTGTACCTCACCGGCGGTGTCCGCCACCGCTGGCGGGCGACCGTGCCGGACACCCGGGTGGTCGTCGTCGCCGTGGCCGAGCACATCGAGGCGGTACGGGACCGGGACCGGGGCCGGAAGCGGTAGTGCGGGTCGTCTCACTGGTCCCGTCGCTCACGGAGGCGGTGGCCTCCTCCGTGCCCGGCGTCCTGGTCGGCGCCACCGACTGGTGCACCCACCCGACGGACCTCGACGTCACCCGGATCGGCGGAACCAAGAACCCCGACGTCGAGCGGATCGTCGCCCTCGCCCCCGACCTGGTGATCGCCAACGAGGAGGAGAACCGGGAACCGGACCTGGCCGCTCTGCGCGCGGCCGGCGTCGAGGTGCTGGTGACGGAGGTGCGGGACGTCCCCCAGGCCTTCCGGGAGCTGGCGCGGGTGCTCCAGGCGTGCGGGGCGCCGTCGCGCCCGGACTGGCTGGCGGAGGCGGAGGAGGCGTGGGCGGCGCTGCCGTCGGCCGTCGAGGCCCGCCGCACGGCCGTCGTACCGATCTGGCGCCGCCCGTGGATGGTGCTGGGCCGGGACACGTTCGCCGGGGACGTGCTGGCCCGGCTGGGCGTCGACCACCTGTACGCCGAGCACCCCGAGCGCTATCCGCGGATCCCGGTCGACGGCCTGCGGGCGGCCGCCCCGGACCTGGTCGTCCTCCCCGACGAGCCCTACCGCTTCACCGCCGACGACGGCCCGGAGGCCTTTCCCGGCCTGCCCTGCGCGCTCGTCAGCGGACGGCACCTGACGTGGTACGGGCCGTCGCTCGCCGAGGCGCCGAAGGCGCTGGGCGAGGCGCTGCGAGCAGCTCGCCGCTGAGCAGCCCGCGGACGGTGTGCGCGGCGACGACCGTCCAGGCGGCGACGAGGACGACGTACAGCGCGCAGGCGAGCGCCTCGTAGACGGCCAGCCCGGTGTGCCGGGCCAGCGCTGCCGCTCCGGTCACACAGGTGCCGACCGGGAAGGTGAACGCCCACCACGTCATCGCGAAGCCCATCCCGTGCCGGCGGGCGCGCACCACGTGTGCGACGGCCAGGCACAGCCAGAGCAGCGCGAAGCCCATGACGGGCACCCCGTACAGCACGGCGAGGACGGCGAAACCGCGACCGTCCGGGCCGGGCAGGACCCCCGGAGCGACCTCCGCGAACTTCCCGACGGCGGTGGTGGACTGCCCGAGCGGGCCCAGGACGAGGAACAGGGTCGGGGTGAGGACCAGGGGCAGCGGCCCACCGGTCACCAGCCGTCCGAACACCACCGGCAGCATGACGAACGTGGCAAGCAGACTCAGCCCGAACAGCGCGAAGCACGCCAGGAGCAGGGTCTGCCGCGCCTGCCCGGCCGGCAGATACGGCACCAGCGACGGCCCGAGCGCGGCGGACACCATGGGCGCGACGAACGGCAGCAGCCACACCGGCGTGGCCTGCGAGGGCTCCACGCGGTGGCGTACGGCCATCAGGTACGGGACGGTGACGGCGGCCGTCAGCGCGACGACCGTTCCGGCGCCGAACAGCACCGCGTCGAGCGCGACCGCGGTGCGGATGCCGATCCAGTCCCGGCCGACGGTCGGCGCGCCGCCCCCGACGGCGAGCAGCGCCATCGCCAGGCAGCCGTAGAACGGGGCCGTCGCCGGGTCGAGGAGGTGGGCGCGGGCCTGGTCGCGGTGGTGCCGCCGGTGCAGGGCGCGGGCGGCGAGCAGCGTCAGCAGAAGGGCGAGGGAGAGCGCCCAGAAGGCGGCGCACAGCGGCCGCAGCCCCGGCACCCGGACCGGGAGCGTGGCTCCCGCCGTGGCGACGATCGCGGTGCCCATCACCGTCGCGTACCAGTTCGGTCCGAGGTGACGGACGGCGCCGGCGCGCGGGCGGGGGAGGGCGTACGGGGGCTGGGCGGCGGTGACCATGGCTCCACGGTCGCCCGGGTGTCCGCCCGCGACCAGGGAGGATGTCTGTATGGGGACATAAGCTGGGCTTATGGGGAGTGTGGAGGAGCAGCCCGCGGGCACCGGCACGGGTTCGATCGCGCACCGCGTCCCGGACCTCGGGGCGCTGGAGCTGCTGCTGGGTGTGGCCCGGCTGGGCAGCCTGGGCGCGGCCGCGCGCGAGCTGGGCATCACGCAGCCGGCCGCGAGCAGCCGGATCCGGTCCATGGAACGCCAGCTGGGCGTGGCCCTGGTGGACCGTTCACCACGCGGCTCCCGGCTCACGGACGCGGGCGCGCTGGTGACGGACTGGGCGCGGCGGATCGTCGAGGCGGCGCAGGCGTTCGACGCGGGGGCGCAGGCGCTGCGGGACCGGCGGGACTCCCGGCTGCGGGTCGCGGCCAGCATGACGATCGCCGAGTACCTGCTGCCCGGCTGGCTGCTAGCGCTGCGCGCCGGGCGGCCGGACACGGCGGTGTCGCTGCTCGCGGGCAACTCGGCGGCCGTCGCCGAGCGGTTGCTGTCCGGGGAGGCGGACCTCGGCTTCGTGGAGGGACTGACGGTGCCGCCCGGCCTCGACGCCACCGTGATCGCCCACGACCACCTCGTCGTCGTCGTCGCCCCCGGCCACCCGTGGGCCCGCCGACGGCGCCCGCTGCCCTCGGCCGAGCTGGCGTCGACGCCGCTGATCCTGCGTGAGAAGGGCTCGGGGACCCGCCAGGTCCTCGACACGGCGCTGGGCGGCCTGGCCCGCCCCCTGATCGAGCTGTCCTCGACGACGGCGGTGAAGGCGGCGGCGGTGAGCGGGGCGGGGCCGGCGGTCCTGAGCGAACTGGCGGTCGGCGAGGAGCTGGCGCTGCGGCGCCTGGTCTCGATACCGGTCGAGGGGGTTGCGCTGGCCCGTGACCTGCGCGCGGTATGGCCGACGGGCCATCGGCCGGTGGGGCCGGCACGTGAGCTGCTGTCGCTGACGCGGGGGTAGGAGTTTCTCGCCCCCGCCGCCCCTTCCCGTCCCGTCCCGTCCTCTCCTAGGGGGCTGTGGCCCCCCAGACCCCCGCTGCGACCCCGAAAGGGCCTCGTCCTCACACGCCGGACGGGCTGAAGGACTGCGCCGCGTCCACCAGGGCGCGCATCACCCGTACGTCCTCGCCCATCTCCGGATGCCACTGCACCCCCAGGACCCAGCCGGTGGCCGACGGGAGCTCGACGGCCTCCACGGTGCCGTCCGCCGCGTACGCAGACGGGACCAGGCCCGCACCGAGACGGTCCACCGCCTGGTGGTGATAGGTCGGCACGGAGGCCTCCTCCGCGACGACCTCGGCGTACAGCGTGCCCGGGACCGGCTTGACCGGGTGGTGTCCGAAGACGCCGACGACCTCGGCGTGCCCGTCCATGTGCTGAGTCAGGGTGCCGCCGAGCGCGACGTTCAGCAGCTGCATGCCCCGGCAGATGCCCAGCAGCGGGACCTCCGCCGCCAGCGCCGCCTCGATCAGGGCCAGCTCCCACGCGTCCCGCTCCCGCGCCGGCGGCCCGGTGCGGGGGTCGGGCTCGGCGCCGTAGCGGACGGGCTCGACGTCGGGGCCGCCCGCGATCACCAGGCCGTCCAGGCGGGCCACGGTCGCCGCCGCGTGCTCGGGCGCGTCCGGCGGGAGCATCGCGGCGAGCCCGCCGGCCCGCTGCACGAGCCGCGGGTACCCGGCGGGCAGCAGCGCCGCGTCCAGCTCCCACACGCCCCAGCGCGCCCCGGCCTCCAGGTACGTACTGACGCCGATCAGCGGCCGGCTGCCGTCCGTCATCTGACCTCCCGCTCCCGCAATGGATCGTACGCATACCATTTCATGCCAGGAAGCCCCTGAGCAGGGCCGCCGTCCCCGCGCAGTGTTCCCGCATCATCTCCCGCGCGCCGTCCGCGTCGCCGTCCAGTACGGCCTCCACCAGCGCGGTGTGCTGGCGCTGCGAGTGCTCCAGGTTGCGCACGAGGAGCGGGATGCAGTCGAGCAGGTCGTTCACCGTGGCCCGCACCGCCGCGTACCGCGAGGTCAGCGACGGCGAGCCGCACAGCTCGGCCAGGGTGAGGTGGAGCATCGTGTCCAGGCGGCGGTAGTCGGTGAGCGGCGCGTCCTGGGTGCGGGCGAGGGCGTCGCGCAGCCGCTCCGTCTGTTCGTCCGTCAGCCCGTGCGTCGCGCACAGGCCCGCCGCGCCCACCTCCAGCACCTCACGGAAGCGCAGGACGTCCTCGATGTCGACCTCGGCGATCCGCCGCCGCAGCTCGTCCTCGCCGCGGGCGTCCGCGCGAGGCAGCACGAACGTTCCGCCGTAGCGACCCCGGCGGGACTCGACCAGTCCCTGGTCCTGGAGAACCTTCAGCACCTCGCGCAGCGTCACCCGGCTGATCCCGAGCCGCTCCGCCAGATCCCGCTCGGCCGGCAGCCGTTCGCCCCCCGGTACCAGGCCCAGCCGCACGACCTGCAGGATCTGCTCCAGCGCCTCCTCGAAGCCGTTCCCGGCCCGCACCGGCCGCAGGACCGGCGTCAACCGGTCGTCCGGTCCGCCGTCAGCGTCCACCGACATCTGGCCGCGCCCCCTTCCCAAGCAATGGTTCTCCGCAATACCTTATGGCTCCCGGCCGCCCGAGCCATAGCGGCGAAAGAAGCCGAGGAAGCCTGAGGAGGCCCTCCCGTGGCAGACCGCACACCCCCGCTCAGTGTCGAGGAGCTGCACGCTCTCGTCGCGAGCGGTGAGATCGACACTGTCGTCCTGGCCTTCCCCGACATGCAAGGCCGTCTCCAGGGCAAACGGTTCGCCGCCGGATTCTTCCTCGACGAGGTCCTCCGGCACGGCACCGAGGGCTGCAACTACCTCCTCGCGGTCGACACGGAGATGAACACCGTCGACGGGTACGCCATGTCCTCCTGGGAGCGCGGCTACGGCGACTTCGCCATGCGCCCCGACCTGTCCACCCTGCGCCGCGTGCCCTGGAACGCCGGTACGGCCATGCTGATCGCCGACCTCGGCTGGAACGACGGCTCGCCCGTGGTCGCCGCCCCGCGCCAGATCCTGCGCCGCCAGCTGGAGCGCCTCGCCGAGCACGGCTTCACCGCCCAGGTCGGCACCGAGCTGGAGTTCATCGTCTTCAAGGACAGCTATGAGGCCGCCTGGGACGCGAACTACCGCGGACTCACCCCGGCCAACCAGTACAACATCGACTACTCGGTCCTCGGCACCGGCCGCATCGAGCCGCTGCTGCGCCGCATCCGCAACGAGATGGCCGGCGCCGGTCTCACCGTCGAGTCCGCCAAGGGCGAGTGCAACCCCGGCCAGCACGAGATCGCCTTCCGCTACGACGAGGCCCTGGTCACCTGCGACCAGCACGCGATCTACAAGACCGGCGCCAAGGAGATCGCCTCCCAGGAGGGCGTCTCGCTGACCTTCATGGCCAAGTACAACGAGCGCGAGGGCAACTCCTGCCACATCCACCTGTCGCTGACGGACGCGGACGGCCGTAACGTCATGGCCGGCACGCCCGAGGACCCGGGCGGCATGTCCGACGTCATGCGGCACTTCCTCGCCGGACAGCTGGCCGCCCTGCGCGACTTCTCCCTCCTCTACGCCCCCAACATCAACTCCTACAAGCGGTTCCAGCCGGGCTCCTTCGCCCCGACCGCCGTCGCCTGGGGCTACGACAACCGCACCTGCGCGCTGCGGATCGTCGGCCACGGCCGCTCGATGCGCTTCGAGAACCGGCTGCCCGGCGGGGACGTCAACCCCCACCTCGCGGTCGCCGGCCTGGTGGCGGCCGGGCTGTACGGGATCGAGCACAAGCTGGAGCTGCCCGACGCCTGCCCCGGCAACGCCTACGCCGGCGACTACGCGCACGTCCCCACCACGCTCCGCGAGGCCGCCGAGCTCTGGGCGAACAGTCCGATCGCCCTGGCCGCCTTCGGCGAGGAGGTCGTCGCGCACTACCGCAACATGGCCCGCGTCGAGCTGGAGGCCTTCGACGCCGCGGTCACCGACTGGGAGCTGCGCCGCTCCTTCGAACGCCTCTGAAAGGTCACAGGTCCTTGTCGTGTCCTACCGGCACCCGCACGAGCTGATCGTCCTCAACCCCGCCACCGAGGAGGTGGTCGCCACCGTCCCCGCCGCCGACGCGGCCGACGTGGACCGCGCGGTCGCCCGCGCGAGCGCCGCCCGGACGGCCTGGGCGGCCGCCGCCCCCGCCGACCGCGCCCGGCTGCTGCGCCGCTTCGCCGACGTCGTCGACGCGCACCTGGAGGAACTGGCCCAACTGGAGGTCCGTGAGGCCGGCCACCTCCTCGGCAACGCCCGCTGGGAGGCCCGCAACGCCCGCGACCTGCTGCTCTACGCGGCCGGTGGCGTCGAACGGCTCCTCGGCAGCCAGATCCCCGTACCCGGCGGCTGGGACGTCACCTTCCACGAGCCTCTCGGCGTGGTCGGCGTGATCGCCCCCTGGAACTTCCCGATGCCGATCGCGGCCTGGGGTTCCTTCCCGGCCCTCGCCGCCGGCAACGCGGTCCTCCTCAAGCCCGCCGAGACCACCCCGCTCACCGCCCTGCGCCTGGCCGGACTCGCCCTGGAGGCGGGCCTGCCCGAACACCTCTTCCAGGTCCTCCCCGGCTACGGCGCGGTCACCGGACGCGCGCTCGTCGACCACCCGGGCGTCGCGAAGATCGTGTTCACCGGTTCCACCCGCACCGGCCGCGAGGTCATGGAGCGCTGTGCCCGGCAGGTCAAGCCGGTCACCCTGGAACTCGGCGGCAAGAGCCCGAACGTCGTCTTCGCGGACGCCGACCTGAAGGCGGCGGTCGACCCGTTCTCCTTCCTGGACAACTCCGGCCAGGACTGCTGTGCCCGCACCCGCATCCTCGTCCAGGAGTCGGTGTACGACGAGGTGGCCGACCATCTCGCGCGGGAACTGTCGGCCGTGGTGGTCGGCGACCCGGCCGACGAGGCGACCCGGATGGGCCCGCTGATCTCCCGCCAACAGGTGGACCGCGTACGGTCGTTCGTCCCGGACGACGCCCAGGCGCTGCGCGGCACCGCCCCCGACGGCCCCGGCTTCTGGTTCCCGCCGACCGTCCTCACGGGTGCCGCGCCCGACTCCGACGCGGCCCGCGAGGAGATCTTCGGCCCGGTCGCCGTGCTCCTGCCCTTCACCGACGAGACGGACGCGATCCGGCTCGCCAACGACACCCCCTACGGCCTCTCCGGCTCCATCTGGACCCGCGACGTCGGCCGCGCCCTGCGTGTCTCGCAGGCCGTGCGTGCCGGGAACCTGTCCGTCAACTCCCACTCCAGCGTCCGCTACTGGACTCCCTTCGGCGGCTTCAAGCAGTCCGGCGTCGGCCGTGAGCTGGGTCCGGACGCCCTGACCGCCTTCACCGAAACCAAGAACGTCTTCATCAGCACGGAGGGCCCCGCACAGTGACCGCTCAGACCCCTGACATCGTCTGCCGCCGTCTCGTCGGCCGGACGGCCGTCATCACCGGCGCCGGTAGCGGCATCGGCCTCGCCACCGCGCGCCGACTCGCCTCCGAGGGCGCGCACGTCGTCTGCGGCGACGTCGACGAGGCCCGCGGCAAGGCGGCCGCCGAGGAGATCGGCGGGACCTTCGTGAAGGTCGACGTGACCGACCCGGAGCAGGTCGAGGCGCTGTTCAAGACGGCGTACGACACCTACGGCAGCGTCGACATCGCCTTCAACAACGCGGGCATCTCTCCGCCCGACGACGACTCCATCCTGGAGACCGGCCTCGAGGCCTGGAAGCGCGTCCAGGAGGTCAACCTGACCTCCGTGTACCTGTGCTGCAAGGCCGCCATCCCCTACATGCGGCGCCAGGGCAAAGGCTCCATCATCAACACGGCGTCGTTCGTGGCGAGGATGGGCGCGGCGACCTCCCAGATCTCGTACACGGCGTCCAAGGGCGGTGTACTGGCCATGTCCCGTGAGCTGGGCGTGCAGTTCGCGCGGGAGGGCATCCGCGTGAACGCCCTCTGCCCGGGGCCGGTCAACACCCCGCTCCTGCAGGAGCTGTTCGCCACGGACCCCGAGCGGGCGGCCCGTCGACTGGTCCACATCCCGGTGGGCCGGTTCGCCGAGGCCGAGGAGATCGCCGCCGCCGTCGCCTTCCTGGCCAGCGACGACTCCTCGTTCGTCAACGCCACCGACTTCCTGGTGGACGGCGGGATCGCCGGCGCGTACGTCACCCCGCTGTAGGCGCTCCGGGGCTCAGAGGAACGTGTGACCCTCGCCCCGGTAGGTGGGCACGGTCGCCGTGACCGCGTCCCCCTCGACGAGGTGCAGCACGTCGAACCGCTCGCACAGCTCACCGGCCTTCGCGTGCCGGAACCACACCTTGTCGCCGATCAGCAGATCGTCGGCGGGGGAGCCGATGAGAGGCGTCTGCACCTCGCCGGGGCCCTCCTGAGGGTCGTAACGCAGCCCCTCCGGGAGGTACGGCACGGGCAGCCGGTCGGGTCCGGCGGCCCCGGAGGCCGGGTAACCGCCGCCCAGGACGGTCACGATCCCGACGCCCGGCCTGCGCACGACGGGCTGGGCGAACAGGGCGGCCGGACGCCCGCTGAAGGACGTGTAGTTGTCGAAGAGACGCGGCACGTACAGTCCCGACCCGGCCGCGATCTCCGTGACCGCGTCCTCGGCGGCGGTGTGCTGCACACTGCCGGTGCCGCCGCCGTTGACGTACTCCAGGTCCGGCACGACGGCCCGCACCGCGCGCACCACGGCGGCGCGCCGCTCGGCGAGTTCACGGCGGGCGGTGGCCTGCATCAGCCGGATGGCCCGGGACCGGAAAGGCCGCCCGGCGACGGCGTCACCGACACCGGCGATATGCCCCTCGTACGCCATGATCCCCACCAGCTTGAAGCCGGGCCGCCGGGCCACCGCCCGCGCGACGTCGGCGACCTGGGCGGGGGAGTGCAGCGGCGAGCGCAGGGCGCCGACCCGGAGCCGTCCGCCCAGCAGCTTCAGCGAGGTGTCCAACTCCAGGCATACACGGATGACTTCGGTGCCGCCGGCGCGCGCGGAGTCGATGAGGTCGAGCTGGGCGACGTCGTCGACCATGACGGTGACGGCGGCGGCGAGCTTGGGGTCGGCGGCGAGTTCCGCGAAGGCGGTGTTGTCGGCGGAGGGGTAGGCGAGCAGGATGTCCTCGAACCCCGACCGCGCCAGCCACAGGGACTCGGCGAGGGTGAACGACATGATGCCCGCGAAGCCGTCCTTCGCCAGGACGCGCTCCAGCAGCGTCCGGCAGCGCACGGACTTGCTGGCCACGCGGATCGGCTTCCCGCCGGCCCGGCGGACGAGATCCTCCGCGTTGGCGTCGAATGCCTCCAGGTCGACGATCGCGAGAGGTGCGTCGAGATGCTCGGTGGCCCGGTCGTAACGGGCCCGGTCGGCGGCGCGCGCAGTCATGAACGAAGCCTGCCAGACTGGATTACCGCAGGGTAGGGGGACGTTCCGGGCAGAAGCCCCCGGGGCCGCGGACTGGTTCCCGTTTGCCCAGCAACAAGCCGTAGAGTGACGCGCACGCACGGAGGAACGGCTCCGACAGGGCGCCCGCGTCGGGATGCCGGTCCGCCCGTGCGGGTATGCGTGCCCCGGAGGGACCACCGTGTCCGTGCCGGGCCGCCGGGCAAGCGCACGTCGGCCCGCGTACGAGAACGACGGCCCGGGCACGAGGAAACGGGGGGTGCATGAGCACGGAAGCACGCCGCGCCTCGGTCCCCCCGCGCCCGGACGTACCTCCCCACCCCGTCGTCCCCCCACGCCCGACAACCCCACCCCGACCACCGCACCCCCCCACAGCTGGCACGACCCCGCCGAACCCGCAAACGACGGGCCAGGAGGGAACCAGGGGCCAGGCGGAGCCCGAGCCCGCGCGTCCTGCGGCCACCGGCCCGGCGGAGTGGAACTCCGCCGGCTGGTCGACCACGGGCCCGGCGGCGGGCGGCACTGCCCGTCCGGCATCCGCCGGTCCGGTGGGGCAGGAGCCCGCGCGCCGTGCGGCCACGGGCCCGGCCGAAGCGCCGGTCGCCGGGGACGCGGGCACAGGCAGGGACGGCTTTCTCTCCTCCTCGGACACCCCCCGCACCGGCCCCCGCATCGCCAACCCGCGGGCTCAGCACACGGACGCCATGACTCCGCCCCCGCCGCCCGCGTCGGCCCGCTTCCCGGACACCCCGCCTCAGCCGGCCCGTCCTGCCTCGCCTTCCCGACGTGACGACACGGGGGCGCCCGTGCGAGCCGAAGAGCGCCCGGCCGCCCCCAACGTCCCCCGCCCGGCCCCGCCGCACGACTTCCGCCGAGCCCCTCGCCCCACCAGGCCGGCGTCCCGTCCCGCCTCCTCGGACGGGCCGGGTCCCGCCGACACGGCTCCCTCCCGTGCCGCGGCCTCGGGTGGTCCGGGTTCCGTTGCCCCGACGAGTGCCGGTCTCTTCGGCGCGCCACCCTCCCGTGCCGCCGCCACGGACGCTTCGGGGCCGGCCGGCTCAGCCGCCTCCCGTCCCTTCGGCGCGGCTCCTCGGCGGCCCCCCGGCCCGGCCGACTCGAACGGGACCCCCCAGCCTGGCGCGGCTGCTCCTGGCCCTCGCCCCGCCGGTTCGGACGGCTCGCGTCCTGCCGACCGCGAGGGGTCGCGCCCCGCGGGCTCCGACGGCTCCCGCCTTGTGGGTTCGGGCGGTGGCGGCGCCCGCGCCGGTTCGGGTGCGCCCCGGACCGCCGACCGGGAAGGCTCACATCCTGCCGGGCCCAGCGGCTCCACTCCCGAGGGCTCCGCCGGCTCGCGTCGCCCACTTGACGGCTCTTCGCACCCCGCCCGTTCCGACGGATGGGAGCGCTCACGCCTCGCCGGTTCGGGCGACGCCCGGTCCACCGTCCGGGACGACTCCCGCCCCGACGCCTCGGGCGACGCCCGCTCCGCCGGTACCGCCGCTCCCTCGGCCCCCTCCCGTTCCGTCGGCCCGGACAGCGCCCCCGCCTCCGCTTCCGACAGTGGCTGGACGCCCCTGCCCCGCAGTTGGGTGCCCGCGCCCGGGCGGGGACGGCAGGAGACGGAGGCAGGGGGTGTCAGGGGTGGCGACCGCGGCGACCATCAGGTGGCCCCGGGGCTGGACGACGGGCCGGCCTGGAGTCCCGGTGCGACGGTGCGCCAGCCCGACTTCCTCGTGCCGGCCGTGCCGACCGTGCCCCCCATGGCCCCCGCGCCCCCCGTGCCGGAGGCCCCGAGGCGACCCGACATCGCCCCGGACGTGCCGAGCGGACCCGATCCGGCCCTCTCCTGGAGCGCCCCCATGACCCCGGGCGGCACCCTCGGCGCCACGCGCCCCGTGGTGACGTTCGCGCGGCCGGAGGGGTACGGCGACACCCCCCGGGTCTTCGGCAGACGGGGACGCACCGCCGCGGCCGCCGCCTGTGTCGTCCTCGGACTGGGACTCATCGGCGGTGCCGTCACCGGCAGTTGGCTCGTCGGGGACTCGGGGGACAGCGCTGAGCGCAGCACCTACGTCACCGCCGGCGGCCTGTGGCACAACGTGCCCGTCGATCAGCTGTTCCCGCCCACGGTCGACGGACAGGGCGCCGGGCCGGGCGGCGCCGACCGGACCTGGACGCGGATCGCCGTCGCCCCGGACAGCAACTGCGCCGACGCCTTCGACCCGCTGCTCCGGCAGGTCCTCGACCCCGTCGGCTGCGCACGGCTCCTGCGCGCCACCTACACCGACGCCACCCAGAGCTACGTGACCACCGTCGGCCTGCTGTTCACCAAGGCCGACGCCGCCGCCATGCGCTCGCTCGACGGCCGCTTCGCGAAGGAAGGCCTGACCAAGCGGACGGACCTGATGCCCCGCCCGTACGCCGCGAAGGACACCGTCGCCGCCGCCTTCGGCGACAAGCAGCGTGCCGCGTGGACGGTCTCCGTCCTCACCGACGCACCCGTCGTCGTCTACGCCGTCTCCGGCTGGGCCGACGGACGTACCGTCGACACCCCGCAGCCCGCCCCGGAGGCCACCGCGACCGGCGCCACCGCGGCCCCCGCCCAGGCCGGCCTCGGCAACGAGGCCCAGGGGCTCGCCGACCGCATCGAGCGCGGCCTGCGCAAGACCGCCGTCACGCCCTCGGAGCAGCCCTCATGAGCACCCGGACGAACCGGGCGAACCGGACGGGCCGGATGGGTCGAGCGGCGCGTGCGACCCGCAGGGCCGGGCTCCTGTGCTGCCTCCTCGCCGCCACCGTCGCCCTCGTCCCGCCCGCCACCGCCTACGCCGACAGCATCCGCGGCCAGCAGTGGGCCCTGGACGCGCTGCACACGCAGGCGGCCTGGCAGACCACCAAGGGCAAGGGCATCACCGTCGCCGTCCTGGACACGGGCGTCGAGGCCGACCACCCCGACCTCGCCGGAAACGTCCTCGCCGGCAAGGACATGGTCGGCTTCGGGGCAGCGCCCGGAGACCGCGCCTGGGCCCGCCACGGCACCGCGATGGCCGGCATCATCGCCGGTCACGGACACGGCTCCGGCAACGCCGACGGCGTCCTCGGGATCGCCCCGGAGGCGAAGATCCTCCCCGTCCGCGTGATCCTGGAGGACGGCGACCCGCAGCGCACCAAGGCCCGCAACACCCGCGGCAACGCCCTCGCCGAAGGCATCCGCTGGGCCGCCGACCAGGGCGCCGACGTCATCAACCTCTCCCTCGGCGACGACTCCGCCTCCGCCCACCCCGAGCCCGCCGAGGACGAGGCCGTCCAGTACGCGCTGAAGAAGGGTTCGGTCGTCGTCGCCTCGGCCGGCAACGGCGGCGACAAGGGCGACCACATCTCCTACCCGGCCGCCTACCCGGGCGTCATCGCCGCGACCGCCGTCGACCGCTACGGCACCCGGGCCTCGTTCTCCACCCGCCGCTGGTACGCCACGGTCAGCGCGCCCGGCGTCGACGTCGTCATCGCCGACCCGGACCACAAGTACTACCAGGGCTGGGGGACGTCCGCCGCTTCCGCCTTCGTCTCGGGGGCCGTGGCGCTCGTCAAGGCCGCCCACCCCGGCCTGACGCCCGCGCAGATCAAGAAGCTCCTGGAGGACACCGCCCGCAACGCCCCCACCGGGGGCCGCGACGACTCCCGCGGCTACGGCTTCATCGACCCGGCCGCCGCGATCAAGGCCGCCGCCGCCCTCAAGCCGGAGGACCTGCAGTCCGCGGCCTCCGGAGAGCGGTACTTCGGCCCCGGCCCGGACAAGGCGAGGACGGACGACGACACGTCGAGCTGGGCGGGACTGCTCGCGGGCGGCGCCGGGGGAGTGCTGCTGGCGACGGCGGTCGTCCTGTGGCGCGGCCGCCGCGAGCGCGACCCGCACGAGGCGCGCGACACACGCGAGGCGTACGAGGTTTTCTAGCGCCGTGGCGGGCACCGTTTGCCCGTGAAGGAGCGGCGTCCGGTGCGTGCTCTGGGGGCCCCGGCCGAAGGCCCTCGTAGTGGACGTACGTGGGTCTTCGGCCGGTGCGGCGAGTGGGGGCACCTCCCACGCCTTTGAGGGCAGTGGGGGAGCCTGCCGGGTGTCTCGACGGGCGGACGTCGCCCGCCACGGCACCAGCGCCGGCGCGCCGCTACTCGGTCGCGGACGACGAAGCCGACCTGGACGCCGCTGCCGTCACCGACGCCGAGCCGCCGCCGTCGGTGAACGCCGACACCGCCGCCTCGGCCGCCGCCTCGACCAGCGAGATCCCCTCCGCCTGCGTCGCGTTGCCGTTCGACAGCACGGCCACCAGGTAGTCGTGGCCGTCGACGGTCACCCGCCCGATGCTGTTGATGTCCCACAGCCCCGTCGTGCTGCGCGCCAGCCAGCCGTTCTTCAGCGCCCACGAGGACCCCTCGGCCGCGGCCGAGACCCCCCAGTGCTGGTCGACGGCTATCTGAGCCATCAGCCCCTGGAGGTACGTCCGCGACGCCTCGCTCAGCTCCGAGTCGTTCCCGAACACCTGCTGGAGCAGGGTGAGCTGGTCGGCGGCCGTGGTCTGGGTCAGTCCCCACAGCATGTCGTCGCCGCCCTCGGTGTCCGTCAGCCCGAACCGCTCGTTCGCGGCGTCCAGACCCTCGGCCTTCCCGATGGTGCGCCACAGCGCCGACGCCGAGTCGTTGTCGCTGTTCTCGATCATCGCGGTGGCGTACGACTTCTCGGCCGCCGTGAGACGGCGGTCCGCGTCCTGGGCCTGGAGCAGCAGCGTCGCCAGGATGTCCACCTTGACGATGCTCGCCGTGTCGAAGGCGCCCTCGCCGTACGTGGCACCGCCACCGGAGTCCACGTCGAGCACGGCCACGGACACGGCCGCCTCGCCCGGAACGGTCACCGACTTCATCGCCGACGCCAGCAGCGCGTCGTGGTCCGTCTCGGGTGCTGCCACGGTCTCCACCGACACCTCCCCGTTCACCGACCCGGACGCCGAGGCGGAGGCCGACGGCGCAGGAGAGGACGACGATACGGCTCCCGCACCCGAGTGCGCCTGTGCCTTCACATAAACGGTGCCGCCCGCCGTCGCCCCCAGGACGGCGACCGTGGCGAGCGCGATGTGCAGGAGCGGACGGCGCCGGGAGGGGCGAGCGCGGCGGTTGCGACGTGCTCTGGAAGACTCCATGCCCGAGATGTTCGGGGCGGCGACTGTGCGGGCCGTTAGACGGCCGTTAATGGTGTGTCAGGGGAGCCTGAGAATCCCGTGAAAGGCGTCACCAGCGCGTTTCGGGCCCCGCACAAGCCCAGCAGCATCCCCCCGATAAGGTCGACGACCGTGGCGAACAAGAACATTCCCGACTCCGGCTTCTCCGACGACGACGGCTCCGCCGACCCCCGGCTGAGCGCGGCGCTCGCCGCATGGGCCGAGGACCGCACCGCCGTCGGCCCGGTCCTGGCGGCCCTCAAGGGCGCCCGGCTCCTCGTTCCGGTGGTGGCCGTGCTGGGCGAGGTGGAGGAGGACGAGAACGGCTTGCGCCGCGAGAAGACCAGCGACATGGCCGTCCCCACCCTGAAGGCCGGCGGCCGCACCGCGCTGCCCGCCTTCACGTCCACCGACTCGCTCGCCCGCTGGGACCCCGAGGCCCGCCCGGTCGCCGTCCCCCTGCACCAGGCGCTGCAGGCCGCCGCGCACGAGAAGGCGGACACGGTCGTCCTCGACCTCGCCGGACCGGTGGCCTTCGAACTGACCGGACCGGCTCTGCTGGCGCTCGCCGAGGGCCGTACGACGACCGACCCGCTCGCCGATCCGGCGGTGGTGGCGGCGGTACGGGCCGCGGTGGCCGCCGAACCGGATGTCCTCAGCGCCCACCTCGGGCCCGGGCAGGCCGACGGCACCCTCGCCCTCGTCCTCGACCCGGCCGCCGTCCCCGCCGAGGCCGCCCGGGCCGTGGCCCGGCGTCTCGCCGCCGACGAAACACTGAGGGCCCGCCTGGTGCGCGGTCTCGACCTGGCACTGCTGCCGGCCGGGACGACGCCTCCGGGCGAGCCCCTGTACGTGAAGAGCTGACGGGCGGGAGAGCCGGGTCAGCCGTAGATCGGGCCCGTGTACTTCTCGCCCGGCCCCTGGCCCGGCTCGTCCGGGACGAGCGACGCCTCGCGGAACGCGAGCTGGAGCGACTTGAGGCCGTCGCGCAGGGGGGCCGCGTGGAAGGAGCTGATCTCGGTCGCGCTCGCGTCCAGCAGCCCGGCGAGGGCGGTGACCAGCTTGCGGGCCTCGTCCAGGTCCTTGTACTTGTCGCCCTCCTCGGTCAGCCCGAGCTTCACTGCCGCCGCGCTCATCAGGTTGACGGCGACCGTCACGATCACCTCGACGGCGGGGACCTCGGCGATGTCGCGGGTCATCTCGTCGAAGTCGGGGGCGCCGGTGGCGCCGGGGGTCTCGGCGGAGCCGGCGGGGGAGGTCTCACTCATGCAGGACACGATAGGCGCAGGGTGGACAGGCCCCGTACCGAGGCTCGATTCGCCGTTCCTGGCGCGGGCTGCTAGTCTCGTGTAACGACCGGTCGGACACGCGTGCGTCCCAGCATGGCGGACCCGGCCCACAAGTGGAGTCTCCGAGCTCCCACCCGACTGTCCTCGCGGACGGCGGGTCACCCCGGTCAGGCGGCCACCATCGTTCCGTACGGACGATGGAGTCGCCCGGTAGTGCGCCCCGCGATCCTCGCGACGGTGCTCCGGTAGTGCTTGGAGCCCCGCATGTGATCGTTCGGGGCATTTTTTGTGCTTCGGCGTGGTTAACAGGTCTAACGAACACAGACGTTACGCGGCCGTCCGCCAGACCGCCGCGTGGTGCTACCGAGGAGGATCCATCAGCGCCGAGCCCCGCATCAACGACCGGATTCGCGTTCCCGAGGTGCGACTTGTCGGTCCCAGTGGCGAGCAGGTGGGCATCGTCCCCCTGGCCAAGGCACTGGAGCTTGCGCAGGAGTACGACCTGGACCTGGTCGAGGTCGCGGCGAACGCCCGCCCGCCGGTCTGCAAGCTCATGGACTACGGGAAGTTCAAGTACGAGTCGGCCATGAAGGCCCGTGAGGCGCGCAAGAACCAGGCGCACACGGTCATCAAGGAGATGAAGCTCCGGCCGAAGATCGACCCGCACGACTATGACACCAAGAAGGGTCACGTCGTTCGGTTCCTCAAGCAGGGCGACAAGGTCAAGATCACGATCATGTTCCGCGGTCGTGAGCAGTCCCGGCCCGAGCTGGGCTACCGGCTGCTGCAGCGTCTCGCGGAGGACGTCCAGGACCTCGGGTTCATCGAGTCGAACCCGAAGCAGGACGGCCGAAACATGATCATGGTTCTCGGTCCGCACAAGAAGAAGACCGAGGCGATGGCCGAGGCCCGTCAGGCGCAGGAGGCCCGCAAGGCCGAGGCGAAGGCCAACCCGGGCCGTTCGCAGAACGCCGCGGACCCCGACGCCGTGCACGCCGAGGCCGAGGCCGAGGTCGACGCCGAGGCCCCTGCCGAGGCTTCCGCCGACGCGTGATCCGAGGGACGTCAGTCCCACGGACCCAACCGATACAAGCGACGTTCCACCGTGCCCGGTTTCACGACCGGGCACCGGAACGCCACCGACGAGGAGAGAACGGCGCTATGCCGAAGAACAAGTCGCACAGCGGTGCCAGCAAGCGCTTCAAGATCACCGGCTCCGGCAAGGTGCTCCGTGAGCGCGCCGGCAAGCGCCACCTGCTCGAGCACAAGTCGTCCCGCGTGACGCGTCGCCTCACCGGCAACGCCGAGATGGCCCCGGGCGACGCCGCGAAGATCAAGAAGCTTCTCGGCAAGTGACGCGGCGGCGCCTGATCCCTTGATCACCGCGCGCCGTACGTCTGGACCGGGACCCCATCGATTCCGGGCCGTGTGACGACAACCACGGCCCCGCTACAAGGAGTTAAAAAGTGGCACGCGTCAAGCGGGCAGTCAACGCCCACAAGAAGCGCCGGGCGATCCTCGAGGCGGCCTCCGGCTACCGCGGTCAGCGTTCGCGCCTGTACCGCAAGGCCAAGGAGCAGGTCACCCACTCGCTGGTCTACAACTACAACGACCGCAAGAAGCGCAAGGGCGACTTCCGTCAGCTGTGGATCCAGCGCATCAACGCCGCTGCCCGCGCCAACGGCATCACCTACAACCGCTTCATCCAGGGTCTGAAGGCGGCGAACGTCGAGGTCGACCGCAAGATCCTGGCCGAGCTGGCCGTGAACGACGCCACCGCGTTCGCCGCGCTGGTCGAGGTCGCGCAGAAGGCCCTCCCGGCGGACGTGAACGCGCCGAAGGCCGCGTGACGCCGCGCCGGCTCTAGGCCGACGTGACGGAAGGACCCGCAGGCTGAAGAAGCCTGCGGGTCCTGTTGTGTCCGTACCCGAGTGACTGGTGAAAGTGAACCGCTCATGCCCTCCGCCACCCCCGAGCTGATCTCCCCGCGCTCCCCCCGCGTCTCCGCCGCCCGGCGGCTGGCCAAGCGGAACTTCCGGGGCAAGGAGCGGCTGTTTCTCGCGGAGGGGCCGCAGGCCGTGCGGGAGGCGGCCGCGCACCGGGCCGACGGCGACGCGACGCTCGTGGAGCTGTTCGCCACCGTCGAGGCCGCCGAGCGGTACGCCGACATCATCGGCGAGGCCCGCACCGCGGGCGCCCGGGTGCACCTCGCCGACGAGCAGGTCATCGAGGACATCTCCACCACCGTCACCCCGCAGGGGCTCGTGGGGATCTGCCGGTTCCTGGACACGCCCTTCGAGGAGATCCTCGCCGCCCGGCCGAAGCTCGTCGCCGTGCTGGCCCACGTACGTGACCCCGGCAACGCCGGCACCGTCCTGCGCTGCGCCGACGCCGTCGGCGCCGAGGCCGTCGTCCTGACCGACGCCTCCGTCGATCTGTACAACCCCAAGGCCGTCCGCGCCTCCGTCGGGTCGCTGTTCCATCTGCCCGTCGCCGTCGGGGTGCCCGTCGAGCAGGCCGTGGCCGGGCTGAAGGCGGCCGGGGTGCGGATCCTCGCCGCCGACGGCGCGGGGGACGACGACCTCGACGACGAGCTCGACAAGGGGACCATGGGCGGCCCCACCGCCTGGGTGTTCGGCAACGAGGCCTGGGGGCTCCCGGAGGAGACACGGAACCTCGCCGACGCCGTCGTACGGGTTCCGATCCACGGGAAGGCCGAGAGCCTGAACCTCGCGACCGCGGCCGCCGTATGTCTCTATGCATCGGCCCGTGCACAGCGCGCCTCCGGAGGGTGCCGATCCGTCACCGAGAGCTAGTAGGGTGACCAGTTCGGGGGCCCCTCAGTCGTCTGAGAGGTGGGGTACGGGGAATGAGCGTCGGCATGAGCAGTACACGGGATGCACAGGCCGTGCCGCCCACGCCCCGGCAGGCCGGTGACCTCGCAGGACTCGGTATCGACCCCGACGACCTGCCCGACGGGCTGGTCGTCGCCGACGAGCACGGGCACGTGATCTGCTTCAACGCCGCCGCCCAGCGCATCACCGCGGTCCCCGCCGCGCACGCCCTCGGACAGCGCCTCGAGAAGGCCCTGCCATTAGAGGACCTCGAAGGCCGCCGCTGGTGGCAGCTGACCGACCCCTACGGCGGCCTCGCCATCCGCGTCGGCCAGCCCGAGCGCAACCTGCTGCTGCCGGGCGGGCGCGAGGTGCTCGTCACCGTCCGGTACGTCCGGACCGAACCCACCGGGCCCGTCCGCCGGGTCGTCGTCTCGATCCGCGACACCGAGGCCCGCCGCCGCACCGAGCGCAGCCACGCCGAGCTGATCGCCACCGTCGCCCACGAACTGCGCTCGCCGCTCACGTCCGTCAAGGGCTTCACCGCGACCCTGCTCGCCAAGTGGTCGCGGTTCACCGACGACCAGAAGCGGCTGATGCTGGAGACCGTCGACGCCGACGCGGACCGGGTCACCCGTCTCATCGCCGAGCTGCTGGACATTTCGCGGATCGACAGCGGAAGGCTGGAAGTACGACGCCAGCCCGTCGACATGGGCGCGGCCGTGGGACGGCACATCCAGGCCTACGTCGCCGCCGGACAGCCCGCCGACCGGTTCCTGCTGCGTCTCGAACAGCCGCTGCCCGCGCTGTGGGCCGACCCCGACAAGGTCGACCAGGTGCTGAGCAACCTCATCGAAAATGCGGTGCGCCACGGCGAGGGAACTGTCACGATCGACATCACGCCCACCGCGTCCCCCCGGGAAGGGGAGGACACCGGCACGTCGGTCACCGTGAGCGACGAGGGCGCAGGCATCCCGGAGGAGTCCATGAACCGCGTCTTCACCCGCTTCTGGCGGGGCAGCAAGCGCGGCGGCACGGGCCTCGGGCTGTACATCGTCAAGGGCATCGTCGAAGCCCACGGCGGCACCATCACGGTCGGACGCGCCCCCGGCGGCGGCGCCGAGTTCCGATTTACGTTGCCCGTGGCGGCCCCGGCGTATCTCGCCTGAGAGCCGCCCGGGCAGCCCGCGGGCGCATGCGTATACCTCCACCCCGTTAGACTCGGCCTTTGGCACCTTTGTGTCCCATGGACGGCCCTCTGACCTCTGCGTGAGTCGGTGACGGGGACCTTCAGCCCGGGGGCACCTCCCAGCGGTAGCTGGGGGACAATCGGAAGCACGGGAAGAGATGTCGGCACCGAATAAGTCGTACGACCCGGTAGAGGTCGAGGCCTTGAAACCGGAAGAGATCGAGCGCATGCGGGACGAGGCGCTCGCCGCCTTCGCCGCCGCGGACTCCCTCGACGCGCTCCAGGAGGCCAAGGTCGCCCACACGGGCGGCGCCTCGCCGCTGGCCCTCGCCAACCGCGAGATCGGCGCCCTGCCCCCGCACGCCAAGGCCGCCGCCGGCAAGCTCGTCGGCCAGGCCCGGGGCGCCGTGAACAAGGCCCTCGCCGTCCGCCAGGAGGAGCTGGAGGCCGAGCGGGACCAGCGCGTGCTGGTCGAGGAGGCGGTGGACGTCACACTGCCCCACGACCGCGTGCCCGCCGGCGCCCGCCACCCGCTCACCACACTGTCGGAGCGCATCGAGGACGTCTTCGTGGCCATGGGCTACGAGGTGGCCGAGGGCCCGCAGGTCGAGGCCGAGTGGTTCAACTTCGACGCCCTCAACATCGGCCCGGACCACCCGGCCCGTGGCGAGGCCGACACCTTCTTCGTGCAGGGCCCCGAGGGCGGCACCGAGTCCGGCGTCGTGCTGCGCACCCACACCTCGCCCGTCCAGATCCGCTCGCTGCTCGGCCGTGAGCTGCCGGTGTACGTGATCTGCCCCGGCCGCGTCTACCGCACGGACGAGCTGGACGCCACGCACACCCCGGTCTTCCACCAGGTCGAGCTGCTCGCCGTGGACGAGGGCCTGACCATGGCCGACCTCAAGGGCACCCTGGACCACATGGTCCAGTCGCTGTTCGGCGAGGGCATGAAGACGCGGCTGCGGCCGAACTTCTTCCCCTTTACCGAGCCGTCCGCCGAGATGGACATGGTGTGCTACGTCTGCCGCGGCGAGTCCGTCGGCAACCCCGACCGCCCCTGCCGCACCTGCTCCAGCGAGGGCTGGATCGAGCTCGGCGGCTGCGGCATGGTCAACCCCAAGGTGCTGGCCGCCTGCGGCGTCGACCCGGAGAAGTACAGCGGGTTCGCCTTCGGGTTCGGCATCGAGCGGATGCTGATGTTCCGCCACAACGTCGAAGACATGCGAGACATGGTCGAGGGTGACGTCCGGTTCACTCGGCCGTTCGGGATGGAGATCTGATGCGGATCCCGCTTTCCTGGCTGCGGGAGTACGTCGACCTGCCGGCCACCGAGACCGGCCGTGACGTGCAGGCCAAGCTCGTTTCCGCAGGCCTCGAGGTCGAGACCGTCGAGCAGCTCGGCGCCGACCTCAAGGGCCCGCTGGTCGTCGGGCAGGTGCTGACCATCGAGGAGCTGGAGGGCTTCAAGAAGCCGATCCGCTTCTGCACGGTCGACGTCGGCACCGCCAACGGCACCGGTGAGCCGCAGGAGATCGTCTGCGGCGCCCGCAACTTCGCCGTCGGCGACAAGGTCGTGGTCGTGCTCCCGGGCGCGGTCCTCCCCGGCAACTTCGCCATCGCCGCGCGCAAGACGTACGGCAAGACGTCCCACGGCATGATCTGCTCCGGCGACGAGCTGGGCATGGGCGACGACGGCAGCCACGGCATCATCGTGCTGCCGCCGGAGACCGAGGTCGGCAAGGACGCCATCGAGCTGCTCGAACTGGTCGACGAGGTCCTGGACATCGCCGTCACCGCCAACCGCGGCGACTGCCTGTCCATCCGCGGCGTCGCCCGCGAGACCGCCATCGCCTACGGCCTGCCGCTGCGCGACCCCGCCCTGATCGACGTACCGGCGCCGAACGCCTTCGGCTACCCGGTGCAGGTCTCGGACCCGATGGGCTGCGACCGCTTCACCGCCCGCACCGTCACCGGTCTGAGCCCCGAGGCGCGCTCCCCGATCTGGCTGAAGCGCCGGCTGCAGAAGGTCGGCATGCGCCCGATCTCGCTCGCCGTCGACATCACCAACTACGTGATGATGGAGCTCGGCCAGCCGCTGCACGCCTACGACCGCAGCCTGGTCCAGGGCACCATCGGCGTGCGCCGGGCCGGGGAGGGCGAGCAGATCGTCACCCTTGACGGGGCGACTCGCAAGCTGCACGCCGAGGACCTCGTCATCACCGACGACCGCGGTCCGATCGGCCTCGCGGGCGTCATGGGCGGCGCCAACACCGAGATCGCCGACCACGATGCCGCCGAGAACGGCGGGAACTCCACGACGGACGTGGTCATCGAGGCCGCGCACTTCAACGCGGTGTCGATCGCGCGTACGGCCCGTCGCCACAAGCTGTCCTCGGAGGCGTCCCGCCGCTTCGAGCGCGGTGTCGACCCGGCCGCCGCCGCGGCCGCCGCGCAGCGCACGGTCGACCTGCTGGTGCTGCTCGCGGGCGGTACGGCCGACGCGGGCGTCACGGAGATCATCGCCCCGTCCGCCCCGCACACGATCAGTGTCCCGGCCGACCACCCGGACAAGGTCGCGGGCGTGGAGTACGGCCGGGAGATCGTCGTCCGCCGCCTCCAGGAGATCGGCTGCGACGTGTACGGGCAGGACGAGCTCATCGTCACCGTCCCGTCCTGGCGGCCCGACCTCGTCGAGGTCAACGACCTCGCGGAGGAGGTCATCCGGCTGGAGGGCTACGAGAACCTGCCCTCCACGCTGCCCAAGCTCCCCTCGGGCCGGGGCCTCACCCACCGCCAGCGCCTGCACCGTCGCGTCGGCCGCGCCCTGGCCGGTGCCGGATACGTCGAGGCGCCGAACTACCCGTTCATCAGCGAGCAGGTCTTCGACCAGCTCGGTCTGGGCGCCGACGACCCGGCCCGCCGCGTCGTCAAGCTGACCAACCCGCTCAACGACGAGGAGCCCGCGCTCCGTACGTCGCTGCTGCCGGGCCTGCTCGGTGCCCTGCGGCGCAACGACGGGCGGGGCAGCCACGACCTGGCGCTGTTCGAGACGGGGCTGGTCTTCCTCCCGCGCGAGGAGCAGGGCGTCGCCGGTCATCTGTCCGTCGACCGCCGTCCCACCGACGAGGAGCTGGCGTCGCTCGACGCCGTGCTCCCCGAGCAGCCGCGCCATGTCGCCGCCGTCCTCGCGGGCGCCCGCGAGCAGGCCGGCTGGTGGGGCAAGGGCCGTCCGGCGGACTGGGCCGACGCGATCGAGTCGGCGCGCGCCGTCGCCCGTGAGGCCGGCGCCGAGCTGATCGTCCGCAAGGGTCAGTACGGGCCGTGGCACCCGGGTCGCTGCGCCGAACTGGTCGTTGTCGTCGGCGGCGCGGAGCGGGTCGTCGGCCATGCCGGTGAGCTGCACCCGCGGGTGCTGAAGGCGCTGGGGCTGCCCGCGCGGACCTCCGCGATGGAGCTGAACCTGGACGTCCTGGAGGCGGTCGGTGACGACACCCCGCAGGCGCCGAGCATCTCCACCTTCCCCGTCGCCACGCAGGACGTCGCCCTCGTCGTGGACCAGTTCGTGCCGCACGCCGAGGTCGAGGCCGCGCTGCGCGAGGGTGCGGGTGAACTGCTGGAGGGGATCCGGCTGTTCGACGTGTATGAGAACGCGGAGCAGCTCGGTGACGGGCGGAAGTCGCTGGCGTACGCGTTGCGCTTCCGCGCGGGGGACCGGACGCTGACCGTCGACGAGGCTTCGGCGGCGCGGGATGCCGCTGTTGCTCTTGCGGGCGAGCGGACCGGGGCTGTTCTTCGCGGCTAGGCGTGGGGGGAGCTGAGGCTCGACAGATCGGACCGGCCTTTCGGGGCCGGTCCGATCTGTGCTGTGTGGCCTTGGACGGCGGGCCAACGACCGTGTTCGGCATCAGGCGGCCGTTGCGGCGGGCCCTCTCACTGGGGTTGCCCATGGCCTGGGGCGCTCTGGCGATCACCTACGAAAAAGGCCATACGGGATCACCCGGTCACGGCCCAGCCGATCCTGCGGGCGGTACCGACGGCACTTCTCCGTCACACGGCGGCCAGACCGACCCACGACGTCCCCCTGCTGGCACCACAGAACGGACGGTGCCGGAGTACCCAAGGGCGTGGGCGAACCACCCACGACCCGCAGCCGACACCTCACCTGTGACCGTTGCCGCAACGCCGGACCGCCGCTTTATGAGGGGGAGCCGACGGCCCGGCGAACCTCTTGCGAGGCATTCCAGTCAACCGGCCGGAAACGCTCCGCGACAGCGCGCACACCCTGCGAATGCGCGTACTCCGTTCACACCCCGTGTGAAGACGGAGCCACTACTCTGACGGCACCGAGGTACCGGGGGGCCACCCATGCAGCCCAACACTCTGCTCGACGCGATCCTGGACGAGGCGGGCATCTCGCACGCGGGCCTCGCCGCCCACGTCAACCAGGCCGGACGGGCGCGCGGACTCGCCCTGCGGTACGAGCACACGGCGGTGGCCCGGTGGCTGAAGGGCCAGCGGCCGAGGGGCCAGGTGCCCGACCTGATCTGCGAGGTGCTCGCCACGCGTCTGCACCGGCCGGTCACCCTGGACGACATCGGCCTCGGCGTGCCGGGCGAGCCGTCCACCCCGCACGGCACCTCGCTCTCCGGGTTCGTCGAGCGGGCCACCGCCCTGTGGCGCTCCGACGAGCAGCAGCGCCCGCACATCCTGGGCGCGCCCGCCGTCACCGGCACGCCGGCCGTGATGCCGGTGTGGGAGTGGGAGAACCCGCCGGAGGACGTGGACGTCTCCCGCGGCGGCCGGCATCGCGTCACCTCCGCCGACATCGAGATGCTGCGTGCCGCCCGCACCCACTACGAGCAGATGTACCGCAAGGCCGGCGGCATCGCGACCCGCAGCCGGATCGTCGGCTTCCTGAACGCGGAGGCCGCCCCGTTACTGAGGGGGAGCTACACCGACGAGACGGGCCGTCAACTGCACCGGTCCACCGGCGGGTTGGTCGCCGTCGCCGGGATCTGCGCGTACGACTCCGACGCGCACGGCCTCGCCCAGCGGTACTTCCACCAGGCGCTGCGGCTGGCAAAGGCCAGTGGGGACCGGGGACTTGGGGCGTACGTCATCGCCCTCCTCGTCAACCAGTCGCTGTTCATGCGGGAGTACCGGCAGGCCGTCGCCTTCGCGGAGGCCGCGTTGCGGGCCGCGGGAAAGCACATCACGCCCGCCCTCGCCTCCGACCTGTACGCGATGCAGGCCAAGGCGTACGCCCACCTCGGCGACGGCACGAGCGCCCTGTCATGCATCCGGCGGGCGGAGACGGCCGCCGAACGCATCCGGCGCGGACACGAGCCCGACGAGACCGGCTATGTCCAGCCGGGCCTGGTCAACGTCCAGGTGGCGGAGGCGCTGCTCAGCCTCGGCGACCTCGCGGCCGCCGCCGAGCATGCCGCGGCGGCCGTCGACAACCCGGCGCACGACCGGGGGCGGGTGCACCGGCTCGCCATGCTCAGCACGATCGAACTGCGCCAGGGCAACACCGACAAGGCCGTGGTCACGGCGGTGCGGATGGCCGAACAGGCGCGGGGAATGGAGTCCCAGCGCCTGCGCGACAGACTCCGGGCGGTGCGCGAACAGCTGGCGCGCAGCGGTTGCGCGGGCACCGCCGAGGCCGCCGAACTCATCGACGGGGCCCTGCGCGTACCGCTGTAGGCGGGGCGTCACGGGGTATCCGACGACAGACACCAACACCGGCGTCTCCGCCGACGCTGCACAGTTCCTGCTGCGATATTGCCACTCACTCGACGGAAGGTGGCAGAACCGTGCAGTGGACGAAACAGAACGAACAGACTGTGTATGAAAACCGCTGGTTCAGCGTCAACCTGGCAGATGTGGAGCTGCCGGACGGCCGGCATCTCGACCATTTCCTCATACGGCTGAGGCCCGTCGCGGTGGCGACGGTCGTGAACCAGGCCAACGAGGTCCTGCTGCTGTGGCGCCACCGCTTCATCACCGACAGCTGGGGGTGGGAGCTCGCGGCGGGCGTGGTCGAGGACGGCGAGGACATCGCCCGCGCGGCCGCCCGGGAACTCGAGGAGGAGACCGGCTGGCGACCGGGGCCGCTGCACCACCTGATGAGCGTGGAGCCGTCCAACGGGCTCACCGACGCGGTCCACCACATCTACTGGTCGGACGAGGGCGAGTACGTGGGACACCCGGTGGACGACTTCGAGTCGGACCGCCGGGAGTGGGTTCCCCTCAAGCTCGTTCCCGACCTGGTCGCCCGGGGGGAGGTCCCGGCCGCCAACATGGCGGCCGCGTTGATGCTGCTGCACCACCTGAGGCTCGCTGAGGGTCAGGGCCGGACAGGCCCTAGCGGGCCAGCGTCTGCCAGACCGTCACGATCAGTGCGCCGACGGCGGTGAGAGCGGCGATGGCCGGCAGCGGCCAGCGCGCGTGCTCCAACGTCACGATACGGGTGCTCAGTTCGTCGATCTCCTTGGCGGACTCCTCGGTGCGGTGCGTCAGCAGGGCCAGCCCGCCCTCGACGCGGGCGTACGCCACGTCGATCCGGCGCCGTAACTCTGCGAGTTCTCCATGGACGACGGGATGCTCGGGATCGGCGGTCACGTGTCCGCTCCTTTCCGTAGTCGTCTCACACCCCTTGCATGGGCATGATGAGTCAACTCGCCTGGTGGGCCGACGGGGAGCGTGTGCGTGGGGCATATGCGGGCCCGTCCCGCACACGGTGTGTGAATGCCGCGGGCCCGGCACTCCGAAGAGCGCCGGGCCCGTAACGAACACGGTGGGTCATCAGTACGTGTAGAAGCCCGAGCCGGTCTTGCGGCCCAGCCGGCCCGCGTCCACCATGCGCTGGAGCAGCGGGGGAGCGGCGTACAGCGGCTCCTTGTACTCGTCGTACATGCTCTGCGCGACCGAGGCGACCGTGTCCAGGCCGATCAGGTCGGACAGCTTCAGCGGGCCCATCGGGTGGGCGCAGCCCATCTCCATGCCGTTGTCGATGTCCTCGCGGCTGGCGATGCCCGTCTCGAACATCCGGATCGCGGAGAGCAGGTAGGGGATCAGCAGCGCGTTGACGACGAAGCCGGAGCGGTCCTGCGCGCGGATCGCGTGCTTGCCCAGCAGCTTCTCGGCGAACAGCTGGGCGCGGCCGAGCGTGCCCTCGGAGGTGGTCAGCGCCGGGATCAGCTCGACGAGCTTCTGCACCGGGGCGGGGTTGAAGAAGTGGATGCCGACGACCTGGTCGGGCCGCGAGGTGGCGACCGCCAGCTTCACCAGCGGGATGGAGGAGGTGTTGGAGGCGAGGATCGCGTCAGGGCGGGTCACCACCTGGTCGAGGACCTGGAAGATCTCGGTCTTGACCTGCTCGTTCTCGACGACGGCCTCGACGACCAGATCGCGGTCGGCGAACTCGCCGAGGTCCGTGGTGAAGCTGAGGCGCGCAAGCGTCGCGTCCCGCTCCTCCTCGGAGATCTTGCCGCGCTCGGCGGCCTTGGCCAGGGAGTTGTACAGCCGGGTGCGGCCGATCTCCAGGGCTTCGCCGGTGGTCTCGGCGACCATGACGTCGAGTCCGGCGCGGGCGCAGACCTCGGCGATGCCCGCCCCCATCTGGCCGCAGCCCACCACGCCGACCCGTGAGATGTCTCCCGCTGGGGTGCCCGTCACATCGTCCCTTTCGCCGCACTGTCTCTGATTGCTGTGACAGGTCTGCCGGGTTCCGGTCGGTCCGGTCGGCCTGCTCCGAACGTGCACGTTACTAGCAAGTATCGATGATCGATCGCCGGGGTGGGGGCATGCTGGGGCCGGAAACGATCCGTGACCGAACGGATCCGCGGAGTATGTGGGGATGTGTGTGATGGGGCGACTGACCCGGCGGGCGTTCGCGCTGGCAGCGCTGTCGGCGTTCACCACGACGGGTGCGGCTGCCGCTCCCGTGGGGGAGAGGCGGGGGACGGCCACGGTCGAGGGGGAGCGCCGGGCGACGGCCGAGATGCGCGGGATGTGGCTGGCGACCGTCACCAACCGCGACTGGCCGTCCCGCACCGGACTGACCGCCGCCGCGCAGCGCGCGGAGCTGATCGCCTGGCTCGACCTGGCGGTGCGCAGGCGGCTCAACACGGTCGTCCTCCAGGTGCGGCCGACGGCCGACGCGCTGTGGCCCTCGCCGTACGAGCCGTGGTCGCAGGTCCTCACCGGCACCCAGGGCAAGGCGCCGGGCTGGGACCCGCTGGGCACGGCCGTCACTGAGGCCCACGCGCGCGGCCTGCAACTGCACGCCTGGTTCAACCCGTACCGGGTCGCGACCCACGACGACCCCACGAAGCTGGCCGCCTCCCACCCCGCGCGCAGGCACCCGGACTGGGTGGTGCCGTTCGGCGGGAAGCTCTACTACAACCCCGGCCTGCCCGAGGTCCGCGCCTTCGTCGAGGACGCGATCCTCGACGCGGTGAAGAAGTACCCGGTGGACGCCGTGCACTTCGACGACTACTTCTACCCGTACCCGGTGGCCGGCCAGACCTTCGACGACGAGGCCGCGTACGACGCCTACGGCGGCGACTTCGCCGGCCGGGCCGCCTGGCGGCGCGACAACATCGACAAACTGGTGCTGGAGACGGCCGCCCGGATCAAGGCCACGCGGCCCGGCACACAGTTCGGGATCAGCCCCTTCGGGGTGTGGCGCAACGCCTCCACCGACTCACGTGGCTCCGACACACGGGCGCTGCAGTCCTACGACGACATCCACGCCGACACCCGCAAGTGGGTGCGGGAGGGCTGGCTCGACTACGTCGTCCCGCAGGTGTACTGGAACATCGGCCTGTCGGCCGCCGACTATGCCAAGCTCGTGCCCTGGTGGGCGGAGGTGGCCAAGGGCAGCCGCACACGGCTCTACATCGGCGAGGCCCTGTACCGGGCGGGCGACCCGGCGCAGCCCGCCGCATGGCAGGACCCGGCCGAACTCTCGGACCATCTCGATCTGGCCGCCGCCCACCCGGAGGTGCGCGGCCATGTCTTCTTCGCCGCCACGGACGTGAAGACGGACCGCATCGGGGCGATGGCGCGGGTGGTCGCCGACCACTACCAACAGCCGGCGGAGCCCCCGCGCTGATTCCGGGTCTGCCCTACCGTCGCTTTTCCTCGGCCGTCCTGTGGCGGATCTCCGTGTCGGGGCCGGGCGAACATACGCCCACGTGCCCGTCCTCGAAGCGGACGCGGTACGGAGGGTTGCCTCCCTGGCCCAGTACTTCGACGATCTCGCCGATCTTGTCGTGTTGCCCGACCACCCTGCCGTGCTGGACAAGCTGGTCGCCCGTGGTTGCGCGCATCTGTGGGGCCTCCTCACCGTCTGCGGGAGCAGCGGTACATGTCGTCGAGTCCCTGCTCTGTCGAGTCTAGGTACTTCGGATCTAGCCGCGCACCCGCTGCGTGACGGCGATGCAGATGAGCACGGCCGCGGCCGTCAGCGGAGCGGCGGGCGTAAGGTGCTCGCCCAGCAGCAGCACCGACCACACCAGTGTGAGCAGGGGCTGGGCCAACTGCAACTGGCTGGCCTTGGGAATGCCGATCGCCGCCATGCCCCGGTACCAGACGACCAGGCCGAGGAACTGTGAGCCCGCCGCCACCCACAGCAGCCCGGCCACGCTGTGCGCGGTCAGCCGGACGGGTTCGTGGGCCAGGGCGAGGGCGGCGGCGGGGACGGACAGCGGCAGGCAGAACACCAGCGCCCAGCCGATGACCTGCCAGCCGGGCACGACCCGGGCGAGCCGGCCGCCCTCGGTGTAGCCGGCCGCGCACACCAGCAGCG
Organism: Streptomyces sp. NBC_01235; assembly: GCF_035989285.1. Taxonomy (GTDB): domain Bacteria; phylum Actinomycetota; class Actinomycetes; order Streptomycetales; family Streptomycetaceae; genus Streptomyces. The sequence continues at coordinate 2,658,407 of NZ_CP108513.1, read as the reverse complement.
CCCCGAACAGGTACAGGTCGGCGGTGGTCAGGGCGCCGCCGCTCTGCTGCACGGTGAACGCCACCACGGCGCCCGCGCCGGCCAGGGCCGCCGCCCAGAAGGTGCGGGAGGGGCGGGTGCCCATGCGCAGGGCGGACAGCAGCGCGGTCGTCAACGGCAGCAGGCCGACCACGACGGCGGCGTGCGAGGTGGTGGACGTCCGCAGCGCGAGTGTGGTGAGCAGCGGGAAGCCGACGACGACCCCGGCGGCCACGACGGCGAGCCCCGCCCAGTGCCGCCGTGCGGGCAGCGGCACACGGAGGGCGAGCAGACACGCGCCGGCGATCAGCGCGGCCAGGACGCTGCGCACGGCCACCAGCGACCAAGGGCCGAAGCCCTCCAGTCCCCATGCGGTGGCGGGGAAGGTGAGGGAGAACGCGACGACGCCGAGGGCGGCCAGAAGGGTGCCGAGGCCACTGGGCTGGGGCGCGATGTCCGGGACGGCGGCGGGGGTGCTGACCGCTATCGCGGGCCGGGTAGTAGCGCTACTCTGTGTCTTCATGCAAGAGCGTAGCAGTGTGGGTGAGCTGGCGGATCAGCTACGTCGGGAGTTCGACCGCTACTCTCCCGGTGGAAAGCTCCCGTCGAGCCGGGCCCTGGTCGAACGGTTCCGGGTGAGCCCCGTGACGGTCTCGCGAGCGCTGGCGCAGCTCGCCGCCGAGGGGCTGGTGGTCACCCGGCCCGGCGCGGGCGCCTTCCGGGCCCGGCCGTCGCGGACGACCGCCACCCCGGCCGGCGACACCTCCTGGCAGGAGGTCGCGCTCAGCGCGGACGGCGCCTCCGACCTCGTCCCCCGCTCCGTGGACGCCTCCGGTGTCACGGTGTCGCTGGCCGCCCCGCCGCCCGGCGTGGTCGAGTTCAACGGCGGCTATCTGCACCCCTCGCTCCAGCCGGAGCGGGCGATGGCCGCGGCCCTGGCGCGAGCCGGGCGGCGGCCCGGAGCCTGGGGACGCCCGCCCATGGAAGGGCTGCCGGAGCTGCGCGAGTGGTTCGCGCGGACCATCGGCGGCTCCGTCACCGCGGCCGAGGTACTGGTCGGCGCGGGCGGCCAGGCCGCCCTCACCACCGCCCTGCGCGCCCTCGCCCCGCCCGGCGCGCCGGTGCTCGTCGAGTCGCCCACCTACCCCGGCATGCTCGCCATCGCCCGATCGGCGGGACTGCGACCGGTCCCGGTCCCGGTCGATCCGGACGGCGTGAAGCCGGAGCTGCTCGCCGACGCGTTCCGGGCGACCGGCGCCCGGGTGTTCGTCTGCCAGCCGCTGTTCCAGAACCCGACCGGCGCCGTCCTCGCCGCCGGCCGGCGCGCGGAGGTGCTGCGCATCGCGCGGGAGGCGGGCGCGTTCGTCGTCGAGGACGACTTCGTGCGGCGGCTCGCGCACGAGGACGCCGGACCGCTGCCCCGCCCGCTCGCCGCCGACGACCCCGACGGCGTCGTCGTCCACGTCGGCTCGCTCACCAAGGCGACCTCCCCGAGCTTCCGGGTCAGCGCCCTGGCCGCCCGCGGCCCGGTCCTGGAACGGCTGCGGGCCATCCAGGTCGTCGACACCTTCTTCGTGCCCCGCCCGCTCCAGGAGGCGGCGCTCGAACTCGTCGGCTCGCCCGCCTGGCCACGTCATCTGCGGACCGTCGCCGCCGAGTTGCGGGCCCGGCGGGACGCGATGACCTCCGCGCTGCGGCTGCGGCTGCCCGAACTCGCCCTCCCGCACATCCCGTCCGGCGGCTACCACCTGTGGCTGCGGCTGCCCGACGGGACGGGAGGCACCTCCCAGGCTTTCGGCTCCCAAGGAGAGAGCGCGTTCACCTCCGCCGCCCTGCGGGCGGGCGTCGCACTCACCCCGGGCCGTCCCTACTTCAGCGCCGAACCCCCGGCCGCCCACGTGCGGTTGAGCTTCGCGGCCGTCGCCGGGACGGAGGAGATCGCGGAGGGGGTACGGCGGCTGCGGGCGGCGTGCGACGAGGTGTTTCCCGGAAACGGTTCGACACGGCGCCCGTGATGTTGTGAGGATCCCCGCATGAACGACACCCCGCTCCTCGCCGAGGGCTACGAGATCTCCGCCGACCCCGCCCGTGTCGATGCCGAGCGGGTGCACCGCTGGCTGTCCACGGACGCGTACTGGGCGATCGGGCGCGAGCGGGCGAAGCAGGACCGGGCGATCGCCGGTTCGCTGAACTTCGGCGTCTACGACACGGCATCGGGGGAGCAGGTCGCCTACGCGCGGGTCGTCACGGACCTCGCGACCTTCGCGTGGCTGTGCGACGTGTACGTGGACCCGGCGGCGCGGGGCAAGGGCATCGGCACCGCTCTCGTCGCCGCCGTACGCGACCACCTGCGGCCGCACGGGCTGCGCCGCGTCCTGCTGGCCACGCACGACGCGCACGGGGTGTACGAACAGGTCGGCTTCGCCGCGCTGGAGAAGCCGGACCAGTGGATGGCGCTCGTTTTCTAGCGACTTGTCCGGCAGGGCCCAACTCGCCGGTAAGAATTCCCGGATCCGTCGGCCGACATCCCTTGACCTGCGTAGTTGCGCGGCTCACCATCACCGCATGCCACTTCGGGTCACGTTCGTCGCCGCCGCTCGCAGCTCCTCGCTGCTCGCGGAACGCTTCGAGGACGACCGGCCGCTGGACCAGGCGGGCTGGAGCGAGGTGCTGGGCGCGGCCGCCGATCTGCTGCCGCTCGCGGCGGCCGAGCTGCGCTACTGCTCGCCGACCCCGCGCAGCCGCGCCACCGGGGACGCGCTCGGCTACGCCCCGCTCGTGCAGCTCGCGCTGCGGGACTGCGACATGGGCCGCTGGCGCGGGTTCACGCTGGGCGAGGCGATGGCCCGTGAGCCGGGGGCCGTGGACAGCTGGCTCGCCGACCCGCTCGCCACCCCGCACGGCGGCGAATCGCTGCTGGCGTTCATCTCACGGGTCGGCGGCTGGCTCGACACGCGGCCGGTGGAGGACGGCGGACGCGTCGTCGCCGTCGCCGAGCCGAGCGTGATCCGCGCCGCCCTGGTGTACGTGCTCAAGGCGCCCCCTTCGACGTACTGGAACATCGATGTGCGCCCGCTGTCCACGACGACCGTCACCGGCCGGGCCGGTCGCTGGAACCTGCGTCTCGAAGGGGCCCCGGCTCAGCCCACCCGCGCGTAGTCGGTGGTGAGCAGCAGGTCCTTGGCCGGGCCGGCCACGCGCCAGACCGTCCGCCAGTGGTCCGCGTCCCGGACGGTGAACTCGCCCCGGTAGAGGTCCGCGGAGCAGGGGTGGTCGGCCACGTGCCGTCCGCTCGTCAGGTCCAGGTCGTGGAAGGGGCGGCCGTCGGCGAACCGGACGTCCGCGGTGCCGGGCGTCGGCCCCGGCAGGAAGCGCAGGGTGCGCTCGGCGGGCCGGGCGACGCCGAGCCAGACGAACGTGCCGGACTCCTCGTGCAGCAGCCCACTCCTCTTCAACGGGCTGAACCTGGTGATCCCGTCGAAGCGGCCCTCGTCCCCGCCGGCCCGGTCCCGCACCGACCGCTCCACATGCCAGCTCCCCGCGAGGTACGCCAGTACGTCCGGCACTGGCCGGAACTCGCCCATCCGGTGCCGCCCTCCGTCACATCCGTTGCTGCACGCCCCATTGACGCGCCTGGGCCCCCTCCCTATCTTGCCGTTCGAAGTGCTGATCATCGTCCGATATATCGAACAACTGGCATACAACTCGCACCTCTGAGCCGCGGAGTTACTCATGTCACGCAGCACCACCCGCACCCGTTGGAGAATCGGTCTCACCGCGACCGCCCTCCTGGCGGCCACCGTCCTCGTCCCCGCACCCGCGCACGCCGAGGCCGTGACCGACTACGCCATCACCGTCGACCCCACCGCCAAGGGCGCGAAGATCGACGACACGATGTACGGCGTCTTCTTCGAGGACATCAACCGGGCGGCCGACGGCGGCCTGTACGCCGAGCTCGTGCAGAACCGATCCTTCGAGTACTCCACCGTCGACAACCGGTCGTACACCCCGCTGACCTCCTGGACGGTCGACGGCACGGCGCAGGTCCTGGACGACTCGGGCCGCCTGGGCGACCGCAACCGCAACTACCTCTCCCTGGGCGCCGGTTCGTCCGTGACCAACGCCGGCTACAACACCGGTGTCCGGGTCGAGCAGGGCAAGAAGTACGACTTCTCGGTGTGGGCCCGCGCCGGGAGCGGCGCCACCTTGACGGTCTCGCTGCAGGACGCCGACGGCGCCCTGGCCACCGCCCGTACGGTGGCCGTGAAGGCGGGCGGCTGGACGAAGTACAAGGCCACCTTCACCGCCACCCGGACCAGCAGCAACGGCCGTCTGGGCGTGGCCTCCTCGGCGGCGACCGCCCTCGACATGGTGTCCCTGTTCCCCCGTGACACCTACAGGAGCGAGCCCAACGGCCTGCGCAAGGACCTCGCCCAGAAGGTCGCCGCCCTGCACCCGGGCTTCGTGCGCTTCCCCGGCGGCTGCCTGGTCAACACCGGCTCCATGCAGGACTACAGCGAGGCCTCCGGCTATCAGCGTGCCCGCTCCTACCAGTGGAAGGACACCATCGGGCCCGTAGAGGAGCGCGCCACCAACTCCAACTTCTGGGGCTACAACCAGAGTTACGGCCTCGGCTACTACGAGTACTTCCGCTTCGCCGAGGACATCGGCGCGATGCCGCTGCCCGTGGTCCCCGCCCTGGTGACCGGCTGCGGCCAGAACAAGGCCGTGGTCGACGACGCACTGCTCCAGCGCCACATCCAGGACACCCTGGACCTCATCGAGTTCGCCAACGGCCCGGTCACCTCGACCTGGGGCAAGAAGCGCGCGCAGATGGGCCACCCCAGGCCCTTCCACCTCACCCACCTCGAGGTCGGCAACGAGGAGAACCTCCCGCTTGAGTTCTTCGCCCGCTTCAAGCAGTTCCGCGCCGCGATCGAGGCCAAGTACCCGGACGTCACCGTCATCTCCAACTCCGGCCCGGACGACGCCGGTTCGACCTTCGACACGGCCTGGCAGCTCAACAAGGACGCCAAGGTCGACATGGTCGACGAGCACTACTACAACAGCCCGCAGTGGTTCCTGCAGAACAACAGCCGCTACGACTCCTACGACCGCAGCGGCCCCAAGGTCTTCCTCGGCGAATACGCCTCCCAGGGCAACGCCTTCAAGAACGGCCTCTCCGAAGCCGCGTTCATGACCGGCCTGGAACGCAACGCGGACGTCGTCGAACTCGCCTCCTACGCCCCGCTGTTCGCCAACGAGGACTACGTCCAGTGGCGCCCGGACCTCGTGTGGTTCAACAACCACGCCTCCTGGAACTCGGCCAACTACGAGGTCCAGAAGCTGTTCATGACCAACGTCGGCGACCGCGTCGTGCCGTCGACCGCCACCGGGACACCGTCCCTCCAGGGCCCGATCACCGGCGCCGTCGGCCTGTCGACCTGGGCGACCGGCGCGGCGTACGACGACGTGAAGGTGACCGACGCGGACGGCTCCCCGCTGCTGAGCGACGACTTCTCCGGCGACGCCACGAAGTGGACGCACACCGGTGGCGGCAGCTGGTCGCTCCAGGACGGGCAGTACGTGCAGACCGACACCGCCGCCGAGAACACCATGGTCTCGGCCGGTGACCCGAACTGGCACGACTACGACCTGCATGTGAAGGCCACCAAGAAGTCCGGCAAGGAGGGCTTCCTCGTCGCCTTCGGCGTCAAGGACACCGGCAACTACTACTGGTGGAACCTGGGCGGCTGGAACAACACCCAGTCCGCCGTCGAACAGGCCGTGGACGGCGGCAAGTCGACGCTGATCTCCAAGGCGGGGAGCGTGGAGACGGGCCGCGCCTACGACGTCGACGTCCATGTGCGCGGCCGCCAGGTCACCCTCTACCTCGACGGCCAGGAGTGGGGCAGCTTCACCGACGACAAGCCGGCCGAGCCGTTCCGCCAGGTCGCCACCTTGGACAAGAAGACCGGCGACCTGATCGTGAAGGTCGTCAACGCCCAGTCCACGGAAGCCCGTACGGCGATCGACCTCGGCGGCGCCAAGGTCGCGTCCAGGGCGAAGGTGACCACGCTGGCCGCCGCGCCGGACGCGGTCAACACCGAGACCGCGACCCCGGTCGCGCCGGTGACCTCCACCTTCACCGGAGTCGCCGGCAAGTTCACCTACACCTTCCCGGCGAACTCGATCACCTTCCTGCGGATCGAACAGCGGTAGGCCGGTTCACCTACGGGACCACTTCTGTTCGCCCGGGGACACCCAACCAACCGGAAGGGCCGGCCGTCTAAGTCGGCGAATCAACGCCGGTGCGGGGGAGGTGTCCCCGGGAGAACGCCGGCCCGTGCCGCTTCTCCGGGGGGCCTGTCCGACGTGGATCGCTCGACCCTGCACCAGGACGTCCCCTCGGACCCGGCCCCGGCACCGCCGCCGGGGAACCCCCCGTCGGGCCGGGCACCCCGCCGCCCGGCGTGGCTCCGGCTGCCCCGCCCGACGACCGAGCCGCGGCAGGCCGCCGCCCTGCTCGCGGCGGTGATCACCGTCACCGCCTTCTGCGCCGCCGACGCCGTCGCCCGCAGCTACCCCTTCGGCCCCCGCACCCGGAGCGTCAACGACCTGGGCAACCAGTACGTGCCGTTCCACGCCCACCTGTGGGACCTGCTGCACGGACGGGCCGACGGCGGGCTCCTCGTCAACTGGCAGTCCGGATACGGCGCCAGTTTCCTCCCCGACCTCGGCACCTATCTCACCAGCCCGTTCGCCCTGCTCGTGGCCGTGTTCCCGCGGGACGGGATCGACCTCGCGGTGTATGTGATCACCGTGCTGAAGGTGGCGTGCGCGGGCGCCGCCATGGCCTGGCTGCTGCTGCGCCTGGGCCCAGGGCGCTGGTGGGCGGCGGGACTGCTGGGAACGTCGTACGCCCTGTGCGGCTGGACCGTGGCGAGCGCCGTGTACAACCTCATGTGGCTCGACGGCCTCATCGCCCTGCCGCTGCTGTGCCTGGTCGGCGAAAGGGCGCTCACCGGACGGCGGCCGTTCCTCGGTGTGGCGGTCGTCGCGGCGGCCTGGATCGCCAACTTCTACACGGCGTACATGGCCACCCTCGCCGCCGGACTCGTCCTGCTGCTGCGGCTGTACCTGTCCGGTCTCCCGCGTCGGCAGGTCCTCGCCGCGGCGGGCCGCGCCGGTACGACCGTCGCCCTCGGTACGGGGCTGGCCGCACCGCTGGTGACGGTCGTGTACTTCGGCACCACCCACGCCTCGCCGGGCCGATTCAGGGACTTCACGCCGGTGCCGACACAGGACCTGCTGGCCCGCCTGCTGCCGACGACGTACAGCTTCGGATCGCCCGCCCTCTACGTGGGTACCACGGCGCTGCTGCTGGCCCTGGCCCTGCCCTTCCACCGGGCGGCTCCCGGGCGGGTGCGCGCCGCGTGGACGCTGCTGGTGGCCGCGATGACGCTGTCGATGCAGTGGGGCCCGACCCAGCTGTTCTGGCACGCCTTCACCCCGCCGCAGGGCAGTTCGTACCGCGAGGCCTTCGTGCTGTGCGCGCTGCTGGTGATCGCGGCGTGGACCTCGCTCTCGTACGGCCCGCCCGACCGGCGCGCGCTGTGCGCGGCGGGCGCGCTGTACGCGGTGATCGTCGGCATGGCGAGCCGGAGCGATCTGGTGCGCTCCGTCGCCTGGCCGGTGCTCCTGGTCGCCGCCGTGGGCGCGCTGGGCGGGCTGGCCCTGCTCGGCCGCACGGACGGCGGGCGTCCCATGCGGCCCGTGCGTCCCGTCGGCAACGGGCGCCGCACCGTGCCGGCCGTTCTCGCCGTGGTGCTGCTCATCGGTACGCAGCTCGGCGAGGCGACCGCCACCTCCGCCGTGGCCACCCGGCTGCGGCTCGGGCACATGGACGACTACGCGCCCTGGGGGGACCGGCAGGAGCAGCAGGCGGAGGCGGTCGCGCAGGCCGACGGCTGGCCTCGGTACCGCACCGACCCGGGCCGGGAGCAGACCGTGGGCAACGACCCGCTGCTGGTGGGCGGCCAGGGCGCCCAGTACTACAGCAGCCACACCTCCGACGTGCTGTTCCGCACGCTCACCGCCCTCGGGGGCGGCTGGACCTCGGGGGGCCGCAGCCTGCAGAGCCTGGACAACGCCGTCACCGACGTGATCTTCTCCGTCGGCGCCCGGGTGCACTCCCCGGCGGACCCGCACCAGAACTGGTTCCCGCAGGACGGCAGCGGCGTGACCGTGTCCCGCCAGGACGTGCCGCCCCTGGTCACGGTGCGACCGCCGGGCACCTCCGCGCACACGGCCGTCTCCGCCTTCGGGCCTTCGCCGTACCGCAACCAGGAGCTGCTGCTGGGCGCCCGTGTCTACACGGTGCCCCGCCTGACGGTGCGCACCCCCGCCGGGACGGCGCCCGAGCGCGGCAAGGGCGACACGCCGGGCGTGCGCCTCGATGCTCTCGACCGGCGGACCGCCGAGGCAAGGCCGACGATCACGGCCGAGTGCGCGGCCGGCAGCGAGGTGTACTTGTGGGCGCCGCACTTCGCGGGCACCGCGCGGCTCACCGGTGACTCCGCGGGCGGTCCGACCGGACGGTTCCGGTCCGATCCCGTCTCCAAGATCGCCGCCATGGAGCCGCTCGGTACGGTCCCGGCTTCCGGGAGCGTGCGGATCGAGCTGTCCCCCGACCGGCCGAGCACCGTCCCGGACGGCGCGGTCGGCTGCCTGGACACCGCCCGGCTGCGCGCCGCCACCGAACGGCTCAAGGCCACCGGCGCCACCAAGGTGACCGTGGACGACGACACCATCCGCGCCGAGATCCCGGCCGGCACCCTGGGAACCGCCGTCGTCGCGGCCCCCCGGATCGCCGGCTGGCGCTGCGCGGTGGACGACGACATCGCCGTACCCGCCGGTGAGTACTACGGGCTGATCGCGGTGTCTCTCGACGGCTCCGCGACCAGTGTCACCTGTACGTTCCACCCGCCGGGGCTGCGGTTGGGTGCGGTGGTCGGGGGTATGTCACTCGTGGCCGTGATCGCGCTCGGCACGTACACCGCGGTCCGCCGACGGCGTGCCACGGCACTCACCGGCCCAGAGCGGATTGTATAAACGTGCATAGCGACGTATAGTCATGCCATCCAAGAGGAGGGTGGACATGGCGGTACGTGCGGCGGTGGCCGGAGCGAGCGGGTACGCGGGCGGAGAGGCGCTGCGCCTGCTCCTCACCCACCCCGAGATCGAGATCGGCGCCCTGACCGGCAATTCCAACGCGGGCCAGAAGCTGGGCACGCTCCAGCCGCACCTGCTGCCGCTGGCCGGCCGGGTGCTCCAGGAGACCACCCCCGAGGTCCTCGCCGGACACGACGTCGTCTTCCTCGCCCTCCCGCACGGCCAGTCCGCCGCCGTCGCCGAGCAGCTCGGCCCGGACGTCCTCGTCGTCGACATGGGCGCCGACTTCCGGCTGAAGGACGCGGCCGACTGGGAGCGGTTCTACGGCTCCGCGCACGCCGGGACCTGGCCCTACGGCCTCCCCGAACTGCCGGGCGGCCGCGCCGCGCTGGAGGGGTCCAAGCGCATCGCGGTCCCCGGCTGCTACCCCACGGCCGTCTCGCTGGCCCTGTTCCCCGCGTACGCCGCCGGACTCGCCGAGAACGAGGCCGTGATCGTCGCCGCCTCCGGCACCTCCGGCGCCGGCAAGGCGCCCAAGACGCACCTGCTGGGCTCGGAGGTCATGGGCTCCATGTCCCCGTACGGCGTGGGCGGCGGCCACCGGCACACCCCCGAGATGATCCAGAACCTCAGCGCGGCGGCAGGGGAGCCGGTCACCGTCTCCTTCACGCCGACCCTCGCGCCGATGTCCCGCGGCATCCTCGCCACGTGCAGCGCCAAGGCGAAGCCCGGTGTCACCGCCGAGTCCGTCCGCGCCGCCTACGAGAAGGCCTTCGCCGACGAGCCCTTCGTCCACCTGCTGCCGGAGGGCCAGTGGCCCGCCACGGCGTCCGTCCACGGTTCCAACGCCGTTCAGGTGCAGGTCGTTTGCGACGAGGCCGCGGGCCGCATCATCGCGATCAGCGCCATCGACAACCTGACCAAGGGCACCGCGGGCGGCGCCCTCCAGAGCATGAACATCGCCCTCGGACTCGACGAGACCACCGGGCTTTCCACGATCGGAGTCGCACCGTGAGCGTCACGGCAGCCAAGGGATTCACGGCGGCCGGCATCGCCGCCGGGATCAAGGAGAACGGCAACCCGGACCTGGCCCTGGTGGTCAACAACGGGCCCCGTCTGTCCGCCGCGGGCGTCTTCACCTCCAACCGTGTGAAGGCCGCGCCGGTCCTGTGGTCCGAGCAGGTCCTGAAGAGCGGCGAGTTGACCGCCGTCGTCCTCAACTCCGGCGGCGCCAACGCCTGTACGGGGCCGAAGGGCTTCCAGGACACGCACGCGACCGCGGAGAAGGTGGCCGAGTCCCTCAACAGGGCGGGGCTCGACGAGACGGGTGGCCACGCCGCCGGCATGATCGCGGTGTGCTCGACCGGTCTCATCGGTGTGCTCCTGCCGATGGACAAGCTGCTGCGGGGCGTCGACAAGGCCGTCGCCCAACTCAGCCCGCACGGCGGTGAGAAGGCCGCCATCGCCATCAAGACCACCGACACCGTCCACAAGACGTCCGTCGTCACGAAGGACGGCTGGACCGTCGGCGGCATGGCCAAGGGCGCGGGCATGCTCGCCCCCGGCCTCGCCACCATGCTGGTCGTCCTCACCACCGACGCCGACCTCGACAGCGCGACCCTGGACCGGGCGCTGCGCGCCGCCACCAAGGTCACCTTCGACCGGGTCGACTCCGACGGCTGCATGTCCACCAACGACACCGTGCTGCTGCTGGCCTCCGGCGCCTGCGAAGTCACCCCGGAGTACGCGGAGTTCGCGGAGGCCGTGCGACAGGTCTGCGACGACCTCGGCCAGCAGCTGATCCGGGACGCCGAGGGCGCCGGCAAGGACATCAAGGTCGAGGTCGTGAACGCGGCGAGCGAGGACGACGCCGTCGAGGTGGGCCGCTCCATCGCCCGCAACAACCTCCTCAAGTGCGCTATCCACGGCGAGGACCCCAACTGGGGCCGCGTGCTCTCCGCGATCGGCACGACGAAGGCCGCCTTCGAGCCCGACCGGCTCAACGTCGCCATCAACGGCGTCTGGGTGTGCAAGAACGGCAGCGTCGGCGAGGACCGGGAGAAGGTCGACATGCGCTACCGCGAGGTGCACATCGTCGCCGACCTGGCCGCGGGCTCCGAGACGGCCACCATCTGGACCAACGACCTCACCGCCGACTACGTCCACGAGAACAGCGCGTACTCCTCATGAGCACTACTCGCAAACACACCGCGCTCCCCAAGGCCCAGATCCTCATCGAGGCGCTGCCCTGGCTGACCCGGCACAACGGCAAGACGGTCGTCATCAAGTTCGGCGGCAACGCCATGATCGACGAGGATCTGAAGGCCGCGTTCGCGCAGGACGTCGTCTTCCTGCACCACGCCGGCCTCAAGCCCGTCGTCGTGCACGGCGGCGGCCCGCAGATCAGCGCCGCGCTCGACCGGCACGGCATCGTCAGCGAGTTCAAGGCCGGCCTGCGCGTCACCACCGAGGACGCCATGGACGTCGTACGGATGGTGCTCGCCGGGCAGGTCCAGCGCGAACTGGTCGGGCTGCTCAACCAGCACGGCCCGCTCGCGGTCGGGCTGACCGGCGAGGACGCGCACACCATCACCGCCACCCGGCACCAGCCCGAGATCGACGGCGAGTTGATCGACATCGGGCGGGTGGGCGAGATCACCGCGATCGACACGGGTGCCATCGAGGCACTGCTCGCCGACGGCCGCATCCCGGTCGTCTCCTCGATCGCCCGCAGCCAGGACGACGGACATGTCTACAACGTCAATGCTGATACGGCGGCTGCGGCACTCGCTGCTGCTCTGGGCGCCGAAACCCTCATGGTCCTCACGGACGTCGAGGGCCTCTACGAGGACTGGCCCAACTCCGACGAGGTGATCAGCCGCCTCACCGCTTCCCAACTGGAGAAGCTGCTGCCGGAGTTGAGCTCCGGCATGGTCCCGAAGATGGAGGGCTGCCTGCACGCCGTGCGAGGGGGCGTGAACACGGCCCGGGTCATCGACGGCCGGGTCCAGCACTCGATCCTGCTGGAGATCTTCACCGACGAGGGCATCGGCACGATGGTCGTGCCCGACGAGCCAATGGGGGAGTCGTCATGAGCAACCAGGAACTGACCGCGCGGTGGCAGACCGCGCTCATGAACAACTACGGCACCCCACTGCTGCCCCTGGTGCGCGGCGCGGGCAGCCGGGTCTGGGACGCCGACGGCAAGGAGTACCTCGACTTCGTCGGCGGCATCGCCGTCAACGCGCTCGGGCACGCCCACCCGGCCGTCGTCGACGCCGTGAGCCGGCAGATCGGCTCCCTCGGCCACATCTCCAACTTCTTCATGGCGGAGCCGACCGTCACGCTCGCCGAACGGCTGCTCCAGCACTTCGGCCGGGACGGCAGGGTCTTCTTCTGCAACTCGGGCGCCGAGGCCAACGAGGCCGCCTTCAAGATCGGCCGGCTGACCGGCCGGACGCACGTCGTCGCCACCGAGGGCGCCTTCCACGGCCGGACCATGGGAGCCCTCGCGCTCACCGGCCAGCCCGGCAAGCGGGACCCGTTCCTGCCGCTGCCCGGAGAGGTCACCCATGTGCCGTTCGGCGACGCCCAGGCGCTGGCCGCCGCGGTCACCGAGGACACGGCGCTCGTCATCCTCGAGCCCGTCCAGGGCGAGCTCGGCGTCGTCGTGCCGCCCGTCGGCTACCTCAAGGCCGCCCGCGCGATCACCGCCGCGACCGGCGCGCTGCTGGTCCTGGACGAGGTGCAGACCGGCATCGGCCGCACCGGGCACTGGTTCGAGTACCAGGCCCACGAGGGCGTCCTGCCCGACGTCGTGACGCTGGCCAAGGGCCTCGGCGGCGGGCTGCCGCTGGGCGCGACCGTCGCCTTCGGCCGGGCCGCCGAGCTGCTCCAGCCCGGCCACCACGGCACCACCTTCGGCGGCAACCCGGTCGCCTGCGCCGCCGGACTCGCCGTGCTCGACACCATCGAGAACGAGGGGTTGCTGGAGAACGTCAAACGGCAGAGCGAGAAGTTGCGGGACGGAATCGAGGGTGCGGGCCACCCGTTGATCGATTATGTCCGGGGAGCGGGCCTCCTCCTGGGTATCGTGCTCACCGAGCCCCTCGCGCCCCAGGTGCGCGCGGCGGCTCAGGAGGCCGGATTCCTGGTGAACGTGCCCGCCCCCGACGTCGTCCGGCTGATGCCGCCGCTGAACCTCGGCGACGACGAGGTGGAGGCGTTCCTCGAGGCGCTGCCCGGCATCCTCGACGCAGCCAACGGGGACGGATCCGGAGAATGAGACGACGATGAGTCAGGCGCAGGACCATGAGCAGGCCGGGGTCAACGGGCCCGCCGTGCCGCAGACCCGCACCGCGCGTCACCGCCGGATCGTGGACATCCTCAACCGGCAACCGGTGCGGTCGCAGAGCCAGTTGGCGAAGCTGCTGGCCGACGACGGGCTGAGCGTCACCCAGGCGACGCTGTCGCGGGACCTGGACGAGCTGAACGCGGTGAAGATCCGCAACAACGACGGCGACCTGATCTACGCGGTGCCCAGTGAGGGGGGTTTCCGGACCCCTCGGGTGCCGCTGGGGGAGTCGGCGAAGGAGGAGCGGATGCGGCGGCTGTCGCAGGAGCTGCTGATCTCCGCGGAGGCTTCCGCCAACCTCGTGGTCCTGCGCACCCCGCCGGGGGCCGCGCAGTTCCTGGCCTCGGCGATCGACCAGGCCGAGCTGCACGACATCCTGGGGACCATCGCCGGTGACGACACGTTGCTGCTGATCAGCCGGGAGCCGACGGGTGGACAGGCGCTGGCGGACCATCTGCTGCGGCTGGCTCAGAACGGTCACTGAGAGGGGCGGCCGAGGGTGATCGCCGACTGCGGGTCGGTGGGGGCCGGCCGCGCAGTTCCCCGCACCCCTGGGGAGCTGCAGTCACGCGCGCTCCATCAGCCGCCCTCGTGGCTGTGGGCCGTCGTGCCTCCCCCAGTGCTCAAGGGCCTGGGTGGTACCCCCAGGGCGGCTCCCGACCCACAGAAGGCGGCGTTCGGTCAGCGCCGGGCTGCGCCACCCACCCCCCGGCCGGTCGCAGCTCAGCCGAGCCGTCTCGCCAACCCGCCGGTGCACCGCACCTCGTCGCCCGCGGTGATGAGCAGTGCCTCCACGTCGGGCAGCGACTCCAGCCATGCCAGCGCCTCCCGCGAGCCCATCGCGAACGCGGCCGTCGCCCAGCAGTCCGCCCAGGTCAGACGGGGGGAGACCACCGTGACGGCCACAAGATCCGTCACCGCGGAGCGGCCCGTGCGCGGGTCGACGATATGCGCGCCCCGCTCCGCCGTCCCGGACGTCGCCACCGCCAGCTCGTCCGCCCCGGCCGCCGACACCACCGCCGCCAGCCCGCCCGGCCGCAGGGGATCGGACACCCCGACCCGCCACGGCCGCTCCGGCCCGGGCACGCCCAGCAACTGCACGTCCCCACCGCCGTTGACGCTGACTCCGCTCACTCCCGCCGCCGCGACCAGCCGGGCCGCGCGCTCGGCGGCCCAGCCCTTCACGATGCCGGTCGGGTCGAGCCGGCCCTGGTAGCGCATGCTGAACCAGCCGTCGCTCACCCGCTCCGCCTCGGCGCCCAGCTCCAGCACCTCGGCCACCTCGGGATCGCACTCCTCGACGGTCAGCTCGCCTCGCACCAGCCGGGAGACCTGGCTGTCCTCGCGATAGGTGCTGAACACCTCGTTCACCCGGTGCAGCGAGGCGATCGCCTCCTCCAGCGCCGCCCGCACCGCCCCGGCCTCCCCGCCGCGGATGTCGAAGGAGAAGACGGTCCCCATGACCTCTTCCGCGTGCCGCACCACGGCGGGAGCCTGCGCCGACTCGGCCACCGTCTCAGCCACCAGCCTGGTCCAGCGCCGACTGCAGTGACTTCTTGTAGCCCTCGCTGGTGTAGGTGGCGCCGGACACCGAGTCGATGTCCGCGCTGCCGGCCGCGACCGCCTCCTGGTTGAGCTTGGGCACGGACAGTTCGGTCTTCTGGGAGCTGGTCCCGCCCGAGGGTGCCTGGACGGCCTCCGCCTTGGTGATCTTCCCACCGGCGACGGTGATCCGGACCTGGACCGGACCGTACTGCGTCTGCTGGACGCTGCCGGTGACGGTCTTGGCCTGAGCGGCGCCCGAGGAGGAGCCCGATCCGGACGACCCCGATCCGGACGACCCCGACCCGGACGACCCCGACCCGGACGACGAACCCGCGCCCGCCTTCGCCTTGTCCAGCGCCGACTGCAGGGACTTCTTGTAGCCCTCGCTGGTGTAGGTGGCGCTGGACACCGAGTCGATGTCCGCGCTGCCGGCCGCGACCGCCTCCTGGTTGAGCTTGGGCACGGACAGTTCGGTCTTCTGGTCGCTGGTGCCGCCCTTGGGCGCCTGTACGGCCTCCGCCTTGGTGATCTTCCCGCCCGCGACGGTGATCCGCACCTGGACGTTGCCGTACTGCGTCTGGACCGCGTCCCCGGTGAAGGTGCCGGAGGCCTGCGCGCTGCCGGACCCGGACCCCTGGGAGGCCCCCGCGCTCGCGTTCGCCTTGTCGATCGCCGACTGCAGGGACTTCTTGTAGCCCTCGCTGGTGTACGTGGCGCCCGACACGGTGTCGATGTCCGGGCTCTGCTTGGCGACCACGTCGGCGTTGAGCTTCGGGACGGCCAGCGCGGTCTTCTGGTCGCTGGTGCCGCCCTTGGGCGCCTGGACGGCCTCCGCCTTGGTGATCTTGTTGTTGACGACGGTGATGCGGACCTGGACGTTGCCGTACTGCGTGGTGACCGCGTCCCCGGTCATCGTCCCCGTCACGGGTGCCCCGGCCCCGCCCTGGGCCGCTTCCTGCGCCGTCGCGCCCGAACCCGAGCCCGCCGCCTGCGCGGAGGCCGGGTCGGAGGACGGCTTCAGCGACAGCAGCAGCACGATCCCGGACACGGTGGCGGCGGTGGCCAGCACGACGCGCCGAAGAGGGTGGCTCTTCCTCATCTCTTCCTGAGCTCCTGATTCCCGTTGGTGGCGAGGTTCCCGTAAGTGCGGGTCGCTCACATCTCGAACGACTCGTGATGGATACGGCGGGCGGGGACCCCGGCGCCGCGCAGTGCCTCGTACACCCCTTGGGCGAAGCCGTTCGGTCCGCACATGAAGACGTCGTGGCTGTCGATGTCGGGGATCTTCCGCTGCAGGGACTCCGCCGAGATGTCGGGGCGCTCCCCGTCGGGGCTGTTGACGGCGTACATCAGCCGCGCCCCGCGCTCGTCGGCGATCTTCGCCAGCTCGTCCCACAGCGCCAGGTCCTGGGTGCTGTTGGCCCGGTAGAGGAGGGTGATGTCACCGGCCGCGCCCGGCAGCGTCTCGAACAGCGCCCGCATCGGTGTGATGCCGACCCCGCCGGCCACCAGCAGCACCTTGCCGCGGCTGCGCCGGGACGCCGTCATCGCGCCGTACGGGCCCTCGGCCCACACCTTCGTGCCGGGCCGCAGCTCACGCAGCGCCGCGCTGTGGTCGCCGATCGCCTTGACGGTGATCCGCATCAGCTCCGGGCGGGGCGCCGCGGACAGCGAGTACGGGTGGGAGCTGAACCGCATCCCGGGCGCCAGGAACCGCCACCGGAAGAACTGGCCGGCCTCCGCGCCCATCCGGTGCAGCTTGCGCCCACCGATCAGGACGGACACGATGCCGGGCGTCTCCTCGATGACCGCCTCGACGTACAGGCGGTGTCGCAGGTTCAGCCGCAGCGGGGTGACGATGCGGTACCAGACGACCAGCGCGGTGACCGACCCGTACAGCACGTACCAGGCGGTCTTCGCGGTCGGCTCGATCGCGAAGTCGTTGCCGGTGGTGATCTGGTGCCAGAACGTCAGGAACACGGCCCCGTACGTCAACAGGTGGATGTGGTACCAGGTGTCGTACGGCATCCGGCGCCGCACCGGACCGACCGACACCAGGCCGATGAGCAGGAACAAGCCGGTGCCGATGGCGGCCTTGCCCATGTCCGGCAGCTGGTTGACGGAGTCGATCGTCTGCTGGACGATGTCGCCGAGCGACTTGCCGGCCTGTAGCGCGTACCCCCACATGGTGAGGAAAACGTGCGCGAAGACCAGGCAGAGCGTGTACCGGCCGCTCATCGCGTGCCAGCGTGCGACCCGGTCCGAGCCCACCCGCCGCTCCAGCGCCGGCACCCGTGCCATCTGGAGCACGACGAGTGCCATCAGGTACCCGGCGAGCAGGCCGGTGATGCGTCCCGCGTTGAGGATCTTGCTGTTGGTGTCCGCGATGTTCGGCGTGTTGGCCCACCACAGCCACAGCACGCCCGCCGCGCCCGCCCATACGGCGAGCAGCAACGGGACGGCCGGGGATCGGCGCGGGCGGATGCGGCGCATCGTCTGGCGGCGGGCGGCACGTCCGCCTGCGATCGTGGTGGTCACGGTTCCTCCGTGGGGACTTGACCCTTGACCCACAGATACGGGCCGCAGCCGCGGAGTGTTCAGCCGTTCACCGAGACCGTCCAGTACGGTCGAAACCCGAAGTGACCGCCGATAACCCCTGCCCGGGCCGCGTGCACGTCCTTTGGGGGTGCGGTCGCTCAATACCGGCTGATCGCCGTCGGGCCGTCGGCCGTGCCGATCGCGATGTGCGGCCGCTCCCACGGCCGGGCCCACGCCAGTATCCGGCGCATCGCCCCCACCGGCACCGACACACAACCGGCCGTCGCCCCGCGCCCGTCGACATGCAGGAAGATCCCCGCACCGCGCCCCCGCACCGGCTCGCCGTAGTTGAACCCGATGACCAGTGCGTACGCGTACTGCGTCCGGTACGTGACCAGGTGCTCGGACTCGGCGGCGCGGCAGTCGGCCGGCCGTGGCTCGGTCCACCGGTTGTAGGCACGGGAGTCGTTGTCCTGACACCACCAGGAGTCCCGGCGCACGGGACGGTACGGGTACGACGTCCCGCTCGGCGCCGGCTGGACGCCGAAGGCGAACGGGAGGCCGTACAGGCCGGTGGGCGTCGTGTTCGTGCCCTGCCGTCGCGAGGCCCCCTCGACCAGGCCGTTCGCGCCGAACCGGGCCGGTGTGGAACCGGCCGCCGCCCACCGCCCGTCCCGCAGGTCCCACCAGGTGAGCGTGCCCGAGGTGGCGTCGGCCTCCCGGGCCACGGCGGTGATCAACTGCGTGCCGCCGCCGGTGTCCGCCATCCGCGCGGGCAGCGGCGGGTGGGCGCCGGTACCCGGAGCCGCACCGAGCAGGAGGAGGGAGGCGCAGACGAGGGCGGTGGCGGGGACACGAGGGGCCACACGAGGGACGACACGAGGGCGCATGATCCAGACGCTAGAGGGGGGAGGCGGCACCGGCACCCCGGAGTGGGCCGACCGTGCGGGGCGCCGCCTCCCCCAGGACCTGTCCCGCCGGCCGGTCAGGTCACCGGACCCAGCGGGTTGAGCTGGTCCGCCCGGCCCTCGAAGGCGTACAGCAGCAGGTCGGTCATCTCGAAGACGTCGTTCGCGTTGCGGTCCTCGACCGGGCTGAGGAAGGGACGCCAGAAGGGATCGCGCACGATCGAGTGCCGGCTGCCCTCCATGGCCCGGTGGAACACCTCGGCGACGATGCGGCCGCCGACGCCGGTCAGCTTCCCGCCGCCCTTCACCTCGGACTCGCGCAGGACGTAGAACCACAGCGGGGCGTGCTTGGCGACCGCGTCCGCGAGCTCGGACGAGAGCTGCGCCCCGCCGCCCTGCGTGAAGTCGGCCTTGGTGAGCGGCTCCACGTCGACCTTCCGGTCGATGAAGTACTCGGCCATCTGCTGTCCCGTCGCGAGCCGCAGCATCGAGGCTCGGGTGAGGTTGCGGAAGGCGAGGTTCAGCTCGATCTCCGGGGGCGCCGGCCGGCCTCGGCCGCCGAAGGAACCGAGCGGCAGGTTGGCGAGCGGATTGACGAGCAGGGTGTCGATGCGCTTGGCGAGGTTGAACTGGGCCTCGGGCACCTGGAGTTCGGGCCGTTCCGGTACCGCCTCCTGGAAGGCGAACAGCCGCCGGAAGTCGGCGATCCAGTTGGTGGGCAGGCGCTCGAAATCGCCCGCCTCCGGGTCCGCCGGGTCGGCGGGAGGCGGGGAGAGGATGCCACTGGTGCCGCTGAACCGGAACAGCAGCTCCAACGTGCCGCGGCCCTGGTCGAAGACCCGGTTCCAGTTGTAGCGGCCCCGGACCATGCTGTGGCCCAGCCGGTAGGCGCCGACGGAGAACTCGATCGGCATGGTCGGCAGGTCGTGCTCACCGGGCGCCGGCTCGAACACCCGGCGGCCGTTGTCGAACACGTCCTCGACGATCTCGGGGTCGACGATCCTGCGCAGGAAGTCGTGGCGCAGCATCCACTGATAGTGCTTGACGACCGTCTCGCGCGCCGACTCGAACAGGACCGCGCTCGACACGCCCTTGCCGACGAGGTCGGCCACCACCCGGTTGTGGAACCGGATGAAGGCGGTGTGGATCTGGGCGACGATCAGGTTCTCGTCGTTGCGCGGGTCCGGGATCAGTGCCCGGCGCCGCTCGGACTTCAGCGAGCCCGAGCCCGCCCGGGGCAGGTCGAACCCGGCGGGGGGCCGGCCCACGATGGAGGGGTCGTTCGGCACACCCTGGGTCGTCCCGGTCTTCAGCCTGATCCCGTCGTCCTCGTAGAAGCGGCGGTCGAAGCGGTGGTCGGGCCCGAGGCCGTAGAGGGAGTCGAGGTCGAGGGCCGGAGAGCGCCCCTGCAGGAGCTGGCGGACGGTGATCTCGTCCTCCAGGCGCACCGCGGTGGCGTCCAGCGTGAGGTCGTGGTCCACGAACTGGCCGAGGTAGGTGAACCCCGACGGGACTCCCGGCTGGTCGGGCTGGTCCCGCTCGGGGTCCGTCATCGCCCTGGCCAGTTCGGTGCGGGCGTTCCGGTCGAGCTGCTGGGCCGGCCTGGAGTGGGGGCCGAGCCGGGAGAAGCGGAACTTGCGCAGGTCCGCCACGGTCGAGGCGGTCAGCGGCTCCGCCGGCCGGCCGTCCCGGGACTCGGCGAGGATGCCCTCGCCGACGACGTAGAAGGAGGAGCGGACATGGCGTTTGCTCTGTGGTTCGCGTGCGGGTCGGAACATGAATCCCCCATGTGTTCACACCTGCGCGAGAGCGCGCACGTGTGAGCCCACGCTAGGGGACGAGGATCGCGGAAGGGTGAATTCCGTCAAATGCCCCAAGAGGCCCAATAATTGACTGTCTTTACATAGAGCATATGTGCGTCAAATCGGACGAAGCGGCAATGGCAGTCCGGGCAGCCCGTCCAGGCTCGTGGCGACGTGCTCCTTGTGTGCGAAGTACGCGTTGAGCGACGCGTCGTCCTCCCGCGCGAACCGCTGCGCGTGCAGCGGGCGGTCCTCGTCGTACGTCATGAAGGGCACCGCGAACCCGCAGGTGTCCCGGACGAGTTCGGCGTGCACGACGATGATCGCGCGCAGCCCGTGCGGGGTCGGGTCGATGTCGGCGAAGTGGGCGAGGAGCTCCCGGAAGCGGGGGTCGTCACGGAAGACGGGCTCGCCGCGGCCGTGCACCCGCACGATGTTGGGCGGTCCCTGGAAGGCGCACCACATCAGCGTGATCCGGCCGTTCTCCCTCAGGTGCGCGATGGTCTCCGCGTTGGAGCCGGCGAAGTCGAGGTAGGCCACGGTGTGCTCGTCGAGCACGGCGAACGAGCCCTTGAGGCCCTTGGGGGAGAGGTTGACCGTCCCGTCGCCGGACAGGGGTGCGGTCGCGGTGAAGAACAGGGGCTGCTCCTCGATGAACTTACGGAGCCGTCCGTCGATGCACTCGTAGGTCTTTCCCATGTCTGACGATGATCCGGGAAAACCTTTCGCCTGTCTAAGGAAATACGCGATTCTCTTTGTGGATGCGCGGGCACCCGCGGTGGGGTGCGGGTGCGGGCGCGTACGCCACAGCGGCCGCCCCGGCCGGCGCTTCTCGGGGCGGCCACCGTGCCTGTCACGTCACTTGTTCAACGTGCAGGCGGCCAGGGCGTCGAGGCCCTGCGGCTTGGTGCCCTTGCGGCCGATCGAGATGGCGATGCGGTCGATCGTGGACACGCGCTTGTCCTTCAGCGGGCCGAGGATCGCGTTCTGCACGAAGTTGGCACCACCCTGGCCGACCGTGTTCTGGAGCCGGGTGTTGGCCTCGTCGATCTGCGTCTGGAGCAGGGCCAGGTTGCGGTCGACCTCGGCCTGCGCGGTGGCGGGGATCGCGGGCAGCTGCGAGGCGACGTCCGGGCAGCTGATCGTGCCGACGCCGGCCGCGTCGCCCGCCGCGGCGTCCCCGGCGGCCGGCGTGGTGGCCGCTTCGCTCGGCGTCGCCTCGGCCGCGTCGCCCGCGCCCGCTTCCGCGCCGGCGCCCGCCTCGGAGCCGGTGTCGGCGACGCCGCCGGCGTTGAGGGTGCACGGTGCGAGCGCGTCGAGGCCCTGCGGCTTGGTGCCCTTGCGGCCGATCGAGATGGCGATGCGGTCGATCGTGGACACGCGCTTGTCCTTCAGCGGGCCGAGGATCGCGTTCTGCACGAAGTTCGCACCGCCCTGGCCCACCGTGTCGACGAGCCGCTTGTTGGCCTCGTCGATCTGCGTCTGGAGCAGGGCCAGGTTGCGGTCGACCTCGGCCTGCGCGGTGGCGGGGATCGCGGGCAGCTGCGAGGCCACGTCCGGGCACGTGATGGTGCCGGGGCTGGCGAGGGTCTTGGCGTTGGTCGTGCTGCCGCTGTTGGACGACTCCCCGGCGAGGGCCTGGTTCACGACCACCGCACCGGTCAGGGCCAGAGCGGCGGCGCCGCCGATGATCGCCACGCGACGCTTGTTGTACTTGGGAAGAGCCCTGGACATGGGGATGCCTCACTTGGGTCAGGAGTGGTTGACAAACGCGGCGCCAGCGTCGGTGTGAAGTACGGGTAAGCGGTTGCCGTTGTTCAAAGCACCTTCAAAAAGTTCTCCGGGCCGGGAACCGGGCAGCGAGCCGGGCGGGCGGCCCCATCGTGCCGGATTGACGAATCATGCATAACTCTGCATACTCATGCAGGAAGGTCGGTGAACGCACTGCGAGGAGGAACCGTGACCGAGCGCGTCGTACTCGCCTACTCGGGCGGTCTGGACACCTCCGTCGCCATCGGCTGGATCGCCGAGGAGACGGGCGCCGAGGTCATCGCGGTCGCGGTGGACGTCGGCCAGGGTGGCGAGGACCTGGACGTCATCCGCAAGCGCGCCCTCGCGTGCGGCGCGGTGGAGGCCGAAGTGGCCGACGCCAAGGACGAGTTCGCCGACGAGTACTGCCTCCCGGCGATCAAGGCCAACGCCCTCTACATGGACCGCTATCCGCTGGTCTCCGCGCTCTCCCGGCCGACGATCGTCAAGCACCTCGTCGCCGCCGCCCGTAAGCACGGCGCCACCACCGTCGCCCACGGCTGCACCGGCAAGGGCAACGACCAGGTCCGCTTCGAGGCAGGCATCGCCGCCCTCGCTCCCGACCTGAAGTGCGTCGCCCCGGTCCGCGACTACGCGATGACCCGGGACAGGGCGATCGCGTTCTGCGAGGCGAAGAGCCTCCCCGTCGCGACCACCAAGAAGTCCCCGTACTCCATCGACCAGAACGTCTTCGGACGCGCCGTGGAGACCGGTTTCCTCGAGGACATCTGGAACGCGCCGATCGAGGACGTCTACGAGTACACCGAGAACCCGGCGGTCCCCCGCGAGGCCGACGAGGTGATCATCACCTTCCGGCAGGGCGTCCCGGTCGCCGTGGACGGCGAGTCCGTCACCGTGCTCCAGGCCGTCCAGCGGCTCAACGCCCGCGCAGGCGCCCAGGGCATCGGCCGCATCGACATGGTCGAGGACCGCCTCGTCGGCATCAAGTCCCGCGAGGTGTACGAGGCCCCGGGCGCGATCGCGCTCATCACGGCCCACCAGGAGCTGGAGAACGTCACCGTCGAGCGCGAACTCGCCCGCTACAAGCGGCAGGTGGAACAGCGCTGGGGCGAGCTGGTCTACGACGGCCAGTGGTTCTCCCCGCTCAGGCGCGCCCTGGACGGCTTCATCGACGAGGCGAACCGGCACGTGAACGGGGACGTCCGCATGACCTTGCACGGCGGTCGCGCGGTCGTGACCGGTCGTCGGTCCGAGTCGTCGCTGTACGACTTCGACCTCGCGACGTACGACACTGGTGACACCTTCGACCAGGCAGCGGCCAAGGGCTTCATCGACATCTACAGTCTGTCGTCGAAGATCGCGGCACAGCGGGACCTGACACAGGGCCCATAAGGTCTGCGGTCACATCCACACCCTCTCTAGGAGCAACGCAAGTGAGCAGCAACAGCGGTGACGTACGGCTCTGGGGCGGCCGTTTCGCCGACGGTCCCGCCGAGGCCCTGGCGAAGCTGTCCGCGTCCGTCCACTTCGACTGGCGGCTCGCGCCCTACGACATCGCCGGTTCACGTGCCCACGCGCGCGTGCTGCACAAGGCGGGCCTGCTCACCGAGGACGAGCTGACCCGGATGACCGCCGGGCTCGACCGGCTGGAGGCGGACGTCGCCGACGGCTCCTTCGTGGGCACGATCGCCGACGAGGACGTCCACACCGCTCTTGAGCGCGGCCTGCTGGAGCGCCTCGGCGCCGACCTCGGCGGCAAGCTGCGCGCGGGCCGCTCCCGCAACGACCAGGTCGCCACCCTCTTCCGGATGTACCTGCGCGACCACGCCCGGATCATCGGCGGGCTGATCGCCGAGCTCCAGGACGCCCTGGTCGGGCTGGCGGAGGCCCACCCGGACGTGGCGATGCCCGGCCGCACCCACCTCCAGCACGCCCAGCCGGTGCTCTTCGCCCACCACGTCCTCGCGCATGTGCAGTCGCTGTCCCGGGACGCCGAGCGGCTGCGCCAGTGGGACGAGCGCACGGCCGTCTCGCCGTACGGCTCGGGCGCGCTCGCGGGCAGCAGCCTCGGTCTGGACCCGGAGGCGGTCGCGAAGGACCTCGGCTTCGAGCACGGCAGCGTCGGCAACTCCATCGACGGCACGGCCTCCCGGGACTTCGTCGCCGAGTTCGCCTTCATCACGGCGATGATCGGCGTGAACCTCTCCAGGATCTCCGAGGAGATCATTATCTGGAACACGAAGGAGTTCTCCTTCGTGACGCTGCACGACGCGTTCTCCACGGGCTCGTCGATCATGCCGCAGAAGAAGAACCCCGACATCGCCGAGCTGGCGCGCGGCAAGTCGGGACGCCTGATCGGCAACCTGACCGGCCTCATGGCCACCCTCAAGGCCCTCCCGCTCGCGTACAACCGTGACCTCCAGGAGGACAAGGAGCCGGTCTTCGACTCCTGCGACCAGCTGGAGGTCCTGCTCCCCGCCTTCACGGGGATGGTCGCCACGCTCACCGTCAACCGCGAGCGCATGGAGGAGCTGGCCCCGGCCGGTTTCTCGCTCGCCACCGACATCGCCGAGTGGCTGGTCAAGCAGGGCGTGCCGTTCCGCGTCGCGCACGAGGTGGCCGGCGAGTGCGTCAAGGTCGCCGAAGCCGAGGGCAAGGAGCTCGACGGCCTCACCGACGAGCAGTTCGCGAAGATCTCCGCCCACCTCACCCCCGAGGTGCGGACCGTGCTCAACGTCCCGGGTGCCCTGGCCTCCCGCGACGGCCGAGGCGGGACGGCCCCGAGCGCGGTGGCCGTCCAGCTGGCGGAGGTCAAGGCGGACGTGGCACGGCAGCACCAATGGGCGGACGCCAAGAAGCAGAGCTGAGGGCAGCGCCCCGAACGGGGCGCGGGAACGGCGCGAAGAGCCACAACGCTCCCGCACCCGCCGAAGAGCCGTACATCCCGAGCTCTCGGGCGCCCTGTCCTCGCCGAAGGTCATCGCGGGTTACGTTGGTCGCACGCCGCACCGGAGCCGACCGAACGGAGCCCGCGATGCCCTTCGCCCGACTGGCCTCAGCGACAACCCCCACCTGCCACCTAGGACTCGGTCTCGCCGCCGTCGGCCGCCCCGGCTACATCAACCTCGGCCGCGACCACGACCTGGGAGAGGACCGCAGCGTCGAGACGCTGCGCGCCCGCGCCCACGAACTCCTCGACGCCGCCTACGCCCAGGGTGTCCGCTACTTCGACGCGGCCCGCTCCTACGGCCGCTCCGAGGAGTTCCTCGCCGACTGGCTGAAGGCCAGGCCCGACGTCGACGACATCGTCGTGGGCAGCAAGTGGGGCTACACCTACACCGCCGACTGGTCCACGGACGCGGAGAAGCACGAGGTCAAGGACCACAGCCTCGCGACGTACGAACGGCAGCGAGCCGAGACGGGCGAACTCCTCGGCGGCCGGCTCGACCTCTACCAGATCCACTCGGTGACTCCGGACAGCCCGGCCCTCACCGACAAGGAACTCCATGCGAAACTGGCCGAAGCCGCCGCCCGGGGCCTCACCGTCGGCTTCTCCACCAGCGGCCCCGCCCAGGCCGACGCCATCCGAGCCGCCCTCGCCGTGACGGTCGACGGCGAGCCCCTCTTCCGTACCGTCCAGTCGACGTACAACGCCCTGGAGACCTCGGCCGGCCCCGCCCTCGCCGAGGCCCACGACGCCGGACTCACGGTGATCGTCAAGGAGGGCATGGCCAACGGCCGCCTCGCGGAGCCGTACGCGCCGGACGCCCTGAAGGCCGTCGCGGGAGAGACCTCTCTCGGCTGCGACGCGGTCGCCCTCGCCCTGATCCTGCGCCAACCCTGGGCCGGCGTGGTTCTCTCCGGCGCCGTGACCGTCACCCAGCTCGCCTCCAACCTGCACGCGGCGGTCGTGGACCTCGACGACGACCAGCTCGACCGGCTGTCCGCGCTGACGGAGGACCCGCGGACGTACTGGGAGCGGCGCGGCAGCCTGCCCTGGCACTGAGAAACCCCTGACGGCCGACGCCACTGAGAAACCCCTGACGGCCGACGCCAGTGAGTCACGCGCCCCCAGAGTGAGACATGAATGTCTCACACGGGCTATGGTTGTCTCATGGCCGTCGACCGTGACCACGTTCTCCGCAGCGCTGCCGCCCTGCTGGCCCGCAAGTCCACCGCGACGATGGACGAGGTCGCCAAGGCGGCCGGGATCAGCCGGGCCACGCTGCACCGGCACTTCGCCGGGCGCGACGCGCTCGTCCGCGCCCTGGAGGCCCTCGGCATCGCGGAGTGCGAGAACGCCCTGGAGGCGGCCCGGCTGGACGAGGGCCCGGCGGGCGACGCCGTACGCCGTCTGGTCGGCGAGATCGAGTCCGCCGCCGGCCTGCTCGCCTTCCTCTACACCGAGAACCAGCTGTTCGAGGGCGAGGAACAGAACCAGGGCTGGACCCGGATCGACGAGCGCATCTGCGCGCTGTTCCGGCGTGGCCAGCTCGACGGCGAGTTCCGCATCGACCTCACGCCCGCCTGGCTCAGCGAGGCGCTCTTCGGCCTGCTGGCCTCCGGCGCCTGGATGGTGCAGTGCGGGAAGGGCGCGCCCAAGGACTTCCAGCACATGATCGTCGAGCTGCTGCTCGGCGGCGTACTGCGGCATCCGGCACAACAGAGAGAGGAATCATGACCAGCACCCTGCAGCCGGCGACCACGACCGAGGCGGTGAAGCGTCCGGACCGTTGGCTCGCGCTCTCCGTCCTCGTGCTCGCCGTGCTGCTGGTGGCCGTCGACGCGACCGTCCTCGGTCTCGCGACCCCCTACATCAGCGAGGATCTCAAGCCGTCCGGCACCCAGCTCCTCTGGATCGGCGACGTCTACTCCTTCGTCATCGCCGGCCTGCTCGTCTCGATGGGCAGCCTCGGCGACCGCATCGGCCGCAAGCGGATCCTGCTCGTCGGCGCCACGGCCTTCGGCCTGATATCGGTCCTCAACGCCTACGCGAAGACCCCGGAGACGATGATCGCGGCCCGCGCCCTGCTCGGCGTGGCCGGCGCGACCCTCATGCCCGCCACCCTCGCCCTGATCCGCAACCTCTTCCACGACCCGCGCGAACGCAGCCTGGCGGTGGGCATCTGGGGCGCGACGGCCTCCGCGGGCACCGCGGTCGGGCCCGTCGTGGGCGGCTTCCTCCTCGAACACTTCTGGTGGGGCTCGGTCTTCCTCATCAACCTGCCCGTGATGGTCGCCCTGGTCCTCGTCGGCATCAGGACGCTCCCCGAGTCCCGCACCCCGAACCCGGGCCCGTGGGACCTGGTGAGCGTGGTCCTCTCCCTGGTCGGCGTGATCGGCATCGTCTACGCCGTCAAGGAGGCCGCCACGCACGGCCTCACCTGGGCCTCGCTCGGCACGGGTCCGCTGGGCGCGGCAGCGCTGTACGGCTTCGTCCGCCGCCAGCTGACCCTCCCGGCGCCCCTGCTGGACATGCGCCTGTTCCGCAACCGCGGCTTCAGCGGCGCGGTCCTGGCCGACCTGCTGACCATCCTGGGCCTGTCCGGCCTGGTGTTCTTCCTCTCCCAGTACCTGCAACTCGTCCAGGGCAGGCGCCCGTTCGAGGCCGGGCTGGCCGAACTGCCCGCCGCGATCGGCGCGGTGGCGGCCGGCCTGATCGCGGGCCGCGCGGCCCGCCGCTTCTCGGTACGGGCCGTCGTCTCCGGCGGCCTCGCGGCGATCGGCCTGGCCCTGGCCGCCCTGACGACGATCACCCAGTCCACCGGCTACCCCGTGCTGGGAGCAGCCCTGCTGGTGGTCGGCGTGGGCGCCGGCTTCTCCTTCACGGTGACGGCCGACGTCGTCCTGAGCTCGGTACCGAAGGACCAGGCGGGCGCGGCCTCCGCGGTCTCCGAAACCGCGTACGAACTGGGCGCGGCCCTGGGCATCGCCGTACTCGGCTCGATCGTGACGGGCGTGTACCGGGGCTTCCCCGCCCCGGCGGGCACACCGCAGGGGGCCCGCGAATCACTGGGCGGCGCGGAGGAGGCGGCGGGTCACCTGCCGACGAAAGCGGCTCAGGAACTTCTGTCCTCGGCTCGTGCGGCCTTCGTGGACGGCCTGACGCTGGCAGCGGGCGCAGGCGCGATCGTGCTGCTCGCGACGGCGGCAGCAGCGTGGTTCATGCTTCGCGGGCAACGGTTGGACGACGGACGTTAGGGGCGCGGGGCCGTGTCGATCTGCGGCTCCACCGCGTGGGCGCGACCAGACACAAGGCACCCGCCCCCGAAGAACGGCCGCCCCCGGAGGGGCTACGCGGCCTTCGCCTTGGTGGCGTACATGTCGACGTACTCCTGCCCGGACAACCGCATGACCTCGGTCATCACAGAGTCCGTCACAGCGCGCAGCACATACCGGTCCCGGTCCATCCCGTCGTACCGCGAGAACTCCATCGCCTCACCGAACCGAACGGTGACCCGGCCGGGCCGGGGCATCCCCGCCCCGCCCGGCTGCAACTTGTCCGTGCCGATCATCGCGAAGGGAACGACAGGCGCCCCCGTCATCAACGTCAGACGCGCGATGCCGGTGCGCCCCCGGTACAGACGGCCGTCGGGCGACCGCGTCCCCTCGGGGTAGATCCCGAAGACCTTCCCCTCCTCCAGCACCCGCCGACCGGTCATCAGCGCGGCCACGCCACCGCGGCCGCCGTCGCGGTCCACCGGGATCATGCCGACCCCGGTGAAGAACCAGGCCATGAGCCGGCCCTTGAGGGTCTTGCCGGTGACGTACTCGTCCTTGCCGATGAAGAAGACCTGCCGGTCGCACACGATCGGCAGGATCATCGAGTCGATGAACGTGAGGTGGTTGCCGGCCAGGATGACGGGGCCGTCGCCAGGGATGTGCTCCGCGCCCTCGACCCGGGGGCGGAACATCAGGCGCATGACCGGTCCGAACACTGCCTTGATGAGCGCGAAGCGGGACAACGAGCCCTCCGATGCCAAGGGAAAACGGTATGAGTCTGTGCAGGTGAGGACGATACTCGTCGCCCCGGGGGTGACGCACATCGGGTCACCCAGGTCTTACGCACTGTTGACGTACGTTTACCTGGACGGCCCAGCCGTTTCCCGCCCGTCACCTGGGCGGAATGATGTGAACAACGCTGTGAAACCGGGGGAGTCATGGGTATCGCCGTAGCCTTCGCCGTACTGCTGCCGCTCGTACTCGCCGCCTCCGTGACGGTCCTGGTGCGCAGGGACCGCCGTCGCTTCCCCGAGGGCCCCGACTCGGCCCGCGTCGAGGCGAGGGCGAACCTCGACCTGCGCGAGGCCCGCGGCAGGGTGCGCCTGTCGAACCGCTTCGCCGCCCCCGGAACGCTCGGCGCGCTGCGCGACCGGGACGACCGCAGCCGGTACTGAGCGCCGGCCGTCACTGACCGCGTTCCCCGGTCGCCCCCGCCCAATCCCCCGTCCGACGGCCCGTCAGGTCGTCGTACGCCACACGCCATCCACCGTCACCCGCGCGTTAGGACCGAGGTCTCCCGACGGTCATGTCCACGCCCCTACGATCGGCCCGCACGAACGAGCCGACGGTCAGGAGGCCCCTCATGGCAGCGCAGGACACGCAGGAGTCGAACCAGCAGGCGAGCGGCGGCGGAACCGGACGGCGGGCGCTCCTGGGCGCGGCCGTGCTCGGCGCCACCGCAGGCGTCCTCGGCCTGTCGGGCACCGCGAGAGCCGCCGAGGCGCGGACCGGCGGCGGCCACGGCGGTGGCCTGAAGAGCCTGCCCGTGCCGACGATCATCGGTCACCGCGGCGCCAGCGGCTACCGCCCCGAGCACACCTTCGGCTCCTACCAGCTCGCCCTCGACCTGGGCGCCGACGTCGTCGAGGCGGGCGACCTCGTCCCCACCAAGGACGGCCACCTGGTCTGCCGGCACGAGCCGGAGATCGGCGGCACGACGGACGTCGCCGACCATCCCGAGTTCGCCGGCCGCAGGACGACGAAGGTGCTCGACGGCGTCTCCACGACCGGCTGGTTCACCGAGGACTTCACGCTCGCCGAGCTGAAGACCCTGCGCGCGATCGAGCGCATCCCGGCCAACCGCCCGCACAACACGCTCTACAACGGCCGCTGGGAGATCCCCACCTTCGAGGAAGTCCTGAAGTGGCAGGACGAGCAGACCCGCAAGCGCGGCAAGCAGGTCTGGATCTACCCCGAGACCAAGCACCCCACCTACTTCCGGGGGCTCGGCCTGGGCCTGGAGGAGCGGGTCGCCAAGCTGCTGCACAAGTACGGCAAGGACAAGAAGAACTCGCCGGTCATCCTGCAGTCCTTCGAGCCGACCAGCATCCAGCGCCTGAACAAGCTGGTCGACAACCCCCTCGTGGTCCTGCTGTCCGCCGCGAACACCCGCCCCTGGGACTTCGTCGAGGCGGGCGATGCGCGCACGGTCGCCGACCTGATCACCCGGGCCGGGCTCAGGGAGATCGCCGGCTACGCCCAGGGCATCGGCCCCACCCTCGACCTGGTCATTCCGAAGGACGCGGCCGGCAACCTCACCACCCCGACCACCCTGGTGAAGGACGCCCACGCGGTCGGCCTGATCCTGCACCCGTACACCATGCGCAACGAGAACCCCTTCCTGCCCGCGAACTTCCGCAAGGGCACGGGCGCGGACGCGTACGGCGACGTCTTCGGCGCCTACCGCACCTACTTCGCGACCGGCATCGACGGTGTCTTCACCGACAACGCGGACACGGGCCTACTCGCCCGCGCGGACTTCGTCAACGGCTGAGTCCCCGTTGGAGTGACAGTCGGCCGCCCCGGCAACCACCCGCCCGGGCGGCCGCATCGTGTGGCATATGACGCACGACTTGCTCGCCGCCCTGCGCCCGCTGCTCACCGCGGAGGCCTCCGCCGAGGCCCACGCCACCGGCGCCGAACCCGGCGACCTGGAACAGGCGGTCTGGCTCCGCCTCCTGGAGCACCTCGCCACCGCCGGCCCACCCCTCGACCCGCAGGGCTGGCTGCGCAGGGCCGTCCGCGCCGAGGTCCGCCGCACCCGCCGTACGAGCCGCCGTGAGCGGCCGTACGAGAGCGACCCGGCCGACGACACCGACCGCGGCCCCGAACAGCTCGCCCTCACCGCCGCCCGCCACCGTGCCCTGCGCGAGGCCGTGCACCGCCTCCCCGGCCGCTGCTCCCGCCTCCTCCAGGCGCTCCTCTCGCCCGAGGACCTCACCTACCGGGAGATCGCGGGGGAGTTGGGTATCTCACAGGGCAGTCTCGGACCGGAACGTTCCAGATGTCTGGGATGTCTGCGGCGTTTGCTGACGCCGGAGGTTGCGGCTCACGAAGTGCGGGGATAGGAGTGAAGGACCACAGGCGATCAGGTGAGCGGGAGGCGTGCGCACATGGGCATGAGCGTGACCATCTCGGTGGCGACCGAGCAGGATGTCGAGCAGATCTTCAGGCTGCAGTACCTGTGCTTCCAGAGTGAAGCCGCGCTGTACGGCAACTACCGAATCGCCCCGCTCGTCCAGAGCCTCGACTCGGTCCGGCAGGAGCTCGTCACCGACTGCGTCTTCGTGGCACGCCTGGGCGACGAGGTGGTCGGCTCCGTACGCGGCAGCCTCACCGAGGACGGCGCCGCCGCCATCGGCAAGCTCTGCGTCCACCCCCGGCTCCAGGGCCACGGCATCGGCGCGAGACTGCTGCGCGCGGCGGAGTCGGCGCTCGCCGGGGAACGCGGCGCCAAGAAGTTCCGCCTCTTCACCGGCCACCGCAGCGAGGGCAACCTCCGCCTCTACCGCCGCGTCGGCTACGAGACGGTCGGCACCTCCCAGGGCACGGACGGCGTGCTGATGATCGTCCTGGAGAAGCAGGCGGGGGAGTACGCGGCTACTGCGTAGCCGTGGTGGCGGTACGGGACTTCCGCAGCCAGTACAGGGCGGACAACGGCAGTAGCACGGGGATGAACACGTACCCCATTCCGTAGTCCGACCACACGGTCGAGTCGTGGAAGGCGGACGGCTCGATCAGGGTCCAGGTGCCGACGATCAGTACGCCCGTGAGCTCGGCGGCGCAGCAGACCTGCGCCGCCCTCCGGGCTGTCTCGCCACCCCGCACCAGTGAGTAGGTGATGAACCCGTACACCACGCCCGCCACCGCCGACAGCGTGTACGACAGCGGCGCCCGGTCGAACTCCGTCGCGATCTGGTAGACCGACCGCGAGACGGCCCCGACCACCATCACGCCGTAGAACCACACCAGCAGCATCCCGGGCCCGCCGATGAGCCGGGCCGGCTTCTCCTGCACCGCCGCCATCTCAGCCTCCCCAGATGTCATAGAGCCGCACCTCCAGCACGGCGAGCACCACGCCGCCCGCGGCGACCGTCACCGAACCCCAGCGGGTCCGCTCGGCCAGCGACATGAACCCCGCCGTCGGCACGCACGCGAACGCGCCCAGCAGATACGCCACGAAGATCGTCGTACCCTGCTCCGGTTTCTCGCCCCGCGCCAACTGCACGATGCCGATCACCAGCTGCACCGTGGCCAGCAGCGAGACCACGGCCATCCCGATGAAGTGCCAGTCCTTCGTCGGCTGGTCACGGTAGGCGGCCCAGCCGCACCAGGCGGCGAGCAGCAACGCGGCGACGCCGGTCACCAGCGTCAGGGCATCAAGCATGCAGCGACCTTATTACGGCGTAATCGCCACCCCTTGGTCGGCCCCGGGGGCGAGCCGCACGGCCGCCCGGCCGGTCGCGCCGCCGGGAGGGCGACGGTGGCGTTGGCCACAACCCACCGGGCCCACGAGCTCTAGGCCGACCTCGTCGGTGACGGGCCTCTCCGCCGTGTCGGCGCTGGTCACCGACGGGGGAGCGGAGAGCTCCGTGCGCGGCTGAGGGCCGTCCGAGAAGTGTCCACGGCTGTCCAGTATCCGGACAGCGAGGTCTTGGTC
This sequence comes from Streptomyces sp. NBC_01235, assembly GCF_035989285.1. Classification (GTDB taxonomy): domain Bacteria; phylum Actinomycetota; class Actinomycetes; order Streptomycetales; family Streptomycetaceae; genus Streptomyces. Next base: position 2,625,356 of record NZ_CP108513.1, on the reverse strand, counting down.
AGGACCGTACGTCTGCTTTACTGATGCTCATGACCACGACGAGCAGCCGCACCCTTGCGACCGAGGCGACCATGACGCCCGGTGCTCGTTGTATGTGTCGAATGTGCGCCTTCTAGAGGGCCCCCGCACCACCCCCGAGCTCGCGCCCCGAAGCGAGACGACGTGGCATGTCCGTACGCCGCATGTCTGCCGTACATGACACACGCCGCGCCCCGCGCACATGTTTCTCCCCGGTTCCCCGCCACAGCGAGAACCGTGTCGCGTCCCTGACAGCCTGCACCCGTGCGCCCGGGCACACCCACGCCCGCGCACTCGACAGTGACGGAAATCCACGTGATCACCACCACGGGCCTCACCAAGGTCTACCGCTCGCGCGGCCGTGAGGTCACCGCCCTCGACGGCGTCGACCTGCACGTCCGCGAAGGCGAGGTGTACGGCGTCATCGGCCAGTCCGGCGCCGGCAAGTCCTCGCTGATCCGCTGCATCAACCTCCTGGAGCGCCCCACGGCCGGCACGGTCACCGTCGCCGGACAGGACCTCACCGCGCTCGCCGGGCGCGGACCCCGCGCCGGCAAGGAGCTGCGCCAGGCGCGCAGCCGGATCGGCATGGTCTTCCAGCACTTCAACCTGCTGTCCTCGCGGACCGTGCAGGACAACGTCGAACTGCCCCTGGAGATCCTCGGAGTCTCGGGGAAGGAACGTTCCCGCAAGGCGCTGGAGCTGCTCGACCTGGTCGGTCTCGCCGACAAGGCCAAGTCCTTCCCCGCCCAACTCTCCGGCGGTCAGAAGCAGCGCGTCGGCATCGCCCGCGCCCTCGCCGGCGACCCCAAGGTGCTGCTCTCCGACGAGGCCACCAGCGCCCTCGACCCGGAGACCACCCGCTCCATCCTCCAGCTGCTGCGCGACCTGAACCGGCAGCTGGGCCTGACCGTCCTGCTCATCACCCACGAGATGGACGTGGTGAAGTCGATCTGCGACTCCGCCGCGCTCATGGAGAACGGCCAGGTCGTCGAGTCCGGAACGGTCAGCGAGCTGCTCGCCACCCCCGGCTCCGAACTGGCCGCCGCCCTCTTCCCGGTGGGCGGCGAGGCGACCGGCGACGACCGCACCGTCATCGACGTCACGTTCCACGGTGAGGCCGCGACGCAGCCCGTCATCTCCCAGCTGTCGCGCACCTACAACATCGACATCTCGATCCTCGGCGCCGCCATCGACACCGTCGGCGGTCTCCAGGTCGGCCGCATGCGCATCGAACTGCCCGGCCGCTACGAGGACAACGTCGTGCCGATCGGCTTCCTGCGCGAACAGGGCCTGCAGATCGACGTCGTGGACCACGCGGCGCAGGAGCCCGTTCTGCTGAAGGAAGGTGCCAAGTGACCTGGACCGATTGGTCCGCGATGCAGCCCCTGCTGTCCCAGGCCTGTTGGGACACCCTCTACATGGTCGGCTGGTCCACGCTCATCGCCGTCGTCGGCGGTCTCCCGCTCGGCGTCCTCCTCGTGCTGACCGACCGGGGCGGCCTGCTGCAGAACATCGTGGCCAACAGGGTGCTCGGGCAGGTCGTGAACGTCGCCCGCTCGATGCCGTTCATCATCCTGATGGTCGCGCTGATGAACTTCACGCGCACGATCACCGGAACGACCATCGGCCGCGAGGCCGCGATCGTGCCGCTCGCCGTCGGCGCCATCCCGTTCTTCGCGCGCCTGGTCGAGACGGCCGTCCGCGAAGTGGACGGCGGGCTCGTCGAGGCCGTCCAGGCGATGGGCGGCAACACCTGGACGATCGTGCGCAAGGTCCTCGTCCCGGAGTCCCTGCCCTCCCTCATCGCCAGCACCACGACCACGATCGTCGCCCTCATCGGCTACTCCGCCATGGCCGGCACGGTCGGCGCCGGCGGCCTCGGCGACATCGCCATCCGCTACGGCTACCAGCGCTTCGAGACCGAGCTGATGTGGATCACGGTGGCGATCCTCGCCGTCGTCATCTCCCTCATCCAGGTCGCCGGCGACTACGCGGCCCGCTCCCTGCACCGCCGCGGCGGCCGCTCGGGCCCCGCGCCCAGGCTCCGCCTGCTGAAGGCGAAGGAGCCGGCGGCCGCGGACGTCGGCAAGCTCGCCTAGCCGCAGGGGCCACCCCACCCACACCCCCCCCGCCCACCCCACGCGGGGTCGCACCACCCTCAGGAAAGGCACTTTTCGTGCGTAACTCTGCCAAGATCACCACCGCCGTCCTCGCCGCCGGAGCCCTCACCCTCGGACTCAGCGCCTGCGGCTCGGACAAGGGCTCCGACTCCGCCTCCGACACCAGCGGACCGCTGGTCGTCGCCGCGAGCCCGACCCCGCACGCCGAGATCCTGAACTTCGTCAAGGACAACCTGGCGAAGAAGGCGGGCCTCGACCTGGAGGTCAAGGAGTTCACCGACTACGTCACGCCGAACACGGCGACGGAGGACGGCTCGGTGGACGCCAACTACTTCCAGAACCAGCCGTACCTCGACGACTTCAACAAGAAGAACGGCACCCACATCGTGCCCGTCGTCACGGTCCACCTGGAGCCGCTCGGCCTCTACTCCCACAAGGTCAAGAGCGCCGACGCCCTGAAGAGCGGTGCGACGATCGCCGTCCCGAACGACAGCGTCAACGAGGCCCGCGCCCTCAAGCTGCTCGCCGCGAACGGGCTCATCACCCTCAAGGACGGCGTGGGCAACGACGCGACCCCGTCGGACATCACCGCGAACCCGAAGAAGCTCACGTTCAAGGAACTGGAGGCGGCCCAGACCCCGCGCTCCCTGGACGACGTGGACGCGGCCGTCGTCAACGGCAACTACGCCATCGAGGCCGACCTGAAGCCCGCCTCGGACGCCCTCGTCCTGGAGTCCGCCAAGGACAACCCCTACGGCAACTTCCTCGCCGTCAAGAAGGGCGACGAGAGCGACCCGCGCGTCAAGAAGCTCGCGGGGCTCCTCACCTCCGCCGAGGTCAAGAAGTTCATCGAGGACAAGTACGCCGGCTCCGTCATCGCGTCCTTCTGAGCCCGCTGACCGACCGGGGGCCGACACCTGCGCAACCACCGGGTCCACTCCTTCACTTGGGGTGGGCCCCGTGGTGCGGTTCGGTGCTCACATGCTGCATGCTGGGCAGTTCAGCAGGCCCTGACGGCCCAGCAGGTCGGGCCCTGACGGTTTCGAAGGCTACGGAGCGGCTTCATGACGAGCACCTTCCCCACCATCTCCATCAGCACGGAGCGGTTGGTGCTGCGTTCCCTCGACGAGGACGACGTACCCGCCCTGGCCGACATGATGAACGACGAGCAGGTGGGGGCCTGGACCGCCGTGCCCCAGCCCTACAGCGAGGCCGCCGCCCGCCGTTGGATCACCGAGTCCGCGCCCACCGAACGCACCGCGGGCCGCGGCCTCGACCTCGCCGTCACCGAGTTCCTCACCCAGCGCCTGGTCGGCGTCATCCAACTGGCCAAGACCAACTGGCACGTCCGCTCCACCGAGCTGTCGTACATCATCGCCCCCTGGGCGCGCGGCGAGGGCTACGCCTCCGAGGCGGCGCTGGCCACCGCACAGTGGCTGCTCACCGACCAGAAGTTCGAGCGCATCGAGCTGCGCACGGCCGCCGACAACACCGCCTCCCAGCAGGTCGCGCAGAAGATCGGCTGTATCAGCGAGGGCGTGCTGCGCGGCGCCTGCATAGCGCGCGCCCGCGCCGAGGACGGTACGTGGACCGAGGTGCGCACCGACTACATCGTGTGGAGCCTCCTCCCGGAGGACCTGGAGGGCCCTGGGGAGCACTTCGCGGAGAGCGGCGGTTATCCGTCGTACACCGACTGGAACTGACCCCGGAGCCGGTGCCGGTACCGCCGCCCGGCCCCGCCGACCAGGTACCCTCACGGAGCCTGCTGCCTGCGTGAACCCCGGGGGAGACTGACGACGATGGCCGACCGCGTCACGGTGATCGGCTGGGACGGCTCGCCACTGACCGCCGCGGCCCGTTCGGCCCTGGGCGCCGCCACGCTGGTGGCCGGTGCCGCCCACCACCTGGCGCTGCCCGAGGTACCGCCCACCGCGGAACGCATCCGGCTCGGCAGCGTCACCCTCGCCGCCCGCCGCATCGCCGGCCACCGCGGCACCGCGGTCGTCCTCGCCGACGGCGACCCGGGTTTCTTCGGCGTCGTACGCACCCTGCGCGCACCCGACTTCGGCCTGGAGGTCGAGGTCGTCCCGGCCGTCTCCGCCGTCGCCGCCGCCTTCGCCCGGGCCGGGATGCCCTGGGACGACGCCCAGGTGGTCGTCGCACACCGCCGCACCCTGCGACGCGCGGTGAACGTGTGTCGCGCCCACACCAAGGTCGCCGTCCTCACCTCCCCGGGAGCCGGCCCCGCCGAGCTCGGCCTGCTCATGGAGGGCGTGCACCGCACCTTCGTGGTCTGCGAGGAACTCGGCACCACCCGCGAACAGGTCAGCGTCGTCACCTCCGACAAGGCCGCCGACCACACCTGGCGCGACCCCAACGTCGTCATCGTCATCGGCGGTCCCACCGGGCCGGTCGTCTCCGGTGACAGCGGCTGGATCGCCGGCCGCGCCCCGGACGCCGGCCCGCGCGGCTGGGCCCTGCCCGCCGAGGCGTACGGCGGCGGACTCGGCGAGGGGGAGGCGGAGCTGCTGCGCGCCGCCCAACTCGCCCGGCTCGGCCCGCGGGTCGGCGACCTCGTCTGGGACATCGGCTGCGGCAGCGGCGCCTTCGCGACCGAGGCCGCGCGGGCGGGCGCCGCCGTCATCGCCGTCGACCGTGACCTGGACGCGTGCGGCCGTACCGACGCCTCCTCGCGGCGCCACGGCGTCCAGTTGCAGATCGTCCACGGCACCGCCCCACACGTCCTGGAGAACCTGCCCGAACCGGACGTCGTCCGGGTCGGCGGCGGGGGAGCGGCCGTGGTCTCCGCGGTCGCCGACCGCCGCCCCCAGCGCATCGTCACCCACGCGGCGACCCGTGACGCGGCCGAACGCGTGGGCCGTGACCTGTCCGAGCACGGCTACCGCGTCGAGTGCGCCCTCGTCCAGTCCGTCGAACTCGACACCCGGGCCTGGACGGAGACGGAACGGAGTGTCGCGTTCCTGCTCACCGGAGAAATCCTGCGGCGCGATGGGGGTGCCCCCAGGCGTTAAGCACTGGGGGAGCCTCGCTGAGGGGTGGCGGTCGGTCGACGGGTGGGCGTTGCCGGACCGTCGAACGTGACCCGGTCCGCCCGCCCCGTGATCCTGTTGTCGTACCGCGCGCGGTAGGCTGGCCGATCGTCGTACCGCTTCCGTTCACCCGGCGCTTCGTCGGTCAATGTCCGGAAAACGCATCCCTTTTGGGGAGGGTGTGGTACGGCAGAACGGGGTGGGCGCGCAACGTGGCGCAGTCCACAGCGGAGCGTCGCGGATCAAGCTGTCGCGACGCGACGACGGCCGGGACAATGCCACTGAATGGCTTTGTCGCTTTTTCGGGCGGGTCGTTCGTGCCGCTGGGCACGGACGCTCGTTCTTCACTACGGGGCGGTCGGTGCGCCGCTCCGGGTGAGTCGGCCGTAGAAGCACTAACCGATGGGCGAGGGGTACGCATGACCGACACCGGCCAGGTCCCGGGCGAGGGGCTGCCGGAGAACGCAGGCATGGTGGAGCAGCCGGGCGCCCCCGCGCACGGTGCCTACACCTACCTCTCCGAGACCACCGCCGAGGACGAAGACCTGTTGCTGCTGCCGGGTGCCCAGAGCGCGTGGGGCAACGAGGTGGCGCCGCCCGCGCCGGAACCGGTGGTCGAGACCGTGCACGAGCCGGGCCCGCACGAGATGTCCGGCCGCGACAGCGGTTCGGTCGACCTCAGCGCCGTCCGCCTGCCCGGCCCGTCGACGCCCCAGGCGGCCCCGCGCCGCCCCCTGCACCTCGGCCCGCCGATCCCCGACACCTCCGCCAGCCCGGTCCGCTCCCTCGCCGACCGCGGCCCCGCGGGCGCGCCGGTACGACAGCCCGGCCCGCCCGCGTCCGGTCCCGAGTACCTCGACGTCCCGCACCTGCGCGAGATGCCCCCGCAGGGCGCGTCGCCCTGGGACGCCGCGCAGGCCACGGCCCAGGCTCCCGCTCAGGGGCCGGTCGCTTCCGGGGTGACGACTGCGGAAACGGTTGTTCCGGCGGCGGTCACGGAAGCGCAGCAGGCCGAGCCGGTGGGCGCGGCCCAGGCGGTCGTGGCCCGTGTGGCGACCGAGGCGATCGCCGCGACCGTCCCGCAGGAGGAGGGCGACGCGTACGCCGCCCAGGCCGCACAGCACGCCGCGGCCGCGCACGCCGCCGGACCCGCCGGTGCGATGCCCGCGGTTGTGGAAGCCGCCGCGGCCGGTGAGGGCGGCCACGGCGCCGAAACGTACGGGGTCGTCGACCCCGGTCAGCTGCTCGGTGCCGCGATGATGGCGGAGGCCGCGCAGGTTCCCGCCGACGCGGCTGTCGAGTCCGGGCAGCACGCGGCCGAGGTCCCCTTCCCCGGCGACGACCGGACGCCGGACGCCCCCGCTGCGCCGGCCGTCGTCGGACAGCGGGTGGACGCGGCGCAGGCGCCGGAGGCCACGGAGGACCCGGCCGACGCACCCGAAGCCGCGCAGGCGGCTGAGCCGGTTGTGGCCGAGCCTGTCGTCGCCGAGCCTGTCGTGGCCGACGTGGCCGACGTGGCCGACGTGGCCGACGTGGCCGAGCCGGTCGTGGCCGAGGCGGTCGAAGCGGTAGAGGCGGCCGAGCCGGTGGCGGTCGCTGAGGCGAACCCCGTGGAGGCGCCCGTCGCCGAGGCGGTCGAGGTCGCGGAGGCGATCCCTGCCGAGGTGACTCAGCCTCAGCTTCAGTCTCAGGAGGCCGACGCGAACGCCGGCCCCACGGCGGCTCAGGCCCTTGTGGCGCCCGAGGTCCAGGAGGCTCCAGAGGCGCCCGTGGCGGAGGCGGTTCCGGTCGCCGACGTCGTCGTCGTACCGCAGGCCGCTTTCGAGGCCCCCGTTCCGGACCCGGTCGGGGCTCCCGAGTCCACTCCAGAGCCCGAAGCCGCTCAGGATCCCGAGCCTGTGGCGCTCGTGACCCCCGAGGCGCCGGCCGAACCGGCGGAACCGGCGGTACCCGTGCAGGACGCGTCCGCCGCTGCGGTCGAGGCATCCGCGCCCGAACCTGAGGTCGTCGCCGCCCCCGAGGACGCGCAGTTCACCGACGCCTCCGAGGCTCCCGCCGACCCGACCGCCCAACAGGCGCCCGAGCAGGCACCTCAGCAGGAGCAGGAGCAGGAGTCCGAGCCGGCACCTCAGCAGGAGCACGAGCCGGAAGCGGAGGCCGCCAACGAGCCCCCCGCCCCGGCCGCCCAAATCGCGGACCAGGTATCTCACATCCCGGACACCCTCGCCCCGGGGACGGTCTCGCCGACGGAGCCCGAGGCTGCGCTCCCCGTCGCCCAGCCGGAACCCGCCCCCGCCGCAACCCACGCGGAGCCGCAGCCGGAGCCGGGGCCTGTGACGGAGACGGCGGAGTCGCCCGTCGAGGCACCCCCGGAGCCCCTCGCGTCCCCCGAGCCCCTCGCGTCCCCCGAGCCCTCCGCGCCCCCCGTGGACGCCACCCCCCTCCCCGTGGCGGCCGTCCCCGTGGACGTCCGGCCGGAGCAGCCCCTGGCGGTCCAGCCGGACGAGCCCCTGGGCCAGTTCGTGCCGGTCGAGGGCACGGTGCCCACCACTCCGCACCTCGCCCCGACCCCGCCGCACGCCCTCGTGCTCCCCACGGAGGAGCAGCCGACCCCCGAGGCGGTGCCGGCTCCCGAGATGGCGGAGGCCCCCGAGGAGGTGCCGGCTCCGGAGACGGCGGCGGAACAGCCGCCGGCCGTCGAAGCCGCCGTTGTTCCCCCCGCCGTCACGGTTCCCGCGCCGCGCGGTGCCGACCCCGCTCCCGTCCCGGCGACCCCGGACACGGAGCATGCGACCGACATCATCGACCCCGATGTCGCACAGAGCCCGGAGGACCTGGACACCAGGGCCGCCGACCAGGAAGAGAGCCCGGCCGCAGTGGAAGAAGTTCGAGAGTCCACCGGCCCCGCCGCACCCGCGTACGACGACGCCGAGCGCGAGGCCGTTCTGAAGGTCATGCGCGAGCGCCGGGACATCCGCAACGGCTTCCGCAGCGACCCGATCCCGCACGAGGTGCTGCTGCGCGTCCTGGAGGCCGCCCACACCGCGCCCTCGGTCGGCCACTCGCAGCCCTGGGACTTCGTCGTCATCCGCTCCGCCGACACCCGGCGCGCGATGCACGAACTGGCGACGCGTCAGCGCGACGCGTACGCGAAGTCCCTGCCCAAGGGCCGGGCGAAGCAGTTCAAGGAACTGAAGATCGAGGCGATCCTCGACACGCCGGTGAACATCGTCGTCACCGCCGACCCGACCCGCGGCGGCCGCCACACCCTGGGCCGGCACACGCAGCCGCAGATGGCGCCGTACTCCTCCGCGCTCGCGGTCGAGAACCTCTGGCTCGCCGCCCGAGCCGAGGGCCTCGGCGTCGGCTGGGTCAGCTTCTTCGACGAGCGTGAGATGGTCCGCGCGCTCGGCCTGCCCGAGCACCTCGAAGTGGTCGCCTACCTGTGCGTCGGGTATGTCGACGAGTTCCCGGACGAGCCCGAGCTGATGCAGGCGGGCTGGGCCAAGCGCCGTCCGCTGTCGTGGGTCGTCCACGAGGAGACGTACGGCCGTCGCGCGCTGCCCGGCGAGGACCCGCACGACCTGCTCGCCGAGACCGTCGCCAGCGTCCGCCCGCTGGACGCCAAGGCGCTCGGCGAGGCCTGGGAGCGGCAGAAGCGCATGACCAAGCCGGCCGGCGCGCTCGGCATGCTGGAGATCATCTCCGCGCAGCTGTCCGGCCTGTCCCGGCAGTGCCCGCCGCCGATCCCGGAGCCCGCGGCCGTCGCGATCTTCGCCGGCGACCACGGCGTGCACGCCCAGGGCGTCACCCCCTGGCCGCAGGAGGTGACGGCCCAGATGGTCGCCAACTTCCTCGGCGGCGGCGCGGTCTGCAACGCCTTCGCGACCCAGGTGGGCGCCGAGGTCTGCGTCGTGGACGTGGGCGTGGCCGCCGACCTCCCGGCGACCCCCGGTCTGCTGCCCCGCAAGGTCCGCGCGGGCACGTCCGACATGACCACCGGCCCCGCGATGACCCGCGAGGAGGCCAAGCAGGCCATCGAGGTGGGCATCGAGACGGCCCGCGACCTGGTGGCGGCCGGCAACAAGGCGCTGCTGACGGGCGAGATGGGCATCGCGAACACGACGGCGTCCGCCGCTCTCATCTCCGTCTTCACGGGCGCCGACCCGGCCGAGGTCACCGGCCGCGGCACCGGCATCAACGACGAGACCCTCGCCCGCAAGACCGAGGTCGTCCGCCGCGCCCTGGACCTCCACCAGCCGGACCCGGCCGACCCCATCGGCGTCCTGGCCGCGATCGGCGGCTTCGAACACGCGGCGATGGTCGGTCTCCTCCTCGGTGGCGCGTCCCTGCGTACGCCGGTGATCCTGGACGGCGTCAGCGCCGGCGCCGCCGCCCTGGTCGCCCGCGCGATCGCCCCCGAGGTCCTCGCGGCCTGCATCGCGGGCCACCGCAGCGCTGAACCAGGTCACGTGGCCGCCCTGAACAAGCTGGGCCTGCGCCCCCTGGTCGACCTCGACCTCCGTCTCGGCGAGGGCACGGGCGCCCTCCTGGCCCTCCCCTTGGTCCAGAGCACGGCCCGCGCCATGCACGAGGTGGCGACGTTCGACTCGGCGGGCGTCACCGAGAAGTAGGACCCACTCGGGGGTCGGCGGGCACGCGCCGGCGGGCCTGCGCCCCTGCGCGGCCCCCCGGCCCCGCCGTACCCTGAGCCCATCTCTAAAATCCGCACGTCAGGGCCGCTCCAGAGCCGCAGCGCCCACCCTTGCTCGCACGAGGAGCCGCACCTCATGGCCGAACACCCCGCCTACCCCGTAGGCCTCCGCCTCACCGGCCGCAGGGTCGTCGTCCTCGGCGGCGGCCAGGTGGCCCAGCGCCGCCTCCCCTCCCTGATCGCGGCAGGCGCCGACATCCACCTCGTGTCCCCGGAGGCGACCCCCTCCGTCGAGGCGATGGCCGACGCGGCCGAGATCACCTGGCACAGGCGCCCCTACGCCGAAGGCGACCTGGCCGACGCCTGGTACGCCCTCATCGCCACCAGCGACGCCGAGGCGAACTCCCGAGCCTCCTCCGAAGCGGAGCGCCACCGTGTCTGGTGCGTCCGCTCGGACGACGCCGACCAGGCCACCGCCTGGACCCCGGCGACCGGCCACAGCGAGGGTGTCACGGTCGCCGTCCTCACCACGGACGCCCGTGGCCGCGACCCCCGCCACACCGCGGCCATCCGTGACGCGGTCGTCGAGGGCCTGCGCGACGGCACCCTCGTCGCCCCCCACCACCGCACCCGCACCGCCGGCGTCGCCCTCGTCGGCGGCGGCCCCGGCGACCCGGACCTGATCACGGTCCGCGGCCGCCGCCTCCTCGCCGAGGCGGACGTCGTGATCGCCGACCGGCTCGGCCCGCGCGACCTCCTCGCCGAACTCCCGCCGCACGTCGAGGTGATCGACGCGGCGAAGATCCCCTACGGCCGGTACATGGCCCAGGAGGCCATCAACAACGCGCTGATCGAGCACGCCAAGCAGGGCAAGTCGGTCGTCCGTCTCAAGGGCGGCGACCCGTATGTCTTCGGCCGTGGCATGGAGGAGCTCCAGGCCCTCGCCGAGGCCGGGATCGCCTGCACGGTCGTCCCGGGCATCTCCAGCTCGATCTCGGTGCCGGGTGCGGCCGGTATCCCGGTCACGCACCGGGGCGTTGCGCACGAGTTCACCGTGGTCAGCGGCCATGTCGCCCCCGACGACGAACGTTCCCTGGTCGACTGGCCGTCCCTGGCGAAGCTCACCGGCACGCTGGTGATCCTCATGGGCGTCGACAAGATCGGGAAGATCGCCGAGACGCTCGTCGCTCACGGCAAGTCGCCCGACACCCCGGTCGCCCTGGTCCAGGAGGGCACCACGGCCGCCCAGCGCCGCGTCGACGCGACCCTCGCGACGGTCGCCGAGACGGTCCGCGCCCAGGAGGTCAGGCCGCCGGCGGTCATCGTCATCGGCCCGGTCGTGACCGTCGGCCCCCGGACGTCCGAGTAACCGCGGGTAACACAACCGCTCCGAGCCGTTGGCACCACACCCAGGACAAGGCAGTATCACCCTGTGGCCGATCTCATCACCGTTGAGGACCCCGACGACCCGCGCCTGCGCGACTACACCGGCCTGACCGACGTCGAGTTGCGCCGCAGGCGCGAGCCCGCCGAGGGCCTGTTCATCGCGGAGGGCGAGAAGGTCATCCGCCGGGCCAAGGGCGCCGGGTACGAGATGCGCTCGATGCTGCTCTCCGCGAAGTGGGTCGACGTCATGCGCGACGTCATCGACGAGCTCCCGGCACCGGTCTACGCCATCAGCCCGGAGCTCGCGGAACGCGTCACCGGCTACCACGTCCACCGCGGCGCGCTGGCCTCGATGCAGCGCAAGCCGCTGCCCGCCGCCGCCGAACTCCTGCAGACCGCCCGCCGGGTCGTCGTCATGGAGTCGGTCAACGATCACACCAACATCGGCGCGATCTTCCGCTCGTCCGCCGCCCTCGGCATGGACGCGGTCCTGCTCTCACCGGACTGCGCCGATCCGCTCTACCGCCGCAGCGTGAAGGTCTCCATGGGCGCGGTCTTCTCCGTCCCGTACGCCCGCCTGGACACCTGGCCCAAGGGCCTGGACTCGGTCCGCGAGGCCGGCTTCACCCTCCTCGCCCTCACCCCCGACGAGAAGGCCCGAAGCCTCGACGAGGCCGCCCCGCACAAGATGGACAGGGTCGCCCTCATGCTGGGCGCGGAGGGCGACGGCCTCTCCACCCAGGCCCTGGTCGCCGCCGACGAATGGGTCCGCATCCCCATGTCCCACGGCGTCGACTCGCTCAACGTGGGCGCGGCTGCGGCGGTCGCCTTCTACGCGGTGGCGACGGGCCGCCCGCAGGCGTAGGCCGGGGTCAGTCCCCCAGCGGACCGCCGACGCCCTGCTCCGGCCGGACATGCTGCTCGTTCGGCTGTTCCTGCCGTACGACGCCGTTGTCCCCGCCGAGCCCGCGCGCCGGGCCCTGGCAGCCCTGGACGACGGCGATGCCGAGCGCGACGAGCAGGGTCACCACGACGAAGACGAACAGCCGCTGACGCAGCAGGCGCGGGTTGGCGGGCCGCCGCCCGGTCCCCGTGGTCCTCGGCCCCTGCCGCCCGGCCCCGCCGCGGGGCGCCGGACGGCTGCCGCTGCCGGGACGGGTGTTGCGGGAGGCGGGAGCCGGCCGGGCCCCGGACCGCGACGACGAGGCGCGGTCACCGCCACCACCGCGCGAGGCGCTGCCCCCGCGAGCGGGAGCCCCGCCCCGCGAAGGAACCGCACCGCGCGAGGACGGCACCCCGTTCCGCGGCGGGGGAGTACCCGGCCCGCCCGGCTGGCGCAGCGTGCGCTCCGGGTGACCGAGGTCGGAGAGCCGTCCCGTGGGACGGTCCGCCTCGGCAGCCCGCGGCACCGGAGGACGCGCGTCCGCCAGGCCCTGGAACTCCCGGGTCGCGATCTCCTTCAGCCGCAGGGAGAGGTCGAGAGTGCTGGGCCGCTCCTCGGGGTCCTTCGCCAGACAGGCCCGCACCAGCGGGGCCAGCGCGTCCGGAACGCCGTGCAGGTGCGGCTCCTCGTGCACCACGCGGTACAGCATCACCTCGGAACTGCCGTGCCCGAAGGGCGAGTCGGCCGTCGAGGCGTACGCGAGCGTGGCGCCGAGCGAGAACACGTCGGTGGCCGGGGTGACCAGGGCCCCCCGCACCTGCTCCGGCGCGAGGAACCCGGGGGAGCCGACCGCCGTGCCGACGTGCGTCAGCGTGGAGGCGCCCGTCGCCCAGGCGATGCCGAAGTCGATGATCCGCGGGCCCTTGGGGGAGAGCAGGATGTTGGAGGGCTTCAGGTCCCGGTGCACGACCCCGGCCTCGTGCACCGCGACGAGCCCCTCCGACAGCGCGGCCCCGATCGAGGCGAGCTCGGCGGCACCGAGCGGCCCCTCGTCGTTGACCTTGTCGTGGAGCGAGGGCCCGGGCACGTACTGCGTGGCGAACCACGGCCGGTCGGCGTCCAGATCCGCCGCGACCAGCCGCGCCGTGCACCCGCCCCGGATCCGCCGGGCGGCCGACACCTCGCGCGCGAACCGCGACCGGAACTCCTGGTCCTCCGCCAGATCGGGCCGGATCACCTTCAGCGCGACCCGCTGCCCCTTCTTGTCGGAGCCCAGGTAGACGACGCCCATCCCGCCCGCGCCGAGCCGTCGGTGAAGCCTGAACGAGCCGACGACGCGCGGGTCCTCGCGCCTCAGGCGCATCATCGCCATGTTCATCCCCGCTGCCCGGTCCGTGTGACGTGGCACAGCTTACGTTTCCACGGCCGCTCGCGCGCAGAGGCCGCGCCCTCTCGTCCCGATCGATTGTCAGTGCCCGGTGGGAGACTTGAAGGGTGGTCAGGGGGCCTGCGGACAGGCGCGTTTTGACGGTTCTGTGACCTCAACCACCTGACGCAGAAGGGGGATTGAACCCGTGAGAGGCGACCGCGCGGAGACGGCCGTCGACGTCGGCGACACGACACGGACCCATGGGCCGGCGGCCGGCAGGGCGGGCCGCCGGGGGGAGACGGAGGTACGGCGGGGGGTGGGGGAAGTGAGCGAAGTCACCATGGAGTCCCCGCGGAGAGCCCGGAACCGGGCCCGGACCGGACACCCCTCCGGGAAGACCCCGAGACCTAGGACCCCGTCTCCACCCAGGGGAGTACTCCGCAGGTCACGGCTCATCCTCCGGGAGGCCCGGCAATCGGTACGAGGGCATGACGTCCGGCGGCCGCCGCCCGCCTAGATTTGAGGTCAAGCGGCGGGTGCAGCACTCGTCCCCCGAGGTCAGACACTCGCCGCTGCCAACGACAACTGATCAGGTCAGGAGAGGGACCATGGCCCACACGGCATCGCGGACGATGCTCCGCACGCAGGGACGCACCACGCGCCCCCGCCGCACGGGTCGCCGCCACCCCCTGGTGGCGACGCTGATGGCCCTTCCTCTGGCGGTCCTGCTCCTCGTCGTCTTCGACGGCTGGGAGACAGTGGCCACACAGGCGTCGTCCGTGGGAGTGATGCTGGGGCGCTGAGCGGCGACCCCAGGCCCGGAAGAGCGGTCCGGGCGGGGACATCCACCCATGAAACCCCGTGGGGACGGGGGTGCGGCGGACGGCAAATGATGCAGGCGCAGCTGGGGAGCTGCGCCTGCATTGCTTTTCCCGGCCGGAGGGCCACCCGGCGGTCTCACCTGCGTACCCTCGCGAGGAGACCGCACGCCGTCGCTCAGGGAGCCCCGTGACCGCCCACCCCCTGCTCACCGAGCTCACCTTCCGAGCCAGAGCGCAGGCTCACGAAGCCGGCTCCGCCTGCCCGTGCGGCGCGGCCACCCTCGCCGACCGTCCCGACGCCACCGTCGTCCGGCACGCGGGGACGGTCGCGAAGGCGCACGCCCCCGACACCGACCCGGACGACCTCACCCCCCGCCTCGCCGCGGCCGCCGGTCTCCCCGACGTCCTCCTCGCTCCGCTGGCTGCGACCCCGGCCCCCCTCCACGGCAGACTCGTCACGTTCTGGCCGTACGGCACCCCGGTGGACCCGGACGACCCGGAGGCGGCCCCCTGGGAGGCCGCGGGCACCCTGCTCGCTCGTCTCCACCGCGCCCCCGCCCCGACCGGTCTGCCGCCGATGCGCGGCCCCGCCAAGGCCGCCCACGCCGTGACCCGGCTGCGGGCCGCCGGACCGCATCCCGCCGTCGCCCCCGTCCTGAACGCCTGGCGCGCGCTGCCCGCCTGGGCCCGCGCCGAGGCACCCATGCCGGACGTCACCAGCCTCTGCCACGGCGACCTCCACCTCGGCCAACTCGTCCGCCATCCCGCTCCCGACGGTCCCTGGCGCCTGATCGACGTCGACGATCTCGGGGTCGGCGTCCCGGCCTGGGACCTCGCCCGCCCCGCCGCCTGGTACGCCTGCGGTCTGCTGCCGCCCGACGAGTGGACCCGCTTCCTGACCGCCTACCGTGCCGGGTCCGGCCCCGCCGTCCCCGGATCCGGCGACCCCTGGCCCGCCCTCGACGTCCCCGCACGCGCACTCACCGTCCAGACCGCGGCACGGGCTGTCACGAAGTCGGTGGCGCACGAGCGGTCGCTGGACGAGGTCGAGCAGTGCCTGGTCGACGCGTGTGCCCGAATGGGTTCCGAACCCCCGCAGTTGGCGGCCGGTCTCGCGAAGTAGGGTGCAACCGACCGCGGCCGGACAGTGTCTGTCCTGGCGGTACACGAAACAGGACCGACCGGCGAGGAGTTGAGCCGAACCATGCAGTGCCCCAAGTGTCATGCTCAGATGCACACGTACAACCGCAACGGCGTCCAGATCGAACAGTGCAGCAACTGCCGCGGGATCTTCCTCGACTACGGCGAGCTGGAGGCGCTGACCCGCGTGGAGTCCCAGTGGTCCCAGCCGGCGCCGCCGCCCCCGGGCGCCCCGCAGGCGTACCCGGCGGCCCCGGCCGCTCCCGCCTGGGGTGCCCCGCACGGCGGTCACGGAGGCCACGGCGGTCACTACGGCGGCCATCAGCGCCACAAGAGCTTCGGCCACATGCTGTTCTCCAGCTGAACGGGCACACGGAAGAGCCCCCGACCGCGAAGGCGGCCGGGGGCTCTCGGCGTGTGGACGATACTGGGATTGAACCAGTGACCTCTTCCGTGTCAGGGAAGCGCTCTCCCGCTGAGCTAATCGTCCGGGAGGGTGTGGTGCTGCGTGCGCGATACTGGGATTGAACCAGTGACCTCTTCCGTGTCAGGGAAGCGCTCTCCCGCTGAGCTAATCGCGCGGGTTCGGATCTTCGAGCAGATCCAGTGGACGATACTGGGATTGAACCAGTGACCTCTTCCGTGTCAGGGAAGCGCTCTCCCGCTGAGCTAATCGTCCTTGGAGGTGGAGACGGGATTTGAACCCGTGTAGACGGCTTTGCAGGCCGTTGCCTCGCCTCTCGGCCACTCCACCAGGAGTGTAGGGGACCGGGAAGACCCCTTCTTCCTTCGAGCGGACGACGAGGCTCGAACTCGCGACCTCAACCTTGGCAAGGTTGCGCTCTACCAACTGAGCTACGTCCGCTTGTCGTTTCGGTCGGCTCTCGCGTCCCGGCGACGAGGTGAACTCTAGCGGATTCCCGGGCCAGTACAAAAACGCGTTTGTGCAGCGTGCTGCGCTGCGTCCCCTCGCAGACCTGGTCAGGCCCCCCGGGCGGGACATGCGGGACATGCCCCGGCCCGGTCCCGGGAGACCCGCCATAGACTCGACAGCGTGCTCGACCTCCCTCCTCTCGCCCGTTTCGGCGCCCGCGTCGCCACCGGCCTGCTCGACGTCACCAGTGATCCCGCGGCTCTGGACTCCGCCGGTTTCTGGGCCGTCTGCGCCGACTTCGAAGGCCGTCTGGTCTGCGCACGCTTCTCCGACGTCCGTGAGGAGCCCGTGCCCGCTCCGGTGCCGGGGGCATGGCGGGGGCCGGCGGCCGGTGACTGGACGTCCTCCCTCGACCGCACCGCGTACACGGCAGGCGTGCGCCGCATCCGCGAGCACATCGCGGCCGGCGAGGTGTACCAGGCCAATCTCTGCCGTGTCCTGACCGCGCCGGTGGCGGCCGACGCCGACGTGGACGCGCTCACCTCCCTGCTGGCCCGGGGCAACCCGGCGCCGTACGCAGGAACGATTCGCCTGCCCGTGCACGGCATAGAGACGGCCACCGCCTCCCCCGAGCTCTTCCTGCGCCGCGACGGCCGGGTCGTCGAGTCAGGGCCGATCAAGGGCACCGGGCGCACCGAGGCCGACCTCCTGGAGAAGGACTACGCCGAGAACGTGATGATCGTGGACCTGGTGCGCAACGACATCGGGCGGGTCTGCGCCACGGGCAGCGTGAGCGTCCCCGACCTGTGTGCCGTGGAGAAGCACCCGGGCCTGGTCCACCTCGTGTCGACGGTCCGCGGCGAGCTGCGCGACGGCGCCGGCTGGCCCGAGCTGCTCGGCGCCGCCTTCCCGCCCGGCTCGGTCACCGGGGCACCGAAGTCGAGTGCCCTGAGGATCATCGACGCGCTGGAGACGGCACCCCGCGGCCCGTACTGCGGCGGCATCGGCTGGGTCGACGCCGACCGGGGCAGGGGCGAGCTGGCCGTCGGCATCCGCACCTTCTGGATCGACCGCGCCGCCGACGGCCCGGCCGTACTGCGCTTCGGCACCGGCGCGGGCATCACCTGGGGATCCGACCCCGAGGCCGAGTGGGAGGAGACCGAGCTGAAGGCGTCCCGACTGCTCGCGGTAGCGTCGGGAGCGTACGAGGTCACGGGAGCTACGGGACCGAGGGAGAGGGACTGACGTGAAGATCTGGCTCGACGGCGGGCTGCGGGACAGCGAGGCCGCCCGTGTCTCCGTCTTCGATCACGGGCTGACCGTGGGCGACGGCGTCTTCGAGACGGTGAAGGCGGTGGACGGCACGACGTTCGCGCTCACCCGCCACCTCGACCGGCTGACCCGCTCCGCGCGCGGCCTCGGTCTGCCCGACCCCGACCACGACGAGGTGCGCCGCGGCTGCGCCGCCGTACTCGAGGCCAACCCGATGCCGCTCGGCCGGCTGCGCATCACCTACACCGGAGGCCACGGCCCCCTCGGCTCCGACCGCGGCGAACACGGGCCCACCCTGGTCGTCGCCCTCGGCGAGACCGCCCGACGCGCCGATTCCACGGCCGTCGTCACGGTCCCCTGGACCCGCAACGAACGCGGCGCGCTCACCGGCCTGAAGACGACCTCGTACGCCGAGAACGTCGTCGCGCTGGCCCGTGCCCACCAACACGGCGCCACCGAGGCGCTGTTCGCCAACACGGTCGGGCAGCTCTGCGAGGGCACCGGGTCCAACGTCTTCGTCGTCCTGGACGGCGAGATCCACACCCCGCCGCTCGCCTCCGGCTGCCTCGCGGGCATCACACGCGAGCTGACCGTCGAGTGGACCGGCGCCAAGGAGACCGACCTCCCGCTGGACGTCCTGGGGCGGGCGGACGAGGTCTTCCTCACCTCCACCCTGCGCGACGTCCAGGCCGTCCACCGCGTCGACGACCGCGAGCTGCCGGGCACGCCGGGACCGGTGACCGCCAAGGCGATGCGGATCTTCGCCGAGCGGGCCGGGGACGACCTCGACCCGTAAGGCCCGGACCGCCGGACCTGCAAGCCCCGGAAAACAGGCTGACGTGGCTCCTCGCGGCGGGTAGAAAGCCCCTGATGACCACGACTCTGCGGCCGACCGAGCCGCTTCAGCGCGCAGCCGACGGGGCACTGTCGCGCCACTACCAGGTGTGCGTGAACAGCCGTCCCGTCGGAGCTGTCCACCTGTCGACGTCCCCCTCCTTCGGGCCCGGCGTCGCTCAGATCGAAGACCTGCGCATCGAGGAACCGGACCGCGGGCGCGGCCGGGGCACGGTGGCCGCGCTGGCCGCCGAGGAGGTGGCCCGCGGCTGGGGTTGCAAGCGGATCGACGTCAGGGTGCCCGCCGAGGCGGAGACCGCGCTGCGGCTGGCGACGGCACTCGGCTACGTCCACCGCAACCGCGGCATGGAGAAGCCCCTCGGCGCCACCGCTCCCCGGCTGCCCGAGGGCAGCCGGGGCAGGCCGATGACGGAGGCCGAGTACGAGGCCTGGTTCGAGCGCGGCATCGCGGAGTACGCCCGGGACTGGTGGGAGCGCGGGGTGCCCGAGGACGAGGCGTGGGCCAAGTCGCGGAGGGACCACGAACTGCTGCTGCCGCAGGGCCTGGCGACGGAGAACATGCTGTTCAGCGTCCTGGAGCACGACGGCACCCGGGTCGGCACCCTCTGGGTGTCGTACGTCGACGACAAGGCGTTCGTGTTCGACGTCGAGGCCGACGAGGCCTTCCGCGGCCGGGGCCACGGCCGATCCCTGATGCTGCTGGCCGAGGCCCAGGCGATCGCGGCCGGCAAGAGGGTCATGGGCCTCAACGTCTTCGCCGACAACACCCCGGCCGAGCGGCTGTACGAGTCGCTGGGCTATGTGCCGGTGAGCTACTCGATGTACAAGAACCTGCTCTGAACCGACCTGGTCTCAGCCGATCTGGTCTCAGCTGATCTGCGCGGAGCGGCTCTCACGCCTGCTCGGCCAGCAGTCGGTCGGCGATCTCCTCGATCCGCTCCCGCAGCCCCTCCTGGCTCTTGCCGCCGTCGAGACGCTCACCGCCGATGACGTACGTCGGGGTCCCGGTGACGCCGATCGCCTTGCCCTCGGCCTGGTCGGCGTCCACGATCAGGATGTGCCGGCCGTCGATCAGGGCGGTGTCGAACTCCTCGGCGTCCAGCCCGAGTTCACCGGCGACCTCGACCAGGAAGGGTTCCCCCTTACGGTCCAGCTCCGCCACCCGGCCCAGCACGGCCTCGACGTACGGCCACCCCTGCCCCTGCTCCAGGGCCTCC
Source organism: Streptomyces sp. NBC_01235 (assembly GCF_035989285.1). Lineage (GTDB taxonomy): Bacteria > Actinomycetota > Actinomycetes > Streptomycetales > Streptomycetaceae > Streptomyces. The sequence goes on along the minus strand of NZ_CP108513.1, from coordinate 2,605,694 downwards.
TCGGCGGCCTGCGCGGCGGCGAAGGCGTGCTGGTGCTTCTCCAGCGGGAAGTGCCGCAACCGCAGCTCCAGCCGGTCGCCGTAGCGCTCGCGCAGGGCGCGCAGGTCGTCGAGGGCGCCGTGGCAGTCCGGGCACTGCAGCTCGCACCAGACGTCGAGGACGACGGCGGCACGGGCGGGGGAGGAGGTGGGGGACGAGTCGCTCATGACGCCAGTCTCCCAGGCGCCCGCCCGACCGCCCCAATCCGGATCTCCGACCGCCCGCCACGGAGATCCCGCTCGACCCCGGGGGAGGCCCCGAGGGAGGCGCCGAGGGAGGACGGCGTGCGGCACCTGCGGAGGAGTCGACCCGGAGATGTCCCTGATGTCCGGCCGGAGCGTGGCCCGTGAGCGGTGCGCGGGTGCAGGATGGAAGGGACGAAGCGCCGGCCCGTCGGCCGTGGTGCCGAGTCGGTCTGAGCCTTGCCAAAGTGAGTCACGCCTGGAGGACCGGATGATCGCCGAGACAGTCTGTTCCGCCGTCGCCGCGGCCGGCCTGGGCATCGCGGTGGTCACGGCCTACCGCAAGCGCTTCCTGGCGGCCGCCCGCATCGCGGCCTACGCCTTGGTGCCGCTCGGCCTGGTGATGACCGGCGTCGTCGAATGGGTCGCCGACACCGCCTTCAGCCCCACGGCCTGGGCGGGCTTCGCCGTGCTCGGCGGCGCCTGGGCCCTGTTCGCCACCACCCGTGCCGTGGAGCGCCGCCGCGGCGGCACCCGCAAGGAGCGCAAGGCGGCGAACCGCTCCGCGCAGTCCGGGGCAGTCGCTCCCGCGGCCTCGGCGCCGTCCCTGGGCCAGGGCTCCCGCCCGGCGTCCCGTCCCGCGCCCGCACCCCGGGCGACCGGCGGATCCGACGACTTCAGCGACATCGAGGCCATCCTCAAGAAGCACGGCATATGAGGCACGCGCCGGAGACGGGGCCGCACCTGCGGGGGTCCCGCATATGACGGAGGCCATGGCCTGCGGCCGTGACCGGGTCTCGCGTTGAAACGACACAGTCGGCCTGCCCGCGCGCGGAAGTGATCACGGCCTGAAACCGACGTCACGGAATCCGGCGAACTCCCGCTCAATCCGTGCGTGTTGATCGCGCCAGGGGTGTCACCTGCGTCATCATCGCCCGCGAGATGCTGGACACGACACAGAGCGACGCCGCGCCGCCCAAGGACGAGCCGCGCGGGTGCCTCTTCGCCCTTTCCCAGCCACCGCTGATGATCTTCCTAGCGGTGATCGGGTGTCTGCTGCTCATGGCTTCGCTGCACGACCTGCTGCTGCTCTGAGCCGTACCCGCGGTCCCCGGCGTCACCCGCCGGGGCCGCGTCGGCATCGAGGCACCCCGAGCCCCCGAGCCCTCGAGGAGCCCCTGCAGGGGCTCCTCACCCCGCGGCCTCCTTGCGGCGCGCCCGGTAGGCGGCCACGTGGAGGCGGTTGCCGCAGGTACGGCTGTCGCAGTACCGACGGGACCGGTTGCGGGAGAGGTCGACGAAGGCGCGTCGGCAGTCCGGGGCCTCACAGCGCCGCAGCCGCTCCTGCTCCCCGGCCACCACGAAGAACGCCAGCGCCATCCCGCAGTCGGCCGCCAGATGGTCGGCGACGGAGGCGCCGGGCGCGAAGTAGTGCACATGCCAGTCGTAGCCGTCGTGATCGGTGAGGCGCGGCGTGGTGCCCGCGGCGGCGACCAGCTCGTTGATCAGTCCGGCGGCGACGCGGGGATCCGAAGCCGCGAAGATCCCGGCGAAGCGCCCACGGACCTTGCGCACCGCGGACAGGTCGAACTCCGAGAGCACGCCGACGTCACTGAAGTCGTGCGTTCGTACGAAATCCTCGAGGGCGGCGACATCCGGCAGCGCGTCCGGAGCCGTGTCGTCCTCCGGTGCGGTGTTCACCAGATCCACCACGGCATCGAGCGCACACCGGGTGTCGTGGGTGATCAGCACGTTTCGCTCCCTGGCCTGGAGGGTCGGGCGGGCGCCCGCCGATGCTGGCCGATGGTAGCCGCACCGGGCCGTCGAACAACGGCCGATCGTGGCCCGGAGCCCCCGGGCACCGCATGCCCGAAGGGCGGGCGCCGGTCGCCGAAGGCCGGGGCGCGCCGCCCGAACCCGCCGACGCACGCCGACGCCGCACCAGGGAAGCCCGTGGCGCGGCGTCGGTGCATACCATATGCGGTTGTATTGGCCCGAGCCGTCTCCCCGAGTGGACGGCGCCGGGCGGCATGGTGTGAGCCTCGCCCTAGCTTTCCGCCAGGATGTGCGAGAGCTCCTGATCGAGATCGAAGTGCCGGTGTTCCGTGCCGGGGGGCACGGCCGCGTCCGTCCGCTTCAGGAAGGACTCCAGGGCCCGCGCCGGGGCTTCGAGCAGGGCCTCGCCCTCAGGAGAGCTCAGGGCGATGCAGACGACGCCCTGGCCGTGGCTGCGCGACGGCCAGACACGGACGTCGCCGGTTCCCGTGGGCCGGTGCAGGCCCTCGGCGAGGAGGTCGCGGGCGAACACCCACTCGACGGTCTCCTCGGCTCCGGTGTGGAAGGTGGCGTGCACGGCGTAGGGGTCGGCCGTGTCGTACCGCAGGCCTGCGGGGACAGGCAGGGAGGACTCGCTCGACACAACGAGGCGCAGGTGCAGCTCGCAGCTGACCGTGGTGTTCATAAGCGCCAGGGCCTTTCGCTCAGTGTGCGCTCGGGGATTCGCACGTCGGCGAAATCGACATGCCACCTACGGTGCCGTTGTAAACCCCTCTGCGTGTTTTGCGTGCCTTTACGTAACTCTTCCGGCCGACAGCTCGTTCGCGAAGTACCACCATTCCGGTGACTGGAATCTCTCGGGTAGGGTCGGGCTGTATGAATACGGGGAGTAACGAGCCGGGTGAGGCGGTCGTAGCGGTGGACGGGCCGAAGGCGCACGGAGCGGCGGAGGAGCAGCACGGGCAGGGGCTGGGCTCCAGGGCTCCCGCATTCGTCAAGGCGCGCCGCATGCTGCACCTGAGCTGGCAGGTCGGCGTCTTCGTGATCGGCCTCGCCGTGGTGGCCGCCGGCATCGTCATGCTGCCACTGCCCGGTCCCGGCTGGGTCGTGATCTTCGGCGGCATGGCCATCTGGGCGACCGAGTTCGTCTGGGCCCAGTTGGTGCTGCGCTGGACCAAGCGCAAGGTCACCGAGGCGGCGCAGCGCGCCCTCGATCCGAAGGTGCGGCGCCGCAACATCACCCTGACCGCGATCGGCCTGGTGATCATCGGCGTCCTCGTGGGTGTCTACCTGTGGAAGTTCGGCCTGGAGATGCCCTGGAAGATCAAGGACCAGTGATCTTCGGCCGGCCTTCGGGCGATCTTCGACAGGGTCGCGGGGACCGGTCGGCCGTGGTCACGGCCACCCCCTGACATGGGGTAATGTTCTTCCTGCGTCCGGGCGATTAGCTCAGTGGGAGAGCGCTTCGTTCACACCGAAGAGGTCACTGGTTCGAACCCAGTATCGCCCACCCGGAACGGCGGCCTGTCTGCGAGAGCGCAGACAGGCCGCCGTCGTTTGTGCGGCCGGCGGCGTACCTTCCGACGCTCGTCGGTGTCGATGTCGACACCGACGCCCATGCCGCCGTCGATGCCGACCTCGATGTGATCGGCGCGCCTCGCCGGCGACGCCACGCAGTCATCGCGCCACCCCGAACCACCCCTTCGCGAGCCTCCTCGCGAGCCCCGTGCCACGTCGTCGCGCGGCCCCTCGTCACCCCTCCCGTGGCCCCGCTGTCCCGTCCCGCGGTGCCCTGCCTCCACACCGTCAACTTCCTTCCCTCGCTGCGACATCCACCCCAGCACTCACTCAACACCCGTTCCCCCAGCCGGATTTCAGCCTCCCGGTTCGATCCTTCAGTGGCCGGTCTCCGGTTCGAGACGCCGAACGGGAGTCTCTCACCTGCGAGTTCGTCCTCCTGGAGGGGTCGCATCGCCCAGCCGGGTCACCCTCCCCGCAGAGTTCGCGCACAAGAAATTCCTGTCCGAATCATTGACGCTCCCTCAGCCCCCTCGTACCTTGTGCCAGCAAGCGCTTTCTTGAAACGATTCATGCAAGCGGCAACGACGCTGCGGGGAGGGTCCGACTGTGGGAACCAGCAGGAATGTTGAGAGGCGAACGATCCTGAAGGCGGCCGGAGCCACGGCGGCCACGCTCGGGCTGGCCGCGACGACGGGATGCGGGGGCGACAGCGGTTCCGGTGACGGGACGGTGACGATCCGTTACGCGTGGTGGGGCGCCGAGGAGCGCGCGAAAAGGATCAACCAGAGCATCGCGCTCTTCGAGAAGAAGTATCCGAAGATCAAGGTGAAGACGGACTTCCAGGACTACGTCGCATTCTGGGAGAAGTTCCAGACGCAGGCGGCCGGCGGAAATCCCCCGGACGTATTCCAGAACGCCGTCGCATATCTTCGGAAGTATGACAAGAGAGGCATTCTCCTCGACCTCAAGTCCCAGGTGGACGCGGGCAATCTGAAACTGGACGACTTCCGCGCGGGCGTCACCAAGGTCGGCGAGGTCGACGGCAAGCAGCTCGGCATCCCGGTCGGCTCCAACACCATGGCGCTGGTCATCGACAAGAAGGCCTTCGAGAAGGCGGGCGTCGAGGCGACCCCGGGCTGGACCTGGGACGACTACTTCAAGGCCCTCAAGACCATCTACGACAAGACGAAGGTTCCGGGGGACACGGGCTACTTCAGCATCATGTACCTCTACGACCTGTACCTCCGTCAGAACGGAAAGGCGTTCTTCACCAAGGACGGACTCGGTTTCGACAAGGCCGATCTGACGGAGTGGTGGCAGGACGGCTACAACCGCACCAAGGCCGGGATCATCACCGATCCGAAGACCGTCGCCCAGGACCGCCCCAAGTCCTCCCTCTCCGCCGGGCACGCGGCGGCGGAGTTCACCTGGGACAACTTCACCGTCCGCTACACGGCGGAGGGCGACAGCACCTACGGCCTCGCCCCGATCCCCACCACGAACGGCAAGGACACCGGTCAGTACCTCGCGTCCCTCATGCTGAGCGCCTCCGCGCGCACCGCGCACCCCAAGGAAGTCGCCCAGTTCATCGACTTCATGGTCCACGACCCCGAGGTCGGCAAGATCATGGGCTACGACCGGGGCATCCTCGCCACCACCGGGCAGTACGCGGCGTTCAAGCCGACCGACGCGGTGGCCAAGGAGATCGCCCAGTACGAGGACGACACCGCCAAGGCAGGCCTCCTCGGCACCATCACCCCGCACCCCTCCGGCGCCGACACCGTCGAGGCCGCGTTCCTGCGCATCGCCGGTGACATGAGCTTGGGCAAGGTCAAGGTCGCCGACGCGGTGAAGCAGTTCTTCGACGAGTCCGAGGCCGCTTTCCAAGCCTGACGCCTGATGGGGAACCAACTGTGACGCTCGTCAAGGAATCTCCGCCCACCACCCGGAAGGCCCGCTCCGCAGCCCCCGCCGCCGACAAGCGGCGGGGGCGCCGGGAGAACCTCGCCGGCTATCTCTTCATGTCCCCGTGGATCGCCGGTTTCGTGTTGCTGACCGCGGGCCCCATGGTCGCCTCGCTCTACTTCGCCTTCACCGACTACAACCTCTTCACCAGTCCGAAGTGGATCGGCTTCGACAACTTCACGAAGATGTTCGACGATCCGCGCTGGCAGAAGTCGGTCGAGGTCACGGCGAAGTACGTGATCATCGGCACGCCCCTGAAGCTGCTGCTCGCGCTCGGCGTCGCCCTGCTGCTCGCCCAGAGCCGGCGCGGCCAGGCCTTCTACCGGGCCGCCTTCTACGCCCCCTCGCTCATCGGCGCGAGCGTGTCGATCGCCTTCGTCTGGCGGTCCATGTTCTCCGACGACGCCATCGTCGACCGGACGATGTCGGTCTTCGGCGTCCATGCCGGCGGCTGGGTCGGCAACCCCGACTGGATCCTCTACTGCCTGGTCGCGCTCACCGTCTGGCAGTTCGGCGCGCCCATGGTCATCTTCCTGGCGGGTCTGAAGCAGGTTCCCAGGGAGCTGTACGAGGCGGCAGAGATGGACGGCGCCGGACCCTTCCGCCGGTTCTGGAGCATCACGCTCCCGATGATTTCCCCGGTGCTCTTCTTCAACGTGCTCCTGGAGACCATCCACTCCTTCCAGATCTTCGGCTCGGCCTATGTCGTCTCCAACACCTACTGCGGTCCGGCCGACGCCACGCTCGTCTACACCTGCTACCTGTACCAGCAGGGCTTCAAGAACGCGCAGATGGGCTTCGCCTCCGCGATGGCCTGGATGCTGCTGCTGGCCGTGGCCCTGGTGACGGCGGTCCTCTTCTGGTCGCAGAAGAAGTGGGTGCATTACGAAAACGACGCAGAGGACGCCCGATGAGCGCCACCACCACGTCCACCACCGCACCCGCCGGCCCGCCCGCCCTGCACAAGTCGGCCGGCCTCGGCCGCAGGCGCGCCGGCTCGCTCGTCTGGCACCTCGGCTCCCTGCTCGTCCTCGCGATCGTGCTCTACCCGGTCCTCTGGGTCGTCGGCGCCTCGTTCAAGCCGAGCAAGGACATCATCAACAGCCTGGACCTGTTCCCGACCAGCCCCATCCTCGGCAACTTCAAGGGCCTGGCCGACGGCATCGCGGACATCTCGATCTGGACGTTCTTCCAGAACTCCCTCTTCTACGCGCTCGGCTCCGTCGTCGGCATCCTCATCTCCTGCTCACTGACCGCCTACGCGTTCGCCAAGATCAGGTTCGCCGGCCGGAACCTGCTGTTCTCGCTGATGATCGGCACCCTCCTGCTGCCTTACCACGTACTGCTCATCCCGCAGTACGTGATGTTCCAGAAGCTGGAACTGATCAACACATACGTGCCGCTGCTCCTCGGCAAGTACCTGGCCACCGAGGCGTTCTTCGTCTTCCTCATGGTGCAGTTCATGCGCAACCTGCCCCGGGAACTGGACGAGGCCGCCCGGCTCGACGGGTGCGGGCACCTGCGCATCTACTGGTCGATCGTGCTGCCGCTGTGCCGGCCCGCGCTCATCACCAGTGCCATCTTCACCTTCATCAACGCCTGGAACGACTTCATGGGCCCGCTGATCTACCTCAACGAGCCCGGCAAGTACACCGTCTCCCTCGGGCTGACGATGTTCCGTGACTCCGACGGCGTCGCCGCCAACTACGGCGGACTGATCGCCATGTCCCTGGTGGCGCTGCTGCCGGTGTTGCTGTTCTTCCTCGCCTTCCAGCGGTATCTCATCGACGGAATGGCGACCTCCGGACTGAAGGGCTGAGGCGGGTCACATGGCCGAAGCGCGCGTGAAAGCCCGTAGCCGTGATCGTGCTGCCGGCGATTCCGTCCTCGCCGAGCGGTTCGGGGTGTTCGCCGAGTGTCTGCTCACCGGCGTGTGGATCGTGGTGGCCTCGGCCGGTGTGATCACCTACCCGGCCGCCTTCGCCGCCGGGGCCCGGCACCTGCGCCGCCGTACGGCCCATGAGGGCGGTGGCTGGCGGGAGTTCGTCGCCGACTTCCGCTCCGCCATGCGTGGCGGCTGGGTGGCCGGGCTCGTCGGATGGGCGGCGGTGGCCGCGGTCTGGGTGGACGTCCAGGCCGCCCGGGCCGGGATTCCCGGTGGGCCGTTCGTCGGGGCCGTCGGGCTGTTCGCGCTGATCGGCCTCATGGTCGCCGGGATGCGCGCGGCGGCGCTCTGGTCGCCGGGCGACTCCTGGCGCGCCCTGCTCGCGCGGGCCGGCCGTCGTACCGTGCTCGATCCCGCCGGATCCTTCCTGCTCGTCGCCGGACTGGCCGTGGTGGCCCTGTCCGGCTGGGTCGTCGTGCCGCTGGCGGTCCCCGTCCTCGGGGCCGTCGCGGCGGCGGCCGTGGCCGTGGAGCAGAGGTACAGGCACCGCTGACGTGCGGTGCTCACGCAAGGTCTGCGCCCCGGGCGCCGCACCTCTCTCTGTCATGCCCCTGACCACCCCCTCTGCATCCCGCACGGAAAGGAAAGGCTGCATCTCATGTCTCCCATCCCCCGCAGGTCCCTCCTCAAGGCGGCGGCCGTCGCCGGCGCCGCCGCACAGTTCAGCTGGGCGCTAGGGGCGAAGGACGCCGAGGCCGCGCCGAGAGCCGAGGCGGCGGACGCCGATCCGGTGACCCTGGACTGGCTGGAGGACGGCGGCCTCGGCGCCGCCCCCGGCTCCACGCTCGGCGTGCCCTGGCCGATGGGCGCGTACCAGGAGGACCAGGCCTTCGCGCTGACCGACGCCGACGGCAAGGACGTCCCCGTACAGTCCTGGCCGCTTGCGTACTGGCCGGACGGCTCCCTCAAGTGGACCGCCCACGCGGTGAGTTCGGGCTCCGGCAAGCTCACCCTGGCCGCCGGTGCCCCGGCCGCTCCCGCCAAGAAGGTCACCGTCGACAAGAGCGGCGGCACCATCGACGTGTCGACCGGTGTCATCACCGCGAAGATCGGCAAGTCCGGGGCGACCCTCATCAAGTCCGTCACCCGTGGCTCCACCGAGATCGCCAAGAACGGCCGCCTGGTCCTGATCCGGCAGCCCGAGATCGAGGACGAGGACCAGGGCACCGTCAAGACCGAGCGCTTCGAGGGCGCCGTCGACGCCGTCACCGTCGAACAGTCGGGCCCGGTCCGCGCGGTCGTCCGCATCGACGGCAAGCACCGTAAGGGCAGCCGCAGTTGGCTTCCCTTCTCCATCCGCCTCTACTTCTACGCGGGCGCCGACTCCTTCCGCATGGTGCACACCATCACCTACGACGGGAAGCAGGAACCCGGCAAGGCGAGCGGCGACTTCATCCGGGGCCTGGGCGTCCGCTTCACCGTCCCGATGCGCGACGAGTCCTACGACCGTCACATCCGCATCGGCGGCGAGGGCACCGGCCTGCTGCGCGAGGCCGTCAAGGGCATCACGGGCCTGCGCCGCGACCCCGGCGCGGCGGTCCAGGCCGCCCAGTACGCGGGCCAGAAGCTGCCCGACCCCGCCACCTGGGACCAGCGGGTCACCACCCGCCTCCAGTACATCCCCGAATGGGGCGACTACACCCTCTCCCAGCTCTCCGCCGACGGCTTCACCCTGCGCAAGCGCACCAAGAAGGGCTACGGCTGGATCGGCGCCGGCGGCGGCAAACGCGCCTCCGGCTTCGGGTACGTCGGCGGGGTGAGCGGCGGATTCTCCTTCGGCCTGAGGGACTTCTGGGAGAAGCACCCCGCCCAGCTCGACATCCGTGACGCGCACACCGACGAGGCCGAGGTCACCCTATGGCTCTGGTCGCCCGAGGCGCAGCCCATGGACCTGCGCTTCTACCACGACGGCATGGGCCAGGACACCTTCCCCGAGCAGCTCGAGGGCCTCAACATCACCTACGAGGACTACGAGCCCGGCTTCGGCACCCCCTACGGCATCGCCCGTACCTCCGAACTCCTCTTCTGGGCCAACGAGTCGACGCCCGCCCCCGAGGGACTCGCCGAACAGGTCGAGGCCGTCCGGGTGCTGCCCCAGCTCGCCGCCCCGCCCAAGCAGCTCATCAAGGCCAAGGTGTTCGGCCCGGGCCTGTACTCCGAGCCGGACCGCTCCACTCCCGCCAAGGCGAAGATCGAGGACCACCTCGACTTCCTCTTCACCTACTACAAGGGCCAGGTGGAGCAGCGCCGTTGGTACGGCTTCTGGGACTACGGCGACATCATGCACACCTACGACAGCGTCAGGCACCAGTGGCGGTACGACATCGGCGGCTACGCCTGGGACAACTCCGAACTGTCGCCGGACCTCTGGCTGTGGTTCGCGTACCTGCGCTCCGGCCGCGCGGACATCTTCCGCTTCGCCGAGGCGATGACCCGGCACACCGGCGAGGTCGACGTCTACCACATCGGCCAGTGGGCGGGCCTGGGCACCCGGCACGGCGTCCAGCACTACGCCGACAGCGCCAAGCAGCAGCGCATCGCCAACACCACCTACCGCCGCTACTACTACTTCCTCACCGCCGACGAGCGCGTCGGCGACCTCATGCACGCCAACGTCGACTCCGACGAGACGTTCCTCGCCCTGGACCCGCTGCGCAAGATCCGCACCGAGCCCTACACGCCCGACCGGCATGCCCTGTCCATCGGCTTCGGCACCGACTGGAGCGGGCTGGTGTCGGCGTGGCTCACCGAGTGGGAGCGCAAGGGCCCCAAGTGGGAGAAGGCCAAGGCACGCGTCCTGTCGACGATGGAGACCATCGCCGCCCAGCCCAACGGCTTCGTGCAGGGCAGCGGGCTGTACGACCTCGACACCGGCAAGTTCGCGGTCGCTTCCGCGCCCGTCGTCGGCGTCTCGCACCTCTCCGCCGTCTTCGGTCTCAACGAGCTGTGCGCCGAGCTCATCCACCTGGTCGACATGCCGAAGTTCAAGGAGGTCTACCTCGACTACTGCCGCTACTTCAACGCCACCAAGGCGGAACAGGCGGCCCGCTACGGCACCAACTTCGGCACCCTGCTGCTCTTCCAGGGCCACTCCCGCCTCGACGCGTACGCTGCCGTCCAGACCGGCGACGCCACGCTCGCCCGGCGGGCGTGGACGAAGTTCTACAGCTCCGACGGCTACATGGAGTCCTCCCCGTGGAAGACGGAGCCGCTGAGCGGCCCGGCCACCCTGGTCGCGGGCAGCGAGGCAGCCTGGGTGGCCACCAACGACACCGCCCTCTACGGCCTCGCCGCCATCGAGAACCTGGCCCTCCTCGGCGACAAGATGCCGTAGCGGTGGGCTGGTGCCGTGACAGGCGACGTTCGCCCCGTCGCGACACCCGGCACGCTCCCCCACTGCCTCAAAGGCGTGGGAGGTGCCCCCACTCGCCGAACCGGCCGAAGACCCACGTACGTCCAGTACGAGGGCCTTCGGCCGGCACTCCCCCCAGCCTTCGGCCGGGGGGGGACCCCAGAGCACGCACCGGACGCCGCTCCTTCACGGGCAAACGGTGCCTGCCACGGCACTAGTTCATCCTCCCCAGGGCCTCCCGTGCCTTCCGGACGTTCCGCAGCCGCTGTTCGTACGTCGCACCGAGTGCGAGCAGCAGCAGTCCGGCGAGGGCGAGGGGCACCCAGCGGGGGAGCGCGTCGGTCACCTGGACGAGATACGGGGCGAGTTCGTGCAGCGTGTCCAGGGTGAGCACCGAGCCACCGAGCACGAGCGGTGCCTGCAACCGGTGCCGGGCGCCCAGCAGGGTGAGCAGCAGCGCGGCCGTGCCCAGCAGCAGGGGGCGGGTCCACTCGGGGTCGCCCCACGCTGTGGCGAGGCTCGGCACAAGCGTGGCGGTGAGCCCGGGCGCGTACGCGGTCCAGGACGACGTCGCCGGGTCGTGGCGGCGGCGCAGGGCTCCGACGAGCAGCGCCGGAACCGTGACCGGCAGGGTGTACGCCTCCGGGAGCCCCACCCGCCAGGCCGCCAGGCGCACCCACGCGGCCAGCACGAAGAGGACGACGGCCGCGTAGCCGACGGCACGGCGGTCCGGGCGTACCGCCGTGCCCGCGGCGATCACCGCGCACAGGGAGAGCACCAGGGCGAGCAGCGGCAGGTCGAAGACCGCCAGGCCGATGGCGACCAGGCCGGCCGCGGCTCCCGTCGCCTCGACCGCGACCGTCGTCGCAACGTCGCCGATCCGGGGTGCGACCAGGGCCGCCGCCATCGGGACCACCAGCACCAGCAGCGCGGTGTGCTCCGGCCGCCAGCCGGCGGAGGCGCCCACGGCGCAGGCCAGGGCCGTGGCGTAGCCGAGCGCGGCGGCAGCGGACACCGGCGCCAGTCGTCCGCACCGTGCGGCCACCGCGCACACAACGGTCAGTGAGGCGAGAACGGTGAGGGTCGCCGATTCGGTGGCCAGGGAGAGGAAGGCGAGTCCGAGCGAGGTGAACAACGCGAGCCCGGTGGCCGTCCGCGTCACCGGTACCAGGAGCGCCAGGGTCGTGAGGCCCTGTACCAACAGGCCGACGGTGTAAGGGAGTTGCAGCGCCGCCGGGGTGGCGAGGACCGCGGCCCACGTCAACGTCAGCGCGGCGGTCAGCGCCTGCGGGCGCCACTCCTCGTTCCGGACGGCCGTCGCCAGGACCGCGGCCACCGCGACGAGGATCAGGGGAGCCGTGACCGCGTACGGCGGCCAGAAGGCGTCCATCGTCGCCGCGGCCCGGGCGCCCGCCGGAGCTCCGGACCACGGATGCCGGAGCCACGCCATCGGCCCGAGCAGCGTGACACCGACGGCCGGCACCGACCACAGCACCGCCCCCGCCTGGACGACACCGGAGGCCCAGGCGACACCCCGGCGCACCGCCTCCTGACCCCGCACGGCGGCCAACAGCGCGATCCCGCACGCCAGATACGCCGGTACGGTCCAGTCGCCCGGCACCGACGCCCGCAGGATGCCGCCGAGGCCGGCGACCACGCACAGGGCGCCGACCGCCGCCGTCCCCGTCGCGAGCTCCGGGCGCGGGGCGAACCGGGCCGCCCCGAGGGCGATCGCCGCCGCGAGGGCGAGGAGCGCCGCCGCGCGGGCGGCGGCGCCCGGACCGGCAGCGTCCAGGGAGAGCAGGCCGGCCGTCAGGACGCCCCACCCGCCCGCCCCGAGCGCGCCCACCACGGCGACAAGGCGCATCGGCCGGTCGGCCACCCGCAGCGCGACCACCGTGTCGAGCGCCGCCGTCAGCAGCACCGCGGCCGTGACCGCGTGCGCCCCGCCGCCGACCGTGATGACCCACAGCGGCAGCGGGAGTTGAGCGACCGTCAGGGCGGCCGGACCGGGGAGCCGTACCGTGGCCGAGCCCGGCAGCGCGGCGAGCGCGGTTCCGTACGCCGCCCACAGCGCCGCCAGCGCGGTCGACGCGGCGGCCGTGTACGTCGTGCCGTCCGCCGCCGCGAACGCCACCTCGTGCAGCGCGTACGCGTCCAGCACCGTCAGCGCGAGGCCGAGACCCGCGACGGACTCGGCGGTCGACCGCAGCCCCCGCCGCAGCAGCGCCACGGGCGCGCCGAGCACGGCCAGCGTGACCGCGCCCAGCACCAGGGACCGGCCGGCGATACCCAGGTGACCCCAGCTGACCAGGGTGAACACCATCGCCGCGACGGTGAGCAGGATGCCGCCGAGCAGGAGAAGGACGTTCTGCACACCGGGCGCGGTGGCCTCGGTGCGGGCGGCCGGTCCCGGAGACGCCGGCGTCGGCCGGCTCGGCCATACCGACGGTGTCGGCCGTGCCGCCTGCTGAAGCGTGGCGACCAGCCAGGCGCGGCGGGTCAGCAACTGGGCCCGGCGGGCGTTCAGTTGCCGCAACTCGGTGTCGAGAAGCCGCAGCTCCTCGGCCGGGGGCGGAAAATGCGTCATGTTTCGAAGTGTGGTTCGCGTCACGCTCGGCGGCATGAGCGCACGTACTCAGAACGTACTCAAATGCCACTGGCCGGACGCCCGCGTGGGCACACTCTGCCCATGGACTGGACCCGTTACCGCTTCCGCAGCATGTGGGCCCTGCCCGCGCCGCCCGACCGCGTGTACGACACGCTGGAGCAGGCCGAGGACTACCCGCGCTGGTGGCCGCAGGTGCGCGAGGTGAACCGGGTCGACGACACGACCGGCGTCGTCCGCGTCCGCTCCCTCCTCCCGTACGACCTGACCTTCACCGCCCGTGAGGTGCGGCGCGATCCTGCGGCCGGAGTTCTGGAGATCGCGATGACGGGCGACCTCGACGGCTGGGCGCGCTGGACCGTGACCGCCGGCGGCTCCGGCACCCTCGCCCGCTACGACCAGGTGGTCCAGGTGAACAAGCCGCTGCTGCGGCGGTTCGCCGTCCCTGGGCGGCCGGTGTTCCGCCTGAACCACCGGCTGATGATGCGGGCCGGACGGCGCGGCCTCGTGGCGCACCTGCAAGGGGTTTGAAGGAAGCGCGCGGGCACCTGTATTGTTCAGTGCGTTCCCGGGCGATTAGCTCAGTGGGAGAGCGCTTCGTTCACACCGAAGAGGTCACTGGTTCGAACCCAGTATCGCCCACCGGGAGAAGCCGGTCCGCACCACGCGGACCGGCTTTTTCGTGTCCGGTCAGCGCATCTAGGCCGCCGCCGGAAGCTCCGGGCGCAGCGGCCACGACGTGTCCACCGTCTCCGGAGAGCCACTGCGCGCGAACCACGCCTGGAGTCCCCGCGCCTGGGCCGCGTGCCAGGCCGTCTGCAGGGCGTGCAGATCGGCGGGGGACAGGCGTTCCAGGCGCGTCGCGAACCGTCGGCCCAGTGCCCGGACGACCTCCAGCGCGGCCAGCGCGTCCGCCGCCGCGTCGTGCGCCTCGGCCAGCGTCACGCCGTAGTGCGCGCACAGGTCGGTGAGCGTGCGCCGGCCTTTGCGGTAGCGGTCCAGGTGCTTGTCCAGGACCCGGGGGTCCAGTACCCGCAGCGGCGCCGCCTCCAGCCAGTTGTCCAGCGCCGAGGCGCGGTGCCTGCGCAGCTCACGGTCGAGCAGCGTCAGGTCGAACGGCGCGTTCATCACCACCAGTGGGCGTCCCGCGGCGGCCTGTTCGGCGAGCAGCTCGGCTATCTCGTACATCACCGGCGACGGCCAGCGGCCGTTGCGCTGCAGGTGTTCGTCCGTCAGCCCGTGCACCTCCGTCGCCCCGGCGGGAACCGGCACGCCCGGGTTCACCAGCCAGCGGCTCACCCGCGGCCGAACCCCCGGCGCGTCCTGGACGACGAGGGCGGCCGACACGATCCGGTCGGTCTCCACGTCGACGCCCGTCGTCTCCGTGTCAAAAGCGGCCAGCGGCCCCTCGTACCAGTACGTCATACCTACCCAACCCCTCGTTCACCCACGGCAGCTGACGCACCGTCTTCTGCCTGTTTGGTGATACCCGGGCTGTTTGCGCCGTACGCCGGAAGGACACAACACGAGTACGGGTCTTTGCAGTTCAGCGGCCCGTCACCGGGACTGGGCTCTGGCTGGAAGGCTGTTGGTCATGGCGATAGCGCAGCCCGAGCGGGGCGGGCTGCTGCCCGAACGCGCGGGGCTTCACCGCGGCACACTCGCCACCACCGCCTGCATGGAGACACTGCAGGTGGGCTATCTGCACGCGGTCGCGGCGGCCGCGGGGTGCTCGCTGTCCCAGCCGTTTCCGGACAACGGCATCGACTGGCACGTCAGCCACAGCGCACCCGGGCACACCGTCGACGACGAGGTCACCATCAAGGTGCAGCTCAAGGCCACCTACCAGGTGCGGCCCAACCCGCCCGCCCGTCTCCCACCACCACCCTCAACCGAGGGGGCTGCGCCCCCGCCCCACTCGATGCGCGGCTTCTTCTCCTTCACCCTCGACAACGATCACCTGCGCAAACTCGCCCGCACCCCGGTGTCGGTGCACAAGATCCTCGTCGTGATGCTCGTGCCCAGATCCCAGGACGACTGGCTGCGTGCCAGTCACGACCGACTCGACCTGCGGCACTGCTGCTACTGGGTCAATCTCGCCGGCCACCCGATCACCGGCCGGACCCGGACCACCGTGCGGATACCGACCACACGCATCTTCGACGACCGGGCGCTGTGCGAGATCATGACGCGGGCCGGGACGGGAGGCAGACCATGACCCACCGCCCCCTCGACGAGCGACTGCGGTCCGTACGGCCGCACCCCGAGGCCCACTGGGACGAGTCGCCGGAGCCCGGCGAGGTCGACCCGGCCGTCCTCGCAGCCCTGCTGCGCCGGCACGGCTGGCAGCGGCGCGGCGGCGCCCCCGGACGCTACGGCCGCTGGACCCCGCCCGGCCCGGGCGGCGGCGGGACCAGCCTGCTGGTGCCCGAGAGCCGGGCCTTCCCCGACAGCGACGACCTGCTCGGCGAGGCGCTCCTCGCGCTGGCCCGCAGCGGCACGCCCTCCGCGCGCGAGGTGCTCGTCGGGCTCGCCGTGCCGAGCGACGAGATCCGCTGGTGGAGGGACGCCCCGACCGGGCCCGCCGGGGCCGCGTCCTGGGCCGTCGAGGAACAACTGCGCGGAGCCGCCCGCCAGATGCTGCTCGCCGGCGCGCTCGCCACACGCGCGCGTGCGGGCTACTACGGCGCCCGCCACCGGCGCGCGGCCCTCGCGGCCCTGGAGAGCGTCCTCGTCGGCTCGGCGGCCGGTGGACGCAGCCTGACGGCCTTCGCCCCCGTCACGGTCGCCCGCCCCCTCGCCGTCCGCCTCCACCAGGCCCTGTACGCCGTGCGCGAGGCCATCGACTACCAGCGGGCGACCGGTGGCATGGACGCCTTCGACGGCGCCGTGGAGGCCGGCGCCAGCCGGGAGCTCACCGAGGCGCTGATCGCCCTCGTCCGGGGCACCGAGGGGGCCCGGATCGCCGTCGAGTGGTCGCCCGCGGCCGGAGTCCCCGAGGACTGCGCCGCGAGCGACGAACCGGTCGAGTTCTCGCCCGGCGACCTGTCCGTGCTGCGCGAGGCCGGCGCCCGCTATCTGCGCGAGGAGCCCTCCGTGCCCGTACGGGTCACCGGGACGGTGGTCCGGATGCGCAGGTCGGGGCCGCGCGGCGAGGGCAGCGTACGGCTGCGGGTGCTGGCCGGCGCCGAGATCCCGCACGTCCGGCTCACCCTCGACGAGGAGGACTACCGCATCGCCGGGCAGGCCCACCTGGTCGGGCTGCCGGTGCGGGTGCAGGGCCGGCTGGAGAGCAGGGGCGGGTTCCGCCGGCTCACCGGCGCCGGCGGGGTGGTGCCCGTGCAGGTGGACGAGGCCGAGCGGGACCGGCTGATGAAGTCCCTGCAGGAGAACCTGGATTTCTTCGAGGAGGCGTGCGGGGGCGAGGACTGAGGGTGACCGTTTCGCGGTCGGTGGGTGCGGGTCGGTACGATCCCCTATTGCGCGCGCTCACGGTATGGCGCCGCACCCACCTTCAGTCAGGAGAGACCGGTGTCAGACGTCCGTGTGATCATCCAACGCGATTCCGAGCGGGAAGAGCGCACGGTGACGACGGGCACCACGGCCGCCGACCTCTTCGCCGGCGAGCGCTCGATCATCGCCGCGCGTGTGGCCGGCGAGCTCAGGGACCTGTCGTACGTGCTCGCGGACGGCGAGGAGGTCGAGGGCGTCGAGATCTCCTCCCAGGACGGCCTGAACATCCTGCGCCACTCCACGGCGCACGTGATGGCCCAGGCCGTGCAGGAGCTCTTCCCCGAGGCCAAGCTGGGCATCGGCCCGCCGGTCAAGGACGGCTTCTACTACGACTTCGATGTCGAGAAGCCGTTCACGCCCGAGGATCTCAAGGCCGTCGAGAAGAAGATGCAGGAGATCCAGAAGCGCGGGCAGAGGTTCGCCCGTCGTGTGGTCACCGACGAGGCCGCCCGCGAGGAGCTCGCCGACGAGCCCTACAAGCTGGAGCTGATCGGCCTCAAGGGCTCGGCCTCCAGCGACGACGGCGCGGACGTCGAGGTCGGCTCCGGCGAGCTGACGATCTACGACAACCTGGACGCCAGGACCGGTGACCTGTGCTGGAAGGACCTCTGCCGCGGTCCCCACCTGCCCACCACCCGCAACATCCCGGCGTTCAAGCTGATGCGCAACGCGGCCGCCTACTGGCGCGGCAGCGAGAAGAACCCCATGCTCCAGCGCATCTACGGCACCGCCTGGCCGTCCAAGGAAGAGCTGAAGGCCCACCTCGACTTCCTCGCCGAGGCCGAGAAGCGCGACCACCGCAAGCTCGGCTCCGAGCTCGACCTGTTCTCCATCCCGGAGCAGATCGGTTCCGGCCTCGCCGTCTTCCACCCCAAGGGCGGCATCATCCGCCGGGTCATGGAGGACTACTCGCGCCGCCGGCACGAGGAGGAGGGCTACGAGTTCGTCTACACCCCGCACGCGACGAAGGGGAAGCTCTTCGAGACGTCCGGGCACCTGGACTGGTACGCCGACGGCATGTACCCGCCCATGCAGCTCGACGAGGGCGTGGACTACTACCTCAAGCCCATGAACTGCCCGATGCACAATCTGATCTTCGACGCGCGCGGCCGCTCCTACCGTGAACTGCCGCTGCGCCTCTTCGAGTTCGGGACGGTGTACCGGTACGAGAAGTCGGGCGTCGTGCACGGTCTCACCCGCGCGCGTGGCTTCACGCAGGACGACGCGCACATCTACTGCACCCGCGAGCAGATGTCGGAGGAGCTCGACAAGACGCTCACCTTCGTCCTCGGTCTGCTCCGTGACTACGGCCTGACCGACTTCTACCTGGAGCTGTCCACCAAGGACCCGGAGAAGTTCGTCGGCTCGGACGAGGTCTGGGAGGAGGCGACCGAGACGCTGCGCGAGGTCGCCGAGAAGCAGGGCCTGCCCCTCGTCCCCGACCCGGGCGGCGCCGCGTTCTACGGGCCGAAGATCTCCGTCCAGACCAAGGACGCCATCGGCCGCACCTGGCAGATGTCGACCATCCAGCTCGACTTCAACCTGCCGGAGCGCTTCGACCTGGAGTACACCGGCCCCGACGGCTCCAAGCAGCGCCCGGTCATGATCCACCGCGCGCTGTTCGGCTCCATCGAGCGGTTCTTCGCGGTGCTCCTGGAGCACTACGCGGGCGCCTTCCCGGCGTGGCTGGCCCCGGTCCAGGCGCTCGGCATCCCGATCGGCGACGGGCACGTGGAGTACCTGGAGAAGTTCGCCGCCGCGGCCAAGAAGCAGGGGCTGCGCGTCGAGGTGGACTCATCCTCCGACCGCATGCAGAAGAAGATCCGCAACGCCCAGAAGCAGAAGGTGCCCTTCATGGTCATCGCGGGCGACGAGGACATGTCGGCCGGCTCGGTGTCCTTCCGCTACCGCGACGGCTCGCAGGAGAACGGCATCCCGTTCGACGAGGCCATCGCGAAGATCGCGAAGGTCGTCGAGGAGCGGACGCAGGTCTGACGCGTACGTGCCGTGGGCCCCCGTGACTTCATGTCCGCGGGGGCCCCACGTCGTCCCCGGCACGTGCGAACCGCTGCATCAGATACGACGAGAACGACCCCGTCACCGCACCCAGCAGGGCGAGGCCGCAGCCCATCAGGAGCACCGCGATCAGCCGCCCGATCACCGTCACGGGGACGACGTCGCCGTAGCCCACGGTCGCCAGCGTGGAGACCGCCCACCACAGCGCGTCGCCGAACGTACGGATCGACGCGTCCGGAGCGTTGTGCTCGTAATGGAACACGGCGAGGGCGGCCGACAGACCGAGCAGCGTGGACGCCATGCCCGCGTACAGCATCACCCGTGCCTGCAAGGCCAGCCGGGGTTCCCCCTGGCGGCGGTCCTGCATGGCGTCGTAGACCCGCACGATGCGCACCGGCCGCAGCAGGGGCAGCACGACGACCACGGAGTCCAGCCAGTGCCGGTGGACAAAGCCCGGCCCCTCGCCGCTCAGCCGCCAGCGCACCACGTAGTCCACGACGAACAGCGCCCAGGCCCCGTACAAGACCGCCAGACACAGGTCGAGCACCGGCCCGGGCAGCCCCTCTCCCAGAACCCGCACTCCGTACGAGACGAGAAAGAGCAGTGAGGCCACCGCGAGCACCGGCCCGGCCCGCCGCTCCCAGCGTGCCGTCGGGTTGTCGTCGTCCATCGGCCAAGCTTGGCCCGGGACCCCTTTCCCACAACCCCGGCGACACGCCGCGAACGGGCGAAGCCATATGCTGCCTTGCATGACGAGTGAGCCGGAGCAGCAGATCGGAGTGGGGACGCAGGACGCGTTCCAGCGCCTGTGGACGCCCCACCGGATGGCCTACATCCAGGGCGAGAACAAGCCGACCGGCCCGGGGGCCGACGACGGGTGCCCGTTCTGCTCGATCCCGGCGAAGTCCGACGAGGACGGGCTGGTCGTCCGGCGCGGTGAGCACGTCTACGCGGTGCTGAACCTGTACCCGTACAACGGCGGCCACCTGATGACCGTCCCGTACCGGCACGTGGCCGACTACACCGACCTGACGGTGCCGGAGACCGCCGAGCTCGCCGAGCTGACCAAGCAGGCGATGACGGCCCTGCGCACCGCGTCGGGAGCGCAAGGCTTCAACATCGGCATGAACCAGGGGACCGTCGCGGGCGCCGGTATCGCCGCCCACCTCCACCAGCACATTGTGCCCCGCTGGGGCGGCGACACGAACTTCATGCCGGTGGTCGGCCACACGCGCGTGCTGCCGCAACTCCTCGCCGACACGAGGAAGATGCTGGCGGACGCCTGGCCGACCGCCTGAGCCGCGCTTTCTGCGTGGCGTAACGCGCCGTAGGTCGTTACCTACGCGTCGTAGGTGTCGGCCTTCTTCGGGGACACTTCCTGGACCGTCCCGCTGAGGGCCGACGCCCGCGAGCTGAACTTGTCCACGTCGACGTCATGCTCTCGGAGCACCCTCAGCGCCGCCTTGTGCACCGCGCGCAGCACCGGCGTGGCCGCGCGCAGCGCGTCGTCGGCCATGAAGCGGTGCTTCCAGGGCTGGTCGGCCCAGGCATGCCGCAGGCCGAAGGGCTCGGGCAGGCCTATGGAGCCGCCGAGCCACTTCAGCAGCGGCGGATACCAGCTGACCGTGGCGCGCGCGGCGAGCCGGACGACCTCGTCGGTGGTGACCAGCGGCAGCTTGATCGTCCGGGTCTCCCAGAAGCGGACGGTCTTGGCGACCTCCTTGGTGGGTGCCGCCGGCTTGCCGCTGAACAGTCCGTTGACCGGGCCCAGCGCGTGTCCGGTGACCTCGATGCGCAGGGTCTCCTTCAGCACCGTCACGGTGATCATCAGGGTCAGGATCAGATTGCCGTTCCACAGGTTCGGCCACTGCACGCCCAGGTAGTGGCGATCGCCGCTGTCGAACTGCTGGTTGTTGCAGATGTCCTCCACGGCCCTGGGTTTGACCTGGTACGCCTCGACGTCGGTTCCCTCGGGCCTGGACACCTCCTTGGCGCCCTCACCCACATGCGTGACGATCCAGTGCCGCACCTGAGGCTCGGGGAAGCCTCCGGTCTTCAGGCTCTGCCGGTGCAGCACGCTCAGCTCATCGTGGATCGCGCGGACCACGGTCCAGCTGCGGAACTCGTGGATGCCCTTGATGGGGTCGAGCGGCGCCAACTCCTCCGCGAGGTGCCAGGAGCCCCAGCGGGTACCCATGCCGAGAATGCCCTTGGGGCCGGCGTAGAAGACCGAGTTGGACTGCTGCTCGGCGCTGAGCCGTGCCAGGGACTGGCGCAGCTGCTCGGCCGCGGCCTGGTCGGGACTGGTGGGCACCGCCTCGGGGACCTTCGCGCCGACGCTGCCGCCGGAGAGCAGGCCGCTCCAAGCCTCGCGCAGGTCCTTCGCGGTGCTTTCGCAGACCCGCTTGGCCAGGAACCAGCCGGCCACGGGCGCCACGACGCACCCGCGCGCGTACCAGCCCACGATGCCGGTGAACGGCATCTTGACCAGGAAGATCACGGCGAGGGCGCCCACCGCGACGAGCAGGCCGGTGGCGAGCCCGGAGACCCGCTTGTTGTCCAGCTTCCCCATGGTCGCCCGCAGCTGGAAGACCAGCAGCCAGACCAGCAGGCCGGGCAGGAAGAGCACGCCGCACAGCAGCATCAGGCCGGTCAGCTTCGTGTCCCGCTCCCGGCGGATGCGAGTGGCGGCGAGGCAGTGCTCGACGACCACCTGCGGCTCGCTGCCGAAGGACTGGATGAGCGGCGCGCGGCCGACGCCCAGCATGCGGTCGATCACCGCCTGCGAGTACGCCTCACCGAAGTTGGGGCGGAAGACCTTCGCCCAACTCCGGCCGTCCTTGACCGTCGACTGGTGCCACTCGTTGTCGGCCTTCTTGATCTCCTCCATCGGGGTGTCCCGGTAGGCCGCCGAAGCCAACGCGAACGTGGGGGCGCCTCCAGCGCCGCCCGTCCGGGGCACCTGTGGCCCGAAGAAGC
This sequence comes from Streptomyces sp. NBC_01235, assembly GCF_035989285.1. Lineage (GTDB taxonomy): Bacteria > Actinomycetota > Actinomycetes > Streptomycetales > Streptomycetaceae > Streptomyces. The sequence continues at coordinate 2,583,798 of NZ_CP108513.1, read as the reverse complement.
CCTCAACGGTCATTCCCGCCCCCCACTCGCCGCAGTCCCGCACCTGCGGCCTTCCCGACTTCCGTACTCCGCACACCTGTTGATCAGGTCATCAGGGTATCCCCAGCCACTGACATCCGTCGGCGGACGGCCGAAGCCGCCCGCCGATGCGGAGGATCACCTTCCACGCAGGCCACTTGAGTACGGTCCAGCCCCAACCGTTATCCGTCCTGCGCCTGTTGGCGGATCTTCTCGGCCACCTGCGGTGGCATCGGCTCGTGCCGGGCGTACGCGCGGTGGAAGCGGGCCGTGCCGTGCGAGAGGGAGCGCAGGTCGACCGCGTACCGGCCGATCTCGATCTCGGGCACCTCGGCCCTGACCAGGGTGCGCCCGCCGCTGGTCTGCTCCGTGCCCAGCACCCGGCCGCGCCGCCCCGACAAGTCGCTCATCACGGCGCCCACGTAGTCGTCGCCGACCAGGACGGACACCTCGGCCACCGGCTCGAGGAGATGGATCCGGGCGTCGGCGGCGGCCTCCCGCAGTGCGAGCGCGCCGGCCGTCTGGAACGCGGCGTCGGAGGAGTCCACCGAGTGTGCCTTGCCGTCGAGCAGCGTGATCCGGACGTCGACCAGCGGATGCCCCGCCGCCAGGCCCTTCGCCGCCTGGGCCCGTACGCCCTTCTCGACGGAGGGGATGAACTGGCGCGGCACCGCGCCGCCGACGACCTTGTCCACGAACTCGATGCCCGAGCCGCCGGGCAGCGGTTCCACCTCGATCTCGCAGATCGCGAACTGGCCGTGCCCGCCGGACTGCTTCACGTGCCGCCCGCGCCCGGCCGACTTCGCCGCGAACGTCTCCCGTAGGGAGACCTTGTACGGGACGACGTCGACCTGGACGCCGTAGCGGGAGCGCAGCCGCTCCAGGGCGACGTCGGAGTGGGCCTCGCCGAGGCACCACAGGACCACCTGGTGAGTGTGTTGGTTCTGCTCCAGGCGCATCGTCGGGTCCTCGGCGACCAGCCGGGCCAGGCCCTGCGAGAGCTTGTCCTCGTCGGGCTTGCTGTGAGCCTGGATGGCGAGCGGGAGCAGCGGGTCGGGCATCTGCCAGGGCTCCATGAGGAGCGGGTCGTCCTTGGCGGAGAGCGTGTCGCCGGTCTCCGCGCGGCCGAGTTTCGCCACGCACGCGAGGTCGCCCGCGATGGCGTGCGTCAGGACCCGCTGCTGTTTCCCGAACGGCGCGGACAGGGCGCCGATGCGTTCGTCCACGTCGTGGTCCTCGTGGCCGCGGTCGGCCAGACCGTGCCCCGAGACGTGGACGGTCTCGTCGGGGTGCAGGGTGCCGGAGAAGACGCGGACGAGCGAGACCCGGCCGACGTAGGGGTCGGAGGAGGTCTTCACGACCTCCGCGACCAGCGGCCCGTCCGGATCGCAGGGCTTCAGCTCGCGCGGCCGGCCGTCGACGGTCGTCACGCGGGGCGCCTCGCGCTCCAGGGGCGTCGGGAAGCCCCTCGTGACCAGTTCCAGCAGCTCGACCGTGCCGAGCCCCTGCCGGGCGCCCTCGGCGGCCGGCGCGGCCGCCAGGACGGGGAAGAACGTGCCGCGCGCGACGGCCCGCTCCAGGTCCTCGATCAGCGTCTTGACGTCGATCTGCTCGCCGCCGAGGTAGCGGTCCATGAGGGTCTCGTCCTCGCTCTCGGCGATGATCCCCTCGATCAGCCGGTTGCGGGCCTCCTCGATGTCCGGCAGCTGGTCCTCGCCCGGCTCGGCCTCCTTGCGTTCGCCGGAGGAGTAGTCGAACAGCTTCTGGGACAGCAGCCCGGTCAGCCCGGTCACGGGCGCGTGTCCGTCCGGCCCCTCGGGCCCGTGCAGCGGCAGATACAGCGGGAGGACCGCGTCCGGGTCGTCGCCGCCGAAGACCTCCGCACAGATCCGGGTCATCTCCTCGAAGTCCGCGCGGGAGGCCTCCAGGTGCGTGACCACGATCGCGCGGGGCATGCCGACGGCCGCGCACTCCTCCCACACCATGCGGGTCGAACCGTCCACGCCGTCCGACGCCGAGACGACGAAGAGGGCCGCGTCCGCGGCGCGCAGACCGGCCCTGAGCTCCCCGACGAAGTCCGCGTATCCGGGGGTGTCGAGAAGGTTGATCTTGATGCCGTCCCATTCGACGGGCACCAGGGAGAGCTGCACCGAGCGCTGCTGCCGGTGCTCGATCTCGTCGTAGTCGGAGACGGTGCCGCCGTCCTCCACACGGCCCGCCCGGTTCACCGCTCCCGCCGTGAGAGCGAGAGCCTCCACCAAGGTCGTCTTGCCCGATCCGCAGTGGCCGACCAGCACCACATTCCGTACGGACGCGGGGTGGTCGGCCGCTGTAGCCCTGCCGGCGGCTCCGGGGTGTGCGTTCGCCTTGTCGCCCATTTTCCTTGCCTCCCGTGCACGGTGAGGTCACTGGGGGCGCGGGCACGGCGGCCCCGCGTGCGATGGCGGCTCCGGCGACGCCCGCGGTCCTTCGAGCTTTCCACTCCCGTCACTGCGCGTCCATACGACGGACGCGACCCGGCCGTGACCCGGATGCCGTCGGGCCATGACACGGGGGTCCGGGTGCCCGGCCGTCGCACACACGCGCGCGTGGCTACGATGGGCCAGCCGGTGGCCAGCAGGGGCCGCGCGGCCACACCGAACCCTCGGGAAGGCCATGCTGAACAAGTACGCGCGTGCATTCTTCACGCGTGTCCTCACACCGTTCGCCGCGTTTCTCATCCGCCGGGGCGTGAGCCCCGACACGGTCACGCTCCTCGGCACCGCCGGAGTGATCGCGGGCGCGCTGGTCTTCTACCCCCGGGGCGAGTTCTTCTGGGGCACGATCGTCATCACGCTCTTCGTCTTCTCGGACCTCGTCGACGGCAACATGGCCCGCCAGCTGGGCCGCACCAGCCGCTGGGGCGCCTTCCTGGACTCCACGCTCGACCGGGTCGCCGACGGCGCGATCTTCGGCGGCTTCGCGCTCTGGTACGCGGGCAACGGCGACGACAACGTCCTGTGCGCCGTGTCGATCTTCTGCCTGACCAGCGGCCAGGTGGTGTCGTACACGAAGGCCCGCGGCGAGTCGATCGGCCTGCCGGTCGCCGTCAACGGGCTCGTGGAGCGCGCGGAGCGCCTGGTGATCTCCCTGGTCGCGGCCGGTCTGGCGGGTCTGCACACTTTCGGCGTGCCCGGCATCCAGGTGCTGCTGCCGATCGCGCTGTGGATCGTCGCCGTCGGCAGCCTGGTCACGCTGATCCAGCGTGTCGTCACGGTCCGGCGGGAGTCGGCCGAGGCGGAGGCGGAGGCCCAGGGACCTGAGACCCAGGGACATGAGGCCCAGGGGAGCGAGGCCGCGAAGTGAGCGCCCAGGAGCGCCTGGCCGACGCGCTGTACGGCCTCGGCTGGAGCACCGTCAAGAAGCTCCCCGAGCCCGTCGCCGTGCGTCTCGGGCGCACCGTCGCCGACCTCGCGTGGAAGCGGCGCGGCAAGGGCGTGCGGAGGCTGGAGAGCAACTACGCGCGCGTTGTGCCGGAGGCGAGCCCCGAGCGGCTCGCGGAGCTCTCGCGCGCGGGGATGCGCTCCTACCTGCGCTACTGGATGGAGTCCTTCCGGCTGCCCGCCTGGAGCGCCGAGCGCGTGCGCGGCGGCTTCGATCCCAAGGACGTGCACTACCTGACCGACGGCATCGCCTCCGACCAGGGCGTCATCCTCGCCCTGCCGCACATGGGCAACTGGGACCTGGCCGGCGCCTGGGTCACCACCAAGCTGGAGACACCGTTCACCACCGTCGCCGAACGCCTCAGGCCGGAGACGCTGTACGACCGGTTCGTCGCCTACCGGGAGGGCCTCGGCATGGAGGTGCTGCCGCACACCGGCGGCACCGCCTTCGCCACCCTGGCCCGGCGACTGCGCGACGGCGGCCTGGTCTGTCTGGTCGCCGAGCGCGACCTGTCCGCCTCCGGCGTCGAGGTGGACTTCTTCGGGGACCTGACCCGGATGCCCGCCGGACCGGCCCTGCTGGCCCAGCAGACGGGCGCGCTCCTGCTGCCCGTCACCCTCTGGTACGACGACTCGCCCGTCATGCGAGGGCGCGTGCATCCCCCGATCGAGGTACCCGAGACAGGTACGCGGGCCGAGAAGACGTCTGTCATGACACAGGCGCTGGCTGACGCCTTCGCCACCGGCATCGCCGACCACCCGGAGGACTGGCACATGCTCCAGCGTTTGTGGCTCGCGGACCTGGAAACCCGCGCGTCGGACGGGGACCTCCGTTGAGAATCGGCATCGTCTGCCCGTACTCCTGGGACGTACCGGGCGGCGTCCAGTTCCATATCCGCGACCTCGCCGAGTACTTCATCCGGCTCGGCCACGAGGTGTCCGTCCTGGCTCCCGCCGACGACGACACCCCGCTGCCGCCGTACGTCGTCTCGGCCGGGCGCGCGGTCCCTGTGCCCTACAACGGCTCGGTGGCCCGCCTCAACTTCGGCTTCCTGTCCGCCGCGCGCGTGCGGCGCTGGCTGCACGACGGGGCGTTCGACGTCGTCCACATCCACGAGCCGACCTCTCCCTCGCTCGGCCTGCTGACCTGCTGGGCGGCCTCCGGGCCGATCGTGGCCACCTTCCACACGTCCAACCCGCGCTCGCGCGCGATGATCGCCGCGTACTCGATCCTCCAGGCCGCCCTGGAGAAGATCAGCGCGCGGATCGCGGTCAGCGAGTACGCCCGGCGCACGCTGGTGGAGCACCTCGGCGGGGACGCGGTCGTCATCCCCAACGGCGTCGACGTCGACTTCTTCGCCAGGGCCGAGCCCAACCCCGCCTGGCAGGGCGACACGATCGGCTTCGTGGGGCGCATCGACGAGCCCCGCAAGGGCCTGCCCGTGCTGATGAGGGCCCTGCCGAGGATCTTCGCCGAGCGGCCTCAGGCCCGCCTGCTGGTCGCGGGCCGCGGTGACGAGGAGGAGGCGGTGGCCGACCTCCCCAAGGAGCTGCACGCGCGCGTGGAGTTCCTCGGCATGGTCAGCGACGAGGACAAGGCGCGTTTCCTGCGCAGCGTCGACCTGTACGTGGCGCCCAACACCGGCGGCGAGAGCTTCGGCATCATCCTCGTCGAGGCCATGTCGGCCGGGGCCCCCGTGCTCGCTTCCGACCTCGACGCCTTCGCCCAGGTCCTCGACCAGGGAGCGGCGGGCGAGCTGTTCGCCAACGAGGATGCGGACGCGCTGGCAGAGGCGGCGGTACGGCTCCTGGGCGACCCGGAGCGACGGGCCGAACTGCGGGAGCGGGGCAGCGCGCACGTACGGCGCTTCGACTGGTCGACCGTCGGCGCGGACATCCTGTCGGTGTACGAGACGGTGACGGCCGGCGCGGCGGCGGTGGCGGCCGACGACGACGACCGGGGAGCGGCGGGCCTGCGGGCCCGGCTCGGGCTGGCGCGGGACTGACCGGCACCCCGTCGCCGTAGGGCGCCCCGGTAGCCTTGCCGCCCGTGACCGCAACCCTGATCTGGACCCTGATCGTCCTCGTCGCCATCGGCCTCTACCTGAGCTGGACGGCGGGGCGGCTGGACCGGCTGCACACCCGCATCGACGCGGCCCGTGCCGCGCTGGACGCGCAACTGCTGCGCCGGGCGTCCGTGGCCCAGGAAATGGCCACCTCCAAGGTCCTGGACCCGGCCGCCTCGATCGTCCTGTACGAGGCCGCGCACGCCGCCCGGCAGGCCGAGGAGGAGCAGCGGGAGGTCGCCGAGAGCGAGCTCAGCCAGGCCCTGCGGGCCGTCTTCGCGGACGTACGACAACTGGACGTCGTACGCGAGGCGCCCGGGGGAGACGCGGCGGCCCGCGAGCTCACGGAGGCCGTCCGCCGGGTCCCCATGGCCCGCCGATTCCACAACGACGCGGTGGGCGCGGCCCGCCGCCTCCGCGAACACCGCAAGGTCCGCTGGTTCCGCCTGGCAGGCCACGCGCCGTTCCCGATGGCCTTCGAAATGGACGACGAACCCCCGACCGCCCTGTCCGACCGCGCGGCCTGACCGGTGACCGACAGCGGGCGCCGCGTGTTCCTCGACGCGGAGGGCTCGGACACCGGGAGCCGAAGGGCGCGGCTCCAGGCGGCTCCCTGACGCCCGGCGGGCCCGAGGTGCTGATCCGGGAGAACTCCGACCAGTGACCGCTGCGGCCGGCGAGATCATCCGAAAAGGATCCACCGGCTTTTCATTGGCCCTTGCTGTGGACTGGTCCACTCGCGTTTCCTCGGTGCTGCAGAAATCCTCTTTTCAACGAGTGAGGTCACCCCGTGTCCAGCACGATCTCCGAAAACCAGACCCCCGAGACCGGCACCGCGCGCGTGAAGCGCGGGATGGCCGAGCAGCTCAAGGGCGGCGTGATCATGGACGTCGTCACGCCGGAGCAGGCGAAGATCGCCGAGGACGCGGGCGCCGTCGCCGTCATGGCGCTGGAGCGGGTCCCGGCCGACATCCGCAAGGACGGCGGCGTGGCCCGGATGTCCGACCCGGACATGATCGAGGGCATCATCGAGGCCGTCTCGATCCCGGTCATGGCCAAGTCCCGCATCGGCCACTTCGTCGAGGCCCAGGTGCTCCAGTCGCTCGGCGTCGACTACATCGACGAGTCCGAGGTCCTCACCCCGGCCGACGAGGTCAACCACTCCGACAAGTGGGCGTTCACCACCCCCTTCGTCTGTGGTGCCACCAACCTGGGCGAGGCCCTGCGCCGCATCGCCGAGGGCGCCGCGATGATCCGCTCCAAGGGCGAGGCCGGCACCGGCAACGTCGTCGAGGCCGTTCGCCACCTGCGTCAGATCAAGAACGAGATCGCCCGCCTGCGCGGCTACGACAACAACGAGCTGTACGCCGCCGCCAAGGACCTGCGCGCCCCGTACGAGCTCGTCAAGGAGGTCGCCGAGCTCGGCAAGCTCCCGGTCGTGCTGTTCTCCGCCGGTGGCGTCGCCACCCCCGCCGACGCCGCGCTGATGCGCCAGCTCGGCGCCGAGGGCGTCTTCGTCGGCTCCGGCATCTTCAAGTCCGGCGACCCCGCCAAGCGCGCCGCCGCCATCGTGAAGGCCACCACCTTCTACGACGACCCGAAGATCATCGCGGACGCCTCCCGCAACCTGGGCGAGGCCATGGTCGGCATCAACTGCGACACCCTCCCCGAGGCCGAGCGCTACGCCAACCGCGGCTGGTAGACGCCCCCCATGAGCAACGAAGCCCCTGTCATAGGCGTCCTGGCCCTCCAGGGCGACGTACGGGAGCACCTCATCGCCCTGGCCGCGGCCGACGCCGTGGCCAGGCCGGTCAGGCGCCCCGAGGAACTCGCCGAGGTCGACGGTCTCGTCATCCCCGGCGGGGAGTCCACGACCATCTCCAAGCTGGCCGTCCTCTTCGGCGTGATGGAGCCCCTCCGCGCGCGCGTGCGGGACGGAATGCCCGTCTACGGCACCTGCGCGGGCATGATCATGCTCGCCGACAAGATCCTCGACCCGCGCTCGGGCCAGGAGACCATCGGCGGCATCGACATGATCGTGCGCCGTAACGCCTTCGGCCGCCAGAACGAGTCCTTCGAGGCCGCCCTCGACGTGCGCGGCATCTCGGGCGATCCTGTGGAGGGCGTCTTCATCCGCGCCCCCTGGGTCGAGTCCGTCGGCGCCGCGACCGAGGTGCTCGCCGAGCACGACGGTCACATCGTCGCGGTCCGCCAGGGCAACGCGCTCGCCACGTCGTTCCACCCGGAGCTGACCGGCGACCACCGCGTGCACGCCCTGTTCGTCGACATGGTGCGCGCGAACCGCGCGGCGGAGTCCTTGTAGGATCTCTGCCGTTCGTACATCGATGGGTTACGCGAAGGAGACAGGCAGATGTCCGGCCACTCTAAATGGGCCACGACGAAGCACAAGAAGGCCGTGATCGACGCCAAGCGCGGCAAGCTCTTCGCGAAGCTGATCAAGAACATCGAGGTCGCGGCGCGCATGGGCGGCGTGGACCTCGACGGAAACCCGACGCTCTACGACGCCGTGCAGAAGGCGAAGAAGTCGTCGGTTCCGAACAAGAACATCGACTCTGCGATCAAGCGCGGTGGCGGTCTCGAGGCCGGTGGCGCCGACTACGAGACGATCATGTACGAGGGCTACGGTCCGAACGGTGTCGCGGTGCTCATCGAGTGCCTCACCGACAACCGCAACCGCGCCGCCTCCGACGTCCGCGTCGCCATGACGCGCAACGGCGGCTCCATGGCGGACCCTGGCTCGGTGTCGTACCTCTTCAACCGCAAGGGCGTCGTCATCGTCCCCAAGGGCGAGCTGAGCGAGGACGACGTCCTGGGCGCTGTGCTCGACGCGGGCGCCGAGGAGGTCAACGACCTCGGTGAGTCCTTCGAGGTCATCAGCGAGGCCACCGACCTGGTCGCGGTCCGCACCGCGCTGCAGGACGCCGGCGTCGACTACGACTCCGCCGACGCCAACTTCGTCCCGACCATGCAGGTCGAGCTCGACGAAGAGGGCGCCAAGAAGATCTTCAAGCTGATCGACGCGCTGGAGGACAGCGACGACGTGCAGAACGTCTTCGCCAACTTCGACGTCAGCGACGAGGTCATGGAGAAGGTCGACGCGTAGCGCTGCCGCGAGCTGAGCGGATTTCTCGGGCCGGTGGGACACGTTCCTACCGGCCCGACGTCGTTGTCAGTGGCAGCGGATAGCCTGGCGACCATCAGAGATCACCGTCCACGGACCGCAACCACATGATTGAGGAACCCCGACGGTGCTCAGCCACGTCCGCGAGAGCGGCGGCGGTTCAGCCGCAAGGAGGGGGAAGGGCGCGTGCGCGTACTCGGGGTGGACCCCGGACTGACGCGGTGTGGTGTCGGTGTCGTCGAGGGGGTCGCGGGCCGGCCGCTCACGATGCTCGGCGTGGGTGTCGTACGGACGCCCGCGGACGCCGAGTTGGGGCAGCGCCTGGTCGCGGTCGAGCAGGGCATCGAGAAATGGCTGGACGAGTACCGGCCCGAATGCGTCGCAGTGGAGCGGGTGTTCAGCCAGCACAACGTGCGTACGGTCATGGGCACCGCCCAGGCCAGCGCCGTCGCCATGCTGTGCGCCGCCCGCCGCGGCATCCCCGTCGCCCTGCACACGCCCAGCGAGGTCAAGGCCGCCGTCACCGGCAGCGGGCGCGCGGACAAGGCGCAGGTGGGTGCCATGGTCACACGTCTGCTGCGGCTCGACGCCCCGCCCAAGCCGGCCGACGCCGCCGACGCCCTCGCGCTCGCCATCTGCCACATCTGGCGCGCCCCCGCGCAGAACCGACTCCAGCAGGCCGTCGCCCTGCACGCAGCCAAAGCATCGATGACACCGAAAGGCCGGACGGCATGATCGCCTTCGTCAGCGGCACGGTCGCCGCACTCGCTCCCGACACCGCGGTGGTCGAGGTGGGCGGCGTGGGCATGGCCGTCCAGTGCACGCCGAACACACTGTCCACGCTCCGGCTCGGCCGGCCGGCCAAGCTCGCCACCTCCCTCGTCGTACGGGAGGACTCGCTGACCCTGTACGGCTTCGTGGACGACGACGAGCGGCAGATCTTCGAGCTGCTGCAGACCGCGAGCGGGGTCGGCCCCCGGCTGGCCCAGGCCATGCTGGCGGTGCACACGCCGGACGCCCTGCGCCGAGCGGTGGCCGCGGGGGACGAGAAGGCCCTCATGGCCGTTCCGGGCATCGGCAAGAAGGGCGCGCAGAAGCTGTTGCTGGAGTTCAAGGACCGGCTGGGCGCGCCGGTCGGCGCACCGGCGGTCGGCGCCCCGGTCACCACCGGGTGGCGCGACCAGCTGCACGCCGCCCTGATCGGGCTCGGCTACGCCACCCGGGAGGCCGACGAGGCGGTCGCCGCCGTGACCCCGCAGGCCGAGGCCGCCGACGGCGCACCCCAGGTGGGCCACCTGCTGAAGGCCGCCCTGCAGACTCTGAACCGCGCCCGCTAGGAGAACGTCAGTGAACTGGGACGACACGACCGAAGAGACCGCCCCCGAGCGGCTCGTCGGCCCCGCCGCGGAGCGGCTGGTGGGCTCTGTCGCCGACGGTGAGGACCAGGCCGTCGAGGCCGCGCTGCGCCCCAAGGACCTGGGCGAGTTCATCGGGCAGGAGAAGGTCCGCGAACAGCTCGACCTCGTTCTGCGTGCTGCACGCGCGCGTGGCGCGACCGCCGACCACGTGCTGCTCTCCGGCGCCCCCGGCCTCGGCAAGACCACCCTCTCGATGATCATCGCCGCCGAGATGGGCGCCCCGATCCGCATCACCAGCGGTCCCGCCATCCAGCACGCCGGCGACCTCGCGGCGATCCTCTCCTCCCTCCAGGAGGGCGAGGTCCTCTTCCTCGACGAGATCCACCGCATGTCGAGGCCCGCCGAGGAGATGCTCTACATGGCGATGGAGGACTTCCGCGTCGACGTCATCGTCGGCAAGGGCCCCGGCGCCACCGCCATCCCCCTCGAACTGCCCCCCTTCACCCTGGTCGGCGCCACCACGCGCGCGGGCCTGCTGCCGCCCCCGCTGCGCGACCGCTTCGGCTTCACCGCGCACATGGAGTTCTACGAGCCGGGCGAACTGGAGCGCGTGATCCACCGCTCCGCGAACCTCCTCGACGTCGAGATCGACACCGACGGCGCCGCCGAGATCGCCGGCCGCTCCCGCGGCACCCCCCGTATCGCCAACCGCCTGCTACGCCGCGTACGCGACTACGCGCAGGTCAAGGCCGACGGGATCATCATCCGGGAGATCGCGGAGGCCGCGCTGAAGGTCTACGAGGTGGACGGCCGGGGGCTGGACCGTCTCGACCGCGCGGTCCTGGAGGCGCTGCTGAAGCTGTTCGGCGGCGGTCCGGTCGGCCTGTCCACCCTCGCCGTCGCGGTGGGGGAGGAGCGCGAGACCGTCGAGGAGGTCGCCGAACCCTTCCTCGTGAGGGAGGGGCTACTGGCCCGTACGCCGCGAGGGCGGGTGGCGACCCCGGCCGCGTGGACGCACCTCGGCCTCACCCCGACCCGCACTCCGGCCCAGGGAAGTGGACAACAGGACCTGTTCGGTACGTGACACAGAGGGTTGTGGCAGGGGCATTGGCCGGGTCAGGAACCCAGGTGCCATGCTGAGCGTTGTTCCATGCACGCGGACTCGCTTAGACTCCGCCGATGCCGCCGTTGTCGGCAGCACACAACCCCCATCCATCAGGCCGCTCAAACCATCGCGGTCGTTTGAAGGAAGTTCCGACCCGTGAGTCCTGTGACCCTCCTCCCGTTCATCGTGCTCATCGGGGCCATGTTCCTGATGACCCGGTCGGCCAAGAAGAAGCAGCAAGCAGCGGCCGACATGCGTAACCACCTGCAGCCCGGCAGCGGTGTCCGCACCATCGGGGGCATGTACGCGACGGTCAAGGAGGTCGGTGACGACACGATCCTCCTCGACGCGGGGCCGGGCGTGGAACTGCTCTTCGCGAAGAACTCGATCGGCGCCGTCCTGACCGACGACGAGTACAACCGCATCGTCCACGGCATCGAGCACGACCTGAAGTCCGACTCCGACGTCGTCCCGGACGACGCCTCCTCCCTCACCGAGAGCGACGAGTCCGCCGACGAAGCTGCCGCCGCCTCCGACGACAAGCCCGTCGACCTCGGCAAGAAGGACGGACCCGACGAGGTCCAGGAGAAGGCCGACGAGGCCGAGCAGGCCGAGGCCGACGAAGAGCCGAAGAAGACGACCGACGGCGACTCCGACGCGAAGAAGTAGTCACGTCCCCGGCACGCACGGGTCACACCCGTCCGTGCCGGGGTGCGCGCATCTCGCCAGGGGATCCCGACACCATGTCATGGCCGCCGCCGCGCTGACCCGGCGCGAGGCGGCCCGAGAGGGAGTACGAGAAGGTGGCAGCACCTAAGAAGGGCCGGAGCGCGAGTGCCCAGAGCAAGCCATGGCGCTCGCTGGCCCTGATCCTGATCGCCATCGTGGGGCTCACCGGAGGCATGTTCGCCTCCGGTCACACCACTCCGCGTCTGGGCATCGACCTTGCCGGCGGCACCAGCATCACGCTGAAGGCGAAGTCGGACCAGGGATCCGCGATCAACAAGGCCAACATGAACACCGCGGTCGAGATCATGAACCGCCGTGTCAACGGGCTGGGCGTCTCCGAGGCGGAGGTGCAGACCCAGGGCAACGACAACATCATCGTCAACATCCCCAAGGGCACCAACTCCGAGAAGGCCCGGCAGCAGGTCGGCACCACCGCCAAGCTGTACTTCCGTCCGGTCCTGGCCCAGGAGGCCACCGGCTCCGCCGTTCCCGCCTCGCCGAGCGCGTCCGCGAGCGGCTCGCCCAGTGCCTCTCCGAGCCCCTCGCCGAGCGCCTCCGGCACCGGTGAGAAGGCGACCTCCTCGTCCTCCCCGTCGGCCTCCGCCACCTCGCAGGGGCGCGCGGTCACCGACGCGCTGAAGGCCGACTCCACCCCGTCGGCCTCCGCAAGCACCAAGGCGAGCTCTTCCGCCAGCCCGTCGGCACCCGCGAGCGGCGGCGCCGCCGTCTCCGCGGACGACGCCGCGCTCCAGGCGAAGTACGCCGCCCTCGACTGCTCCAAGGAGTCGGTCCGCGCCAAGGCCGGCGAGGGCGTCAAGCCCCAGGACACGACCGTGGCCTGCGGTGAGATCGACAAGGTCTGGTACAAGTACCTGCTCGGCCCGGCCGCCGTCGACGGCACCGAGGTCGACAAGGCCCAGGCCGTCTTCGACACGCAGGGCGCCGCCGGCTGGCAGGTCACGATGACCTTCACCAAGCAGGGCGGCAAGAAGTTCGCCGACATCACCGGCAAGCTCGCGCAGAACCAGCAGCCGCAGAACGAGTTCGGCATCGTGCTCGACGGCAACGTCGTCTCCAGCCCGTTCGTGCAGAACTCCATCACCGGCGGCCAGGCCCAGATCTCCGGCAGCTTCACGCAGACGGAGGCCCAGGGCCTCGCCAACATGCTGTCCTACGGTGCGCTCCCGCTCTCCTTCCAGGAGCAGAGCGTGACCACGGTGACGGCGGCGCTCGGCGGTGACCAGCTGCACGCCGGTCTGCTGGCCGGCGCCATCGGCCTCGCGCTGGTCGTGATCTACCTGGTGGCCTACTACCGAGGCCTGGCGCTCGTCGCCCTCGCGTCGCTGCTGGTCTCCGCGGCCCTGACCTACGTGCTCATGGCCCTCCTCGGCCCGGCCATCGGCTTCGCGCTGAACCTGCCGGCCGTCTGCGGCGCCATCGTCGCCATCGGCATCACAGCGGACTCGTTCATCGTGTACTTCGAACGCGTCCGGGACGAGATCCGCGAGGGCCGCACCCTGCGTCCCGCCGTCGAGCGGGCCTGGCCACGTGCCCGGCGCACCATCCTGGTCTCCGACTTCGTGTCGTTCCTCGCCGCCGCGGTGCTCTTCATCGTCACGGTCGGCAAGGTCCAGGGCTTCGCGTTCACGCTCGGCCTGACCACCGTCCTGGACGTGGTCGTGGTCTTCTTCTTCACCAAGCCGCTGATGACGCTCATCGCTCGGCGGAAGTTCTTCGCGAGCGGCCACAAGTGGTCCGGCCTCGACCCGAAGAGCCTGGGTGCCCAGCCACCGCTGCGACGCACCCGCCGTCCCGGTGGTCCTGCCGCCGGCTCCGTCGAGACGAAGGAGGCATGAGCGATGTCGAAACTCGGTAACCTCGGCGCCCGACTGCACCGTGGCGAGATCAGCTACGACTTCATCGGCCACCGCAAGCTCTGGTACGGCATCTCGATCCTGATCACCATCACGGCCATCCTCGGCCTGACGGTGCGCGGCCTGAACATGGGCATCGACTTCCAGGGTGGTGCCGTCTTCACCACCGAGAAGACCAGCGTCTCCGTCTCCCAGGCGGAGGAGTACGCGAAGGACGCGTCCGGCCACGACGCGGTCGTGCAGAAGCTCGGCAACGGCACGCTCCGCATCCAGATCGCCGGCATGGACATCAAGCAGTCCACCCAGATCAAGGATGACCTCGCCGCGGACTTCAAGGCCGACCCGGAGACGATCACCGCCGAACTGGTCGGTCCCAGCTGGGGCGACCAGATCGCCAGCAAGGCCTGGCAGGGCCTGGCGATCTTCATGGTGCTGGTCGTGATCTACCTGGCGATCGCCTTCGAGTGGCGGATGGCCATCGCCGCGCTCGTCGCGCTGATCCACGACATCACCATCACCGTCGGCATCTACGCCCTCGTCGGCTTCGAGGTCACGCCCGGCACGGTGATCGGTCTGCTGACGATCCTCGGTTACTCGCTGTACGACACGGTCGTCGTCTTCGACTCCCTCAAGGAACAGACGAAGGACCTGACGAAGCAGACCCGCTTCACCTACAGCGAGATCGCCAACCGTTCGATCAACGGCACCCTGGTCCGGTCCATCAACACCACGGTCGTGGCGCTGCTGCCGGTGGCGGGCCTGCTGTTCATCGGCGGCGGCTTCCTCGGGGCGGGCACGCTCAACGACATCTCGCTGTCGCTGTTCGTCGGCCTCGCGGCCGGTGCCTACTCCTCGATCTTCATCGCCACGCCGCTCGTCGCCGACCTCAAGGAGCGCGAGCCGCAGATCAAGGCGCTGAAGAAGCGCGTCCTCGCCAAGCGCGCCCAGGCGAGCGCGGAGGAACAGGTCGCCGGGACCCGGGGCGACGACGGCTACGACGACGAGCCGGAGGACGCCGCACCCGCGGTCGTCGGCCCGCGCAACCAGCCCGCGTCCCGTGGCCGGGGCCGTGGCCGTCCGTCGGGGAAGCGCCGATGACCGAGGTCACCGACATCACGACACTGCTGCTCAGCCGCATCCGTGACGTGGCCGACCACCCGGAGCCGGGGGTGATGTTCAAGGACATCACCCCGCTCCTGGCGGACCCGGCGGCGTTCACCGCGCTGACCGACGCGTTCGCCGGGATCGCCGAGCGCACCGGAGCCACCAAGGTCGTCGGCCTGGAGGCCCGAGGCTTCATCCTCGGTGCCCCGGTCGCCGTCCGCGCGGGCCTCGGCTTCATACCCGTGCGCAAGGCGGGCAAGCTCCCCGGAGCCACCCTCGGCCAGGCCTACGACCTGGAATACGGCTCGGCCGAGATCGAGGTGCACGCCGAGGACCTGACCGCCGAGGACCGGATCCTGATCATCGATGATGTGCTCGCCACCGGCGGTACCGCCGAGGCGTCGATCCAGCTCATCCAGCGCGCGGGCGCCGAGGTCGTGGGCGTCGCCGTCCTGATGGAGCTGAGCTTCCTCGACGGCCGGCCGCGACTGGAGGCCGCCCTCGGCGGAGCTCCTCTGGAGTCACTGCTGACCATCTGACGGCCGTCTGAGAACCGCCGTACGCCAAACGGGCGGGCCCGGAGGAATCCGGTGCCCGCCCCTTGCGTTTCTTCGGTAGACGGCCCTCACATCGGCCTGAAGGCGATCCCGGAGCCCGGGATCGCTACGATGGGTTCTCCGGAGCCTGACCGGGGACCCGGATCGCGCACGAGGAGTCCTCTTGCCAGACGAGGCCCAGCACCTGACCGCCGCCGCCAAGCCCGAGTCCGCCTCGGCGCCCGCGGCCACGCCCGCGAAGAGCGACACTCGCGGGCCGGTCGAGCACGACCGTTCCGCGCCCGTCGACAAGCCGGCCGAGCAGCCCCGCCCCAAGCCGGCCCCGACCGAGCGCTCCTCGGCCACGCCCGCCGGCCGTCCGGCCGCCGCCCAGCCGCCCGCGCGTTCCGGCTCCTCCAATCGCGTCCGCGCCCGCCTCGCCCGACTCGGCGTCCAGCGCGCGAACCCGTACAACCCGGTCCTGGAACCGCTGCTGCGGATAGTGCGCAGCAACGACCCCAAGATCGAGACCGCCACCCTGCGCCAGATCGAGAAGTCCTACCAGGTCGCCGAGCGCTGGCACCGCGGTCAGAAGCGCAAGAGCGGCGACCCGTACATCACGCACCCGCTCGCGGTGACCACGATCCTCGCCGAACTGGGCATGGACCCGGCCACCCTCATGGCGGGCCTGTTGCACGACACCGTCGAGGACACCGAGTACGGCCTGGAGGACCTGCGTCGCGACTTCGGCGACCAGGTCGCCCTGCTCGTCGACGGCGTCACCAAACTGGACAAGGTCAAGTTCGGCGAGGCAGCGCAGGCCGAGACCGTGCGCAAGATGGTCGTCGCGATGGCCAAGGACCCGCGCGTCCTGGTCATCAAGCTCGCCGACCGCCTGCACAACATGCGCACCATGCGCTACCTCAAGCGCGAGAAGCAGGAGAAGAAGGCGCGCGAGACCCTCGAGATCTACGCGCCGCTCGCCCACCGCCTCGGCATGAACACCATCAAGTGGGAACTGGAGGACCTCGCCTTCGCGATCCTCTACCCCAAGATGTACGACGAGATCGTACGGCTGGTGGCCGAAAGGGCACCGAAGCGTGACGAGTACCTGGCCATAGTGACCGACGAGGTCCAGGCCGACCTGCGCGCAGCCCGCATCAAGGCGACCGTCACCGGCCGCCCGAAGCACTACTACAGCGTCTACCAGAAGATGATCGTCCGCGGTCGTGACTTCGCGGAGATCTACGACCTGGTGGGCATCCGCGTCCTCGTGGACACCGTCCGCGACTGCTACGCGGCCCTCGGCACCGTGCACGCGCGATGGAACCCGGTCCCCGGCCGGTTCAAGGACTACATCGCGATGCCCAAGTTCAACATGTACCAGTCGCTGCACACGACGGTCATCGGACCCAACGGCAAGCCGGTCGAACTCCAGATCCGTACGTTCGACATGCACCGCCGCGCCGAGTACGGCATCGCCGCGCACTGGAAGTACAAGCAGGAAGCCGTCGCCGGGACCTCCAAGGTGCGTTCGGACCAGCCGAGGACCACCGGCAAGGACGACCACCTCAACGACATGGCGTGGCTGCGCCAGCTCCTCGACTGGCAGAAGGAGACCGAGGACCCGGGCGAGTTCCTGGAGTCCCTGCGCTTCGACCTGTCGCGCAACGAGGTCTTCGTCTTCACTCCCAAGGGCGACGTGATAGCGCTGCCGGCCGGGGCCACGCCGGTGGACTTCTCGTACGCGGTGCACACCGAGGTGGGCCACCGCACCATAGGAGCCCGGGTCAACGGACGCCTGGTGCCGCTGGAGTCGACCCTGGACAACGGAGACCTGGTGGAGGTCTTCACCTCCAAGGCCGCAGGGGCCGGGCCGTCCCGGGACTGGCTGAACTTCGTCAAGTCGCCGCGCGCCCGCAACAAGATCCGGGCCTGGTTCTCCAAGGAGCGCCGCGACGAGGCCATCGAGCAGGGCAAGGACGCCATCGCGCGGGCTATGCGCAAGCAGAACCTGCCGATCCAGCGCATCCTCACCGGCGACTCGCTCGTCACGCTCGCGCACGAGATGCGCTATCCGGACATCTCCTCGCTGTACGCGGCGATCGGCGAGGGCCATGTGGCCGCGCAGAACGTCGTGCAGAAGCTGGTGCAGGCTCTCGGCGGCGAGGAGGCGGCCACCGAGGAGATGGACGAGGCGGTACCGCCGTCGCACGGCCGCGGCCGCAAACGGCGCAGCAACCAGGACCCGGGCGTGGTCGTCAAGGGAGTCGACGACGTGTGGGTCAAGCTGGCCCGCTGTTGTACGCCCGTGCCCGGCGACCCGATCATCGGTTTCGTCACGCGCGGTAGTGGCGTATCGGTTCACCGCAGCGACTGCGTCAACGTGGAGTCACTGTCCCGTGAGCCGGAGCGCATCCTCGACGTCGAGTGGGCGCCGACGCAGTCCTCCGTTTTCCTGGTCGCCATCCAGGTCGAGGCGCTGGACCGGTCCCGTCTGCTGTCGGACGTCACGCGTGTCCTGTCCGACCAGCACGTCAACATCCTGTCCGCCGCCGTCCAGACCTCCCGCGACCGGGTGGCCACCTCCCGCTTCACCTTCGAGATGGGCGACCCCAAGCACCTGGGGCACGTCCTGAAGGCCGTCCGCGGGGTGGAGGGCGTCTACGACGTGTACCGGGTGACGTCGGCACGCAGGCCGTAACGTACGGGGGAGAGCGGCCGACGGGGGACGGGGGAGCGGCACGGGCGGACCGGGACAGGACGGATTGGCCGGGCACGACGGACAGGACGGCGTACAGCCGTCCGGTCCGGCCGCCGGACGCTACCGCCCCGTCAGGCTTCTCGGGCGCGGCGGCATGGGTGTCGTCCACGAGGCGGAGGACACCCGGCTGGACCGCCGCGTCGCCCTGAAGATGCTCACCGCCGTCGAGGGCCTGGCCCAGGACAGCATGGCCTGGGACCGCTTCCGGCGCGAGGCGCGCGCTCTGGCCCGGATCGACCACCCCGGCGTGGTGACGCTGTACGACATCGGGGTGCACGAAGGCACTCCGTACCTCGTGATGCAGGTCCTCGACGGCATGAGCCTGGCCGACCTGGCCTCGGGCCGAGGGGCCGCTGCCGGCCAAGGCGGTCAGCACCGTCGCGTTCGGCATCGCGGAGGCGCTGGAGGCCGCGCACACGGCCGGGGTGCTGCACCGTGACGTCAAGCCCACCAACGTCGGCATCACCCGCAGCGGGCGCGTCGTGCTCCAGGACTTCGGGCTGGCCGGGCCGGCCGGTGAGGCCTCCACCACCCGCACGGGGGCCCTCGTCGGCACCCCGCGGTTCATGGCGCCGGAGGCACATGCGCGCGGCGGACTGGTACGGCCTCGGGGCCTGCATGTACCTCATGATCACCGGGCGTTCGGCCCCACCGTCGACTCCGGCGCCATCACGGAACGGGCCCTCGGCGACGGCGTGCCCCCGCTCACCACCGGCCCGGACCGCCCGGAGGGCCTGGTCAGGCTGGTGGAGCAGCTCTGCCGACCTGTACCTCGCGCTCGGCGACTCCCGCGAACACCTCGGCTACACGGCCGTCGCCCACCAGCACCTGCGCGCCGCGCCGCGCTCGGCCCGCGCCCGCCGCGAGGTCGTCGTCCTCGACTGCTGCTTCAGCGGCCGCGCCGCCCGCGCCCTGGCCGGTGACGAGGTCCTCGCAGCCGAGGCCGCCGTCGACGGCGCCTACGTCCTGACGGCCTCACCGCGCGACCGGATCGCCCTGGCCCCCGACGGCGAGCGCTACACCGCCTTCACCGGGGAACTGCTGGGCGTCCTGCGCCACGGCGTTCAGGACGGCCCCGAGCCGGCCCGAGGCCGTCCTCGTCTGCCGGCGCCTGGCCGACCTGCTCCAGGAGTCCGGCAACCACCTCCAGGCCTGCGAGGTGCTCAAACAGGCCCTGGACATCAGTGAGCGGGGCGGAGCGGCCTGAGGCGGACGGGCACGCGAAACGGCCCGGCGGTGGTCTCCCACTGCCGGGCCGCACGTTCGAAAGACAACCTCGGTGGAGCCAACCGGGCCTCACCGCACGGTCCTTACTGGCCGCCGAACTCCTGCAGGCCCTTCAGCGCCTGGTCCAGCAGCGCCTGACGGCCCTCCAGCTCCCGCTCCAGCTTGTCGGCCTTCGCGGAGTTGCCCTGGGCGCGGGCCTGCTCGATCTGCGTCCGCAGCTTGTCAACGGCGGCCTGGAGCTGACCGGTCAGACCCTCGGCACGCGCGCGCGCCTCCGGGTTCGTCCGGCGCCACTCGGTCTCCTCGGACTCCTGGATCGCCCGCTCCACGGCGTGCATCCGGCCCTCGACCTTCGGCCGCGCGTCGCGCGGGACGTGGCCGATGGCCTCCCAGCGCTCGTTGATCGAGCGGAACGCGGCACGTGCCGACTTCAGGTCACCGATCGGCAGGAGCTTCTCGGCCTCCTCGGCCAGCTCCTCCTTGAGCTTCAGGTTCTCCGTCTGCTCCGCGTCCCGCTCGGCGAACACCGAGCTGCGGGCGGCGAAGAAGACGTCCTGGGCGCCGCGGAAGCGGTTCCACAGATCGTCCTCGTGCTCGCGCTGGGCGCGGCCCGCCGCCTTCCACTCCGTCATCAGCTCGCGGTAGCGCGCGGCCGTCGGACCCCAGTCCGTGGAACCGGACAGCGCCTCGGCCTCGGAGACCAGCCGCTCCTTGATCCGGCGGGCATCCTCGCGCTGCGCGTCCAGCTGCGCGAAGTGCGCCTTGCGACGCTTGGAGAACGCCGAGCGCGCGTGCGAGAACCGGTGCCACAGCTCGTCGTCCGACTTGCGGTCCAGCCGCGGCAGGCCCTTCCAGGTGTCCACCAGGGCGCGCAGTCGCTCACCGGCGGCCCGCCACTGGTCGGACTGCGCCAGCTGCTCCGCCTCGGTGACCAGGTCCTCCTTGGCCTTGCGGGCCTCGTCGGACTGCTTGGCGCGCTGCTGCTTGCGCTCCTCGCGCCGCGACTCGACGGTCGCCACGAGCTTGTCCAGCCGGTCCCGCAGCGCCTGAAGATCGCCGACCGCGTGATGCGCGTCCACCTGGTCGCGGATGTGGTCGATGGCGACCTGGGCGTCCTTCGCCGACAGATCGGTGGTCTGCACTCGCTTCTCGAGGAGGCCGATCTCGACAACCAGGCCCTCGTACTTGCGCTCGAAGTAGGCCAGGGCTTCCTCGGGGGAGCCCGCCTGCCAGGAACCGACCACCTGCTCGCCGTCGGCCGTACGCACGTACACGGTGCCCGTCTCGTCGACGCGGCCCCACGGGTCGCTGCTCACAGCGCCTCCTCCACATGATGCCTCCGAGGGGCTTCAGCGCCCCTGGGCATCGTCCACAGTTTCGTCACGGCCAACATAGGCGACCGGCGGGCCGCCTGTCCGCATCCAGCGCGACCGAAATTGCGCAGTTGACCGCCCCCTGGTCGTCGGATTGTCGTCAGGATTTCGTGACCGTCGCCTTGTTGATCACGACCGTCGCGTTCGGGGCCCCGTCACCGGCGCCGGTGTTCTCGCCCGCGGCGGCGATCTTCTGCAGAACCTTCATGCCGTCGGCCGACAACGTACCGAACGGCGTGTAGCTGGGCGGCAGCTGACTGTCCTGGTAGACGAGGAAGAACTGGCTGCCGCCGGTGTGCGCCTGACCGGTGTTGGCCATCGCGACCGTGCCCGCCGGGTAGACGTTGCTCTTGAGGCTGGCGTCCTTCAGGTTCTCGTCCGGAATGGTGTAGCCGGGGCCGCCGCTGCCCTGGCCCGTCGGGTCGCCGCACTGCAGCACGTAGATGCCGTTGGTGGTGAGCCGGTGGCACTTGGTGTGGTCGAAGTAGCCCTTGCCGGCGAGGAAGTCGAACGAGTTCACCGTGTGCGGCGCGGCCTTGGCCTTCAGTGCTATGCCGATGTCACCGCACGTCGTCGCGAGCGTCATCGTGTACTTCGCCGACGTGTCGATCGTGACCGCCGGCTCCTTCTTCCAGGTCTGCGTCTTGACCGAGCCCGCAGCCGCCTTCTCGCACGGGTCCTTCGCGGCGCTGGGCGCCGCGGACGGCGTCGTCTGCGAGCTCGCGTTCGCCTTGTCGTCGTCCTTCAGGACGCCGGTCGTGTACAGCGCCAGGCTGCCGATGATGATCACGCCGAGCACCGACGCGATCACCGAGTTGCGCACCCGAGCCTTGCGTCGGGCGGAGGTGCGCCGCTGCTGCTGCCGCAAGAACTTCTCCCGGGCGAGCTGACGCTTCCGCTGTTCCTGGGTGACCACCGGGTTCTCTCCTCGTGCGTCTCGTACGTCGACTGGGACGCGTGCGTCTTGTGAGCCGACCGCCTGCGTGTGCCCCGTACCGTATATGGGTTCGCTGAGGAAACGGCAGCGCCGGTAGGCTCTGACCACTGGCGCAGCTGCCAGAAGCCCACGCGTATCGACACAAACGAAGGACGATCGTGCTCATTGCCGGGTTCCCCGCCGGGGCCTGGGGGACGAACTGTTATCTCGTCGCCCCCGCCGCCGGCGAGGAGTGCGTGATCATCGACCCGGGCCACCAGGCGGCCCCAGGAGTCGAGGAAGCGATCAGGAAGCATCGGCTCAAGCCCGTCGCCGTCGTCCTCACCCACGGTCACATCGACCATGTGGCCTCGGTCGTCCCGGTGTGCGGCGCGCACGACGTACCGGCCTGGATCCACCCCGAGGACCGGTACATGATGAGCGACCCCGAGAAGGCGCTCGGCCGGTCCATCGGGATGCCGCTGATGGGCGAGCTGACCGTGGGGGAGCCGGACGACGTCCGTGAACTGACCGACGGCGTACGGCTGGACCTGGCGGGTCTGGAGTTCTCCGTCGCGCACGCGCCGGGCCATACCAAGGGGTCGGTGACCTTCCGGATGCCCGAGACGACCGAGATCCCCTCGGTCTTCTTCTCCGGGGATCTGCTGTTCGCCGGCTCCATCGGACGCACCGACCTGCCCGGCGGTGACATGGCCGAGATGCTCGACTCGCTGGCTCGTGTGTGCCTGCCGCTCGAGGACTCGACCGTGGTGCTGTCCGGCCACGGCCCCCAGACGACCATCGGCCAGGAGCGCGCCGCCAACCCGTATCTGCGGCAGGTGGCGACCGGCCAGGGAGCGGGTTCGACGACCCCTCCCCGACGAGGAATGTGACGAGAGACTTCCCGTGAGCACCTTTCAGGCCCCCAGGGGCACGTACGACCTGATTCCGCCGCGTTCCGCGAAGTTCCTCGCGGTGCGTGAGGCGATCGCCTCCCCGCTGCGCAACTCCGGTTACGGCTACATCGAGACGCCTGGCTTCGAGGACGTCAGCCTGTTCGCGCGAGGTGTCGGTGAGTCCACCGACATCGTCAGCAAGGAGATGTACGCCTTCGAGACCAAGGGCGGCGACAAGCTGGCTCTGCGCCCCGAGGGCACGGCGTCCGTGCTGCGCGCGGCGCTGGAGGCGAACCTGCACAAGCAGGGCAACCTGCCGGTCAAGCTCTGGTACTCGGGCTCGTACTACCGGTACGAGAAGCCGCAGGCAGGCCGCTACAGGCACTTCTCGCAGGTCGGCGCCGAGGCGATCGGCGCCGAGGACCCGGCGCTGGACGCCGAGCTGATCATCCTGGCGGACCAGGCGTACCGCTCGCTGGGCCTCAGGAACTTCCGCATCCTCCTCAACAGCCTGGGCGACAAGGAGTGCCGTCCGGTGTACCGGGAGGCGCTGCAGAACTTCCTGCGGGGTCTGGACCTCGACGAGGACACGCTGCGCCGTGCGGAGATCAACCCCCTCCGTGTCCTCGACGACAAGCGCGAGTCTGTCCAGAAGCAGCTCGGGGACGCCCCCCTCCTGCGTGACTACCTCTGCGACGCCTGCAAGGCGTACCACGAGGAGGTCCGCGAGCTGATCACGGCGGCGGGCGTCGCCTTCGAGGACGACCCCAAGCTGGTCCGCGGCCTTGACTACTACACCCGTACGACCTTCGAGTTCGTCCACGACGGACTGGGTTCCCAGTCCGCGGTGGGCGGCGGCGGCCGCTACGACGGTCTCTCCGAGATGATCGGCGGTCCCGCGCTGCCGTCGGTGGGCTGGGCCCTGGGCGTCGACCGTACGGTGCTCGCACTGGAGGCGGAGGGCGTGGAGCCGGCGCTGCCGGCCTCGACGTCCGTCTATGCGGTCCCGCTGGGCGAGGCGGCCCGCCGGGTGCTGTTCGCGAAGGTCACAGAGCTGCGCAAGCTCGGTGTCGCGGCCGACTTCTCCTACGGCGCCAAGGGGCTCAAGGGCGCCATGAAGAACGCCAACCGCAGCGGGGCCCGCTACACGATCGTCGCCGGCGAACGCGACCTCGCCGAGGGCGTCGTCCAGCTCAAGGAGATGGAGACCGGCGAGCAGACGGCGATCGGCGTGAACGAGATCGTGGCGGAACTGGAGGCGAGGCTGGGTTAGCGCCTCGCCGGGGTGTCGGGTCGTCCGATCCGGCACCCTTCGTTCGCGTGTGCTGTCCCGCTTCGCCCGTCGGCCGAAACCGAACGCCCCGGGCCCTCCGTACGTACTTCCTTACGTCCACCGAACGGTGGATACACGGCCTTGTGCGGCACAATGGCCCCTGCCCGAAGATGGCCCACTCTCAAGTGACGGATCGGCGTGATGAGCAAGACGACAGTCAAAGACGTCTCCACGGAGTCCGAGCCCGAGCGCGTCGCCGCGACCGAGCCCCGGACGGTGGGCGGCAGCCGCGCGTTCGCGATCCTGCTGCTGATCACCGGCGCGGCCGGTCTGCTCGCCGCGTGGGTCATCACGATCGACAAGTTCAAGATCCTCGAAGGCAAGGTGGACGGCAAGACGTTCACCCCCAGTTGCAGCATCAATCCGATCGTGTCCTGCGGCAGCGTCATGGAGAGCAAGCAGGCCGCAGCCTTCGGCTTCCCCAACCCGATGCTCGGCCTCGTCGCCTACGGCATCGTCATCTGCGTCGGCATGAGCCTGCTGGCCCGGGCCCGCTTCCCCCGCTGGTACTGGCTGACCTTCAACTTCGGCACCCTCTTCGGCGTCGCCTTCTGCACCTGGCTGCAGTACCAGTCCCTGTACGAGATCAACGCCCTGTGCCTGTGGTGCTCGCTGGCCTGGGTCGCGACGATCACCATGTTCTGGTACGTCACGTCGTTCAACGTGCGCAACGACTTCCTGCCCGCACCGGGCTGGCTGAAGCGGTTCTTCGGCGAGTTCACCTGGGTCCTGCCGGCCACCCACGTCGGCATCATCGCCATGCTGATCCTGACCCGCTGGGGCACCGACCTCTGGGCCTGAGCCCGGCCCGGACCCGGTCCCGGACAGGAGTGTCGGACCCCTGACGTAGGCTCCGATGTGTGGAGCCCGACCTGTTCACCGCCGCAGCAGAAGACCGCCAGGAGAAGGACCCCGCGGGGAGCCCCCTGGCGGTCCGGATGCGCCCGCGCACGCTCGACGAGGTGGTGGGCCAGCAGCACCTGCTGAAGCCGGGCTCACCCCTGCGCCGCCTGGTCGGGGAGAGCGCCAAGGGCCCGGCCGGCCCGTCGTCCGTGATCCTCTGGGGGCCGCCCGGCACGGGGAAGACGACTCTGGCGTACGTCGTCTCCAAGGCCACCAACAAGCGGTTCGTGGAGCTGTCGGCCATCACCGCGGGCGTCAAGGAGGTCCGCTCCGTCATCGACGGAGCCCGCCGCGCCATCGGCGGCTACGGCAAGGAGACCGTCCTCTTCCTCGACGAGATCCACCGCTTCAGCAAGGCCCAGCAGGACTCCCTCCTCCCGGCCGTCGAGAACCGCTGGGTCACGCTGATCGCGGCGACGACGGAGAACCCGTACTTCTCGATCATCTCCCCGCTCCTGTCCCGCTCCCTCCTGCTGACCCTCGAACCCCTCACCGACGACGACCTCCGCGATCTCGTCCAGCGCGCGCTGAGTGACGACCGCGGCCTCAAGGGCGCCGTCACCCTCCCCGAGGACACCGAGGCCCACCTCCTGCGCATCGCCGGCGGCGACGCCCGCCGCGCCCTCACCGCCCTGGAGGCCGCCGCAGGCGCCGCCCTCGACCAGGACGAGACCGATATCACCCTGCAGACCCTGGAGCAGACGGTCGACCGGGCGGCCGTGAAGTACGACCGCGACGGCGACCAGCACTACGACGTCGCCAGCGCCCTCATCAAGTCCATCCGGGGATCGGACGTCGACGCCGCCCTGCACTACCTGGCCCGCATGATCGAGGCCGGCGAGGACCCCCGCTTCATCGCCCGCCGCCTGATGATCTCCGCCAGCGAGGACATCGGCCTCGCCGATCCGAACGCCCTGCCGATCGCGGTCGCCGCCGCCCAGGCCGTCGCCATGATCGGCTTCCCCGAGGCCGCCCTCACCCTCAGCCACGCCACCATCGCCCTCGCCCTGGCCCCCAAGTCCAACGCCGCCACCACGGCGATCGGCGCCGCCCTGGAGGACGTACGCAAGGGGCTGGCCGGGCCCGTCCCGCCGCACCTGCGCGACGGGCACTACAAAGGCGCCGCCAAGCTGGGGCACGCCCAGGGGTACGTGTACCCGCACGACCTGCCCGAGGGCATCGCCGCCCAGCAGTACGCGCCGGACGCGATCAACGGCCGTGAGTACTACGCCCCTACCCGGCACGGCGCCGAGGCCCGCTACGCGGACGCGGTCGAGTGGACCAGGCAGCACCTCGGTCGCAAGGGGTCGTGAGCACCCTGTAGACTCGCCCGAAGTGCTGCGTCCCGTGTCCGGCCCCAGGCCGGTTCACCAGAACGGGACATCCAGCCGGAGACCCGGCCCTCGGGCAGGGGTTTCCAGGAGCGTCGCGCACCGTCGAACGGTGTCGCGGGCAGCCCACCACCACCCGGAACTCCGGAACAGGTCGGTGGGCCACTCGCGTGCTGCACATGTGCCCAGACCAGGGAGCGGCTGCCCGGCCTGTCCGCAAGGACGGAAAACGGGTTTCCCCGGCTGCGGATGCGACCTCCCTTAACCCTGGTGAGCCGTATTCAGGAAAGAGAAAAGACAGTGGCGAATCAGTCCCGCCCCAAGGTCAAGAAGTCGCGTGCCCTCGGCATCGCGCTGACCCCGAAGGCCGTCAAGTACTTCGAGGCCCGCCCCTACCCGCCGGGCGAGCACGGCCGTGGCCGCAAGCAGAACTCGGACTACAAGGTCCGTCTGCTCGAGAAGCAGCGTCTGCGCGCGCAGTACGACGTGTCCGAGCGTCAGCTCGTCCGCGCCTACGAGCGTGCCTCCAAGGTCCAGGGCAAGACCGGTGAGGCCCTGATCATCGAGCTCGAGCGCCGTCTCGACGCGCTGGTCCTGCGTTCGGGCATCGCCCGCACGATCTACCAGGCCCGCCAGATGGTCGTCCACGGCCACATCGAGGTCAACGGCCAGAAGGTCGACAAGCCGTCCTTCCGCGTCCGTCCCGACGACGTCGTGATGGTTCGTGAGCGCAGCCGCGAGAAGACCCTCTTCTCCATCGCCCGTGAGGGCGGCTTCGCCCCCGACGGCGAGACCCCGCGCTACCTCCAGGTGAACCTCCGCGCCCTGGCCTTCCGCCTGGACCGTGAGCCGAACCGCAAGGAGATCCCGGTGATCTGCGACGAGCAGCTCGTCGTCGAGTACTACGCCCGCTGATCCCCTCCCGGATCGGTTCGCGGCGGTCGTAGGACTTCCGCACCTCGGCCCGCCGTCTCCCTGCCCTTCGGGGCGGGTGGGACGGCGGGCTTTCGCGCACCCCTAATCCGGTACGGACCGCCGTTGTCGGCGCGATAGGCTCGCCTCCAGAGATAGCTGTTCGTCAGTACAGGGAGCGGGTGCGCAGTGTCCGGTGGAGAGGTGGCCGGCATCCTGGTGGCCGTGTTCTGGGCGATCCTGGTCTCCTTCCTCGCCGTCGCGCTGGCAAGGCTGGCCCAGACGCTCAGGGCGACCACCCGGCTCGTCGCGGACGTGACCGAACAGGCCGTCCCGCTGCTGGCCGACGCCTCCGCGGCGGTGCGCTCCGCGCAGACCCAGATCGACCGGGTCGACGCGATCGCCACCGACGTCCAGGAGGTCACGTCGAACGCGTCGGCGCTGTCCACCACGGTCGCCTCCACCTTCGGCGGCCCCCTGGTGAAGGTCGCGGCCTTCGGCTACGGCGTCCGCCGCGCCCTCGGCGGCCGCAAGGACGGGGTGCCCGCGAGGGAACCCCGGCGTACCGTGATCGTGGGCCGTACGGTCTCCCGGCGGGAGAAGCGCAAGCCCCGTGGAAAGAGGGACTGAAGCCAGCGATGTTCCGCCGTACCTTCTGGTTCACCACGGGCGTCGCCGCCGGTGTCTGGGCCACCACCAAGGTCAACCGCAAGCTGAGGCAGCTGACCCCCGAGAGCCTCGCCGCGACCGCGGCCAACAAGGCGCTCGAGACG
This sequence comes from Streptomyces sp. NBC_01235, assembly GCF_035989285.1. Taxonomy (GTDB): domain Bacteria; phylum Actinomycetota; class Actinomycetes; order Streptomycetales; family Streptomycetaceae; genus Streptomyces. The sequence goes on along the minus strand of NZ_CP108513.1, from coordinate 2,556,016 downwards.
GGAGCGCGCCTCAAGGACCGTGCGGTGGGCTTCGCCCTCGACGTCCGCGACAACATGGCCCAGCGGGAGGCCGAGCTGGGGGAGGCGCTGGGGATCCACGAGGACCCCGAACTCCCCGCACCCAGGCGGTACGCCGCCATCGAGAACAACCGCAGTACCCCCAAGTACCCCGAGCACATCGAGAACACGACGTACTCGCAGACGAAGAACCCGTACAACCGGAATGAGGACCACTGATGGAGTCGGCCGAGATTCGCCGCCGCTGGCTGAGCTTCTTCGAGGAGCGCGGGCACACCGTCGTCCCTTCGGCGTCGCTCATCGCGGACGACCCGACTCTGCTCCTCGTCCCGGCCGGCATGGTGCCCTTCAAGCCCTACTTCCTGGGTGAGGTCAAGCCGCCCTTCGCGCGCGCCACCAGCGTGCAGAAGTGCGTGCGCACGCCCGACATCGAAGAAGTCGGCAAGACCACCCGCCACGGCACGTTCTTCCAGATGTGCGGCAACTTCTCCTTCGGCGACTACTTCAAGGAAGGCGCCATCAGTTACGCCTGGGAGCTGCTCACCACGCCCCAGGACAAGGGTGGTTACGGCCTGGAGCCGGAGAAGCTCTGGATCACCGTCTACAAGGACGACGACGAGGCCGAGCGCATCTGGCACGAGGTCGTCGGTGTGCCCAAGGAGCGCATCCAGCGCCTGGGCATGAAGGACAACTACTGGTCCATGGGCGTTCCCGGCCCCTGCGGCCCCTGTTCCGAGATCAACTACGACCGCGGCCCCGAGTTCGGCGTCGAGGGCGGCCCCGCCGTCAACGACGAGCGGTACGTGGAGATCTGGAACCTCGTCTTCATGCAGTACGAGCGCGGCGAGGGCATCGGCAAGGACAACTTCGAGATCCTGGGCGACCTGCCGAGCAAGAACATCGACACGGGCCTCGGCATGGAGCGCCTCGCCATGATTCTGCAGGGTGTGCAGAACATGTACGAGATCGACACCTCCATGGCCGTCATCAAGAAGGCCACCGAGCTGACCGGCGTCGAGTACGGCGAGGCCCACGACTCCGACGTCTCCCTGCGCGTGGTCACCGACCACATGCGCACGTCCGTGATGCTCATCGGCGACGGCGTCACCCCCGGCAACGAGGGCCGCGGCTACGTCCTGCGCCGCATCATGCGCCGCGCCATCCGCAACATGCGCCTGCTCGGCGCCACGGGTCTGGTCGTCAAGGACCTGATCGACGTCGTGATCGAGATGATGGGCCAGCAGTACCCGGAGCTCGTGTCCGACCGCGAGCGCATCGAGAAGGTCGCCCTGGCCGAGGAGAACGCCTTCGTCAAGACGCTGAAGGCCGGCACCAACATCCTCGACACGGCCGTCACCGAGACCAAGCAGTCCGGTGGCAAGGTCCTCGCCGGCGACAAGGCGTTCCTGCTCCACGACACCTGGGGCTTCCCGATCGATCTCACCCTCGAAATGGCCGCCGAGCAGGGGCTGTCCGTGGACGAGGACGGCTTCCGGCGCCTGATGAAGGAGCAGCGGGAGCGCGCCAAGGCCGACGCCCAGGCCAAGAAGACCGGCCACGCCGGCGTCGGCGCCTACCGCGAGATCGCCGACAAGGCCGGCGAGACCGACTTCATCGGTTACTCCGACACCGAGGGCGAGTCCACGATCGTCGGCATCCTCGTCGACGGCACCTCCTCCCCGGCCGCCACGGAGGGCGACGAGGTCGAGATCGTCCTCGACCGCACCCCCTTCTACGCCGAGGGCGGCGGCCAGATCGGCGACACCGGCCGTATCAAGGTCGACACGGGTGCCGTCATCGAGATCCGCGACTGCCAGAAGCCGGTCCCCGGGGTGTACGTCCACAAGGGCGTCGTCCAGGTCGGTGAGGTCACCGTCGGTGCCAAGGCCCAGGCCTCGATCGACTCCCGCCGCCGCACGGCCATCGCCCGCGCCCACTCGGCCACCCACCTCACCCACCAGGCCCTGCGCGACGCCCTCGGCCCGACGGCCGCCCAGGCCGGTTCCGAGAACCAGCCCGGCCGCTTCCGCTTCGACTTCGGTTCCCCGTCCGCCGTCCCGACGGCCGTGATGACCGACGTCGAGCAGAAGATCAACGAGGTGCTCGCCCGCGACCTGGACGTGCACGCCGAGATCCTGAGCCTCGACGAGGCCAAGAAGCAGGGCGCCATCGCCGAGTTCGGCGAGAAGTACGGTGAGCGCGTCCGCGTCGTGACCATCGGCGACTTCTCCAAGGAGCTGTGCGGCGGTACGCACGTGCACAACACCGCCCAGCTGGGCCTGGTGAAGCTGCTCGGCGAGTCGTCGATCGGGTCGGGTGTGCGCCGTATCGAGGCCCTGGTCGGTGTCGACGCCTACAACTTCCTCGCCCGTGAGCACACCGTCGTCGCCCAGCTCCAGGAGCTGATCAAGGGTCGTCCGGAGGAGCTCCCGGAGAAGGTGTCCGCCATGCTCGGCAAGCTGAAGGACGCCGAGAAGGAGATCGAGAAGTTCCGCGCCGAGAAGGTCCTCCAGGCCGCCGCCGGTCTCGCCGAGTCCGCCAAGGACGTCCACGGCGTCGCCGTCGTCACCGGCCAGGTCCCGGACGGCACGACCCCCGACGACCTGCGCAGGCTGGTCCTCGACGTGCGCGGCCGCATCCAGGGCGGACGCGCCGCGGTGGTCGCCCTGTTCACGGTCAACAACGGCAAGCCGCTGACCGTCATCGCCACCAACGAGGCCGCCCGCGAGCGCGGCCTCAAGGCCGGCGACCTGGTCCGTTCGGCCGCCAAGACCCTCGGCGGCGGCGGTGGCGGCAAGCCGGACGTCGCCCAGGGCGGCGGCCAGAACCCGGCCGCCGTCGGCGAGGCCGTGGACGCCGTCGAGCGGCTCGTGGCGGAAACGGCCAAGTGAGCCGGCCGATGCGGAAGGGCCGTCGACTCGCGATCGACGTCGGGGACGCCCGGATCGGGGTCGCCTCGTGCGACCCCGACGGGATCCTCGCCACCCCGGTGGAGACGGTCCCCGGCCGGGACCTCCCCGCGGCTCACCGCCGCTTGAGGCAACTGGTCGAGGAGTACGAGCCGATCGAGGTCGTCGTCGGTCTCCCTCGCTCCCTCAAGGGGGGCGAGGGCCCGGCCGCGGTAAAGGTTCGCGGCTTCGCCCAGGAGCTGGCCAAGGGCATCGCGCCCGTCTCCGTACGCCTGGTCGACGAGCGGATGACGACCGTGACGGCCAGTCAGGGACTGCGCGCCTCAGGGGTGAAGTCCAAGAAGGGCCGGTCGGTGATCGACCAGGCAGCCGCTGTGATCATCCTCCAGCAGGCCCTGGAATCCGAACGGGTGTCAGGTAAAGCACCGGGCGAGGGCGTCGAAGTGGTCATCTGATCGCGGTACGGTAACGTTCCGCGTCGATGCGGCGGTGTTCGAACAGCCACCGCACAGAGAGAGGCGGAACGGTGACGGGTCCGCGAAGGCCTCGTGATCGCCGCCTCGCGGCTCTAGGGGATTGATGACTGAGTATGGCCGGGGCCCGGGCTCCGAACCGTGGCATCCGGAGGACCCGTTGTACGGGGACGGCGGATGGGAAGGGCAGCAGGCCCACCCGGGTCATCAGCCTGGTTACGGCGGCCAGCAGCAGCACCACTACCCGCAGCAGCAGTCGGAGTACGGCGACTGGGGCCAAGGACAGGCGCAACAGTACGGCCAGCAGCAGTACGACCCGCAGTACCAGGGCTACGACCAGCAGCAGTACGTCGATCAGGGGCAGCAGCAGTACGCCCACCAGAACCAGCACAACCAGCAGGGCTACCACGAGGGTTACCAAGAAGGCGGCTGGGACGGCACGGGCACCCATGCCCATGTACCGTACGCGGCCGACCCCGGTGACCCCTACGGCCAGCAGGCCGCGGCCTACGGCGCGGAGCAGCCGGACTTCTACAACACCCCGGACGCGTATCCGCCGCCGGAGCCGCCCGCCCGGCGGCGCCCCGAGCCCGAACCGGCGGAGTCCGAGCCGGAGCTGGACCAGAAACCCGACTGGGATCCCGGGCCCGACCAGGGCGAGCACGCCTTCTTCGCGGGCGGCGGGGCCGACGACGAGGACGACGACGAGCCGGAGGGCCGCGGGGACCGGCGGGGCCGGGGCGGCAAAGGCGCCAAGGGTGCGAAGAGCAAGAAGAGCCGCAACGGCTGCGCCTGCCTGGTCGTCGCACTGGTGTTCGTCGGGGGTCTCGGTGGCGTCGGCTACTTCGGCTACCACTTCTACAAGAATCGTTACACCGCGGCTCCGGACTATGCGGGCGGCGGCACGAGCCAGACCGTGAGCGTGGAGGTCCCCAGGGGCTCGGGCGGCGCGGACATAGGCCGTCTGCTGAAGGCGGCCGGCGTCGTCAAGAGCGTCGACGCCTTCGTGTCCGCGTTCACGAGCAATCCGGACGGGGACTCGATCCAGGCGGGCGCGTACGTCCTGAAAAAGGAAATGTCCGCGAAGAGCGCCGTAGAGATGATGCTCGACCCGAAGAGCCAGGCCAATGTGGTCGTCGCGCCGGGCCAGCGGAACGTGGCCGTCTACAAGGTCATCGACATAAAGCTCGGTCTTTCCTCCGGAGCCACCCGGAAGGTGGCGGAAAGCCAGTACAAGACGCTCGGGCTGCCCAGCTGGGCGAACGACAACGACGACATCAAGGACCCGCTGGAGGGCTTCCTCTACCCCGGCACGTATCCCGCGGCCAAGGGCATGAAGCCGGAGGCGGTCCTGAAGGCGATGGTCGCCCACGCCAACGAGGTGTACGGCGGCTACGACCTCCAGGCCAAGGCCAAGACGCTCAAGCTGGACAGTCCGCTGCAGGTCATCACGGTCGCGAGCCTCGTCCAGGCCGAGGGCAAGACGCACGACGACTACCGCAAGATGGCGGAGGTCGTCTACAACCGTCTCAAGCCCACGAACGACCAGACCAACCAGCTGCTCCAGTTCGACTCGACCTTCAACTACCTGAAGGGCGAGAGCAAGATCAATATCAGCGAGTCCGAGATCAACAGCAACAAGGACCCGTACAACACGTACACCAACAAGGGCCTGCCGCCCGGTCCGATCGGCAATCCCGGTGACGACGCGTTGAAGGCCACGCTGAATCCGACCACCGACGGCTGGATCTATTTCGTGGCGACCGACGGCGAGAACAACACCGAATTCGCCAAGACCTACGCAGAATTCCAGAAACTCAAGGACAAGTTCGATGCCAGCACGGGCAACTGACGCCCGCCGGGCCGCGGTACTCGGCAGCCCCATCGCCCACTCCCTCTCCCCGGCGCTGCACCGCGCCGCGTACGAGGCGCTGGAGCTCACCGGCTGGACGTACGACCGCTTCGAGGTCGACGAGGAGGCCCTGCCCTCCTTCGTCGAGGGGCTCGGCGCCGAGTGGGCCGGGCTGTCGCTCACCATGCCGCTGAAGCGTGCGGTCATCCCGCTGCTCGACGAGATCAGCGAGACGGCGGCCTCCGTCGAGGCGGTCAACACCCTGGTCTTCACCGAGGACGGACGCCGGATCGGTGACAACACCGACATCCCCGGCATGGTCGCCGCCCTGCGCGAACGTGGCGTCGAACAGGTCGACTCGGCCGCGATCCTCGGCGCCGGTGCCACCGCGTCCTCCGCGCTGGCGGCCCTGGCCCGGGTCTGCACCGGCGAGATCGTCGCCTACGTCCGCAGCGAGGCCCGCGCCGCCGAGATGCGGCAGTGGGGCGAGCGGCTCGGCGTCGAGGTCCGGATCGCCGACTGGGCGGACGCGGCCGACGCCCTGCGCTTCCCGCTGGTCGTCGCGACCACCCCGGCCGGGACCACGGACGGCCTCGCCGTCTCGGTGCCGGAGCGCCCCGCCACCCTCTTCGACGTGCTCTACGACCCCTGGCCGACCGAGCTGGCCGCCCGTTGGTCGATGTTCGGCGGCGCCGTCGTCAGCGGCCTCGACCTGCTCGTGCACCAGGCGGTGTGCCAGGTCGAGCAGATGACCGGCCGCTCCCCGGCACCCGTGGAGGCCATGCGCAAGGCCGGCGAACACGCCCTCGCCTCCCGCCGGGCATCGCACCGTCCATGACCTGTCCGGCCGCCGCTCCGTCCGCTTGATGGACCGGCGACCGTGTCCGGGGCCCGGACGTGGGAGGATCGGAGATGGCGGGCCCGGGCCGCGCACCCGGTCACGCCGACGACGTACGCGAGGACGCGCGTGCGGCACGGCATAACGGGGCGCGAGCACTGAGGAGCATCGTTGAGCAGGCTGCGTTGGCTGACCGCGGGGGAGTCCCACGGTCCCGCACTTGTCGCCACGCTGGAGGGCCTTCCCGCCGGCGTGCCGATCACCACGGACATGGTGGCCGACCACCTGGCACGACGGCGGCTCGGCTACGGGCGTGGTGCGCGGATGAAGTTCGAGCGCGACGAGGTCACCTTCCTCGGCGGCGTCCGGCACGGTCTGACCATGGGTTCGCCGGTGGCGGTCATGGTGGGCAACACGGAGTGGCCGAAGTGGGAGCAGGTCATGGCGGCCGACCCGGTCGACCCGGAGATCCTCGCGGGCCTCGCCCGCAACGCCCCGCTCACCCGCCCGCGGCCCGGCCACGCAGACCTCGCCGGGATGCAGAAGTACGGATTCGACGAGGCCCGGCCGATTCTGGAGCGTGCCTCGGCGCGTGAGACGGCGGCCCGGGTGGCGCTGGGCGCGGTGGCCCGGTCGTATCTGAAGGAGACGGCGGGTATCGAGATCGTCTCCCATGTGGTGGAGCTGGCCGCCGCGAAGGCGCCCTACGGTGTTTACCCGACCCCCGCGGACGTGGCGAAGCTGGACGCGGACCCGGTGCGCTGCCTGGACGCGGACGCGTCGAAGGCGATGGTCGCGGAGATCGACCAGGCCCACAAGGACGGCGACACCCTCGGCGGCGTGGTCGAGGTGCTGGCGTACGACGTCCCGGTCGGCCTGGGCTCGCACGTGCACTGGGACCGTCGGCTGGACGCCCGGCTGGCCGCCGCCCTCATGGGCATCCAGGCGATCAAGGGCGTCGAGGTCGGCGACGGCTTCGACCTCGCGCGGGTGCCGGGTTCGAAGGCGCACGACGAGATCGTCACCACCCCCGACGGCATCCGGCGCTCCACCGGCCGCTCCGGCGGTACCGAGGGCGGTCTGAGCACGGGTGAGCTGCTGCGGGTGCGGGCGGCGATGAAGCCGATCGCGACCGTGCCGCGGGCCCTGCGGACGGTGGACGTCGTCACGGGCGAGGCGACCCAGGCGCACCACCAGCGTTCCGACGTGTGCGCGGTGCCGGCCGCGGGGATCGTCGCCGAGGCGATGGTCGCGCTGGTGCTGGCGGACGCGGTGGCGGAGAAGTTCGGCGGCGACAGCGTCCCCGAGACCCGCCGCAACGTGCGGTCCTACCTCGACAACCTGCACATCCGATGAGCGGGCCGCTGGTCGTCCTGGTCGGTCCGATGGGCGTGGGCAAGTCCACCGTGGGGCAGCTGCTGGCCGGGCGGCTCGGCGTCGGATACCGGGACACCGACGACGACATCGTCGCCGCGCAGGGCCGCAGCATCGCCGAGATCTTCGTCGACGAGGGCGAGGACGCCTTCCGCGCGATCGAGAAGCGGGCGGTGCGCAAGGCGCTGGCCGAGCACGACGGTGTCCTGGCGCTGGGCGGCGGTTCAATCCTGGACGCGGACACGCGCGGCCTGCTGGCCGGGCAGCGCGTGGTCTACCTGGCGATGGACGTCGAGGAAGCCGTCAAGCGCACCGGCCTGAACGCGGCCCGTCCGCTGCTGGCCGTCAACCCGCGCAAGCAGTGGCGTGAGCTGATGGAGGCCCGCCGTCATCTGTACGAGGGCGTGGCCACGGCCGTGGTCGCGACGGACGGCCGTACGCCCGAAGAGGTCACCCAAGTCGCCCTGGACGCTTTGGAGTTGAAAGAAGCATGAGCAGCGAGTCCGTAACGCGGATCCGGGTCGGCGGCAGCGCGGGGTCGGAACCCTACGAGGTGCTCGTCGGCCGTCGGCTGCTGGCGGAGCTGGGCGGACTGATCGGTGACCGGGTCAAGCGGGTGGCGGTGATCCACCCCGAGGCGCTGGCCGAGACCGGGGAGGCGCTGCGCGCGGATCTGGCCGGGCAGGGCTTCGAGGCCGTCGCCATCCAGGTGCCCAACGCGGAGGAGGCCAAGACCGCGGAGGTCGCGGCGTACTGCTGGAAGGCGCTCGGTCAGTCGGGGTTCACCCGCACGGACGTCGTCGTGGGGGTGGGCGGTGGCTCGACCACCGACCTCGCGGGGTTCGTCGCGGCGACGTGGCTGCGCGGGGTGCGCTGGATCGCCGTCCCGACCACAGTGCTGGCCATGGTGGACGCGGCGGTGGGCGGCAAGACCGGCATCAACACCGCCGAGGGCAAGAACCTGGTCGGTTCGTTCCACCCGCCGGCCGGGGTGCTGTGTGACCTGGCCGCGCTGGACTCCCTGCCGGTCAATGACTACGTCTCCGGGCTCGCGGAGATCATCAAGGCCGGTTTCATCGCCGATCCGGTGATCCTGGACCTGATCGAGTCCGACCCCGAGGCCGCCCGCACTCCGGCGGGCCCGCACACCGCCGAGCTCGTCGAGCGCTCCATCCGGGTCAAGGCGGACGTGGTGTCGTCCGACCTGAAGGAGTCGGGTCTGCGAGAGATCCTGAACTACGGTCACACCCTCGCGCACGCCATCGAGAAGAACGAGCGCTACAAGTGGCGGCACGGCGCGGCCGTCTCGGTGGGCATGCACTTCGCCGCCGAACTGGGCCGCCTGGCAGGCCGGTTGGACGAGGCGACGGCCGACCGCCACCGCACGATCCTCCAAGCCGTCGGCCTGCCGCTGCACTACCGCCACGACCAGTGGCCCAAGCTGCTGGAGAACATGAAGGTCGACAAGAAGTCCCGCGGCGACCTGCTGCGCTTCATCGTCCTGGACGGCCTGGCCAAGCCCACCGTGCTGGAGGGGCCCGACCCGGCCGTCCTGCTCGCCGCGTACGGCGAGGTGGGCGAGTAGGACCACGGGACGGTCGAGTAAGTCCGTCCGGTCCCCTTCCGCCCGATTCCCTTTCCACACCGGGCACTTCGGACCGCCCCCGGCCGTTCACCAAACGACGGGCGGGGGCGGTACCGTTCAGTAGCGAAGCGGGGGTCCGCACCCCCACAGCCAGCGCCAATTGCCTGTACGAGACGGAGTGGCACCGGATGCAGCACGCAGTGGGTTCTCCGCTGCCGCCGCCCCACCAGCCGGGGCACGGTCCGGCCGCCGGCTGGTCGCCGGGAGCGGGGCACCCGGGCCCGCACCAGTCGGGCAGCGCCCCCCAGCCGCAGCCGGGATACCTCGGCGCCCCTTCGGGTCCGGTCCCGCCCGCGCCCCAGCCGCCGGTCCCGCCCGTGCCGCACCCGCCCGCCCCGCAGCACGCCCCCGTCCCGCCGGGCACCGACACCACCGGGCATGTCCCGCTGCCGCCCGGCGGCCCCGTGCCCATGCCCAGCGCACCGCCCGCCCCGACCGTTCCCGACCCGTCGGCCACGACGCTCGCCGTCCTGCTGATCGGCCCCGCGGGCGCCGGCAAGACCAGCGTCGCCAAGTACTGGGCCGACCACCGCCGGGTCCCCACCGCCCACGTCAGCCTCGACGACGTACGCGAATGGGTCCGCTCGGGCTTCGCCGACCCGCAGTCGGGGTGGAACGACCACTCCGAGGCCCAGTACCGCCTCGCCCGCCGCACCTGCGGCTTCGCCGCGCGCAACTTCCTGGCCAACGGCATCTCGTGCATCCTGGACGACGCGATCTTCCCCGACCGCCCGGCCGTGGGTCTGGGTGGCTGGAAACGACACGTCGGCCCGGGCCTCCTGCCCGTCGTCCTCCTCCCCGGCCTGGAAGTCGTCCTGGAGCGCAACGCCGAACGCTCCGGCAACCGCCGCCTCACCGACGAGGAGGTCGCCCGCATCCACGGCCGCATGGCCGGCTGGTACGGCTCCGGCCTCCCCATCATCGACAACTCACAACTGGACGTCCCGACGACGGCAAGGGTCCTGGACGACGTCCTGGCAAGGGCGATCGCGAGTCCGCCCAAGTGGTAGCGAGCGGGACCGAGGGTTCAGGGGCGCGGGGCCGTACCGATGTGCGGCTCCGCCGCGGTGGCGCGACAAGCCCCCACCGTCCGGCAGACGGCACACAACCGTCCACCCCACCCCGTTCCCCCGAACGCCCTCCCAACCGGCACAATTCAGCCACCCCTCCTACGCTCGTGTCATGTCAGAGGTCTACGCGGCCCGCCGCACACGGCTGAGGGAACGATGCAACGCGAGCGGCAGCGCCACGGCGCTCGTCTCCCGCCCCGCCAACGTGAGATACCTCGCGGGCGCAGCCCCGCACGGCGCCGTCCTGCTGCTCGGCAGGAGCGAGGACGTCCTCGTGTGCGTCGGCCCGCCCGACGACCGCCCGGCCGAGGGACGACCGGACGACGCCCTGCGCGTCCAGTCCCTCTCCCGCGACGGGGGCGATCCGGCGGTCGCCGCCGCCGACCTGCTCATGGCCCAGGGCGGAGACTCCCTCGCGGTCGAGGAACACCACCTCACGGTCGCCCGCCACCGGGAAATCCGCTCGGTCGCCCCGCGCCTGCGCCTGGCCGACCTGGGCGGCGCGGTGGAACAGCTGAGGGTGGTGAAGGACGAGGAGGAGATCTCCTGCCTGCGGATCGGCGCCGAGATCGCCGACCAGGCCCTGGGGGAGCTGCTGGAGTCCATCCTGGTCGGGCGGACGGAACGGCACCTCGCCCTCGAACTGGAGCGGCGCCTCGTCGACCACGGCGCCGACGGTCCCGCCTTCGCCACGTCCGTCGCCACCGGACCGAACTCCGGTCGGCGCGGACACCGGCCCACCGACCGGCGCGTCGAGGAGGGAGACTTCCTCTCCGTCTGTCTGGGGGCGGCCTACCGCGGCTACCGCTGCGAGATCGGCCGCACCTTCGTGATCGGGACGTCCCCGGCGGACTGGCAGATCGAGCTGTACGACCTCGTCTTCGCCGCTCAGCGGGCCGGGCGCGAGGCTCTGGCGCCCGGCGCCGCCTGCCGTGACGTGGACCGTGCGGCACGCCAGGTACTGGACTGCGCGGGGCACGCCGAGAGCTTCCCGGCGCTCACCGGGCACGGTGTCGGACTCGAAATCGACGAGGACCCGCAGTTGACTCCCGCGGCCATGGGTAAACTGGACGCTTGCGTGCCGGTCACCGTCGAACCCGGGGTCCACCTCCCGGGCCGGGGCGGCGTCCGGATCGATGACACGCTCGTCGTGCGCCCAGAGGCGGACGGCGGACCCGAGCTACTCACCATCACGACCAAGGAGCTGCTCGCGCTGTAGGAGTGCGTGCCCCGGGGTCGTCCACGTCAGTCCAGGAGATTCCGCAACCGTGGCTTCCACGAACGACCTCAAGAACGGCCTGGTGCTCAAGCTCGAAGGCGGCCAGCTCTGGTCCGTCGTCGAGTTCCAGCACGTCAAGCCCGGCAAGGGCCCGGCCTTCGTGCGCACCAAGCTCAAGAACGTGCTTTCCGGCAAGGTCGTCGACAAGACGTTCAACGCCGGCGTCAAGGTCGAGACGGCCACTGTCGACAAGCGCGACATGCAGTTCTCCTACATGGACGGCGAGTACTTCGTCTTCATGGACATGGAGACCTACGACCAGCTCATGGTCGACCGCAAGGCCGTCGGCGACGCCGCCAACTTCCTGATCGAGGGCTTCACGGCCACCGTCGCGCAGCACGAGGGCGAGGTGCTCTTCGTCGAGCTGCCGGCCGCCGTCGAGCTCGTCGTCCAGGAGACCGAGCCGGGCCTCCAGGGCGACCGCTCCACCGGTGGCACCAAGCCCGCGACCCTGGAGACCGGTCACCAGATCCAGGTCCCGCTCTTCATCACCACCGGTGAGAAGATCAAGGTCGACACCCGCACCAGCGACTACCTCGGCCGGGTGAACAGCTAACCGTGGCTGCCCGCAACACGGCCCGCAAGCGCGCCTTCCAGATCCTCTTCGAGGGCGACCAGCGCGGAGCCGACGTCCTGACCGTCCTCGCGGACTGGATCCGGCTCTCCCGGGCCGACACCAGGCAGCCGCCGGTGAGCGAGTACACGATGCAGCTGGTCGAGGGCTACGCGCAGCACGCGCGGCGCATCGACGAGCTGATCTCCCAGTACTCGGTCGGCTGGACGCTGGACCGGATGCCGGTCGTCGACCGAAACATCCTTCGTCTCGGCGCCTACGAGCTGATCTGGGCCGACGAGACCCCGGACGCGGTGGTCCTCGACGAGATGGTGCAGCTGGCGAAGGAGTTCTCCACGGACGAGTCGCCCTCGTTCGTGAACGGCCTGCTCGGCCGCCTCAAGGAGCTCAAGCCGTCCCTGCGGCGCGATTAGCTCCGCAGGGAGAGCCGGGGAACTGCGGCCGCATGTGGCCTGCGGGCCGTCTGTGGCGCGTCGCGCAGTTCCCCGCGCCCCTAGGGGCGCGCATACGTAGGAGGGCCCACAGCACACGCTGTGGGCCCTCCTACGTACCCGCACAACGCAGGGGTGGCCGGAACCGCTGGGTTCCGGCCACCCCGAGGGTACGTTTCTGCTCGACCGCGCAGCGGCTAGTTCTCCTCGTGGGAGACCGCGCGACGCGCGTCCGAGTCCAGGACGCCCCAGCTGATCAGCTGTTCGGTCAGGACCGAGGGCGACTGGTCGTAGATGACGGCGAGAGTGCGCAGGTCGTCCTGGCGGATCGACAGCACCTTGCCGTTGTAGTCACCGCGCTGCGACTGGATCGTGGCGGCGTAGCGCTGGAGGGGACCCGCCTTCTCGACCGGCACATGGGCCAGTCGCTCCAGGTCCAGGACCAGCTTCGGCGGGGGCTCGGCCGCCCCGCCCGGGGTGGTGCCCGGCAGCAGCTCCTGCACGGGGACGCCGTAGAAATCCGCCAGCTCGGCAAGGCGCTGCACGGTCACGGCGCGGTCGCCGCGCTCGTACGAACCGACCACGACCGCCTTCCAGCGTCCCTGGGACTTCTCCTCGACACCGTGGAGGGAAAGGCCCTGCTGGGTGCGGATCGCCCGGAGCTTGGCCCCGAGCTGTTTGGCGTATTCGCTGGACATATAGCTCCCCGGCACTGGGTCGACGCGGCAGGAGCCGCGTGCTGGTAACTCACTGTGAGGTTACGCAGCGTGATTCTTCTGCGTCAAGCCGAATGGTCCACACCGACTCTTCCGTGGTATCCGTGGCCGACTACGCCAAGGGGGTGATCAGGCGTGTCCTTGCGGGCTGCTACCGTGGAGTGAGCAAATCCGACGTCCTTTAAGGTCCGTCCCGTGAGGCGGAGAAGGAGGTCCGTTTCTTATGGACAAGCAGGACACCCAGCAGGATCCCCGACAAGCCGACGCGCGGCCCGTTCTCGAAGGCCCCGACATCGCGCGAGTGCTGACCCGCATCGCCCACGAGATCGTCGAACGCGCCAAGGGCGCCGACGACGTGGTGCTCCTCGGCATCCCGACCCGCGGCGTCTTCCTCGCCCAACGGCTCGCCGCCAAGCTGGAGCAGGTCACCGACCGCGAGATTCCGGTCGGCTCCCTCGACATCACGATGTACCGCGACGACCTGCGCATGCACCCGCCGCGTGCGCTGGCCCGCACCGAGATCCCCGGTGACGGCCTCGACGGCAGACTGGTCGTCCTCGTCGACGACGTGCTCTTCTCGGGCCGCACCATCCGCGCAGCCCTCGACGCCCTGAACGACATCGGGCGCCCGCGCGCGGTGCAGCTCGCGGTCCTCGTCGACCGCGGCCACCGGGAACTGCCCATCCGCGCCGACTACGTCGGCAAGAACCTCCCCACGTCGCTGCGGGAGACGGTCAAGGTCCTGCTCGCCGAGGAGGACGGTCGCGACACCGTGCTGCTCGGTGTGAACCGGACCGCCCAGCAGTAGCACGCGCGCGTGCGGCCTCTTGTGCCGTACGTCCCTCCGTCGTGCCCCTGCCTGCCCGAATCCTCCCCATGAACTGCCTTACGGAGCCTGACAGATGCTGCGTCATCTCATCTCGGCCGCCGACCTCACCCGCGACGACGCCGTCCTGATCCTCGACACCGCCGAGGAGATGGCCCGGGTCGCCGACCGGCCCATCAAGAAACTGCCGACCCTGCGCGGCCGCACGATCGTCAACCTCTTCTTCGAGGACTCCACGCGCACGCGTATCTCCTTCGAGGCCGCCGAGAAGCGCCTCTCCGCGGACGTCATCAACTTCTCCGCCAAGGGGTCCTCGGTGTCCAAGGGCGAGTCCCTGAAGGACACCGCCCAGACGCTGGAGGCCATGGGCGTGGACGCGGTCGTCATCCGGCACGGCGCCTCCGGGGCGCCGTACCGCCTGGCCACCTCCGACTGGATCGACGCCGTCGTCATCAACGCGGGCGACGGCACCCACCAGCACCCCACCCAGGCACTCCTGGACGCCTTCACCATGCGCCGCAGGCTGATCGGCCGGGACGCCGGGATCGGGCACGACCTCTCCGACAAGCGCATCACGATCGTCGGCGACATCCTGCACAGCCGGGTCGCCCGCTCCAACGTCGACCTGCTGCACACGCTCGGCGCCGAGGTCACCCTGGTCGCCCCGCCCACGCTCGTGCCGGTCGGCATCGAGTCGTGGCCCTGCGAGGTGTCCTACGACCTCGACAGCACACTCCCGAAGTCCGACGCGGTGATGATGCTGCGCGTGCAGCGCGAGCGGATGAACGCCGCGTTCTTCCCCACCGAGCGCGAGTACTCGCGGCGCTACGGCCTCGACGGCGACCGGATGGCGCGGATGCCCGAGCACGCCATCGTGATGCACCCCGGGCCGATGGTCCGCGGCATGGAGATCACCGCCGAGGTCGCCGACTCCGAGCGCTGCACCGTCGTCGAACAGGTCGCCAACGGAGTGTCCATCCGGATGGCCGTCCTCTACCTGCTCCTGGGCGGCAACGAACCCGCCGTCAGCCACGCCCGTACCACCGAGGGGAAGTAAGAACATGAGCAAGATCCTGATCCGTGGTGCGCAGGTGCTCGGCGGGGAGCCGCAGGACGTTCTGATCGACGGTCCGCTCATCGAGGCGGTGGGCCAGGGACTGTCCGCCGAGGGCGCCGAGGTCGTCGAGGCCGGCGGCAAGGTGCTGCTGCCGGGGCTGGTCGACCTGCACACTCATCTGCGCGAGCCGGGCCGTGAGGACTCCGAGACCGTGCTGACGGGTACGCGAGCGGCGGCCTCCGGCGGCTACACGGCCGTCTTCGCCATGGCCAACACCTTCCCCGTGGCCGACACCGCCGGTGTGGTCGAGCAGGTCTACCGGCTCGGCCAGGAGCACGGCTACTGCGATGTGCAGCCCATCGGCGCGGTCACCGTGGGCCTGGAGGGCAAGAAGCTCGCCGAGCTGGGCGCCATGCACGAGTCGGCCGCAGGCGTCACCGTCTTCTCCGACGACGGCAAGTGCGTCGACGACGCCGTGATCATGCGGCGCGCCCTGGAGTACGTGAAGGCCTTCGGCGGGGTCGTCGCCCAGCACGCCCAGGAGCCCCGGCTGACCGAGGGCGCCCAGATGAACGAGGGCGTCGTCTCCGCCGAGCTGGGGCTCGGGGGCTGGCCCGCGGTGGCCGAGGAGTCGATCATCGCCCGGGACGTCCTGCTCGCCGAGCACGTCGGTTCCCGCGTCCACATCTGCCACCTCTCCACCGCCGGGTCGGTCGAGATCGTCCGCTGGGCCAAGTCCCGCGGCATCGACGTCACCGCCGAGGTCACCCCGCACCACCTGCTCCTCACCGACGAGCTCGTGCGGAGTTACAACCCGGTCTACAAGGTCAACCCGCCGCTGCGCACCGAGCGCGATGTGCTCGCCCTGCGCGAGGCGCTCGCCGACGGCACCATCGACATCGTCGCCACCGACCACGCCCCGCACCCGCACGAGGACAAGGACTGCGAGTGGGCCGCGGCCGCCATGGGCATGGTCGGCCTGGAGACCGCGTTGTCAGTGGTCCAGGAGACGATGGTGGAGACCGGGCTCCTGGACTGGGCCGGGGTCGCCGACCGCATGTCCTTCACACCCGCCCGGATCGGGCGGGCGACGGGGCACGGCCGCCCCGTCTCGGCAGGTGAGCCCGCCAACCTCACGCTCGTCGACACGGAATACCGTGGGTCCGTGGACCCCGCGGGCTTCGCCTCGCGCAGCCGGAACACCCCGTACGAGGGGCGTGAGCTGCCGGGCCGTGTCACGCACACGTGGCTCCGGGGCAAGGCCACGCTCGTCGACGGGAAGCTCACGTGACATCTGCTGCACTACTGCTCGCGGCCGAGAAGGAATCCGCCGCCGTGACCGACTGGGCCGCGCGGATCGGCTGGGTGGTCGGCCTCGGCCTGTTCGTCGCGCTCGTGTACTGGCTGATGCGCGAAGGCTGGAAGTGGCGTGGCACGCTCCAGGGCGACCTGCCCGAGCTGCCCGGCGCGCCGGACGACCTCGGCCCGGCGAGACTGGGCATGAGCGGCCGCTATCACGGCTCCACCACCGCCGGGCAGTGGCTCGACCGCATCGTGGCGCACGGCCTGGGCACCCGCAGCCGGGTCGAGCTCACCCTGACGGACGCGGGGCTGGACGTCGTACGCCCCGGTGCCACCGACTTCTTCGTCCCCGTCGGCGCGCTGCGCGAGGCGCTGCTCGGCAAGGGCATCGCCGGCAAGGTCCTCACCGAGGGCGGACTGCTCGTGGTCACCTGGCAGCACGGCGACACGCTGATCGACTCCGGCTTCCGCTCGGACCACGCGGCCGAGCACCAGGAGTGGGTCGAGGCCATCAACTCCATGATCAACAACAAGACGGAAGGCGCACGATGACGACCTCCACAAGGGGAACCACCAAGGTTCCCGCCGTACTCGTCCTGGAGGACGGCCGGATCTTCCGCGGCCGTGCCTACGGGGCCGTGGGGGAGACCTTCGGCGAAGCGGTGTTCTCCACCGGCATGACCGGCTACCAGGAGACCCTGACCGACCCGTCGTACGACCGCCAGATCGTCGTCGCGACCGCCCCGCAGATCGGCAACACCGGCTGGAACGACGAGGACGACGAGTCGAGCCGCATCTGGGTCTCCGGCTACGTAGTGCGTGACCCCGCGCGAGTGCCCTCCAACTGGCGCGCCAAGCGCTCCCTGGACGACGAGCTGGTCGCGCAGAACGTCGTCGGGATCTCCGGCATCGACACCCGCGCGCTCACCCGTCACCTTCGCGAGCGCGGCTCGATGCGCGCCGGCATCTTCTCCGGCGAGGCGATCGGCTCGGAAGCCGAGCTTCTCGCGCGCGTGCAGGCCCAGCCGCACATGAAGGGCGCGAGCCTCTACGAGGAGGTCGCCACCAAGGAGGTCTACGTCGTCCCGGCGGTCGGCGAGAAGCGGTTCACCGTCGCCGCCATCGACCTCGGCATCAAGGGCATGACCCCGCACCGCATGGCCGAACGCGGCATCGAGGTGCATGTGCTCCCGGCGACCGCCTCCGCGGACGACGTGTACGCCGTCAACCCCGACGGTGTGTTCTTCTCCAACGGCCCGGGCGACCCGGCCACCGCCGACGGCCCTGTCGCGCTGATGACCGAGGTGCTGGAGCGCAGGACGCCGCTGTTCGGCATCTGCTTCGGCAACCAGATCCTCGGCCGCGCCCTCGGCTTCGGCACCTACAAGCTGAAGTACGGCCACCGGGGCATCAACCAGCCGGTCCAGGACCGTACGACCGGCAAGGTCGAGGTCACCGCGCACAACCACGGGTTCGCCGTGGACGCGCCGCTCGACCAGGTCAGCGAGACGAAGTTCGGCCGCGCCGAGGTCTCCCACGTCTGCCTCAACGACGACGTCGTGGAGGGGCTCCAGCTGCTCGACCAGCCGGCCTTCTCCGTCCAGTACCACCCCGAAGCGGCAGCGGGCCCGCACGACGCCGCCTACCTGTTCGACCGCTTCGTAACCCTGATGGAGGGCCAGCGTGCCTAAGCGCACCGATATCCAGTCCGTCCTGGTCATCGGCTCCGGCCCGATCGTCATCGGCCAGGCCGCCGAGTTCGACTACTCCGGCACCCAGGCGTGCCGCATCCTGCGCGCCGAGGGCCTCAGGGTCATCCTCGTCAACTCCAACCCGGCGACGATCATGACCGACCCGGAGATCGCCGACGCCACCTACATCGAGCCGATCACCCCCGAGTTCGTCGAGAAGATCATCGCCAAGGAGCGGCCGGACACGCTGCTGCCCACCCTGGGCGGCCAGACGGCCCTCAACACGGCGATCTCGCTCGCCGAGAACGGCGTCCTGGAGAAGTACGGCGTCGAGCTGATCGGCGCCAACGTGGAGGCCATCAACAAGGGCGAGGACCGCGACCTGTTCAAGGAGGTCGTGGAGGAGGTCCGCCGCAAGATCGGGCACGGCGAGTCGGCGCGCTCGGTCATCTGCCACACCATGGACGAGGTCATCGCCGGCGTCGACGAGCTCGGCGGCTACCCGGTCGTCGTCCGCCCCTCCTTCACCATGGGCGGCGCCGGTTCCGGCTTCGCCCACGACCAGGAGGAGCTGCGCCGCATCGCCGGCCAGGGCCTCACGCTCTCCCCGACCACCGAGGTGCTCCTGGAGGAGTCCATCCTCGGCTGGAAGGAGTACGAGCTGGAGCTGATGCGGGACAAGCACGACAACGTCGTGGTCGTCTGCTCCATCGAGAACTTCGACCCCATGGGCGTGCACACCGGCGACTCGATCACCGTCGCGCCCGCGATGACGCTGACCGACCGCGAGTACCAGATCCTGCGTGACATCGGCATCGCCGTGATCCGTGAGGTCGGCGTCGACACCGGTGGCTGCAACATCCAGTTCGCGGTGAACCCCGAGGACGGTCGCGTGATCGTCATCGAGATGAACCCGCGCGTGTCGCGGTCCTCTGCCCTCGCCTCCAAGGCGACCGGCTTCCCCATCGCCAAGATCGCGGCCAAGCTCGCCGTCGGCTACACCCTCGACGAGATCCCGAACGACATCACGAAGGAGACCCCGGCCTCCTTCGAGCCGACGCTCGACTACGTGGTCGTGAAGGCCCCGCGCTTCGCCTTCGAGAAGTTCCCGAGCGCCGACTCCACCCTCACCACCACCATGAAGTCGGTCGGCGAGGCCATGGCCATCGGCCGCAACTTCACCGAGGCCTTCCAGAAGGCGCTGCGCTCGCTGGAGAAGAAGGGCAGCCAGTTCACCTTCGTCGGCGAGCCCGGCGACAAGGACGAGCTGCTGCGCGAGTCCGTGCGCCCCACCGACGGCCGGATCAACACCGTCATGCAGGCCATCCGCGCGGGTGCCACGCCCGAGGAGGTCTTCGAGTACACGAAGATCGACCCCTGGTTCGTCGACCAGCTCTTCCTCATCAAGGAGACCGCCGACGAGCTGGCCGCCGCCGAACGTCTGGACGGCGACCTGCTCGCCGAGGCCAAGCGGCACGGCTTCTCCGACCAGCAGATCGGCGAGATCCGCGGCCTGCGCGAGGACGTCGTCCGCGAGGTCCGGCACGCGCTGGGCGTCCGCCCGGTCTACAAGACGGTCGACACCTGCGCCGCCGAGTTCGCCGCGAAGACGCCGTACTTCTACTCCTCCTACGACGAGGAGAGCGAGGTCGCGCCCCGCGAGAAGCCCGCGGTGATCATCCTGGGCTCCGGCCCGAACCGCATCGGCCAGGGCATCGAGTTCGACTACTCCTGCGTCCACGCCTCCTTCGCGCTGTCCGACGCCGGGTACGAGACCGTGATGGTCAACTGCAACCCGGAGACCGTCTCCACCGACTACGACACCTCCGACCGCCTGTACTTCGAGCCGCTGACGCTGGAGGACGTGCTGGAGATCGTCCACGCGGAGGCGCAGGCCGGGCCGATCGCCGGTGTCGTCGTCCAGCTCGGCGGCCAGACCCCGCTGGGCCTGGCGCAGGCGCTGAAGGACAACGGGGTGCCGATCGTCGGCACGCCTCCGGAGGCGATCCACGCGGCCGAGGACCGGGGCGCGTTCGGGCGCGTGCTCGCCGAGGCCGGGCTGCCGGCCCCGAAGCACGGCACGGCCACCACCTTCGCCGAGGCCAAGGCCATCGCGGACGAGATCGGCTACCCGGTCCTCGTCCGGCCGTCCTACGTCCTCGGCGGGCGCGGCATGGAGATCGTCTACGACGAGACCCGGCTGTCGTCCTACATCGCCGAGTCGACCGAGATCAGCCCCACCCGGCCGGTCCTGGTCGACCGCTTCCTCGACGACGCCATCGAGATCGACGTCGACGCGCTCTACGACGGTGAGGAGCTGTACCTCGGCGGTGTCATGGAGCACATCGAGGAGGCCGGCATCCACTCCGGCGACTCGGCGTGCGCCCTGCCCCCGATCACGCTCGGCGGCTTCGACATCAAGCGCCTGCGGGCCTCGACCGAGGCCATCGCGCGCGGAGTGGGCGTGCGCGGCCTGATCAACATCCAGTTCGCGATGGCCGGTGACATCCTCTACGTGCTGGAGGCCAACCCGCGCGCGTCCCGCACGGTCCCCTTCACCTCGAAGGCGACCGCGGTGCCACTGGCGAAGGCCGCCGCCCGGATCTCGCTGGGCGCGAGCATCGCCGAACTGCGCGCCGAGGGGCTGCTCCCGGCGACCGGCGACGGTGGCGAGCTGCCGCTGGACGCGCCGATCTCCGTCAAGGAGGCCGTGATGCCGTGGAGCCGCTTCCGTGACACCTCCGGTCGCGGCGTGGACACCGTCCTCGGCCCGGAGATGCGCTCCACCGGCGAGGTCATGGGCATCGACTCCGTCTTCGGCACGGCGTACGCCAAGTCGCAGGCGGGGGCGTACGGCCCGCTGCCCACCAAGGGGCGCGCGTTCATCTCGGTCGCCAACCGCGACAAGCGCTCGATGATCTTCCCGGCGCGCGAGCTGGTCGGCCACGGCTTCGAGCTGCTCGCCACCTCCGGCACCGCCGAGGTCCTCAAGCGCAACGGCATCAACGCCACGGTCGTGCGCAAGCAGTCCGAGGGCACCGGCCCGAACGGCGAGAAGACCATCGTCCAGCTCATCCACGACGGTGAGGTCGACCTCATCGTCAACACCCCGTACGGCACCGGCGGCCGCCTCGACGGCTACGAGATCCGCACGGCGGCCGTGGCGCGGTCCGTGCCGTGCCTGACGACGGTCCAGGCGCTCGCCGCCGCCGTCCAGGGCATCGACGCCCTCAACCACGGGGACGTGGGCGTCCGCTCGCTCCAGGAACACGCGGAACACCTGACCGCGGCCCGCGCCTAGCAGCCCTGAGGGGGACACCGGAAAAAAACGGTGTCCCCCTCTGCATGAGGACCCCTGAGGACTCTCCAGATGTACAAGATCTTCTTCAACCTCGTCTTCAAACGGATGGACCCGGAGCAGGCCCACCACCTGGCCTTCCGCTGGATCCGGCTCGCCGTCCGCATCCCGGTGCTGCGCACCTTCGTCGCGGCCGCCCTGGCACCCCGCTACGGGGAACTGCGCACCGAGGCCTTCGGGCTGCGCATGCACGGCCCCTTCGGGCTCGCCGCGGGCTTCGACAAGAACGCCGTCGCGATCGACGGGATGTCGATGCTGGGCTTCGACCACGTCGAGATCGGCACGGTCACCGGCGAGCCACAGCCCGGCAACCCCAGGAAGCGGCTGTTCCGGCTCGTGCGGGACCGGGCGCTGATCAACCGCATGGGGTTCAACAACGAGGGCTCGCTGGCCGTGGCGGCCCGGCTCGCGTCCCGTGAGCCGGTCTTCAGGCCCGTGGTGGGTGTCAACATCGGCAAGACCAAGGCCGTACCGGAGGAGGAGGCCGTCGGCGACTACGTGAAGTCGACCGAGCGGCTCGCGCCGTACGCCGACTACCTGGTCGTGAACGTCTCCTCGCCGAACACGCCGGGGCTGCGCAACCTTCAGGCCACGGACGCGCTGCGGCCGCTGCTGAGCGCCGTCCGGGAGGCCGCCGACCGCGTGGTGACCTCGCGGCGCGTCCCGCTGCTGGTGAAGATCGCCCCGGACCTGGCCGACGACGACGTCGACGCGGTCGCCGACCTGGCCGTCGAACTCGGCCTGGACGGGATCATCGCCACGAACACCACCATCGCGCGCGATGGGCTCGGTCTGAAATCCGAACCCTCCCTGGTGAAGGAGACCGGCGGCCTGTCCGGGGCGCCCCTCAAGGCCCGCTCCCTGGAGGTGCTGCGCCGTCTCTACGCGCGCGTGGGCGACCGCATCACCCTCGTGGGCGTCGGCGGCGTCGAGAACGCCGAGGACGCCTGGCAGCGCATCCTGGCCGGTGCCACGCTGGTCCAGGGGTACAGCGCCTTCATCTACGAAGGGCCCTTCTGGGGCCGCGCGATCCACAAGGGCCTCGCCGCCCGCCTGCGGACGAGTCCCTACGCCACCCTCGCCGACGCGGTCGGCGCCGACGTGAGGAAGACGGCATGACCCTGGAGCCCTTCGGCGCCCGTCTGCGTCGCGCGATGGACGAGCGTGGCCCCCTGTGCGTCGGCATCGACCCGCACGCGTCCCTGCTCGCCGAGTGGGGTCTGAACGACGACGTCGCCGGCCTGGAGCGGTTCAGCCGCACGGTCGTCGAGGCGACGGCCGACCGGGTCGCTCTGCTGAAGCCGCAGAGCGCCTTCTTCGAGCGGTTCGGCTCGCGCGGGGTCGCCGTTCTGGAGAAGACGGTCCAGGAGGCGCGGGCGGCCGGCGCCCTGGTCGTGATGGACGCCAAGCGCGGTGACATCGGCTCGACCATGGCCGCGTACGCCGAGGCGTTCCTGCACAAGGACGCCCCGCTGTTCTCGGACGCCCTCACCGTGTCGCCGTACCTCGGCTACGGGTCCCTGTCGCCGGCGGTGGCGCTGGCCCGGGAGAGCGGCACCGGGCTGTTCGTGCTGGCGCTGACCTCCAACCCGGAGGGCAGGGAGGTCCAGCACGCGGTGCGGGCCGACGGACGGAACGTGGGCGCCACGATGCTGGCGCATCTGGCCGCCGAGAACGTGGGGGAGGAGCCGCTGGGCTCCTTCGGGGCGGTCGTCGGCGCCACGCTGGGCGACCTCTCGACGTACGACCTCGACATCAACGCTCCGCTCCTCGCGCCCGGCGTCGGCGCCCAGGGGGCGACCCCGGCCGACCTCCCGCGGGTCTTCGGGTCCGCGGTGCGCAATGTCGTACCGAACGTGAGTCGGGGTGTGTTGCGTCACGGTCCCGACATCGTCGCGCTGCGTGACGCGGTGGAGCGGTTCGCGCGAGAGGTCCGCGCCGCCGTGGCCTCCGCCTGAGGGGCTCCGGCCGCCCGACCGGGGGCTCGGTCCGGCGGCCCTCGGCCGACTTGAGCCTGGATACATCCTCAAATCCAGGGCACTATGTCTTAAATGTCCGGCCTGACGGAGGCTGACCAGGACTTTTCCTCTGTTCTCGCTGACTCTGGCGGAGTTGGCCGCTAGTCTCCGACGGAGAGTGAACGGGCAAGCGTGTTGCTCGTAGCTCACCAGGTGTGGGGCGACTAGGTTCCTCACCGGTCCGTATCCGACAGTTCGACATCCGAGGTGACGTAGGCGTGGCTCTTCCGCCCCTTACCCCCGAACAGCGCGCAGCCGCGCTCGAAAAGGCCGCCGCGGCTCGCCGGGAGCGGGCCGAGGTCAAGAATCGACTGAAGCACTCCGGCGCCTCCCTTCACGAGGTCATCAAGCAGGGTCAGGAAAACGACGTCATCGGCAAGATGAAGGTCTCCGCCCTCCTGGAGTCGCTCCCGGGCGTGGGCAAGGTCCGCGCCAAGCAGATCATGGAGCGACTCGGCATCTCCGAGAGCCGTCGCGTGCGCGGCCTCGGTTCCAACCAGATCGCGTCCCTGGAGCGTGAGTTCGGCAGCACCGGATCCTGATTCCCGGGTCCTGCGGGAAGGGAGTCCCGGGCACTCCGGGATTGCTGGAATAATCGCTGCATGGCTGCAACATTCCGGGGGACGACCCCCGAGCCCCCGGACGTACGTCCGCGGCTGACCGTGCTCTCCGGCCCCTCCGGGGTCGGCAAGAGCACGGTCGTCGCCCATATGCGCAAGGAACACCCCGAGGTCTGGCTCTCGGTGTCGGCGACGACCCG
This sequence comes from Streptomyces sp. NBC_01235, assembly GCF_035989285.1. Classification (GTDB taxonomy): domain Bacteria; phylum Actinomycetota; class Actinomycetes; order Streptomycetales; family Streptomycetaceae; genus Streptomyces. The sequence continues at coordinate 2,531,825 of NZ_CP108513.1, read as the reverse complement.
TAAGCCGCGCCCCGGCGAGAAGCCCGGAGTCCACTACTTCTTCGTCACCGACGAGGAGATGGACAAGCTGATCGCCAACGGCGAGCTGCTGGAGTGGGCCGAGTTCGCCGGCAACCGCTACGGCACTCCGCGCGCTGCCGTGCTGGAGCGCCTGGAGTCGGGCGAGCCGGTCCTCCTGGAGATCGACCTCCAGGGTGCCCGGCAGGTCCGCGAGTCCATGCCCGAGGCCCAGCTGGTGTTCCTGGCTCCTCCCTCCTGGGAGGAGCTGGTGCGCAGACTCACCGGGCGGGGCACCGAGCCGCCCGAGGTCATCGAGCGCCGGCTGGAGGCCGCGAAGATCGAACTCGCGGCCGAGCCGGAGTTCGACGTGACCCTGGTCAACACCTCCGTCGAGGACGTGGCGCGTGAGCTGCTAGCCTTGATGGATGTTGTGTGATCACGGGTTCTCCGAGTCCTCCGGGTACCTGGCGGGCTCTGTGATCACGACCGGTCTTTTCCCATCCATCGGAAGGTAGAGCGTGTCCTCTTCCATCTCCGCGCCCGAGGGCATCATCAACCCGCCGATCGACGAGCTCCTCGAGGCCACCGACTCGAAGTACAGCCTCGTGATCTACGCGGCCAAGCGGGCCCGCCAGATCAACGCGTACTACTCGCAGCTCGGCGAGGGCCTCCTCGAGTACGTCGGTCCGCTCGTCGACACCCACGTCCACGAGAAGCCGCTCTCGATCGCCCTCCGCGAGATCAACGCGGGGCTGCTGACGTCCGAGGCCGTCGAGGGTCCCGCGCAGTAGTATTTTCGGCTCGCAGTTGGTTTTTCCACAGGCCCGGCAGCACGACTGCCGGGCCTGTGGTGTCTGATGGACTCGTACGCCGGGAGCCGCGGCGTACGTGGTGCCGAGGTGCGGGGAGAGACGGTGGACAAGCCGAAGGTCGTTCTGGGGGTCAGTGGTGGTATCGCCGCCTACAAGGCCTGTGAGCTGCTGCGCAGACTGACGGAGTCGGGTCATGACGTCCGCGTCGTCCCCACCGCCTCCGCGCTGCACTTCGTCGGCGCCGCCACCTGGTCCGCCCTCTCCGGCCACCCCGTCTCCACGGAGGTCTGGGACGACGTCCACGAGGTCCCGCACGTTCGCATCGGCCAGCACGCCGACCTGGTGGTCGTCGCCCCGGCCACGGCGGACATGCTCGCCAAGGCCGCCCACGGCCTCGCCGACGACCTCCTCACCAACACCCTCCTCACCGCCCGCTGTCCGGTCGTCCTCGCCCCCGCGATGCACACCGAGATGTGGGAGCACCCGGCCACCCAGGAGAACGTGGCGACCCTGCGCCGACGCGGCGCCGTCGTGATCGAACCGGCCGTCGGCCGGCTCACCGGCGTCGACACCGGCAAGGGGCGGCTGCCCGACCCGGCCGAGATCTTCGAGGTCTGCCGCCGCGTCCTGGCCAGGGGAGTGCGCGAGCCCGACCTCACCGACCGGCATGTCGTGGTCAGCGCCGGCGGTACCCGCGAGCCCCTCGACCCGGTCCGCTTCCTCGGTAACCGTTCCTCCGGCAAGCAGGGCTACGCCCTCGCCCGCACCGCCGCCGCGCGCGGCGCCCGGGTCACGCTGATCGCGGCGAACACCGGCCTGCCCGACCCCGCCGGGGTCGACGTCGTCCAGGTCGGCACAGCCGTACAACTGCGCGAGGCGGTCCTGAAGGCGGCCGCGGACGCCGACGCGGTCGTCATGGCCGCCGCGGTGGCCGACTTCCGGCCGCAGACGTACGCGGCGGGCAAGATCAAGAAGAAGGACGGCCAGGAACCGGAACCCATCGTCCTCGTACGGAATCCGGACATCCTCGCGGAGCTCTCCGCCGACCGGGTGCGCCCCAACCAGGTGGTTGTCGGCTTCGCCGCCGAGACCGACGACGTCCTCGCCAACGGCCGGACGAAGCTGCGGCGCAAGGGGTGCGATCTGCTGGTGGTGAACGAGGTGGGGGAGCGTCGCACATTCGGCTCCGAGGAGAACGAGGCGCTCGTTCTGGGTGCCGACGGGAGCGAGACCCCGGTGCCGCACGGCCCCAAGGAAGCCCTGGCCGAAATCGTGTGGGACCTGGTGACGACCCGCCTGACCTGACTGTTTGATGCGCATCGCCGTTCTCTCGCGGCTCGCTCGATTCGGGTGTTGCGCCCCCTGGCCAAGGCTGCTGGGCATTCGGCAGAATGCCCGTGCCGCAGGTCACAGCACTCCCGAGAGGCGAGACGGGTGGGCCGGTGGTGGGGCACGACCGATAAACTGTTCTCGGATGACGCCGGGCGCAGCTCCCGTCGCGTCCGCCAATGATCAGCCAGCAGCCGCTGCAACCCCAGGGAGCGTTGTGTCCCGTCGCCTGTTCACCTCGGAGTCTGTGACCGAGGGTCACCCCGACAAGATCGCTGACCAGATCAGCGACACCATTCTCGATGCCCTGCTGCGCGAGGACCCGACCTCTCGGGTCGCCGTCGAGACCCTGATCACGACCGGTCTGGTGCACGTGGCCGGTGAGGTCACCACCAAGGCCTACGCGCCGATCCCCCAGCTGGTGCGCGACAAGATCCTCGAGATCGGCTACGACTCCTCCAAGAAGGGCTTCGACGGCGCCTCCTGCGGCGTGTCGGTGTCCATCGGCGCCCAGTCCCCGGACATCGCCCAGGGTGTGGACACGGCGTACGAGTCCCGGGTCGAGGGCGACGAAGACGAGCTCGACAAGCAGGGCGCGGGCGACCAGGGCCTGATGTTCGGCTACGCCTCCGACGAGACGCCGACGCTGATGCCGCTGCCGATCTTCCTGGCGCACCGCCTGTCCAAGCGACTGTCGGACGTCCGCAAGAACGGGACCATCCCCTACCTGCGCCCCGACGGCAAGACCCAGGTCACCATCGAGTACGACGGCGACAAGGCCGTCCGCCTCGACACGGTCGTCGTCTCCTCGCAGCACGCGAGCGACATCGACCTGGACTCCCTGCTGGCCCCCGACATCCGCGAGTTCGTCGTGGAGCCGGAGCTGAAGGCGCTCCTGGACGAGGGCATCAAGCTCGACACCGAGAACTACCGTCTGCTGGTGAACCCGACCGGCCGCTTCGAGATCGGCGGCCCCATGGGCGACGCCGGCCTCACCGGTCGCAAGATCATCATCGACACCTACGGCGGCTTCGCCCGCCACGGCGGTGGCGCGTTCTCGGGCAAGGACCCGTCCAAGGTCGACCGTTCGGCCGCCTACGCGATGCGCTGGGTGGCGAAGAACGTGGTCGCGGCTGGTCTGGCGGCCCGCTGCGAGGTCCAGGTCGCCTACGCGATCGGCAAGGCCGAGCCGGTCGGCCTCTTCGTCGAGACCTTCGGCACCGCCAAGGTCGACGTCGAGAGGATCGAGAAGGCCATCGACGAGGTCTTCGACCTCCGCCCGGCCGCGATCATCCGCGACCTCGACCTGCTGCGCCCGATCTACGCCCAGACCGCCGCGTACGGTCACTTCGGCCGCGAGCTCCCCGACTTCACGTGGGAGCGTACGGACCGCGTGGAGGCGCTGCAGAAGGCCGCGGGGCTGTAGTACCGGACCGCGCCCGGCCCGCCGGGCGTGAACACCTGTAGGTGACGTCGGCTCCCGGGACCTGGTGGTCCCGGGAGCCGATGTCGTCGTGGGCGGGTGACGCTGCCTCTGTGCCGGGGTTTCGGGGAGCGTCACGGCGGGCGCCCGCGTCCCATGGATGAGGCGTGCCGCCACGACGGCGGGCAGCGATGCGGCGGAGAGGGTGCGGAGCCCGCCGTTCGTGCTGCCGGTCGTGTCCTTGAGGTACCCGAAGAGGAATGGCGAGACGAAACCGCCGAGTCGGCCAGACGCGCGCCGAAGCGTTCCAGGAGCATGTTGCCGGGCACTTCGAACAGCGCGTACCCGATTCGTGGCGATGTGCTTCATCCACAACGTCACCACCTTCTACGTCCTGCGCTTCCTGCTCGGTGGCCACGCAGATGGGCAGGTCATTGAGGTGATCCTGCCGGGGCAATGGCCTGAATATAGGTTCATGTATGTGAACGACCGGGTCGGGTGTCCGCGGCGCGGCCGTTGTCAGTGGCGTTTGGTAAGAATGCAGGCGTGAGCAGCGAGAACGGGCAGGGGGGCGGTGGGGCGGCCGGGGAGGGCGCGCCGCCGGAGCAGCTCGCGTTGATTCGGGAGAGTGTGCGGCAGGCCAAGGCGCCGCGGGCCAAGCCCCGGACATGGCGGGGGGCCGCCCTGGCTGGGGAGTTGCCGGTCGCGCGGGTGCTCGTCGACAAGGGTGTGCTGCATCTGGACCGGTACTTCGACTACGCGGTGCCGGCCGAGCTGGACGCGGACGCGCAGCCGGGGGTGCGGGTGCGGGTGCGGTTCGGGGCAGGGCGCGGGCGGGTCCGGGAAGGGCGGCGCGAGGGCGGCGGCCTCATCGACGGCTTCCTCGTCGAGCGGCTCGCCGCGTCGGACTACTCCGGGCCGCTCGCGGCGCTCGCCCAGGTGGTGTCGCCCGAGCCGGTGTTGAGCCAGGAGCTGCTGGGGCTGGCGCGCGCCGTCGCCGACCGGTACGCGGGGAGCCTGGCCGATGTGCTCCAGCTCGCGGTGCCGCCGCGCAACGCGCGCGCCGAGCAGCGGCCCTCGCCCGCGCCGCTGCCGTCGCCGGGGGTGCCGGAGGCCGGGTCCTGGGGGCGATACGAGAGGGGAGGCGCGTTTCTCGAGTCGCTGGCGGCAGGGGGCGCGCCGCGGGCGGTGTGGAACGCGCTGCCCGGACCCGAGTGGAGCGAGGAGCTGGCCAGGGTCGTCGGCGCGACGCTCGCCTCGGGGCGCGGGGCGCTGGTCGTCGTGCCGGACGGGCGGGCCGCCGCGCGGGTCGACGCGGCGCTGACGGCGTTGCTGGGGGAGGGGCGGCATGCGCTGCTCACCGCGGACGCCGGGCCCGAGAAGCGGTACCGGGAGTGGCTCGCGGTGCGGCGCGGGTCCGTGCGTGCGGTCGTCGGAACGCGTGCCGCGATGTTCGCGCCGGTTCAGGACCTCGGGCTGGTCGCGCTCTGGGACGACGGGGACGACAGTCACAGTGAGCAGCACGCGCCGCAGCCCCATGCTCGGGAGGTGCTGCTGCTGCGGGCCGCGCAGGACAAGTGCGGTTTCCTGATGGGGGGTTGGAGCTGCACCGTGGAGGGCGCCCAGCTCGTCGAGAGCGGGTGGGCGCGGCCGCTGGTCGCCGCGCGGGAGCAGGTGCGGCGCAGCGCTCCGCTGGTGCGGACCGTGGGAGACCAGGACCTCGCGCGGGACGAGGCCGCCCGGGCCGCCCGGCTGCCCACCCTCGCCTGGCAGGCGGTCCGGGAAGGGCTGCGCCACGGGCCGGTGCTCGTGCAGGTGCCCCGACGGGGGTATGTGCCGAGGATGGCGTGTGCGCAGTGCCGTGCCGCCGCCCGCTGCCGGCACTGCTCCGGGCCGCTGGAGGCGCGGGACGGGGGTACGGGTGGAGTGGGGAGCGTGCTGTGGTGTGGGTGGTGCGGACGCGAGGAGGGCGCCTGGCACTGTCCGGAGTGCGGCTCGTTCCGGCTGCGGGCCCAGATCGTGGGGGCGCGGCGGACCGCCGAGGAGCTGGGGCGGGCGTTTCCCGCCGTTCCTGTGCGGACGTCGGGGCGTGAGCAGGTGCTGGACACGGTGCCGGGGGCGCCCGCGCTCGTCGTGTCCACGCCCGGCGCCGAGCCGGTCGCCGAGGGCGGGTACGCGGCCGCGCTGTTGCTGGACGGCTGGGCCATGCTCGGACGGCCCGACCTGCGGGCCGGGGAGGACGCGCTGCGTCGCTGGATGGCGGCCGCCGCGCTCGTACGGCCGCAGGAGGACGGCGGGACGGTGGTGGTCGTCGCAGAGCCCACCCTGCGGCCTGTGCAGGCGCTGGTGCGGTGGGATCCTGTGGGGCACGCGGTGCGGGAGCTCGCCGAGCGTGCCGAGCTGGGGTTTCCGCCGGTGTCGCGGATGGCGGCGGTGTCGGGGACGGCGGAGGCGGTGGCCGCGTTCCTGGCGGCCGTCGAACTGCCTCGGGAGGCGGAGGTGCTGGGGCCTGTTCCGGTGCCGGACGGCCCGGCGGGGCGGCCTCGGCGGGCGGGGGCGCCGCCGCCCGGGGAGCAGTGGGAGCGGGCGTTGATCCGGGTACCACCGGGGAGGGGGGCCGCGCTGGCCGCTGCGTTGAAGGCGGCGCAGGCGGCTCGGATGGCTCGGATGACTCGGGGTGGGGAGGAGATGGTGAGGGTGCGGATCGACCCGCCGGATATCGGGTGAGGGGTGAGGGGTGTGCGGCTGGGTGCTGGACGAGGGGTGGAATCAGGGAGCTGAGAGAGGTGCTGTGGGGGGCGGGTACGCGGCTGCCCTCTCGGGCGTGCGCCGAGAGGGCAGGGTGAGGCGGTGGTGGGTGTGGGGTGTGGGGTGTGCGGGGCGGGGCGCCTCAGCCGTTGCGTGGGCCGGGGAAGGCGGTCGGCCTTGCCTCGTCGCGCAGGGACGGGCTGCCAGCTGTCGGCTGGGTCGGCATCGAGCGGGCGGCGGGGACCGTGGGAACCGTCGGAAGGCCCGTGGTCACGCCGAGCGTGCGGGCGGCGGTCGGCTCCGTCGGCCGCTCGGCCTCGGCGGTCGTCGCCTGGGCAGCGGCGCGGCGGGCGCCGTAGCGGCGGTGGACGGCCTGCTTGGTGACCCCGAGTGCCGAGCCCACCGCGTCCCAAGAGAAGCCGAGCGAACGGTCGAAGTCCACCGCCGCGGTGACCAGGGTCTCGACGCTGTCCCGCAGTTCCTGGGCCAGGCGGACCGTGGGGGCCGGGGCGCGTCCGTAGACGACGAAGCCCGTGGAGGGGCCGGAGCGGCGGGGGCGGTAGACGTTGCCCAGCTGGGCGGTGAGGGTGCGCAGTGCGTCCACCTGCCGGCGGACGCGCTCGATGTCCCGCACCAGCAAGTGCAGGCTGGCCCGGGCCTGGGCGTCGTGGGTTGCATGGTCGGCCATGAACAAGCCTCTCGAACCGGCGTTGAAGAAGGTGTGGTCAACTCTTTCTTGACCAACGCGGGTTCGCTCCGCTGGTCACGGTGTGGGGGCGTATGGACATATGCGTACGCCCCCCGGGGGGTGTGCGCGGCTCGGCCTTCGGCCCTCGCCGCCTTTGTCTCCCACCCGCGCACCGCCCGTTTCCGGTTGGACAGAGAAGTGCGGGTCTCCTGTGGGGCTTCCCGTCGTCGGCGGCCTCGGCGCCGTGTCCGGCTCTGGTGCCGTTGCCGTGTCCGGCTTCGGTGTCGTGTCCGGCTTCGGTGTCGTCTTCGTCTTTGTCTTCGTCTTCGGCGGGGTCTTCGGGCTTGGTCTCGTGTGGTTCTTGCTGTGGGCGCCGGGGCGCCTGGTCTTGCCGCCCCATAAACTTGTGTGTTGCCCGTCCTTCGATCTGTCCGAGAGGCCCCGCCCACTCATGAAGCTCGTCTTCGCCGGTACCCCCGAGGTCGCCGTTCCCGCTCTGGACGCTCTGATCGCCTCCGGGCGGCACGAGGTGGCCGCAGTCGTCACGCGCCCCGACGCGCCGGCCGGGCGGGGGCGGCGGCTGGTCGCTTCTCCTGTCGCCCAGCGGGCGGAGGAGGCGGGCATCGAGGTGCTGAAGCCCGTCAAGCCCCGGGATCCGGAGTTCCTGGCACGGCTGAAGGAGATCGCGCCCGACTGCTGTCCCGTCGTGGCCTACGGGGCGCTGCTGCCCAGGGTGGCGCTGGACATCCCGGCCCAGGGGTGGGTCAACCTGCACTTCTCGCTGCTGCCCGCCTGGCGCGGCGCCGCTCCCGTGCAGCATGCCGTCATGGCGGGGGACGAGATCACCGGCGCCTCCACCTTCCTCATCGAGGAGGGGCTCGACTCGGGGCCGGTGTACGGGACGGTCACCGAGGAGATCCGGTCCACCGACACCAGCGGTGACCTGCTGACCCGCCTCGCCTTCGCCGGTGCCGGACTGCTCGCCGCGACCATGGACGGGATCGAGGACGGCAGCCTGAAGGCCGTGCCGCAGCCGGCCGAGGGGATCACTCTCGCGCCGAAGATCACCGTCGAGGACGCGCAGGTCGACTGGGCCACGCCGGCGCTGCGCGTCGACCGCGTCGTGCGGGGCTGCACCCCCGCCCCCGGCGCCTGGACCACCTTCCGCGGCGAGCGCCTCAAGCTCATCCAGGTCCAGCCGGTTCCCGAGCGGACCGATCTCGCCCCGGGTGCGCTGTCCGTCGGCAAGAACAGCGTGCACGTGGGCACCGGCTCGTACGCGGTCGAGCTGGTGTGGGTGCAGGCGCAGGGCAAGAAGCCGATGCGGGCCGCCGACTGGGCGCGGGGGGTCCGGATCGGGGAGGACGAGACCGTCGGGGCGTAAAGCTCCCGCACAAGCACCACCTGGCGCCCACGCCTCACCTGGCGCGTGAGTCCCGAGTGGCATGAGCACGCAGTGGCGCGCGGGCCGGGCCTGTCCCGTGCGTGAGCCTGCCCGGCCGGCGAGCTCGCCCCGCCCGCAAGCCCCCGTCCTCCCCGTCAACGTACGCTGGACGTACCTTTCGGGCCCGTAGCTTCCAGGCGGGTCTGTCAGTCTGCGATTCCCATCCTGTAATCCGGAGCACCTTTTTCGTGAGCGATCAGCCCCAGCGTTCCCGTAAGCCGGGCAAGCCCTACCGTCGGCCCCAGAAGGATCCTGTCCGTCTCCTCGCCTTCGAGGTGCTGCGGGCGGTGGACGAGCGGGACGCGTATGCCAACCTCGTGTTGCCGCCGTTGCTGCGCAAGGCGCGGGAGAAGGGGGGCTTCGACGGGCGGGACGCGGCCCTCGCCACCGAGCTGGTCTACGGGACGCTGCGTCGGCAGGGGACGTACGACGCCGTCATCTCGGCCTGTGTCGACCGGCCGCTGCGCGAGGTCGATCCACCGGTGCTCGATGTGCTGAGCCTCGGTGTGCACCAGCTGCTCGGGACGCGCATCCCGACGCATGCCGCCGTGTCCGCCTCGGTCGAGCTCGCCCGGGTCGTGCTCGGCGACGGGCGCGCCAAGTTCGTCAACGCGGTGCTGCGCAAGGTCGCCCAGCACGACCTCGACGAGTGGATCGAGAAGGTCGCCCCGCCCTACGAGGACGACCCCGAGGACCATCTCGCCGTCGTGCACTCGCATCCCCGCTGGGTCGTCTCCGCGCTGTGGGACTCCCTCGGCGGCGGGCGGGCCGGCATCGAGGAGCTGCTGGCGGCAGACAACGAGCGGCCCGAGGTGACGCTTGTCGCGCGGCCCGGGCGGGCCACGACCGAGGAGCTGCTGCGGGAGGAGGCCGCGGTCGCCGGGCGCTGGTCGCCGTATGCCGTGCGGCTCACCGAAGGGGGTGAGCCCGGCGCCATCGACGCCGTACGGGACGGGCGTGCGGGTGTGCAGGACGAGGGCAGCCAGCTCGTCGCGCTCGCGCTGGCCGCCGCGCCGCTCGACGGGCCCGACACGAAGTGGCTGGACGGGTGCGCCGGGCCGGGTGGCAAGGCCGCGCTGCTCGCCGCCCTGGCCGCCGAGCGCGGGGCCACCCTCCTCGCCTCGGAGAAGCAGCCCCATCGGGCGGGGCTCGTCGCCAAGGCCCTGGCCGGCAACCCCGGGCCGTATCAGGTCATCGCCGCCGACGGGACACGGCCGCCGTGGCGGCCCGGCTCCTTCGACCGGGTGCTGATGGACGTGCCGTGCACGGGCCTCGGCGCTCTGCGACGGCGGCCCGAGGCGCGCTGGCGGCGTCGGCCGGAGGACCTCGACGGGTTCGGTCCGCTCCAGCGCGGGCTGCTGCGGACCGCGCTGGAGTCCGTCCGGGTCGGGGGCGTCGTCGGGTACGCCACCTGCTCGCCGCACCTCGCCGAGACCCGGGCCGTGGTCGCCGACCTGCTCAAGCAGTTCCCGCAGGCCGAGCTGATCGACGCCCGGCCCCTGCTGCCCGGCGTACCGGCGCTCGGCGACGGGCCCGACGTCCAGCTGTGGCCGCATGTGCACGGGACCGACGCCATGTACCTGGCGTTGATCAGGAAGACCGGCTGAGGCCCGGGCAGGGCCCCGGTCGGCGCCGGACGTTGCCGCCGCTCACCACGGCCACCCCCGGGCCGGCCGGGAGCGCGCCGCGGTGGGTGTGCAGCGCGGCCGTCGTCATGGCGCCGCTGGGCTCGGCCGCGATGCCCGCGTTCGCGGCGCGCAGTCGGACCGCGTCGGTGACGGCCTGCACGAAAGGCCGGCCCGACGTCAACGGCGTCGGGCCGGCCATTTTTCCGGTGGTGCGTCCCCTTCGGGGTCAGTCCGTGCCGAACTCCATCGCGGCGCGGTCCAGCAGCTCGTCGGCCTCGGAGACCTCACCGCGGGAGGCGATGGCCTCGGCGCCGCCCTCCGGCAGCTCCGGCATGGTGCCGATCAGCCCGGTGGCGGCCGCCTGGGAGGCACCGATGGTGGGGCTGCCGGTGCCGATCAGGCCGAGGCCGACGTACTGCTCCAGCTTGGCGCGCGAGTCGGCGATGTCGAGGTTGCGCATGGTGAGCTGGCCGATCCGGTCCACCGGGCCGAACGCGGAGTCCTCGGTGCGCTCCATGGACAGCTTGTCCGGGTGGTAGCTGAACGCCGGGCCGGTGGTGTCGAGGATCGAGTAGTCCTCACCGCGCCGCAGCCGCAGGGTGACCTCGCCGGTGACGGCGGCGCCGACCCAGCGCTGGAGCGACTCGCGGATCATCAGCGCCTGCGGGTCCAGCCACCGGCCCTCGTACATGAGGCGGCCCAGGCGCCGTCCCTCGTTGTGGTACTGGGCGAGGGTGTCCTCGTTGTGGATCGCGTTGACGAGGCGCTCGTAGGCCGCGTGCAGCAGCGCCATGCCGGGCGCCTCGTAGATACCGCGGCTCTTCGCCTCGATGATCCGGTTCTCGATCTGGTCGGACATGCCCAGGCCGTGCCGGCCGCCGATGGCGTTGGCCTCCATCACCAGGTCGACGGGGGAGGAGAACTCCTTGCCGTTGATCGTCACCGGGCGGCCCTGGTCGAAGCCGATCGTCACGTCCTCGGCGGCGATCTCGACCGACGGGTCCCAGAACCGCACGCCCATGATGGGCTCGACGGTCTCGACGCCGGTGTCCAGGTGCTCCAGGGTCTTGGCCTCGTGGGTGGCGCCCCAGATGTTGGCGTCCGTGGAGTACGCCTTCTCCGTGCTGTCCCGGTAGGGGAGGCCGTGGGCGAGAAGCCACTCCGACATCTCCTTGCGGCCGCCGAGCTCGGTCACGAAGTCCGCGTCCAGCCAGGGCTTGTAGATCCTCAGGTGCGGGTTGGCGAGCAGGCCGTACCGGTAGAACCGCTCGATGTCGTTGCCCTTGAACGTCGAGCCGTCGCCCCAGATCTGGACGTCGTCCTCGAGCATCGCGCGGACCAGGAGGGTGCCCGTGACGGCACGGCCGAGCGGGGTGGTGTTGAAGTAGGCGCGCCCGCCCGAGCGGATGTGGAACGCCCCGCAGGTGAGCGCGGCCAGGCCCTCCTCGACCAGCGCGGCACGGCAGTCGACCAGGCGCGCGATCTCGGCGCCGTAGGTCTTCGCGCGGCCGGGCACCGAGGCGATGTCGGGCTCGTCGTACTGGCCGATGTCGGCGGTGTAGGTGCACGGGACGGCGCCCTTGTCGCGCATCCACGCGACCGCGACCGAGGTGTCGAGCCCGCCGGAGAAGGCGATGCCGACGCGCTCGCCGGCGGGAAGGGAGGTGAGGACCTTGGACATGGGAAGATTATGCATGAACTCGCATGGTCATGCAAAGGGCTCGTCGGCCTCCGCTGTCCGCGCGGGCTCCTGTGCCGGAGAACCGCCGTCCTTCCCGCCGTCGTTTCCGCCGTCCTCCCGGGCCAGCCGGTGCGGCCACCACACCTTCGGGCCGATGTCCAGGAACAGTGACGTGACCAGCACCGACCGCACGATGAAGGTGTCCAGGAGGACGCCCAGGGCCACCGCGAAGCCGATCTCCGCGAAGGCGACCATGGGGAGCGTGCCGAGGGCCGCGAAGGTGCCGGCCAGGACCAGGCCCGCCGAGGTGATCACCGCGCCGGTCGCCGCCAGGCCCGTCACCACCCCTCGTCGGGTGCCCTGGCGGCCGGCTTCCTCGCGGATGCGGGTGGTCAGGAAGATGTTGTAGTCGATGCCCAGTGCCACCAGGAAGACGAAGACGAACAGGGGGAAGTCCGTCGACTCGCCCGCGTAGTCGAAGAGATGGCGGAACGCCAGCGCGCTGATGCCCAGGGCCGCCGCGAAGGACAGGATCACCGTGCCCACCAGCAGCAGGGGCGCGACGACGGCGCGCAGCAGGGCGCCCAGGATCAGCAGCACGACCGCCAGGACCAGCGGGATGATCACGATGTTGTCGTGCGTGGTCGCCTCGTCCATGTCCCGCAGGGCCGCCGTCCCGCCGCCCACCTGGGCGTCGGCGTCGGGCACCTCGTGCACCGCGTCCCGGACCCGCTCCACCGTCCGCTTCGCGGCCTCGCTGTCCGCCGGGGAGGTCATCGTCGCCTCGAACAGCACCTTGCCGTCATGGACGGGCTTCGTGCCCGGCGGCAGCCCGAGGGATGTCGGCACGACGCCGTCGGTGCCGGCCACCACCTGGCCCACCTGCCGGGCTTGCCCCTGGTTGCTGATGACGACCAGCGGGTCACCGCTGCCCGCCGGGAAGTACCGCTCCGACACCTCCTGGCCGGTGATCGAGTCCGGTTTCCCGGTGAACGCGTCCGCGTTGCCGATGCCCTCGGCGCGCAGTTGGATCAGGCCGAGCGAGCAGACCGCCAGGACCAGCGCCGTAACGGCCCACACCAGGCGCGGGCGGTGGGCCATCCGGTGGCCCGTGCGGGCCCAGACACCCCGCTCGGTCGGGTCTGCCGAGCCGAAGTGCGGGATCACCGGCCAGAAGATCCAGCGGCCGCAGATCACCAGCAGGGCGGGGAAGAGGGTCGTCATCGCGAGCAGCGCCACCGCCACCCCGATGGCCGCGACGGGCCCGAGGCCGCGCGTGGAGTTCATCTCGGCGGCCAGCAGCACCAGCATGCTCAGGACGACCGTGGCGCCCGAGGCGAGGACCGCCGGGCCGGCCCGGTGCAGTGCCAGGGCCATCGCCTCGTGCCGGTCCTCGTGACGGCGCAGCTCCTCCCGGTAACGGGCCACCAGCAGCAGGGCGTAGTCCGTGCCCGCGCCGAACACGAGCACCGTGAGGATGCCGGCGCTCTGGCCGTTCACCGTCAGACCCGCGTGCTGGGCCAGGAAGTAGATCAGGGCCTGCGCGGTGAACAGGGCGGCGACCACGGCCAGCACCGGGACCAGGATCAGGGTCGGACTGCGGTAGGTGATCAGGAGCATGACGATGACGACGCCCATCGCCGACAGCAGCAGGGTGGAGTCGATGCCCTCGAACGCCTTGGAGAAGTCCGCGGAGGTGCCGCCGGGTCCGGTGATGTGCACGGCCAGTCCGGCGCTGCCGGTGCCGACGACGTCCCGGATCGAGTCGACGGCCGGGGCGATGCGCTCCCAGCCCTTCTCGTCCATCGTGATCGGCACATGGATCTGGGCGGCGCGGGGATCGGCCGGACGGTCGTAGACCGGGCCGTGGGTCTCGGCGCCCCGGATGCCGTGGTCGGTGAGCTGCTTCAGCTCGGCGGCGTCCCGGGTGATCTGCGCCCGGTCCTGCGCCGTCAGCCCGTCCTCACGGGCGTAGACGACGACCGCGGGGATCTGCTCGGGCCTGAAGTCCCGCGAGATCTCCAGGACCTGGGTGGACTCGGCCGAGCCCGGCAGCCAGGACGCCGCGTCGTTGTCCTGGGCGTCGGTGAGCTTGGAGGCGAAGGGCGCCGTCAGAAACAGCACCACCACCCACAACGCCAGCACCAGCCACTTGGCCCGCCGTCCGCAGACAAGGTGCGCAATCCCACGTTTCCCGTTCATACCCACCCCCAGCCGTCAGGGACGCGGGGCGCAGACATGTGCGGCTCCGCCGCGCGGGCTCGACAAGCCCTGGACGGCCCGCAGCGTTCAAACGACCGTACCCACCCAGGACCGATGCCGCTAACCCCTGGAGGGCATGGCAGGCTTGGGTCATGGCCGTGCAGATCAACCCCAGCATCCTGTCCGCCGACTTCGCCCGTCTCGCGGACGAGGCGAAGGCGGTCGAAGGAGCCGACTGGCTCCACGTCGACGTCATGGACAACCATTTCGTCCCGAACCTCACGCTCGGAGTGCCGGTCGTAGAGTCACTGGCCCGTGCGACGGACACTCCGCTGGACTGCCATCTGATGATCGAGGCCCCCGATCGCTGGGCCCCGCAGTACGTCGAGGCGGGTGCCTCGTCCGTCACCTTCCACGTCGAGGCGGCCGCCGCGCCCGTGCGACTCGCCCGCGAGATCCGTGCGAAGGGCGCCCGTGCCTCCATGGCGCTCAGGCCCGCGACGCCCATCGAGCCGTACGAGGACCTGCTGCCCGAACTCGACATGCTGCTGATCATGACGGTCGAGCCGGGCTTCGGGGGCCAGGCGTTCCTCGACATCATGCTCCCCAAGATCCGCCGCACCCGCGAGTTGATCAGCAAGCACGGCCTCGAACTGTGGCTCCAGATCGACGGCGGGGTCTCGGCCGCCACGATCGAGCGGTGCGCCGAGGCCGGCGCCGACGTGTTCGTGGCCGGCTCGGCCGTATACGGCGCCGCCGACCCGGCCGAAGCGGTCCGTGGCCTGCGGGCTCAGGCGGAGGCGGCGACCGCCGGGGCCTCGTGGGGATGCGCACACTGAACCAACCACTTGCCGACAGGAATGTGAACGGCTCCCATCAGAGCTGATCAACTGCGCCGGATCTGCGAGGATGAACGGCGTATCCAGAGTGTGAACAGCAGTGAGGAGATCGCCGTGTCGGGTATGTCGGCGGGCCGGTCAGCCATGCGGATGGGACCCGCTGAGCTGGTGCAGGCGGCGGCCATGGCCCGCCGCTTCTACCTCGAGGGAAAGTCCAAGATCCAGATCGCGGAGGAGTTCGGCGTCAGCCGCTTCAAGGTGGCCCGGGTCCTGGAGACCGCCCTCGAACGGGATCTCGTTCGGATCGAGATCCGCGTGCCGGCCGAACTGGACGCCGAGCGCTCCGACGCGCTCCGCGCCCGCTACGGCCTCAGGCATGCCGTCGTGGTCGAGTCCCCGGCCGAGGCCGAGGAGACCACGGACCCCGAGAACCTGGGGGAAGTGGCCGCCGACCTGCTCGGCGAACTGGTCAACGAGGGGGATGTGCTCGGGCTGGCCTGGGGCCGGTCCACCATTCACATGGCGGCGGCGCTGGACCGGCTGCCGCCCTGCACGGTCGTGCAGCTGACGGGTGTGTACGACGCCGGGACCGCCGAACGCGGCTCGGTCGAGGCCGTCCGCCGAGCCGCCCAGGTGTCCGGCGGCGACGCGCACCCCATCTACGCTCCGATGCTGCTGCCGGACGCGGCCACCGCGCAGGCCCTGCGCCACCAGACCGGGATCGCCCGGGCCTTCGAGTACTTCGACAAGGTCACGGTCGCCTGTGTCTCCATCGGCTCCTGGGAGCCGGGCATCTCGACGGTGCACGACATGCTCAGCGACGAGGAGCGGTCGCACTACGCCTCGCTCGGCGTCGCCGCCGAGATGTCCGCGCACCTCTTCGACGCCGAGGGCCGCAGGGTCGGCCGCGACCTGGGCGAGCGGTGCATCACGGTCAAGACCGACCAGCTGCGCCGGGTGCCCGAGGTCGTCGCCATAGCGGGCGGTCAGCGCAAGGCGGCGGCGATCGACGCGGTGCTGCGTTCCGGGCTCGTCACCAGCCTGGTGACGGACACGTCGGCGGCCGACTATCTGATGACGGCGGGGCCGACACCGAAGCCGGCGCTCAACCGGGCGGACCCGGACGGGATCTGACGACGGATCAGAGGGGGGCGGCCGCCCGGGCCGCCCCCCTCTGCCGTCACCACGACTAGCTCAGGACGGTTTCTGGATGACCGAGCACGTGCTCACGCTGGACCTCGACGGGGTCGCCGACAAGGCCGCCCTGATGGACCGCTGCGCCGACGCCCTCGGCCTGCCCGACTGGTTCGGACGCAACTGGGACGCACTCGCCGACAGCCTCACCGACCTCTCCGCCCCGCCCGGAGGCGAGAGGCTGCAGATCGTCGTACGGAACTGGCGGCCGTACGCGAAGGCACGGCCCGCGGAGTGGGAGATCGCCGAGGACGTGTTCTCGCAGGCGGTGGACCGGGTGCCGGCGCTGTCCGTGCTGCTGGCCCTCGGAGGATCCTCCTAAGGCCCCCGTGAGCTGCTTGGACGTTCCGTCCGGGCATCGCATCACGGCCCTCGTGGGAGAATGAAGTACGTGCTTCTCCCCCTGGCTGACCTGTCCGGGGGTCACCTCTGAACGACTGGGATGTGCAGCACGTGCGTTTCCTCAACGACATCCAGCCCGCCTACGACCTCACCTACGACGACGTCTTCATGGTGCCGAGCCGCAGCGCGGTCGGGTCGCGTCAGGCCGTGGACCTCGGCGCCCCGGACGGCACGGGGACCACGATCCCGCTGGTCGTCGCCAACATGACAGCCGTCGCCGGTCGCCGGATGGCGGAGACCATGGCCCGGCGCGGCGGGCTCGTCGTGATCCCGCAGGACATTCCGATCGACGTCGTCACCGACGTCGTCACCTGGGTCAAGAGCCGGCACCTGGTGCTGGACACCCCGATCGTGCTCGCCCCGCACCAGACGGTGGCCGACGCGCTGGCCCTGCTGCCCAAGCGGGCGCACAACGCGGGTGTCGTCGTCGACGAGGACTTCCGTCCGGTCGGTGTCGTCACCGACACGGACCTGAGCGGGGTCGACCGCTTCACGCAGCTCGAGGTCGTCATGTCCCGGGACCTGCTGCTGATCGACGCCGACATCGACCCGCGCGAGGCCTTCAACACCCTCGACGCGGCCAACCGGCGCTACGCCCCCGCCGTCGGCAAGGACGGCAAGCTCGCCGGCATCCTCACCCGCAAGGGCGCCCTGCGCGCCACGCTGTACACGCCGGCCGTCGACGCACAGGGCAAGCTGCGCATCGCCGCAGCCGTCGGCATCAACGGCGATGTCGCGGGCAAGGCCAAGCAGCTGCTCGACGCGGGCGTGGACACGCTCGTCATCGACACCGCGCACGGCCACCAGGAGTCGATGATCGGCGCGGTCCGCACCGTGCGCGCACTCGACCCGCAGGTGCCGATCGTGGCCGGCAACATCGTCTCCGCCGACGGGGTCAAGGACCTGATCGACGCGGGCGCCGACATCATCAAGGTCGGCGTCGGCCCCGGCGCCATGTGCACCACCCGCATGATGACCGGCGTGGGCAGGCCGCAGTTCTCGGCCGTCCTGGAGTGCGCGGCCGAGGCGAAGAAGTACGGCAAGCACGTGTGGGCCGACGGCGGTGTCCGCCACCCCCGTGACGTCGCCATGGCACTGGCCGCCGGTGCGTCCAACGTGATGATCGGGTCCTGGTTCGCGGGCACGTACGAGTCCCCGGGCGACCTCCAGCACGACGCGAATGGCCGCCCGTACAAGGAGTCGTTCGGTATGGCCTCCGCCCGGGCCGTCCGCAACCGTACGTCCGAGGAGTCGGCGTACGACCGGGCCCGCAAGGCGCTGTTCGAGGAGGGCATCTCCACCTCCCGGATGTTCCTCGACCCGGGCCGCCCGGGCGTCGAGGACCTGATCGACTCGGTCATCGCGGGCGTCCGCTCCTCGTGCACCTACGCGGGTGCGGCCACCCTGGAGGAGTTCGCCGAGAAGGCCGTCGTCGGCATCCAGAGCGCGGCCGGCTACGCGGAGGGCAAGCCGCTGCACTCCAGCTGGAACTGAACAACTGCCTTTCGTACGGCCCCCGTTGTCCCGGCCGCCGGGAAGACCGGGGCCGTCTCCGCGCCCGCGTCCTACTGTCGGGCATGGAGATCACTGTCTGTCGTGCCGCGTGTCGACCCCTGCACCTTCCTCGTGAAGGAACTGCCCTGATCGGCCCCGATCGGCCCCGATCGGCCCCGATCGGCCCCGATCGGCCCTGATCGGGGCAGTGCGCAACGCTCGACACCCCCCGCGCAACGAACACCCGCCCTGCCACGATGAACGCAACGATCTTGCGGATACGCGCAAGGTTGCTGCATTACAGCGGCAACGTCCCGGCTCGTAGGGTTCTGCGCTGTACGTAGCGTGGCGGGGACCCCGCTCGGTGGGTTCCTGTTCGCGCAGGTGCGCCGCCGGTCCCCGTCGCCCCGAGAGGCAGCGACAAAGGAGTCCCCGCGTGCTCGACCAAGGCGCACCCCCGCACCAGCGCAGTCAGACCGCCCCCGCGTCCCCGGGGCCGGTCGCGCGCCTCATGCGGCGCAAGCCCGTGGAACTCCTGGTCGCCGAGGGGGGCCAGGGTGAGGGAGGGTCTCTCAGGCGCTCCCTCGGGCTGTGGCAGCTCACCATGATCAGCATCGGCGCGACGCTCGGCACCGGCATCTTCGTCGTCCTCGGAGAGGCCGTCCCCAAGGCCGGTCCCGCCGTCACGCTGTCCTTCGTGATCGCCGGTCTCACGGCGCTCTTCTCGGCCCTGTCCTACGCCGAACTGGCGGGCACCATCCCGGTCGCCGGGTCCTCGTACTCGTATGCGTACGCAACGATGGGCGAGCTGGTCGCCTGGGTCTGCGGCTGGTGTCTGGTCCTGGAGTACGGCGTGTCGGTCGCCGCCGTCGCCGTCGGCTGGGGCGAGTACCTCAACGAGCTGCTCGACGGGACCATCGGCGTGACCATCCCGGACGCGCTGTCGGCGCCACCGGGCGACGGGGGCGTCTTCAACCTGCCGGCCCTCATCGTCGTACTCCTGGCCATGGCGTTCCTTCTGGGCGGGGCCAAGGAGTCCGCGCGCGCCAACACGATCATGGTGGCCGTGAAGATCGCCGCACTGGTGCTGTTCTGCGCGATCGGTGTCCAGGGCTTCCGCTCCGGCAACTACGAGAACTTCATGCCGCTGGGCATGGCGGGCGTCAGCGCGGCCGGCGCGACCCTCTTCTTCTCGTACATCGGCTTCGACGCCGCCTCCACCGCCGGCGAGGAGGCGAAGAACGCGCAGCGCGACCTGCCCCGCGCGATCATGCTGTCCCTCGTCATCGTGACGGCGCTGTACGTCCTCGTCGCCGCCGTCGCCGTGGGCGCCAAGCCCTGGCGGCGGTTCGGCGACTCCGAGGCAGCGCTCGCGCAGATCATGCGCGAGGTGACAGGCCAGTCCTTCTGGGGGACCCTCCTCGCCTTCTGCGCCGTCATCGCCATCGCGAGCGTCGTCCTCACCGTGCTGTACGGCCAGACCCGCATCCTCTTCGCGATGTCCCGGGACGGGCTGGTGCCCAAGGTGTTCTCCCGCGTCCACCCGAAGACCGGCACGCCCCGCGCGAACACGGTGATCGTGTCGCTGTTCTGCGGTGTGCTGGCCGCCGCGATCCCGCTGGGACAGCTCGCCGACGCCACCAGCATCGGCACGCTGTTCGCCTTCGCGCTGGTCAACATCGCGGTCGTGGTGCTGCGCCGGACCCGTCCGGAGATGCCCCGCACCTTCCGCGTCCCGCTCTCCCCGATTCTCCCCGCCCTGGGACTCGGCTTCTGCGTCTGGATGATGGGCAGCCTTTCGGCCGTCACCTGGGTGGTCTTCGGAGTCTGGATGGCGGTCGGGCTCGTGTTCTACTTCCTCTACGGCCACCGCCGCTCCCGACTCGCAGCGCCCGCACCATCTGAGAAGTGATCAACCCACTGTGCTGAACGATCTCGACGAACGCATCGTGCACGCCCTCGCCGAGGACGCCC
The DNA here is from genome assembly GCF_035989285.1 of Streptomyces sp. NBC_01235. Lineage (GTDB taxonomy): Bacteria > Actinomycetota > Actinomycetes > Streptomycetales > Streptomycetaceae > Streptomyces. Next base: position 2,511,967 of record NZ_CP108513.1, on the reverse strand, counting down.
GCCGCTCCTACGCGGACATCGGGCAACTGGTCGGCCTGTCCGCGCCCGCCGTGAAACGCCGCGTGGACCGGCTGCGTGCCACCGGAGCCATCACCGGCTTCACCGTACGGGTCGACCCGGCGGCCCTCGGCTGGGAGACCGAGGGGTTCGTCGAGATCTACTGCCGGCGCAACACCTCCCCCGAGACCATCCAACGGGGCCTGGAGCGCTATCAGGAGGTGGTGGCCGCGTCCACCGTCACCGGGGACGCGGACGCCGTCGCCCAGGTCTTCGCCGCCGACATGCGCCACTTCGAACGCGTCCTGGAACGCATCGCGGGGGAGCCCTTCGTGGAACGGACGAAGTCCGTGCTGGTGCTCTCGCCGCTGCTCAGGCGTTTTTCCTCGGGTTCGCCGACCTGACCTGTTCGGCCTGGCGGCCGATCGCCGTCAGAAGTCGGCCCGTGAGGACGGCGTGCCCGCCCGTGCGGATGACGAGCAGCCGGTAGAGGCCGCCGGCCGGGCCGGGGAACCTGGCCCGGGTCTCGGCCCGCAGCCGGGTGCGGCCCGGACCGGCTTCCTCGAGGCGGAAGACCAGGGCGTACGTCGAGAAGCGGTGACGCCCCACGAGGACCAGCTCCCGGCCCGGCTCCGCCCCGGCCACCCGGAAGCCGGGCACCGTCGAGCCCTCGGCCAGAGGACGGGGTCCGGACGCCGTACGGTCGGCGCAGCCCACAAGGTGTGCGTAGCCGGGTGTGAAGGAGCCGTCCAGGGCGTGGCCGATGCCGCACCACACGGCGTCGGCCTCCGCCGAGACGACCGTCGCGTGTTCGTCGACATACGGCAGTGCGGTGATGTCCATGAGGACCTCCTACCTCCGACCTCCGATGACGGCGCCCTGCGCGCACTCCGCGTTCGTGCTCACCGCGGAATTCGCTGGGCGGCGGGGCGTCCGATGTCTACCATCGGTGGCATGACTTGGCGACATTGATCCACGAACGGCCCCGACACCCGTCGACTGACCGCGACGCTGTACGCGTACGCGTTCCTCGACGAATTCGTGCTGCTCTACCCGGTCTACGCGCTGCTGTTCGCGGACAGCGGCCTCTCGGTCGGGCAGATCTCCTCCCTCTTCGTCCTGTGGTCGCTGACCGGCGTCCTGCTGGAGGTCCCCTCCGGCGCCTGGGCCGACGCCGTCTCGCGACGGCTGCTGCTGTGGATCGGCCCGCTGCTGGGCGCGGCCGGCTTCGCGCTGTGGGTGCTCGTCCCGTCGTACTGGGCCTTCGCGGCCGGCTTCGTCCTGTGGGGTGCGCGCGGCGCGCTGGGCTCCGGCGCGCTGGAGGCGCTGGTGTACGAGGAACTGGACCGGGCCGGCGCGGCGGACCGGTACGCCAAGGTGATGGGCCGCGCGCACGCACTGGGCCAGGTGGCCGTCATGTCGGCGATGGGCCTGGCCGGGCCGGTCTTCGCGGCGGGCGGATACCCGGCCGTCGGCGCGGCCAGCGTGCTGGCCTGTCTGCTCTGCGCCGCGACGGCGACCCGCTTCCCGGAGCACCGGACCCCGGACGCCGGGGGCGACGACGGCTGGGCCGCGACCTTGCGCGGCGGACTCGCCGACGCCCGACGTGACCGTTCCGTCCGTGGCGCGCTGCTGCTCGTTCCTGCCGTCGCCGCGGTCTGGGGCGCTCTCGACGAGTACACGTCCCTGCTGGTCAGGGAGACCGGCGTGCCGGAGGCGACCGTCCCCTACCTGCTCCTGCCGATCTGGGCCGGCGTCACCGCCGGAAGCCTGCTGTCCGGGGCCGCCGAACGCCTGGGCCGCAGGGGATTCGCCGCGGTGCTCGCCGCCTCCGCGGTGGCCCTCGCCGCCGGCGCGACCTGTGGGACCCCCGCCGGGATCGCCCTCGTCGCCCTCGCCTTCGGCGGCTTCCAGCTGGCGACCGTGCTCGTCGACGTCCGTCTCCAGCAGCGCATCGAGGGCACCGGCCGGGCCACCCTCACCTCGGTCGCGAGCCTGGGTACGGAGGTGGTGACCATCGGGGTGTACGGCGCGTACGGCGCCCTGGGGTCGACGTTCTCCCACGGCGCCGTCTTCGCGCTGTGCGCCGTGCCGTACCTGGTGACGGCGCTGGTGGTGGCCGGGGGAAGGCGGGAGTGAGGGTACGCAACGAATCGCCGCCCCACCCCCGACGCACGCAACGATCCGCTCACCGGCGCGCAACGGCTCCTTCTTGTCCGGTCCGCGCGGCCGACCGTACCGTCTATCTGGCCCCCGAACGGCCCCCCGAACGGCCCCCCGAACGGCCCCCCGAACGGCCCCCCGAACGGCCCCCCGAACCCCCTCGTACCGGTGAGGATCACGCATGCGCACCGCCCTGCTCCAGAGCTCCGGCCGCCCCGGCTCCGTCGTCGAGAACCTCAAGGTCCTCGACGAGGCCGCGGACCGGGCCGCCGCCGCGGGCGCCGGGCTCCTGGTCGCGCCGGAGATGTTCCTCACCGGGTACGCGATCGGCGACGACATCGCCCGCCTCGCCGAGCCCGCCGACGGGGACTTCGCGGACGCGATCGCCCAGATCGCCACCCGGCACGGACTCGCGATCGCGTACGGCTACCCGGAGCGCGACGGCGAGACGGTGTACAACGCGGCCCAGATCGTCTCCGCCGACGGCACCCGGCTCGCCGACTACCGCAAGACCCATCTCTTCGGCTGCTTCGAGCACGACCACTTCACGCCCGGCGACCGGCCCGTCGTCCAGGCCGAGCTGAACGGCCTCACCGTCGGCCTCATGATCTGCTACGACGTCGAGTTCCCGGAGAACGTCCGCGCCCACGCCCTCGCCGGCACCGACCTCCTTCTCGTGCCGACCGCGCAGATGCACCCCTTCCAGTTCGTCGCCGAGTCGGTGATCCCGGTGCGCGCCTTCGAGAACCAGATGTACGTCGCGTACGTCAACCGGGTCGGCCGGGAAGGGGAGTTCGAGTTCGTCGGGCTCTCCACCCTGGCCGGTCCGGACGGCGTCGCCCGGGCGCGCGCCGGACGCGGCGAGGAACTGCTCTTCGCCGACGCCGACCCGGTCGCCCTCGCCGCCTCCCGCGAGGCGAACCCGTACCTGAAGGACCGCCGCCCCGGCCTCTACGGGTCCCTGGTCTGACATCCCACACCCTCGTACTTTTTTCGCGCTAGGAGTCCGTACCCCATGACGTCCACCGTGCCCAACGCCGTCGAGCACGCAGACGAGCAGCAGCCGCCGATCACCATGTTCGGCCCGGACTTCCCGTACGCGTACGACGACTTCCTCGCCCACCCGGCGGGGCTCGGCCAGATCCCCGCGACCGAGCACGGCACCGAGGTCGCCGTCATCGGCGGCGGACTGTCCGGCATCGTGGCCGCGTACGAGCTGATGAAGATGGGCCTCAAGCCGGTCGTCTACGAGGCCGACCGGATCGGCGGCAGGCTGCGCACCGTCGGCTTCGACGGCTGCGACCCCTCCCTCACCGCCGAGATGGGCGCGATGCGCTTCCCTCCGTCCTCCACGGCCCTCCAGCACTACATCGACCTGGTGGGCCTTCAGACCCGGCCCTTCCCCAACCCCCTTGCCGAGGCGACCCCTTCGACGGTCGTCGACCTCAAGGGCGAGTCGCACTACGCCGAGACGGCCGAGGACCTCCCGCAGGTCTACCGCGATGTCGCCGCCGCCTGGAACAGGTGCCTCGAGGAAGGCGCCGACTTCTCCGACATGAACCGCGCGATGCGCGAGCGGGACGTGCCGCGCATCCGCGAGATCTGGGCGAAGCTCGTCGAGAAGCTCGACAACCAGACGTTCTACGGCTTCCTCTGCGACTCCGAGGCGTTCAGGTCCTTCCGGCACCGCGAGATCTTCGGCCAGGTCGGCTTCGGCACCGGCGGCTGGGACACCGACTTCCCCAACTCCATCCTGGAGATCCTGCGCGTCGTCTACACCGAGGCCGACGACCACCACCGCGGCATCGTCGGCGGCTCCCAGCAGCTGCCGCTGCGGCTCTGGGAGCGCGAGCCGGAGAAGATCGTCCAATGGCCGTACGGGACCTCGCTCGCGAGCCTGCACGAGGGCGGCGAGCCCCGCCCGGCCGTGACCCGGCTGCACCGCACCGCGGGCAACCGGATCACCGTGACGGACGCGAACGGCGACATCCGCACCTACCGGGCGGCGGTCTTCACCGCCCAGTCCTGGATGCTGCTGTCGAAGATCGACTGCGACGACTCGCTCTTCCCGATCGACCACTGGACCGCCATCGAGCGCACCCACTACATGGAGTCCAGCAAGCTCTTCGTGCCGGTCGACCGGCCGTTCTGGCTGGACAAGGCCGTCGACGACAGGGGAAACCCGACCGGCCGGGACGTCATGTCGATGACGCTCACCGACCGTATGACGCGCGGCACCTACCTCCTCGACGACGGCCCGGACAAGCCCGCCGTCATCTGCCTCTCGTACACCTGGTGCGACGACAGCCTGAAGTGGCTGCCGCTGTCCGCGAACGAGCGGATGGAGGTCATGCTGAAGTCGCTCGGCGAGATCTACCCGAACGTCGACATCAGGAAGCACATCATCGGCAACCCGGTGACGGTCTCCTGGGAGAACGAGCCCTACTTCATGGGCGCGTTCAAGGCCAACCTGCCCGGCCACTACCGCTACCAGCGGCGCCTGTTCACGCACTTCATGCAGGACCGGCTGCCCGAGGACAAGCGGGGCGTCTTCCTCGCCGGCGACGACATCTCCTGGACGGCCGGCTGGGCCGAGGGCGCCGTCCAGACCGCGCTGAACGCGGTCTGGGGCGTCATGCACCACTTCGGCGGGACGACCGACGCGACCAACCCGGGCCCGGGTGACGTGTACGACGAGATCGCGCCGGTGGAACTCCCGGAGGACTGAGTCCGCACAGCCCGAGGCTCACCGCATGAGGTCGCGCATCGGGGTGAGCATCATGCGGCCCGCGAAGCCGACGGCCGTGTCGAGCCGCACGGTGAACTCCTCGGCGACGTCGGGGAGCCGGCGCAGGGCCCACAGCGCCCGGGCCGCCGTCCAGGCGGCCTCCCGGGCGCGTTCCAGGCTCCAGGAGCCGAGCAGGTGGGTGAGGGGGTCGGCGATCTGCAACAGGTCGGGGCCCGGCATCAGCTCCTCGCGGATGCGTTCCTCCAGCGAGACGAGGAGATCGCCCACGCGGTCGAACTCGTCCTCCAGCTCGGCCGGTTCGCAGCCGAGGCTACGACAGGCGTCCACGACGGCGAGCGCGAGGTCGTGCCCGATGTGCGCGTTGATGCCCGCGAACGCGAACTGCAGGGGACGTACGCCGGGATGGCGGCGGAACTGCAGCAGCGGGCGCCAGCAGGCCGGTGGACGCCGGTCGGCCGGCACCGGTTCCACCGCGTCCAGGTAGCGCTCCGCGAACCGTACGTCCAGTGTGACGGCGGCCCGCGCGTCCGGGAACCGGCCGGTGTCGATGCGCCGGTCCACCTCCCGGGTCACCGCGAGGTAGACGCGGTTGAAGACCGCGACCCCGTCCCGGGGAGGCAGGGCCGCGTCGAGGGCGCGCATCCGCGCGAGCACGTCGTCGACGCTCGTGCCGACCGTGTCTACGCCCGTCTCGACGCCTGTCCCGAAGGGAGCGGTGAACTGTTCCGTTTGCGGCATGGGGGCAGGTTCGCAGTCCTGGGCCGGCCCGCGTGTCGGCGGGCCCGACGCTTCCCCGGAACGGGGGAACGGGCCCGTCACGCGGGAGGGGGAACAGCACGGTGCCAGGCTTACGTGAGCGGCGGGCCGACCGGCGCGGTGTCATGGTCGCCGTCGTCTCGGTCGTGGTCGCCCTGGGCGCCGCGACCGGGACGCTGAGCGCGCTCGCCGTCCGGGACGCTGAGCGCGCTCGCCGTCCGGGACGCTGAGCGCGCTCGCCGTCCGGGACGCTGAGCGCGCTCGCCGTCCGGGACGCTGAGCGCGCTCGCCGTCCGGGACGCTGAGCGCGCTCGCCGTCCGGGACGCTGAGCGCGCTCGCCGTCCGGGACGCTGAGCGCGCTCGCCGACCGGGACGCTGAGCGCGCTCGCCGACCGGGACGACGGCGACGACGGACGCCGCACCGACCGGGCCCGCCCGGAGGCGAGCGCGACGCTCCTGTCCCCCTCGCCCCCGCCTTCGCCGTCCCCGTCCGCTTCTCCCTCGCCCGCGAGGCCGACGCCACCGCCCGGCCGTGCCACCACCACGAAACCGCGGGCGGCCGCCGTGTCCACGAGCCTCTACCGCCACACCGAGTCCCAGGTCCTCGACTGGACCACCGCCAGACCGGTGAACGCCATGACCAGCAGGGCCGTCCACTGGTCCTGAGGCCAGTAGGCGGTGGCCGTGACCTGCGCGCGGCTGAATCCGATCAGCATCACGACCGCGCCCGTCACGATCGGCGGCATCGGGGCGTGGATGATCCGCGCCCCGAACCGCCGCACGGCCGGCCCGAGGACGAACAGCGCGGCTCCGACCACGAACACCGCGCCGGTGACCGTGGCGCTCGTCCCGCCCTGCGCCCGGATGACCGCGGCCACGCCCACGAAGGACAGGGGGCACCCGAGGTGGCTGGGCATCCGGCCGCGGGTCGCGAGCAGGAAGATCACGGTCGCGACGCCGGACATCATGACGGCGAGGTTGGGGTCCAGACCCATCAAAACGGGCACCACGAAACTCCCCCCGAACATCGCCACCACGTGCTGGGCGCCGAGCCCGGCCGTGCGGGGCCAGGAGAGCCGCTCGCCGGGGCGGACCACCGCCCCGGGCGCCGGGGTGCGTCCGCCGCCGTGCAGTTTCCAGCGGACGCCAAGATCCATGGAGCGGGTTCGCTTTCGTCGGGGATGCGGATGTCCGGAGCACTCCCGTGAAACCAGAGGGTGAGCGACCGCTTAGTCAACGCGTAGGATGGGGGTCGTTGTCCCGTACATGTAAGGGAGCCCCGCCCGTGACCGCCGAAGCCCCGACCGCCCCCGCTCTGTCCTACGGCCGGCTGATCCCCGTCACCGTCCACTTCGACGACCTGGACGCGCTCGGCATGCTGCACAACGCCCGCTACCCGCTGCTCGTCGAGCGGGCCTGGACGGAGTTCTGGCAGGCCAACGGGGTGCGCTTCGAGGGCGACTGGGCGAGCGCCGGGGACGCCTGCAACGTGGTGAAGGAACTGCTGATCGGCTACGAGGCCCCGGTGACCCGCACCGGCGCCTACGCCGTCCACCTCTGGCTGGACCGGCTGGGCACCACGGGCCTGACGTACGGCTTCCGGTTCTGCTCGGCGGAAGGCGCCACCACGTACGCGCGGGGCACCCGCGTCCTGGTGCGCCTCGACGCGGGCACCCTGCGCCCCACGCCGTGGAGCGACGCCTTCAGGGCCGCGGGTCGGGCACTGCTGCGGCCTGCGGACTGACCTTCGCGCCCGTCCGCCCACCGCCGCGCAGCACACCCGCGAACACCGCGAGGCCGCAGGCCAGCACCGTCACCACACAGAACGACACCATCAGGCTGGTCGCCTGCGCCACCCCGCCGATCAGGCTCGGGGCGATCAGCCCGGAGGTGTACGTGATCGTCGCGACGCCCGCGATGGCCTGGCTCGGGTTCGGCCCGCTGTGCCCGGCCGCGGCGAAGCACAGCGGCACGACGACCGCGATGCCCAGCCCCATCAGTCCGAACCCGCCGATCGCCACCACCGGGTGCCCCGCGACGACGATCAGCAGCCCGCCCAGTGCGGCGAGGACACCGCCTGCCCGCACGGTACGCACCGCGCCGAACCGGTTCACCACCGCGTCGCCCGCGATCCGGGCCACCGCCATCGTGAACATGAAGCCGGTCGTGCAGGCCGCCGCCAGGCCGGCCGACGAGTCGAGCCGGTCGCGCAGGTACACCGCCGACCAGTCCAGGCTCGCGCCCTCCGCGAACACCGCGCAGAACCCGACCGCGCCGATCAGCAGCGCCGAGCGGGGCGGTAGCGCGAACCGCGGGGGCGGCTCCTCGTCCTCGGCCGGCCGCAGGTCCAGCACCCAGCGGCAGACCAGCAGACCGAGGACGGTCAGGACGGCCGCCGCCAGCGCGTGGTGCACGCGCGCGTCCGACCCCAGGTGCGCGGCGAGCGTCCCGCCGGCCGAGCCGATCAGGGCGCCCGCGCTCCACATGCCGTGCAGCCCCGACATGATCGACCTGCCCAGCAGCCGCTCCACCTCCACGCCGAGCGCGTTCATCGCGACGTCGGCCATGCCCGCGGCGGCGCCGTAGGCGAACATCGCCAGGCACAGGGTGAACAGGTTCGGGGCGAGGGCGGGCAGCGTAAGCGACAGCGTCCACAGGGCGAGCAGCCCGCGCAGGGCCGCGCGGCTGCCGAAACGGTGGGTGACCGAGCCGGCCAGCGGCATCGCGCAGGCGGCCCCGAACGCCGTGAAGGCGAGCGCGAACCCGAGCTGGCCGGTGGACACGCCGGCGTGGTCCTGGATCCACGGCACGCGGGTGGCGAACGAGCCGGTGACCGCGCCGTGCACGGTGAACACGGCCGCCACGGCGTACCGGGCGCGCCGTACCTCCGTCGGTGCGTGGATCACTTCGCCCACTCCGACCATTCTCCCCGTCCCTCCCGGCTCCAGCGCCGCGCCGTCGCGATGCCGTCGTAAACTATCAGGAACCCTGCCTGATAAATAGAGGGCGCTTCGACCGCCGCCAGGAGCCCTCGACCACCGTGGGAGGATTCCCGCCATGCCCGCATCCCCGAGCACCGCCCGGGCCATCAACGACCGGCTCGCCCTGCGGCTGTTGCAACACGAAGGCCCGTTGACGGCAGGGCAGTTGAAGCAGCTCACCGGCCTGTCCCGGCCCACGGTCGCCGACCTCGTCGAACGCCTCACCCTTTCTGGCCTGATCGAGGTCGTCGGCGAGGCGGGCGAGCAGCGCCGCGGGCCCAACGCCAGGCTCTACGGCATCGTCGCCGACCGCGCCCACCTGGCCGCGCTGGACGTGCGCACCGAGGGGGTCGGAGTGCTCGTCTCCGACCTCGTCGGCCGGGTGCTCGCCGAGGCGTTCGTGCCGATCGGCGGGGACACCGGCACCGGGACGGCCGTGGAGCAGGCGGTCACGCTGGTCGAGCGGACGGCGAAGGAGGCCGGGGCCGACCGGCTGCACACCCTCGGCATCGGCGCGCCCGGCCTGATCGACCCGGCGGGCGGTGAACTCCGCGACTCCGGCGGCCTGCCCGAGTGGCACCGCCGCCTGGTGGCCGCCCTCCAGGAACGGTTCCCGCACGCCCACGCGCACGTCGAGAACGAGACCAACCTCGCCGCACTTGCCGAACAGCGCGAGGGCGCCGCCCGGGACCGCGACACCTTCGTCCTGCTGTGGCTGGGCCACGGCATCGGCGCGGCCGTGGTCCTGGACGGCGTCCTGCGCCGCGGAGCCTCCGGCGGCACCGGCGAGATCGGCTTCCTGCCGGTCCCCGGCACCAACAGCCTGCCCTCGGCGACGGACTGCGAGGGCGGCTTCCACTCCCTGGCCGGCTCGGCCGCGATCGCCGCACTGGCGGTGGAGCACGGCCTGACGGCGGTCGGCGCGCACTCCGCCGAGCCGGTGGCGGCGGCGCTGGTGCGGGAGGCGGTGCCGTCTGCTCCCGGCGGTGCCGCCGACCGCTTCCTCGACGCTCTCGCCGACCGACTCGCCCTTGGTGTCGCCTCCGTGGTCGCCGTCCTGGACCCCGGCTGCGTGGTCCTCGGCGGCGAGGTCGGACAGGCCGGCGGCGAGGTGCTCGCGAGCCGGGTGGCCCAGCGGCTCCGCCGTATGGCGCCCCTCCCCACGGAGGTCCGCCCCAGCGCCCTCGGCGGCGGTGCGGTCCTGCGCGGCGCGCTCCTGACGGCCCGCGAGTCCGCCCAGGAGCAACTGTTCGGGACGCGCTAGCGAGGGGACTGGAGCCGTTCCGGGTGCTTCGGTGAAGGGGCTGAAGCCTGTTGGGGGGCGTCGGTGTGGGGCGCGGCGGTGAACGGTCGGAGTCTGTCGGCCCGCGCCGGCCGGCGGGGGCCGGCGCACGCCGGCGAGGGGACCGGAACCTCTCGGGATGTGCGAGCGAGGGACCGGAACCTCTCGGCCCGCACAGGTCGGCGGCCCGCAGGGTTCGGGGCACGCGCCGGCGAGCGGCCCGCAAGAGTGTGGGGCGGGTCAGTGCCTGATGTGCTTCGTCAGGTACTCCTCGAACGTCCCTTTCCCCACGGCACGTTCCGGCGCCAGGTGACCGCCGGCGCGAAAGCCCCGGTAGGCGGCGCCCCACAGCGGGACGTTCACCACCGCCCGTCTCCTGCCGCGCGCCTTCAGGAACGCTCGGGCCAGCGACTCGAACGTGCGCACCTCGGGCCCGGCCATGTCGTCCACCCGCCCCGCCGGCGCGCCCGCCGCCAGCGCCGCGAGCCGGTCCGCGACCTCCGCCACCTCCACCGGCTGGTCGCTCACCCCGGCCGGCAGGACCATCACCGGCACCTTGGCCAGCGTCCCGAACACCTGGACCAGCAGGTCGTGGAACTGGGTCGCCCGCAGCACGGTCCAGCCCAGCCCCGACTCCTGCACCAGCCGCTCCACGGCGAGCTTCGCCCTGTAGTAGCCGAACGGCACCCGGTCCACCCCGACGATCGAGATGTAGACGAGGTGCCTCACCCCGGCCTCGCGGGCCGCGGCGATCAGGTTCGCGGCCGCCTGCTCGTCACCCCCGCGCGGCGTGCTCGCGCAGTGCACGATCGTGTCCACGCCCGCGACGGCCGCGTCCAGCCCGGCACCGCCCTCCCGCAGGTCGACGGCGTACGGTTCGGTGTGCCGGCTCAGCACCCGCACCTCGTGCCCGTCCGCCCGCAGCCGCTCGGTGACGAGCCGCCCGAGGGTCCCACTGCCGCCGGTCACCAGGATCGTGGTCATGCTGTTCAGCTCCTTCGGACACCGGACGCCCCCGGCCGGAACGCCCTCCGCCGACTGAGACCGAACAGCCCCCGCCAGATGTGACAGTCCTTGCTACGCCCGCCCGAGCTGACGCTCGACGAAGTCCAGCTTGTCAGGATTCAGTACCGCCCGCACGCCCCTGACCTCCCCGTCGCGGTAGTCGAACCCGAGCGTGGCCACCAGGGCGTCGCCGTCCCGGACGAGCAGGCCCGGCGCGCCGTTGAGTTCGGTGGCCGTGAAGGTGAGACCGGCCGCGAAACCCCGGAACGCGCCGGCCAGGAAGCGCAGGACCTTCTCGCGTCCCTCGATCGGCCGCAGGGCCGCGGTGACCCGGCCTCCGCCGTCGCTCCACCAGGTGACGTCGGCCGCGAGCACCTGCTCCAGCGTGGCGAGGTCCCCGTCCCGCGCGGCCGTGACGAACGAGGCCACCAGCTCCTCCTGCCGCGCGGGAGCCGCCTCGAAGCGCCGCTCCGCCGCCGTCAGCCGCTGTTCGGCCCGCCGGTACAGCTGGCGGCAGTTGGCCTCGCTCAGGTCGAGCACCTCGGCGATCTCCCGGTACCCGTACGCGAACGCCGCCCGCAGCACGTACACCGCCCGTTCCGTGGGCGTGAGCCGCTCCAGCAGCACCAGCATCGCGAGCGACACCGCGTCGCGCTGCTCCGCCGACTCCAGGGGGCCGAGCGCGCCGTCCGAGGTGAGGACCGGCTCCGGCAGCCACGTCCCGACGTAGCTCTCGCGCCGCGCCCGGGCCGAGGTCAGCCGGCTCAGACAGAGGTTGGTGACGGTCTTCGCCAGCCAGGCCGCCGGATACGTGATGTCCGCGCGGTCGGCCCCGCTGAACCGCAGGTAGGCGTCCTGGACCGCGTCCTCGGCCTCGTGGGCCGAGCCCAGCATCCGGTAGGCCAGCCCGAACAGCCGGGAGCGGTGGGCCTCGAACTCGTCGGCGCTCGCGGTCGTCATGTGATCACCCTGCCAGAACCCCCGACCGGCCGGATCGAGGAGACCCGGCGGCGGGCAAGGGCCGTCGTCACCGCCACCGGGCCGCACACCGCAGACCCTAGAAAGGACTAGACCAACACGTCAATGGTGTGGGGGCCGGCCCGGGATCGGGCCCGGCTCGATCCGGGACTGACGACCTGTGAGCCACTCCACACCGTTCACCTGTATGGACCACTGTCGGCCGTGGCACACTGACCCTGTACCTAAAAGCAGCGCACTCCGGGGTCGGTGAAAGTCCGAACCGGCGGTTACAGTCCGCGACCCGGTCGCTTCCAGCGGCCGGTTGACCAGGTGAAATTCCTGGACCGACGGTTAAAGTCCGGATGGGAGGCAGTGCGCGGCGGGCGGGCATTCGTGCGCGCCGCCGTATACATACTCGTCCGCGGACGAGTCTGTCCGGCGTCGCCCTCGGTGCCGTTGCCCGTACAAGCTGTCGTCATCGACAGGCCCCGGAGTCCGTGCCCGAAGAGGCAGGAGGACCCGGGAAGTGTTCACCGGAATCGTCGAAGAGCTGGGTGAGGTCACCGCCGTCGAGAACCTCGGCGACGCCTCCCGCTTCCGGCTGCGCGGCCCCGTCGTGACCGACGGCGCGAAGCACGGCGACTCCATCGCCGTGAACGGGGTCTGTCTCACCGTCGTCGAACACGAGGGCGACGAGTTCACCGCCGACGTCATGGCGGAGACCCTGAACCGCTCCAGCCTCGGCGCCCTCGGCGTCGGCTCCCGCGTCAACCTCGAACGCCCCACCGCCGTCGGCTCACGCCTGGGCGGGCACATCGTGCAGGGCCATGTCGACGGCACCGGCGCGGTGTTGGAGCGCAGGCCCTCCGAGAACTGGGAGATCATCAAGATCTCGCTCCCCGCCGACCTCGCCCGGTACGTCGTGGAGAAGGGCTCCATCACCGTCGACGGCATCAGCCTCACCGTCGTGGACGCCGGCCCCGACCACTTCACCGTCAGCCTCATCCCCACCACGCTCGCCCTGACCACGCTCGGCCTCAAGCAGCCCGGCGACCCGGTCAACCTCGAGGTGGACATCGTCGCCAAGTACGTCGAGCGCCTGCTGACCACCACTCAGGGGGCGGCGCAGTGAACTCGCTGAACTCCGAGGCCTTCGTCATGTTCGACCAGCACATCCTCTGGTCGGACATGATCGGCAACATCCTCGGCCTGATCACCCTGGCCCTCGGCTGGCGGCGCTCCCTGTGGACCTGGCCGGTGCAGTTCCTCTCCGGACTCGTCCTCTTCGGCGCCTTCTACGGCCACCTGACGGGCAGCGCGGGCAAGCAGGTCGTCGTCATGGTCGTCGCCCTGTACGGCTGGTGGCAGTGGAACCGGAGCAAGGGGCGCTCCCAGGACGGCCAGATCACCCCCCGCTTCGCCACCTGGCCCGAGCGCGCGGCCATGGTCGGCGCCGCCGCCGTCGGCACGGTCGCCGTCGCCCTGCTCTTCAAGGCCAACCCGTCCCTGTCCTGGGACCCCTGGCCGGACGCCTACATCTTCGTCGGCACCATCGTCGCCATGTACGCCCAGGCGCGCGGCATGGTCGAGTTCTGGATCGCCTGGCTCCTCGTCGACGTCGTCGGCGTCCCCCTCAACTTCGCCAACGGCTACGCCTTCTCCGGCTTCGTCTACGTCATCTACGGCGCGCTGGTCCTGTGGGGCATGCGCGACTGGTGGCTGCGCTCCCGCAAGGCTTCGCAACCCGCTCTGGAAGGAGCGCCGGCATGAGCACGGCACCGATCCTCTACAGCACGGAAGGCATCGAGGACTTCTCCCTCGACCCCGTCGAGCAGGCCATCGCCGACATCGCGGCCGGCCGCCCCATCGTGGTCGTCGACGACGAGGACCGCGAGAACGAGGGCGACCTCGTCGTCGCCGCCGAGAAGGCCACGCCCGAGATCGTCGCCTTCATGATGAGCGAGTGCCGTGGCCTGATCTGCGCCCCCATGGAGGGCGACGAACTGGAGCGGCTGAAGCTCCCGCAGATGGTCGAGGACAACACCGAGTCGATGAAGACGGCGTTCACGGTCTCCGTCGACGCCTCCGCCGCCCACGGCGTCACCACCGGCATCTCCGCCGCCGACCGCGCCACCACCCTCCAGCTCCTGGCGAGCGGCGAGGCACAGGCCGACGACTTCGTCCGGCCCGGGCACGTCTTCCCGCTGCGCGCCAAGCCCGGTGGTGTCCTGACCCGCAACGGCCACACCGAGGCCGCCGTCGACCTCGCCCGCCTCGCGGGCCTGCGCCCGGCCGGCGCGATCGTCGAGATCGCCGGTGAGGACGGCCGGATGCTCCGGCTGCCCGAACTGATCCCGTTCGCCCGCAAGCACGGCCTGACGATCATCTCCATCGAGGACCTGATCGCCTACCGCCGCTCCGCCGAGCCCACCGTCCGGCGCGAGGCCGAGACCCGGCTGCCCACGGTCCACGGCACCTTCACCGCGTACGGCTACCGCTCCACCGTCGACGGCGTCGAGCACGTCGCCCTCGTCCACGGCGAGATCGGCGACGGCGAGGACGTCCTGGTCCGGGTGCACTCCGAATGCCTCACCGGCGACATCTTCGCCTCCCAGCGCTGCGACTGCGGCCCCCAGCTCGACGCCTCCCTGGAGCGCATCCAGAGCGAGGGCCGGGGCGTGGTCGTCTACCTGCGCGGACACGAGGGCCGGGGCATCGGCCTGCTGTCCAAGCTGCGCGCGTACGAGCTCCAGGAGCAGGGTCACGACACGCTCGACGCCAACCTGGAGCTGGGCCTGCCCGCCGACGCCCGCGACTACGGGGCCGGCGCGCAGATCCTCGAGGACCTCGGCGTGCACAGCGTGCGCCTGATGACCAACAACCCCGAGAAGACCGACGCCCTCGTCCGGCACGGCATCGAGGTCACCAGGCGCGAGCCGATGCCCGTGCAGGCGGGCGAGCACAACATCCGCTACCTGCGCACCAAGCGGGACCGGATGGGACACGACCTGCCCTGGCTGGACGCGGCTCCCGTGTCCCCCTGCGGCAACCAGTAGGACCAGCAGGACCAGCAGGACCAGCAGGACCAGCAGGACCAGCAGGACCAGTGGGAACAGCAGGACCAGTAGGAACAGCACTGAGGAGAGACGTGAGCGGCAAGGGTGCACCGGAACTGTCCGTACGCAATGTGGGTGACCTCCGGGTCGCCGTCATCGCGGCACAGTGGCACGAGAAGGTGATGGACGGTCTGGTCGACGGCGCCCTGCGCGCCCTGCACGACCTCGGCATCGACGAGCCGACCCTCCTGCGGGTCCCCGGCAGCTGGGAGCTCCCGGTCGTCGCCAAGGTGCTGGCCGGGCGGGGCTACGACGCGATCGTCGCCCTCGGCGTCGTCATCCGCGGCGGCACCCCGCACTTCGAGTACGTGTGCCAGGGCGTCGCTCAGGGCCTCACCCAGGTCTCCGTCGAGACCGGCGTCCCCGTCGGCATGGGCGTCCTCACCTGCGACACCGAGGAGCAGGCCCTGGACCGGGCCGGCATCGAGGGCTCCCGCGAGGACAAGGGACACGAGGCGGTGACGGCGGCCGTGGCGACCGCGGCCACCCTCCGCTCAGTATCCGAACCCTGGCGGTAGGCCCACCGGCGGAACGGCTAGGGTGGGCAGCACCATGTCCAAGAAGACTTTCGAGGAGCTCTTCGCCGAGCTCCAGCAGAAGGCCGCCAACGGCGACCCCACTACTTCCCGTACCGCCGAACTGGTCGGGAAGGGCGTCCATGCCATCGGCAAGAAGGTCGTCGAAGAGGCCGCCGAGGTCTGGATGGCGGCCGAGTACGAAGGCAAGGAGGCAGCCGCCGAGGAGATCTCGCAGCTGCTCTACCACGTCCAGGTGATGATGGTCGCCCGCGGAATCTCGCTGGACGACGTGTACGCCCACCTGTAGAACCCTTTTCCAGACACACCCGCCCCCTTTTTCATGTTCCACGCGAAGGAAGCCGACCTCATGCTGCGCATCGCCGTCCCCAACAAGGGTTCCCTGTCAGGCCCTGCGGCGGAGATGCTGCATGAGGCCGGCTACCAGCAGCGCCGGGAGTCCAAGGAGCTGCGGATCGTCGACCCGGAGAACGAGGTGGAGTTCTTCTACCTCCGGCCCCGCGACATCGCGATCTACGTCTCTTCCGGCAAGCTCGACATCGGCGTCACCGGCCGCGACCTGCTCATCGACTCCGGCGCCAACGCCGAGGTGATCCTCCCGCTCGGCTTCGCCCGCTCCACCTTCCGCTTCGCCACCAAGCCGGGCACCGCGAACAGCGTCGAGGACCTCAACGGCAAGACGGTCGCCACCTCCTACGAGGGCATCGTCGCCAAGCACCTGGCCGAGCAGGGCATCGACGCCTCCGTCGTCCACCTCGACGGCGCCGTCGAGACGGCCATCGAGCTGGGCGTCGCCGAGGTCATCGCGGACGTCGTCGAGACCGGCACCTCGCTGCGCAACGCGGGCCTGGAGGTCTTCGGCGACCCCATCATGAAGTCCGAGGCCGTCGTGATCCGCCGCACCGGCGCGGACACCGAGGAGGCCGCCGAGCCGAAGGTGCAGCAGTTCCTGCGCCGCCTCCAGGGCGTCCTGGTCGCCCGGACGTACGTGATGATGGACTACGACTGCCGCGTGGAGCAGCTGGAGAAGGCCGTCGCGCTGACCCCGGGCCTGGAGTCGCCGACCGTCTCCCCGCTGCACAACGAGGGCTGGGTCGCCGTCCGCGCCATGGTCCCCGCCAAGGAGGCCCAGCGGATCATGGACGACCTCTACGACATCGGCGCCCGCGCCATCCTGACCACGGCCATCCACGCCTGCCGCCTCTGAGGCCCCGAGAGATCCACGCGAACATGTCCGACCTTCCCACCCTCCCCGTCACCTTCCGGCCGGGCCGGACCCGTGCGGTGCTGCTCACCGCCGGAGTGGTGATCCTCCTCGTCATCTCCGCCGTGGCGATGCTGCTGGAGCAGCTCGGCCCGGGGGAGCGGCTCAGCTTCGTCCTCACCGGCGCCCTCATCTTCTGGGTGCTGGCCCAGCTCGCCCGCGTGCGGGTCGTCGCCGACGACTCGGGTGTCACCGTGGTGAACATCGCCAGTCGGCGGCGACTGGAGTGGGCGGAGATCCTCCAGGTGAACCTTCGCCCCGGCGACCCCTGGGTGTTCCTCAACCTCAGCGACGGCACCAGCCTGCCCGCGCTCGGCATCCAGCCGGGCATCAACAAGCAGCAGGCCATCGCCGACGCGCGCACCCTGCGGGCACTCGTGGAAACCCGGTCCCTCCGGGACCCCGAAGCGTCCACAGGGCAAGATCAGGGCTGACTCGGGGCCGTCCACCCTGACGCGAAAGCCCCTGTCTTGATTAATCTGGTGACGGAGGCGTTCCCCTTGTGCCTCCGCCCCTGTTGTGCCCTGCCCGGTGCACAGGGGTTCCTGCTACCCGAGGAGTGACTCCCTCCGGCGATGGACGGTTCGTCCTGTAGTACCTGCGCCGCCCCCACCCGACCTGGTTCGGAGGCGGCGGCATCATGACCATCCCCTTGCTGCTCCTGGCAGCCGCGTTCCTGCTCATCCTCGCCAACGGCTTCTTCGTCGCCGCCGAGTTCGGCCTCGTCACGGTCGAACGCCCGGAGGCCGAAAAGGCCGCCGCCGAGGGCGACAGACGAGCCCGTACGGTCGTCGAGTCGCTGAGGGAGCTGTCCTTCCAGCTGTCCGGCACCCAGCTCGGCATCACCATCACCTCGCTCGTCGTCGGCATGCTCGCCGAGCCGGCGCTCGCGGAGCTGCTGCACCGGCCGTTCACCGCGATCGGCATCCCCGAGGGCGCCGTCTCCGGTGTCGCCGTGGTCGTCGGCATGCTGCTGGCGTCCGCCGTGCAGATGGTGGTCGGCGAACTCGTGCCCAAGAACTGGGCGGTGTCCAAGCCCTTGCAGGTCGCGCGGTTCGTCGCGGGCCCGCAGCACGCCTTCTCCCGTCTCTTCCGGCCGGTGATCTCGGCCCTCAACACCGTCGCCAACCGTCTGGTGCGTGCCCTGGGTGTCGAGCCCACCGAGGAGCTGGCGTCCGCCCGCACCCCCGGCGAACTCGTCTCCCTGGCCCGCCACTCGGCCCAGGCCGGCGCCCTCGAACAGGACACGGCCGACCTCTTCGTCCGGACACTGTCGCTGGCCGAGCTGACCGCGCAGCACGTCATGACCCCGCGCGTGAAGGTCAGCGCCCTGCAGTCGTCGGCCACCGCGGAGGACGTGGTCAACCTGACCCGGGCCACCGGCCTGTCCCGGTTTCCCGTCTACCGCGAGAAGATCGACGAGATCGTCGGCATGGTCCACCTCAAGGACGCCCTGGCGGTCCCCGTCCAGGACCGGCTGCGCACCCCGGTCGTCCGGATCGCCCGCCCGGCGCTGCTGGTCCCCGAGACGCTGCCCGTCCAGCCCCTGCTGGCCCGGCTGCGCAGCGAGCAGCCCATCGCCGTCGTCGTCGACGAGTACGGCGGCACGGCCGGCGTGATCACCCTGGAGGACATCGTCGAGGAGATCGTCGGCGAGGTCCGCGACGAGCACGACGGCCAGGACACGCCCGAACTCGCCGCGGCCCCGCCCGAGGAGGGCAGGCCCGCCTGGGACGTCGACGGCAGCTGCCGCGTCGACACCCTCCAGCGCGTAGGCCTGGAGGTGCCCGAGGGCCCGTACGAGACGGTCGCCGGGCTCGTCGCCGACCTGCTCGGCCGTATCCCGGCCGTCGGTGACCGGGCCGAACTGCCCGGCTGGCGGCTCTCGGTGCGCCGGGTCGGTCACTACCGGGCCGAACGGGTGCGGCTGGTGCGGACCGGCGTGGTCGTGGAGGTCGCCCGATGAGCGTCCTCCAACTCCTCTTCGCCGCGCTGCTCGTGCTCACCAACGGCTTCTTCGTCGGCGCCGAGTTCGCGCTCGTCTCCGTCCGCCGCAGCCAGATCGAACCCCTGGGCACGGCACGGGCCCGCCAGGTCCTCTACGGCCTGGAGCGCCTGCCCCAGATGATGGCGGCGGCGCAGTTCGGCATCACCGTCTGCTCCCTCACCCTGGGCGCGGTGGCCGAACCGACGGTCGCGGGGCTGCTGGAGCCGCTCTTCGAGTGGATCCATCTGCCGCACGGCGTGATCCACCCCCTGGGCTATGTCATAGCCCTGGCCGCGGTGGTCTTCTTCCACCTGGTCATCGGCGAGATGGTGCCGAAGAACCTCGCCATGGCGGCGCCGGAGAAGGCCGCGCTGTGGCTCAGCCCCGGCCTGGTCGCCTTCGCCCGCGTCTGCCGGCCGATCACTGTGGCCCTCGGCGCCTGCGCCCAGGGCATCCTGCGGCTCTTCCACGTCGAGCCCAAGGACGAGGTCGAGGCCGTCGTCACCAGCGAGCAGCTCAACCGACTGCTGGAGGACTCCGGCCAGGCCGGCCTCCTCGCCCCCGAGGAGCAGGAGCGGCTGGAGGACGCGCTGGAACTGGGCTCCCGCCCGGTGACGGACGTCCTGCTGAAGCGCGAGTCCCTGGTCACGGTCAGCCCGTCGGTCACCCCGGGCGAGATCGTCGAGCTGACCGCCCGCACCGGCTACTCCCGCTTCCCGGTCGCCGCGGAGAACGGCGCCTTCATGGGCTATCTCCACGTGAAGGACGTCCTCGACCTGGAGGACTCCGAGCGGGCGGTGCCGCAGCAGGTGTGGCGTCCGATGACGACGCTCCGCTCCGAACTGCCGCTGGACGACGCGCTGACGGTGATGCGCCGGGCGGCGACCCACCTGGCGCAGGTCGCCGACGCGTCCGGCAAGGTGCTCGGCCTGGTCGCGCTGGAGGACGTACTGGAGCTGCTGGTGGGCGAGGTCACGGACCCCGCGCACCGGGAGGTTCCCGAGGTCCGGCTGACGGAGCCGAGGGTGAGCGACGAGCCGGAGCAGGCGCTGGCGAGCTGACGCGACCCGCGGGAGCCGCGGGGTCCGTCACATCGCCGACGGATCCTGCGGCCCCCGCCCCGACAGCACCTCGCCGTACGCCTGCATCAGGTCCGGCAGCCGCAGTGTCGACAGGTCGTCCCGGGTCAGCGTGCCCGGGTAGGTCGACAGCCGCAGGTCGCGGTACGCGCAGCTCTTCTCGTACAGGGTCCGCAGGAACCGCCCGTTGCCCAGCTCGTCGATCCACCCCTGGTCGACGACGTGCCCGGCGATCGAGCGCAGCTCGTCCAGGGCCTCCTCGTCCCACACGTCACCGTTCTCCGCGGCCAGCACCTCGCCGATCGAGGTGAGTTCGAGCGGCCGGTAGGAGGGGAAGTCGACGCGGGTCGTGAAGCGGGACGACAGCCCGGGGTTCGCGGCGAGCAGACGGTCCATGCCCTCCGGATAGCCGGCCAGGATCACCACCAGGTGGTCCCGGTTGTCCTCGGCCCGCTTCAGCAGTACCTGCAACGCCTCGTCGCCGTAGGCGTCGCCCTTGCCGTAACCGGAGTTGGAGAGGGAGTACGCCTCGTCGACGAAGAGCACGCCACCGAGGGCGGAGTCGATCAGCTCGTTGGCCTTCACGGCCGTCTGGCCGAGGTATTCGCCGACCAGGTCGGCCCGCTGGGCCTCCACGAGATGGTCGCCGCCCAGCAGACCGAGGGCGTAGAAGACGCGGCCGAGGATGCGAGCCACCGTCGTCTTGCCGGTGCCGGAGGGCCCGGAGAAGACGAAATGCCGTTTCGGCGGCTGGACCGGAAGACCCTGCCCCGTCCGCAGCCGGGCCATGTTGAGCTGTGCGGACAGGGCTTTGACCTGGCGTTTAACCGGCTCCAGGCCCACCATGCGCTCCAGCTCGTCGAGTGCCTCGTCGAGCAACACGGGATCGGTGGGCCCGGCCGGCAGCGCGGAGGGGACGAGGTTCTTCTCCCGCACCGCGGGGTCGGTCACCGGCGGCAGCGGGACTACGGGCGGCAGGTCGGCGGGCTCGCCGAGCCTCAGGTCCCGGCCCTCCGTGCCGAACAGCGGGTCGAAGCCGTCAGGCCCGTCCACCACGTCCTGCCCGACCCCGGTGAGTGTGATCGCCGCGAGGTCGGCCGTGTCGTCGTACCCGTCGCCCTCGGCGATCGCGGCGAGCCGGGCGGAGGTGTCCATGAAGGCGGCGTCGACGCGGTGCACCGCCCGGTACAGGGGGAGGGCCGCCGCCGAGCGGCCGGTGCCCTCGTGGGCCCGGGCCAGCCAGTACCGCAGCTCCTTGCGCTGCGGCTGCTCGCTGCGGCAGCGCATCAGGGCCGCCGAGAGCAGCGGCTCGGCCTGCCCGTACATCTCCAGGCGCACGCGGGCCATCCCGCCGAACAGGCCCGCCTCGATGCCCAGCAGCGTGTCGTCGAGCAGGGGGTCGGTGTGCCGGACCAGCTGCTCCCAGTCCTTGACCAGATAGGCGCGGCAGGCGTGCAGGAAGCGGACCTGGTGGTCGGTGTCGACGGGCGGGAGCCCGGCGAGCGCCCGGTCCAGCTCGGGCACATGGCGGCCGTCCAGCCAGTGCGAGGCGTGCGCGAGGAGCAGGTCGCGCGCACTCTCCAGCACCGGCTGCACCCACCAGCCCAGCCAGTACCAGGAGTTGAGCGTGCGGCGGTGCCGGGTCCGCTGCTCGCCGAAGCGCTCGCGGTGCCGGAACATCCTCAGCAGCGCGGTCGTCGTGTCGACGCGCAGCGCGTGCAGCCCGAGCCAGCCGTCGGCCATCCCGGGATCGATCCGCACGGCGGTGCGGAACTCCTCCTCCGCCTGCGGATAGGCGCCCATCGTGTAGGCGTCCACGCCTCGCAGCCAGGCGAGGTCGGCCGCGTCGGCCGGGGCCTCGGGGCCCTGCGTGCCGAAGTCCATCACGTCCCCCACAAACCGTGCCCCCGTCGGTATGCCGCCGAGTCGTCGCCCGTCGGCTGCCTTGGTCGAACCGCTGTGCCGCGGACCGGAGTTGCAAGGTGCGCGCAGCAACTGTCCAGGTCGCACCGAGGGCATCGTACCTGCGTGGGCGTCGCCCGCCGTAGGGTGCCGTACCGACCGTTCGGCGAGGTGGGAGCAGACGGGGCGCACACGGCGCGGTGACCCAGGGTGAGCGAATGGTGTCGCGTCGCGTCCGGATGGTGGGGCCGAAAACGGCCCGAGGACAGAACGAAGCCCCCGATCACGGGGGAACAACCGGGGGCTTCGCGTCTGAGGGCGGCTTCGAATGCCGCACATTGAGAACGTAAGTCCTGTCCGGGCCGTCGGTCAAGCGGAGTTGAAGCACTTGGCGAAGTTCGAGTGCAAGGCCTTTCACGGGTTCACCACATCGCGGGTGGTTCCTCACGGTGGGTGACATCCTGGTGCGGACCAAGCTCTGCCACAGGCCCCGGCAGCACCTTGTACCCCTGCTTCAACTGGCGCACCAACAGGTCGGCGTACGGTCGCGACGGATCCTCGGCGAAATGGCGGACTTCGGCCGGAACCCACCCGTCCCAGAACTCCCGCTGCTCTTCCCCGTCCCTTGACCGTCCACGCGCCCAGGCCTCCTCGGGCGGCACATCCATCCACAGCAGGCACGCCAGAAACGGCCGCAGGGCGCGGCGGCCCGCGCCGACCCCCTCGACCAGGACGAGGGGGTCGGCGGGGAGCGGCAGGAGCGGGCCGAAGCGGTGGGCGCGCCAATCGTAGGCGGCGTAGTGCGCGCTCTCGCCGCGGCCGAAGGGCTCGATCACCTGGGTCAGCAGGCGCCCGGTCCACGCGAAGAGCTCGTCATGGCTGGCGATGTCGTCGAGGCGCAGCACCGGCGCGCCCCCCAGCGCCTCGGCCAGCTTCCCGGCGAACGTCGACTTCCCCGAACCGGCGTGCCCGTCGACACCGATCAGACGGACCGGCCCGCAGGACGGGGGCAAGCGGCGGAGCCGGGTGGCGAGCTGGCGGATGGCGGGTCCTGGGGTGCGAGGAGGGGCATCGGTTCGGCGCGAGAGTCTACGGCCGGGACGCCGCCCGCCACGCCCACGCCGGTGGCGCAGCCCCATATTGGTGGGCGCGGCACGGGCGGAAGTGCTGGAAGGCGTGCCCGCCTCCGTCCATAGTGGGCGCACAGCCGTGCCGACACCTTGGGGGTCTTCCGCCCATGAGCAGAGCCGAACAGCCGTCCCGCAGAGCGGTCCTCACCGCCGCGGTCGCCGCGACGGTGGCAGGGAGCTCGGCCCCGGCCGCCACGGCCGCCGCCACCGCGGACGTGGGGGACGCCGAATCGGCCCCCGCCCCATCCGTCGACCACCGCGCCTGGATCACGTACGCCGACTGGCGCGCCGGCACCGCCAAGGGCACCCGTGCGGTCGCGGGTGTCCGCCCGGGCGTCGCCATCGCCGCTCCGCTCGGCACCGTCGACTACACCGACCCGCACACAAACACCACCGCGGCCTGGGAGTACGCGACCTGGACGTCCCCGCTCCAGGCGCTCGCCGTCCCCTCGACCGAGATGATCGCCTCCTGGAACGCGAGCACCCCGGCCGGGACCTGGCTCCAGGTCGAGCTGACGGGCACCTACTCCGACGGCACGGCCACCCCCTGGTACGTGATGGGCCGCTGGGCCTCCGGAGACCAGGACATCAAGCGGACCTCGGTCGACGGCCAGACCGACGGCCGCAGCACCGTCTGGACCGACACCCTCGCGATCGACGACGCCTCGACGGGCCTGCGCCTAGACTCCTACCGCCTCCGTCTCACCCTGTACCGCCGCCCCGGCACCCGGCTCACCCCGACGGTGTGGCGGCTGGGCGCGATGGGCTCCGACGTCCCGGACCGCTTCACCGTCCCGGCCTCCGTGCCCGGCCTCGCGCGGGAGCTGACCGTCCCGCGCTACTCGCAGGAGATCCACCAGGGTCAGTACCCCGAGTACGACAACGGCGGGGAGGCCTGGTGCAGCCCCACCTCCTCGCAGATGATCATCGAGTACTGGGGCGGCCGGCTCACCGCCGGGCAACTGGCCTGGGTCGACCCCTCCTACGCCGACCCGCAGGTGTGCCACGCGGCCAGGCACACGTACGACCACCAGTACGCCGGCTGCGGCAACTGGCCGTTCAACGCCGCCTACGCGGCCACCTTCGAGGACCTTCAGGGCGTGGTCACCCGGCTCGGCTCCCTCACCGGCCTGGAGACGCTGATCGCGGCCGGGATCCCGGCCATGACGTCCCAGTCCTTCCTGAAGGAGGAGCTCACGGGAGCGGGGTACGGGACCTCCGGGCATCTGATGGCCGTGATCGGCTTCACGGCCGAGGGCGACGTGATCGCCAACGACCCGTTCTCGGCGGACGACGGGGCGGTGCGGCGCGTGTACCCGCGGCGGGAGTTCGAGAACATCTGGCTCAGGACCAAGCGGTACAACGCGAGCGGCAAGGTCGTCTCCGGCACGGGAGGCGTCTGTTACCTCTACTTCCCGGTGCGTCCGACGGCGCGCCAGTGCGCGGCGCTTACGGCGGTGGGCGTTCGCGTGTGAGCAAGGTCTCGGCCGCAAAAGCCCCGGCGGGTGGCAAGGTGGACGGACCGGTGGGGGAATCCACCCAGACGTCCGACCTCAGCGAGACACCATGACCGCACAGACAGCCACCGCCACCCGCGCCCGCACCGGCGGCCCCGAGACCGACGGCCCGAAGCTCCTCGAGCACGTCATGGGCTGGGTCCTCGTCGCAGTCGTCGCGATGCTGGTCACCCGACTCGGACTGCTCTGACGGGTGTGACCTGACGCACGGTTGACCTGACATACTGCGGATGTCCCGCCGACCGCCCGAGACCAGGGTCGAAATTGAATATCAGTGAACAGCGCGAAGTTGCCCGTCCCCGGGCACGCGGCACCGAGCGCTCACTGGCGCGTCGCGCCGAACTCATCTCCATCGGGCGGAAGTTGTTCGCCGACACGTCCTACGACGCGCTCTCGATGGACGACATCGCCCGGCAGGCGCACGTCGCCAAGGGGCTGATCTACTACTACTTCCAGTCCAAGCGCGGCTACTACCTGGCGATCATCCAGGACTCCGTCGCAGACCTGGTCACCTTCGCGGCGAGCGGCCTCGAACTGCCGCAGGTGGACCGGGTGCACCGCACCATCGACAGCTATCTGCGCTACGCGGAGCACAACCAGGCCGCCTACCGCACGATCGTCAGCGGTGGCGTCGGCTTCGACACCGAGGTGCACGCGATCCGGGACGGGGTGCGCGCGGCGATCGTGGCGACCATCGCCGAGGGCGCGTACGGTCGCAGCGACATCCCGCCGCTGCCGCGTATGGGCCTGCTGTCCTGGGTGTGCAGCGTCGAGGGGGCCACCCTCGAATGGATCGACCGCCCCGGACTCTCCCGCGAGGTCATGGGCGACCTGCTGGTGAAGACCCTGGGCGGCTCCATGCGCGCCATCGAGGCACTCGACCCGGCCTTCCCGGCACCGAAGCCGGCCCAGCGCGAGGACTGACGCACTGGGGGCGGAGGCTCGTGGTCCTCCGCCCCGGGTGCCCCATGAGCCGGGCTACTTGATCGCGTTGATCAGCTCTCCGTCGGCTGTGTCCCCGCTCAGCTCCCAGAAGAACGTCCCGCCAAGATCCTGCTGGTTCTTGTACTTCATCTTGGTCGCGATGGTCGCCGGGGTGTCGTAACTCCACCAGTCGCTGCCGCACTTGGCGTACGCCGTGCCGCCCACCGTCCCCGTCGCCGGGCACTTGGTCTTGAGCACCTTGTAGTCCTCGCTGCCGTCCTCGTACGTCCCGGCCGCCGGCCCGGTGGCGGTGCCACCCGGCTTCGTCTGCGTGACCCCGGTCCAGCCGCGCCCGTAGAAGCCGATGCCGAGCAGCAGCTTGTGCGACGGGATGCCCAGGCTCTTGAGCTTGGCGATCGTGGTGGCGGTGTCGTACCCCTTCTTGGGGATGCCGGGGTACGAGGTCAGCGGCGAGTGCGGTGCTGTGGGACCGGTGGCGTCCCAGGTGCCGAAGTAGTCGTACGTCATCGGGTTGTACCAGTCGACGTACTGTGCCGCGCCCGCGTAGTCCGCCGCCTCGATCTTGCCGCCGCTGGTGGCGTCCGCCGTGATCGCCGCCGTGATCAGCTCCCGCTTGCCGAACTTGGCGCGCAGGGCCGCCATGACGTCCCGGAACGCCTCGCGGCCGCTGGTGTCGCAGGTGAGGCCGCAGGCGTTCGGGTACTCCCAGTCGATGTCGATGCCGTCGAAGACGTCCGCCCACTGGGAGTTCTCGACCAGGTCGTAGCAGGACTGGGCGAAGGCCGCCGGGTCCTGGGCCGCCTCGCCGAAGCCGCCTGACCAGCTCCAGCCGCCGAACGACCAGATGACCTTGAGGTTCGGGTGGAGCTTCTTCAGCTTGCGCAGCTGGTTGAAGTTGCCGTCGAGCGGCTGGTCCGCGGTGTCGGCGACGCCGTCCACGGACTCCTCGGCGGTGAACGGCCTGTCGGTGTCCGCCCAGGAGTCGCCGAGCGCGCACTTGCCGCCGGTGACGTTGCCGAAGGCGTAGTTGATGTGGGTGAGCCGGTCCGCGGAGCCGGACGTCTCGATGTTCTTGACGTAGTACTGGCGGCCGTAGATGCCCCAGTCGGTGAAATAGCCCACGACCTTTGTGCCGGCCGTGCCGGTCGCGTGGGCCTCGGTGGGGCCGGGCTCGTCGGCGGTGGCGGTGCCCGCACCGGCGAGCAGGGCGGCGCCGAGCGCGGCGCAACAGGCGGCGGACAGGAGCGTCCGGAACCGGGCACGGGGGTGGAACGGGGTGTGCATCGGGTGTCTCCTCGCAGGGGACAGGGAGGGGAACGCAAGCCGATTGGCATGAACGCGGGGAAGCGTTGGTCCGAAACGGTAAGAGGACTAGACCAGTTCGGTCAATGGTTTGGACCAATCCGCTTCCCCGCCCCCAGTGCGGCGACGGCGTCCCGCGCGCATACTCACAGCGCGAAGCCGCCGGTCAGTCAGGGAGGAGGAAGCCACCATGTCCGACCGCGCGCCGAAACCGGTGGACCGCCCCCTGCCCACGGCGGAGGCCCGGGACCTCATGGTTCTCGTCCGGGACATCGCCCGACGCGAGATCGCACCGTCCGCAGCCGAGGAAGAGGAGGCCGGCCGCTTCCCGCGTGGGCTGTTCACCCTTCTGTCCGCATCGGGGCTGCTCGGTCTGCCGTACGACTCCGCGTACGGCGGCGGCGACCAGCCCTACGAGGTCTACCTCCAGGTCCTCGAAGAGCTCGCCGCGGCCCGCCTCACCGTCGGGCTCGGCGTCAGCGTGCACACCCTGGCCTCCTACGCCCTCGCCGCCCACGGCACGCGGGAGCAGCGGGCCGCGCACCTGCCCGCCATGCTTGGCGGCGGGCTGCTCGGCGCGTACTGCCTGTCCGAGCCGTCCTCCGGCTCGGACGCGGCCTCGCTGCGGACCAGGGCCGTGCGGGAGGGTGGCGACTGGGTGATCACCGGCACCAAGGCCTGGACCACGCACGGCGGGATCGCCGACTTCTACACCGTCATGGTCCGCACCGGCGGCGAGGGCGCCCGGGGGATCACGGCGTTCCTGGTGCCGGGCGACGCCGAGGGCCTGAGCGCCGCGCCCCCGGAGCGGAAGATGGGGCTCAAGGGCTCGCCCACCGCCCAGGTCCACTTCGACGGCGTACGGATCCCCGACGCACGCCGCATCGGCCACGAGGGCCAGGGCTTCGCGATCGCCCTGGCCGCCCTGGACTCCGGGCGGCTCGGCATCGCCGCCTGCGCGGTCGGCCTGGCCCAGGCGGCCCTCGACGAGGCCGTCGCCCACGCGCTGCAGCGACGGCAGTTCGGGCGGCCGATCGCCGACTTCCAGGGGCTGCGCTTCCTGCTCGCCGACATGGCGACCCGGATCGAGGCGGGCCGGGCCCTGTACCTCGCGGCCGCGCGGCTGCGGGACGCCGGCCGGCCGTTCGCCCGGCAGGCGGCCATGGCCAAGCTCCACTGCACCGACGCCGCCATGCAGATCACCACCGACGCCGTCCAGGTCCTCGGCGGGTACGGCTGCACCGCCGACTTCCCCGTGGAGCGCTACCTGCGCGAGGCCAAGGTCCTGCAGATCGTCGAGGGCACGAACCAGATCCAGCGGATGGTCATCGCCCGTCACCTACTGGGTCCGGAATCCCGCTGAACTGCCCCGGTCGTACCTGCGGGGCCGCCAGCCGTACCCACTCCGGGTCGTGGCGTCCCGGCAGGGTGCGGCCCCCGTCGGCCCAGGTGCGCATCAGCTCGCGGTAGATGGGCGGGTCCTGCGGGGTCGGCGGAACCGATTTTGCGCGGACGCGTTGCGGGGGCGCGGGGACGAAGAGCTGGCGGTGACGCCCGGGCGCAGCCGAAAAAGTGGGGGTCATACCGGGGCAACGCGGAGGTATGGCGACAGGTCACCGGCAGGTGTGGTCGAGCGTCAGTTCGGGATGTGCCACCCCGGTTCCGGGCCGGTACGCCACTGTTCGGCGGACGATGTCTGACGTACCGTCAAATCCCTTGCCCTCAGGGAGGTGCGCTCATGGGCGACGACCGCCCCGTGCCGCTCGACGAGTACCCCGTCCACCAGGTGCCCCTGTCGATGAAGCACGTCGCGACCGGGGACCGCAACGCCTACGATCGCTGCATCTTCCACGTCCTCGACCACCGGGGCCGCGCCCTGATCGTCGCCGGGCTCGGGGTCTACCCCAACCTCGGCGTGATCGACGCCTACGCCACCCTGCGCCTCGGCGATCGTCTGCACGCCGTCCGTGCCTCCGACGCCCTCGGCGAGGACCGTATGCGGCTGGAGGTCGGCCCGCTGCGTATCCGGGTCGAGCGCCCGCTGCGCGACTTCGTGCTGAGCTGCGCGGCGGACCCGGACGACCCCGAAGGGCTGTCGTACGAGATCCACTGGTCGGCGGACTTCCCGGCCCTGTGGGAGCCGCACCACCAGCAGCGGCGCGGCGGACGGCTCACGCTGGAGGGGAAGCGCTTCGTGCAGGCCGGCCGGTGCGTGGGGTGGCTGCGCGCGGGCGGCGAGGAGACACGGCTGACGGCCGGCGCGTGGACCGGCACCCGCGACCGCAGCTGGGGCGTACGGCCTGTGCCCGGCGAGGAGGGCGGGCGGCTCGCCCAGGACCACCCGACGGAGGGCTTCCACTGGATCTGGTGCCCGGTCCGCTTCGACGACCGCTTCCTGATGGTCGTCATCCAGGAGGACGCGGACGGCTACCGCTCCCTGAACGACGCCACGCTCGTCCGCCCCGGCCGTCGTGACCGCCAACTCGGCTGGCCCCAGGCGGAGATCGCCTACCGGCCGGGCACCCGCCACCCGGAGCACGCCGTCGTCCACCTCGGAGACGTCCGCAAGCCGCTGGAACTGGAGGCGGAGATCCTCACCTCCTCCCCGCTCGCGATCGGCGCCGGCTACCCGCCGGCCGACGACTGGCAGCACGGCACCTGGCGCGGCCCGGGGTGGACCGACCGCCGCACCTACGACCTGTCGAGCCCGCACCCCCTGGCCGGGTACGGGGTGACCGACCACGCCGCGCGTTTCCGCCTCGACGGCCGGACCGGCCACGGGATCTTCGAGCACGGTTCGTTCGGACGGCACGACCCGAGCGGCTTCACGGGTTTCGACTCGGTCGCGCCGTAGCGGACCGGTACGCGAGTGAGAGACCGATCAGGCGAGTTGGAGGGCACATGGCCATGGCATCCCGCCCCCGCACCAGCACCCGCGACCCGGAGGAGATCGCCCACCGGCTCACGGTCTGGCTCGCCACCCGTCTGCCCGGAGCCCGGGCCACCGCCGTCACCGTCCCCGTCGCCAACGGGATGTCCAGCGAGACCCTGCTCTTCGACATCGAGCACCCGACGCGCCTTCAACCGCCCTTCCGCGCCTGCGCGTTGAGGCTCGCGGCCGACCCGTCGGCGTACACGGTGTTCCCGGTGTACGACATGGTCCGCCAGTACCGCACGATGCGTCTGGTCGCCCAGCACACGGACGTGCCCGTACCGCGCGTGCTCTGGCTGGAGGAGGACCCCGGACCGCTCGGCGCGCCGTTCTTCGTCATGGAGCGCGTCGAGGGGCGTGTACCGCCCGACGTCATGCCGTACACCTACGAGGGCAACTGGCTGCACGCGGCGAGCGACGGGCAGCGCGAACGCCTGGAGGCGGCGACGATCGGCCTGTTGGCCCGGCTGCACGACCAAGTGCCGCTGGAAAAAGCCCAGTTCCTCACCCTCCCCGGTGATGGCGACGCGCTCCACCGCCATGTTACGGCCCAACGCGCCTACTACCACTGGGTCGTCGACGGGCTGCCCCGCTCACCGCTCATCGAGGAGGCGTTCGACCGGCTCGCGCACCTCTGGCCGCGCGATCCCGGCGCACCGGTGCTCAACTGGGGCGACGCCCGCATCGGAAACGTGATCTACGACGGCTTCGAGCCCGTGGCCGTCCTCGACTGGGAGATGGCGGCCGTCGCCCCGCGCGAGGTGGACCTCGGCTGGACGCTCTACCTGCACCGCTTCTTCCACGACCTCACGGTCGCCTCCGGCGGGCGCGGACTGCCCGACTTCCTGCGCCGTGAACGCGTCGAGGAACGCTACGCGCGGCTCACCGGGCACATCCCGCGCGACATGGACTTCTACACGCTGTACGCCGCACTGCGGCAGGCGATCGTGATGCTGCGCGTCGCCTACCGGCAGGCGCACTTCGGCGAGGTCGCCGTCCCGGCCGATCCGGACACCCTGATCCTGCACCACGACAGCCTGCGTGCCATGGTGCAGGGCGGCTACTGGAGTTGAGCCGGTGGGGTGAGCGCGGAAGTGGCGCTCAGGCGGCGGCGCGGCGCATGACCGGCACGCGCATCGGGCGCGAGGCCGGGCCACCGACGTGCGAGAAGGGCTGTGTACGCCAGTCCAGCCCCTGAGGGAGTGTCAGCAGGAGCGCGGTGTCCTGCTCCTGGGGCTCCACGGACTCGTCGGCGGACCGGGCGTCGGACGCCGCGCGCCCCGTACCGGCGCAGACCGTGAGCCCGAACGGGTTCCACGGCGAGGCGCACAGCGCGTGCTCCGGCAGGATCTCCTCGTCCGCAAGCAGCGCGATGGGCTGCGCGCAGTCCGGGCAGATCACCCGGTACATCTCGAAGGTGTCGTACGCGTCGAAGCCGTCGGCCTCGGCGGCGTCGAAACCGTCGGAGTAGTCCAGGTCGGCGGGTTCGACGCCCTCCGGCTCGGGCTCGACGACCGACTGGAGCCGCTTGGGCGCGGTGCGACCAGGGCGCTTAAGACTCTGCATGGGATTCTCCCCCTCGGGCTGGGCCGTGAAGGCACTGCGGCCTCGACCACAGCAAGCACTTCCCACCCCGTCTCGGCGGTAATCACGAGGACATCACGAAGGCTTGACGAGCGCTGTGGCATTCGTCACATGCCGCGTGCAGGTGCCCGTAGGGGCCACGTCACGAACCGGGTATGGCCTGGGCTGCATAGGTATACGCGGAGATCACCCGCACTGTAAGTTCTTGTGTCATGGAGGAGCTGGACCGACAAATCGTGCAGCTGCTCGTCAAGGACGGGCGGATGAGTTACACCGATCTGGGCAAGGCGACGGGCCTGTCCACGTCGGCCGTGCATCAACGGGTGCGCCGGCTGGAACAGCGCGGCGTCATCCGTGGGTACGCGGCCGTCGTCGACTCCGAGGCCGTCGGGCTGCCCCTGACCGCCTTCATCTCGGTGAAACCGTTCGACCCCAGCGCCCCCGACGACATCGCGGACCGGCTGGCCGGCGTACCCGAGATCGAGGCCTGCCACAGCGTGGCCGGTGACGAGAACTACATCCTCAAGGTGCGCGTGGCCACCCCGCACGAGCTGGAGGAGCTGCTCGGGCGGCTCCGCGCGCTCGCGGGGGTGTCGACACGGACGACGGTCGTCCTGTCCACGCCGTACGAGGCCCGGCCCCCGCGGATCTGAGGGGTCCCCCGTGCCGGGCGGCCGGGGCCAGGCGCGAGACTGTTCCCCATGAGTGAGCGCGCCCCCGAGCCGAAGACCGTCCTGCTCCGCCGTGGAGAGGTCCACAGCCCCGCCGACCCGTTCGCGACCGCGATGGTCGTCGAGCGCGGCCAGGTCGCCTGGGTCGGCTCGGAGGGCGCCGCCGACGCCTTCGCGGACGGCGTCGACGAGGTGGTCGACCTGGACGGCGCCCTCGTCACCCCGGCGTTCACCGACGCCCATGTGCACACCACGTCCACCGGCCTCGCGCTGACCGGCCTCGATCTGTCCGCCGCACCCTCCCTGGAGGCCGCCCTCGCCCGCGTACGGGACTTCGCGGCGGCCCGACCGCAGGACAAGGTGCTGCTCGGGCACGGCTGGGACGCCTCCCGCTGGCCCGGCGGTCGCCCCCCGACGCGCGCCGAACTCGACGCGGCCGGCGGCGGCCGTCCCCTCTACCTGTCCCGTATCGACGTCCACTCGGCGGTCGTCAGCACGGCCCTGCTGGAACTCACCCGCTGCCTCGACGCGCCCGACAGCCCGCTCACCGCCGACGTCCACCACGCCGTCCGCGCCGCCGCGTTCGCAGCCGTGACGCCCGCACAGCGCACGGAGGCCCAGCGGACCGCCCTCGCGCACGCCGCCTCCCTGGGCATCGGCTCCGTCCACGAGTGCGCGGGACCGGAGATCTCCTCCGAGGACGACTTCACGGAGCTGCTGCGGCTCGCCGCCGCGGAGAGCGGCCCGCGGGTCGTCGGCTACTGGGCCGAGCAGGATGTCGACAAGGCACGGCAGCTGGGCGCGCTCGGCGCCGCCGGTGACCTGTTCGTCGACGGCGCCCTCGGCTCGCACACCGCCTGCCTGCACGCCCCGTACACCGACGCCGACCACACCGGCACCGCCTACCTGGGCGCCGCCGAGGTCGCCGCGCACGTGACGGCGTGCACCGAGGCCGGTCTCCAGGCGGGCTTCCACGCCATCGGAGACGCCGCCGTGACCGCCGTCGTGGAGGGCGTGCGCGCCGCCGCGGAGAAGGTCGGCCTGGCCCGGATCCGCGCCGCCCGCCACCGCGTGGAGCACGCCGAGATGCTCACGCCCGAGACGATCGCCGCCTTCGCCGAGCTCGGCCTCACCGCCTCCGTCCAGCCCGCCTTCGACGCCCTGTGGGGCGGTGCGGAGGGCATGTACGCCCAGCGTCTGGGCGCCGGGCGGGCCCGCACCCTGAACCCCTTCGCGGCCCTGCTGCGCGTCGGCGTCCCGCTCGCCTTCGGCTCCGACAGCCCGGTCACCCCCCTCGACCCGTGGGGCACGGTCCGCGCCGCCGCCTTCCACCGCACTCCCGAGCATCGGGTCTCCGTACGCGCTGCGTTCACGGCCCACACGCGCGGCGGCTGGCGGGCGGTCGGCCGCGACGACGCGGGCGTCCTGGTGCCGGGCGCACCCGCCGACTACGCGCTCTGGCGTACGGACGAACTGGTCGTCCAGGCCCCCGACGACCGGGTTGCCCGCTGGTCCACCGACCCCCGTTCCGGCACCCCCGGACTGCCCGATCTGACCCCCGGCGCCGACCTCCCGGTGTGCCTGCGCACGGTGGTGGGCGGCCGGACCGTGTTCGTGGGGCCGAGCGAGTGATCTCCAGGGGCGGCGCTGGGAAGATCACCCGTCCGCCCGCCGTCGCACGACCTGCGTCTCCTCCCCGCTGACCAGCGCATTGGCGAAATAGTCGCAGGTCGAACGGCTGTTGACAGCCGACGGCGGAAGGCCGGTAGGTTCTGCGGAGTCCACCACCGGACGCCCCGCCGGGGAACGTCCGCGCACTCGCCGCGGCGCCGCTGGGTCAGGGGACGGAGTGCCGCACCGGCGCACCGCCACTGGCAGCCAGGCTCAGCGCCCGTGCCGCAGCGAGGGGACGTTCCGGCCGGTCGGGGAGGTGTGACCCGGGTGGGGCCCGGGCGCTCAGTAGACAACGGCTTTCGGTCGACCCGCAGCCAGCGGGGCCCGGGCCGGCCCGAAGGGCGCCGGGCCCCCATCCGCAGCAGGCTTGCGCGCATCCGTGCGCGGGTACGTGCGTACATACAAGCCCAAAAGCACGTTCTTACCCGGCTCTCGCCTGTTCGACACCGGCAGTCGGTCGTCCTGTCATGTCAGCGCAGGCGAGGGCCACTATGGTGGTCCCCTGCGTACGGACTCGAAGGGGCAGCAGTGAACGACGGCGACGGGACCCTCGCGGCACAGGACCGAGGGAGTCGGTTCGGGCCGCTCGGCACGGCCTTGGTGATCATCCCGACCTACAACGAGGCGGAGAACATCAAGAGCATCGTCGGCCGGGTCCGCAAGGCTGTCCCCGAGGCCCACGTCCTCGTGGCCGACGACAACAGCCCCGACGGCACCGGCAAGCTCGCCGACGAACTGGCTGCCGGGGACGACCAGGTCCAGGTTCTGCACCGCAAGGGCAAGGAAGGTCTCGGCGCCGCCTACCTCGCGGGCTTCCGCTGGGGCCTGGAGAACGGCTACGGCGTGCTGATCGAGATGGACGCCGACGGCTCCCACCAGCCCGAGGAACTGCCCCGCCTGCTCACCGCGCTCAAGGGCGCCGACCTGGTCCTGGGCTCCCGCTGGGTGCCGGGCGGACGGGTGGTGAACTGGCCCAGGTCCCGCGAGGTCATCTCCCGCGGCGGCAGCCTCTACTCCCGCCTCGCCCTCGACCTCCCCCTGCGCGACATCACCGGCGGCTACCGCGCCTTCCGCCGCGAGACCCTGGAGGGCCTCGGCCTCGACGAGGTCGCCTCCCAGGGCTACTGCTTCCAGGTCGACCTCGCCCGCCGCGCGGTCAAGGCCGGCTTCCACGTCGTCGAGGTCCCCATCACCTTCGTCGAGCGTGAACTCGGCGACTCCAAGATGAGCCGCGACATCCTCGTGGAGGCGCTCTGGCGGGTCACGGCGTGGGGCGTGGGGGAGCGGGTCGGCAAGATCACGGGACGGTCCGCCGACCACCCGGAACGACCGCAGGCCCCCGCTGAGCCCCACGGCGAGGCGGAGCCTCACGACGACGCGAAGCCTCACGACGACGCGGAGCCCCTGAAGGGCGTGGAGCCCAAGAAGGACGCGGAGCCTCACAGCGGCGGCTGAACGTCCTCTTATGCCGCTCTGAGCCGGGTCCGGGCACACTGGGAGCATGACGACTGGCGCTCCGATCCCGACGTACCCCGCTTCCGCATCAGCATCCGCCTCCACCCGGCCCCGCCGCTCCCGCCTGCGGACGTTCCTGCCGCTGGGGCTCGCCGCGTGGCTGGTGCTGGAGATCTGGCTGCTGTCCGTGGTCGCGGGCGCGGCCGGCGGATTCACGGTCTTCCTGCTGCTGCTCGCCGGGTTCCTGCTCGGCTCGGTGGTCATCAAGCGGGCGGGCCGACGAGCCTTCCAGAACCTGAACGAGGCGCTCCAGCGCGGCACGGCTCCCACCCGTGGCGGCGGCAACGGCCTGATGATGCTCGGCGGCCTCCTCCTGATGATCCCGGGCCTGGCCTCCGACGCGCTCGGCCTGCTCCTGCTGCTCCCGCCGGTTCAGAAGGCCGTGGGCGCCTACGCGGAACGCACGGTCGACCGCAAACTCCGCGAGGCGGGCTCGAGCCCCCTGGGCGATGCCTTCCAGCAGGCCCGCATCCACCGCCCGGACGGCAAGGTGGTCCAGGGCGAGGTCATCAGGGACGAGCAGTAGAGCCTGCCTGTCCGGCGTTTCCGTCCGGCGTTCGAGGACTCCCCTTCGGGCCGGAAGGGGAGTCTGGGGGGGCACAGCCCCCAGGGCCGGTCGCCCAGAACTGGCAGACGGCAGCACAACGACCGCGGGCGCCGTACGTGAGATCTCACGTACGGCGCCCGCGGTCATTGGCATGCGCTGTAAAGCCTGCCTGAGCCCCGTAGGGCTATGCGGACTTGCGGCTGTCGCGGGGATGCACCGCAAGGTTCATCGCCCCGGACCGCAGAACGGCCAGCCGCTCCTCGAGGACTTCTTCAAGTTCCTCGCGGGTCCGCCGTTCCATCAGCATGTCCCAATGGGTACGCGCGGGCTTGGCCTTCTTCTCCTCAGGGCCGTCGCCGTCCACGAGGAGTGCAGGGGCTCCGCAGACCTTGCACTCCCACTCCGGCGGAATCTCCGCCTCCACCGAGAAGGGCATCTCAAACCGGTGCCCCTTCTCGCATGCGTACTCCACGGCCTGGCGCGGGGCCAGGTCGATGCCGCGGTCCGTCTCGTAGCTGGTCACCACGAGGCGCGTGCCGCGAAGAGCTCGCTCACTCATGAATCGTGCCTCCCGGGCTTGTCGCCCACAGGACAGGTGTCGCTGTCGTCGTCATCCGGTCAACGTCCGGTCGGCGGTAAAGATTCCCGTTCCGAGTCCCGTTCCGGGTCATGCGTCGCCGTCGTAGCCGCAGCCTTGTCAACCAGTGCAGTACCCACCGGCGCCCGGTTTGTCACATCTGAAAGGAGATGTCACCCAGCGTTTCGGCATCTTTGACGCGCAGTAACGGTACGCCTGGCGGGCCAAACGCGTACACTACCGCCCTTTCGCCTCGAGTGCTAAATCCTCTCGGGTACCGGGTTCCCCGCGTCGCCGATCGCCCGCCGCACCGGCACCCGCGCGAGCAGGACAAACCCGATGACGAAGAAGACCACCAGCGAGATGATCGCGTCCCGGTAACTACCGGTCAGCTGGTAGGTGACGCCGAACAACAGCGGCCCCAGCCAGCTCATCCCCCGGTCGCTCATCTCGTAAGCGGAGAAGTACTCGGCTTCCTTGCCGGGCGGGACCAGATGGGAGAAGAGGGAGCGGGACAGGGCCTGGCTGCCGCCGAGGACCAGCCCGATGGAGGCCGCCAGCAGGAAGAAGCCCACAGGCGCCCCGGCCGGCAGGAAGTACCCCGCACCCAGAGTGAACGTCCACGCCACCAGTGATCCGAGGATCGTGCGCTTGGCGCCGTACGTCCGGGCCAGGCGCCCCATGCCCAGCGCGCCCGCCACGGCCAGCACCTGCACCAGCAGGACGGCGCCGATCAGCGTGGACTGGCTGAGGCCGAGCTCCTCGGAGCCGTAGACCGACGCCTGGGAGATCACGGTCTGGATGCCGTCGTTGTAGATGAGGTACGCGAGGAGGAAGGCGAGGGTCAGCGGGTGGCGGCGCATGTCGCGGACCGTCGCCGCGAGCTGGCGCAGCCCCGGAGCGGTCGCCTCCCGCACGGCGGTCGGCCGGTCGCGCAGCCGCAGCAGCGGGACGAGCGTGAAGCCGCCCCACCACAGGCCGGCGGAGGCCAGGCAGATACGGACGGCCATCGACTCGGAGACGCCGAAGGAGTCGTGGGCGAGATACAGCACCAGGTCGACGACGAGGACCAGTGAGCCCGCGGCGTACCCGAAGGCCCAGCCCCGGGAGGAGACCGCGTCGCGTTCCTCGGGCGGGGCGATCTGCGGCAGGTAGGAGTTGTAGAGCATCATCGCCACGGACTGGGCCGCGTTCGCCACGATCAGCAGCGCACCGCCCAGGAGGTAGCGGTCGCCGCCGAGGAAGAACATGCCGGTGGTGGCCGCGGCTCCCACGTAGGCGGCGGCGCCCAGCAGCGGTTTCTTGCGGCCGGAGCGGTCGGCGGCCGCGCCCACCAGGGGCATCACCAGGACGGCCACGATCACCGACAGGGACACCGAGTACGCGAAGAAGGAGCCCGCGCGGACCGGGACGCCCAGGGGGTGTACGTATCCGCCGGCGTCCGCCGCCTTCTTGGCGACCGACGTCAGATACGGGCCGAGGAACACGGTGAGCACGCTCGTCGAGTAGACGGAGCACGCCCAGTCGTAGAAGTACCAGCCGCGCTGCTCGCGCCGCCGCTCGGCGGCCTCGTCCAAGGCCGCCGTCCGCACGGTGTCGATGCCCACCCGCGCCTCGCTTTCCGCTGCCGGAACCGCGCGCGGGCGGCGGGCCCGAGAGCTCAGACCCAGACGCCCCGGTCCTCCATGACCTTGCGCAACGTGTCGATGTGATCGGTCATGATGCCATCGACTCCCAGGTCCAGTAGCCGGTGCATCCGGTCGGCGTCGTTGATCGTCCACACGTGCACCTGGAGCCCGAGCGCGTGGGCGGCACGCAGGAAGCGGCGGTCCACGACCTGGATGCCCGACTGGGCCTCGGGCACCTGTGCGGCTATCGCCGAGCGGCGCAGCGCCGCGGGCACGCCCCAGGACCGCAGCCGCAGGTTGAGCACGCCGCGGGTGCCGTACGACGTCGCCAGGCGCGGCCCGGCCAGCCGCTGGGCGCGCACGACGCGGGTCTCCGAGAACGAGCCGACGCAGACGCGGTCCCACGCGTTTGCGCGTCCGATCAGGTTGAGCAGGGGGTGCAGTGCGGGCTCGGCCTTGAGGTCGACGTTCCAGCGCGCCTCGGGGAAGGTCTCCAGGAGCTCCTCGAAGAGCGCCACCGGCTCCTTGCCCCCCACGCGCGCGTGCCTGACGTCCGACCACGGGAGGTCGGCGATGCGGCCGGCGCCGTCGGTCACCCGGTCCAGAGTCGCGTCGTGGAAGGCGACGAGCTTGCCGTCCCGGGTGGCGTGCACATCGGTCTCGAGGTAGCGGTAGCCCGCCTCGATCGCGCGCCGGAACTGCGCCACGGTGTTCTCCAGACCGTCCGCGGCCCCGCCGCGGTGCGCGAACGGGATGGGCCCCGGATGGTCGAGGTACGGGTGGCGTATGGGCGTGGTCACGGACGCAGTATCGCTCCCTGGGGTGTCCCGGTGGCAACGACCGTGCTGCCGCCGGATGCCGCGGGAACGGCGAAAACCCGCAGGAACAGCTGGGCGAGCGGACCGATCGACACCGCGTAGAGCAGCGTGCCCACGCCGATGGTGCCGCCGAGGGCGAACCCGGTTGCCACGACCGCCACCTCGATCGCCGTCCGCATCAGCCGGATCGAACGTCCGGTGCGCCGGTGCAGCCCGGTCATCAGCCCGTCGCGCGGCCCGGGACCGAAGTCGGCGGCGATGTACAGGCCGGTGGCCGCGCCGTTGAGCACGATGCCCGTCACCAGGAGCGGAACGCGCACGGCCAGGGTGTGCGCCTCGGGGACCAGCGCGAGCGTGCCGTCCATCGCGAGGCCGACGACGAAGACGTTGGAGACCGTGCCGAGGCCCGGGCGCTGGCGCAGCGGGATCCACAGCAGCAGCACCGCCGCGCCCACGAAGATCGACACGACGCCGATCGTCAGACCGGTGAGCTCGGCCAGCCCCTGGTGGAGCACGTTCCAGGGCTCCAGGCCCAGGCCCGCCTCGACGAGCAGGGCCGAGCTGGCGCCGTACAGCGCGAGGCCGGCGTACAGCTGGACCAGCCGTCGTGTGAGATGTCCCCTGGTCCCCAAGAGGTGCCCCCTGTGGTCGTAGTGGCCTGGCCCGTGACACTCTGTGGCTTGGAAGCGAACGCCATCCATGGCCAATTCGGGGAAGGTGGACTGGTAATCATGGCGCAGTGGACCTCAGCGGTGGGGGCCGCCCAGCTCGCGCGGCTGCTCAAGTCCCAGCAGGACCGCCCGGCGGGCCCCGGGACGCGCCGCCCGCCCGCCTACCGCGCGCTCGCCGACGGCGTTCGGCTGCTGGTGCTCGAGGGCCGCGTCCCCGTCGCCGCCCGCCTGCCCGCCGAACGGGAACTGGCCCTCGCCCTTTCCATGAGCCGCACGACCGTCGCCGCCGCCTACGAGGCGCTGCGCGCGGAGGGGTTCCTGGAGTCCCGGCGCGGCGCGGGCAGCTGGACGGCCGTCCCGGCGGGCAACCCGGTCCCGGCGCGCGGCCTGGAGCCCCTCCCGCCCGAGGCCCTCGGCTCCATCATCGACCTGGGCTGCGCGGCCCTTCCCGCGCCCGAGCCCTGGCTCACTCGCGCCGTACAGGGCGCGCTGGAGGAGCTGCCCCCGTATGCCCACACGCACGGCGACTACCCGGCGGGCCTGCCCGCGCTGCGCGCGATGATCGCCGAGCGGTACACCGCGCGCGGGATACCGACGATGCCCGAGCAGATCATGGTCACCACCGGGGCGATGGGGGCCATCGACGCCATCTGTCACCTCTTCGGCGGGCGCGGCGAGCGCATCGCCGTCGAGTCGCCCTCCTACGCCAACATCCTTCAGCTGATGCGGGAGGCGGGCGCCCGGCTGGTGCCCGTCGCGATGGCCGAGGGGCTCGCCGGGTGGGACATGGACCGCTGGCGCCAGGTCCTGCGCGAGGCCGCCCCGCGCATCGCCTATGTCGTCGCCGACTTCCACAACCCCACCGGCGCGCTCGCCGACGAGGACCAGCGGCGCCGGCTCGTGGAGGCGGCCCGCTCGGCCGGGACGGTCCTGGTCGCCGACGAGACCATGAGCGAACTGTGGCTCGACGACGATGTCGAGATGCCGCGGCCCGTGTGCGGCTTCGACCCCGCCGGGTCGACGGTGATCACGGTCGGCTCCGCGAGCAAGGCCTTCTGGGCCGGGATGCGCATCGGCTGGGTGAGGGCGGCTCCGGACGTCATCCGCAGTCTCGTCGCGGCACGCGCCTACGCAGACCTGGGCACCCCGGTGCTGGAGCAGCTCGCGGTGAACTGGCTGTTCAGCACCGGCGGCTGGGAACAGGCCGTCGAGCTGCGGCGCGCCCAGGCCCGGGTGAACCGGGACGACCTGGTCGCGGCGGTGCGGCGGGAGCTGCCGGAGTGGGAGTTCGTCGTGCCCAGGGGTGGGCTGACGCTGTGGGTGCGGGCGGGCGGGCTCTCCGGCTCGCGGCTCGCCGAGGCGGGGGAGCGGGTGGGCCTTCGGGTGCCGTCCGGGCCCCGGTTCGGGGTCGACGGCGCCTTCGAGGGGTATGTGCGGCTGCCGTTCACCGTGGGCGGCGCGGTCGCGGAGGAGGCGGCCGCGCGGCTGGCCGCCGCAGCGCGGATCGTGGAGAGCGGGGGCACGGCGGGCGGCGAGGGGCCGCGCACGTTCGTCGCATAGGGGCGCGGAGGGCTGTGCCCATGAGGGCGCGGGCGGGTGCGTCACCCGCCCGCGTGGGAACCGGTGCTCCGCTACTCCGCGACCACGGCCTCGACCGGCACCGGCAGCGACTCCGTGTCGGCCGGCGCGGACCGCGGCGGCAGGAGATCCAGCACCCCATTCCGATCGGCGTCGCTCGTGGCGTCGTCGTAGGGATCCGGAGTCGCCGGCACCTGTAGCCGGTGCACCGGACCCGACCCCAGACGGGCGTATCCGCGCCCCGGCGGGACCTGGTCGACGGGAGTGGTGTGCGGGGGTGCGCCGAGCACCGTCTCCAGCTGCTGCCTGGACGCCGGCCCCAGCACGACACGCGCGCGTGTGTGCTGCCGTACGGCGTCGCTCAGGTAGTCCAGGGCGTCGAACTGCTCGGCCACGACCACGGTGACCGCGGCCGCGCGGCCGTGCCGCAGGGGGACCTGGAGGAGGGACTGCGGGTCCTTGTGGCCGTCCGCGTCGGCGAGGTGGGTGAAGGCGGTGGGACGGTCCAGGACGATCCACAGGGGGCGCTTGGTGTCGTCCGGCGGCGTGTGGCCCGCCTGCCGGGCGTGGTTGGCGGCGATGAGCCGGCGCTCCGTCTCGCCCGCCGCCCACTCCAGGGCTGCCAGCGCCCCGGCCAGTCCGACCTCGACGCCCAGGACGCCGTCCCGGCCGGTCAGGCAGGCGTACTCGCCGGTGCCTCCGCCCTCGACGATCAGGACGTCGCCGTACTGCACGGCCTGCAGGGCGATGGAGCGCAGGAGGGTCGAGGTGCCGCTGCCGGGCTGGCCGACCGCCAGCAGGTGCGGCTCGGTGGAGCGGATGCCGGTGCGCCAGACGACCGGCGGGACGTCGCGCTGATCCTCGCCGAAGGCGAGGGGAAGCGTGCGCTGGACCCGGGAGGGGTCGGTGAAGCCCAGGACCGTCTCGCCGGGGGCGGTGACGAAGCGCTGGGCGGCGATGTCGGTGGGGAGGGGGGCGAGGACGCTGACCGTGAGTTCGTTGCCCTCCTCGTCCCAGACGAAGAGGTACTCGCGGCCGCGGCCGGACTTCGCGGCGAGCAGCTGCTCGATCCGCGCGCGCGAGGAGGCCTCGCCGTCCGGGAAGTAGGCCGGGTAGCGGATCACGAGGTGGGTGACGCGGTCCGAGTCGTCGAACTCCTGCGTGGGGAAGACCTTCTCCCACTCGCCGCCGTGTGCGTACAGGGGAGAAGGGTCTTCGGCCGTCGAGAAGTACGGGACCAGGGCCTCGTACAGCACCTGGAGTCGCTGGGTCTGCGATTCGTCAGGGCCTTCGGGAGCCGGTGGGGTGCGGTCCCTGCCCTGCCAGGCCGCCGCCGCCATCAGGGTGATGACGGCGAGCAGCGGGCCGTACGGCACGAGCACCACGACCAGGATCACCGAGGCCGTCAGGAACAGCAGCGGCCCGCGCTTGTCCTTGGGGGTCTCGGCCCACCTGCGCCGCCCGGCCGAGGCCAGCCGGCGCAGTCCGCGGGTGATCGTGATCAGCGGATGGAGGACATCGGTGGCGCCGTCGGCCGCCGTCCGGGCCAGCTCCCGGCTCCGGGCGATCTGCGCGCTGCCTGTGCTCAGGATGCGGGGGAGGGGGCGCCGGGCCACTGCTGTCTCCTGATGGTGCGTACGGACGGGACGTGCGGCGTCAGAACTTGATGCCGCCGAGGAGGCTGGCCAGGCTCTCGCCGCCGGCTTTGATGCTCGGGGCGATGGCCGTACTGGCCATGTAGAACCCGAACAGGGCCGAGACGCAGGCGTGCGACGCCTTGAGCCCGTCCTTGCGGAAGAAGAGGAAGACGATGATGCCGAGCAGGACTACGCCTGACATGGACAGGATCATGTGAGTTCTCCTGGTTCGCGGGGACAGTCACCATGAGTACTTCCAGGATCACAGGATGTATCCATACGATAAAAGGTGCAACTGGGTGAAATTCATTGGATTTCCCCCAAGTGGCCGCAGGTCTGGCGGGCGCCTGAGCAGGGGAGTCGTGTCGAACGGGTCTGCCCGTGATCTTTGCCGCCGACGGGACCGGCCATGTGTCCGACGAGCCAGTACGCTGGCGATTCACCCGAACGGTTGTAGCGAGAGGCGGTCCGGCCGATGACTGAAGCCCCCGACCCCGAGGTCGTGGAGCTGGCGACCAAGATCTTCGATCTGGCCCGTCAGGGGCAGACCGAGGAGCTCGTGGCGTACGTCGACGCGGGCGTTCCGGCCAACCTGACCAACGACCGCGGTGACTCGCTCGTGATGCTCGCCGCGTACCACGGCCATGCCGACGCGGTCCGGGCCCTGCTGGCCCGCGGCGCCGAGGCCGACCGGATCAACGACCGAGGCCAGACCCCGCTCGCCGGAGCCGTGTTCAAGGGCGAGGCGGACGTCATCAAGGCCCTGCTGGAGGCCGGCGCCGACCCCTCCCAGGGCACGCCCTCGGCCGTTGACACGGCCCGCATGTTCGCCAAGACCGAGCTGCTGGAGCTGTTCGGCGCGCACTGAGCCGACGCTCCTGAGCAGGTCGGAAGAAGTTCCTGACCAGGTAAGTCAACGACCACGGGGGAGGCGGTACAAGGCCGCCGGAAATTTCGGTCGCGGCAGGTAGAACAGCCGGGTCATCATGACGTCGTGATTCACGGACGCGATGGCTGGGCAGGTGTTGCCGCACCGCGCGGGCCGTGATGCGGTCCGCATGGGCCACCGACGAGAGGCAGAGGAAAATGGTCTACAGCAAGCAGGAAACGGCGGGCGCCCCGACGTGTTGTCACGCGGCCAGGTAATGCACGTCCCCGGTTGCGTCGACGCTTGATGTGAGGCTGTTTCCCATGTTCGATCCGGTCATAGCGCCCAGCGGTACGCTGCTCGGCCTGCTCCAGAGAGGCCGCGGCGACGGCACGCTGCACGCGCTCACCGCCCCGCGAGCCGAGGCGCTCGCGGCGCTGAACCACTGCGTGCTGCGGGACCCTCGCCACGACTGGCAGCTGGAGAACCGCTCCCTGTACTACGCCCGTCTCTTCCTCGACCTGAACGGCGAGCTGGACGAGATCGAGGCCCACCTCTTCGACGTCGAGGACGTCTTCGACACCGAGGAGTCACGCACCGGCCTCGCCCTGGCCGTCCTCGGCCACCTCGCCTCCTACGGCAGGCGGGACGCCCTCGATCTGCTGCGCAGGTACGCCGCCTCGGGCGCCAACTGGGCCTGGGCGCTGGACGAACTCGCCCTGCGGGACGACGACGCCGGGCTGCGCGCCTTGGCCGCGCCCGTGCTCGCCCGGTTCGCCACCGACGCCGAGGGCGAGGCCGAACTCGCCGCCGTC
This sequence comes from Streptomyces sp. NBC_01235, assembly GCF_035989285.1. Classification (GTDB taxonomy): domain Bacteria; phylum Actinomycetota; class Actinomycetes; order Streptomycetales; family Streptomycetaceae; genus Streptomyces. The sequence continues at coordinate 2,467,780 of NZ_CP108513.1, read as the reverse complement.
GTACGGGACGCCTTCGAACCACGGCCCTGGAGGCTGTGGGCCGAGGATCCCCGCGACCACATCTCCACGCGCGTGCGTGCCGCTCATGAGGCCGGCTGTTTCGACCGCTGGCAACGGCAGATGAGTCCCGGCGGACCCCGGCCCGGCTGGAGCGTGCGAGCCGTCTTCGAGTGGGCCCAGCAGGGCGTCGAACGCGGAGCCGCGCTCCATGTCCCCGCCGCCCGCTGCCTCTCCGCCGTGGCCGGGCCCGAGGACCGCCCGGAGATCGTGCAGGCGGCCAAGGACGGCGCCGAGGGAGCCCGCTGCACCGCCCTGCGCTACCTCGCCGACTGCAATGATCCCGACGCCCCGGTCCTGATCGAACAGGCCGTCGGCGCCGGCTCGACGGCCGTCGTGGAGGCCGCCGTCGACGCCTTCGAACGCATGCGCAGCGTCGCCGCCGTCGACCGGGCCCGCGGCTGGGTCCACCGGCCCGACGCCCTGGGCGCCGCCGCCGGCCGCATGCTCGCCTGCCGGGGTGGCGCCCAGGACAGCGACCTGGTCCTCGGCGCCCTGCGCGAGGCAGTGCGCGGCGAGGGCTGCGACGCGCCGAGCCTGTGGACCCTCGTCGACGGCGCCGGACGACTCGGCATCGTCTGCGCGGCACCGGTTTTGCGCCATATCTATCGCGAGACGGCCTCGTCCCATCTGCGCGGGCGCTGTGCCCGCGCACTCGCCGCCACCGACCCCTCCTACGCCGCCGGCTTCGCCGTCGAGTGTCTCTGGGACTGCGAGGAGGGCACCCGCGAGATCGCCGCCCGGCACGCCGAGACCGGTGACGCCCGGGTCGTGGAGCGCCTGCGCCGGCTCGCCGCCGACCCGGCCGAGGAGGCGGAGGTCCAGACGGCCGTACGGAGCCGGATCGGACCGGACGCGGCGTCCGCCATGTGAACACCGGGGCAGGCCGCCGCCCGAGGGGAGCCTGGCGGCGGCCCGCCCGACGGGTGAACACCCGGTGGCCAGTGGGGCCGACGGGCATGGACACCGTCCGACCTGCACGGTACGCACCCGGTGAGTAGGGGCTGCGCAGCGCAACGCTCATGGGACGTTTGTGTTTCGGAAAGATCCACTTTGACGCGGCCACGTCCAGGACGGCGACAACACGGGTATGCGTGTCGTCATCGTGACCGAATCCTTTCCCCCCGACGTGAACGGCGTGGCCCATTGCGCCTTCCAGACCGCCCGACACCTCGTCGATCGCGGTCACGCCCCCGTCGTCGTCGCCCCGGCCACCGCCGCCGGGACCGGGCCGGACGCCGAAGCGCCCTGCCCCGTCGTCCGAGTCCCCTCTCTTCCGCTCCCCGGCTACCCCCAGGTCCGCGTCGCCCTCCCCAGCCGACGCGTCGCCGCGGCCATCGCCGAGCACCGTGCCGAGATGGTGCACCTGGCCAGCCCCTTCATCCTCGGCGTCCGTGGCATGGCCGCCGCCGCACGGCTCGGTATCCCCGCCGTCGCCGTCTACCAGACCGACCTGGGCGGGTACGCCCGCACCTACATGGGCGCCGGCGAGGCGGCGGCCTGGCGCCGAATACGGTCCGTCCACGCCGCCGCCGACCTCACCCTCGCCCCCTCCAGCGCGGCCCTGCACGACCTCGACACGCACGGTGTGCCCCGGGTGAAGCTGTGGCCCCGGGGCGTGGACACCGTGCGTTTCCGCCCCGACCGGCGCGACGAGGCGCTGCGCCGGTCGCTCGCCCCGAACGGCGAGCTGATCGTCGGCTACGTCGGACGGCTCGCCCCTGAGAAGCAGGTCGAGCTCCTGGCCGGCGCGTGCGGGCTGGACGGCGTCCGCGTCGTCGTGGTGGGCGACGGGCCGAGCCGGCCCGGTCTGGAGGAGACCCTGCCGGGTGCGGTCTTCCTGGGCAAGCGCACCGGCGACGAACTGGCCCGCCTCTTCGCCTCGCTGGACGTGTTCGTGCACACGGGCCCCTTCGAGACGTTCTGCCAGACCGTCCAGGAGGCCATGGCCAGCGGGGTCCCGGTGATCGCGCCCGCCGCGGGCGGCCCCCTGGACCTGGTCGCCCACGGGCGCACCGGCCTGCTCGTCCCGCCGCGCGACGCGGCCGCCGTTCGGGAGGCGGTGGCCTCCCTGGCCGCCGACCCCGCACAGCGGTTCGCCTTTGGCGCTGCCGGGCGGGCCACGGTCGAGGGGCGCACCTGGGCCGCCGTCGGCGACCGGCTGATCGGCCACTACGAGGACGTGCTCGCCGCGCGTCGACTGGTGGTGGCGGCATGAACCCCGGGACGAGCGGCCCGGGCCGCGCCGCCGGCACCAGCTTTGGGCCCCTGCGGATCGTGCGCCTCGCCAACTTCGTGGCCCCCGCCTCGGGCGGGCTGCGTACGGCCCTGCGCGAGCTCGGCAAGGGCTACCGCGCGGCCGGCCACGAGTCGGTCCTGATCGTGCCCGGCGAGAGGGTCGGCGACCGTCAGACCGAACAGGGCCGGGTGATCACCCTGCCGGGTCCGCTCCTGCCCGGCACCGGCGGCTACCGCGTCCTCACCGACAAACGGCGTGTCGCCCGCCTGCTGGAGGAACTCGCCCCCGACCGTCTGGAGGTCTCCGACCGCACGACGCTGCGCTGGACCGGCAAGTGGGCGCGCCGGGCCCGCGTGCCCGCCGTGATGGTCTCCCACGAGACCGCCGACGGCGTGCTGCGCACCTGGGGCGTGCCCGAACGAGCGGCCGGGCGCGTCGCCGACGCCCTCAACCTCCGTACGGCGCACACGTACGCGCGCGTGGTGTGCACCACCGAGTTCGCCGAGCGGGAGTTCGTACGGATCGGCGCGCGGAACGTGGTGCGGGCGCCGTTGGGCGTCGACCTCGTCGAACGGCACCCCGCCCTGCGGGACGCCGGACTGCGGGCCGTCCACGCGCGTGTTGACGAGACGCTGCTGGTGATGTGCACCCGCCTGTCCGTGGAGAAGCGGCCCGGCACGGCGCTGGACGCCCTGGAGGCGTTGCGGCGGCGCGGCGTGCGGGCGGTGCTGGTCGTCGCGGGGGACGGCCCGCTGCGGCCGCGGCTGGAGCAGCGGGCCCGGGAGCGCGGGCTGCCGGTGACGTTCCTGGGGCACGTCTCCGACCGCGGCTCGCTGGGCGCGCTCCAGGCCTCCGCCGACGTGTGCCTGGCACCGGGGCCCGCGGAGACGTTCGGGCTCGCCGCCCTGGAGGCGATGGCGTGCGGGACCCCCGTCGTAGCGAGCGCCTCCTCCGCGCTCCCCGAGGTGATCGGGGCCGCGGGGGCCACCGCGGCCGACCGCGGGGAGGCGTTCGCGGAAGCCGTGGAGAGCCTCCTGGAGCGTCCCTTGGAGGCCCGCCGGGAGGCGGCACGCGCGCGTGCGGAGTGCTTCGGCTGGGGGACGGCGGTCGACGCGTTTCTCGCCGCGCACGACGCGACGCCGCCCGTTCGCGGCGATGCCTACGACCCGCCCGCACCGGCATCGGCTTCCGCACCGGCACCGTCCGTCGCACCTGTCCGCCCCTTCGTGCCCGGAGGCCTCGGATGAGACGCGTCCGCTTCGTCGCCCTCGGGGACTCGCTCACCGAGGGCGTGGGGGATCCCGTGGACGACGGGTGGCGCGGCTGGGCCGCGCTGCTCGCCGGGGGGCTCGCCAAGGAAGCCGAAACACTCGAAGGGGCCGACGGCGGCGAAGGGCCCGCCGCGGCCGTGGAGTTCACCAACCTCGCGGTCAGCGGGGCGCAGACGCGGGACGTGCTCGAACGGCAGCTCCCGGCCGGGCTGGAGCTGCGGCCCGACATCGTCTCCGTCGTCGTCGGCGTCAACGACACCCTGCGCTGCACCTTCGACATCCATGCCGTGGCCGCCCGGCTCGACACGGTGTACGGCGCCTTCGCCGAGCAGGGGGCGGTCCTGCTCACCGCGTGCCTGCCCGACCCGGGCGGGACCCTCGGGCTGCCCGGAGCCCTCGCCCGACCGCTGGCCCGGCGGCAGCGCGCCGTGAACACCGTCGTCCACGCCCTCTCCGAGCGTTACGGCGCCGTCCACCTGCACGCCTCGGAGGGCGCCTGGCTCACCGACCGGGCGATGTGGAGCGCGGACCGGCTCCACCCCGGCGAACGGGGGCACCGGCAACTGGCCGTGCGCTTCCACGCGTTGCTGGCTCAGGCGGGCCTCGCGACCGGGCCCGCGCCCTCGCCCGACCCCGAGTTCCCGGCGCCCACGACCTCGGCGAGCCTGTGGTGGCTGGCTACCGCGGGCACCGGCTGGGTGGCCCGGCGCTGCACCGACCTGCTCCCGCAACTGCTCACCCTGGCCGCCGACGAGATGCGTCACCGCGCGCGGGGCACGAGCGCCCGGCTCGACCTGCGGGCCTCCACGGCGGTGTCCGCCGCGCTCGCCGCGCTGTCCGTGGCGGAACGGCAGCCGGACGCCGCCTGAGGCGCCCTGGGCGTCGTCGGCGACGGCGGCGTCACCGTCGGCGTACGGCCACGAAGCGGACCGGCGTTCCCGGTGCGGCCTGGGCGGCGGCCGGGAGGTCGGCCGCGCGGACGACCCCGATCACCGGGTAGCCCCCGGTGGTCGGGTGGTCGGCCAGGAAGACCACCGGCCGGCCGGCGGGCGGCACCTGTACGGCGCCCAGGACCATGCCCTCGCTCGCGAGCTCCCCGCTCAGCACACGCTCCAGGGCGGGCCCCTCGGTGCGCAGCCCGATGCGGTTGCTCGCCGAGGCCACGTGGAACGTGCGCGAGGTGAAGGCGCGGACCGCGTCCGGGGTGAACCAGTCCTCGCGTGGGCCGAGCGTCACCCGCAGGACGAGTTCGGCCGGGGGCGCGGGCTGCGGAGCGACGTCCACGCGCGCGTGCGGGGCGAGTTCATGTCCCAGAGGCAGGACCGTGCCGGCCGTGAGCGGGGCGGGGCCCAGGCCCGAGAGCAGGTCCGTGGAGCGGCTGCCGAGGACCGGCTCGACGGCGATGCCCCCGGCCACGGCCACATAACCGCGTACCCCGGAGACGGCCGGTCCGACGTCCAGCACCGCCCCGGCCGGCACGCGCACGGGTGCGCCCCAGGCGGCCGGCCGGCCGTCCACCGTGACCCGGCAGGGCGCGCCCCCGACCGCGACCCTCACGTCGGAACGCGGCCTGAGGGCACAGCCGTTGAGGGTGGTCTCCAGGACGGCCGCGTCGGGCGGGTTGCCCACCAGCCGGTTGACGAGGGCCGCCGCGGGAACGTCCAGCGCACCGGAACGGGGCACGCCCAGGTGCGCGTGTCCGGGACGGCCCCGGTCCTGGACGGTGGTGAGCGCCCCGGCGCGGACGACGCAGAGCGCGCGGTCGTTCATGCCGCTCCCACCGGGCCCGCCGGGACGAAGCGCACGCGCGTGCCCGGCGCGAGAAGTGCGGCAGGTGCGCGCGCGTGGTCCCACAACACCGCCTCCGTGGTGCCGATCAGCCGCCAGCCGCCCGGCGACGAACGCGGGTACACACCCGTGTACGGTCCCGCCAGCGCCACCGAACCCGCCGGTACGGCGGTGCGCGGGGTGGCCCGGCGCGGGACGTCGTAACGCGCGGGCAGGCCGGTGAGATAGCCGAAGCCGGGCGCGAACCCGCAGAAGGCGACCCGGAACTCGGCGGCCGCGTGGATGCGGGCCACTTCCTGCTCCGGGACACCCCAGTGGGCTGCGACCTCGGACAGGTCCGGGCCGTCGTAACGCGTGGGGATCTCCACGACGTCCTGCTCCCGCGGGGGAGCGGGCGGTATCTCGGAGGCGGCCAGCTCGGACGCCAGCCGGCCGGGGTCGGTCAGGCCGTCCAGGAGTACGGTGCGGGCCGCCGGGACGATCTCGCGGGCATCGAGCAGACCGGCCGCGCGACGGCGCAGCAGCTCCGCGTGCAGGGCCTCGGCCTCCGCACCCGAGGCCACCTCGACGAGCAGGGCGTCGTCGCCGACGGGCAGGACGCGCAGGCTCATGCGAAGGCCTCCACCCGCACGCCCGACTGCTCCAGACGGCGCCGGACCCTGCGGGCCAGCTCCACCGCGCCGGGCGTGTCGCCGTGCAGGCACAGGGAACGTGCGCGTACCTCGATGGAGGACCCCGCGTGGGAGGTGACCCGTCCGAGGCGGGCCAGGCTCACCGACCGTTCCACGACGGCGTCCGGGTCGCTGACCACCGCCCCGGCCCGGCCGCGCGGCATGAGCGTGCCCTCCTCGGTGTACGCGCGGTCCGCGAAGGCCTCCGGGACGGTCGGCAGCCCCGCCTTGCGGGCCAGCTCCAGCAGACGCGAGCCGGGCAGGCCGAGCACGGGCAGCGCGGCGTCGGCGAGGAGGACCCCGTCGACCACCGCGCCGGCCTGCTCCTCGTCGTGCACGACCCGGTTGTAGAGCGCGCCGTGCGGCTTCACGTACGCCACGCGCGCCCCCGCCGCCCGGGCGAACACCTCCAGGGCGCCGATCTGGTACGCCACCTCGGCGGCCAGTTCGGCGCTCGGTACGTCCATGGCGCGCCGCCCGAACCCGGCCAGGTCCCGGTAGGAGACCTGCGCGCCGATCGTGACACCCCGCTCGGCCGCCAGCTCGCACACCCGCCGCATGGTGGCCGCGTCCCCGGCGTGGAAGCCGCAGGCCACGTTGGCGCTGCTGACGACGGACAGCAGTTGCTCGTCGTCGGTCAGCTGCCAGCGGCCGAAGCCCTCGCCGAGGTCGGCGTTCAGATCGATCGCGGTCGTCGCGGTCGTCGCGGTCATGGTTGTTTCGTGTCTCCTTCTCAGGCCACGCGGTACTGCTCGTCGCGGGCGTCGGTGAGGAACATCTGTCCCGGGGCGTGGGTGAGGGCGAACGGCGGGCGCGAGGCCATCACCGCGGCCTGCGGGGTCACACCGCAGGCCCAGAACACCGGGATGTCGTCCGGCGCGGCGTCCACCGGGTCGCCGAAGTCGGGCCGGCCGAGGTCGTCGATGCCCAGTCCCGACGGATCGCCGCAGTGTACGGGGCTGCCGTGCACCGCCGGGAGCAGACTGCTCTCCCGGATCGCCGCCGCGAGGTGCTGCGGCGGCACCGGCCGCATGGACACCACCATGGGGCCGTGCAGCCGCCCGGCGGACCGGCACTGACGGTTCGTCACGTACATCGGGACGTTGCGTCCCTGCTCGACGTGGCGGATCGGCACGCCCGCCCCGGACAGCGCCCACTCGAAGGTGAAGCTGCAGCCGATCAGGAACGACACCAGGTCGTCACGCCAGTACGCGCGCACGTCCGTCGGCTCGTCCACCAGCTCCCCGTCCGCCCACACCCGGTAGCGCGGCAGATCGGTGCGCAGGTCCGCGCCCTCGGCCAGCACGGTCGTCCAGGAACCGGCGTCCGTGACGTCGAGGACGGGACAGGGCTTGGGGTTGCGCTGGCAGAACAGGAGCATGTCGTACGCCCAGTCCGCGGGCACCGAGATGAGGTTGACCTGGGTGTGGCCCGCCGCGACCCCGGCCGTGGGGCCCGCCAGCCCCGCCCGGAAGCGGGCCCGGGCGGTTTCGGGGCTCCACGCGTGCGCGTGCTCGTCGACGAGAGTGACGGGAGGGTCTTCGGTGCGGGGCGGACGGCAGTCCTGCGTGAGGATCGGACGGTTCACTCCAGTTCCTTTCCACGCGTCTCCGGCAGACCCAGCAGCGCCAGGGCGGCGATGGCGTAGCCGATCGCGCCGAAGACCAGCGCACCGCCCACGCCCCAGCTGTCGGCCAGGAAGCCGACCGTGGTGGGGAAGACGGCGCCCACGGCGCGGCCGGTGTTGTAGGTGAAGCCCTGTCCCGTGCCGCGCAGGGCGGTCGGATACAGCTCGCTCAGGTAGGACCCGAAGCCACTGAAGATCGCCGACATACAGAACCCGAGCGGGAAGCCGAGCACGAGGAGCAGGGTGTCCGCGCCGCTCGGGATGTTCGCGTACGCCAGGATGCACACCGCCGACAGCAGGGCGAACAGCCAGATGTTGCGGCGTCGGCCCAACCGGTCGGTGAGATAGCCGCCGGTCAGGTAACCGAGGAAGGCGCCCGAGATCAGGAAGGTGAGATAGCCGCCGGTGCCCACCACCGACAGGCCTCGCTCCGACTTCAGGTAGGTCGGCACCCAGGTCGCCAGGGTGTAGTAGCCGCCCTGCACACCGGTGGAGAGCAGGCCCGCGAAGAGCGTCGTCCGCAGCAGCGGACCCTTGAAGATCGCCGGGAACGAGCCCTTCTCGGCACTCTGTTCGCGTGCGGCCGTGGCCCGCGGGGCGTCCTGCACCCGCCGCCGCATCCATACGACGAGCAGCGCGGGCAGGGCGCCCGTCCAGAACATCACCCGCCAGGCCATATCGTCGCCGAAGAACGAGAAGACCAGCGTGTACGCGAGGGCCGCGAGGCCCCAGCCGACGGCCCACGAGCTCTGGATCGCGCCGAGGGTGCGGCCCCGGTGCTTCGCGCTCGCGTACTCGGCGACCAGGATCGCGCCGACCGCCCACTCGCCGCCGAAGCCAAGGCCCTGGAGGGACCGGAAGACCAGCAGCGTCTCGTAGGTGGGCGCGAAGCCGCAGGCGACGGTGAAGACCGCGTAGGTGATCACCGTGATCATCAGGGCCCTGACCCGGCCGATCCGGTCGGCCAGGACGCCCGCCACGGCGCCGCCGATCGCGGAGGCGACCAGGGTGACGGTGGTGAACAGGCCGGTCTGGCCGCTGTCCAGACCGAAGTACGCCGCCAGCGCGACCATGCTCAGCGGCAGCGTGAAGTAGTCGTAGGAGTCGAGGGCGTAGCCGCCGAACGCGCCGGCGAAGGCGCGCCGGCCACGCGGACCGAGGGCGCGCAGCCAGGCCAGCGCGCCGTCGTCGGGGGTGTGTTCGGTCGTCGTGGCGCGGGCGTCGGTGGTCGGGGCCTGCGGTGGAGGGGTCGTGCTCATGGGGCACCTCGCTGACGGAGGACGGAGGGTGCTGGGAGTGAGCCGTGCCGTGCGGAAGGCGGGTCGCCGCGGTGGGGACGGGGCGGTGCCTGGAAAGGAAGGTAGAGGATCGTTGAACGATCCTTCAATACCCATGTTGTTTCGTTCTCGTGTCTGCGGTTGAATTCCGGGCATGGCAGAGCAGCTGGCGGGACTGGCCGACGACCGCGCCCTCCTGGGCCGCACGAGCACGGCCGAACGGGTTTCGGACATCCTCAGGAGCCGCATCGCCGAGGGCTATTTCACGCCTGGGACGCGATTGTCGGAGGACAGCATCGGCGGCGCGCTCGGGGTCTCCCGCAACACGCTGCGCGAGGCGTTCCGGCTGCTCACCCACGAGCGCCTGCTCGTCCACGAGTTGAACCGGGGAGTGTTCGTCCGGGTCGTGACCATCGAGGACGTCAAGGACATCTACCGGACGCGCACGCTCGTCGAGTGCGCCGTGGTGCGCGGGCTCGGGGAGCCGCCGTACGCGCTGGACGGCCTCCGGGCGAGCGTCACGGAGGGCCAGGTGGCGGCCGTCGACAATGACTGGAAAGGACTGGGCACCGCCAACTTCCACTTCCACCGGGAACTCGTGGCCCTGGCCGGAAGCGCCCGCACCGACGAGCTGATGCGCAGTGTCTTCGCCGAGCTGCGCCTCGCCTTCCACCTCGTCGGCGAACCGCGCCGACTGCACGAGCCCTACCTCCAGCGCAACCGCCAGATCCTCCAGGCCCTGGAGGCCGGCGACAAGCAGACGGCGGAGAAACTGCTCGAGGCGTACCTGGCCGACTCGCTGGCCCGGGTGGCCGACGTCTACCGGCGACGGACGGACGACGAGCCTTCCGACGGCGAGTGACGGCCCCCTCCCGTGGCGACCGAGGTTGTCTCGCGCCTCTGTGACGACGGTCGCTTCTGCGTCGTTTGGGTCGATGTCAGACCGAGGACCTAGTCTGTGCACCGTGACTTCGCCTGCTTCGACGGACCGTGTTCCGCCCCAGCTCAGCGCGGGGCCGCGCCCCGCACTGGGTCCGGCCGCCGACGAGGGGCTGGCGCGGCGGCTGCGCGCGCTCGCCTGCACCGCGCCGATCCACGACCTCGACGCACGCAAGGCCAATCTCGCCGGTGAGTACTCGGTCTACGGCATGGCGGAGATCGCCCTCGCCGCCATCGACCTCGTCACGCTCAACATGGACTTCGACACCGGCGCCGACCACGACCAGATAGTGGCCCGTCTCCTGCCGCGCATCGCCGCACAGGCCCCGCGGCGGCCCGTCGCCGAGCACGAGCGGGTGGCCCGCTGGGTCCTGGAGAACCTGATCAACGTCGGCAGCGTCGACCGCGGCTTCCGTGCCGCCTACGGCACCTTCGCGCCGGACGGCACGTACGTGCGCCGCGACTACGACTTCAAGCTGATCGAGGAGATCCCCGGCTACGGCGGCGCGGTCTACCTCCGCACGACCGACGAGGCGGTCAACGTCCTCGTCGGCGCCCTCGACACCGACGTCACCAGCGCGCAGATCGCCGCCGAGGTCAAGCTCGAGGTGCTCATCCGCCGCGGCCGCCTCGCCGACGCCCAGCTGGCCGCCGAGCAGGCCCGCTACCGCACCGTGCAGTACTCGGAGACGCTGCGCCGCGCCCTGGAGGCCACCCGGCGCAACGTGCGCGCGGTGGACTGGCTCAACTCCGTGCCCGACATGATCGCCGAGGCCCTCGACCACGTCGCGGACCGCTACCGCCACGAGAACGCGATCCTCACCAACATCCGCAAGGCCCGCGACGAGATCGAGGACGCGGAGAACAAGCGGCGGGCGGCCGAACTCGTCGACATCGTCAAGGACTGCATCCGCCGGCACACGCAGCTGCAGTCCCGGCTGCTGGAGGCCGGCCCGCTGTTCCGCGCCGAGCAGGACCGGCAGGCCTTCGCCACGCCCATGACGTCGTCGGGGATCGACCTGTACGGGCACCTCGTCGCGCCCGTGCTGCCGTTGCCGCTGGAGCAGGCGGTCCGGGTCACCGACGCGTTCTTCGCCCGCGGCACCGGACTGCGTACGCCGGTGTCGGTGCGGGTGGGCGACCTCGTCGACCTGCTGCTGACGCCGCCGGTGGAACGGGAGCACCTCGGGGCGGAGATGCCGGAGCCGGATCTCATCGCGACGCCGGACGACAGCCGGTTCAGCGAGGAGCAGTTGGCCGCGGCGATGGAGTTGCTCGACCTGCCCGCGGACGCGCCGCGCCGGCTGTCGGGGCTGCTGGCTCAAGCGCGTGATCTGGATGCCGATCTGCCCTATCTGGTGGCGCTGTTGGCGGTGCACGCGGCCAGCCCGGCGGTCGGTACCGCCTACCGCCAGGGCGAGCAGAAGCTGCTGTTCGCCGTGGACGACGGGACGGAACTGGACGACCCCGAGTTCGGTGGCGCCGACCTCATCGTCGGCACCGCCCTGCTGGACGCCGCGGGGATGGCGGCGGACCGCACGGAGGCGGCATGAGCCGGGCCGGGAACCGAATGAACGAGCACGAGAACACCGAGGAGCCGAAGCCGTGACCGAGCACGTCGAGTGGAGCGACGCGGAGGCCCCCGCCCCGGCGGTGAACGCCGCCGTCACCCCCGCCGACGCCGCCGACGCGGCGCGGCTCGTCGCCTTCGGGCTGCAGCCCAAGTTGCAGCCCGCCCGGGACCAGGAGTACGCGGAGCTGCTGCGGCGCTACCGGGAGGACTCGGCGTTCGCCCGGCTCGCCGATGCCGTCGCCGCCGGGCTCGGACTGATCGTGCTGGAGGTGTCCCCGCGCGCGGGGATGGCGGTGACCGCCGCCGAGGACTCGGTGTTCGCCGTGCGGATGGGGGACTACGCGCGTCGTACGTCCGCCGACGGCGGCGATCGGTTCCTGCACGGGCTGGCGCATCTCGCCGTCGCCGCGATGGCCTTCCCCCGGCCCGAGGACCTGGCCGACGACGGGTACATCGGGCGGGTCAGCGTGAACGGTGTCGACGCCTTCGTGCGCCAGGCCTGCCGGCGCCTGGAGGAGCGGGCGGAGGAGCAGGGCGAGAACACCGACCCCGCGACCGACGCGCCCGGCCTGGAGTCCGCCTGGCGGATCTGGGCCAGACGCAGTTCCACCGGCGCCACCAAGGACGCGCGCAGACTCGCCGGTTCGACGACCGGCATCGTCGGCAAGGCCGTCGGGTTCCTCACCGACTCCGGGTTCCTCCAGCGGACCGGAGACGACAACGGCGGCACCTACCGGACCACCGCGCGCTATCAGCTCCAGGTGCGCGACATGGCGGGCGGCGCCGCCATGGCCGAGCTGCTGGAGCTGGGCGTCGTCCCGGTCACCGACGGCACGCCGACGTTGCTGCCCCCCGAGGAGACCGACGACCTGGAACTGGTGGCCGACGCCGGACTGCCGTTCCACTCCCGAAGCTCCTGAGGCTCCTGAAGCCCGTGGAGCCGCTGAAGCTCCTTTGCCCCCTGATCTGCCGAAGACTTACGAGAGTCCGCCATGTACGAGCTGTCCCGGGTCCGCCTCTACTCCATCGGGCCCGCCGGTGCGCGCTACGCCGACACCGTGCTTGACCTGCGGGGCGTCGGCGACGTCGTGCCCGATCCCGCCCCCATGCAGGCGGAGTTCTTCGAGGAGGAGCCCGTCGGCCCGCCGCGCCGGCCCGCGCCCGCGGGCGTGCTCTTCCTGGAGAACGGCGGCGGCAAGTCCGTCCTGCTCAAGCTGATCTTCTCGGTGATGCTGCCGGGACACCGCAACACCCTCGGCGGCGCCAGCTCCGGTGTGCTGCGCAAATTCCTGCTCGCCGACGACTGCGGACACGTGGCGCTGGAGTGGCAGCACGTCCTCACCGGTGAGTGCGTCGTCGTCGGCAAGGTCAGCGAGTGGCGCGGGCGGCAGGTGTCGAACGATCCGCGGAAGTTCGCGGAAGCGTGGTACTCGTTCCGGCCGGGGCCCGGACTGGGCCTGGACAACCTGCCCGTCGCCGAGTCAACCGCCGTCCGCCCGCCCGTCGAGGGAGCCTCCGGGGCGCAGGGGCGGCGGCGCACCATGAAGGGGTTCCGGGACGCCATCACCGAGGCGGGGAAGGCGTATCCGCACCTGGAGGTGCACTGGGAGGAGACCCACGACCGGTGGATCGAGCACCTCGGCGAGCTCGGCCTGGACCCCGAACTCTTCCGCTACCAGCGGGAGATGAACGCCGACGAGGGCGAGGCCGCCGGCCTCTTCGCCGTCAAGAAGGACTCCGACTTCACCGACCTGCTGCTGCGCGCGGTGACCGACACGCGGGACACCGACGGGCTCGCCGACCTGGTCAGCGGCTTCGGCAACAAGCTGGGCCGACGCGCCGAGCTGATCGCCGAACGGGACTTCACCGCCGGTTCGGTGGACCTGTTGGGGCGCATCGTCGAGGCCGCCGAGGCTCGGGCACGCGCGCGTGACGTCCACGCCGGGGCCGAACGGCGCACCCGCGCGCAGGCCCGGCGGCTGTCCGCGCGGGGCACGCGGGAGAAGGTACGGTCCGGTGATCTCGCCCAGCGGGTCACGGCCGCCGCCTACGCCGTCACCCACTCCGAGGGGGCACGCGAGCGCAGAGCGCTGATCGCCGCCGAACTCGCCTTCCGGCACGCCTCGTTGGCTCTCGCCGCCACCGAGAAGTCCGCAGCCGCGCAGAAGCGCGAACTGGCCGACGGCCGCACCCTGCACGCCGCCTGGCAGGCCGCCGAGGCCGTGTTGCGCCATCGCGCCGCCGCCGACCGGGTCGCGCGCGTCTCCGCCGCGATCCAGGAGGCCGAGCGCGACGCCGCGCCCGCCCTCGCCGCCCGCGCCAAGGCCGCCGTCGACCTCGTCCGGGCCCTGCACGGGGCCGCCGAGAACGCCGAGACCCTCGCCAACGAGGAGGAGGAGCGCTCGGCCGCTCTCCAGGAGGTCGGCGAATCGGCGCACCGGGACGCGACGTCCGCCGCCACCGACGCCCAGCGCGCCCGCAGCGAGGTCGGGCACCTGCGCCAGCGCCTGTCCGAGGTCGAGCAGGAGACCGCCGAGGCCGTCCGCGCGGGCTGGCTCGACGACAGCGCGCCCGACGCCGACCCCGCCCGCGCCGCCCTGGCCGCCAGCGACGCCGAGAAGACGGCCGTCGCCGCCTGGGACACCGCCCGCGAGGCCTCGCGAAGGGCCGCCGACCACGCGCGCGAGGCCGCCTCGGCGGAGTCCCGCGCCGAGCTCACCGCGGCCCGGGCCGCCGACGCGGCGACGGCCGCGCAACGGTCGTACGAGGCCGAGCGGCGGCTCGCCGAGTCCCTGGCCGGCGAGGAACGACTCACGGAACTCCTCGGCCTGACCAGTGGTGGGGCACGCCGGCAGATCCCGCAGCCGCGCCACGACGGCGAGTCGGACGACGGTTCCTCGCTGACGCCCGAGGACCTGGACCGCTGCGCCGACGAGCTGCGCGAACTCCTCGACGACGCCGTCTCCTCCGCCGAACGGCAGCTCTTCGAGCTGCGGACCGCCGCCGCCGACGACTCCCGCATCCTGGGCGCGCTCGGCGACGGCGGACTCCTGCCGCCCGGCCCGGACGTGCTGGCCACCGTCGAGTTCCTCGGCGAGCACGGCATCCCCGCCCTGCCCGGCTGGCGCTATCTCGCCCAGGCCGTCGACCCCGCCGACCACGCGCGCGTGCTCGCCGCCCGGCCGGAGCTGGTCGACGGCGTGATCATCACCGACCCCGACTCGCACGCACGCGCGCGTGAGGCGCTCGGTGACGCCGCCCTGCTGCCGCGGTCGGCCGTGGCCGTCGGCACGGCCGCCGCCCTCCTCGCACCGACCCCGGCCGCCGACGCCCACAGCGATGACGTCTTCCTCGTCCCGCCGAACCCGGCCATGCACGACGAGCACGCCGCCGACGAGGAACGACAGGCACTGCGCGCGCGGGCGACCGAGCGGGACGAGGACATCCGCCGGCTCGCGGCACGTCTCGGCAAGGACCGGGAACTGGCGGCGCGACTGACTTCCTGGCGTACCGGCTGTCCGGCCGGGCGGCTCACCGAGCTCGCGCGGAGCGCGGGGGACGCGCGCGCGTTCGCCGAGGAGTCCGAGGCCGAGCTGGCCGAGGCGCGGACCGTGCGCGCGGAGGCCGACGAGATCGCCGCCGAGGCCGCCCAGGCGCGCGACGAGCGCCAGGAGGCCGCGCAGAAGGCCCGGCGGGCCGCCGACGCCCTCGCCGGACTCGCCTTCCGGCTGCGCGAGCGAGCCGGCTGGCAGGTCAAGGTGCGTGAACTCGCCGACGAGGCCACCGAGTCGGAGGCCCGCGCCCAGGCCTGCCTGGAGCGCGCCCGGGCCGCCGACGAGGACCGGCGCGGAGCCCAGCGCGCCGCCGACGACGCCCGCCGCACCGCCCGTGCGCTGCGCGCCGAACGCGCCGAGATCGCCGGCGCCCCCGACGACGTACCGGAAGCCGACGCGGACGCGTCCAAGGCGTCCCTGCCCGCCCTCCGCGAGGCCTACCGGGCCGCCTCCCAGCTGTACGAGAAGGTCGGTGTCGGCGCCGACCTGCGCGCCGAGCAGGCCCGTGCGGAGAGCGACGAGAGCGCGGCGCGCACGGAGCTGGACCGGCTGAGCAACAAGGTCCGCACGCGCGCCGAGCAGCTGCTGCAGTCGCCCGACGGCTCCGACGGACCGTCCCGGCAGGCCGCCGCCGCGCGCGCGGAGGAGTTGGTACAGCTCCTGGAGACCCGTATGTCCACCGCGAGCGAACAGCTCGGGCGGCTGCGCGGTGAGCACGAGCGGCTCGCGCCCGAGGAGGGCGAGGCCCACACCGAGCTGGCCGAGGAGCTCCAGCCGCGCGACGCCGAGCACGCCCAGGCGCTGCTGCGCACCGCGACGGCCGAACTTGCCTCCCGCACCGAGGCGTTGAGCCAGGCCCGCGAGGCCCACGCCGAACTCCTGGCCGCCCACCGGGCCGCCGAGGACGCGGCCGGCGGCTTCGACGAGATCGCCGCGATGCTCCGCGACCTGCTGCGCGAACACCCGCAGGAGGAGGAACAGGAGGAGCCGGAGCCGTACCCCGGCACCCTGGAGGAGGCCCGACAGTCGGCCGCCGAGGCCCGCCGCTCGCTGCGCGGCTGCGCCGCCGACCTGTCCGCCGCCGAGTCCGCCGTACGCGAGGCCAGTGACATCCTCGTACGGCACGCCAACTCCACACGCTACGAGCAGGTCCGTACGCCCGCGCGGCAGCAGATCCGTGAGCTGCCCGCCGCCGCGCTGCCCGAGCACGCGCAGAAGTGGGCGGACGCCTTCGCGCCCCGACTGCGCGTCCTGACTGACGAGTTGGCACAGCTGGAGCGCAACAGGGACTCCATCGTGGACCGGCTGCGGGGGCTCGTCGAGTCCGCGCTCGCCACCCTGCGCTCGGCCCAGCGGCTCTCCCGCCTGCCCGAGGGGCTCGGCGAGTGGTCCGGCCAGGAGTTCCTGCGCGTCCGCTTCGAGGAGCCCGACCAGGCCACCCTCACCGAGCGGCTCGGGGAGGTCATCGACGAGGCGACCCGGGCGGCCGTCAAGAAGAACTCCGACCTGCGGCGCGACGGTATGTCCCTGCTGCTGCGCGGGGTCGGCGCGGCCCTCCAGCCCAAGGGCGTCGCCGTCGAGATCCTCAAACCGGACGCCGTCCTGCGCGCCGAGCGCGTCCCCGTCGGCCAGATGGGCGACGTGTTCTCCGGCGGCCAGCTGCTCACCGCCGCCATCGCCCTGTACTGCACGATGGCGGCCCTGAGAAGCAACGACCGGGGCCGGGACAAGCACCGGCACGCGGGCACCCTGTTCCTCGACAACCCCATCGGCCGCGCCAACGCGACCTATCTGCTGGAGCTCCAGCGCGCGGTCTCGGACGCCCTCGGCGTGCAGCTCCTGTACACGACCGGCCTGTTCGACACGACGGCGCTGGCGGAGTTCCCGCTGGTCATCCGGCTGCGTAATGACGCCGACCTCCGGGCGGGCCTGAAGTACATCAGCGTCGAGGAACACCTCCGCCCGGGACTGCCGCAGCAGCCCCGGGCGGGGGAGGCGGGGCACAGCGAGATCACGGCGACCCGGATGTTCAAACGCCCGGCGCCCGGCAGCGCCCCTTAACTACGTCATCACCCGCGCGTCGTGCTCGTGCGTGAAGCACCGCGGATCCACCATCGGCTTGTCCCGGTGGTCCCGGGTCCGTAGCCGTACCGTTCCGCGAGACTTCGCCTTCGTCACGTTGGGTGTGAGCCAGAAGGCGTTCTCCGAGGTGGGGTAGCCGTGCCGGGCGGTGTTCATGTCGAACGGCACCGACCCGTGGTCGAACATCAGATCCGGCCGGTCGAGACCCGGCTCGGTGTCGTAGAAGATGCCCGCCTCCCACCGCTGGGAGGACGAGGTCGTCATGGGCCGGCCCGCCTCCCACATGATCACGCCCTCGGGGTGGTCCTGGAGGTTCTCCCCGACGCAGGCAGAGTCCACCACGACCTCAACAGGCGATACAGGAGTTGTGGGACGAGCAGCCGCCCAGCACCTTCGCCCGGGCGTGGCGCATGAAGCTGTTGCCGCTGGCCTGGGGCTCGACCGGGTAGTCCCCGTCGTAGCCGGACTCCAGCAGGCTCATCGTGCGCTCCAGTTTGAGGACGTCGTCGTCGCCGACGTCGCTCGGACCGGCCTCCAGGACGCACACCGCGACCGAGGGGTCCTCGGAGAGCCGGGCCGCGACCACGTTGCCCGCCGTGCCGCCGCCCACGACGTAGTCGAACTCGCCGATGCGCATGAGCTGCCGATCTCCTCAGTCGGCCGTCGGGGCGGCGAGGGGAGCGGTCGCCGCGGAGGTTCCCAGCCGGTGCTCCTCGAGCACACCGGTCCTGTGCCGCTGTAGGAACCAGTAGTAGGCGAAGCCGCCACCCGCGATCACGGCGACGAACAGGACGGCGCCCCACTTCAGGTACCAGTGGAATGGCGCGGCCGCGTTGTAGACCGAGGCCCGCGGCCAGATCAGGTTGATCGTCATCGCGGCGCCCCACACCACCGCGACGATGTTGACGAGCAGCCCCCAGCGGCCGAGCGAGAACTTCCCGTCGCCCGCCGGCTGCCACTTGCCGCGCAGCCGCGCCACCAGCATCGGGCCGGTCACGCCCAGGTAGGCGAGGTAGATCATGATGATCCCGATGCTGGTGACGACTGTGACGATCTGCGGCTGCCGGATATTGACGACGAGGATCGCCAGCGCCAGCACACCGATGATCACGGTCGGCAGCAACGGGGTCTGGAAGCGGGGACTGCACTTGGCCAGCCGTGAGGACCCCGGGAGGTTGTTGTCGCGGGCCATCGCGAACGCCAGCCGGATCGCCGCCGTGTGGACGGCCAGGGCGCACACCGTGACGGCGATCAGCACGCACCACAGCATCGCCTTGCCGGCCGTCGGACCGAGCACGTCGAGCACGATGTACTGCAGCCCGTCCGTGGACAGCTTCTCGCCCTTCAGGCTGGAGACGCTCATCAGCGCGAGCAGCAGGATCAGCCCGCCGAGGACGAAGGAGGCGACGATCGCCCGGATGATCGCGCGGGGCGCGTTGCGGGACGGGTCGATGGACTCCTCGCCGAGCGAGGCGGCCGTGTCGAAGCCGTACATGACGTACGCCGAGGCCAGCGAGGCCACGAGGAACGCGCCGAGATACCCGGCCCCGTAACCCGCTCCGGTGCCGTTCGTCTCCGTGACCACCTGCGGGCCGCGGGTGATGTGGACGGCGAACAGGACGATCAACACGACCGTGGCGATCAACTCGATGAACACGCCGGCCGTGTTGATCGTCGCCATCAACTTGACGCCGAACGCGTTGACCAACGTGGTGAACAGGATCAACACGGCAGCCAGGACGACCGCGTTGGTCGCGACGTCGTACTTGCCGGTGCCGTCCCCCACGAACTGGAACGTCGAGGAGATCTGCGGCAGCGTCAACTGGTAGGCCAGTGCCACGGCGGAGATCGACACGATCGAGGCGATCAGCATCATCCAGCCGGCCAGCCAGCCCAGATGCGGATTGCCGATCTTCTTCGACCAGTTGTAGACGGAGCCCGCGACCGGATAGCGGGCGGCCAGCTCCGCGAAGCACAGGGCGACCGTGAACTGGCCGACGAACACCATCGGCCACGACCACCAGTAGGCGGGGCCGCCGCTGCCGTAGCCGAAGTAGAAGAGCTGGAAGGTGCCGGTCAGGATCGAGATGTAGCTGATGCCCGCGGCGAAGGTGTGGAAGTTGCCGAGGGTGCGCTTGAGTTCGGGTTTGTAGCCGAACTCGGCGAGCTCGGCGTCGTCCTGCTGTGGGCCTGGCGGTTGCTCGGTTGTCGTCATGAGCGGACTCCTGGTGGGCGACGGGAGGGAGCCGATCGAGCTGCGGGTACCGGGATCAGTGCGGGGGCGGAGGGCGGAGGAGGGAGTTGTGCGTGGGCGGAGTTGTGCGCGGGCGTCGAACCAACCTTGAAGGGAAGGGTTGGTGTTGCGCCAGACGTGCTTCGCCTCGCGGTACTCGGCGAGCCCCGACGGCCCCAGTTCGCGGCCGAAGCCGGACTGCTTGAAGTCACCCCACTCGGCCTGCGGTCCGGTCCTGGTCCTCGCTCACCGACGGCAGCTTGTCGAAGCCCTCGCTGCCGTCGACAGTGAAGCCCCGGATCTCCTCACCGAACCCGGCGCCGTGGTCCACGTGGTACCGGGCCGCGTAGCCGTCGGCGAACTCCGGGAGGAATTCGGTGAGTTCGGGGTGGATCGTGGCGCGGTGGCAGCACTCCACGAAGTCCTCGACGACCAGCCTCCAGTTCGCCTTCGGGCCGTAGACGCCCCTCGGCCGAGGCCGAGGTTCTCGGTGCCGTAATGCTCGATCGCGGCCGCGTCGCCGAGCCGTTCGACGGATGCGTGCAGCACGGTGTCCTCGAAGGACGGGGGCTCGTCGGCCAGGCACACCCAGGCGTAGCCGAGCCACTCGCGCAGGGACACCTTGATCAACCCGTGGACTGGACGACGGCACCCCCGCCGAGGGCGGCTTCCTCGCCCTGTGCGAACGCGAGGGTCGGATCACCGCCGCACTGGCCTTCGACGGCCCCCCGCCCCTTCATGCGGGCCCTTCGCGAACTGGCCCGGGAGGAGGGACGGATGGCGTCCGGCGCAGCCTGACCACGGGACTGACTGCGGCCTGACCGTGGTCGGACGGGGAGCGTGTCGCTGCTCGTCTCAGGAACGCGTCGCCCGGCCTCAGGAGTGGGACAGCTGCCCGGTGCCGCTCTGCCTGCGTATCCGCTCCTGCGCGCGCTCGGCGATCCGTGCCTGGCGTCGTGCCCGGCGGCGCTCACGGCGCAGCGAACGCGCCGTACTGCTCGGCGTCGACACCACGCCGTTGCGCTGGTTCCACACCTGCCGTGTCACCCACACGTCCAGCGCACCCCAGGTGGCCAGCACCGTGCTGACCACAGCGCTGATCACCATGGGGAAGGCCAGCCAGGATCCGGCCAGGGTGCACAGGAAGGCGACCATCGCCTGAATCAGCGTCACGGCGATGATGAGCACCGCACGCACAGCCGCCGTACGTACCGGGTCGGGCATCCGGCGCCGACGCGCGGGCTCTTCCACCCACAACGGCCGGTAGGCCGCCCGTCCCTGCCCTGTGGCAGTCGCGCCGACGGCACCCGCCCGCCGGACGCCCTCTCGCGCCGCGCCCGCCGCAGCGCCGCGGTCGCTCGCCCTGCGCCGATCCGTCGAAGCGTCGTGCCGCTCCGCTGTCACGTGCCCGTTCGTCGGAATGTCGCGATCCGACACCTCGGGATCCCGCAGCGCCGTACCCCGCGCCACCGCGCCGTTCTCAGGTGCCTTACGCCGCTCCGCCGTGCCCATCACCGTGTCACTCCCCACCGCCAGCAGACCGCTCGCCTCCGGATCGAAGACCCGGCTCCCCAGTGGCTGCCCGGCTTGCGCTGAATTACGCCGCCCAGGTGCGGCATACGGCTCGTGTGGCCGATTCCGCCCCCAATTCCCAGTGAGTAGGACGAACGACCTGCCACGAAGATTCCCAAGTTGCGAAAAATTCTGGCCAACTCGTTTGTCGAGCCGATCGGATCCAGCCTGGGTCCGCGCACCGGGTTGGGGGAGGCAATCTCCCACAATGACCGGACAACCCACCATGTCTCGCCCTCGGTACGGAAGTTCAGCTTCCGGATCTCTCTTCGAGTTAACTGTGCGTCGGTAGTAGGCTCGCGGCGTTTGTTGACGCACATGCGTACCCCCCGCCGGTGGGGGTTCGAGCTGGGGGAGGCCATGCGCTTTCGCGGGAAGTCGATCCGCCGGAAGATCGTGGCGCTGCTCCTCGTGCCGCTGGTGTCCCTGACTGCCATCTGGGGCTTCGCCACGGTGATCACGGGACGCGAGGCGAGCCGCCTGTTCACCATGTCGTCCCTCGTCGAGAAGGTCGGCTACCCCGTCGAGGACACCGTCCGCGTCGTCCAGCAGGAACGCCGTCAGACCCTCGTCTACCTCGCCGACCCCCGTGCCTCCGACGCGCTGGCCGCGTTGCGCCGCACCCGGACCGCCACGGACAAGGCACTCACCGAGATCCGCGGCAACGCCCAGGACCCCGATGTACGCGACGTCCTCGACCAGGACGACGGCGAGGGTCTGACCGCGGTGCTCGACGCCTTCGACGGCGTCGACTCCCTGCGCCGAAGCGTCGAGGAGGGCACCGTCACCCGAGCCCAGGCCCTCGACCTCTACACCCAGCTGATCGACCCCTGTTACGCCCTGCTGGCCAAGATGGACGTGGTCGACAGCGTGGACATGGACAAGCAGTACCGGGCCCTCGTCGGCGTCGCCCGCGCTCGTGAACTGCTTTCCCGGGAGGACGCGCTGCTCGGCTCCGCCCTGGTCGTGGGCAAGCTGAGCCGCGAGGAGATCCGTGACGTCTCCGACCTCGAGGCCCAGCGGGGAGTGGTCTACGACATCAGCCTCGCCCAACTGCCCACCGCGGAGCGCGAACGCTACGAGAGCTTCTGGAAGAACGCCACCACCGCCCCGCTGCGGACGGTCGAACAGGCTGTCGTCGCCACTACGCCCGGTGACCTCCCCCGGGGTGTCAGTGCCCGGAACTGGGACACCGCGGCCGGAAGCGTCCTCGATGAGCTGGGCACCCTGGACGAGCAGGCCAACGACCGCTATCAGGACCGTGTCGGTCCGGTGGCGATCGAAGTCATCGTCAAGGCGGTCGTCGCCGGTGTCTTCGGGCTGATCGCCCTGCTCGTCTCCCTTGTCCTGTCCGTGCGCATCGGCCGTGGCCTCATCCGCGACCTGCGTCAACTCCGGCTGGAGGCCCACGAGGCGTCCGGCGTGCGACTGCCCAGTGTGATGCGCCGCCTCTCCGCGGGCGAACAGGTCGACGTGGAGACCGAAGTGCCGCGGCTGGAGTACGACAGGAACGAGATGGGCGAGGTCGGCCAGGCCCTCAACACCCTCCAGCGCGCCGCCGTCGAGGCCGCCGTCAAACAGGCCGAACTGCGCTCCGGCGTTTCCGAGGTCTTCGTCAACCTCGCCCGCCGCAGCCAGGTCCTGCTGCACAAGCAGCTCACCCTGCTCGACACCATGGAGCGCCGCACCGAGGACACGGAGGAACTCGCCGACCTCTTCCGCCTCGACCACCTCACGACCCGCATGCGTCGGCACGCCGAGGGCCTCGTGATCCTCTCTGGCGCGGCCCCTTCCCGCCAGTGGCGCAAGCCCGTCCAGCTCATGGACATCGTGCGCGCCGCGGTCGCCGAGGTCGAGGACTACGAACGCATCGAGGTCCGCCGCCTGCCGCGCCTCGCCGCCACCGGCCCGGCCGTCGCCGACCTCACCCATCTGGTGGCCGAACTCCTTGAGAACGCCACCGTGTTCTCCCCGCCGCACACCGCCGTCCAGGTGTTCGGCGACCGGGTCGCCAACGGCTTCACTCTCGAGATCCACGACCGTGGCCTGGGCATGGCCCCCGAGGCACTGCTGGAGGCCAACCTCCGGCTCGCCGAGACACCGGAATTCGAACTGTCCGACACCGACCGCCTCGGGCTGTTCGTGGTCAGCCGGCTTGCCCAGCGGCAGAACGTCCGCGTCTCCCTGCAGCCCTCGCCGTACGGGGGGACGACCGCCATCGTCTTCATCCCCGACGCGCTCCTGACGGACGACGTACCCGACACCAACGGCATCGGCTTCCGGCTCGACCGCCCCCGGCCCCCGAAGGAGGCAGAGTCCGGCGAGACCCGCAGGTCCGCGCTCTCCGCGGCCTCGGTGCAGCTTCCCGGAGTACCGGCCTCGATGCTCGACGGTCCGGTCGAGCTGGAGGCCCCCGTCGACCTGGACGCCCTCGGTGGTTTCCCGGCCGCTCTCGATGAGGAGGACGACGAGCACGGCGGTCTGTTCCGCCCCCGCCGCTCCCTCACCCGTACCGACGGCGAGTCGGCCGCCACCACCGGCGACCAGCACCACAGGCTGTCCGACGGCCTCGGCGGCCCAGAGGGACCGCTCACTGACGACCCGGCCGCGCCCGTACCGCTGCTGCCCGGTCGCCGCACGCCCAAGCTGGTCAGCTCGCACGGTCGCCCGGTCACGGAACAGCGTCCCCGGCGCGCGGAGACGGACGCCGAGCCCCCGGCCAGGCCCGGCCCCCGCCGCATGGAGAACGAAGGCCCGGCGCCCCTGCCGTCCCGTCGTCGCGGTATGACGGCACAGATCCCCCACAACAGCGGCGCGACGGAGCGGCCCGCACTGCCGGAGCGTTCCGGCCGCGGTGCCGAGGAACCGTCGCAGCCCCCAGTCCTTCCGCAGCGCACCCGGCAGACTCCCGCCCTGCCCGGCGGCCCCGACGACACGGTCGTGGGCGCCGACACCGCGTCCGCCCGGACGGTCGGGAGCGCACAGGGCGGTGACAGGGGGAGCAGTGCCCGGAACCAGGGAACCGCGCCTCATGACACCGGCTCCGGCACAGGAGCGCTGCCGCGACGTGTACGGCAGGCGAACCTGGCCCCGCAACTGCGGCAAGGACCGGATCCGCGCACCGAGAACCGTGCCGACCCCGCGGACCGGGACGCCGACGAGGTACGCAGCCGCATGGCCTCGCTCCAGCGCGGCTGGCAGCGCGGTCGCGTAGAGAACGCCGCGGGCGACGACGCCCACAGCGGCACAGCACCACGAACGACAAAGGGGGACGGTCGATGACCGCACCGAAGGCGACCGGCCACAGCACCACCAACGGCGAGCTGAACTGGCTCCTCGACGAACTCGTCGACCGTGTCGCCAGCATCCGCAAGGCCGTCGTCCTCTCCGGCGACGGCCTGCCGACGGGGGTGTCCAAGGACCTGTCCCGGGAGGACGGCGAGCACCTGGCCGCCGTCGCCTCCGGATTCCACAGCCTCGCCAAGGGCGTCGGCCGGCACTTCGAGGCCGGCAGCGTCCGCCAGACCGTCGTCGAACTCGACGACGCCTTTCTGTTCGTCACGGCCGCCGGTGACGGCAGCTGCCTCGCCGTCCTCTCGGACGCAGACTCGGACGTAGGGCAGGTGGCGTACGAGATGACGCTGCTGGTCAAGCGGGTCGGCGTACATCTGGGCACCACCCCGCGCACCGATCTGCCCGCGGGCGGGTAGTGGGATGGTATGAGCACAGACGGTCAGGGAAGAAGTCACTGGTTCGACGACGAGGCCGGACCGGTCGTCCGTCCGTACGCCATGACGCGCGGCCGTACCACCAGTGCGGTCCAGCACCGCCTCGATCTGATCGCGGTGGTCGTCGCCGAACCCCACGCCGACGAGGCGGAAGAGGACCCCGCGCTGTCCCCGGAGCATGTGGGCATCGTGGAGCTGTGCCAGGACGCGCCGCAGTCGGTCGCCGAACTCGCGGCCGGACTCAACCTGCCCATCGGAGTGGTACGCGTCCTCGTCGGAGACCTCGTGGACGCGGCATTCGTCCATGTGAACCGGCCAGTACCCCCTGCCGAACTGCCGGACGAGAGTATTCTGCGCGACGTGATCAACGGCCTCCGAGCGCTGTGAGCAGCGCGAAAGCGAGGTGAGGACGTGACCGGCTGGCAGTTCTGGGTGGACCGGGGCGGCACCTTCACCGACATCGTCGCGCGCCGCCCGGACGGACGGCTGCTGACGCACAAACTGCTGTCGGAGAACCCGGCGCGGTACGCCGACGCGGCGGTCGCCGGCATCCGTGCCCTCCTGGGGGGCGCGCATGAGCCCGTCGAGGCCGTCCGCATGGGCACGACGGTCGCGACCAACGCCCTTCTCGAACGCAAGGGCGAGCGCACGCTGCTCGTCATCACCCGCGGCTTCCGTGACGCGCTGCGCATCGCCTACCAGAACCGCCCCCGGATCTTCGCCCGCCGCATCGAACTCCCGGAGCTGCTGTACGAGCGGATCCTGGAGGTCGACGAGCGCATCTCCGCCGACGGCAGCGTCCTGCGCGCCCCCGACCTGGACGCCCTCGCCGGTCCCTTGCGGGAGGCGTACGACGACGGGATCAGGGCCGTCGCCGTCGTCTGCATGCACAGCTACCTCCACCCCGCCCACGAACAGGCCGTCGGGCAGCTGGCCGCCCGCACGGGCTTTCCGCAGATCTCGCTGTCCAGTGAGGTCAGCCCCCTCATGAAACTCGTCCCGCGCGGGGACACCGCCGTCGTCGACGCCTACCTCTCGCCCGTGCTGCGCCGCTACGTCCGGCACGTCGCCGACGAACTGCGCGGGGTGCGACTGATGTTCATGCAGTCCAACGGAGGGCTTGCGGAGGCGAGCCAGTTCCGCGGCAAGGACGCCATCCTGTCCGGGCCCGCGGGCGGCATCGTCGGCATGGCCCGGATGTCCCAGCTCGCGGGCTTCGACCGCGTCATCGGCTTCGACATGGGTGGGACCTCCACCGACGTCTCCCACTTCGCGGGCGAGTACGAACGCGTCTTCACCACACAGATCGCCGGCGTGCGGCTGCGGGCCCCGATGCTGGACATCCACACCGTGGCCGCGGGCGGCGGATCCGTCCTGCGTTTCGACGGCTCCCGCTACCGTGTGGGACCGGACTCGGCCGGCGCGGCCCCTGGGCCGGCCTGCTACCGCGGCGGCGGCCCGCTCGCCGTCACCGACGCCAACGTGATGCTCGGCCGCATCCAACCCGCCCACTTCCCCGAGGTGTTCGGGCCCGACGGCGACCAGCCCCTCGACGACGCCCTCGTACGGGACCGCTTCATCACCCTGGCAGGCGAGATCCACCAGCAGACCGGCGACGACCGCACGCCGGAGCAGGTCGCGGAGGGCTTCCTCCAGATCGCCGTCGCCAACATCGCGGGCGCGGTGAAGCGGATCTCCGTCCAGAAGGGCCACGACGTCACCCGCTACGCCCTCACCACCTTCGGTGGTGCGGGCGGTCAGCACGCGTGCATGGTCGCCGACTCGCTCGGCATCCGTACCGTGCTCGTCCCGCCCATGGCGGGCGTGCTGTCCGCCCTCGGCATCGGGCTCGCCGACACGACCGCCATGCGCGAACAGTCCGTGGAGGCACCGCTGGAGGCCGCCGCGCTGCCCGGCATCCTCAAGACCGCCGACGATCTGGAGACGGCGGCTCGCGCCGAACTGCGCGCCGAGGACGTCCCCGACGACCGCGTCCACGTCACCCGCCGCGCGCAGCTTCGCTACGACGGCACCGACACAGCCCTCACCGTAGAGCTCACCGAACCCGCCGTGATGAGGCGGGCTTTCGAAGAACGTCATCGCGCGACGTACTCCTTCACGCTCGACCGCCCGATCGTCGTCGAAGCACTCTCCGTGGAAGCCACTGGCATCACCGAACCCCCCGATCTGTCCGCCCTCGCCCCGTACGAAGGCCGCACCGCCGCACCCCGGACCGTCCGCCTCCACACCGGCGGCGCCTGGCGCGACGTACCCCTTCACCGCCGCGAGGACCTCCCTCCCGGCGAGACCGTCACCGGCCCAGCGATCATCACCGAGGCCAGTGCCACCACCGTGGTCGACGAAGGCTGGGAGGCCACGACGAGCCACGACGGGCATCTGGTCATGGAACGCGCCACGATTACGCAGAGTTCCGATCTCGACACGAAAGTCGACCCGGTCCTCCTTGAGGTCTTCAACAACCTCTTCATGTCCATCGCCGAACAGATGGGCGCCCGCCTGGAGTCCACAGCCCAGTCCGTCAACATCAAGGAGCGCCTCGACTTCTCCTGCGCCCTGTTCGACCCCGACGGAAACCTGGTGGCCAACGCCCCGCACATCCCCGTCCACCTGGGATCGATGGGTACGAGCGTCAAGGAGGTCATCCGCCGCCGCGGCTCCTCGATGCGCCCCGGCGACACGTACGCGGTCAACGACCCATACCACGGCGGCACGCACCTGCCCGACGTCACCGTGATCACCCCCGTCTTCGGCACCGATGGGGCCGAGCACACCGAAGTCACGGAGAGTGAGTGCAAGCTCCTCTTCTACGTCGCGTCGCGCGGCCACCACGCCGAGATCGGCGGCATCGCTCCGGGGTCCATGCCCGCGAACAGCCGCACCATCGAGGAGGAGGGAGTCCTCTTCGACAACTGGCTGCTGGCCGAGAACGGCCGCTTCCGCGAAGAGGAGACCCTCCGCCTCCTCACCGAGGCGACGTACCCCTCACGCAATCCGCGGACCAACCTCGCCGACCTCCGCGCCCAGATCGCCGCCAACCGCAAAGGCGTCGACGAAGTGGCCCGCATGATCGAGGACTTCGGGCTCGACGTCGTACAGGCCTACATGAGGCACGTCCAGGACAACGCGGAGGAAGCCGTGCGCCGAGTCATCGACGCCCTGGACGACGGCGAGTACGCCTACGAGACCGACTCCGGCGCCGTCATCCGGGTACGCGTGCGCGTGGATCGCGAGAACCGCTCCGCGACCGTCGACTTCACCGGCACCTCACCGCAGCTGCCGACCAACTTCAACGCACCTTATTCCGTCGTCAACGCGGCCGTCCTGTACGTCTTCCGGACCCTGGTCGCCGACGACATCCCGCTCAACGACGGCTGCCTGCGCCCCCTGAGGATCGTCGTGCCGCCCGGCTCCCTGCTCTCCCCCGAACCGCCCGCGGCCGTCGTGGCCGGCAACGTCGAGACGTCCCAGGCGATCACCGGCGCCCTCTACGCGGCCCTCGGTGTCCAGGCCGAGGGCTCCGGCACCATGAACAACGTCACTTTCGGCAACGAACGCCACCAGTACTACGAAACCGTCGCCTCCGGATCCGGCGCAGGTGACGGCTTCCCCGGCGCGAGCGTCGTCCAGACCCACATGACCAACTCCCGGTTGACCGACCCCGAGGTCCTCGAGTGGCGGCTGCCGGTCCAGCTCGAGGAGTTCGCGGTCCGGCCCGGCAGCGGAGGCGCAGGACGGTGGCGCGGTGGGGACGGCGCGATCCGCCGCATCCGGTTCCACGAGCCCATGACCGTCTCCACCCTGTCCCAGCACCGCCGGGTCCCCCCGTACGGCCTCGCGGGCGGCGCCCCGGGCGCGCTGGGCGCCAACAGGGTGGAACGGGCGGACGGCACCGTGGTCCTGCTCGGCGGCAGCGACTCCGTGGATGTCGGCCCTGGCGACGCACTCGTCATCGAGACCCCCGGCGGCGGAGGCTACGGCTCCCCGCCCAACACCCCCAGTCAAGCCATCAAGCAGGAGAAGTGATCGATGATCTTCGGGCGTTCTGAGCGCGGCAAGTCCCCGGTCGAGCCCGTCACGCTCAAGATCCTGGTGGCCGGCGGCTTCGGCGTGGGCAAGACCACTCTGGTCGGCGCCGTCAGCGAGATCAAGCCGTTGCGCACCGAGGAGTACCTCACCGAGGCCGGCCGTCCGGTCGACGACACCACCGGCGTCGAGGGCAAGCACACCACCACCGTCGCCATGGACTTCGGGCGCATCACCCTGCGCGAGGACCTCGTGCTGTACCTGTTCGGGACGCCGGGCCAGGAGCGCTTCTGGTTCATGTGGGACGAGCTCTCCGAGGGCGCGCTCGGCGCGGTCGTGCTCGCCGACACACGCCGCCTGGAGGACTGCTTCGCCGCCGTCGACTACTTCGAACGGCGCTCCATACCCTTCCTCATCGCCGTCAACTGTTTCGAGGATGCCGCCCGTTACCCGGAGGAGGACGTGCGCCGGGCCCTCGACCTCGATGACGGCGTACCGGTGGTGCTGTGCGACGCCCGCGACCGCAGGTCGGTCCGGGACGTTCTGGTCGGCGTGGTCCAGCACGCGATGGACTACGGGGCCGAACGCCGCCAGGCCGTCACCACCTGAGGCGTTCGCACGGCCGAAGGCCGGCACGGCCCGTACCCCCGCCGACCGGGGTACGGGCCGTGACTCAGAGGGCGTGCGGCCGCGGAGCCGCACGCGCGTGTGGCACGACGGAGGCACGCGCGCGTGTCGTGGATCGGAAGAACACGCGCGTACTAGCCTTCGCCGTCCTCCAGCCAGCCGAGGCTCTTCTCCACGGCCTTGCGCCAGTTGTGGTACTCGCGGTCACGCACCGCCGCCTCCATCGCCGGGGTCCACTCGGCGTCCTTCTGCCAGTGCGCCTTGAGCTCGTCGAGGTCGTTCCACACGCCCGTGGCCAGCCCCGCCGCGTACGCCGCGCCCAGGCAGGTCGTCTCGGAGACCCGCGGCCTGATCACGGGCACGCCGAGCACGTCCGCCTGATGCTGCATCAGCAGGTTGTTCTTGGTCATTCCCCCGTCCACCTTCAGGGTCGTGATCTGCACCCCGGAGTCCTGGAACATGGCGTCCACGACCTCGCGCGTCTGCCAGCTCGTAGCCTCGAGCACCGCCCGCGCGAGGTGGGCCTTCGTGACGTAGCGGGTGAGTCCGGTGACGACACCTCGTGCGTCGGAGCGCCAGTAAGGCGCGAACAGCCCCGAGAACGCGGGCACGATGTACGAGCCGCCGTTGTCGTCGACGCTCGCTGCCAGGCTCTCGATCTCGTCAGCCGTACGGATGATGCCGAGCTGGTCCCGGAACCACTGCACGAGCGCACCCGTTATGGCGATCGAACCCTCCAGGCAGTAGACAGGCGCCTCGCCGCCGATCTTGTAGCCCATCGTCGTCAACAGCCCGCTCTTCGACGGCACCGGCCGGTTGCCGGTGTTGAGCAGCAGGAAACTCCCCGTCCCGTACGTGTTCTTCGCCGTGCCCACCTCGTAGCAGGCCTGGCCGAACACCGCCGCCTGCTGGTCGCCCAGCGCCGAAGCGACCGGCACGCCGTCGAGTTGGCCGACTGCCGTGCCGTACACCTCGGCGGAGGACCTGATCTCCGGCAGGACGGCTTCGGGCACGTCCATCGCGGCGAGGATGGAGGCGTCCCACTGGAGGGTCTCCAGGTTCATCAGCATGGTGCGCCCGGCGTTGGTGACGTCGGTGACGTGCCGGCCGCCGTCGGCGCCGCCGGTGAGGTTCCAGATGAGCCAGGAATCGATGGTGCCGAAGGCGATCTCGCCGCGCTCGGCGCGCGCCCGCAGACCCGGCACGTTGTCCAGCAGCCAGGCCGCTTTGGGCCCCGAGAAGTAGCTGGCCAACGGCAGCCCGGTCTGCTCGCGGAAACGGTCCTGCCCGTCGGATCCGCCCAGTTGGCTGCAGAGCGCCGCTGTGCGTGTGT
The DNA here is from genome assembly GCF_035989285.1 of Streptomyces sp. NBC_01235. Lineage (GTDB taxonomy): Bacteria > Actinomycetota > Actinomycetes > Streptomycetales > Streptomycetaceae > Streptomyces. The sequence goes on along the minus strand of NZ_CP108513.1, from coordinate 2,437,165 downwards.
CCTGCCACACGATCGCGTTGTGCACCGGCTTGCCCGTGGCCCGGTCCCACAGCACGGTCGTCTCGCGCTGGTTGGTGATGCCCAGGGCGCTGATCTGGTCGGCGCGCAGCCCGGCCTTGGCCATCGCCCCGGCGACCACCGCCTGCACCTTGGACCAGATCTCGGTGGCGTCGTGCTCCACCCAGCCGGGTTTGGGGAAGATCTGGCGGTGTTCACGCTGGTCGACGGCGACGATCGCGCCGTCACGGTCGAAGATGATGCAGCGGCTGGAGGTGGTGCCCTGGTCGATTGCGGCGACGTACTTCTCTGCGTTGTCCGTCATGGCTACCCCTTGGGCTGGGTTGGGAGGGTTGCGCGGATGGCTGCAGCGCAGGGCTGCGCAGTGCTGCGGGATGTCCGCGTGGATCGCCGCTGAGCCGGCTGCTCGGGAGGCGTCGGACGACTGCTCAGAAGGCCGCGTTGTAGAGGAGACCCGCGAGCGCTCCGCCGACCAGCGGGCCGACGACCGGGATCCAGGCGTAACCCCAGTCCGAGGTGCCCTTGTTCGGGATGGGCAGGAAGGTGTGCACGATGCGCGGGCCGAGGTCGCGCGCCGGGTTGATGGCGTAGCCGGTGGGCCCGCCGAGGGAGAGACCGATACCGACGACGAGCAGGGAGACGATCAGCACCGTTGTCCCGGATTCCCCGAGCCCCTTGGTCAGCCCGAAGGCAAGGATCGGCAGGACCAGGGCGATCGTCGCGATGATCTCCGTGATCAGGTTGGCGACCGGGTTCCGGATCTCGGGAATGGTGGAGAAGATGCCCAGCGTGGGAGTGGGCTCCTCGGCCACGCCCTCGGTGGTGCCCTTCTGCTGGACGTTCGCCTGGAACTGAGCGAGGTACACCAGGTACGCGAGGACGGCCCCGAGTATCGCGCCGACCAACTGGCCCAGCAGATACACCCACACCTTGCCCCACTCGCCCGTGTCGACGGCGATGCCCAGGGTGACGGCCGGATTGAGGTGCCCGCCCGACAGCGGCGCGGCGGTGTAGGCCCCCGCCAACACGCCGAACCCCCAGCCGAAGGCGATCACGACCCAACCTGAGGCTCGAGCCTTGGAGTATCTGAGGGTGACGGCGGCGCAGACGCCCGCGCCGAACAGGATGAGGATCGCGGTACCGATGACCTCGCCGACGAATATGTTTCCGTTGCTCATGGCGGCTCCTTGGCCCGGCCCGGGGCGGGTCGACCCCGGTGCTCCGTGCAGGGTGCGGTTCCCGTGGCTGCTTCGGCCAAGGCAGGGAGTTCCCGCGCCCCACCCGGCGTCCGTGACGAGCGTGCCGTCCTGGCCGAATCGCCCGTGGGGGAGCGGGCCTTCCGTCGGGAAGCCCGCTCGGCGCATGCCTGGATACGCCGAGAATGTACGGCGATGTCGGCTGACACCGGGAAGTGTTCACCGGTGCCCAGGGAGCGTCAAGGAGGCCGACGGCAACGGTTGGGCGTGCGGAGGACGGACCGTGGAGGCCGAGGCCCGGAGGAGAGGGCACCCTGGACACACGGCGCCGCCTCTGGGCGCCAGTGCCGCGCGCTGCAGTGGGTCCTTCCCCGGACGCGGCGACTCGCCGGACACCGCACTCTCGGCAGCCGACCGGCCGGTACAAGGCCCGAGGCCACCCGTGGTTCGGCGTGCCGCTGCCTCTGAAGCCACTCCGTGGCCGCTTTCGGGCACCGCAGCCTCACCAGGGCCCCAGACCTGTCCAAGGGACCGGACCGCCGGCCCTTGAAGCCCACGCGCCGAGCTCACCAACGGGGTTCGACATCCTCGGATCAGCCCCGTCGAGTCAGCTCCCCGCTCAACCGTCTGCCGGGGCGGCCCCCAGGTCAGTTCATCCCCGGCTCCGCCCCGACCGCCCCCGTTCCCGCAGAAGCCATCGGCGGCGCCCCACGCCGGATCTCGTATCCGGCCAGCCCGGCGTGCCCCACCACCCAACTCGCCCCTCTCAATGACTTCGCAGCCTTCTTCAACGGCGCGAGACACGCCGCCGCCTGCCGGTGATCGGTCACACTGCCCGGCCGGCACAGGACCGTGGCCAGCGACAGCGTGACCGGGTGCCCGCCTGCCGACCAGGGGGCGTCCAGTACGGAGGCGGCCAGCGGATCCAGGCCTTCCGGATCGGCCAGCACCAGGAAGTCGTCCCCTCCGATGTGCCCCACGCGCGCGTGCCCTGTCGCCGCGATCTGCAGGGCCGCTCCGACCGATCGGATCAGCTCGTCACCCGCCGCGAACCCGGCCCCGTCGTTGACCTGCTTGAAGTGGTCGATGTCCAGCCAGCTCAGCGCGAATGTCCGCCCCTCCGCGATCCGCCGGACCACCTCCCCGGTGATCGCGTCCGAACCGGGCAGCCGGGTCAGCGGATTCAGCCCGGCCGCCTCCTCGACCCTGTTCTCGGCCAGCGCCCGAACGAGGTCCGCGAGCCGGACCACGCCCACGCATCGCCCGTTGCGGTCGACGACGGCCACGTCGTCGGAGGTGCGGTCCCGGCCGCCGACGGCGACGACGTCCAGTACCTCCCACGCCGTCGCGTCGACGCCCACCGTCCGCGGCGGATCGCCGAGCCTGGCCGCGGGACGGTCCGCGTACAGGGCGTGGCCGTAGCGGCCCGACATCGACAGCAGGAAGCGTGACCGGTGCACCGAGCGGACCGGAACCCCCGCGCGGTCCACGAGCAGCACCCCGGACACCTCCGGGGACCCGGTCAGCAGCGCCCGCACCTGACCGGCGGAGGCGGTCGCGGGCAGTTGTGCGGCAGGCCGCACGAAGTCCCGCACCGACGGCCCCGACCGTGGCGCCGGCTCAAGGCCGGGGCCGAGGGGTGGAACGTACACGTCGGCGGCCGGCAGCCGGCTCGGCGGCGCGAACAGCGCGCCCTGCGCCAGCTGCGCCCCGGCCGACAGCGCGGCCGCACACTGCAGTTCGGTCTCCACGCCCTCGACGACCAGGAGCGCCCCCAGCTCGTCGCACAGGGTTCGCATCGCCCGTACCGCCGCGGGTCGTGCCAGGAGTGAGGCGTCGAGCTTCACCAAATCCGGCGCGATGTCGACGAGCAGCCGCAGGGGCGCGTCCCCGTCCCCGACCCCGTCCGCGCTGATCCGGAAGCCCTGGCCCCGGAGCGCGGCCAGAGCCTCCAGGAGCGCGGGCTGCGGCACGTGCGTGTAGGGCGGAACGACGTCCAGCGTCACCTCCCATGGCAGTCGCCCTGCCTCGCGCACGGCGTCGTGCAGGGTGGTGAGACCGCCGAGGTCGGCCAGAGTGCCGGCGAACACGTTCACGTGCAGGGGCAACAGGGTTTCCTTGCGCGCCGCCGCGCGAACCGCCAACACGGCCAGCCGGCCGTCGAGTTCGGGTTCCCGGCGGGCCCGCGCCAGGATGTCGCCGACCTCGGGGCGGGCGAGTATCTCCAGCCCCGCGACTCCTCCGGTGGTGAGGTTGACCACTGGCTGGAAGGCGAAGCGGAGAGTGTCCGTCCAGGAGTGCACGGGAGCATGATGGCGCTGCCGGGCGTGCGCTCAGACGCAGTTCATGAGACGTTCACACAGGATTCCGGGGTAGTGACAGAGTGTGAGGACGGCCGGCTCGACGGCCGCGGCGCATCGAGGCATCCTTTCCCGCTCACCGTAGGGCGATCACCGCCGAACCATGCCCGAACAGCCCCTGGTTCGCCGTGACGGCCACGCGCGCGTCCGCGATCTGACGATCGCCCGCCTGTCCCCGCAACTGCCAGGTGACCTCGCAGACCTGGGCGATCGCCTGAGCCGGCACCGCCTCCCCGAAGGAGGCCAGTCCTCCGCTCGTGTTCACCGGTATACGGCCGCCCGGCGCCGTCGCGCCCTCCCGCAGCAACTTGGCGGCCTCACCGTCGCCGCACAGCCCCAGATCCTCGTACCACTGCAACTCCAGGGCCGTGGACAGGTCGTAGACCTCGGCCAGGGACAGGTCCTCGGGACCGATGCCCGCCTCTTCGTATGCGGCTCGGGCGATCGAGGCCCGGAAGGGTGCACCGGCAGGCTCCACCGCCACCGCGGAATCGGTCGCGATGTCCGGGAGATCCAGCACCGTGTTGGGGTAGCGGGGCGTCACGGTGGAGACGGCTCTGATCCGCACCGGTTCCGCAGCACCGTGCCGACGGGCGAACTCCATGCTGGACAGCACCAGGGCCGCCCCGCCGTCCGAGGTCGCGCAGATGTCCAGCAGTCGCAGCGGATCGGCGACCACTGCCGACGCGGCCACCTCCTCCGCGGTGACCCGCTTCCGGTAGCGCGCGTTCGGATTCAGTGCTCCCATGGCGGCGTTCTTCACTTTGACCTGGGCGAAGTCCTCCGGCGTGTCCCCGTGCACCGCCATGCGTCTGCGCGCGTACAGCCCGAAGTACGTCGGATTCGTCGCGCCGAGCACCCGGAACCGCAGCCAGTCCGGGTCGTCCGGCCGGTCACCGCCCGCCGGGCGGAAGAAGCCCTTGGGGGCGGCGTCGGCCCCCACCACGAGGACCACGTCCGCGAGACCCGCGAGGATCTGGGCCCGAGCCGTGTTGATCGCCTGGGCCCCCGACGCGCACGCCGCGTACACACTCGCGACCCGGGCTCCCTGCCACCCCAGGGCCTTCGCGAACGTCGCCCCGGCCACATACCCCGGATAGCCGCCACGCACCGTGTCGGCGCCGACGATCGAACCGACCTCCCGCCAGTCCACGCCCGCGTCCGCGAGGGCCGCGCGTGCCGCCTTCGAGCCGTACTCGACGAAGCCGCGCCCCCACTTGCCCCAGGGATGCATCCCCGCGCCGAGCACCGCCACCTCTGCTGTCATCCCGCCACCCCCGTCGGCCGCCATCGCCAGGTCGTCCAGGTCGTCTCCGCGTCCTCGTCGAGCACGCCCGGGACGACCTCCACCTCCATGCCCACCGTCAGATCGGCGACGGTGACCCCGGGAACCGCCTGTCCCAGCACCACGATCCGCTCGGACTCCAGCTCCACAGCGATCAACGCGTACGGCTCCCACGGAAGTTCCGGGTCGGTCACATAGGGTGACGGAGGGCGGTACCGGCTGTCCGTGTAGGACCAGACGCGCCCACGTCGCGAGAGCGGGACCTCCTCCAGGCCGCCGCCTCGGCAACCCGGATTGCGACAGTGTGTGTCCTCGCGCGGGAAGAACACCGACTCACATGCCGAGCAGCGCGTACCCAGCAGTGTGAAGTCGTCTCCGCTCCCGGTGAACCACCCGGCGACCACGGGTGTGCGTGTACGCGACAAGGTCCCTCCTGGCTACGGAATCTGACGAGACGTCAGGAGTGTGGCACGCCCATCGGGAAATGGGCAGGGAGGAGACATGACACGACTCTCCAGCGCAGTGCGCGCTGTCGTCGCGGTACTCGCCGCCCTGCTGGCTGTGCCCACAGCCTCCGCCACCGCGCGGGCGCACACCGACCCCGGGGCCCCCACGGACTTCGTGGCCCTGAGAACCGTGGATCCGACGATCCTTCAGGAGATGCGCTACTTCACCCCGCACAACTTCGTCGGCGAGCCCATCGACGGCTACCGGCAGCCGATCTGCATCCTCACCCGGCCGGCCGCCGAAGCCCTCCACCAGGCCCAGACGAAGCTGCTGCGCCAGGGATACACACTCAAGGTGTACGACTGCTACCGGCCCCAGCGCGCCGTGAACCACTTCGTCCGCTGGGCCGAGGACCTGAACGACCAGGCGTTGAAGGAGGAGTTCTACCCGAACGTCGACAAGACCCGTCTGTTCGAGGACGGTTACATCGCCGAGAAGTCCGGTCACAGCCGCGGCTCGACCATGGACCTCACCATCGTGCGGCTCCCGGCCGCGCCGACCAGGCCCTACGTCCCCGGCGAACCCCTTGTTCCCTGCTACGCGCCACAACGGCAGCGCTTCCCCGACAACTCGGTCGACATGGGAACGGGGTTCGACTGTTTCGACACCCTCGCGCACACCCTCGACCCGCGCGTCCAGGGCGAGCAGCGCGCCAACAGGCTGCTCCTCAAGAGCACCCTGGAAGACCTCGGTTTCGTGAACCTCGCCGAGGAGTGGTGGCACTACACCTTCAAGCCCGAGCCCTACCCGGACACCTACTTCGACTTCCAGGTGTCCGCCGACTCCCTCGCCAGGGGCTACTGAGCCGCCTCCGTACGACGCCCTCCCCAAGATCGGATACGCTCCGCCGCGTGTCCGAAACTCTGCACTCCACTTCGAACTCCGCGCGCGACTCCTACTGTTCGAGCTGCGGAGCGCCCTACGGGGAGGGCGTCACCGGCTGGCCCCGCACCTGTCAGGCCTGCGCCACCGTGGCCTACCGCAACCCGCTGCCCGTGGCCGTCGCGCTCCAGCCCGTGTACGACACGAAGGGCACCGCCCTGGTCGTCATCACTCGAACCATCGCTCCCGCGCGCGGGGGCATCGCACTGCCCGGCGGCTACATAGACAACCGTGAGGACTGGCGGCAGGCCGTCGTTCGCGAGCTCAAGGAGGAGACAGGCATCGACGCGGCGGCCCGTGACGTGCGGCTGGCCGACGCGATGAGCTCCCCCGACGGTCACCTGCTGCTGTTCGGGCTCCTTCCGGAGCGCCCCGCGGACGGTCTCCCGTCGTCCGCCGCCACGGACGAGACCGAGGGCTGGCACCTCCTTCGCGGGCCCGAGGAACTCGCCTTCCCCCTGCACACGCACGCCGTGCGGGCGTTCTTCGAGGGCCGCTACATCTGAGCTCACCGCCGGCCGAGCCCGCGTACGCGCACCGGGTGGGACGGCACACGCACGCCGTCCTCACCCTCCCGCTCGACGACGACCCGCGGGCCCTCCCAGCGGGCGACGTACCGCTCGATCTCCGGCTCCGCCCAGCCGTCGCCCGCGTCCCGCACCACCAGACCGCCACCCGTCCGCCCCCGGACCGGTGCCCACACCTCCAGCTCCAGGCCGCCGTCGTCTCCGCGCACCGGTATGACGGCACCCGCGCGCGCGAGCACCGGAATACGCGACAGAGGGGCGTCCACGAGCACCTGCCCCGGCCCCTCGTACGCCCGCCCTGTTGCCGTGTCGTACCAGCGCCCCCGCGGCAGCTGCACGGAACGCCGGTCGGCGCCCGGGTCGAGCACCGGTGCCACCAGAAGGCAGTCACCCAGCAGGAACGCGTCCTCACAGTCCCGCAACGCCCGGTTACCGGCCGCTCCCCACCACACCGGGCGCACATAAGGGGCCCCCGTACGCCGGGCTATATGTGCCAGCGTCACGAAGTACGGCACCAGCCGCCGACGCTCGACGAGCGCCACGCGCGCGTGCTCCAACACCTCGGGACCGAACTCCCACGGCTCCCGGCGTCCCGCCCGCAGACTCGCGTGCGTGCGGAACAGCGGCAGGTACGCGCCCAGCTGGAACCAGCGCAGATACAGCTCCGGCGACGGACTGCCGTCGAAACCGCCCACATCCGGCCCTGAATACGGCACCCCGCACAGCCCGAGCCCCATCACCAGGGACAGGGACGCCCGCAGTCCCGGCCAGCCCGTGGCGACGTCTCCGGACCAGGTGCCGCCGTAGCGCTGCAGGCCCGCCCAACCGGACCGCGAGAAGACGAACGGACGCTGGTCCGGCACCAACTCCCGCAGCCCCTCGTAGGCCGCCCGGGCCATACACAGCCCGTACACGTTGTGCGCCTCGCGATGATCACCACCGCGTCCTTCCAGGGAGTGCCGGGCCGACCGAGGCAACGTCGACTCCCCGAAAGCGACGAACGACGTCGGCTCGTTCATGTCGTGCCAGAAGCCGGCGAACCCCTGGGTGATCCGCTCGGCGTAGAGACCTCCCCACCACTGACGCACGCGCGCGTGCGTGAAGTCCGGGAAGACCGCCTCTCCCGGCCACACCACACCCTCGACGAGCCGTCCAGACGCGTCCCGCACGAACGCGTCCTCGGCGACCCCGCTGTCGTACACGGCATTGCCCGGCGTGGCCTTGACCGCCGGGTCGACGATCGACACCAGGCGTATCCCGTCCCGGCGCAGCTCCTCGGCGAGCACCGACAGCTTCGGGAAGCGATCCTGGTCGACCGTGAACACCTGGTGCTCGTCGTAGTGGTCGATGTCGAGGTGGACCGCGTCGAGCGGCAGCCCGTGCTCGTGATAGCCCGCCACGATCCGGCGGACCTCCTGCTCGCTGCCGAAGCCCCAGCGCGCGTGATGGTGACCGAGCGCCCACGCGGGCGGTAGTGCCGGCGCTCCGGTGAGCGAGGCCCAGGCAAGCAGCACGCGCGCGGGGGTGCCCACCATCACCCAACAGCGCAACGGGCCCCCGTCCATCCGCATCTCGCACGCCCCGGGCCGGTCGTGCCCGGAGCCGGCGCCCTCCTCGCCCTCCCGCAGCGTGACCGTGCCGTCCCAGGAGGTGTCGTGAAACACCAGGTGCGTGCCCGCGTCGGCCACCACCAGCTGTACCGGCATCGTGAGGTAGAGCGGATCATCCTCCCGATCGAACGCGTGTCCGGGATCCGTGTTCCACAACCGGTACGTCCCATCGCGCAGACGCGGCCCGGACGCCCGCCCGCCGAGACCGAAGCAGCGCGCGTCCGCCGCCACCTCCGAGCGCTGCATCCAGCGTGCCGGGCCACCGCCTTGCGGCTCCCACCACCGGGGCGGCAGATCACGGCGCAACATCACGCCTCCCGGCGTGCACACCTCGACGGCACCGTGCCGTGAGACCACGACCGTCACCCGCTCCGCGACGACCCGCCACCCGCCGTCCTTGTCCGGCTCCAGCACCGCCCGGGGATCCGGCTCCGGACAGCGGTCGGCCAGCGCGTACGACGGCTCGGGCCCGGCACCGTCCCAACCCCAGAACACCGCCCCGTTCACTGCGACACGGATCGTCAGCTCCGAGCGGCTGAACCGCAGCGTCCCACCGCCGGGCCCCGGCTCCACCTCCTGCACGAGACCCGGCACCCGCGCGCGCTCGGGACCCCGCACCGGCAGCCCGGTGGCATCGGCGCGCCTCCTGCGCCACGCGGCCTTTACCGTGCGCAACCCCTGGAAAGCACCCACGGGACCGACCGCCTTCATCGAACGCACCAGGTCACGACCGTCCATGCTGTTCACCCTGTCACTGACCGCGTCACGCGCGCGGGTCGTTCAACTTGCGTTCACCTGTGGTGCGACCACATCTTCACGACACGGACTGTGTGGAGCCCGCCCTGGTGCAGAAGTCGATCACATGGCATCGTCCGTGTCAGCCGCGTCACGCGCACCACCCCCAGCTCGTGCGCGGGCGACGCACACGACGCGCACAGTCCGGGAGCCGCCCCATGCCGACAGTGAACCCCGAGCCGCTCTGGCGGCCAGATCCGGAGCGCATCGCCCAGGCGCAGGTCACGAAGTTCCAGACCTGGGCGGCCGAGCAGCACGGAGCCCCGTCCGAAGGCGGCTATCCGGCACTGCACCGCTGGTCCGTCGACGAGCTGGAGACGTTCTGGAAAGCCGTCACGGAGTGGTTCGACGTCCGGTTTTCGACACCCTATGCGCGCGTGCTGGGCGACAGTTCCATGCCCGGCGCCCAGTGGTTCCCCGGAGCAACGCTGAACTACGCCGAGCACGCCCTGCGCGCGGCCGCCACCCGTCCGGCGGAACCGGCCCTGTTGTACGTCGACGAGACCCACGAGCCGAGCCCGGTGAGCTGGTCCGAGCTGCGCCGTCAGGTCGGCTCACTGGCCGGCGAGCTGCGCGCCCTCGGAGTCCGCCCCGGCGACCGGGTGAGCGGCTACCTCCCGAACATCCCCCAGGCCGTCGTGGCCCTCCTCGCCACGGCCGCCGTGGGCGGTGTCTGGACCTCCTGCGCCCCCGATTTCGGCGCCCGCAGCGTCCTGGACCGCTTCCAGCAGGTCGAACCCGTCGTCCTGTTCACCGTCGACGGCTACCGCTACGGAGGCAAGGAGCACGACCGCCGCGACGTCGTCGCCGAACTGCGTGCCGAACTGCCCACCCTGCGTGCCGTGGTCCACATCCCCCTCCTGGGCACGGAGCCGCCCCGGGGAGCCCTGGACTGGTCGGCCCTGACGGCCTCGAACGAGGAACCCGTCTTTGAACAGGTCCCCTTCGACCATCCCCTCTGGGTGCTCTACTCCTCCGGCACGACCGGCCTGCCCAAGGCCATCGTCCAGTCCCAGGGCGGCATCCTGGTCGAACACCTCAAACAGCTCGGCCTGCACTGCGACCTGGGCCCCGAGGATCGTTTCTTCTGGTACACCTCGACCGGCTGGATGATGTGGAACTTCCTCGTCTCCGGTCTCCTGACCGGGACGACGATCGTCCTCTACGACGGCAGCCCCGGCTACCCCGACACCGGCGCACAGTGGCGCATCGCCGAACGCACGGGCGCCACCCTCTACGGCACCTCGGCGGCGTACGTCATGGCCTGCCGCAAGGCGGAGGTGCACCCGGCTCGCGAGTTCGACCTCTCCAAGGTCCAGTGCGTCGCCACCACGGGCTCCCCGCTCCCGCCCGACGGCTTCCGCTGGCTGCACGACGAGGTGCGCGACGACCTGTGGATCGCCTCCGTCAGCGGCGGCACGGACGTGTGCTCCTGCTTCGCCGGGGCGGTCCCGACGCTCCCGGTGTACACGGGCGAACTTCAGGCCCCCGGTCTCGGCACCGACCTGCAGTCCTGGGACCCGAACGGTCACCCCGTCATCGACGAGGTCGGCGAGCTCGTCGTCACCAACCCCATGCCGTCGATGCCGGTCCGCTTCTGGAACGACCCCGACGGCAGTCGCTACCACGACAGCTACTTCGACACCTACCCGGGCGTATGGCGCCACGGCGACTGGATCACCGTCACCTCGCGCGGCTCCGTCGTCATCCACGGCCGTTCCGACTCCACGCTCAACCGTCAGGGCGTGCGCATGGGCTCGGCCGACATCTACGAGGTCGTCGAACGGCTCCCCGAGATCAAGGAGTCGCTGGTCATTGGCATCGAGCAGCCCGACGGCGGCTACTGGATGCCCCTCTTCGTACACCTCGCCCCCGGGGCCCACCTGGACGAGGCACTCCTGGGCCGCATCAAACAGGCCATCCGCGAACAACTCTCGCCACGCCACGTCCCCGACGAGGTGATCGAGGTACCCGGAGTCCCGCACACCCTCACCGGAAAACGCATCGAGGTCCCGGTCAAACGACTCCTCCAGGGCACCCCGCTGGAAAGAGCCGTCACCCCCGGTGCCATAGACAACCTCGACCTTCTGAACTTCTACGAGGATCTCGCCCGCAAACGAGGCTGAACGCACGGCCAGGAGGGCACCTCAGCCGCCGTAGGTGGCCTCGGACTCGCCGAGCACGACCGCGAAATCCGAGGCCAGCCGCACCGCGTCGGTCGGCTCCAGCTCGGCGACGGAGATCCGTACCCCGGGCCCGGATGCCGACCGGAACCGCGCTCCTGCCGCGACCCACCAGCCGTGTGACCGCAGCCCGTTCACCACGGCCGACTCGTCCCGCACCGGCACCCACAGGTTCATCCCGCTCGCACCGTGGCCGACGATGCCGCGGGCCGCGAGTTCCCGGAGCAACGCACCCCTGCGCAGTGCGTACGTCTGCCGCGCGCGCTGCACCAACGCGCGCGTGCTGTCGTCGGTCAGCAGCCCGTACACCGTCTCCTGCAGGAGATGACTGACCCAACCCGACGTCAGCAGCAGCCGACCGTCGTGTCGGGCCACCGTGGTCGCGTCGCAGGCCGCGGCCGCCCATCGCAGATCGGTCCCCAGGAACTTGCTCACCGTCCGCACGTGCACCCAGCGCGGCAGCCCGCCGGAGGCGAGGGTCCACAAAGGCGCGTCCGCCACCACGGAGGCGTGGTCGTTCTCGACGACCAGCAGATCCGGCCCCTCCCGCAGAACACCGACGAGGGCGTCCCTGCGCGCCTCGGAGAAACAGCCCCCATAAGGGTTTTGCGCGCGCGGACTGCACACCAGCGCGCGTGCCCCCGCCCTCAGGGCCGCTCGAAGTGCCTCGGGTCGCAGTCCCTCGTCGTCGACGGTCACCGGCACGACGCGCAGTCCCAGCGCCGTGACCAGGTCCAGCAAATGGTGATACCCGGGATCCTCCATGGCGATCGCGTCACCGGGCCGTAGTTCGACCGACAGCAGCCGTCCGATCAGATCCAGCGCCCCGTGCGCGAACGTCACGTGCTCCACCGGCACGCAGTCGGGGCGCAGCCAGTCGCGCACGACCTCCTCCAACCGTTCCAACCTGGGTGTCGAACGATGGGAACGGGCGCCGGGGGACAGGCGGGAGGGCGGCACCAGAGCGGGCAGAAGCTCCGGATCGGGATGCCCGCCGGCCAGGTCCCGCAGCCCGCTCGGCACCTTGGGCGGCCTACGGGACGCCACGGCGGGGACCGGTGCCACGACGGTGCCACCGCGGCCGCGCGTGACCACGATGCCCCGCCGTCGCAACTCCTTGTAGGCCGTCGCCACGGTTCCCGGACTCACTGCGAGTTCGTCGGCGAGCCGTCGCACCGGGGGCAGCGCGGCCCCTGGCCGCAGCGCACCCTCGGTCACGCCTCGTTCGACGGACGCGGCAATCCCCTTGGCTGTCGTACCGCTGATCCCATATTGTGCTGCCACATTGGCAATTATGTATCAATACATAACTCGGTGCAAGGGGGAGTCAATGCATCCGATCCGTCGCGCAGCCGCACGGCCGAACCGCATACCCGGAGGACGCGACGGGCGCGCGATGCTGACCGTCGCCCTCGTCGACCGCGTCGGAAGCGGCCTCTGGGCATCGGTCAGCGTCCTGTACTTCACCTATGTCTCCGGCCTCTCCCTCGGCGAGGTCGGCACCCTCGTCGCCGCGGCCGGAGCGGTGGGGATCGCGGGCGCACCCCTCGGCGGCCGACTCGCCGACCGATTCCCGCTCACCCCCGTGCTCATCGCCGTCCAACTCCTGCGGGCCGTGGCGTCCTTAGCCCTGCTCACCACGGACCGATACGTCTTCCTGCTCGCCTTTTGTGCCGTCGGCAGCCTCGGCGACCGAGCCGCCAACGTCCTCACCAAGCTCTACGCCACCCGCGCCGCCGGCCCGGACCGCGTTCGCTACCAAGCGATCCACCGCACCGTCGCGAACGCGGGATGGGCGCTCGGCGGCCTGGCCGCAGCGGCGGCACTCGCCGTCGGCGACGCCGCCGCATATCAGTGGCTCCTCGCCGGCGACTCCCTTTCCTTCGTCGGTTCCGCCCTCCTCACCCTCCGTTGCGGCGAACCCTCCTCCCGAACCCGCACCGTGATCACGGCCAAGGACCCCAGGCCTGCCACCAGACCGACCAGCCCATGGCGCGACCGCACCTACCTCGCCTACGTGGCCACCGACACCGTCCTCTTCCTCGACGACGCGGTTTTCAAGGTCGGCCTGCCCCTGTGGATCGTGCACGTGAGCACCGTCCCGCAGGGCCTCGTACCCCTCCTGCTCGTACTCAACAACGTGCTGGTCGTGGCCCTTCAGGTCCCCCTGGCCCGGTTCGGCGCGACCACGGCGGCAGCCCGCGCGCTCCTGATCCCGCTCTCGGTCGCCTTCGCCCTGGGCGGCACGGCGATGACGGCATCGGCGACCGGCGGGACCCGCGCCGCCCCCCTGCTCCTCACCGCTGCGGCCGTGCTCTTCACCCTCGCCGAGATGCTCCACGCGACGATCTCCTGGGAGCTCTCCGTCGCCCTGGCCCCCGACGCCGCCCAAGGCGCCTACCTCGGTGTCCACGGCCTGGCCCAGGCCGCCCAGCGCAGCCTCGGACCACTCGCCGTCACCACCGTGATCGCCGCAGGCCCCCTCGGCTGGCTCACCTTCGGCGGCGGCATCGCCGTGACCTGCATATTTCAGCACCGCCTGGTCCGTGACCGACTCACGAAAGGCCCATTGTCAGTGCCATCGATTACTGTGAGTGAGCATTGATCGACTGTGCACACAGGGGGAAAACATGGCACACACCGACCACCAGACCATGCGACGCGTCCTGCGCCGAGAAATCGCCGGCACCATCGGTCTGCTCACCGACGAACACGACTTCAGTGCCATGCGGCACTACCGCACCTTCACGTTCGACGACCACGCCACCTACCTCCGGCAGGTCGAAGACCTCCTGAGGACACGCGCCCTGCAAGGCACCCACACCACCGTGGCCCTCTTCGATCCCCAGGAATACGCCGAGTACTGCGCCGCCAAGGGGCTCGACCCCGACGTCCCCGCCAACCGCACCCGCTTCACGGCCGAACTCGCGACCACGGGCCCCACCATCCCCTACGAGGGCCAACCTCTCGCCGACCTCCTGCCCACCCTCGTCGACGAAGCCGTCCGGCAGGCGACCTGGGAGTACGCGGCCACTCTCCTGGCCCGCCTCGGCGCCTGTGCCACCTGCGGCGAGGACATCGGCCGCGCCGCCTTCACGCGCGCATCGAACCTCGTCGCCCGCATCCTCGACACGGCACCACCCGGCAACCGGCACCTCGTCTGCAGCGTCACAGGCACACCCGAAACACTCGTCGCCGTCCTCCACTCGGACGACGGACCCAACGGGGCCGCGCAACTCGACGAGGCCGAAGCACTCGAGTTCACCACCGTCCTCGCCCTCGGCCTCGCCACCCAGGGCCCAGGTGGCCTGGTCATGCGCACCACAGCTCACAACACTGCCGACCGGATCTACGGGTGGCGGCTGCGAGGCGACGGCCTCGAACCCCTGACTGCCGGTGAGGTCTTCGACGCCTACTGCACCGACGCGGAGTCCGGCGACCTCATCTCACCCGAGTCCGGCGTGGACTACTGCTTCCCGCCGGACCTCGGCCAGGAGGGACCGACACCGGGCCACCAACACTGATCGGAAGAGACGCCCACACACAACAGGGGCGCCCCACCCGAAGGTGGAGCGCCCCTGCTCAACGGCCGATCGCCGACCGGATCCGACTACTCGCCGGACAGCACGGCCTGCGCCGCGCTGCGCGCCTCTTCGGCGCTGTCCGCCGCACGGGCTGCAGCCGCGGCACGCTCGCACTGCGCCAGCGTGTACTTCGCCAACGAGGCCCGCACATAGGGAATCGACGCCGATCCCATGGAAAGAGAGGTGACCCCCAGCCCCGTCAGCACACAAGCGAGCAGCGGATCGGCAGCGGCCTCGCCACACACGCCGCAGCTCTTGCCCTCGGCCGCGGCCGCCTCGGCAGACAGAGCGACGAGGTCGAGCAGAGCGGGCTGCCACGGATCCTGCAGACGGGACACCGCACCCACCTGCCGGTCGGCGGCGAAGGTGTACTGCGCGAGGTCGTTCGTGCCCAGAGACAGGAACTCCACCTCCTGCAGGATCGAGCGAGCCCGCAGAGCGGCCGAGGGAATCTCCACCATCGCGCCGAACTTCGCCCGCAGCCCAGCCTCACGGCACGCGTCCGCGAACGCCTTCGCGTCGGTGCGGTCCGCCACCATCGGCGCCATTACCTCGAGGTAGACCGGCAGCCCCTCGGCGGCCTTCGCCAGCGCCGTCAGCTGGGTCCGCAGGACGTCGGGGTGGTCCAGCAGCGTCCGCAGCCCACGCACGCCCAGTGCCGGGTTGGGCTCGTCGGCAGGGGTCAGGAAGTCCAGAGGCTTGTCCGCGCCCGCATCCAGGACGCGCACGACGACTCGCCCCTCGGGAAACGCCTCGAGCACCTGCCGGTAGGCCTCGACCTGCTTCTCCTCGGACGGCGCGTTCTTGCTGTCGTCGAGGAACAGGAACTCGGTACGGAAAAGCCCGACACCCTCCGCGCCGGCCTCGATGGCCGCCGGAACGTCGGCCGGGCCGCCGACGTTCGCCAGCAGCGGCACCTTGTGTCCGTCGGCGGTGGCACCCGGCCCGGTCGAGGCGGCCAGCGCCGCCTTGCGCTCGGCAGCAGCTGCCTCGAGCTGGGCCTTCTTCTCTTCGCTGGGGTTCACGAAGATGTCGCCGGTGCTGCCGTCGACGGCGATCACCGTTCCCTCGGCAAGCTCACCGGCGCCCGGCAGAGCCACGACGGCCGGTACGCCGAGGGCGCGGGCGAGGATCGCGCTGTGACTCGTCGGCCCGCCCTCCTCGGTCACGAAACCGAGCACCAGCGTCGGGTCCAGCAGTGCGGTGTCGGCGGGCGCCAGGTCCCGGGCGACCAGCACGTACGGCTCGTCACTGTCCGGGACACCCGGCATCGGGACACCCAGCAGACGGGCGACGATACGATTCCGCACATCATCGAGGTCGGCCACGCGACCGGCGAGGTACTCACCGGCTCCTGCCAGCAACTCGCGGTAGGCGGCGAATGCGTCGTAGACGGCACGCTCGGCCGTACTGCCGACGGCGATCCGCCGGTCGACATCGACCATCAACTCGGGATCCTGAGCCATCATGGCCTGAGCCTCGAGCACTGCCTGGGCCTCGCCCCCCGCCAGATTGCCACGCGCCATCAGGTCGGCTGCCACAGCCTCCACGGCCTTGCGGGCGCGCCCCTGTTCGCGATCCGCCTCCTCCGCAGGGATCTGCTTGGCAGGCGGTTCGAGCACCGCCGTTCCCATGTGCCGAACCTCGCCGATCGCCACACCGTGACTCACGCCGACGCCTCGCAGCGTTGTCTCCATCTCACCCGTCTCCGATAGTGCGGCGGGTCCCGCCGCCGCGGTGGTTGTCCTGTGTGCCGCCGCGTTGACGGCGTCGACACTACTGCCAGGAAAAGAGGACGTCGCCGGCCTTCACATCGCCGTCTTCACGGAGTTCGCCGAGGGAGTCGGCTGTGGCCTCCAGGGCGACGATCGGGCAGACCGGGGACTTGCCGGCTTCCTCCACGGCGACCGGGTTCCACCGCACGATGCTCTGCCCGCGCGTAACCGTGTCGCCCTTGTTCACGAGAACCTCGAAGCCCTCGCCGTTGAGCTGCACGGTGTCGATCCCGAGATGGGTGAGCACCCCGCGCCCCTCGGCGTCGACCACGACGAAGGCGTGCGGGTGGAGGGAGACGATGACTCCGTCCACAGGTGCGACGGCCTCGGAAGGCTCACGCACCGGGTCGATCGCCGTGCCCGGGCCGACCATGGCCCCGGAGAAGACCGGATCCGGCACGGCAGCCAGTCCGATGGTGCGTCCTGCGAGAGGGGACGTCACGGTGGTCATGGGAAGCCTCCCAGGGGTGGAGATGTACATGGGCCGTTACTGCCTGTCCAGGACGGCGCACTGCGCAGCAGGGTATGTCATATGAAGTACCGGTTCTGCACAAGAGCTCCCGATCGTGGTCTAGACCACTACCCTAGTCGATTTGCAGCGCCTCCGCGGCCCCGTGTACAGTCGTACTCCTGCTTGAGGGTGAGCGATGCGATCAAGCGCGCTTGCCGAGCAGCACCCAACTTGTCAGATCCTATCTCTGGATCATCTTCTGCATGCCTGCAGGACGGTGGCCAGGGGGCCGGAAAAACCCTGGTAGAGTTGGAAACGCAAGACCGAAGGGAAGCGCCCGGAGGAAAGCCTGAGAGAGTCTCTCGGGTGAGTACAAAGGAAGCGTCCGTTCCTTGAGAACTCAACAGCGTGCCAAAAATCAACGCCAGATATGTTGATACCCCGTCCCCGGCAGTGATAGCCGAGGATGAGGTTCCTTTGAAAAAACACAGCGAGGACGCTGTGAACGGCCGGGCTTATTCCGCCTGGCTGTTCCGCTCTCGTGTGTGCGATCCCGATTACGGGAAAACATTCACGGAGAGTTTGATCCTGGCTCAGGACGAACGCTGGCGGCGTGCTTAACACATGCAAGTCGAACGATGAACCACTTCGGTGGGGATTAGTGGCGAACGGGTGAGTAACACGTGGGCAATCTGCCCTTCACTCTGGGACAAGCCCTGGAAACGGGGTCTAATACCGGATATCACTTCCACTCGCATGGGTGGGGGTTGAAAGCTCCGGCGGTGAAGGATGAGCCCGCGGCCTATCAGCTTGTTGGTGAGGTAATGGCTCACCAAGGCGACGACGGGTAGCCGGCCTGAGAGGGCGACCGGCCACACTGGGACTGAGACACGGCCCAGACTCCTACGGGAGGCAGCAGTGGGGAATATTGCACAATGGGCGAAAGCCTGATGCAGCGACGCCGCGTGAGGGATGACGGCCTTCGGGTTGTAAACCTCTTTCAGCAGGGAAGAAGCGAAAGTGACGGTACCTGCAGAAGAAGCGCCGGCTAACTACGTGCCAGCAGCCGCGGTAATACGTAGGGCGCAAGCGTTGTCCGGAATTATTGGGCGTAAAGAGCTCGTAGGCGGTCTGTCACGTCGGATGTGAAAGCCCGGGGCTTAACCCCGGGTCTGCATTCGATACGGGCAGACTAGAGTGTGGTAGGGGAGATCGGAATTCCTGGTGTAGCGGTGAAATGCGCAGATATCAGGAGGAACACCGGTGGCGAAGGCGGATCTCTGGGCCATTACTGACGCTGAGGAGCGAAAGCGTGGGGAGCGAACAGGATTAGATACCCTGGTAGTCCACGCCGTAAACGGTGGGAACTAGGTGTTGGCGACATTCCACGTCGTCGGTGCCGCAGCTAACGCATTAAGTTCCCCGCCTGGGGAGTACGGCCGCAAGGCTAAAACTCAAAGGAATTGACGGGGGCCCGCACAAGCAGCGGAGCATGTGGCTTAATTCGACGCAACGCGAAGAACCTTACCAAGGCTTGACATACACCGGAAACGGCCAGAGATGGTCGCCCCCTTGTGGTCGGTGTACAGGTGGTGCATGGCTGTCGTCAGCTCGTGTCGTGAGATGTTGGGTTAAGTCCCGCAACGAGCGCAACCCTTGTTCTGTGTTGCCAGCATGCCCTTCGGGGTGATGGGGACTCACAGGAGACTGCCGGGGTCAACTCGGAGGAAGGTGGGGACGACGTCAAGTCATCATGCCCCTTATGTCTTGGGCTGCACACGTGCTACAATGGCCGGTACAAAGAGCTGCGAAACCGTGAGGTGGAGCGAATCTCAAAAAGCCGGTCTCAGTTCGGATTGGGGTCTGCAACTCGACCCCATGAAGTCGGAGTTGCTAGTAATCGCAGATCAGCATTGCTGCGGTGAATACGTTCCCGGGCCTTGTACACACCGCCCGTCACGTCACGAAAGTCGGTAACACCCGAAGCCGGTGGCCCAACCCCTTGTGGGAGGGAGCTGTCGAAGGTGGGACTGGCGATTGGGACGAAGTCGTAACAAGGTAGCCGTACCGGAAGGTGCGGCTGGATCACCTCCTTTCTAAGGAGCACTTCTAGGCAGCCGCAAGGTTGTCCAGGGGCCAGTACATCGGCGTACGTCCGATGCTGGTTGCTCATGGGTGGAACGTTGATTATTCGGTCCGGTTCACGGGTCGGAGGCTGCGAGTACTGCTCTTCGGGGCGTGGAAAGCATGATCTCCGGGCGGGACCGGGTCGGGCACGCTGTTGGGTGTCTGAGGGTATGGCCGTATGGCTGCCTTCAGTGCCGGCCCCAGTGAACTCCGGGTGTGACTCGGGGGTGATGGGTGGCTGGTCGTTGTTTGAGAACTGCACAGTGGACGCGAGCATCTGTGGCCAAGTTTTTAAGGGCGCACGGTGGATGCCTTGGCACCAGGAACCGATGAAGGACGTGGGAGGCCACGATAGTCCCCGGGGAGTCGTCAACCAGGCTTTGATCCGGGGGTTTCCGAATGGGGAAACCCGGCAGTCGTCATGGGCTGTCACCCATACCTGAACACATAGGGTATGTGGAGGGAACGCGGGGAAGTGAAACATCTCAGTACCCGCAGGAAGAGAAAACAACCGTGATTCCGGGAGTAGTGGCGAGCGAAACCGGATGAGGCCAAACCGTATACGTGTGAGACCCGGCAGGGGTTGCGTGTACGGGGTTGTGGGATCTCTCTTTTACGGTCTGCCGGCCGTGAGACGAGTCAGAAACCGTTGATGTAGGCGAAGGACATGCGAAAGGTCCGGCGTAGAGGGTAAGACCCCCGTAGTCGAAACATCAGCGGCTCGTTTGAGAGACACCCAAGTAGCACGGGGCCCGAGAAATCCCGTGTGAATCTGGCGGGACCACCCGCTAAGCCTAAATATTCCCTGGTGACCGATAGCGGATAGTACCGTGAGGGAATGGTGAAAAGTACCGCGGGAGCGGAGTGAAATAGTACCTGAAACCGTGTGCCTACAAGCCGTGGGAGCGTCGGACATCAAGCTTGCTTGGTGTCTCGTGACTGCGTGCCTTTTGAAGAATGAGCCTGCGAGTTTGCGGTGTGTTGCGAGGTTAACCCGGGTGGGGTAGCCGTAGCGAAAGCGAGTCCGAATAGGGCGTTTCAGTAGCACGCTCAAGACCCGAAGCGGAGTGATCTAGCCATGGGCAGGTTGAAGCGGAGGTAAGACTTCGTGGAGGACCGAACCCACCAGGGTTGAAAACCTGGGGGATGACCTGTGGTTAGGGGTGAAAGGCCAATCAAACTCCGTGATAGCTGGTTCTCCCCGAAATGCATTTAGGTGCAGCGTCGTGTGTTTCTTGCCGGAGGTAGAGCACTGGATAGGCGATGGGCCCTACCGGGTTACTGACCTTAGCCAAACTCCGAATGCCGGTAAGTGAGAGCGCGGCAGTGAGACTGTGGGGGATAAGCTCCATGGTCGAGAGGGAAACAGCCCAGAGCATCGACTAAGGCCCCTAAGCGTACGCTAAGTGGGAAAGGATGTGGAGTCGCACAGACAACCAGGAGGTTGGCTTAGAAGCAGCCACCCTTGAAAGAGTGCGTAATAGCTCACTGGTCTAGTGATTCCGCGCCGACAATGTAGCGGGGCTCAAGCGTACCGCCGAAGTCGTGTCATTCATACAATAGGGCCAACGCCTGTATGGATGGGTAGGGGAGCGTCGTGTGCCGGGTGAAGCAGCCGCGTAAGCGAGTTGTGGACGGTTCACGAGTGAGAATGCAGGCATGAGTAGCGATTCACACGTGAGAAACGTGTGCGCCGATTGACTAAGGGTTCCTGGGTCAAGCTGATCTGCCCAGGGTAAGTCGGGACCTAAGGCGAGGCCGACAGGCGTAGTCGATGGATAACCGGTTGATATTCCGGTACCCGCTGTGAAGCGTCAAACATTGAATCAGGCGATGCTAAGTCCGTGAAGCCGTTCCGGACCCTTCGGGGAATGGAAAGTGGTGGAGCCGACGGACCAGACTTGTAGTAGGTGAGTGATGGGGTGACGCAGGAAGGTAGTCCATCCCGGGCGGTGGTTGTCCCGGGGTAAGGGTGTAGGCCGTGCGATAGGCAAATCCGTCGCACATGGGGCTGAGACCTGATGCCGAGCCGATTGTGGCGAAGTGGATGATCCTATGCTGTCGAGAAAAGCCTCTAGCGAGTTTCATGGCGGCCCGTACCCTAAACCGACTCAGGTGGTCAGGTAGAGAATACCGAGGCGTTCGGGTGAACTATGGTTAAGGAACTCGGCAAAATGCCCCCGTAACTTCGGGAGAAGGGGGGCCATCACTGGTGAGAGGACTTGCTCCTCGAGCTGGGGGTGGCCGCAGAGACCAGCGAGAAGCGACTGTTTACTAAAAACACAGGTCCGTGCGAAGCCGTAAGGCGATGTATACGGACTGACGCCTGCCCGGTGCTGGAACGTTAAGGGGACCGGTTAGTCACTCTTCGGGGTGGCGAAGCTGAGAACTTAAGCGCCAGTAAACGGCGGTGGTAACTATAACCATCCTAAGGTAGCGAAATTCCTTGTCGGGTAAGTTCCGACCTGCACGAATGGCGTAACGACTTCTCGACTGTCTCAACCATAGGCCCGGTGAAATTGCACTACGAGTAAAGATGCTCGTTTCGCGCAGCAGGACGGAAAGACCCCGGGACCTTTACTACAGTTTGATATTGGTGTTCGGTTCGGCTTGTGTAGGATAGGTGGGAGACTGTGAAGCTTGGACGCCAGTTCAGGTGGAGTCGTCGTTGAAATACCACTCTGGTCGTGCTGGATGTCTAACCTGGGTCCGTGATCCGGATCAGGGACAGTGTCTGATGGGTAGTTTAACTGGGGCGGTTGCCTCCTAAAGAGTAACGGAGGCGCCCAAAGGTTCCCTCAGCCTGGTTGGCAATCAGGTGTTGAGTGTAAGTGCACAAGGGAGCTTGACTGTGAGACCGACGGGTCGAGCAGGGACGAAAGTCGGGACTAGTGATCCGGCGGTGGCTTGTGGAAGCGCCGTCGCTCAACGGATAAAAGGTACCCCGGGGATAACAGGCTGATCTTCCCCAAGAGTCCATATCGACGGGATGGTTTGGCACCTCGATGTCGGCTCGTCGCATCCTGGGGCTGGAGTCGGTCCCAAGGGTTGGGCTGTTCGCCCATTAAAGCGGTACGCGAGCTGGGTTTAGAACGTCGTGAGACAGTTCGGTCCCTATCCGCTGCGCGCGCAGGAATATTGAGAAGGGCTGTCCCTAGTACGAGAGGACCGGGACGGACGAACCTCTGGTGTGCCAGTTGTTCTGCCAAGGGCATGGCTGGTTGGCTACGTTCGGGAGGGATAACCGCTGAAAGCATCTAAGCGGGAAGCCTGCTTCGAGATGAGTATTCCCACCCACTTGATGGGGTAAGGCTCCCAGTAGACGACTGGGTTGATAGGCCGGATGTGGAAGCCCAGTAATGGGTGAAGCTGACTGGTACTAATAGGCCGAGGGCTTGTCCTCAGTTGCTCGCGTCCACTGTGTTGGTTCTGAAACCACGAACGGCCCCATGCCCATGGTCACGGGTGTGGTGCGGCTGAAACAGTTTCATAGTGTTTCGGTGGTCATAGCGTGAGGGAAACGCCCGGTTACATTCCGAACCCGGAAGCTAAGCCTTACAGCGCCGATGGTACTGCAGGGGGGACCCTGTGGGAGAGTAGGACACCGCCGAACTCCTTTTAGAGCTCTGGCTCTTGGGTACACAACCCAAGAGCCAGAGCTTTTTTGCGTTGGGGTATGGTCAGGGGGCATCGTTGGCTCATTTCCTACTGGAGGCCCCCGGGTGGAGGTCCAGGAGACCCGTGTCCAGACAAACCGGGTCCTCACCATCCCGAACATCCTCAGCATGGCGCGTCTCGTCGGCGTGCCCGTGTTCCTGTGGCTGATCCTTCGGCCCGAGTTCGGAGGTCCGCAGAGCGACGGCTGGGCTCTTCTCGTGCTGGCTTTCAGCGGGGTCAGTGACTATCTGGACGGCAAGCTCGCGCGGCGCTGGAACCAGATCAGCAGCCTCGGCCGGCTCCTCGACCCGGCTGCGGACCGGCTCTACATTCTCTCGACTTTGGTCGGTCTCACCTGGCGGGAGATTCTCCCTCTCTGGTTGACCGCTGTACTTCTCGCACGCGAGCTGGTTCTGCTGGTGATGGTGGGCATCCTCAGGCGACACGGGTATCCGCCGCCGCAGGTGAACTTCCTGGGGAAGGCGGCCACCTTCAACCTGATGTACGCCTTCCCGCTGCTTCTGCTCAGTGACGGAAGTGGATGGTTGGCGTCACTCGCTGCTATTTTCGGATGGGCGTTCGCCGGATGGGGTACAACGCTCTACTGGTGGGCAGGAGTCCTCTACGTGGTACAGGTCCGCCGCCTCGTTCGTGCGGACGCCATGGCCGACTGACCTCGCCGATCGGCAGCAGCATTGGCTCGATGGCCCGCGGCGGAAAAGTGCGGGACAATCTGGATGGGTGAAGTCGGCTAGACCGTCGTCTCTTTTAGGAGGACGCTTCCGACATGAAGGCCGTCGTGATGGCCGGAGGCGAAGGCACACGCCTTCGTCCCATGACCTCAAGCATGCCCAAGCCGCTCCTGCCGGTGGCCAACCGGCCGATCATGGAGCACGTTCTGAGGCTGCTCAAAAGGCATGGGCTCAACGAGACCGTCGTAACCGTCCAGTTCCTGGCGTCACTGGTCAAGAACTACTTCGGTGACGGCGAGGAGCTCGGAATGGAGCTCACCTATGCCAACGAGGAGAAGCCACTCGGTACCGCCGGAAGCGTCAAGAATGCAGAGGAGGCGTTGAAGGACGACGCCTTCCTCGTCATCTCCGGCGATGCCCTCACCGACTTCGACCTCACCGAGCTGATCAACTTCCACAAGGAAAAGGGTGCGCTGGTCACCGTCTGTCTGACCCGTGTGCCCAATCCGCTGGAATTCGGGATCACCATCGTCGACGAAGAGGGCAAGGTCGAGCGTTTCCTCGAGAAACCGACCTGGGGCCAGGTCTTCTCGGACACCGTGAACACGGGTATCTACGTCATGGAGCCCGAGGTCTTCGACTACGTCGAGGCCGATGTGCCCGTTGACTGGTCCGGTGACGTCTTCCCTCAGCTGATGAAGGAAGGCAAGCCGGTCTACGGCTTCATCGCCGAGGGCTACTGGGAGGACGTGGGCACGCACGAGAGCTATGTGAAGGCTCAGGCCGACGTGCTGGAAGGCAAGGTCGACGTCGAGCTCGACGGGTTCGAGATCTCGCCTGGCGTATGGGTGGCCGAAGGCGCCGAAGTGCATCCCGATGCCGTACTGCGCGGGCCCCTGTACATCGGGGACTATGCGAAGGTCGAGGCCGGCGCCGAAATCCGCGAGCACACGGTCGTCGGATCCAACGTCGTCGTGAAGAGCGGGGCCTTTCTGCACAAGGCCGTCGTGCACGACAACGTGTACGTCGGGCAGCACAGCAATCTGCGGGGCTGCGTCGTCGGAAAGAACACCGACATCATGCGGGCGGCAAGGATCGAGGACGGCGCCGTCATCGGCGACGAATGCCTGATCGGTGAAGAATCGATCGTGCAGGGCAATGTGCGGGTCTACCCCTTCAAGACGATCGAAGCCGGCGCGTTCGTCAATACGTCGGTGATCTGGGAGTCCCGAGGGCAGGCGCACCTCTTCGGCGCCCGCGGGGTGTCCGGAATCCTGAACGTCGAGATCACGCCCGAGCTGGCAGTACGTCTCGCCGGGGCCTACGCCACGACCCTCAAGAAGGGGTCCACCGTCACCACGGCCCGGGACCACTCCCGTGGCGCCCGTGCGCTGAAGCGGGCCGTCATCTCCGCGCTCCAGGCCAGCGCCATCGACGTACGCGACCTGGAGAATGTACCGCTGCCCGTGGCGCGGCAGCAGACCGCGCGGGGGAGTGCCGGCGGGATCATGATCCGGACCTCGCCCGGGGTGCCGGACTCCGTGGACATCATGTTCTTCGACGGGCAGGGCGCGGACCTGTCGCAGGGCAGCCAGCGGAAGCTGGACCGGGTGTTCGCGCGGCAGGAGTACCGGCGGGCGTTCCCGGGAGAGATCGGGGACCTGCATTTCCCGGCCAGCGTTTTCGACTCGTATACAGGGTCGCTGTTGCGGAACGTGGACACGACCGGGATCTCCGAGTCCGGACTCAAGGTCGTGGTGGACGCCTCGAACGGCAGTGCCGGGCTGGTGTTGCCGAGTCTCCTCGGGAAACTCGGGGTGGACTCGCTGACCGTCAACCCCGGCCTCAACGAGGCCAGACCCACGGAGACGGGCGACCAGCGGCGCTCCGGGCTCGTGCGGCTCGGGGAGATCGTGGCTTCGTCGCGGGCCGCGTTCGGTGTGCGGTTCGACCCGGTGGGTGAGCGGCTCTCCCTCGTCGACGAGAAGGGCCGGATCATCGAGGACGACCGGGCGCTCCTCGTGCTGCTCGACCTGGTGGCCGCCGAGCGGCGCAGCGGGCGGGTGGCGCTGCCGGTGACCACGACCAGGATCGCCGAGCAGGTGGCGGCGTATCACGGGACGCAGGTCGAGTGGACGACGACCTCGCCCGACGACCTGACCAGGGTCGGGCGGGACGAGACGACCATCTTCGGCGGGGACGGCAAGGGCGGGTTCATCGTCCCGGAGTTCAGCAGTGTCTTCGACGGTACGGCGGCCTTCGTGCGGCTGATCGGACTGGTGGCGCGGACGCAGCTCACCCTCAGCCAGATCGACGCGCGGATCCCACGTGCGCACGTCCTGAAGCGTGATCTGGCGACCCCGTGGGCCGTCAAGGGCCTTGTGATGCGGCGGGTCGTCGAAGCGGCCGGAGATCGCTTCGTGGACACCACCGACGGCGTACGGGTGGTGGAGACGGACGGGCGTTGGGTGATGGTGCTGCCCGATCCCGCCGAGGCCGTCACCCATCTGTGGGCGGAGGGGCCGGACGACGCGTCCGCGCAGGCTCTGCTCGACGAGTGGGCGTCGGTCGTGGACAGCGCCGGACGCTGATACCACGCGCACGCGCGCGTGCCGGACAAGTGTCCCCAAGGGGGCCTGTCCGGCACGCCGGTGGGGCCATTCGGAGGTACTGGGCGCGACGTGCGACGATGTGCGGCATGCCGCAGCAGCCCCCCGTTCGGAGCAAACCCGCGCGCGTGTCGCGTCCGGACGCGTCCATGTCGCTGCTCACCAACGTCATGGACCACAGCCTCGACGACGGATATGCCGAGGCCGCCGCCCGCAAGCAGGCCGAGGGCGCGGGTGGTCTTCCCAAGACGGTGCGTGCGAAGCTCGGTCTCGCCGCGGGGCTGGTGCTCGCGGCCCTCGTGGTCACCGTTGGTGCGGCGCAGGCGCGGGTCGCGGCTCCGGTAGTCGCCAAGGAGCGTGAGGAGCTGATCGACCGCATCGACCGCGAGACCAAGACGGCCGACGAGTTGGAGAGCACCGTCGACAAGCTGCGCGCCGACGTGAGTGCCCGGCAGCAAGAGGCGCTCAAGCAGAGCGGCGGCGGCGACGGGGCGGACCTGGTGGACATCCTGTCGGGTGCCGTCGAGGTGCACGGCCCGGGCGTCAAGCTGGTCGTGGACGACGCCAAGGAGGCCACCACGGGGGGTGGCGGCGACCCGCGCGAGACCTCCGGTTTCTCCGACATCGGGCGGGTCCGGGACCGTGACATGCAGCGCGTGGTGAACGGTCTGTGGGCGTCGGGTGCCGAGGCGGTCTCCATCAATGGACAGAGGCTGACGGCGCTGTCGGCGATCAGGGCCGCGGGGGACGCGATACTGGTCGACAACAAGCCGCTGGTGCCGCCGTATACGGTGCTCGCGGTGGGGGACGGGAAAAACCTCAGCACCCGGTTCCAGAACAGTGCCGACGGTCTGTATCTCAACGCGCTGCAGGAGAACTACGGCATCCGGACGGCCATCTCGGTGGTGGACGACGTCCGGCTGCCCGCGGCACCGAGTGTGATCGTACGTACAGCACAGCCGAGATCTGAGAAGGACGCATCGTGATCGCCGTACTGGGCCTCGTCGTGGGAGTCGTGGCCGGCCTGTTGGTCCAGCCGGAGGTTCCGGCAGCCGTCGTGCCTTATCTGCCGATCGCCGTGGTGGCGGCGCTTGATGCCGTGTTCGGCGGGCTGCGGGCCATGCTCGACGGCATCTTCGACGACAAAGTGTTTGTGGTGTCGTTCCTGTCGAACGTGGTCGTGGCGGCCTTGATCGTGTTCCTGGGCGACGAGTTGGGCGTGGGGTCGCAGCTGTCCACGGGTGTCGTGGTCGTCCTCGGCATCCGGATCTTCTCCAACGCCGCGGCGATCCGTCGGCACGTCTTCCGGGCGTGAGGCCGATGAGCAACCAGGATGAGGCGCCCGAGAACAGGCTGCGCAAGGAGTTGCCCGACGAGGTCCCTGTGGCGTCGTCCGGGGGCGGAGCGGCCGAGAAACCGGCCGAGACCGTGCTGACCGGCAGGCAGCGGCTGGTACAGGGGCTCTGGCCACCGCGGGTGACGCGGGCCCAACTCATTGTGGCCCTGCTGCTGTTCGGCCTCGGTTTCGGCCTGGCGGTTCAGGTCGCCTCCAACAGCGACAGCGGAAACGCCCTGCGTGGCGCGCGGCAGGAAGATCTTGTGCGCATCCTCGATGAACTTGACGACCGCAGTCAGCGTCTTGAGGACGAGAAGCAGGGACTCGAAAGGCAGCAGCAGGAGCTGGAGAACAGCTCCGACCAGGCCGAGGAGGCCCGTAAGCAGACGGTCGAGAAGGAGAAACAACTCGGCATTCTGGCGGGCACGGTGGCTGCGCAGGGGCCCGGCATCACGATGACCATCGAGGACACGAAGGGGACGGTCGAGGCGGACATGTTGCTCGACGCGATCCAGGAGTTGCGCGCGGCCGGGGCCGAGGCGATCCAGGTGAACGGTCTACGGGTCGTCGCCGGCACGTACCTGACGGATTCCGGCAAGAGCGTGAGCGTCGACGGGAACAAGATCAACGCGCCCTTTCGTTTCAAGGTCATCGGCAACCCGCAGGACCTCGAGCCGGCGCTGAACATCCCTGGAGGCGTGGTGCAGACTCTCGAGAAGGAGCAGGCCACCGTGGCCGTCGAGCGGTCGGACAAGATCGTCGTGGACGCCTTGCGAGCGGCGAAGCAGCCTGACTACGCTCGGTCGTCGGTCCAGTGAACCGGGGGTGCATGCGGGGCGTACGGCAGGGGCATGAGGTTGCGGGGGGTCGACGCACTGATTGGGTGGTGCGTGGTGGAAACTGTCTGGTGGACATGGACGTTGTGAAGGTGTCCGGGTCGGCCGGTGTATTCAGTCAGGGTTCGTCCTGCCCCACGGGCGGGTCTGTTTCGGTCAAGGGGAATCGCCCGTGAAGTTGTTTGCGAAGTTGTTCGGCAAGAGCGCGCGAGAGGGCAGCGACAACGCGACCGCTCGTCATCGCGCACAGCCTGACGCAGAGGGTCAGCGGCCGCTGTTCAGGGACCAGGTGGGTGGTCCGGGCGGTGAAGTTTCCGGAGGTCAGGGTGCGGCGTCTGTTGACCCTGCGCAGTCCGGCGGCATAGGTTTCGGCCAACCGTCAACCTCAAGTACGGGTGGAGGGTTTTCCCCTATGTCGGCCCTGGTGTGTACGAGGTGCGGTAACCGCAACGCGGAGAACAGCCGCTTCTGCTCCAACTGCGGCGCGCCGCTGCGCCCCGGGCTGACGCCCGAGCGCGCGTCGGAGACGACCTCCACCATCTCCATTTCCGGTCTTGAGGCCTACGACGCCGAGGTCACTGGCCAGACGCAGTTGCCCGCGCTCTCTCCCGAGGCGCAGGCCGCGGTCGACGCGCTGCCGCTGGGTTCCGCGTTGCTGGTCGTGCGCCGCGGTCCGAACTCGGGCAGCCGCTTCCTTCTCGACGGCGACCTGACCACGGCCGGCCGTCACCCGCAGAGCGACATCTTCCTCGACGACGTGACGGTCTCGCGTCGTCATGTGGAGTTCCGGCGCAACCCGGACGGCACGTTCCGGGTGGCGGACGTCGGCAGTCTGAACGGCACGTACGTCAACCGGGAGCGGATCGACGAGGTCGCTCTGTCGAACGGTGACGAGGTGCAGATCGGCAAGTACCGGCTGGTCTTCTACGCGAGCCAGCGGGGCTACTGACCCTCCCCCGGGCGCCGTCCGGGGGGACCCCCAGGGAAGGTCCATGCTTCGAACACCGAGGGGCGGTGCCGGAAACGGCACCGCCGCCGCGGACGGTGGTCCGATGAGCATCGGCACCGTGCTGAACGCGCTGCGTGACGAGTTCCCCGAAGTCACCATCTCCAAGATCCGTTTCCTGGAGTCGGAAGGGCTCATCGAGCCGCAGCGGACCCCTTCGGGGTACCGCAAGTTCAGCGCGGAGGACGTCGAGCGCCTCGGCCACGTACTGAGGATGCAGCGGGACCACTACCTGCCGCTCAAGGTCATCCGCGAGCACCTGGACGCCATGGAGCGCGGCGAGGCCGCGCCGTTGCCGACCGTGGGCCGGCAGCGGGACGGTGAGGCCCTCCTGGAGCCGGCGGTTTCTAGGGGTCGTTGCAACACGTGGTCGTGTTGATCAGGCCGCGAGCAGTTTATGCAGGCGCTCGGCCGGGGTTTCCCAGCCGAGCGTTTTGCGTGGGCGGCCGTTGAGCTCGGCGGCGACGGCGTCCAGGCGTTCGCGGGTGTGGACCGCGAGGTCGGTGCCCTTGGGGAAGTACTGCCGCAGCAGGCCGTTGGTGTTCTCGTTCGAGCCGCGCTGCCAGGGGCTGGCCGGGTCGCAGAAGTAGACCGGGATGTCGGTGGCCAGGGTGAAGGAGCCGTGGGCGGCCATCTCGGTGCCCTGGTCCCAGGTCAGTGACCGCACCAGGTGGGCGGGCAGGGTCCGGGCGGTTTCGACCAGGGCGTCGCGGACATGTTCGGCGGTTCGGCCGTGGGGCAGGTGCAGCAGCACCACGTAGCGGGTGGCGCGCTCGACCAGCGTGCCGATGGCGGAGGCACCGTCCTTGCCGATGATCAGGTCGCCTTCCCAGTGGCCGGGCACGGCCCGGTCCTCGGCTTCGGCGGGCCGTTCGCTGATCATGACCATCGGGGTGGAGAACCGCGGCTGGCGCTGCTGGGCCTGGCGGCGGGGCTTGCGGCGGGTGCGGCCCGAGCGGAGGGCTTTGGCCAGTTCGCGGCGGAGTTCGCCGCGTCCTTGGACGAAGAGGGCCTGGTAGACCGTTTCGTGGACCACGTGCATCTCCGGCCGCCGGGGGAACTGTGCCCGCAGAGCCTGGCAGATCTGCTCCGGGCTCCACCGTATGTCCAGGTGGTCCTGGATGAAGTCCCGCAGCTGCGGGTGCTGGCCGATCTTGCCGGTTTTGGGCCGGGGCCGGCGGGAGTCGGCGCGGGCCTGGGCGGCGAAGGGGCGGTACTGGCCGTTGCCGGGGTGCCGGTTGCGGCGGATCTCCCGGCTGATGGTGGACGGGCTGCGACCCAGCTCGGCGGCGATCGTGCGGACCGTGGCCTTCTCCCGCAGCCGGTCGGCGATGTGGATCCGGTCGGCCTCACGCAGATACCGGGACGGACCGGGAGGCGGCGCCACCGCTTTGATCGGTGGCGCCGCCTTGTGCCTGCCCGACGGGTTGCGGCCGTTGCGCCACCGCTTGCCCGTCCGGGTATTGATCCCGACGCGTCGGCAGGCTTCCAAGCTGCTCAGGCCCTGGTCCATGAGCCGGAAGTATTCCTCCCGCTCACGGACCAGCTGCCTACGGCCTTGCGCCACCGTCCGCACCTTGCGGATCTCGAACTCCATCGCACCCCTTGAGCTGGGGTGTTGCGACGACTCCTAGAACCCAAGGCCCTCGGAGGGGCCCACCGTCGCCCGGATCGGCCGGTCCGAGCTGTTGGCCGCTGCGGGGATCAGTGAGCCGGAGCTCACGGAATGGGAGTCGTACGGGCTCGTCGTGCCATTGGAGGACGGGGTCTACGACGCCGAGGCGGCCACGGTGGCCGCGCTCGTGTCCGAGCTGGGCCGCTTCGGGATCGAGCCTCGGCATCTGCGTGTGATGAAGGCCGCGGCCGACCGTGAGGCCGGGCTCGTGGACCAGGTGGTGGCCCCGCTCAGGCGTCACCGCAATCCGCAGACCAGGGCCCTTGCGGAAGCCCGTACGAAGGAGCTCGCGGGGCTCACGGTCCGGCTGCACGCGGCGTTGGTGCAGACCGCGCTCGGGGTGCGGCTGCCCTGAGGGGGC
This sequence comes from Streptomyces sp. NBC_01235, assembly GCF_035989285.1. Lineage (GTDB taxonomy): Bacteria > Actinomycetota > Actinomycetes > Streptomycetales > Streptomycetaceae > Streptomyces. The sequence goes on along the minus strand of NZ_CP108513.1, from coordinate 2,405,693 downwards.
GGGTTCGCCCTGGGTGGATCGGTCACCCGTTCCCGGCCCGACTACCCAAACGTCCCGGGCACGGCCTAGGGTTGCTGTGTGAACGAGCTCGATGTCGTAGGTGTCCGGGTCGAGATGCCCTCCAACCAACCGATCGTGCTGCTGCGTGAAGTGGGAGGCGACCGTTACCTCCCCATCTGGATCGGACCGGGGGAGGCGACGGCCATCGCCTTCGCCCAGCAGGGCATGGCCCCCGCGCGGCCGCTGACCCACGACCTGTTCAAGGACGTGCTGGAGGCCGTCGGTCAGGAGCTCAGTGAGGTGCGCATCACAGATCTGCGGGAGGGTGTCTTCTACGCGGAGCTGGTCTTCGCCAGCGGGGTCGAGGTGAGTGCGCGGCCCTCCGACGCCATAGCGCTGGCGCTGCGCACGGGGACGCCGATCTACGGCAGTGACACGGTGCTCGACGACGCGGGGATCGCCATCCCGGACGAGCAGGAGGACGAGGTGGAGAAGTTCCGCGAGTTCCTCGACCAGATCTCGCCCGAGGACTTCGGCACCAGCAACCAGTAGTCGGCGCATCCGCGTGACGTGGCCGTCCTGTACGGGGGGTGCCTGCTCCGTTCACGGCAAATGCCAGCGGCGAGTGAGAGCGTCCTACGGCTACCTCTCGGCGCATTCGGCTAGCCTTTCCCCGCGGTGGGGTGCGGGAAACCACTCTTAGGGTGATTATCACTCGGCGTGCCGAGTGTGGCGATCGTTGACGCACCCCTGGTGACTGCCTACCGTCGAGAAGGCAGGTCAAGGACGGAGGTCGGCGTGAGAAGCAGCGGCGACGGTACGGCTGGGGGTGCCCCCGGACTCGGTGTCGGGGGGAGCGGTCCGTACCCTCCCCCAAGCTCTCAGCTGCGTTCGAGCAGGGGATACCCCCCGCACGGCAGCGCGGCCGATCACGCTCCGCATCGACCGGCGGCCGTGCCGAGCAGCGGAGGGGCGACGTCCATGGCGTCCGAGCAGATCGGCTATCGCGGCCCGACGGCCTGTGCGGCCGCGGGCATCACCTATCGCCAGCTGGATTACTGGGCGCGCACCGGGCTCGTCGAGCCGAGTGTGCGGCCCGCCCACGGGTCCGGTACGCAGCGGCTGTACAGCTTCCGGGACGTCGTCGTCCTGAAGATCGTCAAGCGGTTCCTGGACACCGGGGTGTCGCTGCAGAACATCCGCACCGCCGTGCAGCATCTGCGGGAGCGCGGGTTCAGCGACCTGGAGCGCATGACGCTGATGAGCGACGGCGCCACGGTCTACGAGTGCACCTCGCCGGACGAGGTCCACGCGCTGCTCCAGGGCGGCCAGGGGATCTTCGGGATCGCCGTGGGCGTGGTGTGGCGGGATGTCGAGCGCGCGCTGTCGCAGCTGCACGGGGAACGGGTCGACACCGGGGAGACGCTCGTCGGGCACAACCCGGCGGACGAGCTGGCGCGTCGGCGCAACCGGGCGGTCTGAGGCTCCTCGCGGGACGCGAGGGGCGGGCTGTACGACCTCATTGTCAGTGGTGTGGTGCAGCATCGGACATGTGAGAAACGTGCCCACGATCCTGCATCTCGACATGGATGCCTTCTTCGCGCAGGCGGAGCAGGCGTCCAAGCCGAGTCTGCGCGGGAAGGCCGTGGTCGTGGGCGGTCTGGGACCCCGTGGAGTGGTCGCGACCGCCTCCTACGAGGCGCGGGCCTTCGGGGTGCATTCGGCGATGCCCATGGCCCAGGCACGCAGGCTGGCTCCGAACGCCGCCTATCTCGTTCCGCGCTTCGCGTTCTACCGGTCGATCAGCGAGCAGGTCATGGGGCTGCTGGGGGAACTGTCGCCGCTGGTGGAGCCGCTCAGTCTGGACGAGGCCTTCGTGGACCTGGAGGCCGGGGAAGCGGCTTGGGACAGCGAGTCGGCGCGGCTGGCCGGCGTCAGACTGCGCGCGGACATCCGGGCCGTCACCGGGCTCACGGGTTCGGTGGGCCTGGCCTCCTGCAAGATGCTCGCGAAGATCGCCTCGGAGCAGGCGAAGCCCGACGGCCTGGTGCTCATCGAGCCCGGCACCGAGCGGGCGCTGCTCGGACCCATGTCGGTGCGGACCCTGCCGGGGGTCGGCCCGGCGACCGGGGACCATCTGAGGCGGGCCGGGATCACCACGGTCGAGGAGATCGCCGAGGCCGGTGAGGACGAGTTGGTGCGGCTGCTGGGCAAGGCCCATGGGTACGCCCTGTACGCCATGGCGCTGGCGCGCGACGACCGGCCCGTGGTGGCCGAGCGGGAGACCAAGTCGGTGTCGGTCGAGGACACGTACGACGTGGACATCCACGACCGGGTCCGGGTCGAGCTGGAGGTGCAGCGGCTGGCGGACCGGTGTGTGCGGAGGCTGCGGGGGGCGGGTCTGTCGGGGCGGACCATCGTGCTGAAGGTACGGCGGTACGACTTTTCCACGCTCACCCGGTCCGAGACCCTGCGCGGGCCCACGGACGATCCGGCGGTGATCCGGGAGGCGGCGGCCCGGTTGCTGGACTCCGTGGACACCACGGGCGGGGTCCGGCTCCTCGGGGTGGGCGTCAGCGGTCTCGCGGACTTCACGCAGGAGGACCTGTTCGCGCAGGCGGCGGGGGAGCGGGTGGGCGGGCCCGAGGAGGAACTCGCGGACGAGCCCGCCGGCCAGGAGCCGGTGCCTGTTGAGCACCAATGGCGCCCGGGACACGACGTGCGGCATGCCGGGCTCGGCCACGGGTGGGTGCAGGGCAGTGGGCTGGGCCGGGTCACCGTGCGGTTCGAGACACCCGAGTCGGAGCCGGGGCGGGTACGGACGTTCCGGACCGACGATCCGGAGCTGGAGCCGGCGGATCCGCTGCCACTGGTGCGGCGAAGACCCGATGAGGACGGCGGACCCCGGGAACTCTCAGCGAGACGGATCAGTTACACAGAGTGAAGCGGCTCGAAGTGTGGGGTGGGCCGCAGGGATGGCGTCCCGTGAGGCGCCGCCGGTGAAGGAGGGGGAGCTGCATGAAACAGCACGGAGGTCGGTTCGCGGACCCGGCCAGGGTGTCGTCAGAGCGTGAAGCCGAGATGCGGCAGGTCGTGGATCGGGTCACTCGGTGGTCCGCGAACCGGAGCGAGGTGATCGGGCTGCTGCTCGTCGGGTCGTGTGCGCGTGGAGCCGCGCGTCCCGACTCGGATGTCGATCTCGTGCTGCTGTCGACGGCCACTGCCCGGTACGCCGACGACGACGCCTGGACGCGTGAGCTGTCCCTGGGGGAGCTGGTCCGCGTCCAGGCGTGGGGGCCCATCACCGAGTGGCGCCATGTCACCGCCTCCGGTCTGGAGGTGGAGGTGGGCGTCGGTTCTCCGGACTGGGCCCGGACAGATCCGGTCGACGTCGGCACGAGGAGAGTCGTCATGGACGGCGCCCGGCCGCTGTACGACCCTGCCGGGATTCTCGGGGCGTTGATACAGGCCTGTGCCTGAGGTGCTCAGCTCTCGTCCGTTCCCGCCAGCCGGCCGAAGTCGTGGTCGGGGAGCGGGCGCGGGGCGGCCACGTCGAGGCCGTAGTGGTGGTAGAGCTGGAGTTCCTGTTCCGGGGAGAGGTGGCGGCCCACGCCGAAGTCCGGGGCGTCCTTGATCAGGGCCCGGTCGAAGGGGACGTGCAGGGTGCCCTCGACCAGCTCGCTGGGCTCCAGGGGGACGAAGGCGTCGCGGGAGAACAGGCCGGTGCGTATGGCCGCCCACTCCGGCACGCCGGTGGCGTCGTCGAGGTAGACCTCGTCGACGGTGCCGATCTTGGTGCCGTTGCGGTCGAACGCCTTGCGGCCGATCAGGTTGCGCGGATCGATGTCGGTCTGCACGGGCCCTCCACTTGGTCGCAACTCATCCGTAAGCACTACAAAAGAGCACTTTGGGACGGGCGGCCACTCGAGAGGGTGGCGTTGACCTCGCTGGTACTCTGACAACGGCTGCTGACCCCGTGCGGGAGAGTCCTCCGGACATCATCGGAGGCGCCGAAGGAGCAAATCCTCCCCGGAATCTCTCAGGCACACGTACCGCACGGACGAGGTCACTCTGGAAAGCAGGGCGGGTGCCGACGGCGTCGACGGCTTCCGCTCTCACCGACGGTGAAAGCCGGGTGCCCTCGGGCGGCCGGTGAAGCTCTCAGGTTGAGATGACAGAGGGGGAGGCCGTCCGGGTACCCGCGCCGTGGTGACCCTCGAAGGTCGTGTCAGACCAGGAGGCCTCCGTAATGACCGCCCATCGTATTCCGCTCTCCGAACTCGAACAGGGAATCCCGTTCGAGCAGCGTCACATCGGGCCCGATCATGAGGCGCGGGCCAAGATGCTCGCGCAGGTCGGCTACGGCTCGCTCGACGAGCTCACCGCCGCCGCCGTCCCCGATGTGATCAAGAACGCCGACGCGCTGGACCTGCCGGGCGCGCGCACCGAGGCCGAGGTGCTGGCCGAGCTGCGCTCGCTGGCCGACCGCAACCAGGTCCTCGACTCGATGATCGGGCTCGGGTACTACGGGACGTTCACGCCGCCCGTCATCCTGCGCAACGTCATGGAGAACCCGGCCTGGTACACGGCCTACACGCCGTACCAGCCGGAGATCTCGCAGGGGCGGCTCGAGGCGCTGCTGAACTTCCAGACCATGGTCGCCGACCTGACCGGGCTGCCGACCTCCGGCGCGTCGCTGCTCGACGAGGGCACGGCCGCCGCCGAGGCGATGGCGCTGTCCCGGCGGATGGGGAAGAACAAGAAGGGTCTCTTCCTCATCGACGCGGACGCGCTGCCGCAGACCATCGCCGTGATCGAGACCCGCGCCGAGCCGACGGGCGTGGAGGTCGTCGTCGCGGACCTGAGCGACGGTATTCCGGCGGAACTCGCCGGGCGCGAGATCAACGGCGTGCTCGTTCAGTACCCGGGCGCCTCCGGTGCCGTACGCGACCTCAAGGCGCTCATCGACCAGGCGCACGGGCTCGGCGCGCTCGTCACGGTCGCCGCGGACCTTCTCGCGCTGGCGCTGCTGAAGTCGCCCGGTGAGCTGGGGGCGGACATCGCGGTCGGTACGACGCAGCGGTTCGGGGTGCCGATGGGCTTCGGCGGCCCGCACGCCGGCTACATGGCCGTGCACGAGAAGTTCGCGCGCAGCCTGCCCGGGCGGCTCGTGGGCGTGTCCGTCGACGCGGACGGCCACAAGGCCTACCGGCTCGCGCTCCAGACGCGTGAGCAGCACATCCGGCGTGAGAAGGCCACGAGCAACATCTGCACGGCGCAGGTGCTGCTGGCGGTGATGGCGGGGATGTACGCCGTCTACCACGGTCCCGACGGGTTGCGGGCGATCGCCCTGCGCACGCACCGGTACGCCTCGATCCTCGCCGCCGGGCTCGAGGCCGGCGGTGTCGAGGTCGTGCACGGCTCGTACTTCGACACGCTGACCGTGCGGGTGCCGGCGAAGGCTGCCGAGGTGATCGCAGCCGCGCGGGAGCACGGGGTCAACCTGCACCTCGTCGACGCCGACCATGTGTCGATCGCCTGCGACGAGACGACCGCTCGGGCGCAGGTGGCCGCCGTCTGGGCCGCCTTCGGGGTGGACGGCGACATCGAGTCGCTCGACGCGGCCACCGCCGACTCGCTGCCCGCCGGGCTGCTGCGGTCCGACGCGATCCTGACGCACCCCGTGTTCCACCAGCACCGCTCCGAGACCGCGATGCTGCGCTACCTGCGCAGGCTTGCCGACCGGGACTACGCGCTGGACCGGGGCATGATCCCGCTGGGCTCCTGCACCATGAAGCTCAACGCGACCACCGAGATGGAGCCGGTCACCTGGCCCGAGTTCGGGCAGCTGCACCCCTTCGCGCCGGCCGAGCAGGCGGAGGGCTACCTCACGCTCATCCGCGAGCTGGAGGAGCGGCTCGCCGAGGTCACCGGGTACGACAAGGTGTCGCTTCAGCCGAACGCCGGGTCGCAGGGGGAGCTGGCCGGGCTGCTCGCCGTCCGCGGGTACCACCGGGGCAACGGGGACGAGCAGCGGACGGTGTGTCTCATCCCGTCCTCCGCGCACGGCACGAACGCGGCCAGTGCCGTCATGGCGGGCATGAAGGTCGTCGTCGTGAAGACCGCCGAGGACGGCGAGATCGACGTCGAGGACCTGCGGGCGAAGATCGAGCAGCACCGGGACGAGCTGGCGGTGCTGATGATCACCTACCCGTCCACGCACGGGGTGTTCGAGGAGCACGTCGCCGACATCTGTGCCCAGGTGCACGAGGCGGGCGCGCAGGTGTACGTGGACGGCGCCAACCTCAACGCGCTGGTCGGGCTGGCCAAGCCGGGGCACTTCGGCGGGGACGTCTCGCACCTGAACCTGCACAAGACGTTCTGCATCCCGCACGGCGGCGGCGGTCCGGGCGTCGGCCCCGTGGCCGTACGGTCGCACCTGGCGCCGTATCTGCCGAACCACCCGCTTCAGCCCGCCGCCGGGCCGGAGACCGGGGTGGGGCCGATCTCCGCGGCCCCCTGGGGCTCCGCGGGCATCCTGCCGATCTCCTGGGCCTATGTGCGGCTCATGGGCGGCGAGGGGCTCAAGCGGGCCACGCAGGTGGCGGTGCTGAGCGCCAACTACGTCGCCAAGCGGCTGGAGCCGCACTACCCGGTGCTCTACAACGGGCCGGGCGGGCTCGTCGCGCACGAGTGCATCATCGACCTGCGGCCGCTGACGAAGGCGACCGGCGTGAGCGTCGACGACGTCGCCAAGCGGCTCATCGACTACGGGTTCCACGCGCCGACGATGTCGTTCCCGGTGGCCGGGACGCTGATGATCGAGCCGACCGAGTCCGAGGACCTCATCGAGCTGGACCGGTTCTGCGAGGCGATGATCGCCATCCGCGCGGAGATCGAGAAGGTCGGGGCGGGCGAATGGCCGGCCGAGGACAACCCGCTCCGGGGCGCCCCGCACACCGCGGCCGCGCTCGGCGGGGAGTGGAAGCACGCGTACACGCGTGAGGAGGCCGTCTTCCCGGCCGGTGTGTCCGCCGCCGACAAGTACTGGCCGCCGGTGCGCCGCATCGACCAGGCCTTCGGCGACCGGAACCTGGTCTGCTCGTGCCCGCCGCTGGACGCCTATGAGAACTGAGCGAGTGAGTGACTGACCTGAGGCCCGGCCCGAAGGGCGGGGCCTCAGCGCGTGCTGCGCCGTGGCCCATGCGTTCTACATGGTCGCCAGGGACACCTCGGTCGCCTTGATCAGCGCGACGACGTCGGAGCCCACGAAGAGGCCGAGGTCGGCGGCCGCGTCCTTGGTGATCACCGAGGTGAGTTCGCCGCCTTCCAGGGAGATCTTCGCCGAGGCCATGACCCCGCCGACGGTGAGGCTGGTGAGTGCGCCCGGGAGCTGGTTGCGGATCGAGAGGCCATCGACCCGGCCGGTGGCCAGGGAGACCTCCGTCGACTTCACCAGGGCGCGGACGGCGCGGCCCTCGGTGAGAGCGAGTTCGTCCACGGCCTCGAGAGTGATGGCCGCCGTGAGGTCCTGGCCGCCGGCCAGGCGGATCAGGACGGTGGCCATGACCTCGCCGGAGTGGACGGCGGTGACGGTGCCGGGGAGCTGATTGCGGATGCTCAGGGTCATGGGCACCAACGGTAGGGCTCGGAGGCGTTTATGCCGGGTATGCATGGGTCTGCGTCGCCTTGACCGTGGCCCAGACCGTCGCGCCCGGGTGCAGGTCGAGTTCGGCGGCGGCGACGGTGGTGAGGTCGGCGGCCAGGGGGAGTTCGCCGGTGAGGTCGGCGCGGATCTGGTCGCCGTGGGTCTCCAGACCGGCGACCTCGCAGCGCCAGAGGTTGCGGGCGCTGGCACCCGTGGGGCGGTCGCGGTGGAGGGTGACCGCGCTCGGCGGGAAGGCGACGAAGGCGGGGCCGGACAGGATCTCCGTGGTGGTGATCGTCGGGCCGGTGTCCAGGCGGACGATGTGGCCGTCGGCGCGGCCTCGGTAGAGGTTCAGGCCGACCAGTTGGGCGATGTACTCCGTGCGCGGGTGGCGGGCGATGTCGGCCGGGGAGCCTTCCTGGACGACCTCGCCGGCCTCGACGACGACCAGCCGGTCGGCCAGCACCATGGCGTCCAGTGGGTCGTGTGTGACCAGGACGGCGACGGCCTCGAACTCGGCGAGGTGGCGGCGGAGTTGGGCGCGCACCTCCAGGCGGGTGCGGGCGTCCAGCGCGGCGAGGGGCTCGTCGAGGAGGAGCAGCCGGGGGTGGGTGGCCAGCGCGCGGGCCAAGGCGACGCGCTGGGCCTGGCCGCCGGAGAGGCGGCGCGGCTTGGCGTCGGCTTGGGCGGCGAGACCCAGGCGCTTCAGCCACTCGGCGGCTTGAGCCCTGGCCTCCGCCTTGGTCGCGCCCCGACAGCGCGGGCCGAAGGCCACGTTGTCGAGGGCGGTCAGGTGCGGGAAGAGCAGGTAGTCCTGGAAGACGACGCCGACGGGGCGGGACTCGGGCGGCGTCCGCTCCAGCGCCGCCCCGTCCAGCCGGAGACGGCCGCCGGTGAGCGGGGTCAGGCCGGCGAGGGCGCGCAGGGCGGTGGTCTTGCCGGCGCCGTTCGGGCCGAGCAGGGCGACGACGTCGCCGGGCGCGGCGGTCAGGGTCACGTCGAGGCGGAAAGCTCCGAGCTCGACGACGAGGCGGGCGTCGAGACCCTGGTGGGCCGGGCCCTCGGAGCCGGGGGTGTCGGCGCTGTCGCTCACGTGGGCATCGTCGCGCATGGCGCTGCTCATGAGGCCGTCATCCAGCGGTCCCGGAGGCCCGCCAGTACGGCGATCGACACGGCCAGCAGGACCAGGCTGAGGGCGATGGCGGCCTCCGGGTCGCTCTGCAGGGCCAGGTACACGGCCAGCGGCATGGTCTGGGTACGGCCCGGGAAGTTGCCCGCGAAGGTGATCGTCGCACCGAACTCGCCGAGCGCCCGGGCCCAGGCCAGGACCGCTCCGGCCACGATGCCCGGCGCGATCAGCGGAAGGGTGACCCGGCGGAACGCGGTGAAGCGGGAAGCGCCGAGCGTTGCGGCGGCCTCCTCGTAGCGCGGGTCGGCCGCCCGGAGCGTGCCCTCGACGCTGATGACGAGGAACGGCATCGCCACGAACGTCTCCGCGAGGACGACGCCGGTCGTGGTGAAGGGGAGCGTGATCCCGAACCAGGAGTCCAGCCACTGTCCGACGACGCCGTTGCGCCCCAGGGCGAGCAGCAGGGCGACACCGCCCACCACAGGCGGCAGGACCAACGGGAGCGTCACCAGGGCGCGGACCAGGCCACGGCCGGGGAAGTCCGTACGGGCGAGGAGCCAGGCCAGCGGAACCCCGATCACCAGGCTCACCGCGGTCGCCGCCGTGGCGCAGATCAGGGAGAGCCGGAGCGCCTGCCACACCTCGGCGCTGGTCAGTTGCTCGGGCAGGCTGTGCCAGGGGGCGCGGACGAGGAGGGCGACGAGTGGGAGGAGGAGGAAGGCCAGGCCGAGGAGGGCGGGGAGGAGCAGGGGGAGCGGGACGCCCGTGCGGACGCTGCGGGGGCGCGGGCCGCCTTCCGGGGCGCCGGCGGCGTGGTCGGTCTTCGTCGTAGGTGTCACGGCTTGAGGAATCCGGCCTCGGTCAGCACCTTCTGGCCCTGGGCGGACTGCACCAGGGCGATGAACGCCTTGGCGGCTTCGGCGTTCTCGGTGTCCTTGAGCTGGACGATCGGGTAGTCGTTGATGGCGTCGGCGGACTCGGGGAAGTCCACGCCCGCCACCTTGTCACCGGCCGCGTGCACGTCGGTCTTGTAGACGACCGCCGCGTCGGCCTCCTTCAGCTCGACCTTCGTCAGGGCGGCCTTGACGTCCTGTTCGTAGGAGACCGGGGTGAGCTTCAGCTTGCTCGCGTCCAGGGCCTTCTGGGCGGCGGCGCCGCAGGGCACGGTCTTGTCGCACAGGACGACCTTGACGCCGGACCTGGTGAGGTCCACGAGGGAGGCGATCCTGTCGGGGTTGCCCGGGAGGGTGGCGATCTCCAGCTGGTTGCGGACGAAGGTGGCGGGCGTGCCCGACGCGTCCCCCGCGTCGGTGACGATCTTCATCGTCTTGGGGCTTGCCGAGGCGAACACGTCCGCGGGAGCACCGCCGGTGACGCTCGCGGCGAGAGAGTCGCTGCCGCCGAAACTGAAGGCGACCTTCGTGCCCGGGTGCGCCTTCTCGAACTCCTTGCCCAGTGTCGTGAAGCTCTCCTTGAGGGAGGCGGCCGCGAAGACCGTCACCGTGCCGGAGAGATTCGGAGAGGACTTCGGGGAGGACGAGGCGTCCGACTTCGGGGAGGCGTCCGTGGAGTCGTCCGAGGAACAGGCGCTGAGGGCCAGCAGCGCGGCGACTCCCACGCCGGTCCTCCGGAGGGTGCGGGGGGTGCGGCGCGTGGAACAGGTCATCACGGTGTACTCCTCGGTCTCTGCGATCCCTCGAACGGCCCAGCGAGACGATGATGCCGCATATGCGAGGCATTAGTCTCCTGTTGCTTTGCATAGTCGCGAGTGATCGCCCTTGGAGGCATGCATGTGCGCCTGCATGAAGAAGGAGGCAGTCGCCCGGTGGTTCAGACGCGGTCGATGTGTACGTTTGTCGACTTCACGCGGGCCGTGGCCTCCATGCCGACCTCTAGTCCCAGTTCCTCGACGGCCTCGCGGGTGAGCAGGGAGACCAGGCGGTGCGGGCCGGCCTGGATCTCCACCTGGGCGGCGACATCGCCGAGCTTGATCGCGGTGACGATGCCGGGGAAGGCGTTGCGGGCCGAGGTGTACGGGGTGTCCTCGGCGGGGCCGTCCGCCCGGGCGAGTTCCACGGAGAAGGCAGCGAGGTCCCTGCCGTCGATGAGGCGTCGTCCGGCCTCGTCGCGATGGGTCGGCACCCGGCCGGCGTCCGCCCAGCGGCGCGCGGTGTCGGGGCTCACGCCGAGCAGCCGTGCCGCCTGGCCGATTGTGTAGCTCTGCATGCCGGTCACGATAGGGCCGGAAACGGGTGGTGGTGGACGTGGGGTCGAGCGTTGGGTATAACGCGATATGACGTCAGTTCGTGGAGGGGGCTGTGGACGGGGTGAGGGACATGTCGGCTGAGTTGCGGGCGTCGCACGAGGACCGGGACCGGGTCGTGGAGGCGTTGGGCGCGGCCGCGGGGGACGGTCGGCTGACCGCGGACGAGCTCGACGAGCGGGTGGAGGCGGCCCTGGTCGCGCGGACGCTGGGTGAGCTGGCCGTGCTCACGGCCGACCTGCCTGCGGAGGCGGGCGGGACCGAGGCGAAGGACGTCGTCCGGATCAAGCAGACGGGCGGTTCGGCCGAGCGCGGTGACGGATGGGTGGTGCCGCGGCGCCTGGAGATCGAGTCGTCCTTCGGGGACGTGACGCTCGACTTCACCCGGGCGGTGATCGGCCACGCCGCCCTCCGGATCGACCTGGACATGGGCGGCGGCACGCTGCGGCTGGTGACGCGGCCCGGGGTCGTGGTGGACACCGACTCGCTCGTCGTCGAATTCGCCAGGATCAAGAGCCGTCCCTCCGGTCCGCCGGACGCTCCCGTCGTGCTGCGGGTGGAGGTCGTCGGGCGGATGAGCTACGGGAAGGTCGTGGTGCGGCCACCGCGGCGGAGGCTGTTCGGGGGGAGCCAGGAGGGCTGAGGCGCCCTTCAGGGCAGGCCCGACGCCTTGAGGACCGCCCGCGCGATCGTGTCGTCTATCTCGTGGCCCAGGCGCTCCAGCACGTCGGCGCCTTCGCGCAGCGTGCCGCGTTCCAGGGAGCGGCGTACACCTGTGTCCAGTTCGTGCCAGAGCAGCGGGTCGCCGGTGAGCACACGGGGGTCCACCTCCAGCCGGTGTCCGTGGGTGTCGCACAGGACCAGGTGGGCGGAGGCCCCGGCGTACTGGCGTACGGCGACCAACGCGTCGGTGCGCACCCGGCGCCGACGTACCGGGCCGCTGACCGCCAGCCAGCCGCGGCCCGCGGCGACCCTCGGGGGGAGGAGCACGGCGAGGACGCCGGCGGAGAGGGTCAGCCACAGCAGGGCACGGGGGAGGGTGAGGGTCTCCGCGTCCCAGTCGACCAGGAACGTCAGAGCGCAGAAGCCGAGCCCGCAGCCCGTCGCGAGCCGGACGTCGGCGCGCCGGTGGCGGTCGACGGTCGGGTACGGCGGTCCGCCGCCGGGTCCTTGCCCCTGCCTCGGTTCCCGCGCTTGCATGACGCCGACGGTAGGCGGCCGGGTGGGATGCCGGGAGGGGTGCTGACGGTCTTCTGACGCTGCGCGGGCGGATTCTTACGCGTTTCTGACGGTGGCGGGCCCGGGTCAGCCGGTGTGGACGCGGGGGCGGCGGGCGCGGTCCGGTTCGGCCTCGCGCAGGACCTCGCGGGTGACCGGGGCGACCTCGCCCTGGCCGAACAGGAAGAAGCGCAGGAAGTTGGCGAAGGGGTTGCCCTCGGTCCACTCGAAGTAGATGTGCGGGAGGCAGCCGGTGGAGTCGCGGGTGTACAGGAGCAGCGCGGCCAGGGCGTTGGAGATGGAGGAGGACTCCAGGGTCAGGACGCGGTAGCGGTTGTGCAGGACCTCGCCGCGGACGGTCAGGCCCGACTCGAACTCGGAGGGGTCGATGACGGTGACCTCGACGAAGACGAAGTCCTCGCCGGGAATGTCGTTGTCGGCCCGGATCTGCTCGATCTTGTCGCGGTACTCGGCCTTGTCGCGCTGGTCGGGCTCGTTGGCGATGAACCGTATCTTGCGGCTGGCCATGTCCCGGATGAAACGTTCCGCCATGTCGTCCAGCGTCACGCTGGTCACGCGCAGCTCGAAGGCGCGGGCCAGCCGGGACAGGAGCGAGACGAGGATGATCCCCGCGATGAAGCAGGCGCCGATCTTCACACCGTCGGGGCGTTCGATGACGTTCACGACGGTGACGTAGAGCAGGACCGCGGAGACGACGGCGAAGCCGATGCTCCAGCCCCGCTGCTGGGCGCGGCGGGCGGCGATGGTCACGGCGATCGCGGCGGAGGACATCAGGACCAGGACGCCGGTGGCGTAGGCGCCACCCTGGGCGTCGACGTCGGCGTCGAAGATCCAGGTGACCAGGAAGGCGACCAGGGTGAAGACGATGACCATGGGGCGGACGGCGCGGGCCCAGTGCGGGGCCATTCCGTAGCGGGGCAGGTACCGGGGCATGAGGTTGAGCAGTCCGGCCATGGCGGAGGCGCCGGCGAACCAGAGGATCGCGATGGTCGAGACGTCGTAGACCGTGCCGAAGGCGTTGCCGAGGTATTCGTGTGCCAGGTAGGCGAGGGCGCGTCCGTTGGCCTTGCCGCCGGGCTCGAACTCCTTCTCCGGGATCAGCCAGGTGGTGATGAAGCTGGTGGAGATCAGGAAGACGCTCATGATGAGGGCGGCGGCCGTCAGGAGCTTCTTGGTGCCCCGGATGCGGCCCTTCGGGTTCTCCTCGGTGTCGTCCGGGTCGCCCTGGACGTGTGGCATGACCGCGACGCCGGTCTCGAAACCGGACAGACCCAGGGCCAGCTTGGGGAAGACCAGCAGGGAGACGCCGATCATGGCGAAGACGTTGCCGTGCTCGGCGGTCAGGGCGCCGGTCCAGTCGGTGATCACATGCCCTTCGGTCATCACGTGCCACAGGCCGACGGCCACCACGACCACGTTCAGACTCAGGTAGATCACCACCAGGGCGACCGCGACGCCGATGGCCTCCAGGAAGCCCTTGAGGAACACCGCGCCGAGCAGGGCGACGAGGATGAGGGTGATCACCATCTGCTTGTCGTGCAGGGTGTCGGTGAGGTGCGGGTTCTCGACCAGGTGGGTGGAGGCGTCCGCCGCCGACAGGGTGATGGTGATCAGGAAGTCGGTGGCGGCGAAGCCCAGCAGCGTCAGGACGAACAGTTTGCCCTTCCAGAACGACAGCAGTCGCTCCAGCATGGCGATCGAGCCCTCGCCGTGCGGGCTCTCCTCGGCCACCCGACGGTAGACGGGCAGGGCGCCCGCCAGGGTGACCATCACCAGCACGATGGTCGCCACGGGGGAGAGCAGGCCGGCCGCGAGCGCGGCGATGCCCGGCTGGTAGCCGAGGGTCGAGAAGTAGTCGACGCCGGTCAGGCACATCACGCGGTACCAGCGCTGCCCCTTGTGCTCGGGCTCCGCCTCGGCCTTCGGGGCCGCCTGCTGAGCGTGTCCCTTGCCCATGTCGGACAGGCCCGCCAGCATCCAGGAGCGCAGACGACTGGGGGGAGGGTGCTCGGTGGTGGCCATCGGCGTGCTCCTGATGTGCGGCTCAGCGTGTGGTTTCGGCCATCACGCGGACGGCGGAATCAGCGTAAGCGGAGAGTGACGCCCGGGCCCACGGATCATGGGCGGGACGGCGTCAAGCTTCCGTTAAGACTGGTCGCGGGGCTGACGCCCGATGTCGCGCACGGACGGGTTCGATTCCGGCCACTGCACTCGCACCGCGTCCCGCTTCGTAATGTTCGCCGAGGAATCCGAATGTTTCGGCGGCCATCGTGATCCCGTCGGGCCTCCATTCGTGAACATGCCCCTGGATTCCCTGTGTTCAAGGGGTTGCCACCCGTCGGAGGGTGTCTCTAGGGTGCGGCAGCAGCGAAGCTTTCTGGATCTGGTTCGAAACTTTCGATCTATCAAGGAGCGCATGATGGGCGACCCGGCACTCTCCCGCCGCGGCTTCCTGGCGGCCTCCGCCGCGGCCGGTCTGAGCATGACGGCTCTGAGCGCCTGCGGCGGCGACTCGGACGGGGGGTCGTCGGGGACGACCACGATCGAGTGGTGGAACATCTCCACCACCCAGCCGGCCAAGGATGTCTGGGCCGCTCTCGCCAAGCAGTTCGAGGCCCAGAACTCCAACGTGAAGATCAAGATCGTTCAGTTGGAGAACGACGCCTACAAGTCGAAGATGACGGCGCTGACCGCCTCCGGGAAGCTTCCCGACATCTTCCACACCTGGGGCGGCGGTGTCCTGAGGCAGCAGGTCGACGCCGGGCTCGTCGAGGACCTCACGGACCGGACGAAGGAGTGGGGGGACAACCTGCTGTCGGTCGCCCGCGAGCCCTACCTGCTGGACAAGAAGGTGTACGGCGTCCCGTTCGACATCGGGATGATCGGGTTCTGGTACAACAAGGCGCTCTTCAAGCAGGCCGGCGTCAGCGCGCCGCCCACCACCTGGAGCGGCTTCCTCGACGCCGTGCGCAAGCTGAAGGCGGCCGGGATCACGCCGCTCGCCCTGGCCGGCAAGGAGAAGTGGCCCGGCATGTACTACTGGGCGTATCTGGCGATGCGCACGGCCGGTGCCGACGCCCTGCAGAAGGCCGGGGACGACAAGGACTTCACCGGGGACGGGTTCGTCCAGGCCGGGCAGCACCTCCAGGACCTCGTCGACCTGAAGCCGTTCCAGAAGGGCTTCCTCGGCGCCGCCTACTCCAGCCCCACCGGCCAGGCCGCCGCCGTCGGCAACGGCAAGGCCGCGATGGAACTCATGGGCCAGTGGGCGCCGACCGTGGAGGCGGACGCGGGCAAGGGGCTCGGTGCGAACCTCGGCTTCTTCCCGTTCCCGGCGGTCGAGGGCGGCAAGGGCGTGATCACCGAGGTGTTCGGCGGAGGCGGCGGACACGCCCTGCGCAAGGGCGCCCCGCAGGCGGCCGTCGACTTCCTGAAGTTCTTCGCCTCCGCCGCCACGGACACCGCACTGGTCAAGAAGACCGGGGTGCTGCCCGTCGTACCGGCCGCCGACAGCGCCATCACCGACCCCAACATCAAAGCCGTACAAGCCCAGTTGAAGGCCGCCACCGGCTTCCAGCTCTACCTCGACCAGGCGTACGCGCCCGCCCTCGGCCAGGAGGTCAACGACAGCGTCGCCGCGCTCATCGCCGGCTCCAAGTCGCCCCAGCAGGTCACCGAGTCGATCACCAAGGTCGCGAAGGAAGAGCAGTAGCAGGCGATGACCTCCACCTTCCTCCCGGACAAGCGCAGCGGCCCGGACGTCGACCTCCCGCCCCCGGTCGCAGGCAGGGACCGGGGCCGGGCGCGGCGGCGGGCGCTGCACTGGCTCACCGCCGTCGGCTTCCAGGTGCCCGCGCTGGTGCTGTTCGGCACGCTCGTGCTGCTGCCGATGCTGTTCGCGCTGTACGCCTCGTTCTTCCGCTGGGGCGGCTTCGGCATGCCCGAGGACTACATCGGCGGCGACAACTTCACCCGGCTCTTGAAGGACCCGGTGTTCCTGGGCGACCTGTGGCGCTGCCTGCTCCTGGTCGGACTCTCGCTCGTCCTGCAACTGCCGTTCGCGCTCGCCCTCGCGGTCGCGCTCAACCAGCGGATCCGCGGCCGGGCCGTGTACCGGATGCTGTTCTTCGCACCGTACATCCTCTCCGAGGCGATCACCGGCGTCCTCTTCAGCATGATCTTCGCCCCGGACGACGGCCTCGCCGACCACGTCCTGGGCGCGATCGGGCTGGACGGGGTGGGCGGGCAGTGGTTCGCCGACCCCTCCACCGTCATGGCCACCCTCTTCCTGGTCATGACGTGGAAGTACTTCGGCTTCCACATGATGCTCTACCTGGCCGGACTCCAGTCCATCCCGGCCGAGTTGACCGAGGCGGCCCTGATCGACGGAGCCGGCCCCTGGCAGCGCTTCCGCAACATCACCCTGCCGCTGCTCGCGCCGACCCTGCGGATCAGCGTCTTCCTGTCGGTGATCGGCTCGATCCAGCTCTTCGACCTGGTGTGGGTCGTCACCGCGGGCGGTCCCGACCATCACTCCGAGACGATGGCCGTGACCATGTTCCAGTACGGCTTCAAGCGCTACCAGGTCGGCTACGCCAGCGCGATCAGCGTGGCGATCTTCGGTATCAGCCTCGTCTTCGCCCTCGCCTACCAGCGGTTCGTGCTCCGCCGCGACCTCCAGGGCGCCACCACGACCATGCGAGGAGGCGGCTCGTGAGCGTCGTCAAGACCGGCCGGAGCGACCGCCGGACCGGCCGGACCGCACGGACCCTTCCGCTTCACCTCGTCCTCGGGATCGTCGGCGCGGTGATGGCCGTACCGCTCGTCTACGCCGTGCTGTCCGGCTTCAAGTCCACCGACCAGCTCTCCCGCAACCCCATCGGGCTGCCCGACCCCTGGGTCACCTCCAACTACACGGACATCCTCGGCTCCGGGTCGTTCTGGCGGCTGGTCGGCAGCAGCACGCTCATCGCGGCCGGGACGACCGTGGTGGTCGTCGCGGTGTCCGCGCTCGCCGCGTTCTCCTTCGCCCGGTTCGCCTTCCGCGGGCGGGAGATGCTGTTCACCCTGTTCACGATGGGGCTGATGTTCCCCTTCGCGGTGGCGGCGCTGCCGCTGTTCCTGCTGCTGCGCTCGATGGGCCTGCTGGACAACCCGCTCGGCGTGATCCTGCCGCAGGCCGCCTTCGGGCTGCCGATGACCATCGTCGTCCTGCGCGGGTTCTTCCGGGAGATTCCGGCCGAGCTGGAGGAGGCGGCCACCCTCGACGGCTGCGGGCCGCTCGGCTTCTTCTGGCGGATCCTGCTGCCCATGGCCCGGCCCGCCCTCGGCACGGTCTCCGTTCTCGCCGTGGTCGGCAGCTGGAACAACTTCCTCCTGCCGCTGCTGGTCTTCAACGAGCCCACCTGGTGGACCATCCCGATCGGCGTCCAGCAGTTCCAGGGCCAGTACTCCGCGGAGTACGCGCGCGTCTTCGCCTATCTCGTCCTCGCCATGGTTCCCGCCCTGGCCTTCTACTCCGTCGCCGAGCGCCAGCTCGTCGGCGGTCTCGCCGCCGGCGCCACGAAGGGATGACGCGCGCCCGCGGACCCGTACGGCTCACACCCACCCCGACGTGAGGAGTCGCACCATGCCCAGCCCCGCCGTCCGCACCCGGCTCAGACTCGCCGGAACCCTCGCCGCCGTCCTCGTCGCCGCCGGGGTCGTCAGCGGACCGGCCGCCCAGGCGCACGAGGAACCGGCGCACGGAAAGCCGCGCACCACCCTCGCCGACCTCGCACAGCGCCACGGCCGCTACTTCGGCAGCGCCACCGACAACCCCGAACTCACCGACACCGCCTACACGAAGGTCCTGGGCAGCGAGTTCGACATGATCACACCCGGCAACGGCATGAAGTGGTACGCCACCGAGCCGCAGCAGGGTGTCTTCGACTGGACGGCCGGCGACGAGATCGTCGATCTCGCGCGCGCCCACCACCAGAAGGTCCGTGCCCACACCCTCGTCTGGCACAGCCAGTTGCCCGGCTGGCTGACGGCCAAGGAGTGGACGGCCGACGAGCTGCGCGCCGTCCTGAAGAAGCACATCCAGACCGAGGTGCGCCACTACCGGGGCAAGGTCTACTCCTGGGACGTCGTCAACGAGGCGTTCAACGAGGACGGCACCTACCGCGAGACGATCTTCTACAAGACGCTCGGCCCCGGCTACATCGCCGACGCGCTGCGATGGGCCCACCAGGCCGATCCGAAGGCGAAGCTGTACCTCAACGACTACAACATCGAGGCCGTCGGCCCGAAGAGCGATGCCTACCACAACCTGGCCAAGGAGCTGAAGGCGCAGGGCGTTCCGCTCGACGGCATCGGCCTGCAGGCCCATCTCGCCCTGCAGTACGGCTATCCGACGACCCTGGAGGACAACCTCCGCCGCTTCTCCCGGCTCGGCCTGGACACCGCGCTCACCGAGGTCGACGTCCGGATGCTGCTGCCCGCGACGGACGAGAAGCTGGCCCAACAGGCCGACTGGTACCGGGACATGACCGAGGCGTGCCTCGCGGTGCGGCGGTGCGTCGGCATCACCGTCTGGGACTACACCGACAAGTACTCGTGGATTCCGGCCTTCTTCCCCGGTCAGGGCGCGGCCCTGCCGTGGGACGAGGAGTTCGCGCCGAAGCCGGCCTACTACGCGATCCGCGAGGCGCTCAGCTAGAGCCGCGTGGCGGCGCGGTGCTCGACCGCACCACCAACTCCGTGCCCAGCTCCACCCGCGGCGAGTCGGGGCGCTCGCCGCGGGTCAGGCTCAGGACCGTGCGGACGGCGAGTTTGCCCATGTCGGCGAGGGGCTGGCGGACGGTGGTCAACGGCGGTGCCGACCAGCGGACCTCCGGAAGGTCGTCGAAACCGACCACGCTCATGTCCTCCGGCGCCCGCAGGCCGCGCCGGCGCAGCGCCTCGATCGCGCCGAGGGCCATCTGGTCGCTGGCCGCGAACACGGCGGTCGGCGGCTGCGGCAGATCGAGGAGGGCGGTGCAGCCGGTGAACCCCGACTCGGGGCGGAAGTCACCGGGGACGACGAGCGTGTCGTCGACGGAGAGGCCGGCCGCCTCCAGCGCGGCCCGGTAGCCGTCGAAGCGGGCCCGGGAGCACAGCAGCCGGGGCGGGCCGGCGATCAGGCCGATCCTGCGGTGGCCCAGCGACAGCAGGTGCTCGGTGGCGGCGAGGCCGCCCGACCAGTTGGCGGCGCCGATCGTCGGGGTGTCGGCGGCGGGTGAGCCCATCGGGTCGACGACGACGAGCGGGACGCCCAGGATGCGCAACTGCTCGTGCAGGGTGGGTTCCAGGGCCGAGGTGACGAGGATGACGCCGTCGGAGGCTCGGGAGCGCAGGTTGCGCATCCACTCGCGGGCGTCGCCCGAGCGGCCGTGGATCGCCGACACCACCGTGCCCACCCCGGCCGCGTGGGCGACCTCCTCGACACCGCGGATGATCTCCACCGCCCAGGGGCTGTCGAGGTCGTTGAAGACCAGGTCGAGGAGGGCGGCGCGGGCGGGGGAGGCGGCGGGGCGTTTGCGGTGGCCGTGCAGACGCAGCAGGTCCTCGACTCGGGCCCGGGTCTGCGGCGAGACGTCGGAGCGCCCGTTGACCACCCGGGACACGGTCGGCACCGAGACACCGGCCTGGCGGGCGATCTCCGTGATCGTGACCCTGCCCCGGGACGCCGGCGCCGTATCGTCCGCTGTCACTTCCCCCACCTCCGTCGCGTCGCTTCGGGCGCAGCGCCGAAACTTCCAGGAGTCTTCCGGAAAATGCGGGGCCGTGGGAAGACATACAGAGGGATGCACCGCGCGGAAACCGGGCGACTACGGGGAGTGAGCGACCCCGGACACGCGTCGGGGCCGGTTCGCAGTGCGTGTCTGCGGGCCGGCCCCTCATGTCTCCGGACGGCGGTCCCGCGCCGTCCGGGCAATGCTCAGGCGGCGGTCACGGCCCGGTGGGGGGCGATGACCTGGCCGTCCGGCAGGAGCTCACCGGTGTCCTCGAAGAGCAGGACGCCGTTGCACAGCAGGCTCCAGCCCTGTTCCGGGTGGTGCGCCACGAGGCGGGCGGACTCCCGGTCGGCTGAGGTCGCTGACGGGCACGGTGGCTGGTGCTGGCACATGGATGGGAACTTCCGCTCTGGCGTGATGAGTGAGATGGCTGTCGTGTCTGTCCCGCGGCTTGAAGCGTCGTTCATGGCCGCCCCCCGTTGTGATAAGTCGGTCGGAACCCAGTGTTGCCCTACGGAGGTCGTTCCGCAGGGATTTCGCGGCACCGCCTCTCACAGGTTGATGACGCATCACCCGCGCGGGCGGTTCATCTCGACCGCACCGTCACTTCGGGTGGTTCCTGGTGGTCGGATGGGACTAGTGCCGTGACAGGCGACGTTCGCCCCGTCGCGACGCCCGGCACGCTCCCTCACTGCCTCAAGGGCGTGGGAGGTGCCCCCATGCCCCCACTCGCCGCACCGGCCGAAGACCCACGTACGTCCAGCACGGGGGCCTTCGGCCGGCACTCCCCCAGCCTTCGGCCGGGGGGGGGACCCCAGAGCACGCACCGGACGCCGCTCCTTCACGGGCAAACGTTGCCTGCCACGGCACTGGTCCGGACGGGACGTGGCGGGTTCCCTGGGCGGTTCCGTGTCGCGGGACAGCACCGCACCCCGCCGCCGGGGCCGCGGCGACGGGGTACGGGGGTGTGGGCCCGGCCGGTCGTGTCGGTCAGGCCGGTGAGCCGAGCAGCGGGGGCGGCGCCGGTGCCACCCGGAGGGTCAGCACCGGGAGCAACTCGGCGACGTGGTGCGGACGGTGGGCGGCGATGCCGGGCGGCGCCGGGGCCAGCGGCACCAGCAGGTCGGTCGGGGCGGGATGGCCGGTGGTGCCGTCCGAGGCGCTGTCGCCGTGCAGCCAGAGCGTGAGCATGTAGAGCCCGGGCACCGACAGCAGGCGCGCCTGGTAGGGCTGGGTGGTGGACTCGGCCTGGCGCAGGGCGCGTTCGGTCGAGGCGATGTAGGGGCCCTCGAAGAAGTGCGAGAACGCCCAGCCGTCCGGGGTGAGCCGGGTCTCGGCCGCGGCCACGGCGCGGTCGCCGCAGCGGATCAGGAAGCGCCAGCCGGCCAGCCGGGTCGCGGCCACGCCTTCGGGGGTGATCCGCTCCAGGACGTGCAGAGGCAGCGGGAGCTCGGGGGTGGCCTCACCCTGAGCGGTGCGCAGGGAGGGCGTACGAGCCTCGCGGACCGCGGTGGGGGAACCGAGTGCCGTGAGGACGGAGCGAAGGGCGGGCGCGGGAGCCGGGGGGACATGCAAAGGCATGGTGGGTCGCCTCTCATTCGACAGGCACGGTGGCGCGAGGGCGTGGGCGGACGGCGCTGTCAGCTAGCTCTCGGAGGTCGGAGAGGCGGGGGCCGGGTCTGGGGTTGCCCGGGGTGCGCGAGCGGCCTGCCGTCCCTTCGACGACAGGCTCCTTCGACCGTGGGCGCCAACCTTCTCTGCCTTGTTCGCGGAGTTTATACGACACGTGTTCAGACTGTGTTTCGTCTAGTCGATTCCGGGACACTCGGCAAGGGCTCATTCGGTCGGTGATACGTGTGAATCATCCCGATTCAGAGCGGGCCGTGCCGCGATGACCTCAGGTTATGGGCGCGGAGTGGTCGGCCCATTCTCGTCGGCGTTTCTCACGAGTTACGAGTTCGTGAATGGGTGCCCGGTCGCATGCCCGGTGAATGTGCCACCGGTCACCGCCAGTGGCTTTCGGTCAGCGTAGCGGGTACGCGCCCGGCGGGGGGACGTTATCGATCGGCCGGGCTGGGCATCATCCCACCTGACCCAAGACATCCGGCGGCCGGGATCGTCGGCCCGCCCATGCGAGGAGGGACGCTTCGATGGGGGAGAAGGTCGTGGCAGGCGCGTTCGACCTGTCCGATCGTCAGCACTACCGGGACAAGCTGCGGCGGTGTCTGACGGGGCTTGAGCGGCTCCTGGCCCAGAAGCGCTTCGACCGCCCCAAGAACCTCATGGGGCTCGAGATCGAACTGAATCTCGCGGGTGCCGACGGCCTGCCGAAAATGCTGAATGGACAAGTGTTGGAGAGGATCGCGAGCCGCGATTTTCAAACAGAACTCGCCATGTTCAACCTGGAAGTCAACATAGCTCCACATCGATTGGGTGGTCGGGTATTCGACCGGCTTGCGGAGGAACTCCGTACGTCACTGGCATATGCCCATCGAAAGGCGGGCGAGGTCGATGCCGGCATCGTGATGATCGGTATTCTGCCGACCCTCGACCGTGACGACCTGGTCTCGTCCAACCTTTCCGACGTCGATCGTTACACCCTCCTCAACGACCAGATCGTGGCCGCCCGGGGAGAGGACTTCGCGCTCGAGATCGACGGGGTGGAGCGGCTGTCGTGCACCTCGAAGTCGATCGTGCCCGAGGCGGCCTGCACCTCCGTGCAACTGCACCTCCAGGTCACGCCGGGTCGCTTCGCCGCGGTGTGGAACGCGGCGCAGGCCGTCACCGCCGCGCAGATCGCCGTCGGCGCCAACTCGCCGTTCCTGTTCGGGCACGAGCTGTGGCGGGAGTCACGGCCCCCGCTGTTCCAGCAGGCCACCGACACCCGGCCGCCGGAACTCCAGGCGCAGGGCGTACGGCCGCGGACGTGGTTCGGGGAGCGGTGGATCAGCTCGGCGTACGAGCTGTTCGAGGAGAACCTGCGCTTCTTCCCGCCGCTGCTGCCCATCTGCGACGAGGAGGACCCGCTGGAGGTCCTGGAGGCGGGCGGGGTGCCCTCGCTCGCCGAGCTCGTCCTGCACAACGGCACGGTCTACCGCTGGAACCGGCCCGTCTACGGCATCGCCGACGGCGTTCCGCACCTGCGGGTGGAGAACCGCGTCCTGCCCGCCGGGCCGACGGTGACGGACGTGATCGCCAACGCGGCCTTCTACTACGGCGTCGTCCGGGCCCTGGCCGACGAGTCCCGGCCGGTGTGGACCCGGTTGCCGTTCGAGGCGGCCGCGGCCAACTTCGACGCCGCGTGCCGGTACGGGATCGACGCGCGGTTGCAGTGGCCGCGGCGGGGGCGGCTGGGGGGTGTGGTCGAGGTGGACGCGGTGAGTCTCGTGCGGGACGAGCTGCTGCCGCTGGCCGAGGAGGGTCTGGACGGGTGGGGCGTGGAGCCCGCCGATCGCGATCTGTATCTGGGCGTCATCGAGGAGCGGTGCCGGCGGCGGGCCAACGGGGCGACCTGGCAGGTGGCGACGTTCCACCGGGCGGTGGAGGCGGGGTTGTCGCGGGACGCGGCGCTTGCGGCCACCACGCGGAGGTATGCGGAGCTGATGCGTCTCGGGGAGCCTGTGCATACGTGGCCTGTGGGGTTGCCTGAGGTGGTGCCTCTCGGCTGAGGGGCGGTGCGGTTCGGGGCTTTCGGTTGTGTGGTCTGTGCGGGTGCGGGTGCGGGTGCGGGTGCGGGTGCGGGTGCGGGTGCGTGGGCGCTGGTCGCGCAGTTCCCCGCGCCCCTGGGTCGGCTGGGGTCCGGGGCGGTTTCCGGTCGGAGCCGTTGCCCGCGCTCCTGGGTCGGCTGGGGCGCGGGGCGGTTTCCGGTCGGAGCCGTTGCCCGCGCCCGTGAAAAGTCAGCCCTCGCCGCCTTGGAACGCTCAGCCCTCGCCCCCCTGTGTGCCCGCCGCCACGATCGCCTTCAGGATCACTGTGTGGATCTGGGACGGGTCCGTCACCGACTGGCCCGAGCCGCCGGTGGCCCTGGCTATCTGGTCGGCCTCCTCGCGGTCCGCGTCGGGACCCACCGCGATCATGATCAGGGGCACCGGGCGTTCGGGGCTGGTGAGTTTCCGGAGTTCGGTGAGGAGGGTGGTGCGGGAGATGCTGCCGGGGTCCTGGTTGACGCCGTCGGTGAGGATCACCAGGGCGTTGAACTTGCCCTTGACGTACGTAGCGGTCGCCTCCTGGTAGGCCGCGAGCGTCGTGTCGTAGAGGCCGGTCGCGCCGTTCGGTATGGGCGCCAGGTCGCCGAAGGCCGCCGAGAGGCGGTCGCTCTGGGAGCCGGTGCCGAGCCGTCCGGTGGGGACCAGAACGCGGTAGTCCTTGTCGCCGTCCAGCTTGGTGGAGAACTCCCACAGGCCGATCTCGTCCTCCGGGGTGAAGGTGGCGAGGGCCTGGAGCAGGGAGGCCTTGGTGACGTCCATGCGCGAGCGGCCCGTGCCGGGGACGGGCTCGGACATGGAGGAGGAGGCGTCGACGACCGTGGTGAGCCGGGCGCTCTGCACCGTGATCGTCCACGTCCCCAGCGTTTCGTCCACGGCCGTGTCCGACGCCGGCCGGGCGGCCGGCTCGGCGAACGGCTGCGGGCTGCTGCCGCCGGCCGCGCTCACCACCGTCTGCGGGGCGTCGTAGTCGGATGTCCGGAAGCCGCGTTTCTGGAGAAGTCTCTGCTGCTCGGGGCGGCGCAGGTAGGTCATGAACCGGATCGCCGCCCGGCTCTCGTCGGTGCTCAGCCTCGTCTTGTCGACCAGTGTGTACGGGTAGTCGAGCCGTGGTGAGCCGTCCTTCGGATAGAACAGGTCCAGCCCGGTGCCCGCGTCCGCCGACGCGTTGTACGTGAACGAGGCCTGCTCGGTGACGACGACCGCCTGGTTGCGTTCGGGGTTGCCCTGCTCGGCTTCCGAGGTGTTGCGCGGCAGCGTCCGAAGGACCTGGCTGTCGGTGTCCGAGGTGCGCTGGGAGAGCGTCTTCATCAGGGCGGCGGCCTGAGTGTCCCCGCCCTTGACGCCGGCCGCCGCGGTGCCGAGCCGGGTCAGCGCGAGCAGTCCGGTCGCGCTGCGCGCCGGATCGGCCGCGCCCAGCCGCAGGGAGCTGTCCTGGAGGGCGGCGCCGGCCAGCTCCAGCCAGGAGTACGTCTTCTTCGGCCAGCCCAGCGACTTCGCGGCCGTCGGGACCATCGCCACGGCCACGGGCGTGGAGGCCACGTTGCCCACCTGGGTCACCTGGATCGCCCTGCGGTCGGCGGTGATCCGCTGGACCCACAGGTCCGAGTCCGCCACCCACACCTGCGCGTCCGCATCCTTGCCCGCGCCCAGCGTGTCGGCGACCTCGGACGACTCGCGCGGCGCGACGGTGACCGCGAGGCACTGCCCGTCGGAGGTGAGGCCGCTGTCCTTGGCCTGCTTCGCCGCGACCGTGAGCGCCGGGGCCAGGTCGGGGGAGGCGGCCACGGTCAGCCGCACGGGGTGTTCACGGCAGGAGGAGCCGAAGGAGAGCAGACCGCTCCGCACGGCGGCCGCGGTGCCCCCGGCGACGGTGAGGACGAGGGCGGTCGCGACGGCCACGGTGCGCCGGCGCATGCGAGGGCGGGGGTCGCTGGCGCCCGCCCCGTACTGATCGGGCAAGCTGTGACGTCCCATGACGGTGGTGCCCCTCCCTGTCGACCTGTCGTCCTCCGTGGCGGAAATCCGCCGCACGGCAAGCGAAGGGGAGGTACGCCCCGTACGGCGCCCGTCCCCCCGACGGCCTGTCACGCACGATCTTCGTAACTTCTTTCGAGACCCTAGCGAGGCAGGGGTGGGGATGCTGCGGGTTTACGCAACTGGAGGCAAGTGTGCAGGTGGAGGCGGGGTAGGTGGCTGATTCTTTTCCGCAGGAACGGCTCTCGCGACGGATTTTCCGGGACGAGACGCTGCTCGTTCTGGGGCTTTCGCTCGGCGCGAGCGGTGTATCCGCTCTGATCAGTTTTGTCGGATCAGTCACCAAACCGGGAGGCCTGAAGGACCAGGCGGCGACCCTCAACGCCTCGGCCGCGCCAGGCCGTCCGTGGCTCGATCTCGCCTGGCAGCTCTTCGGGATCGCCACGGCGCTCGTCCCGGTGGCGCTGGTCGCGCACTTCCTGCTGCGCGAGGGACAAGGGTTGCGGACGCTCGGCTTCGACCGCACCCGGCCCTGGCCGGACCTCGGCCGGGGGGCGGCGATCGCGGCGGTGATCGGCAGCACCGGCATCGCCTTCTATCTGGCGGCCCGCGGCCTCGGCTTCAACCTCACGGTGGTGCCGGAGGCACTGCCCGACGTGTGGTGGAAGTACCCGGTGCTGGTCCTGTCCGCGATGCAGAACGCGATCCTCGAAGAGGTCATCGTCGTCGGCTATCTGCTGCGCCGGCTCGGCCAGTTGGGCTGGACGCCGGGCACCGCGCTCGTGGCCAGTTCCGTGCTGCGCGGCTCGTACCACCTCTACCAGGGCGTCGGCGGTTTCATCGGCAACATGGTGATGGGCGTGGTGTTCGTCTACCTCTACCGGCGCTGGGGCCGGGTGGGACCCCTGGTGGTGGCGCACTCCCTGCTCGACATCGGGGCCTTCGTGGGATACGCGCTGCTGGCGGGGAAGGTGGGGTGGCTGCCGACGGCGTGAGCCACCCCTTCCCGGACGACCCGGGGTCCAGGTGTGCTGTCCCGGGAGCCTGGCACGCACGCTCGGCGCCCATGACGCCGTGGGGCCCGCCCTCCGGGCGGACGGCGGGAATGTGTCGGACCGGCCCTGGCTAGGCGAGCAGGTCTCCCTCGATCACCGTGACCGCGCGGCCGGTCAGCAGGGTGCGGTCGCCGCGTAGTTCGGTGTGGACGCGGCCGGAACGCGGTGAGGCCTGCAGGCCGGTCAGGGCGGTGCGGCCGAGGCGCTCGGACCAGTAGGGCGCCAGGGCGGTGTGGGCGCTTCCGGTCACCGGGTCCTCGTCGATGCCGAAGTTCGGGAAGAAGCAGCGGGAGACGAAGTCGTACCCCAGGTCCGGGTTCTCGGCGCGGGCGGTGGCGATGACGCCGCGGCGGGAGTAGGCGGCCAGGGCCTTGTGGTCCGGCCGCAGGGCGTGGACGGTTTTCTCGTCGGCGAGCTCGACCAGCAGGTCACCGACGTGCGAGCCGGTGTCGAAGCAGCCGAGCGGCTCGACGCCCAGGGCCTCGGCGACCCCGGCCGGGATCTCGACCCTCGTCAGCGGGGCGGTCGGGAAGTCCAGGGTGATCGAGCCGTCCTCGGCCGGCGTCGCGACGAGGACACCGCTGCGGGTGGCGAAGCGCACCGGGCCCACGTGGGCGCCCGTGGTGTGCAGGACGTGGGCCGTGGCGAGCGTGGCGTGGCCGCACATGTCGACCTCGGCGACGGGCGTGAACCAGCGCAGGGCCCAGTCCGCCTCGCCGCCCTCGGGGAGCGGGTGGGCGAACGCCGTCTCGGCGTGGTTGACCTCCAGGGCCACGTTCTGGAGCCGGCCGTCGTCCGGGAAGGCGTCCAGGAGCAGGACCCCGGCCGGGTTGCCGGCGAAGGGGCGGTCGGTGAAGGCGTCGACGATTCGAATCCGCATGCCGGTGACGGTAGGGGGTGGGCCGAGCCGTCGGCCAAGGCCAATCCGCGAGTCCTGGCCTGTTTCCGCCGGCCCCTCTGTGAGCAGGCCGAACCGTGGTGTGCGGGACTCTCGCAGCGCGTCCGGAGCGCAACCCTGGGATCATGGCGGGTAGCGCTACCCATGACCTGACGAGCAGCGGCGGTGAGCGCCATGCCCGGCCTTGAGGAGAACGGTTCTCGACTGACGGCTCCGGACGCCGATCCCCAGGGGGATCCCTTTCTGCGCGCACGGTTCGTCGTACCGGCCCGGCCGGTGACGTTCCTGTGGCGCGAACGGCTCGTCAGGCACCTCGACCAGGCGCTGCGGACGCCGCTGACCATGGTCAACGGGGCCGCGGGCGAGGGCAAGACGCTGCTGGTCGCCGACTGGGCCGCGCGGTGCGAGGGGCCCGTCGCCTGGCTCACCATCGACGCGGCCGGCCAGGGCCCGGGCATGTTCTGGGCGTACGTGCTCCAGGCCCTGCGCGCCTGCGGGATGTCCCTGCCCGTGGAGATCGGCTGCCCCACGGACGCGAGCCGCGTGCCCCCCACGCTGCTGGCACGGCTCGCCGCCGAGCTGTGCGCCCGGGACCGGCCCGTGACCGTGGTGCTCGACGAGTACGACCGGGTGATCGACCCGGAGATCGCGGAGCAGCTGGAGTTCGTTCTGCATCACGCCGGCGACGGCGTCCGCCTGATCCTCGTCAGCCGGACCGAACCGCTGCTGCCCCTGCACCGGTACCGGGCGGCCGGCGACCTCACGGAGATCCGGGCCGCTGAACTGGCCTTCACCTGCGAGGAGGCGGCCGAGCTGCTGGCACTGCACGGCCTGCGGCTGTCGGCGAACGCGACGCGGGGGCTCGTGGAACGCACCCGGGGCTGGGCCGCCGGCCTGCGGCTGTGCGCCCTCGCCGCGCGCGAGAGCCCGGATCCGGAGACGTATCTGAAGGAGTTCGAGGCCGACCGCACCACGGTCGCCGACTTCCTGCTTGCGGAGGTGCTCAGGCGGCAGCCCCCCGAGACACAGGACGTCCTGCTGCGCGTCAGCGTCCTCGACCGATTCTGTCCCGAGCTCGTGAACGCGCTGACCGAGCGTACCGGCGCCGGTCCCATTCTGGCCGGTCTGTGCCGCGACAACGCGTTCGTCGAGCACCTGGGGCAGGGCTGGTACCGCCTCCACCCGCTGTTCGGGGAGATCCTCCGGGCCCATCTGCGGGTGCGTTCTCCGGGTCTGGAACCCGAACTGCACCGGCGGGCCGCGCTGTGGCTGAGGGGCTCGGGATCCCTCGCGGACACGCTCGGGCACGGGGCCGCCGCGGGTGACTGGGACTTCACCGCCGGCGCCCTCGTCGACGACCTCGCCATCGGCAGGCTCTTCACCGGCCTGCGCTCCGACGAACTCACCGAACTGTTCTCCCGGATGGGGCCGGAGGCCAGGAGCCCCGCGACGGATCTCGTCCGTGCGGCCCGAGAGCTGTCCCGGCGCGATCTCGACCGCGGCCAGACCCACCTGCGTCGCGCGGAGCAGAGCCTGAGCGCTGAACTCGGCCTGACAGCAGTCGAGTTGGGCCTGATGAGGGACCCGAGGGAGCCGGGGGAACAGGGTCCGGCGAGGGGACACGACGGCCTCGCGGCCGAAGGGGCTTTGACGGCGGCCGAGTGGAGTCCGGCGGGCGAGGCGCCCGGTCTCGTGGCGGCGCGGTTGAGCTGTGCCCTGCTGGAGGCGCTGGCCGCCCGGTTGACGGGTGCGCCCGGCCGGGCGGAGCTGGCCGCTGCGGCAGCCGAGACACTGCGCGACCAGGTCCCCGCCGATCTGCTGGACAGGCACCCCGAACTCACCGCCCTCCTGCTGGCCCACCTGGGCTCGGCGCGGCTGTGGGCCGGCCGGTTCGACGATGCGAGCGCCGCCCTGTCGAGGGTGGCCGGGTCCTCGGCAGGTGCGTCGACGGCGCTCGCCCGCGAGGACTCGCTCGGTCGGCTGGCTCTGATCGACTACCTGAACGGCTGGCCAAGCAGCGCGGAGCGCAAGGCGCGGGCCGCGTTGACCGAGACGGAGCGCTACGGCCTGCCGCAGCCGTCCGGTTCCGGCATGGGACGGCTGGTCCTGGCCGCCGTCGCCGTGGACCGCGACGAGCTGGGCCGGGCTCAGGCACTCCTCGACGAGGCGGTCAGGTCGCATCCCGCGCTGCGGGACCCGGTCATGGAGGCGGGCCGGGCCATCACCACCGCCCGCCTGCATCTGGCCCGCGGTGACACGCGCGCCGCGCTCGCGGCCGCGGAGCGGGCCGTTCCCGCCGCCGTGGTCTCTCCCTGGGCGGAGGGACAGACGGCACTCGTCGTCGCCGCCGCGCACCTGGCCGCGGGCCGGCCGGAGGCCGCCGTCGAGGTGCTGGGGGCGCTGCCCGGCGAACAGGCGGCGTGCGCGGTGGGGGCCGCACGGGCCCAGCTCGCCGCGGGCAGGCCCGGGGCGGCGGCCGACCTGCTCGACGGCGTGCGCGCCGCGGGCCGCGTCGGACCCGCCGTGACCGTCCGGGCCACGTTGGTGCGGGCGCAGGCGGCGGCCGAGGCGGGCGACACGTCCGGCTCGCGCAGACTGGTCGCCCAGGCACTGCGCGAGGCGCGGCGCGAAGGGCTGAGACGCCCCTTCCTCGAAGCCGGCCCCTGGATCCGCCCCTTCCTGGGCACGCCGTCACCCCAGGGGGCGGCCGCGGACTGGTTCACCCCCGGGGCGCCGCCGTCCGACGGCCAGCCGCCCCCGGTCGTCGAGGAACTGAGCGGACGCGAACGCGACGTGTTGCGCAGGCTGGCCCTGATGATGTCGACGGAAGAGATCGCCGCCGATCTGTACGTGTCGGTGAACACGGTCAAGACCCACCTCAAGAGCGCCTACCGGAAACTGGCGGTCAACCGCCGCAACGACGCGGTACGCCGCGCCCGTGAGCTGAACCTGCTGTGAACGGTCGAGGACGCCCGGGCTCTCCGGCTCGCCCGTCGTGGGTGAGGCGCCGGCCGGGTTTCCCGGCTCTGATGGGGGCGTGGACACTGTGACCCGCTGGCGGGCCCTGATGGTCCTGGGCACCGCCCAGTTCCTGATGGTCCTGGACACGTCCGTCATGAACGTCTCGATCAGCCAACTGGTCGAGGACTTCGACACCGAGGTGACGGCCATCCAGGCCGTCATCACCCTGTACGCCCTGGTCATGGCGGCCTTCATGATCATCGGCGGCCGGTTCGGGGACATCTTCGGACGACGTCGGCTCTTCTTCCTCGGCCTCGTCGTCTATGCCACGGGATCGGCCCTCACCGCCGCCGCTCCCACCCTGTGGGTCCTCGCGCTGGGCTGGTCGGTCATCGAGGGGCTGGGCGCCGCGATGGTCCTGCCGGCCATGGCGGCGCTGGTCGCCGAGTCCTACCGGGGGCGGGACCGGGCCGTGGCCTATGGCGTCATCGGCGGCCTGGCCGGCGCGGGCATCGCGGTCGGCCCGCTGCTGGGCGGCTGGGTGACGACGTATCTCACCTGGCGGCTGGTCTTCGCCGGTGAGGTCGTGGTCGTGCTGGTGGTGCTGTGCTTCCGCCGCGTGATCACGGAGTCCCCCCGCACCGGCCCGCGCACCCACCTCGACGGGGTGGGCGCCGCGCTCTCGGCGGCCGGTCTGGCGCTCGGTGTGCTCGGGGTGCTGCAGAGCGGCACGTGGGGCTGGGTGCAGCCCCGCAACCCGCCCTTCACCGTCATGGGCTTCTCGCCCACGCTGTTCGTCGTCGGCGCCGGAGCGGCCGTCCTCGCCGTCTTCGTGCACTGGGAGCGGCGCCGGGACGCCCACGGCGCCGAGCCGCTGGTGCATCTGGCGCTGCTGCACCGGCCCACGCTGCGATCCGGCCTGATGTGTCTGCTGAGCCAGAACCTCATCCTGCTGGGACTGTTCTTCACCATCCCGCTGTACCTCCAGGTCGTGCAGGGCTTCGACGCCTTCGAGACCGGTCTGCGACTGCTCCCCGTGTCGGTCACCATGCTCGTGGCCTCGATGGGCGGCGCCCGGCTGAGCCGGGTGGCCGGCCCGCGCCGGGTGGTCCGGATCGCCCTGGCGATCCTGGTCGCGGCCATCGTGTGGCTGCTCGCCACCATCGACCCCGTCATCGACGACGCGCAGTTCGCCGGGGCGATGGCCCTGCTCGGCGTGGGCATGGGCCTGCTCGCCTCGCAGCTGGGCAACGTCGTCCAGTCCTCCGTGGGCGAGGACGAACGCAGCGAGGTCGGCGGGCTGCAGTTCACGGCGCAGAACCTGGGCTCCGCGCTGGGCACCGCGCTCATCGGATCGCTGCTGGTCGGCGCCCTGGCCCAGGCCTTCACCACGCAGGTGGAGGACAATCCGCGCCTGTCGGAGGAGGCCCAGCGGCAGACCGGTGTCGCCCTCGAGGCCGGCATCAGCTTCGTCCCCACCGAGCAGGTGCGCTCGGCGGCCGAGGACGCCGGGCTGCCGGCGGCCGAGGTCGACGCCCTCACGGATTCCTACGCCTCGGCGCAGCTCGACGGCCTGAAGGCGGCGATCCTGGCCGCCGGCGGCATCACGCTCGCCAGTTTCCTGGTCACGTCGCATCTGCCGACCCGGAAGGCCGAACGTCCGAGCCGGGCCGGGGCCGGCGCGCCGACCGGCGCGACCGGACCGCCTCGCTGACCGGTCCGAACCGTCCGACTCGTCGAGGGAGGCCGTGATGTCCAGGACCGGCCACGCCGCGGCGGCCCGGGCACGCGTCGCCGCCGACTACACCGGCGGCGTCTACGGGTCCATGCTCGCCGCCTCCGTGGTCGTCGGCGCGGGCACCCTGGGCTCGTCCCCGCGGCTGGAGCTAGTGCTGCTGCTGTTGCTCACCGGCGTCGTGTTCTGGATCGCGCATGTGCACGCCCAGCTGTTCGGGGCGCGGCTGACACAGGGCGGCCCGGACCGGCGGATGGTGCTCCAGGTGTGCCGCGACGAGTGGCCGATCGTCAAGGCCGCGATCCCGCCGGCCGTCGCCGTGGCCGTCAGCCCCTTGCTGGGCCTCGACCTGGAAGGGGCCCTCTGGTTCGCCCTCGCGGTCGCCGTCGCGGGCCAGGTGGGCTGGTCGGCGGCCGCGGCACGACGGGCCGGAGCCTCATGGCGCCTGGTCGCCGCCACCGCCTCGGTGAACCTCGTGCTCGGCCTGCTGATCATCGTGTTCAAGCTGTTCCTGACGCACTGACGCACTGACGCACTGACGCACTGACGCACTGACGCACGGACGCGGGTGGCGCGCGTGCGGTGCGGTCTATCACCTCCACGGGGTGAGGCCGTCCGTGCTCCCGGGACGGAGGATCGCGGGGAAAGGGCGCAGTCCGCCTGTCCCAGGCCGCCCCGGGAGCAGCTCATGCGCTACGAGATCCGCGTCGACGGACAGATGTCGGAGGCGATGACCACGGCCTTTCCGGAGCTCGACCACGTGGTCATGTCCGGTCAGACCGTCCTGTTCGGATACGTCGTCGACGAGGCGCACCTGTACGGGTTGCTGGCCCGCTGCCAGTCGCTGGGCCTGCGGGTCCTGGAGATGCGCCAACTGCCGGAGTGACGTACCGGGGCCCGTCGTCTCCGGCCGGGCGCGAGGAGGAGTCATGAGCGTGTCGCCTGGACCCGCACCGCACACCGGACCGGTCGGCGGCGATCCCGCCGAGGCCCTGGGCGTACTCGGGCGCTCCTGGACGTGGATCCTCGGCTCGGCGGTCGCCACGTTCGTGCCGGGCATCCTGGTCCTCGTCTGGCCGGACGAGACCCTGCACGTCCTCGCGGTCCTCATCGGCCTGTACCTGCTGGTGACCGGGGCCTTCCGGTTCGTCGCGGCCTTCGCCCGGGAGGAGCACGGCGAACGGCTGACCGGGCTCCTCCTGGCGGTGCTGTACGTGATCGCCGGGGTGCTGTGCCTGAGAAACCCGCTGCAGACCATCGCCGCGCTCTCGCTGGTCGTCGGCGTCCTCTGGCTGGTGTCCGGCATGCTCACCCTCTACACGGCCCTTGCCGCCAAGGACCTGCCCCACCGGGGCGTCGTCCTCGGCGCGGCGGTGTTCGCCATCGTGGCGGGGATCGTGGTGCTGGCGCTGCCCACCGAGTCGGCCCGGGCGCTGACCCGGCTGCTCGGCCTGTGGCTCGTCCTGCTCGGCCTGGTCGAGGCGGTGGTCGCCCTCGCGTGGCGCGCCGCGCTCCGCAGGGCGCGTACGGCGGGGCCGAGGGATCCCGCCGATCCGTTCTGAGCAGGGCCGCCGTGGGCCGGGCCGCTTCGAGCCGGCCCGCGCACACTCACCCGCCTCGGGTGAGGCCGCCGGGTTCTTGCGTGGGCACGCTGAGAACGGCACGCGACGACAGGTCGGGGTGCCGGGATGTCGGGATGGCGGGCGAAGGCCCGGGACGGAGGAGAGACATGAGTGGTGACACGTACCTCGCGTACGACTATCCGCTGCTGAGCGCCTTCTGGACCATGCTGGTGTTCTTCCTGTGGATCATGTGGTTCGTCCTGCTGTTCCGGGTCGTCGTCGACATCTTCCGCGACGACGACCTCAGCGGCTGGGCCAAGGCCGGCTGGCTGGCGTTCTGCATCCTCTTGCCCTTCCTGGGCGTGTTCGTCTACGTGGTCGCGCGCGGCAAGAACATGGGGCGCAGAGAGATCGCGCAGGCGCGTGAGCAGCAGCAGGCCTTCGACAGCTACGTCCGCGAGACCGCCAAGGGCGCGGGCGGCCCCTCCAGCAGCGTCGACGAACTCGCCCGGCTCTCCGAGATCCGAGCCCGCGGCGACATCACGGACGAGGAGTTCGCCAAGGCGAAGCAACAGGTCCTGAGCGGCTCCCGGCACTGAACGCCGAACGAGACCGAGCTGTACGAAATCGAGCCGAACGAAACCGAATCGAGGCATCGGGATGACGACACACTCCACCGACGCGCCGTCGGTCAAGCGGCACGCGGCCAAGCAGCACTGGGCCGAGGGCCTGATGATCTTCGCCGCCGTCACGCTCATGCTCTCCGGAGTGCTCGACATCTTCCGCGGCATCATGGGGATCGCCGAGGACGACATCTTCGTCACGACCCGCAACTACGTCTTCCAGTACGACCTCACCGGCTGGGGCTGGATCCACCTCGCCCTGGGCGCGGTCGCCGTGATCGTCAGCCTGGGACTGTTCCAGGCGGCGATGTGGGCGCGGGTCGCGGGCGTGGCCATCGCCGGGCTGATCGTCATCGCCAACTTCCTCTCCCTGCCGCAGTACCCGATCTGGTCCGTCGTGATGATCGCCTTCTCCGCGTTCGTCATCTGGGCCCTGTGCGTGGTGAAGCCCGACAGGTACGAGGACCGGTGAGCGACGACCGAGACCGACGACCGAGACCGACGACCGAAAGGCAGTGGACGATGTGCCGTTGGCTCGCCTACTCGGGCACCCCCGTGCTGCTCGAAACGATCCTCTACCGACCGGCGCACTCGCTGATCGACCAGAGCCTGCATTCCAAGATGGGCGTCGAGACGACGAACGGTGACGGTTTCGGCGTCGGCTGGTACGCGCTCGACGGGGGCAACGGGACCCCAGCCGTCGTCCGGGAGATCGGCCCGGCCTGGAGCAACCGCAATCTGCGGGAGATCGCCGGTCACGTCCGCTCGCCGATGTTCTTCGCCCACATCCGGGCCTCGACCGGCTCGGCGGTGCAGCAGACCAACTCCCACCCGTTCCGGCACGGCCGCTGGATGTGGATGCACAACGGTGCGATCGCCGACTTCCACCGGATCCGCCGCGACCTCGCCCTCGCCGTCGACCCGGAACTCTTCCTCGACATCGAAGGGTCGACGGACTCCGAGATGATGTTCTTCCTGGCGCTCACCCTCGGCCTGGAGGAGGATCCGCCGGGCGCCGTCGCACGGATGACGGGCCTGGTGGAACGTATCGGCCACGAGCACGGGGTGGAGTTCCCGCTCCAGATGACGGTCGCCGTGACCGACGGGGAACGGCTGTGGGCCTTCCGCTACTCCAGCCAGGGAGCCTCACGCTCGCTCTTCTACAGCACCCGCGTGGAGACACTGCGGGCACTCCACCCCGACATGGAATTCCTGCGCGAGGTCTCCGACGAGACCCGCCTCATCGTCTCCGAACCCCTGGGCGACCTGCCCGGCGCCTGGAACATGGTCCCCGAGAGCACGTACGGCGTGGTCCAGTCCGGCGGAGGCGACGAAATCGTCCACTTCACCCCGCAGGCGGCGTAGGACGCACGCGTGTCCCGCACTCGTGGAACGCACTCGTGGAACGCGCTCGCGGAACGCGACTCAGTGCACCGAGAACCCGCCGTCGACGAAGATCGCCTGCCCGGTGACATAGCCGGAGCCGCGCCCGGCCAGGAACACGGCGGCTCCGGCGAAGTCTTCGGCCAGGCCGTTGCGCCCGACCATCGTTCGCGCGGCCAGCGCCGCCATCTTCTCCGGGTCGGACGACAACCGCGTGTTGAGCGGCGTCATGACGAAGCCGGGCACCAGCGTGTTGCAGGTGACGCCGTATGGCGACCACGCCTCGGCCTGTGAGCGGGCCAGCGACTCCAGCGCCCCCTTGGACACGCCGTAGGCGCCGCTCTGGACGAACGCCCGGTGCGCCTGCTGGGAGCTGATGTGGATGATCCGCCCGAAGCCCCGCTCGGCCATGCCCGGCCCGAACCGCCGGCCCAACAGGTAGGGCGCCTCCAGGTTCACCGCCATCGTGGCGTCCCACACCTCCTCGTCCAGCTCGCCCATCGGCGGCCGTAGGTTGATCCCGGCGCTGTTGACGAGGATGTCGGGCTCGCCGAACGCCTCGGCCGCCTGCTCCGCCGCCGCGCGCACCCCGTCGCGGGTGCTCAGATCGGCGCTCACCCAGGCAGCCCGGCAGCCCTCCGCCGCCAGCTCGGCGACCGTGGCGGCCAGCTCCGCCTCCTTGCGCGCCACGACCACCACGCTCGCCCCCGCCCGAGCGAGAGCCTCGGCGACGGCCCGGCCGATACCGGAACTGCCACCGGTCACCACGGCGACCCGGCCGTCCAGCGAGAACAGTTCGGCGAGGTAGCCGTGCGAGGTGCTGTGCGAGCCGCTGTGCGCGGTGTCGTCCGATGTCATGTCAGCACCCTAGAGCGCCGACACCACAGTGCTCCAGCAGTGCCGGATCGCGGTCGCTGATGGCTGCGCCCGCTCGCCAAGTCCCGTGATTCAGCGCACCGTTGCGGGCGCGACTGCGACTGCGACTGCGGCTGCGGCTGCGGCTGCGGCTCTGCGTCGCGGGGCCGGTGCCGTTGCCGGACCGGCGCCGGCCCCGCCGACGGACTGCCCATCACCGGACTTCGAGCCGACGGGGTACGACACCGGCGATGAGATCGGTGCCGCCGGCGCCGGCGTACCTACCGCGCCGAACTCGGCCGCAGCCAGGTCCCACCGTTCGAGCCACCACTGCGCGCTCAGCGGACGGCGGCGCCGAACCACTTGGGCAGCCGTCGAGCAGATCCTGCTGGTCCTCACCGACCCACGCCACATGGCCGTCCGGCCGCAGGACCACCGCGGGCACGTCCAGTTCCTCGCTGACGTCGACGACGTGGTCGACCCGATCCGCCCAGCCCTCCACCGAGAGCCGGCCGGTCCGGTCGAGAAGCAGGCCGCGGCCGCCGTGCATCAGCTCGCAGAGACGACCCTGCTTCAGCTTTACGTCCCGCAGCCGCCGGCCGAGCAGTTCATGGCCGCCCGAAGTCGTAGCGGACCCCGTCCGCGGTGATCATCCCCGTCACGTACCGGTTCACCTCCTCGAAGTCCATCGGCTTCGAGAACAGCTTCCGCAGCGCGGTCGCACCCGGATCGGTGCCCAGCAGCGTGATCTGCGCACGGGCGTTGTCCAGCACGTCGGTGCCCACCGGGTGCCGTTCGCTGTCGTGGCTGTAAAACAGCCCCTCCGGCGCCCAGTCGTTGACCGCGGCGGCCAGCTTCCAGCCGAGGGCGGCCCACCCAGTAGCGCTCGGCCTGCCGGGTGGGCCCGTGCAGCGTCGAGAAGGCCCGTGACACCCTTTGGCAATGCTCTTGGGTGATCAGGCAAGCAGTGTCGATCTCTGCCCGTTGGGGTACCAGTTCTCCGCGGTCCGCGGCAACTCATACGATGACAACTGGCTGGTCATCGGTGGCTCGGTGATGACTCCGGAGGGCATCTGGGCTTTCACAGATCCTTGTCTGCTGATCGATGAAGCCCACCAGGTGTCTGGTTGGCTGCGCGCGGTGGCGGCCGGGACGGTTGCGGTGACCGGACCTGATGCCGACGGCCGGCTGTCCCCGGACACGTGGTTCGTCGAGCCGGTCCTGGCCTTCAGCCTCGTCGATCGGAGCGAGGACGGTGCGGTGATTCGTGTGCACCTGTCCATGGAGGCGGCACCCCCATGGCAGCAGGGTGAAAACGGAGCAGACATCTACCAGTACTTCGTGGAGGCCCAGGTAGATAGAGCTGCTCTGCTTCGCGCAGCTGACCGGTGGGATCTTGCTCTGGCTTCGTTTCCCACCCGCTGATCAGTATCAACGCAGCAGGAGACGACGGACAGGATGTGGTCTGCGGCTCCTTGCTCGAAATTCGACCGGGTTGGTCAGGCCGTAGGTCCTCGCGTGAGCCCGGCAACTTCGCCGGGTCTTCGAGGTGATACCAGTCCTGCGTGATCGCCCAGGACTGGTAGGTCCTGAAGATCCGGGCAAGGCCGTCCGGCTGTTCTCGCGTGGTGAGGAATTCCCCGATGAGCTGGTAGAGCGTAGTCACGGCTGCAACGTCGGCCTGTGCGGAGAGCGGGTGGGGCCAGCCTCCGGGGCCAGGTGGCGTGGCGCGAAGCCAGAAGACTCCAGTGAGGCGTCCGCGGACGCCTCCGCGTTGCGGGCCCGCGGTGGTGTCATCGCGGAGACGATGCGTCCGGGCTGGGCGGAGGACCCTCCGGTCCTTTTTACGCTTCCCACTGCACGCCGGCGCGCGGCGGCCTCGTCCCTTCCGGCACATGTGGCCGGCAGGCCGTGCGGAACCTCCAGGATGCGTCTCTCCCACCGGCCGACCCGTCTGTCAGCGGCCTCGGAGAAATCCCCGATCCGATACCGGCCGGGAAGTGACACACGCGGTGCGACCAGCGGAAACTCGCGCATTGGAGTGATCTTCAAACCGGCCCGTCACACAGTCTCGCAGCGGACGCCGACGATGCCCGTGCACCGCATCGACGTACGACAGCTCAAGGTACGACTCTGCGCGATCCACCACCCCAGCCGGTACAGCCATCCAGCCCACACCGCACTCAACCGCGCGACCGGGTTCCCTGAGACGGAAGCCCGAACGACTCGACTCGTTGAGAAAACGACTCGATCGAGTGCGGCGGGACACCAGCCCGCGGAAAAGGGGGGCCTTGCCATGCGAACTATTCCGATATATCGTTGACGCATCGCGACAGATCAGCGATGGAATGAACGGAAACGGAGTGATGACGATGCGCAACCACGGATTCGACGGTGGGCATGGGCGGCGCGGTGAAGGACGACGTGCGGCCTTCGGGCCCTTCGGGCCGGGTGGTCCGGGGTTCGGCCCCGGCGGCCCGGGCGGTCCCGGTTTCGGACCGGGCTTCGGTCCTGGCCCCTGGGGTGGACGAGGGCGCGGCGGACCCAGGGGGAGGGCGCGGCGCGGTGACGTACGGGCCTCGATCCTGGCCCTGCTCAAGGACCGGCCCATGCACGGCTACGAGATGATCCAGGAGATCGCCGAGCGCAGTGGCGGGGCGTGGAAGCCCAGTCCGGGCTCGGTGTACCCGACCCTCCAACTCCTCGAGGACGAGGGCCTGATCGCGAGCGAGAGCGAAGGCGGCAAGAAGCTGTTCTCGCTCACCGACGAGGGTCGTACGGCCTCCGAGGAGGGCCCGGAGGCCCCCTGGGAGGAAGCCACGCGCGGGGTCGACTGGGAGGCTCTCGGCGAGATCCGCCAGGCCGGCTTCGGTCTGATGGAGGCCTTCGGGCAGGTGTGGAAGACCGGCAGCAAAGAGCAGCGCGAGAAGGCGCTCACGGTCATCAACGACGCCCGCAAGAAGCTGTACCTGATCCTCGCCGACGGGGACTGACAACCGTCGTGCGACAACGCCGAGGCGCCCCGTGGAGTCATCCGCGGGGTGCCTTCGCGTACTTGGGGTACCTGGCGTACCGGGTGTGCCGGGTTGCGGCCGGCGGTCAGGACACCAGGCTGCCCAGCTTGCGCAGCGACTCGTTCAGGGCCGCCGTCCCCGAGTCCTTCAGCTTGCCCGCCATCAGCGACACGGCCGCGCCCG
The DNA here is from genome assembly GCF_035989285.1 of Streptomyces sp. NBC_01235. Classification (GTDB taxonomy): domain Bacteria; phylum Actinomycetota; class Actinomycetes; order Streptomycetales; family Streptomycetaceae; genus Streptomyces. Next base: position 2,365,704 of record NZ_CP108513.1, on the reverse strand, counting down.
TGAACTCGCCGTCGATGCGGACCGTGGTGGCGTCGCCGTCGGGGGTGAGGGTGTAGCGCGTGGCGACGGACACCGCCATCGGGCCCTTGCCGCGGATGACCAGGACGCGGGCCGGTTCCAGTTCCGCGACCGTCCACTCGACCTCCGCCGGGAAGCCCATCAGCTTCATGTTCTCCTGGAAGGTGACTCCCACCTCGAGGTTCTCGGGGCCGCCCCGCGGGAAGTTGGTGTGGGTCGCGTTCCACTCCCCGTACGCCGCCCAGTCGGTGAGCTGGGCCCACACCTTCTCGGCCGGCGCCTGGATACGTGCCTCCGCGCTGACTTCGGCCATGCGACCACCTCTTCATGTCGGGCAACTCGGGCTGCGGTGTCGCGGAACGTAACTCCACGGCCTCGAACATTCAATACTGACGTATCTTCAGAAAGTGTGGAGCTCACCCCACCCGGCGTATCACCGCCACGTCGAACACGTCCCAGGCGCGCGGGAACGGCCCCTCCTAGTGGCAGTGCCAGACCTGCCGGAACAGGTCGGCGGGCAGCGCGTCCTGCGGGGCGTGGACCCGGTAGACGTACTGCCGGCCGTCGACAGGCCCGCGGGGCCCCCAGCCGGCACCCGCTCTCCATGTCCGCGGGAGACGTGCGGGCGGGGCTCGGTGGTTGCGTGACGGGCGTGCGGCAAGGCGGCGCGCGCTCCTGCGGGGGAAAGGGCCCGATCTCATCCGTAGGGAGGAGATTCCGCCGCCCGAGGTCCGCTCTGCGTGGGACGTGAAGATGCTTCCCTCCGGGGATGACGGCACCCGGCCGCGGCTGATGGGGTGGGGATGTGCAACCCCGTATTCCCCGGCAGTCTCCCCGCGGTCAGGCCGCGCACGCGCACGCCATGGACGACGACCCCCGGCTCGGCGCCGAGACCGCGGCGGCGCTCGCCTCCGCCCGCAGGCGGGCGGTCCGGGACGGGGACCGGCAGATCGACACCGCCCACCTGCTGCACTCGCTCCTGGAGCACGACCCCCAGGTCCGCGCAGCCTTCGGCGGCGGGCCCCAGCTCGCCCGGCTGCTCGGCTACCTCGTCCAGCGCAGCATCGGCTACGGCCTGCGCTGGCAGAGCGGCGTCGAGGACTCCGGAGCGCTGCCCGTCGTGACGGTCGTCGAGGGTTTCTCCCCGCTGGCCGCGACCGCGCTGGAGCTCGCGTGCGTGCGGGCCGCCCGCCGCGACGGTGCGCCGGCCCGGGGCGTCGACCTGCTCGCGGCGATCGTCACGGACCCCCAGGCACGGGCCGTCGAGGTCCTGACCCACGCCGGCGCCGACGTGTATGAGCTGCGCGCACGGATCGAGGACGCTCTGCGGGAGCACGACGAGGACGGTCTGGACGGGCGCGAGGCGTACGTCGGGGGCGGCGGCCCCGCCTGCTGACCCGCCCACTTCTCCCCGCCCGGCCCGTCCGGCCCGCCCAGCCCGGCCCGTCCGGCCCGCCCAGCCCGGCCCGTCCGGCCCGCCCAGCCCGGCCCGCCCGGCCCGTCCAACCCGCCCGGCCCGCCCGCCCGGCCCGCCCGCCCGGCCCGCCCGCCCGGCCCGCCCGTCCCGCCCGTCCCGCCCGGCCCGTCCCGTCCCGCCCGGCCCGTCCAGCCGATGAGACAGGTGTCAACGGGGGTGACGCTCATGTCGTCGCCTGTCATCATGTGCCGGTGCATACGTCTGTGAGCAGTCAGGGCAACCGCGGAAAGGGCATCGGGCTCGGTCTGGCGGTCGGGTCGGCCATCGCCTTCGGCGGATCCGGGGTCGCGGCCAAGCCGTTGATCGAGGCGGGCCTCGACCCGCTGCACGTGGTGTGGCTGCGGGTGACCGGCGCGGCCCTGGTGATGCTGCCGCTCGCCGTACGCCATCGCGCGCTGCTGCGCAGTCGGCCCGCGCTGCTCGCCGGGTTCGGTCTGCTCGGCGTGGCCGGAGTGCAGGCGTTCTACTTCGCCTCGATATCCCGCATCCCCGTCGGCGTCGCGCTGCTCGTCGAGTACCTCGCGCCCGCCCTCGTGCTGGGCTGGGTGCGGTTCGTGCAGCGGCGGCAGGTGACGCGTGGCGCCGCGTTCGGCGTGGTCCTCGCGGTGGGCGGGCTGGCCTGTGTCGTCGAGGTCTGGTCGGGACTGAGCTTCGACGCCGTCGGCCTGCTGTTCGCGCTGGCCGCCGCCTGCTGCCAGGTCGGCTATTTCGTCCTGTCCGACCAGGGCAGCGACTCCGGCGACGACGTCCCCGATCCGCTCGGCGTCATCGCCTACGGCCTCCTCGTCGGCGCCGTCGTGCTGACCGTCGTCGCCCGTCCGTGGGACATGGACTGGTCCGTGCTCGCGCACACCGCCGGCATGAACGGCACCGAGGTGCCCGCCTGGCTGCTGCTCGCCTGGATCGTGCTGATCGCGACGGTCGTCGCGTACGTCACCGGCGTGGTCTCCGTGCGCAGGCTCTCCCCGCAGGTGGCGGGCGTGGTGGCCTGTCTGGAGGCGGTCATCGCGACCGTCCTCGCGTGGGTGCTGCTCGGTGAGCATCTTTCGGCGCCGCAGATCGTCGGCGGGGCGGTGGTGCTGCTCGGCGCGTTCATCGCACAGTCGTCCGCGCCCGCCAAGGGCTCCCCGGAGCCGGTGGCCGCCGGCGGTCCCGAAAGGGAGTTGTCTGCCCGCGGCACGGCCGCCTAGGGTGACGATCATGCCTTCCGACGCACTCGTTCTTCCGCCTCCGGCCGCCTGAGGCGGGCTCTCCGGTGATGCACGCCCGGCACGCGCTGCCGGGCGGAACGGTGCTGCCCGCAGAAGAAGTCCGCGGACCGCTGCCCATGCGGCGGTCCCTTCCCGAACTTCTGTGCGGAGAGAACGCGTGTCCCCCTTGTCCTCCTTTTCTGGCCTCACTGGCTCCACCGCTGTGTCCCTGCCCGTCCGACGGGCCCTGCTCTATCTGATCGTCGCGGGCGCCGCCTGGGGTACGGCCGGTGCCGCCGCCTCGCTGGTCTACCGGACCAGCGACCTGGGCGCCGTCGCCCTGTCGTTCTGGCGCTGCGCGGCCGGGCTGGTGCTGCTGCTGGCCGCCCGCCCGTTGCTGCGGTCGCGCGCCCGGACCGCGACCGTCCCGGCGATCGCGCCCGAGCCGGTGCGCCGCAGGGTCCTGCGGACCACGGTCACGGGCGTCGGTCTCGCGGTTTTCCAGACGGCGTACTTCGCGGCCGTGTCCGCCACCGGACTGGCCGTGGCCACGGTCGTCACCCTCGGCGCGGGGCCCGTCCTCATCGCGCTCGGCGCCCGGCTGACCTTGGGGGAGCGGCTCGGCCGCGGCGGAGTGCTCGCCGTCGGCGGGGCGCTCGTCGGGCTGGGGGTGCTCTTCGCCGACGTCGGGGGCTCGGCCGTACATCCCCGGGGGGTGCTGCTCGCGCTGCTGTCCGCAGCCGGGTACAGCGCGATGACGCTGCTCACCCGGCGCTGGGGCCGGGACGGCGGCGCGGACGCCTCCGCCACCACCGTGGGGGCGTTCGCGGTCACCGCGCTGTGCCTGCTGCCGTTCGCCCTGGCCGAGGGGCTGCTGCCGCACAGCGCGGAGCCCCTTCGGGTGCTGGCGCTGCTGGTGTACATCGCGGCCGTGCCCACGGCCCTCGCGTACGCCCTCTACTTCGCGGGCGCGGCCGTGGTGCGCTCCGCGACCGTCTCCGTGATCATGCTCCTCGAACCGGTGAGCGCGGCGGTGCTGGCCGTGGCCCTCCTCGGCGAACGCCTCACGGCCACGACCCTCACCGGGACGTTGCTGATGCTGGCCTCGGTCACCGGCCTGGCCCTCGCGGAGACACGGGGCACCGGCCCGACCCCGGCCTGACGGAAGGCGGGGCCCAGCCCACATGGGGGCTGGGCCCGTGCTCGTGACGGCGGGTGGGCGGGCGGCTTGACGCCTGGCGGGCCGGGGGCGGGCAAGTCGATGCCTGGCCTCGGAGGGGGATGGCACTGGCCCTGCGGTGCCCGTCAGGGGTGCCATCGCCCTCCGCGCCCCGCCCCCGCGCTGTCATGTCCGGCGTCGGCGCGAGAGGTGGTCGAGGGCTGCCGCGTCGCCCGGGCCGCCGCGGGTGGCCAGGCTCTTGGCGATGCGGTCCTGGGTTTCGGACGGTCGGTGGGCCGCGTACTTGAACTTCGCTCGTACGGCGGTCACTTCGAGCCGGATGCCGCGGATGCCGGAGAGCAGGCGGCCGTACGGTTCCTCGCCGACCATGGGCCGGGCGGAGCCGCCTTCCGGCTGGAAGTGGCCCAGCTGACGGTGGAGCAGATCGGCTTTGGCCGTCGGGTCGTCCACGATGTGTGCCGTGCAGCGGAGTTGGACCGCCGCGTAGAAGCTCGTCGGGGTGCCGTGCTCGGCCGGGGCGCCCGGCGGCGCCTGCCAAGGGCCGGGTACGAAGACGTAGTCGTCGACCACGCTCAGCGTCACGGTCGGGTTCGCATCGAGGGCGGACCACAGGGGGTTGGGCCGGGCCAGGTGGGTGACGGCATCGCCCTCGCCGGGGTCGTAGGCGAAGTGCAGGGGCTGGACGAACGGGGGTTCGCCCGGTGGCCCGTTGACGGCGAGCTGGCCGAAGTCATGGGCGGACAGCCACTGTTGCCACTCGGCGTCCTCGTGCGGCGCGTCCCAGGGGTGGATCAGCATCACAACACCGTGAGGTAGCCGGGGAGTTCGGTGCCGGGCGCGAGGTCGGCCTCCGGGAGGGGCGTGCCGTAGCCCTTGCGCAGCGGGAGCACGCCGGCCCAGTGGGGGAGGGCGAGGTCCTCCGGTTCGTCGTTCACCCCGCCGGTGCGGGTCTTGGCCGAGACCTCGTTCAGGTCGAGACGGATCACCGCGGTCGCCGCCAGTTCCTTCTTGTCGGCGGGACGCGAGTCGGCGGCCCGGCCCGGGACGACGTGGTCGACGAGGGCGTCGAGCGCGGTGAGCTTCTCCTGCGGGTCCGTGACGTCGTGGGCGATGCCGTGCACCACGGCCGAGCGGTAGTTGATCGAGTGGTGGAAGGCCGAGCGGGCCAGGACCAGACCGTCGACATGCGTCACCGTCAGACACACGGCCAGCCCCGGGTCCGCCTGCCCCGTCATCCGCAGCGGACGCGAACCCGTCGAACCGTGCACGTAGAGCGTCTCGCCGACCCGGGCGTACAGCGTCGGCAGCACGACCGGCGCGCCGTCGCGGACGAAGCCGAGGTGGCAGACGTAGCCCTCGTCGAGTATCGCGTGCACCAGATCCTTGTCGTAGGAGGCCTTCTCGGCGGACCGCGTGGGGATCGTGCGGTCGGTCGGGGTGTAGGCGGCGGCCCGTGTCGTCGTCTCCGGGGTCCCCTGCATGGCGCTCTCCATTGCACTAGTGCATAATAGGTTTTGTGCTAGGAGAGTATCGGATCAAAGGTCGGCGCGCAGCAGACATTTCCGCGAGCATCGAGGCGGCGGTGGGTGCGGGTGAGCTCGAGCCGGGGCAACTGCTGCCTCCCATGAGGGAGTTGGCGACCGCGCTCGACGTGAACCCGAACACCGTCGCGGCCGCCTACCGCACCCTGCGTGAGCGGGGGGTGATCGAGACCGACGGCCGCCGGGGCAGCCGGGTGCGGTCGAAGCCCGCCACGACCGGGCGTGAGTTCATCCGGGTGGAGGTGCCGGAGGGCGTGCGGGACGCGGCGGCCGGCAACCCGGACACGGCTCTGCTGCCACCGCTGGCGCCGGCGTTCGCGTGGGCCGCCGCTGAGGGCGACCGGGAGCCGGTCCTGTACGGGCACGCGCCGGTCGAACCCGAGCTGGCGCGCCTGGCCAGGGCCGAACTGGACGCGGACGGCGTGCCGGCCGGACCCGTGGCCGCCGCCTCCGGGTCCCTGGACGCGATCGAGCGCGTCCTCGCCGCGCATCTGAGGCCGGGCGACACCGTGGCCGTCGAAGATCCCGGCTGGGGCTCCCTGCTCGACCTCGTGCCGGCGCTCGGGCTGCGCACGGTGCCGGTCGGCCTCGACGACGAGGGACCGCTGCCCGACGACGTGCGCCGGGCCCTGGAGGCCGGGGCGCGCGCCCTGATCGTCACCGACCGGGCGCAGAACCCGACCGGCGCGACGGTGGGCGCCGCACGCGCGCGTGCCCTGCGGGCCGTGCTGCGGGCACACCCGCAGACCCTGCTCGTCGAGGACGACCACGGTCACCGGATCGTCGACCTCCCCCTGCACCCCCTCGCGGGTGTCACCCGGCACTGGGCCTTCGTGCGCTCGGCCGCCAAGGCGTACGGGCCGGACCTGCGGTTCGCCGTCCTCACCGGGGACGACGTCACCCTCGACCGGGTCCGCGGGCGGCAGCGGCTGGGACCGGGCTGGGTCAGCCGGATCACCCAGCGGGCGGTGCTGTGGCTGATGGCCGAGGCGGCGGTGGACGCGCGGGCGGTGGCGGAGGCGTACGGCAGCCGACGTGACGCGCTGATCGCCGCGCTGGCCCGGCGGGGGGTCGAGGCGCGGGGGCGCAGTGGGATGAACGTATGGGTTCCCGTGCCGGACGAGACGGGGGCCGTTGCCCGGTTGCTGCACGCGGGGTGGGCGGTCGCGCCCGGGGCGCGGTTCCGGATCGGTTCTCCGCCGGGGATTCGGATCACCGTGTCTACGTTGGCGGAGGAGGAGATCGAGGGGTTGGCGGACTCGATCGCCTCGGCGGTGGGGTCGTCACCGCTGCGGAATTACGTCTAGCGCCGTGCGGGTGCGGGTGCGGGTGCCGGTGTGCGTTGGGGCTGGTCGCGCCCCCGCGGCGGAGCCGCATATCGCTACAGCCCCGCGCCCCTCTTGGCCGGACCTCGTAACCGGCCCTGAAAAGGTGCCGTCCCTCAGCCTCGCTATGACTTGGCCCTTGCCTGTGTCAGCGCCGCCCCCGCCAGGACTATGGCCGCTCCCGCCGGGGTCGACCAGCTCAGGTGCTCACCCAGCAGTGCGACTCCCGCTGCCGTCGCGATGACCGGGATGAAGTAGGTGACCGTCTGGGCCGTCGTGGGGCCGACCTCCGCGACCAGGCCGTACTGGACGAGGAGGGCCAGACCCGTGCCGAGTGCGCCCAGTGCGGCTGTCGCGAGCAGGGGGACGACGGGGAACTGGGTCGGGAGAGTGGTGAACAGCGGTGTGACCACGGCCAGTTGGAGTGTGGCCAGGAACAGCTGCGCGCCGGTCATCGACAGGGCCGAGGAGCCGGTGTTCGCCAGGGTGCGACGGAGGTAGATCCAGCCGACCGGGTAGCTGAGCGAGGCCAGCAGGGCCAGGGTCGTGCCCCGGGCGTCCAGGCCGTGGAAGCCCTGCCAGGCGCCCAGGACCGTCAGGACGCCGAGGAAGCCGAGGGCCAGGCCCGCGACGCGCAGCCGGGTCGGCCGGTCCTCCGACAGGGCCACCAGGGACAGGGCCATACCCCACAGCGGTGAGGTCGCGTTGCAGATGCCGGCGAGGGTGGAGGGGATCGTCAGCTCCGCGTAGGCGAAGAGGGAGAAGGGCAGGGCGTTGAGGAGGAACGCGGACACTGTCAGATGCGCCCAGGTGCGCGCCCCGCGCGGGAGTCGCTCCCGCTTGACCGCCATCGCGGCCGCCAGCACCGTCGTACCGAACACCAGCCTGCCCAGGGTGACCTGGAAGGGGGCGTAGCCCTCGGTGCCCACCTTGATGAGCAGGAAGCTGAAACCCCAGATCAGCGACAGCGCGCCGAAGCGCAGGCGCCAGTCGAGGGTGCGACGGGGGTGGGCGGGAGCTTCGGGGGAGGAGAGGTGGGGCGTGGCCGGGGTGGTGGCGGTGGTCATGGGGTCAAGGCTGCCGAGGATCATCTCGTAGCACAATCGAGAATTCTCGACCAGTATCTCGTAGCATTGCTTACGTGTTGAACCTGGAGCGCCTGCGCACCCTCGATGCCCTCGCCCGGCACGGATCGGTCAGTGGGGCCGCCGCGGGCCTGCACATCACCACGTCGGCCGTCTCGCAGCAGCTGGCCAAGCTGGAGCGGGAGGTCGGGCAGCGGCTTCTCGCCAAGCACGGACGGGGGGTGCGGCTGACGGACGCGGGGCGGCTGCTCGCCGACCACGCGGCCCGGATCCTGTCGCAGGTCGAGCTCGCACAGTCCGACCTGGAGGCCCAGCGCGGGCAGGTGGTGGGGGAGTTGAGGCTGTCCGCGTTCCCGACCGCGGCGCGCGGGCTGTTTCCCGTCGCGCTCGCCGAGCTGCGCAAGGCGCACCCCGGGCTGCGGCTGCGCTCGTGCGAGCTGGAGCCGGAGCACGCCATCGCCGGCGTCGTCCGCGGCGACCTCGACCTCGCCGTCGTCCTGGACTGGTACAACAAGCCGATGCCGGTGCCCGACGGCCTGGTCAAGGCGCCCATCCTGGACGATCCCGCCGACGTCGCGATTCCGGCCGGGCATCCGCTCGCGGACCGGGACGAGGTGGACCTCGGGGAGTTCGCCGAGGACGAGTGGATCACCTGGGGCGAGGGGGAGTTCTGCCACGAGTGGCTGATGTTCACCCTGCGCTCGCGGGGCGTCGAGCCGATCGTCGGCCACCGGGCGGCCGAGACGCACACCCAACTCGTCCTGGTGGCAGCCGGGTTGGGGGTGTGCATCGTGCCCCTGCTCGGACGCCACCCGGTGCCCGAGGGGGTCGTGATGGTCCCGTTGCGTCAGCGGGTGCGCCGGCATGTGTACGTGGTCTGGCGGGCGGACGCCGACCGCCGCCCGTCGATCCGGGCGGCGGTCGAGGCGCTGGAGGCGGCGGGACGGGCCGTGGGCTGAGCCCGGGGCCGAGCGGCCCTACGCGCCGCCCAGCTTGCGGAAGTCCCAGGACACGATCTTCTCCGGCTTCAGCCGCACCCACGCGTGCCGCCCGTCGTGCGGCATCGCGTCCAGGCTGAAGTTCTTGCGCGCGAACAGCGTCTCCACCGCGTCGAGTTCGGCGCACAGCTCCCCGGTGCGCGGGATCTCGCCGATGAACTCCACGGCGCCGGACAGCTCGACGCCCCGCAGTGCGTCGTACTCCTCGCCCGTGTCGATCACGATCGCGACCCGGGGGTCGCGGCGCAGGTCCGCCCAGCGCTTGCTGCGCACGACCGAGTACAGCCACAGCGCGGTGCCGTCCCAGAGGAACCACAGGGCGCTGACGTGCGGGGCGCCGTCGGTGGACACGGTCGCGACCCGGCAGGTGCGCTGGACGGTGAGAAACGCGTCCAGCTCGCCCGGCGTCATCATGATCTTCCGGCCCCGGCGCTGCGTGACGGTCATCCGGCCCCCATTTCTTGTCCTGTCTTGAAATTTGACGCTGCGTCAGAAAAGGATGGGTTCTTCTTCCTTCTCCACGCAACGGTGACTAGTCTCGCCCGCCCGCAGCGACCTCAGGAGGAGCCGTGCCCTCGTTCGAAGTACTCAGCGAGCTCCTCGATCCCGCGAACACCGTCCTGCTCACGGTGGAATGCCAGCGGGGAGTCGTCGGACCGGACGCCGCCCTGCCCGAACTCGCCCACGAGGCAAGGGAGTCGGGCGCACTCGACCGGATCGCCCGGCTGGTGGCCGCCGCGCACGAGAGCGGCATCCAGGTGATCCACGCCGTCGCCGCGCGACGCCCCGACGGCCGGGGCGCCAGTCGCAACGCCCGCCTGTTCCGCGCCGCCGAACGGCTGCCCGTCCAGCAGCTCACCGGCTCCGCCGCCGTCCGCGTAGCGCCCCCGATCAAGGTCGCCGACGGCGATCTCGTCGTACGGCGGCTGCACGGACTGTCCCCGATCCAGGGCACCGACGTCGACTCCCTGCTGCGCAATCTGGGCTGCCGCACGCTCGTCGTCACCGGGGTCTCGGCCAACGTGGCGATCCCCAACACCGTCTTCGACGCCGTCAACCGGGGCTACACGGCTGTCGTGCCGTCGGACGCCATCGCGGGGGTGCCTGCCGACTACACCCCCGCGATGATCCGCCACACCCTCGCATTGGTCGCCACGGTCGCGACCACGGACGAGGTGCTGGCCTGCCTTGGACGAACAGCCCGAAGGGGACCGGGCGTCAGGCCAGGGTGATCGAGTCGCCGCTGACGGTGATCTGCACCTCGGGCAGCGACGTCTTCGCGGGACCGCTCTTCACGCTGCCGTCCGTGATCGAGAAGTTGCTGTTGTGGCAGGGGCAGTTGATCACGCCGTCGGCGATGGACTTCACCGCGCAGCCCTGGTGGGTGCACACGGCGGAGAACGCCTTGTACGTGCCCGCCGTCGGCTGGGTGACGACCACCTTCTCGGATGCGAAGACCTTGCCGCCGCCCTCGGGTATGTCGGCCGTCTTGGCGAGCGCGGCGCCGGCCGCCGCGCTGTCCCCGCCGCCCGTGCTCGCGGCCTCGGTGCTGCCGGTGGAACCGGTGGAACCCGACGTGCCGGCAGACGACGAACTCGACGAGTCGTCGTCGGAGCCTCCGCACGCGGTCAGCGCGACGGAGAGCCCCGCGGCTCCGGCGGCTGCCACGACGGTACGGCGGGCGGGCCCCGACGCGGACTTGATCGATGCGCTGGTCATGCTGGGGGTTCCCTTCCAGGGGGTTGCGTGGATCTGCCGAGAGGTACGAGCCGCGGGCACCGCTTGTTCAGCGCCCCCGCCAAGTCCGGACAGTGTCGAGATCTTGACCCGTTCGACATGAGCGCGGCGTAAGCCAGAGCTGTCGCGGAGCTGTCGGCCGCGCATCGCCCCAGGCCCAGTAACCTGGGGCGATGCTCAAGGAAGTCACCGCGACCCGCTATGTCACGCCCCTGCGTGAGGGCGGCTCCTTGCCGGGACTCGTCGAGGCCGACGACTTCGGTATGTACGTCATGAAGTTCACCGGCGCCGGGCAGGGCCGCAAGACGCTGGTCGCGGAGGTCGTCTGCGGCGAACTCGCCCGCAGGCTCGGCTTCCGGGTGCCCCGTCTGGTGACCGTCGAGCTCGACGTCCTGCTGGGCCTCGGCGAACCCGACCAGCAGGTGCAGGGGTTGCTGAAGTCCAGCGGCGGCACCAACCTCGGCATGGACTTCCTCTCCGGCGCCCTCGGCTTCGACCCGCTCGCCTTCCCGGTGAGCCCCGAGGAGGCCGGCCGGATCGTCTGGTTCGACGCGCTGGTGAACAACGTCGACCGGTCCTGGCGCAACCCCAACCTCCTGGTGCACCGCGGCGACCTGTGGCTCGTCGACCACGGCGCCACCATGATCTGGCAGCACAACTGGCCCACCGCCGAGACCTCCGCGGCCCGCCCCTACGACGCCTCCGACCACGCCCTCGCCCCCTTCGGGCCGGACGTCGCGGCCGCGGCGGCAGCGCTGGCCCCGCAGGTCACCGCCGACCTCCTCGCCGAGGTCACCGCCGAGATCCCCGACGTCTGGCTGACGGACGAACCCGGCTTCGACACCCCGGACGCGCTCCGGCGCGCCTACGCGGCACCCCTCCTCGCGCGCGCCGCCGTCATCCACGACCGCATCAAGGGGACCAAGTGAACGAGCGTCACATCATCAGGCCGGGCCAGGGCGGCGACCGGGACGTCTTCGAGTACGCCCTGCTGCGCGTCGTCCCGCGGGTCGAGCGCGGCGAGTGCATCAACGCGGGTGTGCTGGTGTACTGCCGCGGCCAGGACTACGTCGGCGCCCGCACCCACCTCGACGAGGCGAAGCTGCTGGCGCTGGACCCGGCGGCGGACGTGGCCGGGGTGCGGGCCGCACTGCGGGCGGTCGAGGGCGTGTGCGCGGGCGGCGCCTCGGCCGGGCAGGCGGCGCGCGACGACGCCGGACGCCGCTTCCGCTGGTTGATCGCGCCCCGCTCGACCGTCGTCCAGCCGGGCCCCGTGCACACCGGACTGACCACCGATCCGGCCGCCGAGACGGAGCGGCTGCTGGAGCTGCTGGTGAGGTGATGGGTCACACCCCCGCCGTGTGGCGTTGACACCGGGTGCCAGGGCTTCTAGGTTCACGTCTGTCGAAGGTACTAAGCGGTCGCTCACCAGTCGGGCGCATCCAGCGCCCACCATCCGGGCGCGACAGGCTTTCTCAAGGGCGAGGAGAACCAGCAATGTCCACCACTGAGCAGCGGGTCGCCGTGGTCACGGGCGCGGCGCGCGGCATCGGAGCCGCCACCGCCGTACGGCTGGCCGCGGAGGGTCGCGCGGTCGCGGTCGTCGACCTCGACGAGGCCGCCTGCAAGGACACCGTGGAGAAGATCACCGCGGCGGGCGGCAGGGCGATCGCGGTCGGCGCGGACGTCTCCGACGAGACCCAGGTCGAGGCGGCGATCGCACGCGTCGTCGCGGAGCTCGGCGCCCCGACGATCCTCGTCAACAACGCGGGCGTGCTCCGCGACAACCTGCTGTTCAAGATGAGCGCCTCCGACTGGGACACTGTGCTGGGCGTGCACCTGCGCGGCTCGTTCCTGATGACCAAGGCCGTCCAGAAGCACATGGTCGACGCCGGCTTCGGCCGGGTCGTCAACCTGTCGTCCTCCTCGGCGCTCGGCAACCGCGGCCAGGCCAACTACTCCGCCGCCAAGGCCGGTCTGCAGGGCTTCACCAAGACCCTCGCCATCGAGCTCGGCAAGTTCGGTATCACCGCCAACGCCGTCGCCCCCGGCTTCATCGCCACCGACATGACCGCCGCGACCGCCGCCCGCGTCGGCATGGGCTTCGAGGAGTTCAAGGCCGCGGCCGCCACCCAGATCCCCGTCGCGCGCGTCGGCGAGCCCGACGACATCGCCAACGCGATCGCCTTCTTCACGAACGAGGCCGCCGGCTTCGTCTCCGGCCAGGTGCTGTACGTGGCCGGCGGACCGCTCGACTAACGGCCACTAGGGACCACTGGGGATCACGAACATGACTGAACTGCCCGCACTCTCCGGCAAGGTCGCCCTCGTCACGGGCGCCAGCCGAGGCATCGGTTACGGCGTCGCCGAGGCCCTTGTCGCCCGTGGCGACCGGGTCTGCATCACCGGCCGCAACGAGGACGCCCTCAAGGAGGCCGTCGAGCAGCTCGGCGCCGACCGGGTCATCGGCGTCGCCGGCAAGGCGCACGACGTGGAGCACCAGGCCGTCGCCGTCGAGCGCACCATGGAGGCCTTCGGCCGCGTCGACTTCCTGGTCAACAACGCCGGTACGAACCCGGTGTTCGGGCCGATCGCGGACCTCGACCTCGACGTGGCCCGCAAGGTCTTCGAGACCAACGTGGTCTCCGCGCTCGGCTTCGCGCAGAAGACCTGGCACGCCTGGCAGAAGGACAACGGCGGCGCGATCGTCAACATCGCCTCCGTCGCCGGGCTCTCGGCCTCGCCCTTCATCGGCGCGTACGGCATCAGCAAGGCCGCGATGATCAACCTGACCCAGCAGCTGGCGCACGAGTTCGCGCCGCGCGTGCGGGTCAACGCGATCGCCCCGGCCGTGGTGAAGACCAAGTTCGCCCAGGCCCTGTACGAGGGCCGCGAGGAGGAAGCGGCCGCCGCCTACCCGCTGGCCCGCCTCGGCGTGCCGTCCGACATCGGCGGCACCGCCGCGTTCCTCACCTCGGAGCAGTCGGACTGGATCACCGGCCAGACCCTCGTCGTCGACGGCGGCATCTTCCTGAACGCCGGCGTGGCATAACCCCCTCCACGCGACCACGGGCGCCGGTTTCCTTTACGGAAACGGCGCCCGTGTCGTCGTACGGACGTCGTACCCGTGGATGACAACGTCGTCATACCGGGAGTGATCAAGAACGCCCCATGGGCGCCGGTTCACGCCGCGTGTCGCTGCGGTATGGTCTGCCAACCCTTGGCATGGCAGATCGAGGAGCGTGCGCGTGTTCAACCGGAACCGATCCTTGCAGCAGATGGCGGCGATCGTGTCCATATCCCTGGTGGCCGGGTGCAGCCTCCTGGGAGAGGAAGGCTCCGACGACGCCGGGCCGATTGTCGTGGGCACCACCAGCGCTCCCAGCACGCTGGACCCCGCCGCCGCCTGGGACGGCTCCTGGGAGCTGTTCCGCAACGTCTACCAGACGCTGCTGAGCTACCCGAACGGCGCGACGGATCCCCAGCCGGACGCCGCCAAGTCCTGCGTGTTCACGGACAGCTCGAACCGCACCTACAAGTGCGAACTGCGCGACGGCCTGAAGTTCTCAAATGGCGACAAACTGGACGCCAAGGCTGTGAAGTACTCGATCGACCGGATCAGGGCGATCGACGCGTCCACCGGCCCCAACGGACTGCTGGGCAGCCTGGACAGCGTCGAGGCGAACGGTGAGAACGAGGTGCTCTTCCGGCTGAACAAGGCCGACGCCACCTTCCCGTTCGTGCTCGCCACTCCCGGCATGTCCCTCGTCGACCCCGACGACTACCCCGCGAAGTCCCTGCGCAAGGACGACGGCATCGTCGGCTCCGGACCGTACCGGCTGCAGTCCTACGAGGAGGGCAAGCAGGCCGTCCTCGTGCGCAACGACAACTACAAGGGCTTCGCCGACCGCAAGAACGACGCGGTGACCATCCGCTACTTCCAGGACTCCGGCGAGATGGTCAAGGCCCTGCGCGCCAAGGACATCGACATCACCTACCAGGGGCTCGCCGCCGACGACATCGTCGACCTGGAGACCAAGGGCGCCGCCAACGAGGGCCTCCAGCTCATCGAGGCCGCCGGCAGCAACATCAACTACCTGGTGTTCAACCCCAAGGACCCGTTGTCGAACAAGCTCGCCGTGCGCCGGGCCGTCGCCCAGGTCGTCGACCGCGCCGCGATCGCCCACAAGATCTACAAGGACACGGTCGACCCGCTGTACTCCATGGTCCCGACCGGCCTGACCGGCCACACCACCGGTTTCTTCGACTCCTTCGGCGACCCCGACGCCAAGAAGGCCCGCACGATCCTCAGCGAGGCCGGCATCACCACGCCCGTCCCGCTCACCCTCTGGTACACCACCGACCGCTACGGTTCCGACACCGCTCTGGAGTTCAAGGAGATCAAGAGCCAGCTGGAGGCCTCGGGCCTGTTCTCCGTCACCCTGAAGAGCCGCCCGTGGAACACCTACGTGGTCGGCTACGAGAAGGGCGAGTACCCGGTGTTCGGGCGCGGCTGGGCCCCCGACTTCCCGGACGCCGACAACTTCATCGCCCCCTTCGTGGGTGAGCAGAACGCGCTCGGTACGCCCTACCCGGCGAAGGAGATCACCCAGGTGCTGCTGCCGCGCTCCCGCCAGGAGAGCGACCGCGCCAACGTGGCCAAGGACTTCGAGGAGGCCCAGCAGATCCTCGTCGACGACGCCCGGCTGCTGCCGCTGTGGCAGGGCAAGCAGTACATCGCCTCCTCCGAGGACGTCTCGGGCGGGGAGCGCTCCCTGGACCCGTCGACGATCATGATGATGTGGGAACTGTCCCGCAAGACCAGCTGGTGAGCGGTCGGCCGCGTCGGTTGTCAGTGGTCGCCTGTAAGTTCTGTGGTCGGGAAGTGACCGCACAACGGAGGACGTTGACGTGACCGACATCGCCATGCTGCCCGAGTCCTGGCGCGGGGTTCTGGGCGACGAACTGCAGCAGCCCTACTTCAAGGAGCTGACGGAGTTCGTCGAGGAGGAGCGGGCGAAGGGTCCCGTCTACCCGCCGCGCGAGGAGGTGTTCGCCGCGCTCGACGCGACGCCGTACGAGCGGGTGAAGGTGCTCGTCCTCGGCCAGGACCCGTACCACGGCGAGGGCCAGGGACACGGCCTGTGCTTCTCGGTGCGGCCCGGGGTGAAGATCCCGCCCTCCCTGAGGAACATCTACAAGGAGATGCACGCGGAGCTGGGCACGCCGGTCCCGGACAACGGCTACCTGATGCCGTGGGCGCAGCAGGGAGTCCTGCTCCTCAACGCGGTCCTCACGGTCCGCTCCGGGGAGGCGAACTCGCACAAGGGCAAGGGCTGGGAGAAGTTCACGGACGCGGTCATCCGCGCCGTGGCCGACCGGCCCGACCCGGCCGTGTTCGTCCTGTGGGGCAACTACGCGCAGAAGAAGCTCCCGCTCATCGACGAGACCCGGCACATCGTGGTCAAGGGCGCGCACCCCTCCCCGCTGTCGGCGAAGAAGTTCTTCGGCTCCCGTCCGTTCACGCAGATCGACGCGGCGGTCGCGCAGCAGGGCCACGAGCCGATCGACTGGACGATCCCGAACCTGGTCTGAGACCACTGCCGCCGGGCCGGTCCCTCCGGGGGCCGACCCGGTGCCGCCTGACCGGGATTGCCGCCGGCTGCCGTTAGCGTCGTCCCGAGGACGCGGCGTCGTCCCGAGGACGCAAGGAGGGCGCGGTGGCGGAGCGACAGGGGCAGACGGCACCGGACGCCCTGCTGACGCGGATCGGGCAGGTCGTGATGCTGCACCACGGGGGAGACCGTGAGGAGGCCCGGCACCGCCTCCTCGACCTCTGGACGGAACTCGGCGAGGACGGCGACCCACTGCACCGCTGCACCCTCGCCCACTACCTGGCCGACACCCACGACGACCCGTCGGACGAGCTGGCGTGGGACCTGCGGGCGCTGACGGCTGCGGAAGAGCACGACGGGTCGGTCGAGGTGCGGGCGCTCTACCCGTCGCTGCACCTCAACCTGGCGGCGGACTACGTGAAGCTCGGCCGCGCCGAGGCCGCCCGTACCCATGTACGCCGGGCACGCACGGCGGCCGTGGCACTGCGGGACGACGGCTACGGGGACGGGGTACGGGCCGCGATCAGCAGGCTGGAGCTGCAGTTGGGGGAGGGGCCTCACCGCCCATAGGCCCGCTTGCAGATCACCGCTTCCGGGCTGTCCCCCTGCCAGCCGCCGTACTTCCTGCCGAGTGCGCACACGTCGGTGTTCCTGCGCACCTCCTTCTCCACATCCGGGATCTCCACGCGCGGCTGTGCGCGCCGCCGCGGCTCGGTGTGGGCCGGCCGGGGGTGGTGCGGACGGTAACGGGACGAGGGCGGCTGTTCGGCCGACGGCGCCGCCGTCGGCCGCTGTGCCGGCGCTGTGGACCGCGGCTTCCGGGACGGCCCGACCATCTCCAGCGCCTCACGGGCCGGCGCCTGCACGACCTGCGTATCGGCCTGCCCCTCCGGGCGCGGCACGGACTGCAGGGACGGCGCCACGGCCGGCCCGGGCGCGGGTGGACGCTGGATGGTCACGCACCCGGAGAGGGCCGAGAGGGCCACGGTGACCAGGAGCGTCGCGGTAGTCGTCGTTCGATGCACCCGCGCAACTCTGATGGTTCCGGCCGCCCGCGCGACAGCGGACGAGCGGAGGTTGCCCCGCACGGGTGATCTCGTACCCCCAACGGAGGGAGCGGGGCCGGTCGGGCCGACGGCAGGGCCTAGTCTCCTGTCGCGCCGTCGACGCACTCCCGGATCAGGTCGGCGTGGCCGTTGTGGCGGGCGTACTCCTCGATCATGTGCGTGTAGATCCAGCGGAGGCTGAACGGTTCCTCGGTGAACCTGCTCCTGCCCTTCGAGAGATCGTCCAGCGCGAACTCGGCTGCGTGCCGCCGGGCGGTCTCGATCTCCGCCCGCCAGGTGGCGTACGCCTCCTCCCAGGTGTCCTCCTCGGTGAGGTGGAACTCGCCGTCGGGGTCGGCCTCGCTGTAGTGGATCGGGCCGGGTTCGTCGCCCGCCAGCACCTTGCGGAACCAGCCGCGCTCCACGTCCGCCATGTGCCGCACCAGCCCCATCAGCGACAGCTCGGACGGCGGTACCGCGGCCGTGCGGAGCTGGGCGTCGGTGAGGCCCTCGCACTTCCAGGCCAGGGTCTGCCGGTGATAGTCCAGCCAGCCCTCCAGCATGGTGCGTTCGTCGGCGTTCTGGGCGGGTTCCGTGCGCTGCGTCGTCATGCCCGCATGATTGCCCAACCCGTCCGCCGTCTCCACGGCTTATCCGCCGAGCATGCCGCCCAGCAGCTCCCTCAGGCTCGTGCGCACGTCCTTGGGGCTCGGGGTGGCGAAGGACCCCGCCACGCAGGAGAACATCAGCCCCTCCGCCCAGGCGACGAGCGACAGCGCATGCCGGGCCGGGTCGGTCGAGCCGGCCGCGGTGACCATCGCCGTGAGCCGGTCGCGGAACACGGCGCCCGTCGCGTCGTAGAAGGCCCGCAGTTCGGGGCGGCGGGTCGCCTCCAGGGCGAGCTCGTAGCGGGCGACGACCAGATCGCGGTGGCCGGTCAGGGAGCGGTGGACCGAGCGGGCGAGGGCTCCGGCCAGCGCGTCGAGGCCACCGCTCGGGTCCGGCGTCTCCTCCAACGCCAGCACCCGCGCCTCCCGCTCGGCGAGCCGCCGCACGGTGAGATCCAGCAGGGCCTGGCGGGTGCGGGCCAGGTTGGAGGTGGAGCCCTGGGGGAGCCCGGCCGCCTCGTCGACGGCCCGGTGCGTCAGCCCGCGCATGCCGCGCTCGGCGAGCAGGGCCAGGGCGGTGTCGGCGACGAGATCGGCGCGGGACGGGCTGGTGGACGGCGGGGCGGGGCGTACGGACATGGGCTCAACCTACCGTCGGAACTACACCCGTAGTATGGTCGACCCGTCCGTGCACTACAGATGTAGTGAAGCGAGGGGGAGTCATGGCACAGCAAGGGTCGTCGCGGGTCGCGATCGTCATCGGAGGCGGAATCGGGGGCCTCACCGCCGCCGCGGCGCTGCATCTGCGCGGTTGGCGGGTCACCGTCCTGGAGCGGGCCGCCTCCCTGGCCCCGGCCGGCGCCGCCATATCGCTGGCGCCCAACGCCCTGCGCGCCCTGGACGTCATCGGCGTCGGCGACGAGATCCGCGACCTCGCCGCCTGGCAGGGGGACGGCGGTCTGCGCACCCCTCGCGGCCGCTGGCTGTCCCGCGCCGACGCGGAGGCGGCCGCCGCCCGTTTCGGCGGACCTCTGGTGCTGCTGCACCGGGCCACCCTGATCGCCATCCTGAGCGCGCTGCTTCCGCCGGACGCCGTCCGCACCGCGACGCCCGCCACCCTCGCCGACACGGGCGACGCCCACCGCCCGGCCCGCGTGACCACTCCCGACGGCGAGTGGGATGCCGACCTGGTGGTCGCCGCCGACGGCGTCCACTCCGCCGTACGCCACACCCTGTTCCCGGACCACCCCGGCGCGGTCCACTCCGGTTTCACCACCTGGCGGGTCGTGATCCCGCTGCCCGGGGTGGAGTTCGCCTCGCACGAGACCTGGGGCAGGGGGTGCCTGTGGGGCTCGCACCCGCTCAAGGACGGCCGGGTCTACGCGTACGGCGCCGCCCTCGCCCCCGCCGGGGAACGCGCCCCCGACGAGCGCGCCGAACTGCTGCGCCGCTACGGCGACTGGCACCGCCCGGTCCCCGAGATCCTCGCCGCCGTTCGCCCCGAGGACGTCCTGCGGCACGACGTCCACCACCTCGCCGAGCCCCTGCCCGCCTTCCACCGCGGACGCGTGGCCCTCCTCGGCGACGCCGCCCACCCCATGCCCCCGAGCATCGCGCAGGGCGGCAACCAGGCCGTCGAGGACGCGATCGTCCTCGCCCACCACGGCACGGACCTGGCGGCCTATTCGGCGGCCCGCCTGCCCCGTACGACGGCCGTGGCCCGCAGAGCGGTGCGGGTGGGGCGGCTCAGCCTGGCCGCGAAGCCCGTCGCCGTCGCCGTACGGAACACGGCTCTGACGGCGCTGTCGGCGGCGGGACCGGCGCTGTTCCTGCGCGGCTTCGACGGGATCGCCGACTGGCGGCCGCCGCAGCGGCCGTATCCTGCCGTGGAGGCACGCGGTACGAGGTGAGGGAGCGCCAGTGAAGGTCGGCTGCATCGGGCTCGGCGACATCGCGCAGAAGGCGTATCTGCCGGTGCTCGGCGCGCTGCCCGGGATCGAGCTCCACGTGCAGACCCGCACGCCCGCCACCCTCGAACGGGTCGCCGACACCCTCCGCCTGCCGCGCGAGCAGCGCCACCGCGACCTCGACGCGCTCCTCGCCGCGGGCCTGGACGCGGCCTTCGTGCACGCGCCCACCGCCGCCCACCCGGAGATCGTCACCCGGCTGCTGGAGGCGGGTGTGCCGACGTACGTCGACAAGCCCCTCGCCTACGAACTCGCCGACTCCGAGCGACTCGTGACGCTCGCGGAGGCGCGCGACACGTCCCTCGCCGTGGGCTTCAACCGGCGGTTCGCGCCCGGCTACGCGCAGTGCGCCGACCATCCGCGCGAGCTGATCCTCCTGCAGAAGAACCGGGTCGGGCTGCCCGAGGAACCTCGCACCATGATCCTCGACGACTTCATCCACGTCGTCGACACACTGCGCTTCCTCGTGCCCGGACCGGTCGACGACGTGACCGTGCGCGCCCGCGTCGAGGACGGGCTGCTGCACCACGTCGTCCTCCAGCTCGCCGGAGACGGCTTCACCGCGCTCGGGGTGATGAACCGGCTCAGCGGTTCGAACGAGGAGATCCTCGAGGTGTCCGGGCAGGACACCAAGCGTCAGGTCGTCAACCTCGCCGAAGTGATCGACCACAAGGGCCAGCCGACCGTGCGGCGGCGCGGCGACTGGGTGCCGGTGGCCCGGCAGCGCGGCATCGAACAGGCGGTGCTGGCCTTCCTGGACGCCGTACGGGCGGGCAAGGTGCTCAGCGCCCGGGACGCGCTGGCGACTCACGAACTGTGCGAGCGGGTGGTCCGAGCGGTGCGGGACCGGTCCGCCGCAGTCTGACCGTCCGGGCCCCCTCCGAGAGCCCCAGCGCGCCGAGCACCAGCAGGGCCAGGTCGACCGGCCAGTCGCCGTAGCGGACGTACGGGGTGACGCCGTCGGCGAGCGGGACGTCGTAGACGGCCGTCGTGCTCGCCTCCGTGCCCAGCCACGAGCCGATGCGCCGGCCGCTCGCGTCGTACACGGCGGAGACGCCGGTGAGGGTGGCGTGCACGAACGGGCGCCCGGTCTCCGCGGCACGCAGCGCGCCCAGCGACGCGTGGTGCTCGGGCGCCCAGCTCTGCTGGAAGGAGGAGGTGGAGGACTGGGCGACCAGCAGGTCCACGCCGTCGTCGGCGAGGTGCCGGCTCATGTCCGGGAAAGCCGTCTCGAAGCACACCATCGGCCCGATGCGCAGGCCGGGACCGGCGTTCATCACGACCTGCTCGCTGCCGCGCCGCCGGTCCTCACCGGCCGCCTTGCCGACGGAGGTGGCCCAGCCGAGCAGGGAACGGGCCGGTATGTACTCACCGAACGGCACCAGCCGCATCTTGTCGTACCGGTCGCCGGTCGGGCCGTCCGGGCCGACGAGGATCGAGCTCTTGTAGACACCCGGCCGGTCGGAGCGGCGGGCGTCGACGTTGACGAGGATGTCGGCGCCGGTCGACCGGGACAACTCCGCCAGGCGTTTGGCCAGATCGGGCCGTTCGGCGAGGTCGTACCCGACACTGCTCTCGCCCCAGACGATCAGGTCGACGTCCTGCCCGGCCAGACGGCGGGTCAGCTCCTCCTCGCGGTCGAAGCGTCGGTCGGGGCCGTCGACCACGCCCGGCTGCACGACGGCGATCCGGGCCCGCCCGTCGGCGTCGGGGCGAGGCGCCCACACCCACGCGGCCGAGGCGGTGGCGGCTGTGGCGACGAGACCGGCGACGGCCGGCACCCGGGACGCCGGAACGGAGACGAGGACGGCGACCGCGACGTTCACCGCCACCACCAGGAGGCTGAGCAGCCACACCCCGCCGACGGAGGCGAGCCGCAACGCGGGCTCCACCTGCCACTGACTGGCCCCGAGCATGCCCCACGGCCCGCCGAGCCCCTGCCAGGAGCGGACGAGTTCCACGGCCAGCCAACCCGAGGGCAGCACGAGGAGCGCGGCGAACAGCCGCCCGCGAGAGGGGACCGTGCCTTCGGCGTCTTCGGCGAGGAACCGCCGGACCAGCCACGCCCATGGCGCCCACAACGCGCCCAGCAGCGCGGCCAGCACGAGCGTGAACACGTGCAGGCTCGGCAGCAGCCAGTGGTGCATGGCCAGCATGAAGCCGAATCCGCCGCTCCAGCCGTCGCACGCCGCCCGCCTTCCCGTCGGCGCGGAGCGGGCCAGCAGGATCCAGGGGACGAGCGCGACATAGGCCCACCACCACAGCGCCGGCGCCGGGAACGCGAGCACGGGCAGCGCGCCCGCGAGGGCCGCCACGGCCGTACGCCGCCAGGGGGAGGTGAGCCAGGGGCCGAGCGTCTTGCGGATCTCCATGAGGCACCTCCCTACCCGGTGGGTTCCTCCAGTGTGCGCGCCGCGGACGATCTACGACAGGGCGAGTTTCGGCTCACCCGGCAACCGCCGCCACTTCTCCCGTACGACCACGTCACGCACCCGCCAGCCGTCGTACGTCCGCAGCAGACCGAAGGAGTACCGGCCGCCGCAGACGAAATCGGGCGCGCCGGCCGGGGAGCCGTCGCCGTCACCGGTCGTGGCCAACCGCATCGGGTTGACGTAGTCGGCCTGTACCTGGGCGGTGTCGCCCGTGTCCTGGTCCAGGATCCCGAAGCGCACCCGGCGGTTGACGATGAGGTGCTGCCGCATCGCGAACACCCCCATGCTCTCCGCGAGCCACGAGGCGACGTTTACCGCATCCCCCTCGATTCCGCCGGCGGAGCGGTAGTCCGCCCGCCCGTCCGATGTGAACAGTTCCCGGTAGGCCGACCAGTCACCGTCGTCGACGGCCACCGCGTAGTCGGTGATCAACCCGTCGACGGCCAGCCGGTCCATCACGGTGGCGAGCTCCACACGCTGCGTCATGGGCCCGAGTGTTGGGCATGGGGGCTGCTCGGCCAAGGTCTGTGCGGCATCGGTCGGGGATCGATACGGGATCGGGGCGCGGGATTTCGTACGGGGGACGCGTAATTCGGTGACCCACTGACGGATGGCCGGTCAGGCTGCTGCCGTGAACGCCCCGAACAACAACCCGAACAACCCCAACGACCGGCCTGTCGAGGCGGAACCCAAGTTCCGCATCCGTGCCCGCCACACCGAGTCCACGCTCACCGTCTACCAGGCGTACCGCCCGGAGATCGGCCACGCGGCGGCCCGCACCGGCCGCTTCCCGTCGACGTGGAGCCGGGAGCGCATGACGTGGATGATCAAGCAGCGTTCACAGACCTTTTTCATGCTGCTGGCATGACTGTGAACGGCTGCCGGCGAGTTGCTCTTCTCGTAGGTGGGACGGACAGCGTCCCTGCGGTGGGAAGCCACTTTGCCTGCAGTTCACCGCATCGGGATGCAGTCCGCAGAGGTAACTCGACAGGCAGGCGTGGCGCAGCGCCCGGAGTTCCCTCAAGCCGCCCGTGCAGTCCTTGCCGCCGGATCAGGCAGTGCGCTGTCCGACCTGCTGCTTTCGCAGGTCCGGGTCGCCGGTGTCCAGAGAACAGCCGTTGGCCCGGCCCGCGCGGATGTGCGTCCAGTGCCGGTGGTCGGCGTTGTCCGCAACCCCGTTGTTCAGGGGCCCGTAGGGCACGTCGGTATATCCGTATCGGGGGCCGCGTGCGCTTGGAGCCAGTCGAAGAGTCATGCGGTGCCCCTTTCCTCTTGTGTGTTCCGCACAGGGCACAGCGATGTGCGCGGCTGGTCAGCCGCCACTTCCCCCGGCGTGGTCGGACGCAGTGTGTGAAAAGCCAGGGGCGCGACCCGGCGTTTCGAGCAGCTTCACAACGTGTCCCGGTCGCCTGTGCCCTGTTCCCGTACGAGCAGGAGGACCTCGTCCCGGGGCAGGGCCGCGAGCCCCGCCTCGATACCGGCGGACCGAGGAGTCCCGTTGATTCGCCCCAAGGCTTCGCAAGAAGGTGCACGGCCTCGGTGTTCTTCCCGGGACTACAACTCCATCGAGTTCACATTGCGCATCCTGTTGCGTATCAAGCAATAGCCGGGCCATGATTGCCGCGCTTGACGCTGTACTCGAACCTCGTTGCCGCCCCGCCATGCTCCGAGGGGGCGGAGCAATCACGGGGCGTTCCACTCTCCTCAAGGGAGGCCAGATGACACGACGCAGGGGAAGACGGCTCAGCCTGTCGGCGGTGATGAGCGCGCTCGCAGCGCTGCTGATCGCGAGCGCCGTCGGGCTATGGCCGCGCCAGGAGGCGACGGCGGCGGGCACGGACGGGAAGGCCGTGGCGGCCCAGCTGCAGCACTGGCCCGCTCCGGTCGCCGAAAAGCTCGGCCAGGTCATCAAAGAGCACGCCCACCAGGGTGCGTACGCGGTCTTCGACGCTGACAACACAACCTACCGGTACGACCTCGAGGAGTCGCTGCTCCCCTACTTGGAGATGAAGGGGAAGCTCAAGCGCTCGACGATGGACCGGTCCCTGAGGCTCATCCCCTTCAAGGACACGAAGAACCATCAGGAGAGTCTCTACAGCTACTACAACCGGCTCTGCGAGATCGACGACCAGGTCTGCTACCCCTGGGTTGCCCAGATCTTCTCCGGATTCACGTTGAAGCAGCTCAAGGGGTACGTCGACGACCTGCTCGCATACGGCAAGCCCATCCCGGCCGAGTACTACGTCGGTGACCAGCTGACGAAGACCCAGGTGCAGCCGCCGCAGTTCTACCGGGGCATGCAGGAGCTGTACCAGGCCCTGCGGGACAACGGCATCGAGGTCTACGTCGTCAGCGCCGCCAGTGAGGAGTTGGTCCGGGACGTGCTGTCCAACCCCAAACACGGCTACGGCGCCAAGCCGCAGAACGTCATCGGCGTCTCCATGCTGCTCAAGGACCCGGTCACCGGGAATCTCACCACCGCCCGCAAGGAGATCGCCGAGGGCCGCTACGACCCGCGCGAGCTCGCGAACGACAAGTTGACCCCGACCCTGTGGGCCCCGCTGACCTGGTTCCAGGGCAAGCCCGCCGCCATCGACACGTACATCGACCAGTGGCGCAAGCCGATTCTGGTCGCGGGCGACACCCCGGTCAGTGACGGCCCCATGCTCTTCCAGTCCACCGACGTGGAACACGGCGGGACCCGGATCTGGGTCAACCGCAAGGACAAGTACCTTACGCAGATCCAGGACATGCAGAAGGCGAACGCGGCCCGGCAGGAGGAGCTCGGCCAGCCGGTGACAGCCGACAAGAACTGGCTCGTGGTCAAGCCGGATGAGATCCGCTGACGTACAGCCGCAGCACGCGGATCTGGTCGGTGCGACGGCCGCGCTCGGCGCACCGCCCAGGTTCACGGTCCCAGGACCGCATGGAAGCAGTGACCGACAAGAGGCCCAGGGGCAGGCGAATATGAACCTGCCTGAGGAAGTCGGGCTCGTGCTTCTCGCTGCCGAACCTGCTCGGCCATCTTGAAGCCGGTGTCGCCCCAAGCCCTTGGCGATGGTCGGGTTGGTGCTTGTGGCCTGGTCGAGGAGACGTATCCCCTGGGGCGTTTTCGGAAAGGCCGGCGGCGATGACGGTCACGGCGAGGACAAGACCGAAGAAGCACGGTCGGTCCATCCCCGCAGGTCAACGTGGCTGGAGGGTAACCAGGACCGGGAAACTGGGCTTAATCCACGTCATGCGGTCAGGCTTCCTCGCGGCGGGAAATCGGCCGTCGCGGATGGCGGGCAGTCCGATTTCAGGGGAGTACGCCTGGTAGACGGTGATCGTGGATGCCGTGTGAAGCGCGCGGATCCTGCGGTGCGGTTGTTCCATGGCGTACAGCGTGGAGTCGGCCAGGTCAGGAGGCCACCGATTTTCGACCGCCGCTTGTTGCGACGGTGCACGTCGGACGCAGTACCGCCCTGGAGACGCGCAAGAGTCACGCACGCGGCTTGACGTGGTTCACCAAGCTCCGTTCACAACCCTCATCCAACGCAGCGGCTCAGGACCCAGGTCGAGCTACTCCACCTCGATGCCGAAATCCTGAACGAGTTCCCCCAGGCCGCCCGTGTAGCCCTTGCCGCCCAGCACGAAGTCCCAGTCTCCGTTCGTCCTTCGGCGGAAGGAGCCGAGTACCAAGGCGGTTTCCTGCGACCGGCCGTCCGAGACCTCAAGCCGTCCCATCTCGGCCAGCTCCGGGTCGAGCAGGCGGATGAACGCGTCTGTAAAACCAGAGAGGTCGGCGTCCGGGTTGACCTCCGGGTCAATGGCTGCCACGAGTACGAACCGGTCGGCTTCATCGGGCAACCCGTCGAAGGAGACACAGATCGCGGCCTTGTCAGGCGCAGTGGCGGGGAGAGCACGCACCGAGCCGTCCGGCGTCTGAGGGTTGTTGAAGAAGACGAAGTGATCGTCGCTGAGGACCCGGTTGCCACGGCAGACGAGAGCACACACGTCCAAGGCAACGCTTCCGGTCCACGACATGCCCAAGACGTTGTAATCGTCTGGCAGCCGAGTGTCCGGCACCGAGGGCGTCGGCTCTGCTGGGACTTGGCGCCCACCGTCACCAAGCTGCCCACGCAGACCATGACGATGCAACAGGTCCACAAGCTCGGCGCCCGAGATGAGTTCGAGCGGCTTGCCGTTGGCGAAAGTGTGTGAGCCGGGACCGAACCCTGACGTCGTCACAAGGACACCCTTGTTGGCGCCGGCGTCCTGCACGGTTCCGTACAAGTCACGCACAGCGGTGGGCGGCACCGTGTTGCGGTAGCGCTTCACCTGCACGACGATCTTGCCGCCCCGGATCGGTGTCGGATCCAGTGCGTCGACGTCCACGCCGCCGTCGTTGGAGCGTTGGGTGGTCACCGCCTGCATCCCCATGGCCCGGAAGAGATCGGCAACGAGATTCTCGAAAGCGATCGGGTCCATGGCCAAGAGGTCCGGTTCCTCGTCGCCGCCGTGGGAGACCACACGGTTCCCGACATCCTGAGGCCGCCTGCTCGGCCGTACCGGTGTGAGCTGATCCGGTCGGGCCGAGAGCTGTCCGCGCAGTGCGTCTGCCAGGCAACTACCTGCGTCCACCTGCGCCAGGTGCAAGTCGCGGAACGAAGAGCGCGAGGCCATGACAGTTGCGAGGAAGATCTCGCCCGGTCTGCCTGTCGTGGGGTCATGCCCGTCGACGAACCCGTTCAAGGTCACCGACTCAAGCGCACCCAGCTCATCTGCGGCGAACAGCTCATGGAGAACAAGCAGCATGCACTGAGCCAGGACCTCCCTGTACAGAGCACGGCGCTGGCTTACCGGGCGCGGAGTCTCCTTGTCCTGGTCGACCCCGGACATGTACCGAACGGCCTTGACCTCCGGTACGACGCCGTAGGCGGGCAACTCCCAGTCCAGGACCAATTGCCGGGCCTGTGGGTCGTAGGCTGCTGCCACCTGACGGGGGAAGCCTTCCGGCCATGCCGTCGAGGCGTAGAGAGCTGCGGAGAAGTACTCGATCACGGAATCGGGATCCCGGCGCCTTACCCCTTCGGTTGTCGCGACGACGCCCGTGTTGTGCCGCCGTACATCAGCCAGCTGAGTATCGACCCACTGCTGGTACTCCCGCTGGTACGACGCCAACTGTTGCTGTCGCTGGGCCTCCGCGGCTTGGGCAGCCTGCCAGTCCCGCTCGAAGCGCGCCCGTGCTTCGGCCTGAGCCTGGGCCCGGCGACTTGCAGTCCAACCGCTCTGGGTCTGGTAGTGGCTGAAATCGGGCATGGGCACCGGCTGTGCCAACGGTCCGGGAGCGAAGGGCTGTACCTCCTCAGGCCGCATGAGGGAGGCGGCCCTGAAGGCCGGCGCCCGGCAACCCGAGGCAAGAAGACTTTGCAAGGACGCAACCTGCGCGTTCAGCTCCTCCGTGCGCCGCAGAGCCTCTGCCTGCCGGTACTCGCGGTGGCTCTGGGCAGCTCGCCGCTGGTAGGCCCGCGCCTCCCGCTCCTGCTGTCTCCGCCGTCTGGTTTCGGCTTCCAGTTGGCGCTGTTGCTGCCGTTGCATTTCAGCCCAGACACCGACAAAACCAGTAGAACGACGACTCATGTGCTGCGGGCCCTCCCCGGGACGTTGGCAGCCGAAAGGCACTTGGTTGTCCCCACAACCAGTTGTAACGAGATGACTCTAGCCAGCAATCGCCGTCCCGCACATCCACTCACCAAAGGAAGCTCGATCGGTCCATCCCCGCAGGTCAACGTGACTGGAGGGTAACCAGGCCGTGCCTGGTCGTAGTGCCCGAACGGTTGCATGCGCCAGTATCGATCTCGCAGCGTGCACCGCACCCTGAAAGGTCTGTGAACACGGCTTGACATGGATCAAGCCCAGCTTCCTGTGGATGATGTACCGCTGTGGCTGGGCCGCGAAGGATGCCAGGAGACCGTCCTGGCCGTCGAGATCACCCGCGACGGCTCCGAGTGGGCGCTGCGCAATGCGTGTCTCTCGCACCACGTCCCGGATGTGCACGGTGAACAGGCCGACTGGAAGCGGCAGTTGAAGCGATCCCCGGCGAGGGCCCAGTGGGACCCGGAACGGGACCTGCACTTCAATCCCCTGCCCCACCGCTCCCTGCAACTGGGGCTCGCGGGGGAGGCGACCGTGCGGTACGCGGACGAGTGGATCGTCGGGATCGAGGACGTGACGCCGCTGGCGAGAGAGGTGCACGCCCGGGTGCGTGCGGGTGAACTCGACCGTGCGGCCGCGCTGTTGCCGGAGGAACGGCCGTACCCGGTGGCGGACGAGGTGCTGACCCACCTGCGGCGGTAGAGAGCCGCAGTAGCGGCCGCGGTTGCAGCGGTTGGTGCTGGTAGCCAGGAGGCGATGGAGGGGCGTCCGAGTGCGTCTCGGCGGCAGGTGAGGGCGGGACGCTCGATCAAGGGGAGGGCGGCAACGAGGCGGTGGGGTAGCCCCTTTCCGGCTCGGTCCGTCGACCCGATACGACGGCCGTGGTGGCGGGGTGGTTGAGGATCGCGCCGACGTACAGGGCCACGGGGGTGTGGCCGAACTCCACACATGGCGCGTGATTCGTCATAAGATCCTCCGCTGGTGTTCGACACAACGGGTGGGGGAAGAACATGGAACGACCGGACGACCGCATCGCATCCGCCCTGCGCTTCACCGCGGAACTCGTCGCCTGGGTGGCCACCCCGTGGGCCTTGTCCACGTACTCATGGCTGCTCGCCGTCCTGGCGGTGGTGATACTGATCGGCCTGCCGACCGTCTTCTCCACTCCGGGAGACAAGGCGCAGGTGATCATCCCTGTCCCGGGTGCGGTCACCATCCTGCTCGTGCTGCTCCAGCTCACCGCGGCCGCGATCGCCGCATGGTTGGCATGGCCCATCTATGCGGCAGTCCTCGTGTCCCTCCTCGTGGCCACCACCCTCATCACGGAACGCCAACGCTGGCGCTGGCTGCTCTCCACGGACCGGCACACCGCCTGAGCGGCAGGAGCCTGGCTCGGACGGCGCGTGTCGTCAAGCAGTCCTGACAGCCCACCGCCGTGTCGCCGGCGGGCATGCATCCGGGCTCAGGCCGATCTGTTCCACCTCGACGCCGAAGTCCTGAACGAGTTCCTCCAGGCCGCCCGTGCAGCCCTTGCCGCCGAGGACGAAATCCCAGTCTCCGTTGGACCCGCGGCGGAAAGAGCCAAGCATCAAGGCGGTCTCGTGCGGACCTGCACCTGAATCCCCTGCCCCACCGCTCCCTGCAACCGGGGTTCCCGGGCGAGGCGACCGTGCGGTACGCGGACGAGGCGCGGGCCATCTGCGGCGGTAGGTGAGAGCGATGAGTTTCCGCGGCCGCGGGTGTCTACAAGGGCGACCTTCCTGACCAGGCATCCGAACGAGGAGACGAAGCATGAGTACCGAGCAGATCACCCCGGCCAACGGCTTCTCCTACAAGCTGGCCCGAACCCTCGACGCCCCCGTGGTGAAGGTGTGGCAGGCGTGGACCACGCCCGAGCAGTACGCCCAGTGGGCCTACGCCGTTGCCGGGTCCGTCGAGATGGACGTACGGCCGGGCGGAGCGTGGAAGGCCACGATGGCCACACCCGACGGCGGACAGTTCCCGCTGACCGGCTCCTATCTCGAGGTCGTCGAGAACCGTCGCCTGGTGGTCGGCATGGACGTACCCGGCAAGTCCGCGCCCGCGGCCATGACGATGGAACTCGACGAACAGGACGATCGTCACACGCGGATCGTGCTCCACCAGACCTGCGACACCGCCGAGGAATGCGCCATGGCCGAGCAGGGCAGCACGATGCTCCTCGACAGCCTGGGGGCTTTTCTGGCCGGTGACGGGAGCAGGTGAAGCCGCTCGGAATCGCCGACCGGTCATGGATCAGGGGCAGGCCCGAACGTGCCCGGTGCGCGGAGGCGTGGCTCAGGCGGCCGTGACCACCTCGCCGCGGATCGCCGCGGCCCACTCCACCACCAGCAGTTCGTACTCCGCCCGCTCCTGGGCCGACAACGAGCCGCCCGCGCGCAGCCAAAGGGCCCGGATCTGCTCGTTTAACTCGGCAGCAGACCGCACGGAACCAGAGGTCACAGAATTGGGGGACATGGGCCAAGCCTAGGCGGAAGCACTGACACTGCGCTACCGGACGGCTACGCGCGCCGATATGGGGTTGGTCACGGCTGATCGATCAGCCGGTGCGGCTCGTCGGTGAGTTCGGTGAGTTCGGTGAGTTCGGCGGGGAGCGGCGGGGACGGAGGGGGTCAGCCCGCCGACTCCGCCGCATGCGGGCTGAGCGCGCCCGTCGCGACCAGGGCGATGATGACGATGCCGAGGACGACGCGGTAGTAGACGA
This sequence comes from Streptomyces sp. NBC_01235, assembly GCF_035989285.1. Classification (GTDB taxonomy): domain Bacteria; phylum Actinomycetota; class Actinomycetes; order Streptomycetales; family Streptomycetaceae; genus Streptomyces. The sequence goes on along the minus strand of NZ_CP108513.1, from coordinate 2,335,105 downwards.
ACGGCATGAACGACTTGGTGCTGATGAACTTCATGAACGAACTTATGACGACTTTGACCGAGCGGACTTGACCTGCTGTTTTCCACCACTCTTCAAGATCGAATGCGAGAGCAGTGGGAGATGGCACTTTCCAGTGCTCTCCCTCGCTGGCCGCGAAGCCGCAGCCACCGGGTTTGCAGCGAATCGGCAATCTCCTGTTCCATGGTCAGGGTGACGTGCGAGTAGAGACCTTCCACGCCGACGGCCTCGTGGCCCATGACGACGTTCTTCTCGGCCTGTGTCACCCAGGAGGCGGTTGGGTGTGCGGTGGCGTCCAGGACCCGTATGCGCCGGCTGCCCGGCCCGAGCACGGCGAACACGTACAGCCGCGTCCCGGACAGAGTGATGGTCTCGAAGAAGTCACACGCCAGCAGGGCATCGGCCTGGGAGCGCAGGAAGTCCGCCCAGGTACTGGACGTCCGCTCGGGTGCCGGCGGGATCCCGGCGTCTTGAGGATCTCCCAGACCGTGGAGGCGGCCACTCTCACGCCGAGGACGAGCAGTTCACCGTGCAGGCGCCGGTAGCCCCAGGTCGGGTTCTCGCGGGCCAGGCGCAGGACCAGGGCGCGGATGGAGCGCACGGTGCGCGGTCGGCTCCCGCGTTTCGGCCGGGACCGGGCGGCGTGGCGGCGGGCGACTATGTCGTGGTGCCAACGCAGCACGGTGTCGGGCCTCACCAGCAGCGCATCCGACGCAGCACCTCGGGAGACAGACCCTGGAGCAGCGCCGCCAGGAACGCCCGTGTCGACGATCAGGTAATTCCCCACGCTCGGGCCGTCGATTTGGCGTTCCAGTACCGCGATTCTGATGACGCAGCGCGAGGATCTCCCTGTCCTTGCCATGGTCATTCATCAGCAGCAGGCGCAGCAGGGCGAACACGTTCGCCACACCCAGATAGGCAAGTCGAAGCAGCACGACAGATCTTCCTGCCGGGGCACTCACCAGGTGCCCAGAGCGCCCGCCCGAGCGCCCGCGCTCGACACCACCCGTACACCACAGCCCCCACCAGGACGGATGAGTTTTTCGGCAGGCGCAGGGCGGCGGGAGACCGAGCCGTGCGAGGGCATATCCGCGGGCCAGGAAGAGGGGCAGAGCCACCGGCTTCGGCCCGCGGCCGCACTGGTGACGCGCGCCATCTTGCGGCCATCCAACCTTTTTGGTTGCATCATTGTATGTTGTTCCAGACTCCCGCCCTGACCGACGAGGACGAGCGGGTTCTCGCTGAGATCGAGACCCTGCGCGAAGACCTCCGCCACTTCCTACGGCCCACTGTGCGTTGGACCAAGCAGCTCCGCCGGAACCTCACGGCACGCAATATCGCCGGGTCGAACACGATTGAGGGCTACGCCGCGTCGGTGGACGATGTCGAGGCCCTGATGTCCGGCGAGGATCCTTTGGAGGCCAGCGACGAGACCCGCAGGGAGGTGGAGGGCTATCAGCGGGCTATGACCTACATCCAGGGTCTCTCAGACGCCGGGGAGGGATTCCGCTACGACCTGGGGCTCCTCAACGGTCTCCACTTCATGATCCAGGAGCATCACCCCGATAAGCGGCCCGGCCGGCTCCGCAAGGGCCCTGTCTACATCACGAGCCCCGATGACCCCATGGTCATGGACTACACGGGGCCCGACTACGAGTCGGTCCCCGGGCTCATGGCGGAGCTGGTCGCGTGGCTGAACGAGGGCGACCTCGACTCGCCCGTGCACGTTCGCGCCTCCATGGCCCACCTGAACCTCGTGAAGATCCACCCATGGGCCGACGGCAACGGCCGAACATCCCGGGCCTTGTCGACGCTGGTGTTCTCGCGGGAGGCGCTGATGCCTTCGGAGTTCTCCTCGATCGAGGAATGGCTCGGGCGCGGTCAGAACACCTATCGCTACTACGACATGCTCAAAGATGTCGGCGGCGAGGTGTGGAGCCCTCAGCGTGACGCCGGGCCGTGGATCAGATTCTGTCTCGGCGCCCACCACATGCAGGCGCAGACGGCGAAGCGGCGCATCGAGTTCTTCCGTGACGCCTGGCTCCTGCTCGTCGATCAGATGGAGACATCCGGCCTTGACGAGCGCATGGCCTTCGCCCTGATGCCCGCCCTCGCCGGAGGGAAGGTGCGCCGGACGATGTACCAGCGGGACGCGGACCTGAGCTCGGATACGGCGATGCGCGACATGAAGGCCATGGTGCGCACGGGATGGCTACGCTCGCATGGGCAGGCCCGCGGACGCTTTTACACCGCCGGCCCCGCCATGGACCCGGTGAAGGCAAAGATGAAGACGATCACGAAGCCGCTGCGCAATCCGTACAGCACCCGCTGACCGCCGCGGCCCCGTCTCCCGGTGAGGCGGGGCTTCGTCACCTGGAGCTCTTCGGCCGCCTCTCCGTGCGCGACAACCTCCTCGTCGCCGCCGAACTCGGCCCGGGGCGCCGCCACGCCGCCCGCACGGCCGACGCCGTACTGGCACGGCTCGGCCTCACCGGCGTGGCCCACGACCCGGCCGACGCGCTCCCCACCGGCCTGACCCGCCTGGTCGAGGTCGGCCGCGCCCTCGTCCTCGGCCCGCGCGTCCTGCTCCTCGACGAACCGGCCGCCGGCCAGGACGCGGAAGAGACACAGCGGTTCGCCGCGCTGCTGCGCTCCCTCGCCGACGAGGGCACGGCCGTCCTGCTCGTCGAGCACGACATGAGCCTGGTGATGAGTGTCTGCGACGAGGTGCACGTCCTCGACCTCGGCTCCGTCGTGGCCAGCGGCCCGCCCGCCCGGGTGCAGACCGACGAGACGGTCCTCGCCGCCTACCTGGGGCAGGCACGGCCATGAGCGGACCCCTGCTGGAGCTGGACGGCATCCGCGCCGCCCACGGCGGCATCACCGTCCTGCACGGTGTCGATCTGGCCGTCGAGGAGGGCCGGGTTGTGGCCCTCCTCGGTCCCAACGGCGCCGGCAAGACCACCCTGCTGTCGGTCGCCGCCGGGGTGCACCCGCCCAGCGCCGGCCGGTTGCTGCTCGGCGGCCGGGACACCACCGGCGTCCACCCGCGAATAGGCAACGCCGCGCTCAACGCGGTCGCGGGCCGTCCCAAGGAGGAGTACGGCATGGAGCCGCAGGGCCTGGACGAGATCCGGCCCGGCTGCTACGACGTCGACGAACGCGTCGCCGACATGAACGCCGGCGGTGTCCTCGCCCAGCTGAACTTCCCCTCCTTCCCCGGCTTCTCCGCCCGGCTGTTCGCCACCTAGGACTCCGACTTCTCGATGGCCCTGGTGCGCGCCTACAACGACTGGCACATCGACGAGTGGTGCGCCACCCACCGGCCGCTTCATCCCCATGGCGCTGCCGGCCATCTGGGACGCCGAGCTGTGCGCCCAGGAGATCCGGCGCGTGGCCGAGAAGGGCTGTCACGCCCTCACCTTCCCGGAGAATCCGGTCCCGCTCGGCTACCCGAGCTTCCACTCCGATTACTGGGACCCGGTATGGCGGGCGCTGACCGACTGCGGCACGGTGATGAACCTGCACATCGGCTCCTCCGGCCGCCTCGTTATCACCGCGCCCGACGCCCCGCCGGACGTGATGATCACCCTCCAGCCCATCAACCTCGTCCAGGCGGCGGCCGAGGCGGCGCTCGCCGCCGCGCAGCAGAAGTGAGGCCGGCGGGCGGGTGGTTGGCGGCGGACCGGCCCGCGTGCGCGCGGTGCGGGCAGGCCGTCGGCCATGCCCGGCCCGCACCTCAGCCCCGTCGTTCTCCCGCGCGCACCAAGCCGGTCTCGTACGCGATGACGACCAGCTGAGCCCGGTCGCGGGCGCCGAGCTTGGCCATGGCCCGGTTGGCGTGGGTCTTGACGGTGACCGGGGTGACGAAGAGGCGTTCGGCGATCTCGTCGTTGGCCAGGCCGGAGCCCACCAGGGTCAGCACTTCCTGTTCCCGGGGAGTCAGAGTGGCCAGCCTGCGGGGGTCGACGAGGTCGCCGGGGGCGGGCTGGGCGAGGACGCGGGCGATGAGGCCCCTGGTGGCTGCGGGGGAGAGCAACGCCTCGCCGGCGGCCACGAGCCGGACGGCGTCGAGAAGCTGCGCCGGTTCGACCCCCTTGCCCAGGAAGCCGCTCGCGCCGGCTCGGAGGGCCTCTACGACGAGGTCGTCCTCCTCGAAGGTGGTCAGCACGAGGACCTTGACTCCGGCCAGGTCCTCGTCCTGGGCGATCAGCCGGGTGGCCTCGATGCCGTCCAGCTCGGGCATCCGGATGTCCATGACCACGACATCGGCACGCTCGGACCGGGCCAGCCGTACCGCCTCCCGCCCGTTGGAGGCCTCCCCGACGACCTCCATGTCCGGCTGTGCGTCGATGAGGAGCCGGAACGTGCCCCGGAGCAGAGCCTGGTCGTCGGCGAGCAGGACGCGAATGGCCATGGGTGATCTTTTCTCACGTGGGGTCAGACAGTGGCGGGGGCGAGCGAGAGCGGCAGGTCGGCGACGACCTGGAAGCCCCCCTCGGGCCGCGGCCCAGCGGTCACGGTACCGCCGATGGCGGTGGCCCGTTCGTGCATCCCGATCAGCCCTTGGCCGGTTCCCGCGCCCTTGGGCGCGCCTGGCCGCCCGTCGTCGGTGACGGTGATCCGGAGCGAGTGCACCCCGTAGTCCAGCACCACCGCGGCCCGGGTCGCGGAGGCGTGCTTGTGCGTGTTGGTGATCGCTTCCTGGATGATCCGGTAGGCGGTCAGCTCGGTCGCGGGTGCCACTGGCGACGGATCGCCGGTGCGGGCCACCGACACGGGCATGCCGCTCGCCCGGAACCCGCTGACCAGGGCGTCGAGATCGGCCAGGGTCGCGATGGGGGCACGCGAGCCGGGCGCGTCGTCGGGCTGACGCAGCAGACCGACGGTGGCGCGCAGTTCGTCGAGCGCGGCGCGGCTGTTGTCCTTGATGTGGGCCAGTGCCGCGTAGGCCTGTTCGGGGTTGGCGCGCATGAGGTGGTGGGCCACCCCAGCCTGGGCGTTGACCAGGGTGATGTGGTGGGTGACCACGTCGTGCAGGTCGCGCGCGATGCGCACGCGTTCCTCCGTCACCCGGCGCCGGGCTTCTTCCTCCCGCGTGCGTTCGGCGTGTTCCACGCGTTCCCTGGCCGCCGCGAGGTTCTGGCGGCGGTTGAGGACGGTGCGGCCGAGCGCGGTGGCCGCGATCGCGAGGTCGAACCGCAGCAGGCCGGGACCCCCCACCACGGACTGCGCGTGGGTCGCGGCGTAGACACCAGTGATCGCCACGGCCGCCAAGGAACCGACGATCCACGCGGTGCGCCGGTTGCCGAGGAGGGCGAGGGTGTACAGGGCGACGAGACTCGCCCCCGGTGTCGGCGAGATGTGCGAGGCGACGGCCATCAGTGTGAGGTCGCCTGCCAGGGTGAAGAGGGCGACGCCCAGGGGCCGGCGACTCCGGAAGGCCAGCGGCACGCACGTCAGCGCCGTCCACACCACCTCGTCCCACCGCGGCTCGTGCCAGTGGGACGGGCCGACGGCGGTTGCCGCCACGGTGATCACGATCAGCGGAACGGCGGGCAGCGCGTCTCTGATCCGGTCATGACGAGCCAGCCACTGTCGCCACACCATGGGCAGTTCCATTCCCTCACTCTAAGGAGCGCAGGCCGGCGGACCCCGGGGTCATCCCGTTTTTCGCCGACCCGCGCGCGGGAAGTCGGTCCGTCGTGCCGACCGTCAGTTGGCCAGGTCGGCGGTCGTCCGTTCCGGCACCGCGTGCGGCTGCGCCGGCTGGTCGGCAGGGCCTTCCACGGACACGTTGGGCAGTGCCTTGTCGAGACTGCGGGGCAGCCACCAGTTGGCCTTCCCGCACAGGTGCATGAGGGCGGGGACGACCATCATGCGGATCAGCAGGGCGTCCGCGGCGACCGCCACCGCGAGGCTGACCCCGAACTCGGAGATCACCCGCATGCCGCCGAACACGAAGGAGCCGAAGACGCAGACCATGATGGTGGCGGCCACGGCGATGACCTTGCCGGTCTCGGCCTGCCCGACCCGGACCGCGCGGTGGCTGTCACCGGTGTGGGCCCACTCCTCGCGCATCCGGCTGACGAGGAAGACCTGGTAGTCCATGGACAGGCCGAACATGATGCCGACGACCAGGATCGGCACGAACGACTCGATCGGTCCGCCGGCGCCGAGTCCGAGCAGTCCGGCACCGAAGCCGTACTGGAAGACGACCACGATCGCGCCGAACGCCACCCCGATGCTGAGGATGTTGAGCACGGCGCCGACCGCCGGGATGAGCAGGCTGCGGAAGGCGACGGTCAGCAGGAGGAAGCCGAGCGCGGCGATCACCAGCACGAAGAAGGGCAGCTTGCCCATCAGGACCGACGCGAAGTCGTCGTTGCTCGCGGTGACACCGCCCACGTACACCTTCATCGACGTGCCCTGCTCGGCTTGCGGGATCACGTCGTCACGCAGGTGGTGGATCAGGTCGGAGGTGGCTTCGGACTGCGGAGAGGTCGTCGGGACGACGGAGACCACTCCGACGGTCTGCCCGTCCTTCATGGGCGCGGCGTTGGCACCGGCGACACCGTCGACCTTTCCGAGAGCGGTGACCAGCTTCGCCTCGGCTGCCTTGTCGGCGGCGGTGGGTGCCTGGACGGCCAGGACGAGCGGGCCGTTGAAGCCGGGGCCGAAGCCGTCGGCGATCATGTCGTACGCCTGACGGTTCGTCGAGGACGTGGGCAGGTTGCCGTCGTCGGACGCGCCGAGGCGCAGGGAGAGCGTCGGGAACGCGAGCGCCGTCAACACGGCGAGAGCGACGAGACCCAGGGTCTTGGGCCTGGCCTGCACCCGCTCGGCCCACCGGCCCCACGCCCCGGTGCGGCCCGAGGAACGCGGCTGTGTCCCGCCAGCCGTCTCGCGGCGCTCCTTGCGGCTGAGGACGCGTGGACCGATCAGGCCGAGCATCGCCGGCAGCAGGGTGATGGCGGCCAGGACGGTCAGCACCACGGTGACGGCGGCGCCGATGGCCATGCCGTTGATGATGCCGACGTTCAGGGTGAGCATGCCGAGCAGCGCGACGACGACGGTGAGTCCGGCGAAGACCACGGCCCGGCCGGAGGTGTTGAGGGACTTGGCGACCGACTCGGCGACGCTCATGCCGGACATCAGGTTGGCGCGGTGGCGGTTGACGATGAACAGGGCGTAGTCGATGCCCACGCCCAGGCCGATCAGTGAGCCGAGGGTCAGCGTGGTGTCGGAGAGCGTGATGAGGTGGCTGAGCAGCATCACCGTGACCGCGGAGGTGCCGACTCCGATGATGGCCGTGATGATGGGGAGCGCCGCCACCCAGACAGCCCGGAAGACGAAGAGCAGCACGATGAAGGCGAGGACGATGCCCATGGCGTCGGCGAGCGCGTTCGGCTCCGGGTTGACGGTGAACGCCTGCCCGTTGAGGGCGATATGCAGGCTCCCCGTCTCCGGTTCGGTGGCGAGTGCCTTCACGTGGTCGATCTGGGCGTCCGAGACGTCCTGGTCGAACGCGACCGTCGCGTAGGCGGTCCCGCCGTCCTTGCTGATCTGTCCCTTGCCGACAGGGGTGTAGGGGCTGGTCACCGCGGCGACGCCCGGTGCGTCGGCGATGCCGTTGAGCGTGCCGGTCATCGCCTTCTCGGCGGCGGGCTCGGTGACCTCGCCGCCGTCCACCTGCCAGACCACTCGGCCGCTCTTGCCCGCGGCGCTGTCGGAGGCCTGCTGCAGCAGGGCCGTGGCCTTGGCCGAGTCGGTGTCCTGCGAGGTCGGGCTGTTGCCGAAGGCGCTGCCGGCGGCGCCGACCCCGGCCCCCAGGGCGAGCAACAGGCCCACCCAGGCCAGGACGACGGCGAGCCGGTGCCTGTGACACCAGCGGGCGAGAGGGGACATCGACGTGCCTTTCCAGAAAATGCCATGCGACCGGGCCGGTGATCACGGCCCACTCTCACGCTCGCAGTTCTCCGGCCTCTCGTCATTCGCCGTTCGCAGACACTTGCGCCTACTGCGATCGCAGCAGACGCGGTGGCGAAGAATGGGGTGCCACCCCGTGGGCGGAGCGGAAGCCGCTGATTCAGACGTGGTGAGCAGCTTGAGGCGCGAGGGCTCGCCGCGCCCGCCCCCGCACCCGCCTCCGGACGATTGGGGAAGGTCAGGTGGGCGCCCAGAAGGCGTGCCTGGCGACCACGATCGTCAGGTCCAAGCCGGTCCCGGTCCCCGGCGCGGGGTACGGAAGCGCTGAGGGCCTGAGGTGTGGAGGACCGCGAAGAGGTCGGGCGGGAAGCCCGTTCCGTGGTCGCGGACGCGACGAGCCCATCCCCGCACCACGTCCTCGAACAGGGCCGGGCCGGTCTTGAGGCAGTCGTGGCTGTAGTTGCGCAGCTGGACGATCACGCCGAGGAACTGGCTCAGGTACCGTACGACGAAGGACGGGGCGAAGATCATCGTCTTGGTGTTGCCGGTCTGACGGCGGACCTCGATGGGAGGGACGCGACGACATCCACGAGGCCCTCCTCGGACTCGCCGTTCGCTTGATCACGCGTGGGCACGTCCGTAGGCTTCGGCAGGGCCAGTTGGCGGACCTTTCCCTGCGCACGCTCGGGCGTCGAGTCTGACGGCTGTGCACCCCTTGGTCAGTTGCGAAGGACTGTCGGCGCCATGTCGGGGCACCGCCCGCCCTGTTGCCCGAGCGGTGCCCCGACAGGACCCGGTCAGACGCGGCGGCGGGTGAAGCGCTGGTTGGGGTTGCCGCTGTAGGTGTACTGGGAGATGCGGGCGCCGTCGGCGGTGGAGTACTCCCAGACATCCATCGCCAGGCCGGACTCCCGGTTGACGAGGCTGATCACACCACTACCGTGGTCGACCACGCGCCACTGCTGGCTCGTTGCGCTGGTGTCGGGCTGCTGGACGATATCCGTGCCGGTCGCGGTGCCCGTGGGCTGGAGGAACAGGCCACTGTGCAGTGCCTTGACACGGATGTGACCGTCGCCGGCGTCGACGAACTCGAATTGCTGGTTGGGGCGACTGTTGGTGGTCCGCTGGACGAGTTGTGCGCCGACGGCGGTGGAGGCCCCGTTGATCTCGGCGGCCTTGCCGCTGTGCTGGGCCAGCAGGGTGTAGAGGCCCGGGCCGCCGGGGGAGTCGCCCAGCTGGGCTTCCCACCTGGTGTTGGACCCGGACGCGTCGGCCGGGAGGCGGTCCCGTGCGGCGGTGTCGCCGTACATGGTCCAGCGGGCCCAGTCGACGACGGTCCTGGGGAAGCGCTGGTCGCTCCAGAAGCTGGTGTGGCTGCCGCCGCCGAAGGTGAGGAACGCCTTGGGCCAGGTGATCTCCGCGTACGCCTGCCGGGCCGAGGAGTACGACGTGGTCGAGTCCCGGTCGCCGTGGACGAACAGGACCTTGGCCGAGACCGAACCGGACGGGTTGCCCATGTCCACGCAGGACTGGGGGTTGGCGGACTTGATCCGGCTGTCGGGCCAGGAGGTCAGCAGACCGTGGGTGACCATGCCGCCCAGGGAGTGGCCCGAGACGCCGACGCCGATGCCGGTGTTGATGTGCCCGGCCAGGGGTCCGCTCGCGTTGAGCGCGAGGGTGTTGGTGAGGATCTGCGAGACGTCCTTGGACGTGTTGCCGTTGTTGACGTCGTCGAAGTTGTGGTTGAAGTGCGGGGCGGGGACGATGAAGCCCGCCGAGGCCAGGGCCCGGATGATGAACAGGGAGTTCTGCGGGCTGCTCCCGTAGCCGTGGGTGAAGTTGTAGACGGGGAAGAGCCCGGCGGCGACCGGGGCGTCCGTCACCGGACTGCCGCCGGCGGTGCCGGTGGCCGGGTAGTAGACGTACGTGGTGCACGGGCGGCTGCCACGGGTCCAGTTGTACCGGCGCACGCCGACCGCGAACGGCGTGGTCGGCGCGGTGTCCAGTGGCGCGGCGGCGGCTGGTGCCTGTCCTGCCCCGAGCAGGGACAGGCCCACGCCCGTCGCTCCGGCCGCGGTCATGCTGAGGAATGTCCGTCGTCGCAGGGTCATGGTGACTCCTTGGGTGCGGGGATGGGTGGGGGGTTTGGCGTTCGGTTGGTCCCGTTGCCGGGTGCGTCCCGTCGACACAGAGGCCGACAGGTCGACGGGGCGCACGGCGCAACAGGGGGTGTGGGTGCTCCGGCCAGCCGCGAGGGGCGGCAGGACCGGCGTGTGGTTGGTCGGGTGCACCAGATGTCGGGGTGAGTGTGGCCGTCCCGTCGCCCAGGGCCTGGTTCTCCCAGGCGCTTCGGCAGCTGTTGCCGTCGGCCACCGAGTGAGCGGAGCACTGCTGTGAAGCGGTGATGATGTCGCCGGTGCCGTCGTGGTCTCGGCGGTGTGGCCTCGGTGAAGCAGGTTATGAGGTGGTCATGTCGTATTCGCCGTGGCTAGGCATGACGTCGATGACCGCCGTGACCGGGCCTGTGAGGGTCGTCCCGGTGACTGTCACCTCACCCGGCCTGTCGGTCGCGCCAGGTGGCAACGGCTGCCAGCGGACGGGGACACGGGTGATCGTGTTGCTGGCGGTGGTGAGCATACGGATGGAGGAGGGCAGCTTCGGGGCGGCCCCCACCGTGGTGCCGGTGTAGACGGTGTCCTGGAGGATGTGCTTGGCGCGGCTGGCGTTGAAGACGTTGATGGACGCATGCGGCTCCCACGTGTTCGCCAGTCCGGGCACGGCCCGGAACATGGGCTGATAGCCGGCCGGCTCCCACACCAGTGCCCCTGAACCTCGGTTGTCGACGACGTCGTTGGCGGCCTGGAACACCCTGCGGACCGCGTCGGCCTGCCCTTGAACGGTTCGTGGGTACGGCGAGTTGGGCAACGGCGAGCCATCGCCGCCGGAGGCGGGGTAGGCGGTCTCGGCGATGTCGACTTCGTAGCCGGGGTGTGCGGTGGCCATGGTGTTCAGGTTGAGATCCAGCGCTTCGGGCGTACCGTGCCATTCCGGGTAGTACGAGATGGCCAGCACATCGGGGTTCTGCCCCTTCACCTTCACCCGGGTGAGGAACTGGTGCCAGAACTCCATGGTTTTGGCGAGCTTGTCCTTGTCGACGATCACGTGTATCTCGACCTTGGATGTCGGTGACGCGTCGCGGACGGCCTTGATCCCGGCCGCGGCCAGGGTGGTGAACCGGTCCCACGACTGGTCGTAGAGCCGTTGCTCCGCCGGGTCGGTTGACCGCCAGTACTTCCACAGCAGGCCACCGCCGGGCTTGGACTGGTAGATATCGGCCTGGTCGACGAAGTACGGCGGATTCGTCGTGCCGATCTGGGCCGCCTCGCTGCCGTACATGAACCCGTTGATGATCTCGTTGCCGACGGCCACCTTCTCTGGTGTGGTGCCCTGTCGGATCAACCGCTTCAGATAGTCGGCGGTGAAGCCGTACACGGCCTTGGAGAGGTCCGCGAACTCCAGCTCGGCCCAGGCGCGTGGCTTTGGTTGCTTGCTCGGGTCCGCCCACGAGTCCGCGTAGTGGAAGTCGATCCCCAGGCCCATGCCCCGCTGCTTGATCAACTTGGCTGAGGCCAGCGAGCGCTCCGGCCCCTGGCGCGGTATCGGCGTCGGTTGACCGGTGCTCTCGCTGCGCGGCTCGTTGAATATCCGCAGCCGGCTGTACTCGATGCCACGGTCCTTGGCCACGTCGAGCAGGTGTGGCCCGGCGCCGCGGTCTTCGGCCTGGGGGTCGACCCAGTACTGCTGGTCCTGGACGTCGTCCATCCAGGACAGATCGGCGCCGAGGGTGAGGTCGTCGCGCAGGTAGTTGAAGACCTGGAGCTCGCTGACACCTGCCCGGGCCCGGCCCGGCCCCCCTGTGAACGTCAGCCGGACGAAGCGCGTTCCCGGCCGGGTGAACAGGTGCACTTCCCCTCGCGACACGGCCCGGTTGTGGGATCTGTCGGCGATGGGCTTCCACCGGCGGCCGTCGGCTGAAGCCTCGACGACGTACCGGTGGGCCACGCCACGGTCCGGGAAGAGCACCTTGACCTTACGCAGGTTGTCGTAGGTTCCACCGAGGTCGACGGTGAGCCACTGACGGGCGCCGGCACGATCCGGGCGCCAGGACGTCGCCGGGTCGCCGTCGAAGGCCAGACGGGCGCTGGACGAGCCGGAGGCGGCCGTCGCCGAGGCCCAGGGCTTGGCAGCGATATTGCTCTCGATCGGCTTGATGTCCGCGGTTCCGAAGGTCGCGTGGGCCGACTCGGGCACCATGAGTAGATTCGCGGACACCATGGTGACCAACGTCGCCGTGACCGCGATGGCGCGGGGCAGACGCGTTCTGCGCATGTCCTTCTCCTGACGATGTCACGTACGGGCGGCACGGGCTGTTCCCTACGCTCTGCCGGTCGCAGAGACCGGCAGAGCACGGGATGTCAGTCAGCCGACATCGAGGCAGTCGACGTTGGGCAGTCCGGCGGCCGTGGTCGGATCCAGCCGGATGGAGTTGCTGCCGGCGTTCAACGGGACCGTCACGGTCTTGGTCGTCCACGTCGTCCACGCACCGGTGGACTCGAACGAAAGCGCCCCTGCCGTGGCTCCGTTGACGACGAGGTTCGCCGACCTCGCACCGGTGGTGGCGCCATTGGCGAACCGGATCCCCAGCGTCGCCGTACGGGCGGTCTCGGAGTTCACGGTGAACTCCGCGAAGGCCCCCACAGCGGGGTCGCCGTTGCAGAACCCGCTGCCGGAATAGCCGGCTTGATTGGAGTCGATCGTGCCCCGGCACTGAGCCGGAGCGGTCTCCGCCTCGTAACGCCCCGGAGGTGCTGGTGTGCTGGCAGAGGTCTTGACGAGTGAGAGCTGGTCGACGATTACGCCGCCCGAACCCGACGCCCGCACGCTGACGGTGGCGGCCCCGCCGGGCAGCTCGATGCCGGTGAGCTCGCGCTTGGCCCAGCCGCTCGACGACGGGATGCCGAGGGTGCGTTGGCTGCCGTTGGCGCCGGTGATCACGACCTGCCCGGCACTACCCCGAGCGTGCAGGGACAGGGTGTAGGTGCCTGCGGGCACCGACTCGATCCGCTGCTCGACGCCGCCGCTGTTGCTCATCTGGAGGGCGAAGCGAGACCCGTTCACACCACCGTTGACGTTGGTCACCGAACCGCCGAGGTTCCGCCATCCCCGCACGCTGGAGACGATGACGCGGTCGGCCTGGATGTCGGGGTTGAGGATGTAGTTGTTCGCCGGCCCGACGCGCCACTCCCCGGTCGTGGCGTTGAACTGCCACTGGCTCACCGAGTGGAACTGCGGCCGTGCGCCGGTCTTGGTGATCGGCACCCATTGGTTGTACCCGATGCCGTTCCAGGCGAAGTCCGCCCAGCGGTCGCCGGCGTAGAGCACCGTGTTCTGCTTGGTGCCCTTGACCGTCACGAAGAACCCGGTCTGGGTCACGTGGCTGTAGTCCATCTCAGTGCCGGCAAGGACGTACTCGCTGCTGTACGAGCCCTGGACGTTGCTGCTGGTCGACTCATTGACGTAGTTGACAGAGGTGTTCCAGCCGTGCAGGTCCGACGCCGCGTGGTAGTACCTGCCGTCGAGCTTGAACATCGCGTTGCCCTCGCGACCGGCACCGCTGCGGATCTGCACGGCCGGCTCGATCCGCAGCGAGTCGGACTCCCGGAACTTGGCCACGAAGCCGCGCGACCGTCCTTCGCGGTTGGAGAAGATCAGGTAGTCCTTGCCATCCTCGTCGGTGAAGACGGTCTGGTCCCCCGTGCCGGTCGTCGGCGAGTTGGTGATCTGGGTCTGGAAGTAGCCGTAGTCGAAGGTGTCGATGGGTGAGTCGCCCTGCAGCAGCAGGACACCGTGGCTGCCTCCGACGTAGGCCTGGGTCGCGAGCACGTACTTTCCGGTGTTCTCGTTGTACGAGACCCCGAGCCGCCCGACCCATCCCGCCTGACCGAGGGTGGCCCCGTTGTTGATCTTGGTCGAGCGCGTCGCGACGTTGTTCTCGAACTTCCAGTTCACCAGGTCCTTCGAGGAGTACACGGGGACCGAGACGAAGCTGACGTTGCCGTCGTACTTCTTCGTCGGATTGGCCCGGTAGAGCTCGGCGCCGGTGTAGTGCACGCCGTACCAGTAGTAGGTGTCGCCGAACTTGAAGACCCCGCCGCCCTGCGAATAGATGGGGTTGCCGCTGGTGTCGTTCCAGAAGGTGTTGTTCGTGATGGTCTGGAACGTGCCCTCGTCGGCGGCCTGCAGATCGGCGGCGGCGGTCATCAGTGCCGTCTTCGCGTCGGTGACATCCGACGTGGTGGCCGAGGAGTCGTCGGCGACCTCGGCCGCGGCGGTCAACGCCTTGGCGAAGGGCTTCCAGGAGTCAGCCGTGTATTTCGTCGGAGTGCGCGTCTGGTAGTCGGACACCAGGTACTCGAGGCCGCGATCCACCACCGGTCCAGCCGCCGCCCCGTGGTCCTGGAGGTCCGTCGCCTGTCTCTGCGTTGCGGGTGTCTCCGCCGCGGCGGTGCTCGCCGACAGCGGCGCCGCCAACGCCACGGACAACACAGTGGCGGCGGCTAACTTCCAGTACTTCGAGACGAGACGCGATCTTTGCCTCAAGAGGATCACCTTCCGTCATTCTCAAAGGCGCCGAGATCCGGCGCACTTCCGTCAAAGGGCAGTCCCACGTCGGTGCCCTTGTCGATCAGGGCACTGTTCGCCGCGAGACGCAGGTGGGGCAGCACGGGCAGACTCCCGTCGGTCTGGCGGGGCGCGTCCCAGCCGGACGTCGACACACTCCGGAACTGGGAGTCCGACAGGGGGACGCCGAGGTTCCAGGTGTTGTACGCGGCGCTCGTGCCGCTCATGTTGGATGTCGCCGTTCCGGTGTAGGCGATGTTGTTGCGCAGGGTGCCCCGGCCGACGGCGGCGCCGCGCGAGTCGATTCCCAGCATGTTGAAGTTGGGGTGGTTTCCGTAGCCGGTGTTGTTGAAGAAGTCGTTGGCCACCGGGTGGTGGTTGGCGTAGAAACCGGCCGCCCTGTTGAGGAACGCCACCGAGGAGCGAACGGTGTGCTTGGGCGCGTTGGCCTCGTAGTCGCCCCCGTAGCCGCCCGACTTGAAGCCGGCTCCGTTGCCGGAGGGCGTCGTCGTCCCCGGCACGTACCCGTTGCGCCAGACCCACGAGTTCTCGATGATCACGGGCGAGTAGGTGGAGATGAGGTCGAACCCGTCATCGGCGTTCCACCACGCACGGCAACCCCGGAACACGTTCGCGGGGCGGCCGGCCGGCGTGTAGTGCGAACCGAACCCGTCGGCGTTCTCGCCGGGCCCGTCGTTGCTGCGCAGGTCGTAGTTGTCATGCGCGTCCGAGTTGAGGACGAGGTTGCCGCCCCCGCCGCTGATGAACAGGCCGGTACCCATGTGGTGGTGGGTGTTGATCTGCTCGAAGACGTCGTTGCTGCCGGAAACCCAGATCCCCCAGGACTCGGCGTTGCGGTTGTTGTTCTGGGGCACGCCCTTGACTTCCAGTCCTTTGAGGTGGATCCAGCTGCCGGTGACGTCGAAGCCCTTGATGCGGCAGTTGTCCGTCATCCGCGAGAAGTCGAAGACCGGTTTCTCGCCCGGCTGGGCCCAGTACCGGATCGGGTTGCCCGAGCTGCCGCTCTTGTTCAGGGTGATCGCGTCGACCTTGGCGGTCTGGCTCGAACAGGCGCTGTTCGCGCGGGTGTAGGCGTAGGTGCCGCCCCGGAAGTAGACGGTGTCGCCCGCCGTGGCGACGGCCTGTGCACGGGCGATCGATGCCCACGGAGCGGCCTGCGTACCTGCCGCTCCGTCGTTCCCGTTCGGGGCGACGTAGTAGGTGTTTCCGGCCGCCGCGGCGCTCGCGGACTCCGGGCCGGGGATCATGGCGATGGAACTCGCGGTGACCACCGAGAGCAGGAGGGCAGGGGTGCCGAACTTCGCGGTTCTCACAGCGTCATCTCCCGAGTCAGGTGATTTCCCGTGCGGCCGCAGGACTCGTGCCTGCCAGAAGAACTCAGCGCAGGTGCGAGAGCTGCTTTTCGAAAGTGGGACCACGCGCGTGCTGCTTCAGAACTTCATGGCGCCGGCGGCCAGGTTGGCGATGAAGTGGCGCGAGCCGAGCAGGAAGATCCCGATCAGCGGGATCACCGACATGAGCGCTCCGGCGTCTACACCATCGACTTGTCGTTGGTGTAGACGCCGTTCAGCTGCTGCAAGGCCACCTGCAGTGTCACCTTGCCCGTGTCGGTCATCACGATCAGTGGACACAGGTTGTGCGGGTGGGCGTGCCGAGGAGGAGGCCGCTTCGCCGGTCGTACCCTCCGCCTCCGCCTTCGTCGCACGCCGCGGCCCGGTCGGAGCCAAGCCGCTTCCGCACGCCACCGTCGGGTAGGGACGACTGCGTCCTCGGTCTGCGGCACCGCCGTCGTTGAGGCCACCCGTGAACCGACCGGCCTCGGTTCGCGCCCACCGCCGCGTGCTACTTGAGATACGCGGCGAGCGGGAGGTTCTGGCGGCGCACGTCTCCGGCGACGAGCCCTGCGACGCGCTGGGCGCCGTAGGTGTCGAAGTGGGTGTGGTCGTTGCAGAAGAAGGTGCCCAGGGGACCGCTGCCTGAGTAGTCGCCGTTGTTCGGGCAGAAGTGCAGACTGTTGTAGAGCGAGACACTGAGCGTCTGCAGGTCGATGACGGGCGCCCTGGTGGCGGATCCGGCGGCGAAGGTCTCGTTGACGAAGCCGCGGTTCTTGGTCGCCGTGCCGCCGGAGCAGGTGATGGCGGCCACCGGGGTGAGCAGCACCGGGTGTGCGCCCCGGGCCAGGGCGGCCTGCGCCATCATGGTCATCAGCTGTTGGTACCGGGCCGGGCCGACGTGCCGGGGGCAGGTCGAGGAGGAGTCGTTGATGCCGAACTGGATGAACAGGTAGTCACCGGCCTTCATTCCGGTGGTCGAGTTCAGCATCGCCTGCCAGCGGGACGAGTACGTGGTGGACGTGAGGCGGCACTCACCGTCCGAGCCCTTGGTGCTGCTCACGTTCCCCTCGTACAGCCAGGTCTGGATGCTCCGGCCGCCCACGGCCTGGTTCTTGACGGTCACGTCACTGTTGAACAGAGCGTCGAACTGGCTGCCCCAGCCGACCGGACAACGGCCGGAACTCGGGTTGGCCATGGTGGAGTCGCCGGCCAGCCACACGGTGACCGGTGCGGCGACCGTCCGTGCGGCTGGGGCCGGGGCCGCCTGGGCCTGGGCATGGGAGGCGCTGGTGCAGTTCGTGGCGACGGGGTCCGCCGCGGATGCGGCGCTGACACCGACGCTCGACAAGGCGATCATCAGCGCGGTCGTGATGAGAATCCGTAAGTTCCTCAACGGGTCCCTCCTTGGGACTGGCGCCGGGCGTTCGGTCAGCGCAGGTACGCGGCCAGGGGCAGGCGCTGCTCGCGGATGCTCTGGAGCACCAGCCCGCCCATCTGGCTCGCCCCGTACTGCGAGAAGTGGGTGTTGTCCGTGACACCGTCGACGGAGGAGCGCAGGAAGAGCTGCGCGGAGGCAGACGGGCCGAGGGACTCGACGAGCGCCTTGCTCTTGGCGGTCAGATCGATCACCGGAACGCTCTGGGCCGTCCCGACCGAGCGCATCTCGGCGGGCAGGTTCACGCCGACGCCGTTGACGTGCAGGGCCGTTGACGTGAGCCGGTTGCCGTCGAACAGCCGGCGGACCGGCGGCGTCACCAGGACGGGGACACCGCCCTTCGCACGGACCTGCGTGATCATGGAGGTGAGATTGCTCCGGAAGGCCGACGCGCTGGTCTGCTTGTCGTTGTGCCCGAACTGGATGAACACCGCGTCGTTTGCCTTGACCTTCGGCAGCAGCGCCGGGAAGAGCGCCGAGTTCCTCAGGAAGCTGCCCGAACTCTCCCCCGAGTCTGCGTAGTTGGCGACGGACGCTCCGGGGCCCACCGCCGGCGTGATCATCTGGCCCCAGCCCGTGTACGGGGCCACGGGCTGGTCGCACACGGTCGAGTCGCCGGCCAGGTAGGCGACCAGCGGCTGGGTCGCCGGTTTCACCGAGACGGCCGAGACCTGCGGGTTGGTCCCCGAGAACCGGATGTCCAGACCGGGGTTTCCGGTGCCGCCCTGGCCGGTGGGCTGCCCCTCCGGCTGTCGCACGTTGACCGTGAAGGAGTACGTGGCGGCGGCACCGGCCGCCGTCTTCGTCGCCGGAAGCGTCAGGCGCCGGGCCTCCACCCACATGTCGGTCTCGGCGGCAGGGGCACCACCGATGGAGACCGTCACGTCGTAGTTGCCGGGTGAGACCGCGTAGTGACACTTGATCGGCGCGGTGCCGGAACAACCGGCCGGCAGTGCCCGCGTGGCGGCATCCGCATGCGCCGCACCGGTGCCGACCAACGTCGCAAGGGTCAGCAGACCCACTGCTCCCAGCCTGACCCCGTGCCCTTCGAGGCGTAATGTCATGCTCATTACAATCACCAATCCCAGTCCTTGGCCGGAGAGTTGCCCGGGTTGAGGTCCATGGCCCGTTGCTCAGGCCTGGGTGAAGCCGTTCATGACGGCGGTAGGCCGCTTGCTGGAGGAGTCCCAGGCGCCCATGTTGTAGCCCGTGAACGGGGACATGCACTCCGGCTCCCAGTAGAAGATGCCCTGCCCGCCGTTGGCTTTGAGGGCCTTGATGTAGGCGACCAGCGAGGCCTGGGTGGAGGAGGCGCGGTCCACCCGACCGCCGAACTCGCTCTGCAGGAACGGTTTGCCGTAGGCGTCGGAGATCTTCTTCATGTTCGTCACGATCCCGGCCGCGAGGTCGGCGCTGCCGTAGGACGAGAACACCGACATGTCCCACTTGCCGCCGCTTGCCGCGAAGCGGCTGAAGAACGTCGTCATCGCGTCGTACTTCTGCGGCTGGGCCAGGTGGATACACACGGTCGAGTTCGGTGACACCGCCTTGACCTGGTCGTATGCGGCATTGAGCAGCCCCGTCATCTGCGCCCCGTTGGAGACGCTGCCGACCGGGCGGCAGATCCCGCTGTTGATCTCGTTGCCGATCTGCACCCAGGTGGGCAGCACGTCGTTGTTCCTCATGACCGTCATGGTCTGGTTCACGTACGTGCCCATCGCGGTACGCATCTGGCTGTAGCTCATGCTCCGCCAGGCCGCGGGCGGGTTCTGCACGCCGACGGAGTTCCAGGTGTCGCCGAACATGTAGTCGAGCATGATCGACATCCCGGCGGCCTTGACCCGCTTGGCGAAGGCGGCCACCTCATTGATGCTGCAGTGCCCGTTGGCCGGGTCGTTGGACGGGTTGACGAAGGTGCGCAGGCGTACGGCGGTGATGCCGTACCCCTTGAGGATCGTCGGCAGGTCCTGGGTCTGCCCGCCGGCGTTCTTCCAGGAATAGCCGCGCGCCTCCATCTGAGGTGCCCAGCTGATGTCGACGCCCTTGACGAAGCTCGCCGCGGCCTCGGCAGGCGTGTCGAGTTCGGCGAACGCGACGGCGGTGGCGATCGCCCCGGCGGTCGCGGTGGTGGCCCTGAGCAGGGTTCGCCGGCTGAGGCGCCCGGCAACTGGTGTGGGGGGTTGCGGGGACATGGTCGGTCCTTTCCTTCCGTCGGCCGTGGGTGAGACGTCGCGGTCGGCGGAGAGCGGGTCAGCGAGAAAGGGACTCTCGGAGGCAAGGCGAGTGAGGGGGACAACTGACGCTCAAGCCGCAGGAGTTGGTGTAGCCGCGTGCGATCCGGCCGATGCTGCCTCCCTCGGTGCGGCGACATCCAAGGCAGGAGTGCTGACGAGTGGCACATGTCGAAGAGGGCGGCCTTGGCATGCCAGGGCCGCTCCTCCAGATCGGACCTGTGAACGATCACAGAGCTGTTGCGACGGAAGTGCGCAATCGCATCACAACGAACCGGAGGTGCATCACGCAGCTTCTCGATCGGGCACGAAGCTGTCAACCGTTGCTCACCAATCCATGGAAGAAGCAGTGCGATCCTGTGGGCGGGTGCTCGCCGTGCCTCGGCTGTGTGAGCTGTCTGAAACGACGGGAGTCATACCAGTTCAAGTGCTCTTTCAGGAGGAAGGTAGCGACGGGGACGAGGCTGCGCACGGGCATCTCGTCGGCTCGCGCTCGAACACGCTCGAACAGGAAAAGCCAACAGCATGCTTGACGGGCTATCAGCGAATTTCTACCCTCGCAGCGAATGGGAGCGTTCCCACGCTGTGGTCGGAGCGCTGTCTCCGCGATCTTCGCACCACCCCCACACATCGGAGGTCATCGTGGCCGACCCGCACCGGCATCCGCGCACCGCATCGCCTCCATGGCGATACCAACGCCGGTCGAGCAAACGGCTGTTCGGCGGCTTGACGGCCGCCACCGCACTGTCCCTCGCCGCACTCACCGGACTGCCACAGACCGCGCACGCCGCGACCGCGCGGCAGGTGGAACGCCTCGATCGGGGCCTGACCAGCGTCCACACCGGCAGCGGGAACCTGGTCTCGTGGCGGTGGCTGGCCACTGACCCGAACGACGTGGCCTTCAACGTCTACCGTGGCGGCACCAGACTCAACTCCTCGCCCCTGACCACCTCGACGAACTACGTGGACGCCGGCGCCCCGGACTCGGCCGACTACACGGTGCGCGCGGTGGTGAACGGCATCGAGCAGGCGCCGTCCGAACACGCGCTCCAGTTCCGCACCGGGTACAAGGACGTGCCGATCTCTCCGCCGCCCGGGGGCACTTCACCGGGCAACTCGCCGTACACCTACGAGGCCAACGATGCCTCCGTCGGCGACCTCGACGGCGACGGTGCCCTGGACATCGTTCTGAAGTGGCAGCCGACGAACGCCAAGGACAACTCCCAGTCCGGCTACACGGGCAACACGATCGTCGACGGCGTCAAGCTCGACGGCACTCGCCTGTGGCGGATCGACCTGGGCCGCAACATCCGCTCCGGCGCGCACTACACGCAGTTCCAGGTGTACGACTACGACGGCGACGGCAAGGCCGAGGTCGCCATGAAGACCGCCGACGGAACGAAGGACGGAACCGGCGCGGTCACAGGCAGTTCCTCGGCCGATCACCGCAACTCCTCGGGCTACGTGCTGTCCGGCCCCGAGTACCTGACGATGTTCAACGGGCAGACGGGCAAGGCGATGCAGTCCGTCGACTACGTCCCAGCCCGGGGCACGGTGTCGTCCTGGGGGGACTCCTACGGCAACCGCGTGGACCGGTTCCTGGCGGGCACGGCCTACCTGGACGGTTCCCGACCTTCGCTGATCATGGCTCGTGGCTATTACACCCGCGCGGTGATCGCGGCCTGGGACTGGCGGAACGGGCAGTTCACCCGCCGGTGGACCTTCGACTCCAACGCCAACAGCGGCTACGCCGGCCAGGGCAACCACCAGTTGTCGGTCGCGGACGTGGACGGGGACGGCAAGGACGAGGTCGTCTACGGCGCGATGGCCGTCGACGACAACGGCAACGGCCTGTGGACGACGCGGAACGGCCACGGGGACGCGATGCACGTGGGCGACCTCGACCCGTCCCGGCCGGGTCTGGAGGAGTTCAAGGTCGACGAGGACAGCTCCAAGCCGTCCTCCTGGATGGCGGACGCGAGGACCGGCCAGATCCTCTGGTCCACCCCGGCCGGCGGTGACAACGGCCGGGGCGTGTCCGGTGACATCTGGTCCGGCAGCGCGGGCGCCGAGTCGTGGTCGTCGCTCGTGAGTGGCGTCCGCAACCCCAAGGGCGCGGTGGTCGCCAGCCGTAAGCCCGGGTCGAGCAACTTCCTGGCGTGGTGGGACGGCGACACCACGCGCGAACTCCTCGACGGTACCCACATCGACAAGTACGGCACCTCCGGCGACACCCGCCTGCTCACCGGCTCCGGGGTCCACTCCAACAACGGCACCAAGTCGACGCCGTCCTTGTCCGGCGACATCCTCGGCGACTGGCGCGAGGAGGTCATCTGGCCGACGTCCAACAACACGGCCCTGCGGATCTACTCCACGCCGTACCAGACCAATACGCGGATCACGACCCTCCTCCACGACACCCAGTACCGCACGGCCCTGGCCTGGCAGAACACTGCCTACAACCAGCCCCCGCACCCCAGCTTCTTCATCGGCGGCAACATGCCCACGCCACCCCGCCCCACCGTCGCGCCGCCGAACAGCCACTGAGCTGGACGGCCGACTTCCCTGATTCTTGAGCGAGTTCCAGCATCAGGGAAGGGGTGTTCTTCGGGTACAGGACCTGTCGGAGTCGGTCGCACGGACCGGGCTGAGATCCGCAGCGCTCTCAAGCTCGCCGGATACGTCAACACCGCCGCCGGACGCCGAGCCCACACCGAACGCCCACACGTCCTCACTCTCTACGGCATCACCTGATCAAACCTGACGACCAGGGCAGACGCCAGGGCCCTGCGCCCTTGTCGCTCCTGGCGGGTTCACCGGGAGCCGAGCGTGGATGCGGACGAGAGGCGGGTGCCCTGTCGCCAGACCTCGCGAATCGACAGGCTGTCGTTGATGGTCGTGGTGGGATCACCGTCGACCAGGACGAGATCTGCCCGCAGGCCTTGCTCGACGCGGCCCCGATCGTGGAGGCCGAAGCGTCGTGCTGTCAGTGAAGTCGCCGAGCGCAGGGCTTCGGTGGGGCTGAAACCGGCCTGTACGAGCAGTTGCAGCTCGCCGTGCAGACTTGCTCCGTGGGTCACGCCGCGCACGGCCAGAGCCGCGGCGTCGGTGCCTGCGATCACGTCGACCCCGGCCTGGCGCAGGGCTGCGATCGTGGCCAGTGCCATGTCGAAGTGCGAGGCGGGCAAGCCGCCGAACGTGTCGGAGAGGTGCGCCCGCAATTCCGGCGCAAGTTTTCCCGCAACGCGGGGATCTTGCGCCAGGTCCGTGCTGTGCGACAACCCGACGATGGAGGCAAGGGGAGTCAGCGTCGGCACCACGAACACGTTCGCGCTTGCGATGCGGTCGACGATCTCCGGGGTGTGGGCCGTGTCGGCGAACAGATGGGCGAGGCCGTCGACGCCGGCGTCGACCATCTGCTCGGTCTCGTGCAGCGTCATGGCGTGGGCCATCACCATCTTCCCGCGAGCGTGCGCCTCGGCGATCACGGCGGCGTGAATCTCCAGTGGTACGTGCGGCAACTGGAAGTCGAACGCCTCACCACTCTCGGCTATCAGCTTGATGTAGTCGGCGCCCTCGCTGATCCGATCCTCGACGAACCCGGCCGCTTCCGCCACGGTGGTCGCTGTCGGCCAGACCGGATCGCCCAGGCCCTTCCGGAACTGATGAGGGTGGCCGTCGAGGTGGGTGAGCGAAAAAGAGGCGCTCCGCACGTCCGCGAAAGTCCGGTCGGCCTCGACCTCGGCGCGCAGCGGAATCATGGTGGCGGGGACCGAGCCCATGTCGAGTTCGGTGGTGACGCCGAAGGTCAGCGCCTGGCGCAGCATCGCGGCGTCTGTGTGGGTGTGTGCGTCGATCAGGCCCGGCAGCAGGGTTGCGCCGGTGGCGTCGACGACTTCCACCCCGGTGACACGCGGCCCGCTCACCGAGACGATGACGCCGTCGGCGACGTGCACGTCGACCTGGCCCAGGTTCTTCTCGCCGTCGAACACCTTCGCACCGACGATGACGAACTCGTTCACAGGACTCTCCTCGCAATGCTGGACGTGTACTGGTTTCGGGCTTCACGGCTACGACGTCTGCCGGACCGGCAGGATGGCCGCCGACGGGTGTTCGGGGGCGTGGTGACCGTTTGTTCGGCCAGGCGGGCGAGGGCGACCCCACGGGGGTCGCCGTTCCGGACGGACTGGGCCTACCGGCCCCGTCGTGCGGGTGGGATGGGAATCGGCTCGGCTCCTGGGACGACGCGGGTGGTCAGGGTGAAGAGTTGTTCGACGGTGACGGTGACGACGTCGCCGGGTTGCAGGGGGCGGTGGGCGTCCAGGCCTTCGCGACCCCACAGTTCGGCGAGGCAGCCGCCGCCGCAGGTGCCGGAGCCGAGGACGTCGCCGGGGCGGATCTCGGTGCCACGGGAGGCGTAGGCGATCATGTCGGCGTAGGAGAACGCCATGGACGACCAGCGGTCCTGTCCCAGCCGTTCGCCGTTGACGTCGACGGTCATCGCCAGGTCGAAGGCGGTGTCGGTGCGCCAGGGTTGCAGCTTGTCGGGGGTGACCAGGACCGGTCCGAGGGTGGTGGCGGTGTCCTTGCCCTTGGTGGGGCCGAGCCGGACCTGCATCTCGGCGAACTGGACGTCGCGGGCCGACCAGTCGACGAGGATGGTGTAGCCGGCGACGTAGGCGTCGGCGTCGCCGGGGTGGATGTCGCGACCGGTGCGGCCGATGACGGCGGCGACCTCCAGCTCCAGGTCGAACATCCGGCAGCCGGGCGGTACGGGGACGTCGTCGGCGGGGCCGAGGATCGCGTAGGGGTTGGTGAAGTAGAACGCGGGTGCCTCGTACCAGCGCTCGGGGACGGTCGCGTCGGGTCCGCCGAGTCTGGAGACACCTTCGACGTGCCGTTCGAAGGTCATGAAGTCCCGCACAGCGGGAGGATCGGGGATCGGCGCGCGCAGCCGAAGGTCGCCGACCGCCCGGGGCGCGGCAGGCGCCGCCAGGGCCTGCTCCCCGGCCGCCCGCAGGGTGCCGTCGCGCAGGAGGCCGAGCATCGTGACGCCGCGGCCCAGGGGATGGACCTGGTCGTGGTGGAGGACGCCGACCCGATCACCGTCGTCGTCGGCATAGGTCACGAACCGCACAGTCGCGCTTCCCTTCAGACGGAGGTGTGCATCGGGCGGCCGAGCCAGGCGACCGCGTCCCCGAAGGCGGCGATCACGTCGAGGTCCCGGCCGGCGTGGTCGGCGTAGACGCGGTGCAGGTTGAGCACGATCCGTTCGGCGTCGCCCCAACCCGTGAACTCGCCCAGGTCGACCTGGCGGGCGGCCTGCAGGGGCGTCAGACCCCGGGAGAGCCCGTCCTGGGCGGTGTCGAGGATGAGCCGGTAATAGCGGCGGTGCTCCTCCAGGACCCGGGTGATGCCGGTGCCGGTGAGGACCGGGCCGTGACCGGGGACGACGACGTCGGGTCGCAGGGACTCCAGCCAGTCGACCGCAGCGAGGGCCCCGTCCACCGAGCCCATGAAAACCAGCGGGGTGATTCCGGCGAACACCAGATCGCCGGAGAACAGCACGCGTTCTTCGGGCAGCCAGGCGATCAGATCTCCGGTGGTGTGCGCCGGGCGGCCGGGGTGCAGCAGTTCGATCCGCCGACCTGCGACGTGCAGGGTGAGTGCGGAGCCGGCCGAGATGTCGGGAAGCCTGCGGGTCACCGGCCCCCAGTCCGGGACCGGATTCCACAGCGGAGGGCAGCCGTCGATGACCGGGTCGGCCTGAAGCCCTTCCCGCATCCGGCTGTGCCCGACGATCACTGTCGTGGAGGGGAGGAGGCTGTTGCCGTAGGTGTGGTCACCGTGCTGATGGGTGTTCATCGCCAGCCGGACGGGCGCCCCGCCGGTGGCCGTGTCCACGGCGTCGAGAAAGCGGCGGGTGCGAGCCGCGGTGGCACAGGTGTCGATCACCAGGACCCCGTCGTCGCCGGCCACCGCGCCGGCGTTGTTGACCCACCAGGTCCCGTCCGGCTGCACCCAGGCGTGGATCCCGGGAAGCAACTCCTGGAGTTCCGCCGCGTCCGCTGTGGGAGGAGGAGCGGAGTTCGTGTCCGGGGTGTCGGTCATGACCCGGCCTGTCCGTCGTCCATCACGGTGGCGACGCGGCTGCGGCCGTGCTGTTCGTACGTGGCGAAGTGCATGGCAGTCCTTGGGAGTTGGGTGGGTTGACGCAGGCCGGGGGCTCGGCGGCATGGCAGGCGGGGGAGTGCGCCGACCCCCGGGGTCATGGGGGTCAGACCGGCGGAGCGACGAAGACGCCGCGGTCGACGTCGTTGAGCATTTCCTTGGCGACCATTTCGTTCATCGGGTTGGACGTGGCCCACTGGTCGGCGTTCTCGGGCTTCGTCAGGTCGTAGATGTGCGGGTGCGGAGTGTCCTCGTCCAGCCTTTCGAGCTCGGTGGTGTACTCCGCTCCCCGTCCCAGCGCTCCAGGAGCGCGAGCGTGGTCAACGCGGGCTCGTCCAGCGCCGTACGCAGGTCGAGCGCTCGGCCGTCCGGGGCCACGAGGCCCGGGAACCTGGTCTCGCCCGCTGCCGAAAGGGCGCCGATACGAACGGTCCGGAGAAGGGACGAAGGGTGCCGACGCGGCTGCAGAGGTCACGGAGACGTCCTCCCGATTGCGGTCCCACCTAATCTGGCCCGTAGATTGCAATCAGGGAAATCGATTTCCTGTATACAAGAATCCAGCCAGCGAATACTGGTGGTGCCGGCTCCGGGATGGGGACAGGGCCCTGGCGTTTGCTCGGGTCGTCCGGTTTGATCAGGTGATGCCGTAGAGGGTGAGGACGTGTGGGCGTTCGGTGTGGGCTCGGCGTCCGGCGGCGAGCACGGCAGGCACGGTCCGGTGTCCGCGAGTCCAGGTGGCGGCGCTGGATGCGCAGGAGTTGGGCGGCGTGCGGGAAGAGTAGGCCGTCGACGGTGACGACCTGCACGAGGCGTTGTTCGTGGCAGCCGTGGCCCCGGTCGTCGTCGCGGTGAATCACGGGGATCTTCTTTTAGGGCAGAGCGTGGAGTTGACGGGCCGGGCCGCGCTGGTTGTTCTTGATGGTCAGAGGTAGTGGGCGCCACGTTCGTGCAGGTAGGTGGCGTGGTTGCGTTGGGCGTGCAGGGCATCGGCGGTGACAACTGTCCCGGCGAGGTCGGCGTCGTCGATCCGATCGAGCAAGGGGCGCGAACTCGGGAATTTCGTTGGCCTTCGCGCCGATCTCGCGGGAGTCGAGGGTGATGCCGTCGCCGTGACGGACGGCGGACGGCACGAAGACCCGGCTGCCGTCCGGTCGGCGTGCGCCGCGCTGGCACTTGTCGTCCACCGCGATCGCCCGGCGCCGGGGACGCACCGGTTCGGCTCGGGCGGCGGCCCGGTGACCCCGGCACTGCTCGCGCTCGGTTCCGCCGTCGGGCATGAGCGGCTCCGGCAGGCGGGAAGGCGCGGACCGGGCCGCAGGTGGTCGTAGCCGGCCGCGCATATTTCGCCGGGATCCAGACGCCCCAGGATGCAGCGCAGGACCTTCTCGCTCGGAACTCGGTAGCGGCGCGGCAGCGGGTGGTAGGGCAGGCCGAAGGCGGCCAGTTCCTCGGGGGTGGCACGCCGGCACCACTTCGCCGCCGCAGGGATGCAAACGTGGCCCGTTGGCGTCATCGCGCAGCCCACCAGGGCCAACAGTGAGGAGAGCCTGTAGCGCACCCCACTCACCCCACGCGGATCGGTGACCGACTCGAACTGGGCGACCAAAGCCCGGACTTGATCTCGTACAGCCTGCGAGCCGAGAGCTTCCATGAGGGGCGCCGGAGGTGCCGGAGTGGCGACAGGGAATGATGAGGGAACGGCCACGGCACCTTCGTGGACTTGAAGCGCAGAGAACTCCATGATCCACAGGTGCCGTGTTCACCTGCTTCCGGGCCTCATCCTCAAGGCCAACCGCCCCAAGTGGGGCGAGCCAGGAACTCGCCGGGGCCCTGGGGTACCCGCCGCCGATCGTACGAGGGCAGGCCGATGTCCTGGGGCTTGAGCCGGGCCCTGCGAGAGCGCAGGAACGCCTTGAGTTCAGCGCGCCGGACAAGTCCGGCAGACACCTTGTCGCCGCTCGCTACGGGTGAAGACATCGCTGTCCTCTGGTTGTCACATGTGCTCCCCGATGCGGAGCAACGGAGCTTCTCCGGCTGGTGGGCGCGCAGTTGACGAGATCGCACACCGTGTGGCATCGCCACCCGGCCCCAACCGCGCGCCCGCGAAGTACGTACCCGCCGAGACTCGGGTCCTGCTACGTGCCGGACGGAAGGTCGGCGCCGGCAACACTGCCGCTAACGCCGGTCATGATGGCGTTGATGATGCCCTGCTGGGTGACCGTGAGGGAGCGCCGGTTGAACAGCCCGAACCCGTACCGATCGGTTGCACCGTTGTCCCAGTAGATGGAGGCCGCGCCGTACTTCTTGGCGGTGGCCGCGACGGCCCGTGCGAAGTCCGCGCGATACCTGTTGTTCGACGAATCGAAGGATGACTTGTCGATGGCGCCGTATTCGCCCACCACCACCGGATACCCCTTCGTGACGAATACGTCGCGCATCATCTTGAACTGCGCGTCCAGATAGTCCTCCTGTCCCCAGGTCGAGGTCCTCGACGGGTTGGTCGCTGCCCGGCCCCACTGCGTGATGGTGCCGCTTTCCTCTCCGGCGAAGTCCCACGGGCTGTAGTGATGAACGGAGATCATGATTCGCCGCTCACTTGCGGGAATGGAGGAGGAGCGGTACTGGTCGGACGGAAGGGCGAAGCCGTAATTCCCCGCGGTGTAATCGATGTTCGTGTTCCAGCCGGCCACGAGCAGCCACCTCGAACTGTTGTTGCCGCCCGTCTTCCGCACGGTGTCCACGAAGATCTGGTTGTAGCTGTTGATGTTCGAGTAGCACGGTTGGGTCGGGCGGCCGTACTGCCCGTCGAACTCCTCGTTCATGGACTCCAGGATCAGGCGCTGGTCGTAGTTCTTGAACCTGTTCGCGATCTGCTGCCAAGCCTTCTCGTACTTAACCTTGATCGTCGTCTGGGAGGGGGAATCGCAGATCAGCCAGGAGCCGTTGACGCTCTTGTACCCGTCGCCGTGCATGTTGATCAGCACATGCAGGCCTCTGTTGTAGGCGTAGTTGACGACTTCTTGGACTCTGTTCAGCCAGGCTGCGTTGATCGTGTAAGTCGGGCCGGCCCCTATGGCTCCCAGGTAGGAGACCGGAATCCGGATCGTCTTGAACCCCGCCGCCCTCACTTTGTCGATCAGGGCCTGCGTTACTGTCGGCTGGCCCCACGCTGTTTCGCTGGGGTATCCGTTGGTGGTGGCTTCGAGTTGGTTCCCCAGATTCCATCCCGCGCCCATGTCGGCCACGATCTGAGAAGCGCTTGACTGTGCCACGGTATCGGCCGATGCCTGATGCGCCGCGCCGTACACAGATGCGGCAACTGTCAACAGGACGGCAAGGAAAGTGACTCTGATCTTCCCTGCTAGTGAAACCATGTGCTTTCCTCTCTTGCGTCCTCGAGGGTGTCGAGCCCCGAAGTGGATCTATCTGTAGGAGTGGGAGCGGCCGCCCGCTGTTCGGGTGGTGGTGTCCACGTCGGCCTGGAAACGTGCACAGCCGATTGCGCGGCGGCTGACCTCGCGGGCGTCCTTGGGCGGCCACGCACCCTCCACGGCCCGGATGCGCGGCGATCGCGGCGGACGCGCGCACCCGAGCCGTGTGGTTGCTCCTCAGCTCAGGACGGATTCCCAGGTGGTGGTGGAGGAGGTGGCGTCGGCGCGAAGGCGGTCGCGGGCCCCGGTGTCGCCGTAGAGGCTCCACCGCATCCAGTCCACGGAGGTGTTGACGGTGCGGGAGCCGCCGAAGTAGTTGCTGTGCCCGGCGCCGCGGAAGGTCAGGAACGCCTTTCCGGCGGGCAGTTCCCGGTACGCCTGGCGGGCGGAGGAGATCGGGCACGTTCCGTCCCGGTCGCCGTGCGTGAACAGGACCTTGGCGCGGACCGACGTGCTCGGGTTGCCCATGTCCACACAGGACATGGGGATCGCGGCGGTGATCCGTGCGTCCGGCCAGGCCGTGAGAAGGCCGTGAGTGGTCATGCCGCCCATCGAGTGGCCGGAGACACCGACTCCGACCGCTGTGTTGATGTGGCCGGCCAGCGGGTCGCTCGCCGTGTTGAGGGCGAGGGTCCGGGTGATGACCTCGGAGACGTCCTTGGACTGGTTGCCGTTGTAGACGTCCTGGCCAGTGAGGTTGGCGAAGTGGGGGGCGGGGACGATGAAGCCGGCCTCGGCCAGGGGGCGGATGATCGCCAGGGAATTCCGCGGGCTGCTGCTCAAACCGTGCATGAACTCGCAGACCGGGAAGACGCCTTGGGCGACGGGGGCGTTGGTGACCGGGGAGCCACCGAGGGCGCCGGTGGCGGGGTAGTAGACGTAGGTGGTCCACCGGCGGCTACCGCGGCTCCAGGCGTACTGGCGCACGTCGACCGCGAACCGCTGGGTCGGGGCTCCCGCCCGCGCGGTGGCACCCGCCTGGCCCATGCCGAGCAGGGACATGCCTACGCCAGCGGCTCCGACCGCGCTCAGGGTCAGGAAGCTACGCCGTTGCATGGTCATGAAGACTCCTGGTGTGGGGGGTGTGCGGAGCGCCACTCGGTCAGGCGCCGGGAAGAGGCGTCGGTGATGCCGCGGCGGTGGGGCTGACCCAGGTGGTGGGGGGAGTGGTCGTGGGGGTGGTCAAGCGGCGAATCGCGCACAGTGGAGGACGTTCCGGTCCTGCCCGTGGTGGTCATCGGCGTGGTGTGGCCTTGCCTGCAGAGACGCGGCGAGCCGCTGAACACCGGCCGAACCGTGACTCATTGTGGGAGCGGCCTTCCGCGCCCACCTGCCCGCCTGTCTGATGGGGAGGCGTTGATTCTGCGGAAGCGGCGCAGGGGTGCCTCTCCTTCCACTCGTCGTGTGCCGCACCACTGGGAGCGTTCCCACCTGTCCTGCAACAGGTACATTCCCGATCGGGCGCTGATCTGTCAATCATTGGCACCCAACTCTGTTGTCTTCGACGCGGATTCGACAGATCACAGGCGCTGGAGGCACCGTGTGACGTCTTCGAAGCCCGCCCGATCACACTCGCGGCGGCCTGCCGTCAGCCGTGGCCGATACCCGCACTCATGCCGGCGATCGTATGGGCCCTGATGTCGGGGTGCGGCCCCTGCGCGAATCGGGTCACTACGGAGCGGACATGGTCCTGGGCCGGCTGGAGCAGTCCGTCGTACACCGCGACGCAGACTTCCCGCGCCCGCGACCGGGGCCAGTCGGGCGGCAGCAGCCCGATGGGGAGCAGCGGGTCCAGGATGGGGAAGTGCCGGTAGGCGTGCATGACCTCGGTCCGTGCGCGCACCGCGTCGGCACCGGTGACACGGTCGGTGCCGATGTGCGGAAGCAGGCCGCTCCAACGGTCGATGAAAGCCCGGTAGTGCTCGGCGATGCCGGGCAGATCCCACGCCTCGACCGGGTTGCGGTCGGCCTCCGTGTCCAGTTCCTCCTGCCGCGCGCGGAACACGGTCACCGCTCCCCGCGCCAGATCGGCCACCTCGATCCGCCCCTTCGGGGTCAGAGGGTGCGGTGACACCCAGAGCGCGTCGTACAGCGGCGCGAATCCGCGCCACCGCAGCGCGGTGCGCAGTGCGCGCCGCCGCGTGCTCTCCTGTTCCGGGACGGAGAAGGCGATCAGTGTCCACCGACCGTCCCATGAGTCGGGTTGGGTGGTGAAGGTGGCGATCGAACTGGCGCCGCTCCACAGATCGACGGCGGCCTGCGATGTCAGCCGGTAGGAGCTGTACCGTCCTTGCCTGCTGCTTTCCAGCACCCCTCGGCGCATCAGCCTGCTGATCGTCGTACGGGCGGCGCCCGCGGTCACGTTGAACTCTCCGAGCAGTGCCACGATCGCCGCCGACGGCAACCACGCCCGGACGGGGAACGTGTAGTCGGCGATCAATGTCACCGTGAGCCCCTGCGGCGATACGTCGCTTTGCCAGCCGGGCGACTGCACGGGGCCGGCGGCGCCGTCACCCTCGTCGGAGAAGATCTCCTCGAGGTGGGACAGGTTCGGCAAGGTCGGCTCCGGCGCGGTGGACAGGGTCGGCATCACTGTAACGGTTGTGGGATCGCCGGGTGCAGCTCCGCCGCGATTGCTCCACCAGGCGTGGTCTCCGCGCGCAGCCGAAGGCGCGACGGCAGCGCCCAGGTGTGTAACACCGGTGCACTTGGAGGGCGGCGGCAGCGAACAGTCGTCCCTGGCTCCCTACTTGCGGGGGACGGCGCGTTGGGCGATGTGGGCGTTCGTCATCGTCAATGTGGTGGTCGTCGAGGTGCTGCCGGGTCGCGCAAGAACGAGGCGCTGACCGTTGCGGTTCGTGACGACTCGTCACTACGACGAAGGGGAGGCGGCCTGGACAGAATCGACCCGGTGCAACGCCACCGAGGTTCTGGAACTACTTGGGGTCACGCGCGTACACGTGGATGCACTCCACGACGGCTGCAGCATCCAAAGGAGGGAGTCGGCGGCAGTCCGCGACCAATTCGGCAGCGATGGCCGCGAGCGTCCTGTGATGCTGGATCAAGGCTTGGGCCAGGATGTACAGGCGGCGCAGGCCGCGAGAGGCAACGGCCAGCTTCGGGTCGAGTTCGTGCAGGAACCAGCGCGGCTTGTTGCCGATTGCGGTGCGCTGGGCCACCGGTCGACCAACAGCTTGCGGCTACGGCGATCGCAGCAGCCGGGGTGGCGAGGAAGGCGTGCACTCCCTGGTGAGCGGGGAGTGCACGCCTGGGGCTTGCATAGCGAGCAGGGCCCGATCACTCCGTCGCGAAGCGCCCTGAAGAGGATTCTGCGGCATGTGCGGACGGCGTGTCCGACGGTGTGAGCACCCGGCGTACCGCGTCGGCGAGTGCGGGAGCCGCGTTCGCGTCGGCGTCGGCGATCCCGACACCGTAGCGGAACCGCACGGTCGCGCCGTCCACGATGGTCAGTTCCTCGCTGAAGAACGGTGCCGGGTTGAGGCAGGCGAACTCCTCGGTCCGGGCGAACCATTGCGGCGGGTGACTCGGGTTGGCCGCGTCGTCGACCATGAGCACGAGCGACTGCGCGTCCGTCTCGTCGTGGTGGCCCGCGAAGCCCATCCACTCCATGCGCCGCCCGCGGACCTCGTCGCCGCCCAGGCCTTCCTCGGTCACGAACTGTCCGCCGGTGAAGGACCGCGGGCCGCGCCAGAACAGGCCGCCGTAGCCGGCGTTCTCCCGTCCCTTGGTGGTCGGGGACCCCATGGCGACGTCCGTTCCGGAGACGTTCGTCATCTGCGTCTCGAACGTCAATGCCCAGGCCTGCGGGGAGATCAGGCTCGCTCGCAGTGTCCTGCGTTCGGTGAAGAAGAGCGCGCCGGACTGGGTGGTCCAGTCCAGGTCGTGGGCGAACGTCGCCGTTCCGTCGGCCCTGTCCAGGTCGACGACCCGGCGGTGGGCCTGCGTTCCGTTGTTCTGCAGCTGGACGTAGAAGCGTCCGTGGATGTACGTGGGACCGCCCCAGAAGTTCTCCTCGCCCACGTGGGGCAGGGACCACGCGATGCCCTTGTGCCACACGTGGTCGTGGGGACGGAACAGGCTGACCACCTTGCCGGCCCGGGTGCGCAGGGGATGGATGTAGGGCTTGGGTGATTCCAGCTGGACGGTGTCCGGCTGGTACACGTAGCGGAACAACTCGGTGTCGCCGTCGCGGACCGTGACCGAGGTACCGAGGTCGTGTCGGATCTCAAGGGCGTTCATACGAGGGCCTCCTTGACGCGTTCCCACGGCACGGCGCCGCCGTCCATGCTGAGCGCGAACGGGTCGTCGTCGGTCAGTTCGCCCGCGGCGACGCGGACACCGCGGAAGGCGGAGGCGTACGTCGCCGCCGCGAACTCCAGCGTGCGGCGTGCGTCTTGCAGACAGACGCCGGGTTCCTGTCCGGTTTCCCAGGCGTCGAACACGGCCTCGATCTGGAGCCTGTGGCCGCTCGTGATGTCCGGCTCGGCACCGTCGGTCCAGAGGTCCGAGAGACCCTCGTGGCCGGGGGCTGGGGTGAACCGCCAGTGTTCCTCGCGGTAGCCGTAGAGGTGTTCGAGTTCGACCGTGGCGTATTCGAAGTCGAAGCGCAGGCGCGAGGTCTCCCGGGGGGACAGCAGGGAGTTGACCACCGTGGCGAGGGCTCCGTTGTCGAACCGGACGGCGGCGACCGAGACGTCCTCGGTGTCGGTGGGCCGGGCCTGGCGTTCGGCGAGTGCAGCGATCTGGGACCAGGGTCCGAGGACCGACAGCAGGAGGTCGAACTGGTGGATGCCGTGTCCCATCGTGGGGCCGCCGCCCTCGACGTCCCAGCGTCCTCGCCATGGCACTTCGAAGTACGCGTCGGGCCGGTACCAGAGGGTCTCGCAGGTGGCGACCAGTGGCCGGCCCAGTGCGCCGGAGTGGGCCAGCCGGCGCAGGCGTACCGCCGCCGCGCCGTAGCGGTGCTGGAAGACGGTCAGGACCTTGGAGCCGGTCTGCTCCTGCACCGTGGCCAGTTGGTCCATCTCGCGCAGGCTCAGCGCCGTCGGCTTCTCCACCAGGGCGGTGACGCCGGCCTGCATCACCATGGATGCCAGCGGTACGTGGGTCTGCGGGGGCGTGCAGATGTGTACGAGATCGAGGCCTTCGCTCTCCAGCAGAGCCTGCGGGTCGTTGAAGACGTGCGACACGGAGAACCGGTCGGCGAACTCGGCGGCACGCGTGGGGTCGAGGTCGGCGACGGCGACCAGCCGGGCGCGTTCGGAGAGTTCGGTGAGGGCTTCGGCATGAGCGTGGGCGATACCGCCGGTGCCGATGATGGCCACGCGGTACGGCGGCCGGGGGCTGGGCATGGGTGTTTTCTCTCTCTTGGTTCCTGACCCACTTCTCGTGGGGCTCCCGGGGGCCGTGGGCAGCGGCGACGGCCCCCGGAAGGAGGTCACTTGGCCGCGTCGATCTCGCCCTGGAGCTCCTTGATGAAGGCCTTCGCGGCGGCTTCGGGTGAGGTCTTCTTGAAGTAGACCTCCTGGCTGTAGCGCTGCAGCTCCGGCTCGATGCCGCTTCCGCCGTTGGGGGTCACGACCGGCGACTCACCCGGGGTCACGGCGTTCATGTAGTCGGCTGCAGCCTTGTCGGTCCCGGCCAGGCCCGGCTGGAGGTGCTTCAGCATCTCCTTGTTGGCGGGGATTCCGCGCTCCGTCTTGAGGATGTCGGCGGCCTTGGGGTCGTTGAGCATGAAGTTGATGAACGCGGCCGCCTCGGCCGGGTGCGCGCTCTGGCTCGAGACAGCCCAGTACATGGAAGGCTTGAAGAAGTTCGCCTTGGTGTCGCCGACGCGAGGCATCTGCAGCAGCTGCACGTGGGCGCCCGCGGCCTGCTGGATGGCGGTGATCTGGGTGTTGTACGCCCCCGTCATGGCCGCCTTGCCGGTGGCGAAGCTGCCGGCGGTGACGCCCGCGGTCAGGTCTTCGACCATCGTCGACGTATTGGTGCTGGCTCCGGAGGAGAGCAGGTCCAGACCGTACTTCCACATGCCGGCGAGCGTCTCGGGCTTCAGTGAGACGTTGCCGTCCTTGTCGAAGAGGTTTTCACCGTGCTGACGAGCCCAGTACTTGACATCGCCGGCGTAGAAGCCGGGCGCGCCGGCCACACCGTGGATCTTGCCACCGCTCTTTTCCGTGAGCTCCTTCCCGATCTTGGCGTAGTCGTCCCACGTCCACGTCTTGTCGTCGGGAACCTGCACGCCGTACTTCTTGAACAGGTCGGTGTTCACGAGGACGGACATGACGCCGAGGCCGACGGGAAGCGCGTACTGCGTTCCGTCGATCTGTCCGGTGGCCAGTGCCTGGTCGTCGAACTGCGAGGTGCTGAGGAGCTTCTTGGCCTTGCCGAGGTCGTACAGCGCTCCGCGGTCGGCGTACGAGGCGAGATACAGCTCGTCCATCTGGACGACGTCGGGGGAGTCCTTGGCCGCAGTCGTCGTGGCGAGCGCGTCCCAGTAGCCGTTCCAGTCCTTGTACTGGCCCTTGACCGTGATGTTGGGGTACTTCTTCTCGAACGCCTTGATGACCTCGTCGGTGAGCTGGGCGCGGGCGTCCGCTCCCCACCAGGTGGCGCGGATGGTGACCGGCTTGTCGCCGAGCTCGGGAGCGGATCCGGTGCTGCTGCCGCTGCAAGCGGTCAGTACGAGCGAGAGTGAGGCGACCGCCCCGATCGCGACGCGTCTGAAGGGGCTGGGGTTCATGTGGTTCTCCTGTGGCTGGTAAGTGGGTCGGATCGGTGGCTGCGGTGCTCCCGAACGGCCATGACTCGGGCGCCCCCGCGTGTCCGGCAGTAGCCCCCGCGGTTACTTGCCGCCGGTGGTCGCGATGCCTCGCAGCAGGAAGCGCTGCCCTGCGAGGAAGACGAGGAAGACGGGGACGAGCGACACGACGCTCATGGCGAACACCGAGCCCCAGTCCGTCGCGCTCTGCTGGTCCACGAAGGTGCGCAGCGCGAGAGGTGTGGTGTACATGTCCGGGTCGGTCAGGTAAATGAGCTGGGTGTAGAAGTCGTTCCAGGTCCAGATGAAGGTGAAGATCGCGGTGGTCGCCAGGGCCGGGACCATCAGCGGCAGGATGACGTGGAAGAAGATCCGCGCGTGCCCGGCGCCGTCGATCCGAGCCGCCTCGTCGATCTCGCGCGGGATGCCACGGATGAACTGCACCATGAGGAAGATGAAGAAGGCGTCGGTCGCCAGGAACTTCGGCACGATCAGGGGCAGGAACGTGTTGACCCAGCCGAGCTCCGAGTACAGGACGTACTGGGGCACGATGATCACGTGGACCGGCAGCATGATCGTGACGAGCATGATGGCGAACCACACGCGCTTCGCCTTGAACTCGAGCCGGGCGAACGCGTACGCGGCCAGGGAGCAGGCGAGGAGATTCCCGAGGATCGCACCGGTGACGACGATCGCCGAGTTGATCATGTAGTGACTGAACGGTTGGGAGAAGGCGTTCCAGCCGTTGCTGTAGTTCTCGAAGCGCGGGTGCATCAGGGCGAGTCCCGCACTGCGGAAGATCTGACTGTTGGGACGCAGCGAGCTGACCACCATCCACAGGACGGGGTACAGCATCGTCAGGGCGCAGAGGGCCAACAGGCAGTGCTTGAGAGGGGCGCGCACGGCGCGCCTGACCCGGCGTATCGCGTGTGGGCGGGGGGCGGGCAGCGAGCGGGGTACGGCTGCGGTGCGGTCAGTCATCGTAGAACACCCAGTACTTTGAGGCCCAGAAGTTGACGGCGGTGAAGGCCGCGACGATGAGGAGCAGGACCCACGCGAGCGCGGACGCGTATCCCATGTCGAAGTGGCCGAACCCGCGCTGGTACAGGTACAGCGAGAAGAAGAGGGTGGAGTCGGCGGGCCCTCCGGTACCGCCGGAGACCACGAAGGCCTGGGTGAAGGTCTGGAAGGCGTGGATGATCTGCAGCACCAGGTTGAAGAAGATGATGGGTGTCAGCAGCGGAATGGTGATACTGCGGAACTGGCGCCAGCGCTTCGCGCCGTCGACGGAGGCCGCCTCGTAGAGGGAGGTCGGAATCTGCCGCAGCCCGGCGAGGAAGATCACCATGGGGGAGCCGAAGGTCCAGACGTTCAGGACGACGAGGGTCGACAGCGCCGTTCCCGGCTCCGAGATCCAGCCCTGCCCCTGGACACCGACGAGGGCCAGGGCCTCGTTGACAAGGCCGTTGGTCCCGAACATCGCGCGCCACAGCACGGCGATCGCCACGCTGCCGCCGATCAGTGACGGCAGATAGAAGACGGAGCGGTAGAAGGCAAGACCCCGTACTCCCTTGTCCAGCACCAGGGCGAGCCCGAGGGCCATCGCCAGCTGCAACGGCACGGAGACGAGGACGTAGCTGAACGTCACTTCGAGCGACTTGTGCAGACGCTCGTCGTCGACCATGCGAGTCCAGTTCTCGACTCCGTTGAACTGCGGCGGCTGCAACAGGTTGTACTTGGTGAAGCTGAGGTAGAGCGAGGCCAGCATCGGGCCGAGAGTGATCCCGAAGAGCCCGACGAACCATGGCAGTAGGAAGAAGAACGCCGCCTTGTTCTGCTGTCGCGCGCCCCGTTGGGACCCGCGCAGCCGGCGTAGTTCGTTGATGGAGCTCACGGCACTGCTCCCTTGAGCGGCGGCATCGGAAACACAGTGGTGCGGGCCCGTCCCGGACCACGCGTCAACCGAAAAGTGATCGTTCACTTTGTAGGTTGCGAGGACCATAGTGAACGATCACTTTTTGCGTCAAGAGTGTGTAGTCTCTGACTTCACCGAACGTTGGCGGAAGGGTGGGGGAAGCGGATGGACGGCGCTGACACGGCGCGACGACGGCCTACGATCACCGATGTGGCGCGGCTCGCCGGTGTGTCACCCCAGACGGTGTCGCGGTATCTGCGGTTCAACGGCGGGCTGAAGCCCGCGACCCTGGAGCGCGTGGAGAAGGCCATACGGGAACTGGACTACCGTCCCAACCTGGTGGCGCGGTCGATGCGCACGCGAAAGACCGGACGGCTGGCGATCCTCATGCCCGCCATGGCCTTCAACCCGTCCCGCATGCTGGCGGGTGCCAGCGCGACGGCGCAGGCCGCAGGGTTTTTCGTGGATGTCGTGAGCGCCGGGGGCGGCGTACGCGCGAGGAGCGACCGCCTGCTGGAGCTCGCTGATTCGGGACAGTACGAGGGCATCCTCTCCCTCGCCCCCGTGCTTCCCGCTGTGGAGAGCAAACTGCACCAGAGGACGGCCGTGGTGATCTCGGCCGACTTCGACGACGAGATGCGCGGCATCGGGCAACTGGCCGACGCCACGCCCCTGGTGCGGATGATCGAGCACTTGGCGGCGCTCGGCCACTCCCGGTTCCTCCATGTGGCGGGCGACGCACAGTTCGCCTCCGCGAGGGCGCGCAAGCAGAGCTATCTGGACACCGTCGAACGCCTCGGGGTCGAGTCCGTCGGGGTCTTCGACGGAGACTGGTCGGGAGAGTCCGGCATCGAGGCGATACGGTCGCTCCCGAGCCATGCGCGGCCGACCGCCGTGATCGCGGCCAACGACCTCGTCGCCGCCGGCGTCGTCCGGGGCGCCCGGGAGCGCGGCTGGGACGTGCCCGGCGACCTCAGCGTGACCGGTTGGGACAACGCCGGGGTCGGACAGTTCATGACCCCGTCCCTGACCACCGTCGACGTGGAGCTCGAACAACTAGGCAGTACGGCCATGGCCAAGCTGATCGCGGGTCTGAGGGACAGCGCGCCCGAGACGGCTGAGGGCTCCCTGTTCCGCATCATCTGGCGGGAGTCGACGGCCGAGCCGCCCGCGGCAGGGCGTCTCAGCCGCAGGCGGTGACCAGCGCCACGGCGGGGTGGGCGCGGAGCAGGCGGACCGTGTCCGTCCCCTGCGCCTGCACCGCCCATCCGACCCGGCCGTGGGTGCGGGCCGAACCGGCCGCGCACGCCGCACGTTCTCAGGTGCGCATCGCCCTCAGTTCGCGTAGACGTCAAGCCGGCCGCACATCCCGAACTTCCCCCGGGCGGCGGGCTGTTCAGACCTCACAGCGGCACCTGCGAGGTGGGGGGACTCTCCTCGCTCCAGCCAGTCGAGCTGCGCCCCGGTGGCCGCGGCGGAGGCCTCGGCGCCTTGTCGCCACCGCTCGCGCCACTCGGCGATGCGGGGCCGTACGAGCGCGGCGGCGGCACGGTGGAACGCGGCCAAGGCCTGTGGCCCGTCGGCCTCCCGAAGTGCCCGGTAGCCCTCCAGAGCGAGGTCCCGCCGGGCCCGGGCGACGCGCTCCTGCCCCTCTTCGGGTGCGTCGGCCGGGATGGCGGTGGCACGGGCGTACGTCTCCGGGTCGGTCAGGTACTCCGGGGGCAGCGTGAGGACCGCGTCCCCCGCCTCCGGCAGCCCGCTGTTCTGCATCAGAACGGTGATCCGCAGATCACCCTCGTTGACCAGCCGGTGGATGGTGCCCGGCGTGAACCAGGCGACCGTGCCGGCCTGGAGCGGAGTGACCTCGTACCCGGAAGCGGTCAGCGTCTGCACGGCCCCGCGTCCGCCGGTGACGACGTAAGCCTCTGAACACGCCAGGTGCATATGAGGGGTACCGCCGCACACTCCGTCGGCAGCAGGCCAGTCGTACACCGACAGATGCGAGATGGCGACGCCCCCGGGCAGTCCGGTGTTGGTTGCGTTCATGTGTGTGTCAACACTCCAGTTCACTACAGTAAGCGCTTTCTATCTCTCTTAATTTACGTCCCGGTCGCCCAACCCGTCAATGTTCTGTTTAAAATCAGACCCGAATAGCGAAGCCGCAAGGAGGACGATGTGAACAATGGGTTGGTAGGCAAGAGCGTCTATGCCTTCGGCGACAGCATTGTGTACGGACATGTGTATCTGCACAGTTTCGTGGACGTAGTTGCAGAGCGCGAGGGCATGTCCCTCACCAAGTTCGCCCGGAACGGCGCGACCATAGGCGCCGACGCGCATGCTTCCGGAGGGCAGATACTCACGCAGGTCGAGCAAGCGACCGACATCGCGCCGGACTTCGTCATCTTCGACGGAGGCACCAATGACGCGCAGTCCATTTTCCGGGACCGCGCGTACACGCTCAGCACCTACGTGGAAGAGTTGGAGAAGACGCTGCACGTCATGGGGCGGAAGTGGCCGACCGCCCGCATCGTGTACGTCGCCGCCCACAAGCTCGGTTCGCGGGACTGGGACACTCAGGTGGCGCTGCGCGAGGTGACCTTGGAAGCCTGCCGCAAGTGGGACGTCGCCGTTGCCGACGTCTTCGGAGAGACCGCGTTCGACACGCGCGATGACACCCAGCGTGCGAAGTACACATTCGACGACCTGGTCAACGGTTTCCCTGGCACAGAGGGATCGGGAACACATCCCAATGAGGCGGGTATCGCCACGTTCTACGTACCGGTGGTGAGCGCCACGCTGCAGCAGATTTCATCACGTTGATCAGTCGGCAATGGGATCTGCCTGGCCGATATCGGCCAGGCAGATCCCATTCTTCATTTTCATGACGTTAGCCTGAGCTGAGCATCATGGTGGACGAGGAAGCGCTTACTGGATCGGTTTACTTACCGAAATGCTCACGCCACCACACTTGCCCTGGCTGTCACTGGCCGAATCCGGTACCGCGCGAGATCTGGACGTCGTCCACGTGCACCGCCCCGCGCTCGCCCCCGTTCGAGTACCACGCGACCTTCGCGATCCCCGGCATCGAGGTGCGGAACGCCGCGTCGTTCAGCACGCGACGGCCGTCGATGTCCAGGTCGAACCGCTGGTTCACGGTGTCCACCGTGAGCGTGACCCGGTACCACTTGCCATTCGTGTACGTACCGATCACGGAGTCCGTGGTTCCCTGATACGCGTGGATCTCGCCGCGGGCGAACGCGACGCTGACGGCTTGGACGCCGCTGGCGTTGTACACGTAGGGCAGCCCGAACCAGCCGGCCTGCGTGTCGTTGCGCATCACCTGCGTGTCGATGGTCACCACGCCCTGCAGCGGGGTGCTGAAGAGCCGGGCGAGGTTGGTCCCGTCGGTGCCGCCGCCTTCGATGGTGCGGGTCAGCCGGACGCTCTTGTCGGTGGCGGACGGCGTCTCCACCACGGAGACGTCGTTGTTGGTCGAGATGACTCGCCATCCATTGGTCCCGTCGGCGAGCGTGCCGGTCGCCCGGCCGTCGAAGGTGTCCGTGAACGCGATGTTGGGCGCGCCGCGTTCGAGGGCACCGATCTCCGGACCGTTCCCGATCGGCACAGGAGACCCGGCGTTATCGAGGCCTCCGTTGCTGCTGACCGTGGCTCCGGCGTCGACGAACACCGAGCCCGACTGGAGCGCGAAGTTCGTCGCCGTGCCGAGCCTCGGGCCGTTCTCGTCGCCGTAGGGCCCCGTGACGGAGGCATTCACGAACTGCGGAGCGCCGACCACGGCGTTCGCGTCGGACGTGGGCACGGTCGTCAGGTTGTCCGAGTAGCCGTTCTTGTTGTAGATGATGGTCGACTTTTGCACGAACGTGGGCGCGGACTGCCCGGAGACGAACAGGTTGTTGGTCAGCGTCGCCTTGCCGGAGACGCCGCCGGTCACCATGTTCGTCGAACTGGTGTTGGCGAAGGTGTTGTTGTAGATGTTCGCCACCGTGCCGCCCGTCTGCGACAAGTGGAGGTTCCACCGAGTGCTGCCGGTGATGACGTTGTAGCGGAGCACCAGGCTGCCGAACTGGACGCTGGAGTTGCACGCGCAGAGCAGGACGCCGTCGCCGTTGTCGTGGAGGTAGTTGTACTGGAACAGCTGGTTGGTGGTGCCGATGTCGGGATCCAGGGCGTTCTGGTCGGCGCCGCCCGACGAGAGGTGGGTGCCCATGATCTCGTTGTGCTGGACGGTGATGCTGTCGGCCATGTTGGTCTCGACGCCGGAGACGCCGACCCGGTCGATCACGTTGCCTTCGACGAGTCCGCCCCGGGTGCCGGTGAGGTAGATGCCGTTGCAGCCGTAGGGGGTGTTCGCCTGCGTGATGTAGTTCCCGCGGAACGTGACGTTGGTGTACGGGGTGTACTTGGGGTCGCTGGCCGTGGCGCGCTTGCCCCAGCCGGTGAAGACGGCACCTGGCGCGTCACCGGCGTACTGCTTCGTGACGATCCCGCTGAACGAGGTGTTCTTGATGGTGGAGTTCTCCACGGTGATGCTGTCGAGGACCGTCGGGGCGCCGGGCGCGGTGATGTCCTGGACGCCGGTGAGGAAGGCGATGCCGCCGGTGTCCTTCGAGCGGTCCCAGCCCTGCTGGAAGGTGATGCCCGGCTTGTTGTCGGCGGTGCTGCCGCCGACCCACTTGACCTCGCCGGTGACGTCGTGCACGTCCACCGAGTCGATCACGAAGTGGTGCAGGGTCTGGCCGTTGTCACCGTGCACTCCGATGCCGCGGAAGTCGCCGAGCTTCGAACCGTCGGTCGTCCCCGTGGGCACCGCGTTCGACACGTCGAGGTTGCGGATCTCCCAGTACTGCTGGTTGTTCAGCCGCACCGCATCGGCGACGGTGCCCTGGCCGGCGATCTTCGGCTTGGCGCCCGTTCCGTAGCTGTCGATGGCGATCGGGGAGCCGTCGGCGCCGGACCCCTTCGGCCAGAGTTGCCCGGTCCAGGTGTCACCGGCCTCGAGGCGAATGGTGTCGCCGGGCTGGAACGTCGTCGCGTTCACCTTGCTCAGCGAGCGCCAGGGCGCGCTGGTGCTGGTTCCGGCGTTGCTGTCGCTGCCGCTCGTGCTCACGAAGTACGTGGTGCCCGCGGCGAAGGCCCGCTGCGCGGGGATGAGCACGATCGACGCGAGCACGACCGCCAGCGCGCACAGTGCGGCGGCTGTCGCTCGTGACACAAGTCTTCGGTTTACGGTCATTGTCCTCTTCTTGTCGTCTGTGGTGGTGAGGTACCGGCTCCTGTCGTGACGCCTCCAGCCGAGACGTCGCGTAACGACTCGGGGCGCCGGCGGCTCGGGACCCTACGGTGGACGCACCAACGGGTGCGCGACGACATGGGCACTGGTCCGGCCGGACACGCCCCATCGGGGGCTGAGCTCCGCTGCGGCTCCAAGATCCGTGCTTTCAGTGTCACAGTGCCCTCCCGGATGTGCAGCGGGCCATCGAGAACGTCATGCCTGCCCCTCGGGGCCGCGTCGGGAAAACGTATTCCGCGCAGTGTGCCCAGCGCCGATCGAGTGCGTCAAGGTTTCGAGCAGATGAACGTCGGCGTTGTGGAGGCCCCTGCCGGAAAACCGACGGCGCCGTGCGACAGCGAGCCGTGCGGCAGCCCGGCTGCTTCGTAAGGCGCTTGTCACTGACTGCTCAACCCGTCGCCCGGCGGGGCCCAGCAGCGCAGGCGCATCTCATGGCCCCCGGCGCACGGGTGGGGCAGGCCGGGGGTCGGGCCTGCCCCACCCAAGGGCTCGGTTGCTCAGTCGGTCATGCCACCTTGACCAGCTTCCAACGCTGGTTGCTGCCGCCGTTGGTGTACCACTGGTCGATGGGGGTGTTGTCGGTGGTCCCACCCTTGTACACGTCCACGTTGTACCCGTTCGACCGGGACTCGATGGTGTAGCCGCCGCTGTCGCCCGGGGCGATCAGCCACTGCTGGCTGACGCTCCCGCTGGGGGTCTTCAGCTGCAACTGGGTGCCGGGCCAGGTGGAAGCCGCGTTGATGTCGAGGGACTTGCCGCTGGTGACACCCGTGATGGTGAGGTAGCCGCCGCTGGTGTAGGCCAGTTTCCACTGCTGGCTGCCGCTGTTAGCGTCGGTCTTCTGAACGACGGGCGTGCCGTCGCTGGTTCCACCGTTGTAGGCGGTGAGCACCTTGCCGGTGCCGACGCTGATGATCTTGTAGGTGCCGGACAGGTCGCTGACCGGCTCGTGGGTGACGGAGAAGTTGGAGTACTCGACGGGGTAGTAGCCGGCGGTGCCCAGGCCGGCCAGGCCCGCACCGTAGCTCGTGTCGGTGACCGTGCCGACGGTGTTTCCGTCGATCTTGGCGATGATGGTGCTGTTCTGGAAGGTCAGCGACAGGTTGTGCCAGGTGCCCGTGCCGGGAGCGGTGACGGTACCGCTGGCAAGGGTGGTCCA
This sequence comes from Streptomyces sp. NBC_01235, assembly GCF_035989285.1. GTDB lineage: Bacteria > Actinomycetota > Actinomycetes > Streptomycetales > Streptomycetaceae > Streptomyces. The sequence continues at coordinate 2,290,688 of NZ_CP108513.1, read as the reverse complement.
GTTCCACGCTTTGCTGCCGGCGGTGTCGGTCTTCAACAGCGACCAGGATCCGGTGTCGGACAGGCGCAGGTGGTAGGCGTTCATCCCCCCGGCGCTGAACTTCGTCTGGGTGCCGACACGGCCGAGGAGCTCTGCGGAGCTGCTGCTCTTCTCCAGCAGTACGTCGGAGCTGACCGTGTAGTTGCTCCAGCCGACGTCGCCCATGAGGGTGTAGGGCTGGAGGGCGTTCGTGGCTGGGTACCACCAGACGATCGGCTTCTGGGGGGCGGTCTGGCGCAGGCACTGGCCGGTGCGGCCCCCGGTGCAGGGGGCGGCCTGGAACGCGCCGTTCATGGAGGCGAAGTACTTCACCTCCTGCCCGGTGCTGTAGCCGGCGAAGGAGTCCGAGTAGGGCATGACGAGCCGGTTGCGCGCGGGCGAGGTGGCCGTTCCGGCACCCTGGCCGGTGGCGGTGGTCACGGTGTAGACGTGACCGGGGTCCAGGGTGAGGGTGTACGTGCCGTTGCTGGCGGTCAGGTCACTGTTCTGCACCATGCGCGGGGTGGCGCCGCCGGGCTGTGACAGGTCGGTGGACCACACATGCAGGTTGCCGCCGGGCAGGCCGCCGGCGATGCCGAGGGTGACCGTCTGGGAAGCGGTGGCGTCCATGGTCTCGAAGACGGTGCTCCAGGCGCTCTTGTCGGGCGCCGTGTAGCTGACGTAGCTGCCGTTGGCGCGGTCGCCGCCGAGGTAGCCGGAGGCGCTGTCGAGGTACTTCCAGCCGGGTGAGGTGAACTGCGTGGTCTGGGCGATGGACCAGGCGGTGCGGGAGACACTGTAGGCGCCGGACCAGGGCTGGTTCGCGGTGATCAGGCCCTGGTCGTGGAAGTAGAGGTTCTGGTAGTCGGCGGCCAGCATGGGCCAGTTGATGTACGCGCTCATCTTGGCGTCGAGGTAGCCGCGGTTGATGGCACGGGCGACCGGGGCCGCCCCGGTCTCGGCGTTCTCCGAGCCGTTCTCGCTGGCCCAGAGCTGCTTGCCCAGCGACTGGGCGTCGCCGGAGGAGGAGCAGGTGGTCATAGCGGACGCGTACGTGCAGGGATAGTGCGCGCCGACGATGTCCACGGCGTTGTTCAGGGCGCTGTCGGTCTTCATGGCGGTGGCGATGTTCCAGTTGGTCTCATCGCTGCCGACCAGCTTGGTCGAGGTGTAGCCGTTCGCGGCCAGGGCCGACTTCAGGTTCTCGTAGAAGGAGGCGCTGTACGTCTTCTCGTTCTGGCCACCGAGGTAGTCGATGCTCAGGCCGTGCTGCTTGGCGCAGCCCATCCAGTCGATCAGGTAGTTGATCCCGTCCGTCGAGTAGAAGTTGCCGTTCCCTATCCAGCCGGGGGCGCCCCAGGCCAGGGCGAAGAGCTTGATGTCGGGGTTACGGGCCTTGGCCTGCTCCATCACCCACCACTCGTAGCCGGCGTTGCAGTCGATGTCGCCCTTCGAGTGCTCGAAGCTGGCCTCGGAGCCGTCGGTCGAGTTGGTGTCGCCGCCGATCTCGACCTTGAGGATCTCCAGGGCCGCGCCGTAGCCGGGCTTGAACAGGTAGTCCAGGACCTGGTTGCGCTGGGTGGACGGGTAGTCGACCAGGAGGCGGGTGTTGCCGCCGCCGCCGCTGATCGCGCCCACGCCGTCGAAGGTGCGTCCGCCGCTGGTGCCGTCGACGGTGATCGCCGTGTCGGTGGCGGCGTACGCGGGCGACAGTGCTCGGCCGGTCAGCAGGGCCAGTCCCATGAGCAGGGCGGCCAGGGCCGCCAACCGTCTGATGTGCCTGTCAGGCAGCCCTATGACGTCGTGCACGGCAGATCCTCCTAGGAGGGAGTGCGGGTGTGGGTGCGGCTTGCACTGAGACTCCGTCGCGTGGATCGCAGAGGCGGGGCCCGCCCGGGAGAGGAGCTTTCCTCAGTGGGAAATCGTATTCCGCGCAGTGTGCCCGTCCGTGATCGAAGGCGTCAAGCATCGGTCAGCGGGTAAAAAATGCGGCTTTGATGTGTGGCAGTTCTGGTGGCCCGAAGGCGGTGTGCGCTTCGGCGGGAGTGATCGGCTCAGGGTCGGTTCAGACGACGCGGATCGCCGTGCTGTCGCGCACCACGACCTGCCCACGCATCATCAGATGCTCTGCTTCCGTACGGTCCGCGAGCGCGAGGCGGACCGCCTCGGCACCTGCCTGCGCCAGCGGCAACGACACGGTCGTCAGCCGCGGTGTCACGTCGATCGCGAGCTCGATGTCGTCGAAACCGGTCACCGAGACCTCGTCCGGCACTGCCACCCCGGCAGTACGGAAGGCGGACATCGCGCCGATGGCGATGGTGTCGTTGGCGGCGAGGACCGCGTGGGGCGGCTCCAGCCCCTCGGTGACCAGCCGCCGCGCCGCGTCGAACCCTCCTTGGCGGCTCACCGGGCAGTGCGAGATCCGGATGTGCCGCTCCTCGACGCCGCCGCCGCGGAGACCGGCTATGAAGCCTGCGGTACGGGCCGAGACGTTCCCCTTCCCGCGTACGCCGGCGAGGATCGTCACGTGCCGGTGCCCCGCCGCGGCGACGTAGCCGGCCAATTCCCTCGCAGGGCCGTGATTGTCGAAGCTGATGGAGTCGAACGGCATGTCGGTGTCACCGACGATCACTACCCGGCCGCCCTCGCGTTCGTAGCCGAGCAACTCGTCGAGCAGCCGCCCGCCGAGGGCGTTCGTGTCGAGGCGGCTCGAGGTCAGAATGAGCGCACGCGGCCGCAGAGCACGCTGCAACCGGACGGTTTCGAGCTGCCGCTCGGCGGTGCCGTGGGTCGACGAGACGGTCACGAACGCACCTGCGTCGCGCGCTCGCCGTTCCATCGCCGCGGCGACCATTCCCATCGACGGGGTCGTGAGATCGTCGCCGACGACCGCGATCGAGTCGTTCGCGCGCCGCATCGCCCGGGCCGCGGCGTCCGCGGTGTAGCGCAACGCGGCGGCGGCGGAGACGACCCGCTGCCGGTATTCCTCCGCGACCGTGCGGGAACTGCCGCCCAGCACTCGCGACGCGGTCGAGACCGACACACCGGCGGCCGCCGCCACGTCACGCAGGGTGACGGTCGGTCTGGCTGAATGGGGCATCGCGCCGTCCCTCCCGCGCCACGAAAACGAGCCGCCGTCGACGCTACCCGAGGATATCCCCGGCCAGGCCGCGCAGGTGTGGACGAAAGTGCCGGTGACTGACTCGGGATACGGTCGCCTGGCTGGAAGGAGGTCGCGTCGGCCCGGTTGGATTCCGCAAGGCATGTGCGGTAGCGGTAAGCGCACCGGCCTGCGGAGTGACCCTCGGTAGTGAATGCGCGACTTCCAGGCGCTGGGCGGCTCGGTGCACAATGTGCGGCATGGAAGATGGAGCGGCAGCGCCTGTACGGCGTCGCGGGGAGGCCGTATCCGAGGGGCGCCAGGTGACCCTGCATGATGTGGCGCGGACGGCGGGCGTCTCACAGGCGACGGCGTCGCGGGTGCTCAACGGCAGCGTCCGCAACGTCCGGCAGGAGAACGTCGACCGTGTGCTCACTGCGGCCGCGGAGCTGGACTACGCACCGCACCTGTCCGCCCAGGCGATCGCGCGGGGTTCGACGAACATCGCCGCGCTGGTCGTCAGCGGTGTCGACGACCCGTACTTCTCCTCCATCGCGGCAGGTGTGACGCAGGCAGCCGAGGCCGCCGGACTCATCGTGACCATGGCGGTCGCGGACCGCTCCCCGGAGCGGGAACTCCAGATCGTCGGGACGCTGCGCGGCATGCGCCCCCGCGTCATCATCATGACCGGCAGCCGCGTCGACGGCACCGATGACCGCGACGCACTGGTCGAGGAGCTCCACGCCTACCGGGAAGCGGGCGGCAGCGTGGTCCTGATCAGCCAGCACGACCTGCCCTTCCACACCGTCAGCATCGACAACTACGGGGGAGCGCGGCAGCTTGCCCGCGCGATGGTAGGGCTCGGCTACCGGCGGTTCGCGGTGGCCCGGGCGGGGACCGGCCTCAGGACGTCCCGTGACCGGTGCAGCGGTTTCGTGGAGGGCCTGCGCGAGTTCGGCATCGACGTCGACGAACGGCTGGTGGTCGACGCCGAGTTCAGTCGCCGAGGGGGGTGCGCGGCGGCCCGGGAGCTCGTCCGGCGGGGACTGGACGGCACGGAACTCGTCTTCGCGGTCAGCGACGTCATGGCGATCGGTGTGATGACCGCATTCCGCGACGCCGGGCTTGTCCCTGGCCGGGACATCGCCGTCGCCGGCTTCGACGACATCGGCCCGGCGGTGGACGTCGTCCCGGAGCTGACGTCCGTGAACGTGCCTCTGCAGCAGGTCGGACTCCGTGCGATGGAGCTCGCGCTCTCCGACGATGACGTCCCGCGGATCGTACCGGTCGACACGAACGTCGTGCTGCGGGCAAGCACACCGCCTCGATGATTGTGCCGGCTGATCGCGTGGTGAGCGTCGGCTGTCCGGCCCTGAGCTGCTCCGCGGCCCGGCCGACGCCCTCCTTGCGGGTGACGGTCTTCCGGCCTGTCGAGCGAGCTGTAGCCGATGAGTACGGCGCCGTCCTCGGGAGAAGCTCCGCTCAGATCAGGGCAAGACGTCGAGCCGAGCCGGGCGGCGGACCATGAGCAGGCCCGGAGCGGGCTCACGGCGATAGCCGGGAGCGAGCCGCCAACGGGGCCAGTGGTGCGGACGCAGTGGGCGCCGCAGGACTCCATCGGCTGGCCTGGCGGGTCAGTTCGGCGGGTTCGGGCAGTGAGACACCACCACCAGGAAGCCCGCCACATCCATGCCCAGCCTGCGGCCGCGGCGATGTGCTGGGCGGAGATGCCGGTCTCGGTGCAGTGGGTGGCCACGCGCACGGAGCGGATGCCCGGCGAGTGAGTGCGTCGCAGGTTGTGCTGGGCGCCGATGCCGGGCAGCAGCGGGTGGTCGAGAGCCGGATCGCTACTTCGGTCACCTCTGCCGTGAACCGTCGCTCGCGAGTGCCACGCAGGCTCGACGGCTTGGCCGGGAGCTGTGAACGAAGGTGGAGTTACTCATGCTCAAGAATCCACAGAGGAACGACTTGATACTGAGTATCAGAAGGGTCTAGAGTCTCGTATTGCAAGTTCGTTTCGAACGGGAGTGTCCTCATGAGCAAGATCTGGTTCGTCACCGGTTCCTCGCGTGGCTTCGGTCGTCAGTTCGTCCAGGCGGCCCTGGAGCGTGGTGACAAGGTCGCGGCCACCGCCCGCAACACCGACTCCCTGGCGGACCTGGTGGCCGCCCATGGTGAGGCGGTGCTGCCGCTGAAGCTGGACGTCACCGACAAGGCCGCCGCATTCGAGGCCGTCCAGCGGGCGCACGAGCACTTCGGCCGCCTGGACGTGATCGTCAACAACGCCGGACACGGCCTGTTCGGCGCGGTCGAGGAGCTGACCGAGCAGCAGGTCCGCGGTCAGATGGAGACCAACTTCTACGGCGCCCTGTGGGTCACTCAGGCCGCCCTGCCCCTCCTGCGGGCCCAGCGCAGCGGTCACATCGTGCAGATCTCCACGGTCGGCGGCGTCATCTCCTTCCCCAACCTGGGCGGTTACAACGCCTCCAAGTGGGCCCTGGAGGGCCTGACCGAGGCCCTCGCCCAGGAGGTCGCCGGCTTCGGCATCAAGGTCACCCTCGTCGAGCCCGGCGGCTTCGAGACCGACTGGGCCGGCTCCTCCGCCACGTTTGCCGCGCAACTGCCCGCCTACGACGACCTGCGCGCCGCCGTCGCCGCCGCCTGGGGCGACGTCAAGTCCGGCGACCCCGCTGCAACCGGCCCGGCCCTGCTGGGGATCGTCGACGCGGACAACCCTCCGCTGCGTGTCTTCTTCGGTACGGCCCCCCTCCACCTCGTCCCCCAGGTCTACGCCGAGCGGCTGAAGACCTGGGAGGAGTGGGCGGCGGTCTCCGCCGAGGCCGAGGGCGCCGCGGCCTGAAGCCGCCGCGCGGCAGCGAGACGCCGCAGGCCGATCCGTGACGAGATGGATGGTTCGGGCGGCAGCCCGCAGACATGAAGGCGGGCTCGGTGGCCAGGAGCCACTCGCGGCTCCCGAAGTGTCCCGGGCGGCCCCGGCGCACTGTAGGCCCTTCCCGGCGAGGTGACGGGAAGGGTCGGGTGGGTACGGGGCGGTCATCCTCCCCTTCTGTCACCGGTGGCCGTCCAGTCGCCTGACCACCGACCGGAACCCCAGTCGGGCCCGCCCCCATCCGCGTCCAGAGTCATCCGTTCGACAGGGGACAGAGTCATGCCGGGCCCGGAGGGCAGCGGCCCCCTTGCGGGACCGCAAAAAGCATGACGGGGGTGCGTGCGTACGAGGAGGGTCAACTTTTCGGGGCAGGTGCCGGAGTCACCGCCGACCTCGGCGCGGCCGGTACGCCCGGCCGGGAGCGCTGAGCGGGCCTGCACTCACCGTCACGTTCCCTGCGCGCGGCGAGCGTTTCGTCGTAAGCGCTGCCGTCCCCGAGGAAGGACTGGGTGCGGCCGAGCAGGTCTTCCGGGTCAAGTGGAAGCGCCTCACGTTGCATCCGCTGGCGCGCTCCGTGGGAGTGACTTGAACGGCGGGCGTGGACAGTGTGGCCGCCGGGATCCCATGTTTCTGATGCTCAGTATCAGATTGAGTCGCTGTTGTACTCTTTACTCATGACCGACTCCGCCCGCACCTCCGCCCAGTCCGCAACCAAACCGCCCGGCCTGCGGGAGCGTATGCGCGCGACGGTCCGGAAGGAAGTCGTCGAGGTCGCGCTCCGGCTCTTCATCGAGCAGGGATTCGACGGGACGACCGTCGACCAGATCGCCGGTGAGGTCGGGCTGTCGCGTGCCAGCCTGTTCCGGTACTTCGGCACCAAAGAAGACATGGTCTTGCAGGGCTTGGAGGAGACCGGCCGTCAGATCGCGGAGGCGTTCGCCGCCCGCCCCGACACCGAGCGTCCCTGGGAGTCGCTGCGCAGGGCGTTCGACGTCCTCACGCAGTCGAACGAGCAGGCGCCCGAGCAGGCGCTCAGCTATCTGCGCATGCTCCAGGAGACTCCGTCGCTGCGCGCCCGGCACTTCGAGAAGCAGCTGAGCTGGCAGGCGATGCTGGAGCCGGAGATCGCCCGGCGGCTGGGCGTCAGCGCCGACCAGCCGGACGAGGTCGGGCCGAACGCGCTTTCCGGGGCCGCGCTCGCTTGTCTGGATGCGGCCGCGACGGGCTGGGTGGCCTGCGGGGGCGCCGTTCCCCTGGCCGTACTGCTCGACCGTGCGATGGGCACGCTGACGGAATAGTTTCACCAAGGTCCCCTGCCTCCGGAGCCACGGGGGTAGGCAATGGGGTTTGTCCCTGGCGGAGTTGGCCGGGCAGGCGAGGCCGGCGAAGCAGACGCTCTCGAATCTGGAGCAGGACGCGGGCAATCCCATGGTGGACACGCTGTTCTCGATCGCCGTGGTGCTCGGCGTACCCGTGACCCGGCTGGTGGCCGAGTCGGTGGTCGCGAACCCCAGTCCGCGCTTGGCCACCTCCGAGCGGATCCCAGTGATGCGTTGACCGACGGTCGCGCAGCGTAGGAGAGGTTGTTCTCGACTGCCCGATGAACGCTTGGCGTTCTGTGCCGGGGCGTGCGTCGGGCGGCCTGCTGTTCTGGGGCAGCGCCGGACCCGCCGGGCGCGGGCGCTGCCCCAGCCACGTGCTTCAGGAAGCGGTGTCGTCTGTCTCGCCGAGGCCGAGGAGCGCGGTGAAGCGGGCTTCGGCCCGGTCGATCTCCCCGAGCTGAGTGAGGATCGAACCGGGGGTGGAGTCACCCACCACCTTCTGCATCAGCGGGGTGCGGTCCAGGATCGCGTCCCGGATCGGCTGCAGAGCGCGCGGCGCGTGATGGAAGACCTGCCCGAGGGCGTAGGCGTGCTGGGACTGCCGGGCGGTGTGCGGCTTGCGGGGGGCCTCGAAGGCGTCGAGTGCCTGGCGGACAGCGGCGTAGTCGCTCAGGTCCACCCCTGCCAGGCGGCGGCCGATGAAATAGCCGTCCTCAGTGGCCATACCGGCGCCGTACCCGGCGTACGGGGACGTGGGGTGAGCGGCGTCGCCGACGAGAGTGGCGCGGCCCTTGGACCACTGCTTCAGAGGCTTGCGGTCGCGGATCACCCAGCGCTGAACGTGCGCGGGGTCGGTCGCGGCGATCAGCTGGGGGAGCGGACGGGCGAAGGCCTGACCGAGGCTGGTCGCGATCGAGTGCAGGTCGCCCGAGAACTCCCGGCTTGCGTCGAACGCTTCGAGCACCCACCACTGGTGGCCGCCACGTCCCTTGTTACGGATGGCGGTCCAGCTCCCCTGCACAGTGCGGGTGTGGGAGAGGACGCACATCCCGGGCTCGGTCTCGACGCTCTCGTCGAAGGTATAGCCGCCGAAGATGTGCAGGTTGTGCTCGCGCTTGGGGCTGTCGCCCCACAGAGTGCGGCGGACCAGGGAATCGATGCCGTCCGCGCCGATCACGAGGTCCGTCTCGTGGACTCGTCCGTCCGCGAGGTGCAGTCGAACACCGTTCTCGTCCTGCTCGACGCGCTCCACCGTGTGGTTGACCTGCAGGACGCCCTTGGGCAGCGCGTCGAGCAGCCGCTCGTACAGCTCGGGGCGCAGCAGGCCGATGAAGCCGCCGCCGTAGTCGCGGACAACCTGCTCAGGAAGGGCCGCGCGGACCCGGCGGCGACCGCGGGCGTTGCGGAACTCGGACGTACAGGGCGCACCCAGGTCCTCGGTGTTCACCCCTAGCAACCCAAGTGCCTTGATGGGGGGCGGCCACAGATTGAGGATGTTGCCGGCGGGTCTGGCGTGCGGGTAGCGCTCGAACAGCACGACGTCGTGGCCGGCCTGGTGGACGGAGAGTGCGGCGGCCATGCCACCGGGTCCGGCACCGATGACGGCGACGCGGCCACGCTTGGCGGGAGGTTTCTTCATGGCGGGTTCCTCAGCCTTGGTCGTCGTTGACCTGCCTCAAGCGACGATGTGGAGTTTTGCGGCGGTGGCGGCGGTGATGTCGTGGTGGGTGACGCCGGGGGCGATTTCGACAAGGATCAGGCCGTTGTCGGTGACGTCGATGACGCCCAGGTCGGTGATGACGCGGTGGACGCAGGCCCGGCCCGTGAGGGGCAGGGTGCACTCGTGGAGGATCTTGGGGCTGCCGTCCTTGGCGGTGTGATCCATGAGGACGATGACGCGGCGGGCACCGTGGACGAGGTCCATGGCACCGCCCATGCCCTTGATCATCTTTCCGGGGATCATCCAGTTGGCGAGGTCGCCGGTCGCGGAGACCTGCATGGCACCGAGCACGGCGGTGTCGATGTGGCCGCCGCGGATCATGCCGAAGGACAGGGCGGAGTCGAAGAAGGCTGCTCCCGGGAGCACGGTGACGGTTTCCTTGCCGGCATTGATGAGGTCGGGGTCGACGTCGCGTTCACTGGGGTAGGGCCCGGTGCCGAGGATGCCGTTCTCGGAGTGGAGGACGACGTGGACTCCTGGTGGGAGGTGGCCCGGGACGAGGGTGGGCAGGCCGATGCCGAGGTTGACGTAGGAGCCGTCGGTGAGTTCGGCGGCGGCACGGGCGGCCATCTGGTCGCGGGTCCAGGGCATCAGCTGTGCACCGTCTCTCGTGCCTGGGGCGCGGAAGTCGTACGCCGTTCGATCGGTTTGTCGGCGGCTTGCGCGGGCGTGAGGGCGACGACCCGCTGGACGAAGACGCCGGGCAGATGGATCGCGTCAGGAGACAGCTCGCCCGGCTCCACGAGCTCCTCGACCTCGGCGATCGTGATGCGGCCGGCCATGGCGGCCAATGGGTTGAAGTTGGCGGCGGCCTTGTTGAAGACCAGATTGCCGTGAGTGTCGCCGCGCCAGGCGCGGACGAGCGCGTAGTCGGTGGTGATGCCGTGTTCGAGGACATGCGGGCGACCCCCGAAGGAGCGCTTCTCCTTTGCGGGGGAAGCGAGGGCGATGCTGCCGTCCGCCGCGTAACGCCATGGCAGGCCGCCGTCTGCTACCTGTGTGCCCACGCCTGCTGGCGTGTAGAAGGCCGGGATGCCGGCCCCGCCGGCCCGTAGCCGCTCGGCCAGGGTGCCTTGCGGTACGAGTTCGACCTCCAGCTCGCCGCTGAGGTACTGGCGGGCGAACTCTTTGTTCTCGCCGACGTAACTGCCGGTCACGCGGCTGATGCGGCCGTCGGCGAGCAGTAGGCCGAGTCCTTGGCCGTCTACGCCGCAGTTGTTGGAGACGACCTTCAGACCGGTGGTGCCCTGGGCGTGCAGGGCGTCGATGAGGGCGGCCGGTATGCCGGACAGGCCGAAGCCGCCAACGGCGAGTGAGACCCGGTCGGAGATGTCGGCGACCGCCTCGGCGGCGCTCGCGCTGACCTTGTTCACGTGCGGGGCCTTTCAGTCAGAGGTCGGCCGGGGGGGCAAAGGGAGGAGCCGGGCAGTACCGTCGACCTGTCGCCGACGAGACCGGCGCCGGTGATGTACGAGGCCTCGCCAGAAGTGAGGAGGACGACGGCGTCGAGCACCCCGTCAGGGAGGCCGGCCCGGCGGAACGGGATGTGGCGGCGCCTTGACCGTGCCCGGCCGCGCGCGGTCCCGGTGACGACGACCCTGTCGGACGGCCTGCTCTTCGCCGCGCGGTTCACGGGCGCGTTCGCGGGCGCGTACGGGCGCGAGGGACGGTCACCGGTTCGGCGCCGGGTACCACGGTGTTGGAGACGGTGCCGATGCCCTCGACGGTGAGGGTGACGGTGTCGCCGGGCTTGAGCGGCGGCGGGTCCTGGCGGTCGCGCATGCCCCAGAGTTCGGCGAGGCAGCCGCCGTTGCCGCAGGTGCCGGAGCCGAGTACGTCGCCGGGGCGTACCCAGGTGCCGCGGGAGGCGTAGGCGGTCATCTCCTCGAAGGTCCAGCTCATGTTGGACAGCAGGTCCTTGCCGACGACCTCGCCGTTGATCTCGGCGGTCAGCGCCAGGCGCAGGAAGCCGTCGCTGTCTCGGTAGGGCTCCAGCTCGTCCGCGGTGACGAGGTAGGGGCCGAGGGTGGTGGCGGTGTCCTTGCCCTTGCAGGGGCCGAGACTGACCTGCATCTCGCGGGACTGGAGGTCGCGGGCGGACCAGTCGTTGTAGATGGTGTAGCCGATGATGTGGTCGCGGGCCTGCTCGGGGGTGAGGTCGCGGCCCTCGCGGCCGATGACCGCGGCGACTTCGAGTTCGAAGTCCATTGCCTGGCTGCCGGGCGGTACGGGGACGTCGTCGTGAGCGCCGATGACGGCGTAGGGGTTGGTGAAGTAGAAGGTGGGCGCGTCGTACCAGGCGTCCGGGGCACCCGAGACTCCGTCGATGCTGCGTCGTACACCTTCGACGTGTTCCTCGAACGTGACGAAGTCGCGTACGGACGGCGGTTGGAGCGGCGGCAGCAGTCGCACCTGGGAGACGTGCGGCCCGCGCGGCACGTCCAGGCTTGCGTTGCCTGCCTCGCGCAGCGCCTCGGGACCGGCCTGGACCAGGTCGAGAAGCGTCCCCGTGCCGGGGCAGGGGTAGAGGATGCCGTCGTCCTCGACGGTGGCGAGACGGCTGCGGCCGTGCTGCTCATAAGTGGCGAAACGCATGGCATTCCTAGGGAACTGGATGAGTTGACACAGGCCGGGGGCCCGGCGACATGGCAGGCGGGGGAGTACGCCGGGCCCCCGGGGTCAAGGGGTCAGACCGGCGGAGCGACGAAGACGCCGCGGTCGACGTCGTTGAGCATTTCCTTGGCGACCATCTCGTTCATCGGGTTGGACGTGCCCCACTGATCGGCGTTCTCGGGCTTCGTCAGGTCGTAGATGTGCGGGTGCCAGGTGTCCTCGTCCAGCTTTTCGAGCTCGGTGGTGTACTCGACGGTGTTGCCGTGCGGGTCGAGGAAGTAGGTGAAGGTGTTGTCACCCGCCATGTGCCGCCCGGGGCCCCAGATCTTGCGGGCGCCGGAGCGCATCACGCGGCCGGAGCCGCGCATGTACTCGTCGATGCCGCGCATCTCGAAGGAGAGGTGCTGCAGGGAGGCGTGCGGACCGCTGGCGATGGCCATGGAGTGGTGCTGGCTGCTGATCCGCATGAAGTGCATGACGTCGCCCATGTGCGGCAAGGTCATCGTGTCGGACAGCCGGAAGTCGAGGTGCTGCTCGTACCAGGCGCGGGTGGCGTTGATGTTGGGAGAGTTCAGGACGACGTGCGAGAGACGGACCGGGATGGACTCCTTCTCCTCGATACGACGGTGCTGACGCGCCTCGACGTCGGCCGAGACCTCGATGGTGCGGCCGTCGATGTCGAAGAAGCGGAAGCCGTAGCCGCCGCCGGGGGTGTCGACCTGGCCCGGCTGGGAGATCAGCTGTACTCCACCCGCGAGGAGTTGCTCGGCGAGCGTGTCCACGTCGGCGGGGTTCGCCGCGCCGTAGGAGATGAGGTCGAGGCGCTTCTCCTCGGCCTTGCGGAGCCGGACGATGTACTGCTCGGGGGATCCCTCGGCGGCCAGGAAGGAGATACCGGAGTCCTCGGCGACCTTGGTCAGGCCCCAGACGCCGGCGTAGAAGTCGAGCTGCTTGTCGTAGTCCGGCACGGCCAGGTCGACGTGCCGCAGGTGGGTGAGCAGACGGTTGGTCATGTCGGGCTCCTCAGTTGAGACGCAGCAGCGCTGCCGCGTTGCCGCCGCGTACGGCGTGGAAGTGGGGGGAGGGCAGGTCCGTGACGTCGCGCAGCGCGCCGAGCGGGTCGTCGGTGCCCATGTCGAAGGGGAAGTCGGAGCCGAGCAGCACCCGGTCGGGGCCGGCCACCCGGATCAGCTCGCGCAGGACGTCCGGGTCGTGGACAAGGGAGTCGAAGTACAGCTGCTTGAGGTAGCTGCTGGGCGGGTGTGCGCAGCCGCGGGTGTCGGTGCGGGCGAGCCAGGCGTGGTCGGAGCGGCCGATGTGGGTGGGCAGATAGCCGCCTCCGTGGGCGGCGACGATGCGCAACCCCGGGTGCCGGTCCAGGACTCCGGAGAAGATCAGATGGGACAGGGCGACGGCGTTCTCGGTCGGTTGGCCGACGGTGTTGGACAGGTACCACCGGTTGAGGCGCTCGTCGAGCGTGCAGCCGAAGGGGTGCAGGAAGAGGATCGCGCCGGTTTCCTCGGCCCGTGTCCAGAACGGCTCGTACGCGGGGTCCGACAGTTCGTGTCCCGGCGCGTGGCTTGAGATCTCGACACCGCGCAGGCCCAGGCCGAGGGCGTGGTCGAGGGCTTCGACGGCGAGGTCCGGGTGCTGGAGCGGGACGAGGCCGAGGCCGTGCAGCCGCTGCGGGGCCTGGGCGACGTGCGCGGCGGTGCCCTCGTTGGCCAGTTCCCACGCTGTGCGGGCCAGGTCCTCGTCGGCCCAGTAGTGGTAGTGCGACGGAGAGGGCGAGACCAGCTGGACGTCGACCCCGGAGGCGTCCATCGCGGCGAGCCGGGCCTTGACGTCGGTCAGCCTCGGGAAGCGGTCCCGGAACATCGGGCCGCTGACGGCGATGGCCTCGGGGCCGTTGCGGCGGGCGTCGAGATCGCGGGCCGCGGCCAGACCGGGGTGTCCGGCGACGGCTTCCTCGACCTGAGGGAGCAGGACGTGCGCGTGGACGTCGATCGTGGGTGTGGAGCTCTGGGGACTCACGGCGTTCACGGGGTCTCCTTCAGGACGGACATCGTGCGGCCCATCAGACCGGGTGCGTCGGCGTCACGGACGCCGTCCAGCTGCCACTGACCGAGTTGCACGGATGCCTCGACCACCATGCGGACACGGCCGATCCGGCGTTCGTAGAAGCCGGTCAGCAGAGCGTCGAGGGAACTCCAGTCCTGCTCCTCGCTCAGCATCTCGGCCAGTACGGAGGCGTCCTCCAGCGACATGGCCGCGCCCTGGGCGAGCGTCGGGGGACAGACGTGGGCCGCGTCACCGATCAGGACGACCCGGTCGCGGTGCCAGGAGCCCTCGACGAGCAGTCGCTCGAACCAGGTGTAGTTGACCTGGGCGGGGTCGGTGATGCTCGCGGCGATCTCCGGCCACGCACCCCCGTAGGGCGCGGCCAGCCGCCGCATCTCGTCCGCGTACGTGGCCGGGTCGATGGAGGCGCGGTCGCGGTTGGCCTCGACGAGGTAGGCGTAGATGGTGTTCTTGCTGGTGGGGCAGTAACCGGCGATGTAGCACGGTCCGCCGTAGGACAGCTGCATGCGCTCCACGCCCTCGGGACGGGGCACGGGGACGCGCCAGATCGCCATGCCGGTCGGTTCGGGCTTGTCGCCGATGCCGATCACCGCGCGCGTGCGGGAGCCGACGCCGTCGGCGGCGATGACAAGGTCGTAGCGGCCCTCGGTGCCGTCGCTGAACCGGGCGGTGACGCCGGACGCGTCCTGGATCAGTTCCTCGGCGGTGGTGCCGAGGCGCACCGTCGCGCCGCTCTCGACGACGGCCTCACACAGAATCTCCTGGAGCCGGGGCCGCTGCATGCCGAAGATCGAGGGCAGGTCGTCCCCACCGGTGCGGTCGTCCTGCTGGACATGGAAAACGGTCCCGTCGGGCGCGGCCATGCCGACGGCGTCCACGGCGAAACCGCTCTCCCGGACCTTGTCCCAGACGCCCACTTCGCGCAGCACACGCAGCGCGTTGCCCTGGAGGGTGATGCCGGAGCCGAGCACGTTCCAGTCGGGCTTGGCCTCGATCAGTTCCACAGCGATGCCCGCCCGCTGCAGCAGCACGGTCACGGCGTTGCCGGACGCGCCGCCGCCTATCACGAGGACGGTGCGGGGAATGGGGTCGTTCATGGGTTCTCCCTGAGATGGTGCCGCGCGACTGCGAGCGGCGGAGGGGGTCTTGCATGCCGGGCGGGCGAACGGGGGAGCCGTCCGGGCGCAGCCCGCCCGGCAAGCCAGGGCGCTACTTGACGGCGATGGGGTTGACCGGTGAGCCGACGGACCCGGTGATGGGCAGGGGCGCGGCGGTGAGCCAGAACTCGTACCGGCCGTCGGCGGCGCAATGTGCGGCGAGGGCGTCGAGGTCCCACATCTCACCGCTGAGCAGACCGATGTGGGGGATGGCGACCTGGTGCAGCGGCTGGAAGGCGTCGTCGAACTCGTTGGGCCGCACCTCGAAGCCCCAGGTGTCGGTGGCGATCCCGGCGATCTCGCTCCGGTGCAGCCAGCCGGCCGTACTGAAGCTCAGCCCCGGGGCCGGTCCGCCCGCGTAGGCGCCCCAGCCTTCGTGACGGGCGCGGGCCAGCCGCCCGGTGCGCACGAGGACCAGGTCGCCCCGACCGACGGACACGCCGTGCGCCTCGGCGGTTGCGGTCAGGTGCTCCTCGGTGATGGCGAAGCCGTCGGGCAGTTCGCAGCCCTCACCGATGACCAGGCCCACGTCGAGGAGGACCCCCCGCCCGGCGACGTGCGGAGCCATGTGCTCGATGCCGGTGACCAGGTCGCCTTCACAGGTGACGACCTTCTCCGCCGGGCGGCCGTTCCACGCCATGCCGTGATCGAAGATGTGCCCGAGCCCGTCCCATTGGGTGGAGCACTGCAGGGGCATGGCGATCACGTCGTCGGCGCCACCGAAACCGTGCGGAAAGCCCTGGCCGCCCAGAGCGGCCTCGGTGCCGGTGGCGAGCATCGTGTGCACCGGATTCGTACGCCGCAGCCAGCCTTGCTGCGGGCCGTCCATGTCGAAGGCCTGTGACAAGGAGAAGCTGACGCCGTCGCGGATCAGGGCCGCGCCCTCGCGGCGCTTGGCCTCGTCGAGGAAGTTGAGCGTGCCGAGCACGTCGTCCTCACCCCAGCGGCCCCAGTTCGAGTACGCCTCCGCGGCCTCGGCGATCGCCGCCTCGGGATCTGAACGGTCGATACGGCCGGCGCTCATCCGGCCTCCTCCGCGACACAGCGGGTGCGCTGGGCGCCGAGCCCGGTGACCGACCCGTCCATCACGTCGCCGTCGCGCAGCAGCCGGCCCCAGTGGATGCCGTTGCCGGCCGGGCTGCCGGTGAGGACGAGGTCGCCGGGAAGCAGTCGGGCGGTCTGGGAGATGTACGAGACCAGCCGTGCGACGCCGAAGATCATGTCCTTGGTGGACTCGTCCTGCATGGTCTCGCCGTTGAGTTTCAGGGTGACCTGCAGGTCGGACGGGTCGGCGATGGAGCCGGCCGGGACGATCCACGGGCCGAGCGGGGTGAAGCCGGGGGCGTTCTTGCTGCGCAGCCAGTCGGTGCCGATCGGGGGCATGTCCCGGCGGAAGACGCTCGCGCGGTCGGTCAGGTCGTTGGCGATGGTGTAGCCCGCGACGTACTTCAGCGCCTCCTCCACGGTGACCCGGTAGGCGGGGCGGGAGATCACCGCGGCCACCTCCAGCTCCCAGTCGGGCTTCTCTGCCCAAGCGGGTAGCACCACGTCGTCGTAGGGGCCGCTGATCGTGGTCGGCAGGCCGATGAAGACGTACGGGAGGTCGTCGGCGGCCCGCTTGTCCATGACCGCCGCGACCTGGGCGCGGGCCTCCTCGACGGTGCCCGGGGCGTCCGGGGCGCGGTGTGCGACCGCCAGGTCGATCACGTGCTGCCGGTAGTTGGCGCCGGACTGGAAGATCTGCCGGGGCTCGACGGGCGCGTGCACCGTCATCTCCGCCAGCGGCCGCCAGTCGCGCGTCGGGTCCCCGGCGAGGGTGTGCAGCCGCGGCAGCTCCTCGTCCCAGCGCTCCAGGAGCGTGAGCGTGGTCAACGCGGGTTCGTTCAGTGCCGTGCGCAGGTCGAGCGCTCGGCCCTCCGGCGTCACGAGGCTCGGGAACCTGGTCTCGCCCGGTGCCGAAAGGGTGCCGATGGCGAACGGTCCGGAGAAGGAGGTGAAGGGTGCCGACGTGGCTGCGGATGTCACGGAGATTTCCTCCCGATTGCGGTGCCACTAATCTGGCCCGTAGATTGCAATCAGGGAAATTGATTTCCTGTATATAAGAATCCAGCCGGTGAATACCGATGGTGCCGGCTCCGGAATTGGGATGCTTCGTGAACTTGGCCAGCCTGGACCTCAACCTCGTCGTTGCCCTGCGCGCCCTCCTGCAGGAGCGCAACGTCACCAGGGCCGGCCAGCGCATCGGGCTCAGTCAACCCGCGATGAGCGCGGCCCTGGCCCGGCTGCGCCGCCACTTCGACGACGACCTGCTCGCCCGGGTGGGCGGAGGGTACGAACTGACCGCCCTCGGGCGGGCCCTCCTCGACCGGACCACCACCGCGTGCGACTTGCTGGAGCGCGTCTTCGCCAGTCAGGCCGAATTCGACCCTTCCCGCGAGGAACATGAGTTCACGCTGATCGCCTCGGACTACGCGGTTGCCGTCTTCGGCACCGAACTCGCCCGCACCATCCAAGCCGAGGCATCAGGCATCCGGCTCAGGTTCAAACAGGTACCGAACGAATTCATCGACAGCACCGGGTCGCTGCTCAGCACCGTCGACGGGCTACTGCTGCCCCACGGCATCATCCGGGGCTTCCCCACGGTCGAGCTCTACCAGGACAGCTGGGTCTTCCTCGTCGCCGACGACAACCCCGAGGTCGGCGAGCAGCTCACCCTCGACGACCTGGCCCGACTGCCATGGGTGACGTACCAACGAGCCTACGACGCCCCCGCCGCCCGCCAGATCGCCATGCTCGGCATCGAGCCGCGCGTGGCGGTCTCCGTCGACAGTTTCCAGCTGATGCCCCTCCTGGTCGCGGGCACCCGCCGGGTAGCTCTCCTTCAGAGGCGTCTCGCCGACGAGCTGGACGGACTCGCACACGTCCGCATCATGGAACCGCCCTATGACGCTGTGCCGATCCAGCAGGCCTTGTGGTGGCATCCGGTCCACATGCACGACGCGGCGCACATGTGGCTGCGGGACACGATGGCCCGGGTCGCCGAGATGATGGAGGCGGCCGGTCGGCCTACGACTACGACCTCCTGTCCGCCCAAATGAGGGTGGAGCTTTGTGCTGCATCGGCAAACACAACGCCGAGCCACGGCCGACGCCGAATGGCGGCCGGAGCGTGGAGCCGGTTTGAGTAGTTGCTGCTGCTCTGGCTGGAACGGTTCGCAGGCCGGTCCCGTACCAGCGGTGACGATCGCTGCTTGAGCTGCGTGCACCGGGTCGTGCCCCCGGGATGGGCGTGCAGGTAATCGCGGAAGATCCGCTCGTTCCGACTCCGCAGGCAGGGAGGAGAGCAGCTGCTGCCCCACTGACAGCCCCTGTGGTCACGGGACAACGGGAGGAGCGGACGGTCCATGGCTTCGTGGACCTGCCACCGAGCCCGCGGATGGCGGACACTTCCGGTCCGTCCGAATCCGGCCTGGCCTCGACAGCGCACACGTGGTCGAGCGTCAGGCCGGCCCGTCAGCGCAGGAGTCTGCGGATGACGCGGGCCTTCTCGGCCGAGCGCCGCTGCGGCAATTCCGCCCGGCGCACCAACTCGGCACTCTCGGCCTTCTGGACCACCCCCGGATATCTCGGCACGGACCCCGACTCCGCGATCCACCGGGAACGCGGCCGCTTCGACAGCACGATCAGCGAGGTCCTCCTCCGCCGCGACCCCCCCGACCTGGGCCCGTTCGCCGAGCAGGCGGAGACCGCCCAGGGCGGCGTGGACGAGGCGTTCAAGGGGTCCGCGGGCGACCCCGGCACCGTCGTCGCCCTGCGCCTGAAGGCCGTGGCCGGCCCGGAGATCCTGGGCGCCGAACTGTCCGTCACCTCCGGAGAGGCCGAGGGCGCGAAGCTGCGGCTGAAGGGCTTCCATGGCGACCTCGCCGTCATCGACATGCCCGACCTCGACAAGGCTCTGTCCGCGCTGCGGGCCGGTGACACGGTCCACGTGGACAACAGCAACTTCCTCGCGGCCCAGACCTACCACCGCCACCAGGTGCCTGGCCCCGAGTACCCGGTGTGGGATCAGTTCCGTGACGCCGACGGCACCCCGATCCCGCCCCAACGGCCTTTCCAGCCCGCCCCGTTGTTCGCTGCCGGAGCGGCCGGAAGCCTGCCCACCGGGCGGATCGGTGGCAAGATGATCGCGGTGGCGTGCCTGCTGGACCGGGAGGCGTTCCCGTGGCAGGCCGACTGGTACCGCACCAGGGTCACCGAACACCTCGGTGCGACCGTCGACGACGACTTCCGGCGCTGGTACGTCGACAACGCGCTGCACGCCGACTCCGAGCGCCAGGAACACCCGAATCACACCGTCAGTTACCTCGGCGTGCTGCACGAGGCGTTGCGCAGCCTCGCCGACTGGGTGGAGAAGGACATACCGCCGGCGTCCCACACCAAGTACGAGATCAGCGACGGTCAGGTTCTCGTTCCCGACTCGGCGTTCGAGCGTGGCGGGGTGCAGCCGGTGGTCCACGTGACCGCCGACGGCGGCCGGCGAGCGGAGATCACCGCAGGTACCGGCGTGACCCTGAAAGTGACCGCCGAGGCCCCGCCGGGCGCCGGCCCTGTCGTGCGGATTCAGTGGGACCTGGACGGAGACGGCACGTACGAGATCGACGAGATCACCGAGGCCACCTCCCGGCTGACCCTCGAGAGCCACCACGTCTACGCCGGCCCCGGCACCCACTTCGTCACCGTCCGGGTGTCGGCCCAGCGCGACGCCGATCCGGACACTCCCTTCGCCCGCGTCGACAACCTGGACCGGGTCCGAATCGTCGTGCGGTAGTTCCCGCCATGCCCACCCGTGCCTTGCCCGAGTCGTTCGATCGCTCCGTGACTCGTCGGGCAAGGCGCACAGTGCGTCCAGCGGCACAGCCGATCCCAACCCGGTTGAGAGGACGTCGCACAGCTGTGGTGTGTTCTCCGATCACGGTGTCAGACCAGCTGGGGGATCAAGCTTCGTCACATGATGCCGGTCACCTATGCAGGTCTGGATCGGTGTCCTCGGCCCGGACGGAGGGGGCGGGCAGCGGCTCGGGGGAGGCAGTGGCGGTGAGCGTGAGGCGAGCGGGTGGGCAGCCCTCTGCCTGGGCTTCGAGCACGATCGTGCCGGCTCCGGTCGGGCGGATGACCGCGAGAGCGCGCCCGTCATAAGTGTGCCGGGCCGGCCCGTTGAACGTCTCCTCGGTGACTGGCGCACCGCTGCCGAGCCCCTGAAGTACGCCGGCGCCGGAGACGGTCACCCGTACCTCACGGTCGGTGGCATTGTGCACGGTGCCGCTTTCGTCGGTCAGGGTGATCGTGACGAACGCCAGGTCGCGGGTGCCGACGCGCACCTCGTCACGGTCGGCCGTGAGCGACAAGCGCGTAGGTCCCGTCGCGGTCACAAGGGATGTCCTCCCCACCACCTCGCCGTTCCGGCGTGCGACGGCGACCAGCTCCCCAGCCTGGTAGAGCACCTCGAAGTCGGCCCTGAAGGCTCGCTCGGTGCCGACGGCGCACAGTCCGATCGGCTCGCCGTCGAGCAGAAGCTCGACTTCGTCGGCGTCGGCGTAGACCTCGACGTGCACGGGGGCGCCTTCGAAACCCGGCCAGCTCCAACTGGAGACACAGTCGCTCCACGCCCACGGGGTCGACACCGCTATGGGGCAGCCGTGGTGTTCCGGGCGCCTGACTGCGATGTACGGCTCGGTCCGCATGCCGAACACGATCTCGCGGTAATAGGACACCGGTCGACGGTGCCCGACGAGGTCCAGATCGCCGCAGTACGCCGACAGCCCCGGATAGACGGTGGAGAAGCCCTGGCCGCCGTCTTCGGCGCCCGCGTACTTGACGACGCCGATCCCGGTCTCGCCGAGGTAGTCCAGGCCCGTCCAGGTGAAGTCGCCGATCACGTGCGGGTGTTTCTTGACCAGGTCCCAATTGCGGTCGATGACCGTGGGCCAGGTTTCGGTGCCGACGATGACGCGGTCGGGGAAGAGATCGCTGTCAAGACCGTAGCGGGACTCGCCGTAGTTCATACCGGCGACATCGAGCGCCGCGAATGACTCTTCGGTGCGCTCGGTCACCATGGGTGAGGAGACGATTCGGCCCATCATCTCGCCGAACGCGTTCATCATGCCGTTGACGCCGCCTCCCTGTTCACCCGCTGCCGCATCGGTGGAACGAGCCGCTTCACGCTGCTGTGCCATCCCTCCCAGGACAAGATCGAGCACGGACACGAAGCCGTTGATGCCGTTGGTCACCAGACGGGTCCCGTCAAGAGCGCGCAGCTTCTCCGCGAGCCTCCTGCTCCAGCGGCCGCCGTCGGGAGTTCCGGTTTCGGGTATCTCGTTGCCGATGCTGTAGAAGATGACGCTGGGATGGTTGAAGTCCTTCGCGACCATGGCCTCCAGGTCGCGTTCCCACCACTGCGAGAAGTCGGCGGAGTAGTCGAAGTCGCTCTTGCCCTGCGTCCAGATATCGAATGCCTCGTCCATCACGTACATGCCCAGGCGGTCGCAGGTGTCGAGAAGTGCGCTGCTCGCGGGGTGGTGGGAACTGCGGATCGCGTTGAAGCCGGCTGCTTTCAGCAGCTCGATCTTGCGCTCCTCCGCCCGGCCGATGGCGGCAGCGCCCAGCGGACCGTTGTCCCCGTGCAGGCAGGCACCGCGCAGTTTGACCTCCACGCCGTTCACGCGCAGGCCGCGTCGCGCGTCTGCCCGGACCGTGCGGATACCGAAGGGGACCACCGTCTCGTCGACCACCCGGTCGCCGTCAGTGAGCTCGACGCGGGCGAAGTAGCGCGTCGGCGTGTCGGCGCTCCACCGGCGTGGCCTGTCGACCGGCAGTCGCAGCCGCACCGTCTCCGCATCCGCCGGCAGCAGCGTCACGGGGGCCTTCCCCCGTGCGACCTCGGCCCCTTCGTCATCAGTGATCACTGCCGAAACGCGCAGGGTAGTGGTCACGGCGCTCGCGTTCTGCACGCGTGCGGCGATCTCCGTGATCGCGATCGCTTCGTCGACGTCCGGTGTCGTGATGCGGACACCGTCGACGGCCAGATGCGCCGGGTTCTTGACGATCAGGCGCACGTCCCGGTAGATGCCGCAGCCGGTGTACCAACGGCTGTCGAGATGTGCGCGGCAGGACACCCCTATCTCGTTGTCGCCGCCGAACCGCAGATACGGGTCGATGCGCACCACGAACCGCGAGTAGCCGAACGCGTGGCGGCCGGCGAGTGCGCCGTTGACCGTCACAACGGCATCGCGGTACACGCCGTCGAACTCGAGGAACATGAGCTTGCCGCGATCCTGCTCGGACACGGTGAACGTCTTGCGGTACTCGAATGCTCCGCCGTTGAAGTACCCGTTGGTGTGTCCGCCCGGTGCCTGCGCATGCCGCTCGGTGGTGATCAGCGCATCATGCGGCAGTGTCACCGACGTCCACGGGGAACCTGCCGCGCCACCCAGTTCCTGAAAGGGTGTCACTTTGCGGCGGTAGTTCCAGTCGGTGTTGAAGTCCGCATAGGTCATTGGTTGTCTTCCTTGGGCTTTCGAATGGATGGCGTACCGCAGCGGGCCGGCCTGGACGCCGGGCCGAGGCCGTGACTCGCGCTCGGGACCGTCCCTCTTCGGCACCAGACCCCGCCAGGAGATCAACGTCTGGACCGGCACCAACTACCTGACAGCTTCGGTCTACCGGCGGGCCGGAACTCGCTTCGGGAAGCGGCAGCCGAGCGACGGTGGCATCGATGAGCGGCGCGCTGTCCGTGAGGGGGTCCGGCTGGAGGCTGTGACGAGCGCGACCTGTCCTGACTGGACCTTCACGCCTCGTCGGTCCTTTCCGCTGCGCTGCGCTCGTAGCGCAGTCCGTGCCCGAAGCGGTACAGGGGATCGGCCGTGTCGAAGGGGACGTCGGTCCGGCTGGCTTTTACGGCGGCCATCGAGCGCGGTAGTTCCACGGGCAGCGATCCCTCGGGCCCGGCCTCGCCGAAGAGGACTTCGACGAAGGGGCGGTCGTCCGTGCCGAAGGACGCGAAGACCGCTGTCGGCGACAAGACGTCCGTGAGGACTGCGGGGCGGTCGAGGTAGACGTCGAGGACGGTGGGCACCTGCTCGGCGATGGTCCGGATCCGCTCCCGGTCCTCCGGACGGAATTCCAGGCTGCCCTTGTGCATGGACCCGAGGAAGTGCATGGCCGGATCCGCGTAGTCGGGGGTGCGGGTGCGCACGACGGCGACGTCCGCCTCGGCGGGATGGGTCACGACAGAGGCGAAGCCCTCGAACGCGCTCGGCTCGACGCCGTCGACGAAGACGCGGATCCCGGGCGACAACGGCAGGAGGGGGAGGCCGTCGACGCCTGCGTCGTTTTTCAGCAGTACCAGCGACCGCTGCTGCGCCCGCACACCGAGCGCCTGGTGCGCAGCACTGCCGATGACGGTGTTCGCCCGCTCCGGATCGATCACCCGGTCACCGTCGAACAGACCCAACCGGAACTTCTCCCGCAGTAGACGGCGCACCGGCTGCTCGAGCTGCTGCTCGGTCACCGACCCCGACGACAGCGCGTCCAGCAGGACGCTCACGTCCTTCTCGCCACCGAACTGGTCCACACCCGAATCGAGCAGCCGGGTCACGCGCTGCTCGCGGGACAGATGCTCGACCCCCCACGCCTTGGCCGGGAAGGTATCGCCCATTCCCGTGATCACGCCGAAGTCGGTGCACACGATTCCGTCGAACCCGAGGCGTTGTCTGAGCAGCTCCGTGACGATGCCCTTGTTGTAGGCGAATCCGACCTCCTCCCACTCGGTCCCGACGGGCATCCCGTAGTACGGCATGATCTGCGGCAGGCCGGCCTCGATGAGTGCGACGAACGGGGCGAGGTGGTAGTCGAACCGGTCCCCGGGGTAGACCTGCTCCCGGCCGTCACGGAAGTGCGGGTCCAGGCCGTCCTTCTGCGGCCCTCCACCGGGGAAGTGCTTGGCCATGGCGGCCACCGACTCGGCTCCGCCGTCCCCCTGCAGGCCCTGGAAGTAGGCGACGGCCAGGCGGGAGGTGAGGTCGGCGTCCTCCCCGTACGTCTGCACGATGCGGGCCCAGCGGTATTCGGTGGAGAGGTCGACCTGCGGGTGCAGCGCGACGCGGATGCCGGCCGCCAGGTATTCGCGTCCCACCACCTCACCTTGTTCGTAGGCGGTCTTCTCCGACCCGATCGCGGCGATACCGAGGGACTCGGGCCAGCGGGAGAAGGCTCCGGCCGCCTGTGACGTGAGCGGGTTGTCGGTCACGGAGTGACGCGGATCGCTGGAAAGCGTCACCGGGATGCGCAGGGGGAGTTCCAGCGCGATCTCCTGCAGGCGGTTGTGCCACTGGGTGATGTCGCGGCCGTCCCGGGGCGTGCCCTGACCCAGGAAGTGCGTGATGCCGCGCTCCCGCAGGAGTGTGCCCGCACAGGCCCGGCCCCAGTGGTCACTTCCGTCCACGTAGCCGACGGAGACCTCGGAGTGGAAGATCAGTGCGGCCTTGTCCGTGCGGGACATCCGGCCGATGAGGTCGCTGATCCGGTCTTCCACCGGTACGTGCGGATCCTCGTAGGGATAGCGGGGTTCGATGGCCATGGCCGCCTCACATTGTTCGTCGTTCTTGCTGCGTCGTGCGTCGTGCGCCGGGATCGGCACTCCCGTGAGCGGACCGTCCGCGGTCTCCACACGCACGTGGAGGTGGAAGCCGTCGAGGTCGGTCAAGGTGTGACGGTTGCGCAGGGGCATGGGCGTCAGCTCGGCGTGCGCCGACAGACGCCCGTCGGATGGTGCGCGGGCACCTGCGGCGGTCCCTCGTCGAACGGCATCGGGACATCGGTGCAGTGCGGCCGACCGGTGTCCTCGCACATGGTCCACAGGTCCGGGGCAGGGACTGTGTTCCACTCCTGAGACGGCAGCAGCCGGGACTGCCACTCGCCGTCCAGGGCGATCTCGGATGTGCGAAGCAGCCCGTGCAAGGGCAGTCTGTTCATGCCGGCGGTCCTCCTCGCCTGGCGACGTCACCGAGCCAGGCCAGGCTCGGCTTGGGGTGGCGCTGGAACGTCTCGCGGTCCACGGCGATGAGCCCGAACTTCGGTTCCCAGTGACCCCATTCGTAGTTGTCCAGGGCACTCCAGTGCAGGTATCCGCGCACGTCCACGCCCTCGTCGACCGTGGCGAGCAGGTGCCGTAGTGCCTCGGCGGTGTAGGCGATGCGGCGGTTGTCGTCCTCGGTGGCGATGCCGTTTTCCGTGACGAGTACCGGCACGTGGCCGGTGACCTGCCAAGCGTGACGGACGGCCATGCCGAGGGCATCCGGCCGGTAGGCGGTGCCGATCATGGTGTTGTCCGGGTGCGGAGGGTGCGGGATGACGCCGTTCGCGTCGACCTGCTGCGAGGAGTACGCCTGGACCCCGATGAAGTCGTCACCGCGGGCGGCCTCCAGGTACAGGTCCTCCCAGTCGTGGCGGACCTGGAGGAGTTTGTCCTCCCCGCCGGGAGCGGCGGTGAAGGCCTGCGCGGCGACGGTCCAGCCGACCTTCGCGCCGGTGCGCTGCCGGAGGATGTCGCGGACCGCGTGGTGTGCGTCGATGAAGCGTTTGCCGATCTCCGGGTCGGGGACCGGGAGCAGGGTCTGCCGCCCAACTCGCTCGGCACCCGGCTCACCCTCGACGGTGGGACTCTGCCACTGCTGGACCTCTCCGCGCTGCATGGCGCGGGCCAGCATGGTCATCATCGCGAGCATGTTGGGCTCATTGAGGGTGGCCACCCAGTCGACACCGTCGAGGATGGCGGTGACCGTGGTGACGTAGGCCCGGAAACACTCGACGGCGTCGTCGGCGAGCCACCCGCCCTGCTCGGCGAACCAGCGGGGGGATGAGAAGTGGTGCAGGGTGACGACAGGCGTCAGGCCGAATTCGATCGAGGTGTCGATCATCCGGCGGTAATGGGCGAGTTCGGCGCGCGAGATCTGCCCGGGCCGGGGCTCGATACGGGCCCATTCCACGCCGAAGCGATAGGCGCTCAGGCCGGCGTCGGCCAGCATCCGCATGTCCTCGCGGTAGCGGTGGTAGTGGTCGACGGCGTCGCCGCTGGGCTCGGTGCCGGGCATGCGTACTTCGCGGGCCCACCAGTCGCTGGTGGTGTTGTTGCCTTCCACCTGATGGGGTGCCGTGGCGGCTCCCCAGAGGAAGTCGGGATGGATCGTGGTCACGGCGCCTCCGTAGGGCAGGCACGCGTCGGCATCGTTGTGGGGGCACGAAGGTCTCGACGACGGTGCCGGGCGAGTGCGGTCACCATAGCCCCGCCGCTGTCAAAATGGAATATCAATTCGTAATTGAGAGGCGGGCCGGAGCGCGGGCCGGGATCCGTCCTATGCTCAGTCCGTGACGAAGCAGGCGAAGGCATCGAGTAGTGGGGTCCGTGGGCCCCGGGGGTCCTATGCGAAGTCCGCCGAGGTGCGGCAGAAGATCCTCGACGCCTGCGTCGAGGCGTTCGGGGCCGGTGGGTTCCACGGCACCACCATGAAGGAGATCGCCCAGCGGGCGGGTATCAGTCAGACCGGTCTGCTCCATCACTTCTCCAGCAAGACGGAGCTGCTGTCCGAGGTGCTCGCCGCCCATGAGCGGGAGACCACCAGAATCGTCCGGGAGGCCGACGACCTGCACGCCCTGCAGGCCCAGCTGCGGGTCGCGCACGTCAACGAGGCGCGGCCCGGGATGGTCCAGCTGCACAGCATCCTCTCGAGCGAGGCCACGGTCGGTGACCATCCCGCCCACGAGCTGTACCGCGCCCGCTATGACAACCTGCGCCTGCACCTGACCCGGATCTTCGCCGAGCTGCGCGGCCGCGGGCGTCTGAAGGTGGACACCAAGCCGGAGATCCTGGCGAACCTCCTCGTCGCCGTCATCGACGGACTGCAGATCCAGTGGCTGTACAACCCTGGCGCGGTCGATGTCCCGGCCGGCATCGAGGCTTTCCTCGCAGGGGTGGTCGACGGGGACGTCTGAGGTCTTCCCCATGGCCGAAACCCCGTGTTAACGTCCGGCCCAATCTCGAAATACGAATCCGTTTTGGCGGTGTTCTGGGTCTTCGAATCGGTGGCGGACCTGCAGAAGGCCCGTTTCGCCGACCGCACCCGACGAGACGGTGTGCGCCGCACCTGCGACATCGGGCTGTGGCGCTACAGCCGTCACCCCAACTACTTCGGTCAGTGGATGCAGTGGAGCAGTCTCATCCTGTTGTCGCTGCCCGTGCTGATCGACCGCTGGCCACACCACCACATCGTCTTCGGCCTGCTCACGGTCCTCGCCCTGGCCTGGATCTCCTGGACCACGTACCACATGCTCGTGCACTACACCGGCGCCGTTCCCGCCGAGCATTTCAGCCGGCAACGACGCCCCGACTACATCCGCTATCAGCGCGTCACCAACCGGTTCTTTCCCGGGCCCCGACGGACCACTGATCAATGAGCCCTTGCGAGTGCCCCATGGGCGACGAGGCAGAGCCGCGGGCGCGGGCGCTGTGTACCGCGCGCGGCGGCGTCCTTGCGATCTCGACCGGTGAGCCACCGGCCCTCGAGCCGGACCTCCGGCGAGCCGGGGGTCCTCGGTGAGGGTGTCCCGCCCACAGCGATTCTCGACCGCCCCCTGCATCCGGAGCTGGTACGAGCCTGGCCTCCCGGCGCGGCACCGCCGACGGCGCTCTCGACATCCTCCAGGCCGGCGGACCGTTGGACCTCGTCCAGGGGCGGCGGTCCCTGGACGAGGTCCGGCCAGACCGATCCCGAAACCCTGGCGGGACCGCACCCGACACGTCGACGACGGAGAGCTTCGCGATGACAGCAGCTGTAGGCGCCGACCCGGAGTCCCGTGCTCGCAACGGCCCGGCACTCGGCGTGGCGGGGGTCCGGTGTACGGAACGACTGCCCGGCTGCGATCTCCCCGCCGTCTTCCTCGCTGCCCCCCGCCGCTGGCCCGGCGGGCGAAGCGAGGGGATCTCAACGCGGGAGGATCGTCACCTCGGCCCGGTTGAAGCGGGAGCTGTTGCCCCTGGTGTGGAACGGCACGTCGTCAGGGCTGGGGCCCGTACTCGCCGTGTCGGCCTGCGGCGAGTACTGCTGGTGCGGGTTGCCGGGGCCCAGTGCGAGGGGAATCGTCAAGCGCCCCTGGGCGTCGGCGGTGGCCGACCGCACTGAAGTGCCCGCGTGGTCGCGGACGGTGACGTGATACCGCGTGCCCGGGCGGGCCAGTGAGGGCGTCAGTACCGTGGCTGAGCCGTTCCCGACCACCGTGAAGCGGCGCGTACGGGCCACTTCCAGTGCGCTGAACTCGGTGACGTCCCGCCGCATCCGTACGGTCCAGCCGTAGGCGCTGTACTGCGGCCTGATCGACGAGAAGGTGAACGACCGGGGAGTGGCGCGGTGTTGCGCGTGGCGGGCGAAGTAGGCCTTCAGGTGGGGTATCCAGGCCCGGAGGTCTGTCTGCCAGTAGGGCCATGAGTGGCTGCCGGGTCCGTAGTCGTGCCACCGGTGCCGGATGCCGAGGTCCAGCAGGTGCTCGTGGAGGGACAAGTTCTCCTTCCGGATTCTTTGTTCCGTGCGGTCCACGGCCTCGCCGTCCTGTCGAGGCCGGCCGTTGCCCGTGTACAGAGACACGTCCGTGTCGGCCAGATTGGACGCCAAATCCCAGGGGTTGTCCCCGCGCCAGCGGACTTCCTGCGTCGCCCACGGGCCCCAGAGCGAGGGGTGGAGCTGCTCGATGATGGTGCGCATCTCGACGTTCTGGTGGTCGACGTCTCCGGAGAACGAGCCGACGGCACCGAAGAGGTCGGGGTGCCGGGCCGCGTACGAGACGGCCCCGAACCCACCCATCGACAGTCCGGCGGCAGCCCGTGCCCCGCGCTCGGGGATCGTGCGGTAGTGCTCGTCCACCCATGGGAGGAGCCTGTTGATGTGGAAGGTCTCCCACATCGGCCGGTCGCGGTGGCCGTTGTTCCACCAGTCGGCGTACCACTCCGTGGAGCCGGCGTCCGGCATCACCACGATCGCGGGCAGGCCGGCCGTGGCCTGCTCCGCGGCGCCGTCCTGTGTCCAGCTCGCAGCGCTCTGCCCTCCACCGTGGTAGAGGTACAGCACGGGGTAACGGCGCCTCTTCTCCGCGTCGTAGCCGCGGGGGAGCAGCACGCGGACCTTGGTCTTGCCGTCGAGCGCGGACGAGTTGAAGGTCAGCTCGCTGAGCCGCGGCGAGAGTTTCTTCTGATTCACCAGCGCGATGCCGGGTTCGGTGTGGGCTGCGGCTGCCTCGGTTGTCTGGGCGGGAGGGTGACCGCATCCGAAGACCATCACCGCCCCCAGAGCGAGTGCCGCGGGGATCCTCATGCGCCTGCCGTTCAAGATGGTCCGTCTCCTTGTGGTCATGTTTCGCTTCTCTGCCCGTACTGGGCTCGCGGCGCGGGCGGCCGGGGCCGGAGGGCGCCCGTAGGCCCGTGGATGAGCACGGTGGTCCTGGTCGACTTGTCGGCGAACCGGGGGCCTTTGAGGTGAGCAGGTGCTCCGGTGGGTACGGACGCCTCTTGTTCTGCCGCCGGTCCGACGTCCGGGGGCACGGGATGGCGCCTGCCATCTCGGGGAGCCGGCGTGCCGCCGTCTCGGTGTCCGGCGGCGGTCGGGGGCGCGGCGTCCGTGGCTGTCGTGGCCGCACGCTGCGACCGTGACCCTCCGCCATCGATGCCGCCGGGCCTTCGGGCAACGTACGCTCAAGCCGCTTCTCGACTCGTACATGGTCGCCGGGGGAGACGACTATCGGGAGTCGAGCGATCGAGATGGGGCGGTGGGTCAGGCCCACGCTCCTGGCCCGCTCATCGCCGACGAGGAGCCGGAACCCGGTCTCGCCGACGCGCGGGCGCGCAGGCCGGCCACGCCCGGATGAAGTCTGCGGCGGCCTTCAGCGGGGGCGTCGCCGGTGTCTTCGATACGTGCCGACAAGGTGCTCGTCGACGAAGACACGTCGGCCGATCCACTCGACGGCTTGGTCGCCTGCGCCCTCGGATGTGCCGTGGCCGGGGCCGTGTTCGCCGGCAGCCGCCACACCGGGTGCGACTGGGGTCGCGCGCGGACGAAGCCGGCGGAGAGCCGGGCGGCCGGTTCGGGGCCTTTGCCGCAGACCGGTACCGAACGAGGTCACCTCGTGGACCGCGCTCTGGGCGAGCGCGGCGGTATCGGCCAACGGCGCAGACGCAGCTGATGTCTCGGCCGGGGTGCGAACCTCGGATGGCCGAGAACGAGGCATGTGAGGTCTCCTTGACTGCGCGTACGCGATCGGCGAACCGACCACCTCAATCTCAATCTCAAAATTAGATTCATAGTTCGAGATTGAGGTGGACGCTAGCACATGATTGAAGCCGCGTGGCAGTCCTCAGGCCTCGTCGTCGACAACTCCCGCCAGGAAGGCCTCGACGTCTGTCGATACGTCCACCGCGCTCGGGTTGTACAGCCACTGGCGCTGGAGTCCGTCCATGACTGCGATGAGCAGGTCCGCCAGGATTTCCAGCCTTGTGTCCACCTTCAGGCGTCCGCGACCGCGCAACTCGGCGAAGACCCGGGTCAGATGCAGGCGCAGGCTGTCGTAGCGAGCCCGGTGCAGCTCGTGAGTGGGATGCTCGCCGGTCATGGCCTCACTCGAGATGATGCTGTGCAGTTGGATCAGCCCGGGGCAGGCCTCGTTGGCGTGCGCGACCTCCAGGTGAGTCCGCAGTAAATCCAGGTCATCAGCTTCCCGGGCGATCGCGGCCGTCTCCCGCTCGTGTGCGGCGAGTACCTCGGCCAGCAGTTCTGCCTTGCTGTCGAAGTGGTGCAGCAGACCGGCCTGGCTGATGCTGACTTGCTCCGCGATGTCCTCCATGGTGGCGCCGTGGAAGCCTCCGGCGCTGAATGCCTCGACACAGGCGTCGAGAATCTTCTGCCGCACCTCGCCGGTCTTCGCGTAAGCCCCCGGGGCCGCGGCCCCCACTGCTCGCTGCCTTCGCCTGCTTTGTCACAGGTCGAACATAGGGCCCGGCCGGACCCGGCACCCCATCTCAATATGGAAACGTGATTACATGTTCAGATGCGGTGAGACTACGGTGGCCGCACCCATGCGGCACCGACGCCGAAACCCGGACGCGCCCGCCCGGGCGTCGACGCGTACCCGTCCTACGGAGACCCTGTGACCACGATCCAGCTCGAACTCCCGTGTGGAGCCGTAACGGCGCGCCAACGGGTTGAGGGCGACAACGCCAGCAGCGAGGGGACCAGTGACGACCGCATGCTCGCAGGCAAGCCCGGCGGCCAGACTGTCGCCCACGACCACCGCCACAACGAGGATGCGCGGCTGCTGGCCAGGGACCCTTTCCGGGCGCTCCCCTCCGACGCCGACACGATCGAGGGATCCGTGGTGAAGCGGCGCCCGCACAACAAGCGAGGGCTGGGGCGATGAGTCGAGCTCTGAAGCAGCCCGAGCCTGCAAGTACGCCGGTCACGTCGCGCGGTCAGGTGTTGAAGGCCCTCAGCGGTCTGCTGCTCGCCCTGTTCGTCTCGACGCTTAGCAGCACCATCGTCTCGACTGCGCTGCCGGAGATCATCCGAGCCGTGAACGGGTCGCAGGACCAGTATGCCTGGGTCGTCACCGCCACGCTCCTCACCACGACGGCCACCACTCCGATCTGGGGCAAGCTGGCCGACCTCTTCAGCAAGAAGACCCTCGTGCAGGCGTCCGTCGCCATATTCATGGTGGGATCCCTGGCCTCCGGGATCAGCCAGACCGCCGGTCAGCTCATCGCCGCTCGCGCCCTGCAGGGGGTAGGCGTTGGCGGCGTGCAGGCCCTCGTCCAGATCACGATCGCAGCCATGATCCCGCCCCGCGAGCGCGGCCGGTACAGCGGCTACCTGGGCAGCGTGACTGCGGCATCGACCATCGGCGGCCCACTGCTCGGCGGTGTCATCGTCGACACCACCTGGCTCGGATGGCGCTGGTGCTTCTTCATCAGCCTGCCCCTCGCCGTCCTTGCGCTCCTGCTGCTCCGCAGAGCCCTGAAGCTTCCCGCCGCACGGCGAGAGAACGTGAAGATCGACTACTTCGGAGCCACCCTGATCGCCGCCGGCGTGAGCGTGCTGCTGATCTGGGTGTCGTTCGTCGGCAACTCCTTTGCCTGGGCCTCGTGGCAGACCGCCACCATGGGGGCCGCCGCCCTGGCCCTGCTCGTCTCGGCCGTGTGGGTGGAGGCCCGCACCGCGGAGCCCGTCATCCCCCTCGGCATCGTCAGACAGCGCACGACCGCTCTGGCCATCGCCGGCAGCCTCGCCGTCGGGACGGCCATGTTCGGCAGCGGGGTGTTCCTCAGCCAGTACTTCCAGCTCAGCCGCGGTCACAGCCCCACAGAGGCGGGCCTGCTGACGATTCCCATGATGGCCGGCACCCTGATCGCCTCCACGGTCGCAGGCCGTCTCATCAGCCACACCGGAAAGATCAAGCCGTTCGTCGTCACCGGCGCGTTGCTCCTCACGGCCGGGTCCGCGGGGCTCGGCACGGTCGACTCCACCACATCCATGGCCTTCCTCAGCGTCGCGATGGTGTGCGTCGGTATGGGCGTCGGCATGACATTGCAGAACTTCGTGCTCGCCGTGCAGAACACCGTGCCGCTGAGGGACGTGGGAGCGGCGAGTTCGACGGTGTCCTTCTTCCGCTCGATGGGCGGCACGATCGGCGTCTCGGTGCTCGGCGCCATACTGGCTCGGCAGGTCCAGGACCAGATCACACACGGTCTCGCCACCGCCGGCCTGCCGTCCACGGGCAGCGCCCTCTCCCGTGCCACCGAACAGCCACCGGCCGTGCGCGAGCTCGTCCGCGTCGCCTACGGCGACGCTACGGCGCAGGTCTTCCTCCTATCGGCAGCCGCAGCTGTCCTCGCCGTCGTCGCCGCCGTTCTGATGAAGCCGGTCAGCCTGCGCAGCAGCCTCGATCTCCCCGACGAAACCGTGCCCACGGCTGCCGCTGCTCAGACGACCGACCATGCAGCCGACTTCCGCTCACGAGAGGAGGCATGAAAGGTTGCAGGGCGTTGTACGTCGCGGCCATGCCATTGACTTTCCGCGCATCGATACGCTCGCGCCGAGGCGCGTTCGCGGGCTCGGGCCGATGGCTGGCCGGTCGGACCTGCGACGTGCCAGACGGTGTCATGCCCGAGAGCAAGCAGATGCTCCGTGGCCTGGCGGGCTCCTGTCGTCTGTTCGAGTCCGATCACCGGGACGCTCTCCTGCACGATGTCGACGTCGAGCGCGACCGCGGGCCGGTCGGCGGGAAGGTGCCGCTATGCCTGCGCGGTCCAGTCGTGCGGCGCTGCGAGAATGAGACCGGCGACCGCTTGGGAGACGAGCCCCTCCGACCGGCCCGGGCTGGCAACGGGTCGCCGGGGGCGCAACGCGAAGACCGTCGCCGCGGGACCGTACTGGGTGGTGTCGAAACTCACCACCGACAGACCCGTCCACGCCTACACGACCGCGGCGAGCAGCCTGCTCGCCGCGGTCGTGCACCGGGCCTGCTCCCACAAGCACCGTGGGCGTGGCGTCAACGCGTTACCGGTGACCGATCCGGATGGCAGGACGCTGTGGATTTCACCCGCGCTGCCCGGCCGCACGCATGACCTGACCGCGGCCCGTACCCATCGGATCACCCGGATCTGTAAACGTCAGGGCATCACGGTCCTCGCCGACCGCGGCTACACGGGAGCCGGTCCGTGGGTGGCGACACCCCTCAGACGCCCGCCGGACCGTGGCCTCACGGCCACCCAACAAGCCGTCAACCGTGCGCTGTCCGCGGACGGCGCCGGTCGAGCATGGCGTCGTACAACTGAAGGCATGACGGATCTCCCGCGAAGCCCGGTGCAGCTCGAATCGAATGTCGCGTCAATCTGCGCGGCCGTCCTCACCCCGTACCGGCAACTCCGACCGGTTGAATCCTAGGGGCGCGAGTCGCCAGACGTAGGCAATGGCCGGCATGCGGAGGTCACCGCTGTGGTGAGGTGAGGAGGCCGCGCGACAGAGCGACGGTGACGGCTGCTGTGCGGTCGTTGACACCCAGTTTGACGAACGTTCGCAGCAGGTGCGTCTTCACCGTCGCTTCGCCGATGTACAGCTGCTGACCGATCTCGCTGTTGGACAGACCCCGCGCGACGAGGCCGAGTACCTGAACCTCGCGCGGGGTCAGCTGCTCCCCGGCCGGCGCCTGAAGGTGAGTCACCAGCCGGGCAGCCACCGGCGGGGCGAGGACCGTCTCGCCGCGGGCCGCCGCCCGGATCGCGTCGGTCAGGGTACCGATCGGAGTGTCCTTGAGCAGGTAGCCGGTGGCGCCGGCCTCGATCGCCGGCAGGATGTCGGCGTCACCTTCGTAGGTGGTCAGCACGAGCACGCGAATGCCGGGGTGCTCCTGACGGATGCGCGCCGTCGCGGTGGCGCCATCGGTACCCGGCATCCGCAGGTCCATCAGGACGACGTCCGGGCGCGTCGTGGAGGCGAGGACGATGGCCTCGTCGCCGGAGCCGGCCTCGCCGACGACCCGCAGGTCGTCGTAGGCCTCGAGCATGCCGCGGAGGCCGAAGCGTACGACGGGATGGTCATCGACAATCAGGATGTGGACAGTCATCGAGCCGGTTCCGCCCGCTCAGTGGTCGGGTGTGGAGCTGAGATCAAGTACAGGCTGCAGGCTACGCGTCGCCTGCTCGGCCGGGGGCGGCGGCAGCTCGACCCGCACCGTGGTGCCCTGGCCGGGAGTCGATCTCACCGTGCAGGTTCCGCCGAGGCTGGAGGCGCGGGTGCGCATGCCGAGCAGGCCGTATCCACCCCGGACGGTGGCCGGGTCGAAGCCCTGGCCGTCATCGGTCACGGCCAGCGCCATGAGGCCGGAATCGTGGCGTAGCTCGATCCGCACCGTCGTGGCGGCGGCGTGCCTGCCGACGTTGGCCAGGGCCTCCTGCGCGGTGCGCAGCAGGGCTATGTCCGTTCCGGTGGATGTGCCGGACCGCTCGCCGACGATCGAGACCTCGACGCGCGCACCCGTGTCGCGAGTATGCCGGGCGGCGAGCCGGTCCAGCGCATCCGCGAGCCCGCGGCCGGTCAGGTCGACCGGGGCCGATGCGGCGATCAGCGAGCGTGCCTCCGCGAGGTTCTCGCGGGCGGTCTTCTCCAGGATGTCGAGCTGGCCGTCGGCAGCCGTCGGATCACGGAGCAGGGTCGTCCGTGCGACCTGCGCGAGCATGAGGATGCTGGTGAAGCCCTGTGCCAGGGTGTCGTGGATCTCGGCAGCCAGGCGTTCACGTTCGGCATGGACGCCTGCCTCGTGGCCCGCGCGTTCCAGTGCGGCCCGCGTCCGGGTCAGTTCCTCGATCAGCGCGGCCCGCTTGCGGTTCTGCTCACGGATGCCGGTCAGATAGGCGCCGACGAGGATCGTCACGGTCATGGGGACCAGAACGGTCACGCCGACCATCGCCAGCGTGTAGCGGCTGACTCCGGCCCGCGCCACCATGGCCCAGGCGAGTTCGGCATAGAGGATCAACAACAGCGGTAGGCGTACCCGCCACCTCGCGACCATCACGAACAGCTGTGGGCAGAGCGCGAACAGCAGTGCGCCAGCGATCGGGGCGATGGCGAGCAGGAGCGGGAACGCGACCGCCAGGACGGCGAAATAGGCCGCACCCCAACGCTCGTCGCGGTTCTCCATGGCCCGCGGAGCGACCAGGGCGTAGCAGGCGACGATGACAGCGAGCGTACCGAGGGCCAGCAGGCGTTGGCCGAGCGCCACGGAGACGTCGGCCGCTATGGCGACGGCAAGAGGTATCGCGACAGCGCCGACGAGGACATGCCATCCGACGCGGTAGCGGTACCCGAAGTCGACGGTGCTGCGCACTGCCACGCCCTGCCCACCTTCGCCCGCGGAGATTGGCCGCCAGCTTACGGGCGCCCACGTCCACAGTGCCCGACTCGGCGCCGAGGAACGTCCATGCACCGGTGGAGCCGTACGTACGTCGATCGGTTGACAACGGGGTCCAACCAATCGTTGTCGCCGCCGCGCCTCAGAGCCGTCACGCTCGATGTCGAGAACCCGGCTCCCCACCTGGAGGTACCCCATGAAGAAGAACTGGTTCGTCCTCGGCCTCGGCGCACTGCTGGCCTTTGTCGGCGTGGGCTGGACCTTGCAGGGACTCGACGTCATGAAGGGCTCGGCGATGAGCGGCGTGACGCTGTGGGCGGTCGTCGGCCCGATCGTGGCGATCGCCGGTCTCGTCGTGCTGGGTGTCGGCTTCGCCCGGCTGCGCCGGGTGAGCCGGTAAGCGCCGATCAGATGGGCGGTATCGACATGGAGACTCAGAAGACAGGTCGGCCGGCACCGGGAAGACCGCCCAAGCAGTGGTACGGCGAGCTGGCCGGCGTCGCGGCCACCGCACTCGCCCTGGGCCTCGGTGAGCTGGTGGCAGCCGCGACGGGCGGGCCCTCAGCGCCCCTCGTAGCGGTGGGTGGCGTCGCTGTGGACGCCGCGCCGACTCCGGTCAAGGAGTTCGCCGTCGCGGTGTTTTACACGTACGACAAGCTGGCGCTGCAGGCGGGAATCGTGCTGGTGTTGGCGGTGTTCGCCGCGTTCATCGGTGTACTGGCCATGCGCCGGCTCTGGTACGGGCTGGCCGGCGTCGCTGTGTTCGGGACGATCGGCGTACTCGCGTCAGCCACCCGGCCCAGCGCCACGTGGGCGTACCCGCTGCCGACAGTGGCCGGTGCACTGGCCGCTGCCGGCCTTCTGGTGCTGCTGCGCCGCGCCCTGCCGCGCCGTGCTGCGGTATCGGCGCAGGACCTGGGGGACGACACCGGCCCGGACACGGACGTGGCGGCACAGGGAACCCACACCCCCGTGCAGGGAGCCAGTTCACCATCGTCGAAGGCCGGCATCTCGGTGCTGGACGGCGCGGGACGGCCGCCGGGCCGACGTCGGTTTCTCGCGCTGGCGGTCGGGGCGATCGGCGCGGCCGCGGTGGCCGTACCGGGCGGACGCCGGCTCTGGGCGCAGCGTGTGGCCGCGGCTCGAGCCGCAGTGGTTCTTCCGCCGCCGTCGAGCCCGGCACCGCCCTTGCCCGCCAAGGTCTCCGTCGGCGTGCCCGGAGTGGAGCCGTTCGTGACCAGGACCGCGGACTTCTACCGGATCGACACCGCTTTGACGGTGCCACAGATGGAGCCGAAGGACTGGCGGTTGAGGATTCATGGCCGGGTGAAACGGCCGCTGACGCTGACGTACGAGCAATTGCTGGCACGGCCGATGGTGGAGCGCTACATCACGCTGGCGTGTGTGTCCAACGAGGTCGGTGGCGAGTTGGTCGGCAACGCGCGGTGGTTGGGGGTACCGATCAAGGATCTGCTGGATGAAGTCGAGCCGGATGACCGGGCGGATCAGGTGGTGAGCCGTTCCGTGGACGGCTACACGGCCGGTACGCCTACGGCGGCGTTGCGTGACGGGCGGGACGCGTTGTTGGCGGTCGGGATGAACGGGGAGCCCCTGCCGGTGGAGCACGGGTTTCCGGTCCGGATGGTGGTGCCCGGACTGTACGGATACGTATCGGCGACGAAGTGGCTGACGGAACTGGAGCTGAGTCGCTTCGCGGACTTCAGCGCCTATTGGGTACGGCGGGATTACGCGGCGCTGGCTCCGGTGAAGACACAGTCGCGGATCGACACACCGGCTGCGGGCAAGCGTCTGAAACAGGGTCTGGTGGTGGTGGCCGGGGTGGCGTGGGCGCAACATCGCGGGGTGTCCGCGTTGGAGGTCCGCGTGGATGACGGCCCGTGGCAGCAGGCACAGCTCGCGGCGGTGCCGTCGGTGGACACCTGGCGGCAGTGGAGCTGGCCGTGGCAGGCGACGCCCGGCGAGCATCGGCTGCAAGTACGCGCCACCGACAACACCGGCCAGGTGCAGACAGGACAGGTGCACGAGCCGCTGCCCGACGGGGCGACCGGCCGGCACACGATCAAGGTCACGGTTGCCTGAGCATTTCCCGCCGGGCGGGGGTTCCCGCCTGAAGACTCGACTCTTCAAAGGGCTGCGGCTGTCGGCGCGGTGGGCGGCTGGGCTGCTGATGGCGCCGCTCGTACTCACCGGACACCGAGGTGGCCCGTCGGCGGATGATTTTGAGGTCGGACAACCGCTCGCTACCGGCACGAGTAGGAGATCCACAGCGGCTCGCGAGCCTGCCCCCGACCTGGTCGGCACCGAGTACGGGCGCAAGGTGCCATTGCCCGAGCGCACCTGGCAGGAGGCTCGCTGGTGCCTCCCGTTCGAGGCGATCCCGCGCATTCCCGGCAAGCGAGGTGACCCGCCGAGCAGGACGATCGGCATCCACCCGCGATGTGGTTGGACGACGAATCGAGCCTTGTGCTCGACGCGGTCAAGAGGCAGGGAGGGAAGGGCGGCGATCTCGCCGTCGAGCCGGGGCCGGGGCCGTGGCCCCGCGCCCGCGCAGGGCAGCGGAGGCGCCCGCCTGCGCGTCGCGGTCCGGCGGCCCCGGCTCTCTTTCACATACCGATCCGCGCCGCGATGACCGGTGCCAGCCGGTCCGCGATGACGCGGTGCCCCTGGTCGTTGGGGTGGACCGAGTCCGTCAGGTCGCCCGAACCCAGCCAGCCGGTGGTGTCGACGAAGGAGACCCGGGAGTCGCCACCGTCGACGGCCGCCTTGACCGCCGCCTGGGTCTGCGGGACGTACCGGCCGCGGAAGGTCTCCAACGCGAAGATCCACGCCTGTGGGTACGCGGCGCGGACCTTCCGCAGCAAGCTGGTGTACGCCGCCTGGAACTGCGCGGAACTGACCGCGTGGCCCACGTCGTTGGTGCCGAGATTGATGACGACCGCGTTCGCCTGAGAACGGGAGAAGTCCCAGTCGGGCGTGGCCGCGTTCGGGTTGAGCTTTGTGAACTGCCGCTCCAGACCGACGCATCCGTCCGCCGCGGCGACCAGACAGGCGCCGCCTTGGGCGATCTGGGTGTGCTCGGTGCCGAGCCGTTCCCCGATCAGCCAGCCGTACGCGGTGCGGGCGTTCTGCGACGACGTCGTCCCCACCGTGATCGAGTCGCCGACGAACTCGATCAGCTTGCCGGGCGCCGGCGGTGCGAACGTGGTGGCGCCACTGTCGAGGACCAGCCCCTGAAAGACGGCGTCACCCCGGTAGGAACCGGCGACCACCTGGTAGTTGACCTGGAGGGTGTGGTTGCCGGCGGACAGCGGGGAGGGGGTCAGGTTCACCGTTCCCTTGACGTCGTCGTAGAACTTCACCGGGCCGTTGTCGATCCTCGCCCAGAAGTCGATCGTCCCGCGCTGCTTGAGCTGGACGGTCCGGCCGGTGAAGCCGACCCTGTAGTAGGCGCCCGCCCAGTACGGGGTGTAGGCGGTGGAGGTCCTGGTGTCCCAGCGGCCCACGAACTTGATGTTGGGGTCGCCGGGTTGGCCGGGAGCGGCCGCCAGGGTGGATGTGGGGCTGCCGAGTCGGGCGGCGATGACGGGGGCGAGGCGGTTTGCGAACTTGGTGTGGCCGGCCTCGTTGGGATGCCCGTTGCCGTCCTCGTAGTCGGTGCCGTCGGTCAGCCAGCCCGTGGTGTCGACGTAGTGAACCCTGCTGTCACCGGCGTTGGTGCGGGCGGTGACGGCCGCCCTGGTCTCGTTGACGTAGCGCTTCTTGAGCGTCTGCACGGCGAAGAGCTGGGCGTTCGGGTAGGTGGCGCGCAGGTCGGCGAGGAACTTGGTGTACGCCGACTGGAAGGCGGCGCCGGTCACGCCGTGGCCGATGTCGTTGGTGCCCAGGTTGATGACGACGGCATCCGCCCGGAGGCGGGAGAAGTCCCAGTTCTGGCCGCCGGTGCTCGCCGTCCTGAAGAACTGCGTGCTCAGACCCGTGCAGCCGGACTGTGCGACGAGGCAGTAGCCGGAACGGGCGATCTGGGTGTGGAGCGCCCCTAGTTGCTCGCCGGTCTTCCACGCGTACGAGTCCAGTGCGAGCCGGTCCGTGAGCGCGCCGGCGGTGATGGAGTCGCCGACGAACTCGACGAGCCGGGACGGGGCGTTCGGCGCGACCGTGCGCGCACCGGGGTCCAGCACCAGGCCCTGGAAGACGGTGTCGCCGGAGCGGTACGAAATGCGCAGGGTGTGGGTGCCGGCGGACAACGGCCGGGGCGTGAGGTTCACCGTGCCGCGGACGCTGGGGTGGAAGACGTCGGGGCCGCCGTCGATGCTGGCGTACAGGTTGACCGCGTCTCTCGCCTTGACCTTCACCGTGGTGCCGGTGAAGGCCGTCTGCAGGTAGGCACCGGTCCAGGAGGGCACCGCCGCGGTGCCGGCGCTGGTGTCCCAGCGCCCGACGTAGACGATGTTGGGGTCGGAGACCGAGCCGTCACCCGGCGCGGCCTGGGCGGGGGAGCTCCCCGTCCAGGACAGCAGGCAGGCGACGAGAACGGCCGTGACGAGCGCAGCAAGGGTACGGGCGAGGTGGCGTAAGGAGGTGATATGGGGGGTGACGTGGGGGGTGGTCTGCACAGGGGTCCCTTTCGGCGTGAGGTGGGAGCGCTCCCAGAAGCAGCCTTTCGAGAGAAGCAATGAAACGGTTCAGCGTCAAGGGTTCGCGTGAGGCAGGCAACTCACCGACAAGCAGGTCCGGCCCTAGTCCGCACGGATCAGCACCAGTTGCTCTGAGCCTCGCTCTCGCCCGGGCCTGGAGCCAGTAGATTCGCGGGGCCGCCGCGGAGACAGAGGGCGAGCGGCCTTGCGGCATCGTGTCCACCGCTCTCCGCTACTCGTGCGAGGCAGGAAAGGACCGAAGGGCGGGCCGGATCGAGCGCGGCCTGAACGGGAGGTAGCTCGAGTCGGTCGGAGTGTCAGTGGTCGCCGCCATACTCAGAAGACGTGCACCTGACTTTCAGGCGCATGTCCAGGAGTTCTCGACCGAGTAGGAACGAATTGACACCCGAGAGCGACGCGGTGCCCGACCGCGACCCGTACCTTCTGGCGCAGATGCGAGAGGCCTTCGGGCGCGTGGTCTACAGCCACAAGCCCATGAGAAGCAGGCGGACATCTGCTTCACTGGTGTGGCTCGGCCCACGGCGTCGTGCGCGGTAGCGCGGGACAGTGCAGATCTCATAGGCCGAACGGCGGGCGAGGAGCGTCCGTGAGCCGGTCTGGTGGAGGGGCCTTTCGAGGATGGGCGGCGTGCGGCGGAGCCGGTGCGCGTGCTCAAGATCAGTCAGGAGCTGGGCGAGGCCGCGGAGGCCCTTCACGGCGTGCTCGGCGCCAACC
Organism: Streptomyces sp. NBC_01235; assembly: GCF_035989285.1. Classification (GTDB taxonomy): domain Bacteria; phylum Actinomycetota; class Actinomycetes; order Streptomycetales; family Streptomycetaceae; genus Streptomyces. The sequence continues at coordinate 2,249,403 of NZ_CP108513.1, read as the reverse complement.
CGCGGAAGGGCGCCTCACGCGTGGGGTGTGCAGAAGGAGTTCGCGGACGTCATCGTGACGGCCGTGGTTGCCCTGGACGCCGTGAGCGGGGACGGCGCGGCGGTGGTGGAGCACCAGCTCCAGGGCCGCGCGCCGGATGGGATCACCGGCGGCTGGGGGCATCCGGCTCCTCCAGGTCCTCGCGATCAATGGGGACATGGGGGAAGTCGCTATAGCGGTGTACGGCACGGGTCCGCACGGTGAGGCAGTCGGGGTGACGCACACGTGGGAGGACATGGAAGCACGCCTCGGCTGGCTCATCCTCACGGCCGCTGCCGCGCTGGACGACCTCACCGGCGATGCCTGGGACACGGTGGATGAGCGGCTGCGTTTCCGCGTGGCGAGGGGCGCGGCCTTGGCCGGACATGAACCTCAGCTGACCCGCTCTACCCTCTGCGCGGAAGGGCCCGCAGGGACGTGCGGGCCCTTCCGCGTCATCCCCTGCTTTGCGGACGCACACGTCCTAGTGGGACGTATCCCGCCTCCCGGGTGGGAGATGAGTGGGAGACAAGTGGGAGATGATCATGACGTGGTGCTGCAATCAGGCGCTAGGAAATGCTAGATACCGCTACCTGCGCGGCCCTGTTTCAGCCGCCGGATTCGCCCGCGTGTGGGCTCAGCGCACCCATGCTGACCAGCACAATCACCACCACACCGAGGGCGATGCGGTACCAGACGAACGGCATGAAGCTCTTCGTGGAAATGAATTTCATGAACGGGTTCATAGGTCGAGGTCGTGAGTGCTTTGACCTGCTGTTTCCGCCACTCTTCAAGATTGAATGGGAGAGAGGGGGCACCGTCCAGCGTTCTCCTCGCTCGCCACGAAGCGCAGCCACCGGGTTTGCAGCGAATCGGCAATCTCCTGCTCCATGGTCAGCGTAACGTGCGAGTAGAGACCTTCCACGCCGGCGATCCTGGTCCGCGCGCACCTGCAACTCGGCGCCCCGATCGTTGTCGTCTGGGACAATCTGAACACCCATCGTGCCGCCGGAATGAGGAAGTACGCGGCCGACCACGAATGGCTCACCATCATCCAACTTCCCTCCTGCAGCCCGGACTTGAATCCCGTGGAAGGCATCTGGTCGTGGTTACGGCGCGGGCCGATGGCCAACACCGCGTTCACCGACCCCGACCACCTCACCCGCACCCTCCGCCGAGGACTCGCCCACATCCAGCGCCATCCCGAGCTCATCGACGGCTGCCTCACCGAAACCGCACTGACCCTCGCTTCAGACCCCCCGAAGCCAATCCGAAAAGGTCGTAGCTGGACGCCGCCGTCGAGGAGTTGCGGACGCTGCCGGCCGAGGAGCGCGAGCACGACGTCCTGGACGAGGACGTCACCCGCCTCTCCCCGCTCAAGCACGCGAACCTCAACGTGCTCGGCCGCTACAGCTTCACCTCCTCGTCGGCGACGAGAGCGCTCTGCCGGCGGTCCTCGCCATCCTGGAAAGCTCTGTCGCACTGCCCGCCGAGGTCTTCCTGGAAGTCCCGGCCCGCGAGAACATCCGGCACGATGTCACCGTGCCCCCGGGCACCACGATCCACTGGCTGCCCCGCCGCGCCCCCTGTGCGAAACCCGGCGTCCTCGCCCTGCAGGCAGTGAAGCAGGCTCAGCTTCCCGACGGCCGCTCCTACGCCTGGACCGCGGGCCAGTCCTCGCTGGCCACCGGCGTCCGTCGGCATCTCGTCGGCGAACGCCAGATCCCCAAGTCCGACATCTCCTTCCGCGGCTACTTCAGCCACGGCAGAGCCAGCCTCTGACCGTCGCATGACGCCGGGTTGGCGCCGCGACCGCCCACCTGTCGGCAAACGATGGCATTGCCTCTAGACCGCACCCGATGACACCCACCTTGCGGATGTCCGTCCCGGGCAGGGGCGCACCGCTCACCGGAAGGCCGCCTGCCCCGTCAGGGCCTGGCCGATCATGAGGGTGTGCATCTCGACGGTGCCCTCGTAGGTGAGGATCGATTCGAGGTTGTTGGCGTGCCGGATCACCGGGTACTCCAACGAGATGCCGTTCGCGCCCAGGATGGTGCGGGCGGTCCGGCAGATCTCCAGCGCGCTGCGGGTGTTGTTGAGCTTGCCGAAGCTGACCTGCTCGGGGCGCAGGCCCCGGTCGTCCTTGGTCCGGCCGAGGTGGAAGGCCAGCAGCGTGCCCTTGGCCAGTTCGAGGGCCATGTCGGTCAACTTGGCCTGGGTGAGCTGGAATCCGCTGATGGGCCGGCCGAACTGGACCCGCTCGCCCGCGTAGGCCAGCGCCGTCCGGAAGGCCGAGCGTGCGGCGCCCATCGCGCCCCAGGCGATGCCGTACCTGGCCTCGTTGAGGCAGGACAGCGGTCCCTTGAGGCCCAGTACCTCCGGCAGGACGGCGGTTGCCGGCAGGCGTACGGAGTCCAGGACGAGCTCGCTCGTCACGGAGGCCCTCAGCGACATCTTGTGCTTGATCGCGGGGGCCGAGAATCCAGGGGTGTCGGTGGGCACGACGAAACCGCGGACGCCGTCGCCGGTGCGGGCCCAGACCACCGCGACATCGGCGACCGACCCGTTGGTGATCCACATCTTGCGTCCGTCGAGTATCCAGTCGGCACCGTCGCGGCGGGCAGCGGTGCGCATACTGCCCGGGTCGGAGCCGGAGTCGGGTTCGGTGAGCCCGAAGCAGCCGATGGCGGTGCCCGCCGCGAGACGGGGCAGCCACTCCTCCTTCTGCTCCTCGGACCCGAACGCCCAGATCGCGTACATGGCCAGGGAGCCCTGGACCGAGACCAGGGAGCGCAGGCCGGAGTCGGTCGCCTCGAGTTCGAGACAGGCCAGCCCGTAGTCGACGGCGCTCATCCCGGCGCAGCCGTAGCCCTCCAAGTGCATACCGAGCAGGCCGAGTTCGCCGAGTTCCTTGGCGAGTCCGCGGATGTCCTCGATCGCTCCCTGCTCGAACCACTCGGCGATGTGGGGTTCGACGCGCCGGTCGCAGAAGGTGCGGACGGTGTCGCGGACGGAACGTTCGTCCGGGGTCAGCAGGTTGTCGAGTTCCAAGAGGTCGAGGGGGTCGGCCGGGCGTCCGGCGTTCGGTGCGTGTATCGGGACTCCAGAGATCGGGAGCGGAGCAGGGGAAGGGAGGGAGAGGGGAGGAGAGGAGGCCGCCGGCCAGGGGAGTAGGGCCGACGGCCCCCGGCTATGAGGGGGCCCGCCCTCTACGAGGTGGCCGACGGGTTGATGATGAAGTTGCTGAAGCCGCCGTTGCGTTGGGCGATGCCGCTGATGGCTTCGTTGACCTGGTCGAGCGGAAACACCTGGTGTTCCAGTGGGCCGAGGTCGAGTAGGCCCGCACCCGCCATGTCGGCCATGACCTGCCCCTCGCCGGAGGTGAACCACGCCGAGCCCATCAGCCGCTGCTGCTGGTCCATCATCCGGTGGATGTCGATCGGCAGATCGCCGGCGACGGCGCCGATGTTGACCGCGATGCCGCCGCGCGCCATCGCCCGCATGCCGGCCCGGAAGGTCTCGTGCGGGGCGCCCGGGCCGAGGGCGTCGACGTAGATGTCGGCGCCGTATCCGTCGGTCTCCTCACGGATCCACTCGTCGAGCGGGCCGTCGTCCAGGGAGTGCAGCCGCAACCGGCCGTTCGCGAGCTTGCCGACCTGGTCGAGCAGGCCCTTGTCGCGGCCGGTGCCGTAGACGTGGGTCAGGCCCAGGGCGGGGGCGAGGAGCGCGGCGCCGATGCCCAGGGTGCCGCTGATGCCGTTGATGAGGATCGTCTTGCCCGGGCCGGCGCCGGCTTTGCGGAGGGCGGAGTACATGGTGCCGAGGTAGCCGAAGCGGGCGGCGGCGTTGAAGGACAGCGAGTCCGGCAGCTTCACCAGGCTGTACGCCGGAGCCACCATGTACTCCGCGAGGCCGCCCTGGTAGCGGTCGAGCAAGTCGATCGCGGTCGGTGAGAAGCCGAAATATCCGGCGAAGGCGTAGCTGGCGCAGTTGATCGAGTCGCCGCCCCGGCACGACCGGCACGACCCGCAGGAACGGCCCGGGTTGACGTACACCCGGTCGCCGGGCTTGAACGCCTGGACGCCCTCACCGACGGTTTCGACGACTCCGGCCGGGTCCAGTCCGAAGATCGCCGGCAGGGTCGGCAGCGGGCTGTGCGGGAACCAGGTGGTCCACATGTTCAGGATGTTGGCGAGGTTCGGAACGATGTTGACGGCGTGGACGGCCACGCGCACGTCACCGGGGCCGGGCTCGGGAACCGGGAGTTCCTCGATCTTCATCGGCTCGCCGACGGCGTGCATCCGCGCGGCTCGCATGGTCGCACTCATGGCGTCTCCTCGGGTACGGGTGAGGGAGACGGCGCCAACTGTGGCGCGGTCTCTGAGAGTTGTTGGCGTTGTGAGGTGTGTGGGTCAGTCGTCGAGCAGCGTCGTCAGCTGGGCGCGCAGCAGCTTTCCGGTCGCCCCGCGGGGCAGTGCGGGCACGACGCACAGGCGCCGCGGCCACTTGTGCCGGGCGAGCCGGCCATCGAGATGACCGCGGACGTCGTCCAGGGTCGGCGTGCCGGAGTCGGTGACGAGGAAGGCGGTCACGACCTCGCCCCAGACCGGGTCCGGCGCCCCGGACACCGCGACCTCGACGACACCGGGGAGGTCGGCGAGCGCGTTCTCGACCTCGGCGGGGTCGACGTTCTCCCCGCCGGTGATGATGGTGTCCTTGAGCCGGCCGACGACCGAGAGCCGGCCCTCCGTGTCGAACCGCCCGCGGTCCCCGCTGTGGAACCAGCCCTCGCGGTCGGCCACGGGTACCGGTCCGGCGGCGGTCCAGTAATCGGCCGCCACCGACGGCCCCCGCACCCAGATCTCGCCGGGAGTGCCGATGGGGGCGGCTGACCCGGTCTCGTCCACGACCGTCAACTCGACCTGGGGGACAGGGCATCCCGTGGAGGTTGCCGGTTCGTCGGGCGCGGAGTATGTGACCCCGGCCGCGGTCTCCGTCAGGCCGTAGGAGTTGACCACGCCCACCCCCCGCGCCCGGAACTGTTCCCCGGTCGCCGTCTGGGCCGGTGACCCACCGGACAGGATCCACCGCAGGGTGTCCAGGTCGCCGCTCGTGAAGCGGGGGTGGCGGGCGAGCAGGGCGGACATGGCGGGTACGGCGAAGGCGCAGGTGACCTGGTGGTCGCGGACCAGGTCGATGAACAGGTCCGGGTCGAAGCGCGGGGCCAGGATCACTGTCCCGCGCCGTGCCCAGGTGTACTGCGGCAGCCCGCCCAGTACGGCGACATGGGCCAGCGGGGTGGAGACGAGGGCGGTGTCGTTCTCGCCGACGGGCAGTTGTGACAGCCCGCCCACCATGCTCCAGTACAGGTTGTCGTGGGTCAGCGCGACGCCCTTGGGGAGGCCGGAGGTGCCGGACGTGAACGCGATGACCGCGGTGTCGGAGCCGGTCGGGGGTGCCACGACAACGGGCGCGTACGGCTCGTCGTCGACGTGCAGGTCGTCCCAGGCCAGACGGAGGTCCGCGACGCTCCCGCCGTCCGGGAACCGCTCGTCGCCCACGACCGCACGGGGCGCGGTCTCCTCGCATACGACGGTGAGCTCGCCCTCGGCCACCTGCGGATGGAGCGGCACGAGCACCGCACCCATCCGCGTCACCGCGAACAGCGTGATCAGCGCCTCGGGCCGCGCCGCCCCCTGCATCACGACCCGATCGCCCTTGCGCACCCCGAACTTGTCGAGGCGGGCCAGGGTGCGCCGGACGGCCAGGTCCAGTTCCGCGTAGGTCCAGGTCCGGTCCTCGAACACGAGCGCGGTCCGGGAGCCGGTCTCGGCCGCGCTGGTGACGAGGTGGGCGCCGAATGCGCTCGTCATGCCGTCACCTCCGCCGCGCGTCTGGCGCGGACGAGCGCGCCGAGGGTCGTGCCCGCCAGGTCGTCGCCGCAGACCGGGGTCCGCCGCTCCAGCAGCCGACGGGCGGCCAGGTGCTCGGCGGGCCAGTTCAACGTCTCCACGGCCACCAGCCGGTCGTCGCGGAAGGCGTAGGCGGCCAGCCGTTCCGGGGAGTCGCCCGGCACCACGCGCACTTCGTCGGTGCCGACGCGCAGGCCGGCGATCTGCAGTTTGACGTCGCCCTGGTCGCTCCAGAACCACGGCAGGCTCGCATACGGGCTCGGTGAACCGGCGATACTGCGGCCCACCAGCGCCCCCTGGTCGCTGGCGTTCTGCACGGACTCCAGTCGCACCAGGCCGTCCGCGTGCGGGTGGGGATGGCGGGCGCAGTCGCCGACGGCAAAGACGCGCGGGTCGGTGACCGAGCGCAGCTGTTCGTCCACGATGACACCGTCCTCCACCGCCAGGCCGGCGTCTCGCGCCAGCTCGTCCCTGGGAGCGGCGCCGATGCCGTAGACGACGAGGTCGGCGGGCAGCACACCCCGGTCCGTGACGACCTGCCGCACGCGGCCCGCGCCCTCGATTGCCTGCACGGCCGTCCCGGTGAGGATCACGACGCCGCTGCGCTCGTGCCGCTCCCGCACGTGTTCCTCCAGCTGCGGCGAGACAGCTCGGCTCAGCAGCCGGTCGCGCAGTTCGACCACGGTCACGCGTGCCCCGCCCGCCACCGCGACCTGGGCCAGCTCAAGACCGATGAACCCGCCGCCGATGACGACCACGTCCTGGGCCGTCGACAGTGCCCGGCCGATCGCGAGGGCGTCGTCGAGCGAGCGCAGTGCGTGGACGCCGTCCAGCCCGGCGCCGGGGACGGGCAGCGGGCGGTTGCGCGCGCCGGTCGCCAGGACGAGTTGGTCGTAGGGGAGGCGCAGGCCCGTGCGGGTGGTCACCGAGCGGGCTGCGGGGTCGAGCGCGACCACCCCCTCTCCGAGCCGCAGCTCGATGTCCCGCTCGCGGTAGAAGGACTCCGGCACCAGGTCGACGCGTATGCCGTCCCGCTCGGTGTGGGCCTTCTTGGACAGCGGCGGCCGCTGGTACGGGAGGTGGCGCTCGTCGGTGAAGACGGTGACCGGGCCGTCGTACCCGGCGCCGCGCAGGGCCGAGACCACGCTGAACCCGGCCTGTCCGCCGCCGACGATGACCACGCCTGCCGTGCTCGTCATACCTGCTCCTCCGGAACGTGGACGACCAGCCCGTCGAGCGCGTCGGAGATCTGGATCTGGCAGCTGAGCCGGCTGGTAGGCCGGCGTTCGGCGGCGGTGAAGTCCAGCATCTCGTCCTCAACCTCGTTCGGCGGACCTACCAGTTCGGTATGCCGGCCGTCGACGTAGACGTGGCAGGTGGCGCAGGAGGCGTTGCCTCCGCACTCCGCGACGATGCCCTCGACGCCGTTCGACACGGCCGCCTGCATGAGCACGGTCCCGGACGCGGCGGTGACCTTGCGTTCGGTCCCGTCGGGCAACTCGAAGATGACGATGGGCATGAAGTCCTCCCGATGGGGACGGCTCAGGCGGCTTGCCAGGTGACGTTCAGTGAGGTCAGGCCCCGGAACACCCAGCCCTCCAGGCGGTCCTCCGCGCTGTCGGTCGGGCCAAGTCCCTTGAGGCGGCCGAAGACGAGGGGCCAGGCCAGGGCGCTGACCTCGTGGCGCGCGACCCACGCGCCCATACAGAAGTGCGGACCGCCACCGAAGGCCAGGTGCGGTCGGTGGGGACGGGCGACGTCGAACTCGTCGGCCCGCTCGAACACGGCTTCGTCCCGGTTGCCCGACGCGATCACGAGGGCCACGCGGCTCCCGGCGGACAGGGTCACGCCGGCGATCTCGTAGTCCTGGGTGAGTTGGCGCGGGTACATGCCGATCGGCGAGATCCAGCGGGCGGTCTCCTCGAATACCCGCTTCCACAGTCCCGGGTCGCCCAGCACCCGGTCCAGCACGTCGGGGCGGCGCAGCAGCGCCCAGGCACCCACGCCGAAGACATCGCGCGGCTCGTTGACGCCTCCGCCGATGACGACCTTGACGTTGTTCTGGATCTCGGCGAGCTCCATCGGCTCGGGCGCGTGGACCATGGAGGAGATCACCGAGCCGTCCGGCTCGCGGCGCGTGATGTCCACCATTTCGGCCACCGCTTCCTCGATGGCCCGGGTCGCGCGCTCGGCGCGCAGCCAGATGTCGGGGTCGTCGGCGTAGTTGCTGTTGCCGTCCATCATGGCCCGCGACCAGGCGGCGATGTCGTCGGCGGAGGCGTTGCGCAGTCCGAGGAGGACCAGGGCCAGGTTGGCCGCGACGAGCGGCTCGGCGAAGTCGCGGATGAGGTCGGCCTCGCCTCGGTCGGCGATCCGGTCGAGCAGCTCGTGCGCGGTGCGCTCGAAGGTGCCGGCCCACAGGTCGCGAACCTGACGGGGCCGGGTGGGCGGCTCGGCGGCGGCCCGCAGCCGCCGGTGGTCCGGGTCGTCCTCGCGGAGCATGTTGGGGCCGACTGTGCGCAGCAGCGAGCCTTCCTCGCGGGAGCTGAACACCTCGGGCAGCTTCTCGGCGTGGACGATGTCGTCGTACCGGGTGAGCAGGTGCCGTCCCACGGAGGGCACCCAGGCGAGCGGTGCGGTGCGGTGCGGTGCAGCTCGGCGTAGGCGGGGTAGGGGTCGCGACGCAGTTCGGCGAGGTCGAGGTCGACGACCGGCGCGCCGGGGGCCGCAGTGGTGACGGCGTTCATGACGTGCCGTCCGCGCCGATCAGGACGAAGAACATCGTGGCGGGCTCTGTGCCGGTGACGCGCCAGGCGTGGCGGGTGCCGTTCTGCACGACGAGGTCGCCGGGCTGGAGGACCGCCGTCTCGCCGCCGTCCAGGTCGAGGACGACCTCGCCGGAAAGGACCACGCCGTAGTCGACGGTGGGGGTGGTGTGCATACCGGGGTGGTCGGGCTCGAAGAGCTCGGCGAGTCCGGGGAGGCCTCCAGCTGCTCGGCCGCCGCCGCGGCCGGGTCGAAGCCCGGGTCGGCGTAGACACTGCTCGGCGGGAAGGTGACGGTCAGGGCGATCGTCTCGCCGGGGGCGGGCACGAAGGACCTCAGCGATGCCGTCGGGTCGGCCGAGGAGACGGCGGGCGCCGTCGTGTTCCACACCAGGGACCTGGCGTGGCCCGGGGTGTGGACGCACTGATGGGTGCGCGGCGGCTCGCCGTCGCTGACGATCACGGGCTTGCCGCTCGCGCTGAGACCGGTGACGACACGGCGGACCATGGTTCTCTCCTTTGAGAAGCACGTCGGGAAAACGACGGCAGAAGCGCCGGACGGGGAGGGTGGCTGAGACGGTAGGACGCCCAGACCCCAGAACGTTAGAGATGTGACAGTAAAAGTCCTGACGATTTCCGGATGTCGCGCGCCGCACCCATGTATCCGGTATGCGTCGTACAGGGTCCGCCGCTGCCGGGCAGTCCGCGGCGGGGGTCTCCTGGTTGACCAGCGTGCGCAGTAGATGCACCAGCTCCCCCAGCTGGTCGTCGCGCAGGATGGCCGTCCAGGCCCGCTCGCGCTCGGTCTGGGCCTCGATGGCACGCCGCAGCGTTTCGCGGCCCTCCGTGGTGAGTTCGACGATCAGCTGGCGCCGGTCGGTCTCGACGCGTCGGCGGGTCACCAGGCCGCTCTTCTCCAGGGTCGTCAGCGCGCTGGAGATACTGGCGCGCGTGGAGCCGGAGACCCGCCCGATGTCCTGCTGGGCGAGCCCGTCGTAGACCCACAGGGCGTTGAGGATGCGGAAGCCCGCCCAGGTCAGGCCGAGCGGCCGGTGGACGTGCTTCTCGAAGTCCTTGGTCAGCCGGGCTTCGAGGCGGGTGAGGTCGGTGACCATCTCGATCGCGTCGAGGTCCCGTGGATCGGTCGTGCCCAGCTCGCGATGGTGGTGGCGCAGCAGTTCCGAGAACTGCCGGGTCCGGCTCGCGCCTGTGGTCTCCGGTTCGCGCACGGTGTCGGTCGCGATCTCCCACCCTTCCTGGTCCGGCCTCGCCGGTGTCAGCCGGCGACGACCGGATTGACCATAGTCCCGACGCCCGTGACCTCGGTCCGCAGGACCTTGCCTTCGGTGAGGTACAGCCGCGGGGTGCGGCGGACGCCGCAGCCGGCCGGGGTGCCGGTGAAGATCAGGTCACCGGGCTCGAACGTCACCCGCTTCGACAGCCAGGCGATCAGCTCGGGCACGCTGAAGATCAGGTCCGAGGTGCGGCCCCGCTGCACCTCGAGGTCGTCGACCCAGCCGGCCACCTCGATGTCGTCGGGGTCGGCGAACTCGTCGAGCGTCACCAGGTACGGGCCGATCGGGCTGAAGGTGTCGTACGACTTGGGGAGCGTGAACTGGTTGATCGGCTTGCGCCACTGTTCCCTGCGGTCGCTGACGTCCTGACCCGCGGTGACACCCGCCACGTACGACCAGGCGTCGGGCCCGGGGATGTTCTTGCCCGTGCGGCCCATGACGACCACGAGTTCGGCCTCGTAGTCCACCTTGTCGTACTGCGATTCCACCACGATCGCGTCGTAGGGGCCGACCACGGACGAGGCGAACTTGGCGAACACGGACGGCTCGTCGGGGACGGGGAGGTTCGACTCCTCGGCGTGCGCCCGGTAGTTGAGCGCCACCCCGATGGCCTTGTACGGCTTGGCGACACGGCCCAGCTCACGCGGGTCGAACTCTCGCCAGTCCGCCTCCACGGCACGTTCGGCGAGGGTGCGCAGCTCGTCCTGGAGGGACAGGTCGGACAGCACCTCCAGGCGCGGTTCGATCGCTCCCTTGCTCGCGTTCGCGATGTCGAGCGCACGGTCCTCGCGTACGACGACGGGGCGGCCGGCAAGGTTGGCGAGCTTCATGCGGGCACTTCCTTCTGGTCGGAGAGACGGGGGAGGGGTAGCGCGAGGTCGCCTTCCGCCTGGACGCCCAGCGTGTTGATCACGGTGGCGATGGTGAGGTACTGGCCGACGGTGTAGAGCACGTCGATGACCTGCTCGACGCCCAGGTGCGACTCCAGACGGCTCCACAGTTCGTCGTCCACGCCCTGGCAGTCGACGAGCGAGTCCGTGGCGGCGAGCAGGACCTGGTCGAACTCGTCGAGCCCGTCCCACGCGCCGGTCGCGGCGGCGAGGATCGTCTCGTCGGCCAGTCCCGCCCGGCGGGCGATCCTGACGTGCTGGTCCCACTCGTACCCCGCCTGTGCGCGGGCGGCGATCCGCAGGATCATCAGCTCCCGGGACGTCAGCGGCAAGGTGTTCTTGCCGAGCACGTGGTTACTGAAGACGAGGAAGCGGCGCAGCGCGTCCTCGTGGTGCGCCAGGGTGGCCCAGATGGTGTAGACGCGGCCGTCCTGGTCGCGGTACGGCGCCAGTGACGCGAGCGTCTTCTCCTGTAGATCGGCCTCGTCGACGGGCCGCACACGGGCTTTCTCGGGCACTGAGACCTCCTCGGCTCGATGGGCGTCAACGTATTCGTATGACCCTTGACCGTCAAGGGTCTAACAAATACCGTCTTCGCCATGACGATCCAGAGCCTTGGCTACGTGGGTATCGGCACGCCCGACTCGACAGCGTGGGCGGAGTACGCCCGGACAGTGATAGGCCTCGCGGTCGAGCCTGCGGGCTCGGAGAAGGCCGTGCGATATCACCTGCGGATGGACCAGCATCCGTTCCGCATGTGGCTGGCCGAGGCGCAGAGCGGCGGCGTGACGGTCATCGGCTGGGAGGTCCGCGACCCGGCCGCGATCGACGAGATGACGGTGCGGCTCAAGGAGGCCGGCATCGACGTGTCCGTCGGCACGGACGAGGAGTGCCGGGAGCGCCAGGTGTCCCGGATGGTGCACTTCCAAGGCCCGCTCGGCATCCGCACCGAGCTGTTCTGCGGCCGACGCCTCGCCCCGAGCCAGTTCGTCTCACCGCTCGGCGTCGACTTCGTGACCGGCGAACAGGGGCTCGGACACGTCGTGATGAAGACCCCGCACGTCCAGGAGGCGGTCGACTTCTACTGCGACGTCCTGGGCTTCCGCCTCAGTGACACCGCCGACTACCCCTGGGGCACCTTCCACTTCCTCGGCTGCAACCCCCGCCACCACAGCATCGCCTTCATCCGGTCGTACAAGAACGAGGGCACCCACCACATCCTCTGCGAGGTGACCAGCCCGGAGGAGGTCGGCCGCGCCCTGGACCGGACGCGCGAGCACGACGTCAAGCTCATGGCCACGCTCGGCAAGCACGCCAACGACGGGATGTTCTCCTTCTACATGACCTCGCCGGCCGGTTTCGGCATCGAGATCGGCGCGGGCGGCGTACAGGTCGACGAGAGCACCTGGGTCAGCCGCACCTACACCGCCGACATCTGGGGCCACCATCCGGTGGCATAACGGCGTTCACCTGCCCTGACTCAACGAGTCCATGAACCGGCCCACCGACGAAAGCGGTTGTCAGCCCATGCTCCAGAGCTACTTGCAGGACACCTGGGTCACTCCCAAGGCAACGCCGGAGTCGGCGGCCGGCGTACACGACGCGGTCACCGGGGACCTGGTCTGCCACGTCTCCTCCCAAGGCCTCGACCTCGCGGGGGCGTTCGGCCACGCACGCCGCGTCGGCGGCCCGGCCCTGCGCGCCCTGTCCTTCCACCAACGAGCCGACCTCCTGGACGCGGTCGCCGCTGCCGTCCGGGCCCGCCGCGAGGAGCTCTACGCCCTGTCGGCCCGTGCTGGAGCCACGTTGCCGGACGCCCGGTACGACGTCGACGGCGGCATCCGTGTCCTGCGCGACTACTCCGCGCGAGCACGCGCCGAACTGCCGGATGCACCGATCCTGGTCGAGGGACCCGCCGAACGCCTGGCCCGGGGCGAGGACTTCCTGGGCGTCCATCTCGTCACGCCCTCACCGGGCCTGATGCTCCAGGTGAACGCCTTCAACTTCCCCGTCTGGGCCCCGCTGGAGAAGCTGGCGCAGTCGGTGCTGGCCGGTATGCCCACGGCGGTCAAACCCGCCACCCCCACCGCGTACCTCACCGCACAGCTCGTCCGGATCATCACGGATGCCGACGTCCTTCCGCCTGGAGCCCTGCAGCTGGTCGTGGGCTCGGTACGGCCGGCGCTCGACCTGCTGGGAGAACAGGACGTGCTCTCCTTCACCGGCTCGGCCGCCACCGCCGAGGCCCTGCGCACGCACCCGAACCTGGTCACCCGTTCCGTCCGGTTCAACGCGGAGGCCGACTCCGTCAACGCCATCGTCCTCGCCCCGGACGTCACACCCGGCTCACCGCTCTTCGAGGCGTTCGTGCGGGAGGTCGTGACCGAGATGACGGTCAAGGCGGGCCAGAAGTGCACCGCGATCCGCCGTGTCCTCGTCCCCCGCGCACACGAGTCCGCAGCCCTCGACGCGATCTCCGCCGGGCTGGCCGGGGTGACCATCGGCAACCCCTCCTCGGACGGCGTGCGGATGGGAGCGGTCGTCAGCCTCGCGCAACGCGACGACGTACGCCGGGCCGTCCGCAAGATCGCCGAGTCCGGCCGCTTCGTTCACGGCGACCCCGACAAGGTCCGGGTGGTCGACGCCGACCCGGACCGCGGAGCCTTCCTGGGAACGCTCCTGATCTCCGCGGACCCTGATGCCCCGGCACCTCACGAGGTCGAGCCGTTCGGACCGGCCGCGACCGTGCTGGCGTACCGCGACACGGCTCACGCCACGGACCGGGTGGTGCGCGGTCGGGGCAGCCTCGCTGCCTCGGTGGTCAGCGACGACCTCTCCTGGACGACCGCCTTCCTCCAGGACGTGGCCCCCTGGCACGGACGGCTCCACCTGCTGGACTCGACGAACATGGCGCAGACAACCGGCCACGGATCCCCACTGCCCGCCCTGAGACACGGCGGACCCGGTCGCGCCGGCGGAGGATCGGAGATGGCGGGCACCCGCGGCGTCGTCGACCTGATGCAGCGAACGGCACTCCAGGCCTCTCCACGGCTGCTCAACACGCTGCACGCCGCGCCGCCCTCCCCGGGGGGCGAATCCCTGTGATCGCCGCGGTCGGCTCCCGCAGGCGTCGCTCTTCGAGCACCTGTGGCACTGCGCTCATTCCGTACGACAGGCTGCGCCTGACCGCAGCCGCCGGGGGAATGAAACGGGGCGAGGCTGGATTGCGCGTATCTCGCACCGACGCTGCGGCTCGACCGCACTCGGCGACGCTGCGGGCGCGTTCACACCATGGCCCACGGGTGACTCCGACCGGCCGAACGCCGGTGCGCTTCGGGCCCGTGCCGTCGCGCAGGCTGGATGAGGGAACGCGGCCCCCGGACATGCCGACACTCGGTTCAACGCCCTGCCACAGCTGGTTTCGATCCGGAAAGGTCCGCACGTGACCGACGTATTTGACGCTGACGTGGTGATCGTGGGCCTTGGCCCTGTCGGCGCCACGGCCGCGAACCTGGCTCACGACCTTGGTCTCCGAGTCGAGGCATTCGATCGAGCCGCACACATCGAAACCCGGCCCCGTGCCATTGGATTCGATCACGAAGCCATGCGTGTCTTCGCCGGCTTCGGCCTGGCCGACGCGATAGCGGATCACATCATGCCCTACCGGCCGTCCGAGTATCACAACGGCAGCGGGCAGGTCATCAAGCGCATCGGCACCGCACCACCACCTCACCCCCTCGGATGGGCACCCAACTACGTCTTCCTCCAGCCACAGCTGGAAGGCGCGCTGCGTCAGCGCCTCGATCGGTCGGACAACGTACAGGTGCATCTCGGCACCGAGGTGACGGACGTACAACTCGCCGACGACAGCGCCACCGTGGAGGTGGTCGACGCGACGGGGCGCCGGCGCACGCTGCGCGCGCGGTATGTGCTGGCCTGCGACGGCGGCAGCAGTCCTTTGCGAAGGCGGTTGGGCCTGAGCATGGACGACTTGGAGTTCGACCAGCCGTGGCTGGTCGTGGACCTGTTGCTGCGCCACGGCGCGGGAGCACAGCTGCCACGGACGAACGTCCAGTACTGCGAGACAGCGCGTCCGAGCACGTTCATCGTGGGCCCGGGGAACCATCGCCGGTGGGAATTCATGATCAACCCCGATGAACGTCCCGACGACGTGTCCAACCCGGACTTCATTCGCACTCTGCTGTCGCGATGGCTGGCTCCCAGCGACTATGACCTGTGGCGAGCGGCCACCTACCGCTTCCATGCCCTGGTCCTCAAACAGTGGCGCAGGCAGGGCTTGTTCTTCCTGGGCGATGCCGCACACATGACCCCACCGTTCCTGGCGCAGGGCATGTGCCAAGGGATCCGCGACGCGTCAAACCTGATGTGGAAGCTGGCCCTTCACTCGCGTGGCGACACCTCCGAACGTCTCTTGGACACGTATCAGCGCGAGCGCGCCCCGCACGTACGACACGTGACACTCGTCGCCAAGGAGTTCGGCCACGTGATCTGCGAGCGCGACGAGGCCACCGCCGCCAAGCGGGACGCAGACCTGCTGGCAGAACTGAAGGCCACGCCGGAAGGAACCATCCGCCAGTCTCTGATCCCAGGACTGCTGGCGGGCTTCCTCGCACCGGAACATTTCCCCGCGCGCGGCGACATTCTTCCGCAACCGACAGTGACCGACAGCCGGGACAGGACCGGGCTGCTCGACGAGTACGCCGGGAGCACCTTCCGGCTGGTGATCCGGCACGACACGGACGAAGCCGCAGCCGAGTCGGCCATGCGCGCGCACCGGGCGGAAGGTGGATTCCCGATCCGCGTCGTCCGTCTGGTCGCCGAGACGCCGGCCGGCCAGGACGAATACCGCGAGGAAGACCACCTCCTGGACGCGTGGATGCGTCGACACTCGTGCGAAGCGGTGCTCGCTCGTCCTGACCACTACGTGTTCGGTGGTGTTCATTCGACGAGCGACACCAGCCTCCTGCTCGCAACTGCTCGCGAGCAGCTGCACGACACCGGTAACTGTTGTCCTGACATCGGTTGATTGCGCGGTTCCCCGTCCACGCCGCAACATGGGACTCGGCCCACTGACCAAGGCCGAGTGGCCGTCGATACACCACCTCGGCGGACGTGACCGAGCCGGCTTCTTGTGGCGCCCGAGAATCATGAGGATGCACCGTCTCGTGGTCGGATGCGTGGCAGCGGGGCGTGGTGCCCGGCACGGCGGGCAGGACGGACGTGGTCCGCCGCGGGCGGGAAGTCGCCTCCGTGTGCCGGGGGCGGGCGGCGTCGATCAGTCGATGTCGGTGGTGGCGAGCTTGGCGTAGACCTCGGGCCTGGTGCGGCGGATGCGGAGGGCGACGAACACGCCTGTCAGGAACAGGGCCGGGGTGAGCGCGGCGAGCGTCCAGTTGACGGCAGGACCGGCGCCGGTGAACAGGTCGAGGCGCTCGCAGACCAGCCCCGTGGTCAGGGTGAGGAGGATGCCTGCGGATGCTGGTGCGACCAGGGTGCGCAGGCGTCCCTCGCCCCGCGTGGCGGGGTTGCGGCGGAAGAAAGCCACCACGGCGAAGGCGGCCAGGGCCTGCAGGACCAGGATGCCGACCACGCCGGGGGTGTTCACCCAGAGGAAGAACTGGTTGTAGGGGTGGACGCCGATCGCGGCGAAGACGGCGACGACAACGACGGCCAGGGCGCTCTGGGCGATGCCGGCGATCCATGGCGAGCCGTGGCGCGGGTGGACCTTGCCCAGGGTGGCGGGAGCGACCCGTTCGGCGGACAGCGCGTAGGCGTAGCGGGTGATGGCGTTGTGGAAGGAGAGCAGCGCGGCCAGCAGGCTGGTGATGATCAGGATGCGCTGGAGGTCGGTGGCCCAGCCGCCGACGTAGCGGGTCATGGCGGTGAAGAACATCTCGGCCGGGTTCTGTGCGGCTGCCCCGACCGCCTGGTCGCTGCCGAAGGCCTGCACGATGACCCAGGTGATGAAGGTGTAGAAGAGGCCGAGGAAGCCGACGGCGAGGTAGGTGGCGCGGGGGACGGTGCGGTCGGGGTTCCGGGCTTCTTCGCGGTAGATGGCGGTGGCCTCGAAGCCGATGAAGGCCGCGACGGCGAGGCCCAGCGGACCGCTCATCTTCGAGGTGAAGACGTTGGAGGGGGCGAAGGAGTCCAGGGTCAGCCCGTGCGCCCCGCCCTTGATGAGAATCGCGACGGCGAGCAGCAGCAGGACGGCCGTCTCCGCGACGAGGAGGAGAGCCAGGACTTTGGCCCCGAAGTTGATCGAGCGGAAGCCGAGGAACCACACGACGGCGATCCCCGCGAAGGCGTACACCGGCCAGGGCAGGTCGACGCCGAGGAGGTCGTTCATAGTGGAGGCGGAGAAGAAGCCGAAGGCCCCGAACACGCCGATCTGCAGGGCGTTGTAGGAGAACAGGGCGAGCAGCGCCGCGCCGAGCCCGGCCGGGCGGCCGAGCCCGCGGGCGACGTACGCGTAGAACGCTCCCGCGTTGCGGATGTACGGCGTCATCGCGGTGAAGCCGACCGCGAACAGGCACAGCAGGACACCGACGCCGACATAGGCGGCCGGGGCTCCGATGCCGCCGAAGAGGATGGCGAGGGGGGCGACGCCGGCCATCACGGTGAGCGGGGCGGCCGCGGCGGCGACGAAGAAGACGATGTCGGCGACGCCGAGGGTGCCGCGCTGGAGGTGAGGGCTTGTCTCGGGCCCCGCGGGCTGCGGGGATCGGGGTTGGGCTGCGGTGGGGACTTGAGGCTCGGTCATGGAAGGTCTCCGCGTGATACGTGTGATCGAGGGAGGGAGCGTGGTGTCCCGGACACGCGGGGCCGGTCGTGGCGACGACGGACGGCTATCGTCTCCCGGCGGGAACGTGTTCGGAAGGGGCGGCCAGGTGGGTGGGCCGACCGGCGAGCCAGGTGCCCAGGACGGGCAGGCCCGCGAGCGCGGCAGGTGCGGTCTCGACCGGGTCGGCGGCGAGATGCACCAGGTCGGCGCGCATGCCGGGGCGCAGGACGCCCCATTCCTTCTCCTCGAACGCCTGATGGGCGCATCCGGCGGAGTAGGCGGTCAGAGCGGTCTCGATGTCGATCCGCTCCTCGGGGAGCCAGCCGCCGTCGGGGGTCCCGTCGGGCGTCTGGCGGGTCACGGCGGTGGCGATGCCCCGCAGTGGCTCATGGGCGGTGACCGGCCAGTCACTGCCGAAGGAGACCCGGGCACCGGAGGCGAGCAGGGCGGCGATCTGGTACTGCCGCCTGCCGCGCTCGGGGCCGATCCTCGGCAGGGTGAGCTCGGTCATCAGAGGGTCCGACTGGGCCCACAGCGGCTGGAGGCTGGCGATCACCCCGAGTTCGGCGAAGCGCGGCAGGTCGGTGGGGTGGATCAGCTGGGCGTGGGCGATGACGGGGCGGCGGTTGCGGGGGCCGTTGATCCGGGCCGCGGCCTCGATGACGTCGAGGGCGGTGCGGACCCCGCCGTCGCCGATGGCGTGGATGTGTGGCCGGAATCCGAGCGCGTCCACCGCGGTGACGGCCTCGGTGAGTTCCCGGGACGACCAGTTGGCGATGCCGTGCGAGTGCGCGCAGTCGGTGTAGGGCTCCAGCAGGGCGGCGGTGCCCGACTCGATGACGCCGTCGGCGAAGAATTTGACGGTACGGGCGGTGAGCAGTCCGGGCGCCGCGCTCTCCACGCGGTCCCGGTCGGCCGCGAAACGGGCGATCCGCTCGCGCCAGCCGTCGGGTTCCAGAGTGAAGGCGAGGTCGGCGCGGACGGGCAGACCCGGCTCCGTGGTCGCGGCGGCGATCCAGACGTCGACGTGGTGCGGTTCGACCCAGGCATCCTGCACCCAGGTCACCCCAGCGGCGGCGAACCGGGCAGCGGCCTCCCGCAGCGCGGCCACCTGCGCCTCGTGGGACGCCGGGGGGATGAGGGCGAGTACGGGGCTCAGTGCGCCGAACTCGCGCAGGGTCCCCAGCGGTTGACTGGATCCCTCCCGGCGCAGGATCTCGCCGCCGTCGGGATCGGGGGTGTTTGCCGTGTACCCGGCGCGGCGCAGCGCCTCGCTGTTCACCCAGGCCGTGTGGTGGTCCATGGTGCGCAGGACGACAGGGCGGTCGGGGACGGCGGCGTCCAGCCACCGTGCGTCGAACCGGCCGTCGGGTGCCAGCCACGGGTCGAAGCCGTCGCCGCTGATCCACTCGGCTTCGGGGTGCTCTGCGGCCCAGTGCCGTACGGCCTCGACGATGTCCTCGGCGCTTTCACGGTCCCGGACCGGAACCCCACGCAGTCCCAGCCCGCCCATCACGGGATGCACATGGCTGTCGCCGAAGGCGGGGAGCAGTGCGCCGCCCGCCAGATCGACGACGGTGGTGTGAGGACCCCGGGCGGCCAGCGCAGCCGCCCCCAGGGCGCTGATCCGGCCGTCCACGACGGCGAGGGCCTCGTGGACGAGGGCGTCCGAGGCTCCCGTACGGACGGTCCCGCCGGTGAAGACGATGTCGGCATGCATGGGTGTGACGGCGCCCTTCTCTCACCCGACCGCTTAATTGAAAGGCGTTCGGTTTCGGGTAATGTAGACGCCGCCCGTGATAACGGGAAGAGTTTTACTGAAAGGCATTCGGTAACGTCTGGGTTACGGCGAGGGCTGAGTGCTCCGACAGGCTCGGACCCGCGACACAACAGCGAGGAGCGCCCGTGGCACGGCCACGCACCCCCCTACTCGACCGTCGGCGCATTGGTGCCGCAGCATTGGCACTGGCCGACGAGAAGGGCACCCTGACCATCCCCGCCCTCGCCACGGCTCTCGGCGTGGCACCCTCCGCGCTCTACCACCACGTGTCCGGGCGGGACGAGATCATCTCCCTCATGCGCGAAGAACTCGTGCTCACGACCGGCGGCGACAAGGACTGGTCACAACCCTGGGACCGAGGCCTGGAGGACTGGGCACGCACCTACCTCTCCGCCTTCGCCGCCCACCCGGGAGCGGTCCCCCTGCTCGCCACCGCACCACTCGCCGAACCCTTCATGCACACGATGTACGAAAAGGTCGCCGAACTCCTCCTCACAGGCGGATTCGCCGAGGGCCAGGTCATGCCTGTGATCACCGCCCTGGAGAGCTTTGTCCTCGGCTCCGCCCTCGACCTGGTGGCGCCCTCCGTGATGCTCTCCGACGTCGCCCGCGACACCGTCCCACACCTCAGCATCGCCCTCGACCACACACCCACCGATCAGAGCCGGGCCGCGCGTGCTTTCGACATCGGCCTGCACGCCCTGCTCACCGGCTTCCGTGACCTGCTCGACCACTGAGGGAAGCGCACAAGACCTCCCAGTCGTGCAGTCCCCACGACGACCAGATCCCAGGAGCCGCTTATGCCCGCCATGATTCCTGTCCTGACCACCGGCTACGCCCACGACCGCGTCGCCAGCACCGTTACCCTGCCCACCGAGAGTGACGCGGTGGTCGTCGTCGACCCCGGCATGGTCGCGGACCGTCGGCTCATCCTCGGCCCGCTCGCCGAATTCGGCATTGCGCCCCAGGAGGTGACCGACGTGGTCTTCAGCCATCACCACCCGGACCACACCCTGAACGCAGCCCTCTTCCCGGAAGCCTGATTCCACGACCACATGGCCGTCTATCGCGACGACATCTGGGAGGACCGGGACGCCGACGGCCGCCCCGGCCGACGGTCCGGCTCACGTCAGCCGGACGGGCAGCTTGTCGAACGCGACCAGACGATCGGTGCGGACCTCGGAGGGCTCGCCGACGAGTTCGACCGAGGAGTACCGCTCGGCGACGAGGCCGAGGATCACACTGGTCTCGGCCCGTGCCAGCAACTGCCCGGCGCAGGCGTGGGTACCGAGCCCGAAAGTGAGGTTCCGGCTTGCCTCCGGTGGACGGTTGTAGTCGAACTCGTCGGGCTTCTCGAATACAGCGGGGTCCCGGTTCGCGGCGCCGATCGGGTACTTGATGCACGAGCCGGCCGGGATCCGCACGCCCTGGATCTCGATGTCCTCGTTCGGGAAGCGCGTGATGATGAGTTCCACCGGGTTCAGCCGTGCCAGCTCGTTGATGAAGGCGTCCCGGATCTCCGGCCGCTGCCCGAACTCCGCCATCAGGTCCGGTCGTTCGGCGAACAGCTTGAATCCGGCACCGATGAGGTAGGCGGGGTTCGGGCCGCCCGACATGTACAGCAGGACGGTGGTCTCCAGGACTTCGCGCCAGGTGAGCTCACCGCGCGAGTGGGCCGCGAGGAGCTCGTCGACCAGCCCGTTTCCGGGCTCCTCCGCGCTCTGCTTCTCTCGCACGTACCGCTCCGTCTCGGCGAACATGAAGTTCATGCCGGCCAGTGATCTGGCGTGGATGCCCTCGCCCGGTGCGGTCGCGTTGATGAGCATCGCGTCCCACAGGGCCCAGAACATCCCCTCCACGTCACCGACGGGCATGTCGAGGATGCGACACATCGTGAGGTGGGTCGGCATCACGCCGAGGTCGAAGTGGGCGTCCACCACCTCGCCCGGGGTGAGCCGGTCGAGCGCCTCGGCCGTGAAGTCATGCGTCGACCGGGCCCAGGTGCCGATCATCTTCGGCGTCAGCCAGCGGTTCGTCAGGCGTCGCATCCTGGTGTGCTCCGGTGCGTCCTTCGACAGGACCGTGTTGTCGAACGCGGTCCACGGGTGCGGCGGCCCGCCGGGGGCGGCGAAGGAGGGCGGCTCCGCGATCCGCATACAGGGCAGTTTCGCGTTGTGCATGGTGTCCGCGTGGTTCAGCACCACATACGTGTTCTCCGTGGTCCGGTGCACCGGCGCGATCGCCCGCGCCCGCTCGTAGGCCGGGTACGGGTCGGCCCGGAATCCCTCGTCGTTCCACGGGAACAGCGCCGAGGCGTCCTCGATGGTCAAGCTCATCTGCGGTCACTCCTTCGAATCTGGCGAATCTGGGCAGGCCGAGGCAGCGTCAGGCGGGCATGAGGGCCAGGAGGTCACGGGCCCATGCCTCGGCGAGTTCCGTGGCGGGGGTGGTCGAGGCCGCGTCGTGCCTGGCCGTGGTTCCGATCTGTTCCGCGCCGAGCTCCAGGAGCGCCGTGCGGAGGGTCTCGATCGCGTTGTTGAACGTCTCGTAGACGCTGTCGCCGAGTCCGAACGCCGCGAACCTCACACCGGTCAGGTCGGGGCGCTCCGCCATGAGGGCGTCGTAGAAGGGCGCAGCAGTCTCCGGCAGTCCACCCTCCCCGTAGGTGGAACTGACGAACACCGCGATGTGCATGTCGGCCAGGTCGGAAACCTCGACGTCGGTCAGCTCCGCGGTGACGGTCTCGAATCCCTGGTCGCCGAAGGCGGCAGCGATGTCGTCCGCGACCATTTCGGCGTTGCCCGACTCGGTCCCGAACAGGACGTGTACGACAGTCATTTCACTTCTCCTGTGTTGCCGGTGGCCCAGTAGTGGCCAGCGGGATGGAAGGCAGGGCATCGGAACCCGCCGCTGCGGCGAGGAGTCCGTCCCGGGTAGTGAACTTGGTACGGCACCTGTCGGGCCGGGCACGCCGGATCTCGGCGTCGTCGATGCGCTGCCATGCCTGGAAGCTCACGGTCGAGGCGGGCAGGTGGCCGCGGAGCCCGTCCAGGCCCGGACGGTGCCGCGGTTCCTGGCCGCGCAGGAAGGCGAGGACGCCCTTCGCCGTGTCTGCCGCCAGCTTCCGGTTCTCCGCCAGGTTGCCCAGGCGGCCGGTGGCCGGACCGCCCACCCGGAAGACGTTCGGAGCCTCAAGGCCGGCGAACTGCGCCAGCTGTGCCGAAGAGGTGTCGAACCCGAGCGCCGTGATGACGGTGTCGGCGTCGAGATGGTCGACCAGGTCGCTGTCGCCTGTACGGTGCGTCGTCACGCGGATGCGGCCGTCGTGCCGCCGAATGGAGGTCGGCACCTGTTGGAACCGCACGTTCACCGTCGTGCGCGGGGACATCGTGGGCTCATGGAGCAAGGGCGTGCCGTCGACGCTCACCTGGACGCCGACGACTTGGGCGAGTTCCTTCACCATCGACGCGTCCCACTTGGCCAGATGGGACTGACACCGCCCCAGGATGTGAATGGTCCGTACGGGGCTCGGCGCCACTGCGCGCAGTGCGTCGTCGTCGACGTCGGACGCGATGAAGTCCAGGTCGGACTTCGACAGCAGTCGTGCGACATCCACCGCGACGTTCCCGGTGCCGAGGATCACGACTTCGGCACCGAGGCTTTCGAGACCGGCTCGCCGGTGACGCAGGCGGGCGTCCGGGTCCGAGTTCAACAGCCGGACGAGATCTCCTGCGCCTACGACCCGGGCGTCCGGATCCAGGTCGATGTCCAGTTGCCGGTCCGCCCCCAGCCCGGTCGCGAGCACCACCGCGTGGAAGTTCTCGAGAAGGGACTCGAAGTCGATGTCGATCCCGATGGACACGTTCCCGACGAACTCCACTCCCGGCTGTCCGAAGACCCGCTCGAACTGCCGCGACACCGCTTTGGCGCCCTGGTGGTCCGGTGCTATGCCGTACCGGACCAGCCCGAACGGCGTCGGCAGCGAGTCGAAGACGGCGATCTCGACGTCCGGCTGCCCCTTGCGCAGAGCCTGGGCCGCGTAACACCCGCTGGGGCCGGCGCCGACGACCGCGACCCGGAACGGGATCGCGTGCGCTGTCTGTGCCGGAGTTTTCATGGCTACCTCGGTTGCTGCGGAAGGGTTCGACAGGTGCGATGAAACGCGTGACTAACTAACGGTCGTAAGTATAGAAGGCGGGTGCCGACCCCGGTCGGGCGAAGGGCGTGATTGCTTGATCGAGGTCGGCCGGCCGCCGTCAGAGGGAGGTCGTCACAGTTCCTGGCGGCCGATGCGCTGATAGACCTCGGGGCGTCGGCGACGCAGAACGCGTGCGTAGGCCATCCCGGCGAGGAACAGGGCGAACGTGAAGAACAGGAAGAACGAGGTGAAGAAGCCGGAGCCGCCGAGCAGGTCCGAGTAGTTCGTCACCGCGAGGTACGCGACCACGCCGATTCCGGCGGCCGACAGGATTGGTGCCACCGCTGTCTTCCACACGGGCTGGGAGGACGGGTTGTGGCGGAAGTAGAAGAACACCGCCACACTGGCCGCGAACAGGAGCAGCAGGATCGCGAAGGAACCGATTCCGGAGGCACGTGCGTACAGGACGTTCGGGTCGCTGCCCAGCGCCACGAACAGGACCACGCCGATCGCCCACAGCGCACCGATGATGGACGCGGCCGCGTAGGGCGAGCCGTGCTTGGGGTGCACCTTGCCCAGTGCCGTCGGCACCACACCGTCGGTACCGAGGGAGTGCATGTACCGCGCCGTGACGTTGTGGATGGACAGCATCGACGCCAGGATCGAGGTCATCAGCAGGACGGTGACGACGTCCACCACGGTCTTGCCGACCAGCGCGGTCATCGCGTCGGTGAACATCCCGCCCATGTTGGCCGTGGCGGCCGCCTGAGCCTTGTCCGCGCCGGTGAAGGCGATGTAGGCCCACGCGGCCAGGGCGTAGAAGACGCCGATGCCCGCCACGGACAGGTAGGTGGCCCGCGGGATGGTCCTGTCGGGGTCCTTGACCTCCTCGCGGAAGATAACGGTCGCCTCGAAACCGAAGAAGTTGCCGACCACGAACAGGAGGGCGACACCGATGTTGGGGTCGGTGACCCACGGCAGGCTCAGCGAGGCGCCCCCCGCGCCGGACGGGGCCCCGTGCGCGAACGACGCGACATCGAAGATGACGACGACTATGACCTCGAGCACCATGACCGCGGTCAGCACCTTCGCCGAGAGGTCGATGCGCCGGTAGGCGAGAGCGGTGGTCACCGCGACGATCGCCAGCGCATACCAGCCCCAGCCGATGTGGGGACCGCCGAGGTTCTTCTCCACGTAGCCCTGGATGGTGATGGCGAAGAACGGTGGGGCGAAGAACCCGATCATGAAGTAGCCGAAGGTCGCCAGGAGCGCGCCGCCCAGACCGGCCGAGCGGCCGAGTCCCTGTGTCACGAAGGCGTAGAAGCCGCCGGGGTTCGGAACGGTACGGCCCATCACGGTGAAGCCCACACAGAAGGCCAGGAGTATGACCGTGGCCACGATGTAGATCGCCGGCCCGGTCTTGCCGCCGAACATCAGCAGCACCGGGATGAACCCCGCCACCGTGGTCAGCGGCGCGGAGAACGCGAGTACGCTCATGGCGAGCTCGCCGACGCCCATGTTGCCCTGCAGATGCCGCGGCTGGTCCACGACCTCCGCCCTTCGTCTTTCACCACTCACGGTGGGGACCTGCTCGTGTCGTGCCATGAGTTTCTCTTCCTGGTGAGGCCCACCGAGCTACCGCGGGGCCGGTTGGGTGTAGGTGTCGCCTCCCCGTGTGATGCCGTCCTCTTCAGGTACGGGCTCACCGCGTGGAGCTCGCTGCGCCGGCACCGATGTCCGCGCAGACGTTCTGGTGTGGGGGAAGGTGGTCGCGGCGGGATGCCGGTCCGGTCAGGTGACCAGGTCCGACAGGGGCCGGCCTGTCAGCGCCTGTCGGGCGCGCAGCACGACGGCCTCCTGGAGTGCGTCCATCGCCAGGTCGGACCGCCACGCGACGTGCGGGGTCATCACCAGGTTCGGCACACCGCGCAGTACGTGGTCCGCCGGCAGCGGCTCGGTCGTGAAGGTGTCCAGACCCGCCCCCGCCAGATGGCCGGACCGCAGCGCGTCCGCCAGAGCGGCCTCGTCGACGAGCCCGCCGCGCGAGACGTTGACGATGACCGAGCGTGGCCGCATACGCCGGATGACCTCGGCCGACACAAGGTTTCGGGTCTCGGCCGACAGCGGCAGGTGCAGCGACACCACGTCGGACTGTTCGAGCAGTTCCCTCAGCGGCGCGGCGGGTACCGAGTCGAAGGTCGCGAACGGGTCGTAGGCGCGCACGTTCGTGCCCAGGGCGGCATACCACCGGGCGACCTGGCGGCCGATCCGGCCCATGCCCACGACCGCGACGTCCAGCTGTGAGAACCGCGGCGTGTCCATCCCGACGCTGCCCGCCCACCGGCCGGCCTCGATGGCCGACTGCCCCGCCGGGATGCGCCGCGCCAGCAGCAGCCCCATGGTGAGCGCGTGCGACGCGACCTCCTCGGTCGCCGCACCCGGCACGATCGCGACCGGCACACCCTTCGTCCGGGCGGCCGTCACGTCGATGTTGTCGTAGCCGATGCCGTATCGCACCACGGCGATGCACTTCTTCATCGCGGCGAAGTCCTGGGCCTCCACGGGCGCGTACGGGGTCACCATGACCACGGTCGCTTCCGGGATCGACGCACGGAACGCCTTCCGGTCCGGCGCCACCACGAAGTCCAGCCCGAACTCCTCGGCCAGCGCCCGCTCCCGCTCCAGGCTCGGGTATTGCTGAGGACCGACAAGGAGCAAACCACCGGCGCGACCGGCGGTGCCGACCGGGATTTCGGTGCTGCTTGCAAGAGACATTTCAACAGCCGCCTAAATCTGTTCGCGGGGAAAGTGAAATGAAACGTAAGGACCGCCGAACTGCCAGTCAACGGGTCCCGCGCCATGGGATCGGAATACGTCCGAACTGGAAACGGTGTGTTGTCGGAACTGGATTAATCTCGTTGCCCCGAGACTCTAGCTAACTAACGGACGTTAGCCTATGGTAGGTGTCGAGCGTCACAAGCGGAGGTGTACGACCGTGAACGTGCGACAACTTCAGGCATTCCTCGCGGTCGCCGAACACCTGCACTTCGGCCGCGCCGCGGAGCAGCTCTTCATGGCCCAGGCGCCCCTGAGCCGAACCATCCAGGCCCTCGAGAGCGAGTTCGGCAGCCGCCTGTTCGAGCGCAACACCCGATCGGTCTCCCTCACTCCCGCCGGCAAAGCCCTCGTGGGGCCGGCCCGTGAGGTGCTCGATGCGGTCGCCGTCGCCGAAGCCGCGGTCAGCGCCGCCGTCTCCGGCGAGTCCGGCACCGTCCGGGTCGAGTTCTGCGGGGTCGCGGCGCATCCTCTGGTGGCCGCCCTCTCCCGCGGCATGCGCGCCGACCACCCCGGCATCCGCCTCGATCTGACCTCACAGGCCGTCTCGAGGCCGACGATCCGCCGCCTGCTGGACGGAGAGGTGGACGTCGGGCTCGGCCGCTTCGACAACCTGCCCCCCGGCCTCGACAGCGAGGTTTTGATCAACGACTCGCTCGTGGTCGCGGTGCCCCGGACCCACCGGCTCGCCGGCTCCCAGGTCGTCTCCTTCCAGGACGTGGCCGCCGAGCCGTTCGTCTCCCTGCCCTACGCCACCGGATCGGTCACCACCGACCGGCTGTGGCGCCTCGGCTACGCCCACGGCACCGGCGGCATCAACAACGTCCAGTTCGCTCCCGACACCTCCTCCTGTCTGGCGCTGGTCGGGGCCGAGGTCGGCTGCCATCTCGCCCTGCGATCCGTCTCCCGCTCGACGGCCAATCCCAACGTCGTCTTCGTCCCGCTCACCCGACGCGAATGCGAACTCGTACCCGACGTCCACCTGCGCGCGGCGTGGCGATCCGCGTCCGCCGACCCACCCGTCGAAGCCGCACTCGGCCACCTGCGCCGCTACCTGCAGCGCGAACGCTCGTCCGCCGTCGCCTGAAACACTCTCGTCGCCGCATTGATCATTTCAGTTCCGGAAACAATCGTCCGCCACCTTCGCATCAATTCCATCTGGCGATCAACATTTCCCGGACGTAACGTCACGTTGTCGAAATCGCACTCGACTCCCATCCGGCAATCCAGGCGTAACAAATGACCGTGTGTCAGCGCCTGCGTCCGCCCTGCCGGTCGAGTCGCTTTTCTGTGCGCGAGATCCCGCAAAGGAGCAATACATGGGCAGCGAAGAAACCGTGCGTGAAATCGATGCGCTCGTCGTGGGAACCGGCATGGGCGGCGTCATGGCACTGCGCACCCTCACCGCCGACGCCGGCCTCGACGCGATCGCCATCGACAAGGCGCCGAAGGTCGGCGGTACCTGGTACTGGAACCGCTACCCGGGGGCGCTCTCCGACACGCAGAGCTTCATGTACCAGCTGCCCTATGACAGGGAACTGTTCCAGCGGACCGACTGGCGCACCCGCTACGTCCCCGGCCCCGAGATCCGCCGGTACGTCGAGGACGCCGTCGACTTCTGGGACCTGCGCTCCCGGATCCAGCTGGAGACCAGCCTGCTCCGCGCGGCCTTCGACGAGGAGAGCGCACGCTGGCACGTCGTCACCGACAAGGGGGAGTTCCGCGCCCGCTTCCTCATCACCGCCGCCGGCCTGCTCTCCCGGATCAACATCCCCGACTTCCCCGGCATCGACCGGTTCGAGGGCCGCATCGTCCACACCGCCGACTGGCCAGAGGACCTCGACATCACGGGCTTGCGCATCGGCGTGATCGGCAACGGCTCCACCGGCATCCAGTTCATGACCGAGGCCGCCAAAACCGTCGCCCACCTGACCTCGTTCCAGCGCACCGCGCAGTACACCGTCCCGGCCGGCAACCGCGAGTGGTCCGAGGCCGAGCTGGAGCAGTTCAAGGCCACCTGCGAGGACCGCTGGGAGGAGTTCCGCACCTCCAAGATCGGCTTCGGTGTCGACGAGACCACGCGCAGCATCTGGAGTGTCTCGGAGGAGGAGCGCGAGGCCATCTTCGAGTGGGCCTGGCGCAAGGGCGGCAACTACACCTTCGCCAACGAGACCTTCTGCGACGTCACCAGCGACCGCGCCGCCAACGAGCTCGCCGCCGACTTCATCAAGCGGAAGATCAAGGAGATCGTCAAGGACCCGGAGACGGCACGCAAGCTCACCCCGACCGAGCTGTTCGCTCGGCGCCCCATCTGCGACTCCGGCTACTTCGAGATCTTCAACCAGCCCAACGTCACCCTCGTCAGCACCCGGGAGAACCCCATCGAGGAGTTCGTGGCCGACGGCATCGTCACCCAGGACGGCACCCTTCACGAGCTGGACGTCCTGATCCTGGCCACCGGCTTCGACGCCGTCGAGGGCAGCTACCGGAACATGGACATCCGCGGCATCGGCGGCAGGACCCTCAAGGAGCACTGGGCCGACGCCCCCCGCAGTCACATGGGCATGACCGTGTCCGGCTTCCCGAACCTGTTCATGGTCCTCGGACCCAACGGCCCGTTCGTCAACAACCCCTCCGGCATCGGCGTCCAGGCCAAGTGGATCGCCCAGGCCGTCAAGAGCGTCAGGGACACCCCCGGCGCCTCGATCTGGCTGCGCGAGGAGGCCGAGGAGAACTGGCTGCGGACCTGCCTCGACGAGCTCAAGGGCTCCCTGTTCCTGGAGACCGGCTCCTGGATCTTCGGCAACAACATCCCCGGCAAACGCAAGGCCCGCACCGCCAACTTCTACGTCGGCGGTCTCGACAAGTACATCGCGATCTCCGAGGCCGAAGCGGCCCAGGGATATCCCAGCTACGAGGTCCGCGTCCCGTCCGCGGTCTGACCCCCCACCCCCGCAAGCGGTTTGGAGAAGCACGCCATGCCCACTTACCAGACCATCTCGCCGCTCAACGGTGAGGTGCTCGCCGAGTACACGATGATGACCGACACCGAGGCCGCCGAGGCGCTCACCCGGGCCACCGACGCCTACCGCGACTGGGCCCGCGCCCGGATCGAGGACCGGGTCGCCGTGCTCGCCCGTATCGCCGAGCTGCACCGGGAACGCGGCGCCGAACTCGCCGAGGCGATGGCGACCGAGATGGGCAAGCCGCTCGCCCAGGCCGAGGGCGAGGTCAACCTTTCGGCCTCGATCTACGAGTACTACGCCGGTGCCGGCGCCCGGTTGCTGGCCGACGAGGTGATCGAGGTCGGAGCCGGGGGACGGGCTGTTGTCCGGACGGCGCCCACGGGCCCTGTGCTCGGGATCATGCCGTGGAACTTCCCGCTCTACCAGGTGGCGCGGTTCGTCGCCCCGAACCTGCTGCTCGGCAACACCGTCCTGCTCAAGCACGCCCGCTCCTGCACCCGCACGGCGCTCCTCATCGACGCTGTCGTCGCCGACGCCAACGCCCCGAAGGGCGTCTACGAGAACCTCATCGTGTCGTCCTCGCAGATCGGCGCCCTCATCGCCGACATCCGTCTCCAGGGCGTCTCACTGACCGGCTCCGAGGAAGCCGGCCGGACGGTGGCCGAACAGGCCGGCCGGCATCTCAAGAAGTGCGTCCTCGAACTCGGCGGCTCGGACCCCTTCATCGTCCTGCCCGACGCCGACCTCGATCTCGCGCTCGACCTGGCCGCGACCGGCCGGTTCAGCAACGCCGGCCAGTCCTGCACGTCGTCCAAGCGGATGATCGTCCACAGCGACGTCTACGACCGCTTCCTCGAAGGGTTCCTCGACCGCGCGAAACAGTGGAACACCGGCGATCCGCTGAACCCGGAGACACGCATCGGACCGATGGCGTCCGAGTCCGGCCGGCAGGAGATCGCCGAGCAGGTCGAGGACGCCGTGTCCAAGGGCGCCGAACTGCACCTCGGTGGCGTGGTCCCCGACGGCCCCGGTGCGTTCTACCCGGCCACCGTCATCACCGGGGTCACACCGGACATGCGCGCCCACAGCGAGGAGCTCTTCGGCCCCGTCGCCGTCCTGTACAAGGTCGACTCCGTCGAGGAGGCCGTCGACCTCGCGAACGACTCCCGCTTCGGGCTCGGGTCGGCCGTGTTCACCCGTGACGAGGACCTCGCCGCGGACATCGCCGAACGTCTGGAGGTCGGCATGGTCGGCCTCAACACCCTCATCCGCAGCCAGCCCGACCTGCCCTTCGGCGGCGTGAAGGCCTCCGGGATCGGCCGTGAGCTCGGTCGGCTCGGCCTGGACGAGTTCGCCAACAAGAAGACCATCCGTCTCTCCTGACGGGTTCCGCCCCGCACACGGCGCCCTGCCCGCAACCCTCCCCGGCGGGCAGGGCGCAGCCGTGAACGGCACACACACCGCCCTGCGACTCACACCCGAAGGACATGACGTGAAGCTCGTTTCCTACGAATCCGGCGCCTGGCAGCCGGGCCTTCTCCACGGTGACCAGGTGTTCAGCCTCAATGCCGCGCTATGGGCCGCGGGGTGCCGGGCCTCCTCCGACCTCCCGTCCGTCCGCGCCTTCCTCCAGACACACGGCGGCCACTTGCCTCAGATCGCCGCAGCCATCGGACCGGTCCTCGACGAAGGGGCCCTGAAGCCCGTGGGGAGCCTTGACTCCGTGCGGCTCGGACCACCGGTCACCGACCCGCTCAAGGTCCTGTGCGTAGGCCTGAACTACTCGGACCACGTCGGCGAGACCGGCCGCGCCATGCCGGCCCATCCCGACCTGTTCGCCAAGTTCGCCAGCAGCCTGATCGGCCCCTACGACGCCATCGACCGGTCCGACGTCACCGACAACCTCGACTTCGAGGGCGAACTGGCGGTCGTCATCGGAAGGGAGTGCAGCCGTGTGGAGGAGAGCGACGCCCTGGCGTACGTGGCGGGCCTGTCCGTCCTCAACGACATCACCGCCCGCGACCTGCAGTACCGCGGCACCCAGTGGCTCGCGGGCAAGGCCGTGGACCGGGCGACGCCCTTCGGGCCCGCGATCGTCACCCTGGACGAGATCGGTGACCCGCAGGCCCTGGACATCGAGACCTTCGTCAACGGCACCCGCGTCCAGGGCTCCAACACCAGGCACATGATCTTCCCGGTCGCGAGGGTCATCTCCTACATCAGCCAGTTCCTCACCCTCGGCCCCGGCGACGTCATCGCCACCGGCACCCCCGAGGGCATCGGGGCGAAGCGGAACCCGCCCCTGTGGCTGCGTCCGGGCGACAAGGTCGAGGTCGTCCTGGAGAAGGTCGGGACCCTGCGCAACGAGATCCACTGAGCTGCCCCGCATCACCCGTCTGCGGAGCCGAGCCCCCGGGGGCTCGGCTCCGCAGACGTTTGCCAGGTCCGGCCGCCGCGAACGGCGGCGGCCGGAAGAACCGGGCGTCAGACGCGGGAGGCGAACAGCTCGGCCAGATGCTGCGTCGGCACGTGGGCCAGGTCGTCGAGCTGGACGCGGCAGGACATGCCGTCCGCCAGCACCACCGCGTCCCCGAGGGCCCGCACCGCCGGCAGCAGATGTGTCTCGGCGACCGCAACGCTGACCTCGTAGTGTCCCTTCTCCACACCGAAGTTGCCGGCCAGGCCGCAGCACCCCTGCACCTTGGTGACCGTCGCGCCGGCCTTCTCCAGCAAACGCTGGTCGGTGTCCCAGCCGATGACCGCGCTGTGGTGGCAATGAGGTTGCGCGACCACCTCCACACCGGTCAGGTCGGGCAGCGGCAGGTCGAGGCGCTCGACGAGCTCGGCGAAGCTCAGCAGCCCCGACGCCACCACGTCCGCCTCCTCGGCGTCGCACAACTCTGCCGCGTCGCTGCGCATTGTCGCGAGACACGACGGCTCCAGAGCCATCACGGGGATTCCGCTGCGGACGTAGGGCGCCAGGGTTCGCAGGGTCCGGTCGACGATGGTCCGCGCCCGGTCGAGCTGGCCGGTCGTGATCCAGGTCAGGCCGCAGCAGGCGTCCTCCCGGATGACACGGACCGTGAGGCCGTGCGACTCCAGGAACCGGATCGCCGCCAGGCCGGAGACCGGGAAGAAGTGGTCGGTGAAGGAGTCGGCCCAGATCCACACATCGGGCGGTGTGTCCCTCGCGTGCGCCGCGTCTGTCGCCTTTCTCAGGGTGGGGGAGGCGAACCGCGGTACGGACCGCCGCTGGTCGATGCCGGCGGCCCACTTGGCCAGCGCGGCGAGCGGTCCGGCACGCAGGAGCAGGTTGGCGGGCCGCGCCAGCGGTGCCGTGAGCCGAGCCCACTTCGGGAGCCGCCCGAGGAACAGATGCGAACGCGGCCGGCGCAGCCCGGCGACGTCGTGCCGCTGGTGCAGCACCTCGCTCTTATAGGTGGCCATGTCGACGCCGCTTGGGCAGTCGCTCGAACATCCCTTGCACGCGAGGCACAGATCGAGCGCCTCGGCCACGGCAGGGTCCTGCAGACCACCGCTCAGCAGGCCGCCGTCGAGTGCCTCTTGCAGCACCCGGGCCCGGCCGCGAGTCGAGTCCCGTTCGTCGCTCGTGGCGAGATAGGACGGGCACATCACTCCTGCGGTCTTCGGAGCGACGCACTTCCCGACGCCGGTGCAGCGATGCACGGCGGCGCCCAGGTCACCGGCGTCGTGTACCAGCCGCAGACCTGGACGCACCGGCGCCTGGGGGCGCACCGGGCGCAGGTCGTCGGTGAGCGGAACCGGGTCGGCGATGATGCCGGGGTTGAGGATGCCGTCCGGGTCGCACACCGTCTTGACCTGCCGGAACAGGGACAGGGACATCTCGTCGTACATCAATGGCAACAGCTCCCCGCGGACCCGGCCGTCACCGTGCTCTCCGGACAGCGTGCCGCGGTAGTCACGCAGCCGTGTCGCACAGGCGGTCATGAACTCGCGGAACACCGCGGCCGAGGCCGGGTCGCCGGGCCGGAACGGGAAGTCGATGCGGCAGTGGACGCAGCCGTCGCCGAAGTGCCCGTACGGAACGCCCTGCAGGCCGTGCGCCCGCAGGAGTTCCTCGAAGTCGCGCAGCCACGCACCGAGGTGCTCCGGCGGTACGGCGGCGTCCTCCCATCCGCCGTACGCCGGCGTGGACAGCGACCGGCCGGCGAGCCCGGCACCGTCCTCACGGATGCGCCACAACGCGGCGGCCTCACGAGGGTCGTCGACGAGCCGCGTGTCCAGCGCGGCGGCCGCTGCTACGAGCCGCCGCACCGCGTCGGTCGCGTCATCGCCAGCCACTTCCGCGAACAGCCAGCCCTGCCCCCGTGGCAGATCGGGCACCGGCGAACCCTTGGCCCGCACCAGATCCACGATGCGCGAGTCCATGCCCTCGCACGCGACGAGCCGGCCCGGCGCC
The DNA here is from genome assembly GCF_035989285.1 of Streptomyces sp. NBC_01235. Classification (GTDB taxonomy): domain Bacteria; phylum Actinomycetota; class Actinomycetes; order Streptomycetales; family Streptomycetaceae; genus Streptomyces. The sequence continues at coordinate 2,215,561 of NZ_CP108513.1, read as the reverse complement.
GCGGCGAGCAGCGCCGGTACGGCATCGGCCGCCTCGGCCATCGTCGGGTATCCGAGCACCAGCATCCTGCGTTCGACCCGGTCGTCGACCAGCCGGACGGTCGCCTCAAGGACCGTGGCCAGCGACCCTTCGCTGCCGACCAGGAACCGTTCGATGCGGCGCCGCTCGGGCAGCAGGTGCTCCAGTCCGTAGCCGCTGACCTGGCGGCCGAAGCGGCCGAACTCAGTACGCAGATGGGCCAGGTGGGCGTCCCCGACGGCCGCCAGCCGTCTTGCGGTGTCGCCGCCGACCCGGCCGGCCTGTTCCAGGGACAGTTCGCCGTTTCCGTACAGCACGCGCAACGACTCGACGTTGTCCACCGTCCGCCCGTAGCCCAGCGCCCGCGACCCGCAGGCGTTGTTGCCGATCATGCCGCCGACCGTGCAGCGGCTGTGCGAGGACGGGTCCGGTCCGAACCGCAGCCCGTGAAGGGCAGCCTCGCGTTGCAGATCGGCGTGCACCACGCCCGGTTCCACCCGCGCCGTGCGCGCGACCGGGTCGATGTCGAGCACCCGGTTGAAGCGACGGGTGTCGATGACGATGCCGCTGCCGACCGCGTTGCCGGCGATGCTGGTGCCCGCGCCGCGCATCGTCACCGGTACCCGCAACTCACGCGCCACCTCGTGGGCCGCGATCACGTCGTCCTCGCCGCGCGCTTTCACGACCGCGGACGGGACGACGCGGTAGAGGCTCGCGTCGGAAGAGTACAGAGCTCGTGTCAGGGGCGAGTCGTCGAACTCGACCCCTGCAGTGCGAAGAGCGGCGGCGAGGTCGTGCTGTGCGTCAACGGGCATGCCTCAGGCTAACTAACGTAAGGTAGCTTCGCTAGTGCGGCGTCGTTGATCCTGACTAACGTAAGGTAGTTTCCTGCGCCGCACGGCGGTGCATGCGGGCGAAGGAGGAGTCAGTGGCCGAGGAGCGGTGGCCCCGCGCGGTCGAGGAGTTCGACAAGCATCTCAGCGAGCTCGACTGGAGTCGGCAGAGCGCCTCTCGGCGGGCGATCCTGGAGGCGTTCCTCCGGCTGGCCACCGAGAACGGCTTCAACTCGGTCACCATGCGGATGATCGCCAAGGAGATGTCCATCAAGGCCCCGAGCCTGTACAACCACTTCCCGGACGGCCGCGACGAGATCGTGGCCGAGTCCCTTCGCTGGCACTTCTACAAGTTCGGTGCCGCAGTACTCGACGAGGTGCGAGGGATCACGGACGCCGGGGAGGGCTGGCGCCGGATGGTGCACGTGCACCTGACCCGACAGATCGAGCTTCCCGAGAGCAACCTGTGGGACCTGCTGGTGGCGACCGACCAGGTCGTCCACTTCCTGCCGCCGACGCTCCGCCACGAAGTCGACGCCTGGGTCGATCTGTACGAGGCGCTCTACCGCGCCGCGGCCGAGGACATGGGTTTCGGCGCCTCGGTCCAGCAGGTCAAGCTCGTCATGACGGTCCTCGAAGGCGCGAACCGCTGGGCCATGTGGGACGGCAAGCGACGGTCGCTCGCACCGCTGGCCGAGAAAGCGAACAGGGCCACCCTCGCCCTGCTGGAACTCGCCAAGGACTGAAGGGACAGACGATGGCGCCGCACAAGTACCCCTCCAGTCCCCTCGTTCGCCGGGAAGGGCGGCCCCAAGGCCACGCCTTCGTGCCCCCGGGCGAGGGTCCTCGGCCAGGAGTCGCCCTGATGGAGTGGGAACTGCGGGGCGAGTCATGGACGGACGAGCACCCGCACGACGAGTTCAACTACGTGCTGGAAGGGCACCTGTTCGTCGCCTGTGACGGTGAGACCGTCGAGGCCGTCACGGGCGACGTCGTCCGGGTGCCGGCCGGAAGCATCGGCCGCTACTGGGCACCGGAGTACGCCCGCATGGTGGCCGTCTACGCTCCGAATCCGCGGGGGTTGGAGAGCCGCGTGCACGCCTACACGCGCTTGGATCCGCCTGTGGAGGGCGCGGGCGGATCCGCCTCGTAGAGCGCTGCACCTCAACATTGAAAGCGCTCTCTGTCATGATGAAATGGCATGTACATTTATCCCGGCCGGGGGTGGTGTCGAGGCCCAGCCGGGAACTGCCCCGCGTCGGACGGAGAAGTGTTCTCATGGACCAGGCCGTGCGTCGGCGGCGTCACGCGCTGTTCCTGCTCTTCCTTCTGGCCGGGATCGCCATGTCCTCATGGGTGACCCGTACGCCCGCGATCCGCGACCGGCTGGAACTCTCCACCGCGCACATGGGACTGGTGCTGTTCGGGCTGTCGCTCGGCTCGATGGCGGGCATCTCTTGCTCGGGGCGGCTGGTGTCCAGGTTCGGGACGCGTCCCATCATCGTCTGGGGGACATGGGTCCTCATCGCGGGGATGGCCGCGATCTGCTGGGGGAGCGCCTCCGCTTCGGCGCCGATGGTGACCGCGGGCCTGTGCGCCTTCGGCGCCGGGCTGGGCGTCGGCGACGTCGCGGTGAACGTCGACGGCACGGATGTCGAGCGGATCGGCGGCAGGACCACGCTGCCCGCGCTGCACGGCTGCTTCAGCCTGGGCACGGTGCTGGGCGCCGGGGCGGGCATGGCGGCGACGGCGGCCGGCGTACCGGTGCACTGGCACCTGGCGGCGATCGTCCTGCTCGCCGCTGGACTCCTCGTCTACGCGGCACGCGCCATCCCGGAGGGCACCGGCCGTGCCGCCCCCGAAGAGCCGCACGAGGCCGACGTGGGCAAGCGGCGCCCGGCGGTGTGGAAGGACGGGAGGCTTGTGCTCATCGGCGCAATCGTGCTGGCCATGGCGTTAGCCGAGGGGTCGGCCAACGACTGGCTGCCGCTGCTGATGGTCGACGGACACGGCATGGACGCCACAGCGGGCTCCCTCGTGTACGCAGGTTTCGCCGCCGCGATGACGCTGGGCCGCTTTGGCGGCACTTTCTTCCTCGACCGTTTCGGCCGCACAGTCGTCGTCCGCGCCAGCGCCCTCTCCGGTGCGCTCGGCCTGCTCATCGTCATCGTCTCTGACAACGCTGTCCTGGCCGGAGCCGCCGTACTGCTCTGGGGGCTGGGCGCCTCGCTCGGCTTTCCTCTCGCGCTCTCGGCCGCGGGGGAATCCGGACCGGACCAGACGGCCCGGGTCAGTCTGGTCGCCGTCATCGGCTACGTCGCCTTTCTCGTCGGACCGCCCGGACTCGGCTTTCTCGGCGGCCACGTCGGCCTGCGCCCCGCCATGCTCGTCGTTCTGGCCTGTGTCGTATGCGCCGCCTTCCTGGCCCCTGCGGTGGAGACCGGGGCCCACACCGGGGGCTCGGCCGGGAGGCGCGCCGTCGATGCCGACGTACCCGCCACGGCCGACGACGTGGGCTCGGCGTAGACCACGGGCGACACCGTGCTCACCGCACGGTGGCACGCACGCGCCGACGCCGGAGGGCGAAGTCCTTCAGCGCCGCAGGTACGCCACGCCTCGCCAGGCGAGCGGCAGCAGTCCTGCCGCCAGGGTGGTTTTGAGCACGTCGGTGACGAGGAACGGGGTGACGCCCAGGGCGATGGCGCGCTGGGCGCCGAGGTGCAGGTCCATGGTCAGCCGCGCTGTTCCGGCCAGGTAGATGACGGCGTTGCCCAGGGTCATCAGCCCCATGGTCCCCAGGATGCCGCGGTCGTTGCCGCGGCGGGCGAGTTCGCCGACGAGGGCGGTGGCGAGGACGAAGCCACGGAGTACGACTTCGACGGCCGCAACTCGATCGCCGTTCCGATCCGTGTGAACGGGGAGGTGCTGGGGTGCGTCAACGTGACCTGGCGCAGGACAGTCATGTCCGCACAGGAAGTGGCACGTCGTCACCTGGATGACCTGCAGGTCGCGGTGCGCCGGATCGAGGAAGGGGGCGCGGCAGAGGCCCCACGACGAATGGGCGGCCCCGGCGCGGGGGCGTGAGGACCGTTGTCGCGTCCGGCGCCGCAAGTCAGTCGACCGCTGCGGCTCGCAGCGCCTCGCGATGGGCTCGGGCACTGGTCATCAGCGCGTCGAGCGCGTCCCGGGTGCGCACGAGGTCGGCGATGTGCCGGGTCAACCGGTCATGCTCCTGCTCCATGCGCTCCAGCGCGGCGTCGGAGTTTCTCTCACTGGGTGCGTCGACGCACGGCAGCAGTTCCGCGATCGTACGGCTGGACAGCCCGCCCGCGAACAACCGTTGGACGAATTCGACCCGCTCCACGTCGATGTCCGTGTAGTGCCTCTGTCCGCTGGCACTGCGGGTGCTGGTGAGCAGACCCTGCTCCTCGTAGTAACGCAGGGAGCGGACGCTGACGCCGGAACGTGACGCCAGCTCGCCGATCCGCATGTCGCCCCCAGCTTGTGACCCTCGACACGGGCCTTGCCCCTGACACCAATGTGAGGTTCTAGCGTAACGGTCGTGCCCGATCCCCGGGCGTCATGGATCAAGAGGAATGGTGAGAGGCGTATGCGAGCGGTTGTCGCCCGGCGCTACGGCGGCCCTGAGGCCCTGGAGCTGATGGAGATCGACAAGCCGGAGCCCGGTGCCGGATCGGTGCTGATACGGGTGAAGGCCGCGGGGGTCAACCCGGTCGACTGGCACGTCGTCGCCGGCCACCTCAACTCGATCCTCGAGGTCAGCCTTCCGCTGGTGCCGGGCTTCGACGTCGCGGGCGTGATCGAGGCCATCGGGCCTGGCGTCACAGACTTCTCCGTCGGTGACGAGGTTTTCGGCTACGTCCGCACGGAGCAGGTGCAGTACGGCACCTACGCTGAACTCGTCGCCGCACCTGTGCACACCCTCGCGCGCAAGCCCGCGTCGCTGACCTGGCAGCAGGCGGCCGGCCTCCCGCTCGTCGGGCTCACCGCGCTGCAGTCGCTGTCCCGGGTGGGTGCCCGGTCGGGGGAGACGGTCCTGGTGCACGCTGCGGCCGGCGGTGTCGGTTCCGTGGCCGTGCAGATTGCTGTGGCCAGGGGCGCGCGGGTCATCGGTACGGCCAGCGAACGCAACCACGAGTTCCTGCGCTCCCTGGGCGCCGAACCCGTCGTCTACGGCGATGGCCTGGCCGAGCGCGTGCGGGAACTGGCTCCCGAGGGTGTGGACGCCGCCGTGGACTGCGTGGGTGGTGACGCCGTGGCTGTCTCCCAGGAACTGCTGAAGGACCCCTCCCGGGTCGCCTCGATCGTTGACCCCGAGGTGACTCAGCGCGGCGGACACCAGGTATGGACCCAGCCCGATCCCTCGGACCTCGCCGCCCTCGCGAGCCTCGCAGACGCCGGCAAGCTCACCGTGCACATCGACCGCGTGCTGCCCTTGGCAGAGGCCGCCGACGCCTTCCGCCTCAGCCAGACCGGACAGGTCCGAGGCAAGATCGTGCTTGAGATCGGCTGACCAATGGTGCGGCGCGACGAGGCGGTTGGTTCATAAGCGCTTTCTCCCTCAGATGAACGGGTGTGTATCGGTCCACTCCGGGCGGGCGCCGATGCCCGAACCGTCAGTCGTCCCCGCTCGCACGGAGAAGCTCTCTCGTGGACCATGCCGTGCGTCGGCGCCGGCAGCCGCTGTTCTTGTTGTTCCTGGTGGCCGGGGTCGCGGATGTCATCGTGGGTGACGCGCACGTCCGCGATCCGACCGGCTTGACTTGTTCACAGCGCAGATGGAGGCGGTGCTGTTCGGGCTCTCCTCCCCGGCCCCTGGCGGCGCCAGGCTCAGAGGTGTCCACTACTCGGGACGGGTCCCCTGGTCACAGGGCAGTACGCCCAGGACTTCCGCGGCCATCTCGGCCGATTGCCTGCCAAGCCCCGGTCCGATGCCCATGACCATCCGGTGCGCTTCGTTGTCGGCCTTCCGGCCAGGGCGATCAACAAGCTTGGCCAAGTGCTGCACGAGATCGAGCTGATCACCCGAACCTGACCCGGCCAGTCCGCAATGTCTCGAGCAGGCGGCAGGATGGCTGCGATCAGTGCGGTGAGGGCGGGGTTGTCGTTGTTCCTGCGCCACGCAAGGTGCAGCTCAATAGGGTTGACTACCACCCCGGTTGCCGGACGGACGACCACGCCGTCGAAGTGCGGACGCATGGCCGCCGCCGGGACCAGGGAGACGCCGAGCCCGGCTCGTACGAGCGCAAGAGATGGTGTGCACCTGACTGAGGTGCTGGAGGTGCATCCGCCCAGCGGAGGGCCCGGCACAGGTGGTTCCCGCGCCCATGAGGGCTGGGCCTGTCAAGGGCATGCGGCCCGGTGTGCGAGTTGCAGGGTTTGTGGTGCTGGTGAGTGGGGCGCCCGGGTGATGGTCCCCGGTATGCGGTCAACTCGGTTGCGCCGTCGTGTGATTGTGTCGCCCACCGGTTCGGAAACGCAGCCGATCGCTCGGAACGTGTTCAGCAGTATCCGTCGGACATGACTCGCACGGTGTGGGTGGCGGTCCGGTGCCGGCTGCGTTCCTGCTCGCTTGGTGGACGGGCGCCCGCAGGCGTCCCTCCAGGGACCCGGGAATCTGCTGGCACTCACTGTATGGGCCTGCGCGACGTGTGTACCAACAGGGCTGATCGCCGGGCGCGGTGAAGCCATGGGGGCGGACGTACGCCGACAGGGCGGCCCGCGGCACGGAGCACCGGGTTTCGGCCTCGCATTCGGTTCTGCGCGGGCGACCAAGTGTGGACCGGCCTGGCGGCGTACTCCAACCGCTGATGCTCCTGGGCCGGTCCGGAAAGGGCTGCCCCTCTGACCGGTTCCACTCACGGCGTTGATCGATTGGCCGAAGGTCTGCCTGGTCCGCGGAGTCGTCGCCCGCACTTGTGCATCTGGATCTCGGCGGCACAGCTCATTCGCTCAGTGCCGTGTACAAGAAGGTCCCCTCTGCCCCATTGACGACGGCTCCTGGTACACGGCACTCTGTATTCCGTCATACAAAGTTCATCCCTGGGAAGCAGAGGTGTGACGTGGCCGGGTCTGGACTCGATCTTCGGGTGACGCAGGACAAGCTCGTACGGGACAAGGTCGTCGACGCGCTGCGTCGGGCCATCCTGGACGGGGCCCTGCAGCCTGGTCGCCGACTCACCGAGCGTGAGTTGACCGAGCTCACCGGAGTGAGTCGCACGTCCGTGCGGGAGGCGCTGAGGCGTCTCCAGGCCGAGGGGCTGGTCGAGGAGTCGCCCAGTCGAGGGCTGCGGGTGACGACTCCGACCGCGGAGGAGATCGAACAGATCTATGAGATCCGCGCCGAACTGGAACCGCTCGCGGTGCGCTTGTTCGTCGAGCGTGCGACCCAGGAGGAGGTCGACGAACTCGCCTCCGTCACCCAAGAGTTGAACCCGGGGGGCGACGCCAACAAGGACGTGCTGGACCGCTTCGACGGGATCTTGCTCGCCGGCTGCCGCAACCCCATGCTGGCGGAACTGCTCGGCGGCCTGTACAGCCGGATCCACGCCCTGCGCCGCATCTCGGCCGCCACCCCTGGCCGCATGACCGTCACCAAGCAGGAGTACGCCGATCTCATCGAGGCGATCCAGCGCCGTTCAGCCGCCGACGCGGCCGAGGTGGCCCGTCGCCATGTCTCCGCGGCCAGAGCGTCCGCCAAGGTCGCGATGGGCCTGCTGAAGGGGGAAGCCGACTGACGCCGTCGAGGACGGCTGCCTGCGGACGGCTCACGGACCAGGAACCCCACAACACGGAAGAAGCCGAGGAAGTCGGCAAGAACACCAAGAGCACAAGGAAGTGCGGAAATGAGTACGGACACCATCGCCCCGGCGATACCAGACCTGTCGGACCCAGCGACCTTCGCCTCCGGGGTACCCCATCAGACCTTCGATGCGGTCAGGCAGATGCCCGGGCTGTACTGGCAGCCGGCGAAGGCAGGCACGCTCAACGGCGGTTTCTGGTGCATCACCCGGCACGCCGACATCGTCGAGATCGAACGGAACCCTGAGGTCTTCAGTTCCCAGTGGGGTCCCTTCTTCCCGACGCTTCCCGCGCCGCATCCCGAGTTCAGCCACAACATCATGTACAACGACCCGCCGGTCCACAGCCGGCTGCGGCGGGCCGCCGCCCGTTCGTTCGGACCGCGGGTCATCGCGAACTTCGACACCTGGGTCCGCGAGATCGTCGTGGAGGTACTGGAGGACATCACCGCCCGCGGCGAGGTCAACTGGGTGGGCGACGTAGCGGCCATCGTCCCGTCCCGCGTCATCGCACGGGTGATCGGCGTGCCGCACCAGGACCGCCAGCGCATCGTGGACTGGACCCTGACGATCTTCGACGCCGCGGAGCAGCCCAACGGCGGCGAGTCGATACTGGCGCTGCTTCCGGACGTCCACGCGTACCTGGAACAACTGCGAACGGACAAGCTGCGAGACCCCCAGGACGACTTCGCCACCGTGCTCGCCCAGTGCGCCGAGCGCGGTGAGATCACTGATCCGGAGTACCTGCACTACCTCACCCTGCTCCTCATCGCCGGATTCGAGACGACTCACACGGTCATAGCCCAGTCGATACGGCTGATCCTGGAGGACCCGCAGATCGCCGATGCCACCGACCGGGCCATCGCCGCCGGCAACCTGGACGGGCTGGTCGACGAGTTCCTGCGGTACGTCACCCCGGCCATGAACATGGCTCGCACGGTGACCCGTGACATCGACTTCCACGGCACGCAGATGCGCAAGGGCGACCTGGTGCAGATGTTCTTCACCGCCGCCAACCGTGACCCGGCCGTCTTCGCCGACCCGCACCGCTTCGAGCCGCTGCGGACCGCGAACGAGCACATGGCGTTCGGCAACGGTCCGCACCACTGCATCGGCAAGAACCTTGCCAAGCTCGAACTCAAGATCCTCTTTGAGGAGATGCACCGTCGCGGTGTCTCCATCGCCCTGAACGGTGAGCCCAGGCGGGGTTGGAGCACCTTCATCAACAAGCTGCTGTCGCTGCCCATCGTCGTCACCGCGGCGGACCGGCGGGAGGCCCGCTCATGACCACTCTGACGGATGCCGTCGTCGTTGTGACCGGCGGTGCCACCGGCATCGGACTGGCCCTCGCCCGCGAAGCCGCGGCCCGCGGCGCCCGGGTGATGATCGCCGATGTGGAGGACGCGAGCGCGGCGGTGGAGAGTCTGCAGGCCAACGGCGGCGCAGCGGACTGGCTGCGGACCGACACCTCGGACTACTCGCAGGTCAAAAGGTTGACTGAGGCCACCGTCGAGCGGTTCGGTGCTGTCAACGTGGTGTGCAACAACGCCGGCATCGGTGTGGCCGGTGCACTCCAGGACGTGGACCCGGGCGAGGCGAAACGTCTCTTCGACGTCAATGTGCTGGGCATGTTCCACGTCGTCCACGCCTTCGCACCGCTGCTGAAGGACGCTGCCGCGCGAGGCGGACCGGCGTACATCCTGAATACCGGTTCCGAGCACTCTCTTGGCGTTCCACCCCACGTGATGCCCATGAGTACGTACACCGCGTCGAAGTACGCCGCGCTCGGCCTCACCGACACGGCACGCCGCGACCTGAAGGACTTCGGCGTCGGCGTCTCCCTCCTCGCCCCCGGCTGGGTCCGCACCGAAAGGGTCAGCGCGCTCGTCGCCGCCGATCCGCATGCGGCCGCCGCCATCGAACCGTTCGCCCAGGAGTCCGCCGAGGTGGCCGGCATGGCCTTCGACGGCCTGCTGAAGGGCACGGCGGTCATCGCCACCAACCCGCACAGCCGTGCCTTCGCCATGGAGCACGCGCGTGATCTCATGGCCGACATCCAGGCTCTTCCCCTCCTGGACGGTCCGGACGGCCACGCTCACGACGGCACGGGCGACGCGTCCCAGTGCCCCTTCTCCCAGGGCTGAGCAGAACCCTTCGCCGTCCGCGACACCCCACGCGTGGCAGTCGGCTCCAGGGTCACCCGCCCCCTCGGATTCTCCGTTTCACTCCTCACCTTTCCGCGATCGGCGGCCGCGTAGCGGAAACCGCGCCATGACGGCCCATCGCGGCACTCCGTCATTCCCGGAATGACCAGAACTCAGGACTGAACCATGCCTGAACGAAGGCAAGTTGCGATCGTCGGCGTCGGCCAGACCGACTTCGGCGCCCTCTACGCCAACAAGGACGCGCACCGCGACGCCTACGCCCTCGGCGCGCAGGCCCTACGCCTCGCGCTCGACGACGCCGGCCTGCGCAAGGACGAGGTCGACGGCCTCCTCACCGCCCGCATCCACTACGAGCACGGCGCACATGTCCTTGGCATCCCCAGTCCTCGTGTCATCAACGCCCTCGAGGGATCGGGCCGCATGAGCGGCGTCGCCGTCCAGCACGCCGTCTCCCTGATCGAGACCGGCCAGGCCGACATCGTGGCCTGCGTATACGGCAACAACGGCCGCTCGGTGAAGATGACCTACGGCGGCGCCTACACCGACAGCCCCACCACCCGCTACGACGCGATGTACGGCATGACGTCCCCGGGCGCGTACGTCGGCATGATGTACCGCCGCTACGCGCACGACTACGGCGTGCCCGACGGCGCCCTCGCCCCGATCGCGATCAACAACCGCCGCAACGCCGCCCTCAACCCGGTGGCCGTGATGCGCGAGGAGATCACCGAGGAGCAGTACCTCGCCTCCCGCTACATCGCCGACCCGCTGCGCCTGTACGACTACTGCATCATCAACGACGGCGGCGTCGCGCTGATCCTCACCACCGTGGAGAAGGCCCGCGACCTGGCCAAGCGGCCGGTACGGGTGGCGGCCACTGCTGCTCGGGCCAGCGTCAGCAACTACTACACGAGCACGGACTTCTTCTACTCCGCCTCCCAGGACGTGGCCCGGCGGGTGTACGCGGCCTCGGGCTACGGCCCGCAGGACATGGACTGCCTGCAGATCTACGACAACTTCACCCCCACCGTCCTGTTCAGCCTGGAGGGCTTCGACCACGCGCCGCGCGGCGAGGCCTGGAAGTGGGCGACCGCCGACCGCATCGCCCGGGGCGGCGAAATGCCCGTCAACACCGCAGGCGGGCACACCGGCGAGAGCTACATGCAGGGCTGGGGCCACCACGTCGAGGCGGTGCGCCAGATCCGCGGCGAGGCCGGCCCGCGCCAGGTGGCGGACTGCAACGTCGCCCAGTACATCTGCGCTTCGCCCATCACCACGTCGCACGTCCTGGTCGGGGAGTGAGCAAGCCCATGGACAACAAGAAACTCATCGAGATGCTCCCGCCGGTCACGGACGCCAACCGCGACTTCTGGGAGGGAGCCCTCGCCGGTGAACTCCGCCTCCAGTACGGCGACTCCGGCATCCCCCGCTACCCCGAGGCGCCGGTCGACCCGGTGACCCTCGCCGCGGACTTCGAATGGCGTGCGGCCAGCGGCAGGGCCACCTTGTGGTCCTGGATCGTCATGCACCAGAAGTACTTTCCCGCCTTCGCCGACGAGGTCCCCTACCTGGTGGCCTTCGTGCAGCTGGAGGAGGGGCCGTACGTGATGACCACCCTCGTGGACCCGCCGGAGAACCTGCAGTGCGGCATGCCGCTGGAGGTCGTCTTCGATCAGATAGGCGAGGACCGGGCCATCCCGAAGTTCAAGGTGGTGTCGGCATGAGCGCGACGACCGCCTCCGCCTCCCCTGCGGAAACCGAACAGGTCGTCCTCGTCGAGCACTTGGCGGGCGGCGTCTCCCGCATCACCTTCAACCGCCCTCACAAGCGCAACGCCATGAACCGCGCGGCACGTGTCGGGATCGTGCGCGCTCTGGACGAGTGCCGCGGCCGCTCCAAGGTCATCGTGATGACCGGCAACGGTTCCGCCTTCTGCGCCGGTGTCGACCTCAAAGAGGGCGACGTCAGCACCGGGGACGCGGAACTCGACCGGCGCAGCGAGTGGGCGGCCGTGCAGGAGGAGATCCGCAATCACCCCGCCGTCGTCATCGCCGCCGTCAACGGCACCGCCCTCGGCGGCGGTTCCACCCTGATCAACGTCGCCGACTTGGCCATCGCGGCCCACGAGGCGCAGATCGGCATGCCGGAGATCGGCTTCGGCCTCTATCCGACCCTCGCCGGGCCCGCCGCCCAACTGCGGCTCAAGCCCAAGCACGCGGCCTGGCTGGTGCTCACCGCCGAACGCATCGATGGCACCACCGCGGCCGAGTGGGGGCTGGTCAACCTGGCCGTTCCTCTGGAGGAACTCGACGCTGCGGTCACCGCCCTCGCCGAACGCGTCGCTTCCTTCGACGCGACCGCGTTGGAATGGTCGAAGAAGGCCCTGTGGAAGATCCCCGGCGAGATCTCCCAGTGGACCGAGGCCATCGCCTACGGGCATGAGATCGCCGATGAACTCCGCGGCCGCAGCACCGCTCTGGCCGAGGGCCTCGACCGGTTCCGGTCGGGCGAGCGCAACCCGGGGCAGGGCTGATGTCCGGGCAGCGCACCTTCCGGGCGGTCGAGGTCACCGAGTCGGTCGCGGGAGCGGCATGCGGACGCCTGTTCGCCGCCCTCGGCCACGACGTCCTGCTGTGCGAACCGCCCACCGGCACGCCGCTGCGGGCAAGGGAGTTCACCTTCGCGGCCCTGGGCGCCGGCAAGCGCAGCACCGTCCTGCGCCCCGAGCAACTGGCCGCCCACGAGACGAGCCTGCTCGCCACGGCAGACGTCCTGATCACCGATCTCACGCCGGCCGCGGCCGCCGCCGAAGGCCTGGATTTCGACCAGCTCCGGCAACGGTTCCCCCAACTGGTCACCGTCTCGCTCACCGCATTCGGGCTGACCGGAGCGTACGCCGAGAGCGTCGGCGACAGCCTCCTGGCGGAGGCGTACGGCGGACTGGCCACCATGATCGGTGAGCCGGACCGGCGCCCGCTCAGCCTCGGCGGCGAACAGAGCGCCCACGCAGCCGCCTTCGTCGGCCTGTACGGCGCCATGCTCGCCCTGCGCCACCGCGACCGCACGGGACGCGGAGACGTCGTCGAGGTCGCCCTGAGCGACGTCGCCGCCTATATGGACTGGAAGAGCGACGTCCTGCACGACCACGGCGGCGGTGTCCCCAAACGCGCCGGATCCTCGCAGGGCGGCTGGCGCGTGGTGCGCGCCAAGGACGGCTGGGTCGGAGTCATCTTCTCCGCACACCAATGGCCCGCCCTCGTCGAACTCTTCGGCGACCCCCGCCTGAACGCGCCCGGCCTCGACGACCCCGAGCAGCGTGCCCAGCGCTCGCAGGAGTGGTGGGCCGTGATCGCGGAGGCGGCGGCAAGCCGTGAGGCCGTGGAGCTGTACACCGAGGCGCAGCGCCTCGGACTGCCCTTCGGCCATGCTGCCGACGCCGAGAGCCTGATGGCCGACCAACAGCTCCGCACCCGGGGCTTCGTCCTTCCGCCCGGTATGCGCCGCAGGGACACACCTGTGGTCGACCCTCCGTGGACCGTGCCTGGAGCGCCGTCATCAACGGTCGCGGCACCCCGGTTGGGCGACGACGGTGGCAGTTTCACGGCCGGGCCACGACCGGCGGCGGTCCGCACGCCGCGCGCGAGCGTGGCCGCGCAGCACAGGGACGCGGCGCCCCTGGACGGTCTGGTCGTCCTCGACTTCGGCACCATCACAGCCGGGGCGGCCACGAGCCGACTGCTCGCCGACTACGGCGCGACTGTGGTCAAGATCGAGTCGCAGGGCCGCCCGGATCCTTTCCGGGCGTGGGTGATGCCGGGCAGCGCCGACAAGGCGGCCGGGACACAGGCACCGGCCTCCCCGATGTTCGCCTCCAACAACGCCGGCAAGCGCGGTCTGAGCCTCGATCTGAAGACCGAACACGGCCGGGCCGTCGCCCACCGACTCATCCGCAGGGCGGATGTCCTGGTCGAGAACTTCCGGGTAGGCGTCACCGCCCGCATGGGCATCGACTACGCCACCGCCCACCGGCTCAACCCCGACCTGGTCTACCTGTCCCTGTCGAGTCAGGGCGTCTTCGGACCGGAGGCCTCGTACGGCTCCTTCGGTTCGACCCTGGACCTGCTCTCCGGCCTCGCGGCCGTCACCGGTTACCCGGGGGAGCGGCCCATGTGGTCGGGCGGCGACGTCAACTACCCGGACCAGGTGGTGTCCTTCGTCGGTGCCGCGCTGGTCGCGGACGCCGTCACCAGCGGCCGACGCGGCATCCACCTGGACGTCTCGCAGCGGGAGGCCGTCGCCTGGACCCTGGCCGATCAGCTCGGCGAGTACGTCTGGACGGGGCGCATGCCCGCACCGGACGGCAACCGCCGCCCCGGCGCCGCCCCGCACGACACCTACCCCACCGCGGAGCCCGACGGCTGGCTGGCGATCGCCTGCACCAGCGCCGGACACCGGCGGGCGCTGGCCGAAGTGATCACCGCACTGCCCGGCCACGAGCCGGAGGACTGGTGGCTGAACCACCAGGACACCGTCGACGCGACCATCTCGGAGTGGACGGCCCGGCACCCCCGTGACAAGGCCGTGGCGAAACTCCGCCGCGCCGGTGTCCCAGCCGTGCCCGTTAACACGGCCGCCGACCGTGCCAGGGACCCTCGCTACCGCGAGCGCCGCGCGGCGCTGCGCGTCCCGGAGTGGCTGAAGGGATTCCCCATGATCCTGCACGGCCACATGCCGCCCGACCCTGCTCCCGCACCCACCCTGGGCGACAACGCCGCGCACCTGGACGACGGCTCCCTCGACGCGCTCCTCGGCAGCGTTGACCGACCGTCGTTCACCCACTGACCCCTCTCCCGCACCCCGTACCCGCGCAACCTGATCAGGAGACCGCCATGCCCCGTGTCGTATTCGTCCGTCCGGACGGCACCAAGCAGGAGGCCGACGCCGCCGACGGAGCCTCTGTCATGCAGGCCGCCACTGCCAATCTGGTACCCGGAATCGTCGCCGAATGCGGTGGCGAGCTGTCCTGCGCCACCTGTCACGTCTTCGTGGACGAGCAGTGGCTCGGGGCGCTGCCCGCGCGGTCGGAGGACGAGGAGGAGATGCTGGAGGCGACCTCCGAGGAACCCACCGACGCCAGCCGGCTGTGCTGCCAGATCACGCTGGACGCCTCGCTGGACGGCATCGTCGTGCACATCCCGAAGACCCAGAAGTAGGACGGGGCGGGAGCACACCATGAACATCGAACCCAGTGCGACCGACCGTATCGTCGTGGTCGGCGGCGGTCAGGCCGGCGCGGACTTCGTCGCCTCCCTGCGCATGGCCGGCCACCAGGGGCCTGTGACCCTCGTCGGCGAGGAACCCGGCTACCCCTACGCCCGCCCGCCGCTGTCCAAGGCGTACCTGTCCGGCAAGGCCACAGCCGAGGACCTGCACATCCGGCCGCCCGCCATGTACGAGCAGCAGGGCATCGACCTGCGCACCGGCACCCGGGTGACCGCGATCGACCGGACCGCCCGCCACGTGATCCTCGCGGATGGTGAGCGGCTGCCGTACGCGCACCTGGTGCTCGCCACCGGCGGGCGCGCGCGCAGACTGCCCGCCCCTGGACTCGACGACGCGCCCAACGTCCACTACCTCAGAACCCTCGCCGACGTGACCGCCATGCGGCACCGCTTCGTGCCGGGCGCCCGCCTCGTCGTCGTCGGCGGCGGTTACGTCGGGCTCGAAGTGGCCGCCGTCGCCCGACAGCTCGGTCTGGAGGTGACGGTCCTGGAAGCGCTGCCCCGCGTCCTGGCCCGGGTGACCGCGCCGCAGGTCTCCGCGTTCTACCAGCGGGTGCACGCGGAGGAGGGCGTGGACATCCGCGTCGACACCGCGGTGACCGGCTTCGCCTTCGCCCCTGACGGCTCGGTGGCCGCCGTGGAACTCAAGAGCGGCGAGCGGATCGACGCTGACATCGTCCTCGTCGGCATCGGACTGGTCCCCAACACCGAACTCGCCGAGCAGGCCGGGCTCGCCGTCGACAACGGAATCGTCGTGGACGAGCACTGCCGTACCGAGGACCCCGCCGTCCTTGCCATAGGCGACTGCACCAGCCACCCCTGCGGCGAGCACGGCGGACGCCGCAGACTGGAGTCGGTGCCCAACGCCTCCGAACAGGCCAGGGTCGCCGCCGCCACCGTGACCGGAAACCCTCAGCCGTACACCGCCATCCCGTGGTTCTGGTCCGACCAGTACGACGTCAAGCTCCAGACCACAGGGCTGTCCACCGGATACGACGACGTCGTCATCCGCGGCACTGCCGAGGCCGGGCGGTCGTTCGCGGCCTTCTACCTCAAGGACGGCCAGGTCCGCGCCGCGGACGTGGTCTGCAGCCCCCGGGACTTCACCGCCGCCAGAAAGCTGGTCGCGGCCCGCGCCCAGGTCGCCCCGGAAGCGCTCCAGGACCTGTCGGTCCCCCTCAAGCAACTGCTCTGAGCCACGCAGAGAACCACTCAGATGGGAAAACGAGAAATGACGGACCACACGGCGGCCACGGCGGCCCCCTCGCGCTCGGAGCGCTTCCCGGCCGGGATGGACCGCGACTACCTGATGCTCATCGACGGCGAGTGGGTACCCGCCTCCGGCGGCGAGACCTTCTCCTGCCTCGACCCGTACGAGAACCGTTCCTGGGGTCGCGTCCCCGCCGCCACCGCGGAGGACGTCGACCGGGCCGTACGTGCGGCCAGGCGGGCCTTCGACGAGGACGGCTGGTCACGCACCCCCGCCGCGCTGCGCGCAGGCCTGCTGCGCAAGCTCGCCGACCTCATCGAGGAGCACGCCGAGGAACTGGCCTTCATCCAGATCCACGAGAACGGCAAACTCATCAGCGAGATGCTGCCCGGAGCACGGGCGCTGGCGGCCCACGCCCGCTACGTGGCGGGGCTCGCGGAGAACCACCACGGCTCCACCCTTTCCGCCCACCCCGGCTTCACCGCATACACCGTGCCTGAGCCAGTCGGCGTCGTCGCGGCGATCACCCCGTGGAACTCGCCGCTGACCCTGCTGTCGTGGAAGCTGTTTCCCGCGCTCGCGGCCGGGTGCACGCTCGTCATCAAGCCGTCCGAGGTGACTCCCACCTCCACCCTGCGCCTCGCCGAACTGTGTGAGGAGGCCGGCTTCCCCAAGGGCGTCGTCAACGTCGTCACCGGCTTCGGGCAGCCGACCGGCGCCGCGCTGACAGGACACCCCGGCGTGGACAAGATCGCGTTCACCGGATCGACCGCGGCGGGCAAGGCCATGCTCAACGCCGCCGCACCCCGCATCGGGCGGGTCACCCTGGAACTCGGCGGAAAGTCACCCAACATCGTCTTCGCCGACGCCGATCTCGACAACGCCGTGCACGGAGTCATGGGCGGCATCTTCGCGGCGACCGGTCAGACCTGCATGGCAGGCTCCCGGGTCCTGGTCGAGGACAGCGTGTACGACGAGTTCGTCGACGCCCTGTCGGCGGCCGCGGACAAGCTGGTCCTGGGCGACCCGCTCGACCCGGCGACCGACGTGGGCCCGCTCGCCTGCCGCAACCAGTTCGACAAGGTCCTCGACTACATCGACATCGGGCAGTCCGAAGGGGCGCGCCTGGCCGCGGGCGGTGTCCGGGACGCCTCCACCACGGAGCTGGCCCGCGGCCTCTTCGTCCGGCCCACCGTCTTCTCCGGCGTCGACAACTCCTCACGGCTCGCCCAGGAGGAGATCTTCGGGCCCGTGGCCGGCGTCGTGCGGTTCAGCGGCGAGGACGACGCGGCCCGGCTCGCCAACGACATCGATTTCGGTCTCGCCGCTGCCGTGTGGACGGGGGACATCGGCCGCGCCCACCGCATGGTCAAGCGGCTGCGCGCCGGCACGGTCTGGGTCAACGCCTACCGCGTCGTCCACTACGCCGTGCCGTTCGGCGGGTTCAAGCAGAGCGGCATCGGCCGCGAACTGGGCCCCGACGCGCTCGACGACTACACCGAGACCAAGTCCGTCTGGATCGACGAGGGCAACCCGCAGATGTTCGGCCGCCACTGACATGCGCCACCACGAAGAGGGAGTTTCGGACATCGTGCTCGAACACAAGAACTTCTACATCGACGGCGCCTGGTGTCAGGCCTCCGGCGACGAGACGACCGAGGTGGTCAACCCGGCCACCGAGCAGGTCATCGCCACCGTGCCGGCCGCCTCCGCGAAGGACGTCGACGCGGCCGTCGCCGCCGCCCGCGCGGCGCTGCCCGGCTGGTCCCGCACCACCCCCGCCGAACGCAAGGCCTTCCTGGACCGGCTCCACCAGGGCCTGGTGGAGCGCGCCGACGAGATCGCCGCGACCATCACCGCGGAGATGGGCGCGCCGCGACAGCTGTCCCAGACGGTCCAGGCGGGGCTGCCGATCGCGGTCGCCGAGTCGTATGCCCGGCTGCTGGAGACGTACGAGTTCGAGGAGCGCATCGCCACCTCGCTCGTCGTCAAGGAGCCGGTCGGCGTCGTCGCCGCCATCACCCCCTGGAACTACCCGCTGCACCAGGTCGTCGCCAAGGTGGCGGCCGCCCTGGCCGCAGGCTGCACCGTCGTGCTCAAGCCGTCCGAGGTGACCCCGCTCAACGCCTACCTCCTCGCCGAGATCGTCGACTCCATCGAACTCCCCGCCGGCGTCTTCAACCTCGTGCCCGGCATCGGCTCCGTCGCCGGTGAGGCACTGGTCGCCCATCCAGGCGTCGACATGGTCTCCTTCACCGGATCGACCCGAGCCGGAAAACGCATCGGCGAACTCGCCGCGGCCACCGTCAAGAAGGTCGCACTCGAACTCGGCGGCAAGTCCGCCAACATCATCCTCCCCGACGCCGACCTGGACTCCGCGGTCCGCGACGGGGTGGCCAACGTCCTGAGCAACTCGGGCCAGACCTGCACGGCGTGGACCCGGATGCTCGTGCACCGCGATGCCTACGAGCGCGCGGTGGAACTGGCCAGGGAGGCGGCCGAGAGCACGGTCGTGGGCGATCCCGCCGACGAGCGGACCCAGGTCGGCCCCGTCGCCTCGGCGGCCCAGCGCGACCGGGTGCGCGCGTACATCGTCGACGCCGTCGGCCAGGGTGCCCGGCTGGTGACCGGCGGTGTCGAGCCCCCGGCCGGCCTGCTCACCGGCTACTACGTGCGCCCCACGGTCTTCGCCGATGTCACCGAGGACATGACCATCGCCCAGGAGGAGATCTTCGGCCCGGTCATCGTCCTCATGGCATACGGGGACGAGGAGGACGCCCTGCGGATCGCGAACAACTCCCTGTACGGACTGTCCGGCGCGGTGTTCTCGGCCAGCGAGGAACGTGCCGTCGCCTTCGCCCGTGGCCTGGACACCGGCATGGTCCACATCAACGGCGCACGCTTGAACCTGCTCGCCCCATTCGGCGGCTACAAGCAGTCCGGCAACGGCCGTGAACTGGGCGTCCACGGCCTGGAGGAGTTCCTCCAGCCGAAGGCACTGCAGCTCCCGGCACCGACGGGCACCGAAAGGACGGCGCCATGAACGACTGCGATCACCCCGCCGCGCGGGGTTTCCTCTCCGAGATCTGGGACTCGCTGGGAGGGCAGAAGGAAGCGCTGGACCGAGTGCGGTTCGAGGGACACGGTGCATTGCGGTCGCCGTTCGCGGTGACCGACCTGGCCGCGGCGTCGTTCGCCGCAGCAGGGCTGGCCCTCAGCGACCTCCTCGCCACGGTCGGCGGCAGGGGAGCGCGGGTAAGGGTGGACCGGATCCTTGCCAGCGGATGGTTCGATCTGCCGGTCGGCCCATCTCAGCCCCTCGACCCCTCGGCGCGGCAGCAGGTCTCCCACACCTGGATGTGCGAGTTCCAGACGGCCGACGACCGATGGCTTCGCATGCAGGCCACGTTTCCGACGCTGCGTTCCCGCATCGCGCACGCCCTCGGAACGAGGGAGGACCGGGACGAGTTCGAGACCGAGATCCGCAAGCATCCCGCGGAGGACATCGAGCGGCTCCTGGTGGACGCGGGCGCGGCTGTCGCGGTCAGCCGCTCGGTCGAGGAATGGCGACGACACGCTCAGGGCCGGGCCGTGGCCACGGAACCCGTCGTGCACATCGAGACCGGTGAAGCGGGCGGCGACGCCTGGAAGCCGACACCGGGACGTCCGCTGGCCGGCATTCGCGTGCTCGACCTGACCCGGGTCATCTCCGGACCGATGGCGACCCGCTTCCTGGCGGCCGCCGGTGCCGAGGTGCTGCGCCTCGACCGACCCGGCTCCGACGAGAGCAGCGTCTTCGGGCGGGGCAGCGACATCATGCTGGGCAAGCGGTGGGCGTTCCTCGATCTGCGGACCGAGGACGGCCGCGACCGGTTCCTCAAGCTGCTGTCCGAGGCGGACGTGCTCGTCCACGGCTACCGCCCCGGGGGCCTGGACAGCCTCGTCGCCCCGGAGGTCCGGGCCGCCGTACGACCCGGCCTGGTGGAAGTGGCGCTCAACGCCTACGGCTGGACAGGGCCATGGAAGGACCGCAGAGGCTTCGACACCCTGGTCCAGTTCAGCAGCGGCCTCGCCGACGCGACGACGGCCTGGGCCCTCGCCGACCCGGAGAACAGGACACCGATCAACGCGCTCGGCAGGCTCGTCGGCGCCGACCGGCCCCGGCACCTGCCCGTCGAGGCACTCGACTTCGCGACCGGATACCAGATCGCCGGCGCCGCGATCCGGGGGCTGACGCATCGAGTGACGACAGGTGAAGGCTCTGTCTCCCGTCTCTCGCTCGCCCGAACCGCCGCGATGCTGATCAGCGCGGGCCACGTCGCCGAGGAACCGGAGATCCGCCTGCCCCTCCACGGGCCGTACGAGGAGCGCATCTTCGTCAGCGGTGACGGCCGTCCGGTGAAGCGGCTCAGGTTCCCCGTCGCGATCGAGGAGACCCCGCTCTTCTGGGAGCGGCCGTTCGAGGCGGCAGGCTCATCTGCCCCGATGTGGTCCACCTCGGGCTGACCTCGACCGGACTCGCCCCGGCCGTAGAACAAGTTCCGCGCTCAGGGCGCTGCCGTCCCCAGCCGTCGTGGCGGTGAGTGCACGGCGCCCCGGTAGCCGATCCCGAACCGGTCAGCCGGCTCGTCCCTGCTTCATGCGTGGGAAGAGGCGCTCGACCGCGGCCACGACGGCTTCCCGGCGGGCGGAGGTGGAGTTGTCTGCGGCCTGTTCGGCGGCGGCCGCACCAATCTCGGGCTGAGCGGCCCATGTGGTGGCGATTTGGTTGACCAGGGCGAGGACGTGGACCGGGTCCCATGCGGGGTCGAGCTGTCCGGCCCGCTGCGCCTGCCGGAGCTGGTCGAGCTTGCGGGCGATGGCCGCCCTTGTGGGATCGCCTCCGGTGTCGGCTACAGCCGAGTCGGCCAGTTCGAGGCGTCCCCAGGTGATCAGGCGGTGGTGATCGGGGCGGGCCGTGAAGTGATCGAAGAGACAGCCCGCGTAGCCGGGCAGGTCGGCCGGATCCATCTTGGTGGCCTCCGCGAGCTCGGTCAGCTCCTTGGCTGCAACGTGGCCGTAGAGCGCTTCCTTGCCGCGGAAGTACGCGTAGACGCGTTCCTTGCTGGTCCTGGCCTGCTTGGCGATGCGGTCCACCCGGGCGCCGGCGATTCCGTGACGGGCGAACTCATCCGTGGCGGCGGTGACGATGCG
This sequence comes from Streptomyces sp. NBC_01235, assembly GCF_035989285.1. Taxonomy (GTDB): domain Bacteria; phylum Actinomycetota; class Actinomycetes; order Streptomycetales; family Streptomycetaceae; genus Streptomyces. The sequence continues at coordinate 2,194,039 of NZ_CP108513.1, read as the reverse complement.
TTCACGGGTTGAGTCGGCGCCGTCAGGGGCAGCGGGCTCGGCGGTCGGGTCGGTGGTGGCGGGGCGAGGCATACGACCAGGATAAGCGGCCGAACTGTTTGGTTTGGCATTGCAGGCGACTGGCGCCTACACTCAAACCAAACAGTCTGGTTTGACGATGGCCTGGCTGACAGCTACGTATGGAGAAACTCATGCATCACCGCAATCTGGGCTCCCAAGGCCTTCGCGTCTCCGCGCTCGGACTCGGCACCATGGGGATGACCCTCGCCTACGGCTCCTCGAACGAGGAGGAGAGCATCGCCACCATCCGCCGTGCGCACGAACTCGGGATCGACTTCTTCGACACCGCCGAGCTGTACGGCGTCGGCACCGGCAGCAACGAGATCCTGCTCGGCAAGGCTGTGAAGGACTTCCGTGACAAGGTGGTCCTGGCCACCAAGTTCGGTTACGACATGACCGCGCAGCAGATCGGTGCAGGGTTCAACAGCCGCCCGGAGAACATCCGCAAGGTCGCCGAGAGCAGCCTGCGCTACCTGCAGACCGACTACATCGACCTCTTCTATCAGCACGTCTCCGACCCCGAGGTGCCGGTCGAGGAGGTCGCGGGTGTCGTCGGCGAACTGATCGCCGAGGGCAAGGTGAAGTACTTCGGCCTGAGCAACGTCGGCCCGCAGTACATCCGCCGCGCCCATGCCGTCACCCCGGTCACGGCTCTGCAGTTCGAGTACTCGATCTTCGAACGCGAGGTGGAGGAGAAGACCCTGCCGGCCCTGCGCGAGCTGGGCATCGGCCTGGTGCCCTACTCCCCGCTGGGCCGCGGCTTCCTGACCGGCGTGGTCAAGCCCGCCGCCGAGTACCCGGCGGACGACATGCGCAGCTGGGACGAGCGCTGGCAGGGCGAGAACTACACGTACAACCTGCACGCCACCGAGCAGCTCAAGAAGCTTGCCGCAGCCAAGGGCATCACCGCTGCCCAGCTCGCACTGGCCTGGCTGCTCGCCCAGGGTGACGACGTGGTTCCGATTCCCGGCACCCGAAACGCCGAACGAGTGGAGGAGAACGCCGGAGCCGCCGACGTCGAACTCACCGACGCCGACCTCAAGCAGATCACACAGATCCTCCCCCAGGGATCGGCCGGAAGCCGATACCCGGCTGGCATGTTGTCCGCCATGTCAACGGACTGATGCTGAGGCACTCCCGCAGATCATTGGCCCCGCACCCGCGGGGCCAACGCCCTGAGCGTCCGGTCGGGGAACCCTTGGATGGACGCCCGGCCCGAGATCTGTTCGCCTCGGCTCGGCCTCGACAGGCGGCGCATGGCTCGCCCCACCCGGATACCTCAGGTGCTGCCCCGCTCGACTGTCACGGGAACAGCCGCTGACCTGGCCACCGGTCCATGGCGGTGGCTCCCCCGGAGGCAGGGCCGCGAGGAGCGTGCGTCGCTCCGGCGCGGAGGGTTTTTGGCCGACATCGACCCGGCCCGCTGTCATCCGCCGGCTGATCGACCGACCGGCGGCCCGCCCCACGACATCGAAGTGGAGCGCCGTCCTTGCGTGCGACCCGGATACTCCAATCCGACGTCTTGTTCAGCGCGGGGCGAGTGCGGCGAAGGCTTCGTCGAGCAGGTCGTCGAGGTCGCAGTGGCCGTCGGAGGCGGTCCAGTGGTTGACCGCGATGTTCAGACAATCCACCGCAGCGGCGGCGCGCACCAGAGGGCCCAGAGTGGGAGGCCGCGCCGGGTCGCCGCGCTCGGCAAGCGCCTGTGCGATGGCGGGGCGCCAGCCGTTCTGCTTCTCCAGACTGCGGGCACACAGTGCGGGCGTCTGCATGATCAGCTGGGACATTGCGAGTGCGCCGTCCGTGTCCTGGCGGTGGGACCTGATGACGGTGTCCAGTGCGCGCCGCAATGCTGTCCAGTCGTCTTCGTCGGTGGGTCGGGCCCGTACAGCATCGGCGATCTGCTCGCCCTGAGCGTCAACGGCGCCAAGGACAGCATCCTCCTTGCTGCCGAAGTAGCGCAGGAAAGTGCTGCGGGATACTCCGGCGGCCGTGGCCAGGTCGTTGACGGTGACGTTCTCGAAGCCTTCGCGGCGGAACAGGTCGAAGGCCACGTGGGCCAGCTCCGACCGGATGGCGGCCCGTGCGATGTCTCTCGTGGTCGTACGTACTGCTCCAGTCACCCCGCGATCCTACCTCCCCTTGAACTCGACTCACAGTGATGAGCTACAGTCCTCTGCATGACACTCAGTTTCACAGAGGGGTGAGTGTTTCAAAAAGGGCGCTCATTCAGTGCGGCGTGGGAGAGAATCATGAGGTGTCTGCAGCGCCGAGCGGATCGTTATTGCTGACGGCGTGACCGGTATCGGCGCGCGGCCGCCGACTTCGCCGTCGCCGTCCTCTTCTCCGACGGCGCCACCTGGATCAGTCCAGTCAGCAGTGGCCCCTGACAAAGGCCTGAGCCTGCGCAGTCGAAATATCGCATTGTGATTCCCGCATCTACCCACCGAAATGGAGACATGACCCATGGCCAAGACCCTCGGACTCATCGGCGCCGGCAACATCGGCAGCGCGCTGGCACGTCTCGCCGTCGCCGCCGGCCTCAATGTCGTACTGAGCAACTCCCGCGGCCCCGAGACCCTCTCCGACCTTGTCGCTGAACTCGGCGAGCGCGCACGCGCGGCCACACCCACCGAGGCCGCACAGGCCGGTGACCTGGTCGTGGCGACGGTCCCGCTGAACACCTACCAGCAGCTCCCCGCCGCCGACCTGGTCGGCAAGACCGTCATCGACACTATGAACTACTACCCTGAGCGCGACGACCGGATCCCCGAGCTCGATGCCGGCGAGCAGACCTCCAGCGCCCTGGTGCAGAGGCACCTGGCCAACTCCAACGTGGTCAAGGCCTTCAACAACATCGACTTCGTGCGACTGTTCACCTCCGCCCGGCCCGCCGGCGCCGACGACCGCAGTGCCCTGCCCATCGCCGGCGACGACGACCTCGCCAAGGCACAGGTGGCCGAGCTGCTGGATGCGCTGGGCTACGACGCTGTCGACATCGGAACCCTTGCCGACAGCTGGCGCAGCGAGCCGGGCACCCCCGTCTACGTCCAGCCGTATCTGCCCGCACAGCCCGAAGGGCTGACCGACGCGGAGAAGTGGCACTGGTTCTCCGAGGCCTCGGGCCTCCTGGTACCCGCAGACACAGTGAAGGAACTGACCGATACCGCAGTACGGCGCTCAGCCGGCGATGCCCGCGCGACTCTTGTTCAGGACTGAACCAGAAGACAGGGACCAGGCCTGGGGTGCAAGCGGGCCCATTGCTGCCGCAGGTCTGTGAACTGACCCTGGCGTATAACGTCTGGGTTTCGTTGGGCTGGGTTGCAAGATCCGTCGGGGCTGGTAGCCCGGACGTATGCGGTATCCGGACGCGGGCGGGCTGACCGCCGAGCAGCGAAAGCGCCGGAAAGGGGTACGCATGCGGGCCGCTGACCTCTTCACAGACGACGTGAAAGTCCAGAGCATCGCCCGGGAGTTACAGGTGAGTGAGGAGTCGGTCTATCAATGGCGCCGCGCCGGAAGACCGCGTTCACGCCTATACACGACTGGAGTCGTCGGCGAAGTGCTCCAGCGGATCGTCCTCGTAGCTCGTTGACGCGACCCCGAATCCTTGTGGCGTTCCGCGACGGTCCGCACGATCGCGACGATGTCGGCACGGTTGACGGGGGCGGGGGCGGGGTCGAAGTGCTGTGTCAGAGCGTCCCTGCCGGCCTGCAGACAGTCGCTCATGACGGCCGGCGCGCAGCCGGGGGTCCCGGGCCACGAAGGCGTACAGCTCATCAATGAGGAGAAGATCCCGCTCGCTGCTCCATGCCTCGCCGCAGATAATGTCGACACTGCTTCCTGGGCCTTCCAGGGGTGCGTGCAGCCTCGAGCGGGTCCCGGTACCGCCCTCGAGCGGTCCCGGTACCGCCGGGAGACGGCCAGCGCGAGGCGGGTGCCGTCGAGTATCGGCACCCGCACCGTCGACTGGACGCTCTCATACCGGGTCGGACGGTCATGGGCGAGCCAGTCGTGTTGTGCCGTCGGGGGCAGGCGAGTCGAGAGGCCCCTGCACAGTGGCCCGGGTCGGCTGCCCCTCGCGTGTGCGCCGCCACGGCGGACGTCAGTCCGGCGAGGGCCAGGCGGTCGCTATGACGGCCGTGACCGTTGCGCGCCTGCGGGGCGGAGTCGGTGAGCGTCAACCCCAACCCCCGTGAGGCGTACCCTACTTAGGGCAGGAGGGGAAGAGCTTCCGCGATTCGCTGGTGGGCGTTGCGGGTGCCTCGGGGTCGGTGAAGCGGCAGCCGAATGTCAAGGACGCGACCTTCTTCCGGTTGAGGACGTCGTCGCCGGCGGGGCGGGCCGCCTTGTCTCCACGAGCCTCGCGGCGCTCCACCCAGCTGGTGAGGTCCTTCCACGCCTTGCCGAGTTCGGCGTCGGAGAAGTCGCAGTGCATGGCGGACCGGATCTCGCGGTTGACGAGCAGGTCGGACTGACCGTTGACGGCCACCCTCCTGGTGTAGGTCTGCTCCAGGGACAGCGGCACGAGCATGTCGTCCATGGTGTGCATGCTCATCACGGGAACACCCGGCTTGCCCAGAACACGGGGCATGTTGTTGAGCTCCATGCTGTTGCGCTCGTCCCAGCTGTCCGGGGCCACGCGCTCGACGATCGGGTTGATGTCCACCGGCGTGGTCGGCTTGTAGCGCGTGGTGAGGTTCTGTTGCTGATAGCCGGCACTCGTGGCCGGCGCAGACTCCAGCATGGCATGCACGTAGATGCCCAGGGCCGCGTCCGCCCCTGGCCGTGGGCCGCCGGTCAGCTCGGTGAACATCTGCTGGTACTGCCGACCGGCCACGGTCGTGGGGTTCTCGCCCGGCTTCAGGCCGGTGAGGCCGAGCCGCTTCTCGATCAGCGGCAGCGCGTCCGTCTGGTAGTCGTCCCCGGCCGGATAGGCGTCGACGCCGGACAGGGCCTGGGCCGCGAGGTTCGCGTCGAGGAAGTAGTCGTAGACGCGGCGGTCGGCAACCTGCCCGCACAGCGACAGCGCACCGACGTAGTACCCCGGGTATTCCTCCAACGAACGGGCGACCACGTGACCGCCCATGGAACCGCCGGTGATGTAGGTGCGCTTGGGCCGGTGACCGAGCAGTTCGGTGGCGGCGTACTCGGCGAGATCCCGGGAGCTCGTGACCGCGGGACCCACGTCGTAGCCGGTGGTGGGAAAGCTCGAAGCGGCCCAGGCGTAGCCCTCCTCGATGAACTGCTTGCGCAGCCCGCTGACCGGCGCCTCCGCCTTGAGGACCTTCCCGTTGTCCTGCATGCCGTGGGCCCAGACGACCAGCTCTCCGTTCCACTTGGGCGGAACTTCCAGGTAGTAGGCCGCATGACGGTACATGCCCTGGACCACGCGGGTGGGTTGGCCATCGACCATGAGCGGGGCCAGCGGTGGGGTGCCGTCCGTGTAGCCGGGCAGCGGCTCGTTCCCGCCGGGATCGTCCGCACGGGCCGGGCCGGCGGACGACAAAAGCAGGGTGACTGCCGTGCATACCGCGAGCATGACAAACCTTCTCTTCCGTCGCACATTGGCCTCCATTGCCTGTTGTGGATCCCGGCTCGGCGCGCCGGGGTCAGGGGCGGCGCGCCGAGCCGGAGTGAGGGGGAGTGGCTCACTCCGCCGTGAGACGCGAATGCGGAGCGGAGCCCAACGGGGCACCGTCGGGCCGCTGTTCGTAGGTCAGCCAGGGGATGGACGGCTGGGCGCCGACGCTCTCCTGGCTGTGGGCCGCACACGCCGTCGGGGAAGATCGCGCGCAGGCGGTCCCATTGCGCGTCCGTGAGGTGCCGTCCGTACGCGTCGCGGTCGAGCGGCACGATCCGGCACCTCGTGACGTCGTCCGTGACCCGGGCACCGGCGGCGAGGTGCGGGTCGCCAGGAGCAGGGACGCGGCCATGCCCGGAGCGGTCAGCAACCGCCAGCGCACGCTCGTGCTCGCCGACGGATGCATCGACCGCGATGTCGTCCCGGCTGCGCGACGGCACGAACGGGAAAGGGGCATCTCTCCTCCGTGCGTGTGGTTGCGGACAGGGGAGCGGGTGGGCGTTACAGGGAAGCGCCACATTCTTTACGTCGAGTTAAGGTAGGGCGGAGCTTTACTTCGCGTCAAGAAGCCGGTCCATACTTTCGTTTCAGTCGTAGGGCCGGTCGGCGAAGCCGTGGCCGATCTTCTTCTCGACCGGGCCCCACTCTTTCGCCCTCCGGATCCCCGTAGCCGGCCTTCCTGTGGTCCTGCAGCGTGCAGCGCAGACCGTCAGCGCTTGCGCAGGCGGTCTGCCATCCGGTCGAGCGTGGCGTGCGCGGTGTCGAGGCCCACGAGGTTGAGGTGTCCGTGCAGCACCCCTGCCGAGATCGCCTGCTTCACGTCCACCCCGGCTGAGCGGAGCTGGTCGGTGAAGAGTTCGCCGCTGCTGCGCAGGTGGTCGAACTCGTCGTTGTCGATGTAGGTGGGCGGGAAGCCGCTCAGGTCCCCCGCCAGGCCCGGGAAGGCGTACGGGGGTGCTGCCTCGATCGGTACGTCGCCCAGGTAGGGGCCGAACACCTGGTCCAGGTGTTCGGTGAGCAGGGCGAAGGGAGCCGGGAGTTCGGCGAGGGCGGCGCCGAGTTCGTCCGAGGGCTCAGGCAGCGGGGCGTGCACCAGCGGATAGATCAGCAGTGCCTGCCAGGGGGTTTCGCCCTCGTCGCGCAGGCGCAGCGCGGCTCCGGCCGCGAGGGTGCCGCCGGCGCTGGCCCCGCCGACGGCGATGCGGGCCGGGTCGATGCCGAGCTCGGCGACATGGTCGCGCACCCAGCGGTAGGCGGCGACGACATCGTCGTGCGGGGCGGGGAAGTGCACCTCCGCACCGCACAGGCGGTAGTCGACGGAGACGACGACGGCATCCGCCCGCCCAGCGACCCCGCGGGCGGTCTCGTGCGCCTCGGGCATGTCGAGGTCACCGCCGACCCAGGCGCCGCCGTGCATCCAGACGAGACAGGGGCGCGGGGACGACGCAGGCTCGGCCGGGCGGTAGACCCGCACCGGGATCGGCGTCTTCGGCCCCCGGACCTCCCGTTCGTTGATCGCCAACTCCCAGTCCTCGTACGGACCGTACGGTTCGGTGAGCGGGTCGAAGTCGCGGGCGGTGAGGTCTTCAGCCGGCTTGCCGGGCACCTTCCGTATGCGCTCGGCGAGTTGGGGATGGAACGTGTGCTGCGGATGCGTCTTCATCATGGATGGCTCCTCTTGTCAGGGGCGGGCTGTGCGGCGGCCGGCGTGGGAGGGGTGTGGGCGGGGTACGGGCGTTGGCCTCGGCACCAGTACCGCCTTCGGTCTCGGCGCGTGCCGCCGCGGTCAGTGCGTGGACGCCTTCCTCGTCGAGCCCGAGCATGGGGTCGGTGAACCGGGAGAGGGGATCTGCCCGGCCATCGTCAGCGCCATGGGGCCGATCGTGTCGAGCCGGACGACGCCGGGGCGGGCGGCTACGCGGTAGTTGCCGACGCTGCTGTTACGGTCACAGCGACGTCGACCACTGCGGGCGGTTCCCCTTTCCCTCCGAGCCGATTCTGCCCGGTGGTCGAAGTCCTTTACCGGCCAGGCGAGTTGTGTGGCTCGCGGACGGTGTTCTCTTGTACCTACGCCAGCACGTATCCGCCGTCGACGTGCAGGCAGGTGCCGGTCGTGTAGGAGGAATCGGGACCGGCCAAGTAAGCGACGGCCGCCGCCACCTCTGCGGGCTCGCCCATGCGGGGTATGGGCGATTGGGACACGCCGTACTCGGCTCCTGCCGCCATGGGGGATGCGATCGGCCCGGGAGCCACCGCGTTCGCGGTGATCCCCCAGGCGCCGACCTGTCGGGCGATCCAGCGGGTCAGATTGATGGCTCCGGCCTTGGCCGAGGTGTAGGCCGCGCCGGATCGACCGCCGCTGCCGGACGGATCGACCGGGCCGATGCCGCCGACCTTGCCGGAGACGGAAGCGATGTTGATCAGGCGGCCGCTCCCTTGCCCCCTCATGTGAGGGAAGACCGCTGCCTGGCAGGCGAACGCCATCGCGGTGAGGTTGGTGTCGATGTCGCGCTGCCAGGTGGCGGGACTGAGTTCCTCGAAGGATTCGCGTCCGCACGTGCCCGCGCAGTTGACGAGGATGTCGAGCCGGCCGAAGCGGGTGGCGACGTCGTGTACGGAGGACTGAAGTGCGGGGATGTCGCGTACGTCCACGCGCACCGCGTCCGCAGCCCCGATCCGGTCTGCCGTCTCCTTGACTGCCGGCGCGATGTCCAGCAGAACGGCGATGTCGCCGTCGGCGATGAACCGTTGGGCGATTGCTTCGCCGATGCCCTGTGCGGCCCCGGTGACCAGGGCGACGCGGGGGTGCGGATTCGGTGGTGCAGAATGTGCGCTCACTGTCGTGCTCCGGATGCTCTCGTGGGTGGGGTGTCAGTTGCCGACGCGGAAGCGTCGGACCTTGCCGACACTGGTGCGCGGGAGTTCGTCGATGAGGTGCCAGGCGCGTGGTCGGGCTGCGGGCGCGAGGTTGCGGACGGCCCACTCGTCCAGGTCTTCCGCGTGGGGTGGCTCGTTGGGGTCGCGGGCCACGACGTAGGCGACGGGGACCGTGTCGCGCAGGGGGTCGGACACACCGACGACCGCTGCCTCCAGGACACCGGGGGCCTGTGCCACGGCAGCCTCGACCTCGGTGAGGCTGACGTTCTCGCCCGACACCTTGATGACATCGTCGACGCGGCCGGTGAACCGCAGCACGCCGTCGACGCCACGGGAGACGAGGTCGCCGGTGGCGAACCAGGTGCCCTCCGGCCCGGTGGAGAAGGCCCTGGCAGTGGTCTCCTCGTCGTCGAGGTAGCCGACGAAGAGGTCGCGTCCGGGGGTGCCGAGCACGTGGAGTTCTCCCGTCGCACCCGGTGCCGCCGCGTTCCCGTTCGCTGGGTCCGTCACACGGATGCGGCGGCCGGCGACAGGGGTGCCGATCACGTCGTGGACGGGGTGCGCGCCCGAGTCGGCACTGACGATCGCGACTGTTTCGGTCATGCCGTACAGCTGCCGGGGGCGGGTGCCGGCCAGTCGCGCGAACCGTTCGTAGTGCTCGGCGCCCAGGCTCTGCGCGAACCACACGTGCTCCAGTTGGAGCGGCGGCTCCTCGCTCGCGGTGCGGGCCAGAATCATCCGGATCGGAGCGGCGAACAGGCTCGCGTGGGTGACCCCCAGCTCGCGGGCGTGCGGTACCCATCCGGAGGCGCTGAAGGCAGAGCTCAGTGCGACGCTCGCGCCGACGGCGATAGCCGGTGCGAAGCAGTAGTACTGGGCGTTGGCATGGAACAGGGGCAGGGCGACGTGCCAGCGGTGGTGCGGTCGCAGCCGTGCCACCTTCGCCATCACTGTGGCAACGTGGGCGTAGTTGGCCTGGGTGAGGACCACGCCCTTGGGTTCCGAGGTGGTGCCGGAGGTGAACATGACCGCGAGGCGGTCATCGGGCTGCACCCGCTCGCCCTTCTCCACGCGCTCCGTGCAGAACAGGGGGGTCTCCGCGCCGTTCACGTCGCGGGCGTCCTCCGCCAGCGCCAGAACTGCCGGGACCCTGGTGCTCACGCCCTCGTGGTAAACGGCTTCGCGGGCGGACGCACACACTCCGACCGCCGGCCGCACCCGGCGCACCTGCCGGGCGATGTCGCGCGGGGAGGAGGCCGGATCGACCGGCACCAGACAGGCGCCCAGACGGGACGCTGCCAGCCAAAGCGCCACGAAGGCGGGGCAGTTGCGCAGGGCGACGTGCACCGCCGAGCCGGGGCTGACCCCGGCGGCCCGCAAGCCACCGGCCGTACGGGCCACTACGGCGTCGAACTCCCCGTACGTCCATTCGGACGCCTCTCCCGATTCCGCACGGAAGACGAGGAAGGGAGAGTCGGTGTGCCGACGCACGGCCGAGTCCCAAGTGTGCTGGAAGGTAGCGGAATTCATATGCGGGCTTCCTTGCGCTGGTGGGAGTCGGCAGAACGATCGAGGGCCGCCAGGGAGATGCCGCGTGTCTCCCTGGCGCAGGCAACCGCGACGAGGGTGACGACCGAGGCCCCAGCGAGATAGAGGGCGATCGGGGTTGAGCTGTCGAAGCGCTCCAGGAGCGCGACCGCAACAATCGGCGCGAGCGAGCCGGCGGCGATCGAGGTGACCTGGTAGCCGAGGGAGATCCCGGAGTAGCGGATACGGGTGGGGAACATCTCTGCCATCAGCGCGGGCTGCCCCGCGTACATCAGCGCGTGCACGAGCAGGCCGATCGCGATCGCGGCGAGGATGATGCCGTCGTGGGCGGTGTCCATCATCGGGAAGGCGATGAAACCCCAGCCGCTGCTGAGGACGGCACCGGCCGCGTAGACGGGACGACGGCCTATCCGGTCCGTGAGGGCGCCGGCCAGCGGGACTGCCACGAAGTGCAGGGCATGGGCGAGGAGCAGCAGGCGCAGGATGCGCTCGGTGCCGGTCTCCACGACGACGGACAGATAGGTGATCGAGAAGGTGACCACCAGGTAGTACATGAGGTTCTCGGCAAACCGGAGACCCATCGCGATGAGCACCGCACGGGGATACCTGCGCACCGCCTCGAACACGCCGTACTGCTCGGCCGACCGCTGGGCGGCTTCGGCCTGCGCCGCCTGGAACACCGGCGCGTCCGTGACGTGCGTGCGTACGTAGTAGCCGATCAGGACGATCACCGCGGAGAGCCAGAAGGCGATGCGCCAACCCCAGGCGAGAAAGGTCTCGTCGGACAGAGTCGAGGTGAGGAGCAGCAGGACGGCTGTGGCGAGGATGTTCCCGACCGGGACGGCCGCCTGCGGCCAGCTCGACCAGAAGCCGCGTCGCGCGTCGGGGCTGTGCTCGGCGACCAGGAGCACCGCCCCTCCCCACTCGCCGCCCACCGCGAAGCCCTGGACGAAGCGCAGGACGACGAGGATCACCGGGGCCGCGTAGCCGATCGCGTCGAAGCTCGGGACGCACCCCATTCCGAACGTTGCGACGCCCACCAGGACGAGGCTGACCTGCAGGAGCGACTTGCGGCCGAACCGGTCGCCGAAGTAGCCGAAGACCAGCCCGCCCAGCGGACGGGCGGCGAAGCCGACGGCGTACGTCACGAACGCCGCGAGGATGCCCTCCAGTTCGCTGTCGCCGGGTGGGAAGAACAGCTTCCCGAAGACCAGCGTCGCTGCCGTGGCGTAGAGGAAGAACTCGTACCACTCGACGACCGTGCCGGCCATGGACGCGTACACGATGCGTCGCAGCGCGGGGCCGCGGGAACCTTCGGGAGCGGGGTTATGGGGCATGGAAGTTCCTGTCCGTGGTCGATGCGGGACGGAGCCGGACCGGGCGCACCAGGTCCAGGGACCGCGGAGGCACAACACGCGTCCCGTACACACGTCTTGCGAGGTGGATCGCGTCGGCGGGTGGCGTGCGACAGAGTCTCGATCGACAGGAAAGTCAGGTCAATGAGCAGTGAAGGGCTTGATTCGCAGTACCGCCCTGCAAAAATGTGCAGATGCAGACCTCGCGTCCGAGCGCCGACGATCTCCTTGTCCTTCTGGAGGTCGCCCGCAGCGGCCGGTTCAGCAGGGCTGCCGAGTCCCTGCGTGTCAACCAGGTCACCGTCTCGCGGCGGATCGCCGCGCTGGAGCGTGCGGTCGGCGGCAAGCTGCTCGTCCGTGCGGCTTCCGGATGGGAACTCACCGACCTCGGCCGCCGTGCGCTGGCGGCAGCGGAGCAAGTCGACGGTGTGCTGCAGAAGTTGGAGTCCGGCTCCGAGGTCGGGGCGGAGATCGAGGACGTTGTCCGGCTGTCGGCGCCCGACGGCTTCACCACGTTCGTCGCCGCCCCTGCGGCGGCCCGTCTGCACCAGGACCACCCGGGAATCAGCGTAGAGATCGTCTCCGCGACCCGGCGCGCTGCGCAGCACCGCTCCGGCCTGGACATCGAGATCGTCGTCGGCGAGCCACGCGTGCTGCGAGCCCGGGCGCTCCGGCTCGGCGGGTACGTCCTCGGCCTGTACGCCACCCCCGAGTATCTGGCGCGTCACGGCATGCCGACGGGCTTCGACGATCTGGCCCAGCATCGCCTGATCTACTTCATTTCGTCCATGCTCCAGGTCGACGACCTGGACGTGGGACGCCGCTATCTCCCCGAGATGCGTGACGCGGTGACGTCCACCAACGTCTTCGCCCACATCGAGGCCACATGTGCCGGCGGCGGCATCGGGCTGCTGCCCACCTTCATGATCGCTCCGCACCGTGGCCTCGTCAGGCTGCTGCCCGACGAGGTCACGGTCGACATGGCCTACTGGCTCGTCGCCCGCGAGGACACCCTGCGACGCCCCGCGGTCGCCGCCATGGTGAAGCAACTCAGGCGGACGATGCAGGAGATGGGCAACGTGCTGTCCACCACCTCCGCCCCGGGGGTGTGAAGCCTCTGGGAGAGTCGCTCACGAGCGCACGCAGCTGAAGTTCTCTGCCCGGTCGGGGTCGCCAAGACCGTTGTATCGGGGCCATTCCGGGTACTCGCACAGCGGCCGGGTACGCCCGTTGGCGGCCGGGTTGATGTCGGTGACGACCGGCTCGTGCGGTGCGATTCCCTTCTCGCTCCACCGCTGTATGGCGCTCAGCGAGTCCCAGCTGGCCGTGAACGCGGCGGGGCCTCCGTGGCCCATGCCGGGGATGGCGTACATCCGCAGGAACTTCGAGGTGGCTCGTGCCCCCATTGTGGCGCGGACCCGCTGGTAATACTGGGCAGTTGAGCGATGGCTGACGGTCGGGTCCGCCGTCCCGTGCACGAGCAGGAGCTTGCCGCCGGCCTTGGTGAACTCGGTGAGGTCGGGGTTGTTGATGTCCTGCAGTGCGGTCAGTTCGCTGATGCGCTTCTTCCACTTCCCGGGCGTGAGAGGGTCCAGTTTCAGTCCGTCGAAGTCGGGATCGCGTGTGATGAAGTACTTCGCCCACTGGTCCCAGAACAGGGCGGCGAAGGCTGCCGTGAAGTCCAGGGGGTGGGCCGGGGCTCTGCTGCCGATCCCGAGCCCCGGAGTGCTCAGATCCGCCCCCGACAAGAAGGGAGTGCCGGGATAGCCGCGTTCACCGCTGGCCAGCTTGTAGCCCCACTTGACGGGTGAGGACAGGTCCCGGACCGCCTTGACCTGCGCGTCGGACAGGCAGGTGGGGCCGCGATCCTTGCCGCCGGCGCAGCGCAGGACCTTCGGGTCGAAGTCGCATCCGGCCTCGTCGGAGATGACGCCGTCGCGTACCCCGTCGTCGCCGTCGCAGCTCTGCATGACCCGGTCGTAGATCAACTGTTGTTTCTCGCGGCTCAGGAAGGCGCCGGGACGCTGCAGTATCTGCGTCATGTGACCGAACCACAGGTCGAGCGTGGCGGCGTTCCAGGCCGGAGCGCCGGAGATCACTCCGTCGAAGTCACGGGGCCAGCGCTGCGCCACGGCCAGGGCCTCGCGGCCGCCGCTGGATGCACCCGCGAAGTAGGAGCGGCGGGGCTGGCTGCCGTAGCGCTCGTCGATGAGGAACATCGCGGCGTCGCGCGTCTTCTTGAGCGCGTCCGCGGCGAAGTTGCGCAGTGCCTCGTCGTTCATCGCGAAGGCGCCCGCGTGGTTCCAGTCGTTCGGGGCGAGCTGGTGGCCCGAGTCGCTGGCGAAGACGGCGAATCCGCGGGCCAGGGGAACACCCTCGTCGGCGTCGCCGAAGGGGACGTTGTCGGTGAGCGAAGGAATGGCGCCGTCGTAGCCTCCGCCACCGAACATCATCGCCTTGCCGTTCCACTCGGCCGGGAGCGCGATGCGCATCTCGATGTTCGGGGCTTCGGGGTCGACGGGGAACAGTTCCGCGTCGACCTGGCAGTACTCGCCGATGGCCCCGGAACCCGTTCCGGTGGCGGGGACGGTCTTCGTCTCGGTGACACGTCCTCCCGATGTCGGGAGGTCCAGGGCGTCGGCGGGGATGGCCAGTTCGGTGAGCTCTTCGCATGTGGAGGGCGGCGCCGTCGCGGCCCCGGCCGTTGCCGGGAGCGAGACCATCGCGGGCACCGCGACGACGGCTGCTGCCAGTGCACGCACAAGGGCGGATCTCATGACTTCTCCTCGGAAGCAGGAAGGACATTGCCGGACTCCGTGCCTGAGGTCATCCGGCACGCCTCGGAACGGCGGATCTGCGGCGGCCGCAACCTTAGGGAGTAGGCGCTGCGCTTGAAATGCGCCGGCAGTGCACAGTTGCGCATCCGTGAACTGCACTTCTGTGAACCGAACTTCTGTGCATGCGCCTTCTTCGGCAGGGCCGGCGACCAGGACAGGGACAGGGCCGGACCGCCCGGCCATCGACACCGAGACCGCGCGAGGCAGTTGCTCTGGCGGGACAAGGTGCCGACCGGCGATGGAGAGCACAGGATGTCCCTCAACGACCCTCTTGCACCGCGACCGTGACCTTCACGGGGTCGCAGTCCCGCGCCGAAGCGACCAGACAGATCTCGCCCGGCCCGGTGGGACGCAGGATCGCGAGCGCGCGGCCCTCGTACGTGTGGTGGTCCGGCATGTCGAAGCGTTCGTCGGTCGAGGGGCGGGCGCTGCCGAAGCCCGCCAGGACTCCGTCGCCGGTGACTTCGAGGCGGACGGAGCGGTCGGCGGCCGGGTGGCAGGTGCCGGTCGCGTCGGTGAGGGTGAGGGAGACGAAAGCCAGGTCGCCGCCGGTGGCCGTGATGACGCCACGATCACTCTCCGCCCGCAGGCGGTCCAGGGCTCCGGCGGTCCGCACCGCGTGGCGGCCGGTCTCCGCGCCACCGGTATAGGTGACGGCCAGCAACTCACCTGGTTCGTAAGGGACGTCGAACTCGGTACGGAAGGATTCCAGCGGCCGTCGACCCTGCGAGCGGCCACTGATGAAGAGTTCGGCTTCGTCTCCAGTGCCGTAGACCTCGACCGTGACGGGTGCGTCCTCGAAGCCCGGCCAGGTCCAGGAGGAGATGGCGTCGCTCCACGCCCAGGGCGTGCCTGCGTAGGTCTTTCCGTGGTGCTGCGGGCGGCGGACCGCGAGGTACGGGTCGGTGCGCAGACCGAAGACGATCTCGCGGTAGTAGGAGGCGGGTCGGCGGTGGCCGGTGATGTCGAGGTCGCCGCAGTCGGCCGTCAGGTGTGGGTAGGCCGCCATGAAGCTCTCTGGTGGCTCACCCTCCGTGCGGTACTGAGGGCGGCCGATGCCGACCTCGCCGAGGTAGTCCCATCCGGTCCAGGTGAAGTCGCCGATCACATGGCCGTGTTCCTTCACCAGGGGCCAGATGCGGTCGATGTGGGTGGGGAGGGTCTCGGTGCCGAGGATGATGCGGTTGGGGAAGAGCTTGCGGTCGAGGTCGTAGCGGGCCTCTGCGTAGTTCATGCCGGCCACGTCGAGGAGCGCGAAGGACTCCTCGGTCTTGCGCGTGACCAGCTCGGAGGTGTTGATCGCGTCCATGTGAGCGGCCGCGTCGGCCATGAACGTGTTGATGCCCGTGCCGTCTTCGTCCGCCTGCTGGGCGTCCTCGTTCTGGTCCATGGCGGACAGGTCGTCCATGACGGCCAGGGTGGTGTTGATGCTGTTGGTGACATAGCGGGTGGGGTCGAGCGCACGGGTCTTCTCGGCAAGGCGACGGCCCCACACGGGGCCGACGGGTGAGGCGGTCTCGGGGATCTCGTTGCCGATCGAGTACATGATGACGCTGGGGTGGTTGTAGTCCTTGGCGACCATTGCCTCCAGGTCGCGTTCCCACCACTCGGCGAAGTGGAGGCTGTAGTCGAAGGCGGATTTCCCCGACGTCCACATGTCGAAGGTCTCGTCGACGACGAACATGCCGAGCCGGTCGCAGGCCGTCAGCATCGCGCTGCTCATGGGGTGATGGGACATCCGGATGGCGTTGAAGCCGGCGTCCTTGAGCAGTTCCACGCGGCGCTCTTCGGCGCGGGCGTACGTGGCCGCGCCGAGCGGGCCGTTGTCGTGATGCACGCAGGCGCCGCGCAGCTTCACCGGAGTTCCGTTGAGGCGCAGGCCGTGCGTCGGGTCGAGGCGCAGGGTGCGGATACCGAAGGTGGTGTGCTCGGTGGTGTCCCGGTCGTCGTCCAGCGTGATGGTGGCGGTGTGGAGCGCGGGCTGCTCGGGGCTCCACAGGGCGGGGTCTCGGACGTACAGCCGTTGCCGGGCGATCGCCTGCTGTCCCGGTTCCGCGGTGACCGGCGCCGTGCCGGTGGCCACGGCGCGGCCGTCGGCGTCCGTGATCTCCATGCCGAGTCGGACGGTGCGCAGTACGCGCTCGTCGTTCTCGATCCGGACGGCGACCTCCACCACGGCCCGTTCCTGGTCGCTCTCCAGCGTCGTGACGCGGACGCCTTCGGGTGCGATCCGTACCGGACCGCCGATCAGGAGCCAGGTGTCCCGGTAGATGCCGGCGCCGGTGTACCAGCGGGAGTCCTGGTGGGTTCGGGCCTCGACCCGGATCTCGTTCGTCGCGCCGTAGCGCAGGTGCGGTCCGATGTCGGCGCGGAACTGCGAGTAGCCGTAGGGGCGTTGGGTCACGTAGGCGCCGTTGACGTAGACCATCGCGCCTCGGTAGACGCCCTCGAACTCGACGAGGATGCGTTTGCCCTCGTCCTCGGCCGGCACGTGGAAGGTCTTGCGGTACTCGTACGCGCCGCCGGGAAAGTACGCGCCCGCGCTGTTCCCGTCGGCGGTGCGCTGTCGGCCGAGCATGGCGTCGTGCGGGACCGGCACCGGCCGGTACGGCGTGGTGCCGCCGGAGAGTTCGGCGAACTGGTTGCCTTTCGGCCCGAACTCCCAGCCGTCGTTGAAAGAAGTGCGCTTCATCGGTTACCGCTGCTCCTTCCAGGAAATCTTGCTCTCGCTGACGCTGCAGTGCAGGGCGGGGTGCATCACGTGGTCACCTGTCCATTCGTGGGGGTGGAGTGGTGGTGCGGAAGCGTCACGCCCACCGCGACACCAACGACTCGATCAGGATGTGCCGTTCGTAATCGGCCAGAACGTCACGGTTGAGCCCGCTGGTGAGCAGGCAGAACGAAAGGCCGGTCTCCGGGTCCGCCCAAGCGGACTGCCCGCCGGCTCCGCCATGCCCGAAGCCCCGCGGGGATGTGCAGCCACCGAACGGCCGCATCGGTATCGCGGCATCGCGCGACGGCACCCGCAGCACCGCGCCGTCGTCCGGCCCCGCGATGACCAGGCCGATGCTTCGGTTGGCGCTCGCACCCACCCGGTCCGGGTCAGGGAAGGTATTACGGATACGGCCCGTGGCGTCCGCCAACACGTCCGGCCGCCACAGCTCCGTCGAGTTCCAGATGAGCTCTTGGTAGAAGAGCGCCACACTCGCCGCGTCCGAGAAGACCCCGCCCCCAGGCGCACCCACCGCGATGAGTTCCGGGTCGTTCGCGAGCGACAGCACCACCGACTCGTTCGCTTTCAGGACCGCTTCGTCGACGCGGCGTCCGGACAGCGCTTCGAGCGTTGCGATCGGATGCTTGCCGGTTGCGATGACCGGCTTGAGGTCCCCCTGCCGCTCCTTGGGCACGCCCAGTTCGAGACGCTCCAACCCCAGCGGGTCGAGCACGCGGGCGCGCAGCGCCTCCCGGTAGTCCTGTCCGGTCACCCGTTGGACCACTTCCGCCAGCACCCAGTGCGCCGCGAGGGGGTGGTACTCATAGCGGCTGCCGGGCGCCCACTCCAATCGCCAGTCCGCCATGCGCGCGGATCGCCCCTCGCGCGTGACAGCGGTCTCCCGCTCGATGGCGGCGTTGGGGAACCCGCAGGTGTGCAGCAGCACTTGCTCGATGGTGACGACGTCCTTGCCGTGCGCGCCGAATTCGGGCCATACCTCGGCCACCCGGGTCTCCAGGCCGATCAGGTCCTCCCCGATCAACTGCCACACCAGGGAGGCCACGATCGGCTTGGTAGCTGAGAACAGGCAGAACCGGTCGGATTCCCGGGCGTCCCCGAACGACTCGAACGCCACGGTCTCGTTGTGCCGGGCCACGGCGAACTGCGCCGCAGGCCAGATGCCTTCGTCGACCACGGCCTGGATACGCTCATGTATCGCGGCCAAGGGTTGGCTCGTCGAGCTCATCGTCGGTTGTCTCCTTGTGGGGCAGATGGGGCACGAAGTGAGGCATCAGCTCAGCCAGTGCAGATCGCCTGGGTCTCGCTCATCAGCGGCGGTGGTGAACGCTGGCGGCGCCGATCGGGGCCGTCGCCATGCTCCGCTTCAGGCAGGTCAGGGGAGGTGAGCGGCAGCGGTGTCGGCCGCTGCCGCTACCCGGCATGCGGCTCCGGCGTGAACGCCCAGGGGTTCCTCGCACAAGATCAGACGGAGGCTACAAAGTTGCCTCACTCGGCGACCAGCCCTCCGGAAGCGGACCCGAGGCCAGCGCCGAGCTTGCGACGTCGATGAACGAGCCTGTGTCGATCGACTCGGATACGGACACCATCGTGTCCAGGACATGGTGGGCCAACTGCCCAGTGACGCGATGCGGTTCACCGCCTCGCAGGGAGCGTGCCATGTCGAGCACGCCCAGGCCGCGACCAGCCGCCGGGCCGGTGGTCTCGACACTGGTCCACTCGCTGTCGCCAATACCCCAGATCTTCAGCTCGCCGTCGAAGGTGTTCGGGTCGGGCAGCGAGAGCGTCGCCTCGGTGCCGGTGATCTCGACGAACCCCATCCGGATGTGCGGGGACTCAAAGCTGAAGGTACTGCTCGCGGAGCCACCGGACGCGAACTGGATCAGGGCGCTCACGTGCGTGGGCACCTCGACCTCGAACTCCTCGCCCGCTCGCGGGCCCGAGCCGATGATGCGGGTGGCCTTGGCCATGGAGCCGACCGCCGAGACCCGGCGGACGCTGCCGAAGGTCTGCACCAGTGCGGTGAGGTAGTACGGGCCCATGTCGAACAGCGGCCCCGCGCCACGCTGGAACAGGAATGCCGGGCTGGGGTGCCACGACTCCGGTCCCGGGGTCTGGAAGATGGTCTGGGCCGTGAGCGGGACCCCGATGTCGCCGCGCTCGATGATCCGGTGGGCCGTCTGCAGACCGGCTCCGAGGAACGTGTCCGGCGCGCACCCGAGTCGCAGGCCGGCGTCGTCAGCCTCCTTCAGCAGCCGGAGCCCGCTCTCACGGTCCAGCGAGAAGGGCTTCTCGCTCCACACGTGCTTGCCCGCCCGCACCGCCGCGGTCGCGATCTCGACGTGGGCTGCCGGTGTCGTGAGGTTGACGATGATCTCCACGTCCGGGTGGTCCAGGGCGAGCTCAGGAGCGCCGTGCTCAGGGATGCCGTACTCCCGCGCGCGGACCTTCGCGGCTTCAGGGAGAAGATCGGTTACGGCGTGGACCTTCAGGTCCGGGAACGTCGTGAGGTTGCCCAGGTACTCCTTGCTGATCACGCCGGCGCCGATGACGGCGACCCCGACCGGCCCACGGCTCATCGGGCACCGCCCTCGGTGCGGGCGGCGCCAGGGCCGGCCTCGAGGTAGCGCAGCGAGGAGGCGACGCCTTCGAAGATATCCCCGGCGTAGTCGTCGAACTCGACGATGCCCACCTCGAGGTGCTTCGCCGCTTCCATGATCCCCCACACGTCGATCTCGCCTTTCCCTGCGGGGAGTTGCGCGGCCGTGTCCTTCGTGGCCGGACCATCCTTGATGTGGATGGCGACCACGCGTTCGCCGAGGCGTTCCAGGAGCCTGGCGGGGTCTTCGCCGCCCACGGCGGCCCAGTAGGTGTCGACCTCGAGGACGAGTCCGGGGTCGAGCAGGTCCGCCAGGACCTCCAGGGCGGTGGCGCCCTTGATCTTCGATGAGATCTCCCAGTCGTGGTTGTGGTACCCCACGCGAACTCCGTAGTCCGCGCCCTTCTTCGCCGCGGCGTTCAGGTGGGCCGCGGTGTCGCGGATCGCCTCGATGTCCTGCCAGCGCTGGGCCGGGACGAGGGGGTGGACCACGGTGCCGATGCCGAGTCGCTGAGCGGCGGCGAAGATCTCGTCCTGGTCGGGCGGGGTTTCGGCGGGGATGTCGGCGGCGATGTCCGCAGGGGCGCCAATGGGGATCAGGAGGGTGTGGCCCGTCGGAGCCGTGATGTCGTGCTCCGCGAACGCCGCGGCGAGTTCCTCGGTGCGGGTCTCGAAGGCGCAGGGTTCGACCCGGCGGTAGCCGATCTCGGCGAGTCGCCGGATCGCCCCGTCGAAGTCGTCTGCCAGCGCGTTGCGAACGGAGTAGAGCTGCACGGAATACGTCATGGAAACAGAGGCCTTTCGGAAGAGTTGTTGTTGCACTCGATGGCCGCCCTCAGTTCGCGGCGCATGTGGTCGGTCACCCCGGGGAGCTCGTTCAGGAGCACGGACAACGGCAGGGCCATGGACCGGCGGAGCAGTTGCTCCACGTCCAGGTGGGGAGGCAGGTGATCCCGGAGGATGCCGGACACCGACGCGAGGACCGCGTCGTGCGCGGCGAGGCGCTCCACCGGGCTGTCGAGAGTGAGCAAGTCGGGTGTCGCAGTGAGCGCGTACGTCCATGTGTGCTGGCCGGCACCCACGGCGTGCTCCGCCCGGTCCGGATGCTCGGGCAGCGCCACTACGGCGGTGGCGCCGTCCGGGATCGTGACACGGACGGTCATGGCGTCGTGCTCGTGTTCCCACTCGAGGCTCACTCGCCCGTGGACGGTGTCGTGCGCGGTCCGGGCATGGGTCAGGCCGCCGCCGGGCCGTGGTGCGATCCGCATCGTCCGGTAGCCCGGGCTTGTCGCCCGTACACCTCCGATGACGGTGTGCATCCAGTTCGCGACGGAGCCGAGCGCGTAGTGGTTGAGGGACGTCATTCCGGACGGGTTCACCGTGCCGTCGGGCAGGATGGCGTCCCACCGCTCCCAGATGGTGGTGGCTCCGCGGACGACTGGATCGAGGAACGAGGGCGCCTGTGTCTGCAGCAGCAGGCGATAGGCGTCGTCCGTGTGCCCGGTCGTCGTCAAGGCGTGCGCTAGGTGCGGCGTGCCCGCGAAGCCCGTGGAGATGCGGTAGGCGTCGCGCCGCACGATGTCGGCCAGGCGCGCGCCGGCACGGGGGAGTTGGTCCTCGTCGAGCAGGCCGAACCTGATGGCCAGAGCGTATGCCGTCGCGCATTCGCCGGTGATACGGCCGCTGGAGCTCACGTACTCGGCACGGAACCCCGCTCGGACCCGATCCGCGACCTCCGTGAAGTACGCGGCGTCGTCCGCACGGTCCAACACGTCCGCAGCACGTGCCATTTCACGTGCGGTCTGGTGGAAGAAGGCCGTGGCGACGAGATGGCGGTCGGCCTTGGCCTGGCCGGGTTGGTGCATGGGGGCGGACGGGTCGAGCCAGTCCCCGAACTGGAAGCCGGAGTTCCACACGCCCGTCGGATCGAGCAGTGGCACCACGCTGCGCGCGAACGACGCCATCGATTCGTAGCAGCGGCGGAGAATCTCTTCGTCGTCGTACTCCCAGTACAGCTGCCAGGGCAGCCGCACCGCTACGTCGCTCCACAGGGCCGTCGGCGTGTCGTGGCCCGGCTGCACATCGGGTACGACGTACGGGACAAAGCCGAAGTCCTTCTGCTCAAGTGCGAGGTCGTCGAGCCACGACATCAGCACCCCACGCACGTCGTACAGGTACGTCGCCGTCGGGGCGAAAGCGTTGATGTCGCCCGTCCAGCCGAGTCGCTCGTCGCGCTGCGGACAGTCGGTGGGGATGCCGACGAAGTTGCCGCGCATCGACCAGACGACGTTCTCGTGCAGCCGGTTGAGCAGGTCGTTCGACGTCTCGAACCATCCCGTGCGGGTCATGTCGCTGTGCACGACGACGGCCCGTACGTCATCCGGCAGCAGGTCACCGGGAAGCCCGCCGATCTCGGCGTATCGGAAGCCGTGGTAGCTGAACCGCGGTTCGAACTCCTCGGGGCCGTTGCCAGCAAGAACGTACTGGTCGGTCGCCTCGGCCGTGCGCAGCGTCGTGTAGTCCGGCACGCCGCCGGCGAGCACTTCGGCGTGCCGCACGGAGACCGAGGTTCCGCGGGGGCCGTCCAGGCGGAGTCGGACCCAACCGGCAAGGTTCTGCCCGAAGTCCACGACCGTGGTTGCTCCGGGGGACTTCCAGATCTTCAGTGGCGGCAGTTCCTCGACGCGTCGGATCGGCTCCGCGGTGGCCTCGGCCAGGGTGGCCATGTCCCAGTCGACCGGTTCGGCCTTGTGCCAGGTGCGGTCGTCGAATCCGGGCTCGTTCCACCCCGCTGGTTCGAGCGTTGCGTCGATGGTGACCCCGTCGTAGAGGGAGTTGGCGCGTACGGAGCCCTGCCCGCACCGGAACCTCTCGCCCGAGGCGACGTACTCCGTCCGGTCCGGGTAGCGCAGTTCGATCACGGAGAGCAGGGCGGGGCGGTCGGCGTAGATCCGGGGACGCGTGATCTCCTCGAAGCCGAGGCGGCCGACGGCCCATCCGTCGCCGACGATCGCGCCGAACGCGTTTGTGCCGGTGCGCACCGTGGCGGTGAGGTCGTGGCTGCGGACGAGGAGGCGGTGCCGGTAGGTCGTCCAGCCCGGGGCCAGGACCTCGTCGCCGACCGGGGATCCGTTCAGATAGGGCTCGACGGTGCCGAGGGCTGTGATGTGGAGAGTTGCGCTCAGGAGGTCCGGGTGGGCCTCGAACTCGGTCCGGAAGTACACCGCCGGATCGCCTGGCTCGCCCACGCGTCGCTCGGGCGAGCCGACGAACACCGCGCCGGCGGCTTCGAACTGTGCTGAGAGCATGATGTCCATTTCTCGTTCGGAGACAGTTGGCCGCGTGCGGCTCGAACGGTGTCGTGGGCCGGTCGGACACGCGTACGGCCACGTGGCAGGGGTCTCTGGCCACCGGCCCGAGACTTCCCTCGCGCCAGGCCGATGTCACCAGGCGGGGTGGTGCACCGCCGGGTCCACGCCGAGCACGACTGCCGTCGGAATTGCCGCTGTCAGGCGAGGGAGAGTTCGGTGAGGTCGAGGAGCGGACGCTGCAGGTCGACCTTCACACCCTTCACGTTGGGTGAGGTGTAGTAGAAGACCGAGAAGCTCGTTACCGGCACGAGCCAGGCCAAGTCGATGGCCCGCCGCGTGGCCTGGTCGCGGAGCGAGCGTTGCTCGGCGCCCGTCGCCGTGTCGCCTTGCTTGACCAGTGACGCCAGCTGTGGGTCGTCGCCGCCGTAGATGAGGCCAGGTGTCGGAAGGTAGAACTGCTTGGCGTAGAGGAAGAACGGGATGTAGCCGTATCCGTAGGACACCATGGGATGCTCCCCGCTCAGATACTCCCGTGAGTACTTGGCGCCGTCGCTGGCGTTGACCACGCGAACCTTCACACCGATTTTGGCCCAGTCCGAGATCACGGCTTGTGCGACGTCGCCGGCGGGTGGGTTCACGGTCAAGCTGAGCATGGTGGCGCTGAAGCCGTTCGGGTAACCCGCCTTCGCGAGCAGGGACTTCGCCTTGTCGGGGTCGTAGGTGTAGCGGTCGGCTTCCGACTCGAGATAGTCCGGCGTGCCGGGTGTCCCGATCTGGTTGACTGGCTTGCCGGTGCCGTGCAACAGCCCCTCGGCGATGGCCTTCCGGTCGACGGCGTAGTTCAGTGCCTGCCGGACGAGCTTGCTGCGCAGGGGCTTCGACCCAGCGTTCTTAGCACGGCCGGTCAGTTGGATTCCGGTCTCCGCGACCAGGGTGGAGTACGTCTTGAGATTGGCGCTCTTGGCGCTGTCCAGCGTGTTGACGTCGCCCTGTGCCACGTCGGCGGCGCCGGTCTTCAGCAGTGAGAGCGCCGCGTTGGTCGAGCTGACGACCTTGATGACGATCTTGTCGTAGTGAACCGCGGACTTGTTGTAGTAGTTCTGGTTGGGCGTGTAGGTGTAGTGGTCACCGGAGACGGTCGCCTTCTCGTCGAGCACGTACGGTCCTGCGCCGAACGTCTGGTGTCCCAGTGCTTTCTTGTTGGCGAGTCCCTTCGCGCTGATGACCGAGCTGAGATGAGTGGTCGACGACAGGTTGTACGGCATTTCCGGGTTGGGCCGGGCGAGCTTGAGGGTGACGGTGCGGTCGCCGGTTGCCTCGACGGACACCTTGCCGAGGGACGGCGCCTGCGGACTGTTCGGATCGGCGAAGGTGTACTTCAGCGAATTGACCACCGCGGCCGTCGTGACCGGTGTGCCGTCCGCGAACTTCACACCTGGGCGCAGGGTGAGTTGGAACTCACGGTTGCCCTTGCCGACGTACTTCCACGAAGTGGCGAGGCCGGGCTCGTACTTGCTGTTCGGGCCACGGTGGATGAGCGAGTCGTACGCCAGCGGGGTGTACCAGTTCTCCCCGACGGTGATGCCCGCGCGCGCTGGGTTGAAGGTGCTGGGCGGCATGAGCGAGACGACGTTGAGCGTGCCTCCGGACTTGCCCGTGGACGAGTCGGCCGTGCCGCTGCAGGCCGTCGCGGTCAGTGCGGCGCACAGGGCACCGGCCAGCAATGTCGTGGTGCGGGTGAATCCTCTGTTCATGGAACTTCCTCCATGGAGTGCCGCGCGCCCGGAGCGGGTGTCGGTGCCGGCGGCCCGGTTCGCGTACGGCGGGGGTGTTATCAGGAGTCCTGTGCGACGGTGAGCCGCTGGGAGGGTGCTCGCTCGGGATCCGGGTCGGGCACCGCGGCGAGCAGCTGCCGGGTGTACGGGTCGGTGGGCGCGCTGTAGACGCGCTCCGCCGGGCCGGTCTCGACGATGCGGCCCTGGTGCATCACCGCCATGCGGTGGGACAGGAAGCGCACCACCGCGAGGTCGTGCGCGATGAAGAGATAACTGAGGCCCATCGACTCCTGCAGTTCGGCGAGGAGATTGAGGATCTGGGCCTGCACGGAGAGATCGAGCGCGCTGACCGGCTCGTCGCAGATGACGAGCGATGGATTGATGATCAGGGCGCGGGCGATGGCGATGCGTTGCCGTTGTCCGCCCGAGAAGTGCGCCGGATAGCGGTCCGCGGCGTCGGGCGGCAGACCGACCCGGACGAGCATGTCCCGCACGCGCGCCGCGATGTCCCGCCGCGACAGCGAGGACGACCGCAACAGCAGCGGCTCGGCGATGGACGTGCCCACCCGCCGCGTGGGATTCAGCGAGCTGAACGGATCCTGGAAGACCGCCTGGATCTCCGAACTGAGGGCCCGGCGCTCTCGCCGCCCGGCTCCGGTGATGTCACGCCCCCGGAACCGGATGTGCCCTTCGGTCGGGGGCCGGAAGCCCAGGACGATGTTGGCGAGGGAGCTCTTGCCCGAGCCCGATTCGCCGACCAGGCCGAGGGTTTCGCCCTCGGCGATGTCGATGTCGACCCCGTGGAGAACGCGGGCGGGCTTGCGGCGAAACCCCTGCGGATAGTCGAGGACGATTCCGTGTGCGCTCAGCAGGGGCTGAGTGGGCGCCGTGTCGGTCCGGCTCACGAGGCATCCTCCATGTCGAGTTCCCGCACGCGGTCGATGTGGATGCAGCGGCTGTGGTGCTCGGCCGCGACCGCGGCCAGGGGAATCGGGCGCTGCGCGCAGTCGGCAGCGGCGAGTGGGCAGCGGTCCTGGAAGTGGCAGCTGATGGGCCAGGCGGCCGGAGGCGGCACGGTGCCCGGGATCGTGGGCAGCCTCGTCAGGTGCGTGGCGGTGCTGCCGTCGGCCGATGTGCGGTCGAGTGCGCGGTGCGGGTTGGCCGCGAGGAGGCCGGCCGTGTACGGATGCGCAGGCGAGTGGTACAGGGCGCCGACTGGCCCTTGCTCGACGACCTGCCCGGCGTACATGACGACCGCACGCGCGCACAACTGCGCCGCGACGCCCCAGTCGTGGGTGATCAGGACGATGGCGAGTCCGCGCTCCGCCTGCAGGCGTCGCAGCAGTGCGAGGATCTCGGTCTGGACGCGGGCGTCGAGCGCGGTCGTCGGTTCGTCCGCGACCAGCAGATCGGGGTCACCGGCCAGGGCGAGCGCGATGGCGACACGCTGGGCCATGCCCCCGGAGATCTGATGCGGGTACCGGCGTGAAACGGCACCCGGATCCGGGATGTTGACCAGCTCGAGGAGTTCGACGGCCCGCGCCCGCGCGGCGCGCCGGTCCAGACCGTGGTGCCGGCGCGCGGCCTCGGCGAGCAGATCGCCGACGCGGCACGTGGGATCGAGCGCCGTCATGGGTTCCTGGGACACGTAGCCGATGCGGGTTCCGCGCAGGGCATGACGGTCCAGGTCGGACAGCGACAGAAGTTCGGCTCCGTCGAACCGGCAGGAACGGGCACGGACTTCGGCGCTGGAGGGCAGCAGGCCGAGTACGGCTGAAACCGTGACCGACTTGCCGCAGCCCGACTCGCCGACGATGCCAAGGATTTCGCCCCGGTCCACGTGGAAACCGACGCCTTGGACAACGGCGCTGCGCTTGCCGCCCGTGCCGAAGGCGACCGTTAGCCCGCGCACCGCCAGCAGAGTGCTCGGCGCCGCCTGCCCCGTCGCCCCACCGGGTTCGGTGGACTCGTCCTCGCCTTCCTCCCATACGGGCGGTTCACCTCTGCCTGCGCCACCGTGCCGTGCCGGTGAGGTGCTCCACCGTTGCACCATCACATCGCGCACGGCGTCGCCGAGCAACGCGAGGGCGAGCATGGTCAGACCGATGACGCCGCCCGACGGCACCAGCATCCAGCTGGATCGGTCGAGAACCTGGCTTGCCTGGGTGATCAGACCGCCCCAGGACGGATCCGGTTCCTGCACGCCGAGCCCGAGGAAGGACAGACCCGCCTGCACGCCGACCGCGGCCGCGGCCATCAGGGACGCCTGCACGAGGATCGTCGTCGCGAGGCGCGGCACGATGTGCCGGAGCAGGATCTGACCGTCACTGAGGCCGGACACACGGGCCGCAGCGACGTACTGCTCCGTACGGACACGTTGCGTCTCCCCGCGGATGACCCGGGCGAGTCCCGACCCACCGAGCACGCCGAGAGCGACCATCGCGACGTGCTGGTTTCCGGGGAACACGGCGAGGACGAGCAGGAGGATCAGAATGGCCGGGAGCGCCGCCGCGAGCTCGATCCAACGCAGCACCGCCCAGTCCACCCAGCGTCCGAAGTAGCCGGCCAGCACACCCATGGCGGTGCCGGTGACGACGAAGACGAGCGTTACCTCCACGATTCCCAGCAACACCCCCTGACCACCGAACAGGACGCGGCTGAGGATGTCCCGGCCCAACTGGTCGGTACCCAGCCAGTGTTGCCCGCTGGGCCCGGCCAGCACGTGGGTCAGGTCGGTGTTCGTGGGCCCGTACGGAGCGAGCGCGTCCGCACCCACGCTCATCACGCCGACCGCCACCAGCCACAGGAGCGAGAGGACCGCCAGCGGCCTGCGGACCAACGCCCACAGAGCCGACCCGCGCCGCGGCTGGCGCTGGGGCACCGACGCCTGCTCCGCCGAGTCGTCCCTCAGGCCGGTGTCGCCGGGCGTGGGGTCCACCGCCGTCTGCTCGATGCCGGTCACCGGACACGCACCCGGGGGTCGATCGCGCCGTAACAGAGATCGACGAGGAGGTTCGCCGCGACGACGAGCAAAGTGAAGTACACGACCGCTCCCTGAATCACAGGCAAGTCCCGGGAGGCCGTTGCCTGTTGGACGATGGAACCGAGGCCGGGCATCGCGAAGACCTGTTCGACGAAGATCGTGCCGCCGATCAGCCCGACGAACACGACGCCGATGACGCTCATGATCGGCACACCCGCGTTGCGGAGCGCGTGCCGGAAGAGAATCGACCGGTGCGCGAGGCCGTTGGCCCGCAGCGTCTTGATGAAGTCCTGACTCAGGACCTGCCCGAGAGAGTCGCGGGTCTGCTTGGCGATGATCGTGGCTCCCCCGATTGCCAGGGAGGTCACCGGCAGCACCAGGGACCGCGCCCACTGCCCCGGCGAATCCGCGAAGCTGACGTAGCCGGCGACTGGAAGGAGCCGGAGCGTGACCGAGAAGAACGAGGTGAGGACCACCGCCAGCCAGAAGTTGGGGATGGCCATGCCGCCCAGCGACAGGACGTCGACGATGCTGCGGGTGACACCGCCGCGCACCGCCGAGGTGATGCCCAGCGTCAGACCGAGAACGGCACTCGCCAGCGTGCCAAGGATCAGCAGCGAGAACGTGACCTCAAGGTGCTCGTTGAGCTGGGAGGTGATGCCTTCACCGGAGAGGGTCGAAGTTCCGAGATCACCACGCACTGCATGCGCCAGCCAGCTCCCGTACTGCTCGAACATCGGCTTGTCCAGGCCGAGGCTCTCACGGAGGGCGACAATCTGGTCCGACGTGGCTTGCGGACCGAGCATCATCTGCGCGGCGTCGCCGGGGACCACACTGGTGAGCACGAACGACAGGGCTGTGGCGACGAAGACGACAGGCAGTGACCACAACAGGCGGTGCCCGAGGAGTTTCAGCACGGTAGGTCCTGCATGGACAGGTCCCCTGCGGGCGCAGAGCGAGCAGCGCCCCACGGGGAGGCGATAAGTGGCGGCACGGCGGTAGGCAAGTTGCGCACGGCGCTCTCCGGAGGTGGGTCGGATCGGATGTCGACGGCGGTCGATGTTCCAGACCGGTTTCGGACCGCTGAATTTCCAGTGACACTTGAAGTTCGGGCTCAAGGTAGGACTGGGCTCAGCACGCCGTCAATATCGAGCACACACTGAAATTGAGGCAGTGAGCGGCAGGGTGGGCAGCGGGTATGGCCGCCCGGCGAACCGGCGGCGGATGCCCGCAACGGGCGTGGCCGACCGGGAGCCGCCGGCGGATGCCGCATCTGAAGGGCCGGGCGCACCGGTGGTGGCGGCGGAATCTGAACTATCGGGCGCATCGGCTACCGATGTTGAACTGCCGGTGGGTGAACCGGCAGTTGCCGAGTCCCGACCGCCTACGGCGTGACCCTGCGCGTGCTGCCCCGGTGCCCGCTGGGGGACCGCAGCAGGACGGCGTCGATGAGGGCTCCGAGCTGGGCGCCGATGTCGAAGGACGGGTCGACCAGCCAGTGGTTCTGCAGTCCGTCCCAGGCCGCGATGATCAAGGCTGCGGCCTGTTCCGGATCGACCGCGGAGCCGACCTCTCCGGTCTCCTGGAGCAGCGAGATGTCGCGGGCCAGCTGTGCGCGCGAGAGGCGCCAGCGTTCCTTGAAGTAGTCGTGCGCGGGGTGTTCGGGGTTGCTGGCCTCGCCGAGCAGGGATGCGTAGAGGTGGACGATGTTGGTGCGGCGTACGCCGTCCACGGCCAGTGCGGGTGCGGCCGCCACGGACTCGCCCGGGCCCAGCAGCCTCATCTCCTGCTCGTCGAACAAGGCCAGAGCCGCGACGAGGAGCGCTTCTTTGGAGGGGAAGTGGTAGAGGAGCCCCGCTTCACTGATGCCTGCGCGCTTCGCCACCCCGAGCGTGGTCACACTGCGGTGGCCGTGCTCGACCACCAGCGCCAACGTGGCCTGGGCGATGGTTGCGCGACGCTCGCGCGTCCGTGCGTACGGACCGCGCCGACGGAGCTCTGACATGCCAGCACCGTATCCGACTCCGCATGCAGCCCCGTTCGCCTCGCGGTGACGTGACCGGCGGATCCTCGATGGGGACAGGCAACTCTCGCCCGGCTGTTGACGTGCACCCGAGCAGCCGACACTATGAAATTCAAGTTGCACTTGAGATTCAGTTCGAGGTGCGTAGTTCCAGGCGCCCTGCGCTGCGGACGAGCGGGACGCGGAGAGCGCCGAGTAGCAGTCGCCCTGAGAACCGGCCGAGGACTGCCCCGTAGCCGAACACCGCCGGGGAGAGATCAAGGACCGCGGCCTGCACCCTCGACCGGTCACCTACCACCAAGCGCGAGGAATCGACATGGCAGGACTGTCCGTACAGCGCGTTGCCGAATTGAAGGCGCGGGCGCAACGGGATGTGGACGAGGGGCTGTTGCCGGCGTGCCAGTACGCGCTGGCCAGGCACGGCGAGGTGCTCGTGCACGAGACGCTCGGCGACGCGCCGCCGGACGCTCGGTTCTCGATCTGGTCGACGACCAAGCCGGTGTTCAGCTCGCTCGTGTGGCAGTTGATGGGCGAGGGCAAGCTGGATCCCCTCGCGCCGGTCGTGGACCTGTGGCCGGAGTTCGGGGCGTACGGCAAGGACCGGGTGACACTCGAACACCTCCTGCTGTTCACCGCGGGATTCCCGGAGGCGGAGCTCGACCACGACTCGATCTTCGACCGTGCGGCCAGGGTGCGGCAGATGGAACAGTGGAAGCCGACCTTCGAACCGGGCACCGCCTACGGCTACCACGGGTTCAGTGCGCACTACGTGATGGCGGAGCTGGTGGAGCGCGTGACCGGCACCGACCACCGCACGGCGTTGCGGGAGCGGATACTCGATCCCCTGGGCCTCGACCGGCTCGAACTCGGCGTTCCCGAGGACCGGCAGGGTGATTTCCAGCGCATCGTCGGCGCCGGTGAGCCCAGTACGGAGGAGGAAGCGAAGGACCTCCTAGGCGTCGACTCGCTGCCGCTCGAAATCACTGAGGCGATCACGGCGGCCGCGGGGAACGCGAGTGTGCGCCCGGACACCGCCCTGATCACGTGGCAGCGGCCCGACCTGGTCGCGTTCGGTTTCCCAGGAGCCGGAGGAGTGAGCGACGCGGCGAGCTTCGCGCTGTTCTATCAGCACCTGCTGCACGACCCCAAGCGCGTGTGGGACCCCGCGATCAGGCACGACGTCACGACCAACGTACGGAACACGTTCACCGCCGCACCGTTCGACATCATCGCGAACCGCACCCGCGGCCTTGAGCTGCAGGGCGGCGACCCGACGCGCCTCCACCGCGTCGGCGGTGGAGGCGCCACACCGCGGACGTTCGGGCACAACGGGGCCGCGGGCCAGATCAGTTGGGCCGATCCGGACAGCGGCCTGTCCTTCGTCTACCTGACCAACGGGTGCGACCGGAACGACGTCCGCGTCGTACGGCGCTCCCGCGACCTGAACGCGGCGGCGCTGGCCTGCGCCGCATGAGCGCACCCGCTGTCACCGTACCGATCCGCCCATCACCACTCCGTCCATGACTGATGCCTTTCTTGACCGATGCCTTCACGACCGAGATTGCGAGTCACCGAGAAATGACCGATCAGGACCTCGCCGCCGTAGCGGATGCGGCGCACCAGGACGACCCCGCGTTCGGCCCCGCGTTCATCGATGTCGACGAGTGGCGCGAGAGCCCCATCCCGCACCGCTACCTGCACGGAGGGTTCGAGGGCACCGAGACCCGCTTCGTGATGTACTTGCCGGAGCGCGACGCCTACCAGGGCCGGATGGTCCAGGAGCTTGCGGGCGGTGTCGGAGGATCCGAGGCGCACCCTCCCGAGTACCTGGAGAAGCTGCTCCGCAGCGCCTTCCGGCTGGGCGCCTTCGTCGTGGCGTCGAACCAGGGCTGGATCCTGACTCCTGAGCGGCCCGGGGTCGGAGGGCCGGGCCTCCCGGAGGACCTCACGATCCTGTCGCACCGGGCAAGCGCACAGACCGCGCGCTACGCCAAGACGGCCGCGGCGGAACTGCTGGGGGCCCGGCCGCACCACGCCTACCTCATCGGCGGCAGTGGCGGCGGCGCCCGGTCGGTGTCGGGCATGGAGCAGGTGCCCGGTCTGTGGGACGGCGCGGTCCCGATCGTCATGGTCAATCAGCACTTGGCCTGGCACTACTGGTCGGTCTGGATCCGTGCGGAAGTCGCCCTGCGGCACAAGAAGGACGAGATCACCGCCGCCGTCGACGCGGGCTCCGACCCCTTCGCGGTCCTCGACACGGACGAGCAGCGGCAGTGCCTGTCCGACCTCTACTGCGCCGGGTATCCGAAGGGGGCCGAGTATCTGCTCAGCATGGCGGCGTCCGACTGGGCGAACTGGATCCCCCTCATCGACCCCGAGTACGCGGAGGACTTCTGGAACCTCCCTGGCTACGCGGGTGAGGGCAAGGAACCGTACCGCACGACCGGCACCGTCACCGGCCTGGTCCGCGCGTCGGATCCGGAAGCTCCCGCGCTGATGGAGCCGCTCATCGAGGGGCTCCGTGAGTTGCTTGCGCCCGAGCACGTGGTCGGTGCGCGACTCGCCGGTGTCGAACTCACCAGCGACCTGATGGGCTGCCGGTTCACCGTCGGCGAGCTCGGCCGTGAGGTCCTGCGCGTGTGTACGGCCGTCACCGGTGACTGCATCGGTTTCGTCGACTTCCACGAGCGCCCGGCACCGCAGGTGGGCGACGAGATCACCCTGGACAACACCTTCGAGCAGGCCTGGTCCCACTACCACCGGCACATTGTCGACCCGGAGCGGCCGACCATGCGGCACTGGGCGAACGACGGCCGGCCGATCTGGCCGCAGCGCCCCGCCGACGCCGAGCGCCGGGCCGTGCTCTGCGCCCTTCCAACCGGCCGGTTCGAGGGCAAGATGATCGTCGTCCAGAGCGCCCTCGATCACCTGTGCCCGCCGGTCTTCGCGCATGACTACGTCGAGTCGGTGCGCGCCCGATGCGGGGACGGCGACGACCGCATACGGCTCTGGATCCTCGACAACGCCATGCACGGCGAGGCCTCACCCGAGCTCGGCACCGAGACCAACCTGCGGTTCATCAGGTTCCTCGGCGCCGCGCTGCAGGCGCTCGATGACCTCGTGGCATGGGTGGAGGACGGTGTGAAACCGCCGGCCGACACCTCCTGCGAGCTGGACGCCTGGAACAGGACGCTGCTAGCGCCGACAGCCGGGCAGCGGGGCGGAATCCAACCGCTCGTCTCCCTCGCGGGGCCGGTCGAGGCCAGGGTCGGCGAGACCGTGCGCTTCGCGGCCGACGTCGAGGTCCCGCCCGACGCGGGCTCGGTGGTCGGGGCGGCCTGGGACTTGGACGGTACGGGCCGCTTCGAGCAGAAGGCTCAGATCAAGGAGCCGGCGTCGAACCTGACGATCGACGTGGAGCACTGCTTCACGGAAGTGGGCACCCATGTGGTCGTGCTGCGCGTGGCAAGCCATCGCCAAGGCGACACCTCGGACCCGGTCCGGGTCGTGGAGAACCTGGCGCGGCTCCAGGTGCGCGTGACGGACGGATCCTGAGCGAACCAGGCGTCCTCCCCGTACCGAGCCTGCCTGGTACCGAAGTGCCGCGTTACTCGGTGAGTGCGTCGAAGTCGAGGTTGCGGAACGCGTTGGCGACGAACTGCGCGGCCAGGTGCCCAGCCTCGTCGAGATCGTCGCCGCGGTCGATGGCGTGCTCACAGACCTGAATGGCGACGCCGACGCAGGCGGCGGCGAGCGCTTCAGCGGTCGGCCCGAGCGCCGGGCCGAAGGGCTGTCGGCGGCGCTCGATGAGGCCTGCGAGCCGTTCTGTCACCGCGCCCAGCACCTGCCGCCGAAGACTTGTGGGATGGTCGCCGGTCCTGTCCCCACGGAAGAGCAGGTCGAAGCCCTCGGCGCGCTCTGCGGCCAGGCGGAAGAGCGGCTCCATTCCCGTCTGCGCAAGTTGAGTGAGCGACAGTCCGGCCCCGTGCTCGTAGGCATCGGCGATCCAGGCATTGAGAACGTCCGCCTCGCGTTCGATGACGCGACGGTAGATCTGCTCCTTACTGCCGAGGCGGGCATAGAGCGTGGGCCTGGTCGTCCCTGCCCGTTGTGCAATGTCGGCGATCTGGGCAGCGCTGTAGCCGGCCGCATGGAACACGCCACGGGCGGCGTCGAGCAGTTGGTCTTCGTCGAAGCGGCGGCCACTCGGGCCGAGCGCGGTGCGGACGGACATGAGAAGAAAGTATAGGACGGCTTCTTGACGCGAAGTAAAGCTCCATCCTAGCTTTACGCGAAGTAAAGAACGCGGAATCTCTCCGCAACACCCCACTCACATCCACAACCACACGCACGGAGGAAAGATGTCCCTTTTCCGTTCGCGCCGTCGCGCCGCCGGGACGACGGCGCGGTCGATGTATCCGTCAGTGAGCGCGAGCGTGCGTTGGCGGATCCTGCCCGCTCTGGGCGCCACCGCGTCCCTGCTCCTGACGCTGGGGGCGACTGATGCCGGCGCCAGCGGCGGCGAAGCGGGGGCCGACCGTGCGGCCGCACCCGCGGGCAGGACCGGCGATGTTCCGTTCGAGCCGATCACCTTCAAGCGTGTCCCGCTGCCACCGGAGGTGCGCGGGTCCTCCCCGTCCTTCACCCCCGACGGCAGGCACCTGCTGTTCCCCGGGACCCATACGGTGGACGGCAAGACGAAGAGCGATGTGTGGATCACCGACCTGAAGGGCAAGGACGTCCGGTGCCTCACCTGCTCGACCGGGGCTGACATCCCGCGGCTTCCTTACGTCTTCCCGTTCGCGGACGGCAAGCGGGCCTTCCTCGGGTTCTACGGCGTGCTCGAATGCGCGCCCAGCATTGTGAACTGCCGCACGTCCAAGTACCTGCCGTACGACCTCTCCCCGGCGAACCCTCCGGGCGGCGTGATCCCGCCGGGCGGTGCGGCGAACAGACCGCAGAGCGTCGTCCGGCAGGGCGCCTACCCCACCCTCGCGCAGGACGGAAAGCACATCGGCTACTCGGACGTCCGCACCGACGGCCTCGAGCAGATGGTGGTCGCCAAGCTCGTACGCAAGGAGAACAAGTACGTCGCCGAAGACCCCAAGGTCATCAACCCGCCCGGCCCCACGTCGGCGACCGACCGGAACATCGACGCCTGGTCGGAGAGCACGGGGCTCTACGAGCTGAAGACCTTCACCCATGGCGGAAGCCATGTGACGTACGTGCACTCGGGCGGCACCCATTCGGAGAACCCCGAAGTCTGGGAGGTGAACCTCAAGACGGGGGTCCGCAAGCGGCTGACCCACCACCCGGACTGGGACGAGGACTTCGCCGGTTCGCCCGACGGCAGGAGTGCCGTGGTGTGGAGCAACCGGACCCACACCATGTGGGACGCGCTCGGAGGCCTGATGCCCCACCGCAGCTTCATCGACGCGCCGATGGTCGGCGCCGAGGCCGGCATGCTGATCAACACGCCCAACAACCTGGCCTGCGGTGGCGTTGTGTGGCTGACTCCCGGGGAGGGCGACCACGGAGGTGCGGTGTCGGGGCAGCCGATCATCGCTCCGGACGTGCACGCGCATACCACCGTGACGGGATGGTCCGCATGGAGCCCGGACGGGACGAGCTTCGCGCTCAACGCGGTCAAGAAGGGCTCCGGACTGTTTTCCGGCGAGGTTCCGGACTATCTGGCCATCGCGGAGATGCCCAGCCGCAAGCCAACCAAGGCAAATCCCGTCGTCAGCTCCGAGGTCGGCGATTGGGCCCCGGCCCCGGCCGACTGGCACCCGCCGTTCGGCTACGTCGGAGACGTGACTCTCGACGGTCCGGGCGGCGGCACCGTGGACATCAGCTACAACGGCAAGCAGGGCGCGGTCTACGGGGACTTCTCCGCGACGTACAAGAACTACTCCGAGGACGGCAAGACATTCCTCGACGGGACCAAGAAGATCGATGTCCTGGAACCCGGCATCACGAAGGTCCACGAGGTCACCAACTTGGTGATGACGGGGGAGCACACAGGGTCGCTCCGCAAGGACCTCGAGATCACCGGCGGCAACGCCACCGGGACGCCGACCTACAAGGGCTCCTCCACCGTCACCTACGACGGCAAGACCATAACGGGACCGCCCTCGTGGCTGACGCAGAAGGGCGCCTGCCCTGAGCAACTGCCGAAGAAGCCGCAGATGAAGGCGACGGCCAAGAGCCTCGGCCATGGCCGCTTCGAGATCAGGGTGACCGCGAGCGTCGCCGGCATGGGACCGAACGGGACCGCTGTGGACACCCGGCCGGTGACCCACGCGCGGATCGACACCTCGGGTCAGGACGCCTACACCAATGACCGCGGCATAGCTGTCATCAAGGTCCCCGGCGGCCGTCCGGCCACGGTCAAGGTGACGGCCGGCGAGACGCTCACGCCGACGAACCTGCGGGTCCGCTGAGTATCGAATCGGCGCGGCGGATGTGTCTGACAGCGAGGGCGAGGACTGCCGAGGTCCTTGCCCTCGCCCGTCCGACACGAACCTCATGCACGTGGACAGGCTCCGCAGCCGCACAGGAGGAGGTCACCTGATGAAGGGCGTAACGCGCATAGGTGCAGCAGCGGGAATCCTCGGAGTTCTGGCGATGACCGCGTGCTCGAACCCTGGCGTCGGCGGGGACTCCGGACCTCCGGGGACGGGAGAGGCTACGGTCCAGGCCAAGGAGTTGACTGTCTGGACCAACAGCTCCGACCCTGAATCGATTAGAAACGTCTACGAGCGGTTCGGGGAGAAGTACGGCGTCAAGATGAACATCATCGAGATCGCCGCGGACGGCTTCGAGAACCAGGTCCAGACGAAGTGGGCCAGCGGAGACCGGCCCGACATCCTCGAATACCACGCCACCTCCGCCTTCTGGGCCCTCAACCCGGCCCGGAACATGGTGGATCTGTCGAGCATGCCGTACGTCGCCGAGTCCGGCGACCTCTACCAGCACGTCGGGGCGTACCGCGGAAAGGTGTACGCCGCGGTCACCCAGAGCCCTGGGCTCTTCGGCATTTTCTACAACAAGAACGTGCTCAAGAAAGCCGGACTGCGAGCCCCGAAGACGTACAACGACCTGAGCCTCATCTGCTCGGTGCTCAAAGCGAAGGATCCTGCCGTGAGCCCCCTTTGGGAGAGCGGCGGCTCACAATGGCCCAC
Organism: Streptomyces sp. NBC_01235; assembly: GCF_035989285.1. Taxonomy (GTDB): domain Bacteria; phylum Actinomycetota; class Actinomycetes; order Streptomycetales; family Streptomycetaceae; genus Streptomyces. The sequence goes on along the minus strand of NZ_CP108513.1, from coordinate 2,157,175 downwards.
ACAGATTCTGGGCGGCATCCTGTACATGAGCTCGGCTCAGAAGCGGGATGACTGGGCACAGAAGGTCATGGACAAGAAGGCCGCGTTCGACGACCGGAACGGCCCGTTCGTCGCCGGAGCGACTGCGTACGATCGGCTGCGCAAGGACGGTTGCTTCAACAAGGATGCCACCACCGCCACGTTCGAGGCGTCGGTGAGATCCGTCGCCGACGGGTCGAGCGCGATGGTCGCACTCGGCTCCGATCTCAGCCCGCTCAACCAGGAGTTCGGCGGCGACACCGACAAGACGGACGCGACCATCGGCTTCGCCGCAGTATCGGCGCACGGCCCCGTAGCGACTTGGGCGCCGAATGTCTCCGGCACCTGGTACGTCCCCAAAACCGGGGATGCCAGGCGGCAGAGCACGGCACTCGCCTTCATCAAGTACGCCACCGGTGAGGGGTACCAGCAGTACATCGACGAATCCAAGACGGCCCCGCTACTTTCGGGCTTCGCAGAGCCGTCCGGCGTGCAGGGCCTCCAGCAGCAGATCACCGCCGCGTACAAGCGGAACTCGGCTCTGGCGTTCAACACCGACCTGGTGGGCTTCAGCGACCGGTTCCCCACCTACACCACCGGGATTCTCAGCGGCCAGGAGACACCGCAGGGTGTGGGGAAGAAGGCGCAGACCGCATTCGAGCAGGGCGCCAAGGCCGCCGGTCTGCCGGGGTGGTGACGAGTCGATGCGACCCCTTCGATCGGCGCAGACGATGGCGAACGTCCCTCCGGCGCTCGGCGGGCTTTGCTCAGGGAGCGCCCGTCGTACGAGAAAAGCCCGCCGCGGCCGGCATCGGTGGTGGCCCTTCGCCCTGCCGGCCTTCCTCCTGGTCTGCGCGTTCTTCCTGCTCCCGTTCCTGCTGAACATGCGCTTCGCGTTCACCGAATGGACCGGCTATGCCGAAGACATCAGCTGGAACGGCCTCGACAACCTACGGAGCATGGCCGACCAGGGCATCCTGGCAGGGGCGCTCGAGGCCACACTCACGTACGCGGTCATGGCCATGATCGTCCAGAACGCCTTCAGCCTCACCCTGGCCCTGGCACTGCAGCGTTCCGATCGGGTCAACAGCGTCTTCCGCGCCGTGTTCTTCCTGCCGGTCCTCATCGCACCGGTCGCCGCGGGATACATCTGGTCCGCCATCGTCGCCCCGGCAGGACCACTCAACAGGGCCATCGGCCTGGTCGTACCGGGCTTCGACTACGCCTGGCTGGGGCACGGCTTCAGCGCGTTGGCCACCACAGCATTCATCGACGCCTGGAAGTGGAGTGGGTTGACGACGTTGGTCTACATCGCCGGACTCAACGCGATACCACGGTCCGTCATCGAATCCGCGACGGTGGACGGCGCGAACGCCTGGCAGCGCTTCTGGCGTATCCGCCTTCGCCTCCTGGCGCCGGCCTTCACGTTCACGATCGTTGTGACACTTATCGGAGCGCTGAGCGCCTTCGACATCATCATGGCGACGACCCGTGGAGGTCCCGGCGATTCCACCACGGTGCTCAACATCGCGGTGTTCACGCAGTACGGCGGGGGCTTCTTCGGAACCGCGAGCGCGTTGAGCCTGGTGGTGACCGCGTTGGTGGCCGCGATCGCCCTTCCGCTGATCGCGTTCCTGCGCAGTCGCGAGATCGAGGCGTGATGGCCGGCATCGCTACTAGCTCTCGGCCTCAGCCTCAGGCGGTGGTTCGCCGACGTCCAGCAGTCCGTGCCGGTCGGAAAGGGCTCCGGGAGATCACCCGAGTCGTGCTCCTGACGACTGTTGCTGCGGGCTGGATCGGAATCCCGCTGTGGCTCCTGCTGGTGAACTCGGTCAAGCCCCTCAGAGAGGCCAGTGTGCTGGGGCTCGGGCTGCCGAAAGCCTGGAGCCTTACCGACAACTACTCCACGGTCATCCACGAGGGCCGTTACGGCACGGCCGTCATGAACAGCGTTCTCATCGCCGTGCCGACCATCGCCTCGGCGGTACTTCTCGGTTCGCTGGCGGCATGGGCGTACGCGAGATCGCGCAGTACGACGATGAACTTCGCCTACAACCTCACGGTGCTGTCGATCCTGCTTCCGCCGGCCGTCCTCCCGACCATCTATGAGCTGCAGCTGACCGGCCTGGACGGCACGCGGCTCGGCTACTTCCTCGTGATGACCGGGACCCGCCTGGGAACGGTCGTCTTCCTCGCCACCGGTTTCATCCGGGCGATGCCGGCCGAACTGGAGGACGCCGCGGAGGTCGACGGCGCGGGCAGACTTCAGATCTACCGGCACGTCATTCTGCCGCTGTTGCTTCCTGTGCTCCTGGTCGGATCCATGATCCTGATCGTCACCATCTGGAACGAGTTCTTCTTCGCGGCGTTCCTTCTCCAGGGCAGTGAAAGGGCAACGCTCCCGATGGCCCTCTACCAGTTCGCATCGGCGTCGCCGGACACGTCGATTGCGCGATGGAATCTGATCTTCGCGCACGTCGTGCTCACGAGCCTGCCGCTCGTCATCGCCTACCTGTTCGTCCAGAGGCGCATCGTCTCGGGGCTTTCCGAAGGCGCGATCAAGGGATAGGCCCTGTCCCGCGGACCAGGCCGCCGCTACCTGACCATGGACCTCGACCGTCAATAGGTCGCTCTTCCACCACTGATGTCATAGACGGCGCCGGTGGAGAAGCTGACGCGGTCGGAGGTGAGGAACGCGACGAGTTCGGCCACCTCCTCCGGGCGCCCGATACGTTGCATCGGAATGAGTCCGGTGATGTGTTCCAGCACGTCGGGGGCGGTGGAATCGTTCATGGGCGTGGCGATGACGGCCGGCGTGATGACGTTGACCAGGACGCCGCTGGTGGCCAGCTCCTTGCCGGCGGACTTGGTCAAGGCGATGACTGCGGCCTTGGACGCGGAGTAGGCGGACAGGTTGGGGTTGCCGTCCTTGCCCGCCATGCTGGCGAAGTTGACGACGCGGCCCCAGCCGCGCTCGCGCATACCGGGCACGAAGGCGCGCATGGTGTTCACGGTCCCGATGACGTTGACGTCGAGGACGCGGCGCCACTCCTCGGGCGTGGTGTCGACGAGCGGGGCGTTCGGTCCGACGATGCCGGCCGAGTTGACCAAAATGTCCACTGGCCCTATATCTGCAGCCAGTTGACGGAGCGCGGACTCGTCCGTCACGTCCACCCCGATGTCGGCTGCGGTACCGGCGAGGTCGAGGGTGGTTGTCTTGATGCCGTCGGTTCGCAGGCGTTCGGCGGTGGCGGCACCGAGTCCGCCGGCGCCCCCGGTGACGAGGGCGATCCTGGCAGGAGTCGTCATCATGCCTCTCCTGTGTGTCGTCAGGGGTGAGGAGCCGGGCGTCCGGTGGCCCGTATGACCGGCCCGTCAGTGGGATTCGCGGCTGAGGTCGAAGTCACAGCCGCCCAACAGGGCAAAGTCGTCTATGGGATTGGCCCGCAGTATCTCCTCCGTGGCCATAGCCGCCATGTTGCGGTCAGAGCATGGCCTTGGGCGGCACCTGCGTCTTGCCCAGCGACACCACCGGCAGGTATAGCGGGATGCCGCCCGCCTCGTACGCACCGTTGCCGTGAGCTCGTTCAGATGTGCGTTACAAGGGGGCAGGTCCGGCGCGGTGTTGGCGGTGGCGATCTGCGGTCCGTCGGCGAAGGCGTCGTCCGGTACGCCCCGACGCGTCCAGGCGCGGTGGATATAGGCGTGGCGAGCTTCGGAGCTTCACATGCAACTCTTTCCAATAATCGGTACGGCGGTCTAATATTTGGAACACCATGGACGATACGCAGAGGTTCGACGGACCGAAAGCCCCCGGCGGCAAGAAGTGCGATCCCCTGACACCGCGTTCAACTGAGCGCGAGGACAAGGGGCTTGTGGGGTCCGATCGGGTGCTCGCCGTTCTCAGGGAACTCGCGCGCCACCCGGAAGGCGCGGGCCTGGAAGAGCTGACGCGCGTGATCGCCAGCCCGAAGCCGACCGTGCATCGTGCCCTGCAGTCTCTTCGCCGAGCGGGTCTCGCCGACCAGGACGCCCAGGGGCGCTACCTGCTCGGGGACGAGTTCCTGCGCATGGCCTTCGCTCACCATGAGGCCCGCCCCGACCATGTCCGCGTACGGCCCCTATTGGAGGCGCTGGCCGAGCGGTTCAATGAGACCGCGCACTATGCGGTGCTCGACGGCCATGAAGTCGTCTACCGTGCCAAGGTCGATCCGCCCGCTGGCGCGGTCCGCCTGACCTCCACAGTCGGGGGCCGCAATCCCGCGCACGCAACCGGTGTCGGAAAGCTGCTACTCGCCTATGAGTTGAGGTCCCTCGCCGACGTCGAGGCCTGGATCGGCGACGACCCTCTGGAGCGGCGCACCCCGCGGACGCGCTTCACGGCCGCCGCACTGCATCAGGAATTCGAGACCACACGGGAGCGGGGTTACGCCCTGGACGACGAGGAGAACGAGCCCGGTGTCAACTGCCTGGCGCTGCCCGTGTACGCAATCTCGGCGACGGCCCCGTCCGGAGCGGTGAGCATCAGCGCGCTGACGTATCGCACGCCGCTGAACGCGCTGGTCGGCGCGTACGACGAAATCCGTGGGCTGCTCGGCCCGTTGGGAGAACCGCTCCGCTGAACGGCAGCCCTCACGGCCCCGACCGGCGAGCCCACCGTGGACCGTTTTGGCCCGCTTCACGCCTGAACTGCCCACCCGAATCTGGAGATTGAGCCCGTGTACCTCATGCGCATCGGTGCCGTCGGCGCCGAGAGGCCCGTCGCCCGCGTGGACGACGACACATACGTAGACCTGTCCGACGTCGTTACCGACTTCGGCGAGACGTTCTTCGGGACCGGCGGGCTCGACCGCGTACGTCCTGTCGTGGCCGAGCGTGCAGCGGCGGGCCAGGTGTTGAACCTCACCGGGGAGCGCATCGGCGCCCCCATCGCGCGACCGCACCAGATTCTCTGCATCGGCCTCAACTACCGCGACCACGCGGCTGAATCCGGGATGGCGGTGCCGGACGAACCGATCCTGTTCACCAAGTCGCCCAACACCCTCGTCGGTCCCAACGACGATGTGCGCATCCCGCGCGGCTCCACCAAGCCCGACTGGGAGGTGGAGCTCGGTATTGTCATCGGCCGGCGCACCAGTTACCTCGGCTCAATGGAAGAGGCGCGCGACGCCATCGCCGGGTACGTCGTCGTCAACGACGTCAGTGAGCGTGCCTTCCAGTTGGAACGCGGCGGGCAGTGGGCCAAGGGCAAGTCCGCAGAGACCTTCAACCCCGCCGGGCCCTGGCTGGCGACCGCCGATGAGATCGACGACGTCCTCGCGCTCGACATGTGGCTGGACGTCAACAGGGTGCGCCGCCAGAACGGCAACACGAAAACGATGATCTTCGACCCGTACTTCATCGTGCATTACCTGAGCCAGTTCATGGTCCTGGAGCCCGGCGACCTCATCAACACAGGCACTCCGCCCGGCGTCGGCATGGGCTTCGACCCGCCGCTGTGGCTCAAGCCCGGTGACGTGATGGAGCTGGGCATCAGCGGCCTCGGCGCACAGCGCCAGCGCGTCGTCGGGCCCCGGTGAGCGCGCGCCATGCGGGCATTCGTCGTCACTGCTCCTCGCACGTACGAAGTCCAGGACCTGCCGAAGCCGTCCGCGGCACCCGGCGAGGTTGTGGTCGACGTCGAACGGGTCGGGGTGTGCGGGACCGACTCGAGCTGTTCACGGGCGACATGGCCTACCTGCACCAGGGGTTGGCCGCCTACCCGCTGCGCCTGGGCCACGAATGGTCCGGCCGCGTCGCTTCCGTCGGGCAGGGCGTCGACGCCGGCTGGCTGGGGCGGCGCGTCACGGGGGACACCATGCTGGGCTGCGGGACGTGCCGCCGCTGCGTACGCGGTCAGCAGCACGTGTGCGAGCGGCGGGAGGAACTCGGCGTCCGCGGCCCCCGGCCGGGAGCACTGGCCGAGCAAGTAGCCGTACCGGCCTCCTCGTTGCACGCCCTGTCCCCATCCGTCGACGCCGTGCTCGGCGCCCTGGTGGAACCCGGCGGCAACGCCCTGCGCGCGGCCCGCGCCGCGGCGCCGGACCGGAATAAACGGGTACTGGTCCTCGGTCCCGGAACCATCGGGCTGCTGGTCGCGATGTTCGCGCGGGCCATGGGCGCCGACGTGCACCTCATGGGCGAGACACAGAGTTCCCTGGACTTCGCGGGCAGCCTCGGTTTCGAGCGGCTCTGGCGGGAGGGCACCCTCCCGGACCTTCCTTTCGACGCGGTCGTCGACGCTTCCAACGCTGCCCAACTGCCTGAGCTGGCAATGGAGTTGGTGGAGCCTGGTGGCCGCGTTGTCTACATCGGTCTGGCCCGCGAACCGAGCCTGATCGACACCCGCACGCTCGCGCTCAAGGACGTCACCGCGGTCGGTGTGCTCTCGGCGTCTCCCGCCCTCGACGCGACCGTCACCGCGTACGCGGACGGGCTCGTGGATCCCCGCCCGCTGGTGGGGGCGACCGTGGGCCTGGACCAGGTCGGGCCAATACTCGCCGGTGATCGCCCAGCGGGTGCCGGAGCCCGCCCCAAGATCCATGTCGACCCGCGCCTGGGCGGGGAGTGAGAGATGCGACGGCGGTTCGTGGAGGCTCAGGCAGACTGAGCAGCTGAATCGTGGCAGTGATAGGCGGTGGCCGAGGGGCGGCTCGTCAGCGCGGGGCCATGCGGACGGCGCCGTCGAGCCGGATGACCTCACCGTTGAGCATCGGGTTCACCACGACGTGGAGGACCAGCGCCGCGAACTCGGCCGGATCGCCGAGCCGCGCCGGGTGTGGCACCTGTCGGCCCAGGGACTCGCGAGCATCCAGCGGCAGTCCGGCCATGAGCGGAGTGTCGAAGAGTCCCGGCGCGATGGAGACGACCCTGATCTGATGCTGTGCCAGTTCCCGTGCGGCCGGGAGCGTGGGCCCGACCACCCCGCCCTTGGAGGCGGCGTAGGCGGCTTGGCCGACCTGTCCGTCGTAAGCCGCGATCGACGCCGTGGCGATGAGCACGCCCCGCTCGCCCGCCACTGGCTCGGTCTCGGCAATGCGCTGAGCGGCGAGCCGGAAGACGTTGAACGTTCCGACGAGATTGACCCGGACGACGCGCTCGAACTCCTCCAGGGGCAACGGCCCGCGACGTGACAGCAGCTTGCCAGGGGTGGCCACGCCGGCGCAGTTCACGGCGATACGCAGCGGTCCGAGCCCGGCGGCGGTGTCGACGGCGGCCTGTACGGACCCGGAGTCCGTCACATCGCAGGAGACGTACACCACCTTGCCCAGACAGGACAGTTCGGCGGCGACGCCCGATCCCGGGGACGTGGGGAGGTCCGCGATGACCACGTGGGCTCCTGCGGTGAGCAGCTCCCTGGCAACGGCGCGGCCGAGCCCGCTGGCGCCGCCGGTGACCAGGGCGACCGATGCGTTGGGGTTCATGGGTGGACCTCGGTGGGCGCGACGGGCACGACGTGGGTGGCGGGGCCGGGATTGCCGCGGGCGAGGTCGCGGCTGATGACCATGCGCTGGATCTGGTTGGTTCCTTCAAAGATCTGCATGACCTTGGCTTCCCGCATGTAGCGCTCCACGGGGAAGTCACGGGTGTAGCCGGCGCCCCCGAAGACCTGCACCGCCTCGGTGGTGACCCACATCGCGGCGTCCGTGGCGATGAGTTTGGCGATGCTGGCCTGTCGGCCGTAGGGAAGCCCGGCGTCCTTGCGGCGCGCCGCGGCCAGCACGGTCGCCCGGGCGGAGGTGACCGCGGCCTCCATGTCGGCGAGCAGGAAGGCGATCGCCTGGTGGTCGATGATCTTGCGGCCGAAGGTCTCCCGCTGCTGGCGCGTAGGTGAGGGCGTCGTCCAGCGCGCCCTGCGCCAGTCCTACGGCCACCGCCGCGATACCGAGCCGGCCGGCGTCCAGACCCTCGAGCGCGATGGCAAGTCCCTGGCCCTCCTCCCCGATGAGCCGGTCGTCCGGCACCCGGACGTCATCGAAGCGCATGGTTGCGGTGGCCGACCCGGTCAGGCCCATCTTGCGTTCCGGCGGATCGGCCTGGAGACCTGATGCGTCAGCCGGCACGAGGAAGCAGGAGACGCCTCGGGCCCGGTCGTCGGAGGTGCGCGCCATGACCGTGTAGAAGTCCGCGTGCCCGCGTGCGTCGTCCACGCCTTGGCACCGCGCAGCACGTACGCGTCACCGTCGCGCCTGGCCCGGCTGGTCATGGCGGCCGGATCCGAGCCCGCGTGCGTCTCGGACAGGCAGTAGGCCCCGAGCAGGTCGCCGGCCAGCAACTGCGGCAGCAGGCGCTCGCGTTGAGCGTCGGTGCCGTGCGTGGCCAGCGGGAAGCACGACAACGCGTGCACGCTCATCCCGACGCCGACGCTCGCCCAACGGGCCGCGATCTCCTCGACGACCTGCAGATACACCTCGTACGGCTGTCCGCCACCGCCGTACTCGACGGGGTACGGCAGGGCGAGGAGACCGGACCGGCCGAGCGTCCGGAACACCTCGCGGGGGAAGCGTTCCGCCGCTTCGTGTTCCGCGGCACGTGGCGCCAGGTGGCGCTCGGCGATCTCGCGTGTCAGGTCGAGGAGGTCCGCCGCCTCTTCAGTCGGCAGCAGGCGTGAGACAGGCATGGAATGGGGTCTCCGGATATCTCGTAAGACGCGGGAGGTGCCAAGAGGTGTCAGCGGCCGTCCAGTTCGTCACGGCGCTGCTGCCGCAGGACGAAGCGCTGGATCTTCCCGCTGGGGGTCTTTGGCAGCCGGTCGGTGAAGTGGACGGTGCGCGGGTAGGCGTGGGCGGCGAACCGTGACTTGACCAACTGCTGCAGTTCCTTGGCGAGTGCGTCGTCGCCGACCACGTCGGCACGCAGCACCACGAACGCTTCGAGCACCTCCCCGCGCAGCGCATCAGGCACTCCGACAACCGCGACGTCGGTCACCAGCTCGTGCTGCAACAGAACGCTCTCGACATCGAAGGGGCCGATGCGGTACCCGGCCATGATGATGACGTCGTCGTCGCGAGCGGAGAAGAAGAAATAGCCGTCCTCGTCCCGGGTTCCGGCGTCGCCGGTGAGGTACCACTCGCTGTCGGCGGTGAAGCGCTCGGCGGTCTTCTCCGGGGCGCCGGCGTATCCGGAGAACCACATCAGCGGGCTGTCGGCCACCTTGATCGCGACGCGGCCTGCCGTCCCCGCCGAGGCGGGCTCGTCCCGTTCGTCGTGCAGGATCTCGGCCGACCAGCCGGGCAGAGGCCTGCCCATCGATCCCGGCCGGACCGGGGAGCGTACGGCGTCGGCCCAGCCGTTGACGACGACCATGCCGTGCTCGGTCTGACCGTAGTGGTCGCGCACGGGGACCCCGAGCGTCTGCTCGGCCCAAGTGATGACCTCGGGCGTGAGGGGCTCACCCGCGGAGGAGGCGGTGCGCAGCCGCAGACCGTCCGGCACGGGTTCCGTGGCACTGCGCAGGCTGCGGTAGACGGTCGGAGCCGCGGCGAAGTTCGTGACGTCGAACTCGCGCATGACCTGCCAGGTCAGCGCCGGGGAGAAGCCGGAGTGCAGCATCAGGCTCCGGTGGCCCGCCGCCAGCGGGCCGAGGATGGCGTAGTACAGCCCGTAGGCCCAACCAGGGTCGGCGGCGTTCCAGAGCACGTCGTCGGGCCGGACATCCAGGCCGAACTCCAGGTATGCCTGGAACGAGGCCAGCGCCTTGACCGGGACGAGAACGGCCTTCGGTGTCCCGGTGGTGCCGGAGGTGAACAGCTGGACCAGCGTCGCGTCCCCGCCGACGGCGACCGCCCGGCCCGCCGGCTCGTCCCCGCGATAGGCGCCGAGCAGGAGGCCGAACGACAACTCGCCTTCGGCAGGTTCACCGCCCGCGACCACGACCTGCCACCGGGCGTCGGCGGGCATGTCCTCGCCGGGAGTGAGCTTGTGCCGCTGATCGGTGTCGACGACGACGGCCTTCGCCGCGCTCGCCTTTAGACGCAGGGCGATGGCAGGAGGCGCGAAGGCGGTGAACAGCGGGACGTGCACCGCCCCGCGGCGCCAGATACCCAGCAGCGCCACGATCAGGTCGGCCGACTTGCCCATCAGAACGGCCACGGCGTCGCCAGGGTCGACACCGATTCCGGCCAGAGCGGCGGCGCATCGCGCCGAGTCACGCCGGAGTTCGCCGAAGGTGAGATCGCGGGCCGACAGATCCGCCTCGACGACGGTGAAGGCCACGGCGTCGGCAGGGTGCCGGTCGCACAGCAACTCCGCAGCGCATGCCTCCGGAGAGTCGAACCGGGCCAGCAGTTCCCGGACCCGCTCCGACGCGGCGGCCGGAACGTCAGCCTCTTGTTCACCGACGGATTGACCGATGCTGCTCATGATCAGCCCCTTTCCTGGCGCGGTCGGCTGCCTCTTTGCGGTGGCGTTACAGCGACCTATGCTCCGGGTCACGTGGATGGCCGACTACCCCCGGAAAGGGGCAGGGGCAATGAAGCCCATTTCGGATATGTCGACTATATCGATGCGTCCTGACGATGGTGACGCGTTTCGGCAGGCGCTGTGACTGGCCCAGCGGCGCTGTGACTTTCCCGTCGCCTTCGGCGGCCCGGTCCAGGCTGAAGTCCTTCACCTGACACAGCACATCGGGGTTCAGACGGCGGGGCTGCGTGGACTCTCCGTCTTCGCCGCCACCGGCCTGGGTGGACATGTCCTCGTGGAGCGCCGCCCCGCCGCTGTGGCGGACTACGGATCGGACGACTCCATCACCCACGACTACGACGCCCCCGTCCTGGCGGAACGTATCCGCTCCGTCGTGGCCGTTCCCGTCGTCGTGTCCGGTTCGGTACGCGGGGTGCTGTACGGAGCGACACGCGCCTCGACGCCGCTCGGGGACCGCGCAGCCGAAGCCATGGTCGGCGCCTCACGGCAGTTGGCGACCGAACTTGCCCTACGGGATGAGGTCGATCGGCGACTGAAACTCCGGCTGGCCTCGGAGACCGGACCGGGCCGCGGCACGAGCCACAACGCGGCCGAAGAGATCCGCGAACTGCACGCGGAGCTCCGCGCCATCGCCCAGGCCGTGCACGACGACACGCTGCGCGATCGGCTCCTCGACGCCTCCCAGCGTTTGGCCGGCCTCGGCGCAGCACAGAAACCGCAGGCCCGTTCACCGCTGTCGCCCCGCGAGATCGATGCCCTGGCGCAAGTGGCCTTGGGATGCACCAATGCCGAGGCGGCCGCTCGTCTGTCTCTCCGGCCAGAAACGGTCAAGGCCTACCTGCGCAGCGCCATGCGCAAACTCGACGCCCGCACGCGGTTCGAGGCCGTGGTCGCCGCCCGCCGCGGGGGCCTTCTCCCGTAGTGCGCCGGTAGGTCCGTGACTCCGTGTGAATCGTGGCCTGACGTGTCGTCGCTCTCTGGGAGCCGCGGATGCCGTCGATTGTCGGACTGCTGGAACAGGACGAGGTCGCCGCTCGCCGTCGAGTTACTTGGTGCCGGTGCCTGGGTGTTCGGTCCGTGCTTTCTCGCCGTCGTGAACAGGCACATACGCCCCGCCTGCTCGTCGTCCTTGCCTGCGTCGCCTGCGCCGCCTTCCTGGCCCCCGCGGTCGAGACCCGGCCCCGCACCGGCGTCACGGCGTCAGCACCCAACCTCGAGGCGCCCGCCACCGCTGATGACGCCGGCGTGAGGCGGCTGATCACCTGCCCACAGTCGCCGAGCCCGTTCCTTCTACGCCCACGTGGGTCCGTCTCGGGCTGTGCGAATATCTATGCAGGGCTGTCGGGACAAGCGTGGGAATGCGTGCGCCACGGCGGCTCGAATGGCAGAAGACGACAGAAGAGGTGTCCCGTGGCGATCGTCGGCGAGGAACTGCGGATGATGACGCACGTGGCCCGGTTGTATCACCTTCAGGGCATACGACAGCCGGAGATCGCGGCGCGGCTGGATCTGTCACAGGCGAAGGTGTCGCGGCTGCTGAAGAAGGCGCAGGACCGGGGCATCGTGCGGATCACTGTGACGCCGCCCTCCGGTACCCACCCGGAACTGGAGGACGGTCTCCAGGAGCGGTACGGGCTGAAGCTCGCCCTGGTCGTCGACACCGCTCCGGACAACGAGCGCACGATGCTTGGAGATCTCGGCGCGGCCGCCGCGTACTACCTCCAGACGACGTTGCGCTCAAACGACACCGTGGGCATCTCGTCGTGGAGCGCCAGCCTCCTCGCCACGGTGCAGGCGATGCAGCCGGTCCCGGGATTGAAGGACGTGCGCATCGTGCAGGCGGTGGGCGGAATCGGTGACCCGGCTGCGGCGGGTCACGCCTCGCGGATGACCGGTCAGCTGGCGCAATTGGTGAACGGTGAGGCCGTCTACCTGCAGGCGCCCGGTGTGGCGGGTTCGGCGGAGAGCGCGCAGGCGCTGCGCGCGGACCCGTTCGTGTCGGCGGCCCTGGGGGAACTTGGCGACCTGGACGTGGCGCTGGTGGGCATCGGCGAGATCACCCCGTCCAGCACACTCGTCCGCAGCGGTAACGCCTTCTCCGACGAGGAGCGCGCCGAGTTGGAGAAGCTGGGTGCGGTGGGCGATGTGTGCCTGCGTTTCTACGACACTCAAGGCCGACCGGTCGAGTCCGAGCTGGACTCCCGGGTCGTCGGCATCACCCGTGAACAGCTTGCCGCCGCCCGCCGGAAGATCGGGGTGGCGGGCGGCAGCCGTAAGCACAAGGCGATCAGGGCGGCTGTGGCGGGCGGCCTGGTGGATGTACTGGTGACCGATCAGGAGACGGCTGCGGCCCTGATGGCCTGACCGCGGGTTCAGGCGCCGCGTGTCGGGGCGGTTCCGGAAGCTTGAAGACGCTGCGCACCGCTCACCAGCAGACGTAGCCGCCGTCGACAATCAGGTCGGATCCGGTCATGAAGGACGCGGCGTCGGAGGCGAGGAAGACCGCGGGGCCCACCATCTCCTCGACCTCGGCGATACGTCCGAGCGGAGTGTCGGCGGCGTACGCCTTGAGACGCTCGGCCACCTCGGGGCGCTGGTTCATGGGCGTGAGGGTGTAGCCCGGGCTGATGGAGTTGACCCGGATTCCGCGGTCGGCCCACTCCGTGGCCAGGCTCTTGGTGAGGTGCATGACGCCGGCCTTGGAGGCGTTGTAGTGGGCCTGCAGGAGTCCGCGGTTGGCGATGGTGCCGGACATGGAGGCGATGTTGATGATCGATCCGCCGCCGTGGGTGAGCATCACGCGGGCCTCGGCCTGGGCACTGAGGAACACGCCGGTGAGGTTGATGTCGACGACACGGCGGAAGTCCTCGGCGGGCATGTCCTCGGCGGCGGTGGCGTCGGCCACGCCGGCGCAGTTGACCGCGGTACGGATCGGGCCGATCGATTCGACGGCGGTGCGGACGGCTTCGGCCAGGGACTCGGGGGAGGTGACGTCTCCGCCGACGCCGACAGCTCTGCCGCGCGCCGCGATGATCCGGTCGGCGGTGGTCTGGGCGGCCTCGGCGTCGCGGTCGAAGCAGGCGACGTCGGCACCGCAGGTGGCGAAGCCCAGGGCGATGGCCCGGCCGATGCCGCTGCCCGCGCCGGTGATGAACGCGGGCTTGTCTTTGAGGGAGAACGCCTCGGGGGTGAAGGTCATGATGCGGCTCTTTCGACAGTGGTGAAGCGATGGGAGGCTGGCCCGGGATTTGGGTGATGCCGGTCGAGGGCGGTAGGGCAGGGCGGCTTTCGTGCGTGGGCCTACCGGTCTACCGGTCCCGGTTGGTGTCAGGTCCGCTTTCCGCGTGCGCAGGCAATCGCGTCGTGCCATCCGGCCATGCGGCGGTTGCGCCAGGTGTCGTCCTCGTGCGAGGCGAAGCGGGTGCCCTGCGGGGTGAGGGCGGGCAGGTCGGCGTCGTCCCAGATGCCGAGCGCGGTGCCGGCCAGGTACGCGACACCCAGTGCGGACACCTCTGGTCGGCCGGCGCGTAGCACCGGCCGGCCGACCAGCTCGGCCTGGAGCGCCATGAGGCGGTCGTTGCCCGTCGGACCGCCGTCCGCGCGCAGCTCGGCGACCGGGCCACCGAGGACGGTGTCGAAACGGGAGAGCGTGTCAGCCACCTGGAAGGCCATCGACTCGACTGCGGCACGTGCCACTTCGGCGGGGCCGGTGTCGAAGTCCATGCCGACCAACAGCGCACGGGCGCCGCGGTCCCAGTACGGGGCGCCCAGTCCGGAGAACGCCGGGACCAGGTACACCTCGGCGTCCTCCCGCGCGTCGGCCGCCAGGGCGGCGATGCCGGCCGAGTCGGTGCCGAGCAGTTGGGCGGCCCAGCGGATCGCCGTGCCCGCGGAGGCTATGTTCGCCTCCAGGGCGGGTGCGGCCCCGCCGTCCCGGGTGCGCCGCCAGGCCAGGGTGGCGGCGATGCCCTCGGCGGGCCGGTGGCCCTCGGGGTTGAGGACCATGAGCGAGGCGCCGGTGCCGTACGTGGCCTTCACCACCCCCGGGCGACCGAGACTCTGCGCGAAGAGCGCCGCGTGCGAGTCCCCGAGAACCGCCGCGATGGGCAGCCCGTCCGCGAGGTCCGGTACGTTCCGGGTGTGGCCCAGCTCCTCGCCGGCACCGTCCGAGGCGGCGATGCGGGGCAGTGCCGTACGGGGAATGCGGAACAGGTCGAGCAGGTCGGGATCCCAGTCGGCCTTGTCCAGGCTCACGAGCTGGGTGCGGGAGGCGCAGCCCGTCTCGGTGACGTCGGTGGCGCCACCGGTGAGCCGGTGCAGCAGCCAGGCGTCGACCGTACCGACGCGCAGCCGGCCGGCAACCGACCTCTCGCGGTTCGGATCGAGTCGGTTGAGCAGCCACTCGGCCTTGGTGGCGGAGAACATCGGGTCCACCGGCAGACCGGTGCGGCCGCTGATCAACTCACTCTCGGCCGAGGCGGCCAGTTTGGCGCACCGCTCGGAGGTCCGCCGGTCCTGCCAGCTGACGAGTGGCGACAGTGCGGCGCCGGTGTCCGGGTCCCAGACCAGGACGGCCTCGCGCTGGACGCTCAGCCCCAGGCCGACGATGTGCGTGCCCGCGGTGGCGGCCTGGGCGGCCAGTTCCTCGGCCACGCCGGTGACGCTGCGCCACAGCACGGCCGGGTCCTGCTCGACCCAGCCGGGCTCGGGGTACTGCTGGGTCAGCGGCCGGTGCGCGGTGGCGACCACCCGTCCGTCCTCCGTGACGAGGAGCCCCTTCGTCCCGCTGGTGCCCTGGTCGAGGGCGAGGACGGCGCCTCTGCCCACGGCACTCATGCCGCCGCTCCCTGCCCGGCGCCGGTCAGCTCGCGTGCGGCGCGGACGACGGCCTCGGTGTCGATGCCGAAGTACTCGGACAGGAAGGCCGGGCTCCCGGTCGGGGCGAACTCGTCACGCACGCCGAGCAGCTTCATCGGCACGGGAGTGCGGGCGGCGAGGAACTCCGCGACGGCGCTGCCGAGCCCGCCGTGGACGTTGGCCTCCTCGACGGTGACGATGCGACCGGTGTCGGCGGCTGCCGCGAGCAGCGCCTCTTCATCCAGCGGCTTGACGGTGGAGAAGTTGAGCACGCGCGCGTCGACCCCCTCGGCAGCCAGCTTTCCGGCGGCGGTCAACGCGGCAGAGACGGTCGTGCCCACACCGATCAGCGTAATGTCGCGGCCGTCGCGCAGGCGCGTGGCGCGGCCGGCCTCGAAGGGGACGTGGGGGGCCAGGTCGGGCACCTTGGTGCGGCCGATGCGCAGGTAGACGGGGCCGTCGTACTGGTGGGCCCAGTGCAGCGCCTCACGTGTCTCGGCCGGGTCGGCCGGTGCTAGGACGACCATTTCGGGCAGGGTGCGCATCCAGGCGAAGTCCTCGACACCGTGGTGGGTCGGGCCGAGCTGGCCGTAGGCGAAGCCGGGGCTCATGGCGCACAGCTTGACGTTGGTGCGTGAGTAGGCGACGTCCGCCTTGATCTGTTCCAGGGCGCGGCCGGTGAGGAAGGGCGCCGCGGCACAGACGAATGGGATACGGCCGCCGTTGGCGAGACCGGCGCCAACGCCGACCATCAGTTGCTCGGCGATGCCGACGTTGACCAGACGGTCCGGGAAGCGCTGCTGGAACTCCTTGAGGTTGGAGGAGCCGACGGAGTCGTTGCAGACGGCCACCGTGCGCTGGTCGGCCTCCGCGAGCTCGATCAGCGTCTCGGCGAAGGCCTTGCGGCAGTCGTGCAGTTCGACGGCGACGGTGGTGGTGCTCATCGGGCGGTCAGCTCCTTGAAGGCGGCGGCGGTCTGGTCGGTGGTGGGCACCTTGTGGTGCCACTCGACGCGGTTCTCGATGAAGGACACGCCCTTGCCCTTGATCGTGTCGGCGATCAGACAGAGGGGGCGGTCGTCGATGGCCCGATCCTCGCTCAGGGCCTGGTAGAGGGCCTCGTGGTTGTGGCCGTCGACGGCGCGGACGTCGAAGCCGAAGGCGGCCCACTTGGCGTCGAGCGGGTCCAGGCCCGAGGTCTCCTCGGTGGCGGCGCCCTGCTGGAGGCGGTTGCGGTCGACGATCACGGTCAGCCGGCCGAGGCGCTGCTGGGACGCGCTCATCGCGGCCTCCCAGTTGCTGCCTTCCTGGAGCTCACCGTCGCCCGTGAGTACATAGGTGCGCCGGTCGGAGTCGTCCAATTTGGCGGCGACCGCCATGCCTACGGCCACCGGGAATCCGTGTCCCAGCGGCCCGGTGTTGGTCTCCACCCCGGGCACCTTGCGGCGGTTGGGGTGCCCGTTGAGGGGCGACAGCGGCTCCATGAACGTGGCCAGCTCCGCCTCGGGGAAGAATCCGGCGTGCGCCAGGGCCGAGTACAGGATGCCCGCGGCGTGGCCCTTGCTGAGGACGAACCGGTCGCGCTCGGCCCACGTCGGCTCCTCGGGACGGACGTCGAGGACCGCGAAGTACAGCACGCTGACGATGTCGGCGGCGGAGAAGTCACCGCCGATGTGCCCCTGACCGGCCCGGCTGATCATCTCCAGATCGCTGCGGCGGATCGAGTAGGCCAGCTCCCTCAGACGCGCGGCGCGCTTTGCCGGGGGCGCCTCGCGCAGCTCGCGCCTGATGTCGGCGAGCCGCGCCGTGGCGCTGGGGACTGGTGCGAGAACCATGGGTGCATATCCATTCAGGTCTGCGTTACGATTCATTCGAAGTGAAGCTCGCGAATCCGAATGAGTCAAGAGGGCCGGACCCCAACGGCCCCAGAGAGAGCCGGAACACCGGTGAAAGCGACAGAGTCCCTGCAACAGGGCGTGGATCGAAGCGCCGGGATCAAGCCATCGGGTGTGCGACCGCTGGGATGTGGTGGACGCGTACATGGCAGGTGAGAAGTCTCGACGCGGTCGGCACCGATGAGGCCCGAGCCCTCAAGGGCTAGGCGGCCCTGGCCAACGCGCACCTCGCCTTCCGGGCGTACGGGACCGTGCTCGCCTGCCGGCGTCGGCGGGCGCAGGAGTCCGCTGTGGCCAACGGGCAGCTCCTGCTGTGGGTGTAGAGCGGGGGCAAGCGGTGACGTCACCCAGTTGTGACGGCCTGCGTTTCGGCCGTAGCCGAAAAGCTGGGAGGGGTGACCGATGCGTTCAGTGACCTTCTGGTACCCCTCTGTGTACGGTTGCCGGCTCAACAGACGGACTCGGCGCGTCCCAATCGCGCGTATCGCTCCGGCTTCGACTGTCGGAAGCGCGCAGCGACAATGCAGCCCGCGACGAGGTTTGCCGCCGGGATCAGCAGAAGCCAGAGGTACTGGCCGGGATAGCCGCCAACAAGCAACTCGAAGTGCGAGATCGCGTAGACGACGACGGCCTTGAGTGCGAGGAAGGCGATCCCGGGGGCGACGCGACCTTCCAGGCGCTCTCGCTCGCCCGCGAAGCCTCCGTCGCGGGCGAACCAGACGATGATGGCGAGGCTCGCCAGTGCCATCAGGACAAGGATGCCGAGGGTGCCGATCCCGCTGAAGGATCCGATCAGCCGGGAGACGTCGGCGTTCGCGGACACCGGGGGGCAAGGGGCACGGCAATGACGGCCGCGAACGCGATCGAGGCGCGGTAGGGCGATCCGTGGCGGGCGTGAACGGCGCCGAGGTGGGGAGGCGGCAGGGCGCGGTCGCCCGCGAGATTGAAGACGTAGCGGGCGGCGACGTTGTGGCAGGAGAGCAGCGAGGCGCCGGCGGAGGTCGCGATGAGCACCAGGGTGATGTCGGACACGCTCGACGAAACGAAGTGCTTGAGCGCGTCATTGAGCATATTCGTCGGGTCGTTGGTCGCCACAACTACGGCGTCAGAACCGTACGCCGAGGTCAGGGCGTAGGTGGACAGCGCATAGAACACGCCGATCAGTACGGCGGACAGGTGACCGATTTGCGCCGCCTGGATCGACAGGTCAAGGACAACGAGGCCGAGATGCGCGACGCGCTCGCCACAACCCGCACCACGCTCACGACCCTGCCGGGCCTGGGCACCGTGCTGGCCGCCAAGCGCCTGGACGCCTTCAGCGGCAACAACGTCCGCCACCGGCTCAACGCCGGCGGCAACCGCGCCCTGAACTCGGTGCTGCACATCATCGCCGTCCGCCAGATCCGCAGCAGTGGACGCGGACAGGACTGCTACCTGCGCAAAATCACGGAAGGGAAGATACCCGCTGAGGCCCGCAGAGCCCTCAAGCGCCGCCTGTCCAACGTGGTCTACCGGATCACGAAACGTGATCAGCGAGCCCAACTCACTGCAGCCGCTTGACACACAGAGGCGCTAGCGAAAGGACCAGCCTGGCAGCGGCCAGGTCAATGTCGCTCTCCAGAAGGGGTGCCACTCTAGTGAGAGGCACCCCTTCGATGTGGATCCTGTCTCATCCTGATCCAGCTGTGTCGTGTTGCTGATCAGTGCGACGCAGAAGCATCCCCGCCTCCCCCGAGATCCACGGGGTATCCGGCTTCCGCCATGCGCTGTGCGAGGCCGGACAGGCGGTCGGGGGTGTCATCCAGGAGCAGCTGCAGGCCGGGCGCTGTGCCGTTCCCGCCTGCGGCTTGGCTCAGGACGGTCAGAAGGATCGCCAGCACGTTCGGCTGCTCGTCGGCGAGGAGCTCGCCGGCCTCATGGACGACGACCGCCAGCTCGTGGTCCGCGTCGTCCACCGCGCCGCGCAGGCAGTCGAGGAAGGCGTCCCAGTTGTGACCGAAGTAGTCCGGGAATCCGAGCTGGGCCGCCCATTCGGTGAACATGCCCTGGGCGGTGCGGCAGTGGGATCCGAGCACTTCCTCCCGTGTCCATGGCTGGGTGTCCACGGCGGTCAGCGGTCGGATCCAGGCCGTCATGCTGGTCATGGAGCTCCTTCTTCTCGCTTCCCTGCGGCCTACCAGCGGCCCAGGTAGTAGAACGACTGGTAGTGGTCGTACGTGACGTAGGTGTTGCCTGTGTTGGGGTTGCGTACGATCCTCCGCTGGCCGCGAGCCCTGTTGTCCACGACGTTGTGGTAGTCGAGGTCGTACTCCACGTAGGGAGCCGTTCGGCCATTGCCGGTCGAAAAGGCCCGGGACGCCGAGACATGGAGGAAGTTCTGTTCGTGGTTGGCGAGGTTTCCGCCGTTGTCGTTGAACCGGCCGCCGTAGTAGACGAACTGCGTGCGGTGCAGGGAGGGCTCCCAGTACCCGAACCACTGGCCTCCGGTTGCCTGGCCGGGCCATCCGCGGCCGGCCCACTGGTCGAGGTGGTAGTAGCTCCTGCCGCCGGAATAGTTCACGGCGTGGAAGTCGATGGTGTGGTTGGCCCAGAAGTCCGCAGCTTGGTTCGCGGCGTTCCAGTCCGCCCGGGAGACGCCCGCCGGAGGGTTGTTGCAGGTATGGGTGCAGGAGCCCGACGGCGGCTGGGCGAACGCGGTGCCGGAGTCGACGGCGACACCGCCCACGAGGGCGAGCAGCATGCCGACGACGGACAGGATCCGGCGGTGGCCGCGGAGCCGGGACCTCTGGCCGCGTTCCACGGAGGACTCGGGCTCCGGCACTCGAGAGGGGGACAAGGTGGACAAGACACGCTCCTTGGATTATGTCGGTGGTCCCCGGGGCGGTGCGCCCCGGATGCTCACCGGCGAGTGGTTCACCACCCACACGACCATCCGGGAAGTTGTCCGGCAGCCCCCTTCCACCACTCCGGACAATCCGGCCACCTGGGCAAACGACTTCGCGGGCGGCGGACGCATTGTCCGCCCAGGGCTTCAGCCGTCGTTGACAACGGCGCATGTCACAGCCGGAGAGGGTTCTCGCCAGCCTGGCCTGACACGTATCGTCATGTCCTGACAAATACTTCAGCACCTGCGTAAGGGCTCGATTCATGGGACGTCCCGAGAAACCGGTGGACCCGGATGCTGGTCCCGTACAGCGGCTCGCCCATGAGCTCCGGGAGCTGCGCAGGTCGGTGGGGGGACCGTCGTACCGGGCCATGGCGAAGACGGCGGGCTTCTCGGCTACGACGCTGGCGCACGCCGCGGGCGGGGAGCGGCTGCCGTCGCTCGCCGTGCTCCAGGGATACGTCCGGGCCTGCGGCGCCGATCCGGCGGCGTGGGAGGTGCTCTGGAAGAAGGCCGCGGTCGAAGCGGCGGGAGAGGCCCGGGACGACGAGGACGCGGTGTCGCCCTACCGGGGGCTCGCGCGGTTCGAGCCGGCCGACCGTGAGCTGTTCTTCGGCCGGGACCGGCTGATCGAGGAGCTGCGCGCGCTGGTGCGCGGGAACCGCTTCGCGGTGGTGTTCGGGGCCTCCGGCAGCGGCAAGTCCTCCCTGCTGCGGGCCGGGCTCATCCCCCGCCTGCGGGAGGAGGCGGGGCGGCAGGAACAGCCGGTGGCGCTGAGGGTGCTCACTCCGGGACCCCGGCCGGCCACGATGTACGGGCATCTGCTGACGCCGGCGGAGGATGAGCCGGAGAGCTGGGTGGTGGTGGACCAGTTCGAGGAGGTCTTCACCCTGTGCCGGGACCGTGCCGAGCGGCGCCGCTTCCTCGACCTGCTGCTCGCCGCTCGCGATCCGCGCGGCCGACTCCGGGTGCTCATCGCCGTACGGGCGGACTTCTACGCCCGGTGCGCCGAGCACCGGGGGCTGGTGGACGCCATGCACGGTGCGGGGCTGCTGGTCGGGCCCATGAACGCGGACGAACTACGGGAGACGGTCGTCAGGCCGGCGCAGGCGGCCGGGCTCATCGTGGAACGGGAGCTGACCGCGCTGATCGTCGAGGACGTGTTGGACGAGCCGGGCGGGCTGCCGATGCTCTCGCACGCGCTGCTGGAGACCTGGCGGCGGCGTAAGGGGCGCATGTTGACGCTGGCCGCATACGAGGCGGTCGGCGGGGTGCGTGGCGCGATCGCGGCGAGCGCCGAGGCGGCCTATGCGGAGTTGTCCGGGCCGCGGGCGCACGCCGCCCGGCAGCTGCTGCTGCGGCTGATCGAACCGGGGCAGGGCAACGCCGACACGCGGCGCCCGTTGACCCATGGCGAGCTCGCCGAGTGGCCGGACCCCGAGGTGCGGGTGGCGGCGGAGCGGCTGGCCCGGGCCCGGCTGCTGACGGTCGACGAGGACGGGGTGCACCTCGCCCACGAGGCGCTGATCACCTCCTGGCCGCGGCTGCGCGGCTGGATCGACGAGGACCGGGAACTGCTGCGGCATCACCGGCGGCTGACCGAGGCCGCCCGCACCTGGCTGGAGCACGACCGGGACCCCAGCACGTTGTACCGGGGCACCCGCCTGGCCCGGGCGGAGGAGCTGTTCGCCAGCGGTGCCGGCCGGCCCCTGGGCCTGACCACCGCGGAGAGGGCGTTCCTGGACGCCGCGATCGGGAACCGTACGGCGGAAGAGCAGGCCACCGCCCGGTCGAAGCGCCGGAGCCGAACGCTGGCGGCCGCCCTCTCCGCAGTGCTGGCGGTGGCGTTGATCGTGGGGCTGGCCGCCTGGCGGTCCAAGCAGGACGCCGAGGCGGAGCGTACCGACACGGCGGCTCGTCGGGTCGCCGAGGTCGCCGACTCCCTGCGCACCACCGATCCGCGCACCGCGATGCTGCTCGGCGTCGCGGCCTGGCGGATCTCCCCGTTGCCGGAGTCCCGCCGGGCCCTTCTGGGCGCCCTGACCCAGCCCGAACTCGGCAGCTTCGCCCCCGGCACGGGCCCGGTGCGGTTCCTCGCCGACTCCGGACGCACTCTGCTCAGTGCCAGCGGCCGTACCTGGCGGACCTGGGACGTGACCGCCCACCGCCGCACCGGCTCGGGACGGCTGCCAGACGGCACGGTGATCACCGCCGCCCCGGATGCCCGGGTCCTCGTGGTGCAGGGGGACCACGGTGCCCAACGGCTGTGGGACACCCGTGCCGGACGGTGGACCGGCGGGCCCCTGCCGGACGGCGCCACGGTGGACTTCGCCGCGAGCGGCCGGAGTTACCTGGTGAGCGGCTCAGACGACAAAGCGCGCCTCTACTCCCTCCCCGGCGGCAGGCCGCTCTTCACCACGCCGGCCGGTCAGTCGAGCGTGTCCATCGACGCCGCCGGCCGACGGGTGGCCGTCTGCCCCGACGGACACGCCCCGCGGGTCTGGGACATCGCCGGGCACCGCGCTCTGCCCGGAGCCTGGAACACCGTCCAAGGCATCTGCGACGACGGCTCCACCACCCTCGCCCTCGCCGACGGCCGGCTCGTCCTCCTGGGCCGGGACGGTGTGCGGGTCTGGGACACCACCTCGGGACGCCTGGTCGCCGCACTCCCCGACCCGACCGCCCAGTTCGCCGCCACGAGCCAGGACGGGCGGTTCCTGGCGACGGCCGACCGCCGGGAGATCAAGGTGTGGCGGCTGTCCGCCCCGGGCTCACCGGTGTTCCGGCACCCCCTCGACAACCAGCGGCTCGAACACGGCTTCGCCTGGGCCCCCGACCGGCCCCTCCTGCGCTATCTCGAAGCCGGCACCGTCCACACCCTCGACCTGACGACGACGGTCACCTCCCCCTGGCGCAAGAACCCTCTCGGCGCTGAACGGCTGAGCCCGGACGGCCGTACCCTCGCCACCGCCGAACTCGCCGGCGACCACTACGCCTTCGCGCTGCGCGACACCCGCGACGGCCACCTGCTGCACACCCTGCCGACCTCGCCGCTCCCGGTCTCCTCCGACCCCACATGGCCGGTCGTACCGCGCGACACCCAGCCCCTGCTGGCATTCAGCCCTGACGGCGGCACACTCGCCTACGGCGTCTCCGCCCCCGGCCGGGAGGCGGCACCGCAGCGGGTGACGGTCTGGGACGTTGCCCACCAACGCGCGCTGCACGCCCTGGACCTGGCGACGACGGCATCGGCCGCGGCCACCATCGCCCTCGCCCTGGGCCCCGGCGGCCGTACCCTCCACACCACCCGGATACCACCCCTCGGCGATGTCGTCGAGGAGACCTGGGACACCATCCGACGGCGCAGGACCGCGACATTCACCGGCCAGGCCGGCTTCCGCCTGGCGGTCAGTCCCGACGGCCGTCTCGTCGTGGGCGACCAGCACGTCGTCCGTGAGGGCCGGGCAATCGCCCGCGACCTCGTTCAGGACGACGAGATCGGTGCCCTCGCCTTCTCGCCCGATAGCTCCCGCCTGGCAGCCGGCGACCAAACCGGCCGTGTGGCCCTCTGGGACGGAACGATCCGCCACCGCGCAGGCATCCTGCGGAACGTCTTCCCCGCCCCACTCGACGTCGCCTCCGACGACCCCGAAGCCGTCACGGCCCTCGCCTTCAGCCCCGACGGCACCACCCTGGCCGTCGGTGGCGCCGAGGGCAGCCTTCAGCTCTGGGACACCGCCACCCAGCAACCCCTCGGCGGCCTGCTGACCACCGCAGGCGACAGCATCGACACTCTGGCCTTCAGCACCGACAGCCACACCCTCTACGCCGGCAGCGCCCATGTTCCGCTACAGCGGTACGCCGTGGATCCCGCACGAGCCGTCTCCCTCGTCTGCGCCCGCTCCGGCGGCACGGGCCTCACACGGGCCCAGTGGCACACGTACGTTCCCGACGCGGCCTACCGCCGCGTGTGTACGTAGCCTCCGTCACGACAGGCGACCGCCACGAAGCCCTCGAACAGGCGTACGTCCACGGGCGCCGGGTACGCCATGTGCCCGGGTCCGGACCGGCAGTCCTCACGCCGCGTCGGCCGTACACGGTTGTGCGACGGGAGCGACGCCGAGGGCTTCGGCGATGAGTGCGTGGGACTGTCGACGGGCTTCCTCGTCGGGACTGATGCTCTGAAGCGTGATCTCTGTCACCTCCATCTGTCCGATCATCAGCTTCCGCACCAGGTCGACGTGGCCCGGGGCAGCACGGCCTGGCCCGTCTCGGTCAGACAGGGGTAGTCCGCGCGGACGTCGCCGGCGCACGAGCGGCGCCGCATCAGTCCCGCCTTCTCCACCTGGGTGACCTGATGGGTGAGACCGCTTTTCGAGTCGCAGAGGGCGTCGGCGAGTTCTGTCGTACGCAACTCGCCCTCCTCCAGAGCCTCGCCGAGCCGGACCAGGACCTCGTACTGCAGGTGCGACATCCCCACGTCCTCCTTGAAAGGTGTGGTGGCACCAGGGGAGAGGGCCGTCAGCCGATCTGGATCGATCGCTTCGCCATGCCGATCCAGAAGCCGTCGCGGCTGCCCACGGCTCCTCGGCGTCCTTGTTGATCCCCACGATCGTCTTGGAGGTCTGCATGCCGGCGCGGTGCTGCGGCTTGCGATGGCCGGCCACTGCTTCGGCATCTTCCAGGAGCTAGAAAGCATCAGCGCACAGTTCTTCCCGGGCGGAGCGTTCCTCCGGGCTGGAACCGGCCAACTCATCAGGCGTGAGAGCTGCGACGAGTGCTGGGCTGCCTGCTGATCCGACAAGATCTCGACCGCCACCAGGACCTCCGAAGATCGACAACATCGACCCACGAAGGCTCCGCCGTGCGATCAGCCCAGGTCGAAACCCCGATCAGGACCGCGAAGGCTCAGAGCTCGATCTGACACGGATGTTGTCAACCCACGCATCTACCCCATTCACCTGCGGGCGCGCAGTGTGAGGAGGAGAAGGCGGCGTCCTACTTGAGCCCGTGGATGGCATCGGGTTGTGTGTCGAAGGCCCCGTCCATGTGGACGGGGCCTTCGAGAGATTCTCGGCCTGCTTGAGGATGGCTAGCCGTGTCAGCGGGTGCAGCTGTCCGATGCAGCTTTGAGACGGACGGTCATGCCGTGGCGAGGTGCATGACGGCGGAGTTCGTCGCCTCCTCCGCCGGCAGGATGCCCTGTTGTCGTCCTCGGCTGAGGACCAGCACGCGGTGGGACAGTCCCAGTACCTCATCGAGGTCGGAACTGACCACCACGACCGCCATGCCGGACCGGGCCAGGTCCGCGATCACCTCGTAGATGGCGGCCCGGGCACCGACATCGATGCCGCGGGTGGGCTCGTCGAGGATGATGACCTTCGGCTTGCGCTCCAGCCACTTGGCGATGACGACCTTCTGCTGGTTGCCGCCCGACAGGGTCCGCACCGGCTGGGCGGCCCGTCCTTTGACGGTCATCAACTTGATGGCGTCGGTGGCGACTTCGGTGACGCGCCGTGGGGTCAGCCAGCCCTGCCGGGCGACCCGGTCGAGGTTGGGCAGGACGACGTTGTCGCCGATCGAGAGGTCGAGCACGGCGCCCTGGCCCTTGCGGTCCTCGGGTACGAGCGCCATTCCCGCCTCGATCGCGCCCCGGGGGCCGCGCAGCCGCAGCACTTGGCCGTCGACGGACACCTTTCCTTCAGTCACCGGGTCGACTCCTGCGACGGCCCGCACGAGTTCGGTGCGTCCGGCGCCGACGATCCCGGCGATACCGAAGACCTCGCCCGCCCGCACGCTGAAGGTGACATCCCGGAAGGAGGGGTTGGAGAGACACTCCACGCGCAGCACCTCACGCTCCGCCGGCTCGCCCGTGTCGGGGAAGATCCGCTCGACGCTGCGCCCCACCATCTCCTCGACCAGCTGTGACACGGGCACCTGCGCGGTTGTATGGGTGGCGACCCTTTGCCCGTCCCGCATCACCACGATGCGGTCGCAGATGCGGGCGATCTCCTCCAGGCGGTGGCTGACGTAGACGAAGGACACACCTTCCTTCCGCAGCGCGTCGATCCGCTCGAAGAGGTGATCGGTTTCGTCGCCGCCCAGGGCGGCGGTCGGCTCGTCGAGGATCAGCAGCTTGGCGTTGAGCGTCAGGGCTTTGGCGATCTCCACCTGTTGCTGCGCGGCCACGCGGAGCGTGCCGACCAGCCGGGTGGGGGAGATGTCCAGCCCGAGACGGTGCAGCTGCTCCTCGGCGCGGCGGTTCATCTCCGTACGGTCGATGCGTCCGCCGCGGGTGAGGAGCCGGCCCAAAAAGACGTTCTCAGCGATCGACAGGTCCGGAAGCAGACGCGTCTCCTGATGGATGAGCCCGATGCCGTGAGTGATCGCGTCCCCTGGCGACTTCGGATCGTACGGCCGTGCTTGCCAGGTCATGTGACCGGTGTCGGAGGGGAACGTGCCGGCGATGATGTTGCCGATGGTGGACTTTCCGGCGCCGTTCTCGCCGAGCAGGGCCACCACCTCGCCGGGGCGTACGTCGAGGTCGATCCGGTCCAGGGCCTGTGTCGCGCCGAAGCGCTTGGACACGCCTCGGACGATCAGGCCCTCGTGTGGCTGGTCCCTCGGAACTTCGCTGACGTTCGTCATGATGACGTTGCTTCCCGGGTTCAGGGGTGGGTCTTGATGTACTGGTCGGCCTTCGCCGCGTCGTCCTTGGTCAGCAGGAACGCCGGCTGCAACTGCGTCGCCGGGACCGTCTTGCCGTTGATGATGTTCAGCGCGCTGTCCACCGACATCCGCCCCATCTTCTGGGTCTGCTGGACCATGGTGGCGTCGATGGTGCCGTTGCGGACGGCCTTAAGACCCGCGACATCGCCGTCGAAGCCGACGATCAGACGCTTCTTGCCGTCGGCGCTCTTGACGGCCTGCGCGGCGCCGAGGGCCATCGCGTCGGCCTGGCCCCAGAAGATGTCGATGCTCGGGTGGGCCTGGAGCATGTCCTGGGCTACGGAGTACGCCTTGTCCTGCGCCCAGTCGGCGGTCTGCTGCGAGACCACCTTGATCCCGGGCGCCGCGGCGAGCGCCTGGCCGAACCCCTTCTGCCGGTCGACCTGAGGGGTGGTGCCGATCTGGCCCTGGAGGATGGCCAGTTGGCCCTTGCCGTCCTTCTGCTTGATCACCCACTCGCCGAGCGTCTTGGCGGCCGCGACGCTGTCGGTGGCGATGAACGACTTGCCCGGCGCGTCCTCCGGGTTGCGGTCGACCGTGATGACGGGGATGTTCGCCTTGGTGGCGGCCTTGACCGGCACACCGGCGGCGGTGGCGCCGGCCGGGATGTAGATGATCGCGCTGACCTGGCGACTGATGAAGTCCTGGATCTGGTTGACCTGGGTCGCCGCGTCACCGCGGGCGTCCGCCACGACGACCTTGACGCCCTTCTTCTTGGCTTCGGCCTCGACGGACTGCTTGATCTGGTTGAAGAAGTCGGCCTGGAGATTGGCGACGGCGAGACCGATCGTCACCGGCTTGCCGTCGGCGGTGGTCGTGCCGGTGCTGTCCCTGTTGCAGGCGGTCGCGCCGAGGGCGAGGGCGGCGACGATGCCGGTGGCGATCCAGCGGTATGGGGACTTCATGACGATGGTGCTCCTTCGGGAAGCGGACCCGGCGACTCGGGGAGAGCGGCGGTTCAGTGGTGAGCGGGGAGGAACCGATCTCTTGAGATCGGGGTGCAGCGGGTGGGGGGCGAGGCGACCGTGCGGCGGTAACTCGGCGGTGGGGACCCGCGGCAGGTCGAGTCGAGCTGAGAGCTGAGGTGATCAGCGCGTCTCGCGTCTGCGGAGCACATCGACCATGACCGCGAGAGCGATCACCACGCCGATGACGATCTGCTGGACGAACGGGGAGACTCCGAGCAGGTTGAGCCCGTTGTGCAGGACACCGATGATCAGGACACCGAACAGGGTCCCGGTGACGGAGCCGACACCGCCGCTCAGGCTCGCGCCGCCGATCACCACGGCTGCGATCGCGTCGAGTTCGTAGCCCGTTCCGGCGCTCGGCTGTGAGGAGTCGAGTCGCATCGAGAGGAAGACACCGGCCAGGCCGACGAGGACGCCGGTCACGGTGTAGACGAGCACCGTCCTCTTGCGCACGCTGATGCCTGCGAGGCGGGCGACTTCCGAGCTGCCGCCGATGGCGTACAGCTCACGTCCGCCGGTGCGGTAGCGCATGTAGGCCCACCCTGCGGCGTACAGCACGACGAGCACGAAGGTGACGAAGGTGAAGACGCCGAGGTAGCGGACGGTGGAGAGGTTGTCGAACCAGTCCGGGTACCCGACGATCTGCTGGCCGTCGGTGATGACGTTGGCCAGGCCGCGGGCGATCGACATCATCGCCAGGGTGGCGATGAAGGGCGGGAGTTTGGTGAACGTGACGCCCAGCCCGTTGGCCAGTCCGCACGCGCCCGCGACGCCGATCGCGACGAGTGCGCTCAGCCACAGCGGCCAGCCCTGGTCGTGGGAGAGCCACCCGAGCACCATGGTCGCCAGCGCCAGTACCGCGCCGACCGAGAGGTCGATGCCCCCCGTGATGATGACGGCCGTCATGCCAAGGGCGAGAAGACCCAGGATCACCGCCTGGTCGACGATGTTCAGCAGGTTGTTCTGGGTCAGGAAATACGGCGTCGCTATGTAGAAGATGACGCACATGGCGATCAGGCCCAGTGCCGGACCGCGGGATCCAGTGAGCAGTCCGGTCGCCCAGGATGGCGTCTTGAGCCGTCGTTCGGCCGGCGGTGCGTCCACGGGCTTCGCCGCGTTGCTGGTCGTGCTCATGAAGGTCTCCGGATAGTGAAAAGTGCATCCAGGTCGGGAGGGGTGGCATGGACCGCCTTCGGTCACCTGCGCTGTCGTCACGCGTGTGACGTGCTAGTTCATGAACATCCCTCCGTCGACGTTGATCGTCTGGCCCGTGATGTACGCCGCTTCATCGGAGGCGAGGAACAGCAAGAGGTTGGCCACGTCGTCGTCGGTGCCGGCCCGTCCCAGGGGGATGTCGGCGACCCACTCGGCCATGAGCTCGCCCGGCTCGTAGTCGCCGAGCAGCCGGCCCCATGCGCGGTCGTTGTAGTCCCACATGTCGCTGCCGACGATGCCGGGGCAGTAGGCGTTGACGGTGATCCGGTCCTTGGCGAGCTCCTTGGCCAGGCTCTGCGTGAGGCCCACGACCCCGAACTTGCTGGCCGCGTAGTGCGGCGTGTAGGTGAAGCCCTGACGGGCCTGTCCGGAGGCGGCGCTGAGGATGCGCCCGCCGCGTCCGTGCCGTCGCATGCTCGCGGCGGCGGCCTGGGAGCACAGGAATGTCCCCGTGGTGTTGACGGCGAGGACCCTCTGCCAGTCGGCGAGGTCCAGGTCCTCCAGCGGGCTGATGGTGATGACGCCGGCGTTGTTGACCAGGACGTCCACTCCGCCCCAGTCGTGGTTGGCGAGGTCGAAGGCGCGGGCCACATCGTCCGCTGAGGTGACATCCGTGCGGACGCCGATGGCGTTGCCGCCGGGGTGCTGGGCGGCGACCTTCTCGGCCGCCTCCTCGACGGCCTCGGACCGGTCGAGCATCAGTACGTCCGCGCCTTCGTCGGTGAACAGCGCGGCTATCCCGCGTCCGATGCCCTGTGCGGCGCCGGTAACGATGACGCACTTGCCTTCGAATCGACGGGATTCATTCCTGTTCATGTTCACCGCCCCCGTGGCCGCCGGCCAGCAACTCCCGTACGGCGGAGACGATGCCGTCGGCCGTCAGCCCGAAGTGCTCCAGCAGGAAGGCGGCGCTCCCTGTCGGCGCGAACTCGCGCTGCACGCCGAGTATCCGCATGGGCACGGGATGGTTCTGCGCGACGAAGCTCGCCACAGCCGCGCCGAGGCCGCCCGTGGTGGTCGCCTCCTCGGCGGTGACGATTCCCCGGGTTTCGCGAGCGGCCCGCAGGACGGCTTCGACGTCCAGCGGCTCGACGAACGTCATGTTCAGCACCCGAGCGCCGACACCCTCGGCCCGCAGCGTCTCGGCGGCGGCCAGGGCACGGGAGACCATGGTCCCGACGGCCATGACGGTGATGTCCTCGCCGTTGGTGAGCTGGATGCTGCGGTCGGGTTCGAACGGCGCGTCCTGCGGCGTGACCGACGGGACCTTGAACCGCGGGATGCGCAGGTAGACGGGTCCGTCGTACGCGGCGGCCCAGCGGACGGCGGCGCGGGTCTGTACCGGGTCCGCGGGCACGGCGATGGCCAGGTCGGCGATCGCCCGCATCCAGGACAGGTCCTCGATCGAATGGTGGGTCGGACCCAGCTCCCCGTAGGCCAGACCGGGGCTCTGGCCGCAGAGCACCACCGGAAGTCCGTTGTAGGCGGCGTCGGTCTTGATCTGCTCGGTGGCGCGGCCGGTCAGGAAGGGACCCGCCGCGCTGACGAACGGGATGAACCCGCCGATCGCCAGCCCGGCGGCGACGCCGACGAGGTCCTGCTCGGCGATGCCGACATTGATGAGGCGGTCGGGGTACAGCTCTCTGAACCGGACGAGGTTGCTCGACCCCACGGAGTCGTTGCACACGGCGACGATCCGCTCGTCCTCGGCGGCCAGCGCGATCAGTTCGTCCGCGAACGCCTGGCGGCAGTCGTAGGTCTGCGCGGTCTCGCGCATGACGTCGGCAGTCATCGGCTGAGCTCCTCCAAGGCGGCCTGAACCTGCGCGGCATTCGGCACCTTGTGATGCCACTCCACGCGGTCCTCGATGAACGACACGCCCTTGCCCTTGACCGTGTGGGCCACGACGGCGACCGGCCTGCCGGTGGTGGAAGGGCGCAGTGCGGACAGCAGCTGTCCGTGGTCGTGTCCGTCGGGCTCCCGGACTTCCCAGCCGAAGCTGGCCCACTTGTCCGCGAGCGGCTCAAGACGCTTGGTCTCCTCCGTCCGTGCACCCTGCTGTAGACGGTTCCGGTCGACGATGGCCGTGAGCGAGGCGAGGTCATGGTGCGCGGCGGTCATCGCCGCCTCCCAGTTGCTTCCCTCCTGCAGTTCGCCGTCGCCCAGGACCACGAACGTGCGGTACGAGCGGCCCGCCACCTTGGCCGCCAGAGCACAACCGACCGCCACGGGGAAGCCGTGTCCGAGGGGCCCGGTGTTCGTCTCGACGCCCGGCACCTTCCTGCGGTTCGGGTGGCCGTTGAGCGGGGAGAGCGGCGCCATGAACGTGGACAACTCGGAGAGCGGGAAGAAGCCGCTGTGGGCGAGCGTCGCGTACAGGGCGGCCGCACAGTGCCCCTTGCTGAGGATGAAGCGGTCACGATCCGGGTCCCGCGGCTTCTCGGGGTTCACGGCCAGCACGCCGCCGAACAGTGTGGCGAGGATGTCCGTCACCGACAGATCGCCGCCGATGTGACCGAGCT
Source organism: Streptomyces sp. NBC_01235 (assembly GCF_035989285.1). Taxonomy (GTDB): domain Bacteria; phylum Actinomycetota; class Actinomycetes; order Streptomycetales; family Streptomycetaceae; genus Streptomyces. The sequence goes on along the minus strand of NZ_CP108513.1, from coordinate 2,125,627 downwards.
GGGCGCCGTCGATCATCCGCACGACACTGCGGCGCACGTCGGTGGACAGCTGCCTCAGCTCGCGGAGCCGGCCGGCCAGATCTTCATCGGCGATACGCCGACGCCGTTCCCGGAATCGCACGGTCCCGGCTGGGTCTGTGGTGAGCATCTGGATCGTCCTTGATCGCTGGATCTTGGGGTCCGACGGGTCTCGCGGCGTCGGCCGGAGTGGCCCGGCGAGCGGGGCAGGGCGCTGGGTGGGGCTGTCGGCTGGTTGCCGGATCGAGTGAATAGCTATTCAGTAGTGAATCGCGAACGCCATCATGCTGAGCGCGTTTCGGCCGCGTGTCAATAGGGTGAATCGGTGCCTTTGCAGGCCGCCGAGGTGCGAGATCGGCCGGTAGGGCGGAAACGGGTGCCGGTTCGTGTCATGGCGCCGGACGCGGCGGGGGCCCGTCTGACGTCACGGGCGCAGCATTGAGTGCTGTGGCTGAGAGCCCTCCCGGCCAGGCCGCCCGCGATCACGGCGAAGTTCAGGTGCGCCCGCAGAACCCGCAGCGCGGTCCGTCCCCGCAACCCATGCCAGGGCGGTCGTCGCGATGCGGTCGCGCAGCGCGGCGAGGGCCTCGTACGCGCCGTGCCGGGAGCTCAGCGACTTGGTACTGGAGCTTCCGAAGCGCTGGCCCAGACCCGGCGTATGTAGTCCAGGTCCCGCCCGCCGGCCTGGGCCGCGGGTATGCCTCTGTCCGTCTCGGCGGCCTGCAGCCAGGCGACCTCGCGCGCTGCAGCTCGGGCCGTGCGCAGTGCTGCCAGTGCCGTGTGGTCGATGCTGGCCAGCAGGCGCCAGGCGGTCGGGGTAGAGGCCACCAGGCCGAAGACCTCGGCCTGGTCGCGCAGTAGGGCCAAGTCGGCGATGGCTTCGCCGCCGTCCGCGAGCATCACCGCCACGTCCACCGCGATCCTGCCCGGGTTGTGTCCGGTGCCGCGTGGCCGCAGGCGGCGCAGCGCGTCGGTGAACGCGGCGGTCAGGCCCGTGGCGTCAGCGAGATCGGCCAGCAGGCGGGACCCTGCGTGGCTGACCACCCCGTGGCCGTCGGCCGAGACGACGAGCTTGGGGCGCGAGGCGGTAGTGTGCACGCAGAAAGTGCCTTCCTGCTGGGATGACAGAGACCTTCGCAAGCCTCATCTTCCCAGCTCAGAGGGCACTTTCGCGTTTCCGATCAAGATCCGGACACCGCGGCAAGTGAAACGCGCAGGCTAGGCGAGGGGGAACGGTTCGTCGCGGTCCGGGTCGATGCCCTCGCCCTGGGCGGGGTCGAGGAGCTTGTCCTTGGCGGTGCGGGGCAGGCTGGTGCGGTCGTCGGCCTTGACCATGACCACGTGGGCGGTGACGTCGCGGGTGTTGCGGGCGGCGGCGCGCTCGGCCTCGTCGAAAGTGGCCACGAGCTTGCGGCGCTCGATCTTGTTCTGGGCGTGGCGTCCGCCTTCGTGCTCCGGGTGCAGCAGGAGTTGCGTGAGCTGGTCGATGGTGCCGCCGGCGCGGGCCACGTGGCAGGCGATGGCCGCGGTGATCCGGTGCCCGTGTTCGGCAGCGCCCTGCCGGTCCGGGCGCAGGACCAGGCTCCGGCCGTCGGAGGCGAGCCTGCTGTAACTGCCGGTGGCGTAGCGGCCGGTGAGGTCTCCGAGCAGAATGAGATCGGTCGCGGCCGACGGAAGCTGGACGGGGCTGAGAATTCCGCAGAAGTCGTTGGAGTTTCGTTGAGAGAGGGCGTGATGGGTGCTGTCTGGCACGGTGGGGTCGTCTCGCAAAGACGTGGACGCCACCCAGGCCCGCTAAAACCACGGGTGGTGTCCGGAACCGACCTCCATCGGCGCCGGCAAGGTCTCCAGGATTGCCGTCCTGGAGGACCTAGTGATACCGGCCCCGAGTGGAGGCAGGCGTCCCCATCGCAGCTCGACCGAGGTCGGAACAGAGCGCCGCCAGAGTGGTCCACTGGTGATCCACACCGGCCAACTCGTGTCCCTCACAGGCCAGTTTCAGGGGCTGATGCCTCTGACTGCCTCTGAGCGACCCGGGTCGAACCGGGGTCGAATCAGAGTGATTTCCTCTGACTGCCTCCGATCGCCTCTGCAACCCGTCCTAGCAGGTCACAGCCTCATCGCCTCGCATAAGCGCAGGTCAGAAAGATGCGCTAGCTGTACCAGGCGTACGCGGCGACGACCTTCGGCGACAAGGCCGCGGACTTCCTCGCCCTCTACCCCGCCACGATGGACGCGGAGGCGGCGGCGCAGTACATCGCCTACGCGCGCGACGACGAGCGCGCGTCCACCTTCCTGTGGGGCACCCGGTTCAAGGAGACCGCCGGCAACCGCAGCCCGGTCTACAACTACTGGTGGACCCACGTCCCGCCGGGCTCCGACACCACCAACCCGATCGAACCCGCGAACGGCGTCGGCGTCTATCACGGCGCGGAGAAGTACTACCTGTTCGGCAACCTGTACGGCACCGACCGCCCCTGGACCGACGCGGACCACGCGATCGCCGACACGACCTCCTCCTACGTGGCCAACTTCGCGGCCACCGGCAACCCCAACGGACGCCGCCTGCCGGCCTGGCCGGCCCTGCGCACGTCGAAACCCCTGTCGATGGAACTGGGTGATCGCTTCGCGACGCTTCCGGCCGCGGACAGTGACGCCAAGTACGCCTTCCTGCAGCAGTACCTCGAAAACCAGACCGCGGCCTTCTGAGCCGACAGCGTCCAGCCGGTAGGGGAAGGCCGTACGCGGGCGCCACCAGGCGTGCGCGTACGGCCACTCCTTCGGGCGCACACCCCGCACCGGGGTATCGGCGCAGGTCCGCGGGGTGCCGGCGAGGAGCCTGCCCAGGGAACCTCGCCGGGGAGGCGTCCGTGCCCGGTCATGGCCGGGCATGAGCCCCGGAGCCTGGCGAGACCATCGGCGCGGTCGCGGCCGGGACCGCGCAGCGGGTCTGGTCACTTCCGCTGTCGCACCGACTCCCGGATCACCAGCTGGGTGCTCAGGACCACGTGGTCGTCGCCCGTGATGGTCTCCTCGCGGTCGAGGGCGAGTCGTACGGCGGCCCGGCCCAGTTCCTCGTACGGGACGCGAACAGTGGTGAGCGACGGAGTCAGGTCCGCGGCATAGGGGACATCGTCGAAACCGATGAGTGAGACGTCTCGGGGGACCCGGAGCCTCGCCTCGCGCAGCGCGGCCAGCACGCCGACGGCGATCGCGTCGGTGGCGGCGAAGACCGCGGTGAAGTCCAGCCCGGCGTCCAGCGCATCCCGCACTCGACGGTAGCCGGAGGCGCGGGTGTACGAGCCCGGTAGGTCGAGTCCCTCCTCGTACGGCACCGAGTGGGCGCGCAGCGCGGCCAGGTACCCTTCGCGGCGCTGTTCCGCGCTGCTGAACCCGGGCTCGCCCCCGAGGAAGAGGATGCGCCGGTGTCCGGCGGCGAGGAGGTGCGAGGTGGCCTGGAACGCGCCGCCCCGGTTGTCGTACTCGACCACGGTCGCCGGGATTCCGGCGGGCAGCGCGGGACGCCCGACCAGCACCAGGCGGGATCCGGCGGCGTCGAGGGCCTGGGCGTATTCGGCCATACGGCGGTGGTAGGCGTCGTCGGGGACCACTCCGCCGACGAGGACGACCGCGGCGGCGTGCTGCTCCCGCATGAGCTGGACCAGGTCGTCCTCGCGAGCGGTGTCGCCGTGGGTGGAGCAGACCAGGCTCAGCCTGCCCCGGCTGGTGGCCTCCTGCTCCACGCCGGCGGCGACAAAGGCCAGTGAGGGACCGGTGATGTCCTGGATGACCAGGGCGACGGGACCGGCGACTGCCCCGGAGAGGGCTTTGGCGTGGACGTTCACCACGTAGTGCAGTGACCCCACGGCTGCCATGACGCGGGCCCTGGTTTCCGCCGACACCGGGTAGTTGCCTGCCAGCGTGCGGGAAACGGTTGCTACCGAGACGCCTGCTTTCGCCGCTACGTCGCGGATGGTGCTCGGCCTGTCCGACCGCATGCTCCGCCGTCTGGTTCTGCTGGCATCGGGGCTCCTGCGCGTGCTCTTCCCGTTGTCCGTCACGCGGCCGACGCTACTGCATCGGCACCGCTTGCGGCCCGATCGCGGCAGAAACTACGGTGATGGGCCAGTAAACGATTACTTTCACTGTCGCTCCTGCCCTCGTGGGTCCATGCTCGGAGAGCATCTGATCGCGCACGACAAGCGGGGGAGTCCGGCCCGGCCGGAGGCGGACTCCCCTGAGCGAGGAGACGATGCCGGCAGAGGGCCGACGCCGTGGGCCGTGACCTGCGGATCAGGCGCTGTTGACCAGATCGGCCTGGCACACGGCGTGCGCGAGCGGCGAGCCTTCGCCGAGCAGTGCCAGCTCGTCCACGACGGTGCGGCCCAGTCGCTCCAGCTCGTTGCCGAGGGAACCGGCGATATGCGGGGTGAGGAAGACGTTGGGCAGCCCGTACAGGGGGGAATCCCCGGGCAGCGGCTCCGGCTCGGTCACGTCCAGGACCGCGCTGATCCGTCCGGAGACCAGTTCGTCGGTGAGGGCGTCGGGATCGACGAGGGCACCCCGGGAGGTGTTGACGAGCACCGAACCGTCGGGCATCAGCGACAGCCGTCCGCGGTCGAGCATGCGGTAGGTCTCCGGGATGTCCGGCGCGTTCAGGCTGATGATGTCGCTGGTGCGCATCAGCTCGTCGAGCGGCACGAGTACGGCACCCAGCGCGCGGGCCTCGGCTGCGTCGATGTACGGGTCGTACAGCGTCACCGAGAAGTCGAAGGGCCGCAGCAGTTCGAGCAGGCGGCGTCCGACCCGGGAGGCTCCGATGATCCCGACCCGCTTGCCGAGGTTGCCGATCTTTGCGTAGTCGGCGGGCGGCGGGAACACATGGTCGGTTCGGAACCGCTCCCGCAGGCCGAAGGCGTCCTTGCCGGACAGCAGGATCGCGGCGAGGGTGAACTCGGCCACCGGAAGCGCATTGGCCCGCACGGCGTTGGACACCGAGACGCCTTGCTCCCAGACCTCGGGCGAGACGAGGTTGCGCACGCTGCCCGCCGCGTGCAGCACGGCCCGCAGTCGGGGTGCCGCGGCGAGGACGGACCCGTCGATGCGCGGGCAGCCCCAGCCGGTGATCAGCACATCGGCCTCCGCCAGCGGTCCGGCCATCGCCGGATCGGTGAAGTCCGTCACGACGAGGGCGGGTTCGATCCGGGCCAGGGCCGTCAGCCGTGCCATGAGCCGGGGCGGGAAGAGCTCGGGAAGGTGCACCGGGTTCATGGCGAACAAGGCGCGCGGCGGCAGCTCGGACGTGGACATGGATCTCCGCTTCGGTAGTGAAGGAGAGGGTGGCAAGGAAAGGTAAACGTATTCCACGCTAGAGCTCGCCTGGTTGGCGAGTCAACGCTCCTCCGAGGGCACCCTGCGTTCGGGATGACGCGCTCCTGCTGGAATGCGCGAGGGAAAAACGCTGGTCAGGTCCAGTTTTTTGGGTAACCTGCCCGAAAGATCGGTGAAACAAATGCCCTCCTCCCTCTTGTGGTGGCGTCCCGCGGGGTCCTACCGTCCACGGGAAACGGTTACTGAAACGCGTAGCCGATCCCACTCTCCCTGCCTTCAGACGCCCGCGCCCTCTCCCCACCGCAGGCGCTGTCCGCCTTTCTCCGGAGGACCGATGAGCACCATCCGTACGAGAGCCGTCGCCGGCGCGGCCGCCGCCCTCTCACTGTCCCTCGCCCTGGGCGCCTGCGGTGGCGGCGACGGCACGGACTCGGAGGCGAAGACCACCAAGGGCAAGGTGCAGCTGGAGTTCTGGAGCTGGACGGAGGGCATCTCCGACCAGGTCGTGGTGTGGAACAAGAAGCACCCCGAGACCCAGGTGAAGTTCGTCAACGCGGCCGGCGACACCGTCTACCAGAAGCTGCGCGCCGCGGTGACCTCGGGCAACGCGCCCTGTCTGTCCAAGATGGACGGGATGAACCTGGCGAACTTCGCCGCCGACGGGCTGCTCACCGACATCACCAACGTCGCCGCCCCGTACAAGTCCCGCTACAGCACCCCGGCGTGGAACGCGGTCAGCCCCGGCGGGGCCACCTACGGCATCCCCACCGGCTCCTCCCCCCTGTTCACGGCCTACCGCGCGGACCTGTTCCAGAAGTACGGCCTCAAGGCGCCCACCACCTGGGACGACGTGATCGCGGCGGGCAAAGCGGTGCAGAAGCAAGAGAAGAACGTCAAGATCTTCAACATGGCCGGCGAGGACCCAAGCACGCTCGTCGACCTGTCCTGGCAGGCGGGCGCGCAATGGTACAAAGTCGCAGGCGACCACTGGGAGATCGGCTTCACCTCGCCCGACGCCCTCAAGGCCGCCGACATCGTCCAGCAGCTGGTGGACGACGACCTCGCCTCCAACGCCTCCTACGCCGACCCGGGCGTCTTCAAGACCTGGGACCTCGGCAAGACCATCCTGATGACCACCTCCACCTGGCAGCTGCCGATCTACGACACCAACTTCCCCAAGTCCAAGGGCAAGTGGCAGCTCGCCGACGCGCCGGTCTTCGACCCGGCCAACCCCCAGACCTCCAGCAACTTCGACGTCACGGCCGTGCTCAAGGGCTGCAAGTACCCAGACCGGGCGGCCCAGTTCGCCGCCTGGCTGTCCAGCAGCAAGGAGTCGCTGACCGCGCTCACGGACCCCGCGTCCAAGTCGGGGCTCTTCCCGGCCGTCAAGGACGTCTCCCCGTACGTCGACAAGATCATCCCGACGGGGATGTTCAACGGGAAGTCGGACAGCGCGCAGGTGATCACCACCGCGGCCTCCCGGGTCGGCGAGCAGTGGCAGTACGGGCCGGACTACGCGGCCATGTACTCCGAGATGCAGAAGCAGTGGGGCAAGGTCATGAAGAAGCAGCTGACCGTCAAGGACATGCTGACGCACCTTCAGGACTGGGTGCTCGCCGACCTGAAGAACAAGGGCGTTAAGGCCGTCGCCGCCGGCTGAACCATCTGATCTGGAGACTGCCTTGTCCACCCTCACGCGGCCGGCGCAGGCCGCCACCGACTCCCCGGTCCGGCGGACCTCCCCCCGCCGGACCGGGAGACGGGGAGCCTACAAGGGCCTGCTGTTCATGCTGCCCTTCCTGACCGGCTTCCTCCTGACCTATGTCGTGCCGATCGGCTACGCCTTCAGCCAGAGCCTGCACGAGAAGAAGAGCAGCGGCATCGGCTTCGGTCCGACGAGGATCGTGTTCGTCGGCTTCGCCAACTTCTCGGCGATCCTGTCGGACGGCACCTTCTGGACCGGCATGCTGCGCACCCTGCTCTTCGGGGCCGCGCAGATCGCGGTCATGCTCGGCATCTCGCTCCTGCTGGCACTGCTCCTCGACGGCATCGCGGCCCGCGCGGTCCGCTTCTTCCGCGCGGGACTGCTCATCCCGTACGTCATCCCGGGCGTGGTCTCCACGCTGATCTGGCTGTTCCTCTACAGCCCGACCGCGAGCCCCATCGTCGACATCGCGGACCGGGCCGGAACGAGCATCACCTTCTTCGGTGGCCTCAGCACCTACCTCTCGCTGGGGAATCTGCTCACCTGGCAGGGCATCGGCTTCAACATGATCCTGATCTCCGCCTCGCTGCAGGCGCTGCCGCGCGAGCTGTACGAGGCGGCCCGGCTCGACGGGGCGAAGGAGTGGCGGATCGCCTGGTCCGTCAAGGTGCCGAACATCACCGGGATCCTCGTCCTGACCGGCATGTTCTCACTGATCGGCCGACTCCAGCTGTTCACCGAGCCGCTGTTTTTGCGGTATGTGGCGCCGGAGTCCATCAGCACCGACTTCACGCCGATGCTGGAGATCTTCGACCGGGCGTTCAAGACCGGCGACTACCAGTACGCCGCCGCCGAGTCGCTCGTCCTCGCCGTGGTCACCGGCATCCTCGCCTTCGTCTTCTACCGCGTCACGAACAGGAAGCTGTCATGAGCAGTATCGCCTCCGGGGGCGGTGCGCGCCCCACCCGTCGTGCGGTGGCCCTCACCACTGGTCTGCTGATCGTCTTCCTGCTCTACTCGCTCGCACCGACCTGGTTCCTGCTGGTGGCGTCGACGAAGAACCAGACGGACCTGTACTCGACGTTCGGCCTGTGGTTCTCCGCCAACCACCTCGCCGACAATTTCCAGGCGATCTGGGACTACCACGACGGGGTCTTCGGCCGCTGGATCTTCAACTCCGTCCTGTACTCCACCGTCGGCGCCGCGGGTTCGACGTTCGTCTCGCTCGCCGCCGGCTACGGCCTGGCGAAGTTCGACTTCCGGGGCCGGGGCGCCCTGTTCGGTGTCATCGTCGGTGCCTCGCTGCTGCCGAGCACACTGCTGGCGTTCCCGCTTTACCTCGTCTTCGCGAAGATCGGGCTCACCAACACCGTCTGGGCGGTGCTGATCCCGTACTTCATCAACCCCTTCGGGGTCTACCTGGGCAAGGTCTACGCCGACACCTCGGTGCCCACCGAGCTGATGGAGGCGGCCCGCATCGACGGCGCGAGCGAGACGCGGATCTTCTTCTCGGTCGCGCTCAGGCTGGTGCGCACCGGCGGCGTCACCATCTTCATGCTCGACTTCGTCAACATCTGGAACAACTTCTTCCTGCCTCTGTTCATGCTCAACGGCGAGCGCTCCTTCCCCGTGACCCTGGGCCTCTTCTCCTGGGTGCAGCAGGCGCAGACCTCCCGCGACATGAACACTCTCGTCCTCACCGGGTCACTGCTGTCGATTGTTCCGCTGGCGGTCTTCATGTTCGCCCTCCAGAAGTACTGGCGCAGCGGAATCCTCATGGGCAGCCTCAAGTAAAGGATCAGCCGTGCCCAACGCACCCAGAAGACGTGACGTGCTGAAGTACGCCGGTGCGACCGGCGTCGCCGCGGCCGTCATCGGCCTGCCGACGGCCGTGCCGGCCACCGCCGCCGAGGCGGAAAGCGCAGGCACGCGAGGGCCCGCCCCGCTCGACGTCGTCGTCTTCGGCGACGCGGACTCCGAGGCCGCGCACGCTCTCACCGCCACCCTCTCCGACACGGTCACCGGCGGCCTCGGCCAGAGCGCCCGCGTCCTCAACCCGACCAGCCCAGCATCGTTCTGGGGCGGCACCCTGAAGTTCGAGGTCGCCGTCCGCCCGACCGGCACCACGTACGTCACCGTCCGCCTCTGGGGCGACGATCACGACGACACCTCCGAAGAGGCCGCGTCCGGCACCAACATGTGGCGGCTGCAGCTCTTCTGCGAGGGCAAGCAGGTCGGCTACGAGGACCAGGGCGCCGTCGACAGCCTCGACATCCTCGACACCGCCCCGCGCACCCCGGGCCGCTTCTTCTTCCACACGCTGCCGCTGCCGGAGAAGATGACCGCCGGCAAGGGCAAGGTGACGCTGGAGATCCGCGCGATGGGGCGCATCTGGTCCTACGGTCAGGACGCGAGGCAGCTGTACCGGACCATGACCACGCCCTCGCGCGGCATCTACCGCCTGTACACCCACACAGACCCCTGCTTCGCCCCGCCCAAGGGCGAGGTCCAGGGCCCCGCGCCCGCCCCGAAGGCCCGCACCGGCGGCGAGGAGATCCTGGACGCCGTCAAGGCGCGGGTGCAGAAGGACCAGACGGACCTCCTGACCACCGCGACACCGGCCGCCATGGACGGCTGGGCCATGCAGTCGCTGGCCGAGGGCTGTCTGTGGTCCGCAAGCCCCGCCTACCAGGACCCGCGGGCGGTCGAGCGGGTGCTTCAGGCCATCGACGGCCGGTACATGGCGTGGAAGGCCGACGCGACCGTCCTCACCGGCTCCGACCAGCAGTGGCAGGGCTTCGGCCGGGTCGGGCTGGTGCTGGCCCTGCTCTGGGAGCACGTCGGCGACGGCCTCGGCACCCAGGTGACCGGATCGCCGTACGCCATCGCCAACCCCGGCTTCGAGTCGGGCGGCGACACTCCCACCGGCTGGCAGAAGCCCGGCTGGGCGCCCAGCGGAACGTGGGCCCGTGACACCACGGTCTGCCGCTCCGGCACCTCCTCCCTCAGACTCCAGGCCACCGGTACGAGCGGCTACAGCTACGTCTACTCCGCCCCGAAGACGCGGGTCGGCCCAGGCACGTACACCTATGGCGCGTGGATCAGGACGGATGGCGCCACCGGCCTCGGCGCCCACATCGACCCGCTGTTCTTCGACTCCAACGGGACACTCGTCGGCAGCGACCACAAGGTCTACGCGAGCAACGGCACCCACGACTGGGAGTACGTGTCGATCGACCTGGCCACCCCGGCCGGCGCCACCCAGATGGAGATGCACCTGCGCCTGACCGGCCCGGGCACCGCCTGGTTCGACGACGTCACCCTCGTCGCCCCCGCCGAGACCACCACCCCCGTGCCGCCGGTGCGCAAGGACGCGTACATCGACATGCTCAAGTCCAGCCGCGACTACTGGCGGCAGCACTTCCCGCACTACAGCAACCAGTCGCAGATCTGCGCCATCGGCCTCTACCAGGCCAACCGCGGCCTGAAGCTCCTCGCCCCCGACCTCGCCCTGTCCGAGGACAAGGCCCGCGACTACTTGTACCAGTCGATCGGCATGAAGCCCTACCTCGGCCCGGAGGACGCGGACGGCAACCCGACCAAGCCGCTCGGCGAGAGCTACTACCAGGTGACGAGGGCTGGCCTGACCCGCGAACTCGGCTACGTCGGCAACTACGGCGAGGTCATGGACTGGCTCGTGATGATGTACGAGTCGGTCACGCGCGGGTACGGCGGCCAGGAGGCGCCCGAACTGCGCGAGCAGATGGTGAAGATGACCAAGGCGCGCGGCGCGTTCCGGGTGATCGACGTCGACGAGGACGGCTGCCGCATCTCCCGCATCGAGACGGTGATCGGCTGGCGCAACGAGGTCTACCCCGGCGAGATCGCGTACGCCTCCCGCACCGCCTGGGACTCCAACCCCGTCATGACGGCCGCCGTCTTCAAGGACCCCGACATCGTCGGCTGGACCCAGGAGATGATCGCCGACGGCCAGCTCTACCCCCAGCTGAACCTCCAGGCCACCCACACCTGGACCCGCGTCGGCCTCAACGCCCTGCGCTTCCTCTCCCGCGACTGGCCGGAGTTCCAGGCCCTGGCCTCGCGGCCAGGCCGGATCCCGACCGGCTGGGACCGGCCCGACTTCGTCGTCACGGACGAGGAGAACGGGTGCCTTGCCGTCAAGAACGGCCAGGAGCTGCTGTTCGCCTCCCTCTACTGGCGGGCGCGGCAGGGCGTGAACAACTACGCTCGCATCCACCACCTCACCCCCACCGACCAGCGCTCGGCCACCATTCGCCAGTGCACCGCGGGCACCACCGGCGACACCTTCACCGCCCGCGACTGGGTCCTGTGGGACTACGCCATCAACGATCCCGGTGCCGCCCACATTCCGCCGGGCGGCTTCCCGCCGCCCGGCGACACCCTCCACCAGGCCCTCGCCGGCGACGTCTACCACCTCGCCCCCGTCCCCGACGACGTCCCCGACCCCACCCTCGGCGTCCACTTCGACGGCGTCGAGACCATGCTGGTGGGCCGCGCGCCGTTCTTTCTTTGCGAGTACGGGGACTACCTCGTCGCCATGAACACCAGCACGGACAAGGTCTTCACCCTCCCCGCGCGCCTGGACTTCGGCCCCGCCCGCGACCTCGTCACCGGCAAAACCGTGGGCGCCGACCACCGCCCGCAGCTCGGCCCGCGCAGCAGCCTGGTGCTGTACCGAGGCTGACGCAGCTTCCCGGTCCGGTGCGGAACGGGGGACCGCACCGGACCGCCCACACTCCTGACCACTCAACGTCGAGTGAGAGAGAGGACCATCCCGTGAACGAGCCGCAGTCCGACCCCGCCACCCCTCCCAACCGCCGCCGCTTTCTCAAGCTCACCGCCGTCGGAGCCGGCGCGGCCGGCCTCGCGGGCGCCGGCGCCCTGGCGGGTGCCGGCCAGGCCGCCGCCGTCACCTCCGGCCTGACCGCGCTGACCCACCCCGGCGTACTGCACAGCCGCGCCGACCTCGACCACATGCGCAGCAAGGTCGCGGCGGGCACGTCCCCCTGGACCGACGGCTACAACGTCTTCGCCACCGACTTCTTCTCCAAGTCCTCCTACGTCGTCGCGGGCGGCAGGGCCACCGTCACCCGCGGCACCAGCCCCGAGAACGGCAACGCGGAACTCTGGTACGACTGCAACGCCGCATACCAGAACGCCCTCATGTGGTACATCACCGGCGACAGGGCGCACGCCGACAAGGCCCTGGAGATCATCAAGTCCTGGACGAACGCGCTTCAGGAGATCAACGGCGCCGACGCCGAACTCGCCGCCGGCATCTACGGCGCAAAGCTTGCTGCGGCCGTCGAGATCATGCACTACACCGGCCCATCGGGCAGCTGGACCCAGTCCGAACTCGACGCCACCGTCGCGATGTTCGAGAACATCTTCGTGCCGCTCATCAACGTCTACGGCGACGGCGGCTACGGCCTCATGGGCCTCAAGGGCATGTTCCAGATCGCCGTGGCCTGCAACAACCTCACCCTCTTCAACGACGCCTACAACGCCTTCTACACCCACAGCTGCTGCGGCCTGACCAAGCTCATCCAGTCCGGCACCGGCCAGTGCTGCGAGTCCGGCCGCGACCAGGCCCACACCCAGCTGATCCTGGGTTCGCTCGCCGAGATCTGCGAGACCGGGCGCGTCCAGGGCCTCGACATGTACGGGGCTTCGAGTTCACTGCTGCTGTCGGGCTTCGAGTACACGGCGAAGTACAACCTCGGCAACAGCGTCCCGTACGATGCCACGTTCGGCCGCTGCAACTGGCACTGGTCGGCCATATCCACCGACGGGCGCGGCACGTTCCGCCCCATCTACGAGATGGCGTACAACCACTACGTCAAGCGGGCCGGCAAGTCGGCCCCCTACACCGCCCAGGTGGCGGCCCGACTACGCCCGGAGGGCGCCCCCTTCCAGTGCGACCACCCGGGCTTCGGCACCCTCCTGTTCTCCCTCTGAGTCCCCGAACGGACCCCACGTGATCCACAACCCCGTCCTGCGCGGCTTCGAACCCGACCCCGTGATCCTGCGCGTCGGCGACGACCACTACCTCGCCACCTCGACCTTCGAGTGGTACCCCGGAGTACGCCTCCACCACTCCCGGGACCTGGTCAACTGGCGTGCGCTGGGCGGGGTGCTGGACAGCAGGCGGCTGCTCGACCTGACCGGAGTGCCGGACTCGGGAGGCATCTGGGCGCCCGGCCTGTCGTACGCCGACGGCCTGTTCCACCTCGTCTTCACCGTCGTCGACACCTACGCCGAGGGTTGGAAGGACCTGCCCAACTACGTGACCACCGCTCCGTCGATCGAGGGTCCCTGGTCGGACCCGGTGCCACTGCACGGCCGGGGCTTCGACGTCTCCCTCTTCCACGACGACGATGCCGGGGACGGCCGCAGCTGGCTGCTGAACATGCGCTTCGACTGGCGTCCGCAGCGGGAGTCGTTCGCCGGGATCGAACTGCAGGAGTACGACCGCAAGACGCGGACCCTGCTGGGCGAGTCGAGGACGATCTCCGTCGGCACCGCGGCGGGGGTCGCCGAAGGCCCGCACCTGTACAAGAAGGACGGCTGGTACTACCTCGTGCACGCCGAGGGCGGTACCGGATACGAGCACGGAGCGGCCGTGGCCCGCTCCCGCGACCTGTTCGGCCCGTACGAACCCGACCCGGCCGGACCACTCCTGACGTCGCGTCATGACCCGTCCCTGGACCTGCAGAAGGCCGGCCACTGCTCGCTGGTCGAGACGTCGGCGGGGGAGTGGTACGCCGCCCACATCACCGCCCGCCCCTACTCCGAGCGCGGCCGGTGCGTGCTGGGCCGGGAGACCGCGCTGCAGCCGGTCGCCTGGACCGAGGACGGCTGGCCGCGGATCGCGGGCGGCGTGCCCGCCGTCACCGTGCCCGCACCCGCGCTCCCCGCCGCTCCCGTGCCGCCGGAGCCCGCCACCGACGACTTCGCGACCCTCGGACCGCAGTGGTCCACCCTGCGCCGCCCGCCCGCCGCCGACTGGATCGAGCCCGCACCGGGACGCCTGCGCCTGCACGGCGGCCAGTCACCGGTCGGCCGCCGCGCCCCCAGCCTGGCCGCCCGCCGGGTCACCGCGCCCCGCTGCACTTTCGAGACCCTGCTGACGTTCGCCCCCCGTACCCCCGACCACCTGGCCGGACTGACCGCGTACTACAACACCCGCAACTGGCACTACCTGTACGTGACGGCCGAGGACGACGGCACGCCGGTGCTGACCGCCCTGAGCTGCGAGGCCGGAGCCCTCACCGCGCACCCGGTACGAATCCCGCTCCGCCCCGGCCTCCCGCTCCTGCTGCGCGCCAACCTGGACGGCCCGGCCCTGCGCTTCTCCTACGACCGCGACCACGACGCCGACGAGACCGGCCCGCACACGCTGCCGCTCGACCTCGACGCCACCGTCCTGTCGGACGAGCACGCGGACGAGTTCCACGACGGGCAGTTGCGCGTCCTCGGCTTCACCGGCGCGATGCTGGGCCTGTGGGCGCAGGATCTGGACGGCTCCGGCGTGCACGCGGACTTCGCGTACGCCACCTACCGGGAGGTCCACGCGTGATCGACCTCGGCCGCATCCGCTTGTTCTGCACAAGCCTTGGGCCCGCCGACGCCCCTGCCCTGCTGCTGGTGCACGGCTGGGGCGGCGACGGCCGTGAATGGTCGGTGCACGCCGAGTCCCTGGCCGACCGGTTCCGCGTGATCGTCCCCGACCTGCGCGGCCACGGCCGCTCCGAAGTACCGGGACAGGGCAACACACCGCCGGAGATGGCGGACGACCTGGCCGCGCTGGTCGAGGCTCTCGGCAGCGGACCGGTGGTGGCCGTCGGCCACTCCATGGGCGGCCAGGTGGTCAACCTGCTCGCCGTACGGCACCCGAATCTCGTACGGTCGGTCCTCGCTCTCGACCCGGCCCACGGCGCACAAGGCGCCGAAGTGGACGGAATACCGGGGCGGTTGGCCGAGTACTGGGAGCGCGGGTCCCGCGCGGCGGCGGACTTCGTCGCCGGGGCCTTCTCCGCCCAGGCCCCGCCCGGCCTGCGCACCGCCCACGTCCGCACCATGCTCGGCACCCCGGACCACGTCGTAGCCCAGGCGTACGCCGGCATGTACACCGACCCGGACGCGGTCGGCGTCCGCCCGCACAGCGAGACGTACCTGCGCTGCCGCACCCGCCCGGCGCTGACGGTGTGGACATCGGCCGAGGCCGCGGAGTGGGAGCGGACGACTCTGCATGTGACGGGCTCGCGTGTGGATCACTGGCCGGGCGTCGGACACTACCTGCACGAGGAACGACCCGAGCCCACCGTGCGGCTCGTCCGGGAATGGGCGGACACCGAGTAGGAGCGGGCCGGACGTCGTGCACGGGATCGCCCGCGCGCTGCGCGAGGGAGCTTCGCGCATCGTCGTGCTCCGCGTAGACCGCGGCATGGAGGGCAACTTCTCCCGCAGCTACGTCCGGGGCCTGGACGAGGAACTGGCCGAACACGACCACGTCCTCCTCGTCCGCCACGGGCACGAGGCGCCCGAGGCCACGCAGAAGATCCTCGACGCCATCGCTCCGCGAGCCGTGCTCAGGCTCGGCGAGGTCTACATGCGGGGACACGAACCCATCGAGGAGGACTGGGAGAACGGGTTCGCCGCCAACGCCGCCCTGCAGATCGGCTACCTCGCAGAATGGGGCCACACCCTGATCGCGATGGCGATGCCCGACCACGACTTCCCGCTGACCGAGACCCACCTCGGCTTCTCCCACGCGGCCGCCCGGCGCCTCGGGCTTCCGCCCCTGGAGCGTTTCGTCGTGCCGCGGCCTCGGGAGGCCGGCGCGGCCGCCGTCAAGGCGTTCCTCGCGGCGCACCCCGAGGTGACCGCCGTCGCCGCCTTCGACGACGACATCGCGCTGCGTACTCTGACGGCTCTGCGCGACCTCGGGCGGCGCGTGCCTGAGGACGTCGCCGTGATCGGCTTCGACGAGACCGAGCACGGCTCCCTGTCGACGCCCGCGCTCACCACCATCCACATAGACGCTGAGATCCTCGGCAGGATCGCCGCCCGGACCGCCCTCGGCCTTGACCCGGAAGGGCTGGCACCGGTGCGCGGCCGGATCGTGGTCCGCGCCTCCATGTGACGGTCAGGTAATGGCCGGCGAGCGGCAAGCCGTTCGTTTCGGCGTACAGCGTCTTGCGGTCATCGATCCGCTTGCGCCCCGGGTGCCGGAAACGCCGTTCATGCTTCGGCAGCAGCGGCTCGATCACCGCCCACAACTCGTCGCTGACCTCCCACGGCTTTCGCCGCGTCGTGGTCACCCCCACACAGCACGGGATCACGTCCAACTCCACCGTGCCACAACAAGGTCATTCTGCAAGGACCCCTTATCGGTGTCCCCGGCGAGTCTCGTTCGTGTACCGATGAGTCACCTCGGCGCGCTTCCTTGGCCAGCCGGTTCCGCTCGTTC
Source organism: Streptomyces sp. NBC_01235 (assembly GCF_035989285.1). Classification (GTDB taxonomy): domain Bacteria; phylum Actinomycetota; class Actinomycetes; order Streptomycetales; family Streptomycetaceae; genus Streptomyces. The sequence goes on along the minus strand of NZ_CP108513.1, from coordinate 2,109,059 downwards.
TCCTCACGACGCTGGGCCTTCAGCGCCTTCCTCGCCGCGTCCTCCGTGCCGGGACCCCGGGCCCCGGCAGACCAGACCGCGCGATCCACTGTGGAGAACGTATGAACCTGCGCCTGTACGGCACTGCGAGCGGTGCCCTTGCCGAATACGTCGTCCACGCAGGTGGGGTCGGGTTTGGGCGTTGGCCGAGGCCGATCGAGTCTCCGGTATCGCGCGGCGCCGGTTGGCGCGGCATGATGATCGGTCGTGCTGCTGAGACTGGCGTACCTGGGTGTGAGGAACGCGTTCGCGATGCTGCGACTGCTGCGGATGAGCGACCGGGAGAAAGATGTCGAGATCCTCGCCTTGCGCCACCAGATCGGCGTTCTGGAACGGCAGCTGAACGGGCAGCAGGTCCGGTTCCACGCGAGCGACCGGGCGTTTTTGGCGTCGCTCCTGCATGGCTTGCCACGGGAAGTGCTGCGCCGGATGCGGCTGCTGGTGCGGCCGGACACGGTACTGCGCTGGCACCGCAACGTCATCGCCCGCCGACACGCTTCCCAGTCCCGGCCGAAGCGCGGAGGCCGGCCCCGCACCGTGCACTCGATCCGGGCGCTGGTGCTGCGCCTGGCCAGGGAAAATCCAAGTTGGGGCTATCGGCGCCTGCACGGTGAGCTGTTCGTACTCGGGGTGAAGGTGGCAGCATCCACGGTCTGGGAAATCTTGAAGGAGGCCGACGTCGACCCGGCGCCCGAGCGGGCCTCCTGCACTTGGGAGGACTTCCTGCGCTCCCAGGCCGGCGCGTTCCTGGCGTGCGATTTCTTCGAGGCCGTCACTCTGTCCGGGGCCCGCTTGTACGTGTTCGCCGTGATCGAGCACGCGAGCCGCCGGATCCGGATCCTGGGCGCGACCGCGAACCCGACCGCGTCCTGGGTGGTCCAGGCTGCGAAGAATCTCGTCATGGACCTCGAGGACGCCGGCTGCCGGGTTCGCTATCTGATCAGGGATCGGGACGGGAAGTTCCCACGGCCGTTCGACGAGGTGCTCAAGGACGCGGGTATCGAGGTGGTGCTCAGCGGCGTCCGGATGCCGCGCATGAACTCGATCATGGAGCGGTGGGTGCAGACCTGCAGGCGAGAGCTGCTAGACCGTACGTTGATCTGGAACCAGCGCCATCTCCTGCACGCCCTGCGCGAGTTCGAGACGTTCTAAACGAGCACCGGCCGCACCAGGGTCTTGCGAATGCCCGCCCTCTCCACTCGTTGCCCGCTCCGATCGAGGACCCGGACCGGATCGCCCATCTGGACATACGACGGCGAGCGCGACTCGGCGGCACCCTCCACGAGTATCAACATGCCGCCTGACCAGCATGGAGGAGGTATTCGGCAAGCGCAACCGTACGGCCGTCGAGTCAGCCGGCACCTCCGAGTCACGGCGCGTCATCGCCGTGGACGGCAAGGCGCTCAAGGGCTCCGCCCGCGGGGACACGGCCCGCCGTCACCTGCTTTCGGCGGTCACCCACGGCCGTGTCGCGACGCTCGCCCAAGTGGAGGTCGATGCGAAGACGAATGAAACCAGGCACTTCAAGCCGCTGCTCGCGCCGCTGGACCTGGCCGGCGGCACGGTGACCTTCGACGCCCTGCACTCGGTCAAGGCGAACATCTCCTGGCTGGTCGAGACCAAGAAGGCGTACTACATCGCCGTGATCAAGACGAACCAGCCCATCGCTCACAGCCAGTTCGCGGCCCTGCCGTGGCGGGACAACGCCGTCCAGCACACCCGTTCGGAGACCGGGCACCGTCGGCGTGAGTCCCGTTCGATCAAGGCCTGCGCCATCGCCGACGAACTCGGAGGTATCGCCTTTCCCTATGCCCGGATGGCCATCCGTGTCCACCGCCGCCGCAAGGAAACCGGCCGCCGCGAGAGCGTCTACGCCGTCACCAGCCTCGACGCCCATCAGGCCGGCCCGGCCGACCTGGCCGCCGCAATCCGTGGGCATTGGGGAGTGGAGAACTCCTCGCACCACATCCGAGACGTCACCTTCACCGAGGACGCCTCCAACTGAAGGCACTCACACTTTGTTAGGAGTTCTAAGGCTCTTGACCTGCGTTGCTTCATCGCGGGGTGTATGCGTGCTGGCTAGAGATCACCTGAGGCGTAGGCCGTCAGGACTCACCAGAAACAGCAGGGACCTTGATCCGCCGTCAAGGGCGTGCTGAATTCTGTCCCGGACCTCCGTGCTGTGCGTGCCCACTCTGCCAGGCCCAGGCCGCGATCTCGACACGGTTCCGGGCCACCAACTTGAGCTGGACGCTGGAGAGGTGCGTTTTCACCGTGGACAGGGAGACGTGCAGTTCGGCGGCGATCTCGGCGTTGGTGCGGCCGACGGCGACCAAGCGGACCACGGCCAGCTCACGATCGGTGAGCGGCTCCGGCAGTCGCGCCGGAGGCGGGGGCACGGTGGCCTGGGGGGTCGTCAGGTGCCTGAGCAGGCGGACGGTAACGGAGGGCGAGACCAGGGAGTCGCCCGTCGCCGCGGCACGTACCGCCTCCGCCAGCAGGGTCGGCCCGGAGTCCTTGAGCAGAAATCCGCAGGCCCCTCCACGCAATGCCCCGTACACGTACTCGTCGAGGTCGAAGGTGGTTACCACAACCACTCGCATAGGATCGGCGACGTTCGGCCCCGCAAGCATCCGCGTGGCCTCCAGGCCGTCCAGCTTTGGCATCCGGATGTCCAGCAGGCACACGTCCGGCCGTACCTTGCGGGCCAGCGCCACCGCCTCTTCGCCGTCCGTGGCTTCGGCGACCACCGTGATGTCGGGCTGCGCGTCGAGGAAGAAGCGGAAGCCGGTGCGGACCATGTCCTGGTCGTCGGCGATGAGGACGCGGATGGGGGCGCCGGGCGGGATGGTTGGGGTGGAGCTCATCATGGCTCGATCATGCCTCAGGGCGGTACGGAACGACGGGCCAGGCGCGGGGGCTGCGGCCCGCCGGTTCGTGGGCAGGCCGTTCAGCGTAGGGTTCGTCAGTCCGCGGTGCGGGCCGGATCGGCCGTCACCTTCCGCAGCAGTGGCCTACTGGCGGCAATGGCGGCGAACATCGCCAGCGCGCCGATGACCATACAGGCGGCCAGTTGCAGGGCGCCGGTGGTGTTGATCGTCGAGCCGACCGCTTTGTTGAGCTGGTAGGAGCCGTAGACGCCCATCGCGGTGGTGCCGCCGGCCAGAACGACCAGGGGCAGGACGGTCTCGCGGACCCGGGCCCGGTTCAACACCTTGAATGGAGTGCCGGCCAGCCGTAGCAGGCCGTAGACGCGGCGCCGGTCGAGGACGTTGGCGGCGGCGGTGAGGCCGGCCGAGGCGGTGGCGACGAGGAAGCTCAGGACCAGGGTGGCGGTGCTGACGTCGGAGATGCGGTCGATGACCGTGCTGTCGCTCGCCGCCGCGTAGTCCTCGGCGTATGGCGGTGTGCCCGGCGCGAGGGCCGTGAGGGCGGTGAGGGCGGTGTCGATCTGCTCCGTACCCCCGGAGACGTGGGCGATCACCCCGGGACTGCCGCCCAGCAGGTTGTCGTAGCTGTCCGTGCTGCCGGTCGTGACGGTCGCGCTGATGCCCGCGCGGTCGAGCAGCGTACGGGCTGCGGTGGCTGCGTGCCGGGAGTCGGCGATGCTCGTGGTGGCCACGGCTACCTGGCCGTGGTGGTCTGGGCCGTCGATGCCCAACTGGCTGACGGAGAAGAAGCCGGCCACGAATCCGGCGAGCACAAGGCCACTGACGGTGCGCCAGGCGGCGCGCGGGTCGTCGCTGAGCCTGCGCGCGGCCAGCAGAGTTGTCGGACGGCGGGCGAAACGGCCCACGATGCGGCCCAGCCGGTCCACGGCCCATGGACCGAACAGCCAGAACGTGCTGTAGAACAGCACCAGCAGGACGAGGGCCTGCCGGGACGTCAGATGGCTGCTCGTGGACTGTGAGATGTAGAGCATGGCCGCTGCGAACAGGGCGAAGCGGATCCAGCGGGTGCGCCGCTGATTCGCCTGCTGGGCGACCCCCAGTGGTGAGGTGGCCACCTGGCGCAGCGTCGATACCGCGCTGATGGTGAGGAGCACGGTGACCCCTGCCACCACGGCGGCGAACCAGGGCAGGCCCACCCACAGTTGACCGGTGTACCAGCCGCCGACGCCGTACGGGATCTTCGCCAGGGCGGGTAGTGATGACGTGTAGGCGAGTGCGCCCGCGAGGGCTCCGGCCGCGCCGACCGTCGCTGCTTCGGCGGCGGTCATGGCGAGGATCTGCCGGGGCGTCGCGCCCGCCAGGCGCAGCGCGGCCAGCTGCTGCTCGCGCCGGGCGGCGCCAAGCCGTCCGGCTGCCGCCGACAGCACGACCACAGGCATCGCCAGCAGCACCACACCCAGCAGCGCCGTCCCCTGGTCCGAGCCCGTGAACAGGGATGCCTTTGTTCCGGAGAATCCGGAGATCGGGGCACGCGCGGCCTGCCCGGTGTCGTACCAGGAGACGCCGCCTTCGGCCGCCTTGGACACGGCAGGGGCGGTCGGTGCGCGTCCCACGACAGCGATCAGTTCGTCGGGCGAGGCGAGACCGGCGGCGCCGAGTGTGCCGTAGGACGCCACCTTGGGAAAGCGGTCGGCCAGTTGACTGGCGGGCAGCTCGTGCAGCAGGTCGGCCAGTGCGGGGGAGACGTACACCTCGCCCTTCTTGGGGAAGGTGTTCAGACCCGGGGGCGGGGGTGTGGCCTTGCGGTCGGGCAGTTGGGCCAGTGAGACGACGGTCACGGGCTTGTGGCGGACGTACGTCGTGGCGAGCGCCTGCACGGCGGTGGCCTGCTTCGCCGCTACGGCGTCGGGGGTGCGCCAGGTGGTGTGGTCGGCGCGGGTGCCGGAGCCGAGGGTCGCGGCGATCATCACCAGCATGACGAACGCGCCGACTGCGGCGGCTCCGGCCGCCAGGAGCTGGCTCTGCAGGCCGCGGCGGCCGGAGGAACGGGCCAGATGCCAGGTCAGCGGGACAACGGGGGAGCGCATGGCGGGTCTCCAGAGGTGCGGTCGGGTCAGGTGACCGTGTAGGGGGTGTGATTGCTGATGCGGCCGTCCCGTACCTGGAGGGTGCGGTGGCAGTGGGCGGCGATGTCGGCGTCGTGCGTGACCATGACCAGGGCGGCGCCGTGTTCGCGGGTGACGGAGGTCAGCAGCCGGATGACCTCGGTGCTGGTGGTCTGGTCCAGGGCGCCGGTCGGCTCGTCGGCGAAGACCACGTCCGGTTCGACGACCAGAGCGCGGGCGATCGCCACCCGCTGGGCTTGACCGCCGGACAGCTGACCGGGCCGGCGCCTCTCCAGTCCGCCGAGGCCGAGCGGCCCGAACCAATGGCGAGCCTGCTCGACGGCCTGTCTGCGCGGGACGCCTTCCAGCATGAGCGGCAGGGCGACGTTCTCCTCGGCGGGCAGCTCCGGCAGCAGTTGGCCGAACTGGAACACGAAGCCGAAACGCCTGCGGCGCAGTGCGCTGAGCCGGTTCTCGCCCAGTTTGTCGATGCGTTCACCGCGCAGGAGGACTTGGCCGCCGTCGGGCCGGATGATCCCGGCGAGAGTGTGCAGCAGCGTGGATTTGCCGGACCCCGACGGTCCCATGATCGCCAGCGACTCGCGCTCGCCGACCTCGACGTCGACGCCGGCGAGGGCGGTGGTGGAGCCGTACTTCTTCGTGAGGCCGTGAGCGGCCAGGACGGTGTTCATGATGTGCCGTGGTCCTCTTCTAGCGCTCGAACTTCCAGGTGATGGACGAGGGTGTGGCCTTGACCACCGTTATGGGGATGGCGACGGTCTTGCTGTCGCTCTTCTTGCCGGTGCAGGTGATGGTGGCGCCGGCGACGGCCGTGAGGCCGGTGGGGCAGGTGACGTTCGTGACCTTGTCGCCGATCCAGGGGAGGGGGTGGTACTTGCTCTGGGTGCGGGCCGCGACGATGTTGCCCGCCAGGGCCTTCTGGCCGCCCACGGTCACCGTGTCGTACTTGTCGAGCCCGGTTGTCGACTCGGTGCCGGATAGGAGATGGGTGCCGACGGCGCCCAGGGCGACCACTGTGGTGGCGCCGCCGACGACGCCGATGAGGAACTTGTTGCGGTGCATTGCGACTCCTGGAAGGGGGAGGGGAGGAAGTGGCTCCACACTCGCCCGTGGGCACTCGCGCCCGCATCGGCCACATGGCCATATTCGGGGAGGGGGCCTTTGGCCGTTCGGCCGATCCCGTGACATGCCCGGTGACCTACGGTGATCGGTATGAAATCCGTTTCCGGCCGTGGCTGTGCACGGGGCTTCGCCGTCGGCATCCTGCTCGCCGCGTGTGTTGCCGACGCGCTCAACGCGGCTGCCGGCCAGACCCCCGCCTGGCCGACGGTGGCCGTGCTGCTGATCGGACTGACTGCCGTTCTGTGGCCGTCCGAACGTCGGCCCGAGTGGTTCACGCCGCAGTTGCGCACTGCCGTTCCCGCGCTCGCCTCGGCTGTCCTGACGGTGGGGGTTCTGCTCGCCGGCCGACCGGCAGCCTTCGGGCCGGGCGAGGCGATGATCCTGCTGTGCCTGCTGTTCATCGCCGTACGGCACTGTCCGCCGCGCTGGGTCATATGGTGCTGTGTGCTCGACGCGAGCGCCCTTCTCGCCATGCCGGTTCGCTACCTGAGGTCGTGGAAGGGCGAGACCCTCGCCTACGGGGTTGTGGGCCTCGCCCTGATCGGCCTCACTGCCGGGCTGGCGGGCTATCTGCGTTCCCTGGACTACCGGCGCACGGTCGCCGTCAGCGAGACCCGCCGGACCGAGCGCCTGGCCATCGCCGCGGACCTGCACGACTTCGTTGCCCACCACGTCACCGGGATCCTCGTGCAGACCCAGGTGGCCCGGATGATGGCGACCACGGCACCGAAAGACCTCGATCCCGTCCTGGCCGGCATCGAACGCGCTGCGACCGAGGCCCTCGCCTCGATGCGCCGCACGGTCGGCGTGCTCCGCGACATAGGTCCTGAGGCCGCCGACCGTCGCCCCGTAGGTGACCTGGCCGCTGTCACCGGGCTCACGGACAGCTTCGGCACCCCGGCCCAGAAAGTCACCCTGCACCGCGACCCCGCGCTGCCCGACGACCTGCCGCACGAGGTACAGGCAGCCGCCTTCCGGGTCGTGCAGGAGGCACTGACCAACGTACGCCGACACGCGGCTGACGCCACCGAGATCACCGTCGCCTTGCGCCACCTCGACGGCCGTCTGGAGGCCACGGTGACCGACGACGGACGTGGAGGCACCCAACTCCCTGATGCCGCCCACGGCGGCGGCTTCGGCCTTGTCGGCCTGAACGAACGCGTCACGGCGCTGGGCGGCACACTCTCCGCCGGACCACGTGTCGGCATGGGGTGGGAGGTGCGGGCGGTCTTTCCGTTGGGCAGGAGCTTGTAGGGCTCCGTTAGGTCTGTCTCGCGGTGCTGTTTGGGGGCATGTTGGGGGTGTGGACGCACATGAAGTGAACCGTGCCCGGGCGAAGTTGGCGCTATTCGTAGCTGTGTGTTTTCCTCGGTGCCGCGCAAGGACCAGCGGGCCAAGGGCGACTGCTATCTGCGGGGACTGATGCTGGACGGGCGGCGGAAATCGATCCAGCCGATGGCGGAGCGGCTGCCGGACGGCAACGAGCAGAACCTGCAGCAGTTCGTGAACCAGTCGACCTGGGATCCGCTGCCGGTGCGGCGGCGGATCGCCGAGCGGATGGTGCCGAGAATCGGCCCGGACGCCTGGGCCGTCGATGACGTGTCGTTCCCCAAGGACGGGAAGATGTCGGTGGCGGTCGCGCACCAGTACTGCGGGGCGCTGGGCAAGCAGGCCAACTGCCAGGTCGCGGTGGCGTGCACGCGGTCTCCGACACTGCTTCCTGTCCGCTGCAGTGGCGGTTGTTCGTGCCGCGGGAGGGGGCGGACGATGCCGTGCGGCGGCAGAAGACCGGGATACCGCAGGAGGTCGGGCACCGGGAGAAGTGGCGCCTGGCCCTGGACATCCTCGACGAGCTGGCCGGGTGGGGTCTGGTGCCGCCGGTGGTGGTGGCCGACGCCGGCTACGGGCAGAACGCCGACTTGCGCGACGGCCTGGACGACCGGGGCATCGGCTATGTCGTGGCCATCCGCTCCGACGTGACGGTCCACCCGCACGACGTGCAGCTCACCGCCCCGGCGTGGTCCGGCAACGGCCGCAAGCCGCAGCCCCGCTACCGGCACAAGCCGTTTTCGGTGGCCGCGCTGGCGGCCGGCCAGGGGCGGCAGGCGTTCACCGAGGTGACCTGGCGGGAAGGTTCCCGCGGGCCGATGCGCTCGCGCTTTCTGGCACTGCGGGTGCGGCCGGCCGGGGTCAGGTCCCGCCGTCTGGCCCAGGCCGCCGCCACCGCCGAACACGGCCACTGGGACGGTGTCCTGCCCGAAGTGACGCTGCTGGTCGAATGGCCCCAGGACGCCCAAGAACCCACCGGCTACTGGCTGTCCAGCCTGCCCGCCGACACAGCGCCGGCCGAACTGGTCCGCCTGGCCAAGATCCGCTGGCGCATCGAGCACGACTACCGGGAACTCAAGCACGGCCTCGGCCTGGACCACTTCGGGGAACGTTCCTGGACCGGGTGGCACCACCACGTCACCCTGGTCACCGCCGCCCACGCCTTCCTCACCGAACAGCGCCTGGCCCCAAAAGCCGATACAGCAACCTCACCCTCTACCAGACCCTCGACGCCATCCAAGACCTGCTGAACTGCTGGACCGGCACCTGCACCACCTGCCACCGCCCCCTGCCCAGAACGTCCACCACCAGCCAGAACCAAAGGGCCAGGCCAACTTAACGGAGTCCTGAGTTGTCCGTTCATCTGTCGATGACGCCTCGCCGGCGTGGAAATCGGTACTGGGGCTGTCCGCCGACGCCGCAGGTCCATGAGCTGTTGAGCCCGCCGTGGCCGTCCTCGAACACCCATTCCTCGGGCACCTCAAGACGCTTCTCGGCGGCATACGCGCGCAGAGCCGCAGTCTGCGAGCCGATCGTCTGGTCCTTCTTCTGCCGGGCCGAGGACACCCGGGCGTAGACCGCCACACTGGTTGTCATCGTTCACTCCTGCCTGCTCCAGGCGATCCGGTAACCGGGCCCGCCGCTGCGGAACCAACACCGCGTAGGCCGCAGCCAAGTCCACCGCCGCGTGGCGGTCGAAGACCGCCTCTGCCACCACCGGCCGGTCGCTCACCTGCCCGGCCGGCCCTCCGGGGCATCCCGCTGCAAGAACTCGGCCAGGGCCTGCGCCACCACCGCAGAGATCGCCCTGTCACTCTCGTGGGCACGGGCGCGAATCTGTCCTGCCAGAGGATTCCGGCAGCTGACGGTGAACACCACGCTCGACTCGGGGACTTCGAGACGTCCAGCAGCCATCGCCTGCTCCGATACCGGCGTGCCTGACGCACCGACACCCCGTACCTGCTCGCCAACGTGCGGGCGGCTGCGGCCACGGGCACACCCGCCCCGACCAGATCCGCGGCGGCGTTGACCCGCCGGGCGTACTCGACGCTATCGGCACGATCACCACGCACCATGTCACAAACTACCCATTGTGACGCTCCTTACCCTCCGTACAGGGAAGGAGTTCCAGCCGACGGTAGCCGAGCGTCACCTCGAAGCAGAAGTTGCCCATTGCGTTGGGGGCGTGCTCTCCCCGCTGCTGGCCAACATCGCCCTGACGGCACTGGACGAGCAGTTCCACGCCCAGTGGCACACCCAGATGGGCACCAGCTGGCAGCGGGAGAAACGCCGCAAGACCGGAACCGGGAACTGGAGACTGGTCCGCTACGCAGATCTATGCCGAACTCGGCATAGGTCCGCTTATGCCGCATGCCGGGTTATGCCGAACCCTGGGGGCAGCAGTGTGGTTGACCTGGTAGCCGGTTTCGAAAGCTTCAGCATAATCCGCGGCATGAGCTGAGCAGTGTCATATCCCTGTCTGTGTAGGCAAGTTGGCTTCCAGACAGGAGAGGATCATGGATGTGGGCGGAGGGCGGCGCCGCGGTCCGGTACCGCTGGTGACGGTGGGAGTGTTGGCACCGTACGAGCTGTTGCTGCGTACGGAGTTGGCGTCCCTGGGGTATGCGGCCGGGTCGGTGACGGACGCGGTTCGCATGCTGAGGCGGTTGAGTGACTGGATGCAGTGGCGGGAGCTCACCCCGGTCGAGCTGACGCCGTCACGGCTGGAGGAGTTCCTGGCTTTCCGGCGGGCGGTGTGCCGGTCGGAGCCGGTGGCCCGGCGGTCGCTCGGCGCGGTGATCAGGGTTCTGCGGGGCGACGGCGTGGTGCCGGCCCCGGCTGCGGCCGGCGGTGGTGCAGTGGAGGAACTGCTGGCGGATTACGCCGCCTACCTTCAGGGAGAGCGCCTGGCGGCCGAGTCCGTCCGTTGCTACTGCGGACAGGCCCGCAAGTTCCTCGACGCGTTGCCCGAGCCGTTGGAGGAGTTGCTGGCGCGGCTGGATGCCGCGCGGGTGACCGCGTTCATGGTCCGGCACGCCGCCGGGGCCGACAGCGTCTGGTCGGCAAAAGCCCTGGTGACCGCAGTCCGGTCGCTGCTGCGCTACCTGCACGTGGACGGCCGGATCCCGCGCCTCTGGTTGCGGCGGTTCCGGGGGTGGCGGGCTGGCGGTTGGATTCCCTGCCCCGCGGCCTGGCGCCGCAGCAGATATCCGCGCTGCTGGCCGCTCCGGACCTGCGGACCCCGGCGGGGCGGCGGGACCGGGCCATTTTGGTGGTGCTCGCCCGGCTGGGACTGCGCGGTGCAGAAGCCGCCGCGCTCCGGCTGACCGATGTTGACTGGCGAGACGGCCAGATCGCCGTGCGGGGCAAGAGGTCCCGCATCGAGCGGCTGCCGCTGCCGACCGAGGTGAGCGAGGCCCTGGCTGGCTACCTGACCAGCGCCCGTCCCCGGTGTTCGACAACGGCCCTGTTCATCACCGCCCGGGCTCCCTATCAGGGGCTCACCGGGACCTGCATCCGGGCGATCATGGGGCGGGCTTGCGACCGGGCCGGGCTGCCGCGGCTGGGAGCCCACCGGTTGCGCCACAGCCTGGCCACCACCATCCTGCAGGCCGGGGCCCCACTGCCCGAGGTCGGGCAAGTACTACGGCACCGCAGCCAGTTGAGCACCGCCGTCTACGCGAAGGTCGACCACACGGCACTGCGGGCCCTGGCACAGCCGTGGCCGGAAGGCGGTGCGCAGTGACGACGGTCCGACAGCACGCGGAAGAGTACCTGGCCATGCGCCGCCGTCTGGGATTCAAGCTGACCAGCTTCGGCGAGAAGCTGATGAGCTTCGTCGGCTACCTGGAACACACCGGCGCCACCACCGTGACCACCCAGACGGCACTTGCCTGGGCGACGGACACCCCGCGCAGCACCGACCAAGTGCACTGGAGCCGACGTCTGATGGTCGTGCGGATCTTCGCCCGGCACCTGAAGACCCTGGAGCCGGCCACCGAAATCCCACCCGACGACGCACTGCCCCACCACTACCGGCGCATCACCCCGCACCTGTTCACCCCCGCAGAACTGGCCGCGCTGCTGGAGACGGCAGACCTGCTCCACCCGGCCTTCAGGGCCCTGACCTGGCACACTCTGATCGGCCTGCTGGCCGTGACGGGCCTGCGCACCTCCGAAGCCTGCGGCCTGGACCGCACCGACGTCGACCTCACCGACGGCCTTCTCACCGTGAGGGACACGAAGTTCGGCAAGTCACGGCAGGTCCCAGTACACGCCAGCACCGCCGCAGCGCTGCGGAAGTACGCCCGGCAACGTGATAGCCAGCGACCTGCACTGAGCACCGCGGCCTTCCTCGTCTCCACCCGCGGCACACGACTCGATGCCCGCAATCTGCCGCACACCTTCGCCCGACTGCTGGACTCGGCGGGAATCACCGCAGGTGAAAGCCACCGCAGGCCCCGATTGCACGACATGCGCCACACGTTCGCGACCACGACCTTGCTGAACTGGTACCGCGACGACGCCGACGTGCAGGCACGGCTGCCGCTGCTGACCACCTACCTCGGACACGCCGAACCGAAATCCACCTACTGGTATCTCTCCGGCTCGCCAGAACTGATGGCGCTGGCCGCAGCCCGCCTGGAACACAGCTTCGGAGGCCAGCCTCGAGCGACCTCGCGCCCCTGCTGCAGGGCTTCTTCACCGACAAGCTGATGCTTCAGCTCCAGGCCAGCGAGCAAACCATCGCCGCCTACCGGGACACCTTCACCCTCCTGCTCGGCTTCGCCGAAGGGCGCACCGGCCGCCGCCCCGCCCGCCTGAGCATCGCCGACCTGGACGCGCCGGCCATCGGAGCGTTCCTCCAGCACCTGGAAACCGTCCGCGGTAACACCGCCGCGACCCGCAACGCCCGCCTGGCCGCGATCCGTTCGTTCTTCCGCTACGCGGCCCTGCGGGCCCCCGAACACGCGGCGGTGATCCAGCGCGTCCTGGCGATCCCGCCCAAACGCTTCGACCGGGCCATCGTCAACTACCTGACCACCACGGAGACCGATGCCCTGGTCGCCGCCCCGGACCGCACCACCTGGACCGGACGCCGTGACCACGCTCTGCTGCTGACCGGCGTTCACACCGGACTGCGGGTCAGCGAACTGACCGGCCTCACCCTCCAGGACGTCCACCTGAGCACCGGCCCTCACCTGCGCTGTCACGGCAAGGGCCGCAAGGACCGGTGCACCCCACTGACCACCAGCACCGTCAAAGTACTCAAGATCTGGCTGCGAGAACGCGGCGGCGAGCGCGGCGACCCGCTGTTCCCGACCCGCCGCGGCACCCCGCTCAGCCGGGATGCCGTCGAACGCCTCGTCACCAAGCACACCCGGACCGCCACGGCCACCTGCCCGTCGTTGGCCGGCAAACACGTCACTCCGCACACCCTGCGGCACAGCACCGCGATGGCGCTTCTTCACTCAGGAGTCGACATATCCGTCATCGCACTCTGGCTCGGTCACGAATCAACTGAAACCACTCAGATCTATCTACATGCCGACATGAGCATCAAGGAACACTCGCTTGCCCGCACGGCTCCCGCCGGGAGCCCACCCGGGCGCTACACCGCCCCAGACACCTTGCTGGCATTCCTCGGGACGCTCTGAGCGGCGGGCAAAGGTTATGCCGACTGCTTTGGTCCGGATGTCCACTCCATCGGGCTCCTACCACGACGGTCGGCATAACCCGGCATGCGGCATATGCGGACGACTTCGTCGTCCTCGTCAGCGGCCCGGCCCACCGGGCCGAGGCCCTGCGCGAGCAGGTCGCCGAGGTCCTGGCCCCGCTCGGACTGCGGCTCTCAACGGAGAAGACCCGTGTGGTTGCGATTTCTTCGAGGCCGTCACTCTGTCCGGGGCCCGCTTGTACGTGTTCGCCGTGATCGAGCACGCGAGCCGCCGGATCCGGATCCTGGGCGCGACCGCGAACCCGACCGCGTCCTGGGTGGTCCAGGCTGCGAAGAATCTCGTCATGGACCTCGAGGGCGCCGGCTGCCGGGCTCGCTATCTGATCAGGGATCGGGACGGGAAGTTCCCACGGCCGTTCGACGAGGTGCTCAAGGACGCGGGTATCGAGGTGGTGCTCAGCGGCGTCCGGATGCCGCGCATGAACTCGATCATGGAGCGGTGGGTGCAGACCTGCAGGCGAGAGCTGCTAGACCGTACGTTGATCTGGAACCAGCGCCATCTCCTGCGCGCCCTGCGCGAGTTCGAGTCGTTCTAAACGAGCACCGGCCGCACCAGGGTCTTGCGAATGCCCGCCCTCTCCACTCGTTGCCCGCTCCGATCGAGGACCCGGACCGGATCGCCCATCTGGACATACGACGGCGAGCGCGACTCGGCGGCACCCTCCACGAGTATCAACATGCCGCCTGACCAGCATGGAGGCGGTATTCGGCAAGCGCAACCCCGATCTGATGGCGAAGAGCGAGGATCTCGGCGTCCTTGCCATGGTCGCTCATCGGCAGTAGGCGCAGCAGGGCGAACACGTTCGTCACACCCAGATAGGCCAGTCGCAGCAGCACGACCGGCCATCATGCCGGGGCGACCACCAGGTGCCCAGAGCACCCGCCCAAACGCCCGCGCTCGACACCACCCGTACACCAGCCCCCACCAGGACGGATGAGTTTTTCGGCAGGCGCAAGGTAAGCAGCTCTGTAAGAACTCCTAACGAAATGATTTTCGAGGTGGTTGGATCACTCCAGGAATGTTGATCCGGGGGTGCAGGGTGGCTCGGCCGAAGCCGTGGGAAGTGGACGACGCGTTGTGGGCGGTGGTCGAACCGCTGCTGCCCAAGATCGAGCGCCGGACCCGGCATCCGGGACGCAAGCGGCATCCGGACCGGCTGGTGTTCCAGGGCATCCTGTTCGTCCTGCATACCGGGATCTCCTGGGAACACCTGCCGCAGGAGCTCGGCTTCGGTTCGGGCATGACCTGCTGGCGTCGCCTGGCCGAGTGGGCCGAGGCCGGTGTGTGGCCCCGGATGCACGAGGTGCTCCTCGCCAAGCTCCGCAGCGCGAACGCCCTGGACTTCTCCCGGGCGGCGGTCGACGGCTCCCGCATCCGCGCGTTAAAGGGGGTTCCAAGACCGGACGAAGCCCTGTTGACCGGGGCAGGACGGGCAGCAAGCATCATCTGATCACCGATGCCACCGGCATCCCGCTCGCCGTCACTTTGACGGGCGGCAACCGCAACGATGTCACTCAGCTGATCCCGCTCCTCCAGGCCGTGCCGCCCGTGAGGGGCAAGCGTGGCCGGCCCCGGCGCCGCCCAGACGTGGTGTTGGCCGACCGTGGCTACGACCACGACAAGTACCGCCGCCTGGTCTGGGACCTCGGCGTGAAGCCGCTGATCGCCCACCGGGGCACCGAGCACGGCTCTGGCCTGGGTACACAACGCTGGGTCGTGGAGCGTGCGTTCGCCCACCTGCACTGGTTCCGCCGACTGCGGATCCGCTGGGAGGTCCGCGACGACATCCACGAAGCCTAATTCGTTCTCAACGGCCCACACAGAGCGGTTGTCGCTCCAGCGGGTTGTTCGAGTACGGGGGCTGCGACGCGTCCGGCGAACCGGGTTCATTGAGACCTCCGCATAGAGCGGCGTGCAGTCCCCGTACTCGTGGTGGTGGTCGCGTGGGCATCGGACGGATTCCTACACGAAGCCTGGCTTGAGAAGCCTTGAGCGAAGAGCGAAGCGCTCGCGCCTGCGTGACCGCCACTACCCCAGGCCGTGCTTGCTCGTTGACGTTGGTGGTGCGAGCCCGCTGCATGATGACCTCTCGATATGCCCGAGCTTTGCGAGCTCCCGTCGAGACCGAGGCCCGTGTGACGCGCTGGTGCCACGAACGGCTAGTGAGGTGGCGGACCGGCCTTGTCGCCGAGTCCTGGAATTAGGTCGCCGCGTGGCCCGCATGCGCTCGTGACCAGCGCAAACACCCACGCCATGGGGAGGACGCCTTGATCTACTGCGGAATCGACTGGGCCGAGAGGACGCACGACGTCGCCCTGGTCGACGACTCGGGCCAGCTGATGGCCAAACGCCACATCACGGATGATGCGGCCGGCTACAAGATCTTGTTGGAGATGCTCGCCGAGTACGGCGACACCGAGGAACACCCGATCCCGGTGGCCATCGAGACCTCCCGAGGTCTGCTGGTCGCCGTGCTGCGGCAGGGCAAGCGGAAGGTCTTCGCGATCAACCCGATGGCCGCCGCCCGCTACCGCGACCGGCACAGCGTCTCCCGCAAGAAGTCCGACCCGGGCGACGCCCTGGTGCTCGCGAACATCCTGCGCACCGACATGCACGCCCACCGGGTCTTGCCCGATGACAGCGACCTGGCCCGCGCCATCGCTGTCCTCGCCCGCGCCCAGCAGGACTCCACCTGGAACCGTCAGCAGATTTCCAACCAGCTCCGCTCCCTGCTGCGCGAGTACTACCCAGCCGCCCTGGCGGCGTTCGAGTCCTGGAAGAACGGTCTCTGCCGCCCTGAAGCCCACGAAGTCCTCAAGCTGGCTCCAACTCCCACGCGAGCTGCTCGACTGACTCGCACCCAGCTCCAAGCCGCCCTCAAGCGGGCTGGTCGCCAACGCGGCATCGAAGCCGAGACCGAACGCCTCCGTGAGGTCTTCCGCGAGGACTGCACCCACCATCCTGCCCTCGTCGAGGACGCGCTCGGCAAGCAGATGCTCGCCCTCCTGGTCCAGCTCCAGGCCGCCTGCACGGCTACCGACGACCTCGCCCAGGCTGTGGAGGAAGCTTTCCCTCAGCATCCGGACGCTGAGATCATCCTCAGTTTTCCCGGCCTCGGCGTCCAGCTCGGCGCCCGGGTGCTCGCTGAGATCGGGGACGACCGCGGCCGTTTCGCCGACGCCCGCGGCCTGAAGGCATACGCCGGCTCCTCGCCCATCACCCGGGCTTCCGGCAAGAAGTCCAGCATCACCCGCCGCTGGGTCAAGAACGACCGCCTCAACCACGCCGGCTACCTCTGGGCCTTCTCCGCCCTCCGGGCCTCGCCCGGAGCCATGGCCCACTACCGTCGCCGCCGCGACGAGCGTGGGGACTGGCACGCTGCCGCCCAGCGCAACCTCTTCAACCGCATGCTCGGACAGATGTTCCACTGCCTCCAGCGACGGGAACTGTTCGATGAGAACACCGCATTCCCAACTGCCTTGGCCGCTGCGGCTTGACGACTTGAGGTCGTGAGGTGTCTTCCTCACCCTTGGGTGCGCGCTCATCTGCTGGCGGCGGATGGCCACCCCGGGCCGGGCTGCAAAGTGATGCGTCACATTACGCGCTTCCCGACGGACAGGAGTTCAAGCGCCTGCAGCGGCCCCGCCAGCACTACATCAGCCCGTTCCGTCCGGTCGTACATGTGGCCCCAGGCCGCTGCGGCACTCTGGCTTCCAGCGGCTGTCGCGGCACGGAGATCGAGCGGGGAGTCGCCGACATAGGCCACGTTCACGGGATCGATGCCGAGCTTCTCCGAAGCCATGAGGATTCCGTCCGGCGCCGGCTTGGGACGCTCCACGTGGTCACCGCCGATCAGTACGTCAACCGGCAAGCCTGCGGATTCCAACAACATTCCGGCCGCCCGAGAGCTGGCGCCGGTGAACACCGCCAGAGCTCTACCCTGGGCTTGCAGGGCAGCGAAGGCATCGGCCACCTCCGGATACGGCGCCACTTCGACACCTTCGAGCTCCCGGTAGTACACGTCAGTCTCCGTCGGCGTCAGTGGCCGCGCCACGAGGTGTTCCATGATGACTTCAGGCGTGCCTCGCCAGTACGCGGCGACGATGTCGTCGGCGTCGACGACGGGCCCGCCCAACACACGCACCGCCCGAGCCAACGCCGCAGGCACCACGGCAGTAGTGTCCAGCAGTGTGCCGTCCATATCCCAGACCAGTTCTTTGACAGTCATCCCGAGATCCTCGGGCACCCTGAGCTCTTGATCAAGACACCCGATGGCCGCCAAGAGCCCAGAACCCGCTCTTTCTGTTAGGAGTTCTAAGTGCGCGCCATCTCGGCGATCGACCGGCTGTGAGTTCGGGTCTGACTCAAGCATCAAGGAAGGCTGAGATCTGGCATCGGACCGCATCCGGAGGTCGAGTCTGGCGCACGCACTCTGCGGCCTCCACTAGACTTCCGAATACGTTCCGAATACTATGGATCCATGACCATAGCAGCAGACCTCCCCGTGGCGACTCGGCGCTCCTCGGACCTGAGCAAGCACTCCGCCGAGGTCTTCGCCGAGGCCGAGGACCACCCCGTGACGGTGACCCGGCGCGACGGCGAGGCTCTGGTCCTGATGTCGCAGCGCGAGGCCGAGGGTCGTGCCCGCTTGCTGAACTTTGCCGCGCAGCTCATCACCGTCACCCTCGACGACCGCGGCTCGCTCGCCGAGCGGATGTCCAAGGCCTTCCCTTGGATGCTCGCGCTGTCGCCGGCCGACCGGGAGTCCTGCGCGCAGGACCTCGTCGATGCGGCGCGCGCGTCGTTCGCCACCGACCAGCCGCACCTCGCGATCGCAGAGCTGACCTCCTGGAAGGAGACGGCCACCGCCGTCGCGGCCGGGCTCAGCAGCGGCAGCGCCGGTCTGGAGTGGCTCGACGACGATGAGACCGTGGAGCGTCCGTAGCCGTGGCGGCCGCCAGGAAGGGCGAGCTGGTTCCTCGCCCTCCGAAGAAGATCGAGTACGAGATCCGCTTCGCCACAGCCGACGCACAGAAGGGATGGCGCGACCTCGTCGCGACGATCCGCAACTCCATGACGGAGACCTGGGACTTCCTCACGCGGACGACGCCGACGAACTATCGGCTCAAGGGTGAGCTCGGCGTCATCGAGCGTGGCGGCGCGACCCATGAGCGGTGGCAGCACAAACCGACTGCGAAGGGCACCGCGCGCATCTGGTTCTACGTCCACGAGCGCACAGTCTTCCTGGAGCAGGTGCACACGAGCCACCCGAACGAGACGAAGTAGGCGCGCTTCGCAGCGTCGCACATCGTCGGTGAGCGCGCATACGATGGGGATGATCGCTGTGTGGCTGCCGCGACCGGGGACTTTGAGCGCGAACGCGAGAGGAGCGTGACCGCACCCCGTGCCGCCGGTGCAGAGTACCGCTCCCACGGCCCCCAGCCGTCCGGTGTGGCGCTCCGCGTCCACGAGGTGCACTGGCCTGAGAGCCTGCCCGGCGCAGGATGGCGACGAGCCGGTCGACTTGCGACTGTGACAGAGGAGACGCGCCGTCGGCCTTGGCGGCTCCCGCCTTCCGGAGGTCCTCGAGTACGACCGGAGAGGCCGGGTGGCGCGGCCGTCGTGTTCGCGAGGCGCTCTGATTGTCGGCGGGCTCTACGCTCGCGGTCGTGCGTGCCGAGTGTCGAACTGACCGTGGTATATCGCTGCTGTTCTCGGATGTATCGCCTGCTGCAGTTGATGAACCCAACAGTTGCCTCCTTCCTCAAGTACGAGCCGCTCTCGACTCGTCAGCCGAACACGTCGGTTTCGCTCAGGACGAGCTGGTCTTCGCCTGCCCGCAACAGCGCTGCCATGCCCACCCATGACTGACGCAGCTGGTGCCAAGCGCGGAAGCTCGGCCTGCGCGGCGAGGAGGAGGAGCTGAAGGCCGAGGCCTTCGAGCCGGGAGGACGCCATCGCCACAACCTCCTGCGCGAATGGGCAACGAGCCTCGCTCTCGCCCGGGCCTGGAGCCGGGAGCCTCGCGGGGCCGCCGCGGAGAAAGAGGGCGAGCGGCTCCGCGGCATCGTGTCCACCGCTCTCCGCTACTCGCGCGAAGCAGGAAAAGACCGCAGGGCGGGCCGGATCGAGCGCGGCCTGAACGGGAGGTAGCTCGAGTCGGTCGGAGTGTCAGTGGTCGCCGCCATACTCAGAAGACGTGCACCTGACTTTCAGGCGCATGTCCAGGAGTTCTCGACCGAGTAGGAACGAATTGACACACGAGAGCGAAGCAGTGCCCGACCGCGACCCGTACCTTCTGGCGCAGATGCGAGAGGCCTTCGGACGCGTGGTCTACAGCCACAAGACCCATGAGAAGCAGGCGGACATCTGCTTCACCAAGCACCGGTGGCAGCAGGGCGTCCTCATTGCTCTCACCGCGATCGGCTCGGGCACCTTCCTCGCCGCGGTGGTCGGCCTGCTCGGCAACGCAGTGCTGACGAGCCTCGCGACCTCTTCTATCGCGCTCCTGGTCAGCTGGATGAGCCTTGGGACGAAGACCTTCAAGTTCGAGGAGGAGTCCGAGGCCCACCGCGGCATCGCCTCTCGGCTGTGGGACGTCCGGGAGTCCTACGTCTCCCTCATCGCCGACCTGATGTCCGGCACCGTCTCCAACGCGGAGGGCCGAGAGCGGCGGGACGAGCTGCAGCAGGCCGCACGCGACGCGTACGCCGACGCGCCCAGGACGAGCAACAGGGCGTTCGAGCGCGCCCAGGGCGGGCTGCAGAACAACGAGGAGATGACGTTCACCTCGCACGAGATCGACCTCTTCCTCCCGGAGGCGCTCCGGCTCGGCGAAGGCGAGGCATCACGATGAAGACCTCAGAGATCTTCGAAACGCTGCTCCAGAACCTGAAGGTCGGAGAGCCGGCCACGACGGTCGCCTCGCGCCGGGACGAGATCACGAAGGCGCTCAACAAGGACTTCCGCGACAAGGACGGCTGCACCGACTACAAGCTGATGGTCGGATCGTTCGGCCGGCACACCGCGATCAAGGGCGTGTCCGACCTCGACATGATCTTCATCCTCCCTTCCGGGATCCGGCCGAGCTACGACGGGGACACCGGCCCGCGGAGGATTCTCGAGAGGGTTCGCGACGACCTCAAGGCGCGGTACAAGAACACGGAGATCCGCGTCGACCAGTGCGTCGTCCGAGTGCGGTTCACGTCCAACGCCTTCAAGTTCGAGGTCCAGCCGGCATTCGAGAACGCCGATGGCAGCTTCGACTACCCGGACACGAAGGCTGAGGGCTGGAAGGTCACCAAGCCGCGCGAGGAGATCGCCGCGACCAAGGAGTGCAACGACCGCACCTCGACGAACATGCGCCACCTCGCCCGGATGGCACGGGCATGGAAGAACGCGAACGGCGTGAACATGGGCGGCCTGCTCATCGACACCCTCGTCTACAACTTCTTCGACCAGACCGACGACTACGACGCAGCGGGCACAGGCTCGTTCGACCTCATGGCCGCGACTTCTTCGAATTCCTCAAAGATCAACCAGAGCAGGAGTACTCCCTGGCGCTGGGCAGCCGGCAGCAGGTCCACGTCAAGGCGCAGTTCCAGCCGAAGGCAAGACGTCCGCCAACAAGAAGTGGCGCGAGGTCTTCGGCACGTCGGTGCCGCTGGCGATGAGCGCGAGCGAGTCGTCCCGGTCGTTCAGGGACACCGAGGAGTTCATCGAGGACGAGTTCCCGGTCGACGTGTCCGAGAGCGTGTCCATCGACTGCGAGGTCACGCAGGCCGGATGGCGTCCGACCTGGCTCCGCGCGATGCGTCGCGGCGGGATCCTGCTCAAGGCCGACAAGAGCTTGAGGTTCGTGGTCACCAGCTGCTCGGTCGGGGAGCCCTACACACTCAAGTGGAAGGTGCTCAATCGTGGTCCGGAAGCCGAGCGGCGGGACAAGATCCGCGGCCAGATCGTCGACTCGAGCAAGCGGGGAGTCCGCATCGAGCACTCGGACTTCAAGGGCGAGCACGTCGTCGAGTGCTACGTCGTCAAGGACGGGGTCGTCGTCGCTCGGGACCGGATCGACGTGCCGGTCAGCAACACGAGCGTAAAGACGGCGAACGTCTTGTAGGGAACGGATCCTCGGAGCGCGACGAGACCCAGCCGAATCTGCCGGGGTCTCGTCGCATCAGGCGCATCCGCCCGTAGGGTTGAAGCATGAGCAGTTCTCTCGCTGCCATGTCCGAGTCCCTGCTCAACGCCGAGAGGGCCTTCGCGGGCAAGTGGTACGCGTTCGCTGCGCTGCTGAGCTGTGTTCCGAGGATCCCAGCAGGTCCGCGGAGCAGATCGTCGACCTGCTCCGCGACGAAGCAGATGCCGCGGAAGCGGAGTTCCGGCGGCTTCGAGACCTCGGCTGAGGCTGGTTCTCCGTCGGACGCTTCCGGAGAATGGTGCCGTGGAACGGCAAATCGACTTCACGCGCGAGCGGCAGATGCTCTGTGGGCGCTGCGATCATCGGTGGCGCGTCGATCTGGACTGGATCGATCGGTGGGAGCAGGCGAAGGAGACCTGCCCCGGCTGCGGCATGGCCTGCGAGCACGAGGGCCCGCCTCGGGTGACGCTCGACTCCGGCGACCCGGCGCTCGACGACGACAGGGTCGCGCAGTTCTCCTGGTACCACACGAGCACGCAGCTGGACTGGCCGACGCGGCACTTCGACCCGGCAGCCGTCTTGACTCCCGAGACCCGCAGGAGGATGGGCGGAGAGCAGCGGGTTTCCGCGTGGGCCGCGCGCCAGCGGGCGAAGGCCCTCCACGTCGGCACGTACGAGGCCGCTGTCCACAACATGCTGCGTCGGATCCGCGACCAGGCCGACCAGCGCAGCCAGTTCTATCTGTATCGCGTCCGTCTGAAGCCATCCGTCGTGGTGCGGGAGGGGTGGCTCGTCGACCCCAGCAACTTCGTCGGCGACGTCGGGCTCGACGAGGTCTGCCCGCCAGGCGTCGACGTCGCCCGCTACCTGAACTACCACGAGGATCCGGGAGGGCTCTCGCTCGCGCTGGGGAGGGACGCGATCGCCAGCGTTCAGCGGATCGCTGTTCCGCTCCCCGACACCTGGGATGGCGGCTGGGTGCGCGATGCCGTCGCGGCTCTCGAGGGAGTGAGCGGTACCGCCGTCCCGGCGACCGGCAAGCTGGCCCGCTTCATGCGGCCGTCATCGTCGCGAGCCGTCCTGGGCCGAGAGCTCGGTGCGTCCCTGGCTGGCAGACTGCCAGTCAACCTCCAGGACCAGTTCGCGTCGGCTGCGGCGTTCGCGGAGGGAGAGGATCCAGAGCAGTGGGCGCGACGGACCAGCGGCCTGTTCGATCTGATCGACGATCCAACTCGCGTGCTGGCTGCGCTCGATCAGCAAGATCCCCGGGAGGTCTGAGAATGGCCTGTCCGCTCCTGAGGGGCTGGAAGCCCGGAGGTCGCTGTCGGTCTTCCAGGTTGGCGCCGCCCTGAGTCGGGAGAGCGGGAGCAGGGGCTTTGGGGTTGGCTGCCGTCGCCGAGGTACCAGGTCGAGCTCTGCCGCCCTTGCCCGACCCGCAGTCGCCGCAGCCAACCGCTTGGTTTGAGGACCGTCTCGTAGACGGCCCGGAGTGTCGTCCGGGCGGACGGTGTCGTGTGGAGGTCGTGGTTGAGTCCGTGGTGACCAAGCGCCTGGGCGCTCTGCCTGTCGCTGCCGAGTTTCTGCGTCGGCTGGACGTCGCGGGGATCGTCGACGGGCTGCGGCCACCGGATTCGCGGGCGGACCTGACGCACGGCCAGGTCATCGAGGTACTGGTGGCGAACCAGTTGACCGCTCCCGCGCCGCTGTTCCGCGTCGGGGACTGGGCGTACTCGTGTGAGGCCGTCAAGGGTCTTGGTGGAAGCCGATGCGTGTCCCGGCTGGTGCATTGACGCATCTCATCGGTGTCTTGCTCGGGGCTTCGGCGATCCAACCGCAATGAAGTATCTCCAAGCGGCTCATCCGTACCACTTTAAACAGGACCCAACACAGGCCTGACCAGCGCTGGTCTCCGGCGGCATGCCGCCGGAGACCACAGGACGATCAGACTGTCAGGTGCTTCGCGAGGTCGGTGAGGCTGCTGAAGATCGGAGTGTTGAACTCCTTGTCGAGATGGGCACGGTTGACCGCGGTGTCCCACGCCTTCTTATCCGTGACGACCACGTCGCAGTACGGAATCGCGATCGACAGCGCGGCTATGTCGCGCAGATCGTTGATCGTCCAGTTCCGGTGCACGTCCTTGAGATAGTGGAAATGCATCATTGTGACGACCTTGCGGGACGGAAGCGCCATCAGGAAACTCGTGAGATCGTCCCGGCTGTGAAACGGACCCTGCTTCACGAAGCCGGCGCTCATGAGCGCACGGGTGTAGTTGTCGATGATGTCGAAGCTGAGCTGGCGGGCGACGATGGCGTCCATCGATCGCTTAGCGATTTCCGGGACGGTGCGCAGTGTGTTGATCATGACGCTGAAACTGGCGAGCTGATCGTCCGCGACGCGCCGGGCCGCATAAGGGTCATAATCCGGGATCGCGGACCGAAGAGTCCCGGGTGGCCCCCTCAGGACCCAGTACTCGGTGGTTGTGTTCGCCGAGGCCTCGAACTCCGACGCTGACATCCCCAGGCCGGATTCCAGCTCTTGGCGGTTCTCCTCCGTGATTCCGTTCAGTACCATCCGCTTGGCCTCGCCGAACGCGAACCCCACGCCGATACCGAATTTCGTCACCTTCTTGGGGAAGGCGGGGCGGCCGAGCCGGCGGTTGAGCTCCAGCGCCAGTTCCTCATCGATGATCTTAGACCCGGGTGCCATGGTCACGAACCTGGACAACAAGGCCATCGCGTCCGCCGCCCGCTCGCGGTGAGCGTCGCGGGGATTCTCGGTCAACTCCATGTAGTGCACGGTCGAGAGGGGAAATATGACCTCTCCCCGCTCGACTTGGCCCTGGAACTGCTTCAGAGCCGTGACGTGGTCGGGGTTCTGTGGGTTGCCCGCGAGTGCGTCTCCGAGGGCATACCAGTGGTTCAGGTCGAGATAGACCATCAGCGGAAGGGGTGTTGCCATGCCCGCGATGCTAGGTCGCCCAATCGTCTGATGCATCGGACTTTTCCCGTTGCGCGAAGCCCGTCCGGCAACGAGTGGATCAGCTGGTATATCTCCATCTTGAAAACGGGAACCCGCCGGTCTCTTCGCCCTGAAGAGCTCCGACACCTCCGAGTTCGGCGCGACAGGGCCTCAGGAATCCGCGAACCCGTCGGCTTCCACGGCCGCCGCGCTGGACGACCTCACCGGTGCTGCCCCGGGCACGGTGGATGAGCGGCTGCGTTTCCGCCTGGCGAGGGTCGCGGCCTGGGCCGGACATGAACCTCAGCTGACCCGCTCTACCCTCTGTGCGGAAGGGCCCGCACGGCAAGCCGTGCGGGCCCTTCCGTGTCATCCCCTACTTTGCGGACGCATACACCCTAGGGGGAGTGCGTCCCGCCTCCCAGGTGGGAGATGAGTGGGAGATGATCATGGAGTGGTGATGCAGTCAGGCGCTAGGAAATGCTAGATGGTGCTACATGTGTGGCCCGGGATCAGGACCCGGACTCCGCCGCGTGCGGGCTCAGCGCACCCGTCGTGACCAGCGCGATGATGACGATGCCGAGTGCGATGCGGTAGTAGACGAACGGCATGAAGCTCTTGTGCGAGATGAACTTCATGAACCAGGCGATGACGGCGTATCCGGACGCGAAGGCGATCACCGTCGCGAACATCGTCGGCCCCCATGCCACGTGACCGCCCTCGACCGCGTCCTTCAACTCGAAGACCCCGGAGGCCAGTACGGCCGGAATGGCCAGCAGGAAGGAGTAGCGGGCCGCGGCCTCGCGCTTGTAGCCCATGAACAGGCCGCCGCTGATGGTGGCGCCGGAGCGCGAGACGCCGGGGATGAGGGCGCAGGCCTGGCAGAGGCCGAAGATCAGGCCGTCCTTGACGCCCAGGTTCTCCAGGGTCTTGCGCTGCTTGGGCGCGCGGTGCTTCCCGCCCGTCTCGTCCCGGGCCGCGAGCCGGTCGGCGACGCCGATCACGATGCCGACGACGACCAGCATGGTGGCCGTGATCCGCAGGTCACGGAAGGGTCCCTCGATCTGGTCCTTCAGCGTCACGCCCAGCACACCGATCGGAATCGAGCCGACGATCACCAGCCAGCCCATCTGGGCGTCGTGGTCCTTGCGCATCGTCTTGTCGAAGAGGGACCGGCTCCATGCCGAGATGATCCGGCCGATGTCCTTGCGGAAGTAGATCAGGACCGCCGCTTCCGTACCGATCTGCGTGATCGCCGTGAAGGCGGCACCGGGGTCCTTCCAGCCGGAGAATGCGGCGGTCAACCGCAGATGCGCGCTGGAGGAGACAGGGAGGAAC
Source organism: Streptomyces sp. NBC_01235 (assembly GCF_035989285.1). GTDB lineage: Bacteria > Actinomycetota > Actinomycetes > Streptomycetales > Streptomycetaceae > Streptomyces. Next base: position 2,083,378 of record NZ_CP108513.1, on the reverse strand, counting down.
TCGGTCAGCCCCTGGACGAGTCCGAGGACGAGGGATTCAAACCAAGACATGAGGTTACGGAGTCCAAGTGCCGATCGGAGAGGGGCGACGGAGACGGCACGCCGCCGCGCCCGATGATCAAGGGTGTGCAAAGGAAGGGTATCGGTCCCGTGTGACAGGTCCGGCACAGGGGTTTCGCGGGCGGCGCGACCAGCGGCGTTTCGGTGCCGCAGGCTCGGACGCCATGGTTGACCGGCCGCCCGGCCGCCACATACGTTGCTGCCGAGGGAAAGCGCTTGCTGCGTGTGCGTGCTGTTCGCTTTCACTCGGTTGCTGGCCCGCCCGGTCATTCGGCCGTCCGTCGGAGGAGTGCTGATCACGCCCATGTCCCCATCCAGTCGGCCGTCCCCTCCGCTGCCCGTTCCGCTTGCCGGGCGCCGTGTCCGGGCCGCCGTCATCGGTACCGGCGCCATCGGTCGCGGCTCCCATCTGCCCGCCCTCAAGCAGCTCGCCGCCGAGGGCGAGACCGAGGTCGTGGCGGCCGTTGACATCGATGCCACCGCCGTCGAGACGTTCTGCGCGGAAGGCGGTGTTCCGCACGGCTACACCGATCTGGAGCGGATGCTGGCGGAGCAGCGGCCCGACCTGGTGACCATCTGCACCCCGCCGACCCTGCACCGCGAGCAGACCGTGGCCGCGCTGCGGGCCGGTGCCTGGGTGTGGTGCGAGAAGCCGCCGGTGCCGACCCTCGCCGACTACGACGCCGTGCAGGCGGAGGAGGGGGCGGAGAGCGGTCCGTACTCCTCGATCGTCTTCCAGCACCGATTCGGGTCCGGGTCGCGGCACGTGCGGCGGCTGCTCGCCGAGCAGGCTCTCGGGCGGCCGCTCGTCGCGCACTGCCAGACCACCTGGTACCGGGACACCGCCTACTACGCCGTGCCGTGGCGCGGTCGCTGGCAGACCGAGGGCGGCGGCCCCGCCATGGGCCACGGGATTCATCAGATGGACCTCCTGCTGGACCTCCTCGGTCCGTGGAGCGAGGTGCGGGCCATGGCAGGCCGGCTCGTGCACGATGTGGAGACGGAGGACGTCTCCACCGCCCTGGTCCGCTTCGAGAGCGGGGCCATGGCCACGGTCGTCAACAGTGTCCTGAGCCCCGACGAGGTCAGCCGCATCCGTATCGACTGCGAACGCGCCACCGTCGAGCTCACCCACCTCTACGGCCACTCCAACGCGAACTGGCGCATCACCCCCGCCCCGGACGTCTCCGGCGAGCAGGCGGCGGCCTGGCAGGACTTCGGCGCGGACGTCCCGAGCTCGCACCTGGCGCAGCTGCGTGAGCTGGTCGCGAGCATGCGGGCCGGCCGGCGGCCGCGCAGCAGCGGCGCGGACGGGCGCACCAGCCTGGAGCTGATCACCGCGCTGTACAAGTCGGCGTTCACGGACACGACCGTGCATCGGGGCGAGATCGGGCCCGGTGACCCGTACTACACGGCTCTGCACGGCGGAGCCCCCGGCTGGGCGCCGGCCGCGGTTACCGTGAACGCGGAGGCATCCGCATGACCGGCGACCTGCGTCTCGTCCACGCCCACGGCGACCGCATCACGGTGACCGACCCGGCCACCGGTGTCGAGCTGCTCGCCTACGTGTACCGGCCCGAGGCGGCCTGGGAGGCGCCGAGGCCGTACATCCACCCGCTGCGGACGCTCCAGGGCGACGTCGTCACCGACTACCGGCCCAACGACCACCGCTGGCACAAGGGGCTGTCGCTGACCGCCTCCCACCTCTCGGGCGCCAACCTGTGGGGCGGCAACTCGTACGTCCACGGCGAGGGATATCTCGCACTTCCCGAGCGGGTCGGGTCGATGGCGCACGTCGGCTTCGACGAGGTCTCCGCCGACGGCGGCCGGGTCGTCATCGCCGAGCGGCTGACCTGGCACCCGTACAGCGGCGAGCTCTGGGCTGACGAGACGCGCCGGATCGAGGTGCACGACGTCGACCCGGACTCCGGTTCCTGGGCACTGACCTGGACCAGCGCCGTCACCAACCGCCGCGATGAGCCGCTCCGCTTCGGCAGCCCGACCACCGCGGGGCGGGAGATGGCCGGCTACACGGGCCTGTTCTGGCGCGGCCCGCGCGCCTTCCGGGACGGCCGGATCATCGGCCCGGACGGCGAGGGCCCCGGGCTGATGGCCTCGCAGAGCCCCTGGCTCGCCCTCTCCGGCGAGCACGACGGCACGGACGGCCACGCCACTGTCGTCTTCGCGCACGCCCCCGAGAACGACCACTCCGGCACCCAGGGTGCCCACCCCGCCCACTGGTTCGTCCGCAACGAGCCCTTCGCGGGCATCGCTCCCTCCTGGGCCTTCTTCGAGGAGTTCGAGCTCGCTCCCGGCGACACGCTCACCCGCCGTTACCGGGTGGTCGTGGCCGACGGTGCCTGGGAGCGGGAGGAGATCGCCAAGTACCTGGAGGCGCACCCGTGGTGAACGAGTACGGGGGCTGCCCGGCGGAGTCGCCGTCTCGCACGTGTGCGTGTACGACTGGCCCGCCGCCGACGGCCTGCACGGCGGAACTCCCCATATTGGCCTGACCTGTTCGGAGGGTACGTCGTCACGGGCGGGCACGGCGCGGTGCAGACCCTGACGGCGACCGGGTACGAGGTCACGCCCCTCGTGCCCGGCACGGTCGCCTGGTTCACGCCGGGCACCATCCACCGGCTGGTCAACGAGGGCGGCTGCGCATCACGGTGTTGATGGCGAACAGCGGGCTGCCCGAAGCGGGCGACGCGGTGCTCACCCTGCCCCCGGAGTACCTCACCGACCCCGAGACGTACGCCGCCGCGACCGCGATCCCGGCCGCCGCACCGGAGGAGGAGCAGGCCCGGATCGCCCGCGCCCGGCGCGATCTCGCGCTGGAGGGCTACGGGGCGCTGCGCGCGGATCCCGTGCGGCCGGCCGCCTTCCACCGGGCCGCCGCCGCCCTCGTGCGGCCCCGGCTGCCGGAGTGGCGCGACCGCTGGGCTTCGTGGTGCGAGGGCGGCCGCGGACGCCACGGGGGAGCAGCTCGACCGCCTCGCGGACGGGGATGTCTCCCACCTCGCAGAGGCCGTCGTACGGGCCCGACAGCCGTCGGAGTACGGGAAGTTCGGGATGTGCGGGCGGCTGGACGCGCACACGCGGCCGTAGGGCCGGTCATCACCGTCGTCACCGTGCGGTGACTCAGCTGACGTAGTTCCGCTGACCTGGTTTCAGTGATACCGCCACAACCTCCCCGGCAGAATGATCCAATCGGCCGATGTCGAGAACGGGGAGTGGGCACATGCGGATCAGGGCGACGGCGGCGGTCCTTTTCACAGCGGCACTGGTGGCCGGTTGCGGGGGCGGAGGCGATTCCGACGCGAAGTCCTCCGCGTCCGCGGACGCGCCGGGGTCCGCTTCGGTGTCCGCCTCGGCGTCCGCGCCACAGGCGCCTGCCCAGCCGCTCGGCGAGGCCCAGTTGAAGTCCGCCGCGCTGACCGGCGGCGACGTGGACGGCTTCCAGATCACCGACTTCCCCGTGAAGCCCGACGGCGACTCCACCGCCCGGCCCGCGGACTGCCAGCCGCTGGAGAACATGCGCACCGCCTCGCCGGACCCTGGCCCCCAGGCGTTCACCGGCCTGCTCGCCCATCCCGGCGCGGGTCCCGCGGCCGGCTCGGCCACCACCATCGGCCTCATGGCCTACGATCGGTCCGGCGCCGAGGCCATCCTCGAGGGCCTGCGCACCGCCCTGAAGAAGTGCACCGCCTACGAGGGCGGCGTGCCCGCCCGCACCACCGCCAAGGCCGCCACCGCGCCCGAGGTGGGCGACGACGCCGTCGCCTTCGCCCTGCAGAGCGAGCGGGACAGCGCGGACGCCTTCGTGGTCGTGCGCAGCGGCGCCACGGTCGTGCTGTTCTACACCGCGAGCGGCACCGGCTCTGAGGCGGAGGTGCCGGAGGCGCTGGTCGCCGCGCAGATCCGCAAGCTGGAAGCCTGAGGGCCCGCCCCAGGTGTATTGATCACGAGCGTTGTCGACACTCGCCGGGCTTGATCATGGCGAAGACCTCCGGGTGGTGGAGTTGCGAGTTCGACCGCCGTGGCGTGCCGTGATGCGAGCCATTCCCCCGGGCTGGCTCCCGACTCGGCTGGAGCCGTCGAGTCCTTCACGAGAGTAGGCCCGTGAGCAGGGCGGCCACCGCCGGAACAGCGCATGCACCGCTCGCCAGGAGCCGTGGCAGTACGGGACGTCCCGCCAGGGCGCACCGGCCCGCACCCGCCACCTGATCGTGTCCGGGCAGCCGGGCAAGGCCGTTGGCCACGCAGTGGGGAAGCCGACCTTGAGACACGACCTCTAGGCGGCCGACGGGCCCGCCACCGTCCACCCCGGTGCCTGTGGGTGGGCGCTCAGGTCCTCGTGACGGACCTTCTCGCCGCAGGCCGAGCAGGTGACCACCGGCGCCAGTTCGTTGCCGCAGGCATGCTCGATCACCATGGGGCGGTCGCCATCCTCACGGAGATGACGGTCGCCCCATGCCATGAGCGTCATCAGGACCGGCTCCAGTTCGAGCCCCGCCTGCGTGGGCCGGTATTCGAAGCGCTGCGGGCGCTCGCTGTAGGCGCGCCTGGTCAGGATCCCGGCGTCGACGAGACGGCGCAGCCGGGTGGCCAGGATGTCGCGCGGGGCGCCGATGTTGCGCACCAGCTGGTCGAAGCGGCCGTTGCCCAGGCACACCTCCCGCAGGACGAGCAGGGAGTACTTCTCACCGATGAGAGCGAGGGTGTCGGCGATCGAGCAGGGGCGCGGGGCTTTGGAGTCCTTGGAGTCCTTGGTGGCGGCCATGCGATCAGTCTAGGTGGGCGTTGGAAAAACAAACCCTGGTGAGTTGGATTTTCCAACCCGCAAGGCTATGGTGAGTTTGAATTTCCTACTCATCAGTAGGTGTCCCAGGTGTCCCTGCTCGTGCTCGTCATGGAGGCCCCGCACATGCGTGACGCAGTCATCGTCGAAGCCGTACGCACCCCCATGGGAAAGGGCAGGCCGAACGGCTCCCTCGCCCACGTCCACCCCGTCGAACTCCTCGCCCACACCCTGCGCACCCTCGTCGAGCGCTCCGGCGTCGACCCCGCGCTGATCGACGACGTCATCGGCGGCACCGTCGACCAGGTCGGCGAGCAGGCCATGAACACCACCCGCTACGCGCTGCTCTCGGCGGGCTTCCCGGAGACGGTCCCCGCGACCACCGTCGACCGGCAGTGCGGCTCCTCCCAGCAGGCCGTGCACTTCGCGGCCCAGGGAGTCGTCTCCGGCGCCTACGACCTCGTCGTCGCCTGCGGTGTCGAGTCGATGAGCCGGGTGCCGATGTGGTCCAACGTGCCGCCCGGCAAGGACCCCTTCGGCCCCGGCGTCGCCGCGCGCTACCCGGAGGGACTGGTCCCGCAGGGCGTCAGCGCCGAGCTCATCGCCGCCAAGTGGTCGATCACACGGGAGCAGATGGACGCCTTCGCGCTGTCCTCGCACCACAGGGCCGACGGGGCCTGGTCGGCAGGCCTCTTCGACGCCGAGGTCGCGCCCCTGGACGGTGTCTCGCGCGACGAGTGCGTACGGCCGGGGAGCACCCCCGAGATCCTCGCCGGCCTCAAGCCCGCCTACTACGACCCGGCCTTCGCCGAGCGCTTCCCGCAGATCGAGTGGAACGTCACGGCGGGCAACGCGAGCCCCGTCAACGACGGCGCGTCGGCCGTGCTGATCACCTCGAGCGAGACCGCCGCCCGGCTCGGCCTGCGCCCGCTCGCCCGGCTGCACAGCTTCGCCGTCACCGGCTCGGATCCGCTGCTGATGCTGACCGGCGTGATCCCGGCGACCGAGAAGGTGCTGCGCCGGGCGGGGCTACGGCTCGACGACATCGACCTCTTCGAGGTCAACGAGGCCTTCGCCGCCGTCGTCCTGGCCTGGCGGCAGGAGACCGGGGCCGACCTCGCCAAGGTCAACGTGCACGGCGGCGCGATAGCGCTCGGGCACCCGCTCGGCGCGAGCGGCACCCGTCTGACGACGACGCTCGTCCACGCGATGCGCGAACGCGGCGCCCGCTACGCCCTGCAGACGATGTGCGAGGCGGGCGGCCTCGCCAACGCGATGGTGCTGGAATCCGTGTGACGCGCCTTCGGCCACGGCTACGAACGGCGCAGGTGGTGGCGCTTGCGCCAGGCCACCGCCGCGCCGCCGACCGCCGGCAGGGCGATGCAGACCATGGCGATCAGGAAGGCCGGCGAGGTCGGGGAGGAAGCGCGGGCCCCGGCGACGACGTACGCGGCGGTGTTCGGAATCGAGCCCAGCGCCGTCGCCACCAGGAAGGACAGCCAGCCCATGCGGGAGACGGCCGCGCAGTAGTTCGCGGCCCAGAACGGCACCCCCGGGAACAGCCGGGCCGCCAGCATCGAGCGCATGCCGTGCCGGCTCAACTGGCCGTCCGCCGCCTTGAGCAGCCGGCCGCGCAGCAGCGGTCGTAGCGCGTCCTGCCCGAGGACGCGGCCGAGCCCGAACGCGATCCCGGCTCCCAGCACCGTGCCCGCCAGCGACGCGACGGTGCCCCACTGCGTGCCGAACAGCGCGCCCGCCGCCAGGTTCAGCAGCGGTCTCGGCACGAACGCCACGGTGCACAGGCCGTACGCCACCGCGAAGACGGCGGCCGCCGAGGCGCCGCCCAACTGCGGTGGCCAGCCGTCCGCGAGGAGCTTCTGCGGCTCGAAGAGCAGCACGCTCGACGCGGCCGCCGCGAGCAGCGCGACCAGCAGCGCGAAACGGGACCAGGGCGAGAGGAGCACTCTGGTGCAGCGCGCGGCGAGGCCGCCGGCTGCGGCGACCGGAGCCGCGGCGGGTGTGGTGACGGGCACGGGAGCCAGTACGGGGACGACGAGCTCCGTGGCGGTGGCCCGGGGAGAGGCCGTGGCGGTGCCCCCAGAGCGGGTGGTGGCATCGAGCATTCCGCGACAGTAACGGACGGACGTGTGTGATCGCCGTATGGTCCGTCTCATGACCGTCACAAGTGCGGACGCGATCGGCGTGCCGGGCAGCGTTCTCGCCGAGACTGTGCTGACGCGGCCGACGACCGCGTAGCGGGCCGCGCCCGCGCCCGCTCCGGGCCGGGCGGCGGCCATGGGCGCGTACCACTGCTCACCTTCGGGAAGGCCGCCAACGAGGAGCTTCGCCGTCCGCGGTGTGCGGGCTCGCGAAGCGGAACGGTACCGAGAGCCGGCCGGCCGGCGCTCTGCCCGCCTTGTCGGCCACGGCGGCGGACGGGTGGAACGGGCCGGGATCCTCGCCGGCGAGGTGCCGCAGGGCCGTCCGCCGGTAGATCGTGGCCGGCCGGTGCTCGCCCTCGGGGTCGGCGGCGACGGCGAGCAGGATCACGAACCAGTCGTGGACCGTGTCCCCGTCCCAGACGGCCTCGATCGCCACGACACACCCCGGCACGCCTGCCGCGCGTGCCGTCAGCGAGTCCAGGTCCAGCGGGTCGTCCGGCGTCCGGGCGATCCGGTCGCCGTGATGGACGGAGCGCTCGCTGACGACGAGTTGCGCGTCCGGCAGCCGCAGGCCGTGGGGCTGCCCCGCCTTCCGGACGACTCGGACGGACTGGAAGACGGCGTCCCGCAGGACAAGGCCGTCGGCCTGTTCGCGCACCTCCTGCGGAAGCCGTTCCCAGCACTCGGTCGCGCGGATGCCGGTCATCAGGTCAGCACCCCTCTCGTCCCCTTCCGAACCGCCGAAAACCATTCGACACCGAACGAACCGTCGGCGATGATCGACACCATGTTCCGGTACGCCTTCGTCCTCGCAGCATCCGCCGTCGCGGATGCCCCGAAGGCTGCCGTCCCGCTCCTCGTGGCCGCTGTCGACGGCGCCCGAAGCTGACCCTCTCCGGATCGTCCGGCGGACCCCGCAGGGGGAGGGTCGGCCAGTTTCTCGGGGTCCCCACTTCCTACGGACACGCTTCGAGGTACAGCCATGCCCAAGACCGCTTACGTGCGGACCAAGCCGCACCTGAACATCGGCACCATGGGTCACGTGGACCACGGCAAGACCACCCTGACCGCCGCCATCACCAAGGTCCTCGCCGACCGCGGCACCGACAACACCACCGAGTACGTTTCGTTCGACCGCATCGACCGTGCCCCGGAGGAGGCCGCGCGCGGCATCACCATCAACATCGCGCACGTCGAGTACGAGACCGACACCCGGCACTACGCGCACGTCGACATGCCGGGCCACGCCGACTACGTCAAGAACATGGTCACCGGTGCCGCGCAGCTCGACGGGGCGATCCTCGTCGTCTCCGCGCTCGACGGGATCATGCCGCAGACGGCCGAACACGTCCTGCTCGCCCGGCAGGTGGGGGTCGACCACATCGTGGTCGCCCTCAACAAGGCCGACGCCGGTGACGAGGAGCTGATCGACCTCGTCGAGCTGGAGGTCCGCGACCTGCTCACCGAGCACGGCTACGGCGGCGACTCCGCGCCCGTCGTACGGGTGTCGGGGCTGAAGGCCCTGGCCGGCGACCCGCGTTGGACGGCGTCGATCGACGCGCTCCTCGACGCGGTGGACACCTACGTGCCGATGCCCGAACGGTATCTGGACGCGCCGTTCCTGCTGTCCGTCGAGAACGTGCTCACCATCACCGGGCGCGGCACCGTCGTCACCGGTGCGGTGGAGCGCGGGACGCTCCGCCTCGGAGACCCGGTTCAGGTGCTCGGCGCCGGAGTCGAAACCGTCGTGACGGGGATCGAGACCTTCGGCAAGCCGATGGAGGAGGCGCAGGCAGGGGACAACGTGGCGCTGCTGTTGCGCGGGGTGCCGCGGGACGCCGTTCGGCGGGGGCACGTGGTCACGGCGCCGGGAAGCGTGAGTCCGAGTCGTCGGTTCACGGCCCAGGTGTACGTGCTGTCGGCGCGCGAGGGGGGTCGTACCACGCCTGTCTCCACCGGCTATCGACCGCAGTTCTACATCCGTACGGCGGACGTCGTGGGGGATGTGGACCTGGGGGAGGTGGCGGTGGCGCGGCCGGGGGAGCGGGTTGTCATGACCGTCGAGCTGGGGCGGGAGATGCCTCTGGAGCCGGGACTGGGCTTCGCGATCCGTGAGGGCGGGCGGACCGTGGGGGCGGGGACCGTCACGTCCGTTCCGTGAGGGCGGCTGATGTACGTGGGGCGCCGCGGGACCGTTGTGGCTGGTCGCGCGGTGCCCCGCGCTCCTGAGGGTGCTGTCCTGCGGGCACAATGAAGAAGTGAACGACGAGCCCATACCCGTCACCCGAAGCATCGACCACGGCACCGCCAAGCTGATGCCCGACGTCGATCGGGAGCGGGCCTGGCTGCTGACCGTCGACGGGGCGCCGCAGTCGTACGTCGATCTGGACGATCCGACGTATCTGGAGTTCGAGTACGCGCGGCGCCTCGGGCACGTCCTGGACACCGTCGCCGAGGTGGGACGGCCGCTGGACGTGCTGCATCTCGGCGGCGGCGCCCTCACCCTGCCCCGGTACCTGGCCGCGACCCGGCAGGGCTCCCGGCAGGACGTCGTCGAGTACGACCGCGGGCTGCTGGAGCTGGTCGCCGAGCACCTTCCCGTGCCGGCCGGTGCGGGCATAGCGCTGCACGCCGCCGACGCGCGGGCCTGGCTGGAGGCGGCCCCGGACGGCTCCGCCGACGCGCTCGTCGCCGACGTCTTCGGCGGCTCGCGCATCCCCGCCCACCTGACGTCCCTCTCCTACGCCCAGGAGGCCGGACGGGTCCTGCGCGATGACGGCGTCTATCTGGCGAACCTCGCCGACGCGGCGCCCTTCGGCTTTCTGCGGTCCCAACTCGCCAACCTCGCAGCGGTGTTCGAGGAGCTCGTGCTCATCGCCGAACCGGCCGTCCTGCGCGGCCGGCGGTTCGGCAACGCGGTGATCGTCGCCGCCCACCACCCGCTCGACGTGACTGCCCTGGCCCGCCGCACCGCCTCCGACGCGTTCCCGGCCCGGGTGGAACACGGCCCAGGCCTGCGCCGCTTCATCGGCGACGCCCGCCCGGTACAGGACGAGGACGCCGTACCGTCGCCCGTGCCACCCGAGGGCGCGTTCGGCATCGGCTGAGCGGGGGCGTTCGGGGACACGGGGCGAAGTTCGGATCGGCAGCTTCCTGTTGTCGGCCTTCGAGAGAGGCCGCCGCGCGAGCTGCGGAACACTGCCCACTGCCTGACTGAACGACTGCTGGCTTCCCGACAACTCCAGCCAGTCGCCGAGCCGCTGCCAGGTCGCGGCGTAGCGTACGGAGAGTTTGCGGACCGTCTTCGTGCTCAGCCAGGTCAGGCCGTCGGCCACGGCATCCGGCGAACAGCGCGCCGCTCTCGCCGCCCGACTCCAGGACGGCGAACGCGGCGGCGATGAGCGCGCCGTGACTGCCGAGGCCCGTCACGAACGCGGCGGTGGGGCCGGCCGTCCCGTCGGCTTCGGCGGGCTCCGCGGAGGGAGTGACCCCGTCTGTCCGCGCCGGCACCCCGTGGTGCCGAGCCGGTGAACCGCTCAGCCCCCGCTCGCCCTAACTCTGCGTCGGTGTCCCGTGCAGCCGTACGGTGCTGAGGATCTGCATGATCGTGGCCTTCGGGAGTTCGTCCTTCACGCCCTTGGCCCCGTACAGGTTCCAGGACACGTAGTCGCCGTTGGAGTTCTTGAAGCCGAACGTGATCGCCTTGCCGTCGCTGTCGCACTTGCCCTTCTGGGGCGTGTTCGTCGACTGTGCCCAGGCGTAACTGCCCTTGATGCCGGAGGCGGTGGTGAAGGCGGTGGCCTTCTTGTCGAACGTGATGCTCTTCTTGTCCGGCTCGGTGTATCCGCCGAAGACCCACCAGGCGGGCGTGTTGATCGCGATCTCGTCGGTGGTCTTGGCCCCTTCGGCGCCCTTGGTGCCGACCATGGCGAGCGCGGTGTCGTCGGTCTTGCCGTCCTTGTCGGAGTCCGTGGAGCACCACTTCGACTTGTACTCGGCCGTGCCCGACTGCAGGATCTGGTCGTAGCCGTCGGACTGCTTCTTGTCCTCCCACTCGAAGCCCTGGCTGAGCCCCGGCGACTGGACCTCCCAGTCGGCCGGCACGTCGAAGGCGATGCCCCACTTGGGGTTCACCACGACCTTCCAGCCGGCGACGGTCGGCTTCTCGGTCTCGTTGCTGCGCGGGTTGTCGTCCGTGCCGGACGAGGAGGACGCGGACGCCGAGGCGGACACCGAGGCCGTGGGGCTCGCGCTGCCCTTGCTCACGTCGACCGGGTCGTCATCGTCGCCGCCCAGCACCAGGAATCCGGTGACACCGGCGGCCACGACGACGGCCGCGGCCGCGACGATCGCGATCAGCTTCGTCCGGTTGCCCCCGTTTCCGCTGCCGCCGCCCCCGCCGGGCGGGGGCGTGGGCGCGCCCGCGGGCGACGGGGTGCCCCACTGCGGAGGCTGCGTAGGCGGCTGCGCGGGTTGCTGCGCATAGGGGTTGGGCTGCTGCTGGTAGCCGGGCTGCTGATACGGATTCGGCTGCTGGTATCCCGGCTGCTGGTACGGATTGTTCTGCGCCTGCGGGTTCTGCTCTCCCCCGGGCGGCTGCTGTCCTGGCCACATGGCCAGAAACCCTAGTGCCGCCGGGGACACGATTGGGTCACCGCCCCTTGTCAGGGACGTACCGAATCAGGATTCGGACGGCTGGAACAGGCGCACTGTGTCCAAGATCTTCCGGATCGTGGCGTCCGGGACCTCGTCCGCGACCCCCTTGACGCCGACGAACGACCATGACGCGAGGTCGCCGTCGGGCGTCTTGAAGGCGAACGTCGTGGCCTTGCCGTCGTAGTCGCACTTGCCCTTCTTCTCGACGCCGGAGGACTGCGAGGTGGCGACGGAGCCGGTGAGTCCCGAGGCGGTCGTGAAGGACGTCACCGGGCCGGTGCTGACCTTGGTGTGGTCGGGCTGGGTGTAGGCGCCGTAGACCCACGCGGCCGAGTCGGCCCCGGCGATCTCCTCGGTGCTCTTCGCGCCGTTGTTGCCCCGGGAGCCCGCGCTCGCCAGGGGCGTGTAGTCGTCCTTGCCGTCCCGGTCGTCGTCGGACGCGCACCACTGCTCCTCGAGGAGCGCGGGCGCCTTCATGGCGACCAGGGGCGTGTCCTTGGGGTCGTCGTCCTCCGCGACGTAGGACACCCAGCCGGTCGACTTCAGCGACCAGTCGGCCGGTACGTCGAAGGCGACGCCCCGGCCGGGGTTCACGACGACCTTCCAGCCGGCGACCGTCGGCCGCTGGGTCTCGGTGCCGCGTGGGTCGGAGGCCGTGGACGCCGGGGCGGAGGCGGAGGAGCGGGCGGGACCGGGGGCGGCCTCGTCGTCCCCGCGGCCCAGGAGCACGGCGCCGGTCACCGCGGCGGCCACCACCACGGCGGAGGCCGCGGCGATCGCCACCACTCGGGTGCGCCGACCACCGCCGCCGCCCCCGCCGGGTGCGGGCGGCGCGGTCACGGTCGGGACGTTCCAGGGAGCGGCCGGTTGCTGTCCGTAGGGGCCGGGCTGGTGATAGCCGGGCTGCTGGTACGGGTTGGGCTGCTGCGCCCGCGGGTTCGGGCCGCCCGTCGGCGGTTGCTCTCCTGGCCACATGGGCGGCAAGCATACGGCGATCATCACACCCGTCTGGCCAGCCGAAGCTACTCACAGGTAACATCCCGGCCATGAGCGCAGACCAGATGTCCATCGGCGAGATGCTCGCCGCCACGGTGCCCATGGCCCGGACCCTGAACCTCGAGTTCCTGGAGGCCGGTCCTGAGAAGGCCGTGGTCGCCCTGCCGGACCAGAGCGAGTTCCACAACCACGTGGGCGGGCCGCACGCCGGGGCGATGTTCACGCTCGGCGAGTCCGCCAGCGGCGCGATCGTCCTCGCCGCGTTCGGTGACCAGCTCTCCCGGGCCGTGCCGCTCGCCGTCGGCGCCGAGATCGCCTACCGGAAGCTGGCCATGGGCGCGGTCACCGCCACCGCCACCCTGGGCCGCCCGGCCGCCGAGGTCGTCGCGCAGTTGGACGCGGGGGAGCGCCCCGAGTTCCCGGTCGCGATCGAGATCCGCCGCGCGGACGGGGCCGTCACCGGGGAGATGACCGTGATCTGGACCCTGCGTCCCCACGGCTGAGCGGCGTTCGCACGCGTACGACGGCCCAGGCCACGGTGCGCCGTCACCGGGGGTTTGGAGCTGCTGTCGCTGGAGTGTGTTCAGGGGTGTTCTGGTGAGTGGGAGTGAGTGCCGGTGGTCGGTGTCGTGTCGCGTGCCTCGGCCATGGCACCGGTTTTAAGGGGGGAACTGACGTTCTCGCGTCGAATGTGTGACCTTCTACGGAACTGCTCGTTGGATGCGGTGACGGGTTCTTCGGGTGGGGTCGGGGGTGACGGGGTGGGCGGGCTGAGGAGTGTGGCGGCGTCGTTCGTCGTGTCCGGTCCGAGTGGTGTGGCCATCCGGACCCGGCTCAAGCACCTGGCGCCGGACGATGAGAAGGTGCTGCGTCTGGTCGGCGCGCATCTGGGGTCGCTGGCCTCGAGGGATCTCAGGGCGCGCTGCCGGGATGGCCTGGAGCACTTCGCTGAGACGTGGGCGGGACGCAAGCGGGAGCTGACGCCGCTCTCGTCGTCGCGGTGGGCCGGGGCGATCACCAAGGCCTCGCACGACCAGTGGGCGCTGGCCCGCCGCTGCCAGCCGGCGCACATCCAGAACCTGGAAGCGGGCGTCCGCACCATCGAGCACCGGCTGTCCCAGCCGGTCGGGCAGAAGGGGACCAGGCAGGCCCCGGGCGGTTACCGGTCGCGGCGGGAGTGGCATGCGAAGTCCCGGCGTCTGCGGGTGCTTCAGGACCGGCTGGCCGCTGCGCGGGCCGACCGCGAGGCCGGACTCGTGCACGTGGTGCGCGGCGGCAAACGTCTGGCCCGCGCCCGGCACCACCTGGACGAGGCCGGGCTCACGGAGTCGCAGTGGCGCCGGGGCTGGGAGGCCGAGCGCTGGTTCTGCCAGGCGGACGGTGAGTCCGGCAAGCGGTACGGCAACGAGACGATCCGGGTCAGCCCCGACGGAGAGGTGAGCCTCAAACTCCCCGCGCCGCTCGCGCATCTGGCCAACGCCCCGCACGGACGGTACGTCCTGGCCTGCCGGGTCGCGTTCGCGCACCGGGGAGGCGAGTGGGCGGACCGCGTCGCAGCCAGCCGGGCGATCGCCTGCCGCCTCCTCCCCCACTCTCGACTTCGCTCGACCGGGGGGACCCCCATCGACATGGGCCGGGACCGCTGGTACCTGACCGCCTCCTGGCAGATCCCGCCCACCCCCACCCTCCCCATCGAGGCCGCCCTGGCCCACGGAGTGATCGGCGTCGACATGAACGCTGATCACCTCGCTGCCTGGCGCTTGGACGTGAACGGCAACCCGACCGGCGCCCCGCGCCGCTTCTTCTACGACCTGACCGGCACCGCGCAGCACCGTGACGCCCAGGTCCGCCACGCCCTGACCCGCCTCCTGCACTGGGCCCGAACGTGCGGCGCGCGGGCGATTGCCGTCGAGGACCTGGACTTCGCCGCCGAGAAGACCCGTGAGAAGCACGGCCGCCGGAAACGCTTCCGGCAGCTGATCTCCGGCATGCCCACCGGGAAACTCCGCGCCCGATTGTCTTCGATGGCCGACGCCACGGGTATCGCGGTCATCGCGGTGGACCCTGCCTACACCTCGAAGTGGGGCGCCCAGCACTGGCAGAAGCCCCTCACCAGCACCACCCGTAAGACCACTCGCCACGACGCTGCCGCCGTGGCGATCGGAAGGCGCGCCCAGGGACACCCGATCCGGCGACGGACGACACCGCCCCCACAGCACCGGAGTGATGCGGTGGGGCATCGGACCGTCCAGGCCCGACCGGGCGTCCTTGGGCGTGAGGGAACCCGCCCCCGCATTCCCGGACCACGGACACGATCCGTGCCGCCCGGACGCGGAGCGAACGCGGGCAACCAGAACGCCCAACACCGTTCGGGGCGTTCGGCTGAGCATGGGTTCTGGCAACAGGACTCACTCCCGCTCAGTCTTTAGGAACGGTTTGGTGCCGTCGTTGCCGTCGTTGCCGTCGTTGCCGTCGTTGCCGTCGTTGCCGTCGTTGCCGTCGGCGTCGGCGCCGTCGGCCCGGGCCGCCGTCAGGCCGCCGACCGCTCCCGCCGCGTTTCGCCGTCCTCCAGGCCCGCCACGAATTCCCTGAGCCAGGCCACGAACTCCGGTCCCAGGTCGGGGCGGTCGCAGGCCAGGCGAACGACCGTGCGCAGGTAGTCGGCCTTGTCGCCGGTGTCGTAGCGGCGGCCGGAGAAGATCACGCCGTGCACCGTGCCGCCCGCGGCGAGCTCCTGGAGCGCGTCGGTGAGCTGGATCTCGCCGCCGCGGCCCGGCTCGGTGCGCTCCAGGACGTCGAAGACGGCCGGGTCGAGGACGTAGCGGCCGATGACCGCGTACCGGCTCGGCGCGTCCTCCCGTGCGGGCTTCTCCACCAGGCCGGTGACCCGCACGACTCCGTCCTCGCCGGACCGCTCCACGGCCGCGCAGCCGTAGAGGTGGACCTGCTCCGGCGGGACCTCCATCAGGGCGACCACGCTGCCGGCATACCGCTCGCGGACTTCGAGCATCCTGCTGAGCAGGGTCTCGCGCGGGTCGATGAGGTCGTCGCCGAGGAGCACGGCGAACGGCTGGTCGCCCACGTGGTTGCGGGCGCACAGCACCGCGTGGCCGAGGCCGAGCGGGTCGCCCTGGCGGATGTGGTGGATGTCGGCGAGCCGGGCCGGGTCGCGCACCGCGTCCAGTCGCACGGTGTCGCCCTTGGCGGCGAGCGCCTGCTCCAGTTCGAAGGCGTGGTCGAAGTGGTCCTCGATGGCCCGCTTGTGCCGGCCGGTGACCATCAGCACGTCGTCCAGACCGGCGGCGGCCGCCTCCTCCACGACGTACTGGATGGCCGGCTTGTCGACGACCGGCAGCATCTCCTTCGGGGTCGCCTTGGTGGCCGGCAGGAAACGGGTGCCGAGGCCGGCGGCCGGGACGACTGCTTTGCGCACACGGGGTGCGGAGTGGGGGGCGCTCATGCGGATCATGCTGGCCCACCGGGATGGGAGTACACCGAGAGTCACATCTGAGATTCCTGTGTGCCGCACCTGCGCCGGAGCGGCCGGCCGTGCGGGGGCCGGAAGTTGGAGATTCCGTGCGTCATCCGGCTTTCCGTGTACACAAGTTGAGTCCCGCCCTCCGGGTGTCTTTCGAATACGGGTGCGGATACCGCCGGTAACTTATCTGAAATTTGCGCGCTTTGAACTTGGGTCACTCGGACTCCTTGTTTCCTGTGAGGCGCGTGTGCGAAGGTGAGCCTCCCCTTACGGATGGGTCGGATCAGGGCAACATGTCCGGTCAGGCCAAAGGTACGCACCAATCAGGCACCTGCTTTCCGACGACGTGTTTTCCGTGCCGTTCGTCGGCTTGGAAGGAAATGGTTCCGTGCAATCCCCGACCCCCCCACGCCCGCCCTACCCGCCCCGCCCCGGCCGGCCCCCGGGGGATTCCGACCCCCAACTCGCCGCCCGGCTGGCCGACGCCGACGGGCGTGCCCGCGCGGTCGCCCTGCTGTTCGCCCGCCACTGGCGGGCGGCCCACGACTACGCGACCGTCTGCCTGGCCGGCACCGAGGACACGGGGCGGCTCGTGGCCGCCGCCGCGTTCCACGAGGTGCTCGTCCGGCTGGCGGGAGGGCGCGCCGGGGGCGCCCTGCGTCCCCAACTCCTCGTCGCCGTACGGGAGACGGTCCGGGAATGGGCCGGCGCCGACGGGGTTTCCGCCGTTCTGCCGGAACTGCGGAAAACCGTCGGAGGCCGTGGACTGCGTGCGGCGCGGCCGGTGACGTCCGAAAGGCGGCAGATCGCCGAGCGCGCTTTCCGGTCGCTCCCGGCCGCCTCCCAATGCCTGTTGTGGCATACGGAGGTGGAGGCGGAACCCATATCCGTACCAGCCGGTCTGTCGGGCGTGGACGATGTCACCGCTGAGGCCGTCCTGGAACAGGCGCGGGAACAATTCCGGGCGGGCTGTGTACGCGCCCACCGGGAACTCGCGCCGACGAGCGAATGCCGTTTCTACAACCGTCTCCTCGACGTTCCCCTGCGCCGCGGCGGAACCCTGCTGCCCGATGTCCGGGCGCATCTCGCGCACTGCCGCTTCTGCCGGCACGCCGCCGAACAGCTCAGCCATTTCGACGGCGGACTGGACGTGCTGCTCGCCGAGACCGTGCTCGGCTGGGGCGCCCGCCGCTATCTCGACTCACGCCCCGGACGCGCCACCTCGGCCGATGCGCCGGCCCGGCCCGTCGGGGTGCGTCCGCTCGCCGGCGCGGGCCGGCACCGCACCACCTCGGCGGGGCTGCTCGACCTGCCGGGCAGGCGGCCCAAGGCCCTGCTCGTCGGCGTGGGGCTGACCTCCCTCGCGCTGGTCGCGACCGTTTTCGTGGCCAAGGGCTGGTCCGACGACAACGGTGTCCCCGCCCCCCGCGCCACCTGGGGCGCGCCGGCCGGCGGGACCAACACCCCGGCCGCCGACGGGCGAGGCGTCCCGGGCGGCTCCGACGACCCCCCGCCCGCCGGATCTCCGTCGGCCGCCTCCGCCTCCCGGCGCGCAGAGTCCGGTCACGGCAGGCTGCGCGGCCCGGACGCGGGGCTCTGCCTCGACGCCGCCGGCGGCCGGACCGAGGCCGGAGCGCCGATCGTCCTGGCGGCGTGCTCGTCGGCCGCGTCCCAGCAGTGGTCGTACCAGGACGACGGACTGCTGCGCAGCGCCGCCGCCCCGACGCTCTGCCTGACCGCCGACCCCGGCCACCGCACGACCGCCCTGGCCGCGTGCCTGGTCCACTCCGGCGAGGCGTTCTTCGACCTGACCGTCCGCGGCGAACTCCTGCTGCGCCGGGACGGCGAGCTGGTCGTCGCCCGAGGCGCCGGTGGGCCGATGAAGGCCGTCGTCGCCGAGCGCGACGGGTCCGCCGGGCAGCGGTGGGTGTTCGACACGGCCGCCGCGACGGCCGGGGCACCCGGTCCGGAGGTGCGGAAGACGACGCGGCCGCCCGGTCCGGGGAGCCCGGGCGCCCCTGACCTCCCGGCACCGACCGGTGCCCCGTCCCTCGCCCCCGGCACGGCGCCGGCTCCGGCCGAACCCGCCCCGGCCGCGCCGGAGTTCGGGACGAAGGCCGTGCAGGTGGACTGCTGTGGGTCCTCGGCCGACCCGGCCGGACCGGCGGCCCCCGCCACCCTCCTCGACACCGTCCCGGCCCCGGCCGGGGTACCCGGCGTACTCGGCGAGGTCGTCGCGAACGTGACCGGGTCCCTCGGTCAGTGAGCAACAGACCGAAGGAGGGGCCGCCCGAGGGGAGCGGCCCCTCCTTCACGTTGCGACCGCCAGGTCACGACGTGCAGACGTCCTTCAGCTCGGCCGCCGCCCTGTCGATCTCGCCGGAGTCCGGTTTGTCGCCGTCGAGGACGTCCTGGTTGTAGTCCTCGATGGCCTGGTTGAGCTTGTCGACCGCCTTGTCGACCTTGCTGTCGTCCGACTCGTCGTCGATCTCGTCGAGGTTCTTCTCGATGGTGCCGATGGAGTCCTCGGTCTTCGTGGGGTCCTCGATCACGTCGGCGCCGGCCTCGTGTATCGCCGTGATGCTGTCCGTGATGTCGTCGGCGCTCGACAGGCAGTCGATCGAGTCGTCGAACTCGCAGCCGGTGAGGAGGCCCGCGGTCAGCGCCAAGGCTGCCGCGGCGGTGGCGATGACGGCAGTACGGCGTCCGCGTCGGCGGTTCACGGCCATGGAGGGGTCCCTTCGGGAACGGTCTTGAACGGGCGGGTTCTTCCCTCACCACGATCACGTGGCCGCGCCGCCGTCACGAGGGACCGCACCCCCGGATCCGTGGTGTAGCGCGCTACACCACGGGACCTACCGGGCCCGGCCGACCCGGTAGGCTTCCCGGGTACGCAAGGCTGCCAAGCGACGTCAAACGGGAGGAACCCGCGGTGCACGTGCAGGAATGGCTCGACTCGGTGCCCGCGGCCGCCGTCTACGCCGTGGTCGGCCTCGTCATCGGACTCGAGAGCCTCGGCATTCCCCTGCCCGGCGAGATCATCCTGATCTCGGCCGCGCTGATGTCCTCCCAGCACGGCGGTATCAACCCCGTCGTCCTCGGCGCGTGTGCCACCGCCGGCGCGGTGATCGGCGACTCCATCGGCTACGCCATCGGCCGCAAGGGCGGGCGCCCGCTGCTGGCCTGGCTCGGCGCGAAGTTCCCCAAGCACTTCAGCGAGGGACACATCGCCACGGCCGAGCGGTCCTTCGAGAAGTGGGGCATGTGGGCCGTCTTCTTCGGCCGCTTCATCGCTCTCCTGCGCATCTTCGCCGGCCCGCTCGCGGGCGTCCTGCACATGCCCTACTGGAAGTTCCTCACCGCCAACGTCCTCGGCGGCATCGCCTGGGCCGGCGGCACGACGGCGGTCATCTACTACGTGGGCGTCGTCGCGGAGTCCTGGCTGAAGAAGTTCTCGTACCTGGGGCTCGTGGTGGCGGCGCTGATCGGTCTGGCGTCGTTCCTCATCGTCAAGCGCAAGGCGAAGAAGGCGCAGGGTGCTTCGCAGGGGGCCGAAGCGGAGACCGTGGCGGCAGCAGCCGAGTAGTCCGGGCGCGAGGGCGCCGCGCCCTACTCGTGGATCTCCGCGTGAGCCTTGGCCAGGTCCGCGTACAGCGTGCCGTTCAGCGTCACACCCTGCCGCTCCTCCTGCGTCAACTCCCTCTTGACCTTGGCGGGCACCCCCGCCACCAGCGACCCCGGCGGCACCTCCATCCCCTGCGGCACGAGCGCCTGCGCGGCGACCAGCGAACCCGCCCCGATCACGGCCCCGTTGAGCACGGTCGCCCCCATGCCGATGAGGCAGTCGTCCCCGACCGTCGCCCCGTGAACGACCGCGTTGTGGCCGACGGACACCCGCTCCCCGATGGTGACGGGGAACCCGGGGTCGGCGTGCAGGGTCACGTTGTCCTGGACGTTGGCGTCGCGCCGGACGGTGATCCGCTCGACGTCACCCCGTACGACCGCGCCGTACCAGACGCTCGCGCCCGCCTCCAGCGTCACGTCTCCGATCACCGACGCCGTCGGCGCCACGAACGCCTCCGCGTCGACCTCGGGTTCCCTGCCGCCGATGCCCACGATCAGCGCCTTGTGCGTCATCACCGTCTCCTCGTGTCGGTCGTTCCCCCGCACCGTACGCCACCCGGTAGGGCGAAGATCACAGGCCTGCGTGCCGTTGGCCGCTCGCGTGCTGAGTACGGTGAGCGGGTGCCGAAGCGCAAGAACACGTTCTCATCATGGCGGCGTCGCCTGGGGCAGCGGGCCGTTCACGCGGGCTGGGCCTGGGTGCAGCGCACGGGCTCCGTCACCGCCGAGCACCCCGGACGCTTCCGCTTCGGCTCGATGGGCACGGGCACCCGGCTCGCCTTCCCGCTCGGCACGGTCTTCGGGGAGCCGTGGATCCATCTCGGCGCGCACTGCATCGTCGGCGAGCAGGTCACCCTGACCGCCGGTCTGATGCCCGACCTCGACCTCGGCCCCGACCCGATCCTGCGCCTCGGCGACGGTGTGGTCCTCGGCCGGGGCAGCCATGTCATCGCCGACACGACGGTCACCATCGGCAGCGACTGCTACTTCGGCCCCTATGCGTACGTGACGTCCACGAACCACTCCTACGACGATCCGCACGAGCCCATCGGCAAGCAGTGGCCCCGCATGGAGCCGGTGGAGATCGGCCCCGGGTGCTGGATCGGCACAGGAGCCGTGATCCTGCCGGGCGCGCGGATCGGACGGAACGTCGTCGTCGCGGCCGGGGCGGTGGTGCGTGGCGTGGTCCCCGACCACTCCGTCGTCGCGGGGGCGCCCGCCAAGGTCGTACGGCGCTGGACGCCCGCCGAGGGCTGGCAGCCGCCGCTGCGCACCCCGGCGCCGGTGCCGATACCGGACGGGGTCACCTCGGACCAGCTGGTCGCGCTGTCCGGGCTGGACGAGGAGACGGTGGAGCGGCTGGCCCAGCTGGAGCCGGAGAGGTGACTCAGCCCGTCGCCAGCAGCAGCGTGCCCACCAGGGCCAGGCCCGCGCCCGCCGCCTGGACCGCGCGCAGTCGCTCCCGCAGGAAACCACGCGCCGCCAGCGCCGTCACCACCGGGTAGAGCGAGGCGAGCACGGCGGCCACCGTGACCGGGCCGAGCTGGGCGGCGACGGCGTAGGTGCCGTTCGCGGCGACGTCGGCCAGCCCGACGAACCCGAACGACGGCAGCGAGGTCCACGCGAGCCCGCCCTCGGGGAGCGCGGGCGTCCCGCGCCGGACGGCGACGTACAGCGCCACACCGCCCGAGGCCACATTGGTCACGCGCTGCACGAACAGGGCGAGGAACAGGCCGGTGACGGTCGTGGACGCCTCGGTGATCAGCACGAACACCGTGCCGAAGCCGAGCGCCGCGACCAGCGTGAGCAGCACGGCCTGCCGCTGCACCGCCGCGCCCCTCAGCTGCGGCCCGCCCGCCAGGACCACCCCGACGACCGCGACCGCGATGCCCGCCACCTGGACGAGCCCCGGGCGCTCGCCGAGGACCAGCCCGACGGAGACCGGCACGGCCACGCTCAGCGTCGCCAGCGGGGAGACGACGCCCATGGGGCCGAGCGCCAGCGCCTTGTAGAAGGAGAGCAGCGCGACGGGGCCCACCAGACCGGCCGCGACCGCGAACCACAGGCGGGGACCGGCCTCGCTCCAGCCACCGGTGGCGACCGCGATCGCACCGAGGACGGCCGCCGCGATCGACTGCGAGACCACGACCACCGTGAGGGCCGGGGTCCGCCGGGTCAGCAGCCCGCCGCCGAAGTCGGCCAGCCCCCACAGGAGGCTCGTGGCCAGGGCGAAGAGTGCTGTCACGGGGACCTCGCAGTACAGTTCGGTGCACGATCGGGTGCACCACACCGTAGTGCAGGATGTTGAACCCTGTCATCGAGAATATTGGACTCCGGAACCGGCTGGAAACGGAAGGGACCGGGCGGGACCGGATGGAATTGGACGGAAAGTGTCGGACCTCGACCTCCTGACGCAGTCCCTGGCGCGCAACGTCAAGCGCTGGCGCACCGAGCGCGGCTTCACCCTCGACGCGCTCGCGGCCCGCGCCGGGGTCAGTCGCGGCATGCTGATCCAGATCGAGCAGGCTCGCACCAACCCCAGCCTCGGCACGGTCGTCAAGATCGGCGACGCGCTCGGGGTCAGCATCACCACCCTGCTCGACTACGAACAGGGGCCAAAGGTCCGCATCGTCCCCGCCGAGCAGGCGGTGCGGCTGTGGCACACCGACGAGGGCAGCTACAGCCGGCTCCTCGCGGGCACGGAGGCGCCGGGCCCGCTGGAGATGTGGGACTGGCGGCTCATGCCCGGCGAGAGCAGCGGCTCGGACCCGCACCCGCCGGGCACGGTCGAGATCGCCCATGTCACCGACGGTGAACTCACCCTCACCGTCGACGGCGCGGAGTACCGCGTCCCGGCCGGCGCCAGCGTCACGTTCGAGGCCAACGCCGCGCACCGGTACGGCAATCGGGGCGAGGTCCCGATGGAGATGGTGCTGACCGTCTCGGTGCCGCCGCCCGTGCGCTGAGACGCCCTCGGACGGCCGCGAACGGGCTGTTAGCGTGCGCTCATGCGCGCACCCATCGGACACTTCGACACCGCCGTCCCCGCCCCCGACTGCCTCGACGAACTGACCGGCCCGGTCGCCGACGCCGTACGCCACTGGAGCGGCGGCGTGCCCGCCGACCGGATCGTCTACGTCGACACCGACCCGCAGTGGGCCGACACGGCCACCTTCGTGGAGCACTACGGCCGTGAACTGCTGGAGCGGTCCGCGAACTGTGTGGTGGTGGCCGGCAAGCGCGGCGGCGGGACGACCCTCGCCGCGTGCCTCGTCCTGTCGACCACCCGCGTCGACGTCAACGGCGTCGTCCGCCGCCAACTCGGCGCCCGGAAGGCCTCGTTCGCCGCGATGGACACGGCCGTCGGGGAGACCGGCATGGAGTACGGCGGGATCACCCCGATCGGACTCCCCGCCGCCTGGCCGGTATTGGTGGACTCCGCCGTCGTCGACCTGCCGTACGTCCTGGTGGGCAGCGGACGCCGACGAGGCAAGCTCCTGGTGCCGGGCAAGGCCCTCGCCGAACTGCCGGGCGCGGTGGTGCTGGAGGGGCTCGGCGTGGCCTGACGTCAGACCGCCGCGTGATGGGCGAGGGGCAGATGGGGGTCGTCCTCGCCCGGTGCCTGTGCCGGGTCCGCGTGGACCAGCGCGGCCGTCAGACGCGGTACGGCGTGCAGCAGGGCGTGTTCGGCGTCCACGGCGATGCCGTGTGCCTGACGTACCGTCACCTCGCCGTCCACGACGACCGCCACCTCGGCGCGCAGCCGGTGCCCGATCCAGCGCAGCCGCAACTCGCCCACCCCGTGCACCCCTTCGACCTCCCGCAGCGCTTGCTCGGCCCGGTCGACCAGGGCCGGGTCGACGGCGTCCAGCACTCGCCGGAACACCTCCCGCGCCGCGTCCCGCAGCACCAGCGCGATCGCCGCCGTGATCGCCAACCCGACGACCGGGTCGGCGAGCTGCCACCCCAGCGCCGAGCCGCCCGCGCCCAGCAGCACCGCCAGTGAGGTGAATCCGTCCGTGCGCGCGTGCAGCCCGTCCGCGACCAGCGCGGCCGAGCCGATCGAACGACCGACCCGGATGCGGTAGCGCGCGACCCACTCGTTGCCCGCGAAGCCCACCAGCGCCGCCGCGGCGACCGCGCCGACGTGGTCGACGGGCCGCGGGTTCAGCAGCCGCTCGACGGCCACCCACCCGGCGAAGGCCGCCGACGCGGCGATCGTCAGCACGATCGCGATGCCCGCCAGGTCCTCCGCCCGCCCGTAGCCGTAGGTGAAGCGGCGCGTGGCCGCCCGTCGGCCCAGCACGAAGGCGATCCCCAGGGGTACGGCCGTCAGCGCGTCCGCCGCGTTGTGCACCGTGTCGCCGAGCAGCGCCACCGACCCCGACAACATGACCACGACCGCCTGCGCGACGGCTGTCACACCCAGCACCGCCAGCGAGACCCAGAGTGCGCGCATGCCCCGGGCCGAGGACTCCAGGGCGGAGTCCAGCTTGTCGGCACTCTCGTGGGAGTGCGGGGTGAGGAGGTGGGCCACGCGGTGGCGGAGGCCGGGGGAGGGGTGATGGTGCGGGTGCTCCTGCGCGTGCTCGTGATCGTGGTGGTGTCCGTGCGCGTGCTCGTGCCCGTGGTCGTGCCGCTCACTCACGTCGATCCCCTTCCGGTGCGCCGAGGTGGACGCGCGTGCGTCCCTCCCTCCATTATGTGCGTATGAGCGCACGCATGCACCTGTCACCTGCGCACCATGCGCATCCGCGCACGCCCGGCGAGGAGCAGTTCGCCCTCGCCGCCGAGCTCCTCGCCCTGCTCGGCGACCGCACCCGGCTCGCCCTGCTGCACGCGCTCGCCTCGGGCGAGGCCGATGTGACGACGCTGACGGAGCGCTGCGGGGCGGCCCGGCCGGCGGTCAGCCAGCACCTGGCGCGGCTGCGGCTGGCCGGGCTCGTGCACACGCGGAAGGAGGGCCGCCGGGTGATCTACTCGCTCTCCGACGGCCATCTGCGCCGTCTGGTGGACGAGGCGCTGAACGTGGCGGACCACCGGCTCGGGGACGAGCCGCCGCACGACTGAGTCAGTAGTGTTCCGCGGTCCCGAGGTACTGCTCCGCGAAAGCGGCGGCGGCGGTGGGAGACGTGAACAGACGGCGCAGCCGGGCCAACGTCGTGCCCGCGCGGAACGGGTCACCGGCCGCGGTCCCGTGGTAGACCTCCGACAGCCACTGCGAGAACTCCTGGTAGTCCCACACCCGGCGCAGACACGCCTCCGAATAGCCGTCCAGGCCGGCGCCGTCACCGCCGTCCAGGTAGGCGACCAGTGAGTCGCCCAGCAGGAACGCGTCGTGCAGGGCGAGGTTCATGCCCTTCGCCGCGATGGGCGCGACGAGGTGGGCCGAGTCCCCGGCCAGGAAGAGCCGCCCGTGCGTCATCGGCTCGACCACGTAGTCGTGCATGTCCAGCACACGCTTCTCGACCAGCCGTCCCTCGGTGAGCGGCGGACCGTCGGACGCCCCGAGACGCTGGTGCAGCTCGGACCAGATCCGGTCGTGGGACCAGTTCTCCGGGTCGTCGCCGGGCGGGCACTGGAGGTAGTACCGGGTCACCTCGGGACTGCGGGCCATGTGCCCGGCGAACCCGTTGGCATGGACTCCGAACAGCACGCAGTCGGAGGACGGCGGCGCCTCGGCGAGCAGCGCCAGCCAGCCTATGCCGTAGTCGTGCCGCGCGATCCGCGCCCGCTCCGGCACCAGCGCGGCCCGGCCGACCCCGCGCGCCCCGTCCGCGCCGACGACGAAGTCACAGGTCAGCAGCCGCCGTTCACCCGTGTCGGGGCAGGTGTACGACACCGACGGCCGAGCCGTGTCGAGGTCGTGCAGCTCCACGTCGCGCACCGAGAAACGGGCGTCGCCGCCGCGTACGTCGACGTACTCGTGGACCAGGTCCGTCACCAGCAACGGCTGTGGGTACACCCAGTGGTGATGTCCCGTCAGCTCGGTGTAGGAGAAGCGGTACCGTTCGCCGCCGAAGCGGAACTCGCACGCGGAGTGCCGCTGGGCGCGCTCCAACAGGTTCTCGGCCAGGCCTCTTTGCCGCAGTCCGCGGACGGCCCACTCCTCGATGACGCCCGCCCGTGGCCGCCGTTCGATGAACTCACGGCTCTCCGTCTCCAGGACGACACAGTCGACGGACGCGGCCCGCAGGATGTTGCCGACGGTGAGACCCGCGGGGCCCGCGCCCACGACGACGACCGGGCTGTGGTGGGGGGAAGGGGAGTTGGTGGTCACCCGCACATTATGGGCGGCCCTGGGGACACGGCCCGGGGACCGGACCGGACCGGCACGGCCCGGGGACCGGACCGGACTGGCACGGCCCGGGGACCGGACCGGACTGGCACGGCCCTGGGACCGGACCGGACTGGCACGGCCCGGGGACCGGGCGGCCAGTGGGCCGGAGCGTCCACGGCCG
The DNA here is from genome assembly GCF_035989285.1 of Streptomyces sp. NBC_01235. Classification (GTDB taxonomy): domain Bacteria; phylum Actinomycetota; class Actinomycetes; order Streptomycetales; family Streptomycetaceae; genus Streptomyces. The sequence continues at coordinate 2,057,141 of NZ_CP108513.1, read as the reverse complement.
TGACCTCCTCGATGCCCCGCTCGAGCCCACATCGGCCCGATCAGTCCGACATCCCGGCGCAGTCCGGCCGCACCCGGGTCTTCCTTGGCCTTCGGAATGGGGGAGACGCTCACCATGTCCTCAGCGGCCTCTCACAAATGACTTACCTGGAAGGTGAGTTCGCCATTTGCCGGAGGCCCGGACCAGGAAGGGAATGCCGCGCCGCTGAAGACCGCGGGCACAATTTGAACTGCGTGCGGGTGTTTCCTGGGAAGCTTTTCAGGAGTTCCGGCCCAGCCGGGGAATCTCGATCGCCGGGCAACGGTCCATGACCATCTCCAGACCGGCGGCGCGCGTACGGTCGTAGGCGGCCTCGTCGACGACGTCCAGTTGGAACCACACCGCCTTCGCGCCCTTGGCGACCGCCTCGTCGGCGACGGCGCCCGCGAGCTCGCTGTTGACGAAGACGTCGACGACGTCCACCTCGAAGGGGATGTCCGCGAGGGAGGCGTACCCCTGCTCCCCGTGCACCGTCTCCGCCTTCGGGTGGACGGGCACCACACGCTTGCCGAAGAGCTGGAGCACCTCGGCGACGCCGTAGGCCGCGCGCCGGCGGTTCGTCGACAGGCCCACCACGGCCCAGGTGCCACCGAGCCCGGTGAGGATCTTGCGGATCGTTGCCTCGTCGCCGTACACCGGCGGCCTCCTTCGGGTCGGACAGGAGCTGTCCTTCACCGCAACAGCCCGAGGCGGACCTTGATTCCTGGCGGCTTGCCTGCGAAGTGTCCTCCGCCCGCCTACGCTCGGCCTCGTGCTGCGCATCATCGACGCCCGAACCGGCGAGTCCGTCGTCGCCGCCCCCGTCCGGCGGGGCCTCACCCGTGTCGAGGCCCATGCCTCGGGGTACGGCTCCGGCTCGCTCCGTGTCCTGCTCGTCGCCGACCTGCTCGTTCGCGCGCTGGAACTCGGCGGCACACCCGTCTGGGCCCTGCTCACCGGCGAAAGCGAACAGGCGGAGCTCCGGGCGGGCGCCACCTCCCTCGGCATGCACCCCTTCGAGGGCGGCCGCGACCTCGGCGCCGGCGCCGGAGTGGGCGAGGCTCAGATCCTGCACGTGGTGGGGGAGGACGGCCCGGCCCCCGACGGGGTACGGGTCGCCGTCGCACCGGCGCAGTGGGCGTCCGGGTCCGCAGAGCCGGGGTCGGACTCCGTACCGGCGCCCGACCCGGCCGTCCTGCGCCTCGCCCTCCTCTCCCCGCCCCGCACCGAGCCCGTCCTGCTCGACGCGGCCACGCTGGGCGAGGCCCACGACACCCTCGTACGCTGGCGGGGAGCCGTCGCCGCCTGGGCGCGGCGGCCCTCGCGGCCGGTTCCCGACGAGGTGCGCGGGCGGCTGCGGACCGCCTGGGAGGACGACCTGGACATGCCGGAGGTGCTGCGGGTGCTGCGGTCGGTGGAGGATGCCGGCTCCGAGCTGCCGGACGGCGCCCGCTTCGAGACCTACGCCTACGCGGACCGTCTCCTCGGCCTGGAACTCACCCGCGATCTGGGAGCCCCGGCGTGACCGGGCCCGGCGGCGGGGGACCGCGTCGGCTGGTGGTGCTGCGGCACGCCAAGTCGGCCTGGCCGGACGGCGTCCCCGACCACGAACGGCCACTGGCCCCGCGCGGCCTCCGGGACGCACCGGCCGCGGGCCGCGCGCTCGCCGAGGCCGGCTGCCTCCCCGACCTCGCCCTGTGTTCCACCGCCGTCCGCGCCCGCCGGACCTGGGAACTGGCCGCCGCCCAATGGGCCGGCCCGACGCCCCCGGTGCGCTTCGACCCGCGCCTCTACGGGGCCGACGTACCCGAGCTGCTGGGTGTCGTCCACGAGACGCCCGCCGAGGTCGGGACGCTGCTGCTGGTCGGCCACAACCCCGGCCTGGAGGAACTGGTCCTCGACCTGGCGGGGGAGGGCCTCGACGACGCCCTGGACGAGGTGCGGCTGAAGTTCCCGACGTCGGCCGTCGCCGTCCTGGCCTGGTACGGGCCCAACTGGCGCGCCCTGACCCCCGGCACGGCCCTGCTGACCTCGATGACCGTGCCGCGCGGCGCAAAGCCGCACAGGAGCGACGGCTAGCCGACGTGCACGCGCGGTCGCCGTTCGGGATCGGTCTCCGCGCGGCGCAGCACCTCGCGGGTGACCGGGGCGACCTCGCCGTCGCCGAAGACGAGGAAGCGGATCAGCTGGCTCACCGGGTTGCCCTCGGTCCAGCTGAAATAGGCGTGCGGGACCTGCCCCGTGCGGTCGCGCAGCGCCAGCAGGACGGCGGCGATGCTGTTGGGGACGGTCGGGCCCGAGACGCGCAGTCGGCGCACCCCGTGCTTCTCGTCGCCGTGCACGGCGACGTCGGCCGTGAAGTCGGAGGAGTCCCGGACGAACACCTCCAGGAACAGCACCAGGCCGCCGCCGGGGATCGGGGTGTGCTCGCGCTGTTCCCACTCCTTGGCGCGGTACGCGCGCGTGCTGTGTTCCTGCGGCTCGTTCGCGATGAGCTGGAGGGGGCCGAGGCGGGCGGCCTCGTCGACGAACCGGGCCGCCGCCTCGTCGATCGTCACCTCCGCGGCGCGCAGCTCGAAGGCCCGGTGCACCCGTGAACCGAACGACGTGACCAGGATGGCGAAGATGAAGATCGCCGCGATCTTGATGCCGTCCGGCCGCTCGATGACGTTCGCGACGAGCGTGTAGGCGAAGACGGCCGTGATCGCGCCGAAGCCGAGCGTGGCCCGGCGGTGCCCGTGCCGGTGCACGGCGACGGTGGACGCGAACGCCGCCGACAGCATCAGCACCAGCACGCCGGTCGCGTAGGCGCCGCTCTGGTCGTCGACGTTCGCGTTGAACCACAGGGTGATGAAGACGGCGGCCGCCATGAACACCAGCACCAGCGGCCGCACCGCGCGCGTCCATTCGGGCGCCATGCCGTAGCGCGGCAGATACCGCGGGACGAGGTTGAGCAGACCGGCGAGCGCGGAGGCGCCCGCGAACCACAGGATCGCGATGGTGGAGACGTCGTAGACCGTGCCGAAGGCCTCGCCCAGATGTTCGTGCGCGAGATAGGCCAGCGCCCGCCCGTTCGCCGGGCCGCCGCTCTTGAACTCGTCCTGCGGGATCAGGATCGTCGTCGCGAGACTGGACAGCAGCAGGAAGCAGCTCATGGTCAGCGCGGCCGTGGTGAGCAGCTTGCGGGTGTCCCGCACCCGCCCCGTCGGATTCTCGAACGTGTCCGTCGGATCGCCCTTGACCTGCGGCATCACCGCCACGCCGGTCTCGAAGCCGGACATGCCGAGCGCCAGCTTCGGGAAGACCACCAGCGCCACGCCGACCATGATCCACGGCGAGGAGTGCTCGGCGGTCATCGCGTCGGTCCAGTCGCCGATCCGCACGGGATGCGTGAGGATCTCGTGGGCGGAGACGGCGAGCACGACGAGGTTGAGCGCGAGGTACGTCCCCACCAGCACCACCGCGATGCCGATGGCCTCCCGGAAGCCCTTGAGGAACACCGCGCCCAGCGCGCCGACCAGCACCAGCGTGATCCACTCGTTGCCGTCGGCCATCCAGTGCGGGGCGAACGGGTTCTCCACGACGTGCGCGGCGGCGTCCGCGGCCGACAGGGTGATCGTGATCATGAAGTCGGTGGCCGCGAACCCCAGCAGCACCAGCACGAAGATCTTCCCCGACCACCACGGCAGCAGCCGCTCCAGCATGGCGATCGAGCCCTCGCCGTGCGGGCTCTCGTGCGCCACCCGGCGGTACACCGGCAGCGCGCCGAGCAGCGTCAGCGCGATCAGCACGAGCGTCGCGAGCGGGGACAGCAGACCGGCCGCGAGGGCGGCGATGCCCGGCTGGTAGCCCAGTGTGGAGAAGTAGTCGACGCCGGTCAGACACATCACCCGCCACCAGCGGTGGCCCTCCTGCTCCGCGCGCGGGGCGGCGTGCGGGCCCGGATGACGGGCGGTCTGCTCGCTCAGCCCTTCCAGGAGCCAGCTCCGCCAACGGGAGGACGGCGAACCCGCGCCGGTCTCATTCACCCGAGTGCCGGTCATGCTGCGCGCTCCCTGCGATCGGTCGGGCCCATGGTCCATGGTCACCACCGTTGGATACCCCGCACATCGTCGCCCGCACCTGTGACGGCGGCGACTCGGCGATCACCGCATAGGCTGGCCGGATGCAGGACGAGTACCGCACAGTGGCCCACGTGGGCGTGCACGAGACCGAGGTCAACCGCTCCCGCTTCCTGTGCGCCCTCGCCCCGGCGGCCACCGAGCAGGAGGCCCAGGAGTTCATCGCGTCCGTCCGCAGGGAGCACGCCGACGCCACCCACAACTGCTGGGCGTACGTCATCGGCGCCGACGCCTCCGTCCAGAAGGCGAGCGACGACGGCGAACCCGGCGGCACCGCGGGCGTCCCGATGCTCCAGATGCTGCTGCGCCGCGACATGCGGTACGTCGTCGCCGTCGTCACCCGCTACTACGGGGGCGTCAAGCTCGGCGCCGGCGGCCTCATCCGGGCGTACGGCGGCGCGGTCGGCGAGGCCCTCGACACTCTCGGCACCCTCACCCGCCGCCGCTTCCGCCTGGCCACGCTGACCGTGGACCACCAGCGCGCCGGCAAGGTGCAGAACGACCTGCACTCGACCGGACGCGCGGTACGGGACGTCCGCTACGGCGAGGCGGTCACCATCGAGATCGGCCTCCCGGACGCCGACGTGGACGCCTTCCGCGCCTGGCTCGCGGACGCGACGGCGGGCACGGCGGGCTTCGAGCTGGGCGGCGAGGCGTACGGGGACGCATGACGGACGCACACGGGGGCGCGTGACGGACGCACACGGGGGCGCGTGACGCGTGACGCGTTGAGCGAACGTGCGGGGGAAATGTCCGCAACACTCCTTTGTGGCGGCTGTCATGACACTGAATGCAAGGCGAGGGAAACATGGTGCTGAACGGGGACGTGGTGGAGTCCCGCTTCAACGTCTGGCCGGTGACTGACACCACTTCGCCGATCTGGCAAACATGCAGGTCAAATGGGGTCTGACTCTTCGAGGTCAGGCCCCTGGATTTTTACCGTGCTGGATAGGTGCTGGATTTTCTGACCTCTCGTCACCTGTCATCACCCCTGCTCATTCCTGCCGTGCTGGATGCGTGCTGGGCAGAGGGTGAGGGTGCCCGTGCTGGGGCGTGTACTGTCCAGAGCCTGGCCTGCGGCCGAGAAGTGGTGGCGGTCTGGAAGCGGCAGGCCTGAGGCGGGCTCGGGGCGGAGACGGGGGAGAGGCGGCGCGTGGGTGCCGCCTCTCTGCTGTGTGCGGGTGCGGTGTCCGCGGCGCGTCAGCGCTTGACGGCCAGAGAGGTCACCGTCGCGGTGAACGGCACGTCGTCGCCCTGGCGGGCGGTGATCCGGACGCTCTCCTGGCCGGGCGTGGTGGCGGCGGTCGGCTCCGCCTTGATCCAGCACGGGGCATCGAACTCGACGAATCGCGTGAACGTGGCGTCGATGCTGGTCATGACGGTCTGCCGGGGGTGCAGTGCGGAGTGGGCCGCTTGGCGGGCCGCCTCCAGGAGCAGCATGCCGGGGATGTGGTCGACCGGGTGGTCGAACAGCACGGGGTGTGTCACGTCGACCCGCAACTGCCAGTGCCGGTCCGCTCGCCCGGGGGCGAGGACGACGTCCTGCGGGTCGATCCGGCCCGCCTGGTCGGGCGCGATCGGCGCGGGCAGCGGGACGGCGCCGGCCATGGTGCGGGCGGCGTCGCAGCGCGGGCCGCGCAGGCGCCGGTAGATGGCGGGCGCCTGGTTGGCGAACCGGGTCTCGGCGACTCCCATGCGCTGCTCGCCCCGGACTGCCGTGGCCCGCAGCGCCATCCCGCCGAGGCGTCCGGCGCGTTTGACGACGTCGGCGCCCGTGAGGTGTATTTCCAGGTCGGCGGGCAGCCGCTCGTGCCGCAGCGCTTCGGGGGAGAGGGTGCAGCGGAACCGGTCCCATATCTGGCGGTGGTCCATGGGTGCCCCGTACCCGACGTGGCTGACCAGGGGCATCGCCTGACGGACGCTCTCGGCGAAGAGCATCGGGTCGTGCAGGCCGTGGGCCGGTGCGTAGAAGCTGTGGGACCGGGGCCACTGGGCAGGGGCGAGAAAGGAGTCGTCACCGTTGTTCTGCCAGCCGCAGATCAGGACTTCGGCCTGGGCGGTCTTGTGTACGTACTGACGCGGGATGGCCGTCATCGGTAGAGCAGGGATGGTGGCGGTCTTGAGAGCGGAACCGGGGCGAACAGGTGCAACGGTGGTATCAGTCACGGAACGGCCTCTCTGAGGATCTCGTACTGACATCGGATGGCTGTGGGCATCGCAGCCGACAGGGCATAACCTAGAGAGCGCTCTGTTTCTTTGTCGAGGGAGATTTTATGACACGCCCACAGCAGGAGCGTGCGGTAAAGACGAGGGCGGCCCTCGTCAGGGCCGCCGCAGAGGAGTTTGACCTGCACGGATTCTCCGGAGCCAGCACGATCAAGATCGTCAAGCGGGCCGGTTCGACTATGGGAGCTCTTTACTTTCACTTTGACTCCAAGGACGACCTGGCCCGGGCTGTGATGGCCGAACAGGCCTCGGATCTACCGGAGTTGGGAGGAGTGGGCGGGCTGCAGCACCTGATCGACCTCACGCTCGCCCTGGCGCGGGAGCTCCAGTGCAACGTCCTGTTTCGCGCGGGTGTGCGGCTGGCCGTCGAGCAGGGCGCCTTCGGTCTGCAGGACGATGCCGCCTACCAGCTGTGGATCACCACCTTCGAGGAAGAGCTGAGGGTCGCGCAGGCGCTCGGTGAACTGCGTGAGGGCGTCGCCCCCGAGCAGTTCGCCCGGGTCCTGGTCGGGGCCTACACCGGAACGCAGCTGCTGTCCCAGATCAGCACGGGCCGCAAGGATCTGGCCGAGCGCATCGCGGAGTTGTGGTCGTACTTCCTGCCGGCCGTGGCCACGCCCGAGGTCGTCGACCGCCTGGAGCCCACGGGCCGGGCGTCAGAGGTGTCCGAATGAGACCGTGGACCGTCGTCCTGACCGGGGCCACCGGTTTCATCGGCGCCGCCGTGCTGCGGCAGCTGACCGGGTGTGCGGCGGCCGACGGCGGCCCGGTGCGGGTGCGTGCCGTCGTGCGCCGTGCGGACGTCGTGCTGCCGGGCGGGGAGGCGGTCGCGCAGGTGCGGGCCGACCTCACCGACCCGGCGTCGTTGACCGGTGTCCTCGAGGGAGCCGACGCCCTGGTCCATGCCGTGTCGTACGTCGGCAAGGACGCCGAACGGTGCGCGGCGGTCAACGTGCGAGGCACGGCCGCCGTCATGGCGGCGGCCCGCGCGGCCGGGGTCGGACGCATCGTGCACCTGTCGACCGCCGCCGTCTACGGCGCCGGTCCCCACCACGGCATCGACGTCGATGAGATCGCGCCCGCACCGGTCTCCGCGGCCAGCCGCAGCCGGCTCGCCGCGGAGGAACCCGCCCTCGATGCGGGCGCGTTAATGCTGCGGCCGGGCCTCGTGCTCGGTGCGGGGGACCGCTGGGTCGTTCCGGCGTTCGCCGAGCTCGCCGAGCGGGTGCCGCCCGAGTGGCTCGGCGGCACCGGACTGCAGTCCCTCGTGGACGTGGGCGATCTGGCCCGCCTCGTCGTGGCCGCCGCGACCGCACCCGACGCCGTACGGGGCGTGCACCACGCCGCTCATCCGGTGCCGGTGTCCACCGGCCGCCTCAGAGCGGCGCTGAGCGCACACGGCCTCGTGGCGCCCGCCCGTGGCAGCGCCGACTGGCAGCAGTGCCGCGCGCTGCTCGCGCGCTCCCAGGGCCGTTACGGCGAACGGCAGTTGGAACTGCTCGCGCAGGATCACCGGTACCTGAGTGAGCGGATCTGGCAGCTGCTGGCCAGGGACCCGGGGCCTGGCCCGCTGGCCCGCCTCGACGGGGCGGCGGCCTGGTACCGGGGCTTCATGGCAGGCCGTCAGGGGGCGCTCGCCGGGTCGTCCTGAAGCGCCCCGATCCCCTGCAGGGCGGTCTGCCACAGCTCGGTGAGGTGCTCCTGTGCGGTGGGCGGGGGCAGGAGCGTCCTGCGGGGCGGTGGCAGCAGACCCGCCTCGACCCCCGCCACGAGGCTGGCGACCAGGAGCGCGGCGGACTCCGGCCGTGTGCCGGGGCGCAGTTGGTCAAGGACCTCTGCCTGGTGGAGCCGGGTGCGCACCAGGGGCAGCCAGCTGTCCCGCCAGTCCATGCGCAGCGAGGGCCGTTCGCGGGACAGCCGGGCTGCCGCCCGCGCCGCGCTCTCGTCGATCAGCAGTGCGGCGAGGGCCCGCACGACGCCGCCGACGGACTGCAGCGGCGTCTTCCCCTGCCGGTCGGCCTTGTCGACGACGGCGCGCGTGGCCTCGATCCCGGCGGCGCACACCGCCTGTGCCAGGGAGGCCTTGCTGGGGTAGTGGAAGGTGAGCGCCCCCATGGTGACGCCGGCGGCCTTGCAGACACGGGACAGTGCCGTGCCGTCATAACCGTGCAGAGCGAACTCTGTCGCGGCGTTCCGCACGAGCCGTCCTCGGGTCAGCGCCGCTCGCGCCTGCCCGGTATGCCCCGACATGCCGTTTCCCTCCTGTCGGTTCGCCCGGTCCGTTCCCGTGGCCGGACGTGCCGCAGGACGAATCCGGGCGAGGCCGGATGTCCGGTGCGGCGGGGGTGTCCCCAGCGTCGCCGCCGCGTCCCGGTGCTCGCGCAGTGGCCTGATCCGATCCCTCGTCCTCTGCGTTTTGCGGCGTCGCGTACCGGGAGGCTAGGTCAACTCGCTCACGCCGCAGTCGAGTTCTTGCCAGGTCAGACCCGGTCATCGCGCCGCTGCGCGTCCCGAGAGCCTGCCGGGGCGGCTCACCTGTAGTTGCCCTCTGGACTAAGAAAGAGAGTACTCTCTATGTTTAGTTGCGGGAGGCCGGATCGCCGAGAGTCAGGGGATTGGCCGTGTGTGGCATTGTCGACACCTACCGTCACGGACCCGCACGGGGGCCTGCCCCTGGGGCCCGTGTCCGGATCCCGTCCGGCCCTAAAAACAAAGAGAGCACTCTATATTCTGTGCGTGTTTCCCTGAAAGGAGTTTTCGCTATGGGGGCTCCAGCGATCCTGGCGGAGGACGTCTACCGCGAGGAACTGGCAAAGATCGGCGCGGAGGACGGCCGGGTGGTGTGTGTGGAAGCCCTGCCAGGCGGCGCACGGCACCCCTTCGAGACGGCGCACCCGGACCGGTTCTTCCAGCTGGGCAGCGTCGAGAGCGCCATGGTGAGCATGGTCGAAGGACTGGTCACCGCCGGGTTCAGGGTGTTCGTGTGCGGACTGGGCACGGGTATCGGAGCGGCGCGGCTGCCCCGGCTGGCTCTCGCCCATCTGCAGACGGGTGCGTCGGTCGTGGTGCCGGACATCCAGGTCGATCCGGCGGAGCTGCTGCGGACGCCGCGCGTCCGGATCGCGGCGCCCAGTGGCATCCAGGAGATCAGGGCGGTGGTGCGCGGTGCGGCACGGTCGGGACGGCCGTACCACATCCGCATCGGCGCGGGGGCGCCCGCCGACGTCACGGCCCACTGGGCCGGTGCGGGCGACGGGGACATCCCCTCGGTCGTCTGGGACGTCGCCGGCGGCTTCGGGCGGCGCGCGGACGCGGGGGTCTGCCTGGTCTCGGTCGGCGAGGACGGCACCCGGCTCGCGTTGGCGGCCCGGGAGCGCAACGCGGGCCCCGCGCACGCGCACCTGGTGTACCTCGACGACAGTCACCTGGCCGCGGCGGCGGGTGAACTGGCCCGTCACCACGACCGGTTCGTGGTGCTCGGCGGGTATCCGGGGCGGCACGGGGTGCGGCAGCGGCTGAGCCGGCTGATGCCTGGCTGCGCCGTGCTCGGGGTGACGCCGAGCGGCGATCTCGCCGCCGACGCCGGCCGGGTGCTCTCGACCGTCAAAGGGCTGTGGCGATGAGCGGGCGCCGGGGCGGCCGCATGCGGCCGCCCCGGGCGGGCCCGGCTCCCGGGTCAGTCGCCGCGCGGCGGCTGAAGGAGCTCCGACCGGGCCAGCAGATAGGCGAGATGGGCCCGGCTGCGGCTCCCGACCAGGTCCGATGCTTTCTTGATGTGGTGGGACACGGTCCTGCTGCTGATGCCGAGCCGCTTGCCTATCCCCGCGTCCGTGTGGCCTTCGACCATGAGCTTCAGCACGGCCCGGCGGGTCTCGTCCGTCAGCAGCGGGAGCCGGTGGTCCTGGCCGATGGTGACCGGCTCGGCGCACTGCCAGGCGTGGTCGAAGACCTTGACGAGGTAGTGGATGAGCGCCGGATGCTCAACGGCAAGGGCGGTCGTCTGCTGGTCGTAGCGGGGGTCCGGGATGAAGGCGATGGAGCGGTCGTAGACGATGAGCCGGTCGACGACCTCGTCCAGCGTGCGTACCTGGGCTCCGGCGCTCGTCACCCGCTCGATGTAGGCGAGCGTCGGGCCGTGCGCGCGCACCGAGTGCTGATAGAGCGTGCGCTGTCGCACCCCACGCTTGTTCAGGCGCAGCGTGCGGGGCAGGGTCTTGCCCAGGGCGTCGGGGTCACGGGCCCCGCCGGGATGCGCCGTCAGCAGCTCTTCGCGACAGGCCTCCGAGGCTCTTTCGAGCGCCGCGTAGATGACATCGGCACCGTGCAGCAGGCGCACGGACGCCGCCGAGGTGCGCTGCTCGGTGCGGTACACGTCCTCGGCCGCGGACAGTGCGTCGTAGATGCCCGCCACCGTGTGCTGCTGGGCCAGGATCGCGCGCTCCAGCGGGCGCGTGAGGTCGTGGGACGCGATGTCCGGCGGCACCGCGACCCAGCGATTGCCGGTTTCGGCCTGTCGTCGCATCAGGCCCAACTCGGTCAGACAGTCCGGGACATCGTCGGACGCGAGGCCCTCCGCCAGCGCGCGGCGGTAGCAGTCCAGCCCGCGCTCGCACAGAGGTACGACGTTCGGTTGTGGGCTTATGTCCGGATCTCTGCACACTTTTCCCCCTTGCTGATTCCCGCAATGCGCGATCCTGAGCCTACCCGTCCGTGGACTTCAGCCTTTTCCACGCCATGCTGTTTGAGGCGGAAGGGGCGCGGTGCCATTTCCGTCGAACGGAAAGGATGGAAATGCATACGGATACGGTTTCGGCCTTATTGCTACACAGGGTGCCCGCGCTCCTTGCGGAAGCGGACGACGACGAGAACTGGAGTGCCGCTCCGGAGTAGGGCAGCGGCCAGGTGAACCGGCAACCAAAACACGACGCACAATTCACATTCGCGGGGGGCAGTGGGCGTGAACCGTGACGAGGAAACAGTTGGCATCATTCTGGCCGGCGGCAGAGGCGAGCGGGCCAAGCCGATCACTCTCAAATCCTCGGACTACATCCGGAGCAAGGCGCTCATCCCGTTCGTCGGACGACGTCTGGTCGAGTGGATGATGGACGCCTGCCGAGTGCAGGGCGTGCGTCGGTTCTACGTCGTGACCCACGGCCTGGAGAACCGCAACCAGATCAAGCTCCTGCTGGGCCACGGTGAGCGCTTCGGCGTCGACATCACCTACTCGCGTTCCCGGTTCGACCGGTACAACGTGGGCTCGGCCGGTGCCACCCTGCACAACCTCGAGCAGTGGGACCTGCAGGGCCGGGCGCTGGTCCTGCCCGTCGACTCGCTCTTCGACTTCGATCTGGCGGCGATGGAGGCGACCCACAGCGCCGAGGGCGCGGTGGTCACCGTCGCGTCCGTGGCCCGCACCGCATCGGAGATCGCCGGCAAGTACGGCGTCATGCGGACCGACGAACACGGTCTGGTCCAGGGCTTCCTGGAGAAGCCCGGCATCGGTGAGTTGGGTTCGCTCTTCCCGCGGACGGCCGACGATCCATCCGCGACCCTCGCAACCAACGCCGGGATGTACCTGGTGGACTGCGGCCGCCTGCGGATGCTCGCCCGCGAGCCGGAGCTCTTCCGCCAGTCCCACCAGCGTCTGGACTGGGGCGGCGACCTCCTGCCCCACCTCGTCGGACGAGGCGTACCGGTGGCGACCCACACCATCGGGCGCCTGGGCGACATGGGCAATGTGCCCGACTACCTGCATACGGTCCAGCTCGTGCTCGACGGCGCGTACGAGCAGATGAACCGGCTGATGGCGGCCCCCGACCGGACGGATCCGCGCTGCTGGATCCACGAGACCAGCCTGCAGACGAAGGACGACGTCGCCGGCACCACGCTGGCCCAGAAGATCGACGACGGCTCGGTCTCAATCGGCCCGGGCGTCCGGATCGGCCGCGACGTCGAGATCGGACCCTCAGTGCGCCTGGAACACACGGACGTCGGCGACGGAGCCGAGATCCGTGAGGGCGCCACCCTCGCTCGGTCGGCGGTGGGCGAGTCGGCGGTGGTCGGCAGCTGGGCCGACATCACCGACACCTACATAGGCCCCATGGCCCAGGCGCTCTCGGAGCGCGTCCGGCCACTGCGGCTGGAGCAGTTCTCGGCCATCGGCGACGGAGCCGTGCTCTGGCCGGGATCACGATTCTGCGGGGTCACCGTGTACCCCCGACTGCGGGTTCCGGCGCTGGCCGGCGTACCCGCGCAGACCGAGCTCAGGCACGCTGACGACATCCTGCGCTGGGTGTGACGGCGCTCATCCCTGGAGGGCACCATGCAGAGCCCCATTGCAGTCATCGGAGGGGCCGGCCGGACAGGCGTGATCATTACACGCCGACTGATCGAGGAAGGCCACCAAGTACGAGTGATCAGCCGCGACCCGGAGCGCGCGGTGCTGCCACCCGCAGTGGACAGGCACCGCGGCGACGTGCGGTACGCGGACTCCCTGGGTCCCGCGCTGCGCGACTGCTCCGGCATCGTGTTCACCGTCGAGCCGGGCACCGCCGACTCGGGTCCGCACAGCCCCGAAAGCACGGTCTACGACGGGGTGCGCAACGTGCTCGCCGCGGCCGCCGACGGCGGACAGCGCCCGCACGTCGTCCTGGTCAGCCAGATCTACGTGACGCGACGCGAACACCCCATGAACGCCTACGGACGGCTGCTCGACTGGCGGCTGCGCGGCGAGGACGAGGTGCGTGCCTCGGGCCTGCCCTACACCGTCGTACGTCCCAGCTGGCTGACGGACGGCGATGCCGCGGGCGCCCGGGTGCGCCTCGAGCAGCACGACCGCGGCAACGGCTGGGTCTCGAGGAAGTCGGTCGCGGAGGCGTGCGTGCAGTCCCTGCACCTGCCGTCCGCGGGCGGGACGACCTTCGAGCTCTACAACGAACCGGGCCAGGAGCCCACCGACTGGGGTCCGCTGTTCGACCGGCTGATCCCCGACCGGGTCCCCGCGTATCCGGGACCGGTCCACTGACGGGCGCCTGAGCGCCACCCGCACGGCGGGGCGGAGCCTTTGACCGGCCCACCCCGCTCGAGACCTGCCGGGCATTCCCCCGTCACCGGCAGGCAGGGACACGGGGCCGGCGCCAGTGCCGTCGCACCGCCCGCCGGCTCCGTGTCCACCACCGCGCTTTTCGTATGGCCGCCCATTCGCTGCGCCGTCGCATGCCCGTTTTTGGCACGCGGCTGTGAGGCCTGCCCGGATTCGGCGGTCCTCGGTTCCCGCAGCACGGATCCGTGGCTTACCGGGATGTGGCTCACGTATTTGATGGAGAGGGGAGAACAGTGTCCGCAGAAGACCAGCAGGCGCTTCCCGACGACATTTCACCGAACGAATTCGCTGAGGTTCTCTCTGCGCTGCGCTCCATTCCACGAAGCGACCAGCGGCGCTGGGGCGAGGTCTATGTGCGCGGACTGCTCGCGGTCCGCGGGAAGAAGACCATGCGTGCCCTCGCCAATGGCGCGGGCAGCGGGGCCGAGCAAAGTCTTTACCAATTCATCAGCAAGTCGCCGTGGGACGTCGACGCGGTGCGCGGCGACCTGGCGCGGCTGCTCATCGAGCGCGCGCAGCCCCGTGCCTGGGTGGTGCAGCCCCTCGTGATCACGAAGGTGGGCCAGCACTCGGTCGGCGTGGAGCGGCAGTGGGTCTCGCAGATCGGGCGGGTCGTCAACTGCCAGCAGGCGATGAGTGTCTGGCTCGCCGGGGATCGCGGGAGCTGCCCCGTGGACTGGCAACTGGCGCTGCCCGAGTGCTGGACGGACCAGGAGGACATGCGCCGCCGCGCCTCCATCCCCGCCGATGTCGCATCGTGCCCGCCGGAGCAGTGTGCCGTCGACTCGGTGAGCAAGATGGCGCAGGAGTGGGGGCTGCGCGGGCGGCCGGTGGTGATGGATCTGCGGGAGACGTCGCCGCAGCCGGTCTGCGCGGAGCTGGTGGACCGTCAGATCCCGTTCGTCGTACGGGTCGACCCGTCCTCCATCACACCGGTGCCGCCCGGCCAAAAGACCGCTCCGGGCGGGCCCGGACCCGCCGACCAGGCCGGGGGATGGGTGGGCTCGGCCGGGCTGCTCTCCGCCCTGCACAAGCAACGCATGCCGGTGGAGTGGTTCGACCACACGGAGCAGACCATGCGCGCCACTTCGGTCGGCGCCGCCCGCGTCGCGCTGCGCAAGGGCTTAACCGTTCACGGGCAGCCGGAACGCCTCGACCTCGTACTGCTGGCCGCCTGGGCGGACCCCCGCCGGCGCTCCCCGAGCGAGTTCTGGCTCTCCAACCTCGCCCAGTCGCAGCTCGGCACCGTGTACCGCACGGCCATGCTCTCGCGGCGCGTGGAACGCGATCTGGCGGAGGTGAGCGACGGTCTCGGCATCCGCGACTTCGAGGGCCGCTCGTACCGCGGCTGGCACCACCACATGACGATGGTGTCCCTGGCGCATGCCGTCACCGTGCTCTCGCCGTCCCGCGCGCAGGGACCGCCCGCGCCCAAGGGCCGCAGCACGCACGTCCCCTCACGCGAGGCGAAGGTGAGTGCCGCATGACCGGGACCGGCCCGCGCACCGTGACGCCCCGCCGGTCCGGCGGGCTGAGTGCCGCGGACCTGGACCTGATGGTAGACGAGCTGTGCCGGCTCCTGCCGGACTGGCTGCCCGGCAGGCGCTGGTACGCGGGCAAGGGCCACCGCCTTCGCGAGGTCCGGCCCCTCCTCGCGGAGGTCGTCGTACCCGGCACCCCCGCGCTGTTGCAGACCGTGTTCCGAACCGACGACGGCGCGTGCTACCAGCTGCTCGTCGGCGCCGTGCCGGGACCGGCCGATGCCGACACCGGTGTGCCCGCCGACGCCGTCATCGGCAGCGGCCGCACGCCGGACGGGCGGTGGCTGACCCTGTACGAGGCGAGCTCCGATCCCGAGCTGCTGTCCGCGCTGCTGGAGCGCTTCGTCGCGGCAAAGCCGTGCGGAGCGCTCGGGTACCACCACGTCCCCGGGGCGGTGATCCCGGCCGGACTGCGGGCCAGGCCGCTCACCGGGGAGCAGTCCAATACGTCGGTGGCCTTCGGCGACCGGATGATGCTCAAGGTGCTGCGCCGCATCATGCCGGGTGCCAACACCGAGCTGGAGATGCTGGCCGCACTGGAGCGGGCCGGCGACGTGCCGAGCGCGGCGCCGCTGGCCTGGGCGCAGACCGCCGGGTGGCAGGGCGCGGAGCCGGCCACGCTGTGCATCCTCCAGGAGTTCGTGCCCTCGCGCGGGGACGGCTGGAGCATCGCCACGGCCAAGGCGCAGGCCTGCATCCGCGGCGCGTGCGAATCCGTCGCGCCGCTGGGCGGCTTCTCGCACGACGCGTTCTCCCTGGGGCAGGCCACCGCCCAGGTGCACCTGGCGCTTGCCCAGCAGTTGGAGGCCCGCCCGCTGAGCCTGCCCCAAGCCGTGGAGCTGACCGACGCCCTCGTGGCCCGGCTCGACGACGCGCTCGTCGAGGTGCCCGACCTCACTCCCTACGCGCGCGGACTGCAGACGGCGTATCAGGATCTGCGCGAAGTGGTGCGGCGCGGCAACCCGTTGCCGATCCAGCGCATCCACGGCGACCTCCATCTGGGACAGGCGCTGCGGGCCCCGGACGGCTGGGTCCTGATCGACTTCGAGGGCGAGCCGGGGCATCCCTTCGAGGAGCGGCGCCGCCTGCAGCCGGCGGTCCGCGACGTCGCCGCCATGCTGCGGTCCTTCGACTACGCGGCACACCACGCCCTCGGCGACATCCTCGGCGCCCCGCCCGGGGGGCCGACCTCGCGCGATCTTCGCGGCACGCGCATGACCCGCCGGGCCTCGGCCTGGGCCGTCCACAGCCGCCGCGCCTTCTGCGCCGGTTACACCGCGGCAGGTGGCCAGGACCCGCGCACGAGCCCGGTGCTACTGAGGGCGTTCGAGGCCGACAAGGCCGTGTACGAGGCGCTCTACGAGGCCCGCAACCGGCCCGAGTGGCTGCCCATACCGCTCGCCGCGGTGCGCCGGCTCGCGCGCGGCAGCCGGTTCGTGGGCTGACGCGGTGGCCGCGGACACGCATGACCCGACCGGCGGACGGCGCGAAGGGCCTGAAGGACAGGGACGTCGCGGTGGTCGGAGGCGGTCCGGCCGGGCTGTCCGCCGCGCTCCAACTGGCCCGCTACGGACGCCGGGTGCTGGAACGGGTCCGGCTGCTCACCAACAGCCGCAGGGACGACATCCGTGAGCGCTTCAGACGCCGGCTCGCCGCGGCCGGTGTACCGATCGTGCACGACCGCATCAAGGCGGCCGTGGGCACGGGCGGCCGGCTGGCGGCCATCGTGACGCGGGGCGGTGAACGCCTCCCGCTGGACGCCCTGTTCTCCCTCCAGGGTGCCACCCCGGAGACGGCCCTGGCCCGCGGTCTCGGCCTCCGGCTCAACGCGCAGGGCCATGCGGACGTGGACACGGAGCAGCACACGTCGGTTCCCGGCGTGTATGCGGCGGGGGACATCGCGGCGCCGCATTCCCACCAGGTGTCGGCGGCGGTGCAGGAGGGGGCGCAGGCCGCCTCCGCGGCCAACTACTTCCTTTGTCCACCGGAGTTGAAGGCGGACTGACAGCGGTACCGCAACCGGCGCGACAGTTCAGAAAGTCGATTTTCCTTCTTTGGCTTTACCGATGACCGCTGGACATGATGAACGAGCCCGTCCAAAGGAGAATTCGATGATCCACCAGTTCATTCTGGCGGCGCCCAAGCCGGGCATGACCGCACAGGAATTCCAGGACTACTGGGTAAATGTCCACGCGGTGCGGTACGCATCAAAGATTCCGCAGATCCGCAAGTACATGGTCGACACGGTGGTGGACATCGAGGGCAACCTCGGTGAGCCGGCGCTGCCGCACCAGGGCATCGCCGAGATCTTCCTGGCCAACGGCGAGGAGCAGCTGGCCTCGCTGCAGACCGAGGAGTTCCTGCAGGGGGCCCGGCTCGACGAGCCCCACTGGGCCGCGTTCTGGCAGACCATCGTCGTCGACACCACCGCGCACGAGATCGTCGCGGGGCCACCCCTTGCCAGGGGGCAGGAGTGGGTCAAGCTCACGGTGCTGCAGAAGAGGCGCCCGGGCCTGGCCCTGGACGACTACCGCAAGCAGACCCTCGACGCGTACGCCTCGGTCGTCAAGGGCACCCCGGGGCTGCGGCGCTACCTGCACGCCCACACCGTGGACGGCGCCTACGTCTTCGGCGAAGCGGCCTTCGACAGCGTCGAGCAGCTGTGGTTCGACGACGTCAACGCCCTTGAGCAAGCGCTGCGTTCGCCCTACTTCACCGGGCAGGTGAAGGCCGCGCGCGACGAGATCGTCGACCAGAAGTACGTCTTCTCCCTGGCGGCCAGGGAGAACTGGATCATCGGTCCGCAGGCCCGCTGATCCCCCTGATCCGGTGGCTGAGGCGCCGCCCCCTTCCGTCGCGGCGCCCGGCCACCCATCCCGAACCGAATACCGAAGGAGCCGGCGTGCCCAGGAAGAACGCCAAGAAGATCCTCGTGATCCTGTCGGAGTACGGCTACTGGGGCGAGGAGCTCGTCGGGCCCCTGCACCACTTCGACCAGCGGGGCTACGAGGTGGAGTTCGCCACCCCGACCGGGAAGCGCGCGCACGCGCTGCCGCCGTCGATGGACCCCGAGTACATCGACCCGCCGCTCGGCCGCTCGGTCACCTCAGAGGAGGTCGCGAAGCTCACCCAGGAGGTCGATGCTTCCACCCGCCTTAACGATCCGATCGACATCTCCAGCTGGATCCCGGAGCGCCCCTACACGGCGGACGACGACTACCTGCGCAAGCTGGAGGCCTACCACCGGGCACTCGACGTGGTGGCGCAGGAGCTCGACGACTACGACGCCCTGCTCATCGTCGGCGGTTCGGGCCCGGTCGTGGACCTCGCCAACAACGAGCGGGTGCACCAGATCATCCTGGCCTTCCTGCGCGCCGACAAGCCGATCGCTGCCGAGTGCTACGGCGTCGCGCCGCTGGCCTTCGCCCGCGACTGGGAGGACCGCACGTCCATCATCTGGGGCAAGCACGTCACGGGCCACTGCAAGGAGTACGACTACAAGGACGGGACCGGATTCCTCGGCACCGACTTCGTGATCGGCCCGCCGCCGTACCCGCTGGAGTACATCCTGCGTGACGCCACCGGACCCGAGGGCCGCTACATCGGAAACTTCGGCAAAGAGACCTCGGTGATCGTGGACTACCCGTTCATCACCGGGCGTTCGACGCCGGATTCCTATCTGACCGGAGAAAAGGTCGTCGAGGTGCTCGAGGACGGCCTGCGCCGCTTCGGCTGGTAAATACGCGGCAACGATTGAGAAATCGAGAGAAGGTAGACATGGCCAGGCAGGGCAATGCGGCGATCATCGAGCAGTTCATCGCCGACGGAATTCCGTTCATGTTCGGCAACCCAGGAACGGTCGAGCAGGGATTCCTGGACGCGCTGGAGGACTATGACGACCTCCAGTACATCCTGACCCTGCAGGAGACCGTCGCGGTCGGCATCGCGGACGGCTACGCCCGCGCCACGGGCCGGCCCGCGCTCCTGCAGCTGCACAGCGGGGTCGGCCTCGGCAATGCCATCGGCATGCTGTACCAGGCCAGGCGCGGCCACTCGCCGATCCTGACGATCGCGGGTGAGTCGGGCGTCCAGTACGAGTCCATGGACGCCCAGATGGCAGCCGATCTGGTCGCCATGGCGAAGCCCGTGACCAAGTACGCGACACGGGTCACCGACCCGCGCTCGGTGCTGCGGGTGCTGCGCCGGGCGATGAAGATGGCGATGACGCCCCCGATGGGCCCGGTCTTCGTGGCGCTTCCTCTCGATGTGCTCGACGCTCTCAACACCGAGCAGATCGTGCCGACGGCCGCTCCCAGCACCCGCAGCGCCCCGGCCGACGGGCTCGTGGCACAGGCGGCGCGGCTGCTGACCGGTGCCGAGAAGCCGGTCGTCCTGGTGGGCGACGGCGTCTCGGCATCCGGTGCCCAGGAGGAACTGGTGCGGGTGGCCGAGCAGTTGGGCGCCGACATCTACGGCGTCAACTACTCCGAGGTGAACCTGGACGTCACCCACCCGCTCTACCGCGGGGACCTCGGCCACATGTTCGGCGCCGTCAGCACGGCCGCCGTCAGGGATGCCGACGTGGTCCTCATCGTCGGCACGTACACCTTCCCGGAGGTCTTCCCGGACACCGGTGACCCGTTCCGCCCGGACGCCAGGATCGTCCACATCGATCTCGACGACTACGAGATAGCCAAGAACCACCCGGTCACCCTCGGCCTGGTCGCCGACCCGAAGGAGACGCTCGCAGCGCTCTTTGCCCAGCTGGTCGGCAAGCTGTCCGAACTCGACCAGGTGGCGGCGTTCGAACGCCTTGAGGCCCGCCGCGGTGAGCGGCCCACCGAGGTGGCGGACGACGGGTCGCTGCTGAACGCCTTCCTGCGGGAACTGGCCGGCCAGGTCCCCGACGACGTGATGATCTTCGACGAGGCGCTGACCGCTTCGGGCGCGCTGAACGCCCATCTGCCGGGCCGCCGGCCGGGCCACTGGTTCTCGACGCGCGGCGGTTCGCTCGGCGTCGGCATCCCCGGGGCGATGGGGATCAAGCTGGCCCACCCGGACAAGACCGTGATCGGCTTCACCGGCGACGGCGGCTCCATGTACACCTTCCAGGCGCTCTACACCGCCGTACGGCACGGCATCGGCGCCAAGTTCGTCATCTGCAACAACCGCAGCTACAAGCTGCTCGACAACAACATCGAGCAGTACTGGCGGGAGCGGGACGTGGCCCCGCACGCGTACCCGACGCCGTTCGACCTCTCCCACCCCGATCTGGGCTTCGCGCAGATCGCCGGCGGATTCGGGGTCGACGCCCTGCAAGTCGACGACCACAGCCAGGTCGGCGACGCGGTCAAGCGGATGCTCGCGGACGACAAGCCGTTCCTCATCGACCTGCGGACCACCGAAGGGGGAGACCGTGGCTGACGTACCGTCCCGTGGCGGGGTGCTCAGCGGGCACAAGATCGCGATCCTGGCGGAGAGCGACTTCTACGAGCCCGAAATCGCCTACTACCAGCGTCGGTTCGCCGAGGAAGGCGCCCGGGTCGACTTCGTCACCCGGATGTGGGGCAACAAGTCGATCACCTTCACCGGCCACGAGCACCGGGCCCCGCTGACGGTGACCCGCAGCCTGGAGGACCTGGACGACCGGCGGCTGCGCGAGTACAGCGCGCTGATCGTGCCGTCCGGCATGGTCGCCGACCGGCTGCGCTACACCGAGGACATCGAACAGCTCGCGCCCGCCACGGACCTGCTGCGCCGGGCCTTCGCCCGGTCGGGCGTGGTCAAGGGGATCATCTGCCACGGCATGTGGCTGGCCTCGTCGATCCCCTACGTCGTACGCGGACGCAAGGTGGTCTGCCACAACAACCTGCTCGGCGACGTCCGGAACATGGGCGCCAACTACGTCGACCAGGACGTCGTCGTCGACGGGGACCTGGTGACCGCCCGCACCGGCGACCACTGCCATCTCTTCGCCAGGACCATCATCGACGAACTCGTACAGCGAGGGGTGTGACAGCCATGTCAGCAACGTCAGCCATGCCAGGACGTCCCGGGAACGTCGACTTCACTTTCTCGGACACCGTCGCGGGACGGGTCTGCGGCTTCGACAGCGAGGCCCGTGTCTTCTCCGTGGTCACCGCCGACGGCCGGTCCTTCGACATCAGCCTCGACGGCGGCCCCAGCGCGGAGCTGCTGCACAATCTCGGTGAGCCGTACCAGGACGCCACGAGCCACATCGACGAGCTGCTCACCCAGGAAGCCTTCGTCCTCGCCTACGGCGTCTTCTACCCCCACAGCGAGACGCTGCGCTTCGAGGCCAAGCGGCTGATCTTCGTGGGGCGCGACCCCGAGGACTTCCGCTTCGAGGAAGCCGGCTGGTGGATCCGGCAGATCAGGGAGATAGCGGGCTTCTACCGCAAGGCCCAGTTCGGCGACGGACCCGTCGACTTCGGCGGCTACCGCACCGAGATCCGGCTCGGCGGCGACAAGACCGCGAGCCACGTCCAGGAGACGGACACCATCTCGCGGCTCGTCTACGGCATGGCCTCCGCCTTCCTGCTCACCGGCGACGACGAGTACCTGGAGGTCGCCGAGCGCGGCACCGAGTACCTGCGCGAGCACATGCGGTTCGTCGACACCGACGAGAACGTCGTGTACTGGTACCACGGCCTCAAGGTCGACGGCGACGTCGAGACGAAGCTGTTCACGTCCGAGTTCTCCGACGACTACGACGCGCTGCCCGCCTACGAGCAGATCTACGCGCTCGCCGGGCCCGTTCAGACCTACCGGATCACCGGCGACCCGCGGATCAAGGCGGACGCGGACGCCACCATCCGGCTCTTCGACCGCTTCTACCTGGACCCCGAGGACGGCGGCTACTTCTCGCACATCGACCCGATCCTGCTCAGCCCGCACCACTCCTCGCTCGGGCCCAACCAAGGGCGGAAGAACTGGAACTCGGTCGGTGACCACGCCCCCGCGTACCTGATCAACCTGTACCTGGCGACCGGCGAACAGCGTTACGCCGACATGCTGGAGTACACCTTCGACACGATCGTCGAGCGCTTCCCCGACCTGAAGAACAGCCCGTTCGTGCAGGAACGATTCCACAAGGACTGGTCGCCCGACACCACGCACGGGTGGCAGCAGAACCGCGCGGTCGTCGGCCACAACCTGAAGATCGCCTGGAACCTGATGCGCATGAACTCCCTGCGCCCCAAGGACGTCTACCTGCAGACGGCCGTCTCGCTCGGCGAGACCATGCCCGAGGTCGGCAGCGACCGCCAGCGGGGCGGCTGGTACGACGTGGTGGAGCGCGTCAAGGTGGACGGCGAGGAGAGGTTCCGCTTCGCCTGGCACGACCGCAAGGCATGGTGGCAGCAGGAGCAGGCGATCCTCGCCTATCTGATCCTGCACGGCGTCACCGGGCGGGTGGACTTCCGCACCGAGGCGCGCGACGCCCAGTCGTTCTACAACGCGTTCTTCCTCGACCACGACGAGGGCGCCGTCTACTTCAACACCATGGCCAGCGGCCTGCCCTACCTCCTCGGCGTGGAGCGTCTCAAGGGCAGCCACTCGATGTCGATGTACCACTCGGCCGAGCTGTGCTACCTGGCAGCCGTCTACAACAACCTGCTCGCGGGCGGCAAGCCGATGGACTTCTGGTTCAAGCCCGACCCCGCCCTGATCGAGGACCGCGTCCTGCGGGTCGCCCCCGACCTGCTGCCGGCCGGAGCCGTGCGCATCGCGGCCGTGGAGATCGACGGCGCGGAGCACACCGATTTCAACGCGCAGGCCCTGACCGTCCGACTGCCCGAGACTTCGGGCCGCGTCAAGGTCAAGGTCCGCCTCGAAGCCGACTCCCGCCCGGAGGTGAGGGGATGACTGTCAAGGTCAGCTCGCAGGAACGCACCGGCGCCACCGTCGTCGCCCTGGAGGGCGAGATCAACTCCACCACCTCCGGGGGACTGCAGTCCCAGCTGCTGCCGTTCATAGGGCAGGGCTCGGTGGTCCTGATCGACCTCACCGGGATCTCGTACATCTCCAGTGCCGGCCTGCGCACCCTCCTCATCGTGCACCGCCACGCCCAGCAGCTGGACGCCGAGATCACCCTGGTCGGCCTCTCCGACGAGGTCTCGTTCGTCATGTCCGCCACGGGGTTCCTGGACTTCTTCCGGGTCGCCGAGGACCTGGACGCCGAGCTGGAACGTGCGGGCCGATGAGCACCCAGGACATCCGGGAGCGCATCGACGCCTTTCCGACGCACCGGATCGGCCCGTACCGGGTCAGGGCGGGCCGGCCCTTACCGTACGGCGCCACCCCGGTGCCCGGCGGCGTCAACTTCTCGGTCTACTCCGACGGCGCGACCTCGATGAGCCTGGTGCTCTTCGAGCGCGGCGCCACCCAGCCCAGTGCCGAACTGGAGTTCCCGCCGGAGTTCCGCATCGGCAGCGTGTACGCCATGACGGTCTTCGGGCTCGACGCGGAGAACCTGGAGTACGGCTTCCGCGCCGACGGCCCCTTCGACCCGGCCCGCGGCGACCGCTTCGACGGCGTCAAGGTGCTCAGCGACCCCTACGCACGGCTGATCTCGGGGCGCGAGGTGTGGGGCCGCGAGCCCGACTGGGACAACGTCTACCACTACCGCTCGCAGGTGCTGAACGACGACTTCGACTGGGGCGGCGACCGGCCGCTGCGCATCCCCGCCGAGGACCTCGTGATCTACGAGACGCACGTCCGCGGCTTCACCCGGCACCCCTCGTCGAAGGTGTCGGCGCCCGGCACGTACGCCGGAATGCGGGAGAAGATCCCGTACCTGCGGGAGCTGGGCGTCAACTGCCTCGAACTGCTCCCCGTGTTCGAGTTCGACGAGCTGGACAATCCGCGCACCGATCCGGTGACCGGTGAGCGCCTTTACAACTACTGGGGCTACAACACCGTCTCGTTCTTCGCCCCCAAGGCGGGCTACGCCGCCACCGGCCCCTTCGGCATGCAGGCCGACGAATTCAAGTCGCTGGTCAAGGAGTTGCACAAGGCCGGCATCGAAGTCGTGCTCGACGTGGTCTTCAACCACACGGCCGAGGGGAACGAGCAGGGCCCGACCATCTCGTTCCGCGGCCTCGACAACGCCACGTACTACATGCTCACGCCGCGCGGCGAGTACTACAACTTCAGCGGCACCGGCAACACGGTCAACTGCAACCACCCCGTGGTACGGGACTTCGTGCTCTCCTGCCTGCGCCACTGGGTCGCCGAGTACCACATCGACGGGTTCCGCTTCGACCTCGCGGCCATCCTCGACCGGGCCCCGGACGGCACCCCGCTGCCCAACCCGCCGCTGCTCGAACAGCTCGCGCACGACCCGATCCTGCGGCACACGAAGCTGATCGCCGAGGCCTGGGACGCGGCCGGCCTCTACCAGGTCGGCAACTTTCCCAACTACGGCCGCTGGTCGGAGTGGAACGGCAAGTACCGCGACACGGTCCGGCGCTTCGTCAAGGGCGAGCCGGGCCTCGTCGGCGAGCTGGCGACCCGGATGGCCGGCTCGCCCGACCTGTACCAGGGCCGCACCTCGTCCGCGTCGGTCAACTTCATCACCGCCCACGACGGATTCACCCTGGCTGACCTGGTCTCGTACAACGACAAGCACAACGAGGCCAACGGCGAGAACAACAACGACGGGGCAAGTGACAACAACAGCTGGAACTGCGGGGAGGAGGGGCCCAGCGCCTTGGCGCACGTCCGCGAGCTGCGGATGCGGCAGATGAAGAACCTGCTGACCATCCTGCTCACCAGCCAGGGCATTCCGATGATCCTGGCCGGCGACGAGGTCGGCCGCACCCAGCTCGGCAACAACAACACCTACTGCCAGGACAACGAACTGTCCTGGTTCGACTGGGGACGTGTCGAGACCAACGCCGAACTCCTGGATTTCAGCAGGAAGTTGATCGCCTTCCGGCACGCCCACCCGGTCCTGCGCACCAGCGACCACCCCACCGGCACGGACCGGGTCGGCAGCGGCTACCCCGATGTCAGCTGGCACGGCGTCGGAGCCTGGGCGCCGGACTGGGCCGACCACGGCCGGGTGCTCGCGATGATGCGGTGCGGCCGGCACGCCAAGGGCGGCACCGTGGCCGACGACCACGTGTACGTCGCCGTGAACGCGCACTGGGAGGCGCACGACCTGGAGCTGCCCGCCCTGCCCGACGGGCAGCGCTGGCACCTCTTCGCCGACACCGGCACCGCCGTCCATCCCGTCGGCGGCGAACCGGAGCTGAAGCACCCCGGGCGTTTCCACCTGGGAGCCCACTCCGCGGTCGTCCTCGTGGGACGCGCGGCCCATCCGACGACCGCCTGACCCAGAAGGAGAACCATCGTGGCTTTCGACGTGCGGCTGAGGATCAACGACAAGGTCGCCACCATCGAACTCTCGGGGGAGCTGGACGCCTCGACGGCAGGGGAGTTCCACGACACCGTCAGCCAGGCGGCCGGCGCCGGCGCCGTCGAACTGGTCATCCGCGCCGAGCAGCTCGGCTACCTCTCCAGCGCCGGCCTGCGCTCCCTGGTCGTCGCCCGCCAGAAGATGGGCGACGAGGTGCGCATCGCCGTCGTGGGCGCGTCCGAGCCGGTGGCCCGGACCATCCGGCTCGCCGGATTCGACCACAGCATCGATCTCGTGGACGCCTGAAGGGACGCACCGAGATGACGTTCGACTTCGAGGCCGCAGGGGCCACCAAGGCAGCGGGCGTCGCGCAGGCGCCCGGGTGCGGCAGGGCGAACGCACTCCGTGTTCCCGCGACGATCGATTCGCTCGAGCCGGTGTCCGACTTCGTTCTGGGCCTCGGCAAGCAGGCCCGCCTTCCGGAGAGTTCGCTGTACCGGCTGCGCCTCGCCGCCGACGAACTGGCCACCAACATCGTCCTGCACGGATACCGCGGCGAACCCGGCGAGATCACCGTGGACGGCGGGATCGACCCGGGCGACGTCTGGGTCCGCTTCCAGGACGACGCCCCGGCGTTCGACCCGCGGCAGGGCATGCGGGCACCCGCGCTCGACGTGCCGCTCGCGGAGCGGGAGATCGGCGGCCTGGGAGTCTTCCTGGCGTTCACAGCGGTGGACACCTTCGAGTACGAGCTCGTCGCGGGGCGCAATGTGAGCACCCTCGTGATGCGCCGGCCGACAGTTCAGTAGACGAGGCGGAGATGGCGCAGACGAGAGTCCTGATACTGGATGAACGGCGGGACGTCCCAGCGGGGTTGGCCAAGGCGCTGGACGCCGTGGGCGCCGAGGCGCACACCTGCACACCGGGCGACGTGCTGGCGGCGTCGCGCGGCCGGATGCCGGCGGTGACCGCACTGCTCGCCAACGCGACGCTGTCGCCCCACACCGTCAGGTCGGTGGCCCGACGGCTGGCCGACGAGGGGCAGCAGCCCACCGTGGTGGCGTACGCGGAACACGATCTGCACCTCCTCGACGGCCATGTGCGCGCAGGCTCCGACTATCTGCTCCCGCCGTTCCACCCCGTCCTGGTGGAGGCGCGGCTGCGCGACTGCCATCAGCACGCCGAGCACAACCGGAACCTGGAGGAGGTCGCCGCACACGCCGAACTGCTCAGCTACGAGCGGGAGTTGGAGATAGGCCGGGAGATCCAGCTAGGGTTCCTGCCGGACTCGCTGCCCAGCCCCGACGGCTGGGACATCCGGGTACGCTTCCGGCCCGCACGGACGGTGGCCGGCGACTTCTACGACGTCTTCGAACTCGTCAACCGGCGCCGCCTCGCCCTCGTCGTGGCCGACGTGTGCGACAAGGGGGTAGGCGCGGCCCTGTTCATGGCGCTCATCCGCTCGCTGCTGCGGCACACCGCGGAACAGAGCGGCCTGCAGAACCTCATCGCGGCGGACCTGATGGGGGAGGAGCCCGGCGGGGCCGAACACACCCGGGCCATCCCGGTCGTGGGCGCCACCCCGCTGCTGAACGCGGTCGTGGGCACCAACAGCTATCTGACTCGCAACCACATGAAGCAGGGCTACTTCGCCACCATGTTCTTCGGCGTCCTGGACCCGGTCACCGGCAACCTCGTCTACATCAACGGCGGCCACAATCCCCCCGTCCTCGTGAGCGGAAGCGGCGCCGAACCGGTGCTGCTCCAGCCGACAGGGCCGGTCGTGGGCGTCATGCCCGACTGCACCTTCTCGCTCGGCTACACCCAGATCGGCCCCGGGGACACCCTGTTCATCTACACCGACGGGGTCACCGAAGCCCGCTCCGAGACCGGACGCTTCTTCGGCGAGGACCTCCTCGTCGAGCAGCTGACCGAGGCCACCGTGCGCGGCGAGGAACTGCTCGACCACATGGACGGCGCACTGAGCGACTTCGTCGGCCAGGCCGAACAGTCCGACGACATCACCATGCTGGCCGTGCACTGGCAGGCGCCGGCCGGGACCGCCGACTGACCGCTCACCGGCCGGAGGGCCGACCCCCGAAGACCGTCAGGTGGAGAACATGTCGCAGATCATCACGGTGCACTCCTACCGAGGGGGCACCGGCAAATCCAGCACGGCCGCCAACCTCGGGTTGCTGCTGGCCTCCTCGGGCCTGCGGGTCGCTCTGGTGGACACCGACATCCAGACACCAGCGCTGGACGTGATGTTCGGCGACGTGACGGTCCCCGCGCGGCGCTCGCTCACCGACTACCTCATCGGCCGCTGCGAGATCGAGGACGCGGCGTACGCCGTCGACCAGACCGTCGGGCACGACGGGTTCTTCCTGGTCCCGGCCAGGAGCCAGACCACGGGGGTCAACGAGATCATGGGCCGCGGCTACGACGTGGGCCTGCTGCGCGAGGGCTTCGACCGGCTCATCGACACCCTGGCGCTCGACGTGCTGCTGCTCGACACCCACGCGGGCTTCAACAACGAGACCGTGACCGCGATGGCGAGTTCGGACGCGCTCGTCGTCGTGACCCGGGCCGACCGCCTGGACCTCGCCGGCGCCAGGGAGACCACGGCCCTGGCGAGCCGGCTCGGGTTCGGCGCCATGAGCATCGCCGTGAACATGGCCCCCGACGGCGCCGTGGGCGACCGGCTGCTCGGTGAGGTGGAGACCGCGTACAACACCCGCATCACCACGGTCCTGCCGTACGCGCCCGAAATGGCGCAGCTCGCCGGGGAGCGGGTGTTCTCCACGGCGTACCCGCACCATCCGCTGGTGTCCGGATACCGCCGGATCATCTCCGCGGTCAGCAACGGGACCACCGCGATCCGACGCTGACCGCATTCGCCGACCGAAACAGCCGCCCGCACCACCCAGGAGGCACGAGCACTATGGAGGGCAAGCCCATGCAGCGCGACGCGACGCGCCCGACCGCCGAAGCACGTGTGGGCCGCATCCCCATCGCGGACGTGGCGCCACAGATCGACGACGGCGCCGGCGGCCGCACCCCCGCCCGCGCCGTACCCGGCGAAGAGTTCGCCGTCTCGGCCACCGTCTTCAGGGAAGGGCACGACGCGGTCGGCGCCGGCGTCGTGCTCACCGACCCCGACGGCCGTGCGGGCGACTGGATCCCGATGCGCCTCGTGGCCCCCGGCACCGACCGCTACACCGCGTGGGTCACCGCCGCAGAGGAAGGCGACTGGACCTACCGGGTGGAGGCGTGGACCGACCCCTGGGCGACCTGGCGGCACGCCGCCGAGATCAAGGTGCCCGCCGGGATCGACACCGAACTGGTCCTGGAGGAAGGCGCGTTGCTCCTCGAAGAGGTGGCCGGCACGGCCCCGGCCGACGAGGCGGCGCGGCTCACCGACGTGGCCGGGCGGCTGCGGGACGGGCGCCTCGACGCCGAGGAGCGGCTCGCCGCCGTCACCGCGGCTCCCGTGGCCACCCTGCTCACCGCCCGCCCGCTGCGCAGGCTGCTCACGCGCTCGCCGGAACTGCCGCTGCGGGTCGACCGGGAACGCGCCCTGTACGGAGCCTGGTACGAGTTCTTCCCCCGCTCCGAGGGAGCCGTCGTCCCCGCCGCGGTGGACGGCGTGGCCGAGCCGCCGCGGCCGGGCACGCTGCGGACCGCCGCCAAACGCCTCGAGGCCGTGGCCGACATGGGCTTCGACGTGGTCTATCTGCCCCCGGTCCACCCGATCGGCACCACCCACCGCAAGGGTGCGGGCAACACGCTCGAGGCAAGGCCGCACGATCCCGGCTCACCCTGGGCGATCGGATCGGCCGACGGCGGACACGACGCGATCCACCCCGACCTGGGCACCCAGGAGGACTTCGACCACTTCGTGGCGCGCGCCGGTGAACTGGGCCTCGAAGTCGCCCTGGACTTCGCCCTCCAGTGCTCACCCGACCATCCCTGGGTCGCCGAGCACCCCGAGTGGTTCCAACGCCGCGCCGACGGCTCGATCGCGTTCGCCGAGAACCCGCCGAAAAGGTACCAGGACATCTTTCCCGTCGACTTCGACACCGATCCGGACGGACTGCACACGGAGTGCCTGCGCATACTGCGGCACTGGATGGACCACGGCGTCCGGATCTTCCGAGTCGACAACCCGCACACCAAGCCCGTCGCCTTCTGGGAACGGCTGATCGCCGCGGTGCACGCGAGCGATCCCGATGTGCTCTTCCTCGCCGAGGCGTTCACCCGCCCGGCTATGCTGCACGCCCTGGCGCGCGTGGGCTTCCACCAGTCGTACACGTACTTCACCTGGCGCAACTCCAAGGAAGAGGTGGAGAGTTACCTCTCCGAACTGGCCGGCCTCGGCGGCGAACAGAGCGCGGCCTACCTGCGGCCCAACCTCTTCGTGAACACCCCCGACATCCTCAACGCCTACCTCCAGTACGGCGGCAGGGCGGCCTTCGCGGCCCGCGCGGTGCTCGCCGCGACGGCAGGACCCACCTGGGGCGTGTACGCCGGGTACGAGCTGTACGAGAACGTGCCCATGGGGCCAGGCAGCGAGGAGTACCTGGACTCCGAGAAGTACCAGCTGCGCCCCCGCGACTGGGCGGGTGCTCAGACTGCGGGCGACTCCCTGGCCCCGCTGATCCGTGCGCTCAACGACATCCGGCGGGCCCACCCGGCCCTGCACCAGCTGCGCAACCTCCGCTTCCACCGCACCGACAACGACGCGATGATCTGCTTCTCCAAGCGCGCCTGCGGGGGCGAGGGGGACGACTGGGTTGTCGTGGTGCTCAACCTCGACCCGCGCGAGACGCGCGAGGCGACGGTCACCCTCGACCTGCCCGCACTCGGCCTGGAGCGCTCCGAGACCTTCGCGGTGCGCGACGCCCTGTCGGGCGAGAACTACCGCTGGGGCCGCGACAACTACGTACGCCTCGACCCCCGGCATCGAGTGGCCCACATACTCACGGACGGGACTTCGCAGTCGTGACCACCGCACAGCGCCCAACGGCCCTGGCCGCCACCCACCTCGAGCGGCTCACCACGGGAGACCTCAGCGATCCGCACGCGCTGCTCGGCCCGCACCCGGCCGCCCAGGGCGTGACCGTGCGGGTGCTGCGGCCGCTCGCCGACGAGGTGTGGCTGACCACGCCGTCGGGCGAGCCGCTGGCGGAACTCGCGCACCAGGGCGAGGGGGTGTTCGCAGGCCGGCTGCCGGGCACGGTCGTGCCCGATTACCGGGTGCGCGTCCACTACGGCACCCACGTGTACGCCTACGACGATCCCTACCGCTTCCTGCCCACCCTCGGCGAACTCGACCTGCACCTGATCCGCGAGGGCCGGCACGAGCAGCTGTGGCAGGTGCTCGGGGCCCGGGTGCGCGAGCACGAGTGCGGTTGGGGCACGGTGGCCGGTACGGCGTTCGCGGTGTGGGCGCCGAATGCCCGTGCCGTGCGCCTGGTCGGCGACTTCAACCACTGGGACGGCAGAGCACACCCGATGCGCTCGCTCGGCGCCGGCGGAGTGTGGGAACTGTTCGTCCCCGGCGTCGGCGAGGGCTGCCGCTACAAGTACGAGATCCTCACCCCGGACGGCCGCTGGATCCAGAAGGCGGACCCCCTCGCCACCTCGGCACAGGCGGCACCGGGCACGGCCTCCATCGTCTTTTGCTCCCGCCACACCTGGAGCGACGACGCCTGGCTGGCCGGGCGCGCCGAACGCACCGTGGACCGGGCCGCGATGAGCGTCTACGAGGTGCACCTGGGGTCGTGGCGGCCGGGCCTCGGCTACCGCGAGCTCGCGACCGAACTGCCCGCCTACGTCAAGGCGTTGGGCTTCACGCACGTCGAGTTCATGCCGGTGGCGGAGCATCCGTTCGGCGGCTCCTGGGGCTACCAGGTCACCTCGTACTATGCCCCGGCGGCCGGCCTGGGCAGCCCCGACGACTTCCGGGCCCTCATCGACGCGCTGCACCGGGCGGGCATCGGCGTCATCGTGGACTGGGTCCCCGCCCACTTCCCCAGGGACGACTGGGCCCTGGCCCGCTTCGACGGGACGGCGCTGTACGAACACCCGGACCCGCGCCGCGGCGAGCACCCCGACTGGGGGACGCTCGTCTTCGACTACGGACGCAACGAGGTGCGCAACTTCCTCGTCGCCAACGCGGTGTACTGGTGCGAGGAGTTCCACATCGACGGCCTGCGCGTCGACGCCGTCGCCTCCATGCTCTACCTCGACTACTCGCGCCCCGACGGCACCTGGCTGCCGAACGTGTACGGCGGCCGCGAGAACCTGGAAGCGGTGGAGTTCCTCCAGGAGATGAACGCCACGGTGCCCCGGCGCTGCCCCGGAGCGCTGACCATTGCGGAGGAGTCCACGGCCTGGGACGGCGTCACCCGGCGCACCGACCACGCAGGGCTCGGCTTCGCCCTGAAGTGGAACATGGGCTGGATGCACGACTCGCTGTCGTACATGGCCGAGGACCCGGTGCACCGGCAGTACCACCACCACTCCATGACGTTCCCGGTGGTGTACGCGTACGCGGAGAAATACACCCTGCCGATCAGCCATGACGAAGTGGTGCACGGCAAGGGGTCGCTGCTGACGAAGATGCCCGGCGACCGCTGGCAGCAGCTGGCCAACCTGCGCACCTTCCTCGCCTTCATGTGGGCCTTCCCCGGCAAGCAACTCCTCTTCATGGGGCAGGAGTTCGCCCAGGACACCGAATGGTCCCACGACCGCGGCCCGGACTGGTCCATCCTCCGGCACGGCTCGCACACCGCCGTCCGCGACCTGGTGCGCGACCTCAACCGCCACTACCTCGACGACCCGGCACTGTGGAGCCTGGACACCCGGCCGGAGGGCTTTCGCTGGATCGACGCGGACGCCGCCGAGGACAACGTGTACTCCTTCGTGCGGCACGGCGAGGGCGGCGAGTCACTGGTGTGCGTCTTCCACTTCCAGCCCACGGTGCGCCGCGACTTCCGCCTGGCGCTGCCCGAGGCGGGCCACTGGACCGAGGTCCTCAACACGGACGCGGCGCAGTACGGCGGCTCCGGGGTCACCAACCCCGGGCGCATCCACGCCGTTCCCGAAACCCTCCAGGGCCTGCCGGCCGGCGCGAGCGTGGTCCTGCCGCCGCTGGGCGGCGTGTGGTTCCGCAAGCAATGACGCATCCCGCAGCCCAAGGAGGGACACCATGCCTGCTCCCCGTCTGAGGACCACCCCGTTGCCCGGCATCGGGGTGCAGTACGAGCTCACCACGCGGCGCCACGACACGCTGTCGGTGATCGCGCACCGCGACCGCAGCCGCACCCTGAACGTGCACCACGACGACGACCCGGACTCCTGCGGCCTCTCGCTGCCGCTGACCGGCGCGGAGGCCCTGTCCCTCGCCGACGCCCTGCTGCCCAGCCACAACAACCCGAATCTGCTGCACACCAGCGACTTCGGGCTCCTCGCCGAGCAGGTCACCATCACCGGCACCTCCTACTGGAACGGGCGCACCCTGGGGGAGACGAGGATGCGCACCGACACCGGGGCCTCCATCGTCGCCGTCATGCGCCGGTCCCACGCGATCCCCTCGCCAGGACCCGACTTCCGCCTGCACGGCGGCGACATCGTGATCGTCATCGGCACCCGGGAAGGCGTGGACGGCGCCCACGAGATCCTTGAGCGGGGCTGATCACGTGCACTCCGCGGCCTTTCTGATCGAGTTCGGTGCGGTCGTCCTCGCGCTCGGCCTGCTCGGCCGCTTCGCCGTACGGCTCAAGTTCTCGCCGATCCCGCTCTACCTGCTGGCAGGACTCCTGTTCGGCGCGGGCGGCATCGTCCCGCTGGGCGGCAGCGAGGAGTTCATCGAGGTCGGCGCCGATATCGGCGTCGTCCTGCTGCTGTTGATGCTCGGCCTGGAGTACACAGCGGGCGACCTCGTGGGCCACCTCAAGACCCACGCCCCTGCGGGAGGCGTCGACTTCCTGCTCAACGCGATCCCCGGAGCCGCCGCCGCGCTGCTGCTCGGCTGGGGGCCGGTGGCCGCCGTGGTGCTCGCCGGCGTCACCTGGGTCTCCTCGTCCGGCGTCATCGCCAAGGTGCTCGGCGACCTGGGCCGGCTCGGCAACCGGGAGAGCCCGGTCATCCTCAGCATCCTCGTCCTCGAAGACCTCGCCATGGCGCTCTACCTGCCCATCCTGACGGCGGTGCTGGCCGGTTCGGGCTGGCTGGCGGGCGGCCTGACGCTCGGCATCGCGCTCGTCGCGGTCGGCACCGTCCTGCTCGTCGCGGTGCGCTACGGGCGGGTCATCTCGCGCTTCGTGTCCAGCGACGACCCGGAGAAGCTGCTGCTCGTCGTCCTGGGCACGACGCTGCTCGTCGCCGGGGTCGCCCAGCAGCTGCAGGTCTCGGCGGCGGTGGGCGCGTTCCTCGTGGGGATCGCCCTGTCCGGCGAGGTGGCCGAGAACACCCACCATCTGCTGATGCCGCTGCGGGACCTGTTCGCCGCGGTGTTCTTCGTGTTCTTCGGCCTGAGCACCGACCCCAGCACCATCCCGTCGGTGCTGGCGCCCGCGTTCGTGCTGGCGGTGCTCACCCTGCTGACGAAGATCGGCACCGGGTACTGGGCGGCCCGGCGCTCCGGCATCGCAGTGCGGGGCAGGTGGCGGGCCGGCGGCGCCCTGGTCGCGCGGGGCGAGTTCTCCATCGTCATCGCCGGACTCGCGGTCTCCGCCGGCGCGGTCGATCCCTCCCTCGGCCCGATGGCCACCGCGTACGTCCTGCTGCTCGTCGTCCTGGGCCCCCTGGCGGCCCGCTTCACGGAGCCGATCGCGCAGCGGATCACCCTGTGGCGCGGCAAGGAGTACCCCGGGGTGACTCCCGGACGGCGGTCCGTGGCGCCCCGGCCGGCCGAGCCGGAGCCCTCGGCCGCGGCGTCCGACTGACGCGGTGGCCGAAGCGGAACCCTCCCCACCATGCGGAACGTCGTCCATCACGTACGGAAGTCGCCGTCTTCCCATGGGTGATCCCGGGCTCGACTGCCCTCCCTGACAGGGCAGTCGACCTCGTTCCTCTTCGATCCGTTGACCATGAGGGGCTCCTTGAGGGCACCCACTCGGGTCCGGATCCAGCCATATGGTCCTCGACGCCAGCCGGGGCACGCCCGGCGGGCGCGTCGTTCCGAAAAGAGGACCCATGGAGCTCACCCCTGCCCGCCGAGGGTTCACCGCCTGCGCGCTCGCCCTCGCCTGTGCACTCGCCGTCGGGATCACGGCACCGGCCACCGGCGCCCGCGCGGACGCCCAGGCCCTGACCGTCGCCCGGGCCATCGCTGCCCGGCAACCAGGCCTGTCCGCAGAGCATGGCCACCGACCCGAGAACCGGCGACCTCTACGTCACCTCGTTCTCCACCGGAGCGGTCTACCGCGCACGCGCCGGCCAGACGCAGGCCACCGTTCTTCTTGCCCTCGGGAACGGACGGACGGACCCAGGCCATGGGCACCGAGGTCGACCGGCACGGCCGGCTCTGGGTCAACGACGCGAACGGGGTGACGTGTACGACACGGCGAACGCCACGCGCCTGGTCCGCTTCGTCGGCCCGGCCCCCGGCGCGTCGCTGCTCGAAGACATCGACCTGACGCCCGACGGCACCGGGTACGTCACCGACTCGCTCCTCCAGCTCGTCCACCGCCTGCCCGCCACCACCATCGAGGACTCCATCGCCTCGGGCGGCACCACCACCCTGGCCACCGGGTTCGACCTGAACGGCGTCATCGCCCCGCACCCGGAGGGCGCCATCACCCTGAACGGCGGAATCGGACGCGACCGGCACCTACCTGATCACCGCTGACATGGCCTCCGGCGACCTGTTCCGGCTCGAGCCCGCCACCGGCGGCATCCGCAAGCTGACGGTGGCCGGCGGCAGCCCCGTCTCCGCCGACGGCCTGCTCTGGGAGAAGGACCCAGCTGTGGGCCGTCCAGTTCGGCTCGGACGCCATCACCCGGCTCACGCTCTCCGCGGACCGCACGTCCGCGACCGTCACGAGCCACCTCACCGACCCGGCCCTCGAACACCCGACGGCGCTCCTGCGCATGGGCGGATCCCTGCACCTGCTGCGCTCACAGTTCGGTTCCGCCACCCTCGACCTGCCGTTCTCGGTGGCCAAGGTGAGCGGCATCTGAACGACCGAGCCCGTTGCCGCGGCGCCCGAGAACGCCGCGGCAACGGACTTCGCCGCCGGTGGCGGCTCGGTTCAACTGCCGGTGGAGACAGGCGTGTTGTCGCTCGCCTCAACCGTCACGGAGCCGGTCACCGGGGCCTGGACGGCAGGCACCTTGAGGAACCGGGTGGCCCATACCGCGGGCAGCGCGACGACCGCGAAGACCAGCGCGGTCAGCGGGACGTCCTCGATACCGAAGGAGGCCAGGGCCCAGCCGCCGACCGCGGCGCCCGAGGCGACCCCCACGTTCGCGGCGGACGCGCCCAGCGTGGCGGCCAGGTCGGCGCCCTCCCCGGCCAGCGAGATGACGCGCAGCTGGAGCGCCGGGGTGACACCGAAACCGACGACGCCCCAGAGGGCCAGGGCCACACCGACCATCGGCCGGCTCTCCCGGAAGACGTACAGACCGAGCAGGCCCACGATCAGGACGGCGTTGCCCACGAGCAGCGTCCGCGAGGCGTTGACATCGGCGAACCGACCGCCCGCGAACGTACCGATCGCACTGAACACACCGAAGATCATCAGGAAGACGCTCACCATGGCGCCGTCGATGCCGGTGACGTCCTCCAGGAACGCCGCCAGATACGTGAAGGCAATGAACTGCGAGCCCATGAGCAGTACTTGGGCCGCCAGCATGGCCAGCACCCGGGGGTGGAAGGCGTGCTGGGCCTGGGCGCCGAGACCGCCTGAGCCACTGCTCCTGACGGCCGGCACCCAGATCATGATCACGACGAGGGCGACGACCCCGAGGACGACCACCCCGGCGAACGTGGCCTGCCAGCCGAGCTTCTGGCCCAGCAGGGTGCCGAGCGGCACCCCGAACACGGTCGACACGGAGATGCCGCCGAAGACCAGGCCGACGGCCTGGCCCCGGTGCTCGGGGGCGACCAGACCGGTGGCGACGGCGGAAGCTGCGCCGAGGAACAGGCCGTGCAGCGCGCCGCAGAGCACGCGCGCGACGACCAGCAGGCCGAAGACCCCGGCGAAGACCGCGGCCAGGTTGCCCAGGACGAAGACGACGAGCGCCGCGCACAGGAGCGTGTGGCGCTGCACCTTGATGGTCGCCGCCGTGACGATCGGGCCGCCGATGGAGATGCCGAGCGCGTACGCGGTGACCAGCAGGCCCGCGGTGCTCAGTGAGACGTCCAGATCGTCGGCGATGAGATTGAGGACGCCGACGATGAC
The DNA here is from genome assembly GCF_035989285.1 of Streptomyces sp. NBC_01235. Lineage (GTDB taxonomy): Bacteria > Actinomycetota > Actinomycetes > Streptomycetales > Streptomycetaceae > Streptomyces. Next base: position 2,020,338 of record NZ_CP108513.1, on the reverse strand, counting down.
CAGTTCGGCGGTGCCGATGGCGAAGGCGCCCAGGCCGAGGGCGCCCAGGGCGAGTTTGTTGCGGGTCTCGCCGGGCCCCGATGCGGTGGCGGTACTCATGGGAGAGCCACTCCTTGGGAAGAGGACGGAAAGCAGGGCGCGAAGGCGCGGTCAGGCGTACTGCAGATTGAGCCTGGCTATCCGGCCGTCGCGGACGTCGAACTCGTAGTTGGCCTCGAATCCGCCGGTGCCGCCGGGGGCGAAGCGCACGAGCAGCGTCGTGCCGTTGCTCTTGGGCGTGTTCTTCAAGACGGTGAGCCGGCCGCCGATGACCTCGTCGCGGGCCCAGTCGCGGATCTCGCCGTGACCGGTGAACTCCCGTCCCACATCGATGAGTTGGGCATCGGAATGGAACGCGTCCACCAGCGCGTCGAGGTCCTTGGCGGCCACGGCGTCGACGTAGGCCTGGGCAGCGGGGTCCACTGCCGTGTCCTTCCGGTCCTCGTTCACGGTGTCGTCGGGGACCTGCTCGGCCGTCCCCGCCGTCGGATCCGGTGTCACCACCTGCTGCGTGGCACCCGGCGGACTGCCGGCCTGCTCGGAGCCCTCGGAGCAGCCGGCCAGCAGCAGGGCGGCCAGCGCGAGAGCGGACATCAGGGGGCGGTACGGCACGGCGGTCTCCTCGGGGTGATGGCGGGTCAGGCGTAGCGCAGGTGATCCGGGTGATCACGTCGTGGTCGACGTCGAACGTGCAGCGGGCCCGGAAACCGGCCATGAACCCCGCGGGGGCGAAGTGCAGCATCATGGTGGGGCCTTCGGGGCCGGGCGTGGTGCGCAGGACGGTGAGCCGGCCGCCGATCACCTCGTCGCCGACCCAGTCCCTGATCGCCGCGCGGCCGCGGAAGCTGCGCCCGGTGTCGTCGACGGTCGCCTGCGGTGCGAAGACCGTGACCAGGGCGTTCACGTCCCGGGAGTCGACAGCGTCGATGTAGCCGCGCACGGCAGGGGCCAGCGCGGCCAGGGCCGCCGTCGTGCTCGTCGGAGGTGTCGCGGACGGCCTCCCGCGCCGCGGCACGCGCATAGTCGCTGGCCATGACCGTCACGGCGAAGGCGAGAACGACCACCGCCGCCACCACCGCGACGACCCGGGCCGCGCTCACCAGTCGATCTTTCTGCGGTTGCGGAAGAACCCCCCGGTGGGCCCGGAGTCCGGCAGGCGCGCCAGCCAGGTCACCGTGTCGGCCCCCTGCTCGACACCGGTCGGTGCCCCACGGCCCCCCATGTCGGTCCGGACCCAGCCCGGACAGACCGCGTTGACCTTGACGGTCCCCGGCACCGCTGCGGACACCACCAGGGTCAGCGCGTTGAGCGCGGCCTTGGAGATGCCGTACGCGGCCGGGGACGGCACGTTCTCGGTGAGGGCGCCGAGCCCGGAGGACACGTTCACCACCCGGCCGTAGCCGCGCCGCGCCATACCGGGACAGAACGCCTGGCAGGCGTGGAACGCCCCCATGAGGTTCACGTCCAGGGCCTGGCGCATGGTGTCCTCGTCGAGCGAGAAGAACGAGTCGGTCGGGTAGATCCCGGCGTTGTTGACCAGGACGTCGATGTCGACGCCGTCGTCGGCCAGCCGCCGGGAGCAGTCCGCGACGCTCTTGGCATCGGTGACATCCAGCTCCTCCACTCGGATGCGCGGGCTGCCGAGCGAGCGCGCGGCGGCCCGGCCGCGCGCGACATCACGCGCGGCCAGCACGACGTCGAGGCCGGCCAGATCCAGCTGGCGGACGGTCTCGAGACCGATGCCGCGACTGGCGCCCGTGACGAGGGCGGTGCGGCCCAGTTCCCGGTTCACGAACTCGGACTCCTCGCCGTGGTCAGACCTTGTAGCGCTGCTTGACGTCCTCGGCGAAGCCGAGGTAGTCGCGCAGCGGCCAGACGGTCTCGAACTCCAGGTACTCCCGCATGGGGAGCCGGCCCAGAGCGGTGCGGTCGAGCTCCTCGGCGTCCGGTGAGTCGATGATGGCGATGACCCGCTTCTGCGCGGCGACCTTCCAGATGCCCACGCAGAAGCCGGAGTCCACCGTCTCCTGGGCGTGCGCCGCCTCGTCCTGCTCGAGCTCCCACAGCTCGTCGAGGGTGATGCGTCCTTCGTGCTTCCACTTCATCTGGACGTAGAACAGCATGCTTCAACTCCGCGTCTGTGGCTGGCTGTTGGGTGTTGAGGGCTGAGCGGTCAGCGGGCGCCGCGCGAGCGGATCAGCTCGGTGAGCGCGGTGTCGGCACCGAAGACCTCGGCGGCGAGGTCGAGCGGCGTCTTGCCGTCGTGGCCGATGAGGTCGAGCCGGGCGCCGGCCTGGACGAGCGTGCGTGCGCAGTCCTCGTAGCCGTGCCACAGCGCGTCGTGCAGCGGGCTGTAGCCGTTGGTCGCGCCCTGGAAGTCGAGGTCGATGCCGTCCTGGCGGACCAGGTCGGCGGTGATGCCGGCGTGCCCGTTGTAGACGGCCTTGTGCAGCGGCACGGCGCCGAAGGTGGGCTCGACGGCGTTCACGTCCGCACCGGCCGCGAGCAGCAGCCGCACGATTTCGTCGTGCCCGTCGCGGCAGGCCACGAGCAGCGGGGTGTGACTGTCGTTGAAGCCGCTCAGGTTGGGGGAGCGCTCGTCGACCGCGGCGCCGGCGGCGAGCAGCTTGCGCACCCGCTCGGTGTCGCCCTCCGCGGTTGCCGCCATCAGCTCCTGCTCGGCCACCGCACGCTCGTCACCGGCTCGGCGGGCGTTGAGGTGCTCCTCGGCCTTGAGCAGCTTGTCCTTGCCGAACGTGTTGACGTTCAGCTCGTACGCGAAGTGCTGCTCGAGCGAGAAGCCGTAGTGCGTGTAGACCTGTAGCGCGGTGCCCCGGGCCAGCAAGTACTCGGCGATGTCCGGGTACTTGTACCACAGGGCGTCCATCAGGGCGGTGTGCCCGGTGGTGGGCGCCACCGCGTCCACGAAGGAACCGGCCTCGACGAGCGCCTTCACCACCTCGAGGCTGCCGCCCTGGCAGGCCTTGTGCAGCGCGGTCGCGCCGGCCCGGCTGTCGGCGGTCAGCACATCGGCGCCGCCGTCGATCAGGGCACGGACCGTGGCGGCGTCCGCCTGGCCCGCCGCGATCATCAGGGCGGTCAGGCCGGTGTCGGACTCGCGGTGGCTCGCGTCGGCGCCGGCCGCGAGCAGGCCGGTGACCCGTGCGGTGTCCCGGTCGCGTACGGCGGCGATCAGTTCGGCACTCATCAGGCGGCCTCCTGCCCCGACACGTCGCCCCGCAGGGCCCGGATGATCTGTGACGGGTCCGTGTAGGACTTCCAGCGCGAGATCTTGCCGTCGCGCACCGTCAGCCACTGGATGAACTCGATCTCGAACTCGACGCCGGTGCCCCGCACGGTGGACATCTCGTGGATGACCCCCGCGGCCTGGTCGCCGTCGACGACCAGGTTCAGCAACTTCTCGAAGCGGACGTCCACGGCACCGGTGAAGATCTTCAGGGTTTCGAGGACGGCGTCCCGGCCGCGGTAGCTGCCGATCCACTTCATGTCGTCGTTGTAGCCGGGCACCGGCGTGTAGTTGATCCACTCGACGTCCTCGGCGAGTGCGTCAAGGGCGGTCTCGAAGTCGCCCGATGTCAGTGCGTCGAACCACCGCTGAACGACTTTCCTGGTTTCTTCCGTGGCGTTGCTCATGAACTCTCCTAGAAATGGAAGGAATCCCAGGAAAATCCTGAGTGAGAAACTCAGGAGCCAGCAAGAAATGGGTGGTCGACTTTCTGATATCGCCGCTCAGGAATCGGTGGACTGAGCCTGTGCGGCGCGGGCGAACAGATGCTGGTTGCCGTCGGCCCAGGTGGCCGTCATCACGATGCCGTTGATCCGCCAGCCGTCCGCCGTCCGCTCCAGGTCGATGCGGTAGGTGCCGGCGAGTGTCCACAGCGGACCGCCGTGCTCGTTGGGCATGCGGTGCGTCGCTTGGAACATCGCGGTCGTGACGGCGCTGTCGCCCTGCACGTCGACCAGGAAGTTGCTGAGCAGGTGCTGGGTGGCGGCGAACTGGCCGAGCAGCCCCGACCAGGCGCCGATCAGGTCCTTCTTGGACACGGGGCCCGGTTCACCGCCGTTGAGGCTGGTGTAGTCGAGCATGATCTCGTCGCTGAAGACGTCCCCCAGCGATTCCCACTCGCGCTGGTCGATGTACCAGCCCATGCGGGTGCACGTCTCGATGATGTCAAGCCGGTCGGCCACAGAACTCATGGAGTCTTCTTCTTTCAGTGATAGAGGTGTGCCATTTTCTTGGTCCAGCGATGATCGCTGAGCAGGGCGGCGCCTATGAGGACACCAAGCAGTACGACTTCGGCCACCGCTGATCCGGCATGGCCCACCGGAACGGCCAGGACGGCGAGCAGCGCGGCGGTGAAGTGGAAACGCTGTGGGCCGATCTTCAGAATCCCGTGGAACCAGGCGATGCCACCGAGGTACAGCGCGACACCACCGGCCAGCGCGATCGACGGGGCCGTGGCCAAGGGTTCGTAGGGGTGCACGATGGTCTTCTTGACGGCCGCGGCGATGAGGATCAGCCCGAGCAGCATCGGGACGTGGGCGTAGAAGAACGCGGCGAGCGCGAGGCGCGAGCGGTTCACCGCGTCCTGGCGCTCCAGGGCGAGTTCGGCCCGCCAGGCCTTCTCGGACTCGTCGAAGTACACCCACCACAGGCCGGCCGGGATGACGAAGATGAGGACCGCCGTGGTCACGACCGACGGCCCAGCCTGGCCGCCGTCGGTGCCGATGCCGAGCGCCAGGAACGAGTCCCCGAGCGCGATGATCATGAGCAGCCCGTGCCGTTCCACGAAGTGGCCCGGTTTCAGCTCGAAGCCCGACACCCCCGTCAGCACCGGCGCGATGACCTCCAGGCCGACGGCCGAGGCCCACAGCACGTACATGATCCATCCGTCGAGGAAGCCGGCGCAGATGATGAGGAGCGCGCCCACCATGTGGAACGGCGCGATGCGCAGCATGTTGCGGGCCGCTCCCGGGCCGCCGAACGCGAAGAGCGCGGCGTGCACGGTGACGATGAGCAGATACCCGATGCCGAACGCGACGCCGTCGCCGTCGAAGGCGTTCGGCGTGGCCAGGCCGATGACCAGAAAGGAGGCCATGCCGAGCAGCAGCAGGATCCGGTGGTGCCTGCGGTGCGGCGGAAGGTGGTTGGTGAGCCACGCGTATCCGCCGTACATCCACCACAGGAGCCAGAAGATCAGCAGTACTCGACCGACTCCGCGCAGCGTCATGTCCCGGCTGAGCACCCGGGCGAGTTGCGTGAAGTTGAAGACGAACGCGAGATCGAAGAACAACTCCAGGGTTGTTACTCGAGCCCCGCCTTTCGGGGAGGCCTCCACGGATGACGCAGCGGACCCCCCGGATTTCATTGCCCCGCCCTCGAACAGGGAGTTGCCGATTGGGGGCCTCGAATGCTCCGGGACGCCTTCTACTTGGTGCGCGGAAGTCGTTTGAGACATGCCTGTGAAGGTATCGGTGAAAGTGGTGGTCGGGTCAACGAAATCAAACACACATCATGAAGTCGGGGTACGGGGACCGTGCGGCCGACGATCCAGCACGGAGCGGTAGACGGCGTGCGCCCGCTGTGCCGCCACATCCCAGCCGAATTCCTTCTGCGCCCGCGCGAGGCCGGCCGCGCCGAGCCGGGCGGCGTGGTCGGGGTCGGCGAGGAGCCGGTTCACCGCGGCCGCGAGGTCGGCGGCGAAGCGCCGGGGGTCCAGGGGGGTGCCGCTGCCGTCCTGCTCCTGCTCGATGGGCACCAAGAGCCCCGTCCCGCCGTCCGCCACGACCTCCGGGATGCCGCCCGTCGCGGTGGCCACGACGGCTGTGCTGCAGGCCATGGCCTCCAGATTCACGATGCCCATCGGCTCGTAGAGGGACGGGCAGACGAACACGGACGCATGGGTGAGGAACTGCAACAGGGAGGTCCGGTCGAGCATCCCGTCGATCCGTACGACCCCGTCCCGCACCCGGCGCAGCTCGTCGACCAGCGCCGCGGTCTCGGCTCCGATCTCGGGGGTGTCCGGCTGCCCGCAGCACAGCACAAGCTGGGCCCGGGAATCCAACTCGAAGGCCGCGCGCAGCAGTTGGGGAAGCCCCTTCTGCCGGGTGACGCGGCCGACGAACAGCACGATGGGCCGGTCGGGGTCCACCCCGTGCCGCTCGAGCGCCGCGGTGCCGTGGTCGGGACGGTAGACCCGGGTGTCGATGCCGTTGTGCACCACGTGCACCCGGTCCGGATCCACGTCGGGATAGACGCGGAGGATGTCCTGGCGCATGCCGTGCGACACGGCGATCAGCGCGTCCGCGCTCTCCAGCGCCGAACGCTCCACCAGCAACGACAACGCGTAACCGCCGCCCAACTGTTCGGCCTTCCAGGGGCGCAGCGGCTCGAGGCTGTGGGTGGTGGCGACATGGGGGACGCCGTGCAGCACCTGCGCGAGCCGGCCGGCCCCGTTGGCGTACCAGGTGTGGCTGTGGACCAGGTCCGCGCCCGCGCATGCCGCGGCCATCTCGACGTTCACACCGAGGGTGCGCAGGGCGGGGTTCTGCTCTCCCGGCAGCTCGGGTTCCGCGTAGGCGGTCACGTTCTGCGCGTCGCGCGGCGAACCGAAGCAGCGCACCTCGAGATCGACCAGCGCGCGCAATTCCCCGGCGAGTTCCGCGACATGGACACCGGCGCCTCCGTAAATCTCCGGAGGGAATTCCTTGGTGAGCAGATCGACGCGTATGCGGGACGAATGAGCGGGCTGCTGCACATGCATGGCGACTTCCTGAGGTCCGTGGACGTTGACGGGCTTCGGCAGTTTCAACACTCGGGCCGACGGCATCGGCCGCCGCACCCCTACACAGCGGAAGGCTGCATGATGACTGGCCAGCCCCGCTCCTGGGCAAGCCTGCTGCTGTCCGCGCTGCAGGCAATGACGCGCGGGTTGCCGACGACACTGAGCAGCCCCGTCCCGGCGCACAGATCCCCGTAGCCGAAACAGCTGGCCGGATCGATGCACAGGCGGGTCATCGCCTCGACGACCGTCGTGCACTTGTCCATGTCGCAGGTGGCGGACGGGGGCAGTCGCAAGAGGGTCCCCTCGGCGGACAGCCGCTCCGGCAACCGCCGGTGGGCGTCCACGACCAGGACGACGAGGTCCCCCTCGGCCCGGTGGTCCGCCAGCGCGTTCCGAAGGGCCGCATCCTCGTGCACAGGGCGCTCCGGATGGGTGAGGTCGAAGAAGGCCGCACGCCGCATCGGTCGGAACATGCCCCACTCCTGTCTCGAACCCGCATGCGGCTGCGACCAGTTCAGATCCCTCATGCGGTGCACTGCGGTCACTCGGCGTGACCTTAGCCGAGGCCGGGGGGAGGCCGTGAAAAGGGACGTTGTACATCCTGAAGTCGCGGTGCGCGGGCAGCGGCAGAGCAGAAGTTGTGACTTCCTTCACCGGCGATGGCGACAGTTGTCAAACTTCCTGTAAAATTTCTCTCACTCCGCCGACAGCACCCCAGCAGGCCCCGAGGAGACATTGTGGACAGCACCGCCGAAGACGGTGAAGGCACCGGCCGACGGCTCAGGGAACTTCGCCGTGCTCGGGGGCTCAAGCAACAGGACCTCGCCAGCGACGACGTCTCGGTGAGCTACATCTCGCTGATCGAGTCCGGCAAGCGGACGCCCTCGGCGGCGGTCGTGGCTCTCCTCGCCGAGCGACTCGGATGCACCACTGACTACCTGCTCACGGGTCAGGATGGCACCCGTACACGCGAGTTGGAGCTCAAGGCGGCGTTCGCCGACCTCTCCTTGCACAACGGCGCGAACGGGGAGGCGCTGCAGGCCTTCAGCGAGGTCCTCGCCTCCGCGCCCGTCCTGCCCGAGGCCACCGTGCGCCGGGCACGCCTGGGCCAGGCGCTCGCCCTGGAGCAGCTCGGCCGCCTCGAGGCGGCGGTCCAGGCCCTCACCCTGCTGTACGAGGACCCCGAGTGCGTTGCCGGATCGGCGGAATGGAGCCAGTTGGCCACGGCGCTCTGCCGCTGCCACCAGGCTCTCGGCGACCAGGTCCTCAGCGTCGAGATCGGCGAGCGGGCCCTGCGCCGCCTCGACCAGCTCGGCCTCGAGGCCACGGACGACCACATCCAGCTCGGAGCCGTGCTGGTCGGCTGCTACCGGACCCGCGGCGACCTGGCCAAGGCCCGCCTCGTGGCCGACCGCCTGATCAGGATCGCCGACGACCGCGGCGGCCGGACCGCACAGCGGGAGACCTACTGCAACGCCGCTCTCGTGGCGCAGTCCCAGGGCCGGATCGACGAGGCCCTCGCACTGGCCGAGCGGGCACGCGCGCTGCTGGCCGAGAGCGACCATGTGCGCCACCACGCCCTGCTCTGCGGTGCCTACGGGACGCTGCTGCTCTGCTCCGATCCCGGTGACCCGGAGCGAGCCCATCAACTGCTCGAGCAGTCGCACGCCCAGCTCGTGGACGTCGGAACGGCCCTCGAGCAGGCATCGGCGCAGACCGGACTCGCGCTGGCGTGCCTGCGTCTTGACCGGGCCGCCGAAGCGCAGCAGCACGCGTCCATGGCGCTGGCGCTGTTGCGCGACGAGCCGCGCCGGGAGTCGGTCGAGGCCCGCGCCGTGCTGGCGCACGCCCAGTTCGGTGCGGGGGAGAGCCGGCAGGCGCAGGAGACGCTCCGGGCCGCGGCACAGCAGCTTCGCCAACTGCCCCCGGCCCGCTCGTCGGCCGCCGCGTGGCGCCGGATCGCGGACATCTGGCAGCAGTACGGATACGTCGCCGAGTCGACCGCCGCGTACCAGCAGGCCCTGAACGACGCGGGCCTGCCCGGCCGGCTCACTTCCACCGACCGGGCAGGCGCGTACTAAGGGGGTCAGCCGGCCTGGCGGAGCTTGTCGTTCGCACCGATGAAGACGCTGGCCATGACGGCCGGTTCGGCGCTGCGGTTGGACCAGGAGTGCCGGTTGCCGCGCAGGACGACGCAGCTGCCGGGCGTCAGCCGGGTCTCGGAGCCGTCCTCCAGCTGGAGCCAGAGCTCGCCCTCGAGGATGACCGACATGTCGACGGTGACCGTCGCGTGGTGTCCCTTCTCGTCCGGCGCCAGGGTCTGGAGCAGTCCGGGGAAGACCTGCTCGACCTCGGCGGAGAGCGCGTCGGGATCGCCTTCCGGGCCCCGCCCGGTCTCCGGGGGCCAGCGCAGGACCACGAAGCGGGTCCCGCCGACCCCGGGGAAGTAGGGGACGAAGGCCGCTTCGGTGCCGCCGTCGCCTATCGCCGGGGCGTCGTTGCGTCCCCAGACCTGATAGAACTCGACGCCGGGCAGCGCGCCCACGGTCACCGGGGCGAGGGGCCCGCTCGCCTCGACCACCGAGGTGCCGTCGGGCCGGCAGCCCGTGACGAGCCGCGAAATCGCACGGATCATGGTGTCTCCAAAGTCTCCTGGTGTATGCCTCACCGTTCGGCGCGGAGCGCGACGGGAGCGAGTTCACCGAGCGCGTCCTCGACCCGGCCGAGGGAGCCGGCGGGGTCCGCGTCGGGACCGACGATCTGCGGATCGAAGTTGAAGTCGAGGAAGACCTCGGTGGCTCCGGCGTCGTGCATCTGCTCGATGTCCGAGCGGATCTGGCCGATCGAACCGTTGAAGGGGGCGCGCCCGGAACCGAGTTCGGGGCCGAGGAAGACGGTGGCCCGCACGACGATGCGCATCTCGTCGGGGGAGCGGCCGGCGCGTTCGGCGGCCGCGCGGACCCCGGACGCGGCCTCGGCGACCTCCGCCACGGTGACGAATCCCGGACTGACCCAGCCCTGGGCCAGGCGCCCCGCCCGCGTCCAGGCCTTCTCGGTGGAGCCGCCGAGCAGCAGGGGGAAGACCGGCTGGACGGGGCGAGGGCGGACCAGGGTGCGAGGCAGCTCGGTGAACTCGCCCCGGAATTCCGCCTGATCCTGCTCCCACATCCGGCGGAGCACCTCGACGTACTCCAGAGTGCGGGCCACGCGCCGCTCCATGGGCAGGCCGACAGCCCGGAACTCCTCCTCGGACCAGCCCTGGGCAAGACCGGCGTCGAGCCGTCCGTCCGACACCCGGTCGAGCTGGATGAGCTGCTTGGCCAGCACCGCGGGGGCGAAGAACGGCGCGTTGAGCACGGATATGCCCAGCCGGATCCGCTCGGTGCAGCCGGCCAGGTAGCCGAGCGTGATGAGCGGTTCCGCCACGCCGTAGTGGAAGGCCGGCTGGAAGTCGGACGACCACTCGGCATCGTTGCTCTGCATCGGGAAGAGCAGGCGGGTGAAGGTCCACAGGGACCGGTAGCCGAGCGCCTCGGCCTGCTGCGCGACCCGCACCTGGGTGGCGGGTGTCGCCCAGGCTCCGGACAGGGGGACTCCCACGCCGACGGCACGGGTGGCGGCTTCGGGCATCCCGCTCACCCCTCGTCGGTGGTCGGGAACATCGCCCGACGTGCTTCGAGGGGCACCTGCTCGGCGAACCGGTAGGTGTCGTAGAGCTCCCGGAAGAGTTTGATCTTCCCGTCCACGACCCGGAACAGGCCGTGGTAGACGTTCGTGTACTCCTGGCCGCCGGGTTGCACGATCCGGCCCGTGTACTCGACCAGCGCCCACTCGGGGTCGGCGAACGGCCAAGTGGTGCTGACCGGCAGTTCGATGGACAGGGCCGCGCCCACGACCCCCGTGTACAGGCTGCGCAGTGCGCCGGCCCCTTCCAGCCGGGTCGGGCTGCCCGGTGGGGCGAACGGCATCTCCATCACCACGTCGTCGGCCAGGCAGGCGAACGCGGCTTGGAGCTGTCCATCGCCGATCCGGTCCAGGAAGTAGCGCCCCACTGACTGGGCGTCGCGCGGCGGGGCGAGCTGACCCTGCGTCATAGTCGACTCCTTGTTCGGTGATCGATCGAGAGTGACTGCGCGACGGATGGAATGTCAACAAGCCAGTCATATTTGATCAAGGAAAAATGACTCATGACTTGACAGTGAGTCAAGTGCTTTGGTTACCATGCATCGCGGAGCGCAGTGAGCGCTGGCAGGACCTGGAAGGGAGACCCATGAACCCCAACGGTGATGTGCGTGTCGAGGGGGTGGCACTCCCCAGTGAAGGGGTTGAGCTGCGCGGCGACCTCTACCGGCCGGCGTCGCAGCCGGCGGGGGATGCCTCTCCCGCAGTACTCGTGGTCGGCTCGTGGCTCACGGTCAAGGAACAGATGGCGGGCCGCTACGCCGCCGGACTCGCTCAGCGGGGCCTGACCGCTCTCGCCTTCGATTTCCGCGGATACGGGACGTCCAAGGGCGATCCGCGGAACTTCGAATCGCCGGAGCGCAAGATCGCGGACATCGTGAGCGCCGCCGAGTACCTGAAGTCCCGGCCCGATGTGGACTCGTCCCGGATCGGCGCGCTCGGCATCTGCGCCGGCGCCGGGTACATCGCGGTCGCCGGCTCGCGCAACCCGGAGATCCGCTCCGTCGCCATGGTGGCCCCATGGCTGCACGACGCGACCCTGGTCCAGGACATCTACGGTGGCCCGGACGGCATCCGCGAGCGGATGACCCTGGGCGAGGCGGCCCGGGCGAAGTACGAGTCGACGGGTGAGGTCGACTACATTCCGGCGGCCAGCGACACCGACGAACGGGCCGCCATGTACGGGCCGTTCGACTACTACCTGAACGATGACCGGGGTGCCATCCCGCAGTGGGGCAACCGGTTCGCCGTCATGAGCTGGCCGGAGTGGCTGACCTTCGACCCCATCGCGGTCGCCCCCCGGTGCACGGCCCCCACGTTCATGCTGCACAGCCCGGACGCCGCCGTTCCGGACGGCGCCCGTCGCTTCCACGAGGCGCTGACGGCCTCCAAGGAACTGCAGTGGACGACGGGTACCCAGTTTGATTTCTACGACCAGAAATCGACAGTGGCGCCGGCCCTGGACTCGGTGAGGGCCCACTTCGAAAGGACACTGTGAGCAGGCGACCTGCCGCTGGTACTCCCTCCGGGGCAATGGCGGCTGACGTCCGGCCGAGTCTGAGCCCCAATGCCACCGTCCTCGTCGCCTGTCTGGCGTTCTTCGTGATCACGCTGGACACGACGGTGGTGAACGTCGCGCTGCCGAGCATCGGCGCGCAGTGGGACGGTCAGGTCTCGGCGCTGCAGTGGGTGGTGACGGCGTACACCCTGCTCTTCGCTGCGCTGCTGCTGTCGGCGGGCGCGATCTCGGACCGCATCGGCGCGAGCCGCGCCTTCACGATCGGCCTGTCCGTCTTCACCCTGATGTCCGCGCTCTGCGGACTCGCCCCCAGCCTCGACGTGCTCATCATCGCGCGGGCGATCCAGGGAGCAGGGGCAGCGGTGATGATGCCGGCCTCGCTCGCCCTGGTCCGCCAGGCCTACGACGACCCGTCGCTGCGCGCCCGTGGCATCGCATGGTGGACGGCGGGCGGCGGGGCGGCCGTCGCCGCGGGCCCGGTCGTCGGCGGAGCCCTGACGACCGGTCTCGGCTGGCGCTGGATCTTCTTCATCAACATCCCCGTCGGCATCGTCGCCCTCATCGGCATGCTCCGCGCTCCACGATCCCCGCGCGGACAGGCCCCGATGGACCCGGCAGGCCAGATCACGGCCGCCCTGGCCCTCGCGGCCCTGGTCTTCGCGGTGATCAACGCAGGCTCCAGCGGCTGGACGGACCCGGCCACCATCGCCGGATTCGCGGTCGCGGTCATCGCCGCAGCCGTATTCCTGATCGCCGAGTCCCACCAGAGCAACCCGGCGGTACCGCTGACCATGTTCCGCAACCCCGCGGTGGCCGTGTGCACCAGCGCCGGCCTGGCCCTCAACCTGGGCTACTACGGCCTGGTCTTCGTCTTCACGATCTTCTTCCAGGAACACCGCGGCGCCTCGGCCCTGATGGCAGGCCTCATGTTCATCCCGATGACGGCCTTCACCACCCTGGTCAACCTACTGGCGGGCAAGCTCACCAACCGCCACGGGCCGCGCTTCCCGCTGATCATCGGCCAGATCATCCAGACGCTGGGCATCCTCGGGCTGCTCTTCGTCACCGAGGACACCCCAACTCCCCTGCTCCTGGTGCTGCTTGTCCCGTTGGGCATCGGCGGAGGTCTGGCGATCCCGCCCCTGACGACGGCGATGCTGGAATCGGTCCCGCACGAGCGGGCAGGCCTGGCCTCCGGAGTCCTCAGCGCGGCCCGCCAGTTCGGCGGAGCCATCGGCGTGGCCCTCCTGGGCGCACTGATCGCCGACCCGGCCCACTTCATGACGGGCATGCGCATCAGCCTGATCATCGGGGCCGCCCTCCTGGTGGCCACGACGCTGGGCGTGGTCCGCTTCCTGCCCGCCGGCCATCAGCACGTGGACTCATCGGCGCTCGCGCCGAGAAAGACCGAGGCCGACGCCGTCTCCGCCCACCCCGATGGACCGCAGACCCGCTGACGGACGAGACAGCTGGGATCACACCGCCCATCGCCGCGCGGCACATCGAACAACTCACCCAAGGAGGACTTCCATGGATTTCATGATCCACCTCGACGGTTCCCGCGTCTACGAGCTGCCGGTCGAAGAACGCGACGAGGTCGTCAAGCGCGAGCACGCGCACGCGCACGAACTCATGGCCACAGGCGTCCTCAAGCACATCTGGCGGATGCCCGGCCAGCGCGGCAACGTCGGCATCTGGTCGGCCGCAGACGCGGATGAGCTGGAGAAGGTGCTGGCCTCCCTGCCCATCCGGCCCTACGCGGACATCCAGGTGACCCCGCTGGCCACCCACCCCCTCACCCTGGAAGCGGCGGACAGCCGCGGCTAGTTCGTCCAGGAGTCTCGTCGGCGTCCTTCGCCCGTCCGGACGAAGGACGCCGATCCCTGACCACGGCGACCAGTTGCCCTGCCCACCGTCAGGGACACCGTCGGTACGAGTGACACTGGACCGACTTCAGCAGGCAGGCGCGTACGAGCTGCGCCTCGGCCCGCTCACGGACGAGGCGGTCGCCCAGATCGCCGAGGACGTACTGGGCGCGGCTCCCGATCCCGGCCTTCTGCATGCCGCCGGCCGCGCGGAGGGCGGGCCGTTGCTGCTGGTGGAGCTGCTCGGCGGGCTCCGTGACGAGGATTCGGTGATCATCGAGAACCAGGTGGCGCGGCTGTCGCGTGGCATGATCCCCGAGCGCCTGCGCTCCTCCGTCCAGCGGCGTCTCGACCAGATCCGGGCGTTCATCGGCCGGCACCTCGCCGATCCCGACCTGACCCCGGAGGTCATCGCCCGCGCTCACCGCATCTCCGTGCGCTACCTGCACAAGATCTTCGAGGCCGAGGACACCACGGTCAGCCGCTGGATCCAGAGCCGTCGCCTGGAAGCGTGCCGACGGGATCTGCTGCGTCGGGAGGCCGCGAATCGCACCATCGTCGCGGTGGCACACCGGTGGGGTTTCACCAGCGCCGCGCACTTCAGCCGGGTGTTCCGGGCCGCCTACGGGATGTCCCCCAGCAAGTGGCGTGCGACCCGCACCGTAGGTGTGCTCCCTGCGGGGCTCGTCGATTCGTGAAGTCCGCGGTCCGGGCTCTCACGGGCAACACTCAGTACGTTCCCCGACAAGCTGCTTCCATTGACGACTTTAGGGTCATTTGCGTAGGCGCTGCCCCCCACAGAACAGTTGCGATCGGGGTAAGAAATGACTCAGCCGTTTTCCGGTGCCGCCGATGGCACCTCGGTCACCCACGCGGTCGTGGTGCATGTCGTCGTCACGGACGAACCACCGGTACCACTGCCCGCCGAGTTGCGCTACGACAGGACGGACCCCTACGCCGTGTGCCTCTCCCTCGGAGGGACGCCGACCGGCACGGTCGACTGGGTGTTCGCCCGCAGCCTCCTGTCGGAGGGATTGAATCGACCGGTGGGCGTCGGAGACGTCCTGGTGATACCCCCGCACCACTGCCATCGGCACTCGGTGCGCATAGTCGTCAGGTCCGCCGCGGGCGCCGCTCTGCTGGACATCGCGGCTTCGGCGGTCACCGCGTTCCTGGCCCAGAGCGCCATCGTCGTGCCGCCGGGCACGGAGGGCGTCCACATCGACCTGGACCGCGTCGTGGCAGAACTCATGGCGGGAAGCGAGTGACGAGCAGGCCCGCTCGCCACGGCATGTGGCGGCTACGGCGAGCGAGCGGGCCACCGAGCGGGATCAGGCGGCATCACTGATCAAAATGCTCTTTCCCGGGCAGGGCACCTGGTCTTCGGTTGTCGGAGATTCCAGGGTCGACCACGTGCATGCCCGCCATTCACAGGGGGACCTACCGCAGGCGTCGCGGAACACCCGGCTGAAGTGCGACGGGCTGGTGAAACCCGACCGGCGCGCCACAGCCGCCACGGTCAGCCTCTGGCTCGACGCCCGACCCAGCTCTCGCCGACTGGCGGCGAGCCTTCGCTGCCGCACCCACTGGCTCACCGTCGCACCGTCGTTCCGCCAAGAGCTGGTGCAGACAACGGACGGAAATTCGGTGCGCGAGCGCGATCGATTCGGGTGACAGGTCGGGATCCATCAGGTTCGCTTCGGCGAATTCCTTGATCCGGGTCAGCGTCTCGCTGCGAGGACTCGCCGTGTCGGACACCTCCGGCCCGCTCTTCTCTGCCAGGAGTTCCCTGACGAGTGCGGTGACGAGGCCCAGGGCGTTGAGGGCGAGCCGGTCGCCGATCCTCGACTCGTGGAACTCGACTGCGGGACCGTACTCGTTCCCACTGCCTGGCGACCGCACACCGTGAGTACACGTCTGCGGCAAGTCGGTTCCGCACCCCGGATCTAGCGGATTCACGCGATGCGCCGACGCACGCCCTTTGGCACGGTGTTCAGAAACGTACCGGACGAAGGGTGGAGAACATGTCGCCGGATTCATCAATTCCGATGTCCGGGAGGCAGCTCTCAGGCACCCTTTACTCCACCCATTCGGCGCCCGCCCCCCAAAGGCTGGAGTACTGGCGCGCAGCCCTGTCCCACGCGTTCGCCGCAGTCGATGTCACCGTCCCCGACGAGGTCTGCTCGGGATCCGTCCGAACGTCCCGGCTGGGCCATCTGCAGGTCGCCACGGTGGAGGGCGATCCCTTGGGGGCGCGGCGGACTCCGCGTCTCATCGCACGGGGCGAAGACCAGCAGCTGGTCGTCACGCTTCTGGCCAGAGGTGTCGCCAGATTCGAGCAGGACGCCCGTGAGGTCGAGCTGCGTCCCGGGGAGATCGTCATCTGCGACATGGCACGCCCGCTGCGGATGGAATTCCCCAACCCGTTCCAGACGAAATCCCTTGTCCTGCCACGGCGGCTCCTGGGCCTGGGAGAGTCCGACCTGCAACGGCTCACCGCGACAGCCATCGGCCCGGACACGACGATGGGCTCGGTGCTGTCACCGTTTCTGGCCAAGCTGGTGGACACGGCGGCAACGTACCCGTCGGCCACCGGTGAGCTACTGGCCCGCCACGTCGTCGACCTCCTCACCGTCCTGCTCGGAGAGCGACTTCACCAGGAGGCGGGTGACACACCGGGCGCACCCCAGGTGCTTCTGCCACGGATCCAGCGGTACATCGACCGGCACCTCGCCGATCCGGACCTGACGCCGGACGCCATAGCCCGCGCCCACCAGATGTCCGTACGCTACCTGCACAAGCTGTTCCAGACCGAGGACGTCACCGTCAGCCGGTGGATCCAGCGTCGCCGGCTGCAGGAGTGCCGACGTGAGCTTGCCCGCCGGGAGGCGGCGGGCCGGACCATCGCCGCAGTGGCTCGCCAGTGGGGTTTCACCAGCGCCGCCCACTTCAGCCGGGTGTTCCGGGATGTCTATGGAATGTCCCCCACCGAGTGGCGGGACTCCTCGATGCGAGCGCCTCGTACGTCTCTGTCGCCGAGTGGCGTGCCAAGGGTGTTGGAGACCGCGACGGCCTGAGGCGAGTGGCGTTCCCGTCGCTCCGCGCCGCCGTGCCCCTAGACAGTGGCGTGGTCCGCGTCACTCGCCCCCTGTGCCCGGATGCACTGACTTCTTGCCATAGTGGACACCCGGTGTTCGGCAGGAGAGGCGCGAGTGGCGAGGTCAGGCGGATCGCTGTCCCGGATCGGTCTGCGTGGCCGCGAGCCCGAGCTCGAGGAACTGCAGACACTGATCGCCTCGGTGGCCCGCACCGGAAGCGGCGCGCTGACCCTGATCCGGGGCGAGCCGGGCATCGGCAAGACCACGCTGCTTGCCGAGGCCGTCGGCAGGGCCAGGTCAGCGGGATTCTCGGTCGGCCTCGGCAAGGCCGATGAGCTGCATCACATCGTGCCACTCTCGTCGTTGGCGGCCTGCGTCCTGCAAGGCGACGAGCCGCTGCTGTCCGGCGACACCTTCGCCGATCTCGCGCGCCGTCACGATCAGCGGATCTGGCTGGTGGAGCGACTCGCGGAGGCGATCGAAGCCAGAGCAGCCGGCGTGCCGGTGATGATCGCCCTGGACGACGTGCAGTGGGCCGACCCTCTGAGCCGGTTTGCCCTGAAACAGCTTCCGACCCGCTTGCGCCCCTCGCCGGTCCTGTGGATGTTGACCGGGCGACAGGGCCTCCCGGGGCCGGCGGAGGAGATCGTCGAGGCTGCGGGGGAGGAACTCCCCACGGTCACCGTGTCCTTGGGCCCCCTGTCCGGCGCGGCCATCGGCCAAGTGGTCCGCGACACACTGGGGGCGGCCGTCGACGAGCAGGTACGGGAGCTACTCGACGGAGCCGGCGGAAACCCGTTTCTGGCGGTCGAGATGCTCGCCGGGCTTCGGACGGCCGACGGCTCGGGTGAGTCCGTGCCCCCAGGGCTCGTGGTCGGTGTGCGCGGCAGACTCGGGTCCCTGCAACCCGGCACACTGCGCTTCCTGCAGATGGGCGCGGTGCTGGGTCGCAGATTCCACTTCCAGGACGCTGCCGCGCTCTGCGGCCAACCGTCCGCCCTGTTGGTCGACGCGCTCGAGGAGGTGGTGCGCGCCGGGCTCTTGGACGACGACGGCGACCAATTGGTCTTCCGGCACGATCTGCTGCGCCAGGCGGTCTACGTCGACATCCCGCCGTCGGCCCGGAAGGCTCTGCACCGGGAGGCCGCCAACCACCTTGTCTCCGCGGGCCACCAGCCGATCGACGCGGTGTCGCACATTCTCAGAGGTGCCCTGCCGGGAGACGAGGACGCGGTGGCGCTGCTGCGGCAAGCCGCTGAGGACGTACTGCCGGTCACGCCGGGCCTCGCGGCCGACCTCATGACACGCGCCCTGGAGCTGGTACCGGCCACGCGGCCGTCGAGGTTCGTCGTGGGGGAGCAGGCGATCGTCTGCCTGACACGGGCCGGCAGGAATCGAGAGGCGCTGTCGACCGGCGACCGGCTGCTGGCCGGCCGGCCGCCCCTGGAGGCGTTGGGCCGGCTGCAGGCGGCCCTCGGCGGGACGCTGTGGAACCTGGATCTCGCCGACGAGTTGCGCCGCCGGGCCGAAACGGCCCTAGCGGTCGGGGGCGCCGCCCCGGAGGTCGAGGCACGGCTGGTTGCCTTGCGCGCCCTGGCCCTGTCCCGGAGCCACGATCTGGTCCCCGCGCGTGAGACAGGCGAGAACGCGCTGCGTGCCGCCATCGCGATCGGTGACCGAGAGGCGCACGTCCTGGCCCTGTACGGGCTCGGCGAGACAGCGCTCAACGCGGGGGAGAACGCCACCGCGCTGAAGCGCTTCACCGCGCTCAGCGCGGTCGATTCCGCTTTCCTTCCCGAGGAGATCGTCGCGTACCAGCACCTGGACGACTTCGAGTCCGGCGAACGGCTGCTTCTGCGGTCGGCAGACGATGCCGGGGCGCTGCGTGAGGCAATGCTGCTGTGGGCACAGGGACAGCAGCATCTGGGGCTGGGCAGGCTCGACGACGCCGAAGCGGACTTCATGACCATGGAGCGACTGGAAGACGACGTACAGGTGCCCGTCCAGCAGGTGAACGCTCGCGTGATCCGCTCCCGGATCGCCCTTCTGCGCGGTGACCGGCAAGCGGCGCGGCAGCACCTGGCGGCAGCGCGGGAAAGACTGGCGACCAAGCCGAACCCGGGCAACACGGCCGCCGTCCGCTTCCTGGAAGCCGACCTCGCCGAGGACGACGGGGACCTCGGCCTTGCCATCGAGAAGATCCGGCAGGTGCAGCAGGAAGGTCCCTTCATGCGCTGGCGGTTGCTGCGCACCTGGGTCGACTCCGCGATACGCATGGCCCTGCGAGGCGCTGAGCACGGGCTCGCCGAGGACCTGGCCGCCCAGGCCGAAGCCCACGCCGAGCGCAACCCGACCGTGCCCACCGCCACGGGCATCGCGGCGCAGGCCCGCGGGCTCGTGAACAAGGATCTCGCCCTGCTGGAACGTTCCGTCATCCTGCTCAAGGCAAGCCCCCGCCCACTGGTCCGGGCGGCCGCCTGCGCAGACCTCGGACAGGCACTCCTGGCGGCAGGCCGGAAACCTCAGGCAGTGGCGGCCCTGACCGATGCCCATGCCGCGTTCGCGGCGTCAGGCGCACACGCCGCAGCGGCACGCGTACAGCGTGATCTGAAGGGTGCAGGGGCCAGTGGCCGCAGGGCAGCGAGCAGGCAACGCCCCGTCCAGGGATGGGAGGCGCTGACGTCCTCGGAGAAGAACGTCGCGCGTCTCATCGCCGAGGGCCACACCAACCGGTCGGCCGCCGACGCGCTCGTCGTCTCCCCGCACACGGTCAACACTCACCTGACGTCCGTCTTCCGGAAGCTGTCGGTCAACTCCCGGGTTCAGCTTGCCAACATGGTGCTGACCTTGGGCGACGCCTGAGCGTACCTGCCGCTTCGCCCCCACGCCGGTGACCGGCACGACCTCGGCCGCCGCTTTCCCCCCGTTTCCCGCCGGCCCGGAACGCGAGCTGTGCATCCGTTTGGAACGGTTCCCACAGGTGTACGCCGCGGACCTGCCGCCGCGCGTCAGCCATGTGCCGGCCGTGACGCAACGCCCGGTCACCCAGGGCGCGCTGACCGCCAGGCCGGGCCCGTCGGCATGGGCCTCCAGACCGTCCTGGTACGCCGTCGCGGCCGCCGACCGGATGCTCGGCCCCACCGCTCAGCGCTTCATGGCACAGCGCATGGCGGCCACCGAACACGTACTGGCGGTTCGCACGCCGTGCTTCTCCCACAGCCCGGCGCCGTGGCGGCGATGATCATGGAAGCTGCTGGTCAGAGCTCTGGCCGCGGTTTCGGCGACGGACTTCGACATACTTTCTGAGCAGTTGATGGGGTAATATCCCCGCTCGACTGGGAAGACACCGGCATGGACCGTCTCCTCGGCGACGTGCGCGCTTGACCTTCACCCGCAGGCTCAGGCTGAGCGAGTCGCCATGGGACGCCTTGGGTTCCGCCTTCACCTCCCGAGACCGACACTCCGGCAACAGGTATCACTCGGGAAGGCGCCACCATGACCTCATCGGCCAGACCGTCGGCGCGACGCATCACGGCCCTGTTCGCAACCGTCGCCCTGACACTGGTGGCCGCCGGGTGCGGCGGCGGAACCGCAACCGGATCCGCCACAGGCAAGGTGACCTCCATCACCGCGCTCGACTACTACACCGACGCATCCGAACACGCCCAATGGGGCGAGCGGCTCACCGCCTGCGGCAAGACCGTCGGCGTCACGGTCGAGCACAGAAGCGTTCCGGGGGCGTCGCTCGTCCCCAAGGTCCTGCAGCAGGCATCGTCGCGCACCCTTCCCGACCTGTTGATGCTGGACAACCCCGACATGCAGCAGATCGCGCAGACCGGCGCGTTGGCACCACTGGACCAGTACGGCGTCGACTCCAGTGGCTTCACCCCGGGCATCCTGTCGGCCGGCACCTACCAGGCAAAGGTGTACGGACTGGCGCCCACCGTCAGCACGATCGCCCTCATCTACAACAAGGACATGCTCGCCGAGGCCGGTGTCGCCGTGCCGAGGACCTGGGACGAGCTGAAGGCGGCGGCGGCCGAGCTGACCCGCCCGGGGCGCTACGGCATGGCCGTCGACGCGAACGCCACGTTCGAGGGCACCTGGCAGTTCCTGCCGTTCCTGTGGTCCAACGGCGGGGACGAGAAGCAGCTGAACACCCCGCAGGCCGCACAGGCACTCCAGCTCTGGGCCGACCTGGTCAAGAGCGGATCCATGTCGAAGTCGGTGCTGAACTGGACCCAGGCCGATGTCCACGACCAGTTCGTCGCCGGCAAGGCAGCCATGATGGTCAACGGCCCCTGGCGGATCTCCGCGCTGAACAAGGCCGAGAACCTGCACTGGGGCGTGGCCCCCATCCCCGTCCGCAGACAGGGGCAGACCCTCCTCACACCGCTCGGCGGTGAGGTGTGGACGGTCCCGCAGACCGCTTCCAAGGCCCGGCAGGAGAAGGCCGCCCAGGTTCTCGCCTGCCTGAACGACTCCTCGCACATGCTCGCCCTGGCCAAGCAGAACTTCACCGTGCCCTCCCGCACCACGGTGGCGGCCCGGTATGCCGAGCAGGTCCCCTCGATGGCCGCCTTCGTCAAGAGTGTGGAGGAAGCCCGAGCCCGTACCGGCGAACTCGGCGTCAAGTGGCCCCAAGCGGCGACCGGGATATACACCGCAATCCAGGCCGCGCTGACGGGCGAGCAGACACCGGAGGAAGCACTCGAGCATGCGCAGCAGATCGCGACCGGTTCCTGACCAGTCCCCGATCCTCCGAGTGAGCACCGCACGGGCACGCTTCTGGGAGCCGATCGCCCAGTGGATGTTCCTCGTGCCCGCCGTGACGTACCTGCTGCTCTTCTTCGGCTACCCGCTCGTCAAGAACGTCGTGATGAGCTTCCAGCAGTACACGACCACGACGTTCTACACCGGTGCCGCGCCGTTCGTGGGGCTGCAGAACTACGCGAAGATCCTGTCGTCGGACCTGTTCTCCAGGACTCTGCTCACCACGGTCCTTTTCACCGCTGGTTCGATCATCGGGCAGTTCGTGCTCGGCCTGGCCTTCGCCCTGTTCTTCCACCGCCGCTTCCCGCTCGGCGGCGTTCTGCGCTCGCTCCTGCTGTTGCCGTGGCTGCTGCCGCTGGTCGTCTCCGCGACGACGTGGAGGTGGATGCTCGACACCGACAGCGGAGTCGTCAACGACGCGCTGCGCGAGCTCCCACTCCTGCCGTCCGGCATCCCCTGGCTCACCGGCACCTCGGAGGCGCTCGTGTCGGTGATCCTCGTCAACATCTGGGTGGGCATCCCCTTCAACACCACGATCCTCTACACCGGCCTGCAGGACATCCCGGCACATCTGTACGAGGCGGCGAAGCTGGACGGCGCCGGCCCGGTGGCCTTGTTCCGCCATGTCACCTGGCCGCTGCTGCGCCCCGTGGTGAACGTCGTCCTGGTGCTGGGGGTGGTCTACACGGTCAAAGTGCTGGACCTCATCCTCGTAGTGACGGGCGGAGGACCGGCTGACGCCACGGAGACCCTCGCCACCCAGTCCTACGAACTGTCCTTCCAGCGATTCGAGTTCGGGCGCGGCGCAGCGATGAGCAACGTACTCGTCGCCATCTCGATCGCGTTCGCCTTCGTCTATCTGCGCGTCCACAGGCGCGCCCAGCACACCTGAGAGGGGATCCCGTGAAGCGCGCACCGAGCCGTGGCCGGCCGTCCACGATCGTCGGGATCATCCTGCTCGCGGTGATGCTGTTTCCCGTCTACTGGATGGTGAACGCCTCCCTGCAGCCGGCGGGCAACACACTCCAGGGAGGCTGGTTCCCCCTCCACCCCGACTTCGGCGGTTACGCCACGGCACTGCGCGACCAAGGACGCAACCTCGTCACCAGTCTCGTCGTGGCCCTCGGCAGCGTGGCGCTCAGCCTCGGGCTCGCCGCGCCCGCGGCCTACGCGCTGGCCCACCTCCGCGCCCGAGGAACCACCCTCGTACTCTTCGGCGTCCTGATCACACAGATGGTGCCGGGCATCGTCGTTGCCAACGCGCTCTACAACGCCTACAACGACCTGGGACTGCTGAACTCCTATCTCGGACTCGTCCTCGCCGACTCCACCGCCGGGGTCCCCTTCGCCATCATCATCCTGCGTTCGTTCATGCAGGCCATTCCCAGGGAGATCATCGAGGCCGCGCGCGTGGACGGCGCCGGGAGGCTGCGCACCTTCCGCTCCGTGGTGCTCCCGGTGAGCGTCAACTCGTTGATCACCGCCGCCCTCTTCACCTTCCTCTTCACCTGGAGCGACTTCCTCTTCGCCCTCACGCTCACTACCACGGAGACCGTCCGGCCGATCACCCTGGGCATCTACGAATACATCGGCGCTCACACCGACCAGTGGAACGCCATCATGGCCACCGCGGTTCTGGCGTCCGCCCCGGCGGCTGTGCTGCTCGTCGTCGCTCAGCGCTACGTCACCGCCGGGATCACCGGCGACGCCGTCAAGTGAGCCGGAGGAGCGCGCCTGGCGACCCGATGGAACGCGTGCCGTCACGCCGAGCTCCAAGGCGCCGGCACGCGTGCCATCGTGGAACACCGCTCAGGTGCGGACCAGGGGAGTGTCCACCAGGTGCTCGGCCAGGAACCAGGCCTGCAGCTCGCCGGTGCGGATCACCTGGGAGACCAGGAGGTCATTGGTGCCGTCGTCGCCCAGCTCGGCGGCCCGGGAAGCCGCGTCGTGGGCCTGCGCCAGGATGGTCTCGTGGGCCTCGAGCAACCGCGAGAGCATGGCCGGGACTTCCTCCACGCCGTCCGGCGGGCGCGGAATCGACGTGATCTCCGCGACGTGCCGGGAATCCCCCACGGCGACCCCGCCCAGGGTCTGGACCCGCTCGGCGATCGTGTCGACGAGTTCCAGCTGTTCTCCCGCGTGCTTGTCCAGGAGGAGATGCAGTTGGTAGAAGGTCGCGCCCCGCAGGAGCCAGTGGTGCTTCTTGTACAGGCCGTAGAGGATCTGGGTGTCCGCGAGAACCTTGTTCAGGCGCTGGCAGGAGTACATGCGCGCGTCGTGCGACAGCCCCAGCGGGAACTGCTTGACGGTCCCGAACTCCTGAATGACCGCGCCCTTCTGATGCAGCCACGGTTGGCTGCTCGTGGGCTTGGAACCGGTGGTCATGGCGCGCCTCCTGGGGTGCCGTGCTGTGCGTACGCAGACGACGGTAGTCCGGGACCTCGGAGCGAGTTGCCCAGCAGCGCATGCGGTGGTGCCCGTGAGCGCACCGGCCGCACCGCTTGATCCCAGGCGTGCGCTCTCGGGCCGACAACCGTGCGCTCAGAGACTCGGGGCGGCTGTCCCACCGCCCTAGCCTTAGGGGTCCTTGCACTGTGCCCGCCCGGGTCGCGTGGTCTGGCACCGCACCTCGCCGCGTTGCCGAAAAGCCCTGGTGGTTCCTCCCCCGCTCTCGGCTGCGCTCGAGCGGGAGGACCCCCATCAAGGGCTCTCCGGCGCCTTGCGACGCACGGCGCCGGACCACGCGACCTCATCGGGCGCTCATAGTGCAAGAACCCCTTGGTGTCCGGCGGCACCTCGGACAGCCGCACGCGCAGGGGGGGAGGGGCAGGAACGAGCACTGAACCTCCCCGAGAATCACCCGACTTCCGAAAGGATTCCCAATGGAGTTGTCAACCCGCGTTGGTGACTCGTTGTGAGCGTGTCAGCCCAGCTCGACGGGCGTCTGTGGTGCTGCGAGCTCGAAGGGGCGGCCGTCGCGTATGAGGGCCCACAGGACGTTCAGGCGGCGCCTCGCGAGGGCGATGATCGCCTGCTTGTGGCCCTTGCCCTCGGCTCGCTTGCGTTCGTAGAAGGCTCTGGAGACGGGGCAGGAGCGGGCGGCGACCATGGCGGACATGTAGAAGACCCGCAACAGGCGGCGGCAGTAGCGCCGTGGTCGGCGCATGTTGCCGCTGATGCGCCCGGAGTCCTTGGGGACCGGGGCCAGGCCGGCGACGCCGGCGAGGCGGTCGGCGCTGGCGAAGACGCTCAGGTCGCCGCCGGTGTGGGCGATGAACTCGGCGCCCAGGACGGGGCCGAGGCCGGGCATGCTCAGGATGACCTCGGCGTGCGGGTGGTCGCGAAACCGGCCCTCGATCAGGGCGTCGGTCTCGGCGATTTCCTCATCGAGGGCCATCACCTCCCTCGCGAGCCTGGCCACCATGGTGGCGGCCAGCTTCTCCCCGGCGACGGCGGTGTGCTGGGCCTCGGCGGCCTCCACCGCGGTGGCGGCGATGAGCTGGTAGTTGCGGACCTTGCGGTTCTTCAGCCAGGTCGCGAGCCGGTTTCCGCCGGTCCGCCGGAGGGCGGCCGGCGTCTGGTAGTGGGTCAGCAGGACCAGGGCCGCTTTGGACGTCTTGTAGTCGAAGGCGCGTTCCAGGGCGGGGAAGTACTCCAGCATCTGGGCCCGCAGCCGGTTGATCGCCCGGGTGCGGTCGGCGGCCAGGTCCAGGCGCCGCGAGGTGAGGATCCGCAGGTCCACGGCGATGCCGTCGCCCCGGTGCAGCGGCTCCAGATCGCGGCGCATGCGGGCCTGGTCGGCGATGACGAAGGCGTCTTTGGCGTCGCTCTTGCCGTCGCCCCGGTAGGAGCCGGAAGCGTGGTGGACGGTACGGCCGGGGATGTAGAGGACCTGCTGGCCGTTGTCGGTCAGCAGCGCGATCAGCAGCGCGGCCCCGCCGGCGTTGAGGTCGATCGCCCAGGTCACCGGATCGCCGTCGCTCAACTCCAGCACATCAGCGATCAGTTTGAGCAGCGCGGTTTCGTCGTTGTCCACCCGCCGCGACAGCCGCCGCGTGCCGTCGGTGTCGATCACCGTGCAGTGATGCGCGGCTTTGCCCGCATCCGTACCAGCCCACAGTTCGGGCACGGCCACCTCCGAAGTCGTATCCGTTCACAGCCCAGCAGACGACCTCGCCAGCGTGTCCTTACCAAGCGATCTTGTGCCGCGCATCCCAATGAGTGGTCGAGTCGTCGCGGGATGCCGGGCGGCCAATCCTTTCAAGCCACCAACGGGCGGAAACCCATGAGCCACACCCGGCATCCCTGGGTCTTTCGATCCTACGAGTGACCGAAACCAACCCACCTACAACGTAAGGAACCCCCATGAGCCAGTCATTCGCCGCACCGGTCGTCGAGCGGGCCGACGCGAGGCACCGTTACGAGATCTTCGTCGACGGCGAGCGCGCAGGCCTGACCTCGTACCGCGACCATGACGACCAGCGCGTCTTCTACCATACGGAGATCGACGAGGCCCATGCCGGACGGGGCCTGGCCGCGCAACTGGTCCAGCAGGCGCTCACCGATGTGCGCCACTCGGGGAAGCGGATCGTCCCCGTGTGCCCGTACGTGGCCAAGTACCTTCGGAAGCACGACGAGTTCGCCGACATCACCGACCCGGTGACGCCCGACCTACTGCGGTGGCTGGACGCGGAACTGGGCTAGGAGCTGTCCGGCCGACCACGGTGGAGCATCACCACAGGCCCCGGCGCAACCGGCGGCGGGCCGGTGCGCTGCCGGAACCGATCTCGTGCGCGGACGGTCGATCGCCCCTTGAGCGCGACGGTCGGCCCGACGACGATCATCAACGCGGCCGTCGCCGGCCAGGGGATGTCGTGTGGATCAGCCCGGGCCGCGACGCCCGGCACCTCGCCGCGTTGTCGCGTCACCCGAGTACGCCCAGTACGCGGGTGACGCTCCGCCTTGCCATGCACCGCACCAGCCGCCGCGGCCCGGTCCGACCTGATCCGAACGACACGCCCTAATCCTCCGGCAGGCGGGTGAACCCCTGGGCCGAGACGGCGTCGCCCGCATGCGGTACGACGGGTCCCGACGCGGCGTCGAGGGCATGGGTCACCTCTGGCGCGGTGTCCGGGACGAGGAGTCGGCGAGCCTGCTCCTCGTGGCGGCGGTCGGTGGCCGTGAGCCGGTCGTGGTGCTGGGCGAGATGTTCCGACCAGGACGCGACCAGATAGTTCTCGATGAACCGTTCCGGATCATTGCCGTCCTGGTAGAGGCCCCAGGTGAGGGCTCCTGTCCGCCGTCGCGAACGGGCGACATGGCCCATGGCGTCGGTGAAGAGGGCGTGGTTCTCGGGGGCGACCCGGTAGGCGACGGAGACGAGCACCGGGCCGTCGGCCGGGCCGGGCTCGAACACCAGAGGCGGAGTGGGCCAGTGGTCCGACAACGACGGGTCGACGCCGGCGGCGTCATGCAGCGGCCACCGGCGCACGCTGACCGCGCTGACCAGCATCAGGACGCTGCCGGCCAGCAGGGCGGCGGTGAGCCCCAGCCAGTCGGCCAGGGCACCCCACAGGGGTGCCGTCAGGGCCTGACCGCCCTGGAAGACCAGGAGATAGACGCCGAGTCCGCGGGCCCTGACCCAGCCCGGAAGACGTGTCTGCACGGCCGCGTTGAGAGTGGACAGGACGCCGATCCAGGCGAGACCGGCGGGCAGCAGCGCGACCGCCACCAGCCACGGAATCCGTACCGTGGCCAGCACTGCCAGGACGCAGGCGAAGACCAGGGCGCCTGCGGCGAGGGTGCCGTTGGCGCCGAGGCCGCGACGGACCCGCGGCAACGCGAAGGCGCCCGCGACGGCGCCCACGCCGACCGCGCCCAGGAGCAGTCCGTATCCGTCCGAGCCGAGGCCGAGAGAGCGGCTCGCGATCACCGGGAGCAGTGACCACAGGGCGGCACCGCCGGGGATGAACAGAATCGTGCGCAGAAGGACTCGGCGGACACCCGGCGCGTACCACACATAGCGGCGACCGGCGTCCAGGGCGGCCAGCAGCTTCTCGTCCGCGGCGCCGGTGGTGGCCAAGGGGCGGCGCCACAGCATGAGGGCGCCCGCGATGCCGAGGTAGGAGGCGGCGTTGAAGGCGAAGACCCACCCCGCGCCCGCCGCCGCGACCACCACCCCGCCGAGCGCGGGTCCGAGGGCGCGGGCCAGGTTCATGTTCACGGCGCCCAGCGCGGCCGCCTGGGGGAGCCGACGGCGTTCCACCAGCTCCGGCTGGATCGCCTGCCAGGCCGGGCCCATCAGCGCGGTGCCGCAGCCCAGAAGGAAGGTGAGCGCGAGCAGCGGAACCGGAGTGAGGGCGTCCATGAAGGCCAGTACCGTCAGCGCACAGGAGACCGCGAGCATCGTGAACTGCGCGGCCAGCAGCACCGTACGACGGTCGAAGCGGTCGGCGAGCACACCGGAGGGCAGGGCCAGCAGCACGATGGGAAGACTGGAGGCCGTCTGAACGAGCGTCACCAGAGCCGCGTTGTCGCCGATCAGAAGCCACTGGGCTCCGACCGTCTGCATCCAGCTGCCGATGTTGGAGACCAACTGGGCGATCCACAGCGCCCGGAAGACGCGCGCCGCGAGCGGTGCCCAGGGCGAATCCGGCTTTGAGGGCTCTGAAGACGCTGAAGGCTCTGAGAGCCCCGGCGGTGATGGTGCGACTCTCATACTGCTCCCTGCCTGTTGATGTCTCAGGCCTGCGGCCGGGCCCAGGCGGCGTCGGCGGTTGAAAGACGGTGGATGGTCACGGAGGCGACCGCGAGGAGCAGCAGAGTGAGGACCAGGGTGAGGACGAGGTGGCTGTGCAGGAGGAGTTGGGCACCGATGAGGGCTCCGAGGAGCATGGCCAGTACGGACAGGATCCGGCGGCCGGGCCGTGGTGCCCCGCCGCCGGCCGGGGTGGAGTCCGCGGCCAGCCCCGTCAGGGTCAGGGTCAGCACGGTGGTGGTGAGGTCCGGGACACCGAGGCGCCGGGCGACCGCGTTCTGCAGGCCCATGGCGAGCCCCAGGAACACGATCAAGGTGTACTGGACGCCGGTGCCGACCCGGCCGTCCGCCGCCGCGGCGACCGCCGCGGCGACCGCGACCAGGACCGTCTGAACGGCAGTCGACGTCCGCAGCAGGTACCCGCGGTGGGTGGCGAACCGGGTACCGAGCCTGCCCCCTGTGAGGGCGCCGACGAGGAACGCGGTCATCGAGACCACTGAGGCGAGCGCGGACAGGCCCTGGGCGCCCGCGAGCGCGAACCCCAGGAAGACCACGTTGCCGGTCATGTTGGCGACGAAGACATGGCCCAGGACCAGATAGCTCACCGCGTCGACCAGGCCGGTGACCACGGTCAGGGTCAGCATGAGGGGAGGCAGCGGACCGTGAGGGTCCTCGTCGCCCGGCTTGAGAGTGCGGACGGCGTCACTCAGCAGCCTGCGCATACGGCTTCCTTTCCACTGCGGTGGGCGCGCGGTGCAGCACCGCGCGGGTGAGCAGTCCGCTTGCCGGGCCGGCCACGATCGCAGCGAGGGCGACCCACACCGGCCACGGCGTGACTCCCAGTGCGTTGTCGAGGGACCACCGCCCGGGCCCGGTGAGGGCCAAGGCGGCGCAGACGACGACGAGGACCAAGGGGTACTCGTAGCCGTCGTTCTGCACCCATAGACCCTTGGGCCACTTGACGGTGCCCGCGACCGTCATCACGCCCATCGCGGCCATGGCGGCCGGCGGTGTCAGCAGTCCGACGGTCAGGAACAGGCCGGCCCCGATCTGACTGCCTCCCGCGACGAGCGCGGTCAGACGGCCGCCGCGGAAGCCGTCACGGCGGAACTCCTCGGTTCCGCCCGCCAACCCATGGCCTCCGAGGAGGAAGCTCACCTTCTGCACTCCGTGGCCGGCGATGAGGAGACCCACCACCAGCCTGAGGATCAGCAGCCCAGCGTCCATCGTGTTCCTGCCTGTTCCTGATTCACATCGTCACTGCGGGGCGAACCGGCGTGATCAGCCGGCGGCGTGGGCGCCGATGACGGCCTGTGCGTAGACCATCCCGAGGCCGTAGGCGCCGCCGTGCTCCTTGACCACGTCGCCCACGGCGGCGTACGTCTCGGTGCGGGCCCAGTCGCGCTGGAGCTCCAGGAGCACCTGCACCCAGGTCACCGGAATGGCACCGCCCTGGATCATGCGCTGGACGGCGTGTTCGTGGGCCTGCGGGCTGACACCGCCGGACGCGTCGGTGACCACGTAGACCTCGTAGCCCTGGGCGAGGGCGGAGAGCGCGGGCAGGACGACGCAGACCTCGGTCCACAGACCGGCGATGACGAGCTTCTTGCGCCCGGTGGCCTTGACGGCCTCGACGAAGGCGAGGTCCTCCCAGGCGTTCATCGTGCTGCGGTCGATGATCTTCTGGTGGGGGAAGACCGCTGCCAGCTGCGGCATGATCGGGCCGGAGAACGACTCGGCGGCCACGGTGCTCAGGACGACGGGGACGTCGAACGCCCTGGCGGCCTTGGCCAGGCCCAGGGTGGAGTTGATGATCGAGGTGCGGTCACCACTGCCGGTGCCGAAGAACATCTGCGGCTGGTGGTCCACGAACAGCACCGCGCAGTTGTCGGGGGTCAGCAGGTCGGGGCTGGGGGCCGCGGTGACCTCGGCGATGTCGACCATGAGAGGAACCTTCCATGAGTGGTGGCGCGGACGACTGTCCGCGTCGGGCAAGTACCGTCCGGCGGACGGCAGTCGGTGACGTGGTGTCCCGGAAGGAGCGGCTCGGGGCCCGGCCCCTCCCGGGGGTTCAGAGGAAGCAGGGGTCGAAAGGCGTGGTCTCGGTGTCCGGGGTGAGGCCGCGCCGGGCCCGCCACTGGCGGTGCTGCTCCGACTCGGCGACAGCCTGACCGAGGAGCTCTGCCTGGCGGACACCCCGAAGACCCGTCCGGGGGGATGCCTGGTAGCCGCCGAAGTGCGCCACCGGGCTCCAGGCCGGGTCGATGGGTGGCAGTTCCTCGTCGAGGCCCTCGTACTCGGCGGCGGCGTAGACGATGCGGCCGCCGGTGACGGTCAGCAGCGCCTCGATGTGCGGGATGTCCGCCTCGGGCACGGTGAAGTAGTCCTCGGACAGGACCGCGAGGTCCGCGTAGCATCCCGGGCGCAGTACGCCCTTGACCTCGCTCTCGCCGGTCAGCGCGGCGCCGGCGCGGGTGAACATGGCCAGCGCGGTCTGCCGGTCGACGCGGTTGTGCGGGGGACGGACGACAAGATCGCCGACGGTGCGGCCGCTGACCAGCCAGTGCAGGGCGACCCACGGGTTGTACGTGGAGACCCGGGTGGCGTCGGTGCCGGCGCCGACGGTCAGCCCGCGCTCCAGCATGGCCCGGACCGGCGGGGCATCCGCGGCGGCGCCGGGGCCGTACCGGCGTACGAATGCCTCGCCCTGGAAGGACAGGCGGTTCTGTACGGACATGGCGCCGCCGAGGGCGGCGACGCGGTCGAGGCTCTCCGAGGAGACGGTCTCCGCATGGTCGAACAGCCAGCGGTTTCCGGCCGGGAAGAGTCCTTCCGCGGCGAGCTTCTCGAATACGGTGAGGTCCCGGCGGATGGTCTCGTCGTAGGTGGCGTGCAGCCTGAATCCCCACCCGTTCTCCATGAGTAGGCGTACGGCCTTCTCGAATGGCGCGTCGTAGTCGGGGTGAAGTTCCGGACGGGGCTGGGCGAAGTTCTCGAAATCCGCCGCCGCCCAGGTGAGGTTCTCGCCCGCGCCATTGAGGCGCAGCCATTCATCCCCGTCCTCGGGGCGGGCCATTTCGATCCAGCGGGCGAGATCGTCGATCTCCTGGCCCGGCGTCTGCGGGAAAAGGTGATAGGCGATACGCAGCGACAGCTGACCGGCCCTGGCCAGTTCCGTGACGGTGCTGTAGTTGTCGGGGAAGTTCTGGAACCCACCGGCGGCGTCGATCGCCGACGTCAGTCCGAATCTGTTCAGTTCCCGCAGGAAATGGCGGGTGGAAATCTTCTTGTCCTCGCCCTCCAGCACGGGCGCCTTGGCCAGGGTCGAGTAGAGGATGAGGGCGCTGGGCGCGGCCAGCAGCATGCCCGTCGGTTCCCCGTCCCGGCCTCGCACGATCTGCCCGCCCTTGGGGTCGGGCGTGTCCTTGCCGTATCCGACGGCCTTGAGCGCCGCCCGGTTGAGCACCGCGGACTGATAGAGGTGCAGGACGAACACCGGGGTGTCCGGGGCGGCGGCATTCAGCTCCGCTGCGGTCGGCAGCCGCCGTTCGGCGAACTGCTCGGCCGACCACCCGCCCACCACCCGCACCCACTGGCCCTTCGGGGTACGAGCGGCTTGCTCACGCAACATCGCCAGGCCCTGGCGCAGGGTGGGAACGCCGTCCCAGCGCAGTTCGAGTACGTAGTTGAGGCCCCCTCGAATCACGTGCAGGTGGGCGTCGTTGAGGCCGGGAATCATCCGACGGCCGAGGGCGTCGACCACCTTCGTGTCCGGGCCGACGTGAGGGGCCACGTCCTTGTCGTCGCCGACGACCGTGATGACGCCCGCGTGAACGGCCATCGCTTCGGCCTGTGGGCGGTCGGGATCTCCCGTGTGGATCTTCGCATTGCGGATGACGAGTTCCGCGGCATCGTCGGTGGCTCTGGGAACGAGCCCGCCGACCGGCATTGCTGACACCTTGGACAACCTCCTCAAGGACGAACGGCTTTGATGTCCGCAGGTCGACATCGGCGGACGAGAAGAAGCGCGGAAATGCGCGAGTGCCCGATTCTTCGCATCGACTCCGAATGAAGTCCGTCGACGCTCGCCTTGCCCCTTGAGGCGGGGGCAGGTCGCGAGCGGACGAACCGCGGCAGCCGATGACACGCTAGGACCGGCCGGCGTGCCCGGGTGTTCCGTCCGTGCACTGGATTCATTCTCACAGCGCACTTGCATTCCCACGTCATACGTCACTTGGGTACGGCCGTCGTCGTCCGGGCGCTGTGGGGACAGCGGTCGTGCGCTCGCGGGCAATCACCGCATGTTCGCGGTTTTGGCGTGATGAGCAACGGCACCGGTGCGTTTGCACGTGATCCGGGTCGTTCCGCCGGAAGGACCGGTGCGTCAGCGAAATTCCAGGAGATCGACATGTCCGACGCCGTGAAGCCGGTTCGGCCGGTGCTGGAGCCCGCGGCAGCCGTTTCGGGGCCGGGGTGCCCGTACCGCCCCCGGGTCCCGAGACCCCAAGGCGTGATCCTGTTCGTCGGCGTCAGCCGCCGTCGCCCGGCCTGACGGGACTCACTTGCGGCACCGACGCCTTACCCGTGTCGGAGACCTTTCCGCCGGTCCAGCGGACTCTGATCGACTCCGTCTCGTCGGGCGGGGTGACGAGTACGGCCGCGGGTGTCACGGTGGTGACCCCGGAGATCGCCGGATTGGTGAAGGTCAGTGCCGGCCACGCGCTCGCTCCCGGAGCAAGCGTCACGATCCGTTGCTCCTGCCCGGTGGCCCGCTCGGGGGCCTGTGTGACGGCCTCGCCGGCACCGTTGACGAATGCCACGCCCGGAAATCCGTACACCGTGCAGGTGCGGTGGGAGCCGTTGGCCAGGACGACGGCGAAGTTCTGCTGCCCGGCTCCCGGGTGGTCCGGGCCGATGGATGCCCGCAGCTCGGCAACGGCCCGATGGTCGTTGCCGGGGGACGGGGGTGGCGGCCGTTTCGTACGGTCTACTGAATCCGCAGCAGGTACTTGTGCTGTCCGGCCAGCACGAGTTGACCGCGCTGGTCGTGGATGGTGGCCGCTGTGACCACGATGCCGTCGCTGCCCTTCGGCTCCAGGCCGGTGACGGTGAGCGCCGGGTAGAGGGTGTCCCCGGAGTGCACCTCTGCCAGGAAGGTGCAGGACACCTCGAGGAAGCTGATGAACACCTCGCCGATGAAGTGCGGGAACAGGGTGGCGCCCGGTGCGGTGAAGGCCAGGACCTGGAGGCCGTGGACCACCGGCGCGGAGTGTCCGTGCCTGCGTGCCCACTCGGCGTCGTAGTGCACCGGGTGATTGTCCGCGGAGACCGTCTGGAAGGCCGCGGCATGGGCGTCCGTCAGTGTGCGGCTGGGGGCCCGGAAGACCTCGCCGATGCGCAGATCCTCGAACGTCCTGGCCGGGACGACCAGGAACGCGGCGGGGTCGAACTCGGCCGACGCCTGTGGCTCTGTGTTCTGCTGCTCCATCACATGTCCTCTCGCGGTCTGTTCCGGCGGGCACCGCCCCGGGCGTGCTCCTGGCCGCGAGTGGTCCGGGCGGCCAGGAGGTCGGCGTCGTTGTCGGTGAAGCAGGCGCCGCCGACAGGCTGCGGCCGGCGGCGCGGCGATGCGCTCCGGGGTGCCGCCGCCCGGGCGCAGGCGCCACAGGGCGGTCAGGTCGCCGTTGCCCTGGCCGCCTCAGTCGAAGCGCAGGTCGGACAGCTGCCGTTCCAGCGCGGTGATGTCATCCTCGGGCTCTGCCTTCACCGGGCGGGCTGCCATGAGGGCGGCGAGCTCGCCGCCCGCCCGCCGTACGCGTCCGGGCAGGCCCTCGGCGTACTCGTCGCCGCCGGATCCCCAGTCCTCGGACGCCGCATAGACCGCGGTGGGGACGACGACGGCGCGCAGGTAGGAGAAGAGCGGGCGCAGGGCGTGCTCCAGGACCAGGGAGTGGCGGGCCGTACCGCCCGTCGCCGCGACGAGGACCGGCCTCCCGGTGAGAGCGTCCGGGTCGATCAGGTCGAAGAAGGACTTGAACAGCCCGCTGTAGGAGGCGGAGAACACGGGCGTCACCGTGATCACACCGTCGGCACTCGTCAACGCGTCCACAGCGGAGGCCAGTTGCGGCGGTGGGAACCCGGTCACGAGGTTGTTGGCGATGGCGACGGCCAGTTCGCGCAGCTCGATGACCACGGTCTCCACGGCGTGGCCCCGAGCGGCGAGTTGCTCAAGGACCGACTCGGCGAGACGGTCCGCGAGCAGGCGCGTCGAGGACGGAGTACTCAGCCCCGCGGACACGACTACCAGCTTCATGCGGCCGTGTCTCCCTTCGAGGGCGCCGCGGTGGCCACGCCGGCCGCGTGCGTCGGCGCGTCCGGCACGTCGGCCGAGCGACCGATCGCGAACTCCTTCCGCAGTACGGGCACCACCTCCTCGCCGAGCAGGTCGAGCTGTTCCAGGACGGTCTTCAGGGGCAGGCCCGCGTGGTCCATCAGGAACAACTGCCGCTGGTAGTCGCCGACGATCTGGCGGAAGGACAGCGTCCGCTCGATGACTTCCTGAGGAGAGCCCACCGTCAGCGGGGTCTGCTCGGTGAATTCCTCCAGCGAGGGCCCGTGCCCGTACACGGGCGCGTTGTCGAAGTACGGCCGGAACTCCCGTACGGCGTCCTGGGAGTTCTTGCGCATGAACACCTGGCCCCCCAGCCCGACGATCGCCTGCTTGGGCGTGCCGTGGCCGTAGTGCGCGTACCGCCGCCGGTACAGCTGGACCATCCGCCTCGTGTGCTCGGCCGGCCAGAAAATATTGTTGTGAAAGAAGCCGTCGCCATGGAAAGCCGCCAGGTCGGCGATCTCCGGGGAGCGGATGGAGCCGTGCCAGACGAATGGCGGTACGCCGTCCAGCGGGCGGGGCGTGGAGGTGAATCCCTGCAGGGGCGTACGGAACTTGCCCTCCCAGTTCACGACGTCCTCACGCCACAGCCGCCGCAGCAGCGCGTAGTTCTCCTTCGCGAGCGGGAGTCCCTGCCGGATGTCCTGCCCGAACCAGGGATAGACCGGGCCGGTGTTGCCGCGGCCCATCATCAGGTCGACGCGCCCGTCCGCCAGGTGCTGGAGCATCGCGTAGTCCTCGGCGATCTTCACCGGGTCGTTGGTGGTGATCAGCGTCGTGGCGGTGGAAAGGATCAACTTCTCGGTACGGGCGGCGATGTAGCCGAGCATCGTGGTCGGGGACGACGGCACGAACGGCGGGTTGTGGTGCTCACCGGTGGCGAAGACGTCCAGGCCGACCTCCTCCGCCTTCAGCGCGATGGCGACCATCGCCTTGATGCGTTCGTGCTCCGGCGGGGTACGGCCGTTGGTCGGATCGGGGGTCACGTCCCCCACCGAGAAAATACCGAACTGCATGGGGGCCTCTTTATTCCGGCAACCGTGTGTGTGCCGGAAATGTAGGCATCGGTGGGACGGTCTTCGTGCCTGTGCGTGCAGAGGATCTTGCCCGTCAGCGCCCTGACCGGGCCCGCGTGCCGGCCCGCTGCCTGTTTCACCGTAGGCGTGACGCCAGATGACGGTGGCAGACCGAGGTCCGTGATGGACCAGGTACTGACAGGCGTTAGCGTGGTCGGTGCTGAGAGCGAGAGCCGTGCTGGTTCGGTGCTGTGTCCAGGGGCGAAGTAGGGGGAAACATGCAGGTCGGAGCAGCGTCTTGAGAATTCTGCATACTTCCGACTGGCATCTCGGCCGGGCGTTCCATCGGGTGAGCATGCTCGGCGCCCAGACCGATTTCATCGGTCACCTCGTCACGACCGTGCGCGAGCGCGAGGTCGACGCGGTGCTCGTGTCCGGAGACGTGTACGACCGCGCGGTGCCCCCGCTCGCCGCGGTGGAGCTCTTCGACGACGCCCTGCACCGGCTCGCCGACCTCGGCGTGCCCACGGTGATGATCTCCGGCAACCACGACTCGGCCCGCCGCCTCGGCGTCGGCGCGGGCCTCATGGGGCGCGCGGGCATCCACCTGCGGACGGATCCGACGGCGGCCGGGACCCCGGTGATCCTTCAGGACGCCTTCGGCGACGTCGCCTTCTACGGCCTGCCCTATCTCGAACCCGCCCTGGTGAAGGACGAGTTCGGCGTGGAGAAGGGCGGCCACGAGAGCGTCCTCGCCGCCGCCATGGACCGCGTCCGCGCCGACCTCGCCGCACGCGCGAGGGGGACGCGTTCCGTCGTTCTCGCCCACGCCTTCGTCACCGGCGGCGAGCCCAGCGACAGCGAGCGGGACATCACCGTCGGCGGGGTCGCCTCCGTGCCCGCGAGGGTCTTCGACGGCGTCGACTACACGGCACTCGGGCACCTGCACGGCTGCCAGACCATCACCGGGCGCGTCCGCTATTCCGGCTCCCCGCTCCCGTACTCCTTCTCGGAGAGCGAGCACCGCAAGACCATGTGGCTCGTCGACCTCGACGCCGAGGGGGAGGTCACCGCCGAGCGGATCGACTGCCCGGTGCCGCGCGCGCTGGCCCGTATCCGCGGCCCCCTGGAAGGGCTGCTCGCCGATCCCGCGCTCGCGCGCCACGAGGACGCGTGGGTGGAGGCGACGCTCACCGACGCCGTCCGCCCGGCCGACCCCATGGCCCGGCTCGCCGAGCGCTTCCCGCACACCCTCAGCCTCGTCTTCGCCCCCGAGCGCGCCCCCGACGACCCGGACGTGTCGTACGCCCGGCGCCTCGCCGACCGCAGCGACCAGGAGATCGCCGAGGACTTCGTGGCGCACGTGCGCGGGGCGGGGCCCGACGCCCGTGAGCAGGGCGTGCTGCGGGACGCCTTCGACGCGGTGCGCGCGGACGACGCGGTACGGGAGGTGACGCGGTGAGGCTGCACCGGCTCGACCTGACGGCCTTCGGCCCCTTCGGCGCCCCGCAGACCGTCGACTTCGACGCGCTCTCCGCCGCCGGGCTCTTCCTGCTGCACGGGCCGACGGGCGCCGGCAAGACCTCGGTCCTGGACGCCGTCTGCTACGCGCTGTACGGCTCCGTACCCGGAGCCCGGCAGAGCGGCCAGGGCCTGGCCCTGCGCAGCGACCACGCCGCGCCCGGCACCCGCACCGAGGTCACCCTCGAACTCACCGTCTCGGGACGGCGGTTGGAGATCACCCGGCAGCCGCCCCATGAGCGCGCCAAGAAGCGCGGCAGCGGCACCACGGTCGAGAAGGCCCAGAGCGGGCTGCGCGAGTACGACCCCGTGGCCGGCGCCTGGAAGGACCTCAGCCGCTCCCACCAGGAGATCGGCGAGGAGATCACCCAGCTGCTCGGCATGAGCCGTGAGCAGTTCTGCCAGGTCGTGCTGTTGCCCCAGGGCGACTTCGCCCGCTTCCTGCGCGCCGACGCGGAGGCACGTGGCCGGCTGCTGGGCCGTCTCTTCGACACCCAGCGGTTCGCCGAGGTCGAGAAGCGGCTCGCCGAGCGCCGCCGCACCACCGAGGCACGCGTGCGTGAGGGCGACTCCGCGCTGCTCGCCGACGCGCACCGGATGCAGCAGGTCGCCGGGGACGCCATGGAGCTGCCCGAGCTCGCCCCGGGCGAGCCGGGGCTGGCCGAGGCGGTGCTGGCCGCGTCCGCCGTCGCCCGCAGCACCTCCCGCGAACTGCTGACGACAGCCCACTGCGGCCGCCTCGCCGCCGAGTCCGCGCAGGCCGCCGCCGAGCGCGCCCTGGAGGACGTGCGGGAACGGGCCCGGTTGCAGCGGCGGTTCGCCGAGGCGCGGGAGCGGGCCGCTCTGCTCCAGGAGCGGGCAGGCGCCCATCGGGAGGCGCAGGCGCGCATGGAGCGCGCGCGGAAGGCGGAGGCGGTGGCGCCGACGCTGGAGCTGCGCGAGGCCGCCGACGCAGAGCACACCGAGGCGTCCGCCCATGCGGCACGCGCGCGTGCCCGGCTCCCCGAGCGGTTCGCGGACGCCGGAGCCGCCGGGCTCGCCGCCGCCGCACGCCGGGCCGCCGAGGAGCTGGGCGGGCTGGAGTCGGCCCGTCGGGACGAGAGGCGGCTGGCCGACCTGGTCGCCGAGCGGGCCGACCTGGACCGGCGGGAGCGGGACGACGAGGACGTCCTGACGGAGACCGAGGCCTGGCTCGCTGGTTGGGAGACCGTCCGCGCGGATCTCCAGGCCCGCATCGAGTCCGCCCTGGAGGCCGCCACCCGCGCGGAACAGCTCGACGGCCGACGCGAGCCCGCTCAGCGGCGCCTGAAGGCGGCCCGGCTGCGCGACGAGCTGGCCCGCGACCTGGAGGCGGCCCAACGCACGGCCCTCACCTTCGGTGAGCGGGCGCAGACGGCCCGCGCGCACTGGCTCGACCTCAAGGAACAGCGCCTGAACGGCATTGCCGCCGAACTGGCCGCCACCCTCGTCGCCGGTGAGCCCTGCGCCGTCTGCGGCGCCACCGAGCATCCGGCGCCCGCCCGCAAGGTCGCCGGACACGTCGACCGCGAGGCCGAGGAGCAGGCACTCACCGCATACCAGCGCGCCGAGGAACGCCACGCAGAGGACGAACAGAAGCTCGGCCTCGTCCGAGAGGCGCTCGCCGCCGCCACCGCCGAGGCGGGCGACACCCCCACGGACCGGCTCGCCGCCGACGCCCAGGAGTTGGAACTGGCCTACGCCCAGGCCCGGCGGGACGCCTCCGCGCTGCACCCCGCGCGCGAGGAGCTGCGCCAGGCCGAGCAGGAGCACGAACGCCGCACGGCGGCGCAGCGCGAGGCCGCCGTGCGGGCCGCCTCCCGCGTGGGCCACCGCGAGCGCCTGGAGCGTGAACGGGCCGCGCTGGAGGAGGAGTTGGCACAAGCCCGGGGAACGGCGGAGAGCGTCGCCGCGCGGGCCGCCCAACTGGAGCGGCAGGCGGCGCTGCTCACCGACGCGGCCGACACCGCCCGCGTCGCCGAGGAGAGCGCCGAGCGCCTCAAGGCGGCCGACGGACGCCTCGACGAGGCCGCGTTCCGGGCCGGCTTCGACACCCCGCAGGCCGCAGCCGACGCCCTCCTCGACGACACCGCCCACCGCGAGTTGCAACGGCGGCTGGACTCCTGGCAGTCCGAGGAGGCAGCCGTACGCGCCGTCCTCGCCGAACCCGACACCGCGGCCGCCGCCCAGCGGCCGCCCGTCGACCTCGCCGCCGCGGAACAGTCGGCGGCCGACGCGGCCGAACGCCTCCGGGCGGCCGCCTCCGCCCAGGACGCCGCCGCCCGCCGCTGCACCGAACTCGACCGCCTCTCCGCGCGCGCGGCCGACAGCGTGCGCCGGCTCGTCCCGCTGCGCGAGGAGTACGACCGGGTGGCCCGCCTGGCCGGTCTCACCGCCGGTACCTCCGCCGACAACGAGCGCAAGATGCGCCTGGAGGCGTACGTCCTGGCGGCCCGCCTCGAACAGGTGGCCGCCGCCGCGACCGTACGGCTGCAGCGCATGTCCTCCGGGCGCTACACCCTCGTCCACTCCGACGACCGTGCCGGACGCGGGCGCAGCGGGCTCGGGCTGCACGTCGTCGACGCCTGGACCGGGCGCGAGCGGGACACGGCCACGCTGTCGGGCGGCGAGACGTTCTTCGCCTCGCTCGCCCTCGCCCTCGGCCTGGCGGACGTCGTCACCGACGAGGCGGGCGGGGTCCGCCTCGACACCCTCTTCATCGACGAGGGGTTCGGCAGCCTCGACGACCAGACCCTCGACGAGGTCCTCGACGTCCTCGACTCGCTGCGGGAACGCGACCGCAGCGTCGGCATCGTCAGCCACGTCGCCGACCTGCGGCGGCGGATCCACGCGCAGCTGGAGGTCGTCAAGGGGAGATCGGGGTCGGCGGTACGGCAGCGGGGTCAGTGACCGAGCGGGCGCCGGGGCAGCGGTGAGGAGTAGACGACGCTGGTGGTGACCGACCCCAGCGCGCCGATCTTCCCCGACACCTCCTCCAGGTGACGCATCGAACGGGCGGCGACCTTGATCACGAAGCAGTCGTCGCCCGTCACATGGTGCGCCTCCAGGATCTCGGGTGTGACGGCCACCAGGTCGTGGAACGGCTTGTAGTTGCCGTGGGGATAGCGCAGCCGCACGAACGCCAGGATCGGCAGCCCCAGCCGCTCGGGGTCCACGACGGCCGCGTATCCCTGGATGACGCCCGCCTCCTCCAGCCGCCGCACCCGCTCGGTGACGGCGCTCGCCGACATCGCCACGGCACGCGCCAGGTCGGCGAAACTGGCCCGGCCCTCGCGCTGGAGGACCTCGAGAATGCGCCAGTCGATGGCGTCCGGGGAATACGCGGTCATGGGCGAAAGATTGCAGGGGAATCCCTGGCGGCACAAGGTCAATGCCGTGGAATGCCCCTTCAAGGAGAGGATCACCGGCCGTAGATTTCTGGTTGTCGGAAACCAGTCAGAACCGCTGCGGAAGGTCCCGTCATGTCCGTCACGACCACCGTCAACCCCGTCCTGCGGGTCGGCCCGGCCGCCCCGGCCGAGGCCGTCGCCCACTTCCGGGCGAGCCTCGTCTTCCACGCCGACGTCTCCGACGTGGCCGCGGCCCTCGCCGCCGGCGGCGACCCCGGCTTCGTCGTCCTGGACTCCCGCTCCACCGAGTCCTGGGACCAGGGGCACATCCCGGGAGCCGTCCACCTGCCCACCGCGCTCATCCCCGAGCAGGCCGAACAACTCCTCGACCCAGACATGCCCGTCGTGACGTACTGCTGGGGCCCCGGCTGCAACGGCGCCACCCGTGCCGCCCTCGCGCTTGCCGAACTCGGCTACCAGGTCAAGGAGATGCTCGGCGGCTTCGAGTACTGGGTGCGTGAGGGCTTCGAGTACGAGACCTGGGAGGCCCGCGAGCGGCGCGACGCGGACTCGCTCACAGCTCCTGTGGACGCGGAGAACTGCGGCTGCTGACAGCCGAGTCGACCGGTCAGTCCCGTACCACCTCCGGCGCCCGACGCAGGAAACGGCGGTCCGCTTCCCCGAACTCGCCCTCGGGGCGTGCCGCGTGCAGGACGACGTCCAGCGCGGCGTCCGCGTCGCACGCGTAATGCCCGCTGGCCCAGGCGGCGTTGGCCTCCACGACCGCCCACCCGGAGCGGTCGACCAGACCGACGTCCACCACGATGGCGCTCGGCAGTCCCGTCCCGGCCAGCCGCTCGGCGAACGCCAGCACCTCGGCGCGGCGCGGGTCCCGCTCCAGCGGGGCGACGTCCAGGGCGCCCCGGGTCGCGTACCGGCTGCCGGTGCGCACCTCGCCGTCCAGCAGAAACAGCCGGAACTCCACGGCGAACGTCACGATGTCGCTGACCAGCACCGGTTCCGTGCCGTCGACGGCGTCCGGCCCCGGCAGCCCGCTGCCGTCCGGGTAGACGCGGGCCGGGAAGCTCTTGTCGTTCGGGGGCTTCACGAACGCGGGGCGCCGCAGCCGCCACGCCTGGGCGATCGTGCTGAACTCGATGTCCCGCAGGGTGAGTTCGCGCGGCAGCCGGGCCAGCCAGTCCTTTGGCGCCTCCAGCAGGCCGAGCCCCAACTCCCGAGCCACGGCGTCCGCGAACAGCGGACCGGCGTACAGGGAGGCGCCCTCGGCCCGGCGCCACGGTTCGGGCACGCGCCACTCCCGCAGGGTCTCGGCATGTGCCCCGCGCCGCCGTGCCGCGTCCGCCAGGGCGTGGCCGGTCGCGGTGACGCGGGGGGAGAGGAAGAGGGTTCGGGGCGTGCTCATGAGAGACGAGAGTGGCGTACGCGCGGGCCGGAGGACAGCGGATTTCCGCCGCCCTCCGGCCCGCACCGTTTCTCAGAGCCGCGCCAGCTCGTCCACCAGGTCGTCGAGCCCCAGCGACCCCTGCGAAAGGGCCGCCATGTGCCAGGACTTGAGGTCGAAGGCGTCGCCGTGGAGCTCGCGCGCCTTCTCCCGGCCCAGCAGCCAGGCCCGTTCGCCGAGCTTGTAGCCGATCGCCTGGCCGGGGATGGTCAGGTAGCGGGTCAGCTCGCTCTCGACGAAGTCCGCCGGGCGGCTGCTGTGCGCGCCGAAGAACTCCTGGGCCAGCTCTGGAGTCCAGCGCTCGCCCGGGTGGAACGGGGAGTCCGCCGGGATCTCCAGCTCCAGGTGCATGCCGATGTCCACGATGACCCGGACCGCCCGCATCATCTGCGCGTCCAGGTAGCCGAGCCGCTGCTCCGCGTCCGTGAGGAAGCCGAGCTCGTCCATCAGCCGCTCCGCGTACAGCGCCCAGCCCTCGGCGTTGGCGCTGACCATCCCGATGGAG
Source organism: Streptomyces sp. NBC_01235 (assembly GCF_035989285.1). Taxonomy (GTDB): domain Bacteria; phylum Actinomycetota; class Actinomycetes; order Streptomycetales; family Streptomycetaceae; genus Streptomyces. The sequence continues at coordinate 1,977,537 of NZ_CP108513.1, read as the reverse complement.
GCCTGGTAGCGGGAGAGGTCCGCGGCGACGTGCGTCCACTGCGCGAGCTGGAGGTGATGGCCGGGGACGCCCTCGTGGTACCAGGTGGAGACGAGGTCGTACACCGGGAAGCGGGTCTGCCCCATCGTCGGCAGCCAGGTACGGCCCGGACGCGAGAAGTCCTCCGACGGGGCCGTGTAGTAGGGGGCGGCGGCACTGCCGGCCGGGGCGATCCGCGACTCCACCTTCCGTACCCGCTCGGCGAGTTCGAAGTGGGTGCCGTCGAGCGCGTCGATCGCCTGGTCCATCAGGCCCTGCAACCAGTCGCGGACCTCGTCGACGCCCTCGATGTGCTTGCCGTGCTCGTCGAGGTGGGCCAGCGCCACCCAGGGCGTGTCCGCGCCCGGCAGGATCTTCTCGGCCTCCTCCTTCATCGCGGCGAGCAGCCGGTGGTACTCAGCCCAGCCGTACGCGTACGCCTCGTCGAGGTCGAGGTCGGTGCCGTTGTAGTAGCGCGACCAGCGGGCGTACCGCTCCCGGCCGACGGTGTTCGGCGCGCCCTCGGCCGTCGGCGCGTACACGTCGCGCATCCAGTCCCGCAGCTCCACGACCGCCGCGGTCGCCGCGCGGGCCGCCTCGTCCAGCTCGGCGCGCAGCGCCTCGGGCAGTGCGTCGGACAGAGACTCGGTTCCGGAGGCCACGAAGTCCTCGAACCAGCCGCGGCCCGCGCCGTCCGTGTCCGACCACTGAGTGAGCTGTTCGACGAACGTGGCGGTGGGCCGCGGCGCCGCGTACAGCTTGCGCTCCAGGCCGAGGGCCAGGGACTCCCGATAGCCCGCGAGGGCCGCCGGCACCGCGCGCAGCCGCTCGGCGATCGCCGCCCAGTCCTCCTCGGTCTGCGTGGGCGTCACGGTGAACACCTCGCGCACGTGGTGCGCGGGCGTGCCCATGTTGCCGACCGAACGCAGGCCCTCGTCGGCCTCGTGCACAGCGAGTTCCGCGGTCAGGCGCTCGCGCAGCAGACGCGCGCACCGGCGCTCGATGTCACTGTCCGCGCCGGGCCTGCGCTCCGCCTCGTCGAGCTTCACCAGGGTGTCCCGCGCGAGCCGCGCGAGCGCCTCCTGGCCGGTGGGCGAGAGGTCGGGCAGCCGGCTCGAACTCTCCTGCACGCCGAGGTAGGTACCGGTCACCGGGTCGAGGGCGATGAGATCGTCGACGTAGGCGTCGGCGACCTCGCGGGGCAGCGGGCTGTTGGTCTGTGACATGCGCCCCATCCTCGTACGCGGCGGCGCCGCACGTCATGGCGTTTGTCCCGAAACCGTCGGCGGCAGCAGCGGTCCGCACTCCCACTGCTGGAAGATCAGCCGCGTCTCGACGCGGGCCACCTCCCGCCGTGCCGTGAACTCGTCGAGCACCAGCCGCTGCAGATCCGCCATGTCCGCGACGGCGACATGGACGAGATAGTCGTCGGGCCCGGTGAGGTGGAAGACGGTCAGCGCCTCCGGCAGCGCCCGGATCCGCTCCACGAACGGCCCCACCAGCTCCCGTCGGTGCGGCCTGACCTGCACGGACAGCAGCGCCTGCAGGCCGCGCCCCAGCTTGGCCGGATCGAGCCGCAGCTGATGCCCGAGGATCACGCCGGAGCGGCGCAGCCGCGTCACCCGGTCCAGGCACGTCGACGGCGCGACGCCGACCTGCGCCGCGAGGTCCCGGTAGGTTGTCCGGGCGTCGTTCTGCAGCAGCCGCAGCAGCTGGAGATCGACCGGGTCAAGTACGACAGATTCGGCCATTGGTCGAACGTAGCACGGTGTTCGCACCATGTGACCCGTTCGATGTTCACCCTGCGGTTCATGGACTCAACCGCTGCGAGCACGCACACGTACAACGGTGTACGTACGTCTGGAGCGCCCCGCGCACTGGCCACCGAGGCCGTGCACGCCGGGCGGGACGACCTGGCCCGGCAGGGCCTGCACGCCCCGCCGATCGACCTGTCCACCACCTATCCCTCGTACGACAGCCGTGCAGAGGCCGCCCGCATCGACGCGTTCGCCGCCACCGGAGCGGAGCCGGACGGCACGCCCGTCTACGGGCGGCTGGGCAACCCGACGGTCGCCCGCTTCGAGACGGCCCTCGCCCGGCTGGAGGGCACCGACGGCGCCGTCGCCTTCGCGAGCGGGATGGCAGCGCTGAGCGCGGTACTGCTCGCGCGCTCCGCGATGGGCCTGCGGCACGTCGTCGCCGTACGCCCCCTCTACGGCTGCAGCGACCACCTGCTGACGGCCGGTCTGCTCGGCTCGGAGGTCACCTGGACCGACCCGGCGGGCATCGCCGACGCGCTGCGCCCGGACACCGGCCTGGTGATGGTCGAGTCGCCGGCCAACCCGACCCTCGCCGAGGTCGACCTGCGGGCCGTCGCCCACGCCTGCGGTTCGGTCCCGCTGCTCGCCGACAACACCTTCGCCACGCCCGTGCTGCAACGCCCCGCCGAGCAGGGCGCGCGACTCGTCCTGCACAGCGCCACCAAGTACCTGGGCGGCCACGGGGACGTGCTGGGGGGCGTGGTGGCCTGCGACGAGGAGTTCGCCGGGCGGCTGCGGCAGATACGATTCGCCACCGGCGGCGTACTGCATCCGCTGGCCGGCTATCTGCTGCTGCGCGGCCTGTCGACGCTTCCGGTGCGGGTGCGGGCCGCTTCGGCGACCGCCGCCGAACTGGCCCGGCGACTGGCCGCCGACCCGCGTGTCGCCCGCGTCCACTATCCGCGCATCGGCGGCGCGATGATCGCCTTCGAGGTGGACGGCGATCCGCACGAGGTGATCGCGGGCGTCCGCCTGATCACCCCGGCCGTCAGCCTCGGCAGCGTCGACACGCTCATCCAGCACCCGGCGTCCATCAGCCACCGCATCGTGGACGCGGAGGAGCGCAGGGGCGCGGGCGTGAGCGACCGGCTGCTGCGGCTGTCGGTCGGGCTGGAGGACGTCGAGGATCTGTGGGGGGATCTCGCGGGGGCGTTGGGGGCGTTGGGGGCGTCGGGGGCGGTGGCGGCGTCCGTCACGGTGTGAAGAAGGCCCGGCGGTTCACCCGCCGGGCCCTTCACGCGTTCCGTGTCAGTCGCGTGTGACGCGCTCCCCGTACCGCTGGGACGTCTCGCGCGCCGCGCTCTTCTCCAGACGCGCGGTGATCACGAGTGTCCCCTCCTCGATCTGGTAGTCGAGGGGCAGGCCGAGGCCGCGCATGGCGGCGACCATGCCGGTGTTGGAGGCCTGCGTCACCGCGTACACGCTCTCGCAGCCCGCCTCGACGGCCATCGCCACCAGTCGGCCGAGCAGTTCGGAGCCGATGCCGCGGCGCTGCCACTGGTCCTCGATCAGCAGCGCGACCTCCGTCTCGTCGCCGTCCCACAGCAGATGGCCGAGGCCGACGATGCGGCCGGACGGTGTCTGCACGGCCAGGGTCTGGCCGAAACGGGGGCTGAGCAGGTGGTTGAGGTAGCGGTCGGTGTCGCCGACGGGACCGTGGTAGCGCATCCCCAGCGTGCGCGCCGAGCACCGCTCCTGCATCGCCTTCGCCGCCTGAAGGTCACCGGTGTCGGCCCGGCGCACGGTGATGTCGTTGCCCTCGGGCAGCGTCAGCACGTCCTGGCCGAGCGGAACCCGCGGCCCGAGCCGCGCGTCGAGCTCCACCAGGGCACGTGCGCGTGCGAACTCGGTCGGAGTGAACGGCAGGTACGGCCGCTCCACGGTGATCACTCCGCCTTCCGGCGCCCGCAGACGCATCACGGTCTCCTCCAGCACGCCCTCCACGGGTACGCCCTGCGGTCCCCGGCCGCCGCTCCCGGCCGCGGCGGGCAGTGAGCGGATCGTGCATCGGCCGAGCAACTGCCTCAGTGCGAGCGGCAGTTCGGCCGCGTCGAGGGCGGTACGGGTGGCCAGGCCCAGGATTCGGGTGGGTGCGTCCACCAGATCGTGGGCGTCGGCCCGCTCGATCCAGGTGCCCGAGCCGCCCGCCCGCGCGACGGCGCGGGTGATCTCGGCTGCCGCGAGGGAAGCCGGGGCGCGCAGCAGGAACTCGTCCACCGTGTCCTCGCCCAGCGGGTGCGTCTGCAGGCTCAGGATGTCCACCCGGTGGCCGGCGAGCGCCGCGCACAGCGCGGCCAGCGACCCCGGGGCGTCCTTCACGGTCGTCCGCATCCGCCACAGGGCGCTCTCCTCGGTGACCCCGGAGGGGAGCTCGGACGGCCCGGCCTGCGGCTCCCCGGAGCGTGGCCGGGTATCGGTATCGCCCGTCGGCGGCGCGTGACCGTGGCGGCGTGCCCACCATGTGTGGAACCCGGCCGTGGCGACGAGCAGGGCGGCGGAGACGGTCAGCAGTGCCGGCCCGTCGGGGCCGTGCCCCACCAGGTTCGCCACGCCGTCGGCCACCGCGACGGCCGTGAAGAGCGCGGCGAGTTCCACCACGTCCCGCCGCCAGTGGTGCACAGGGCGTCCGCGCTTCGCGCGCGTCACATCAGACATGTCTCGAGTCATGCAGCCACTGTGGAGGAACGGTGTTGCGTGATCACGAACGCATTGTGACTGATGGGTAAAGGTTACCAATGCCCGTTTTGTTAATTCATATACGATCGCTGCGCACACTTCGCATCGCGCCTGTCACGACCGCACCGCGCACCGGGGGATGACGCCGATGCGCGGCACGTGGTGTCGAGAGTACGGGACGCCGGACTACTGCCCGACCCGTCCCGGCTGGAGCACCTGCGTGAACAGCACGGTGCCGTCCTGTTCACGCAGACGGACCGTCAACTCGCCGCTGTCGCCGTCGATGTCGACCTCGCCGAAGAACTGGTAGCCCGCCGCCGGCGACACGTTCGCGGCGGTCGGCGCCTTCACGAACACCCGCTCCGGGCCGAAGGTGTTGTCGAGCGCGCTGGCCGGGAAGGCGCCCGCGTTCAGCGGTCCCGAGACGAACTCCCAGAACGGCTCGAAGTCGGTGAACGCGGCCCGTGACGGCTGGTAGTGCTGCGCCGAGGTGTGATGCACGTCGGCCGTCAGCCACACCGTGCCGGTGATCCGCCGGTGCTTGACGAACCGCAGCAGCTCGGCGATCTGCAGCTCACGGCCGAGCGGCGCGCCCGGGTCGCCCTGCGCCACGGCCTCGATGTTCGCCTTGCCCTCGGTGCCGTCGGGCACCACCAGGCCGAGCGGCATGTCGGCGGCGATCACCTTCCACACCGCCCGCGACCGCGACAGCTCCCGCTTGAGCCACTCCAGCTGCTCGGCGCCGAGGATGCCCTGCGGGTCCACGCTCTGGTCGTCGGGCGAGTTGGCGTTGCGGTACGTGCGCATGTCGAGCACGAACACGTCGAGCAGCGGACCGTGCCGCATGACCCGGTGGACGCGGCCCTCCTTGGCGCCCGGCCGCAGCGTGGAGATCGGGAAGTACTCGCTGAACGCCCGCCGGGCCCGCCCCGCGAGCACGTCGACGCTCTTCTCCGTGTAGCGGGCGTCGGTGTCGGCGATCACCTCGCCCGGGTACCAGTTGTTGCGGACCTCGTGGTCGTCCCACTGGATGATGGACGGCACCTGCGCGTTGAACCGGCGCAGGTTCTCGTCCAGCAGGTTGTAGCGGAAGTTGCCGCGGAACTCGGCGAGGGTCTCGGCGACCTTCGACTTCTCCTCGGTGGTGACGTTCCGGTAGAGGCTGCCGTCGGGCAGCGCCTGCGTCGCCGTTATGGGGCCGTCGGCGTAGATGTTGTCGCCGCTGCACAGGAAGAAGTCGGGGTCGAGCCCCGCCATCGCGTCGTAGATGCGGTAGCCGCCGATGTCGGGGTTGATGCCCCAGCCCTGGCCCGCGAGGTCCCCGGACCACAGGAAGCGCACCCCGCGCCGGCGCCCGAGGGGCACGGTACGGAAGGTGCCGGTCACCGGCTCACCGGTGCGGCGCGGGTCGTCCGGGTCGGCGAGCAGCACCCGGTAGTGGATCTGCTCGCCCGCGGGCAGCCCGTGCAGCCGGGTCGTGCCGGTGAAGTCCGTACCGGTGCCGAGCAGTGGACCGTGCCAGTGGCGGGCCCCCCGGAACGACTCGGTCGCCGCGGTCTCGACCACCATCCGCGCCGGACGGTCGGACCGCACCCACACCAGCCCGGAGTCGGAGGTCACGTCCCCGGTCTGCACACCCCAACCGGCCCTGGGCCGCCCGGACAGCGCGAAAGCGGGCGCCGCGCCGAGGGCGGCGGGCAGGGTCAGGGCCGCGGACGCGGCGAGCGAGCCGCGCAGGACGCTGCGGCGCCCGGGAAACGGACGGTGTGACATGAGAGGGCCTCCAGGGACGGGAACCGGCCGGCGTGCACAGTCACAACTACTGGTGCGCCGCAGCGCACACGGAAACCGCAGGTGAACAACTGGCCGCGCGCCCACGGGATCCGACGCGCGTCACCGCCCGGTGGCCTCCCTCATCAGCCGGACCCCGTCCCGGATGCGCGCGGGCGGCACGTGCGCGTAGCCGAGGACGAGACGGACCTCCGCCCCGTCGTCCTCGGCACGCGCGTGTACGTACTCGCTCAGCGCACGCACCTCGACGCCGGCCGCGGCCGCCCGTTCCAGAAACGTCCGCTGAGGCCCGTACCGCTCCGGAAGCTCGGCGATGACGTGCAGTCCCGCCGCGATCCCCGTCACCCGCGCCCCGGGGAAGTGATCCTGGAGCGCGCCCACGAGGATGTCCCGGCGCTCCCGGTAGGCCCGCTGGCAGCGGCGCAGCTGACGGTCGTAGTCGCCGCGCTCCACGAACCGGGCGAACAGCGCCTGGTCGAGGGTGGGATGGCCGAGGTCCATCGTCCGCTTGCGCTCGACGACCTCCTCGGCCAGCGCCTCGGGGACGAGCAGCCAGCCCAGCCGCAGACCCGGCGCGAGGGACTTGCTGACCGACCCGGTGTAGGCCACGCGCTCCGGGTCCAGGCCCTGGAGCGCGCCCACGGGAGCGCGGTCGTAGCGGAAGTCGCCGTCGTAGTCGTCCTCCAGCACGAAGCCGTCCACGGACCGTGCCCAGTCGAGCAGTTCGGTGCGCCGCCGCGCGGAGTACGCGATGCCGGTGGGGAACTGGTGCGCGGGCGTCGTCACCACGGCCCGTACGCCGGACGACCGGAGCGGGTCCATGGCCGGCCCCTCGGCGTCGAGCGGGAGGGGTACGGCGGTGACGCCCGCAGCCGCGTACAGGGAGCTGTGCTGGGGGCTCCCGGGGTCCTCGACGCCGACGGCGTCCGTCCCGCGCGCGTGCAGTGCGAGGCCGAGCAGCGCCGTCGCCTGGGCCACGCCCGAGACGACCACGAGGCGCTCCGGGTCGGCGACCACGCCCCGGCGGCGGGAGAGGAGTCCGGCGAGGGCGGTGCGCAGCCGGGGCAGCCCGCGCGGGTCGGGATAGCCGAGCTCGTGGTGGGGCAGCTCGGCGAGCACAGCCCGTTGCGCGGCGGCCCAGGCGGCGCGCGGGAACAGTGACAGGTCCGGTGTCCCCGGTACGAAGTCGGCCCGGGCACCCGGGGAGCGCGGAGCGAGGTCACGCGCGCGTGGCCGGGCCGCCCGTACGGCGCCGCCCACCCAGGTGCCGGCGCCCCGGCCGCTGCGCAGATAGCCCTCGGCCGTCAACTGCTCGTACGCCTCCGTGACCAGCCCGCGTGACACCCCGAGGTCGGCGGCGAGGTCGCGGCTCGACGGCAGCCGGGTGCCCTGCGCGAGCCGCCCCGAGCGCACCGCGTCCCGCAGCGCGGCCTGAAGCGCACGGCCACGCGCGCGCGGCGGGGCGGAAGCGGCCGGCAGCAGCACCTCCCAGGCCGCCGAGCCGGATGTGCCGGATGCGCCGGACGTGCTGGACGGGCCGTCAGGATTGGTCCCCGATGACGTCATGGAAGTGGACCTTAAACCGGGCCGCCGTCGTTCCTAGCGTCACGTCCATGAACGCCACCACCCTGCGCGGGTGCCTGCTCGCCGCGCTCGCCTGCGTCCTCGTCGGAGGATCCTTCACCGCCAACAGCGTCCTCGGCGCCTACCCGTACGCGGGCGGCCAGGCCCTGCGCTACGGCCTCGCCTGTCTGCTGCTCGTCCCCCTGGCCGGTGCCGGCGCCCGGGTCCGGCTGCGCGCGCTCACCCCCCGCCAGTGGGTACGCCTCGCGCTGCTCGCGGCCGTCGGGATGGTCGGCTTCAACCTGGCCGTGCTGGCCGCCGAGCGCTCCGCGGAACCCGCCGTCCCCGGAGTCTTCGTGGGCTGCGCGCCCGTCGTCGTGGCGGTCGTCGTCCCGCTCCTGGAGGGACGGCGGCCCCGGCGTCCGGTCCTGTACGGCGCGTCGCTGGTCGCCGTCGGCGCGTTCACGGTGCAGGGGTGGGGCCGTACGGACGGCGCGGGCATCGCCTGCTCGGTCTGCGCGCTGGCCGGCGAAGTCGGCTTCGCGGTCCTGGCCGTGCCCGTCCTGCGGCCGCTGGGTCCGCGGTTGCTGTCGGCCACGGTGTGCGGGCTCGCCGCGGCCGAGTCGGCCGCGATCGGCCTGCCGGCCGACGGCGCCGGGTGGCTGCGGCGGCCGGAGGGCGGGGAGGCCGCCGCGCTGCTGTGGCAGGCGGCGGTCGTCACCGTCGTCGGCTTCGTGTGCTGGTACATGGGCATGCAGCGGATCGGCGCCGAGCGCGCCACCCTCTTCTCCGGCCTCATCCCGGTCGCGGCGGCCGGCACCGCCCCTCTCGTCGGAACGGGCTCATACGGCCCCGCCCAGGCCGTCGGCAGCGCCCTCGTGGGGGTCGGAGTCGCCCTGGGCGCGGGGGTCTTGAGCCGTGCCCCGGGGGTCTCAGCGGCCGGCGTCGAGAATCAGGCGCGCGACGAGCGCCGGGTCGTCGTTCATCGGGCAGTGACCGCAGCCGGGCAGCCGCACCAGGCGCGCGGCCGGGATGACCTGCTTGGCGCGCAGGCCCTGACGGCGCACGAGCAGCCAGTCGCGGGTGCCCCAGCCGACCGTGACCGGGATCTCGGGGATGTCGTCGGTGAACCGGACGGTGGTGCCGGCCCGCAGGGTCTGGTCGAACCCGGTGGCCTGTGCCAGGGCCAGCGTCTCGGCGACCACGGCCTCGGGTGAGCGGCGGCTCGGGCGGGCGTAGATGGTGCTGGTGAGGGCCGTACGGCCGGCCGCCGTGCGCGCCATCCGCTCGACGAGAGGCAGCGGCAGCCGGCGGGAGATCTGCCGCATCGTCATCAGGACGCCGAAGGCGTAGCGCCGCTCGGCCTCCGACCAGAACCCGGCCGGGGACAGAGCGGTGACGGACCGTACGAGCTTCTCCCGGCCGAGTTCCAGGGCGAGCAGACCGCCGAGGGAGTTGCCGGCCACATGGGGGTGGTCCAGCTCCAGCGCCTCGCAGAACGCGCCGAACACCGCGGCCGTCGTGGGCAGGTCGTAGGCGAGCCCGTCCGGCAGGGCCGGGGAGACGCCGAAGCCGGGCAGGTCCACGGCGATCACCTCGCGCTCGGCGGCCAGGATGTCCACCACCGGGTCCCAGGCCTGCCGGTGATGACCGATGCCGTGCAGCAGGAGCAGCGGCTCGCCCTCTCCCGCGCGCGCGTAGGAGACGGTGACGGGCAGCGGGCCGCTGGGGGAGGGGACCGCGAAGGAGACGGTGGCGGACATCGGAAGCTCCTCGTCTGGACTGGCCGGCGGACGCCTGAGTCAGGACGCCTTAGACAGCTTGTCAGCAATTACTACCGGCGGGTAGCCCTCTGGCGGGTGAACACCGTGAGCCCATCGCCAGCCCATCGCCATCCCCTCGCCCTGCTCAACGCGCTCTGCGCAGCTCCAGGTTGAAGTCCGCGTGACCGAAGCGCCGCATGAGGTCCAGCCACAGCGGCAGCCACATCTCCACGCTCCGCGCCGCCCGGATGCCGCCCAGGTCGAGCACCCGGTCCGCCGGCCAGCCGAACTCCCCGAGCAGCGCCGTGACCTGTTCCTTGGCGTCCGCGTCCTCCCCGCACACGAAGATCTGGTGCTCGCCCGGCACGCGCGCGGGATCCACCATCACCTGACAGTTGACGGTGTTGAGGGACTTCACCACGCGCGCGTGCGGAAACGCCCGCTGGATCTGCTCGCCCACGCTGTCCGACTCCACGGGCGACAGCCGCGCCTCTCCGTCCTCGAACGCGAGTGGGTTGGAGACGTCCACCACGACCTTCCCGTCGAGGTGGGACGCCCCGGCCGCCTCAAGCGCGGCCAGCGACGCCCGCCCGGCCACCGCGTTCACGACCACCTCGGCAGTGGCGGCCGCCTCCGCGAACGTACCGGCGCTCGCCCCCTTCCCCGCTCCCCGCGCCCACTCGAGGGCTGTCGGGTTGTCCTTCGTGCGCGAACCCAGGACCACCGTGTGCCCCAGCTCCACCAGCTTTCCGCCCAAAGTGCGACCGACCTCGCCCGTACCCAGCACCGCGTACCGCACAGCGACCTCCCGTTCGTCGGATCAGACCTTCGTCACGGTAATTCCCGACCGGCCTCGGAGCCCGCGTTTCACGACCAGGACTTTGCCGGAGTGTCACGAAAGCGCGCCCGTGCGAACGCCCCGTAAACGCTTTCCCCCGGACGCCCGGCGGCGCCCGGAGGGTTGGAGGATTGGTCTTGACCAAGGGTGGGGGCCGCCCTATGGTCGCAGAGAAGTACAACAACCTTTAATAAACAAGGGCGCGAAAAACGCCGCCGGACCACGGCGATTGCGGAGGACAGGGTGGGGACCACGCAACTGGAATCGGTACCGGAACCGAAGTACTGGCATCTCAAGACGGTGCTCAGCGAGGCACTCGACTCCGAATTCACGGTGGGCGAGATCCTGCCCAACGAGCGTGAGCTGGCCGCCCGCTTCGGCGTCGCCCGCGCGACGCTCCGTCAGGCGCTGGAGCAGCTCGAACTGGAGGGCCGGCTGCAACGCCGCCGTGGCGTCGGCACCACCGTGGCGCCGCCGCGGATGGGCGTCGCCGTCGGCTCCGAACAGCAGGTCTGGCCGGGGACGGGCGACGACGCCTGGCAGGCCGTCGACTGCACACTCGCGGCTCCGCCCGCGGCCGTAGCCACCGCCCTGGAGACCGCCCGCGACCAGGCCGTGCACATCGTGCGCCGCTCGCGGGTCTCGCACGGCCAGCCCGTCGCCGCGGAACTGCTCTACGTCCCCCGGACGTCGGTGCCCGACCTCGCCGCGATCGACGCCCCGTCCGAGGCGGCACGCGCGCGTGCCGTGCTGCGCGAGCTCCAGCACCTGGAACTACAGGGCCAGGACCGCGCCGTGGAGCTGGGCTCGGCCCGCGCGGACGACGCCAAGGAACTCGACCGGCTCCCCGGCGCGCCCGTCCTCGTCGTCACCACCCGCTTCTTCGCCGAGGGCCGCACCGCGGCGCTCTCCGTGGCCACGTATCGCGCTGACACATGCCGCCTGACGTTCGGCGCGTCCGGCGGCGTGGAGATACACCACGGCCCGGAGCGGCAGGCGTCCTGACCAACCCGTCGTCTCGGGCCCCGTGCGGCAGGCTCACAGTCGGATGGGCATTTCGTGGCCACTTCGTGGCAGAGTGTGACGCGGCCGCCCGGCGCCCAGGAGACGTCGGGCATCCTCCCTGGTCAGGGCTGTACCGGCTTGACCGGCCAGCGTCCGGAGGGACGTGTCACGCGGGTCGGCGGCTTGTCCGGCGACACCAGGACACGAAAACGATTGGCGGCATGGAGCAGCACGTCCACGCTCCGGTCCTGTGCAACCCACGGGTCCGGCAAGCCAATCAGAGACGTTCTGCGAACAGCCTGCGCACGGCTGCCGACGGGATACGTCCCCGCGCCCCGGAACTCCTCCGGGGCGCGGCGCGCTTCACCCGTGACGGCTGGTCACCGCCGCGCGGTCACCGTCCCCTCCACCGCGAACAACTGCTCCTCCACGTGGTCGAGGGCGAGCCGCAGCGCCCCCGTCGCCACCGCCGCCTCTCCGAGCAGTGACAGGGTCACCCTCGGCGGCCGCAGACAGTAGCGCGCCAACTCGTGGCGCAGAGGCTCCAGTACGCCGTCCAGACCGGCCGCCCAGCCGCCGACCACGACCAGCTCCGGGTCGAGCGCCAGGACCAGCGCGGCCACGTCGTGCACCAGCCGCTGGATGAAGCGGTCCACCGCGGCCCGGGCCCGCTGGTCGCCCTCGCGCGCCTGCGCGAACACCTTCGCGACCGCCTGCTCGTCCAACGGATGCAGCGGCTCGTCCGTCGTGGACAGCAGCGTCTCAGGGGTCACCTCCCGCCCCAGCAGATGCAGCGCGCCGATCTCCCCGGCCGCCCCGCCGTACCCCCGGTGCAGCCGCCCCCCGATCAGCGAGCCGGCGCCCGGACTCAGCCCGGCCAGCACGAAGACGACGTCGTCGGACTCGGTGGCAGCCCCCTTCCAGTGCTCGGCCACGGCCGCCGCGTTGGCGTCGTTCTCCACCAGCACCGGACACCTGAAGGAACGACTCAGCCGCTCGCCCAGCCGCAGCCCCGTCCACTCGGGCAGCGCCGTGCCCAGCCGCACGGTCCCGTCCGCCTCGACGATCCCGGGCGTGGCGACCCCCACCGCCCGCAGGGAGCTGCGCGGCACGCCCGCCCGGCGCAGCAGCTCGGCGACCGCAGACCGCACCCGCTCCAGCCTCTCGTCCGCCGGGGCGCTCTCGTCGACGTCCTTGACCTGCGCGCCCAGCACCCGGCCGTCCAGGTCGGCCAGCAGCGCGGCCACTCGATGCGACCCGATCTCCACGCCCAGCAGATGCCCGGCCTCCGCCCGGAACCGGAACCGCCGCGCGGGCCGCCCCTGCCGCCGGGCGGCACCCTCCTCGGCCGCCTTCTCGACGACGAGCCCCGCCTGGATCAGATCCTCGACGACCCCCTCGACGGTCGGCCGGGACAGCCCCGTCACGCGGGTGATCTCCGTGAGCGTCGAGCAGTCCGCGGCACGCAGCGCGTGCAGCACCACCGCGGAATTGATCCGTCGCAACAGCGAGGGATCCCCGCCGGTCAGCTGCCCCAACGTCCGTCCTCCCAGCTCGTGCGCGTGTGGGGCGGATCGTACTCGGCAGGAGGGACCCCTGCGAGTGACGAACAGGTACCGATGACGTCACGCCCGTCTCAGCCCGGCGCGACGAACCCCGACTCGTACGCCGTGATCACCGCCTGCGTCCGGTCGCGCGCCCCGAGTTTCGCCAGTACCGCGCTGACATGGGTCTTGACCGTCTCCGTGCCGACGACGAGCCGCGCGGCGATCTCCGCGTTCGACATTCCGCGCGCCACCAGCCGCAGCACCTCGGCCTCCCGCTCGGTCAGCCGGGCCCGCTCCAGGGTGTCCCGGGCCGCCCGGTTGCCTCCTCCGTCGCCGTATTCGGCGGCCAGCCGCCGCACCGACGCCGGGAACAGCAGTGACTCGCCCTCGGCCACCAGACGCACCGCGTGCACGATCTCGGCGGGCCGGGCGCGCTTCAGCAGAAACCCGTCCGCGCCCGCTCGCAGCGCCTCGTACACGTACTCGTCGTTCTCGAAGGTCGTCACGACCAGGATCTTCGGCGGCTCGGCCACCGTCCGCAGCACCGCGCGGGTGGCCTCGATACCGTCCATCAGCGGCATGCGTACGTCCATGGCGACCACGTCCGGCCGCAGCCGCCGCACCAGTGGGATCACCGCCGCCCCATCCGCCGCCTCCCCGACCACCTCGATGTCGGACTGCGCCTCCAGCACGGCTCGAAGCCCGGCGCGGACCAGGGGTTCGTCGTCGACGATGAGTACGGTCACCGGCATCCGGCCACCCTAGATCACTTCAGCGGCAGTTCTGCGTGTACCTGCCAGTCTCCCGCGTCCGGCCCGGTCGAGGCCCGTCCCCCGAGCAGGGCCGCGCGCTCGCGTATCCCGCGCAGCCCGCTGCCCCGCCCGGGGCCGGGTATGCCGGCCGCCAGCGGATTGCGCACCTCCAGGCGCAGCAGACCGTCCGAAACCCCCACCCGGACCCGGACCGGGACCGCGCCCGCGTGCCGCAGCACATTGGTCAGCGCCTCCTGGAGGATGCGATAGCCCTCACGGGACACCGGTCCCGGCACCGCCTCCAGGGGGCCGGTCACCTCCGCGTCGACCTTCGCACCGGACACGCGCGCGGACTCCAGCAACCGGTCGGCGTCGGCGAGCGTCGGCCGGCTGTTCAGCGGCCGCTCGGCCTCGCGCAGTACCCCGAGCACGCGCTCCAGGTCCTCCAGGGCGGCCCGTCCGGTCTCCTCGATCGCGTCGAGCGCGCGGTCCGTGAACTCCGGGTCGCGAGCCGCCCTCGCCGCGCCCGCCTGCACCACCGCCACCGTCAGCGCGTGCCCGATGGAGTCGTGCAACTCGCGGGCGATGCGGTTGCGCTCCAGGAGCTGTTCGGTGCGCTCCTCCAAGGCGGCCAGCCGTTCGGCGGCCGACGGACCGAGCAGCCCGCGCGCGACGGCGGTGACCAGCTCGCCCAAGCCCACGACGGTGCCGTACAGAGCGAGCAGGGGGACGGGGATGAGCAGCGCGAGCCACCAGCCCGGCGCCGCGTCGCCGGGGAGAGGTATGTCGTCCGCCACCCGCCCGCCCGCGCCGACGGCCAGGTCGTAGACCATGGCGGGCAGCCACACGCACGCGAACAGCGCCACCGCGCCGAGGCCCATCCGGGCCTCCAGCCACAGCACCGTGCGCAGCCGGTCCCGCCAGGTCGCCGAGGGTGCCACGGAGAAGCCGGGGTCGGGGTCGCCGGGCAGGAGCAGGAGCCGGGCCTGCACCCCCTCGCCGGTGCGCACGGCGGGGACCAGGCCGAGCGGGACGAGCAGCAGGGCGGGCACCCATGGCCTCGACGGGTCGATGTACATCCAGACGCTCACGACCAGCATCGGCACCCACAGGTGCAGCAGTCGTGTGTACGTCGTCCCCCGCAGCAGCGGGCGCAGGAAGCGGCCCATGCCGACCATCGTGGCAGCCCCACTGACAACGGCCCTCCCCCGAGCGAGGGAGAAGCACGCCCCGGTCGGGGGAGGACCGGCACCCCTTCGGGCGGCCAGAGTCGTGGTCATGACCAGCATCGACGTCCACGACCTCACCAAGGAGTACGGCCCCCGGCGGGCCGTGGACCGCCTCACCTTCAGCGTGCGGGCCGGCCGTGTCACCGGCTTCCTCGGCCCCAACGGCGCGGGCAAGTCCACGACCCTGCGACTCGTCCTCGGCCTCGACCGGCCCACCTCGGGTACCGCCACCCTCGGCGGGCGGACCTACGCCGCCCTGCGCGAACCCCTGCGGCACGTCGGCGCCCTGCTCGACGCGCAGGCCGCGCACGGCTCCCGGACCGGCCGCGACCATCTGCTCGCCCTGGCGGCGAGCAACCGCATCCCCGTCCGCCGGGTCGACAAGGTGCTGGAGGAGACCGGGCTCGCCCCGGCCGCGCGGCGCCGGGCGAAGACCTACTCCCTGGGCATGCGTCAACGCCTCGGCATCGCCGCCGCCCTGCTCGGCGACCCCGCAGTCGTGCTCCTCGACGAGCCGTCCAACGGGCTCGACCCCGAAGGCATCGTCTGGATCCGCGGGTTGCTGAGGCGGCTGGCCGCGGAAGGCCGCACCGTGTTCGTCTCCAGCCACCTCATGAACGAGACCGCGTCCTTCGCCGACCACCTCGTCGTCCTCGGCCGGGGCCGCCTGCTGGCCGACACCCCCATGCGGGACTTCATCGACGCGCGCGTGCAGCCCCGCGTACGCATCCGTACGACCGACCCGACCGCGCTGAAGAGTGCCCTCGCCGGGCACGGCCACGACGCCGTGGAACATCCCGACGGGCACTGGAGCGTGCACCACGCGCGCGTGGACGACATCGGCCGCCTCGTGTCCGACGCCGGAGTCCCCCTGCTCGAACTGACCGCGGAGGAAGGCACGCTGGAGCAGGCCTACCTCGACCTGACCGCCGCCGACGCCGAGTTCGCGGCCCCGCACCACCAGGAGGCCTGACCATGGGAACCACGGCGTTCACGCCCGCACTCCACGCCGAGTGGATCAAGATTCGTACGCTGCGCTCACAGATCGCCTGCCTGTGCGCGATGTTGCTCGCCACGGTCGCGTTCTCCGCGCTGTCCGGTCTCGGCGCCGACGGCGACGACGTCGATCCCCTCTTCTCCGCCTTCTTCGGCGTGAGCTTCGGCCAGATCGCGGCGGTCGCCTTCGGCACCACGGCCCTCTCCGCCGAGTTCCAGGGCGGCGCCCTGCGCCTGTCGCTGGCCGCGGTGCCCCACCGGGGTCGCTGGTTCGCCGCCAAGCTGACGGCGATCGCCCTGCCGGTACTGGCCGTCGGCCTGGCCACGGGCCTGGTGACCCTGGCCGTGGGCAGCGCGGTGCTGGGGGAGAAGGCAGAGGGGCTGGGCACGGCGGAGGGCCTGCGCGGGGTGACCGGTTGCGCGGTCTACCTGACCCTGATGGCCCTGCTGGCCGCCGGTCTGACGACGGTCCTGCGCAGCGGAGTGGGCGCGCTGAGCATCCTCGTGCCCTTCCTCCTCATCGTGTCCTTCGTGCTCGGCGACCTGTCCGGCAACGCCGCCGACTTCCTGCCCGACCGGGCCGGGCAGGTGGCCCTCCACAGCCGGTGGGACGGCATTCTGGACCCATGGACCGGCCTGGCGGTGACCGCCCTCTGGACGGCGACGGCGATCACGGCCGGGGCGTGGCGGGTGAGGCGCAGGGACGCCTGAGCGGGGAAGGGGGCTGACGGCCCGCCCATTGTCAGTGGCGGCGGGTCTGCTGGAGCTCGTGGACATCGGCAGCCACCTCACCGGCGCCGGCCACCGCACGGCGGCCTGAGCGACCGGTCACGGCCTCGCGGGGCGGACGCGGCGGTGCGCCTCGCCGAAGCGGAGCGGTTCCATGAGAAGGAGGACCTGGCAGGGAAGCTGACGGACCGACGGGGAGAGCCGCACCACGTCGGCCCGCAGACGGTCCGGCTGCGGACCGGGACCGAGGACGTACCCGAGCCCTGGGCACAGCTGAGCCTCCGGGTGGGCGACGTCTGCCTCTGGCAGGTGGCGGAGCACGGCCGCTGGGTGGCCCTGGGCGTGGCCGATCTCGACCCGGGCGACGAGATACAACTCCTCCTGGTCGTCACGGAGAGGGACCCGCCCTGATCACCCGATGGTCCGGCCGGGGTCAGCCCTCCGCCGCCACCCGCAGTCGCGCGAACTCCTGCGCCATCGTCGCCGCCGTCCAATGCGCGTTCAGACCTCTGAATATTCCAATAACTACCCATTTGTTTTAAAATTGATCTTGTGAGCAGGATCAATTCAGAATCGAATTCGCCTTTGAGGGTCAGCCCTTATGCTCGCATCTCTGACACGGATGAAGAGCGGGCACCTGGCATCGATCGACAGTTGCGGACAGTGCACCCGCTTATCGCCTCGCGGGATGCCGTCCAAACGCGCGACTATACAGACAACGACAAGTCGGCCTATAAGCCGGAGGTCTTTCGCGATGACTTCGAAGCCTGGCTTCAGGACTTTATCGATGACAAGAACGATGGCATAGCCGCGTGGGATCTCGACCGCGTCTTTCGGCAGAACACAGACCTTGAACGGGTCATCAAGGCGTACTGCGATGCCTACTTGAAGCAGAAGCGTCCTAAGCCGGTGTTGTGGCTACCCTCAATGACCCTGGATCTTACCGATCCAGATGGACAGACCATTGCGCGCATGCTGGTCGCTGTCGCCAACCAGTCGAGCGCAAAGACGGTGAAGCGCGTCACTGACTTCTACCGCGATGAGGCCTTGAAGGGAAAGATCTACAGCAACTACCCCGCCTTCTATCGGAACAAAGATGGTTCCATCAACGCCGAGAAGGCAGCCATCACGTTCAAAGCGATTGAGGACGTGTTCGCGGGCGTGCGTCCAACGGCCATCGCCGATGAATGGCGCACGAAGGGCATCACGACAGCGCGCGGTGGTCGTGTGAACGGTGATTCGGTGCGACGCATCCTCATTGACCCCGGCATCGCTGGCCTTGCTGTCTATCGTAAGGAACTGCTGATTGGAACAGATGGCGAGCCAATCAAGCGTCAGGACGGCGGGCTAACAGACGAGGCGACTTGGCGGGCGGTATGTAAGGAGTTGGAAACCAAGCCTGGACGGCGGCGGAAGCCAACAAAAGCGCTTCTCAGTAAGTTTCTCCGTTGCGGCCTGTGTGGTTCGCGCATGGTACGCACTCGCAAGACAGACACCTATTTCATGTACGCCTGCCAGTCGATTGACGCTGGCGGGTGTGCCAGGGTGGCGATCTCCGGTCCCAGGCTAGACAAGCAAATCACTGCCTTGGTGCTGGCCTACCTCAGCCAGCCGATCGATGCCGTAGAAGACACGCCTTTCGAAGGGCAAGCGCGGCTCGATGAAGTGACGGCCAAGATTGCCGAACTGATGACCGCTTACCGCACTGGTGCGATGTCAGGTTCGATCGTGTTTCCCTCGATCAAGGAGCTTGAGGATGAGCAGAAGGTTCTTCAGGGGCAAGCAGCCAAGCACGTCCGCATGAAGCGGAAGGTCACGACCGCTGCTGATGAATGGGACGACATCGGGCTTGAGCGCCAACAGGCCATCATCGGTGAAGTCTTTGAAGTCATCGTCATCATGCCCGCCAGCAACCCAAAGGGCGGCGTGTATGAAGCAGAGCGGGCGAAGCCAGTTTGGCGTTCACCCGAGAAGTAGCCGTGTAACTCTCTTTCGGCGCTCCTTTGTAAGAGGAGGAGCCTTGGCTAGTTCTCGTTTAATCCAGTCCTGCGTTGTCATCACTGCGGGGCTGGATTTTTTTGTGCCCGCGTCATCTTGAACCGGCTCGACCTTGCTGGTCGGCTGCTGCTTCGTTGATGCTGGTGTAGTCGGTTTTTTGGCTGGCATTGATGATTCTCTGCATCTAATTATATATCAACCACTCCCAAACGCCACCGACCAAACTCCCCAAGTGCTCCGCCAGATCATTTTGGCTTAATGAGAGTACGACCGAGGGAAAAGTCCCGGCCGAGTACCAAACAACCGAGTGGAGCAGAAAGTGGCCATCGTCAGCCAGAAGGTCTCAGACCTCAGCGGTAAGCAGGGCACCGACAAGCAGTTCGCCGGTGTCGTCGTCCGGCAGCACCCGGACATCGACCAGCCGAAGGCGCTGGACGTGCTCGTCACCGAGCTGGGCGCGTTCAAGGACATTTCTGAGGACCTCGTAATCCTCGAAATCACCATGCCCGACGGCAAGAAGCGCGACGTGTTCAACAAGGCTGCAACCGACATGACCCAGATTCTCAAGGACGCACGCGGCACTCGTGGCCGCGTCCCCGGAACCAAGGTCGGTAACGGTAACGGCAGCTAACCCCCAGCTCCACGTCTACCACCGCTCCCGGTAGACATGGAAACCCCCGTCCTGGTGGCCCCTTGGGGGTCATCGGGACGGGGCTCATCACTTCACCGTGAGGTTCACATCTGAGGTGAAACGACCGTCACCTCAGACGCAGTCCCACGGTCGAGAAGGTACGTGGTTACGTGATAACCGGCATCTTGTTCCCCTGCGACGAGGAACAGCCCATCAAGCGGGTTGAGTTCGACGCGGAGAACGTGGAAACCATCCAAGGCATGGTTGGCGGCACATTCGAGGCGTTCAACTTCGACAGTCCGCCGGCCTCGATCCTCGCGAATGACGAGGCGATGCTTTGGTCGTTGCCGTTCAACATGCGCGCCACGGTCATGTTGTGGCAGCACGCCAAGGGGCTCCGCGGCCAGGCGTATATCAGTGGGGATGCAATCCTCACGGGTGCGCCCGGCAGGAACGGCCGTACCAAGTCGGTTCCCCCGCAGCTGATTGAACTGCTGCTGGAAACCGAAGTCTACGGCGTGGAGTTCATGCACCACCCCGAGGGCCCATGGTCGCGTAAGGCGATTACGTTTAACGACTGGTTGGAGGCGTATAACTACGCGATCATCCACGAGGAGACGTACGCGACGGTCAGGAACGCTCGGGTCATCCGTGCCGAGTAGCGGCCGGTAGAAACACCCCCGTCCTGTTGACCTGTATGGTTCATCAGGACGGGGTCTTTAAATACTGGTGTTGTGAATTCCGCCCTCTGTAAAGAAACTGAAATATGTCATAATAGACAAAGTGACGGCATCCGTGCCGCATCTAAACTCCGCCTCCCACTTGGTCGCTCAGGTGGTCTGATGGCGGAAACCCCCGCTCTGGCCAGGTATGTCAGAACGGGGGTTTTTCTTTTCTCCACCTCTGTTGAAACTTATAGTTGTAAATTCTACGTCTTCACGAAAAGAGACTGTTGTGTAATAAATAGCTCTTGGACTTGAAGCGAACTCTTGTCCCTCGCCTAAAAAGGTGAGCAGCACTATCTCTTGCGTAGCGACACGCTGAGAGATTGGATGGTGGCCAGATGGCCGAGTTTGACGGCAAGGAAGCCAGGGTGGACCGCTCGGGCGGCACCATCAACGTCTACTACGGTGGAGCCTTCGGGAACATCCCCGGCGACGGTCACGGACACGTGAAGGCGACCGGCGGTCCGCTGGGCGAGAACATCGTCTACTGGCGTCTCCCCCAAAGTGAAGGTGGCGACGTGATCGTCAGCAACTCGTGGGACACCAAGTACGGCAATGACCTGAGCGAACACCTCACCGACGAGTTCTAGCACGCCACGACCTGGACATGTCTATAAACTGTCCGCTTTTCTTTTGGTAAAATGGATTCAAGCATGAGTAGCGATACAAGCATTCCCCAGACAGCACTGAACGCATTTCCTGTACTTTCTAGAGCGACATTCACTAAGAGGTTCGCTCTACCTGATACCACCTTTGATATTTTTGTTACAAGCTCTCAAGATTTATTAGCCTTAGTGACTGCTGATTACGTCGACCCATGGGACCAAAGTCGAGAACTGAAAAGCATCTCCGGAGAATATGAGTTTGCAAGTCTCCTCAAGTCGCGCAGCGGAGACAATGAGACTACCGAAATTCTTGAGCATGATGACATGGAGGGTGACTTTCTTATTTCCGAGCGCTACAAGAACCATAGACGCTACTACTACGTAGCTAACATTCGAAAA
The DNA here is from genome assembly GCF_035989285.1 of Streptomyces sp. NBC_01235. Lineage (GTDB taxonomy): Bacteria > Actinomycetota > Actinomycetes > Streptomycetales > Streptomycetaceae > Streptomyces. The sequence goes on along the minus strand of NZ_CP108513.1, from coordinate 1,956,452 downwards.
CCCCTCACGTCACCTCTCGCCGATCTAGGATAGCGATCAGGGCAGTGCACCCTATCTCAAGCAATCCTAAGTCACTTGCATAAGTATAGTAAATGGACTCACGTCCCATTGGCACCTCACCCCTGTTGAGTTCGTTCGCATCGGTGTTGTAGTCCGTGCCAAAGTCATTGAATACCCTTGTCCACTTCCCCATAGTGGAATGCAGGAGCAGCAGGGCCGAGACGGTCAGCAGCTCCCACGATAAGCCAAAGCAGTGTCGCTGCAAGCAACCAGTACTCACCGAGCGTTGGGCTTGTTTTGTGCACCTCGGATTCTAGGAACGAGATAGGAGGACCAATGACAAGACAGATTCACTAACACCCACCAAGCGAACAGGCCCGCCGGATCACTCCGGCCTCGCCTGGTTCGAGATTCATTTCCCCCACGAGCTGACCGCCCCCGATGTAGTCAGAGCACTGCAACCCCTGGCCTACCGGCCACTGGTCGGCTGGTTCAAGCGCACGCCGGCCATCGCCCTTGAGATGCGTGGGCTATCCGGCGATGACATCCGCTGGTTGGTCGGCATCGACAACCACATAGCGGACGAACTGCCCGGCCAGTTGCAAGCACAGCTCCCCGGCCTGGTGCTGGTTCCGCTGGATCAGCCGATGCGACCGACACCGTTGGTCGCCGCGAACGTCAGGCTGTCGAGCCTCGCCGAACCGTTGCGTATCGACATGACGGCCAGCGTCACCGCTGGACTCCTCGAAATTATGAACACCCTCACCAGGGGGCAATCCGTCGTCGTCCAATGGGTCATCGGGGCGAAGCAGTCCAGGCGTACCAAGCCGGAAGCGTTCAACATCGCGCGTGCCCTCGGCCTGGTCGCTGTCGCCAAGGAGACGACGGACGACCGCCGACTCTGGAAGCTCAAGACGGTTGAACCGCTGTTTCTTGTCCGGGGCCGGATCGGCGCGAGGGCTCGTGATCCTGAATCCGCCCGTCTCCTCGTGCGGCGTCTGGGCGAAGCACTCCAGCTTGTCAGCAGCAGTCGCGCGGAACTGTGGATCAGCCGGGCAACCGTCCGCAGCGTCCACCAGCTCGACGACGCGACGACAGACGACCGTTGGTCGGGCATCCTCAACGTGGCGGAATTGGCGTCGGTCGTCGGCTGGCCGGTAGACGGTGCCAATTCATCCGTCACGGGTCGCGGTCGCCAGTACCCGGCACCTTCCGCGCTGCTCGTACCGGTAGAAGGACGACACCAACCGGCTACGCGAAGCCTCGGCGCCGGCCTGCATCCAAGTCAGCGCAACCAACTGGTGACGCTGCCTGGCGAGAGTGCCCTCCACCATCTGCACGTCGTCGGCCCGACAGGAAGCGGAAAATCCACGCTCCTTGGTCAACTGCTGCATGCCGACGTCGTGGCCGGGCGAAGTGTCTTCGTCCTCGAACCCCGAGGCGACCTGGTAGAAGCGGTCTTGGCCGGCGTGCCAGCGGAGCGCCGACAAGACGTGGTGGTCATCGAGCCAGGTTCATCCGGCGACGTCGTCGGCTTCAACCCACTGGCCGGTCGTCCCGAAGATGCGGAACAACGAGCCGACCATCTGTTGCATCTGTTCCGTGAGCTGTACGGCACGAGTCTCGGGCCACGCAGTAGCGACGTTCTGATGCACGCCCTGGTGGCCTTGAGTCGAAGTGACCAATCGACGCTGGCTGATCTACCTGTCCTGCTGACCAACGCGGCGTTCCGTCGCCGTGTGCTCGCCGACGTCAACGACGCTCTTGTCCTGGCTCCCTTCTTCTCTTGGTACGACGGCCTGTCAGAAGCCGAACGGCAACAAGTGATCAGCCCGGTGCTCAACAAGACCCGGGCCTTTTTGAGCCGCACGGCGATCCGTAGGTTGCTGGGTCAAGCGGCACCGCGGTTCCAGATGGACGAGCTGTTCCAGCGTCCGCGCATCGTGCTGGTAAACCTGAACACTGGGGTCATCGGGGCGGAGACATCCCAGATGATCGGGGCGCTGCTGGTGACGCAGCTCTGGCAAGCGATGCAGCGGCGAGCGGTGGTTCCCTCGAACCAACGCCGTCCGGTCATGGTCGTGATCGACGAGGTACAGCAGTACCTCCGGCTCCCCGTGGACCTCGGCGACATGTTCGCCCAGGCGCGCGGCCTTGGCGTCGGCCTGACGGTGGCGCATCAGCACATGGGCCAGCTCCCGCCGAAGATGCGGGCCGGGATCATCGCCAACGCCCGGAACCGTGTGGTGTTTCGACCCAGCAGCGAGGACGCGTCGGCGCTGGCGAGCGTTCTCGGCGGCGGTCTCGTCACCGGTGATCTGTCACTCCTCGGAGCCCACGAGGCGTACGCCGAAGTCCTGGTGAACCGTCGTCCGTCCGATCCCTTCCTTATCCGCACGCGTCAGCCGGACAGCCGCGTTCTCAGTGATCCGGCCGACCTACGCCGTGACAGCGCGGCGCGGTTCGGGGTGGACGGCCCGGCCCTCGATGAGGAACTACGCCAGCGCTGGAACGGCAACGACGCTCGGCCGGATGGACGGATCGGCCAACAGCCACGGAGGACGGCATGACGGCCTGGCGCTCATGCTCGTCTCGGCCTTCGCCTCGCGGTTCGCGTCACGCTTCGTCTCGCGTTGGTTGCCTGTGCCGCCGTCCCTCTGTTGGAGCCGCGCAAACGCCAGCGAGATTTTCACCGACAGGAAACGGAGTTTCCCTATGGTGAAACCTCGACTGCAAACCGCGCGGGTGGCCCGGTTGCGCTCTCGGCTCAGTCCGCGTGACCTTGCCGCGCTCACCGTCTTGCAGCGGGTTCGCCTGGCAAGCCTGCGGCAGTTACAGCGGCTCCTCGTGACGGATGGATCGCCAGCGGCACGGACGCGCCGGGCTCAGATCATGATGACCCGGCTTACCGAACTCGGGTTGGTGACTCGGTTCTCGCGGATCATCGGGGGCGTACGGGCGGGATCGTCCGGTTACATCTACGGCCTCAGCGGCCTTGGTCAAGCTGTCCTCGACACTGACGGCCCGCTCGGTGGTCGTCGTCGCCGGGTGTGGGAGTCGAAACCGTACTTCCAAGACCACATGCTCGTCGTCGCTGAACTGTACGTCCAACTTGTCGAGCGGCACCGGGTTGGTCAGGGCGAACTACTGGCCTACGACGCCGAGCCGGCCGCCTGGCGTCACTTCACCGGGAAACACAACGAACTCGTCATGGTCAGGCCGGACGCGTACGTCCGCGTAGGCCGGGCCGCTCTTGAACACAGCAGCTTCATCGAGGTCGACATGGCCACCGAGACGTTGCCGACCATCCAGAAGAAGTGCCTGCGGTACGTCGAGTACTGGCGTAGCGGCGTAGAGCAGCAGTGGCGCGGCGTCTTCCCGAAAGTCGTCTGGCTGGTTGAAACGACACGTCGCCGCGAACAGATCGCGGGCGTGGTTCAGAAGCTCGCCAGCGACGCCCAGGCGCTCTTTGACGTCGGCCTCCTCGGTGACGGCCCGCGTCTGCTTGGAGGGGCGGAACAAGGAGCCGCTGCATGATGTCGAAACTACCCGCCCGCGGGCCGCCCGGAGGCTTAACAAGATCAAGCAAAAGCGTTTAACTGGAAGGAGATCAATAAATGAATGAGGTAATCCAACGTGCGATCCCTGGAGGTGAAGACACACTATTGCTCACAGTGCGCGAGGCGTACGTGAGGCTACGAATCAGCAAGTGGAAGCTGTACGACCTGCTGCGGTCGCATCAGCTTGAGATGGTAAAAATTGGCAGGCGGACGCTGATCCCGCTGCGCTCGGTCGAGGCGTTCATTTTGAAGGGCTGGAAGGAGTCCTTCGCCTGATGGCTCGCCGTAATGCAAACGGCGAGGGTTCTATCTACCAACGCGCAAGCGATAAACGTTGGGTCGGTTCCATCTGGGTTCAGACGACGAGCGGGAAACCAAAGCGGGTCTATGCCTATGGCAGGACCCGCGCCGAGGTTCACACCAAGCTGACCGAAGCTAAATCCAAAGACGGACGAGGCATCCCGACTGCCGACAAGTCGTGGCGGCTTGGTGACTATCTGGACTACTGGCTCGAAGCCGTCGTTAAGCCGAACCGTCGACCAGCGACGTACGCGCAGTGCGAAACGATCGTTCGACTCTACCTGAAGCCTGGTCTTGGCGGTCGCACGCTCAATACGTTGTCCGTGTCTCTGATCCAGGGCTACCTAAACCAGTTGCTTGCTGACGGCCACTCCGTCTCGAAGATTCACGTTATCCGAAAGATTCTAAGCGCCGCACTCACGCGCGCCGAGCGAGAGGAGCTAACGACTCGCAACCCGGCCCGCCTGGTTGAGCTTCCCGCCGAGGAGCGGAAGGAGGTTAAGCCGTGGACTTCAGCAGAGGCCATCGAGTTCCTGAATGCGATCCGATCCCACCGTCTATACCCTGCCTTCTTGCTGCTGCTTCTCTACGGCCTACGCAAGGGTGAAGTGCTCGGGCTCCGTCGTCAGGACATCGACTTCGACAGCTCGACGATTCATCTTCGTCAGCAGCTCCAGCGCATAGGACGGCAGATCCTTCAAGGACCGCTCAAAACAGCAAAGAGTAGGCGCGACCTGCCACTGCTCGAACCTGTTGCAGATGCCCTTGCCAAGCTCCGAGAGCAGCGTTCGGGGGCGGATTCAGAGCTGGTGTTTACAACTACGGAAGGAAGACCAATAGATCCCGGTAACTTCCTTCGTGACTTCCAAAGACTCTGCCGACAGCACGGCGTGAGAGTGATAACCGTGCATCAAATCCGCCATACCGTCGCTACGCTTCTAAAGAGCTTCGGCGTTGCGGACCGCGACATCCAGTTGATCCTTGGACACTCGCGGATAGTGACGACTCAGGAGATCTATCAGCACGACGACGCCGACTCACGACGCAATGTTCTTCAAGGTCTTGCCAGTGCGCTGCTCGTTGATCGAGACACTAAAACGATCCAAAGCGGTAGCTCTGGATCGTTGGTGGAATACGTTGACAGCAGCGGTAGCTGTCAAAATGGATGTCAGAAGCCAAGCTTCGTAGACCGAATGGCATCAATTATCTCTGGTGGAGCATATCGGATTCGAACCGATGACCTCTTCCATGCCATGACTAGGCGGAGCAGCGTTGCCGAGCGTGCAACAGAGGTGGATAGACACTACAAAGCACGCCGCCGACGGTGGTTGATTGGCTCCGTTGCTGTCAGCGCTGCTGTCAAAGACACTAGGGGCGAGGAGACGGGACGTGCTGCATAATTCGAGACGACCGACCCGACGCCGGCCCCAGGTTCTTGAACCACTGCTTCAATCTTCGACTATACAAAGGAAGCTTTCATGACGCCTGCGCTCTGAACCCTGAAATATGTCATACTGTCAAGATGACGCCAGAAGAACTCCTCATTCAAGCCACGAACTTTTATCGTGGATCTACCGACTTCAACGGGCTGCCAGTGCACAGCCTAGACATCGAGCCAGATGCCCTACCTGATCTCCTGCGGCCCCTCATCGAAGCGGGTTCATTGTACGTGAATTACGGTGATCGTCACCCCAACCCGCACGTACTCGCTTTTGAGCCAGAGCCTCAAGCCAAGCAACTTGACAAGCTCGCCACACGGAATCTTGTCGGAGCATGTCTCTATCCAACGATCGCCCATCTCGCATCCATCGTCGATCCTCACGATTATGAAGGTCGTCCGTACACTCTTGAGCTAGCGCTTGGGCATCCTGTGCTTGGCTGTCACTTCTTCGACCTTTCGGTGTTGGAGTCGTACCGCAATGACCCGCGCTATTACTACAACTTCGACATCGACGGCATGATTGGCGTCCACGACGAATATTATGAACAGCCGACCATGGCAGAGAAGGATCAGGTACTGCTCCAGACATTCGGGCTGGCCATGGCCAAAGAGCGATACTGGGCCATTGTGGTTTTTCGACGCTATCTTGCCTCGCTCTCACCGGAGCATCAGCAGATCTGGAAGGCTAAAGAGGAGGATGGAGCGGATCAGTTCTCGGTGCATCCTGACTACTGGCAGATGAGTATGGGGGAGTGGCCCGAGAAGATCTCACTATTCAACGCGCTCCTCGGCGAGATTGAACAAGTCAATGCGCTTGCTGAGCACATCGGCAGGCCGCCACTCTTCCGTAGGACCTACAAAGACGACCGTCCTCGTGATTTCGGTTACCTTATTCGGCCCACGGCACGTGAGCTCGCAAACTTCGCTGGTGTACTCGACAAGATGTTGTCGGACAACATCAGTCGGGATTTTTTCGAGCAGGAGGTGCCCTACGAAGATGAGACGACTGACAAGAAAGGTCGTGTCATCGTCTCGCAACGAGGAACTATCCGCATTCTCGACGACTGGATTAAGGAAAAGTTCCGCACTCAGAGCGATGAGAGCTCCCTGCTCGTTGCGGAGGCCATAAAGACGTTCAAGAATGTTCGTGGTATGCGCAATCCGACTGCTCACAAGATTGGGGTTGACTCATATGACGTCAACCTGTTCAAGGAGCAAATCAAGGTCATGCGCGACGCCTACCGAGCAGTTCTAACACTACGTCAGATGCTCCAGTGCTACCCAGGAGCCGCGGGGTATGAGGTTCCAGCGCATCTTGAACAGCGAAAGGTCTGGGACTTTTAGTCTCCCAGGCCCGTCCCTAACGACATCCGGTGGCCATGCCGTGAAACCACCCAACCCAGCGCCATGCGGCACCGGCTCCCGATTCCACCAACCAAAGCCCCCCGCAGCCCAGTCGGCTGTGGGGGGCTTTGGTTGGCAAGTTCAGGCACTCACCGCCGGCGCGGCTTGGGTCAGCTCGTCCTCTTGGTCTGACGGCTGCGACGTGATCCGAGCCTTCACCGGCTGCCAGCTGTGCAGCAGGCCGCCGACCATCAGGAGGGCCGAGTACGCATCGGCCTTGGTCGTCTCGGCTACTTCCGGGTGCGCCCCGAGGCCGCACATGAACTTGAGCGCGCGGCGTACCTGCTCGGCACGCGGCGGGTAGCCCTGGTTCGTCTTCCTGGACTCCTTGCGAAGTGTGTTGGCTGCCGCTTGGACGCCCGCCACCTCTTCTTCCTCGTCGGCCTTCTTGCCGACGAGTGCCGCGAGGGTCTGACGGAGCGCTTCAACCGTCAGGCGCCACTCCTGCTTGATGTACTGCTTCTCGGCGTCACGGTAGTAGTCGAGGGCGGCAGCGAACTCAACCGGGCGGTTGGCGTCCGGTGCGTCCAGCTCGATCAGGAGCAATCGGCGATACTGCATCTGCTCAAGGATCGCGGCCCAGTTGCTTTGGTTGATCTCGTACTCGATGCCCCCAACCCCGATGCGTTCGAGGTTGCCGTCCGTCATGGCCGTGCCGGTGACTTCGAGCCTGAACTTGACCGCGCCCGTGCGGTGTTCCTCGATGATCTGGAGCTGCCGATGGTCAAGGTCAGCAACGAGGACGAACGTCGTTGTCGCTGCGAGGCTGTGCAGGGTGACGGGCGAAGACTCGACCGCAAGCCGCCCCAGGTAGCCGCTCGACCTACCGAGGCCGACAGCGTGAACCTTGCCCTCGAACCACATCGGCCGCTGGGCTGCCGCTTCATTCCGACAGGACGCCTCGAAGTGGAAGCGGAGCTGCATCACGCCGAGCCCGCTGGTGCCGTGCACCGCCTTGAGTTCCAGCCGGGCCGCGTCGTGCGCGGTGCCGATGTGTACCCAGATCTCGTTCATAATCGTCTTTCTGTTGGTAGCGACGAACGTTCCAGGATCGGGCCAACAGCGAAGCAGGGCAAGCGAGTAACGACGACCTACGGGCTGCCGCGGATGGCGCTTGATCGAGCGCACCAACCTCGCGCCGGCCACGGCTACTTAATCCGCTCAACCTAGCTGCACAGGGCGCACGAGCCATGAGGTAATGACTGCTGTGGATCAGAACTCGCTGCGGAAGCTCGTGGAAGGTCGGCTCGTTCTTCTTGAGGGCAACGCCTTCCAGGACTGCATGGATCGGCTCGGCCTGGAGCTGTACCCCGGGGACTACCAGCCCGTGCGGGCGGCTGGACCGAAGGGTGACACCAAGAACGATGGCTACTGCCCGAAAGCTCGCGTGTTCTTCGCGGCACATGCGACGCGCAACGAGCGGATCGACAAGACCAAGGCCAAGATCCGTGGTGACTTGGAGGGCTGCCTCCAGGAGCACCGGGACGTCAGGGTGTGGCGCTTCCTCACCAACGACACCTTGCTGGGCGAGGTCGACCAGTTCATCGACAACGAGCTTCGTCCCCTGTACCAGGGCGTCACCATCGAGGTGTGGGGACTCAAGACGCTCGCCGACGAGATCAGCAAGCTCAAGAGGGTGCAGGTCGACAGGATCATCGACGTCATCACGGTGGATGAGCCGGAGTTTGAAGTCGTGGTGCTCGACCACATGAAGACAGGGCGTGACCTCTGGCCGATCCTCTCCGGCTGCCTGGGATGGCTGCCGCATGAGGAGCCAGACGACTGCACTGACGAGGAGCAGGACCTCATAGACAGCGCTGTTCAAAGCTTCCGGGACTGGAGCGACATCTCAGGCGACATCGAGTTCAATCGCTCCTCGGTGCGGGACGCACAGCGAAGCATCACTGCCATCCTGGACGAGCTTGCAGAGAAGGGGTTCACCCTCTACTCCGCGACGAAGGACAACTACCCCCTTACCGGCGGCCCGTCGCCGTTCTTGGGGACTGTGGCCATCTTCAGGATTGCTCGGGTAGATCCTGCTACGCCTGCGAGCAGCTGACAGGCGGCTGCCCTCCCGCGCATGAACCGCAGGATCAAAGCTGCGCCAGCCGCAGGCCCTGGTGCGTCGAGACCTTCGGCGTCCGCGGTCTCGACTGAGAACGGGGCGATCCAACGGCAGGCCGGCGCAGGCTCCTGACCCGGCAGACCAAAGCGCTCTGCCGCCCCATTGAGCGGCAGAGCGCTTCAGGATCGAGGAAGCCCCTACTCGTCCAGCGCTAGATCCTCGCCGTGCTGGTGCCGAAGCTGGGTCAGAATCAGGCTCCCGACGCCGAGGACCCCGAACGCGTAGCGCTTGGCATCCGCGCGCTTCTGGATGTTGTGACGATCAACGTTCCCGAGCGCTTGCGTGAAGCCCATTCCGATGCCTCGCCAGCCCTCCCACTCCCCAGCTTCCTTCCCAAGGCGGAACTGTCCGTCGTTGGCGAGGATCTTGGCAAGCAGTCCCTTTCCTACGAGGGTCTGCCCGTCCCGACCCTTCGGGTCACCACACCACTGACGAACTCGATCCTCGACGAAGATGGCTGTCTGACTCGCGACCGCCTGCCAGTTCTCGTGTTGTACATGGACCTGGACATGCGCCCACAAGTCGGGGTCGAAAGCAGTCTCATCCACAGCGTCGTCACTCGTTCCTGCTTGTTCCAACTCAAACAGAGCAGCATCGATGATGCCGTTGGCCCGCTTTACGCCGCCAAGAAATGCTCGTTCCCACGCGCTGTCTGGAGTTCCATCCGTCCAGACCGAAAGACTGTAGCGATTCTTTATGAACGACTGCGTCAGATGATGATCCACTCCGAGGGCGCGAGTGAGTACGGACTGTACTCGCCCTTTCCACGAGGAAAATTTCTCGGTCTCCCTGAGGCGTGGCCCCTCTTGCTGGGCCTCGTCCTTCAACTGCTTTAGGCTCTGGATCGCTTGTCGCGCTTGCATGGCCGAATTATACCAAGATGGCTACTAAGCCAACACTGATTACTGCTGCGACGAGAAAGTCTTCCATTAACCGACGATGCTCGGACGACTGTGCATGTACGCGCCGTACTGTCACTGAGTTCATCGGTTTGCGAGTCCGCTGCGCGGGACCCCAAATCAGCTCAGGCAGTAATGGTTTTGTTGCTCGTCGCGCCATGATGTAAATCCTTGTTTATCTCTGTCTCCATTATCGTCCTTCCGCCTCTGTTGATCAATACTCTCCACCCCTGTTAGTGCCGTACTATCGACAACACGTCATAGGCGCATCAATTCAGGGATCAGCTCAGGGGACAAGAACACCCTCATCATGTCCTGTTGTTCCTCGGGCAGTCGCCGGAAGATGCGCGCCAGCTCGTTCTTGCGCGCCTGCTGCCGCACGACGAAGACGACATACGGAAAGAACTCATCCGTACTCGCCTCGACTGCCCGCCAATACCCCGCCACCTTCTCGCGGATGCGGGCGGGCTGTTCCGTCCCCAGATCAATTTCAAGGTAGTAGCTACTGCTGCGCCCCTGCTGAGGGAAGTCGACCACTGCGAACAGGTCCGCCCGGACAGCAGGAGGAACAGGGAGTTCAACAGCCCACTCCTTGAGCGCCAGTACGCCCGCCTCCTCCGCCCGCCGAAGTTCGAGGTAGGTGTCCGCGATCATGAGGGCGTGGTTGTTGACGTTCGGCATCAAGCGGCCGTCGACGTCCAGGAGGAGACGCCCGGCACGGCCGAGCTGGTAGACGTAGGCCCCGGCTCCGCCCTTGTCGCCACCGGCACGGCGACCGACTCGGGACAGGTAGCCGAGCCGCACCAACCGCCCCAAGACCTTGTCCGGCACCGAGTGCGACCGATCCGCGAACAGCAGCTCTGTCAGGTGGGTTGAAGCGACCTGAGAGAAGGTGTGGGTGAGCGTGAGTACGTCGTAGTCGCGCTGCGTGAGTTCCACCTACGTCCTCCGTCCGGATAGGCTCCAGTGATCTGCCAGGTCAGAGCGGCTTTCGGTACAGGGGTAGACCTACGGTCGGCCTACCCCTGGCCTACGAGGTTCGCCTACGCCGGGTACTTCATCAGGAAGGCCTGCACACCGTCGATGAACTGGCGTACCTCCTCCTTGTCGTAGTCGCCGTAGTTCCCGTGGGCTGCCTTGCTACGGAGGTCCATCCAGGCCATGACCTTCTTCTGCTGCAACCCGTCGTACACGCCGGCCTTCTTGAGGTCGGCGTTCATGGTGTCAGCCTTCTTCGGCTTGCCTGCCACTGCGGTGGTCACGCCGTTCTTCACACAGAGAGCGCGCACGTGGACTTCGAGGGAAGTCCCTATGATGACCGCTGCCGCGTCCTTGTATCCCTTGGCAAGCAACGCGTCCGCCATCTCCAGATAGTCGCTGTAGGTGTCGGCGTGGACAAGCTCGACCACCGTTTCCGTCCACCCGGCGAGGAGGTCTTCTCTCAAAGTAATCAAGACTTTAGTGTTGTGAAGCAATCTGGGCCCGTCAAGCTTGTCACGGCCTCTTTTCAGCTGTTCGCGATAAACGGACTCTCTCGTGGACAGACGTGTGACCGCAGCCTCTATGCGGTTGGCCAACACTCCTGCATCCACACTTTCTTCGGGTATGGTTCCCTCGGCTTCGAGGAATTTCAAGGTCTTGTCGAACAACACGTTGAGCTGCTTCACCATGTCCTTGATTGCCAACGTCACTCCTCCGTAGGCAGATGCCGATTGATTCACTACGCCGGGTACTTCAACATGAAGTCCCGCACCCCATCGATGAAGAGTCGGACCTGAGAGGTGTCGTAGTCGGTGTAGTTCCCGTGGGCTGCCTTGTTCCGGAGGTCCATCCAGGCAGTGACCTGCTTCTGCTGCAACCCGCTATAGACACCAGCCTTCTTGAGGTCGGCGTTCATGGTGTCGGCCTTCTTAGGCACCCCCGATACTTCGATGTCAACCGAGTGCTTCACGCAAAGTGCGCGCACATGGACTTCGAGAGTTGTTCCCGTGATGACGGCTGCGGGGTCCTTATACCTCTTCCTCAGCAACTCCTCGGCCATCTCCAAGTAGTCGCCATGCGTGTCAGCATGCACCAGCTCGACGACAGATTCAGTCCAACCTGCCTTGAGGTCATCCCGCAGAGCAGCCGCTATACCGACGAACTCCGCGATTTTGAAGCTGTTGCCGAGGTCTCCGTGAACCTCAAGTTGCCGCCTATGAACACTGCCCGGTACCGTGATGCGCTCGATCGCGGACTCCAGACGATTCATGAGAACCCGAATTTCGGCGGGGAAATCGGAGGCGTCGTCGTACTTGCTCTTCTGTACGAGGGCGGCGTACTCCTCGACCAGCCCGTCCAACTGCTCCGCCATCTTCTCGATACTCGTCAACGATCCGTCCTCGTCCGTGAGTTGTTCACAACAGAACAGATCAGCATACAACTCTGGTACGTCACGAGCTACTTGGTTCCCTCGGCCCACCAAACCGTCGTCGCCTCGGCGGGGGTGCCGGCTGACCGGAGTCAGCCGGTTCAACCCGTCCGTTCCGGCGCCGACGAATCTCCGCTTCAACCTCGGCGGCCGGTCGCCCATACCGCTCCCGTGAGAGCCGCCGCACCTCATCTGCGAACCCGGTCGGATCACCAGGCGGTAGTGTCACGCCAGATACCGGCGAACTCACCCCATCCTCGGTGGCCAGCCGCGTCAGAATCTCGTAGCGGCTCAGGTTGAGGAAGTCATCCGCGCTCACGCTGCGGCCAAACTGGCGTGCGAAGTCACGGGCTTCGTCTGCTGCTGTTTGGAAGACGACTTTCGAACGGCAGTTGGTCTGTGTCGAGGCCTGCAACTCCGTGGAGAGTTGGCCGAGGTACTGATGTGCCACGGTCACAGCCAACCCCCTGCTCCTCGCTTGAGCGAACCAGTCGGCGGGCGAGATTGGCAGGTTCATGAAGTCCTGGAACTCGTCCAGATACAACATGGTCGGGTTGGACGGATCGGCAACGCCATCCTTCTGTACGGCGCTCCACACCGCATTCAGGAGCAGCGACCCGAGCAGCCCAGCCGTGTCCGTCCCCTCCGTCGCCCGACTGAGGTTGACGAGGAGGACCCGCCGCTCCCGCAAGATGGTCGTGACATCCAGCGTGCTCGCACTCTGCCCGATGATGTTCAGCAACGACCGCCGAGAACTGAGCTGCCAGACGCGGTCGAGCAGCGGCTTGAAGTACGCGTTCCTCTGCGTGCGCGACAGGTTCGTAATGTCCGACCACCACCCGGCCAGCTCCCCGATGTGTGAAACGCCTTGGATCAGCTGCCGGGAGAACTCCTCCTGATCCGCCCTCGGTGCGGCCAGCGGCTGGATGTCGGCGAAGGTCAACGGGCCGGTCGCCCCGGTCGACATCATCAAGGTGAGGACGAGGTGGTAGAAACCGGCTCTAACACGCACTCCTCGTGCATCCTGCGGGTACAAGTGATCGAAAAGCTGCTGGATGTCGGCGGCTGCCACGTAGGGGGAGCCCTGCAAGATGTTGAAGCCGACCGGATGCTCCGTATCTCCAACATCCAGAAGGCAAACATCTTGCAACCGACGCTCGGGCACACGTTCGAGAGCGGCCGTGAATAAATCGCCCTTGCTCTCGATGAGCACCACCCCGCGCCCGGCTTTCATGTCCTGCTCGATGAGGTTAGAAAGTAGGACAGTCTTACCGCTCCCTGTCGGTCCCACAATCTGGAGGTGCTGAGCCGACTCGACCACGCCCAGGGCGAGCGGCCGTTCGTTGCCTGGGAAGTTGGACCGGGCGATTACCCGGCCGGTCCGAGAAATGGCACCCGTCGCGGCCAGTTGCCGCGTCCGGGAACGTGGAAGCCCGGCAATATGCGGCGAGCCGAGCGGGAGGGCGAGTAGTCCGACCAGTTCGCTCACCCCCAGCTGCGAGGAGAACAGCCATGGAGTAGCCGCGCGCGACGCCCGAGATGTCAACGCTCCCTCAAAACTGGTTCTGGATCACTTTCAGTGCCAGGGCCACGGAGGGTCACCACAAGCGCGATCATGAACGGCCGTGGGTGATGTGTTTCTCCAGGACCTGTGGTTCCACCAGGTCGAAGGCGTAGTGATCGAAAACGCAGTGGTCGACGGCGAGTTGGTGGTCGTGCGGGCCCGCGCATCGGCGGAGCGGGCGGCGTGTCCCGCCTGCGGGACGGTGTCGGGCCGTGTGCACAGCCGATACGTGCGCCGCCTTGCCGATACTGCGGTCGCCGGGCGTCCCGTGTTGATCGAGTTACAGGTCCGGCGGTTCCGCTGCCGTGACCGCGCCTGCCGGCAGGCCACGTTCGTCGAGCAGGTCGACGGACTCACGTTCCGGCATGGGAGGCGAAGCTCCGGGCTGCAGACGGTGCTGCAACAGGTAGGGGTGATGCTGGCGGGCCGGGCCGGCGCCCGCTTGGCCAACACGCTCGCGGTCCGGGCGAGCCGGTCGACGCTCCTGCGGCTGATACGCCGTCTGCCGGAGCCCGAAGTGCACACGCCACGGGTGCTCGGGGTGGACGAGTTCGCTCTGCGCAAGGGACACAACTACGGCACGATCCTGGTGGACATCGACACGCGCCGTCCCATCGATCTGCTGCCCGACCGGGCCACCGCGACGGTGGCCGCCTGGCTCGCCGCCCATCCCGGCGTCGAGGTGATCTGCCGTGACCGGTCCACCGCATACGCCGAGGCCGGACGACTCGGCGCCCCGGACGCGATTCACGTCGCGGACCGGTGGCACATCTGGAAAAACCTGGCGGAGGCCGTCGAGAAGACGGTCATCCAGCACCGCGCCCTACTGCGCGAGCCGGAGAACACTGCCCCGGTCCGCGCCGCCGAGCCCCTGGAGAGCCCGGAGCTTGCGCCGCCTTCCCCGGATGAACCACGGCAGTCGGGCCGTCTGTCCGACCGGGTACGCGAGCAGCACGCGGCCGTCCACGCCCTGCTGGATGAGGGGCTCGGCCTGCGGCCGATCGCCCGCCGACTGGGCCTGGCCCGCAACACCGTCCGCCGTCTCGCCAATGCGGCCACCGCGGACGAGCTCCTGGTCGGACGGTGGCCCGGCCGGACCAGCATCCTCGACCCCTACAAACCCCACCTCCATCAGCGATGGGCGGAAGGCTGCACCGTTGCCCGCCGCCTGTTCGAGGAAGTCCGCGAGCGCGGCTATCCGGGCGGCGAGAGCGTCGTGAAGAAGTACGTCCAACGGCTCCGCGAAGCCTTCCCGCACGACGATCCGCCCCGCAAAGCACCGTCCGTGCGCGACGTGACCAGCTGGATCACCCGCCACCCCGACCACCTCCACGACGACCAGGCCCAGCAGCTCAAGCAGATTCTCGCCCGCTGCCCCGCCCTCGACCGAACCGCCGAACACGTCCGCGCCTTCGCCGAGTTGATGAACGACCGTCGGGGCCGGGACCTCGGTCAGTGGATGGATGGCGTGCAGGCTGACGACGTGCCCGCCCTGCACGGCTTCGCCAACGGCCTCGGCCAGGACCTCGACGCCGTCCTCGCCGGGCTCAGCCTCCGCTACAGCTCCGGGGCCGTCGAAGGCCACAACAACAAGATCAAGATGATCAAGCGGCAGATGTTCGGCCGCGCCAACTTCGACCTGCTCCGCAAGCGCGTCCTCCTCGCGGCGTGAGGCCGTTCATGATCGCGCTTGTGGTGACCCTCCGTGGCCCTGGCACTGAAAGTGATCCAGAACCTCAAAACTGACCCCTCGCGGGTCTCTGAAAATTGACCCCCAAAAGTCGGTTCAGTCCTGGTTTGCGCGGTTGCCCTTGGCGAGGAGTTCGCGTCGCTGACGGGTGCGATACGAATCGCCGGTGAGCGTGAGAACCTCAGCGTGATGGACCAGGCGGTCAATCATCGCGGCGGCCACGACATCGTCGGAGAAAGTCTCTCCCCAGCGCCCGAAGGGCAAATTTGAGGTGACCATCACCGAGCCTTGTTCATAGCGGGACGCTATGAGTTGGAAGAAGAGATTCGCGGCATCCTGATCGAACGGGATGTAGCCGACCTCATCGATAATGATCAGCTTGTAGCGGCGGATCTTCTTGAGCTCAGCTTCCAGGCGGCCGGCCTGATGGGCCTCACTGAGCCGGGAGATCCAGTTGCTCGCGGTGTCGAACAGGACCGAGTACCCTGAGTGGGCGGCCTTGACGCCGAGCCCGATGGCCAGGTGTGTTTTCCCAATTCCGGGCGGTCCAAGGAGAATTACGTTCTCTGCCTTCGCGACGAACGTGCCAGTCGCCAGATGTGCGAGAACATCCCGCCGCAGCGACGGCAGATGGTCGAGGTTGAAGTCCTCCAAGGTTTTGACCTGCGGGAAGTGGGCGGTGCGGATCCGCATCACGCTGCCCTTCGATTCCCGGTCGGCGACCTGCCGTTGCAACAGAGCGGCCAGGTATTCCTCGTGGGACCAGTTTTCATCCCTCGCCTGGGCGGCGAGGTCTTCCCAAGTGGCGCCGATCGTCGACATCTTGAGCACTCGGGTGAGATAGGCGAGCATCGACGGAAGCCCGTCCTTGTGCGTCGAACTGTCCTTGACTGCAGTGCTCATTCATTGCCCGCTTTCGTGGGTATGGGGTTGAAATCGACACCGAATAGGGCGTCGTAGTCGGGCAGGGCCCGCAGCGTGACGGCATGACCGTCGGGGTGGTGGCGTGTGGCGGCCTCGCGCTGCCGGCGGTCCAGGGCGAGGGCCTGGCGCATCCGCTGGGCGGTGGTCGCGTGGGCGGGGTCGGTGACCACGGCCTGCTTGGCCCAGGACCGCTGGTGACGTGCGACGACCTGCCCCTCGCAGAACACCGTCACCGTCTCCGGCGACGCGGTCACGTCCACGAACCGGCCGATCACCTGCGGGTCCACGGAATAGTCGACGGTGTCGACGCGGACGTAGTAGTCGCGGGCCAGACGAATCCGACGGTTCAGCCCTATCGGCGGGACGACGGGCGGCAGCGGAAGCATCGACAGGTAATCAGTCTCCAAGAGATCGGCCGGTCGGCCCTGAATCGAGCGGACCGTGCGCGAGTTGGCCCGCAGCAGCCAGTCGTCCAGCTGGTGATTGAAATCCTGTGGCGAGGCGAAGTGACGGCCCGGCAGGAACGAGGTCTCCAGGAACTGATTATTCCGCTCGACCATTCCCTTGTATTCAGGATCGCGGGGTGGCGCAAGTCTGATCCGGGTGGCCAGCGTCCCAGCGAAAGCCGCCGCGGGCGTCGTCACCCGACCAGTTCCGCCGATCGCCGATTCCCGGTCCCAGACCAGGGTTTTGGTGACCCGGCCGATCGCGCTGATGAGCGACCACATGCCCGACAGAATGTCGCCGCCCTGGCGGGACGGAATCATCGCCGCGGACAAGTACCGGGAGAAGCCCAGCGTCATGACCAGCACCGGCAGAATCCGCTCCTGTCCGGCAGCGACCGAAATTCTCGTCTCGGGAAACCACAGATCGCACTGAGTGATCTCGCCGGGTTCGTACTGGACACGGTCCACCGGGTCGATCCCCACATATTCCGGCCGCAGCAGAGCCAGCCGCTTCTTGAGTGGTGACATCGAGTACGGCCAGGCGATCCGTTCCGCGATGACCGGCGCCGGCATTCGCGGCCATTCCTTCAGCAAGGCCCGGATCTGCGGCTCGAAAGTATCCGCTACCGAACCCCTCGGCGCACGCTCGTACTTGGGCGGCCGGTCCGAGGACAACGCGGCACGAACCGTATTCCGGGCCACCCCCAAACGCCGCGCGATCTCCTTGATGGGCACGCCCTCCGCTCGATGCAGACGACGTATCTCGGCCCAGTCCTCCACCTTTAGCACCCTCCATGATCAACAAGGGGGGTCAACTTTCGGAAGACTCCTGGGGGTCAGTCTTCAGGAACCCGCGACACGAGACGCCACCCGCCTCACACTCACCAGTCGTCGTCGAAACCGCGTCGCCGCGGTGCCCGCGCTGGAGAGCGAGGAACGCACCCGTCCAAGGACCGTGCGAGCGCGCTCCTTGTCGCCTGCTCGTACCGCAACGCGGAGGACGGCGAGGAAGTTGGGCTCTTCGAGCTTGGTGCGAAGGTCGTCCACCCTAGCCCTGTCTCTTTTGCCACCGAGCCCGAAGAAGCCCCCGTCCTCCCGTGAGCCGGCCCGAGCTGGTGGACGTTCCGGAGCAGCCGGACTGACCACCCACTGAAGAAGGACCGCTTCATTCCCTCGCATCCCCTGGAGACAGGCGAGCAGGCTTGCCGAAGAAGCGACCGCGTCCACCACGGCCAGGCGACGGCGCGGGTTGGTCATAGCCAGCTCGACGCCCGCGCTCCATAGGTCCGGCGCTTCTTCTTCCCGCGCCGGCGTGACCGTAGATCCGGGGAACAGAGTGCGAAACTGCCCCGCCACATAGTCGGCCTGGCCTCGCGGCACCCGGCAGCGGTACGAGATACCCCGTTCGTCCGCCCGCACCTCGAAGACGACAGACGGGACACCAAGCAGCCGCCGCGGCCCACCGATGAACGTTCCGCTTAGCCTCGATCGTTCATGAGTCCTCGTCGGTTCGCTGACGGGGACTCCGCGTTTGTGTGGTGCGGTCTTTTCGGGGTTGGGGCAGGGCGAGGGTCCGGCTTTCGCGTCGGATGGGCGCCGGGTTCCACTTCGCCGGTGTGGTGGTGCGGGTCGTCGGGACGGTCGATGTGGCTGGTCAGCCGGGGTTCGGCAGGGCGTGGAGCCTGACGATCGCGTGGCTGATGACGGCGGTCCAGGGCCATCGGGTGGGCAGGCGGAGCCAGCGGCGGCGGCCGGTGTTCACGAGCTGCGCGGGGGCGGAGAACAGCCGCAGCCGGAGCTTCTTGGGCTCCCAGCGGCGGGCATCGCCGCTCAGTGCGAGCATCGGCATCCAGGCGAGGAGGTCGAGTGCGAGGGAGACGATCTCCAGCCAGATCCGGTTTTGTGCCGTGTCGTGCAGGGGCAGATTGCGCAGGCCGGTGGCGCGGGCGCCGCGGATGCGGTCCTCGCAGCGGGCCCGCCTGCGGTGACGCAGTTCGAGGTCGGCGAGCTGGCCGCCTTTGGTGTTGGTCGCGAAGCAGGTGAGCCGCAGTCCGTCGAGGTCGGTGAAGCGCAACTGTGCCCCGGGGTGCGGGCGTTCCTTGCGGACGATCAGCCGCATGCCCTTCGGCCAGGTGCTCAGGTCGGGCATGTCGGTGATCTCTGCGACCCAGGCTCCGGGCCGTTCGGTGCCGCCCGCGTCGTAGGCCGGTGTCCATGCCTTCTTCGGGATCTTCAGGACGGCCTGGTGGATGGCGTCGGTGATGGTCATTCCGACGGAATACGACAGCCACCGGCCGCGCCGGGAGAGCCAGTCGAGGAAGGCGTGGGTGCCGCCGCCGGAGTCGGTGCGGATCAGCGTCTGCCGTCCCCGCCGCAGGCGTTTGGGCAGCTGGGCCAGGGCGAGTTGGGCGGTCTCGATGTGATCGGCGGCGGTGTTGGAGCCCGCGTTGCCGGGCCGCAGCAGGGCCGCCACCGGCTCTCCGGACCCGGCTGGGCCGTGGTCGACGAACGCGACAAGCGGGTGATGGCCGAAGGTCTTCTTCCAGGTCGCGGTGGCGTCTTGTTTCTCGGAGTGGGCGAGGACCAGCACGCCGTCGATGTCCACGATCACCTGGCCGTCGGCGGCCGGACTGCTTGCCCCGGCCAACTCCCAGACTCGCTGACGTACTTCGGAACGCGCGCCGCGGATCGCTGCAAGAGCTTTCGGGCCGGACGCGGCGAGCGCGTCGACGAGGCGGGAGACGGTCGGATCGGAGGCCACCGGGCCGAACACCGCCGGCTCGGCCCGCAGCATGCCGACGTCGGCCAGACAGTCACCGCCGAGTGCGACGGCCAGCGCCACATCCAGCAGGATCTTGCCCGGATCGTGCACGGCCCGCCGCTTGCGCCACGGCGCCAGCGACGCGGATATCGCGGTGTCCAGGCCGGACCTGCGGACCGTCTCGACCAGCAGCACGGCCCCGGCCTGGGCAACAACTCCACGGCCGCCGCCCTCGACACGGACACGCGGGTACGACCCGCTACTCTTCTTCACCTGGAGAGTGCTTCTTTCCTTGCAGTGACAGGACCCTCGACAAGTCCCATCGTTGCAGGTCAGCAGCACTCTCCATTTATTTGATCAAGACTCGGACAGACCCACTCGCGAAAGCGCGAGGTTAGCGCGCGCAGGAAGGCGAGCACCTGGGCCTCGTTCAGGTCGACTGGGAAGGACAGCGAGAAAGCCATGCGCTCGGTCATACGACGGGCGCAGTTGATCGGAACGGCTCGACGAAGCGTTGGCGCAACCGCACCGTGATTTCTTCAGCGCTCAGGTAGTCGATCGGGGCTTCCTCCCCAAGCAGGTCGTAGACCGACCCTTGAGCCCCAAGACGCAGCGTCACCGCGTACGGCTCTGACCGGATACCGCGCTCCTGCTGTCGCAACGAGCGCGAGATCTTGAGGGTGGAGAAATCATCGAAGCGGAAGAGAACGACCTGAACACGCTCCCGCGCCTCATGGCTCAGTAGCTTGATGATCCGCCCGATACCGCGTTGCCATGGCTTCTTCGCTGCATCCATGCAGCCGCCTGCCGGATAGAGCGACACGAGACGACCATCACTCACCGCGCGTGCTGCTCGATCGAGCGACTCCATGTTGAGCGCGCGCAAGTCCGCTGCTGTCGGGAGCCCGCCACGAAGAAGCATGCGCCACCAAAGATCACGATTGAAGACGTTTGACCTGTCACCAGCGAGCGTCTGCGGGATGACGGGGAGCGGGATGTCTTCACCGCGCGAACCCAGCGAGCGGAAGAGACGAGCGTTCTTGGAAAACGGCTTTTGGATGAAATGGATGTCCTCACGAGGGAAGCCACCCAAGACGGCCAGCAGCGGCCCGACTTCGAAGCGGTCTCGATGGTCGCCGATAAGTAACGTGCCCGCACTCGCCTGGTTCCAGCCCGACACATCACCGACGACATGCACCGTGATGTTGGCGCGGCGGAACAGCACCGTGGTGGCGCTGGCGATACCACCCGTACTTCGCGCCAAGTGAACCGCCTGCCGTAGATAGGCAGGCTCTCGTCGAAGCGGTGGGTAAAGCGTATACTTGTAGTAGGAATTATGCGCCATGGAAAAACCCCACCTTCTCTTCATTCCTGGACTTGGCGATAGAGCCTGGCTGTATCACCTGGCGGCGCCCTTGTGGCGCTTGCTTGGGTACGTTCCGCACGTCTACTGCTTTGGGTGGACTGGCGATGCCTCGCAGCTCCAGGAGAAGCAAAGAGCGCTCTTGGTGTACGTCAACACCCTGCCATCCGGCCTGCTCTACGTTGTCGGGATGAGCGCTGGAGGTACTAGCGCGGTCAATCTCCTCATCGAGCGGCCAGATATTCGCCGTGTAGTAACCGTGGCCTCTCCGCTGAAGCCAAAGGACCACCCCACGAACCCGCTCCTCGAAGCCTCGATTGCTCAAGCAGACAATCACTTGAGCAATGGAGACGAGATGCTTCTAAGTAAGGTGGTCTCAGTGCATGGCGTCCACGATTGGCGAGTGCCCGTGGGTAAAAGCCAGCGGCCAGACATCCAAAGCGTTCAGCTACCGACGCTTGGTCACGGAGCGACCATATTTTTTGCAGTGACAGTGTTTGCCTTGAAGCTTCGTCAGCTCTTGCGGTCCGCGCCTACCACCGAGTGATCCTGAAGTACACGAAGCCCATGACAAGCACGATCGCCAGGCCACTGACGACGTAAGGAAGTAGGGGTTCAAGGGCGAGCCACAGCACGCGAATCGTGATGCCTGCCAGCAGAAGCAGCAGGAGGAAATTTCGGACCTTCCCCACGGGACGCCCTCTCGGGTAGGTGCCGCCGACTCACGAGCCGTGGCCGGCGGACGTTTGAAGGGGTGGATCTACGGCGCGGCCCCCCTCGCCGAAGGTCGCCGGGTGCAGGGGTGGCACTGGCCGGGAGGTGTTCTCGGCTGCCTTCCCCTGCGGAGAGTGAAGGTGACGACCTTCGGAAGGGGGCCCGGTCAGCAAGGATCAGCGGCGGTGACGTTGGGCGGCTTCGAGCATCTGACGCCTGACGTCGCGCTTACGGGCTCGCATCCTGGCGCGGACTTCAACGGACTCACGCCAGGGGTCGGGACGCTGGACGTTCCTCTTCTCGGTCACCTCGTCGTGGATGTAGCAACCGACGAGCAGACTGGAACCGAGGAGGATCATGATGGTCCGCTCCACCAGGTCAGCGAGGTTCATCAGAGACCGAGCCCATTGCCGAAGCTGCGGATGTCACGGGCGGTTTGTCGATTGAACTCGGCAACCAGCTTGCCCAGTTCCTGAGCGAGAAGCGGGTCATTGCCCGCAAGCTGTCGAGCCAGAGCCACCATGTCCGTCACGTCGTGCATGGCGGTCTCGGTCAAGTGCATCCGCAGTGCGGCCGTGGCCTGCTGCTTCCTCGCGTTGAACATCAGCTCAGCTGCCGCTCGCTCCTCGCGCTGTTGGAACTCACGCTGTACGGCGGACTGCTTGGGAGCGAGCCAACTGCGCCGCTCTTCTGGTTGGCCGTAGCCACCAAGTACCAGGTCATTGCCCATGTGGATCGGTTCCTTCATCCGTGCCAGGACAGCCCCGTAGAACGCAGCGTTCACGTAGGCCAGCCGCGGCGGGTGGGTCGATGGGCTCTAGGTTGAGTGCTCACTCAGGTTTCTGTCAAACCTCAATCTTGGCGGTGGCCCTACAGTGCACGTAAGATGACGTCATGACCGAGGAAGAGATGACCGCCAGACAGCGGGCAGCAGAGACGAAGCGCAGGCGAACACGACGGACGGTCGCACTGGCCGCACTCGACCTGTACGGCGAAGCTGACGATGGCGACTACACCCGTGAGCAGATCGCCGAAGCGGCTGACGTCAGCGTTGCCACCCTGTACAACCACTTCACGTACAAGTACGACATCCTGCAAGCAGCCCATGAACAGCTACTCGCGCCGGTTATCCAGCCGATCGTCAGGGGCGTGGAAGACGGCACTTACAACCCGTCAGATCCCATCGAGGAGCTGCTTCGGTATATGTACGCCGTCAATAAGCTGAGCTATGAGCATCAAGCGCTCACCATGGCTATGATCAAGGCGTATTTCGAAGTGCCGCGCAGTGACCGTTACATCACGGGAAAGGGCAATCGGCAAATCGGGAGCCATATCACGGACGGCATGGTATTGATTGTTCACAGGCGCGAGCCATTCAAGCACGTCGGGAACTATACTTGCGACGACCCGGATATTGTATACAGCTATACTGTTGAGTATCACGTTCGCTCGATGCTTCTGGAGCTGCGCGATTCATATGCTCTGCGTGACCTGCCAATGGCCGTCACGCAGGCAACGGCTGCCGAGCTCCTGCCCGCGATCCTGTCGAGCTTTGATGCGCCCGTCATCAGAGGGGCGCTCAATCTCCTAGAAGCTGTACAGCCAAGGGTCGATGAGTGGTACGAGAAGCTGAAGCAACGCGACGACCTGGCGGGTTGGTAGGTCGCCTCGATCACACCACAACTTGCCCCGCTTCCAAGAATGCTGCCGTCAAAGAAACCCCGCGATCCCTACGGGATGCGGGGTTCTTTCTTTTCCGCACTCACGCTAATCGCCGTAATTAAACTGCTTAACCTTGCATTTTGAATCAAATCCTTCATAGTAAGTCTTGGCGAAATGCAATTTCTGTTTCGTCAAGGCATCGTTACCTATGAAGGGAACCACCTTGAGCTTCGACGGATACGATCTGTTTGGTAACAAGACGGACGGCCGAGACATCAACCTCACGGACGCCATCACCGGTGGCTCATCCGCCACCGAACTCCGCCGCACTTTCCCGGCCCGGCCGGTAAGGAGTGGTGACGGACTCACCAACCTGCGTTCGACCGCCGACAAGATGCGTGAAGACGGCCCGGTCGGCGTCTCCCTGGCGAGGACGCTCGACGAGTTCGGCGACTTCGCCGAGGGCGTCATCTCGGACTGCAACGCCACGCTCAACCGCTGACGCAATCGCGTCATTCACCTCGCACAATCACAGCGAAGAACGCCCTGCGTCCGCTGTCGGTCGCGGGGTGTTCTTTGTTTCTAAGAGTAATTGCATTTTTATACAAAATGTGTTTAAATATACACAGATTGCCGCAAAGGCAATAGTCCTCTCTCTATCTCGGATGCGGCGCCCCGCTAAGTAATTCCTTAGTTGGCGACGCGCCCCATCCGAGCAATATTGGAGAGACGCGTGTCAACAGAAGAACTCGGCCCCCGTCAGAAGGCGGCGGCCACCAAGCGTGCCCGGACTCGAAAGATGATCCTGGACGCAACCCGCCCGTTCTGCGACGAGCATGACTATCACGGAATCACCCGTGAGCAGGTTGTAAAAGCGGCGGGGGTCAGCATGGCCACGCTGTTCAATCACTTTCCATTGAAGCGGCTGTTGGTCGTAGCAGCCTATGAAGCTGAACTTCTGCCGTTCATCGAGCGTGCAGATGAAGCCGTCGCCGCAAACGGAAAGACTGATGAAGCTCTCGCGAACTTCGTGCGCGAGCTGGCGGTCTTGCTGACCGATCACCCCACGCTATGCAGGGCACTTCTGCCCGTCGGGCGTGAAGAAAACCCTGCCGATCAGTACCATCCGATCTTTCACAGGCTTGTGGAAGTCTTCGGAAAGCTGATCGAAGCGCACTGGAAAGGTGAGCATCGTTATGGGCGGGAGCCGTCAGACTCCGCCCGCTATCACCTAACCAGCCTGCTCGGAACTATCTCACCGCCCAGCCCTCCACAGCCCGCCGAGGAGTCCAGCCGCTTCGCGCTGATGTCGATCCTGTAGACGACACGCCACACCCCGCAACCCAAACGGAAACGCCCCGCGCTTCCCGTAAGGGTGGCGGGGCGTTTTCATATCCGGGGATTGTGTCGCCTGGAACCGTCCGACCTACCAGCAGCCGGCCACCGATCCTAGGTTGTATCGGTCATCCGCACCGAGACCATCGCATCGACTGTCGTCTTCAAGAGCTGGTCGAACAGCGCTGAACGCGCCTGTTCTTCAACCGGCCCCCGCTCCGCCCGGATGTCCGTCGGTAGGACGAGGGGCGTGTGCTCCTGGTCGAAAGGGGGCGACTCCACCGGCAAGCCGAGGGGCAGTTCAGCCCAGACGACCTTGCCGCCAACGTGCGGACGGTAGACGTTCCACCGCTTCGCAAGTTGCTCGACCAAGAGCAAGCCGCGCCCACCTTCGGTCTCAGGGTTGGGATTCTTCCGTACCGGCACCCCTTGCATTCTGTCCCAGACCTCGACGTACAGGCTGGCCTCGATAGCCCGAAGCTGTATCCCGATGACGTGCTCGGCGGTGATCTGCCACGACTTCGGGTCTGTGTCCGTGATGCCGCTAGCCCGGACAGAGTTCGTCACAAGCTCACTCATGATGAGCGCCGCTGTGTCGATGTGGTCTTCGAGGTGCCACCGCGTCAGCGTGTGCCGCACGAACATCCGCGAGCACGAAACGGCGGTTGGTACGGCGGTCAGTCGCAGCGAGGCAGCTAGGAGAGGGATCGGGTTCACGGTGTCGGCGCTCATGACGCAGCACCCCTCGGCTGTCCGACGGTGCTTTGGATGACCCACAACCGTGCGCCCAGCTCGCGCTCGATGTGGTCGCGCATGGCAGCTTGCAGGCCAGGCAGCCGGGCGAAGTGCCACAAGGACGGCACGATTACGTTCTTGACGTCGGCGGTCTTGAGCGCATCGACCAAGGCGAAGAAGGCCGACTCATCACGGGCGTCGAGTCGCTCGATGAACAGCCGCTCCAGCTCGAACCCCTCGCGGGTGGCGTAGGTCGCCAACTCCCGTTGGATGGTCTCGTTTTCGTCTGGGTCGTCACTTGCGGCGAGCCGCATATAGCCGAACATGGCAGGTCGCATCCGTTCCTCCGGGGGAGTGGAACGGTTGACGAGCGGTGGCACGGGGTTCCATCCGCTCGCCAACCTGCCAACCAGAGAAGCGGTTTGACCTGCGCAAACACCACAGCAAAGGTGACGCACGCATGACGCATCCGTGTGGCATTCCCAGGTCTGGCCTGCACAGATGCCCCGTGCGCCGCTACGGTGGTAATTCGCCCCATGCACTGGAGGGATGGGCGATGGCAGCGAAGCGCATACGCCTAGCTCAACGTCGCAAAGCGGCAGGCTTCACGCAAGAGGGGCTTGCCGAGTATCTAGGCGTCGAGCGTTCAACGGTAGGTCGCTGGGAGAGCGCCGACACGGAGCCGCAAGCTTGGTTACGGCCAAAACTGGCGCGCGCACTCAAGGTGTCGAGCCAGGAGCTTCAAGCGCTCCTGGACGACGTGACCGCCACCGACGTTCGCCCCAGTGAGCGGATGACGTATGCCCTGGAGAACCCAGCGTCGGCCGACCTCATGGTGGTCGCTTACCTCCACGAGCAGCTGCGCAAGCTCGATGAGTCCTACGACCAAGAAGCATCGACGGCGCTGCTTGGTCGTGCCGGTCAGCTCCACGGCCAGGTGCGGTTCCTCCGTGAGAACGCCACCAACCCTCGGGTGCGTCGTGCGCTCTACGCGGTCGAAGCCGACTCAGCGACGTTCATGGGACAGCTGGTGTGGGACGTCAGCCAGCGTCGCGACCACCGTGCGCCGATCCAATACTTCAAGGAAGCGGTCGGCGCAGCGAAGCACGCCCGAGACCCCTCGACCGAGGCGTACGCGACGCTCCGCATGAGCTTCGTCGCGCTCTACGGCGAGAAGAACCCGACGAGAGGTGTGACGCTTGCCGAGCAGGCCGCGGAGGCCGCCAAGCTGGCCAGCCCGTCACTGACTGGTCTCTCGCTTCTTCATGTCGCCGAGGGGTATGCCATGACCGGCGCGCTTCCCGAGTGCGAGGACGCGCTGAAGAAGGCCGAGATCCAGTTCGACCGCTTCCACCCTGACGACATCGCCGCGCCGTACTACACAGTCAACGAGTTCAACCGGCTCGCCGGATCGTGTTACCTATTCCTCGATCTGCCGGAGCGGGCCGAACCCATCCTCCGTATGACTTCGCGGGCACTGGCAGCCAAGAAGAAGAGCCAAGCCATCGCGCTGGGCAACCTGGCCTTGGCGCTCATCCGTCAAGGCAAGCTGGATGAGGCGGCGAGCGTCATGCACCGCACCATTGATGCCGTCGAGCTGACGCGCGGCGGAGGCGGTCTTAATCTGGCGTTCTCTGCTGGGCGTGAGCTACGGCAGTGGAGGAACGAGCCGTGGGCGCAGGAGATCAACGACAGGTTGCTTGCGCTCATGGCCATATAGAACAGGTGGGGCGTGACGAACATCGACCAGGCCAAGCAGGCCGTACGCGAGCGAGTGTGGCGACGACTCATTGACGGTGGCGGCGCTACCTCCGACTCGTACGGAAAGATTCCCGGTTTCTACGGGACTGAGGGGACCGCTGAGCAACTGGCCGGGCTGGATGAATGGCAGCGAGCCACGACCGTCAAGGCGAACCCTGACTGGGCACAGCTTCCCGTGCGTGTTCGTGCCCTGAATGACGGCAAGCGCGTCTACATGGCTGTGCCGCGTATGGCGTCACTCGAACCCTTCTACCTGCTCGACCCCAAGAACCTCGGGCTTCCACCGGAGGAGGCCGCCGAGAAGAAGGGAGCGGCCCAGGTTGCCCGGCGCGTCGGCGTGGACGACATGCGACCGATCGACATCGTCGTCTGCGGCAGTGTGGCCGTGAACCGCTCCGGTGCCCGCATCGGCAAGGGTGCCGGGTACTCCGACCTTGAAGTGGCGCTTCTCATCGAGGCCGGCCTCGTCACTGAGTCGACCGTGATTGTCGCGCCCGTCCACGCGCTCCAGGTCATCGAGGACGACATCCCCGAGACTGAGCACGATTTCTCGGTGGACTACATCGTCACGCCCGACGAGGTGATCCCCTGCCCCAACCGTCGACGTCCGCACGGCTTGGTATGGGAGGACCTCACACCCGAGAAGATCGCGGCGATTCCGGTACTGGCGCGGCGGAGGGCTGCGCGGTAGGCACAGCCCTTCACTGGCTCAGGCGGTCTTCCCGATGGGACGCTCGTCGTGCACGGGGTCTGCCTGCTTCGGCAAGGCGGTCACCTTCTTCATGCGCGGGTCCTTGCCGAAGAACTTGCGGTACTTCTCGACCGTGCCGATCTCCTTGATGATCTTCGCCACCCAGGCATCGGTGTACAGGTAGGTGCTGACCGGCTCGTCGTAGATGCAGTAGCGCGCATCGGTGATGCACGGGTCGGCACTTCCCACAGCCGGACGGACGCCGAGTCGTCGCCACATCTCGGTGTGCTCACCGTGGACACTGAAGCAGAACGGCAGCTCGGCCTCGACGCGTTCGGCGACGACCGATGCCCGGAGCTTCGCCGGGTTCATCGTCTCGACGTGCTTCACCTTGGTGATGACCGTCCCGGTACGCCCCGCCTTGGTCATGACCGCGCGCTCACTGTCGGTCAACTCGTCCAAGTTGACGAAGTTGACCGCCAGGTCGGCATCCGTCTTCTTGCCGACGATGGGCACCAGCCGCACCCGGTAGTCGTACTTCAGATCATCCAGTACGTCCGAGTCGATGGCAGCCTCGAACTTCGCCACCAGGTCGCGGGTCTTCTTCGGCAGCTTCTTCGCCGCGTCCTGGAGCTGCTCGCGACCCTCGGCGGTGAGCGTCTGGAGGGCGATCGGGAAGCGGAGCTGATCAGCGAGGCTGAAAGCGGGGCCGAAGTGGTCCACCATCTCCTGCTCGTAGTTCATGACGAGCGCCTGCGCCCTGCCGCCGGTCACGATCTTGAGGTTGTGCTCGTACCGGTGCTCCACCTTGTTGCGGAGCGCCACGAAGAGCTCGGCGTTCAAGCGCACCGGGTCGGCACTGTTGGTGTAGCGCTGCTTCAGGCACCACTCCAGATCCCACGCCTTCGGCTCGCCGTCGATCAGCTTGTGCTGACCAGTCTGGGCGTCCTTGTAGTGGTAGTCGATCTTGGCTTTGTGGAACTCCGCATGAAGCAGGTAGTGCCACGCCTTGTGCATGTGGGTGAGGAAGTCGCTGTAGTTGCCACTTGAACAGTTCCACTCGTCAACTGCCTTGAGGGCGTGCCGCTGCGACTCGATGAGGATGTGCTTCCAACGGGCGTATGCCATGTCGTGCGTCCTTCGCGTTCATAAGAAGGATCACACTTACGGTCGTCCCGGGACAAGCAGGATTCCCATGACCTGTCAGGAAAGACGAGGGAATCAACCGTCACAAGATCATTTACGTGGACGAGTCGGCCGCTCGTCGAGATCAGCCGTTTCCCATGTGCAAGATCATCCGATTGGATCGGTCGCGCTTCCAGGTGGTGGCCTGCGGGTCGCCCCTCGTGCCTCCGGGGCATCGGAGCGGGCGGCGCGAGGCAGTGGCCCTGAGCTGCAAGGGCGCCCATCTAGCAAGATCGACAAGGGGTGTCGGGCCCGGAGCGGAGCGGCCGAAGTGGATCATGGTCGAGGGGTAGTTGTAACCGCATTGAGACCGCTGGGATTCGGCAGCACCCACACGCGCGTGTCCCCGATGACCCGCTCCTGCGGACCCACTGCGGCCTTGCGGTCGTCGAAGGCCGCCCGATAGGCGGTCACGCCCACCACCGCCAGCCAGCGGGGCTTCAGCAGCGTCACCTTCTCCGCCAGCAGCCGTCCGCCCTCCCGGTACTCCTCGGCGCTCAGCTCGTCGGCCCGGGCGGTCGCCCGGGCCACCACGTTCGTGATGCCGAGCCCGTGGGACAGCAGTTCCCGCTGCTCCGCCGGCTTCATCAGCCTCGGTGTGAAGCCGGAGAGGTGCAGCACCGGCCAGAAGCGGTTGCCGGGGCGGGCGAAGTGGTGGCCGGTCGCCGCCGTCAGCAGGCCCGGGTTGATGCCACAGAACAGGACGCGCAGGCCGCCCGCGACGACGTCCGGTACGAGACGGTCGCGGGCGGCCTCCAGCTCCGCCTGGGTGAAGCGGGGCGAGCGGGTCAGAGGATCGCTCCCGGGGTGTAGCCGGCCGCCTCCGGCCGCTGCTTCACGATCTCCTCGACACGGCCGACGACCGTGGCCACCTGCGCGGCGGCGGCACCCGTGAAGGACAGCTTGTCGGCCATCAGCGTGTCCAGCTGCGCGCGGTCGAGCGGGAGGCGCTCGTCGGCGGCCAGCTTGTCCAGCAGCTCGTTGCGCTCGGCGCCCCGCTCGCGCATCGCCAACGCGGAGGCGACCGCGTTCTCCTTGATCGCCTCGTGCGCGACCTCACGGCCGACGCCCGCGCGCACCGCGCCCATCAGCACCTTGGTGGTGGCGAGGAACGGCAGGTAGCGGTCCAGCTCGCGGGCGACGACGGCCGGGAAGGCGCCGAACTCGTCGAGCACCGTCAGGAACGTCTCCAGCAGACCGTCCAGCGCGAAGAACGCGTCCGGCAGCGCGACCCGGCGCACCACCGAGCAGGACACGTCGCCCTCGTTCCACTGGTCGCCGGCCAGCTCGCCGGTCATCGACGCGTAGCCGCGCAGGATGACCATCAGGCCGTTGACGCGCTCGCAGGAGCGGGTGTTCATCTTGTGCGGCATCGCCGAGGAGCCGACCTGGCCGGGCTTGAAGCCCTCGGTCACCAACTCGTGCCCGGCCATCAGCCGGATCGTCTTCGCCAGCGAGGAGGGAGCAGCCGCGAGCTGCACCAGCGCCGTTACGACCTCGTAGTCCAGCGACCGCGGGTAGACCTGGCCGACGGACGTGAACGCCTGCGAGAAGCCCAGGTGACCGGCGATCCGGTCCTCCAGTTCGGCCAGCTTCGCGGCGTCGCCGCCCAGCAGGTCCAGCATGTCCTGCGCCGTGCCGACCGGGCCCTTGATGCCGCGCAGCGGGTAGCGGCCGAGCAGTTCCTCGACCCGGCCGTACGCGACGAGCAGCTCGTCGGCGGCGGTGGCGAACCGCTTGCCGAGAGTGGTGGCCTGCGCGGCCACGTTGTGCGAGCGGCCGGCCATGACCAGCTCGCCGTACTCGCCGGCCAGCTTGCCCAGGCGCGCCAGGACGGCCACCGTACGGTCGCGCACGAGCTCCAGCGACAGCCTGATCTGCAGCTGCTCGACGTTCTCCGTCAGGTCGCGGGACGTCATGCCCTTGTGGACCTGCTCGTGCCCGGCGAGGTCGTTGAACTCCTCGATGCGGGCCTTCACGTCGTGCCGTGTGACCTTCTCGCGCTCGGCGATCGATGCCAGGTCGACGGTGTCCAGGACACGCTCGTAGTCGGCGATCGCCGCGTCCGGCACCTCGATCCCGAGGTCCTTCTGGGCCTTCAGCACGGCGAGCCAGAGCTGACGCTCCAGCTTCACCTTGTGCTCGGGCGACCAGAGCGTGGCGAGCTCGGCGGAGGCGTAGCGTCCGGCGAGGACGTTGGGGATGCGGGGCTTGGCGGGAGCGGAAGTCACGTGTAGGGATTCTACTGGCGATTCGTGCAGGCCAGCGCCACCGTCCCGTTCGGCGGAACCTACGAGACGGACGTCACCCCGCGGTGGTGGACGTCGTCCTGCGGTGGTGGACGTCGCCCTGCCGAGGCGGACGTCGCCCTGCCGAGGCGGACGTCACCCCGCGGTGTCGGGCCGCACCTCGTACGGCAGCAGGTCGGGGCGCTTCGGTGGCAGGCCGTCGCCCGAGGAGCGGCCCGTCAGACGGCGGCCGATCCACGGGAGCAGGTACTGCCGGGCGAACCGCGCGTCCGCGACGCGCCGGGCGGCCCAGCCCGGGGGCGGCGTGGCCGGCATCGGCGTGTGCCACTCGGTGTCCTCGGGGTCGTGGCCGAGGGTCTGCCAGACGGCCTCGGCGACCCGGCGGTGTCCCTCGGCGCTCAGGTGCAGCCGGTCGACGTCCCACAGGCGCGGGTCGCCGAGCGACGGCGCGCCGTACAGGTCGACGACGAGCGCGCCGTGCCGATCCGCCAGCTCCTCGACGCACACGAACAGCTCCTCCATGCGCGGCCGGAACCGCTCCAGGACCGGCCCCTGCCGGCCCGGGCTGCGCATCAGCACGAGCTGCTTGCAGGACGGGGCCAGGCGCTCCACGGCCTCCGTCAGCAGGCCCTTGACCCGGCCCATGTCGCACTTGGGGCGCAGGGTGTCGTTCAGGCCGCCGACCAGGGTGATGACGTCGGCGCCCATCGCCGCCGCCACCGGCACCTGCTCGTCGACGATCTGCCCGATCAGCTTGCCGCGCACGGCCAGGTTGGCGTAGCGGAAACCGGGGGTGCGCGCGGCCATCCGCGCGGCGAGGAGGTCCGCCCAGCCCCGGTAGGAGCCGTCGGGCAGCAGGTCCGACATGCCTTCGGTGAACGAGTCGCCGATCGCGACCAGGCTGGTGTGTGTGGGGTTCGTCTGCATGGCGACATAGATGGTAGCCCGAGTCGCATACCCAGCGGTCGGTCATCTCTGGTCCGCGGTCACCTCTGGTCCGTCCACTTGCCGGTCCTCCGGTTCGTCCGTGGTCTCACGTCTGCTGTCCGAACAGCTCCCGCAGCACGTCCTCCATGGTCACGAGGCCGGCCAGCCGCCCGTCGGAGCCGAGCACGGCCGCCACGTGCGTACGGCTGCCGCGCATCGCGGTGAGGACGTCGTCCAGCGGCGTCGCCTCCCGCACGCGCGCGATGGGCCGCATGTCCCGCGGCCGGAACGGCGTGTCCCGAGGCGAGGCGTCGAGGGCGTCCTTCACATGCAGGTAGCCGACGATCCGGCGTCCCTCGTCCACCACCGGGAAGCGGGAGAACCCGGACTCGGCCGCGAGTTGCTCCAGCTCCTCCGGAGTGACGCCCACGCGCACGTGGACGACCCGTTCCAGCGGCAGGACGACGTCCCGCACCGGGCGGCGGCCCAGCTCCAGGGCGTCGTGCAACCGCTCCTGGGCGCGGTCGTCGATGAGGCCCGCCTCGCCGGCGTCCCGCACGATCTGGGCCAGCTGGGCGTCCGAGAAGGCCGCGGCGACCTCGTCCTTCGTCTCGATCCGCATCAGCTTCAGCAGACCGTTCGCCAAGGCGTTGATCGCGAAGATCACCGGCCGAAGCGCCCGGGCCAGGGTGACCAGCGGCGGGCCCAGCAGCAGTGCGCTGCGCACCGGCTCGGCGAGCGCGATGTTCTTCGGCACCATCTCGCCGAGCAGCATGTGCAGATAGGTGGCGAGGGCCAGCGCGATCACGAAGGACACCGCGTGTCCGGCGCCCTCGGGCACGCCCACCGCGTGGAACACCGGCTCCAGCAGATGCGCGATGGCCGGTTCGGCGACCACGCCGAGGATCAGCGTGCACAGCGTGATGCCGAGCTGAGCGGCCGCCATCAGCGCGGACACGTGCTGCAGTCCCCACAGCACGCTCTTGGCGCGCCGGTCGCCCTGTTCGGCGTACGGCTCGATCTGCGAGCGGCGCACGGAGATCAGCGCGAACTCGGCGCCGACGAAGAACGCGTTGACGACGAGGGTCGCCAGGGCGATCAGCAGCTGGACGGCGGTCACTTCGCGGCCTCCTGTCCGAAACTCCCGGAGGACGTGGCAGGTGGCGCGTGCAGCAGCACGCGCGCGGCCCGGCGGCCGGAGGCGTCCACCACGTCCATGCGCCAGCCGACGACCTCGACGGTGTCGCCCTCGGCCGGTATCCGGCCCAGCTCGGTGGCGACCAGACCGGCGAGCGTCTCGTACGGCCCCTCGGGGGTGTGCAGGCCCACCCGCGCGAGTTGGTCGGTGCGGGTGGCGCCGTCGGCCGAGAACAGGGCGCGGCCGTCGTCGTCCGTGCCGGCGGGCGCCAGGTCGGGCGTCTCGTGCGGGTCGTGCTCGTCACGGACCTCGCCGACGACCTCCTCGACGATGTCCTCCAGCGTCGCCACGCCCGCCGTGCCGCCGTACTCGTCGATGATCACGGCCATCGTCCGCTTGCCGGACAGCCGGTCCAGCAGCCGGTCCACGGTCAGCGACTCGGGTACGAGGAGGGGTTCGCGCATGATCTCCGCGACGGGCACCCGCACGCGGCGCTCCGCCGGGATCGCCAGCGCGTCCTTGATGTGCGCGGTGCCGACCACCGCGTCGAGGCCGCCGCGGTACACGGGGAAGCGGGACAGGCCCGTCGCCCGGGTCGCGTTCGCCACGTCCTCGCAGGTCGCCGTCGCGTCCAGGGCGATGACCTGGACGCGCGGGGTCATCACGTTCTCCGCGGTCAGGTCTGCCAGGTTCAGCGTGCGCACGAACAGCTCCGCGGTGTCCGCCTCCAGGGCGCCCTCCCTGGCGGAGTGCCGGGCCAGGGCCGCGAGCTCCTGGGGGCCGCGCGCGGCGGCGAGTTCCTCGGTGGGCTCCACACCGAAGCGACGCACGACGCGGTTCGCGGTGTTGTTGAGGTGGCTGATGAAGGGCCGGAAGGCGGCGCTGAACCAGCGCTGCGCGTTGCCCACTGTCTTGGCGACCGTCAGGGGGGAGGAGATCGCCCAGTTCTTGGGCACGAGCTCGCCGACGACCATCAGGAACACCGTCGACAGGGCCGTGCCCAGCACCAGGGCGACGGAGCTCGACGTGGTGCTCGACAGACCGAGCGACTCCAGCGGCCCGGCGATCAGCTTGGCGATCGACGGCTCGGACAGCATGCCGACCACCAGGTTGGTGACGGTGATGCCGAGCTGGGCGCCGGAGAGCTGGAAGGTGAGGTTCCGTACGGCCTTGAGCGCCCCGGCCGCGCCGCGCTCGCCGCGCTCCACCGCCCGCTCCAGCTCGCTGCGCTCGACGGTGGTCAGCGAGAACTCGGCCGCGACGAAGGCGCCACAGGCGAACGACAGCAGGATCGCCACCAGCAGCAGGAGCACTTCGGTCATCGGGTCACCTCCGTCCCATGGTCGGACAGGGCAGGGAGGATCGCGCGATGTCGTCGCGGACGGGTACTGGGAGGCTCGCCCATGGGCGGACGCTCACACCTTTCAACGGTCGTTGCGAATTCGGCGGAGGACCGTGCCGGTTCACACGGTCCCCCAATGGTAAAGGATCAGCAAAGGAGCCTTTGCGGGGTCCCGGTCAGTGCCTGAGCGGCTTCACCCGGCGCCTCCACTTCTCCTCCGGCGCATACCCCGCCGCGCGCCGGGCATGGTGCGTCGTTTCGGCGCGGGTGAGCGTCCCCGCGTCCCCGCGTCGCCGGTCCAGCCGCACGCATGGGAGTCCTGCGCGCGCTCAAAGCGGCTTGATCCAGCGTCGCCAGTGGTCCTCGCGGTGGTAGCCCGTCGCGGCCCACGCGTGGTGTGCCCGTTCGTTGGCTTCCAGGACCATGGCGTCGACGCGTCGCCCGCCGAGGGCGGCGAAGCGCTGTTCGGCTGCTTCGAGCAGGGCCGTGGCGATGCCCTGCCGGCGGTGGTCCGGGTGCACGGCCAGCCGGTAGGCGGAGCATCGCCAGCCGTCGAAGCCGGCTATCACCGTTCCCGCGACATGGCCGTCGCGCTCCGCGAGGAGGAGGGCTTCGGGGTCTCGTGTGATGAGCCGGGCCACTCCGTCGTGGTCGTCGCTGATGCTCGTTCCTTCCGCGGCTTCGCGCCAGAACCGCAGCACGGTGTCGATGTCCGAGAGGGTGGCGTGGCGGATGTGGAGATCACTCATGGGCCGAGCCAAGCAGAGCGCCGGCCCTTGTGGCGAACGGTTTCCGGGCCGGGGAATCGAGCAATGAGTCACGTGATCGACACCTCGCGGCAGGTGGCCGCGGCCACCGTCACCGGACCGCGCCGGGGCTGTACTGCGGAGGTGGTGTCCGCGGCGGCGGTCCGCGGACACCACCTCCTCCTGAGGGCGCCGGTCAGCCCAGGGCGATCGCGAAGACGTGCATGGTGTTCTGGCCCGCCCCCACCCCTGTGCTGATGGCGGGCAGGGTGACATACGCGGGCGTCCTGCCCTCCCGCAGGGTGACCGTGCTGCCGTACACGCCGACCTTGCGGACGGTCTGACCGGTTCGGGTGTTGAGGTACGTGGGGCCGGCGACCAGCCCGCCCTCCCTCGGCCGGCCTGTTGTCCCACCAGTCGGCGAAGGCCGGGGTGAACTCCTGCGTCGTGCCGTCGGTGCAGGTCACCGTGGCGATGTCCGAGGCCGGCCCGTTGGTGGCGGTGCCCAGGAAGCCGAGCAGGTCCTGACGTTCGACGCACTGGGAAGCTGCTTCGTCCAACTACGCGTCGTCGCGCGCGGGGCGGGCCTCGGACCGTGCGGTGACGTTCCGATCAGACTCCGGTCGGACGACGAATGCGTAAGCGGGTGTACGGAGACCGTCCGGTGCCGTGGCGCGGAGGCGGCACCGGACGGCGGGCGCTCAGGTGCCGATATTGGGCTGAGGGTCGCTGTACTGCTTCAGCAGGGCGGGCACGTCGGCCGCCGGGTCGAGCGTGTAGGAGTAGTGGCTGCCCGGGTCGAAGGTGGTGCCGTTGGTCTTCTGGTCGCCCGTGCAGTTGACGACGATGCTGCCCGTCTGGGTCAGGGACGCCGCTGTGGTGTCGTAGGTGTACGGGTCGTTCACGTTCTCGTAGTAGGTGTTCTCGATGACCGTCTTCGACGCGCCGCGAGAGGTTGCCGTACGAGGTGATGTCGCGATGGTGTTGTGGTCGATCCAGATGGCGGCACCCGTGGCTCCGTCTCGCGCGGCCGGGCCGACTTCCTTTCCGTGAAAGGAAGTCGGCCCAGGCGCTCGCACGGTGATCCGTACGGCGGCGTCGCCCCCTCGTGTTCCGCGTGTACGTGGCCGAAGGGGACGGCTTCACTCGTGCGCGATCGCCGCCAGCACGTTCATCCGGGAGGCTCGCAACGCCGGCAGCAGCGCCGCCACGACGCCGACGACCGCCGAGCCCACGACGACCGCGACGATCGTGCCCCACGGGATCGCGAGGGCCTTCATGCCCTGCAACTCCAGCACCTGTTGTATGCACACGCCCCACACCAGGCCGAGCGCCAGCCCCAGCACCGCGCCGAACACAGCGATCACCACCGACTCCAGCCGGATCATCCGGCGCAACTGCCGCCGGGCCAGCCCGATGGCGCGCAGCAGCCCGATCTCCCGGGTCCGCTCCACCACCGACAGCGCCAGGGTGTTCACCACGCCGAGCACCGCGATGACGATCGCGAGCCCG
Organism: Streptomyces sp. NBC_01235; assembly: GCF_035989285.1. Classification (GTDB taxonomy): domain Bacteria; phylum Actinomycetota; class Actinomycetes; order Streptomycetales; family Streptomycetaceae; genus Streptomyces. Next base: position 1,919,568 of record NZ_CP108513.1, on the reverse strand, counting down.
AGCAGCGCGTACACCAGGTACAGCAGGACGGCGATCTGGTCGTGCACGAGCTTCTTGTAGTCGGCCTGGTCACGGACCTGCACCTGCGGATACGCGTCCAGCGTCTTCTCCAGCCGAGGACGCAGCTGGTCGCCCGTGGTGCCGGAGCCCGCGTTCACGTACAGCGCGGAGTCCTGCCCGCCGGGCACGTACTTCTCGACGGTCGCGATCCCGAAGAACAGCCCGCCCTGCATCCCGAACCCCTCGGCGCCGTCCTGGTCGGTGAGCGCGCCGACCTTCAGCGATGTCGTCCGGTCGCCGGGGAACTCCACCGGGAGTACGCGGCCGAGCCGCACCCCGTGGTCCTTGGCGAAGTCGACGTCCATGCCGATGGCGCCGTCGGCCAGTACCGCCGCCGAGCTCCCCTCGGCGTACGTGATGTGCGATACGTCGTCGACCTGGTCGTCGTAACCGGCGGCGGTCGTCTCGACGCGCTTGCCGTCGGGCAGTCGTACGGCGATCGGTGCGAACCGCTGCCGTACGACGAGGCCGACGCCCTGGGTGCCCTTCACGGCGTCCGTGACCTCTTTGGAGAACGGGGTGAAGTTGGCGTTCTGGATGACGAAGTCGGCGCCCAGCGTTCTGTCGATCTGCTGGTCGAAGGACTTGGACATGGAGGCGCTCGCCACCGACATCCCGCCCACCAGGGCGAGGCCCACCATCAACGCGGCCGCCGTGGCGCCCGTACGGCGCGGGTTGCGCAGGGCGTTGCGCTGGCTCATCCGGCCGACAGAGCCGAACAGCGCCGGGAACGCGCCGCCGAGGACGCGGATCACCGGGCGCACCAGGATCGGGCCCGCGACGACGGTGGCGATGAGCGTGAGGACCACGCCCAGACCCAGCAGAGAGGCCGCCGTCGCCGTCTTCGACGAGGTCACGCAGCCCACGAGCGCGGCCACGCCCAGTGCTCCGACGACCGCGCCCACCGCCGCGCGCACCTTCAGCGGCCGGCCCACCCCGGCGGCGTCCGCGTCCGCCAGGGCCGCCATCGGCGACACGGTCCCGGCGCGCCGGGCCGGGAGGTAGGCCGCCACGAAGGTGACGCCGACGCCGACCACGTACGCCGACACCGGGGTCGCCCAGCCGACGACCATCTCCGTGGTCTTCAGGTTCATGCCGAACGCGCTCATCAGCTTGATCAGACCGGCCGCGAGTGCGATGCCGGCGGCGAGACCGAGTGTCGAGCCGACGACGCCGAGCAGCACCGCCTCGGCGAGCACCGAACGCCGCACCTGACGGCGGTCGGCGCCCAGGGCGCGCAGCAGACCCAGCTCACGGGTGCGCTGGGCGATCAGCATCGAGAACGTGTTGACGATCAGGAACACGCCGACCAGGACGGCGATCCCGGCGAAGCCGAGCATCACGTACTTGATGACGTCGAGGAAGCCGCCCAGGGACTCCGCCGACGACTTCGCCTGCTCGTCGGCGGTCTTCACGTCGTACGGCCCGGTGCCGATCGCGGCGGCGACACGCTGCTTGAGCACGGCGTCGCTCACGCCGTCGGCCGCGTCGACGGAGATGCTCGTGGCCTTGTCCGCCGAGCCCAGGAGCTTCGTGGCAGCCGTCTCGGGGTCGAGGAAGACCAGGGCCGCGCCCGGGTTGGTGGTGGTGAACGTGGCGATGCCGACGATCTCCACCTTGAACGAGCCCGGCTGGGCCATCACGGTGAGCGTGTCGCCGATCTTCACGTGCTTCTTGTCGGCGGTGTCGGCGTCGAGTATGGCCTCGCCGGCGCCGCGCGGGGTGTGGCCGGAGGTCAACTTCACGGGGCTGCGGTCGGTGATGTACCAGTCGGTGGCGATGGTGGGCGCACCCGTGGTCGGTCCGACGGACTCGTTCTCGCTGTCGACGATCGTGATGTTCTCCACGCCCACGTCCGGGTGGGTCGACGCGACCCCGTCCACGCGGGCCAGCTGCCCGGCGAGGGCGGCGGGCACGGTCTGGACGGCGCCCGTTGGCACGGAGGAGCCGAGGTCGTCCCGGGGCTCGACCGTCACATCCGCCGCCGTGGAGGCGAAGAGCCGGTCGAAGGTGCGGGTCACCGTGTCCGAGAAGATCAGGCTCCCCGCGACGAACGCCACCGACAGGACGACGGCCAGCGCGGACAGCAGCAGCCGGCCCTTGTGCGCGAGAAAGCTTCGCAGTGTCGCCTTCAGCACCGGGTCAGTCCTCCTCGGGGGCGCCGTCGGACAGGGCGCGGGTGACGTCGAAGCGCTTCATGCGTTCCAGCACCGCCTCCGCGGTGGGCCGTTCCATCTCGTCCACGATGCGCCCGTCCGCGAGGAAGAGCACCAGGTCGGAGTGGGCGGCGGCGCCCGGATCGTGGGTGACCATGACGACGCTCTGGCCGAGATCGTCCACGGCCTGGCGCAAGAAGGCGAGCACCTCCAGGCCCGCCCGCGAGTCCAGGTTGCCGGTCGGCTCGTCGGCGAAGATCAGCTCGGGCCGGGAGGCGAGCGCCCGGGCACAGGCCACGCGCTGCTGCTGGCCGCCGGACAACTGCGACGGCCGGTGCTTGAGCCGGTCCCGCAGACCCAGGGTGTCGATGACCTGGTCCAGCCACTTCTGGTCGGGCTTCTGACCCGCGATGTCCATGGGCAGGGTGATGTTCTCGGCCGCGTTGAGCGTCGGGATCAGGTTGAACGACTGGAACATGAACCCGATCCGGTCGCGCCGCAGCCGGGTCAGGTCCCGATCCTTCAGCCCCGTGATCTCGGTGTCGCCGAGCCACACCTGACCGGCCGAAACGGTGTCGAGGCCGGCCAGGCAGTGCATCAGGGTGGACTTCCCGGAGCCGGACGGCCCCATGACGGCGGTAAAACGGCCGCGCGCGACGTCCACGTCCACCGAGTCCAGGGCGAGCACCGTGGTCTCGCCCGAGCCGTACGCCTTGGTCAGACCGCGGGCGCGGGCCGCGATCCCGTCGGCCGAGGCCAGACCGGGGGCGTGCTCCGCAGCAGGTGTGGACAAGGCTGCCTCCTCGCTTGCGTGGACGGGCCGACTACGTGCCGATACCCCTGCCCGGCCGAGCGTAGTGTGACCCGGCGCACACCGCGTAACCCTTAACGATTCCTGGCCGCCCTTGCCGCTGCTAGCATCCCGGCGCTAGCGTCGAGGTATGGCGAAGACCCAGCTGAACGTACGCGTGGACGAGGGCACGGCCCGAGCCGCCCGCGAGCGGGCCACGGCCCGCGGCATGAGCGTCAACCGCTACATAGAAGAGCTGGTCAGACAGGACGCCGGGGAAATCGGCCACACGTTCGTCGAGGCCGCCAGTGACTTCATGAAGCAGTACGAGGCCGTCTTCGTGGACGAGTTCGGCGCGGAACGCGAGGGCGCCACGCGCGAGACCGGTACACGTGAGGCCGGTACATCCGAGGCCGGTACGCGCGAAGGTCGCCGCTGATCTCTTGAGCGACCTTCGCATCGACCTCGCCTGGCTCCTCATGCTCGCCGAACAGAAAACCCCGGGAGACCCCCAGGTCACCGACTGGGGGGCGCTGGTCGCGGCCGTGGCACGCCACCAGGCCGAGATATTCGACGTCCCCGTCTACGACGACCCGCAGGCCCGCGCCGCGGCCCTGCTCCAACTCCTCATCCACGTCCCCGCGCTGGAGCGCTCCAACGCCCTGTTCGCCTGCGCCGTCGCGTACGCCTATCTCGTCGCCAGCGGCCTGAAGGTCGCCACCTCGCCCGAACAGGTCCGCGACCTGGCCCGGCTGGTGAAGAACGGGGAGGCGTCGCTGGCCGACATCGCGCGGGAACTGCGCCAGTGGAGCCTGTGAGGCCTCACCCGGGTGCGTCGGGCCGCCAGGCGGTACCGATCACGCAGTAGGAGAACGGCAGCCGCGGGCCGTTCTCCGGCAGCAACAGCCGACGGTACGGACCGAGTTCGAACCCGGCCTCCCGCAGCGCGCCGACCGCGTCGCGGGTGAGCCGGCAGCCGCCGGCCAGGTGCGGCCACACCGTACGGTCCAACGCGCGCTGGGCGAACTGCATGGCCCGGCCGCCGCCCGGCCCGTGTTCGAGGAACCGCACCTCGCCCCCGGGCCGCAGCACCCGCCGCAGCTCGGCCAGCGTGCGCGGCAGGTCCCGCACGCTGCACAGCACCAGCGAGACCACCGCCGCGTCGAAGGCCTCGCTCTTGACCGGCAGCGCCTCCGCCACCCCCGGCACGACATCGACGGGCACCTCGGCGCGCAGGGCGGTTTCCAGCGCCGCCTGCCGCATCCGGCGCTCCGGTTCGATCGCGACGACCTCCGAGACGGCACCCGGATAATGCGCGAAGTTCAGCCCATTGCCCGCGCCGATCTCGATGACCCGCCCGGAGAGCCCGGCGAGCAGCCGCTCACGCACACCGGCGAGACCGGCCCGGGTCTCCGCTGCCGTACCCAGCCGGGTGTAGCAGCGGGCGAACAACGGATGGTGGACGGGATCACCGAGCACTTTGCCGGAGCCGGTGGAGCACAGCCGCATGGCGACCTCCCGGGCTGGACGGGCCTACCGGGATTCTCCCCCGTACAGGCCCGTCGCACCCCCGATGTTCCCGTCACGCCGGTCACTGGATGAAGTCGCGCACCCGTTCGTACACGCCGTGGTCGTTGTTCATCTCGTTGTGCGAGATGCACCCGACGCCGACGTTGGTGGCCCCGCTCAGCAGCGCCGAGGAGTCCGGATCGATGGCGGCGTCGCAGTTCGACCAGTAGGTCGCGTAGTTCACGCTGCCCGGGGTCTCGTCACCGGAGTTGAGCGCGGTGACGAAGGAACTGCCGGTGACCATCTCGGCGCAGGACGTGTACAGCCAGCTGCACCACGAGGCGACCGACGTTCCGTGGTTGGTGCCCGCGACGGAGACGAAGTCGTCGACGTACGCCGTCCCGCCGAGGTTCTTGAGGTAGTAGCGGGAGCTGAGGGCGCCCATGGAGTGGACGACGACGTCGACCTTGCTCGCGCCGGTCCGGGCGAGCACGTTCTTGATCTCGGTGGCGAGTTGCGAGGCGGTCGTGGCGTTCGACTGGGACCAGCTGTACGTCCAGGCGTCCAGCTCGGCGGCCGTGTAGCCGTCGGCCTTGAAGTCGGCGACCCAGTCGTCCCAGCTGCTCGAAGAGCTGCTGATGCCGTGCACGAAGACGATCGGGTCGTGGGTCGCCGCGTGGGCTGTGGGGGCGGAGAAGGACAGTGACAGCAGGAGCGAAGAGACCACGGCCGAGAGGGCCGCGGCGATGCGACGCTTGTGGCGCTGCATGATGCCTCCTGAAACGTGTGGGGTTGCCAGGAGTGTCCGGCGGGTCTACGCGCGCCGCATCGGTGAAATCGCCGGTCTTTACGGTTCAAGTAACTCGCCAGTAACGTCAGTTGTGTGGTGACACCGGTGAACCCCCCACCCCATGACCGCACTTCGCCACCGACGCCCCCGGGCTCGGGTCCACGCCCGGCCTCGGCGCTGCCGGACGGCGTCCGCGTGCGCGTCCTGCGTCTCGTATACGGCGACCAGCGCGCCGCCGCCGAACTCGCGGCACGGCTGACCGAACGGCAGGCGGCCGGCCTCGACCCGTTGCCGACCGAACCCGCCGACCTCGCCCCCGCCCTGCTGCACGGACACCGCCGGGAGATCCGCGCCCTGCCGGAGGACACCCGGCTGCTGCTCCTGCTGGCCGCCGCCGACCAGTACCCGGTGGCCACCCACGCCTTCCTGCGGGCCGTGGCCGCCGACCGCCTCGACACCCGGCCCGTGGAGGCGGCCGAGGCGGCCGGCCTCGCATACGTCACGGCGGGCGGGGTCGGCTTCCGCGACGCGTGGACCCGGATCGCGGCCTACGAGACGGCGGCCCCGGCCGACCGGCGCGACGTCCACCGGCTGCTTGCCCGTGTCCTGCACGGCCCGGCGGAGACGCCCCGGCGGTCCTGGCACCGGGGCGCGGGCGCGCTCGGCCCCAGCGGGCGGCTCGCCGCGGAACTGACGGCGGCGGCCGCCCAGGCACGCGCCGCCGGCGACCCGGCCCTCGCCGGCGCCCTCGCCGAACGCGCCGCCGCGCTCTGCACGGACCCCGGCGAACAGTCCCGCCTCCTCGCCCACGCGGCGACCGACGCCTGGCGCGCGGGCGACGGCGACCGCTCCCGCACCCTCGCCGCCCGCACGAACACCGACGCCCTCACCGGCATCCTCGCCCTGCGAACGGGCAACGCGGCGGAGGCCTTCGACGCCCTGCTGGCAGGCGCGGCGCGGGCAGCCGTACCCCGGCTCGCGCCCGGCGGCCCGGCGCGGGCGCAGAAGGGCACCCTCCCACCCGCCGACACCACGAAGGCCGTTTCCTCCACCTCCTCCACCTCCTCCGCTCCCTCCATCACCGACGCGGACCTCGCCGGGGCGGGGGCCGACGGTGACGGTGCGGCGCCGGTCCGTGTCCTGGCCGCGGCCGCGGAGCTCGGCGGGGTACACGGCGGGGTGCAAGGTGGGTTGCCAGGCGGGTTGCAAGGCGGCGGTGGCGGTGCTGTGGCCGCTCATGTCCCGGTCAGGGCCGCCGACCTCGCCGCGGCGGGAGGCACCGTGCCCCTCGCCTCGACGCCCCCCGCCACACGTCTCCTGGCCCGAGCAACTGACTTCGCCGGTGCGGAGCCCGACACCGGTGGTGGTGCTGATGCGGCTCGTGTCCCGACCCCGGCCACGAAGTTGGCGGGGACGCGGGACAGCGGTGCTGATGCCGTTGCGGCCCATGTCCCGGGCCCGGCAACCGAGTTCACCGGGGCGCGCGGTGGCGGTGCCGATGCTGTCACCGCCCGCGTCCCGGACCGGGCTACCGGGGCTACCGGGGCTACCGGGGTCACCGAAGCCACCGGGGTCACCGGGGTCACCGGGGTCACCGAAGCCACCGAGGTCACCAGGGTCACCGAAGCCACCGGGGTCACCGGGGCTACCGGGGTCACCGAAGCCACCGGGGTCACCGAAGCCACCGGGGTCACCGAAGCCACCGGGGTCACCGGGGTCACCGAAGCCACCGAGGTCACCAGGGTCACCGAAGCCACCGGGGTCACCGGGGCTACCAGGGCAACCGGGGTAACCGGGGTAACCGGGGTAACTGTGGCCACCGGGGCCATCGGGGCAGGCGAGGCCACCGTGGCCACCGGAGCCGTCGAGGCCACCGGAGCCGTCGAGGGCGTCGCGGCGGAAGGTGTTGTCGAACTCGCCCCCAGGGTCCTCGTCGCCCACCTCCTCGCCCGAGCCGCCGAAGCCGCCGTCTACACCGGTGACCTGCGTAGATGTCGTGAAGCGGTGCTGGTCGCCCGGGAGTTGGGGCTCGACCCGCCGGGTGTGCCGGGCGGGATCGACGCGGCTGTCGACGGGCGGTACGACGATGCGCGCGTTCTGTTGGAGGCGACCGCCGGACGGTGCGGTCCGGGTGGTGACCCCACCCTTCTCGTCCACGCGGGCATCGCCGCCCTGATGCTCGGCGATCACACCCGCGCCGCCACTGCCACCGTCCGCGCGGCCGCCGCCGCCCGCGCCCGGGGCGACATCCCCGCCGTGTCCCAGGCCATGGAGTTCCGCGCCTACGCCGACTTCTGGACCGGCCGCCCGCGCGCCGCCGAGGCCACCGCGCTGGACGCCCTGCGGCAGGCGTACGCCACCGGACAGGACAACGGGGCCTGCCATCTGCAGGCCGCCCTCGCGATGTTCGCCGCGCTCACCGGCGACGGCGATCTGTGCCGGGAGCGGGCCGCGGCCGCCCGTTCGTACGCCCTCGCCCACGGACTGGGCCTGCCCGCCGCCCTCGCGCAGTGGGCGCTCGCCTTCCTCGACCTCGGCTCCGCCCGCTATGACGCCGCCGCGACCCGGCTGCGCGCCCTCGCCGCCTCCGGCCCCGGCCACGGCCACCGGGCCATCCGCCACCTGGCCACCCCGCACTACGTCGAGGCTGCCGCTCGCACCGGCGACACCCGAGTCGCCCGCGCCGCGCACGCCGACTACGACCGCTGGGCCCGCGCCGTCGGCAGCCCCGACGACCTGGCCCTGAGCGCCCGCTGCCGGGCCCTGCTCACCCCGGGCGCCGACGCCCTCGACCACTACCGCACGGCCCTCGACCTGCACGCCGAAGGCTCTCGCGCCTTCGAACGCGCCCGTACGGAACTGCTGTTCGGCAGCGCCCTGCGCAGACTGCGGCTGCGCACCGAGGCCCGCGACCGGCTGCACAGTGCCCTGGAGGCGTTCGACTCCTTCGGTGCCCCGCACTGCGCCGAGGCCGCCCGAGCCGAACTCCGCGCGCTCGGCGCCCCCGCCACCCCGACCCGCGCCGGCCGACGCCCGACGACCGACCTGACCGCACAGCAACTGCTGGTCGCCCGCATGGCCGCCGACGGCGCCACGAACCGCGAGATCGCCACCCGCCTCGCCCTCAGCCCCCGCACCATCGACCACCACCTACGAGGCGTCTTCACTCGCCTCGGCATCCGCTCCCGCATCGAACTCGTACGACTGCTCGCGGACGGGGACGAGGGTTAGGGCCTCCGGCGGAGCATGCCGGAGGTGCGCCGGCCGCCGGCCGCCGGCAGCGGGGCCGGGCGCGTTCTCCCGGAGGGGGCCTCACCGGGTCGAAGCCTTTCTCCGTCGTGCAGGTGGGTGCGTCAGGTCCCGCTTAAGTGTGCCGTTGCGTGCCGTTGCTTTCCTTGGACTTGCTCCGTCGGAAGGGACCTGGGCGTGTCCGGCGGAGCATGTCGGAGGCGCGTCGGCCGCCGGCAGCGGGGCCGGGGGCGCTCTCCCGGAGGGGGGCCTCGCCGGGTCGACTCTCTTCTCCGTCTTGCGGCTGTGGGCGCCCGGCCTCGCTCATCCGAGCTGATTCGGCACCGCGGCCGTCCTCCGGCCTGCTCCGCCGGACGGCTCTCGGTCGCCCGAACCGGTCCTCTGCCGAAACGCCTCCGCCTCCCACGTCCCGTCCAGTCGTGGCGCGAGCCAACCGGGCGCCGCCGTACGGAAGTCGGCGGGAACGAGCGCGCCCGCCCCCGAGGGCAGTGCCCCCAGCAGTGGCGCTCCGGCCACCTCCGGCAGGTCCGCGACATTGCAACGGGACGCCAGGTCGGGGGAGTCGGGCCAGCTGCCGATGACGACGCCGAGCAACTCCACACCCCGTGACCGCAGTTCACGGGCCGTCAGTTCCGTCGTGTTCAGAGTGCCGAGCCCCGCCGAGGCCACCACCAGCACCGGCGCCCGCAGCGACTGAGCGGCGTCGGCCAGTGTCCCGCCCGCCTCGTCGAACCGCACGAGCAGACCGCCCGCGCCCTCGACGAGCACCAGGTCGTGGTCCGCCGCCAGTTTCTGGGCCGCTTCGACCACCTCGTACGGCCGCACCGGCGCCAGGCCCGCGCGGCGCGCCGCCGTCGCCGGGGCCAGCGGCTCCGGGTAGCGGGCGAGTTCGGCCGTCGTGAGCGTGCCCGCGAGCCGCGCGACCTCGTCGGCGTCCCCGGGCTCGTCCGGCCGTACGCCGGTCTGCGCGGCCTTCAGCACGGCCACCGAGCGCCCCGCCGCCAGCGCCGACGCGGCGACCGCGGCCGTCGTGACGGTCTTGCCGACCTCCGTGCCCGTCCCCGTGATCACCAGGATCGGCATGCTCATCCCTCCCGCGCCGCGGCGCACACCGCGCGCGCGATCCGTTCCACGTCCACGTCACCGGTGACGTACGGCGGCATCGTGTAGACCAGATCGCGGAACGGCCGCAGCCAGACGCCCTCCCGCACGGCCGCCGCCGTGGCGGCCTTCATGTCCACCGCGTGGTCGAGCTGGACGACCCCGATGGCGCCGAGGACGCGGACGTCCCGCACACCGGGGATCCCGGCAGCCGGCGCCAGCCCGTCGCGCAACCCCGCCTCGAGCCGCTTGACCTCGGCGAGCCAGTCCTGCCCGAGCAGCAGCTCGATCGAGGCGCAGGCGACGGCCGCGGCGAGCGGGTTGCCCATGAACGTGGGTCCGTGAGCCAGCACCGGCACCTCGCCCCGCGAGATCCCGTCGGCCACCCGGGACGTGCACAGGGTCGCCGCCATCGTCATATAGCCCCCGGTCAGCGCCTTGCCCACGCACATCACGTCCGGCGTCACCGCCGCGTGGCCGGAGGCGAACAGCGCGCCCGTGCGCCCGAACCCGGTCGCGATCTCGTCGAACACCAGCAGCACGTCGTGCGCGTCGCACGCCTCGCGCAGCACCCGCAGATACGCGGGGGAGTGGAACCGCATTCCGCCCGCGCCCTGCACCACCGGCTCCACGATCACCGCGGCCAGTTCGTGCGCGTGCCGCTCGATCGCTGCGCGCAACTGAGCGGCGTACGCCTCCTCGTACTGCACCGGAGGCGGATCCACGAACACCTGCCGGGGCAGTACGCCGGTCCACAGCTCGTGCATCCCGCCCTCGGGGTCGCACACCGACATCGGCTGCCAGGTGTCGCCGTGATAGCCCCCGCGCCAGGTCAGCAGCCGCTGCTTGCCCGGGCGGCCCAGCGAACGCCAGTACTGCAGGCACATCTTCACCGCGACCTCGACCGACACCGAGCCGGAGTCGGCGAGGAAGACATGCTCGAGACCATCGGGCGACATGTCGACAAGGAGCTTCGCCAGCCGTACGGCGGGCTCGTGCGTGAGCCCGCCGAACATCACATGGCTCATCCGCCCGAGCTGCTCGCGTGCCGCCTCGTTCAGCACCGGGTGGTTGTAGCCGTGGATCGCCGACCACCAGGACGACATGCCGTCGACCAGCTCACCCGAGCCGTCCGCCATGCGCAGCCGCACCCCGCTCGCCGACTCCACGACGAGCGGGTCCACCCGGCCCGGCATCGGACCGTACGGATGCCAGACGTGCCGCCGATCCAGCTCCAGGAGTTCGGGGACGGGCAGCTCAGGCATTGGGCGCGAGGTCGGTGCCGGCGCCACGGCGGCGCACCGCGACCAGGTCCGTACGGGGCTCGTTGTCCGCGAGCGCGGCAGCCGCGGCGGACGCGGTGCCGCACACGCCACCCCCCTCGTGGGACCCGCAGCCCGCGCTCTCGTGCGAGCCGCAACCGCCGGCGCCCTCAGGGGACCCGCAGCCCCCGCCCGCCGTCACCCGATGCTCCGGCAGCGTGATCTCGCCCGCGCCCTCCACCTCGAACCCGGCGTCCGCGATCATCTCCAGGTCGGCCTTGCCTGCCTGGCCCTCGGTCGTGAGGTAGTCGCCGAGGAAGATCGAGTTGGCCAGGTGCAGGGCGAGCGGCTGGAGCGTTCGGAGGTGGACCTCGCGGCCGCCCGCGATGCGTACCTCGGCGTCCGGGCAGACGAACCGGACCATCGCCAGGATCCGCAGACAGCGCTGCGGGGTGAGGTTCCACTCCTTGGCCAGCGGGGTGCCCTCGACCGGGATGAGGAAGTTGACCGGCACCGAGTCGGGGTCCAGCGCGCGCAGCGAGAAGACCACGTCGACGAGGTCCTCGTCCGTCTCGCCCATGCCGGCGATCAGACCCGAGCACGCCGACAGGCCGGCCGCGTGCGCCTTCTGCACCGTGTCCACCCGGTCGGCGTACGTGTGCGTGGTCGTGATCTCCCCGTACGTCGACTCGGACGTGTTCAGGTTGTGGTTGTAGGCGTCCGCGCCCGCCTCGCGCAGCCGCTCGGCCTGGCCGTCGGAGAGCAGGCCCAGACAGGCGCACACCTCGACGCCCTCGTTCCCGTCCTTGATCGCCCTGATGGTCTCGGAGACCCGGTCGACGTCCCGGTCCGTCGGACCGCGCCCGGACGCCACCAGGCAGACCCGCTTGGCCCCGCCGGCGAGCCCCGCCGCGGCGGCCTGGGAGGCCTCGTCCGGCTTGAGCCAGGTGTACTTGAGGATCCCGGCGGTGGAGCCGAGGCGCTGGGAGCAGTAGGAGCAGTCCTCGGGGCACAGCCCCGACTTCAGGTTGACGAGGTAGTTGAGTTTCACCCGTCGCCCGAACCAGTGCCGGCGCACCTTTCCGGCCGCGGCCACCACGTCCAGCACGTCGTCGTCGGAAGTGGCGAGGACGGCCAGAGCTTCCTCGCGGGTCGGCAGCTCGCGCCGAAGCCCCTTGTCCACCAGCGTGTTCAGCAGGTCCATGAGAGCCGATCCTGTCCTACGCACCCGCTTCGGGCCAAGGTAGGGATCGCACAACACACCCGGTTCGACGTGTGGGTATTGCCACACCGTGGGTAGCGACTGCTGCCGCTAGTGTCTGTCCGCTACCTACAAAAGCCCCGGAGGACCCATGGCGTTCGGCTGGATCGACGAGCAGGCGGAGCTGCGCCGCCGGGCCGGACTCGTACGGACACTGCGGCCCCGCCCGGCCGACTCGCCGCTCCTCGATCTCGCGAGCAACGACTACCTGGGCCTGGCCCGGCACCCCGAGGTCGTGGCGGGCGCCGCGGCGGCCGCCACGACCTGGGGCGGGGGCGCGACCGGCTCCCGGCTCGTGACCGGCACCACCGAGCTGCACGGTGAGCTGGAGCGGGAGCTCGCGGAGCACTGCGGGTTCGAGGCGGCCCTCGTCTTCTCCTCCGGGTACGCGGCCAATCTCGCCGCCGTCACCGCGCTGGCCCCGCACGGCTCGCTGATCGTCTCCGACGCGGGCAACCACGCCTCGCTCATCGACGGCTGCCGGCTGGCCCGCGGCACCACCCAGGTCGTCGGGCACGCCGACCCGGACGCCGTGCGCAAGGCGCTCGGCACGCACCAGGGCCCGGCCGTGGCCGTCTCCGACACGGTCTTCTCCGTCGACGGCGACGCCGCCCCGCTGGCCGCCCTGGCGGCCGCCTGCCGGGAGCACGGCGCCGGACTGGTCGTCGACGACGCCCACGGCCTCGGCGTGCTCGGGGACGGCGGCCGGGGCGCCCCGTACGCGGCGGGTCTCGCGGGCGCCGACGACGTCGTCGTCACGGTCACGCTGTCGAAGTCGCTCGGCAGCCAGGGCGGAGCCGTCCTGGGCCCCGCGCGCGTGATCGACCATCTGGTGAACGCGGCCCGCACGTTCATCTTCGACACGGGCCTGGCCCCGGCGGCGGCGGGTGCGGCGCTGGCCGCCCTCAGGCTGCTGCGCGGGGAGCCGCAGCGCGCGGCACGCGCGCGTGCGGTGGCGGGCGAGCTGTACTCCAGGCTGACGGCCGCGGGTCTGGAAGCGGTGCGTCCGGACGCCGCGGTCGTCTCCGTGCGTGCGCCGTCCCCGGAGGAGGCCGTGCGATGGGCGGCGGACTGCCGGTCGGCAGGCCTGGCCGTGGGCTGTTTCCGTCCTCCCTCCGTGCCCGACGGCATCTCACGCCTCAGGCTGACCGCCCGAGCGGACCTCTCCGGGGCCGAGCTGGAACGCGCTGTACGGGTGATCGACGAGACACGACCATGAGTCGGCGTGACACGGCCGTGGGTCGCCGCTGAGCACCGCTTGCCGACTGCTGCGGTGTGTACTGCGGTGTGCTCAGCGGAACGCGGCCGTGAAGCCCGTCCAGCTCTCGGGGGAGAAGAGCAGGGCGGGTCCGGCCGGGTCCTTGGAGTCGCGTACGGCGAGCAGGCCGGACCAGGGGCCGGAGGCCGGCCGGGCCGTCTCGACGCAGTTGTTCGCTCCCGTGCTGTAGCTGCTGCGCAGCCACCGCGCTTCCGGGAGATCGTCGGGATCGGTACTGGAAGGTACGTTCCGCGGTAGTGCGGACATGGTGCCTCCTTACGCGCCGTCGGCTATCGCGGCGATGTAATCCGATGAGTCCCCGGGCGAAAGGGCGTGCGCCCGAAGGGCATTGAAGGCCTCGGTGTAGGCCTGGAGGTCTTCTTTCCGTTCGAGATAGAGGCTACTCGTCAAGTGGTCGAGAACAACCACATCCAGATCAGAAGTGCGCGAAAATGAGAATATAACGAAAGGGCCGGTTACGCCGATATGCGCCCCGGCGGCGAACGGCAGGACCTGGAGGCTCACTTGGGGCAGCCGGGCGGCCTCCACGAGCCGACCGAGCTGACGCGCCATCACCTCGGGTCCGCCCACCTCCCGCCGCAGCACCGCCTCGTCCAGCACCGCGCTCAGCTCCAGCGGCGGTCGCGCGCGCAGCACGTCCTGTCGGGCCAGCCGCACCTCCACCAGGGCGTCGAGCTGCTCCTCGTCGACGCCCTCCACCGCGGCGCTGGTCACCGCGCGTGCGTACTCGGGTGTCTGCAACAGGCCCGGTACCACACTCGTCTCCAGTGTGCGCATCGCGCTCGCCTGGGACTCCAGGCTGATGAAGTCCCGGTAGGTGGGCGGCAGCACCCCGCGGTAGGCGTGCCACCAGTGGTCCCGACCGCCGCTTTCCTCGGCGCCGGCCAGCGCCAGCATCAGCTCCCGCAGCTGCGGATCGGCCACCCCGTAGGCGTCCAGGAGTAAACGCACATCGGCCGGTTTTGACCCACTGGTGCCGGTCTCGATGCGGCTCACCTTGGACTGGTGCCAGCCCACGAGCCGGGCCGCCTCGCCACTGGTGAGGCCCGCCCGGGCGCGCAGAGTGCGCAGTTCGGCGCCCAGCTTCCGGCGGCGCACCGCGGGACCGTGTTGCATGGGCTCCTCCTTACTCCTTACGGGCCGTCCGAATACGCTCTGCCATGGCAGAGTTCACCGCATTGAGCGACAGATATATGCATATCTTGGTGGATCGCCACTCGTGACCGGTGCGGCAATGGCAGTCTGGCGAAGAAGCACCAGTCCGGGACCGTACTCGAACCACACGCACCGTGTCGGACCTCGGTCCCGTGGGAAAGGGACGACGTCGCCATGGCAGATCACCTGGAAGCATCCGTCACTCTGCCGAGCGATCCCGCCTCGGTCTCCACGGCCCGCGGCTTCGTGGCCGTGACCCTCGGGGAGTGGGGTCTGGCGGCGGACACGGAGGCGGCCGACGCCGTTCGGCTGATCGTCTCAGAACTCGCCACCAACGCCGTACAGCACACCTTCGGGCAGTCGCCCACCTTCACGGTGGACCTCGTCCTCGACCGTGACGAGCACTTGCGCATCGGCGTCACCGACAGCCACCCACGCTTCCCCAAACGACTGCCGGCCGCCGTCCAGCAGGACAACGGCCGAGGCATGGTGATCATTCGCTGGCTGACCGCCGAACGTGGCGGCAAGCTCAGAGTGCGGCCCACGCGGGAGGGTGGCAAGACGGTCACCGTGGAACTTCCGTGGACCGTCCCGGCTGCGGAGCCGGTGGCCGGAGCCCTGGCGGCTCCGGCGGAGGGCGAGGCCCCGGGGCGGTGACGGCGCGCCAGGGGCGCCGTCACCGCCCCGGGAGGCTCAGCGGACCCGGCCGTACCAGACGCTCTTGGTCCAGATCTTCTGCAGCTTCACCACGTCCCCGGTCTTCGGCGAGTGCCAGATCTTGCCGTTACCCGCGTAGATCCCGACGTGGTACACGTTCGAACCCGAGTGGAAGAACACCAGGTCGCCCGCCTTGCGGCTCGACGCCGAGATGTGCTTCGTCTTGTTGTACTGCTGGGCCGCCGTCCGGGGCAGGCTCTTGCCCGCCTTCTTGTACGAGTACAGCGTGAGCCCGGAGCAGTCGAACCTCTTCGGCCCGGTGGCCCCGTACTTGTACGGAGCGCCCTTCTTGGACGCCGCGATCTGGAGCGCCTTCGTCGCCGGTGTGGCGGCCGCGGCGTCGGGGGCCAGCCCGGGGACCACGACCGAGCCGCCCACGGCGGCGATGGCGAAGGCCGAGGCCGTACCGGCCCGGACCATGAGCGACGGGACACGATTGAGCGCAGTCATGCGCAACCCTTCGTCAGCCGCCTGTGAAGGATGACCTGTCGGATTCGGGCTGGCGAAGTTGCCCGGCCGCTGACGCGGCTTCACCCCAAGGGCTGCTCGGCCCGGTCATGGCGTGACCGTTCCGGCGACCCGTCGTGCTTGGGTCCTCCACTCCTGCCGATGCACTTCTGTCGACCGGTCATCCGGGAGGCGGCAGGACTCGGCGTCCGCCCGGACCGCCCCGCCGCTTGTGGCGGGGGCTTGTCGTCAGTCAGGGATCTTGGCTCACGGATGTCCGAAAATCCCAATGGAACCGGGGATTTGTGGGGTTACTCACCACTCACCCGTTCGGGTGGACACCCTGATGGTGGATCAGGTGTCAAGGCAGCCAAAGGGCCCCGGACCAGCGGTGGAGCCCTGCGTTCCGCCCGAAGGGCGCCCATTTGCGCAACTTTTACCGGCCCGGGAAGACAGCGCACGCTACGCCGAACGGGGGTCCCTCGTCTGGTCCGTTTCAACTCCGGCCCGGACGGCACGCTCGGGGCGCGGGCCGTCCGGCCGCAGGCGGGTCGCCTCAACTGTCGGAGAGCGGAGGCACCGTGACGCGCGCCGTGCGGCGCTCCCCGTCGAGGACGCGCAGCGCCCGCGCGAGCGTCGGCGCGTGCAGTTCGTTCTCGCCCCTCTGGTGCATCAGCGTCAGCGCGTCACGCAGCGCGGTCGCCTTGCCCACCAGCGCCTGGGCGGCGCGCAGCCCGCGGTATGTGTCGCCGTGGTGGGCGGGGTTGATGCGGCCGAGCAGGTCGACCACGTCGAGGTAGCCGTCGATCAGCTCGGCCTCGGCGCGCGTCAACGCGGGCAGCGGCGGCAGTTCGGGCACCATCGGCGGCTCACCTCCCGCCGTGGGCGCCGGCCGAGGCCTTGCGGCTGGGGATGATGCCGTCCACCAGGCCGTACTCCACGGCCTCCTGGGCGGAGAGGAACTTGTCCCGTTCGATGTCGGCGGTGACCTGCTCCGGCGTCCGCCCGGTGTGCCGGACGAGCATCTCCTCCAGGGTGGCCCGGGTGCGCCCCAGCTCGTCGGCCTGGATGGCGAGATCACTGGCCTGTCCCTCGACGGGCTCGGGCAGCGACGGCTGGCGGATCGTCATCCGCGCGCCCGGCAGCGCGAACCGCTTGCCCGGCGTGCCCGCCGCCAGGAGTACCGCGGCGGACGATCCCGCCTGGCCCAGACAGGTCGTCTCCACGTCGCAGGTGACGTACCGGATCGTGTCGTACAGGGCCGTCATCGCGCTGAACGAGCCGCCAGGGGAGTTGATGTACAGCGCGATGTCCCGGTCCGGGTCCTTGTACTCGAGGTACATGAACTGGGCCATCACGTCGTTCGCCGAGGTGTCGTCGATCGGCGTCCCCAGGAAGACGATCCGCTCTTCCAGCAGCTTCGAGTACGGATCCATCGTCCGGGTCCCGGAGCTGGTGCGCTCGGTGAACTCGGGCAGGACGTAGCGGGCGGACGGTCGGGTCATCGGAAACCCCTCCTTCTGCGTCGGGCGCATCTGTAAAAAATGTACAGGATGTACGTGACGTTAGAATGGGGGTATGGCCTACGAGATTCCGGTGACGCAAGCCAGGGCTGAACTCGCCGACCTGATCAACCGCGTCGTGTACGGCGGCGAGCGCGTCGTCGTGACCCGGCACGGCAAGCCCCTCGTCGCCCTCGTCTCCGCCGCCGACCTGGAGCGACTCGACGAACTGGACCGGCCCGCGGAGGAGCCGGTGATCAGCTCGGTCTCCGCGTTGCGCGAGGCCGCGTCCGCTCCCCGCGAACAGCAGCGGTTCGGGATCGCGGCGGAACACCGGGGGGCGAACCCCTCATAGGCATGACGAAGGCCGCGCACGGAGGGCCGGCGGGAGCACGCTCGCCGTGAGGGCCGAGTCGCGCGGGTCGGCCGCCGGGGCGGGGACGACGTCCACCGCTTTCACCGGGGTGCCGCTGTCGGCCGGCCGCTGGGCCACCGCCTGCTGGAGCGGCTGGGCGACGGCCCGGTTCGCGGCCGAGGCGGTCGGCAGCTCGGGTCCCTCGGCCGTGACGACGACCGCGCCGTATACGGTCCGGTCCTCGACGGCGTCACGGGCGGCCCTCTCGTCGGCGTAGCGACGGATCTCGACGGCGCCCTCGTGTGCGGCCGGTTGTGGTTCCACCTGCGCCGTCGTGGCGGCCGGTCCTGCCACACCGGGCGGCCGGTCACGGGGGTCGGTGCGGGCGGCCGGCCAGGCGAAGGCCCACAGGGCGACGGCGGCGAGGGCGGGAGCGAGCGGGACGACGGCCATCAGGCGCCGGGTGGCGGAGGTGGGTTCGATCGTTCGTCTTGCTTGCGCGTCCACCGTCCCGCCGGAGGTCGTCCAGGTGTGGACGGAGACCCTTGGCAACGAGGAGCCGGCGGCGGTTCCGTACGAGGGCTGCGGCGGGGTGCGTGAGGCGTCGGGGCGGATCGTCGTCGCCCACCAGGACTCCGGGATGATGCGGTCCGACGTGCCCCCGGACCACGTGGCGCGCACGATGATCGCCGCCGTGCCGGGCTTCCTCGTCCAGCTGTCGCTCTTCGGGCCCACGCCGGTCGAGACGCCGCGCGACGGCCTACGCGCGTTGATGGGCGTGACGCCCCCGCTGTCGGGGTCCTGGATCCGTCACAGCTCGGTTAACAGGCCTGAAACGCGGTCCAACTAGCCTGCCGATCCATGCCACCAGGGACTTTTCCCCGTGGCCGCGGCAACCGGGCCCCGCACGGTCCGGAGCGAGGATGTGAGGTGGGACGTGCAACTGACCCCGCACGAGCAGGAGAGGCTGCTGATCCACGTGGCGGCCGATGTCGCCGAGAAGCGCCGGGCCCGCGGGCTCAAGCTCAACCACCCGGAGGCCGTGGCCCTCATCACGTCGCACATCCTCGAGGGCGCGCGTGACGGCCGCACGGTCGCCGAGCTCATGTCATCCGGCCGCAAGCTGCTCACCCGCGACGACGTCATGGAGGGCATCCCCGAGATGATCCACGACGTCCAGGTCGAGGCCACCTTCCCGGACGGCACCAAGCTCGTCACCGTCCACGACCCGATCGTCTGAGGGGCCCCGATGATTCCCGGAGAGATCCTGTTCGCGGACGAGCCCGTCTTCTACAACGAGGGCCGCGAGGTCACCGGCCTGACCGTTCTCAACGCCGCCGACCGGCCCGTCCAGGTCGGCTCCCACTACCACTTCGCCGAGGCCAACCCGGGCCTGGAGTTCGACCGCGCCGCCGCGCGCGGCAAGCGGCTGAACGTCGCCGCCGGCACCGCCGTGCGCTTCGAGCCCGGGATCCCCGTCGACGTCGAACTCGTCCCCCTCGCCGGTGCCCGTGTCGTGCCCGGGCTGCGCGGGGAGACCGGAGGTGCCCTCGATGCCTGAGATCTCGCGTGCCGCGTACGCCGATCTGTTCGGCCCGACGACCGGCGACCGCATCCGGCTCGCCGACACCGACCTGCTGATCGAGATCGAGGAGGACCGCAGCGGCGGTCCCGGACTCGCCGGTGAGGAGGCGGTCTTCGGCGGCGGCAAGGTCATCCGTGAGTCCATGGGGCAGTCGCGCGCCACGCGCGCGGACGGCACGCCCGACACCGTCATCACGGGCGCGGTCATCGTCGACCACTGGGGGGTGGTCAAGGCCGACGTCGGCATCCGCGACGGGCGGATCACCGGCATCGGCAAGGCCGGCAACCCCGACACGATGGACGGCGTCCACCCGGACCTGGTCATCGGCCCGGAGACCGAGATCATCGCCGGCAACGGGCGGATCCTGACGGCCGGCGCGGTCGACGCGCACGTCCACTTCATCTGTCCGCAGATCGCCGACGAGGCGCTGTCCGCGGGTGTCACCACGCTGGTCGGCGGCGGCACCGGGCCGGCCGAGGGCTCGAAGGCGACCACCGTGACGCCGGGCCCCTGGCACCTCGCGCGCATGCTGGAGGCGATGGAGCAGTATCCGCTGAACATCGGGTTCCTCGGCAAGGGCAACACCGTCTCGCAGGACGCGATGCTGTCCCAGATCCGGGGCGGGGCGCTGGGCCTGAAGCTGCACGAGGACTGGGGCTCGACCCCGGCCGTCATCGACGCCTCGCTGACCGTCGCCGACCGGACGGGCATCCAGGTCGCGATCCACACGGACACGCTGAACGAGGCCGGGTTCGTGGGCGACACCCTCGCCGCGATCGCCGGACGCGGCATCCACGCGTACCACACCGAGGGCGCGGGCGGCGGGCATGCCCCGGACATCATGACCGTCGTCTCGGAGCCGCACGTGCTGCCGAGCTCGACCAACCCGACGCGGCCCTACACGGTGAACACCGCCGAGGAACACCTCGACATGCTGATGGTGTGCCACCACCTCAACGCGGCGGTCCCGGAGGACCTGGCGTTCGCCGAGTCCCGGATCCGGCCGTCGACGATCGGTGCCGAGGACGTCCTGCACGACCTCGGCGCGATCTCGATCATCTCCTCCGACGCACAGGCCATGGGCCGGGTCGGCGAGGTCGTCATGCGGACCTGGCAGACGGCGCACGTGATGAAGCGGCGCAGGGGCGCGCTGCCCGACGACGGCAGGGCCGACAACCACCGGGTGCGCCGTTACATCGCCAAGTACACGATCAACCCGGCGCTCGCGCAGGGCCTGGCCCGGGAGATCGGCTCGGTCGAGGGCGGCAAGCTCGCCGACCTCGTGCTGTGGGAGCCGGCGTTCTTCGGCGTCAAGCCGCACCTCGTCATCAAGGGCGGGCAGATCGCGTACGCGCAGATGGGCGACGCCAACGCGTCGATCCCGACCCCGCAGCCGATCCTGCCGCGTCCGATGTACGGCGCGATAGGGCGGGCGCCGGCCTCGAACTCCTTCAACTTCGTCGCTCCGCTGGCGATCGAGGACGGCCTGCCGGAACGGCTCCAGTTGGGCAAGAAGTTCGTCGCCATCGACTCCACGCGCGGGGTGACCAAGGCGGACATGCGGGAGAACGACGCCCGGCCGCGCGTCCAGGTCGATCCCGACAGCTTCGCCGTGCACATCGACGGGGAGCTCGTCGAGGCGACTCCGGCCGCCGAACTGCCCATGGCCCAGCGGTACTTCCTGTTCTGATGGGCACGTTCGCGACGAGTGGTTCCTGATGGGCGGCTACTGATGGGTGGTTCCTGATGGGCAGGGCAGCACTTCTGGTCCTGGCCGACGGCCGTTTCCCCGCCGGAGGGCATGCGCACTCCGGCGGGGCGGAGGAGGCGGTCAAGGCCGGACGGATCACCGGCGCGGCGAGCCTGGAGGCCTTCTGCCGGGGGCGGCTGCACACGGCGGGACTGGTGGCGGCGGCGCTGGCCGCGGCGGCGGCCGTCGGGGCGGACCCGACGCGGCTGGACGCGGCGGCGGACGCGCGTACCCCCTCCCCGGCGCTGCGTGCGGTCGCCCGGAGACTGGGCCGGCAACTGATGCGGGCCGCCCGGGCGACCTGGCCGAGCGCCGAACTGGACGCCCTGGCACGGGAGTTCCCCAAGGGTGCCCACCAGCCGGTGGTGCTGGGCCTGACCGCGCGGGCGGCTGGGCTCGGCGCGGAGGACGCGGCGTACTGCGCGGTCTACGAGAACGTGAGCGGACCGGCGACGGCCGTGGTGCGGCTGCTGAGCCTGGACCCGTTCGAGGCGACGGCGGTACTGGCCCGGCTGGCACCGGAGCTGGACCGGGTGGTCGACCGGGCGGTGTCCGCGGGTGCGGCCGTGCCGACGGCCGGCGTGGACGCGCTGCCTGCGGCGTCGGCGCCCTTGTCGGAGATCGGCGCGGAGGCGCACGCCGCGTGGCCGGTACGCCTGTTCGCCTCGTAGGGCCCGCGGCGGAGCCGCTGATGGATGCCGCCGCCCCCGCCGCCCCTTCCCTCCCCCACTCTCGGCTTCGCTCGAGCGAGGGGACCCCTATCCGACCCTGGGGGCTCTGCCCCCACACCCCCGTTCGGCCCTGAAGGGGCCTCGTCCTCGAACTCCCCCAGTGGGGGACCCCAACGGGCTGAAAATTGGAGCCGTAGCCATGCATCTCGACCACACCCACGACGGTCCCGCCGCTGTCAGCGCCGACGCTCGGCGGCCCGACGGCTCGCGCCGTGCCCTTCGTATCGGGCTCGGCGGTCCCGTCGGGTCCGGCAAGACCGCCACCGTCGCCGCGCTCTGCCGGGAGTTGCGTGACGAACTGTCCCTGGCCGTTGTCACGAACGACATCTACACGCGCGAGGACGCCGAGTTCCTGCTCCGGGAAGCCGTGCTGCCGCCCGAGCGGATCACGGCCGTCGAGACGGGCGCCTGCCCGCACACCGCGATCCGGGACGACATCTCCGCCAACCTCGAGGCCGTGGAGGACCTGGAGGATGCCGTCGGGCCGCTCGATCTGGTGCTGGTCGAGTCCGGTGGGGACAATCTCACCGCCACCTTCTCCAAGGGGCTCGTCGACGCGCAGATCTTCGTGATCGACGTCGCCGGCGGGGACGACATTCCGCGCAAGGGCGGGCCCGGCGTCACCACCGCCGACCTGCTCGTCGTCAACAAGACCGACCTCGCGCCGTACGTCGGCTCCGACCTCGCCCGGATGGCCGCCGACGCCAAAGCCCAGCGCGCCGAACTGCCCGTCGTCCTGCAGTCGTTGCGTGGTGACAGCGGTGTGACCGACGTCGCCGCGTGGGTGCGGGCGCAGCTCGCCGCCTGGACGGCGTGACATGAGCGGTGTGCACGCCACCGCGCGGATCGGGGCGCGCGACGACGGTCGTGGCGGGACCGCGCTGCCCGTCCTGGAAAGCGACGGGCCGCTCGCCCTGCGCCGCACCCGGGGTACGGGCGGCGAGGCGCGGGTCATGCTCGTCGGGGCGATGAGCGGCCCCCTGGGCGGCGACCGCTTCGCCGTCGAGGCGGACGTCGGGAGCGGCGCCCGGTTGCGGGTGGGGTCGGCCGCCGCCACCATCGCCCTGCCCGGGCAGGGAAAGGACGAGGCCCACTACGACGTACGCCTCACCGTCGCGGGCGACGGCGAACTGGACTGGCTGCCCGAGCAGTTGATCTCGGCCAAGGGCAGTGACCTGTTCGTCACGACCCGGGTCGACCTCGACGCCGGGGCCCGGCTCGTGCTGCGCGAGGAGCAGGTGCTCGGGCGGGTGGGGGAGGAGCCCGGTCGGCTCACCAGCCGGCTCGTCGTGCGGGTCGCCGGGCGGGTCGTCCTCGATCAGGAACTGGCCTGCGGGCCCGGCGCGCCCGGTGGCTGGGACGGGCCCGCCGTGCTCGCGGGACAGCGCGCCGTGGGCCAACTCGTCGTCGTGCGGCCGGAGTTCGGCGAGCAGCCGGTGGCGGCCCGGGTCGTCGGGGAACACGCCTGCGTCATGCCGCTGGCGGGGCCAGCCGCCCTCGTCACCGCCGTCGCGCCCGACGGCCTGCGGCTGCGCCGTGTACTGGACGAGGCGCTCACCGCACTCGGCATCCGGTGAGCGGTATCTTCTTATCCGGTTATCGGATTGGCAAAGAAGGTCAACAACACCTGTTCTCAGGCGCCTCACAGCCGCAAGGATCCCTCTGCCGCCATAACTAGGTAGGGAGAGGGCGCACTTGAGGGACATACGACCGAACAATCGGACCGCTGCGCTCAGCTCGGCCGGCGTACTCGTCGCCGCGACGCTGCTCGCGGGCGCCGTCACGGCACCCACGGCGAGCGCGACGAGCGGCCGTTCGGGGCAGGACCGCGAGGCGCGTGGCGCCGCGATCGCCGCGGAGCGCGCCGCCAAGGCCGGCATCGACTGGCAGGACTGCCCTGCCGACTGGGGCCTGGAGAAGCCGATCCAGTGCGGCTGGGTCACCGTGCCGCTCGACTACGCCAAGCCGAACGGCAAGCAGATCAAGCTGGCCGTCGACCGCATCGGCAACACGGGCACGGCCCAGGAGCGCCAGGGCGCGCTCGTGTACAACCCCGGCGGCCCCGGCGGCTCCGGCCTGCGCTTCCCGCGCCGCGTCACCACCAAGGCCCCCGTCTGGACCAACGTGGCCAAGGCCTACGACTTCGTGGGCTTCGACCCGCGCGGTGTCGGCCACTCCGCGCCCATCTCCTGCATCGACCCGCAGGAGTTCGTCAAGGCGCCGAAGGCCGACCCGGTCCCGGACAGCGAGGCCGACAAGCTCGCCCAGATCAAGCTCGCCCGTGAATACGCGGACGGGTGCGCCGAGCGCAGCGGCAAGGCCGTGCTGGCGCAGATGACCACCCCGAACACCGTCCGTGACCTGGACGTCATCCGCGCCGCCCTGGGCGAGAAGAAGCTCAACTACCTGGGCGTCTCCTACGGCACCTACATCGGCGCCGTCTACGGCACCATGTTCCCGGGCCACCTGCGCCGCATGATCGTCGACAGCGTGGTCAACCCCTCCCGCGAGAAGATCTGGTACGAGGCCAACCTCGACCAGGACGTCGCCTTCGAGGGCCGCTGGAAGGACTGGCAGGACTGGGTCGCCGCGGGCGACGCCACCTTCCACCTCGGCACCACCCGCGCCGCCGTCCAGGCCAAGTGGCTCGAACTGCGCGCCACCGCGAAGAAGAACCCCATCGGCGGGATCGTCGGCCCGGCCGAGCTGATCTCCTTCTTCCAGAGCGCCCCGTACTACGACTCCTCGTGGATCCCGGTCGCCACGGTCTTCAGCAAGTACTTCGCGGGAGACACCCAGGCGCTCGTCGACGCGGCCGCCCCGGACCTGACCGACACGGCCGGCAACATCTCCTCGGAGAACGGCAACGCCGTCTACACCGCCGTCGAGTGCACCGACGCCAAGTGGCCCACCAGCTGGCGGAAGTGGAACAGCGACAACACGCGGCTCAACAAGAACTACCCGTTCATGACCTGGGCCAACGCCTGGATGAACCTGCCGTGCGCCACGTGGCCGGTCAAGCAGCAGACGCCGGTGGACGTCAAGACCCACAAGGGCCTGCCGCAGGTCATGATCGTGCAGTCCACGAATGACGCGGCCACCCCGTACGAGGGCGCCGTCGAACTGCACCAGCGGTTCAAGGGCTCGCGCCTGATCACCGAGAAGGACGCCGGCTCCCACGGCGTGACCGGCCTGGTCAACACCTGCATCAACACCCGGGTGGACGCCTACCTTCTCACCGGCAGGCTGGACACCGCGGACGTGACCTGCGCGCCGCACGCCACACCCAAGCCGTAACCTCGCCCGCAGGGCGGCAGTGAGGGGGCGGCCGGAGCAATCCGGCCGCCCCCTCAAGCATTTTGACGAGCCGTCGACTCGGCGAACTCGGCGGCATCAACTCAGCGGCAGCCGGGGGAACTTGCGCGCCTTCTCCGCCTTCTCCGTCTTCGCCGCGGCCTCCTCCGCCTTGGCGACGGCCGCGTACTGGTCCACGTACTCCTGCTCGGACAGCATCAGGATCGCGTACATGATCTCGTCGGTGATCGCGCGCAGTACCGCCTTCTCGTTC
Organism: Streptomyces sp. NBC_01235; assembly: GCF_035989285.1. Classification (GTDB taxonomy): domain Bacteria; phylum Actinomycetota; class Actinomycetes; order Streptomycetales; family Streptomycetaceae; genus Streptomyces. The sequence continues at coordinate 1,894,301 of NZ_CP108513.1, read as the reverse complement.
TCCATGCCGAGGTAGCGCGAGAAGTCGAGGGGCTCGCCGAAACGGATCGCCACGGGGTGCAGGGTCGGGATCACCTTGCCGGGCGGCTGCGCCTCGAAGGTGCCGATCATCGCGCACGGAATCACCGGCACCTGGGCCTTCAACGCCATCACGGCGACGCCGACCTTGCCCTTGTAGAGGCGGCCGTCGTGCGAGCGGGTGCCCTCCGGGTAGATGCCGAGCAACTCGTCCTTGCCGAGCACCCCGAGGCCCTCGCGGATCGCGGCCTGACCGGCCCCCTTGCCGGAGCGGTCGACCGGGATCTGGCCCGCGCTGCGGAAGAACGCCGCGGTCAGCCGGCCCTTGATGCCGGGGCCCGTGAAGTACTCGGCCTTGGCGAGGAAGGTGACGCGGCGCTTGAGGATCGCCGGCAGCAGGAAGTGGTCCGAGAACGACAGGTGATTGCCCGCGATGATGGCGGCTCCCGAGGCCGGCACATGCTCCAGACCCTCTATTCGTGGGCGGAAGAGCAGTCGCAGCAGCGGCCCCAACACCACGTATTTCAGGAGGTAGTAGAACAAGGGAGTCGCTCCTCGTGTCCGGCGGATCGGCTCGCCGCCGTGTTCCAGCAGGTCAACCGGCATGGTGTGGGGTGTCAGTGTAGGGGCAGGCGGCGACGGCCGGTACCGGGCCGATCCGGCCCCGTACCGCCCGCCCGCCCGGCACCGATCCGGCCCCGTACCGCGCCCCGTCGTCACAGCCGTACCACGACCAGAGCCGTGTCGTCGGTTGCGCCGCCGGGTGGCAGGAGCTCCAACAGGACGGCGTCGGCGAGGGTTTCGGGGTCCGCGCCCCGGTGTCGGGCCAGGGCGTCGGCGAGCCGGGCCACGCCCGTGTCGATGTCCTCGTGCCGCCGCTCCACCAGCCCGTCCGTGTACAGGGCGAGGGTGGCGCCGTCGTCGAAGACCGTGGTCGCCTCGGGGCGGGGGACCGGCTCGGGACGGGCGTCGAGCGGGGGGTCGGTGGCGCGGTCGAGTAGCTCCACGCGGCCGTCGGCGTGGACCAGCACGGGCGGCGGATGGCCGGCGCTGCTGTAGCTGATGGTGTGGTGGTCGAAGTCGACGAACGTGGTGACCGCGGTGGCCGACTCGGCGCCGTCCACGACATGGGCGTACCGCCCGAGGATGTCCAGTGCCTGCGCCGGGCCCGCGGCGACCCGTGAGGTCGCGGTCAGCGCGCTGCGCAGCTGGCCCATCACCCCGGCGGCCTCCAGACCGTGCCCGACGACGTCGCCCACCGACACGCCGATGCGGTTGCCGCCGACGAGGTCGACCAGGTCGTACCAGTCCCCGCACACGTTGAGCGCGCCGACCGCCGGCCGGTAGCGCACGGCCGCCCGGTGGTGTCCGACCTGGCGGCCGGCCGGCAGCATCGCCTCCTGCAGGGCGAGGGCCACCTCGCGCTCACGGGCGTGCGCCAGGCGCAGCCGCTCGTTGAGCTCCTGCAGCTCACGGGCGCGGGTGTACAGCTCGGCCTCCAGGACGCGGCCCCGGCCGGCGGGCCGCGGTCCGTCGTCCGGCCCTCGCCTGCCGCGGGCCCGGATCAGCTCGGTGACCTCCTCGACCCGGTGCACCAGCAGCACCACCGACCCGTCCGGACCATGCACCGGCGCGTTCACCGGGCTCCAGTAGCGCTCCTCCCACTCGCCGGGCCGCTCGACCGACTCGACGTCGTAGCGCTGCAGCGCCATGGCGTCCCGCTCTCCGGTGGCCAGCACCCGGTGCAGCGAGGCCTCCAGGTTGCGCATGCCGCTGGCCGTCCGGTCGTTGGGGTTGTCGGGGAATACGTCGAAGAGACGCCGGCCGATCATCTGCTCGCGCTTACGGCCCGTCACGCGCAGGAACTCCTCATTGGCGTCCGCGTACACCAGCTCGGGCGTCAGCAGTGCCACCATGCCCGGCAGGGCCTGGAACACCGCCGCGTAGTCGATCGCCGTGTCGTTCATGGCTCGCGCCCCATCCGCCGGTATTGCGCCATTTTCTCATGTGATGCGACGAAAGGGCGGCTGCCGGTCAGACACCGGGATCCGTGAGCGACTGCTCGGCCCAGATGATCTTCCCTTCGGGGAGGAAGCGGGTGCCCCATCGCTGGGTGACCTGGGAGACCAGCAGCAGTCCCCGGCCGCCCTCGTCGGTGGCGCGCGGATGGCGCAGGTGGGGTGCGGTGGCCCCGCCGTCGAAGACCTCGCAGACCAGGGTGCGCCCGCGGATCAGCCGCAGCCGGATCGGTCCGGTGGCGTACCGGATGGCGTTGGTGACCAGCTCGCTGACGACCAGCTCGGTGGTGAACGACAGCTCGGCGAGCCCCCACTCCGCCAGTCGGCGGCTCGCGGTCTTGCGGGCCTCGGCGACCGCCGCCGGGTCGGCGGGCAGCTCCCAGTCGGCGACCCGGTCGGCGGGCAGCCGGTGGGTCCGGGCCATCAGAAGGGCCACGTCGTCGTGCGGCCGGGCCGGGACGAGCGCGTCGATCACGGCGCGGCAGCACAGGTCGAGGCTGTCCGACGGCCGCTCCAGGGCCAGCCGCAGCCGCTCCCGGTCCGTGTCCAGTGCCCAGTCCTCGCCCTGGGCCAGCAGCCCGTCCGTGTGCAGCGCGAGCGTGCTGCCCTCGGGCAGCGTCATCTCGGCCGACTCGAACGGCGGCCCGCCCGCGCCGAGCGGCGGCCCCTGGGGCAGCTCGACGAACGTGACGCTGCCGTCGGGCAGGACGACCGCCGGGGCGGGGTGCCCGGCCGCGGCCATCGTGCACCGACCGTCGACGGGGTCGTAGACGACGTACACGCACGCGGACCCCACGGCCTGTGTTCCGTCGGCCCGTGGCTCCGCCTCCGCGGCCGCTGCCACGTCCTCCTCGTGATCCATGCGGGCGACCAGGTCGTCGAGGTGCGCGAGGATCTCCTCGGGCGGCAGGTCCAGGGCGGCGAGGGTGCGCACGGCGGTCCGTACGCGCCCCATGGCCGCGGCGGCGTCGATGCCGTGCCCGGGCACCTCGCCGACGACCAGGGCCACCCGGGCCCCCGACAGCGGGATCAGGTCGTACCAGTCCCCGCCGAGGCCGGTCAGCTCGTCGGCCGGCCGGTAGCACGCGGCCACCTCGACCGCCTCCTGCTGGGGCAGCCGGCGGGGGAGCAGGTTGCGCTGGAGCACCAGGGCCGCGTCGCGCTCGCGGGTGTAGCGGCGGGCGTTGTCCACGCAGACGGCCGCCCGCGAGACGAGATCCTCGGCCAGGGCCAGGTCGTCCTCGTCGAAGGGCTCGCGCCGGTGGCGCCGCAGGAACGTGGTGACGCCCAGGGTGGTGCCCCGCGCCCGGACCGGTACCACCAGAGCGCTGGGCGGCTCGGCCCCGGCGGGCGCGGCCGGCCCCCACTCCTCGGTGAGCCGCTCGGCCCGCCAGGGCCGCCCCGTGACCAGACAGCGCGCCGGGGCCGAGTCGGCCCGGTACACGACCGCAGGGGCCCCGGCGTCGCCCTCGGTCTCGTCGGCTGTGGCTGTTTGGTGGCTGGTCTTGTGCTGGGTGGGGGCGTTCTTTGGTTTGTCTTGTGCGGGGGGTGAGTCGGCTCGGGATGCGACTGTGGGGGTATCGGTGTCGTCGTCGGTTTCGTCGGCCCCGGCCGTCCGTCGGCCCGCCCTGCGCAGCGTGATGGAGCCCGACGGACCGTCCTGCGCCCGCCCGGGCGCGGGCTCCGCGCCCCGCAGCACCGGATCCAGCAGGTCCACGGTGACCATGTCGGCGAACCCTGGCACGGCCACGTCGGCCAGCTCCTGCGCGGTCCGGCCGATGTCCAGGCTGCGGCCGATGCGCCGGCCGGCCCGGTCCAGCAGTGCGAGCCGCTGCCGGGCGCGGTGGCGCTCGGTCATGTCGACGACCGTGTAGTAGACGCCCATCGGACAGCCGTGGTCGTCGTCGAGCCGGGTGAACGACATCATGTGCGCCGTCTCCCGGTGCGGCGAGGCCCGCAGGTGCCCCAGATGCTCGTACCCGACGACGGGCTCCCCGCTCCGCAGCACCCGCCGCATCTGCGCCTCGATCGCCTCGGAGTCCAGACCGGGCTGGACGTCCGCGAGCCGCAGGCCCAGCCGGCGTTCGGGCGGGCCGCCGCCGAACCGGGCGAGGGCCGCGTTCGACCACACGAAGCGCAGATCGGTGTCCACGATCGCGATGCCGATCGGCGAGCCGCTCACCATCTTCTCCAGCACCGGGCGACTCATGCTCCAGCCGGGGGCGTCGCCCCGCTCGTTGAGCAGCACCAGCCAGCGTGTCGGGCCGCCGGGCTCGTCGGCCGAGGTGATCCGGGCCATGACCGGGATCGGCCGGCCGTCCCCGCGGCGGGCCGACAGCAGTCCGGCCCAGCCGCCGTCCCGACGGCACCGCTCGAGGACGTCCGGCACCCGCCCGGCGTCCGCCAGGGTCAGCAGCCCGGCCAGCCCCGTTCCCACCGCCTCGTCGGCCGCATACCCCAGCAGCCGCTCGGCGTCCCTGGTCCAGCCCCTGACCACACCGCTCGCGTCGAGCAGGAGGGGGGCGGCATCCGCCACGTCGAACCGCCGACGGGCAACGTCGTCCTCGTCGTGTGTGCCCACGGTCGACCTCTCTGTCGCTGAGAGTGGTCTACCACCTCCTGACCCAATCTTCACCCTGCCTGCACGACAGCGGCTGAGCCACTTGGGAACCGGGGCCTGCCCGGCGGGTTCCTCACACCCCCCGGGTCAGGACGCGCTCCAACGTGCTCAGTGCCGAGACGAGTTCCTCGCCCGTGATCGTCAGCGGTGGGGCCAGCCGGACGGTCGAGCCGTGGGTGTCCTTGGCCAGGACGCCCTCCCGCATCAGACGCTCGCTCACCTCGCGGCCCGTGCCGAGCGCCGGGTCGATGTCGACGCCCGCCCACAGCCCCCGCGCCCGGAACCCGACGACTCCCTTGCCGACCAGCCCGGTCAGACCGTCCCGCAGGACGACGCCCAGTTCGGCCGCCCGGCGCTGGAACTCGCCGGTCTCCAGCAGCTTCACCACCGCCGTGCCGACCGCCGCGGCCAGCGGATTGCCGCCGAACGTCGACCCGTGCTCGCCCGGCCGCAGCACCGACAGCACCTCACGCCGCGCCACCACCGCCGACACCGGCACGATCCCGCCGCCGAGCGCCTTGCCCAGCAGCAGGACGTCCGGGACGACACCCTCGTGCTCCACGGCCAGCGTCCGCCCGGTGCGCCCGAGCCCGGACTGGATCTCGTCCGCGACGAAGAGACAGTCGGCCCGCCTGGTCAGTTCCCGCACCCCGGCCAGATAGCCGTCGTCGGGGATGACGACGCCCGCCTCGCCCTGGATCGGCTCGATCAGCACCGCCGCCGTGGTCTCGTCGACGGCCCGCTCCAGCGCGGCCAGGTCGTTGTACGGGACGATCCGGAACCCCGGTGTGAACGGGCCGAAGCCCGCCCGGGCCGTCTCGTCCGTGGAGAAGCTCACGATCGTCGTCGTACGGCCGTGGAAGTTGTCGGCGGCGACCACGATCGTGGCCCGGTCGGCCGGGACGCCCTTCACCTCGTAGGCCCATTTGCGGGCCACCTTGATGCCGGACTCGACCGCCTCCGCGCCCGTGTTCATCGGCAGGACCATGTCCAGGCCGGTCAACTCCGCGAGCCGCTCGGCGAACTCGGCGAGCCGGTCGTTGTGGAAGGCGCGGGAGGTGAGTGTGAGGCGGTCCAGCTGGCGGTGGGCCGCCTCGATCAACGCAGGGTGCCGGTGACCGAAGTTGAGGGCCGAGTAGCCGGCCAGCATGTCGAGGTAGCGGCGGCCCTCGACGTCCTGCACCCACGAGCCCTCGGCGCTCGCGACGACCACGGGCAGCGGATGGTAGTTGTGCGCGAGGACGGGCTCCTCGGCGCGGATCAGCTCGGCGGAGGTACGCCCGGGGGCGGCACCGGAGGACGGCGCGGGGACTACGGGTGCGCTCATGAACGGATCTCCTGTGTGCAGCACTTGATGCCACCGCCGGCCTTCAGGAACTCCGAGAGGTCGACGGGGACGGGGACATAGCCGCGCTCGGCGAGCCGGGAGGCGAGCGCCTCGGCCCGGGGGGCGATGAAGACATGACGGCCGTCGGAGACCGAGTTCAGGCCCAGTGCCATGGCGTCGTCGCGGGTGGCGAGCACCGCGTCCGGATACAGCCGGGCCAGCACCTCGCGGCTGCCGGCCGAGAACGCCTCCGGGTAGTACGCGATGTTTCCGTCGTGCCCGCCATCGAGGACGAACAACGCCGTGTCCAGGTGATAGAAGTGCGGGTCCACCAGCGTCAGGCTGATCACCGGGTGACCGAAGAACTCCTGCACCTCCCGGTGCGCCTCCCGGGTCGTGCGGAATCCGGTGCCGGCCAGCACGTACCGGCCCGTCCACACCAGGTCTCCCTCGCCCTCGCAGACGGACTCGGGGCGGTGGACGTCGAAGCCTGCCGCCTTGAACCAGGTGTCGTAGTGGACGGACTCGGGCCGCCGCTCCGGCGCGTGGAAGAGGGCCCCGAAGACACGGCCCGCCACGACCACCGCCGAGTTCGCGGCGAAGACCATGTCGGGGAGGCCGGGTGCCGGCTCCACGACGTCCACGGTGTGGCCGTGGGCACGATAGGCGCTGATCAGCGTCTGCCACTGGGCCTGGGCCAGGTCGACGTCGACGGGGGTGTCGGGACGCATCCAGGGGTTGATCGCGTACCGCACGGCGAAGTGTCTGGGTTCACAGACGAGGAAGCGCCGGGGGCGCTGCACGCGGTGGTCGGTCACACTCTCGGGCACAGAGGGTTCCTCCGCTTTTCCTGCGGTGTCTACAGAGGGTTGACACCAAGGTAGGAACTGACCCGGACGCACGACAAGGAACAAGCATTGCGTGTCTGCGCAGGAATGCTGCGTGGTGTGGCTGGCCGACGCAGGTTCGCTGCGTCTTCGCAGGTTTATTCGGGAGTTCAGTCGGGTGCGTGCTGGGTCGCGCCCGCCTCCGGGCTCTCCGGCAGCAGATGGGACAGCACCATGACGCTGATCGTCTTCCGGATGAACGGCTCGGCCCGGATGCGCTCCAGCACGTTCTCGAAGTGCTCCACGTCCCGCGCCCGTACATGCAGCAGCGCGTCAGCCCCACCCGTCACCGTCATCGCCGCGGTGATCTCCGGGTGGTTGCGCACCACCTCCGTGAGACGCCTCGGCGGGGCGGCCCCCTCGCAGTACACCTCCACGTACGCCTCCGTGCGCCAGCCCAGCGCCGACGGCTGCACGGTCGCCGTGAACCCGGTGATCACCCCGGTGTCCCGCAGCCGGTCGACCCGGCGCTTGACCGCCGTCGAGGACAGGCCGATCGCCGTGCCGATCTCGGCGAAGCTCGTCCTGGCGTTCGCCATCAGAGCGGTGATGATCTTCCGGTCGAGATCGTCGAAAGGGGCGGGCGTGCTGTTCATGCGGGCACTGTATCCAGCGCGTACGTCCACACCCCGGTACATGTCCAGCGGTGCGGATCGCCCCTACACTCCACGTTCATGCTGCGCGCCCTCGCCGTCGACGACGAACGCCCCTCGCTGGAGGAGCTGCTGTACCTGCTCGCCGCCGACCCCCGGATCGGCAGTGTGGAGGGCGCAGGCGACGCGACCGAGGCGCTGCGCCGCATCAACCGCGCCCTGGAGTCCGGCCCCGAAGGCCCCGAGGCCATCGACGTCGTCTTCCTCGACATCCAGATGCCCGGCCTCGACGGCCTCGACCTGGCCCGCCTGCTCACCGGCTTCGCGCGGCCGCCGCTGGTCGTCTTCGTCACCGCCCACGAGGACTTCGCCGTCCAGGCCTTCGACCTCAAGGCCGTCGACTACGTCCTCAAACCCGTCCGCAAGGAACGCCTCGCCGAGGCCGTGCGCCGGGCCGCCGAACTGCGCGGCGCCGCCCCACGCATCCCCGTGCACGAGCCCGACCCGGACCACATACCCGTCGAGCTCGGCGGCATCACCCGCTTCGTCGCCGTCGACGACATCACCCACGTCGAGGCCCAGGGCGACTACGCCCGACTGCACACCGACCGCGGCAGCCACCTCGTCCGCATCCCCCTCTCCACCCTGGAGGAGCGCTGGCGCGCCCGCGGATTCGTCCGCATCCACCGCCGCCACCTCGTCGCCCTGCGCCACATAGGCGAACTCCGCCTGGACGCGGGCACGGTGAGCGTCCTGGTCGGCGGCGAGGAACTCCAGGTCAGCCGCCGCCACGCCCGCGAACTGCGGGACCTGCTGATGAGGAGGACGTAGCCGTGCCCAACCAGGACCCCGTCGAGCGGCGCGTGGTCGTCACCGGCCCGCCGCGCCGCACCCTCCGTGCCTCCGGCTACTACCGCCCGCGCACCGAGATCGACGAGCAGACCACCCTCGGCCACACCTACGTCCGCTCCCTCATGCGCTCCCAACTCCGCGCCGCGCTCACGGTGTTCGCCGTCCTCATGCTCCTCGTCGGCCCGCTGCCCCTCCTCTTCGCGGCGATGCCCCACGCCCACCGCCTGGAGTGGGCGGTCCTCGGCTTCTGTCTCTACGCCCCGCTCGTCCTGCTCGCCCGCTGGTACGTGCACCGCGCCGAACGCAACGAGCGGGACCTCGTCCGGCTGGTCGAGGACAAGTGAAGGCCGCGCAGCGATGAACTCGACGTTCGCCGTCCCCGCCGTCGCCCTGGTCGTCGTCGCCACCGTCCTCGTCGGCGCCTTCGGGCTGCGCATCTCCCGGACCACCTCCGACTTCTACGTCGCCTCCCGTACCGTCGGCCCCCGCCTCAACGCGGCCGCCATCAGCGGCGAGTACCTCTCCGCCGCCTCCTTCCTCGGCATCGCGGGGCTGGTCCTCGTCCAGGGCCCGGACATGCTCTGGTACCCGGTCGGCTACACCGCCGGCTACCTGGTCCTGCTGCTCTTCGTCGCCGCCCCGCTGCGCCGCTCCGGCGCCTACACGCTGCCCGACTTCGCCGAGGCCCGCCTCGCCTCCCAGGGGGTCAGACGGCTCGCCGGCGCCTTCGTCGTCGGCGTGGGCTGGCTCTACCTGCTGCCTCAACTCCAGGGCGCGGGACTGACGCTGACCGTCCTCACCGGCGCCCCCGACTCGCTCGGCGGGCTGATCGTCGCCGTCGTCGTCACCGCGACCGTCGCCGCGGGCGGCATGCGCAGCATCACCTTCGTGCAGGCCTTCCAGTACTGGCTCAAGCTCACCGCCCTCCTCGTCCCCGCGCTCTTCCTGATCCTCGCCTGGCAGGGCGACGGCGCACCCCGCAGCGCCTTCGACGAACCGGGCACCTTCCGCGACCAGCGGGTCGTCCGCGTCGACGCCACCCTCGACCTCAAGCTGGACCGCCCCCTCACCGTGACGGTGGACGGCACGGTCGACGGCCACCCGCACGAGCGCGCCGTACTTCACCTCCCCACCGGCACCCACCACATCGAGCGGGGCACCCGCCTCACCTTCGCCGCCGGCACCGCCGTCCCCACCGCCGAACGCGGAAGCAACGGAGGCATGTCCACCTCCCTGGCCGCCGGCCGCGAGGAACGCCCCCTGTACGCGACGTACGGCCTGATCCTCGCGACCTTCCTCGGCACCATGGGCCTGCCGCACGTCGTCGTCCGCTTCTACACCAGCCCGCACGGAGTCGCCGCCCGCCGCACCACGGTCGCCGTCCTCGCCCTGATCGGCGCCTTCTACCTCCTGCCGCCCGTCTACGGTGCCCTGGGCCGCCTCTACACCCCCGAACTCGCCCTCAGCGGCGACGCCGACGCGGCCGTCCTGCTGCTGCCCGACCGGGTGATCGGCGGCCTCGGCGGCGACCTGCTGGGCGCACTGGTCGCCGGAGGCGCCTTCGCGGCGTTCCTGTCCACGGCATCCGGGCTGACGATGGCCGTGGCGGGCGTGCTCGCGCAGGACGTCCTGCCGACCCGCGGCGTACGGCACTTCCGCCTCGGTACCGGGCTCGCCATGGCCGTACCGCTCGCCGCGAGCCTGCTGGTGGGCGGGCTGCCGGTGGCCGACGCGGTCGGGCTGGCCTTCGCGGTGTCGGCGTCCTCCTTCTGCCCGCTCCTCGTCCTCGGCATCTGGTGGCGCCGGCTGACCCCGCCCGGCGCGGCCGCCGGGATGCTGGTGGGAGGCGGGTCGGCGTTCGTCGCCGTCGCCGCGACCATGGCCGGCTTCCCCGGCACGGGCGGCCTGCACGCGCTGCTCGCCTGGCCCGCCCTGTGGTCCGTACCGCTCGGCTTCCTCACCATGATCCTGGTGTCCCTGGCCACCCCGGGCCGCGTCCCGGCCGGCACGGCGGCGATCCTGGCCCGCTTCCATCTACCGGAGGAACTGCGCACGGAGGAACTGAGGGCGGCGGAGGCGAAGGCATGAGCGGCTTCCTGGCGGGCGTCTGCATCGCGATCCTCCCCTTCCTCGCCTCGGGCTTCTGGCTGGGCCGCCGCACCGCCCGCCCGGAGAACCTGGGCGGACTGGGCACCCCCGTCGAGCACGCAACCTTCCAGACCCTGCACACCGCCTCCCTCGCCGCACCCCCGCTCCGGGCGGGCCTCACGGAGGAGACGGCGCGCAGATCGGCCCGCACACTGCGCACCCTGCTCGGCACGGACGCCCTGTGCCTGACCGACGAGAAGGAGGTGCTGGCCTGGGACGGAGTCGGCTCACATCACCGCGCCGAGATCATGGAGCGGCTCACCGGTCCCCTGGAGAGCGGCCGGGGCGAGGCGTTCCGCCTGACCTGCGAGCAGGCCGACTGTCCCGTCCGCTGGGCGGTTGTCGCCCCGCTCACCGTCGACGACCGGGTGCACGGCGCCCTGGTGGCCTGCGCGCCCCGCGAGTCCGCCGTCCTGGTCCGGGCGGCCGGCGAGGTGGCCCGCTGGGTGAGCGTCCAACTGGAGCTGGCGGACCTCGACCAGTCCCGGACCAAGCTGATCGAGGCCGAGATCAAGGCCCTGCGCGCCCAGATCTCCCCGCACTTCATCTTCAACTCCCTCGCGGTGATCGCGAGTTTCGTCCGCACCGACCCCGAGCGCGCCCGCGAACTGCTCCTGGAGTTCGCCGACTTCACCCGCTACTCGTTCCGCAGGCACGGCGACTTCACCACCCTCGCCGACGAACTCCACGCCATCGACCACTACCTGGCCCTGGTCCGGGCCCGCTTCGGCGACCGCCTCGCGGTCACCCTCCAGATAGCCCCCGAGGTCCTCCCGGTGGCCCTGCCCTTCCTCTGTCTCCAGCCGCTCGTGGAGAACGCCGTCAAGCACGGACTGGAGGGCAAGGCCGGCACATGCCACATCCAGATCACCGCGCAGGACGCCGGCGCCGAGGCCCTGGTCGTCATCGAGGACGACGGCGCCGGCATGGACCCGGTCGCGCTGCGCCGCATCCTGGCCGGCGAGGTGAGCCCGTCCGGCGGCATCGGCCTGTCCAACGTCGACGACCGGCTCCGCCAGGTCTACGGCGACGACCACGGCCTGGTCATCGAGACCGCCCTCGGAGCGGGCATGAAGATCACCGCCCGGCTCCCGAAGTACCAGCCGGGCGTGCACTCGGCGGCCCGGCTCACCCCCGAGTGATCAGCCGGTCTTCGTCACGATCATGGCGAGCGTGATCAGCCCGAGCACGACCCAGCCGAACCACAGCCAGCCGTTGCTGCCGAGCGCCACCGTGTAGGCGGTCACCACGACGAGCCCGCCGACGGTGAGCACCCCCATGGTCTTCGTGGAACTGTCCGTGGTACCGGCCATCGCGACACCCTCCTCAGGGCCGCCCTGGGCAGGGCGTGTCCCCCTCCATGGTGCCGGGTTCAGCGCCCGCGTGCGTCGAGTGACGCAAGATAGGCGTTGTACGCCTCCAGCTCCTGGTCCCCGTCGCGGTCGGCGGCCCGGTCCTTGCGCCTGGCCTGCCGCTGCTCGGAGCCGTACCACTGGAACAGCAGGGCGATCAGTACCAGCACGGACGGGACCTCGCTGAACGCCCAGGCGATGCCGCCGGCCGCGTTCTGGTCGGAGAGCGCGTCGATGCCGAGCGAGGCGGTCGGGTTCTCGAACGTCTCGACCATCGGCTGCGACGCCATCATCAACGCGATGCCGAAGAACGCGTGGAACGGCATGCCCGCGAACAGCTCCAGCATCCGCATCAGATAACCGGGCCGGTTCGGACCCGGATCGACACCGATGATCGGCCAGAAGAACACCACACCGACGGCGAGGAAGTGCACCATCATCGCGAGGTGCCCGGCCCTGGAGCCCATCAGGAAGTCGAACAGCGGCGTGAAGTACAGCGCGTAGAGACTCGCGATGAACATCGGAATGGTGAACGCGGGATGCGTGATGATCCGCATGTAGCGGCTGTGCAGCAGCATCAGCAGCAGCTCACGCGGCCCCTTGCGACCCCGGCCGGCGGCCGGCAGGGCGCGCAGCGCCAGCGTCATGGGGGCGCCGAGCAGGATCAGGATCGGCGACAGCATGCTGATCACCATGTGCTGCACCATGTGCACGCTGAACATGACCATCCCGTAGTCGTTCAGCCGGGTACACATCACCAGCCCGATGGTCAGCACCCCGACGACGAACGAGACGGTCCGCCCTACCGGCCAGGCGTCCCCGCGCCGCAGCAGCCGCAGGACCCCCCAGCCGTACAGTCCGAGCCCCACCAGACAGGCGACGAGGAAGAAGGGGTCCGCCGACCACTGAAGACCCCGCCCCAGCGTGAACGGCGGCAGATCCATGGTCATGCCGTGCCCGCTGTGATCCATCCGCCGGCTCCTGATTCGTGGGGGGTTGTACGTTTCCTGCCGCCCACAAGAGTAGAGAAGGCCCCGGCGGCCTCCGGCACCGGGGGCCGCCGGGGGGTCCCGCTCCGCACCGCCCGCGCCCCTTTCACCCGGGCGGTCCCGACTCGGAAGCGTTCACCGCGGGGAGGCTTGTGCCATGTCTGTCATCTTCTTCGACATCGGGGCGACCCTGGCGGATCCCCACACGGAACCCGACGGCTCGCTGACACTGCGGCCCCTGCCGCGTGTCCTCGCCGCGCTCGATGCCCTGAGCGAGGTACGCAAGGGCATCATCTCCAACCCCGGTGCGGCCGAGGCCGCCGTGGCGCGGGCGCTGGCGGAGGCGTTTCCGGGCCGTTTCACGGACGCGGCCCTGGTGCACTGGGGAGTGAAGGACAGCCGCGGGATCTTCGACCGGGCGGTCGCCGGCACCGGGGGAGCGGCGGCCGAGGACTGTGTCTTCGTGGGCGAGGACGCCCAGGAGCGCGGCTTCGCACGGGAGGCGGGGATGCGTACCGCGGCCCACCCGGTGTTCGCCCTCGCGGCGACGGAGAACCGTCCCGTGCTCCGGGCGCGGATCGAGTTGCGGGACGGCGGGGACCTGCCCTCGTTGACCGCGGCCATGGACGAGACCGAGGCCGTTCCCGCCGAGGTCGTCTCCGAGCGGCTTGTGCTCGCCATGCTGACCGCGCGGGGTGTCGAAACGCTGGAGCGCGCCGGTTTCACCGTGGACGTACGGGGGCCGGCGGAGGACATGGTGGCCTCCCCGGTTCGGCACGGCCCGACAACGGAATAAAGTGCGTCATATGGGTGCACATCACGATGAAAGTCCGAAGGGTGTCGGCGAGGCCGGACAGAGCGGTGAGCGCGATGCCGTGGAGCACGATTTCGTGGAGCGTGATGACGCCGAGCGCCGGGCGATCGAGAAGTTCATCAGCGACCTGCTGGCGCGCGGCGAGGCCGTCTTCGAGGGCGAGGAGCCGACCCCTCGGACGACTCATGTGATCAAGCGCGCGGACGACGGACGGCTCTCCGTCCGTCGTCTGCGCTTTCTGCACTGACCGCTGACGCCTCGGGTCACCGGCTTCTCAGTCGAAGCACCGCCGGACCAGGGCAAGGCCCTCGCCGGTCGCGCTCCGCGAGATCTCGTGGGTCTTGAGCCGGGAGGGGTTGTCGTCGACGAACGCCGTGGCGGAGCGGTGCTCCTCGGGCACGTCGACCCGGCCGCGGCGGAAGAGGTCCTCGAGGAACGACGTGGCGACCCGCTCGGGGTCGGCGGGCCGCAGTGAGCCGCCGGCGGGGTCGGAGCCCGCGATGCCGAAGCGTCGCTCCTGTGCCGGGGCGGAGAGGGTGAGGGGCTGGGTGACGCCGTACGTCGCTCCCTGGACCGTCACGGCTGTCAGACCCTGATCGTCGCCACCGCCGGGCGCCATCTCGGCGATCGCGGCGTTCCGGCGTGTCACCTCCGGCTCGGTGAGGGACGTGGCGGCCTCCAGGGAGAGGATGCCGTGCCGGATGAACGCCGAGCGCAGGGACTGACCGTACCTGCCGCCGTTGCGGCTCTGGTCCGCGGCGATCATGTGACCCGCGACCTGCGCGTAGTAGGCGGACACCACGGGCGCGGCCACGACGGCGTCCACCAGGAGCTGTCCCGCGATCTCTGCCGACAGGGCCAGACCGGCCTGGTCCTGGAGGTCCTGCTGCCGGAAGATCCCGGCGACGATCTTCAGGAACGCGCCGCTGAACACCCGGGAGAAGTAGTGCGGCTCGCTGGAGAGCGTGTTCGCGGGGCCGATCGGCGGCAGCAGCACCGGGTCGCGGTAGAAGAAGCTGTTCGCCATGTTGCGCAGGCAGTCCGGCTCGACCCTCTCCGGATGGCTCTGGCGGATCGCCCAGCCCAGCTGCTCGGCCATCCTCGAGACCCGCGAGGACAGTTCGAGGTCGCCCTGGGTCTCGGCCAGTACGGCGATCCGCAGCGACTCCAGCCGAAGCGAGCTCAGCAGGGCGCTGATGTCGCCGAACGCCTCGTGCAGGGCGGACACCTCCGCGCTCGCCGCGTTGAACAGCTGAGGGCGCAGGGCGTCGAGGACCGCGTGCCCCGTTTCGTGCTCGACGATCTCGCTGCTCTCGCACGTGGCGACGGCGACGCCCGCCACCGTGCGGCGGAAGAACCACACCCCTCTACGGTCGTAGCGAGCGTTGAGGCCGTCTCCCGCGTCGAGGTGCGCGGTCAGGGCGCGTCCGACCTGCGGATGCCACTGCGTCCCGGTCGGGACCAGCGGACCCCAGGTCTGGCCGGTCCTGCTGAGCGCGTCCGCCGCCACCCAGTAGCGGAAGGCCTCGGTACCGGGCCCGGCACCGTCCGGCTGCGGCGCGTTGCCCGCGATGGCCGTCGGGAAGGGCTGTGTGTCGAGCTGCGGTACGGGATGCGGTACGGGCGTGTTGACCTGCGGAAAAAATCCGGGGTCGCCCTCGTACACCAGAACCGTCGGGATCGTGACTTGCTGTTGCTGCACCGTCATGGTGGCTCCCTGAGAGGGGGAGAGATGGGGGGGAGGGCACGACGGGGACCCTCTTGACCAGGGGTCCCTCGTGTTCAGCCCTCGTGTTCAGTACGAGGTCCCAGGAGCCGGGTGTCAATTGGAACAGAAGCGGGCGGGGACGCCCGAGGTGGCCCGCGCCCAGTGAGCACGGACCACCGAAGCGGTGACGGGTCGGCGGCCAGTCAGGTGACGGTGAGCGCGTCGGACGGTTACAGCACGCACTCGGCTTCCGCGTACCGCTCCTCCGGAACGGTCTTCAGCGTCTCGACCGCCTCCGCCAGGGGCACCATCACGATGTCGGTGCCCCGAAGAGCGGTCATCTTGGCGAACTCGCCCCGGTGCACGGCCTCCACCGCGTGCCACCCGAACCGCGTGGCGAGCACCCGGTCGTACGCGGTCGGCGTGCCACCCCGCTGCACATGCCCGAGGATGACCGGCCGCGCTTCCTTCCCGAGCCGCGACTCCAGCTCGATCGACAACTGCCGGGCGATCCCCGCGAACCGCTCATGCCCGTAGATGTCCTTGGCGCCCTCGTCGAAGGCCATGCTCCCGGGCGCGGGCTTGGCCCCCTCCGCGGCGACGACGATCGCGAACCGCTTGCCCGCCTCGAACCGCTCGCCGACCCTGCGGGCCAGCTCCTCGATGTCGAAGGGCCGTTCCGGTACGACGATGGCGTGGGCGCCGGCGGCCATGCCGGAGTGCAGCGCTATCCAGCCGGTGTGCCGCCCCATGACCTCGACGACCAGCACCCGCTGATGGGACTCGGCGGTGGTCTTCAGCCGGTCGAGGGCCTCGGTGGCCACGCCGACGGCTGTGTCGAACCCGAAGGTGACGTCGGTGACGGCGATGTCGTTGTCGATGGTCTTCGGCACGCCCACGATGGGCAGGCCGCTGTCCGACATCAGCCGGGCCGCCTTGAGCGTGCCCTCACCGCCGATCGGGATGATCGCGTCGAGACCGAGCTCCGCGACATGGCCGCGGGCCCGCTCCACACCGTCTCGCAGGTGCGAGGGCTGGACCCGGGAGGAGCCGAGGATCGTGCCGCCGCGAGCGAGGATGCCGCCCACCGCGTCGAGGTCGAGCTTGAGGTAGTCGCACTCCAGGAGGCCCTTCCAGCCGTCCCGGAAGCCGATGACCTCGTCGCCGTGGTCGGCGACGGCACGGTGCACGACGGACCGGATGACGGCGTTCAGGCCGGGGCAGTCGCCGCCGGACGTGAGGACACCAATGCGCATAGCCCGAACAACCTTCTCCACGTGGGCCGGGTCCGGACCACACTGTCCGGCTCGAATCCCCGCCACCCTAGCGGCAGGAGGGGGCGGGGCCGTAGCACGCGTCCGCCTGCTGGACGTGCCTGCTCACCTGTGCGGACGCGCCGTCAGACGGGCTGCTGACGGCGCACTGAAAATCAGGTGAACGTCCAGATCAGGCGGGCTGCTGCGCAGCCGTGATGCGCTCGTTGCGAAGGGCCTCGTACCAGCGGTCGTCGATCGGCGGCAGCGCGTTCACGTCGAGCGCCAGCTTCAGCAGCAGGTCCGCGATCAGCGGGTTGCGCGCCAGCACCGGGCCGTGCATGTACGTACCGAACACGGTGTCGTTGTACGCGCCCTCCGTACCGTCGCCGGTGCCGTTGCCCCTGCCGAGCTGAACCCGGGCCAGGGGGCGGGCGGTCGGGCCGAGGTGGGTGATGCCCTGGTGGTTCTCGAAGCCGGTCAGCGGCGGCAGACCGAGCCGCGGGTCGATGTCCCCGAGGACGTCGCCGACGCACCGCTCGCCCTCGCCGCGCGTCGTCGTCACGTCCAGCAGGCCCAGACCGGGCTCGCGCTGCCCGAGGTCGTTGACGAACTCGTGGCCCAGGATCTGGTAGCCGGCGCAGACCGCGAACACGATCGCGCCGTTGTTCACCGCCTGGTACAGGTGTGCGTCCCGGCGCAGCCGCTCCGCAGCGAGCCGCTGCGGCCGGTCCTCGCCGCCACCGATGAGGTAGATGTCGCCGGAGGTCGGGATCGGCTGGTCGCTGCGCACGTCGAGCCGCGCCACGTCGAGCCCGCGCTGCCGCGCCCGGCGCTCGACGACGAGGGCGTTGCCCTGGTCGCCGTAGGTGCTCAGCAGGTCCGGGTAGATCCACACCAGTCGCAGTTGGTTGTCGCTCATGGAGTCGTCCTTCGGGGTCAGTTGCCGACGCGGCGGCGCAGGTCCTGGAACGCGGTGTAGTTCGCGATGACCTCGATCCGGCCCGGCGGCGCCGACTGCACGGCCTGGTCGAGGTTCTCGCACACCTGGAAGTGCTGGTTCGCGACCTCGAGACGCACCGCGAGGTCCAGCTTGCGGTCACCGACGACGAAGATCGGGTGGCCGGTCAGCCGCGTGTAGTCGACGTCCCACAGCCAGGAGGTGTCGGTGCCGTCGGCGCCGCGCGCGTTCACCGAGAGGATGACCGGGGTCGGCGGCGGATCGATCAGGCTGAACGTCTCGAGCCAGCCCGCCGGGTTCTTCGCGAGCAGCAGCCGCAGGTCACGACCCTGGAACTGGACGACGTCGTAACGCCCGGCGACGGCCTGCACCTGATACATCCGCTCCAGCGCCACCTGCGGCGGCACCCCGAAGACGGCGGCCACGGCGGCCGAGGAGGCGGCGTTGGCCTTGTTGGCGCGCCCCGGCAGCTGGAGGTGGATCGGCCAGGCGGACCCGTGCGGATCGAGCACATGGTCCCCGGACAGCGCCCAGCTCGGCGTGGGCCGCCGGAACCCGCACTCACCGCAGAACCAGTCGTCGCCCGGCCGCTGCATGACGCCACCGCAGGACGGGCACGACCAGGCGTCGTCCTTCCACATCTGACCGGCCGCGACCCAGATCACGTTGGGGGAGGAGGAGGCCGCCCACACCACCAGCGGGTCGTCGGCGTTCGCGACGACGACGGCCTTGGAACCGGCAAGCCCCTCACGCCAGTTCTCCGCGAGCATGCGGGTCTCGGCGGCGCGGTCCAGCTGGTCGCGGGAGAGGTTGAGCAGCGCGATGCACTTGGGGGCGGTGTCCCGGGCCACGCCCGCGAGGTACTTCTCGTCGACCTCGATCACGCCGTAGCGGGCGTCGGAGCCGCCCGCGAGGGCCGAGGTGATGCCGGCCGGCATGTTGGCGCCGAGCGCGTTGGACACGACCGGCCCGGCCGCACGCAGCGCCTCGGCGATCAGCCGTGTGGTGGTGGTCTTGCCGTTGGTCGCCGACACGAGGACGACGTCCAGGTTCTGGGCGAGCCGGGCGAGGAGGTCGGGGTCGAGTTTGAGCGCCACCCGGCCGCCGATCACCGAACCGCTGCCGCGCCCCGCAGCGCGCGATGCCGCCGCGACCGCCTTGCCCGCGGTCACGGCGATCTTGGCCCGCGGCGTGAGCGGGTCCGAGTTGCCTGCCATCAGTTCTCGATCCTCCTTGCGTACGCGCCGCGCCTCTGCCGTACGGCAACGTGGTAGGTGGTCAGCCTATCGAGATCCATTCGCACTCCCGAATCCCGGGACCGCGTCACGACCGTGGACGGCATGCGCGTGTCAGAAAGGACCGTACCCTTGCCGCCATGCGACACGGCTCCATCCCGGGCGCCCACGGGCGCGTCCGGCCCCTCACCCTGCTCGGCGACCCTGTCCTGCACGCCCGTTGCGAGGACGTCACCGACTTCGGCCCCGAACTCGCCCGCCTCGTCGAGGACATGTTCGCCACGATGTACGCGGCCCGGGGAGTGGGCCTCGCCGCCAACCAGGTCGGCGAGCCGCTGCGGGTCTTCGTCTACGACTGCCCCGACGACGAGGACGTCCGCCACCTGGGCCACATCGTGAACCCGAGACTGGTCGAGGCGGACGGCATCGAGCTGCGGGGCCCGGAGGGCTGCCTGTCCCTGCCGGGCCTGGAGGCCGGAACGGAACGCTACGACCACGCGGTGGTCGAGGGTTTCACGGTGACGGGCGAGCCGATCACCGTGCACGGCACGGGATTCTTTGCCAGATGCTTGCAGCACGAGGCCGACCATCTGGAGGGGACGGTCTACGCGGACCGAGTGAGGGGCTGGCGCAAGGCGAGGCTGATGCGCCAAGCAGCCCGCACTTCCTGGTCCCGGGGGAGTGGTCCTGCCTGAAGGGGCGCGGGGCCGTGTCGGTGTGCGGCTCCGCCGCGGTGGCGCGACCGGCCGCAGCGAACCCGCACCCGCCACGCAACCGTCAGAACCCAGGACCGCCGATCTTGTCCCCGGCCGCCGCAAGGCGACCCCACAACAAATCAGCCAGACTCCGCACCAGCTCGGCCCGGGAACAAGGCCGCTCGCCCAGCCACCAGTCACCGGCCGCGTGCATCATCCCGACGATCCCATGCCCCCACACACGGGCAAGCTGCTGACTCCCGGGCCCGAGATCCAGCCGGTCCCCGATGACCTGAGCCAGCTCCTCGCCCATCCGACGAAGCAGCGGAGCCGAATGCTTGCCGACATCGAAGCCCTGCTCCCCGGGGGACCCCTCGGCCGGATGCATCAGAAACCGGTACACCTGAGGCCGGGCCTCGATGGCGGCAAGGTAGGTGTCGAGGGTCGCCTCGACCCGTTCCCGACGCTCGGCGGGAGCGTCCAGCGCCGCCCGCAGCGAGTCCAGCAGCGCATCGGTGTGCCGCTTGGCGAGGGCGGCGTACAACCCGCCCTTGTCACCGAAGTGGCGATAGAGGATCGGCTTCGTGATGCCCGCCTCCGCCGCGATGGCGTTCATCGAGGCCTGCGGCCCGTCGCGCAGCACCACCCGGTCGGCGGCCTCCAGCAGCTCGCGCCGTCGGCGGTCGGCGGACCGTTGCTGCTCGGTCCGCTGCGTGGTGTCCATGTGCTCTCCCCACCCGTGCTGATTCCGTGACGCCTGCGCAAACTAACACCCGACAGCAGCTTGACATCGAACGGGCTGGCGGGCTCCGGCCCTGTCATCGGGAGTTGACTTTCCCTACCGAGCGGTAACAGACTCTGGTTACCGCTAGTAACACGCACGTTCCGCAGCTGGAGGGGACATGGCCGAGTTCACCATGGAGCTCAACGACGAACAGAAGGAGGTCCGGGACTGGCTGCACGGCTTCGCGGCCGACGTCATCCGCCCCGCGGCCGCCGAATGGGATGAGCGTGAGGAGACTCCCTGGCCGGTCATCCAGGAGGCCGCGAAGGTCGGCATCTACTCCCTCGACTTCTACGCCCAGCAGTACTTCGACCCCACCGGCCTCGGCATCCCGATGGCCATGGAGGAACTGTTCTGGGGCGACGCGGGCATCGCCCTGTCGATCGTCGGCACCGGCCTCGCCGCCGTGGGCGTACTCGCCAACGGGACCGAGGAGCAGATCGGCACCTGGATCCCGCAGATGTACGGCGACGCAGGCGACGTGAAGGTGGCCGCCTTCTGCTCCTCCGAGCCCGACGCCGGCTCGGACGTCGCCTCGATGCGTACCCGTGCCGTGTACGACGAGGCCAAGGACGAGTGGGTGATCAACGGCACGAAGACCTGGGCGACCAACGGGGGCATCGCCAACGTCCACGTGGTCGTCGCGGTCGTGGACGCCGAGCTCGGTTCCAAGGGCCACGCCTCCTTCATCGTCCCGGCGGGCACCCCCGGGCTCGCCCAGGGACAGAAGTTCAAGAAGCACGGCATCCGCGCCTCGCACACCGCCGAGGTGATCCTCGACAACGTGCGCGTCCCCGGCTCCTGCCTCCTCGGCGGCAAGGAGAAGCTGGACGAGCGGCTGGCGCGGGCGCGCGAGCGGGCGAAGTCGGGCGGCGAGCGGGTGAAGAACGCGGCGATGGCGACGTTCGAAGCCTCGCGCCCCGCCGTCGGCGCGATGGCCGTCGGTACGGCCCGCGCCGCGTACGAGGTGGCCCTCGACTACGCGATGACGCGTGAGCAGTTCGGCCGCCCGATCATCGACAACCAGGGCGTCGCCTTCCAGCTGGCGGACATGCGCACGCAGATCGACGCCGCGCGGCTGCTGGTGTGGCGCGCGTCCTGGATGGCGGTCAGCGGGAAGCCGTTCACCGCCGCCGAGGGCTCGATGTCGAAGCTGTACGCCAGCGAGACCGCGAAGAAGGTCACCGCGCAGGCGATCCAGATCCTCGGCGGCAACGGCTACACCCGGGAGTACCCGGTGGAGCGGATGCACCGCGACGCGGCCATATATACGATCTTCGAGGGCACGAGCGAGATCCAGCGCCTGGTGATCGCCCGCACGCTGTCGGGGATGCCGATCCGCTAGAGCACCGCAGGTCGACGCGGCACGGCCCCCGGGTGGATTCCCGGGGGCCCGCGCCTACGGCGACGAGGAGATCGAGGTGGCTCCCGGCCTCGACTCCGAGACGGCCGTCTTCGCGGGCAGTGTGAAGTGACGCGCCCTGATGCCGCTCAACCGTGACGGGACGGCACCCCTACGGGGCGCCCCCGCTGCTGTGAGCAATGCACGCCACGTCGATCCGATCGGCGAGCTTCGCGAGCTCGATCGTCAACGCGGCAACGGTGTCCTCGTCGAGCCCCTCGGCCCCAGCCTCGACAAGATGCAGCCACCGGCCACCCAACGTGCGGAGCAGCTTGCTCACGTCGGCCGCAGCCACCTGCAAGGTCCCGCGGTCATCGACGATCAGAGGCAGAGTCACTTCGCGGTTCACACCCGGGATCGTAGCCGCGCGGCGCTCACGCACCGTGCCAAACCGTGGTGATGTTGCAGAACTCCCGGATTCCGTGCCCGGACAGCTCACGGCCGTATCCGGACCGCTTCACCCCGCCGAACGGGAACCCCGGATGGGACGCGGTCATCCCGTTGACGTACACCCCGCCGGCCTCCAGATCCCGTACGAAACGGTCGACCTCGGCCTCGTCCCGCGTCCACACGTTGGAACTCAGGCCGAACGGCGAATCGTTGGCGACGAGCACGGCCTCGTCGAGATCGGCCGCCCGATACAGCGTGGCCACGGGCCCGAAGGCCTCCTCCCGGTGGATCCGCATCTCGCGCGTGATGCCGGCGAGAACAGTCGGCGGGTAGTACCAACCGGGCAGCTCGGGCCGGCGGAGCCGATGGCCGCCGCACAGCACCGCCGCCCCACTGCGCCTGGCGTCGTCCACCAGCTCCTCCAGGTCCGACCGCCCCTGTTCGCTCGCCAGCGGGCCGACGTCCGTCTCCTCCTCCAGCGGGTTGCCGACCTTCAGTGCCGCCATGCCCGCCACGAAGCGTTCGGCGAACGCGTCGTACACCTCCGTGTGAACGATGAACCGTTTGGCGGCGATGCACGACTGACCGTTGTTCTGCACGCGCGCGGTCACGGCCACCTGCGCCGCCCGGTCGATGTCCGCCGACGGCATGACCACGTACGGGTCGCTGCCGCCCAGTTCCAGCACCGTCTTCTTGATCATCTCCCCGGCGGTGGAGGCGACCGCCCGTCCGGCCGGCTCGCTGCCGGTCAGCGTCGCCGCCTTGACGCGGTCGTCGCGCAGGATGTCGTCCACCGCCCCCGACCCGACGAGCAGCGTCTGGAAGCAGCCCTCGGTGAAGCCGGCCCGGTGGAACAGGTCCTCCAGGTACAGGGCGGTCTGCGGGACGTTCGAGGCGTGCTTGAGCAGGCCCACGTTGCCCGCCATCAGCGCCGGCGCGGCGAACCGGATCACCTGCCACAACGGGAAGTTCCACGGCATCACCGCGAGGACCGGACCCAGCGGCCGGTAGCGGATCAGGGCGCGCGAGGCGCCGGAGTCCTTCACGTCGGCGGCGGCCGGCTCCTCGTCGGCGAGCAGTTCCTCCGCGTGCTCGGCGTACCAGCGCATCGCCTTGGCGCACTTCGCGGCCTCCGCGCGCGCCTGCTTCACCGGCTTGCCCATCTCGGTGGTCATGATCCGGGCGATGTCCTGCTGGTCCTCGTCCAGGAGGTTCGCGGCCTGGACCATGAGGCGCCCCCGGTCGACGAAGCGCGTCGCCCGGTACGTACGGAACGTGGCCTCCGCGAGCTGGAGCCGGCGCTCCAGTTCCTCCTCGCCCATGGCCTCGTACGTCCGAAGCGTCTCGCCGTTCGCCGGGTTCACCGTCGCGATGGGCATGACCGACCTCCTGAAGAGCTGACTGTGCTTCGACCTTCCCGCGCGGCGGTACGTACCGCAACGCGTGCGCGTCCGCTCAGGGCGAGTGCTCCGCGAGGCGGTCGAGAAACGCGGACTGTGCTGTGACGATCACTTCGCGGGCCCGGGCGAGGCCGAACCAGGCGACGCGGTCCAGTTCGGGGAACTCCTGGACGCGTCCCGATCTCGGCGGCCACTCCATGGTGAACGTGCCGGGGTCGATCGCCGCCGGGTCGAGGTCCGCCTCGACGGCCCACGCGGTGA
Organism: Streptomyces sp. NBC_01235; assembly: GCF_035989285.1. Lineage (GTDB taxonomy): Bacteria > Actinomycetota > Actinomycetes > Streptomycetales > Streptomycetaceae > Streptomyces. The sequence continues at coordinate 1,870,595 of NZ_CP108513.1, read as the reverse complement.
CGATCTTGCCGTTCTTCTGGCGGACCTCGCCGAGCGGGATCGCCTCGCCGTCGGGCGGTGGCAGGCCGAGCTCCTCCTGGAACTCGCGGCGGGCCGCCTCCCAGGCCGGTTCGTCGGGCTCGTACTCGCCCTTCGGGACGGTCCACGCCCCGGCGTCCTTCTTCGCGAAGTACGGGCCGCCCATATGGCCGAGCAGCACTTCCGGGCCGTCGTCCGTGGGCCGGAACAACAGCAGGCCCGCGCTGCGCTTCTGCGCCGCGGGTGTCGCGGGTGTCGCGGGCGTCACGGGCGCACCTCCGGGTGGGCGGCGAGCAGGGTCTCCACCGTGTCCGCCTCCTGCGGGCGCTTGTCCTCGCGGTAGCGGACCACGCGGGCGAAGCGGAGGGTGACGCCGGCCGGGTAGCGGGTGGAGCGCTGGAGGCCGTCGTAGGCGATCTCGACGACGAGTTCGGGGCGTACGGTCACCACCCATCCGTCGTCCTCGACGGCCAGGTCCTTCAGGCGCTCGGTCTGCCAGGTGAGCATCGCGTCGGTCATGCCCTTGAAGGTCTTGCCGAGCATGGCGAAGCCGCCGTCGGCGGTGCGGGCGCCGAGGTGCAGGTTGGAGAGCTTCCCGGTGCGCCGCCCGTGGCCCCACTCGACGGCCAGGACCACCAGGTCCAGCGTGTGCACCGGCTTCACCTTCAGCCAGGACGCACCGCGCCGGCCCGCGCTGTAGGGGGCGTCGAGGGCCTTGATCACGACTCCCTCGTGGCCGCGCAGCAGCGTCTCCCTCGAGAACTCCTCCGCCTCCTCGGCGTCCTCGGGGCCGGAGACGACCGTCCGGCGCACCCGCATCGGCTCGGGCACCAGCCGGGCCAGCTCCGCGTGCCGTTCGGCGAAGGGCAGGTCGAGCAGGTCCCGGCCGTCCACGGACAGCGCGTCGAAGTAGACGGGGGAGACGGGGACCGCCTCGGCGGCCGTCGCCACGTCCACGCGGGAGCCGACGCGGCCGGCGGTCTCCTGGAAGGAGCGCGGGCGTCCCCTCTCGTCGAGGGCGATGACCTCGCCGTCCAGGATGAAGCGCGACCCCGCCAACTCCCTTGCCGACTCCGTCACTTCGGGCAGACGGTCGGTGATGTCGTCGAGGGTGCGGGTGTAGAGGCGGATGTCGTCGCCGTCGCGGTGCACCTGGACGCGGATGCCGTCCAGCTTCTCTTCCACCGCGCAGGCGCCGAGCTTTCCGACCGCCTCGGTGACGGAGGGCGCGGTGTGCGCGAGCATCGGCAGGACCGGGCGGCCGACGGTGAGCCGGAACGTCTCCAGAGCCGGGGGTCCGTCCGCGAGCAGCGCCTGCGCCACCGTCTGGAGGGAGCCCGCCAGCATCACCGCGCGCCGGACGTCCGCCGCCGGCGCACCGGTCGCCTGCGCCAGGCCCTCCACGGCGACGGCGTCCAGGGCGCCCTGCCGGACCTCGCCGGTGATGAGGCCCAGCAGGAAGCGCTGCTCGTCCGCGGTGGCGGCACCCATCAACTCGCCGACCAGCCGCGCCCGTTCGGCCTGCGAACCGGGGCCCGACACCTTGCCGAGCTCGGTGAGGAGGGCGTCCACCTCGCGCACGGTCAGGGCCGGCGCCCCGGCCGGCGCGACCGGGCGGCTCAGCACCTTCCAGCCGACGCCCAGGCGGCCCTGCGGGAGCCGTCCGGCCAGGTAGGGGATGACGAGGGGCACGTCGTCCGCCTCCGCGCCCCGGAAGAGCTCGGCGAGCAGGGCGATCTTGCGGGAGCGCGCCGAGGTGGCGGCGACCTCCCGGGACACGTCGGCGAGCCGGGTCAGCAGCATGCAGCCATGGTGCAACGCCGAGGCCCCTCCTACACCTGTGCCGCGTCGCACCTGTGCCGCGTCACACCTGTGCCGCCGTGCACTCGCGCCGCCTTACCCCCGTACCCCCGCGACGGCCATGTCGAGGTCCGCCATCAGCAGCTCCCCGTTGATCGCGGCCCCGGCCCGGTAGCCGCGGCTCGCCGCGTTGACGACCTGCTCGGCGAAGCCCGACGCGTTGCCCGCCGCCCACAGTCCGGGCACCGTCGTCAGGCCCCGTCCGTCGACCACGGGGTACGTGCCGAAGGGGGTCTCGCTCATCTCGGCGCCCAGCCGGGTCAGCAGGTCCGTCTGCGGGACCGCCCGGGGCGCGACGAACAGCACCTCGCGGTCGTACGCCCGCCCTCCCCCTGAGGAGGTACCCCCAGCGAGCCGGACCCCGGTGAGCCGGTCGTCCTCGACGACCAGCCCGGCCACCTCGCCGGGGACGACGACCACGCCCGCCGCGCCCAGCCTGCGCCGGTCCTCGTCGGTCAGCTCCTCCTCGGCGACCGTGTGCAGGAAGAGGGTCACGTCCTTCGACCACTGCGTCACGATCAGCGCCTGGTGGACGCCCATCGGGGTCGTGGCGAGCACGCCGAAGGCCCGGTCGCGGACCTCCCAGCCGTGGCAGTACGGGCAGTGGAGCACGTCCCGGCCGAAGCGTTCGGCCAGGCCCGCGACCGGCGGCAGCTCGTCCTTCAGGCCGGTCGCGACGACGAGCTGCCGGGCGTGCACGGTCCGGCCTCCCCCAGAGGGGGTACCCCCAGCGAGCCGCACGGCGAAGTCCTCGCCCTTGGTGACGTCCACCGCCCTGTCGTGGACCAGCTCCACGCCGTACCGCGCGATCTCCGCACGGCCGGCAGCGAGGAACTCGGCGGGCGGCATCCCGTCCCGTGACAGATAGCCGTGCATGTGCGCTGCGGGCGCGTTGCGCGGCTCGCCGGCTTCGACGACCAGCGTGCGGCGCCGGGCCCGGCCCAGGACGAGCGCGGCGGACAGGCCGGCGGTGCCGCCGCCGACGACGATCACTTCGTACTTCTCGGTCATGGTGACCACCTCCGCCGCCACGGTCGCCGGACCGGTGCGGGATTGACAAACCTCTTTGCCGGTTCTGCAAGATGGGGTCATGACTACCGATGACGTTCTCGCGGAGGTCGGGCCCAGGCTGCGGCGGATCCGGAAGGAGCGGGAGGTGACGCTCGCGGCGCTGTCCGAGTCGACCGGGATCTCCGTCAGCACCCTCTCGCGGCTGGAGTCGGGGCTGCGCAGGCCCAGCCTGGAGCTGCTGCTGCCGATCGCGCAGGCCCACCAGGTGGCGTTGGACGAGCTGGTCGGGGCGCCGCCGGTGGGTGACCCCCGGGTGCGCGCCAAGCCGCTCGTGCGGCACGGGCGCACCTTCTGGCCGCTGTCCCGGCAGCCCGGCGGACTCCAGGCCTTCAAGGTGCTGGTGCCCCAGCGCGAGGAGGAGCCGGAGCTGCGCACGCACGAGGGCTATGAATGGCTGTACGTGATGTCCGGGCGGCTGCGGGTGGTGCTCGGGGAGCACGACGTGGTGATGACGGCGGGAGAGGCCGCCGAGTTCGACACGCGCGTGCCCCACTGGTTCGGATCGACGGGGGAGGGGCCGGCCGAGTTCCTGAGCCTGTTCGGGCCGCAGGGGGAGCGGATGCATGTGCGAGCCAAGCCCCGGCAGGGGTGACGGAGGCGACTCTTCGGCCGTCGACTGTTCCCTCCCGGCAAGCGACCGCTTAGTATGCGTTCGACCCCGGCGGAACGCCGGTCGGACGACGCAGTCCCGTGGAGGCTCCGCATGCAGGCATGGCAGGTGCACGAGAACGGCGAGCCGAGCGAGGTGATGCGGCTGACGGAGGTGGAGCGGCCCACGCCCGGCGAGGGCCAGGTCCTGCTCAGGGTGCGTGCCGCGAACATCAACTTCCCGGACGTGCTGATGGTCCGGGGCCACTACCAGGTGCGGCCCCCGCTGCCGTTCACGCCGGGCGTGGAGATCTGCGGCGAGACCGAGGACGGCCGCCGCGTCATCGCCAACCCGGCCCTGCCGTACGGCGGTTTCGCCGAGTACGCCGTCGCCGACGCCGCCGCTCTGCTGCCCGCGCCCGAGTCGCTGGACGACGCCGAGGCCGCCGCGCTGCACATCGGCTATCAGACGGGCTGGTTCGGCCTGCATCGCAGGGCCCGTCTGGAGGCCGGCGAGACCCTGCTCGTCCACGCCGCCGCAGGAGGGGTCGGCAGCGCGGCCGTACAGCTCGGGAAGGCGGCCGGCGCGACCGTCATCGGTGTGGTGGGCGGCGCCGACAAGGCGGCCGTGGCCCGGGAGCTGGGCTGCGACGTGGTGATCGACCGGCGGGCCGAGGACGTCGTCGGCGCGGTCAAGGAGGCCACCGGCGGCCGGGGCGCCGACGTGATCTACGACCCCGTCGGCGGGGACGCCTACACCCAGTCCACGAAGGTCGTCGCCTTCGAGGGCAGAATCGTGGTCGTCGGCTTCGCGAGCGGGACCGTCCCGAGCCCCGCCCTGAACCACGCCCTCGTGAAGAACTACTCGATCCTCGGCCTGCACTGGGGCCTGTACAACACCAAGAACCCGAAGCTGGTCCAGCACTGCCACGAACAGCTCACCGAGCTGGCGGCCCGGGGCGCGATTTCGCCGCTGGTCAGCGAGCGCGTGCCGCTCGACGGGGCCGCGGCCGCCGTGCAGCGCGTCGCCGACGGCGTCACCACCGGTCGCGTCGCCGTGGTGCCCACGCTGAAGAACGGAGCCACCGCATGACCGTCGACGCAGCCGAACTCCAGCGCCGGACAGCGGAGTTGCTGGCCGCACAGCCGCCCGCGACCACGGACCGGCTCGACTTCCTGAGGGCCCGCTTCGACGCGGGACTCGCCTGGGTCCACTATCCGGAGGGCCTCGGCGGCCTCGGCGCCCCCCGCTCTCTCCAGGTCGTCGTGGACGCCGCACTGGAGGCCGCCGGCGCCCCCGACAACGACCCGCGCCGCATCGGCATCGGCCTCGGCATGGCCGCGCCCACGATCCTGAAGTACGGCACGGAGGAGCAGAAGCAGCGCTTCCTGCGGCCGCTGTGGGTGGGCGAGGAGGTCTGGTGCCAGCTCTTCAGCGAGCCCGGCGCCGGCTCCGACCTGGCCGCGCTCGGCACCCGGGCCGTCCGTGAGGGCGAGGACTGGGTCGTCAACGGGCAGAAGGTGTGGACGTCCAGCGCCCACCTCGCCCGCTGGGCCATCCTCATCGCCCGCACCGACCCGGACGTGCCCAAGCACGCGGGCATCACCTACTTCGTCTGCGACATGACCGACCCGGGCGTCGAGGTCCGGCCGCTGCGCCAGATCACCGGCGAGGCCGAGTTCAACGAGGTCTTCCTCACCGGCGTCCGCATCCCCGACTCCCGCCGCCTCGGCGAGGTCGGCGACGGCTGGCGGGTCGCGCAGACCACGCTGAACAACGAACGCGTCGCCATCGGCGGCATGCGGCTGCCCCGCGAGGGCGGCATGATCGGCCCGGTCTCCAAGACCTGGCGCGAGCGCCCCGAGCTGCGCACCCACGACCTCCACCAGCGGCTGCTGAAGCTCTGGGTCGAGGCCGAGGTCGCCCGCCTCACCGGTGAACGCCTGCGCCAGCAGCTCGCCCTGGGACAGCCCGGCCCCGAGGGCGCGGGCATGAAGCTCGCGTTCGCCCGCCTCAACCAGGAGATCAGCGGCCTGGAGGTCGAACTCCTCGGCGAGGAGGGCCTGTTGTACGACGACTGGACCATGCGCCGCCCGGAGCTCGTGGACTTCACCGGCCGGGACGCCGGATACCGCTACCTGCGCTCCAAGGGCAACAGCATCGAGGGCGGGACCAGCGAGGTCCTGCTGAACATCGTCGCCGAGCGCGTCCTGGGCCTGCCGTCCGAGCCGCGCACCGACAAGGACGTCGCATGGAAGGACCTGGCCCGATGACGGCACAGAGCACCCAGCCCGACCTGTTGTACTCGGAGGAGGAAGAGGCCCTCCGCGCCGCCGTCCGGGACCTGCTCGCCGACCACTGCGACGCGCCGGGCGTCATCGCCCGCACCGAGTCCGAGACCCCGCACGACCTGTCGGCCTGGAAGGCGCTCTCCGACGGCATGGGACTCGCGGGCCTGCTGGTGCCCGAGGAGCTGGGCGGCCAGGGCGCCACGCATCGCGAAGTCGCCGTCGTGCTGGAGGAGTTGGGGCGCGCGGTCGCTCCCGTGCCCTATCTGACCAGTGCCGTGGTCGCCACGGAGGCCCTGCTGGCCGTCGAGGACGAGGAGCTGCTCGGTCGGCTGGCGTCCGGGCGCACCATCGGCGCACTGGCGGTCGGGCTACACACCGCACCGGGCGCCGACTTCAAGGTCGTACACGTCCAAGGGGGCGCTCTCCAGGGTGAGTTGACCGGCATCGCGGACGCCCTCGCGGCCGACGTGCTGCTCGTACCGGCCGACGACGGCGGACTGTACGCCGTGGACACGGAGGCCGCGACCATCACTCCGCAGGTGTCCTTCGACCTGACCCGCCCGCTCGCGACGGTCACTCTCAACGGCGCCCCCGGCCGCCGTCTCGGCGAGGCCGAACCCGCCGTGCGCCGCGCCCTGCGGGCCGGGGCCGGGCTGCTGGCCTCCGAGCAACTCGGGCTCGCCGACTGGGCGTTGACCGAGACCGTGCGCTACCTGAAGGAGCGCAAGCAGTTCAACCGGCCCGTCGGCGGCTTCCAGGCGCTCAAGCACAGGCTGGCCCAGCTGTGGCTGGAGGTCGTCAGCCTCCGCGCCGCCGCCCGCGCCGCCGCCGACGCGCTTGCGAACGGGGAGTCCGGACAGGAGGCGGCCGTGGCGGTCGCCGTCGCCCAGGCCTACGCGGCGCCCGTCGCCGTCCGGGCCGCCGAGGAGGCCCTGCAACTGCACGGCGGCCTCGGCATGACGTGGGAGCACCCGGTCCACCTCAACCTCAAGCGGGCCAAGGCAGACTCGATCGCCTACGGCACGGCCGGCGCCCATCGCGAGGCACTGGCCGAACTGGTCGACCTGAGCGCTCCCTGACCGTCGCCCGGTGAAGCCCGCCCCACCTGGGGCGGGCTTTTTCGTGCGCCAGCGCGGAAGGAGTGAACAGGCGACGGCGGCCCGGCCAACTCCTGGCATGTACAGGTTCCTTGGGGCCTGGACAGACTCATACTCCCTGTGGTTCGGACCCGCCCCACAGGGAGGAACAACATGGCCCTCGTCACCCGCCGCAGAGTTCTCACCGGCTTCGGCGCCACCGTCGCCGCGGTGCTCGCCCCGCCCGCCGGCGGCGCGTTCGCCGACGGACAGAAGTACGGCCCCCGCCCGTTGTGGCGCGCCCACGCCCACAACGACTACGAGCACCCCCGCCCCCTCTTCGACGCGCTCGACCACCGCTTCGGCAGCGTCGAGGCCGACATCTTCCTCGTCGACGGCGAGCTCCTGATCGCCCACTCGGCGGACCAACTCGACCCCACCCGCACCCTGGAGTCCCTCTACCTCGCCCCGCTCGCCGCCCGTGTGAAGGCCAACCAGGGGTCGGTGTACCGGGGTTACCGGCAGCCGCTGCAACTGCTCATCGACATCAAGACCGAGGGCTCCTCGACGTACCTCGAACTGGACCGCCAACTCGGGCGCTACAAAGGCCTGTTCACGACGTACGCGCACGGTCGCATCCACTCCGGCCCGGTCACCGCCGTCATCTCCGGCGACCGCGCGGCCCGTGCGCCCATGGAGGCGCAGACAGTCCGCCGCGCCTTCTACGACGGCCGGCTCGCCGATCTCGGCACCTCCGAGGCGTCGTTCGCCTCACTGATCAGCGACAACTGGACCCTCAACTTCACCTGGCTCGGCGTCGGGACCTTCCCCGAGGCGGAGCGGCAGAAGCTGCGCGGCATCGTGCGGGCGGCTCACGCGCGCGGCCAGAAGGTGCGATTCTGGGCCACGCCCGATCTCGCCGGTCCCGCCCGGGACGCGCTGTGGACGGAACTCCTCACCGCGGGCGTCGACCACCTCAACACCGACGACCTGGCCGGGCTGGAAGCCTTCCTCGACGCCCACCGGGCGGCGTAGCGCCGCTCGTTCGACACCACCCGTTCGACACCACCCGTTCGACACCACTCGTTCGGCGGACAGGTCAGCCGCCCGGACGAACCCTCCGTTACGCCACACTTGCGGCCGAACGCCGTGAAAGCGGACGTGGCGGAGGAGGTTGACGGTGGCCATTTCGATTTCCGCAGTGCTGTTGCTGCTGATCCTGGCGGTGATCTTCATGCGCAACGGCGGACTGAAGGTCTCGCACGCGCTGGTCTGCCTGCTGCTCGGATTCTTCCTGGCCGGCACCAGCATGGCTCCCACCATCCACAGCGGCCTCACGGCGACGGCCGACATCGTCGGCAGCCTTCGACCGTGAGGCCCTGCGGGGTCACCCATGACTTGGGGGACTACTGGGTGAAGACCCCGATGCCGTTGGACACCGGGCGCTCGTACCCGTCGGACGGGTGGTTGCGGACCGTCACCTTGGTCGCACCCGCCGGGCGGGCCACCAGGGTCGACGAACCGCCGCCGTCCAGGCTGAAGCCCTCGGTCGCGCCGAGACTCTGCAGAGCGGTGGCGACCTCGGCGATGGTCAGGCCCTTGCGGTAAGCGGCGGCACCGTCCAGCGCGAACAGGAACACCCGCTTCCCGCCGTTGCCGATGCCGACGGCCGTACGCACGGCCGAGACCGAGTTGTTCAGACCGGACAGCGACTTCCCGCCCAAGAGGACCGGATAGCCGCCGACGGCGAAGCTGTACGCCGACTGCGACGCGGACGTCAGCCCGTACCGCACCGCCACCCGCTGGCCTTTGACGAGCCTCTTCAGGCGCTGCGCGCCCGCCTCCCGCCCGACGAGGACCGTGGTGCCGGCCGCTATGGTGCCGCTGCCGGGCGTGGCCGACGTCGACACGACCCTGCCCTTCTTGAGCGTCACCTCATAGGTGCTGGTGCTGCACTCCGCGGCCCGTTCGGTGTCCGTGCCGCAGGTGGCCCGCATGCGCGAGACGCTGCCCCAGTCCGAGGTGTACGCGCCGACGGAGTTCTCCGGCAGCGCGTACTGGTTGACGCCGCCCAACGGCAGCCGCCGCCCCAAGGTGGTGAACGTTCCGTTGAGGGACAGGCTGTCCAACCGCGCCTTGCCGTCGGTGCCGACGCCGACCACGGCCTTGGAGTGCGTGCCCGGCGGCAGGGCGGGCCCGAACCGCTGCGCGTCCGGGACCGCGCCCTTGAGGGCCCTCCCGTTCGCGATCGCCGGACCCACGCTCGCCCCGGTCGCCGCGACGCCCGGGTGCTGCGTCTCGGAGATGTTGAAGAAGTCGCCGTTGATGCCGGCCACGGCCTTCTGGTTGTCGGCCAGCGAGGAGACGGCCGCGCGGGACGCGACCGCCCCCGGGTACAACAGCCCGAGGCGCACGTGGGTGTTGGTGAGGTCGACGCTGAGCACGTGCACATGCGTCGTCCCGGCGGCCGCTCGCAGGTCGTACTGTCGGTACGCCACGCCCGCCGCCACGGTGGTCCAGGTCGCGGCGTCGGCCGAGGCCGCCCCCGCGAGTGTCGCACCGGCCACTGTGCCGAGTGCGAGGAGCAGAGTCAGAGACTTTCTGCGCACCCCGGACCGTTTCTGATGTCGTGTCACAGACCCCCCTGGGTAGTTTGGGCCGCAACTCTCTCACGACCTGCGGGAACGCCCGCAAAGAGGGTGGGCGCAAGGCCACGGGAACGAGTGACGGAACGCACGATTTCGGGTGTCCTGCGCCCTCGTTCGGCTGCGCGGCCCGACCTCGTGTGCTACTCGGTCCGCAGCGCGGTCGTCGTGCGGACCCGCGCCGCGCAGCCGGCCGGCAGGAGCGCGCCCAGGACGGCGACGGCCGTGCCCGCCAGGACGAGCAGCACCAGCAGGGGAGTGTCGTAGACGGACAGGACATACCGCGGCAGCCGAAGTTCGGCGCTGCGGGCCATGGCCGGTACCACCGCCGCGTGCACGGCCATCCCCAGCGGCACCCCGACGGCGGCCCCCGCCGGCCCGGCCGCCACCACCGACGCGAGGACCAGCGCGACGGTCTGCCGGGGCGTCATGCCGAGCACCTTGTGCACGCCCAGGTCACAGACCCGCTCGTGGGTGTCCAGAACGACCCAGCCGAGCACCCCGAGGCCGGCGACGCACCCCAGCATCAGGGTGAGCAGGGCCGTCATCGAGTCCATGACCCGGACCATGCTGCCGCCGTTGACGTACTTCGCGCTCGTCGCGGTGACGCCCAGCGGCTTCAACTCGGTGTTCAGGGCGCGCACGTAGGCGTCCGTGTCAGTGCCGGACGCCAGGTCCACGAACCAACTGGTGAGGGCGAGGTCCGGTGCGGCCGACCCGAGCAGCGTCGACTTGCCGCTGCCCGACGGCCCGAGGACGGCGACGGCCTCACCGCGCCGCACGGTCAGCGAAACGTCCCGCAGGGCCGGCGGACCGGGCGGCGGTGTCCCGGACATCGGCGGTATCGGCGGCATGGCCGGTGTCGACGGCGCCGACGGCGCCAGTGGGACGAGGGCGTGCACGCGGTAGCCGGCGTGGTCCAGGAGGCGCTGACCAACTCCGTCCAACACGCGGCCGCAGCGCGTGCCCGCCGTGACGGTGGCGTACGAGCCCGACGCCCTGCGGGTGGAGGTGACCGACACCGGCGGCACTCCGAGGCGACCGTCAAGACCCACGTCTCCGGCGTTCCGGCCAAACTCACCCTGCGCGACCGCGCCCAGACGGTCGTGGTGGCCTACGAGACGGGGCTGGTCAGCCCGCGGGCCGGTGGTCGTACGGAGTGAAGTGGGCCGGGGCGTGGTCGATCGGCAGGTCCGGGCGCCAGGCGGTGAGGGACTGGGCGCTGCACACGAACAGGGACGGCGGCAGGTGGTCCAGGGAGTACCAGCGCCAGTCGCCGACGCTCTCGCCGGGCTGGTCGGCCGGCTCGCCCTTCCAGTCGGTGACGACGGCGCCGACCGTCATCCGCACGACGCCGTCGACCTGGTCGAGGAGCGTGCCCAGCAGGCGCACGTCCGACGGATCCGCCCGCAGCCCGGTCTCCTCCCGCAGTTCCCGCACGACGGTCTCCCGCAGCGACTCCCCGGGTTCGACCGTGCCGCCGGGCAGCTCCCAGGTGCCCCGGCGGTGGCGCCCCAGGAGCAGTCCGCGGGGGCCGTACAGGATGGCGCCGACACCGAGCGCCGCGTGCGCGACGGGCGGGAGGTTCGTGCGGGGGCGGGCGGAGACGCGCTGGGGGCGCCGGGCCCGGAAGACGCGGTAGGCGGCGCGGTTGGCCGGGTCGGGCGCCGTCACCGTCACGACCTCCTCGACGCGCAGCCCGTGGTCGGCGAGCAACTCCTCCCACACCTCGGGGGCGGGCACCCACATGCGGACCGTCGTCTCGCCGCCGCCCGCCAACCGCAGGGTCTCCTGCCGGGCGACGAGGTCCGAAGTGGGCCCGTCGCCCTGGGAGTTGGTGTGCAGCACGGAGAAGCACAGCGTCCCGCCCGGGGCGAGCGCGGTCGCCAGGGCGGGGAGCAGCCGTCGTGGATCGATGAACGGGACGGCGTTGACGGAGTAGACGACGTCGTAGGGCCGCGCGGCCCGCAGGTGTGCGACGGCGTCGGCGTGGAAGAGCCGCAGCCCGGGCAGGGAGCCGTACCGGGCCCGGGCGCGCTCGATCTGGCCCGGCGCGGAGTCGACGGCGTCGACGGTGGCGCCGTGCGCGCGCACGAGCCGGGCGGCGTGCCGGCCCGTGCCGCAGCCGAGGTCCAGGACGCGCCGGCCCGTCAGCTCTCCGAGGAACGCCTCGTCCGGGCCCGAGTCCGGGAACCCCCAGTCGATCCGCTCCGCCTCCGCCAGGACCGTCCCACGCCGCAGATGGTGTACGGCGTAGGCCTGCCAGGCGTCGGCGTTGACGGACTCCGGTCCGTCGGCGGGGTCGTCGGGTGAGAGGGGGAGGGGCATGGGCGGGGCCTCCAGGAGGTGGACGGTCGGTGCTCGTCTGCCGGACGATTCTTACCGGTCCAGGGCCTCGGGAAGCACGGCTCAGTGCACGGGATGCCTGCTGAGGATGGACACCCGGTTGAAGGCGTTGATGGTGACCGCCACCCAGATCACCGCCGAGATCTGGTCGTCGGTGAGAACCTGCCGGGCGTCGGCGTACGCGGCCTCCTGCGCGGCGGCGTCGGACGGCACGGTGGTCGCCTCCGCCAGCGCCAGGGCCGCGCGCTCCGGGGGAGTGAAGAGGTCGGTGTCCCGCCAGGCGGCGAGGACGCCGAGCCGCCGGGTGTCCTCCCCCGCCCGCAGGGCGGCCTTGGTGTGCACGTCCAGGCAGAACGCGCAGCCGTTGAGCTGGGAGACGCGCAGGTTGACCAGTTCCACGAGGGCGCGCTCCAGACCCGCGTCGGCGGCGGTCGCCCGCACGGCCTCGGAGGTCTGGACCAGCGCGTGGTAGGCCTTGGGGCTCTGCTTGTCGATGAAGATCCGTGGAGTCACAGTTGAATATCAAACCACCCATGGGTCCCGGGCGGCGGCCGCCGGGGCGAACCGTCCGCCCGGGAAAGGCGCGGAGTGCTCAGCGGTAGCAGGTGGTGACGCCCGGCCGCCAGGGGCAGGCGAGGGCGGCGAAGCCACCGTTGCCGACGACGTCGACGCCGAGCGGGTCACCGCCGCGCAGCACCTGACGGTCCTGGACGAGGCCGTCGGCGCCGTCCCGGATCGTCTCGACCAGCCACCGTCCGGGGCCGATGGACAGCGGCACCTCCGCCGTGCGGGCCGCGCCCGCGTACACCCCGCCCAGGAACCAGCGGTCACCGCCGCGCCGGGCGAGCACGGCCTCCTGCCCTGGCTGTCCGGCGAGCAGCCGGGTGTCGTCCCAGGCGGCCGGGACCTGGTCGAGGAAGCCCCGGGCGAGCGGCCGGGCGTCGTACGACTCGGGGGTGCCCGCGAACATCTGCAGACCCGACTCGTGGACGACGGTGAGCCCGACCTCGGCCGCGTCGGAGTTGGGGCGCAGGCCGACGCGCTGGAAGGCGCCCGGGGTGAAGTCCATGGAACCGATGACGTTGCGGGTGAAGGGCAGGGTGGTGAGGTGGGCGGCGGTGTTGGTGCGCTTCTCCTCACCGCCGACGCCCTCCAGGGTCATCACCTGCGGCCAGGTGCGCTGGATGCCCTTGGGTATCGTGGAGCCGTGGAAGTCGACCATGAGGTGGTGGGCGGCCGTCTCCGGGAGGATGGTGTCGTACCACTGGAGCATCGACTGCGCCTCGGAGTTCATGAAGTCGATCTTGACGCCCTTGACGCCCCACCGCTCCAGCGTCGGCAGCCACCGGTCGCGTTCCTCGGGCGTGTCGAGGTCGCGCTGGTGGATCCAGACGACGATCCCGACGCCCTTGGCGCGCGCGTACTCGACGAGTTCGGGCATCCAGCTGTTGGTCTGCCAGTCGGGGTCGGTGACGTCCCACTCGTCCTTCTTGAAGTACCAGCCCGAGTCGACGGCCTCGTAGGGCCAGCCCCGTTCGGCCGCGTAGTCGACGTACGCCTTCTGCGCCGCGAGGCTCTGACCGGCCGGGCGGCCGCCGGCGAGCCAGGTCCACAGCACGGTGCCGGGCCGGATCCAGGAGGGATTGGTGACCCTGGAGGCGGGGGCGAGGTCGTCGGTGAACGTCGACCGGGTGACAGTGGCGAGGTCGCCGGTCACCATGGCCCGCCAGGGCGTGGCGAGGGGGCCGTCGGTGCGGACCCGCTCGTCGGCGAGTGCGATCCGGTAGGTGCCGGTGCCCTGGGTGTGGGCGAGCCGGGCACCGGAGTAGGCGCCGGTAAGGTCGGACTCGGCGAGCAGGGTGTAGCCGCCGGGGGTGGCGAAGAGCGCCTGGTCGGAGTAGGAGTTGGTGGGTGCGCTCGCGGCGGTGTACTGGGCGAACTGCCCCTCGTTGTCGACCCGGTAGGTGCTCAGCCAGGCACTCGCGGCCGACGGCAGGTTGAACGCGGAGGTCTCGCCGAGCACGTCGCCGTACCCGGCCGGCAGGACGTACCGGTAGGCGACGCCGTCGGCGGAGGCGCGGACGACGAGGTCGAGCCGGGCACCGGTCGCGGTGGCGAACGACAGACGGGCCTCGTTCATGCGGACCCTGCGGTCCAGCCTTTTCCCGGACTTCGTCCGGTAACGCTCGTCGATCCGGCGGTCCGTGCGGTGCAGGAAGCGTAACCCCTGGGACAGGTCGGCCTGTTCGGTGACGATGCCGACGGGTGACGGCTCGATGACCGTACGGCCGTCGCGGGACACCGACAGGCTCAGTGTGCCGGTGCTGTCGTCCAGGGACAGTTGTGCGCGGGGTGCGTGTGCCGCCGCGGAGACGGCCCAGACATGCTCGTTCTGCCCGGCCAGTGCGGGCACGGTCGTGAGGAGTGCGGCCACCAGCCCGGCGCAGAGCGCGGCGACCGCGGTTCTGATCGGAACAGCCATGAGAACCCTCCCTGTTGGTGAGGCGAGGTGGAATGTGTGGCCCCTAGGGCAGTCCCCAGGCCGGGCCCGGTTCGCCGACGGCGACGGGTGCGACGACGAGGTCGGGCCGGGAGCCCGAGTGGACGAGCACCTCGCGGCCCCGGGGCAGGTCGATGGCGAGGGTGCCGTCGCCCAGGTCGTGGGTGCGGGCCGGGGTGCCGTCGTCCAGCAGCACGGTGAGGGTGCCGCTCAGGCCGTGCCGGAGCTTGAGCGGCTCGCCCGCCAGGCTCCTGATCCGGATGAACCGGGTCTTCCCCGCCTCGCGGACGGCGCTGACCAGGAAGGCGCCCTGGGTGCGGAAGTCGTGCAGGGTGACGTCCGCCCAGTCGGACGGGACGGCCGGGAAGACGCGGATCACCCCGCCCCAGCTCTGGCAGAACATGTCGTGCAGGGACTGCGAGGCGGACAGCGGCGTCTCGATGACCGGACCGGCCTCGGTGTAGTGCGTGTTGGCCTGACAGGGATAGCGGGTGGTCGGGTCGAAGAACTTCCGCAGGTAGGTGATCGCGGTGTCACCGTCGCCGGTCATGGCGTAGACGGAGGCGGCGCCGGTGTAGCTGTAGCCGCGGTGGGCGCCGGTCAGCGCGTGCCAGTGGACGACGGACTTGGCGATCAGGTCGCGGCTCTCGGGCTGGTCCCAGTTGACGAGGTACAGCGGGTACACCATCAGCAGGTGCGAGTAGTGCCGGTGGGACTGCGCGTACGGGGTGTCGGCGCCGATCATGAAGCCGTTGTCGTCGACCGGGTACGGCGTGAGCCTGGCCGACACCTCCTGCCAGCGTGGGATCAACTCGTCGTCGACGCCGAGCAGTTCGGCGGAGTCGAGGAGGGTCTGGCAGCCCCAGCGGATGAGCGCGAGGTCGTAGTTGGTGTCCTGCGGCGGTACGACGGGGTACTCCGGCGAGAGCGTGCTCGGCAGATGCAGCCTGCCGTCGCTGCCCGGGGTGAGGAAGTGCAGATAGTAGTTGATCGCCCGGCGCAGTACCGGGTAGATCGTGTCGCGCAGCAGGGCCTTGTCCATGGAGTGCCGGTAGGACAGCCACACGTTGTGCAGGGCCCAGGTGAGGTCGCCGGTCTCGGCGCCGGTGCCCGGGCGGCCCACCTCCCGGTCGGCGAACATGTCGGAGCTGCGGCCGATGC
Source organism: Streptomyces sp. NBC_01235 (assembly GCF_035989285.1). Taxonomy (GTDB): domain Bacteria; phylum Actinomycetota; class Actinomycetes; order Streptomycetales; family Streptomycetaceae; genus Streptomyces. The sequence goes on along the minus strand of NZ_CP108513.1, from coordinate 1,855,038 downwards.
CGGAGCTGTCCGCGCGGTAGGCGGCGGGCACGTTGGCGATCAGCTGCTCCTGGTTCTGCCGCAGCGTGGTGGCGAGCGCGTCGAGTTCGGGGTGGTTGGAGCCGTGGACGAGCCAGTACTCCAACTGGACGTTCAGGTTCCACCACACCGCGGGCCACGGAGTGGGCTCCAGCCACGGGCCGGAGGTGGCCATCACGGGGCCGCCCGCACGGCTGGCGGAGGCGACCTTGTACAGCTGGATCCAGTGGAAGCTCTGCAGCCGCCGGTCGGGGAACGAGACGAGGCTCTTCGGGTAGAACGCGTGCCACCAGCGGATGTGAACTCGGCGGAGGGCGGCGTACGACCCCGCGCGGCGCAGGTTGCGCAGCGAGTCGGCCTCGGCGGCGGTGTCGGAGGGAAAGCTGTGCCCGACGCTGACGAGGAGGTCGTCGCCGGCGCGACGGTACGCGGTGGCGGTCCCACCGCCGCCGCTGAGCGGCTGGAGCACCTGCTCGGTGCCGTCGGCGGTGGTCCGTGTGGTCCAGGGCGGATTGGCGGTGTAACCGGAGGGTGGGGCCTCCTGGATACGGCGGGGGCTGACGGCCTCCTCCGGGTGGAAGGTCCAGGTGGCCCTTTCGCCGCCGTCGGCCGTCACGCGGACGGCCAGGACCTCGTCGTGGATGAGGGCGGAGAGGGCGAGGGTGCCGGCGGTGGTGGTGACGGTGCCGGTGAGTTCGGCGTTCCACAGGCTCAGCCGCCAGTCGACGGCGGTGATGGTGCCGACCGGTTCGAGCGTGAGGTGTCCTACCGGGAGGCGGCAGGTGCCCCAGCCGCTGCCGAACTCGGGCCGGTGGTCCTGAACGCGGCCGTGCTGGACGGTGAAGCGGATCTGGTTGGTGCCGGGCTCCTGGTAGATCATGCTGCCGAGCAGCCCGTCGCCGAGGAACGGCCCCTCGTACCAGCGGGTGGGCAGCCTGGTCCACAGCAGGTCCTGGTCGTGCAGGAACCGGCTCCAGGCGCTGTCGGTGTTCATGGTGGAGCGGAGTTTCCAGGGGCGTCCGCGGGGTCCGGTCGCAGGAGCGGCGGGCGGGACCGGACCGGCGTGGGCCGTTGCGGGGAGGGCGGTTCCGGGGAGGGCCGCCGCAGTCGCTCCGCCGAGCGCGGTGCCGAGCACGGCTCTGCGGGGCACGGGTGAGCGCTTTCCCGATCGTGAGGTCATCATCGTCCTCCAGATCTGATGGATCATCAGCACGGATGGATACATCGGGTGTATCGGGGACCGTAAGTGCGCTCCGTGCACCTGTCAATGGGGAAGGTCTGGTCCAGATCCGTTGACACATCCGATGTATTGGGGTTGCCTGCGGCGCGAGCCGTGGAAATCCCCCTCGTTCACGAGGGGGAGGGGGCCAAGAAAGCCGTTCCTTGTTCAAGTGAGCTGGGTGCCGCGCAGCGCGTCGGAGACGGACTTGACGCCGCCGTGCGCGGTGAGACCGCCGTCGACCGGGATCTCGGCGCCGGTGATGAAGGACGCCTCGTCGGAGAGCAGGAAGACCACGAGCGGGGCGACCTCGTCCGCGGTTCCGGTGCGGCCCAGGGGGGTCTCGCGGATGTTCGCCTCGCGGAAGGCGGGCGCGCCGGAGGAGGTCATGTCGGTCTCGATGAAGCCGGGGTGGACGCTGTTCACGCGGATGCCGCGCGGTCCCAGCTCGGTCGCCGCCGCCTTCGACAGGCCGCGCAGGGCCCACTTGCTGGACGTGTAGGCGACCGGGTAGTGGCCGGTGAGCGCGGCCGTCGAGCCGACGTTCACGATGGAGGAGCCGGGCGGCATGAGCGGGGTGAGGTGCTGGATGCCGAGGAGCGGACCGATGACGTTGACCGCGTGGACCCGGGCCATGTCCTCGGGGCGTACGTCGTCGACGCGGGCGCGCCAGGTGACGCCCGCGTTGTTGACCAGGCCGTGCACCGCACCGTGCGACTCCCACAGTTCCGCGGCCAGTTGGATCCAGTCGTCCTCGCTGGTGACGTCGAGGCGCCGGCAGCCGTCCGCCGTCGGGTCGACGTCCGTGGCGATGACGTGGGCGCCCGCCCGGCGCAGGGCGTCCGCCTCCGCCGCACCCTGCCCGCGGGCCGCCCCGGTGACGACCACCACCCTGCCGTCGAGCCGTCTCACGGCCGCTCCCGGGAACGACGCCGGGCTGCCGCCACCGGCACCGGATCGGGGCCGGTCACCACGGTGTTGGAGACGGTGCCGAGGCCCTCCACGGTGAGCGTGACCGTGTCGCCGGGCCCGAGCGGCGCCGGGTCCCGCCGCCCTCGTACGCCCCAGAGCTCCGCCAGGCAGCCGCCGTTGCCGCAGGTGCCCGAGCCGAGGACGTCGCCCGGGCGGACGACGGTACCGCGTGAGGCGTAGGCGACCATCTCCTCGAAGGTCCAGCTCATGTTGGACAGCAGATCCGTGCCGACCACCTCGCCGTTGATCTCCGCCCGCAGCGCCAGCCGCAGGAAGCCGTCCGCGTCGCGGTACTTCTCCAGTTCGTCGGCGGTGACCAGGCAGGGGCCCAGGGTGGTGGCCGTGTCCTTGCCCTTGCACGGGCCGAGGCCCACCCTCATCTCGGCGGACTGCAGGTCCCGGGCGGACCAGTCGTTGAGGACGGTGTAGCCGACGATGTGGTCGCGGGCCTGCTCGGGGGTGAGGTCGCGGCCCTCCTTCCCGATCACGGCGGCCACCTCGAGTTCGAAGTCGAGGACGCTCGACCCCGGGGGCATGGGGATGTCGTCGTGCGGGCCGTACACGGCGTAGGGGTTGGTGAAATAGAACGTCGGGGCCGCGTACCACTGCTCCGGCACCCCGGCGGCCCCGTCCACCGACCGCCGCACGCCCTCGACGTGCTCCTCGAAGGTGACGAAGTCCCGCACGGTGGGCGGCTGGAGCGGCGGCAGCAGCCGCACCTCCGACAGCGGGACGGGCGACCCCACGGGGCGGGTCCCGACCGCTTCGAGCGGTGAGGTGCCGTCCGGCAGGGCCCGTACGACGGTGCCCTCCACGACGCCGCAGTGGCGGCGTCCGTCGTGCAGGTAGCTGGCGATGCGCATGACGGGGACTCCTCAGACCGGCGGGGCGACGAACACGCCGCGGTCGACGTCGTTGAACGACTCCTTGGCGACGAGTTCGTTCATGGGGTTCGCGGTGCCCCACTGGTCGGTGACCTCGGGCTGGGAGAAGTCGTAGACGTGAGGGTGCCAGGTGTCCTCGTCGAGGAGCTCCAGTTCCGTCGTGTACTCGACGGTGTTGCCGTGCGGGTCGAGGAAGTAGGTGAAGGTGTTGTCGCCCGCCATGTGCCGGCCCGGCCCCCAGACCTTCTGGAAGCCGGCCCGCATCACCCGGCCGGAGCCGCGCATGTACTCGTCCAGGCCGCGCATCTCGAAGGAGACGTGGTGCAGCGAGGTGTGCGGGCCCTTGGCGATGGCCATGGAGTGGTGCTGGTTGCTGATCCGCATGAAGTGCATGACGTCACCGACGTACGGCGAGCTGAGCGTGTCGGAGTGGCGGAAGCCGAGGTGGCGCTCGTACCACTCGCGGGTCTTGTCGAGGTCCGGCGAGTTGAGGACGACGTGCGACAGCTTGACCGGGATCGCCTCCTTCTCCTCGATCCTGCGGTGCTGCCTGACCTCGACGTCGGCGGAGACCTCGATCGTGCGCCCGTCGACGTCGAAGAAGCGGAAGCCGTAGCCGCCACCCGGGGTGTCGACCTTGCCCGGCCGCGAGATCAACTGGACGCCGCCGGCGAGGAGTCGCTCGGCGAGCGTGTCGACGTCCGCCGCGCCGGCGGCCCCGTACGACACCAGGTCCAGCCGCTTCTCGTCCGCCTTGCGCAGCCGGACCACGTAACTCTCGGGCGAGCCCTCGGCGGCCAGGAAGGAGAGGCCGGAGTCCTCGGCGACCTTGGTCAGGCCCCAGACGCCCGCGTAGAAGTCGAGCTGCTTGTCGTAGTCGGGCACGGCGAGGTCGACGTGTCGGAGGTGGGTGAGCAGGCGCATGGTGTCAGTCCTTCCGGAGGAGGGCGGCGGCGTTGCCGCCCCGGACGGCGTGGAAGCAGGCGTCGGGCAGGTCCGCGGCGCGCAGTGCGCCGAGCGGGTCGTCGGTGCCCATGTCGAAGGGGAAGTCGGAGCCGAGCAGGACCCGCTCCGGGCCCGCGGCCCGCAGCAATTCCCGCAGCACATGGGGGTCGTGGACGAGGGAGTCGAAGTACAGCTGCCGCAGATAGCTGCTCGGCTCCCGGGAGCAGCCCTGGGCGTCGGGGCGGACCCGCCAGGCGTGGTCGGAGCGGCCCAGGTGGGTGGGCAGATAGCCGCCGCCGTGCGCCGCGATCAGCTTGAGGTCCGGATGGCGGTCCAGGACGCCGGAGAAGATCAGGTGGGAGAGGGCGACGGCGTTCTCGGTGGGCTGGCCGACGGTGTTGGACAAATACCAGCGGTCGAGGCGTTCGTCGAGGGTGCAGCCGAAGGGGTGCAGGAAGAGGATCGCACCGGTCTCGGCGGCTCGTGCCCAGAAGGGGTCGTAGGCCGGGTCGGACAGCTCGCGACCGGGCGTGTGCGAGGAGATCTCGACGCCCAACAGGCCCAGATCCAGGGCGTGTTCGAGGGCGTCCACCGCCAGTGCGGGGTGCTGGAGCGGGACGAGCCCGAGCCCCTTCAGCCGATCGGGAGCCTGCGCGCAGTGCGCGGCCGTCGCCTCGTTCGCAAGGCGGTACACCTTCTCGGCGATCTCCTCGTCCGCCCAGTAGTGGTAGTGCGAGGGGGACGGGCTGACCAGCTGCACGTCCACGCCCTGCGCGTCCATCGCGGCCAGTCGCAGGGCGGCATCGGTGGCCCGGGGGATCCGCTCGCGCACCATGGGCCCGCTGACGGCCAGCGCCGCCGGACCGTTGCGGCGGGCGTCCAGCGCCCTGGCCTCGACGAGGCCGGGCAACCCGGCCACCGCCTCCTCCACCTCGGGGATCAGGATGTGCGCGTGTACGTCAACTGTCGGTGTGGTCACGGGAGTTCCTTCAGGGGGGTCAGCGTGCGGCCGATCAGGCCGGGCACGTCGGCGTCGCGCACACCGTCCAGTTGCCACTGCCCGAGTTGTACGGACGCCTCGACGACGGGCCGCACCCGCGCGATGCGGCGCTCGTAGAACGCCTGGAACAGCGCGTCGTCCCATTCCCGGCCGTCGGTGAGCAGCTCGGCCAGGACGGAGGCGTCCTCCAGTGACATCGCGGCGCCCTGCGCGAGAGTGGGCGGACAGCAGTGCGCCGCGTCGCCGATCAGCACCACCCGGCCGCGGTGCCACGAGCCCTCCACCAACAGGCGGTTGAACCAGGTGTAGTTGACCTGCGCCGGGTCCGTGATGTGATCGGTGATCTCGTGCCAGAACCCGCCGTAGCTCCGGGCGAGCCGGCGCATCTCGTCGGCGTAGGCGGCCGGGTCGACGCAGGCGCGGTCGCGGCAGGCCTCGACGACGTAGGCGTAGATGGTGTTCTCGCTGGTCGGGCAGTAGCCCGCGATGTACGCCGGGCCGCCGTAGGCCAGGTCCGTGCGGGTGACACCCGCGGGGCGCGGGGCGGGGGTGCGCCAGATCGCCATGCCGGTGGGCTCCGGTTCGGCGGTGATGCCGATCGCGGCGCGGGTGGCCGAGTTGAGGCCGTCGGCGCCGATCACGAGGCCGTAGCGGGCCTCGCCGCCGTCGTTGAAACGGACGGAGACGCCCTCGGCGTCCTGCGCCAGGATCTCCGCCGTGGTGCCCAGCCGGACGCCGGCGCCCGAGGCGCGGACCGCGTCGATGAGGATCTGCTGCAGCCGGGGGCGCTGCATGCCGATCGTGGCGGGCAGGTCGTCACCGCCGGTCCGGATGTCCTCCGCGACGAACAGGACGGTCCCGTCGGGGGTGGTCACCCCGAGCTCCCCGAAGGCGAAGCCGGAGGCCGACACCTGATCCCAGACGCCGAGTTCGCGCAGGACGCGCAGGGCGTTGCCCTGGAGGGTGATGCCGGAGCCTGTGGTGGCGTTCCAGTCGGGCTTCGCCTCGATCAGATCGACGGCGACACCGGCACGGCGCAGCAGGATCGTCACGGCGTTGCCGGAGGCGCCGCCGCCGATGACGAGGACTCTACGAGGGTGGGTCATGGGAACTCCCTTGTTCCGCCGGTTACTTGACTGCGATGGGGTTGACGGGGGAGCCGACGGCGCCGGTGATGGGGAGGGGCGCGGCAGTGAGCCAGAACTCGTACACGCCGTCGGCCGCGCAGTCCGCGGCGAGGGCGTCGAGATCCCACATCTCACCGATCAGCAGGCCCACGTTGGGGATGACGACCTGGTGCAGCGGCTGGAAGGCGTGCTCGAACTCGTTCGGCCGCACCTCGAAACCCCAGGTGTCGGTGGCGATCGCGGCGATCTCGGTGCCGTGCAGCCAGCCGGCGGTGGTGAACGACAGCCCCGGAGCGGGCCCGCCCGCGTAGTCGCCCCAGCCCTCGCGCCGGGCACGCGCGAGTTGTCCGGTACGGACGAGGACGATATCGCCGCGGCCGACGCTCACCCCGTGCGCCTCGGCGGTCGCGGTCAGGTGCTCCGTGGTGATCGCGAAACCGTCGGGCAACTCGCCGCCCACGCTGATGACTTCACCCACGTCGAGCAGCACGCCGCGTCCGGCGACGAACGGCGCCATGTGCTCGATGCCGGTGACGAGATCACCGTCGGAGGTGACGACCTTCTCCGCCGCGCGGCCGTTCCACGCCTTGCCGTGGTCGAAGATGTGCCCGAGCCCGTCCCATTGGGTGGAGCACTGCAACGGCATCGCGATCACGTCGTCGGCGCCGCCGATGCCGTGCGGGAAGCCCTGGTTGCCGAGGGCGGCGTCCGTCCCGGTGTCGAGCATGGTGTGCACGGGGTTGGTGCGCCGCCGCCAGCCCTTCTGCGGGCCGTTCATGTCGAAGCGCTGGGAGAGGGAGAAGCTGACGCCCCGGCGCACGAGGGCCGCGCCCTCCCGCCGCTTGGCCTCGTCGAGGAAGTTGAGGGTGCCGAGCACGTCGTCCTCACCCCAGCGCCCCCAGTTGGAGTACGCCTTGGCGGCCTCGGCGATCGCGCCCTCCGGGTCGCGGCGGTCCAGGCTCATGCCGACGCCTCCGCCACACAACGCGTGCGCTGCACACCCAGGCCGGTGATGGAGCCCTCCATGACGTCGCCGTCGCGCAGCAGCCGCCCCCAGTGGATGCCGTTGCCGGCCGGGCTGCCGGTCAACACCAGGTCACCCGGGAGGAGTTGAGCGGTCCGTGAGACGTACGACACCAGGCGGGCGACCCCGAAGAGCATGTCCTTGGTGGACTCGTCCTGCATGGTCTCGCCGTTCAGCTTGAGGGTGACCCGCAGGTCGCCCGGGTCGGCGACGGACTCGGCGGGCACGATCCAGGGCCCGAGCGGGGTGAAGCCGGGGGCGTTCTTGCAGCGCAGCCAGTCGGTGCCGATGGCGGGCATGTCCCGGCGGAAGACGGTGGCGCGGTCGGTGAGATCGTTGGCGATCGTGTACCCGGCGACGTACTCCAGGGCCTCCTCGACGGACACCCGATGGGCCGGCTTGGCGATGACGGCCGCCAACTCCAGCTCCCAGTCCGGCTTCTGGGCCCAGGAGGGGAGGACGACGTCGTCGTACGGACCGGCGACGGTGCTGGGCAGGCCGATGAACACGTACGGCAGGTCCTCGGCGGCCCGGCGGTCCATGACCGCGGCGATCTCCGCGCGCGCCTCCTCGACGGTGCGGGGGTCGTCGGGGGAGCGGTGGGCGACCTCCAGGTCGATCACGTGCTGCCGGTAGTTGGCTCCGGACTGGAAGATCTGGCGCGGCTCGATCGGCGCGTGCACCCGCAGGTCCGCGAGCGGGCGCCGGGCGAGAGTGTCGTCGGCGGCGAGGGCGTACAGGAGGGGGAGGGTCTCCTCCCACCGCTCCACCACGGCGCGCACGTCGGCCGGTGCCCGGTCCAGGGCGCTGCTCAGGTCGAGTACCCGCTCCTTCACCAGAAGGCCGGGGAACGGCTCCCCGTCCTGAGCGGAGAACGTGCCGAGCGCGAACGGGCCGGCAGGTTGCGCGAGCGTTGCCATCAGATTTCCTCCTGCTGGGTTGCGGTCTACTCTGACCTCGAAGGACGAATCACGGAAATCAATCCTGTGGATCAGCCGAATCCATGGCATGGATGGTTCCCGCAGGTGCGGCTCGTCCAGCTCGTACAGCTCACATAGGTGGTGCTTGGTGAACCTGTCCCGACTCGACCTCAACCTGGTCGTCGCGCTGCGCGCGCTGCTGGAGGAGCGCAACGTCACCCGGGCCGGCGAGCGCGTCGGGCTGAGCCAGCCCGCGATGAGCGCGGCGCTGTCCCGGCTGCGCCGCCATTTCGACGACGAACTGCTCGCCCGCACCGGCAACAGCTACGAGCTGACACCGCTCGGGGTCGCCCTGCGTGACCGCAGTGCCACCGCGTGCGACCTGCTGGAACGCGTCTTCGCCAGCCAGGCCGACTTCGACCCGGCCGCCGAGGACCGCGAGTTCACCCTGCTCGCCTCCGACTACGGCGCGGCCGTGTTCGGCGCCGAGCTCTCTCGCGCCCTGCACGAGGAGGCCCCCGGCATCCGGCTCACCTTCCGGCACCCGGCACCGTCCGTCGTGGAGAACACCGCCACCGTGCTGAGCACCGTCGACGGGCTGCTGATGCCGCACGGCGTCATCGACGGTTTCCCCGCCGTCGACCTCTTCCAGGACCGCTGGCTGTGCATGATCGCCGAGGACCACCCGGAGGTCGGCGGCGCGCTCGCTCTCGACCAGCTGGCCCGGCTGCCCTGGGCCGTCTACCAGCGCCCCTATGACGCCCCGGCCGCCCGCCAGCTCAGCATGCTCGGCATCAGCCCCCGGGTGGAGGTCTCCGTGCAGACCTTCCAGCTGCTGCCCCACATGGTCGAGGGGACCCGCCGGGTGGCGATGATCCAGGAGCGCCTGGCCCGCAGAGCGGTCCGCTCCGCGGCGGTGCGTGTCCTCCCGTGTCCTTTTGAGGCGGTACCGGTCCAGGAGGCGATGTGGTGGCACCCCGTTCACACCCAGGATGCGGCCCATATCTGGCTGCGGCAGAAGGCGGCGGAGGTGGGGGCGACGCTGACTGCGACCCCCTGAGGGGCGCCGGGGCTGTATCGATGTGCGGCTCCGCCGCGCGGGCGTGACCAGCCACGATGGCGCCGTAGCCGAATGACGGCCCATCGTGCCACTCGCCGGAAGTTCTTGGACGCTGGACCGCCGTCAGGCCAACTGCTCCGGCAGCGGCCGGGGATCGGCCGCGCCCGCGCGACGGCGGGCCGCCACCAGACCCGCCGCGACGAGAGCGGCCGCCGGCCCCAGCAACCCCACCGCCCCCGCGAGGCTCCCCACCGCCGACTCCCCGGCGAGCAGCACCAACGGGCAGACGAACTCGCCGCCGAAGAAGGCCGCCATCCACAACCCCGTCCCACGACCCCGGTCCTCGAACGCCAGACGGGACATGGCACTCGTCAACAAGGCGGGCAGCAACATCCCCGTCCCCACGCAGTTGACGACCGCTCCCACGACCAGCAGCGGAGCGTTCCCCGCGAGGGACATCACCCCGAAGCCGGCCGCGCAGACCGCGAGCACGGCGGGCAGCATCGGGTCGGGGGAGCGTCCCAGCCGGGCGAAGGCGACCGCGCCGCCCACTGTGGCGGCACTGGCGATCGCCGTGGCCAGACCGATCACCCCGGAGTTCTCCACCCCGAGGTCGTCGAGCAGGTACGACATCTCCACCGGGACGGTGTAGAAGACCATCGCCCCGAAGAAGGTGAGGGCACAGATGCCCGCCAACTGCCGCCAGGGGAAAGCCCGGTGTGCGGTCCGGACCTCCTGCGTGGTTGCACGGGGCGCCGCGTCGGGCAGGGCGGTGGCCATCAGCGGGGCCAGTACGAGACTCACGGCGTACACCCAGAACGGCACGCGCCAGCCCGCCGAGCCGGCGGCGCCGCCGAGCACGAAGAAGACGGTGGCCGACGCGGAGGCGCACATGGTCTGCAGGGCGAGGTACCTCACCCGCTGCTGCCCGCTGTAGTAGTCGCCGATCAGCGTGGTGCAGCACGTCATGATGGCGGCCTCGGTGACCCCGACCAGGGCGCGGACGGCGATGATCGCGCCCAGCGAGTCCAGCCAGAGCGGGGCGGTGCCGAACACGGCGTACAGGAGTGTCGCCACGATCAGCAGGCGCCTGCGGCCCAGCCGGTCCACGACCACGCCGGCGAACGGGGCGAGCAGCGCCAGCGCCAGCGCCGGAACGGTCAGCGCGAGCGGCACCAGCGCCTTGGCCCCCGGGACCGACGCGAAGTGGTCCTGCATCTTGGGCAGCACGGGGGCGATCAGCACCGCCCCCAGGATCGGCAGACAGCTGCCCGCCATCAGCAGGGTCACGCGCAGCAGATGGGCCGGCCCCGTGACGGGCACGGGCACGGTAGCGGCGTCTTCGATCGTGGTGGGAGACGGCGGCGGAACGGCGGAACCGGGCATGGCGACTCCAGGGACGGTGTACGGGAGTGGGGCATGCCTTTTCCCGGGCGCCTTCGGCGCCACGGCGCACAGCATGCTGGGGACGGCCGCACGTCGGCGGCTGGTCCGGACAGCGGCGTGCGGCGTGTGGGCAGGACGACTATGGGTCGTCGGGCGCCCGGTCGCCATCCTCCGCGCGATCCGAATCCCGTATCCGCGTCATTCATGCCGTGGATGAGCTTCCTGTGCGCTCGCGCACCGCGTGGCATGCCGCGGAGCGGATCCGCCGTCACTGTCCGGCGGATCCGCTCCTGGTGCGGTGAGCAGCGGTCAGAACGCCCCGGGGGTGCGGCCGAGGGTGCCCGTGGGGTCACCGGGGCCGGCGCCCTCGACCAGGTGGCGATGGCGTTCTTCTGCACGGCCTGGGAGTCGAGCCGGCTCAGGAAGAGCTTGGCGCCCGCCTCGTGCGGGGCTTTCGATCCTGCCCACGGCACCGCCTGAGGCGGGCCCGCCGCGCCACGGCGCGGCGCTGCGGACCCGGGGACGTGTACGTGCTTTACGCCACGGCCAGTTCCTTGGTGATGCGGTCGAGCATGAAGGCCGAGGACTCGTGGGCGCGTTCTTCCCAGGCGAAGACGCAGGCGGTGGCCACTCCGTCGAAGTCCAGCTCGCGCAGGGTGCCGAAGAAGGCGTCCCAGTCGACCTCGCCCTGCCCGATGTCGAGGTGCTGGTGGACACGGGCGGCGGTGCCGGGCGGGTTGAGGATGTAGCGCAGGCCGGAGGAGCCCTTGTGGTTGAAGGAATCGGCGATGTGCACGTGCTTCAGCTTGTCGCCGGCGTAGCGCAGCATCGCCGCGATGTCCGCCGTGGGGTCCGCACCCGAGAGGTGGAAGGAGTGCGGGGCGCAGTAGAGGTAGTTCACCCAGGGCTTGCCGATCGCGCGGACGAGGTCGACCGCGGGGGTGTTCTCCTCGCAGAAGTCGTCCGGGTGGGCCTCCAGGTTGAGCGCGATGCCCTCCCGTTCGAACAGCGGCAGCAACTCCTCCAGCGAGCGCCAGAACGCGGCCTCGCTCTCGGCGGCACGCTCGGGACGGCCGTTGAACTCCGAGTTCATCAGGGGGCATTCGAGGTCGGCGGTGATCTCGATCATCCGCTTCCAGTAGCGGACGGCGGCCTGCCGCTCGGTCTCGTCGGGCGAGGACCACTTGTACAACGGCAGCACGGAGGACAGCTTCACCCCGTGTGTGCGCAGGGAGTTCTTCAGCTCGGCGATGCGTTCGTCGTCCGCGCGCGGGTGCAGGAAGAACGGCATGAAGTCGTCGCGGGGCGACAACTCGATGTACTGGTAGCCGAGTTCGGCGACCGTGCGCACCATGGTGTCGATGGGCAGGGCGCGGAACATGTACGGGTCGAGGGCGATCTTCACGCGGCACCTCCGTAGAGTGCGGGGCGGGGCTTGAGGTCGGTGGCGACGACGTGGCCCGACTCCAGGGCCTCGACGGTCGCACTGGTGATGACGGTCGCCGCGTAGCCGTCCCAGGCGGAGGGGCCGGTGGGCCCGGTGCCGGCTGCGACGCCGGCGATCCACTCGCGGAACTCGGTGTCGAAGGCGTCCGCGAAGCGGCCCACCCAGTCGGTGAGGACCTCCGTGCTGTGCTGGCCGGCGGTGCGCAGGCCGACCGTGGCCGGGTCGGGCAGCCGGACGAGGCCTTCCTCGCCGACCGTCTCGCACTGGATGTCGTAGCCGTACTGGCAGTTGACGAAGACCTCCAGGTCGATGCGGACGCCCTTGGCGGTCTCGAAGAGCATGATCTGCGGGTCCTTGAGGTGGGCGAACCGCTTGCTCGTGGCGCGCGGGGTGACCACCTGGGTGGAGACGATCTCGTCGTCGAGCAGCCAGCGCAGCACGTCCACCTCGTGCACCGCCGTGTCCAGCGCCGCCATGGCGGAGGTGTAGGACTGCGGGACGGTGGGGTTGCGGTGGGCGCAGTGCACGATCAGCGGTTCACCGATCCGGCCGGAGCCGATGACCTGCTTCATCTTCCGGTAGCCGGCGTCGTAGCGGCGCATGAAGCCGACCTGGACGAGGCGGCGGCCGTGTGCCGTTTCGGCCTCGACGATCCTGAGGCAGTCCTCGGCGGTCGTGGCCAGCGGCTTCTCACAGAACACCGGTTTCCCGGCGGCGATCGCGTGCAGCACGTGTTCGGCGTGGGTGGGGCCCCAGGACGTCACGAGGACGGCGTCGACGTCGTCCGCGGCGATCAGGGTCGCGCCGTCGGGCAGCACTCGGGCGCCGACCGGCGCCGCCGCCTGTTCGGCGCGGGCGGCGTCGATGTCGGTGACCGCGGTGACGCGGGCGCCGGTGACGGTGTCGGTGAGCCGCCGGATGTGTTCCTTGCCGATCCAGCCGGCGCCGATGACGCCTACGCGCACAGTCATGGGTGGTGGTCCTTTCTGGGAACTTCCAGGAACGGGGGAGGTCAGGAGAAGCGCGTGCGGAGTTCGGCTTCGAGGGTTTCGAGGGTGCGGCCCCTGGTCTCGGGGACGTGGCGCTTCACGAAGGCGAGGGAGCAGACGCCCGCCACCACGAAGAGGAAGAAGGTGTTGGAGACCCCGATCCCGTCGACCAGGGAGGGAAAGACCAGGCCGATCGTGAAGTTGGTCAGCCACAGCACCACCGCCGCGACGCCCATGCCGAAGCCGCGCATCCGCATCGGGAAGATCTCCGACAGCATCAGCCAGGTCACCGGCGAGATCGCGCCCTGCTGGAAGGCGAGGAAGGTGACGGTCATCGCGAGCACCGCGTATGCCCGGCCGTCGCCCGAGGGCAGCGCCAGGGAGAACACGCCGATCAGCAGCAGGGCGGTGGTGGTGCCGATCTGGCCGGTCATCAGCATCGGGCGGCGGTCGACGCGGCCGAGCAGCCAGATGCCGACGAAGGTGGCGAGCACCGAGATGACCCCGTTGGCGATGTTCGCGGTCAGCGCGCTGTCGGAGGTGAACCCGGCGTCGGTGAGGATCTGGGTGCCGTAGTACATGATCGTGTTGACGCCGGTGATCTGCTGCACGATCGCGATGCCGAAGCCGACGAACATCAGCCTGCGCAGCCACGGCTCGGCCTTCATGTCCTGCCGGCCGCCGAGCCGCTCCTGGTCCTCCTTGACGGCGAGCGCGGAGACCTCCGCGAGTTCGGCCTCGGCCCGCTGCCGGGACCGTACCTGCTTGAGCACCTCCAGTGCCTCGCCGAAGCGGGTCTTGGAGGCCAGCCAGCGCGGGCTCTCCGGCATCACCAGCATGCCGAACCAGAGCACGACGGCCGGGACGGTGGCGAGGACGAGCATGTAGCGCCAGACGCCGCCGGATTCACCGCCGACCCGGGCGATGACCGCGTTGGAGGTGAAGGCCAGCAACTGGCCGCTGACGATCATGAGTTCGTTGCGGGTGACCAGCGCGCCGCGCCGCTCGGCGGGGGAGACCTCGGCGAGGTAGACGGGCACGGTCACCGACGCCCCGCCGACCGCGAGCCCGAGCACGAACCGGGCCACGACCATGACCGCGGTGTTGGGCGCGAGCGTGCAGCCGAGCGCGCCGATGAAGAACACCACGGCGAGGAGGAGGATCGTACGGCGCCGTCCGCGCGCGTCGGACAGCCTGCCGCCGGTGACTGCTCCCAGGGCCGCGCCCAGCAGGAGCGAGCTGGTGACCATGCCTTCGGTGAAGGGGGTCAGGCCGAGGTCGTCGGTCATGTAGGGCAGGGCGCCGTTGATGACGCCGGTGTCGTAGCCGAAGAGGAGTCCGCCGAAGGTGGCGGTGACGGTGATGAGCCGCAGCCGGCGGGAGAGCGTGGGGGGTGTGTCGTCGGGCGCGGGAGCGGTGGTGTGGGTCCGGGCGGCGTTGTCCGTGAGGTCCATGCCGTCTTCTACCGGTCGTGGTGGGGGCGGCGGGTGCCCGTGAGGCCGCAGCCGGCCAGGTGCTCGCGTGTGCTGACGGCGATGGGCAGCGGTATCTCGGGGGCGCAGGGGTAGAGGTCCTGTTCGACGATCACGAACAGCTCGGCGTCCAGCTGGGCGAGTTCGGCCACTACGTCGGCGGGGTTCGGCACGCCCGCCGGGGGCGACACGCACACGCCTCGTTTGACGGCCTCGCCGAACGACAGGTTCTGGGCGGCGACCTGGGCCAGCACGGCCGGGTCCATCTGTTTGATGTGGACGTAGCCCACCCGCTCGCCGAACCGGCGGATCAGGTCGAGGTTGTCGCCGCCGCCGTAGGCGATGTGTCCGGTGTCCAGGCACAGGTTGGTGTAGCGGGAGTCGGATTCGTTGAGCAGCCGTTCGATCTCGGGCTGGGTCTGGAGGTGGCTGTCGGCGTGCGGGTGGACGACGAGGCGTACGTCGTAGTCGTCGAGGAGGAGCCTGCCCAGCCGGTCGGCGGTGCGGCCGAAGCCCGCCCATTGCTCGGCGGTCAGTTCGGGCGGCTCGGTGAACGCGCCGGTCTTCTCGTGCCGGTACATCGGCGGGATGAGGACCAGGTGGTGGGCGCCCGCGGCGGCGGTGAGCGCGGCCACCTGGCGGACGTGGGCGAGCATCTCGTCCCAGGCTTCCGGCCGGTGCAGTGCGCCGAAGGCGGTGCCGCCGGAGACCTGGAGTCCCCGGGTGTCGAGTTCCTCCTTCAGTCGCTGCGGGTCGGTGGGGAGGTAGCCGTACGGTCCGAGTTCGAGCCATCGGTAGCCGGCCTCGGCCAGCTCGTCGAGGAAGCGGGTGTATGACACCTGGTGTTCGTCCTCGGGGAACCAGACACCCCAGGAGTCGGGGGCGGAGCCCAGGCACAGGTTGCCGACGGTGGTGCGGAGCGGGGATGGCGCCGTTGCCATGACGTGTCCTTTGCGGGGGAGGGACAGGGGCCAGGAGAGTGTCGCGCTCTACTAGCGCGCTCTAGTGCGAGTACGATGACCCCTGTCCAAATGTCATGTCAATAGCCTGTTGCCGGGAGATTTCGAGAGCGCCGTCAAGGTGACGGCGTCGCAGGGCGGGTTCGGCGTCGGAGGGTGGGTTCACAGGTGGATGCATCGGGCAAACAGCGGCCCACGATGGCGGACGTCGCCGCGAAGGCGGGCGTCTCCCGGGCGCTCGTCTCGATCGTGTTCCGCAACCAGCCGGGGGCGAGCGAGGAGACCCGGGAACGGGTGCTGCGGATCGCCGACGAGATCGGCTACCGCCCCGACAGCGCGGCCCGGCTGCTGGCCCGTGGCCGCAGCCGCACCCTCGGCGTGATGTTCACCGTGCACCAGACCTTCCACACGGACCTCATCGAGGGCATCTACCCCGAGGCCGAACGCCTCGGCTACGACGTCCTGCTCTCCGCGGCCGCCCAGGGCCGCAGCGAGGCCAAGGCGGTCGAGGCCCTGCTCAGTCACCGCTGCGAGGCGCTGATCCTGCTGGCCTCCGACGCCGAAGCCCCCTACCTCGACGAACTCGCGCACCGGACGGCGGCCGTCTCGGTCGGCCGGCGCGCCCCGGGCGCCCCCGTGGACTTCGTGCACTCGGCCGAGGGCAACGGTGTACGGCAGGCCATGGACCATCTCGCCGAACTCGGCCACCACCGGATCGTGCACATCGACGGCGGACGCGGCCCCGGCTCGGTCGAGCGGCGGCGCGCCTATCGGGCGGCGATGCGCCGACGCGGGCTGGAGTCCGAGGTGCGGGTGATCCCCGGCGACCACACGGAGCAGTCCGGGATCGAGACCGGCCGGCTGCTGCTGGCCGAGCGCGACCGGGGGCAGCCGCTGCCGACAGCGGTCCTCGCGGGCAACGACCGCAGCGCCATGGGCCTGTTGATGGCCCTGACGCGGGTCGGTGTCGAGGTCCCGCGCGACCTGTCCGTCGTCGGATACGACGACAGTCACCTCTCCCATCTGATGCCGATCGGGCTGACCACCGTCCGCCAGGACGCGGTGCTCATGGCGGAGCACGCGGTCCGGTTCGCCGTGGAGCGGCTGGAGAACCCCGAACGGGAGCCGCGGGAAGCGGTGTTGGAGCCGAAGCTGGTGGTGCGGGGCTCCAGTGGCCCGGCGCCGGAGGGCGCGGCCTGAGGACACGGGTGCGGGCCGGCGGCGCGGGTGCGCCGCCGGCCGGTCACCCCGCCGCCCTCCCGGTCAGCGTGTTCCCTTCGCCGCGAACTCGGCGACGGCGTCCACGTTCTCCCTGGTGACGAAGGCCGGGCCGGTCAGGACGGGCGCGGTGCCGCCTCCGCTGACGTTCCCGTTGGTCTTGTAGAGCCAGATGGCGTCGACGGCGAGGTAGCCCTGGAGGTAGGGCTGCTGGTCGACGGCGAACTCGACCGTGCCGTCCTGGACGGCGTTGACCAGGTCCTTGGTGAGGCCGAAGGTCGCGACCTCGGCCTTGGTGCCCGCGTCGGCCGGCGACTGCACGGCGGTGAGCGCGATCGGGGCGCCGAGGGTGACGACCTGGTCGATGGAGGAGTCCGTCTTGGGCTTCGCGGTGATCGTCGACTTCACCGACGGCATGTCGGACCGGCGCAGCGGGCTTCCAGGGCGACCTGCCCCGACGACCCCCTCGCCGCCTGGGGCCGATGCGAGGACGTCGTCAAGGAGCGCCGGACCGGCGACGGGCGATCGGTTCGCACCTACGTCGCCCCGGGCCGCCCGGGCACCCCCTCCGGCGGGGCGCCGAGACCTCGGCGATCCGATGGTCAGCGCCTGGTGCGACCGTGGCCGGTTCGGCCTCCCCCGGCCGCGGGGTCGGATTTGGGACTGCGGCTCGAAGGGCCTTTGGCTCCGGTGTCCGGGGCGCCGGCCGGGCAGTCGGGCCCGTCGGCCCCGGCGGGGTCATCACCACTGTCCCCACCGGTCTCCGTGGTGCCGGGGTCCGGCGTCACGGGGGCGGGAGCGGGGATGGGGACGGGGGCCGGAACGGGAACGGGAGCGGGAGCCGGAACGGGAGCAGGGGCCGGGGCCGGAGCGGGGACGGGAGCAGGGGCCGGGGCCGGAGCGGGGACGGGAGCAGGGGCCGGGGCCGGAGCGGGGACGGGAGCAGGGGCCGGGGCGGGAGCAGGGGGCTCCGGGGCTTCCGGTGTGCCTTCGTCGGCCGGGGGCGCGTCATCCTGGGCCGGGGGCTCCTCGGCTGTCGCGTCACCAGGAGTCGGCGTGGGGCTGTCGGCCGAGGGCGGCTGTGGCAGGTCCGTTCCGGTTGTGCCGTCGGTGTCCGAGGGAGTGGTGGGCGTGGGCGTGTCGTCCGTCCGGAGGGGGGTCGTTCCCCGGACGTCGGTCACCTGCGAGGAAGGACCGTCGTCCTCGGGGGATTCGTCCCGGACGGCGGCCTGCGAAGGCGATGCCTCGGCCACCGGTGCCTCGGCCACCGGGACCTGGACCGCGGGTACCTCGGCCACCGGGGTGCGCTGCCCCGGTGTCGGAGCGGAGTCGGACCAGCCGAGGACGAGACAGACCGCGGCGGCGCCCGCCACGAGCGCGCCGGCCGTCGCCGCCATGGGCGCCTTCGCGCCGCCGACCGCGGTTTGACGCATTCCGTGCAGCAGTCCGGCGCCGTGCCCGCCCGCCGTGGTGACCGTGGTCGCCGCCGTACCGGCGGACCCGGCCGCGAAGGCCAGGAGGAACTTGCCCGTGCCGCCCAGCGCGAGGACGAGCAGGGCGGGACCGACCAGCGCGGGAAGCCGGTCGTTGGCCCGCATCAGCGAGGCGAGCAGCTTGCGGCAGTCGTCGCACGCGTCCACATGGCCGAGCAGCCGCTCACGCTGGCGCGCGGTCGCGGCACCGCGGACGTACGCGGGCATCCGGGCCCAGTGGACCTGGCACGCGGGGTCCTGCGGGGCTCCGGTCTGGGCCCGCAGGAAGGCCTGCCGCATGCCTTCCCGTGCCCGGTGCAGCAGTACGGCCGTCGCCCCCTCCTTGGTGCCGAGCTGCGGACCGATCGCCGCCAGCGGCTGGCCTTCCGCCTCGGCCAACCACAGTGCCTTCACCCAGCGTTCGGGCAACTGGCCCAGCACCCGCACCACCAGATCGACGCCGGCCACCTGCTCGGCCGGGTCCTCTCCGTGCCCGCCCGGCTCGGCCCGCTCCTCGGTCTGCGGATCCCGCGGCGTCTCGCGCGCCGCGCTCCCCGAAGCCGTCGCGAGATGCCGCACCGTCGTCCTGAGATACGCCGGGACGTTGTCGATCTCGTGCCCGGCGGCCAGCCGCCGCCACACGCGGAAGTGCGCCTCGGCGACGAGGTCTTCGGCGGCCCAGGTGTTCCTGGTGAGCGAGCGGGCGTACGCGACGAGACGCGGCTGCTGCTCCTCGTAGACGCGGGCGTACGCGGCGGTGGCGGAGGACGGGGCGGGCACGGCAGTGGACCTGTCGGTCATGGAGGAACGCTCCAGTTGCCTGCTGAGGGGTGGAAGGTTTTGTCAGCCTAGATGACAAAACTTTCAACCAAAGTTGCGGCCGTGGGGGGATATGACTCACATCACAAGGCCGGCGTCCCGGGTCCGCCACAATGACGCCATGATCGGCGCACGGATCACCTACCGCACGGCGGACGGCATACGCGTACCCGGAACCTGGCGACACGCCTTCATCCGCAACGGCGACTACTTTCTGACCGACCTGTTCATCTACGCGGACGGGCTCGTCAACTGCTGGGGCCTGGTCACCCTGGAGGAGTTCGAGGAGAAGCTGCGCCAGGGCTGGGTCGCCACCGAATTCCCGGACGGCGCCAGGGCGTCCGCCCACGGCCTGGCCGCCTGGAAGTTCGGCGAACCACGCGGCCTGCTCACCCCCGAACTGCTGCTCGCGGAGGTGCGCGACACCATCGACCAGCTCAACGGCCGCCCGGACTCCACGGACCGCTGCCTGGCCGCCGTCGACGCGTTCCTCGCCGACCGGACGGAGCAGAGGCGGACGGCGGTCCGCGACGCCTACCTCGCGATCCCGGAAACCCGGCGCCACTACGCGCTCGGCGACATGGACCGTCAGGACGGGCCGCTGAAGGTCCTGGCGGCCGGAGTCGGCGGGACCGTGGAGACCTGGCCGGACGAGCCCGTCACGCGGGAGACGTACGACGAGGCGATCGCCTACTTCGAGGACCGGGCGCGGTGGGCCGCCGAACGGGCCTCCCGGATCCCGGCGGACGGCCCCGCGACCCCGGTCGCCCCCGCGATCCAGCTCCACCAGAGCTACCCGCCGAAGCCCTCCGACGCCCCGGGCGCGAAGGCCCTGCGCAACGGCTACCCGGCACCCCTCGACGTGGACGGCGTCACCTACCCGTCCGTCGCCCACGCCTACTGGGCGCTCTCCACCGCCGACACCGCCACCCGGGCCGCGATCGCCGCCGCGGACAGCGCCTCCGCCGCCCGGACGCTGGCCATCGCCGCCCCGCGCCGCGAGGGCTGGGAGCACGCCCGGACGGCCGTCATGACGGCCCTGCTGCGCGCCAAGTACGCCCAGCATCCGGCCCTGGCCGAGATCCTCCTGGCCACGGACGACGCGACGCTCGTCTACGACGACGGCGACTCCCACTTCTGGGGCGACAACGCGGGCCGCGGCCGTAACTGGACCGGCCGCCTCCTCGAACTCGTCCGCTCCGAACTGCATGCCGCACGCGCGGGGATCATGCGGGGCGGGAGCTGAGTCGCTGTGCGGCCCGTCGTCCGCGGACCCAGTCGAGCAGCAGCACCGAGCACACCGCCGCGAACGCGCACCAGGTCGAGACGAACTCCAGCCGCCACAACGCGAAGCAGAGCGACGCCCCCACGGCGACCACCACCCCCAGGGCCCGCAGCCGCCGGTCGCCGGACAGCAGCAGGGAACCGACGGTGGCCAGGAGGTAGCCCGCGACGAGCACGGCCGGGTGCGCGAGGTCGAGGGCGTAGCCGACCGTGTGGCCGCGGATCTCGGCCGTCACCGGGCCGGTGGCGATCGCGTACGCGAGTGCCGCGGCCGTCGCGGTGCCGGCCGCGAGCAGGATCGTCAGCCTGCGCCGGATGTGTGGCGGGGCCGCGCACCACACTCCCGCGGGCACCCACACCGCCAGCAGCGGCATCGCGATGACGGCCCAGACGACGGTGGCCGGTCCGCTGCCCCCGCCCGCGTCCCAGACCACCGACTCCACGATCTGGTGCGCCCCGAGCAGCAGGGGCAGTGCGGCGAGGAGAAGGTCCCGACCGCTGCGCACCTGTGCCACCGAGGCCACTCCGACGGCCGCCACCCCGGCGCCCGCGACCAGATCGGCCGTCGCACTCCAACACATCGCGTCCCCGTCCGCCTCGCCCCGGCTGCCACGGTACGTCCCGCTCCGATCATCCACCTGCGTTCCCGCCGACGGGTGGACGGCGTGATCGGGAGCGGCGTCAGGATGCTTTCGGTGGGTAGGGGCTCCAGTGAGCCGCCCCGGGTGGGAGGGGGCGGGTGGATGTCGGATACCGAAGGAGGCCGAGGGTGGTGGACGCCTCGCGGGGAGTCGACCGGTTCGGGCCGGTGCGCGGCGGGGCCGTGCTGGAGGTGGGCCCGTTGCCCGGCCGGCCCGGCATACGCGCCAGGGGCGAGATCAGCGAGGTCACTCGTTCGCCGTGGGAAGAGGCCCTGGCGGGCCTGGCACGGCAGCATGCCGATGTGTCCTATGTGGAACTCTCCGAGGTCGGGTTCGTCGACGTGGCCGGGGTCGCGGCGCTCGCCGTCACGGCGATGGCCCTGCGTGGTGGCCGGGTGGTGGTCGAGCATCCGCCACCGCAGGTGCCGCGCGTGCTGGGCCTGTTCTGGCCGGGCCTGCGGCGGATCGAGGTGGCGCCGCGATGAACCCGGTGGCGACCCACGAGACGTTCGAGCACCCCGCGCTGTTCTACCGCACCGAGCAGGAGTACGTGGACGGGACGGTGTCGTTCGTGCAGGACGGCCTGGACGTCGGCGAGCCGGTCGCGGTGGCGGTGCCCGGCCCCAACCTGGAGCTGATCAGGGCCGGTCTGGGCGCGGACGCCGACGGTGTCCTCCTGCTGGACATGACCGAGGCGGGACGCAACCCGGGCCGGATCATCCCCGGAGTGCTACGCGCGTTCGCCGACGCCCACCGGCGGGGACGGGCGCGGATCATCGGCGAGCCGATCTGGGCGGGCCGCAGCGCGCTGGAGTACCCGGCCTGCGCGCAGCACGAGGCGTTGATCAACGCGGCCTTCGAGGGCCGGCCGGTGACCATCCTGTGCCCGTACGACGCCGCACGCCTGGACGCGGAGGTGCTGGCCGACGCGAGGATCACCCATCCGACCATCGTGGCCCGGGGCACGGAGCAGGTCAGCGACGCCTACGACTGGCGCTCCGTCGTCGCCCGTTACAACGAGGCGCTGGTGCCCGCGCCGGACGCGGCCGTGTACTCCTTCGGCTCCGACGACCTGTCGGCCGCCCGCGCCTTCGCGGTCGGCCGGGCCGAACGGCTGGGTCTCGCCGGGCAGCGGCTGGCGGACGTCGAACTGGCGGTGGCGGAGCTGACGACCAACAGCGTGGTGCACGGCGGCGGACGGGGAACCCTCGCGGTCTGGGCCGAGGCGGGGCAGATCGTGTGCGAGGTCCGGGACGCGGGCCGGCTGGCCGATCCGCTGGCCGGCCGCAGACCGCCCGAGCGCGGTCAGATCGGCGGCCGCGGTCTGATGCTGGTCCACTACGTGTCCGACCTGGTGCGCCTGCACACCGCCGACGACGGTACGACCGTCCGCTTCTACGTCACCCGCTGAGGCGGCGGCGACCGACGGCGGTCAGTCGGTGGCGCGCAGTGCGACCCAGGTGGCTTTGGCCACGATGCCGTCGGCCGTCAGCCCCTTGTCGTTCTGGAAGCCGCGGACGGCCGTCTCCGTGTCGGGGCCGAAGTCGCCGTTCACGCCGGAACCGCCCACGCTGTAACCGCGCTCGGTCAGCATGCACTGCAACTGCCGCACCCGATCGCCGCTGTCTCCCGAGCGGGTGCGGCCGTTGCCGGCGTAGTACGTGCAGTCGGTGATCCAGGACGGGGTGCCGGGTTCGGCCGATGGAGTCCCGGCGGACGCGGTCGGGTCGGCGGAGGGGCTGCCGTCGCCGACGGGGGCGCCGGGGGTGGCCCGTGTGCCGTCGTCGGAGGCGGCGGCCCCGGCAGGCGACGTGTCGTCGTCGTCCGTGACCTCGGCGCGTCCGGTGGACGAGCCCGCGGCGGAGGCCTTGTCCGGGGCGGCGGACCTTCCCGACACCGCACCGTCGCCGGGCAGGCCGCCGGGCCCGCTGCCGTCCGACGACGCGACGGCTCCCGGCGGGGCGGCGGCGCCCGCGGGGCCGTTCTCGCGCATGAGCACGAAGGCACCCGCGGCGACCGCGCACAGCGCCGTGCCCGCGGCGGCGGCCAGAAGCCGCTTGCGGCGCGCCGGGGACCGGGCCGGTGCCGGACGGGGCGGCTCCGACGGGGCCGCCTCCACGGGGGCCCGCGCGGGCGGTGCGCTCACCGGTACGGGAGACGGCACCGACCTCACCCGGTCGTCCGGGGGCCGCAGCCGGGGCGCCCGTTCGACAGGCAGGCGGTGCAGCGTCTCGTACGCACGCTGCCGGGCGAGCACCCTGCCGTGCAGCGGCTCCGGCCAGCCGGGTGCCCCGGCCCGCGTCGCCGCCGCGTCGAGCAGCTCCCGAGGGGTGGGGCGTCGCTCGGGCTCCTTGGCCAGGCAGGCGGTGAGCAGCGCCGCCAGCTCGGGGTCCGCCGCCGACACCGCGCCGGTCACCTCCGGGTTCGGCTCCTCGAACGCCACCCGGTGCATGACGTCGACCCCCGTGCCGTCGCCGAACGGGGCCCGTCCGGTGGCCGCGTAGAGCAGGGTGCAGGCCAGCGAGAACACGTCGGACGCGGTGTCGCAGTGTCCCGTCCTCAGGTACTCCGGCGACATGTAGGCCGGAGTACCGACCCGGTTGCCCGTGCCGGTGATCGCGCTGGCGTCCGCGGCCTTCGAGATCCCGAAGTCGATCACACACGCGCCCTGGAGGGACAACAGCACGTTGGACGGCTTCAGGTCCCGGTGCACGACGTCCGCGGCGGCGAGAGCGGTGAGCGCCCGCCCCAGCTCGGCCACCAGATGCCACACGGCCGCCGCAGGAAGGGCTCCGTCCTCGCGTACGGCGTCGGCCAGGTCGAGCCCGGGGACGTACTCGGTGGCCATCCACAGCAGTTGGTCGTCCCAGCCGGTGCCCCATAACCTCGGGGCGTGCGGCGGACCCAGCCGGCCGTGCACCGATGCCTCGCGCTCGAACCGGCGCTGGAAACGGACGTCCTCCGCGTACTCCGGCCGGATCACCTTCACCGCGAACAGCCCGGGACCGTCGTCGGCGGCCCGCGCCAGATAGACCCGTCCCATCCCGCCGCTGCCCAGCAACGCCACCGGCACGAAGGGACCGACCCGGCCCGGGTCGCCGACCCGCAGGGGAGCGGCCCCGGTCTGCCGGAGCGCGGCGGCCTCGTTCGCCGCGGAGTTCGGTGAAGGCGGCAGCTGGTCGGACACGGAACTCCCGAAGTGATGTTCGACGTAAGTCAGTTCGTTATCGATGGAAGATCGAGGCTAGCCCAGCCACAGCCCGTGCTCAGGGATTCAAGTACTTCCGTTCGCTCACCACGGCCGCGGACCGGGCCCGCCGGCACCGCGGCGCAGCCGGGTGAAGCCTGAGCCGCCGTCAACTCCACGGGGCATGCATGAGGATCTCCGCCGTATCCGGCCGGGTCGGCGGACACGACGCGCTGGAGGCGAGAGTGATGAACGAACGAGCCGAACGGACCGGCCACGACACCCTCAGGGTCCCGGTCCTCATCGTCGGCGGCTCCCTGGTAGGGCTGGCGACCTCGTTGTTCCTGGGACGGCTCGGGGTACGGCACGTGCTGGTGGAGCGCCACTCCGGCACCTCCATCCACCCGCGCGGCCGCGGCAACAACGTCCGCACGATGGAGCTGTTCCGGGTGGCGGGCGTGGAGAAGGCGATCCAGGAGGCCGCCGCCACCCTGGCCGGCAACCACGGCATCCTGCAGACCCCCACCCTGGTCGGCGACGCCGGCGAGTGGCTGTTCCGGGACATCGACCCGGGCGGCGGACTGGCCCGCTTCAGCCCCAGCTCCTGGTGCCTGTGCAGCCAGAACGACCTGGAGCCGGTCCTCCTCGACCACGCCCGCAAGCTCGGTGGCGACCTGCGCTTCTCCACCGAACTGATGTCGTTCGACAGCGACCCCACCGGCGTCACCGCGGTGGCCAAGAGCCGTGAGACGGGGGAGCACACCACCATCCAAGCGGATTACCTCGTCGCCGCCGACGGCCCCCGCAGCCCCGTCCGCGAGCAGCTCGGCGTCGGGCAGAGCGGCCCCGGCGACCTGTTCCACAACGTCAGCCTCACCTTCCGCTCCCGCCGCCTCGCCGAGGTCGTGGGCGACCGCCACTTCATCGTCTGCTACCTGACCAGCCCGGAGGCCGACGGCGCCCTGCTGCCGGTGGACAACGTCGAGAACTGGGTCTTCCACGCCCCCTGGCACCCCGAACACGGGGAAACGCTGGAGGAGTTCACCGACCAGCGGTGCGTCGAGCACATCCGGCGGGCCGTCGGGGTCGCGGACCTCGACGTGACGATCACCGGCAAGGCGCCCTGGCACGCCGCCCAGCGGGTCGCCCGGAGCTACCGGTCGGGGCGCGTGTTCCTGGCCGGAGATTCGGCCCACGAGATGTCCCCGACCGGGGCCTTCGGCTCCAACACCGGTATCCAGGACGCGCACAACCTCGCGTGGAAACTGGCCGCGGTGCTCGACGGCTGGGCGGGGGAGGGGCTCCTGGACAGCTACGACGCCGAGCGCCGCCCGGTGGCGGAGGCCACCAGCGCCCGGGCCGCCGCCCGGTCGGCGGAACACAGCCACCCCGGTTTCGCCCCGCCGCCCGGCGCGGGCGGCGGCGGTCCCCAGCGGGGCATCCTCAACGTGGCTCTCGGCTACCGCTACCCGCAGGGCGCCGTCGTCGGCGCCGACCCCGCGGAGCCGGTCGTCCCGGAGGGACTCGATCTGAGCGGCCGGCCCGGCAGCAGGGCGCCCCACCTGTGGGTACGGCAGGCCGGCGAGCGGATCTCCACCCTCGACCTCTACGAGCGGTGCCCGGTGCTGCTCAGCGACGCCGATGAGCCCGGCGGATGGCACGAGGCGGCCACCCGGCTCGCCCAGGAGCTGTCCGTCCCGCTCATGTCGTACCGGGTGGGCGCCGGACCCGAGGCCGACCTGGTGCCGGAGGACGACGCCGACTGGGCGGAGCGCCACGGCACGACACGCGGGGGCGCCGTACTCGTCAGGCCCGACGGGTTCGTCGCCTGGCGGTCGCCGGGCCCGGACCCGGACGCCGAGTCGGCACTGCGCCAGGTCCTGACGAGGGGCCTGGCACTCGCCTGACGCCGCGGACCTCACCGGACTTCACCCGTGTGAACGCCCCCAGTGGTGCCGCGCATGCGGTGGGCTGACGGTGGATCACATCCCGGTCGGGTCAGGTCAGCTGACGAGGTGTCGGCTGCCCGGTCGTGATGGAAGGACCCTCAGATGCGTTCTGCTCGGCCGGACGCGATAGCGAGGCCGCGGCCTCCGCCCGCACCCCGGGTGGCGGCCCGGCTCGCTCCCCGTGCCCTGTCCGCTCCGCTGCCGCGCCCGAGTGAGGTGGTCTCCGATGGCAGTTTCCCCTTCCCCTTCCCCTTCCCCTTCCCCTTCCCCTTCCCCTTCTCCGTCCAGTTCTTCCTCCTCTCCTCCCTCCGGCCCTTCCGGCGGCGCGCCGGCGTCCACCGAGGACGGAAACTCCCGCACCGGCCTGACGATGCTGTGCTCCGTGGCCGCCGTGCTCCTCGCGGTGAGCCTGTCCGGCGGCAACGACACGTCGCCCGGCGCCCCCAGCCCCCCGCCCGCCGCCGCGTCGCTCCTGGCGCCCCCCGCACCGGCCACGCCCGTGTCGGGCCCGTCCGCCAAGGGATCGACCCCGGAGGGCAAGCACCTGCCGCGTTCCCGGCCCGTGCGCCTGCTCATCCCGAAGATCTCGGTCGACGCCCCCTTCACCGACCTCGCCATCGGCCCCTCCGGCCGGCTGGAACCGCCGCCCGCGGACAACGTCAACCTCGTCGGCTGGCACGCCGAGGGAGCCTCCCCCGGAGAGACGGGCACCGCGATCATCGCCGGGCACGTCGACACGAAGACGTCACCCGCCGTGTTCGCGAGACTCAGTGGACTGGTGAAGGGCGACACCTTCCACGTCGTGCGGGCCGACGGCAGCAAGGCGTCCTTCCAGGTCGACAGCGCGGAGACGTTCGCCAAGGACAACTTTCCGAGCGAACGGGTGTACGGCGACACCCCCCGGGCTCAGGTACGGCTCATCACCTGCGCGGGGTCCTACGACCGGGCGGTCAAGGACTACACCGACAACCTGGTCGTCTTCGCCCATCTCATCTGACGGTCACCCGCCCGGTCACCCACGTAGTTCATCCGAGTCGCGCGCTTGCGGGGACGGGCACAGGATCGAGGAACGCTGACGTCGCATCACCGCGGCCGACGTTCACTTCCCCCTCCGCGAAGGAGATGTGCGCAGGATGACCACCACGTCCGAACGTGTTGCAGGTTCGCGGACGCGACAGGCGTCGCAACGAGTCTCCCAGTCCGTGTTCGACGGCTCCCGGCTCCGAGTCGTCCTCCTGGTCGACGTCTACGACGGAGCCCAGCAGCAGTTCCTGGAAGCCTACGAGCAGCTCTGCAACCAGGTCGCGTCCGTCCCCGGGCATGTGAGCGACCAGCTGTGCCAGTCCATCGAGAACCCCTCCCAGTGGCTCATCACCAGCGAATGGGAGAGCGCCCCGCCGTTCCTCGCCTGGGTCAACAGCGAGGAACACGTGCGGATGGTGGAGCCGCTCCACAGCTGCGTCCGCGACACCAGGTCGCTGCGCTTCCACGTCGTCCGCGAGACCGGCGGCCCGGCGGCGGACGCCGACCGGGGCAAGCGCCGGCTCCAGACCTCGCCCAGGATCGGCGACGGCGTGATCCGCCACGCGCTCACCTTCACCGTGAAGCCGGGCAGCGAGGAGATCGTCGCCAAGATCCTCGCCGACTACGCCTCGCCCGAGCCACAGGTCGACGACACCACCCGGCTGTGCCGCACCTCGCTGTTCATGCACGGCAACCGGGTGGTGCGGGCCATCGAGGTGCGGGGCGACCTGCTCGCCGCGCTGCGCCACGTCGCCCGTCAGCCCGAGGTACGGGCCGTCGAGGAAGCCATCAACCCCCATTTGGAGCAGGACCGGGACCTCAACGATCCCGAATCCGCGCGGGTGTTCTTCACCCGTGCCGCGCTGCCGGCCGTCCACCATGTGACGGCGGAACGCCAGGACACGCAGGCCGAGCGGTATGCCCTGTACTACCCGGCCCGGCCCGACCGCGGCATGAAGCTGGCCGAGCTGCTGGCCCGGCAGGACGAGGCGGCGGCGGACGACCCGCGCAGCCCGGTCCTGCGCAGCACGATCTTCCAGCGCGACGACGTCGTCGTCCGGCTGATCGACGTCCACGGCGGACTCGACGCCGCCGACCCCGTACAGGCCCTCGGCCTGGCCGACCCCGGGCAGGTGGCCGAGCTGACGACGCTCCAGGACGACGCCGTCGGCGCGGACGCCTCCGCGTCCGGGGACGGCCGACTCGCGCGCTTCCTCGAACGCGCGCGCATGGACCTCGTCACCGACCGTCGGTCGCCCGACGCCTGATTCGTCATCGCGTGGGCGGGGCGGTGCCCCGCCCCGCCCACGTCGGTGCAGCACATCATGGAGGAACGTCGTGATCACTTCCCGTCCCAGAGTCGTGGATCTCAGCGAGGTCGAGCCCAACACCCGGCGCGGCGGCGATCTGCGCGCCATGCTCACCCCTGCCACCGTGGGCTCGACCAGCGGTTTCATGGGTGTGGCCCTCATCAAGCCCGGCGACCGCATCGGCGAGCACTACCACCCCTACTCCGAGGAGTTCGTGTACGTCGTGTGCGGGCAGCTGGAGGTGGACCTGGACGGCGAGCCCCAGCCGCTTCAGCCCGAGCAGGGCCTGATGATCCCCGCCCACATGCGGCACCGCTTCCGCAACGTCGGAAACGTCGAGGCCCGTATCGTCTTCCACCTCGCCCCGCTGGCCCCGAGCCCGCCGCTCGGCCACGTCGACACCGAGGAGTCGGACGCCGAGACCGTGGTGATCGGGGCCGAGGCGGCCGAGCGACGTCAGGTCCGGTCATGACGAGACGTGTGGCGGTCACCGGTATAGGCATCGTCGCCCCGGGCGGCATAGGCGTCCCGTCGTTCTGGAAGCTCCTGGTCGAGGGGCGCACGGCGACGCGGGGCATCACCTTCTTCGACCCGACCGGTCTGCGCTCGCGGATCGCCGCCGAGTGCGACTTCGACCCGGCGGCCCACGGACTGGACGCCCGGGACGTCGAACGGTGCGACCGCTACATCCAGTTCGCCATGGTCGCCGGGGACGAGGCGGTACGGGACTCCGGTCTCGACCTCGCCGCCGAGAACCCCTGGCGGGTCGGCGCCTCGCTGGGCACCGCGGTCGGCGGCACCACCCGGCTGGAGAACGACTACGTCCTGGTCAGCCACCGCGGGCAGCGCTGGGACGTGGACCACCGGGAAGCGGCCCCGCAGCTGCACCGCGCGTTCTCGCCCAGCACGCTCGCCTCCACGGTGGCGGAGCGGTTCGGGGCGCGCGGGCCGGTGCAGACCGTCTCCACGGGCTGCACCTCGGGCCTCGACGCGGTCGGGTACGCCTTCCACACCGTCGAGGAGGGCCGGGCCGACGTCTGCATAGCCGGCGCCTCGGACTCGCCGATCTCCCCGATCACGATGGCCTGCTTCGACGCGATCAAGGCCACCTCCTCGAACAACGACGACCCCGCCCACGCCTCGCGCCCCTTCGACGCCGACCGGGACGGGTTCGTCATGGGCGAGGGCGGCGCCGTACTCGTCCTGGAGGAGCTGGAGCACGCGCGGGCCCGCGGCGCCCACGTGTACTGCGAGCTCGGCGGGTACGCCACCTTCGGCAACGCCTACCACATGACCGGCCTGACCAGCGAGGGCCTGGAGATGGCCCGGGCCATCGAGGACGCCCTCGAACACGCCCGGACCGACGCCACGGCGATCGACTACGTCAACGCGCACGGGTCGGGCACCAAGCAGAACGACCGCCACGAGACCGCCGCGGTGAAACGGGTCCTGGGCCGGCACGCCTACGACACGCCCATGAGCTCCATCAAGTCCATGGTGGGCCACTCCCTCGGCGCGATCGGGGCGATCGAACTCGTCGCCTGTGTACTGGCCCTCACCCATCAGGTCGTACCGCCGACCGCGAACTACGAGACGCCCGACCCCGAGTGCGACCTGGACTACGTCCCGCGCGAGGCCCGCGAGCGCAAGCTGGCCAGTGTGCTCTCGGTGGGCAGCGGGTTCGGCGGCTTCCAGTCCGCGGTGGTCATGAACCGGCCGAGGGAGAAGACACGATGAGCGAACCCCATCCACGGCGCGCGGTCGTCACGGGAATCGGTGTGGTCGCGCCCAACGGAGCCAGTACCGAGACCTTCTGGAAGTCCACCTGCGAGGGCATCAGTGTCCTGGACCTGGTCACCCGCGAGGGCTGCGAGCACCTGCCGCTGCGGGTGGCGGGCGAGGTCCGCGACTTCGACCCGTCGGCCATGGTCGAGGAGCGCTACCTCGTCCAGACCGACCGGTTCACGCACTTCGCGATGGCCGCGGCCGACCTCGCGCTGGAGGACGCCGGATTCGGCCGGCCCGAGACCGACGCCGCGCCCTTCTCCGTGGGCGTCGTCACCGCGGCCGGTTCCGGCGGCGGCGAGTTCGGCCAGCGGGAACTCCAGCAGCTGTGGGGCAAGGGCAGTCGCTTCGTCGGCCCGTACCAGTCCATCGCCTGGTTCTACGCCGCCAGCACCGGCCAGATCTCCATCCGCCGCGGCTTCAAGGGCCCTTGCTCGGTCGTCGCCGCCGACGAGGCCGGCGGCCTGGACGCCCTCGCGCACGCGGCACGGGCCGTGCGACGCGGCACCGACGTGATCGTGGCCGGGGCCACCGAGGCACCGATCGCGCCCTACTCGGTGGTATGCCAGCTCGGCTACGAGGAACTCAGCACGGTCGGCGACCCGACCCGTGCCTACCGCCCGTTCACCGCCGCGGCCTGCGGGTTCGTGCCGGCCGAGGGCGGCGCCATGGCCGTGGTGGAGGCCGAGGGGTCGGCCCGGGCGCGGGGCGCGCGGCTGCGGGCCCTCGTCGCCGGACACGCGGCGACCTTCACCGGCGCCTCCCGCTGGGAGGAGTCCCGAGAGGGGCTGGCCCAGGCGATTCTGGGAGCCCTGGAGGAGGCCGACTGCGCTCCCGAGGAGATCGACGTGGTCTTCGCCGACGCCCTCGGCGTACCGGAGGCGGACCGTGCCGAGGCCCTGGCGATCGTCGACGCCCTCGGCGCGCACGGCAGCCGCGTGCCCGTCACGGCGCCGAAGACCGGCATCGGCCGGGGCTACTGCGCGGCGCCCGTACTGGACGCCGCGGCGGCGGTGCTCGCCATGGAGCACGGCCTGATCCCGCCCACCCCCAACGTCTTCGACATCTGCCACGACCTCGACCTCGTGACCGGCCGGGCCCGTGCCGCCGAGCCGCGCACGGCGCTGGTCCTGAGCCGGGGACTCATGGGATCGAACTCGGCGCTGGTGCTGCGGCACGGCGCCACCGACGCCTCGTAGCGAGGCGCCGCGGAACAGTGGAGGAGAGGAACCGCATGACTGACCGCATCACCGTGGAAGAGCTGGCCGAACTCATGAAGAAGTCGGCCGGCGTCACCGTCGCCCCGGAGGAACTCCGGCAGCACGACACCGGCTTCGACCGGCTGGGTGTCGACTCGCTCGGCCTGCTGGGCATCGTGGGCGAGCTGGAGAACCGGTACGGCACACCGATGCCCACCGACGTCGAACGCTCCAAGACGCCCCGGCAGTTCCTCGACCTCGTCAACAGTGCCCTCATGACAGGAGCGTGAGATGACCGGACACACGAAGAACGAGATCATCATCGCGGCACCCCTGGACCTGGTCTGGGAGATCACCAACGACCTGGAGAACTGGCCGCAGTTGTTCAGCGAGTACGCGTCCGTGGAGGTCCTCTCCCGGGAGGGCAGGAAGACCACGTTCCGGCTGACCATGCACCCCGACGAGAACGGCACCGTGTGGAGCTGGGTCTCGGAGCGCGAGCCGGACCGCGAGACGCTCACCGTCAAGGCCCGCCGGGTCGAGACGGGCCCCTTCGCCCACATGAACATCCACTGGCGGTACGAGGAGGTCCCGGCCGGCACGCGGATGGTGTGGACGCAGGACTTCGCGATGAAGCCGGAGGCGCCGGTCGACGACGAGTGGATGACCGACAACATCAACCGGAACTCCAAGGTCCAGATGGGCCTGATCCGGGACCGCATCGAGAAGGCCGCCGCCGAACGCGGGACCACCGCGGGTCTGACCGACTGAGCCGGACGGAGAACAGTCCCCATGCACCAAGCCCTGATCGTCGCCCGCATGGCGCCGGGATCGGCCCCTGACATCGCCAAGGTGTTCGAGGAGTCCGACCGGGGAGAGCTGCCGCGGCTCGTCGGTGTCGTCCGGCGCAGTCTCTTCCAGTTCGGCGACGTGTACATGCACCTGATCGAGTCCGAGCGCGAGCCCGGGCCCGCCATCGCCAAGATCACCGGGCGTCCCGAGTTCCGGGACGTGAGCGAGCGGCTGTCCGCGTACGTCAGCGCCTACGACCCCGAGACCTGGCGCTCCCCGAAGGACGCCATGGCGCAGCGCTTCTACCTCTGGGAGCGCGAGCCGGCCGGCTGACCCTCGCCGACCATCACCGGTCGCCGGGCCCGCGACGCTGCGGGCCCGGCGACCGGTGGTCTGTGGGGATGCGGGGGATACCCGGGAATGCCGTCGGATCAGCCGGGGACGTGGCAGTCGAACGCGTGCAGGTAGGGGTTGACCGGGCTGATGTCGTCGATGACCAGACCCGCGTCCGTCAGCCGGGCGATCATGCTCTCGGTGGTGTGCTTCGCCCCGCCGACGTTGAGGAGCAGCATCAGGTCCATCGCGGTGCTGAACCGCATCGACGGCGTGTCGTCGACCAGGTTCTCGATGACCACGACGCGGGTCCCGGGGCCGCCCGCCTCACGGACGTTGCGCAGCGTGCGGGCGGTGCTCTCGTCGTCCCACTCCAGGATGTTCTTGATGACGTAGACGTCGGCCTTCACCGGGACGGCAGCCCGGACGTCGCCGGGCACCACGCGTGCCCGGTCCGCGAGGTCGCCGCCCGCGCGCAGCCTCGGCACCGCGTTCTCCACCACCCGGGGCAGGTCGAGCAGGCTGCCGTGCATCGCGGGGTACTTGTCCAGCAGGCTCGCCACCACGTGCCCCTGACCGCCGCCGATGTCGGCGACCGAGGAACTCCCCGACAGGTCGAGGAACTCCGCGACGTCCCGCGCGGACTGCACGCTGGACGTCGTCATGGCGCGGTTGAAGACGTCGGCGGACTCCGGGGCGTCCTCGTTGAGGTAGGGGAAGAACTCCTTGCCGTACAGGTCCTCCACGACGTTGCGGCCGGTGCGCACCGCCTCGTCCAGCAGCGGCCAGGCGTCCCAGGTCCACGGCTCGGTGCACCACAGCGAGATGGCGCGCAGGCTGCCCGGGTCGTCCTCGCGCAGCAGCCGGGAGACGTCGGTGTGCGCGAACGCCCCGTCCGGCTGCTCGGCGAAGACGCCGTAGCAGGACAGGGCGCGCAGAAGGCGGCGCAGCGGCCGGGGTTCGGTCTTCACCGCGGAGGCGAGGTCCTCCACGGCCATCGGGCGGTCGCCGAGGGCGTCGGCGACGCCCAGCCGGGCGGCCGCGCGCAGGGCGGCGGCACACGCCGCGCCGAACGCGAGCTCCCTCAGCCGCATGGAGGGCGGTGGGGCAGTCTGGGCGGTGGTCATGTGCCGCCTTCCTTCCTTCTTGGGGTCACTGGTTCGGGGCCATGGCCTCGGGGTCACGGCCTCGGGTTCAGCACAGGCCGGCGGGCTTCGACTCCCGGCAGGAGTTGCCCTCGAAGGTGTTGCCCTTGCCGGTGTCCGTGTTGATCAGGTCCGCGGGGGAGTTGTTCCGCAGCACGTTGCCGGTGATCCGGTTCCGGTCGCTGGTGGTGCCCACGAAGCTCTTGAACAGGACGATTCCGCCCGACAACGGGGACGTTCCGGCGTTGTCCTTGATCACGTTCCGGGTGACCAGGCTGTCCTCGGCGCCGGTCAGGACGATGCCGGAACCCTGAAGCGCGGCCAGCCGGGCCGTCTTCGGGCAGGACTTGTTGTTGCGCTCGATGCGGTTCTCGCGCACGGTCACCAAGCCGGCCTTCGGCTTGTTCTCGTCGCCGACGACGAACACGGCCGCGCAGTTGCCGGTGAGGTGGTTGCGCGCGACGGTGAGGTCGCGCAGACGGCGGACGGTGACACCGATCCGGTTGCCCTCCAGGCGGTTGTGCTCGACCACCGTTCCCCCGGTGTCCGTGGCGCCCTGCTCCTCCTTGATCGTGTTGGCGAGGAACAGCCCCGCGTCGCCGTTGTCCCGGGCGGTGTTGTGCCGGAACACGCCACGGACCGAGCGCTCCGTGGCGATGCCCCACACCCCGTTCTTCACCGCGGTGACGTTGCGCACGGTCAGCCCGTCGGTCGCCGTGGAGAAGACGCCGGTCCTGGTGAAGCCGGTCACCGTCAGGGAGGCGACGGTGACGCCCTTGACGATGCGGTCCTTCGTGCCCACGACGCAGATGCCGTTGCCGTCCGCGGCGCAACTGTTGGCGGCCTTCCGAGCACGCCCACCGGCACTCGTGGTGCCGGTGGCGGTGCTGGTGGCCACGCTCGGGTCCGGCTCGATCACCGTGGCGCGGCCCATGCCGCGCAGGGTCAGCCCGGGCGTGTTCACCTGCACGCTCTCGTGGTAGGTGCCGAAGGTCAGCAGAACGGTGTCACCCGGCTGGGCGGCGTCCACCGCCTTCTGGATCGATTCCCCCGGCCGGACCACATGGACCGTGTGACCGGCGACCGGCGGAGCGGCGCCGAGCCCCGTCCCGAGGAGCGCCGCCGTGCACGCCAGATATGCGATATGGCATTTCTTCATATTGCGTACGTTATGACTTGAAAAGCCCCGTAACGGCAGGATGGGCCATCCGGCGGCGTGTCCTGACGGGAGATCTCAGGGCTTGTTCTCGCTCGTCTCGTGGGTGAGCGACGAATCGGGAGACATCGCTGAATCGTGGCGAATTTGCGGAGCAAACGTGAAGTGTGTCACTCCCCGAGTTCACTTGGTTTGTGGTCCTTGGGAGCTATGTCCACTTGTGAGTCTCTGGTTGGCGAGCCGGAAGCGGTCGTATGTTGCGACCTGACCGTGTGAACGAACACATCCGGTCATAGTCCAACGCGGCTTCGTGGGGGAGCAGTTCACATGAATAGACACGGGGGGAGACGTCGGCTGCGCACAGCCGGCGTGGTGCTCTCTGCGGCCATCGTGCTGGCGGCGAGTGCATCCAACGGCGCCATGGCGGCGACCGGTGAGAGAGCGGCCGACGTCTCGGCCGCAAAGTCCGCAAAGTCCGCCGAGTCTGCCAAGTCCGCCGACACCGCCGGAACCGGTGGGTCGGCCACGGCCGCCGGCGGCGACGGAGCGGGCGAGGACAGCAAGGCGCTGGCCCAGGCGGCGCGCACGGGCAAGCCCGTGGAGATCACCTCGATGCGCGGTGAGAGCAGCGAGGTGTACGCCACCCCCGAGGGGCACCTGGAGGCCCGGGAGCATCTGCGCGCGGTGCGTACCCGGGTGGACGGTGCGTGGCGGGCCATCGACACCACCTTGACCCGTGGCGCGGACGGAACGGTGCTGCCCAAGGCCACGACGGTGGGCCTGACGTTCTCGGGCGGCGGTTCCGCTCCGCTGGTGCGGATGACGAAGAACGGCCGTGAACTGGCGCTGTCCTGGCCCGAGAAGCTGCCCGCCCCGGAGCTGAACGGGAACACCGTCACCTACCCGGACGTGCTGCCCGACGTCGACCTGCGGATGACGGCGCAGCAGGACGGCTTCACCCAACTCCTCGTCGTCAAGTCGGCCGAGGCCGCGGCGAGCACGGAACTGAGCAAGCTGCGGCTGAAGTTGGACGCCGACGGCATGCAGGTGAAGGAGACCGCGGACGGCGGTCTGGCGGCGATCGACCAGGGCGCCGGAAGCGCGGTCTTCGAGGCTCCTCGCCCGGTGATGTGGGACTCCAGCACCAAGGCGCCCGACACCGCGGCGAAGTCCACCACCAAGACCACCGCCAACACCACCACCGAATCCACTGCCAAGACCTCCAGCAACGCTGCTGCAGAAACCGCCACCGCCACCGCCCCCGCCGCCGAGCGCGGGCCGGACGCCCCCGAGGCCGCCGCCGCGGAGTCCGCGAACGTGGCCCCGGTCGGAGTGGACGTCCCCGCGGCGCAGGACGCGCTGGTGCTGACGCCCGACCGCAGCGTGCTCGCCGGCAAGAACACGGTGTACCCCGTGTTCATCGACCCCCAGTGGTACTCCCCGAAGGCCTCCGCGTGGACGATGGCCTCCAAGTACTGGGCGTCGTCGCCGCAGTGGAAGTTCAACGGCGACGCGGACGCGGGCCTCGGGTACTGCGGCTGGTCGTACTGCGCGCCGTACGACACCAAGCGGCTCTTCTACCGCATTCCGACCTCGAAGTTCGCCGGACGGACCGTGCTCCAGGCGGAGTTCGTGGTCCGCAACACCTGGTCGGCGTCCTGCGCGGACCGGGGCGTGGAGCTGTGGCGCACCAAGGACATCTCCTCGTCGACGACGTGGAACTCGCAGAACGCGTCCGGCTTCTGGATCGACCACCTCAAGACCGAGTCCTTCGCCTACGGGTACACCGGCTGTGCCGCGAAGGACGCGGAGTTCGACGTCAAGTCCGCGGTGCAGCTGGCGGCGGACAAGAAGTGGTCGACGATGACCTTCGGCATGAAGGCGTCGAGCGAGTCCGACGAATACGGCTGGAAGCGGTTCTCGGACGACGCCTATCTGCGCGTGCAGTACAACCGCGCGCCGCCGCAGGTCAAGATGTCCCAGCTGACCATGGAGTACGGCGGATCCTGCAAGAAGCCCGCCAGTGCCGCGCGGGTGCGCACCCTGGGCAAGATCTACGCGAACGACGTCACCGACCCCGACGGCGACTCCGTCTCCGTGGAGTTCCGCGCGAGCTGGGACACCGGTGACGGCAAGGGCGTGGTCACCCGCTGGAAGTCCGGACTGACGACGGCGAAGAAGTCCGGCTCGGACTTCGCGATCACCCTGCCGTCCTCCATCCCCGCCAACAAGACGGTCAACTGGTACGTCCACTCCTACGACGGCGCCCAGTACTCGCCGTGGTCGTACACGGGGGACCCGACGGCCTGCTACTTCGTGTACGACACGAGCGTGCCGAAGGCACCCGCCATTGCCTCCGCCATCTACCCGGCCTCGAACCCCGAGGACCCCGAGGACCCCTGGTACGACGGAGTGGGCCAGTACGGCGACTTCGTGATCACCGGCGCCGTCTCCGACGTGACGAAGTACTGGTACGGCATCAACGGCGACCCGGTCTCCACCAACACGATCACCACCTCGGGCGGCGCGGCCAAGACCGTGCCGGTACTGCCGGTCAAGCCGGGCCTCAACACCTTCACGGCGCGGTCCTTCGACTCCGCCGGCAACGCCTCCGAGATCCGCACCTACCAGTTCCGGGTGAAGTCGGGGCAGCTGGAGCGCGCCGACTGGTCGATGGACGAGGCGGCCGGCGCCACCCAGGCGGTTGGCAGCGCGCCCGAGCAGACCGCGACCCTGTACAACGGCCCGACACCGAACGTGGAGGGCAAGTTCGGCAAGGCGGTGCAGTTCGACGGCGTCGACGACTACGCCGCCACCGACATCGCCACCATCAACACCGACGTCAGCTTCTCCGTGTCCGCCTGGGTGAAGCTGTCCGCCATGCCGTCCGGAGCGGCGGTCGTGGCCTCCCAGCGGGGCAACAACGCGCCGGGCTTCGAGCTGTACTACTCCAAGGGCTACGACCGTTGGGTGTTCAACCAGTACAGCGCCGACAGCACCAGTGGCACCCCCGTCCGCGCCATGCAGGCCGCCGCGGGCGGGGTCAAGGCCGACGAGTGGACGCATCTGGTCGGCATGTACGCCGCCGGTGAGAAGCTGCTGAAGCTGTACGTCAACGGCGCGCTCGCCGGGACCACGGCCTACAGCACGGCGTGGAACGCGCGACGCGGCATGGTGATCGGCGGCAGTTTCCTGGGCGGCACGCCTACGTCGCCCTTCCCCGGCGTCATCGACGAGGTGAAGACCTTCGAGAAGCCGCTGTCGGCGGGCGAGGTGTCGAGCCTCTACAGCTCGAACGCGATCGGCGCCGGCCGCCCGGCCCGCGCGGTCTTCCACATGGAGGACGCCGCCGACGCGACCGCGCTCAGCGGCCGGGCCGACGTGAACCCCGCGGTCCTCAAGGGCGGCGCCACCACGGGCTCGGCCGGGGTCGACGGCAACGCGCTGACCCTGGACGGGACCGACGACTACGCGGCCACCAGCGGCCCGCACATCAACACCTCGTACAGCTTCGCCATCTCCGCCTGGGTGAAGCTGCCGAAGACCAAACCGACGCACGCCGCGACCGTCGCCTCGCAGATCGGCGACACGGTGACGGGACCGGAGCTGTACTACTCCAGCACCTACGACCGCTGGGTGTTCAACCAGCACAGCGCCGACACCGCCGACTCCACGGTGGTGCGGGCCATACAGCCCGAGGGCACCACCGCCTACGGCGGTGAGTGGACGCATCTGGTCGGCGTGCAGGACACGGAAGCCGACAAGCTCTCGTTGTACGTCAACGGGACCCTGGCCGGCACCGCCGTCCTGCCCGCGACCTGGTACGCCGGGGGCGCGGTGCAGATCGGCGCCAGTGCGTTCGAGGGCGCGGCCACCTCGTTCTTCCCCGGCCAGATCGACGACGTGCGGCTGTTCGACCGGCCGGTGTCCGCCGGTGAGGTGCAGCAGCTGTTCAAGCAGCGCGCGGTGGTCAAGGGCCGCTGGAAGTTCGAGACGGCCACCGGCACCCCCTTGACCTCGCCCGACGCCTCGTCCACCGGCAACGCCATGACCCTCTACAACGGCGCCCAGACGGGCTCGGGCTGGGTCGACGGCGCCGTCGCCCTGGACGGCACGGACGACTACGCCGCGGCCTCCGTGGTGCCGGTCGACACCAGCGCCAGCTTCACCGTCAGCGCCTTCGTCCAGACGGCCGCCGTCCCGACGAGTCCGGTCACCGTCATGAGCGCTCCGGGTTCCAAGAAGAGCGCTTTCGCGGTGCGCTACGAACCCAGCGCCACCCCGGCCACCGATCCGGGCCGCTGGCGGATCGCCACGGCCGACTCCGACAGCGACTCCGCCACCGTCTCCGACATCGGCAACGGCATGTTCTACAGCCCCACCGACTGGAACCACGTGGCTCTCGTCTACGACGGTTTCTCCAAGGAGGTCCGCCTCTACGTCAACGGCGAGCTCCAGGAGACGGCCTGCGCCGACGCCGACGACGACGGGGTGCAGGACGACGCGAGCTGCGCCGACACCGTCTCGTGGTCGGACGACGTACTGACCTACAAGGCCGCGAAGACCCTGCAGCTGGGCCGGGACACGACCGGGACCACGTCCGGTCAGTACTTCCCCGGTTCGCTCTCCGACGTCTGGGTCTTCCAGGGCGCGCTGACGGAGACCCAGATCGATCACCTCGCCGTCGGCATGCCGGGCGTGGAGACCGCTGTCCCCAGCGGCGACTGATCGGTTCAGCCACCGGGTAACGGGCCGGCCGCCGCACGCGGCCGGCCCGTTCCCGGGCCAACTGCTTCGCTCCGCCGTGCGCGGTCCCCCGCTGCCCGCGGAGTATTCAACGGGAGGAAGACAGACCCCCATGAAGGCCAGACCACGCACAAGAACAGGCAGGCCGTGGCGCCGCATGGCCATGGCCACGGCCGCCGTGCTGACCGCGACCCTGCTCCAGGCGTCGGGGGTCCCCGCCGTCGCCCAGGGCTGGACCAAGCCCGCGCTGCCGCAGGCCGAGTCGCCGGTCGCCGGCGGCCCGGCGGGCAAGGCGGTGCCCCGCAAGGTGACGAAGGGCCCCCGCACGCCCGCCGAGGCGCCGGCGACAGGCTGGCCGAAGGCGAGCGCGGCGGCGGTCACGCTGCGCCAGGAGGCGACCCGGGTCAAGGGGCTGCCGCTCACCCTGGACACCAAGGCCAAGCGGTCCGCGGACGCGGCCACCGGCACCTACACCGTCAGCACGCTGTCCCGTGAGGCGGCGCGCAGGACGGGTGTCGACGGGCCGGTCTTCACCCTGACCCCCCGTCAGGGCGGTGCGCAGCGCGCCGGCACAGTGCGCGCCGCACTGGACTACTCCTCGTTCGCCGGCCTGTACGGCGGCGGCTACGCGGACCGGCTGACCCTGGTCCGGCTGCCCGCCTGCGCGCTGACCACGCCGCAGAAGTCGCAGTGCCGTACGGTCCAGCCGGTTCAGACCGTCAACGACACCGAGAAGCAGACGCTGACCACGCAGTCGGTCGCCCTCAGCGCGTCCACGGCGACCGTACTGGCGGCGGCCACGTCGACCGGCAGCGACCGGGGTGACTACAAGGCCACGTCGCTGGCTGCCTCGTCGACCTGGAACACGGATCTGAGCAGCGGCTCGTTCGCCTGGTCGTACGACATGGCGGTGCCGCAGGTGCCCGGCGGGCTGACTCCGCAGGTCGGGCTGTCGTACTCGTCCGGCGGTGTCGACGGCCGCACCGGCAACACCAACAACCAGGCGTCGTGGGTCGGTGACGGCTTCGACCTGGCGCCGGGCTTCATCGAGCGCAGCTACAAGGGGTGCGCGGACGACGGCGCGACCAACGCCGACGGCAACAAGCCGGGCGATCTGTGCTGGGCGTACGACAACGCCACCCTGTCGCTGAACGGTTCCGGCGGCGAACTGGTGCCCAACGGCACCAACTCCTTCAAGCTGCAGAACGACGACGGCACGAAGATCGACCGGATCTACGGCTCCACCTCCGACGTGCGCTCCAACGGGGCCCGCAACGACGAGTACTGGCGGGTGACGACCCCCGACGGTACCCAGTACTACTTCGGCTACAACCGGCTTCCGGGCTGGGCGAGCGGCAACGAGACCACCGACTCGACGTGGACGGTACCGGTCTTCGGCAACAACGCCGACGAGCCGTGCAACGCCTCGACGTTCGCGGCGTCCTGGTGCCAGCAGGGCTGGCGCTGGAACCTGGACTACGTCGTGGACCCGCACGGCAACGCGGTCGCGTACTACTACGACAAGGAGACCAACTCCTACGGCCGCAACCTCAAGGCGGCCGACGACACCCCCTACGTCCGCGGCGGCACCCTGGACCGCATCGAGTACGGCCTGAAGTCCACGGCCATGTACTCGACGAAGGCGCCGGCCAAGGTGAACTTCACCAACAGCGAGCGGTGCATCGCCGACAGCTCGACCACCTGCTCGTCCATCTCCACGGACTCCCAGTACTGGTACGACACCCCGTGGGACCTGAACTGCGAGGCGGGCACCGACTGCGACAACGGCCGGTTCTCCCCGGCGTTCTTCACCCGGAAACGGCTGACGAGCGTCACCACCCAGGTCCTGGTGTCCGGCTCCTACAGCAACGTCGACGGCTGGAAGCTCACCCACCGGTGGGGCATGGCCGACACCGACTACCAGCTGCTGCTGGACTCCGTCCAGCGCACCGGCTACGACGGCACCTCCTCGATCACCCTGCCGAAGGTCACCTTCGCCTACACCCAGCTCGCCAACCGGCTCGACAAAATCGGCGACGGCTACGCTCCGTACATCAAGGCCCGGCTGTCCTCCGTCGCCGACGAGTCGGGCGGCCAGATCGACGTCGGCTACTCGGCGCCGGTGTGCGACGCCGCCGCGCTGCCCACCCCGGAGACCAACACCACGCGCTGCTTCCCGCAGTACATCGGCGGCAGCTCCACCGACGACCCGGACCTGCAGTGGTTCAACAAGTACGTGGTGGACACGGTCACTTCGACCGACCGTACCGGCGGTGCCCCCGACCAGGTCACGATGTACGACTACCTGGACGGCGCGGCCTGGCACTACGACGATGACGACGGGATGACCAAGGAGAAGTCCAAGACCTGGTCGCAGTGGCGCGGTTACGGTCACGTACGGGTGCGCACCGGCGGCCAGGGCGGCGCGTCGGCGATGAAGTCGCAGACCGACAGCTACTTCCTGCGCGGCATGGACGGCGACCGCAAGACGACCTCCGGCGGTACCAAGAGCGTGTCGGTCACCCTCGACTCCGGTGAGGGCGACCCGATCACCGACCACGAGTCGCAGGCCGGCTTCGCGTACAAGACCGTCAAGTACTCGGGTCCCGGCGGCAAGGTGCTCGCCAAGTCGGTGAGCCGGCCCTGGTACCAGCAGACCGCGAAGAAGGTCCGCACCTGGGGCACCGTCACCGCCAACCTCACCGGCACCGCGTCAGCCAAGTCGTGGACGTCGCTGGACGACGGCGCCGGCGCCAAGTGGCAGACCACCTCGACGTCCGACACCCACGACGCCACCACCGGCCTGGTCACTCAGACCGAGGACCTGGGCGACACGACGACCGCGGCCGACGACCAGTGCACCCGCACCACCTACGTTGCCGGCAGCGTTCCCGTGCAGGCCCCCGCCCGGGTCGAGACGGTCGCCAAGGCGTGCGACGCCGCCACCAGCCGTCCGGCCGACGTCATGTCCGACGTCCGTACTGCTTACGACGGCGGGGCGTACGGTGCCGCGGCGACGAAGGGCGACGCCACCAGAACCGCGAAACTCAAGACGTACAGCGGCTCCAGCGCGCTCTACCTGGAGTCCACCTCCACCTACGACGGCTACGGTCGGGCGCTGACCACCACCGACCTCACCGCCGACGTCACGGTCACCTCCGCGGGCGCGCTCACCCGGTCCGCCCGCACCGACGGACGGACCACCACCACCGCCTACACCCCGACCACCGGGTTCCCGACGAGCAGTTCGGTGACCACCCCGCCCGCCACGACGGTGGACGGCACCACCGCGCAGACGTCGACCACCGCCTACGACACGCTGCGCGGCCAGCCGCTGACCGAGACCGACACCAACGGCAAGGTCGTCACCTACGCGTACGACGCGCTGGGCCGCACCGCCAAGGTGTGGCAGGCGGACCGCACCACGAGCCAGACCCCCAGCTTCGAGTTCAGCTACACCATCACCGACGGCAAGCCGGTCGTGGTCGGCACGAAGACCATCGGCAACTCGGGTGCGCAGGACACCACGTACGCCTTCTACGACGGCTTCCTGCGCGCCCGGCAGACCCAGGCCCCCGGCCCGAAGGGCGGGACGCTGCTGTCGGACACCTTCTACGACGAACGCGGCCTGACCGCAAAGGAGTTCGCCACCTACTACACCGACACCACCGCTCCCTCCACGACCCTGTTCAAGCCCGCGGACGCGCTGAGCGTGGAGACCCAGAGCCGATACACCTACGACGGTCTGGGCCGGGCGACCGAGCTGAGGCAGATCGCCGGCAACGGCGACGGCGGAGCGGTCCTCGGCGTCACGAAGACCATCTACGGCGGCGACCGCACCACGGTCATCCCGCCGGTCGGCGGCGCCGCGCAGACGACCGTCACCGACGCCCGCGGCCACACCACCGAACTGCGCCTGCTGCACGCCCGGGACGCCGACGCCGCCTATGACACCACGTCGTACGGCTACTCGCCGCGCGGTGAGCTGACGCGGGTCACCGACCCGGCGGGCAACGCCTGGACGTGGACGTACGACCTGATGGGCCGGCTCACCGACACCACCGACCCGGACAAGGGCGCCGCCCACAACGAGTACGACGACCGTGCCCAGATGACCAGCTCCAAGGACGCCCGCGGAGCCGTCCTCGCCTACACCTACGACGGTCTGGGCCGCAAGACCGAGTTGCGCGACACCTCCTCGACCGGCGCCCTGCGCGCCAAGTGGGTCTACGACACCATCAGCGGAGCCAAGGGCCACCTCGCGTCCAGCTCGCGTTACGTCGGCACCCAGGAGTACAAGACGAGCATCGTGGCCTACGACCGGCTGTACCGGTCCCTGCGCACCTCGGTGACCATCCCCTCCGCCGAGGGCACGCTGGCCGGCACCTACCTGTCGACGACCAGCTACAACGCCTCGGGCACGGTCCAGGGCGTCGGCTATCCCAAGGCCGGTGACCTGGCCGCCAACACCGTCGCCTACACCTACGAGGACGCCACCCTGCGGCCCGTCGGGATCAGCGGCCCGCAGAACCTGACCGCGAGCACCAGCTACAGCCTCACCGGCAAACCGCTGCAGTACGCGCTGGCCGCGAACGGCGGCAAGACGACGTACGAGACCAACACCTACCAGTGGGGCACCCAGCGGCTGGCCACCTCACGGGTGGACCGTCAGGACGTCGCGGGCGTGGACCAGTACAACACCTACTCCTACGACGAGGCGGGCAACGTGCTGTCCGTCTCGGACACCTCCCGCTCCGGCACCGACAACCAGTGCTTCGGCTACGACTACCTCGGCCGGACGACCGAGGCCTGGGCCCAGTCGACCACCAGCTGTGCCGCCACCCCTTCCACCAGCGCACTGGGCGGCCCGGCCCCCTACTGGACCTCGTACACCTACGACAAGGTCGGCAACCGGCTCTCCGAGACCCAGCACGCCACCGCGTCCGGCGCCTCGGACACCAGCCGGAGCTACCACTACCCCGACCCGGGCGCGGTCCGGCCGCACACGCTGGGCTCGGTGGACACCACCACCGGCACGGTCAAGTCCACCGACAGCTTCACCTATGACGTCGGCGGCTACACCCACACCCGGCAGCTGGGCAACGGCACCTCGCAGACC
Source organism: Streptomyces sp. NBC_01235 (assembly GCF_035989285.1). Classification (GTDB taxonomy): domain Bacteria; phylum Actinomycetota; class Actinomycetes; order Streptomycetales; family Streptomycetaceae; genus Streptomyces. The sequence continues at coordinate 1,810,438 of NZ_CP108513.1, read as the reverse complement.
CTGGACTGGGACGCCGAGGGCCATCTGGCCAAGGTCACCCAGCCGGTGGAGGGCGGCAGCGACAAGGTCACCGACTACCTCTACGACGCCGACGGCAACCGGCTGATCGGCCGCACCCCGACCGAGACCACGCTCTACCTCGGCGCCACGGAGATCACCCTGGCCAAGGGCGCCACCACCGCCAAGGGCACCCGCTACTTCGACCTCGGCGGCGGCCACCAGGCCGTCCAGGCCAACGACGGAACCATCTCCTTCACCCTGGCCGACCACCACGGCACCGCCCAGCTGTCCGTCAACGCCGACAGCCAGGCGCTGACCCAGCGCCGCACCCTGCCGTTCGGCGGATCGCGCGGCACCGAGTCGACCCCGTGGACCGGCACCAAGGGCTTCGTCGGCGGCACCGTCGACACCGCCACGGGCCTGACCCACCTCGGCGCCCGTGAGTACGACCCCGCCACCGGCCGTTTCCTGTCGGTCGACCCGGTCTTCACGGCCACCGACCCGCAGCAGATGAACGGCTACACCTACGCCAACAACAACCCCCTCACCTACTCCGACCCGGCCGGCACGGAGATCGGCTCCCGGCCCAACTCCTGCCAGTACGACGTCAAGTACTGCAGCAAGCACGAGCAGCAGGAAGTCGGCTACGACGCGAAGACGGGCACGTCCGACTACCACCGCGGCAACATCTACAAGCGCGCCCACGCGGCGAAGAAGCACTGGGTGGCGACGAACACCCCCGTCACGAACGACATCGACAAGCTCCAGAACTACTGGGCGAGCATGATGGACGGGGAGTTCACGGACGAGTTCTGGTACAACCCGGTCTACGAGTCGTCCAAGGCGGGCTCCGCCTGCTACGGGCGCGAGGGATGCCGTCAGGCCTACCTCTACGTGCTGCACAAGGGTGACGACGCCGACGCCGAGACGGCCAAGGAGATCGCGGCCACCTACTGCGTCTACCACGCCAGCCAGTGTGTGGACGAGGCCAAGGAAGTGGCGCGTGGCCGGGTCATAGAGGGCATCACCAACGAGTTGTTCCTGGCCTATCTCGGCGGTGCCGCGGGAGCCGAGACCAAGGTGGCCGGCGGCTGCCGGAACAGCTTCGACCCGCGCACCGAAGTCCTCATGGCCGACGGCACCACCAAACCCATCGTCGACGTCAGGATCGGCGACAAGGTCGTCGCCACGGACCCCAAGACCGGCAAACGCGGTCCGCGTGCGGTGACGGCCGAACTCCTGAACCGCGACAACGACCTCGTCGACCTCGAGGTCCGCGGCCCGGACGGCAAGGCCGTCACGATCCACACCACCTCTCACCACCCCTTCTGGGACGACACGGTCCACACCTGGGTCGAGGCCGGCCGGCTCACCCCGGGCCACACCCTCAAGGCCGCCGACGACAGCCGGGTCACGCTGGGCGGCGTGCTGCCCCGCCCCGGCGTGGCTGACATGTACAACCTCACCATCGCGGACCTCCACACGTACTATGTGCTGGCAGGCGCCACGCCGGTCCTGGTCCACAACTGCAGCATCTCGATGGATGAGGCCATCAACCGTGCCGTGGCACACGTCGGTGACAACGCGACGGTGGTGCGGTCCGGCAGCGGCGGAGTCCAGTTCATGAGCGTGACGACTGACGCGTCCGGGAACATGGTCCGGAAGATCGCCAGGTTCGATGTGAACCCCGGTAGCCCGCACGTCCAGAAACTGGGCCCGCACCTGAACCTGGAGACCCAGATCAACGGACAGACGGTCAAGAGCGGCCCGCTCAAGGATCCGCACACGGCCATCGATCCCTCCACGATCCGGTCCGGCGACTACTGGCCGTAGGTGACGAGACGATCGAAAGGCGTGATGGTGAAGGTCTTGCGCGGTGACTCGACCGGGGAATTGGAGCTCTCCGGAACCCGCTCCGAACTGCTTGCCCTGGGGCGGGAGTTGCGGAGCGGGCAGGGCGAGATCTCCCTGGAGAAGGTCTCGGATCCGTTCCCGTACAGCAGGTCGTTGTCGTGGATGAGATGTCAGCTGGGCAGCGGGAAGATCCTGATCTCGTCGTCCGGAGACAGTGAGGCCGTCGAAGTTCGAGGCGGACCGGAGGCTTTGGCTCTCCTCGCCGACAACATCGAGGGCTTCGCTTCGGAGGCGGATCAGGACGACCACCTTCACGTGGACTACTTTCCGGACCACGACTATCTGGCCGAGGGGTCGGGATCGGTCGTCGTCGTCCTCGACGAAGGAGCCGTCGACTAGCCACTGATGGCATACGCGATGCCCCGCCGGACTCTTCCGGTGGGGCATCGCGTATGACAGCTACCGGGAACGGCGGCCGCGGCCCCCGGGGCCCCGTCGGGAGAGCGGTCGGTGGCGGGCCTCCGGGGCCGGGGGCTCCTCGGCGGGCCGGGTCTTCGCCGAGTTGTCCTCCTGCCAGGCCTCGTAGTCCGTGAAGGCGTCACCGGAGTCCGGGCCGCCGAAAGAGGCCATGCCGTCCGCGTGCCGGGACTCCGGGACGCTCTTGACCAGGGCCAGGGCCAGCGTGTCGGAGTCGGGCTGGGCGTCCGGCGAGCGATGAGCGACCGTGTCGGGCAGCATGACGAGGGACGTCGTGCCGGATCGCTCGCCGGACGGCCGCAACTGGACGCGGATGCCGTGTCGTTCGGCGAGTCTGCCGACCACGAACAGCCCCATGTGCTGGGAGATGTCGACGTCGACGGTCGGCGGGTTGGCCAGCTTGTGGTTGAGCATCGCGAAGTCGTCCGCCTCCAGCCCGATGCCCTCGTCGTGGATCTCCACCATGATCCGCCCGTCGGGGAGCCGGACCGCGGTCACCCGCACCTCCGAGCGCGGGGAGGAGAACGCGGTGGCGTTCTCCAGCAGTTCGGCGAGCAGATGGACGAGGTCGGTCACGGCCCGGCCGTGGATGTGGGCCTCCGGGATGCCGGAGAAACGGATGCGCTCGTACTGCTCCACCTCCGAGGAGGCCGCGCGGATCACGTCGACCAGCGGAAGCGGCCGGTCCCACTGCTGGGCGGGCTTCTCGCCGCCCAGCACCAGGAGGTTCTCGCCGTTGCGGCGCATGCGGGTCGCGAGGTGGTCCAGACGGAAGAGGTTCTCCAGCTGCTCCGGGTCGGCCTCGTTGTCCTCCAGGCTGGTGATCAGCGCCAGTTGACGTTCGATCAGGGACTGGCTGCGGCGCGAGAGGTTGGTGAAGATCGCGTTGATGTTGCCCCGCAGCAGGGCCTGCTCCGCGGCGAGCCGGACGGCCTCGCGGTGGACGTGGTCGAAGGCCCGGGCGACCTCGCCGATCTCGTCGGTGGTGTCGATCGGGATCGGGGAGACCCGGGTGTCCACCTGGCCGGGGTCGGCCTGGGACATCCGGTCGATCATCGTCGGAAGCCGCTGCCCGGCGATCTCGATGGCGGAGGCGCTGAGGCGGCGCATGCCGGTGCTCATCGTGCGGGCCACCCAGGCGGCGAGCAGGAAGGCGGCGAGCACCGAGGCGAGGACGAGCGCGGCGTTGGTGATGGCGTCGCGGCGAGCGTCGTCGGCGATGTCGTGCGCGCTTGCGAGCGCGGCGTCGGTGAGGTTCACCTGGATGCCCCGATAGGCGTCGAAGCCCAGCGTGGACGCGGCGAAGAACGACTCGGGCGTGATGCCCCGCGCGGCGAGTTCCGCGGCCGGCTTCCCGGTGGAGATCTCGGTGATCATCTCGTCGATGCCGGGCGGGGTGACGAACGTCTGCCCCGCGGCCTCGGCCTTCGCCGCGGCCTGGGCGGTCTGCTCCTTGCCGCGCGCCTGGGCGGCGGCCAGCGCCTTCTGGAGCCGTGCCATGTCCTCGGTGGTGCCGGCGCCCGCGTACTCCTGGAGCCCCACCTGTTCGAGATAGGCGTATGAGCGGAAGGAGGCGAGCTGGGCCTGGAGTTCGCCCTGGGCGAGGCCGGCGCGGTCCTCCACCAGCAGGTGCGTGCCGATGGACCGGATCAGGGACTCGGCCGCCTGCGTCAGGGACACGGCGTAGAGGGTCCGGCCGAAGCTCGCCTGGTTGCTGCTGCCGAAGCCCAGCTCGTTCGAGATCTCCATCAGGGGGTGCTGGACGGTGTGGTAGCTCTCCTCCGTCTGCACCCCGGACGTCCGGGACGTGAACGCGTTGGCCCGCAGGGTGGCGAGCTGCTTCTCCCCGCTGCGCACCAGTTGCACACGCCGCAGGAGGCCGGCGGTCTTCGGCATACGGGCGACCGCCGCGTCGAACGCCTTCGCGTCCGCGTCGGTGATCTTCCGGGCCTGAACGACCGCGTCCGACGCCTTCTTGTCCTTGACCAGCGGGATGACCGACACATCGCGCTCGTTGATCGCGTCACTGGCGTACTTGTTCGCCGCCGTCACCAGTTCGGCCACGCGGACCGCGTCGTCGGCGTCCTGCCAGGTGTCCACCGAACGTTTCACCCGCACGCCCCCGAGCACGAGGGCGACGAGCACCGGGATCAGCAGGACGGCACGGAGCCGCCTGCCCACTGGCCAGTTGCGGGTGAGGGACTTTCTCCGTCCCTCCGCCGTGGGTGAGTTGTTCGGCAAGGTCGTCCTATCGCCGCTGGAACGTCTCGCGCGTGACGCGCCGGTACCCCTCACTACGACGCGTCGGCGGGGCCGCGTTCAAAAGTGGTGCAACTTTAACCAAAGTCCTCGGCCTGTGCGGTCACTACGGGACACTCGAGTGGAGGGCGAGCCGCAGGAGGCCGACGAGCACCGCGTCAGGCCCGTCCGTGCGCCTCCTGGGAGCGTCGCGACAGCGAGTCGATGACCACCGCGGCGAACAGCACCCCGCCCGTGATCACGAACTGGACGGCCGGGGGAGTGTCCGTGATCGCCATGCCGGAGGCGATCGACTGGATGACGAGCATGCCCAGCACCGCCGACCAGGTCGTACCGCGCCCGCCGAACAGACTCGTACCGCCGATCACGGCCGCCGCGATGGCGTTGACCAGCAGCACCCCGGAGCCCGAGCTCTGGCTCACCGAGGTGATGCGCGAGGCCAGGAACAGGCCGCCGATCGCGGCCATCGTGCCCGAGACCGCGAGCACCGCGGTCTGCACCCCCGTCACGCTGAGGCTGGCGCGGCGGGCCGCCTCGACGCTGCCGCCGAGGGCGTAGATCCGCCGTCCGTAGCGCGTGCGGCGGAGCATGACGTCGAGGCCGGCCACCACCACGAGGAAGATCAGCAGGGCGAGCGGCAGCCCCTGGAAGCGGTTGAGCAGATATGCGACGGTGAACGCGATCACCGCGAGCCCCACAGAGCGCACCACGATGGCGCGCAGCGAGCGGTGCGGCATGCCGACGGCCCTGCGGCGCCGCCGGTCGCGGTCCAGCGTGAGGAAGACCGCGCCCGCGGCGAGCGCCGCCAGGGCGTAGGCGACGGCGTCATCGGTGAAGTAGTAGCTGGTCAGCTTGGCGATCAGCCCCTCCTCGTCGAGGTTGACGGTGCCACTGTCCCCGAGGACGGCGAGCATGAGCCCGTTCCAGGTGAGCAGCCCGGCGAGCGTGACGACGAACGCCGGCACCCGCGTTCTGGCGATGGAGTAGCCCTGAACGGTTCCCGCGACGGTGCCCGCGAGCACCGCGACGATGAGCGCGAGCCACTCCGGGACCCCGTTGTTCACGTTCAGCACGGCGAAGACGGCCGCCGCCAGGCCGCTGATCGAGCCGACGGACAGGTCGAGCTCGCCGAGCAGCAGCACGAAGACGATGCCGACCGCGATCAGCCCCGTGCCCACGATGTCCACGCTGAGGTTGGAGAGGTTCCGCGGCGAGAGGAAGTTCTCGTTCAGGGACTGGAAGGTGATCCAGACGACGGCCAGGACGAGCACGACGGGCAGCGAACCCAGCTCCCCGGCGCTCAGCTTGCGCCGGAAGGCCGCGACGCCGCTTTCCACGGCCTGCACGACGGCTCGCATCGGGGTCACCACCCCGTCTCCCGGCCGGCCGGCCGACGCGGCACGTTCTCCGTGGCGCCGGTGATGGACGAGATGATCTGCTCCTGCGACGCGGTGTTCACGTCGAAGAAGCCGTTGTTGCGGCCCAGGCGCAGCACCGCGGCGCGGTCCGCGAGGGCCTTCACGTCGCCCATGTTGTGGCTGATGAGCAGCACGCCCAGACCGCGGTCCCGCAGCCGGTCGACCAGGTCAAGGACCTCGTTGGTCTGCTCGATGCCCAGTGCGGCGGTGGGTTCGTCCAACAGGAGGACCCGCGGTTCGCCGAGGAGCGAGCGGGCGATGGCGACCGTCTGCCGCTGGCCGCTGGAGAGGGAGACGACGGGGCCGCGCAGATCGGGCAGGCGCCTGGTCAGGCGTTCCAGCAGCTGCCTGGTGCGGCGCTCCATCTCCACCTCGTCGAGGAACCCGAACCTGCCGATCTCCCGCCCGAGGAACAGGTTCCCGACGACGTCGAGGTTCCCGCACAGCGCCAGGTCCTGGAAGACGGCGGCGATGCCGAGGTCCCGGGCGTCGTGCGGGCGTCTGATGTGGACCGGCCGGCCCTTCCACTCGATGACGCCCTTCTCGGCGGGGGCGACCCCGGAGATCACCTTGACCAGAGTGGACTTGCCCGCGCCGTTGTCCCCGAGGAGGGCGACGACCTGCCCGGAGTGGATCTCCAGCTCGATGTCCGTGAGGACCTCGACGACGCCGAAGCGCTTGCACACACCGCGCAACGCCAGCAACGGGGGATCCGGCACGGAAACCAACTCCTTCTCGGGGGGTCAGGTCGATGCGGCGTCCGGTCGTCACGCCGTCAGGTCAGCCCGGCCTTCGCGCAGGCGGCCCGGAGCTGGGGGGTGCAGATCTGCTGGACGGTGTGCAGGCCGTCCTTCACCACCGTGTCCCGGATGTTGCCGACGGTCACCGAGACGGGGGTGAGCAGGACCGCGGCGACCGCCTCCCCGCCGCGCGTCGGCACCTGGCCCGTGGCCACCTTCCCCAGGCTCTGCCCGCGGGCCGCGGCCACCGCCATGGCGCCGCCCGCGGCGGCCTCGGGCCCGAACGGCTTGAAGACGGTCATGTACTGGTCGCCGACGACGATGCGCCGCAGGGCCGGGAGCTCGGCGTCCTGCCCGGTGACCGGAGGCAGCGGGGTGACCTTGTTCGCCTTGAGGGCGGAGATGCTCCCGCCGGCGAGGCCGTCGTTGGCCGCGTAGACCCCGTCGATCGAGTCCGCGCCGAGGGCCGCGAGGGCCCCGGACATGTTCATGTGCGCGGTCTCGGCCCGCCACTGGGGGGTGTCGTAGGCCTTGCCGATCTTCACCTTCCCGGCGAGCACGGACAGCGCGCCCTCCTTGAACGACTTCGCGTTCGGGTCGCTGGGGTCGCCGTTCATCATGACGATCTCGGCGCCCGGCACCTTGTCGCCCATCGCCTGCAGCAGCGCCCGGCCCTGGAGCCGGCCGACCTCCACGCCGTCGAAGGAGACGTACCCCGAGATCGGGCCCTCGGCGAGCCGGTCGTAGGCGATGACGGGGATGTCCGCCCCGTGGGCCTTGACGACCGTGGGGCGAAGCGACCTGGCGTCCACGGCCACCAGCACGATCACGTCGACACCCTTGGTGATCATCGACTCCATCTGTTCCTGCTGGAGGGCCACGTCGCCCTTGGCGTTGGCGTGCTCGACCGCGCAGGTGTCGCACAGTTCCCTGATCCTCTTCTCCAACAGGGGCCTGTCCTGCGCCTCCCAGCGTGCCGTGGTGGCGTCCGGCAGGAGCAGACCGATACGCGGTCCGTTCGCCCCGTCGGGATCGTTCCCGGTGTCCGCCCCGCAGGCCGCCAGCACGACTGCGGCGGAGACCGCGGTCACGGTGGCGGCCGTGTCCCGAATGCAGGCCTTCATGGGTGATACCTGCCGTAGACGACAATAAGGTGGATATGTGGTGGATGTGTTCGGTTGATCCTTATATGCGATTCTGGTGGGTAGGTGCCTCGATCTCAACCTGTCGGCACCTGCGGCAGGACGGGAGGTACGTTGCGGACATGCCTCGATCGGGCCCTGACCTTCGCCGGAGCGACACTGGCAGCGGTCTACGCACCCGACGCCGGCAATGAAGAGCTTCGGCTGGTGGACACGTCCGGAGGCAATCCTTCCGGTTCGGCGCCGCCGGAGCGCCTGCCTCTGTCCGGTGACTCACCCCCGGCTCGCGCCGTGCGCACCGACCGCCCCCTCTGGCTCGCCGCCGACACCCCGCTCGCCGCGCTGCCGCTCGGCCCGGAGGGCGGACGGCTGGGCTGCCTCCTCGTCATGGGGTCCTCGGCGGACGGCTTCGAGACCGAGCAACGCCGGTTCCTGGAGCGCTACGCCGACGCGGTCGCCGCGCTCCTGCGACCGGGCGAGGACCCGCCGCGGCCCACGCCGCTGCTCGGGCCCGCGCTGCGCAGCCTGCGCGTCGGCTCGTTCGTCCTCTTCCCGGACACCGGCCTCATCGAGGCCGACGACACGCTGCTCGAACTGGTCGGCATCACCCCGGACGACTTCGACGGCAAGGTCGACACCCTGCTCGCCCACGCCCTCCCGGAGGACATGCACGCCCTGATGTCGGTCCTGGAGCCGTCCGCCCAGGCCTCCGTCCGACGCGACCTGGAGTTCCGGGTCCGCGGCCCCACCGGCGAGATGCGCTGGCTGAGCCTGAGCTGCCGGGCACAGGCCCCCGTCGGCGAGGTGCCGGAACAGGTGCTCGGCGTGGTGACGGCGACCCCGGTCCTGCGCCGCGGCAGCGACGACGTCGCCCGGATCCAGTGGCTGACCGCCGCCCTCGACGACGCCGCGACCGTCCGGGACGTCGGCCGCGTGGTGGTCTCCGCCCTGCGCGAGCCGCTGGCCGCCGACCGGGTGGCCCTCGCCGCGCTACAGGACGACCGGCTCATGGTCACCGTCCTCGACCCACCCCAGCCCACCGCCTGGCCGCAGGTCTGGCGGAGCGAATGGCGCACCGAATGGCCCGACGCGCCGCTGCGCACCCTGCCCACCCTCCAGGCGGCTCTGCGGGACGGCCGGATGGACCTGTGGCCCGCCGGCACCGACCTCGAACCCGGCCTGGCCGGCATCGGCGACGGCGGCCTCGCCGTCCTGCCGCTCCCCGCCAAGGGCCAGGTCGCCGGGGTGTGCCTGGTCGGCTGGGACGGGCCGCACGAGTTCGTCCCCGAGGAACGGTCCCTGCTCACCGCGACCGCCGCCCTCGTCGGCCAGGCCCTCAAACGCGCCCACGCGCACGACGCCGAGCAGGAACTCGCGACGATGCTCCAGCGCAGCCTGCTGCCCCGCCGCCTGCCCGAACTGCCCGGCGGCACCGCCGTCGCCCGCTATCTGCCCGCCAGACGAGGCCTCCAGGTGGGCGGCGACTGGTACGACGTCATCGCCCTCTCCGAGGACCGGGTGGCCCTGGTCATCGGGGACGTCCAGGGACACAGCGCCGGAGCCGCGACGATCATGGGACAGATGCGCACGGCGGTCCGGGCCTACGCCATGGAGGGCCACCCGCCCGACGTGGTCGTCTCCCACGCCAACCGGCTCCTCGTCGCCATGGAGACCGACCTGTTCGCCACCTGCTGCTACGCCGAACTGGACATGGAGGAGGGCAACATCCTGTTCGTCCGGGCCGGCCACCTCGCCCCCCTGCTGCGGCTTCCCGACGGAACCACCGAGGAGGTCGAGGTCACGGGCGGGCCCCCGCTGGGCATCCTCGCGGAGGCGGAGTTCCCCATGACGTCCGTCGAACTGTCCCCCGGCACGGTCCTCGCCCTGGTCACCGACGGCCTGGTCGAGGCCTCCGACCTGCCCCTGGACGAGGGCATGCGCCGCACGCGCGTCGCACTCGCCGCGGCCGACCCCGAGGACCCGGGCAGGATGGCCGACGAACTCCTCGGCGACGTCGGCCGCCGTGAGGACGACGTGGCGCTGCTGCTCCTGCGCTACGACGGCATGAAGACCCGCCCGATCCGGGCCGGCTGGATGGTGTGGCGGCTGCCCGACGCCGTCATGCACGCCCGCCGCTTCACCGCGCGCACCCTGCGCCGCTGGCAGGTCCAGGAGGCGGCCGACGCCGTACTGCTCGTCGTCTCCGAACTCGTCACCAACGCCCTGGTGCACACCCAGGGCCCCGTCAGGCTCGACCTGGTCCTGCGCGGGGACCTGGTGCGCGTCGGCGTGAGCGACGCCTCCCCACGCGCGCCCGCCAAGCCGGTCATCGTCGACTGGGAGTCGACCGGCGGCCGGGGCCTGCTGCTGGTCGAGGCGATGTCGGAGTCCTTCGGCTCGGTCCCCGTGGCCGGCGGCAAACAGGTGTGGAGCGAGATCGCCGTACCGGGGGGATCGCCATGAGAATCCGTCGTCGGCACGTCGTCGCGGTGATCGCCGCGGCACTCATGACCGTGCCCCCGCTCGCCTGCGGAGGAGAGCACAAGGCGGCCGGTGAGGGCTTCACCGTCGGCCTGCTGCTGCCGAGCCGCGCCGTCCCCCGCTGGGAACACTCCGACCGACCGCTGATCGAGGCTCAGGTGAAGAAGCTGTGCCCCACCTGCACGCTGGAGTACGCCAACGCCGAGAACGACGTGACCCGGCAGCGCGGGCAGCTGGTCTCCATGGTCACCAAGGGGGCCAAGGTCCTCATCCTGGACGCCGCCGACACCCGGGCGCTGCGCTCCTCGATCCAGGAGGCCCGCCGGGCGGGTGTCCCGGTGCTCGCCTACGACCGCCTCGCCGAAGGCCCGATCGCCGGCTACGTCAGTTTCGACGGCCGCAAGGTCGGCCGGCTCCAGGGCGAGGCACTCCTGAAGGCCATGGGGGAGGGCCCCCGGCGCGCGAACATCGTCATGGTGAACGGCGACCCGACCAGCCCCAACGCGGCCTGGTACCGCAAGGGCGCGCTGTCCGTCCTCGCCGGCAAGGTGAGGATCGGCCGGTCCTACGACACCCAGGACTGGAGCACACAGAACGCCCACGCCAACATGTCCGCCGCCATCGCGGCCCTCGGCCCGGACCGGATCGACGGCGTCCTCGCGGCCAACGACTCGATCGCCGCGGGCGTCGTCGCCGCCCTCAAGAGCGCCGGCGTCGAGAAGTTCCCGCCCGTCACCGGTCAGGACGCCGACCTCGACGCCGTGCGGCGCATCGTCAAGGGCGAGCAGTACATGACGGTGTACAAGCCGTTCGAGAAGGAGGCCGCCGCCGTCGCCGCCATGGCCGTCGCCGTCGGACGCGGCGAGGATGCCCGCGACACCGCCACGACGACCACCGACAGCCCCACCACCGAGAACATCCCGTCCGTCCTGCTCACCCCGACCGGGGTCACGGCCCACGACATCGGCCCGACCCTCGTCGCCGACGGTGTGTACACCGTCGGCCAGATCTGCACCCGTGAACTCCGGGCCGCCTGCGACAGGGCCGGACTCACCCGGTGAGCCGTGGCAACGGCGGGAACCGTCAGTACTGGTGCGGCTGCTGCTGAGGCTGCCCGTACGGCTGGCCGCCGACGCCGCCCGCGCCCTGCGCGAGCAGCTGGTCCGCCTGTTCCTTCGTCACCTTCTGTTCGGCGCCGCAGAACGTGCACTGCGTCGCGTACTTCGTCGAGATCGGGAACAGCGGCACGAAGAACAGTGTGAACTTGGTGACCCGCTTCCTGAGCGTGTGCGCGGCGGGGTTTCCGCAGCGGCCGCACAGCAGCGTCAGTATCGCCAGTTGGTAGAGGTATCCCTTGGTGCCGAAGATGATCACGCTGTGCTTCCTTCTGGGTGAGTGTCCGTCTGCACGGCACAGTCTGCTGCACGCCGTGTCACCCGCGTGAGCGGCAGGCGGGTCCATGCCCTGGGCCACGTGGGCGATCTCCCGGCCGCGACGGCGGCGGCCACCGCCGGGGCACGGTCATGGTCGTCTGGCCGCCGCACGGCGGCGCTTCCCCGCTCCCCTCACGGAGAGGTCCAGAGGTCCATGCCCCGACTCCCACGCCTGGCGGGCGTCACCGCCGCCGCTCTCGCCCTCGGCCTGCTCGCCTCGGCTCCCGCCGCGGGCGGCGAGCCGACCGTCTCCGACCCGCGCGTCGTCGCCCACTTCGACCTCGCCCAGGGCCAGACACCCGAGAACATCGCGCTCGAACCCGACGGTTCCGCCGACCTGACGTTCGCGAGCGCCCGGCAGGTCGCCAACGTCACCCGGAACGGGCGGACAAGGATCATCGCGACCCTGCCCGCCGTGGCGAACCCGAGAACCCCCGTCACCGGCGCGGCCGTCGTCCTCGGCATCGCCCGTGCGGAGGACGGCACCCTCTACGTCAACTACGCCACCGGCACCAGTGCGACCGGCATCTGGCGCATCGCCCCCGGCAGCGCACCCCGGCAGATCGCGCAGCTGCCGCCGAACGGCTTCCCCAACGGCCTCGCCCTCGACGAGCGCCGGGGCGTGCTCTACGCCGCGGACTCGGTGCTGGGCATCGTCTGGCGCGTCCCGCGCTCGGGCGGCCAACCCACGGCGTGGGCCATGGGAGCCGAGCTCGAGCCGCGCAACGCGCCGCCCGCGGCCCGCGTCGGAGCCAACGGCCTCCGGTTCCACCGCGACGCCGTGTGGGTGTCCAACTCCAACGCCGGGACGCTGCTGCGCATCCCCGTGTGCCGGAACGGCTCCGCCGGGGCGATCGAGACCCGGGCGAGGGGCCTCGCCGCGATCGACGACTTCGGGTTCGTCGAGCGGCACCGCGACACGGCTCTCGCCGCCCTGATCGGCGGCAGCGAGGTCGCCCTGATCCGCCGGGACGGCACCCACCGGGTGGTCCTCACCCGCGAGGACGGGCTGTCCAACCCCACCTCCGTGGCCGTCCGCGGCCGGACCGTCTACGTCCCCAGCGCCGCGTACTTCACCCGGCAGGACCCCAACCTGCTCCTGGCCCGCGTCCACCAGCGCGCCCGCGACTAGACGACTGCTCGCCGCACGACGTCGCCCCCTACCCGGCGAGCGGGTACGGGGCCACGTGGGTACGGGGTACGGGGTACGGGGTACGGGGTCAGATCGCGGACGCGGCGTTGTGCGGGCCCCTGGCCGCCAGGGAGAGTCCTTCGGTCCGGGAGTAGGCGGCGTCCTCGGTGCTCGACGTGCACGGCCATGTCCGGGTCGATCTCGGCGAGGGCGCGCAGGAACTCCGTCCAGAACGGCACGTCGTTGCCGAGGCCGACGGCGACGAACTTCCACGCCGGGTTCTCCGGCCACGCGTTGCACCAGAAGCCGTAGCCGGTGGGCGCCTTGCCGTCCGCGTCGGCGGGGACACGGGTGAACGACGTGTCGAGCGCACCGCGGATGCCGGCGCCCGGGCAGAGCACCGCACGGCGATGCGCCGCCGCGGCCTCGACGCCCACATCCGGGTGCTGCACGTGAGCACACCGAGGCGGCCGGCGAACGGGCGCACCAGATGCTCGACGGCGGCGACCTGCCCGCGGCCGTCGTCTCCTTCGACGACCAGTCCGCGATCGGTGTCCTCGCCGCCTGGCCCGCGCGGGCGTCGCCGTCCCGGGACAGTTCCCCGTGGCCGGCCACGACGACGACACGACTTCCCGGCCGAGCTGCTTCAACCCGACGACCGTCAGCCAGGGCGCCCGCGAACAGGCCCGCTACGCGGTGACCGCCGCGGTGGAACGCGTGGACCAGGGCCGCACCGAACCCCGAGAGGTCGTCCTCACCCCCCCGCCTGGTCCTCCGCGGCACCACGGCCGAGCGGACCTGACGGACGGCCTGCCCGGGCGTCGGCTCAGGCTGTCGGCGGGTCAGGCCGCCGGGTGCACCAGGCCGTACTCGTATGCGAAGGCGACTGCCTGGACGCGGGCGTGGGCGCCGATCTTGGCGAGGATGTGGCTGACGTGCGACTTGACGGTGGTCGGGGCGATGGACAGCCGTGCGCCGATCTCCGCGTTGGACCAGCCGGAGGCGACGGCGACGAGGACATCGTGTTCGCGCTCGGTGAAGGTGTCGAGCCCGATCGCCCGTTCGCGGGGCCGCGGCGCGCGCTCCTGGCGGACGGTGTCGATGAGGGCGCGGGTCAGTTCGGGGGTGATGACGGCGTCGCCGGCGGCCACGACGCGTATCGCAGCGGTCAGTTCGTCGGAGGTGGCGTCCTCGAGGAGGAATCCGCCGGCGCCCGCGCGCAGCGCGGCGTAGGCATACGCCTCCTCGTGGGTGGAGGTCAGGACCAGCACCCGCGGCTGATGCCCACCCGGCTCCGCGGGGCCGCGGACCGGCGTGAGGTGCGAGGGGCGTGCGATGCGGCGGATGGTCTCGATGTCGTCGGACTCGGGACGGTGGCCGCCCATCAGGACGATGTCAGGTCGGAGCTCGACGCTCATACGGACCGCTTCGGCGCCGCTCGCCGTGTCGCCCACGACGGTCAGGTCGGGCTCGGCGGCCAGCAGCATGCGCAGGCCGAGGCGTTGGAGGGACTGGTCGTTCACGATGAGTACGGAGGCCATGGCTGTCGTTCTCCATGCGGTGGGGGCGAACGCCTCTTATGAACGAAACGGTTTCGTTCACTTGCTGGCCAGAGTAGCCTTCGGAGGCCATCGAAACGGCACCGTTTCATTGTGGTATGGATCACATCAGGAAAGGGTCGGCGCCTGTTGGAGCCGGCCCTCTCGCTACGCCCAGCAGCCGTTGACGGTCGCGGCGAGGCCGTCCATGGCGTCCTTGATGTCGTTCGGGTTGGCCGTGGAGCCGTTCTCGACGAAGGAGAAGACCTTCCACTTGCCGTCCTTGCCCTGCGTCAGGCCGCTCAGGGCGATGGCGCCGGTGAGGGTGCCGGTCTTCGCGTGCACCTTGCCGACCGCGCACGTGGAGTTCACGTCGTCGAAGCGGCCCCACTCCGGGCCGAGGGTGCCGCCGGCCTCACCGGAGACGGGCAGGCCGTCGAGGACCGAGCCGAGGGTGTGGGCGTAGCGGGGTTCCGTCAGCAGTTCGAGGATCTCCGCGAGGGTGGCGGCCGGGATGCGGTCGGCCCGCGACAGGCCGCTGCCGTCGTGCATCTCGAAGTGGTCGAGCGACACCCCGTACCGCAGGCTCAGCACCTGCCGCACGACCTCCGTGCCGTCCTCGAAGGTGGCCGGGCGGCCCGCGCCGAGGGCGGTCATCCGCAGCAGGGTCTCGGCGATGTTGTTGTCGCTGGTCTTGAGCATCGTGTGGACGATGTCCGACAGCGGCGCCGACATGTGCCGGGCGACCGGCACGTCGCTCTTGTTCGCCGCGGCGCGGGTGACGGTGCCGTCGACCGTGACGCCGGCCGTGGTGAGCTGCTGGGCGAAGACCTGCCCGGCGTCGAGGGACGTGTCCTGCACACCGTGCCCGTCGACGACCAGCGCCCGCACCGGGGCGACCGAGTCGGGGTAGTAGCCGGTGTTCCAGCCGTTGGCCAGGGTCGGTTCGGGGAAGAGGCTGTCGTCCACGGCGACCTTCACCGACGTCAGGCCCGCGGCCTTGAGCCCCGCGACCGCGGTGTTCGCCAGCTCGGCGAGGTCGGCGGTGGTCAACGTACGGTCACCGCCCCCGACGAGGGTGAGGGTGCCGCTGCCATAGACGACCTTCGTGGTGAACCGGTGGTCGGGGCCGAGCACCGTGAGGGCCGCGGTCGACGTGGCGAGCTTGACGTTGGACGCCGGCATCAGCGCCGTCGCCCCGTTGTGGTCCCACAGCGTGTTGTCCGACTCGGCGTCGAGGACCACACCGCTGACGTCGGCACCCAGGCGCCGGTCGAGCACCCGGGTGTCCAGATTCGTGACCATCTGCTGGTCGTCCGCGTCGAGGTCCTGGCCCGGTGCGGTGTCCTTGGCCGTCGCGCCGATGCCCTTCTCGGCGGCGAACGCCGAGGGGCCGGCCAGAGCGGCGGACGTGACGGGTACGGCCAGCGCGAGCACGATCGCCCGCCGGACACCGGTACCGCTCTGCTTGGCCTTGCGGTGCCGACGGCGGCCGCCCGGGACAAAAGAGTTCGCGGGAGATTCCGCCGTTATGTCGTTCATGGATTGTCTCAAGGCTTTCGTGTGGGGGCCCTGCACAAGAGAATTCCGGCGCACCATATCACCCGTCACATGCGGCCCACAGATGACAAATTCAGGGTTTGACGGATATTCAGCGGCCGGAATTCCCCCGACTTTCACACCCTGTTCAGGAAGTCGTCCCCAGGCTCTGTGTCGTGTAGGCGCACTCCGTGTAGATGTAGCCCGATTCGATCTTGGCGGTGTCCGAAGCGGGCGAGGCGAGGCTGTCGTTCATCGGCTTGTGAAGGAAGTAGGTGGTGCCGACCGGCAGGCTGATGGTGCGCTCCGGATAGTTCTTGCCGCTGTCGCTGCAGGGCTCGAAACCCGGGGTGATGGTGCTGATCATGGAGTACGCCTTGCAGCTGCTGCACCCCTTGAGGGTGAAGCTGCCGGTGACCGGCCCGGTGTAGAGGACGGTGATCTCGTCGGGGCTGTCGTTCTGCACCGTGACCGAGATGCTGCCGCCCTTACGGGTCGTCGGCAGGCTCTTGCCGGCGGCCGGCACCGTCTGGGCGATCTCCGCCGCTATCGCGATCTTCTTCGCCAGGGCCGCGTTCTTGGCGGTCTTGTGGTCGGAGGCCCACTCGGTCATGGTCGTCTGCGCCGAGTCGAAGTCGCCGTCCCGGTACTGGTCCACGCCGCAGGTGTAGGTGCCCATGTCGGCGCTGGCGTTGGCGCGGCCGGCGTCCTTGTCGAGAGCGGTGCCGACCTCCGCCCGCTCCGACGGCACGGCGACGATCTGGGAGCCGAGCGTGCGCAGCCGCTCGACCGCGGAGCAGGGTTCGGCCCCGCGCAGGTCCTTCTCCGTCCGGACGACGGCGGCGGCCACGGCCGGTTCGGCCTTCGCGGCCTGTTCCGACTCGGGGAAGGTGGTCAGCAGTTCCCCGAACTGCGCGGCCCAGGTGGCCTCACCGGCCGTGAGCGCCGTCGACGCGCACTCGTACAGGGAGGTGGCCAGGCGGTCGTCGGGCCAGGACTTCAGTTCTCCGAGGTCCGTCCCGGGCAGGCTCTTGGGGACCGTGCGCAGATAGGTGAGCGGCTCTATCGCCTGGCAGTAGTTGCCCTGCGTGTAGATGGCGCCGACCGTCGTGTAGAAGGTCTTCATCCGCGCGGGCACCCGCTCGGCCGCCCGGGAACCGGGATGGTCGGCTCTCAGGTCCGCGTAGACCTTCAGCGCCTTGCGGTAGTCGGCCTGGGCGGTGGTGAAGGGCTTCTCACCGGCGGCCTGTACCAGCCGGTCGGCCTTGTCGAGCCGGTCGAGGAGCATCTGCTGCGTCGCCTCGTCCCTGGCGTCGTCGTACAGCACCACACCCCCGGCCGGCGCGACGAGCAGGAGCAGTCCGAGCCCGAGCGCGAGCGGGGCCTGCCGGAGCCCGGCCAGTGGGGTGCGCAGGCCCACGCGCGCACCGTGTGCCGCCACCGCGGCGAGGAATGCGACGTACAGGACGAGAGCGAAGACCGGGACGCCGTCCGGGTCGGCCGGCAGCGCCACGAACAGCAGGACGGCGGTGGCGACCCAGCACAGCGACATGAGGGCCCAGCGGCGCACCAGCGCGTACCCCAGGCCCAGGCCGCCGAGGTTGAGCACGGCCACCGCGACGGCCCGCACTCCGTCCGCCGGGGCCGGCGGCGGGGCCGAGGGCATGGGCGGGACATGGAAACTGTTGTCGTAACTGCCCGTGTTGTCGTATCTGCCGTACTGGTCCCCCGACATGGCGGCTCCCCCCGGTCAACTGCGCCCGCACATCTACGATTTGTCAGTGTACGGGCGAAGAGGGGGAGGCCGACAGGGGCGGCGGGGGTGGGAAGCCGGCCGGGCCGCCACCGGGGGCAGGGGCGGCGGCCGCGGCTGCTATCGCGTCAGGCATGGGTCACGCCACACCCCCCACCGTCTTCCTGCGGCGCAGGGCGTAGAGGCCGGTGCCGGCGACGGCGAGGACGCCGAGTCCGGCCGCGGTCACCGAGGGCGTGGCGAGGGCGCCGCCACCGGTGTGCATGCCGCCGCTGGGCTTGTCGTGCTCCTTGCTCCAGCCACCCGACTCCTCCTGGTCTCCGCCCCAGGAGCCCTTGCCGTGCTCGTCCTTGTCGGTGTCCTTGTCCTTGTAGGTCTCCGGGTCGTACTTCGGGTCCTTCGCGGCCGCACCGTGGTCGCTGTTGTCGTTCAGCATGGCCAGCGCGCCGCCACCGGTGTGCATGCCGCCGTGCGGCGAGTCGTGGCCCTCTTCCTTGCCGTGCTCCTTGCCGTGCTCCTTGCCCTGTTCCTTGCCGTGCGAGGAGGAGTCCTCCTCCTTGCTGTAGGAGGAGGAGTCGTGGTCCCAGTCCCCGTCGGCGGCGTGGACGCCGGGGGCGCCGATGGCGAGGGCGGCCGTGGCCGCCGCGGTGGCCAGGATCATGCGAGCAGAACGCATCTGATGGTCCTTCCGTCATGACCGGGCAGCCGACACCTCGTCAGCTGACCTGACCCGGCCTGACGTGATCAACCGTCAGGCAGTCGACCCTCCGCCACCACTCGGGGCGCTCAGCCGGGTGAACGGGCCGCCCGCCTTCCCCGAGATCTCCGCCGCCGATTCGCTCTTCCTGGAAGAACCACTCCAACGGCGTAGAGGTGAAACGATTCGCGGGGTGAAAGGGCGTGGCATGCGGTCAACTTCGAGGGGAACGCCACGATCCTGATGCAGGCATCCGGCCGAATCGGCGGACCTGGGCATTTCCGGTCCTGAATCCCTTCCGATCGGTTCTGATCCGTCCTGATCCCCCATATTTCGGCTAGGAGTTCTGCTGTGCGTGTTCGTCGTACGGTGCTCAGCACCCTCGGTTCCGTCGCTCTCGTGCTCACCTCTCTGGGGGCGGTGACCGCCGCAACCGCGGGCCCTGCGGCCGCGAACCCCTGTGGTTTCTACGAGACCGGTTCCGACGCGTTCTACAACCACTGCACGTCCGACGGCTCACACGTGGTCATCAAGGTCGAGGTAGCCCTGGCGCCCGACTACGAGCGGTGCGTCGGGCCGGGCACGACCTGGCTGGGCTCCGCCGCCAAGATCCAGGGCGCCCACTACGCCGGCCGCACCTGCTGACGGGCGGTCATCCCGCGGCTGTCGGGGTCCGGGGCGAAGCCGTCCCGGACCCCGACAGCGTGTTCGAGGGCGTGGGTCACGCGAAGTCGTCGAGGATGTCGGCCAGGCGGGGCTGGATGGGGTTGTCGACTTCGTCCGTCTCCCAGAAGAGGACGTTCATTGTCGCCATCGGGTACGCCGACCCGCCGTCGCGCAGGCCGGGCTGCGCCACCCTCGGTGTGTCGAGGTGGATCTCGTCCCCGGCGTGGAACATGGCCGCCTCGAGAGGCTCGTCGAAGCGGGTGCGGGGCTGGTACTGCCACACCACGCCTTCCCTGGCGCGGCGGACGACCTCGCCGAGGTACCAGACGACGCCCTGCACGAACGGGTCGCTCTTCGCCGCGAGGAGCGCGCCGCTGTCGGCGAACCTGTCGCGCAGGACCGCTTCGAGCCGGTCGAGGGAGCCGGGGGAGAAGTCCCACCGCTGTTCCCGGCCCTCGGCCGCCCCCGCCGCCCCCGTCTCGTCCGCCAGGTCCACCTCGTCCGCCCAGGCGGCGAACTCCGCGACACGCCGGTCGAGCCACCGCACGAGTTCCGGGTGGTTCGCGCCCGTCCGGCGTACGGCCTGTTCGGGATGGGGGACGACGACCGGCGCCCAGCCCGGTTCCCGCTCCCGCCGGACGGTGACGGCCTCCCGGAGTCCGGCCGCCTCCGCGGTGAAGACGTCCACGGTGCGCACGCGGATCGCCCGTGCCACGAGCGCGAGCAGGTCGACGGGGTCGAGGCCGAGCGCGGGATCGGGGTGGACGACGGGCCGGCCTGTCGAGGAGCCGGGGGCCTTGCGCGGGTCCCAGCCCCATCGGCCGCCGCCGATGCCCAGGAGGACCTCACCGAGGTAGACCGTCGCGCACCGGGTCGGCCGGAAGTCCAGGGCCACCCTCTCGCGGGCCGACCGGTACTCGGCGAGCAGGTGCGCTTCCAGCGCGGCCAGCGAGCCGGGGCCGAAGTCGAACGGGAAGCCCTCGTCGAGCACTTCGGCGCGCAACTCCCTGAGCGCTTCCGGGATCTCGGCGATCCACAGGCTGAGCTGCTGCTCGGCCGCCTCGTCGCCGTGGTCGGTTCGGGTCATGGGGTCACTGTAGGGACCGGGGCGGCGCGCTGGTGAACTCCCTGTGGACGTCAGCGAGTTGTTCTGTCAAACCTGTCGATCTGCTGTGCGTTTCGCCCGCGAACGGGTCTATGGTGTGCGCGCGACGGACGTCACGGGGGCCTCACCCGTCGCACCCGAACCCCTCCATGCCCCCACCGGTGAGGGAAGAGGAACACCGTCTTGAGCACGCTCATACGACCATCCCGCAGATGGCGCCTGGTCGGCCGTTTCACGGCCGCGCTCGGTCTGGCCGGCGCGTTGACCCTGACCGGCCTGCCCGGTCTCGGCATCGACAGCGCACAGGCCGCGACCACGATCAAGGGCCAGCGCTGCGACGACAAATGGCTGAAGAAGCAGTACCCCAGCACGCCGTCCAACTCCGGCTTCCCCGCCGGGGCGGACCCCTACCAGCAGTGGGCGGGAAACCCGAAGAACTACAACTTCCCTTTGCCGGGCAAGGCGTTCGACGGACTGAAGCCGCCCACCAGGGCCGAGGCGCAGCAGGCGCAGTCCCAGACGGTCGAGCAGTGGAAGAAGCAGGCCGCGGCCTCGGGCAAGCCCGCCGACAAGGCCATGGAGATCTACGCCCGCTTCCTGTCCACCGGGCGTCCGGTCGCCGAGTTCAACAACTGGTTCGACAAGATCTACATCCGCAACGAGATCAACAACCACAAGGGCAGCGCTTTCGAACAGCGGGTGGTCAAGGACTTCAACCTGGTCGGCCCGGACTGGCTGTGCGAGGTCAAGGTCGAGGTTCGCGACTCCAACGGCAAGCTGCTGGCCACGCGGAAGTACGACGCGTACAACCAACGGCTCAAGGAGTTCAACGAGTTCAAGTCGAACGGCACGCACCGGGCCGACCAGCTCGCCGCCGACAGGATCATCGCCCGGCAGCCGGAGACCAAGGACCACACCTTCCGCCTGGTCGGCGGGAAGAAGGTTCCGAAGAACACCCTCGACAAACTGCGTGAGTTCAACGACGAGCTGTCGCGGGAGCGCGGCAAGCCGAACCAGGTGCGGATCTTCGAGCGCCAGTACAACGGCATCCCCCAGACCAAGCCGATCCGGGGCTACAGCCGCTACGACACCTGGTTCAGCCCGGACCCGAACCAGGGGACCCGCGGCCCGGCCAACGACCGCATCCGTGACTCCGCTCCCACCCCCGAGGACGCCCGCCGTCAGCAGGGCGCCGCGCGGAAGATCGACACCCGCGGCACCCTCCCGCGCGGCGGCCCGGGCGGCATCGACTTCTCCACCCTCGAACTCCGGTACGTCGGCGCGCCCGTCAAGGGCAAGGGCATGACCTACTCGATGAAGGCCGACTACGTGCCCGACCCGGACACCGATCCGGGTTATGGCGGCGAGGCCACCATGAACCTGGCCTCCGACAGTTTCTTCACCTGGCTCGCGCTCACACCGGACAAGTTCTGGGTGAACCTCAACCCGGACGAGCCCGACCGCATCATGGACAACACGTTCGCCTCCACCGACGCCGGGCGGGTCCTGCTGGAGGCCGACCTCCAGATGAAGCACGACTTCTACAAGGCCATGGACCCCAAGGCCGACCTCGGCAAGCGGTACTGGGCGGCCCTGCCGAAGG
The DNA here is from genome assembly GCF_035989285.1 of Streptomyces sp. NBC_01235. Lineage (GTDB taxonomy): Bacteria > Actinomycetota > Actinomycetes > Streptomycetales > Streptomycetaceae > Streptomyces. Next base: position 1,788,601 of record NZ_CP108513.1, on the reverse strand, counting down.
AGAACGGCTACCCGTGCATGCCGGGCCTGCGCAACTGGATCGAGCCCAAGCCCGCCAAGGTCCGCGAACAGGACGGCGGCATCTACATCCTGGACGCCCCGCTGGCCCTGAAATCGACCGCGCAGACCACCGTCACACCCGGTCCGGGTGAGCCGATCTGCACCCCCGACGCGGCCCAGACCAAGGCGGCCCAGACGGTCATCGACAGCATGATCGTCCCCGCGGTCGAGAAGACCATCAACACCGCGCCCCAGTACGCCGATCTGCGCCGGGTCTACACCTCACGGGTCGCCGCGGAGTGGATCCGCCGGCAGGACGCGGCGAAGGCGACCGACTTCCGGAAGATCATCGACAGTGACGACGTGAAGCAGTGGCCGCTGCGCGCCCCGCACCAGAACTGGGACAAGAACGAACTCTTCAAGAAGTACCGGAAGATCTACACCGAGGGTGAGTTCCAGTACGAGATCCCGGCCAACGGCACGGTCCAGATCTACATCGTCGGTGGGGTCGACTTCTCGAAGTCCCCGAAGCGGAACATCTCCCGCACCGAGTTCATGCTGCAGAACCCGACCCTCGACCAGACCACCAAGACGTCGATGAAGGCCGACGACACGTCCTACCGGGACACCGACACCACCTACCTCGGCGCGGGCGTGGGCGGAACCGACGACACGGGCGGCGGGGGCGACGGCCCGGCCCCGTCCCCGAAGCCGACACCGTCGAAGCCGGGCGGCGGCTCGACGACCCCGGCACCGGCCCCGTCCACCCCGGGCGGCGGCGACCACGGCAAGCCCACTCCGCCGGCCCACACCCCGGACGGCAACCTCGCCGACACCGGCTCCACCGTTCCCGTCGGACTGATCGCCGCGCTGGCGGCGGGCCTGGCCGCGGTCGGCGGAGCCCTCGTGTGGTGGCTCCGCAGGCGCAGGACGTCGGCCGGCTGAGCCGGCGGAACACGCCGCACGGATGACCAGTGGCCCCGCCCTTGCTTCAGGGGGCGGGGCCACCGGCGTTCCGGCGGGTCGGTATTCCGGCGGTCAGGCGGAGTTCGGGGCGCGGCGGCGGATCAGGGGCAGGTAGACCTCGTCGACGATCTCGACGAGACAGGACCGGCCCCGTGCGGCTGAAGGGCGACTACGTCCGCGACGAAGCCGGCCAGGCCGCGTATGTGCGCGAGCTGCTGGAGGCCTTCGAGGCCGGGGGTGTCGACAGCGCCTTCGTGTTCACCTTCGCGCTCTACGACCACGTCCACCGCCCCGACGGCGACCCTCGTGAGGACCTGGACCTGGCCAGCTACGGCATCGTCAAGGTCCTCGACGGCGGCCTGGGCGCCTCGTATCCCGACCTGCCCTGGGAGCCCAAAGAGGCGTTCGCCGCGGTCGCCGACCACTACCGCTGACGGACCCTGGCGCCGTTCACTCCAGGACCGTCAGCAGACGGTCGGTGAACTCCTTCGGGGACTCGACGGCTCCCAGGTGGCCGCCGGGGAACTCGACGAGTGGGGACCCGAGGAGTTCCGCGAGGCGTGCGGCCGGTCCGTACAGCGGGAGTTGGCGGCGGGAGTCGCGCCCGGCAGCAGGCACCAGTTTGTGGGCCACGGGCCGGAGCGCGGCGAGGTCGGGGCGGGTCGAGGAGAACGGGACGAGAACGTGTCCCAGGAAGACGGGGAGGTTGGCGTGCATCCGGACGGCCATCTCCTGGATGCCGGGCGGCAGTTCCGTCGGCTGGGCGGGCGCCTGCCGTACCGCTCCGTCCGCCAGCCCCTCGCCCATCCGGGCCATGGCGGCGCCGGCTCCTTCCGTGCGGAGGGTCTCGCGCACCTGCGCGAACAGCGCACGATGCGGGGCGGGATCAGCCAGGAGTTCCAGCAACGGCGGTTCGTGCGCGACCACCCGGCGCAGCCGTCCCGGGTGCCGGGCCAGGAGATCGACCGCGACGACGGCACCGGAACTGCAACCAAGGACGGCCGCCTCGTCGTCAGGGGCGAGCAGATCGAGCAGCCGGCGGGCGTCGTCGCTCCACACCCGTACCTCTTCGTCGGCGCGCGGGGCGTCGGCAGGGCCGTCGAGCGGGCTGCGGGACAGGCCGCGCGGGTCGTACGAGACCACCGTGTACCGGGCGGCCAACTCCGGTGCCATGCCCGCGTACAGCCCCGCGTCCCCGGCGCCGCCGGGGATGAGCAGCAGGACCGGGCCGCTGCCGCGCGTTTCGTAGTGAAGGGTGGCGCCGGGCACTTTCAGCGTGCCGGTCCGGGGTGCGTACATCGCCTGCTCCTGTGGGGTGCGGTGTCGGGCCTTCGTCGAGACCCCCAGCTTCCTAGGGGCTCTAGGTTTGATGCTAGTGCATCTAGGGTGTGCGTGCGCTGTCGGAGCAGGGGTGGTGCACGCGTGGGCAAATCCCGGCGCCCGCCCGGATCTACCGTGACGGGCAGGAAAGCGTTCATCGATCACAGCAGGAGCTGCCATGTCCGACGTCGTCGAGCCGGTCACGCCGGTCCTTGAGCCCGCTGCCCAGTCCTTCGTAGAGGCGACGGCGAACCCGCCGTTCCTCTTCGACCTGCCTCCGGCGGAGGGGCGCAAGGCGGTCGACGAGGTGCAGTCGGGTGAGATCGACAAGCCCGCGGTCGACGAGGAGTGGGTCACCGTGACCGGTGGCCCCACGGGGAGTGTCCGGGCCCGGATCGTCAGGCCGGCCGGCGCGGAGGGTGCCCTGCCGGTGGTCCTGTACATCCATGGCGCGGGCTGGGTGTTCGGCAACGCGCACACCCATGACCGTCTGGTGCGCGAGCTCGCCGTCGGCGCCGGGGCCGCGGTGGTCTTCCCCGAGTACGACCTCTCGCCCGAGGTCCGTTACCCGGTCGCCATCGAGCAGAACTTCGCCGTCGCCCGGTGGATCGTCGAGGAGGGCGCCTCCAAGGGGCTGGACGCCACGCGTATCGCCGTCGCCGGTGACTCGGTCGGCGGGAACATGGCCGCCGCGCTGACGCTGATGGCCAAGGAGCGCGGTGGGGTGCCGCTGGTGCAGCAGGTGCTGTTCTACCCGGTCACCGACGCCAGTTTCGACACCGGTTCCTACCACCAGTTCGCCACCGGCTACTTCCTGCGCCGTGACGGCATGCAGTGGTTCTGGGACCAGTACACGACCGACGAGGGCGAACGCGCCCAGATCACCGCGTCCCCGCTGCGCGCCACCACCGAGCAGCTGACCGGTCTGCCGCCGGCGCTGGTGATCACGGGCGAGGCCGACGTCCTGCGCGACGAGGGCGAGGCCTACGCCAACAAGCTGCGCGCGGCCGGCGTCCCCGTCACCGCCGTGCGGTTCCAGGGCATCATCCACGACTTCGTGATGCTCAACGCCCTGCGCTCGACGTACGCCGCCGAAGCCGCCATCACCCTGGCCGTCGGCACCCTGCGCGACGCCCTGCACATCTGACCTTCAGGAGAGAGCACAGCCATGACCACCACCACGCCCACCGTCGTCCTCATCCACGGCGCGTTCGCCGACGCGGCCAGCTGGTCCGGCGTCATCGCCGAGCTCCAGGGCCATGGCATCCCCGTGGTCGCCCCGCCGAACCCGCTGCGCGGCCTCGCCTCCGACGCCGCGTACGTCGCCTCGGTCGCCGCCCAGATCGACGGCCCGGTGATCCTGGTCGGCCACTCCTACGGCGGCGCCCTCATCACCGTCGCCGGTACCACGGAGAACGTCGTCGGCCTCGTCTACGTCGCCGCCTACGCCCTGGAGGAGGGTGAGAGCCTCGGCGAGCTGCAGGGCCGCTTCCCGCTCTCGCCGCTGGTGAGCAACCTCAAGGAGTGGACGTACCCGGTGCCCGGCGGCGACCCGGCCGTCGAGGTCACCATCGCCGAGGACGCCTTCCCGTCGGTGTTCGCCGCCGACGTGCCCGCCGACGTCACCAAGATCCTCGCCGCGGCGCAACGCCCGCTGGCCGCCGCCGCGTTCGAGGAGACCGCCGCCGCGGCGGCCTGGAAGACCAAGCCGTCCTGGGCGCTGATCGCCGGCGCGGACGAGGCGATCAACCCCGAGGTCGAGCGCTTCGGCGCCAAGCGGGCCGGGGCGACGATCGTCGAGCTCGAAGGCGCCTCGCACGCCGTCGCCGTGTCCCGGCCGCAGGAGGTCGCGGACCTGATCCGCGACGCGGTGCGCGCGACGAGCTGACGCCCGGTCCCCGAGGACAGCCGCGCGGACGTGTCTCCCCTGTGCGCGTCCGCGCGGCCCCAGGGAAGAAGGGGCGGTGATCTTCCACAATGCCCTGGACATCTCCGAGATCGTCCGCCGGCTCCTGGAAGAGGGATGGGAGATCGACCTGAGGGCCTGGCCCATATCTCGCCGTGCCTGACCGAGCACATCAAACGGTTCGGCGAGTACAGCACGCACGAACTCGGCATCGAACCCGACGCGTACGACCCGAAGCTCGACGTCGACTTCACCCTGCTGCGCGAAGGGGATCTGAACGTCGTCGGCTTGGACCAGGCCGTGTGATGCCGGGTGCGGCCACGAGCGGTGAGGCGGCGAGCAGCCCCGTGCGCGCGGGCCGGTGTCCGTACCGCGCCGGGTGCGCCCGCGGCGACGACGCGGGCGCCGAGTCGTCAGGCGGGCTGGACGGTGATTGTGCACAGGCGCTTGGTGGCCCGGGTCAGGGCTACGTACAAGTCCCTTTCCCCACCGCGGCGGGCCGTGACGATTTCCTCGGGGTTCATGACGACGACCCCGTCGAATTCCAGGCCGCGCGCTTCGGACGCCGGCACGATGCGTGCGTGGTGAGCGATGCCCTGGGCCGTCAGCTCGCTCACCTTGGTGTCCGCGCAGATCACTCCCAGAAGCTCGCCCGGGTGCGCGGTGCTCTGGGCGCGGAGTTCCTGAACGACGGCGGTGACCAACCCGTCCGGAGGTGTGGTCACGGTGCGAGGGCTCTCACCGCTTCGCAGTGACCGTGTGGGCTTCTGGTCCGGAGCGATCCGCGTGAGCAGGTCCCGGACGCTCTCCAGGATCTCCTGCGTGGTGCGGTAGCTGACGGTCAGGTTGTGCAGTTTGAAACGCGGTCCGACGTGGGGGCTCAGTGCTTCCTTCCAGTCGCGTGCTGTCGCGACCGGGCCTGCCTGGGCGAAGTCACCCACCAGCGTCATCGCCCTTGCCGGGCAGCGGCGGACGATCATCCGCCACTGCATGGCGGTCAGTTCCTGCGCCTCGTCGACGACGACGTGCCCGTACGTCCGCTCGGGAGGGCCGTCGACCAGGCTCGCCGCCTCGTCCAGCAACGGCACATCGGCATCGGTCCACGGGTCGTCCGGACCGCGCAGCAGAAGGGACCGCTCCTGCGCGGTCAGGCGGGGCAGGCGCTCGGCGAGAGCGCCGGCGTTCGTCAGGAGCGCCTTCACGAGGTCACCGGGTACCAGCCGCGGCCACAACACGTCGACCGCTCGGTCGACGCCGGCGTCGTCGAGGAGATCGGCTCGGATGGCGTCCAGGTCCAGCTCGTGGACCGGACCCGAGTCGGCCGCACCTTCGGCACGGCGCTGGGCGACTCCCGTGAACCGGTCGAGGTTGATGCCCGTCATCCTTTCGGCATCGGCGTCGATCTGCTCCAGGAGGTCGCCCATGTCTCGTTGCATCGCGTCGGTGACGGCGTCGACCAAGAGCTCCCTGAACACCTTTCGCGCGGGGTTGTGCCCCGGTGCGGCTGCCACGGCGGCGTCGCGTGCCGTGGCGACTTCCTCGCCGGACAGGTGAACCAGTTCCTGTCCGACCCGCACGGTGAAGTCACCGGCGGGGGCTTGGTGGACGCGCAGCAGGCCGGCCAAGGCGTCGGCGAGGTCGGAGCTGCCCTTGAGACGCGCCGTATCGAACGGGTCCACCGTGTCCGTGGACACTCCGGCCAGTTCCCGGCAGGTCGCCAGAACGACGTCGTTCTCTCCGAGCGAGGGAAGGACCTGGGAGATGTAGTCGAGGAACCGGGCGTTCGGGCCCACCACCAGGACACCCTCCTCCGCGGCGCGCGGGAACGCGTACAGGACATAGGCCGCCCGGTGCAGGGCGACCACCGTCTTGCCGGTGCCGGGCCCGCCCTGCACCACGGTCACCCCGCGGTGGGCGGAGCGGACGATCTCGTCCTGCTCGGCCTGCAGCGTCGCGACGGCCGCGTGCATCCTGCCCGTGCGCCGTGCCGACAGAGCCTCGGTCAACGGGCCGTCCCCCACGACGTCCTCGTCGGTCGGGGCGGTCCCGTCCAGCAGTTCGTCGCTCACCGAGATGACCGTGCGCTCATCGAGGCGCAGGTGCCGGCGCCGCCGCAGGTCCATCGGGTGGACCGGTGTCGCCTCGTAGAAGGGCCGCGCCGCGTTCGCACGCCAGTCCACGAGCAGAGGCAGGTCGTCCTCCTCCGTATGCAGTCCGATCCGCCCGATGCGCAGGACCGTGCCATCCGTCCAGTCGATGCGCCCGAAGGCCAGCCCCTTTTCGGCGCCCTCCAGCCGGCCGATTTCCTTGGCCAGACGCTCGGCGGCGATTTCTCTCTCGTATGCCTCACCGGCGCTTTCCGCCGGGGCCTTCAGCACACTCGCTCGGTGTACTCGCGCCTCGGAAAGCCGCTCGGTGAGCAACTCGTACAAGGAGGACACATAATCCCGCTCCGATTCAACCGCACGCACAGCGGGATCATTCATTTTCGACAACAGGGGGCTCCTTCGATTCGAGCCACACCATACGGTCAAAGTTCCCTAAAGATAAGTCTTGACTTACTTGGTGAAGCTATGGCCCTGCGAATGAATCCATGACGGCTGACCGTATGGCGTATCACGCATTCCGCTGTTCCGTATATCGCTAATTGCGCTCCCGATGCCCGCCTGCCTTATGGGCGAGCCCGCCCTTGGATGCCGGCGATGTTTTGCCGTGCTCGGGAAAAGGGGGAAGATCCGGCGAGGCGACCGGCGCCATCGAGCTCACTGCCAGGGAGCATCTTCTCGCTTCGTCTGGCGACCCGACCGAAGAGACGAGCACGGAATGGGTCAAGCCCTCGACCGGTCCACCACTGCCCGAACCGTGCCGACGGCCCCATCTCAGGACCGCAGCACCACGCCGCCGTCGGTCGCGGCCGACCCAGAGAACGGATCGGTGAACTCTCACCCCGTTCGCCGCCGCGACGCCCGGCGGCAGGCCCGTCCGTGCCCGGACCATCCGAGTCGGACCCGCCCAACCTGGATCCGCCGATCTTCGGCCGCCGCGTCTTTGATGTCGTCAAAGGAACGAATGACGACAGGCGCGGCGGGCGTCCAATGAACCCGGGCTTTCCGGGGCCCGGCGGCGCCGATCCAATCGGATCCGATGACGGCTGATGACAGGGTTTGCTGACAGCTAGGGGCGAATGCGACCACCACAACGGGGAGCGGCATGGCCAACCTGGTGTACAAGCGGGTGTCGACCGACCAGCAGTCGACCGACCGCCAGAACCTGGTGCTGGACGAGGCCGGGATCGAGGCCCCGGTTGTCTTCGAGGAGCAGGCCGGGACCTCCAGCCGCCTTCACCCGCTGGAGCGGCCGAAGTCCGGCGAGCTGCTCGCGTACGCGCGGCCGGGCGACGCTGTGCACATCTCCGAGATGTTCCGCCTGGTGCGCGGCACCGGGCACATCCTCGACGTGCTCGACGTCCTGCACCGCGACCGCCTCGCCCTGCGCATCCACGATGGCGCGTTCTCCGCGATGGACCTCACCGCCCGTCATCCGCATACCGGCGAGCTGCTGTCCACCGTGAAATTCATGGTGCAGACCCTCGCCGCCGCCGGCGAACTCCAGCGCGACCTCCGGCGCGAACTGGCCTACGACGGGCTGCGGGCCGCCGAGGTGAAGGGCAACAAGGGCGGACGCCGCCCCGCCGTCCCGGCCACGAACGCCGACGGCGTGCGCACCGCGTACCTGGAAGGCCGCTCCGTCGCCGCCCGCGCCCGCGGCCATGACGTCAGCCGCGGCGCCATCCGTACCGCCGTCGCGGACCTCCTGCCCGAGTACACGGCCGTCGATCCGGGCGCCCCGGCCCCGGAACCGGCGGTCGCCCTCGACATGCCGGGCAAGGTCGCCGACTTCCTCCGAGCCGCCGAACTGGAGCCCGCGCGCGACGCAGGACGGTCCCCACTTGCCCGGTCCCGCCGGGCAGCGCGATCTTCATCAGTAAGGCCCCCTCCGTGTCCGAAGGGGACCCCACTCCTGATTTGAACGCGTTCAAAATCTTCGTGTTCCCAGAACCCTCCGGGTTCCTCAGGCCAGGTGCGCCTCCAGCGCGGCCCGCACCCCCGACTCCAGCGCGCCCTCGATCCACGACGGCTTGACCGAGGTGTGGTCGCCCGCGAAGTGCAGCGGGCCCTCGGCAGTGCGGATGGCGGTCAACAGCTCCGTGTGCTGGCCGGGGAGCAGGACGGACGCCTCCCCGTAGGCGTAGGGATCGCGCAGCCAGCTCTGGGTGCGGCCCGCACCCGTGTAGAACACCTCGACGCGCTGGCCGTAGACCTGCTGGAGTCCGCGCAGGGCGTGCGGGTAGCGCGCGTCGTCGTCCAGGGAGTCCCAGCGGGAGGCGTCGTCGGCCCAGCTGTAGGAGGCGAGGACGACACCGCCCTCGCTGCCGTCGACCGGATGGGACGGGTTGATCATGAACCGGTTGGAGTTGTCGGAGACCGAGCCCCCGCCGACGATGTGCGCAGCCTCCGGCTGGTCACGGGTGGCCCACCGGTTGGCCGCGTAGTGCACGCGCTGCCCGGGCGTGATGTGACCGGACGGCACCGACGGGTGCACGCCCAGCAGGCTCCCGTCGGCCGGCGCCTTCCCCGACCGGTAGTCCTCGTACAACCCGGGCCGTACGGCGTTCAGTTCACGCTTCCAGTCCGCCTCGGTGAACTCCCACCACCGCCGGGAGAACTCCAGCAGCACCTTGGTCGCGCTGTCGTAGTGCAGCTCCGCGACGGCGCGCCGCTTCTTGTACGACATCAACGGGCTGACCTGCACCTGCCGCAGTCCCGAGAACGGCACCGTGACGATCGCGAGGTCGGCGGTGAACTCCTCGCGCACCACCGTGCCGCCGCGCCCCTCGGAGACGGTGTCGATCCACACGTGCGGTCCGTCGGCACGGACGTGGGAGGTGTTGTCGTTGCCATGCCGGTCCGGCGCCCAGTACTCGATGTGCGTCGCGCGCCGGTCGAGCCGCAGCACGTCGGCGACCTCCTTCAGCAGCGCGTCCGGGAGTGTGGCCGTACCGCCGACCAGCTCCCAGAACTCGGTGTCCGGGCTGATCAGCGATGCGCTGATGAAGCTGTGGATGAACGACAACGGCAGCCGGGAGGTGAGGTTCTCCAGCGTGCCGACCAGGTCGATGGTCCGCTCGTCGAGGCCCGCCTCCTCCGTCAGGAACCGGTACATCGACCAGTCCCCGAACCGCTGCACCACCCGCGCCCACCCCCGCACCCGCTCCGGCAGCGGCTTGTCGACCCGCTTGCCGTCGGAGCCGAGGGTGCTGAACTCGTTGCGTACGGGATCCAGGGCCTCGCGCAGGATGGTCCCGGACGGGGTGTCCCAGTACTTACGGGGCACGCCGAAGGACCGGTTGACCTTGCGCGGCGACCTCGCGTACTCGGAGCGGCGCACCCGGACGCCGTTGACGTGCAGCCAGGCGTTGTTGACGGGCTTGCCCTGGGCGTCGACGTCCACGAGGTGGAACCGGCGGCGCTTGACGCCGAGTCGGTCGATGAGGCCCATCACCAGCGGGTGGCTGCCGGGGATCCGCATGGCGCCGGCCTCCGCGTACTGGCGCGCGTCGGCGAACGCCTGCGCCGCGTGCTCGTGCCCGCCGGTGCGGAAGGTCTTGATGCGGCCGCCGACCCGGTTGCCGTTGGCCTCCACGAGGGTGACGTGGTGCCCGGCCCGCTTCAGCAGCCAGGCGGCCACCAGTCCGGCGGGCCCGGCGCCGACCACCAGCACCTTCTTCGCGGTCTTCGTCTTCGCCCGTGGCAGGCCGCCGGCGAGGACCTTCTGGTATCCCGGCACGAGCGGCCGATCGTCCTCGTCGACCACCAGCAGCGCACGTGCGACAGCCAGGCAGGTCGCCCAGTCGGAGGTCGACTTGGGCGGGCGCGTGGGCCGTTGGGGGAGGGCCGTGGCCGGGGCGGCGACCGTGAGCGCGGCGGCGGTCGTGGCCGTGGCCGCGGCGAACCGCCGACGGGAGAGCGGGCCGGGGGCGGGGGATGCGGGGTCTGCGGGAGCGGGGTCTGCGGACGCGGGGGTTACAGATGCACGCGAAGTGTCCATGTGCTCTGGATACGGGCCGGATCGGGGGTCGCGGGCCGCTCCGACGGATCCTCACCTGAACGTGTAGGCGCATCGACTGTCAGCGTGCAACCGGCAGACGGGCTCGGGTGGTTTACGCCGGGCGCCCGTGCTTATCAGGTCAAGCGTCCCGGACTATTGACTCGGAACGGAGTCTGTCGCGATCCTCGTCCCACCATCTTGCGTCGGTCATGACAATCCCACGGGCAGTCAAAGCGCCCTCGTCGACCGCGCCTTCCCGCCGACCGAGGGACGTGGGCTGTGACCATGACCGGACGCCCGTACCGCAGACGCCGAGACCTCACCGTCGTCTCGCTGCTCCTGCTCGTGCTCGCCACGATCCTCGGCCCCACGCCGAGTTCGGCGGCCGGTGCGCAGTGGTGGACACCGACGGCCAGGCCGGCCCCCGACTCGCAGATCGACGTCACGGGCGAGCCGTTCACCGGCACCGACTCCGCCGGGGAGGTGCGCGGGTTCGTCGACGCGCACAACCACCTGTTCTCCAACGAGGCCTTCGGCGGGCGGCTGATCTGCGGCAAGGTGTTCTCCGAGGCCGGCGTAGCCGACGCGCTCAAGGACTGTCCCGAGCACTACCCCGACGGCACGCTCGCCCTCTTCGACTACATCACCCACGGCGGCGACGGGAAGCACGACCCGATCGGCTGGCCGACCTTCAAGGACTGGCCGGCCTACGACTCGATGACCCACCAGGCCAACTACTACGCGTGGGTGGAGCGGGCCTGGCGGGGCGGGCAGCGGGTGCTCGTCAACGACCTCGTCACCAACGGCATGATCTGCTCGATCTACCCGTTCAAGGACCGCAGTTGTGACGAGATGACGTCGATCCGCCTCCAGGCGAAGCTGACGTACGACCTCCAGGCCTACATCGACAAGATGTACGGCGGCACCGGCAAGGGCTGGTTCCGGATCGTCCTCGACAGCGCACAGGCCCGTGAGGTCATCAAGCAGGGCAAGCTCGCGGTCGTCCTCGGCGTCGAGACCTCCGAGCCGTTCGGCTGCAAGCAGATCCTGGACATCGCGCAGTGCGGCAAGTCCGACATCGACAAGGGACTCGACGAGCTGTACGCGCTGGGCGTGCGCAGCATGTTCCTGTGCCACAAGTTCGACAACGCGCTGTGCGGCGTCCGCTTCGACGAGGGCGGCCTCGGAACGGCCATCAACGTCGGGCAGTTCCTGTCGACCGGCACCTTCTGGCAGACGGAGAAGTGCACCGGTCCGCAGCACGACAACCCCATCGGCACCGCCGCCTCCAAGGCGGAGTCGGACCTGCCGGCGGGCACGGAGGTCCCCTCGTACGACGCCGACGCGCAGTGCAACACCCGCGGGCTCACCGCGCTCGGTGAGTACGCGGTGCGCGGCATGATGAAACGCAAGATGATGCTGGAGATCGACCACATGAGCGTCAAGGCCACCGGCCAGGCGCTCGACATCTTCGAGGCCGCGTCCTACCCGGGCGTGCTCTCCTCGCACAGCTGGATGGACCTCAACTGGACCGAGCGGGTCTACTCGCTCGGCGGTTTCGTCGCCCAGTACATGCACGGCTCGGAGGCGTTCGCCGCCGAGGCGAAGCGCACGGACGCCCTGCGCGGCAAGTACGACGTCGGCTACGGGTTCGGCACCGACTTCAACGGCATCGGCGACCACCCCGCCCCGCGCGGAGCCGACGCCGCCAACAAGGTGACGTACCCCTTCAAGAGCGTCGACGGCGGTTCCGTCATCGACAAGCAGACCGTCGGCTCGCGCACCTTCGACTTCAACACCGACGGAGGCGCCAACGTCGGCCTGATCCCCGACTGGATCGAGGACATCCGGCTCGTCGGCGGCCAGGACGTGGTGAACGACCTCTTCCGGGGCGCCGAGTCCTACCTCGACACCTGGGGCACGACCGAGCAGCACCAGGCCTCGGTCGATCTGGCCAAGGGGCGGACGGCCACGGCCAGTTCCTCCGAGTCCAACCCGTTCACCAGCTACCAGCCCGGCCGGGCCGTGGACGGCGACGACGACACCCGCTGGGCGAGCGACTGGAGCGACGACCAGTGGTGGCAGGTCGACCTGGGCTCCACCAACCTGGTCTCCCGCGTCACCCTCGACTGGGAGCGTGCCTACGGGAAGTCGTACCGCGTCGAACTCTCCACGGACGGTACGAGCTGGCAGACCGCCTGGTCCACCACCTCGGGTGACGGCGGCCTGGACACGGCCGTGTTCACCGGCACCCCGGCCCGCTACGTCCGGGTCCACGGCCTGGACCGGGGCACCGACTGGGGATACTCGCTGTACGAAGTGGGCGTTCACAGCGCCTAGCCGGCACACGAGGCACGGGGGACACGGATGGCACGCATGCCGTCGGCGCAGCGGCGCCGGCAGTTGACGGAAGCGGCGATCAGAGCGATGGCCCGGGACGGCGTCCCGAAGACGACCACCCGGTCCATCGCCGCCGAGGCCGGTGTGTCCCTGAGCGTCTTCCACTACTGCTTCGAGTCCAAGCAGGCCCTCGTCGAGTCCGTCATCACGACACTCACCGGCCACTCGGTGAGTGTCGTGAAGGAGGCGATCCGGCCCAGGAGCACCCTGGAGGAAACGGTCGGGGCGGGCTTCCAGGCGTACTGGGACCATGTCCGGGCCCACCCCGACGAACACATGCTGACCTACGAACTCACCCAGTACGCCCTGCGCCAGCCCGGGTTCGAGCATCTGGCGCGCCGCCAGTACGAGTCGTACGAGGAGGCGTACGCCGAACTCATCGAGGAACTGTGCCGCAGCATGGACCTCCGGCTCGGCGTCCCCGTCCCCGTACTGGCCCGCTACCTGGCCGCCATGACCGACGGTCTGACCCTCAACTACCTCGTGCTCGGCGACGCGGCCGCCTGGACCGACATCCTCGACACGGTCACCGCGCACATCGCCGGCCTGGTCACGGCCGACGTCACAGGGAGGGAGGCGAACCGACCTGGTTGAAGGTGACCGGGGTGACCGCCTCGGTCACGGCGTCCGTCTCGGAGCAGGTGCCAAAGTCGCCGAAGCCCGACCAGCCCTGCTTCACCGCCCACGGCCGCTCGAACGAGGCTGGGATGCCGAAGCGCTGGTCGAATCCGTCCGTGCCGCACCGAGTGGACTGCCGCAGCTCGCCCATGACGAGCGTGCGGAGCGGCTCGGGGGCGCTGTCCAGGACGTAGCGGTAGACCCGTACGGTGTCGGCCGCCGACAGCGCCGTGTAGCCCCAGAACCCCGGGTAGCCCGCCGGCGGCCCCGCCGTGTCGGCGAGGCCGAGACGGGCGACCATCCGGTCGACGATCGCGCTGCCGCCGTTCTGCGACCAGTAGTACGAGGCACTCGCGTCGTCGCTGGACCGCAGCATCGTGTCGAACCGGGCACGGTCGTCCGCGGGCAGGCCGTAGTCGGGGCCCCGGTTCCACGCGTGGTCGACAGCGATGAGCAGTTTGACGACCGACGCGGACCGGAACCGCGTCCGCGGGTTGAGCTGTTCGGTGAAGGCTCCGGTCCGCCGGTCGAAGACCGCGACCCCCGCGCTCACCCCGGGCGGCACCTCCACCTCCCTCACCGCGGCCGGTGCGCCCCCGGGCGCGGCCGGTGGCGGCCCGGACGCGCGAGCCGGAGTCGCGGAGGCGCCGAGCAGGACCGCCGCCAGGAGACACCACCTCAGGACGACCGCGAAGCCTTCTCGTACGACCGCGAGTCCTTCTCATACCGACGCGTGCATCAGGATCCCCCGGTCCTCGTGTGCCCGTGGAGCTGTTGGCCTGGGAGCAACAAATGTCCCCACCGCTGCCCCGTGAACCTCGGACGTACGAGGGTCACCCGCCAGGGGTGAGGACGTCCGCCTACAGGGCCCGGGCGACGAGCAGGGCGACGTCGTCGTGGTCGTCGGGGTGGCGCAGGCCGTACAGCAGGAGGTCGCAGATCTCCTCAAGGGGCCGTTCGGGTTCGTCGAGGAAGTTGAGGAGGACGTCCAGGCGGTCGTCGATGGAGTGGTGCCGGGTCTCGACGAGGCCGTCCGTGTAGAGGACCAGCAGGTCGCGGGGGACGAGGTCGGTCGTCGTGGTCTCGAAGGGGACGCCGCCGACGCCGAGGGGGGCGCCCGAGGGCAGTTCGAGAAGCCGGGGGGCATGGCCCGGGCCGGCCAGCGCGGGCGGCATGTGTCCAGCGTTGGCCATGCGGCACTGTCTGGTCCGGGGGTCGTACACGGCGTACAGGCAGGTGACGATGTAGTGCTCCAGATCGCAGGTGATCTTGTCCAGGTGCTGGAGCACGGCCCCGGGGTCGAGGTCCAGGTCCGCGTAGGCGCAGGTGGCGGTGCGCAGCCGGCCCATGGTGGCGGCGGCGTCGATGCCGTTGCCCATGACGTCTCCGACGACCAGTGCCGTCTTGTCGTCGGTCAGCGGGATGACGTCGTACCAGTCGCCGCCGACCTCGCTGGTGGCCTGCGCGGGCTGGTAGCGGGAGGCGAGGTCCAGGCCGGTGTGATGGGGCGCGTGGTCGGGCAGCAGACTGCGCTGGAGGGTGAGGGCGGTGTTGCGCACGCTCTGGAACCAACGGGCGTTGTCGATGGCCACGGCCGCACGGCCGGCCAGCTCGGCGGCGAGGACGACGTCGTCCTCGTCGAACGGCAGCGGGTTGCGGGTGCGCTTGAGGTCGAGGGCGCCGAGGACCTCGCCGTGGGCGATCAACGGCACGGCGAGATACGAGTGGACGCCGGCCCGGGCCAGCAGCGAGCCGGCCTCCGCGTCCCGGGCGATGCGGGGGATGTCGTGCTCGCCGACGTGGCGCACCAGCACCGGCCGGCCGGTGTGCACACACAGGGTGACCAGACGGTCGCCGTCGTAGGCCGTCAGGCCACCGGGAGGGTCGGCGGCGCGCAGCGCCACGGTGGGGTGGGCCGCCTTGAGCGCGAGGGCGCGGAACAGCTCGGGGCCGTCGTCCGGCCGCCGCGAGCGGCGGCAGGCCAGGGCCGCGTCGAGGACGTCCACGGCGACCACGTCGGCGAGCTGGGGGACGGCGATCTCGGCCAGCTCACGGGCGGTCACCTCCACCTCCAGTGTGGTGCCGACGCGCACGGAGGCGTCGGCGATGAGGGCGAGGCGGCGCCGGGCCCGGTCGGCCTCCGCGGCCGCGCGGTGGCGTTCGGTGACGTCGACGACCGAGGCGGCCGCGCCCAGGACCCGCCCGCCGGGGTCCTCCAGCCGGTAGAAGGACAGGGACCAGGCGTGCTCGTGGTCGGGGTCGGTGGGCGGCCGGCCCACGTGGTACTGGTCCAGCAGTGGAGTGCCGGTGGTGAGCACCTGACGCAACAGGGACTCGATGGTGTCGACGTCGGGCAGGGGCAGGGTCTCCCTGAGGCGCCGGCCGACGTGGTCCTCGGCGGGGATGCCGTCGATGCGTTCCAGCGCCGGGTTGACCAGGAGGTAGCGCAGGTCGGGGTCCAGAACGGCCAGACCGATCGGGGACTGGGTGATCAGCCGGTCGCACAGGGCCAGATCGGTCTCGACGCGCTGGAGCAGGGTGTGGTCGGCGGCGATGCCCAGGGCGTAGACGTCCCCGCTGTCGTCCTGGAGTCGCATGTTGCGGAACTCCATCAGACGGCTGCTGCCGTCCTTGTGCCGGATGGGGAAGGCGCCCGCCCAGCTCCGGCCGGTCTCCAGCACCTCCGTGAACAGTCGCACCACGGCCTTGAGGTGTTCGGAGTGGATGAACAGCCGCGCCGCGTACTTGCCGAGGGCCTCCTCGGCGGTGTATCCGAAGAGCTCCTCCGCCTGCGGGGTCCAGAACACGATGCGCCCGTCGGCGTCGAGGACCATCGCGGACACGCTCAGCACGTCCAGCAGGCCGGTGGGCGGGGGCGCCTCGGAACGGTACGCGCCGCCGTCGGACCGGACGGGTTCGGCTGTCATCGCAGATCCTCCTCCAGCCCTTCCATGCTCCCACCCGCCGTGTGCGGAAGCCGAACGGCCTTCGGCGCGAGGGCCCGTCCGGCGGGTCGGGTCGGACAGCCAGCGGCGCCCCGTCGTGCGGGCGGGCGGGCGGGCGGGCGAAGCCGAGAGCGGGGGAGCGTGCGGCCGCAAGGTGGCCGAACGTGGCCGAGCGCGGGGAGTCGGCCGGCCACGACAACGCCGGAGACCGGTGTACCGGGCGCCGCCTCCACGACCTGATCCGCGGGCGGACGCGAGGCCGGTGGCGCCGTGCGGATCGGGCGGACACGCAGGACCTGGAGCTCGCCGACTTCGCCGTCCCGCGCTTCGCGGACTTCGTCATCGTCGACCTCCTGGAGCCGGTGCCCATCTCGGCGCCTGACCGGCAGGCCCGACGCCGGAGTCCGGATCGCGGCACGGCCATGCCGGAGGCGGCAGTCGGCGACAACTCGGGCGCATGGGGCGGGAGTTGCCATACTGTGGAGAGATGGCGCTGCATCACCACAGCGAGAACCCCTGGCGGGTGAGGGTGGACGACGAGGGCGGAACTCCCTGCGGTGCCGGGGTGCTGCTCGACGACAGACACGTGCTGACCTGCGCGCACGTCGTCCGGTACGCCGGAGCGCAGCCGGAGGGTACCGCGGCCCGGGTGCGGATCAGGAGCGTGGCGTGCGGTCCGGAGTGGACGCGCGCCGCGCGGGTGGTCCCGGGATCGTGGGTGCACGAGCACGGCACACGGCGAGGTGATGTGGCGCTGCTCGCACTCGAGGAGCCGGTCGACTGCGGAACCAGGACCACCCTGTGGAAGGTGCCCATCTCCGGCGGCAGGGTGCGGGTGTACGGCTTCCCGCAGGCCGAGCCGTACGGCATCGGGACGGACGCGGAGCTGGCGGGTTCCGGCTGGCGGCAGAGCGAACGGGTGCTGCTGAGGCAGATACGCACCGGCGATCCATGGATCCAGCCGGGCTATTCGGGCGCCGGGGTGGTGGCACTGGACGGCGAGTTCGAAGGGAGGGTCATCGGCATCGTGGTGGCCGACTACGCCGACGGCGACGCCAGGGCGGCCTGGATGCTGCCGACCGAGACACTGCTGACCCACCTGCCGAGCATCAGGGAGTTCACCGGCGGGCACCGCGCCGACGAACTGGGTCCGTCCGGAGGCGAGTTGCCCCAGGACGTGCTGGGCGACCCGCTGCGGCTCGCCCTGACCCAGGAACTCACCCGGCTGCTCGACGGCGGCTGGTCGGGCACCGTCGTCGTCGGCACGGACGCCTCGGTCGGGGCGGGTTCCTCGTGGCTGGTGCGTCTGGTGCGCACGGCCGATCCGGCCGCCCGGGCCGCCGTCTCCGACGCCGAGCTGACCGGGGCGCCGGGCGACACGGTCCTCGGGCTGGGCTCCATCGACGCGGCCTACGACGCCTGCGGCAAGTCCGTCGCCGAGGTGCGCGGCTATCTGTTGGGCCGGTTCGGGCTCCGTGCGGAGAACGACCGCGAGGCGGTGCGTCAGCTGGTGCGCCGCAGACCGCCCGCCTGTCTGGTGGTGGGTCGCGTCGACCGGGCCGCCGACCCCGCCGCACTCGTACGGGACCTGCTGGGGCCGTTGGCCGTCCGGGCCCGCTCGCGCGGCCTGCGCCTCGTCCTGGGCTTCGAGGACCGGCCGCCCGCCGATCTCGCCCATGACGTGTCCCTCGACCCCGCACCGATCGTCGGGTCGGCCTTCAGGAGGGTGACCTCGGCGCAGGTCCAGACGGTCGTCGGGCAGCTCGCCGCCGAGGAGGAGGCGGCGGCCCGGCTGCGGACGCGGTGGGGAGAGAAGTTCTTCGCCACGCCACGGCTGCCGCACAGCGCCGCGCCCCGCCTGCGGGTCCGGCTGGCCGTCGCCCGCACCACCGAGCCGAACCCCGAACTCGCCGCGGTCCACGACCGCGCCCTGGAGGCCCGCGCCGAGGTCGCCGGGTTCGACCGCGCCCTGCGGCGGCTGGTCCAGAGCCACGAGGACCTCAGTACGAGCCTGGAACTGCACCGCGTGCGCGCCGCGCGCTTCTTCGGTGACGAGGACCGGCGGCTCGCCGAGCTGCACGCTCCCGCCGCCCGTGCGCTGCAGACCGTACCGATTGACCTCGCGGCCGCCCGCACGCTGGTCAGGCGCTACACCGACGAGGTCAACCGCCGGATAGACGAAGGGTGACGCCGTGCCCCTGTGCAACCGCCCCGACTGCGGCCTGGGCGAGATCGACGAGCAGGGCTTCTGCCCGGAGTGCGACCGGCAGCCGTTGCCGCAGGAGCGTGCCGCGTCCCACCCCGGCGCGGCCGGTCCGGCGCAGGGGGTCAGCGTCGGCGTGGCGCAGGTGCGCCCGGACCCCTGGTACGGCCTCGGCCTGATCGATGCCGACCATGCTCCCGAACCCCCGGACGTACCGCTTCCCACGGCGGGCCCGGTCCCCGAGGAGCACCGCTTCTGCGCGAATCCCGTGTGCCGGCAACAGGTCGGCCGGGGGCACGGCGACGAGCCGGGCCGGATCGCGGGATTCTGCGCCCACTGCGGCACCCGCTTCGACTTCGCCCAGCCCCACGGCCTCACCATCGCCGGGCGCTACGACGTCGAGCGCGTCCTCGGCTCGGGGGCGTACGGAGCGGCGTACCTCGCGCACGACCGGAACCTCGAGACACAGGTGGTCCTCAAGGCCCTGAACAGGTCGGTGGCCAGGACGGCCGAGCACGAGCGGGACGTGCTGGTCGGGCTCCGGCACGACAGCATCGTCCGCATCCTGGGCTACGAGCCCGAGGGGCCGCACCTCGTGCTGGAGTACGTCCCTGGCGTGCCGCTCTCGGCACGGGACGGCGACCGGCTCGAGACGCTCCTCGCGCACGGCGTCCGCGTCCTCCAGGCGCTCGACTACCTGCATGCCAGGGGTCTGCTGCACTGCGACGTCAAGCCCCTGAACATCATCCGGTTCCGGGAGGAGGGCTCCGCGGGCGCCGCCCGGCCGCTCGACCGGGTCCGCCTCATCGACTTCGGCGCGGTGCGGTCCCAGGAGGAAGCCGGGCCGATCGTCGCGTACACCGAGGCGTACGCGCCCCCGGAGGGCGATCCGGAGTACCTGAAGCCCACTGCGGGCTTCGACCTGTACGGACTCGGGAAGACGCTGCGAGAGGTGTGCCGCTCGCACCGGACCGACCGTGCGGCGCCCGGAGTCGACTCGCTCGAGCTGCTGCTGGACCGCGCCACGGACACCGCCGTGCCCCAGCGGCGATTCGTTTCGTCACGTCAGTTCGGGGAGCAGCTCAGCGGAGTGATCCGGCAGATCGTGGCTGCGCCGCCGACCCGTCGGCAGGTGGCCCGTCCGTCGGCGTTGTTCGGCTCGATCACCGAGCCGCTGCACGGCGGGCTGGGGGTGCCGCGGCCGCTCGATCACTGGGTTCGCGCGGGCGTGGCCGGGGACACCCTGCTGATCATGCCCGCCCCGTTCTCCTGCCCCCGGCCTCCGGACATGGCGGCGGCGCTCCCCACGCCCCTCTCCGATCCCGACGATCCCCGTGTCGGCGACTCGGCCGGGAACGCGCTGGCCGAGAGCAGGCTCGCCCTGCGCCGAGGCGACGTGACACTGGCCGGGCAGGCCCTCGCCCGCGCGGGCCTGCCCGACTGGCACTGGTTGCACGCCTGGTACTCCGGTCTGATCGCGCTGGCGCGTGAGGACGTGCCGAGAGCCGTCGGCCACTTCACCGAGGTACGACGAACGCTGCCGGGCGAACTGATCCCACAGCTCGCGCTCGGCCTGTGCGCCGAGTTCCGCGGCGACAGCGAGGCCGCCCGCTCGCACTACGGCACCGTCTTCGACACCACCCCCGCGATCGGCGCGGCGGGCTTCGGACTGGCCCGTGTGCACCTGCTGGCCGACCGGCGCGCGGAAGCGGTGGCCACCGCCGAGCGCCTGACCCAGGAATTCCGCTACGAACGCGAGGCGCGCGTCGCGGCCGTACGGCTGCTCGTCACGGTCCTCGCACACCCGGCCGTCACCTCGCCGACCGAGGGCGACCTGGCACGGGCCCGCGCGGCGCTGGACGGTCTCCACGCGGACGACGCCGCGGCCACCGGCCTCGGGGCCGAGATCGAGTACGCCGAGTTCCAGCGCACCCAGGACCGGCTGAGGCTGTCCGAAGCGGTCCGCGGGCTCGGCGCGCACGCTCCCACCGAGCGCGAGTACGTGGCACTGGTGGACCTGGCGAACCGGCTGCGCCCGGTGCTGGCGTGGAGGTGGCGTGGCCGCCGCGGCCGAACCGGTCATTCCCGTTTCGGAGTCACACCCGACACGCTAAGCTCCTGACCCGCTACGCAGGGACAAACAGGGGACGCGCAGCGACACGCGGGACACAGTCAGGTGGTGCCGGTGGGGGACAGTCCGCCATTAACAGGGCTCAGCTTCGAAGTGGACGTGGACGCACCGTCCGATCTGGCCTACGACGAGACACGCGCGGACGCCCTCGTCACCGTCAGGGCGCGTTCCGCCGCCGACGCGGTCCCGCGGACGCGGGCCGCCGAGATCCTGATCATGGACAAGTCGCTGTCCATGGCCGGCCGCGGCAAGCTGGACGAGGCGAAACGCGCGATGTGCGCGGCCGTCGACACCCTGCGGGACGGGACGCTCCTGGGGATCGTCGCGGGCAACCACAAGGCCGACGTGGTCTACCCGACCACGGGCGGCCTCGCGCGCGTCGACGCCGCGGCCAGACAGGAGGCCAAGAGTCGGATCGTCGGCCAACTGGCCGAGGGCGGCACGGCGATCGGGCAGTGGCTGGCCTGCGCCGACCGGCTCTTCGCGTCGGTGACGTCCCCCGGCACCGTGCGCCACGCCGTGCTCTACACGGACGGCAAGGACGAGCACGAGACGCCCGAGCAACTGGGCGGCGTGCTCCAGAAGTGCACCGACCGGTTCGTGTGCGACGCGCGGGGACTCGGCGAGGACTGGAACTACGCGGAACTGCTGCGGATCACGGAGGCACTGCACGGCAGCGCCGAGGCCGTCGTCACCGTGTCCGACCTCACGCAGGACTTCACCCGGATCATGCGGCAGGCGCAGCGCATCGTCGTGGCCCGCGTCTACCTGGGCCTGCGCCTCAACGAACGGTTCCGGCTGGGCTTCGTACGCCAGACGCGTCCCGTGGAGGCGGAACTGACGGCCCGTCAGAGTCATGGCGACGAGATCCACGTCCCGCTCGGCTCCTGGCCGCCCGAAGCCCGCCAGTACCAGGTGTCGCTGCGCTTCGACCCCGAGACGCTGACCGTCGAGGAGAACCTGCGCGCCGCCCGCATCACACTGCACGCGGAACAGCCCGACGGAACACGCGTGCCGTGCTCCGAGCCCCGGGCCATCGTCGTACGGCGGCGGGCGACACCCGGGTTCGGCATCCCGCCGTCCGCCGACCTCACGCGGGTCGAGAACGAGCACGAGCTGGGCATGGCGATGAGGGCGTGCGCCGACGCCCAGCAGAGGCGGGACTTCGAACGCGCGGACCGTGAGCTGCGCATCGCGGTGGGACTCGCCGAGGAGCTCCGGGACACCGCGCGCATGCGGCTGCTGCGCTCGGTGTCGGTCACCGGCACCGACGGCAGGCTGCGGGTGCGCCGCGACGCCCCCCGCGGAGAGGTGCAACGACTCGGGCTCGAATCGACCAGGACCGCTGCCCCACCGGTCGACCCGGTCGAACTCCCGCCCGCCGACGGCATGTCCACGCGCGGCTGCCCGCGCTGCGGCGCGACGACATCGGCACGCTCCGCCAGGTTCTGCGAGAACTGCGGACACCGCTTCGACGAACCGGCGACGGACGGTGCTCCGGTGGACGCCTCGTGAGCACAGCGGCCGCGCAGTCCCGGCGGTCCCTGCGGGGGACGGTGACCGGCTGGCGAACGCGGGTCCGCGCGATCCATCCGGTGCGGGTCCTGCGGTGGCTCAGAGCAGGCGTGATCGCCATGGTGCTGGCCACGGCACTGCTGTATCTGCTGGTGTCGACGCGGGCAGGCGATCAGTTGACCGCGGCGAGGCGCACCGACGACGCCATCGAGGACATCGGCCAGGCACGCAGGACGGCCATGGCGGCGGACGCGGCGCTCGCGAAGGCCGCCGGCACCGGCCAGGTCACCCTGATCGGCACGGGCACGGAGTTCGCCAACGACACCGCGCGCGTGAACACCCTCGTCACCTCGGCGGCCGAGGGCAACGCGGCCGGGAAACGGGGACAGGCCCAATTCGCCTTTCTCCAGGGCCAGTTGACCACCTGTGTACAGCTGGCCAACACGGCGGTGCGCGACTACGCGCGCAGCGGCGGGGCGGGACTGAGCTCCGCCCGTCAGGCGCTGACCGCCCCGAGCGCGCGGGAACCCGGCACGGACGACCCCATCCCGGGCACGGGCGGCCTCACGGCATCGCTCACCGACCTCGAGGACATGCAGCGCCAGGCGCTCGACGCTCAGCGTCGGTCGCACTGGCTGAACCCCGCCTACGTCTGGTCCCTGCTCGTCGGACCGACGGCCGTCATGCTCCTGGGCGTCCTCGCGACCGGCTATGTCGTGGCACGTCGGTTCCGCCGCCATGTCGGCCCGCGGTTGGTGGTCGCGCTGGTGGTCACCGCGGCGGTCGGGATCACCACCAGCGTTCTGTGCCGACACGACGCGCAGGTCCTGAGCCAGGATCCGCTGGTCGGACACTGGCTGACGACGACGCTCGCGCTGGGCCTCCTCTCGGCCGCCGCTGTGCTCGCCTACCTGGGCTACCGTCCCCGCCTCGCCGAGTACAGGTTCCCGCGGTCATGAGGACGGTCATGAGAACGCTGACGGCTCGCCTCGCGCACTGCGTCCTGGCCCTGGGGCTGGTGCTGGCCGCGGCCGGGTGCGGCGGCGGGCCGGGACACGACAGGGTGACGATCATGGTTCCCTGGTCCGGCAACGAGTTCCAGGCGTTCTACTCGGTCGTCAAGGCGTTCGAGGACGACACCGGCATCCAGGTGGACGTGCAGGTCACCCGCGCCCTGACCCAACAGCTCGACGCCGCGGTGGCGGCCGGGGCGCCGCCCGATCTCGCCATGCTGCCGAGCGTGGGAGCCATCTACAGATACGCGGACGAGGAAGCGGCCAAGGACCGGAAACTACAGCCGCTCCGGGTCCCCACGGGCGCCTATCTACAGCCGTTCCGCGGGCTGACGGAGGTGCGGGGCGAGGTCTACGCCGTGCCTGTCAAAGTGGACGTCAAGAGCCTCGTCTGGTTCGACCCCGCGGTGACCGGCCGGCCGTCGGCGGCCGACCTGCGCAGGTCCGGGACCTGGTGCCTGGGGCTGGAGTCCGGCCCCACCTCCGGCTGGCCGGGCGCCGACTGGATCGCCGACATACTGCTCGCACAGGGGAACGGCGACGCCTACCGGCAGTGGCTCTCGGGCAGTCTGGAATGGAACTCGCCCCCGCTCAAGGAGGCGTGGACCACCTGGCGGAACCTCGTGGGGACCGGCGTCAAAGGCGCGGCCGTCCGCAACTTCGGCGAGGCGGCCGCGGGAATGACCACGAAACCCCGCACGTGCTCCCTCGCGCACGGCGCGCTGTCCGCCATGGGTTTCAAGCAGGGGCAGAGCCACGACTACGTGACGTCCTCCGCGACCCGCCGACTGGAGGTCTCGGCGGACTTCGTCGGCATGTTCACCGACGACAATCCGAGCGCCGAAGCCTTCATCGCCTACCTCGCGGAGACGGAGGCCCAGCAGTCCTGGGTGAACCAGGGAGAGGGCTCCGCGTTCTCCGCCGACAGCCAGGTCACCCGCTACGACGACGCCGTCCAGCAGCGGATAGCCGGCATGCTCCGGCCGGACTCCGGTTACACGCTGTGCTTCGGCGCCGCCGACGCGATGACCCCCGACGTGTCGGCCGCCTACTATCGGGCCGTCCTCGACTATGCGACCGCCGGAACGGCGGATCCCACCGATCTCCTCCGCGATCTCGACCAGGTCCAGCGGAAACTGGGGAAATCCCCCGTCCCCTCCGACAAGCTCTGCGCCAGACTGACGAGTTGACCGGATTCCCTGCTCACGCGTGTCCGCCGGAACAGCGGACACGGCTCTCAGGGCACGAGTCGCAGTACGTCCGCCAGACCGCGCTCACCGGTGCGGTGTTCCGCCGGCAGGATGTAGGTGCGCAGACCGCAGGCGGCGGCGCCGCCGTCGCGGACCGGGTTGTCGCCGACCATGAGGGTGGCGCGGGGGGCGGCACCGAGGTCGGCGCAGGCTTTGAGGAACAGGTGGGGGTCGGGCTTTTCGCGGCCCTGCTCGTAGGAGATGACACAGGTGTCGATCAAGTCGTCCAGCCGGTGGTGGGCGAGGTGGGTGCGCAGGTCCCAGGCGAAGTCGCTGACGATGGCGATGAGCAGCCCACGTTCGCGCAGGGCCCGCAGGACCGGTTCGGTGTCGGGGTAGGGGATCCAGGCGTCCGGGGCGGTGAGTTCCCGGTAGGCCGCCTCCTCCGCGCCGCGCAGGAAGTCCACCCGCTCCCACCATCCCCACATCGCGCGGCGGTGCTGTGCGGAAGAGAGGTCCCGGCCTTCCTGGACGGCGACGACGGCGGGCAGCCGGAAGGCGGTCCGCAGCTGGTCGGCGATGCCGGCCACCGCGCCGGGCTCGTTCAGCACGGCGAGGCGGCCGGAGGCGGCGCCGACCCGGCGCAGCCACGTCTCCAGGTCGATCATCTGGAAGAGGGTGTTGCTGAAGTCGAAGAGGACGGCCTGTACCGGAGGCACGGGCGCCGCCATCTCGACGTCGCTGGGCCGGTAGGCGCTCGGTGTTTCGAACAAGGCGTGGATCATGGGGAGGGCTCTTCGGGTTCGACCGTCTCGACCTCGACCGTCTCGACGTCGACTCCGAGGTCGCGCATGGCCTCGAGTTCCGCGTCGGGCGTGCCGGTGTCGGTGATGACGGTGTGGTAGTCGGCCACGGTGCCGTACGCGTACGTGGCGGTCTTGCCGAACTTCGAGTGGTCCACCAGGAGCAGCGCCTGTTCGGCGGAGCCGAGCATGGCGAGCTTCACCTCGACGTAGTCGTTGACGGGGTGGAAGAGCCGGCCCTCAAGGACGGCCGTGGCCGACATCAGGGCGAGGTCGGCCCGGATCCGGGACAGGGCGCGGGTGACGGTGGGGCCGGTGCAGGAGTTGAAGTCACCGCGGTAGTGGCCGCCCAGCAGGGTGACGCTCACGCCGGCCGCGGACCCGAGGCGCTGTGCGAGGCCGACGGAGTTGGTGACGACGTGGAGCTGGTCCACCCGGAGCAGCGTGGGGACCAGGGGGAACAGGGTGGTCGAGTCCTCCATGAGCACCGTACTGCCCGGCCTGATCCGGTCGGCGACGGCGGCGCACAGCGCGTTCTTGGCCGCGAGGGCGCTGTTCTCACGGAAGCGGGTGGCCGTCTCCATGGTGAGGGCGGGGAAGGCGACGGCCCGCCCGCGCTCCTTGCGCAGCAGATGGCGCCCGGCGAGGTCGTCCAGGTCCCGGTGCATCGTCATCAGACTGACGTCGAAGTGCCGGGCGAGGTCGTCGATGCGGGTCTCGCCGTGTTCGGCGACATACCGCAGCACGGCCTGACGCCGCTCCTCGACGGCGGCCTGTGACAGTCGCGTACGGGCGGTCACAGCGCCCCTCCTTCCCGATCGCTCCGGTCTCGCAGTTTCCCACACGGGCCGGTGCGGGCCTGGGCCCGTCCGGCTTCCGGGG
Source organism: Streptomyces sp. NBC_01235 (assembly GCF_035989285.1). Classification (GTDB taxonomy): domain Bacteria; phylum Actinomycetota; class Actinomycetes; order Streptomycetales; family Streptomycetaceae; genus Streptomyces. The sequence goes on along the minus strand of NZ_CP108513.1, from coordinate 1,762,602 downwards.
CCTATGGGCCCTCCACAGTGACCAGCACCTTGACGTGCTGGGGGTCGGCGGATGCGGCGAAAGCCTTGGCGGCGTCCTCCAGGGGGTAGGTGGCGGTGACGATCTCGGCGGTGTCGACGGCGCCCGAAGCGATCAGCGCCATCGCGGTGCGGTAGTCGTCGCCGGTGTACATCAGAGTGCCCTCGATGCGGATCTCCCGGTCCTGCACCAGGTCGAGGCGGACGGGGGTGGTCCCCGCGGCTCCCACTCCGACGACGATGATCGTGCCGCCCTTGGTGACCAGGTCGGTGGCCTGGGCGATGGACTGTTCGCGCGCGACGCAGTCGAAGACCACGTCGACCGGTCCGCCGAGCGCCTCCCGGGCCTGGTCGGCGAGGTCGGCGGCGTCGGCGGGCAGGGCCGAGTCGGCTCCGAGGCGCAGGGCGCGATCCCGCTTGCCCGGCAGCAGGTCGGTGACGGCGATCTTCGCGGCGCCCGCGTGCCGGGCGGCGGCGAGGACGAGCAGACCGATGGGCCCGGCGCCGAGCACGGCGACCGTGCGGCCGGTGAGGTCCCCGGCCTTCGCCACGGCGTGCACCGGGGTGGCCAGGGGCTCGACGAGGGCGGCCTCGATGTCGGTCATGCCGTCGGGGACGCGGTGGACGCGGTCGGCGGGGATGGTGAACAGGTCGGTCATGGCGCCGGGCGTCTGGCAGCCGAAGACCTTCAGTTCCTGGCAGATGTTGTAGCGGCCGGAGCGGCACTGCGGGCACCGGCCGCAGTACAGGTTGGGCTCGATGATCACCCGGTCGCCGGTCGTGAAGTCCTCTGCTCCCTTCCCTGCCGCGACGACGACGCCGACGGCCTCGTGACCGGGGCGGTAGGGAAGGTCGATGAAGGGGTGGTGGCCGGCCGCCGCATGGGTGTCGGAGCCGCACACCCCGACGACCGTGGCGCGTATGAGGAGTTCGTCGTCCCCGGGGACGGGGGCGGGCACCCGTTCGAGGGTGATGTCGTCCAGGGAGCGGACGAGGACGCGGCGGATCTGGTGGGCCATGGGGGAGTCCGTTCGGTTCGGGCGTTCACGCGGGGGCGAGGCCGGGCTGGATCTGGATCTTGCGGCCGACGCCCGCCTGGAAGCGGGCGACCGCGTCCGGGAACGCCGCCAGGGGGAGGCGGTCGCTGATGAAGACGCGCGGGTCGATGACACCGGTGGCGAAGAGGTCCGCCGCGCGTTCGAAGCTGTGCAGGACGGCCATGGAGCCGGTGATGGTGATCTCCTGGTTGTAGATGCGGTACGGCGAGATGGTGGCCGTCGTCGCGTAGTCGGAGACCCCGAACTGCAGGTACGTGCCGCCCCTGCCGACCCGCCCGAGGGCGTCCTGGATGGCGGCGGCGTTGCCGGTCGCGTCGACGACCAGATCCCAGCCGTAGCGCGGCCGGTCGAGCTCGTCGGCGGACGCGGCAGCGGCGGAGCAGCCCAACTGCCATGCCGTGGACAGACGTTCGGCGTTGACATCGACGACGTCGACGCTCGCGGCGCCGGTGGCCTTGGCGAGCTGGAGCATCATCAGGCCCATGGTTCCGGCGCCGTAGACGAGCACGCGGGAGGCGAGGCGGCTGCGCAGGACGTCGTAGCCGCGGATGGCGCAGGACAGCGGCTCGATCAGGGCCGCGTCCTCGGCGCGTACGCTGTCGGGCAGGATCGTGCAGTTGGCGACGGGGGCGGCCACGAACTCGGCGGCGCCGCCCGGGTGGGTGACCCCGATCGCGCCCCACCGTTCGCAGAGGTTGTTGCGGCCGGTGCGGCAGTAGTGACACTCGTTGCAGTACAGCGACGGGTCCACGGCGACCTGGTCGCCGATGGCGAGTTCGGTGACCTCGCTGCCGAGGCCCACGACCTCTCCGGCGAACTCGTGGCCGGGGATGATGGGCAGCTTCGGTGCGAACTCGCCCTGGAGTATGTGCAGATCGGTCCCGCACAGACCACAGGCCGCGACCTCGACGACGACCTCGCGCGCGCCGGGGACGGGGTCGTCGACAGTGGCGAGTTCGACGCTGCCGGGCCGGGTGATGACGGCCGCCTTCACTTCACGGCTCCCAGGGAGAGGCCGCGGACGAGTTTGTCCTGGGCGGCGAAGCCGGCGATGAGGACCGGCAGGGAGACCAGGGTGGCGGCGGCGCAGAGCCGGGCGAGGAAGAGGCCTTCGTTGGTGATGAAGCCGACGAGGAAGACCGGGGCGGTGGATGCCTGGGTGGCGGTGAGGTTGACGGCGAACATGAACTCGTTCCAGCTGAAGATGAAGCAGATCAGCGAGGTGGCGGCGAGTCCGGGCATGGCGACGGGTGCGACGACCCGCCACAGCACGGTGAGCAGGCCGGCGCCGTCGACTTCGGCGGCCTCGAGGATCTCCTTGGGGACCTCGGCGAGGAAGGAGCGCATCATCCACACCGCGATCGGGAGGTTCATGGCGGTGTAGAGGATGACGAGTGTCCATACGTTGTCCAGCATTCCGGCGTCCTTGACGATCAGGTAGACCGGCAGCAGGGCGGCGATGGCGGGGAGGAACTTGGTGGACAGGAAGAAGAACATCACGTCGGTCCACTTCTGGACCGGTTTGATGGACAGCGCGTAGGCCGCGGGCACCGCCAGGGCGAGCACGAGCAGTGTGGAAAGGATGCTGGCCATGGCCGAGTTGAGGAGGAAGGGGGTGATGTCGCGGCTGAACAGCAGCTTGTACTGGTCGAGGGTGAGCGGGGCGAAGGGGGTGGGCGGGTTGGTGGCGGCGTCGGCTTCCTGGTGGAAGGAGGTGAGGACCATCCACGCCACCGGTGCGAAGAACGCCAGCGTGGCCAGCCAGGCGGTGAACGTCCACAGCGGTGAGAGTTTGGGTGCACTGCCGTGGTCGTCGCCTCGGTGCAGGAGCTTCTTGAACCTGGCGCCGGGTGCGGCGAGGGCTGCGTGAGTCATCGGGATGCCTCCTCGCGGAAGAGTGATGCGATGGTGCGCAGTGCGAAGGTCGCGATCACGATGGCGCCGAGGACGACGACGACGCCGGCGGCGGCCGCCTGGCCGTATTCGTACTTGCGGAACATGGTCAGGTAGATCTCGTAGGGCAGGTTGGTGGTCTGTGAGCCGGGGCCGCCCTGGGTGATGGTGTAGACCGCGTCGAAGGTCTGCACGATGTAGATCGTGCCGAGCAGGACGCCCAGTTCGATGTACTGGCGCAGGTGCGGCAGCGTGATGTGCCGGAAGGTCGCCATCGCCGACGCGCCGTCCATGCGGGCCGCTTCCAGGACGTCACCGGGCTGGGCCTGCAGGCCGGCCAGGAGGATCAGCATCATGAACGGCGTCCACTGCCACACCAGCGAGAGGACGACGGCCGGCATGGGGTAGGAGGAGATCCAGTCGACGGTGGGGCCGTTGTCCGCGCCGAACAGCCGGTAGACGGTGTTCAGGGTGCCGTTGAGCAGGCCGTAGTCGGGGTTGTAGAGGGCGTGTTTGAACAGCAGTGCGGCCGCGACCGGCATGACCAGGAACGGTGCGATGAGCAGGGTGCGGGCCAGGCCGCGGCCGGTGAAGCGGCGGTCGAGCAGCATCGCCAGACCCAGTCCGAGGACGACGCTGAGGAGCACCACCGACGCGGTCAGGACGATGGTGTTGAGGACGGCCGTGCGCAGCCGTTCGTCGGTGAAGACGAACGTGAAGTTGTCCAGGCCGACGAAGTGCCTCTCGCCCGGCTTGAGGATGTTCCACTGGAAGGTGGAGATGACGAGGGTGGCCACGAACGGCAGCTGGGTGACGGCGATGGTGAAGATCAGTGCCGGCAGCAGCGGGATACGCCGCTTCCACTTGGCTGTGCCCGGGGATTTCCGGGGCCGGGCGGGTGGTGGTGCGGTCTTGGGTGGTGCGGTGAGCGTGGTCATGAAGGGTTTCCTCTGCCGGTGACGGCCGGGGTGGGGGAGGCGGTGCCCGGCCGGCGACGGGGCCGGCCGGGCGGTGAAGGTCACTTCTGGTAGTTCTTGGCGACGTCCTCGGCGAGCTTCTGGCCGTCGTCGAGGGCCTTGTCCACGGATGTCTTGCCGGCGATGGCGGCGGAGATCTCCTGGGTGACCTTGGTGCCCAGGTCCTGGAACTCGGGGATCGCCACGTACTGGATGCCCACCGTCGGCCTCGGCTGGACGCCGGGGTTGGCCGGGTCGGCCTGCTCGATGGACTTCAGCGTGATGTCACCGAACGATCCGGCGGCCTTCTGGTACTGGGGAATGGCGTAGGTGCTGGCCCGCTTGCCGGCCGGGACACGCGACCAGCCCAGCTTGGCGCCGACCAGGTTCTCGTACTTCTTGCTGGACGCCCACAGCATGAACTTCGAGGCCGCGTCGGCGTTCTTGGTGGTCTTGGGCATGGCCCACGCCCAGGCCCACAGCCAGCCGCTGCTCTTGGTCTGTACGGTCGGCGCGTAGGCGTAGCCGACATGGCCGGCGATCTTGCTGGAGGCGGGGTCCTCCAGCGACCCGGCCGCGCTGGTCGCGTCGTACCACATCGCGGCCTTCTTCTGGCTCAACGCGTTCAGGCACTCGGTGAACCCGGCCTGCGGGGCGCCCGCCTCACCATGCTGCCTGACCAGGTTCACGTAGAAGTTCGTGGCCTTCTTGAACGCAGGGCTGTTGACCTGCGCCTTCCAGTCCTTGGTGAACCAGGTGCCGCCGAAGGTGTTGACCACACTCGTCAGCGGCGCCCCCAGCTCACCCCAGCCGGCCAGTCCGCGCAGGCAGATGCCCTTCATACCGGGCTCGGCGCCGTCGACCCTGGCCGCGATGTCGGCGATCTGCTGCCAGGTCGGATGCTCGGGCACCGTGACGCCCTTCGCCGCCATGACGTCCTTGTTGTACATGAGCATCGAGGACTCGCCGTAGAACGGCAGGGCGTAGAGCTTGCCGTCGGAGCCCGACAGCGACTGCACCATCGGCTTGAGCAGGTCGGCCTTGTCGAAGCCGGTGTCCTTGTCGGCGTAGGAGCCCAGCTCGTGCAGCCAGCCGTTCTTGGTCCAGATCGGTACCTCGTAGGCGCCGATGGTGGCGACGTCGTACTGGCCGGCCTGGGTGGCGATGTCCTGGGTGACCTTGTCACGCAGCTCGTTCTCGGGAAGGACCGTGAAGTTGACCTTGATGCCGGTGTCCTTGGTGAACGTGCTCTTGGTCAGCTTCGCGATGTCCTCCATCTGCGGGTTGCCGACCATCAGCACATTGATGCTCTTGCTGCCGCCCGAAGACCCACCGGCTCCAGCTCCGGAACAGGCGGTGGCGAGCAGGGCTGTGGCGGCGGCGCCGGCGATGAGGGCGTATCTGGTCGATCGCATGTGACGGGGGACCTCTCGTGCGGTTCGTCGGGACCTCGACTGAGGTTCGGCGGGGGGAGGAGGGGTGTGGATGCGTCCCTGGGGAGTCGGGCGCGTTTCGATGGCGGAATTATTAGCAGGAGAGTGCGCCGTTGTTAACACATCTTGCGATAAAAATTCTCAGGACTTAACGTTGCGGCGTCCTTGTGGGGGCGATGGGGCTCCACCGAACAGCCCCGCCCCCCGCCGTGTCGCCGCCCCTCCCCGAGGAACCCGCATGAGCGCCAGACCGGAAACCGCAGAGCAGCCCGCCGTCGTCGTCGCCGGAGACGCGCTGGTCGACCTCACTCCCCTCCGCACGGCCGACGGCGCCGCGGCCCTCCAGCCGCGCCCGGGCGGCTCCTGCCTCAACGTCGCCGTGGGCCTCGGCCGCCTGGGAGTCCCCACGGCGCTGCTCGCCCGCCTCTCCGACGACCACTTCGGCGATCTGCTGCGCGCGCACCTCGCGGCATCCGGCACCCGCCTCACCCATGTGCTGCCCACGTCCGACCCCACCACCCTCGCCGCCGTGCACCTGCGCGAGGACGGGTCGGCCACCTACTCCTTCCACGCCGGCGACGCAGCCGACCGCGGACTGCGCCCCGAGCACCTCGCCGCCCTCCCGGACGGCGGCGCACTGCCCCCGGACACGGCACTGCACCTCGGCTCGCTGGGACTGCTCCTGGAACCCCTGGCCTCGACCCTCGACGGACTGCTGCGCCGGGAGGCCGGCCGGCGGCTGGTGTCCCTCGACCCGAACGTGCGGCCGGGCCTGGTCACCGACCGTGCCGCCTACATCCGGCGGTTCGCCGAGTGGGTGGCGCTGGCCGACGTGGTGAAGGCGAGCGACGAGGATCTGGCCTGGCTCCACCCGGGGGAGTCCTACGAGGCGGTGGCGGACCGCTGGCTGGCGTCCGGGGCGGGGCTCGTCCTCATCACCTTCGGGGCCCAGGGCGCCTGGGCCGTCGGCCGCCACGCCGACGTGCACGTGCCCGCCCCGGCGGTCGATGTCGTCGACACGGTGGGAGCCGGCGACGCCTTCACCGCCGGGGTGCTCGCCCACCTGCACCGCACCGGGCGACTCAGCCGCGAAGGCGTCGACAGCCTCGAGGCCGGCGAGCTCTCCCGGCTGCTGTCGTACGCCGTGGAGATCGCGGCAGACACCTGCACCCGCGCGGGCGCCCAGCCGCCGTACCGCCGCGACGGGGTGCCGTCCCCGACGTAGGGCTTCGTTCTCACTCGGCGGTCCCGGGCGCGTCCAGGCGGCCCCAGACCGGTCCGAGAACCTCCAGCGCCTCCCGGTACACCTCGTACGCCTCGTCGAGTACGACGACCCGGTCGGCGTGGGGTTCGTGACGTCTGAGCACGGCGGCTTCGGCGCGCGGGTCCGTCACGCCGTCGAGCAGCCCGACTGCGGTGGCGGCGAGCAGGGCCGCTCCGCGGGCTGCGCTCTCCCGCACGTCGGTCACCACGACCGGCCGCCGCAGGGCGTCGGCGAACATCTGGCTCCACACCTCGCTGTGCGCGGCACCGCCGGTCAGCCGGGCCGCCGCCCCGCTGATCGGCAGCCTGGAGCAGAGCGCGTCGACGTGCCAGCGGTGATTGAGGACGACCCCTTCCATCAGGGCGCGCAACAGGTGGCCGCGGTCGTGCCAACCGCGCAGGCCGAGGAACGTCCCGGACGCGGGACGCGGGTGCGGCGAGCCGTAGACGAACGGGTGGAACAACACCTCCGACGGGCCGCCGAGGTGGGCCTCGACCTCACGGCCGATCGCCTCGTGGACGCCGTCCCGCTGCTCGGCCGGTGCACCCGTGACCCGCAGGAACCACTCCAGGTTCGCCACCGAGGCGGGCGAGGTGGACATGGTCATCCACTGCCCCGGGCGGACGAAGTGACGGACCTGCCAGCGCGGATCGACGACGGGGTGCTCGCCGACCACCTGGTTGATGCTGAACGATCCGGCGATCAGGCACAGTTCGCCCGGCGTCGTGCCGCCTACCCCGAGCGCGGCGGCGTCGACGTCATGGGCGCCCGTGACCACGGGCGTGCCCACGGTGAGTCCGGTGAGCGCGGCGGCCTCGCGGGTGACGGTGCCGCTCACCGCGTCGCAGGCCAGGACGGGCGGCAGCAGGTCGGCGAGTGCGCCGAGGCCGTACAGGCCGAGCAGTTGCGGCGAGTAGCCGCCACGCCGCATGTCGGTGAACGAGGCACTGGCGTCCGTGGGATCGGTGGCCACCGCGCCCGTCAGCCTCAGGCGCAGCCAGTCCTTGCAGGACAACAGCCAGCGGGCCTGCTGAAGCACCCCCGGCTCGTGGCGGGCGAGCCAGGCCAGCAGGGCGGCCGGGGAACCCGAGAAGGGAACCGTGCCCGACCACTCCAGGGACCGGGACCAGACCGGACTGCCTCGCCACTCCGCCAGCACCGGTTCGGCACGGGTGTCCATCGCCACGATCGCGGCCCGTACCGGCCGGCCCCGCTCGTCGACGGCGTACAGGCCGTCGCCGTGCCCGGCCAGCCCCACCGCGGCGACGTCCCGCCCCGCGTCCGGTCCCGCTTCGGCGAGACAGGCGGCGATGGCCCGGTGCGCCGTCCGCCACACGTCGTCCATGTCCCGCTCGACCCAGTGGGGGTGAGGGCTGGTCAGCGGCAGCGTGCCGCTGCCGTGCGCCACCGGCCGCCCCGTGGCGTCGAACAGCACCGCCTTGGTCACCGTGTGTCCCGCGTCGAGACCGAGCACCAGTTCACGCGCCACCGCTCACACCCGCCCCGGCTCGCGGGCGTCGACCGGAGTCGTCGTGTCCCCGGCGCGGTACGTGGTGAGCGTGACGTCGTCCAGCGAGCGCCCGGGCCTGTCCACGGCATACCTCCGCTCCGATCGTCCCACGTGCCAGGTCGCCCATGGCTTGAAGGCGCAACGGCGCAGAAAGGCTATTTAATTGATGCTTCAAGTCGTCACGCTTGACACTTCAAGTCAGCAAGCTACTTTTAAGTTGAATCGTCAAGTTATCTCGCGAGGGCCTTCGGTCGAGCCGCACACCCCGCGCCGCGACCGATGGTGTTGTTGATGCGGCGACCGATGTCCCGCAGGTGCTTCTGCTGCGCTTTGTCAGTGGGTCGAAGATCGGGCGGCGCACCTCGGCGACATGACCGGGTGCGGCTTCGACGACCTTCTGCAGGCCTTTGTCGGTGAGGATCGCGCGGGTGTAACGCCCGTCGGCCGGATCCGGGACGCGGTAGACCCACTCCCGCTGCTCCAGACGCTTGACCACATGGGACAGGCGGGAGAGCGACCCCTCCGCGAACAGGGCCAGTTCACTCATCCGCAGGTTGCGCTCCGGCGACATGGAGAGCCCGGCCAGCACCTGGTACTCGAAATGGGTGATCCCTTCATCCCGTTGGAGCTGTGCGTCCAACGCGGCCGGAAGGCGCAGCAGCATCCGGGCGAGGACCAGCCAGGCCTCGTCTTCCTCTGGTTCAGCCAGCGGGGCTCTTCGTCGCTCGTGCGCCGACGCTGACTTGAAACATCAAGTCAGCGGCAGGGGATCCCCGGGAGGGGTGAGCGAGGCGTCTGGGCGGCGAGAGTGAAAGACCCACCGCCCCGGTGGTCACAGACGCAGTGCGCGGCGCAAGGTGTCGGTAAGTTCTGCGAACTTGTCGTCAGCTTGCGCGGGGTCGGTTCGGGCGGCGTCGGTGACGCAGCCACGCACGTGGTCGTCGAGGAGGTTGAGGGCGACTTCCTGCAGGGCCCGGGTGGCGGCGCTGATCTGAGTGAGGACGTCGACGCAGTAGCGGTCGTCGGTGACCATGCGGGCGATGCCGCGTACCTGGCCTTCGATCTTGTTCAGGCGGGCCAGGTGGTCGCCCTTGTGGCCGGCGCAACCCGGTGCCCGGGTGTGCTGCCCGTGAGCGTCGCGCGGGGTTGCCGGAGCAGTGGTCATCGGTGTTCGCCTCCCTCGTGCGTACCGTCGGTCGTGGGGGTGGTGTAGCGGTCCGGGGCGGCGTCGAACGTGGCGGCGCAGTGGGCGGAGCAGAAGTGGTAGGTGCCCCTCTCGGTGTGCCGGTGCTCGGCGGCGGTCGCCTTGTCCACCTGCATGCCGCACACCGGGTCCGCGACGATGCTGTCGCTGTTTTCCTGGGATGCGGCGGGGTGGTGGTGCCCATGGTCCGCCGTGGTTGCCGTGCTGCCCGCCGGGGTTCGGTCGGCGGCGGACTCGACACGGGGCTGGACGTGGGCGGGGCGGGCTTCGGGCAGCGGCTGGGTGTGCCAGCGGCGCAGCCGGGAGGCGTTGGTGACGACCGACAGGGAGCTGAGCGCCATCGCTGCGGCGGCGATGATCGGGCTGAGGCGGATGCCCCACAGCGGGTACAGGGCGCCTGCGGCGAGGGGGACGCCGACGGCGTTGTAGACGAGAGCGAAGAACAGGTTCTGCCGGATGTTGCGCATGGTGGCCCGCGACAGTCGGATCGCGGTGACGACACCGGTCAGGGAGCCGGATATGAGGGTGATGTCGGCGGCTTCGATGGCCACGTCGGTGCCGGTGCCGATCGCGAGGCCGACATCGGCGGCGGCCAGGGCCGGGGCGTCGTTGATGCCGTCGCCGACCATGCCGACGGTGCGGCCCTCGCCCTGCAGTCGGCGGATCTCGTCGGCCTTGTGCTCGGGCAGCACCTCGGCCAGCACACGGGTGACACCGACTTGAGCGGCGATCGCGGCAGCGGTACGGGCGTTGTCACCGGTGAGGATGACCACCTCGATACCCAGGCGCTGCAGGGCCCCGATCGCGGCGGCGGAGTCGCCCTTGACGGTATCGGCGACCGCCAGGACCCCGGCGGGCCGCCCGTCGACAGCAGCAAGGACCGGGGTCTTGCCTTGCGTCGACAGGCCCGCCGCGACGGACGCCAGGGCGGAGGTGTCGATGCCCACGTCGTCGAGGAGCCGAGCCGTGCCGACCAGCACGGCGTGGCCCTCCACGGTGGCCTGGACACCCTTGCCGGTGACCGAGTCGAAGCCGGACGCCGCAGGCGGGTGAAGGCCACGGTCGCGGACGCCGGCGGTGATGGCCTGGGCGAGGGGGTGTTCGCTGTCGGCCTCGGCCGCGGCGACCAGGCGCAGCAGTTCGACTTCGTTGATTCCTTCGGCGGTGTGGACGTCGGTCAGCACGGGCTTGCCTTCTGTGACTGTGCCGGTCTTGTCCAGGACCACGGTCTCCAGCTTGTGGGCGGTCTCGAGGGCTTCGGCGGAGCGGATCAGGATGCCCGCCTGGGCCCCCTTGCCGGTGCCGAGCATCACCGACAGCGGAGTGGCCAGGCCCAGCGCGCACGGGCAGGCGATGATCAGGACCGCGACCGCGGAGACCAGCGCCAGGGTCAGCGCCGGTGACGGACCGAGGGTGAACCAGACCGCGAACGTGCCGATCGCGACAGCGATGACCGCCGGCACGAAGTACGCCGACACGGCATCCGCGAGCCGCTGGATGGGGGCCTTGGACGCCTGGGCCTGCTGCACCAGGCGGATGATCTGGGCGAGCATCGTGTCCGCGCCGACCCTGGCCGCCCGGACCCGCAGGGACCCGGTGCCGTTGACGGTGGCACCGATCACGGTGTCCCCCGCGTGCTTGGCGACCGGCATCGGCTCGCCCGTGACCATGGACTCGTCCACCGCGGAGGAGCCGGCGATCACCTCGGCGTCCACGGGGATCTTCTCCCCCGGCCGGATGACGATCTCGTCCCCGACCACGACGCCCTCCACCGGGACCTCCGTCTCGGCACCGCCCCGCACCACGCGCGCGGTGCGGGCCCGCAGGCCCAGCAGGGCGCGGATGGCCTCACCGGTGCCGGCCTTCGCGCGGGCCTCCAGCAGCCGGCCCAGCAGGATCAGGGTCAGGATGACGCCGACGGCCTCGAAGTAGACCTCGCGTACGTCCTCCGGCAGCAGGCTGGGGGCAAGTGTGACCAGCAGGCTGTAGCCGTAGGCGGCACTCGTACCCAGGGTGATGAGGCTGTTCATGTCGGCGGCGCGATGGCGCAGGGTCAGCCAGCCCGTCACATGGATCGGCCACCCCGTGTAGAACATCACCGGCGTGATCAGCGCCAGCTGCAGCCAGTGGTTCAGCATCCAGCCGGGCACCCAGTCCGCGCCGAAGAGTTCGTGCGCCATCACGGCGAACAGCACCGGGGCGGTGAGCACCGCACCCGTCAGCACCCTGCGGGTGAGGTCCTTGATCTCAGCCTGCCGCTCGGCGGCGTCCGCGGCCTCCGCCTCGGCCGCCGTCCGTTCCTCACCCGCTGACGGAGGCCCGCCGGTTGAAGCAGCGGCTGCGGGGGGAGTGGCGGCCTTGGCTTCGGCGCCGTCCGGGACGGGTGGTGCGGGGCCTTCCGCGGGTTCGACCAGCAGCGTGCCGTGGATCATGTTCATGCCGCAGGAGAAGCCGAAGGAACCCGGCCGGTCCGGGCTCAGTCGCACAGTCGTACGGGTGTGGGCGGGCAGGCCCGCACCGACCCTGAGATCGGGGAAGACCACGCGGGAGGTGCACTCGCCCGCCTCCTGCCGGTCGAAGACCAACTCCACCGGCGTGCCCTGGCGAACCTTGATCACGTCGGGGCTGTAGCCGCCCCGCACTGTCACTTCCACCCGCTGCACGCCGCCTTCCAGCCGGGCGGCACCGGCCCGGCGCGGCCCGAAGAAGTACCAGCCCAGCACAGCGACCAGTACGGCCGAGGCCAAGACCACAACGACATCGACGGCACCCATGGGCTTCTCGCCTCCCTCGGTGGGTCACTCCAGCCTGCGCTCGGCTACCCCTGCCGGGTAGGGGCTGAACGGCCCACCTGTCCTGGACCACCCAGCCCCAGACCGCCACACCAGGCAGAGGGACGATGTAGGTGAAGGCGAGAAGTCCCCAGGGAGCCCATCCGGCCCCCCGGTCGTCGATAAGCCGAAGCAGGTGAGTGGCGATGATGTTCTGGTACGACCACGACGTCAGCGGATGGGGCTGGTTCGCGATGTCGGCCGGCATGATCCTGTTCTGGGCGCTGATCATCACAGTCGCAGTGCTGCTCTTCCGCGCCCTCAACAGCCCGCACGAGCACACCCACACCCCCGCCGCGCCCACGCCCGAGGACATTCTTCGCGAGCGGCTGGCCCGCGGTGAGATCGACGAGGAGGAATACCGGCGCCGCCTGACCACGCTGCACGCCGGCCCCACCAAGACCTGAAACCCCGGCCGCCCCGGTTGCGGCCCACAGCCCTCGGCTGAAGGAGGCCCGTCATGAACGACAAGCGGAACTACGGCATGTACGCGCTTGCCGCCGCGATCGTCGTCGTCGGCGCCCTGATCGTCGGCGCGTCCCTGCAAAGCCTGGTCTGGCTCGCCCTCGTGGCCGCCTGTCCGCTGATGATGTTCTTCATGATGCGCGGCATGCGCGGCGGACACGGCCAACACCGTGACGGCCAGGACGAAGACCCACTGCGCAAGCACGACCACCACAGCGGCCCCGGTCGGGCCTGACCGGCCCGGGCCCGAAGGGGTGAGTGCCATGGCGCCCGCGATCGCATCGCCGGCCGGGACGCTGATCCTGGCAAGGCATCGTCCATGGCCTCATCGGCGTCCTGCTCGGCCCGCTGTTCGGTCGCGTCGGCGGAGTGCTCATCGCCTTTCTTGTGCCCTTCATCGACCTGGGCATCGAACAAAGCCCCATGCTCCGCCCCGCCCGGCTGGGCACACGCCCTGCCCGGTTACGGCGCCACCCGCGTCCTGATCGACGCGGCTCTCACCCCCACCTTCGACGAAACCGGCCCCCGCTCATCGCTTTCGCCTGGCTGACCGGGCTCATCGTCGCCGCGGCCGTCCTCTTCCGCCGCACCGCCACCACGCCCAGGTAACACCCACTGCCGGACGCAGACCCCACCCCCGTGGGTGAGCAGGCGCAGCAGACGGCGGTACGACCCGCCCAAGCACCGCCAGTGAGAGCGAACCTGAGTGCGGCCGCCGGTCGGTGGCCGCGCCGACCCCGTAGTCCCCGCCCGAAAGGCACCCCCCGCATGACATTCACCCCACTGCACCGGGGCCGCACCGCTGCTGCCCTGGCGGGCGCCTGCACCCTGCTCGCCCTGGCCGGCTGCTCGAATGGCGGCAACGGCAACGGCCCAGCCAAAACCAGTGCCCCGCCCGCCGCAAGCAGTGCCGGCCCCGCCGCGGCGCGCATCGTGATCGAGAACTTCGCCTTCAGCCCGGCGAACCTTCGCGTACGCCCCGGAACGAAGATCACCGTCGTCAACCGCGACTCCGCGGCGCACACCGTCACCGCCGGGGACAAGACGTTCGACACCGGAAGCATCGCAGGCGACGCAACGGCCACCTTCACCGCACCGTCCGCACCCGGCGGTTACTCCTACATCTGCACCATCCACCCGAACATGAAGGGCACCCTCACCGTTGGCTGACACCAAAGCGGCAAGCCCGCGCGCCCAGCCCGGCCCAGGCCATGCCCCATGACGCCGTGAGCCCCGCAGAGAAGAGTCGGTGACAATCCATGCCCCAGCAGACGAGGCCACCCATCCGGTCGCGCCCGGTCTTCGCGCGCTATTACAGCAAGGTCGCCGGTCCGGCTCTGGAGAAGGCGGGCGTCACGGAACACCGCAAGCGCCTGCTGGCGGGCCTGTCCGGCCAGGTCATCGAGATCGGTGCGGGCAACGGGCTGAACTTTCCCCATTACCCGGGCACAGTGACCCGACTCCTTGCGGTGGAACCCGAGCCCCACCTACGTGAGTTGGCCGTCCAGAGCGCCCGCTCCGCTGCCGTTCCCGTTCAGGTGGTGGACGGACGGGCCGAGCAACTGCCCGCCGAGGACGCCTCGTTCGACGCGGCCGTCGCCTGCCTGACCCTGTGCTCGGTCGCCGACCCACATGCTGCGCTCGCCGAACTCCACCGGGTGCTGCGGCCGGGCGGACAACTCCGCTTCTTCGAGCACGTACGCGCCGACTCGCCCGCGATGCGGCGCGTACAGCGGGCCCTGGACGCAACCGTCTGGCCCCTGCTGATGGGCGCCTGCCACGTCGGTCGCGACACCCGGGCCGCGATCACCGCAGCCGGGTTCCGCCTCACCGAGGTGGAGAGGTTTTCCTTCCCCGACACCCGACTGCCCTCGCCCGCCGCCACACACATCCTCGGCACAGCTCAGCGCGAACCCCTGGACACATCGTGATCACGCCGCCCGCGGAGGGAGGTCGACGAGTCGGTGGTCACCGGCGAGAGCCTGCCGGTGCACAAGGCGCCCGGCACGCAGGTGGGGGCGCGGCGCACGTCCCCTGTCCATGGGAGTGAATGAACCTGCGGCCTCGGCGGGTCACCGACTCAGTGCCTTCATGGGCCGCCCATACTCGGCACGTGCTGGTCAAAGCGGCGCAACGTCCTCACCGGCCGTGGAAGGCGATCGCCATGCGCAAGGAGCCACCCGGCACCCCGTGGGTGCTGGTACGCGCCGCTGCCCGAACTCCTGCGACCCTTCCGGTCGCGACCCTCGCCCTGCTGCTCCTGGCGGGTGCGGCCCAGGCGCATGAGGGGGAGAGCGACGAGTCGGCGGTGCTCGTCGAGCAGGCCATCGCGCTGATCGCCAACGACGCCGGTGAGGAGAAGGTGGCCGAGCGCATCGAAGACGCCCTTATGGCACCGCACAAGGAGGGCGTCGATCTGAAGCTCGTCGAGCAGGCCCGCGCCGTCGTCGAGCGTCCGGGTCCCGAAGGGGCCTCCCTCCAGGAGGCCCGAGGGCTTCTGCTTCGTTCGCTGGACGGCAAGCTGCCGTCCGCTCCGGAGGCGGGGAAGCTCGTCACGGGTACCGAGACCGGGACGAGCGTGGTGCTGGACGAGTTCCGGCCGGCACGCGGCATCGCCGATTCGGGCGACGCCGCCCTGTTCGCGCTGGCCCTCGTCGCCATCGTGGTCGGGCTGTGGCTGTCGGTGCGGCTACGCCCCCGCCACAGCATCCGGGAAC
Organism: Streptomyces sp. NBC_01235; assembly: GCF_035989285.1. Classification (GTDB taxonomy): domain Bacteria; phylum Actinomycetota; class Actinomycetes; order Streptomycetales; family Streptomycetaceae; genus Streptomyces. The sequence continues at coordinate 1,747,254 of NZ_CP108513.1, read as the reverse complement.
TCGAGCGCCGCGCCGCCGCGCAAGAAGACGGAGAGGGCACGAAACGATGACCGCCGACTCCACCTCGCCCACTCCGGCGCCCCCGGCCGGGGCGGGAGGAAGTGATCGCGGGCGGTTCCATCGCGCCGTCGACGCGATCGATGAACGCATGGGGATCAAGGCGCTGACCTATCCGGTGCCCGAGCACGCGAACAACCTGGCGTGGAGTCTGGGCGGCATCACAGCGGTGGCGTTCGTGATCCTCCTTGTCACCGGGATCTACATCACGCAGTTCTACGCGCCGATCCCACAGGACGCGAACCAGTCGGTACGTGACCTGGTGACCGACGTATGGCTGGGCAGCTTCGCCCGCGCCCTGCACTTCTGGGCGGCGCAGGCGATGTTCGTCATGGCGCTGCTCCACCTGCTGCGCGTGTTCTTCCACGCCTCGTACAAGAAGCCTCGTGAGGGCAACTGGGTCGTCGGCGCGGCGATGTTCCTGCTGACGTTCCTGGCGGTCTTCACCGGCACGGTCCTGAAGTGGGACGAGGAGGGGTACGAGGCCCTGATCCACAACCTGGACGTGGCCGAACTGCTCGGCGGGGCCGGCATCTGGTTCACCGACGAGCTGACCGACCGGGTGTCCATCCTGCTGCGTCTGTTCAACGCCCACGTGGTGATCGTCCCCGGCCTGATTCTGCTGCTGTTCGTGTGGCACGCCCTGCTGATCAAGCGGCACAAGATCTCATCGCATCCCGAGATCCAGGTGCCCACCGTCGAGTCGCCCGAGCCGTTCACCGCCCATCTCAGGCGCGTGGCCGCCTTCGGGCTCGTCCTGCTCGGGGTGCTGTCGATGCTCGCGGTGCTGGTGCCGCCCGTGATCGGGCCGACACCGGTCGACGGGATCGAGATCACTCGCCCGCTGTGGATGTTCTGGTGGTTCTTCCCGATGGAGGAATGGTTCGGGGTCGCCTCCATCGCCTGGGTCATCGCAGGCGTCTTCGGACTGATCTTCCTCGTACCGTTCCTGGACCGCAGCCCGAGACGCAGGTGGCGCGAGCGCAAGCTCGCCCTCGGCGCGGCCGCCGTGCTGCTGCTGGCACTCGCCGCGATCACCATCGAGGTCTGGATCGCCAATCCGAAGGGCCACTGATGAACGCGGCTGTCCTACGGCGCGCGCGACGCTGGTTCTGGGCCCTTTCCAGTACGGCTGTCTGCGCGGCGGGTGCTCTGTACGAGGGGCTGCGCGCCGCCCCAGGACCCGGCACGGGGCTGCTCGTCCTGACCGGCGCCGTGGTGCTGGCCGTATCCGCCGTCCAGGCGGCGCGGATCCTGGCCCTGCTCGCCGGCCGGCCCCGCCCTCCACGGTGGCCGCGCGCCCCTTGGGATCCGCCCGATACAGCAGCACCCTCGTGCGAGGAGATGGGCAGCGAGCCACCGGCTTCCGAGCCCTCGCGCACCGGACAAGCCCCAGCCAAGGCCGAGGACGCCGGGCACGCCGACGACGGCCACCACCACTGACCTCAGGCCTCGTGGAACGACGGGGGGCGGCGACGCGGACGCGCCCGCCCCGTACTTCACGGCGACAGCGACGGCTCGCTCAGGAACCGGCCGGACGCCGGCCATGGGGGGAGTGCCCGTCGTGGTGGTGGGGCGCGTGCGCGGGGCTGCCGGTGCTCGGGTGGTACTTCGAGGAAGCCGCCGGCTCGGGTCGTACACCGGCCAGGGTGACCGTGACGAGCCGGTGGACCGCAGCAACGGCTGGTGGCCCTCAAGTGCCCTCCTGGCGAACCGGCACTGGACAGGCTGGGCCGCCGTCGGCGTCCTGGCGGTCGTCCTCCTCAAGGTGGCCCTCGTGGGCGGGTTCGGCCTCCATCGTGGCCGGGCCCGGAAAGGCCGCTGAAGGGGGCCATCGGCCTCCACCCAGGGGTGGACCTGGCCCGTCGACCTCAGGGCCGATCCGCTCGGCGCCGCCTTCTGCTGGAATCACGGCTGTGAACGCCATCCTGCCCCGCAAGTGGCCCAGCCCAGACGGCAAACCGATCCCGCCGACGGAGACTGCCGAGGTCTTCCGCGCTTTCGCCCGCGACCTTGCTGCCGGCCGCCGCCCGTGGGACACCGAGACCGCCCACTTCGTCGCCGACCTGTTCGACCAGTTGGCAGCGGAGTGGGACACCACCCGCGCCACCGGACGAGACGATCCCCTGCGCGACGCACTGGACCGCGGCGGCTCGTTCCCTCAAGGCCCCTGCCTGGAAGCCGGCTCGGGAACGGGCCTGTTCACTCCGCTGCTCGCCAGCCTCTTCCCGCAGGTGATCAGCGTCGACCTGTCGGAGCAGATGTTGCGTCAAGCCGCCGGGCGCTCGCCCTTGCGGGTGCGTGCCGACGTCGGCGCCCTGCCGGTGGCCGACGCCCGGATCGCGGTCGTCGCCGCCATCGACATGCTCCTGTTCCCCGCCGAGATCGCTCGCGTCCTGGCGCCTGACGGTGTGCTGCTGTGGATCAACCAGCTCGGTGAAGACGGGCCGCTGCACCTGCCCGCGGCAGACGTCGCAGCCGCTCTGCCCGGACGCTGGCAGGCCGTCGAAGCCCATGCCGGCTGGGGCAGCTGGGCCGCGCTGCGGCGCGCCCATTGAACCGCCGACCGAGGTGCGCCTGCCAAAAGGTCAACCACGCTTCGGAAGGGCGTCATGGTCTGCTCAGAACGCCGAGGCTCTCCTCAGGCGAGGTGGAGCCTGCGGAGCCTCCGTGCGTGGGAATGAGAATCCGCTGCGGGCGGGTTCGAGATCCCTCTCCGAGCTGGGGCGACCGCCATGCACGGCCGGACTGTAGTTGTCCAACGGCGGATTCGGGACGCGTTCGGGACGCAAGGACAGGAACAGACCGACAAAGGCGAACGAGGGCCGACACTGCCTACGCCTTCTGACCAGTAAAAACGTCAGGGATGAGTGTAGATCGGCAAGGCTACGTGGACGGTGACGGGGGCGTGATCGCCGTGCAGGTGACCGAGCCAGGCGCAGCACACCGGCTTGTTGAGGGTGCCCAGTGGGTGATGCGGTTGCCGAGGGGCCGACCCGGTGGTGGGCCGACCCGGTGGTGGGTCGGCGTGGTCGTCGTCGGCGATGCCGGTCCACAGGCAGTGGCCGGGTTTGTCGGCGAGGGTGTCCATCGGCTGCTTGCGGGCGTCCAAGGCCACCAGGTTCGCGGCGCGGCGCCGGATCTGGACACTTCGGCAGCGGTGGAAGCCGCCCCTGCCGATCGCAACTCGAGGTCGGAGACCGTAATACTGCCCGCCACCGTCAGGAGGCCAGGCGACGTCGCGAACACCGTGAAGGCGTACCCCGTGGCGCACGAGTCAATGTGCGGGCACCGCGGGGTATACCCCGCGGCGCCACAGCGCCGGCCGGGATCCGGAGTTCCGGACCCCGGCCGGCGGCCGTGGCGCGGCGGACGGTCGGTCAGGAGTTGAACGGTGTGGATCCGTCGCCCGTGACGATGCGCCACAGATGGTCGGCGGTGCCGTTGTCGTCCCACTGCAGGGCCTGGGCGCCGGATGCGTTGGACATGTCCTGGATGCCCAGGGCCATGCCGCTGTTCTTGTTGATGATCTTGCAGTAGCCGCCGCCCGCGTCGACTATCGACCAGAGGTGGTCGACGGTGAGCGTGTCGCCCCACTGCAGTGCGGTGGCGCCGGCCGTCTTGGACGCGTCCTTGATGCCGAGCACCTGGCCGCTGTTGGTGTTGAAGATCTTGTAGTAGCCGTTCTCGGCGGGAACGATCTTCCACCAGTGGTTGGCCGTGGTGTCGGCCGTCTGCTGCTGGGCGGCGCCTCCCGGGGCGATCGAGGAACCGGAGATGCCGAGCTCCAGGTTGCTGTTCTTGTTGATGATCTTCACGGCCGGTGTCTCCGGGTACCAGGACTCCAGCTCGGTGACGCCGACGAACTTGCCGGCCTGCGGTGTGAAGACGACCCGGAACTGCGAGGTCGTGATCGTCGGGAAGGTCACCTCGTTGGCGTTGTTCGCGGCCGGGGTGGCCGGGCTCCTGGTCTGGTTCGGGACGTTCACCCACGAGCCGTTGCTGAGGTACTGGACGGTGTAGCTCGCAGGGACGCGGATGTTCGCGCCGTCGTCGTAGGTGTAGAACTTCACCTCGTCGATCTTCCGCGGCGCGCCGAAGTCGACGCCGAGGTGGTCGGTGGCGTTCGGCGAGCCGGAGTTGGTCCACCGGTCGTCGGGGATCTTGTCGTAGCGGATCCAGCCGTCGGTGGCCCGCAGCGGGGCGTCGAACGTGGTGGGCTTGCAGGTCTGGCCGCTGTGGCAGTGCGGGCCGTTGGAGACGGTGTTGGTGTAGGAGGCGAAGGCCTTCGGATAGGGCTGCGTGATGGTGCGGCCCAGCCAGTCCTGCTCGGCGGTCAGCGGGTTGGCCGCCACGTTCATCAGCCGAGTGGCCGGCGCCGGGGTGACGGGGGCGGCCACGTTCACCGTGGTGTCCCCGAGCGTCGACGACTGCTGGATGCGCTGACCGTCCTGGAAGATCTGCAGGCCGCTGCCCTTGCCGTAGTGCGTGCCGTCACGGTCCCAGCGGATCGAGTAGGTGTGCCCGTGGTAGGGCAGGGACTCCACCGCGAACCAGTCCCAGCCGGACGGGACCAGCGGCTTCAACACCAGCGTGTTGTTCGCCTGCGGCTTGATGCCCAGCAGACCGGTGAGCACCAGGTCGTTGAAACTGGAGTGGTTGTAGTTCTCGCTGAAGTTGAAGCCGTCGTAGATCCACTCGCCGGTGTCACCGTCGGCGGCTTCGGCGATGTAGGGCTTGCCGTCCTTGTGCTGGAGGTCGGCGAACTGCGCCAGCATCGTCTGGTAGTCCTGCTTGGTGACGTAGCTCTGCGACGGGTAGTCCTGGAGCAGGTTCGCCATGCCGGTCAGGACCTGGCTCGTCTGGTACGGCCAGCTCGGGCCGTTCCAGTGGCAGCAGTTGGCGTCGTCACGCTGCTGCGTGGCGGGGATCGCCTGGTAGTCGAAGTACGGGTTCGCCGTGATCCGGTCGAGTTCGGCGTAGCTGGTGCCCTTGGCGAACTTCAGCGTGTTGGCGCCGGCCTTCATGGGGACCTGCACGGTGACGGCCTGCGACTCCGAGAACCTCTGCCAGGCCCCGGTGGGGGCGTAGCTGACCGTGATCGGGTTGGCGGTGTCGTCGTTCACGATGAGCTTGTGGGTCGACGTGCCGCTGGTGCCGTTGGCGTAGTACACGGTCACGGGATACGTCCCGGCGCCGGGCGCGTCCACGGTGAAGTCGACGTAGCTGTCGTCGAAGTCGATCTGGCCGATGTACTGCCCGTTGGAGGCGGTCGAGGAGCTGAAGAGGTTCGCGTGGTTGCGGGTGGCCTGCTCCGCCTCGAAGTCGTGCACCCGCTCCAGTGTCGTGGGCCCGAAGGGCGCCTTGAACCGCTTGGAGTCCGTCAGGTACTTCCACGCCGACGAGTACTGGGCGTCGGGCAGGTTGAACGCCCAGGGGGCGTAACCCATCAGCTCCCGCCAGGTCGTCCTGGTCTGCTTCAGGGTGCCGTTGGTGCTGTCCGTGTTGTAGACCTGCATGAAGAAGTTGCGCTGCGGGTCCCACAGCGAGTTCTGCACGGCGGTCTTGAGCTGCGCGGCCTTGGCGTCGTACTCGTTCGCGGTCGCCGTGTCGCCGTTCATCGTGGCGATCTTGCTGATCGCCTGGGCGGCGCTGAACATGTACGCGTTGATCGTGGGCCGGTAACCGCGGCCGCCGCTGAACCAGTTGCTGCTGTGCATCGACGTCTCGGTGTACTCCGTGGCGTCGGACAGCGGGGTCTGGTGGTACAGGTCGCTCGTGGACTGCGTGCCGTTCACCGTGACGTCGGTGTCGAGGTTGGAGTCCCACCGCTTGTACAGGGCGATGAGGTGGGGGAGCGCGGACTTGATCTGGGCGGCGTCCCCGGTGACGAGATAACGCTGGTACGCGGCGCTCGTGATCCACTCACTGAAGTTGCGGGCGCCCGAGTTGCCCGCCCCGCGCAGCCAGAAGTCCAGGTAGTCACCGGCGTAGTCCCGGTTGCGCAGCCACCGCCCGTCCAGCAGGTGGTAGCCGGCCGCGTCCGGGAGCGCGGTGTACGGGTTCCCGGCATAGCCGATCGGCACGTCGTACTCGGTCGACACGTAACCCGTGCCCGGCGCGGTGTAGCGGAGCGCGCGCTTGTAGGTGCTCCACCGGTAGTAGTAGACATCGTCGATGTCGTTGTCGGGGGTGTCGAGGAAAGGAATGTTGTCCTTGTACCACTGCCGCTCGTCGAGCTGGTTGGCGGCGAGGATGGCGTCCTTGTCGAGCGCGACCGCGTTGGGGTCGTCGGCCGCCTGGGCGGGGGTCGCCCCCGGCCCCCCGGTCAACAGGGCCATGGACAGCGTCGAGCCGCACAGGGCGGCCACCAGGCGGGTGCCGGGTCTGGGTCGGTAGCGCATAGAGGTGTCCTCCGTTGGGCACTCATGCGGGATATTCTCTATTCGAAATATCGAACGTCGTTCGAAATTCTGCGAGACGGTAGTGACGGACGCGAGGGGAAGTCAATAGATCTGCCCGGGCAAGCCGATTCGTCGCCGAACTCGCCGAGCTCGCCGACGCGCAGCCGCAGGTTCTCGCCGCGAGGACGTGGCTGTTCGAACGGCTGCTTGGCCAACTTCATCACTGCTTGACGCAACGCCAGGAGTTCAACGAAGCCGTCGCCTTCGCAGCAGTCGACTTTTGTTCGGCATCGCCGCCTGACCCCGTCGACGCATGGGGTGTCCTGTCCCCGTGGAGCTCGGCCGAACGCCTGCGGCGCAGGCCGCGGCGTGAGCGGGTCGGCGGGACGCCGCACACCAGCGGCTGCGGCGCCCGGCTGTCGTGCGGATTCGCTCCCGAGATCCCCAGGGGCAGGGGTGGAGCGGTGCGCTCAGTGATCCAGTGGATCTTCGACCGCCTCCTGCCCCGATCGACACGAGAGGGATCTGCTCACTCCTTCCTGAGGACGATGTCGAAGGCCGTCGAGGTCCACGGGCCCGCCGGCTGTCGACCGTCCGGCGTCGGTGTTCCGGCCTCGTGACGGTGGAACGGGCGGACGAGTGACTCCTTCACACCGAAGACGGAGTCGCTGTCCAGGATGGCGTCGCCCGCGACGAAGATGTGGGTGATGAGACGCCGGAAGCCGGGTGCCGTCACCATGAAGTGCAGGTGTGGTGCACGCATCGGAGAGCGGCCGGCGAGGTCGAGGAGCCGGCCGACGGGGCCGTCGTCCGGGATCGGGTACGGCGTGGGGGTGAGCCCCCAGAACCGGTAGCGGCCCTCGGCGTCGGTGAACAGGTGCGCACGCCCCGCGAGTTCGCCGTCGTCGTACTGGACGTCGTACATGCCGTCGTCGTCGGCCTCCCACACCTCGAGGCGGGCCCCGGGGACCGGGTTGCCGTCGGTGTCCGTGACCCGGCCGCTGACCCACGACGGCTCACCGCTCGCGCCGCCCGCGATGTCCCCGCCGAGCTCGATCCCGGGCGCGTCCTGGACGAAGAACGGGCCGAGGACCGTGGACTCCGTCGAGTCGGCGAGACCCGGATCGCCGAGGCTCGGTTCGCTCACCGCCACGGTGAGCATGGAGATGCCGAGGACGTCCGAGAGGAGGACGAACTCCTGGCGGGTGTCGGTCGTGATGTGACCGGCGGCGGTGAGGAACTCGATCGCGGCGCCCCACTCGTCGTCGGTGAGCCTGGTCTCCCGCACGAACGCGTGGGCGTGCCGCACGAGCGCCTGCATGACCTCGCGGAACCGTTCGTCCTTCGCGGCACCGAAGCTCGCGACGACCTTGTCGGTCAGCTCCTGTTCAGTCATCGGTGGGCTCTTCCGTATGAAGGGGGACCGGCACCGGAGTGTCCCCGCGCCACGCGCGCCCCAGCAGCTCGCGGATCTCGTCGCGGGTCACCCGGCGTGGGTTGGAGTCCGGCACCTGTGCCATGACCAGGTCCGCGGCCCGGTCGAGTTGCTCCTCTGCTAGCCCCAACTCACGCAGCGAGCAAGGGGGTTCGAGCCTCGCGTAGAGAGCGAGCAACGCCCCGAAGGGGTCGGTCGGTTCGTCCAGCGCCGCTCCGAGGTTGCGGGCCGCTTCAGGCGCCGCCGGCAGATTGAGGCCGACCACGTGCGGCAGGACCACCGAGTGCAGGGCGGCGTGTTCGAGGTCGTACGCGCCGCCGAGGACGTGGCACACCTTGTGGTGCAGTCCGGAACCGGCCCCCGCGAAGGCGACCGCCCCCAGATACGTGCCGAAGAGGATCTCGCGGCGGGCCGCGACGTCCTGGCCGTCGGCGACGATGCGCGGCAGTGCGGACGCCAGCGAGCGCACGCCCTCGACGGCCAGCGCGGAGCTGATCGGGTTGTGCCGCGGCGCCCACCACGCGTCGGCGCAGTGGGCGAGCGCGTTGAGCCCCGACGTCACCGACAGGCGGGTCGGCAGCGACAGCATCAGCGTCGCGTCGTAGACGACGACCCGGGGGAGCACCTTCGGGTCGACGCCGGTGCGCTTGTGGCCGTCCTCGGTGAGGCCCCAGACGGGGGTCGCCTCGGAGCCGGCGTATGTCGTGGGGACGGCGAGGACCGGCAGCCCGGTGGTGAGCGCCGCCGCCTTGGCGGTGCCCGTCGTCGATCCGCCGCCGACGCTCAGCAGCAGGTCGGCGTCGTGCTCGCGGGCGGCCGCCCGCACGGCCTCGGCCACCTCGGCCGGCACGTGCGGACGGACGGAACCGAAGACCGCCACGACGGGGACGTCCTTGCAGATGTCCTCGGCCAGGGACCGCTCCCCGTCGGCCGCGATCACCAGGACCCGGCTCGCGCCCAGCCCGGCGACCTCGGCCGCCACGTCCTCCCGGGCGGTCCCGGAGCCGAAGACGACCTTCTGGCCCCAGGACTCGTAGACGACCCGCGTCACGCCGCCACCGCTCGCACCCGGGGCACCGCGCCCGCCGCGAACGCCCCGGCGAGCGCCGGTACGGCGAAGGCGTAGAAGGCCCACTCGACGCCCGCACCCGAGGTGAGGACGAACGCGCCCAGCGACGGACCCACGATCGCGCCGAAACGTCCCACCGACAGGGCCCACGCAAGGCCGTTGGCCCGCACGGCGTCCGGATACCTCGTCACGATGAACGCGTTGCCGAGGATCTGCGAACCGATGAACCCGAACCCGCTGACGAACATGAGCACGAACATGACGGGCGTCGGCGGGCGGGTGCTCATCGCGACCAGGCTCAGCGTGCCGACCAGGAACGCGACGACCACCACACGCTTGGCACCGAGCGCGTCCGCGACCCGGCCGCCGACTATGGCGCCGACGCCGACGCCCAGCCACATCGCCGCCGTCTGCAGCAGCGCCGAGCCGAGGGAGAAGCCCGCGGCCTGCATGATGCTGGGCAGCCAGGTGCTGATGCCGAAGACGAGGAGCAGTCCGCAGAAGGACATGGCCCAGAAGAGCACCGTCGAGACCGCGAGCCCGCCCGTCAGCAGCGAGCCGAGGCCGAGCCAGCGGCCCGGGTCCGAGGCCGGCGAGGCGTCCGACGGAGCGAGGCCGAGCTGCTCCTCCACCATCCGGGCCTCGGCCGTGCGGCCCGTACGGCTGAGGTGGAACGGGCTCTCCGGGAGCCGCAGCACGAGCGGTACGGCCAGGAACACGGGGAGCACGCCGATCACGTACATCCAGCGGTACGAGACGTCGGGCAGCAGGGCGGTGCCGAGCAGCGGGGAGAGCAGGGCACCGGCCGCGTAGCCGCTCATGATCAGGGCGACGTTGCGGCTGCGGCGGCCCGGCTCGCTGAGGTCGGCGACGAAGGCGTTGATCGTCGGCAGTACGACGCCGAGGCCGAGGCCGACGACCAGGCGTCCGGCGCCGAAGGACGGGACGCCGCCCGCAGCAGCGCAGACCGCCATCCCGACCGAGAACACGGCGGTCCCGGTGAGCAGGAGCCGGCGCGGGCCGGTGCGGTGGACGAGTGCTCCGGCGAGGGCCGCGCCGATCAGCATCCCGATGCCGACGAGCGAGCCGATGGTGCCGGCCTCGGCCTTGTCGATGCCGAGCGAGGGGTCGCCCAGGATCGCGGGGACGGAGACTCCGTACACGGCGAGGTCGTAGCCCTCGAGGGACGCGACGACCCAGGCGGCGAGCAGCATGAACGTGCTCGCGGAGATTCCGCGGACCTGCGGGCGTATCGCGGACCGAGTGGACTGGGCGGACTTGCTGGACTGGCTGGACTGAGTGGTCATGGCCGGATCCCTTCTCCGACTGTGGCAGGAGCCTGCACCGGCTCGACTGCTGTGGCAAGTGTGGTGAGAAGTGCCGGGACGTCCGAGAGGACTCCCGTGGTGCCGAGGATGTAGAAGTCGGGCCGCCACAGAACGGCGGCGCTGCCGGTCTCGTCGAACCAGCGCCCGTAGACGCCGCCGACATCGGTGAGCCCCTCCGTGGTGAGGCGGCGGTCGGTGAGGTGGTGGACGGCCACGCCGAGCCTGGCGGCGAGCTCCGCGGTCGCGGGGGCGAGCGAGGCGCCCGTACGGCCGTCGACGAGGAGGACGAAGCCGCGGCCGAGGACCTCGTCGAAGAGCCCCTGCGTGCCGTGCGACTCCACCCGGCCGTGCGGCATCAGGTGTCCTGCCCGCGGGGACTCGTCACGCAGGCCCGGGCCGAGGCCCGGGAAGCGCATCTTCTCGGGGCGCCCGTCAGCCTCGCGTTGCGCGATCAGCCGGGCGTCGCGCTCGGCGGCGGCCTCCGGGTCCCGCATCGTCTGGACGCGGCCGAGTTCGATGCCCTTGGCGATGATGGCCCGCACATGCGGCTCGCGTTCGCTCTGGTACGTGTCGAGGAGCGCGTCATCGGCGCCCCGCAGCACCGCGTCCAGTTTGAACGCGAAGTTCTGCGCGTCTCGGATGCCCGAGCACATGCCCTGCCCCAGGAACGGCGGCATCTGGTGGGCCGCGTCCCCGGCGAGCAGGATCCGGCCGCTGCGCCAGCGCTCCGCGACGAGTGAGCGGAACGTGTACGTGGCGACGCGGATGAGCTCGGCCTGCCCGCGGTCGAGATGGCCGGCGACCCGCGCCCACACCCGGTCGGGCTCCCGCTCGACGGGGAAGGCGTCCTCCGAGTCGAGCATGAAGCTGAATCGGTGGTGCTCGGGGCCCAGCGAGATGATCGAGACCGGCTGCTCGGGGTCGCAGACCTGGCGGGCCTTCGGGACGTCCGAGGGGCCGGTCAGCCGGAAGTCGCAGACCATCCACGGCTCGGAGAACCCGTAGTCCTCCTGCCCGACACCGAGCCGGCCGCGGGTGAAGCTGTTCCCGCCGTCGCAGGCCACGACGTACCGGGCCGAGACGACCTGGTCGCTTCCCCCGACGTGGATGTCCACGCCGTGTTGAGTGTTCTGCAGACCGGTGACCCGCGAGTCCATGCGGATCTCGACGTTCCCGAGACCGCGGACGAGACTGTCGAGGGCGTCCTCGAGGTAGGGCTGGTACATCATGTACCACTCCGCCCAGCCCTGGCCGCCGACGGCGGCGAAGTCGTGCTCGATGAGGAGCTCGCCCGCGCCGTTGCGCCACTCGTAGTTGCGCTGGACGTGCAGCGTGGGCAGCAGCTCGCGGGAGATGCCGAGACGGTCGAAGGTCCGCATCGTCTCGTCGTCGAAGATGGCCGCGCGCGGAAGGTTGTAGAGGGTCGGGTAGCGCTCCAGGACGACCACGTCGTGGCCTGCCTGCCCGAGCAGCGCCGCGGTGACCATGCCCACGGGCCCGTACCCGATGACGGCTACGTCGTACACGTGCGTGCCCTTCCGCTCAGACACCCGCGAACGCGGGTGCGGAGGCGAGACCGAGCAGCTTCTCGGCGTTCTGGTGGCCGATCTTGAGCCGGTCGGCGTCGCTGATCGGGGCGTCCCGCAGGAACCTCGTGGCCGTCTCGATGTCCTCGAAGGGGTAGTCGGTGCCGAACAGGATGTGGTCGGCGCCCATCGACAGCAGGGCGGTGAGCAGCGGGGCGGGGGAGCAGACGCCGCTGGTCGTGATGTAGAGGTTGTGCCGGATGTACTCCGAGGGCCGGCCGCGCTTGAGCTCGATGCCGTGGTGCGCGTGGAAGTCCCAGCGGGAGTCCATGCGCCACATCACGTACGGCAGCCCCTCTCCCATGTGGCCGAGCAGCAGCTTGGCGCCCGGGAAGTCGTCGAAGACGCCTCCGAAGATGAGCCGCAGGACGTGGGTGGCGGTGTCGACGCCCCAGCTCCACATCGGCCCGACGAGTTCGGGGTGCCCGGACAGCACATGCGCGGTGTCGACGCCGTTGGCCGGATGCAGGTAGAGCGGCACGTCGAGGTGTTCGGCGCGCTCCCATACGACGCGCAGGGCGGGGTCGTCCAGGTACCTGCCGTGGGTGTGCGCGTTGACCAGGGCGCCGCGCAGGCCGAGCTGGGTGACTGCGCGCTCCAGTTCGTCGGCCGCGGCCCTGGGGTCCTGGAGGGGCAGGGCGGCGAAGCCGGAGAAGCGGTCGGGGTGCTCGGCGATGACGCCGGTGAGGAAGTCGTTGACCGTGATCGCCTGGCGTACGGCGGCGGCCGGGTCCTTCTCCGCCTGGAGGCCGGGGGAGTTGAGCGACAGCACCTGCATGTCCAGGCCGGAGGCGTCCATGTCGTCGAGGCGTTCCTCGGTGAGGTCGAGGAGTCGGCGGGACGCCTCGGCCCACGCCTGGGGCTGGGCGATGGACGCGGTCGACGCGCCGTGGCCCACCAGGTCGGGGGTCACGAAGTGCTCTTCGAGGCCTATCAGCTTCATTGCGGAGTTCTCCTCGGGGGATCTCGTACGCGTCTGCGGTCGAGGTCGCATGTGCGGGGGTGCGGCGGCGCCCGGCTCGGTGTGAGTGGCCGGGGCGGATGAGACGCGCGGGTGTGTGCGCCGAAGAACGAGCGGCTCCGGGCGGCTGCGAAACGGGCCGCCGGCGGGGCGGGGCAGTCGGGGGGAGGTGACTGCCACCGCTCCTGCAGTTCACCAGAACGTAATGCGTTCCGCAATAGTGAATGTAAGATCTGTTGGTGATCGGAGGTCGGCGCTCGTCGCGTCGATAGGCTGCATACCTTCGTCCACCTGCAGGGGAGTGCTGCGCTGTGACCACGACCGACCCCAGGGAGAACGGGGAGCGTCAGGGCATCCAGTCCGTCGAGATGGCGATGCGGGTCCTGCTGGCGCTGGAGAGCGGCGGCGGCGCGCTGAGCCTGTCGGCGATCGCGCAGGCGAGCGGCATGCAGCCCAGCAAGGCGCACCGCTACCTCGTCAGCCTCGGCCGCATCGGCCTGACCTCGCAGGATCCCGCCTCGGGCCTCTACGACTTCGGCGCCGCGATGCGCCGCCTGGGCGCCGAGTCGCTGCGCCGCACCAACGAGGTCGCGGTGGCGGGCGGCCACGCGATGCAGCTGCGGGACCGCACGGGCCACTCCGTGAACCTCGCGGTGTGGGGGGACCGGGGCCCGATCGTGGTGAGCTGGGCATACGGCACGCGCCCTCTGCCCCTGACGGTGCGGGTCGGCGCCACGCTTCCCCTGCTCACATCATCCGTGGGCCAGGTCTTCCTCGCGTATCTGCCCGAGAGCCTCACGGGCGAGGTGCTGGGCGGAGAGCTCCGCGGCAAGGAGGCGGAGTGGACGAGCGAGCGCCTCGCGGCGACCCGGGCGCGGATCCGCGAAGAAGGACACGTCGTGACGCACAGCGGCGTGATCCCGGGCATCATCTCGGTCGCCGCGCCCGTCTTCGCGGTGAACGACCCGCTGCCGCTCGCCGTCTCCGTCGTCCTGCCCGAGAGCCTCGGCACACCGGACCACCTCGCCGAGGTGACCCGCGAGCTGCACGACACCGTGGTCGCGGCCTCGCACGAGCTGGGGTACCTGGCGTAGAGCCCTACTCGACGGAACGCGGGCCTGCCACCTCGTCGTAGTGGGTCTCGGCCGACGGGCCGAGGATCTCGTGGGCCTCCAGGAACATCTCGTGCGCCTCGTGGCCCACCCAGCCCGCCGGGAGGAGTTCGGTCGGCAGGTCCGGGTCGCGGAAGGGGAACTTGCGGTAGTCGTACGTCAGCCGCATGCGCTCGACCAGCGCCTCCTCGGGGCTGAGGTGCCCGGCCCGGTACGACGGCATCCGGCTGCGGTAGGTGCGCAGCAGCTCCCGGTAGTCCTCGTTGAGGGCGGTGAGATCCCAGCTGCGCGCGGCCATCTCGCGGTCGACGGGCAACCCGCCCGACTGGCAGCGCAGGGTGTCCAGACGGATGGCCGGCTCGTCCGCGAACTTCTCCCGGACCTGCTGGAGCCGGTCGTGCGGGGAGACGTACGTGGAGGGGGCCAGGGGGCCGAAGCCCAGCCAGGCCAGCTCCTTGCGGATGCGGTCGCGTACGCCACGCTCGGTCTCGGGGACCGAGTAGATGACCATGTACCAGTGCCGGTCCCAGTCGGACGGCGCCCGGTCGAAGATGCGTGAGCGGCCCTCGTCCAGGAGCTGGAGACTGCGCTTGTTGAGCGCGTAGAGCGTCTCCCGGCCCTCGCGCCGGACGTCGAACCAGCCCTCCTTGCGCAGGCGCGCGAGGACCACCCGCACCGTGCTCTCACCGACACCGAAGCAGCCCATCAGTGTGCTGAGGGTGCGCATCCGGGCGGCGCCGCCGCGGTAGCGGACATAGTCGCCGAACAGGTCGAAGACGATCGATCGAGGCTTCACGGAACCGACTATGTCACACGGACGGCCGTCGTGAGGATGATCCTGATGGTGCCGAGAACCCGTACCAATACTGGGTAACCTGCTCGACGAATGCGCAACAAATTATTGACGCCCGTGTATCCATTGACACAAGCTGCGTCCGGGCCTGAGTCTGGGCTTGTACTCGACGTGGAGGCGGAAGCCATGGTTTCTCGGATCGCTTGTGTAGGAGGCGGCCCCGGTGGGCTGTTCTTCGCGGCGCTCATCAAGCAGGCCGATCCGTCGGTCGAGGTGACGGTCTTCGAGCGGAACCGCGCGGAGGACACCTTCGGCTTCGGCGTGGTGTTCTCGGACGCGACGCTGGCCGTCATCCACGAGGCGGATCCGGTCCTGCGCACCGCGCTCGCGGAACACGGCCGGCACTGGGACGACATCGAGGTGCGGCTGAAGGGCCGGCGGATCCGCTGCGGCGGCAACGGCATGGCCGCCATCACCCGCAAGACCCTGCTCCAGCTACTGCACGAGCGGGCCGAGGAGGTCGGGGTCGAGCTCCGGTTCAGCCACGAAATCCCCGCGGATCCCGCCGAGTTGGCCGACTACGACCTGGTCGTGGCCGCCGACGGGGCGAACTCCCGGCTTCGTGACCGGCTCGCCGACGTGCTCGTGCCGGAGGTGGAGGTCGCGACCGCCAAGTTCATCTGGTTCGGCACGGACTACCTCTTCGACGGCCTGACCTTCGTCCACGAACACGGCCCGCACGGCACCTTCGCCGTGCACGGCTACCCGATCAGCGACAGCGTCAGCACCTTCATCGTCGAGACCGACGAGGAGTCCTGGCGGCGGGCCGGGCTCGACGAGTTCGACACCGCGCAGCCGCCGGGCCCGAGCGACGAGAAGACCAAGGCGTACCTGGAGAAGCTCTTCGCCGAGCAGATCGACGGCCACGAACTGCTGGTCAACAACTCCCGCTGGGGCAACTTCCGCACCCGCCGCGCCCAGCGCTGGCACAGCGGAAACGTCGTCCTGCTCGGCGACTCCGCGCACACCGCGCACTTCTCCGTCGGCTCCGGCACCAAGATGGCCATGGAGGACGCCGTCGCCCTCGCCGACAGCCTCCTCGCCCACCGCGACGACCTGCCGACCGCCCTGTCGGCGTACGAGGCGGTCCGGCGGCCCTCGGTGGAGAAGATCCAGGACTCCGCCCGGCCGAGCCTGTCCTGGTGGGAGCACTTCGGGCGCTACCACGACGCCTTCGAACCGACGCAGTTCGCCTTCCACTTCATCTCCCGCAGCATCGGCAAGGAACGGATCGCGCGCCGCGACCCGGACTTCGTCGAACAGGTCGTAGGGGAATGGCGGGCGGTGCACGAGGGGCTCGATCCCCTGGACACACCGTTCAGGGAGTTCGGCGGCCGGCGCCTGACCGCGGCCGACCTCGCGGCGGTGCGCTCCGAGGGCTGCTTGACGCTCACCGCACCAGACGGTGAGTCCCAACTGCCCGAGATCTACGACGAGTTGGCCGACGCCCTGAGTGGTGACACGCCCCCGGACCTGGTCGCCGTCCAGGGCGGCACCCCGCTCACCCGGTCGCTGATCGCCGAACAGGCCCAGCTGGTACACGGCGTACCCGCGCTGATCGTGGAGGACGGAATGGACGACGACCGCGCTGAAACGCTGCTGCTGTCCGGGCGCGCCGACCTGGTGGCGGGGGAGCAGGCATGAGCACCGACCTGACGCCGATGTTCGCGCCCGAGGGCGTGGTCGTGATCGGCGCCTCACGGCAGAGCGGCAAGCTGGGCGCCGCCATGGCCCGCTCGCTGGCGACCTTCCCCGGCGCCCGCGCCCTGGTCAACGCACGCCGCCCGGAACCCGACGAGGGCGTGTACGCCTCGGTCGCCGAAGCCGCCGCACACACCGCCGGACGGCTCGACCTGGCCGTGCTCTGCGTACCGGCGGCCGGCTCCGCCCAGGCGCTGGCCGAGGCGGCCGCCGCGGGCTGCCGTGCCGCGCTGGTCTGCGCGGGCGGTTTCGGCGAGGCGGGCCCGGAGGGCGAGGAGTACGCGGAGGCACTGCTCCGCGTCGCCCGGGAGACGGGGATCCGGCTGCTCGGCCCCAACACCTCCGGCTTCTTCGCCCCCCACCTCGCACTGACGGCCAGCTTCGTGCCCGCCGCCGGACAGCTTCCCGCCGGGGACATCGCGGTGGTCGCGGCCAGCGGCGGCGTCAACCACGCGCTCTCCTTCGACCTGGTCACCGCCGGGAACGGCATCAGCCTCGGCGTCGGCATCGGGGCAGGCCTCGACGTCACCGCCGCGGACGTCCTGGCCCACCTCGCCGGAGACGGCCGTACGACGGCCGTCGCACTGCATCTGGAGACGGTGCCGGACGGGCCGCGGCTGGTCGAGGCCGTACGCCGGGTGGCCGCCGTCAAGCCGGTCGTCGCACTGGTCGTCGGCCGCAGCGACGTCGGTGACTTCGCCCGGTCGCACACCGGTGCGCTCGCCACCTCCTGGCGTACGACACGCGCCGTGCTGCGGCAGGCCGGGGCAGTGGTCGTCGACGACGAACGGGAGATGGTGGACGCACTCACCGCTCTCTCCCGCATCCAGCTGCGCCCCGACGCGGACCCGGGGCTCGCCATCGTGACCGCCCAGGCCGGACCGGGGCTGCTGCTGGCGGACCGGGCGGGTGCCGACGGCATCCGGATGCCGGAGCTGGCCGACGCCACGCAGCGCACGCTGAGCGAGCTGCTTCCCCCGCTCACCTACCAGCGCAACCCGGTCGACACCGGCCGGCCCCCCGAGACCTTCGCCCGCGTGCTGGACACGACGGCCACGGATCCCGAGGTGGACCTGCTCGCCGTCTACGCCCTCACCGAACCCGACAGCGTCGACCTCGCCTCGGCCGCGCAGGACGCCGGCCTCGGGGCGGACTCCCCGGCCGTGGTGGTCGTCGGAGGCCTGCCCGAGGACGTCGCCGAACAGCGGGCGCGGCTGCACAAGGCGGGGATTCCGGCGCTGACCGGACCGGCTTCGGCCGCCAATGCCGTACGGGCGCTGGTGACGCATGCGCGACAGCGGGCGGTGCGCACAGACGGGTCTCTGCCGGAGACGGCCGCCTCCGTGCCGTCCGGCCCGCTGGACGAGGACGCCGCCAAGACGTTCCTCGCCTCGCTCGGCATCCGCACCCCGGGCCGTGTCGCCTGCGACACCCGCTCCGACGCCCACTACGCCCTGCGTCTGCAGGGCGGGCCCGTCGCGGTCAAGGTGCTCGACGCCGCGATTCTCCACAAGACGGAGATCGGCGGAGTCCACCTGGGCGTGCGCACCCCCGACGAGCTCGACGCGGCGCTGGACGCCATCGGCCCCGACCGCCGTTACCTGGTCGAGGCGATGGCCCCGGCCGGTGTCGACCTCGTGCTCGGTGCGCGACGGGACCCCGTGTTCGGGCCGGTCGTCCTCGCCGGGCTGGGCGGCACGGCCGCCGAGGCCCTCGCGGACGTGGCGATCCGGCTCGCCCCGCTCTCCGCGGCCGAGGCCGCCGGGATGCCCGACGACCTGGCCGCCCGCGCCCTGCTCGACGGCTGGCGCGGCGGACCGGTGCTCGACCGAGCCGAGTTCGGGCGGGTCGTTTCGGCACTCGCCGCCGCCCTGGCCGCGAGTCCGGACACCGCCGAGATCGAGATCAACCCCCTGCGGCTCACCGCCGACGGGCTGATCGCCCTGGACGCCGTGATCGTGCACACGGCCGACCGCACCTGAGGAGAACGACCATGCCAAGGCCGAGCAGCAACGGTGCTGTCCCCTGGCCCGCGGAGTACGCCGAGCGCTACACCGCGAAGGGCTACTGGGAGGGCCACGCCATCGGCGACCGGCTCCACGCCGCCGCCGACGCCACTCCCGACGTGGTCGCCCTCGTCGACGGCGACCGGCGGCTGACGTACCGTCAACTCGCCGAGCGTGCGGACGCCGTGGCCCTGCGCCTGGCCGCGCTCGGGCTCCGCCCGGACGACCGGCTCGTGGTGCAGCTGCCCAACACCGCCGAGTTCGTGATCCTGACCTACGCCTGTCTGCGCCTCGGCGTCATCCCGGTGATGGCACTGCCCGGGCACCGGCGACACGAGATCGGTTACCTGGTCGAGCACAGCGAGGCCGTGGCCATCGCGGTGCCTGACCTCCTCAAGGGCCACGACCACCAGGCGATGGCGTTCGAGGTCGCCGACGCCTCCCCAACCCTCCAGCATGTCCTCGTACTTGGCGACAAGGTCGGCGACGACGCCGTGGACCTGCGGGAGTTGTGCGCCGCGCCCGGCACGCCGGCGGACCGGGCCGCAGTGGACGCGTACCGGCCCGACAGCCGCTCGATCGCCGTCTTCCTGCTCTCCGGCGGCACCACCGGGCTGCCCAAGCTCATCGCCCGCACACACGACGACTACGTCTACAACGCCCGCCGCAGCGCCGAAGTCTGCGGATTCGGCCCGGACACGGTCTACTTCGCCGCTCTCCCGCTCGGCCACAACTTCCCGCTCGCCTGCCCGGGCCTGCTCGGCGTGCTGGTGAACGGCGGCCGGGTGGTGCTGGGATCGCCCAACCCGGAGAAGGCGTTCCCGATCGTCGAGCGCGAGGGCGTCACCGCTTCCGCCCTGGTCCCGGCCGTCGCCCAGCGCTGGCTGGACCACCACCGGGAACACCCGGGGACCGACCTGAGCTCGCTGCGCGTCCTCCAGGTCGGCGGCTCCCGGCTCGCCGACCACGTCGCCCGCCGCGTCCGCCCCGAGCTGGGCTGCACGCTCCAGCAGGTGTTCGGCATGGCCGAGGGACTGCTCAACTACACCCGCCTGGACGACTCCGAAGACGTCATCTGTACGACGCAGGGGCGCCCCATGTGCGAGGACGACGAACTCCTCGTCGTCGACGACCTCGGCAACCCGGTCCCCGAAGGGACACCCGGCGTACTGCTCACCCGCGGCCCGTACACCCCGTGCGGCTACTACCGCGCCGAGGAACAGAACGCCCGCGCCTTCACCGAGGACGGCTGGTACCGCACCGGCGACATCGTGCGGCTGCTGCCCGACGGCAACCTCGTCGTCGAGGGCCGCGACAAGGACATGATCATCCGGGGCGGGGAGAACATCTCCGCCGAGGAGATCGAGAACTTCGCCTACCAGGCCCACGGCGTCGCCCGAGCCGCCGCCGTGGCGATGCCCGACGCCCAACTCGGCGAGCGGGTCTGCCTCTACGTCGTACCGGAAGCGGGGCACACGGTCACCCTCGACGACGTCCACCACGTCATGGAGCACGCCGGGATCGCCCGCTTCAAGTTCCCGGACCGGCTGGTGACGGTCCCCGAACTCGCCGCCACCAAGGTCGGAAAGATCGACAAGAAAGCGCTGCGCGCCGACATCACGCGCCGGCTCGACGCCGAAGGAACCCCCCATGACCAGTGACACCGTCATAGCCCCGGAGGAGACGGACCCCGAACTCCGCAAGCTGTACGACGGGTTCGCGGAGGCAGGGCTCATCCCCCTGTGGACCGAGATCGGCAACCTCATGCCGCTCACCCCGCAGCCCGAGGCCGTGCCGCACGTCTGGCAGTGGGACACCCTGCTGCCGCTCGCCCGCCGGTCCGGAGACCTGGTGCCGGTCGGGCGGGGCGGTGAGCGCCGCGCGATCGCGCTCGCCAACCCCGGCCTGCCCGGACGGCCGTACGCGACTCCCAACCTGTGGGCGGCGGTTCAGTACCTGGGCCCGCGCGAGGTCGCCCCCGCACACCGGCACTCGCAGGGCGCCTTCCGGTTCATCCTGGAGGGCGAGGGCGTGTGGACGGTCGTCAACGGAGACGCCGTCGAGATGCGCCCCGGCGACCTGCTGCTCACCCCGTCGATGCACTGGCACGGCCACCACCACGTCGGCGACGCGCCGATGGTCTGGCTGGACGGCCTGGACATCCCGCTCGTCCATCGCCTGGACGCCGGATTCTTCGAGTTCGGCGAGGACGGGGTGTCGGACCGGTCGACCCCGATCCGGTCCCGCAACGAGCGGCTGTGGGGCCACCCGGGGCTGCGCCCGATCGGGGCTCCGGACAGCGCCAACTCCCCCCTGATGGCCTACCGTTGGGCCGACACCGACGACGCCCTCACCGCCCAGCTGGAGCTGGCGGACGAGGGGCACCCCGGCGTCATCGAGCCCGGCCACGCGGGCATCCGCTTCACCAACCCCGCCACCGGCCGCGACGCCCTGGCCAGCCTGCGCACCGAGATGCACCGCCTGCGCCCCGGCACCACGACGGCCACCCGTCGCACCGTGGGCTCCTCGGTCTGGCAGGTGTTCCGGGGCAGCGGCACCGTCACCCTCGAGGACCGCGTGGTCGAGGTGTCCGCCGGCGACCTGATCGCCGTCCCCTCCTGGTGCGCCCTGACCGTTGCCGCGCACACCCCACTCGACCTGTTCACCTTCAACGACGCGCCCCTCTACGAGGCGCTGAACCTCGCCCGCACCGAAACGACCGGGAGCACGTCCGCATGAAGCTCGCCACCATCCGCACCGCCGACGGCACGGCGGCCGTCCGCCTCGACGGCGACCGTGTCGTGGAGACCGGCACGCCCGACGTCGCCGCCCTGCTGCGCCGCCCCGACTGGCGTACGTACGCGGCTGCCGCCGAGGGGCCGACGCACGACGTGGCGGCTCTCGACCTCGCCCCGGTCGTCACGACCCCCGCCAAGATCTTCTGCGTGGGCCACAACTACCGCACCCACATCGCGGAGATGGGCCGCGAGATGCCCTCGTACCCCGCCCTCTTCGGCAAGTTCGCCAACGTCCTGCTCGGCGCCCGCGACGACATCGTCCACCCGGGCGAGACGGAGGAGCTGGACTGGGAGGCCGAGCTCGGCTTCGTCATCGGCTCCCGGCTGCGCCGCCGGGCCACCAAGGAGGAGGCGGCGGCCGCGATCGCCGGCTACACCGTCGTCAACGACATCTCCATGCGGGACTGGCAGTGGCGTACCCCGCAGTGGTTGCAGGGCAAGGCGTGGGAGGCCAGCACCCCGGCCGGGCCCTGGCTGGTCACCGGCGACGAGGTCGACGACGCGGCCGACCTGGAGATCCGCCTCGAGGTGGACGGCGAGGTCATGCAGCGCTCACGCACGTCCGACCTGCTCTTCACCCCGGCGGACATCGCCGCGTACCTCAGCACGTTCACGACGCTGGAGCCGGGCGACCTCGTTCTCACCGGTACGCCCGGCGGGGTCGGCGCGGCCCGCGACCCCAAGGTGTTCCTGAAGCCAGGACAGGTCGTACGGACCGTGATCGAGGGGCTCGGGGAGTGCGTGAACACCGTCGTCGAGGACAAGCCGTGAAGGTCCTCGGCTGGGTCGAGGACGGGCAACACCGACTGCAACAAGCGATCGACGCGCTGCCCCCGACGTCGGTGGCCGAACCGTCCGCCCTGCCCGGCTGGACCCGCGGCCACCTGCTCACCCACCTCGCCCGCAACGCGGACGCCCTGGTCAACCTCCTGACCTGGGCCCGGACGGGCATCCCGACCCCGATGTACACCTCGCCGGACCAGCGCGCCACGGACATCGAGGCGGGCGCCGGCCGGCCGCTCGCCGAACAGCAGGCGGACATACGGGAATCCGCCGCCCGGTTCGCCAAGGCGGCCGAGGCGCTGACGGACGACGCCTGGTCCGCCACGGTCACCAGCGGGCAGGGCCGCGAGATCCCGGCGTCCGAAGTGCCGTGGCTACGGGCCCGCGAGGTGTGGATCCACCTGGTCGACCTGCGGGTGGGCGTCGGCATGAACGCGCTGCCGCCCGACCTGGCCTGGGCCCTCGTACGCGACGTGGCCGGGTGGATGTCGGCCCGCGTGGCGCCGGACACCGGGGCCGAGTTGACGGCGGACGGCCACGGCACCGTCGTACTCGGAACGCCTTCCCCGAGCGGCGGCACGGTCTCCGGACCTCCGTACGCCCTCGCCGCCTGGCTCACCGGCCGGGGCGGCACCGAAGAACTGCGCGGCGAGCTGCCGAAGCTCCCGCGCTGGCTGTGACCGAGTGGTTGTCAAACGATCAAAGGAGATCGGCATGAGCGAGACCTTCGTCCTGGTGACGGGCGCCTGCCACGGAGGATGGGCCTGGCGCCCCGTCGCGAACGAGCTGAGGGCCGCCGGGCACGAGGTGCACACCCCCACGCTGGCCGGACTGGGCGAGGGCGACGACCCGCGCGACGTGACCCTGACCGACTGTGTGAACAGCCTCGTGGAGTACGTCGAACGCGCCGGTCTGACGGACATCACGCTGGTCGGCCACAGCTGGGGCGGCTACGTGCTGGTGGGCGCGGCGCCCCGGCTGGCCTCCCGGCTGCGGCGGCTGGTCTTCTGGAGCGCGTTCGTGCCGGGCGACGGCGAGTCGCTGATCGACGCGTGCCCGCCGCACTACGGCGAGATGTTCCGCGCCGTGGCGGCTGCTTCCGGCAACAACGGAGTGACCTTCCCGTTCGAGGTGTTCCAGCAGGCGTTCATGCAGGACGCCGACGAGGAGACACAGCGAATCGTCCACTCCCTTCTCGTGCCCCAGCCGCTCGGCACTTTCACGGAGAAGCCGGACACGAGTGAGTTCTACGCGCTGGACATCCCGACCGCGTACGTCCTGTCCGAGGAGGACCTCTCCCTCCCCGGCGAGTGGCACTGGGCCGAGCGCTTCCCCCAGCGCCTGAAGAACCCGCTGATGATCGAGACCCCCGGCAGCCACGAAGCCCTCTTCACCCGCCCCGCCGAACTGGCCGACGCGTTCGTCCGGGCTTGCGCGATATAGAGCGGCCTCATGGCGTCCGGCGCCGAGAAGGGCACCTGCCCCGCATACAGGTGCCCGCCGGTGCTGCGGGAAGAAGCCGAGCTTCTTCGGCCAGTACGAGACCAGCAGGTTCTTCGGCTGCTGGCGGTACACCGATGTGACGCCTGCTGACCTGTGCAGATGGCGTACACCGGAGGTTCTGCGCGGTGCCTTGGCCCGCGACTGGTCCGGATCTTGGCTGCGGCGCAGCAGCCTTGGACCTCCAGTCCCAGCGTTCGTGCGCAGACCGCACACGCGCCGGGTGCCAAGTCGTCCGGCATGAGGGAGCACCCGAGGGGAAGCCCCTTGCTGCCGCGGCGCGGTGGGATGGACCCCGTGGCCGAGACGCCGGCGTGGTGGAACGCCCGGATCCAGGGCGGCGGCACTGACCTGCTGTGGACGTTCACGGCCCGCCGACCGGTCCGGGACGTGGGCCCCGCACGAGCTGCGGGGCCCACGTCGTCAACTGGTCAGCAGGTCGAGTTGGTCTGGGTGA
Source organism: Streptomyces sp. NBC_01235 (assembly GCF_035989285.1). Lineage (GTDB taxonomy): Bacteria > Actinomycetota > Actinomycetes > Streptomycetales > Streptomycetaceae > Streptomyces. Next base: position 1,723,204 of record NZ_CP108513.1, on the reverse strand, counting down.
GCAGGCCCAGTCGCCACGGCAGGTTGTTGTAGTCGCCGCCGGCGTTGGGGTCCTTGCCCTGGTACAGGTACTGCAGCTTGCAGGCCGGGATCGTGAGGGTCTGGTCGTAGCCCGCGCGGATCATCTCGCCGTGACTGATGTCCCGGGTCCAGGTACCGGCGGGGAAGGTCACGTTGCTCGACTTGGCGAACGGGTTGCTCTCGGACGCGGCCAGCGGTGTCCACGATCCGGCGAGGCTGCTCGTCGTCCAGGAGCGGAAGTAGCGCCGGCCGTCCGAGCCGATGGCCTCGACGAGCAACAGGTACTGGTTACTGCCCTGCACCTTGTACACGTTGCTCGCTTCGAACAGGGCGTACTTGTTGGAGTCCTGGGCCGCGATGACGGTGTTGGTGAAGCCGTTCGGGAACTGGCCGACGGTCGTCTGGGAACGGTAGAGGTGCCCGTTGTCGTCGGAGGAGAACAGGTAGCAGTTGGCACTGTCGCAGATCACCCACATGTCGACCCAGTAGCCGCTGCCGATGTTCTGCCTGATGATGTCCGGCATCGACGAGTAGAAGTTGCGCGGTGCGCTCCACCCGTTCGGATTGCTGATGTCGGGGTTCGTGGAGTACGAGGCGTTGCCCGTCTGGTAGACGAGGTACCACAGGCGCTGCGGCGCGTTGTAGAAGACCTGGGGCGCGGCCCGGTACCCGGCGCCGATGGCGGTGCGGTCCAGGTAGTAGTGCGTGGCCGAGCCCGCCTGCGACCAGTCGGAGAAGTTCAGGTACACGAGGTTGTACCCGGCGGAGTTCGCGGTGCTCGCGAACACGTGGTACTTGCCGTTGTAGTAGACGACCGTCGGGTCCTTGATCCCCGCGATGTTGTGGGTCGAATCCGGTTTCGGCGCGATCAGGGCGCCGCTGGAGCTCCAGGAGAAGCGGGAGGGCAGCGCGGCGGCGGACCGGGGCGAACGGGCGTCGGCCCGCTTCGTCGCAGCCGTGCCGCCCATCGAGGTGAGCGTTGACTGGTAGGCCGGTTTCTTGTTGCCGTTGCGGTCGAACAGCAGGGGGTTCTCCCCGCTGCGCCAGGAGTCGCTGTCGCGGATGCCCCAGACGGTGATGCCGGTGCAGCGGGCCACGTTCATGCAGGCCCTCACCGTGTTCGCGTAGGCCGTCGCCGGCGCCTGGGCGATGTCCAGTTCGGTGATCTGGACATCGACGCCGAGGGCGGCGAAGTTCGCCAGCGTGGTCTGGAAGCTCGACGGCGGGCCACCGGTGCCGAAGTGGGCCTGGAAGCCGACGCAGTCGATGGGCACCCCACGCGCCTTGAAGTCGCGCACCATGCGGTAGACGCCCTGGGTCTTCGCGGCGTTCCAGTCCTCGATGTTGTAGTCGTTGTAGCAGAGCTTGGCCGCCGGGTCGGCCGACCGCGCGGTGCGGAAGGCCTGCTCGATGAACCCGTCGCCGAGCAGGTTCTGGAACACCGAGGGGCGGTGCTGGCCGCTGCCGCCGTCGGCGAACGCCTCGTTGACCACGTCCCAGGAGTGGATCCGGCCCCTGTAGTGGTTCGCCACCGTGGTGATGTGGTTGTTCATCACGCTGCGCAGCGTGTTCGCGTCCGTGATGGAGCTGACCCAGCTGGGCAGTTGGGAGTGCCATACCAACGTGTGGCCGCGCACGCGCTGACCGCGGGCCGTCGCGCGGTTGACGATCTGGTCGGCGGGGCCGAAGTTGAACGAGCCCCGAGACCGCTCGGTCGTGTCCCACTTCATCTCGTTCTCGGGTGTGACCGAGTTGAACTCGCGGTCCAGGATCGCGCTGTATGTGCCGTCGCCGAGCTTTCCGGCGGCCACCGCGGTCCCGAAGTACCTTCCGGACTGGGCGGCTTGTGCGCCGAGCGTGGAGGCCCGGACGGCGTCGGGTGCGGCGGTCGCGGCCCCCGGAGTGACCAGGGTGGCCAGAGCAAGCAGGGATAACACCGAGGCTCGGCGACGGCCGAGCCGTTTCAGCGGGTTCATGGTTCTCCTCGTACGGTTGGCGGGGGGTTGGGTTGGTGCGGTCGGTGGGATCGGGTCAGGGCGTGGACAGCTCGAACCGCGGGAAGCGGACCGCGCCGCCGAGTGCCTGGGTGGCGTGGTTGAAGAGGGCGAATCGGTAGCCCATGAAGAACCGCCAGTCGTTGCCCATGGAGAAGGAGGGGCCGAGGCGGATGAAGTCGATGCCGTCGGTGCTGTAGGAGAAGGTTCCGGGGCGTGCCGCGCCGGGGCGGATGTCCGCGCCCGCGCGCAGCCAGACGCGGCTGCCGGACGCGATCGCGCTCGCGGCCTCCGTGCCCGTGCCGGTGGTGTTCCAGTTGCCGTCCATGGTCAGCCCGTTGACCATCACCACCCGTGTCACGCCGCCGTCGCGCTTGACGCCGATCCAGGCGGAGGAGTCACGCAGCAGCGCGAGTCCGGCCCGGTCGCCGTCCCGCATCGCCGAGAAGTCGAGCTCGACCGTGGCGGTCGAGGTGGGGCCCTGGATGCGGTGGGTGAGCGTGTTGCGGGCCCAGTACAGGTCGTTGGTGACGGTCGCGGTCCGCAGAGTCAGTCCGTTGCCGACCGACCACTTGGTGTTGTCCGGGTTGTGGTTCCACTCCCACTTCGGTTTCAGGGTCGTGCCGTCGAAGGTGTCGACACCGACCATGGGGGTGACCTGGCGGGGTGGAGTGGGCACGATCGGGCTGGGGTACGAGGTGCCCCAGGCGCCGTTCACGAGTTGCACGACGGGCCAGCCGTCCGAGGTCCAGGTGACCGGCGCCAGGGCAGGTACCCGGCCGCCGGGGTACGCGTCCACGAAGGCCAGGTAGTACCAGTCGCCGCTCTGCGTCTGCACCAGCCCGCCCTGGTGCGGGACGCCACCGCCGGGGATCGGCCCGCGCAGGTCCAGCAGGACCTGCCGCATCGTGTACGGACCGAAGGGGCCGCTCGACGACTTCAGGATGTACTGGCCGTTGGCGGGCCGGGTCAGGAAGATGTAGTACTGCCCGTTGATCTTGTAGAAGCGGGAGCCCTCGAGGGTGCCGACGCTCGACGGTGTGGTGAAGACCTGCTGCGTGCGGACCTGGCTGCGACCGTCGGGCGAGAGCTGGGCCACGCTGATGGTGGTGTTGCCGTAGGCCACGTACAGGGTGTCGTCGGTGTCGACGAGCAGTCCCGCGTCGTAGTAGGGCGTGCTGATCGTGGTGAGCCGGCTCCACGGACCCTCGACGGCGGTTGCGGTGTAGATGTAGGTCCTGGTGAAGTCGATCTGGCCGAGCCAGTAGAAGGTCCTGTTGCTCGGCCGGTAGGCCAGCGACGACGCCCAGATGCCCCGGACGTAGCCACGGGCGCCGTTCAGGTCGTACTTGGTGCCGAAGTCGAGCACGGGCACCGAGTGGCCGGCGATCTCCCAGTTCGTCAGGTCGTACGACCGCAGGACGGGTGCCCCGGGCGAGTAGTGCATGGTCGACGCCGAGGCGTAGTAGGTGGCGCCGACGCGGATGACGTCGATGTCCGCGAAGTCCTGCCAGATCACCGGGTTCGTGAACGCCGCGGCGGCCGCGCGGGCGGGGGTGGGCGGAAGCAGGGCACCGGTGACCAGGCCGGTGGCGGTGGCCAGCACCCGGCGCCGGCCCAGAGGTTGATCAGAGCATGACATATCCATGTGTCGATCTCTCTGCGAGGGAGCGCTGTGTGGGCGGATTGGTCCCGCGAGGTTCGGTATTGCGAACGTCAATCGACTCATCGAGCACCCTGGATGATACGAGGCCGACAGCTCCCGTCAATATGTCTCGCATGATTCGGTGACAGCGCCGAAATATTTCGATGCCACCCACGCTCGTCAATCGGTGAAGCCGGCCGCGGTCATCACTGCCGGTGGCCGACGGGATGAGAGTGGAACAATCGACCTGCCGAATGGTGTTGACACGCCCCGGAGTCTCTCTAATATCCGTGAAGGTCGGCGATCCGAAAGTGGACCGAAATTTCGAACGTTGCTGTAAGGGCTATAGATGCTCCATGCTCCTTTCCCGCTGGTCGGTCATCCCTTGTCTGGCGCCCTTCCGCCCGCACTGAACGGACACAACAACCTGCCGACAGTCGCCGCATCAGCCCAGCCCCTCCCCGGCGCCGCCGGTAACCAGCCCACGGCGCCCCACCCGGAAAGGAGCCCACGGTGCCCAGACCACCGGGCAGGCGACCGCTCCTCCCGTGAATTCATGGCGCGAGCCCGAACCGGACCGGGCGCCGGTGCGACCGGATGCGAGGTGGCGCCGGTGCGCGGGCATGGCCCGCCGCCACCCGGTCGGTGCGTGGGAGGGGGGACCGGATGGCGGCGGGGGCCGAATGGGAGCGTGCGAGGTCAGTCGTCGATCGCTCGTATCGGGTCGTCGGTCAGACTGGTGGCCAGCCACTGCTCCACGGCCGTGATGTGGACGGTCGCCGCAGCGGCGGCGAGCAGGGCGTCGCGTGACTGAAGCGCGCTGAGGATCTGCTCGTGGTCGGCGTGGGCGTTCTGCAGGGCGTGACTGGTCTGGCTGCCGCGGACGATGCGGACACGCTGGGTCCGGGTGGAGAGCACTTGCAGCAGCATCGACAGCACGGGGTTGCCGACCGCTTCGACGATCCTGAGGTGGAAGGCGATGTCGTGGGCGACGAACTCCTCCACGGTGGCGACGGTCCGGGACCGCTCGAGGATGTTGCGCAGTTCCCGGAGGTCCTCCTGCTTGAGCAGCGCGGCGGCCAGGCCTGTCGCCTGCGGTTCGAGCAGTCTTCGTACCTGGAGCAACTGCAGAGCCGTGTGGCCCTGGGAGACGTCGGCGGCGAAGGAGAGGCTCTCCAGCAGGAGATGGGGCTCCAGACTGGAGACGTATGTGCCGTCGCCCTGCCGGGTGATCAGGATGCGCATGGCCGTCAGCGCCCGGACCGCCTCGCGCAGGGAGTTCCGGGACAGGCCGAGCTGTCCGGCGAGGATCTCCTCCTTGGGAAGCCGGGAGCCGGGCGCGAGTTCACCGGCGACGATCATCGCCTTGATCTTGTCGATCGCCTCGTCCGTCAGTGCCACGAGGGTGCCTCTCTGAGTCGGGACGCGCCCGCCGGCGACTCCGCCGGGCCTGACGCGGGCCGGCGGAGCCGCTTGCGGTACGGGGTCATTCCTGCTTCTCGCCGGAGGCGAAGCGGGAGATGATCAAGGCGACGATGATGATCGCTCCGTTGAGGAACTGGTTCCACAGCGGCGGTACGCCCGCCAGCGTCATGACGTTCACGACAAGCTGGAGGGTGAGGACGCCGGTGAGGGCGCCGAACACCGAGCCCTTGCCGCCGTTGAGGCTGACTCCGCCGATGACGGTCGCGGCGAAGACCTGGAAGATCCAGCCGCTGCCCTGGGTGGCGGAGATGGAGCCGTAGTGGCCGCTGTAGAGGATGCCGGCGAACGCGGCGAGGACGCTGCCGAGGATGAGGACGATCCATACGATGCGGTCGACGCGGATGCCCGCGGTGCGGGCCGCCTCAGCGTTGCCGCCGATCGCGTACAGCGCCCGGCCGTGCCGGAGCCAGGCCAGTGCACTGCCGCCGAGGGCGAAGAGCAGCGCGCACACCCAGATGGCGGCGGGTACGCCCAGCCAGGACGCCTTGCCCAAGTAGGTGAAGGAGGAGGGCAGCTCGACGATCGACTGGCCCTCGGAGAGGGCGACCTGGAGGCCGCGGAGCATGGTCAGGGCGCCGAGGGTGACGATGAAGCCGTTGAGGCGCAGCTTGAGGATGAGGAAGCCGTTGACGGCACCGATCACCGCGCCGACCAGCAGACAGAGGGGGATCGCCGTCCACTCGGGAAAGAGACCGAGCCCGTTGAACCGGCCGCCGCTGGTCGGCAGGACGAGCCACACGGCGATGACGGGAGCCACACCGATGGTCGACTCGAGCGACAGGTCCATCCGTCCGGCGACCAGGATGAAGGTCGTGGCGAGCACCAGCAGGCTCAGTTCGGTGGACTGCTGGGCCACACCGATGAGGTTGTCGGCGGTCAGGAAGGCCGGCGAGACGATGAACCCGATCAGGCCGAGGACGAGGATCGCCGGGACCAGGGACAGTTCACGGAAGCGCCCGAGGTCGACCCGGCGGCCCGTGGCGTCCGCGGCGGCCGGCTCAGCCTTGCTCACTGCGGGGTCGGTGAGATCTGTGGTGGCGGACATGACTACCTTCCGTGCTCGTCTGCGCCGGTTGAGGCGGGTACGGCGGATGCGGGGGACGCGGTGGCGCGGGCCGTGTCGCCGCTGACGCCCTCGATGGCGGCGACGACGACTTCGTCCTTCCAGCCGCGGTCGAGCTCGGCGACCACGCGCCCGTGGAACATGACGACGATCCGGTCGCAGACCTTCAGGTCGTCCAGTTCGTCGGAGACGATCAGTGCGGCCTTGCCGCCGTCGGCGACCTGCCGGATGCGGCCCAGGAGGAACTCCTTGGACTTGACGTCCACCCCGTTGGTGGGGCGGATGGCCACCAGGACGTGCGGATCGGTGGCCAGGGCACGGGCGACGACGACCTTCTGCTGGTTGCCGCCCGAGAGTGCGGAGACCGGCGTGGCGGCTCCCGGGGTCTTGATGTCGAGGTCCCGGATCATGCGCCCGGCGAACGCCTTGGTGCGGGCCGGCAGCACCGTGCCGAACGGACCGAGCTGGTCGGTGACGGTGAGCGTCGCGTTCTCCGCCACGCTGCGGTTGTTCACCAGGCCCTGGAGGTGGCGGTCCTCGGGGACCAGACCGACTCCGGCGGTGAGCGCGGACGGCACACTGCCGGTGCGCACGCTCCTGCCACCGACCGTGATCCGGCCGTCCTTGGCGCGGTGCAGACCGGCGATCGCCTCACCCACCTGCACATTGCCGCTGGCGGTGGCGCCGGCGAGCCCGACGACCTCGCCGGAGCGGACCGAGAGGGAGATGTCCTCGCAGACGCCGGGCAGTGTCAGGCCGTCGACCGCCAGCAGTTCCGGGGCATTCGCCGGCGCGACCGGAGACCGGCCGGCGGTGGCGTTGACCGTGGAGGCCGACTCGCCGGTCATGGCCTCCACCAGCGCCTGGTGGCCGAGTTCGGCGACGGGCGCGGTGAGGATGTGGGCCGCGTCACGGTAGACGGTGACCGTGGTGCAGAGGTCGTACACCTCTTGCAGGTGGTGGGAGATGAACAGGAAGGCGACGCCTTGGCGCTGGAGGTCGTGGAGCTTGCCGAACAGCCGGTCGATGCCGCGGGCGTCGAGTTTCGCGGTCGGCTCGTCGAGGATGATGAAGCGTGCGCCGAACGACAGGGCCCGTGCGATCTCGACGAACTGCCGCTGCTCGACGGTGAGGTCCTTGGCCCGCGCGGTCGGGTCGACGGCCACGCCGTACTCGCCGAGCAGCTCCTCGGCCCGCCGGCGCAGTTGCTTCCAGCGGATGGGCTGCACCGCCCCGGAGCTCTGCCGGTTCAGGAAGAGGTTCTCGGCGACGGTCAGGTCACCGATGATGGTGGAGCGCTGATAGACGCAGGCTACGCGTGAGCGCCAGGCGTCGATGTCGCCGAAGGCAGGCGCCGACTCGCCGGAGAAGCGCAGGGTGCCGGTGTCGGGTTGCTGGAGGCCGGTGAGGATGGACACGAGCGTCGACTTGCCGGCGCCGTTGCGTCCGACCAGGGCGTGCGCCTCGCCGGGGGCGATGGTGATACGGGCGTCGCGCAGCGCGACGGTCGGGCCGAATCGTTTGCTGATGCCGGTCGCCTCGGCCACAGGGGCCAAAGTGCCGGGGCCGGTCGCCGGGGCGGTCGCTGTGTCCGCCATGGTGGATACCGTCCTTCGTGTACGGAGGCTGGAGCCGAGGGGCGCGGGCGGGTACCCGCCCCGGCGGGGCGGGGTAGGCGTCGGGGGCGGGGGCTGCCCTCCCCCGACGCGGCGGGCAGGAACTGACGGTCATCAGCCGACGTTGTTGCCCCACAGGGTCTTGTCGTCGACGTTGTCCTTGGTGACCAGTGGGGCGGGCAGCTGGTCCTCGAGACCGTTGGGCAGCTTGATGATGGTGGAGTCGTGGTCGGTCGCACCCGGCTTGAAGGTCTTGCCCTCGGCGGCGGCCTTGGCGTAGTACAGCGCGTACTTGGCGTAGAGGTCGGCGGGCTGGGAGATCGTGGCGTCGATCTGTCCCTTGCGGATGGCGTCGAACTCCTGCGGGATGCCGTCGTTGGAGATGATGCTGATGTGACCCTTCTGCCCGGCGGGCTTGAGCAGGCCCTTCTGCTCCAGCAGGGCCAGCGTCGGCTGCAGGAAGACGCCGCCGGCCTGCATGTAGATGCCGTTCAGGTCGGGGTGCTGGGCGAGCAGGCTCTGCAGCTTGGCGGAGGCCACGTCGCCCTTCCAGTCGGTGGGCAGCTCGAAGACCTTGATGCCGGGGAACTTCTGCTTCATGCATGCGGCGAACGCCTCGGAGCGGTCGCGCCCGTTGATCGAGTCCAGAGCGCCCTGGAACTCGGCGACCTTGCCCTTGCCACCGAGCTGCTTGCCGAGGAACTCGCAGGCCTTGGTGCCGTACGCCCTGTTGTCGGCGCGGACCACCATGTAGACGTCACCCTTGTCGGGTCTGGTGTCGACGCTGACCACGGGGATCTTCTTCGACGCGAGGGTGTCGAGGGTGGAGGCGATGGCGCCGGTGTCCTGGGGCGCCATGACGACGGCCTTGGCCCCGGTGTTCTGGAACACCTGCACGTTGGCGACCAGCTTGGTGACGTCGTTCTGCGAGTTGCTGATCGGCAGCGCCTTGATGCCGTCGGACTTGACGTCCTTCTCGATGTACTGCGCGTAGGAGTTCCAGAAGTCGGAGTCGGAGCGCGGCAGGTCGATCCCGATGGCGGGCTTGTCACCGCCCGAGGCGGCCGAGCCGGTGCTTTCGCGGTTGCACGCGGTGGCGAGGGCCAGCACCGCGAGGACGGCGGTGGCGGCTGCGGCGGTGGAGCGGGTGCGAGCGAGCTTCATGGCCGTGTTCTCTCCTTAGCCAGGGGCACTGGGCCGCAGGGCAACGGTGGTGAGGGCGTACCTGCCTGCGGGGGAGGGGCGAGGTCGCCGGACGGGCAGTTGCCGATCCGGCGCGAAAAATGCGCGGATCGTGCCCTGAGGGATGGGTGTGAGGGTCAGCCGGGGACCGAGGATGCGGAGGCGACGCGACCGTGCGGATGCGAGCCGAACGGGCGCACTGAATGCTGCGAGCATTCCTCCGATGTATCTCGGACGTGAGGACGTTACGGCGACGTTGCCGACGTTGACAAGAGTTCGCCGCCAGAGATTTGTGGGACATCACGCCGTAGGGCGTCGAGGTGCCGTTCCGGCCTCGGTGATCCGTGCTGACCACCCGCGCGACCTGCAGGGTTTCTGCCTTCGTGCCTGACGGGCGATGCGCCGCAGCAGCTCACGATTCAGCAACGGGGCCGCCTCGAGCGGTGGGGAGGGAGCAGAAGCGGGCCCCGAGGGCCGCATTCCCCTCGGGGTGGCCGGAGGATTCCTGCCGACCTCGCTCTCACCAGGGGAGATGGGCCTGCAGCTCACCTTGGATTCATCGGATGGCGGGTTACGTGTCGACCTCGTGGCCATGCGTGACCATGGTGAATCTGCCTTGGTGAGCGCTTGGCCGGCCACGCCGACGAAATACATCCGAGGAATCCATTGTCAGGTGCGATCCCCGCATCTAAGGTCACTGTGCCGCCATACATCCGATGACTGCGATGTGATGGGCGAAGCCCGTCGGCAGGTCCGGCCCGGCGCACCGCAGGCGGCCCGGCCCTACGGCCGACCACCTCTCAGACGAGACCCGCATGGCAAGGGAGCCCCCAGTGAAACTGCTACGAGTCGGCGCCCCCGGTCAGGAGCGGCCCGCTGTCCTTACCGACGACGGCCGGCTGCTGGACCTGTCCTCAGTGACCCCGGACATCGACGGGGTCTTCCTCGCCTCCGGGGGAGTGGAGCGGGCCCGCGCGGCCGTCGCGGCGGGAGAGCCGGCCGAGCTCGACCAGGACGGTCTGCGGATCGGCCCACCCGTCACCCGCCCCGGCAAGGTCATCTGCGTCGGTCTCAACTACCGCGACCACGCTGCCGAGACGGGCGCGGCGATTCCCGCGCGCCCAGTGGTGTTCATGAAGGACCCGGGCACGGTCGTCGGCCCGTACGACGAGGTGCTGATCCCCCGAGGCTCGGTCAAGACCGACTGGGAGGTCGAGCTGGCGGTCGTCATCGGACGGCGGGCCCGCTACCTCGACGGCCCCGAGGCCGCGCGCGCCGTGATCGCGGGCTATGCGATCAGCCATGACGTCTCGGAGCGCGAGTTCCAGCTGGAGTACTCGCCGCAGTGGGACCTGGGCAAGTCCTGCGAGACCTTCAACCCGCTCGGCCCGTGGCTGGTCACCGCCGACGAGGCCGGCGACCCGCAGAACCTCGGTTTGCACCTGAGCGTCAACGGCGTGAAGCGGCAGGACGGCCACACCAGCGACATGATCTTCCCGGTCGACCACATCGTGTCGTACTTGAGCCAGTACATGGTCCTGGAACCGGGGGACGTGATCAACACCGGTACGCCCGCGGGCGTGGCTCTGGGGCTTCCCGGCACTCCCTTCCTGCGCCCCGGCGACACCGTCGAGCTTTCTGTCGACGGCCTCGGCAGCCAGCGCCAGACCTTCGCCCAAGCGTGAAAGGCAGCACCACCTTGACTACAACCTCCGCCCGGATCACCGCCGTCGACACCTACGACGTCCGCTTCCCCACCTCGCGGGAACTGGACGGCTCCGACGCGATGAACCCGGACCCCGACTACTCCGCCGCCTATGTCGTGCTGCGCACAGACGCCGGCGACGGGCACGAGGGCCACGGCTTCACCTTCACCATCGGACGCGGCAACGATGTCCAGGTCGCCGCGATCGGCGCCCTGCGGCCCCACCTCGTGGGCCGCTCGGTGGAAGAGCTGTGCGCCGACCCCGGCTCGGTCAACCGCGACCTGATCGGGGACAGCCAGCTGCGCTGGCTCGGCCCCGAGAAGGGCGTGATGCACATGGCCATCGGCGCCGTCGTCAACGCCGTGTGGGACCTGGCCGCCAAGCGCGCCGGACTGCCCCTGTGGCGGCTGCTCGCCCATGCCGACCCCGAGTGGCTGGTCTCCCAGGTCGACTTCCGCTACATCGCCGACGTCCTCACTCCGGAGGACGCCCTCCAACTGCTGCGCGAGGGCCGCACCGGGCTCGCGGAGCGCGAGGCCGTCCTGCTGGAGCGCGGCTACCCCGGCTACACCACCTCACCGGGCTGGCTCGGCTACTCCGACGAGAAGCTCACCCGGCTGGCCAAGCAGGCCGTCGCCGACGGCTTCACCCAGATCAAGCTCAAGGTCGGCGCCGACCTCGCCGACGACATCCGCCGCATGCGCACCGCCCGCGCCGCCGTCGGCGAGGAGATCCGCATCGCCATCGACGCCAACCAGCGCTGGAACGTGGACGAGGCGGTCGAGTGGACCAAGGCGCTCGCCGAGTTCGACCCGTACTGGATCGAGGAGCCCACCAGCCCCGACGACATCCTCGGCCACGCCGCCGTCCGCCGGGGCGTCGCCCCCGTGAAGGTCGCCACCGGCGAACACGTGCAGAACCGCATCGTCTTCAAGCAGCTCCTCCAGGCCGGCGCCATCGACGTCCTCCAGATCGACGCGGCCCGCGTCGGCGGAGTCAATGAGAACCTCGCGATCCTGCTGCTCGCCGCGAAGTTCGGGGTGCCGGTGTGCCCGCACGCCGGCGGCGTCGGCCTGTGCGAGCTGGTGCAGCACCTGTCGATGTTCGACTACCTGGCGCTGTCCGGCACCACCGAGAACCGCGTGATCGAGTACGTCGACCACCTCCACCAGCACTTCACGGCGCCCGTGGTCATCCGCGACGGCCACTACACCGCGCCGCTCGCGCCGGGCTTCTCGGCCACCATGCGGCAGGAGTCCATCGTCGAATACCGCTACCCGGACGGCACGTTCTGGGTCGCCGACCGCGCAGCTCAGGAGGAGGTGGCATGACCGGTCTGTCAGGGCTCAGGGCCGCCGTCACCGGGGGCGCGTCCGGCATCGGGCTGTCCACGGCCCGCGCACTGGCGGCGCAGGGTGCGGCAGTGGCCGTGCTCGACCTCGATCCGGGCGGCGTCAGCGAACCGCTGCTCGGCCTGAAGGCAGACGTCAGCGACGACGTCTCCGTGCGCGCCGCCGTGGAACAGGCTGCCGAGCGGCTCGGCGGCCTGGACATCCTCGTGAACAACGCGGGCATCGGCGCGGTGGGCACCGTCGAGGACAACCCGGACGAGCAGTGGCACCGGGTCCTGGACGTCAACGTCCTCGGCATCGTCCGCACCACGCGCGCCGCCCTTCCCCACCTGCGCCGCTCCGCGCACGCGGCGGTCGTCAACACGTGCTCGATAGGCGCCACCGCGGGACTGCCTCAGCGCGCCCTGTACTGCGCCAGCAAGGGTGCGGTCCTCTCACTGACTCTCGCCATGGCCGCCGACCACGTCCGCGAGGGCATCCGCGTCAACTGCGTCAACCCCGGCACCGCCGACACACCATGGGTATCGCGGCTGCTGGACGCGGCCGACGATCCCGAGGCCGAGCGCGCGGCCCTCAACGCCCGCCAGCCCCTGGGACGCCTGATCACCGCCGACGAGGTGGCGGCCGCCATCGTCTACCTGGCGAGTCCGGCCGCGGCGTCCGTCACCGGCACCGCGCTCGCGGTGGACGGCGGCATGCAGGGACTGCGGCTGCGCCCGGTGGACCGGTCGTGAGGACCACCGGGCTGGGCGGCAGCGCGGTACCGGTCTCGGAACTGGCGCTGGGCTGTGCCGCCCTCGGCAACCTCTTCCACCCGGTCACCGACGAGGCCGCCCACGACACGGTGGAGGCGGCCTGGGACGCCGGTGTCCGCACCTTCGACACCGCGCCCCACTACGGTCTCGGCCTGTCGGAACGGCGGCTCGGCGCGGCGCTGCGCGACCGCCCCCGTGACACCTACACGCTCTCCACCAAGGTGGGCCGGCTTCTCGTGCCGAATCCGCAGGGCGGCGCCGGCGACGACCTCGCCCATGGCTTCGCCGTCCCGGCCACCCACCGCCGGGTCTGGGACTTCAGCGCCGACGGAGTGCTGCGCTCCCTGGAGGCGAGCCTGGAACGTCTCGGCGTCGACCGCGTCGACGTGGCCCTGCTGCACGACCCCGACGACCACGCCGACCAGGCGTTGCGCGAGGCGTACCCGGCGCTGGATCGGCTACGCGCCGAAGGCGTGATCGGAGCGATCGGCGTCGGGACGAACCAGTCCGCCCTGCCCGCCCGGTTCCTGCGTGAGACGGACATCGACGTGGTGCTGCTGGCCGGCCGCTACACCCTCCTGGAACAGGACTCGCTCACCGACCTGCTCCCGGAGGCAGCCGCCCGCGGCCGGAGCGTGGTCATCGGAGGGGTGTTCAACTCCGGGCTGCTGACGGCCCCCCGGCCCGGCGCCACATACGACTACGCACCCGCTCCGCAGCCGGTCCTCGACCGGGCGCTGCGGCTCCTCGCGGTCTGCGAACGCCACGGCGTGCCGCTGCGTGCCGCCGCGCTGCGCTTCCCGTTCGGCCATCCCGCGGTCGTGAGCGTCCTGACCGGCGCGCGCACTCCCGAGGAGGTGCGCGACACGGTGGAGCAGCTGCGACGCCCGATTCCGGACGCCCTGTGGGACGAACTGCGCGCCGAGGGACTGCTGGACCCGGACACACCGGTCCCCGCACCAAACGGGGCAGCCACGCCGACCGGGGAAGCCATGCCGTCGAAGGAACCGTCATGAGGGTTGCCCTGCACACCAAGGTCCGCGCCGACCGCATCGAGCCGTACGAGGCCGCGCACCGCGAGGTGCCCGAGGAACTCACCGCCGCCATCCGCGCCGCGGGGGTGAGGGAATGGACGATCCGGCGGTGTGGGTCCCCGCGCGAGCGGAGCCGAGCGTGGGGAGGCGCGGACCTGTTCCATGTGCCGGAGGCCGAGGACTGCCGGACGACGATCGTCGAACTCGACAAGTTGCCCGTCAACATCGCCTGGCAGGCCCGGACGGCCGACCTGCTCGACGTCGTCCACGACTACCCCGCGCAGGGCGCGGACGCCTCGCTGCCGGTGGTGTGGGAACGGTGACCGGAGCGGAGACCGTGCCCGGCATCGTGGACGCCCACCACCACATGTGGGACCTGTCCGTCCGCGACCAGGACTGGATCAGCGGAGACGAACTCGCCCCGCTGCGACGCGACTTCACCCTCGCGGACCTGGCACCGGAGGCCCGTGCGGCCGGTGTCACCGCCACCGTGCTGGTGCAGACGATCACCGTACCGGAGGAGACCCCGGAGTTCCTGGCCCTGGCCGCCGACAGCGACCTGGTCGCCGGGGTCGTCGGCTGGACCGACCTGACCGCCCCCGATGTCGCCGAGACCCTCGCGAGGCTGCGCGCGGGTTTTGGAGGGGAGCACCTGGTGGGCATCCGCCACCAGGTGCAGGGCGAGCCGGATCCGCGCTGGCTCGTACGTCCCGAGGTTCTGCGTGGCCTTTCCGCGGTCGCCGATGCGGGACTCGTCCACGACCTCGTGGTGAAGCCCCACCAACTCGCGGCGGCCGTCGAGGCCGCGGAGCGCCTGCCAGGCCTCACCTTCGTCCTCGACCACCTCGGCAAGCCGCCCATCGCGTCCGGCGAACTCGGCCCCTGGGCGCAGCAGATCCGGCGCCTCGCCGCCCTCCCCAATACCGTCTGCAAACTCTCCGGCATGGTCACCGAAGCCGACTGGGGCTCGTGGACCACCGCGGCCCTCGTGCCGTACGCCGACACCGTGCTCGACGCCTTCGGACCCGGGCGGCTGATGTTCGGCTCCGACTGGCCCGTCTGTCGGCTCGCCGCCACGTACGCCCAAGTGATCGCCGTCGCACGCGAGTTGACGGCCGGGCTCGGGCCGGCCGAGCGCCATGACGTCTTCACCGGCACGGCCGTGCGGACCTACGACCTGCCCGTCACCGCACGGCCGGCCCCACTCCAGGAAACCCCATGCGCATAGCCCTCTTCATCACCTGCTTCAACGACACGATGTTCCCCCGCACCGGTCGCGCGGTGACCGAACTGCTGGAACGCCTCGGCCACACCGTGGAGTTCCCGCAGGGCCAGACCTGCTGCGGCCAGATGCACTTCAACACCGGTTACCGCCCCGAGACCCTGCCCATGGTCCGCCGCTTCGCCGAGGTCTTCGCGGGCTACGACGCCGTCGTCGCCCCCTCCGGGTCCTGCGCGGGCATGGTGCGCGACCACCATCGTGTGGTGGCCGCCCAATACGGCGACGCCGCGCTCGCCGAGGCGGTCGAGCACGTCGTCCCGACGGTGTACGAGCTGTCGGAACTCCTCGTCGACGTCCTCGGCGTCACCGATGTCGGCGCCTGCTTCCCCCACCGCGTCACCTACCACCCGACCTGCCACTCGCTGCGCATGCTGCGGGTCGGCGACCGGCCGCTCAGGCTGCTGCGCGCCGTGAAGGGCATCGACCTCGTCGAACTGCCCGCCGCAGAGTCCTGCTGCGGCTTCGGCGGCACGTTCGCGCTGAAGAACGCCGACGTGTCCAACGCCATGCTCGCCGACAAGATGCGCCATGTGCAGAACACCGGCGCCGAGTTCCTGTCCGCGGGCGACAACTCCTGCCTCACCCACATCGGCGGCGGCCTGTCCCGGCTCCGTACCGGCGTCGGCACGATGCACCTGGCCGAGATCCTGGCCTCCACGGAAGGGGACCTGCGGTGAGCGGTGCCGACAACGTCGTATGGCTGGGCGCCCCGGCCTTCCCCGAGGCGGCGCGCACCGCGCTCGCCGACACCCGGCTGCGGGCGAACCTGCGCCGGGCGACCGGCACCATCCGGGACAAGCGCCTGGCGGTCGCCGCCGAACTGGAGGACTGGGAGGAACTGCGGGAGACGGCCGCGTCGGTCAAGCGTCACACCCTCCGTCATCTCGACCACCATCTCCTGCGCCTGGAGAAGGCGGTGACCGCCGCGGGGGGAGTGGTTCACTGGGCGTCGGACGCCGCCGAGGCCAACCGCATCGTGACCGCCCTGGTGAAGGCGACCGGCGGCGGTGACATTGAGAAGCACGAGGTCGTCAAGGTCAAGTCGATGGCGACCCAGGAGATCGGCCTCAACGAGGCGCTCGCGGACGCGGGCATCCGCGCCTACGAGACCGACCTCGCGGAACTCATCGTGCAGCTGGGCGGCGACCGCCCGTCGCACATCCTCGTGCCCGCCATCCACCGGGGCCGCTCCGAGATCCGGGAGATCTTCCGCCGGGAGATGGGGGAGTGGGGCAGGCCCGCCCCCGAGGACCTCACCGACGAGCCCCGCGACCTCGCCGAGGCCGCCCGGCTCCACCTGCGGGAGAAGTTCCTGCGGGCCAAGGTCGCCGTCTCCGGCGCCAACTTCGCGGCCGCCGACACCGGAACGATCGCGGTGGTGGAGTCGGAGGGCAACGGGCGGATGTGCCTGACCCTGCCGGAGACCCTGATCACCGTCATGGGCATCGAGAAGGTCCTGCCGTCCTTCGCCGACCTGGACGTGTTCCTCCAGCTCCTGCCCCGCTCGTCGACCGGCGAGCGGATGAACCCGTACACCTCGCTGTGGACCGGCGTCACCGAGGGCGACGGTCCCCGGAACTTCCACCTGGTGCTGCTCGACAACGGCCGCACCGCCACCCTCGCCGACGAGGTGGGCCGCCAGGCCCTCGCCTGCATCCGCTGCTCGGCGTGCCTCAACGTCTGCCCGGTGTACGAGCGCACGGGGGGTCATGCCTACGGTTCGGTCTACCCCGGGCCGATCGGCGCCGTCCTGACCCCGCAGCTCGTCGGCATCGAGAACGCGGCCTCACTGCCCTTCGCCTCGACCCTGTGCGGCGCCTGTTACGACGCCTGCCCCGTGAAGATCAACATCCCCGAGGTACTGGTCCATCTGCGCGCCGAGGCCGTGGAGGCCAAGCGCCGGGACCGACTGCTCCCCACAACCGAGGCACTTGCCATGAAGGCCGCGGGTGCCGTCCTGGGCTCACCGCGGCGGCTGGCCGCCGTACAGCGGCTCGCTGCCATGGGAGCCCGGCTGGTGGCCCGTGACGGCCGGATCGGCGCACTGCCCGGTCCGTTCGCCCGCTGGTCGGGCACCCGGGACACCCCGGCGCCGGCCCGCGAGTCCCTGCGCGCCTGGTGGCGCCGTACGCGACCACCCACGAGCGAAGACAGCGGTACGACGGCGGAGAGGAAGGGATGACGATGAACGGCCGCGAGACCGTCCTGAGCGCGGTCAAAGGAGCGCTGTCCGGCGTGCCGGATTCCGAGCGCCCCGACGACGTGATTCCTTCGCAGGGTCGCCGTGCCGACCACGCCGGACCCGACGTCGTCGGGCTGTTCGCCGAGCGTGCCGCCGAGTACCGCGCCACGGTGGTCCGTGTTCCGCCGTCCGATGCCGCGGCGGCGGTCGGTCGCGCTCTGGCCCGCACCGGAGCACGGTCCCTGGTGGTACCGCCCGGGCTTCCCGAGGACCTGGTCCCGGAAGGCCCCTGGTCCCTGCTGACGGATGTCCCGCCGCTGACCGTCGGACAACTCGACGCGGCGGATGCCGTGGTCACCACCGTCGCCGTCGCCATCGCCGTCACCGGCACCGTGACCCTTGACCACGGTGCGGGGCAGGGCCGGCGGGTCCTGACCCTGCTTCCGGACCAGCACATCTGCGTGGTCCGGGCGGACCAGATCGCTCCCGACGTACCCGAGGCACTGCGCCTGCTCGATCCCACCCGCCCGCTGACTCTGATCTCCGGCCCCTCGGCCACCAGCGACATCGAACTGGACCGTGTCGAGGGCGTGCACGGGCCCAGGACTTTGGACATCGTCGTGGTGGAGGACGCGTAGCCGAGGGCACCGAGACCGTCCGGCTTCGCAGCGTGGCCCGGTGGCCGCGCTGCGAAGCCGTGCTCTTTTCCACCTCTGACCAGACCTCGATAGAGGTCCTATGTCTTCTGCCCCCGAACTCTGGCCGTGGGGTCATGAACAGGGCATTTCCAAATTCTCTGTCGTCACTCTAGACGCGGGGTGCGACTGTGTCTGTTAATACATCCGATGTCCCTGGGAGTTGCTTGAGCCCCGGCCGGACACGAGCCGCCGTACTCCGCCGTCTGCGCGGTAGCGCGGACGAGCAGTCACCGACACCCTGTGTCCTTCACCCTCCAGGAGCCGCACGATGTCCTCCGCTCCCCTCAGCAGGCGCTCCCTCATCAAGGCCGCAGCCCTCGCCGGCGGCACCGTGGCGTTCGGTCTGCCGCAGGCCCTGTGGCCCACGACGGCCGAGGCCTACAGCGTCGACGCGAAGCTCGACTGGTGGTACCAGGCCCGGTTCGGGATGTTCATCCACTTCGGGTCCTACTCCTACTACGGCAAGGGCGAGTGGGAGTTCAGCCAGAACCACTGGTCCAAGGCCGACTGGCAGAACAACGTGAGCAAGCAGTTCAACCCGTCCACCTTCAACGCCGCCCAGATCGCCGAGCTGGCCAAGAACGCCGGCATGAAGTACCTCGTGATCACCTCCAAGCACCACGAGGGCTACGCGATGTGGGACTCCGACGTCGCGGGCTTCACCGACACCACCGGCACCAAGCAGTACAACCTGCACGACTACAGCAACTTCCAGCCCGACCTGCTGGCCCAGTTGAAGACCGAGTGCACCAACCGGGGCGTCAAGTTCGGGCTCTACTACTCGATCATGGACTGGAACCACCCCTCGCAGACCTGTCGTCCCCAGAACTGGGACTCCACCATCGACCCGGCGGCCCGCACCGGCTACATCAACGACATGAAGGGCCAGCTGCAGGAACTGCTGGACCGCTACGACCCGGCCGTCCTGTGGTTCGACGGCGACTGGTGCGACTGGTGGGCCAAGTCCGACGGCGACGACCTGTACAAGTGGCTGATGCAGCGCAAGCCCGGCCTCGTCGTCAACGAACGTGTCAAGCGGGACCAGGGTCTCGGTGACTTCGTCACCCCGGAGCAGACGGTTCCCGCCGAGCCGATGGACCGGCCGTGGGAGACCTGCGCCACCATGAACGGCAACTGGGGCTACACCGACTGGGCGGAGGGCCTCTACCGTCCCGTCAAGGACATCATCCAGGAGATGGTCACCGTCATCTCCCGGGACGGCAACTACCTGCTCAACATCGGTCCCAAGGGCGACGGCTCCATGACCCCCGGATCCGTGACCGTTCTGAACGGCCTGGCCTCGTGGATGGCCACCCACAGCGACGGCATCCACGGCACCAGCGGCAGCCCCTTCGCCACCGAGCCGTCCTGGGGCAAGATCACCAAGAAGAACGGCAAGCTCTTCGCCCACGTCTTCAACTGGCCCACGGGCGGCACCCTGCAGATTCCGGCGGTGTACAACACGATCAACCGCGTGTACCTGATGAACAACCCCGGCACCAACCTCAACTACTGGGTCAGCGGCGGGCAGATCAACGTCAGCGTGCCGAGCACAGCGCCCAACGCGAACGACTCCGTGGTCTGTGTGGAGGTCAACGGTATGCCCGCCGTCCTGGCAGGCGGTGTCTACCGGCTGGTCTGCGCCCAGAGCGGCAAGGCTCTCGACAACGGCAACACCGGCAACGAGGGCAGCCCGATCATCCAGTGGACCGCCAACGGCGGCTCGCCGCAGCAGTGGACGGTCACCGACCTGGGCCACGGCTACTACAAGCTGGTCTGCGTCCGCAGCGGCAAGGCCCTCGACGACAACAACAGCACCTCCGACAGCGCAGTGATGGTGCAGCGGACCGACAACGGCAGTCGTCAGCAGCAGTGGGCCGTCACCGCGCTGGGCGGCGGCGCGTTCCGGCTCATCAACCGGCACAGCGGAAAGGCGCTGGACAACTCCAACAACGCCGCGGACAACACCCAGGTCATCCAGTGGACCCCCAACGGCGGCGCCCCGCAGCAGTGGAACATGACCAAGGTCGGCTGAGCGTGCCCGGGGTGGCGTGCCCCGGGCCCGCCACCCCGGCTCTGTAGAAGCGGTGACCTGCGCCCGAAGCAGGCCGTGCTCCCACCCGAGGCCCTTGGGTGGGAGCACGAGAGCGTCCGGCCGGGGTCCCGTCGGCTGAAGGACCCCATCACTCGCGGTCGACCCGCCGGCCACGCGCTGCCGGCCGAGGGGGTGGACGCCACCAAGACCGTGCCCAGCGTTTCCGTCCGGCTGCTCAAGTCCCGGCACCGGACCCGACCGAAAAACCGGCGGCAACCTTTGCGCCACCTGTGGCCACTGAGTAGTGCAACACCGACACGCTCTTCCGAACGGATGAACATGCAAGAGACACGCCAGGCCGCGCGGCAGCGCAGACGCAGACGCCGGCTGATGGTGGGCACCACCGCGGGGCTGGTCGTCACAGGTCTTCTCGTCTGCCTGGTCATGACGATGCAGTCCGACCGCGAGGAGGATGCCGGGCGGGCCTCGGCCACGGCCGTCGCCAACTCCCAGGAGACTCCCCCGCCGACGTCGCCGGGGAAGAAGTCCTCCACACCTTCCCCGTCCGCCGTCTCCGCGTCCCCGTCGGCCGGCGCCACGACCCCGAAGGCTTCCGCGACCCCGTCGGCGGCGCCGTCATCGGCCTCCCCGCGGAAGGCTCCTGCCACGTCGTCCTTGGCCGGACGGATCCGCCCCAGGAGCACCTACCCGGGAGTCGCCACCGTCTACAAGGCCGGGGTCGGGGACGGCGCCTGCTCGTACGGCCCGAGCGGCGACATGATGATCGCGGCGATGAACACCACCGACTACGAGACGTCCAAGGCCTGCGGGGCATACGTACTCGCCCGAACGGCGAACGGTGCCTCCGTCACGGTCCGGATCACCAACGAATGCCCTCTGCCCTGTGCACCGGGGCAACTCGACCTCAGCGAACAGGCCTTCGCCGAACTGGCCCCCATCTCGACCGGCCGGATCGCGATCACCTGGAGCCTGTTGAGCCCCGACACGTCGGGCACGATCTCGATCCGCTACAAGAACGGATCCAGCCCCTACTGGTGCGGCATTCAGGCGATCGGCCACCGCAACCCGCTCGCTCGTCTGGAGGTCCGCACCGGCGGCGGCTGGCGGCAACTGGCCCGCACCGACTACAACTACTTCCTCTCGCCCGACGGCAGCGGGTGCGGCGGTGCGATCAGGCTCACCGACATCTACGGAGAACGGCTGACCGTCAACGGGATCGCTTTGCGGCCGGAAGCCGTGCAGCCGACGGGGGTCCAGTTCGCTCGGCACTGACCCCGCCGCCGACAGTGAGCCCCCTCCGAACCAGCCGCTGACCGGGGCCGGAGCGGGCGCGGAGGCCGATCCGAGCACGGCGTCGGCTTTGCCGGAGGGGGCGAAACACTGTGGAGCCGGGGACGCTGTACGGCCCTCGGTGACCCGCCGGTCGGTGTGGAGGAATCAGGCGGGCCCCGGAGGGTGAGCGGGTGTCACACGGTGGTGCAGGCAGTGCCGTTCAGGCTGAAGTCGGAGGGCTTGGCGAAGGTGCCGCCGGAGGTGCCCTGGAACCCGAAGGCCACCTGGCCGCCGGCCGGGACCTCTCCGTTGTGGGCCACGTTGCTCGCTGTGACAGCTCCTGACGACCCGGACAGGTTCGCGTTCCAGGCATTGGTGATCCGCTGCCCGGAGGGGAGGGTGAACGCGAGCTTCCAGCCGCTGACGGGGGAGGAGCCGGTGTTGGTGATGGTGACGTCGGCGGTGAAGCCGCCCTGCCAGACGTTCGTCGCGTATGCCACCTTGCAGGCCGTGGAGCCTCCGGGGCCGCCCGGGTCACCGGAGGAGCCCGTGTTGACGGTGGAGGAGAACGAGTTCACGGCAAGGCCCGCGCCGTTCTGCCAGGGCTCGAACCCTGCCTGAACACTCGTCAGGTACCAGTTGTTCTGCGCGAGTCCCCGGGAGACGGCCTGCCGGGCGAAGTCCATGACGTCGAAGGTCCAGCTGGTGATCGCCGACGGTGCGACGAACGACAACACGTCGTTCGAGCCGTTGTTGCCGGACCACACCTGCCACTCACGCCCGCCCACGGTGGCGGTGCCGACCGGGGAACCGATGGGCTGGATGGATCCGACCTTGTTGAACCAGATCATGATCTCGGTCCGGTTCACGCCGTCGGTGCGGGGCGTGGGGTCGAGCCAGATGTCATACGCGGCGTCGTAGGTCGCGTCGTTCACATAGCTGTACGAGATGCTGGAGGGTGCGGTGGAGATGGTGCCGAGCTGAACGGGAAGCTTGGTGCCGGGCGAGCAGTTGGTGTAGTGGCAGCCGTTGTAGACGGACGGGTACGACTTCGGAGCGCCGTTCGTGGGGACGGATCCGTCAGCCTGGGTGATCCTGAACCCCGAGTCGGTGACGGCGATGCACTGGGTGGCGTTGGTGCCCCAGCGGTTGTTCTGAACCACGTAGCGGCCCTGGATGGTCGTTGAACCGAAGGGCTGGCAGATCGTGGTGTCGGCCTGCGCCGCTGACGCCGTGGTCAGAAGCGCGGCGAGCGAGACGAGCGAGGTGAGCAGCGCGCCGAGCAGTCCACGCGCGCTGGGGGCATGGTGCGGTGAAGGACGCATGCGGATCCTCTTCCGAGGGATGGGGGGTAACGGGAGTGCTCCCAATGACTTCGTGAATGGGAGCGCTCCCAATCCTGGGTTCGGCAGGGACTGTAGGGATGCTTCAGGTCCCTGACAAGACTGCCGGCACGAAGCTGTCGAACCGATTTCGAAGGCGCAGGTCAGCCACGAGGGCCGAGACGGAGCGCGCCGGCTCCGGGAGCGCTCCCCGGAGGCGTTTGCCGACGAAGGTCAGGTCGACTCGCGCACGACCAGCTCGGTGCGGAGGATGACGTGACGCCAGGCCACGGCGCCTTCCTCCATCTCCTCCAGGAGCAGTCGGATCATGGCCCGCCCGATCTCCTCGATCGGCTGCCGCACCGTGGTCAGCGGTGGTTCGGTCCGCTGTGCCAGCGAAAAGTCGTCGAAGCCGACGACGGCGACATCCTCGGGCACACGGCGTCCGGCCGCGCGCAGGGCCTCCAGAGCCCCCGCGGCTGTGGTGTCCGACGCGGCGAGGACGCCGTCGATATCCGGATGCCGTTCGATGAGCTCGGCCATGGCGCGGCGTCCGCTCTCCGCCGTGAAGTCGCTTTCGGCGACACGGGTCTGCTCGCCCTCCAGGCCTGCCACCGCCAGGGCCTCTTCGTAACCGCGCAGCCGGCACTGGGCGGCGTACAGGTCGAGCGGCCCGGTGATGGTCGCTATCACTCTGCGGCCCCGTTGAAGAAGGTGGGAGACGGCGCTGCGGGCGCCGCCGATGTTGTCCGCGTCGACGTAGCTGACGTACTCCTCCCCCGAGCGGCGCCCCAGCAGCACGGTCGGCAACCGGGCCTCGGCGAGCATGTCCGGCAGCGGATCACCGGCGTGCACGGACATCAGCAGGACGCCGTCGACCCGGCCGCCGCGCGCGTACTCGAGGAAGCGCTGCCGCTCGGCGTCCGAGCGGACCAGGGTCAGCAGCAGTTGGATCCCGGTGTCTGTCAGCGCGTCTCCGAGCGAGCGGACGATCTCGGAGAAAAAGGGCTCGGCGAACTGCCGCCAGTCCGGCTCCGTCATGACCAGGGCGACGGCGTCGGCCCGCCGCCCGGCCAGGGAACGGGCGGCGAGATTGGGCACGTACCCCAGTTCGTCGATGGCCCGTTGTACGGCCCGACGCGTCGACTCCTTCACGCCCGCCGCGTTGTTGATGACGCGGGAGACCGTGCCCCGCCCCACCCGCGCGTGGGCGGCCACCTCCTCCAGCGTCGGTGTCCCCGGGCGTCGTCTGCCCATGCCACCTCCCCCAAGAGATCACCGATCTTACCGGCCGGAGGGGATCGGGCACATGACTTCGCCAGTGGCATGGTCACAGGCGGTCGCCCTGCACCCAAGGGTTGGGAGCGCTCCCGTTCCGAGTAGGGGGTATGGGTGCCCATCGCTGGTGGTCGAGAGCGGAACTCGCTGTCCAAGACTCTGGTGACCTGCGTTTGCGTAGGGGAATACCGTCCCGTTCAACGGGCGGCCCGGGCGCGTCGGAAGAGGGCTCAGGACGGGCGTCGGGCACTACGCGCCGAGGCGTATCCGTGCTCGCGCGTGAACTGGGTCGTGCGGGAATCGCGCGCGAGGATTGGGCGGCCCCTGGTGCGGGTGGGGCCGCCCGGCCGGGTGACCCCGTCGCCTGGATACGGGGTCGTGTACGCGGAGCGCCGGCGGGGGCTACTCGAGGAGTTCCGCGTACGAGCCCATGGCCAGGGCGATGTCCGCCTGGGCCCAGAACCGGTGGTGGGTGAAGACGGGCGCGGCGCCGCCCTTGAGGTAGGCCTCGATCTTCGACCAGGCCGGGTCGTTCTTGTAGAAGGACCGGATCGAGGAGAACGTCGAGGACGAGTCGATGGTCTCGCCGTTCGGCGTCTTGCCGCTCCAGCCGCTCGGCACGTGGACGCCGTCACTGAACCGGCTGTAGTCGCTGCGGGTCTCGGGAACAGCGATACCGAGGCCGTCCTGGTAGTTGCTCCGCATGCCGTCCAGCAGCGCCTTCGCCGTCGACTTCGCCTTCGCGTCACCGGACTTGGCGCCGTAGTACGTGAGCGTCTTGGCGTACGTGGCCGCCACGCCGACGTCGTTGGTGCAGTCGGCGACGCTGACGTGAAGTCCGCTGTTGGCGCCGGGACTCGACGGGTGCGGTTCCTCCTTGCGTCACGCGACTCACGGAGAGATGCCAAGGCCTGAATCCAGTGGGAGCGCTCCCATCGTGGAGACGAAGGCGGGTGCGGTCAAGACGTCGAGGTGTTCAAAGTTCGAACCGGGCTGATGGGAGCGAAAGTTTCGCAAGGACCCTATGAAACCTCGCCAGTTGGCGCTAACTTCCTCCTCACCAGTGGGAGCGGTTCCATCACTCGACGCGTCCGTAGCGGCGCGCCAAGCTGTAAGGACTCGCTCATGCGACACCCCCCGCATTCAGTACTTTTAGTCGGCGACGGTCCGGTCGCGCTCGTCCCGAGCGCGGTCCTGCCGGTGTTCTCGGCCCGGGGAGCCACGGCCGAGTACACGGTGGGACACACCGTCATCAACCAGCGGCCCAGCGGCTCCCAGGTCTTTGAACCGATCGACGACCGTGACGCCGAGGAGCAATCCCGCACCGACGACGTCCAAGCTCGACGGGACGACGGGCACCGTGGATGCGAACCCCGTGGTAGCGCCCATCGACACCGTCGAGGTCTTGGTGGCCCGCATCGAGGCGCCCGGCAGGAAGTCCCCGCTCGGACCGTATGGGCCCCGTGGTCAGTACACGGGCAAAGCGGCCGGCTGCTCGGACGTGCGGGCCGGCTGCCAGAAGCCGATGCCGGGCTTGGACCACGCTCCGTCCAACTGGGCGTCGACGGTCGGTGCCTTCGAACACCACCAGGCGTCCGTGTGCACCTGCTCGAGGAGCACCACCCGGACCGGGCGACCTCCAGCACGACGGCGGCCTTGAAGCGCCGTCCTGACGGCGGCACCTTCCACAGGACCTCGTACGGGGGCGCCGGTAGGCGGGATTGCGGCGATGCCGTGCGCGGCGCCGCCACGACGAAGGGGTCGCCTCCCTTCGACGGGGGCGTGACGTGGTTCGACGACCACGAACCGTCCTGTCCGGGCCGGACCTTGAACGCGCGGGACTGCTCCCGCGGTCCGTCCCCGAAGTCGGCCTGCGACGGCACAGCCACCGCGTAGAGCGTCGGGCAGCGCGACCATTCGCGCGCCCTCCATCCGTAAGGCCCCATCGAGAGAAGGAAGCCCTCACTCATGAGTTACACCAGGACATCGCTGCTCGCCGCCCTGGCGCTGGTCGCAGGGACGACGGGGACGGCGCTCCTCGTCGGCCAGGCCGGCGCTGCCACCTCGTCCATCCCCTGCACCGTCGACTACAAGGTGCAGAGCCAGTGGGACACCGGCTTCACCGCCGCCGTGACCATCACCAACAACACGGCCGCCAAGTCGGGTTGGTCGGTGAAGTGGTCGTATGCAGGCAACCAGAAGGTCACCAACGGCTGGAACGGGAAGATCAGCCAGAGCGGTGCCGACGTCACCGTCGCCAACGAGAGCTACAACGGCAACCTCGCGAGCGGCGGCTCGGTCAGCTTCGGCTTCAACGGCTCCTACAGCGGCACCAACAGCGTGCCCGCCACGTTCACGCTCGACGGCGTCACCTGCAACGTCGACAACGGCGGTGGTACCGGTGGCGGGACTGGCGGCGGTACGGGCGGTGGTACCGGTGGTGGCGGAGGCGGCGGCGACACCGGCAGCCGGGCTGACAACCCCTACACCGGCGCCAAGGTGTACGTGAACCCCGAGTGGTCCGCCAAGGCCGCCGCCGAACCGGGCGGCAGCCGTATCGCCAACCAGCCCACCTCCGTCTGGCTCGACCGCATCGCCGCCATCAACGGCGTGGGCGGCGGCATGGGCCTGCGCGCCCACCTCGACGAGGCCTTGAAGCAGAAGGGCACGGGTGAGCTGGTCGTCCAGCTCGTCATCTACGACCTGCCCGGCCGCGACTGCGCCGCCCTCGCCTCCAACGGTGAGCTGGGGCCCAACGACCTCGACAAGTACAAGTCCCAGTACATCGACCCCATCACGTCGATCCTGTCCGACTCCAAGTACGCGGGCCTGCGGATCGCCACGGTCATCGAGCCCGACTCACTGCCCAACCTGGTCACCAACGCGGGCGGCACCAACACCTCCACCGACGCCTGCGTGACCATGAAGAGCAACGGCAACTACGAGAAGGGTGTCAGCTACGCCCTGGACAAGCTGGGTGCCATCCCCAACGTCTACAACTACATCGACGCCGCCCACCACGGCTGGCTCGGCTGGGACAGCAACCTCGGCCCCGCGGTACAGCAGTTCCACAAGGTTGCGACGACGAACGGCGCAAGCGTGAACGACGTGGCCGGCTTCATCGTCAACACCGCCAACTACAGCCCCACCAAGGAGCCGTACCTCAAGGTCACCGACACGGTGAACGGTCAGACCGTACGTCAGTCGAAGTGGGTGGACTGGAACCAGTACGTGGACGAGCAGTCCTTCGCCCAGGCGCTGCGGGACAAGCTCGTCGCGGCCGGATTCGACTCGGGACTCGGCATGCTGATCGACACCTCACGCAACGGCTGGGGCGGCTCCGCCCGGCCCACCGGTCCCGGATCGCCGACCTCCGTGGACGGCTACGTCGACGGCAGCCGCATCGACCGGCGCATCCACGCCGGCAACTGGTGCAACCAGGGCGGCGCAGGCATCGGCGAGCGGCCGACCGCGGCTCCCGCCGCCGGCATCGACGCCTATGTGTGGGTCAAGCCGCCGGGGGAGTCGGACGGCAACAGCGCCGCCATCCCCAACGACGAGGGCAAGGGCTTCGATCGAATGTGCGACCCGACGTACGGCGGCAACCCCCGCAACGGCAACAACCCCACGGGCGCACTGCCGAACTCGCCGCTGGCCGGACGCTGGTTCTCCGCCCAGTTCCAGGAGTTGATCCGGAACGCGTACCCGCCGCTGTCGTGACCTGCTGACGCGGTGCGTGACCGCCGGGGTCGGTCCCGTTCGGCAGGGCCGAGGGACGGATCCCGGCGGATCCAGCGCTCCACGGGCGAGTGCGCCCCAACAGCCGGTCCGGGCGTGCCCCATGTCCTGTGCCTCGAGGGAAGAGGCAATGAGTGCCGGGAGGGGGCATGTCCCGGGCGCTGCCGGACGACTTGGGGTCTCCCTAGGGTCCTCGTATTGACTGTTTCGACCAACGCAATCGTCGCCGAGGACGTCTGGAACGGCTGACCACCCACGGTGCGGTGGTGAGTCCACCGCACCCGTCAGCTCGTCACCCGGAAGGTGGCGTCGCTGCGGCCCGTCGTGGTGGTGATCGGGTCGAGCCGCAGTTGGTACGCGTAATGGCGGATGTACCGGTCCGGGTAGTTGTACGACTGGAAGGAGGACCACCCCGGGTCGGCGAGCCCGGCGACCCGGCGGAAGGTGGCGTCTGCGGCGAACTGGGTGGTGCCGTCGTTGTGGGCGAGCTGGAAGTCGAATCCGGCGTGCCTCATGAAGTACCCGGGGAAGTTGACCGACTCGAAGGAGACGGTGCCGGTGCCCGCCAGGCCGGGCCGCAGCCGGAACTGCGCGTCCGGTCCGCTGATGTTCTGGTCGATGCGCACGTCGAAGTTGGTGTGCCGGACGTACCGGTCCTGGAAGTTGAACGACTGCAGCCGGTTGATCGCCGTGCTGGGCCAGCGAGCCTGTACGCGGCTGTCCTCGGCGGCCGTCAGGTTCAGGATCGAGCCGTGGCGCTTGGTGGTGCCGCCCAAGTGGTAACTTCCCGACGCCGGAAGCCGGTAGGTGCCGGGGCTGGACGGGTCGGTCGTCGCGACCGGCATGTAACCGCGTCCGGAGGCGTACTGGTCGAGGTACAGGGTCCACTCGTTGCGATCGCGGAACTTCATCCACATCGGGCCTTCGACCTGGGAGCCGGTGAGGCCGATGCCGGAGAGGTTGCCGAGGTTGGTCCAGGTGCCGAGGATCGAGTTGCTGCCTTCGAGGGTGATCTGGCCGTCGCCGGAGGCCCGTACGTAGCGGTAGTCGCCGACACCGGAGGGGACCTCGACGATCTGGGTGTCGATGATGTTCTGGGTGCCGGGGCGGTCGATGTAGAGCTGCGGGGTGGTGATGGTGCGGAAGTCGGAGGTGCGGGCGTAGTAAATGCGGTGCTTGAGCACGCCGTTGAGGGTGGCGTTCGTGGCCCAGTACAGGACGTAGTCGTCGGTGGCCGGGTTCCAGATCGCCTCCGGTGCCCAGGCGTTGCGTCCGTCGGGGATGGCGCCGGCGACGTCGAGCAGCCACGGCTGCGACCAGGTGACCAGGTCCGTCGACTCCCACACCACGAGATTGCGGCTGCCGTTGGACATGGAGTCGCCCCACGACTGGCCGCAGCCGATGCACAGGTCGGTCGCGATGATCCAGTACCGGCTCCCGTCGGGAGAGCGGACCAGTGAGGGGTCACGCACCCCACGCGTGCCCACCGTGGAGCGCAGGGTCATCCCGCCGCCGTTGAGGTCGGACCAGTTCAGGCCGTCCGTGCTGTGCGAGAAGTAGATCTGCTGACCGGTCGCCCCGTCCCCGATGAAGTGCGTCATCAGGTAGCCGGGATCGGCGGCGGCGGCCCGCTCGGGTGCGGTCACGACTTGGGCGGTGAACAGCAGGCAGGCGGCGACCAGTGTCGCCGACAGCCGTGCGAGAACAGTGGACATGTGCATTCCCTGTCTTTCCACGGGTGCCTCAATGAGACTGGGGGTCTTGGGTGGAGCCCGATGAAGTACGGCCGGACGTTGACGGTGACCACGCTGCAGTCGATGCCCCCAGTCGATGGCACCGAGGAACATGCCCAGGTGCGGCCGCCGTGCTCGGAGGAATCGTGGAATCAGACGGGCGCGGGGTGCCCAGGCACCTCACGCCCGCAGCGGACCGTCACCGCCGCTCCTCGCAGAAGGCCGGGGAGGAAAGGGGCGGAGGGCGGGGTCAGGAGGAGATGATCTGCCACTGTTGCTCGGTCCGCGACGCGTACGGCTGCTGCTCGATGTTGGCTCCGTTGATGGTGCTGCCCTCGTCGACGGAGAGGGAGAGCCCGCTGTAGCGGTTGATGAGCAAGTAGTGCCCGTCACCGGTGGGTGTGACGGCCCAGTGCTGCTGGGGGGCGCCGGCGTCTCCCCAGATGCCGACGTTGCCGCCGTCCGCGCGGGAGAGTCCCGCGACCTCCAGGAGCTTGCCGCTGGCCACACCCTTGATCTTGTAGTAGCCGTCGCCGGTCTTGGTGAAGGTCCACTTCTGGTTCGGCTTGTCGAGCCAGGGCCACTGCAGGACGTTGGTGCCGTCGGTGGTGCGCCCGGCCTCCACGTCGGCGACCTTGCCACTGTGGCGGGCGACCAGCCGGTAGACGGTGCCGTCGCCGGGCAGTGTGGTGGACACCAGCGCGGGCTTGACCGACCGGCCGCCGATCCTGACACCGCTGATGTTGGCGTAGCCGCCGGTGGCCGAGTTGACCTGGATCCGTACGAAGCCCACGTTCCGGTTGGGCCACTCGACCAGCTTGGTCTTCTTGTCGCCGGCCCAGGCGCCGGTGGCGACCTGGGTGAAGGTGATGCCGTCGGTGCTGGTCAGGATGGTGTAGGAGGTGATGTCGCCGTCGGTGGAGTTGTTGCGGTTCCACTGCTTGGGGAGGTACTCCAGGGTGGAGACGTTGCTCCAGACGCCGCCCAGGTCGATGGTGATGGACTGGGGCAGCGACAGGCTCCATGTCGACCAGCAGGTCTCGTAGCGGTTGTCGCTGAGTCCGTCGATGGCGTTGAACGGGCCCTCGCCGGTGTGGAAGCCGGTGGCGTACGCGTTGACCGGTGTGACGGGGTGCTCGGCGCGCAGCAGCTGGGTGGGCAGCGGCGGCCTGGAGGTGTTGGGGCTCCATGCCGCGCCGACCTCGGCGAGGCGGTTGACGACGTTGGTGTCCAGCAGGCCGTTGCGGTTGGGTGGGCAGTTGAGGATGAACGAGGTGTACTTCGGTTCCAGGTCGGCCAGGTGCGAGAGGATCGCATCCTTGCTCATGAGGCTCTCGGTCGGGGTGGAGGGGTGCCAGAACCAGCCGTTGCTGATGGTCTGTCCCTGCATACCGGCGTAGGTGTTGCCCGCCGGCGCCGTGACGCCCAGCGGCTCCTCGAAGAAGACAGCGTCGCTGAGGAAGGGCTCCGACAGTGAGCCGATGTCGAGCATGACGCAGTCCGGCTGCAGCTCCTTCACCAGCGAGCGGATGCTCTGGTAGGAGACGGCCTGCTGCCCCATCTGCCAGGCGTAACCGTCGGTCATGAACATGTCGATGGTGCCGTAGTTGGTGAGCAATTCGGTGATCTGACCGAGTATGAACGTCATGTCGCCGGGCTGGATGGCATCGGTGATTTCGAGTCCGCTCACCTGGTGCCGTGTCTCCCATGCCTCGACGCCGAAGGTGCGGTCCCAGATCGAGAAGTACAACCCGACCTTCAGGCCCTTCGCGCGGAAGGCGTCGCAGTACGCCTGGACGACGTCGTGCTTGTAGGAGCTGTTCGCGACGTTCTGGGTGCCATGGGCGCTCGGCCACAGGGCGAAGCCGTCATGGTGCTTGGTGGTCAGGATGCCGTAACCCATCTTCGCGGCGGCCGCCGCGTCGGCCCACTGCGCGCAGTTGACACTCGGGGGAGCGAAGAGGGTGGGGCTCTGGTTGGGTTCTGCCCACTCCTGGTTGGTGAACGTGCCCAGGCTGAAGTGGTTGAACATGCCGAACCGCATGTCGACCATCTTGCTCAGGTTGGTCTGTGTGTCCGCGGCGGCTGCCTGCGACACAAGGCCGGAGAAGCCGGGGACGAGCGGCAGCGCGGTCGCGGCGGTCGCCGCCCCCGCAGCACCGAAAAACGTACGGCGAGACATTCTTGATGAGGACATGGCCCACTCCTGTGGATCGATGGCATTGCTTGCGCGGACGACGTGGTGGGGACAGTCGAGCGGCCTGGGTGGCGAGGTGTGCCGGGCGGCAGGCGGGCCGGGCTGCCCTGGGAGGCGCGATCGGCGTCGAACCAAGCGACGTGCAGGCCGGTCCGCCAGGTGAACCGACAGGCCGCGCCGTCGTCGACCGGGCAGTTCGCAGGACAGCGCGCGGTGTCATGACGGGCCTTACATACAGCGTGCGTTCGGCGGATAACATCGGATGTATTAACGGGCATCAGTCAGTGGTGTGTCCAGGGTCTCGACAGAACTCGCCAGATCAACTCCGAGATCGCAGCCGACGGGCGCGTTCGAGCCCAGGGCTAAGTGACCCTATACATAGGAGGTGTTCAGTCCGACAGGGTCGAGTGAAGAGGGTGACCGGGTTCTGCAGATGCCGGACCCAGCGCCAGGGGGCACGGCTCAAGGAGGTTGCGCCCCCGCTTCACCGCCTTGCGCGAGCGGTCCCCGGGCAAGGCCGTCGAACGTCCGGCCCGGCCTGGGACTTGACCTCCCCGGGCCGCTTTGGCCGGGCCGACGACCACCACGTCACCGTCGTGACCGCCAGCCACGCCTTCCTCGCCGCTGCGTGGCCGGCCGGGGACATGGTCCGGGCGGCCAATGAGGACATGGCCGCGACACCGATGGACCGAGGGGCTGTCGAGTTGCATGGCGGGCGGCGTCGCGCACCGACCACGGCCGTGCCGACCGTGTCCGTGTGGCGGGCCTCGCGCCATGTCGCGGCTCGTCCCGTCCGTTTGCCGTGATCACCTGCTTGTTCTCGTCCGGGTTCGGACCTTGTCGTCCGCACCCGGAAGGTCGTCACGCCGCGCGCCGCTGGAACCTCTGGTTGGCGCCGGTGCCGCAAGGCCACTGGATGAGGCGTGCGCCGTTGACGGTGGAAGCGTCCGCCACGTCGAGGCACTTGCCGCTGTGCCGGGCGACGAGCCGGTAGTAGCCGCCCCCCTGGTCCTGGAACTGCCACTGCTGATTGGTGCCGGTGGTGCAGCGGTACTGGTTCACGAAGGCGCCGTCGGCGGGGGAGCCGTTCGCGACGTCCAGGCACTTGCCGCTGTGCTGGGCGAGGATCTGGACGTACCCGTTGCCGGCGTCCTTGAGCCGCCACTGCTGGTTGAGGCCGCCGATGCAGGTGTACTGGAGAGCGACCGCGCCGTCGGCGGCGGAGTTGTCGGAGACGTCGAGGCACTTGCCGCTGTGCCGGGCCACCAGGTTGTAGTACGGGCCGCCGCCCACGCCGGTGACCGTGCCGGCCTCGGTGTCGACGGCGATCTGCGGGTACCACGGCAGGTTCACGGTGGTCCGGGTCGGGAAGGTCAGCTCAAGCCAGACGTACTGCGAGTCGTTGACCGTGCCGCCCGTGGAGTTGCCCCAGCGGTCGCCCAGGTAGAGATAGGAGGTGCCCGAGCTTCCCTGCACGGGCAGCACGAACGTGGTCTGGGAACCGTAGCCGGTGTCGTCACCGATGTCGGTCATGGCCGTCCACGGGCCGGCGATGCTGCCGGCGGTGGCGAACTTCTGCTGGTTGGGCTTCCAGCCGCTGTTGCCGGAGGTCAGCATGAAGTAGACGCCGTCGCGTTTGAACAGCGCCGGAGCCTCACGGAAGGTACCGGCCCAGGGGTTTGCGGTCAGACTCTCGTAGGCCGTGTAGTCGGCGGTGAGTCTCCAGATCTGCAGGTCGGCGTTGCCGGCGGCGGAGGTGATCTGGTAGCCGGTGCCGTCGTCGTCCTTGAACAGGGCCATGTCGCGGGACGTGGTGCCGGTCGGGGGCCGGAAGCTGCCCTTCCAGGTGTAGTCGCCGTCGACCGTGGCGGAGACGGCGACGGCCGCGCGGGCCTGGGTGTAGTCGGTGCCGTTCTCCTTGTGCATCCACATCACGAACTTGCCGGTGGTGGAGTTGTAGATGACCTTGGGCCGCTCGATGTTGGCTCCCGCCAGCTCCGGGTCGCCGGCCTGGGTGAGGACGTCGTGTCTGAACTCCCAGGTCTTCAGGTCCGATGAACGGTAGGCGGAGACGGCTCTGAAGGTGTTGTCGGCGTTGCGGTTCTCGCCGAACCAGTAGTAGTACGAGCCGACTTTGATCACCCCGCCGCCATGGGCGTGGACGACGGCGCCGGTGGTGTCGGTGAACTGGGTGGCGTTGGTGATGGTGACCGTGGCCGCCTGGGCGGGGGAGCCGGTGACAAGAAGCGCGGTCACGCTCAGGAAGGCGGCCAACACACAGGTGAGGGCGCGTCGGAGCATCTGGGTTCACCTCAATGAGGCTTGTGATTTGTTTGGTTGTGTGCGACTCCGTTTGAGGACGGTAGAGGGGAAGTGAGGCTTCGTCAACGCCCTGATGCCGATCAGACATCCGATGTTTTTGGCGTTCACGCCCCCTGGTCGATCCGACGTCCTCCGACTTGCGTGAGTTTTCGACGGCCCCCTAGACACAGCGTGGTTGTTGCTGATTAATACATCGGATGTCACCTCGGTGAAGCCACACGCCTTCGTGCGGCTCCCCTGTGTCTCGCCGTCCTGTGACGACCCATCCGATCTGTTCGGCCCCGACGCTGAGCCGCAGCACCCGTGTGCTGTCTTGCGGACAGTCAGGAGAAGACCTTGTCACAGCCGATCACTCGCCGAAGAGTGCTTGTCGGCATGGCGGCCATGACGGCCGCCGCAGCCATCACCCCCACACTGGCGATCCCCGCTCACGCCGCCTCCCCCCAGCCGCTCCCGCTCCCCCCACTGCGGATCCCCAAGCTCGACATGGGCGTCGAACAGCAGCCCGACGACAAGATCCAGTGGCTGCCGGACGCCAAGCTCGGCCTGTTCATCCACTGGGGTCCCTACTCCGGCCCGGCCAAGGGCGAGTGGTACATGGAGAACGCCGCCATCACCCCGGAGAACTACCGCAAGTACGTCACCGACGCCACTGGCGAGCAGTTCACCGCCGACGCCTACAACCCGGCCGACTGGGCCCAGTTGGCCAAGGACATGGGCGCCAAGTACACGGTGCTCACGGCCCGCCACCACGACGGCTTCGCCCTTTGGCCGTCCACCCACCCCAACGCCTGGCACTCCGGACAGGCCCCGCTCCAGCGGGACTTCATCAGCCAGTACGTCACCGCCGTACGCGACGCGGGCCTCAAGGTGGGCCTGTACTTTTCCCCGCTGAGCTGGCGCTACCCGGGCTACTACGACGTCCGTGGAACCAACTGCCTGCCCAACGCCTGGGGTTACACCACCGATCCCGCGCACAAGGAGAACGCGCGGATCATGAAGAACGAGGTGTACCAGCAGGTCAAGGAACTGGTCACCCAGTACGGCAAGATCGACGACCTGTGGTGGGACGGCGGCTGGCTCGGCCAGCAGGGCTCCGACGCGTCCGCTGCCTTCTTCTGGGAGCCCGGCCAGTTCCGCGACCCGGCGAACGAGTGGCCGGTGGACGCGGCCTACAGCGAGACCGACCCCGCAACGGGCCGGCCGCTGGGCCTGACCGGGCTGGTGCGCAAGCACCAGCCAGACATCGTCACCACCCTGCGTTCGGGCTGGATCGGCGACTTCACCAGTGAGGAGGGCCCCTCCGTACCCTCCGGCGCGATCCGCACCGGACGCGTCGCGGAGAAGTGCTTCACCATCGGCGGTGCCTGGGGCTACAAGGCCGGCACGAGCGTGATGGGCTTCGGCACGGCCATGAACATCCTGGTCAACGCCTGGGTGCGGAACATGACCTGCCTGGTCAACGTCGGACCGGACCGTACCGGTGTGGTCCCCACCGCCCAGGCCGACCTCGTGCGCAGGATCGGTTCCTTCATGACCACGTGCGGCGAGGCCGTCTACGGCACGCAGGGCGGGCCCTGGCAGCCCCTCGACGGCAAGTACGGCTACACGTACAAGGGCAGCACCTTCTACGTCCACCTGCTGCCGGGCTACAGCGGCACCAGCTTCACCACACCCTCGATCGCGGACGCGAAGGTGACCCGCGTCTTCGACGTCGCGTCGGGCGCCGACCTGCCGTACACCGTCAACGCGAACGGCGAGGTGACGATCACCGGCATCAACCGCACCCGCATCCCCGAGGACAGCGTCGTCGGCGTGACGTTGGACCGCTCGGTGCAGCCCGCCGACATCGCCGCCCGCAGGACGGCCACCGCCGGCAGCGAGGAGACCTCCAAGGGCAACGTCGCGGCGAAGGCCGTGGACGGATCCACCGCGACTCGCTGGTGCGCGAGCAACGGCAACACCGGACACTGGCTGAAGGTGGACCTGGGCACCACCAAGTCCCTCACCGGCACCCGTATCGCCTGGGAGCTGGACGCAACGAACTACCGCTACCGGATCGAGGGCTCCACCGACAACAGCACCTGGACCACCCTCGCCGACCGCACCGCCACCACCAGCACCAGCCAGGTGCAGGTCTCCGCCTTCCGCGCGCAGGCCCGCTACGTAAGGGTGACGGTCACCGGGCTCCCTGCCACAGTATGGGCGTCCATCCGCAGCCTGGAGGTCTACGACCGGCCCTTCACCGCGGATCTGGGCGCCTACCGGCTGGTGAACCGCAAGAGCGGCAAGGTGTTGGACGTCAGCGACGCCTCGCCCGCCGACGGCGCCTCCATCATCCAGTGGCCCTGGACCGGCGGCACGAACCAGCAGTGGAAACTGCTGCCGAACGCCGACGGCTCCTACCGGCTGGTCAACGTCCGCAGTGGCAAGGTCCTGGAGAGCCCGGACAATTCCACCAAGGGCGCGCCCCTCGACCAGTCGACCGACGACGACGGCGACAACCAGTGGTGGAAGCTGGTCCCCTCCCAGACCACCGGCTACTACCGGCTGGTCAACGTTCGCAACGGATGGTGCGCCGACGTCAAGGACGCCTCCACCTTGGACGGTGTCAAGGTCATCCAGTGGCCCGCCACCGACGGTTCGAACCAGGACTGGCAGCTCA
Organism: Streptomyces sp. NBC_01235; assembly: GCF_035989285.1. Lineage (GTDB taxonomy): Bacteria > Actinomycetota > Actinomycetes > Streptomycetales > Streptomycetaceae > Streptomyces. Next base: position 1,686,607 of record NZ_CP108513.1, on the reverse strand, counting down.
TCGCCATGTGACGGCGTTCCGGCGAGGGGGGCCGTGTCACTGCGGCGCGGCCCCCTGGCCCTCGGCCGCTCTCCACACCCCAGTGTGTTCTCGCCTCGACAGACAATGGAGCCGGCGTCATGCGCTCGTCCGGCCCGCCGCTCGACCGCAGACAGTTCCTGGCCGCCGCGGCCCTCACGACAGAGGCCGTCGCCCTGCCCGGCGGTATCGGCCGCCAAGACGTGCGGCGCCACGCTCAGCGCCCTCCCGGCAGCGATCACCCAGGTCCCCGCAGTCCTCGTACTTGCTGAACGGCACGCCTGGCGGTTGTCGGCCTGGCTGGACCGACTGCTGCCCGACCTGGACGTCGAGGGCACGGGTCTGCGGAAGAGCGCGCCCGCCTCGGACCGCGGGGAAGCCGGCCCGGTCACGAAGTTGCGGATGACGTATCCGCTGCCGGACGACTCGAAGTACCAGAGCTGGTTGTTGCCGCCGTTGTAGGTCCACTGGTCGAGCGCCGCGCCCTTGGTGTGGGAGCCGTTGCGGAGTTCCAGGACCTTGCCGCTGTTGCGGTTGACGATCTTGTAGAGGTGGCCGCTGACCCGCACGATGTTCCACTGCTGGTTGGTGCCCGAGTTGGTCTGCCACTGGGTCACGTTGGCGTTGTCCGTGGTCGCAGCCTGGTGGACGTCGGCCAGCAGTCCGCTGTTGACGTTCTTGATGGTGTAGTACGTCGAGGGGTTGAAGGACGTGGTGGCCGGGTCCTTCAGCGAGACGCCGGCCTGCTGGACGCTGAAGTCGCCGATGCAGAAGTAGCCGCCGTCGGTCTTGGCGACCCGTACGTAGCGGAACTTCTGCCGTGCGTCGATCTTGCCGGTCAGCGTCGTGGTGTACGGGAGGACCGAGGCGCCCTGGCGCCCGAGGACCGTGTAGTCGGCGAAGGACGGGTCGTTGGAGCCGCGTACCTCGAAGTCGGCGCGGGTTTCGGGCTGGTCGATGTCCTGTCGGGTGGTCAGCGAGAACTGGCTCAGCGCGGATGGGCTGCCGAGGTCGACCTGCCACCACGCCGAGGTGTCGGTCCCGGCGGGCGACCAGCCACTCGCCGGATCGTTGTCGTTGGCCTTGCCCGCGACCCACTGCGTCGCGTAGACGGAAGAGGCGGTGGCCGTCCTGCCGTAGGTGAGATTCGTCTTCGCCAGCAGGCCCTGGTAGGCCGGCTGCAGGCCGGAGGCCTGCAGCACCGCGGTGCTGGTGGTCGTGTTGTTGGAGAGGGTGACGTTGGGGCCGTTGGCGTTCCGGTTGATGAAGTTGTCCGCGCGCGTCAGGACGTTGTCGGCGACCGACATGTTGCTCGAAACCTCGTCGAGATGGACGCCGGCCACGGCCGAGGAACACGCGGTGGGCGTGCGGACCATGTCGTGGATGTAGTTGTTGTTGATCACCGTGCCAGGGTCGTTGGAGAGGTGGTAGGTGGCTGCCGAGTCGCACAGCTGGTTCATTGCTGCTTCTGGTACAGCTTCGCGGCGGCCAGCCGGGTCGAGTCCACCCACACCGTGAACGCGCCGTCCTTCTGCGGTGCTTGGGCGAAACCGTCTTTCGTGGTCGTGCCGGTTCCGCTGCCGCCACAGGCTGATACGGCGGTCAGGATGCCGGTCGCCACACGGACTGCCAGCCGCGCCGACCGCCTCCTGGGCAACGGCCTCCCGCGATCGGTGAACGGCTTCCTTGTGGCCATGAGTAACTCCACTACGTCGTGGCGCCCTGAGTAGAGCGGCGGAGATCGGCGGACGAGGGGACGTCGACTTGCGGAAGAAATCAGGCGCCCTATCGTGAGCCTGATCAAGGGGATGTGCAGGCGCAATTTTCCAGAGTCGCGTAGCCTTGATGGTGGTTTTCCGGTGTTATGCCAGATTAATGAGTACCTGGGCAGGGATGGACGATGAGATTCCCTGGATGTCTTCCTGAAATGAGTACGGCTCATCCATGGGGCGGAGGTCTGTAACATGTCGAGTGACTGCGAAGCGGATCAGGTGTGCTTCAGCCACATCAGCAATGGAGGCCGGTAGATGAGTGACACAGAGGGGGCGATGACTGCAGGGGCGGAGAGGAACGGCGAGTACCGCCCCGGCTACGAACGTGTCGCGGAACAGATCCTCGAGTTCATCGCCGAGTCACGCCTGACCCCTGGTGACCGACTGCCCACCGAGACCGATTTGGCCGGCCGACTGGGCACCGGCAGGGCCGTGGTCCGCGAAGCCGTGAAGATCCTTTCCGCGCTCGGACGAGTACGGGCGCACAAAGGGCGAGGCCTCTTCGTCGCGGACGACGAGGGTATGTTGACCGCGAGCCGTTGGGGAGGCTTCTTCCGGCCCACCGATCTCGATCACATCTTCTCGCTGTTCGAGTTCCGCCGGGTCCAGGAGATGGCCGCCGGCAGCCTGGCGGCGACCCGGGCCACGCCCGCCGAACTGCGGGCCATCGAAGTCGCCGTGGAGACGTGCCGCCACGGCTTCGTCCACGGGCAGGTGGAGGTGTTCAACCAGGCGGACGACGACTTCCACGCCGGGGTCGCGGCGGCCTCGCACAACACCTTCCTCGTCGAGGCCGTACGTGACGCACGCCGGTTGCAGCGACAGTCCAGCGCGATCGGTATCCATGACGTGCTGAGTGACCACGCCGAGGCCGCGGTCGAGGAGCATGCGGCCATCTACGAGGCCATTCGGGACGGTCGGCCCGAAGCCGCCGCCCAGGCGACCGCCGTGCACCTGGACAAGACACTTGAGGACTACCGTCGTGCAATTCAACGGCGGCTGTTCGGATAGTCGGTTGGTTCAGGCCGCCGCGCCTCGGCCGCGGTCCCGGGTGTCTGGCCCCCCACACCTGGTTTCCCGACGGGGCTGACGCTCAGGGGTGCAAAGCGGTGTCCGACGGGTCGTGTGAGTGGGGCGTGCCCCTGGCGTCGGCCCGCCGGAACGGCGCGGCGTGGGCGGGTTCGTCAACCTGCCGAGGCGGCCTGCCCGGGTGCGCGAAGATGAGTGGATCAGCGGAGCGTGCTGTCTCGCAGTTCTCCGGCCCAGTCCAGCAATTCGGGTTCGGCCAGGCTGGTCCCCAGCCAGTCGTGGTCCAGGTCGGCTCCGGGAAGTGACGGCACCACTGCGACGTGGAGCCCGGCAGCACGCGCCGAGGCGACGCCCGTGGCCGAGTCCTCGAAGGCGACGGAGCGTTTGGGAGTCGTGCCGAGCGCCTCGCATGCCGTGAGGTAGAGCTCTGGTGCGGGCTTGGGGGAGCGCACTTCGTCGGCGGCGAACGAGTAGGTGAAGTAGTCGGCGAGACCGGCCGAACGCAGTGCCGCGTCCAGCAGTTCCCGGGGACTGTTGCTGGCTACGGCGATGGGTACGGCCGCTCGGCAGGCGCGCACCAGTTCCGCCGCCCCGGGGAGGGCTGCGGCGCCTCGGGAAAGCTCCGTGCGGACTCTTTCGAGGAGTTCGGCGGCGAGTTCGGCACCGGTGCGGGGGCGCCCGAAGTACTGGGCCATGGCCTCTCCAGCGGCCTCCACGGTGCGGCCGATGACCAGCGCCTTCTGTTCGGGACCGAAGAGATGACCGTGTGCCGCGAAGATGGCCGATTCCGCAACGGTCCAGCAGGCTTCGGTGTCGACCAGCAGGCCGTCGCAGTCGAAGACCACGGCCTCGGTGCTGGTGGGGAGCGAGCGCATACAGATGTCCTTTCGATTTGGATGATGCGCGGATCGCGCGTTCGGCGGCTGTCTGCGGCCTTGCGGCTGCGTCGACTGGCGCCTCACTGTCCGAGCGCGAGCCGGATGCCGAAAGCGCCAATGACCATGCCGGTGATGCGGTCGAGGTAGCGGCGGGCCGAGGACCGATGCGGTCGGTCTCTCGGAGCGCGTGCGAAGGCGATCAGCGCGCAAGCCCAGGTGACAGCCAGGGGGATATGCACGTCGGCCAGGAGCACGCCCGCACCGGGGTGCGAGGCGCCAGCGGTGATGAGGTGCGGGACAACCGCAACACAGAAGGCGCCCATCCTCGGATTGAGGAGATTGGCCACGATCCCTTGCCGCCAGCCGCCGAGCAGGGTGTCGCCGGCGCCTGTCCTGGCCTTGGTCTCGGCCCCGCCGTCTGCGGGCTCTCGCTCGATGAGTGGCTCCAAGTGGCCCACAACAGCCTGCCGCCCATCCACACCAGGTACGCGGCTGCGACCCAACGAAGAGTCCGGTATGCGACGTGAGACGTGGTCAGCGGCGCGGTCGCGCCGAGGGAGGCGAGCGTGCCCCAAGCCGGCGTGCCGCGCTGGATGCCGAGGACCACGCCCCAGGCACGACGGCGGTGCCCGAGTGCCGCGGTGCGCAGGATGAGTGCGGTGTCCGGGCCGGGAGTGAGCGCGAGAAGTCCCACTATCAGGGTGAAAGTCCCGATAGCATCTAAGGTGATCATGAGCGATCACCCTAGGTCGAGACCCATGGAACGTCTACATTCCTGCCCGAAATCGGGCAGGGAACGGCGCTCGGTGGAGTCCGCGCTCACCATGGACCAGTCGATGCGGCCCTCCGCGTCCGCATCAGCCTGGACGGCTCACAGAATCCTGTGCCGCGGGTCGCCGAGGCGATCGAGGCGTTCCACCGGTAGCCCGGCAGCTCAGTTGCCGACGTGCACGTGCGCGGCCCACCGCGTCGGCACGGCCGGGTAAGCGTCCCTCATGCGGCGCGACGTCTCGGTGAGCGTGGCGGCCGCCTGAGCGGTGTCGGCGGGCCGGGTGCCGTGCGCGGTGAGCGCCGCGTACACCGCCACGGCGGTCTCGGTGCTGTCTGCGGTGTGCCACTGCGTGCCGATGACGCCGCGGAAGCCGGCGAGGTGGAACGCCGATGCCAGGCTCAGCGGCTCGTCCAACAGCGCCGGGTCGGGACTGGCGGTGTCGCACGCAGACAGGAACGCGAGCTGCGCTTGCGTGGTGCGCAAGTCTCGCACGAAGGACGGCACGAACATCCCATCGCTGAGCATCAGCCCGCCGAGGTCGGGGTGCCCGGCGGAGCTGACCGCACGGCCGTGGCAGGCGAAGTGGGCGATCGCATGGCTTTGCAGACCTTCCTTGATGGCGTCCGCAGAGGCGGCGGAGTCGATGAGCACAGTGGAGCCGGGCAACAGCGCGGCCACCGCCTCGGCCTCGTCGCGGGCGCTCAGCAGCTTGGGCACGCCTTTACGCTCGCCCACGCCGACGGCGAGCGCGGTGGGTCGGGCGTGGCGCGGCGGGGGCATGGTGACGGTGTCGGCAAGCGCGGTGAGCGACGGCGTGTACGAAGAGACAACGCGGTCGAACACGGTTTGCCCGGCACCATCGCGGTGCCTGCCTGCTGCGTGCAGCGGCAGCCCTGCCGCGACACCGATCGGGCACCACCACAGCCGCGAGTCCGCGACCTTGTCCAATACCGGCCCGGCCGTGGTGTCCCACAACCACTCCAGCACCGCGTGCACGTCCAGCTGGGCCTGCACACGCCGGTCGAACGGGCACGCAGGGGACTTCACGTCAGCGAGCGCCGCCCGCAACTTCCTGACCTGGGCGCGGGCCGTGAGCTCGGTCATCTGCCGCAGCGGCACGGCCTCGACGGGCTGCAAGTAGTCGCCGGGAACGACGACCGCGGTGCCCGCCGCGCTGACGATCACCGCGGTGTGCCCGATCAGGCGCTCGCGCAGCATCTCAAGGTTCGGCGGCATCAGCAGGTTCTCAAACCCTCGCACCGCCCGCGCGGTCTGGAGCAGCCTGTCCCGTCGCGCGGCGAGCCGCCTGATCCGTTCCACGGCCTGCGGTCGCGGATCCCAGTCCCTGGTGGAGGTCCGGCCGTCGTACTCCACCTCGATGTTGAACGTCACGTCGGAATAGGAGTCGGCGTTGGCGAGATCCTTCTCCACCTGGCTGAGCTCCTCGGCGAGCTCCGGCCGGATCTCGAGCAGCTTCGCCCAGCCGCGGCGAATTCCCCACGCATCACCGAACAGCACGGCCCGGCACTGCTCGAGCAGTTCCAGCGCCCGGTCCAGCTCGCCCGACCGCACCCCGGCATCCACCACCTGGTCGGCGAGCCCGTCCATCTGCCGCACGGCCCGCAGCCGCTGGGTTCGCGGCAGCGCCCGACTGACCGTCGCGGGAATGGCGGCGATCACGCGTTCCTGCGCGTTCAGCACCGTCGCCGGGTCCGCCTCGGCGAGCATCGCGGCCTGCCCCCGCTCGCACAACATCCGATGCTGCGCGGTGGCGGCCGGGTGCGCGCTGACCGCCCGGTAGTGGGTGATCGCCTGTTGGCGCAGCTCGTCGGCGCGCGGCCCGCCGAACGTCGCAAGCGCACGGGCCGAGCGCGCGAGTGCGAACGCTCGCAACGGCCACCAGTGGTGGTCCCGCGGCGTCTCACGAACGGCTTTCTCGGCGATGCCGAGCGAGTCGTCCAGTGCGTCGAGGTCGCCGCACTGGACGTACCGGTGGTAGAGCAGGTCGGCGATCGTACTTTCGATGCGCGGGTTGTCGGGGTGGTCGGGAGCCAGAAGTGCGAGCGCGGCGCGGTAGGCGCGTTCGGCCTCGCGGAACGGCTCGGCGTCCGTCACGCCGGTGGTGACCGCCTGGGACTGCACGGCGGCGGCGTAGTTGTAGAGCATCCCGATACGGCGCACGTCGTCCACCGGGATGGAGGCCACCGCCTGGGCGCCCGCCTCGACGGCCTGGGCGAACAGGCTGGGGTCTCCGGACTCGGCCACCTTCCGCGCCGCAGTGGACAATGTCGACCAGCGAAACGGGAGGTTCTCGTCGCCGGGTGCGGTCAGAGCGATGGCCTCCTCCGCGACGGTGATGGCCTCCTGGCCGGCCGCCGGGTTGGCGCCGAGTTCGAACTGTTCGACCAGCGTGGACGCCAGGATGGCGAGCCGCAGTGCTTGCTGACTTTCGTCGCGGGCAGGCATTTCCAGCAGGTAGCGGGCCGCGGCGACCGCGACAGTCGCGTCATCGGGGGAGCCGGTCTGGACGGACATGGTTTTCGCGGCGTGGGCGAGCGCCTCCAACAGCTCGGCTCTGCGTGCGTCGTCGGGTGAGGTGGTGAGCATCGCTTCGGAGACCGTGTCGTAGGCGAGCCCGATCGCCGCGGTGTCCCCGCCGAGCTCCCAGAGGTCGTTGTGCCGGTGATAGAGGTCCAGCAGCGCGTCCAGCCTGCCCTCGTGGTCGAGCGGCAGCCCGATGGCGAGCAACCACACCTGGTCTCGCCGTTCCACCAGTACGCCGGGCCCGATGTTTTGCCTCAGCAGGGCTTTGACCTTGTCGCGCTGCGCCTGCAGAACGCGGGGCTTGCGGTGGCAGGTCCGCAGGAACCGCGCCACGTCCGGCCCGATGCGGCTGCTGACCTCATGTTCGAGCTGGGCGAGCGCGGACAGGGTCACCGTGTTGCCGAAATCCCGCTCCAGCGCGTCGGCGAGGTCGCGGCAGGTGACGAACGCGCCTGCCAGATAGATCGGCGCGGCGCCGTTCGCGTAGAGGTCCGACTCGTACTGCGCGAGCTCGACCACGATGTCGCGCCACACCGGGCGTTCGCGCAGTGCCAGCTGGGCGGCGGCCCGGTAGTCGGCGAGCACCTGACCTCGCCGCCTGCCCGCGTTCGCCCGAGCGCGGGCGCGATCGACCAGCCGGCGGGCGCGTTGCGGGTCGGCGTGGGGCGTGCGGGCCAGCACCCAGTCCAGCGCGTTGAGGACCTTCTCGGCGTAGTCGTTCGTGCCGTCGTACTCGTCGAGCATGAGCAGCAAGGCGCACTGGTCGACGGTGAGCGCGGCCTTCATCCGCTCGTCGTCCACCGCGTTCATCAACGCGGTGTAGGCATTCGCGAAGTCGACGAGCGACCCGGGGTCCTGGTGTTCATGGAAATCCGCTAGTGCCTCCACCAGCTCCCGGTACTGCTCCGCGGCGGTGACGGCGGCGACCGCGGGATCAGCGTCCTCGCCCACGATGGACGCCCAGAACTCCCGCTCGATCAAGCCGTCGAACCCGCTCTGCGCGCGGTACCGGTGCCAGTGCGCCTGCGCGAGGTGTGGCAGCAGGTGCCGCGGGCACTGCGACGGCGGTGGGAGGGCGGCGGCCAGCAGTGCGCCGACGTCACCGGAGTACTCGAAGTTCTCGACCACTAAGCGGACGTCGTTGTACACGCGCGGCCCCCTCATCCGTCCTTCCACGGTAGCGTGTCCGGGATCGTGGAGAAGGGGGTTCGGGCATCGGGATGGCACCAACGACTGGTGCGCGTGTCGGAGCCCTCTGCGAGCAGGCAGGAGAGGCGTTGGCGGAACGCGCGGCGCGGTACGGCGTGGCGGAGGTGCTGGCCAGGGTCGTCGCGGCAGCTTCCAGGGGCGAAGTGCCCGAAGCCGTCCAGGAGCGGTGTGCCGCAACCGCCCGCACGCCAGTGTGGGGTCTGGCCCATCTGGTCGTCGGCGCGTACTGGTGGCCTGCGCCCGTGCCGGGACATTGGCTGTTGTCGGTATCGCGGCGGCGCATCCACCGCTCGGTTGGTGTGTACGCGGACCTCGTAGAGTCCTCGGTCGACATGTACAGCCGTGACGTCGCCAATCAACTCGGGTTCGAGCTGACGGGTCGGCTGACCCCGGAGATCGGCGCGCAGATGGCCGAGGCGTTCCAGAAACACCGACCGCAACCAGCAAACCCAACCCACCAATGAATCTCGATCGAAAAGGTGTTGGGCGAGGCCGAGCGGCTGCGTGAGCAGATCGCTGGTCTGTAGTACTGGCACTGATGAGCCAGAAGTCGGCACGTCGAGCTACATCCCGAACCTCTGCGAATCACCCCAGCGGGGCACCCTCAGAAGATCTGCACCCTTCCTCATTTGATAAGTCGCCCCGCTCACGCCGACAGAAACGATCGGGATGCTCAGCAATCACGCGACCCGTCGGGCAGGCCCTCCAGTGGCAAGTACACCGTGCGCAAGGGCGAGTCGATCCTGGTGTTCATCCCGCAGCTGCACCACGACCCCGACTGGGGCGAGTACTGGTAGTGGCCTGCTCTCGTCCGGGTCGCCGGCAGGCTCAGACGTTTCCGGTCGTTGGGCCCGGTCACCGAGTGACTTCCGTGGACTTCAGGTGCTGGCGCAGCCACTGTTCAGTGCTGCTCACATGCAGCAACGCGGCGGCATGGCTGAGCGTGGCGTCGCGAGTGGCGAGCGCCGAGAAGATCGCTTCGTGCTCGGCGAGAGTCCGGCCCGCGGCGTGGGTGTCGACCAGGCCGCGCCAGATACGGGCGCGCAGCGTGCGGCCGGAAATGCCCTCCAGCAGGGTAAGCAGCGTCTCGTTCCCCGTGGCGGAGACGACGGCACGGTGGAAGGCGGCATCGTGGGCATTGAGGCGCTCGACGTCCTCGCGTGCATCGCGCATGGCGTCCAGATGCCGTTTCACCTCGGCCAGCTGCGCGTCGGAGATCCGGGTGGCGGCGAGCGCGGTGGCGACCGGTTCGAGGAGCCGCCGTACCTCCATGAGGTCCTGCAGGGCGGCCGAGTCGCCCTGGAGCAGCTCCACTGCTCCGCCCAGCCCCTCCAGGAGCAGGCTCGGCTGCAGACTGGTCACGTACGTGCCGTCGCCTCGTCGCACCTCCAGGACGCGCGCGACGGCCAGTGCCTTGACCGCCTCACGGGCCAGGTTGCGGGACAGACCCAGCTGGGCCGCCAGGTCCTGCTCGGGCGGCAGCTTCGAGCCGGGGGGCAGCGCACCCGTGCGGATCAGCTCGCGGATCTGCTCAATCGCCCTGTCCGTCAGGGACACCGCGAACTCCTTCCATGGCCGATCTGCGTCGACGCGTCCGACCTGATGAGTCCTTGGGCGCGACGATCGTCCCAGAGACGTTCGGGATGTGCCGACGGTGGAGTTCCACGTTCCGCGCCACCTGTTCCGGACTCCGTACACCCAGGGTGACGTTGATGATAGCCGGATGGGCCAGCGGGAAGGCGATCACGTCGGCGGCGGTCTCGCGCAGGAAGCGGGCGATCATGTCCGCCGAGCTCCACGTGCAGCGGTGTGGGGCGCGGAAGACGCCGATCCAGTCGCCGGGGTCGAGGACACCGCGCAGCCGGCCTTCGGCCCGAAGAGGGCCGACGCACGTCGTGAGGTGCCGTTGGTGGCTACGGGGCACCGTCCCGCGCGGCGGTGGTCCGAAGGACGAAGTCACGGACCGCGCCCGCGAACAGCTCGAGCTCCTCGATGCCTTCGGTGAAGGGGGTCAGGCCGAGGTCGTCGGTCATGTAGGGGGGGCGCCGTTGATGACGCCGGTGTCGTAGCCGAAGAGGAGTCCGCCGAAGGTGGCGGTGACGGTGATGAGCCGCAGCCGGCGGGAGAGCGTGGGGGGTGTGTCGTCGGGCGCGGGAGCGGTGGTGTGGGTCCGGGCGGCGTTGTCCGTGAGGTCCATGCCGTCTCCTACCGGTCGTGGTGGGGAGCGGCGGGTGGCCGTGAGGCCTGGGGTGTCAGTTGGAGGTGGGGAAGTTGAAGCCGGCGGCGAGTTGCTGGGTGGGTTGGGGCCAGCGGGTGGTGACGACCTTGGGGCGGGTGTAGAAGCGGATGCCTTCGGGGCCGTGGATGGGGGAGTCGCCGATGAGGGAGTCCTTCCAGCCGCCGAAGGAGTAGTAGGACATCGGGACGGGCACGGGGACGTTGATGCCGATCATGCCGACCTTGATGTTGCGCTGGAAGCGGCGGGCGGCTTCGCCGGAGGCGGTGAACAGGGCGGTGCCGTTGCCGTAGGGGTTGGCGTTGATGAGGTCGATGGCCTCGTCGAGGGTGTCGGCGCGGACGATGGCGAGGACGGGGCCGAACAGTTCTTCCTTGTAGGCGTCCATTTCGGTGGTGACGTGGTCGAGGAGGGTGGGGCCGGTGAAGAAGCCGTCTTCGTGGCCGTCGACCTTGAGACCGCGGCCGTCGACGACGACGGTGGCGCCTTGGGCGTGGGCGGTGCCGACGGCGTTCTCGACGCGTTCCTGGGCGGCCTTGGTGATGAGCGGGCCCATTTCGGTGCCGGGCTGGTCGCCGGGGCCGACCTTGACCTCGCGGGCCTTGCGCTGAAGTACCTCGACCAGGGCGTCGGCGGCTTCGCCGACTGCGACGGCCACCGACACGGCCATGCAGCGCTCTCCCGCCGAGCCGTAGGCGCCGGCGGTGATGTGGTTGGCGGCGAAGTCGAGGTCGGCGTCGGGCAGGACGACGGCGTGGTTCTTGGCGCCGCCGAGGGCCTGGACGCGCTTGCCGTGGGCGGTGGCCGTCTGGTGGACGTATTTGGCGATGGGTGTGGAGCCGACGAAGGAGACGGCTTCGATGCCGGGGCGGGTGAGGATCGCGTCGACCGCGTCCTTGCCGCCGTGGACGACGTTGAAGACGCCGTCGGGCAGGCCGGCCTTCTGGTACAGCTCGGCGACGAAGTTGGCCGCCGACGGGTCGCGTTCGCTGGGCTTGAGGATGAAGGTGTTGCCGGTGGCGATGGCGATCGGGTGCATCCACAGGGGCACCATGGCGGGGAAGTTGAAGGGTGTGATGCCGGCGACGACGCCGAGGGGCTGGCGGAAGTTGTGCACGTCGACGCCGCGGGATACCTGGTCGGAGAAGGACCCCTTGAGCACGTCGCCGAGGCCGCAGGCGAACTCCACGACTTCCCGGCCGCGGGTGATTTCGCCGCGGGCGTCGTCGACGGTCTTGCCGTGCTCGGCGGAGATGATCCGGCCGAGCTCCTCCTCGTGCTCGACGAGGAGCTGACGGAAGGCAAACATCACCTGCGTGCGCTGGGTGAGCGAGGACTGCGACCAGGTTTCGAAGGCCGTCGCGGCGGCGGTGACGGCGGCGTCCACCTCGGCCGCGCCGGCGAGGGCGACCCGGGCCTGCTCCTGACCGGTGGCCGGGTTGAACACCGGCGCGGTTTGCCTACTTGTGCCGGTGGCGGGGGAGCCGTTGATCCAGTGCTGGATGGTCTTCACGGTGCGGGTTTCCTTTGTGGGGAGGGGACTTACAGGTAGTGCCGCTGGGCGTGCTTGTGGGTGGCGTAGGTGTTGTGGGCCGCTTGGGTGGTGTCCAGGGCGGAGGTCTGGCTGACGGGGACGTCCCACCAGCCGTGGCCGGGCGGGTTGGGCCCGTAGAGGTCGGTTTCGACGTGCACGACGGTGGTGCGGGTGGCGGCCTTGGCCTTCTCCATCGCGGTACGGAACTGATCGACGGTGGTGGCGTGAAGGACGTCCGCGCCGAGGCTGGAGGCGTTGGCGGCGAGGTCGACGGGGAGGACGTCGCCGTCGAGCTGGCCTGAATCGCCGTTGCGGTAGCGGTACTTGGTGCCGAAGCGCTGCGAGCCGAGGGACTCGGAGAGGGCGCCGATGGAGGCGAAGCCGTGGTTCTGGACGAGGACGATGATGACCTTGAGGCCTTCGGAGACCATGGTCACGATTTCCTGAGCCATCATCAGATACGAGCCGTCGCCGACGAGGACGACGACCTCGCGCGAGGGGTCGGCCATCTTCGTACCGACGCCGGCGGCGACCTCGTAGCCCATGCAGGAGTAGGCGTATTCGACGTGGTAGGCCTTGGGATCGCGGGCACGCCACAGCTGTTGCAGGTCGCCGGGCATGGAGCCGGCCGCGTTGATGACGACGGCGCGGTCGTCGAGGACGTCGTTGAGCGCGCCGAGGATCTCCGTCTGGGCGGGGAGCGGGCTGTGGCCCAGGTTGAAGCAGCGTTCCTCGATCTCCCGTGTCCGGGTGATGAGTTCACGGGTCCTCGACCGGTAATCCGCCGGGACTTCCCAGTCCTTCAGTGCGCCGGCGAGTGCCTGGATGGCGAGCCGGGCGTCCGCGACCAGGGGTTCGGCGGAGTGTTTGACGGCGTCCAGGCGGGCCACGTTGAGGTTGACGAACGTGACGTCGGGGTTGCCGAAGACGGTGTGGCTGGCGGTGGTGAAGTCGGAGTACCGCGTCCCGATGCCGAGGACGACGTCCGCCTCGCGGGCCAGTTCGTTCGCCGCGTAGGAGCCGGTGGAGCCGATGCCGCCGACCGCGCACGGGTGGTCCCAGGGCACCGCGCCTTTGCCGGCGTGGGTGTCGGCGACCGGGATGCCGGTGCCCTCGGCGAAGGCCCGCAGCGCGGTCTCGGCACCGGAGTACACGGCCCCGCCGCCCGCCACTATCAGCGGTTTCTTGGCGTTCCGCAGCAGCCGTGCCGCGCGCTCGACGGCGGCGGGCTCGGGCACGGGCCGGCCGACGTGCCATACCCGGTGCCGGAAGAATGTGACCGGCCAGTCGTAGGCCTCGGCCTGCACGTCCTGTGGCAGGGCGAGGGTGACGGCGCCGGTCTCGACCGGGTCGGTGAGCACCCGCATCGCCGCGAGGGCCGCCGGGATGAGCTGTTCGGGACGGGAGATGCGGTCGAAGTACTTCGACACGGCGCGGAAGGTGTCGTTGACGGTGACGTCTCCGCCCCGGGTGTCCTCCAGCTGCTGCAGGACCGGGTCGGCGGCGCGGGTGGCGAACATGTCGGACGGCAGGAGCAGGACGGGGAGGCGGTTGGTGGTGGCCAGCGCGGCGCCGGTGATCATGTTGGTGGAGCCGGGGCCGGTGGAGGCGGTGCAGGCGAAGGCGGCCAGCCGGTCGCGCATCTTGGCGTAGGCGACCGAGGCGTGGACCATGCCCTGCTCGTTGCGCGCCAAGTAGTAGGGGAGATCGGCTTCGCCGGTGGTGGCGGCCTGGAGCAGGGCCTGCCCGATCCCGGCGACGTTGCCGTGCCCGAAGATGCCCCACATGCCGGGGATGAGGCGCTGTTCCTGGCCGTCGCGCTCGCTGTACTGGTTCGCCAGGAAGCGCACGAGGGCCTGGGCGGTGGTGAGTCGGACGGTGTTCATTGCTCGTTGGGTCCTTCGAAGGGAAGCCGGTCGTCGATGTCCTGGGACGCCCACGTCGTGCGCACCCAGCCGTGGGCGGGGTCGTCGCAGATCAGCCAGGTGCGTTCCTGACCCGGGCCGGCCATGACGTTGAGGTAGTAGAGGTCGTAGCCGGGCGCGGCGACCGAGGGCCCGTGCCAGCCGTGCGGGATCAGGACGGTGTCGCCGGAGCGGACCTCGGCGAGCACGTCGATCGGCCGGTCCTGGGTGCCGTAGACCCGCTGGTAGCCGAAGCCGTTCCCGTCCCCGGCGACCTGGAAGTAGTAGATCTCCTCCAGCTCCGACTCTTCGCCGGGCCGGGCCTCGTCGTGCTTGTGCGGCGGGTACGAGGACCAGTTGCCGCCCGGCGTGAGGACCTCGCACACCAGCAGCTGCTCGGCCTCGAACGTGCCCGGCAGGCAGTAGTTGTTGACCTGCCGCGAACACGCGCCCGCGCCCCGCAGCTCCACCGGCACGTCCTCCTTGCGCCCGTACCGAGCGGAGAGTGAGCTCCGCTCGGTACGGGCGGAGGGCAGCGCGAACAGACCTCCCTGCGCGCTGCTGATCAGGGCCTCCGACCCGCTGGGGAGGTAGGCGAAGTCGGTGACCGAGGCGAACACGCCTGTCCGCCCGGCGAGTTCGAAGCTCTGCCCGGTGACGGTGACAGTGCAACCGCCCTCCAGGGGAAGAACCAGCAACTCCGAATCCCCCGTGGGCAGGGAGTGCGCCTCACCCGGCTTCAGGGTGAGGATCCTGAGGCCGGAGTATCCCCAGCCCGCCGACTCGGGCGTGACCAGGACGTCGTAGGGGCCGTCGGCGGACGTCCCGTGCGGGAAGTGGTACTTGCTGCTCACAGCAGACTCACCGCTTTGTCCACCGCACCGGCCACATCGCCGTTGCCGGGGTAGAGAAGGGAGCGGCCGATGACCAGGCCCTGCGCGGTCGGCTGCTTGAGCGCCTTGCCCCAGGACGCGAACGCCGCCTCCGCGTCCTTGACCTCGCCGCCCAGCAGCAGCGCGGGCAGGGTCGAGGAGGCCAGGACGCGTTCCATGTCGTCGACGACCGGCAGCTTCAGCCAGGTGTAGGCGGTACGCCGGCCCAGTCCCGACGCGATCGTCACCGACTTGACGACGGCGTGGGTGGAAAGGTCGTTGCGTAGCTTTCCGTCGCGCCAGACCGAGATGAACGGCTCGATCATGGCGACAAGTTGACGGTCATTGAGCTCGTTGACCGCCCGTGCCGTCTCGATCAGGACGGACGGGGTGGCCGGGTCCTCCAGGGCGATACGTGTGAGCATCTTGCCGCCGTCGAAGCCCATCCCGGCGATGGTCTCGGCGTCGTAGCCGGTGAAGCGGTCGTCGATCTCGAAGACCGAACCCGCCAGCCCGGCCCGGTTCATCGAACCGAAGACGCTCTTGCCGTCGAGGACGCCGAGGAGCAGCAGGTCCTCCAGGATGTCGGCGGTGGCCAGCACGCCCGTCACTCCGGGCCGCTCCAGCGCGGTGCACAGGCGGTCCAGCAGCTCGGAGCGGTCGGCCATCGCGGTGGGGTCGCCGCCGACGCCGTTGGCGCCGCGCGCGGGATGGTCCGCCGCGACGATCATTGCCTTGCCGTGCTCGCCCAGCAGCGAGGCGGCCTTCACCCGGCGCGCGGCTGCTGCCGCGATGGCGCCGGGGTCGTTCACCCGGGCGGCCACGATCCGGCTCACGTTCTCGGACAGCACGTCGTCACACCTTTCGCTGAGGATCGTTGGGGGCGAGGGTCGCCTCGCGGAGCTTGGTGTCGACCTCGGCCTCGGTCGGCATCGCCTCGGAGCAGGCCAGCCGGCCCGCGACGATCGCGCCCGCGGCGTTGGCGAAGGAGACGGTGCGGCGGGTGTCCCAGCCGGCCAGCAGTCCGTGGCACAGCGCCCCGCCGAACGCGTCACCGGCACCGAGGCCGTTGACCACGTCCACCGGGACAGGCGGCATCTCGGCGGCCGAACCGTCCCGGTCCATCGCGAGCACACCCTTCGGGCCCTGCTTCACCACCGCCAGTTCCACACCGGCCGCCAGCAGCGCCTTCGCGGCCGCGTACGGTTCGCGCTCCCCGGTGGCGACCTCGCACTCGTCGAGGTTGCCGACCGCGACCGTGGTGTGGCGCAGGGCCTCCGCGTAGTACGCACGCGCCTCGGACGGGTCGTTCCAGGCTGTGTCTTTCCAGAACGCCGGCCGCCAGTCGAGGTCGAAGACGGTCGGGCCCGACTTGGCCCGGTGCGCGAGGGCGGCGAGGGTGGCCGAACGGCTCGGCTCCTCGCTCAGCCCGGTCCCGGTGATCCAGAAGATCCGCGCGTCCCGTACCGCGTCCAGGTCCAGTTCACCCTCGCTGATGTCCAGGTCGGGGGCCTTGGGCGGTCGGTAGAAGTACAGCGGGAAGTCGTCCGGCGGGAAGATCTCGCAGAACGTCACCGGCGTCGGTGCGATCTCCGACGTACCCACGAAGCGGCTGTCGACCCCAAAGCCGGCCAGAGCCGTGCGCACGAACTCGCCGAACGGGTCCCGGCCCGTCTTCGTGATCACAGCGGAGGAACGGCCGTACCGGGCGGCGGCCACGGCGACATTGGTCGGGCTGCCGCCCAGGTACTTGCCGAACGAGGTGACCTCCGCCAGCCCCACGCCCGTCTGGAGTGGATACACGTCCACCCCCACGCGACCCATGGTCAGCACTTCGAACGGCATCACGCTGGTTTCCCTTTCGCGCCGGGGACCCGGGACTCTCACAGGATTCGCTGTCGCGCTCTACTAGCGCGCTCTAGTATGTGTACGATGACCCCTGTCCAAATGTCATGTCAATACCTTGTAGCTGGGAGATTTCGAGACCCCCGCCAGGGTGAGCTGCGTCGGAGGGTGAGTTCACAGGTGGATGCATCGGGCAAGCAGCGGCCCACAATGGCGGACGTCGCCGCAAGAGCGGGAGTGTCCCGGGCGCTCGTCTCGATCATCTTCCGCGGACAGCCGGGAGCGAGCGAAGAGACCCGGGAGCGGGTGCTGCGGATCGCCGACGAGATCGGCTACCACCCCGACAGCGCCGCCCGGCTGCTGGCCCGTGGCCGCAGCCGCACCCTCGGCGTGATGTTCACCGTCCATCAGGCCTTCCATACGGACCTCATCGCGGGCATCTACCCGGAGGCCGAACACCTCGGCTACGACGTCCTGCTCTCCGCCGCCACCGAGGGCCGTAGCGAAGCCAAGGCGGTCGAGGCCCTGCTCAGCCACCGCTGCGAGGCACTGATACTGCTGGGCTCCGACGCCGAGGCCGCATATCTTGACGAGCTCGGGAAACGTACGGTCGCCGTCTCGGTCAGTCGCCGCGTCCCCGGTGCCCGGGTGGACTTCGTGCACAGCGCCGAGGGCGAGGGCGTACGGCAGGCCATGGAACACCTCGTCGAACTGGGGCACCGGCGGATCGTGCACCTTGACGGCGGCCGTGGCCCCGGGTCGGCAGAGCGGCGCCGGGCCTACCGGGCGGCGATGCGTCGCCATGGGCTGGACTCCGAGGTGCGGGTGATCCCGGGCGACCACACGGAGCACTCGGGCATCGAGACCGGCCATCTGCTCCTGGCGGAACGCAACGAGGGGCAGCCTCTGCCGACAGCAGTCCTCGCGGGCAACGACCGGAGCGCGATGGGCCTGTTGATGTCCTTCACCCGGGCCGGCGTCGAGGTCCCGCGCGACCTGTCCGTCGTCGGATACGACGACAGTCACCTCTCCCATCTGATGCCGATCGGGCTGACCACCGTCCGCCAGGACGCGGTGCTCATGGCGGAGCACGCGGTCCGGTTCGCCGTGGAGCGGCTGGAGAACCCGGAGCTGGAACCTCGGGAGGCGGTACTGGACCCGAAGCTGGTGGTACGCGGCACCAGCAGTACGGCACCGGAGACGGCGACCTGAGGCGTCGGCGACCGGGGGAGACAGCGGGCGGCGACAGGACCTGCGAGGTCACACGTCGACCGAGCCGTCGTCCACTGTGCCGAGCAGGCGGCGACCACTGGTCTGTCCCAGCGGCGGTGCGACAGGTGCGGCGGTCCTTGGCCTGGAGGTGGACGGCCCGCCTTGCCGATCGGGACGGCCACCACGGCATGTCCCCCAGCAGTTGAGGCTTTTGGCCTTGCCGTGCTGGGGTGGCACCGACCGTACGCCAAACGAGATCTCGCCTTCGGCGATGTAGGCGAGGAGCCAGGACGGCCTGCATCGGCTGTGGGTAGCTGATGCGTTCGCCGTTGCCAGGACACCCTTTCGGGACATGCCGCTACAGGGCCGTGAGGTCCTTCTCCTCGGGGAGTTCCTCGACGTCGACGCCGCGGACCTGGGCCAACTCGTGTTTGAGGGCGGCGAGTTCGGTGCCGCCGGCCATGTGGTTGGTGAGTTCTTCGAGGCTGACCTGGCTGCGGTCGGCGGAGAGTTCCATGGTGCCCAGGCGCAGGACGCTGAAGTGGTCGCCGACCATGTAGGCGTGGTGGGGGTTGTGGGTGATGAAGATGACGCCGAGGCCGCGGTCGCGGGCGGCGGCGATGTACTTCAGGACCACGCCGGACTGTTTGACACCGAGGGCGGCGGTGGGCTCGTCCAGGATCAGCACGCGGGCGCCGAAGTAGACGGCGCGGGCGATGGCCACGCACTGGCGCTGGCCGCCGGAGAGGGTCCCGATGGGCTGTTCGAGGTCGTCGAGGACGATGCCCATCTCGCGCAGTTCGTGGTCGGCGGTCTTCTTCATCTTCTCGATGTCGAGACGGCGCACGGGCCAGGGGCCCTTGGTCATCTCGGAGCCGAGGAAGAAGTTGCGCCACACCGGCATCAGCGGCACGGTGGCCAGGTCCTGGTAGACCGTGGCGATGCCCTTGTCGAGCGCTTCGCGGGGGGTGGAGAAGCGCACCGGTTCGCCGTCGACGAGGAACTCGCCCTCGGTGTGCTGGTGCAGTCCGGAGATGATCTTGATGAGGGTGGACTTGCCGGCGCCGTTGTCGCCCAGGACGCAGGTCACCTTGCCGGGGTGGACCTTCAGGTCGACGCCGTGCAGGGCACGGATGTTGCCGTACGACTTGCCGGCGTTGCGCAGCTCGACGAGCGCGCGGTCGCCGTCCTCGGGGACGGTGTCCGCGATGATCGCGCCGTGCGTGCCGGTTCCGTTGCTGGTGGTCATTCGGGTCACCTCCGGGTCGCCGTGCGGCTGACCCACAGATTGATCAGGACGGCGCCGAGGAGCATCACGCCGAGGAAGGCCTTGAACCAGTCGGGGTTCCAGCCGGCGTAGACGATGCCCTGCTGCACCATGCCGAACATGAACGCGCCGAAGACCGGGCCGATCGCGCTGCCGGCGCCGCCGGTCAGCAGACAGCCGCCGATCACCGCCGCGGAGATGTAGATCAGCTCCTGGCCGACGCCCTCGCCGGACTGCACGGTGTTGAACGTGAACAGCTGGTGCATGCCGACGAACCAGGCACCGAAGCCGACCAGCATGAACAGCGAGATCTTCGTGAAGGCCACGGGCACGCCGACCGCCCGCGCGCTCTCCTTGTTGCCGCCGACCGCGAAGATCCAGTTGCCGTACTTCGTGCGCAGCAGCACCCAGGTGGCGATGGCCGCGAAGACCAGCCAGTACACGATGGTGATCTTCACCTGGACGCCGCCGACGTCGAAGGACGACGCGAAGATCTTCCTGGCCTGGCCGAAGCCGTCCATGTCGCTGATGTCGTCGGTGGCCACGTTGCCGGTGACCAGCTTGGTCACCGCGAGGTTGACGCCCTGCAGGATCAGGAAGGTGCCCAGGGTGATCAGGAAGCTCGGCAGTCCGGTCTTGACGACCATCCAGCCGTTGAGGAAGCCGATCCCGAGGGAGACCAGCAGGGCGACGATGACGCCCACCCAGACGTTCGTGGTGAGCTGGTAGCTGAGCATGCTCGCGGTGAGCGCCGAGGTGATGACGGCGACACCGGCCGAGAGGTCGAACTCGCCGCCGATCATCAGCAGCGCGACCGGCAGGGCCATGATCCCGATCGTCGACGACTGGTACAGGATGTTGGCCATCGAGCTGCCGTCACGCACCGGCGGCGCGGTGATCAGGAAGAACACGTACACCGCGACGGCGCCGAGGAAGACACCCACCTCGGGTCGGGCCAACAGCCGCAGTGCCAGGAGGCGTTGCGAAGTTCGCCCATCGGTCTCCTTGGGGCCGGGGGCCGGCGGTGCGGACACCGCCGGCTCAGCCTGCTGGGTCATGTCGATCACCGGGTGCCCTTCGCGGCGAACTGGGCGACGGCGTCGACGTTGGTCTTGTCGATGAAAGCCGGTCCGGTGAGGACGGGCGCGGTGCTGCCTCCGCTGAAGTTTCCGTTGGTCTTGTAGAGCCACAGGGCGTCGACGGCGAGGTAGCCCTGCAGGTAGGGCTGCTGGTCGACGGCGAATTCGACCTGGCCGTCCTGGACGGCCTTCACCAGGCTCTTGTTGAGGTCGAAGGTGGCGAGCTTGGCCTTGCTGGCGGCGTCGGACAGCGACTGCACGGCGGTCAGCGCGATCGGGGCGCCGAGGGTGACGACCTGGTCGATGGAGGAGTCCTGCTTGAGCTTGGCGGTGATGGTGGACTTCACGGACGGCATGTCGGTGCCGTTGACGTAGAGGATGTCCGTCTTTCCGCTGAAGCCCTTCTTCAGGCCGGCGCAGCGAGCCTCAAGGGCGACCTGCCCCTGCTCCTGGATGACGCAGAGGGCGTGCTTGGCGCCGAGCTGGTTCAGGCGCTGACCGAAGGCCTGGCCGGCGATGTTCTCGTCCTGGCCGAAGTACTCCAGCATGCCGAGCTCCTTCCAGTCGTCCACACCGGAGTTGAAGCCGACGACCGGGACGCCCGCCGCATTCGCCTTGGCCACCACGTCCTTCATGGCGTCCGGCTTGGCGGCGGTGAGCGCGATGCCGTCGACCTTCTGGTCGATCGCGTTCTGCACGAGGTTGGCCTGGTTGCCGGCGTTGGGGTCGCTGGAGTAGACGAGCTTGACGTTGTCCTTGGCCGCGGCGGCCTGGGCGCCCTTGCGAACCAGGTCCCAGAAGGTGTCGCCGGGCGACGCGTGGGTGACCAGGGCCACCGTCATACGCGGGGTGTCGGCCTTGCCCGCCGAGGCGTTCGCGCTTCCTTCTTCGGACTTCTTGCCGCCCGAGCTGCTGGAACAGCCGGCGGCGAGCAGGGTTCCGGCGAGGACGGTGGCGGTGAGGATGGCGGCTCGGTGGTGTCTGTGCATGTCCCTTGCACCTCGCTGTGCTGGTCGGGGTGGAGTCTGTGGTGGGCAGGAGCGCGTCTGACGTCGGTGGCCGGTTGACGATCACCGAGCGGGCGACACGGTGCGCGAGTGCTTTGTCCGTGCGGCACGGCGTGGCGCGTCTTTCCGGTAGTCATGGGTGCGGACCACCACTTCGCGCACTGGAGCGCTTTAGTAGCGCGCTCTAGTTGCAGAGACTATGGAACCGCCCTGCGGAGATGTCAACAGGTATGTCAGGACGTACCAACAAAGTGTTCCGACTGGAATCCCGTCGTGGATCCGGTCGCTGGGTGAGCGTCGCCGGCCGCCTGGTGCTCGTCCCGGTGAGCCAAGCTCCCAACGAGTTCCGCAGGGGAACAGCGGCATCCTGCTCGATCGGATGATCCAGGACGGTGGCGCGGGCTGTGGGTCGGCGCCGGTCGAGACGAGTGGGCCGCCCGTGCGGTGGGACTCTCCTGAATGTCGTCTGAGTCCTGGTGTGGTCTGTCTGGCGTGAGGTGAGGCCTGTGCCGGGAAGGGCCGCCACGCTCGACAGGCCCGACGCGGTGGGCGTGAGACATCGCCCGGTTTCCCGCGGCAGAACAGTTCGCGGGCGACATATCTGCCACGCTGCGTCCACCCACCTGTCGGCCATGATCGCGGAAGCGCCGCAGTCGAACGTTCCTGTACCGGAAGGCGGAGCTGCTCACCGGGCATGACTGCGATGCGTGGCTGGAGTCGCTCACCGACGGTTCCCGGCACCACATGCCCCTCAGTCGAAACCGGTTGGAGGGCGAACAGGACATCGGCGTGGGCAAGAGCGCTCGCCCCGTGCTGGGCCTGGCGGGACACCGCTGGCTGCCAACGTCGACCCACGCCGAGCGAGGGTGATCAGAGTGCGTTCGCGAGAGCGATTTGCCGCACCCCCACAGAGCGCAGAGTGCAGCGAGCAGTGCGCCGAGTTCCTCGCCGGCCTTCAAGATCGGGCGAACCCTCTCATCGAGCAGTCCATGAACGAGTGGCAGCGCGTCGGCCAAGGTGACGCATCCGAGGGCTGAACCGGGGGTTTGGTCCGTGACTGGTCCGGACGCACTGGTCAGGAGAGGTACAGCATGGGAGGAACGGGAGTTGGCGCGCCATCCGGGATCGGTCGAGAGCGGGCTGAGCGAAAGGCGCCTGACGGGTGAAAACCCAGGTCAGGCGCCATTTTTTCGTGTGTCCAGAAGAAGCCCGGCTGCTTCGGCGAGTACGACACCAGCAGGTTCTTCGTCTGTTGGGGGTCCACGCCTTGCATGTGGCTGACCTGTGGAAATAGCCTCTGCTGAAGCCGGTGGAGGGTTGCCGGCCCGGGAATGGTCCGGATCATGGTCGGGGGGCGATCCGGCTGATGTCCGTAGTCCGCTTGGGTAGGAGGCCCCAGTCCGGGTCCTCCACCGATTCCGGAGCGGTTCAGTGCATGATGTCGGCCCCCTGGTGCTGGCCCTGTCAGCGAGTTGCGCCATCCGCGCAGCGTGGTTCAACGCTGCCCCGGCGGGCGGGAGGCGAGCCGATACGGGCTTGCCGCGCGACGGCGTCAGCGCCTCGAACGAACAGCCCGGACGTCCGGTGGCGGCACGCGCGAGAGCCGGCCGACGGGCCGAGGCGGAGGCGCTGATGTGGTGCGCGATACGAGAGTCGGCGCGACGGACGGGAGAAACCCGGCCGTGACGCCTGCGCGGGTCCGCGAGTTCCAGGAGCCCTCAGGGCCACGAATTCCTCGGCGGGCTTGTACAGCGTCCGTACCGCACCGGGAAAGCCAATATGCCCCTACAGTCCTTCACCCTGCCGACCCCCGCCTCGCTGCAACCCCCAGCATCGGCAGTGCGCCGGGAACGCCGGTCGTCCGGACCGGCGAGATACCGCATCCCGCTCCTCGCCATCGCCGCCGTACTCCCCCTGTACTGGGGGTGGGATGCCGTTCTTGCGACGGACGACGGTGACCTCGCCGCGCAGTACGCGTGGGCGGGGTTCGTGGGCAGGCACCCGGTCACGCCGTACGGGCTTTTCTGGTTCGGCGGGATCCACACCGTCAACTACAGCGTCATATCACCGCACTTGATGGCACTGATCGGTGTCCGTGCTGTCTCCGTGCTGTCCGGGGTCAGCGCCACCTGGCTGCTGGCCAAGCTGCTGGAGCGCACTGTTCCCCGTGTGTCGCTGTGGCCCGCGCTGGTCGGAGCGCTGGGCCTCTGGTACAACGTCGTGCTCGGCCGCACCACGTTCGCCCTCGGTCTGGCCTTCGCTCTCGCGGGCCTGCTCGCCGTGGCCGACCGTGCGCCCCGCCCGTCCCGGCTTGCCGCCGCCGTGTTCGGGGCGCTGTTCGCGACCATGGGCAGCCCGGTGGCCGGGCTCTTCCTGCTGGTGGCGGGCGCCGGATATCTGGTCGCCCGGCAGTACGGCAAGTGTCTCGCCCTGACTCTCCCGCCCGTCGCCGTCGTCGGCTTGACGACCCTGCTGTTCCCCTTCCAGGGCGAACAGCCCATGGCCGCGGGCCGGATGATCCTGCCCGTGCTGTTGTCCGCCGCCGTGGTGTGGGCGTCCCCGCGCAAGTGGCGGGTGGTGCGGGCAGGCAGCGCCCTGTACGCCGCCGGGGTCGTCCTGACCTGGCTGGTCCCCTCGCCGATCGGCAACAACGTGGAGCGCCTCGCCCTGCTCTTCGCCCCCGCGGTGTTGCTCGCGGCCGCGCTGCACCGCCGCTCCGGAGCCACCCGGAACGGCGTACGCCGAACTCATATGCGCGCGATGGCTCTGGTGACCGCTCTCTCCGTCTCCTATCTCTGTGTGACGTCGCTGATGCATCTGCGGAGCCCGGACCCCGTTCCGGGCTGGGTCACGCACACCGACGGAGTGCTCGCCGCGCTCGCCCGCCTGGGTGCGGACCGCGGCCGGGTCGAGTTGCCGACGGATCGCGACCACCGCGGGGCCACCCTCCTCGGCCCGCACGTCGAACTGATGCGGGGCTGGAATCAGCAGTTGGACGTGGAACGGGGACGCCTGTTCTACGAGGGCGACCTCGACGGGCCGCGTTACCACGCCTGGCTGCGCAACTGGGCGGTGGGCTACGTCGTGCTGCACGACGGCCCGCCCGATCGGTCCGCGGAGCGCGAGACCGCTCTGATCAAGGAGGGACAGAACTGGCTGGAGCTCGTCTGGCACGACCGGTACTGGAAGATCTATCGCGTCCGCGACACTCTGCCGCTGGTCTCCGCCCCGGCCGAGTTGCAGCACGCGGGAGAGGCAGGGCTGACCTTGAGGATGCCTCGCGCCGGGACGAGCACCGTGCGGATCGCGTATTCGCCGTGGTTGCGGGCCGAGGGAGCGTGCGTCAGCGCGGACGGCCCGTGGACCCGGCTGACCGCGCCCCGGGCGGGCGTGTACCGACTGACCTCGGACTATGCCGCAGGGTCTGTCGACGATCGCGGCTGCCGGCCGGCAGGGTGAGGGAATTGCGTCTTCGCCGGGTACGCCTTTTATGGAGACGGACCGGCCGACGTCGTTCGCGTTCACCGGCGGGTCTCCGCAGCGGTGGGTCCCGCCATCCGCTTGCCGAGGACCTTGCCGTGCTGACCGACACCCTCGCCACCGAGCCGGCGACCGCCGTCGGTCACTCCCGCCGTCCGGGCCGAGGTAGGTCCAGAACAGGCCGATGCGGTCGAGGCCTGCGAGGACGGGCTCAAGGCGTCGCACGCCGTGGTCTCGGCCCTGTGCGGAGCAGCAGCGCTTGCAGCCCGTTGCCGTCGGCGCCGTCCAGGAAAGCCGGCGCCGGGCCGTCCAGTTCGGATGCGCAGGGCGCGGTTGCCCACGGCGGGCCGGATGCCCTTCTCGCGCCGGCCGCCCGCCGGCCGTGTGACGGGCGGCGGACGGGTCGCCGAAGCGGTGCGGCGCGCAGACGCCGGTCTGAGTAGGTGACGGTGACCCCGGGTGGGGTTGGGCGCATGCGGCGCCCGTGAGAAGGACGTGGGGAGGGTGGTCTGCTCAAACACCGGCGCGGAGGACACAGGTGGTGATGCGCTGGGCCGGCAGGCTCAGCGAGGTGGTGCCGTTGGACACGGCCGGCAGGCCGATCGCGGTCATGTTCTCGCCGGCGCCGGCGGCCGAGACGTCGCCGGACGGCAGCCGGACGGCGGCCGGACGTCCACGGACTGGGCGTTCATCCCGGTGGCCGATGGCCGGATCACCTGATCAGGCGCCCGTCGCTCCCTCGCCCTCCTCGACCAAACCGATGGCCTCCGGGAAACCGGAGGCGAACGCCTGGTGCGCGGGGTCGGTCTCCTCGCGGGCGGCCTCCCGGAAGAGGCGGATCAGCTCATGCCGGTCCTCGTCAGGCGCCTGGTTCATCCGCCTCAGCAGGGTCCCCGTCCACGCTTCGGTGATCTTGACGGCGTCATCGTCGTCGACGGTGTCCTCGCCGGCCGGCGCGATACTGCCGAGCAGAGCCATGTACGCGGCCGCGAGCACTTGAGGCCGGGTCACCGAATGACCGGCTACGGCCGGCGGTTCCTGCGCAGGGAGGCAGAGTTCGTCGGGAAGTTCCAGCAGCGACCGGTCTGCCTTCCAGAAGCCTCTGTACACCATGTCCTGGCTGTGCATCGCTCCAGCCAGCCTGCGGAAGACGCGGGCGAATTCCTGCCGGTCGTCGTCCGCCAGACGGTGCAGACCGTCCTGCACGATCCGGATGCCCCGTCCGGTGAGTCGTGCCTTGCCCTCCACGCTGATACCGGCCGGCTCACCGGAATCGTCCCCCCTCGGATCGGGGGAACGGATGGCGGCGATGAGACCGAGTACACCCTCTGTGAGGATGTACTCGATGAACCACTGTCTCGGCCGGCGGCCCGCGACGTAGGTTCCCGGGGCCAGGTCGTTGAGTTCGACCGCGTCACGGGTGCGGAAACCGGCAAGCGTGAGCACGCTTTTGATCGTCTCGTCCATGAGTGAACCGACTCGCGCACCGTGCTCGATCACAGGTTCCCGGAGATCGAGCCTGTCCGGCTCCATGAATTCGAGGACAGCCTCGGTCAGGGATTCACCGGCGTTCCAGCTGACGTGGACGCCGCCTGCCGGACCCTCAATGGTGTCGACGGAAACGCGCGCGCCGACCTGCCTGTCGGCCAGGGTGTTGGGGTGTTGCACGTAAGCGGGGAGACCGGCGTGTTGCAGCTCTCGGCATACCGTCTCCGCCAGTGCGTGCCACTCGGCGATGACTTCTTCTGGAGCGTGTGGAATGCCATTTTCTTCAGCATTTGCACGCTTCTGGGGATCAATGTACGTCAAGGGGTCTCCTGAGGGAGCCGTCCGCAGCGAAGGGCATTCGGACTGTCGATTCTCCCATTCACAGATCAAGCCTCCTGCCGGCGTGACGAACAGCGCAAGATCACGGATGTCGGAGGCCCCGCCGGGACGGAAGTGTCGGCGGGGCCTGACAGCGGCTGGATCACCGATCCCGGTCATTCATGCCTCTGTGTGGATTATCCAGGTGTGGGCCGGCACGAGAAGGTGCCAGAGTCACCGTCGTGACCTTGATGAACGTGCTCGTCGACTTCGCCCGGACCGGCCGTATCGGCCCGCTTCACTGCGGCATGCCGCTGACCGAGGCCGAGGATCTCCTGGGTCCGGGACGCCCGCACCCCGCTATCCGGTTGAGACCGGACATCGACGGCTACCCCTACGCTTGGAACGGCCTGGAGCTGGTCATCACCCAACGCCTTGTAAGCGGAATCTGGATCATGCTCCGGCCGGGCTCGACGACCAAGTTGCCGCCCCTCGTCTTGCCAGACTCGGAGTCCTACCCGTCCACAGTGCTCCGAGAAGACCTGATCGATGGCCTTGACGCAGTCGACTGCCGCCACGACGTCAACGACCGCCTCACGTTCGGAGAGCAATCCAGCATCCTTACCCAACCCGCCAACGTCTGCGCGGTGTTCGTCACGCCTGGCCGTGACGACCATGTGCCCCATCGTGAACGCCTCTATCTCGGCGTGATCCACAAGCACACCACTTGACATCCTTCATTCCACAGAACGCCCTGGGAAACGGTCTACGGATACCTCGCGAAACGGCAGAAGAGCGGGGTGTCCACCCAGCTCAGCGGCCTGATGCGGGGACTCGACCGGGAGAAGGAGGGGCGGGACGCCCAGCGTCGGCCTGCGTGATCGACGCGCAGAGCGTCAAGACCTCCACCAGCGTCATGGAATTCGTCCAACGCACCCCCGGGACCGGGGGATTCACCCCGCTCCCCAAACGCGGGAGACGCGGTGGCGGCAGAAGCTGCGCGCGGTGCGAGGCCGCTACCGCGTTCCAATTCGGCTCCGCACAGCCTTGGGAGAGAAGCAGAACCGACGCCGGCCCGTCCTCGTCCCCGGCAACTCCCGCGGGCTCCCAAAGATGGACCAGGGCCCGTCCGGTCGGCGGGAAGTGAACACCGGACAGGCCCTGGCGTATGCGGGCGCGACCGGGCGCGCGGGGGAGGTCGGCCGCAGTGGTCTCCTCGCCGTCTGTCAGTCCAGATGCAGCAGGACCGCGGTGTCGGGCGGCAGCATCCCGTCCTTGCCAAGAGGCACTGAGGCGAGGAGGAGGCTGCCGGTGTCGGGGAGCGGGATCGACCGGTCGGAGAGGTTGATCGCGCACAGCAGACCGTTGCCACGTTCGAAGAGGAGCGTGCCGGCCGGGCTGTCCAGCCAGCGGAACTCCTCGCCCCGCAGGTCGGAGTGGGTGCGGCGTAGGCGCAGGGCGGAGCGGTAGAGCTGGAGCATGGAGTTGCGGTCGGCCTGGTTGGCTTCCGCGGTGTAGAACTTCCAGTCGTCGGGCTGGGGGAGCCAGGGCGTGGCGGACACCAACGTGCCGAAGCCGAAGGGTGGGGTGTCGCCGGTCCAGGGGAGGGGGACGCGGCAGCCGTCGCGGCCTCGGATCGTGTGGCCGGAGCGTTCCCAGGTGGGGTCCTGAAGGGCCGATTCGGGGAGGTCTTCGACCTCGTACAGGCCGAGTTCCTCGCCCTGGTAGATGTACGCGCCTCCGGGCAGGGCCAGCATCAGCAGGGCCGCCGCTCGGGCTCGGCGGGTGCCGAGGGCGAGGTCGGTGGGGTGGCCCTGGTCGCGCGTCGGGGTCGTCACGCCGGTGTGGGCGCGGCCGTAGCGGGTGACGTGGCGGGTCTCGTCGTGGTTGGAGAGGACCCAGGTGGCGGGGGCACCGACTCTCGCCAGATCGGTGATCGTGCGGTCGATCACCTCCCTCAACTTGTCCGCCTCCAGGGCGCACTTGAGGAAGTCGAAGTTGAAGGCGGTGTGGAGTTCGTCGGGGCGGAGGTAGTCGGGCATGCGGCCGGGGCGCACGTGGGCCTCTGCGACGAAGACGCGGGGGTCGGGGTAGCTGTCTGCGATGGCCCGCCAGCTGCGGAAGATGTCGTGGACACCGTCGCGGTCCCAGTGCGGGTGGTTGTCCTGGCCCTCGCCGGCGATGACGGAGAACTCTGGCAGGCCGAGGTCCGGGAGGGCCGGGTCCTTGACCATGCCGTGGGCGACGTCGATGCGGAAGCCGTCGACGCCCAGATCGAACCAGAAGCGCAGGATCGACTCGAACTCGGCCCGGACCTCGCCGTTGTCCCAGTTCAGGTCGGGCTGTTCGGGGGCGAAGAGGTGGAGGTACCACTGGCCGTCCGCCGTGCGGGTCCAGGTGGGGCCGCCGAAGGCCGCGTGCCAGTCGTTGGGGGGCTCGCTGCCGTTTTCCCCCCTCCCCTCGCGGAAGACGAACCGCTCCCTTTCCGGCGAGCCGGGTGCCGCCGCCAGCGCCTCCTGGAACCAGGCGTGCTGGTGGGACGTGTGGTTCGGGACGATGTCCAGGATCACCCGCAGGCCCAGCTCGTGGGCCTCGGTGATCAGCTTCCGGGCCTCGTCGAGTGTGCCGTAGGCGGGGTGGATGTCGCGGAAGTCGGAGACGTCGTAGCCGCCGTCGGCCAGCGGGGACGGATACCAGGGATTGATCCAGATCGCGTCGACACCGAGGTGGGCCAGGTACCGCAGGCGGGAGCGGAGGCCGGCGATGTCGCCGGTTCCGTCACCGTCGCCGTCGGCGAAGCTGCGTATGTACACCTGGTAGATGGCCGCGGTGCGCCACCAGGAGTCGGTCGCGGCGTCCCTTGTGACGTCGTTCGTGGGGGGCGGGTTGTTCATGTGGCTCGGTCCTGTCGGAGGGGGTGCGTGGTCCACACCGCCCGCGCATTGATCACAACGGATTTCGGGTGCCTCGCCCGGCTACCCCTTGGTCGCGCCTGCCGTCCCGCCTCGGACGAAGTGCCGCTGGAAGGCGAAGAACACCAGGGCCACGGGGATGGTCATGAGCAGGGTCGCCGCGAGCTTGATCGGGTACTGGTTGCCCAGGCCGAGCTGGCCGGAGACGAGTGAGGCGACCCCGGATGTGAGGGTGTTCAGTTCCGGGCTCTGCCGGGACACGATGAAGTGCGGCAGTTCGTTCCACGATCCCTGGAACGACAGGATCGTCAGGGTGATGAGGGCCGGCCGGGCCATCGGAAGGACGATGGACCAGAATATCCGGAAGGTGTTCGCGCCGTCGATCCGGGCTGCTTCCTCGACGCTGACGGGGATCGACTCGAAGAACTGCTTCATGATGAACACCCCCGCGGCGTCGGCGAGGAGCGGGACGATCATGCCCGAGTAGGAGTCGTACATCCCGAGCTGGTTGAGGACGAGGAATTTCGGGATGAGCAGGACGACGCCGGGCACGGCCATGACGGCGATGACGGCGGCGAACAGTGCGCCCCGGCCGCGGAAGCGCAGCCGGGCCAGTGCGTATCCGGCCAGGGAGTCGAAGAACACGCGGCCCGCGGTGACGAAGAGCGAGACGACGACGGAGTTGGCGAACCAACGCGGATAGTCCGCTTCGGCGAGTCGGCTGAACGCTGCTGTCGTGAAGTGCTGCGGCCACAAGGACAGCGGGTGGCCGGTGGCGTCCGCGTCGGTCTTGAAGCTCGTCGCGAGCTGGATGAGGAACGGGTAGATGTAGAGGAGCGCGATGGCGACGAGGGCGGTGTAGCCGAGCGCACGGGTGAGACCGCTGCCGTGGCGTGTGCGCTTGCCTGCGCTGCGGGTTGGGGGTGTGTCGTCTGCGTGCGCTGCGCTGTCTGCGTCGGCGAGCTTGTGCTGTGGGCTCATCGCGTGCCTCTGTTGTGGACGTCGGCTGTGGCCGCCGGGGCGGCTGCGGTGGTGGGCGCGGTTGCGCCGGTTCCGGGTCGGGCGGGGTGGGCCGTCGCGGCGGTCCGGGTCATCAGGTCGCCTCCGTGGCAGGGCCGGACCCGGAGCGGGCCGCTTTCGCCGCGCGCCGTGTGGCGGCCCTGGCGCGGGCCTCGTCCTTGTCGCGCAGCACGAACCGCTGGAGGAGCGTCATCGCGACGATGATTGCGAAGAGGATGAAGGCGATGGCGCTGCCCTGTCCCCACTCGTTGTCGATGAACGAGGACTGGTACGACAGGAACGCGGGAGTCATCGTCGTCTTGCCCGGTCCGCCCCGGGTCATGACGTAGATCTGGTCGAAGACCTGCCAGGTGCCGATGAGTCCGAGGGTCAGGACGAGGAAGAGGGTCGGTTTGAGCATGGGCAGTGTGACGTGGCGGAACCGTTGCCAGCGCCCGGTGCCGTCGATCTCGGCGGCCTCCTCGACCTCGAGCGGGATGTCCTGGAGCGCGGCGAGGAACATGAGCATGAACGTGCCCGCCGTCGTCCACACGACCAGGGTGATGATCGCGCACATGGCCACGCTGGGGCCGGAGAGCCAGTCCCACAGGGACAGACCACCCACGGTGGTGTCGACGAGTGCGGACGGCGGCGCGTCGTTGTTCACACCGAAGGTGCCGAGGGCGAGATGGACGATGCCGCGTGGATCGGCGAACCAGGCCGGTCCGTCGACTCCGATCTTCGCCAGCAGGGCGTTGACGACACCGCTGGAGGAGAAGATGAACAGGAAGACGACCGAGATCGCGACCGAGCTCGTCACCGACGGGAAGTAGTAAGCGGTGCGGAAGAATCCCTTGCCCTTCAGGCGTCGTCCGTTGACCAGGAGCGCCAGGCCCAGCGCGAGCGCGGTCTGCAGCGGGACGACGAAGAGCACGTAGTAGCCGTTGTTGCGCAGGCTCATCATGAAGTCGCTCTGCGTCAGACCGGGCTCGGTGACCAGCGGCGCGTAGTTCTGCCCGCCGACGAAGTGCACGCCTGAGGACAAGGGGCTGCCCTGGCCGTTCCAGTCGGACAGGCTCACCCAGAGCGCCATGAGGATCGGCACGACCAGGAAGAGTCCGAGTACGACGAGGACGGGTGAGACGAACAGCCAGCCGGCGAGACCTTCCCGGCCTCGGATACCGCCGCGGGGGGCTCGGTCACGGCGGCCTCGGCCCCTGCGGGCCTTTGCGGCGGCTGCAGTCCGGGCCGCCTCCGGGCCGCTGCCCGGGCCCTGTGCGGGCCCGGGATTCGGTTCACTCATCGCAGGTTCACTCTCGCTTTGTTCGCGTCCGGGTGGTGCGGGTGGTCCCGGGTTACTGGACTACGACCGCCTGCGCGTTCTTCTGAAGCCGCGCGAGGATCTGCTTCGGGTCGGCGTCGGGCAGTGACTGAAGGCCGGTGTCGAAGTCGGCGAGCACCTGGTCGATCTTCGCGACGTTCACCGGGGCCTGGGCGTACGCGGCGCCGTCGATGAACGCCTTGTCCTGCGGGAACTGGGCGACGTAGTCGGCCTGGGCGGACTGCCGCGACGGCATCACGCCGATCGCCTCGGCGAAGGTCAGCTCGGCGTTCTTCGAGGTCATCGCCCTGACGAAGTCGATGGCCGCGGCCTTGTGCTTGCTCTTGGCCGCTATGCCCCAGCACTGGGTGAAGGCGAGTGTGCCCTTGCCGGCGGGACCGGCCGGCAGCGGGACCGTCTTGTACTTGACGCCCGGGTAGTCGCTCTTCATGGCGCCGGCGATCCAGTTGCCCTCGATCGTCATGGCGGCCTTCTGCTTGCCGAAGGCTTCGCCCGGCCAGCCGGAGTCGAGCTGCTTGGGGTACTTGGCCGAGCCGTCGGCGAGCAGCGACCGGACGAACTTCAGGGCCTTGAGGTTCTCGGGGGAGTCCGCGGTGACCTTGGTGGCGTCCTTGTTCGTCACCCATCCGCCGGCCTGGACCATGAAGGCGCCGATCCGGTCGCGCGTGTCGCCGAGTGCGAGGCCGACCTGCTTGCTCGTCGTCAGCTTCTTCGCCACGGACGCCAGTTGCTCCCACGTGGTGGGGATGTCGGCGTCGGTCAGGCCGGCCTTCGCCCACGCCGTGGTGTTGATCTGCAGGCCGAGCGTGGAGAAGTCCTTGGGGACGCAGTAGAGCTTGCTGTCGTAGGTGAAGGCCTGCCGGAGAGCGGGGTAGAAGTCGTCCTTTCCCTCGAAACTGTCGCCGTACGGTTCGAGACTGCCGGCGCTCGCGTACGTCGCGAAGCGAGCGGCGTCGACGTAGAAGACGTCCGGCGGGTTGTTCGAGGCGAAGCCCTGGCCGAGCTGCTGGTCGATGTTCTGTGCCTGGGTGACGGTCGCCTTGTTGCCGGACTTCGTCCCCCATGCGCTGGCCGCGTCCGTGACTGCCTTCATCTCGGCGTCGCCGCTGGCGGCGACGAGGACCTTGATCGACGCGGGGCCCGACGACGCCTGGCTGTCCGCCTTGTCTTTGTCGTCGAACCCACTGCCACCACAGGCCGACAGGCTGAGCGACAGCAGGGCGACGCCACCAACAGCCCAGCGAGTACGCGGATTTCTCATGATAAATCTCCTTGTGCAGGCCGGCTTGACGCGCCGGTGGTGGAGGGGACCGCATCCCGTCGCCGCAGTGGGGCTGTGAGCGGGATCGCGGGTGTTGGCCGAGCGGGCTGAGCCGCTTGGCAGGGGGAGAAGGTTCGGGTGCGGCGGTGCGGCTCAGCCGCTCGCGCGGACGACGAGCCGGGGCGGCAGCAGGACCGGGGCGGGCGGGATGGCCGGGGGTTCGGGAGTCGCCAGCAGTTCCTGGAGCATCCGCAGGCAGGCGGCGGCGGCCTCGTCGTAGGGCTGTGCCACGCTGCTCAGGCCGACGACCCCTGCGGTCGGGGAGTCGTCGAAGCCGACCACCGCGACGTCGGCCCCCGGACGCAGTCCACGCGTGGTGATCTCGGTCCAGGCCCCGAGGGCCAGCGAGTCGCTCGCACAGACGATCGCGGTCGGTGGAGTGGGCAGGTCGAGCATCGCCGCGGCAGCCTCACGGCCGGTGTCGAGCCCGTCGGGGACGCCCGCGTCGTAGCCGGCAGGGGTGTCGATCCCGGACACGGCGAGGAGGGCGGACCAGCCGCCGCGCCGGTCGTCACCTACCTCCAGACCCTCCGGCCAGCCGAGGAAGGCGATCCGCCGGTGGCCGGTCTCGATGAGGTGCCGGGTCGCGGCAAGAGTCCCTTGCGCGCCGTCGACATCGACCCAGCCATGCCGTTCAGGGGCCTCGGGTTCAGCCCCCCAGGGCCGGCCGAAGGTCACGAAGGGCACCCGGCGCTCGGTCAGCCACGCCGTCCGGCGGTCGCCGGCGTGAGTGGCGTGCAGGACGAAGGCATCGAGGTCGTGATCGTCGAGAAGCTGCTCGTACAGGGAGCACTCGTGGTCGTCGTCGGTCGCCGTGAACACCACGACCCGATAGCCGGCCTCCTGGGTACGGGCGGTCAGCGACTGGAGGAACTGGGCCAGGACGGCGCCGTTGACGCCATCGCGCAGCGGCTCGATGCGGGCGCCGATCAGACGTGAACGCCGGGTCCGCAGCGTCCGTGAAGCCTGGTTCGGGCGGTAGTTGAGTTCCTTGATGGCGGCCTGCACGCGGGCCAGGGTCTCCGGTCGCACCCGGTGCGGAGCGTTGATGACGTTGGACACGGTCTGTGTCGACACGGAGGCATGCCGCGCCACGCTCTCGAGTGTTACTCGCGCCATCGCGATGCCACCTCCACAAGTTCACTGCGCCGCAGCGTATCCGCCGTTGCGGCACCGCGGTGCGTCGCCGTCCGCTTGGATTTGAACGTTAAATTTAGCGTTCCAATGGGTTACTGTGGCGATCGGCGCCCGGGCTGTCAAGAGTCGGCGCAGTCACGAATCGCCCTCACAAACCGCCCACGAGACACGAGGGCACCGGACGGAGCTTCCATGACTTCACCCGAGCGGCAGCCGCTCCTGCACGACCTCTCGGTCACCCTCGCCGCCCCGACGGTCGTCCTGTCCCGGCCGGACGGCAACCTCGACGCCGCCGCACCCGGGGCCGCCGTGCACGGGCTCTTCCACGCCGACGTACGCGCGGTGAGCCTGCTGCGCGTGACGCTGCGCCCCGATGTCGCACCGTCCGGCGAGCATCCCGGGGAGGCCCCTTCCGTTGCCGGCGGCGATGGCGGGGGCTCAGCCGAGAGCGCGGGCGAGGGCTGGCTGCCGGTCGTCGCGGTCATGAACGCGACGGACGGACCGGGCCGCAGCCGTTTCGTCGGCCTGGCCCAGGCGCTCGGCGACGCCGTTCCCGACCCGACCGTCCGGGTCGACCGACGGCGCACCGTCACTCCCGGCGGGCTCACCGAACAGCTCACCGTCCGATCCACCGCGACGACGCCGGTGCATCTCGCCGTCCGGGTCGAAGTCGCCGGGGACCTCGTGACACTGGATCACACCAAGGCGGGCCTGGCGCCCCGGTCTCCCGCCAAGCCGACGAGCGAACTGTCCTCCGGCGACGGCGTGTTGCACTGGGGCGACGGGGCCGTCGAGGTCGCCGTCAGCGCCCCCGGCGCGACGCCCGACGCCGAGCGTTCCACGCTGACCTGGACCCTCACGCTCAAGCCCGGCGAGAGCACCGACCTGCACCTGGCCGTCGACGTCTCGGAACCCGACGCGGTCGTCACGGCCGCAGACTTCCGGCCCACCTGGCAGCGTCCGGATGTCACCGCGGACGACCGCCGCCTGCCCGCCCTCGTCGCGCAGAGCCTGGACGACCTCCACGCGTTGCGCATGGCGACGGCCGCATCGCCCGGCGACACCTTCCTCGCCGCGGGTGTCCCGTGGTTCTTCACGCTCTTCGGCCGGGACAGTCTGTGGGCCGCACGGATGCTCCTGCCCCTGGGCACCGACCTCGCACTGGGCACCCTGCGCACCCTGGCCGCCCAACAGGGCACCCGCACCGATCCGGCGGCGGAGGAAGAGCCGGGCAAGATCCTCCACGAGATGCGGCGCGGGGTTTTCGACGACGGCATGGGCCTTCGCCTGCCACCGGTCTACTACGGCACGGTCGACGCGACCCCCCTGTGGATCTGCCTGCTCCACGACGCATGGCGCTGGGGCCTGCCCGCCGCCGACATCGAACCGCTGCTGCCCGCGCTCAAGGCGGCCCTCGGCTGGATCGACGCCGCAGCCCGGGCCGGTGACGGGTTCCTCTCCTACATCGACCACACCGGCACCGGCCTGGCCAACCAGGGCTGGAAGGACTCCGCGGACGCCGCCCGGTTCGCCGACGGTCGCCTCGCCGAGGCTCCCCTGGCTCTCGCCGAAGTACAGGGCTACGCCTACGAGGCGGCCCTCGCCGGGGCGGCACTCCTCGACGCCTTCGGACTGCCCGACGGCGAACACTGGCGGACCTTCGCGGCCGACCTCGCCGACCGGTTCCGCGCCCGGTTCTGGGTCTCCGACCGGCACGGGCCCTACCCCGCCATGGCACTCGACGGCTCGGGCCGCCCCGTCGACTCCGTCACGAGCAACATGGGCCACCTCCTGGCCACCGGCATCCTCAACGCCGACGAGACCGCCGCCGTCGCCGCACGACTCGCCGCCCCGGACATGTCCGACGCCTACGGACTGCGCACGATGTCGTCCCGGTCCG
Source organism: Streptomyces sp. NBC_01235 (assembly GCF_035989285.1). Taxonomy (GTDB): domain Bacteria; phylum Actinomycetota; class Actinomycetes; order Streptomycetales; family Streptomycetaceae; genus Streptomyces. Next base: position 1,650,532 of record NZ_CP108513.1, on the reverse strand, counting down.
GCGGCTTCGGCCCGCTGCGCTACCACTGCGGCGCCGTCTGGCCGCACGACACCGCCATCGCCGTCACCGGCCTCGCCCGCACCGGACATCCCGAAGCCGCCGCCCGGCTCATCGAGGGCATCCTCGACGCGGCGCCGGCCTTCGACTACCGGCTGCCGGAACTGTGGGGCGGCGACACACGCGCCGACACCCCCGCCCCGGTCCCCTACCCGGCCGCCTGCAGGCCACAGGCCTGGTCGGCCGCATCGGCCATCGCCCTCATGACCGCGCTGACCGGGCTGGAACCCGACGTACCCGCCGGCCGCCTCCACCTCCGGCCGACCGGCCCACTCCCCGTCGGCGCACTCACCCTCCAAGGGCTCACCGTCGGGGGAGGACGGCTCGACGTGACCATCGGCTCCGACGGGCGGATCGAGTCGGTTTCGGCACCTGCGGGACTGGTCGTCGAGGATCACGCGGCCTCGCGGTCCTGAGGCTCCCGGCCGACCGGTGCTCCAACCGGAACCGGCAGAGCGAGCTCGGACACGCTCTGCGCGGACACGGTGGCGACGGCCACAGAGGCTCTGCCCCGAGCACCGGGGCGGAGCCTCTGCGTGTCGGAAGGGGAATCCGCTGCGGGCGGGTTCATGACCCCTTTCCGAGCTGGGGCGACCGCCCGGCATGGTCGGACGGTTGTTGTCCAACGGCGGATTCGGGACGCGTTCGGGACGCAAGGACAGGAGCGGACCGGCACGGACGAAGGGATGCCGACCCGGCTCACCAGCTCTGAGCAGCGAGAACGTCATGGACTGCTCGATGTGCCGACCGCGTCGTCCATGCGGACGCCCGGCAAGGCGCCGGGGCTCCCGCGCTCCATGACGGCGGGCCAGGACGGCGCCCCGATCACCACCACGGATGCCGATGGATACGTCACATCACCGATGCGGACAGGAATCGCGCCCGCGCGAGGTCAAGGGAGTCCGGGATGAGCCAAGGCCGGCTCGCTGCGCGGGGAGACCGGGACTTCGCCGGCCGTCCGTGCCGGAGGCCACAGCGTCGACGGATCGTCCATGCCGGACGGTGCGGGGCTCGGCCGGAGTGCGGCCGGAATGCGAGCGGTGAAGGAAAGTTTCGCTGCATGCGGCGGAGAAATTAACATGAAGATGGGTCCGAGGCCACAGGTTCGTCGGTAAGAGATGCGAGAATGGCCGTGGCGCACCCATACGCCACTGCTCAACCGGCTCACGCGTCAGGCCCTTGGCCGGGCGCGAGCGGTTCGATGATCGGGAAGGCGACCTTGGCGGACCATGCAGTTGACGGGCCGGTGGACAAGGACGGCGGGCAGGGCGACACTTCCCGGCCGGTCACCATCGCGTACATCGCCGAGTCGGCGGGGGTTTCGGTCCCGACCGTGTCCAAGGTGATCAACGGCAAGTCGGGGGTCTCCGCGGACACGCGCGCGCGGGTCGAGGAACTGGTCAACAGGTACGGCTACCACAGGCCCACGGGCGCCAACCGGAACAACGTCGTGGAACTCGTGTTCCGCGAGCTCAAGCACATGTGGGCGATCGAGATCATCCGCGGCGTCGAGCGGGTGGCCCGCCGGCATCGCGTGGGCGTCATGGTGTCCGAGTTCGGGCTGCACGAAACCGACCCGCCCACCTGGGACGACACCGTCTTCCGACGTCCGAACTGCGTCTTGTCCGTGGCCCAGCTCTCCGAGGCCGAGCGCGCGCAACTGAAGGCGAAAGGCATCCCGTTCGTCGTCTTCGATCCCGCCACGGAGCTGCCGGACGACGTTCCGTTCGTGGGCGCCACCAACTGGTCCGGCGGCCGGGCCGCGACCCGCCACCTCACCGAACTCGGGCACCGGCGCATCGCCATGATCGGCGGCCCTCAGGATCAGCTGTACTGCTGCGCCCGGATGGACGGATACCGATCCGCGATGCAGGCCGCGGGCCTGCCGGTCGACCCGGAACTGGTCGTGCACGCGCCGCTCACGCAGGAGGACGGCTGCGTAGTGGCACGTTCCCTGCTAACCCAACCCGACCGACCGACCGCGATCTTCGCCGCCAACGACCTGCAGGCGCTCGGCGTCTACCAGGCGGCACGCGAGGCCGGCCTGCGCATCCCCGACGACCTGAGCGTCGTCGGTTTCGACGACCTGCCGGTCGCGGCCTGGGTGGACCCGCCCCTGACCACCGTCCACCAGCCCCTGACCGAGATGGCCGCAGCCGCGACCGAGCTCGCGCTCACGCTCGGTCGCGGCGAGGAGGCGCCCCAGGTTGGGTTGGAGATCGCGACGACCCTGACGGTCCGGGACAGCACGGCACCGCCCAAGAGCTGATTTCGCAGGGCCGATCTCCACGTCACCCACCGCGTTGACGCCCGCGGCAGGCGGCGCGTCGGCTGCCCTGGCGCCTGGCGCCTGGCGCGTCCGACGCGTTCCGCGTGGGAAGAGGCTTGCGGGGCCATTGACCACTGGGGTGCCCGTCGATAGCCTCCGCTGGAAACTATCCGGCTCTAGTGACGAAACTTTCGCACGGGCAGCGGTACCAGGCCAACGGGCAGCCCGCTGACCGTGCTGCCCGTCTCGATTCCGCCTGCCTCGGTCGTCATTCCGTCGGAGGAGCTCATGCGCAGGTTGATCAACAGGTACCGCGCCCGCTTGATCGGGCCGGCCGTTGCTGTGTCGCTGGCCACGGCCGGCTCCGGCACAGCTGCTCCGCCGTCGGCGTCGGCCACTGCCGCCGCGGTCACCGCGTCGGTGTCGGTCGACATGGGCCGCGCGCTGGCGAAGATCCCGGCCACCGGCGTCGGCATGAACGTCGCGGTCTACGACGGCAACATGAACCACCCCGCCGTTCCCGGGCTGCTCAAGGACGCCGGCACCGGCATGGTCCGCTACCCGGGCGGCAGCTACGCCGACGGCTACCACTGGCAGACGCACACCGTCGAGGGCGGCTACGTCGCGCCCAACACGGAGTTCGACACCTTCATGGGCACCGTTCGCGCCACCGGCGCGCAGCCGATCATCACTGCCAACTACGGATCGGGCACGGCCGACGAGGCTGCGGCCTGGGTGCGGTACGCCAACGTGACCAAGGGCTACGGCGTGAAGTACTGGGAGATCGGCAACGAGGTCTACGGCAACGGCCTGTACGGCGCGACGTGGGAAACCGACCACCATGCCAGTAAGGCCGCCACGACGTACGCGACCAACCTCGTGCAGTACGCCACGGCCATGAAGGCCGTCGATCCGACCATCAAGATCGGCGCGGTGCTGACCACCCCGGGGGCGTGGCCGGACGGCATCACCGGGCCCGGTGACTCGATGGACTGGAACCACACGGTCATGTCGATCGCCGGATCGAAGGTCGACTTCGTGATCGCGCACCACTACCCGATCGGCAGCAGCCAGTCGGACCTGCTGGGCAAGCCCCAGGCCGAGATCCCGAACATGGCCGCCACGCTGCGGTCGCTGATCAACCAGTACGCCGGGAGCAACGCGCCCAACGTGGGCATCGCGGTGACGGAGGTCAACGCCAACGCCTACAAGAACACCTCCCCGAACGGGCTGTTCGCGCCGGACGAGTACCTGACCTGGATGGAGAACGGCGCGTTCACCGTCGACTGGTGGAACCTGCACAACGGCACGGACTGCAGCCACGTGACGACGGTCGAAGGTGCCTCGGACTACGACGACGGAGGAATACTATCCAGCGGTGCCTCGTGCGAGCCGCCGTTGAACACGCCCTTCCCGCCCTACTACGGCACCCGGATGATCACCAAGCTGGGTGCGCCGGGGGACACGCTGGTCCGGGCCACCGGCTCGACACCGCTGGTCTCCGCACACGCCGTGCGACGGGCAGGCGGCGATTTGAGCGTCATGCTCATCAACAAGGACCCCGCCAACGACGCGACCGTCACCCTGTCCTACAGCGGGTTCACCCCCTCCTCCGCCACCCCGACCGTGTACTCGTACCTGAAGAACGCCACGTCCATCGGCTCCACTACGGCGGGCAGCGCGACCCGCCAGACCGTACCGGCCTACTCCATCGTGGTCGTCCAGCTCCACCCCGCCCGCTGAACCAGCGGCCCCCAGACTCTCCGCCGACGTTTCCACCGTGCGGCCGAAAACGTGAAAGGACTCGATGAGGGTGTCGAGCATGTCCGAGACGGGCAGCACCATCAGCAACCCCGTGATCCCCGGCTTTCATCCCGATCCGTCCGTCTGCCGGGCGGGGGAGGACTACTACCTGGCCTGCTCCAGCTTCGAATACTTCCCGGGCGTGCCCGTCTTCCACAGTCGGGACCTGGTGCACTGGACCCAGATCGGGAACGCTCTGGACCGGCCGAGTCAGTTGCGCCTGCCGCTCGACGCGCCGTCTTCGGGTGGGATCTACGCGCCCACACTGCGCTATCACGACGGCCGTTTCTGGCTGATCGTCACGAATGTGAGCGGTGACGGCAATCTGCTGTTCACGGCCACCGACCCGGCCGGGCCCTGGTCCGATCCGATCCGGCTGCCCGGCGTGCACGGTATCGACCCGGACCTCGCCTGGGACGACGACGGCAACTGCTGGTGCACCACCGCCGGAGTCGGGCAGGTCCGCATCGATCCCCACACGGGGGAGACGTTCGGTCCGCCGCGTCGGCTCTGGTCCGGCAGCCCCGGCGCCAAGGCCCCGGAAGCACCGCACCTCTACCGGATCGGCGACTACTGGTACCTGCTCATCGCCGAGGGCGGCACCGAGCGTTGCCACAGCGTCTCGATCGCCCGTGGGCGCACACCCACAGGCCCGTTCGAGCCGTGCCCCGCCAACCCGATCCTGACCCACCGGGGCACCGGCCACACCGTCCAGAACACCGGCCACGCGGACCTGGTGCAGGCACCGGACGACTCGTGGTGGATGGTCCTGCTCGGCGTGCGGCCCGGCGGTGGCACCCCCGGATGGCACGTACTCGGCCGGGAGACGTTTCTGGTGCCGGTCGACTGGGTCGACGGCTGGCCGGTCGTCGGTGAACTGTCGTCCTCCATGCCCGCGCCCTCCTGGCCGCTGCGCCCGCAAGCCGTCGTGCCGGACCGGGACGACTTCGAGCTGAGCGAACTGGCCCCGCACTGGGTTTCGCTGCGGCACCGACCTCCGGAGGTGTGCACTACGAAGAAACGGCCCGGCTGGCTCACTCTGCACGCCCGCGGCGGATCACTCGACGACACCGACGTGACGTTCGTCGGCCGGCGGCAGCAACATCTGTCCTGCCGGGTGAGGGCCTTGGTCGACGTGACGGAAGGAGACGGCGGCCTGGCCGTCCGTCTCGACGAACAGCACCATTACGACATCGAGGCCTCGCCCGGCAAGGTGCAAGTGCGCGTCCGCATCGGCCCGTTGAACACCGTCGTGGCATCTCGGCCGACACCTCCCGGACCTGTGGTGCTGCGCATCGAGGTGGCTGCCGCACACACGGTGAACGACGCACGCACCGGCCCCGATGTCGTCTCGCTCGGCATCGAGGAGCCGGACGGCGCATTCGCCGAACTCGCCACGTTGGACGGCAAATACCTGTCCACGGAGGTCGCCGGCGGCTTCACCGGCCGGATCATCGCAATGTTCGCCGCCGCCGGGGCCGTGCACTTCGACTGGTTCGCATACGAGCCGCTCGATCGCTGAGGCAGGCACGGCCCCACGCGGCCGACGACGCACCGCTCCGGGCGACGACGTGATGCGCACCGTGCAGACGACACCGACCGCGATGTCAGTGATGTCCGCGATGGGATTCCGTCCCGCGAACAGAGCACGGCAGTACCTCGTCGAACCGTCCTGGCAGCGACGGCCGGTGTCGTGTCGTCAGGGGCCGGTGTCATGGGAGGCGGAACGAGTGCGGCGGCGGAAGAGCCCCACCGCGCGGAGAGTGGCGCGGTATGGGGACTGACCATGGAACACCGCACTGATCCTCTCGGCGTGGACTCGGCCCGGCCGCGCTTCGGCTGGCGCGTGCGGTCCGGTATCCGGGGGCAGACACCATCGACCTGGGCGGCGGCATCTCGGACGGTGCCACCTACACCGTGGCCAACGCGAACAGCGACCTGATGCTGAGCATCGCGGGCGGCTCCACCGCCGACGGCGCCTACGCCACGCAGCAGAACACCGACAACGCCACCGACCAGCAGTGGCGCTTCGTGCAGCAGCCTTCCGGCTTCTTCAGGATCTTCAACGTGGCCGGCGGCAAGGTCCTCGGCGTGGAGAACCAGTCCACCGCCAACGGCGCCAAGATCCTGCAGTGGGACGACAACGGCACCCTCGACCACGAATGGACCGTCGCTCCGCATCCGGCCGGCGGCTACACGGTCGCCAACCGCGGCACCGGCAAAATCCTCGAAATCCCCAACGCATCCACCACCACCGGCACCACCGCCGTTCAGTGGAGCGACACCGGCTGCGCCTGCCAGCGCTGGAACCTTGCCCAGAGCGCCCTGCCGCCACTGGGCACCGGGCAGTACACCCTCGTCAACAAGAACAGCGGCAAGCACTTGGACATCCCCGGCGCCTCCAACGCCACCGGTACGGCAGCCGACCAGTGGCAGAACTCCGCCTGCCCTTGCCAGCTGTTCACCTTCCAGTCCGCGGGCGGCGGATCCTGGACCATCAAGAATGTCAGCAGCAACCTCAACCTGGACATCCGCAGCGGCTCCACCACCCCAGGAGCCGCGGTCGTTCAGAGCACGCCCTCCATCGCCGACTCGCAGAAGTGGACCCTCACCGACGCGGGCGACGGCTATTACAAACCCAAGAACGTGAACAGCGGCTTCAACGGCGGCGTCGCCCAGTCGACCAACAGCAACGGCGCCGCCGTCGTCCAGTGGAACGACCTGACCGTCGACGACCAGCTCTGGCCTACGCTGTCGGGGCGACGGCGATGTAGGACTCGGCGGCGAACATCGATTGCGACCCCGTGCGAAGAGCTGGGTGCAGGCGTCGCCGCACAGCCGATGGGTCGGGGCGAAGGAATGCTTGGCGGTCGGCTGTCAGTCGACGCCACCCGGCTTCTCACTACACCCGACCACCTCATTGCGTGACCGGGCGAGGCCATCGGAATTTGTGGTCCCTCGGACTGGCTGGCCGCCCGGCACCACGCGGCGGTTGAAGCCAAGAAGGGAGGGACCACCTGCTGCATCCGCTCGCACTCCGGTGTGGGATGGCCATCGGCCGCTGCCGCACTGTACGCCGAGGCCGGCACTCTGCTGGGGTGGACCGCCGAGGACGCAGGCGAACCCCGCCGCTTCCGCGGGGGCGGCAGGGCCCGGAGCCGGCGGTTGAGGTCAGCGCAGTGCGCTTACACGATGACTACTGGCCTGCACTGATGGCGCACGTCAGATGCACCGGGAAGTGCTTCGGCCCGTGCACGGTCCGGCTCCTGGATCGGGAGGGGCGATACCGGCTGGCCTCCGGGCGAGGGCGCTCGGCTGGCTGGACTCGGCCTGTGGAACGGTCGGCGTCGAGGGCGTCCTGTGGACGGGATCGTCGTACCCGCCCGGCTCAGCGCGAAGCGCCGTTGACTCTCGCCTGCCGTCCGGTGGGTGCGGCGGCTGTGCTGGAGCGCAGCGAGATCGGGGGGGTCAACAGGATGTGCCGAGGTGGGGTGTCCGGCGCAGTGATGCGTTCCACCAGCAAGGAAACGGCTTTCTCGCCCATTTCCGGGGCCGGTACGTCCGCCGCCGTGAGCGGCGGTCGGAAGTCCTCGGCCCAGGTCTTGGCCGCCACTCCGGTGATGGAGAAGTCGTACGGCACTTGGAGGCCGGTGTCCGCCAGCGCGCGCTGGATGCCGGGCAGGGCGGCCTCGTTGATGGTGGTGACAGCGGTGAGGTCCGGGTGGCTGCGCAGGAGCGCCTCGACGCATTCCTGGCCGGAGCGAGCGTCGTCCCCGCAAGGCACTTCGATGCCGTCGAGGCCGCGCTCCGCCACGGCGGCCTCGAAACCGTCTCTGGCCCTGCGCGCCGGGCCGTAACCGGCCGCGATGAGTTCGGGGGATCGAGTGATCAGAGCCACTCGGCGGTGCCCCAGATCGGCGAGGTGCCGTACGCAGTGCTGGATCAAGCCGGCGTAATCGACGTCGATCCAGGACATCTGATGGTCACCGGCCGTGTGCCCGATGCCGACGAAGGGCAGCCCGGCATCCTGCAGGCGACCCACACGAGGGTCCTCCAGGCGGATCTCCATCAGGATGACACCGTCCACGCGGCTCTCCGAGACCAACCGCTCGAAGGAACGGTCGTGATCCCCGCCCGAAGGGGACAGCAGCACATCCAGGTCCACCCGGGCGGCGGCGTCGACCACGCTGGCGACGAAGTCCAGCTGCATGTGCGTGAGCCGGTTGCCCGCCGGCGGGATCACGAGACCGATCGTCCGGGTCCGGCCCTCCTTGAGGGCCCTCGCGGTCGCGTTGGGGCGATACCCCAACTCGTTGATCACGTCCTGGATACGTCTCCGGGTGCTGCTCGCGACGGGTCGCTTGCCGCTGAGCGCGTAGGACACCGTGCTGCGTGACACGCCGGCGCGCCGAGCGATCTCCCCGATGTTCATGCAGCTCCCCAAGAACCCACCCGCAGGTCGACAGGATAGCTCGCGGGAATCGGTTCGCCATCGGGCACGGGGCGTGATGGCTGGTGGAGGCCGAGGCGTCGCGCGGTGCCACGCCGGGGGCGGCGGTCGGATGTCGCCCCGGCGTTGGGTGCGGGGCCCTCACTGGGGCAGCTCAGCGTCCATCGCTGGTTGGATCCGCCGTTGCAGGTCCGCAGTTGTGCCGGAACCAACAGCGAGCAGTTCGCGATACTGCTCGCGCTGGGTGACGACCAGGCCGTGTCCGATGGGTCGCGTGACTCGACCTTTGTTGGGTCGTTTCGGTCGAGCACTGGTTCGACGGCGCACATCCGACTGCCGACACCAGCGCGCTTCCCGCCTGGGACGAGCTGAGCGTTGAGGAACGCGAAGTCCTGGTCTGCGCGGCCGAGGCGAGCGGCATGCTCACGGGGGCGTTCGGCATCTGGGAGGATCCGCCGGACGACCTGGATGGCGCCGAGCGCCTTGCCTGGGTGGACCGGCAACTCGCCCCGCTGCTGCCCTTCGTCCGCAAAGGCTGGATCGAGGTCCAGCACTGCCCCGACGAATGCAGCGACACCTTCACCGTGATCCCCCTTGATGGACTCCGCACCGCCTTGCGGACGCCGCCATCCGCTACGAAGGCCGGGGATGGGGCATCGGCGTCGGCTGCATTTTCACCTACGCGGGTCTGGCCGTCTGGCGTGGTGGCTGGAGCAGCGAATGGGGACGCCGCCTCAACTTCGACTGATCCCTGCCCGCCGCCGCACCGCAGTCGGCGTCGTCCATGTCCGGCATTCTCCCCTGTCCTACGACACCCATTCACGGCGACCCGGCAGGAGTCGGCGGCGCGACACGCCCGGACACTCCTGGGCGCCGAGATTGTTGCCCACTGCTTTCAGCAACTCGCCTGCGAGCGGCCCCGCCGGTCCGTGAACCGGGTAGTTCGGATAAGCCTGTGTCAGGTGCCCGATGCTCCGTCCGGACCTGTTCCAGGAGCCCCGTCTGCTGGAGATCGAGACCAACACCCGCCGGCGCCTGGGAGAGGCCCAGCGGATGCAGTGGCTCGGTGAGGTCGTCGGCTCGCAGGAGAGCCTGCGGCACATCGCCGACAAGAAACAGCAGGCCGAACGCCGGCGAGCCCAAGCCGGCCGAGGCGAGGACGGCGTCACTGCCCTGGGCTGACCTCGGTACCAGGACCCTGTCGTCTGATGCGGCGCTAATCGTCGTCCGGCTCGGCCGGCAGGGTGGGCCGGGGGCCTTCGTCGGGCACAACCACCAGGCGTACAGCCATGTGCCGTGAGCCGGGCGGGTGGTCACCGGGCTCCGTCAGATACTTGCGCAGCAGCGTCTGGTACTCCTCGACGAACGTGGCGACCTGCTCCTTCGTCATCCGCAATCCGGCGCGGTAGATCTGGTTCCAGCCTGCGGAGGAGTCGTACCCGGCGTATGCGCTCACGACCAGGTTCAGGTCATGAGCCATCTTGAGTGCGCCGATCTTCACCGCGGCCTCGCGCTCGTCGGCCGTCAACTCCAGGCCCGGCGGCGTGAAGATGTCCGTCATGAGTGACTTCCACCAGCGTTCCCGGCCGGTGGACCGCTCCTCGATCTCAGCGATCAGCTTGAGGTCGGCGAGTTTGCGCAGGTGGTAGCTGGTGGTGCCAGTGCTCTCGCCGAGGGCCTTGGCGACGCTGGTGGAGTTCGCTGCGCCGTGCTCGCCGAGGTAGCTCAGGATGTCGCGGCGCACCGGGTTGGACAGTGCCTTGTAGAAGGCTTTGAGGTCCGGGCCGGTGAGCACTCTCTTCTCGGGGCGCTCGACCATGCCGCCCAGCGTACTGCAGAGACTCTCTGCAGTCATTGCAGAGATTGTTTGCAGAATATCTCTGCAATCGCTACTTTGGTTCAACAGGGCGCCAGCGGGCGCCGGGACGCTCGGGGGTCGAGATGCGAAAAAACCTGGTCGGGAGGCTGTTACTGGCCGCAGGGCTGGCGCTGGTGCCGTGGCTCGCGGTGCTGTGGACGACACTGCCGGACCCCTGTCCGGCGCAGCACTGGCGGGTCGCCTGGGTCGCCTGGGTCGGCTTCGATGCGTTGGAGATCGCCGGTCTGCTGACGTCGGCGGTACTGGTCCGGCGTAGTGACCACCGGGCGCCGCTGGCGTCGATCGCGACGGCCGTGTTGTTACTGGTCGACGCCTGGTTCGACGTCATGACAGCCGGGTACTACGTCGTCATCTCGCCGGCGCTGGCCCGCACGCTGGAACTGCCCCTGGCGGCATTGTGCGCTGTCGTCGCGCTGCGGCCGCCGGTGGTGGCTTCCGTTCAGGCAACTGCGGTGCGGCGGGTGGCCGTCCATGTCTGAATCACTGGATGCCCAGATGCGGGACGAGATCGACGATCAGGTCGCGGAGGCGTTCGACGCCTACCTGGCCGACAGGCTGGTCGAACCGGGGCCACTGCGCGCGTCGCTGGCATTGAGGCGCAGCACCAGGCTAGTGCTGGGCACAGTCGGATTCGGCGCACTTGCCACGGCGCTGGCGCCGGACGGAAGCGCCGTCGTCTGCTGGATCTGGGGGGCGATCGCGGTGGTCGATCTCGTCTGGTTGCTGACCGCGCACCGTAGTTGACGGTCCGTCAACCAAGATCTTGCCGACCGCCGACCGCCGACCGCCGACCGCCGACCGCCGACCGCCGACCGCCGACCGCCGACCGCCGACCGCCGACCGCCGACCGCCGACCGCCGACCGCCGACCGTACTCGGCCCATAGAGTTCGGTCTCCGAACAAGGCGGAGCTGAGAGCGAAGATGTGCGCACGGGCGCTCTCTCCCGTCATGAGCCCACCAGCGGACAAACCGGTCACCCGACGCCGCTGGTTGGTGCAGAGAAAGATGCGGTGCACAGCCTTGCCCGAATAGGCCAGGCGGAAGGCGAACAGATAGCAGCGGGTGCGCTGCCCGGCCAGGTCCACATAGACGTCCCCGAAGTCGACCTCGGCGTCCGCACCGAGCGCGTTGTGCCGGGGCACGAACGCATCGACCGGAGCCCCCGCCTGGGCTGCCATCTCCTTGCGCCGGGCCGCGACGAAGTCCCGGACCGTGGGATAGGGAGAACGCCTCGCCGAACTCCTCCTCGATCCGGGCGACGATCCGCCGCACGGTGTGCCGCTGCTTGTGCGGAGCCTCCAGATCAGCCCGCAGCCAGGCATCGACCGTCTTCTTGTATGGCTCCATTCGAGGTGACGTCCGCACCCCGACGGCAAGGCGTGGGCACCGGCGAGGACAGCGCCTCGCGTACGAGCCGGCGGTGAACGCCGTACTTCCGCGGCAGAGCCCGGATCGACAGCTGGCGCTGCCAGCTGTCCCGCCGGATCCGGTCGAACAGTTCTTGCTTGGGCAAAGACATCCACAGCACCACCCCTGCCGGAGACCACGGGAACCGTCTCACCGCAAGAGCCGAGGTGGGGCCACTTCGCGGCTCTGGCAGCGATCACGGGGAGCCGTCACGTTCGGTGAAGGGCGTGTTCTCATCCTTGATGAGCGTCGGGATGCGCCGTGCGATCGTGGGCGACGGACGGGCTTTCCGGCGGTGCCTCGTCTATCAGGTGTCGTCGGGACTGCCCGCGAGAGATCCGCCTATCCAGAAGGGCAGTGCCTTTTGATCTTTGCTCAGTGAGCGTCGTATGGCGTTGACCAACTGCACCTGTGCTTGGGCGGGCGCCCTGTTGGCCTGGGCGAACTCCTCCTGGCTCAACGGATTACGCGCCGGGTCGCGTGCCGGATCGCGCGCCACCTGGTCCAGGAAGGCGCCGATGGCCTTGCCGAAGTTGTCGATCTCCGCCGCGACGGCCGCGGGGGCGACCAGGCTGGCACGGGTCAGGGTCGCGCTCCACTCGCTCCAGTCGTAGTCCCATCCCTGTCGATCGGCATGGGCGCGGCTGATGATCATCGTGAACTTGGCGTAGTGGCTGATCAGTTCTTGATAGGCGATGAGCTGTTTGTCCCGCAGCCACTGACGGTCCTGGGCCCGGTGCGTGACGATGCCCCCGACCAGGACCCCGATCGTGGCGGACAGCGCCCCAGTGGCTGTTGTCACCAGTGTGTCCAGCAGTGCCACCCCAGGCCCCGTATTCCCCGTCGCTCGAACAAAGTCGGATCGAACTTACTGGTGACCAACCTCTGATGACAATGCTCAACTGCGGGGCGCATGAGCCAGAGCGGCGGGTCACGCGAGCAGGATCATCTTCCGTAACAGGTCGAATTCGGCGCGCCCGTACAGCTGCCTCTTGATCTTTTTGATGCGGTTCACGGCGCCCTCGGTGCCGCCCGAGCTCCAGCGGAGCGTGAGCCCGGCGGTGACGGCGTCGAGATCATGCGTCATCCCTCGAGATCGGCGCCAGTTCGCTACGGCTCTACGGCGCAAGGGTGCTCAGTCCGCGGCGGGGGCCGCGCGTACGGCGTCGCAGTCACCCTCGGGGGACTCGCCACGGACGGTGCTGTTCGCTCTGGTGCCCGGCGGTGCATGCAATCGGCCTGCACACCCTGGCGGGCTCGGGCGGACGAAGGATGCCCGAGTGCCATGAGTCGCGGGGAACGGCGTCGGGCTGCCGGGAACCGTCACGGGTTCCGTGCCTCACGTATTGCCGGAAGGTGTGGAGCGAATCGATTCCACGCAAGCGCTTCGACGAGATGCTACGACCGGTGGAGTGTGGGGTCAATGGCCTGCCGCGCGGCGAAAGCGGCGCACGCGCGGGCCGAGGTGCCGCCGCTTCGGCCGATGCCTTCCGGACCGGCCCTCCGTCATAGAGGTCTGGCGGATGCATCCCTGCTCACCGGCATGATGCGCAGGCTCCCGGTGAGCCGGGGCCGGCCGCCGGACACACCCGAGCGGCCCACCGTGCCCCGCACGGCGGGAGGTCACGCGGCCATCCGCATGCCTCCACCCCGGAAGTGTTGGAGCGGGACGATCGGTTCCGAACCGCAGGAATCAGCCGTCGAACCGATTCCGCGACAAGGTTCGCGGCAAGAGCCTCCGCGCCCTTGACAGCCAGTGAAGCCGGGAGCACCGTCTCCCCCCGAAACCTCTCTGCAATCTCGCTGCACATACGGCACCTCCAAGCGCTTGTGGATTGTCAGCGCCACCAACACGACCCGATCGGGTTGCGTCGGCACGGTAGGGAGATCAGATGGGAACCATACGTACAAGACGCCACCTGCTGTCCGGGCGCGGTGGTGTGCAACGGTTACTCGCGGCGGTACGGCGCCGTGGCAGACCGGACGACGTGCCGTACCGGGCACACGTCCCTCTGTCGGCACGCTCGCCCGGCTCCCGGTCGAAAGTGTTCGCCCGTGCGGTGGCCGCAGCCGTGCTCGTAGCCGGAACGCCGGCCGGCGCCACGGCCACGGCGGGTACGGCCCGTGCTGACACGTCGGGGCCGTGCGACCTCTACGCGGCAGGCGGCACACCCTGCGTGGCGGCACACAGCACGACGCGAGCGTTGTACGCCTCGTACAACGGGTCGCTCTACCAGGTCCGGCGCGCCTCGGACAACACCACCCGGAACATCGGCGTCCTGAGCGCGGGCGGGTACGCCGACGCCGCCGCCCAGGACTCGTTCTGCTCGGGGACGACCTGCCTGATCACGATCATCTACGACCAGTCCGGCCGCGGCAACAACCTCACCCAGGCGCCCGGGGGCGGTGCTGCGGGCGGCCCCGACAACCTCGCGAACGCGACCGCCGCGCCCACCACGGTGGGCGGTCACAAAGCCTACGGCGTCTTCGTGGCGCCCGGCACGGGGTACCGCGACAACCACACCAACGGCATCGCGACCGGGGACAACCCCGAGGGCATGTACGCGATCTTCGACGGTACGCACTACAACGGCGGCTGCTGCTTCGACTACGGCAACGCCGAGACGGACAGCAACGACGACGGCAACGGCACCATGGAGGCCATCTACTTCGGCAACATCAAAGTCTGGGGCTACGGCTCGGGCAACGGCCCCTGGATCATGGCCGACCTGGAGAACGGCCTGTTCTCCGGGGTGAACCAGCACTACAACGCGGGCGATCCGACCATCAACCACCGGTACACGACCGCCATCGTCAAGGGCGGCCCGAACCACTGGGCGATCCGTGGGGGCAACGCGCAGTCGGGCGGCCTGTCCACCTTCTACGACGGGCCGCGTCCCAACGTCGCGGGCTACAACCCGATGCGGAAGCAGGGTGCCATCATCCTGGGCATCGGCGGCGACAACAGCAAGGGCGCCCAGGGCACGTTCTACGAGGGCGTGATGACCTCCGGCTACCCGTCGGACGCCACCGAGAACGCGGTGCAGGCCAACATCACCGCGGCCGGATACAGCAATTCCTCCGGCGGGACGAGCACCGGTGCGCTGCACGCGGTGGGTGCGGGCAAGTGCTTGGATGTGCCGAAC
This sequence comes from Streptomyces sp. NBC_01235, assembly GCF_035989285.1. Taxonomy (GTDB): domain Bacteria; phylum Actinomycetota; class Actinomycetes; order Streptomycetales; family Streptomycetaceae; genus Streptomyces. Next base: position 1,635,520 of record NZ_CP108513.1, on the reverse strand, counting down.
TCGTCCACCACGGCCGGTGCCCAGCTGCAGATCTGGGACTGCAGCGGCGGCGCCAACCAGCGATGGACCCACACGTCCTCCGACCAGTTGAGCGTCTACAGCGGCAGCAGCCAGATGTGCCTGGACGCGTACAACAACCAGACGTCCGCCGGCACCAAGGTGGTGACCTGGCCATGCAACGGCGGTGCCAACCAGCAGTGGCAGCTGAATCCCGACGGCACCGTAACCGGCACCCAGTCCGGACTCTGCCTCGACGTCACCGGCGCCTCCACGGCCAACGGCGCCCTGGCCGAACTCTGGTCGTGCACCGGTGGATCCAACCAGAAATGGAGTCTCAACTGACCTGACCGGCTCCAGCCCGTGGCCGGCTCACCACCGGTCACGGGTCACCCGTCAATCCGGCCGAATCGCCCGGTCCCCTCGCCGACTCCAGGGGGCGTGTCATGCAGGCGGCTTCGACGGAGCAACGCCGCACCGTCCCGACACCCCCGGCCCGCACGCGCCACCACTGGAGGATGACGATGTCCAGAGCCAGAGTGCTTCGCGGCCTCTGGGCCGCCCCAGTAGCTCTGCTCGCCTTACTGGCCGGGAGCCTGGGTGCGGCAGGGCTCGCGGGAGCCGTACCCGCCGTGCGCCAGGCGTCGGCCGTCGCCCTCTACGTGGCGCCGGGTGCGGCTCCCGGCGGGAACGGCACCGCCGAGCAGCCGTTCGCAGCGATAGACCAGGCGCAGCAGCCCGCACACAGGCTCTCGGGCGATTCGGACGTCGTGGTCTACCTGGCCGGTGGCACTTACCGGCTGTCCAAGCCGCTGACCTTCGGCTCCGGCGACGGCGGCCAGAACGGCCACACCATCACCTACCGGGCCGTCTCCGGGCAGCAGCCGTTCGTGAGCGGCGCCCAGCAGGTGTCAGGTTGGCAGGTGCATGATCAGAACAGCAACATCTGGTCGGTCCACGTCGGCACCGGTGTGAACACGCGTCAGTTGTACGTGAACGGCAAGGAAACACCGCGGGCGGCGATCCAGGTGCCCCGCTCCGCCTTCACCTTCACCCAGACCGGCCTGACCGTCACCGACTCCTCCCTCGACTACCTGGCCGGCCTCTCGGACAAGAATCACATGGAAGTCGAGAGCCTCAACTCCTTCACCGACCGCTACGCGCCGGTCCAGTCGATCAGCGGCAGGACCATCACCATGCAGCAGCCGGCGTGGAACAACAACTCCTGGGGCTACGACACCATCAACGCGCCGTTCGCCGGCGGAACGATGTACCTCGAGAACAACTACGCGTTCCTGAAGCAGGCCGGACAGTGGTACCTGGACTCGTCCACCGGCGACCTGTACTACCGGGTCCAGCCGGGGCAGAACCCGAACACCCTCGACATCGAACTGCCCCGGTTGCAGAGCCTGCTCGGCATCAGCGGCAGCTACGGCTCACCGGTGACCGGCCTGAGCTTCACCGGCATCCGGTTCACGGGAACCTCCTGGCTCGGCCCGAGCGGATCCGACGGCTACGCGGACCAGCAGAGCGGCGCGCACATCACCGGTGCCTACGCGATGCCCGCCAACTGGCTGAGCACCTGCAAGTCGGGGTGCACACAGTTCGAGGCCACCCGTAACCACTGGGCGCAGATGCCCGCGGCCGTACAGGTCTCCGCCGCCACCGGCATCACGTTCTCCGGCGACACGTTCTCCGAACTCGGGCAGGCAGGACTGGGCGTCGGGAACGACGGCGTCGCCACGGCCTCCGGCACCGGGCTCGGCGCGCGCGACGTCACCATCACCGGCAACACGTTCACCGACGACGCCGGCAGCGGCATCCAGGTCGGCGGGATCCAGCCGGACGCGCACCATCCCGACAACCCGCTGATGGCCAACCAGAACATCGTCGTCGGCAACAACCGGATCAGCGGTGTGGGGACCGACTACAAGGAGACCGCGGGCATCCTGTCCACCTACGTCACGAACGCGACGATCACCCACAACCAGTGCGACCACCTTCCCTACGACGGGATCGACATCGGCTGGGGCTGGGGCGTCAACGACCCGGGCGGCAGCCAGGACTACGTCAACCGGGGCACGTACAACTATCAGCCCGTCTACAGCACTCCCACGACGCTGAAGAACAACACCGTCTCCCACAACCTGGTCTTCGACACCAAGAAGGCGATGTTCGACGGCGGCAGCATCTACAGCCTGTCCGCGAGCCCCGGCTCGGTGATCTCCGACAACTACATGTACGGCAACAACCACACCACCGCGCTGTACCTGGACGAGGGATCCCGGTACCTGACGGTGTCCCACAACGTGGTGCAGGACGCCGGTAACTGGGCGCTCACCAATGCCAACGGCAACAACCACACCGACGACAGCACCTTCTCCGGCAACTGGTACAACGGCGGCAACACGTACGTGGCCACCGGTCCTCCGCACAACAACGTCCTCACCGGCAACGTCCAGGTCAGCGGTACCAACTGGCCGCAGGGCGCGCAGCAGGTCATCCAGCAGGCGGGTGTCCTGTCGTCGGGCGGCGCCGGCGGCTTCCCCACCGGCTACCACCAGCTGGTGATCGGCAGCAACAGCCTGTGCATGGACGTGTACGGCGACTCCGGCAGCGCGGGGGCCGCGATCGACCAGTGGACCTGCAACGGGCAGAGCAACCAGCGGTTCCAGTTCGTGCCGGCCACGGGCGGTTACGGCGAACTACGGGCTCAGAACTCCGGACAGGTCGTGGCGGTGTCGGGCGGCTCCACGGCCGCCGGTACGCCCGACATCGTGCAGCAGGCCCCGGACGGAGCAGCCGGCAGTCTGTGGCTGCCGGTCCAACAGCCCGACGGCTCGTACGCCTTCCAGAACAAGAACAGCGGCCTGTGCCTCGACGTCTACGGCGGTGGCAGCAACCCCGGCCAGCAGCTGGACCAATGGCCCTGCAAGAACACGCCCGGCAGCAACCAGGACTTCACCCCCAGCTGACCGGCTCGCGGGCTCGTCAAGCCCACCCACTGTCCCGCACCAGTGAGGAATGCTGATGAAGAAGATTTCGACTCCTTTGGCCGCGGCCCTGACAACCGCGCTCGGCATGGGCGCCGCATTACCCGCGGCGGCCGCCACCAGCACCGAGGCGCCGTCCTTTGCCGTGCGGGCCGCCGCAGCGCCTGCCACCTTGCGGCTGATGCCGTTGGGCGACTCGATCACCTGGGGCGTCGGCAGCCCGTCCGGGAACAGCTACCGAGGCTTCCTGTGGAACCGGCTGGCGGCCGAGGGGCACGCCCTGGACGTCGTCGGCTCGGGCCGCAACGGCACCATGTCCGACCCGGACAACGAAGGCCACTCCGGCTGGCGGATCGACCAGATCGCCGGCATCGCGGACTCCGTGCTGGCCCGTTACCGGCCGAATGTGGTCACCCTGGAGATCGGTACCAACGACCTGAACGGCAACTACCAGGTCCCGACCGCCACCGACCGGCTGCGTGCGCTCATCGACCAGATCACCAAGGACGCACCCGACGCGACCGTCCTCGTCGGCACCCTGATCATCTCCACCAGCGGTACCGAGGAGGCCAACCGGCCCGCGTTCAACGCCAAGCTTCCCGGGATCGTCCAGGCCGAGCAGGCTGCCGGCAAGCACGTACGCCTGGTGGACATGAGTGCCCTGACCACCGCGGACCTGGCCGACTCCCTGCACCCCAACGACAGTGGTTTCAGCAAGATGGCGGACGCCTTCAACGCCGGGGTCCAGGCCGCGGACGCGGCAGGCTGGATCAAGCCACCGGTCTCCATGGGCGGGCAGGTGCGTTCCGGCATCGCGGGGAAGTGCCTGGAGGTCAACGGAGGCAACAGCGCCAACGGGACCGCCGCGGAGATCGGGTCGTGCAACAACTCCGACGCGCAGCTGTGGTCCGCGCCCTCCGACGGCACCCTGCGGGCGCTCGGGAAGTGCCTCGACACCACCGGCCGCGGTACCGCCAACGGCACCAAGATCGAGGTCTGGGACTGCAACGGCGGCGCCAACCAGGAATGGCAGGCCTACAACGGCGGCTACCGCAACCCGGTCTCCGGCCGTTGCCTCGACGACCCCGGCGCGTCCACCACCGACGGTACGCAACTGGTCCTGTGGGACTGCAACGGCGGCGCCAACCAGCGGTGGACCGCCCTGCCGGTCTCCTGAGCTCCGTGACCCGACTCCACCGCGGCACCCTCTCGCGATCGGTGTCTCACCCCCCCCACACACACAAGGAGGATGATTCCTCATGTCCTGGCTCAATGAAGAGCCCCGTCTCCGCAAGGCCCTGGCCGCGACCGCCGGTCTGACTGCCGGAACGGTACTGGCCCTGGCCGGGCCGGCGAGCCCCGCCGCGCACGCGGCTTCCGGCACGCTGGGTGCGGCCGCGGCCGACAGCGGCCGCTATTTCGGCACGGCTGTGGCTGCGGGAAAGCTCGGCGACTCGACGTATTCCACGATTCTCGACCGGGAATTCAACATGATCACCCCGGAGAACGAGATGAAGTGGGACACCACCGAACCGTCCCGCGGCAACTTCAACTTCGGCCCGTCCGACCAGATCGTCAGCCACGCCACCGCGCACGGGCAGCGGATGCGTGGCCACACCCTGGTGTGGCACGGCCAACTGCCCAACTGGGTCAGCTCCATCACCGACGCCACCACCCTGCGCAGCGTTGTGAACAACCACATCACCACCGAGATGACGCACTTCAAGGGCAAGATCTACGCCTGGGACGTGGTCAACGAAGCCTTCGCCGACGGCTCCACCCAGCACCGCAGCTCGGTGTTCCAGAACGTGCTCGGCAACGGCTTCATCGAGGAGGCGTTCCGCACTGCCCGGGCCGCCGACGCCTCGGCCAAGCTCTGCTACAACGACTACAACATCGAGAACTGGAGCGACGCCAAGACGCAGGGCGTCTACGCGATGGTCAAGGACTTCAAGTCGCGCGGAGTGCCCATCGACTGCGTCGGCTTCCAGAGCCATTTCGGCTCCGGCGGCCCGCCCGCCAACTTCCAGACCACCCTGTCCAACTTCGCCGCCCTCGGCGTCGACGTCCAGATCACCGAACTCGACATCGCCCAGGCGCCGTCGACCGCCTATGCCAACACGGTCCGGGCGTGCATGAACGTCGCCCGCTGCACCGGCATCACCGCGTGGGGAATAAGGGACAGCGACTCGTGGCGGACGGGGGAGAACCCGCTGCTGTTCGACAACAACGGCAACAAGAAGTCGGCCTACGATGCGGTCCTGTCCGCGCTGGGCGGCACGGGGAACTCGGGGGGCATCGTCTCGGGCACGGTGTACTCGCTGAGCGATGTGGCTGCGGGCCGGGTGCTGGACGTGCCGGGTGGACAGACGGCGAATGGCACGTCCTTGCAGGTCTGGGATGCCAATGGTGGTGCGAACCAGCAGTGGCGGGCGAATCAGAACGCTGATGGCTCGTACACGCTGACGAATGTCGGCAGTGGGCGGGTTCTGGACGAGCCGGGCGGTCAGACGGGCAACGGCACGCGGATGGAGATCTGGGATGCCAATGGTGGTGCGAACCAGCAGTGGCGGGCGAGTCAGAACGGCGACGGTTCCTACACCTTGACCAACGTCGCTTCCGGCCGGGCGCTGGAGGTCCCCAGCGGGCAGAGTGCCAACGGGGCCCCGGTCCAGGTCTGGGACTCCAACGGCGGCGCCAACCAGCACTGGAACCTCAGGTGAGGTGATCAGGCGCCCAGCGCGCGCTCCTGCCACTGGATCGCTTCGGGGGACCGGAGCAAACCCCCGCGCCCGGCACGGCGGCCGTCGCCGGACGCGGGTTTCGCCATGCCGTCACAGCGGCCTGACCGACAACGACATGGGATGGATCGCGGTTCCGGCCGGGGGAGGCGCCCCTATTGACAGCGTGAGAGGCGTATGGAATCACTATCGACATGGGATGTCTGAGGGTTCCCTGTGGGTACTCTCGGGCGTCCTGGCCCCTTCGGGCAGGCACGGCACTCTCTCACCTTCCCCCACATATTCGAGGTGCAGAATGCAGCCTTCATCCGTTTCGCCCCGGAGCCCCGCGGCTCGTCGACCACGATTACCGGCGGCCGCCGTATGTGTGATGGCGCTGCCGGCCATGACGCTGGCGACCGCGCCGGCATGGTCGGCGCCGGCGCCGGCGGCACCTCTGGTGAGCTCGGCGTCGGGGCGGTGTCTGGACGTCAAGGGCAACGTCGACACGTCGGGAACGGCGTTGGACATCTGGGACTGCAACAACCAGGTCAATCAGGCGTTCGAGTTCACGACGGCGGGTGAGCTGAGGACGATGGGCGGCACCCGGTGCGTGGACGCCTACGACAACCGGACGGCTCCGGGAACCCCGGTGGTCATCCGGTCGTGCGACGGGCGGTCGAACCAGATGTGGCGACAGAACCCCGACGGGTCCGTCACCGGTGTCGGCTCCGGTTTGTGCCTGGACGTCAACGGGGCGGGCACGGCCAATGGCACCGCGGTCATCCTGTGGACCTGCAACGGCCAGAGCAACCAGAAGTGGAGCACGCCGACACCTCCGCCTCCGCCCGGCGGATCGGGCCCGTGCGACATCTATTCCGCGGGCGGTACGCCGTGCGTGGCCGCGCACAGCACGGTGCGGGCGCTCTACGGTTCGTACAGCGGCAACCTGTACCAGGTCAGGCGCTCCTCGGACAACGCGACCAGGGACATCGGCGTGCTGGCGACCGGCGGCTTCGCCGACGCGGCGGCGCAGGACTCGTTCTGTGCGGGTACCTCGTGCGTGATCACGGTCGTCCGCGACCAGTCCGGACACGGCAACGACCTGTGGTACCAGGGATCGGCCCAGGTCCCGGGATCGAGTCAGAGCAGCCCCGCGAAGGCGACCTCCGAGTCGCTGACCGCTGGAGGCACCAAGGCGTACTCGCTGTACATCAACCCCGGGAACAGCTACTGGCGGGACGGCCACCTGACGGGCGTGCCGACCGGCGCAGCGCCCGAAGGGGCGTACATGGTGACCAGCGGCACCCACGTCAACGGCGGCTGCTGCTTCGACTACGGCAACAGCGAGACGACACGGAAGGCCGACGCCGCCGGGGCGATGGACGCGATCAACTTCGGCACCGAGTGCTGGTTCGGCGACTGCTCGGGAAGCGGTCCCTGGGTGCAGGCCGATCTCGAGTGGGGCCTGTACTCCGGCGGCAGCCAGTCCTGGAACACCAACCAGCGGGCCTTTCCCGGCAAGTTCGTCACCGCGATGTTGAAGAACAACGGGACGTCGAGGTTCGCCCTCAAGGGCGGCAACGCGCAGTCCGGCGGCCTCACGACCCTGTGGGACGGCGGGCTTCCCGGCGGATACAGCCCCATGAAGAAACAAGGAGCCATCGTCCTCGGGAGCGGCGGCGACTGCTGCAAGCCCGGCGGCGGCGCCAACCTGAGCGCCGGCACCTTCTACGAAGGAGCGATCGTCGCCGGCTACCCCTCCGATGCGACCGACAACGCGGTGCAGGCCAACATCGCCGGGGCCGGCTACCGCTGAGCTGCTTTCACAGGTGAGGGGGGCGGTCCTCCGGCACGCCTGAAGGACCGCCGCCAGACCTGCCCCGCTGCCATGCGTGTGTCTTGTGTTCTCCCACAACTCGGCCCAGGAGTCGATGAATCATGCCCGTGATCACTGACAGAGCCAGGCGACTGCGGCCGCTGCCCCCGCTGCTGTCCTTGCGCAGGACCCTGGCGCTCACGTTCTCGATCGTGCTGCTCGCCGTGGCCGCCCCCGTCCTCGCCCTCGGCGCGGCGCAGCCAGCCGCCGCGCTGGGCAACGGCCTCGCGCTGACCCCGCAGATGGGTTTCAACGACTGGAACGCGTACGGCTGCAATGTCTCCGAGTCGCTGATCAAGTCCACCGCGCAGGCGATGCACACCAACGGCATGCAGGCGGCGGGCTACTCGTACGTCAACATCGACGACTGCTGGATGACCCATAACCGCGATTCCGGCGGCCGCCTGGTGCCGGATCCGGCCAAGTTCCCCGACGGCATCAAGGGCACCGCGGACTACGTGCACTCGCTGGGGCTGAAACTGGGGATCTACGAGGACGCGGGCACCGCGACCTGTGCCGGGTATCCGGGCAGCCTGGGGCACGAGACCACGGACGCGCAGTCCTTCGCGTCGTGGGGTGTGGACTATCTGAAGTACGACAACTGCAACAGCAACGGGGTGCCCGCGCGGACCCGGTACACCGCGATGCGGGACGCCCTGGCGGCGACCGGCCGGCCGATCCTGTTCAGCCTGTGCAACTGGGGCCAGGAGAACGTGTGGACCTGGGGCGCGGGTGTGGGCAACAGCTGGCGCACCACCGGGGACATCAGCGCGAGCTTCTCCAGCATGCTGTCGATCTTCCACAGCAACGTGGGGCTGGCCTCCTACGCGGGTCCCGGCCACTGGAACGACCCGGACATGCTGGAGGTCGGCAACGGCTCGATGACGGCCACCGAGAGCCGCAGCGAGTTCAGTCTGTGGGCGGAGATGGCCGCGCCGCTGATCGCGGGCACCAACATCCCCTCGGCCAGTGCGGACACCTTGTCCACGCTGACCAACTCCCGGGTGATCGCGGTCGATCAGGATTCCCTGGGCAAGCAGGGCACCATGGTCTCCTCCTCGGGCGGCCTGGACGTGCTGGCCAAGCCGCTGGCCAACGGGGACGTGTCGGTGGCGCTGTTCAACGAGACGGGCTCGACGGCGACCATCACCACCACCGCGGCCGCGATCGGGAAGACCGGGGCGTCCAGTTATGCCCTGACCGACCTGTGGTCGGGGGCGGCCTCCACCACCTCCAGCACGATCAGCGCCTCGGTGCCGGCGCACGGCACGGTGATGTACCGGGTCGCGGGCGGCACCAGCAGCGGCGGCGGCACCAGCGTGACCGGTGAGCTGCACGCGGTGGGTGCGGGCAAGTGCCTGGACGTGCCGAACTCGACCACGACCGCCGGCACCCAGGTGGAGATCTGGAGCTGCAACGGCGGGGCCAACCAGATATGGACGCATTCCACGTCCAACCAGTTCACCGTCTACTCCGGCAGTCGCCAGATGTGCCTGGACGCCTACAACAACCAGAACAGCCCCGGGACGAAGGTGGAGATCTGGTCGTGCAATGGCGGCGCCAACCAGCAGTGGACGCTGAACTCCAACGGCACGATCACCGGCGTCCAGTCCGGCCTGTGCCTGGACGTCACCGGAGGGGCCACGGCTGACGGAACCCTCGCCGAGCTGTGGACCTGCAACGGCAGCAGCAGCCAGCGGTGGACGCAGGGATGAGTCCCCCTCCGCATCGACCACTGGCAGCTTCGGCGCCGCCGTGGGGCGACACCGCCGCAGAGGAGGTCTCCATGCTCGAACCAGCCATCGATCGCCGCCGAAGGCGATGGAAAGCCGTGCTCCTGGTTGCCCTGGCGATGGCCGTGGCCGCGTTCGGCGCGCCGGCGTTCGCCACATCCTCGCAGCCCGGTGCGACCGCCACCGTCCACCGGGCGGCCCACCGCGCGGCGGACACGTCGCTTCCGTGTGACATCTATGCCGCGGGCGGTACGCCCTGTGTGACGGCGCACTCCACGACCAGGGCGCTCTTCGCGTCGTACAACGGGCCGCTGTACCAGATCCAGCGGGCCTCCGATCACAGCTACCGCGACATCGGAGTGCTCAGCGCGGGCGGGTACGCCGACGCCGCTTCCCAGGTCTCGTTCTGCTCGGGTACGTCGTGCACGATCACGAAGATCTACGACCAGACCGCCAAGCACAACGACCTGCCGATCTCCTGGGGCGGCTACTGGAAGGGTCCTGGCCCAGGCGGGTCCGACGTCGGGGCGGACGCCATGGCCCTGCCGGTGACCGCGGCCGGACACCAGGTCTTCGGCGTCAAGGTCACCCCCGGCGTCGGCTACCGGCGCGACCACGCGAGCGGCGTGGCCACCGGCTCCCAGCCCGAAGGCATCTACATGGTGACGTCGTCGAACTACACGAACCAGTGGTGCTGCTTCGACTACGGCAGCGGTGAGAACTCCCACACCGACACCGGCAACGCCACCATGAACGCCATCTACTGGGGCAACGCCTGCTGGTTCGGCGGATGCACCGGCAACGGTCCGTGGGTCGAGGCCGATCTGGAGAACGGCATGTACCACACCAACACCGGCTCCAACAAAGATCCCAACAACACCGGTGTGCACTACCCGTTCGTCAGCGCGTGGCTGAAGAACAACGGCACCAGCAACTTCACCCTCAAATACGGCAACGGCGCGAGCGGCGGCCTGACCACCACCTTCTCCGGCCCTTTGCCGAACGGCTACTCACCGATGAAGGTCGACAGTTCGGTCCTGCTCGGCACCGGGGGCGACAACAGTCCCAATGGCGTGGGCGAGTTCTTCGAAGGCGCGATGACGGCGGGCTACCCCTCCGACGCCACCGAGAACGCCGTGCAGGCCGCCATCACCGCCGCCGGCTACGGGGCGGGCGGCGGCGGTGGCAACACGACGGGTGCGCTGCATGCGGTGGGTGCGGGCAGGTGTCTGGAGGTACCGGGCGCGTCCACGACGCCGGGTGCGCAGACGCAGATCCGGGACTGCACCGGCGCGGCGAACCAGACCTGGTCGCAGACCGCCTCCCACCAGCTCACCGTGTACTCCGGCGGCAGCCAACTGTGCCTTGACGCCTCCAACCAGGGCACCAGTCCCGGCACCAAGGTCATCACCTGGACCTGCAACGGCCAGACCAACCAGCAGTGGAACCGCGACGCCAACGGCACCATCACCAGCGCCCAGTCCGGCCTGTGCCTGGACGTGACCGGCGCCGCCACCGCCAACGGCACCGCCGTAGAACTGTGGACCTGCAACGGCGGATCCAACCAGCAGTGGTCGCTGAGCTGACTCCGTAGGGAACCCGCATCACTGAGCGCCGGGGCGGCACCCGACCACCGTCCCGGCGCGTCACCGCACCGCCCACGCGCCGAACCACAGGAGGACCGAATGAGGACGAGAGCGAGGCCCGGCCGTCTGGTACTGGCAGTCGGCATCGTCTTGGGGTTCGTGCTGCAACTGCTGTCGACGGCCGAGGGCCGGGCCGCCTCGGGCGAGGTGCTGAGCGTGAACCTGGCGTCGACGCGGGGCCCGTCGACCGGCGTGGGTGAGGGGTTTCTCTATGGTTTCACGCAAGACGGCAGCCAACCGGTGGACCAGTTCGTCAAGCCGCTGGGGATCAACGCCTTCCGCGGCGGCGGATGGTTCTCCGGCGGCTGGATCAGGGACGGCTACCAGTACGGCTCGGCCACCCGGGCCGACCTCGACTCGATCACCGCGCAGGCGAAACGGCTCACCCGGCCGCCCTATCACGCGCAGTACCAGGTGCTGGTGAGCGACATCTACGGTGCGAACGGCGGCCAGCCGTCGAACACGCGGTACCCGTGCGACGACGGCGACTGCTCCAACTGGGTCAGCTTCATCGACTCCACGGTGGGAGCGCTGCAGGCTTCGGGGCTCAAGTTCTCCTACGACATCTGGAACGAGCCGGACATCTCCGCCTTCTGGACCCGTGGCGTGAACAGCACCCAGTACTTCCGGATGTGGGACACCGCCTACCGGGAGATCCGGCGCATCGCCCCCGGGGCACAGATCGTGGGGCCGTCACTCGCGTTCACCCCGCAGCGCAACCCGGGTGAATGGCAGACCTGGCTCGCGCACGTGAAGGCGGCCGGGACGGTGCCGGACATGATCACCAACCATAACGAGGGCGATGTCGACGACCCGGTCACCGTCGCGCGGACCCTGAACAGCGACCTGACCGCGGCGGGCATCGGTCCGCTGCCGCTGTCCTCGAACGAGTACCAGCCGGCCGACCGGCAGACCGCCGGGATGACAGCGTGGTACCTGGCGCGGTTCGCGCAGTCCGGGTACACCAACGCGATGCGCGGCAACTGGGTGTGCTGCGTCACCCCGAACCTGACCGGAGTCCTGACCCAGAGCGGGGGCAGCTGGCAGCCGACCGGCAACTGGTGGGCGCTCAGGGACTACGCCGACATGACCGGCACCCTCGTGGACACCTCCGGCCAGGTCGGCTCGACGGCGATCTCGGCCTCCGAGGACTCCTCGAACAAGCGCGCGGTGGCGATCATCGGCGACTCGAACGGGTACACCGGGGCCGCGTCCGTGACCTTCGACGGGCTGGCGTCCGTACCCTGGCTCGCGAACGCCGACGGTGTGAAAGTCACCGTGCACCGCATCCCGGACCAGGCGCCGCTTGCTGCCCCACAGACTGTGTACGACCAGAACGTGAGCACCTCCGGCGGCTCGATCACCGTGCCGTTCACGTTCCAGGGCGCGCACGACGCGTTCGCCGTCTATCTGACACCGGCCTCGTCCAGCGGCGGCGGCTTCCCCGACGGCTACCACCAACTCGTGGTCGCCGGCGACAGCCTGTGCATGGACGTGTACGGCAACTCCGGCAGCCCGGGCGCCGCGATCGACCAGTGGACGTGCAACGGGCAGAGCAACCAGCGGTTCCAGTTCGTGCCGGCCTCGGGCGGCTACGGCGAACTGCGGGCTCAGAACTCCGGTCAGGACGTGGCGGTCGCCGGCGGCTCCACGACGCCAGGCACTCCGGACATCGTGCAACAGGCACCCGGTACGGCGGCCAACAGCCTCTGGCTGCCGGTGCGGCAGTCCGACGGCTCCTACGCGTTCCAGAACCGGAACAGCGGCCTCTGCCTTGACGTCTACGGCGCCGGCAGCAACCCGGGTCAGCAACTGGACCAGTGGTCGTGCAAGAACGCGCCCGGCACGAACCAGGACTTCCTCCTGCGCTGACCACACAGCCATCGGGCCCTGTGACCGGACCCGCCACACCGGTCCCGGGACACCTCCCACCTGCGAAAGGAACCCACCGTGTCAGCATTCAGCCGGTTGTTCCGGCGCCTGCGCGCCTTTACGGCCGTGCTAGCGGGCCTCCTCCTGACCGCCGGTGGCATCGTGGGCACGGCCGCCACGCCGGCCCAGGCCGCCACCTCCATCACGATCAACGGCGCGTCCGGCGGCCGGACCTTCGACGGCGTCGGCGCGATCAGCGGCGGGGGCGGCAACAGCAGACTCCTGATCGACTATCCCGAGCCCCAACGCGGCCAGGTCCTCGACTACCTGTTCCGGCCCGGCTACGGCGCCTCCCTGCAGATCCTCAAAGCCGAGATCGGCGGCGACACCAACTCCACCTCCGGGGCCGAGCCGAGTCACCAGCACACCCGGTCCGACCTGAACTGCGACCGGGGCTACGAATGGTGGCTGATGGAGCAGGCCAAAGCGCGCAACCCGGACATCAAGCTGTACGGGCTCGCCTGGGGCGCACCCGGCTGGATCGGCGGCGGCAACTTCTGGTCCACCGACATGATCAACTATCTGCTCTCGTGGTTGGGCTGCGCCAAGCAGCACGGGCTGAGCATCGACTACCTCGGCGGGTGGAACGAGCGAGGCTACAACATCTCCTGGTACGAGCAGCTGCGCAGTGCGCTCAACACCAACGGCTACGGCAAAGTCAAGATCGTCGCAGCCGACTCGGACTGGTCGGTGGCCAATGACGTCAACTCCAACGCGGCGTTCGCGGCCTCGGTGGACGTCATCGGCACGCACTACCCCTGCGGCTACCGGTCCTCCCAGTCCAACTGCGCGGTGCCGCCGGCCGCCACCTCGTCCGGCAAACCGCTGTGGGCGAGCGAGAACGGCTCGGACGACTACAGCGCGGGAGCGCCGGCAGTGGCCCGCGGCATCAACCGCGGATACATCGACGGCCGGATGACCGCCTATCTCAACTGGCCGGTGGTGGCCGCGCTCACGCCGAACCTGCCGTACCCCACCATGGGTCTCGCCCTGGCCCCGCAGCCGTGGTCCGGCTACTACGCCATCGGCAAGAACGCCTGGGTGATGGCACAGACCAGCCAGTTCACCGCCCCGGGATGGCACTACCTCGACGCCTCCAGCGGCTACATCGGCGGCAACCGGAACAACGGCAGCTACGTGTCACTGAAGTCCACGAACAACTCCGACTATTCCACCGTCATCGAGACGATGGACGCCGGCAGCGCCCAGACGCTGAACCTCAACGTCACCGGGGGACTGTCCGCCAAGACCGTCCACGTCTGGTCGACCGACGTCAATTCCAACAACACGGCCGACCACTTCGTGCACGCCACGGACATCACCCCGTCCGGCAGCGGCTTCAGCCTGACCGTACAGCCCGGCCACGTGTACACCCTGACCACCACGACCGGACAGGGCAAGGGCACCGCCGCCGGTCCCGGCCGGAGCACGCTGAAACTGCCGTACAGCGACTCCTTCGACAGCTACGCCGCCGGAACCGAGGCCAAGTACCTCATGGACTGGCAGGGCGCCTTCGAGGAGGTGGGCTGCGGCGGCGGCCGCGGCGGCAAGTGCGTGCGCCAGATGAGCCCGCAGAAGCCGATCACCTGGGACGCGCTGACCGATCCGCACGCCCTGCTCGGTGACGTGAGCTGGAGCAACTACACCGTCTCGTCCGACGTGATGCTCGAACAGCCCGGATACGCCGAGCTGATCGGCCGTGCGGGCGGGCACGACTACGACCGCACCGGAGGGCTGAACGCCTATCACCTGCGGGTGAGCGACACCGGGGCCTGGTCGATCCTGAACTCGAACACCAACGGCAACGTCTCCACCCTGGCCCGTGGCACGACCGCGGCGCTGGGCACCAACCGGTGGCACACCCTGGCCCTCACCTTCTCCGGCACCACGATCACCGCCGTCATCGACGGTGCCACGGTCGGTTCCGTGAACGACCGCACCTGGGCCGGCGGGCAGATCGGCTACGCGACCAGCCAGGGCGAGACGGCGCAGTTCGACAACCTGTCCATCACGCCCGGCAGCGGCGGAAACGACGGCGGCACGACCGGCGCGATCGTCGGGGTCGCCTCCGGCCGGTGCGTGGACGTGCCGAACCAGTCGCAGACGGCCGGCACCCAGGTGGAGCTGTGGGACTGCAACGGCGGCAGCAACCAGCAGTGGACGGACACCTCGGCCGGTGAGCTGCGGGTCTACGGCAGCGACTGCCTGGACGCCGCGGGCCAGGGCACCACCCCCGGCACCAAGGTGGACATCTGGGCGTGCGACGGCGGCAGCAACCAGAAGTGGACGATCCACGCCGACGGCACGATCACCGGTGTCCAGTCCGGCCTGTGCCTGAACGCCACCGGCACGGCAACGGCCAACGGCACCTTGCTGCAGCTGTGGAACTGCACCGGCAGCAGCAACCAGAAGTGGACGCGCGACTGAACCGGCGACCGGCTGACAGCCACCGACTCCCGCAGCACCTCCGTCAATTCCCCCGAGAGGCCCCCACATGTCTTCCTCTTCTCTGCCTGTCAGCCGGCGTCGGCTGCTGGCGGCGGCCGGCGCGGCCACGGCCGTCGGCCTGCTGCGGTTCGCCCCCGAGGCCGCCGCGACCGACGGCCCCGGAAGCTACACCGCGAGCTGGTCCTCCGTGGACCAGCACCCCCCGGCCCCGGCCTGGTTCCAGGACGCCAAGTTCGGCATCTACTACCACTGGGGCGTCTTCAGCGTTCCCGCGTTCGGGAACGAGTGGTATCCGCGCAACATGTACATCGGCGGCTCGGCCGAGAACCGGCACCACATCGCCACCTACGGCGACCCCTCGGTCTGGCCGTACAACAACTTCATCGACGGCGCCCGCGACAAGGTCGGCAACCACGTGCAGTTCGCCCCGAAACTGGCCTCCCAGGGCGGCAATTGGGACCCGAATGCCTGGGCGCAGCTGTTCAAGGCCGCGGGCGCCAAGTTCGCCGGCCCGGTCGCCGAGCACCACGACGGCTTCTCCATGTGGAACAGCCGCTCCAACCCGTGGAACTCGGTCCAGCACGGCCCCGGACTCGACCTCGTGGGGCTGCACGCGCAGGCCATCCGCGGGCAGGGGCTGAAGTTCATGGCCTCGCTGCACCACGCCTACCACTTCAACGGCTACTACGACAACGTGCCGTCCCAGTCGGACCCGACGCTGCGCATCCTCTACGGCCAGCAGGGCCCGGCCGCGGAGAACAAGCTCTGGTACGACAAGCTGGTCGAGGTCATCGACGGCTACCAGCCGGACCTGGTCTGGCAGGACTTCGACCTGGGCCGGGTGCAGGAGTCCTACCGGCTCCAGTTCCTCGCGCACTACTACAACCAGGCGGTCGCGTGGAACAAGGACGTGGTCGCGACCTACAAGGACGGCCTCAACAACAAGGGCGAGGTCTTCGACTTCGAACGCGGCGGCCCGGCAGGGCTGCTCACCCCCTACTGGCTGACCGACGACAGCATCTCCTCCTCCAGCTGGTGCTACACGACGGGCATCGGCTACTACTCCACGCAGGCACTGCTCCACTCGCTGATCGACCGGGTCAGCAAGGGCGGCAGCATGCTGCTGAACATCGCTCCGACGGCCGACGGCACCATCCCCTCCGGGCAGCAGTCCATCCTGCTCGCCATGGGCGACTGGCTCGGCCGCTTCGGAGAGGCGGTCTACGCCACCCGCTCATGGGCCAGTTACGGCGAGGGCCCCACCAAGATGGGCGGAGGCTCGTTCAGCGGACCGGTGGCCGGCAAACCGCAGGACGTCCGGTTCACCCGCAGCCGGGACAACAAGGTCCTCTACGCCACCGCGCTGGGCTGGCAGGGCGGCACCATGACCATCACGACGCTGAACTCGAACCAGATCAACCTCAGCAGCCTGGCAGGCGCCAAACTGCTCAACAACACCGCCGGCACCTACATCGACCTGCCCGCACCGACCCAGGACGCTTCCGGCCTGCACCTCACCATGCCCTCGTCCAGCCCGCCGTTCAGCGCGCTGGCGTACACGGTCAAGCTCACCTTCTCCGGTGAGATCCCCGTCCTGGGCGCGCCGGGCGGCTCCACAACCTGGGTGAAGATCGCCAATGTGACCAGCGGACTGGTGCTCGACAGCGGGGGCAACGTCGCCTCCGGCTCCAACCTCAAGCAGTGGAACTACGACGGGAGCACCAACCTGCAGTGGCAGCTGATCGACCTCGGCAACGGCTACTACCGCATCATGAACCGCACCAGCGGCATGGCCGCCGACAGTTGGGGCAACGCCGCCAACGGCGCTCCCGCCCGCCAGCAGGCGTGGAACGGCGGCAACAACCAGCAGTGGTCGCTGGGCAGCCTCGGCGGCAACCGCTACCAGATCGTCAATCGGGGCACCGGCACCGCCCTTGACGGCAGCGGCAGCACCACGGCCGGCTCGACCACGGTGATGTGGGCGCCGAACTCCAGCACCAACAACGAATGGACCGTCACCGCCGTCTGAACCGCCCCGGCGAACAGTGCTCGCAACCGCCTCACCGAACCGGATCGACGCGGTGTCGCGGCCGAGGACGGCGTGGTCAAGGCGGCCATGGCCCTGTTCGCCTCGACGACGGCCTTGCAGCGCGACAGAAATCAACTCACGACCGACGCTCCCTGCCCATCCCCCGACCACGGAAGAAGGAGTGTATGAAACGCAAACCGCTCTTCATGTCCCTCGCGGCCGCGATCCTGCTCGTCCTGGCAGCTGCGGGAAGCTCGTTCAGCAGCGTCCTTGGCGCGCCCGCGTCGGCCACGACCGCCGGCGCCGTCCGCGCGACCGCCGGCTGCGGCAAGGCCCCCACACTGACGAGTGGTACACACACGATTCAGAGCGGCGGCCAGACGCGCAGTTACATACTGCGGGTGCCTGCCGGCTACGACAGCAACCACCCCTACCGGCTGGTCTTCGGTTTCCACTGGCGGGGCGGCACGGCCAACGACGTCGACTCGGGCGGAACGGACGGGTACAACTGGTCCTACTACGGCCTCCGGCGCCTGGCCGACAACGCGAACAACAGCACGATCTTCGTCGCCCCCCAGGGCAACGGCAACGGCTGGGCCAACCCCGGAGGCCAGGACGTGGCCTTCGTCGACGCCATGGTCAGCCAGATCGAAGCAGGTCTGTGCGTCGACACCACCCAGCTGTTCTCCGCCGGCTTCAGCTACGGCGGTGCGATGTCGTACGCCCTCGCCTGCTCCCGGGCGACGGTCTTCCGCGCGGTCGCGGTCTACTCCGGCGCGAACCTCAGCGGGTGCAACGGCGGCAATCAGCCCATCGCCTACATGGGTCTGCACGGCCTGAGGGACAACGTGCTGCCCATCTCGTCGGGACGGGAACTGCGCGACACCTTCGTCCGGACGAACGGCTGTACCCGGCAGAACCCGCCCGAGCCGGCCAACGGAAGCCTGACACACATCATCACCACCTACTCCGGATGCAGGTCCGGATACCCCGTCGTCTGGGCCGCGTTCGACGGAGCGGGCCACGACCCCGGTCCCATAGACGGTTCCACCGGTGACGGCTGGCGCACCTGGACTTCGGCAGCGGTGTGGCAGTTCTTCACACAGTTCGGCTCGAATCCGCCACCGCCACAGCCCTCCGGCAGCCAGGAAATCATCGGGCAGCCGTCGGGGCGCTGCCTCGACATCAACAACTCCACCACGGCCAACGGCACGCAGGCACAACTGTGGGACTGCAACGGCGGCTCCAACCAACGGTGGACCCACACCGCCGCAAAGCAGCTGGTCGTCTACGGCAACAAGTGCCTGGGCGTCGGCCAGGCAGCGGGCAACGGCACCCCGGCGGCGATCTGGGACTGCAGCGGGCAGGCGGACCAGCAATGGAACATCAGTTCCGACGGCGCGATCACAGCAGCGCAGTCGGGTCTCTGCCTGGACGCCAGCGGCCAGGGGACCGCCAACGGGACGAAAGTCCAGCTGTGGAGTTGCTCGGGCGGTGCCAACCAGCACTGGCGCCTGGAGAACTGACACACCGGGGCCAGGCACGGCACCGTGCGGGCCTGGCCCCGCAGACCAACTGGGGCGCCCACCTCAGCGCCGGCACGTTCCAGGAGGGCGTCGTCGTCCCGGCCACCCGTCGGACGCCGGCGGCAACGCGGTACAGGCCGACATCACCGCGGCCGGCTGTCGCTGAGCCGGGCCATGGCCGGGGCGGTGTCGCCCGCAGCCGCGCGGCACAGGCCCCTGGGCACGACCCCGAGCGGCTGCTCCCCGACGATGCGCAAGGAGGCGCGCGATGCACAGAACCAGCACCGCTCCAGGCAGGCAAGACCGTGGCCTACCTGACCCTGCCGAACGTCGGCTCCGACGCGGTGTCAGGCCAAGTGGCCATGCACATCTTCGCCACAGCCGTCGGCTGACCACCCACCGCCGGCGCACCAAAGGGGGCGAGGTTCGCTTCGGAGCCGCACCCCACCGGCACCGGCACCGACGCCGGACGCCCGGCCTGCCCGGTGTGAACCGTCGCCGGGCGAGCCACACCCGGCCCATACCGATCACCGGAAACGAGGTTCACTTGTGAGACGCATTCTGCGCGCGGTCCTGGCGATGGTGTTACTGCCACTGGCCGCAGCCTTCACGCTCCTGGTGCCCCAACCCGCGGCCGCGGCGAGCCTGACCCACATCACCGGCTTCGGGCGCAACCCCACCAACCTCAACATGTACCTCTACGTGCCCGACCACCTGGCGCCCAAGCCCGCCCTGCTGGTCCTGGTCCACTACTGCGGGGGCTCGGCGGGGGCGGTCTTCGGCGGCAACGGACACGACTACGTCACCGCCGCCGACCGGTACGGCTACATCATCGTCCTGCCCGAGGCCACCCGCGACGGGCACTGCTTCGACGTCTCGTCACCGGCGGCGCTCAGGCGTGATGGCGGCAGCGACTCCACCGGCATCATGTCGATGGTCGGCTACACACGGCAGCACTACAACGTCGACCCGGCCCGCATCGCCGTCAGCGGATTCTCGTCAGGAGCCATGATGACGAATGTGCTGGCCGCCGAGTACCCCGATGTCTTCAGTGCCGCCTCCGCGTTCTCCGGGGTGCCGGCGGGCTGCTTCGCCACCAGGGACGGTTCCCAGTGGAACGGCCAGTGCTCCGGCGGCAATGTCATCAAATCGGCTCAGCAGTGGGGTGACCTGGCCCGTTCCATGTATCCGGGCTACACCGGAGGCTACCCGCGCATGCAGGTGTGGCACGGCACCACCGACACGACCCTCGCCTATCCCAACTTCGGCGAGGAGATCAAGCAGTGGACCAACCTCCACGTCCTGAGCCAGACACCCGCCGCCACCGATCGGCCGCAGTCGGCCTGGACCCGCACCCGCTACGGCGGCACCGGCCCGCAGTCCCCCGTCGAAGGCATCAGCATCGCAGGCACGGGCCACACCCTGCCGCAGCCCGGCATGCTCGCCTACGCCATCACCTTCCTCGGTCTCGACAGCGGCGGCACCACCACCCCGCCGCCCAGCACCTCCGGTGAGCTGCATGCGGTGGGTGCGGGCAAGTGCCTGGACGTGCCGAACGCGTCGACGACGGGGGGTACGCAGTTGCAGATCGGGGATTGCCGGGGCGGGGCCGGCCAGATCTGGACCCGTACCGGGTCCGGGCAGCTGACGGTGACCATGTCGGGAACCACCTTGTGCCTGGACGCCTACAACAACCAGACCACCGCCGGCACCAAGGTGGACACCTGGCCGTGCAACGGCGGGGCGAACCAGCGGTGGAACCTCAACGCCGACGGGACCGTCACCGGCGCGCAGTCCGGCCTGTGCCTGGACGTCACCGGCGCCTCCACCGCCAACGGCGCCCCGGTCCAACTGTGGACCTGCACCGGCGGCACCAACCAGAAGTGGAACCTCGACTGACTCCACCACTGTCCGGGCCGGGCACGCCTCGCGGAGCGCACTGGGACTGGCCGGCATCGGCGGCTCAGGGTGAGCCAGGTGAGCCCGGCCCGCTGAACGGCGACCGGCAGGACGGGACCTGGGTGCGGAGGCCGAGCCCGGGCGTCAGACGGATCGTGCTGGAGTGGGGACTGGAGTCGGCTGCGCCCAGAAGTCGTTCACGCCGTCGTGCGCGGTGAGCCGGCCGTTGTACCGCAGCCGCCCGTCGGGGCCGGTGAAGCCGGTGGCGAACCGGCGCCACATGCACGGTTCCGGGATTCCCGACCGTCTGGTAAGGCCGCGTGGGACCCGCGCAACCTCCTGCGCTTCAACAAGAACATTCCGTCGGCCGTGTGATGCGTGGAGGCGCGCAGGCACAGCAGTCTCTGGAGCGAAGAATGGCACCCGAGTTGCACCACCGCGCCATGGAGCGGTCCGACGCGGCCCGCAACCGGGTGCGCCTGCTGGATGCCGAACGCGAAGGATGGCTCGGCGAGGTGGAAGGGCTGCAAGTGAGCCTTGCCGGAGCAAAGGAGAAACTCGCCCAACTTGACCGGCGCCCCGCCGGCCGCCGCATCGCCGACCTCGGCATCCCCACGACCACCGCCCCCGCCGTTTCGCACCAGCCCCGGCCAGAGGAACGAACGTGATTCCGATGTTCCACCAACGTGCGGTCCTGACGACAGTTCAGAGAAATCAACGGCCCTATAAGCGGGACCTTGGCCCGGATATGTCCCGGAACTGCTGGTCAGAGCTGGGCTACGAGTGGGGTATATCGGAAGTAAGGGAGCGTTTCGGCTTACTGCTCAGCCGTACTCTGTGGAGGGCGCCTGACGGGCATCTTGCCTGGTCAGGCGCCCCTTTTCTGTGTCTAGAAGAAGCCCAGCTTCTTCGGCGAGTAGCTGACCAGCAGGTTCTTCGTCTGCTGGTAGTGCTCCAGCATCATCTTGTGCGTCTCGCGGCCGATCCCCGACTGCTTGTAGCCGCCGAACGCGGCATGTGCCGGGTACGCGTGGTAGCAGTTCGTCCACACCCGGCCCGCCTGGATCGCCCGGCCCGCGCGGTACGCCGTGTTGATGTCCCGTGTCCACACCCCGGCCCCGAGGCCGTACGACGTGTCGTTGGCGATCTTGATGGCGTCGTCGAAGTCGTCGAACGAGGCCACCGAAACGACCGGACCGAAGATCTCCTCCTGGAAGATCCGCATGCGGTTGTCACCCTCGAAGATCGTCGGCCGGACGTAGTAGCCGCCCTTCAACTCGCCGTCGTACTCGGCGCGTTCGCCGCCCGTGAGGATCTTGGCGCCCTCCTTCCGGCCGATGTCGATGTAAGAGAGGATCTTCGCGAGCTGTTCGCCGGACGCCTGCGCGCCGATCATCGTGTCCGTGTCGAGGGGGTGGCCGGGTTTGATGAGCTCGGTGCGGGCGACGGCCGCCCGGAGGAAGTCGCCGTAGTTGCCGCGCTGGATCAGACCGCGCGAGGGGCAGGTGCACACCTCGCCCTGGTTCAGCGCGAACATGGTGAAGCCTTCGAGGGCTTTGTCGCGCAGGTCGTCGTCCTTGTCCCACACGTCGTCGAAGAAGAGATTCGGCGACTTGCCGCCCAGTTCCAGCGTGACAGGCTTCAGGTTCTCCGCGGCGTACTGCATGATCAGCCTCCCGGTGGACGTCTCGCCCGTGAACGCGACCTTCGCCACCCGCGGGCTGGACGCCAGCGGCTTGCCCGCCTCCTCGCCGAAGCCGTTGACGATGTTCACCACGCCCGGCGGCAGCAGGTCCGCGACCAGGCTCATCCAGTAGTGCAGGGAGACCGGGGTCTGCTCGGCGGGCTTGATGACCACTGTGTTGCCCGCGGCGAGGGCGGGTGCGAGCTTCCATGTGGCCATCAGGATGGGGAAGTTCCACGGGATGATCTGCGCGACGACACCGAGCGGCTCGTGGAAGTGGTATGCCACTGTGTCGTCGTCGACCTCGCTGAGCGAACCCTCCTGGGAGCGGACCGCGCCGGCGAAGTAGCGGAAGTGGTCGATGGCCAACGGGATGTCCGCCGCCAGCGTCTCGCGGACCGGCTTGCCGTTCTCCCAGCTCTCCGCGACGGCGAGGGGCTCCAGGTACGCCTCCATGCGGTCGGCGATCTTCAGCAGGATGTCGGAGCGCTCGGTCGCCGAGGCGCGGCCCCAGCTCGGCGCGGCCGCGTGCGCCGCGTCGAGCGCCCGCTCCACGTCCTCCGCCGTGCCGCGTGCCACCTCCGTGAACGTCTCCCCGTTCACCGGTGACGGGTTCTCGAAGTACTGCCCCCGAGCCGGGGGCACGTACTCGCCGCCGATGTAGTGGTCGTACCGCGCCTGGTAGGAGACGATCGCGCCCTCGGTGCCGGGCGCCGCGTAACGGGTCATCCTGTTCTGCCTCCCTCAGCAGCGCTGCCCGCCATTGGACAGCTCTCCGCGCGAGGCTAGAGACGCGGACGTTGCAGTTACGTTGCGGCGCTGGTCGGAGGAGGTGACCGCTTCCCTGGGCGACGGGTGAGGCTGTTGGGGGCGGAGGGGCAAGGAGGGACGGGAGGGGGAGGGGCAGGGGGGCGGGGCAAGAGAGGGGCGGGGCAGGGCGAGGGTCGACGGGCGAGGAGAGCGTCGGTCGGCGCGACGGGCGCCTCGGTCGGGTTGAGATCGGGTTGAGATCGGGTTGAGAGGAGCGCGCGGGTCGGCGGGCATGTCGGTCAGGTTGAGGGGTGCGGGGCGACAGGCGCGTCGGCGGGCGCGTCGTTCGGTTTGAAGGGGTGCGCTCGTCGGGTCGAGGAGCGTGTGGGCCGGGTCGACGGATGCGGCCACTGGGGTGGCGGGCGACGGGTGTGTCCGCCAGAGCCGCGGGAGCGTTTGCCGGGCAGACGGATGCGGCCACTGGTTTACGGGCGCCTCTCGCAGGCCCCGGGCGCGTGCGTCCGCAGGGTCGACAGGCGCTGCTACGGGGGCATGAACGCGTCGTGCCGGCGATGGGCGCCGCCCTGGCCGACACACGCATCGCGGTGCCCCGGCCGGCAAGCGCGGTGCCTCCCTCCGGCATGCGCGAAGCCCCGGCAGGCGGCTGTGGTGTCCCGGCCGGCATGTGTGGTGCTCCGCCAAGCGGGTGCGGTGGTCCCGGCCGGCATGTGTGGTGCTCCGCCAAGCGGGTGCGGTGGTCCCGGCCGGCATGTGTGGTGCTCCAGCAGGCGGGTGCGGTGGTCCCGGTCGGTAGGTGTGGTGCTCCAGCAGGCGGGTGCGGTGCGCCGGTTGGTAGGTGTGGTGCTCCAGCAGGCGGGTGCGGTGCGCCGGTTGGTAGGTGTGGTGCTCCAGCAGGCGGGTGCGGTGCGCCGGTCGGTAGGTGTGGTGCTCCGCCAAGCGGGTGTGGTGTCCCGGTCGGCAGGTGTGGTGCATTGGTCTATGGATGTGGCCGGCCGGCCGGGGCTGTCAGCTCTGTTTCCAGTGAGGCGAGGCGCGCTCGTATCGCCGCTGTCGGGCGGGATGCCGCCAGCGCCCGCCACACGTCGAGGTCGTCCTCGCCCCACGGCGCGTGCGCCCAGTCCGCCAGCAGATCGGGGTCGCCGCAGGCGATCAGCGCGGCGCGCAGGCCGTCGGCGAGGCGGCGCCTGAGCCGCACCACCGCCGGTGCCTGAGATGCCGGCAGCGGCGGCCCGGCGTACGCCGTCACGGCCGCAGTGACCGCACCGGCCGCCAGCCGTCGTTCGACGACCGCCACGTCCGACTCGAACGGAACGGTGAGCCGGTAGGGGCGCGAGGCCAGCAGCCCGGGGCCCAGCACCCCGCGCAGTCGGGCGAGTTCGGCCCGCAGCGTCACCGGTGTCACCGACTCGTCCCGGTACAGCGCGCACAGTAGCTCGTCGCCCGTCAGGCCCTCGGGGTGACGGGCCAGCAACACCAGGATCTCGCTGTGCCGACGGCTCAGCCTGATGCCCCGGCCGCCGGTGACCAGACGCGCCTCGTCCCGGCCCAGCACCGTCAGCCGCGGCGTGTCGGCTGCAGGCCGTGCGGGGGCGAGCAGCGCCAGGTGGGCCTCGGCCGCCCGCGCGACCGCCTGCACGAAGCCCAGGCTGTGCGGATGCGCCAGTCCGTCCCCGCCCGTGATGTCCACGGCACCCAGCACCCGTCCGGTCCGCGGATCGTGCACCGGGGCGGCGGCGCACGTCCACGGCTGCACCCGCCGGATGAAGTGCTCGGCAGCGAACACCTGCACCGGCCGGTCCAGGGCGACGGCCGTGCCCGGTGCGTTCGTCCCGACCGCGCTCTCCGCCCAGCGCGCACCCGGCACGAAGTTCATCCGCCCCGCCTGCCGCCGTGTCGCCGCGTGGCCCTCGACCCACAGCAGTCTGCTGTGCGCGTCGCACACCGCCAGCAGATGTTCTCCGTCGGCGGCGAACGTGCCCATCAACTCTCGGAACAGCGGCATCACCCGCGCCAGCGGATGCTCGGACCGGTAGGCGCCGAGCTGACCGTCGGTCAACTCCACGCTCGCGGTGCCGTCGGGACCGACGCCGGCCCGTGCGGAGCGCCGCCACGAATCGGCCACGACGGCGCGCACCGGCCGCGCCACGGTGCCCGCCGCGGTGAACGTCTCGTGCGCCCGTCGCAGGATCCGTACCCGCTCGGCAGGGTCGGCCCCTGGCTCCAGGGCCACCCAGGGATCGGTCAACTCGTCCTCCCGGAAGGCGATACGGCTGGGGACATCGTCACGCCGGGTGCGTGGACGGACAACCGTTTGGACGGTGCTCGCCAGAAAGGCGGGCATCCGGTTTCGGACCGGTTCCCCTCAGACGGTGTTGACGAGCCGCAAGTAGCGCCCCCAGTCCCAGTTCGGACCGGGATCGGTGTGATCGGTGCCGGGGACCTCGTGGTGGCCGATGATGTGCGCCCGGTCCTTCGGGATGCCGTACCGGTCGCAGACCGATGCCGTCAGCCGAGCGGACCGCTCGTAGAGGGCGTCGGTGAAGTATCCCGGTTGATCCACCCACCCTTCGTGTTCGACTCCGATGCTGTGCGTGTTGTAGTCCCAGTTCCCCGCGTGCCAGGCGACGTCGGACTCGCGCACGCACTGCGCCGCATGACCGTCCATGGACCGCACGACGTAGTGCGCGGACACTTTCTTCTGCGGGTTCTGGAAGATGGTCAGTGCCTTGACATACTCGGTCTGCGTGACGTGGATGACGACCCGGTCGATGGTGTGGGTGGCGGGGCGGTTCGACGCCGTGTAGTTGGAAGCGGTTGCGGGCTGCCACTCGGCGAGCGGGTAGTCGACGGTTTGAGGCTGCGCGCCCGCCCGTGCGTCCGGGAGCAGCGTGTACGGAAGCGCGGCCAGGGCGGCGCCCTTCAGGATGCGTCGTCGTCCGGGGAGGGGTCTTGCTCGTTCCACGGAGTGTTGTCTTTCAGGGGTGTTCGACGTGGGGAGAGCGGCACCGGCCCGGTTCGGGTGGGTCAGTCGCACAGCGCCGCCGCGGTCTCGCGCAGCCGCGCGTCAATGCCCCGGTGGGACTCGCGGGTGGGCAGCCATTCCTTGCGGAGCTTGGCCACACACGTGTAGTTGGTGTCGCACACCTCGGACACCAAGTCCTTCTCGGACCGCACCCGACCGGCGAAGCAGTCCTCCGTGAACAGGTCGAGAATCGTGCCGGGTGCGATGCGCGCCACGGGCGGCGCACCACCGAACGTCCAGGCGTACTCGCCCTGTTCCGGACGCACGGTCAGGATCCGGGGGTCGCTCATTGCTGCACGGCTCCGTTCTGGGGCAGGTCGGTGTGGAGGTGGAGGCGGCGGAGCGACCACGGCCACCTCAGGCCGACGGGATACGTCTCCGGAATCGACGCGGCGACCGCGGCGGCCGGCGCCACGGCCGTCACACTCCGGGACAACACCTCGGCCAGTCCCACGGCATCGCGCCGCAGCCCCTCAACGTTTTTCCCCGGCATTCCGAATCCCCCTCGCACGCGTCGGTGCTTGAGCCGTCACGACTCGACGGCTGAACCAGCACGGATCACGTTACGGCGCGGGCCGGTCCGGCTGAAGGAGATACCGGGGTTCGGTGGACGAGCGCGGAATTGTGGACAACTCGCTCACCCGAACGGGGAGTTCCGGCTCGATCAGGCGGTGTGGGGCGGCAGTTCAGGCCCGCTCGGCCACCGCCGCCGGGTCGTCCAGCACGGCCCGTACCACCGAGTGCGCGGCCCCGAGCAACGGTCCCTCGGGGCCCAGTCGCGAGACGGACACGGGGCAGGCGGGACCCGCCGTACGCCGGGAGAGTTCGGTCTCGAGGGACGGCAGCAGCCACGGCGCGAGCCCGGCCAGGGCGCCACCGAGCACGACGCCTTCGGGGTCCAGCAGATTGAGCGCCCCGGTCAGGGCGATACCGAGAGCCGTTCCCGCCTCGTGCAGAGCGCGTCGTACGTCCGGATCGCCGTCCGCGGCGCGTCCCGCGAGGAGTCCTACACGGTCCTCACCCGGTTCCAGCCCCGCCGCTCGCAGCACCGCCTCCTCACCGGCGTACTGCTCCAGACATCCCCGCCCGCCGCACCCGCACTCCGGCCCGTCGGGATGGACCGGCACATGGCCCAGTTCGCCCGCGAAGCCGCGCGTGCCGCGCAGCAGGCTGCCGTCCACGACCAGCGCGGCGCCGATGCCGATCTCGGCCGAGACATGGAGGAAGTCTCCAGGCGCGTCCGCGCCGAGCCAGAGTTCGGCCAACCCGCCGAAGTTGGCCTCGTTGTCCACGGTCAGCGGGAACTCCCCGGGCAGCAGCGCGCCGAGGTCGACGTCCTGCCAGTCGAGGTTCGGCGCGCGGACGACCGTACGGGCGTCGCGGGCGACGAGTCCGGGGACGGCCACGGCGAGCCCGGCCGGCCACAGCCCCTCGCGCTCCGCCTCGGCGACGACCCGGCGCACGAGTCCGGTCAGCTCCGCGACCACCGGCTCGGGGGAGCGGTCCCGGTTCGCGCCGTGCCGCACGGCCCGCGCCCGCACCTCGCCACGCAGATCGACGGCGCAGACCGCCAGGTGGTCCACGCCGATCTCGGCGCCTATCCCGGCCGGGCCGCGTCCACTGACCGCCAGTGCCGACCCGGGCCGACCCACCCGGCCCGGCCGCTCGGGGCCCAGCTCTTCGAGCAGTCCGGTGCGTATGAGCTCGTCGACGAGGGTAGACACCGCCGCCCGGGTCAGGCCGATGCGCGAGGCGACCGCCGCCCGCGAGAGCGGTCCCTCGGCGCTGACGGCGTGCATCACCCGGGCCAGGTTGCGGCGGCGCATGCCCTGCTGGGTGTCGGGCAGCGCACGCCCGGGGCCGGCCGGCCGGGCCTCGTGCAGCGGTGCGGTCATGCCTCCCTCGATTCGTCGATGCTCAGCGGGCGTCCGTGCTCCGTTCCAGCAGCGGGGCCGCGTCGGAGAGTACCCCGGCGATCCTGGCCAGCGTCGCCTCGTCCCGCTCGACTGCGTCGAGCACCGGACCCCGCGTGGTGTTCCAGCGGCGGGCGACGGCGGCCGGGTCCTCCCCGGTCAGCAGACCCGCCGCCTGCGCCGCGGCCCCCAGCGCGACGAGTTCCTTGGCCTCGGGCACCTGGACCGGCCGCCCGGACAGCCGGCGCACGGTCTGCTGCCAGGCCGTGCCGCGGGCGCCGCCCCCGATCAGCAGCAGGGGAGCCGAGCGGTCCGCGTCCTCGTCGAGGACCAGGTCGAGCGCGCCGAGCAGCGAGTGCACGGCACCGTCGTAGGCGGCCTGGAGCAGCTGGCCGGCGGTCGTGTCGTGGCGCAGGCCGTGCAGGAGGCCCGAGGCGTTCGGCAGGTTCGGGGTGCGCTCGCCGTCCAGGTAGGGCAGGAGCGTGAGGTCCGCGGTGGGCTCCACGGCCTCGCGGTCCAGGCCCAGCAGGGCGGCGACGCGGTCGACGGCGAGCGTGCAGTTCAGGGTGCAGGCCAGCGGCAGCCAGTCGCCGTGGGCGTCGGCGAAGCCGGCCACGGTGCCGGTGGGGTCGGTGGGGCGGCGCTTGGCCACCGCGTAGACCGTGCCCGAAGTGCCCAGGCTCAGCACGGGCGTGCCGGGGCGCAGCCCGAGTCCCAGCGCCGCGGCGGCGTTGTCACCGGTCCCCGGGGCGACCAGCGTCCCCTTGGCGAAGGGCAGGTCGTGACTGTCGCGGACGGTCCCCGCCACCTCCCCGGGCCGCACCACGCGGGGCAGCAGCGCCGGGTCGAGTCCCACGTGCGCGAGGATCTCCTCGTCGTAGGTCTCGGTCCCGGACGCCCACCATCCGGTGCCGGAGGCGTCGCCGCGGTCGGTGGTGCCCTCGCCCGTGAGGCGCTCGGTGAGGTAGTCGTGGGGGAGGCGCACTGCCTTCGTCGCGCGCACGGCCTGCGGCTCGTGTTCGGCCAGCCAGGCCCACTTCGTGACCGTGAAGGACGCGGCCGGGACGGACCCGGTGCGCTCCGCCCAGAACTTCGCGCCGCCCAGCTCCTCGGTCAGCCGCCGGGCCTGCGGGGCCGAGCGCACGTCGTTCCACAGCAGTGCCGGGCGCACCGGCTCACCGTGCTCGTCCAGCGTGACGAGCCCGTGCTGCTGCCCGCCGATCGACACCGCCGCGGCCTCGCGCGCCGCGTCACCACACTGGTGCAGCGCCTCGCGCAGGGCGTCCCACCACTGACGCGGGTCGCTCTCGCGGCCGGCCCCGGAGGACACGGTGTGCGGCGCCTGGCCACTCGCGACGACCTCGCCGGTGGCCGCGTCGACGACGAGCGCCTTAGTGGACTGGGTGGACGTGTCCACGCCGACGACGAGCGGACCCTCGGCTGCTGACATCGGGCTCTCCCTCAAGTTTTTCCGCGGCTCTGCGGGATCTGTCTTCCCAGAGATGCGTCCGCATACTAATTTGTAAACGGCCATGACGAAATAGTCAGCCAGACAGTCTTCAAGCAAGGAGCCGCGGCATGAGCTACCAGCCCACCCCCGATGACAGGTTCACCTTCGGCCTGTGGACCGTCGGCTGGCAGGGAAGGGACCCGTTCGGCGACGCCACGCGGCGTGCCCTGGACCCGGTCGAGTCGGTGCAGCGCCTGGCCGAGCTGGGCGCCTACGGCGTGACCTTCCACGACGACGACCTGATCCCCTTCGGGTCCTCCGAGAGTGAGCGCGAGGAGCACATCAAGCGCTTCCGCCAGGCCCTGGACACCACCGGTATGACCGTGCCGATGGCCACCACCAACCTCTTCACGCACCCCGTCTTCAAGGACGGCGCGTTCACCGCGAACGACCGCGACGTGCGCCGCTACGCCCTGCGCAAGACGATCCGCAACATCGACCTGGCCGTCGAGCTCGGCGCGAAGATCTACGTCGCCTGGGGCGGCCGTGAGGGCGCGGAGTCCGGTGCCGCCAAGGACGTGCGCGTGGCGCTCGACCGCATGAAGGAGGCCTTCGACCTCCTCGGCGAGTACGTCACCTCCCAGGGCTACGACCTGAAGTTCGCCATCGAGCCCAAGCCGAACGAGCCGCGCGGCGACATCCTGCTGCCCACCGTGGGCCACGCCCTGGCCTTCATCGAGCGCCTGGAGCGCCCGGAGCTGTACGGCGTCAACCCCGAGGTCGGCCATGAGCAGATGGCCGGACTGAACTTCCCGCACGGCATCGCCCAGGCGCTGTGGGCGGGCAAGCTCTTCCACATCGACCTCAACGGCCAGTCCGGCATCAAGTACGACCAGGACCTGCGCTTCGGCGCCGGCGACCTGCGCTCCGCTTTCTGGCTGGTCGACCTCCTGGAGAGCGCCGGTTACGCGGGCCCGAAGCACTTCGACTTCAAGCCGCCGCGCACCGAGGACCTCGACGGCGTGTGGGCGTCGGCCGCGGGCTGCATGCGCAACTACCTGATCCTCAAGGAGCGTGCGGCCGCGTTCCGCAGCGACCCGGAGGTCCAGGAGGCCCTGCGCGCCTCCCGCCTCGACGAGCTGGCCCAGGCCACCGCCGCCGACGGCCTGCAGAGTCTGCTCGCCGACCGCACCGCGTTCGAGGACTTCGACGCGGAGGCCGCCGCCGCCCGCGGCATGGCCTTCGAGCAGCTCGACCAGCTCGCGATGGACCACCTGCTGGGCGCCCGGGGCTGAAGCCGAACGCAACGCGCGTGTGCGCCGGTGAGCGTGCACACGCGCGTGCCGTCGGACGGTCGATGTTCAAGCGGTTTCCGTGCGGAGTGCGCCGGAATGATGCGGTCCATGGCATGGGTCCGTATCAACTTCCGTGCGGGGGTCGCGCGGCGAGCGGTCCGCCGCGACGCTGGACGGTATGGCCATGCCGCCCGTACCGCCCCAGCCGCCCGGACCGCCGGGTGACACGCCACCTCCGGGTGGCTTCGGACCGCCTCACTCCGGCTTCGGACCCGGCGACGGGACGGGAGGGGGTGGCTGGTCGCCGCCTCCGCCGTCGGAACCGCCGGGCGGCCTTCGGAGGCGCAGGAACCCCCTCTTCGTCGTTCTCGCGCTGCTCGTCGCCGCCGGAGCCGTCCTCGCCGTCGTGGTGATGGCCTCCGGAGGCGACGACTCACCGGACGACGATCCGACGGCCGGGAGCAGCACCGGCGGTGTCTCCACCCCCGCCCCGTCCTTCAGCCTTCCGGTGGAGCTGCCCAGCGGCCTGCCGACCGAACTGCCGTCGCAGTTCCCCACCGAGCTGCCGTCCGAGATACCGAGTGACCTCGAGTCTCTGCTGCCGTCCCTGAGCGAGCTGCTGCCCTAGCGTGCACGCGCGTGTGGGGCGCCGTCCGTCTCAAATGCGCCGCGGCAGCCGCACATAGGTGACCGTCGTCTCGATGCCGCTGTCGATCAGTCGGCCCTGCGCGTCGAAGGCGCCCGCGCCGTCCGTCATCCCGAAGTCATTGTCGTTGACGAGGGCCAGCGTGTCGTGGTCGACGAGCGCGACGCCCTCGATCTTCCCGGGCACCCCGGCGACCCTGCCCAGGTCGACGACAAGCCGCTTGGACAGTTCCGGAACCCCCGAGGCGGCGGGGTCGTCGAGCTGCTCCAACGACGGTGACGTCGCATCGTCGTCCCAGCGGCTGCCGAGGATGTTCGCCTCCCGGCCCAGGCGTACCAGCTGGAGCCGTGCGGCTTTGTCCGTGCGCTCCTCCACCAGCAGCCGGTCACCGCCCACGGCGACCACCGAGGAGATCTTGAGCTCGGAGGTGTCGTCCTCGCTCGGGTCGACCACGTCGACCGGGTCGAAGCGGTATGCGTACTCGGCGGTGACGGCCTTCTTCTTCGGTGAGAAACGCAGCAGACGCGCGGTCCGCGAGCCCTCTCCCGCGGCCGTGTCCGGGAGCGACAGCGGGCTCTGCATCGCCAGCACGAGGTCGCCGCCCGGAAGTTGGGCGAGCCCCTCGAAGCCACGGTTGATCTTCCGGTGCAGCAGGACCGAGGGCAGTGCCTCCACCACCGGGTAGTCCGTACCCGTCAGGTTCAGCCCCTGAGGAACGTAACGCGTCAGCACCTTCCCACGCGTGGAGACGTGCACCAGCGAGGGCCCGTACTCGTCGATGAGCCAGAAACTCCCGTCCGCCGCCTGGACGACGCCTTCCGTGTCCAGCCCGTTGGGGTTGTAGGACAGGGGTGTCAGTGCGTTGTAGGAGTACGGAGCCTCGTCGCGTCCCGCCTGGTTCGACAGCCCCGTCACGGGCTTCCCCGACGACGTGGTGACCGGGATCGCCTGCAACACCTTCACCGTGTCCCCGGACACCCGGATCCGCACGATCGCCGGATCGAACCCGGGTACGGGGAACGTCCGGCGCTTCGTGCCGCCCACCTTGATCTGTCCGTTGGGCCCACGGTCCGTGACCGTCCAGAACTCGCCCTTGCGGCCCGTCGGACAGATGTCGCTGCCGATGCCGCCGAGGTCCACGCCGCGGTCGTCGTCCACCGTCCCGGGCAGCAGCGCGTTGCTGAACGCCCCGAGCGGGATGTCGCCGAGCGTCGCGATCCTGGTGACCTGTGCCTCCCGCGCCTCCTGAGACGGCGTACCCGCGGCGGCCGGTCCGGCGGTGGCGAGCGCGGCCAGCACAGCGAGCGGTACGCCCGCGGCGACGGAACGACGGACGCGGCGTCGACCGGTGGCGTGCGGGGACATCGGGCCTCCTGAGGGGCAGCTCGGCAAGTTCGGTGACAGCGGCCAGAGTTGGGGTACGCGCCGAACGTCGTACGACCTCCGGGTGAACGCGGTGCGTCGGCCGCCCGTCAGACCGACGCACCCGAGCCACGGGAACGACCTCACGTTCGGGAAAGCGCTTCCTCGCCGTCGGGTCGGGCAATGGCCAGGGCCGTCGCTGGATCGTGGGCCGCGTCCCCGGCCGGCATCCAGCGTCCACCCTCCTTGCGGTACGGCCACCAACGGCCGTCTCGCCCCAACCGCAGTTGGCAGGCCGCTCCGACGACCGTCCACCGGTTTCCCCGCGCCCGCAGCACCGGCCGCTCGTCCTCCTCCCAGGCCGCATCCAGCGCGGCACGCGCGCGTGCGAGCGCCTCGCCCTCCACGAACCACTCCTCCTCGAACACCGACAGTGCGGCCGCCCCTCCATGTCGCCAGGCGCGTGCGGCCGACGCCAGTTGCTCCGGACTGCGCCCCGACCCGGCGGCGAGTCGGGCGGCGGCGGCCATCGCAGGTCGATCCGCTGTCTGAGAGCCTTCGGGGATGCCTTCCGCCAGCCGTGCCGCGTCCTGGCCGACCGTCAGCTCGGCCGTGGACGCACGCCGTCCGGACCTCTCGCGGAGCGCCTCCGCGAGCATCAGGTGCGCCGTGGCGGCCGTCCGGGCGGCCAGGATCTCCAGTGCTGCCGGATCAACCCCGGGCGGGGACGGGGCCTCCGTGTCCAACGAGGGCGGAACGCCTGGTTCTTCCGGGAGTTCGGGCGCGGCGGGCAGCGGAGGCAGGATGCTCCCTGCCTCGTACGCCTCCGCCGCGTCCACCCCTTCGGCCTGGGGCGGTTCCGATCCGGCCCGAGCGGCGGTGCCGCGCGCCTGGAGGTCGTCCAGCAGGACCTGTTCGGCGCGTCCCCGGAGCAGCAGCAGGACGAACGGATCCTGGTCGAGCAGCCTTGCCACCTGGTAGCAGACCGCCGCCGTGTGACCGCAGTGGTCCCAGGCACCGCAGTCGCACTCCGCCTCCAGGTCGCCGAGCCCGGGCAGCAGGTCGATGCCGGCCGTCTCGGCGTCCTCGACCAGGTGCGGCGGCATCTCGCGGTCCAGCAGCGCGGCGACGTGTCCTGCCCGCTCGACCGCCAGGTCCAGGAAACGGTCCCAGTGCGCGTCCGAAAGCGTGTCGAGCAAGACGTCGGCCCGGTGCGGCGTGCGATCGCGGTCCTCGACGACGGCCGTGATGCGCCCCGGCCGCACCGACACCGCGCCCACGGCGCCCGCGCGCGCGAGCCGACGGCCGGTCCTCACCTGCTCCCCGTCCAGCGCTCCGTCCTCCAACGCGGCCAGCCAAGCCCGGCCCCACCACGTCTGCGCGAACCCCCTCCCGCGCGCGGGAGGCAACGCCGCAAAGGTTCGTTCCTCGATGCTGTCGTGCCGGTTCATCGCGTGCCCCCTCGCAGCTCCACCAGATCGGCCAGCTCGGCATCCGTCAGTTCCGTGAGCGCCGCCTCGCCGGCCCCGAGAACGGCGTCGGCCAGGTCTCGTTTGCGGCGCAGCATGCCGGCGATGCGATCCTCGATCGTGCCCTCGGCGATCAGCCGGTGCACCTGAACGGGCCGGGTCTGGCCGATGCGGTACGCCCGGTCGGTGGCCTGCGCCTCGACGGCCGGATTCCACCAGCGGTCGTAGTGCACGACGTGCTCCGCGCGCGTGAGGTTGAGGCCTGTGCCGGCCGCCCTGAGCGACAGCAGGAACACCGGGACCTCACCCCCCTGGAAGCGCCGGACCATGGCCTCGCGCTCGGCGACGGACGTGCCGCCGTGCAGGAACTGCGTGCGCACGCCACGCGCTGCCAGATGTTGTTCCAGGAGACGCGCCAAACGCACGTACTGCGTGAAGACCAGCACGCTCGCCCCCTCGGAGAGGAGGGTGTCGAGCAGCTCGTCCAGAAGCTCAAGTTTCCCCGAGCGCCCGGCGGTCCTCGGCCGCTCCTCCTTCAGGTACTGCGCCGGATGGTTGCAGATCTGCTTGAGGCCGGTCAGGAGCTTCACGATCAGCCCGCGTCGCGCCATGTCGTCGGCTTCGGCGATCGCCTCGAGCGTCTCGCGCACCACGGCCTCGTACAGGCCCGCCTGTTCCTTGGTGAGGGACACTGGGCGATCGGTCTCGGTCTTCGGCGGCAGCTCGGGGGCGATCCCCGGGTCCGACTTGCGGCGACGCAGCAGGAACGGTCCCACGAGCCGGGCGAGGCGCTTTGCTGCGGCCGGATCCCCGCCGTCCTCGACGGCTCGCGCGTACCGCGTACGGAAGGCACCGAGCCGGCCCAGCAGCCCTGGTGTCGTCCAGTCCAGGATTGCCCACAGCTCGGAGAGGTTGTTCTCCACCGGGGTGCCCGTGAGCGCGACACGCGCGCGTGCGCCGATGGCGCGCAGCGACCGCGCGGTCTCCGAGTACGGGTTCTTCACGTGCTGCGCCTCATCCGCGACGACCAGGCCCCACGGCACCTCACGGAGCCGGCCCGGGTCCAGCCGCAGCGTGCCGTAGGTGGTGAGCACGAACTCCCCGTCGGCCAGGGCCTCCAGGTCACGACGCGTCCCATGGAAGCGGCGCACCGGCGTGCCCGGCGCGAACCGCTCGATCTCCCGCTGCCAGTTGCCCATCAGGGACGTCGGACAGACCACGAGGGTCGGACCTGCCGCCGAGGGCTCCGTCTGGCGGTGCAGGTGCAGGGCGATCAACGTGACGGTCTTGCCGAGCCCCATGTCGTCCGCCAGACAACAGCCCAGCCCCAGGGACGTGATCCGGGCCAGCCAGTCCAAGCCGCGCCGCTGGTAGTCGCGCAGTGTGGCGTCGAGCGCGGCGGGCTGCTCCACCGGCTCCTGCGCCTCGGGCCGCGTCAGCCGCTCCCGCAGGGCCGCCAGCCACCCGGTGGGCTCTACGTCGACCCTGCGGCCGTCCACCTCAGTGGAGCCCGTCAGAGCGGCGCCCAGGGCCTCCACGGGTGTCATCTTGTGGTCCTGCTGCGCGCGGGCACGGCGCAGTTCTCGTGGGTCGATCAGGACCCACTGGTCGCGCAGTCGCACCAGAGGCCGGTTGGCCTCGGCCAGACGGTCCAGTTCCTCGCGCGTCAGCTGGTGGTCGCCCACTCCGAACCACCAGGTGAAGGTGAGGAGCGCGTCCGCGGACAGGAAGGACGGCGTGTCCGAGCCGGTGCGGTCCGGTCCCGTCGCCTCCTGCGGCGGCCCCACGACCGCGCGGGCGGTCAGGGTGCGGGCCAGTTCCCGTGGCCAGTGCACCTCGACCCCCGCGCTCGCGAGCGCCCGCGAACCCTCGCCCAGCAGCTCGGCGACCTCTTCGTCCAGGAGATCGACGGCGTGCGGGACGGTCGCCGACAACAGGGGCGTCAGCGCGGGCCAGGCCCGGGCCGCCCGGCGCAGGGCGAGCAGGGCGTCCATCCGCGCGCGCGGCCCGAACGCCCCCTGCGTGACGCCGGGATCTCCCCAGATCTCGGCGGCGTCCGCGAGCAGCGCGGGATCGCTCACGCTGTGCACCTGCGGGACGGCCCGGAACCTCGGCACCGTCCGGCCTGCCGCGGCGTCCGCGATCCCGACGGCACGGCGCCCGTGGACAGGCGCCAGGGAGCCATCCGATCGGGACTCATCCACCCGCAGCTCATCAGCCCGCAGCTCATCAGCCCCGGATCCCTCGTCCCTGGCCCTCTCCACATCCGCACGTGCCCCATCGGCCCCGGACACGGCGAGCTCCGACACGTCGAGCCCTGACACGTCGTCGATCCCCGAGACCTCGATCCGCAGCGAGATCCGTACGCCGGCGTCGTGACCTGCGGCGACACCGGTCGCCCATGCGCGCAGCTCCGGGACGTGCTGGGGCTGTGATGCCGCGTAGGCCGGCCCGCCCGTCACGAGCGGTGCTGCGGGCGTACGGGGCAGCGTGTCCGCGACGGCGTCCAAGAAGGCACGCAGCAGTCGTTCGGGGCCGGGGAGCCGCAGTGGCAGCGTTTCGTCCACCGGCACGGCGTGTGCCTCGGGCGGCATCGCGGCAGCCAGCCGGCGCACCTGCTCGATGTCCTCCGGGCCCAGGGGGCCGATCCTCCAGGCGTCGTGGTCTTCCTGGGACAGGCCGGGCAGCAGCAGTCCACGTGCCACGCAGCGCAGGGCCAACAGGGCGGCCGCATCCCAGAAAGCGATGGCCCGGTGCGCGTCCGGCGTGACACGCGAGTGTGTGAGGACGGGCAGGGCGTCCCGCACAGGCAGCAGCACGGCGGGCACGCGCGCGAGCGCCACACCGGCGTCGGCAGGCCGGACGACGGCCAGATCCTGAACGGTCCCCGATGCGACGACGGGAGGTGCGTCACCGTCGGGGCGCCAGAAGGCGACGCTGCCGGTGCGGGCCGGGGTGCCGGGCACGAACACGGCGCAGCAACGGGACAGTTCGGAGAACTCGGACGATGCTTCCACGGGAACCCTCTGCACGGTGATGAGTCTGCTCCTCAAATTTGACTACCGGGGTCGGGGTCGCCGAGGGTACAGCACTTCGGCGCGAAACGCCTGCCAACTTTGGATCCGGCCGTCCGCGAACCCGGGGTGAGGGGTTCCTCAGGGGCGTCTCGGGGATGTACCTCAGGGACGTCTCAGGGTCGTGTCCGGAACCACGGGCGGCGCGGACCCGTTTTCATGGCAGAGAGCGGCATTGGCCGCGAAGGAGGCGACGCACATGTCGAAGAACGCGAAGATCGCCGCAGGAGGTGTGGCGGCTGGGCTCCTCCTGCTGATCTGGCTGCCCTGGTGGGCTGCCCTGCTGATCGTGCTGGGAGTTCCGGCGGCGGCCTACCTCACGCTGGATCCCTCACAACGGCGCAGGCTGCGCCGCGCCACACGCAAGGAGCTCGGCCGGTGAGTGACGGGGACCGCGCCGCGGTCCCCGCCGTCCGGCACACCCAAGCCGTCGGGGCACGCGGGCGTCGCGCGGCCGGCAGGAACCGTCCCGTCCCAGAAGGTCACAGGGGTCGTACGGCCATCTTGTCGAGCGCCTCCAGGAGCCCGGGCAGTTCGGGTCCGCGGCCGACCGGCAGCACCTCGCCGGGCTGGTCGTCGAGGAGGACGAACGCGATGTCGTCGGTCCTGGCCACCAGTGACCAGCCAGGGCCGTCGGCGCGCAGCGTGCGCGCGTCACCGGGAGCGAACGAAGAACGCACGCGGCCGAGGGGAGGCGGGGTGTCCACGTAGGCGCGCACCTCTTCCAGGACCCGTCGGACACCGCTGGGCCCCTTCGGCGCGTCCTTCTCGGCCCTGTCAACCCCGTTGGTTTCGGAACCGTCGGACCCGTCACCCACCTCGGCCTCGCCAGTCTTGGACCTGTCTCCCTCGTCGGTGGCCGGGTCCGCGGCAGTGCCCTCCCGCGGAGGCGCGAACTCCGTGTCGTCGATCTGTTCGCGCCACAGGGCCCACTGGAGCGCGATCTCGTCGGCCCCGAGTCGTCGCTGGGCCGGACCCCAGGTGGTCGTGTCCGGAGGGCACAGCGCAGGGCTGTCCACGACCTCGGGGGCTGGATCGTGCGGAGCGGGTACACCCGGAGCCGCGACGGCGACCGCCAACGGCCAGCCGGGCAGCGCGGCGACGACCGTCCGCTCGTCGGGCGACAGGTCGTACTCCATGCCGCAGTCCCACGACGCGATAGCGACAGCCACCAGCGACACGTCGTCGATGACGACAGTCCACCGCGCGCCCTCGCCGTCCTGGCCCAGCACCAGGCCATACCCGTCGGCGAGCGGCGGGAGGCCGAGCGCCGCACAGGCCTCCGGGTAGTCGTCGCCCAGCGCGCTCGGGAACTTCGCCGGCGTCAGCAGCACCGCCGTCAGCACATAGAGCGCGTCGTCCGCGGCGGCGACGGCGTCCTCGTCCGTCCCGGCCATCCCAGCCTCCCCATCGGTTCGTCCAACGGCGCGCACCCTAGTGCTGCGGGAAGGCGCTTGTCACGACTCCCCGATACCCGGAGCTGCAGCTTTCCGGCCGGACGGGGCGAATCGACCACCTCCGGCCCTTGGATGCGTCACGCCGTCGGCAGTCCGAGGAGCGCACGAGCCACGGCCCGCGGCGACTCGTCGCGCTCCCGCGCGAGCGCGATGACGGCGCGACAGGCCAGTTCGTTGACCCCGAAGGACAGGGCCTCCGGCGACACCCAGCCCGCCGCCTCGTCGATCCCGTCCTGGTCGTCCTCGGCACAGGCCGAGACATACGCTGCGGCCGCCTCAAACAGATTGTGCGCGCGTTTCCCACCGGCACGCGGTGCCCCGTCCGGACGTCCTTCCCCGTCAGGACGCGACCGTGCGCGCGGCGCCTCGAGGAATCTCCGGTAGGCCTGGCGGATCCTGTCAAACACGTCGACCACCTTCCCCCTGCGTGGTTCCTGCAACTGATCGTTCATCTCCTGCTGTTCAACCTAGGGTTGGAGTTCCGGCAGCAGAAGGGGGACGGAGCGGTGAAGCGCTTCGAGCGACTCGAACAGATCCGACGGCTGGACCCGTACGAGGACGCGTTCGAGATCTACCGACTCACGGCGGCGTACGAGTTCCCCTGGGACGTCACCCGCGCCCTGGAACTGGCCCTGTACCGCACCTACGCGGTGCCGAGCATCGGGCGTCTGCTCGCGGAAACAGCGGAACTCACGGATCGCGCCCAGAAGCGCTACGACGACACCTCGCTGCTGCTCGACGCCGTCGTCGAGCACGGCTTCGACAGCGAGAAGGGGCGTACGGCCGTCCGTCGCATCAACCAGATGCATCGCAGTTACGACATCAGCAACGACGACATGCGGTACGTGCTGTGCACGTTCGTCGTGGTGCCCAAGCGCTGGATCGACGCCTATGGATGGCGCAGGCTGTCACGCCACGAGATCGTCGCCTGCACGGTGCACTACCGCACCCTGGGGCATCGCATGGGCATCAAGGACATCCCCGAGACCTACGAGGAGTTCGAGGCCTGCCTCGACGCCTACGAAGAGGCGCACTTCGCGTGGGACGAGGGTGGGCGACGGGTTTCGGACGCCACGCTCGACCTGATGGCCTCCTGGTACCCGAGGCCGCTGGCGCCCGTCCTGCGCGGTGCAACGCTCGCCCTTCTCGACGAACCGCTCCTGAAGGCCTTCCGATACCCCTCTCCGGACCGCGTCACGCGTGCCCTGGTGCGCGGGGCGGTACGCGCGCGTGGACGCGCGGTGCGGCTGATGCCGCCGCGCCGCGCACCCCACTACGCGCGACAGAACCGGGAGATCAAGGGCTACCCGAACGGCTACCGACTGGGCGAGCTGGGCACCCGCCCGGTGCCCGGCGCAGGCGGCTGCCCTGTACGGCACGCGGACGGGTCAGCCGCCCAGTGAGTCGAGCGTGTCGCGCAGCCAGCCGAGCTCGGCCCGGGACGTGGCCCGCGCGATGGTCAGGACGCCGCGCCGGAACGGATCCGCCAACTCTTCTGCACCCAGCGGCCGGTCGTCGTCGTAGAAGAAGCTCGCAGGCTCCTCCAGGAAGGCCAGCCGACGGCGCAGTACGGCCGCCTGGGCGGCGGTGTCGTCCAGATGGCGGAGGAAGGCGAGCACGGTGAACCAGCGGTTCTCGTCGGTGACGTCGCGCTGATCGGGCTCCGCGAGCCGTCGGCGCAGTTCGCCCCTGCCCGCGTCGGTGAGGCTCAGGACATGGCGCGGAGCCGCCACGGCACCGGGCTCCGTGGCGCGCACCAGGAAGCCTGCCTTCTCCAGACGCTTGATCGCCGGGTACAGGGTGCTCTCGGCCACGGGGCGTACGTGTCCCGTCAATGCCGTGATGCGTTTGCGCAGCTCGTAGCCGTGCAACGGGGCGTCGTACAGGAAACCGAGGATGGCGAGCTCCAGCATGCCCGCATTCTGCCGCAGGACAGCAGTACCTCGCTGCGGGGGTACCTGAGTCCTCTATGTATGCCGACCGCTGTATACATCGACAGTGGAATATGTCGATCGCTGTGTACATCTGGTACTCGATACTTCGTTGACTTCATACCTCGCTTCCGATGTATCTTCAGTCGGGCCGGAATCGACGGCGGTGGTGTGACCCGAGGGGGAGACGATGCGGCAGGCAGAGTTCGACGGCCGAGGCGGCCATGTGCGCTGGACCGAGACACCGGGCTCGGAACCCGCGCGCGTGTACGTGCACGGGCTGGGGGCGGCCTCGGCCGTCTACCACGCGCATATCGCGGCCCGTCCCGAACTCGCGAGCCGACGCAGCCTGTTCGTCGACCTGCCGGGGCACGGCATCAGTGACCGCCCCGTGGACTTCGGCTACACGCTCGAAGAGCACGCCGACGCCCTGGCGGCCGCGCTGGACGCGGCGGACGTGACCGGTGCCGAGCTGGTCGCCCACAGCATGGGCGGCTCCGTGGCCATCGTCCTCGCCCACCGCCGGCCCGACCTGGTCGCGCGGCTCGTGCTGACGGAGGCCAATCTCGACGCCTTCCCGCCGCCCACCGCGGGCAGCAGCGGCATCGCCTCGTACACGGAGGACGAGTTCGTGGACGACGGGTACGCGCGCGTGCTGGCCAAGGTCGGGCTCCTGTGGGCCGCGACCATGCGGCTGGCCGATCCGCGCGCTCTGCACCGCAGCGCGGTCGGACTCAGGCGCGGATCCGACCCGGTCATGCGCGACATCCTGGCCGGGCTCGAGGCGGTCGAGCGGGTCTACCTTCAAGGTGGGCTCACCGGCGAGCTCGACGGGGCGGACGCCTTGGAGGCAGCGGGCGTGCTCGTGGTGACGGTGCCGGGTGCCGGGCACAACGTCATGTTCGACAACCCCGACGCGTTCGCGCGGGCGGTCGCCGGAGTGGCGTGAGCCCTCAGGACTCGCGGACGGCCAGGGCCAGGAAGCGGTCGTTCTCGTCGACGTAGGACGTCATGCGCCACCCAGAACCGGCCAGCAGCGGGCGGAGGTTGGGCTCCGCGCGCAGGTCCTCCGGCGTGATCTGTCGGCCCTGCCGGGCCGCGAGCGCCGCCCTGCCGATGGGGTGGAACAGCGCCAGCGTGCCGCCCGGGCGTACCACCCGTGCCAGCTCCCGCAAATTCTCGGCCGGCCGAGGCAGATGGGCGATGAGGCCCGCCCCGAACACGGCGTCGAGCGACTCGGAGCGCAGGGGAAGCGCGGCTACGTCCGCGAGCACCAGTTGCCCGTGGCGGTCGCGTCCGGCCCGTACGGCGGCCTCGAGCATGGCCGGGGTCAGATCGGCCCCGACGACCACTCCCGAGGGCCCCACGGCCGCACGCAGCGGCGTCAGGGCCCGTCCGGTGCCGCAGCCGGCGTCCAGTACGCGGTCCCCTTCGCGCAGACCGAGGTCGCGGACCGCGGCCGCGTAGGCGGGACCGTCGTCGGGGAACCGGCTGTCCCAGTCCGCGGCGCGCGCCGTGAAGAACTCCTGAACGTGTGTGTGGTCGTAGCTCATGTTCCGCATGATCCCTCACCGACACGGACGACGTCTCAGTGCACATGTTCGAGCGTGACCCGATCGATCCGGCGCACTTCTGTGTCATATTCCAACACCTTTCGAAATGCGCCCCCTTTGTGCTCCCGTGCTCCGACTAGCGTCCCGTGGCCATGGGACACCTGGACCACGCCGCCTTCGGCTGGCTGACCCCCGTGCTGTCGTACGTGATGGCCTGCATCGGCGCCGCCCTCGGGCTGCGCTGCACGGTGCGCGCCCTCGGCGCCACCGGACGCTCGCGCCGCAACTGGCTGATCACCGCGGCGTCGGCGATCGGCACAGGCATCTGGACCATGCACTTCGTGGCCATGCTCGGCTTCGGCGTCAGCGGCACCGACATCCGCTACGACGTTCCGCTGACCGTGCTCAGCCTCCTCGTGGCCATGGTCGTCGTCTGCGTCGGCGTCTTCGCCGTCGGTTACAGCCGCGACCGCACGCGCGCGTTGCTGATCGGCGGGCTCACCACCGGCCTGGGGGTGGCGAGCATGCACTACCTGGGCATGGCCGCGGTCCGGCTGCACGGCGACGTGACCTACGATCCGGTCCGCGTCGGACTCTCCGTCCTGATCGCCGTCGTCGCGGCCACCGCGGCCCTCTGGGCGGCACTCAACATCAAGTCGCCGATCGCGGTCACCATCGCCTCCCTCGTCATGGGTGCGGCGGTGAGCAGCATGCACTACACCGCGATGTTCGCGGTGAGCGTCCACGTCACGCCCTCGGGGGAGGCACTGCCCGGGGCCACGGCGATGCAGTTCATCTTCCCCCTCGCCGTCGGCCTCGGGTCCTACCTCTTCCTGACTTCGGCCTTCGTCGCGCTGTCGCCCACCACGGGGGAGCGCCAGGCGTCCGCCACGGCACAACAACCGGTGGAGAACCACGCCGGCCGACAGCAGGCCGGGACCGTCTGACGCGACCGGCACGGCACGCCCCGAAACGACTTCCGAGCGAGGAGGCCATGCGTACACCCCGTAGGACCCCCACGGCAGGCGCCGACGCGCCGCCCCCCACGCGCGGGCGCCGCGCCCATGCCGGGCCCCCCGCCGACGAGGGGCCGGACGAGCAGACGGACACACCTGCGGACGCGATACCCCCGCGCGCGGAACGCTGGCGCATCCGGCCGCGCACCGTCCGCGCCAAGATCGTCTGCCTGCTGATGGTGCCGGTCGTCTCCCTGCTAGCCCTGTGGGCGTACGCCACCGTCAGTACCGCCCAGGACGTCTCC
The DNA here is from genome assembly GCF_035989285.1 of Streptomyces sp. NBC_01235. Taxonomy (GTDB): domain Bacteria; phylum Actinomycetota; class Actinomycetes; order Streptomycetales; family Streptomycetaceae; genus Streptomyces. Next base: position 1,591,830 of record NZ_CP108513.1, on the reverse strand, counting down.
GGACTGCGCCGGTTGCAGCGCGTGGACTCCCAGGTCCGCGCCCCCGTCGCGGCAGCGGTGGCCGCCCTGCAGACCGAGCGGTCGGCCGCCGTGCGGTACGCGACCGCCCCCGTCCCAGGTCAGGACGGCGACCTGAAGGAGCTCACGCAACGAACGGACCGCGCGGTGGCCAAGCTGCGGCTCGGCAACGACAGCACCGTCGCCGACGGCCAGGACCTGCCCAAGGGAGTGGCCCAGCGGCTCGAGATGTTCGTCTCCCGCGCCGAGAGGCTCCCCTCGCTCCGGACCGCGGTGCTCGACGGCAGCGCCGGCTGGGAGGAGACGTACGGCCGGTACACGAGCACGATCTCCACGGCCTTCTCGGTCGGCGGCGCCCTCTCCGGCATCCAGGACGCCGAACTGGGCTCCGACGCGCGCGTGCTGCTCGAATTCTCCCGCGCGGGAGAGGCCCTCTCCCAGGAGGATGTCGTGCTCGCCGGCGCGCGCGGGGCCGGACGCCTCGACGGAGAGCGCCTGCGACTGTTCACCGGCGCCGTCGCCACGCGCCGCACCCTGACGGAATCGGCCGTGGCGGACCTGCGCGGCCCCGAACGCACCGCATGGCAGCGCCTCGCCGCCGGCAGCGCCTACGCCGCCCTGGACGCCGCAGAGGACAAGGTGCTCGCCAACGGCCCCGGCGCGAAGGCGATCTCCGCCGCCCCGGCGAGCACCTGGGACAAGTCCCACGCGCGCGTGCAGAACGGGATGCGGACCATCGAGACGGACGCGGGACGCGGTGTCGCCGACCGAGCCGACCCGTTCACCCGCGGTCTGCTCACCGCGGCCGGCGCCGCGGTTCTGCTGGGCCTCGCCGCTGTCGTCGCCTCGCTCGTCATCTCCGTGCGCATCGGCCGCGCACTCGTCGTCGAGCTGGTCAGTCTGCGCAACAGCGCCCTGGAGATCGCCCGGCGCAAACTCCCGGAGGCCATGCGGAAGCTGCGCGCCGGCGAGGAGATCGACGTCCACGCGGAGGCCCCGCCCGGGCCTCCCTCCGAGGACGAGACCGGCCAGGTCGCCGAGGCTCTGGACACCGTGCACCGCGCCGCGCTGCGCGCCGCCGTGGAGCGTGCCGAACTCGCGAGCGGCATCTCCGGGGTGTTCGTCAACCTCGCCCGCCGCAGCCAGGTCCTCGTGCACCGCCAGTTGAGCCTCCTGGACAGCATGGAGCGCCGCTCCGACGACCCGAACGAACTGAGCGACCTCTTCCGGCTCGACCACCTCACCACCCGTATGCGGCGCCACGCCGAGAGCCTGATCATCCTGTCCGGGGCGGCGCCGGGCCGGGCCTGGCGCATGCCGGTGTCCCTCACCAACGTGGTCCGCGCCGCCGTCTCCGAGGTCGAGGACTACGCGCGCGTGGAGGTACGGCAGCTCCCGGAGGCGGCCGTCATCGGCACCGCCGTCGCGGACCTCACCCACCTGCTCGCCGAACTCGTCGAGAACGCCGCCCAGTTCTCGCCGCCGCACACGCGTGTGCGGGTCACCGGCGAACCCGTGGGCAACGGATACGCCGTCGAGGTCGAGGACCGGGGCCTGGGCATGGGCAAAGAGACCCTCACCGAGGCCAACCGGCGCATCGCGCAGTCCGAGGCCCTCGACCTCTTCGACAGCGACCGGCTCGGCCTGTTCGTGGTCAGCAGGCTCGCTGCCCGTCATGGCGTCAAGGTGCACCTGCGGACCTCGCCCTACGGCGGCACCACAGCGGTCGTCCTGCTGCCGACGGCCCTGCTGCACAGCGGCAAGCCGGAACGTTCCGCCCGTGAGGTCGCGCAGGCGCAGCAGCCCGCGGAACGCGAGTACGCGCGCGTCCCCGCAGCCGACCACAATGCCTCCGACCGCCATGCCCCGGACCGCCGTGCCTCCGACCGGCATCAGGAGGCCGTCCCCGCGTCCGCCGACCGCCCCGCGCTGGTGGCCCCCGTACGGGGTGCCTCGGAACCGGCGGCAGCCGACCCCCCGCCTCCCGGAGTCACCGCCTTGCGCCTGCACCGTCCCCCGGACGACTTCGATGGCTCGGACGACCTCCCGCGCCGGGTGCGGCAGGCCAATCTCGCCCCGCAACTGCGCCGCCCGCTCCCCGACGAACCGGACCGGGCGCCCGGGGCGCGCGGCGACGAGGGGCGTACCCCCGAACTCGTACGGGACCGGATGGCCGCGTACCGGGACGGCTGGGCCCGGGGCGGCGGCAGGCAACCCGGCCGCGGAGCCACCCCGGACCCCGCACCGGGCAGCGACAGCAGCGAAGGAGACCCCGCATGATCCAGGACCCGAGCACGAGGTCGACCCCGCGGTCCGGCGAACTCGACTGGCTGCTGGACGACTTGGTGATGCGCGTGAGCGAGGTACGGCATGCCGTGGTGCTGTCCAACGACGGCCTCGCCGTCGGCGCCTCGACCGACCTCAGGCGTGAGGACGCCGAACACCTCGCCGCCGTCGCCTCCGGCTTCCACAGCCTTGCCAAGGGCGCGGGCCGGCACTTCGGCGCAGGCGGGGTGCGTCAGACCATGGTGGAGATGGACGACGGCTTCCTGTTCGTGGCCGCCGCGGGCGACGGCTCCTGCCTGGCCGTCCTCACCGCCGTGACCGCCGACATCGGCCTGGTCGCCTATGAGATGGCGCGGCTGGTCAAGCGGGTCGGAGAGCACCTCTATACGCCGCCACGCCTCGGCGCGCGGCCGCCCGCCGCCGGATGAGGCGAGAGAGCGACCCGTGCAGATGACCGAGGACATGACCGGCCCCCCGCGCGAGCCGGGCAGCCAGTGGTACGACAACGAGGCCGGTCCGCTCGTCCGCCCGTACGCCATGACGGGCGGACGCACGAGACCGGGCCCCACCGGAGTGCTCTTCGACCTGATCGCCCTGGTCACCCTGGACCCGGGAGCGCCCGGCACGGACGGCATGGCGCTCGGGCCGGAACACCGCACCCTCATAGGCCTCTGCCGTACGGAGACCCAGTCCGTCGCCGAACTCGCGGCGGGCGCGGATCTTCCCGTGGGCGTGGTCAGGGTGCTCCTCGGAGACCTGCTGGAACTCGGCTGTGTCACCGTCAGCCGTCCGGTCCCGCCCGCGCAGTTGCCCGACGAACGGATTCTGCGCGAGGTGATCGAGGGGCTGAGGGCGCTGTAGCGGAACGCCCGGCCCGACCCGGACGCGTACGGACCCACCCCGCACCGACTCGTGCACGCAGTCGGACACCGAACGCTCAGGAGCCGGTCAGATCGGGCGGATTGCGGTCGAACCCATCGGAAAAAGAACCGAGTTGTCATGATGCTGGCTTCGCGCACATGCCGAAGCCGTACTCCCCCGAGAGAAGTGATCCATGGTCTCCGAGCACTCCGATGCCACGGGCGGCGAGACGGCCCCCCTGGCGTTGAAGATACTGGTCGCCGGCGGGTTCGGCGTGGGCAAGACCACCATGGTGGGCGCGGTCAGTGAGATCAAGCCGCTGCGCACCGAGGAACTGCTCAGCGAGGCCGGGCAGTTGGTGGACGACACCGACGGTGTGGACCAGAAGGTCACGACGACCGTCGCCATGGACTTCGGCCGGATCACCATCCGTTCCGGCCTCTCCCTCTACCTGTTCGGCACGCCGGGGCAGGACCGCTTCTGGTTTCTGTGGGACGAACTGTCGCAGGGAGCTCTCGGCGCGGTGGTCCTGGCCGACACCAGGCGCCTGGAGGACTGCTTTCCCGCGGTCGACTACTTCGAGCACCGGCACATCCCGTTCGTGGTGGCCGTCAACTGCTTCACGGGCACACGGACGTACGGCGCCCAGGACGTCTCGCGCGCCCTCGACCTCGACGGAGGGACCCCGGTCGTCCTGTGTGACGCCCGTGACCGCGACTCGGGGAAGGAGGTGCTGATCCGGCTGGTCGAGTATGCCGGGCGGATGCACACCGCCCGGCTGCTCGACTCGGTGGGCTGAGCGTGGCGGCGTAGTTCCGGGTCAGTCCGCGATGGCCTTCTGCGCCAGGACCTTGTCGATCCGGACACGGACGAGCAGCTCCCCGGGAACGCCGTTGCGGGCTCCGAACTCCTCGGCGCGCTCCTCACCCATGTACCGTGCCGCGATACGAGCCGCCCAGTGCCGGACCTCGTCGAGGTCCTCCGAGAGCCGGGCCCGGCCCTGCAGCACCACGTAGTCGAACGGCGGCCGGTCGTCGTCCACGCACAGGGCGATCCGGCCGTCCCGCGCCAGATTGCGTCCCTTCACCGTGTCCCTGCCGGTGTTGAACACCACGTCGTCCCCGTCGAGCAGGAACCAGATCGGCGCCACGTGCGGACTTCCGTCGGGCCGCACGGTCGACAGTTTTCCGGTGCGGGTTCCGTACGTGACGAAGGCCCGCCATTCCTCATCGGTCATCTTCTGTGCCATGCCGCCATCCTCCTTGCTCCGGCGGCCGGTCCTGGGGAAGGGTGGCGGACAGATTCTCCGGCGAGGCGGAGGATCACATGGGGAAACACACGGGGAACGTCACACGGGGAGTGGCACATGGTGCAGAACCAGGGGCTGGGCTGGTTGCTGGACGACCTGACCGAGCGCGTCGACCACGTGCGGCACGCACTGGTCCTGTCCAACGACGGGCTGGTGGCGGGCGCGAGCACGGGACTGCGCCGGGAGGACGCGGAGCACCTCGCCGCCGTCTCGTCCGGGCTGCACAGCCTGGCCAAGGGATCAGGACGCCACTTCAGCGCGGGCCGAGTCCGCCAGACGATGATCGAGTTCGACGACGCGGTGCTGTTCGTCACCGCGGCGGGTACCGGCAGTTGTCTGTGCGTGCTCAGCGGGGCCGAGGCCGACATGGGCCAGATCGCCTACGAGATGACCCTGCTGGTCAGCCGGGTCGGCGAACACCTCACCGTGGACGCCCGGCAGCCCGAGCGCGCACCACTGAAAGACCTCTGACCTGCGCTTTTATTCTCCTCCGTGGAGTTATCCACAGGCTCGCCACGAGATCGGCGATTCCGGCTACGGTTTTTTCCGGGGCCACCGCGGACAGCGCGGGCCTGCTTCACTCCACTTCACTCCACGGGGGAGATCGACCATGTTCGGCAACACCGTCACGCAACCACATTCCGTTTCCTGCACGCCGAGTCGGGCGGCTCGTGAACTGGACCTGAAGCGAAGTGAGTTCGACCTCGCCGTGCACCTCGGGCGCATCAGGACCATGCCCGACGAAGGGGGAGGCGGCCGTCGGGTGGCCCGCGCGGAGATCGACCGTCTGCGCTCGGAACCCGGCTTCCCCGAGGCGCTGCGCGAGAGCGTGCTGGCCGTGGGCACCAGCGAAGGCGCCGCCATCATGGACGTGCCTGCCGCCCGGTTCACCCGCCTCGCGCGGCTGGGACTGGTGGTGCCCGTCAGGTTCTATCTGAACAGGTACCGTGCCGTCGTCTGGCTGTATCTCGCCGACGAACTGCGGCAGTTCGCCGCCGACAAGACCAACTCGTCGCTGCTCACCGGTCGTACACCAGAGGTGCTGCGGAGCCAGCTGGTCGCAGGCGTTGACCTGCGGGCCCGGAACTGGCGGGGGCGCCACCTGGGCTTCCTGTTCCGACAGGCCGACGGCCCCTGGCAGCGCGCCGGGGTTCTTGCCGGGCTTCTCGACCCCCTCCAGGTCGCGGAGATCGTCAAGGACCCCTACGAGCGCTCCCACCTGAACAGGTTCCGGCCCGGACCGCCGGCCCACGGCACCCCGGGCACGCCCGGCGCGCACCTCATCGAGAAGATCATGACGGCGGATGCCCCCGACGAGATCCACTGGCTGAGGTCCGACCTGGAACGCACCCTGGACGAGGCCCGTGCCGACCAGCCCGCGCCGCGTCCCTCGCCGAAACCGTTCCGGTCGACGCCTGTTCCGTCGAAGCCGGACGCGTCGAGTCCCCTCCCCGAACCGGCCCTGACGCACTCGGCGCCGCAACCGGACATGGCCGACGAGTCCGGCCGACCGACTCGTGGCCTGCTGAGCCGACTGCGCCGCCGCAGCGCGTGACGTACCCGAACGGGAGCTACAGCGCCCGGAAAAGGCCCTCCTGGACGACAGAAACCAGCAGGCGCCCTTCCAGGTCGTAGATGCGCCCGCGGGCCAGTCCTCGTCCGCCGGTGGCAATGGGTGATTCCTGGTCGTACAGGAACCACTCGTCCGCACGAAACGGCCGATGGAACCACATCGCGTGGTCCAGCGACGCCATGTCGAAGTTCCGCGGACCCCACAGGGGTTCGACCGGAAGGCGAACGGCGTCCAGGAGGGTCATGTCGCTGGCGTACGTGAGCGCGCAGGTGTGGACGAGCGGATCGTCGCCGAGCGGCCCGACCGCGCGCATCCACACCGCGCTGCGCGGCTCGGCTTCCTTGACGTCCTCGGTGTTCCAGCGCAGCCGGTCCGCGTACCGGATGTCGAAGGGCTGACGGCGCGCCATGCGCTCCAACTGTTCCGGCAACGCGCCCAGATGCTCCCGGACCTCTTCCACGACCGTCGGCAGGGACTCCGGGTCCGGAACCTCGCGGGCCGGCGGCAGCTGGTGCTCGAAGGGACCTTCCTCAGGTTTGTGAAAGGAAGCGGTGAGATTGAAGATCGTGCGCCCCTGCTGCACGGCGGTGACCCGGCGGGTGGTGAAGGACCGCCCGTCCCGCACCCGTTCGACCTGGTACACGATGGGCACACCCGGCCGGCCCGGGCGCAGGAAGTACGCGTGCAACGAGTGCACGGGCCGGTCGCCGTCGGTGGTCCGCCCGGCCGCGACCAGCGCCTGGCCCGCCACCTGGCCGCCGAAGACCCGCTGCAGGGACTCGAGCGGGCTGCGGCCACGGAAGATGTTGACCTCGATCTGCTCCAGGTCCAGCAGGTCGACGAGCCTCTCGGCCGGATTCGTCATCGGTGCGCTTCTCCTGTGCCCTCTGCCATGCGTGGTTCTGTACGTGGTTCGCCGCTCACAACTGACCGACGGCGGTCACGCGAACGACCGCGCGGCCCTCGGCGTCGGAGGCCGTGAGGTCGACCTCCGCACTGATACCCCAGTCGTGATCGTCGTTCGGGTCGTCGAAGATCTGGCGGACGCGCCACAGGGCGTTCTGCGGCTCCTCCTGGATGACGAGCAGCTTGGGGCCCCGGGCGTCGGGACCGGTGCCGAGGTCGTCGTACTCGTCCCAGTACTTGTCCATGGCCTCGCCCCACGCTTCGGCGTCCCAGCCGGACTCGCCGTCCATCTCGCCCAGCTCGTCGACGTGGTCGAGAGCGGCGAGTTCGACGCGGCGGAACATCGCGTTGCGGACCAGGACCCGGAAGGCACGGGCGTTGGCGGTGACCGGCTTGACCTCGTCGGCCTTCTCCTGGGCCTCCTCGGCGGTCATCTCCTCCGGGTTGGCGAGCTGCTCCCACTCGTCCAGCAGGCTCGAGTCGACCTGGCGCACCATCTCGCCCAGCCACTCGATCAGATCCTGCAGATCCTCGGACTTGAGGTCGTCCGGGACGGTGTGGTCGAGGGCCTTGTAGGCGCTGGCCAGGTAGCGCAGCACGATGCCCTCGGTGCGGGCCAGCTCGTAGTGGGACACCAGCTCGGTGAAGGACATCGCCCGCTCGTACATGTCGCGGATGACGGACTTCGGCGACAACGGATGGTCGCCGACCCACGGGTGGCTCTTGCGGTAGGTGTTGTACGCGTGGAAGAGCAGCTCCTCCAGCGGCTTCGGGTACGAGATGTCCTGGAGGCGCTCCATGCGCTCCTCGTACTCGACGCCGTCCGCCTTCATCGCGGCCACCGCCTCACCGCGCGCCTTGTTCTGCTGAGCGGCCAGGATCTGGCGCGGATCGTCCAACGTGGACTCCACGACGGAGACCATGTCGAGAGCGTAGGACGGCGACTCCGGGTCGAGCAGTTCGAACGCGGCCAGCGCGAAGGTGGACAGCGGCTGGTTCAGCGCGAAGTCCTGCTGAAGGTCCACGGTGAGCCGGACGACGCGGCCCGTGGCGTCGGGTTCGTCGAGCTTCTCGACGATCCCGCCGTCCAGCAGGGAGCGGTAGATCGCGATGGCGCGCCGGATGTGCCGCAGCTGCTGCTTGCGCGGCTCGTGGTTGTCCTCCAACAGGTGGCGCATCGCCTCGAAGGCGTTGCCGGGCCGGGCGATCACCGACAGCAGCATCGTGTGCGTGACCCGGAAGCGGGAGGTCAGCGGTTCCGGTTCCGACTCGATGAGTTTGTCGAAGGTGTTCTCCGTCCAGCCCACGAAGCCTTCCGGCGCCTTCTTGCGCACCACCTTGCGGCGCTTCTTCGGGTCTTCGCCGGCCTTCGCCAGCGCCTTCTCGTTCTCGATGACGTGCTCGGGCGCCTGGGCGACCACGTAGCCCGCAGTGTCGAAGCCGGCCCGCCCGGCCCGGCCCGCGATCTGGTGGAACTCACGGGCCCGCAGCGTGCGCACGCGGTTGCCGTCGTACTTGGTCAGTGCCGTGAACAGCACGGTGCGGATGGGCACGTTGACGCCGACGCCCAGTGTGTCCGTACCGCAGATCACCTTCAGCAGACCGGCCTGGGCGAGCTTCTCCACCAGCCGTCGGTACTTGGGCAGCATGCCCGCGTGGTGGACCCCGATGCCGTGCCGCACGTAACGCGAGAGGTTGCTGCCGAACTTCGTGGTGAAGCGGAAGTTGCCGATCAGCTCGGCGATCTGCTCCTTCTCGGCGCGCGAGCACATGTTGATGCTCATCAGCGCCTGCGCCCGCTCCACCGCCTGCGCCTGAGTGAAGTGCACGATGTAGACGGGCGCCTGCTTCGTCGCCAGCAGGTCGGTGAGCGTCTCCGTCATCGGCGTGTACTGGTACTCGTAGGACAGCGGCACGGGCCGGGTCGCCGAGCGGACCACCGCCGTGGGACGGCCGGTGCGCCGATTGAGGTCCTTCTCGAAGAAGGACACGTCGCCGAGCGTGGCCGACATGAGGACGAACTGCGCCTGCGGCAGCTCCAGGATGGGGATCTGCCACGCCCAGCCGCGGTCGCCCTCCGCGTAGAAGTGGAACTCGTCCATGACGACCTGGCCGACGTCCGCGTCCTTGCCGTCGCGCAGCGCGATCGACGCGAGCACCTCGGCGGTGCAGCAGATGACCGGGGCGTCGGAGTTCACGGACGCGTCGCCGGTCAGCATGCCGACGTTCTCCGTGCCGAAGATCTTGCACAGTTCGAAGAACTTCTCCGACACGAGCGCCTTGATCGGGGCCGTGTAGAAGGTGACCTCGTCCCGGGCGAGGGCCGCGAAGTGCGCGGCCGCCGCGATCATGCTCTTGCCGGACCCGGTGGGCGTCGACACGATCACGTTCGCCCCGGAGACCACCTCGATCAGCGCCTCCTCCTGATGGGGGTAGAGCGTCAGACCACGCTCCTGCGCCCAGGACTCGAAGGCTTCGTACAGGGCGTCGGGATCTGCGGTCGGCGGCAACTGATCGATGAGGGTCACGCCCCCATCTTGCCTGCCCGCGCCCTTGAGGGGGGAATCGGCTGCCGGCCCGAAGATCACGACCGCTACGCTGTGTCGCCGACGGAGCGTCATCGCACCCGGTCAACTGGACAGCGACACACGAGGAATAGGGCGGGCAACGGCCATGATGGGACCAGCACACTCACTGTCGGGCGCCGCCGCCTGGCTCGGCGTCGGTGCGGCCGCCGCCGCGGCCGGGCACACGATGCCCTGGCCGGTCCTGCTCGCCGGTGCGCTGATCTGCGCCGGTGCGGCACTCGCCCCGGACCTCGACCACAAGGCCGCTACCATCTCCCGGGCCTTCGGCCCTGTCTCGCGCTGGCTCTGCGAGATCGTCGACAAGCTCTCCTACGCCGTCTACAAGGGCACGAAGAAGCAGGGCGACCCGCGCCGCTCCGGAGGTCACCGCACGCTCACGCACACCTGGCTGTGGGCGGTCATGATCGGCGCGGGCAGCTCGGCGCTGGCGATCGCCGGTGGCCGGTGGGCCGTGCTGGCGATCCTCTTCGTGCACATGGTGCTGGCGATCGAGGGCCTGCTGTGGCGGGCGGCCCGAGGTTCCAGCAGCGATGTGCTGGTGTGGCTGCTGGCCGCGACCAGCGCGTGGATCCTCGCCGGTGTGCTGGACAAGCCCGGCAACGGCTCGGACTGGCTGTTCACGGACCCGGGCCGGGAGTACCTGTGGCTGGGGCTGCCGATCGTGCTGGGCGCCCTGGTGCACGACATCGGGGACGCGCTGACCGTCTCCGGCTGCCCGGTCCTGTGGCCCATCCCGATCGGACGCAAGCGCTGGTATCCGATCGGTCCGCCCAAGGCGATGCGGTTCCGTGCGGGCAGCTGGGTGGAGCTGAAGGTGCTGATGCCCGTGTTCATGCTGCTCGGGGGAGTGGGCGGGGCGGCCGCCCTCAACTACATCTGACGGGCGCCGCGACGGCTACGGTCGGCTGGTGCGACAGGAGCCGTGACGGCGCCGGTTCAGGCCGTCGCCCCGCCGTCGCCGTAGCGCCGCTCGAAGCGGGCGACGCGGCCCTCCGTGTCCACGGTGCGCGCCTTGCCGGTGTAGAAGGGGTGGCTCTCCGAAGAGATCTCCACGTCCACGACCGGGTAGGTCTCGCCGTCGTCCCACTCGATGGTCTGGTCGCTGGTCGCGGTGGACCGGGTCAGGAAGGCGTAACCGGCGGTGCGGTCGCGGAAGACGACCGGGTGGTAGTCGGGCTGCTTGTTCTGCTGCATGCGTGCTCCTCGTACGGTGGAGGCGGCGGCGACGGGCCGGGAACGGCCGGGCCGGCCGCAGGAGGGTCAACCGGACAGGGCGTCGTCGTCGACTATGTGCATCGCGGCCTCCTCGGCGGAGGCGGCCGCGCCGTCGATGCCCACATCCGTGGCGATCAGCGCGCTCTCCTCATCCTCGTGGACTCCCTCGTCCGGCGCCACGAGCCGGCCGGAGCGGGCGGCGCCGACCTCGTTGTCGAGGAGTTCCCCGTCGGAGCCGTCGCAGTCGCCGAGGCCGTCACCGTCGGGCACATCGAGGTCCGGCACCTCCTCCGCGAGCCGCTGGTCCAGGCTCTCCCCCTGTTGGCGCTCCGCGGCCGTCACACCGGTGTGTTCCACGGCCCAGGGGCGGTCCGGAGGGGACCAGCCGCGGTCGAGGGGGTCCTCGACTCCGTCGTTCTCCAGCGTGTCCTCCGCGTCGAGCAGTCCCGCGTCCTCCTGGATGTCGGACGCGTCGGGCTGGTAGACGTCGTCTCCCCATCCGTCGGCGCTGTTCACGGGTACCTCCAGGGGGTGACGGGCCCGTACTCTCCGCGGTCGGCGGTGGGATACCGCCGGACGGAGCACCGGCCGGGCGCGGCGTCTTCCGGATGGATTCCGGGTGCCTCCCGCGCGGGTGCCGCTATCCAGCGTTCCACCCCGCTTCGGGACCGCGCAACGCCAAAGGACGCACGGGAGTGGGGCCGGGGTGCCTCGGTCATGGCGCCGGGCCCGCGACCTGGGGCTGCCCGCGTTCCCCCGCGCGTCGCCCCGAGAACGGGCGCCCGCTCCGCTCCCGGCCCGTGTCCCGTCGGCCGCCCGGATTCTGCCGAGGGTGCTGCCACCAGCACCAGCACCAGGGCAACCGGCTGCGGGGGCGGCCGGGACATGGGCACCGTTACCGGCCGTGATACCCGCACCGGAACCAGCGTCGGCGCCTTCAAGCCCGGCGCCGACGCGGCACCGCGGTGCCGGCGCCTTCTCCCCTCACCCGTGCCACGACCGCCAGAGTGCCGCGTACGCTCCGTCCGCCGCGACCAGCTCCGCATGGCTGCCCAGCTCGCTGATGCGGCCGTTCTCGACGACGGCGATGACGTCGGCGTCGTGGGCGGTGTGCAGGCGGTGGGCGATGGCGACAACGGTGCGGCCGTCCAGGACCCGTGCGAGGGACCGTTCCAGATGGCGGGCGGCACGCGGGTCGAGCAGCGAGGTCGCCTCGTCCAGGACCAGCGTGTGCGGGTCGGCCAGCACCAGGCGGGCCAACGCGATCTGCTGGGCCTGCGCCGGGGTGAGCGCCACACCGCCGGAGCCGACCTCGGTGTCCAGGCCGTCGTCAAGCGCCCGTGCCCAGCCGTCCGCGTCGACCGCGACCAGGGCCGCCCACAGCTCGGCGTCCTCCGCGCCGGTGCGGGCGAGCCGGAGATTGTCGCGCAGGGAGCCGACAAAGACGTGGTGCTCCTGGTTGACGAGCGCCACATGGGAGCGGACCCGTTCGGCCGTCATCCGCGACAGCTCCGCGCCGCCGAGGGTGATCCGGCCGTCGCGCGGCGCGTAGATCCCGGCGAGCAGCCGCCCCAGCGTGGACTTGCCCGCGCCCGAAGGGCCGACCAGGGCCAGCCGGGTCCCGGGCGAGACCTCCAGGGACACCTTGCGCAGCACGTCGACGCCCGCGCGGTAGCCGAAGTGGACCCGGTCGGCGAGGACGTCGCGGCCGTCCGGAGCCAGCCCGGAGTCCCCACCGTCCGGCTCGATGTCGCGCACTCCGACCAGGCGGGCCAGCGACACCTGGGCCACCTGCAGCTCGTCGTACCAGCGCAGGATCAGGTTCACCGGGTCGACGAGCATCTGGGCCAGGAGCGCGCCCGTCGTCAGCTGACCGACCCCGATCCAGCCCTGCAGGACGAACACCCCGCCGAGCATGAGGACCGAGCCGAGCACCGTGACGTGCACGAGGTTGATGACCGGGAAGAGCACCGACCGCAGCCACAGTGTGTAGCGCTCCCAGGCGGTCCACTGCTGGATGCGCTGCTCCGAGAGCGCGATGCGGCGGTCGCCGAGGCGATGGGCCTCGACGGTGCGGCCGGCGTCCACGGTCTCGGCGAGGGCCGCGGCCACGGCGGCGTACCCGGCGGCCTCCGAGCGGTAGCCGGCCGACGCCCGTCTGAAGTACCACCGGCACACGACCACCAGCAGCGGTACCGCGACCAGCACGGCAGGCGCCAGCGGCGGCGCCGTGACGACGAGCCCGCCGAGGAGCAGCAGGGTCCACATCACGCCGATCGTCAGCTGGGGCACGGCCTCCCGCATCGCGTTGGCCAGCCGGTCGATGTCCGTTGTGATGCGGGACAGCAGATCGCCCGTCCCGGCCCGCTCCAGTACGCCCGGCGGCAGCCGGACCGACCGTACGAGGAAGTCCTCGCGCAGGTCGGCCAGCATCCGCTCGCCGAGCATCGCGCCCCGCAGCCGCACCTGGCGTACGAAGGCGGCCTGGACGAGCAGGGCGAGTACGAACAGCGAGGCGGTGAGCCCGAGATGGAGTTCGCGCGCTTCGTCCGACAGCCGCTCCACGAGATCGCCGAGCAGCCAAGGACCCACCATCGAGGCGACCGTGGCGACCGTGTTGACGAGGAGGAGCAGCAGGAAGGCGCGGCGGTGCCGGCGCAGGAGTTCGGCCACATAGGCGCGTACGGTCGCGGGGGCGCCGACGGGCAGGGTGTTCGCCGTCGTCGGTGCCGCCGGGTCGTACGCGGGCGGCGCCACGCCGATCATGCGGTCTCCTCGATCTCTTCGCGCTCGATCTCGTCGAGTTCGTTGTCTTCCAGGTCGTTCAACACGCCGCTCAGGGCGGCCTCCTCGTCGGTCTCCCTGGTCACCACGGCCCGGTACCGGGGCTCGGTGTGCAGCAGTTCGCGGTGCACACCGACCGCGACGGCCTCGCTCTCGTGCACGAGGACGACCCGGTCGGCCCGGTCCAGCAGCAGCGGGGACGAGGTGAACACGACCGTCGTGCGCCCCGCGCGCAGTTCGCGCAGTCCCTCGGCGATCCGTGCCTCGGTGTGCGAGTCGACGGCGGAGGTGGGCTCGTCCAGGACGAGGACCTCGGGATCCGTGTACAGGGAGCGGGCCAGCGCGAGCCGTTGCCGCTGGCCGCCGGAGAGGGAGCGCCCGCGTTCGGTGATGCGGGCGTCCAGCGGGTCGTCGGCGTCCAGCGAGCCCTGGACGAGCGCGTCGAGGACGTCCCCGCACTGGGCGGCGGCCAGCGCCGCACCGGCGTCGACCGCACCCGAGGCGGGCACGTCGAGCAGGTCGCGCAGGGAACCGGACAGCAGCACCGGGTCCTTGTCCTGGACGAGGACCGCCGTGCGCGCGCAGTCCAGTGGCAGTTCGTCCAGAGGGACGCCGCCGAGCAGCACCGACGGGCTGTCCTCCGGGGGGTGCCCGCCCAGCCGTTCCGCCAGCTGCCCGGCCGCGTCCGGGTCGCCGCACACCACGGCGGTGAGCCGGGCGGCCGGGGCGAGCAGGCCGGTGGCGGGGTCGTACAGGTCGCCCGAGGGGGCGTCGGCCGCGCGCGACCCGCCTATGTCGGTGACCCGCTCCAGAGACAGCACGCCTGCGGCCCGTTTGGCCGACGGACGCGAGAAGGAGTAGGCCATCGCGATCTCCTCGAAGTGCCGGAGGGGATAGGCCAGGACCATGACGGAGCTGTAGACCGTGACCAGTTCGCCGACGGTGATGCGGCCCTCGCGGGCCAGGTGAACGCCGTAACAGACGACCGCGATCAGCAGCAGGCCGGGCAGCAGTACCTGGATGGCACTGATCAGGGACCACATGCGGGCGCTGCGCACGGCCGCGTGCCGGACCTCCTGCGAGGCGCTGCGGTAGCGGTCGAGGAACAGTTCCTCGCCGCCGATCCCGCGCAGCACCCGCAGGCCCGCCACGGTGTCCGAGGCGAGTTCGGTGGCGCGTCCGGCCTTCTCGCGCTGGAAGTCGGCGCGGCGCGTCGCCCGGGGCAGCAGGGGCAGCACCGCGAGCGCGAGGACGGGCAGGCCGACGGCGACCACGATGCCGAGGTCCGGCTGGTAGACGACCAGGCCGACGCAGACCAGCAGGACCGTCACGGCCGCGGCGGTGAAGCGGGACACGGCCTCCACGAACCAGCCGATCTTCTCGACGTCGCCCGTGGAGACGGCCACCACCTCGCCTGCGGCGACCCGCCGGGTCAGCGCGGAGCCGAGCTGCGAGGCCTTTCGAGCCAGCAGTTGCTGGACCCGGGCGGCGGCGGTGATCCAGTTGGTGACGGCGGCGCGGTGCAGGAAGGTGTCCCCGATCGCGGTGGCGGCACCGCACAGGGCCATCAGCCCGCCGGCGAGGGCGAGCCGGGTACCGGAGCGGTTCACGACGGCCTCGATGGCGAACCCGACGCAGAACGGCTGCGCCGAGACGGCGACGAAGTGCAGCAGCCCCCAGGCCAGGGACTTGAGCTGGCCGCCCAACTGATTGCGGCCGAGCCACCACAGGAAGCGGGGGCCCGAGCGTGCGTCCGGCACACCCGGGTCGAGGTACGGAAGGTCTTGGATCTGCATGACGTCCCAGTGGCTCGAGTCAGGGGAGGGGGGATAGACGGGGTGGGGGGGGAGGGGGAAGCAGGGGAGCGGATGGGCGGGAAGGCCGCGGGGAGCGGCACCATGGGGAGCGGCAACAAACCGTGCAAGGTTCGCGTCGCAGCGTGGTCAAAATCAACCTGTTTTCCACGGCGGGGGCCGGATCCGGCAGCCGCCCGACGCGGCCCGGATGTCCGGAATCTGACGGAAATGACTGGAAAGCGATGCGAGCATGGCCCGATGCGACATGGCGAGGTGCGGCGCGTCGGTGCCGCGATGGTGACCAGCGCTCTTCTGTCCGCGGCCTTGGCCGCGTGCGGCGGTTCGGGCGCGGGACATGTGCGTGACGGCACGGCGGGAGCGGGTGCCGAGGGCCACGGCAGCCCGCCGAGCGCGGCTGCGGCGACCCGCGTCCCGGGCGTCGGAGAGCGGGTGCAACGGCGGATTCCCGCTGTGTCGCGCCAGGTTCTGGCGGTGTACGGCGACGGAAAGGACTCCGCGGACGCCACCGTCGTGTTCTACGCAAAACGTGGCCCGACCTGGGAGCGGGTCCGGAGCTGGCCGGGGCACAACGGCAAGAAGGGCTGGACCGCCGACCACTACCTCGGCGACAACCGCAGCCCCGTCGGCGTGTTCACGCTCACTGCGGCGGGTGGCGTCCTGGACGACCCCGGGACCCGGCTGCCGTACACACAGTCGGAGGACTACGCGGCGCCGCGCTGGTGGGGCCGGTCGCACTGGCACGACTTCGACTACGTCATCGCCATCGACTACAACCGCGTCGAAGGCACGCCGCCCGACGACGCGGAGCAGCCGCTGGGCGAGGCGAAGGGCGGCGGGATCTGGCTGCACATGGACCACGGCAGCGGCACGTCGGCCTGCGTCAGCCTGTCCAGGGCGGCGATGGAATACCTGCTGCGCACGCTCGACCCGGATCAGCATCCCGTGGTGGTCATGGGGGACCGGGCCGCGCTGAAGGGCTAGCACTTCCGGCGGAGGCGTCATTGCGGGGAGCGGGCAACTCGCCGTAGAACACCGGCCATGAGAAGTCGGATCATCATGTCCATGCTCACCGGAACGATCCTCCTGGCGGGCGCCGTATTCGGGGGCGGCACAGCGCAGGCGTCCGCCTCCGCCTCCACTGCCGCCTCCGCGTCCGCCTCCATGGCCGCTTCGGCCGAGGTGCCCGCCGAGTTCGGCACCGACTGGCACGACCCCCTCACCGCCGCCCCGCCCGTGACCAGGCCCGACGCCCGGTCCTGCCAGGTCACCCTTGCCGAGGCGCGGTTCCGCGACTTCACGCCGTACCGGGGCTCGTACACCCCGCCTGACGGCTGCGGCGACCGCTGGAGCAAGGTGGTGCTGCGGCTCGACGGCAAGGTCAAGGGACGGCAGTTCGACCGGCTCGGCTATCTGCACGTCGGCGGGGTGGAGGTGTTCCGTACCTCGACCCCCGAGCCGTCGCCGGACGGGATCGAGTGGTCCGTCGAGAAGGACGTCACCCGCTACAGCGACACGTTCCGCTCGGCCCAGGGCGTCGAGATGCTCATCGGCAACGTCGTCGACGACACCTACACGGGCGTGATCGACGTCAAGGTGACCCTCACCTTCTACGAGGGGAAGCCGGCCGCCGCCCCCGACCGCGTGCTCACCCTGGCCGACGGTCCCGACGGTACGACCCTCACCACGCCCCGCAACAGCGAACGCGTCGTTGCCGAGGTGTACGCCACCGGTTCGGGCGGCGGGTGCGAGGAGTACTGGTATCTGGCCGTGCCGGCTGCAGCCCCCTATTCCTGCCATGCCGACAACGGCCCCTACCGGGAGGTGCAGGTCGAGGTCGACGGACGACTGGCCGGGATCGCCACTCCCTTCCCGACCGTCTGGACCGGCGGCTGGTCCAACCCCTTCCTCTGGTACGTGATCCCGGGCCCCCGTGCCTTCGACATCAAGCCGATCGAATACGACCTGACCCCCTTCGCCGGGGTCCTCGACGACGGCCGCCCGCACCGCGTCGAGGTGTCCGTCGTCGGTGTGCCCGCGGGGCAGAGTGGCTGGAGCACGCCGGTCAACGTGCTGGTCTGGCAGGACCCGGGCAAGACCGTCGTCGGCGGGAAACTCGTCACGCACGAGGCGGACGAGCTCACCGACTCCACCGCCTACACGCCTGGCACGGAGCACCGCGTCGACACCCGGGGCGGGCACCGCCTGACCGTCGCCGGATACCTCGACACCTCGCACGGACGCGTGCGAACCACCGTCACCCGCACCCTCGCGAACACCTCCACGCACCGCTGGACCGACGGCGAGACCGTGGACGGCCTCGACGCCCGCTGGACGGACGACGAGTCGGTCACCGTCGACGCCCGCGGGTCGGCCCGTACCACGCGCACCCACCGCACCTACACGATCAACGGCACCACCACCGTCGGCGCGGACGACCGGTTGCGCACCGTGCTGACCCTCGGCGACCGAGCCGACGCCGTCACGACGCGAAACGGCCGACGCACCTGGTGGTCGCGGCTCGACGACACCTATACGGGTGAGGCGACCTTCACCGTCAACGTGCCCCGCGACCAGCGCCACGCCGTCGGCACCACGAGCGAGCGCTACCGGCTGTACGGCTCGCAGGGCTGTCACGACCGCAGGCTGACCACCGTTCAGGGGGCGCTGACCGAGGACCGCGGCGGCTGCTGAGACGGAGTGCGTGCGATCCGCCACTCATGGCGGGATTTACACGGCGGAAACGCGGCGGTCTTGTGCGCGATCAACAGCGCCTTCAAAGTAATCGACACGGAAGTTGCTTTCCGTATCGCAGAAGTCCCCGTCCCCGATTTCTGTGTGCCACCCGCCCCCCAAGGAGTGCCCGTGCCGCCGTCCGCCCCGTCCCTGCCGCGACGCGTCGCACGCATACTGCGTACCTCACTCTTCGCGCAGGTCGCCTGCGCGCTCGTCCTCGGCATCGTCGTCGGCAAGCTGTGGCCCGACGTGGCCACGGATCTCCAGCCGCTCGGCGACGGGTTCACCCGGCTCATCAAGACGATCATCTCGCCCCTGGTGTTCTGTGTGGTGGTCGTCGGCATCGCCAAGGCCGGTGACCTGAAGGCCTTCGGCCGCATCGGGCTCAAGGCCCTGATCTGGTTCGAGGTCGCGAGCACGCTCGCCCTGATCATCGGTCTCCTGGCCGCCAACATCGTTCAGCCCGGCTCGGGGATGAACGTCGACCCGTCCACGCTCGACACCTCGGCTGTCGACGCGAAGACGGGCGGCGGGTCGCTGCCTTCGACGACCGAGTTCATCGTGAACGCGCTGCCCACCAGTTTCATCGGCGCCTTCGCGGAGAACTCCCTGCTCCAGGTGCTCGTCCTGGCCTGCCTGGTGGGCGCCGCGCTGCTGCACCTAGGCCACACCAAGGTGCCGAAGGTGCTGCCCGCCGTCGAGCAGGCTCAGGAGATCATCTTCGCGATCGTCGGCTTCGTGATGCGGCTGGCGCCGATCGCGGTGTTCGGTGCGATGGCCGTCCTGATCGGCAACTACGGGCTCGGCGTGATCGAGACCTACGGCAAGCTGATCATCCTGTGCTACGTGGCCGCGGCCCTGTTCGTCGCGCTGCTCGCCGTCGCCCTGCGGCTGGTCACCGGGCTGAGCCTGTGGAAGTTCCTGCGCTACATCCGCGAGGAGATGCTCCTCGCACTCGGCACCGCCTCCACCGAGTCCGTCATGCCGCGCGTGATGCAGAAGCTGCGCAAGGCCGGCGCCCGCGACGACGCCGTGGGCCTGGTGTTGCCGACCGGGTACTCCTTCAACCTCGATGGTGCCTCGCTGTACCTGTCCATCGGCACGCTGTTCATCGCCCAGGCGGTCGGCGTGGACCTCAGCCTGGGCCAGCAGATCACCGTGGTCCTGGTGCTCATGCTCACCAGCAAGGGCATGGCCGGCATCCCCGGCTCGGCCTTCCTCGCCCTGTCCGCGACCGCCTCCTCGCTGGGGGCCATTCCCGCCGGCGCCGTGGCCCTGCTGCTGGGCGTGGACCGCATCATGGACTCGATGCGCGTCGTCACCAACCTCCTCGGCAACTGCGTGGCGGTCTTCGCCGTCTCGCGCTGGGAGGGCGCGCTGGACCTGGAGCGGGCCAAGAAGGTCCTGGACGGCGAGGACGTCGCCGCGGCGGAGGAGGGGCCGGAAAGTCCCGCGAAGCCGGAGGGCGCCGAGCAGTCGGCAGGCGCCGAGCAGCCGGTAGGCGCTGACCGGTCGGCAGGCACCGAGAGCCCGGCAACGGCCAGGACTCCGGCTGCGGTTCCCGCTCAGCTCGCCAAGGAGGCGGCCCCCGAGGCCAGTTGACGCACGCGACTACGCAACGGGCCGTGGCCGCCCCTCCAGCAGTACGGAGGGGCGGCCACGGCCCGCTCTCACGTGGTTCAGCAGGTCCGCCCCTGGCCCTGCTTCCGCTCCCGCTCCGGTGTCCCGTCCACCAGCGCGTCCAGCAGCCCGCTCAGCACCTCGCGCTCCAGGTCCGTCAGCGGATCCAGAATCTCCTTGGCGGCGGACACCCGGGCGCCGCGCAGCTCCCGCAAGGCCTTGCCGCCGTCCTCCGTGAGCTCGATCCGGATCACCCGCCGGTTGGTGGGGTCGGGCACCCGCCGGACCTTGCCGCTCGCCTCCAGCCCGTCGACCAGGGTCGTCACGGCCCGGGGCACCACCTCCAGCCGTTCGGCGAGGTCCGCCATGCGCGGCGGTGCGTCGCAGTGCGCCAGCGTACGCAGCAACCGGGCCTGAGCGGGCGTGACGCCCAGCCCGCGCTGCTCCAGGTGACGCTTCTGGATGCGGTGCACCCGGCGCGTGAGCCGCAGCAGTTGCTCGGCGAGCAGGCCGTCGGAATCGGGGGTGGTCATACGGGAACAATATCAGGACGCCGTTCATTGTGAGTATAGGTAACAATGAGCTATGCTCCGTCAGTCCTCACCGTCTCACCCTCCGTAGGAGCCATGCCCCGCGACCACATCGACTGGACCCCTTCGCCCGGCACCTCGACCGACCAACCCCGGCAGGTGCGCCGTATCCTCACCCTCTTCAAGCCCTACCGTGCCCGGCTCGCGGTCGTCGGCGTGCTCGTCGCCGCCTCGTCGCTGGTCACCGTGGCCACCCCGTTCCTGCTGAAGGAGACGCTGGACGTCGCCATCCCCGAGGGGCGCACCGGCCTGCTGAGCCTTCTCGCCCTCGGCATGATCCTCAGTGCCGTCCTCGGCGGCGTCTTCGGCGTCCTGCAGACGCTGATCTCCACGACGGTGGGCCAGCGCGTCATGCACGACCTGCGCACGGCCGTCTACGGCCGTCTGCAGCGCATGTCCCTCGCCTTCTTCACGCGCACGCGTACCGGTGAGGTGCAGTCCCGCATCGCCAACGACATCGGCGGCATGCAGGCCACCGTCACCTCCACCGCCACCTCCCTGGTCTCCAACTTCACCAGCGTGGTCGCCACGATCATCGCGATGGTCGCCCTCGACTGGCGGCTGACTGTCGTCTCACTGCTCCTGCTGCCGGTCTTCGTGTGGATCAGCCGCCGCGTCGGCAACGAACGCAAGAAGATCACCACCCAGCGTCAGAAGCAGATGGCCGCGATGGCCGCCACGGTCACCGAGTCGCTGTCGGTCAGCGGCATCCTGCTCGGCCGCACCATGGGCCGCGCCGACTCCCTCACGCGGTCCTTCTCCGAGGAGTCCGAGCAGTTGGTCGACCTCGAAGTGAGGTCGAACATGGCCGGCCGCTGGCGGATGGCCGTGATCGGGATCGTCATGGCCGCCATGCCGGCGGTCATCTACTGGGCGGCGGGCATGGCCCTCCGGCTCGGCGGTCCCGACGTCTCCCTCGGCACGATCGTCGCCTTCGTCTCGCTCCAGCAGGGCCTGTTCCGCCCCGCCGTCAGCCTCCTGGCGACCGGTGTGCAGATCCAGACCTCTCTCGCGCTCTTCCAGCGCATCTTCGAGTACCTCGACCTTCCCATCGACATCACCGAGCGCGACAACCCGGTCCACCTCGACCAGATAAAGGGCGAGGTCCGCTTCGAGGACGTCGCCTTCCGGTACGACGACAAGGGTGGGCCCGTCCTCGACGGCATCGACGTCACCGTCCCCGCCGGCGGCAGCCTCGCCGTGGTCGGCCCGACCGGCGCCGGCAAGTCCACGCTGGGCTACCTGGTGCCGCGCCTGTACGACGTGACGGGCGGCCGGGTCACCCTCGACGGCGTCGACGTCCGCGACCTCGACTTCGACACCCTCGCCCGGGCGGTCGGCGTCGTCTCGCAGGAGACGTACCTCTTCCACGCCACGGTCGCCGACAACCTGCGCTTCGCCAAGCCGGACGCCACCGACGAGGAACTGCACACGGCGGCGCGGGCGGCGCAGATCCACGACCACATCGCCGCCCTGCCCGACGGCTACGACACGGTCGTCGGCGAGCGCGGCCACCGGTTCTCCGGGGGCGAGAAGCAGCGGCTGGCCATCGCCCGCACCATCCTGCGCGACCCGCCGGTACTGATCCTCGACGAGGCGACCAGTGCCCTGGACACCCGTACGGAACGGGCCGTCCAGGAGGCCATCGACGCGCTGTCGGCCAACCGCACCACACTCACCATCGCCCACCGCCTGTCCACCATTCGGGGCGCCGACCAGATCGTGGTCCTCGACTCCGGTCAGGTGGCCGAACGGGGCACGCACGACGAGCTGTTGGAGCGGGACGCGCGGTACGCGGCCCTCGTGAGGCGAGACGCCAGCCTGGAGCCGACAAGATGACAGTATGGCAAGTTGTGCCGGGTTTGTGATGGTATGGGGGTTACCGTGCCCGCATGCAGATGAACACTCCGCCACGGAGCACGATTCGACTGACGCGCCGGGGCCGTCTCGTCCTCATCGCGACCGGAGCCGTCGTGGCCGGCACCGCCGTGGCGGTGCCGCTGCTGAGCCTGGAGCACGCGAAGGAGAAGCCGAAGCCGATGGCCCTGGTCATCCCGGAGGGCTGGCGCGCGAGCCAGATCTACGAGGCCGTCGACAAGGCGCTCGCCCTGCCGCCCGGCACCACCAGGAAGACGCTGCCGAAGGCCGGTCTGAAACTGCCGAACGACGCCGAGGGCAACCCGGAGGGCTACCTCTTCCCGGCGACGTATCCGCTGGGCAAGAAGGCGACGCCGCAGAGGATGCTGTCGTACATGGTCGACACGGCGAACAAGAAGTTCAACGGGGCGCCGATCGCGGCAGGCGCCCAGCGCAACGCCATGAACGTCTATCAGGCGGTCACCATCGCCAGCCTCGTCCAGGCCGAGGCCGCCACCAAGGCGGACATGGGCAAGGTGGCCCGGGTCGTGTTCAACCGCCTGGAGCGCGGGATGCCGTTGCAGATGGACTCCACCATCAACTACGCGCTGAACCGCTCCACACTGAGGACGACGGAGAACGACACCCGCCTCGAGAGCCCCTACAACTCCTACCAGCGCATGGGCCTGCCGCCGACGCCGATCGACAACCCCGGCGAGGATGCGATGCGCGCCGCGATCAGCCCCGCCCCTGGTGACTGGCTCTACTTCGTCACGGTCAGGCCGGGCGACACGCGCTTCACGGCGAGCTACGCGGAGCACCAGCGCAACGTCGCCGAGTTCAACCGGAACCAGAAGGCCCCGAAGAGCACGTCCTCGGCGGCGAAGTGACCTGGCGGGACATCAGGCGGGGACGGTCGCTTCGGCCAGCAGCCGCCTGATGTCCCGTACGGCCGCACGTCCGGCCCGGTTGGCGCCGATGGTGCTGGCCGACGGCCCATAGCCGACGAGGTGGATGCGTGGATCGGCGACCGCACGCGTTCCCTCGACCCGGATCCCGCCGCCCGGCTCACGCAGCCGCAGCGGCGCGAGATGGTCGACGGCGGCCCGGAAACCGGTCGCCCACAGGATGACGTCGGCGTCCACCCGCCGCCCGTCGTCCCAC
Source organism: Streptomyces sp. NBC_01235 (assembly GCF_035989285.1). Taxonomy (GTDB): domain Bacteria; phylum Actinomycetota; class Actinomycetes; order Streptomycetales; family Streptomycetaceae; genus Streptomyces. The sequence continues at coordinate 1,568,509 of NZ_CP108513.1, read as the reverse complement.
TCCACGCCGTCCGGAGTGACACGGTCGAACATGGGCAGCCGGTCCAGCACCCCGTCGGCCAGCCCCTGCCGGATCGCGTCGTTGAGCGGCAGCCCCGTCACGGACACCACGCTCTTCGGCGGCAGCCCCTGCCGCACCCGCTCCTCCACGAGCGCGACCGCCGCGCGGCCCGCGCCCTCGTCGAAGGGGCCCTCGCGAAAGACGGGAGGTCGCCGGGTCACCCAGGTGGTGTCGGCCGCGTACGGCGCGATCTCCAGCAGGTGCTGCGTACCGGACGCACCACCGCCCACCACGATCACCCGCAGTCCGGCGAACGCCTCAGGACCCGGGTACCGCGCGGTGTGCAACTGCCGTCCACGGAAGGTCTCCTGGCCGGGATAGCGCGGCCAGAACGGCCGGTCCCAGGTGCCGGTGGCGTTGAGCACGGCCCGCGTGGACCACATACCGGCGGAGGTCTCGACGAGCAGCCGCCCACCGGTGCCTTCCCGTACGGCCTTCACGTCGACCGGCCGCCGCACCCGCAGGTCGAACGTGCGCTCGTAGGCGTCGAAGTACTCCCCGACGACCTCGGAGGACGGCCGGCCGGGATCCGCGCCCGTCAGCTCCATGCCGGGCAGGGCGTGCATCCCGTGCACCTTGCCGTACGTCAGCGAGGGCCACCGGAACTGCCAGGCACCCCCTGGGGCGGGAGCGTGGTCGAGCACCACGAAGTCGCGCTCCGGCTCGAAACCGGTGCGCAGCAGGTGATAGGCGCCGGCCAGACCTGCCTGACCGGCGCCTATGACGACCACCTCGACCTCACGCAAGTTGTTCACACTTCTACCAACGGAGTGGTGGGCGTGGATCTTCCCGAGTCGGCTGTGGGCGGGTGTGATGACGAGGACACGCGCGCGGGAGTGGTGGAAGGGGGCAGGTCGCCGTTGTGGCGCGAGTCCGCGAAGGCACCGAAGTCCACCTTGCGCGGGATGAGCTTCAGCTCGGTGAACGTGTCGGCGATCTGCTGTTCGGAGGCGATCAGCGGCGGCCATGGAGTCCGTCTGGCCGAAGCCGCGCAAGCAGCTGTCACCCCGCACGACGAGGCTGGACGCATCGAGCGGCGGTTATGCGGATACGCGGTCGCTGCCGGCGAGCAGGGCGCGCAGGGGCGCGGTGTCGGGGGTGTCGGCGACGGCTGCGTCGAGGGCGTCGTCCATGGACTTTTCCCACTCCTCGGGCAGGGCGAGTCCGGGGCTCCCCGACCACGCGATGTCGGGGGCGGCGTGTCCGGCCTCGGAGAGGTGCAGATGGACCATGCCCGCGAGCCCGTCGAAGACCCTGGGCCGGATGAAGTTGCGGGCCGACGGCCCAACCAGCCGTGTCGCTTGCGGGGGCTTTGGTATGCGGTCGGCGACCGCCATCCACAGCAGGCCGCGGTCGAATGCGTCGAGTACCTCCTCCAGACCGGGCAACTTGGCGTCCTCTTTCTCCTCCGGGGTGCCCCGGCGCGCGCACCGTCGCGCCGGCGCCTTGCGCCTCGGAACGGAGCGCTCTGGCGACGGCGAGTCGCAGCGGGCGGGACCAGCCCTCGGCATCGAGGACCGCGCGGGCCGTGACGAGGTCGTCCCAGCTCATGCGCCGCTGCTGCGTTGCCTCGTGCGGCAGCGTGCGCGCCTCCAGCGCGGCGAAGACGCGGTCCGGATCGCGCAGCAGGGTGAACGCAGTCGGTGCGTCGGCCGCCTCGTCGGCCCACTCGTCGGCAGAGAGTTCTTCGAGCAGGGCGATCCGTTCGGCGGTCGGCGGGTGCGAGTCGTACGGGTGTGGCCGCGGTGGACGCCGCCCGGCGCAGAGGGCAGCGAGGCGCTCCCCCGGCCGCGCGGCGAGCAGCCGCAGGAATCCGCCGTGCACTTCGCCCACCGGCGGCAGAGCCCCCAGCGGCCTGCCCATCTCGGCGTACGTCTGCAGGTAATGGGAGTACGCGGCATCGAGGACCGGGAGGGCACGCATCGCGGCTGCCGTCGCGTCAGGCCCCGCGTGCCGGGCGGCCACCTGATCGGCAGCAAGTTCCTGGTGGCGGGCCACGGACTGCGAGGTCCGCAGAAACATGCGGGCATAGCCGAGGTACAGGGCACCGATTGTGTGGTGCAGCGGGGTGCTGCCCTGGCTGAACACGTCCACCGTGTGCAGCACCGCCTTCTGGCCGCGCATGGTCACGCCGCCGAGCCGGGTATCGAGATTGGCGTAGTGCCCGAACTCGTGGGCGAGGACGGCGCGCAGTCGCGGGACGGTCGGTCCGGCGAGCAGCGGCAGGCCCAGGAGCATACGGCGCCGTCCGGGCAGCAGTCCCAGCAGGCGGCTCTGTTCGGCGACGCCTGCGTTGACCTCCGCAACCAGGTAGAGCTCGTCCGGCGGGCGTTGCCCTGTCACCTCGGCGGCGGCGCGCACCTGTTCCCACAGTTCGGGCTGGTCCTGCGGCGCGACCGCCAACGCGTGCGGCACCGGTCCCAGGCTCCCGGCCCGCGAGGCGCTGTTGTCCTCTGCGGTAAGGCCCCGCAGCAGGTGCTCTGTGCCGATGTAGTTGTTGCGATGCTGTACGGCCGCTTGCTTGACGTGGACCATCGCCTGGCGGAGGTCGTCGGTCGTCATCTCGGGGCTGTAGCGCTTGTGCGGGGCGTGGAAACGCTGCTGGACCGCTTGCCGGGTCACTTCCAGGGCGGTGCCGATGTCCGTCCATGAGGAGCCGTGCATTCGGCAGTGCTCGACGTAGTCCTCGACCAAGTCGTCTGCCAGGGCCTGTAGTTGGCCTGCAACTTGCGCGGCAACCGTCAGCAGGGCGAGCCAGTCGGGCTACTTGCTTATCTCGTTGGTGGGGGTAAGCACGCGAACATGACTGAGACGTCAGCACACTTGGCAAGAGATCTCGGAGACCGTCTGGGCATCACGGAGACAGCACAGCTCCCTTTCACGCAAGCCCTCCCGTGCCATGCGCCGCGCCATCCCCCGGACGGAACACGCTGCCCCCAAGTCTGCCCGTACGGACCTGGTGTACGTGCCGTGCGGACGGAAGCGTGGTGGGGACTGTGCACGGCCGAGGGCGAGGGAGAGCAGCGATGCGGGCGCGGGAGCAGGACACGCAGGCTCAGGGCCCGCAGCAGGGACGGGACCGGCGTCCGGCGGCCGCCCGGTCGGCCGCTGTGCACACCGCCGCCGCCTTGGGTCGTACCGGCGGGCTGTCACCCGCCGCCCTCGCCGTCCTCCAGCGCACGGTGGGCAACCGGGCGCTGGCCCAGCTCGTCGCCGACGAACGGCACGAACACGGTCCGGGCTGCGGACACTCGGACGGCACGGCCGTCCAGCGCGCCCCCGAGGTCGACGCGGTGCTGCGCAGCGGGGGCCGTCCGCTGGAGGCGCCGCTGCGGCAGGAGATGGAGGCCCGGCTCGACGCCGACTTCGGCGACGTACGTCTGCACGACGACAGCGCCGCCCGCCGGTCGGCCGCGCAGCTCGGGGCCCGCGCCTACACCTCCGGCAGCCATGTGGTCATCGGCGAGGGCGGCGGTGACAAGCACACCCTGGCCCATGAGCTCACCCATGTGATCCAGCAGCGAAGCGGCCCGGTCGCGGGCACCGACACCGGCGACGGACTGCGGGTCAGCGACCCCGGCGACTCCTTCGAGCGGGCCGCCGAGGCCAACGCCGCCCGGGTGATGTCGGGGCCCGCCCCCGTGCAGCGGAGCGCCGAAGCCGGGGAGGGAGCGGCGCACGCTTCCGAACAGGGGCGGACGGGCGAGGGTTCCGGCCGGCGGCGGCAGGTCCAGCGCGTCGCCTACAACACGAACGCCGTTCCGCAGAGCTCGTTCATGTACCCCGTCGTGGACTCCTTGGGCCGGACGACGTCCATCGAGATGATCAGTGACGGTTCGCTGATCGGCTCGCCGCCGGCCGTCGACCCCACCGGCTACACCTACATCCGCCAGCTCGGTCTTACGAACTTCTGGATCCGTTTTCATCTCATCAACATGCAGGCGGGCGGTCCCGGAACGCAGAACAACCTGGTGCCCGCCTCCAAGCGCGACAACAGCCGGTACGAGGCCAGCGTCGAGAGCGTGCTGAAGAGGGAGCTGAACACCGTGGAGACCGCGAACGCCGCTCTGGCGGCGAACGCTGCGCGCCACTACGTCTACTTCGGCGTCGACGTGGACTACGGGGCGGCCAACCCCCAGACCACGCCGTACCAGCAGTCCTTCGCCCCGTACTTCGTCCGGTCTCTCACGATCAACTTCAAGCGGTACGACCCCACGGCCGGGGGCTGGCAGGTCCTGGCCGCCGCGGCCCCGTTCGTCTTCACGGACCCCCAGCCGACCTACTTCGGCCAGGCGCTGGCCGCCGCCACCATGACCCTCCAGGATCTGATTCAGGTCACCGCGAACCGCGGATGGAACGCGGACGACGTCGTCTTCCTCCAGTCGATCGGCGCGGGCGGCGCCCGCAACGGGGAGTTCCGGCGCCTGGTGGACCAGGCGGGTGCCCTGGGGGCCACGGAGTCCGTGATCCACACGTTCTCGCAGATGCCGTTCCGGCCGCCCCGGCAGGGCGGCCGGGGCCAGCAGCGAGGTGCCGTAACGTTCGCCGAGCGCATCAACAGCGATGCGCAGCTGGCCACCCTGGCCACTCTGATCGCCACCGGCAGAATCACCACCTGACGGGCGGCCGCCCGCACAGGAAGGGCGGCGGCACTCACGAAGAAGGGAGCCTTCGTTGGCGAGTCTGTGGCGGGTGCGGGTCACGCGCGTGAGCGACGACACCGTCGAGCTGACCCTGTCGGCGATCCACCCCGACGCCGGGGAGCCGTCCGAGTCCGCCGCCTTCGCGATGCGGCTGCTGGCCGACACCGACCCCGAACGGCTGGACCGCGAGGCTGGGCCGGGAGCGTACTGGGACCCGGTCGCCCTCGCCGCGTACGCGGACCGGGTGATCGCGGCGGTCTCCGTGACCGACCGGCGCCGTCTGCCCTTCGACGAGGGCGCGGCTCGGCGGGCCGTCGAGGCCGAACTGCGCGCACGCGGCGTCGACCCGGCCGACGCCACCGCCTGGCAGGCCGCCTTCATGGACGCCTGGCGCGCACTGTGGCAGGACCCCGACCGGGTCCCGTACGCGGTGCTGGAGATCCTGCTGGCCGACCTGTCCTGGCTGTCGGGAACTGCCCCGGGGCGGGAGTGGGACACGGCGGCGTACGGCTGAGAGTCACTGGTACCCATGACGGAGCAGACGTCTGCCCCTGTCCTGTCCGATACCCCCCGCACCCGTCACCGCCGCCTGCGCGAGCAAGGCAGTCTCAACCGTGCCGACCTGGACGCTGTCTTGGCCGCGGGCTTCGTGTGTCACCTCGGCGTGGTGGTGGACGGCAGCCCCATGGTCGTACCGACCGTCTACGGGGTCGATGGGAACACCCTGTATCTGCACGGCTCGGTCGCCGGCCGGAGCATGGTGGCCTCGCCTCAGGATGTTGTCTGTGTGACGGTCACTCATGTCGACGGCCTGGTGCTGGCCCGGTCGGTGTTCGAGCACGGTGTCAACTACCGCAGCGCGATGATCTACGGCGTACCGCGTGCGGTGACCGATCCCAAGGAGAAGCTCACTGGCCTACGAGTGCTGACCGAGCACATCGCGCCCGGCCAGTGGGAGTACGCGAGGCAGCCCAGCCGCAAAGAGCTGGCTGCCACGGCCCTCCTCGCACTGTCGCTGGCGGAGGCCTCGGTGAAGCTGCGCTCCGGGCCCCCGGAGGACGGAGACGGGTCGGATGCCGCACTTGGCCTGTGGGCCGGTGTGCTGCCGCTTCATTCGGCTTGGGGTTCTCCGGAGCCTGACCCCGCCCTGGCCGGCGGCATACCTGTTCCCGCGCACTTGGCGGCCCTGGCCAGGAAGAGGGCCCGTGGCCGGGACGTCCAGGGGTGAGGTCCGGACAGGCCGGTGGAACTGCTTCGCGGTGTGCGTCGGCCCTGTTGGCATCGCCACCCACTGAGTCGGCCGGAACCCGCCCGGCGCCACCCCGCCCGTGAACTCGGGCAGGCCCGACTGTGCGGCTACGCAGTACGGGCCCGGCGGCGGCGTACCGCGTCGCGGTTGGCGCAAGCCGGGGAGTAGCAGGGGCGGCGTCCGGTGCCGGGAGGTGTCGGCGAAGTCCGTGATGCTGCTGCTTCAGTAGGTCCTGGCCGAGCCGCAGGGGCAAGCAATCGGGGCGCTGTTCACCGGACGCGGCCCGTCAGGGTGTCCGCGCTCCAGGCGGCCAGGCGGTCTGTGATCGGGCCCCTGCCGTCGAGGACGTCAAGAACAGACGTCGGACTGTACGAGGCCGGCTCCCCGGGAACTTGCCTATGCATCACCGGGGCGCAGCCGCACATGTCCACAGGAGGGTGGGAATGCCTGCACATCGCAGAGACAGGACAACAGAACACGACCGGCCGGTCGAGGCCGGCTGGCGTGCGTGAGGTGGTCTGGGACGTCGGCGCCACCGGCGTGCCCGGTGTTGCGACGAGGGTGAGGCCGGGTTGCTGCGGGATCGCGGTGTCCTGCTCCGGGCGGGCCTGGTCTGCCGGTTGAAAGCGCGAGGCCAACCCCGTGATGGGCGCATGTCACGCCCCGGCGAGGGAATCGCTGGGGGCATGACAGCGGCCGGCCCGGCAGGCCGCCCGGCGGAGAGGCGCGCGAGCCGCTCCTCGACCACCATGTTCGGTAGCCGGTGCCTGAGTTCCGCTGTCCTCACGGCCGGCTGCGCGATCCGGTGCGGGCGGGGGAGGGGCGAGTAGAACGTCAGCAGGCGACCAGATCACCGGGGCCTACGAGGCCGATGGGGTGGCGTCTGCCGGGGTGGCTGGATGGACCGACCTGGCTCGTCCTTCCCCGCGGTGGCGGTCCATCTCACGCCATTCCGGGCGCAGACCCGCGAGATTGGTCGTGAGGAAGTGCACGACACCAGCGGCCACCAGCACCGGTCCGAGACCCACGCCCGCCACGGCGGCGCCGCCGAGCAGGCCTCCTACAGAAATGCCGGCCCAGGTGAGGGCCTGCCCGATACCTCGAACCCTGCCCACCATCTCCGGCGGGAGCCGCTCGTACGTGACCGCCCCGATGGGCGAGAAAGGCGCACCTGCGCTGGGTGTTCTCGCTTTCCTGCGACTTCACGGCGTTTATCCGAGCCGCCGGAATTCTTGCTGCTCCACATGAGTGCGCGAAATGAATCGCGTCTGCGCAGGGGTGCTTCTTCGCTTCCCGGAATAGTGGTGGAGGGGCGTGGAGGCGTCGTTGTCCGTCGAGGTGGAGCCGCGTGGTTCCCTCGTTCCCGCTCATTGAAACCATGATCGCAAAATCGTTGTCCTGTCGAGACATGAACGCGTCGACGGGCGGCGAGGCCGGCGCTTCCGCATGTGTGTTCTCACGTTACGGTTGTCCGATCTTCGCCTGAAAGCGCAGACGGGAGTGTTGCATCGGCCGTACCCGCCCCGGCGGTGTCACATCGGGGCCACCCCCGTGCAACACGGGGCTCCGAATGTGCAACCGCGGCCACCCTGTGCACGAGTGACCGTACCGAACCAGTCGACCGAACAGAGCTACGCGCGATGACCGAACCCGCCGTACGGAGCCACCGCAGTATTTCCCCCACGGCCCTGACCGTCGTTGACTCCTCGTACGCAGCCGACCTACTGTCGCCGGCAGCGGTGCAGAAAAGGAATGGAACATTCATCGCAGCGGCTTTCTGCTCTGCCTCCGCTGTCGAATTCACAGTTCCCGGTTGACGTTCAGGAGAGGAATTTCATGCTCCCCTACGCCGACAGGTCGGCAATGGTCAGTGGCCTTCCCGAAGCATCGCGCAATACCCGTCGTGGCGACCGGCGGCACAGCACCCCGCACCACGTCACCTGCATGGCGAGTCTGGACGCCGGTCTCAAGATCGAAGCGGCGAACGCCGACTTCTTCCGCCATGTCGCCCGGCCGTCCACGGAGATCTGCGGACGCAGCATCTACGACGTCCTGCATCCGAGCGCCCGCAACATCCTCCCCAAGCACTTCACCCATCTCTCGAACGGCCAAGGCAGCCGCTTCGTCGAGCGAGTGGTCGCCATGCGCGGCCACGACCGCGTCTTCTCCGCGGAGATCACCGGCATAGCCGTCAAGGGGGAGGGGGACGACCTGTCGGGTGTCGTCGTCCTGATGAGCCCGGAGGACGAGCCGGCCGAGGCGGCCGAGCGGCCAGCCAAACCGACGCCGATGCTCACCGCCCTCGACGCCCGCATCCTGGAAGGGGTCGCCACCGGCGCCTCGACCATCCAGCTGGCCTCGCGTCTCTACCTCAGCCGCCAAGGCGTGGAGTACCACGTCGGTCTGATGCTGCGACGCTTCAAGGCCCCCAACCGCGCCGCGCTCGTCTCCCGCGCCTACTCGATGGGTGTCCTCACGGTCGGCAGCTGGCCGCCCCGTGCCGTGCCCGAGTACGTGAAGTGACCTCGCGCCACCACGCACTGTCACCGGACTCCCCTGGCCCACCAGGGGAGTCCAGTGCTTTTCGGACTGCGGCCCCGGTCACGTCACCGTGGCCGGGGCCGCAGTCCGCATGCTCAGCGGCGCTGACCGCCGATACCCTCGTCGTCCGCGTCCTGCCACGGCAGATGCTGGTACGGGCCGTCGTTGATCCGCACGACGTCCCGCTCACACCAGCTTCCGTGCAGCGCCGACAGGCGAACTCCGGCTCCGGTGACATCCTCCATGTCCAACTGGAACCGGTCGAGGTCGTTCATCAGCCTGCGGACGTACGGCGAGTCGCCATCGGCCAGCCGTAGCGACTGCAGGCTGCCGCGCAGCTTGACCAGGGCGCCGCGCAGGTCCGCGAGTTCCGCGTTCGTCATGGATTTCCCTCCGCCTCCTCCGGACCGGCCAAGGCTTCGTCGCGCATGCCGACCCGGGACCCGGACACATCACCGCCGCCCCCCCCGGGCGGTGTCGCCTCATTCAGTCGGCAGAACCCCGACGAGCGCAACACCCGACGCCTTCCCCGGCGCCATGTCTGGGCGTTTCCTGAAAACACCCCCCGGCGACGACCCGCCCCCGCACCCCGCGGACCGGCATGAATCTAGGGGCCGCCCTAGTCCATGCGCCCCTAGCGTGGGTAGCCCGGCGGTCCGCGATCCGCTGTCCGACCCCTGACCGGCTGGGACGGTCCGCCGGCTACGCCGTGCGCCGTACGCATGCCGTACCCGACGTCTGCGGTCCACACGGGCTGGGCCAACAAGCTGGTGGAGTGGAATGAGCGAGTCAGAACGCACACGGTACGGGCTCAACACCGCGCCCCACCGGGCCATCGCCGTCGTCGGCCTGGCCTGCCGCCTGCCCGGCGCGCCCGACCCCGACAGCCTCTGGCGTCTGCTGCGCGACGGTGAGAGCGCCGTGCGTCCGGCTGCTCCCGCCGATCGTCCGTCGCTCGGTGAGGGGGACGGGTGGCCTGGGGGCAAGTCCGCGTCCAGGTCAGGAGGCTTGACCGAGCCCGGGAACGGGGACGAGCCCGGGGACGGCGTACCCGGCTGGGGCGGATTCCTCGACGAGGTCGACCGTTTCGACGCCGGCTTCTTCGGTGTCTCGCCGCGCGAGGCGGACGCCATGGACCCCCAGCAGCGCCTCGTCCTCGAACTCGCCTGGGAGGCCCTGGAGGACTCCCGCATCCTGCCTGGACACCTCCGCTCCACCAGCACGGGCGTGTTCATCGGGACCGCCCACGACGACTACGCCACCCTGCTTCACGGGTTCGGCCCCGAAGCCGTCACCCACCAGTCGTTCACCGGCACCCACCGCGCTCTCGTCGCCAACAGGCTTTCCTACCTGCTCGGCCTGTGCGGCCCCAGCCTCACCCTCGACTCGGCGCAGTCGTCCTCGCTCGTCGCCGTCCACCTGGCCTGCGAGAGCCTGCGCAGCGGAGACAGCGACCTCGCCCTCGCGGGCGGCGTCAACCTGCACCTCGCCCCGGAAAGCAGCCTCTACCCGCACCGTTTCGGCGCGCTCTCGCCCGACGGCCGCTGCTACACCTTCGACGCCCGTGCCAACGGGTACGTCCGTGGCGAGGGCGGTGGCCTCGTCGTACTCAAGCCGCTCGACCGGGCGCTCGCCGACGGCGACCCCGTCCGCGCCGTCATCCGCGGCAGCGCCGTCAACAACGACGGCGGTGGTGACACGCTCACCGCTCCCGACCCGCACGCCCAGGAAGACGTCATCCGCCGTGCCCTGCGCAACGCCGGGACGGCCCCGTACGACATCCAGTACGTCGAACTCCACGGAACCGGCACTCCGGTCGGCGACCCCGTCGAGGCGGCCGCCCTCGGCGCGGCCCTGGGCGAGGGCAGGCCCCCCGAGGGGCCACTGCGCGTAGGCTCCGTCAAGACCAACGTGGGTCACCTGGAGGGCGCGGCCGGAATCGCCGGCCTGGTCAAGACGGTACTGGCACTCCAGCACCGCGAACTTCCGCCCAGCCTGAACTACCGGACACCCAACCCCGACATTCCCCTCGACGCTCTCCGGCTCCGCGTCCAGGACGCCCACAGCCCCTGGCCCCGCCCCGATACGCCCCTCATGGCCGGGGTGAGTGCATTCGGGATGGGTGGGACGAATGCGCATGTGGTGCTGGAGGAGGCTCCGGCGGTCCCGGCGACGGCTTCCGGGGATGTGGACACCGTGTCGGTGTTCGTGGCTGGTGGTGTGGTGCCGTGGGTGGTGTCGGGGCGTGGTGGGGAGGGGCTGGCGGGTCAGGCCGGCCTCCTCGCCTCGTATGTGAGGTCGGTCGGCGAGGATGTCCGGTCGGTGGACGTGGGGTGGTCGTTGGCGTCGACGCGTACGGCGTTCGAGAACCGGGCTGTTGTCCTGGGTGGTGAGTCGGCTGAACTTGTTGCCGGGCTGGGTGTGTTGGCGGCGGGTGGGGTGGTCGGCTCCGGTGTGGTGCGGGGTGCGGTGACGGGTGGTGTTGATCGGGTGGTGTTCGTGTTCCCGGGGCAGGGGGCGCAGTGGGTTGGTATGGGGCGGGAGTTGTGGGGTGTCTCGCCGGTGTTCGCGGCGTCGATGGAGGCGTGCGAGGCCGCGCTGGCTCCGTTTGTGGGGTGGTCGTTGAGTGAGGTGGTGCGGGGCGGTTGCGAACTGGTTGATGTGGATGTGGTGCAGCCGGTGTCGTGGGCGGTGATGGTGTCGTTGGCGGCGGTGTGGCGTGCGTGTGGGGTTGAGCCGTCGGTGGTGGTGGGTCATTCGCAGGGGGAGATCGCGGCTGCGGTGGTGGCGGGTGGTCTGTCGTTGGAGGACGGGGCGCGGGTGGTGGCGTTGCGGTCGCGTGCGATCCGTGTGATCGCGGGGCGCGGTGGCATGGTCTCCGTGCCTCTTGCACTGGCTGATGTGGAGGAGTTGCTGGTCGGTTGGGGGGGCCGTATTGATGTTGCTGCGGTGAATGGTCCTGGTTCGGTGGTGGTGGCCGGGGACGCGGATGCGCTGGATGAGCTGATGGCGCACTGCGAGAGCAGTGACATCCGGGCGCGTCGTGTTCCGGTGGACTACGCGTCGCACACCTGGCATGTGGAGGCCATCGAGGCCGAGCTGGCCCGGGTCCTCGCGGCTGTCGCGCCGCGTCCTGGTGAGGTGCCGTTCTTCTCGACGACGGAGGCGGAGGTCATCGACACGGCTGGGCTGGACGGGGGTTACTGGTATCGGAATCTGCGTCAGCGGGTGCGTTTCGCCGACGCCGTCGAAGGTTTGCTGGAGCAGGGCTATGGGGCGTTCGTGGAGGTGAGTTCCCATCCGGTGCTCGGCATGGCGGTCCAGGAGGCCGCACCCGACGCGGTCGTGACGGGGACTCTGCGGCGTGACAAGGGCGGCGCGCACCGTTTCCTGACTTCGCTGGCCGAGGCGTGGGTGCGTGGTATCCCGGTGGACTGGACGGCGGTCCTGGCCGGCCACGATGCCCGCACGGTCCCGCTGCCGACGTACGCCTTCCAGCGCCGCCGTTACTGGCTCGACGGCGGCGCGACCCGGCGTCTCACACTTCCCTTCGGGGAACCCGCCGAGTCGGAGGAAGCCGAGGCCCTTACGCAGCCTGAGCTGCGTAACGACTGGGTGCAGCGGATCCGGACCCATGCCGCCGCCGTGCTGGGCCATGCCACAGCCGCCGATGTCGACGCCGGGCTCACTTTCAAGGCGCAGGGCTTCGATTCCGCGACCTCCGTCGAACTGCGCAACCGACTGGTCGCGGACACCGGGCTCTCCCTGCCGGCCTCGGTTCTCTTCGATCACCCCACTCCCCAGGCTCTCGCCCGCCATGTGGGCGGTCTGCTGCACGGTGGCAGCGCCCCGGCCCCCGAGACCTCCGTGGACTCGACACCCGCCACCGACGACGAGTGCATCGCCATCGTGGCCATGGGCTGCCGTATGCCCGGTGGCATCCGCACACCGGAAGAGTTGTGGGAACTGCTCTCCGCCGGCGCTGACACCATCTCCGGCTTTCCCACCGACCGAGGATGGGACCTGGACGACCTGTACGATCCCGACCCGCAGCAGCACGGGACCACGTACGCACGCTCGGGCTCGTTCCTTTACGACGCGGGCGACTTCGACGCCGGCTTCTTCGGCATCTCGCCCCGCGAGGCCGCCGCCATGGACCCGCAGCAGCGGCTGCTGCTGGAAGTTTCCTGGGAGGCACTTGAGCGGGCCGGGATCGACCCGGAGACACTCCGTGAGCGCGACGGCGGAGTGTTCGTAGGACTCATGCAGCAGGAGTACGGCCCCGGACTGCACCGAGCCCCGGAGTCCGTCGACGGATATCTCCTGACCGGCACCTCCTGCAGTGTGGCCAGCGGGCGGATCTCCTATTTTCTCGGCCTGCGTGGGCAGGCGGTGACGGTGGACACGGCGTGCTCCTCGTCGCTGGTGGCCCTGCATCTGGCGGTCCAGGCGCTGCGCTCGGGCGAGTGCTCGTTCGCGCTCGCCGGAGGCGCGACCGTGATGGCCGAGCCCGGCATCTTCGTGGAGTTCAGCAGGCAGCGTGGGCTTGCGCCGGACGGTCGTTGCAAGCCGTTCGCGGCGGGTGCGGACGGCACCGGCTGGGGTGAGGGTGTGGGGGTGCTGCTGCTGGAGCGGTTGTCGGATGCGCGGCGCAATGGTCATCCGGTGCTGGCGGTGGTGCGGGGTTCGGCGGTCAACCAGGACGGTGCGAGCAATGGTCTGACCGCGCCCAACGGTCCTTCGCAGGAGCGGGTGATCCGGGCGGCCCTCGCCAAGGCCGGGCTGTCCGCCGCGGACGTGGACGCGGTGGAGGCGCACGGTACGGGCACCACGCTGGGCGACCCGATCGAGGCGCAGGCGCTGCTGGCGACCTACGGGCGGGGCAGGGATCCGGAACGGCCCCTGTGGCTGGGCTCGTTGAAGTCCAACGTCGGCCACACGCAGGCCGCCGCAGGCGTGGTCGGTGTGATGAAGATGGTGCTGGCGTTGCAGCACGGGATGCTTCCCCGGACCCTGCATGTCGACGAGCCGACGCCGCATGTCGACTGGTCGGCGGGGGAGGTGTCGTTGCTGACGGAGGCCGTGGAGTGGCCGGAGACGGAGGGGCGTCCGCGCCGGGCCGGTGTGTCGTCCTTCGGGATCAGCGGGACGAATGCGCATGTGGTGCTGGAGGAGGCTCCGGTGGTGCCGGAGAGTGCTTCGGGGCGCGTGGATGCGGTGCCGGTGTTCGTGGCCGGTGGTGTGGTGCCGTGGGTGGTGTCGGGCCGTGGTGGAGAGGGGCTCGCCGGTCAGGCGGGGCGGCTGGCGTCGTACGTGGAACTGGCGGGCGAGGATGTCCGCCCGGTCGATGTGGCGTGGTCGTTGGCGTCGACGCGCACAGCGTTCGAGAACCGCGCCGTCGTCCTGGGCGCTGAACAGGCCGACCTGATCCTCGGGGCCAGGGGACTGGCAGCCGATGACGGGGTGACGCCGTCCTCCGTGGTGAGCGGGCGGGCTGCTCGTGCTGCCGGTGACGTGGTGTTCGTGTTCCCGGGGCAGGGGGCGCAGTGGGTGGGTATGGGGCGGGAGTTGTGGGGTGTCTCGCCGGTGTTCGCGGCGTCGATGGAGGCGTGCGAGGCCGCGCTGGCTCCGTTTGTGGGGTGGTCGTTGAGTGAGGTGGTGCGGGGTGGGGGTGAGTTGGTTGATGTGGATGTGGTGCAGCCGGTGTCGTGGGCGGTGATGGTGTCGTTGGCGGCGGTGTGGCGTGCGTGTGGGGTTGAGCCGTCGGTGGTGGTGGGTCATTCGCAGGGGGAGATCGCGGCTGCGGTGGTGGCGGGTGGTCTGTCGTTGGAGGACGGGGCGCGGGTGGTGGCGTTGCGGTCGCGTGCGATCCGTGTGATCGCGGGGCGCGGTGGCATGGTCTCCGTGCCTCTTGCACTGGCTGATGTGGAGGAGTTGCTGGTCGGTTGGGGGGGCCGTATTGATGTTGCTGCGGTGAATGGTCCGGGTTCGGTGGTGGTGGCCGGGGACGCGGACGCCCTCGATGAGCTGATGGCGCACTGCGAGAGCAGTGACATCCGGGCGCGTCGTGTTCCGGTGGACTACGCGTCGCACACCTGGCATGTGGAGGCCATCGAGGCCGAGCTGGCCCGGGTCCTCGCGGCTGTCGCGCCGCGTCCTGGTGAGGTGCCGTTCTTCTCGACGACGGAGGCGGAGGTCATCGACACGGCTGGGCTGGACGGGGGTTACTGGTATCGGAATCTGCGTCAGCGGGTGCGTTTCGCCGACGCCGTCGAAGGTTTGCTGGAGCAGGGCTATGGGGCGTTCGTGGAGGTGAGTTCCCATCCGGTGCTCGGCATGGCGGTCCAGGAGGCCGCACCCGACGCGCTGGTGGTCGGGACTTTGCGGCGTGACAGGGGTGACGCGCACCGTTTCCTGACTTCGCTGGCCGAGGCGTGGGTGCGTGGTATCCCGGTGGACTGGACGGCGGTCCTGGCCGGCCACGATGCCCGCACGGTCCCGCTGCCGACGTACGCCTTCCAGCGCCGCCGTTACTGGCTGGAGAAGAGGGTTCCCGCGGGTGTTGCGGTCTTCGGGCAGGAGGCGGTGGACGCCCGCTTCTGGGAGGCGGTCGAGCGTGAGGATCTGGAGGCGCTGGCGGGGACGTTGCGGGTGTCCGACAGTGAGGCGCTGGCCGGTGTCCTTCCCGTGCTGTCGGGGTGGCGCAAAGAGCAGGTGGCGCGCTCGGCGGTGGACGGCTGGCGGTACAAGGTGGTCTGGAAGCCGGTCGCCCAGGACACTCGGGCCGTCGTCCTGACCGGTACCTGGCTGCTCGTCGTGCCGCAGGGACACCCCGACACCGAGCTCATCACCTCCCTCTCCGATGCGCTGACCCGTCACGGCGCCGACGTACGCGTCCTCGAACTCACGTCGCGCCACGCCGACCGCGATGTCCTGAAGTCCGTGCTCGACGAGGCGTCGGCCGATCCTGCGGTGCCGCTCAGCGGCGTGCTGTCGTTGCTGGGCCTGGACGAGGAACCGTTGCCCGACCATCCCGTGCTGTCCACCGGGGCCGCACTCACCGTCTCCCTCCTCCAGGCACTGGGACAGGACGGGGTGAACGCGCCCCTGTGGTGTGTCACGCAAGGTGCCGTGGCGGTCGGGGACCAGGAGTCGGTCGCCCGGCCGGCGCAGGCGGCCGTCTGGGGGCTGGGCCGGGTCGCGGCCCTGGAGTTCCCGGAACGCTGGGGTGGGCTGGTGGACCTTCCCGAGCGGCTCGACGCACGGGACACCGGTGCTCTCTGCGCCGTTCTGGCCTCGTACGGCGACAGCGCGGAGGATCAGGTGGCCCTGCGGGCGAACAGCACCTTCGTACGGCGCCTGGTGCCGGCCCCCCGGTCGGCTGCCGGGCGATCGTCCGGGCCATCGTCCGGTCGGCGTTGGTCGCCGCGCGGTACCGCCCTGGTGACCGGCGGAACCGGTGCGCTCGGCGCGCATGTCGCCCGGTGGCTGGCGCGTGGCGGTGCCGAGGACGTGGTGCTGGTCAGTCGGCGAGGCCGGAACGACGACGCGGCCCTGGCGGAGCTGGAGGCGGAAGTCGCAGCGCTGGGAGCCCGGTTGACCGTCACCGCGTGCGATGTGGCCGACGTCGCGGCACTCGGGGATCTGCTGAGTTCCCTGCGCGCGGACGGACGTACGGTCCGCACCGTCGTGCACGCCGCAGGTGTCGGCACCCTCGGGACGCTCGCCGACCTCAGCATGGCGGAGTTCGCCGAGGCCGCCGTGGGCAAGGTCGCAGGGGCACGGCACCTCACCGAGGTCCTCGACCCGGCCGAGACCGACGCGCTGATCTTCTTCTCCTCGATCTCCGGTGTCTGGGGCGTCGCCGACCACGCGGCGTACGCCGCCGCCAACGCCTGCCTGGACGCCCTCGCCGAGCGCGCGCGCCGCACAAGCGGGCTTCCGGTGCTCTCGGTGGCCTGGGGCCCCTGGGACGGCGGCGGCATGATCGCCGAGGACATGCGCGACCCGCTGCGCCGCCGTGGCATCCCTGTCATCGCGGCGGAACCGGCGATGGTCGCACTGCAGGAGGCGCTCGACCACGACGACACGGTCGTGGCGGTCGCCGACGTCGACTGGGCGCGTTTCGTGCCCGTCTTCAGCGCTGCCCGGCCTTCCCCGCTCATCGCCGCACTGGAACCGCAGGACAAGAGCCGAGGCGCCGGGGAACGGGACGCACAGGGCACGGACACAGCGGTGTCGAGCCTCACGCAGCGGCTCGGAGCCCTGCCCGCCGCCGAACACGACCGCTTCGTACAGGACCTCGTCCGGTCCGAGGCGGCCGTCGTGCTGGGTCATGCCTCGGCGGCCGCCGTCGACGCCGCCTATGCCTTCAAGGAGTTGGGCTTCGACTCGGTCAGCGCCGTCGAGCTGCGCAACCGGCTCACCGCCCGCACGGGCCTGAAGATCCCGACGACGGTCGTCTTCGACCACCCCACTCCGCTCGCCCTCGCCGCCCACCTCCGCCGGCTGGCCCTCGGAGACCTTGCCGCACCAGGGCAGGACTCGGAGTCGTCCGTGGTCGCGGCCGGTTCACGGGCGGCCTCCACCGACGACGACCTCATCGCGGTCGTCGGCATGGGATGCCGTTACCCGGGCGGCGTCACGTCCCCCGAGGACCTCTGGCGGGTCGTCACCGACGGCCAGGACGTCATCACCGGCTTCCCCGCCGACCGGGGCTGGGACACGACCCGGCTCTACGACCCCGACCCCGACCGGCCCGGCACCAGCTACGTCCGGCACGGCGGCTTCCTGCACGATGCCGGGGAGTTCGACGCGGCCTTCTTCGGGATCTCCCCGCGCGAGGCGGCGGCGATGGATCCCCAGCAGCGACTGCTCCTGGAGACGTCCTGGGAGGCGTTCGAGCAGGCCGGCATCGACCCGAGGACCCTGCGCGGCAGCAGCACCGGAGTCTTCACCGGTCTGACGGACCAGAACTACGGCACCCTGCTCAGCCGTGGCACCGACGGCACCGAGGGCTACCTCGTCACCGGCGCCTCGACCGCCGTCGCCTCGGGTCGGGTCTCCTACGTCCTCGGTCTGGAGGGACCGGCGGTGACCGTGGACACCGCGTGCTCCTCGTCGCTGGTCGCGCTGCATCTCGCGGTACGGGCCCTGCGGTCCGGAGAGTGCTCGATGGCGCTGGCGGGCGCGGCGATGGTCATGGCCGATCCGGCGCCGTTCGTGGGCTTCAGCCGGCAGCGGGGCCTCGCCCCCGACGGCCGGTGCAAGCCCTTCGCCGAGGCCGCCGACGGCTTCTCCCTCGCCGAGGGCGTGGGGGTGCTCCTGCTGGAGCGGCTGTCGGACGCCCGCCGCAACGGCCATCCGGTGCTGGCGGTGGTGCGCGGTTCGGCGATCAACCAGGATGGGGCGAGCAACGGCCTGACCGCGCCCAACGGCCCCTCGCAGCAACGAGTCATCCGCGCCGCCCTCGCCGACGCCCGCCTCACCGGCGGTGACGTGGATGTCGTCGAGGCGCACGGCACGGGCACGCGGCTGGGCGACCCGATCGAGGCGCAGGCCCTGCTGGCGACGTACGGACAGGACCGTCCGTCCGAACAGCCGCTGCTCATCGGCTCGGTCAAGTCGAACATCGGGCACACCCAGACCGCGTCCGGCATGGCCGGCGTGATGAAGATGGTGCTCGCCATGCGGCACGGGCTCGTGCCGGGCACGCTGCACGTCGACGCGCCGTCGTCGCATGTCGACTGGTCGGCGGGGGAGGTGTGTTTGCTGACCGAGGCGGTGGACTGGCCGGAGGTCGAGGGGCGTCCGCGCCGGGCCGGTGTGTCGTCCTTCGGGATCAGCGGGACGAACGCGCATGTGGTGCTGGAAGAGGCCCCGGCGGTCCCGGCGACGGCTTCCGGGGATGTGGACACCGTGTCGGTGTTCGTGGCCGGTGGTGTGGTGCCGTGGGTGGTGTCGGGTCGTGGCGGGGAGGGTCTTGCCGGTCAGGCGGGCCGCCTGGCGTCCTACGCGGAATCCACAGCAGGTGAGCTACGTCCGGTGGACGTGGCGTGGTCGTTGGCGGCGACGCGTACGGCGTTCGAGAACCGCGCCGTCGTCCTGGGCACTGAGCAGGACGACCTGATCCTCGCAGCCAAGGGGCTCGCGGCGGATGACGGTGGGAGCCCCTTGTCCGTCGTACGGGGTGCGGTGACGGGTGGTGTTGATCGGGTGGTGTTCGTGTTCCCGGGGCAGGGGGCGCAGTGGGTTGGTATGGGGCGGGAGTTGTGGGGTGTCTCGCCGGTGTTCGCGGCGTCGATGGAGGCGTGCGAGCGTGCGCTGGCTCCGTTTGTGGGGTGGTCGTTGAGTGAGGTGGTGCGGGGTGGGGGTGAGTTGGTTGATGTGGATGTGGTGCAGCCGGTGTCGTGGGCGGTGATGGTGTCGTTGGCGGCGGTGTGGCGTGCGTGTGGGGTTGAGCCGTCGGTGGTGGTGGGTCATTCGCAGGGGGAGATCGCGGCTGCGGTGGTGGCGGGTGGTCTGTCGTTGGAGGACGGGGCGCGGGTGGTGGCGTTGCGGTCGCGTGCGATCCGTGCGATCGCGGGGCGCGGTGGCATGGTCTCCGTCCCGTTGGCTTTGGCTGATGTGGAGGAGTTGCTGGTCGGTTGGGCGGGCCGTATTGATGTTGCTGCGGTGAATGGTCCGGGTTCGGTGGTGGTGGCCGGGGACGCGGACGCCCTCGATGAGCTGATGGCGCACTGCGAGAGCAGTGACATCCGGGCGCGTCGTGTTCCGGTGGACTACGCGTCGCACACCTGGCATGTGGAGGCCATCGAGGCCGAGCTGGCCCGGGTCCTCGCGCCGGTCGCGCCGCGTCCTGGTGAGGTGCCGTTCTTCTCGACGACGGAGGCGGAGGTCATCGACACGGCTGGGCTGGACGGGGGGTACTGGTATCGGAATCTGCGTCAGCGGGTGCGTTTCGCCGACGCCGTCGAAGGTTTGCTGGAGCAGGGCTATGGGGCGTTCGTGGAGGTGAGTTCCCATCCGGTGCTCGGCATGGCGGTCCAGGAGGCCGCACCCGACGCGCTGGTGGTCGGGACTTTGCGGCGTGACAGGGGTGACGCGCACCGTTTCCTGACTTCGCTGGCCGAGGCGTGGGTGCGTGGCATCCCGGTGGACTGGACGGCGGTCCTGGCCGGCCACGACGCCCGCACCGTCCCGCTGCCCACCTACGCCTTCCAGCACCGCCGCTACTGGCTCGACCTCCCCGAAACCGCCCCCCACGGCGAGCCCGGCAGCTCCTCGGTCGACGAGGTGGACGCTCTCTTCTGGGAGGCGGTCGAACGTGAGGACCTGGAGGCCCTCGCCGACACCCTCGACCTGACGCCCGAGCGGCGCCGCACGCTCGACACGGTGGAACCGGTGCTGCCCGTCCTGGCGCAGTGGCGCCGGCGCAAGCGGGAGAGCGCCGTGCTGGACTCCTGGCGCTACGCGGTGACGTGGCAACCGGCCGGCGCATCGGTGGCCGGGCCGGGCCCGCTGGCGTCTCACTGGCTGGTCGTGGTGCCCGGCGCCGACGGGACTGCCGAGGGCACCGCCCAGGAACTGGTCGAACGGCTGCTCGGACACAAGGAGGTCGACGACGTCGTCACGGTCGTCCTCGACGTGACGCGGGAGGACCGGGCCGCTCTGGCGGACCGTCTCCGCGAGGCATTCGAACAGAACCCGCTCATCGGCGGCGTACTCAATCTGCTTCCGCTCGCACCGCGCGGCGACCGCTCAGCCACCGAGCCACGGTCCTCCGCCGTGCCCGAGGCCGTCACGGCGACCTTCCTGCTCATGCAGGCGCTCACGGACACGGAGGTGGAGGCACCGCTGTGGACGGTCACCCGGGGAGCGGTCAGCGCGCCCGGCCCGGCCGCCGGTCCGCTCCCCGAGCAGGCGGCCGTCTGGGGGCTCGGCCGGGTCTACGGGCTCGACCATCCCCAGCGATGGGGAGGCCTCGTCGACCTCCCGGCGCCCCCTGACGACGAGCACGCATCCGGCGGCACGGGTGCGGCACTCGGCACACACATCTGGGACCGGCTCTGCACCGCTCTCGCGGGCGACGAGAACGAGGACCAGTTCGCCGTACGCGAGGACGGGCTGTACGTACGCCGCATGGTCCGCAAGCCGGCCGACGCCGAGGCCGGCGAACGACGCACGGTCGGGTTCACGGGGACGACGCTCATCACCGGTGGCACCGGAGCACTCGGCGCGCACCTGGCCCGACGGCTCGCCGCGACCGGTGCCGGGCATCTGCTGCTCGTCAGCCGGCGCGGCCCGGACGCTCCCGGCGCGGACGGACTGGAACGCGAACTCACCGCGCTCGGCGCCCGCGTCACCATCGCCGCCTGCGACATCACCGACCGGGACGCCCTGGCCGCGCTGCTGGCGGACGTGCCGGAGGACGAACCGGTCAACGCCGTGGTGCACGCGGCGGGTACCGAGCCGCCGGCCGTCGCGATCGGGGACACGGATCTCGACGCACTGCAGGACGTGATGCGTGCGAAGATCGCGGGTGCCCTGCACCTCGACGCACTGCTCGGCGACCGCCCGCTGCAGGCCTTCGTCCTGTTCTCCTCCGGCGCGGGTGTCTGGGGCGACGGAGGCCACTCCGGTTATGCGGCGGCCAACGCCTACCTCGACGCTTTCGCCGAGTGGCGCCGCAGCCGCGGCCGTACCGCCACCTCCATCGCGTGGGGTGCCTGGGCCGGCGGCGGCATGGTCCACGAGGCCGAGGGCGACCGGCTGCGCCGCTACGGCGTCCCCACCATGGACCCCGAGGTGGCCGTGGGCGCCGTACAGCAGGCCCTGGCGTACGACGAGACGGTTCTGGTCGTCGCCGACGTGATCTGGGAACGGTTCGCGGCGACCTACTCGGCCGCCCGCCGCCGGCGCCTCTTCGACGAGATCCCTGAGGCCCGGTTCCTCGACGCGGCGCGGGTCCGCGCCGGTGCGGCCGAGGCCGACGGCGCGGACGTACCCGGTCCGGCGCGGTCGTTCGCCGACCGGCTGGCCGGCGCGAGCCGGGCCGAGCAGGAACGGACCGTGCTTCAGCTCGTGCGTACGCAGGTCGCGGCGGTTCTCGGCCATGACGGGACCGGCGCGATCGGCCCCGGCCATGCCTTCCGCGATCTGGGGTTCGACTCCCTGACGGCGGTCGAGCTCCGCAACCGGCTGAAGGAGGTCACAGGTCTCGGCCTGCCCGCCACCCTGGTCTTCGACCACCCCACCCCGGCCGCCCTCGGCGAACGCCTGCTGTCCGAACTGGCCCCGCGGACGGAAGGGGCGGACACAGGGGATCTCACGCCGCTCGACGCGTTGGAGGCGGCCGTCGCCGCCCTCGACCCCGCCGACGACGTCTCCCGCACCAGGATCACCACCCGGCTGCAAGCGCTGCTTTGGCGCCTGTCGGACGGCCCGGCGGAGAAGCCGGCCGGCGGCGACCCTGACGACGCACTGCTCGAGGCCGTCTCCGACGACGAGATGTTCGACCTGATCAACAAGGAACTCGGCCTCAACTAGACCGCCGGCGGGGCGGTGTACTCCCCCCTGGCCGCCCCGTCCGGCTCATCCCTTCCCCATCGCACCACCCGCACCGCACCGCACCGAACCACCCCGTCCGACCGCCCGGTTGCCAACGCCGCATGGGTGACTTCATGCCTTCGGGCCTGCTCTAGGGACTGATGACGTTCATGGCTAACGAGGACAAGCTCCGCGACTACCTCAAGCTGGTCACTACCGACCTTCGGCAGACCCGCCGACGCCTCCAGGAGGTCGAGGCCCGGCAGCAGGAGCCCATCGCCATCGTCTCGATGAGCTGCCGCTTCCCCGGCAACGCGCACACTCCGGAAGACTTCTGGACCATGCTGGTGGCGGGCGTCGACGCCGTCTCCGAACTGCCCGCGAACCGAGGCTGGGACCTGGAGAACCTGTACCACCCCGACCCGGAGCACCAGGGCACGAGCTACACCCGCTCCGGCTCGTTCCTGTACGACGCGGCCGACTTCGACCCCGGGTTCTTCGGCATCTCGCCGCGCGAGGCCACGATGATGGACCCGCAGCAGCGACTTCTCCTGGAGACCTCCTGGGAGGCACTGGAACGAGCCGGGATCGACCCCGGCACCCTGCGCGGCGAGAAGGCGGGCGTGTTCGTCGGCAGCAGCGACCAGGGGTACGGGGCCGCGGCCGCCCGTGCCCGGGACCGCGTCGAGGGACACATGCTGACGGGCGGCTCCGGCGCGGTGCTGTCCGGCCGTATCGCCTACACCCTCGGGTTCGAGGGCCCCGCCGTCACCGTCGACACCATGTGCTCCTCGTCGCTGGTCGCGCTGCACCTCGCCGTCCAGGCCCTGCGCCAGGACGAGTGCCGCCTCGCCCTCGCGGCCGGCGCCACCGTCATGGCCGGCCCACGGAACTTCGTGGAGTTCAGCAGGCAGCGTGGGCTTGCGCCGGACGGTCGCTGCAAGCCGTTCGCGGCGGGTGCGGACGGCACCGGCTGGGGTGAGGGTGTGGGGGTGCTGCTGCTGGAGCGGTTGTCGGATGCGCGGCGCAATGGTCATCCGGTGCTGGCGGTGGTGCGGGGTTCGGCGGTCAACCAGGACGGTGCGAGCAATGGTCTGACCGCGCCCAACGGTCCTTCGCAGGAGCGGGTGATCCGGGCGGCGCTGGCCAACGCTCGTCTGAGCGCGGACCTCGTGGACGCGGTGGAGGCGCACGGTACGGGCACCACGCTGGGCGACCCGATCGAGGCACAGGCCCTGCTGGCGACCTACGGCCAGGATCGAGAAGAACCACTGCGGACGGGCTCTCTCAAGGCCAACATCGGTCATCTGCAGGCCAGTTCGGGCGTGGCCGGCGTCATCAAGATGGTCCTCGCCATGCAGCACGGCGTCCTGCCGAAGCTGCTGCACCTGGACGAGCCGACACCGCACGTCGACTGGTCGTCCGGAGCGGTCGGACTCCTCACGGAGAACGAGGAGTGGCCCGAGACCGGCCGCCCCCGCCGCGTGGGCGTGTCCTCCTTCGGCGGCAGCGGCACCAACGCCCATGTGATCCTGGAGCAGGCGCCGGAACCCGACCCCGGGACACGGGAACCGGAGACCACCGACGACACCGTGGCACCGGTGTTCGTGGCCGGCGGCGCGGTTCCGTGGGTGGTGTCGGGGCGTGGTGGAGAGGGGCTCACCGGTCAGGCGGGGCGGCTGGCGTCGTACGTGGAGTCGGCCGGCGAGGACGTCCGGCCGGTGGATGTGGCGTGGTCGCTGGCCGCCACACGGGCCGCGTTCGAGAACCGGGCTGTCCTCCTCGGCGCGGATCGGAGCGAACTCCTCTCCGGCCTCGGCGACTTGGCGGCCGACCGTACGGTCCCGGGAGCGGTGACCGGCAACTTCGACGTAGTACCCGACGGCACCGTGTTCGTGTTCCCGGGGCAGGGGGCGCAGTGGGTTGGTATGGGGCGGGAGTTGTGGGGTGTCTCGCCGGTGTTCGCGGCGTCGATGGAGGCGTGCGAGGCCGCGCTGGCTCCGTTTGTGGGGTGGTCGTTGAGTGAGGTGGTGCGGGGCGGTTGCGAACTGGTTGATGTGGATGTGGTGCAGCCGGTGTCGTGGGCGGTGATGGTGTCGTTGGCGGCGGTGTGGCGTGCGTGTGGGGTTGAGCCGTCGGTGGTGGTGGGTCATTCGCAGGGGGAGATCGCGGCTGCGGTGGTGGCGGGTGGTCTGTCGTTGGAGGACGGGGCGCGGGTGGTGGCGTTGCGGTCGCGTGCGATCCGTGTGATCGCGGGGCGCGGTGGCATGGTCTCCGTGCCTCTTGCACTGGCTGATGTGGAGGAGTTGCTGGTCGGTTGGGGGGGCCGTATTGATGTTGCTGCGGTGAATGGTCCTGGTTCGGTGGTGGTGGCCGGGGACGCGGATGCGCTGGATGAGCTGATGGCGCACTGCGAGAGCAGTGACATCCGGGCGCGTCGTGTTCCGGTGGACTACGCGTCGCACACCTGGCATGTGGAGGCCATCGAGGCCGAGCTGGCCCGGGTCCTCGCGGCTGTCGCGCCGCGTCCTGGTGAGGTGCCGTTCTTCTCGACGACGGAGGCGGAGGTCATCGACACGGCTGGGCTGGACGGGGGTTACTGGTATCGGAATCTGCGTCAGCGGGTGCGTTTCGCCGACGCCGTCGAAGGTTTGCTGGAGCAGGGCTATGGGGCGTTCGTGGAGGTGAGTTCCCATCCGGTGCTCGGCATGGCGGTCCAGGAGGCCGCACCCGACGCGCTGGTGGTCGGGACTTTGCGGCGTGACAAGGGCGGCGCGCACCGTTTCCTGACTTCGCTGGCCGAGGCGTGGGTGCGTGGCATCCCGGTGGACTGGACGGCGGTCCTGGCCGGCCACGACGCCCGCACGGTCCCGCTGCCGACGTACGCCTTCCAGCACCGCCCCTTCTGGTTCGAGCCCGATACGCCGCAGCTTGTCGCCGCGACCGGCGGTGTCCAGGACCCGGCGGACGCCGAGTTCTGGGCGGCTGTCGAGGAGCAGGACGTCGCAGCACTGACCGGTGTGCTCGACGTCGCCGAGGACACCGGGCAGGAGGCGCTGGCCCAGGCGCTGCCCGTGCTGTCGGCCTGGCGGCGGGGCCGCCGTGCCGCGTCCACCATCGACTCCTGGCGCTACCGCGTCGCCTGGCGGCCGACGGCCGAGCCCACCTCCACGACCCTGGACGGGACCTGGCTGGTCGTCATCCCCGCGAGCCACGCGGGCGCCGAACTCGTCCGGGTCTGTCTGGAGGGCCTCGCCTCGCACGGGGCGCAGGCCGTCCCCCTGTTCGTCGACTCCTCCGACACCGACCGTGAGCGGCTGGCCGCCCTGCTGACCGAGACGGCCCAGCACAGCGGTGTCCACTCCGCCCAGTTCAGCGGGGTGCTCTCGTTCCTCGGGCTCGAAGAGCACCCGTACCCCGAGCAGCCCGGACTCGCGGCCGGTCTGGTGGCCGGGCTGGCCCTGGTCCAGGCGTGCGGCGACACCGGCGTACGTGCCCCGCTGTGGCTGGCCACCAGCGGAGCCGTCGCCACGGGCGACAGCGACCCGATGCGCAACCCCGTGCAGAACGGCACCTGGGGCATGGGCCGGGTCGCCGCGCTGGAACATCCCGAGTTCTGGGGTGGCCTCGTCGACCTCCCCGAGAAGCCCGACGAGCGGACCGCCGCCCGGCTGTGCGGAATCCTCGCCGACTCCGGCGCCGAGGACCAGGTGGCCATCCGCCGGACCGGCATCCTGATCCGCCGACTGGCCCGGGTCCCCGCAGCCGCCACCGGCGACGGTCACCGCAGCTGGACCTCGCGCGGCACCGCGCTGATCACCGGCGGCACCGGTGGCCTCGGCGGGCACACGGCCCGCTGGCTCGCCCGCAACGGCACCGAGCACCTCGTCCTGGTCAGCCGGCGCGGCGCGGACGCACCCGGCGCCGCCGAGCTGGAGGCCGAGCTGCGCGCCCTGGGCGCCCGCGTCACCATCGCCTCCTGCGACATCGCCGACCGGGACGCCCTGGCCGCGCTCATCGAGCGGGTCGAGACCGACGGGCCGCCCATCCGCACCGTCGTGCACACCGCAGGCGTCGGCATCCTCATCCCGATGGCCACCACCACGCTCCAGGAATTCGCCGACGGCGCCGAGGCCAAGCTGTCGGGCGTCGCGCATCTCGACGAGCTCTTCTCCGACGACCGGCTCGACGCCTTCGTCGTCTTCTCCTCCGTCGCCGGCGTCTGGGGCAGCGGCGACCACGGTGCGTACGCGGCGGCCAACGCCTACGCCGACGCGGTCGCCGAGCACCGGCGGGCCCGCGGCCTGGCCGGTACGTCGATCGCCTGGGGCATCTGGAGCGACGAGGGCGGCGGCATGGCCCTCGACATCGTCCAGGAGCAACTGCGCTGGCGCGGTATCCCCTTCATGGACCCGGCCCTCGCGGTCATGGGCATGCAGCAGGTGCTGGACCGGGACGAGTGCTTCGTCGCCGTCGCCGACATCGACTGGGAGCGCTTCGTCCCCGTCTTCACCGCCGCCCGCCCCCGCCCCCTGCTCACCGAGGTGCCCGAGGTCGCCGAGATCCTGCGCGCCGAGGAGGACCGGCACCGGCCGGACGCGTCGGCCACGGCGAGTTCCGGACTCGTCGACCGGCTGCGCGGCCTGGCCCCCGACGAACAGCAGCAGGCCGTACTCGACCTGGTGCGCGCCCAGGTCGCCGGAGTGCTCGGGCACGGCAGCCCGAACAGCGTCGAAGTGGGCAGGGCCTTCCGGGAGTTGGGCTTCGACTCGCTGACCTCGGTCGAGCTGCGCAACCGCCTGAACGCCGCCACCGGCCTGCGCCTGCCGGTCACCGTGATCTTCGACCGGCCCACGGTCACCGCGCTGGCCCGCCACGTCCGCGAGGAACTGCTCGGAGACACAGCGGCCCTTCCCGTGCCCGCCGTCTCCGCGGCCCCGGCCCGCGGGCCCGCCGCGGACGACGACCCCATCGTCATCGTCTCGATGAGCTGCCGCTATCCCGGCGGCGCCGACAGCCCCGAGGAACTGTGGCAGATCCTCGCCGAGGGCCGTGACGTCATCGACGCCTTCCCCGACGACCGCGCCTGGGACCTGGAGGCGCTCTACGATCCGGACCCGGACCGCGAGGGCACCTGCTACGCCCGCGAAGGCGGCTTCGTCTACGACGCCGCCGACTTCGACCCCGGCTTCTTCGGCATCTCGCCGCGCGAGGCCGTCGCCATGGACCCGCAGCAGCGCCTGCTGCTGGAGACCTCCTGGGAGGTACTGGAACGGGCCGGGCTCGTCCCCGAGGAACTGCGCGGCACTCCCGTCGGCGTGTTCGTGGGCGCCGCCAACCAGGGCTTCGGCGGCCTGGACAACCTGCCCGAGGGCGTCGAAGGACACATCGTCACCGGCAGCGCCACCAGCGTGCTGTCCGGCCGCGTCGCCTACACCCTCGGCCTCGAAGGCAGCGCGGTGACCATCGACACGGCGTGCTCCTCGTCGCTGGTGGCCCTGCACATGGCCGTCCAGGCGCTGCGCTCCGGCGAGTGCTCGATGGCCCTCGCGGGCGGCGTCGCCGTGATGGTCGAGCCCATCGGCTTCATCGGCTTCGCCCGCACCCGGGGCGTCGCCAAGGACGGTCGCTCGAAGGCGTTCGCCAAGGCCGCCGACGGCATGGGCCTCGCCGAGGGCGCGGGCATGGTGCTCCTGGAGCGGCTCTCGGACGCCCGCCGCAACGGGCATCCCGTGCTGGCGGTGATCCGCTCCACCGCCCTCAACCAGGACGGTGCGAGCAACGGTCTCAGCGCCCCCAGCGGCCCTGCCCAGCAGCAGGTGATCCGGGCGGCCCTCGCCAAGGCCGGGCTGTCCGCCGCGGACGTGGACGCGGTGGAGGCGCACGGTACGGGCACCGCGCTGGGCGACCCGATCGAGGCGCAGGCGCTGCTGGCGACCTACGGCCAGGGCAGAGACCCGGAACGGCCCCTGTGGCTCGGCTCGTTGAAGTCGAACATCGGTCACGCGCAGGCCGCCTCCGGTGTCGGCGGTGTGATGAAGATGGTGCTGGCGTTGCAGCACGGAGTGCTTCCCCGGACCCTGCATGTCGACGAGCCGACGCCGCATGTCGACTGGTCGGCGGGGGAGGTGTCGTTGCTGACGGAGGCCGTGGACTGGCCCGAGACCGAAGGGCGTCCGCGCCGGGCCGGTGTGTCGTCCTTCGGCGTGAGCGGCACCAACGCGCATGTGGTGCTGGAGGAGGCTCCGGCGGTCCCGGCGACGGCTTCCGGGGATGTGGACACCGTGTCGGTGTTCGTGGCTGGTGGTGTGGTGCCGTGGGTGGTGTCGGGGCGTGGTGGGGAGGGGCTGGCGGGTCAGGCCGGCCTCCTCGCCTCGTATGTGAGGTCGGTCGGCGAGGATGTCCGGTCGGTGGACGTGGGGTGGTCGTTGGCGTCGACGCGTACGGCGTTCGAGAACCGGGCTGTTGTCCTGGGTGGTGAGTCGGCTGAACTTGTTGCCGGGCTGGGTGTGTTGGCGGCGGGTGGGGTGGTCGGCTCCGGTGTGGTGCGGGGTGCGGTGACGGGTGGTGTTGATCGGGTGGTGTTCGTGTTCCCGGGGCAGGGGGCGCAGTGGGTTGGTATGGGGCGGGAGTTGTGGGGTGTCTCGCCGGTGTTCGCGGCGTCGATGGAGGCGTGCGAGGCCGCGCTGGCTCCGTTTGTGGGGTGGTCGTTGAGTGAGGTGGTGCGGGGCGGTTGCGAACTGGTTGATGTGGATGTGGTGCAGCCGGTGTCGTGGGCGGTGATGGTGTCGTTGGCGGCGGTGTGGCGTGCGTGTGGGGTTGAGCCGTCGGTGGTGGTGGGTCATTCGCAGGGGGAGATCGCGGCTGCGGTGGTGGCGGGTGGTCTGTCGTTGGAGGACGGGGCGCGGGTGGTGGCGTTGCGGTCGCGTGCGATCCGTGTGATCGCGGGGCGCGGTGGCATGGTCTCCGTGCCTCTTGCACTGGCTGATGTGGAGGAGTTGCTGGTCGGTTGGGGGGCCGTATTGATGTTGCTGCGGTGAATGGTCCTGGTTCGGTGGTGGTGGCCGGGGACGCGGATGCGCTGGATGAGCTGATGGCGCACTGCGAGAGCAGTGACATCCGGGCGCGTCGTGTTCCGGTGGACTACGCGTCGCACACCTGGCATGTGGAGGCCATCGAGGCCGAGCTGGCCCGGGTCCTCGCGGCTGTCGCGCCGCGTCCTGGTGAGGTGCCGTTCTTCTCGACGACGGAGGCGGAGGTCATCGACACGGCTGGGCTGGACGGGGGTTACTGGTATCGGAATCTGCGTCAGCGGGTGCGTTTCGCCGACGCCGTCGAAGGTTTGCTGGAGCAGGGCTATGGGGCGTTCGTGGAGGTGAGTTCCCATCCGGTGCTCGGCATGGCGGTCCAGGAGGCCGCACCCGACGCGGTCGTGACGGGGACTCTGCGGCGTGACAAGGGCGGCGCGCACCGTTTCCTGACTTCGCTGGCCGAGGCGTGGGTGCGTGGCATCCCGGTGGACTGGACGGCGGTCCTGGCCGGCCACGACGCCCGCACGGTCCCGCTGCCGACGTACGCCTTCCAGCGCCGCCGTTACTGGCTGGAGAAGAGGGTTCCCGCGGGTGTTGCGGTCTTCGGGCAGGAGGCGGTGGACGCCCGCTTCTGGGAGGCGGTCGAGCGTGAGGATCTGGAGGCGCTGGCGGGGACGTTGCGGGTGTCCGACAGTGAGGCGCTGGCCGGTGTCCTTCCCGTGCTGTCGGGGTGGCGCAAAGAGCAGGTGGCGCGCTCGGCGGTGGACGGCTGGCGGTACAAGGTGGTCTGGAAGCCGGTCGCCCAGGACACTCGGGCCGTCGTCCTGACCGGTACCTGGCTGCTCGTCGTGCCGCAGGGACACCCCGACACCGAGCTCATCACCTCCCTCTCCAGCGGTCTGACGGTCCACGGCGCCGAGGTGACCACCCTGGAAGTGGCCGCCGGCGTCGACCGGGAGCGGCTCACCGCTCTGCTCGGCGGTGTCGTCAGCGACGATGCCGGTGCCGCGCGGCCGGCTGGTGTGCTGTCCCTGCTGGCGCTGGACGAGTCGCCGTACGCTCCGGGCAGCGCCCTCGACAACGGGCTCGCCCTCAACACCGCCTTGGTGCAGGCGCTCGGGGACGCGGGTGTGGCCGCGCCGCTGTGGATCGCCACCCGGGGCGCGGTGTCCACGGGCCGTGCCGACCGGCCGTCCGCGCCTGTCCAGGCACAGGCGTGGGGACTCGGCCGGATCGCCGCTCTGGAGTACCCGCAGCGCTTCGGCGGGCTGGTGGACCTGCCGCCGGAGCTGGACGACCGTGCCCTGACCCGGCTGGTCGCCGCCCTGTCCGGAGCCGCCGAAGAGGACCAGGTGGCCGTACGGGGTTCCGGGCTCTTCACACGGCGGCTGGTACGGGCGGCCGCGCCGGCCGACCCCGCGTCCACCGGCTGGGAGCCGAACGGCACCGTGCTGGTGACCGGGGGAACCGGGGGCGTGGGGGCCCATGTCGCCCGCTGGCTGGCCCGCAACGGCGCCGGTCATCTGCTGCTGGCCGGACGCCGGGGCCCGGACACGCCCGGCGCGGCCGAACTGGAGGCCGAGCTGACCGCGCTCGGCGCCCGAGTCACGCTCGTCGCGTGCGATGCCGCCGACCGCGACCAACTGGCCGCGCTGCTGGCCGCCGTACCCGAGGACCAGCCGCTCACCGCGGTCGTGCACGCGGCCGGGGTGCTCGACGACGGAGTGCTGGACGGCCTCACCCCCGAGCGGGCGGAGACCGTGCTGCGGCCCAAGGTGGCGGCCGCACTGCATCTGCACGAGCTGACCCGGGACCTGGAACTGGACGCGTTCGTGCTGTTCTCCTCGCTCGCCGGCACCCTCGGCGGCCCCGGGCAGGGCAGTTACGCCGCGGCCAACGCCTTCCTCGACGCGCTGGCCCGGCAGCGGCACGCCGACGGGCTGCCCGCCACGTCGGTCGCCTGGGGCGCCTGGGGCGGCGGCGGTCTGGCCTCCGGCGAGACCGGCGAGCGGCTGGCCCGTTCCGGCATGCCCGCCATGGAGCCCGAGTCCGCCCTGACCGGGCTTCAGCAGGCCGTGTCCGTCGGGGAACCCGTGCTGGCCCTGGCCGACGTACGGTGGGAGACGTACGCGTTCGCCCACTCCGAGCGTGCCCCGCGAGTCCTTGCCGAACTCCCCGAGGTACGGGAGGCCCTCGCGGCGCGTACCGTGCCCCTGGCGGACGGCGGTGACGGCAACGCGCTCACGGCGCGCCTCGCGGGCCTGCCGTACGACGAGCAGCGGCGCGAACTCCTCGGGCTGGTGCGGACCTTGGCCGCAGCGGCGCTCGGGTACCCCGGCGCCGACCAGGTCGACGAGGAGCGGGCCTTCCGCGACCTCGGCTTCGACTCGCTCACCGCGGTGGCCCTGCGCAACACCATCGCCGAGAGCACCGGCCTCCGGCTGCCGGTCACCCTGGTCTTCGACCATCCGACCGCCGTCGCGCTCGCCGCGAAACTGCACGCCGACCTGTTCGGCGCCGCCGTCCCGTCCGGCGCGACCGGTCCGGTACCGGCCGCCGCGTCCCGGCCGGCCGTGACGGACGACGACCCGGTGGTGATCGTGTCGATGGGCTGCCGCTACCCCGGCGGGGTTGACGGCCCGGAGGAGCTGTGGAGGCTGCTCGCGCGGGGCGGTGATGCCGTGTCCGCCTTCCCGGAGGACCGCGGCTGGGACCTCAAGGGTGCCTTCGACCCCGACCCGGACCGTCCGGGCACCTTCTACGCCCGCGGCGGCGGATTCCTGTACGACGCGCACCACTTCGACCCGGAGTTCTTCGGGATGAGCCCGCGCGAGGCGCTGGCCGTGGACCCGCAGCAGAGGCTGCTGCTGGAGACGTCGTGGGAGGCGTTCGAGCGGGCCGGCATCGAGCCCAGGACCTTGCGCGGCAGCAGCACCGGGGTGTTCGTCGGCTCCAACTACCACGACTACGGCTCCCGGGTGCAGCACGCCCCGAAGGACTTCGAGGGCTATCTGGCCACCGGCAGCGCCGGCAGCGTGGCCTCGGGGCGGATCTCGTACACCTTCGGTCTGGAGGGCCCGGCCGTCACCGTCGACACCGCGTGCTCCTCGTCCCTGGTGGCCCTGCACATGGCCGCCCAGGCGCTGCGCTCCGGTGAATGCGCCATGGCGCTGGCCGGCGGGGTCACGGTGATCTCCTCGCTGGACACCTTCATCGAGTTCAGCCGGCAGCGGGCGCTGTCCGCGGACGGCCGCTGCAAGGCGTTCTCCGACGACGCCGACGGCGCGGGCTGGGCCGAGGGCGTCGGCGTCGTGCTGCTGGAGCGGCTCTCCGACGCCCGCCGCAACGGCCACCCCGTCCTCGCGGTGCTCGCCGGTTCGGCGGTCAACCAGGACGGCGCCAGCAACGGCCTCACCGCGCCGAGCGGCCCCGCGCAGCAGCGCGTCATCCGGCAGGCCCTGGCCGCCGCCGGGCTCGCCCCGGCCGATGTGGACGCCGTCGAGTCGCACGGCACCGGCACCCGGCTCGGTGACCCCATCGAGGCGCAGGCGCTGATGGCGACGTACGGCCAGGACCGGCCGCAGGACCGGCCGCTGCTGCTCGGCGCCCTGAAATCGAACATCGGGCACACGCAGGCCGCCTCCGGTGTCGGCGGTGTGATCAAAATGGTGCTTGCGATGCGGCACGGGGTGCTGCCCCGCACCCTGCACGCCGAGCGCGCGTCGACCCGGATCGACTGGACCGAGGGGGCGGTGTCGCTGCTGACGGAGGCCGTCGAGTGGCCGGAGGCCGAAGGACGTCCGCGCCGGGCCGGTGTGTCGGCGTTCGGCATCAGCGGCACCAACGCCCATGTGATCCTG
Organism: Streptomyces sp. NBC_01235; assembly: GCF_035989285.1. Classification (GTDB taxonomy): domain Bacteria; phylum Actinomycetota; class Actinomycetes; order Streptomycetales; family Streptomycetaceae; genus Streptomyces. Next base: position 1,535,577 of record NZ_CP108513.1, on the reverse strand, counting down.
GAGCAGCCGCCCGCCGAGTCCCCTCAGCCGTCCGCCGAGTCCGCGCAGTCGTCCGCCGGAGCTTCGCAGCCGTCCGCCGGGGATGCGCAGCCGTCGGGGAGCGTGACGCCGCGCACGCCGGCCGGCGAGGACGGCCCGTCAGCGGAAGGAGTGCCCGTCCCGGTGGGCTCCGGCGGTGTCGTCGTCCCCTGGGTGCTCTCCGGCCGTGGCGCCGACGCCCTGCGCGCCCAGGCCGTCCGTCTGCTCGCCCATCTGGAGGACCCGGAGCGGCAGGACGCCGCCGCACCCGTCGACATCGCGCACTCGCTCGCCCTCGGCCGGGCCGGATTCGACCACCGGGCCGCCGCCATCGGCCGTGATCAGGACGAACTCCTCTCCGCCGTAAGGGCGTTGGCGGAGGACCGGGAGGCTCCCGGGCTGGTGCGCGGAGTGCGGCGCCGTGGCGGGCGCACCGCGTTCCTCTTCAGTGGTCAGGGAAGTCAGCGCCCGGGTATGGGCCGTGACCTGTACGCCGCCCACCCCGTGTTCGCCGACGCCCTCGACGCCGTCTGCGCCGAACTCGACCGCGAACTCGAACGGCCCCTGAAGGAGGTGCTGTTCGCCCCGGCCGGTTCGCCCGACGCCGAGCTGCTGGACCGCACCGCCTACACCCAGGCCGGGCTGTTCGCCCTGGAAGTGGCCCAGTTCCGGCTGCTGGAGCACTGGGGTCTGCGACCGGACCTCGTCGTCGGCCACTCCATCGGCGAGCTGGCCGCCGCCCATGTCGCCGGTGTGTTCGACCTCGCCGACGCCTGCCGTCTGGTCGCCGCGCGCGGCCGGCTGATGCAGCAACTGCCCGACGGCGGGGCGATGCTGGCCGTGCAGGCGGGTGAGACGGAGGTCGCGCAGGCCCTGCGGACCTACGAGGACCGGGTGTCCCTCGCCGCCGTCAACGGGCCGGCCTCCGTGGTCGTCTCCGGCGACGAGGAGGCCGTGGAGGAACTCGCCCAGGCGTGGCGCGAGGCCGGGCTGCGCACCAAGCGGCTGACGGTGTCGCACGCCTTCCACTCGCCGCGGATGGAACCCATGCAGGCCCGCTTCGCCACCGTCGCCCGCGAGACGACGTACGCGCCCCCGAGCGTTCCCGTCGTCTGCGACCTCACCGGTGAACTCGCCGACTCCGGACAGCTGGAGGACGTCGAGTACTGGGTCCGCCACGTGCGCGGCACGGTCCGCTGGGCCGACGCCGTCGCGACCCTGGAGCGGCAGGGGGTGACCGCGTACCTCGAACTGGGCCCCGACGCGGTGCTCACCGCCATGACCCGGGACTGTCTCGCCGAACCGCAGGCCGCCGTCGTCACTCCGCTGCTGCGCCGCGACCGGCCCGAGGAGACCGCGGTCACGACCGCTCTCGCCACCCTTCACATGCACGGTGCGGGCCCCGACTGGGCCGCGTTCTTCGCCGGCCGTCCGGTGCGCCGGGCCGACCTGCCGACGTACGCCTTCCAGCGGGCCCGGTACTGGCTCGACGCCGAACCCGGCGTGCCGGACCTCGCCGCCGCGGGGCTCTCCGCCGGCGAGCATCCCCTGCTCGCGGCGGGCACGACCCTGGCCGGCGGCGACGGCTACCTGCTCACCGGGCGGCTGTCGCTCAGCAGCCACCCCTGGCTCGCCGACCACGCGGTCGCCGGCACCGCGATCCTGCCCGGCACCGCCTTCCTGGAGCTGGCGCTGCTGGCAGCCGACCGGGTCGACTGTGCCGTCGTCGACGAACTCACCCTGGAGGCACCGCTCGTGCTGCCCGAACAGGGGGCCGTCCACCTCCAGGTCACCGTCGGCGAACCCGGCGAGCGGGGAGTGCGCGGGGTGACCGTGCACTCCCGGCCGGACGACGCGGCGGACGACGAGCCCTGGACCCGCCACGCGCTCGGGCAACTCGGCACCACGGCGGACCCGGCGGACGACGTCCCGCTCGAGCCGTGGCCGCCGCAGGGCGCCGAGGAGATCGCGGTGGACGGGATCTACGACCGCTTCGCCGCGGGCGGCTTCGGCTACGGACCCGCGTTCCAGGGGCTGACCGCCGCCTGGAGGCTCGGCGAGGAGGTGTACGCCGAGGTCGAACCGTCCGCCGAGGTCGCCGCCGACGCCGGTGGGTACGGGCTGCACCCGGCCCTGCTGGACGCCGCCCTGCAGACCGTCGGACTGACCGCCGGCGCCGCCTCCGGGACCGCGCTCATGCCGTTCAGCTGGACCGGCGTACGCCTGCATGCGCCGGGAGCGGGTGCGCTGCGGGTGCGTCTCGTCCCGGCCGGACCCGACACGGTCGCGCTGACCGTCACGGATCCCGCCGGCAGCCCCGTCGCCACGGTGAGCGGGCTGACCCTGCGTCCGCTGCCCGCCGGGCAGCTCGGGGACGCCCGTGCCGCCGCCCGTCATCTCCACGAACTGGAGTGGGCGACCGCGGCCGCCGCCCCGGCCCGGACCGCCTCCACGGGCTTCGCCGTCCTGGACGGCGACGGCGACCCCGCCCTCGGGGAGGCCCTGACGGCCGCCGGGCTCGCCGCCGCACCCCTCCCCGACCTGGCCGGCCTCGCCCACGCCGTCGCCGCAGGCGACCTTCCGGTACCCGGGACGGTGCTGGCCGCCGTGCCCGGCCTCGGTGACGACGGCCTCGGTGACGACAAGGGGGGCCTGCCGGCCGGAACCGACCTGGCCGCCGCGGCGCGCCGGACGACCGGCCGTGTGCTGCGGCTGCTGCAGGACTGGCTCGCCGACGACACCTTCAACGCCTCCCGGCTGGTGCTCGTCACCCGGCACGCCGTGACCGTGCACGACGGCGACCGGGCGCCCGACCCGGTGGCATCGGCCGTATGGGGTCTGGTGCGCACCGCGCAGACCGAGAACCCGGAACGCTTCGTGCTCCTCGACTGGGACGGCGCCCAGGAGTCGTACCGGGCGCTGCCCGCCGCGGCCCGCCACGAGGAGCCGCAGATCGCCCTGCGCAAGGGCGAGTTGCGGGTGCCGAGGCTGGTCCGTGCCCGGCTGACCCGGACGGCGGACGGGGACATCGGTACGCTGCTCGACCCGGACGGCACGGTCCTGGTCACCGGGGCCACCGGCGCGCTCGGCGGCCTCGTCGCCCGGCACCTGGCCGGCCGGCACGGTGCCCGGCACCTGCTGCTCGTCGGCCGCCGCGGCCCCGCCGCGCCCGGTGCGCGGGAACTCCTCGACGACCTGACCGCGCTCGGCGCCCGGGCCGAGCTCGTCGCCTGCGACACCTCCGACAGGGAGGCGCTGGCCGCGCTGCTCGCCACGGTCCCCGCGGAGCATCCGCTGACCGCCGTGGTGCACACCGCGGGCGTCCTCGACGACGGCGTCATCGGCTCCCTCACCCAGGAGCGGCTCGACACGGTGCTCGCCGCCAAGGCCGACACCGCGCTGCATCTCCACGAGCTGACCCGGGACAGCGAGCTGCGGGCCTTCGTGCTCTACTCCTCGCTCGCCGGTGTCCTCGGCGGCTCGGGGCAGGGCAACTACGCGGCGGCCAACGCCTTCCTCGACGCCTTCGCCCGGCAGCGGCGCGCCCAGGGCCTGCCCGCCCAGTCCCTGGCGTGGGGCCTGTGGGAGGAGCGGTCGGCCATGACGGGCAAGCTGGACCAGGCCGACCTGGTGCGGATGGCGCGCGGCGGAGTCGTCCCGATGCCGTCCGAGCAGGCCCTCGGCCTTTTCGACGCCGCCGTGGCCACCGACCGGGCCGTGCTGGTCCCGGCCCGCTTCGACACGGCCGGGCTGCGGGCGCCCGACGGGGAGGTCCCGGCCCTGCTGCGGTCCCTCGTCAAGCCCGCCCCCGGCCGTCGCGCGGCCGCCGCCGACGGGGCAGCGCCCGCCGAGCGGCTGCGGCGCAGGCTCGCGGACCTGGACGCCGAGGCGCGCCTCGCGGTGCTGGCGGACCTCGTCCGCGACCACGCGGCGGCCGTCCTCGGTTACGCCGACTCCGAGGCGGTGGACCCCGAACGCGGCTTCCTGGAGCTGGGCTTCGACTCGCTGACCGCCGTCGAGCTGCGCAACCGGCTCAACACCGCCACCGGGCTCAGGCTGCCGGCCACCCTGCTGTTCGACTACCCGACGCCCATCGGGCTGGCCCGTCATCTGCGGGCCGAGACCGCGCCGGGCGCCGCAGCGGCCGTACAGCCGATGCTGGCCGAACTCGACCGGATGGAAGGCGTGTTGGCGGAGATCGCCGGTGACGAGATGGCGCGTTCCGCGCTGGCCGACCGGCTGCGCGGGCTGCTGTCCGCACTGGACACGGCGGCGCCCGCCACCCCCGCGGTGACGTCCGCCGCGGACGGCCCCGGCGGGTCCCCGGAGACGGAGGTCGAGGAGCGCATCGACGCGGCCAGCGACGACGACCTCTTCGACTTCATCGACAAGCAGTTCGGATCCGCGTGACGGGACGCCGACGGTAGACCGCGATTCCCCCTTCCGGGACAGTGGGGCTCGGCGCGGCCGGTGCATTCCGGCCCCGCCGGCCCGCTGGAGGGTGCACGGCTCGGACGTGGTGAGGACGAACTCCCGCCCAGCGTGCCCGAGTTGTGCATCCGCATGCCGTCAGCGGGCCCCTTCCGCCGCTGACGGGACGTCGGGCACTGCCCGAGATGCAGGGCTTCACCTGACAGACGCCGAGATCGGCGGATGTGAGCTGGTGTTCGGTGAATGGTTGAGCGTGGGCCGCTTCCCGGTCCCGGTGCGGCCATCGGGCTGTGAAACGAGCTGGAGGCCATGGAACGAGCGGCAGTCGTCGTCGGACTCGGGGGCTGGGTTCCCCCCACCGTCGTCACCAACGACCAGCTGGCGGGGGTCCTCGACACCAGCGACGAATGGATTCGCCGCCGTCCGGCATCCGGGAGCGCCGCTGGGTCTCGCCGGGCCAGTCCACCGGCGACCTGGCCGTGGAGGCCGGGCGGCGGGCGCTGTCGTCCGCCGGGCTGGAGGGCGTCGACGCGGTGGTCCTCGCCACCAGCTCCCCGGACCGGCACTGTCCCGCGACCGCGCCCGAGGTGGCCACCCGGCTGGGACTGGGTCCGGTCCCGGCGTTCGACGTGGCGGCGGTGTGCACCGGTTTCGTGTACGCCCTCGCGACGGGCGCCGGAATGGTCGCGCTGGGCGCCGCCCAGAGCGTGCTGGTCGTCGGCGCGGACGCGTTCTCCACGCTCCTCGCCCCGGACGACCGCTCGACCCGGGTGATCTTCGGTGACGGCGGTGGCGCGGTGGTGCTGCGCGCCGGGTCGCCGACCGAGCCCGGTGCGCTCACCGGGCTGAACCTCGGCAGCGACGGCAGCCTCAGCGATCTGATCGAGGTGCCGGTCGGCGGGTCCCGGCAGCGGTCCACGGGGCTGCCGGCCAAGACCGAGGACACCTACTTCAGCTGCGGATCTGGGACAACTCCAACATCATCGAAAGCTTCAGCGGCGTCGTCTCTCCGCTCACCTACAGCTTCACCGCCGACACCTGCGCCAAGCTCGGCTGGCCTGGAAGGGCGGCGGCACCGTCACCCCGAAGCTGCCGCTCGCCGCGCCCCCCCGGCCACGTCACCCCGCCGCCGTCCACCGCGCAGCCGCTGCTGTCGGTACGCGGCGCGGCCGTCAGCGGCCCCGACGCCATCGACCTGGTGCCGCTGCCCGCCGAGCGGTGCCGCGCCCCCCCCGGCCACGTCACCGAACCCGGCCCGCTGCCGGCCGCGTTCGTGCGCTACGGACGGCTGGCAGGGCGGCGACCGCGCCTGACGCCCGGCCCCCGGACGTCGGGCGAGGGCGGGGAAATCGTCCGGGGCCCTCCGCCGCACCCGCACGGCAGAGAGCCCCGGACGTCGCCCGTCAGCGCCGGCTCACCCTTCGTTCCACTTGAAGAACCGCAGCGTCACCCCGGTCACCACGGCGGCGAAGGCCAGCATGCCGCCCATCGTGGGCAGCACGTCCACCACCCCGCCGCCCCGGCTGAGCACCGACTCTCCGCCTTCCACGAGGTAGTGCAGCGGCATCACGTACGCGACCGCCCTCACCCACTCCGGGGCGCTGTCCAGCGAGAAGAACGATCCGGACAGCAGCGACATCGGCAGCACCAGCAACTGAGCGAGACCGCCCGCGGACTCCTCGGTCTTGGTGAGCGAGCCGATGAGCAGGCCCAGCGACATCAGGGCCAGCGTCCCGCACACCACCAACGGCACCACCAGCCACCAGTTGCCGGTCAGCTGGAGACCGAAGTACGGCAGGGTCGCCACCGCCAGGAACAGAGCCGTCTGCGTGAGTGCCATGAGCATGGTCATGGAGATACGGGCGGCCACCACCTCCCAGGGGCGGATCGGCGACAGCTGCATCCGCTGGAGGATCTTCTTGCGGCGCAGCGTCACCAGCGTCAGGGCGGTGCTGAACACCGCGCTGGTGGCGACGGCGAAGCCCAGCAGACCGGGGGTCAGGTACTGGATGGGCTTGACCGATTCGTCCTCGACCTGACTGGCCTTCAGCGTGTACTTGGCGACCATGCCGGTCGCGGCCAGGTTCGCCTGCTCCAGCACCGCGTTCAGGGTCGCACGGGCCGAAGCCCCCTTCACCGAGTCGGCCAGGCTGTAGCGCAGCACGACGGCGTCACCGTCCTGCTCGACCAGTGCGTCGTAGTCCCCCTGGCGCACCTTCTCCAGCGCCGCCGACTCGCTCTTCACCTTGGTGATCGTGGCGGCCTTGGACAGCTGGTCCCGCTGGGCACCGGTGAGCGAGTCGAGCACTTGCACCTCGCCGACCTGGGCCACCTTGATGTGCGAGGTCCCGTCGCTCTTGAACAACGAGCCGAACAGCATCAGGAACAGGATGGGGAAGATCATCAGGAAGAAGATCGTGCCCTTGTCCCGCAGGACGCTCAGGATCATCGCCCGGGCCAGCTCGCGTATCGGGTTCAGCCGTCTGTCCTTGACCGGGCCCTTGCGGCCCGGACCGGCCTTGACCGCCGCCTTCTCCTGCTCCGCCGGGGCCTTCGCGGCCGTTCCGGGGGAGCGAGAGGACGTCTCGTCGATGCTCACGCGCGGTACTCCCGTCCGGTCAGCTGGAGGAAGACGTCCTCCAGAGTGGCGCCACGCACCTGAAGGCTCCGCAGCGCCCGGTGGTCCGCCAGGACCGACAGCACCGGCCCGGGGGAGTGGGTGGCGATCGACAGCGTGATCCCGTCGTCCTCCACCACCGCGTTGTCCACCCCGGCCGCCACCAGCCGGCCGCGCAGAGTGTCCGCCTTGACCAGCCCGGACTCCACACTCACCCGCACCATGTCGTCGAGCTCGCGGATCAGGGCCGCCGGCGCGCCCGTCTTGAGCACCCTGCCCTTCTCCATCACCGACACCCGGTCGCAGAGCATCTCGGCCTCGTCCAGGTAGTGCGTGGTGAGGACCAGGGTGCGGCCCTCCTCGTTGACGTCCCGCAGCAGGTCCCAGAGATTGCGGCGGGCCTGCGGGTCCAGACCGGCGGTGGGCTCGTCCAGGAAGACGATCTCCGGGTCGTGCACCAGACCGCAGGCGATCGACAGCCGCTGCGCCTGGCCGCCGGAGAGCTTGTCGGCCGGCACGTCGCCGAACTCGGTGAGGCCGACCCGCTCCAGCATCGCGTCGGCCTGCCGGACACCGACCCGGTAGAAGGACGCGAACAGGCAGATGGTCTCGCGCGTGGTGAGCTTGTCGAAGAACGACGACGCCTGGAACTGCACGCCGATCCGTCTCAACAGCCTGGGATTGCGCGGCCAGGGGCTCTCGCCGAACAGCTCGATCCGGCCCTCGTCGGGCTCGCGGACGCCCTCCAGAATCTCCAGAGTGGTCGTCTTCCCCGCGCCGTTGGGACCCAGGATGCCGTAGAACTCGCCCGCCTCGATGTGCAGCGAGACTCCGTCGACGGCCTGGATGTCCCCGTACCGCTTGCGGACGCCGTCCGCGACGATCGCCGCCGTCATGACGTGTACGCCCTGACCGTGCGGGGCCGCGAGCCGGCCCCGCCGCACATGAACTGAAGGTCCATCACTCGACTGTCGTCTCTCCGTGATCGGTTGAGGGATCGGGGCCGGGCCGGGGGGAAGTGACAGGGCGCTGAAGGCGTCCACCGCAGGTCGGCCGGGCAGGGGCCGAACCGCGACGCGAGCGGGTGGGCCCAAGGGCGGTTCGGAACCTCCACACCAGCACAGCCGCGACAGCCGGGGCCACCAGGGGCGCCGAAGACTAGGGAATCGCCCTTACTCCCGGGCCCGTAGAGGGGAACACGCCGTTCCGGCGTCGGCCGCCGACCGTAGGTTCGACGCGCAGAGCTCCACGGTGCCTTCCACCGCGAACCCGACAGGATCGAGGAAGCGACGATGCCCCCCACAGCCCGGGACGAGGCGACCCACCGCGACGGCGGGTACCGGCCTCCCGGGGCCACCCCCCGTACCCGCATCCCCGCCGGACCGTCGGCGGCCACCCCGCTCCCACCCCTGGCCATGCTGCCGGTGTTCGCCCTCGTCTGCGTCACCGCGGCCCTGCTGTTGCTCACCGCGGACCGCTTCGGCTACTTCAGCGACGAGCTGTACTTCCTCGCCGCCGGCCGCAGCCCCGCCTGGGGATACGCCGACCAGCCGCCGTTGCTGCCGCTGCTGGCCCACGCCCTGGACACGGTGTCCCCCGGCTCGCTGCTGGTGCTGCGCGCACCGGCCGCGGCCCTCACCGCGCTCGGCGTGCTGACCGCGGCCCTGACGGCCCGGGAACTGGGCGGCCGACGCGCGGCCCAGCTCGCCACCGCAGGTGCGTACGCCGTCTCGCCGGTCATGCTGCAGATGGGCCATCTGCTCATCACCGCCACCCTGGACATCTTCCTGACCACGGTCGGCGTCTGGCTGCTGGTGCGCTGGGTCCGCACCCGGCGCGACCGGCTGCTGCCCCTGCTCGGCCTGACCGCCGCCGTCTCCCTCCAGGTCAAGTTCCTCAGCGTCGGCCTCTGGGCCGTGCTGTTCGTGGCCCTGCTCCTCGCGGGGCCCCGGGACCTGCTGCGCCGCCCGCTGCTGTGGGCCTCGGCGGCCGGAGCCCTGCTCACCGCAGTACCGGGACTGCTGTGGCAGGCCCGCGCCGGCTGGCCGCAACTGGCCATGACCGAGGTCATCGCACAGGAGGTCGCCGCCGAGGAGGGCGGCCGGGCGATGTTCCTGCCCACGGTCCTCTCGGCCGCCGGACTGGCCGGCGCGGTCCTCCTGTGCTGCGGGCTGGGATGGCTGCTGGTCGCGCGCCGGGCCCGCCCCTACCGGTTCCTCGCGCTGACCTTCGCCGGACTGTGCGCCTGTTACCTCGTCGTCCACGGACGGCCGTACTACGTCGCCGGGCTGTTCGCCGTCCTGTGGGCGGCCGGTGCCACAGCTCTGCAGGGTCTGCGCGCCTCCCGCCCGCGCGTGTGGTCGACGGCCGTGGTCTACCTGATGTCGGCGGTCCTGGCGGTGCAGGTACTGCCGCTCTACCCGGTCCAGCGGCTCTCCCGGTCCTCCGCCGACCGGCTGGCGATGGAAACCGTCGGCTGGCCCGACCTGGCCGCCTCGGTGGCCCGTGTCCACCGCCGGCTGCCCGCCGACCGGCGCCGCCGGGCCCTGCTGATCACCGACCGGTACGACCAGGCGGGCGCCCTCGACCGGTTCGGCCCGAGGCTCGGTCTGCCGCGGCCGTACAGCGGCCACCGCGGCTACTGGTACCTGCGCAGCCCGGCCGACGACACCGCGACCGTGGTCTTCGTCGGCGCCGACGCCCGCTCTCTGGGGCGGTTCTTCACCAGCGTGCGCCGGCGCGGCACGGTCACCAACGCGGACCGGGTGCACAACCTCAACTGGGGCACCCCCATCTGGGTCTGCGAGGGACTGCGCCGGCCCTGGCGCACGACGTGGCCCCTGATGTCCCACCTGAGCGCCTACTCGGCGACGCGGTAGCTCCGGCGGCGCGCACCGGAGCCGGAACCGCGGGCCGCCCCTGTTCCGGGACGGCCCGCGGCTCGGCCACGGGGGTGCGGTCACCCCCAGGTGACGGGCAGCGCGTACACGCCGTAGTGCATCGCCTTGTCCCGCAGCGGGATCTCCTGCGGATCGGCCGCCAGCCGCAGGTCCGGGAAGCGGTCGAAGAGCTTCTGGAAGCCGATGCGCAGGGTCGCCCGGGCCAGATGCTGCCCCAGGCACTGGTGGATGCCGAAGCCGAACGCCAGGTGGCGCCGGGACGGCCGGGTGACGTCGAAGACCTCCGGGTTCTCGAACTGCTCCGGATCCCGGTTGGCGGCCGGCAGGGACAGCACCACGGTCTGCCCGGCCTCGATGGTCAGTCCGCCGATCTCCACGTCCTCCAGCGCCACCCGGCTCGCGCCCATGTGGGAGATCGTCAGATAGCGCAGCAGCTCCTCCACCGCCCGCTCCATCAGCTCCGGCTGCTTGCGGACCTTCTCCAGCTGCTCGGGATGCTCCAGCAGCGCGAACGTGCCGAGACCCAGCATGTTCGGCGTGGTGTCCAGCGCGCCGCCGATGGTGATCCAGGCGATGTTCGCCAGTTCCTCCTCGGTCAGCTCACCCGTCTTGACCAGCCTGCCGAGCAGCTTGTCGTTCGGCTCGGCGAACAGGTCCTTGACCACACGGGCCAGCGTCTGGTCCAGCGCCGTGTTGTGTTCGACGAACTCCTCGAGCGTGTAGTCGATCCGCATGATCGCCGAGAAGTGCTTGTCGAGCTCGGCGATGTCCTCCTCCGGCACACCCATCACCGAGTGCACCGACCGGTACACGACCTTCTGCACGAACGCCGGCAGCAGATCCACCGGCGGCTGGAGACCGGCCATCTCGTCGAGCACGTCGTCGATGATCCCGGCCAGCGTCGGCTCGTACTCCTGGATCTTGCGGACCGTGAAGAAGCCCGTCAGCAGCCGCCGGTAGCGCGTGTGGTCCGGGGCGTCCATCCGGACGAAGGAGCCCGGTCCCGACGGCTGCGGCTCGTACTTCTCCACCTCGAACGGCGGTGACGCCACGAGCGCCAGCAGCTCCGCGCGGTGACTGAACCGAGGGTCGGTCATGATGGCCCGCACATGGTCATGCCGGGTGACCAGCCAGCCGTCGTCGCGGCCCGGCGCGATGTCGAAGGTGACCGGGCTGATCGGTTCCTCCGCGCGCAGCCGGCGGTACTCCGGATCGGGGTCGAAGGGGCAGGTGCGGTCGGTCGGTATCACTGGTGGTTTCGGCTTGTAGGCCATGAGTCCTCCGTCTGGTGGTGTGCGTCCGCCGGGGTGCGCCGCTCAGGCCCGGCGGACGGTGAGGGGCAGCCGCCGAAGGCCGAAGACGTTGACCCGGTTGTCGAAGTAGGACAGGGGCGCGTCGCGTTCGACCCGGATGTCGGCATAGCGGTCGAGCATCAGGCTGAGCGCGATCTGCCCCTCCATACGGGCCAGCGGGGCGCCCAGGCAGTAGTGGATGCCGTGCCCGAAGGCGAGCTGCTTGGCGTTGGAGCGGCCCGGCAGGAAGCGGTCCGGCTCCGGGAAGACCCGCTCGTCGCGGTTGGCCGACAGCAGCCAGAGGTACACCATCGCGTTCTCCGGGACCTTCTCCCCGGCGATCTCCACGGGAGCCGTCGGCACCCGTTCGATCTTCAGGAACGGCGGCCGGCAGCGCAGCACCTCTTCGGTGAACGGTGTGATCCTCGCGCGGTCGGTGCGCAACCCGGCCTGCAGGCCCTCTTCCCGATCGAGCGTCAGCAGCATGTTGCCGAGCAGCACGGCGGTGGTGACATGACCGGCGAGCAGCAGCAGCGCGGCGAAGCTCACCACGTCGTCGTCGTTCAGGCTCTCCCCGTCGACCTCGGCCCGTACCAGCAGGCTCATCAGGTCGTCGTACTCGCGCGCCCGCCGTTCGGCGACATGCCGGCGCAGATAGGCGTCCAGTTCCTGCACGGTCCGGCCCATGGCCTCGGCACCCTCGGGCGTCTCCCAGTCCACGGTCAGCAGGTTGTCGGCCCACACCTGGAACAGCGGGCGGTCCGACGGCGGCACACCGAGCAGGGAGGAGATCACGATGACCGGCAGCGGGTTGGCGAACGCCTCGATCACGTCGAAGCGGTCGCCGCCGTCGAGACCGTCGAGCAGCTCGGTGGCCACCTCGGTGATCCGCGGGGTCAGCTCGTTGATCATTTTCGCGGTGAAGACCTTGCTCACCAGCCGCCGCAGTTTGCCGTGCCGGGGCGGGTCCAGCAACAGCAGCGTGCCGCCCGGCGGTTGCCGCTCGCCGCCCGAGAGCCGGGTCACCGTGTCCGAGGAGAAGGCCGCCGGGTCGGCGGTGATCCGCTGGACGTCCTCGTGACGGAAGACGTGGTAGCGGCCCGCCGGATCGCACCACACCGGCTGCTCGTCGCGCATTCGCCGCAGCCAGGCCAGCAGGGTCGCACCACCGTCGAGACCCACCTCGGGCGGCGCGGCCACCTCAGGGCCGACAGGAGCGGGCACGGCAGTCATCGGGAACCCCTCTCGTAGGGCGGGCCCCACAGGAGGCGGGCCGTAAGCGGCCTCAGCGCAGCACGCCGGGCGAAACGAAGGCCAGAAAAGCCGCGCAACTCTAGGGATTTGCCGGTGCCGCCCGCCATCCGGCCGGTGCCGTGGGCAACCAGGGCCGCTCGTTTGGATCAGGCCGGGCTCGCGGGCCCTGGCACCGCGCCTCGCCGCGTTGTCGTCGGTCGCCAGAGCTCCGCCCTGACGCCCTCCTCCGCCTTGCGATCCACGGCACCGGACCCCGCTCCCTGATCCGGCCTGATCCAAACGAAAGACCCTAGGGGATTTTTCAGAGTCGGAGGTCAAGCGGCCGTGGACCGCCCGGGCGCCCCCAGACTTGGCCGCGTTCGAGGTGTTCGAGGAGCCATGCCCAGAGCGTGGGTGTCCGAGCCTGAGGAGATACCGGTGTTGTCTACCGATCCGAGTGCAGCGGGCCTGCCACCGCTCTCCGCCGTGGTGTGCGACCCGGGTCTGGGGGCCGAGCTGTGAGCGAAGACCGCCTGCGGGACTACCTGAAGCGGGTCACCGCCGACCTGCACCGCACCACCGGCCGCCTGCGCGAGCTGGAGACCAAGGACCGCGAACCCATCGCGATCGTCTCCATGGCCTGCCGGTACCCGGGCGACGTACGCGGCCCCGAGGACCTGTGGCGACTGGTCGCCGACGGCACCGACGCCATCACGCCCTTCCCGGAGGACCGCGGCTGGGACGTCCCGTCCCTCTACCACCCCGACCCCGAGCACCCGGGCACCTGCTACACCCGCGAGGGCGGCTTCCTGCACGACGCCGCGGACTTCGACCCCGACTTCTTCGGCATGTCACCCCGCGAGGCCCTCGGCACCGACCCGCAGCAGCGCCTGTTGCTGCAGATCTCCTGGGAGGCGCTGGAGCGGGCCGGACTCGACCCCGGCACCCTGCGCGGCAGCCCCACCGGCGTCTTCGTCGGGGTCATGTACAACGACTACGGCTCCCGGTTCGACGTGCCCCCGCCCGGCCTCGAAGGCTTCATCGGCAACGGCAGCGCGGGCAGCATCGCCTCCGGACGGGTCGCCTACACCCTGGGCCTGGAGGGCCCCGCCGTCACCGTGGACACGGCCTGCTCCTCCTCCCTGGTCGCCCTGCACCTGGCCTGCCGGGCGCTGCGGGACGGCGAGTGCTCGCTGGCGCTGGCGGGCGGTGTCGCCGTCATGTCCACACCGGTCACCTTCACCGAGTTCAGCCGCCAGCGCGGACTCTCCCCCGACGGCCGCTGCAAGTCCTTCGCGGACGGCGCGGACGGCACCGGATGGGGCGAGGGCGCCGGCCTGCTCCTGCTGGAACGGCTGTCGGACGCCCGGCGCAACGGGCACCGGGTGCTGGCCGTGGTCCGGGGCAGCGCCGTCAACCAGGACGGCGCCAGCAGCGGCCTGACGGCGCCGAACGGTCCCTCGCAGCAGCGGGTCATCCGGGCCGCCCTGGCGAGCGCGGGCCTGTCGGCCGCCGACGTGGACGCGGTGGAGGCCCATGGCACCGGCACCACACTGGGCGATCCGATCGAGGCGCAGGCGCTGCTGGCCACCTACGGACGCGATCGTGAACACCCGCTCTGGCTCGGCTCGTTGAAGTCCAACATCGGGCACACCCAGGCCGCCGCCGGTGTCGGCGGCGTGATCAAGATGGTCATGGCCATGCGGCACGGCCTGCTCCCGCGCACGCTGCACGTCGACGCTCCCTCCCGCCACGTCGACTGGTCGGCGGGCCGGGTCGGGCTGCTGGCCGAGGCCCGGCAGTGGCCGCGGACGGAAGACGGCCGGCCGCGCCGCGCGGGCGTCTCCGCCTTCGGCGTCAGCGGCACCAACGCGCACGTGGTGCTGGAGGAGGCCGGGCCGGCCGAGGAACCCGCATCCGCTCGGCCGGACACCGGTGACGGCGGCGTGGTGCTGTGGCCGCTCTCCGCACGCGGGGAGGGGGCGCTGCGGGCGCAGGCGGCGAGGCTGCTGGACCGCACGGACGGCTCCGCCGTCGACGTGGGGTTGTCCCTGGCGGTGACACGGTCGCTGTTCGAGGACCGTGCCGTGATCGTGGGTGCCGGCGTGGACGAACTGCGGTCCGGGCTGGCCGCGTTGGCGGCCGGTGAGGCGGACGCACGGGTGGCGCGGGGTACGGCGCTGCGCGGGCGCACGGCGTTCCTGTTCGCCGGCCAGGGTTCCCAACGCCTGGGCATGGGAAGGGAGTTGTACGAGACGTATCCCGTCTTCGCGCAGACCGTCGACGCGGTGGACGCCGAACTGCCCTTCAGTCTGCGGGAGACCGTCTTCGGTGAGGACGCCGAGCGGCTGAACCGGACCGAGTTCGCCCAGCCCGCCCTGTTCGCCCTCGAAGTCGCCCTGTTCCGGCTCCTGGAGTCCTGGGGCGTGCGCCCGGACCTGCTCGCGGGTCACTCCATCGGTGAGATCGCCGCAGCCCATGTGGCCGGAGTGTGGTCGCTGGCCGACGCCTGCCGTCTGGTCGTGGCGCGGGGCCGGCTGATGCAGGCCCTGCCCGAGGGCGGGGCGATGGTCGCGATACAGGCCTCCGAGGAGGAGGTCCTCCCGCTGCTGAACGACACGGTGGGCGTCGCCGCGGTCAACGGCCCGCGAGCTGTCGTGGTCGCCGGTGCCCGCGACGCCGTGGACGACGTGGCCGCGCACTTCCGCGCCCAGGACCGCAGGACCACGGCCCTCCGTGTCAGCCACGCCTTCCACTCCCCGCTGATGGAACCGATGCTCGCGGCCTTCCGCGAGGTCGCGGAAAGCCTGACCTACGAGCGTCCCGGGCTGCCCGTCGTCTCCACCGTCACCGGCGAGGCCGCGAGCGCCGAGGAGCTGATGTCCCCGGACCACTGGGTCCGCCACGTCCGCCGCACCGTCCGGTACGCCGACGCCGTCCGTACCCTCGCCCGGAGCAAGGCCACACGGTTCGTCGAACTCGGGCCGGACGCCACGCTCACCGCGCTCGCCCGCACCCTGCTCGACGACGACCAGCGCGTCCTGGCGCCCACGCTGCGCAAGGAAGGACCGGAAGCGGCGACGCTGCTCCATGCCGTCGCCACGCTGCACGCGCACGGAAGCAGCCCGGACTGGTCCGCGCTGTTCCCCGGCGGCAGGACGGTCGAACTGCCCACCTACGCCTTCCAGCAGCGACGCTTCTGGCTCGATCCGGCGCCCGGCACCGGACGGCGCCGCGGCGGGCATCCACTGCTCGGGGCCGCGGTGACCCTGGCGGACTCGTCCTGCGTGCTGTCCACCACCGTGCTCTCCACCCGCACGCACCCCTGGCTGGCCGACCACACCGCGGCGGGCGGCACCGTGCTGCCCACGGCCGCGTACGTCGACTTCGCCCTGCATCTCGGCGGACTCGTCGGGTGCCACCATGTCGTCGAGCTCGACCAGGAGCGACCCCTCGTCTTCGACGGCCACCGGCCCGTGGAGATCCAGGTCGTCCTCGACGGCCCGGACGAGGACGGCGTCAGGACGTTCGCCTGCCACTCCCGGCCCGCCCCGGCCGCCGCCGACCGGACGGAGGAGGACGCGAGCGCGCCCGACCGGCCCTGGACCCGCAACGCCCGCGGTGTCCTCGCGCCGGCCGGCGCCACGCCGGAGCAGGACGCACAGGACGGAGCCTGGCCGCCGCCCGGGGCCCACGCCCTGGACGCCGACGAGATCGAGGAGATCTACGAGGCGGCGCGGGCCCGCGGCCTGGACCACGGTCCCGCCTTCCGCGGGCTCACCGCGGTGTGGCGGGCCGGCGACGAGACGTACGCCGAGGTCGCCGTACCGGAGGAGTTCCGCGCGGACGCCCTGCGGGTCGCGCTGCACCCGGCGCTGCTCGACGCGGCCCTGCACGCGGCCTCCGCGCTCGGCCACCCCGGCGGATTCGCCGTGACATGGCGGGACTGCACGCTGCACGCGGGCAGCGCCGAGGCGCTGCGGGTCAGGCTCCGGCCCCGCCCCGACGGCGCACTGCGGCTGGACCTCGCCGACGAGTCCGGCATCCCGGTCGCCACCGTCGGCGCGGTCACCCTCACCCCCGTGGACGAACTGCCCCTGACCGTCGCGTCCCCGGCCGGTGACGATCTGTTCGTCGTCGACTGGACCGCACTGCCTGCGACCACCGCCCCCGCACACCGGCCCACGGTGGCCGTCGTGGGCGCCGGACCGGCCCCGGCGGACGCCGAGCGCCACCCGGACCCGGACGCCTTCTTCACCGCCCTGGCCGCCCCCGGCGCCTCCGTGCCGGACATGGTCCTCGTGTCCTGGCAGGGAGCTGACGCGGAACTGCCCGCCGCCGTGCACGAGTCGGCCGCCGCGGGGCTGGAACTGCTCCAGCGCTGGCAGGCCGAGGAACGCACGGCAGGCGCCCGACTGGTCCTGCTCACCCGGAACGCGGTGGCCGTCCGGCCCGGCGAGCCGGTCGCCGATCTCGCCGCGGCCGCTATGCGCGGACTGGTGCGCTCGGCGCAGTCGGAGAACCCGGGGTCCTTCCTCCTCGTGGACACCGACACCGACACCGGCACCGACACCGGCGCCGACACCGGCACCGGCACCGGCGCCCCCACGGACACCGGCACCGACCCGGAGGCGCTCCTCGCCGCCATCTGCGAGGCCGCGCACGGCGGGGAGACGGAGATCGCCCTGCGGTCCGGCCGCGTCCACGCCGCCCGCCTCACCCGGCACCCCCCGGACGGCTCCACCCGACCGCTCCTCGATCCGGAGCGGACCGTGCTGATCACCGGCGCCGGCGGCACCGTCGCCGCGGCCGTCGCCCGGCACCTGGTCACCGCGCACGGAGCACGTCATCTGCTGCTCACGAGCCGCCGCGGCCCGGAGGCACCCGGAGCCGCAGAGCTGCGCGCCGACCTCGAACAGGCCGGTGCCGAGGTGACCGTGGCCGCCTGCGACGTGGCCGACCCCGCCGCGCTCTCGGCGCTCCTGGACGCCGTACCCGAACCGCATCCCCTCGGCGCCGTCTTCCATGCCGCCGGGGTGATCGACGACGGGGTGATCCCCGCGCTGACCCCGGACCGTGTGTCGGCCGTGCTGCGGCCCAAGGCGGACGCCGCCGTGCATCTGGAGCGGCTGACCCGGGACCTGGACCTGACGGCGTTCGTGCTCTTCTCGTCCGCCGCCGCCACCTTCGGCGGTCCCGGCCAGGGCAACTACGCCGCCGCCAACGCCTTCCTGGAGGCGATGGCCGCCACCCTGCGGGCGCAGGGACGGCCCGCGCTCGCCCTCGGCTGGGGCCTGTGGGCCGAGGAGAGCGGCATGACGGCCGGGCTCGGCGACGCCGACCGCACCCGGATGGCCCGTGCGGGCATCGCGCCGCTGCCCACCGCCGACGCCCTGCGCCTGCTCGACCTCGCGCCGGCCCAGGACCGCCCGGTACTCCTGCCGGTCCGGCTGGACCTGGCCACCGCGCGGACCGCCACCACCCCCACCCCGGCCCTGCTGCGCGACCCGGCCGTCTCCGCGCGCCGTACCGCCGGGCCCGCCCGGCCGGGCGGACGACTGGCCCGTACCCTCGCCGCACTGCCCGCCGCCGAGCGGCCCGCCGCCGTCCTCCGGCTCCTCCAGGCGGAGATCGCCGCCGTTCTCGGGCACGCCGCGGACGCCCCCGCCGCCGACCCCGAACGTGCCTTCCGCGACCTCGGCTTCGACTCGCTGACCGCCGTCGACCTGCGCAACGCGCTGCAACGCCGCACCGGCCTGCGGCTCGCGGCCGGCGTCGCCTTCGACCATCCCACCCCGGCCGCCCTCGCCGCACACCTGCTGCGCTCGCTGCCGGCCGGTGACGGATCCGCCCGGCCCGTCACCACCGCGCCCCGGCCCGCGCAGGCCGGCACGGACGAACCCGTCGCCGTCGTCGGCATGGCGTGCCGGCTCCCCGGCGGCGCCGACACGCCCGAACGGCTGTGGGACCTGCTCGCCTCCGGCGGCGACGGCCTGACCGGATTCCCCGAGGACCGCGGCTGGGACCTCACCTCGCTGTACCACCCCGACCCCGACCACGAGGGCACCAGCTACACCCGCACCGGCGGCTTCCTGTCCGGCGTCGGCCGGTTCGACCCCGCCTTCTTCGGCATCTCGCCGCGCGAGGCCCTGGCCATGGACCCGCAGCAGCGGCTGCTTCTCGAGGTGTGCTGGGAGGCCGTGGAGCGCGCCGGCGTCGACCCGCGAACCCTGCGCGGCTCCCGCACGGGCGTCTTCGCCGGCACCAACGGGCAGGACTACACGGCCCTGCTGCGCACGTCCGCGGACGACGTCGACGGCTACCTCGGCACCGGCAACGCCGCCAGCGTGGTCTCCGGCCGCATCTCCTACACCCTCGGCCTGGAGGGCCCCGCCGTCACCGTCGACACCGCCTGCTCGTCCTCCCTGGTCGCCCTGCACTGGGCGGCGCGGGCGCTGCGCGCGGGGGAGTGCGACCTGGCGCTCGCGGGCGGCGTCACCGTGATGTCGACCCCGGCCGCGTTCCTGGAGTTCAGCCGCCAGCGCGGTCTCGCTCCGGACGGCCGCTGCAAGGCCTACGGCGACGGGGCGGACGGCACCGGCTGGGGCGAGGGCGCCGGGATGCTGCTGGTGGAGCGGCTGTCCGACGCCCAGCGCAACGGACACCGGGTCCTCGCCGTGCTGCGCGGCAGCGCCGTCAACTCCGACGGCGCCAGCAACGGTCTGACCGCCCCCAACGGTCCCTCGCAGGAACGGGTGATCCGGGCCGCGTTGGCCGACGCCGGGCTCACCCCGGCCGACGTCGACGCCGTCGAGGGACACGGCACCGGCACCGTCCTCGGCGACCCCATCGAGGCACAGGCGCTCCTCGCCACCTACGGCCAGGACCGGGAACGGCCCCTGTGGCTGGGCTCGGTGAAGTCCAACCTCGGCCACACCCAGGCCGCCGCGGGCGTCGCCGGCGTCATCAAGACCGTACTGGCGCTCCACCACGGCCAACTGCCCCGCACCCTGCACGCCGACCGGCCCTCCAGCCGGGTCGACTGGACCTCCGGCGCCGTACGCCTGCTGACCGAGACCCGGCCGTGGCGGCGCGAGGAAGGCCGTCCCCGGCGCGCGGGCGTCTCCTCCCTCGGCTTCAGCGGCACCAACGCCCACGTCATCCTGGAAGAGGCCCCGCCCGTCCCGGAACAGGCCCCGCCGAACACCGCCGCGGACGCCCCGCCCGCCGCGAGGCGGCCGGTCACCCACCGGACGACCGCCTGGCCGCTGTCCGCCCGCACCCCCGAGGCGCTGCGCGCCCAGGCGGAGAACCTGCTCGACCACGCCCTGCGGCACCCCGAGCTGTCCGCAGCCGACCTCGGCCGCTCCCTGGCCACCACCCGCCCCGTCTTCGAACACCGCGCGGTGCTCCTCGGCACCGCACGCGACGACCTGCTCGCCGGCCTGACCCGGCTCGCCTCCGGCGCCACCGCGCCCGACGGGACCGGCACCGCCGCCCGCGGCGGGCGCACCGCCTTCCTCTTCACCGGCCAGGGCGCCCAACGCCCCGGCATGGGAGGCGACTTGTACGGCGCCTTCCCGGTCTTCGCCGACGCCTTCGACGAGGTGTGCGCCCACTTCGGCGCCGACGTCCTCGGCACCCCGCTGCGCGAGACCGTCCTCGGCGACGCCGGAGCGCTGCTGGACCGCACCGGGTACGCGCAGCCGGCCCTGTTCGCGCTCGAAGTCGCCCTGTACCGGCTCGTCCGCAGCCTCGGTGTGACCCCCGACCACCTGTTCGGGCACTCCATCGGTTCCCTGGCCGCCGCGCACGCCGCCGGAGTCCTCTCCCTCACCGACGCCTGCACCCTGGTCGCGGCCCGCGGCCGGCTGATGGACGCCCTCCCCGCCGGCGGCGCCATGGTCGCCCTCCAGGCCACCGAGGACGAGGTCCTGCCCCTGCTGGACGGCCGGGAGCACCAGGTGGGCCTGGCCGCGGTCAACGGCCCCCGCTCCGTGGTGATCTCCGGCGAGGAGACCGCCGTACGGGAGGTCGCCGCCCGCGTCGAGGAACGGGGCCGGCGCACCAAGCGGCTGCGCGTCAGCCACGCCTTCCACTCGCCGCTGATGGAGCCCATGCTCCAGGACTTCCGCGAGGTCGCCGCCACGCTGGAGTACCACGAGCCGCTCGTCCCCGTGGTCTCCGACGTCACCGGCCGGCCGGCCGGTCCCGGCGAACTCGCCTCGCCCGACCACTGGGTCCGGCACGTGCGCAGCGCCGTCCGCTTCCACGACGGCGTGCGCACCCTCCAGGACGCCGGAGTCCGCCGCTACCTGGAGATCGGCCCCGACGGCACACTGACGGCCCTGGTCGCCGACGCCGTCGCCGACCCGGCCGGCACCGCCGCCCTCGCCCTGCTGCGCCCCGGCCAGGACGAGACGGGCAGCCTGCTCGCCGGACTCGCGCGCGCCCACGCCCACGGCGCCGACGTCGACTGGAGCGCCGCCACCGCCGGCTCCGGCGGGATCGTCGACCTGCCCACCTACGCCTTCCAACGCGAGCGCTACTGGCCCTCCACGGGCGGCCGGAGCGCGGGAGACCTGGCCGCGGCGGGCCTCGCCGACGCCGGACACCCGCTGCTCGGCGCCCGCGTCGACCTCGCCGACGCCGACGGCCACGTCTTCACCAGCCGGCTGTCCGTGACGGACCAGCCGTGGCTCGCCGACCACGCCGTCGGCGGCACCACCGTCCTGCCCGGCACCGCCCACCTCGACCTGGCACTGCTCGCCGCGGACCGCGTGGGCTGCGACCGGGTGACCGAACTGACCCTCGTCGAACCGCTGTTGCTGACCGCCGGGCAGGCCGTCACCCTGCAACTGCGGGTCGGCGCGCCCGATCCGGACGGCAACCGCCCGCTCGGCGTGCACTCCCGGCCCGCCGACGCCGCCTCCGACCGGCCCTGGACCCTGCACGCCGACGGCATCCTCGCCCCCGGCGCCCACCCGGAGCCCGACGGCGCCCCGCTCGCCGCCTGGCCGCCCGCGGGCGCCGAGGAACTGCCCGTCGACGACACCTACGACCGCCTCGCGGCCGCAGGATTCGACTACGGGCCCGTGTTCCGGGGGCTGCGCGCCGCCTGGCGGCTCGACGGCGACGTGTACGCCGAGATCGCCCTGCCCGAGCAGGCACACGCCGACGCCCCCCGCTACGGTCTGCACCCCGCGCTGCTCGACGCCGCCCTGCACGCCACCGCCTTCCTGCCGCTGGACGACTCCGCGGCCGGCCGGCTGCCGTTCTCCTGGCGGGACGTGACCCTGCACGCCACCGGCGCCACCGCCGTACGTGTCCGGCTCGCCCTGCGCGGTGAGAACACCGTCACCCTCGACGTGGCCGACGCCACCGGGCGGCCCGTCGCCTCCATCGGTTCCCTCACCCTGCGCGAGATCGACCCCGAACGGCTGCGCGCACGGCCCGACCGGGGCGCGGGCGACCTGTTCCGCCTCGACTGGCAGCCGCGGCCCGCCACCGGCGACCGGCCGGACCCGGGCCGGCTCACCGTCCTCGGCGACGACGCGGGCCGGGAGTTCGCCGCCCTGCTCGCCGCCGCCGGAGTCGCCGCCGGCGTCACCGAGGCACCCGACCTCGCCGCTCTGGCGGCGGCCGACGGCGCGCCCGGCACCGTACTCGCCGTTCTGCCCCACGGCGACGGCCCGCTGGAGCGGGCGGGACACGCGGCGGCACAGCACGCCCTCGCCCTCGTACGGCAGCTGCTGGCCGAACGACGGCTGGACGCGACCCGGCTGGTGCTGGTGACCCGTGAGGCGCTCATGCCGGACGGACCCGCCGGACCCGGCGTACGCCACCCGGCCGCCGCGGCCGCCTGGGGACTGGTCCGCTCGGCGCAGTCCGAGCACCCCGGCCGGTTCGTGCTCGTCGACACCGACACCGCGGCCGCCTCACTGGCCGCCCTGCCCGCGGCACTCGGCCACGCCGACCCCCAACTGGCCCTGCGTGAAGGCTCCGTACACCTTCCGCGCATCGCCCGCACCGACCCGGCCGACGCCCTGCGCCCCCCGCACACCGGATCCGGTACGGCCTGGCGGCTGGACATGGTCCGCAAGGGCACCCTGGACGGCCTGGCACTCGTCGCCGCACCGGACGCCGAACGCGCCCTCGCCGACGGCGAGATACGGATCGCCGTCCGCGCCGCCGGAGTCAACTTCCGTGACGTGCTCAACGCCCTCGGCATGTACCCCGGCGCGGCCCGCGACTTCGGCCTGGAGGGAGCCGGGGTGATCACCGAGGTCGGTCCCGGGGTGACCGGTCTCGCCGTCGGCGACCGTGTCATGGGCATGTTCCCCGCCGCCTACGGGCCCGTGGCGGTGGCCGACGCCCGCACCGTCGCGCGGGTCCCGGACGGCTGGACGTTCGCCCAGGCGGCGACCGTGCCCATCGTCTTCCTCACCGCCTACTACGCCCTCGTCGACCTCGGCGGCGTGAGCGAGGGCCACACCGTCCTCGTGCACGCGGCGGCCGGCGGCGTCGGCATGGCCGCCACCCAGCTCGCCCGCCACCTCGGCGCCGAGGTCTACGCCACCGCGAGCCCCGGCAAATGGGACGCCCTGCGCGCCGCCGGACTGGACGACCCGCACATCGCCTCCTCCCGCGACCTCTCCTTCGAGGCCGCCTTCCGCGCCGCGACCGGCGACCGCGGCGTCGACCTCGTCCTGGACTCCCTGGCCGGCGAGTTCGTCGACGCCTCCCTGCGGCTGCTGACCCCCGGCGGAACCTTCCTGGAGATGGGCAAGACGGACGTCCGCGACCCCGACGACGTCGCCGCCCGCCATCCCGGCGTCCACTACCGGGCGTTCGACCTCATCGAGGCCGGACCCGACCGCATCGGCGAGATGCTCACCGCCCTCGTCGACCTGTTCGAGAGCGGAGTGCTGACCCCGCTGCCCGTCACCCCGTGGGACGTACGCCGCGCGCCGCAGGCCTTCCGCCACATGTCGCAGGCCCGCCACATCGGCAAGGTCGTCCTCACCGTCCCCGCACCGCTCGACCCGAACGGCACGGTGCTCATCACCGGCGGCACGGGCGGCCTGGGAGCCCTGCTCGCCCGCCACCTGGTCACCGAGCACGGCGTACGTCACCTGCTGCTCGCCTCACGCCGCGGATCCGCCGCTCCCGAGGCCGCGCCCCTCGTCACGGAACTGGAGGAACTGGGCGCGGAGGTGCGCGTCCGGGCCGCCGACGTCGCCGACCGCGACCAGGCCGCCGCACTCCTCGCCTCCGTACCCGACGGGCATCCGCTGACCGCCGTCGTCCACGCAGCCGGCGTCCTCGACGACACGGTCGTGGACCACCTCACCCCCGAGCGCCTGGCCGCCGTACTGCGCCCCAAGCTGGACGCCGCCACCCACCTCCACGAGCTCACCCGCCCTCTCGACCTGGCCGCGTTCGTCCTGTTCTCCTCGGTCGCCGGCACCCTGGGCGCCCCCGGCCAGGCCAACTACGCCGCGGCCAACGCCTTCCTCGACTCCCTCGCCGAGCACCGGCACGCCCTGGGCCTGCCCGCACTGTCCCTGCCCTGGGGACCCTGGTCCCAGGCCACCGGCATGACCAGCGGCCTCGGCGACGCCGACCTCCACCGCATGGAACGCGCCGGACTGCCGCCCCTCGCCGCCAAGGAGGGACTGGCCCTCTTCACCGAGGCACTGGACCACCCGGCGGCCGTCCGACTGCCGATGGCGGTGGACACGACCCGGCTCGGGGCCGAGGGCCCGGTACCGCCCCTGCTGGCCGGCCTGGCCCGCACCCGCCGCACCGTCGCGGAGCGCACACGCGCCGCCCGGCCCGGCGACAGCGGGGACCTCACCGCCGAACTGGCCCGGCTCGGCGCCGCCGACCGGCACCGCAGGCTGGCCGAGGAGGTCTGCCGCCAGGTCGCCGCCGTCCTGGGACACGCCTCCGCCGCCCGCATCGACCCGGACCAGTCCTTCAAGGAACTCGGGTTCGACTCGCTCACCGCCGTCGAGCTGCGCAACCGGATGAACGCCGCCACCGGAGTCCTGCTGCCCGCCACCCTGGTCTTCGACTACCCCACCCCCGCCGCGCTCGCCGGCCATCTGAGCCGGGAGCACTTCGCGGCCGGAACGGGCGACGGCCCGGCCGCACTGGGCACGGCCACCCCCGGCCCGGGCGAACCCGACGAGGCGGCCATCCGCAGGCTGCTGACGTCCATCCCGATCACCAGGTTCCGCGAGTCGGGGCTGCTGGACGCGCTGATGGACCTCGCGTCGGCCCCCGCCCCCGCCGTCCGTCCCGGCCAGGAGCCGCCGGCCACGGCGGACGGCACCGACGTGGACGTCGACGACATGGACGTGGACGACCTCGTCCGGATGGCCTTGGGCGCCGACGACTGAGCGACCGCCCCCGACCGATCCCCGCCAGCCCGTCTGGCCCCCTGCCCGCCTCGAAGCGCGAAGTGTGGAGCTGAGCATGTCCTCCGAAAAAGTCGTCGAAGCCCTCCGTGCCTCGCTCCGGGAGAACGAACGGCTGCGCAAGCACAACCAGCGGTTGCAGGAGGCGATGACCGAGCCGGTCGCCATCGTCGCCATGGCCTGCCGCTGGCCCGGCGGAGCCGACACCCCCGAGGACTTCTGGCGGCTGCTCGCGGACGGCACGGATGCCATGACGGGCTTCCCCACCGACCGCGGCTGGGACCTCGACGCACTCTTCGGGCACGAGGGCACCGACGGCGGCAGTGCCGCCGCCCAGGGCGGCTTCGTCCACGGCGCCGACCGCTTCGACGCCGACTTCTTCGGCATCTCGCCCCGCGAGGCCCTCGCCATGGACCCGCAGCAGCGACTGCTGCTCGAGGTCGCCTGGGAGACGGTGGAACGCGCGGGCATCGCCCCCGCCGCCCTGCGCGGCAGCAGCACCGGCGTCTTCGTCGGCTGCAGCAACCAGGAGTACGGCTCCGTGCTGCGCGACGTCCCCGACGGCGTCGAGGGCCACATCCTCACCGGCAACACCGGCAGCGTCGTCTCCGGGCGGGTCGCCTACACCCTGGGCCTGGAGGGCCCGGCGATCACCGTGGACACGGCCTGCTCCTCCTCCCTGGTCGCCCTGCACCTCGCCGCCCACGCCCTGCGGGCCGGCGAGTGCTCCCTGGCGCTGGCGGGCGGTGTCGCCGTCATGTCCACCCCGGGCGCCTTCGTCGAGTTCAGCCGCCAGGGCGGCATGGCCGGCGACGGCCGCTGCAAGCCCTTCGCGGACGGCGCGGACGGCACCGGATGGGGCGAGGGCGCGGGCCTGCTCCTGCTGGAACGGCTGTCGGACGCCCGGCGCAACGGGCACCGGGTGCTGGCCGTGATCCGGGGCAGCGCCGTCAACCAGGACGGCGCCTCCAACGGCCTCACCGCCCCCAACGGTCCCTCGCAGCAGCGGGTCATCCGGGCCGCCCTGGCGAGCGCGGGCCTGTCGGCCGCCGACGTGGACGCGGTGGAGGCCCACGGCACCGGCACCACACTGGGCGATCCGATCGAGGCGCAGGCCCTGCTCGCCACCTACGGCCAGAACCGCGAACGGCCCCTGTGGCTGGGGTCGGTGAAGTCGAACATCGGGCACACCCAGGCCGCCGCCGGGGTGGCGGGCGTCATGAAGATGGTGCTGGCGATGCAGCACGGCCTGCTGCCGAGCACCCTGCACGTCGACGCCCCGTCCACGCACGTCGACTGGTCGGCGGGCGACGTGGGCCTCCTGGACGAACGTCGCGACTGGCCCCACGCCGAGGACCGCCCGCGCCGGGCCGGTGTGTCGTCCTTCGGCATCTCCGGCACCAACGCGCACGTGGTGCTGGAGGAGGCCGGGGCGGACGAGGAGCCCACACGGCCCGGTGACGGCGCCGGTGACGGTGGGGTGCTGTTGTGGCCGCTGTCGGCGCGCGGGGAGGGGGCGCTGCGGGCACAGGCGGCGAGGCTGCTGGAGGCGGTGGAACGTCCTGCCGCCGATGTGGGGTGGTCCCTGGCGGTGACGCGGTCGGCGTTCGAGGACCGTGCGGTGGTCATGGGTTCGGACGGGGAGGACCTACGGGCGGGGCTGGCCGCGCTGGCGTCCGGCGAGACGGACGCACGGGTGCTGCGGGGCGCGGCGCTGCGGGGCCGCACGGCGTTCCTGTTCGCCGGACAGGGTTCCCAACGCCTCGGGATGGGGCGGGAGTTGTACGAGACGTATCCGGTCTTCGCGGAGGCGTTCGACGCGGTGGACACGGAACTCCCCTTCGGTCTGCGGGAGGTCGTCCTCGGCGAGGACGCCGAGCGGCTGAACCGGACCGAGTTCGCGCAACCCGCGCTGTTCGCTCTCGAAGTGGCGTTGTTCCGGCTGCTGGAGTCGTGGGGCGTCCGCCCGGACGTCCTGGCCGGTCACTCGATCGGTGAGATCGCCGCCGCCCATGTGGCCGGGGTGTGGTCCCTGGCGGACGCGTGCCGTCTGGTCGTGGCGCGGGGCCGGCTGATGCAGGCCCTGCCCGCGGGCGGTGCGATGATCGCGCTCCAGGCGTCCGAGGACGAGGTGCTGCCTCTGCTGAACGACGTGGTGGGCCTCGCGGCGGTCAACGGCCCGCGATCCGTGGTGATCGCCGGTGACAGCGCCGCGGTGGAGGAGGTCGCCGGGCACTTCCGGGCCCAGGACCGCAAGGTGACCGCCCTGCGGGTGAGCCACGCCTTCCACTCGCCGCTGATGGAACCGATGCTGGCCGAGTTCCGCACGGTGGCCGAAGGAGTGTCGTACGAGCGTCCGCAGCTGCCCCTGGTCTCCACGGTCACCGGAGCGGCCGCGAGCGCCGAGCGGCTGATGTCGCCCGAACACTGGGTCCAGCACGTCCGCCACACCGTGCGGTACGCCGACGCCCTCCACACCCTCGCCGGCCAGAACGTCACCCGCTACCTCGAACTCGGCCCGGACGGCACCCTCTCCGCCCTCGCCCTGGCGCTGCTGCCCTCCGCGGCCGAGGCACCCGAGGGAGCGCCAGCACAGCACGTGGTGGTGCCCGCGCTGCGCAGGGACGGGACGGAGCCCGGCAGCCTGCTCGGTGCGGTCGGCACCCTGCATGCGCACGGACACAGCCCGGACTGGTCCGCCCTGTTCCCCGCGGCGCGCCCCGTCGAGCTGCCCACCTACGCCTTCCAGCGCGCCCGGTACTGGCCGGCCGAGGCATCCTCCGACCAGGAGAGCGGCCAGGCGCAGCCCCTCGACTCGGCGTTCTGGGCGGCCGTCCGCAAGGGTGACGTCCGCGACCTCGCGGAGCGGCTGGCGCTCGACCCGGACGTCCTGGCACCCGTACTCCCCGCCCTCACGTCCTGGCACCACGACAGCATGCGGCGCGCCACCGCCGAGTCCTGGCAGCACCGGGAGACCTGGACACCCCTGCCGTCACCCACGGGTTCCCCGACCGGCGCCTGGCTGGTGCCCTTCTGCGCCGACGACCCGGACGCCGCCGCGACGGCCGAGGCCCTGGCCGAGGCGTTCACCGCCGCCGGAGCGGACGCGAGCCCCTTCGCCGTGGCCGCCGACGCGGACCGCGCCCGGATCACGGAGGCGCTCACCGAGGCCGCTGCGCTCCGTCGCGGTCCGCTCCAGC
Source organism: Streptomyces sp. NBC_01235 (assembly GCF_035989285.1). Taxonomy (GTDB): domain Bacteria; phylum Actinomycetota; class Actinomycetes; order Streptomycetales; family Streptomycetaceae; genus Streptomyces. Next base: position 1,507,461 of record NZ_CP108513.1, on the reverse strand, counting down.
TGCTGTCGGTGCTCGCCCTCACCGAGGCACCCCACGCGACCCACGCCGACGTACCGCTGGGGCTGCACCTCAACACCCTGCTGGTGCAGGCCCTGGCCGGGAGCGGCACCACCGCACGGCTTTGGGCGGCCACCCGGTCGGCGGTGTCCGTCGGCGCCGCCGACCGGCTGACCCGGCCGGTGCAGGCCACCACCTGGGGTCTCGGCCGCACCGCGGCCGTCGAGCACTCGGACCTGTGGGCCGGTCTCCTCGACCTGCCGCAGCGACCGGACCAGCGGGCGCTCGCCCGACTGGTCGCGTGCGTCGCGCAGCCGGGCGACGAGAACGAGCTCGCGGTACGCGACTCAGCGCTCTTCGCCCGCAGGCTGACACGCGTCACCCGCGACGGCGACGAGACCCGTCCCGCACCGCGCTTCACCGGAACGACGCTCATCACCGGCGGCACCGGAATCATCGGCGCCCATGTGGCACGCCACCTGGCCCGGGAGGGCGCCGAGCATCTCCTGCTCGTCAGCCGCCGCGGCCCGGCGGCGCCCGGTGCCGACGAACTGCGTCACGAACTGGAGCAGTCGGGCACCCAGGTCACCATCGCCGCCTGCGACCCCGCCGACCGGTCCGCGCTGCACGAGCTCCTCGCCACCGTCCCGGCCGACCGGCCGCTGACCTCGGTGCTGCATGTCGCGGGCGTCCTCGACGACGCACCGCTCACCGCGATGGACCCCGAGCGCTACGCCACCGTCCTGCGCGCCAAGCTGCGCGCGGCCGACAACCTCGACGAGGCCACCCGGAACCTCGACACACCCCTGACCGCCTTCGTGCTCTTCTCGTCCATCGCCGGTGCGCTCGGCTCGGCGGGGCAGGCCGGGTACGCGGCCGGCAACGCCTACCTCGACGCCCTCGCCCACCGCCGCCGCGCCGCCGGACTCGCGGCCACCTCAGTCGCCTGGGGCCCCTGGGCCGGCGGCGGCATGGCCGACGACCCCGCCGTACTGACCCGGCTGCGGCGCGGCGGCCTCACCCCGATGGAGGTCGAACCGGCGCTCACCGCCCTCGGCAGCCTCCTCGCCCACGACGACACCTGGGCGCTGGTCTCCGACATCGACTGGGCCAGGATCGCCGCCGGACGGCGGGGAGTGCCGGGCGGCGCGCTGCTGAGCCGTATCCCGGAGGCCGTCCGGGCCACGGCGGCCGACCAGGACGCCACCACCGGGCACGGCGGCGGCCTGCGCGCCGAACTCGCCCCACTGGGCGCCGCCGAGCGCCGCCGGCTGCTGCTGAAGCTGGTGCGGCACAGCGCGGCCACCGCGCTCGGCCATCCGACCCCGGAGAGCATCCAGCCGGCCCGCGCCTTCCAGGACTGCGGCTTCGACTCGCTCACCGCCGTCGAACTGCGCAACCTGCTGGCCACCGCCACCGGCCTCACCCTGCCGACGACCCTGGTCTTCGACCACCCGACGCCCCTCGCCCTCGCCGATCACCTGGTGCGCGCACTCGACGACGACACCCTGCCGTCCCCTCATCGCGCGCCCGGCGCGGACCTGGTCCCGGCGGGCGGCAGCGGCGGCGACGACGAACCGATCGCGATCGTCGCCATGGCCTGCCGGCTCCCCGGCCGCATCACCTCGCCCGAGGACCTGTGGGACCTCCTGGTCCGGGGCGGTGACGCCATCGGCTCCTTCCCGGCCGGCCGCGGCTGGGACCTCGACGCGCTGTACGACCCCGACTCGCAGCGTCCCGGGACAAGTTACGTCAACGAGGGCGGCTTCCTGGCCGACGCCGACGCCTTCGACGCCGCCTTCTTCGGCATCTCGCCCCGCGAGGCCGTCGCCATCGACCCCCAGCAACGCCTGCTCCTCGAAGTCTCCTGGGAGACCGTCGAGCGGGCCGGTCTCGACCCGCGCTCGCTGCGCGGCAGCCGCACCGGCCTGTTCGTCGGCTGCGGCCACCAGGGCTACGGCGCGACGCTCACCGAGGTCCCGGACGACGTACGCGGCCATCTGCTCACCGGCAGCGCGGCGAGCCTGGCCTCGGGCCGGGTGTCGTACGCGCTCGGCCTGGAGGGTCCCGCCGTCACCCTCGACACCGCCTGCTCGTCGTCCCTTGTCGCGTTGCATCTGGCGGTGCAGGCGCTGCGGGGTGGTGAGTGTGATCTGGCGTTGGCCGGTGGGGTGACGGTGATGTCGACGCCGGGTGTGTTCGTGGAGTTCTCGCGGCAGCGGGGGCTCGCCGGGGACGGCCGGTGCAAGGCCTTCTCCGACGAGGCCGACGGCACCGGCTGGTCCGAGGGCGTGGGCATGCTGCTGGTGGAGCGGCTGTCGGACGCCCGGCGCAACGGGCACCGGGTGCTGGCGGTGGTGCGGGGCAGCGCCGTCAACCAGGACGGCGCGTCCAACGGTCTGACGGCGCCGAACGGTCCCTCGCAGCAGCGGGTGATCAGGGCCGCGCTGGCGGGCACCGGGCTCACCCCGGCCGACGTCGACGCCGTCGAGGCGCACGGCACGGGCACCACGCTCGGGGATCCGATCGAGGCGCAGGCGCTGATCGCGACGTACGGCCAGGACCGTGAACGGCCTTTGTGGCTGGGGTCGGTGAAGTCGAACATCGGGCACACACAGGCGGCGGCCGGTGTCGCCGGCGTGATCAAGATGGTGCTGGCGATGCAGCACGGTCTGCTGCCGCGCACCCTGCACGTGGACGCCCCGTCGTCGCACGTGGACTGGTCGGCCGGTGCCGTCGAACTGCTCACCCAGGAGCGGGAGTGGGTGGGCGAGGAGGGCAGGCCGCGGCGCGCCGCCGTGTCCGCCTTCGGACTCAGCGGCACCAACGCCCATGTCGTCCTGGAGGAACCCCTCCCCGCCGACACCCCGGAACTCCCGCCCGCCCCGCACCCCCCGTCGGCCACGGTGCCCTGGCTGCTCTCCGGCCGCAGCGACGAAGCGCTGCGCGCCCAGGCCGCTCGGCTGGCCGAGCACCTCGACTCCCGCCCCGAACTGACCCCCGCCGCGGTCGCCCACGCGCTCGCCACGTCCCGCGCCGCCTTCGAGCACCGCGCCACCGTGGTCGGTGAGGACCGCGACGACCTCCTCGCCGCGCTGAAGGCCGTCGGCCGGGGCGAACCCTCGCCCGTCGCGGCCGTGGGCACCGCCGACTCCGAGGGAAGCCTCGCCTTCCTCTTCGCGGGGCAGGGCTCGCAGCGGCTCGGCATGGGCCGTGAACTGTACGAGACGTTCGGGGCGTTCGCGGAGGCCTTCGACTCCGTCTGCGCCCACCTGGACAACGAACTCGGACGGCCCCTCAGGGAGATCGTCTTCGGCGACGACGAAGAAACCCTGAACCGCACCGAGTTCACCCAGCCCGCCCTCTTCGCCTTCGAGGTGGCGCTGTTCCGCCTGCTCGAATCGTGGGGTGTCCGCCCCGACGTGCTCGCCGGGCACTCCATCGGCGAACTGGCGGCGGCCTATGTCGCCGGAGTGTGGTCCCTGGACGACGCCTGCCGCCTGGTCGCGGCCCGCGGACGGCTCATGCAGGCGCTGCCCGAGGGCGGCGCCATGGTCGCGCTGCAGGCCGCGGAGGAGGAGGTGCTGCCCTTGCTGGCCGGGCGGGAGGCAGAGGCCGGTATCGCCGCCGTCAACGGACCGCAGTCCGTCGTCATCTCCGGCGGAGAGGACTGCGTGTCCCGGATCGCCGGACACTTCCGCGACCTCGGCCGCAGGACCACCGCGTTGCGGGTCAGCCACGCCTTCCACTCGCCGCTGATGGAGCCCATGCTGGGGGACTTCCTGCGCGTCGCCGAAGGCCTCACCTACCACCGTCCGCAGATCCCCGTCGTCTCCGAGGTCACCGGCGCGCTGGCCGATCCCGCCGAACTGTGCGCGGCCGGCTACTGGGCGGCCCACATCCGGCAGCCCGTACGCTTCGCCGACGACGTACGCCGCCTGCGCGAGCAGGGCGTCACCCGCTACCTCGAACTCGGTGCCGACGGCACCCTCACCGCCCTCGCCCGCACCTGCCTGTCCGACGGCCCGGCCGCGGTCCCCGGCCCGCTCCTGGTACCCGCGCTGCGCAAGGACCGCCCCGAGGTCCCCGGTCTGTACGGGGCCCTGGCCCGGCTGTACGTCCATGGCGTCGACGTCGACTGGATCCCGGCGCTCGGCGCCGCCCCGGCCACCCGCGCGGTGGACCTGCCGACCTACGCCTTCCAGCACGAACGCTACTGGCTAGACCACGGCACCGCCGCCGTGCGCACGGCCGAGACGTCCGCCCGGACCGCGGCGGACACCGCCGACGACCGCTTCTGGGAAGCCGTCGAGTGCGAGGACGTCGACGCCCTGACACAGACACTGGGGCTGCCGGCCGAGGAGATCGGCGCGGTCGTCCCGGCGCTGGCCACCTGGCGCAGGCGGCAGCAGCAGGAGACCGCCGTCGAAGCGCTCTCCTACGAGGTGGTGTGGAAGCCCGCCGCCGTCGAACCGGCCACCGCCCCGGCCGCCACCGAAGCCCGCTGGCTGCTCCTCCTCCCGGACGCACGGGACGGCGACGACCAGGCGGTCACCACCCTCACCACGGCGCTCGGCGGGCCCGACCGGGTCACCCTCGTCCCCGGTCTCGCCCGCACCGACCGCGCCGCCCTCGCCGACCGACTGCGGGACGCCACGGAGGGCCGCCCCGTCGAGGGCGTACTGGCCTTCGCCCAACTCGCCGGAGCCGACGCCGACGGCCTGCCGCTCGGCCCCTCCGCGGTGGCCTGCCTGCTGCAGGCGCTGGGTGACGCGGGTGTGGGTGGCCGGGTGTGGGTGTTGACGTGTGGTGGTGTGTCGGTGGGCCGTTCGGACGGTCCGGCGGATCCGGTGCAGGGTGCGGTGTGGGGTCTGGGCCGGGTGGCGGCTCTGGAGTACCCGGACCGCTGGGGCGGTCTGGTCGACCTGCCCGAGGTCCTGGACCGCCGCGCCGTCACCCGGCTCATGGGAGTGCTGTTCGGCGGCGGCACCGAGGACCAGGTGGCTCTCCGGCCCTCCGGCGTCCTCGGCCGTCGGCTGGAGCGGGTGCGTCCCGTTGGTGGGGATGCGGGTTGGTGTCCGCGGGGGACGGTGTTGATCACCGGTGGTACGGGTGTGTTGGGTGCGCGGGTGGCGCGGTGGGTGGCGGCGGAGGGTGCCGGGCATGTGGTGCTGACCAGTCGTCGGGGGCTGGAGGCGCCGGGTGCGGGGGAGTTGCGGGACGAGTTGGTGGGGTTGGGGGTGGGGGTGTCGGTCGTGGCGTGTGATGCGGCTGATCGTGAGGCGTTGGCGGGTGTGCTGGCGGAGTATGCGGTGGATGCGGTGGTGCATACGGCGGGTGTGCTGGATGACGGTGTGATCGACGCGTTGACGCCGGAGCGGTTCGCGACGGTGTTGCGGGCGAAGGCGCTGGGCGCGTTGCACCTGGACGAACTCACCCGTGACCGCGACCTGGACGCCTTCGTCCTCTTCTCCTCCATCTCCGGCACCCTCGGCACCACCGGCCAGGGCAACTACGCCTCCGCCAACGCCTTCCTCGACACGCTCGCCCAGCGGCGCCGGGCGGCCGGGCTGCCCGCCACCTCGATCGTGTGGGGTCCGTGGGCCGACGGCGGCATGGCCGACGAAGAGGTCGTGCACTGGCGCATGCACCGCGGCGGAGTCCTGCCGCTCCAGCCCGCTCTCGGCGTACTGGCCCTGCACCGTGCCGTCGCCGAGCCCCGGCCGGTCGTCATGGTCGCGGACATCCACTGGGCCGAGTTCGCGCCCGCCTTCACGATCACACGCCCCAGCCCGCTGATCGAGTCCCTGCCCGAGGCACGCGCGGCCGTCGAGAACGCCGGGGCCGCCTCCGAACGCTTCGGCCGGGGAGACGGCTCCGTACTGCGGGACCAGCTCATCGGGCTCACCCCCGCCGAACAGGAACGCGTGCTCCTCGAAGTCGTCCGCTTCTGCGCCGCCGGCGTCCTCGGCTACGCGGGCGCGGCCGCCGTACCGGCCGAGCGTGCCTTCCGCGACCTGGGCGTCGACTCCCTCACCGCGGTCGAACTCCGCGGCACTCTCGCCATGGCGACCGGCGTCCCCCTGGCCGCCACGCTGGTGTTCGACTATCCGACACCGGTACTGCTCACGCGGCACCTGCGGGAGCAACTGCTGGGCGATGCGGCCGAGGCGGAGGCCGTTCCGCAGGCTCCCGCGGCCGTGGTCGCCGGGGACGATCCGGTGGTGATCGTCGGGATGGCGTGCCGGTTCCCGGGTGGGGTGCGGGATCCGGAGGGTCTGTGGCGGCTGTTGTCCGAGGGCGCGGACGCGGTGGGCCCGTTCCCGGCCGACCGGGGCTGGGACCTCACCGCCCTGTACGACCCCGACGCCGAACGGAGGGGCACGAGCTATGTGGACGTGGGTGCCTTCCTCGAGGGTGTGGGTGGTTTCGACGCGGGGTTCTTCGGGATGAGTCCGCGGGAGGCGTTGGCGACGGATCCGCAGCAGCGGTTGTTGCTGGAGTCGTCGTGGGAGGCGCTGGAGCGGGCGGGGATCGCTCCGGGTGGGCTGCGGGGCAGCCGGACGGGGGTGTTCGCGGGGACGAACGGTCAGGATTACACGGGTCTGCTGCTGGCTTCGGGTGAGGACTTCGAGGGGCATGTGGGCACGGGCAACGCGGCGTCGGTGCTGTCGGGGCGGGTGTCGTACGTGCTGGGGCTGGAGGGGCCCGCGGTGACGGTGGACACGGCGTGTTCGTCGTCGCTGGTTGCCTTGCATCTGGCGGTGCAGGCGCTGCGGGGTGGTGAGTGTGATCTGGCGTTGGCGGGTGGGGTGACGGTGATGTCGACGCCGGGGGCGTTCGTGGAGTTCTCGCGGCAGCGGGGGCTTGCGGTGGACGGCCGGTGCAAGGCGTTCGCGGAGGGTGCGGACGGTACGGGGTGGGGTGAGGGTGTCGGTGTGCTGGTGGTGGAGCGGCTGTCGGATGCGCGGCGTCATGGTCATCGGGTGCTGGCGGTGGTGCGGGGGAGCGCGGTCAACCAGGACGGTGCGTCGAATGGTCTGACGGCTCCGAACGGGCCTTCCCAGCAGCGGGTGATCCGGGCCGCGTTGGCGGCCGGTGGACTTGAACCGGCCGATGTCGACGCGGTGGAGGCGCATGGCACGGGTACGGCGCTGGGTGACCCGATCGAGGCGCAGGCGTTGATCGCGACGTATGGCCAGGACCGTGAACGGCCTTTGTGGCTGGGGTCGGTGAAGTCGAACATCGGGCACACCCAGGCCGCTGCCGGGGTGGCGGGTGTGATCAAGATGGTGCTGGCGATGCAGCACGGTCTGCTGCCGCGCACTCTGCATGTGGACGCGCCGTCGTCGCACGTGGACTGGTCGGCCGGTGCGGTCGAACTGCTCACGCAGAAGCAGGAGTGGGGCGGCGAGGAGGGCCGGCCGCGGCGCGCCGCCGTGTCCGCCTTCGGCGTGAGCGGCACCAACGCCCATGTCGTGCTCGAACAGCCCGTCGGCGAGGAGCTTTCCGTCTCTTCGGGTGCCGATGTGCCGGTGTCCTCCGTTGTCCCGTGGGTGGTGTCGGCGCGCAGCCGGGCCGCGCTGCGGGAGCAGGCCGGTCGGCTGGCGGAGTTCGTGGCCGGCGTCGGTGCGGTGGATGTCGCGAGTATCGCTGGGTCTTTGGTGCGGTCGCGTTCGGTGTTCGAGCACCGGGCCGTGGTGCTCGGCGCTGACCGAGGGGAGTTGCTGGGCGGTCTGGAGGCGGTGGCGGCCGGTGAGTCGGCTGCCGGTGTGGTGACGGGCGAGGTCGGTGAAGGGGGCCGTACGGCTTTCCTGTTCGCCGGTCAGGGGTCGCAACGTCTCGGCATGGGACGGGAGTTGTACGAGGAGTACCCGGTCTTCGCGGACGCCTTCGACGCCGTGTGCGCCCACCTGGACCCGCAACTCGAACTTCCCCTGCTCGACGTTGTGTTCGGTGAGGACGCGGATCTTCTGAACCGTACGGAGTACGCCCAGCCCGCGCTCTTCGCTCTCGAGGTGGCGTTGTTCCGGTTGGTGGAGTCGTGGGGTGTGCGCCCCGATGTGCTGGCCGGTCACTCGATCGGTGAGATCGCGGCGGCGTATGTGGCGGGGGTGTGGTCGCTGTCGGACGCGTGCCGTCTGGTGGTGGCGCGGGGTCGGCTGATGCAGGCGCTGCCGGCCGGCGGTGCGATGGTGGCGGTGCAGGCGTCCGAGGACGAGGTGCTGCCTCTGCTCGGTGACGAGGTGGGCGTCGCCGCGGTCAACGGTCCGCGTGCGGTGGTGATTTCGGGCGCTGCCGAGGCTGTCGAGGAGATCGCGGACCGCTTCCGTGGCCAGGGCCGCAAGGTCACGGCGCTGCGGGTGAGCCATGCCTTCCACTCGCCGCTGATGGAACCGATGCTCGACGACTTCCGCAAGGTGGCCGACAGCCTGTCCTACGAGCAGCCGCGGATACCGATCGTCTCGACGGTCACCGGCGCGGCCGCCGCCGAGGAGCTGACCTCGCCGGACTACTGGGTGGAGCACGTTCGTGCGACGGTGCGCTTCGCCGCCGCTGTACGCACCCTGGACGGGCAGGACGGCGTCCGCTGCTTCCTCGAACTCGGCCCGGACGGCACGCTCACCGCCCTGGCCCAGGCTGTCGCGGACGGCGAGAGCAGGGTCGACCGTGATCCGCCGGTCTTCGTGACCGCTCTGCGCAAGGACCGGCCCGAGACGAGGTCGCTGCTGTCCGCGCCGGCCGGCGTCTTCGTGTCCGGCGGAACCGTCGATTGGTCGCGGATGCTGGGCGACGGCGGTGTCGGAAACATCGGACTGCCGACGTATGCCTTCCAGCACCAGCGGTACTGGCCGGAGGTCGTGCGTCGGGAGCCGGTTGCGGGGAGCGAGGTCGACGCGCGGTTCTGGGAGGCGGTCGAGCGGGAGGATCTGGGGGCTCTGGCGGGTGCGCTGGAGCTGGGGGAGGAGGTCGTGGGGGCGGTGCTGCCCGCGCTGACCTCCTGGCGGCGGCAGAGCCAGGAACAGGCCGAGGCGGACCGCTGCCGGTACCGGGTGCACTGGGCGCCGGTGGCCGGCATCCCGCGCGATGTGGCACTGGCGGGCCGTTGGCTGGCTGTCGTACCGGACGGCCTCGACGCGGACCCCTGGGTCGCCTCGGTACGGGACGCCCTGACCGCGGCGGGCGCGGATGTCGAATGCTGGACGTGCGACCCGCGCGCGGACCGGGCGCTGCTCGCCGCCCGACTGAAGGACGTACTGCCGGTGGCGGGTGTGGTGTCGCTGCCGGCCTTCTCGGACGAGGTGTCCGAGGACGGCGTGCCGGTGGGTGTGTCGGGTTCGCTGGCGCTGGTGCAGGCCCTGGGTGACGCGGGTGTGACGGCTCCGTTGTGGGTGCTGACCCGGGGCGCGGTGGCCGTGGGCCGTTCGGACGGCGCCGTCGACGTGTCGCAGGGCGCGGTCTGGGGGCTCGGCCGGGTGGCCGCCCTTGAGGCGCCTGGCCGCTGGGGCGGTCTGGTCGACCTCCCGGCCGTCCTCGACGACACCACCGGGAACGCCCTGGTGGCGGTTCTGGCGGGTGTGGGTGATGAGGATCAGGTGGCGGTGCGTGGGTCGGGTGTGTTCGGCCGTCGTCTGGAGCGGCTGCGTCCCGTTGGTGGGGATGCGGGTTGGTGTCCGCGGGGGACGGTGTTGATCACGGGTGGTACGGGTGTGTTGGGTGCGCGGGTGGCGCGGTGGGTGGCGGCGGAGGGGGCTGGGCATGTGGTGCTGGTGAGCCGTCGGGGGTTGGAGGCGCCGGGTGCGGTGGAGTTGCGGGAGGAGTTGGTGGGGCTGGGTGTGCGGGTGAGTGTGGAGGCGTGTGATGTCGCTGACCGTGCGGTGGTGGAGGGGTTGTTGGCGGAGTATCCGGTGGATGCGGTGGTGCATGCGGCGGGTGCGGTGGTGAATGTGCCGTTGGGGGAGGTGTCGGCGGGGGATCTGGCCGCGGTGTGGTCGGGGAAGGTCGCTGGTGCGGTGCATCTGGATGCGGTGCTGGGGGATCGTGCGCTGGATGCGTTCGTGGTGTTCTCCTCGATTGCCGGTGTGTGGGGCAGTGGGGGGCAGGCGGGGTATGCGGCGGCGAACGCGGCGTTGGATGCGTTGGTGGAGGCGCGTCGGGCGCGGGGGCTTGCGGGGACGTCGGTGGCGTGGGGTCCGTGGGCCGGTGGGGGGATGGCGGCTGGTGGGCTGGCGGTGGAGGCGTTGCGGCGGCGGGGTCTGGTGGCGCTGGATCCGCGGCGTGCGGTGCGGGAGCTGGGGCATGTGGTGGCCGGCGGAGACGCGGTGGTGGTCGTGGCGGACGTGGAGTGGGAGCGGTTCGCTCCGGCGTACACGAGCGTGCGTCCCAGCGCGTTGCTGGCCGGTCTTCCCGAAGCCCACACCGCGCTCACCACCACGGCGGCCTCCGGGCAGCAGGACGGCACACGCGACTCCGGGCTGAGGGAGAAGCTGGGCGGGCTGTCGGCGGACGAGCGAGGGCAGGCACTGCTCGACCTGGTGCGCAGGCGGGCGGCCGAGGTACTGGGACACGGCGACACCGGCGGCGTCGGATCGGGCCAGGCTTTCCGGGAGCTCGGCGTCGACTCCCTGACCGCCGTCGAGCTGCGCAACCGGCTCGCGGCCGAGACCGGCCTGAAGCTGCCCAGCACCCTCGTCTTCGACTACCCGACCCCCCGCCATCTGGCCGCCTTCCTCGACGCCGAGCTGTTCGGCACCGAGGAGGCGGAGCCGGAGACCGTCCTCGCGGCCGAGCTGGACCGGCTGGCCGCCACGATTTCAAGGCTTTCCCCAGATAACAGCGCCAGGACTCTCGCGAAGGCGCGCCTGCGCAGCATGCTGACCGAGCTGGGTGATCAGAGCGAGGACGATCCCAAAGCCTCCGTCACCCAGCACCTCGAGGCGGCCTCGGACGACGAGATCTTCGACTTCATCAACCGGGAACTCGGCCGGTCCTGAGCGCCCGCGTCACAGCAGGCCGAATCGTTCCTACCGATACGACGTATGGGGCAAGTTCCAATGGCGAATGAAGACAAGCTCCGGGACTACCTCAAGTGGGTCACCGCCGACCTGGCCGAGACGCGTCGGCGGCTCCAGGAGCTGGAGGCCCGCGAGGACGAGCCCATCGCGATCGTCGGGATGAGCTGCCGGTTCCCCGGCGGGGTACGGTCGCCTCAGGACTACTGGCAGCTGCTGGCCGACGGCACCGACGCCATCTCCGCATGGCCCACGGACCGCGGTTGGGACGCCGAGGCGCTCTACGACCCGGAAGCCCGGCGCGTGGACGGCAGTTACGCCCGTGAGGGCGGCTTCGTCCACGACGCCGGCGACTTCGACCCCGCGTTCTTCGGGATCTCGCCGCGCGAGGCCGTAGCGATGGACCCCCAGCAGCGGCTGCTGCTGGAGACGTCCTGGGAGGCGTTCGAACACGCCGGCATCGACCCCGAGTCGGCCCGGGGCGGCCGTGCCGGCGTCTTCGTCGGATGCAGCAACCAGGAGTACGGCGCCGGCCTCGGCGACATCCCCGATGACGTACGCGGCCACCTGCTCACCGGCAACTCCACCTCCGTGGTCTCCGGTCGCGTCTCGTACGCGCTCGGCCTGGAAGGTCCCGCGGTGACGGTGGACACGGCGTGTTCGTCGTCGTTGGTGGCGTTGCATCTGGCGGTGCAGGCGCTGCGGGGTGGTGAGTGCGATCTGGCGCTGGCCGGTGGGGTGACGGTGATGTCGACGCCGGGTGTGTTCGTGGAGTTCTCGCGGCAGCGGGGGCTCGCCGGGGACGGCCGGTGCAAGGCCTTCTCCGACGAGGCCGACGGCACCGGCTGGTCCGAGGGCGTGGGCATGCTGCTGGTGGAGCGGCTGTCGGACGCCCGGCGCAACGGGCACCGGGTGCTGGCGGTGGTGCGGGGCAGCGCCGTCAACCAGGACGGCGCGTCGAACGGTCTGACGGCGCCGAACGGTCCCTCGCAGCAGCGGGTGATCAGGGCGGCGTTGGCGGGTGCGGGCTTGTCGGCCGCGGATGTGGACGCGGTGGAGGCGCATGGCACGGGGACCGCCCTGGGTGATCCGATCGAGGCGCAGGCACTGCTGGCCACCTACGGCCAGAATCGTGAACGGCCTTTGTGGCTGGGGTCGGTGAAGTCGAACATCGGGCACACGCAGGCGGCGGCCGGTGTCGCCGGCGTGATCAAGATGGTGCTGGCGATGCAGCACGGTCTGCTGCCGCGCACTCTGCATGTGGACGAGCCGTCCTCGCACGTGGACTGGTCGGCCGGTGCGGTCGAGCTGCTGACACAGGAGCGGGAGTGGACCGGTGAGGAGGGCCGCCCGCGGCGCGCCGCCGTGTCCGCCTTCGGCGTGAGCGGCACCAACGCCCACGCCGTCCTCGAGGAGCCACCCACGGAGGAAGCCCCCGAGAACCTTGAAACACCCGCTGACGACGACACCGCGTCCGCCGCTTCCCGGACGTTGCCGCGCCAGGCCCCCCGGTCACTGCCCTGGATCCTGTCCGCCCGTACCCCCGAAGCCCTGCCCGCCCAGGCCACCCGTCTCCTCGCGCGCCTGCGGGAACACCCCGGCGCCGAGCCCCTCGACGTCGCCTGGTCGCTCGCCGCGCACCGGTCGGCACTGCCGTACCGGGCCGCCGTCATCGGTTCCGACCACCCCCGACTCCTCGACGCACTCACCACCTTCGCCGCCGGTGACCGAGCCGAGGGCATCGTCACCGGCACCGCCCAGCCGGACGGCCGTACGGCCTTCCTCTTCGCGGGACAGGGCTCCCAGCGGCTGAGCATGGGACGCGAACTCTACGACGAGCACCCGGTCTTCGCCGAGGCCTTCGACGCGGTCGACGCGGAGCTGCCGTTCGGTCTGCGGGAGATCGTGTTCGGTGAGGACGCGGATCTTCTGAACCGGACGGAGTATGCGCAGCCGGCGCTGTTCGCCTTCGAGGTGGCGTTGTTCCGGTTGGTGGAGTCGTGGGGTGTGCGCCCCGATGTGCTGGCCGGTCACTCCATTGGTGAGATCGCGGCGGCGTATGTGGCGGGGGTGTGGTCGTTGTCGGACGCGTGCCGTCTGGTGGTGGCGCGGGGTCGGCTGATGCAGGCGCTGCCGGCCGGCGGGGCGATGGTGGCGGTGCAGGCGTCCGAGGACGAGGTGCTGCCTCTGCTCGGTGACGAGGTGGGCGTCGCCGCGGTCAACGGTCCGCGTGCGGTGGTGATTTCGGGTGCCGCCGAGGCGGTCGAGGAGATCGCGGAGCGCTTCCGTGGTCAGGGCCGCAAGGTCACGGCGCTGCGGGTGAGCCATGCCTTCCACTCGCCGCTGATGGACCCGATGCTCGACGACTTCCGGGCCGTGGCCGAGAGCCTCGCATACGCGGAACCGAACATCCCGATCGTCTCCACCCTCACGGGCACGGCCGCCACGGCCGAGGAACTGCACTCCCCGGACCACTGGGTGCGACACGTCCGGCAGGCGGTCCGCTTCGCCGACGCCGTGCGCACCCTCGCCGCGCGGGGCACGACGCGTTACCTCGAACTCGGCCCCGACGGCACGCTCACCGCACTGGCCCAGCACTGCCCGGAGGCGGTCGCCGCCGCAGACTCCGCCGACGGCGACAGCGTCCTGTTCACACCCGTCCTGCGCAAGGACCGGGACGAGACCGACAGCATCGTCACGGCGCTCTCCCGGCTGCACGCCCACGGCGCCACGGTCGCCTGGGAGACCGTCCTGCCCGGCGGACGCCGGGTGGAGCTGCCCACGTACGCCTTCCAGCACCAGCGCTACTGGCTGGCGGACCAGGGCCGCCCGGCCGTGGGCCGCGGAGGGGACGGTGAGCGGCCGGCCGGTGGCGCCGCCGAGGCGGAGTTCTGGAACGCCGTCGAGAGCGGCGACCTCGGTTCCCTCGCCGAGTCACTGGGGCTCGCCGAGGAGTCCCTGACCCCCCTGGTCCCGGCCCTGTCGTCCTGGCGGCACCGCCGCCTGGAACGCTCCCGGGCGGACCAGTGGCTCTACCGAGCCCACTGGAAGCCGCTCGAACCGTCGACCGGCGCCGCGCTCTCCGGCCGGTGGCTCGTACTCCGGCCCGAGGGCACCGCACAGGACGCCGCCACGGACGCCATCACGGCGGAGCTCGCCGCACGCGGCGCCGCCCCCGTGCTGGTCGAACTCCCCGCCACCCCCGAACGCGTCTCCCTCGCAGCTCAGTTGGAGGCTGCCGCCTCCGACGGCGAGGTCTCGGGGATCGTCCTCGACGCCGGAGCTTCCACGGACGCCGTACAGGCGTGCGGCGCGGTGGCCTGCCTGCTGCAGGCGCTGGGTGACGCGGGTGTGGGTGGCCGGGTGTGGGTGTTGACGTGTGGTGGTGTGTCGGTGGGCCGTTCGGACGGTCCGGCGGATCCGGTGCAGGGTGCGGTGTGGGGTCTGGGCCGGGTGGCGGCTCTGGAGTACCCGGACCGCTGGGGCGGTCTGGTCGACCTGCCCGAGGTCCTGGACCGCCGCGCCGCGCACCGGTTCGCCGCGGTCCTCTCGGGCGGACTCGCCGACGAGGACCAGATCGCGGTGCGTGGGTCGGGTGTGTTCGGCCGTCGGCTGGAGCGGCTGCGTCCCGTTGGTGGGGATGCGGGTTGGTGTCCGCGGGGGACGGTGTTGATCACGGGTGGTACGGGTGTGTTGGGTGCGCGGGTGGCGCGGTGGGTGGCGGCGGAGGGTGCCGGGCATGTGGTGCTGACCAGTCGTCGGGGGCTGGAGGCGCCGGGTGCGGTGGAGTTGCGGGACGAGTTGGTGGGGTTGGGGGTGGGGGTGTCGGTCGTGGCGTGTGATGCGGCTGATCGTGAGGCGTTGGCGGGTGTGCTGGCGGAGTATGCGGTGGATGCGGTGGTGCATACGGCGGGTGTGCTGGATGACGGTGTGATCGACGCGTTGACGCCGGAGCGGTTCGCGACGGTGTTGCGGGCGAAGGCGCTGGGCGCGTTGCACCTGGACGAACTCACCCGTGACCGCGACCTGGACGCCTTCGTCCTCTTCTCCTCCTTCGCGGGAAGCATCGGAGCGGCGGGCCAGGGCAACTACGCGGCGGCCAACGCCTTCCTCGACACGCTCGCCGAGCGGCGCCGGGCGGCCGGGCTGCCCGCCACCTCGATCGCCTGGGGTCCCTGGGCCGACGGCGGCATGGCCGAAGAGACCCGCTCCGCCTCGCGGATGCGCCGAGGCGGCGTCCTCCCCCTCAACGCCGAGGCGGCCACGAACGTCCTCGCTCGCGCGGTGGCGTCCGACACACCCGCCGTCGTCGTCGCCGACCTCGACTGGGCGGACTTCGCACCTGCCCTCACCCTGACGCGCCCGAACCCGCTGATCGCCTCGCTGCCCGAGGCCCGCGCGGCCCTGGAGGCCGCCACCCCGGGATCCGGGCGCAGCACGGTCGACGACCGCGCCGGACTGCTCGGCCGGCTCATCGGGCTCACCCCCGCCGAACAGGACCGCGTCCTGCTGGAGACGGTGCAGTCCTGCGCCGCCGCCGTCCTCGGCTACGCGGGCGCGGCCGCCGTACCGGCCGAGCGTGCCTTCCGTGACCTGGGCGTCGACTCCCTGATCGCGGTCGAACTCCGCAACGGTCTCACCGCCCTCACGGGTGTCACCGGCCTGGCCGCCACGGTGGTGTTCGACTATCCGACGCCGATGGCGCTCGCGCGGCACCTGCGGGAGCAACTGCTGGGCGATGCGGCCGAGGCGGAGGCCGTTCCGCAGGCTCCCGCGGCTGTGGTCGCCGGGGACGATCCGGTGGTGATCGTCGGGATGGCGTGCCGGTTCCCGGGTGGGGTGCGGGATCCGGAGGGTCTGTGGCGGCTGTTGTCCGAGGGCGCGGACGCGGTGGGCCCGTTCCCGGCCGACCGGGGCTGGGACCTCACCGCCCTGTACGACCCGGAGGGCGAGCGTCCCGGAACCACGCTCGTCGACGTGGGTGCCTTCCTCGAGGGTGTGGGTGGTTTCGACGCGGGGTTCTTCGGGATGAGTCCGCGGGAGGCGTTGGCGACGGATCCGCAGCAGCGGTTGTTGCTGGAGTCGTCGTGGGAGGCGCTGGAGCGGGCGGGGATCGCTCCGGGTGGGCTGCGGGGGAGCCGGACGGGGGTGTTCGCGGGGACGAACGGTCAGGATTACACGGGTCTGCTGCTGGCTTCGGGTGAGGACTTCGAGGGGCATGTGGGCACGGGCAACGCGGCGTCGGTGCTGTCGGGGCGGGTGTCGTACGTGCTGGGGCTGGAAGGCCCCGCGGTGACGGTGGACACCGCCTGCTCGTCGTCGCTGGTCGCCCTGCACCTGGCGGTGCAGGCGCTGCGGGGTGGTGAGTGTGATCTGGCGTTGGCGGGTGGGGTGACGGTGATGTCGACGCCGGGGGCGTTCGTGGAGTTCTCGCGGCAGCGGGGGCTTGCGGTGGACGGCCGGTGCAAGGCGTTCGCGGAGGGTGCGGACGGTACGGGGTGGGGTGAGGGTGTCGGTGTGCTGGTGGTGGAGCGGCTGTCGGACGCCCGGCGCAACGGGCACCGGGTACTGGCGTTGGTCCGTGGCAGCGCGGTCAACCAGGACGGTGCGTCGAATGGTCTGACGGCTCCGAACGGGCCTTCCCAGCAGCGGGTGATCCGGGCCGCGTTGGCGGCCGGTGGACTTGAACCGGCTGACGTCGACGCGGTGGAGGCGCATGGCACGGGTACGGCGCTGGGTGACCCGATCGAGGCGCAGGCGTTGATCGCGACGTATGGCCAGGACCGTGAACGGCCTTTGTGGCTGGGGTCGGTGAAGTCGAACATCGGGCACACCCAGGCCGCTGCCGGGGTGGCGGGTGTGATCAAGATGGTGCTGGCCATGAACCACGGCCTCCTCCCGTGCACCCTGCACGTGGACGCGCCGTCGTCGCACGTGGACTGGTCGGCCGGTGCCGTCGAACTGCTCACCCAGGAGCAGGAGTGGCCCGAGGCGGGGCGTGTACGCCGGGCAGGTGTGTCGGCGTTCGGTGTCTCCGGCACGAATGCGCACGTCATCCTGGAGCAGCCGGTTGTTGAGGGCGATCCCGCTGTCCCTGGTGCCGATGTGCCGGTGTCCTCCGTTGTCCCGTGGGTGGTGTCGGCGCGCAGCCGGGCCGCGCTGCGGGAGCAGGCCGGTCGGCTGGCGGAGTTCGTGGCCGGCGTCGGTGCGGTGGATGTCGCGAGTATCGCTGGGTCTTTGGTCCGGTCGCGTTCGGTGTTCGAGCACCGGGCCGTGGTGCTCGGCGCTGACCGAGGGGAGTTGCTGGGCGGTCTGGAGGCGGTGGCGGCCGGTGAGTCGGCTGCCGGTGTGGTGACGGGCGAGGTCGGTGAAGGGGGCCGTACGGCTTTCCTGTTCGCCGGTCAGGGATCGCAACGTCTCGGCATGGGACGGGAGTTGTACGAGGAGTACCCGGTCTTCGCGGACGCCTTCGACGCCGTGTGCGCCCACCTGGACACCGAACTGCCGCGCCCGTTGCGTGAGGTGGTCTTCGGTGACGAGGCCGACGTACTGAACCGTACGGAGTATGCGCAGCCGGCGCTGTTCGCCTTCGAGGTGGCGTTGTTCCGGTTGGTGGAGTCGTGGGGTGTGCGTCCGGACGTGCTGGCCGGTCACTCGATCGGTGAGATCGCGGCGGCGTATGTGGCGGGGGTGTGGTCGCCGGCGGACGCGTGCCGTCTGGTGGTGGCGCGGGGCCGGCTGATGCAGGCGCTGCCGGCCGGCGGTGCGATGGTGGCGGTGCAGGCGTCCGAGGACGAGGTGCTGCCTCTGCTCGGTGACGAGGTGGGCGTCGCCGCGGTCAACGGTCCGCGTGCGGTGGTGATCTCGGGTGCCGCCGAGGCGGTCGAGGAGATCGCGGAGCGCTTCCGTGGTCAGGGCCGCAAGGTCACGGCGCTGCGGGTGAGCCATGCCTTCCACTCGCCGCTGATGGAACCGATGCTCGACGACTTCCGGGCGGTCGTGGAAGACCTCTCCCACGAGCGTCCTGAGCTGCCCGTCGTCTCCACGGTGACCGGCGCTCCGGTCACCGACGAGCTGACCTCGCCGGACTACTGGGTGGAGCACGTCCGCCGTACCGTCCGCTTCGCCGACGCCGTGGCCACCCTCGCCGAGCAGACCGTCACCCGGTACCTCGAACTCGGCCCCGACGGCACCCTCGCCACGCTCGCCCAGGACTGTGTCGCCGACGAAGGACACCTGTTCGTACCGGTGTTGCGCAAGGGCCGGGCGGAGGCCGGGGCGATGGTCGCCGCCGTCGCCGCCGTCTTCACCCGTGGCGCGGAGGCGGACTGGTCGGCGCTCATCCCCGCCGCGCGGTCGGCGGAGCTGCCGACGTATGCCTTCCAGCACCAGCGGTACTGGCCGGAGGTCGTGCGTCGGGAGCCGGTTGCGGGGAGCGAGGTCGACGCGCGGTTCTGGGAGGCGGTCGAGCGGGAGGATCTGGGGGCTCTGGCGGGTGCGCTGGAGCTGGGGGAGGAGGTCGTGGGGGCGGTGCTGCCCGCGCTGACCTCCTGGCGGCGGCAGAGCCAGGAACAGGCCGAGGCGGACCGCTGCCGGTACCGGGTCGGCTGGCGGCCGCTGGCCGACGTCTCCGGCTCCGCGACTCTGTCCGGCCGGTGGCTGGTGGTCGAACCGGCCGGTCTCGCCGGGGACGTGTGGGCCCGGTCGGTGCTCGACGCTCTGGCGGCCCGTGGTGCCGAGGTGGAGCGGATCGTGCACGAGGGGACCGTGGAGCGGGCGCTGCTCGCCGCCAGGCTGAAGGACCTGCCGCCGGTGGCGGGTGTGGTGTCGTTGCCGGCCTTCTCGGACGAGGTGTCCGAGGACGGCGTGCCGGTGGGTGTGTCGGGTTCGCTGGCGCTGGTGCAGGCCCTGGGCGATGCGGGTGTGACGGCTCCGCTGTGGGTGCTGACCCGGGGCGCGGTGGCCGTGGGCCGTTCGGACGGCGCCGTCGACGTGTCGCAGGGCGCGGTCTGGGGGCTCGGCCGGGTGGCCGCCCTTGAGGCGCCCGGCCGCTGGGGCGGTCTGGTCGACCTCCCCGCCACGATCGACCGCCGCACGGCAGGCCGACTGGTGGCGGTTCTGGCGGGTGTGGGTGTTGAGGATCAGGTGGCGGTGCGTGGGTCGGGTGTGTTCGGGCGTCGTTTGGAGCGGGTGCGTGCTGGTGGTGGGGATGCGGGTTGGTGTCCGCGGGGGACGGTGTTGATCACGGGTGGTACGGGTGTGTTGGGTGCGCGGGTGGCGCGGTGGGTGGCGGCGGAGGGGGCTGGGCATGTGGTGCTGGTGAGCCGTCGGGGGTTGGAGGCGCCGGGTGCGGTGGAGTTGCGGGAGGAGTTGGTGGGGCTGGGTGTGCGGGTGAGTGTGGAGGCGTGTGATGTCGCTGACCGTGCGGTGGTGGAGGGGTTGTTGGCGGAGTATCCGGTGGATGCGGTGGTGCATGCGGCGGGTGCGGTGGTGAATGTGCCGTTGGGGGAGGTGTCGGCGGGGGATCTGGCCGCGGTGTGGTCGGGGAAGGTCGCTGGTGCGGTGCATCTGGATGCGGTGCTGGGGGATCGTGCGCTGGATGCGTTCGTGGTGTTCTCCTCGATTGCCGGTGTGTGGGGCAGTGGGGGGCAGGCGGGGTATGCGGCGGCGAACGCGGCGTTGGATGCGTTGGTGGAGGCGCGTCGGGCGCGGGGGCTTGCGGGGACGTCGGTGGCGTGGGGTCCGTGGGCCGGTGGGGGGATGGCGGCTGGTGGGCTGGCGGTGGAGGCGTTGCGGCGGCGGGGTCTGGTGGCGCTGGATCCGCGGCGTGCGGTGCGGGAGCTGGGGCATGTGGTGGCCGGCGGAGACGCGGTGGTGGTCGTGGCGGACGTGGAGTGGGAGCGGTTCGCTCCGGCGTACACGAGCGTGCGTCCCAGCGCGTTGCTGGCCGGTCTTCCCGAAGCCCACACCGCCCTCACCACCACGGCGGACACCCTCGCCGGTGCACCGGCCGGCTCGGCGCTGGGCGACCGGCTCGCCGGACTGCCCGCGGCCGAACGCGACCGTGCCCTGCTGGAGTCGGTCCTCGCCGGGGTCGCGGCGGTGCTCGGTCACGCCGACCCCTCGGCGGTGGAGGCCACGCGGTCCTTCCGGGATCTGGGCTTCGACTCCCTCACCGCCGTCGAACTGCGCAACCGGCTCGCCGCCGAGACCGGCCTGAAGCTGCCCAGCACCCTCGTCTTCGACCATCCGACGCCGACGGCTCTCGTACGACTGCTGCGGCAGGAGCTGTTCGCGGACGGCGACCCGGGGTCGGACGCGCTGCCGCCGGTTCCGGCCCTGACCGCCACGACGGACGACCCGGTCGTCATCGTCGGGATGGCCTGCCGGCTGCCGGGCCGGGTCGAGGGCCCGGACGACCTGTGGCGGCTGGTCACCGAAGGCACCGACGCCATCTCCGACTTCCCCACCGACCGGGGCTGGGACCTCGACGCCCTGCACGGCACCGCGGACGGCGGCCGGAGCCGCAGCCACACCCGCGCGGGCGGATTCCTCTACGACGCCGGGCAGTTCGACCCCGTCTTCTTCGGCATCTCGCCCCGCGAGGCCCTCGCCGTCGACCCGCAGCAGCGACTGTTGCTGGAGACGTCCTGGGAAGCACTGGAACACGCGGCGATCAGGCCCGGCGCACTGCACGGCAGCCGCACGGGTGTGTTCGTCGGCGCCGGCAGTTCCGGATACGGCGCGGGACTCCGTGAGGTGCCCGAGGGGCTCGGCGGGCAGCTTCTGACGGGTGTCGCCGGCAGCGTGGTCTCCGGCCGCGTCGCCTACACCTTCGGCTTCGAGGGCCCCGCCGTGACCATCGACACGGCGTGCTCGTCCTCCCTCGTGGCGCTGCACCTGGCGGCGCAGTCGCTGCGGTCCGCCGAGTGCGATCTGGCGCTGGTCGGCGGTGTGACGGTGCTGGCCGACCCCGGGGCGTTCGTCGAGTTCAGCTCGCAGGGCGGTCTTGCGGCGGACGGCCGGTGCAAGGCGTTCTCCGAGGAGGCCGACGGCACCGGCTGGGCCGAGGGGGTCGGTGTGCTCGTCGTCGAGCGGCTCTCCGACGCCCGCCGCAACGGGCACCAGGTGCTGGCCGTGGTCGCCGGTTCCGCCGTCAACCAGGACGGCGCCAGCAACGGCCTGACCGCCCCCAACGGCCCTGCCCAGCAGCGGGTCATCCGTCAGGCGCTGGCCGGGGCCGGGCTGAACCCCGCCGACGTCGACGCGGTGGAGGCGCACGGCACGGGCACCAGACTCGGTGACCCGATCGAGGCCCAGGCCCTGCTCGCCGCCTACGGGCAGGACCGCGAACAGCCCCTGTGGCTCGGCTCGTTGAAGTCCAACATCGGCCACACCCAGGCCGCCGCCGGTGTCGCCGGCATCATCAAGACGGTGCTGGCCATGAACCACGGCCTGCTGCCGCGCACCCTGCACGCCGAACAGCCGTCGAGCCATGTCGACTGGTCGGCCGGCGAGGTGCGGCTGCTGACGGAGAACACCGCGTGGCCGCAGGCCGAGGGACGTCCGCGGCGGGCCGGTGTGTCGGCCTTCGGGGTGTCCGGCACCAACGCCCACGTCATCCTGGAACAGCCCGCTCCGCCGAAGCCCGCCCTTGAGGGGCCGGCCCTCGGGCAGCCCTCCGCCGAAGAGTCCCGCGACGGTGCCGTGCCCGGCGATGACCCCTCCGAGCCCACCACTGTGCTGCCCTGGGTGGTCTCCGGGCGCAGCCGAGGCGCGCTGCGCGCCCAGGCCGCCCGGCTGGCCGACCACCTCACCGGCCGTCCCGAGGCGACGGCGGTCGAGGTGGCCGCTTCCCTCGTCCGCACCCGCTCGGCGTTCGAGCACCGGGCCGTGGTGTGGGGCGCGGACCGCGAGGCCCTGCTGCGCGATCTCCGGACGGTCGCGGACGGCGAGCCTGCCGACGGCGCCGTCATCGGCTCCGTGCTCCAGGACGGCCGTACGGCATTCCTGTTCGCCGGCCAGGGCTCGCAACGCCTCGGCATGGGACGGGAGTTGTACGAGGAGTACCCGGTCTTCGCCGATGCCTTCGACGCCGTGTGCGCCCACCTCGACACCGAACTGCCGCGCCCGTTGCGGGAGGTGGTGTTCGGTGATGACGCCGACCTGCTGAACCGCACGGAGTACGCCCAGCCTGCGCTGTTCGCGCTGGAAGTGGCCCTGTTCCGGCTGCTGGAGTCGTGGGGTGTGCGTCCGGACGTGCTGCTCGGTCACTCCGTCGGTGAGGTGGCCGCCGCCCATGTCGCGGGGGTGTGGTCGCTGGCCGACGCGTGCCGTCTGGTGGCGGCGCGCGGCCGGCTGATGCAGGCGCTGCCGGCCGGTGGGGCGATGGTGTCGCTCCAGGCGTCCGAGGACGAGGTGCTGCCGCTGCTGGCGGGCCGGGAGACCGAGGCCGGCATCGCCGCCGTCAACGGACCGCTGTCCGTGGTGGTCTCCGGCACCGAGGACGCGGTGCGCGAGATCGCCGCCGCCGTCGAGGCGCTGGGCAAGCGCACCCGGCGGCTTCGGGTCAGCCACGCCTTCCACTCCCCGCTGATGGAACCGATGCTCGCCGGCTTCCGTGCCGTCGCCGAGAGCATCACCTACCAGGCGCCGGGCATCGCCGTCGTCTCCGACGTCACCGGCGCCCCCGCCACCGTCGAGGAACTCGCCTCCCCGGAGTACTGGGTGCGGCACGTGCGGGACGCGGTCCGCTTCGCCGACGGCGTGCGCGCGCTCGCCGACGCGAACGTCACCCGTTTCCTCGAACTCGGCCCCGACAGCACGCTCACCACGCTCGCCCAGTCGTGCCTGCCCACGGCGGACGGTCTGCAGGTGTCCGCGCTGCGGGACGACCGTCCCGAGCGGCGGACCCTGCTGGCGGCCGTCTCCGCCCTGTTCACCAGGGGCGTCGACGTGGACTGGACGGCAGCCCTGCCGTCGCTGTCCCGGGCGCCGCACGTCTCCCTGCCCGCCTACGCCTTCCAGCGCAGGCGCTACTGGCTCGAGGTGCCCGCCGCGGCGGGCGACGCCTCCTCGCTCGGTCTCGCCGCCACCGGCCATCCGCTGCTCGCCGCCGCGGTGCCGGTCGCGGGTAGCGACGCGGTCGTGCTCACCGGCCGGCTGTCGCTGCGCTCTCACCCCTGGCTGGCCGACCACCGGCTCGGCGGCGCGGCCGTGGTGCCCAGCACCGCCTTCCTGGAACTCGCCGTCCGCGCGGGCGACCAGGTCGGCTGCGACGAGGTCCGCGAACTCGCCCTGGAGGCACCCCTCATGGTGCCCGAGCGCGGTGCGGTCCTGCTCCAGGTCCGTATCGACGAGCCGGACGCCCGGGGCACCCGGGCCCTCGCCGTCCACTCGCGCCCCGACGACCCGGAATCCGACGACGCCGCGTGGACCCGCCACGCGGGCGGCCTGCTCGCACCCGCCGGCCCGGCGACGGACCGGGCAGCCGACTTCGCCGACTTCGCCGTCTGGCCCCCGGCCGGAGCCGAACCGGTCGCCGTCGCAGACCTGTACGAACGGCTGGCGGCCGACGCCGGTCTGGAGTACGGCCCGGCGTTCCGCGCCCTCACCGCCGTATGGCGGCACGGTGACGACGTGTACGCCGAGGTCGCCCTCGATGCGGAGGCACGTGAACAGGCGCGGCACTTCGGGCTGCACCCGGCCCTGCTGGACGCGGCACTGCACCCGCTGGGCCTCGGCCTGCCGGAGGGACTGGGCGAGGGGCTGCTGCTCTTCGCGTGGCAGCGCGCCGCTCTCCTCGCCGACGGCGCCGCCACGCTGCGCGTCCGGCTGACCCGATGCGCCGAGGACGCGGTGACGCTCCACGCCGCCGACGCCTCCGGGCAGCCGGTGCTCGCCATCGAGTCGCTGCGCCTGCGGCCCGCCCCCGGCGCGCCCGCCCCGAGGGATCTCGGCGACACCAACCCTGCCGAGGACCGTACGGACAGGGATGCCGTGGACGGCACCCGCAAGGCCGCGGAGGCCGGGTTCGGCGACGCCGCCGAGTCCGCCCGTCCCGCCGTCCCGGCCCGGACCGTGCGCCGCCGCGCCGCCGACACCGGTGCCGCGGCCGAGGAAGCGACCCTGCTGGACCGGCTCGCCGGGCGGTCCGCCGCCGAGCGTCGGCGGGTGCTGCTCGACCGGGTGCGCCGCAAGGTGGCCGCCGTGCTGGACTACGTCGACCTCGACGAGGTCGAGCCCTCCCGCGTCTTCAAGGACCTCGGCTTCGCCTCCGTCACCGCCGTCGAACTGCGCAACCAGCTCAGCGCCGAACTGGGCGTCCTGCTGCCGGCCACCCTGGTCTTCGACCACCCGACACCGCTCGCGCTCGCCGCGCACCTCGACGAGGAACTGTTCGGCGGCCGGCCGGACGCGGTGACGCCCGCGGCCTCCCGCGCCCGGCTCGACGACGATCCGATCGTGGTCGTCGGCATGGCCTGCCGCTATCCGGGCGGCATCACCAGCCCCGAGGACCTGTGGGACCTCGTCGCGGACCGCGGCGACGGCATCTCCCCGCTCCCGGCCGACCGCGGCTGGGACCTCGCGGCGCTCTACCACCCGGACCCGGACCACCCGGGCACCTGCTACGCCCGCGAGGGCGGCTTCCTGCACAACGCCGGCCACTTCGACCCCGGCTTCTTCGGCATCTCCCCGCGCGAGGCACTGGCGATGGACCCCCAGCAGCGGCTGCTGCTGGAGACGTCGTGGGAGGCACTGGAGCGGGCGGGCATCGACCCGGCGTCCCGGCGCGGCAGCCTCACCGGTGTCTTCGCCGGCGTCACCTACCAGGACTACATCGGCATCCTCGGCGCCGCCAAGGAGAGCTTCGAGGGTTACATCGGCACCGGCAACTCGCCGAGTGTCCTGTCCGGCCGTATCGCCTACGCCCTGGGACTGGAGGGCCCGGCGCTGTCCGTCGACACCGCCTGCTCCTCGTCCCTGGTGGCCCTGCACCTCGCGGCGCAGTCGCTGCGGCAGGGCGAGTGCGATCTCGCGCTGGCCGGCGGTGTCACCGTCATGTCGACGCCGGGCTCCCTCATCGAGTTCAGCCGGCAGCGGGCGCTCGCCGAGGACGGCCGCTGCAAGCCGTTCTCCGCGGACGCCGACGGGGCGAGCTGGGCCGAAGGCGTCGGCATGGTCGTGCTGGAGCGGCTGTCCGACGCCCGGCGGAGCGGACACCCCGTCCTCGCCGTCGTCCAGGGCAGCGCCCTCAACCAGGACGGCGCCTCCAACGGCCTGACCGCCCCCAACGGGCCCTCGCAGCAGCGGGTCATCCGCGCCGCGCTGGCCGGGGGCGGGCTCACCCCGGCCGACATCGACGCCGTGGAGGCGCACGGCACCGGTACGACGCTGGGCGACCCGATCGAGGCCCAGGCGCTGATCGCCGTCTACGGCCAGGACCGTACCGAGGACCGCCCCCTCTGGCTGGGCTCGCTGAAGTCCAACATCGGCCACTCCCAGGCCGCCGCCGGTGTCGGCGGCGTGATCAAGATGGTCATGGCCCTCCGCAACGGCCTGCTCCCGGCGACCCTGTACGCCGAGACCCCGACCCCCGAGGTCGACTGGTCCGCGGGGACCGTACGGCTGCTCGACGAGCCGGTGCCGTGGCCGCGGACCGGCCGTCCGCGCCGCGCGGGCGTCTCCTCGTTCGGCATGAGCGGCACCAACGCGCACGTCATCATCGAGCAGGCCCCCGACGACACGCCGCCCGACGACACCCCGCTCAACGACATGCCCCCGCACGACACGACCGGGCGGACCAATACCGGGCAGGCCACGGCCGACCCCCTGCCGACGCCCGTCCTCGTCCCCCTCTCCGCCCGTACCGGCGACGGTCTGCGCGCCCAGGCCGGACGGCTCCTCGCCCACCTGCGCGACCACCCCGGACTCGGCCTCGCCGACCTGGGCCTGTCCCTGGCCACCACCCGCACCGCCTTCGAACAGCGGGCGGTCGTGCTCGCCGCCGACGACGAGAGCCTGCGACGCGGGCTGCGCGACCTCGTCGAGGACGGCATGGTCAGCGACGTCGTCCGCGGCCTCGACCGGCGCGGCACCGGACCCGTGCTGGTCTTCCCCGGCCAGGGCGCCCAGTGGCCCGGCATGGGCCGTGAACTGCTCGACACCGCACCCGCGTTCGCCCAGCGCATCGCCGAGTGCGAGCAGGCGCTCGCGCCGTACGTCGACTGGTCGCTGACGGCCGCCCTGCGCGGCGGCCCGGACGCCCCCGACCTCGACCGGGTGGACGTCGTCCAGCCCGTCCTGTGGGCCGTCATGGTCTCCCTCGCCCACCTGTGGCGCTCCTACGGCGTCGAGCCCGCCGCCGTCGTCGGCCACAGCCAGGGCGAGATCGCCGCGGCCGTCGTCGCCGGCGCCCTGTCCCTCGAGGACGGCGCACGCGTCGCGGCCCTGCGCAGCAGGGCCATCACCGCCATCGCGGGCGACGGCGGCATGATGTCCGTCCCGCTCCCCGCCGACGAGGTGCGCACCCGGCTGGAGCCGTACGACGACCGGCTCTCCGTGGCCGCCGTCAACGGCCCCGGCTCGGTCGTCGTCTCCGGTGCCGCGGACGCCCTCGACGAGCTGTTCACCGCACTGACCGGCGACGGCGTCCAGGCCCGCAAGGTCGCCGTGGACTACGGCAGCCACTCCGCGCACGTCGGACCCGTCCGCGAGCAGGTCCTCGACACGCTCGCCGGACTGCGGCCGACGCCCGCCGAGATCCCCTTCCGCTCCTCGGTGACCGGCGACTGGCTGGACGACGACACCGTCCTGGACGCCGCCTACTGGTACACCAACCTGCGGGAGACCGTCCGCTTCGAGGACGCGGTCCGCGGCCTGCTCGCCGCCGGGCACCGCGCCTTCATCGAGGTCGGACCGCACCCCGTCGTCGCGTTCGGCCTCCGGGAGACCGTCGAGGACGTCGGCGCCGACGCCGTCGTGCTCGGCACGCTCCGCCGGGACCAGGGCGGCCTGGACCGCTTCCTGACCTCCCTCGCCGAGGCCCACGTCCAGGGCGTCACCGTCGACTGGCCCAGCGTCTTCGCCGGGACCGGCGCCCGCCGGGTCGACCTGCCGACGTACGCCTTCCAGCGGCTGCAGTTCTGGCCCGAACTGCGGGACGCGGACACCGTCGCCGAGGACGGCACGAAGGTCTCCGACGAGGTGGAGAGCCGCTTCTGGCGGACGGTGGAGGAGGAGGACCTCGCCTCCCTCGCCGCCACCCTCGACCTCGGCGGGGACACCCCGCTGCGCGAGGTGCTGCCCGCGCTGTCCGCCTGGCGGCGCAGCAGCAAGGAGCAGTCCACCGTCGACAGCTGGCGCTACACCGTCGGCTGGACCCCGCTCACCCAGGACACCGCGGCCGCGCCCCCGTCCGGCACCTGGCTGCTGGTCGTGCCCGCCGCCGGCCACGCCCTGGCGGACGCCACCCGGCGGATCCTGGCCGACCACGGTGTCACCGTCCGCGTCGCGGCCGTCGACGGCGCCGGCCCCGACGCCGACCGCGAGGGGCTGGCCGGCCTGCTGACCGCCGCGCTCGCCGCCACGGACGGCGAGCCCGCCCTGGAACCGGCCGGCCTCGGCGGAGTGCTGTCGCTGCTCGCCCTGGACGAGACCCCGCATCCCGACCACCCGTCGGTGCCCGCCGGGCTCGCCGGCACGCTCACGCTCCTGCAGGCCCTCGGTGACCTCGGCGTCGGCGCGCCCCTGTGGTGCGCCACCAGCGGTGCCGTCGCCGTCACCGCCGCGGAGACCGTGGCCGGCGCGCCGCAGGCCCTCGTCTGGGGCTTCGGCCGGGTCGCCGCCCTCGAACACTCCGACCGCTGGGGCGGCCTGATCGACCTGCCCGCCGCCCTCGACCGCAGGGCGGGCGACCGGCTGTGCGCCCTGCTCGCCCGGCCCGACGGCGAGGACCAGACCGCCGTCCGCGCCTCCGGCACCTACGGCCGCCGTCTGCTGCGCGCCCCGCTCGACGGCGCCACACCGCCCGGCGAGAGCTGGCGCCCCCGCGGCACCGTCCTGATCACCGGCGGCACCGGCGCGGTCGGCGGACACATCTCCCGCTGGCTCGCCTCCCTCGGCGCCGAACACCTGCTGCTCACCAGCCGCCGGGGCGCCGACGCGCCCGGCGCCGCCGAACTGTCGGCAGAACTGACCGTCCTCGGCGCCGGCCGCGTCACCCTCGCCGCCTGCGACGTCGCCGACCGCGACGCACTGCGCGAGCTGATCGACGCGATCCCCGAGGAACACCCGCTCGACGCCGTACTGCACATCGCCGGCTCCCTCGACGACGGCGTCATCGACGCTCTCGACCCCGGACGAATGCACCCCGTGCTGCGCACCAAGGCCACCGCCGCGGTCAACCTGCACGAACTGACCGCCGGTCTCGACCTGTCCGCCTTCGTCCTGTTCTCCTCGACGTCCGGCACCATCAGCGGCCCCGGCCTCGGCAACTACGCCCCCGGCAACGCCTTCCTGGACGCCCTCGCCCAGCAGCGCCGCGCCCTCGGCCTGCCCGCCACGGCCGTCGCCTGGGGCCACTGGGCCGACGGCGGCATGGGAGACGGCGCGGTCGGCGACCGCCTGCGCCGCTACGGCGTGTACGACATGCGGCCCGAACTGGCCTGCCAGGCCCTCCAGCAGGCACTCGACCACGGCGAGACCTACCTCGCGGTGACCGACATCGGCTGGGAACGGTTCGCGCCCGCCTTCACCGGCTCCCGGCCCAGCGCCCTCCTGCGTGAACTGGCCGACGCCCAGCGCGTTCTCGCGCCAGTCCGCGACCCCGCCTCCGGCCCGACGGCCGGCGACTCCTTCGGTGACGGCGCCGACGGCGATCAGTCCGCCCTCCGCCGCCACCTGGCCGGTCTCGCCGCCGACGAACGGGCGGACGCCGTCCTCGACGTCGTCCGCGGCTATGTGGCCACCGTGCTCGGCTACCCCGGGCCCGAGGCGGTCGAGCCGACCCGCGCCTTCAGCGACCTCGGCTTCGACTCGCTCAGCGCCGTCGAACTGCGCAACGGCATGAACAAGATCACCGGGATGCGTCTGCCGGCCACCCTGGTCTTCGACTTCCCCAACTGCGCCGAACTGGCCCGGATGCTGCTGGGCGAACTCGGCACGGCCTCCGAGGACGACCGCCTGCCCGCCATCGCGCGGCCCGCGGCCGACTCCGCCTCCCTCGCCGACGACCCGATCGTCATCACCGCGATGAGCTGCCGCTTCCCCGGCGGGGCCGACACCCCCGAGGACTACTGGCGCCTGCTCGCCGACGGCACCGACGCCATCGCGCCCTTCCCGGCCGACCGTGGCTGGGACGTCGACGGCCTCTACCACCCCGACCCGGACCACCCCGGCACCTGCACCGCCCGCGAAGGCGGATTCCTGCGGGACATGGCCGAGTTCGACCCCGCCTTCTTCGGCGTCTCGCCGCGTGAGGCGCTGGCGATGGATCCGCAGCAGCGGTTGCTGCTGGAGCTGGCGTGGGAGGCGTTCGAGCGGGCCGGGATCGACCCGACCACTCTGCGCGGCTCCCGTACCGGGGTCTTCGCCGGCACCAACGGCAACGACTACACCCCGCTGCTCGTCGCCTCCGGCGAGGACGTCGGCGGCCACCTCGGCACCGGCAACGCGGCGAGCATCGTCTCCGGCCGGGTGTCCTACACGCTCGGTCTGGAAGGGCCTGCGGTGACGGTGGACACGGCGTGTTCCTCGGCGCTGGTGGCGCTGCATCTGGCGGTGCAGGCGTTGCGGGCGGGGGAGTGTGATCTGGCGCTGGCCGGTGGTGTGACGGTGATGTCGACGCCGGGTCTGTTCCTGGATTTCAGCCGGCAGCGGGGGCTGGCGGCGGACGGCCGGTGCAAGGCGTTCTCGGGCGCCGCGGACGGGGCCGGGTTCTCCGAGGGTGCTGGTCTGGTGCTGGTGGAGCGGCTGTCGGATGCGCGGGCGGCCGGGCGGCCGGTCCTGGCGGTGGTCGCGGGTTCGGCGGTCAACCAGGACGGTGCCTCCAATGGTCTGACGGCGCCGAACGGTCCCTCGCAGCAGCGGGTGATCCGGCAGGCGCTGGCGGGTGCCGGGTTGCGGCCTTCCGATGTGGACGCGGTGGAGGCGCACGGTACGGGTACGGCGCTGGGTGATCCGATCGAGGCGCAGGCGATTCTGGCGGCTTATGGGCAGGACCGTGAACGGCCGCTGCTGCTGGGGTCGGTGAAGTCGAACATCGGTCACACGCAGGCCGCCGCGGGTGTGGCGGGTGTGATCAAGATGGTGCTGGCGTTGCGGCACGGTGTGCTGCCGCGGACGTTGCATGTGGACGAGCCGTCGTCGCACGTGGACTGGTCGGCCGGTGCGGTGGAACTCCTCGCTGACAGCGCCGACTGGCCGCGCAGGGAAGGGCGGGCGCGTCGTGCGGGTGTGTCGTCGTTCGGTCTGAGCGGGACGAACGCGCATGTGGTGCTGGAGGAGCCGCCTGTCGTGGCGGAGCCCGAGCCGGAGCAGCAACCGCAACCGGAGCCGGTCGGTGGTGGTGTGGTGCCGTGGGTGGTGTCGGGCCGTACGGGCGGGGCGTTGCGGGCCCAGGCCGGGCGGCTGGCGGAGTTCGTGGCGGGTGACGAGGCGCTGGGTGTCGCCGAGGTCGGCGGTGCTCTGGTGCGGTCGCGGTCGCTGTTCGAGCACCGCGCGGTCGTCTGGGGCTCCGGGCGCGCCGAGTTGCTGCGGGGACTGGGGGCGGTCGCTTCCGGTGAGGAGGCGGTGAACGCGGCGACGGGCACGGCACGACGCGACGCGCGCACGGCGTTCCTCTTCGCGGGGCAGGGGTCCCAGCGCCTCGCGATGGGCAGCGAGTTGTACGACACGTATCCGGTGTTCGCGGACGCCTTCGACGCGACCTGCGCCCACCTCGACACCGAACTGCCGCGCTCGCTCCGGGAGGTGGTGTTCGGCGAGGACGCCGACCTGCTGAACCGGACGGAGTTCACCCAGCCCGCGCTGTTCGCGCTGGAAGTGGCGCTGTTCCGGCTGCTGGAGTCCTGGGGCCTGCGCCCCGACGTGCTCGCCGGGCACTCCATCGGTGAGATCGCCGCCGCGCACGTTGCCGGGGTGTGGTCACTGGCGGACGCGTGCCGTCTGGTGGCGGCGCGGGGCCGGCTGATGCAGGCCCTGCCGTCGGGTGGTGCGATGGTGGCGCTCCAGGCCACCGAGGACGAGGTCCTGCCGCTGCTCGGTGACGAGGTGGGCATCGCGGCGGTCAACGGCCCCCGGGCGGTGGTGATCTCGGGTTCGGCGGTTGCGGTCGAGGAGATCGCGGAGGGCTTCCGCGCCCAGGACCGCAAGGTGACGGCGCTGCGGGTCAGCCGCGCCTTCCACTCGCCGCTGATGGAGCCGATGCTGGCCGACTTCCGCAAGGTCGCGGAGAGCCTGACCTACGAGCGGCCGAAGCTGCCGTTCGTCTCCACGGTGACCGGAACGGCCGCCACCGCCGAGGAACTGATGTCGCCGGACTACTGGGTGCGGCACGTACGCCGCCCGGTGCGTTTCGCCGACGCCGTACGCGCCCTCGCCGGGCAGGGTGTCGGCCGCTGTGTCGAGCTCGGCCCGGACGGCACCCTCACCGCCCTCGCCCAGGCGTCCCTCGACGACACCGGGGCCACGGTGCTCGTGCCGGTGCTGCGCAAGGACCGGCCCGAGGCCACCTCGCTCCTCGCCGCCCTCGCCACCCTGTTCGTCCACGGTGCCGACACCGACTGGCGCGCCCTCACCGGCGGCGACCGGGCCCCGAACCCGCACCTGCCGACCTACGCCTTCCAACGCCGCCGCTACTGGCCCGACTTCACCGGGGTCACGCTGGGCGACCTCGGTTCGGCGGGCGTCGGCTCGGCGGAACATCCGCTGCTCGGCGCCGCGGTGCGCGTGGCCGGCAGTGAGGAGGTGCTTTTCACCGGGCGGCTCTCGCTCAAGACGCACCCGTGGCTGCGCGACCACGCCGTGACCGGCACGGTCCTCTTCCCGGGCACCGGGTTCCTCGAACTCGCCCTGTGCGCCGCCGGACAGCTCGGCTGCGAGCGCGTCGAGGAACTGACCATCGCCGCCCCCCTGATCGTGCCCGAGCGCACCGGACGGCTGGTCCAGGTCCGCGTGGGCGCACCCGACGAGTCACACGCGCGCACCGTGGAGGTGTACTCCCGGGCCGAGGAGGCGCTCGACACCGACCCGTGGACGCTGAACGCCAGTGGCTCGCTGACCGCCGACCCGGCGCCGGCCGGCACAACCGTCCCCGACCTGACCGTATGGCCGCCGCCGGACGCCGAGGCCGTCCCCATGGAGGGCTTCTACGACCGCTTCGCCCAGGCGGGCTTCGCCTACGGGCCGGTGTTCCAGGGGCTGCGCGCGGTCTGGCTGCGCGGCGACGAGGTCTTCGCCGAGGTCGGACTGCCCGACGAGCACGATCGGCTCGCGGGTGGCTTCGGTGTCCACCCGGCGCTCCTGGACTCCGCCCTGCACGCGATGATGTTCGTGTCGCTGGCCGATGCCGGCCAGGGAAGGCTGCCGTTCTCGTGGAGCGGCGTGTCGCTGCGGGCGTCCGGCGCGCGGGCCCTGCGCGTACGGATGGTGCAGGCCGGTCCGGAGGCCGTCGCCCTGCATCTGGCCGATCCGGCGGGTGGTGCGGTCGCCTCCGTCGAGTCGCTGCTGCTGCGCCAGGTCTCCGGAGACCTCGCCGCTCGCGCCGAGGCCGACGGTCACCGCGACGGCCTCTTCCAGGTGGACTGGACGAAGGTGTCGCCGCCCCAGCGGGACGCGTCGTTGGCCGGCGCCCTCGCGGCGGTCGGCACCGCCGGCCTCGCGCCCGGCGTGGAGTCGTACCCGAGCCTGGCCGAGCTGCCCGCCGCCGTCCCCGCGACCGTACTGTTCGCCGCGGGTCGCGGCCTGAGCGGCCCGGACGGCGACGCGGCGGACGCGGCCCGGGCCGCCACCGGCCGCGTCCTGGACGCCGTACGGGCCTGGCTCGCCGACGAGCGGTTCGAGGAGTCCCGTCTGGTGATCCTCACCGAGGGGGCGGTCACACTCGACGGAACGGCTCCGGATCCCGCCCTGGCCGCGGTGTGGGGCCTGGTCCGGGCCGCGCGCGCCGAGGCACCCGACCGGTTCGCCCTGGTCGACACGGACGGCACCGAAGCCTCCCGCGCCGTGCTCGCCCGGGCCCTGGCCACCGGGGAGCCGGAGCTCGCGCTGCGCGACGGCGTCGCCCACGCGCCGCGCCTCGGCCGTGTCCCCGCCGGCGGAGCGCTCCCGCTCCCGGCGGGCGAACCGGCTGCCTGGCACCTCGACAGCGTGGAGAAGGGCACCCTGGACACCCTGGCCCTGACCCCCTTCCCCGAGGCCACCGCCGAGTTGGCGGAAGGGCAGGTCCGAATCGCCGTACGGGCGGCGGGAGTCAACTTCCGCGACGTGCTCAACGCCCTCGGCATGTATCCGGGTGAGGCGGGTCTGCTCGGTGGTGAGGGCGCGGGTGTGGTGACCGAGGTCGGCCCGGGTGTGCCGGGCCTGGCCGTCGGCGACCGGGTGTTCGGCATGTTCCCCGGTTCCTTCGGACCGGTGGCGGTGGCCGACGCGCGGACGGTGGCGCGCGTTCCGCGGGGCTGGACGTTCGCGCAGGCCGCGTCGACGCCGATCGTGTTCCTGACGGCGTACTACGCGCTCACCGAGCTGGGCGCTGTGCGGCCGGGGGAGTCGGTGCTGGTGCATGCCGCTGCCGGCGGCGTGGGTATGGCGGCCGTGCAGTTGGCGCGGCATCTGGGAGCCGAGGTGTTCGGCACCGCGAGTGCCGGCAAGTGGGACACCCTGCGCGCCCTCGGCCTGGACGAGACGCACATCGCCTCCTCGCGGGACACGGACTTCGAGACGGCGTTCCTCGCCGCGACCGGCGGCCGGGGCATGGACGTCGTGCTGGACTCGCTGGCCGGTGAGTTCGTGGACGCGTCGCTGCGCCTGCTGCCGCGTGGTGGCCGGTTCCTGGAGATGGGCAAGACCGATGTCCGGGACGCCGACGCGGTGGCTGCCGAGCACTCCGGTGTGGCGTACCGGGCGTTCGATCTGTGGGACGCCGGTCCGGAGCGGATCGGCCGGATGCTGGCCGAGCTGGTGGCACTCTTCGAAGCGGACGTCCTGCGGCCCCTTCCGGTCACCTGCTGGGACGTACGCAGGGCTCCGGAGGCGTTCCGGTACCTCTCGCAGGCCCGGCATGTGGGCAAGGTGGTCCTCACGGTCCCGGCCCCCCTGGACCGGGACGGCACGGTGCTGGTGACGGGTGGCACGGGTGGCCTGGGCGCGTTGGTGGCCCGCCGTCTGGTGACCGAGCACGGCGTACGGCATCTGCTGCTGGCCGGCCGGCGCGGCCTCGAAGCGCCGGGCGCGGACGAACTCGTCGCGGAACTCGCGGACCTGGGTGCCGAGGTCGAGGTGGCGGCCCTGGACGTGGCCGACCGGGGCCGGCTCACCGCCGTGCTGGACGCCCTCCCCGCCGAGCACCCGTTGACCGCCGTCGTCCACACCGCGGGCGTCGTCGACGACGGTGTCGTGGCCGCTCTCACCCCGGAGCGTCTGGCCGGGGTCATGCGGCCGAAGGTGGACGCGGTCGCGCACCTGCACGAGCTGACCCGCGACGCGGACCTGTCGGCGTTCGTGGTCTTCTCCTCGGTGGCCGGTACCTTCGGCAGCGCGGGCCAGGCCAACTACGCCGCCGCCAACGCCTTCCTGGACGCCTTCGCCGCTCACCGTCGTGCCTCGGGGCTGCCCGCGGTGTCCCTCGCGTGGGGCCCGTGGGCGCCCGGTACGGGCATGACCGCCGAGCTGACCGAGGCGGACCTGCGGCGCATGGCGCGCGGCGGCATGCGGCCGCTCACCGCCGAGCAGGGACTTGAACTCCTGGACGTGGCCGGGCTCGTGTCCGTCACGGCCCCCGCGCACCGGGCGCTCCTGCTGCCGGTGAACCTGGACCTCCAGGCGCTGCGGGCGCACGCCGAGGCCGTACCGCCGCTGCTGCGCGGCCTGGTGCGGGCACCGGCGCGGCGGGCGGCGGACACGGCGGCCGGGACCGGCGCGCAGCGCCAGGATCTCGGTGCCCGGCTGGCGGCGCTCGCACCGGCCGACCGGGAGCAGCATCTCGTCGACCTGGTCTGCGCCCAGGCGGCGGCGACCCTCGGGCACGCCTCGGCGGACGAGATCGAACCGGATCAGGCGTTCAAGGAGCTGGGCTTCGACTCGCTCACCGCCGTCGAACTGCGCAACCGGCTCAACGCCGCCACCAGGCTGCGGCTTCCGGCCACGCTGGTGTTCGACCACCCGACGCCGACGGCGCTGGCGGGACATCTGCTTCAGGAGATCGCCCTGCCGGAGGCGTCCGGCACGGGGGCGGGCGAGAGCTCGGGCGCGGCCGTTCCGGCGGCGCCGC
The DNA here is from genome assembly GCF_035989285.1 of Streptomyces sp. NBC_01235. Classification (GTDB taxonomy): domain Bacteria; phylum Actinomycetota; class Actinomycetes; order Streptomycetales; family Streptomycetaceae; genus Streptomyces. Next base: position 1,471,965 of record NZ_CP108513.1, on the reverse strand, counting down.
TCCTGGTCGAACTGGACCGGCTGGAGGCCGCGCTCGGCGCCGCCGCGGTCGGCGGGGACGACCACGCGACGATCACTTCCCGGCTGCAGAGGCTGACGGCGAAGTGGCAGGAGAGGGCAACGAAGGGCGGCGGTGCCGGACACGACAACGGCACCGGCTCCGGGGGTTCCGGAGCGGCTCTCGCCGACGACGACGGGGCACTGGACTCCGTCGAGACGGCCGACGAGCTGTTCGACCTGATCGACAAAGAACTCGGGATGTCGTGATCAGCCGCGGGAAACCGTCGGCATCGGCTCAGGGATGTGGCGTTGGTGGCTGAAGACGACAAGACGGACGACAAGTACGTCGAGTACCTCAAGCGGTTGACCGCCGAACTGCGGCAGACGCGCCGGCAGTTGCGCGAGGTGGAGGCACGCGACCGGGAGCCGGTCGCGATCGTGGCGATGAGCTGCCGCTACCCCGGCGGGGTGGACAGCCCGCAGGAGCTGTGGCGGCTCGTCGACGAGGGCGGGGACGCCATCTCCGGATTCCCCGCCGACCGCGGCTGGGACGTCGAGGCGGGCTACGACCCCGACCCCGACAACCCGGGCACCTTCTACGCGCTCGGCGGCGGCTTCCTGCACGAGGCGTCCCGTTTCGACGCGGACTTCTTCGGGATCTCGCCGCGCGAGGCGCTCGCGATGGACCCGCAGCAGCGGCTGCTGCTGGAGATCTCCTGGGAGGCGTTCGAGCGGGCCGGGATCGCCCCCGGCTCGGTGCGCGGCAGCAGCACCGGCGTCTTCGTCGGCGCCGCCACCTCCGGATACGGCGCCGGCGTGAGCGAGTTCCCCGAGGGCGTGCAGGGCCTGCTGCTGGCGGGCAACGCCACCTCGGTCGCCTCCGGCCGCATCGCCTACACCCTGGGGCTGGAGGGGCCGACCGTCACCGTCGACACGGCCTGCTCCTCCTCGCTGGTCGCCCTGCACTGGGCGTGCCAGGCGCTGCGCCGCGGCGAATGCGACCTGGCGCTCGCCGGCGGCGTGGCCGTGATGGCCACCCCCGCGATGTTCTACGAGTTCAGCCGGCAGCGCGGCCTGGCCGCCGACGGCCGCTGCAAGGCGTTCTCCGACGACGCCGACGGCACCGGCTGGGCCGAGGGCGCCGGCATGCTGCTCGTGGAGCGGCTCTCCGACGCCCGACGGCTGGGCCACCCGGTCCTGGCCGTGGTCCGCGGCACGGCGATCAACTCCGACGGCGCCTCCAACGGCCTCACCGCCCCCAACGGCCCCGCCCAGCAGCGGGTCATCCGCGCGGCCCTCGCCAACGCGGGACTCGCCCCCGCCGAGGTGGACGCCGTCGACGCGCACGGCACCGGTACCTCGCTCGGCGACCCCATCGAGGCGCAGGCCCTGCTCGCCACCTACGGTCAGGACCGTGAACAGCCGCTGTGGCTGGGCTCCTTGAAGTCGAACATCGGGCACAGCCAGTCGGCCGCGGGCGTCGGCAGCATCATCAAGATGGTCGAGGCGATGCGGCACGGCGTGCTGCCGCGCACCCTGCACGTCTCCGAGCCGTCCCGGCACGTCGACTGGTCGGCCGGGGCCGTGCGTCTGCTCACGGAGCCGGTCGACTGGCCGGAGGCGGGCCGCCCGCGCCGCGCCGGTGTGTCGTCGTTCGGCATCAGCGGCACCAACGCCCACGCCGTCATCGAGCAGGCCCCCGCCGCCGAACCGGCGCAGCCCGCGGACCCCGCCGCGCAGCCGGCCGCCCCCGCCGCCGAGCCCCGCACCCTGCCCGTCGTGCCGTGGCCGGTGTCCGCGCGCAGCGAGGAGACGGTACGGGCGCAGGCCGCCCGGCTCCTGGCCCGGCTGCGGGACCGGACCGAGCCGCCGCGCCCCCTGGACGTGGGCCACGCGCTCGCCACCACCCGGGCCGCCCTGGAGCACCGGGCGGTCGTCCTCGCCACCGACCACGAGACCGCCGTACGGGAACTGGCCGCGCTCGCCGAGGGCACCGCGGGCCCCACGACCGTCCGGGGCCGCACCGCGCGTGGCGCCACCGCCTTCCTGTTCGCCGGTCAGGGCTCCCAACGGCTCGGCATGGGCCGCGAACTGTACGAGACCCACCCCGTCTTCGCCGCCGCGTTCGACGCGGTGGACGCCGAACTGCCCTTCGGCCTGCGGGAGATCGTCTTCGGCGCGGACGCGGACCGGCTGAACCGCACCGAGTACGCGCAGCCCGCCCTGTTCGCGCTCGAAGTCGCCCTCTACCGGCTGCTGGAGTCGTGGGGCGTCACCGCGAAGTTCCTGCTGGGCCACTCCGTCGGCGAGCTGGCGGCCGCCCATGTCGCCGGTGTGTGGTCCCTCGCGGACGCCTGCCGGCTGGTCGTGGCGCGCGGCCGTCTGATGCAGGCCCTGCCGGAGGGCGGCGCGATGGCAGCGCTCCAGGCGACCGAGGAGGAGGTGCTGCCCCTGCTGAACGACCGGGTCGGCATCGCCGCCGTCAACGGCCCCCGCGCGGTGGTGATCTCCGGCGCCGCCGACGCCGTGGAGGAGACGGCCGCGCACTTGCGCGCACAGGACCGCAAGGTGACGGCCCTGCGGGTCAGCCACGCCTTCCACTCCCCGCTGATGGAGCCCATGCTCCAGGAGTTCCGCGCGGTCGCCGAGACCCTCACCTACCACACGCCCCGGCTGACGCTCGTCTCCGACGTGACCGGCGAGATCGCCCGCCCGGCCGACCTGTGCTCGCCGGACCACTGGGTCCGGCACGTCCGCGAGCCGGTCCGGTTCGCCGACGGCATACGGCTGCTGGCGAAGCGCCGGGTGGCCCGTTACGTCGAGCTGGGCCCCGACGGCACCCTCACCGCCCTCGCCCAGGACTGCTTCGAGGGCGACGCGCCGCCCGCCGTGCCCACCCTGCGCAAGGACCGGCCCGAGCCCGCCGCCCTGATGGCCGCGGTCGCCGGGGCCTTCGCCCACGGCGCACCGGTCGACTGGCCGGCCGTCTTCGCCGGTACCGGCGCCCGGAACGTGGAACTGCCGACGTACGCCTTCCGCCGCGAACGGTACTGGCTGGAGCCCACCCCGCCCGGCACGGCGACCGCCGGGGACACCGGCGGCGGGGACGCGGGCTTCTGGACGGCCGTCGAGGACGAGGACATCGCCGCCCTCGCCGACACCCTGGACGTGGACGAAGGGCTCGTGCGTCCCCTCGTACCCGCCCTGTCGTCGTGGTGGCGGGGGCGGCGTGAGCTCGGCCGGGTGGACCGGCTGCGCTACCGCGTCGCCTGGCAGCCCCTCGACCCGGCCGCCGGCAGCCCGCTCACCGGCCGCTGGCTCGTCCTCACCGCCGCCACGGCGGCCGACGGCTCCCTGGCAGCCGCCGTGACCGAGGCGCTGCGGGCGGGCGGAGCCGAGCCCGTGCTGTGGAAGTACGCCCCCGACGAGGAGCGCGCCGCGCTGGCCGCCCGGCTCGCCGGCCTCGGCACCTTCACGGGCGTCCTCGCCCTGCCCGCCGAGGAGCGCCCCGGCGACGACGGACAGCAGGCCTTGGCGGACGCGCTCTTGCGCACCGTACGGCTCGTGCAGGCGCTCGGTGACGCCGAGGTGACCGCACCGCTGTGGCTCGCCACCCGCCGCGCGGTGGCCACCGCACGCTCCGACGCCGCCCCCGACCCGGCGCAGGCCGCGCTGTGGGGCCTGGGCCGGGTGGCCGCCCTGGAGTCGGCCGGCCGGTGGGGCGGCCTCGTCGACCTGCCGCAGACCGTCGACCGGCGGGCCGCGGCCCGCCTCGCCGCGGTGCTGGCCCACCCCGGCGACGAGGACCAGATCGCGGTCCGTGCCTCCGGAGTCTTCGTACGACGTCTGCTGCACGCCGACGACCCGGCCGCCCCGCACAGCGGTGCGAGCGGCTGGCAGCCCCGCGGCACCGTCCTGATCACCGGCGGCACCGGCGCGCTGGGCGCCCGGGTCGCCCGCTGGGCCGCCGAGCAGGGCGCGGAGCACCTCGTCCTGACCGGCCGCCGCGGCCCCGACGCCCCCGGTGCCGCCGAGCTGACGAACACGCTCACCGCGCTCGGCGCCCGCGTCACCATCGAGGCCTGCGACGTCGCCGACCGTGCCGCCGTCGAGGGGCTGCTCGCCCGGCACACCGTCGACGCCGTCGTCCACGCGGCCGGCGTCACCGACACCCTCCCGCTGCCCGACCTCGACGCCGACCGCTTCCGCTCCGTCCTCGCCGCCAAGGCACACGGCGCGGCCCACCTCGACGCGGTGCTGCGCGCCCAGGGCGACCGCCCGCTCGACGCGTTCGTGCTGTTCTCCTCCATCGCCGGCGTCTGGGGCAGCGGAGGCCAGACCGCCTACGCCGCCGCCAACGCCTACCTCGACGGCCTGGCCGAACAGCGGCGCGCACGCGGCGCCACCGCCACCTCCGTCGCCTGGGGCCCCTGGGCCGAGGGCGGCATGGCCGCGGAGGGCGGCGCCGAGGAGTACCTGCGCCGACGCGGTCTCGCCGCCCTCGACCCCGACACCGCGCTCGCCGCACTGCGCCGCGTCCTGCAGCAGGACGTCACCGGTCAGGTCGTCGCCGACGTCGACTGGTCCCGGTTCGCCCCCGGCTTCACCAGCACCCGCCCCAGCCCCCTGCTCGGCGACCTGCCCGAGGCACGGGACGCGCTGCGCAGCGGACAGGCCGACGCGGACGACGACAGAGCGGGCGCGGCACTGCGCGTACGCCTCGCGGGCCGCCCGGCCGCCGAACGCGTCCGCGCACTCCTGGAGCTGGTCCGCACCCACGCCGCCGCCGTCCTCGGCCACGCCGACGCGAGGCTGCTGGAGACCCGGCGCGCCTTCCGCGACTCGGGCTTCGACTCCCTCACCGCCGTCGAACTGCGCAACCGCCTCGCCGCCGAGACCGGCCTGGCCCTGCCCGCCACGCTCGTCTTCGACCACCCCACCCCCGTCGACCTCGCCGCCTTCGTGCACGGCGAGCTGTTCGACCAGGCCCGGCCCGCACACCCCGACAGCGCGGGTGGCGCGGCACGCGGGGAGCGCGCGGCCGACGACCCGATCGTCGTCGTCGGCATGGGTTGCCGTCTGCCCGGCGACGTGTCCGGCCCCGACGAGCTGTGGGAGCTGGTCGCCGCCGGACGGGACGCGATCACCGAGTTCCCCACCGACCGCGGCTGGGACCTCGACGCGCTCTACCACCCCGAACCGGGCCGCCCCGGCACCAGCTACACCCGGCACGGCGGATTCCTCACCGGCGTCGGCGCCTTCGACCCCGCCTTCTTCGGCATCTCGCCGCGCGAGGCCGTAGCCATGGACCCGCAGCAGCGGCTGCTGCTGGAGACCTCGTGGGAGGCGCTGGAGCGCGCCGCCATCGCCCCGGGCGCCCTGCGCGGCAGCCGCACCGGCGTGTTCATGGGCTCCAACGGCCAGGACTATCCCGCCCTGCTGCTCAGCACACCCGACGCCGGAGACGGCTACCTCGGCACCGGCAACGCCGCCGCCGTGGTCTCCGGGCGTATCGCCTACGTCCTCGGCCTCGAAGGACCGACCCTCACCGTCGACACCGCCTGCTCGTCCTCCCTCGTCGCCCTCCACCTCGCGGTGCAGGCGCTACGGGCCGGCGAGTGCGACCTCGCCCTCGCCGGCGGCGTCACCGTCATGTCCACCCCGGGCGCCTTCCTGGAGTTCAGCCGCCAGCGCGGCCTCGCGGCGGACGGCCGGTGCAAGGCGTTCTCAGACGACGCCGACGGCACCGGCTGGGGCGAGGGCGTCGGCGTACTCGTCGTCGAGCGGCTCTCCGACGCCCGCCGCAACGGACATCCGGTACTCGCCGTGGTCGCCGGTTCCGCCGTCAACCAGGACGGCGCCAGCAACGGCCTGACCGCCCCCAACGGCCCCGCCCAGCAGCGGGTCATCCGCGCCGCGCTGGCCGACGCCGGCCTCGCCCCGGCCGAGGTGGACGCGGTGGAGGCGCACGGCACCGGTACGACACTGGGCGACCCCATCGAGGCCCAGGCCCTGCTGGCCGCCTACGGCCAGGACCGCGAACGGCCACTGATGCTCGGCTCGTTGAAGTCCAACCTCGGCCACACCCAGGCCGCCGCCGGTGTCGCCGGTGTCATCAAGACGGTGCTGGCCATGCGGCACGGCCTGTTCCCGGCCACCCTGCACGCCGACACCCCCAGCACCCACGTCGACTGGTCGGCGGGCGCCGTGGAACTGCTCACCGAGACCACGCGCTGGCCCGGCGGCGACCGGCCGCGCCGCGCGGGAATCTCCGCGTTCGGCGTCTCCGGCACCAACGCCCACGTCATCGTCGAACAGCCCTGGGACGAGGAGCGGTCCGGGACCGGCGAACAGCCCCGCGAGACCGCGCCGAAGGGAACCGGGACCGGCGGCCCGCTGCCCTGGGCGATCTCCGGCGCGTCCGAGAACGCCCTGCGCGCACAGGCCGGACGACTCCTCGCCCACGCCGACGCCCGGCCCGGCCTCACCGCCGCGAGCCTCGGCCTCTCCCTCGCCACCACCCGTACCGCGCTCGACCACCGTGCCGTGATCCTGGGCGCGGACCGCGCGGAACTCGTCTCCGCGCTCACCTCCCTGGCCCAGGGCGAGCCCGCCTCCGGCGTGGTCACCGGCCGCGCGCGGGCCGACGGCCGTACCGCGTTCCTCTTCGCGGGCCAGGGCGCGCAACGGCCCGGCATGGGACGCGAGGCGTACGAGGCCCACCCCGCCTTCGCGGACGCCTTCGACGCCGTATGCGCGCAGGTCGACGCGGAACTGCCGCGCCCTCTGCGGGAGATCGTCTTCGGGGACGACACCGACCGGCTGAACCGGACGGAGTTCACCCAGCCCGCGCTGTTCGCGCTGGAAGTGGCCCTGTTCCGGCTGCTGGAGTCGTGGGGTGTGCGTCCGGATGTGCTGGCGGGTCACTCGATCGGTGAGATCGCGGCCGCGCACGTCGCCGGGGTCTGGTCGTTGTCGGACGCGTGCCGTCTGGTGGTGGCGCGGGGCCGGCTGATGCAGGCCCTGCCGTCCGGTGGGGCGATGGTGGCGCTCCAGGCCACCGAGGACGAGGTCCTGCCGCTGCTCGGTGACGAGGTGGGCATCGCGGCGGTCAACGGCCCCCGGGCCGTGGTCGTCGCGGGTGCCTCGGAGGCCGTCGAGGAGATCGCGGGCCACTTCCGCGCCCAGGACCGCAAGGTGACGGCGCTGCGGGTGAGTCACGCCTTCCACTCGCCGCTGATGGAGCCGATGCTCGCCGACTTCCGCAAGGTCGCGGAGAGCCTGACCTACGAGCCGCCCCACCTCCCCGTCGTCTCGACGGTCACCGGTGCGGCCGCCACGGCCGAGGAGCTGTGCTCCCCGGAATACTGGGTCCGCCATGTCCGCCGGTCGGTCCGCTTCGCCGACGCCGTCGCCGCCCTGGAGACCGAGGGCGTCACCCGGTTCCTGGAACTGGGACCGGACGGCACCCTCACCGCCCTGGCCCACGCCTCGCTCACCGACGGCGAACCGGTCGCCGTCCCGGCCCTGCGCCCCGACCGCCCCGAGACCGCCACGCTGCTCGCGGCGACCGCGACGCTGTTCGCACACGGTGCCGACGTCGACTGGTCCGCGTTCTTCCCCGCCGAGCGGTCCGTCGAGCTGCCCACCTACGCCTTCCAGCACGACCGCTACTGGCCGCGCCCGGCCGGCGGTCCCCTCGGCGATCTCCGCTCGGCCGGTCTGTCCGCCGCCGGTCACCCGCTGCTCGGCGCCGCCGTCACCCTCGCGGACAGCGGGGCCGCGGTCTTCACCGGACGGCTCTCCGCCCAGCTCCAGCCGTGGCTGGCCGAACACGTCGTCTCCGGTTCCGTCCTGCTGCCCGGCACCGCCTTCCTGGAGCTCGCCCTCCACGCGGCCGACCGCGTCGGCTGCGGTCAGGTCGAAGAACTCACCCTGCGGACACCGCTGGTGCTGCCCGCCCACGGCGCCGCTCAGCTCCAGGTCACCGTCGGTGCCCCGGACGCCGCCGGGCGCCGCGAGATCGGCGTGTACTCCCGCCCCGCGGCCGGCTCCGGCACCGACGGGCCCGACGACGAGCCGTGGATCCAGCACGCGAGCGGCACCCTGCTGCCCGAGGCCGCCGTGCCGGCCCCGGAAGCGGACGGGCGACCGCCCGCCGACGCCGCCGAGATCCCCACGGACACCCTCTACGAGCGGCTGGCGCAGACCGGCCTGTCCTACGGCCCGCTCTTCCGCGGACTGGCGTCCGTCCGGCAGAGCGGCGACGACCTGTTCGCCGAGGCGGTCCTCCCCGACGAGGCCGTCCCCGACGCCCGCCGCTACGGCGTCCACCCCGCCCTGCTGGACTCGGTGCTGCACGCCCTCGGAGCGGCTCCGCCGCCCGGCGACGGCGACGGCGCCGCCGGCGAGGGGGCGTCCGCCCCGGGCCTGCCCTTCTCGTGGAGCGGCGTCACCCTGCACGCCACCGGTGCGTCACGGCTCCACGCCCGCCTGCGGGCCACCGGGAGCGGCTCGGTCGCCCTCGACCTGGCCGACCCCTCCGGCGGACCCGTCGCCACCATCGGATCCCTCACGCTGCGCGCCCTCACGGCACCGGCCGCCGGAACCGCGCACACCCCGCACGCCGAGCTGCTGCACCGGATCGACTGGACGCCGCTCCCGCTGGACGCGACCGCTTCGGCCTCGCCTGCCGCACCACTGCCGTCGCCCCTCACGACCACTCTGCCGACCACTCTTCCGACGACCGGAGTGGACGCGGGAGCGGACACGCTGGTGCGCGTGGCCTCCCCGGCCGGCCACAGCGCGGATGCAGCGCACGCGGCCACCGTTCACGCGCTGGAACTGGTACGTGTCTGGCTGACGGAGGAACGCTTCGAGGGCGCCCGGCTCGTGCTGGTCACCGAAGGGGCGGTCACGCTCGACGCGACGGCCCCCGATCCCGCCCTGGCCGCCGTGTGGGGTCTGGTGCGGTCGGCTCGGGCGGAGAATCCGGGGCGGTTCGCGCTGGTCGACGTGGACGGCGCCGACGCGTCATGGGCGACGGTCCCGGCCGCGCTCGCCTCCGGTGAGGCCGAGGTCGCCGTACGTGGCGGCACCCCGTTCACCCCGCGCCTGGGCCGGACCACGGCCCGCCGCGAACTCGCCCCTCCCGCAGGGGAGTCGGCCTGGCGGCTGGAGATCGCGGAGCAGGGCACCCTGGAGGGACTGGCGCTGCGGCCGGTCCCGGAGGCGGAAGCGGAACTGGCACCCGGTCACGTCCGTATCGCGGTGCGGGCCGCGGGCGTGAACTTCCGTGATGTGCTCAACGCGCTCGGCATGTACCCCGGCGACGCGGAGGACTTCGGTCTGGAGGGCGCCGGTGTGGTGACCGAGGTCGGTCCAGGGGTGACCGGGCTGGCCGTCGGCGACCGCGTGATGGGCCTGTTCTCCGGCGCGTTCGGGCCGGTGGCGGTGGCGGACGCCAGGACGGTGGCCCGGATCCCGGCCGGCTGGACGTTCGCGCAGGCGGCGTCCGCACCCCTGGTGTTCCTGACCGCGTACTACGCCCTCGACGACCTCGGAGGCCTGCGGGCCGGCGAGTCGGTGCTGGTGCACGCGGCGGCCGGCGGCGTGGGCATGGCCGCCCTGCAGCTGGCGCGGCACCGGGGCGCCGAGGTGTTCGGCACGGCGAGCCTCGGCAAGTGGGACACCCTGCGCGCCCTCGGCCTGGACGAGACGCACATCGCCTCGTCCCGCGACACCGAGTTCGAGACGGCCTTCCTCGCGGCCACCGGTGGGCGGGGCGTGGACGTCGTACTGGACTCGCTGGCCGGGGAGTTCGTCGATGCCTCCCTGCGGCTGCTGCCGCGTGGCGGCCGCTTCCTGGAGATGGGCAAGACCGACGTCCGGGACGCCGACGCGGTGGCCGCCGAGCACCCGGGCGTGACGTACCGCGCCTTCGACCTGTGGGACGCCGGTCCGGAGCGGATCGGGCGGATGCTGTCCGACCTGGTCGCCCTGTTCGAGTCGGGCGTGCTCAAGCCCCTTCCGGTCACCTGCTGGGACGTACGACAGGCCCCGGAGGCGTTCCGCCACCTGTCGCAGGCGCGGCACGTGGGCAAAGTGGTCCTGACCGTCCCGGCGCCGCTGGACCCGGAGGGGACCGTGCTGGTCACCGGTGGCACCGGCGGCCTGGGTGCCCTGGTGGCCCGCCACCTGGTCACCGAGCACGGGATCAGGCACCTGCTGCTGGCCGGCCGCCGAGGCCCCGAGGCCCCGGGCGCCCGCGAACTCGTCGCCGAACTCACCGGCCTCGGCGCCGAGGTCGAGGTGGCGGCCCTGGACGTGGCCGACCGCGACCAGCTCGCCGCCGTCCTCGCGGGCGTCCCCGCCGCGCATCCGCTGACCGGCGTGGTGCACGCGGCGGGTGTCCTGGACGACGGTGTGGTCGCCTCCCTCACGCCCGACCGGCTGGCGCAGGTCATGCGGCCGAAGGTCGACGCGGTGACGCACCTGGACGAGCTGACCCGCGACACCGACCTGTCCGCGTTCGTGGTCTTCTCCTCGGTGGCCGGTACGTTCGGCGGCGCGGGCCAGGCCAACTACGCGGCAGCCAACGCCTTCCTGGACGCCTTCGCCGCCACCCGCCGCCGCACCGGCCTGCCCGCGACCGCCCTCGCCTGGGGTCCCTGGGCGCCCGGTGCGGGCATGACCGCCGAGCTGACGGAGGCGGACCTGCGGCGCATGGCCCGCGGCGGCATGCGGCCGCTCACCCCCGAACAGGGCCTCGGCGCCCTCGACGCGGCCCTGCGGCGGACCGAGTCCGTCCTCGTGCCGATCGCACTCGACCGGCGCGTGCTGCGCGACCGGCAGGCGGTGGCGGCGCTGCCCGCCATGCTCCGCGGCCTGGCCGTCGCCCCGGCACGGCGCACGGTGGCCACGGCGGACGCCGCCGGGGAGAGCTTCCGGACCGGGCTGGCGACCCTCGCACAGGCCGAGCGCGAGACGGCGGTCCTGGACCTGGTACGCACCCGGACGGCCCTGGTGCTGGGGCACTCCGGCCCGGACACCGTCGAGGCCACGCGGGACTTCCGGGGCCTCGGCATCGACTCGCTGACCGCCGTGGAACTGCGCAACCGCCTGAATGCGGCGACCGGACTGCGGCTGCCGGCGACCCTGGTGTTCGACTATCCGTCGCCGCAGGCGCTCGCACGCCACATCGGCACCGAACTCCTGGACACCCGGCCCACCGGCGCAGCCGCCGCCGCGACCGGTGCCGCCGTCACGGCCGTCCGTGCCGTCGACGGGGCCGACGACGACGCACGGATCGCGATCGTGGGCATCGGCTGCCGGTTCCCCGGCGGGGTGCGCGGACCGGAGGACTTCTGGCGGCTGCTCGCCGACGGCGTCGACGCGATCGGGGCACCGCCCGCGGACCGCGGCTGGCATGCGGAGGGCGTCGAGGGCGGATTCCTGTACGACGCCGCCGAGTTCGACGCGGACTTCTTCGGAATCTCGCCGCGCGAGGCCCTGGCGATGGACCCGCAACAGCGACTCCTGCTGGAGATCTCCTGGGAGGCGCTGGAACGGGCCGCGATCGACCCGCGCGGGCTGCACGGCTCCCGAACCGGCGTGTTCGTCGGCACGAACTACCAGGGCTACGGTTCGGCCGCGCACCACGTCCCCGAGGACGCGCAGGGACAGCTCCTGACCGGGCACGCCGCGAGCGTGGCCTCCGGTCGCGTCGCCTACGCGCTGGGCCTGGAGGGCCCGGCGGTCACCGTGGACACCGCCTGCTCGTCCTCCCTGGTGGCACTGCACTGGGCGGCCCAGTCGCTGCGGTCCGGCGAGTGCGATCTGGCGCTCGCGGGCGGTGTGACGGTGATGGCGACACCGGGCGCGTTCGCCGAGTTCGACCGGCAGGGCGGGCTCGCCGGCGACCACCGCTGCAAGGCCTTCTCGGACGACGCCGACGGCACCGGCTGGGGCGAAGGCGCCGGCATCCTGCTGCTCGAGCGGCTCTCCGACGCCCGCCGCAACGGTCACCCGGTGCTCGCCGTGGTCCGGGGCAGCGCCGTCAACTCGGACGGCGCCAGCAACGGACTCACCGCGCCCAACGGCCCCTCGCAGCAGCGCGTCATCCGCGCCGCGCTGGCGGCCGGCGGGCTCACCCCCGCCGATGTCGACGCGGTCGAGGCGCACGGCACCGGCACGAAACTGGGCGACCCGATCGAGGCGCAGGCCCTGCTCGCCACCTACGGCCAGGACCGCGAACAGCCCCTGTGGCTCGGGTCGGTCAAGTCCAACATCGGCCACACCCAGGCCGCCGCCGGGGTCGCCGGCGTCATCAAGACGGTCCTGGCCATGCGGCACGGCCTGCTGCCCCGCACCCTGCACCTCACCCGGCCCACCACCCATGTCGACTGGACGGCCGGACGCATCGAGCTGCTCACCGACCCCGTGCCCTGGCCGCGTTCGGGACGCCCACGGCGCGCCGCGGTCTCGTCGTTCGGCATCAGCGGCACCAACGCCCACGTCGTCCTGGAGGAGGGCGCGGGGCGGCAGGACGGCACCGAGCCGCACCCCGAGGGACCGGTCGCCTGGCCACTGAGCGGACGATCGGCCACCGCCCTGCGCGCGCAGGCCGAGCGGCTGCGCGCCCGGCTGACCAACGACCCGGAGCCGTCCCCCGCCGACGTGGCGCACTCCCTGGCCACCGGCCGCGCGGCCTTCGAACACCGGGCCGTGGTGGTCGCCGAGGACCGCACCGGACTCCTGACCGCGCTGGCCGCGCTCGGCCGCGGCGAGGACACCGCCGCGGTGGTGGGCGGGCGCACCGGGCCGCGGGGCCGCACGGCGTTCCTGTTCAGCGGGCAGGGCTCGCAGCGGCCCGGCATGGGCCGGGCACTCCTCGACCGGTTCCCGGTGTACGCCGAGGCCTTCCACCGCGTCTGCGACGTGTTCGCCCCGCACCTCGACGTGCCGCTGGCCGACGTCGTCCTCGCACCCGAGGGCACGGAGCGGGCCGCGCTGCTGGACCGCACCGCCTACACCCAGCCCGCGCTGTTCGCCGTCCATGTGGCGCTGTACGAACTGGTGCGCTCGTGGGGCGTCGCGCCGGACGCCCTGATGGGGCACTCCATCGGCGAACTGTCCGCCGCGCACGTCTCCGGAGTGCTGTCACTGCCCGACGCGTGCGCCCTGGTCGCGGCCCGTGGCCGGCTCATGGAGGCGCTGCCCGAGGGCGGCGCGATGGCCGCCGTACAGGCGTCCGAGGACGAGGTGGCGCCGCTGCTCGCCGGACGCGACCGGCACATCGCGGTCGCCGCCGTCAACGGGCCCACGGCCGTCGTGGTCTCCGGCGACGAGGACGCCGTGTCCGACATCGCCGACCATTTCGCCGCACTGGGCCGAAAGACTAGGCGTTTGCGGGTCAGCCATGCGTTTCACTCAGCGCATATGGACGCGATGCTTGCGGAGTTCGAAGAGGTGGCGCGCGGCGTGCGCTACGACGCCCCCGCCATCCCGATCGTCTCCAACGTGACGGGCGACCGGGCCACCGAGGCCGAACTGACCTCGCCCGGACACTGGGTGCGGCACGTGCGGCAGACCGTGCGCTTCGCGGACGGCGTACGCCGACTGAGCCAGGACGGCGTCGGCACGTTCGTCGAACTCGGTCCCGACGGCTCGCTGACCGCGATGACCCTCGACACCCTGCAGGAGGCGGCACAACACGGCCCGCAGGAGCCGGCCGAGGCCGCCGTCGCCGTCCCCGTGCTGCGCCGGGGCCGGCCCGAGCCGGTCGCCGCCCTGCTGGCCGCCGGGACGCTGCACGTGCACGGCCTCGCCGCCGCGCCGACCGGACTGACCGGCCCGGCCCGCACGGTGGAGCTGCCGACGTACGCCTTCCAGCGCGACCGCTACTGGCTGGAGGCGGCCAAGCCCACCGGCCCCGAACGGCCGGGCGCCGGCGGCCGCCTCGACGACGAGTTCTGGGCCGCCGTCGAGCGCGGCGACCTCGGCGGGCTGACCGAGCGCCCCGACCTCGGCGACGACACCCCGCTCAGCGAACTGCTGCCCGCGCTGTCGTCCTGGCGGCGCCGCCGCCAGGAGCGCTCCGCGCTCGACTCCTCGGCCTACACGGTGGTCTGGCGTCCGGTGCCGGACGGCCCACCGCCGGTGCTGTCGGGCACCTGGCTGCTGGCCGTGCCCGCCTCCCGGGCCGACGACCCCTGGACGGCCGGCCTCGCCGAGGGCCTGGCCGCGCACGGCGCACAGCTCGTGCGGCTCCCCGTGGACTGCGCCCTCACCGACCGGGCCGCGCTCGTCGAGGAACTGCGCAAGCTCCCCGAACCGGACGCCGTACGGGGCGTGTTGTCGCTGCTGGCCCTCGATGAGGAGCCCGCGGCCACCGCGGACCGCGCGGCCACCCCCGCCGGCCTGGCCGCGCTGCTCGCCCTGACCCAGGCGCTCGGCGACCTGGAGATCGGCGCCCCGCTGTGGGCCGCCACCGTCGGCGCCGTCGCCGCCACCGACCGGGAGAGCGTCACCGCGCCCACCCAGGCCGCCACCTGGGGCCTGGGCCGGGTCGCCGCGCTGGAACAGCCGCAACGCTGGGGCGGTCTCGTCGACCTCCCCGCCGACCTCGACGGGCGGACCGCCGAACGACTCGCCGCCCTGCTCTCCGGCACCACGGGAGAGGACCAGACCGCCGTACGGGCCGCCGGAGTCCTCGCCCGCCGCCTCGTGCACGCCCGGCCGTCCGACACCCCCACCCCCGAGTGGAGCTGCGCGGGCGAGACCGTCCTGATCACCGGCGGCACCGGAGCGCTCGGCGCCCGGGTCGCCCGGCGGCTCGCCGAACGCGGCGCCCGCCACCTGGTGCTGGCAGGCCGCCGCGGCCAGGACGCCGACGGCGCCGACGCGCTGCGCGCCGAACTGGCCGCGCGGGGCGCGACCGTGACGCTGGCCGCCTGCGACACCACCGACCCCGACGCCCTGGCCGCCCTGCTGGCCGAGCACCCGGTCGACGCCGTGGTGCACGCGGCCGGGGTCCTGGACGACGGACTCCTCCAGTCGCTCACCCCCGAGCGACTGGAGGCGGTGCTGCGGCCCAAGCTGGCCGCTGCCCGCAACCTCGACCGGCTCACCCGCGACCGCGACCTGTCGGCGTTCGTCCTGTTCTCCTCCTTCGCCGGCATGGTCGGCTCGGCGGGGCAGGGCAACTACGCCGCCGCCAACGCCTACCTCGACGCGCTCGCCGCCCGGCGCCGCGCCGACGGCCTGCCCGCCACCTCCGTGGCCTGGGGACCGTGGGCCGGTGGCGGAATGGCGGCCGGCGGCCCCGAGGCGGAGGGACGGCTGCGGGGCGGCGGTGTCGTCCCGCTCGACCCGGACACCGCGCTCGCCGCCCTCGACCGGGCCGTGGCCGGCGAGGACGCCGCGCTGACCGTCGCCGAACTCACCTGGGACCGCTTCGTACCCGGCTTCACCGCGGTGCGGCCCGCCCCGCTGCTCGCCGAACTGCCCGAAGCCCAGGCCGTGACCCGGCAGGCACGGGAGAGGGACGGCGGGACCGCGACGGACAGCGGCGCGCTGCGCACCCGACTCGCCGGGCTCGCCGAGGCCGAACAGGAGCGGCTGCTGATCCAGCTGGTCCGCGGCCACGTCGCCACCGTCCTCGGGCACGCCTCCGCCGAGGCCGTCGACGCCGACCGCGCCTTCAGCGAACTCGGTTTCGACTCGCTGATGGCGGTGGAACTGCGCAACCGGATCGGCACCGCGGCCGGGCTCCAGCTGCCCGCCACCCTCCTGTTCGACCAGCCCACACCCCGCGTCCTCGCCCGCCACCTGCGGTCGCTGACCGCGGCCGAAGACGGCGGAGCGCCCGCGCTGGACGCCCTCGACCGACTCGAGGCCGCGCTCGCCGGGCTCGCCGAGGACGACACCCGGCGCGGCCGGATCGCCTCTCGCCTGCTGGCGCTCGCCTCCCGCTGGAACGGCCAGGGCGAACCGTCGGCCGAGCGGACGGACGACGACGGCGGCGCCCTCCAGGACCGGATCGACTCCGCCGGCGCCGAGGAGATCTTCGCCCTCATCGACAACGACCTGGGCATCTCATGACCGGCACCACGACCTTGGCCACCGCCACGACCGACACGACCTTCCAGGTGGGGGAGTACGCGTGAACGAGCAGGAAAAGCTCCTCAGCTACCTCAAGAAGGTCACCGGAGACCTGCACGAGACCCGCAGGCGACTGCGGGAGGCGGAGTCCGCCTCCCGCGAACCGGTCGCCATCGTCGCGATGAGCTGCCGCTTCCCCGGCGGCGCCGACTCGCCCGAGGACCTGTGGCGGCTGCTCGCCTCCGACGGCGACGCCGTGACCGAGTGGCCCACCGACCGCGGCTGGAACCTCGCCGACCACTACGACCCCGAACCCGGCCGCCCCGGAAAGACGTACAGCACCTCCGGCGGCGCCCTCGCCGCAGCCGGCGACTTCGACGCCTCCTTCTTCGGCATCTCGCCGCGCGAGGCGATGGCCATGGACCCCCAGCAGCGGCTGCTCCTGGAGATCTCCTGGGAGGCGTTCGAACGGGCCGGCATCGACCCCACGACCCTGCGCGGCTCCCGCACCGGCGTCTTCGCCGGCACCAACGGCCAGGACTACCCGGCGCTGCTGCTGGCCTCCCGGGAGAGCCTGGAAGGACACGTCGGCACCGGCAACGCCGCCAGCGTGGTCTCCGGCCGCATCTCCTACACCCTCGGCCTGGAGGGCCCCGCCGTCACCGTCGACACCGCCTGCTCCTCCTCCCTGGTCGCCCTGCACCTCGCCGTACGGGCGCTGCGGTCGGGGGAGTGCGACCTGGCGCTCGCCGGCGGTGTCACCGTGCTGTCGACACCCGGCCTCTTCCTGGAGTTCAGCCGGCAGCGGGGCCTCGCCCCCGACGGCCGCTGCAAGGCGTTCGCCGAGGCCGCCGACGGCACCGGCTGGGCCGAGGGCGCCGGCATGCTGCTGGTGGAGCGGCTGGCCGACGCCCGCCGCCTCGGGCACCCGGTGCTCGCCGTGGTCCGGGGCAGCGCCGTCAACCAGGACGGTGCCTCCAACGGCCTGACCGCCCCCAACGGCCCCTCCCAGCAGCGCGTCATCTGGCAGGCACTCGCCGATGCGCAGCTGTCCACCGCCGATGTCGACGCGGTCGAGGCGCACGGCACCGGCACGAAACTGGGCGACCCGATCGAGGCGCAGGCCCTGCTCGCCACCTACGGCCAGGACCGCGAACAGCCCCTGTGGCTCGGGTCGGTCAAGTCCAACATCGGCCACACCCAGGCCGCCGCCGGGGTCGCCGGCGTCATCAAGACGGTCCTGGCCATGCGGCACGGCCTGCTGCCCCGCACCCTCCACGTCGACCGGCCCACCACCCACGTCGACTGGACGGCGGGCCGCGTCGAACTCCTCACCGAGGCCCGCCCCTGGCCCGCCGCCGACCGGCCCCGCCTGGCCGGCGTCTCTTCCTTCGGCGTCAGCGGCACCAACGCCCACATCATCCTCGAACAGCCCACCCCCGGACCGGCCGCGCCCGCCGGGGAGTCCCCCGCCCCGTCGCGCACCACACTGCCGTACGTCGTCTCCGGACGCAGCGCCACCGCGCTGCGGGCCCAAGCCGCCGCCCTGCACGCTCGGCTGCGCGCCGACGAGACAGTGGCCCCGCGCGACCTCGCCTGGTCGCTCGCGGCCACCCGTTCCGCGTTCGAACACCGCGCGGTGCTCCTCGCCGACGACCGCCCCGAACTGCTGCGCGGCCTGGAGTCCCTGGCGGCGGGCTCCCCGGCGGCCGGTCTCGTCCAGGGCGTGGCCGACGTGGACGGCCGCACCGTCTTCGTCTTCCCCGGTCAGGGCCCCCAATGGCCAGGCATGGCCACCGAACTCCTCGACACCGACCCGGAGTTCCGTGCCCACCTCACCGACTGCGCGACCGCCGTCGAGCGCTGCGTGGACTGGTCCGTCGAAGCCGTGCTGCGCGGCGCCGACGACGCCCCCACCCTCGACCGCGTGGACGTCGTCCAGCCCCTGCTGTTCGTGACCATGGTGTCGCTGGCCCGCCTCTGGCAGTCCCGCGGGGTCCACCCCGACGCCGTCGTCGGACACAGCCAGGGCGAGATCGCCGCCGCCTGCGTCGCCGGGGCCCTCACCCTGGACGACGCGGCCCGCGTGGTCGTCCTGCGCAGCAAGGCCATCACCGCCCTCGCCGGACACGGCGGCATGGCTTCGGTGCTGCTGCCGGTCACCGACGTCCGGGAACGGCTGGCACCCTGGGCGGGCCGGGTGTCGGTCGCCGCCGTCAACGGACCCGCCTCCGTGGTCGTCTCGGGCGACGCCGACGCCGTACGCGACCTGGTCGCCGACCTCACCGCCGCCGGCGCCCAGGCACGGCAGATCCCCGTCGACTACGCCTCCCACTCCGCCCAGGTCGAGCAGATCCACGACCGGCTCCTCACCGACCTGGCCGCCGTCCGGCCCCGCGCCGCCGACGTGCCGTTCTTCTCCACCGTCACCTGCGACTGGCTCGACACCGAGCACCTCGGCGCCACCTACTGGTACGACAACCTGCGGCATACCGTCCGCTTCGCCGACGCCGTACGGGCCCTCGCCGCACAGGACTTCCGCGCCTTCGTCGAGTCCAGCCCGCACCCCGTGCTCACCGCCGCCGTCCGCGACACCCTCGACGAGGAGGGCCGCACCGGCACCGTCGTCACCGGCACGCTCCGCCGCGGCGAAGGCGGACCCCGCCGCTTCCTCACCTCCCTGTCCGAGCTGAGTGTCCGCGGCGCCGCCCCCGCCGACTGCACGGCCCCCGCCGGCCCCGCCACCCGCGTCGACCTGCCCACCTACGCCTTCCGACGCCGCACCTACTGGCCCACGCCCGCCCAGCTCACCCCACCCGCGACGGCGACCGGCACGGACCTCGACTCCCGCTTCTGGGAGTCCGTCGAGAACGGTGAGACCGCCCCGCTGGCCGCCGCCCTCCACCTCGACCAGGACACCCTCTCCACCGTCCTGCCCGCCCTGAGCGACTACCGCAGACGCAGCCGGGAGAACGCCACGGTGGACGCCTGGCGGTACCGCGTCACCTGGAAGCCCCTGCCCGCCGCCCCGGCACCCGTCCTGAGCGGCCACTGGCTCGTCGCCCTGCCCGCCGCTCACCAGGACCCGGACCACCCCCGCCACGCCCTCGGCGCCGCCGTCGTCGACGCCCTCGCCCGCGCGGGCGCCGAACCGGTCACCGTCCCGGTCGCCCCGCACGACGACCGCGACCGCATCGCGCAAGCCCTGCGCGCCACCGGACCCGACCGGCCGCAGGCCGTCCTGTCACTGCTCGCCCTCGACGAGGAGGAGTACGACGGCCTGCCCGGCCTGCCCCGCGGCTTCGCCGCCACCGTCTCCCTCGTCCAGGCCCTCGACGACCTCGGCCAGGAGGCACCCGTCTGGTTCGCCACCCGAGGCGCCGTCGCCACCGGCGCGACCGAGACCGTCGTCGCCCCGGAGCAGGCCCTCGTCTGGGGCTTCGGCCGCGTCGTCGCCCTCGAACAGCCACAGCGCTGGGGCGGCCTCCTCGACCTGCCCGCCACCCTCGACCACACCACCGCCGAACGGCTCACCGCCGCCCTTGCCGGCGTCGGCCGGGAGGACCAGCTCGCCGTCCGCGACACCGGCCTCCTCGCCCGCCGCCTCCACCGCGCGGCGACAGGCGGCCTGGGCGGCGCCCGGGACTGGACACCCACCGGCACCGTCCTCGTCACCGGCGGCACCGGCGCCCTCGGCCGCCAGGTCGCCCGCAGACTCGCCCGCCAGGGCGCCCCCGGCCTCCTCCTGGTCAGCCGCACCGGCGCGGACGCCCCCGGCGCCGCCGCACTCCGCACCGAACTCACCGGACTCGGCGCCGGACACGTCGACATCGCCGCCTGCGACATCGCCGACCGCGACCAGCTCGCCGCCCTGCTGGCCACCGTCCCCGCCGAACGACCGCTCACCGCGGTCTTCCACACCGCCGCCGTCCTGCGGGACGGCGTCATCACCACCCTCACCCCCGACCAGCTGGCCGAGGTCCTGCGGGTCAAGGTCGGCGGCGCCCGCAACCTCGACGCCCTCACCACCGGGCTCGACCTCTCCGCGTTCGTCCTCTTCTCGTCGACGGCCGGGACGATCGGTGCCCCCGGCCACGCCAACTACGCCCCCGGCAACGCCCTCCTCGACGCCCTCGCCCAGCAGCGCCGCTCCCGCGGCCTGCCCGCCACCGCCATCGCCTGGGGGCCCTGGGCCGACGGCGGCATGGCCGAGGGCTCCGTCGGCGAACGTCTGCGGCGGCACGGCGTACGCCCCATGAACCCCGACCTCGCGCTCGGGGCCCTGCAACAGGCCCTCGACCACGACGACACCACCCTCGCCGTGACCGACATCGACTGGGACCTGTTCGCCCACGCCTACACCACCGCCCGGCCCCGGCCCTTCCTCGACGACCTGCCCGACGCCCGGCGCGCCCTCACCACCCGGCGTGGCCCCGACCACGACCCCCGGCACAGCGCCGACGGCGACCCCACCGACACCGGCGACCTCATGCGGCGACTCGCCGCACTCGCCGAACCGCAACAGCGGGCCGCCTTCGAGGAACTCGTCCGCGCCCACGCCGCCGTCGTCCTCAACCACGCCGGCCCGCAGGACGTCGAGCCGACCCGCTCCTTCCGCGAACTCGGCTTCGACTCGCTCACGGCGGTGGAACTCCGCAATGCCCTCAGCGCCGCCGTCGGCCGCCCCCTGCCCGCCACCCTCGTCTTCGACTACCCCAACCCGGCCGCCCTCGCCGAACACCTCCGCGCCGCCCTCGGCCCGGCCGCTCGGCACACTCCGGACGCCGCGCCTCCGCCGCCGCGCGCCACCGCCGACGACCCGATCGTCATCACCGCGATGAGCTGCCGCTTCCCCGGCGGGGCCGACACCCCCGAGGACTACTGGCGCCTGCTCGCCGACGGCACCGACGCCATCACCGCATGGCCCGACGACCGCGGCTGGGACCTCGACGCCCTCTACGACCCCGAGCCCGGCGTCCCCGGCCGCGCCAGCACCCGCGGCGGCGGATTCCTCCACCACGTCGCCGAGTTCGACCCCAACTTCTTCGGGATCTCGCCGCGTGAGGCGCTGGCGATGGATCCGCAGCAGCGGTTGCTGCTGGAGTTGGCGTGGGAGGCGTTCGAGCGGGCCGGGATCGACCCGACCACTCTGCGCGGCTCGCGCACGGGTGTCTTCGCCGGCACCAACTACCAGGACTACGCCTCCCGCCCCCTCGACCCCGCCACGGCCGAGGAGGTCGCGGGCCACCTCGGCACGGGCAACACCGCCAGCGTGATGTCCGGCCGGGTGTCTTTCACGCTCGGTCTGGAAGGGCCTGCGGTGACGGTGGACACGGCGTGTTCCTCGGCGCTGGTGGCGCTGCATCTGGCGGTGCAGGCGTTGCGGGCGGGGGAGTGTGATCTGGCGCTGGCCGGTGGTGTGACGGTGATGTCGACGCCGGGTCTGTTCCTGGATTTCAGCCGGCAGCGGGGGCTGGCGGCGGACGGCCGGTGCAAGGCGTTCTCGGGCGCCGCGGACGGGGCCGGGTTCTCCGAGGGTGCTGGTCTGGTGCTGGTGGAGCGGCTGTCGGATGCGCGTGCGGCCGGGCGGCCGGTCCTGGCGGTGGTCGCGGGTTCGGCGGTCAACCAGGACGGTGCCTCCAATGGTCTGACGGCGCCGAACGGTCCTTCGCAGCAGCGGGTGATCCGGCAGGCGCTGGCGGGTGCCGGGTTGCGGCCTTCCGATGTGGACGCGGTGGAGGCGCACGGTACGGGTACGGCGCTGGGTGATCCGATCGAGGCGCAGGCGATTCTGGCGGCTTACGGGCAGGACCGTGAACGGCCGCTGCTGCTGGGGTCGGTGAAGTCGAACATCGGTCACACGCAGGCCGCCGCGGGTGTGGCGGGTGTGATCAAGATGGTGCTGGCGTTGCGGCACGGTGTGCTGCCGCGGACCCTGCATGTGGACGAGCCGTCGTCGCACGTGGACTGGTCGGCCGGTGCGGTGGAACTCCTCGCCGACAGCGCCGACTGGCCGCGCAGGGAAGGGCGGGCGCGTCGTGCGGGCGTGTCGTCGTTCGGGCTCAGCGGCACGAACGCGCATGTGGTGCTGGAGGAGCCGCCTGTCATGGCGGAGCCCGAGCCGGAGCAGCAACCGCAACCGGAGCCGGTTGTCGGTGGTGGTGTGGTGCCGTGGGTGGTGTCGGGCCGTACGGGCGCGGCGTTGCGGGCCCAGGCCGGGCGCCTGGCGGAGTTCGTGGCGGGTGACGAGGCGCTGGGTGTCGCCGAGGTCGGCGGTGCTCTGGTGCGGTCGCGGTCGCTGTTCGAGCACCGCGCGGTCGTCTGGGGCTCCGGGCGCGCCGAGTTGCTGCGGGGACTGGAGGCGGTCGCTTCCGGCGAAGAAGTGCTCAACGCGGCGACGGGGACGGTACGACGTGATGCGCGCACGGCGTTCCTGCTCGCCGGGCAAGGCTCCCAGCGCCTGGGCATGGGCCGGGAGTTGTACGACACCTACCCCGTCTTCGCCGAGGCCTTCGATGCCGTGGACGCGGAGCTGCCCTTCGATCTGCGGGAGGTGGTGTTCGGTGAGGACGCCGGCCGTCTGAACCGGACGGAGTTCACCCAGCCCGCGCTGTTCGCGCTGGAAGTGGCGTTGTTCCGGCTGCTGGAGTCCTGGGGCCTGCGCCCCGACGTGCTCGCCGGGCACTCCATCGGTGAGATCGCCGCCGCGCACGTCGCGGGGGTGTGGTCGTTGTCGGACGCGTGCCGTCTGGTGGTGGCGCGGGGCCGGCTGATGCAGGTCCTGCCGTCGGGTGGTGCGATGGTGGCGCTCCAGGCCACCGAGGAGGAGATCCTGCCTCTCCTCGGTGACGAGGTGGGCATCGCGGCGGTCAACGGCCCCCGGGCGGTGGTGATTTCGGGTTCGGCGGTTGCGGTCGAGGAGATCGCGGAGGGCTTCCGCGTCCAGGGCCGCAAGGTCACGCCGCTGCGGGTCAGCCACGCGTTCCACTCGCCGCTGATGGAGCCCATGCTCGCCGACTTCCGCAAGGTCGCGGAGAGTCTGTCGTACGAGCGGCCGAAGCTGCCTCTGGTCTCGACGGTGACCGGCGAGGCGGCCACCGCCGATGAGCTGATGTCGGCGGACTACTGGGTCAGTCATGTGCGCCGGCCGGTGCGTTTCGCCGACGCGGTGCGCGCCCTCGCCGGGCAGGGTGTCGGCCGCTGTGTCGAGCTCGGCCCGGACGGCACCCTCACCGCCCTCGCCCAGGCGTCCCTCGACGACACCGGGGCCACGGTGCTCGTGCCGGTGCTGCGCAAGGACCGGCCCGAGGCCACCTCGCTCCTCGCCGCTCTCGCCACCCTGTTCACCCACGGAGCTCACGTCGACTGGTCGGTTCAACTACCTGTCACAGCACCGGTGCTGCTACCGACCTACGCCTTTCAGCGGCGTCGCTACTGGCTGGACGCCGCCGCCGACCACACCGGTGATGTCACCGCCGCCGGGCTGGAGCGCGCCGGTCACCCGCTGCTGTCGGCCGCCGTCCGGGTCGCCGACACCGGCGGGCTCGTCCTCAGCGGGCGGCTGTCGGCCCGCACCCACAGATGGCTCGCCGACCACTGTGTCCTGGGCCGTGCCATCCTGCCCGCCACCGCCTACCTCGAACTGGCCGTGCACGCCGGTGACCAGGTCGGCCTCGGCCAGGTCGCCGAGCTGACCCTGGAGACCCCGCTGGTGCTGCCCGAGCGTGGCGCCGTACACCTCCAACTCGCCCTCGGCGGGGAGGACTCCAACGGCCGACGCCCGTTCAGCGTGCACTCCAGGGCCGCCGACGCGGCCGGCGACCAGCCGTGGACCCGCCACGCTCAGGGGCTGCTCGCCGAGGAACCCGGGCCGGTGCCGCAGGACGCCGGTTCCTGGCCGCCGCCGGATGCCGTCCCGGTCGTACCGGACCCGGCGGGGGAGGGCGACTGGTACGAGCCGTTCGCCGCCGCGGGGTTCGACTACGGGCCGGCGTTCCAGGGGCTCGGCCGCGTGTGGCGGCGGGAGCGGGACCTGTTCGCCGAGGTGGCGCTGCCGGAGTCCCACCGGGCCGAGGCGGCACGCTACGGGCTGCACCCGGCGCTGTTGGACGCCGCCGTGCAGACCCTGCTCGTCAGGGCACTGGACGCGTCCGGCGACCAGGAGGCGGCGGCGACCCTGCCGTTCGCCTGGAGCGGCTTCTCCCTCCACGCGACCGGAGCGAGCGCGCTGCGCGTCCATCTGGCACCCACCGGCCGCCCGGACGAGTACACGGTGTTCGTCGCCGACCCTGACGGCCTACCAGTGGCCACGGCGGACGGACTGCTGCTGCGCCCGATCGCCCCCGGCCGGCTCGGCGACGCCTCCGAGGGACGGACGGCTCCCGCCGCGCCGCCCCTGCTGGTGCAGCGCTGGCGGCACGCCGACCCGCAGCCCGCCGCCCCTGCCCCCGAGACCGTGCGCTGGGCGTTGATCGGGCAGGGCGACGGCGGCCTCGCCGAAACACTGGACGCGGCCGGCGTGCACCTGGAGTGCTACGCAGACCTCGTCTCGCTCGCGGCGGCCGTCGACACCGGCACCGCCGCGCCCAAGGTCGTCCTCACCGCGTGCCCCGCCTCCGCCGGGCCCGCCCCCGAGGCCACGCGAGCACTGCTGGCCACGGCCGTCGGCCTCGTCCGGCACTGGGTCGGCGACGACCGGTTCGCCGACTCGCGTCTGGTCCTGGTCACCCGCGGGGCCCTCGCCATCGCCGAGGCGGAGGATGTCGGCGACCTCGCCGCCGCCGCGCTGTGGGGGCTCGTCCGGTCCGCCCAGCAGGAGCACCCCGACCGCGTGCGGCTCCTCGACCTCGCAAGGTCCACCGTGGCGGACGACGACGGCTCACCCGGCACCGTCGCGGCCGCGATCGCCGCCGCCCTCCCGGAGGCCGCCGTGCGGGACGGCGCACTGCTGGTGCCCCACCTCACCGCACCGGTTCCGGCCCCCGACGACGACACAGCGCCGGTGGCCCCCTTCGCGTCCGGAGGCACGGTCCTCGTCACCGGCGCCACCGGAGCCCTCGGCCCTCTGGTGGCACGGCACCTGGTCACCGCGCACGGAGCGCGCCGGCTGCTGCTGGCGTCCCGGCGGGGAGCGGACGCGCCGGGGGCCGACGCCCTGGCCGCCGAGCTGGCCGCGCAGGGCGCCGAAACGACATTCGTCGCCTGCGACGTCGCCGACCCCGACCGGCTCGAGGAGTTGCTCGCCCGCGTACCCGACGAGCACCCGTTGACCGCCGTCGTGCACGTCGCCGGTGTCGTCGAGGACGCGACCCTGACCTCGCTGACCGACGCCCAGGCCGACGCGGTCCTGCGGCCCAAGGCCGACGCGGCCTGGCACCTGCACCGGTTGACGCAGGGCCGGGACCTGTCCGCGTTCGTGGTGTTCTCCTCCGCGGCGGGCACCTTCGGCGCCGCGGGACAGGGCGCCTACGCCGCGGCCAACGCCTTCCTCGACGGACTCGCCCTGCACCGGCGGGCGCACGGACTGCCCGCCATCTCGATCGCCTGGGGACTGTGGGCGGCCGAGAGCGGTATGACCGCGGGGCTCGGCGCCGCCGACCGGGAGCGGATGGCCAGGAACGGCATGGTGCCGCTGACCGCCGAAGCCGGCCTCGCCCTCTTCGACGCCGCCGTCACCGCTCCCGACGCGGCCGTGGTCGCCGTCGCGAGGCAGTCCCCGGCGGACGTGTCCCGTACGGTGGCGCGGCGCGCCGCGGCCTCGGGCGCGCCGGCGGACGGCGGACGGTCGCTGTCCGGACGGCTCGCGGGTCTCTCCGGCCCGCAGCGGCTCGCCGTGCTGCTGGACACGGTCCGCGACCAGGTCGCTGCCGTCCTCGGGCACGACTCGACGGACGAGGTGCTGCCCGACCGGCACTTCGCGGAACTCGGCTTCGACTCGCTGACCGCCGTCGAACTGCGCAACCGGCTCGGGTCCCTGACAGGCTTCCGGCTGCCTCCGACCCTCGTCTTCGATCTCGACACCCCGTACGCGCTCGCCGCCGAACTGGCCGAACGGTTCGCGGGAGCGGCCTCCGCCGGGCCGGACGACCCGTCCGCGGCCCGGAGCGGCGACGAGACGGCCCGGCGCACCGCCCGCCCGGAGGACACCGTGGGCGCACTGTTCCGCACCGCCTGCGAACAGGGCCGTATCGACGACGGCTTCGCCCTGCTGCAGGCGGTCGCCGAACTGCGGCCGGTATTCGAGTCCCCCTCCGGCCTGACCGGCCCGTCCGCCGGGCTGCGGCTGGCCGCCGGCGACGACGGCCCCGCGCTGATCTGCTTCAGCTCGTACGTGGCGCTGGCCGGTGTCCACCAGTACGCGCGGTTCGCCTCCGCGTTCCGCGGCCGGCAGGACGTGTGGGCGCTTCCCACGCCCGGCTTCGGGCGCGGCGAGCCGCTGCCCGCCACGCTGGACGTGGTGGCCGCGACACAGGCCGAGTGGGTGCTGCGGTGCGCGGACGGCAGGCCGTTCGTGCTGACCGGGTCGTCGTCCGGCGGCATCCTGGCCCTCGCCACCGCCCGCCGTCTGGAACGGTCGGGGCATCCGCCGCTGGGCGTGGCCCTGCTCGACACCTACATGCCGCGCGCCGACTCGCCGTTCACCCGTTTCTCGGCCGAGATGCTGGGCGGGATGTTCGACCGGGAGTCGATGTTCGCGCACATGGACACCGACCGGCTCTCGGCCATGAGCTGGTACATCCGGATGATCGGCGAGTGGGACCCGGGCGAGCTGTCCGCGCCCGTGCTGCTGGTGCGGCCCGCCGAACCGCCCGTCACCGTGGCCGGACAGGCGCCGCTCGCGCCGGGGGAGTGGCAGAGCTCCTGGGACGGCGCCGACAGCGTCGTGGAGGTACCCGGCAACCACTTCACGATGATGGAGTCCCACGCCGCCACCACGGCGGGCGCCCTCGCCGGCTGGATCGCCACGGCACTGCCATCACACACCGCGGGCCGCGAACCGGCCCGACCGACCGAGGGAGCATGATGCGGGTCCTGTTCGTCAGCCTGTCCGAGAAATCCCATGTGTATCTGATGGTTCCGCTGGCGTGGGCGCTCAGCGCGGCCGGCCACGACGTCCGGGTGGCCAGCTATCCCCTCGCTGTCGAGACCATCACCCGCGCCGGGCTCACCGCCGTTCCCGTCGGCACCGACCACGGTGTCCACCGGGACATGTCCGCCTACCGGGAGTCGCAGGACTACGCGACCGCGAACTGGAGCCGCTGCGAACGCGACCGGGTCGACTGGGCGGAACTGAAGGAGCGCTTCGCACTGAGCGTCCCGTACGCGTTCGCCCCCTACAACGATCCCATGATCGACGACCTGGCCGCGTTCGCCCAGGGCTGGCGGCCCGACCTGGTGATCCGGGACCCGCTGGCGTACGCCGGTGCCCTCGCCGCCCGGATCAGCGGAGCCGCCCACGCCCGCCTGATGTGGTGCTCCGACGTGTGGGGCCGTACCCGGCAGACGTACCTGGAGCTGATGCGGGAGCAGCCCGAGGCGGAACGGGTCGACCCGCTCGCCGACTGGATGGCCGCGAGGTCGGAGCCCTTCGGGTTCTCCTGCGACGAGGAGCTGCTGCACGGCCAGGCCACCATCAGCACCCTGCCCCCGTCCCTGTCGATCCCGTCCGCGTCCCCCGAACTGCCGATGCGGTACGTCCCGTACAACGGCCGTGCGGTGGTGTGGGACTGGCTGCGGGAGGCGCCCAAGCGGCCTCGGGTCTGCCTCAGCCTCGGCACCTCCAACACCGAGGACTACGGCGGCGACTACGTCTCCATACCGCAGATCCTCGAGGCCCTCGCCGACGAGGACGTGGAGGTGGTGGCCGCCCTGCTGCCCGCCCAGCTGGAGGAGCTCGGCACCGTTCCCGACAACGCCCGGGCCGTCCACTCGGTCGCCCTGAGCACGCTCCTGCCGAGCTGCTCGGCCCTCATCCACCACGGCGGCTACGGCACCTTCGCCACCGCCATGGTCACCGGAGTGCCCCAGATGATGCTCTCCACCCTGATCGCCGACCACGAGCAGCGTGGCGGGGCGCTCGAGCGCGCGGGAGCGGGCGTGTACCTGCGCCACGGCGACGCCACCGTGGAGAAGGTCCGCGACGGGGTGCGGCGGCTCATCGGCGAGCCGGAGGCCCGTGAGGCGGCCCGGCGGCTGCGCGCCGAGTCCGAGGCGATGCCGAGGCCGCACGACCTGGTGGCCGACCTGGAGCGCCTGGCGGAAGTGCGCTGAACACCTCGCCGGCCGCGGCCACCCCAGTGAAGACCATCCCGACCACAGGAACAGGAACAACACCGTGAAGATCAACGTGGACCGCGAGCGCTGTGTCGGAGCCGGTCAGTGCGTGCTGGCCGCCGCCGCCGTCTTCGAGCAGAACCGTGAGGACGGCCTGGTGGAACTGCTCCAGCCCGAACCGTCGCAGGACCTGCACGCCGCCGTGACCGAGGCGGAGCTGATCTGCCCCTCGGGCGCGATCGAGCTGCAGTCCTGACGGCCCCCCCTCACCCACGACACCATTCAGACGGGATGGAACCGTGAAGGCTCTCGTGCTCTCGGGCGGTGCGGGCACCCGGCTGCGGCCGATCACCCACACATCCGCCAAGCAGTTGGTGCCGGTCGCCAACAAGCCCATCCTCTTCTACGGCCTGGAAGCGATCGCGGACGCCGGGATCACCGAGGTCGCGATCGTCGTCGGCGACACCGAGAACGAGATCCGGCAGGCCGTCGGCGACGGCTCCGACTTCGGACTCGACGTCACCTACCTGCGGCAGGAAGCCCCGCTGGGCCTGTCCCACGCCGTGCTCATCGCTCGGGACTTCCTCGGCGACGACGACTTCGTGATGTTCCTCGGCGACAACTTCGTCTTCGGCGGCATCACCGACTCCGTGGACGAGTTCCGCAAGGAGCGCCCGGACGCCCAGCTCCTGCTCACCCGGGTGCCCGACCCGTCCGCCTTCGGCGTCGCCGAACTCGACGACGTCGGGCGC
This sequence comes from Streptomyces sp. NBC_01235, assembly GCF_035989285.1. Lineage (GTDB taxonomy): Bacteria > Actinomycetota > Actinomycetes > Streptomycetales > Streptomycetaceae > Streptomyces. The sequence continues at coordinate 1,442,837 of NZ_CP108513.1, read as the reverse complement.
CTGGTGCGCCTGGAGGAGAAACCCGAGCAGCCCCGCAGCGACCTCGCGCTGGTCGGCGTGTACCTCTTCGGCCCCGCGATCCACGAGGCGGTGCGCGCCATCCGCCCCTCCCCGCGCGGCGAGCTGGAGATCACCGACGCCGTCCAGTGGCTGCTGGAACGGGACCACGACGTGCGCACCACCGTGATCACCGGCTACTGGAAGGACACCGGAAACGCCACGGACATCCTCGACGTCAACCGCAGACTCCTGGACCTGCTGGAGTACCGCGTCGACGGGGACGTCGACGAGTCCAGCGAGATCGTCGGCCGGGTGCGCATCGACGCCGGCGCCGTCGTCCGCGGCTCCCGCATCGTGGGACCCGCGATCATCGGCCCCGGCACCGTGGTCGAGAACTCCTACATCGGCCCGTCGACATCCATCGCCGAGGACTGCGTCATCCGCGACAGCGAGATCGAGTTCTCGATCATCCTGCGGGAGTCCCGGTTCGACAGCATCCGCCGGGTCGAGGGCTCCCTCGTCGGGCGCAACGTACGGGTCTCCCTGGGCCCGCGCGTGCCCGCCACCCACCGTCTGGTGATAGGCGACCACGGGCGGGTGCAGATCTCCTCATGACCGGCCCGAACACCGCCCCGCGCGCAGCCGGCCCGGGTGCCGTCCGGATCCTGGTGACCGGCGGCGCCGGCTTCATCGGCTCCCACCACGTCCGGACCCTGCTCGGACCCGGCGGTCCGGCCGGCGTCACCGTCACCGTCCTGGACAAGCTCACCTACGCCGGCAACCCGGCCAACCTGGACCCGGTGCACGACCACCCCGCGTTCTCCTTCGTCAAGGGCGACATCTGCGACCCGGAACTCGTCGACGACCTCATGGCCCGCCACGACCAGGTGGTGCACTTCGCCGCCGAGTCCCACGTGGACCGCTCGATCCTCAGTCCCGCCGAGTTCGTCCGCACCAACGTCCTGGGCACCCAGACCCTGCTCGACGCGGCCCTGCGCCACGGCATCTCCACCTTCGTGCACGTCTCCACCGACGAGGTGTACGGCTCCATCGACACCGGGGCCTGGACGGAGCGGAGCCCGCTGCTGCCCAACTCCCCCTACTCTGCCTCCAAGGCCTCCTCCGACCTGCTGGCCCTCGCCCATCACCGCACCCACGGCCTGGACGTGCGGGTGACCCGGTGCTCCAACAACTACGGCCACCACCAGTACCCGGAGAAGGTGATCCCGCTGTTCGTCACCAACCTCCTCGACGGCCACAAGGTGCCGCTGTACGGAGACGGCGGCAACGTGCGCGACTGGCTGCACATCGACGACCATGTGCAGGGCATCGAACTGGTCCGCACCGGCGGCCGCCCCGGTGAGGTCTACAACATCGGCGGCGGGACCGAGCTGACCAACCGGCGCCTGACCGACCTCCTCCTCGACGCGTGCGGCGCCGGACCCGACCGCGTCGAGTACGTCACGGACCGCAAGGGCCACGACCGCCGTTACTGCGTCGACTGGTCCAAGATCCGTGACGAACTCGGTTACCGGCCACGCAAGGACTTCGCCGCCGGCCTGGCCGAGACCGTCGCCTGGTACCGGGAGAACCGGGCCTGGTGGGAGCCGCTGAAGCAGAGTGCGGGGGGCACCCGTTGACCAGACTGGACGAGATCGTCGTCGTCGGCGCGGGCGCCGCCGGCGCCACCACCGCCGAGACCCTCAGACGACAGGGCTACGAGGGCCGCCTCACCGTCGTCGGCGCCGAGCCCCATCCGCCGTACGACCGGCCGCCCCTGTCCAAGCAGATCCTCTCCGGCCGGTGGGAGCCGGACCGCATCCGCCTGCGCGGACCCGAGGCCTACGACCGCGCCGGCATCGACCTGCGCCTGGGTACCGCCGCCACCCGGCTGGACCGGGTCGGCCGCGTGGTCGAACTCGCCGACGGCAGCCGCCTGCACGCCGACGCCGTCGTCGTCGCGACCGGCGTACGGCCCCGGACCCTGCCCGGCGCCGACGCACTCACCGGCCTCCACGTCCTGCGCACCCTCGACGACGCCCTCGCCCTGCGGGAGGCCCTCGGCGAAGGACGGCGGCTGGTGGTGGCCGGGGCCGGTCTGCTCGGCACGGAGGCGGCCGTCGCCGCCCGCGGCCTGGGCGCCGACGTCACGCTGGTCGGCACCGAACCCGTGCCCCTGCTCGACCTGCTGGGGCCGCAGGCGGCCGGACTGGTCGCGGCCGTCCACCGCGATCTCGGGCTGCGCTTCCGGCGGGGGCGGGTGACCGAGGTCCTGGGCGCGGCCGGCGCGGTCACCGCAGTCCTGCTGGCCGACGGCACCCGCCTGCCGGCGGACGTGGTGCTGGTCGCGGCGGGTTCGCTCACCAACACCGAGTGGCTGGCGGGCAGCGGGATCCCCACCGGGGACGGCGTCGTCTGCGACGGCCTGGGCGCGGCCGGACCCGGTGTGTGGGCCGCGGGCGACATCGCGAACCGGCCCGACGCCCGTACAGGGCGGCGCAGGCGGTGGGAGCACCGTACACAGGCCACCGAACAGGCGGTCGCCGTCGCCCGCAACCTGCTCGCCGGCAGCGGAGCCCGGCCCGTGTCACCGTTGCCCTACTTCTGGACCGATCAGCACGATCTGAAGATCCAGGTGTTCGGGGAGGTGGCCGGGACCGACCGGTGCCACGTCGTCGAAGGCAGCCCCGCCGAACGGAAGTTCACCGCGGTCCACTGCGTCGGGGACCACGTCCGCGGCGCGGTCGCCGTCAACCTGCCGCGCTCCGTCCAGCAGCTCCGTTTCCTGGTGGAGAGCGAAGCCCGGTGGACGGGCCTGTCCGCAACGGCCCCGGCGGGCTAGCTGTATTGCCCTGAGAGGGTGGGGACCCGCCCTCGGGCCCGCGACGCACCACGGCCCGTCCCCAGCAACAGCGGTGAGGGGACGGGCCGTTCGCCGCCGGGAGCCGGTCGGGCCGGTCAGGAGAGCCACGCGTCGGGGGCCGGGCCGCCGTGACCGATGGGCGGGAAGAGCTCCTCGAGCCGTGCCACGAAGGGCTCCGGCAGCGGGGAGCGCAGCGCGGCGAGGGCACTCGTGACGTGTTGCTCCGTCCGCGGACCGATCACCGAGGCCGTCACCCCGGGGCGCGACAGCGTCCAGGCAAGTCCCGCCTCCGCGGGATCGAGACCGTGCTCGGCGCAGAGCTTCTCGTAGGCCTCGATGGTGTCGCGGTACCGGTCGAGGGCGTCCGCGGCCCGGCCCTGCGCCGACTTCACGGCGTCGTTCGCCCGCAGCTTGCGCAGGACACCGCTGAGCAGACCGCCGTGCAGCGGGGACCACACCAGCACGCCCAGGCCGTACGCCCGCGCCGCGGGGATGACCTCCAGCTCGGCGTGCCGGGTGACGAGGTTGTAGACGCACTGCTCTGACACCAGGCCGAGGGTGTTCCGCCGCCCGGCCGCCTCCTGGGCGGACGCGATGTCCCAGCCGGCGAAGTTGGACGAGCCGACGTAGCGCACCTTGCCCTGGGCGACCAGGAGGTCCATCGCCTGCCACACCTCGTCCCAGCCCACGGACCGGTCGATGTGGTGCATCTGGTAGAGGTCGATCCAGTCCGTGCCGAGCCGCCGCAGCGACGCCTCGCAGGCGGAGACGATGTTGCGCGCGGACAGACCATGGGCGTTGAGGCCGTCGCCCATCGGGTCGCCGACCTTGGTGGCGACGACCACCTCGTCACGCCGGGAGGGGCTCTTGGCCAGCCATCTGCCGATGACCTCCTCCGTGTGGCCCTTGTACACGCGCCAGCCGTAGGTGTTGGCCGTGTCGACGAAGTTGATGCCCCCGGCAAGGGCGTGATCCATCAGACGGTGCGCCTCGGGCTCCTCCACCCGGCCACCGAAGTTCACGGTGCCGAGGGCCAGTCTGCTGACGCGCAGACCGGTCCGGCCCAGCTGAGTGTGCAACACGTGGACATCCTCGTGACAGTGGGTGGAAGGCCGCACGACACGGCATCACGCCGCCGCGGGCCGCCGGCAGGGGAGTCGGGTCAGCGGCTCTCGTGGCCGGAACGACGGCCGGAGCCGGTGTCCTGGCCGCCGGCCGTGGGGGTGTCGGGCTGCGGCGACAGGATGGGCCACAGACCGGCGCGTGCGTGGTAGACGTTGACGATCACCAGCATCAGCAGCGTGAAGACGCCGTACTGGGCGCCGTTGAGCGCGGGCACCACATGCACCGGCAGCGTGTACGCCATCAGCGTCCGGATCCCGGAGTCCACCAGCAGTCCGATGCCCCAGATCACCGTGGTGACCCGCCAGATCCGCCGGAAGCCGGGCACCTCGTCCCACAGTTCGTCCCAGTCCCGGCCCCCGGAGGCACGCCGCTCCAGCAGTTTGCGGGAGAAACCGAACGCGAGCGGGCGCCTGCCGCGCAGGGACACCAGGAAGCCGAGCCCGGCCACCGCCGTCAGCCAGCCGTCACGCACCAGCAGCAGCCGCGCGCTCCCCCCGACCAGCGACACGACGATGCTGAGCACCAGCATCGTCGTCACGAACACGCCGAGCACATCCACGCGTCGCGTCCTGGCGAAGCGCACCAGCGTCGCCGCCCCGGGCACCACGGCCCCGGCGGTCAGCGCGAGCACATCGCTCACCCCCGCCGCCGTCAGCCCGTAGTACAGGCCGATCGGGACGCCGAGGTCCACCAGGACCGTCAGCAGCAGGGGAGGCCCGGAACCGGTGCGGGACGAGCCGTGGGCGGCGTCCCGGCCGCCGGCCGGCCCGGGGGCGGCGCTGTTCGGGGACTGTTCCGGAAAGGTGCTTCCGCCGCTGGTCATAAGTTCTCCGTCCGATGGGGGCGGTACGGAACGCGTACCGGGCCGCCCCCATACCGAGGCCGTCCGGCACACGCACAGAGTACGGGCGGCCCCGGTCATGGGCCCGCCACCGACGACCGCAGCGCGTCAACACTTTGGAATTCCCTAGAACTCGGCGGCACTTCGCGGCCCCCCGCCTCCTCGGTGCTAGCGTCGGGCGCCAGGTCCACCCGGGCATATGTCCCTTTTCGCCGCGGCCGCAGGAATCCGATCCGCGCACAGTCGCCCCGGCGCACCGAGCCCTGTCAGCCTCCGCAGACCAGGAGACATCCGTGACCGACGTTCAAACGACACCCGAGTCGGCTGCGCCGACCGAGTCCATACCCACCCCGGACTCCTTGGGGCTGAAGGAGATGCGCGAGGTCATCCGCAACATCCCGGGCTACATGTCCCGGCTGCGCGACAAGCACGGCCCGGTCGTCCGCATTCCGATGGGAAAGGACGAGGTCTTCCTCCTCAGTGACTTCGACGTCGTCCAGGACGTCATCGTCGCCTCCAGCCGCCGCTTCGACAAGGACACCAAGAAGACCGGCCCCGGTCCCGACGACTGGGGGGCCAACCTGGAGACCATCCTGGGCCGCAATGTCCTGGGCAAGGGCCTGGTGACCAGCGTCGGCACCTACCACCGCAGGCAGCGACGGCTCATCCAGCCCGTCTTCCACCGCAAGCGCATCGCCGGATACGGCTCCGCCTTCGCCGCCATCGCGGACGAGGCCTCCGCCGGGTTCACCGACGGCGAGAAGTTCAACTTCCACGAGTCCATGTACGAACTCGCGCTCGGCATGGTCACCCGCACCCTCTTCGACGTCTCCCTCGAAAGCGAGGCCGCCGAGAGCATCCGCACCGCCTTCCCCCGCGAAGGCGGCCCACTGCGCTGGGAGCTGAGCCCCTTCGGCAAGATCCTGCTGCGGCTCCCGCTGCCCGCGAACCGCCAGCTGAAGCGCGGCCTGAAGAACATCGACGACATCGTCTACGCCATGATCGAGGAACGGCGCCAGGGGTCCGGGGACGGCGCGGACCTGCTGTCCGTACTCCTGACCGTCACCGACGCCGACACCGGCGAGCACCTCACCGATCTGGAGGTGCGCGACGAGGCCGTCACCCTGCTGATGGCCGGTCACGAGACCTCCTCGGGAGCCCTGACCTGGGCGTACCACCTGCTCGGCACCAACCCCGAGACCCGCGAGCGGCTGCACGCCGAAGTCGACGAGGTCCTCGGTGACCGCCTGCCCACCGTCGAGGACCTCCCCGACCTGAAGTACGCGGACGCCGTGTACTCCGAGGCGCTGCGCCTGTACCCGCCGGCCTGGAACCTCGTCCGGCGTTCCCTGGAGGACTACACGGCCAACGGGTTCCACATCCCCCGCAACAGCGTGGTCATCTGCAGCCCCTACGTCCTGCACCGCGATCCCGCCTGGTGGCCCGAGCCGGAGCGGTTCGCCCCCCAGCGGTTCCTGGCCGAGGCCGACCCGTCCGACCCGCTGGCGGGCCACGCCAAGGCCGCGGGCCGCCCCCGGCTGGCGTACCTCCCCTTCGGCGCCGGACCCCGGCAGTGCATCGGCAACGTCTTCGCTCAGATGGAAGGCGTCATGGCACTGGCGACCCTCAGCCGCCACTGGGAGTTCGAGCCGGTCGACAAGGGTCGCGTCCGGGTCGCGAGCGACATCACCCTGCAACCCCGCGGCGGCCTCGAGATGATCGCCCACCGCAGGCGCTGAAGGCCGCTGACCAGGGCCGAAGAAGTAGAAGTCTCCCTAGATCGAGAGCTGCCCACGGGACTGATCCCCCGGCAGCCACCAGTATGACGAACACCGGAACCATCGATCGCATCGCAATCATCGATCGTCTCGCAGGTCGCGCGGGAGTCGGATCCGGCCGGAATCCGCGGCCGGAAGTTGAGCCGGATCCGTAGGGCGGAGGCAGTGGCCGTGTTGCCAGAAGACGCACACGCACGGGAAAACGCGTCGAAATCCCTTCAGGGGCCCGAGAACATTCGGGAAGGGGACGCAATTCGGGGGCCTGAACGCCTACCGGGGGAAACGGCCCGTATCTCGTCGGAAGCCGAGAACGTGAGGGCACTCGAGAACGCCATAGCGGTCGTGGGAATGTCCTGCCGCTTTCCCCAGGCACCCGACCCCACCGCTTTCTGGCGCCTCCTGATCGACGGCGAAAGCGCCGTCACCGAAACCCCCGGGAACCGCCGGGACGCGCTCGCCGCACCCGACCCGGCCGCCCCCGGGACCGTCCGCCGCGGCGCCTACCTCGACCACGTCGACCGCTTCGACCCCGGCTTCTTCGCCATCTCGCCGCGCGAGGCGACGGCCATGGACCCCCAGCAGCGCCTGGTCCTCGAACTCGGCTGGGAGGCCCTGGAGGAAGCAGCCGTCGTCCCCGCGCGGCTGCGCGGCAGCCGCACCGGAGTCTTCGTCGGCGCCATCTGGGACGACTACGCCTCCCTCGCCCGCCGCCTCGGCCCCGAGACCGTCGGCCGGTACACCCTCAGCGGCCTCAACCGAGGCATCATCGCCAACCGTGTCTCCTACGTCCTCGGCCTGCGCGGCCCCAGCCTGACGGTGGACGCCGGCCAGTCCTCCTCCCTCGTCGCCGTCCACCTGGCCTGCGAGAGCCTGCGGCGCGGCGAGTCCGAACTCGCCCTGGCCGGAGGCATCAACCTCACCCTCGCCCCCGACAGCGCCCTCGCCTCCGCCGGCTTCGGCGCGCTCTCCCCGGACGGCCACTGCTACACCTTCGACGCCCGCGCCAACGGCTACGTACGCGGTGAGGGCGGCGCCCTGGTCCTCCTCAAGCCCCTCGCCCGGGCCCTCGCCGACGGCGATCGCATCCACTGCGTCATCCGCGGCAGCGCCACCAACAACGACGGCGGCGGCGACGGCCTGACCGCCCCCCTGCGCGAGGCCCAGGAGGAAGTGCTGCGCCTCGCCTACCGCCAGGCCGCCGTGCACCCCGCCGACGTCCAGTACGTCGAGCTGCACGGCACCGGCACCCGGCTCGGCGACCCGATCGAGGCCGCCGCGCTCGGCAAGGTCGTCGGCGGCGCCCGGACCGACGGGACCCCCCTGCTCGTCGGCTCCGTCAAGACCAACATCGGTCACCTGGAGGGCGCGGCCGGTGTCGCCGGGCTCGTCAAGACCGTCCTCTCCCTCAGCCACGGGCGGATCCCCGCCAGCCTCAACTTCGAGAAGCCGAACCCCGCCATCCCGCTCGACGCCCTCAACCTGCGGGTCGCCACCGAGCCCCAGCCCTGGCCCGACCAGGACGGCCCACGGCGGGCGGGCGTCAGCTCCTTCGGGATGGGCGGCACCAACTGCCACGTCGTGCTGGAGGAATGGCCAACCCCCGCGTCCGCCGGGACGCCCGACGCCGGGGCACCGACGGCCCACACCGAGCCGGGCGCGGCCACCCCCGACGTCTCCCGCCTGCCGCTGCCCTGGATCATCTCCGCCCGGACCCGCAAGGCGCTGCGCGGCCAGGCCCGCCGGCTGCTCACCCGCCTGGAGACCGACCCCGCAGCGGACCCGGCCGACGTGGCCTACTCCCTGGCCGAGACCAGGACCCGCTTCGAACACCGCGCCGTCGTCCTCGGAAGGCACCGCGAGGAACTGCTGCGCGGCCTGACCGCCCTCGCGGCCGGCACTCCGTCGAACGACGTCGTCACCGGCGGGGCTGCCGAGACGGTCCGGGCTGCCGACTCGGTTCGGGCGGCCGACACCGGCGGGGTGGCTGAACACCCGCGCACCGCCTTCCTCTTCGCGGGACAGGGCTCACAACGCCTCGGCATGGGCCAGGAGTTGTACGAGACGTACCCAGTCTTCGCCGAGGCCTTCGACGCTGTGGACAGGGAACTGCCGTTCAGTCTGCGGGAAGTGGTGTTCGGTGGCGGACAGGACGACACCGCGACCGCGGAGCGGCTGAACCGGACGGAGTACACCCAGCCCGCCCTCTTCGCCCTCGAAGTCGCCCTCTTCCGTCTCGCCGAGTCCTTCGGCGTGCGCCCCGACGTCGTCCTCGGCCACTCCGTGGGCGGGATCGCCGCGGCCCATGTGGCCGGCGTCTGGTCGCTGGCCGACGCGTGCCGGGTGGTCGTCGCCCGCGGACGGCTGATGCAGGCCCTCCCCGCGGGCGGCGCGATGGCCGCCGTGGAGGCGGCCGAGGACGAGGTGCTGCCGCTGCTGAACGACCGGGTCGGCATCGCCGCGGTCAACGGCCCCCGCGCGGTGGTGGTGTCGGGCACGGCCGAAGCCGTGAATGAGGTGAGCGCCCACTTCCGGGCCCGAGAGCGCAAGGTGACGGCCCTGCGGGTCAGTCACGCCTTCCACTCGCCGCTCATGGAGCCGATGCTCGACGAGTTCCGCGCCGTACTCGCCGACGTCTCCTACGGACAGCCCACCCTCCCCCTCGTGTCCGACGTCACCGGCCGCCTCGCGACGGCCGACGAGCTGGCATCTCCCGACCACTGGACGCAGCACGTCCAGCGGCCCGTCCGGTTCGCCGACGGCATCCGGACACTGGAGGCACAAGGCGCCCGACGCTTCCTGGAACTCGGCCCGGACGGCACCCTGACGGCCCTGGCCGAGCAGAGCCTGGACGACGAAGAGGCGCTCGCGGTCCCCGCCGTCCGCAAGGACCGCTCCGAGGCCGTGGCCTTCCTCACCGCCCTCGCGGCCCTGCACACCCGGGGCCTCCCCGTCGACTGGACCCCCGCCTTCGCCGCACACCACGCCCGGCGTACCCCACTGCCGACCTATGCCTTCCAGCGCCGCCGCTACTGGCTGCCGGACGCCGCCGCCACGACGGTGACCTCGGACGGCCCGGTGGCGTCCGTGGCGGCTCCGGGCATCGAGGACGGGACCGTTGCCGAAGCCGAGGACAACCTCGAAGCGACCTCGCCGCTGCACGACCGCCTGGCCGGCCTGTCCCCACGCGACCGGCGGGGCGCCCTGCTGGAACTGGTCCAAGCGCACGCCGCGAGCATCCTCGACCACGACTCGGCGGACCAGGTCGAACCCCGCCGCACCTTCAAGGATCTGGGCTTCGACTCCCTCACCTCCGTCGACCTCCGCAACCGCCTCAAGACCGCGACCGACCTCCCCCTGCCCGCCTCCCTCCTGTTCGACTTCCCGACCCCCGAAGCCGTGGCCGGCTATCTGGACGGGCAGTTGTCCGGCGCCGTCGCCTCCGAAGCCGCTCCGCTCGCACCGACGCGTGTGACCGGCGATCCTGTGGTGATCGTCGGTATGGCATGCCGGTTCCCGGGCGGGGTGGGCTCGCCGGACGACCTCTGGCGACTGGTGAGCGAGGGCGGGGACGCGATCGGAGACTTCCCGTCCGACCGTGGCTGGGACCTCGACGGCCTCTACGACGCGGAGCCCGGCACTCCGGGCCGCGTGTACGTGCGTGAGGGCGGCTTTCTCCATGACGCCTCCGAGTTCGACGCGGGGCTGTTCGGTATCTCGCCGCGTGAGGCGTTGGCGATGGATCCGCAGCAGCGGTTGCTGCTGGAGACGTCGTGGGAGGTGCTGGAGCGGGCGGGGATCGACCCTGCGACGCTGCGCGGCAGCCGTACCGGTGTCTTCGCAGGCCTTGTGGAGCAGGGCTATGGAGCATGCCTGCGCGATGCCGCCGAGGAATCGGACGGCTATGTGCTCACCGGCACGACCCTGAGCGTGGCTTCGGGCCGTATCGCGTACACGTTCGGTTTTGAGGGTCCTGCGGTGACGGTCGATACGGCGTGTTCGTCGTCGCTGGTGGCCCTGCACCTGGCGGCGCAGGCGCTGCGTTCGGGTGAGTGTGACCTGGCGCTGGCCGGTGGTGTGACGGTGATGGCGGGGCCGGAGATGTTCGTGGAGTTCTCGCGGCAGCGGGGGCTGGCGGTGGACGGCCGGTGCAAGGCGTTCTCGGACGGCGCGGACGGTACGGCGTGGTCGGAGGGTGTGGGTCTGCTGCTGGTGGAGCGGTTGTCGGACGCGCGGCGCAACGGGCACCGGGTGCTGGCGGTGGTGGCGGGTTCGGCCGTCAACCAGGACGGTGCGTCCAATGGCCTGACCGCGCCGAATGGTCCCTCGCAGCAGCGGGTGATCCGGCAGGCGCTGGCCGGGGCCGGTCTGCGGCCCGCTGATGTGGACGCGGTGGAGGCACATGGCACCGGCACACCGCTCGGCGACCCGATCGAGGCCCAGGCACTCCTGGCCACCTACGGCCAGGACCGTGAACAGCCGCTGCTGCTGGGCTCGTTGAAGTCGAACGTCGGTCACGCGCAGGCTGCGGCCGGGGTGGGCGGCGTCATCAAGATGGTGATGGCGATGCGGCACGGTGTGCTGCCGCGCACCCTGCACGTGGACGAGCCGTCCTCGCACGTCGACTGGACAGCGGGTTCGGTGGAACTGCTGACGGAGGAGTGTGCGTGGCCCGAGACGGGTCGCTCGCGGCGAGCGGGTGTCTCGTCCTTCGGCATCAGCGGCACCAATGCCCACGTGATCCTCGAACAGGCTCCTTACGCGGAGGCCGTCGCAACGGACGAGGCGCGGGCGGTCCCGGGTGTCCTGCCGTGGGTGGTGTCCGCGGCCGGGGGTGGGCTGCCGGCCCAGGCCGAGAAGCTGGCGGCGTTCGTCGAGGCACAACCCGACCTCTCCCTCGCCGATGCCGCCCTCGCGCTGGCCACCACACGGACCGTCCTGGAGCACCGCGCGGTCGTTCTGGCCGCCGACCGGGACGACTTGCTGAGGGGTTTGCGTGCGCTGGCGGAGGGCGCTGATGCCCCAGGATTGATCCGGGGTGCGCAGACGCGGGCGGGGAAGACGGCTCTGCTCTTCGCGGGTCAGGGTTCCCAGCGTCTTTGCATGGGCCGGGAGTTGTACGAGACGTATCCCGTCTTCGCCGAAGCCTTCGACGCCGTGGACGCGGAACTCCCCTTCGATCTGCGGGAGGTGGTGTTCGGTGAGGACGCCGAGCGTCTGAACCGGACGGAGTTCACCCAGCCCGCGCTGTTCGCGCTGGAAGTGGCCCTGTTCCGGCTGCTGGAGTCGTGGGGTGTGCGGCCGGACGTCCTCGCCGGGCACTCGATCGGTGAGATCGCTGCCGCGCATGTGGCGGGTGTCTGGTCGTTGTCGGACGCCTGTCGTCTGGTGGCGGCGCGGGGCCGGTTGATGCAGGCCCTGCCGTCGGGTGGTGCGATGGTGGCGCTCCAGGCCACCGAGGAGGAGGTCCTGCCCCTCCTCGGAGACGAGGTGGGCATCGCGGCGGTCAACGGACCCCGTGCGATTGTGATCGCCGGTGTCGCAAATGCCGTGGAGAAGGTCGCCGCGCACTTCCGGGACCAGGGACGCAGGGCGACGGCCCTGCGGGTCAGTCACGCGTTCCACTCGCCGCTGATGGACCCGATGCTCGACGACTTCCGGGCCGTGGCCGAGACGCTGACCTACCGCGAACCCCACCTGGCCCTCGTCTCCACGCTCACCGGGACCACCGCGGAGCCCGCGCAGCTCATGACCCCCGACTACTGGGTGCGCCACGTGCGCCAGGCGGTCCGCTACGGCGACGCCGTGCGCACCCTCGCGGGCCAAGGTGTCTCGCGGTTCGTGGAACTCGGTCCGGACGGCACACTGACCGCGCTCGCACAGGCCTGCCTGGACGTGGACGCCGACGGACAGCTGCTCGTTCCCTCCCTGCGCAAGGACCGGCCGGAGGCCGAGGCGGTGCTGGCCGCGGTCGCCGGCCTGTTCACCCGTGGCGGTGACGTGGAGTGGGCCGAGGTCTTCGCAGGGACAGGGGCCCGCCCGGTCGACCTGCCGACGTACGCCTTCCAGCGCAAGAGCTACTGGCCCACCAAGGCCGGGGAAAGGTTCGACGGTGACCTCTCAGGACTCGGCCTCTCGGCCGCCGACCACCCCCTCCTCGGAGCGGCGCTGGCACCGGCCGACTCCGAAGGCGTGGTCTTCACCGGACTTCTGTCGCTGCGGAGCCACCCGTGGCTGCGCGACCATGTGGTCTCGGGCGCAGTTCTGTTCCCCGGCACCGGCTTCCTGGAAATGGTCCTTCGCGGGGCCGACCAGGTGGGGTGCGACCGGGTGGAGGAACTGACCATCGCCGTACCGCTGGTGCTCCCGGAGCACGGTGGTGTGCGGGTTCAGCTGCTGGTCAACGGCCCGGACGAGTCGGGCCGCCGGGGCGTCAGTGTCTTCTCCCGGCCGGGCGAGGCGACGGAGGATGAGGCGTGGACCCTCAACGCCACCGGTGTGGTGAGCGGCGGGACCGCGGCTGAAGGCCCGGATCGCGCGTTCGACCTCGGTGTGTGGCCGCCGCGGGGTGCGGTGGCGGAGCCGGTCGAGGGCGCGTACGAGGGTCTCGCCGGGCTGGGTCTGTCGTATGGTCCGGTGTTCCGAGGCCTGCGCGCGATGTGGCGGCGCGGCGATGAGGTCTTCGCCGAGGTCTCGCTCCCCGAGGCGCATGAGGAGCTCGCGGACCGGTTCGGGATGCACCCCGCGCTGCTGGACTCCGTCCTGCACGCGGTCCTGCGGGGCACGTTCGGCGCCGGGAACGCGCTCAGGCTGCCGTTCTCCTGGAGCGGGGTGTCGCTGTGGGCCTCGGGCGCGCGTGCGCTGAGGGTACGCGTGGCTCCGGCGGGACCGGACGCCGTGACGCTCGAACTCGCGGACACGACCGGCGCAGCGGTGGCCTCCGTGGACTCACTCGTGCTGCGCGAGGCGACCAGTGGGGTCGCACCGGCCGACGGCGGCCGAGACGGACTGTTCCAGCTCGACTGGGTGCGGATCCCGGCGGCCCCGGGATCGGTCCCGGAGGTCTACACCGGGCTCCCCGAACCGACCGAGGCCGCGGCCGGTGACGTGCTGGTGCGGATCGAGAGCCCCGACGGCAGTCGGCCGGCAGCTGCCCACGCCGTCACCCGTACCGCGCTCGACCTGGTGCGGGCCTGGCTGGCGGAGGAGCGGTTCGAGGGTGGCCGTCTGGTGGTTGTCACCGAGGGGGCGGTGGCGTGGGACGGCGGGGCGGCGGATCCGGTGCTGTCGGCGGTGTGGGGTCTGGTGCGGTCGGCTCGGGCGGAGAATCCGGGGCGGTTCGTGCTGGTCGACGTGGACGGTACGGACGAGTCGTGGGCCGTGGTGGGTGGTGCGCTGGTCTCTGGTGAGCCGGAAGCGGCGGTGCGTGGAGGCACGGTCTTCGTTCCGCGTCTGGTGCGTGCGGTGTCCGGTGCGGGGCTGGCGGTGCCGGCGGGTGAGTCCGCGTGGCGGCTGGACGTCGTGGAGAAGGGGACGTTGGAGGGCCTGGCGCTGTGCGGTGTTCCTTCGGTCGAGCTGGTGGAACGGCAGGTTCGTATCGCTGTGCGGGCGGCGGGTGTGAATTTCCGTGATGTGTTGAACGCGCTTGGCATGTATCCGGGGGATGCGAGGGATTTCGGTCTGGAGGGTGCGGGTGTGGTGACCGAGGTCGGCCCGGGTGTGTCGGGGTTGGCGGTCGGTGACCGTGTGTTCGGCATGTTCTCGGGTTCGTTCGGGCCGGTGGCGGTGGCGGATGCGCGGAAGGTGGTCCGGATTCCGGAGGGCTGGTCGTTCGCGGAGGCGGCGTCGGTGCCGGTGGTGTTCTTGACGGCGTACTACGCGCTCACCGAGCTGGGCGCCGTGCGGCCGGGGGAGTCGGTGCTGGTGCATGCGGCTGCTGGTGGTGTGGGCATGGCAGCCGTGCAGCTGGCGCGGCATCTGGGTGCGGAGGTGTTCGGCACGGCGAGTGTCGGCAAGTGGGACACCCTGCGGACTCTGGGCCTGGACGAGGCGCACATCGCTTCCTCGCGGGACACGGCCTTCGAGGCGGCGTTCCTCGCGGCGACGGGTGGCCGGGGCATGGATGTCGTGCTGGACTCGCTGGCGGGTGAGTTCGTGGATGCGTCGCTGCGGCTGCTGCCGCGTGGTGGTCGGTTCCTGGAGATGGGCAAGACCGATGTCCGGGACCCGGACGCGGTGGCTGCCGAGCATGCGGGGGTGGTCTATCAGGCGTTCGACTTGATGGATGTGGAGGCGGAGCGGATCGGCCGGATGCTGGCCGAGCTGGTGGTGTTGTTCGAGGCGGGGGTGCTCGAGCCTCTGCCTGTCACCTGCTGGGACGTGCGCAGGGCTTCGGAGGCGTTCCGGTACCTGTCGCAGGCACGCCATGTCGGCAAGGTGGTCCTCACGGTCCCGGCGCCGCTGGACCCCGACGGCACGGTGCTGGTGACCGGTGGCACGGGTGGCCTGGGCGCGCTGGTGGCGCGCCGCCTGGTGACCGGGCACGGCATACGGCATCTGCTGCTCGCCAGTCGGCGTGGCCTCGAAGCGCCGGGCGCGGACGAACTCGTCGCGGAACTGACGGACTTGGGAGCCGAGGTCGAGGTGGCAGCGGTCGATGTCGCCGAGCGTGACCAGTTGGCGGCTGTGCTGGCCACGGTTCCCGACGGGCATCCGCTGACCGCCGTGGTGCACACGGCGGGCATCGTCGACGACGGGGTGGTGTCGTCCCTCACCGGGGAGCGGCTCGCGAGGGTGCTGCGGCCGAAGGTCGACGCGGTGACGCACCTGGACGAGCTGACCCGTGACGCCGACCTGTCCGCGTTCGTCGTCTTCTCCTCGGTCATGGGCACCTTCGGTGGTGCGGGGCAGGCCAACTACTCGGCTGCCAACGCCTTCCTGGACGCATTCGCGTCGTTCCGTCGGACGGCGGGTCTGCCCGCGACGTCCCTCGGCTGGGGTCCGTGGGCTCCCGGCGCCGGTATGACCGCTGACCTGAGTGAGGCGGATCTGCGCCGCATGGCACGCGGTGGCATGGTGCCGCTTGCCCCCGATCGGGGCCTCGGCCTCCTGGACGCGGTCCTCCAGCAGGGCGCTGAGCTGGAGCGGGCAGCGGTTCTGCCCATCGACCTGGATCTCGCGGGGCTGCGTCGCCGGGCGGCGGAGGAGGTTCCCGCCGTACTGCGTGCTCTGGTGCGGGTCCGTGCCCGTCGCAGGGCCGAGGTCGGTATCGGCAAGGGACTGGAGCACCAGGATCTCAAGGCACAGCTCACGGCGGCTCCGCCGGCAGACCGCGAGCGACTCGTGTCCCATCTGGTCCAGGGCGCTGCGGCCGCCGTGCTCGGTCACGCCTCCGCCGCCGACATCGAGGTGGACCACACTTTCAAGGAACTGGGCTTCGACTCGCTGACCTCGGTGGAGCTCCGTAACCGTGTGAACGCCGCCACCGGCATGAGGCTGCCCGCCACCCTGATCTTCGACTACCCCACGCCCACCGCCCTGATCCGGCACATCGGGTCAGAGCTTCTGGGAGGAGAGGAGCAGGCGGTCGTCGACGTACTGCCTGCGCCGAACAGTGTGACCGACGATCCGGTGGTGATCGTCGGTATGTCGTGCCGGTTCCCCGGTGGGGTCGGCTCGCCCGAGGATTTGTGGCGGCTGGTCAGCGAGGGCGGTGACGCGATCGGCGGGTTCCCGGGCGACCGCGGCTGGGACCTCGAAGGGCTCTACGACCCCGAGCCCGGCACGGTCGGTCGTACCTACGTCCGCGAGGGCGGTTTCCTTTACGGCGCGACGGAGTTCGATGCCGGGTTGTTCGGTATCTCGCCGCGTGAGGCGTTGGCGATGGATCCGCAGCAGCGGTTGTTGCTGGAGACGTCGTGGGAGGTGCTGGAGCGGGCGGGGATCGACCCGGCGACGCTGCGTGGCAGCCGTACCGGTGTCTTCGCCGGCGCCATGGCCCAGGACTACGGCTCATCGCTGCGCGGTACCTCCGAAGGCGCCGACGGCTACCTGCTGACCGGGAACACCGGCAGTGTTGCCTCGGGGCGTATCGCGTACACGTTCGGTTTCGAGGGTCCTGCGGTGACGGTTGATACGGCGTGTTCGTCGTCGCTGGTGGCCCTGCACCTGTCGGCGCAGGCGCTGCGCTCCGGCGAGTGTGACCTCGCGCTGGCCGGTGGTGTGACGGTGATGTCCACGCCGGACACGTTCGTGGAGTTCTCGCGGCAGCGGGGGCTGGCGGTGGACGGCCGGTGCAAGGCGTTCTCGGACGGCGCGGACGGTACGGCGTGGTCGGAGGGTGTGGGTCTGTTGCTGGTGGAGCGGTTGTCGGACGCGCGGCGCAACGGCCATCGCGTGCTGGCGGTGGTGGCGGGTTCGGCCGTCAACCAGGACGGTGCGTCCAATGGCCTGACCGCGCCGAATGGTCCCTCGCAGCAGCGGGTGATCCGGCAGGCCCTGGCCGGGGCCGGTCTGCGGCCCGCCGATGTGGACGCGGTGGAGGCACATGGCACCGGCACACCGCTCGGCGACCCGATCGAGGCCCAGGCACTCCTGGCCACCTACGGCCAGGACCGCGAACAACCGCTCCTGCTGGGCTCGTTGAAGTCGAACGTCGGTCACACGCAGGCGGCGGCCGGGGTGGGCGGCGTCATCAAGATGGTGATGGCGATGCGGCACGGTGTGCTGCCGCGCACCCTGCACGTGGACGAGCCCTCCTCCCACGTCGACTGGACGGCAGGGGAGATCACCCTGCTGACCGACAACACCGAGTGGCCCCAGCCGGCCGACCGGCCCCGCCGTGCCGGTGTCTCGTCCTTCGGCATCAGCGGCACCAACGCCCACGTCATCCTCGAGCAGGCGCCGCACACGGAGGTCATCGAAACGGACGGGGCACGGGCGGTCCCGGGTGTCCTGCCGTGGGTGCTGTCCGCGGCCGGCGGTGGGCTGCCGGCCCAGGCCGAGAACCTGGCGGCGTTCGTCGAGGCACAACCCGACCTTTCCCTCAGCGAGGCCGCCCTCGCGCTGGCCACCACACGCACCGTCCTGGAACACCGCGCGGTCGTCCTGGCCGCCGACCGGGACGAGCTGCTCAACGCTCTGCGCGCAGTGGCGGAGGGCCGGACCGAGCCCCATGTCATCCGGGACTCCGCGCAGACCGGCGGTCGCACGGCGTTCCTGTTCGCGGGGCAGGGTTCGCAACGCCTGGGGATGGGCCATGAGTTGTACGAGACGTATCCCGTCTTCGCCGAGGCTTTCGACGCCGTGGATGCGGAACTCCCCTTCGATCTGCGGGAGGTGGTGTTCGGTGAGGATGCCGAGCGTCTGAACCGCACGGAGTTCACCCAGCCCGCGCTGTTCGCGCTGGAAGTGGCGCTGTTCCGGCTGCTGGAGTCGTGGGGTGTGCGTCCGGACGTCCTCGCCGGCCACTCGATCGGTGAGATCGCTGCCGTGCATGTGGCGGGTGTGTGGTCGTTGTCGGACGCGTGTCGTCTGGTGGTGGCGCGGGGCCGGTTGATGCAGGCCCTGCCGTCGGGTGGTGCGATGGTGGCGCTCCAGGCCACCGAGGAGGAGGTCCTGCCTCTGCTCGGTGATGAGGTGGGTATCGGGGCGGTCAACGGCCCGCAGGCGGTGGTGATCTCGGGTTCGGCGGTTGCGGTCGAGGAGATCGCGGACGGTTTCCGCGCCCAGGGCCGCAAGGTCACATCCCTGCGGGTCAGCCACGCCTTCCATTCGCCGCTGATGGATCCGATGCTGGACGGCTTTCGGGCGGTGGCCGCGAGTCTGTCGTACGGGCAGCCGCGGATACCGGTCGTCTCGACCGTCACCGGGGAGGCCGCGTCGGCCGAGGAGCTGTCCTCGCCGGAGTACTGGGTGGAGCATGTGCGTCGGCCGGTGCGGTTCGCGGGTGCGGTGCGGTGTCTGGACGGGCTGGGTGTGTCGCGGTTCGTGGAGCTGGGTGCGGACGGCACGCTGACCGCGCTGGCTCAGGGTGGTCTCGACGGTGACGCGGAGGGGCGTCTGCTGACCCCGACCCTGCGCAAGGACCGCTCCGAGACCCACTCGATCCTCTCCGCGGCAGCGGAGCTCTTCGTACGAGGCGCCACGCTCAACTGGACCGCTGTCTTCGCCCGTCCGACTTCTGCCGCGACGCTCGTCGACCTGCCGACCTACGCCTTCCAGCGGCGCCGCTTCTGGCCCGGTGCCTCGGCGCTCTTCACCAGGGATCTGGGTGCGGTGGGGTTGGGTGCGGCGGGGCATCCGTTGTTGGGTGCCGCGGTGGAGTTGGCCGGTGGGGATGGTCTGTTGTTGACGGGTCGGTTGTCGTTGGTTGCGCAGGAGTGGTTGCGTGATCATGTGGTGGCGGGTGTGGTGGTGTTTCCGGGGACGGGTTTCCTGGAGTTGGCGTTGCGGGCCGGTGAGCAGGCTGGTTGTGACGGGGTGGAGGATCTGACGATCGCGGCGCCGTTGGTGGTGCCTGAGCGGGGTGGGGTCCGGGTCCAGGTGCGGGTGGGTGCGGCGGACGAGGCGGGCCGGCGCGCGCTGGAGATCCACTCCCGTCCGGAGGACCTGCCCGAGGACCTCCCGTGGACCTTGCATGCGACGGGGACACTGACCGTCCTTCCGGACGCCCCGTCCGTCGATTCCCACGACTTCGGTGTGTGGCCGCCGCGGGGTGCGGTGGCGGAGCCGGTCGAGGGTGTGTACGAGCGGTTCGCCGGGCTGGGGTTGTCGTACGGTCCGGTGTTCCGGGGGCTGCGTGGGGTGTGGCGGCGCGGGGAGGAGGTTTTCGCCGAGGTCGCGCTGCCGGAGGGACACGAGGAGGCGGCGGAGCGGTTCGGGGCGCATCCGGCGTTGGTGGATGCGGCGTTGCACGCCGTGGTGTTCACGTCGGTGTTCGGGGACGGGCGGGCGCGGTTGCCTTTCTCGTGGTCCGGGGTGTCGTTGTGGGCGTCGGGTGCGCGTGCGTTGCGTGTGCGGATGGTGGTGCTGGGGTCGGACTCGGTGGCGTTGGAGCTGGCGGATCCGGTGGGCGGGTTGGTGGCCTCGGTGGAGTCGCTGGTGTTGCGGGAGCCGTCCGGCGACCTGCTGACGGGGGACAGTGGCCACGTCGACCACCTGTTCCAGACCGACTGGACTCCTGTCCTGCTGGAGCCGTCCACGGAAGACCCGACGCACCCCTCCGACCTCCCCACCGGACTGCCCGACAAGGCTGTTGAGCCCGGGACGGATGTCCTGGTGCGGGTGCAGCGGCCGACCGGTGGCCCGGCCGACGCCGCGCGCGAAAGCACGGCCGCCGTACTGGCCCACGTCCAGGCCTGGCTGAGGGAGGAGCGGTTCGACGGCGCTCGTCTCGTGTTCGTGACCGAAGGGGCCGTAGCGGTCAACGAATCGTCCCCCGATCCGGCCCTGGCGGCGGTGTGGGGTCTGGTCCGCGCGGCACGTGCCGAGGCCGCGGACCGGTTCGCGCTGCTCGACCTGGACGGCACGGACGAGTCCTGGTCCCAGGTGCCGGCGGCGCTCGCCGCGGGCGAGCCGGAGCTGGCAATGCGTGTCGGTGCCGCCTACGCGCCCCGGCTGGTGCGCGCCGCGACCGCTCCCGCTCTGACCGTGCCCGAGGGACAGCCGGAATGGCGGCTGGACGTCGTGGAGAAGGGGACGTTGGAGGGCCTGGCGCTGTGTGCCGCTCCTTCGACCGACCTGGCGGAACGGCAGGTTCGTATCGCTGTGCGGGCGGCGGGTGTGAATTTCCGTGATGTGTTGAACGCGCTTGGCATGTATCCGGGGGATGCGAGGGATTTCGGTCTGGAGGGTGCGGGGGTGGTGACCGAGGTCGGCCCGGGTGTGTCGGGGCTGGCCGTGGGTGACCGTGTGTTCGGCATGTTCTCGGGTTCGTTCGGGCCGGTGGCGGTGGCGGATGCGCGCAAGGTGGTCCGGATTCCGGAGGGCTGGTCGTTCGCGGAGGCGGCGTCGGTGCCGGTGGTGTTCTTGACGGCGTACTACGCGCTCACCGAGCTGGGCGCCGTGCGGCCGGGGGAGTCGGTGCTGGTGCATGCGGCTGCTGGTGGTGTGGGCATGGCGGCGGTGCAGTTGGCGGGGCATCTGGGCGCGGAGGTGTTCGGTACGGCGAGTGCCGGCAAGTGGGACACCCTGCGGACTCTGGGCCTGGACGAGGCGCACATCGCCTCGTCCCGGGACACGGCCTTCGAGGCGGCGTTCCTCGCGGCGACGGCCGGCCGGGGCATGGATGTCGTGCTGGACTCGCTGGCCGGTGAGTTCGTGGATGCGTCGCTGCGGCTGCTGCCGCGTGGTGGTCGGTTCCTGGAGATGGGCAAGACCGATGTCCGGGACCCGGAGGTCGTGGCTGCCCGGCACGCTGGGGTGTTGTACCGGGCGTTCGATCTGATGGATGTGGAGGCGGAGCGGATCGGCCGGATGCTGGCCGAGCTGGTGGTGTTGTTCGAGGCGGGGGTGCTCGAGCCTCTGCCTGTCACCTGCTGGGACGTGCGCAGGGCTTCGGAGGCGTTCCGGTACCTGTCGCAGGCGCGGCATGTGGGCAAGGTGGTCCTCACGGTTCCGGCGCCGCTGGACCCCGACGGCACGGTGCTGGTGACCGGTGGCACGGGTGGCCTGGGTGCGCTGGTGGCGCGCCGTCTGGTGACCGGGCACGGCGTGCGGCATCTGTTGCTGGCCAGTCGGCGTGGCCTCGAAGCGCCGGGCGCGGACGAACTCGTCGCGGAACTCGCCAACTTGGGAGCCGAGGTCGAGGTCGCCGCACTGGACGTGGCCGACCGTGACCAGCTCGCCGCCGCCCTCGCAGGTGTCCCCGCGGCGTATCCGCTGACCGCAGTGATCCACACGGCAGGCGTCCTCGACGACGGTGTGGTCGCCTCCCTCACCCCCGACCGGCTCGCGCACGTCATGCGGCCCAAGAGCGATGCCGTCGCACACCTGGACGAGCTGACGCGCGACGCCGACCTGTCCGCGTTCGTCGTCTTCTCCTCCGTCGCCGGTACGTTCGGCGGAGCGGGCCAGGCCAACTACGCCGCCGCCAACGCCTTCCTGGACGCATTCGCCACCACCCGCCGCTCCGCCGGCCTGCCCGCGACCGCCCTCGCCTGGGGTCCCTGGGCGCCGGGCGCGGGCATGACCGCCGAGCTGACCGAGGCGGACCTGCGGCGCCTGGCACGGAGCGGGATGCTTCCGCTCTCTCCCGAGCGGGGTCTGGGACTGCTGGACACGGTGCTGGAGCTGAGCGCCGACCTGGCACGAGCCGCCGTGCTGCCGGTCGACATGGACATCACGGCGTTGCGCCGACGGGCACCGGAAGACGTGTCCCCGCTGCTGCGTGCCCTGGTTCGCAACCATGGCCGCCGCAGGGCCGGGACCGGTGCAGGCGGCGAGGCCACGAGCCTGCGGCAGCAGTTGCTCGCCCTTCCGGTGGTCGAGCGTGAGCGCTTCCTGCGGGGCTTCGTCTCGGCGCAGGCCGCCTCCGTGCTCGGGCACGGTTCGACGCGGGAGGTCGAGGCGGAACACACGTTCAAGGACCTTGGTTTCGACTCGCTCACCTCCGTCGAGCTGCGCAACCGCCTGAACGCGGCCACCGGCATGAGGCTCCCCGCCACCCTGGTCTTCGACTACCCGACCCCGGCCGACGTGGCCCGCTTGCTGCTCACGGAGCTGGTGGAGGACAGCGGCCCCGGCACCGTCGACGCGACACTGCCTGCACCGACGAGTGTGACCGACGATCCGGTGGTGATCGTCGGTATGTCGTGCCGGTTCCCCGGCGGGGTCGGCTCGCCCGAGGGCCTGTGGCGGCTGGTGAGCGAGGGTGGCGACGCGATCGGTGGGTTCCCGGGCGACCGTGGCTGGGACCTCGACGGGCTGTATGACCCCGAGCCGGGCACGCCCGGTCGTACCTACGTCCGCGAGGGCGGATTCCTCCACGACGCGCCTGAGTTCGATGCCGGGTTGTTCGGGATCTCGCCGCGTGAGGCGCTGGCGATGGATCCGCAGCAGCGGTTGCTGCTGGAGACGTCGTGGGAGGTGCTGGAGCGGGCGGGAATCGACCCGGCGACCTTGCGTGGCAGCCGTACCGGTGTCTTCGCCGGCGCCATGGCCCAGGACTACGGCTCCGTCCTCCGCTCGGGCGAGCTCGACTCCGGCGGTTACCTCATGACCGGGAACACCGGCAGTGTTGCTTCGGGGCGTATCGCGTACACGTTCGGTTTCGAGGGTCCTGCGGTGACGGTCGATACGGCGTGTTCGTCGTCGCTGGTGGCCCTGCACCTGGCGGCGCAGGCGCTGCGTTCGGGTGAGTGTGATCTGGCGCTGGCCGGTGGTGTGACGGTGATGGCGGGGCCGGAGATGTTCGTGGAGTTCTCGCGGCAGCGGGGGCTGGCGGTGGACGGCCGGTGCAAGGCGTTCTCGGACGGCGCGGACGGTACGGCGTGGTCGGAGGGTGTGGGTCTGCTGCTGGTGGAGCGGTTGTCGGACGCGCGGCGCAACGGGCACCGGGTGCTGGCGGTGGTGGCGGGTTCGGCCGTCAACCAGGACGGTGCGTCCAATGGCCTGACCGCGCCGAATGGTCCCTCGCAGCAGCGGGTGATCCGGCAGGCGCTGGCCGGGGCCGGTCTGCGGCCCGCCGATGTGGACGCGGTGGAGGCGCACGGCACCGGCACACCGCTCGGCGACCCGATCGAGGCCCAGGCACTCCTGGCCACCTACGGCCAGGACCGCGAACAGCCGCTGCTGCTGGGCTCGTTGAAGTCGAACATCGGTCACACGCAGGCGGCGGCCGGGGTGGGCGGCGTCATCAAGATGGTGATGGCGATGCGGCACGGAGTACTGCCGCGCACCCTGCACGTGGACGAGCCCTCCTCCCACGTCGACTGGACGGCAGGGGAGATCACCCTGCTGACCGACAACACCGAGTGGCCCCAGCCGGCCGACCGGCCCCGCCGTGCCGGTGTCTCGTCCTTCGGCATCAGCGGCACCAACGCCCATGTCATCCTCGAACAGGCCCCGGCGGACGAGACCGACGAGGACAACAGCCACACCGACGAGACCAACAGCCGTGCCACCCTCATCCCCCTCTCCGCCGCCGAACCCGCGGCCCTGCGGGTCCAGGCCGAACACCTGGGGAGTCTCCTGGCCTCGGACACCGAACTGTCGCACCACGACGTCGCCCTGTCCCTCGCGACGACACGTTCCGCGCTGGAGCACCGGACCGCGGTGGTGGCCGCCGACCGGCAGCAGGCCCTGGTCGGCCTCCGTGCCGTGGCCGAGCAGCGGACCGTCGGGCAGGTGATCAGCGGCACGGCGGTCGCCGATGGCGGCCGTACGGCCTTCCTCTTCGCGGGCCAGGGCTCACAACGGCTGGGCATGGGACGGGAGTTGTACGACGCGTATCCCGTCTTCGCCGAGGCGTTCGACGCCGTGGACGCGGAACTGCCCTTCGGGCTGCGGGAGGTGGTCTTCGGTGCGGAGGCCGACGTACTGAACCGCACGGAGTACGCCCAGCCTGCGCTGTTCGCGCTGGAAGTGGCCCTGTTCCGGCTGCTGGAGTCGTGGGGTGTGCGTCCGGACGTGCTGCTCGGTCACTCCGTCGGTGAGGTGGCCGCCGCCCATGTCGCGGGGGTGTGGTCGCTGGCCGACGCGTGCCGTCTGGTGGCGGCGCGCGGCCGGCTGATGCAGGCGCTGCCGGCCGGTGGGGCGATGGTATCGCTCCAGGCGTCCGAGGACGAGGTGCTGCCGCTGCTGGCGGGCCGGGAGACCGAGGCCGGCATCGCCGCCGTCAACGGTGTGGAGGCGACCGTGGTCGCGGGCACCGAGGCGGCCGTCGAGGAGATCGCCGCGCACTTCCGCGGCCTCGACCGGAAGGTCACCCGGCTGCGGGTCAGCCACGCCTTCCACTCCCCGCTGATGGAGCCCATGCTCGCCGAGTTCCGTACGGTCGCGGAGAGCCTCGCGTACGGTCGTCCGCAGCTGGCCGTCGTCTCGGCGCTCACCGGCGACCTCGCCGACGCCGACGACCTGATGACGGCCGACCACTGGGTGCGGCACGTCCGCCACGCCGTGCGGTTCGCCGACGCAGTTCGCCGGGTGCGGGCCGAAGGAGCCACGAACTGGCTGGAGTTGGGGCCGGACGGCACGCTCACGGCGCTGGCCCGGGCCGAGGTGCACACCGACCCCGCCGAGCAGGCGCTCCTCGTGCCCACGCTGCGCAAGGACCGCGACGAACTCGCGACACTCCTGACCGCCGTGGCCGAGCTGTACGTCCGGGGCACCGAACCGCGCTGGCCGGCCGTGTTCGCGGGCAGCGGCGCACGCCGAGCCGACCTGCCGACGTACGCGTTCCAGCGGCAGCGCTTCTGGCCGGGTGTCCCGAGCGCCACGGCCGGTGACGCGGCCGGGCTAGGGCTCACCGCCGCCGGACACCCGCTGCTCGGCGCCGAGGTCACGCTGGCGGAAGGCGGCGGAGCCCTGCTCACCGGCAGGCTCTCCCTCAGGACCCACCCGTGGCTGCGGGACCACGCGGTGGCGGGCACGGTCCTCTTCCCGGGCACGGGCTTCCTGGAACTGGCGCTCCAGGCCGGTCTCCGCGTCGGCTGCGCCCGGCTGGCGGACCTGACGCTCGAGACACCGCTGGTCCTCACCGAACACAACGCTGTCCGGATCCAGGTCGCCGTCGGCGGCCCGGACGAGTCGGGACGGCGGACCGTGTCCGTCCACTCGCGGGCCGACTCCGCCGATGGCGAGGCCCATGCCGGGGCCGGGGCCGTGGGATGGGTGCGTCACGCGGGCGGATTCCTCGACGCGGACCACAACGGCGAGGCGGACGGCCTCGACGGCGCGGGCCACTTCGCGACCTGGCCGCCCAAGGACGCGGACTCCGTCCCGCTGCACGGCTTCTACGACCGTCTCGCGGACGAGGGGTACACCTACGGCCCCGTGTTCCAGGGCCTGCGTGCCGTCTGGCGCCAGGGCGAGGACGTCTACGCCGAGGTCGGGCTGCCCGCCGACCAGCAGGAGGAGGCGGGGCGCCACGGCCTGCACCCGGCCCTGCTGGACGCCGCACTGCACGCATGGCTCGCCGCGGGCCGGGCCACGGCGGACGGCTCCGGCGACGCACCCGCCGGCGGCGGGGTACGGCTGCCGTTCTCCTGGAGTGGCGCCTCGCTGACCGCGGTCGGCGCGTCCGCCGTACGCGTGCGGCTGTCGCCCGTGGACGAGGACACGATCACCCTCATCGTCGCCGACTCCGAGGGCCGTGACGTGGCCCGCGTCGACGCCCTCACGCTGCGCGAGCTGAGCGGGGACGCACTGGCTCCCGCCGCGGACGGCCCGGCGGCGCCGCGTGACGCGCTGTTCCGGGTCGACTGGAGCGCGCTGCCCGCACCGTCCGGTCCCCTCCCCGACCGGGACGCGCGGTGGGCCGTCGTCGGACCCGAGATCGCCGGGCTCGGCGAAGCGCCGGCCGGTCGCTACCCGGACGTCACGGCGCTGGCCGAGGCGGTCGCCGCGGGAACGCCACTGCCGGGTGCGGTGCTCGTCGCCTGCGGTCCTTCCGGGACCGGGGGACCGGCCCCGCTGCAGGGCGCGCACGGCACCCTCGCCTCGGAGGCCGTGGACGCCACCAGGACGGTGCTGCACCACGTCCTCTCCCTCGTGCAGGACTGGCTGGCGGACGACCGTTTCGGCGCCGCCAGGCTGGTGCTGGTGACCCGGGGCGCGGTGCCCGCCGACGGCGACCGGGCGCTCACCGACCCGGTGGCCGCCTCCGTCTGGGGGCTCGTCCGCTCCGCGCAGTCGGAGCACCCCGGACGCCTGGTCCTGCTCGACCTGGCCCCCGAGGCACCCGGCGCCACCGACGCGGTTCCCGGCGCCGGCGGCACCAGCGGTGCCGGCGACCGGACCGACCCGGCCCCCGCGCTCGCCTCCGGCGAACCGCAGCTCGCCCTGCGCGGCGATGCCGCTCTCGTGCCCCGGCTGGCCCCGGCCGGCACCGGCGGCGCGCTGCTCCCGCCGCCCGGTGAGCCGGTGTGGCGGCTGGACGTCACCACGCCCGGCACCCTCGACAGCCTGGCCCTCGTCGGCTGCCCCGACGTCACCGGACCGCTTGCCCCCGGCGAGGTCCGGGTGGCGATGCGGGCCACCGGCGTCAACTTCCGCGACGTACTGGTCTGTCTGGGCATGCTCGACCGCGAGGTGCCCGGCCGTGAGGGGGCGGGCGTGGTCCTGGAGACCGGCCCGGGTGTCACCGGCCTCACCCCCGGCGACCGGGTGCTCGGACTCTTCTCCGGGGCGTACGGCCCGCTCGCGGTGACCGACCACCGGCTGCTCACACGACAGCCGGACGACTGGTCCTTCACCGAGGCCGCCGCGGCGCCCATCGTCTTCCTCAGCGCCTACCACGGCCTGGTGGACCTGGCGGATCTGCGCCCCGGCGAGGCCGTCCTCGTCCACGCGGGCACCGGCGGCGTCGGCATGGCCGCCGTCCAGCTCGCCCGGCACCTGGGCGCGGAGGTCTTCGCCACCGCAGCCCCCGCCAAGTGGGGGACACTGTGGGCGATGGGCCTGGACGACGACCACATCGCGTCCTCCCGTGACACCGACTTCGAGGCGAAGTTCCTGCGGGTGACCTCCGGCCGAGGCATGGACGTCGTCCTCAACTCCCTGGCCCGCGAACTCATCGACGCGTCGTTCCGGCTGCTGCCCCGCGGCGGACGCTTCATCGAGATGGGCAAGACCGACCTGCGTCACGCGCAGACCGTCGCCGCCGAGCACCGGGGCGTGGTCTACCAGGCGTTCGACCTCAGGGACGTCGACCCCGACCACACCGCCGAGATGCTGACGGCCGTGCTCGCGCTGTTCGAGCAGCAGGCACTGCGCCCGCTCCCGGTCACGACCTGGGACGTACGGCGGGCCCCCGAGGCCTTCCGCCACCTCAGCCAGGCGCGGCACACCGGCAAGATCGTCCTCACCGTCCCCGAACTGCCCGTCGACCTCGCCCGCACGTCGGCCGACGCCGGACGCACCGGAGTCTCGGCCACCGCCGGACACCCGGCCACCGCCGGACACGCCGAAGGCCCGGTTACCGCCGGACACGCTGGACCACCTGCCACCCCCGGACAACCGGCCACCGCCGGACACACCGAAAGCCCGGCCACCGCCGGACGCACCGGACACGCCGAAGGCCCGGTCACCGCCGGACGCACCGGAGAAGCCGCCCACCACGGTCGCCCCGCGGCGCAGCCCCGCCCCCACGGCACCGTCCTGATCACCGGCGGCACCGGCACACTCGGCGGTCTGTTCGCCCGGCACCTGGTGACCCGCCACGGCGTCCGCCATCTGCTGCTGACCAGCCGCAGCGGCCCCGACGCCCCGGGTGCCGCCGAGCTCACCGCGGAACTCACCGGGCTGGGTGCCACCGTCACCGTCACCGCCTGCGACATCGCCGACCGGAACGCCCTGGCCGGCCTGCTCGCGGCGATCCCCGCCGAGCGCCCGCTGACAGCGGTCGTCCACGCGGCCGGCATCCTCGATGACGGCATCCTCGACGCCATGACGCCCGACCGCGTCGACCGCGTCCTGCGCCCGAAGGCACAGGCCGCGTGGAACCTGCACGAACTGACCCGCGACCTGCCCCTGTCGGCGTTCGTCCTCTTCTCCTCCGTGGCCGCCACCTTCGGCAGCCAGGGACAGGCCAACTACGCCGCCGCCAACGCCTTCCTCGACACCCTGGCCCAGCACCGCAGGGCCCAGGGGCTGCCCGCGCTCTCCCTGGCATGGGGCCTGTGGGAGACCGACCACGGCATGGCGGGCACCCTCGGCGCCGCCGACCTGCGGCGCATCGGCCGCATGGGCCTCGCCCCGCTCCCGGCGGAGGAGGGCCTCGCCCTGTTCGACGCGGCCCTCGCCGCCGACCAGGCGCTGCTGCTGCCCACCCGCCTCGACCTGGCCGGGCTGGAACGCCGCGGCGCCGAACCCCCCGCCCTGCTCAAGGCGCTGGCCCGGACCCCGGTCCGGCGGGCCGCGGCGGACACCGCCGGCCCGGCGAGCGGCACCCAGGACGGCGGAAGCGGTACGCGGCTGTCGTTCACCGAGCAGCTGCGCCCGCTGCCCGCCGAGGAACGACAGCGGGCCGCTCTGGACCTGGTCCGCACCCACACCGCGGCGGTCCTCGGGCACTCCGACCCCGAAGCGGTCGACGCCGACCGGCCGTTCAAGTCGCTGGGCTTCGACTCGCTCACCGCGGTCGAGATGCGCAACCGGCTCGGTACGGCCACCGGACTCACCCTGCGGGCCACGCTGATCTTCAGCTACCCGACGCCCGCGGTCCTCGCCCGCCACCTGCTGGACCAGTGCGCACCACAGGACGAACGACCGGCCGACATCCTCCTCGCGGAACTCGACAAGCTCGAGTCCGTCATGGCCGACGCGCACCGCGCGGCCGACGGAGCGGAGAGCGACGGCGCGCTCAACGACAAGGTGACCGCCCGGCTGCGGGACCTGCTGGCCCGGTGGACGGACGACACGGACGGCACGAACGGCGCGGACGGCACCACGACGGCCGCCACCGGACTCGAATCCGCGACGGACGACGAGATGTTCGACCTCATCAACAAAGAGCTGGGCATTTCCTGACCCCGACCGACCCCGGACCGCTCAGGACCCGACGTCTCCGGACCCCCTCGGGGCTCCTCCTAGGAAGTGGCATCGAATGGCGAGCAACGAAGAGAAGCTGCGGGACTACCTCAAGCTGGTCACGGCCGACCTTCGTCAGACACGCAAACGTCTGCAGGACCTCGAGGAACAGCAGCAGGAACCCGTCGCGATCGTCGCGATGGGCTGCCGCTTCCCAGACGGGGCCGACACCCCCGAGGCACTGTGGCGGCTCCTGGCCTCGGGAACCGACGCCGTCACCCCGTTCCCGGCCGACCGCGGCTGGGACCTGGACGCGCTGTACGACCCCGACCCCGACCGGCCCGGAACCTCGTACGTCCGCGAAGGCGGCTTCCTGCACGAGGCGCCGCTGTTCGACGCCGAGTTCTTCGAGATCTCGCCCCGCGAGGCCCAGGCCATGGACCCGCAGCAACGGCTGCTGCTGGAGACCTCCTGGGAGACCGTGGAGCGCGCGGGCATCCTGCCCGCCTCCCTGCGCGGCTCGTCCACCGGCGTGTTCGTCGGCGCCATCGCCCAGGACTACCTGCCGCGCTCCCACGACTCCCAGGCCGACCTCGGCGGCCATCTCCTCACCGGCAGCACCATCAGCGTCGCCTCCGGCCGCATCGCCTACTCCTTCGGTCTGGAGGGCCCCGCCGTCACGGTCGACACGGCGTGCTCCTCCTCGCTGGTGGCTCTCCATCTCGCCGTACGGTCCCTGCGTTCCGGCGAGTGCGATCTGGCGCTCGGCGGCGGCGTGACCGTCATGTCCGGTCCCGAGATGTTCGTCGACTTCGGACGGCAGCGCGCGCTCGCCGCCGACGGCCGGTGCAAGGCGTTCTCCGCCGCCGCCAACGGCTTCGGCCCCGCCGAGGGCGCCGGCATGCTGCTCCTGGAACGCCTCTCCGACGCCCGCCGCAACGGCCACCCCGTCCTCGCCGTGATCCGCGGCAGCGCGGTCAACCAGGACGGCGCGTCCAACGGCCTGACCGCCCCCAACGGCCCCGCCCAGGAACGGGTCATCCGCTCGGCCCTGGCCGACGCCGGCCTGTCCGTCGAGGACATCGACGCCATCGAGGCCCACGGCACCGGCACCCCGCTCGGTGACCCCATCGAGGCGGAGGCGCTACTGGCCACCTACGGCGCCGCACGACCCGAGGACCGCCCCCTGTGGCTCGGCTCCGTGAAGTCCAACATCGGTCACACCCAGGCGGCCGCCGGCGTCGCCGGCGTCATCAAACTCGTCCTGGCCATGCGCCACGGCCTGCTGCCCCGCACCCTGCACGCCGACGAGCCGTCCCAGCACATCGACTGGACCTCCGCCGACCTCCGCCTGCTCACCCATGAGCAGCCCTGGCCCCGTCCCGGCGACCGGCCGCGCCGGGCGGCCGTCTCCTCCTTCGGCATCAGCGGCACCAATGCCCACCTGGTCGTCGAGGAGGCGCCCGCGCCGGAGCCGCTCGACCCGCAGAACGAGACGGACCAAACACCCGCCATCACCGCTCCCACGGTCGGCCCCGACCGGCCGACCGGCGCACACCCCCTGCCCTGGGTGCTGTCCGCCCGCAGCCGCCCCGCACTGCACGCACAGGCCGCACGCCTGCTCGCGCACCTCGACGACGAGCCCCACCCGCACCCGGCCGGCATCGGCCGCGCCCTCGTCACGACCCGCTCCACCTTCGAACACCGGGCCGTGATCACCGGCCGCACCCTCGCCGACCTGCGCAGCGGCCTCACCGCCCTCGCCGCCGACGAGTCCCACCCCCACACCGTCACGGGAAGCGCCCGGCCCGGCGGACGACTGGCCGTCCTGTTCACCGGCCAGGGCTCGCAACGCCTGGACATGGGGCGGGAGTTGTACGAGACGTATCCGGTCTTCACCGAGACCTTCGACGCCGTGGACGCGGAACTCCCCTTCGGCCTACGGGAGGTGGTGTTCGGCGAGGACGCCGACCGGCTGAACCGGACGGAGTACGCGCAACCGGCCCTGTTCGCGCTGGAAGTCGCCTTGTTCCGGCTGCTGGAGTCGTGGGGTGTGCGTCCGGACGTCGTGGTCGGCCATTCGGTCGGCGAGATCGCGGCGGCGTACGTGGCGGGTGTGTGGTCGTTGTCGGACGCGTGTCGTCTGGTGGTGGCGCGGGGCCGGTTGATGCAGGCCCTGCCGTCGGGTGGTGCGATGGTGGCGCTCCAGGCCACCGAGGAGGAGGTCCTGCCTCTGCTCGGTGCGCGGGTGGGCATCGCGGCGGTCAACGGACCTCAGGTGGTGGTGATTTCAGGTACGGCGGATGCGGTCGAGGAGATCGCGGACGGCTTCCGCGCCCAGGGCCGCAAGGTCACATCCCTCCGGGTCAGCCACGCCTTCCACTCCCCGCTGATGGACCCGATGCTCGACGACTTCCGGGCCGTGGCCGAGACCCTCACCTACAGCGCCCCGCGCATCGCCGTGGTCTCCAATGTCACCGGCCGCCCGGCCGACCCCGACGAACTCACCTCCCCCGACTACTGGGTGCGGCACGTCCGCCGACCGGTCCGCTTCGCCGACGGCATACGAGCCCTGACGGAACGCAAGGTCGGCCGGCTGCTGGAACTGGGCCCCGACGGCCAGTTGACCGCCCTGGCCCAAGGCTGCCTGGACAGCGTTTCCCCCGTCTTCGCGACCGCCCTGCGCAAGGATCGACCGGAGCCGGAGAGCTTCCTCGCAGCCCTCGCCCAGCTCCACGTCAGCGGTCTTCCGGTCCGCTGGGAGACGGCGTTCCCCCACAACGAGCGGACAGGCCCGGAACACGAGCAGGTCCCCTTGCCGACCTACGCGTTCCAGCGGCGCCGCTTCTGGTCCCGGGACGCGGGCTCGACGCACGGAGATCTGGGTGCGGTGGGGTTGGGTGCGGCGGGGCATCCGTTGTTGGGTGCCGCGGTGGAGTTGGCCGGTGATGACGGGCTGTTGTTGACGGGTCGGTTGTCGTTGGTTGCGCAGGAGTGGTTGCGTGATCATGTGGTGGCGGGTGTGGTGGTGTTTCCGGGGACGGGTTTCCTGGAGTTGGCGTTGCGGGCCGGTGAGCAGGCGGGCTGTGACGGGGTGGAGGATCTGACGATCGCGGCGCTGTTGGTGGTGCCTGAGCGGGGTGGGGTCCGGGTCCAGGTGCGGGTGGGTGCGGCGGACGATGCCGGCCGGCGCACACTGGAGATCCACTCCCGTGGCGACGACGCCCTCGACTCCGATCCGTGGACCCTCCATGTGACCGGCGCGCTGTCCGAGGCCTCGGACGCGCCGCCCGCCGACCGTTTCGATTTCGGTGTGTGGCCGCCGCGGGGTGCGGTGGCGGAGTCGGTCGAGGGTGTGTACGAGCGTTTCGCCGGGCTGGGGTTGTCGTACGGTCCGGTGTTCCGGGGGCTGCGTGGGGTGTGGCGGCGTGGTGATGAGGTCTTCGCCGAAGTCGCGCTGCCGGAGGAGCAGGAGACGGTTGCGGAGCGGTTCGGGGTGCATCCGGCGTTGGTGGATGCGGCGCTGCATGCGGTGATGTTCACGTCGGTGTTCGGGGACGGGCGGGCGCGGTTGCCTTTCTCGTGGTCCGGGGTGTCGTTGTGGGCGTCGGGTGCGCGTGCGTTGCGTGTGCGGATGGTGGTGCTGGGGTCGGACTCGGTGGCGTTGGAGCTGGCGGATCCGGCGGGCGGGTTGGTGGCCTCGGTGGAGTCGCTGGCGTTGCGGGAGGCGTCCGGCGGCCTGGTGGCGGCGGACAACGGCCACGTCGACCACCTCTTCCAGACCGACTGGGTGAAGATCCCCGCGAGCCCGGGCCCCGTCCCGGCGGCTGCCCCTACCGCTCTGCCCGGACCCGACGAGACCGTGCCCGCCGATGTGCTCGTTCGGGTCGAGCGCCCGGCCGACGACACCGCCGACTCCGCCCACGCGACGACCAGGCAGGTGCTCGGCCTCCTCACCGAGTGGCTTGCGGAGGAGCGGTTCGAGGGTGGCCGTCTGGTGGTTGTCACCGAGGGGGCGGTGGCGTGGGACGGCGGGGCGGCGGATCCGGTGCTGTCGGCGGTGTGGGGTCTGGTGCGGTCGGCTCGGGCGGAGAATCCGGGGCGGTTCGTGCTGGTCGACGTGGACGGTACGGACGAGTCGTGGGCCGTGGTGGGTGGTGCGCTGGCCTCTGGTGAGTCCGAGTTCGCGGTACGCGCGGGGGGCGTCTTCGTTCCGCGTCTGGTGCGTGCGGTGTCGGGTGCGGGGCTGGTGGTGCCGGAGGGGCAGCCGGAATGGCGGCTGGACGTCGTGGAGAAGGGGACGTTGGAGGGCCTGGCGCTGTGTGGTGTTCCTTCGGTCGAGCTGGCGGAACGGCAGGTTCGTATCGCCGTGCGGGCGGCGGGGGTGAATTTCCGTGATGTGTTGAACGCGCTCGGCATGTATCCGGGGGATGCGAGGGATTTCGGTCTGGAGGGTGCGGGGGTGGTGACCGAGGTCGGCCCGGGTGTGTCGGGGCTGGCCGTGGGTGACCGTGTGATGGGTCTGTTCTCGGGTTCGTTCGGGCCGGTGGCGGTGGCGGATGCGCGCAAGGTGGCCCGGATTCCGCAGGGTTGGACGTTCGCGGAGGCGGCGTCGGTGCCGGTGGTGTTCTTGACGGCGTACTACGCGCTGATGGACTTGGGTGGTGTGAAGTCGGGGGAGTCGGTGCTGGTGCATGCGGCTGCTGGTGGTGTGGGCATGGCAGCCGTGCAGCTGGCGCGGCACCTGGGTGCGGAGGTGTTCGGCACGGCGAGTGCCGGCAAGTGGGACACCCTGCGGACTCTGGGCCTGGACGAGGCGCACATCGCCTCGTCCCGGGACACGGCCTTCGAGGCGGCGTTCCTCGCGGCGACGGGTGGCCGGGGCATGGATGTCGTGCTGGACTCGCTGGCGGGTGAGTTCGTGGATGCGTCGCTGCGGCTGCTGCCGCGTGGTGGTCGGTTCCTGGAGATGGGCAAGACCGATGTCCGGGACCCGGAGGTCGTGGCTGCCCGGCACGCTGGGGTGTTGTACCGGGCGTTCGATCTGATGGATGTGGAGGCGGAGCGGATCGGCCGGATGCTGGCCGAGCTGGTGGTGTTGTTCGAGGCGGGGGTGCTCGAGCCGCTGCCTGTCACCTGCTGGGACGTGCGCAGGGCTTCGGAGGCGTTCCGGTACCTGTCGCAGGCACGCCATGTCGGCAAGGTGGTTCTGACCGTTCCGGCCCCCCTGGACCGGGACGGCACGGTGTTGGTGACGGGTGGGACGGGTGGTCTGGGTGCGCTGGTGGCGCGCCGCCTGGTGACCGGGCACGGCGTGCGGCATCTGCTGCTGGCCGGCCGGCGTGGCCTCGAAGCGCCGGGCGCGGACGAACTCGTCGCGGAACTCGCGGACTTGGGAGCCGAGGTCGAGGTCGCCGCACTGGACGTGGCCGACCGTGACCAGCTCGCCGCGGCCCTCGCGGGCGTGTCCGGCGCGCATCCGCTGACCGCCGTGGTGCACACGGCGGGCATCGTCGACGACGGGGTGGTGTCGTCCCTTACCGGGGAGCGGCTCGCGAGGGTGCTGCGGCCGAAGGTCGACGCGGTGACGCACCTGGACGAGCTGACCCGTGACACCGACCTGTCCGCGTTCGTCGTCTTCTCCTCGGTGGCCGGTACGTTCGGCAGCGCGGGCCAGGCCAACTACGCCGCCGCCAACGCCTTCCTGGACGCATTCGCCACCACCCGCCGCTCCGTCGGCCTGCCCGCTGTGTCCCTGGCGTGGGGCCCGTGGGCACCCGGCGCGGGCATGACCGCCGAGCTGACCGAGGCGGACCTGCGCCGCATGGCCCGCGAGGGCATGCAGCCCCTTGCCCCGGAGCAGGGCCTCGGGCTGTTCGATGCCGCTCTGGAGATCGGTCCGGCACTCGAACGAGCGGCGGTGCTGCCGCTCAACCTCGACCTCGCAGCGCTCCGCAGGCGTGGCCGGCTCCCCGATCTGCTGCGCTCCCTCGTGCGCGCGCCCGGGCGCCGGGCCGCGGAGGCACAGGCGGCGGTCGGAGGGGCGGCCGACCTCGGCCGACGCGTCAGAGGGCTTCCCGAGGCCGAGCGCGAAAAATTCCTGCTGGACCTCGTGTGCGGACAGGCGGCCTCCGTCCTGGGCCACGCGTCCGCCGCCGACCTGGAGGCTGACCAGGCGTTCAAGGCCCTCGGTTTCGACTCCCTGACCTCGGTGGAGCTCCGCAACCGTGTGAGCGCCGCCACCGGCATGAGGCTCCCCGCCACCCTGGTCTTCGACTATCCGACGCCGGCCGCCCTGGCTCGTTACCTCCTGTCCGAGTTGTCGGACGGAGACGGGACCGCCGACACGGCGTCCGCACTGCCCGTGCCGACGAGTGTGACCGACGATCCTGTGGTGATCGTCGGTATGGCGTGCCGGTTCCCGGGCGGGGTGGGCTCGCCGGAGGATCTGTGGCGGCTGGTGAGCGAGGGCGGCGACGCGATCGGAGGGTTCCCCACGGATCGCGGGTGGGACCTCGACGGCCTCTACGACCCCGAGCCCAGCACGGTCGGTCATACCTACGTCCGCGAGGGCGGTTTCCTCTACGACGCCGCCCTGTTCGACTCCACGCTCTTCGGTATCTCGCCGCGTGAGGCGTTGGCGATGGATCCGCAGCAGCGGTTGTTGCTGGAGACGTCGTGGGAGGTGCTGGAGCGGGCGGGGATCGACCCTGCGACGCTGCGCGGCAGCCGTACCGGTGTCTTCGCCGGCGCGATCACCCAGGACTACGGCTCCTGCATGCGCGCCGGGGAGCACGACTCCGACGGCTATCTGTTGACCGGTTCGACAGGCAGTGTTGCTTCGGGTCGTATCGCGTACACGTTCGGTTTCGAGGGTCCTGCGGTGACGGTCGATACGGCGTGTTCGTCGTCGCTGGTGGCGCTGCATCTCGCGGTCCAGGCGCTGCGTTCGGGTGAGTGTGATCTGGCGCTGGCCGGTGGTGTGACGGTGATGGCGGGGCCGGAGATGTTCGTGGAGTTCTCGCGGCAGCGGGGGCTGGCGGTGGACGGCCGGTGCAAGGCGTTCTCGGACGGCGCGGACGGTACGGCGTGGTCGGAGGGTGTGGGTCTGCTGCTGGTGGAGCGGTTGTCGGACGCGCGGCGCAACGGGCACCGGGTGCTGGCGGTGGTGGCGGGTTCGGCCGTCAACCAGGACGGTGCGTCCAATGGCCTGACCGCGCCGAATGGTCCCTCGCAGCAGCGGGTGATCCGGCAGGCGCTGGCCGGGGCCGGTCTGCGGCCCGCTGATGTGGACGCGGTGGAGGCACATGGCACCGGCACACCGCTCGGCGACCCGATCGAGGCCCAGGCACTCCTGGCCACCTACGGCCAGGATCGTGAACAGCCGCTGCTGCTGGGCTCGTTGAAGTCGAACGTCGGTCACGCGCAGGCTGCGGCCGGGGTGGGCGGCGTCATCAAGATGGTGATGGCGATGCGGCACGGTGTGCTGCCGCGCACCCTGCACGTGGACGAGCCGTCCTCGCACGTCGACTGGACAGCGGGTTCGGTGGAACTGCTGACGGAGGAGTGTGCGTGGCCCGAGACGGGTCGCTCGCGGCGAGCGGGTGTCTCGTCCTTCGGCATCAGCGGCACCAATGCCCACGTGATCCTCGAACAGGCTCCTTACGCGGAGGCCGTCGCAACGGACGAGGCGCGGGCGGTCCCGGGTGTCCTGCCGTGGGTGGTGTCCGCGGCCGGGGGTGGGCTGCCGGCCCAGGCCGAGAAGCTGGCGGCGTTCGTCGAGGCACAACCCGACCTCTCCCTCGCCGATGCCGCTCTCGCGCTGGCCACCACACGGACCGTCCTGGAGCACCGCGCGGTCGTTCTGGCCGCCGACCGGGACGACTTGCTGAGGGGTTTGCGTGCGCTGGCGGAGGGCGCTGATGCCCCAGGATTGATCCGGGGTGCGCAGACGCGGGCGGGGAAGACGGCTCTGCTCTTCGCGGGTCAGGGTTCCCAGCGTCTTTGCATGGGCCGGGAGTTGTACGAGACGTATCCCGTCTTCGCCGAAGCCTTCGACGCCGTGGACGCGGAACTCCCCTTCGATCTGCGGGAGGTGGTGTTCGGTGAGGACGCCGACCTGCTGAACCGGACGGAGTTCACCCAGCCCGCGCTGTTCGCGCTGGAAGTGGCGCTGTTCCGGCTGCTGGAGTCGTGGGGTGTGCGTCCGGACGTCCTCGCCGGCCACTCGATCGGTGAGATCGCTGCCGCGCATGTGGCGGGTGTCTGGTCGTTGTCGGACGCCTGTCGTCTGGTGGCGGCGCGGGGGCGGCTGATGCAGGCCCTGCCGTCGGGTGGTGCGATGGTGGCGCTCCAGGCCACCGAGGAGGAGGTCCTGCCGCTGCTCGGTGATGAGGTGGGGATCGCGGCGGTCAACGGCCCCCGGGCCGTGGTGATCTCGGGTTCGGCGGAGGCCGTCGAGGAGATCGCGGGCCACTTCCGCGCCCAGGGCCGCAAGGTCACGCCGCTGCGGGTCAGCCGCGCCTTCCACTCGCCGCTGATGGAGCCGATGCTGGCCGACTTCCGCAAGGTCGCGGAGAGTCTGTCGTACGAGCGGCCGAAGCTGCCTCTGGTCTCGACGGTGACCGGCGAGGCGGCCACCGCCGATGAGCTGATGTCGGCGGACTACTGGGTCAGTCATGTGCGCCGGCCGGTGCGTTTCGCCGACGCGGTGCGCGCCCTCGCCGGGCAGGGTGTCGGCCGCTGTGTCGAGCTCGGCCCGGACGGCACCCTCACCGCCCTCGCCCAGGCGTCCCTCGACGACACCGGGGCCACGGTGCTCGTGCCGGTGCTGCGCAAGGACCGGCCCGAGGCCACCTCGCTCCTCGCCGCCCTCGCCACCCTGTTCACCGCGGGCGCCGACGTGGACTGGAGCGCCGCCCTGCCCGGTGCCGGCGCCGTGGAGTTGCCGACGTACGCCTTCCAGCGGCAGCGGTTCTGGCCGCAGGCGTCGCACAGTCGTCCCGGCGACCTGGCCGCGGCCGGGCTCGACGCGGCCGGGCACCCGCTGCTCGG
Source organism: Streptomyces sp. NBC_01235 (assembly GCF_035989285.1). Lineage (GTDB taxonomy): Bacteria > Actinomycetota > Actinomycetes > Streptomycetales > Streptomycetaceae > Streptomyces. Next base: position 1,404,490 of record NZ_CP108513.1, on the reverse strand, counting down.
CGCCGCCGTCGAACTCGCGGACGGGGGAGCGGTGTTGACCGGGCGCCTCGCGCTGAGCTCCCAGCCGTGGCTGCGGGACCACGACGTCCTGGGCGCGGTGGTCTTCCCGGGGACGGGCTGGGCCGAGTTGGCGTTGCGCGCCGGCGACCAGGTGGGCTGCACCCGGGTCGAGGAGTTGACGATCGTGGTGCCGCTGCTGGTGCCGGAGCAGGGCATGGTCCGCCTGCGGGTCACCGTCGGCGAGGCCGACGACTGGCGACGCCGCACGGTCGAGGTGCACTCACGCCCCGAGGACGCCTCGGACGACACACCGTGGGTGCTGCACGCCGGAGGTCTGCTGGCTCCGGACACGGCGGCGGAGGCACCCTCCGACGCGGGGTACGACTTTGCGGTATGGCCCCCGCAGGGTGCCGAGCCCCGCCCCGTGGCCGACGTGTACGACCGGTTCGCCGCTGCCGGGCTCACGTACGGGCCGGTGTTCCAGGGGCTGCGCACCGTGTGGCGACGGGACGACGAGGTGTTCGCCGAGGTCGTCCTGCCGGAGGAGCACGAGGGGCTCGCGGGCCGCTTCGGAGTGCATCCCGCGCTGCTCGACTCGGCCCTGCACGCCGTCCTCTTCGGTCCCCTCGGTGACGCGGGCGCCGGACGACTGCCGTTCTCCTGGCACGGGCTGTCCCTGCACGCGTCCGGGGCCCGCGCCCTGCGGGTGCGGGTGGTTCCGGCGGGCCCCGACGCGGTGTCCCTGCACGTGGCCGACCCGTCGGGTGGCGCGGTCGCCACCGTCGAGTCGCTGGTACTGCGCGAGGCGCCCGCCGCAGGGGTGGGCGGTGCCTCTCCTGCGGGCGCGGCCGCCTCCGCCGGGACGTATCGGATCGACTGGACGCCCTTGCTGTCCCCGTCCCCGTCCCTGGCTTCGGCTTCGGCTCCGGCCCCCGCCGAGACGGCACCGCCCGCCGACGGCCGTACGGTCCTGCTGACGGACCACGCGGCCCCGGACGACCACCCCACGGCCGTACACCCGGCCGTCCCCGCCCGCACATGGTCGGAGCTGACCCGGGCCGTGCACGACGGCGACCCCGTCCCCCGGACCGTGCTGCTGCCCTGGAGCAGCCCCGCCGACGCCTCGCTGTGCGGCTCCTCCGCCGCGGCCCACGCCGTCACCGCCGCCGCGCTCACCTTCGTACAGGACTGGCTGGCGGCCGACGAGCTCGCGGAGGCCCGGCTCGTCGTGGTCACTCGCGGTGCGATGGCAGTGCGGCCGAACGAGGAGTCGGATCCGGCGCTGGCCGCTCTGTGGGGTCTGATGCGCTCGGCCCGCACGGAGAACCCCGGCCGTTTCGCACTGGCCGACCTGGACGGCGCGCCGGAATCCTGGAACACACTGGTCGCGCTTCTCACCGGACCGGGTCTTCCCGCCGCCGAGGCCGAACTGGTCGTCCGAGGGGACGAGGTACTCGTTCCGCGGCTGGCCTCCGCAACCTTGCCCGCCCCCTCCGCCGCCACCGGCACGGGCAGCGAGAGCGGCACGGTGCGCCTCGCGGACGGCACCGTCCTCGTCACCGGCGGCACCGGCGGGCTGGGCGCCCTGGTCGCGCGTCACCTGGTCACCGAGCACGGTGTACGCCACCTGCTGCTGGCGGGCCGGCGCGGACCCGGAGCGCCGGGCGCGGCCGAACTCACCGCCGCCCTCACCGACCTGGGCGCCCACGTCACCGTCGCGGCCTGCGACGTGGCCGACCGGCAGGCCCTCGAGAGCCTGCTGGCGTCCGTCCCGGACGACCGCCCGCTGAGCGGAGTGATCCACACCGCCGGTGTCGTCGACGACGGCGTACTGGCGTCGCTGACCGAGGAGCGACTGCTCACGGTGCTGCGTCCCAAGGCGGACGCGGCCGCACACCTCGACGCGCTCACCCGCGACCTGGACCTGGCCGCGTTCGTGCTGTTCTCCTCGGTGTCGGCCACCTTCGGCGGCGCCGGGCAGGCCAACTACGCGGCGGCCAATGCGTACTTGGACGCCATCGCCCGGTGCCGCCGCAACCTCGGCCTGCCCGCGGTCTCGCTCGCCTGGGGCCCCTGGGCACCCGGCGCGGGCATGACCGCCGGGCTGACCGAAGCGGACCTGAAGCGCATGGCGCGCGGCGGCGTACGACCGCTCGCCGTCGAGCAGGGCCTCGCGGTGCTCGACGCCGTACTCCGGGAGTGCGAGCCCGCCTTCCTCCTCCCCGTCAACCTCGACCTCCGGGCGCTGCGCGAACTCCCCGACCCGCCCGCGCTGTTGCGGGGGCTGGTGCGCGGCCCGGCCCGGCGCTCCGCGCACACCGGCGGTCACGCCACCGGCGTCGACGAGCTGCGCGGCCGGCTGCTGTCCCTGCCCTCCGCCGAACGCGAACCGTTCCTGCTGGAACTGGTCTCCGGCCTGGTGGCCCAGGTGCTCGGCCACGCCTCCGCCGCCGACGTGGAACCGGGCCAGGCGTTCAAGACACTCGGCTTCGACTCACTGACCTCGGTCGAGCTGCGCAACCGCGTCAACGCGACGACCGGGCTGCGCCTGCCCGCCACACTGGTCTTCGACCACCCGTCGCCCCTCGCACTCGCCCGGCACCTGCTGACCGCGCTCGCCGGCGACACCGCCGAGGCCCACGGTGCGGCGCTGCCCGCCTGGAAGGGCACGGACGACGACCCCGTGGTCATTGTGGGCATGGCCTGCCGGTTCCCCGGCGGCGTCGAGTCGCCCGAGGACCTCTGGCGACTGGTCAGCGAGGGCGGGGACGCGATCGGTGACTTCCCGACCGACCGCGGCTGGGACCTGGAGGAGCTGTACGACCCCGAGCCCGGCCGGCTCGGCAGGACCTACGTCCGCCGGGGTGGTTTCCTCTACGACGCGGCGTCCTTCGACGCCGGACTCTTCGGGATCTCGCCGCGCGAGGCGCTGGCGATGGACCCGCAGCAGAGGCTGCTGCTGGAGGTGTCCTGGGAGGTCCTGGAGCGGGCCGGCATCGACCCGACCGCGCTGCGCGGCAGCCGCACCGGGGTGTTCGCCGGCGTCATGGGCCAGGACTACAACTCCTGCCTGCGCGAGGGGGAGCACGACTCCGACGGCTACCTGCTCACCGGCAACACCAGCAGCGTCCACTCCGGCCGTATCGCCTACACCCTCGGCCTGGAGGGCCCGGCGATGACGGTCGACACCGCCTGTTCCTCCTCCCTGGTCACCCTGCATCTGGCCGCACAGTCGCTGCGGGCCGGCGAATGCGATCTCGCCCTCACCGGCGGTGTCATGGTGATGTCCACGCCGGACACCTTCGTCGACTTCAGCCAGCAGCGTGGGCTGGCCTCCGACGGCCGCTGCAAGTCCTTCGGGGCCGGAGCCGACGGTACGGCCTGGTCCGAGGGCATCGGCATGCTGGCGCTGGAGCGCCTGTCGGACGCGCGGCGCAACGGTCACCGCGTGCTGGCGGTGGTGGCCGGTTCGGCCGTCAACCAGGACGGCGCCTCCAACGGCCTGACCGCACCCAACGGTCCCTCGCAGGAGCGCGTGATCCGCCAGGCGCTGGCGGGAGCCGGTCTGCGGCCGTCCGATGTGGACGCGGTGGAGGCACACGGCACGGGCACACCGCTGGGTGACCCGATCGAGGCGCAGGCACTGCTGGCCACCTACGGCCAGGACCGCGAACAGACCCTGTGGATGGGCTCGTTGAAGTCGAACATCGGTCACGCGCAGGCTGCGGCCGGCGTGGGCGGTGTGATCAAGATGGTGATGGCGATGCGGCACGGAGTGCTGCCGCGCACCCTGCACGCCGAGGAGCCGTCGCCCTTCGTCGACTGGTCGGCCGGCGACATCACCCTGCTCACGGAGAACAGGCAGTGGCCGGAGCCGCAGAACCGTCCCCGGCGCGCAGGCGTGTCGTCCTTCGGCATCAGCGGCACCAACGCCCACGTCATCATCGAGCAGTCACCCGACACCGCCGCCACGTCCCCCGACACGGACACCCCCGAACCGGCCGCGGTCCCGGATGAGTTGCCCCCCACTCCGATCGCGCTGTCCGCCGCTTCCGAGGGCGCCCTGCGCGGCCAGGCCGAACGGTTGTGGGCTCACCTCGACGCCGACCCCGGACTGCGCCTGAGCGACCTGGGCCTCTCGTCGTCCCTCCGGCCCTGGCTGGAGCACCGTGCCGTCGTCCTGGGCGCCGACCGCGCCGAAGTGCTGCGTGGACTGCGCGCACTGGCGATCGGCGAGCAGGACACCGCCGTCCTCACCGGCACGCCAGGCCGCTCGGGTCGACGGATCGCCTTCCTGTTCGCGGGGCAGGGTTCGCAACGCCTGGGGATGGGCCATGAGTTGTACGAGACGTATCCCGTCTTCGCCGAGGCTTTCGACGCCGTGGATGCGGAACTCCCCTTCGATCTGCGGGAGGTGGTGTTCGGTGAGGATGCCGAGCGTCTGAACCGCACGGAGTTCACCCAGCCCGCGCTGTTCGCCCTCGAAGTGGCGCTGTTCCGGCTGCTGGAGTCGTGGGGTGTGCGTCCGGACGTCCTCGCCGGCCACTCGATCGGTGAGATCGCTGCCGCGCATGTGGCGGGTGTCTGGTCGTTGTCGGACGCGTGTCGTCTGGTGGTGGCGCGGGGCCGGTTGATGCAGGCCCTGCCGTCGGGTGGTGCGATGGTGGCGCTCCAGGCCACCGAGGACGAGGTGCTGCCTCTGCTCGGTGATGAGGTGGGTATCGGGGCGGTCAACGGCCCGCAGGCGGTGGTGATTTCGGGTTCGGCGGTTGCGGTCGAGGAGATCGCGGACGGTTTCCGCGCCCAGGGCCGCAAGGTCACATCCCTGCGGGTCAGCCACGCCTTCCATTCGCCGCTGATGGATCCGATGCTGGACGGCTTTCGGGCGGTGGCCGCGAGTCTGTCGTACGGGCAGCCGCGGATACCGGTCGTCTCGACCGTCACCGGGGAGGCCGCGTCGGCCGAGGAGCTGTCCTCGCCGGAGTACTGGGTGGAGCATGTGCGTCGGCCGGTGCGGTTCGCGGGTGCGGTGCGGTGTCTGGACGGGCTGGGTGTGTCGCGGTTCGTGGAGCTGGGTGCGGACGGCACGCTGACCGCGCTGGCTCAGGGTGGTCTCGACGGTGACGCGGAGGGGCGTCTGCTGACCCCGACCCTGCGCAAGGACCGCTCCGAAGCCCGGTCGATCCTCTCCGCGGTCGTGGGCCTGCGGTTGCACGGCGGCCAGGTGGACTGGCGCGCCGTCTTCGCTCCGGCCGGGGCGACCGTGGTGGACCTGCCGACCTACGCCTTCGAGCGTGAGCGATTCTGGCCCGAGGGCGCGCGTCTGGGCGGCCAGTCGGCGGCGGGCTCCGCCGACCGCGCGGACGCCGGGTTCTGGACCGCGGTCGAGCGGGGCGACGCCGGCACGCTGGCCGACTCGCTCGGCGTGGCACAGGACGCGCTGGACGGGCTGCTGCCCGCGCTGTCGTCGTGGTGGCGCGGACAGCAGGAGCAGTCCAGGGTCGACGACTGGCTCTACGGCATCACCTGGAAGCCGCTCGGCGCGGTGTCCGGCGCCGCGCTGCCGGGCCGCTGGCTCGCCGTGCTGCCCGCCGGGTCGCGGGAAGACGCCTGGAGCGGCGCGGTCCTGGAAGGCCTCGCGGCCTACGGGGCCGAGGCGGTGCCGGTGGTGCACGAGCCCGGCGCCGACCGGGCCGCGCTCGCCGCGCTGCTGGTCACGGCGGCGGGGGAGGAGCCGGTCGCCGGTGTCCTGTCCTTCCTCGCGCTGCCCGAGCCGCACGACGAGCACACAGGTGATGGGGCGGACGCCGGGCGCGCGGACGCCGGTGACGGTGTTCCGGCCGGCCCCGCCGCCACCGCCGTACTCCTGCAGGCGTTGGGCGATGCCCGCCTCGCGGCCCCGCTGTGGGCGCTGACCAGGGGAGCGGTCTCGGTGAACCGGTCCGACCGGGCGCCCGACCCGGAGCAGGGCGCGGTATGGGGACTGGGCCGGGTCGCGGCGCTGGAGCACCCCGAGGGCTGGGGCGGTCTGGTCGACCTGCCCCCGGCCGTGGACCGGCGAACGGCGGGCCGTCTCGTCGGCGTCCTCACGGGCCGTTCGGGAGAGGACCAGGTGGCGATCCGGGCGACCGGTGTCTTCGGGCGGCGGCTCGCCCGGACGGCCCCCGGCGACCTCGGCGCGGGATGGCGTCCCTCGGGCACCGTGCTGATCACGGGCGGGACGGGCGCTCTGGGCGCCCGGGTGGCCCGCTGGGCCGCCGCGCAGGGCGCCGAGCACCTCGTCCTGATCAGCCGACGCGGCCTCGACGCGCCCGGTGCGCCGGCTCTGCGCGACGAACTCGTCGCCTCGGGGGTGCGCGTGACCGTGGCCGCCTGTGACGCGGCGGACCAGGACGCTCTCGCGGCGCTGCTGGCCGAACATCCCGTGGACGCGGTGGTGCACACGGCGGGCATCCTCGACGACGGCCTCGTGGAGGCGCTCACCCCGGAGCGCTTCGCGGCCGTCCTGCGCGCCAAGGCCGTCGCCGCGCGCAACCTCGACGTGCTGACGAGGGACCGGGAGCTGTCGGCGTTCGTCCTGTTCTCCTCCTTCGCGGGTTCCGTCGGCTCGCCGGGCCAGGGCAACTACGCCGCCGCCAACGCCTACCTGGACACCCTCGCCGAGCAGCGCAGGGCGGCCGGGCTTCCGGCCACGTCCGTGGCCTGGGGGCCGTGGGCACAGGACGGCATGGCGGCCGACGGCGGTGTCGAGGAGTATCTGCGCCGCCGTGGCCTGACCGGACTCGACGCCGAGCCGGCCCTGGTGGCGATGGAGCGACTGGTGGGCGCCGACGATCCGGCCGCCGTCGTGGCACGGGTCGACTGGACGCGGTTCGCCCCGGCGTTCACCGCCGGGCGGGCTACCGCCCTGCTGAGGGAGATCCCGCAGGCCGAGGCCGCGCTGCGGGACGCCGCGTCCGGGGCGGACGCCGACGCACTGCGGCAGCGGCTGGCCGGACTGGGCGCCGACGAACGTTCCGCGGCGCTGGTCCAGTTGGTACGGGAGCAGGCGGCCGTGGTCCTGGGCCACGCCAGGGCCGACGCGGTGGATCCGGTCCGTGCGTTCCGCGAGGCCGGGTTCGACTCGCTGACCGCGGTGGAACTGCGCAACCGGCTCGGCGCGGCCACCGGGCTCCGGCTGCCGGCGACCCTGGTGTTCGACTATCCGGCACCGGTGGACATCGCGCGCCATCTGGGCGCCGAACTCGTCGGCTCCGACGACGGCCAGGCCGCGAAGTCCGGGGTCGTCGCCGAGATCGACCGGCTGGCGGGGGTCCTCGCGACCGAGGCCGGGGCCGGCGGCGAGGCCCACCCGGAGATCACGGCGAAGCTGCGCGGACTGCTGGCGATGTGGACCGGCGCCGACGCCGCCGACGAGACGGACGACGCGATCGCGGAACTGGACGGGGCTACGGACGACGAGATGTTCGACCTGATCGACAAGGAATTCGGGATCTGACCACCCGGCTCGGGCGACGGGACCGTTCACGGCTTTTTCGCGAGGAAGTGGAGCACGATGGCGAGCAATGAAGAGAAGCTGCGGGACTACCTGAAAAGGGTGACGGCGGACCTCCGCCAGACCCGCAAGCGTCTTCATGACGTCGAGACGAGTCGCCAGGAGCCCGTCGCGATCGTCGGTCTGGGCTGCCGCTTTCCCGGCGGTGCGGACACGCCCGAGGAGTTCTGGCGGCTGCTCACCGAGGGCCGGGACACCGTCGCCGACTTCCCCGCCGACCGCGGCTGGGACCTCGACGGCGTCTTCGACGCGGCGGGCGGCGTCGGCACCACGTACGCCCGCCAGGGAGCGTTCCTCTACGACGCACCACTGTTCGACTCCACGTTCTTCGACATATCGCCCCGAGAGGCCACGACCATGGACCCCCAGCAGCGGCTGCTGCTGGAGACGTCCTGGGCGGCACTGGAACGTGCGGGCATCGACCCGGGCGCGCTGCGCGGCAGCCGTACCGGCGTGTTCACCGGTACCAACGGCCAGGACTACCTCGCGCTCATGCTCGACCGGCCCGAGGAGTCCGACGGCCATCTGACCACCGGCATCACCGCGTCGGTGCTGTCGGGGCGGGTGTCGTACGTGCTGGGGCTGGAAGGCCCCGCGGTGACGGTGGACACCGCCTGCTCGTCCTCCCTGGTCGCCTTGCATCTGGCGGTGCAGGCGCTGCGGGGTGGTGAGTGTGATCTGGCGCTGGCGGGTGGGGTGACGGTGATGTCGACGCCGGGGGCGTTCGTGGAGTTCTCGCGGCAGCGGGGGCTTGCGGTGGACGGCCGGTGCAAGGCGTTCGCGGAGGGTGCGGACGGTACGGGGTGGGGTGAGGGTGTCGGTGTGCTGGTGGTGGAGCGGCTGTCGGATGCGCGGCGTCATGGTCATCGGGTGCTGGCGGTGGTGCGGGGGAGCGCGGTCAACCAGGACGGTGCGTCGAATGGTCTGACGGCTCCGAACGGTCCTTCCCAGCAGCGGGTGATCCGGGCCGCGTTGGCGGCCGGTGGACTTGCGCCGGCCGATGTCGACGCGGTGGAGGCGCATGGCACGGGTACGGCGCTGGGTGATCCGATCGAGGCGCAGGCGTTGATCGCGACGTACGGCCAGGACCGTGAACGGCCTTTGTGGCTGGGGTCGGTGAAGTCGAACATCGGGCACACCCAGGCCGCTGCCGGGGTGGCGGGTGTGATCAAGATGGTGCTGGCGATGCACCACGGCCTGCTCCCGCGCACCCTGCACGCCGGCGAGCCCACCACCCGCGTGGACTGGACGGCCGGTGCCGTCGGGCTGGTCCAGGAGAACACCGACTGGCCGCAGCCGGCGGACCGTCCGCGCCGGGCGGGGGTGTCCGCCTTCGGCGTCTCCGGCACCAATGCCCACGTCGTGCTGGAACAGGCCCCGGACGAGCCCGGCGCAGACCCCGGCACGCACGGTCCCGTGCCGCAGGCCCTGCGCCTGCCGTCCGGGGCGGTGCCCTGGAGGGTCACCGGCCGTACCCTCGCCGCCCTGCGCGACCAGGCCCGGCGGCTCGCCGACTTCGTACGTGTCCGCCCGGCGACGGACCCGGCGCGCACCGCCGCCGCGCTGCTGACCACCCGGTCCGTGTTCGAGGAACGCGCCGTGGTGCTCGGCACCGACCGCGACGAACTGTTGCGCGGCCTGGACGCCCTGGCCGCCGGCCACGCCCGGCCCGGCCTGGTCACCGGCTCGGCCTCGGGAAGCGGCCGGACCGCTTTCCTCTTCGCCGGGCAGGGCTCCCAGCGCCTCGGCATGGGACGGGAACTGCACGAGACGTACGAGGTGTTCGCGGACGCCTTCGACGAGGTGTGCGCCCAGGTCGACACCACCCTCGAACGCCCCTTGCAGGACGTGGTGTTCGGCACGGACGCCGACCTGCTGAACCGCACCGGGTACGCGCAGCCCGCGCTGTTCGCCCTGGAAGTCGCCCTGTTCCGGCTCGCCGAGTCCTTCGGCGTACGTCCCGACGTACTCCTCGGGCACTCCATCGGCGAGTTGGCGGCAGCGTATGTGGCGGGGGTCTGGTCCCTCGCCGACGCCTGCCGGCTGGTGGTGGCCCGCGGCCGGCTGATGCAGGCGCTCCCCGAGGGCGGCGCCATGCTCTCCCTCCAGCTCCCCGAGGCCGAGGTGCTGCCCCTGCTGGAGGGGCGCACCGACCGGGTCGGTGTCGCCGCCGTCAACGCGCCCCGCGCCACGGTGATCGCCGGCGTCGCCGCCGACGTCGAGGAGATCGCGGAACAGGCCAGGGCGAACGGCCACCGTGCCACCGCCCTCCGGGTGAGCCACGCCTTCCACTCGCCCCTGATGGAACCGATGCTGCGCGACTTCCGGCGGATCGCCGAGTCGTTGGAGTTCCACCCGCCGCGCCTGACCATCGTGTCCGACCTCACCGGCCGCCCGGCCGACCCCGACGACCTGGCCACCCCCGACTACTGGGTGCGGCACGTCCGGCACGCGGTCCGCTTCTCCGACGGCGTCCGTACCCTGGCCGGCCTCGGCGTCACCCGCTGTCTGGAACTCGGCCCCGACGGCACCCTGTCCGCCCTCGCGGCGCAGAGCCTGCCGGCCCAGGACGAGGTGCTCGCCGTTCCGGCCCTGCACAAGGACCAGCCCGGACCTCGTGCCTTCGAGACCGCCCTCGCCGCCCTGCACACCCGTGGCGCCGACGTCGACTGGACCGGCCTCCTCACAGGCACGGGTACGGGCAAGGGCAGGGGCACGGACCCGGACACCCCCGCCCCACCGCCGGAAGCGCTGCCCACCTACGCCTTCCAGCGGCGTCGCGCCTGGCTGCCCGGCACGGCGTCCGGCGCCGCCGGGATCCGTGCCGCCGGCCTCGGGGCCGCGCGGCACCCGCTGCTCGGCGCCACCGTCGAACTCGCCGACGCCGGTGGCGTGCTCCTCACCGGCCGGCTGTCCGTGCGCTCGCACTCCTGGCTCGCCGACCGGGAGGTGGCGGGCATCGCGCTGCTGCCCGAGTCCGTCCTCGTCGAACTGGCCGTGCGGGCGGGTGACGAGGCCGGCTGTACCGCCCTGGAGACGCTGACCCTCCGTGAGCCGCTCCCGCTGCCCCCACAGGGCGGGGTGCGGATGCAGATCCTGGTCGGAGCCGCGGACGACACGGGACGGCGCACGGTGACGGTCCACTCCCGCCCGGACGACGAGGACGGCGACCAGCCATGGCGCTGCCATGCCGAGGGCATCCTCTCCACCACCACCGCCCAGCCCGCCTCGGACCCGCCGGAGACCGACGTCTGGCCACCCGAGCAGGCCGAACCCGTCGACGTGGACGACCTGTACGACCTGCTGGCCCTGCGCGGCCACTCACGCGGCCCGGCCTTCCGCGCGGTACGCGCCCTGTGGCGCCGCGGCGGTGACCTCTTCGCCGAGCTCGCCGTCCCGGAGGGGCCGCGCGAGGGAAGTGCCGCCGCCTTCGGCCTGCATCCCGTGCTGCTCGACGCCGCGCTGCAGACCGTCCTGTGGGCCGCGCCCGAGGCGGGCGAGGGCCGCGTCGTACTGCCGCGGGGCTGGCACGGCGTGACCGTGCACGCGACCGGAGCGGGCGCCGCCCGGCTGCGCGTCACGGGCGCGGGCACCGACCGCGTCTCGCTCGCCCTGGCGGACACCCACGGGCTGCCGCTGGCCACCGTCGACTCCGTCTCCCTGACCTTCTCCGCCGACTCCGCGCCGGCCGCCGATCGGCGGGCCGACGGACTGTACGTGCTGGAGTGGGCGCCGGTGGCCGGTCAGGCCGCCGACCCGGGGCTCGCGGTGGGCGAGGGCGGCGAGTGGGCGGTGCTCGCCCCGGAGGGCGCGGCCCTTGCCGCCCGCCTCGCCGAGCGGGGTGTCCCCGTCCGCGTCCACCACGACCTCGCCGCGCTGCGGGCCGCCCTGGACGAGGGCACGCCGGCGCCCACGACCGTGCTGCTGCCGGTCGCCTCCGCCGGCCACCCCGACGACGGTCCGGGCCTCGCCGCCGCGGCCCAGGACGCCACCGCGGCCGTCCTGGCCGCCCTCCAGCAGTGGCTGGCCGACGAGCGGCTCGACGGCTCCCGGCTGGTGGTGCTCACCTGCCACGCCGTGGCGGCCGCACCCGAGGACCGTGTACCCGACCTCGTCCACGCCCCCGTCTGGGGGCTCGTGCGCACGGCCCAGTCGGAGCACCCCGGCCGCTTCCTGCTCGTCGACCGTGACACGCCCCACTCCCCGCCCCTGTCCGCCCTCCAGGGCGAGGAGCCCCAACTCGCCGTCCGCGGCGATGCGTTGCTGACGCCCAGGGCCGTCCGCGCGCCGCGTCCCGCCGAAGGAACGCCGCCGGCGTTCGGACCCGAAGGGACCGTGCTGATCACCGGCGGCACCGGCGGGCTGGGCGCCCTGACCGCCCGGCATCTGGTGGCCGAACACGGCGTACGGCGGCTGCTGCTGGTCAGCCGGTCCGGGCCCCGGGCCGCGGGCGCGGCCGGGCTGCGCGACGCACTGACCGAGCTCGGCGCCGAGGTGACGGTCGAGGCGTGCGACGTCTCCGACCGCGCGGCGCTGGCCGCCCTCCTCGCCGCCGTCCCGGTCGAGCACCCGGTCACCGCGGTGGTGCACACCGCCGGTGTGCTCGACGACGGCCTGCTCACCTCGCTCACGCCGGAGCGCCTGGCCACCGTCTTCGACGCCAAGGCCACCGCCGCCGCCCACCTGCACGAGCTGACCCGGCAGCAGAACCTCTCCGCCTTCGTGGTGTTCTCGTCGGCGGCCGGCCTGCTCGGCAATCCAGGCCAGGCCACCTACGCGGCCGCCAACACCTTCCTCGACGCCCTCGCCCAGCACCGCCGCGCGGCAGGACTGCCCACGACCTCACTCGCGTGGGGGCCGTGGGAGCGGTTCGGCGGCATGACAGCCGCCCTGGACCCCGCCCACACGGCCAGAACGGCCGCCCAGGGCGTCATCCCCCTCTCCGCGGAGCGGGGCCTGTCCCTGTTCGACGCCGGCACCGCCGCCGACCGGGCGCTGCTGCTCGCGATGCGTCTCGACCAGCGCGCCCTGCGCTCGCGCGCCGAAGCCGGTGAACTGCCCCCGCTGCTGCGCGGACTGCTGCGCGTCACCGTCCGGCGCGGCGCGGCGGGCGCGACCGGCGAGGGCGGCGGATTCGCCCGGCGGCTCGTCTCCCTGCCCCGGGCCCGGCGGCACCGCGCGGTGGCCGAGCTCGTCACCGGCCAGGTCGCCGCGATCCTCGGTTACGACAGCGCCGACCTCGTGGGCTCCGACAAACCGTTCAAGGAACTGGGCTTCGACTCGCTCGCCGCCGTGAACCTGCGCAACCGGCTCGGGCAGGAGACCGGACTGCGCCTGCCCGCCACCCTCGTCTACGACCACCCCACCTGCGGCGCCCTGATCCGGCACCTGGCCACGGAACTGGGCCTGGACGGGGAGCAGACCGAGGACGAGGACGCCCCCGCCCGCCTCGACACCGCCGGGCCCGACGACGACCCCGTGGTGATCGTCGGCATGGGCTGCCGTTTCCCCGGCGGGGCCGACTCGCCCGAGGCGCTGTGGCGCCTGGTCGCCGCGGGAGCCGAGGGACTGGGCCCGTTTCCCGCCGACCGCGGCTGGGACCTCGACGCGCTGTACGACCCGGACTCCGACCGTCCCGGCACCACCTATGTCCGCGAAGCCGGATTCCTCTACGACTCGGGCGAGTTCGACGCCGAGCTCTTCGGTATCTCGCCCCGCGAGGCGCTCACCATGGACCCGCAGCAGAGACTGCTGCTGGAGACCTCCTGGGAGGTGTTCGAACGGGCCGGGATCGCCCCCACCTCCCTCAAGGGCAGCCGCACCGGCGTGTTCGCGGGCGTGACCTATCACGACTACGCGTCCGGGATGCAGATGGGGACGGCCGGCAACGTGGCCGCGGGCCGGGTGTCGTACGCCTTCGGTCTCGAAGGTCCCTCGGTGGCGGTGGACACCGCCTGCTCGTCCTCCCTGGTCGCCCTGCACCTGGCGGCGCAGGCCCTGCGCGCCGGGGAGTGCGACCTGGCGCTCGCCGGCGGTGTGGCGGTCATGTCGCAGCCGGACCCCTACCTGGCCTTCAGCCGGGAGCGCACCCTGGCCGCCGACGGCCGGTGCAAGCCGTTCTCGGCCGGCGCCGACGGCACCAACTGGGCCGAGGGCGTCGGCCTGCTGCTCCTGGAGCGGCTCTCCGACGCCCGGCGGCGCGGCCACACCGTCCTCGCCCGGATCGCCGGCAGCGGCATCAACCAGGACGGTGCCTCCAACGGACTGACCGCCCCCAGCGGACCCGCCCAACAGCGTCTGATCCGCCAGGTGCTGCGCTCCGCCGGACTCGCCACCGCCGACGTGGACGCCGTCGAGGCCCATGGCACGGGCACCCCGCTCGGCGACCCGATCGAGGCGCAGGCGGTCCTCGCCACCTACGGGCAGGACCGTGAGCGGCCGCTGTGGCTGGGCTCGATGAAGGCCAACATCGGTCACACCCAGGCGGCCTCCGGCGCCGGCGGGGTCATCAAGATGATCATGGCGATGCGGTACGGCGTCCTGCCCCGCACCCCGCACACCGACCCGCCCTCCCCGCACGTCGACTGGTCCGCGGGCGTGGTGGAGCTGCTGCGCGAGGACGTGGCCTGGCCGCCCGGCGACCGCCCGCGCCGGGCCGGCGTGTCCTCCTTCGGCATCAGCGGCACCAATGCCCACGTGATCATCGAAGAGCCGCCCCGGGACGGGGAAGACGCCATCGGCGGTACCGACACCCCTGTCGATGCCCGGACCGCCGACGACGCCCGGACCGGGGCTCCGAAGCCGCCCGGCGGCATGCCGCTGCCGCTGCCGCTGCCGCTGCCGCTCTCCGCGCGCGGCGCCGAGGCACTGCGCGGCCAGGCGGCCCGCCTGCACGCGTTCCTGACGGACGAACCGGCGACGAGGCTGGCGGACGTGGCCCTGTCGCTCGCCACCACCCGCTCCGCCCTGGAACACCGCGCGGTGCTCACCGTCCCCGACCACGACACGGCGCTGCGCACCCTGAAGGCCCTGGCGGACGGGACCGAGCCCGACGCCCCGGTCGTCAGCGGCACCGCCCCGGCCGGCTCCGCACAGCCCGCCCTCGTCCTCGCCTTCCCGGCCGCCGACGCCCGGTGGACGGCGAGCGCCGCACCGCTGGCCGACTCCGCCCCCGTGTTCGCCGAAGCACTGGAAGCCTGCGGACGCGCCCTGTCCGGGCTGGTCGACTGGACCCCCGCCGACGTCCTCGCGGGACGCACCGCCCCCGACTGGCGGCACCGGCCGGAGATCGCCGGACCGCTCGGCTGGGCGGTGGCCGTCGCGGTGACCGAACTGCTGCGCTCGTACGGCATCGAGCCCGCGGCCGTGACCGGCCGGAGCGACGGTGAGATCGCGGCGGCCTGCGCCGCCGGACTGCTCCCGCTCGAAGCCGGCGCCCGGCTCGCGGTGCACCACGGCCGGACGACGGACGAGCCCGCGCCACAGGTCGGCTTCACGCCCGCCGGCACGCCGTTCTGGTCGGCCGCGACCGGTGGCTGGCTGGACGGCGAGGAGACCGGCGCCGCCCAGTGGGCCGCCGGTCTGGCGCGGGATCCCGGCCGGCCCGGGCAGGCGCTGCGAGCGCTGCTGGACAGCGGCCACCGCACGCTGGTCGTCCTCGGCGAGCCGGACGGGGACGGCCATTCCCTTCCCGGCGGCGCCGAGCCCGACGCGCGCGCGGACCTGCTGCCGCTCACCGGCCCGGACGGGCTCGACCTCGTGACCCTCCTCGCGCAGCTGCACGTCCGGGGCGTCGACGTCCGCTGGAACACCGTGCTGGCGCCCACCGGGGCACGCCGGATCCCGCTGCCCACGTACGCCTTCCACCGCCGTCACTACTGGATGGCGGCCGCACCGCACTCCGGCGCGGACGCGGCCACCACGGGTCCGGCGGACCGGCACCCGCTGCTGGACTCGGTCGTCGAACTGCCCGAGCCGGGCGGGCTTGTGCTGACCGGCACGCTGTCCCGCGCCGCACAGCAGTGGCCGGCCTCCCACGCCGGGGCCGCCCCGCAGGCCGTGCCCGGGACGGTGCTCGTCGAACTCGCCCTCCAGGCCGGCGAACGGGTCGGGTGCGACCACGTCGTCGAGCTGACCTCGGAGGATCCCCTGGTCCTGCCCGAACGGGACGAGATCCGGCTGCGGGTCACGGTCGGCGATGCGGAGCCGTCGGGGGAACGACTCCTGCGGGTGCACTCCCGGCGCGCGGGCGCCCTGCCCGGCACGCCCTGGACGCGCCACGCCCGGGCGGTGCTGTGCCCCGCGGACGGTCCGGCCGCCTTCGACCTGGAACTCTGGCCGCCCGCCGACGCCGAGCCCGCCGACCTGCCCGTGCCGGCCGGCGAGGGCCTGCGCGGCCTGTGGCGGCACGGCGACGACCTGTTCGCCGAGGTCGCTCTGACCGCCGAACAGCGGCCGCAGGGCGCCGCCTACTGCCTGCACCCGGCGCTGCTGGACACCGCGCTGCGCACCCTCACCCTCACGGGGGAGACCCCCGGCGCCGACGCGCCGCACCTGCCGGACATCTGGCACGGGGTGGCGCTGCACGCCGTCGGCGCCTCGTCGTTGCGGGTCCGGCTGACCCGTACCGGGACCGACACCATCGCCGTGGAGGCTGCCGACGACACGGGACGGCCCGTCGCGTCGGTCGGCGGGATACGGCTCGGGGCAGCCGACCCGGCACGGCTCACCGGCGCCCGCACCGCACAACACGGTCCGCTCTTCCGTCTCGCTTGGCCCGAGACCGGGTGCCCGGCGCCCGCGGAGAAGCCCCGCTGGGCGCTCGTCGGACCCGATCCGCTCGGCGCTCGCGCGGCGCTGATGAAGGCGGGCGTCTACACCGAGACCTACGACAGCCTCACCGCGCTCGCCAAGACGCTGGACTCCGGCGCGGCCGTGCCCGAGGCGGTCCTGACCGGCTGTGTGCCCGCGCCCGGGGACACCACCGGTGCGACCGCGGTGCGGGACGTCGCCGGACTGGCGGGGGAGTGGCTCTCCGACGACCGGTTCGCCGACGCGCGGCTCGTCGTCCTGACCCGCGGCTCGCTCGCCGACGACGGCACCCGGGCGCCGGACCCGGCGGTCGCCGCGGTCTGGGGCCTGATCCGGTCCGCCCAGTCGGCCGACCCGGACCGGCTGGTCCTGGCCGATCTGGACGGCAAGCGCGCCTCCTGGCGCGCCCTGCCGGCGGCGCTGGCCCTCCCCGAACCCCAACTGGCCCTGGTCCAGGGCACCGTGCGCGTTCCACGGCTGGCCGCCGTCCCCGCCATCACCGACGGGGCGGGGCTGCCGATCGACCCGGAAGGGACCGTCCTGGTCACCGGCGCCGACCGGCCGGCCGGCGCCGAGATCGCCCGGCACCTGGCGGACCGGGGAGACGTACGCCGTCTGCTGCTCGGAGCCCCGGCGCGGGGAGACGAGCTCGCCCGGCTCGCGGCGGAACTGAGCGAGCGGGGAGCCGAGGTGACCGTCACCGAGTGCGACCCGGCCTCGCCGGGGGCACCGGCCGCGCTCCTGGCCGCGGTGCCCGCCGGGCACCCGCTGACCGCAGTCGTGCACGCGGCCCAGGTGCCGCAGCGCCGGGAGACCGACGGCCCGGCGGACGCGGACGACGAGCCGCTGGAGGCGGAGCTGCGGGCGGTCCTGCACCTCGCCGAGCTGACGGCGCCCGGCCGGTCCGGGCCCGCCGCGGTGCCCCTGGTCCTCCTCTCGTCCGCCGCCGGCACGCTGGGGGCGGCGGGACGGGGCGACGAGGCCGCCGTGGGCGCCTTCCTCGACGCCCTGGCCCGGCGCCGCCATGCCGAGGGCCTGCCCGGGCTGTCGATGGCCTGGGGACCCTGGGACGGCCAGGACCGCGCCGCGAGCGCCGCGCCTGCTGGGATCGGCCGGCTGACCCGGACCGCGTGCCGGGACCTGTTCGACGCCGCGTGCGCAGCGCAGGCCCCCACCGCCGTCCTGCTCCGCCCGGACACCGGGACGCTCCTCGGCAGGTCGGGCGACGCGAGCCTGCCCGCGCCGCTGCGGGGCCTGGCCGGACCACCGGCCCGGCGCCGGGCGGGCCGGCCGGGAGCCGCGGGCGCCCTCAGCATGCTCCGGCGCCGCCTCGCCGGGCTGGCCGACGCCGAGCGCGACGCCGCCCTCCTGGACCTCGTGCGCACCGACGTGGCGGCGGTGCTCGACTACTCCTCGCCGGAAGCCGTCGAGGACACCCGTGCCTTCCGCGACATCGGCCTCAACTCGCTCACCGCCTTCGCCCTGCGCAACCGGCTGCGCGAGACCACCGGGCTCCGACTGCCCGCCGCCCTGCTGTTCGAGGCCGACACGCCCGTACTGCTGGTGACCCGTCTCAAGGAAGAACTGCTGCGCAGGTGACCCCGGCACCCTCGCCCGTGCTCGTCAGCCGCCCGGCGTCCGACACGACCTCCCTCACGACAACCAAGGAGAACAGCCACAGATGAAGACGAACGGCGTCTATGTCGACACGGTCGGGGTCTACATCCCTGAGCAGCGGGTGACCGTCGAGGAGGCCGTCGAGCAAGGCCTCTACGACGACTTCTCCATCCAGTACGCGACCGGGCTCACCACCGCCTACATCGCGGGGGACCTGCCCGCGCTGGACATGGCCGTGCTCGCCGCCCGGAACGCGTTCCGGCGGTCCGGCAACGAGGTCGACGACCTCGACTTCCATGTGCACTGCACCGCCGTCCAGCACGGCCCCGAGGGGTTCTACCCGCCCGGTTACCTGCTGCGTGAGCTCGGCGCGAGCGGAGTGGCGAGCACGGACGTGCGCCAGCACTCCAACGGGCTGCTGGCCGGCATCGAGGTCGCCGTCGGACAGCTGACGGGAGCCGCGGGCGCCGAGACCGCGCTGGTGACGGCGGCGGAGAACTTCACCAGCCCGCTGATCGACCGGTGGCGCGGCTTCGGCACCGGCTTCACCGCCAGCGACGGCGGCGCCGCCGTCCTGCTCAGCCGCGAGGGCGGGTTCGCGGCGCTACGGGCGGTGAACTCCGGCACCATGCCGGAGCTGGAGCAGTGGCACCGGGGAGAGGAGTCACTGCTGCCGTTCCGCGGGGAGGAGCGCAAGGCCTCCGGCACGCTGGACCTGCTGATGTACTTCAACCAGCACGTGATGCCGCTCGACAAGTGCATGGAGATGATCCGGGACTTCGAGCTGGACCTGGTGCACCGCTCGCTGGTGGACGCGGGGCTGAACGCGTCGGATCTGCGATGGGTGGTCGCCGCGAACAGCGACTCCCTCATGGTCGAGCAGACGAAGATGCAGCCGTTGGGCCTGCCGATGTCGCGCTCCACCGCCCACTTCGGCAAGGAGTACGGGCACATGGGCGCCTGCGACATGGCGGTTTCCCTCAACCACCTGCTCGTCAACGGGCTGGTGTCCCCGGGCGACAACATCCTGATGACGACGTCGGCGGCCGGCTGGGTCTCCACCTCGGCCGTCCTGACCGTCCTGGAGATCCCGGAGTGGGCCCAGGGCTGACAGCGGAAGACCCGGCACCACGAGGACGCGGTGCCGGGTCTTTCGCCGGGTGAGACTCACGCGTCCCGGTTGCGCAGCACGAGGTACCCGCCGAGCACCGCCGCGGCCACCCACAGCAGCATGATGACCAGACCGCCCCCCGGCCCGTAGGGCACGTCCGACCTCGGCACCACCCGCGCCATCGCCGCACCGGCCTGGTCGGGGAGGTAGCGCGCCACCTTCTTCGCGCCGGGCACCGACGTCAGGATCTGGGTGACCAGGAAGAAGAACGGCATCAGAACGCCCATGGACAGCATGGAGCTGCGCAGCATGGTGGCCACGCCCATCGAGAACACGGCCATCAGCGTCATGTAGAGCCCCGCGCCCAGTGTCGCGCGGAGCACGTTGTGCGCGCCGATGGTGGTGCTGTGCGATCCGAGCACCGCCTGTCCGGCGAAGAAGGTCACGAAGCTGGTGGCCACGCTGACGACGAGGGCGGCGCCCGTCGCCACCGCGATCTTGCTGACGTAGAAGAGGCCGCGCCGCGGCACCGCCGCCAGCGAGTTGCGGATCGCCCCGGTGCTGTACTCGCCGCCGATGACCATGACCCCGAACGCGATCAACGCCAGCTGGCCGAGAAGCCCGCCGGTGAAGCTGGTCCCGGCGGCGTCGAAGGCGAGCTTGTCCTGCTGCGACAGGTCGTCGTAGTTGGCGTTGGACAGCGCGCTGATCAGCGTGCCGAAGACCACGGTGACCGCGAAAGCGGCGAACAGGGTCCACCCCGTGGAGCGGACCGTGGTGAGTTTGGCCCATTCGGAGCGCAGGGTCGCGGTGGGTGCGGACATGGGTCAGGACTCCGTTCCGATGGTCTGCGGCGTGTTCCCGGCGGCGCTCGACGCGGCGTCGGCGGTGAGCGCGCCCGTGCGGTACTCGGCCGACTCACCGGTCAGGGCGATGAACGCCTCTTCCAGCGAGGCGTGCTGCGGGCTCAGTTCGTGCAGCAGGACGCGGTGCTCCAGGGCGAGCTCACCGAGCCGCTCCGCCGGGACCTCGGTCACCTCGAACGCACCCGAGGCGTTCTCGGTGGCCGTGATGCCGGCCGCAGCGAGGGCGTCCCGCAGCTTCTCCGGTTCGGGGGTGCGGATCCGTACGGACGAACGGGAGTTGCGGTCGATGAACTCCTGCATGCCGGTGTCGGCGAGCAGCCTGCCGCGGCCGATGACGACCAGGTGATCGGCGGTCAGCGCCATCTCGCTCATCAGATGGCTGGAGACGAACACCGTGCGGCCCTCCGCCGCGAGCCGCTTCATCAGGGTCCGGATCCAGTGGATGCCTTCCGGGTCCAGACCGTTGACCGGTTCGTCCAGCATCACGATCTCCGGATCACCGAGCAGCGCCGCGGCGATGCCGAGCCGCTGCCCCATGCCGAGCGAGAAACCCTTGGGCCGCTTCGTGGCCACCGCGCCCAGCCCGACCTCCTCGAGCACCTCGTCGACCCGCGGGAGCGGTATGTCGTTGCTGAGGGCCAGACACCGGAGATTCTGGTACGCGCTCCGGCCGCCGTGCATCGCCTTCGCGTCCAGCAGCGCGCCGATGCGGCGCAGCGGTTCCCTGAGCCGGGCGTAGGGCTCGCCGTCGATGAGGACCCGGCCGCCCGTGGGGCGGTCCAGACCGAGCATCATCCGCATCGTGGTGGACTTGCCCGCTCCGTTGGGGCCGAGGAATCCGGTGACACAGCCTGGCCGGACGGTGAAGGTGAGGCCGTCGACCACCACCTTCTCGCCGTACTGCTTGGTCACTCCCGCAAGCTCGATCATGCGGTCCACGCTAGGCGGAGCCACCGCTTCCAGCCGGTGCCCACGGGGACATGTCTAGGGGTTCTCCCAGTCTGTGGCGCGGTCACCGCGAGGGCAGCGCCGCAAGATCCTGCGACTGGGCGGTGTAGTACGGCAGATACGAGTCCAGCAACGCGCCCAGATAGTCCGGATCCGCGGTCGCCGCACGGAAGTCCGGCACCAGCCGCCGAAGGCGCTCCACGGACGCACGCGTGACGGCCGTCGGGCCGGGACGGTGCACGCGGTGGGCCGTGACGCCCAGACGGTCCTCGATGGCCGTCACGATCGACTCCACCGGTTGCGGGACGCCCGAAGCCACGTTCACCACCTCACCGCACACGCCGTCCGTCAGGAGCCGGTCGACCGCGTGCACGAGATCCCGTACGTCCAGCAGATCCCGGTGCGCGCCCTGATGGACCGTCACCCGGCCCTCCCTGATGTGCCGGACCAGGGTCGGCAGCAGCTGGTGCGGCCGCTGGTGGTGGCCCACCGCGTGGCTCACCCGCAGGATCAGGTGCTCGACGCCCGAGGAGCGCACCACGTTCTCCAGCGCCAGCTTGTGCCGGCCGTACGTGGTCGGCGGCCGCAGGGGACCGGACTCGCTCACCGCGTCGTCCGTGAAGCCGTACATGGAGAAGGAGGCGGTCGAGAGGAACAGCAGCCGTCGGCCCGCCGGCCGGCACTCGTCCAGTACCTCGTAGAGGAGCCGGGCCTCACGGTCGTACTCGGCGGGGGCCGTGGTGGCCGTGCTGGAGACCCCGGAGGCGATGGCGGTCACCCCGGGGAAACGGTCCCCGAACGCGTCGGTCAGGTTGCGGGCCAGGAAGCCGTCACCGATGATCTGCACGGCCGCCCCCCTCTCCGGCCGAAACCGCCCCGCCACCCTGCACGCCCGCCAGGGGCAGGCCGGTCGAGACCCCCGTGACGCTGCGCAGGGCCGCGACCAGCGTCCGCGCCTGCACATTGACGTAGTGGCTGTACTTCAGCAGCTCCCCGAGCTGGCGCAGGGTCACCCAGCGGTAGTCGCCCGGGACCTCGGCGGGGACGCCGTCGTCCGCCTCGATGATCAGGTACCGGTTCTGCGCGTTCAGGAACCGGCCGCCCTCCTCCGACAGCACCGTGTCGAACAGCACCTGTTCCGGACGGGCCTCCGTCACCAGGTCGAGGAAGCGGGGTCGGGCCGACGTCGGCAGATGGGCGTAGTTCTCCGGGGTGCACTGCACGGTGGGGCCGAGTTCGACGACGTCCAGATAGCCCGGCTCGACCCGGGCCTGCACCAGACAGTGCGGCACGCCGTCGATCCGGCGCACCAGCATCGCCACCACCCCGACGCCGTGCGGTTCGAGCAGCGGCTGCGACCAGGAAGTCACCTCACGCCGGTTGGACAGGACGTCCACCGGCACGATGCTGAAGAACAGGCCCCGCTCGTGGGAGATACGGTCCTCGGCGCGGTACCAGTCGCGTCCCTCGACCTCGCGCAGCGGCAACAGGGAGGCGCTGGCCTCCCGTTCGCTCTGCTGTGTGGTGATCCAGCTGCGGATCGCCACGTCCGAGTGGACGCCGGTGGCCGGGCCGGCGCCGTGGTGCCAGTCCGGCAGGCAGGACAGCACCGTACGCGCGTCCATGTTGACCAGGTTCTCGTAGTGCAGCAGCGCATTGACCTGACGAAGGGTCAACCAGCAGAAGTCCTCGTCCGCCTCCACCTCCGGGCCGACCTCCACGATCATGTTGCGGTTGCGCTTGCAGAAGAACCACGAGCCCTGCTCGGACTGGAGCACATCGGCCAGCACACGGTGACCCCGTGCCTCCGGCTCCCGGAAGCAGTCCAGATAGGGCACCGACGCACCACCGTGCACCCTGGTGTAGTTGCTCTTGGTGGCCTGCACGGTCGGCGACAGCTGCACCCCGTTGACATTGCCCGGCTCGGACTTGGCCTGCATCAGGCAGTGCAGCACTCCGTTGGTCTCGCGGACCGCGAGACCGAGGATGCCTATCTCCGGCTGCCGGATGATCGGCTGGGTCCACTCCGGCACCGGACCGAAGTCGGTGCGCACCCGCATGCCGCGCACGGTGAAGAACCGCCCGCTGCGATGCGCCAGATCACCGGTGTCCGGGACGAAGTCCCAGCCGGACATCTCGGCGAAGGTGCTGCGGCGCACCTCCTGGCTGTGTGTGCGGCGGCGCCGGTCGAACCAGTCGAAGAACTCGACGTCGGACATCGCCTCGCCGCCGCTGGCCGTCGCGGAGACGGCCAGCCGCGCGGCGAGGACCGCATCGGTGTGGGACTCGGGACCGGTCGTGTTGAGCTGGGGCATCGCTGCCTCTCCATCGGATCGTCATCGGATCGACGCCCCACGGCAGCTGCCCGCGGCCCGTGGAGCGGGGGGCTGACGCGGCGGGCAGGAGGTGCCGGGGCGAACCGTCACCCCGGGTGCCGGACCGCGGCCCGGCCGGCCGGCTCGAAGGAGTCCGGTCCGTCACCGGCCCGGCGCACGACGGGTGCCAGCGCGGTCAGCACCAGCCCCTCGTCGACCAGCCACCGTCCGGTGAGCCCGGCGCCGCCGACCGGACCCGAGAACTCCGCGGGAACCGGCACCAGCAGCCTGACCTCGAACCTGCCGCACACCGCGCCGGCGACGTCCCGCTCCCGGGTGAAGCGCAGCCGCGCCTCCTCGAACCCGAGCGGCCGGCGGGCGAGCGGGAACCACACCTTGTAGACCGATTCCTTCGCGCTGAACAGCAGCCGGTCCCAGGGCACTTCCGGTGCCGTTCGCCCCAGCCGGGCGAGGTCGGCGCGCTCCTCGGGCAGCGACACCGCCTCCAGGACGCCGTCCGGGAGGCGGGCCGCCGTCTCGGCGTCGACGCCGAGCGCCGCCAGATCGGTGGCGCGGGCCACCGCCGCCACCCGGTAGCCGTCGCAGTGGGACATCGCACCGACCACCCCGGCGGGCCAGCGGGGCTCTCCTTGCGGGCCGGGCAGCAGCGGTTGCGCCGCAAGCCCCAGCGCGGCCAGCGACAGACGGGCGCACCGCCTCCCGGTGGCGAACTCGCGCCGGCGCCCGTCCACGGCCCGCGCCACCACCGCCTGCTCCTCCGGGAACAGCGGCGGTGCGGACAACTCCCCGCGCACCTCCGTCACTTCGACCGTGTCCGGCAGCAGGCGGCGCATCAGCGACGTCATCGGGCACCTCGCCGGGGCAGGATCTCGCGCAGCAACGGATCGGGCATGCCGCGGGCCTGCCACTCGCGCGGGTAGCCCAGCGACACCTCACGGTGCGGTACCCCGTCGTGCCAGGTGGTGCGGGGGATGTGCAGATGGCCGTAGACGACGGTGGCCGCCCGGTAGCGCCGGTGCCAGTCGTGGGTGGCGGTGGTCCCGCACCACAGCGCGAACTCCGGGTACCGCAGGATGCGGGTGGGCTCGCGGACCAGCGGGAAGTGGTTCACCAGCACGGTCGGCAGGTCGGGCGGACAGGCGTCCAGCCGCCCGCGGGTGTACGCCACCCGGGCCCGGCACCAGGCCGCCCGGTCCGGGTAGGGGTCGCTGTGCAGGAGGAATTCGTCGGTGGCCACCACCCCCGCCTTCTCCGCCCGGGCCAGCGCATCGGCGGTGCCGGTGGCGCCCGGCGGCAGGAACGAGTAGTCGTAGAGCAGGAACAGCGGCGCGATCACCACCGGCCCGTCCGGGCCGGGCCACTGGACGTACGGGTCCTCCGGGGTCAGCACCCCGAGCGACCGGCACAGTTCGACCAGACTGCGGTAGCGGGCCTCACCGCGCAGCGGCACCGGATCGTCGGGGTGCGTCCACAGCTCGTGGTTGCCCGGCACCCACACCACGGTCGCGAACCGCTCCGCGAGCAGCCCCAGCACCCACTCGACGTCCGCCGTCAGCTCCCCGATGTCCCCGGCGACGATCAGCCAGTCGGAGGGATCGCAGGGGCGCAGCCGTCGCACCACGGCGCGGTTCTGCTCGTAGGCGACGTGCAGGTCACTGACCGCGTAGAGCCTGCTGCCCGGGACACCGCTCACCGCTTTCGTGCTTCGCCCGTCGCGGGCCGTGGATCCGTGGTGGTGGGCATGGGAGCTCCTCGCTGGGGGCGGGCGCCTCGGATGCGCGTCCGGCGCTCAGCTTTATGCCACCGCGCCCTCCCGCCGCACAACGCACAGCCGCCCCGCGGAGGCAAGTACGGGGGAAACGACCAGACTTCGGGCCGCGAGGGCCTGCACGGCCCGGCGGTGCCGGATAGTTGCGGCACACCCGTAGGAGCACGCCAGTGATCCAGACCACCGCAATCCCCTGACAGAGGACGGACGAACAGCGTGAGTGCATCCCCCGCAGACGACGGCCTGTGGTGCCGGCGGTTCGACCCGGCTCCCGAGGCCGCCCACCGCCTGGTCTGCTTCCCCCACGCCGGCGGCTCGGCCAGCTACTACCTTCCCGTGGCCACCGCGCTCAGCCCGCGCGTCGACGTCGTCGCCGTGCAGTACCCCGGCCGTCAGGACCGGCGCAACGAGCCGCTGATCGACGACATCGGCACCCTCGCGGACCAGGTGCACCAGGTCCTGCGTGGCTGGGACGACCGCCCGCTGACCTTCTTCGGGCACAGCATGGGCGCGCTCGTCGCCTTCGAGGCCGCCCGGCGGTTCGAGCGCGAGGGCAGTGGCCCGGTACGGCTGTTCGCCTCGGGCCGGCGCGCTCCTTCCCGCTACCGCGACGAGAACGTCCACCGCCGTGACGACGACGGCATCATCGCCGAGATCAAGTCGATGAGCGGCACCGACGACCGGCTGCTGGGGGACGAGGAACTGATCCGCATGATCCTGCCGGCGCTCCGCGGCGACTACCGGGCCGTGGAGACCTACCGGTGCGCTCCGGGCGCCACGGTGGGCTGCCCGGTCACCGTGCTCGTCGGCGACAGCGACCCCAAGACATCCGTCGACGAGGCCCAGGACTGGGAGAAGCACACCACCGCGGACTTCGACCTGCGGGTCATGCCCGGCGGCCACTTCTACCTCAACAGCCGTGCCGCGGACGTGCTGAAGGTGCTCGACGAGCACTTCACCGCACAGGCCGCGCTCCAGGACACCTGACCGGCGCCCCCCGTCCGCGCGATCGCCCGCCGCCCACGACCCGCCCCGCGCTCACGCCGCTCCCTGGGGGCGGATCGTTTCGGCGGGCGGAGCCGACACGCCCGTCGGCTCGAACAGGCCCGCATCCTCGAGCGCGCTCGCGAGCCCGGAACGGCCGGACGTCGAGATCTTGCGGTAGCAGTTCGTCAGATGTTTCTCCACTGCCCGCCGGGAGACGCCGAGCGCGTCGGCGATGGCCTGATTGGTCAGGCCCTCCACGGCCATCTGCGCCACCATCCGCTCCGCCGACGTCAGCCGCCCCCGCGTCGGGACACCCACCGCCGCCGGCCCCAGCATCTCCTGCGCGCGGGCCGCGATCCGAGAGGCTCCACAGTCCACCGCCAACTCGTACGACGTGCGCAGCGCCGCCTCCGCCTCCGCGGCATGGCGGGGTGCCACCGCCTCAGCGAGCCGCAGCAGAACCGACGCCCGCGTGAGGAGATCGGCGGAGCCCTCCAGCACGCCGGCGGCCTCCCGCAGCAGCCTCGGCGCCGAGGCCGCGTCCGTCACGGCCGCCTGGAGCGCCAGCGCACGGCCCAGACCCGACGGGGCACCCCAGGCCCGCGCCTGCTCGAGGTGCTGCTCGCACAGCTGCTCGGCCCGCTCGGCCTCGCCCACGCGGTGCAAGGTGCGTGCCGCCCAGTACGCCGACGGCGCCAGCACCGGATTGCGCCAACCGGCCCGCTCCAGGGCGTACTCGGCGTCGAGGAAGTGCTCCACGGCCATGGCCGGCTCGTGCCGCCGTTCGGCCTTCATGCCCCGCACCATGGTGAGCAGCCCGGCCAGCACGCAGTTCTCGTGCGCGCCGCGGATGCGCTCCGGCAGCCCGTCGACCAGTTCCGGCTCGCGGGTGCGCAGCGCCACCATGGCCAGGGCGATGAGCGAGAGCGTGCTCGCCTCCTGCGGGCCGATCACCGAGCAGGCCCGCACCGCCCGTTCCCGCGCGGCCGACAGCCTGCCCTGGGCGAGCAGGACCAGCGCCTGCTCACTGAGCACCACCGACTGCTCCAGCCGTCCGCCCCGGCGCTCCGCGTCGGCCAGGGCCGTGTCCAGCCAGGACATCAGTCCCGTGACGGAGTCGGCGGTGACCGATACCGGCACCACCAGCGGCAGCATGGTGTGCACATGGGCCGCGCGCGCCGGCTCGTGTTCCAGCACCCGGGCCGCGAGTCTCCTGACCTGCGCGGCGGGCAGCGCCGCAGACACCGTCACCGTGTACATCAGGGCCACCAGCAGCTCACGCTGGCCTGCGTGCGTCATCTCCGGCCGTCCGCCCAGCCCGGTCAGGCGGTCCGCGGCCGACGCGAGCACCGACGGATCGATGTCGCAGAGATGGTGCAGCCGGGCCTCCAGCCGCAGTTCCAGCAGCCGCCGGTCGGCCGGCCGTGCCTCCGTGGCGGTCAGCTCCTGTGTCGTCTGCCGCATCGCGTCGCCCAGCGACAGCAGCGTGGCACCGGCCGCCATCGGGGTCAGCGTCAGCAGCGCCTCGGCCCGGGCCCGGGCCGAGGCCAGCAGCGGGAACGCCTGGGTGATGTGCCTGACCGCCACCGACGGTGCGAAACTGCGCTCCACGGACGCCAGTTCCACGAGCAACATGGCCCGCTCCTCGCTGTGCGGCGGTACGTCGCGCAGCGCCCGGCGCACATATCGCGCCGCCGTCTCGGGGGCGCCGCGCAGCGTTGCCGCCTCGGCGGCGTGGCGCAGCGCCGCCACCGAGTCGTCGTCCAGCGGGGCGGTGGTGGCGAGGAGATGGCCGGCCACCCGTTCGGGCGTGCTGCCCCGGTAGCGCAGCAGCGCGGCGGCCTTCAGGTGCAGCCGGTTGCGTTCGCCCGGTGGCATGGCGTCCTCGATCACCTCGTGCACCGCCCGATGGGCCAGGGCGAGGGTGGTGCCCTGACGGACGACCAGCGTCAGCCGGCGCAGCCGCCAGAGACCGGCCTCGCGGTCCACCCGGTCCAGTCCGGCCAGCTCACCCACCACCTGCGGATCGGCACCGTCCCCGAGGACCTGCAGCGCACGGGCCGCGGCCAGCACGGACGGCGGCTGTTCCTGAAGACACAGCAGCAGTCGCCGGCGCAGCGCGGGCGGCACCAGCGTGGCCACTCTGGACGCCTCGGCCGCCACCGGGGCGATGCCGCGGGACTGGCATTCCTGCAGAAGCGACACGAGGTGCAGCGGATTACCGCGCGTGACGTCGTGACACGCGGAGGTGAACTCCGCGTCGGCCGGCACGCCCAGGCGCTCCAGGATCAGGGCGTCGACCGACGCCGTGCCCAGCGGGGCCGGGAACAGCATGTGCTTGGCGGCGGCGACCGGACGCACACCGGGCGGCTCCGCCGCGGGTTCTCCCTCG
Source organism: Streptomyces sp. NBC_01235 (assembly GCF_035989285.1). Classification (GTDB taxonomy): domain Bacteria; phylum Actinomycetota; class Actinomycetes; order Streptomycetales; family Streptomycetaceae; genus Streptomyces. Next base: position 1,376,099 of record NZ_CP108513.1, on the reverse strand, counting down.
CAGACGGTCGCCGCGACCAGGATGCCCCGATGGGGCACCTGCTGCACCAACTGGTCCAGCCAGTCCAGTGTGCCCTCGTCCGCCCAGTGCAGATCGTCGATGAGCAGGACCGGTGTGCGCTCCTGGCTCATGTTCTCCACCATGGCCAGCAGGGCGCGTACCGTCGTCGCGGTGTGCTGCCGGGGCGACTCCGGGTCGCCCTGGAGGAAGGCGAGCGCGGGCCGGGCGGGTCCCGAGCACCATCTGCCGGCGAACGCACCCGACTTGAGCACCGGTTCCAGCAGCTGCCGGGTGACACCGAGGGAGAAGGAGCGCTCCGAGGGGGCGGCGTAGGCACGCATCACCAGGGGGCGGCTGGGCACCACCGACCCGGCCGTCGGGCCGGTGGCCAGACCGGCGGCGAGTTCGCCGATCTCCGACAGAACGGCCGACTTGCCGCTTCCGGGCTGTCCGCTGATCACGACCATGGATCCGTTGCCATGTGCCGCGAGCCGAAGGGCCTCGGCCGCCTCTTTCAGTTCGTTCTGCCGCTCGAGCAGCATTCCAGCGGCCTCCTTGCGCGGTGTGGTTGAGCCGGGGAGTGGGTGTGGGGTGGGTCGGGTGCGCAGCGTCATGGGCCCATGGGAATGCCGCCGTCCTGGGTCTCGGAGACCGGCGACGCGCTGTCCGCTCGTCCCCCCCGGCGCGATCCGGCAGCCTCCCGGGCGACGACGGCCTGGACGAAACGCCGGGACGCGGGGGTGGGGCCCAGCCGGCGCAGGGCGCGTTCGGTCAGCCGTGCCGCCCGTGGCGCCGGGGAGCCGAGGCCACGGCGCAGGTCGGTCCAGGCCAGTGCGGAGCCGGTGCCCCACCGCTCGGCCAGCCGCGCCTCCTCGGCGAACAGCTCCGCCGCCCGGTCGTCCTCCCCGCAGCCCAGGTGGGCCAGGGCCGCCAGCGAGCGCCAGGCCACCAGGCCGGGGTTCGACCACCCACGGGCCGCCGCGCGCCGGCCGCACTCCTCGGCCTCGGCCAGTGCCTGCCGGGGGCGTCCCTGGCAGAGAGACAACTGCGCGTGGGCGTACAGCAGATGAATCCAGGGGCCGCTCTCCTCGGCACCGGGCGGCAGCTCCTCACCGGCCAGTCGGCCGGCCTCCGTGTAACGCTCCCGCGCCACCAGCAGGCGGATCTCCATCGCCCGGAGCAGGGTGAGCCGCGTGGGATCCCACTCCTCCGGCGGCGCCAGGGACCGGCAGGAGGTGAGGTCGTGCGCGGCGGTGTCCGGGGCACCGGCCTGCAGATTGAGCTGGGCGCGCAGCAGCCGCCCCCACCCCACCAGCGCGGGGCTGCGACGACGTGCGGCCTCGGCGAGGGCCACGTCCAGCGCGTCGCGGGCGGCCTCGTGGGCGTCCGCGACGGACAACGCGCAGCAGAGGGTGAACCGGGGGAACAGCGCTTCGTCGAGCGGCGCCCGCAGGGCGTCCAGGCACATCGCGCGAACCGCGGCCGCGTCGTGTCCCCGCGCCGTCCGCCGCCACACCTCCGCGGCGAGCAGGGCCGAACGGGTGTCCGGCCCCAGCTCACCATGGGCGGCCGTCCTGGCACTCCGTGCCGTGGCCCCCGGGTGCAGGACGTCGGTTGGCCGGCTCCGGGAGGGGACGCCCGCCTGTTCCGCGCCGTGCGGCCCGTACAACCGGGCCGACAGGGGCAGCATGGCCTGGGGTTCGCCGCGGCTGAGCAGCAGGTCCGCGGCGGCCGCGCGCACATGCGGTCGGACCTGCGCCGCGGACAGCAGTTCCGCGATCCTGCGGTCCGCCGCCTCGGGCGCGATCACCGCGTACGCCTCGGCGGCCTCCAGCAGCACTTCGGCGCGCTCCGCGAGGGGCAGCGGCTCGCGCAGCGCCCGCTCCAGCAGTTCCGCGGCCTCGGCGTGCCGGCCGCGCGCGAGCAGGGCGCGGGCGGTGCGGCGCAGTACCGGCGGCACCCAGGGCTCACCCAACGGCACGGTGTTCAGCAGCAGGACGGACAGGGCCTCCTCGTCGGCGTCACAGCGGTGCGCCCAGCGGGCCGCCTGCGCGTGCAGCCGCTTGCGCTCGTCGCCGTCCGTACCGGCCAGCAGCCCGGCCGTGCAGCCCGTCATCCGCAGCCGCGGGGGATCGCCGGGGCCGATCAGCCCGTGTACCCGCAACGTCCTTACGGCCGCCGACAGTTCGGCCTCGTCCAGCCCCACGAGCGCGGTGACCCGGTCCAGCGGCAGCAGACCCCGGCCGACCGCGAGACCGCGGATCAGCGCGAGCGGTCCCGCGGTCAGTTTCGCGGCCGACTCGGTGGCCCGGTCCCGGTCCGCGGCCTCGATCTGCTGGGAGAGCGCCGTTCGCAGCCCGACGGCGGACACCAGGGCGGGCTCGCGGCGCAGCTTGTCCAGGGCCCGCAGCGTCACCCAGGGGCTGCCACGGGTGAGCCGGGTGACGCCTTCCCACCAGGCGTCGTCCGATGCCGCAGGGACGGGCAGTCCCGACGCGGCGCACATCGCGTGGATCTCGGGCACGCCGAGCGGCGCCAGGTCAAGCAGCAGCCCTCGGCTGTCGGGTAGGACGGCCGCCTGGTCGAGGAGTTCCGCGCAGGTGTCGGGGAACTCGCCGTCGGCGCCGGCGACGGTCAGCAGCACCCCGAGCGGGGCCGAGGCGAGCCGCCGCAGCAGCCCCGCGATCACCTGCACCGACTCCGGGTCCGCCCACTGGACGTCGTCCAGGGCGAGGAGCGTCGGCCGGGACGCGGCGGCCAGGAGGGAGCGGCACCACCCCTGCACCGAGTCCTCCGCGGGCGGCTCCGCGGCAAGGGCCGGGCCGCCCGCCGTGGAACGGACCGGCCGCAGCTGCCGTACGAAGGCGTAGGGGGCGGGCGAGGACGGGGCCGTGCCCAGAGCGGTCAGCACCTGGACACCGGAGACCCGGGCGAGCGCCATGCCCCGCCGCAGCAGGCGGCTGCGTCCGGTGCCCGGGACGCCGTGGATCACCGTCACCCCGGGCTGCCCGACGGCGAGCCGGTTCATCATGCGCAGCAGCGCCGCCTGTTCGGCCTGCCGTCCGTACAGCGGTGTGAAGCCGTCCAGCGAGGCCAGTTTGAGCAGGAAGGGATTACGAGGTGTGGTCCGACGGTCCGCTGCGGTGCTCATCGTCCCCCGTCACCGGCCCGGGCCGCACAGGGCCGGGGGGTGGCCCGCAGGACGCCCACGAGCTCCTCCCGGCCGCTCACGCCGAGCTTCTGATAGGTGTGGGTCAGGTGCAGTTCGACCGTACGCCGGGTGATGTAGAGCGCTTCCGCTATCTCCCGGTTGGAGCGGCCGGCCATCGCCAGGGCGGCGACCCTGCGCTCCCGTGTCGTCAGGGCGTCGTCCGGGCGGCTGGTGGGCCGGCGGGGCCGCCCACCCGCCTTGGCGAGCCGGAGCCGGACGCCTTTCGCGGCGTTGCCCGCCCCGCACCCGGTCATCAGGTCCAGTGCGGTCCGGAGCCGGGGCCGGGCGGCCAGGGGGTCTCCGTCGTCGAGCAGGGCGGCGCCCAGCGCGTATTCGGCGCGGGCCCGCAGCAACCGGGCGGGGGAGTCGGCCAGCCGCGCGCAGGCCTCGTCGAGGAGCCGGTGGCCTGCGCGGCCCGGAGTGGCCAGACCGCGGGCCAGCAGGGCCAGCCCGGCGCCGCGCGGGGTGTCGGAGCGAGCTATGTGCGCGCCGCCCTGGGACGCCACCCGGCGTGCCTCGGCCGGGCGGCCGAGTTCCGTCAGCAGGTCGGACGCCTCCAGCCACCATGGCAGCAGCAGCGGGGACTCGGTGCCCTCCGGGCCCAGCGCCCGGCCGCTCGCGCGCAGGGCGATCAGCGCGCCGCGCAGGTCGCCCTCGGCTCGTCGCACGGCGGCCGTCGCCCACCAGTACACGGGGTGGATGTAGGAGAGTCGTCGCAGTTCGGTGCAGGCGACCTCGGAGAGGACGGCCGCGGCGGCGGCCATGGTGCCGCGCTGGGCGAGTACGTAGGCGAAGACGACGGCGGACGTGACGGCGGGGCCGTCACCGCGCCGGCGCTCGAGTTCCAGGGCGTGCCGGCTGTCCCGTTCGGCCGCGAGCAGGTCGCCGGTCGCGCTGAGCACCAGAGCCCGGACCGCGAGGGCGTGGATCCGGCTGGGGTCCAGTTCCCCGCGGAGCTGGTTGCCGAGGAGCCGGTCGAGTGTGTCCAGCGCCATGGTGTTGTCGTCGGTGAGGTTCGCGACGACGGCGGAGGCGATCAGCGACAGGTCGTCCAGGGGAGTGCCGGGGGCGTCGACGGCGGGAAGGCGGGGATGCTCGCGCACGGGGCGGCCGCTGAGCACCGACAGCGCGGCGCGGGCGAGCCGCAGCCGGCGGTCGCCGGGGCTGTTGCCGGCGGGTTCGCCGGAGGCCAGGGAGCGCTCCCGGACCCAGTGCACGGTCCCGGGGCCCAGCGCTCCGGTGAGCAGCAGGGCGGACTCCAGCGCGGGGCGGCTTTCCTGCGGGACGACGACCTTCCCGAAACCGGCCCGGTGGTCCAGCACGTCGGCGAGCAGCCGGGCGGCCTCGTCGCCGCGGCCGAGCACGACGAGGGTGTCGGCGTACCGCAGTGCGATGTCGGCGAGTTCGTGTCCGTCGGTGCTGCTCGCCAGCAGCGTGCTCAGCTGATGGACCGCCAGCTCCGGTGCGTCGGTGCTGAGGGTGTCGGCGAGCAGGGCCCTGATCCGGCGCAGCATGCGGGTGTTCTCGCCGGCGCCGATGTCCAGCGCGTGCGACAGGTAGCGCACGGCGGCGCCCGGCGAGTCGGTGGACAGGGCCGCGCTGTAGAGGGCCTCCAGCATCCACGGCGCGGCGCCGTACCGGATCCGCAGCAGCACGTCCGCCACCTGGGCCGGTGGGCGGCCCGCGTCCTCCAGGAGCCGGGCGGCGCGGGCGTACAGCGGAATGAGGTCGTCGCTGGACAAGCCGTTCGGCACGTCGGCGGCCGGTCCCTGCGAGGGGGCTCGCGGGCCGTCGAGCGGGAGGACCCGGCGTTCGGTGAGCTGGTTCAGGGCGCGCCGCACGGCGGGCAGGGGCATCCGGATCAGTTCGCTCACCAACTCGGGTTCGGCGCAACCCAGTACGGCCACGGCCGACAGGACGGCGGAGGCGGAGGCGGGGAGCGCTCCCAGGCCTTGGGAGGTCGTGGGGCCGCAACCCGTCTCGTCGCCTGTCGCGCCAGGTGTGCCGGTGTGCCGGTCGACGAACGCGTGCGCGGCCGAGGGGTTGCCCTCGGAGCGCTCCAGGCACTCACGCAGCAGGGCCGCGCAGGGTTCGTGTCCCAGCCGCCGGGTGAGCAGTTCGGCGATGTCGGTGTCGGACAGGGGAGTCAACTCGACCGTGGTCCACGCATGGTGGGTGAGCAGGCGGACGAGGGCCGGTGGCTCGGCGACGGGGGCTGCCGTGATGACGGGCAGCAGCGGCAGCCCGAGGGATCTGCGCAGGACGTAGTCGAGTGCGCGCAACGACTGCGGGCGGGACAGGTGCGCGTCGTCCACGGCCAGCACCACGGGCCCGCGCCGGCAGAGCTCCAGCACCGTCTCGTGGAGCTGATGGCACGACAAAGGGGCCTCGCCAGGCGAGGATCGGCCGCGGTAGGTGTCGCCGCGTGCGGATCCGACCGCGTCGTACCAGGTTCCGTCCAGCGGGCCGGCACGCAGCACGGACGCCTGGGCGGCCACGAGGTCGCAGAAGGCCCGCAGCACCACGCTGCGGCCGATTCCGGCGGGCCCGGTCAGCATCACGCCGGGGGCTGATCCGTAGTCGGTCCGGGGCATGTGGTCGATCAGTGCCGAGAGCACGGTGGTTCTGCCCACCAGGGATTCGCTCGGGGTCTCACTCGTGCTCGGTGATCGATGGGCCGGTAAGGCCGAGGTGCGGTTCACGGGGCCACCGAATGTTCTGTGGGGGACGGACACTTGATGGGCTCTGTGCGGGGAGGTGAGGGGAGAACGAGCGGGCCGACGGGGGTCTGCACGGCGGTGTGTGGGGGTCGAAGTCCACAGGGGCCCATGGGTGAAGGGCGTGAGGCGCTCACCGCTTTGTGAACGGTTTCTAGCGCTTTGTTCTTGGTTCACAGTTGGTGCATATACAACGCTCTGGATTGTAGCGGGTTCGCCCTGTCCGCTTGTATGTCATGTGAAAGACGCGGTGACAGGAATGGTCTTGGGAGCGTCGCGACAGTGCCCCGGAAAGGCCGGAAGAACCTGGGTCTGCGGGTATTGCTGTCCGGTTCATCCAATTCGCGCCGATGTGGAGCGGGTGTGAATGAGCCGTGACTAGTGAATCGCCTAGAATTTAAGTCAATTTTCCGGGTAGCTGCTTCGCGAGGATTGAACGTGCGGTATTTCCTGTGCACTGCCGGGCTCCTCGAAGTTCTTTTTCGCCGGACATGGCACCTTCTTGCTCCCTGCCGGGACCGGTGCGTTGCGCCGGAAAATCGGCGGCGGAGTGGTGTGGCCGGAACGGCTCAGGCGGGCAGCCGGATGCGGAACCACGCCCCCCGGCCGGGTTCCAGGGACACCGTGCCGCCGTGCGCGGTGACGATGGCCGCCACGACGCTCAGTCCCAGGCCGTTCCCGCCGCCCGTGTCCGCGACCACTGCCCGGGTCGGCGTCTGCCCGCCGTGGACGAACCGTTCGAAGGACGAGTGGCGCAACTCGACGGGTATGCCCGGCCCGTCGTCGATGACCTCGATGACCCGGAAACCGTCCTCGGTGCCCAGGCCGAGTGCGGTGCGTGTGCCGTCGGGCGTGTGGTGCCGCACGTTCGCCAGCAGATTGGCGACCGCCTGGTAGAGGCGGTCCCGGTCGCCGTTGACCGCGTGGGTGCCCGGCAGGATCGTGAGCCGGATCGGATGGTGCGGGGAACAGGCCTGGGCGTCGGCCACCGCATCACGGCACAGCTGCGCGAGGTTGACCGGCTCACGGCGCAGCGGCTGGCCCAGGTCGAGACGGGCGAGCAGCATCAACTCGTCCAGGAGGCCCGACATGCGGCGGTTCTCGTCGGCCATGCGGGCCATGACCAGGTCGAACTTCTCCAGATCGGCCAGTCCGCCCAGCCTGGCCAACTGGACATAGCCGGAGATCGCGGTGAGCGGAGTGCGCAACTCGTGGCAGGCGGTCGCGAGGAATGCCATCAGCCGCTGCTCGGACTTGCGCCGGTTGTCGCGCTCCCTGCGCAGTTGGGCGCCGAGCCCGACGGCCGCCAATAACGGCAGGAAGAGCAGTGCCAGCTTGAGCAGCGCCCGCGAACCAGGGGCCCGCAGAGTCGGTATCGGTCCCATGATCCCCATGCTGTGCGTGCTGCTGCCGATCACGGCCGCTCGATCGCCGCCGCGACCGGTGGCGCCCGTGTGGAGGGTCGTCGCGCAGGTGGTGGCCGGTCTGACCGCCGACGGCCCCCCGCCCGGCATCGGCCCGGCGGACAGGGCCAAGAGAACGACCACGAGGGACAGGGCCCCGACCGCCGCACGTCTGTGGGGGCTCCGCGCCGAGTTCAAGGGGTGAGGCACCGACCCTTCGGTCTCCTCGCCGGTCCGTCGAAAATACACCTCACCGCCCGATCCGGGTGCCTTGCGCCAACGCGATGAAAACAAGCCTTGCTTGGCGGCACGATACCCAAGGCCCCTCTTGGGTCGCCAAGTCTCCGCGTGACGAGGATGTTACAACGCGCTATCGACATCGACAGGAAAGGAAGACCAGGTGGGAAGGGGTGGGTCGGACACACGGGGGATTCGCGGCGGAGTCGGAGGGCTGCGGCCCCGACCCTTCGGAGGGGCCGCCCCGCCGACCGCGCGTCCGTCCACGAGCACCGCACCGCCGTCTGCCGAGCCCGCGGCGCCCGTCGGAAAAGCGCTGCTCAAGGCCGTCGTACCGGTGCGGAGCGCCCGCCGCACGGCCACCCGTTGGCGGATTCCGCCCCACAGCCGGATCACATGCAACTGGCGCGGGCGTGACGGACTCCCGCTCGGTGGATCTAGGGGAATCCCTGGTTTTCGTCGGGATGCCCGGCGCCGGTCCGGCTGGAGTGAGGAGGCGTACCGCGTCTGTTCCGGCTCAGGACAGCGCGCCGGGTGCCGCGATCGAGACGGTGCCCTCGGCCCGCCGCGGGCAGGCTGACCCGCAACCAGGCGCCCCGCTCGGTCGGTTCGAGACCGATGGAACCGCCGTGTGCGGTGATCACCGCTGCCGCCACGCTCAACCCGAGTCCGCGGCCCGGGCACCGGGGCGCCTCCGGATCCGTCGGTGCGGCGCTCGCCGCGCTGAAGAACGGCTCGAAGATGCGGTCCCGCACGGACTCGTCGATGCCGGGGCCGTCGTCGATGACATCGATGACATGGCGCTCGCCGTCCAGGCCCAGCCGGACCAGGGCCGAGGTGTCCTCGGGGGTGTGGGCCAGCACGTTGGCCAGCAGGTTGTCGATCGCCTGCTCCAGCCTCCGCCGGTCGCCCTCCACCCAATGAGGGAAGGACTCCACCACGCAGCGCAGCGTGCGCGGAGCACCGGAGCTCTGAGCCCGGGGCACCGCCTGAAGACAGAGTTGAGCCAGGTCCACCGGACGTTGTTCGAGCATCCCGCCATGCCCCAGCCGGGCCAGCAGCAGCATGTCGTCCACCAGGCTGATCAGGCGCCGGGTCTCCTTCTGGACCTGTTCCATCGCCTCGTCCAGCCGACGCGGGTCGTCCAGCGCCCGGATCAGGGCCAGTTGCGTGTACCCGGTGATGGTGGTGAGGGGGGTGCGCAGTTCATGACTGGCGGCGTCGACGAGCTCGCACAGCCTGTTCTCCTCCCGCCGGCGGCGCACCGAGCCCTCCTCGATGCGCCGCAGAAGGTAGTTGTAGGTGTCGGCTGTGCATCGCAGCTCCCTCAGCGGCTGGGTCACGACCGGGATGCGTTCCGAGGACTCGGCACCGCCTTCCGCGATCCGCCGGGCGTCGTGCGACATCTCGCGCAGGGCGACGAAGGCCCACCGACTGGTCCACACGGCCCCGAGAGCCAACACGACGATCAGGGGGATGCTGGTGGCGGTCTCGATGCCCATCAGCGTCCGCACGGTCGCCTCGTCCGCGTCCGTCGACCGTGCGGTCACCAGGTAGGTGCCGTCCGGCAGACGGTCCACGAGCGCTCGTGCCGCTCGGCCCGGCACCGGCAGCGGGTGACCGACGCCGTCCCGCTCGAGCAACTGGTCCGCCGATGTCGGAAGGCTGTCGAGGAGGGACGGAGGCCCCGTCGACAGGCGCACGGCTCCGCGACCGTCGGTCACCAGGGCCGCTGATCCGTCCCGGGCCGGATACAGGCCCTTCCCGGCACGCAGTGCCTCCATCCGGGCGTGGTGACTCTGCGCGATCTGCTGGTCGGTGCGCTCCCGGAGGCGGTACGACAACGTGCCCACGCAGTAGAGGTCGGCACCGAGCACACCGATCGCTGCGATGACGAGGAAGCCCCAGGCGAGCATGCGGATGGCGTACTGGGGGACCGCACGGAACCGGGCCCCCCGGTCCTTGCGACGGCTCGGGGCGGCGTACGCGGCGGTGGACACCTCAGTCCTCCCTGAGGTGTCCGGGAGGTGCCGAGCGCACCAGATAACCCGCGCCGCGAACGGTGTGGATCAGCGTCTGGCCGGTGTCGCCCAGTTTGCGGCGCAGATAGTAGATGTACGTCTCGACGATTCCCGACTCGCCGCGGAAGTCGTAGCTCCAGACGTGGTCCAGCATCTGCGCCTTGGAGATGACCTGGTCGGCGTTTTCCAGGAGATAGCGCAGTAGCGCGAATTCCGTCGACGACAGCTGCACGAGCTCGCCGTGCCGCCAGACCTCGCGCGTGTCCTGGTCCAGCTCCACCCAACCGGCGCGCAGCCTACGGCTGTTGACAGGCGTCAGTTCACGTCCGCGGCGCATGACGGCCCGGATCCGGGCCACCACCTCGTTGAGGTCGAACGGCTTGGTGACGTAGTCGTCGGCGAGTTCGAGGCCCCGGACCTTGTCCTCCACCGCGTCGCGGGCGGTCACGAACAGGACGGGAGCGTTGACGCCCGCACCCCGCAGCCCCCGGCAGACCTCGAAGCCGTCCATGTCGGGAAGGACGACATCGAGCAGTACGACGTTCGGGGCACGGTCGGCCGCCAGGGCGAGAGCCTCGCCCCCCCGGCCGGCGGTGATCACCTCGAATCCGAGGAACTGCAACGCCATGGTGAGCATGGAGGCGATGCTGGACTCGTCCTCCACTACGAGCACGGTCGTTTTCGAGGACGTGTCGCTCTGGTTCATCGTGTGCGCACCATGAAGTCGGTAAGAACCCATTGTTGTCGAGATCTGCCCGCGGAATCGAGGAAGACGGGATCACCTGCTGTCCTCGTCATGATGGCACAGGGATGATCCCTCGGTTCCTTTTCCGATCGTGCTCTGAGCGGACTTTGATGTATCTCTGAAGTTCGTGGACTTTGCTGTCCTGACATGACCACACACGCGGGGGCCAAACCTGATCTTCACCCACTCTTCGCGTCGGAGGGGATCGAGGATGTCGACGAGGGATGCCGCAGAGTCCGCTGGGAGATCTTCTCGGCTCTGACCGAGGTGGTGTCCGGCCAGGGCGACTGGAGCTGGCAGAGCGCGGCTCGTATCCGTGCGGAGGGCCGGGCGTGGGCGCGACGCGGCCGGTCGCTCGACGAACTGCTCGCCATGGTGGGCGGCATGACGCGCCATCTCGTCAACCGGTGCACGGTTGGCGCCCATGACCAGGACGCTCTGACGCACGAAGTGATGGTGCTGCGGCTCGGGGACGCAGGACGGCTGGTGGGCCGGGAGCTGAACTGCGGCTTCTTCGAGGTGGGGACCGGCGGTGAGGACGATCCGGAGCCCCCTCGGCAGGTCCCCGCGCACCTCACCCAGGAGGCGTCCACCAAGGCGCGCGCGGTGCTGGCCGTGCGCGCCCTGTCCTGCACGATCGCCGACATCCACCGGGTCTTCCGGGGACTGGCCGCCGCGGTCGTGCCGGCTTCCGACGAAGGCGCCCACGTCCTGCTGCCGGCGGCCGACCAGGAGGAGGCCGTCTCCCTCGCCCGCGAAGCCCACAAGGACCTGCCGGGCGACGTCTGGATCGCGGTCCACTGGCAGGACCCGGCCGTCGGCGCGCCGGACGTGCGCGCGGACCAGGAGGCGGGCGGAGTGACGGTCGCCGACGGGATCTGCGCCACGCTCCTCGCCCTCGACTGTCCGCCCGGGGTGTACGGACTCGACGACATCCTGGTGGAGTACGGCGCGACGGAGACCCCGGCCGTTTCCGAGCGGCTTCTCAAGATGGTCGAGCCGCTGAACGAGCACCCCGTCCTCTGGGACACCCTGACCGCCCTCATCGCCGCCGACGGTGTCCGTCACCGTGCCTGTGAGCGGCTGGGCATCCACCGCAACACGCTGGACCGCCGCCTGCAGCGGATCGGTCTGCTCACCGGCCAGCGCCTCGACGGGCTGCGTGGCCTGTGCACCCTGCGCGCGGCCCTCGCCGTCGCCGCCGTCACCCGGTTCCAGCGCAGCGCGGGCCTGACCTGGCCCGAACCGACGATGACGACGGGCGCCTCCTCGCTCGGGGACACCGCCGACGTCAGCGACCACGCAGCCGTTCCGGACGGCCCGCCCACCCGCGGCGCGGGCGCGACCCGCCCCCGCATCCCGGCTCCCCGCGGTCTGTCCCCCCAACCGCCGCTGCACATGGCGGCCCACCCGGCCCGAGCCCGCCTCGGCGTCACCCCGGTCGCCACGGCCTACGCTCCCACCTGAGCGGAGAGGACCGGCCACGGCCGACACCGCGCAGGCGGCAGGACACGGCTCGGCCAGGCCCGCTGGACGGCCGTCTCCGGGGCCGTTCCGGTGGCGGTGCGGCCCGCTCGTGTCCCGACGCGGGTCCGGGAGGAAGGAAACCAGGGGCAGCGCGACCAGGGCGGCGCCGCAGCCCTTCGGTGGAGAAGCTTCAGGTCGGTGTGAGGCGGCGAACGGCCTCACCGACGCGTTCGTGGCCCTCTGGCGGGTGCCGGTGGCCCGCACTGCCCCGGGGCACCTCTCCGCTCAGCTCGCCGCGGATCACCGCCGGGCGAGCGGTGTGACGGCGACGCGGGCGATGACCGGTGCGTACGTGGAGCGCTGGTCGTACTGGTTGTAGGGGTCGCCGTCGAAGTCGAACGGTTCCTCGGCGGCGAAGGTGATCGGGTAGTGACGCCGTCGGTGTCATGCTGCCGATGGTCGACGGGTGATCTTCTGGCGTCCCAACCGTCCCACCTTGCAGTGGATGCTGCACAGTCCGATCTACGCCGGCATCCACACCTATGGCCGGCACCGCGTCGATCCGAGGCGCAAGATTCCCGGCCGCCCGGGCAGCGGCAAGACCGTCACCGCCGAGGACCAGTGGCTGGTGATGATCCCGGGTCCAGGGAAGGCGCCTGTCCGTCCCACCCCACCGCTGGATCCTCCACGCCGACCCCGACGAGCTCGCCGCTCTTCGAGAACGCCGCGCACGATCACCAGGCTGGTACACCCACCGCTACTGGCAAAACGCCCCGGACGCACCGCCGGCAGACGACTGACATCTATGTGTGCAGTGTGGTTGACACATCTCCACCGCCCAGCGGACACCGACGACGCGCACCAAGTCGTCAACGCCGGCAACGAGGGGTGCGTAGCCGAGGTGGTAGGCGATCTCCTCCGGTTTGCTCACGCTGCGCCGGGCCAGCGACCACCGCTGATGCACCAACTCCTGGCCCTGGTATCGAATTCGGCCACCGCGGGCAGTCGCACTGAGGCCCAGTCGTACTCCCGCAGTCCCTTGGCTCCCTGCCCGCAGGAGCGGCGCTCCCACGCCTGTTCGGGTGCCTGGGCGAAAAGGTGGTCGATGCGTGGGCAGCCCACGGTGAACTGGGACTTCGGAACCGCGAGCACGTAGCCGACACCGGCGTTCTCCAGCACCCGGCGGAACCGGCGTTCCTGACCGTAGGCGGCATCCGCTGTCACCCAGGTGATGGGCAGCGGCGAGGCCGGCGCGCGCAGCACGATCGTCTTGGCGAGCGCGCCCTTGGTGGCGAACTCTCGCTCGTCGGGCCTGGACGGACGACCGCGACCGCTGCCGCGCCGCCAATTGGGTCGGCATCGTGATTCGGCGCTCGCCACGCACAGGCGGCCGGCCGACCGACGCGCAGGCCGGATCAGCTGTGCGTGGTGGCCGGTGGGCCGGCGATGGCGGTGAGCCGGAGCTTGGTCTCGTCCTCGCTGCCTGGAACGGCGGTCATGATGACGATCTTGCGCTCGGAGTCGCCGTCGCTCAGAACGTCGCAGTCCACCGTGACCGGTCCCACCGACGGGTGGTCGATCGTCTTGTGGTCCTCGCGGTGCGCGGCCACCTCTCCGGTCGCCCACAGCTCGGCGAACCTCCTGTTGCCCGCGTTCAGATCGCGGATCAGCGCGGCCAAGCGACTGTCCTTGGGGAATCGGCCGCTGGCGCGGCGCAGGTCGGAGACGACGGCGGCATCGGTGGCGTCGCGGTCCGCCTCGGTCACTGGCCACAGCGCGAGCTGGGCGGGGCCGGTGTCCACCGGGAACCTGTCGCGCGCGAAGTTGCGCAGCCGCGGCGGCGAGGCTGAGGGATCGCCCAGCAGGGCCGCCCACCCACGGTTCCACCACACCAGTTGCCAGTCCGCCGCAAACACGGCCACCGCCACGTCCCCGAGGCGGGCGAGTACCCGCTGGACGCCGGGCGGGAGATGGTCAGAGATCGCACCGTCCACCGGCGGCACGAGCTGGGCCAGCCGGTACAGGTGGTCCCGCTCGGCGGCGGACAACTGCAGGGCGCGTGCGAGGGACGCCACCACCGACGCCGAGGGTGTCGTGGCCCGCCCCTGTTCCAGGCGCACGATGTAGTCGACCGATACCCCGGCCAGGTCAGCCAGTTCTTCGCGCCGCAGCCCGGCCGCCCGGCGCCCGCGGGCCACCGGCAGCCCGGCGGTCGACGGGGGCAGCCGATCCCGCCACGTGCGGATCATCACGCCCAGCCCGGTTCCGGGTGTCGACGACATGAACTCCATCCTCCTGCATCCCCGGTCGTGCATGGGGGCGCGAGGGTGGTACTGGTCTTCCTACCGTCGAAGCGTCCCTGGTCCGCCTCCGTCGTCGGGATCAGAGTCGAACGCATGACGATCACCTTCATCACCGGAGCCAACAAGGGTCTCGGCCGCGAGACCGCCCGCCGCCTGATCGAGTATGGCCACACCGTGCTCGTCGGAGCCCGCAACCGCGAACAGGGCGAGGAGGCCGCTGCCGCGCTCGGCGCACGCTACGTCCCCATCGACGTGACTGACGACGCATCCGTGGCCGCCGCGGCCGCGGACGTCGCCGAACATGAGGGCAGGATCGACGTCCTGATCAACAACGCTGGTGTGCACGGCCCCGTCGGCGATCCCAGCGACCTCACCGCCGCCGACGCCCGCGACGTCATCGATGTCAACGTCATCGGCGTCATCCGCACCACCACCGCGTTCTTGCCGCTGCTGCGCCGCTCGGACGACCCTGTGATCGTCAACGTCAGCAGCGGCATGGGCTCCCTCGCCCACACCCACGACCCCGGCCGACCCGAGTCGCACGTCGTCGCGCCGCTGTACACCTCCTCGAAGGCGGCGCTGACGATGTTGACCACGCAGTACGCCAAAGGGCTCAAGGGCATCCGCGTCAACGCTGCCGACCCCGGCTACACCGCGACCGACCTCAACGGTCACAGCGGCCCCCAAACCGTCACCGAGGGCACGGACGCGATCGTCCACCTCGCCACCGAGGAGCCCGGCGCCGGCAGCGGACGCTTCGTCTCCCGCCATGGTGAGATCGCCTGGTCCTGACACCGGCCGTGCCGGATCAGCCATTTCAGGCGACGAAGACATCGCGAAGTCCTTGCAGTATTCGGAGTGCTGCAGCGCGCAGCTCGCATCGTGGTCGATCTGTGGTTCGCCGTCCCGGCGGGGCCGGACCGTAGATCCTCTTGCATGACGCGGGCGCAACTGACGGACGAGGAGTGGAAGTTCATCGGGCCGTACTTGCCGATCGGCAGGTACGGCCCGTATCCAGAGCGGCTTCGGCAGCAGTTCGAAGGCGTGATCTGGCGGTTCGAAACGGGCGGGCAATGGCGGGAGAAGGACAGGGATGTCACCAGGTCCGGAACACGCCGGAGAACTTTTCCGGATTCCTGTCACATCTGCGTGCGCCGATCCGTCAGTGCTGTGAAGACGCCAACCAGGCCGAAGCGAAGGAGAGCAGCCATGACGAACACCTCCATCTCCCGGATGCCCAACCCGGCCGAGTTCGTGCCCGAGCTGAACGACATCAGCGCCGCCCTCTTCCGGGCCACGGGCAACCACTCGGTGCCGCGCACCACGATGAACCTCGTCCACCTGCGTGCCGGGCAGATCGTCGGCAACACCTACCTGACGATCCTGAACACCGGTTTCCTGCGCAAGGCCGGGGAGTCCGAGGAGCGCATCACAGCCGTCTCCTCCTGGCAGGACGCCCCGTACTTCACCGACGCCGAGCGCGCCGCCCTGGCCTTGGTGGAGGCCACCCTCCAGCCCGCCCCGCATGGCAAGGAGCGCGTCTCCGACGAGCTGTACGCCGAGGTGGCGAAGCACTACGAGGAGAAGGCACTGGCCACCCTGACCATCGCGATCGGCCAGATCAACTTCTTCATCGCCCTGGCCGTCATCGGCAAGCCGCAGCCGGTCAGCTCCCTCGCGGACCAGCAGTGGGACTGACCTGTCCCCGTCAGCGGGGTCGCCCGATCCGGCGCGCGGGGCCACACGGACGTCGATGAACACGTACAGTGCCGCCAGAACTGCATCCAGGCCGGTAGTCACACACGAGCCGACGGACGCCCTTCGCCATGGTCTTCGTTCAGGTAGTGCGGCCGTGTTCCATGCTGCGGCCAGGATCCAGAAGAGCCGAAACGAGGGGGAAGCATGTTCCTGGCACGCTCGATCGCGCCGAAGGGAATCGCGGGGGAGAGCTGTCGGCTACTGCTCGCCCAGACTGGTGGCGTGTTGATCCACCTCGATGTCCGAGCGCCGTACGCCGGTGAATCGTGTGGGCCGGAAGGCCCCAAGGAGGTCCTGCTCCTGATCGGTTGTGATCTCGGCCGCGACCAGGCGTCCCAGAATCGGCGCCAGGGTGACCCCGCTGTGCGAGACGAGGCAGTAGACGCGGGACTGCGCGGAGGCATAGCCGGCGACAGTGTGGCCGTCCGCCGGCAGTGACCGGAAGCCGATGCGCAGGTCGATCTCCGGTGCCCGGCCCGGGTCGGGCAGCAGTGCGGAGAACCGTCGGGCGAGGGTGCTTGCGATGTCCCCGTCCGCGGACGGCGGGTCTGCCGGATCGACGTGGGCGTTCAGATCGAGAGCCTGCAGGACGGTATGCCCGCCGGCCTCGGGGCGGAGGTTGAGGCCGGGGCTGTGGATCACGCAGCGCAGGTCGAGTTGTGGTGACCTGGCGTACCCGAGCAGGCCGACGGTCTGCGCTCCGCGACCGGCATCCGTGACCATGGGAACGTCGATCCCGGCCCGTGCGGCGAGCCGTTCTGTCCAGCGGCCTGCCGCCAGGACGACTCGATCGCCCGTGCAGACCTCGCCCCCGGCCAGGGTGACGGAGACTCGGTCAGGCCCGTCGTCGATGGCTACGACCTCGCCGATCGCGAACGTGGCTCCGTTCTGCTCGGCGCCCGTCAGCAGGTTGTTCACGAAACGGTCCGGCAGAACGTATCCCTCGCTGGGGAAGTGTGCGATGGACGTGATGGTCGCCGGGATGCGGAGGCCGCCTGCGGTCCGCGCCGCTTCGTTGGGGGTGACCCAGTGTGCGGGGTAGCCGAGTGCCTGCAGTCGTTCCACGTTGTCGGCGAGCCGCTGCTCGTTTGCGGCGTCCGCCCACTGCAGCGCTCCGCTGGGGAAGTACGACGGTGCGCCGCGCAGTTGCCCGGCGAGCCTGGTGTGCTCCTCCATCCCCGCGAGGTTCAGCCGGTGGTAGTCCGGGTCGGGCTTCCGGCTGGAGTTGGTCCAGGCGAAGGTGGTCGCGGTCGTGCCGGTGCCGGCTCCCCGCTGATCGAGCAGGAGAACGTCCTCGCCGGCGACGGCAAGCTGCCTCGCGACGCTCACGCCCAGCACGCCGGCACCGACGATGATGACCTTCATTGTGTGCGCATCCTTTCTGGCAGCGGCACGCTGCTCACATGGCGGGGACGGGAAGCTCCAGGAAGAACTCGGCGGTTCCCGGACGGACGAGGGTCGTCACCACCTCGACGGTGCTGCCGTCATCGGCACGCAACTCCCTGCGCCTCATCAGCGCGGGCGTTCCGGTCTCGCTGTGCAGCAATGCGGCGTCGTGCTCGTCGAGGGCCACCGGGTCGAGGTAGAGCCGGATCGAGTCGATCGGTACCCCTCTGCGCTGCAGATACGGGAGGGTGACGAGGTCTTCGAGGTTCTCGTTCAGCAGGTCGGGGGCGGCCGCGAAGAGGACGACGTGCCGCTCGACCGACTGCGGCTCCTCGCGTACGTTCAGTTTGCGGCGGACCAGTTCCACTACGGCCGTGTCGGCGGAGGCGCCAGGGAGGGTCAGGATGGCGTCGGCGGCCCTGACGATCCGCGCGGAAACCACTTCGTGTCTGCCCGGCGCGCCCTTTGCGGCTGCCGCAGGAGTGACGAAGTTGAGCAGATTGATCTGCCGCGTCACGTCCGCCACGAACGATCCGTGGCGCCGCCGGCGGATTGCCAGCCCCGCCTCGGCCAGGTCGTTGAGGACCCGTTGGGCCGTGGCACGACTGACGCCGTACTCGGCGGAGATGTCCATCTCGCTTGGCAGACGCGAGCCAGGCGGGAGGGCCCCGGACAGGATCTTCGCTTCGAACTCTCGCCTGATCTGTACATAGAGTGGCACGGTCATGGCTAGACCGTACATTCACTCGATTGACTGGTAAGAGCGAGCTGACCAGCCCGGTCTTCAGCGTCCGAGCCTCATGGGCGGGGTGCTGTTCCCGACCTGTCCCGCGCGGTTTGGGTTCGACGGTGACCACGGAGCCGAGCCGACGACGGTACGGGCGCGGCTGCGCCTGGAGCCTTCCGGACCGCCGATGACGGGCGATCGGCCCCGCCTTCACCGATTCGCTGAAGACACGCCGGGCCCCGTAACGGCCGGCGCCGTTCCCACGGTGGAGATCCTTTTCAGCCGGTGGTCGAGCGCCAGAAGGCTGGACCCTTGCCTGATTCGTCATGTCGGTCTCCCGCCTGATCTGCACGGCGACCAGCGCCTTCCACTAGACCGTACAATCAGATAATTGACCGGTCAATATGGGTGCAGAGGATCTACTCAGCAGCCACCTCCCTGAGAGGAAGGCCAGTGCCACCGGTCTGGTGGCCGGCTCGTACGAGGCTGGGAACCATTGAGGTCTTCCCGGCAACGTGACGGTCTCGATGCGTCACGTAGTGCGGTCGATGCGGCTCCGAGCCGGGTGTCCTGGCGTCAGATGTGGGTGAAGCCCCTGGTAGGAACAGGTCTGAGAAGATCAAGTTCCGTACGGCCAGAGGCTTCACGCGTTGACCGGCATCACCTACACCGCCGGGCTCGACGTCGGCAGGGAGGCCGCCGAGGCCCTGGCCCGGCTCCTGCGCGAGCACCGCGACCGGCTCGGCACCCGCAAGAACACCCGGGCCCTGGGCGTCTTCAAGCAGGGCATCCTCGTCCTGCGGTGGTTCGTCGACGGGACCCGGTTGGCCCAACTCGCCCGGGACAACCAGATCTCGGTGCCCACCGCCCACCGCTATCTGCACTAGGGACTGGCCGTGCTCGCCGACCATGCCCCGGACCTGTCCACCGCGCTGGAGCGGGCAGCCGCCGCCGGATGCACCCACCTCAACCTGGACGGCACCGTCATCCGCACCGACCGCGTCGCCGCCCCCGGCCCCAATGGGGCCGACCTGTGGTGGTCCGGGAAACACAGGCATCATGGCGGGAACGCGCAGGTCGTCTCCGCCCCGGACGGCTGGCCAGTCTGGGTGTCCCCAGTCCGCCCCGGCCGCGAACACGACACCACCTGCGCCCGCACCCACGGCCTGATCACCGCACTGAACCGTCTCGCCGCCACCCTCGGTATCCCGACCCTGACCGACCTCGGCTACGAGAACGCCGGCGAGGGCTTCCGCCACCCGGTCAAGAAGCTCCAGGGCCGCGAACTCGGCCTCGAACAAAAGGCATTCAACAAGGTGATCCGTGGCATCCACAGTGTCGCCGAGCGTGCGAATGCCCTACTCAAAGTCACGTTCAAGGCTCTCCGCCGGGTCAGCCTCGACCTCGCTTGCCGGACCCGCGCTGTCTGGCAGTGCCAGCGCGTCCCGTCGTTGTCGGGGCTGCTTTCCGCCCTCACCGGCATCTCCCGGCTCGAACTGCCCCCAGCTTCGCCATGCTGCTGCGACAGCACGGCGGCGGAGTCCTCTCACCTCCGCTCGATCCCACAGCGCCTCGTGGCGCACGAAGTCGCAGATCCAGACCCTTGACCGGTCCCAGCCCGTGCTGCCGATGGTGCCCGGCATCCCGGAACGCCGCAGCCACGACTACGTCCGCGCCGGCACCACCACCCTGTTCGCGGCCCTGGAGGTCGCCACAGGGAAGGTGATCGGCTCCCTGCACCGGCGCCACCGGGCCGTCGAGTTCAAGAAGTTCCTCGCCAAGCTCGACAAGGAAGTCCCCACCGGTCTCGACGTGCACCTGATCCTCGACCAGGCGCGTTTCGTTGATGCGGTCACGCAGCGCGCGTCGGGTCCGGGGGCCCGACGGCCTCCTCGTCCTGCGCGGCGGCGTCGAACGGCGCCGCCGCGTCCCGGTCGGCTCAGGTGTGACCGGGCGTGCGGGCAGGGCGGGCGAAGGCGGGGGTGAAGGGCGGTGCGAGAGGTGAAGCGAGACGTTGAAAAGGCGTCAGGGGTCGCGACGGCGCGCGGCGGAGGCCACTCGCAGCAGGTCGATGTGACCGCGCGTGGTGAGCAGGGCTGAACGCAACATGCGGCTGAACTGGTCAGGTTGCATGCCCACGGTCATCGAGTGTCTCGCGGATCGGACCCCCCCGATATCACGGGGTGGGTGGTCGGTCATGTGTGGAACACGGCGTATGGGTCAGGATGGGGGCATGTCAGATGCGTTCACCACCCGAGTTCTGCACGTGGCGTCCGGTTCCCGGGAGAGGGTTGTCGACCTCACCGGGGACTGCGAGGCGTTCCTTCGCGAGGTGGCCGCCGGTCGCGACGGCCTCCTGAACGTCTTCGTCCCGCACGCCACGGCCGGTATCGCCATCATCGAGACGGGCGCCGGCAGCGACGACGACCTCCTCGCGGCGCTGCACACGCTCCTCCCCGCCGACGACCGCTGGCAGCACCGCCACGGCAGTCCCGGCCACGGCCGCGACCACGTCCTCCCGGCCTTCGTCCCACCCCACGCGACCTTGCCGGTCCTGGACGGCAGGCTGGAACTGGGGACGTGGCAGTCGGTGTGCCTGGTGGACACGAACACCAGTAACACAGACCGTCGGGTCCGATTGAGCTTCCTCGGGTAGGTGCCCTGGTGGGACTGTAGGGGCAAAGTCCGGCCGCACCGAATGGGGCAGGAACGGGGCTGGGGAACTTTTCCTTCGTGGGCTTGGCGCGTGCTGGCTGCACGCGACGACCAGGAAGCCTGGAAGGAGCGCTTTCGGCGTCGAGCAGAGCAGCGGACTCATAATCCGTCGGCCGTGGGTTGGAGTCCCACCCGCCCCACCATGCACCCCTGTGACCTGCGGAAACGTCTCATCTGGGGTGCGGATTCAGGGCGTTGGTCCACGGGGCTGAATCCGCTGCTCGTGAGTTCGACTCCGTTGCCATCAGCGTTAGTTGAGGTCACTCTGACCTGCGCAGACGTATCGGCCCATGGCTGGAGGATGGCGTCGTGGGTGGGCTGTGCGAGCGTCTGGACGTCGGATTCTGGACGCTGGCTGGACACGAGGATCCGGAAGTGCTGCCCAGGGACCTTCGAGTGGGCGGGCCTGCCGGGCCGGCGGGGCACGGACACAGTCCGAATGGCGTGCGGTCCGAGTTGGGACGCGAAAACAGCCCGTACTGGAAACGGCCCAGAGAGGACCGACAGGCGGGGCGGGAGCGGCCGGGCTGGGCGGCTCCCGCACATACAGCCGCCGGTCTTCCTGCTCATCCCGTTTCTCCCGGGGCAGCGACGCCTACCGCTGAGGCGAGACGTGGTCCGCTGCCCAGGGCCGCCGAGCGCGTGCTGCTGGTGATCGCCGACGACGTGACGTGGTTCGACAAGGCCGACGTGGCCGTCGTCGGGTTCGTCGTACGGCGCGTCGCGGACGCTCCGATGTCGAGCACGACCTTGCCCGACAGTGCGGCGGCGGGAAAGCTCCCGGTAGGGAGCCGGTGGGATGCTCACCACGACCCGGTCACCGGCACGGGCCGCCTCCTCGGGTGTCGCGGCGCGGGCTCGCTGGCCGAGCTCGGCCACCGTCTCTGCCAGGGTCTGGGGACCGCGGGATTTGGACAGTAGGACGTCGGCCGACCGCGATCGCGAGCCGGGCGAGGTTCGTGACGAACGACGGCCTGCTGCGCCCCGATCTCACCGCCGAGGATCTGGGTCTGTTCAGTGGCTCCCTGAGCCAGGCCGCCCTGACGACCGGCGACAGCCATCCGGGCCAGGGGCGCCGCCTCCTGCGCATCTCCCTCGACCGCCTCAGCAGCCGCAACACCGCACCCCTACGAGTCTCGGTGACAGGGAGTACAGCTCTCACCGCAGCGGGCGCTGTTCGCGCGAAGACGCCGGATCAAGAAGAAGAGACCGACCTCTTGCGGGAGGTCAGGCTGGCCCCGTTCGCCGACGATCCGGCCGTCGGTCATGTAGTAGAAGCTCATGGCCTGCACCGAGATCTTGTTGCCGAAGTGTCACCTGCTGACCACCGGGTGACCGCTGCCCGCCGGGCGTTTTGTCGGATCCCGGGAAACGATGGGAGACGTCACCGCGAGCAACCAGCCGCCGAAGCACCGCGCGAACCGCACTGGAAGGACATGCCATGACCGCTACCGCTCCCAAGGCTCCGACTGCAGCAGGGGTGCGGTCCTGGTGGGGGATCCCGTACGCCACCGCCGAGCGGTACCGACGTCCCGTGGTCGCCGGCTTCGATCCGGGCCGCCCCTATGACCGCAAGGGTGTCGTCTCTGTCCAGCCCGACAGCGGTGACTGGCTCGAAGCGGACAACGGAGTGGGCGAGGACTGCCTGAACCTGAACGTGTGGGCCCCTGAGCAGCCGGCCGGCAAGGCGCTTCCGGTGGCGGTGTACGTCCATGGCGGCGGATTCGAGTACGGCGCGAACACACAGATCACCTCGAACGCCGCCGGTCTCGCCGCGTCGGGGCGCGTGGTGGGCGTGTCGGTCAACTACCGGCTCGGTGCGCTGGGCGCGCTCTCGCTCTCCCAGTACGGCGGCGCCCTGGCTGAGGCCAGCAATCTCTTCCTCCAGGACGTCATCGCCGCGCTCACCTGGATCCAGCGGAACATCGCCCACTTCGGCGGCGATCCCGACCAGGTCACCGTCTACGGCCACAGCGCCGGCGCCTATACCACCTTCGGGCTGCTCGGGGCCTCCTCCGCCGACGGCCTGTACCGGCGCCTGGCCGGGTTCTCCGGCGGGCCCGCCCGCAGCGTCCCGGCCTGGTGGGCCGAGGAGCTCGCGCACCGGTTCGTCACCGAACTCGGCGTAGCGGACAACCCGGAGAAGCTGCTCGACCTCGACGCGGTCTCCCTGAGGGACGCCCTGCGCAAGGTCGCCCCGACGGACCTCGGAGTCCGCGGCGGGGTGGACAACAAGGCCACCGGCGTCGTCCTGGACATCGGGCAGCCCGGCGCGGTGGTGCACGCCCATCCCATGGACGTCCTCGCCTCGGGCGCGCACCGCGATGTCGACGTGCTGCTGAGCATGGCGAGTGACGACATGGGGTGGTGGGTGGCGAACGACCTCGACCGGTTCGACCCGCACACCGTCGACCGCGTCGTCGACGAGGTCGCGGGGTGGCGTATTTCCCGCTCCCGCGCCAAGAAGATCGTCGATGCCTATGACCAGGGCGGCCGCACCCCGGCCGAGGTCCGCGCCGCGGTCATGGCGGACTACCTCTTCGCGCTCCCGGCCGCCCGTGGCGCTCTGGCGCACGCCGCCGCGGGCGGCAACGCCCATCTGCTGATGATCGGGCCCGCCGAGGGTGCGCCCGCGGTGCACGGCGGCGAGATGTACGCCCTCGTCGGTCAGGAACAGCCGGGCCGCAGCGCAGAGCAGGCCGAGCGTGACACGCGTATCCGCGACATCGTGCTCGACTTCGCCACGGGTGAGCAGCCCCGTCTGTGGCCCGCTGTCACGGACCGCCCCATCTCGGGAAGCGTCGGCAACCCGCCCTTCGAGGCCACCGCCCACTACCAGCAGGCCCTCGACCTGTGGGAGGGCATCGACCGCCCCTGACGGTCACCGCGCGAAACCGAGATGCAGAACGGCGCAGGGTCACCACTGACTGATCACCCGGGCACCTGTGCCTGGGGCCCTGGCTCCGCTTTCACATTCCTGTGGGACGAACAGAACAAGGAGCTCGGCATGAGCCAACCGACAGGAACCGGCGGCGCCGCACCGGCGACGATGCGGGCCGTCGTCGTCACCCGGCCCGGCGGCCTGGACGCACTGGAGATCAAGGATGTGCCGGTGCCCGTCCGCAAGCCCGGCTGGGTGCGGATCCAGGTGATGGCGTTCGGCGTCAACGAGTCCGAGGTCACCACCCGCAAGGGCGAGTCGGACGCGGTGGTCACCTACCCGCGGGTTCCCGGCATCGAGGGCGTCGGCGTGGTCGACGAGGCCGACGAGGACAGCAGGCTGCGGCCAGGACAACAGGTGGCCACGATGATGGGCGGCATGGGCCGCTCGTACGACGGCGCGTACGCCCAGTACGTCACCGTCCCCGCCGGGCAGGTCATCCCGTTCGAGACCAGCCTGCCGTGGGACGTGGTCGGCGCGCTGCCCGAGATGTTCCAGACCGCCTACGGATCCCTGACCCGCGGCCTGGACCTCAAGGCCGGGCAGACGCTGCTGATCCGCGGCGGCACCTCCACGGTCGGGCTGAGCGCGGCCACCATCGCGAAGGACCTCGGCGCCACCGTCATCTCCACCACACGCAGCCCCAGTCGGGCCGGGGAACTGCGGGCCGCGGGCGTCGACCATCCCCTCGTCGACAACGGCACCCTCGCCGACCAGGTGCGCGAGCTGATCCCAGACGGCGTCGACGCCGCCCTGGAACTGGTCGGCTGCTCGGTCCTCCCCGACACCCTCCGCACCGTCCGCCGGCACGGCACCGTCTGCTTCACCGGAGCCCTGGCAGGCCAGTGGTCCATCCCGGACTTCACCCCGTTCATGATCCCCTTCGGGGTACGCCTGACCTCCTACGGCGGTCAGGCCAGCGACCTCCCGGCCGACGTCCTCGCCCACCAGCTCCAGGCCATCGCCGCCGGACGCCTCAACGTCCCGGTCGCGAAGGTCTACCACGGCCTGGAACAAGTCCGAGACGCCCAGGCCGACCTCGAATCCGGCACCACGCCAGGCAAGCACGTCGTCGTCCTGGACGACTGAAAGAAGCACATCCCCTGGTTCGCCGACAGGCACCGGCTGGGGCATGCACAAAGAAAGGAAGGACGCCGTGGGCGTCAACAAGGAAGAAGTCAGCAAGACCATCATCGAGCTGGAGAAGTCGTACAACGAACGCTTCAGCGTCGGCGACCCGGGCGGCTACATGGACGGCTTCGCGGACGAGGTGAGCTACTTCGACCCGATCCTCGAGAACATCGTCGTCGGCAAAGAGAAGACCGTCGCGTGGCTGTCGTCCATCTACTCCAACCCGCACATCGTGCGCAGCGAGTACCTCAACCCGACGGTCCACGTCGGCGACAGCGGCGACTTCGCCGTCCTGGCTTACAACCTGAAGACCTACGTGCTCGACGAGGACGGCAACGAGAAGCAGAGGCGCGCCTGGAACGCCACGCACGGCTACCGGCTCGTCGACGGCCAGTGGCTCATCGTGCACTCCAACTGGGCGTTCTCCCAGACCGTGACCGAAAGGATCGCCTCCTGACCGCGGCGCAGCCTGTGAGCCCCGGCCTGACTGGGTTCCTCCGGCATGGCGAGCGGGGCCCCGCCTGTGCCGCCGGCATCCGGCCAGTGGTCGTCCCAGCCGCACCGATCAGCTCCGAGACACGCCCCGCGACACCAGCGCACCCGAATGACCGAACGTCAGGATCCCATGATGACCGACACCGCAACCGACGCCTACAGCTCCTTCACCGTGACCGACCTGGAATCGACCCGCACCTTCTACCACGACGTACTCGGACTGCACGTCGAAGACCGGGACGCAATGCTCACCATCCGCCTCCCCGGCGGTGCGAGCACCGTCGCGTACGCCTCCCGCAACCACCAACCGGCACGATTCACCATCCTCAACATCGTCGTCCCTGACCTCCCCAGTACTGTCGCGGACCTCACCCGACGCGGCGTGGATTTCGAGCACTATGAGGGCGTGCAGATCGACTCGGACGGGATCTACCGCGCCAACGGCCCCTGGTTCGCCTGGTTCACCGACCCCTCCGGCAACGTTCTTGCCGTCTGTGAACGCGACCTCCGCACGGCCGGCGCGAGGCGTACCGGCTGATCGGGTGATTGACGGTGAGTGGCACGTCGGGCACTCCCACTGGGCGTTCACGCCGACCGCGAAGGCGGCCACCTCCGCCGCGTTGCGTCACGCGTCGGTCCCCGCCTCGCGGGCGGCGAAGGCGGCCGGGGTGAGACCGGTGCGGTCGCGGAAGAAGCGGCCGAAGTTCGCGGAGTCGGTGAAGCCCAGGTGGGCGGCCACAGCCCGGGCGTCCCACCGGGCAGCTCCCAGCAGGCGCCGGGCTTCCAGGAGGCGCCGCTCATGGATGAGTTCACGTACCCCCTTGCCGGTGGCGTCCCGGGCGGCGCGGCTCAGGGTGCGCACCGAGCAGTTGAGCAGCTCGGCGTAGTCCGCGGCTTGGTGCAGCTCCCGGAAGTGCAGTTCGAGGGCGTCCAGGAAGCCTCCGTACCTGTCGGTGCGGCCCGTGCCGGCCGTGGCCGCACCGGTGGGGGCGATGCCCGGGACGTTGGTCAGGCGCAGCAGCAGCGATTCGAGCAGGCTGCGGCGCAGCGCGTGGTGGATGTCGAGGGGTCGGCGTCCGAGTGCGCGGTGTTCGTCCAGGAGCTGGAGTGCTGTCTGCTGGAGCCAGGCGGCGTCATCGGCTTGCGGGCTCAGCACGGCCGGGGCGTCGTGCGCGGTGAGCGGGGCCAGCAGACGGGCGATGTCGGGCCGCAGCACGTCCGGTTCGAACAGGATGAACGGGCCGCGGGCGGAGCCGGGCGGATGCCAGCACAGCGTGTGTCCGGGACGCACCCACAGCCACTGGCCGGGGGCGACGGTCCGCGTGACGTGGTCGACGTCGTGCCGCAGCTCGCCCTCGGTGACGGCGATGAGGTAGTGGAAGGTGGCGCGGACCGGACGGGGCGGGTTCCACGGCCAGTCGTCGTGCTGGGCGAAGAAGTCCTCGATGGTGTTCACCTCCAGGCCGTACGGAGTGCCGACCGGGGGCTGGAATCCGTACAGCGGAACCGCGGCCGGTTCAGCCCGTCCGCTTGGGCCGGGGTGTCGCTTGTCGACCATCATGTGTCCGCAGTTTACTGCGCCTTATGTCGGTTTCGGGGAGAGAGTGGGAGGCGCCGCCACGGCCGCGCGGCGCGCCACTCGCGTCATGGGGTGCCCAGCCCGAGCTCACCCGATGAAGGAAACGTTCTTGAACGAAACGACCCTGCACAAGACCGCCGCCGCCTGCGCCGAGGAGCTTCCCGGAGCCCAGCTCGAGCATCCCTTCGGTGACGACTGGGAGGTCTTCAAGGTGCGCGGCAAGGTCTTCATGCTGATGACCGAAGTCCCGGGCCGTCCCGTCGTGATTCTCAAGGCGGACCCCGCCGAGGCCCACGCCCTGCGGGAGCAGTACCGCCACATCACCCCCGGCTACCACATGAACAAGAAGCACTGGATCACCCTGGAGAGCGGAGAAGGCGTCGACAAGAAGCTGGTCAGGGAGCTCGTCACCGACTCCTACCGGCTCGTCGTCGCCCACCTGCCTAAGGCCGAGCAGCCCGTCGACCCGCACACCTACGGCACCGGCACACGGGCGGCCCGGTGAGCGCGGCCGGTGACCGGCTCCAGGACACCGCCCGCCAGGCGGCCCTCGCCCTCCCCGACGTCAGCCACGGATACCCCTTCACCCCCAGCCTCGACGTGTACAAGGTCGCGGGCAAGGTCTTCCTGATCGTCACCGACGACCCGGACGAACAGATCATCACGGTCAAGTGCGAACCCGAACACGCCCGCGCGCAAGTACGCACCTACGCCTCGATCACACCGGGCCGCTACCTCGACAAACGCCACTGGATCTCGCTCGGTCCTGGCCCCGGCATCACCGAGCGACTGGTCACCGACGCGGTCGAGGATTCCTACGACCTGGTCGCCGAGCGGCTGCCGCGACGCGACCGCCCCGGTGCCCGATGAACGCCGCGAGCTTCCCCACGATCGGCTGAGCCGACGCCTGTCAGTGCCCCGTGCACGGCTCGCCACGTCCGCACACGCCCGCCTGCGACCCGAGAGACCAATGGAACCGACCGAAGCGACCCTGCCGCTCTTCGACGAGGAGCCCTCCCGGCCCCTCGCCGACCGCCTGCGCCCCACCCAGCTGGACGACGTCGTCGGGCAGGACCACCTCCTTGCCCCGGACGCCCCGCTGGGCCGCATGGTCGCCCAGCAGCGCCTCAGCTCCGCCATCCTGTGGGGCCCGCCCGGCGTCGGGAAGACCACCATCGCCCGGCTCCTCGCGGACGCCGGCAACCTGGCCTTCGAACCGGTGTCCGCCACCTTCTCCGGCGTGGCCGATCTGCGCAAGGTCTTCGCCACCGCACGAAGCCGACGCGGCATCGGCCAGGGCACCCTGCTGTTCGTCGACGAGATCCACCGCTTCAACCGTGCCCAGCAGGACAGCTTCCTGCCCTACGTCGAGGACGGCACCGTCACCCTGATCGGCGCCACCACGGAGAACCCGAGCTTCGAACTCAACGGAGCCCTCCTCTCCCGCACCCAGGTCCTCGTCCTCAAACGCCTCGACGAAGCCGCACTGTTCACGCTCCTCGACCGCGCCGAGCAGCTCACCGGCCACCATCTGCCCCTGGACGACGACGCCCGCCGCGCCCTGATCGCCATGGCGGACGGCGACGGCCGCTACCTCCTCAACATGGCCGAACAGCTCCAAGCCCTCCCGGACACCGAAACCACCCTGGACGCCGCCGGGCTCGCCCATCACATTCAGCAGCGAGCCCCGCTGTACGACAAGGCGCAGGAGGGCCACTACAACCTGATCTCCGCGCTGCACAAGTCGATGCGCGGCTCCGACCCGGACGCAGCCCTGTACTGGCTCGCCCGCATGCTCGACGGCGGCGAGGACCCGCTGTTCGTAGCCCGCCGCCTGGTCCGCTTCGCGAACGAGGACATCGCCATGGCCGACCCACACGCCATCCAACAGGCCCTCGCCGCCTGGGACGTGTACGAGCGACTCGGCTCCCCCGAGGGCGAGTTGGCGATCGCCCAGGCCGTCGTCTACCTCGCCACCGCCCCCAAGTCCATCGCCCTCTACCGCGGCTTCAACGCCGCACACCGATCAGCCCGGCACACCGGCTCACTCATGCCACCCGCCCACATCCTCAACGCCCCGACCCGGCTGATGAAAGACCTCGGCTACGGCAAGGACTACCAGTACGACCCGGACAAAGCCGACGGCTTCTCCGGTGACGACTACTTCCCCGACGACATGGACCGCGAGACGTACTACCAGCCCACCCGCAACGGCTACGAAGCCCAGATCACCGAGCGCCTGCGCCACTGGGCCGCTCTACGTGCCCGCCGGCAACGCGGCTGACCGGCCGACGCCCGCGACGTCCTTTCCGAAGGAGAGAACAGATGGCAGGCCGGACAGCAGCAGACTTTTTCGGTGCCCTGACCACCCGGCCCCCGTTGGACCCGGAGCTCGCGCCCGTCGAGGAGGCGCTGGGCGCTGTTTTCCGATCCTGTCGGAAGAGACCCCTGCCAGACCGGCGGCAGCTGGCCGACGGGTTCTCCGGGCGGGAACCGGACCCCAGGGCACTCCTTGCCCCAGGTGGACGCGGACGGCAGCGACATGGTCTTCGAGCCGATGTCGGCCGCCTACTCCGGCGCGACGCGTCCGTAACCGAACCGCTCCAGACGTCGATGGTAAGTGGATCGACTTGCCTTATGGGTGGCGCGGGGGCTACCTTCTGATGGTGAGTCCATCGACTTACCTAACGACTCGGCAAGGAACAATGAACATGAATCGTCTTGCGGGCAAGCGCGCCCTCATCACCGGCGGCACGAGTGGGATCGGTCTGGAGACCGCGCAGCGTTTTATCGCGGAGGGTGCCGATGTGCTGGTCACAGGGGTCACCCCGGCCAGCATCGACAAGGCGCGGCAGATCCTCGGGGACAAGGTGCCGGTGGTGCAGGCCGATGCGCGCGATCTCGACGCGCAGCGCGGCCTGGCGGAGCGGGTGCGTGAGCATTTCGGGAAGCTGGACGTGGCGTTCCTGAACGCCGGTGTCTCGGACTGGCGGCCGTTCGAGGACCACACGGAGGACAGCTTCGACCGGCTCTTCGACATCAACGTCAAGAGCGTCTTCTTCCTCACCCAGGCCCTGGTGCCCGTGCTGGCCAACCCGTCCTCGGTCATCCTGAACGCGTCCAACAGCGCGCACGGCGGCTACGGTCAGTCGAACGCCTACGCCGCGACGAAGGCGGCTGTCGGCTCCCTGATGCGGTCGTGGAACGCGGACCTGCTCAGGTCGCACGGCATCCGGTTCAACGCGGTAAGCCCCGGCCCGGTGGACACCCCGCTGTACTCAAAGCTCGGGATCGAGGATCCCGCACAGCAGACGGCGGTTCTGGAGGCGATCAGCTCCGGCATTCCTCTGGGCCGCATGGGTATGCCCGAGGAGGTCGCGGAAGCCGTCGTGTACCTGGCCTCCGATGTCTCCGCCTTCGCCGTGGGCCAGGACCTTATCCTGGACGGTGGCCAGACCGTTCTCTGACAGCGAGGATGCGGCTGGGAGACGGGCGAAGGGCGTGGGTATGTCGGTGGCGGACCGTGACCGAGCGGAAACCGGTGGCGATACGCGTCAGGCCGGGTATCACGCGCAGATCAAAGCGGAGAACCGCGCGCGCATCATCCGCGCCGCCCGCGACCTCTTCCTCGCCCGGGGATACGACAAGACCTCCCTGGCCCAGATCGCCAGGGAGGCGAGCGTCTCCACCGGCACCCTCTTCAAGCGGTACCCCTCCAAAGCCGCGCTGTTCGCGGCCGTCACCTCCGAACAGTGGCAACTGGACGTGCAGTACGCCGCACCGCCCCCGCCCGGCGATCCCCGGTACGGTCTGGACCACATCGGCCGCGACTACGCCTGCCTGGTCTCGCGGCCCGGCACGGCGGCACTGTGCCGCCTCATCATCACCGAACTTCCCCAGATGCCGGAACTCGCCGACATCGTCGGCACCGGCTTCGCCATCGACCGCGGACCCTTCTTCGACCGGCTCCGCGACTACCTGGACGCCGAAGCGCAGGCCGGCACACTCGACTTCCGTTCGGCCGACGGACAGACACAGCAGACCTCCGCAGTGGCCGAACAGTTCCTCGGCATGATCTGCGGCCAGCTCCTGTGGCCCCAGCTCGTACGCACCGACTTCGTCCCGCCCGACCCCACCGACACCGCGATCGTGGACGAAGCCGTCGCCCTCATGCTCACCCGCTATCGCACCGGATCCTGAACCCTGGACCACCAGTTCACGCTGCAAGGACCCCGATACGTCGCCCTCCGGGACAGGTACACGTATGGGTGACTCGATCGACAACGAATAGCGGCGAGCGCGACCGGTCCTTCCGGTAACCAACAGCGGTCGACAGCTGAGCCGGGACCGTGGCCTGCCGGTACTCCTGACGTGCGACCCCGGCGTTGCGCTCGGTGGCGCGACAACCGACAAGTGGTCGACGAAATACGGCGGGTGGGTATGGCAGTTCACCTGCGCGTGCCGTGCCCCGGACTGGGTGTCGGCGAGGCGGCTCAGTCCGCGGGGCGGGCCCGAGGGCGCGGAACGAGGGCCGTCCGGCAGTGGGGGCATCGCCGCGATACCGCGTCGGGTGGGCGGTCGGCGAGAGGCTTGACGCCCGTCCGTGCGATCGCGCGGACTCTACTGCCTGAGGTCGATCATGCGGACCGGCTGCCCCGTCGTGCGAGCAATGGTTTCGAAGTCGCGGTCGAAGTGGAGCAGGGTGAGGCCTGCTTCTTCCGCGGCGGCGGCCACCAGGAGATCGACGGGGCCCGCACTGCGGTGTTCCCCTTTGGTGGCCAGTTGTTCCTGGACGATGCGGGAGCGGCGGTAGATGCCGTCGGGCATGGGGCACCAGGCGTAGTGGGCGTCGAGTGCAGCTTTCAGTCGTGCGCGGTCCGCGGCTGAGCGGGCGGAGTAGAGGACCTCGAGTTCCGTGATGTCGCAGATCGCGACGAGGCCGGCGCCGATTCTGTCGTCCCACTCAGTTGTGGTCTGGCGGAGCAGGACGCGGGCGAGGGCGGAGGTGTCGATGAGGTAGTCGGCGACTGTCACGGCCGGTACTGGTTCTTGTTCAGGAGAATGTCGATGTCCAGGGCGCCTTCGGTCACCAGTTGCCGGGCGTCTTCGAGTGCGCGCAGGCGCCGGTAGCGGGCGGTGACCTCGCGCAGGGCGGTGTTGATGGTGTCGCGCTTGGTGGTGGTGCCGAGTTCCTTGGCGGCTTCTTCCAGTGCCTCGTCGTCGAGGTCGATCACGGTGCGGCTCAAGATGGCCTCCTCATGCACACTGCGGCGTATATCAATATACGTGATCGATTGTATATTGATGGGCTCGCGCACCCCTGGGTGGTCTGTTTCTCAGATCTGTGGCCTTGCAGCGAGCGCGTCAGAAGAGGGGTGTGCGCCAGGGACTTCCCGGTGGGCTCCTTTCGGCGTTCGAACTTCCAGGTGAGGCGGGAGGTCGTCACTTTCAGCATGGTGATCCGGATGTCGACGGCGGTGCCGGAGACCAGGGTGCGTGCCCAGCTCGCCCGGGCCGAGCACCGTGGCCGCGCCGCAGGCGACGCCGACGAGGAACTTGTTGTCCGGCATGACGTACTCCTGGACGTGTGCCTTCAAGGGTCCCGGATCAGTGTCGTGGATCCGGCTCGCCGCCTTGCTCGCGGTGTCGTCCGCCGATCTGCAGGTCGCGTACGGCACAGGCTTCAGCCTCTGGTGCCCCGCTGTCGTTTTTGCGGCGGGCCTGGTCGCCGTACTGCCCCGCTCCCCGAATCGAACGCCCCAGCCACACGGTTGGCCGCACGGGAACTCGGCCAGGCCGCGCGTAGACGTTTGACCTGTGACCACTGCCATAGAGGCTCAGCCTCAGCACCCGGGGGAGAGCCTCCGCGCGTTGGAAAGGGAATCCGCTGCGCATGGTTTCGAGACCCTCTCCTCAGCTGGGGAGAGGGTCCGTGAACCGGGTGAGCGTGCCCATCCGGGACGCGTTCTGGACGCAGGTTGGACACAAGGATCGGAAAGGACTGACAAGGGCCAAGAAGGACTGAGGCGGCAAACTGCGTCTGACCTGGGAAAACGGCCAAGATTGGCATTGATCGACAAGGGTCGCCAAGATCCTCAAAGGACTCATAATCCGTCGGCCGTGGGTTCGAGTCCCACCCGCCCCACCTTTGCAGGCTTCTGACCTGCGGAAACGTTCTTTTTTGGGTGTCGGGGCGTCAACTTTGCCTGAACGGACTGAATCCGCTGCTCGTGACTTCTGAGCGGGGCGAGACTCTTACTCCCTCGTCGAGCAGACGTCGCGCTGACCTGCGGAAATGCTGATGATCAGGAACTGTACCGGCGAGCTGGCAGCATCCCCTCGGCTTCATTTCGTGATCCTGGGGACGTGTTGGGGACGCAGGGTTTCGGTGGTGTCTGCTGGCCACCGTCCGCGGGCCCTCTGTCCAGCCGCCCGGGGAGCTTCCGTACGGGACTGCTGACCGAGTTCGGCCGCACCTTCGAGGAGCCCGATCGCGTCGATAGAGGGGCTTCAGGGGCTGGTGTGCGTTGGGCGGAAACTGCCCGAACAGAAAACGGCCCGGTATGTCCGATGATTCGTTCGACCGCGGTGCCGGCGTCGCCGAAGGCTCGTGGGATCGCGGCGTTCATGAACAGCCCCGCGAGCATGACGGCCAGCAGCATCCGCCTGGTCCGCGGGTTCTCGGCCGGGACGAGGGTGACCGCCCAGGTGGTGTACGCCCACGCCGCATAGACGGCGAGGTGGAGCACGAGCGCCTGGGCGGCGCCGGTCCAGGTGGGGTGCACGAGGAGCCGGTGCGACAACTGGCCGATCGCGAAGACGTAGACCAGGTCGAAGAACAACTCCAGAGGCCTGACCTCCCGGCGCGCCGGGTCGCTGGTCACCTGCACGATGACTCTCCTCAGTGCGGGAGGCGTCCCGACTTTGTCGTGCCTCCTGTGGGGCCGGTGTCCGTGTGAACGGTCAGTCGGCGAGGAAGGCGCTCACCTGGCCGGCGAAGTCCTCGGCGTGTTGGAAGAGGAAGGCGTGCCCAGCGTCGCTGTAGGCGACGAGGGTGGCGTCGGGGACGTACTGGACAGCGGTGTAGGACGCCAGGGCGGGGATCATCGCGTCCTTGATGCCGGTGGCGTACAGAACGGGCTGCCGGATGGTTGCCAGGTCCGCGCGCACCTGCTCGAAGGGGATCGACGCGTCCTTCTGGATCGCGGCGATCTGGCCCCTGGCCGCCGCCTCGGACACGTCGGGGCGTCCGGCGGCCAGCCGGGTGGCCACCCTGGCGAGGTGCTCGTACCCGGCGGCGCGGCCGGTGTCCGTCTCGGGGAAGAACAGGAACACCAGGTCGTCCCCGGTGGTCTCGGGCTTGGTCATGGTGGCCCGCACCTTCGGGTCCGGGTCGGGCGCGCCGGGCACCTGCCCGCCCGGGTTGGCGGCCGCCACGACCAGCTTGCGCACCAGGTCGGGCCGAAGGCGGGCGATGTGCTGGGCGACGGTGCCGCCCAGCGTCCAGCCGAGCAGGTCCACCTGGGGCAGACGGAGAGCCTCGATGAACTCGACGGTGCCGTCGGCCAGACCCTCGACCGAGTCTCGCGGGGTGCCGGTGGTGTAACCGGTGCCGACGTTGTCGAACACGATCACGTCATGGCCGGCGGCGAGGTGGTCCAGGAACTCGGGGTCCCACCAGTCGAGGGTCCCGCGGACCCGGTTCAGCAGGACCAGCGGGACACCGCCC
The DNA here is from genome assembly GCF_035989285.1 of Streptomyces sp. NBC_01235. Classification (GTDB taxonomy): domain Bacteria; phylum Actinomycetota; class Actinomycetes; order Streptomycetales; family Streptomycetaceae; genus Streptomyces. The sequence goes on along the minus strand of NZ_CP108513.1, from coordinate 1,341,534 downwards.
CGCGGGCCGATGCGCCGGTAGGTGAACGTCGCGGAGGGTCCTTCCACGGTGAGGTCCTCGGCCGCGTCTGCAATGTATGTGCTCATGGCGGGGTTCGCTTTCCTGTCGATGTGTCGTGGAGGTCTTCTGGGAGTCGTCAGGCGGGCAGGTGGTTGAGCTTGCGCAGCTGCTGGTCGAACATGCGGGAGGGGACCATGCGGCGCATGGTGCGGACGCGTCCGGTCATGGCGCCGGCGGTGTAGCGCAGCTTGGGCTTGGCGTCGGTGGCCGCCGCGACGATCTCCTTGGCGACGACGGCGGGGTCGTCGCCGCCCTTGACCGCGCCGGCCATGTACTCCTCGAAGGCGAGCCGCCGCTTGGCGTAGACGTCCAGGGGCTGGTCGGGCCGCACGGTGGCCGCCTCGATCGCGGTGTTGGTCCAGGCGGGTTCGACGAGCAAGGACCGTACGCCGTACTCGCGTACCTCGTGGTCGACGGACTCCGAGTAGCCCTCGACGGCGTGCTTGGAGGCGGCGTAGACCGCCATGTAGGGCTGCGGGATGAACCCGACGATGGACGAGATGTTGATGATCCGTCCGCTGCGCTGGGCGCGCATGTGCGGCAGGACGGCGTTCGTCATGCGGATGACGCCGAAGACATTGATGTCGAAGAGGCCCTGCGCCTGCGCGGCAGAGCTTTCCTCGGCGGCGCCCGCCGAGCCGATACCCGCGTTGTTGACCAGGACGTCGATCCGCCCGAACCGGTCGATCACCTCGCCGACCGCAGCGGTCACCGAATCGTCGCTGGTCACGTCCAGGTCGAGGAAGGTCACGCCCTTCACAGGGGTGACGTGCACGGTGTTGCGGCTGGTGCCGACCACGTCGTAGCCCGCCGCGGCCAGCGCGAGCGCGGCTGCCTTTCCGATGCCGGAGGACGCACCCGTGATGAGGGCTACCGGTCGTGTCGTCGCTGCCATTTCGGACTCCTGACTCAGGGGATCGCGTGTGTCTTGCCGTGTAGGGGATCGCTTCCGGTGTCCCCTCAATCGGTTTCACCAATGTATCAGGTTTACCTGTAGCAGCAACAGTAGAGCATCAATTAATCGGTTATCCGTAGCGTCAACGTATCCTCTACGGAGGGTCAACGGATGGGCCGACGCTGCCGGGCAGGGGTCGTTCCAAGGTGCCGCCAGCTCCATGAAGCAGACCTGCGGACGGCGGGCTGAGCTGCAACGACGTGTTGGGCCGGGCGGACACGCAGGCTGTCGCCGTGACGGCCAGGACGACGCACCGACCCTTTCGCGGCCGGCACGCGCCGCCGGCCGCGGGGGCGCCTCAGTCGCCCATTGGGCCCATGGCTTCGATGGCGGCGCAGATGTGAGCGAATGGTCTGGGGTGCGCAGTCGTGACGCGGAGGGCTGCGAGGGCGCCGGGGGACTCTCCGCGTGGCTCTGCCCCGCCGGACGGGGCTCCGGCGGGGCAGGTGTGCTGATCGGCCGTCACCGTGTGCGGTGTCGGTGACCGTCTCACGGTGATGGATCGATGGGTTGTCAGTGGTCGAGGAAGGTGTTCACCTCGGCGCCGAACTTGGCGGCGTACTGGAAGAGGAACCCGTGGCCGGCGTTCGGGTAGATGCTGAGCTGGGCGTTGGGGAGGTACTTGGCCAACAGGTGGGAGTTCTTGGGGGGCATCAGGATGTCGCTGTCCCCGTCTGCGACCAGCGTGGGCTGGAAGAGGGCGTTGAGCCGCACCAGCTTGGACTTGTCCGGGATGCCCCACTCCGACATCGCGGTGAGCTGCGCGTCGCGGGTCTGGAGGCTCGCGGGCGCGTCGTGGTCAGTGGTGCGCTGGCCGAGGCGCTGCAGGAACTCAGTTCCGGCGGCCTGGCTGGATGCGGTGTTCTTGAAGAACAGGAAGAGGAGGTCGGCAGGGCCGGGGTTGTCCGCCAACACGCTCCCCAGCACCTTGGGGTCGGACGCCCTCTGGTCGACCCCGCCCTGCGGGCCGGTGCCGGCCAGGACGACGCGACGGACCTGCCAGGGGCGCCGCAGGGCGACCTCCTGAGCCACCTGGCCGCCGAGGGAGAAGCCGAACACGTCGTAGCGGGGCAGCTTGAGGGCGTCGATGAAGTCGATGGCGTCCAGGCTCATCTGCTGGATGGTGCTGGGTGTGGTGCCGGTTGAGCCGCCGACGCCGACGTTGTCCACGAGGATGACCTCGCGCTTGGCGGCGATGGTGTCGATGAGCTTGGGGTCCCAGTTGTCGAGGGTGCCGCGGTAGTGCTGGAGGAAGATCAGGGGCACGCTGCCGGCGCTGGGGTTGCCGAAGCGCCGGTACTGGTAGGTGACGCCGTTGGCGGCCTTGACGCGCAGGTTGGGGGCGGTGGCGGCGCTCTGGGGGCTCTGCGTCTGTACGACCGCGTGACGGGTGACGCTGGAGCTGTCGCTCACTGCGCTCGCCACACTCGGCGCGGCGCCGGCGACGGCGGCGACGACCGACATGGTGGCCAGCGCCACTGCGGTGCGTCGGGAGACACGGGTGCGTAGCTTCGTTGTGGGCATGCCAATTCCTTGAGTCGGGCTCGGATGTCTCCTCCGGCAGGGGAGACGGGATACCGGTCGTGAGCGACGGTCGTGCAGATGCCCGCTCCGTCGGTGCGGCGCGATCCCCTAACAGTGTCACTAAGGTATCAACTATCGCCAGAGTTGCAACATCAGAGAATCAATTAATGAGATACCCGTAGCGTTCCCGTATCCTCTACAAGGGACCGGGTAGCGAACCAGACAGGAGACAGACATGGGCCGAGCACTGCGGGCAGATGCCGAGCGCAGTGTGCGCGCGATTCTGGAGGCGGCCGAGCAGGTCTTCGCCCAGGACGCCGGCGCCTCCATGGAACAGGTCGCCGAGGCGGCGGGACTGACCAGGATCACCGTTCACCGCCGCTTCGCGAACCGGCAGGCCCTCCTGGAGGCGCTCGCCGTCTCCGCCAAGCAGCAGCTCATCGACGCCATTGAGGAAGCCCGGCCGGACGCCGCTCCCGCACTCGTCGCGCTGCACCGAGTGACGGCGAACGTCCTACGGGTCAAGAACACCTGGCGCTTCACCCTCAGCCACGCCACCGCTCACACACCCGCCGCAGCCGCCCTCTGGGGCGAGATCAACACCCACACCGTCGATCTCATGAACCGGGCGCAGCGCGAGGGGCTACTCGCCCCGGACGCAGACCTGGAGTGGACGCGGCAGGTGTACTACGCCCTCCTCAGCGAAGCCATCAACAGGCCCGGCGCGGAGCAGGACCCTGCCGCGCAGGACCCGGACGCACTGGCCACGCTCGTCATCGACACCCTCCTGCACGGCGCAGGACCACGCGGCTGAGCCGCAACTGCTCGGCAGGCGCCGGAGCCACCGATCGGCTGCCGTCGCCAAACATGTCAGCGCCACTCACGCCTGGTGGCACTGCTCGGCCTTGACGGCCACGCGGACGCAATGTGGGAGCACCTCGGCCCTGCTCCCCGCATCGCAAGGTTTGGGCCCCTGTGTACGGCAGGGCCGCCTGCGGCCACGGCCGCTGGAGGTCCGTCCCGAGGTTGGGTGGGAGCTGCTGTGCGATGGAAGGGGAATCCGCTGCGGGCAGGGTCGAAATCCCCCTCCGGGCTGGCGCGATCGCATGTTGGCCCCGTGCCATTTTTCCGTGCGACGGAGTTGGGGACGCATTGGGGACGCAAGGACAGGAACAGACTGACAAAGGCCAAGGGTTGTCGACACAGGTCACCCTATCTGACCTGCAAAAACGCCACGGATCGGCTTAGAAATGCAAGGACCGCCAAGATCCTCAAAGGACTCATAATCCGTCGGCCGTGGGTTCGAGTCCCACCCGCCCCACCTGTGCAGGGTTCTGACCTGCGGAAACGTTCCTCGTGAGGTGTCGGAGCGTCAACTTTCGCTGAACGGACTGAATCCGCTGCTCGCGAGTTCGGAGCGGGGTGAGGATCTTGCTCCCTCGCCGGGTAGGCGTCGCGCTGACCTGCGGGAATGCTGACGAGTGGAGCTTGAGTCGCCGAGCTGGCAACATCTCCTCGACCTCATTTTCATGATCGTGGGGACGTGTTGGGGACGCGGGGTTTCAGTGGGGTCCGTCGGCCGCCGTCCGCAGGCTCTTCGTTCGGCGTCCGGAAGGCCTCCGGCCGGGACTGCCTACCGGATTCGACCACAGCTTCGAGGAGCAGATCGCACCGGCACCAGGACGTGAGGGGCTGGTGCGCGCGGACGGAAACTGCCCGAACTGAAACGGCCCAGGTGTCCCCTTGGCCGTCAGATGTTCCTGGACGATGCGGGAGCGGTGGTAGACGCCGTCCGGCATGGGGCACCAGGCGTGGTGGGCGTCGAGCGCCGCTTTCAACCGCGTACGGTTTGCGGTCGAGCGGGCTGAGTGCAGGACTTCCAGTTCGGTGAGGTCGCAGATCGCGACGAGGCCGGCGCCGATTCTGTCGTCCCATTCGGTCGTGTTCTGGTGGAGCAGGACGCGGGCGAGGGCGGAGGTGTCGATGAGGTAGTCGGCGGCGGTCGCTTGTCCGCTTTGGTGTCGGGGACGTTGCCTGTCGTGCTCGTGGGCTGGTACTTGCTCTTGTCCAGGAGGAGGTCCATGTCCAGCGCGCCTTCGGCCGCCAGGGTGCGGGCCTCGTCGAGCGCGCGAAGACGCCGGTAACGGGCCGTGACCTCCTGCAGGGCGGCGTTGATGGTGTGGCGTTTGGTGGTGGTGCCGAGTTCCTTGGCGGCTTCTTCCAGTGCTTCGTCGTCGAGATCGATGACCGTACGGCTCACGATGTGACCTCCTCGGCTATGACCCTCGACGGAACTAGGCAGTTTCGTTTGGATCAGTCGGTCATTGGTCTGGTTGTGCCGTTGACCGACGCGCAGTGGGCGCGGATCGAGCCGTTACTCCCGGACCGAACACCGAGACGGGGTGGCCGCTGGCGTGACCACCGCGAGGTGATCGACGCGATCGCCTTCAAGTTCCAGACCGGAACCCAGTGGGTCCACCTGCCGGAGAAGTACGGCAACTGGAGGGGCGTCTACAACCGGCTGCGCATGTGGGGAGTCGACGGCACCTGGGAGCGGGTGTTCACCGCGCTGATGGCCCAGGCCGACGCTGATGATGACCTGGCCTGGGCCGTGTCGATGGACTCCACGATCGTGCGGGCTCACCAGCACGCGGCCGGGGCCCGCAAAAAGGGGCTCCGGCCGGCGAACCGGCCGACCACGCCATCGGCCATCCCGCGGCGCACTGACCACAAAGGTCCACCTCGCTGAACGGAGATCATCGAGTCCAGGAGGGAGGACAAGCCGTTGTCGGAGGCGATGGAGCAGGGTCAGGGCCTGGACTGATGGCCGCTGTGCAGAGTCGGTGCGCAAGGCTCCCCGGGGCCGCGGCGCGCGTAGCCGCAGCCCTCTGCCCGTACGGGCAGCGCGGACACGGTCCTGCAGCTCCTCAGGGAGGCGCACGGTGAGCGGCACACCTGCCCAGGCCGTCCGAGGCTTTACTGAACGCCACAGCACTTCGCAGCACGGGCCGACAGACCGCAGCCCGCCTGGTCCGCGGCCGTGGGCCGGGGGAGCTGTCGTCGGCGCAGTGCGGGCTGTACGTGGGCGTTGCCGGGCCCTGCGCTAGAAGGTCAGGTTCCAGGCGTCGATCTTGCCTGTGTCGGAGGCGGCGTTGTCGTTGACGCGCAGCTTCCAGGTGCCGTTCGCGACCTCCGAGGAGGCGTTCACGGTGTAGGTCTGGGCGATGTTGTCGGCGCTGCCGCCGGCGTGGTTGTGCAGCGTGTAGACGGTGCCGTCCGGCGACACCAGGTCGACCTTCAGGTCACCGATGTAGGTGTGCTTGATGTCCACACCCACCTTGAGGGTGGCCGGGGCGTTGCCGGTCACGCCAGTGACGGCGATCGGGCTCTCCACGGTCGCGTTGTCGTTGATGGCGAAGTCCGCGAGGTTCTCGAAGTACTTGCCGGTCGGCGGGATGGTCCCGACGGCCTTGAGGGCGTCGACCTGTCCTTCGCCGAAGAACGAGTTGTTGGCCGTCGTGCCCGTGCAGCGGCTGTCCGAGGGGCAGGCGATGTCGTTGGCCTGCTCGGCCAGCTTGGCGCGGAGCTGCGCCGGGGTGATGCCCGGGTTGGCGCTGGTGATGAGCGCCGCCACGCCGACCACGTGCGGGGTGGCCATCGAGGTACCGCTCTTGCTGCCGTAGCCGCCGCCGGGGACGGTGGAGTACACGTTGCTGCCCGGCGCCGCGACGTCGATGACGCCCTGCCCGTAGTTCGAGAACGAGGCCTTCGTGACGCCAGTGCCGTTGGCCGCGACCGTGACCACGCCCGGCAGCTCGGTCGGGATGTCGAGGCAGGCGTTGGTGATGGTGCGGGTGACCGGCGTCGAGTCGTTCGGGCTCGCGGAGTCGGTGGTCTTGTGGGCGAGGTCGTAGTTCTCGTTGCCCGCGGCGGCGATCTGGAGGGAGCCCTTGCTCTCGGCGTACTCCTGGGCGCGCTTGACGCCCTCGATGATGGCGGCCTGGTCGATGTTGTCCGGGCAGTTGAACTGCCAGGGGTCCGTGTAATAGCTGTTGTTGGTGACCTTGAAGCCGTGGTCACCGGCCCAGACGAAGCCGCAGATGGTGTTCTCGGCGAAGAAGAAGGAGTTGCCCGGCTCGGCGACCCGGACCGCGGAGATCTTCACCCCGGGTGCCACGCCGACGACGCCCTTGCCGTTCTTGGCCGCGGCGATGGTGCCCGCTACGTGGGTGCCGTGCGTGTCGACGTCCCGCCAGGCGCCGGCACGGGTGTCGGGCTTGCCGTAGGCGCAGGAGACCGAGTCGGCCGCGTCGAAGTTGGGCGCCAGGTCCTGGTGCTGGTCGTCCACACCGGTGTCCAGGATGCCGACCTTGACGGAGGCGGAGCCCGGGTTCACGGCCCAGGCCTGGTCGGCCTTGATCTGGCTCATGTCGGCCCGGACCGGTTCTCCGGCCCCAGTCGAGGCCTGGGCCGGATTGGCCGGGAGTGCCGGGTTGTAGGCGTCGGCCGGGACGTCCGAGGTGCGTGTGGCGCCGATCTGCTGCACGCCGGCGACGCCGCGCATGGTGGCGGCGAATCCGCTGGACGCCGAGTGGGCGACGATCACGCCGATGGCGTCGAAGTTCGAGAAGACGGTGCCGCCGTTGGCCGTGATCGCCGAGCGGACCGCCGAACTGTCACCGGGGGCGGTGATCACGAGGTAGGCACGCGTCCCGGCCACCCAGGCCGCACTCTGGGATGCCGGCACGGCGGCCGGAGCGTGGGCCTTGGCGGCCGGCGCGGTGGAGGGGGCGACGGGGAGCGTGCCCGCGAGGGCGCCGGGGGCGCCGAACGCGAGGGCGGCGCCGAGGGTGGCCGCCAGCACCAGCGTGTGTCCGGGTCGGCTGGATATGTGGGGTATCAATGCGTCCTCCGGAGACGGCCCGGCCGTGCTGAGGGCACCGGCCGGGCTGTACGAAACGAGTGGTGGAAGCAACATGTCAGGTGCATGCTCCTGTACGGAAGTGCCTTTCCGTGCAGGGACGTTATAGAGGCGTGGCTGAAAAGAGACGTACTCCGGGCATCGAGGGTCGGGATCCACCGAGAGCTCGGCGACGTCGACCGCGTCCTGGCGTACGCCGCCGGCCTGGTGCCGGCCGTGCTGCCCGCACCAGAGCGCCGGACCCGCGCGGCGACCGACACCGCCCGCGCCCTGCTGGCCGTCGGCGACGTGCCGGCCACGTCCGTCCAGCTGCGTCGCCCGGTGGGTCAAGCGTCTGGCCGGAGGCGTCGCCGTCGCCCCTGACCGTTCCGACGTTCAGCCTCCCGCCCGTCATGCCGGCCGGCCCCTGCACCGCGATGCCGCTCGTGCCCGTGAAGTACGCGGCGCGAGCGAAGTGCGCCAGACGGACGGCGAGGGATCCCCGTGTGGGTGGGGCGCGCATGCGGGTGCGACCATCGAGAGGGTCGTGAAGCCACAGATGCCGGCACCCGCCGCAGAGCGCCTGCAGCGCGACAGGTTCTGCCGCCTGCCGGCGGCCGACCCGGGGTCACCCCAAGCCGTCACCCAGAGAAAGACTCCCACGATGAACTCGTTGGACCGCCCCGCACACGGACCCGCGCCGGTCGACCACCGCGCCGCGATCGCGGTGGAGACCGCCCGACTCGTCGCAGCCCTCCAGGATGCCGACCTGACGACCGCCGTGCCGAGCTGTCCCGGTTGGAGCCTGGCAGACCTGGTCAAGCACACCGGTGGCGTCCAGCGTTGGTTCTCGAGTCTTCTGCACGCGCGCATCCAGGAGCCCCCGCGCACGCGGGAGGTGGACCTGCGGCTCCCGGAGCGGCGGGAAGAGTACCCGGACTGGCTGACCGACAGTGCGACCGTGGCAGCGCAAGCCTTCGCGGCCACCGACCCGGACCTGCCCATGTGGGCATGGGGCGTCGATCAGCACGCCCGCTTCTGGGCACGCCGGATGCTCTTCGAGACCCTGTTGCACCGGGTCGACGCCGAACTGGCCCTGGGCCGCCGGCCCACGATCGACCGCCCGTCGGCTGTGGACGGGGTCGACGAGTTCCTCGTCAATCTGCCCTTCGCCACCTCCTTCGCGCCCCACGTCGAGAACCTGCGCGGTCCCGACAAGGCCATCCGCTTCCGCGCGACCGATGGTGAGGAAAACTGGCTTGTCCGCCTGCGGCCCGACGGCTTCGGGCTCGACACGAACCCGAGTGCTGCCGAAACCGCCGACTCGACCGTTCATGGAACCGCCGCCGATCTGTTGCTGCTCGTCTACGGCCGACTGCACCACGACGCGGCGAGCTTCGCACGTGACGGAGACGACGACCTGCTGAGTCACTGGTTCGCCAACTCCGCTTTCTAGGACGGATTTACGTCGTCCTGGTCTTCGTGGACCGGCGGCGGAGAACTGGCAGCAGGGCAGTAGTCGCCGGAGCCGCACTCCGATAGGTTACCGACCAGGCGGTACGTTTCGCGGGGTGTCCCGCCGCCTTCATGTGCTCGATGAACACCAACGTTTCATCCGCAACAGGACGGAGAACCGCTCATGGCGCAGGCACAGAACCTGACCCGCGACAGCCTCGCCTACGCGCGCGAGACCTGGAGAACCCTCGAGCCCTACCACGGGGCCGTCTACTTCTCGCCCGAAGCGGCAGGCCGGTACGGCGAGTTGGGCGTGGACGCCAGGACGGGGTACTTCGCGTCCCGTTCGGCCGCGCTCGGCGCGGCTTCGGCGGAGGTGGTCATCGCCACGTTCTACAACTTCGATCCACAACTGGTGCGCCGGGCCATACCCGCGGCATGGGAGGCCGCTACGCCGCAGCAGTTCACCGCTGCCCGGCTCGCGGGGATCGATGCCACGCTCCGCCGCATCCTCGGCGCGGAGGTCTTCTCACCGGCGATGGCCCGCGCGGCGGAACTGGCCCGTACTGCAGCGGAAGTGACTGTGCACCACCCGCAAGGCCGCCCACTTTTCGCCGCGCACGCCGCACTGTCGTGGCCGAGCGAGCCCCACCTCGTGCTCTGGCACGCGCAGACTCTGCTGAGGGAGTTCCGTGGTGACGGCCATGTGGGGGCACTGCTGACCGCCGGACTGAGCGGGATCGAAGCTCTCGTCACGCATGCCGCCGCAGGCGACGTCGATGCAGGGGTCCTGCGCGACTCGAGGGCATGGACGCCGCAGCAGTGGGGCGAGGCCGTGCAGAGCCTACGTGAGCGTGGATGGCTCGACGACGGACCGGACCTGGCGCTGACCGAGGAAGGGGTGCGGCGCAGGGCGGAGATCGAGCACACCACCGACAGGCTGGCCGCCCTCCCGTACCTCACACTCGGTCCCACGGCCTGCGCCGAACTCCGCTCATTGGCCAGGCCGTTCAGCCTTGCTCTGGCGAAGGAACTCTTGCCGTGGGCGGTCGGCCGCCTGAACGAAGAGAGCGCAGGAGAGAGGGCGCCGAGGCCGGGAACGCCCGATGGTGCCTGAACCCCTGTGGAATTCGAGAAAATCAGCTGGCAGCGGGCCGTACGGGACCGCAAGAGGCCTGGCATGCTGGACCGGCGGCGCTTCGAGACGTTAGTGTTCACCTACCTGGCTGAGCACCTGCGGACTGTGGCGTGTGGGAGGCCGTGTACATCATCGACGAGCTGCTGAAGAACGCCTCCGAGATGAAGCCGGACACGATGCACGCGGATACGCAGGGGCAGTCGCTCCCGGCTGCCCCTCGTACAGCTCCGAGATGTACTGCGGGTCGCGCTCTGGCGGGCCCGTGCGGGCGCCAGCGCGTCCGGCACCCGCCGGTCCTCGCTGACCGCCTCGAACTCCAGCGTGCCCACCAGGTCGAACATCGGCGCCCGGTCCGGCTTGTGGAAGCGGGCGACCAGCACCTCGTGGTTGTTGCCGTGGTGGGCGGCCACCGCCTCGATGTCGGCGAACTTCGTGTCGAACGAGCCGGAGGTCAAAACCGCCTTCTGCTCCAGTGCCAGCGCGGCGGCCCGCTACGTGGCCAGCGCCCGCGACACCTTGCGGCGGGCCTTCTTCCCCGTATCTCGGGGTGCCTCTGTGTCTTGTCAAGTCGCTTGAGGTAGCCGGTGCTTGGACCTGCGTTCGTCGGCGATCATGACGCGCCACACATGGTCCGCAAGGCGGCGTTTCAGGCAGCGTTTGGCTTCCCTGGGTGTCTTCCCTTCGGAGAGTTTCCGCTGGTAGTAGGCGTGTCCTGGGGCGCTCGACATCCGGATCTGGGTGACGGCGATGGTGTGGAGGAGGGAGTTGAGCTGACGGTCGCCGGAGCGGGAGAGCCGGTGGCGGGCCTTGTCCGCGCTGGCGATCTCGACCGGGGCGGTGCCGGTGTAGTTCGCGAACGCCGCAGCGGTGGCGAACCTGCTGGCGCGTCCGACGCGGCCGACGAGTCGTGCAGCCAGCACCGGCCCGACGCCGGGCGTGTTCATCAGCGTGCTGCCCGAGGAATCGACCAGTTCCTCCATGCGTACGGCGTTCTCCGCGAGCCGCTTGTCCAGTGCCCGGATCTCCGTGACCAGGTCTCGGGCAAGGTCTTTGCGGACCTTTTCGACGTTGCCAGCGGGGCGGACGGTGCGCAGCAGCGCGGAGGCCTGGTCCGCCGACAGCTGAGGCGGAGCACCGCCGGGCAGCAGATCACGCAGTATCGCGTGCAGCTGATTGACGGTGCGGACCCGGGCCTGGGCGAGGTTGACGCGTCGTTCATCGAGCAGGGCCAGGGCCGTGGTGTGGTCGTCCCTGTTCACCTCACGCCCGTCTCCGTGGATATGGGCCGTGGCCGCCGCGGCGGCGTCGATCCGGTCGTTCTTACGGCCGCCGCCGCGGGTGAGCTGACGGACGCGGCTGGTCGCCGAGGCCGGAACGTCGACAACGGTTTCGCCACGAGCGAGGAGCCACTGGGTCAGGTGCCGGCCGAGCCCGTTGGCGTTCTCCACCACCCACCTGTGCTGCGGCCAGCGGCGGCCCCAGGCCAGGAGCCGCCGGTAGTCCGCCAGACTCGCCTCGATCCTCAGCGAACCGGCCTGCTGATTCGAGACAGGATCGACGGCGGTAGCGGTGTGAGTGGACTTGTGTGGGTCAACACCGAGCAGTATCACGGGAGTTCGCTCCTCGCGGCCGGACGACAGGACGACCACGGCCGACACGCCGACTTCCGGAACCGCTGCCGGGACACGCCTCTGTTGAGTCAGACCGTGGCCGGACGCCGGGCCGACGGCACACCCCGAGCGGGCCAGCCCCAACGGGCGGCAGGAACCTCACGAGCCGTCCGGCCCAGCGTCCTACGGAACGCTACGAGCGGCCAACCCGACCGCGCTCCGCTACGACCAATACAAGTCGGGAACCTCAGAGCAGGGGCGCTGCAGTAGAACCGTGTGCCCTGCGAGCCGCCGACCTCACCCGCGTGCTTCATCCACTCGGAGACCATCCACGCCGACCTGCGAGCCGCCAGGTCAGATACCGGCCTTCTTGTCGAACCATCCGAGCGACTGGGCGACGGACGCGCCGAACAAGAGGATGCCGGGAGGAACGATCCTGAACCAGACGGCATCGGCTTTCATGGCCGCGAGCAGGGCGATGGCGCCGATGGCCAGCGCCAGGAGCACGAGCATGCCCAGAAGGACACGAATCTTGGAAACCAACGGAGGACTCTCCAATGTTCAGCTGGGCTCTATTGACTAGACAGCGTTCGCTCCCCGTTGGACCGCCGGCGACGGTTGCCCAGTAGGGAGGCAGCAAGGTCCCCGGGGTGACACCACGGCTCCGTCAGAAAGCTCATGGGCAAGCTCCCGACGCAAGGTACCGCTGACTACGGCGATGAGCAGGGGTACAACGTGAGCACCCGGTCCACGAAGAGCCACAACAGGATGCCCCGGTCGTCAGGCAGGCGATGGCGGTCAGGAAAGCGGCGATGAACAGTCCGCTGCGCTTCTCCTGCACGTCGGCCTCCTTCCTCGGCAGGAAGGTGTGGTCGAGTAGGCCGAAGTTTTCACGGGAAGCTAGTCCGGCGACTTCAGGGGGCGGGGAACCCGGCACGCTCATGCAGGGGCCTCGGTTTCGTATCGGAGCGGCCTCGTCAAGGCTGCTTCAGCCGGTCGCGTGTTCAATTGGCCGTGTGCTCGATGAGTCGAGCGAGCAGACGGGCGCGGGGGACCATCCGCGCAACCTCGACGTACTCGCTGTCCGCGTGGGCGCCTGCGCCCACGGCACCCAGGCCGTCCAGCGTCGGACAGCCCACCGCCGCGGTGTAGTTGCCGTCCGAGGCGCCGCCGACGGCGATCCCCCGCAGCGGTTCCTGGCCCGATTCCGTGGCGAGCCGGGAGGCGAGGGCGAACAGTTCGGCGGACGATTCCGGTGTCATGGGCGGCCGTTGCCTGCCGCCCAGCACCTCGAGCCGGGCTCCGGGAGTCCGGGCGGTGAGCCCCCGCATGAGCTCGTCGACCCGGTCCTGCGCCGCAGGCGTCGGCACGCGCACGTCCACCGACACCCGGGCCAGCGCGGGCACCGTGTTGCGGGCAGTGCCGGCGGACAGCAGGGTGGGCGTGACGGTCGCGAGTCCCAGAACGGGGTGGGCGCCGCCGTCGGCACCCGACGAGGCTCCGAGTAACGAGGCTCCGAGGTCGGCGATGGACAGCACCTGATGAGCGGCCTCGACCGCCGCGTTGACTCCTTTCTGCGGTTCCAGACCCGCGTGCGCGGCCCGGCCGCGCACCACGACCTCGTACCGCGAGGTGCCCTTGCGGGCGGTCTTGAGCGCACCCTGCTCGTCTGCGGCCGCCTCCAGTACGAAAGCGGCCCTGCACCCCCGCGCGGCTTCCTCGATCAGCTCTCGGGATGTCGCGGAGCCGACCTCCTCGTCCCCGCTGACCAGTACGCACACCCCGTCCGAGGAGGGCAGGGAGGCCAGCGCGTGGAACATCTGCACCAGGCCCGCCTTCATGTCCAGGGCCCCGGGACCGCGGGCGATCCCGTCGGTCACCGACCAGGGGTGGTCCTGGAGCGAGCCCATGGGCCACACCGTGTCGTGGTGTCCCACCAGGAGCACCCGCGGGGTGCCGAAGGTCCACCGCAGATGGGTCACACCGTCGATCGCGATGGTCTCCGGCCCGGTTCCCAGAAGCGTCGTCCCGAGCGCGCCGACCACCTCGGCGCTGCGCGCCACCGCCGCGTGGTCGGCTGAGAAGGACTCGCAGAGCACGAGTGTCTCCAGATCGGCCAGCATCGTCGGCAAGGAGAGCGCGGCCCCCCGGGTCACCGGTCCCACCCCGTCTGGACTTCCTGTCGCAGCGACACATTTCCCCCTCGGATCTCGTGGGCCAGGGTGCGGCGGGGCGCATCCCCCTGCAGAGCCCCGCCGCGTGAACGACGTTATGGCCGGACATGGCATTCCACCAGCGACTGGATTGCATGGGATCTATGCGATGAAGGAATGTGTGATGAGAGGATGGTGATACGGGGAGGCGGATCTCGGAGGGAGGAACGTGTTCGAGATCGACGCGCTGCGGCTGCTGGTGGCCGTGGCCGATACCGGGTCGTTCACGAAAGCGGCGGTCCAACTCAACTACACACAGTCCGCGGTGTCCCGGCGGATCGCCGCGCTGGAACAGCAGGCCGGCGGGCCGCTGTTCCAGCGCCTCCCTCGGGGCGTACGGCTCAATCCCGCCGGCCGCACGCTGCACCGGCACGCCATGGAGGTGCTCGACCGGTTGTCGCGGGCGGAGCGGGAGCTGGCCGTGCTGCACGCGGGGCTCGGCGGACTGCTGCACGCAGGCGCGTTCGCCACCGCCAACATCTCGCTGGTGCCCACCGCCCTGCGGGCGCTCCGGGACACCAGGCCGGATGTCGAGGTCGTCGCGGTGGAGGGCTGGACCGACACGCTGATGCAGCGTCTTGCGGACGGGGCGCTGGACCTGGCCGTCGTCAGCGACTACCCGTCCGGTCTGCCGTCGGCCGACGGTGTCACGACGACCGTGCTGTGCGAGGACGAACTGTTCGTGGCTCTCCCACGCGGGCACCGCCTGGCCGGAGCAGGGGCGGTCGACCTGCGTGAACTGCACGACGAGGCATGGCTTCACAGTGCGTACGGCGACCGTCCCACGATGCTCGCCGACGCCTGCGCACGGGCGGGCTTCACGCCCAGGAAGATCATCCGGATCGCGGAGTGGACGGCGAAGTTCGGTTACGCGGCTGCCGGGTTGGGAGTGGCGCTGGTGCCCTCGCTGGCCGCACGGGCGGTCCCCGACGAACTCGTCCTGCGCCGCCTCACCGACTCGGCCCTGCGCCGTACCGTCCATGTGGCGCTGCCTGTTGCCCCGCTACCGGCGGCACTGAAACTGCGGGATCTGCTGCGCGACGCCGTCGACTGAACCGTCTCCAGAGCGATCAGCCACGGTGCGAGGTCAGTATCGGCCAGACGGTGATGGCCTTCCGGGTGATCGTGAGGGGTCCTGACTCTCCTGCCGAACGCCCTGCGGTTTCTCCCCGCCGACTGTCTCGGCGAGGCGGATACGAGGACTTGACGGAGACCGACGAACCTCATCTGATCTCCCGCTCGCCGCAGCGTGCCAGCGCCTCCGCGGCCTCGCGTGTACGCGGGTGGCCGCTGCCCTGGACACGGATCATGTCGGCCGGCAGCGAGGTGAGCAGGGTGGCAGCCCCGCCCCTGTCGCCCGAGCGTTCCAGGAGCTCGGCGCGTGGGCTGACGACGCCCTGTCGGGCCCGCCCCTGGAGTGGGAAAAGGAATCCGCTGCGGGTGGGTTCGAGCCCCGCTCCTGAGCCGGCGCAATGACCGTCCAGTGTCTCCGGCCCCGTCCTGTGGGGACGCGTTGAGGACGCAAGGATGGGAACAGACTGACAAGGGCCGAGAAGCACGTACACCGCTCACCTCATCTGACCTGGTAAAATGCCGAGGATCGGCATTGATCGGCAAGGTTCGCCAAGATCCTCAAAGGACTCATAATCCGTCGGCCGTGGGTTCGAGTCCCACCCGCCCCACCTGTGCAGGCTTCTGACCTGCGGAAACGTCTCTTCTTAGGTGTCGGAACGTCAACTCGGGCTCATCGGACTGAATCCGCTGCTCGCGACTTCGACGGCGGGCGGCGGGTGGCGGTAGGCATTGCGCTGACCTGCGTGAATGCGCCGGAGCGTGGTGGGGGAGGAGCCCAAGAGCGGCCTCAGCGAGGAGCCGGAGGCGTCATTGAGGACGCTGTGAGGACGCAGGTACCGCGAAGTCCGCCTTCGAGGTCACCTCAAGGGCAGCGTGCACGGTGCGGGCCCAGCGCCATGGGTGCCTGGCATCCATGGCACTGGGCCCGTCCTCGGCTACCCGGGACCGAGAGCAAGGGGTCACGAGCAAGGTTGACGAACGGTACGGGCTGCGGGTGAGTTCCCTGGTTGGCCAGTCATTCCCGTGGCTCGGGCGCCCGGGCTTCGGCTGAGTCGTCGACAGGCCGTTGCCACGGGCCACCCCGTTCCTCATCGGCGACTGTGCGGCTGTGGAGGCTCTACTGCCTGAGGTCGATCGTGCGGACCGGCTGTCCCGTGGTGCGGGCGATGGTGTCGAAGTCGTGGTTGCAGTGGAGCAGTGTGAGCCCCGCTTCCTCGGCGGCGGCAGCCACCAGGAGGTCGACGGGGCCCGCGCTGCGGTGCTCACCCTTGGCGGTCAGCTGTTCCTGGACGACACGGGAGCGGCGGTAGACGCCGTCCGGCATGGGGCACCAGACGTAGTGGGCGTCGAGCGCCGCCCTCACACGCGTACGGTCTGCGGCCGAACGGGCTGAGTAAAGGACCTCGAGTTCGGTGATGTCGCAGATCGCGACGAGGCCGGCGCCGATCCTGTCATCCCAGTCGGCCGTGTTCTGGCGGAGCAGGACGCGGGCGAGCGCGGAGGTGTCGATGAGGTAATCGGCGACGGTCACTCATGCGCTCCGGTGTCGGAGGCGGCGTCGGCTGTGCTCGAGGGCCGGTATTTGCTCTTGTCCAGGAGAAGGTCCATGTCCAGCGCGCCGTCGGTCACCAGCTCGCGGGCTTCGTCGAGCGCGCGCAGACGCCGGTAGCGGGCCGTGACTTCCCGCAGGGCGGTGTTGATGGTCTCGCGCTTGGTGGTGGTGCCGAGTTCCTTGGCCGCTTCTTCCAAGGCCTCGTCGTCGAGGTCGATCACGGTACGACTCATGGGTGTCCTCCTGTGTATATCAACTGGAGTATACCAAGATACAAGATCTTTTGTATATGGGCCCGTCGGTGGGAAGTAGCAGACGTCCTGGCCTGTCAAAACTGCTACTGAGGCTCCCCCGACGGCGGGGCGAGCCTCAGCGGGTTGGAAGGTCAATCCGCTGCCGACGGGCCACGAACAGCGGAAAGTTGATCACTCCGGCACAGTGACGAAGACGCCTGCTCGCGCGGGACCTGAACCGCAAAGCCGGCCTCGCTGCCGGGCTGTACGGGGAGGGCCCGCTCCCTCGCAGGCTTCGACTCGGAAGGCGCTGGATCCGCTCGTTCGGTGCAGGGCGCGGGTGGCTCAGTGGCAACTGGAATCTGTGAGCCGTCCGCCGGGGTGGGATGTGGAGGCGTTCCACCCCGGTCGGGTCCCATCGGATGTACTCGCCGGCTTGGCGGCGGCGTTGAGCAGGTACTGCAGGGGCCCGCGGCGGAAGATGCGGGACCAGATCGCGGCGAACACGATCGCCCCGAGGACGAACATGAGCAGCGGCACCCAGGACTGCTCGGTACCGGGCCCGACCCCGAGCTCGGGCAGCCAGGACTGTACGACGAAGTGGCCGACGTAGGCGGTCAGGGACATGGTGCCCACGGCGACGACCGGTTTGGCCAGGCGGCTCAGTCGCGGGAGGCGGTCCATCGCCACCGTCGCGCCCACGATCATGAGGATCGCCACTCCCACGCTGCCGATGATGTCGAACGTGGTGCCGCTGCGCGGCCCGGCCGTGAAGAGCGACGAGGCCGGAAAATGGGGCTCCAGCGACCCGCTGTCGAGGGGCATCGACCCGGAGCCGCCGGACGACGGCCGGTCTTCCGCCGTGCTCCTCAACGCGTCCTTGCCGGCCAGCAGCAAGCACATGCCGGACGCGGCCACGGTGAGGGCGGCGCCGAGCGCGGCCCGGCGCCACTGGACGGCGGTCTGGGACAGGTCGAGGCGGGCCAGCGCCAGACCGGCGCTCACGAACGGAATCTATGTGATCGTCGGGTAGAAGCCGGTGAACAGCAGATCGGGCACTCCCACGTCGATGACGCTCGCTCGCGCCGTGCCCGCGCTGATCGACCGCGACGACCCGATACCGGGCAATCAGCCGCGTGGCCACCACCTCCCACTCACCCGCATGACCGGCCAAGCCGTGCAGCAGCACGACCGGCTCCCCCGGCCCGCCCCGGTCCCGGCAGACAAGCCGAACCCCGTCGCGCACCACCACACGCTCGGACCGCCCCCAGGAATCGTCTCGCCCCGATCATGCCCCGACAGCCACGAGCCGCGCTCAAGGCCGCCCTTCTCGAAGGCGCGCCGCCATGAAACACCGGCCACGTCCGCGGCGACGGTGCCCTGCGACCGCAGGGGGCAACTGCCACTGTCAGACCCAGGTGGCAGCATCACCGAAGTGAACGCCCTGAGGCGTCCTCAACTCACCTCCGTAGCAAACGAAGAGGAGCATTCCCCTTGCGACTGCATCGCGTAGCGCCCGGCATTGCCGCGGGCATCCTCGCCCCGGCCCTCCTGCTCGCCACCCCGTCCTTCGCCGCCACGGCGGCACCGATCGCGGTGCCGGCGCCCGCGGTGTCCTCGTCCGCGGACGAGCCGGACGCCGACGACCTGAGGGTGGCCATAGTCCGGATCCTCGCCGACCCGGACAGCGGCCGGCGTGTGACACGAGAAGCCAACGCCCTCCTGGACGCCAACGACCCCGAGGCGATGCGCGCCTGGCTGGGGACCGGCTACCGGATCGCCCAGGCCGAGGACGACCGCGTCGCCATCGCCCGCATCCTCGCCGACCCGTCCATCAGCCCGGCCCTGCGCGCGGCAGCCAACGCCGCCCTCGACGACAACACACCCGAAGCACTGCGCCACTTCCTGGAAGTCGGCAGACACCAGGTCGCCTGACCGGCACGGCGCCGCACCACAGCGCGTCGCCCGGGTGGCACCCCCTGCCGCACGCCCGGTCGCCGGAACGCCGAGAATCCGGGCGGGGCCGCCTGCACCTCTGTGTGCCGGCGGCCCCGCCCGGCAGGCCCTGTGCCGGCTCGGCGCCCTCCGCAGAGCTCTGTGGTCTCGCCGCCCGGTGCGGCATGGGCCACTGACACCTCCGACAGCAGAAAGCACATTCTTCGATGACCACCACACAGCCCCTACGCACCGAGCGCAGCGGTCCGCAGACCGCTTCCGTCGTGACCGACCTGCCGTTCAAGCCTCAGCTCGTCAAAGCGGTGTTCAGGGACGTGACCTCGTTGCACGTCTCCCGGCCGGCCGCGTGGGCCGCCGCGTCGGTGACGCGGACCGTGCTGACGGAGATCATCGACGGCGCGAGAAGCGCGGCGGCCGAGGAGGCCAGGACGAGGCTGATTCCCAAGGACCTCATCTCGGCGATCGACCGGAACGTCGAGGTGGAGGTGGGATCGGCGTGGTACCTGCACAGCCCGACCTTCCACGGCCTGATGGGCGAGGTGCGCAACGCCGATGGTGCGCTCGTGTCTCTTCGTGAGCGCCGCGGGGCGCGTACACCGAGTGGTGTGGCCGGCGCCCACCGGTTCGAGGCCGGGGTGAGAAGGCTGCTGGGGGGCCGGGGGGTGAGGGCGGTCCCGGCGATGGTCCGCGACCTGGACGGAATCGCGAGCGTGTTCCTGACGGCCCTGGCCCGGGACGCGGCCAAGGTCGTCCGCGAGGGCGGGGTCAAGCGGTTCGGTACGGTCAGTCTGGTGGTGCCGGGCGAGCCAGCCCCGGCCCCGCTGCTCAAGGACCCCCTCCTCGCCCTGTCCACCCGCCGCGGGGACGGGCGGACTGTTGGCGGGGACGACGTTCTGGCCGCCGTCACGATGCAGCTGTTCGGCGATCTCAGACAACGGGCCATCACCGAGGCAGCCGAGATGACACGGAACACGTCGGCCAACTGATCGGGCCCGCCCCTGCGCTCTGCCCACGGTTCCCAGGTGTGCGGCTCCCGGAATCTGCCGCCCGCATTCGACTCCGGTCGGCTCGCGAGAACGGGCTCGTCGCATGGGCGCGGACCGCCGGCCGCAGGCACCCCACGGGGAAGACCTCACTTAAATGGCCGTGTGAGGACGCGTTGAGGACACAAGGACAGGAACAGACCGACAAAGATCAGCTGATCCCAATGCTGAAGAGCGCGTCTGACCTGCAAGAACGCCATGGATCGGCGTAGAGACGCAAGGACCGCCAAGATCCTCAAAGGACTCATAATCCGTCGGCCGTGGGTTCGAGTCCCACCCGCCCCACCTGCGCTGGCTTCTGACCTGCGGAAACATTCTTCTTTTGGGTGTCGGGGCGTCAACTTTGCCTGGACGGACTGAATCCGCTGCTCGTGAGTTCGGAGTCTGGCGACACTCTGGGGGGTTCCAAACCCTCTGACCTGCGGCGGAGTAGGTGATCGAAGTTTCCGCTCGCTGTCTTGGCGACTGCCCTGAGGATCGATGCCAAGACCCAGGGGCCGTACAGGGGCCGGGGCGGCACGGCCGCGTCCAGGCGACGGTGTCTCCGGGCCGACAGTGCACCTGATGTTCAGTGGTGGCGGGTACCTGCTGAGAGAGCGTCTGGCGATGGCCGACGGGGGGCAAGGAAACGGCCCGAAGAGGAAACGGCCCGGAACCCAGGTGTAGCGGCGGCCTCTGAGAGGCCCTCGACCTTTCGTGCAGCAATGCGAAGGCGGGTGGTAGTAGCCGCCTGAGCGTGGATCGGCATCCGCGCCACATGTCTGCTTTGCCCCCCCAGGTGTGTCCTGCAGGGAGGTGGTCGGGGCCGGGCACTTGCTGCGTGCCCGGCCCCGAGGCCTCAAGCGGGTGTGTCTGTCAGGTGTAGTAGCCGCTGGAGTCGATGACGAGGTCGGTGGTGCCGGAGCTGTCGTTGTAGAGGGTGATGGATCCGCACCGGACCACGCCTGGAGGAACGGGTGACCGCTCTGCTCGCGGAACTCCACGAGAGGGAGCCGAAGCTGATCGCCCACGACGGAGCAGAGGCTCGCCAGGCCGGACGGGCACCTGGTGTGCCGTCATGGCCGGAGGTCCGCGCCGCAGCATAAGACCGGGGCGGCAGGGTGCGGGTCGTACGCCGGTCAGACCGATGAGGCTGTTCTGCATCACGGAGAAGGCGACAACGGTGTGGGCCGTCCGGGATTTCCGGACGGCCCACACCTGTCGAGTACTGCCGGGGCGGGTCCGCGTGGTTGGTCAGCGGGTCGGTGCTTCGACGCCCGTCATTGCGAGGGCCGCCGGCGGGAGGCGGTCACCGTGGATGGTGATCCGTGCGACGGCGGCGGTCAGCTCCTGGAGTTCGGCGGGGCTGAACCGGACTTCTTCCGCGCCGATGTTCTCCAGGAGGTGGGACAGCCTGGTGGTGCTGGGTATCGGCACGATCCAGGGCTTCTGGGCCAGTAGCCAGGCGAGGTCGATCTGGGCGGGTGTGGCGCCCTTGCGTACGGCCCAGTCCTGGAGCAGTTGTACCAGTGGCATGTTGGCGGCCAGGTTGTCCTGGCTGTTGCGGGGGAACACGGTCCGGCGGTCATCCTCTGTGAACCGGAAGTATGGACTCATCGTTCCGGTCGTGAAGCCCATGCCCAGAGGAGCCCAGCAGACGAAGCCGATCCCGAGTTCCTCACAGAGCGGCAGGACTTTGTCCTCCGGTCCGCGCCAGAGCGTGGAGTACTCGTTCTGGATCGCGGTGAGTGGCTGGACGGCGTGGGCCCGGCGGATGGTCTGAAGGCCCGGCTCGGAGAGGCCCCAGTGCAGCACCTTGCCCTGGGCCATGAGGTCCTTCACCGTGTCCGCGACGTCCTCGATCGGGACGGTGGGATCGACGCGGTGTTGGTAGAGCAGGTCGATGTGGTCGGTCCTGAGGCGCTTCAACATGCCGTCGACGGCTCGGCGGATGTGGTCCGGGCGGCTATTCAGGCCGGTCACGGCCCCCGTGTCCGGATCGATGTTCCAACCGAACTTGGACGCGATCACCACGTCGTCGCGGACGGGCCGGAGGGCGTCCCCGACGATCCGTTCCGACTCGAAGGGCCCGTACGCCTCGGCCGTGTCGAAGAACGTCACCCCCTGGTCGACGGCTGTGCGGATGAGGGTGACCATGTCCTTGCGACTGGTGACGGGGCCGTAGAGGTTGCCCGGCATGGTCTGGGTGCCGAGGCCGATGCTCGAAACCTTCAAGGACCCGAGCCTGCGGTGACCGGTCTGCGTGATCGCCGCGGTCACCTGGTTGCGACGGCGGGTGGGGGCCCCGGTGCCGTTGCCCGGCGATGCCGAGTGTGCCTGGGCTGGTGCGGCTCCCGTGACGGCCATCAGCGAGGTCGCTGCGAGTGCGGCCGCGCCCAGGAAGCCGCGACGGCCGCGGTCTGCCGGGTTGTTGTTCGGCGTGCTGCACCGGCCGCCGCGGGGAGCGGGCCACGCGAGTGAGCAGCCCCAGGGCGACAGCGCCGACCGGCAGGTTGATGAAGAAGATCCACCGCCAGTCCACGGCGCTGAGCGCACCGCCGAGCAGAGGTCCCGCGGCCGAGCCGACAGAGCCGCCCAGCGCCCAGAACCCGAGGGCACGGGCGCGATGGGCGGAGTCCGGGTACGCCTCGCGGATCAGAGCGAGGGTGGCGGGCATCATGACCGCCGCGCCCGCGCCCTGCACCAGGCGGGCCGCGACCAGGACGGGCAGCGTGGGCGCCAGACCGCAGGCCGCCGAGGCGATCAGGAACAACCCCATGCCCACGCCGAACGCCTGCCGGGCGCCTGTCCGGTCCGAGACGGCCCCGGCGGACAGCAGCAGCGCGGCGAGCACCAGGGTGTAGCCGTCGACGACCCACTGCAGCCCGGTCATACCGCCGCCGAGGTCGGCGCCGATGGTGGGCAGGGCCACGCTGACGATCAGCGCGTCCAGGGTGATGACGAAGAAGCCGAGCAGTGCGGCACCGAGCGCGAAGGCCGGGCCGGTGGTCCTGCCCCGGCCGGCCGGAGTGGTGGCGGTGCTGCCCGGAGCGGGCGCCTGCGTGCTGGTCATCGAGACTCTCCTGGTCTCCCCGGGATCCTCCGTGCGACGGCCGGGACACCGGAGACGGACGTGATCCTTCGAGCTCTCAGCGTGGGATCGGACTCTCGGGTGTTCCAGGCCGGGTTGTGCAGGGGTGTGGGATGCGGGGTAGTGACAGGGCCCCTCAGATGAGATGCGGGGGCGTCGGACGCCTGCCTATCGTCGAAGCATGTCCCCCCTGACGATCACTCTCAGCAACGGTGTGGAGATACCCGCTCTCGGGCTCGGCGTTTTCCAGACACCGCCCGATGTCACGACCGCCTCGGTCGAGGAGGCCCTGCGCGTCGGCTACCGCCACATCGACACGGCCGCCGCCTACGGCAACGAGCGGGAGGTCGGCGACGGCATCCGCCGCTCCGGCCTTGCCCGCGACGAGGTGTTCATCGAGACGAAGCTGTGGATCAGCGACTACGGCTACGACAGCGCGCTGCACGCCTTCGACAAGAGCGCGGGCAAGCTCGGCGTCGACCAGCTCGACCTGCTGCTGCTCCACCAGCCCCTGCCCTCCGCCTTCGAGCGCACCCTCGACGCCTACCGGGCGCTGGAGAAGCTGCTTGCCGACGGCCGGGTACGGGCCATCGGCGTGAGCAACTTCATGCCCGAGCACCTGGAGCGACTGCTGGCCGAGACGTCCGCCGTGCCCGTGGTCAACCAGATCGAGGTCCATCCCTACTTCCAGCAGACCGCGCTGCAGCGCCTGCACGTCCAGCACGGCATCCTGACCCAGGCGTGGTCGCCCATCGGCGGCATCACCTCCTACCGCGGCGGCGAGAAGCGGACCTTCGACGACCCGGTCCTGCTGGAGATCGCCGGGCAGCACGGCAAGTCGGCCGCGCAGGTGATGCTGCGCTGGCATCTGCAGGAGGGCCGCTCCGCGATCCCGAAGTCGATCAAGCCCGCCCGCATCGCCGAGAACTTCGACGTCTTCGAGTTCGAGCTGACCACCGAGCAGCTCGCCGCGATCGACGCGCTCGACACCGGCGTACGCGGCGGACCGGAGCCGGCCGACATCACGCTTGAGGCCTACGGCATCGAGATCCCCGAGGCGTGAAGTCGCTGTGCCGGCGGTGTGGTTCGCCAACGTCTCCCCTCAGCGCACCGACGTACCGCTGACCCCTGTCCTCACGTCACGGAAGAGTCTCCGCCATGACCCGCTCCACCCCTCTGACCGTCCTGGTCGTCGGTGCTACCGGCAGCGTCGGCACCCTCGTCGTCGCCGAAGCCCTCGGGCAGGGCCACCAGGTGAAAGCCCTCGTCCGCGATCCCGGGCGCGTCCGGACCGTGCTGCCTGAGGCCGCTCGGCTCGTCGCCGGGGACCTCACCGATGCCGACACCCTCAAGGAGGCCGTCGAAGGCATCGACGCCGTGGTCTTCTCCCACGGCTCCCACGGCGGGCCCGGCCAGGCGGAACGCATCGACTACGGGGCCGTCCGCAACACCCTGGCGGCACTGGGCGACCAGCCGGCTCGGATCTCGCTGATGACCGCGATCGGCGTCACGGGCCGCCCCAGGAACACCGACGGCACGGTCCGCGACGACATGATCACCGACGCCCACGCGTGGAAGCGCCGCGCGGAACGCCTGGTCCGGGCCAGTGGGCGCCCGTACACGATCGTCCGCCCCGGCTGGTTCGACTACAACGCTCCCGGCCAGCTCGCCCTGACGATGCTGCAGGGCGACACCCGGCACGCCGGTAGCCCCAGCGACGGCGTCATCGCCCGTCGGCAGATCGCCCAAGTCCTCGTCTCCGCGCTCACCTCGCCCGAGGCCGGCCACAAGACCCTCGAACTCGTCGCCGAGCACGGGCCTGCCCCCTCCGACCTCGACCTGCTGTTCGCCGGCCTCACCGCCGATGTGCCCGGCTCCCTCGACGCCGCCCTGGACAGCGCCAACATGCCGCTCGACGCCGAACCCGCACCTGTACGGCAGGACCTCGAAGCGGTTCGGCACGCCTGACCGACGGCGCCGTCTGCCTCGCCGCCGCCCCTCGCTCTCGACTCACGGCACACCGATCGCCTGAAGGAACCCCCATGACGGAGAACATCACCGGCAAAGTCGTCGTCATCACCGGTGCCAGCAGGGACTCGGCGCGGCGACCGCCCGGCACTTGACCGCGCGGGGCGCCAAGGTCGTGCTCGGCGCCCGCCGACTGGAACGGCTGGAGGAACTCGCCGACGAACTCGGCCTCGACCGCAAGGCGGTCGTGCGGCCCGACGTGAGCGACCGCGAGCAGGTGAAGGCGCTGGTCCAGCGGGCCGTCGACCTGCACGGCCGCATCGACGTCATGCTCAACAACGCCGGTCTCATGCCGCTGTCCCCACTGGAGATGGAGCGGTTCGACGAGTGGGAACAGGCCATCGACGTCAACATCAAGGGCGTTCTGCGGGGCATCGCGGCAGCCCTGCCGCACTTCAAGGAGCAGCGGTCCGGCCACTTCATCAACGTCTCCTCGGTGGCCGGACATGTCATCAGTCCGGGCGGAGCGATCTACTCGGCGACCAAGTACTCCGTGCGCGTCATCTCCGAGGCATTGCGCCAGGAGGTCAAGCCGTACGACATCCGCACCACGGTCATCTCTCCCGGCGCGGTGGACACCGAACTGCCCGCCTCGGTCAAGGCCGAAGGCGTCGCGGACGCGGTCGCGGGCCTCTACCAGGACTACGCCATCCCCGCGGACAGCTTCGCCCGCTGCGTGGAGTTCGCCATGAGCCAGCCCCAGGAAGTCGACGTCAACGAGATCCTGTTCCGTCCGACCCGTCAACAGCGGTGACCGGCGGGGCGCCGACTGCCGGACCGGTCACCCGTTCCTCGGGGTGTCCCGCCGAAGGAGCGCAGACCACGAGAGCCGAAGGCCCTGTGCCCGGTCACGAGGCAGGCAGTCCGATGCGCCGCAGCCAGGCGTCGACGGCGGCAGCGGCGTCCCGGACTTCCTCGCCGCGTACTGCGAGGCCCTCGGCGATCGTCGCGCCGGCGCAGGAGGCGGCGTAGTCGCGTGCGATGGTGCCCAGGCCGCTCATGGCGTGGGTGGTGAACGGGACGACGGTTCTGCCGCGGAAGTCGAGGGCTTCGGTGAACGTCGTCATGATCATTGGAGCGCGGACGTTCCAGATGGGGCTGCCGAGCAGGATCGTGTGGTGACGGTCGATGGAGACCAGTGGGTTGGCGACGGCCGGACGTGCCTCGCTGTCCTGCTCGCGGACGTTGCGCCGGACAGTCGCGTCGTAGCCGGCCGGGTAGGGGTCCGCGGCCTGGATGCGGTGGACGTCGCAGTCGATCCGGTCGGCGATCATGCGGGCCAGGACCTCGGTGTTGCCGACCTCGATGTTCCGGCGTCCGCCGTTGTAGTAGTTCTCGCCCGGCCGGGAGAAGTAGGCCAGCAGGACGGTGCGGGCACCCGGGGCGGGTGTGCCGGACCGCTCGGCGGACGCGGATTCGTCCGGACGGGGTGAGGCAGGAGAGGCGGAACAAGCGCCGATCGCGGCACCGGCCGCCATGACCGTTCCTCCTGTGAGCAGGCCGCGGAGCACTGTGCGGCGAGGGGTATGACTCATCGCTGGTGCTCGCTCTGGGTAGTCATGGAAAGCCTCTGTCGAAAGCTGATGAAGGATGGGCGGTCGGCTTGCTTGCTCGGCGCGCCGGAGAACGGGGGTCGGTGTGAGGAGATGCGCCATGAGCGGCAGAGCCCCACACCGACCGAGCACGTGTGCGTTCTGACTCAGCCGTCCACGCGTCGCGCGCTGAGCCACTGGACCATCGCCGGGTCGCGGTGGTCGAAGAACAGCGAGCCGTCGGTGTCCAGGGTGGCGATGGCCGACATCTGTTCGTCGGTGAGCTCGAAGCCGAAGACGTCGAGGTTCTCCGCCATGCGCTCGGGCCGGACCGACTTGGGGATCGCGACGACGCCCCGCTGGACCAGCCAGCGCAGCACCACCTGGGCCACGGACTTGCCGTGCTTCTCGCCGATCTCGCTCAGCAGCGGGTTGGTGAACAGGTCGTTCTTGCCCTCGGCGAACCCGCCCCAGGACTGGATCTGGACCCCGTGCTCGCGCATCAGGTCCTGGTAGTCGGCGCGCTGGAAGAACGGGTGGGTCTCGATCTGGTTGACCGCCGGGGTGATCTCGTTGTTGATGATCAGGTCGAGGAGCCGGTCCGGGTAGAAGTTGGCGACGCCGATCGCCTTGGCCCGGCCCTCTCGGTGCAGCGCCTCCATGGCACGCCACTGGCCGTACACATCGCCGTAGGGCTGGTGCATCAGGTACACGTCGACGTGGTCCAGGCCGAGCTTGGCCAGCGACGTCTCGAAAGCCCGCTTGGTGTTTTCCTCGGCGGGTGCGTCCTGGACGTACAGCTTGGTGGTGACGAACAGGTCTTCGCGCGGGATGCCGCTGTTCTTGATGGCGCGGCCGACGGCCTCCTCGTTCTCGTAGGAGGCGGCCGTGTCGAGTAGCCGGTAGCCGGCCGCGAGGGCCTCGGTGACGGCCTGTTCGGTCTGCTCCGCCGGGATCTGGAAGACGCCGAAGCCAAGGATCGGCATGTCGACACCGTTGTTCAGGGTGACGCTCTGCATGAGGGTTGCCTTTCAAGCGGGATGCGAGTGTGGAGCACGGGCCGGATGCCGGCCGACGCTCGAACACGGGCGGGAGGTCTATACACGACCGGTGCGAAGCCCGCCAGAATTCACCTTCGCGCTCTTTCGCCACCGGTGGCAGGCCGAGCCGTGCCAGGGGGTGGCGAGCGGGGGAGTGACAGGGCCCCTCACATCCCTGCCACGCAGGTCGGAGCGGTGTGACACTGAAGGGCATGGCATCTGAGCAGAGCAGCGACGGCGGCGCCGAGCTGGGCCGGTTTCTGCGTGCCCGTCGCACACAGACCGCACCCGAACACGTCGGCCTCACGGCCGGCGCCGGCCTTCGCCGCACCCCCGGCCTGCGCCGCGAGGAGCTGGCCACGCTCGCCGGGATCAGCATCGACTACTACGTACGCCTGGAACGCGGCAAGGAGACCCGGCCCAGTCCCTCCGTCGTCGACGCCCTCGCCCGCGCTCTGCACCTGGACGACGCCGAACACCAGCACCTGCGCGAACTGGCCGTCCGCGCCGCGCGGTACGCCCCCGAGCCGCCGCCCGCCCCGAACCGGACCGTGCGCCCGCACCTGAAATTGCTGCTCGATGCGATGCGTCCGAACCCGGCGTACATCGTCAGCCGCAGCATGGACCTGCTCGCCTCCAACCCCGGCGGCCTCGCCCTGTACGCGGGCCTGGACGACTGGCCCGCCACCCAGCGCAACCTCGCCCGCTACTTCTTCCTGCACCCCGCGGCCCGCGAGCTGTTCCCCGACTGGGACATCCAGATACGTGCCTGCATCGCCCGGCTGCGCGCCCTGGCCGGCACCGCCCCCGACGCCCCCGACCTGACCACCCTCGTCGGGGAACTCGTACTCAAGAGCCCTGACTTCGCCAGGCTGTGGGACCGCTACGACGTCACAGGCCGAAAGGCCACCCACAAGACGTTCCGCCACCCACAGGTCGGCGAAGTCACCCTGGCCGCCCAGTCCATGGAGCTGGACGGCACACCGGGCCGGCGCCTCGTCGCCTACGCCGCCGAACCCGGCACCCCCGATCACGACGCCCTCCTCCTGCTGGACATGACCGCTCCCGACCCCGGACCCGGCAGGCGGCCGGCCATGAACGACGTGCCGTAGCCGCGCGCATTGCCCTGATCCGGCAGCGGGACCCCGCAGGCCACGCAGGGACGCACACCCACTGATACATGACCCCAAAAAGACGGGCAAAATGGTCGCATGGAGCGCGCAGCGGAGAAGGCGAAGGGCCACCCGACGGGTGCCACGAGCGACCTCGGCACCTATCTGCGCGCCCGCCGTGCGCAGGTCACCCCCGAGCAGGCCGGGCTGACCGCAGCCCCCGGCCCGCGCCGCACGCCGGGCCTGCGCCGCGAGGAGCTGGCCACGCTCGCCGGGATCAGCATCGACTACTACGTACGCCTGGAACGCGGCAAGGAGACCCACCCCGGTCCCACGGTCGTCGACGCCCTCGCCCGCGCCCTGCTCCTCGACGCGTCCGAGCACCGGCACCTGCGCGAGCTCGCTTCCCGTGCCGCCTACGCCCCCGAAGCGCCGCCCGCACCCGGCCACACCGTGAGACCACAGCTGACGGTGCTCCTCGAGTCCGTGCGCCCGAACGCGGCCTACGTCGTCAGCCGCACCCTGGACCTGCTCGCCTTCAACCCCGGCGCGCTCCGGCTCTTCGCCGGCCTGGCCGACTGGCCGCCGCCGCGACGGAACTTCGCCCGCTACGCCTTCCTCCACCCCCTCGCCCGCGACCTACTCGACGACTGGGACGAGCAGGCCCGCGCCTGCGTCGGCCGGCTGCGCGCCCTGGCCGGCACCGAACCGGGCGCCCCGGACCTGGCCGACCTGGTCGGCGAACTCCTGGCGAAGAGCCCGGACTTCGCCGACCTGTGGAACCGCTTCGACGTCAAACCGCACGCCCCGGACCCCAAGACCTTCCACCACCCCGACGTCGGCGATCTCCACCTCGGCTACGAGTCGATGCCGCTGGAGCACAGCCAGAAGCAGCGGTTCGTCGTGTTCTTCGCCGAGCCGGGTACCTCCGACCACGACAAGCTGACCCTTCTCGACGCGGAACGCGGCGAGCCGGGGCTCGACATCGAGGAGACACGGCTGTCCCGGCGCCGGGCGGCCGACTGAGCAGCAAGGGCCGGGCTTACTGGAAGAACTCCCGTTTGCTCAGTGGGTCATGGCGTCGCGCACGAGTGCGGTGTCGACGAACTGTTCGAAGCGGACGATGAGTCCGCCGCGTACGACGAAGTGGTGCGCGACGCGGACGTCGAGCGACTTGGCGGTGGACTTGTTGACGGCGGTGTAGCGGGCCAGGACGACGACGTTCTCGCCGTCGACGACGTAGGTGTCGTCGTGGGCGGTCCAGTCGTCCCAGTCCTGGCCGGGCTTCTCCATCACGTTGGACGTGACCCCGTCAGGGGTGCGGTAGGGGCCGGCGAGGGGGAAGCCGGCCATCTCCGTCCGCTCCACGTCGGGGGCAAGAGTGGCGCGGAGGGCTTCGAGGTCACCGGCGGCGGAGGCCAGGTACTGGCGGCGTACGACATCCGCGGGCGCCGTGGATTCGGCGAACTCGGCCATGGCCAGCCCCACTTCATCTCACCCTTGGCGACCTTCGCACCGATCTGGGCGGCGATCAGCATCCCGTTGTCGGGATAGCGGTTGACCAGTGCCTCGGTCAGCGCGGCGCCGTCGGCCGCCTTGCCGAGTTCCTCCTCGAAGGCGAGCAGGTAGTCGCGGGTGGCGGTGATGGCGGAGGCGTCGGCGGCGGTGTCGGGCAGGCGGTGGCCAGGGACGACCAACTCCGGTTTCAGGGCGGCCATTTCGTCCAGCAGGTCGACCCAGGACGCGCGGTCGCCCGGGGTGGGGGGGCGACCCAGACGTGCTCCTGCTGGAAGAGCAGGACGCCGCCGAGGAGGGCGCGGTGCTCGGCCTGCCAGAGGTAGTGGCGGTCGGGCAGGCCGGCCGGGCCGCCCTTGAGCTCGAAGCGGTGGCCTTCGAAGGTGAGGTCGCCGGTCAGCGGGGTGAGCTCGACCAGGCGAGTGGGCAGGTTCGGGCCGAGGGCCTCCCACGCCTTGAGCTTGCCCTCGTAGGAGTGCCGGATGTGCTCGATGACGATCGGGGTGGCGACGAACGTCGCGTCGGGGAAGGCGTCGGCGATCACTTCGGCGCCGAAGTAGAAGTCCGGGTCGGCGTGGCCGACGAACACGGTGCGCACCGTGACCCGGTTCGGCTCCCGCGCCGGGCAGTTCCTCGACGACTGGTACGGGGAGGAGGAGCGCGCCGGCGTTCACGCCCGGCCGGGCGTCATGCTGGATTCGGTTCGCAGGACGCGCTGGGTGTCTCGGGTTGGGCCAGCATGGCTCCAACGACAGCCGTCGTGTGCTGTCAGGCGCCACTCTGTAGCACGCTGGCGTGCTGGTGAGGTCGGCGGCTTTCGTGCCCGCCACGCTGCGGGGGCGGTTGAATACCGGTATGGCACGGCAAGTGGTGGGATACGGCGAAGACGAGCTGCGGGCCCTGGCCGGGGCTCGGTCCTTCGAGCGGGGGCTGGGGTATCTGGACGCGGTGAGCGGTCTGGAGGTGGGGGACGCCTCGGTCACCGCGAGGGTGCACGGCACCGGCGTCTACGAGGTGGAACTCACCCTCGGCGAGGGCACCGGGATCTCGGGCTGGTGCGACTGTCCGTACGGGCAGGAGGGCAACTTCTGCAAGCACTGTGTGGCGGTGGGGCTGACCGTGCTGCGGCAGGCGGAGGCGATCCCGCGGCAGCGGGCCGCCGCCCGGACGCGGGCCTCAGGTCTGGAGGCGTGGCTCACGGCGTTGTCCCGGGACGAGCTCCTCGGGCTGGTGCGGGAACAGGTCGCCGGCGACCGGGAGTTGCGTCGGCGGCTGGAGCTGCGGGCCGCGGCCGCGCGCTCCGACCTGGGCGCGGTTCGGGAACGGGTCCTGGCGCTGCTCGATCCGCGGCCCTTCGCCCGGTACGGGTACGTCGAGTACGCGGACGCCCCTGGGTACGCGCGGCAGGTGGCGGAGGCGGCGGACGCGCTGCGCGCCCTTACCGCCGGTGGGCAGGCGGCGCGCGCGGTCGGCCTGGCCGAGGAGGCGATCCGGGCGCTCGGCGAGGCGTACGAGGAGATTGATGACTCGGACGGCGTGGTCGGGCAGGCCGTGGCCGCGGTGGCCGAGGCTCACCTGGAGGCTTGCGGAGTCGAGCGCCCCGACCCGGAGCGGCTGGCCGAGTGGTTGGTCGGCCACGTGCTCGGTGACCGGAACGATGCGACGGACCTCGATCCGCTCGACTACGCCGACGTGTTGGGGCAGGTCGGGCTGGCCCGCCTGCGGCAGCTGGCGGCCGAGGCGCGGCGGCGCAGCCCGCGTGGCTGGGCGGAGAGGTATCTGATGGAGCGCCTGGTCAAGGCGGAGGGTGACGTGGACGCGCTGGTCGCCCTGTACGTGAAGGATCTGGTGCCGTCCGGTGCCACGCATCTGCGCATCGCCGAGGAGCTCGGTGCAGCCGGCCGGCCCGAGGACGCGCTCGCGTGGGCGGAACGCGGACTCCGGGACACCGCCAACGAGGCACACGTCGACAGCCGCCTGGTCGACTACGTGTGCGCCAGCTACACGCGGACAGGCCGGAAGGCCGAGGCCGTAGCAGTCCGCCGAGATCGCTTCCTGGCCGAGCGGTCCCTCGCCGCCTATCGGCAACTGCGCGCTGCTGCCCGGGCCGCGGGCAGCTGGGAGACCGAGCGGGCGGCGGCGCTGGCCGCTCTGCGCGAGGACACTCGTCAGGAGCGCGGCGGCTGGCACCGCGGGCCCGTACTGATCGACGCGCTCCTCGACGACGGCGACCTGGACACCGCTTGGCGGGAGGCGGCTGACCGTGCCGACGACCGGCAGTGGCAGCAGCTCGCCGGCCTCTCGCGCGAGACGCGCACGGCCGACGCGCTTGCGGTGTACCTGCGGCTCGTAGAGCCGCTGAAGGGACCCACCGGGGACCGCGTCTACGAGCAGATGGCGAGGCTGTTGCTCGAAGTCCGCGCTTGCCACCGGTCGCTGGGTACAGAGGACGAGTTCACCACGTATCTCGCCGGTCTGCGGGCGGAGTTGAAACGCAGGCGCAAACTGATCACCATCCTTGACCGGCATGGTCTATGAACCCTGTCTGCAGAGGGAGAGTGCCGTTTCCGTCTTGGGGAGTTCGTATAGCCGCAATTTGTGATGGATGGAGGTGGTTCTCCTTCGACTGTCTTGGGTGTGTAGGAGAACTCGGTGGCAATAGCGGCGTTGGGCAGGTTGAGCTCAGCATCGAGAATCGAGTTCTGCCTGATCCCCGGCTTCGCCGCCATGGCCCGCTCCCTTGCATGGTGCACGTCGTGGCGCCTGGCCGGTGCTCGTGACCTGATCTCATGCCACGAGGGTCTTGGGGTGTTCGACGAAGTGGCCCCGCTCGAAGCATGCCCCGGCCCTCATCAGGGCCACGCGATGAGGTGCGTTGACGGCGCGCCGGCGGGCCTGGATGGTCGATTCCGAGGGGTCAGTGATCGTAGGCGATCAGTGAGCGGTGGATCGGCTGTCCGGCCTGGTCGTTGTGCCATAGGGCGGCGGTGAGTGCGAGGATGCGCTGCAGAACGCGGACGGTCACGCCTGCGGGAGTACGGCCGTCGTGCTGTTCCAGGTCGAGCTGGCCCTTGAGGGTGTTGTTGACCGACTCGATCAGCTGACGCAGCGGCTTGAGCAGGTGTGCTCCGGCCCGTGGGGCCTCGCCTTTGCGGGCCGGACGCAGCAGCCGCACGCCGTGCTCTGCCAGCTCCCGCTCGAACTTGCGGCCGTAGTAGTTCTTGTCGGCGAGCAGGGTCTGGCCCGGCCGGGCGTGCAGCAGTTTCGGTTCGGCGGCAAGGACGTCGAGGAGGATTTCACGCTCGACGGCCTTGGCCCCGGTCAGCGCGAAGGCCACGGGCAGGCCGTGCGGGGTGCAGATCAGGTGCAGTCGCAGGCCCCAGAAGAAGCGGCTGTGGCTGGCGCAGTAGCCGTACTCGGCCCAGCCGGCCAGGTCGGAGCGCTTGACGGTCTCCTTGGAGCGGCCGCATTCCACCGGAGTGGAGTCCACGATCCACACGTCGTCGCTCCACAGCGCGGTGTCGGTGGCCAGTACCCGGATGGTGCGGCGGATCAGCGAAGACGCTGCCCGCAGGCGCTTGTTGTAGCCCGGCTGCTGAGGCAGGCAAGGGAACAGATGGCGCAGGTGGGTGCGGGTGTGGCGGAGCCAGCGGGCCTCGCTGGTGAAGCCGAGCAGGGCCTGCATCACCGCCAGGGTGACCAGTTCGGCGTCGCTCAGCTTGGGCGCTATGCCCACCCTCGGCCGCCATGGAGCCAGGTGCGGAGCAGCTTTCAGCAGATCGTCGGTTCTCACGTAGAGTGCCGTCGCGAGGGTGTCCAGGTTGTTCGTAAAACAACGATCTTGGACACCCTCGTCCACGTCTCTACAGGCACCCCTTGGAATCGATCATCTAGGCGGACTCGACGAGCTTGACCAGACTGCGCCCGCGCGTGATCTGATCGACGATGTGCCTGGAGACGACGGCCTGCCGGGTGCCTTGGGGACCGGTGGGGAACGCCGGTCAGCCCCTGTACGGGCGGTCACTGACACCGGCGATCATCCAGCTGGCGTGAGCTGGCCTGGCAGTTGTCCTAGCGGAGTTTGGTGGATACGAACCGTGACAATCCGGACCGTAAGGTCCGGCTGAGCTTCCTCGCCTGGCGAGCCGCCCGGTTGCGTGGGCGGCCGATTTTCCTTTGTCACACCTTCTGTAATCTGAAAATTAACCTTTCGTGTGCGAGCGATAGGTGGTGCGAATGCATGTGCCGTGCTACGCTGGGCGGTAGTTGCAGTTGTGGTTCCCGAAACTTCAAGTGCCTCGGCGGCTATATGTCGCCGGGCATTTTTGTATCTCCGGTGCTTATCCGGACGGGGTTCATTGTGGCAACACAAGGTTCCACACGGTGTGGAACCTGGGCACTGCCCCGAAGGAGAATGACATGGCTACTGGCACCGTCAAGTGGTTCAACGCAGAAAAGGGCTTCGGCTTCATCGAGCAGGACGGCGGCGGCCCCGACGTCTTCGCCCACTACTCGAACATCGCCGCCCAGGGCTTCCGTGAGCTCCAGGAAGGCCAGAAGGTGAACTTCGACGTCACGCAGGGCCAGAAGGGTCCGCAGGCGGAGAACATCACTCCCGCCTGATGCCGAAGCGCATGAACTGACTGGGGCCCGCACCTTGTGGCGGGCCCCAGTTTGCTGCTTCCTGCATTCCGGTCGGAATTACTTCAGTCTCACTTTCGGCTCGTTCTTGCAATTCATCGGCTTATTGCTGTCGGGAATTCCTCGATGCGTGCCCCGTCGAGGAAGGCTCTCCATGAGCCGTGCAGCTCGCACGAATGACCGCTCCGCAGACCGCGCCGCAGACCGTTCCACACCCTCCGGAGAGTTCGCGCTGCCGGTCACCGTCACTCCGGCCCTCCCCGCGGCTGCGACCTTCAGTGAACTGGACATGCCGGCCGAGTTGCTGGAGATGCTCACCGGCCTCGGCCTGAACGAGCCGTTTCCGATCCAGGCCGCCACGTTGCCGAACTCCCTCGCAGGACGCGACGTCCTGGGCCGCGGGCGCACCGGGTCGGGCAAGACGCTCGCCTTCGGTCTGGCGCTCCTCGTGCGCACGGCCGGGCAGCGTGCCGAGTCGCGGAAGCCGCTGGCCCTGATCCTCGTCCCCACACGCGAGTTGGCCCAGCAGGTCACCGATGTGCTCACCCCGTACGCCCAGTTGCTGAAGCTGCGGCTGGCCACCGTGGTCGGCGGCATGTCGATCGGCAGGCAGGCCGGCGCGCTGCGCGCCGGGGCCGAGGTGGTCGTCGCGACTCCGGGCCGCCTCGCGGATCTCCTCGAGCGCAAGGACTGCCGCCTGGACCGGGTGAACATCACCGTCCTGGACGAGGCCGACCAGATGGCCGACATGGGCTTCATGCCCCAGGTCACCGAACTGCTGGACCAGGTACGCCCCGACGGTCAGCGCATGCTGTTCTCGGCCACGCTCGACAGCAACATCGACCTCCTGGTGCGCCGTTACCTCCATGACCCGGTGGTCCACTCGGTCGACCCGTCGGTGGGCGCGGTCACCACGATGGAGCATCACGTGCTGGAGGTGCACGGCGCCGACAAGTTCGCCACCGCCACCGAGATCGCCGCCCGTGACGGTCGCGTGCTCATGTTCCTGGACACCAAGCACGCTGTCGACCGGTTCACCAAGCACCTGCTGAGCAGTGGCGTCAAGGCCGCGGCGCTGCACGGCGGCAAGTCGCAGCCCCAGCGGACCCGCACCCTGGCCCAGTTCAAGGACGGTCACGTCACGGTCCTGGTGGCCACCAACGTCGCGGCCCGGGGCATCCACGTCGACGCCCTGGACCTCGTCGTCAACGTCGACCCGCCCGGCGACCACAAGGACTACCTGCACCGCGGCGGGCGAACCGCGCGCGCCGGCGAGTCCGGCAGCGTCGTCACGCTGGTCCTGCCCGACCAGCGCCGGGACATGGCCCGTCTTCTGTCCGACGCGGGCATCAGGCCGCAGATCACGCGGGTCCGCTCCGGCGAGGCCGAGCTGAGCCGCATCACCGGCGCCCAGGCCCCCTCCGGTGTCCCCGTCGGCGGAAGCGGGCCGGTCGTGGAGCGCCCGAAGCGTGGGGGTGCCCCCTTCCGAGGTATGGGTACCCGCCCGGGGCGGGCCGGTCGCGAAGGCGGCGAGTCCCGCCGGTCTGCCGAGAGCCGCCAGATCGCCGAGGCCCGCAAGGCTGCCCGGGTCCGTCGCGGCGCATAGCTCGTGCCGGGCGGGTCGGCCCATCGGCCCTGCCACTCGCCCCTCGTCGACTCCGGTCACGGCCCGGTCGGCATCGCCGGTCCCGAACAGCGCGAAGGAACCCGACGCGCTCGCCCCCGCCGCCGTCCTGGTCTCTCCTACTGCAAGGGGCAGGAAGACGGGGGACGCGGCGGCCTGTGCCGGTGCACGCCCCATCCGGGCGACTCTTGCGGGTGGCAGGATCGCTCGTACAACCGCCGCCAGTCGCTGTTCGGTACTCGCACAGCCCGGAATCAACGGAGAACCATGGCCGAGTCCACCACCCCTCAGGCCAGTGCCGCCGCGCTGCTGCGCCGCCCCAAGCTGTGGTTGGTGCCCACGATCCTCACAGGGCTGCTCGCCCTGCTGCTGTCCCTGCTCTACATGGGCGGGATCGTCAACCCCAACCGGGACCTGCACGATCTGCCCATCGCTCTTGTCAACAGCGACACCGGCAAGCCGCCGGCCGGACAGAAGCAGAACCTTGGCACCCAGGTCGCCGCCGCGATCGGCGCCGACACCGCCGGCGGCAAGGCCGAGTGGCGTACCCTCACCCGCGCCCAGGCCCAGGAGCAGCTCGACTCCGGCAAGGTCTACGGCGCACTCGTCATCCCGGCCGACTTCACCGACTCGGTCACCGCTCTGACCACGACCGGCGCCACACAACGGCCGGTGCTCACCGTGCTCACCAACCCCGGCAAGGGAAGCCTGGGCTCCTCCCTCGCCGCCCAGATCACGACCCAGGCGGCGCACCAGGTGTCGGGGACCGTCGGCAGACAACTCACGGCAGCCGTCGGCACCCGGGCGAATTCCACCACCCGGCTGCTGCTCGCCGACCCGGTGAACGTCGTCACCAGGGTCGGCCACCCCATCGGCGCCCACAGCGGCCTCGGCCTGACCGCCTTCTACTACACCCTGTTGCTCGTACTGGCCGGCTTCATGGGCGGCAACGTGATCAGCAACGGCGTCGACACCGCCCTCGGCTACGCCGACAACGAGATCGGCCCCTGGCACACGCGCCGCCCCACCGTGCCGATCAACCGCACCCAGACGCTGCTGTTGAAGATGGGCATGACCGCGGGCATCACGCTCGTCAGCGCCTCGCTGGTGATGCTGTCATGCGTGGCCATCCTCGACATGGACGCCTCCCACCTGCCTTTGTTGTGGGTCTTCTCCTACTGCGCGGCCCTCGCCGTCGGGCTGGGCGTGCAGGCCATCAACGCCGCCTTCGGCGGAATCGGCCAGCTGGTGTCCATGTTCGTGTTCATCGTCCTGGGCCTGCCGTCCTCGGGCGCCACGGTCCCGCTTCAGGCGATCCCCGACTTCTACCGTTTCCTGTCCCACTTCGAGCCCATGCGCCAGCTCAGCGACGGCGTGCGCGCCATCCTCTTCTTCGACGCCCGCGGGGACGCCGGACTCACCCGCTCCTGGATCATGATCGCGATCGGCACGGCCCTCGCCCTGCTCTTCGGCTTCGCGATGACGAGGTACTACGACCGCAAGGGACACGAGCGCCTCACTCCGCAACCCGCCTGACCCCACGGCCTCTGTACGGCTGACCGTGGCCGTTGCACCGAGGCGGTGCGCCGGGTGACGGGGCGAGGCGATGCAGCCGGCCCCGTCACACCTCGTGCGGAGCGAAGAGCTCCAAGTGGCCGCAGGCACGGCAGCGGTGGGCGTCAATCTGGAAGCGCGGCCGGCCGAAGCGCTTGGCTCCGCCCAGAACCCCGCGTTGCAGGGGCCCGGGGATCCACCGCGCGTACCCCCGGGAGTGGTCGCCGGAGTCCTCGACGAACCCCGGCTCCAGGTCGAACCCCTGGCATTGAGAGCACCTGATCTCCATACCCGCACTGTAGAAGCTCACCGGGCCCCGGTTTTCCCCGACCCCTGCCCCGTCGTTCACCGTTGGCCGGGACTGAGATAGGGTCCCCCCGGGTTCCGGCTACCGAATGAAGACATGCCGGTACGGGGAGTGTCGGAGGGGCGGCAAAGCATGGAATCCCAGGTGGGCGACGGCGGATCCGTGGACCTGGACGGCGCGCGGTTGGAAACGATGACTCCCGAACCGCTGCTGACCCGGGACTACGAGACACGCCCCTCACTCGTCTACGAGAGGCTGCGGCAGCGGCACGGCCCGGTCGCGCCGGTCGATCTGCTGGGTGTGCCTGCGTGGTTGGTCCTCGGCTATCGCGAGGCGCTCGAGGTGCTCCAGGACGACGCCGGGTGGCCGAAGGGGCTGGAGAACTGGCGGGCCCGCTCGGAGGGCCGGGTGCCGGCCGACTGGCCGCTCGGGCCGTCCCTCGAGGTCAATCATGTGCTGATCCAGGGCGGGCCGGGCTACCGGCCGTTGCGGACGGCGTGGGACGCGGCTCTCAAACCGTTCCAGGACCCGCGTCACCCCCAGGCGAAGAGGCTGAAGACGGCCGTCACCGCCTACGCCGACGAACTGATCAGCCTGGTGGGGCAGGCCGGCGGTACGGGTCTTGCGGACCTGTCCGCCCAGTTCTCCCGTCCGCTGCCGCTGATGGTGGCCAGCCATCTGCTCGGCTTCCCCGGTTCCCAGGGCGACGACGCGCTGATGGACATGTGGCGGGTGCTGGACGCCGGTCCGGACGCGGAGCCCGCCCTGGAGCGGCTGCTGGCGGCGCTGGCGGAACTCGCGGCGGTGAAGCTGGAGAAGCCGGGCGACGACTTTCCCTCCTACCTGCTGGCCGCGCACCCCGAGCTCACGCTCGACGAGCTGGCCCGTGAGCTGTTCATGCTGCTGGGCATGACCTCCGACCACGTCGGCATCCTCATCTCCAACACGGTGGTCGAGGTCATCTCGGGCGAGGGCGGCGTGCGTGCCAGTCTGTCCGCCGGGATGGTCAGGGAGAGCATGAACCGGGTGGTCATGCGCAAGCCGCCGCTGGTGAACTTCGTGCCGCGCTTCGCGGCCAAGGACACCCCGCTCGGCAACTACACCATCCGGGCGGGCGATCCGGTGTGGGTCTCCTCCGCGGCGGCGCACGCCGACCCGCTCTTCGCCGACAACGTGTGTCCGAGCACCACGGTCAGTACCCGGGCACACCTGTCGTGGGGTGCGGGCCGCCGTCAGTGCCCGGCGCGCGAACTCGCCTCGACGGTCGCGGCGGTCGGCGTGGGCCGGCTGTTCGAGCGGTTCTCCCACCTGGACCTCGCCCTCCCCGTCGACCAACTGCCGTGGCGTTCCTCGCCCTTCATGCGGGGCCTGCGCTCGCTGCCCGTACGGTACGAACTGGCCGCGATGCCGGAGCAGCCGTCGGCGCACACCCCGGGCGCGGAGCCGGCCGAGTCGGCGGGGGCGGTGCTGCCGGACCCGGCCGTCCGGCAGCGCTCGTCGCTGTGGCGCTATCTGACGGGACTCATCGGCGTCGGCCGCTGACCTCGGGACGCACATCGGGCGCCCCGAGGTACCGGCGTGCGTCGGGCTACGACTGACGGACGACGCGGCCCAGTTCGATGCGGTCGATGTTCGGGGCCCAGGCGCTCGCGTTCGCGAAGGTCACGCTGTTGGCGCCCTTCTTGAGGTCGACGGGGACGCCCAGGGTCCAGTAGTCGTGCTCGCTCCAGGTGTTCTTGAAGGTGACGTTCCGTGGTGCTCCGGTGCCGACCGTGATGTCCGCCGTACGGGACATGATGTCCGTGTTGTAGGCGTGGCCGTTGTCGCGGCGGTCGTTGTGCGCGTAGTGCACGACCAGCATGTAGCGGCCGGAGTCGGGCGCGTGCACCGTGAACCGGGCGGTGCTGGAAGGGCTGTTGCCGAGATCGCCGATGTAGGAGCCCCCGAAGGCGTGGGCGGAGTCGACGAGCCTGGCCCCTCCCGCCAGGGTGGCGGACGCGGCCTCGTAGGAGAGGGTGCCGGTGGTCGAGCCCGTGCCCGAGACGTCGAGGGAACGGACGGCCGCGTGTCCGGAGGTCAGCGCCACGCGGTTGTTTCCCGCCACCAGGTAGAGCCGCAGCGGCCTGCTCGGCGCCGCCGTCACCTTCTCGCCGTGCAGAGCGAGTTGCACCGCCGCCGAGGACCGCGGCACCACCGTGTAGTAGCCGTCGCGCGGGGCGTACACGTCGAACACGGCCTTGTCGCCCCGGCGCAGGACGAGGGCGCCCGTGCCCACACCGGCCGAGGAGGAGTAGTCGTACGACGGCCTGCCGCTGATGTCCGCGAGCGTCGCCTCGTACGACGCCGACGGGGTGCTCGTGCGCGCGGTCAGGTCGATGCGGTCGAGGGTGACCTCGGCGTCGCCCTTGGCGAGCGTCAGCACATGGGTGCCGGCCGACAACTCCACGCCGAGGTCGTTCTTGGCGCGGTAGGTCCAGTTCTCCGTGGAGGGATACGTCACCGTGACCGGGGCCGCGCCGTCGACGGACAGCTTCTGGGTGGCGGGGGCGCCGGACTGGTTGCCGTACAGGACCGTCAGATCGTACGTCCCGTCCGCCGGGACCGTCACCGTGAAGTCCACTTTGCTGGCGGCGGTGTTGAGGGAGCCGACGTCCTTGGTGCCGGAGGCCGCGTAGCCGTTGGCGTTGCTCACCGTGCCCTGTGTGTGGACCTGGCCGCCGGTGATGGCGGCGTCCTCGGCCTCGTACGACGCCGACCAGGGGACCGTGGCGGCGGACGGGGTGCCGGTGCCGCCCGGGGTGAGCACGATCCGGTACGCGGACATCTTGTGCCCGCCGCGCAGGGGCACGGTCACCGAACCGTCGTCCGCCACCTTGAGCTTCGTACGGGCGAGGACCCGCGGGGCGGCGTGCTGCCCCTCGTAGCCGGACCAGGCGGCCTCGGCGACGGTCGCGGTGACCGTGCGGCCGAAGACGGACCGGGGGACGTTGCGCACCACGACGTCCGCGTCGCCGTCCGAGCCGCCGAGCAGTACCTGGGCCTGCCTGCGTGAGGTGTCGAGGGAGGCCAGGCCCTGGAGGGTGTCGATGGTGTCGGCCTGCGGCGGGGTGACCTTGACGGTGTCGCCGGTCAGTCCCGCGTACCAACGGAAGAACCACCAGCCGCCGTTGGGGATGTTCGTCCGCACCACATTGCCGTCCATGTTGCCGGCGGCGTCCCAGTAGGCCTGGTTGGCATACACCTTGTTCCGCTCGAACATCGAGACCCACTGCACGAGTTGGCCCGGCACGGACAGGTCACGGCGGTTGGCGTACTCGTCGATGCTGATCTTCAGCGGGGCTATGCCCAACCGCCGCTCGATCGAACGGTAGTTGTCGTAGTGGCCCTGGAAGTCGCGCAACGAGCCCGAGCTCAACTCGTGCCAGGTCAGCACCTGGGGCAGGACGTTCTCCCGCTTGGCGAAGGCGAGGAAGTCGGTCATCAGCCGGGTGTGGTAGCCCGTCTCGTTGGGGCCGGCGATCCTCGCGTCGGGATCGATGGCGCGGATGCGCTGGTACACCGTCTTCCAGTCCTTGAAGAACCGGTCGCGGTTGACCTCGTACTGCGCCTGGTCGGCGACGCCGATGTTGTACCAGATCCAGTCGGGCTCGTTGAACGGGATGTAGACGAACCGGTCGCTGTTCGGGTCGGCCGACACCTCCTTGACGATTCTGTCGACCTTGGGGAGGTAGTCGTCGATGCCGAGGTCCTCGTACGGCCACTTGGCGTAGATGTCCTGCATCATGACGTTGATCTCGCCGCCGCCGTTGCGGAAGAACGACCGGGAGACCGAGAGCGCGTCCCCGTTGGGGTGCTGGGCGCCGCCCTCCGGCTTCTGCGAGATGCTGGTGATCTTCAGCGGCTCCAGCGCGGCGTCGCTGGGCACACCGTCGTCGCTGAGCCCGTACAGCGCGCCGTTGGCGCCGAGCAGCACCGGGCCTTCGGAGGCGGCGAGGTCGACGGTGAGACGCTGCGGGTCGATGGGGGTACCTCCCGCTCGAGCGGAGTCGAGAGTGGGGGAGGCTGCCGCCGGGCCTGCTGCGGGAAGGGTGCCTGCCATGGCGGTGACTCCAAGTGCGGTGGTGACAAGGGCGGTTCTCGTACGGGTTCGACGGGTTCTCGTACCGGTGCGGGGGCTCACGCTGCTGGACCTCCGGTCATTTGACGGCTCCACTGGTGATTCCGGACACGATCTTTCGCCGGCCGACGAGGAACACGGCGACCATGGGCAGGCTCATCACCACGACGTACGCGAAGACGTGATGCCAGTTGTTGAGGCAGCCGAGCTGTCGCGCACGTTCGGACGCGTGCGGAAGGTCTACAACCTGGCGCTCGCCGCCCGCACCGAGGCCTGGGCGCGGCAGGAGCGGGTCAACTACAACCAGACCTCGGCCCTGCTGACCGCGTGGCAGAAGACCGAGGAACTGGCGTTCCTGGGCGAGGTGTCGTCGGTGCCGCTCCAACAGACACTGCGGCACCTGCAGAGCGCGTTCACCAGCTTCTTCGCCAAGCGGGCCAGGTACCCGCGTTTCAAGTCGCGGAAGAAGTCGCGCAGGTCGGCCGAGTACACGTCCAGTGCGTTCCGGTACCGGGACGGGAAGCTGACGCCGGCGAAGATGTCCGGCCCGCTGGACATCGTGTGGTCGCGGCCTCTGCCTGAGGGGACGGTGCCCTCGACGGTGACGGTGTCGCAGGACGGCGCGGGCCGCTGGTTCGTCTCCCTGCTGTGCGAGGACCCGACCGTGGTGCCGCTTGCGGCCACGGATGCGGCGGTCGGGGTCGACGTCGGCCTGGACCACCTGCTGACCCTCTCCACCGGCGAGAAGATCGCCAACCCCCGGCATGAGCGCCGGGACCGCACCCGCCTGGCCAAGGCCCAACGCAGTCTTGCCCGCAAGGCGAAGGGCGACGGAGTCAACGGCAGGAAGGCCCGGACCAGGGTCGCGAGGATCCACGCGCGGATCACCGACCGCCGCCGGGACCATCTGCACAAGCTGACCACCCGACTCGTTCGTGAAAACCAAACGATCGTGATCGAGGACCTGACCGTGCGCAACATGGTCAAGAACCGGAGACTGGCCCGCGCCATCGGCGACGCGGCATGGGCGCAGTTCCGGAACATGCTGGAGTACAAGTCCGCCTGGTACGGGCGGGAAGTGATCGCGGTCGACCGCTTCTTCCCCTCCTCCGAGCTGTGCTCCGCGTGCGGCACCCTCGCTGAGAGGATGCCGCTCAACGTCCGCACCTGGACGTGCGACAACTGCGGAACGACCCACGACCGGGACGTGAACGCGGCGAACAACCTTCTGGCCGCCGGGCCGGCGGTGTCTGTCTGTGGAGCCGGTGTAAGACCTCAACGGAGAACTCCGGGCGGGCAGTCGGCGACGAAGCAGAAGACCCCTCGGCGCGAGCCGTAGGAATCCGCCTCGTTCGCGAGGGGAGGAAGTCAACACGTGCCTTTCCGGAACAGCGGCTCGTACCGGGTGTTCAGTCGCGGGCGGGCGCGGCCCCCGAGCTCTCCCGCACCACCAGCTCCGGTACGGAGACGGGGTGCGGGGCGATCTGCGCCGACTCCTCCAGCGCCCCGTGCAGCAGGGCGAAGGCGGACCTTCCGAGGCCGGTGAAGTCCAGGCGCACGGTCGTCAGGGACGGCGTGAGATAGGCGGAGTGCGGGGCGTCGTCGAACCCGGCCACGCTGACCTCGCCGGGGACGGACCGGCCTGCCTCGTGCA
Organism: Streptomyces sp. NBC_01235; assembly: GCF_035989285.1. GTDB lineage: Bacteria > Actinomycetota > Actinomycetes > Streptomycetales > Streptomycetaceae > Streptomyces. The sequence continues at coordinate 1,297,627 of NZ_CP108513.1, read as the reverse complement.
GGGCGCGCAGCACCCCGAGGGCGAGGTCGTCGTTGCCGCACAGGATCGCGCTGACGGCCGGGTCCCGGGCGAGCTTCCGGCCGGCCGCGTGACCCCCCGCCGGGCCCCAACTGCCCTGCACGGGACGGGGTTGCGGTGCTCCGGCCTCCTTGAGCGCCTCGCGCCAGCCGGTGGTGCGGGCGCCGGTGCGCCGGGTGCTGGACGGGATGGCCACGTAGTGCACGGTCTCGTGGCCGAGGGAGAGCAGATGGCGGGTCGCCCGGTACGCGGCCTCGCGGTCGTCGGTCCACACCCAGGGGCGGTCGCCGGCGGGCGGGCTCGCGGGCGTCTCGACCACCCCGACGACCGGCAGCCCGGAGGGGACGGCGGCCAGGGCCCGGACACCGGCCGGATCGTAGGCGATCACGATCAGCCCGCCGCTCGCGTCCGCCGCCCGCTGTACTTCGGCGGCGACGGCGGACTCCTCCGTGGATTCGAGGACGCCGATCCCCACCGCGTAGGACGCGGCGCGGGCCGCCTCCTCGATGCCCTGGAGGATGGAGGCGTAGCCGTAGTGGGTGGTGTTGGCGGTGAGCACGGTCACGGCCCTGTTGCGCCCGCTGGCCAGAGCGAGCGCGGTGGCGTTGCGGCGGAAACCCAGCTCGTCGATGGCGGCGAGCACCCGCTCCCGGGTCGCCGTTTTGACGCTGGGATGCCCGTTGATCACCCGGGAGACGGTCTGGTACGAGACTCCGGCGGCCGTCGCGACGTCCCGGATGCTCGCCGGACGCCTTGTGTGACCGGTCACATTCATGCCAGGATTGTGACCGGTCACACAACGGTCGTCAAGAGACCGTAACGAGGGATTCACGCAGGACTGACGCGACCGCCGCCGACGCACCGACAGGGGCGGGGTCGGGAGGGGAAGCACCTTGCCCGGTACCGCGGATGCGATGCGGAGAGTCATCAACTACCCGCAGGTTCGGTTCAGTTGGGTCCATCCGGCCCTGGAGGTCGAGTTCGGCACCGCCCCCGACGGGACGCTGCGACTGCTCCGGCTGGACCGGGCCGGTGACGACCCCGGGCCCGCCTCGGACCCCGAATCCGCCCTCCCCCTGGTCGAGTTGACCGCCCTCGGCCACGGCAGCGGCTGGTCCGGCCCGCGCTTCACGGGCACGGCCCTCGGCGCGCGGCTCCGGTACCGGGCCCACCGCGGCGGCAGCCGCGCCGCACAGGAGTGGCTGAGCGTCGAACTCCACGACGAGGCAACCGGGCTGACGGCGTTCGTCGAGCTGACGTCCCCCGCCGGACTGCCCGTCCTGCGATCCCGGGTCCGGCTGCGCAACGAAGGCGCAGAGCCCGTCGTCGTCCAGTCCGTCAGCAGCCTGCTGCTCGGCGGCCTGCCCTCGCCGGACGACCTCGACGTGCACCGGGCCCGCAACGACTGGCTCGCGGAGTGCCGTTGGTACGCCGAACCGCTGCGGGACACCGTCGCCGACATCAACGTCGGCGTCCACCAGCACGACAGCCGGGCCGCGCTCGCCCTGACCGGGCGCGGCAGCTGGCCCACCGACGGGCATCTGCCGATGGGTGCGCTGACCGAGCGGGGGAGCGGCCGGACCTGGCTGTGGCAGGTCGAGTCCCCGGCCGGCTGGCGCTGGGACCTGGGCGAACGCGCCCACCGCACGTATCTGGCGCTGAACGGTCCCACGGACGCCGAGCACCAGTGGCGGGTCCGCCTCGCCCCCGGAGCGGAGTGCACGACGGTACCCGGGGTGCTGGCCCTCGGTGCCGGGTTCGACGCGGCGATGGGCGCGCTGACCTCGTACCGCCGCGCCGTACGCCGGCCGCACCCGGACCACTCGGCGCTCCCCGTCGTCTTCAACGACTACATGAACACGCTGATGGGCGACCCGACGACCGAGAAACTGCTGCCCCTCATCGACGCGGCGGCCGAGGCGGGAGCGGAGTACTTCTGCATCGACTCCGGCTGGTACGACGACGATGCCGACGGCTGGTGGGACAGCGTCGGCGAGTGGCTGCCCTCGCCGCGCCGCTTCCCCGGCGGCGGTATCCGGGCGGTCCTGGAGCGGATCCGGGAGCGGGGCATGGTTCCCGGGCTGTGGCTGGAACCGGAGGTCGTCGGGGTGCGCAGCCCCGTCGCCGCGGCGCTGCCGCCGGACGCCTTCTTCCAGCGCGACGGCGTACGCCTCGCCGAACAGGGCCGCCACCAGCTCGATCTACGGCACCCGGCGGCCCGGGCGCACCTGGACCGGACGGTGGACCGGATCGTGGGCGACTGGGGGGTGGGCTACCTCAAGCTCGACTACAACATCGTGGTGGACCCCGGAACCTGCGCGCCCGGCGACCTCGCGCCCGGGGCCGGACTGCTCGGCCACGCCCAGGCCTACCTGGACTGGCTGTCCGAGGTGCTCGACCGCCACCCCGGGCTGGTCCTCGAGAACTGCGCCTCGGGCGGCATGCGGATGGACGGCGCCACCCTGGCCGTCACCCAGCTCCAGTCCACCAGCGACCAGCAGGACCCGCTGTGCTATCCGCCCATCGCCGCCGCCGCGCCGACGGCCGCCCCGCCCGAACAGGGCGCCGTCTGGGCCTACCCGCAGCCCGGGTTCGACGACGACCTGATCACCTTCACCCTGGGCGGAGCGCTTCTCGGACGCATCCATCTCTCGGGCCACCTGGACCGCATGACGGAGCGTCAACTCTCCCTCGTGCGAGGCGCCGTGGACACGTACAGGACCATCCGCGGAGATCTCGCACAGGCCGTGCCGTTCTGGCCGCTCGGCCTGCCCGGGTGGACGGACGAGTGGCTGGCCCTGGGAATGCGGGTGCCCGGCGACCGCACGTCGTACGTCTCGGTCTGGCGCCGTGGCGGTGAGCCCGAACTCAGTCTGCCCATCGGTCACTTGGCGGGACGCGAGGTGAGCGCGGAGATCCTGCACCCGTCCGCTCCGACCGCCGGCTCGGCGGTCTGGGACGGAAGCGGCCTGCGCGTGTCGCTCCCACGCGCACCGGCCGTCCTGCTGATCCGCCTCACCCCGCAGCCCGCGAACCTGCCATGAGGCACCGCCCGTCGGCGAGAGCCTCGGGGAACCGGGGACTCCGGCTTGGTTCACGTCGCACCAGTCCGCCAAGGACCCGCACTGGAGGGACTGTTCTACGAGTACTTCCACGGCGACAACGGTGCGGGCCTCGGCGCCTCCCGTCAGACCGGCTGGACCGGCCTGGTGGCGGCCACCACGACGCTGTTCCACAGCCTCGGCGCCACGCTCCGGCACGAGGGCCGGTTCGAAGGGCGCCGGGTACGGCCACCGGTGTTCCTCGCGCGCAGACCGCGGGAGCCCGTCGACGAGCCCCTGCGCGAGTTCCACCACCGCCTGCTGCCCGCCGCGGCCGCCGTACGCAGGAGCGCATGGCGGCCGCTCGCCCCGACGGGCCGGCCGGACAACGACACCTGCCGCAACCTGCCGGCCTGGACCTGGACCTGGACGGACACCGAAGCCCCGCCACCTGGTCGTCGTCAACGACTCCGACCACCCGGCCCAGGCCCGGCTGCCCCTGCCCTGGGACGACCTGCGCGGGCGCCGGCACCGCCTGACCGGCCTGCTCACCTCACAGTCGTACGACCGCGACCGCGACCGCGACCGCGACGGCGACGAACCGGCCGACCCGGGCCTGTTCGTGGCCCTGGAGCAACGGCAGGCGGGCCCACGTCTTCGAGGTGTCGGAGGCCTTGGAGGCCCGGGAGGTTCTTGAGGTCGGCTGACCTCAGCCCATGCTCTTCGCCCCGTCCAGGGACTCGCGGATGATGTCGGCGTGGCCCGCGTGCTGTGCGGTCTCGGCGACGATGTGCAGCAGGACCCGGCGGGCCGACCAGCGCACGCCCGGCTCGAACCACGGCGCCGCCGGCAGCGGGTGGTCCGCGTTGAGGTCGGGCAGGGACACGACCAGTTCGTCGGTACGGCGCGCCACCTCGGTGTACTCCTTCAGCACCCCCGCCAACGTCTCACCGGGCAGCATCCGGAACTCGTCGGCCCGCTTGGCGAAGTCCTCCTCGGTCATGCTGGTGAAGTCGGGCATCGCCGACGGGCCCTCCAGGATGAAGTCCACCCAGCCCCGCTCGACCGAGGTCACGTGCTTGATCAGGCCGCCGAGACACAGCTCGCCGGCGGTGGTCCGCTGTCCGGCCTGCTCGTCGGTGAGGTCGCGGGTGGTGAAGCGCAGGAAGTGCCGCTGCTTGGCGAGCACCTCCAGCAGGTCGGCGCGCTCGCCGGTGGCGGTCTGGTCGAGGGTGGTGGAGTCGCTCATGGTCCTCTTCTTCCGTGAAGGCTGTTCCGCGGTCGAGGACCACCTTAGGAGCGATAGAGGTCAGATCCTGACCTAAAGGGGCGGCATCGGCTCACGTCTTCACAGCAGCGCAGGCACCGCCTCCGTGCCCGCGCCCCAGGCCGCCGCGCACAGCGCCCGTTCGACCTCGGCGGTGTAGACGGCCGCGGCCAGCCAGGAGCGGGCGAAGCGATCCGTGTCGGCGGGGAGCAGCCGGCCGAACGCGTCGCGGGAACGGTCCGCGGCGGCGGCCCGGAGATCGTCGAGGAGGTCGCCCGCGGTGGCGAGACCGACGCGCCGCAGCCGCCCGCCGTCCCCCGCCCCGCTGCCCGGGAAGGCCAGCACCCGGCGGCCCCCGGACACGGCCTGGTGCACACGGCGGCGCAGGAGGTGCAGCGGGGCCTCGTCCACCACGGGAGCGGGAACCGGGCCGGGGGCGGTTGCCGGCGTGGGCAGGTCTGCGTGTTGGAGGCGGTCCAGGCCCAGGTCCACCCGGGCCTCGGGCCGGGCGGGGTGTTCGGCGGCGAGCAGCAGTGCGCGCGGGAGCGGGCCCGATGCGAGCCGTGCGACGATCCGCAGCCGGGAGCCCCGGGCTCCGGCCAGCAGGCGGAGGTTGTCACGGTACGGGAGCGCGGGGTCCTCGTGGGCCGTGGCCAGCCGCACCGCGAGGCCGTCGCACTCGGCCAGCAGACAGTCGCCCGCCGCCTCGCGGACCGTGCCCACCAGGGCGACGTCGAGGAAGAGCAGACCGTGGCCGCCGCTCAGGGCGCGGGCGACCTGCTCGCCGACGGGCACCGCCCACAGCCGGTCCAGCGGCTCGGCGGTCCACGCGGCACCCGACGCGCGCACTGCCCGCACCCCCGCCCCAGCGCCCAGCCGCCCCGTCGGCGAGACGGTCGCACCGGAGACCGCGAGTCCCGCCCGCGACAGCTCACGGTGGATCAGGGCGGTGTCGCCGATCCGTACGGCGCGGTCGGCGGCGCCGGTCGCCCGGCTCGGGCCCCCCGGGGCCACGTCGGAGACCGTGTAGAGGCGGCCCTCGGCGTCGGCGGTCCAGGTGACCGCGCCCGCGTACCCGGTCGCCGTCAGCACCGGTTCGGAGCAGACCCCGTACAGGCGCAGCGAGCCGTCCGGGACGTACGGCTGCCGTACGGCGCCGCGCAGTCCGGCCAGGTCGGGGCCGCTCGCGAACGGCAGCCGGTGGGCCACGCCGAGGACGGTGCGAAGCGCGTCCACGAGGTCGGGTCGCCGGTACGCGGGGTCGGCGGAGCGGGCCGCGCGTATCCCGGTGACCACGGAGACCGCCGAGGCGGCGGCACGGGGGAGTCCCGCGAGTCGCGCGGTGTGCGCGGCGCGCAGGAGCTCCGCCTGGAGCACGGCACCGGATCCGTCCGCACCGGCTTCGAGAACGGCGGCCGCCGCGTCGTACACGGCCCGTGCGGCGGCGAGTTGGGCCGGGGCGGCGCTCTCCGGTTCCGGCTCCGGGTCCGGCCGCGGTTGCGAACCCTCCTCGGTTCGCGCTCGCGCCTTCGGCGAGGGCGCGGATGGCGCGGGTGCCGTGTCGGGTGTGACGTCGGCGACCGGCGCTGCCGAGGCCGCCGCGGCGCGGTGCAGACAGTCGGGGGCGAGCAGACAACCGCAGCGGATCGCGTCCGCCCCGGTCACCGCACCGCCGGGCGCGTGCAGTTCGAGGTCGGTGTCGTCGTCGACGGCGATCCGTACGGTGTCGCCCTCGCGGACGACCGGACGAGCCGCCAGCTTGGCGATGCCCGCGTCCAGCCGCTTGCGCAGCCGGGGCGAGAGCGCCTCGACGAGTTCGGCGGTGACGGACGGGGCGACCGGAGGCAGGTCCGGACTCGTGCTCATGCGATCTTCTCCCCTACCCAGCGGGCGAGTTCGAGCGGACTGAGGGCGGCGACGGGCATGCCCGCGGCGACGAGCTGACCCGCGACGCCCGTGGAGTAGCGCGGTCGGCCGGTGTCGTCGAGGCTCGCGCAGCCCAGGACGTGACAGCCCGCCCCGACCAGCGCGCGCACCTCGGCGAGCAGTCCGCCGAGCGGGTAACCCTCCTCGAAGTCGCTGACGACCACGACGAGGGTCCGCGACGGCACGGTGACGAGCTCACGCGCGTGCCGCAGCCCCGCCGCGATGTGCGTGCCGCCGCCGACGCTCACCTCCAGCAGCAGCGACAACGGGTCCCCGACCTGGCCGGTGAGGTCGATGACCTCCGTGGAGAACGCCAGGAAGTGCGTGGACAGAGTCGGCACCCCGGCCAGCACCGAGGCCGTCAGCGCGGCCCACACCGTGGACGCCTCCATGGACCCCGACACGTCCGTGACCAGGATCAGTCGCCAGTCGGCGGCACGCCGAGCCCGGGTACGGAACACCGGGCGCTCGGGGATGACCCGGACCGTGCCGTCCGGGCCGCGCCGCGCGGTCGCCAGGTTGGCGCGCAGCGTGCGGGGCAGGTCGAGGCCGCCGCCCGGACGCCGGCTGGGGCGCGGCAGCGTCGTGCCGTGCAGAGCGGGCCGCAACCGGGTGGCGAGCTGCCGGGTCAACGCGTCGACCAGCCGCCGGACGAGCGGACGCAGCGCGGCCAGCCGGGCCTCGGGCAGCCCGCCCGCGTGCCGCAGCACCGTACGCAGCAGCTCGACCGAGGGGCGCACGCTGTCCGCGTCCAGCTCCGTGAGCACGTCGTTGCGGCCCGACGCGGCGGCTGCCGCCAGCACCTCCTCCCGGATGCCCGGCCCGAACAGCGCCGCCAGCTCTTGCGACCACTCCCGCACCCCGGGATACGGCACGTCCCGGCCGCCGCCGGCCCCCGGACCCGTCAGGTCCCCACGGCTGCCCTCGCCGCGCCCGCTGCCGTACAGCTCGTCCAGAGCCGTCGCCAACGAGCGGGCGGACGAAGGGAGTCGGTCGCTGCGGCGGCCCAGGACGAGCCGCCAGCGGTCGGCCGGGGCGAGGAGGCGATCCTCCTTCTCGCAGGCCTCGACGTCGTTGGTGAGGGCGTCAGCGACGGCGTCAGGGGTGAGGGCCGTGGGGGTGGGCGACTGGGCGTCGCCGCGTGGCCCGGGCAGCAGCCCCAGTGACCGCAGGGCGGCGCGGGCCGCGAGGTCCGCTCCGGTCCAAACGGCGAGCGCGGCAGGGTCGACGCCGTCGGTGTCGGTGACATGCCCGGTGTCGAGGCGTTCCTCGACGGCCGCGAGGAGACGGTCGCGGGCCGCGGGGCTCAGCGTCTCGAAACCGCCCCGCAGCGCGGGAAGCCGGTCCAGGAACTCCCGGTCGGGCAGCTCCGAGACACGGTTGAGCAGGGGCTCCAGTGCCGGTACCGCGGCCTCCAACAGCGGGCCCGCGGCGGTCAGCAGCCCGCCCAGCCGGGCAGTCAGCGCCGACCGCGTGTCGGGATCGACGGCTCCGTCGACCCAAGAGGCGACACGGTCGCCGAAGGCCCGGGCGTCCTCCTGCCCGAGCAGCACCCGGACGGCTCCGGCGGCACCACGCATCAGCGGGGAGCCGTCGGCGGCCAGCCGGGCGAGGGCGTCGGTGAGCCGGATTCCGCCCAACAGGTCGGCGCGGTGGGAGAGTTCCAGCAGGGCGTGGGCGTCGGCGGGGTCCTCGGAACCGGTCAGGCCGTCCACCTGCCGCACCGCCGCCGCGGTGAGCAGTTCGGCGACGCCGGCCGCCCGCGCCGTACGGTCATGGTCGGCGCCCAGCCCCGGTACGTGACCGGCCCGCAGCCGGTCCAGCAGGGCCAGTGCGGAAAGGAGTTCGGGCAGGGCACCGGCCTGGGGCAGCACCTCGGCGACGTCGTCGAGCCGCTCGTCCGCGAGCGGCGGCAGCCCGCACTGCGCGGCGTCCATGAGCCCTTGCAGCACCTGGGCGGCCGTCGACCCGCCCGCGTCCCGCTCCGCGCGCCGCCGTTCGCGCAGCACGCCCTCGGCGGCCTGGGCCGCGGTGACCCCGCGCACGCCGGCCGCGGTCAGCATGGCCGCCGTCGCCGGCGTCCAGCGCACCTCCCAACGGGAGGTGAGGGCCTCGGCGCCGCCCGCGCCGACGACCTCCCTCGCCTCCCCGTACGGCACCCCGCACACCGTCAGCCGCCGCAACAGCAGCTCACGACGCCGGTCGAGGTCCGACCGCAGCGGGTCGAGCCGTAGATCCCGGGCCGGGCCGGAGGCGCTCTCCGGTCCGGGCAGGCCCAGCCCCGCCACCTCGTCCTCCACCGCCGGGGCGAGACCACTGCGTGGTGCGTCCGGCGCGGGCCGGCCGGTACGCGTGCCGACGAGCACGTGCTCCATCGCCCGCGCCACGGCCCGCCCCCGCCCGTACGGTTCCCCCTGCGCGAGGACCGTCTGCACCGCCTCGACCAACTCGCCCCGGCCCGCCGCGGGCAGCCCGCGCAGCCTGGCGAGGTCCGAGGCGAGCCGACTGATCTCACGCGCGTCGGCCGGCCCGGACGGATGCCCGAGCCCCCGCAACTCCGCACACACCCGCACGGCCGCCCGCGTCAGCGCCTCCTCCAACGCCGCCGGATCCCCCGCTGCCCGCAACACCATGTCCTGCCACTCCGGGTCCCGAATCCCCGCCGGATAGCCGGAGCGCTCGTCCAGGAGCGCATAGGAGTAGGGGATCAACGAGGTGGTCCACGAAGCCCGCCCCGGGTCGCCGGCTGCGGGCCCCTTCCGGCCAACCGGGACGGAGGCACCGCCCTGCCCGCCGCCGGTCGGTCGGGGCGCTGCGGCCCGCCCGCCGCCGCCCGGGTCGGCCGCCTCGGCCCGCCCGTCGCCGGGCCAGTCGGACGGACCGTCGTGCCTCTTGTCGGTGGGGAGGGGAGCTTCGGTTCGCTTGTCGGCGGTCGGGTCGGGTGTCTTGGCAGGTCCGTTGTCGGGTGAGGCGGACGCGCCGTTCTGCTTGCGCACGGCTGTGTCGGACGCCATGGTTTCCGGGTCGCTGCCCGAGTCGGACGGATCGTCGTGCCCGTTGTCGGTGGGGAGGGGAGCTTCGGTTCGCTTGTCCGCGGTCGGGTCCGGTGTCCTGGTGTGTCCGCCGAGGGGCCGGTCGGACGCCTCGGTTCGCGCGTCGCCGGCCGGGTCGGAGGTTCCGGCTCGCCCGTCGTCGCTCGGGACGGAGGACTCGGTCCGCTCCACCCCGGTCCGGTCGGCGACCGTGCTTCGTCCGATGATGGACGTCCCCGTCAACGCCGGTGCGTGGAAGGCGCCGATGATCACGGCGGCCCGTTCGCCGTGGGTGGTGGCCTCGCTGATGCGGGACCGCATCCACCGCTCGCGCCGCAGGTCCAGCTCGGGTACCCCGCCGGAGGCCACCGCGTCCTCGCGCAGCGCCCACCCCGTCAGCAGGGCCGCCCGGCGCAGGGCCTCGGGTGGGGAGCCCGGGGCGGTGGCCTCGACGAGCCGGTCCCACAGGTCGTCGCCGGGGCGGCCCGTGAGGCGGGCGCGGAGTGCGTCGGTGAGCCCGCGCGAACCACCCTGCGCCGTGCCGCCGTCGCGCCCCTCGCCCCACGCGGCGTCCGCGAGGGGCAGGTCGCAGGCGATCACCGGGACGCCGTGCCGGGCGGCCCAGCGCACGGCGGCCAGCTCGGGCGAGAAGTCCGCGAACGGATAGAACGCCGGGCCCCCGCCGCCCCTCCCGTCACCGGGCGCCGCGGCGAGCGCGACCGGGGCCCGGGTCTCCTCGTGCCCGAGCCAGGGCAGCCACTCCTGCATCTCGGCCGGCAGCTCGACGAGCACCACGTCCGGCTTCGCCTCGTCCAGCAGCGCGGGCACGGCGGCGGCCAGCGAGGGCGCGTGGTGCCGTACGCCGATGAGGTAGGGCGCGGCCGGGTCGGTGAGGGCGGCGAGGGCCTCGTCCGGGGCGCCCGGTGCGGTGGGGTGGAGGGACACGGCCGTCAGCCCTCCAGGACCGTGCGCAGGTCCCACAGGGTGCGCCAGGTGGCGGAGCCCTGTTCGGCGCGGCGGCGGACGGGACCGTCCCAGTAGCCGCGCAGCCGGGCCGCGTCGGCCGGGTCGTCCTTGCGGACGACACCGAGCAGATGCCCCGGCAGCAGGCCCAGCACGTCACGGTCTCCCGGGAAGTACGCCGCCGCGAGTGCCAGCGCGCCCGCGACGGACACGGCCTCCGCGGTGCTCATCACCGTGGACGGCCGCTCCACCTCCCAGCCCTCCGCCGAACGGCCCTCACGCAGATCGCGGAACGCGGTGACCAGAGCCTCCAGCACGGCGTCGTCGACCTGGAAGGGCGCCCCGGCCCGCTCCACCGAGGCCCGCGCCTGACTGCGCACCAGCGCTGTCTCCGCGTCCAGGTCCGGAATCGGGCCGACCGTCTCGAAGTTGAAGCGGCGCTTGAGGGCCGCGGACATCTCCGAGACGCCCCTGTCGCGCAGGTTGGCCGTGGCGATCAGGTTGAAACCCGGCGCGGCATGCGCCAACGCGTCGTCCGTGCCCGCCAGTTCGGGTACGGCGATGCGCCGCTCCGACAACAGCGAGACCAGGGAGTCCTGCACCTCGGGCAGACACCGCGTGACCTCCTCGACGCGGGCGATGGCGCCCCGGGACATGGCGGTCAGCACCGGCGAGGGCACCAGCGCCTGCCGGCTCGGCCCCTGCGCCAGCAACAGGGCGTAGTTCCAGCCGTACTTGAGCTGGTCCTCCGTCGTACCCGCCGTGCCCTGCACGACCAGGCCGCTGGTGCCGCACACGGCGGTGGACAGCAGCTCGGACAGCATCGACTTGGCGGTACCGGGCTCGCCGACGAGCAGCAGCCCGCGCTCACCGGCCAGCGTGACCACACACCGCTCCACCAACGCCCGGTCGCCGACGAACTTGCCCTCCACCACCAGCCGGCGAGGCACCCCGTCGGGCGCCTCGACACCCTCGGGCAGCTTCAGGGCGCGGCCGTCGCTGCCCATGACGAACGTGACGACGCCGCGCGGGGTGAGCCGCCACGCGGGCGGGCGCGGCCCGTCGTCGTACGCGGCGAGGAAGGCCAGCTCGGCGGCGTACCGGTCCTCGGGCGGGACGATCTGGCGGACGGGGTCGGGGGACAGGGCGGTGCTGGTCATCGGCGCGCGTTCTTCCAGACGGGGCGGGAGGGTGGTCATCGGCGGCGGCCCTTGCGGGTGGCCCGGGTGGTGAGCTGCTCGTAGGCCGGGGCGTCACCGGCGCGGACGCGGTCCCACGCGCGTGTGAACAGTTCGGGCACCGGCACCACCGGCACCGTGCGCCCATGGGCGCGCACCGGATAGAGGTTCTCCTTCCAGACCTCCACCGGCAGCCCGGGGGACTTCAGGTCCAGCCAGCCGCAGGGCAGGAAGAGGGTGCGCCCGGCGCGCGGCCGCTTGGCCTCGACGACCAGGCCGGTCGCCGCGAGTTCGGCGCGGGCCTTCTTCGTCCGGGCGGGCTTCCAGCCGGTCCAGCGGACGCAGTCGCGGTCCGTCGGGTCCGGGAGGGCCAGCAACTGGAGGTAGAGCGCCGCCGCGTCCTCGCTCAGGCCGTGCTCCGCGGCGACCTCGGCGACCAGTTCCGGCACACTGAGGGTCGGGTCCTGGACGTACCCGGCGGGTCCCTCGGAGTCGGTACCGGCCGCCAGCGCGCGGGCGAGTTCCCCGTCGAGGATCGTCCGCAGGGCCCACATGCCCTGGCCCCGTCCGAGCCCGACGAGCCCCTCGACGAGCCCGAACACCGGGTCGTCCGCGGAGCTGAGCGCGCAGGGCCGGACCAGGACGCTCTCCTGGTCGCCGTGCCACGGGCGCAGCACCAGGGCCTCGCCCACGGGCGTGAGACCGTCCGCGTCGGTGCCCCCGGTGGCGGGCAGTCCGTACGCCTTGCGCAGCTCGACGGCGGTCGAGGAGCCCTTGTCCGTCCATGCGAGGTCCAGGTCGAGCAGCAGCCCCGGATCGGCGAGGCGGCGGCGCAGCGCGGCCAGGCTCCCCGGCAGGAGGGCCCGCAGCGGGTGCCCGTACGGCAGGGAGTAGGCGAGGCCGGCCAGGGCGGTCACGGCGCGCGTCAGGTCGTACCGGCCGGGCAGCGCAGCCGGGTCCTCCGCGACCAGGTTTCCGTTCTTGTCCGGCCGCTGGACGGTGGTGCGGCTGAGCCACGGGGTGAGCCCGGGGTTGAGGACCTCCTCGGCCGAGCCGGTGGGCAGGCCGCCGAGGGAGAGCTCCCCGGCGAGGTCCTCGGGCAGCCGGACGACCGCGCCGAGCCGCTCGGCCCACACCCGGCCCGCCGCCGCGATGTCCGGGCCGGCCATCCACAGGTCGCCGGGGTGGTCAGGCAGCAGCGCGCCGACGAGCGCCGCCCGGTCGCCGTCTCCGACCGTTCCCAACAGGGCGTCGCCGAGCTCCTTCTGACGAGGTTTCAGCCCTGTCGCGGCGATCACCTCGGCGGTGAGTTGTTTGGGCCTGGCCGCGAGCAGCAGGGCCGCCTGCACGGGCCCCAGCCCGCCGCACGACGCGGCGGCGAGGTCGGCGGGCGCCTCCGGCTGCCAGGGCGCCGGGCCCTTGTCCCGGACCAGTGCGGTGACGGCGGCCAGCGCGTCGGCGGGGAACACCGCCGGGTGCGCGGTCTCCCGCTCCAGGATGAAATGGGCGATCGCGCCGAACACCCCGGCCGGGTCGTGGTCCAGGGCGAGCCAGTTCACCAGCCCGGCCTGCCGGTCGACGTTCTGGCAGCCGAGGACGACGACGGTACGGCCGTCCCGGCGCAGTACCTGACCGACCCGCTCCTGCTTCTCGTGCGGCTCGCTCAGCACGACCTTGCGCAGTGCGCCCGCGGGCGCGGCCAGCGGCCCGTCGGCGATCGCCTCGAACAGCAGGAGCAGGGCCTCGCGCCGCGCCTCGGTCACCGTGGGGGAGGCGGCGCGGTACGCGAGCGGGCGCAGCACGTCCAGCACGGGCGTCCACACCAGGCCGATGCCGGGAACGGTGAAATCGTCGCTGCGCCACCCGTCGGCGGCTCCCGTGGACCGGGAGGCCTCGGCCAGGGCCTTGCCGTCGGCAGGCTTCCCGGACAGCACGTGATTGACGGCGCGGATCTGCCGCAGCGCGCTCCAGCGTGTCTCGTTGCCCCACCAGCCCTGCATCTCGACGAGGCCGGTGGCGGCCTCGCGCAGCGTCTCGTCGTCACCGTGCTCGGGTGCGAAGTCGGCGAACATGCCGTCGACGCGGCGGGGTTCCGCCTTCGGCCGTTCGGCCGGGGGCGCCACGAACGAGGCGGTGGACTCCGCCAGCCGCAGCCCCGCGCGCACGAGCGCCGCGACACCCGTGACGAGCCTCGGGTCGCCGAGCGCGGGCAGGGCGCGGGACACGATCTCCTGGATCACCTCGTCGGCGGTCGGGACGACGGCCTTGCTCTGCGACGTCCCGTCGACCGCCCCGGCCGCCGTCAGCTTCGCCTGCCGCTCAGCCAGCGCCCGCGCCGCCGTCCGCAGCAGCTCGGCCGCCTGCTCGTCGGTCAGCGCGCGCAGGACGGCCGACGCGCGCTCGTCGCGCGGGCGAAGAGCGTGCCAGAAGCCGACCGGCGGGACGAACCGGGTGCCGGCGGCGAACTCGCCGCCGCGCTCCATCGGCGTCACCCGGCCCAGTTCTACGGCGGCGGACGGGGCGTCGGACGCGTACAGGGCGATCTGCCGGTGGAGGCCGACGGCCACGGGCTCGGCCCCGCCGGGCAGTCGCAGCGCGCCGAGCAGGACGCCCGGCGCCCGGCCGCCGGCCCAGGGGAGGGCGACGGTCCGGCCGTCGGGCGTGCCGGCGACCGTCCGGGTCTCGGCGCCCTCGCCCTCCGTGCGCACCCAGCGTCCGAGGACGGTGCCGTCGGTGCCGAACGGGCTCTGTTCCAGGCCCGGCTGGAGGGGCAGTGCCTCGCAGTGCTGCTGGAGCAGGGTCGTGTCCTGACGGATGCCGGACCGCAGGAACGCGGGCAGCGAGGCACGTCCGTGCGTGCCGGTGGCCGGGTCGTACTCCAGCCACACGTGTTGCCGGCCCTGCCTGCCCTGACGCCAGTACGAGGTGCCGTCGCCGAGGATGCGGCGGCTCGGCGGCACGACGGTGTCACCGGCGTGCAGCGTGCGACCACCGGTGGCGCGACCGCCTCCGGGCAGCGGGATCGAGGCCTCGCCCGCGTGGCTGTTGCCGCCGTACCACTGAGGGATCTGCTCGCCGCCGACGGGGAACACGTCCGCCGGGCGGGCGGACCAGTAGCCGAACTGCTTGCCGTTCTGCCGCCAGATGACGAGCAGTTCGCCGTCCGTGTAGCGGTAGCTCGGGCGCTGCCAGCGGTCCAGTGCGACGGGCAGCCGCAGGTCGTGCTCCAGCAGGATCTCGTCGGGTCCGACGACGAGCACCTTGTGCGCGCGGGCGAGGATCAGCGCGGGCCAGGCCTCGCTGACGTTCAGTGTGTCGTCGCGGTCCCGCTTCGTCTCGGCGTCGAGTCGGCGCAGCGCCTCGTCGAGCGCGGGCCAGCCCAGCTCGTCGAGGATTCCGGCGCGCAGCGTGTGCCCGAGCAGGGGCGCGACCTGGTGCGCGGCGACCTTCGCGACGGCCGCCGGGCTCACCCGGGCGGCCACCGCGCGGAAGGGGCGCAGCCGTTCCAGCGCCGCCCGCGCGGCGGGCAGGCCGACCGCCGAGGCCAGTTCGCCGGCCGCGTTGTCCAGCCACTCCCGCAGCACGTCACTGAGCACGGGGTGGGCGGCCAGGCCCTCCATCACCTCGGCTGCGGGGCGGAAGCCGCTGACGGTGCCGATGTCGGCGTACAGCAGGCGCCGGAAGCGCGGGTCCGCGGCGGCCGCCGTGAGATCCCGGCGGCCGGGCCGGGGCTCGCGCAGCCAGCGGTCCAGGGAGAGGTACACGACCTGGTCGGGGCCGGGCAGCGTCAGCGGCACGCCCCGCGCCACGCACAGGTCCAGCAGGTCGAGGTCGGCGCCGGCGTGCCAGCGGCCCGTGCACAGGTCGACGGGACGGCCCCGCTCCCGCAGCCGGGGCGCCATCCGCTCCACGAGGGCGAGGGTGGCCGGGGAACGGCCGCTGACGTTGCCGCCGTGCTTGCGGTGCAGAGCCCACCGGCCGAGCCAGTCCGCCGGGTCCACCTCGGAGGCCGTCCCACCGGTGAGGAGCAGATCCGCGCCGCACTCCGTGAGCAGCGCCAGCCAGAACTCGTCGTCCTCGACGGAACGGCCCAGGCCCGCCGGCATGATCTCCAACAGCCGCTCGCGCACCTCCGGTCGCCGCTCCGCGAGGACGGCGAGCGCCGGCCGGTAGGCGTTCCAGAAGGACGCGGGGGCCCGGACCGCGGCGGGCGACGCGAGCAGGTCGGCGACCAGGGCGCACTCCTCGGTGACCCGGTCGAGACCCGCGGCCTTGATCAGCCCGCGCGCGTCCTGCGGCAGCGACGCGTACGGAGGCATCCCGGCGGCGCAGCGCTCCACGGTCAGCTGCCGGAACTGCGCCCAGGCCGCGGCCGGGTCGAGCCGCGCGGCGAGGGCCCTGACGTGCTCCTTGAGCGCCTTGACCGTCAACGCCCCCGCGAAGGCGAACTCCAGGAACACGGCCCGCTGCCGCTCCTCGTCCACCGTCAGCGCGTGCACCCGCTCGGCCTCGCGGGCCTTGCCGAAGAAGGCGGAGGCGTACGTCGTGTTCTCGTGCTGGAGGAAGACCCGGGCGGCCTGCTCGTAGAAGGTGGGCAGGAAGTGCGGCACGGACCGGCCGAGCCGGGTGCCGAGTTCCTCGAAGCCGTCCTTGGCGGTGCCGGGGCGGGACTTGGCCTGCCGCGCGAGCCGTTCGACATCCTTGACCAGCGCCAGCGCGTGGTGGCCGTTGGCCGGGTCGTTGACCAGCGCCCAGGCGGGGAAGCCGAGCGTCTCCCGGCGGACCTGGCCGACCTCGGGGGTCTCCGCGTCCCGGGACAGCCCGAGGAAGTCCAGCGCGAGGTCCTCGGCCTCGCCCAGGGTGCCCGGCACCAGCCGCACGACCCGCCGGTCGTCGAGCGCGGGGTGGGTGTATGTGCGGACGGTGAGCGAGTCGGCGTCCTCGCGGGCCGTGCTGCCCGGGGGCAGGACGGCGCCCGCGTCGAGCAGGGCGGCCGCGGTGGTCTCGTCGTAGGTCGTCATGCCGCTTGCTCCTCGTCCTCGATGTCCCGCCCGGCGTACAGCGCGGCCGCCATGCGCATGCCCTCCGACCAGGCCACCGGCCCGACCTGACCGAGCTTCAGCGCCCGGCCGGCGGAGTCGGTGAACACCAGGGGGCCGGTCTCCGCCTGCTCGTAGCCCTCGTAGTCGCCGACCCACACCCGGGCCTCGACGGTGCGGCCGTCCTCCAGGACGGACGTGACGGCGTGGCCGCCGCGCACGCGGTGGCCGAGCTGGGTGACCCGGCCGTGCAGGAACCGCTGCTCCTTGAACACTCCGCCGGCGTACTCCTCGACGGCGGTGCTCTCCGCGTCGAGCGTGGCGGGCCGCTGCCACACCTCGCGGAACAGCTGCTGGGCGCGCTGCTCGACGCCGAGTTCGACGGCGAACTCCCGCAGTTCCTCCAGGTCGTCGAGGAGCACGGGGTGCGGGAGACGGACGAGGTCCGGGGAGATGCGGACGGTGTCGCCGTCGAGGTCGACCAGGCCGAGGCCGCGCTCGGGGTCGGCGTCCCGCAGGAACCCCGCCACCTCGCCGTCGGCCCCCGTGACGACGAGGTCGCGCAGGGCTGCCTGCCACGCGGGGTCGGGCCACACCCGCGCGACGACGGCGAGCGGCACGGGCAGTGAGCGCACCATCCACCGCTCCACGTCGGCCAGACACCGGCGTTCGTGCCGCTCCAGCCACTCGGTGAGCTGACGCAGGCCCACCACCGCCGGATCGTCGGCGATCTTGGGAGGTACGGACTTCAACCGCCGCCCGGCCGCGTTGCGGCACACCACCTTGCCGTCGTCGAGAGCGACTTCGTAGTCGCCGGCCGACACCCACCCCATGTGTGCCTCCCGCACCCGCAGTGATCAAGTGACGGGAACTGTAGAACAGGCCACTGACAACGGGGTCCGGGAGACGGCAGGCGGGCGGTGACGAGGGGTCCGGCAGGACGAGGTCCCAGGTCACCGCCCGGCAACGGGCCTCACCAGGCGGTCCAGCCGCCGTCCACGGTGAGGGTGGTTCCGGTCACGAACCGCGAGGCGTCCGAGGCGAGGAACACCGCCGCGCCGCCCAGCTCCTCGACGTCCCCGACCCGGCCGAGCGGGGTGCCGCGCACGATCCGCTCGCCCCATCGGCTGTCCAGCAGCCCCGAGCTGAGGTCGGTGCGGAAGTAGCCGGGCGCAAGGGAGTTGACCCGTACCCCGCGGTCCGCCCACTCCACGGCGAGCGCCCGGGTCAGTGCCTCGACGGCGCCCTTGCTGGCGGCGTACGGGGCGATCCGCTCGAAGCCGGTGCTCGCGTGCACCGACGAGACGTTCACGATCGAACCGGCCCCCTGGTCCAGCATCACCTTGCCGGCTTCACGGCAGCAGTAGAACGTCCCCTGGAGGTTGACGTCCAGGACCTGCTGCCAGTCCTCGTCGGTCACCTTCTCGCTGCGGGTGAAGTGGGGGCTGATTCCGGCGCAGTTGACGAGCGCGTCCAGCCGCCCGGTCCAGCCGACGATGCGTTCGACCAGACCGCTCATCGCTGCCGAGTCCGCGACGGAGCCGGGCAGCACCAGCACCTTGCCGCCGTGCGCGCCGAGTTCGGCCTCCAGTGTCTCCAGGTCCCCGGCCGTCCGCGCGGTCACGGCCACGGAGGCGCCGGCCTGCGACAGGGCGACGGCGACGGCCCGCCCGAGCCCCTTGCCGGCTCCGGTCACCCAGGCCGTCCTGCCGTCCAGTCGCAGAGCGGTGTTCACGTCGGTCACGAGCCGTCCTCCGTCGGGATGTCGCGCAGGGTGCGCTTGAGGACCTTCCCCGAGGGAGTGCGGGGCAGTTCGTCGACGACGTCGAAGCGGACGGGCACCTTGAACCCGGCCAGCCGGGACCGGCAGAACTCGCGCAGTTCGTCCGCCCCCGCGTCCGCCCCCGGCCGGAACACCACGAACGCGCGCGGGACCTCGCCCCAGCGGGGATGGGCCAGGCCGACGACGGCCGCCTCCAGCACCGCGGGGTGCTCGTACAGGACACGTTCCACCTCCGGCGTGGCGATGTTCTCGCCGCCCGAGACGATCATGTCCTTCTTGCGGTCGTCGATGTAGAGGAAGCCGTCCTCGTCTACGTGCCCGATGTCCCCGGTGTGGAACCAGCCGTCCCTGAGGGCGGCGGCCGTGGCCTTCTCGTCGTGCCAGTAGCCCGTGAAGACCTTCGGTCCGCGCAGGGTGATCTCGCCGAGTTCGCCCGCCGGGACCTCCTTGCCGATGTCGTCGACGATCCGCACGCGCGTGTGCGGCACCGGACGTCCGACCGAGCCCAGCTTGGTCAGCCCGTGCGCGCGGTCGAGGAAGGTGTCGCCCGACACCGTCTCGGTCAGCCCGTAGGCGTCGGCGAACCAGGCGTTGGGGAAGGCGTTCATGATCCGCCGCAGGACCGGCTCGGGGGTCTTCTCGCCGCCGCCCACGATGAAGCGCATCGAGGTGGTGTCGTACGACTCCCGGTCCGGGACCTCCAGCACGGCGTTGACCATGACGGGCGCCAGCCACGCGTTGGTGACGCCGTGTTCCTGGATCGCCCGCAGGGCACCCGCCGCGTCGAACTTCCGTTGCAGGACCACGCTCCCTCCGGCGTACAGGGTGGCCAGCGCGGGCATGTCGAGGCCGCCCACGTGGTAGAGCGGCCCGCACACCAGGGTGGTGTCCGCCGAGGTCAGGCCGAAGTGGACGATCTGGGCCAGGTTCTTCGCCTGCACATTGCCGTGGGTGATGCACACGCCCTTGGGGCGCGAGGTGGTGCCCGAGGTGTACATCAGGCGCTGGAGATCGCCCGGCTCGACGTCCACCGGCTCCACCCGGGCGCCGTGATGCCGGGCGAGCAACTCCTCGTAACCGGTCCAGGGCCCCTCCACGGCGGCCGTGCCGCCGACCTGGATCCGGTGCTCCAGCGTGTCCAGGTCCTCGGCGATCCGGTCCACCGCCCGCACGAACTCCGGCTCGGTCACGACGACCTTGGCGCGGGCGTGGCCCAGAATGTACCGCCACTCCTCCTCCGACAATCGGTAGTTCAGCGGCAGGAAGACCGCGCCGATCCGGTTGACGGCGTAGACCAGCTCCAGGAACTCGGGCTGGTTGTAGAGCAGCAGTCCCACGATGTCACCGCGCCGGACGCCCAGCTCCGTCAGGCCGGCGGCCAGACGGTTCACCCGCTCGTGCAGCTCGCGCACGGTCAGGCGCCGGTCCCCCTGGAGGACGGCGACGGCGTCGGGCCGTTGGATCCGGTGGTAATCGAGGATGCTCGCGAAATTGTGCACGGCGACTCTCTCGGCTCGGCGGTCGGAAATGTCCCGACCGGTCGGTTGCCCGCTCACAAGATTTAGTGTACCCCTTGGTCTATAAAACCTGATCGCACTTTACGGCGACGCGCACTTCTCGACAACACTCCGCGCGGGCGGCATCGCCTTCAGGAATACCAGAGGGGTGACGGGCTCCACGGACGAGGCGTGGGCTCCGCAGACGAGGAGGGCCTCACATGCCACACGTACGCCTCGACGTCGACGGCCCCGTCGTCACGGTCCGTATGGACCATCCGCCGCTGAACGCCTTCGACACCACTCAGCGCGAGGAACTCGCCGCGCGGGTGCGTGAGCTGGCGGACGCGCGTGACGTACGGGCCGTCGTCCTCTACGGCGGTGAACGGCTCTTCGCGGCCGGGGCGGACCTCAAGTCGCTCGCCGCCATGGGACCGGAAGAAGTGCGGGGCTGGAACCGGGCCCTGCAGCGGACGTTCGACGAGGTGGCCCGGCTGCCGATGCCGGTCGTCGCGGCGATCAACGGGTACGCGCTCGGCGGAGGGCTGGAACTGGCCCTGGCCGCCGACCACCGGGTGGCGGCCGAGGACGCCGTCCTCGGGCAGCCGGAGGTGCGGCTCGGCATCATGCCGGGCTCGGGCGGCACCCAGCGCCTGACCCGGCTGATCGGGCCGTCCCGGGCGAAGAACCTGCTGATGACCGGCCGCCGGGTGGGCGCGGAGGAAGCGCTGCGCCTGGGACTGGTGGACGAGGTCGTCCCCGCCGCGACGGTGTACGAGGCCGCACTCGCCCACGCCCGTCGGCTCGCCGAAGGACCCGCTGCCGCCCTGGAGGCGATCAAGGAAGCGGTCGACCACGGCGCCGACATCGGGATCCCCGCCGCCCTGGCCCTCGAACGGGCGCTGTTCACCGGGGTGTTCGGCACCGCGGACGCCGCCACGGGCATCCGCTCCTTCCTCGAGCACGGCCCGGGCCACGCCCGCTTCGAGGGCACGCCGAGGAACCGTGAGAGCCACGAAACGACGGACGACAAGGAAGAGAAGGGGGAGGAGAAATGAAGGCACTTCGCTGGCACGGCGCACGCGACCTGCGCCTGGAGGAGGTCCCCGACCCACCCGAACCCGGCCCGCACGAAGCGGTCGTCGAGGTCTCCTGGTGCGGGGTCTGCGGCACCGACCTGCACGAATACCTCGAAGGCCCGCACATGATCCGCGAGGGCCCGCACCCGCTCACCGGCGGCGCGCCGCCCCTCGCCCTCGGCCACGAGCTGAGCGGCACGGTCCTCGCCCTGGGCGGGGAGGCCCCGGGGATCGCCGTCGGCGACCGGGTCACCGCGGACCCCGTCTGGCGCTGCGGGGTCTGCTTCTGGTGTGTGCGCGGCGAGTACCACATCTGCCCGAAGAGCGGCTCGGTCGGCCTGGCCTCGCCCGGCGCGTTCGCCGAGCGCGTCACCGTCCCGCTCGCCGGACTCACCCGGCTGCCCGACAACGTCGGCGACGAACTCGCTGCCCTGGCCGAGCCGTTGGCGGTGGGTCTGCACGCGGTCACCCGCGGCTCAGTGCGCCCCGGCGACAACGTTCTCGTCGTCGGCGGCGGCCCCATCGGCTTCGCCGTCGTCCTCGCGGCCCGCCTCGCGGGCGCAGCCGGCCTCTATGTGAGCGAACCCCTGAAGGAACGCCGCGAGAAGCTCCTCGAACTCGGTGTCACCGAGGCCTTCGACCCACGCGAGACGGACGTACGCCGCGAGCTGTTCGTGCGCACCGGCCGTATCGGTCCGGACGTCGTCGTCGACGCGACCGGCGTCCCCGCGCTCGCCGCTCAGGCCGTCGCCACGGTCCGCCGCGGTGGCCGGGTCGTCCTCGCCGGCGTCGGCCACGGCAAGGTCGAGTTCGACCTGAGCCAGCTCGTCTTCTACGAGCGTGCCGTCCTCGGCACGCTCGGCTACCAGCACGACATCCCCCGCGTGATCGACCTGATGAGCACGGGACGGCTGGACGCCTCCGCCCTGATCACCGGCCGCCGCCCGCTCTCCGCAGGAGTCGACGCCTTCGCCGATCTGGCCGCCGACCGCGCCCGCCACCTCAAGGTCCTGCTGACCCCGAAGGGACTGTGAACATGGATTTCGACCTGCCCGAGGAGACCAGGGCGCTGCAGGACATGGTCCGCGAGTTCGCCGCCCGCGAGATCACGCCGCACGCCGCCCAGTGGTCGGAGAACGAGGAGTTCCCGACCCACATCTTCACCAAGCTCGGTGAGCTCGGCCTCATGGGCATGCTCGTGCCCGAAGAGTACGAGGGCGCGGGCGCCGACACGGTCACCTACGTTGCCGTGATGGAGGAACTCGGCGCCGCCGACCAGTCGGTGGCCTCCTCCTGGAACGCGCACTCCACCATCGCGACCCTGCCGCTGCTCGCCTACGGCACCGAGGAGCAGAAGCGGCGCTGGCTGGCGCCGCTGGCGCGCGGCGAGGCCATCGGCGCGTTCGGCCTGACCGAGCCGGAGGCCGGCTCCGACGCGGCCGGCATCACCACCACCGCCCGCCGCGCGGACGGCGGCTGGGTGATCAACGGCACGAAGATGTTCATCACCAACGCCGGAACCGACATCAGCCAGGGCGTCACCCTGCTCGCCGTGACCGGTCGCGACGACGACGGCCGCAAGCGGTTCGCCACGTTCTACGTCCCGACCGACACCCCCGGCTACACCTGCGGCCGCAAGCTGAAGAAGCTCGGCTGGCATGCCATGGACACCCGGGAACTGGTCTTCACCGACTGCTTCATCCCCGACGACCATCTCATCGGAGAGGAGGGCGGCGGACTGCGCCAGTTCCTGTCCGTGCTGGACAAGGGCCGGATCAGCGTCGCGGCGCTCGGACTGTCGCTCGCCAAGGCGGCCCTCGCGCTGGCCGTCCAACACGCCACGGAACGCGAGCAGTTCGGCCGCCCCCTGTCGTCCTTCCAGGCGGTCGCCCACAAGATCGCCGACATGGGCACCGAGTTGGAGGCCGCCCGCTGGATGGTCTACCGGGCCGCCTGGCTCGCCGACATGGGCCGCCCGTACAGCACGGAGGCCGCGATGGCGAAGCTGTACGCCTCCGAGGTCGCCAACCGCGCCGCCTCCCAGGCGGTCCAGATCCACGGCGGCTACGGCTACGTACGCGAGTCGGAGATCTCCCGCTTCTACGCCGACGCCAAGATCCTGGAGATCGGCGAGGGGACGAACGAGATCCAGCGCAACGTGATCGCACGAGCCCTGGTCAAGAAGGCATGAACGGTTTCCCGCGGTGCGCCGGAGCAGCGCACCGCGGGTCCGCTTCAGGCGACCGGAGCCGCCTCCCAGACGGCCTCCGGGTCCAGCGGCAGCTCGGGCCGGTCGCGCTTGAAGGCGGCCGCCCGCTCCTCGACGTCCGACAGGGCGCCGTCGGGAGCGCCGAACCCGCGGAACAGCGTCGCGCAGTACTCGCGGGACAGGAAGGCGGGGTCCCAGCGGCCGCCCGGCTTCACCCACTGGTAGGTGTGGTTGTGCAGGTTGAGGAACTGCAGGGTGGCCAGCCGCGCTTCGAACGCGCGGAAGGAACCCTCCTCGACGGCTTCCGTCAGCAGCCCGGAGACCAGTTGCTCGAACTCGGCCCGCTGGCCGAGCAGGGTCTCCAGCTCGGCGCCGCTGAGACTGCGGTAGTCGTGCTCGTAGACCCAGATGTGGTCGAGCCTGCGGAAGATGATCGTCAGCAGGGACTCCGAGAGCAGCCGCAGCCGCAGCAGCGGGTCGGCGTCCACCTCGGCGATCTGCCGGGCCCGGGACAGCAGTGGTGCCATCACCCGGGACTGGATCTCGATCAGCAGGTTTTCCTTCGAGCCGATGTAGTAGTACAGCGCTCCCTTGGCGAGCCCGACCGCCCGGCCCAGGTCGTTGACGGACGTCGCCGCGTAGCCCTGGCGGGCGAACAGCTCGGCGGCCGTGTCGATGATCTTCTGGCGTCGGACCTCGAAGTCCGGTCCGTGACCCGGTGGTCGTGGCATGGCTTTCTCTCCCCTGGTGTGACGACGTGTCGATCCGACCAACCCGTGTCCGCTCGAGGCGGGCCTCGGCCCGCCTGGGGGAAAGCGGCGCACGGGACGTCGTCGCCTAGTTTGCTAGACCAAACGGTACATTAAAAGACGGTCGCGGGGCGCCCGGCGCGACGCCCGCGGAGCATAGCGAGGACGCGCATGACCCAGGCACTGCGGACCCAGACCCCGCACGACACCCACACCACCCCTACGGACCGGCTGCTGGAGATGTACCGCAGGATGCGCCGCATCCGGCGCTTCGAGGAGCGGGCCTCCGAGCTGTACAAGGCGACGGAGATCCCCGGCTTCCTGCACCTGTCCATCGGCCAGGAGGCGAGCGCGGTGGGCTCCTGCTGGCCGCTCGGCGAACGGGACGGCATCACCTCCACCCACCGCGGCCACGGCCATGTCCTGGCCAAGGGCCTGGACTCCGCGTCGATGATGGCCGAACTGATGGGCAAGGAGGCGGGCACCTGCCACGGCCGTGGCGGCTCCATGCACATCGCCGACCCGCGGCTCGGCATCTACGGCGCGAACGGCATCGTCGGCGCCGGGCTGCCGATCGCCGCCGGCGTCGCCACGGCCGCCAAGCTGCGCGCCGCGGGGGACGTGGTGGTGGCGTTCTTCGGCGACGGCGCGGTCGCCCAGGGCATGTTCCACGAGGCCGTCAACCTGGCCGCCGTGTGGGACCTGCCGGTCGTCTTCCTCTGTGAGAACAACCACTACTCGGAGTTCTCGCCCGCCGCCGACCAGCACCGCGCCCCGCTGTCCGCCCGCGCCGCCGGGTACGGCATCGGCTACGAGCACGTGGACGGCAACGACGTCCTCGCCGTGGCCGCGACGACGACCGAGGTGGTGGCACGGCTGCGCGCGGGCGGCGGCCCGGTGCTGGTGGAGGCCGAGACCTACCGCTGGCACGGCCACTACGAGGGTGACCCCGAGCGCTACCGCACCCCCGAGGAGGTCGCGGCCGCCAAGGAGCGCGACCCGTTGCTGGTCGCCCGCCGTCACCTCGCCGAGGCGGGCCTGCCCGCCGAACTCGCCGACGCCGTCGACGAGGAGATCGACAAGGAGATCGAGGCGGCCGTGGAGTGGGCGCGGCGCCTGCCGGAGCCGGCGCCCGAGACCCTGTACGACTTCGTCTCGGCGCCGCGCGCGGCCGTGCCCGAGCCCGCCCCGGCCGAGGGGGAGCTCTTCCGCTCCATGGACGCCGTACGCCTCGCCCTGGAGCACGAGCTGACGGCCGACCCGTCCGTCTTCGTCGCCGGTATCGACGTCGGCGCGGGCGGGAACGTCTTCGGCCTCACCCGGGGGCTCGCGCAGGCCTTCCCGGGCCGGGTCCGGGACACCCCGATCAGCGAGAGCGCCATCATCGGCACGGCGGTCGGGGCGGCCATGGCCGGGATGCGGCCGGTCGTGGAGATCATGTACATGGACTTCATCGGCGTCGCCCTGGACATGCTGCTCAACCAGGCGGCCAAGCTCCGCTTCATGACCGGCGGCAGGGCCTCGCTCCCGCTCGTCGTGCGCACCCAGTTCGGCGCCGGACGCTCCTCCGGCAGCCAGCACTCGCAGAGCCTGGAGGCACTGCTGGCCCACATCCCGGGACTCACGGTGGTGATGCCGTCCAACCCGGCCGACACCTACGGCCTGCTGCGCGCCGCCATCCAGGACCCCAACCCGGTGGTCTTCGTGGAGAACCGGCTCCAGTACGGCTTCAAGGGGCCCAGGCCCGTCGACGGCCATCTGCTGCCGCTGGGGAAGGCGAAGGTCGTCCGTGAGGGCACCGACGTCACCCTGGTCTCCTGGTCGCGGATGGTCCAGGACTGCCTCGCCGCCGCGGAGTCGCTGGCCGCCGAGGGCGTGAGCGTCGAGGTGGTCGATCTGCGCACCATCGCCCCGCTGGACCGCGAGACGGTCCTCGCCTCCCTCGCCAAGACCAACCGCCTGGTCATCGCGCACGAGGCGGTACGGGACTTCGGCGTCGGCGCCGAACTCGCGGCGCTCGCCGTCGACGAGGGGTTCTGGCACCTGGACGCGCCGGTCACCCGGGTGGCGCCACCGCCGATGCCCGCGCCCTACGCGCCCTCGCTGGAGCGGCTGTGGCTGCCGTCGAAGGACACCATCGCGGAGACGGTACGGCGCATCGCGGCCGTGTAGCGGCGGTGTGGTCCTTCGAACAGAGGAAGGCCCCAGGACCTGAGCTCGGTCCTGGGGCCTTCCTCTGGTACGGGCCGGTATGGGCCGGCGTCAGACGGTCGCGATCGGTGTCAGCGGGCTGCCCTGCGTTCCCGGCAGGTTCAGAGGGGGAGCGGTGAGCAGGAAGCGGCTGCGGTCGTGCTCCCGCAGCCAGGTCGCCAGCTTGTCCAGGTACCACAGCTCGCCCAGCGGGACGCCGAGCTTGAACAGGCACAGGTTGTGGATCGGGAGCAGCGTGTGCGGAGTCATGTCGGTGGGAGGCGGCATGCCCGGTCCGACCCCCTCGACGGCGTAGTTGTCCGCCACCAGTGCCGAGATCTGCGACTCGGCGATCCACTCCAGCAAGGCCGGGTCGTGGGCGTCGAGGTAGGAGCCCGTGGTGTGGATCGCCTCCGGGTCCGGGTTCTTGTTCCAGGCGAGGACCTGGGTGGCCATGCCGGTGTGCAGGAGGAGGACGTCACCGGGCTCGACCACGACGTTGTCCGCGGCCATGATCTCCTGGAGCGTCTTCAGGTTGACCGGCTGCCACTTGGTGCCCAGGTGATGGGCCAGGTCGACGAGGACGCCCCGGCCCTGGACCCCGTGCTCCGCCATGTGCTCCATGCCGAGGTGGCGGGCGAAGCTGAGGCTGCCGCTGCCGTCTCCCTTGGCGTCCTCCTGGGGTCCGATGATGTCGACGCCGGGCCTGTACCCGTTGTAGTAGACCGGCTCGGCGATCCCGTCGCCGTCGGCGTCGAACTGCTCGCCCTGGTGGGAGAGGGAGTCCCACTGCGTCGAGTACTGCAGCCAGAGGGTCACCACGTCGTCGGACCACACGTCCGTGAAGATGGGCGCGATCTGCTCGCTCGCCACGACGTTGTAGAAGACGTCCTGCTTGTGCTCCAGGTCCTCGGTCGGCCTGAGGATCGGCGGGCACCGCCGCTGGTTCAGGGCCGTACCACCGGGATAGTCGAGGGGCAGGCTCAGGCTGAAGGTGATCCCGTGTTCGACCTCACGCACCCCCTGGAGGACCTTCTCGCGGGTGATCAGGTTGATGCGCCCCAGCTCGTCGTCCTCGCCCCAGTCGCCCCACGTCGAGCCCGGCGGCCGCTGCTTCCAACGCTTCGTCACGATAAAACGCCTCCTCTGCCGACTGTCCCCGTCGACGGTCGTCCGCACTCTATTAAGAGTGTACCGAGCGGTCAACAAATCCGAAGGATTGGTTCCGATCTCTATTTTCGGCTTGGATTAATCAATAGACTGCGTGGTCGAAAGATGTGATCGAAACATCCCCGCACGGACAACCCTGGAGGCACACCTTGAGCGAACCCACGCAGGCCCTGGTCGCGGCGGGCGTCCGCGCCGTGATCGGCGCGCACACGCAGGCCCAGGACGCCGGCCGCACCGACGACATCGTCGCCCTCTACGCGTCCGGCGGGGTCCTGGAACTGCCCGGCATGGACCCCGTCGTGGGCCACGACGCGCTCCGTGAGGCGTTCAAGGGCTGGGCGCCGACGCTGCCCCAACTGCACCTGGTCGGCAACACCGTCGTCACGGCCACCGGCGAGGACGAGGCCGGCGCGGTCAGCGACGTGGCCTTCTTCCAGCGCGGCGAGACGGGCTGGGCGGTCCAGGTCGTCGGCCGGTACGAGGACACGTTCGTCCGAGGCGGCGACGGCACCTGGCTGCTGAAGCACCGGGTCACCGCCTTCCAGGCGTGACGACCAGCCCCTGACGCCGACCCTGACCAGCCCCTGCCCCCTGACCCCTTCACCCTTGGGAGACCCATGAGCACCTCCACCGACGCGTCCACCGACGCGTCCGTCGCCGCGGCCGTGCAGTCCGCCGTCGCCGCCTACGCCCACGCGCTGGACGCCAACCGGATCGACGACCTCGTCGAGTTGTTCCACCCCGACGGCGTCGCCGAGATCGCCGGCGTGGGCACCTTCGAGGGCCACGACGCCATTCGGCAGGGCTACGCCGCCTTCGCGCCGACGCGGCCGCAACTGCACCTGGTGGGCAACACCGTCGTGACCTCGGCGACCGAGGACGAGGCGACGGCCGTCAGCAACCTGGCGTTCTTCCAGCGCGGTGACTCCGGCTGGGCCGTACAACTCGTCGGGCGCTACGACGACACCCTGCGCCGGAAGGACGGCGAGTGGCGCTTCCAGCGCAGGGTCACCACGTTCCTGCCGTAGGACTGCCGTAGCGGCAGACCCGGACGCCCGTGCCGCCCACGTCCAGGGCGGCACGGGCGTCCGGGTTTCAGGCGTCGGGGTTCTCGGCCTTGGAAAAGACGAACGTCGCGTACTCGTTCTGTTTGACGGCGGTGATCGCCTCCTGGAGCGCCCACCGGCCCGTAGGGTTCAGCAGCTGCTTGACCGGCTTGCCGGGGATGTTGCCCCCGTAGAAGTAGCTGCTCTCCAGGAAGGAGGACATCTTGCTGTTGTTCATGCTGTCCGTCCACTCCTCCTCGGCGGCCTCGCTCACCTCGACGGCGTCGTAACCGTTGTCGCGCGCGTGGACGATCGCGTCGGTGACGATGTCCACCTGGTCGCCGGCGTACCGGGGGTTGTTGCCCGTCGCCCCGTGCGGCCCACCGGGGAAGAAGAAGTTCGGGAAGCCGGCCGTGGCCACCCCGAGGTAGGTGCGCGGGCCGTCCGACCAGTACTCCTTCAGCGGGAGTCCCTGACGGCCCCGCACGCCGAGCCGGTTGAGCGCGCCGGTGCCGAAGTCGTAGCCGGTCGCCCAGATGATGATGTCGAACTCCTCGACACCTGCGGAGGTTTCGATCCCGTCCTCGGTGATGCGGGTTATCGGCGTGTCGTTGATGTCGACGAGGGAGACGTTCGCCTTGTTGTACGTCTCGTAGTAGCCGGTCCCGAAGGGGGGCCGCCGTCCGCCGTAGCCGTGGCCCTTGGGGATCAGCTTGTCCGCCGTCTCGGGGTCCTTGACGATGCTGCGGATCTTGTTGGCCATGAACTCGCACCACTCGGCGTTCACGGTCTCGTTCGACAGCATGTCCATGTAGTGCTCGGTCAGCTTGGTGAAGCCGGGGCCGTTCCACCGTTCCTCGTAGAAGGCCTGGCGTTCCTCCGGGCTGTCGTCGAGGCCCGACCGCATGACGATCTGGTGGAGGAACCCGCTCGGCGAGGTGTTCAGCGTGTCGCGGATGGACTCGAATCTGGACTTGATCTCGGCCTGCTCCTCGGGCGTGATCGGCCCGTTGTTGAGCGGCGTGAGCCAGTCGGCGTCCTTCTGGAAGACCGTCAGGTGGGCCACGTCGTCCGCGATCGCGGAGATGATCTGCACGCCGCTGGATCCGGTGCCGATCTGGGCCACCCGCTTGCCGGTGAAGTCGACGGGGACCTTCGGCCAGCGGGAGGTGTGGTGCTGCTCGCCGCGGAAGTCCTCGCGTCCCGGGATGCCGGGGATGAACGGCACCGAGAGGTTGCCGGTCGCCGCGACGACGAAGCGTGCCCGTACCTCGGTGCCGTCACTGCCCCGCACGGTCCAGGTCGCGGACGGCTCGTCGTAGACGGCCGCGGTCACCTTGATGCCGAGCCGGATGTCGCGCCGCAGGTCGAAGCGGTCGACCACGTGGTTGAAGTAGCGCTCGATCTCCGGCTGGCCCGCGAAGCGCTCCGACCACTCCCACTCCTCCCACAGCTCCTTGGAGAAGAGGTAGCCGTAGGTGTAGCTCTCGGAGTCGAAGCGTGCCTCGGGGTAGCGGTTCCAGTACCAGGTGCCGCCCACACCACTGCCCGCTTCGAGGAGCCGCGCCGAGAAGCCCGCCCCACGGGCCCGGTACAGCTGGTAGATGCCGGTGACCCCGGCCCCGATGACCAGGACGTCGACCTCTTCGGCCGAGGTCTTCTCCTGCTGTGCTTCGCTCATCTGCCCTCCAACTTGACAGGGGCCGCGGCTCCCGTGAGCTTATGTTTTATCGACCGGTCGGTCGAATCTTGGAGGTGAGGCTAGCACCCATTGATTGTACCGACCGTTTGATCTAACTTTCGCTCAAGGCGATGTTTCGCTCAAGGTGATGAACACGATGACGTGCCACAGGAGCCGCACATGAGTGCCAACGACGTCACCCGCTCTCCCGCCCCTGCTGCCGAGCCCGATCTGCGGGCCGCGGGTCTGAAAGCCATGCGGGCGGCCCTTCCCGGGGTATTCCCCGAGGGCGATCTCGATCTGCGGGACGGCCGCCTCGGCGAAGACCTCGTCGAAATCGGCCTGACCAGTGTCTGGGGCGCGCTGTGGGCCCGCGAGGGACTCGCTCCCCGTGATCGCAGCCTGGTCACCCTGGGCCTCCTCATCGGCCTCGGCGCCGAGACCGAGCTGCGCACTCATGTGCGGATCGCCCGGACCAACGGCCTGACCGAGGACGAGATCGCCGAGGTCGTCTACCACTCCGCAGGCTATGCGGGCTTCCCCGCCGCGGTGGCGGCCCGTACCGCCGCACGCGAAGCGCTGGGCGACCAGTGATCCCTCCGGGCCCACCACGAACAGAAGGAGCACGCATGTCACTGCAAGGAAAGGTCGCGGTCGTCACCGGCGCCGCCCGCGGGATCGGCGAGGGCATCGCGACCGTACTGGCTGCCAAGGGGGCCGCCGTCGCGATCTGGGACCTCAACCTCGAAGATGCCGAGAAGACCGCCGCCGCGATACAGGAGGCGGGCGGCACGGCGATCGCCGTGGCCGGCGACGCCGCCGACGCCGCCGAGGTCGCCGCGTCGGCGGCCCGCACCCGAGCCGAACTCGGCCCCGTCTCGATCCTCGTCAACAACGCGGGGATCACCGCCTACCAGCCCTTCACGAGCATCACCGAGGACGCCTGGGACCGCATGATCGGCATCAACCTCAAGGGACCGTTC
The DNA here is from genome assembly GCF_035989285.1 of Streptomyces sp. NBC_01235. Lineage (GTDB taxonomy): Bacteria > Actinomycetota > Actinomycetes > Streptomycetales > Streptomycetaceae > Streptomyces. Next base: position 1,266,777 of record NZ_CP108513.1, on the reverse strand, counting down.
CTGGTCACCAAGGAGATCGTGCCGGACATGGTCGAGGCCGGCTGGGGCCGCATCGTCAACATCTCGTCCTCGTCCGCCCAGACCGGCGCACCCGCCATGGCCCACTACGCGGCCTCCAAGGGCGGGGTCATCGGCCTCACCAGGGCGCTGGCGGTCGAATACATCGCCCAGGGCATCACCGTCAACCACGTCCCGCCCGGCTTCATCGACACCCCCCTGGTGCGCCAGGGCCCCGTCGACGTGGAAGCGGTCGCGGCCACCATGCCGATGAAGCGCGCGGGTCGCCCCGAGGACGTCGCCCACGCCGTGGCCTACCTCGTCTCCGAGGAGGCCGGCTACGTCACCGGCCAGACGTTCAGCGTCAACGGAGGGCGCTACCTGACCTGAGGCCTGCGCCCTTCCCACCGGCCCGCACCATCGCACGACCGCAACGGAGCAACCCATGACGAACGACCCCCGTACCGAGCCCCCGCACGGAGCGACGCCGTGAGCGCCCCGGACCGCGTGCTGGTCGTGGGCGCCTCGGCGGCCGGCCTGACCACGGCCGAGGCGCTCCGCCGCAAGGGCTACACCGGCGCGATCACCGTCCTCGGCGACGAGCCGCACACCCCCTACGACCGCCCGCCCCTGTCGAAGCAGGTGCTCGCCGGCACCTGGGAGCCCGCCCGCGCCGAACTGCGCACCGAGGAGGCGTTGTCGGCACTGGACGCCGAGTTCGTCCTGGGGGACGCGGCGGTCGCCCTCGACGCCGCCGACCGGTCCGTACGCACGGAGTCCGGCCGCACCCTGCGCGCGGACGCGGTCGTCGTCGCCACCGGCGTCCGCCCCCGCACCCTGCCAGGCCAGGACGGACTGCGCGGCGTACACGTCCTGCGCACCCTCGACCATGCCCTCGCTCTGCGCGAGGACCTGCTGAGCGGACCCCGGCTGGTGGTCGTCGGCGAGGGCGTCCTCGGCGCCGAGATCGCGGCCACCGCCCGCACCCTCGGCCTGGACGTCACCATGACCGGCCCCCAGCCCGCGCCCCTGGCCCTCCAGGTGGGCCCCCTGGTCTCGGGCCTGCTGGCCGATCTGCACACCGAGCGCGGGGTACGGCTGCGCCTCGGCACCGGAGTCACCGGACTGACCGGCGCGGACGGCCGCGTCACCGGCGTACGGCTGGACACGGGTGAGGAACTCCCGGCCGACGCGGTGGTCGTCGCGATCGGCGCGATCCCGGCGACCGAGTGGCTGACCGGGAGCGGACTGACCCTCGACAACGGCGTGGTCTGCGACGCCCGTTGCCGCGCCGCCGACGGCGTCTACGCGGTCGGCGACGTCGCCCGCTGGCACCACGAGCGGCTCGGCCGGCTGGTCCGCCTGGAGAACCGGACCAACGTCACCGAACAGGCCGCGGCGGTCGCCGGGGCGATCCTCGGCGAGGACACCCCGTACGTTCCCGTGCCGTACTTCTGGACCGACCAGTTCGACGCGAAACTCCAGGTCCACGGCCTGCTCCCGGCCGACGCCGAGACGGAGGTCGTCGAGGGTGACCCGAGCGCCCGGCGCTTCGTCGTCCGCTACCGCAGCGCGGGCCTGGTCACCGGCGTCCTCGGCTGGAACATGCCCAAGCAGAGCCGCCTGAGGCGCCAGGACATCCTCGACGCCCTCGCTCTCACCCCCTGAACCCGAACGATCCGGAGATCCCCATGAAGGTTGTCGTCGACGAGGAGAAGTGCGTCGCCGCCGGGCAGTGCGTGGCCGCCGCGATGGACGTCTTCGACCAGCGGGACGACGACGGCATCGTCGTCCTGCTGGAGGAGAACCCGCCGCCGGAGCTGGCCGACGACGTGCGCAACGCGGCGGCCGTGTGCCCCGCGCTGGCGATCCGCATCACGGACTGACCGCACCCCCATCCCCACACGACCGCACCCCCCCCACACGCGACCGCACCCCCACACGCGACCACACACGACGGCACCCCACACACGACCGCGTCCCCCCACACGTAAGCACCCGGAGGCAAGTCCATGGCCGAGACCGACACCCGCACCGAACCGGTCGTCGCCGCGCCCGACCTCGAGTACCCGGGGGAGCGGTCGGGGAAGTGCCCTTTCGCCCCGCCCGCCGAACTGCTCGCCCTGCACGAGGACGGCAAGCCCGTCGCCCGCGCCCGCATCTGGGACGGCAGCACCCCCTGGCTGGTCACCGGCCACGCCGCACAGCGCGCCGTCCTGTCCGACCCCCGGGTCAGCTCGGACGAGAAACAGCCCGGCTTTCCGCACCCGACCCGGGCCCAGGCGGAGAACGCGCCCCACCACCCCCTGACCATCTTCAACGCCGACGGCGCCGAGCACACCCGCATCCGCCGCACCATGACCAGCCCGTTCACCCGCAACCGCATGGAGAGACTGCGGCCGGAGATCCAGCGCTTCACCGACGAGCTCATCGACCAGATGCTCGACGGCCCGAAGCCGGTGGACCTGGTGACCGCGCTGTCGCTCCCGCTGCCCTCGCTGATGATCTGCGCGCTGCTCGGAGTGCCGTACGAGGACCACGAGTTCTTCCAGGAGCACGCGGCCGTCGCCAACAAGCGGTTCAAGACCGCCGACGACGACCGCAGGGCGATGGAGGCCCTCGGCGGCTACCTCACCAAGCTGCTCCAGCAGCGCATGGAGGAGCCGGCCGAGGACGTCCTGTCGGACTTCGCCGGGCGGGTCACCGCGGGCGAACTGACCCTGCCCGACGCCACGTTGCTCTGCATGGTGCTGCTGATCGCCGGTCACGAGACCAGCGCCAACATGATCACCCTGGGCACCGCGCTGCTCCTGGAACGCCCAGACCAGCTGGAGCGGCTGCGCACCGCGGACGACCCGGGGTTCCTCGCGAACGCCGTCGAGGAACTGCTGCGCTACCTGACCATCCCGCACCTCGGCCAGCGGCGCGTCGCCCGCGAGGACATCGAGATCGAGGGCGAGACCATCCGGGCCGGCGAGGGCATCATCGTGCCGCTGCCCGCCGGCAACTGGGATCCGCAGGCCTTCCCCGAGCCCGAGAAGCTCGACCTCGGCCGCCCGGCCCGGCACCACCACACCTTCGGCTGGGGCGTCCACCAGTGCGTCGGCCAGCAGCTCGCCCGCATCGAGCTCCAGGTCGTCTTCGGCACGCTCTTCCGCCGCGTCCCGACCCTGCGCCTCGCGGTCGACCGCGAGGCGCTGGAGTTCAAGGGCGACTCCCTCGCCTACGGCGTCCACCAACTGACGGTCACCTGGTAAGCAGCCCGGCCGACTTGTTTCACGACAGGAGTCACACATGAGCGAGTTGAGTTTCGAAGGCCGCGTCGCGGTCGTCACCGGCGCGGGCCGGGGCATCGGCCGGGCCCACGCCCGCCTCCTCGCGGAACGCGGGGCGAAGGTCGTCGTCAACGACCTCGGCGGCTCGATGGAAGGGGAGGGCGCCAGTGCCGGCCCCGCGCAGACGGTCGTCGACGAGATCGTCTCCGCCGGCGGCGAGGCCGTGGCCGACACGAACGACGTGTCCACACAAGCCGGCGGCCAGGCCATCGTCGGCACCGCCCTGGAACGCTTCGGCCGCATCGACGTCCTCGTCAACAACGCCGGGATCATCCGCTGGGGCGGGCTGCCGGACGTCACCGCCGACAACCTCGAACGGCACCTCGCCGTCCACCTCCTCGGCTCCTTCCACACGGTCCGCGCGGCTTGGCCGCACTTCGTGGAGCAGGGGTACGGCCGGGTCGTCCTGACCACGTCGAGCGGAATGCTCGGCCTCGACAACAACCTGTCGTACGCCGCCGCCAAGGCCGGTGTGGTCGGGCTGGCCCGCAGCGCGAAGCTGGCCGGCGAACCGCACGGGATCAAGGTCAACCTGATCGCGCCGGCGGCGCAGACCCGGATGGCGGGCACCGAGGACGAGTCGAGCGAGTCGCTGATGCCGTCGTCCGCGGTGGCGCCGATGGTGGCCTTCCTCGCCCACGAGGACTGCCCGGTCAGCGGCGAGATCTACACCGCCGGCGCGGGCCGGTTCGCACGGTTCTTCATCGCCTCGACGCAGGGTTACGTCCACGAGGACGGTCCGGCGACCGTCGAGGACGTGGCGGCCCACTGGGAGGCGATCAACGACGAGAAGGACTACTACGTCCCCGCCGACCTGATGGCCTGGTCCGGCGCCTTCCTGAAGCACCGGTTCGGCGGCTAGGGCAGGCACGGGCGGCGGCGGAGGCGGCCCGGCCGGGGCCGCCTCGAACCCGGCGTCGAGCCCGGGCCGGCCGGGTCAGCCCTCGACCCAGCCGTGGTTCTTCGCGAACTGCGCCAGCCCGGCCCGCACCTGGACGATCTGCTCGCCGGTGAGCGAGGGCGCCGCCGTGAGCAGCGTCTCCGTGACGTCCCGGGTGAACTCCTCCGTGCTGAGCACATCGCACAGCACGTCGTCGTCGGCGGCGGCGAGGGGCTTGCCGTCCGCGCCCCGCGCGAGCCGTACCCCGGACGCCTTCGGGCCGCGCTCGCCGTCCTCGATCTCGAACTCCACCACGATGCCCCGGCGCACCTGCGACTCGGGCATCAGCATGTCGTTGACGTGCAGGAAGACGTCTTCCCCGCCGTCGTCGGGCGCGATGAACCCGTAACCTCGCTGGCTGTCGAAGCGCACCACACGACCAGCAACCATCCCAACCCCCAGCAACCTCGAAACACCCACGTCGGTGAACCTGCCCAGATCGTAGTCAAAGCGACGGCCCCAGGGCGACTCAGGGGCGTTCACTGTGCGCGATACAGCGTGGTGAGCAGTTCGATCACCGCCTGCGTCGCGGGATGCGGATCGTCGCGCCACCACACCAGGCGGACGGCGACGGGTTCGGCGTCGCGCACCGGCCGGTAGACGACGCCGGGGCGCGGGTACTGGTTGGCGGTCGACTCGGCGGTCATCCCGATGCTGCGGCCGGTGGCGATCACGGTCAGCCAGTCGTCGACGTCATGGATCTCCTCCGTGGCCGGACGGGCGTCGGGCGGCCACAGCTCGGCGGTGGCGGTGCCGGTACGGCGGTCGACCAGGAGCGTCCGGCCACCGAGGTCGGCCAGCCGCACCGAGCGGCGCCGGGCCAGGGGATCGTCGGCGGCCAGCGCGCACAGGCGCCGCTCGAGGCCCACGATCGCCGCGTCGAACCGCCGGTCCTCCTGTGGTCTGCGGACCACTGCCAGGTCGCAGGCGCCCTCCGCGAGACCGGCGCTGCCCGAGTTCACCCGCACCAGTTGGAGGTCCGTCTCCGGGTGCCGCTCCGTCCACCGACGCTGGAAGGCGAGGGTGTGGCGGCCCAGCGCGGCCCAGGCGTAGCCGATCCTCAGCCGGGTGTGGCCGGAGGCCGCCTCCTGCACCAGGGTGTCCACCTCGGCGAGCACCCGCCGCGCGTGGGCCGCCACCCGCAGCCCGGTCGCGGTCGGCGTCACCACCCGGGAGGTACGCCTCAACAGCCTTACGCCCAGGGCCCGTTCGAGCGAGGCCAGGGTCCGGGACACGGCCGCCTGGGAGACGCCGAGCACGGCTGCGGCATCCGTGAAACCGCCCTCGTCGATGATCGCGACGAGGCACCGCAGCTGCCGAAGTTCCACGTCCCGCCCACGCGTCCCGAGATCCATGACTTCATCGTATAGATCGCGTGGTGCATGCATTTTGCGCAAGCCCGGTGGGGGAGGACGATCCGGCTATGTCTGCCGCCCCCGCCCCCGCCCCCGCGTCCGCATCTGCATCCGCGTCACTGAGCGTCGGCTCGGGCCGGGACCGGCGTCTCACGGGCGTGGCGGCCATGGTCGGCAGCGGTCTGTCGAACCAGACCGGTGCCGCGATCGGCTCGCTCGCCTTCCCGGTGCTCGGCCCCACGGGAGTCGTGGCGGTCCGCCAGTACGTCGCGGCGCTCGTCCTGCTGGCCGTCGGCCGGCCCCGCCTGCGGTCCTTCACCCGGCGCCAGTGGGGACCCGTCTTCCTGCTGGCCCTGGTGTTCGGGACGATGAACCTGTCCCTCTACACCGCCATCGACCGCATCGGCCTCGGCCTCGCGGTGACCCTGGAGTTCCTCGGCCCGCTGACCATCGCCCTGGCCGCCGCGCGCCGCCGGGTCGACGCCTGCTGCGCGGCCGTCGCGGCGGCGGGCGCGGTCACCCTGATGCGCCCGCAGCCCTCCACCGACTACCTGGGGATGGGGCTCGGCCTGCTGGCCGCCGTGTGCTGGGCGTCGTACATCCTGCTCAACCGCACGGTCGGCCGGCGCATCCCCGGCGCCCAGGGCTCGGCGGCCGCCGCGGCCGTCTCTGCCGTGCTGTTCCTGCCGGTCGGCGTCGTCCTCGTGCTCCGTGAGCCGCCGACCGGCACGGCCGTCGGCTACGCCGTCTCGGCCGGGGTTCTCTCCTCGGCGGTGCCCTACCTCGCCGACCTGCTCACCCTGCGGCACGTGTCACCGGCCGCCTTCGGCCTGTTCATGAGCGTCAACCCGGTGCTGGCCGCGCTGGTCGGCTGGATCGGGCTCGGCCAGGGCCTCGGCCTTCTCGACTGGTCGGCCATCGCCGCCGTCGTCTGCGCCAACGCCCTCAGCATCCTCGTGCCGCGGCGCACCTGAGCGGATGCGTCAGGCCACCGGGTATGTCAGGACACCGGGTGTGTCAGGACTCGGCGCGCTCCGCGTCGCGCTTCTTGATGCGGACCGTCTCCCTGCGGACCTCGGCCTGGACGGCGCGCTCCTTCTCCAGCCACTCCGGCTTCGCGTCCTTGACGGCCTCGATCTGCTCGGTGGTGAGCGCCTCGGTCACCCCGCCGCGGGCCAGGCCCGCGATGGAGACGCCGAGCTTGGCCGCGACCACCGGACGGGGGTGCGGGCCGGTCTCGCGCAGCTTCCGCAGCCACTCGGGCGGGTTCGCCTGGAGCTCGTTCAGCTCGGCGCGCGAGACCACGCCCTCCTGGAACTCGGCGGGCGTGGCGGGGAGGTACACACCCAGCTTCTTCGCCGCGGTGGCGGCCTTCATCGTCTGGGTGCTCGCTTGCGACTTCATATGGTCCAGGGTATCGGCCGCGGACGAGACCTCCGACCACAGCCGGTAACCTGGCGGGATGACCGACTCGGCGGATTCCCCCTCGTTCCGGCTCGCGTACGTCCCCGGAGTGACGCCCGCCAAGTGGGCGCGGATCTGGCAGGAGCGCCTGCCCGACACGCCCCTCACCCTCCTCCAGGTGACCCCCGCCGAGGCCTCCGACGTCTTGCGCGACGGCTCCGCCGACGCTGCCTTCGTCCGCCTCCCGGTCGACCGTACGGTGTTCAGCGCGATCCCCCTCTACACCGAGACGACCGTCGTCGTGGTCCCCAAGGACCACCTGATCACGGCGGCCGAGGAGATCACCCTGGACGACCTTGCCGACGAGGTGGTCCTGCACCCGCTCGACGACGTCCTCGGCTGGGAGCAGCTGCCCGGCGAGCCCGCCTTCGAGCGCCCGGTGACCACCGAGGACGCGATCGAGCTGGTCGCGGCGAACATCGGCGTCCTGGTCGTGCCCCAGTCCCTGGCCCGCCTCCACCACCGCCGCGACCTCACCTACCGCACGGTCGTCGACGCCCCGCAGTCGGACGTCGCCCTCTCCTGGCCCGAGGACGCGACCACCGAGCTGGTCGAGGACTTCATCGGCATCGTCCGCGGCCGCACGGTCAACAGCACCCGGGGCCGCACCCCGCAGGCCCCGGCGAAGGAGCGGCAGCCGGGTAGGGCGCAGTCGGGCGGCGCGCCCCGCAAGAGCGCGGGCGGTCGGGCAGGCGGTGCCAAGAGCGGCGGTGCGAAGAGCGGTGGCGGCCGGCGCGGAACCGGCGGCGGCAAGCCCCGCCGCCGGTCGTAGCGACCCGCCGGTCCGCCGGTCCTACGGCACGAAGGTCGCCCCGCGTGCCGTACGTACCACCTTCTCGCCGTCGGCCTGTGCGAGCAGTCCGGCGGTCACCCAGGCGTCCACCACGGTCCGCACCCGCGCCACCAGCGCCGACTTCCCACGGAACGGCGCCCCGGCCCACACCTCGTCGAGCAGGGTCGTCCCGTCCGGCTTCGCCGGGTTGGCCACGCCCGAGTCGCTGTTCCCGAACACCACCCAGGGTTCCGCCCTGCGCACATAAGCGTGCGTCGGATCCTCGGTGCCCTCGAAGAAGGGGGCGAACTCGGTGCCGTCGAGCGTGAAGTGCAGCGGCTTCCCGCTCACCGGCGCGAGGGAGGGCAGCAGGTCGCCGGAGAGGGCCGCGTTGCGGTACAGCCCGAACTCCAGGTACGTGGTGGCGGAGTTACGAGCGACCAGGTTGAACGGACCGTGGAACAGGGTCTGCAGGGACGGGTCGTCGAGCGCCTTCTCCACCCGCAGCCGGAACGGCGTCGCCACCCGGACGACGTCCCCGTCCCGCCAGGTCCGGGACACCGTGAAGTAACTGCCGGGCGTCGGCGTCCCGTTGACCTTCCGTCCGTTGACCGTCACCCGGAACCCGGCCGTCGCCCAGGCCGGCACCCGCAACCGCAACGCGAACGCCGAGGTCCGCCCACGGACCGTCAGCGTGCTGCCCTGCTCGCGCGGGAAGTCGGTGCTCTGCGCGACCGTGACGCCCTTCTCGGCCCAGGTGAGCGTGGACGGGCTGTAGAGGTTGACGTACAGAGCGCTGCCGTCGGCGGCCATGAAGTACACCGAGTCCTGGTACTTGGTGGCGCTCTCCATGCCGGTGCCCTCGCAGCAGGTCGTGCCCTGCTTGGGCGTGTAGTCGCGCACATGGCCCGGGGTGAGCCCGATGAAGTACGTGACCAGTGGTTTCTCCGCGTCGGCGGTGTCCTGCTTGGAGCCGAGGACCTGGTTGTACAGGGCTCGCTCGTAGTAGTCCATGTAGGCAGGGTCCTGCTCGTGGAAGAAGAGCGTCCGGCTCAGCTTCAGCAGGTTGTACGCGCAGCACGTCTCGGCGGTGGCCGCGCCGATCGTCCCCGCGATGACGTCCCGTGCCTTCCAGAACTCGGCCGTGCTGGTGCCGCCGATGCCGTACATGCGGTGCGGTACGACCATGCCCCAGAAGTTCTTCGCGGCGGTGAGGTACCGCGTCTCGCCCGTCGCGTCGTACAGCCGCACGAGTCCGGTGAAGATCGGGATGTGCTGGTTGGCGTGCAGCCCGTCGAGCGTGTCGGTGTTCGCCGCGCAGGCGTCGATGAGCTTGTCGAGGTCGAACAGGCGGGCCAGCGCTAGGTGTTCGGCCTTGCCGGAGAGCGCGTGCAGATCGCAGATCGCCTCGACGATGCCGCCGAACTCCCCGCTGGAGAAGATGCCCCACATGCGCTGGAGCGTGGCCTCGGGCAGCTTCGACAGCCGGGAGTGCATCCAGTCGCACATCCCGGACGCCAGGTCGAGCGCGCGGTCGTCGTCGGTGGCGAGGTAGGCGTCCAGCAGACCTCGGAGGATCTTGTGGGCGGTGTAGTAGGGCGCCCACACCTTGGTGTAGTCGCTGCCGGTCATCGACTCCAGTTGGATGAACTGGGTCTCCGGGTAGGCCGCGAGGAACCCGGGGTGGCTGGGCCCGCCCCAGGTGCGGCGCAGGGTGGCGGTCAGCGCGCGCCCCGAGGCGTCCGCGAACGTGCTTCCCGAGGTCTCGTCGAAGGCGTAGGAGGCGAGGTCGCCGGCTGTCCGGCCGCTCTGCAACGCCGCGACCTCGTCGGCGGTCAGCGCCCGCGACCACACGTCGAACCCGCCGAAGGCGCCCGCGAAGACGGGGTCGGACGCGTAGTTGGACCGGCCGAGCCAGTTGTTGGTGAGGGTGCCGAGGGCGGCCGGGGTGAGTGACATGGCGGTGTTCCGGGCCACGGCCGTGCCGTTGACGTACAGGGTCCCGGTGCCCGCGGCGATGGTCACCGCGAGGTGGCTCCACTGGTTCAGGGGCAGCGCGGCGGTGCCATTGAGCCCCTGCTCCCCGCCCGCCCCGCCGGTGGTGAGGGCGAACCGGGGCACGCCGCTCGCGTTGCGTGCGGCCAGGTACAGATACCGGGTGGTGTCGTTGCCGAAGTCGAAGATCCGGGCCCAGTCGGCGTCGTGGGCGGGCTTCACCCAGGCGGCGAGGGTGACCTCCGCGGCGCCGCCGAGGACGCCGGACGGCAGCTCGACGTACTGGTAGGAGCCGCGGACGTTCTCCACGGCCGTACCGAACCTGCCGTCGACGCTCAGCACGGTGGGGTCGTGCCGCAGTGACTCGCGTACCTCCGTCAGCGCACCGATCGCCGTGCGGATCTTGTCCGCGAACACCTGGTCGCCGGTGCTCGCGTACGCCTGGGACAGCATCGTGAGGAAGTGCCCGGTGTAGTGGCCGCGCAGGTTGCCGTTGGCCTCCCCGTCCAGGCCCTCCCAGCCGCCGGGGGCGACCGCGCCGAGCGTGGAGCGGCCGGCGTTGGCGCGGAAGACCTGGAGCAGTCGGTTCACGTCGTAGCCGCGGGCGTGGTCGAGCATCAGCTGCCGTTTGGCGGCGAAGACGCCGGGGCCCAGGGCGACGTCTTCGAGGGGGAAGGGCTGGAGGGACCAGGCGGGCGACGGCGGGAGGGCGGTCGCCGAGGCGCCGGTGGCCGCCGTGGCGGAGAGCGCGGGGACGGCCGCCGCGAGCATCGTGCTCCGGAGAAGGGTCCGTCTGGTGAGGGGCGGTGCCATGTCTGCTCCTCCGGTCCACGGGGGCGTTCCCCCTACTTGTTCGGAATTTCGAACGATGCTCGGATGGTCGACCAGACGTTAGAGGGGGGACTGGAGCGGGTCAACGGTCCTGACGGGACCGAAAGTTGCGGACCGGAGCTACCTGGCGCCGGCCCGCCCGATCGACTCCACCAGTGGCAGCAGCCGGTACGGCACGCGCTCGCGCAGCGCCACCTCGGTGCGGGTGCGGACCACGCCGGGCAGGCTGATGAGCTTCTGGATCACGTCCTCCAGATGGGCGTTGTCGCGTGCCACCACCCGGGTGACGAGGTCACCGCCACCGGTGATGGAGAACGCCTCGACGATCTCCGGCACGGCGGCCAGCGCGTCGCCCACGTCGTCCAGATGGCCCTGGGTGACCTCGATGTGGACGAACGCGAGCACCGGGTGGCCCAGCGCGGCGGGGGAGAGCGAAGGACCGGTGCCGGTGATCACGCCGTCCCGCTCCAGCCGGTCGAGGCGGGCCTGGAGGGTGCCGCGTGCGATGCCGAGGAGCCGGGCGTACTCCCGCACGCTCGTCCGCGGCTGCTCCAGCAGCAGGCGCAGGATGCGGGTGTCCAGCTCGTCCACGGCCATGGCCCCGGCCTCCTCGCGCGTTTGTGATCGGCGCCCGACTGTACCAATGGCCCAGTGGAACCGGCATCGCTCGAGCCAGTGGCGAGGAGGGTGCCGTCACGGGCACCTGAGTGTCAGACGTCGAACTCGTGGTCGCGGGTCTCCGGCAGGGCCAGCAGGCACATCAGGCTCACCAGGCAGAGTCCACCGGTGTAGAGGCCGAGGACGAGCGGTGACCCCCAGTGGCTGTTCAGCCAGGTGGCGACGAGCGGGGCGAAGCCGCCGCCGAGGGTGTTGGCGAGGATGAAGGCCGCGGAGGCGCCGGTGTAGCGCAGCCGGGCCGGGAACAGTTCGGGCAGGAAGGCCGCCACCGGGGAGAGCATCAGCGCGAGCAGCATGAGCCCGATCGTGTAGGCCCCGGTGATCACCCAGGCGTCGCGCGAGCTCAGCGAGGCGTACATGGGAACGGCCCAGACCACACAGCCGACGGCTCCGGTCAGCATCACCGGGCGGCGGCCGATCCGGTCGGCCAGCTTCGCGGCCGGGAGGGTGAGGGCGATTCCGGCCGCCGAACCGACACTCGCGGCGGTCAGCATCGTGTTCTGCGGGATGCCGAGTTCCTTCGGCCCGTACGACAGGCTGTAGACGATCGTCAGGTAGTAGACGGCCGAGCCGCCCAACGCCGCGCCGATGCCGAGGAACAGCCGGCCGGGATACCGGGCGAGCAGTGTGCCGAGCGGGAAACGCGACTCGGCGGCGGGTGTCCCGTCGGGTCTCGGCGTGGGCGCCTGTGCCGTACGGTCGGCCGCCGGCGTGAACACCGGTGACTCGGAGACTGTCGTACGCACCCACAGGCCGACCACGACGAGCACCGTGCTGAGCAGGAACGGGATCCGCCAGGTCCAGTCGGTGAAGGCGTCCCGGCCCCCGATGTTCAGGGTGGGCAGAATGACGGCGGTGGACAGCAGGAAGCCGAGCGAGGGGCCGGTCTGCGGGATGGACGCGTACAGCGCGCGGCGTCCGGGCGGCGCGTGTTCCGCGGCGAGCAGCACCGCCCCGCCCCACTCGCCGCCCATGCTGACGCCCTGGAGCAGGCGGAGCGTCACCAGCAGCACGGGGGCGAGGAGTCCGGCGCTCTCGTACGTCGGGAGCAGTCCGACGCCGACCGTCGCCACACCCATCAGCATCAGGGAGACGACCAGGGCCCGACGCCGGCCGAGCCGGTCACCGATCGTTCCGAACAGGACGACGCCGAGCGGGCGGGCGAGGAAGGCCGCGGCGAACGTGAGGAACGCGGCCAGGGAGGAGACGGTGGGGTTGCCCGAGGGGAAGAAGGCGGGGCCGAGGACGAGTGCGCTGGCGGTGCCGTACACCGCGAAGTCGTAGTACTCGATCGTCGTCCCGACCAGGCTCGCGACGGCGACCCGCGGCGCCTTGGTCCCGGCGGTCCGCACCGCCGTCGGGGAAACGGCCTTGAGGACGGTATTGGGCGGTAATTCAGGCATGGGGAGTCACTTCCGATACGCCCGGTCCGTACGGTCGCACGGTCCGGGACCGAATGGGGAGGGAAGGCCTCGCATGTAACACGAAGAGGAGCCCCCCTGTCACCCTCATCCCGGAATTCAATTTCGGCCCAGAAGTCTTCTCGGTCGAAATGGCCGCACATTTACACGTGACATCGGCAATAAAGTGCAGAAAACGGCCCGAACGGTATCCTCCGGCCGCGTCAACCCGCCTAACCTGTCAACCCGCTGTCAAATACTCATGCGAAAGGTCGTATGAATATTTGAAGGCGATCACACCTTGCCAACGGCTGATCACGCACGGAATGCTGAAGCCGGGGGAACTTGAAAGTTCTACGACCATCGTTTTTCGGACATGGCGACCGCATCAGGCTGCTCCGGTCCGGATTTCCTGAAATGCGGTCCACAGGCTGGGAAGGCGTATTACCCATGCTGGAAACCGGCAAGTTATTGCGCTTAAGAAGGCTTTCGCTGGCGGGGGACGGCCGGCATCTGTTCGTGCCGCTCGACCACAGCGTTTCGGACGGCCCGATCGTCCCCGCCGACAAGTGGGACGACCTGTTGCGCGCACTGGTGGACGGCGGGGCCGACGGGATCATCGTCCACAAGGGACGGGCCCGCGCCTTCGCGCCGGACATCCTCAAACGCTGCGCCCTCGTGGTGCACCTGAGCGCCAGCACCGCCTGTGCCGCCGACGTCCACGCCAAAGTGCTGGTCGCCGATGTCGAGGAGGCCCTGCGGCTCGGCGCGGACGCGGTGAGCGTCCATGTGAACATCGGTTCGGACACCGAGGCCCAGCAGCTCGCCGACCTCGGGGCGGTGGCCCGTTCCTGCGACGCGTGGGGCATGCCGCTGATCGCGATGGTCTACCCTCGCGGACCGCGGATCGACGACCCTCGTGACCCGGCCCTCCTCGCCCATGTGGCCAACGTCGCCGCGGATCTGGGCGCGGACATGGTGAAGACGTCCGTCGCGCTGCCGGTGGAGCGGATGGCCGAGGTCGTGGCCAACAGCCCGATACCGGTCCTGGCGGCGGGCGGTCCGCCGGACGACTCCGACCTGGTCGAGTACGGCACCGCGGTGATGGCCTCCGGCTGCCGCGGACTGGCCGTCGGCCGCCGGATCTTCTCCTCGCCCTCCCCCTACGCGCTGGTGTCCCGGCTCTCCGCGGTCGTGCACGGCGGTGGGGGTCCCTCCCGCTCGAGCGCAACCGAGAGTGGGAGAGGGATGGCCGCGGATATGAGCACGACCCCCACAACCAGCAACTACTCGACGATCGTGGCAGGTGTCGCATGAGGTTCGCGTGGATCGATCTCCGTGAAGTCCCCCGTCCGCAGCTCCAGGCGGTGGTGGACGCAGCCGTCCACGCCCGGATGGCCGGGGTGCTCTCCGTCGACGCCGAGTTGCTCGGAACGCTGCCCCCGACCATCACCAGGGTCCTGGCCGCCGACGGCCCGGTCCCGGCGCTGACGACGCCCGCCGGGAAGAAGCCCGGCGACAAGGAGGCGAAGGACGCCGGAAGCACGAAGGACGGCGCGGGCGCGAAGGACGCCAAGGAGGCGAAGCCGGCCGGAATCGACGTCCTGCTGCGGAAGTTCACCACCCAGGACGAGCTGGACGCCCTCGCCGCGGCCAACCGCGCCACCGGTAACGGCAGCGCCGCCCCCGTCGCCGGCTTCATCGGCGTACGGGACGACCGCACCCTCCGGCTGTCGTGCTCCGGCGCCATGGCGCTGCCCTACACCGTCATCCACTTCGCCGACCCGACCAAGATCCCCCTGGAGATCGTGCTCGCCGCCGCCGAGTCCGCCGAGGGCAAGCTGGTGACCGTCGTCGACGGCCTGGAAGAGGCCGCCATCGTCTTCGACGTGCTCGAACGCGGCTCGGACGGCATCCTGTTCACGCCCCGCAGCGCCGACGACGTCTTCGCGCTGGCCCGGCTGCTGGAGGCCACCACGCCCCAGCTGGAGCTGTCCACGCTGACCGTGGAGAGCATCCGGCACGTCGGACTCGGCGACCGGGTCTGCGTGGACACCTGCTCGCACTTCGAGGAGGACGAGGGCATCCTCGTGGGCTCCTACTCCTCCGGGTTCGTGCTGTGCTGTAGCGAGACCCACCCGCTGCCCTACATGCCGACCAGGCCGTTCCGGGTCAACGCCGGTGCCCTGCACTCGTACACGCTCGGACCCGACAACCGCACGAACTACCTCAGCGAGGTGGGCTCCGGCAGCGCCCTGCTGGCCGTCGGCGCCGACGGGCGCACCCGGCGGGTGGTGGTCGGCCGGGCGAAACTCGAGTCCCGCCCGCTCCTCGAGATCCGCACCCACGCCGAGGACGGCCGGCTCGTCAGCCTGACCGTGCAGGACGACTGGCACGTACGGGTGCTCGGCCCGGGCGGCAAGGTCCTCAACGTCACCGAGCTGGAGGCGGGTGACGAACTGCTCGGCTACCTGGCCGCGGACAAGCGCCATGTGGGCCTGCCCATCGGCGAGTTCTGCAAGGAGGTCTGAGGCCCGATGGGCGACCACCTGTTGATGCCCGGCGCGGACGAGAGCGGCGACGACGGGATGAGACCGCTGGTCCGGCGCCTCTTCGAGGCACATGACGACGACCTCCCCTACCTCATTCATCGTCAGGAAACCGTCTCCCGGGGCGAGTTGCGCGAGCGCGTGGCCAAACAGGCCGCCGTCTTCGCCGGATACGGGATCGGCCCGGCGAGCACGGTGGGGCTGCGGACCCCGCCCAGCTTCACCCAGGCCGAGGTGCTGCTCGCGCTGTGGCGGCTCGGCGCCCAGGTGCTGCTCTTCGACTTCCGGCTCAAACCGGCCGAGGTCGCCGCGCTCTGCGCCTCCTGCCGGCCGCAGTTCATGGTGAGCGCCGGCACCAACGTCCAGGCCACGTTCGGCTTCCGGTCCGAGTACGAGGTCGTCACCGAACGCCAGGGCGGCGGCCGGCCGGCCACCACCGACCACCGGCTGGTCCAGTTCAGCTCGGGCTCCACCGGGCGGCCGAAGGTGATCGGCAGGACCGCCCGCTCGCTCGCCGCCGAGGTGGACCGGTTCGCCGGGATCCCCGGCATGCCGGGCCCGGGCGACCGCCTGCTGCTGCTCAGCTCGACGGCGCACAGCTTCGGCCTGGTCGCCGGACTGCTGCACTCGCTCGCGGCCGGGGTCGCGGTGGTCTTCGCCCCCCGGATCTCCGCCCGCGACATCCTGCGCACCGCGGTCGAGCATCGGGTCACCGCCCTGTTCGGGGTGCCGATGCACTACGAACTGCTCGCCGCCGCCATCGATCCCCCCGCCCTGCCCGACCTGCGGGTCGCGGTGTCGGGCGGCGAGCTGATGCCCCCGCCGGTCGCGGCACGGTTCGCCGAACGCTACGGGGTGTGCGTCGGCGAGTCCTACGGGACCACGGAGACCGGCGTGGTCGCCATGGACACCGGCGGCGCGCTGCGGCCCGCGGTCGGCCGGGCCGCCCCGGGTGTCGTGGTGCGGGAGCACCGGGGCGAACTGGACGTCGCCCTGGCGGAGTCGCCGTATCTCTTCGACTCCGGCGGCGCCCAGTACGCGGACGGCTGGCTGCACACCCGGGACCGGGCCACCGTGGACGGCTACGGCGCGGTACGGGTGCACGGCCGCGCCGACTCCCTCGTCGTGATCGGCGGCCTCAAGGTGGACCTCGTCGAGGTCGAGAACGTGCTCCGCGAGCATCCGGCGGTCGAGCAGGCGGTCCTGGTCCACGAGGGCGTCACCGAGGCGTACGTCTCGTTGGCCGCAGGGGCCCGGCAGCCGAGCGCGGAGGAACTGCTGCGCTGGTGCCGGCAGCGGCTGGCCGACTACAAGCTGCCGCGGGTGATCCGGCTGCTGGAGACCCTGCCCCGCACGTCCAACGGGAAGCTGCTGCGCCAGGCGGCGGCGCTCCAGGCGGCCGCGACGGGCCGCGCATAGCCCGCAGAGCACCTTCTCCCTTCTTCTTTCTCTTTCCGACCCTTCACGTGGAGACACCGATCATGAGTACGTCGACCCTGGAAGACGAGATCCGCGAGTTCGTCCTGACCGCGGTCATCGACGAGATGAACATCCTGACGAGCCGCGACGGCATCACGGACGACAGCCCCGTGACCGTCGGCGGGCTGGACGTGGACTCACTCAGCCTGATCGAGCTCACGCTGCGGCTGGAGTCGCGGTTCGGCGTGGAGATCCCGGACACCGACATCGAGCCCCTGGCCTCCCTGACCCTCGGCGGGCTCGTCGCCGAGGTCGTCCGGCGCGGTGCGCAGGCATGAGCACGAGCATCTTCACCACCGACACCGTCCGGGAACTGCTGTCGGACCGCAACGTCTTCCCGGGGCTGCCCGACGACCTCGGCGAGGACGACGAACTGGTGCTGGACTCCCTCGGGTTGGTGTGGCTTCTCCATGTGGTGGAGGAGCGCTACGGCCTGGTCGTCGAGCCCAGCGACGAGGACATCGCCGGCCTGACCTCGCTCCGGCGGCTCACCCAGTACCTCGGCGCAGCCGAGCCGGCCCCGGCCGAAGGGGGGCGACCGCGATGAGCGGCGAGGTCACGGTGACCGGATTCGGCGTACGCACCGCGTTCGGTGACGGCGCCGAAGCCCTCCGACGCGGAGTCTTCGCGGGAGTCCCCTCCTTCGCGCCCACCTCGAGGTTCGACACGGGCCCGTACCGGACGCCGATGGCCGCCGCCGCCCCCGAGGGCCCCGACGCGGTCGAGGACTGGGCACTGCGCCACGCGCTCTCCCGGTGCGGTGCGCGGGCCCTCGACATGGCGGGCCTGCGCCTGGGCACGCAGGCCGCGGTCCTGCTCGGCATCGCCGGTGACCACACCGCCGTCACGCGGTACTGGCGGACCGAGGCGGGTGCGCCGACCGCCGGGAAGGTGCCGTTGTCCGACGCCGTCCCCGCTCAGCTGGCCGAACTGCTGGCCGCGGAGTTCGCGCTGAGCGGGCCGCGGCTGACCTTCACCAACGCCTGTGTCGCCTCGGCCGCCGCGATCGTCCACGCCTGCCGGCTGATCTCCTCCGGGCGGACCGACGTGGCGGTCTGCGCGGGCGGTTACCTCGTGGAGGAGGAGACCTTCGGGAAGTTCGACTCCGGGCGGGCGCTGTCCCGGGACGGCATGGTCCGCCCGTTCAGCGCCGACCGCAGCGGACTGCTGCTGGGTGACGGGGTGGCGGTCGTCGTGCTCGAGTCCGCCGAGCACGCCCGGCGCCGCGGTGCCCGGCCGCTGGCCTCCGTGGTCGGCTGGGGCGCGGCGACGGACGCCCACCACATCGCCCAGCCCCACCCTGAGGGCGCCGGCCTCGCCCGGGCGGCACGGCAGGCCACTCGGCTCGCCGGTGACCCGGAGGGAGCGGCCCTCGGCTACGTCAACGCCCACGGCACGGGCACCAGGTACAACGACGGGGCCGAGACCCGCGGGCTGCGGGCGGCCTTCCCCGAACGGGCGGAGTCGATCCCGGTCAGCTCCACCAAGAGCACCACCGGCCACCTCCTGGAGGCGGCGGGCGTCGTGGAGTTCCTGATCACGCTGCTGGCGCTGACGGACGGCGTCCTGCCGCCGACCGCCGGATACACCGCGCCGGACCCGGAGTGCGACCTCGACTACGTGCCGAACCGGCCGCGCCAGGCCGATCTGCGCCGGGCCCTCACCATCAACGCCGCCTTCGGGGGAGCCAACACCGCACTTCTCCTGGAGCGGCCGTGACGACCAAGCCCCTGTCGCGCTCCGCGCTCGGCGTCCTCGCCACGGCCACGGCCACCCACGGCACCGGGCGCGACGACGACATCGCGCTGCCCAGGCTGCCCGGCTTCGTGGAGTCCGCCTTCAGCCCGCTCGCCTACGAGGTGAGCCGCCGGTGTCTGACCGAGCGGCCCGGCGACGGCACACGCACCGCGGTGGCGCTGGCCAGCCTGGCCGGTGACACCACCACCGCCGACCTGGCCAGCAGCCGCGTGGTCTCCGGGAAGGTGCACAACCCGCTGCTGTTCATGCAGGCCACCCCCAACTCCGTACTGGGTCACACCAGCCGGGAGTTCGGGATCACGGGGCAGATGTTCAGCGTCTCCACCTTCGACGACCCGGTGGCCGAACTCCTCGCCCTGGCCGACCTGTTGCTGGAGGACCCGGAACTGGACCGCGTCCTGGTACTGGGCGTGGAACTCGGCGGCGGCGCGCGGACGACGGCAGTGCACCGGGAACTGACCGCCGACAGCGGCCGTCCGGTGCCCGACCTCCCCGCGTCCGCGGGCCTCGCGGCGGCGGTGCTGCTCGGCCGTGCCGACGCCGGCGCACCGGTGACCGTCGCCTGGGACAGGGTTCCCCCGTACGGCGACGACCTCCGGCATCCCGGAAGCGTCCAGGGCCTGTTCGATCTGGCAGCCGCCCACCGGAGGCTGCTGCGGGACGGCGGCAGCCACCGCCTCGTGCCCTGCGCCTTCCTCCTCACCGCCGACAGAAACGAGAGCGACCCCCATGCTCATCAGTAGGCAGGAGCGGGCACGGATCTGCTCCGACACCGAACTGGGCGCCGGCAACGTCCTGGAGCGACTGAAGGCGTACGGCCGTCCGCTCGACGAAACCGTGCTGCGCACGGACGGCGGCTGGCACGCGCCGGACGGCAGCCGCCCCGAGGCGCTGACGCTCGGACGGCTGCACGAGGTCGTCGAGACGTACGCGGGCTGGTACGCCGCACAGGGCGTGCGGCCCCGCGACCCGGTCGCCGTCCACTCCTCCTCCAGCGCCGAGTTCGCGGTGAACTTCCTGGCGCTGACCTCCCTCGGCGCGATTCCCTCGTTCGTCAACGGCAATCTGGCCCCGGAGATCGCCGGGGAGTACGTACGCCGGCAGGGCGCGGTCGGCGCGTTCACGGACCGCGCCCACCGGGAGGTACTGGCGGACTCCGGGCTCGGCTTCCGCGTCACCGCCGACGACATCCGCCCCGAGCACCGCGCGTCGCTGCCGGCGGCGTACCCCTACCGACACCACCCGACCGACCCGGTGCTCATCTCGCACTCCTCCGGCACCACCGGCATGCCCAAGGGCGTGCCGCACACCCACCGCACGCTGATGTACGCGCAGTTGCACCGGCTGCGCTACTCCACCGGCACCGACATGGAGCGCACCCTGGTCGGGCTGCCGGGCGCGCACAACGCCATGGTGGCCACGCTGCTCTACTGCCTGCTGCTGCGCACCGACATCAAACTCCTCTCCAGCCAGCGCGGCGGCGAAGTGCTCGACGCCGTCGAGGAGTTCCGGCCGACCACCGTGCTGGCCTTCGCCGGCACGTTCGGCGAGATGGCCGCCGAGGACCTGACGAGCCGTGACCTGTCCAGCGTGCAGGTGTGGTTCAACACCGGCGACGCGGCGCACGAGGCGCACATCAGGGCCCTCGTCCGGCACGGCAGCCACCTGGAGATCCGCCGGGACCTGAGCCGCGTCCGGGTGGACGGCTCGGTCTTCGTGGACGGGCTCGGCTCCTCGGAGGCCGGCTACTCCGTCTTCCACAACCGGCACACCAAGGACACCTCGGCCTACTCGCGCTGCGTGGGCAAGCCGATCAGTTTCGCCGAGGCCGCCGTGCTCGCCGAGGACGGCACCCCGCTGCCGCCGGGGCGGATCGGCCGCCTCGGCCTGAAGTCGCCGACCCTCACGCCCGGTTACTGGAACGACTCGCTGACCTGGAACCGGATGCGGCTCGGCGGCTACTGGCTCACCGGGGACCTCGCCCACCAGGACGAGGACGGCAACTTCTACCACCTCGACCGGGCACCGGACACCGTCCGCACCCGCGACGGGATCGTCTTCAGCACCCGCACCGAGGAACTCCTCCTGGCCGAACTGCCCGAACTGGCCGACTGCACGGTCGTCGGCGTCGCTCCGGACGGCGTCCGGGCGGACTGGGACGGCGACGGGGAGGCCGAGGCGTACGCGCTGCTCCAACTCGCAGACGAGAACGGCGAGGAGAGCGGCGACGACGGCGACGACAGGGACGAGGTGTGGACCGGGCGGGTCAACACCGTCCTGGCGGGCGCCGGATTCCCGCCGGTGACCCGGGCCCTGCGGATGAAGCCGGACGACGTGGCCAAGGGCGCCACCGGCAAGGTTCTCAAACGAGTGATGCGCGACAGGTTCGCCGCCAAGGAGCAGCACGCATGAGCACGAACACGGACACCGACGGCGTCAACCACCGCGCCCGGGCGGGGGAGGCGTACCGGCTGTGGTGGCAACACGACGCCCACTGGTACCAGGGGGTGGCCGCGCGTTTCGGACAGCAGGCCGCGAACGAGATCAACGCCGAGGCCCTGCGCAAGGTCGCCCTGCACGTGGCCCAGCGCGTGACCCGCCTCTGCGGTGCGCTCCCCGACAGCGGGGACACCGGCAAGGACCTGGAGGAGCTGCGCCGCCGCTACGACGAGTGCGGTGACCGGATGTTCCCGCCGGAACTGCGCAACGCCTCCACCGAGGTGGAGGGCGACGACACCATCGTGCTCACGTTGCGGCGGAACTTCGCCGTGACCATGGTGCGGATGGCCGGTTCGCTGGACGGCTACCGGTGTCCGTGCACCGACATCCACGCCGGCTGGTCCGAGGGGCTCGGGGTGACTCTGACGGAGAACCGGGCCGAGAGCTGTCTGCGCGACGGCGACAAGGCGTGCCGTCTGCTGATGCGGGTCGCCACCCCCGCCCCGTCCACGACGGAGGGCTGAGCCGTGCGGATACTCGTCGCCGGGGCCACCGGAGTGGTCGGACGTCCGCTGGTGGGCGCCCTGCGAGCGCGCGGCCACCAGGTCGGCGCGCTGGTGCGTGAGCGGTCCCGGGCCGACGCCCCGGACGCGGACGAGGTCGTCGTCGCCGACGCCCTCGACCGCGAGGCCGTGCTGTCGGCGGTGTCGGCCGTCCGGCCCGAGGTGGTCGTCCACCAGTTGTCGGCGCTGCGCCTGCTGCGCGACGACCCTCCGGAAGCCTTCGCGCAGACCGCGCGGCTGCGCACCGAGGGCACGGCCCATCTGGTCGAGGCGGCCCGGGCGGCCGGTGCCCGACGGCTGGTCGCACAGTCCATCGCCTTCGCCGCCGCCCCCGCCGGGCCCGCGGTCCTCGACGAGGACGCGCCGCTGTACGTGGACGCCCCGGACCCGGGCTGGGCCGCCACCGTACGGGCCGCCGCCGAACTGGAGCGGCTGGTCCTGGACGGCGGCCCCGACCTCGCGGGCCTGGTGCTGCGGTACGGCACCCTGTACGGCCCCGGCACCGCGTACGCCCGGGACGGCGGGACCGGGCAGCGCGTGCTGGCCGGGAAGTTCCCGCTGCCCGAGGGCGGGGCCGGAATCACGTCCTTCCTGCATGTGGAGGACGCCGTGGGAGCGGCCGTCGCCGCCGTCGAGTCGGAGGCCACCGGTGTCCTCCACGTGACGGACGACGAACCGGCCCCGGCCGCCCAGTGGCTGCCGCACTACGCCCGCACGCTCGGCGCCCCGCCCCCGCGCACGATCCCGGCGGCACTCGCGCCCCGGCTGCTGGGCTGGTTCATGACCCATCAGCTCACCACGGCACGCGGAGCGGCGGGCGACCGGGCCCGTACGACGCTCGGCTGGAAGCCGCAGCGGCCGAGCTGGCGCGACGGGCTGGGCCGGGAATGACAGGACGGTCAGGACAGTCAGGACGGACGGCTCGGACCGGGCGGGCAGGAACCGGGGGCGCCCTCGCGATCGGTGTCGTCGGCGCCGGTCCGCGCGGGCTCTCCGTCCTGGAGCGGATCTGTGCCAACGCGGCAGGCACCGGCCGGCCGGTCGCGGTGCACCTCGTGGACCCGTACCCGCCCGGTCCGGGCGCGGTGTGGCGCACCGGTCAGCCGGGCGAGCTGCTGATGAACACGGTCGCCTCCCAGGTGACCCTGTTCACCGACGACAGTGTGGACTGCGTGGGCCCGTCCGTAGCGGGGCCCAGCCTGTACGCGTGGGCGCGCATGATCGCGCAGGGCACCGGCGACCACCCGGACCGGGTCCTGGACGAGGCGCGGCGGCTCGGCCCGGACACCTATCCGACCCGGGCTTTCCACGGCCACTACCTGGAGTGGGTGTTCCGGCACCTGTTACGCACCGCGCCCGAGGAGGTGACGGTCCACACGCACCGGTCGACCGCGGTCGCGCTGGACGACGCCTCCGACGGGCGGCAGACGGTGACGCTGGAGAACGGCGTCCGGCTGGCCGGGATGGACTCGGTGGTGCTGGCCCTCGGCCACGGGGAGCTGGTCCCCGACCGGGACGAACGCGAGCCGGCCGACTTCGCCGCCCGGCACGGTCTCACCTACGTGGGGCCCGGCAACCCGGCGGACGCCGCACTGGAGGGGATCGCGCCGGGCACACCGGTCGTCCTGCGCGGCCTCGGGCTGAACTTCTTCGACCACCTGGCACTGCTCACCGAGGGCCGCGGCGGCACGTTCAAGGAGAGCGAGACCGGCCTCGTGTACCTCCCGAGCGGCAACGAGCCGATGCTGTACGCCGGTTCGCGGCGCGGTGTGCCGTACCACGCCCGGGGCGAGAACGAGAAGGGCGCGTTCGGCCGCCACCACCCCCGCTTCCTGACCCAGGAGATCATCGCCGGGCTGCGTCGGCGCGCGGACGACGGACGGCCCGTCACCTTCCGCGAGGGGATCTGGCCGCTGATCGACCGTGAGGTGCGCACCGTCTACCACCGGGCGTGGATCCGGGCCGCCCACGGGACCTGGGCCGCCGAGGAGTTCGTACGGCTCACGCTCGCGGGCCGGTGTCCCGAGGAGGACCTGCTGGACCGGTACGCCGTGCCGCGCGGCGAGCGGTGGAACTGGCAGCGGATCGAGCGCCCGTACGGCGAGCGCGCCTTCGCCGGCCGCGACGACTTCCGGAACTGGCTGCTGGAGTACCTGCGGCGGGATCTCGCCGAGGCCAGGCTGGGCAACGTGAACGGGCCGCTGAAGGCAGCGCTGGACGCCCTGCGGGACCTGCGCAACGAGATCAGGCTGGCGGTCGACCACGGTGGCGTCTCCGGCGAGTCGTACGCCGGCGAACTGGCCGGCTGGTACACGCCGTTGAACGCCTTCACCTCGATCGGGCCGCCGGCCTTCCGGATCGAGCAGCTGATCGCGCTGGTCGAGGCCGGGACGCTGCACGTCGTAGGTCCGGGGATGCGGGTACGGCCCTCCGCGAGCGAGCGAGGATTCCTGGTGGACGCGGAACTGGTGTCCGAGCCGCCGGTGCGGGTCGGCGCGCTGATCGAGGCACGGCTGCCCGACGTCGACCTGCGGCGCAGCGCCAACCCCCTGCTCAGGGCGCTTCTCGCGGCCGGTGCCTGCGTTCCGTACCGGCTGGGCGGTCACGAGACGGGCGGGCTGGCCGTGACCGGCGGCCCGCCCCGGCTGGTGGACGCGGCGGGCCGGGCGCACCCGCGCCGGTACGCGTTCGGCGTGCCGACGGAGGGAGTGCGCTGGGTGACGGCGGTCGGGGTCAGGCCCGGCGTCGGCTCGGTGACGCTGGAGGACTCCGACGCGATCGCACGGGCGGTCCTGCTGCTTCCGGCGGCCGAAGCGCCGTCGCTCTCCGCTTCTTTGACGACACATCAGACATGAGACACAGGGAACGTAGGGAGTCGATGAGCGTGAACGCGCTGTCCGTGGGCACCGACGCGGGCCTGCTCGCCCCCACCTGGGCGGACACGCCGGCCGCGGCCGAGGTGACCGACGAGGCGTGGCTCCAGGCCATGCTGGACGCCGAAGTGGCCCTGGTGCGGGCCCAGTGCGCCGTCGGGCTCACCCCGGCCGCCGCGGCGGAGGCGATCGCCTCGGCGGCCCGTGCGGACCGGCTGGACCCGGTCGCCCTCGCCCGCGCGGCACGGGCCACGGCCAACCCGGTGGTCGCACTGGTCACCGCCTTCACCGAGGTGGTCGCCGCCCAGGAGCCGGCCGCGGCCGAGTACGTGCACCGCGGATCCACCAGCCAGGACATCCTCGACTCGGCGGCCATGCTGGTCGCCCGCCGGGTGCTCGCCCTGATCGCCGCCGACCTGGAACGCGTCCGCGCCGCCCTCGCCACGCTGGCCGCCACCCACCGCCACACCGTGCTGGCCGGGCGCACCCTGACCCAGCACGCGGTGCCCACCACCCTCGGTCTCAAGGCGGCCGGCTGGCTCCAGCTGGTCGCCGACGCCCTGGCCCGCGTACGGGCGCTCGCGTCCGCCCTCCCGGCCCAGCTCGGCGGCGCGGCCGGCACCCTCGCCGCGTACGGCGAGTACGCGGCACTGGACGGCGGGAAGAGCGAGGACGCGGTGGAACTGCTGAGGCCGTTCGCGCAGGCGCTCGACCTGGCCGAACCGGTGATCCCCTGGCACACCGCGCGCACGCCCGTCGCGGACCTGGGGGCGGTGCTCCAGTTGGTCACCGGGGCGCTCGGGAAGTTCGCGCTCGATGTGCAGACGCTCTCGCGCACCGAGATCGGTGAGGTGTCCGAGCCGGTGGCCGCCGGGCGCGGGGCCTCCTCCGCCATGCCGCAGAAGCGTAATCCCGCGCTCGCCACGCTCATCGTGTCGGCCGCCCGGCAGGTCCCCGCGCACGCCCTCGTCCTCGCCCAGTGCATGCTCGCCGAGGACGAGCGGCCCGCCGGGGCGTGGCACGCCGAGTGGCAGCCGCTCCGGGAGGCGCTGCGCCTGACGGGCGGTGCCGCGCACACCGCCGTGGAGCTCGCGGAGGGGCTGGTCGTCCACCCGGACCGGATGCGCGCCAACCTGGAACTGACCGGCGGCGCCATCCTCACCGAACGGCTGACGGCGGCGCTCGCCCCGGCGCTCGGCAGGGCGCGGGCGAAGAAGCTGCTGACCGCCGCCGCGGCCGAGGCCGACGGCAGCGGACGTCCCCTCGCCGAGGTGCTGTCCGCCCATCCCGAACTGTCGGCCCGCTTCACCCCGGACCGGCTCGCGGAACTCCTCGACCCGGCCCGGTACACGGGCGCGGCCGACGCGTTGGTCGAGCGGGCACTGCGCGGATACGGGCGCGGATACGTGGGCGGATACGGGGATGCCGACGTCACCGTCCCGACGCGCGAAGGGGGCGCCCGGTGAGCGCCGTGAGCCGCACCGAAGAGGCCAGGACACCGGTCGCGGCCCCCCGGTCCTGGCCCGTCCTCCTGGTCGTCGTCTGCGCCCAGATGCTGATCTGGCTGGACACCTCGATCCTCAACGTCGCGGTCACCACGCTGGCCGACCCGGCCGAGGGACTGGGCGCGACCCCCGCCGAGCTGGAGTGGGTGGCGAGCGCCTACACCCTGGTCTTCGCCGGCACCCTCTTCGCGGGCGGCGCGCTCGCCGACCGCTTCGGCCCGCGGACCACACTCCTCGCCGGACTGGCGCTGTTCGGCGCCGCCTCCGGGGCCGGCGCGTTCGCCGGGAACGCGGCCTGGCTGATCGTGGCGCGCGCCTTCATGGGCGCGGGCAGCGCGCTGCTGATGCCGGCGACCCTCTCGGTGATCGTTCAGAGCACCCCTGAGGAGAAACGCACCCGCGCCATCGCCATCTGGAGCTCGTCCAGCGGTCTGGGCGTGGCCGTCGGCCCGGTCGTGGGCGGAGCACTGCTCAGCCACTTCTGGTGGGGTTCGGTCTTCCTGGTCAACGTGCCGATCGTGGCCCTGTGTCTGGCCGGCGTGGTGGCCGTGGTGCCCGCGCTGAAGGGCCCCAGGCGCAGGGTGCTCGACCTGCCGGGCCTCGCGCTGTCGGTCCTCGGCCTCGGCGGCGTGGTCTACGGCGTCATCGAGCTCGGCAACGGCCGGAGCGCGCACGGGCTCCACGTCCTGCTGCCCCTCGTCCTGGGCGGCGCGCTGCTCACCGCCTTCGTGGCCGGTCAGCGCAGGTCCCCGGCGCCCAGCCTGGACCTGCGGCTCTTCCGGCAGCCCGGGTTCACGGCCGGAAGCGTGGTGCTGCTGATCGCGTTCATGGCACTGGCCGGGCACCTGTTCTACGCGGCCTTCTATCTCCAGGGGCCCCGCGGGCTCTCCCCGGCCGACGCCGGCACCGTGATGATCGCCGCCGCCGTCGGCATCGTCCTGGGCAGCCAGGCGTCCCCGGCGATGAGCAGGCTGCTGTCGGCCCGCTGGACGGTCGCGGCCGGAGTCCTGGCCACGGCGGCCACCTACGTCGGCTACCTGTGGTTCGACGCGGGCACCCCGATCCCGGTCGTCGTCACCTTGCTGTGGGTGCAGGGGTTCGGCATGGGCCTGGTCGGCACACCGGTCACGGCCGTGATGATGAGCGGGGTGCCACCGCAGCTCGCGGGCGCCGGATCGGCCGTCAACAGCGTCACCCGGCAGGTGGGCGGGACGCTCGGGGTGGCGATGGCCGGTTCGATCCTCTCCGCCGTGTACCGGGACCGCATGGCGGACGCCACGCTGCCCGGCGGTCCGGGGGAGCTCTCCCCGGCCGCGCGGGACCAGGCCCGCACCTCGGCCGAGGCGGCCCGCTCACTGGCCGGTTCGCTGCGGCTGCCCGAACTGGCCGCCGCGGCCGACCGCGCCTTCCTCGACGCCATGTACGCGGCCACGTTCTGGACCGCCGTACTCGCCTTCGTCGGGTTCGTCGTGGCCGCCGTGGGGCTGCGCGCACGGAAGGCCGACGGCGAGACCGGAGGGAACCGAAAGGACAGGGACACGAAATGAATGAAATGCCAGGAAGCGGCGATCGGGCCGCCGCGCGGTCGGTCTTCGTGACCGGCGGGAACAGGGGGATCGGGCTGGCCATAGCCCGGCGCTTCGCCGCGGCGGGAGACCGGGTCGCGGTCACCCACCGCGGTGACGGGCCACCCGCCGCCGACCGCCTCCTCGCCGTACGGTGCGACGTGACGGACGGTGAGCAGGTGGACCAGGCCTTCAAGGAGGCCGAGGCCGCCCACGGGCCGGTCACCGTCCTGGTGGCCAACGCGGGGCTCACCAGCGACCGGCTGCTGGTGCGGATGAGTGAGGAGGACTTCACCTCCGTGATCGACACCAACCTCACCGGAGCCTTCCGGGTCGCCCGGCGCGCGGTGCGCGGGATGCTACGGCAGGGCCACGGCCGGATCGTGCTGATCTCCTCCACGGCGGCACTGCACGGCGCCGCCGGGCAGACCAACTACGCGGCGGCGAAGGCGGGGCTGGTCGGTTTCGCCCGGTCACTGACCCATGAACTCGGTGCCCGGGACATCACCTGCAACGTGGTGGCTCCCGGCCTGACCGAGACGGACATGAGCCGCGCGCTGACCGAGGAGCAGCGCCGGAACCTGCTCGGCCGCACCCCGGCCGGCCGCCTGGCCCACCCCGACGAGGTCGCCGACGCGGTGGCGTTCCTGGCCGGCGCCGGCTACGTGCGCGGGGCCGTGATCCCGGTCGACGGAGGAGCCGGACTGGGGCATTGAGACGAGTGGGCCGTTGGCCGGCCGATGGCGGTGGAAGCCACGTCCTCGCTGAGCCATTGGACCAGTATTTTCATCCCCTGTTGAACCACCAGTCCTCCAGGTGCTGAGATGGTCGTATCGATGGCGCTGCGGACTCCGCGGCGCCTTTCTCATGTCGCATCTCATGCCGCGCCCGATGTCGCGGTGCACGAGGGTGGGGAAAGGGCGGGGCAGCTTGCTGAAGAGGGCTTTCGTGGCACCGGATCCGGGGCGTGCGCGGCTGCGGTTCGCCTCCCGGGCCGTGCTGGGTATCGGGCTCGCCGTCGCACTGTGCGGTCTGGCCGGGCTTTCGCTGACGGCGGCGATCACCGGAGGTCTGGCCGCTCTGCTCGCTCTGTTCACGGTGACCGACGCGACGGTGCGCGCGCAGGCCGTGACGACCGCTCTGCTCCCGGTCGTCGGGCTGCCGGTGCTCGCTCTCGCGGCCGTCCTGCACGAGCTGCCCGTCGCCCGCGACCTGGCCTTCCTCGCCGTCGTGGGGGCCGGCGCGTACGCACGGCGCTGGGGGCCGCGCGGGCACTCGCTCGGCGTGTTCGCGTTCATGACCTTCTTCGCCGCGCAGTTCCTGCACACCGTCCCCGGCCGGCTGCCGGAGCTGTACGCGGCGGTGCTGACGTCGTTGGCGGCGTCGTCGGCGATGCGGTTCGGGGTGTGGTGCTACGAGCGGCGGCAGCCGGCGCCGGTGGCCGCCGTCGCCCCGCCGGCCGGCGGTACGGGGCTGGCGCGGATCACGACCCGGCAGGCGATACAGGCGACCGCGGGCGCCGGGATCGCCCTCGTCGTCGGGCAGGCGCTGTCCGACCAGCGGTGGTACTGGGCGGTGGGCGCCACGTGGTGGGTGTTCGTCAACACCACCTCGCGCGGCGAGACGCTGATACGGGGCTTCCGGCGGTTCCTCGGGACCGTCATCGGCATCGTGCTGGGCCTGGTCGTGGCCCTGCCCCTGCACGGGGAGCCGGTGGCGACCGCCGTGATCGTCGCGCTCGCCGTCTTCGGGATCTTCTACTCCGCCGCCGTCTCCTACACGTGGATGATGCTCGCCGTCACGGTCATGGCCAGCGCGCTGTACGGGCTGCTCGGCCTGCTCGACCCGGCCCTGCTCGCCCTCCGGGTGACCGAGACGGCCGTGGGGGCGCTGGGCGCCGTACTGGCGGTGCTGCTGGTGCTCCCGGTGACCACGCACTCCGTCACCGACGCGTGGGTGGAGCGTGCCCTGCGCTGCGTGCACACCTGTACCGCAGAGGCCGCCGCCCGGCTCGCCGGTTCCCCGACGGCGGACCCGGCCCGGCGGGTGGCCGAGCTGGAGCAGATCCTGGCCCGGGTCCGGCAGTCCCTGGCGCCGCTGGTGCATCCGCTCAGCCCGCTTCGGGCCCGCAAGGGCCGGGCCCGGCGTGTCCTCGCGCTGCTCGACGACTGCGCCCGCGAGGTGCGCGGACTGTCCTCGGTCGCCGCGGACCCCGAGGCCTCGCACGACGCCCGGCTCGTCGCCGCCTGCTGGCGCGTGGAGGCCGCCGTCGAGGCGCTCACCGCCCCGCCGCCCGACGGACCGCGCCACCCCGCGGAGTTCGCCGCCGCGCCGCACCGCGCGCCGGCCGAGCCGGTACTGGCCCATCTCCACGCCCTGGAACAGGCACTTCTCGAACTCGCCGTGCCCCTGCGCGGATCCCACCGGGTCTCGCTCGGCGCCTGAGCGGGCGCGGCCCTCCCGGCGCGGAGCTCGCCGCCCGGATCCGGCGCGTTCCCGGGAGCACCGGCGTGGACGAGCGAGCGTGCCTGGTCTAGACCGCTCGTGATCGACTGCTACCGTCACCCCGAGCAGCAGCGTCAGCAGCGACAGCGGCGACCCGGGAGGGGACAGCGGTGGCAGACCTCGGCGGAAGGCGACGGCGGGCGTTCATCGGCTCGTTCACGGCGGCGGGAGGGCCCGGGATCGTGGCCGCCGCCGTGGACCCGGACAGCGGCGCGCTGACCGTCCTGAGCAGTGTGAACGGCGTCCCCGACCCCTCCTATCTGGCGCTGTCGGCCGCCGGGGACACGCTGTACGCGGTCAGCGAGACGGCCGACGGCGCGGTGGCCGCCTACTGCGTCACGGGCGACGTGCCGGAGCAGGCCGGGCCACCCGTGCCCATCGGCGGCAGCGGGCCCACCCACCTCAGCGTGTTCGACGGCCACGTCCTCACCGCCAACTACGGCTCCGGCAGCGTCACCGCCGTCCCGCTCCGCCCGGACGGCACCCTCGCCCGCGTCGCCTCCGGCGTCCTGCGGCACACCGGTTCGGGCCCGCACACGCGTCGCCAGCAGGGCCCGCACGCCCACCAGGTGCAGCCCGACCCGAGCGGCCGCTGGGCGGTCAGCGTGGACCTCGGGACGGATTCCGTGCGGGTCTGCGCCCTGCGCGACGGCAGCCCCGTCCTGCACCGGGAGCACGCGCTCCGCCCCGGCTCCGGACCGCGCCACCTGGCCTTCCACCCGGGCGGCGGATACGCCTACGTCGTCAACGAACTCACCCCGACCGTCACCGTCTGCCGCTGGGACGCCTCCGACGGCTCACTGAAGCCGATGGCCGAGGCGGCGGTACTGCCCGGCGCGCCGGACGGGGACGCCTACCCCTCGGGTCTCGTCGTCTCGCCCGACGGCAGGTTCGTCTGGACCGCCACCCGTGGCGAGGACGTGCTCTCCGTGTTCGCCGTGGAGGGCGAGGGGGAGGCCCTGCGGCTGGTCGGGACGGTGCCCTGCGCCGGGCACTGGCCGCGGGCCGTCGCCGTCGACGGGTCGGGCGGCTTCCTCTACGTCGCGAACGAGCATTCCGGCGACGTCACCTGGTTCACCCTGGATCCGGCCACCGGCCTGCCCCGACGCGGCGGCTCGATCGCGGTCCCGGCGGCGTCCTGTGTGGTCCTCGGGTAGGCCTGTCCGGCGGATCAGGCCGCAGGCGAGCCGCAGATCCTGTATCGGCGCGGATGCGTGGGCCACACCCCGCGTCAATGGCATGTTCCGCCCCGGCCGTCCGCACGACGAAGGGCCCGCTCCTCAGCCGGTGCGGACCCTTTGGGTCGTACTGCGTCCCAACGGTTGGATCAACGGACCGGCGCGCCCTGCGGCTGCGGAGGGGCGATGCCGAGAGCGGTCGTGTACTTGGCCAGCGCGAGCTTGCCGATGGCCGGGTACGGGCCGAGCGCCTCGGCGGCGGCGCAGCCCGCCTCCTTGGCCGCCTCCTCGATCAGCGTGGCGTCGATCTCCGGGCCGATCAGGTACGGAGCCAGCGCCAGTTGCTGGGAGCCGGAGGAACGCAGCTGCTCGGCGACGGAGGCGATGGACCCCTCCTGGTCGAGGGCCGCGGCCATCACCGGCACGGCGAGGCGCGCGGCGAGCAGCATGCCGGTGATCCCGGCCGCCTGCACGGCTTCCTCGCCGCCCACGGAGGCCAGGATGATGCCGTCCGCGGCCGTCGCCACGGTGAACAGCCGGGCGCGGTCCGCGCGGGCCAGACCGGCCTCGGACAGCCGCACGTGCAGCGCCTCCGCGAGCAGCGGGTGCGGGCCGAGCACATCGGTCAGTTCGGCCGCGATCCGGCTCTCCATGACGGCCTGGCGGACCTGGCGCAGCAGCGCGCTGTCGGGGCCGGCCAGCAGCGGCACGACGACGGCGACCGGGCCGTCGGGCTCGTTGACGTCCAGACCGGCGGCACGGGCCTGCTCGAAGCGGGCGGTGCGCTCCTCGGCGGCGTACACGAGCACGGACTGCAGGGTGGGGAAGTCGGTGTCGTCCCCGTCGAGATAGCCGATGCGCGCGTCCAGGCCGGGGAGCTCGGAGCGGGCGATGCTCACGATCTCCTCGGCGAGGCCGCGGGTGGCGGCACTCGGCGTACCCGGCACCGCGAGAACGAGGGCGGGCGCGCCCTCAGGAGCCGCCAGGGGCTCGGGTCGGCGGTGCCGCCCGGGCTGGCGAGGTCGCGGCATTCGTACTGGCAGGCCGGACGCGGGCCCAGTGGGGGAGCTCATGGCGAGGCATGTTACTGGCTTCCTGGGCTCCCCTGTTCGGGGAGGGTGCAGGTGAGCGGTATCCGTCCGGTTTTGTCTGATGAGTTACGTACGGATCAGAAGTGATCAGCGTGTTTTCCGGGCGACTTGCCCTCGAAGGGGGTAATCCCCGCTTTTGGACCGCCACGTACGTTCCCTACGCCCGATGCATTACGTCTGGTGCACCACCGACAGCAGCGTGTCCTCGCCCGGCAGCGTGAGCGTGCCCGTTGCCAGAGCGATGGCGATGCGCACGGCGCCGTCCAGCGGATCGCCATCGGCGGGCACCCGCCGGGCGTGCGGCAGCCGTCTCGCCAATTCGCCCTCCAGGGGGACGAGGAGAGGGTCGCCGATCCTGAACAGGCCCCCGGTGAGGGCGATCCGGGGCTCCCCGCCGCGCGGACAGACGGCGGCGGCCGACTCGGCCAGGTGCCCGGCCGCCGCACGCAGGATGCCGGCGGCGACCGGGTCGTCCTGGGCGCAACCGGCCACGTGCGGCGCGAAGGAGGCGAGGACGGCCGGGCGGTCCGCGCGAGGGTAGAGCAGGCCGGGCAGGCCGGGCATCGGGCCGAACCGCTCCTCGGCGCGGGCCAGGAGCGGAGCGGACCCGCCGGGACGCCCGTCGTACGCGCGCAGGGCGGCTTCCAGCCCCGCCCGGCCGATCCAGGCGCCACCCCCGCAGTCACCGAGCAGATGACCCCACCCGTCCGCCCGCCGCCACGCCGTCAGATCCGTGCCGATCGCGATCAGACCCGTGCCGGCCGCCACCACCGCACCCGGCCGCGCTCCGAGCGCACCGACATAGGCGGTGACGGCGTCGGCGGCGAGCGCGGTCGTACGGACCCCGAACTCCCGCGCCAGCGCGCCCGGAAGCTCCGCCCGCAGGGCGTCGCCCAGCGTGCTGAACCCGGCCGCGCCCACGACGGCCGTGGCCGGCGTCGGGGCACCGGTCTCCTCCGTCAACGCCCGGACCAGTGGCGCGAGGTGCGCCATGAGATGGCCCGGGTCGATGCCCCGCGCGCCGGTGCGCACGGGCACCTCGGACGAGCGTCGGCCCAGGACCCCCCGCTCGGCGGTTCCCAGCGCGACCCGCAGCCCGGAACCACCCGAATCCACGGCGAGGATGCCGGACCGGGAGTCGGAGCCGTACGGGGAGCCGGTCGCGGTGCTGGAGGCGGTGGCGGTGTCGTCGCCGGGACCGGCGTCGGCGGTCACGGCAGGCGCCGGTGCGCCCTGACGGTCAGGATCTGCGTTTCGGGGAGGGAGTGGCTCGATCACCGGAGGCGACATGCTCCGCTCCTTCCCTGTGACCGGCTCGAAGACCTTGGCGAGAAGGAAGGGTAGTGCCGAGGGACGGCGTCCGCGTGCGGGGTTTCTCCGCTTGTGCAGGGGCGCGGCGCGTGCCAGTAGAGTGGCGCGTCGTGGCACCACGACCCTTGCATGAACTTGTCGAAGCAGGCTGGGCGAAGGCTCTGGAACCTGTGGCCGAACGTATCGCGGCCATGGGGGACTTCCTCCGGGCCGAGATAGCTGCGGGCCGGACCTATCTTCCGGCCGGGGCGAACGTCCTGAGGGCCTTCCAGCAGCCCTTCGACGACGTCCGCGTCCTGATCGTCGGCCAGGATCCCTATCCCACACCGGGGATGGCGATCGGGTTGAGTTTCGCGGTGGCGCCCGAGGTGCGTTCGCTGCCGGGGAGCCTGGAGAACATCTTCCGGGAGATGCACTCCGACCTGGGGCTGCCCAGGCCGTCCAACGGTGATCTGACGCCGTGGACGCAGCAGGGTGTGCTGTTGCTCAACAGGGCGTTGACGACGGCCCCGCGCAAGCCGGCCGCGCACCGTGGCAAGGGCTGGGAGGAGGTCACCGAGCAGGCCATCCGGGCGTTGGCCGCACGAGGGAAGCCGCTGGTGTCGGTCCTTTGGGGGCGTGACGCGCGTAATCTGCGGCCGTTGCTCGGGGATCTTCCGGCGATCGAGTCCGCGCATCCCTCGCCGATGTCGGCGGACCGCGGTTTCTTCGGCTCACGGCCGTTCAGCAGGGTCAACGACCTCTTGCTGCGGCAGGGTGCTCAGCCGGTGGACTGGCAACTGCCGTAGGCCCCTGCCGCGTCCGAGTCTCTTCGTCCGCCCTCGGCCGTCAGCGTCTACGGGGTCCGACAGCTCTGGCCGCAGCGGCTCCGCGAAGGCATACCGACGGCGATCGTGGGCCGGTCCGCCACCTCGTACGCGACTTCGTGGTACGCCTTGCACGAAAGGGGTGGCCGACATGACGTCGGGCCCCTTTCGTGAGCTCAGACCTGCTCGGTCTGCTTGGCGGAGGTGCTGTGGGTGAGCAACCGTTGGCCAAGGCCGGACGGCCGTCACTTTCGCGGGGTCCGCCTCATCCGATCACCGCGGCCCGTACGCACAGGACGTCCGGCAGGTGCGAGGCCAGTTGGCGCCAGCTGTCGCCGTCGTCGGCGGAGGCGAACACCTCGCCGTTGCGGTTGCCGAAGTACACGCCCGCTGGGTCCGCGTCGTCCGTCCTGAGCGCGTCGCGCAGGACCGTGCCGTAATGGTCCTCCTGCGGCAGGCCGGCCGTGAGCGGCTCCCAGCTCCTGCCGGCGTCCGCCGTGCGGAAGACGCGGCATCTGTGGTCGGCGGGTACCCGGTCGGCGTCGGCGTTGATCGGGAACACGTACGCCGTGTCGCCGCGGGTCGGGTGCGCGGCGACGGCGAAGCCGAAGGTGGAGGGCAGGCCCGCGCCGATGTCGGTCCACTGCCGGCCCGTGTCGTCGCTGCGGTAGACCCCCCAGTGGTTCTGAAGGTAGAGGCGGTCCGGGTTCGCGGCGTCCCTCGCGACCTTGTGCACGCACTGGCCGAACTCCGGGTTCGGATCCGGCAGGAACACCGCGGAGACACCGGAGTTGGAGGGCGCCCAGCTCGCCCCGCCGTCGGTCGTGCGGAACACCCCGGCCGTCGACACGGCCACGGTCACCGCCTGCGGGTCGCGTTCGTCGGTGAGGACCGTGTGCAGGCCCTCCCCGCCGCCGCCCGGCACCCACTTCGAGCGCGTGGGGTGCTCCCACAGGGGGCGGACCAGCTCGAAGCTCTCGCCGCGGTCCTCCGAGCGATACAGCGCGGCCGGTTCCGTGCCCGCGTACACCACGTCCGGCTCGGCCGCCGCCGGGTGCAGCTGCCACACCCGCTCCAACGAGGCCTGCGTGTCCTGCGGGAACTTGACGGCCGGTTTCCCCGGTTCGGTCCAGGTTCGGCCGAGGTCGTCGGAGTGGAACACCGACGGGCCCCAGTGCGCGCTGTCGCCGCCGGCCAACAGCCGCGGGCGGTCGCCGCGGGTGTCGATGGCGACCGAGTAGATGGCCTGTGCGTTGAAATAGGGGGATTCGTCGAACTCCCATGTGGCGCCGCGCCGGCGCCCGATGAACAGGCCTTTGCGCGTGCCCACGGCGAGCAGTACCTCGGTCATGCCGATCACCTCCGCTGTGTCTTCGACGTCCTTGTCCCAGACACCGGCCAGTCTGCACCTCGCCACTGACAGTCACCTCTGGACACGCCGTCGCCGCAGGTCACAGCGGGGATGGCGGGCGAGGACAGCATGACATCGGCCACTTTCGGCGGGACGCCTGCGCGGCTGCCGGGAGCGTGGGACCGTCGGGACGAGGGAGTCGTCCTGAGCATCGGGCCCGCCTGCCCCGTATGGGAGGGCGGCCGGGATGTTCATGTGCTCACGAGGAGGAAGCCTTCGATGGCGTTCCGAGGTCCGAAGGTGTGGCTGTGGCGCTGGCGGCGCAACCCGCTCAAGCGTCGCGCCGACACGGTGGAGTCCTGGGTCGTGCTCGGCGTGTGGGTGTTGACCGTACTCGCCGGGGTCCTGGCGGGGTTGGCGACCGCAGGGTCCGTCGAGCACGGCCTGGCGCGGGAACGCGTCGAGTGGCGGCCCCTCGTGGGGCGACTGTCCGAGCAAGCCCCGGGCAAGGCCGCAGCGAGCGGGTCCTCCAGCGGCGATCAGGTGTGGGCGAAGGTGGGCTGGACCGGGCCGGACGGTTCCGCGCACGCCGGCCAGGTCCGGGTCGGCCCCGGCAGCGCCGCCGGCACCCCCGTCACGGTCTGGACGGACCGCCAGGGCCGCCTGGTGACCGAACCGGCCACCGCCGCCCAGGCCAGACTGCGCGCCTCTCTCGTCGGCGGCCTGGCAGGAGTCGGCGCGGCGGCCCTCCCCTTCGCGGGCGGCCGTTTCGTACGGGGCCGCCTGGAACGCCGACGCGTCGAGCAGTGGGACACGGACTGGGCCCGCTTCGACGCACTGTGGGGCCGCCCCACGGGCTGACCCGACCCGGTCTGCGGTTTCACCCGGACGGAGGCCTGAGGGCCGCGTGAAGGCTTGTCGCCCGGGCGGAGACTTCGTGCCTGGGCGGAGGTGGCCGCCGCCACCCGCGATCGCCACCGGCCCTCCACCCCCACCCCACCCGCCGGGTGCGCATGGGCAGCCGTTCGCCTACGTGCCCTCCACCACCCCCCGGCAGACCCTCAGCAGCTCCTCGTCCCTCGGGATGTCGTGGCTGCCGTGTCCGCCGGGGCGGGCGGTGTGGCGGCGAGGTCCGGCGAGTTCCGTCGCCGCCAGGTCCCGAAGCGGCGCGGCCGTGGGACCGAGGGCGGTGAGGCAGGTGGCGATGGCAGTGCGTGTCCGGGGGCGTTCCGCCCAAGCGGACCGCAGCGCCCCGCCGACGGCCGGTTCGACCTCCCCGGTGATCCGGCAGACCGCGCATCCGGCCGCCGCCCTCTCCGCCGCGCTGCCCGTCTCGATCGCCCGGCGCAGCGCGGGCAGCGCAGGGTGTGCCGCGGGGCCGAGCAGCTCGAGCGAGCGCGCGGCGAGGGTCCGCCGCCAGTGATCCTCGTGCGTCAACTCCCGCAGCAGGACGTGCAGGACGGCGGACGTGTCGCCCTCGACGGCCCACAGGGCGTCCGCCGCGGCGAGAGCGTGTTCGCCGTCCAGCAGCCCACGCAGGACCGGCACGGCCTCGCGCGCGCCGGCCCCGAAGGCAGCCAGGGTCTCGATCGCGGCCCGTAGGGGCCGGTCCCCGTGGCCGGTCCGGGCGGCTCGACGGGCGGCGTCGAGCACGCGCACCACCTCGGGCAGTGACTCCGTGTCGCGCAGTGCCCGCAG
This sequence comes from Streptomyces sp. NBC_01235, assembly GCF_035989285.1. Taxonomy (GTDB): domain Bacteria; phylum Actinomycetota; class Actinomycetes; order Streptomycetales; family Streptomycetaceae; genus Streptomyces. The sequence goes on along the minus strand of NZ_CP108513.1, from coordinate 1,229,339 downwards.
CGCGGACAGCAGGGGCGTCGCCGTGTCGGGGGAGCCGAGGGGCACGGCGGCGAGCGCGCGCCGCAGGGCCGGCGCGAGCGGGGCCGCCGGGGCGCCGAGGTCCGCGACGGCGGCTCCCAGGTCCCGGGGGACGACCGGCTCGGCCAGCACCTCGGCCAGGACGGGCACCGCACGTGGATCCCCGCTCCTGGCCAGCGCGTGCAGCGGCCCGGCGAGCAGGGGCGCCTCGGGCCGCCACCGCCGTATCCACTCGTCGGGGTGCGAGGCCACCAGCGCGTGGAGGCGGTCGGCGGCCGGGGCGGCCAGCGCGAAGAGATCGGCGAGGACGGACACGGCCGTGTCGCGGAGCCGCCCCCTGTCCTCGTGCTCCTCCGGGCGCAGTTGCTCCGCGATCAACGCCACCGTCGCGCTGTGGTCGCCCCGCCACTCCCGGAACAGCGCGGCGGCCAACAGCACGGCGTTGCACCGGTCGGTGGGCGCCGGGCTCGTCAACTGCCCGTGCAGCAGGGTGATCCGGTCCGGCAGACGGTCGTCGAGCGCGGTGTGCAGGGTGCGCAGCAGCCTGGTCCCCTCCTCGTCCGAAGGGCGCAGTCGCCGTAGCCGGTCGACGAGCGAGTGCACGCCGGACGCGCCCGCCGCCCCCGGGCGGCAGGGGTGCTGCGCGGAGCGCTCCCCGACCAGCCCGAGGACCGTCGGCACCAGGTCGGCCGGGAGCCGCTCGGGCGCGCAGGACGCGAGCTGGCCCAGCGCGGCCAGGCGCGGTCCCGGACCGTGGGGCGGACCGCTCAGCGCGGCCAGCAGCTCCACCGCCCGGGCGGCCTGTTGGGGATGCCGTCGCGCGAAGTGACCGAGGTTCTCGACGAGGGCGATCACGAGCCGGTCGTTCCGCTCGACCGTGAGCCGTTCCCGTAACAGGGCCAGGACACGCGCCGGTTCGTCGAGAAACCGCACGACCGCCGTGGCCGCCGCCCGGCGCACTCCCGCGTCCGGATCCCCGGTCAGCCGGACGAAGACCTCGGCGCCCGCCCGGACGGCGGCCCCCGCGCGGACCACCACACCGGCCCGCGCGGCCACGCCCTCGGCGCTCGCGCACTCCCCGATGCTCACCAGCAGGTCCACCAGCCCGCCACGCTCCCGCACCCGTTCGTCGGCGGCCAGCGCGAGCAGAAACGGAACGCAGGCGAGCGTCGAGTCGTAGACGTTCCCCTCGTGGTGCACCGCGCCGTACATGCCGTCCAGCGCCGCCGCCCGCTCGGCGGTCTCCGCGGAGGCCAGCCCTCTGAGCAGCCCGGGCACGTCCCGCGCGCTGCCGTACGCGTGTCGCAGTGAGGTCCAGTCGACCTCGTCGATCCCCGTGAACACGTTGTCCTCCCCCGGACGAAGTGCCAGAAGCACCAACTGATCACGAGTCTGCACCACGCCACTGACAACGAAGCGGAATCGAGCGGTGACTCACAGGTGAGAACGGTCAGTTCGGGACGGGAAGGCTCCGCTCCAGGATCCCGTCGACGTCGGCGCCGTCCGGGAGGGTCCCGAAGGCGTACCCCCAGTCGCCGCCCAGCCGGGTGGCGCAGAAGGCGTCGGCGACCGCGGGCGGGGCGTGCCGGACCAGCAGGGAGGCCTGGAGGGCGAGGGCCATCTGCTCCACCAGACGGCGGGCGCCGGTCTCGGAGCCGGCGGCCAGCAGGCCCTCGAGCCGGACCACGGCCGCGTCCAGCCGGGCGTCCGCGCCCCGCGCCAGGGCGAGTTCATCGAAAAGGGCCTGCGCCGTACCCGGTTCGCGCCTGAGCGCCCGCAGCACGTCGAGGGCGTTGACGTTGCCCGAGCCCTCCCAGATCGACAACAGAGGAGCCTCGCGGTAGTGGCGGGGCATGCCCGACTCCTCCACGTAGCCGTTGCCGCCGAGGCATTCCAGCGCCTCCGCGGTGAACGCGGGACCGCGCTTGGTGACCCAGTACTTGCCCACGGCGGTCGCGATCCGCCGGAACGCCGCCTCACCCGCGTCCCCGCGGATCGCCCGGTCCGCTGCGCCCGCCAGCCGCAGCGTGAGCGTCGTGGCGGCCTCCGACTCCAGCGCGAGGTCGGCCAGGACGTTGCGCATCAGCGGCTGGTCGACCAGCCGGGCCCCGAACGCGCTGCGATGGCGCGCATGGTGCCCCGCCTCGACGAGGGTTTTGCGCATCAGCGTGGCCGACATCATCACGCAGTCCAGACGCGTGCAGTTGACCATCTCGATGATCGTTTTGACGCCCCGCCCCTCGGGCCCGACCAGCCAGGCCACCGTCCCGTCGAACTCCGGCTCGGAGGAGGCGTTGGACCGGTTGCCCAGCTTGTCCTTGAGCCGCTGGATGCGGAAGGTGTTGCGGCTGCCGTCGGGCAGGATCCGCGGTACCAGGAAGCACGACAGCGCCCCTTTTCCCCCGTGAGGGGATGCCTGTGCCAGTACCAGGAACACGTCGCACATCGGCGCCGACGTGAACCACTTGTGCCCGCGCAGCGTGTACACGCCGGGCTCGGCCGTCGGCGTCGCCGTGGTGGTGTTCGTGCGGACGTCGGAGCCGCCCTGCTTCTCGGTCATCCCCATGCCGGCGAGCAGTCCGGGCTTCTCGGTCGGCACCCGGAGCTCCGGGTCGTACTCCCGGCCGGTCAGCAGGGGTTCGTAGATCTTCGCCAGCTCCGGCTGTGCGCGCAGCGCGGGCACGGCCGCGTACGTCATCGACGTCGGACAGCCGTGCCCGGCGTCGGTGTGTCCCCACACCAACCCGCCCGCGGTGCGGGCGACATGGGCACCCGGCCGGTCGTCGGCCCACGGCGCACCCGCCAGCCCCTCGGCGACCGCGGCCCGCAGCAGGTGGTGCCAGCTGGGATGGAAGTCGACCTCGTCGACGCGGTTGCCGTACCGGTCGTGGGTACGCAGCACCGGCTCGTGGGCGTTGGCCATGTCGCCCCACTCCTGCGCCTGGGCGCTGCCCGCCCGCAGGCCGAGCCGTCGGACGCCTTCCTCGGCCCATCCGGCGTCTTCCCGGCGCAGTCCCTCCAGCAGGGCGGTGTCCTCGGAGGCGTCGTACGGCGTCAGCGGCGGGGGCTGGTTGACGACGTCGTGCGTGGCGTACTGCGGCTGAGGCCGCGAGGGTGCGGGTGTCGGGTCCATGCCGTCATGTTGCACGTTCTATGCGATCGTAGCAATGATGCAACAAGGAGGCGCCGCGTACAGTACGTGCCCATGCGCATGAACGTGTCGGAGCAGGCCGGCGGGGTCGACCTGCGGCCGTTGTCCGCGCGGTCGGTCGTACTGAGCCTGCTGCTGGGCACGCACCCGCCGGAGCTTCCGGTCAAGGAGCTCGTCCGCGCGGTGGAGCCCTTCGGTGTCGGCGGCTCCACGCTGCGTGCCGCACTCAGTCGCATGGTGGCCGCCGGTGACCTGCGCCGCACCGACGCCGTCTACCGGCTCAGTGACCGTCTGCTGGCCCGCCAGCGCCGCCAGGACGACGCGGTGGACGCCCCCGCGCGCGCGTGGGACGGCGACTGGGAGATGGTGGTCATCACGGCGACGGGCCGCGGCCCCGCCGAACGCGCCGACCTGCGTGCCCGGTTGACCGCACTGCGCCTGGCCGAACTCCGCGAGGGCGTCTGGCTGCGCCCTGCCAACCTCAGCCGCCCCCTGCCGGACGACCTGGCCCCGGTGACCCAGTCCTACACCACCCGTCCCGACCGGCCCGCGCGCGAACTGGCCGCGGACCTGTGGCCGTTGGACACCTGGGCGGCCACCGCGGACGCCCTGCTCGCCCACATCGCGCAGGCGGACCGCCCCGCCGACCTCCTCACGGCCTTCGCCGCGGTCGTACGCCATCTGCTCGCCGACCCCGTGCTGCCCCCGGAACTCCTCCCGGCGAACTGGCCGGGTACGGCCCTGCGTGCCGCCTACGCGCAGTACCAGGCGGAGATCGCAGGAGCCATGGGGCACTGACACGGCGGCCGTACGAAGCGCCGTGCGGGTGCGCTTCGTACGGCCGGGTTCACCGTGGGGGGTCTACTTGTAGGTGATGTCGGACGAGGAGTACTTGCAGTACGTGCCGTCGGCGTCAGAGCCGTTCTTGGGCGGCTCCGCGCCCGTGTTGTTGCCGATGTACTTCTGGCACGGGACGATCTTCTTGCTGCTGTCCCCGACGATGGTGATCTTCCTCAGGGTCGCGCTGTCGCCGTAGTTGGTGTTGATACCGACGAGCCGGCCGCCCTTGTACGTCGCCTCGATGGTGTTGAGGTTGATCGTGCGCTTGTACTGGGCGCTCTTGCAGTTGCCGCAACTGCGCACGAAGGTACCGAAGTTCTTGACGGCGAAGTTCGAGACGTTCAGCGTCCCGGCGCCGTTGAACTGGAACACCTTGTCGCTGGCCTCCTTCGCCCCGCCGCCGGAGACGGTGTAGACGTTGGACGACGAGGAGCCGAGGAAGGTCGCCGCGTCCTCGCCGACGTCCTCCCACCAGACGTTCTGCAGCGTGCAACTGCCCAGGCAGTGGATGCCGTCGGCGGCGGGCGCGCCGATGATGACGTTCTTCAGGACGGCGCCGGCCGCGAGCTCCAGGATCGGGTCCTGGTCCTCGTTCTGGCCACCGCTGCCGAGGTCGCCGCTGCCGTACAGGCGCTGCATTCCGTAGTCCTTGGTGCCGGAGACCGGGATGGTGGCGGTCACCGCCTTGCTGCTGGTGGGGGTGGGCCAGGTGGCGGCGCTCGCGGGAGTGAGCGCGCCACTGGTCATGATCATGCCAACAGTGAGGCCGGCGGCGGCCAGCCCGCCGGTGAGGGCGCGCCCGCGGGTGCGCCGAGGAGCTGGTGAAGGTGCTGGTGAAGTCATGTCCCGATGCCTTCTTCCAGGTGGGGGATGGGGGAGTCCTTCCGGATCGTGCTCTGGACGGTGCTCCGAACGGTCAGAGCTTTCCGGCGCCCGCGCCGGACGTCACCGAGGCGACGACGGACGAGGCGGGCTCGGCGGTGTAGTCGTACGGCGGCTTGGTGAACGTCCCGACCTGCGACACCTCGGTCGCGGCTCCGCCGAGGTCGTTGCCGGTCAGGTTGGCGTAGCCGTCCGCGTCGCTGTCGCGGTTCGTGGTGACGGCGACCGCCGTCGAGCGGAAGACGTTGTTCTCGACGAGCATCTGGGCGCCCATGCGCGAGTGGACGGCCGTCTCGGCTCCGACGACGTAGTTGTCGTAGAAGTGGCCGGTGCCGAAGCGCAGGCTGGGGATGCGCGAGTAGACGTTGCTGAAGTGGTTGTGGTGGTAGGTCACCCTCAAGTGCCCCGTGTCCTCGCTTGCGTTGTTGTCGCTGTGACCGACGAGCGAGCCCTTGTAGTGGTCCTTGAAGGTGTTCCAGGACACCGTCACGTAGTCCGAGGCGTGGTTGATGTCCAGCAGGCCGTCGTAGTAGTCCTTGTCGTGATCGCGGTCGGCCGAGAAGGAGTTGTGGTCGATCCACACCTTGGTGGAGGCCTGCACCTCGATGCCGTCGGCCGGTTTGAGCGGCTTGCTGATGTTCAGGTTGCGGATGACGACGTTCGTCACCTTCTTCAGGCGCAGCCCGCCCCCCGTGAACCCGGACGACGAACCCACGCCCAGAACCGTGGTGTTGGACCCGATGTCGACCTGACCGCTCAGCGAGATCAGGCCGTTGACCCTCACGACCTTCGCCGTGCTGCCGGTCACCGCGGTCTTGAAGGCGTCCAGCGTCGAGACGGTGACCGAGGTGGCGCTGCCGCCTCCGGTCGTGCCGGCGCCGAACCCGACCGGCGAGCTGTCGGCGGCGCCGGCCTGCTGGGGGAGGGCGAGGACCGCCGCCGTGGCGAGAGCGGCGGCCGCCGCCACGAGGGCGGACCTTTGCGCGTGTGTACGTGGGGGGACTGTGCGCATGCGGGTGCATCCCTTCGGGGAGGGAAGTTGGGCAAGTATGTGAATGACGTATGCCATGTTGAACGCCGTGCACGGGCAGTGGGGCCCTTTGTGGGGGTGATGCGAGCGGGTCGGTCACACTGCTGAACGGAACGTAGAGGGCAAGCGCTTTCTAGTCAACGCTTTGCGCAGAACACATTCGGCCGCCCCGGCCAGGCTCCGGCCAACCGGCAAGGGCTTGCGGGGAGATGGCGTGGGAGCGCTTCCATGGCGGGCATGCGCATGCCACCATGCGATGCCGACGCTTCCCTTCATGACCTGTCGGAGAGGGGTGAGTCGATGCCGACTCCGCGCACGCGTACGTTCACCGCCGCTCTGGTCCTGCTTCTGATCGCCGTCGCCGGCCTGGTCCTGTCGCCGGGCCCCGCCAGCGCGACGGCCACGCCCGCGGAGCGGGCCGGGCCGCTCCCCGGCTCCTTCGCCTGGACCTCGACCGGGCCGCTGATCAGCCCCAAGCCGGACGCCGCCCACCCGATCGTCTCGGTCAAGGACCCGACGGTCTTCCGCTACAAGAACCGCTGGCACGTCTACTTCACGACCGCCGACACCGCCGGGGCGTGGAGCCTGGGTCACACCAGCTTCGCCGACTGGTCGCAGGCCGCCGCCGCGCCGCAGACGTTCCTCGACGCCAACCCGAACATCGGCAACCGGTACGCGGCGGCGCCACAGGTGTTCTACTTCGCGCCGCAGAAGACCTGGTACATGGTCTACCAGACCGGTCCGCCGTCCTATTCGACCTCCAAGGACCCGGCCGATCCCAGTAGTTGGAGTGCACCGAAGTACTTCTTCGACAGCGAGCCGCAGGTGGTCACGGACAACAAGGGCACCGGCGGCTGGCTGGACTTCTGGACCATCTGCGACAGCAGCGACTGCTACCTGTTCTTCTCGGACGACAACGGCCACCAGTACCGCTCCCGCACCACCCGCGCCGAGTTCCCGAACGGCTTCCGCGACACCGCGATCGTGCTGTCCGAACCCAACCGCTTCGACCTCTTCGAGGCGAGCAACGTCTACCGCCTCGGCGGCAGCGGCAGGTACCTGATGCTGGTCGAGGCCCTGGCCACCGGCTCCGACTGGCGTCGCTACTTCCGGGCGTGGACGGCCGACAGCCTCGGCGGCGCCTGGACCCCGCTCGCCGACACCGAGGCCAACGCGTTCATCCGGTCCGGCAACGTCACCTTCGCGGACGGCCGGCCGGCCTGGACCACGGACTTCAGCCACGGCGAGATGATCCGCGACGGAGTCGACCAGACTCTCACGATCGACCCCTGCCGGCTCCGCTTCCTCTATCAGGGCATGGATCCCGCCTCGAGCGGCGAATACTCCCAACTCCCCTGGCGTCTCGGTCTGTTGACCCAGACGAACTCCGCCTGCTGAGCCGCTCCCCTCGCACGCACCTCACGTACGACGTCCCCCGAGCCGCTACCAGAAAGGGGCAAGCGCGTGTCCAACTCACCTGGGAGAGCGCTGCGTTCGTTGTTCGGCGCACTGCTGCTCCTGCTCCTCGCCGCCCTCCTCACCGCACCCGCGGCCACCGCCCGGACGGCGGCCGCCGCACCGGTGCCCGCCGCCACCCTCACCGAGGTCACCGGCTTCGGCACCAACCCCAGCAACCTCCAGATGTACGTGTACGCACCGGCCACCGTCACCGCGCACCCGCCCGTCCTCGTCGCCGTGCACTGGTGCGGCGGCTCCGGTCCCGCGATGTACTCCGGAACCGAGTACGCCCAACTCGCCGACCAGTACGGGTTCGTGATCGTCTACCCGTCCGTCACGCGCAGCAGCAAGTGCTTCGACGTCTCCTCGCCCCAGGCGCTCAAGCGCGGCGGTGGCAGCGACCCCGTCGGCATCAAGTCGATGATCGACTGGGTGACCGACGCCTACGCTGCCGACACGAGCCGCGTCTACGCCACCGGTATCTCCTCCGGGGCGATGATGACCAACGTCCTGCTCGGCGACTACCCGGACGTGTTCGCCGCCGGATCCGCCTTCTCCGGGGTCCCCTTCGGCTGTTTCGCCACCACCGACGGCTCCGAGTGGAACAGTGCCTGCTCCGGCGGCACCGTGATCCACACCGCGCAGGAGTGGGGCGACCTCGCCCGCGGGGCCTACCCCGGCTACACCGGGGCCCGGCCGCGTATGCAGGTGTGGCACGGCACCGAGGACGACGTGCTGCGCTACCCCAACTTCGGCGAGGAGATCAAGCAGTGGACCAATGTGCGGGGAGTGAGCCAGACCCCGTCCGCCACCGACTCGCCCGCCTCCGGCTGGACCCGCACCCGGTACGGCGGCACGGGTGACCAGGCCCCGGTGGAGGCCATCAGCCTCCAGGGGGTCGGCCACAACCTGTACGCCTGGGGCATGGCCGCCCGTGTGCTCACCTTCTTCGGTCTGGACGCTTCGGGTCCCGCCCCGCAACCCGAGCCCGGCAGTTGCAGGGTGACCGCGACGACCAACGCCTGGAACACCGGTCTGACCGCCTCCGTGACCCTCACCAACACCGGCACCACCACGGTCAACGGCTGGCAGCTCGGCTTCACCCTGCCCAGCGGCCAGACCATCACCAACGGCTGGGGCGCCACGTACGCACCGGTCTCCGGAACGGTGACGGCGACGAACGCGACGTACAACGCGACGCTCGCCCCGGGCGCGAGCGTCACCATCGGCTACCAGGCGAACCACACCGGCAACAGCGCCGCCCCCGGATCCTTCACGCTCAACGGGGCAGCTTGCACGAAGAGTTGAGACCCGACGTTGGTGGGCGGCCGGCATGCCCGGCCGCCCGGCGGACCGTCTAGACGGTCTCTTCCCTGGGCTTCCTGGACTCCCTGGACTGCCCAGCCGACGTCTCGACAGGTTCCTCCCCGCCGCCGTGTGGGAGTGCGATCGGCCGCGGCGCCGGACCGGCCGTCGAGGGAAGGTGATTGAAGAGCAGGTTGAGCGCGATCGCCGTCACACAGCCCGCGCTGATGCCGCTGTTCATCACCGTCTGGAACCAGTCGGGGAACTTCTCGTAGATCGTCGGCACACCCACCGGCAGCACGCCCATCGCGACCGACACGGCCACCACCGTCAGGTTGTGGTTGTCCTTGAAGTCGACCCCGGCCAGCGTGCGCAGCCCGCTCGCGGCCACCGTCCCGAACATGACCAGCCCGGCACCGCCCAGCACCGGCGCAGGAACGGCCGCCACCACCGCGCCGAGCTTGGGCAGCAGGCCCAGCAGGACGAGGATGCCGCCCGCGGTGGCGACGACCCAGCGGCTGCGCACCCGGGTCATGCCCACCAGGCCGACGTTCTGCGCGTACGCCGTGTACGGGAAGGTGTTGAAGACGCCGCCGAGGACGGTCGACAGGCCGTCGGCGCGCAGGCCGTCGGAGAGGCTGCGCGGCTCGACCTTGCGTCCCGTCATCTCGCCGACCGCGATGAGGTCACCGGTCGTCTCCGTCATCGTCACCAGCGCCACGACCAGCATCGAGATGATCGCCGACGCCTCGAAGACGGGCGCGCCGAAGTGGAACGGCGTGCTGATCCCGACCCAGTCGGCGGTCCCGACCCCGTCGAAGTCCGTGAACCCGAACGGCACCGCGACCGCGAGCCCCACCACGATGCCGATCAGCACCGCGATCCGGCTGAGGAACGCCGGCGCGAACCGTTGCACACCCAGCACCACCACGAGCACGAAGGCGGCGAGCCCGATGTTCTTCGGCTCCCCGAAGTCCGCCGAACCGACGCCGCCCGCGGCCCAGTTGCCCGCGACCGGCAGCAGCGAGACACCGATGACCAGGATCACCGTGCCCGTGACCAGCGGCGGGAAGAAGCGCAACAGCCTGCCGAACACGGGGGCCAGCAGCACGATCGCGAGCCCCGCCACGATCACAGATCCGTAGATCGCGGGCAGCCCGCCGCCCGTCGTCCCGATCAGCACCATCGGCGACACCGCCGCGAACGTACAGCCCTGCATGATCGGCAGCCGCACGCCGAACCGCCAGAAACCCACGCACTGGATGAGCGTGGCGATGCCGCACACCAGCAGGTCGGCGGTGATCAGATACGCCAGGTCTGCGGGCGACAACTTCATCGCACCGCCCACGATCAGGGGCACGGCCACCGCGCCCGCGTACATCGCGAGCACATGCTGCAGGCCGAAGGCGGCCAACTGTCGTACGGGTGGCACCTCGTCGACGGGATGAACGGGCGCGGTGGTGGCCATGGGCACTCCAGAGCGGCGGGGAGACGGGGGACGCGGGGGGTGGCGAGAAGGCGGGCGGGCAGGGGGACATCCGCACAGCACGAGACCGTACGTCCCTTGAACAGTTTGTTGATTTCACGGACGTTGCCGCTGTGTGTCCTGTACATCGATCCCGGTCGGGCTCGCCGCGGCCCGCAGCGACGCCCAGTCCGGCAGCTTCACCACGCCCCGCCCCAGCGAGGCCCCCAGCTCCGCCTCCGCCCGCTCGATCCCCAGCCACCCGGCCCACTCGACGGGTTCGGCCCCGGCGGCTCGCAGCAGCCCGAGCGGATCACCGGGCAGCTCCCGCCGTACGAGATCGGGGGCGTCCTCCAGCAGCGAGGTCGCCGTCTCCTTCGCGCACGGCCGGTTGGTGCCGATGACACCGGTCGGGCCCCGCTTGATCCAGCCCGCCACGTACTCGCCCGGCGCGACCACGCCCTCACGCAGCACCCGCCCGGCCAGCTGCGGCACCGTGCCCCGCTCCGGGTCGAACGGCAGTCCCTCCAGCCGCACCCCGCGATAACCCACCGACCGCAGCACCAACTGTGCCTCGATGTCCTCGTATGCGCCGGTGCCCCTCACCCCGCCCTGCCCGTCCGGGGCGGTCCGCTCGAAGCGCACCGCACCCACCCGGTCCCCGTCGGCCAGCAGTTCGACGGGCCGCAGGAAGAACCGGAGCCGGATCCGCCGCCGGGCGCCGCGGGCCGGCATCGCCGCCCAGCCGCGCAGCACCTCCACGTTGCGCCGCTGCGCCGCCGCCAGTCCGGACGGCTCGCCGCAGGCCGGATCCAGCGCCAGCTCCGCCTCGTCCACGACCACCTCGGTGTCCGGCAGCCCGCCCAGCTCACGCAGCTCCTTGGTGGTGAAGCGGGCCTGGGACGGGCCCCGCCGGCCCACCATGTGGATCTCGGTCACCGTGCCCGCCGCCAGCGCGGTCAGCGCCGCCTGCGGCATGTCGGTGGGGCTCAGCTCGGCCGGGCCCCGGGCCAGCATCCGGGTGACGTCCACCGCGACGTTCCCCACGCCCACCACCACGGCCGATCGGGTGCCCTGCAGGAACCGGTGGACGGGGGCGTCCGGATGCGCGCTGTACCAGGACACGAAGTCCGTCGCCGACCAGCTGCCCGGCAGATCCTCGCCGGGGAGGCCGAGGTGGCGGTCCGTCGCGGCGCCCACGCAGTACACGACCGCGTGGTAGAGCTCGCGCAGCCGGGCCACGGGCACCCCGCCCGCGCCGACCCGGACCCCGCCGAGGAAGCGCACCCGCTCGTGCTCCAGCACCGCGCGCAGATTCTGCTGGAGCGACTTGATCTTCTCGTGGTCCGGGGCGACGCCGTACCGCACGAGCCCGTACGGGCACGGAAGCCGGTCCAGGACGTCGACGAGCACCTCGGGGTCCTGCTGGACCAGACTCTGGGCGGTGTAGACCCCACTCGGCCCGGAGCCGACGACGGCGACACGCAGCACGGCGGAACTCCTTACCCCGGAGGCCGGAGGAGATCGCTGGTGACTCCAGCATCGCACCGCGGCCGCTCCGCTGTCAGTGTGCTGTGTGGTCGTGATGCGCGCGTGTTCGTTCGTATGGAAAGTGATCATGCGGTTTCGTTGCGTGTGTGCTAGAAGCATCGTTTCTTAATCTTTCTGACCGTTCCACCGAGGACGGCACGGTGTCCGTGTGGCCCGCGTGGGAGGTCCGGGAGGGTGAAGGCATCACTTCCTGGTTCCATGTCCGGCTGGCGTTCGCCGACGGGGCGCACGTCGAGCTGCTGGCCGTCGTCTGCGGGGGCAGCGCCTCCATCGAGGACATCCGGGCCCGGCCGGCCCTGTCCCTCGTCGACCTGACGGTGCTCGCGGACTGGATCGAGGGTCCGCTGTTCGCGAACCGCGACGACGGCGTCGGTGGGGCGGGGGACGCGGGCGGCACGGAGGGTGGGGCGGGGGACGCGTGCGGCACGGAGGGTGAGGCGGGGGACGCGTGCGGCACGGAGGGTGGGGCGGGGGACGCGTGCGGCGCGGAGGGTGAGGCGGATGCCGACGAGCCCCTCGGCCCCCGCCGCGCCCGTCCGGCCTGGCCGCGCGGTGCCCAGGGGCGGTGGTTGGTGGCACAGGAGTACCGCGCGGCCCAGGAGGAGGGGGTGGACCCCGTCCTCGCGGTCATGTGCGCGACGGGGCGCAGCCGGCGCCGGTCGCTGAGGCTGATCGCGCAGGCACGGGACGCGGGACACCTGACGCCACGTCACACACGGCGCTGACAAAGGGCGTCGGCGAAGAGCGCGGCGACAGGGGGTGCCGGCCAGGGGTGCCGGCCAGGGGTGCCTGCACAGCCTGTCGTCGGAGGCGGAGGCGTTACTGCATTCCGCGCATCCGGGTGATCTCGCTCGTCTGCTGCGCGATCACGTCGTCCGCCATCTCCTCGATCCGCACGTTGTTGCCCTGTGCCTTGACGTCCGTGGCCATGGTGAGGGCGCCCTCGTGGTGGGTGATCATCAGCGTGAGGAAGAGCGCGTCGAACGCCTTGCCGCGCGCCGCGCGCAGCTTGGTCAGCTGTGCCTCGGTGGCCATCCCGGGCATCACCGTGTGCTCGTGCCCAGTGCTCGCCGTCTCCTTGCCGTACGTCGTGAGCCAGGCCTTCATGGCCTCGATCTCCGGGCCCTGTGCCGCGCCGATCCGCGCCGCGAGTCCCTTCACGGTCGTCGACCGGGCCTGTGCCGGGGCGAGTTCGGTCATCTCCAGCGCCTGGGCGTGGTGCTCGATCATCATCCGCGCGTACGCCACGTCGGCCGAGTTGGGCGTGTCGTCGTCGACGCGCTGCTCGGCCGCGTCCTGGGCGGAGAGGGTCCGGTTCGCCTCACCCGGCTTGCCCGGCGCGATCACCGAAGGTCCGCTTGCCGCACCCGACTTGGTGTCCTCACCGGAGTCGCAGCCCGCGAGAGCGAGTGCGAGCAGCAGCGAGGCTGCGACGAGGGGCACGCGGCGAACGAGCACAACGACCTCCTGGGGCAGGCGAGTTGGGGACGGGGACCGTCCTCGTAGGGATCTTCGCATCACTGACCGCATTACTGACCGGAAAGATTCATTACGAGTGCGTTGCCAACCTTTGATATGTGCATGATGAAGACGATACTTCGGAGCACCGTGAACCGTTCCTGTGCGAACGGCGACGAGGGAGGATGCAGTGACCCTGTTGAACGATCCCCGAACGCGCCGCAGACGGCTGGGAGTCGCGGCTGCGTGTACCGGACTCCTGGCCGCACTCCTGACGGCGGTGCCGGCGGCCGCGACCCCCGACCCGGGGGACGGCCCGGCCGTGCAGCGCGAGGTGTCCCAGGACGCCCAGGCCCAGGCGGCCGAGGCGATCGCCGACGGCGAGATACCCGGGAAGGACGAGATCGTCCACTCCGCCAACATCGAGCACCTGGCGAACATCCCCAAGGAAGCCCTGCCGGGCACCAACTCGGACCTGGCCTTCCAGGGCAAGTACGCCTTCTCCGGCAACTACGACGGCTTCCGCATCTTCGACATCAGCAACCCGAAGTCCCCGAAGACCGTGGCCCAGGTGCTGTGCCCCGGTTCGCAGAACGACATCTCCGTCTCGGGCAACCTGCTCTTCCTGTCGACCGACTCCTCGCGCAGCGACAGCAGTTGCAACAGCACCACGCAGCCGGTGACCGAGAAGTCCTCCTGGGAGGGCATGAAGGTCTTCGACATCAGCGACAAGGCGAACCCGAAGTACGTCGCCGCCGTGGAGACCGCCTGCGGCTCGCACACCCACACCCTGGTGCCCGAGCGCAAGAACGTCTACATCTACGTCTCCTCGTACTCGCCGAACGCCGCCTACCCCGACTGTCAGCCCCCGCACGACGGCATCTCGGTCATCAAGGTGCCGCGCAACGCGCCGGAGCAGGCGGCGCTCGTGGGCTTCCCCGTCCTCTTCCCGGGTGAGGGTCCCGACGGCGGCGGCAACCCCGGCGCTCCCACGAACCCCGGCGTCTCCAAGACGACCGGCTGCCACGACATCACCGTGCTGCCCGAGAAGGACCTGGCGGCCGGTGCCTGCATGGGCGACGGCATCCTGTTCTCGATCAAGGACCCGGAGCACCCGAAGGTCATCGACCAGGTCCAGGACAACGTGAACTTCGCGTTCTGGCACTCGGCGACCTTCAACCAGAAGGCGAACAAGGTCGTCTTCACCGATGAGCTGGGCGGCGGAGGCGCGGCCACCTGCAACGCCGAGATCGGCCCGAACAGGGGTGCCGACGGCATCTACGACATCGTCGGCAAGGGCGAGCACCGCAAGCTCGTCTTCCGCAGCTACTTCAAGATCGACCGCCCCCAGGCGGCCACCGAGGTCTGTGTGGCGCACAACGGCTCGCTGATCCCGGTCAAGGGCAAGGACATCATGGTCCAGGCCTGGTACCAGGGCGGCGTCTCCGTCTGGGACTTCACCGACTCCGCCCGCCCCAAGGAGATCGCCTACTTCGAGCGCGGCCCGGTGGACACCGAGCGGCTCACGACCGCCGGCCCCTGGTCGGCGTACTACTACAACGGCTACATCTACTCGAACGACATCGCCAAGGGCTTCGACGTGCTGAAGATCGACGACCGGCGTACGGATCCGGCCAAGCGGGTCCATCTGCGCGAGCTCAACGTCCAGACCCAGCCGGACTACTTCGACTGATCCCCGGCCGCCGGGTCCGTCGCGAAGAACCGCGACAGATCGGTGTCACACCTCCCGCCGGGCGCCTCGGCGTCCGGCGGGACCCCCTGCTCCCAGTCGAGCCGGTAGCGCGCGAACAGATCGGTACGCAACGTCGTCAGCGGCAGGGGCGCATTGGGCAGCACCATCGCGTAGACGGCGCCCATGAGCTGGGAGCGCAGTATCGGATAGTCGTGGTCGACGTCCTGCGACCCGTGCCGGACCGCGGTGTCCCGCAGCAGCTCGGCCAGCCGCTGCTGCTCCGGACACCGCACGAAGCCCTCGGCCTGCAGCAGCCCCGCCATGTGCTGGCGCATCAGTACCGTACGGTCCCGGGCCAGACCCATGATCGCGTCGATGGCCCGCGCCATCCGCTCCCGGCCGTCTTCGGTGTGCGGCTCCCGCTCCAGCGCCTCCTCCAGCGTGCGGTGCATCAGGCGGTGCACGGCCGACTGCACCAGCTGTCGCTTGCCGGGGAAGTAGTACGAAACCAGACCACGCGCCGAGCCGGCCCGGTCAGCGATGTCGGCGAGTGTCGTCGCCTCGTACCCGCGCTCGCTCACCAGCTCCACCGCGGCCTGTAGGAGCCGTTCCCGGGAACGTCGCCGCAATTCTTCATTGACCGAGGCGCTGCGCGGGGACATCCTGTAACTCCTGCGTTGACTGGCTGCCAGCCAACTATACTCAGGGCATCCCGGTCGACTCCGGACGGAGCGCGCCGGGCTGACGCCTGCTCTGGGCGACGCGGGGGATCGTCCAGAGTGGGCGCGCATTTTCCCGTAAAGGTGGCCTGAGGCTACCGTCGGCAGGGGGCGAGCCGAGGTCTCGGCGGATCAGCCCACCAGGTCCACGCCCGGCCGCAACCCCTGCGAACGTTCGACCGCCGGCAGATGGTCCGTGAAGTGCGCCGCGCAGCCCACCGCCGCCCCGCCGAACCTCCGTCCGTGGGCGGTCGTCGCCCGCCATCAGAGTCCTGCGGGGATCGGCGCGCGGCGCCTCGCGCACGACCGTGAACAGCCGCCGGGGCCCGGCTTCCGCACACCGTGCTCGAACGATGGCACGCACGCGTCGACGTCGACGTCGACGTACCGGTCGAGGCCGTGCTCCCGGAACACCGGCCGCAGGCGCCGCCCACACCGACCCGGAAGCCCCGCCCGCCCAACCCGCTCGGCGCGTCCAGAGCGTCGGGGGTACCTCGGGGGTACGGGGCCAGTCCGCCGGCCTTCAGTCCCGGCCGTGCCGCTCGGCGTCCGGCGCGGGCGCCGGGAGCGTCATCTGACCGGACAGTCCGGTGTACGCGGGCCTGTGCAACTCCGCGCTCTCGTTTCGCACCCGCCACCATCCGGCGACCTCGTCGGGCACCCGGACGGGAGCCGCGCCGCCCCACACCGTGCCGGCCGTGTCCAGTGCCCGCGCCTTCCCCGGCGCCCCGGCCCGATCACGGCTGCCACCGTCGTTGTACCGCGATCGCCAGGGCCACCGTCATCGCCCCCAGCAGCCAGCCACCCAGGACGTCCGAGGGCCAGTGCACGCCCAGCCAGATCCGCGTCAGCCCTACGCCCACCACGGAGACCACCGCCACCACCAGCGCCGTACGCCACACGACAGGGCCGACGCCGTGCCGGTGCAGCAGCCACAGCAGGAGGCCGAACACCACGGTCGCGGTCAGCGCGTGCCCGGAGGGGTACGCCGCGTAGTGCGCGGAGTCGACGGGGTCGGGCCAGACCGGGCGGGCGCGGCCGACCCAGGCCTTCAGGCCCTGCTGGATCAGCGTGCCCAGCGCCGACGTGGCGACCAGCCACCCGGCCGTCCACCAGGCCGCGTGCCGCCACACCAGCCACACGGCGACCGCCGCGCCGAGCAGACGCATGGTCAGCGGGTCCCAGACCCAGTCGGTGAGGATGCGGCAGGCCTGGGTGACGTCGGGGTCGGCGACGGCCCAGCGGTGGGTGGTGCGGGAGATGTCGCCGTCGACGGAGATCAGGGGATGCCACTTGACCCAGACCAGCACGAGGAGAGCGACGGAGCACAGTCCAAGGACAAGGGCGCTACCGACGGCCGTGCACCGGGCACGGGGGCGGGGCCGGGGCCGGGGCCGGGGCGGGGAGTCGACGGGCGGGTTGTGCATAGGTCGATCCTCGCCGAACTGGGGCGCGGGAGGCGAACCCGGGGGGCTTGTCCCGGCCCGGGATGGTTCGCGTTCAGTCGTCGGGGCGGCCGGTCCTGGCCTTGGGGTGGCTGGTCGCGGCCTTGGAGTGGCCGGCCTCGGCGCGGGGGCTTGTCCGGGCGTCGTTGTGGTTCGTCCGGCGTCGTCGTGGCTCCTCCCGGCCCCGGGGTGGCTCGTCCTGGCCCGGGGTGGCCCGGGTTTGATCCCGGGGGCTCGTCTCGGCCTTGGGGTGGTTTTGTCTCGGCCCGGGGACTTGTTCCGGGACCCGGGATGGCTTGGGCTTGGTCCCCGGGGCTCTTCCGGCCCGCGGTGGCTTGTCCCGGCCTTGGGGTGGCCTTGGCCTGGCTCCGGGGATTCGTCCCGGCGCCCCGGGTGGCTCGTCGGGCCCCTGGGGGGTCCTTCCGGCGCGGTGGGTGCTCAGCCCAGCGCTCGCAGCCCGGGCACCAGTGCCACCAGCACCGGAATCACCGGCACCAGCGAGGCCGCCGCCGTCAGCCGGAGTCTGCGGGCCACGGTGAGCCTGTCGGGTGGTGTGAGCAACCGGTGCACGCGCTGCGGGAGATGGGCCTGCGGGGTGGGGGAGGGGCCGAACACACCCCGGTCCTCGTTGAGTTCCACCAGCGCCAGCGCGGTCGTCAGCCGGCCGAAGCGGCGGGAGGCCATGTCGTCGGCGGACAACTCGACCAGCCGGTGCATCTCGTCGCGGAACGCGGCGAACACCGGGACCTGTGGGAACCCGGTGGCCAGCGCCGTCGAACAGTGCAGCAGCCAGTCGTGCCGGGCCTGGGCGTGCCCCTGCTCGTGCGCGCGCACCGCATCGAGCTGACGGCCCTTCAGGCGCTGCAACGCGGCTGTGGTGACGACCAGTTGGGGTTCCGCACCGGCCAGCCACCAGGCATCGGGACGCTCACCCTCCAGTACGAGCAGCCGACCCGTCGCGAACTTCTCGCCGGGCAACAACGGTGCGCGCAGCCGGAGTTCGGCACGCCGGGACCGGACGCGGGCCCGGCTGCGCAGCACCTCCCGCACGAGCATCGCCCCGCTCCACAGCCCGCCGCACGCGAGCGTCACCGCGGTCGCCGCCGCCCAAGGGCCGGTCGCACCCAGCGCGTACGCCTCCACGACCGTGTGGGGAGCCGGTGCGAAGACCTGGCCGCGCACCGCGTGCCAGGCTGCCGCCGCGCTGAGCGTCATCGACAGCGCACAGCACAGCAGGACCGCCGCCACCACGCACTGCCACGCCCACAGAGCGACCACCGGTTCGCGGTCCGGCCAGTCGGCCCGGGCGATCAGACGGGGGGCGACGACGGCGGTCAGGGCACCGAGCAGCAGCAGGACCGCGGGGACCATCATGGACAGCACCCTATGAGCGGCGTACCGCTCAGGGGTACGAGTTGTTACGGCGAAGTGACGCAGACCACGGCCGGGTGACGTGGATCGTGGCGGCCGGGCGATGCGGACGGCGGCCGGGGCAGGTGGACTGCCGCTGCCCGTAAGGTAGTTGGGGTCGAGTCAGATGGTCAGCAGCATGGCGAGCATGCCGATGCCCATCGACAGCCGGCACGCGCGCGCCACCTCGGGCCGGTCGCTCCAGGCGACGGCGGCCCCAGCCGCCCCGGCCACCGGCAGCAGCCGGACCCCGGAGAGCAGGACGTATCCGGTGAAGTACAGCAGCAGCGTGCCCGTCAGCAGCGGGACCCCCGAGCCGCCGGGCGCGTGTGCGTGAGCGGGCGAGGGTGAGGCGGCCATCACGGCCGCCATGTAGGCCATCGCCCCGGTCCCCACCAGGTGGTGCAGGTGGTGGACGCTCGCGCGGGCCGCCCACAGGGCCCGCAGCGCGGCCGCGCCGAACACCGCCGCATACACCGGCCAGGCCCACGCCGGTGGGGTGAACGCGGCCGGGGGCACGGCCATCGCGGCCATCCCGAAGCCCATCAGCGCCTCGCCGCCCGCGGCCCTGCGCTGTTCCTCGACTCCGCTGCGCATCCGCAGCAGACAGTAGGCCCCGGTCGCCGCACACAGCGCGACCAGCAGCCAGCCGGGCGAAGCCGGTCCGTGCACGCGCACCTCCCCGCTCGACGTTCGCAATCGAGGGATGCGATGCCCACGCCATGCCGCGCGCAAGCGGGCGCAAGGGTGTACATGGGGAGCATTCGACGGAGCACGGCAGGTGGCGACGGCGCCGAGCATATCTTTCACTGGTAAAACACATGCTAAATTGATCCGTATGCCCCGACTCCGACTCCGCCTCCCGCTCGCCGGTGTGCTGCGTCTCGGCCGGCCCTCCGACATCTGGTTCAAGCCCGCCCTGAGCGTGGTCGCCGCGGTCGCCCCGCCGAACCTGATCCTGCTGGCGCTCGACCGGCTGGACCTGGCGATGTACACGATGGCCGGGTCCCTGTGCGCGCTGTACGCCCACAACCGCCCCTACGCCGCCCGGGCCCGTGTCCTGGCCTGGGTCGTGCTGGGCATGACCGGCGGCCTGGCCGTCGCCCTGCTCGCGGCCTCGCTCACCACCAGCGCCGTCGTCCTGGTCACCGTCGGCGCCCTTCTCGCGGCGGTGCAGAAGGTCCTCTGTGACGCGACCCGCCTCGGCCCGCCCGGCAACGTCGTCCTGACCTTCATCGGCTCCGCCTCCCTCTTCGTGCCGCAGACCCCCGGGCAGATCCCCGGCCATCTGGGACTGGCCCTCGCGGCGGGTGTCTGGGCCTGGCTGATCGGCATGGCGCCCCGGTCGGCGCGCCCGCACGGTCCCGAGCGCCGCGCCACCGCCCACGCTCTGAACGCGGCCGCGGCGCACGTAGCAGCGCACGCCGCCACGGACGGCACCGGCGACGGCCACACCCGCAGCCGTGCCGCCGCGGCCGCCGCCGTGCACGCCGCCTGGCAGACCCTCCTGTCGGCCCGCGCCGGGGAGACGCGCCGCGCCCTGGAGCGGCTCGTCGTCCGGGCCGAGATCGCCCTCGCGGCTCCCGCCGACACCGACCCGACACGGCTGTCGGACTGGGCCCGCGACCTGCGGGGCACCGGCCCGGTCCCCTACCCGGACGACCTCGTGGACGACGACGAACTCCTCGGCCTCGACGCCGGACTCGCCACCGGCCGACCGCCGTTGTGGCGTCGCCTCGGTCCGCTCACCCCGATCGCCGTGCGCACCGCGCTGGGCTGCGCCCTCGCCGGATACGCCTCCCTCGCCCTCGGTGTGGGCCGCCCCTACTGGGCCCTCGTCACCGCCGCCTCGCTCTACCAGGCGAACGTCACCCTCACCTGGAGCCGCGGAGTCCAGCGCGTCGTCGGCAACCTCGTCGGCGTCCTCGCCTTCGCCGCGCTCGTCCCGCTCGCCCATGTCCACCGGGCGGCCCTCGTTCTGGTCTGCCTGGCCCTGAACTTCGGCGCCGAGGCGCTGATCAGCCGCAACTACTGGCTCGGCAGCGTCTGCGTGACCCCGATGGCGCTGCTCATCACCGAGTTCGCGCAGGTCCAGGACTCGGGCCGGCTGATCACCGAGCGGCTCGTGGACACCCTCGTCGGCGCCGTGGTCGGCTTCCTCGCCGCGGTCGCCGTCACCAACCGCAGGGCCGGCGACTGCCTCGGACACGCCTTGACGGCCGTCGAGCGGGCCCGCGAGCACGCCGCCGGACTCCTGGCGGAGCCGCGCCCGGTCCCCGGCGCCCTGGAGTCCGCCCGCCGCGGCCTCGCCGCCGCGCTGGTCGACCTGCGCGCCACCGCCGACGCGGCGTCCGGCGAGTGGTGGCAGCGGACCCTGCCCGAGGAGCGGGTCGTGACGGCCGAACAGTCCGGACACCGTACGCTCGCGGCGACGGTACGGCGCCAGGGGCTGCTCCTGGACCGGGACGCGAGCACGAAGGCGGAGGGCGTACGGCGATGACGGCGACGCAGGGACGGTCGGCGGCGGGTAGCGGGACACCGGAAGGATCCGAAGAACCGGCGACCGACGAGGCGCTGAGAAACCGGCCCGCAGCCGACGAGCCGGAAACCGACGGTGACCGGACGAGGAGTGACGACCGGGCGAAGGGCGGCGACCGGCCGGCCGACGGTGACGAGCGGAGGAGCGACGACCGGCCCGTCAGTGGCCAGGAGTCCGGGGGCGGCGGCCGGCAGGGGAGAGGGGAGCGGTCCGGGGGTGGCGGTCGGACGGGGAATGGCGACCCGCTCGCCAGTGGTGACCGGCCGGGCGGCGACCGGAGGGGGAGTGGCGACCCGGCGGGTACCGGCGCCCCGGCGAGGAACGACACGGTCGCGGCCGTCGTGCGGCAGTGGCAGGCAGTGCGGCCCGAGCTCGATACCGCACCCATGGAGATCATCGGCCGCGTCAACCGCTGCGCCGCCCTCCTCCAGCAGGCCGAGGACGCGCCCCTGCGGCGAGCCGGCCTGAGCCGCCCCGAGTTCGACCTGCTCGGCGCGCTGCGCCGCACCGGACACGAGCTGACCCCGGGCGAACTGGCCCGCGAGACCTTCTCCTCCGGGGCAGCCGTCACCAAGCGCCTCAAGCAGCTCACCGAGCGCGGTCTGGTGGAGCGACGCGGCGACACCCGGGACCGCCGCGTCGCCCACCTCCGCCTCACGGACGCCGGACATGAACTCGTCGACGGGATCATGCCCGAGCAACTCGGCTACGAGAGCGCCGTACTGTCCGCGCTGGACGGCGGCCGGCAGGGCGAACTGGCCGATCTGCTCGGCGAGTTGCTGAGCCGGCTGGAGGGACACATGCGGTCGCTGCGGATCTGAACGCGACTTCCACGCAACCTGTCGAGGGTCACCCCTCCCCTCCCGCCCGGTACACACCGAACACCGCGCCCAACGGGTCCCGCAGCACGGCGATCCGCGGACCGTCCGGTACCGAGGTCGGCTCCATGAGCGCGGTGCCGCCTGCCCCGACGGCCGTCTGCGTGGACGCGTCCACGTCGGTCACCGCGAAGTACGGCAGCCAGTGCGGCGGCACCTCGGGCGGGAACTTCTCGTCCATCGTGATCATGCCGCCGAAGTCCGCGCCGCCGACGCCCCACTGCACGTAGCTCTCCGAGGGCCTGACGGTCCAGCCGAACACGGTGGTGTAGAAGGACTCCGCCCGGTCGGGATCACGGGTCAGCAGCTCGACCCAGCCCAGCGAGCCGGGCGCGTTGAACAGACCGGCACCGGGGAAGGCCCGAGCCTGCCACAGCTGGAACGCGGCGCCGCCCGGATCGAGGGCGACCACGAAACGGCCCACGTCGAAGATGTCCATGGGGCCGACCAGCACCTTGCCGCCGGCCTCGGTGACCAACCGTGCGCTGACATCCGCGTCGGTCACCGCGAACGACACGTCCAGGCGCACGGCTGTGCCTCCTGATACAGGGGAGTGAGCGCGGCGACGGCCGCCTCGTCGAGGTGCGCGACCGTGTAGCCGCCCGCCTCCTGTCGCGGATCCGTCTCCGCACGCCATCCGAACAGCTCCGCGTAGAACCGCTTCGCCGCCTCCAGATCACTGGTCCCCAGTTCTGCCCAGCAGGGCCCGCCGGGCACGGGCGCGTCGAGCTTCATGGCGTTCCTTCCGAAGGGAACCCCCTCCAGCACGCTAAGCCTCACCCCGGCCCACGGCATCCGGTGCCCACCACGCCCCCGGGAAACCCACCGAGCCCGGCCCCATGCCCGTACAAACCCGACACGGCCGACCGGCATCCATCCTCGAACACCCAGCTGGGGGTCGGCCGGCGGATTCGACCACTGGGCCCGGCGGCTCGGCCCGGGACGTGGACAGCCGCACCTCTCGCACCGGGTCCGGCGGCTCCGCCGCGCGACCCGGGACTGCCCGGCATTCCCGACAACCAACCCCGGGACCGACCCACGTCCCCGGATGCCCGACCCCGGCCCGTGCAGGCGGGCCCGGACGCCCGTCTCAACCCAGGCGCGCAGGCGGCCCGAATGCCCGTCCCAACGCAGGCATGCGTGGGGCCCGGATGCCCGTCCCAACCCAGGTGTGCAGGCGGCCCGGATCGGCCCCAGGCCGTGCAGGCGGCCGGAGACCCCCAACCCAACCCATGTGCGGCCTGGATACCCAACCCCAGACCGTGCCGGCCGCCCAGATCTCCCTCCCCGGTCGAAGGCAACCTCAGAGGCCCGCCCACTCGGGAGCGAACCGGTGACCTCAGATGCCCGGCCACTCCGGAGCGAACCGGTGACCTCAGATGCCCGGCCGGTACCGGATCGGATGGTCTGCCGGTACCTCCACCAGGACGATCGGTGTTCCGTCCGGATCCTTGACCCACATCTCGAGCAGGCCCCACGGCTCCTTCACCGGAGGTCGGACGATCTCGACGCCCTTCGTCCGCAACTCGTCGTGCGCCGCCGTAAGGTCCGGTACCTGAAGCCAGAGCCGGACGGCAGGATCCGGCGGGGTCTGCGACCGGCCGGAGAGTTCCAGGAAACCGCCGCCGAGGAAGTAGACGACCCCGCGCTCCGATCCCGTACCGAACTCGCGGTAGACGGCCAGGCCCAGCTGCTCGCCGTAGAAGGCTCGGGAGCGCTCGGGGTCGGTCGGGCGGAGCAGGGTCCTGCTGCTGAGTACGTGCACCATGCATCCGCAGCCTAGTAGGCCATGTCCGGCGGATCGGGACGCGGACGCGGGTCCGGCACTCTCATCCGCCGGACAGGCCCTGGGCGGGACAGGGTTACTCTCGTCGGTGTTGCCGCCGCGCCAGGGACCGGAGATCGCCCGCATGGACACCGCCGCCACCGCTGCCACCGAATTCACCTTCCGTGACGCCACCGACGCCGACGTGGACGCGCTCGTCGCACTCATCGAGTCCGCCTACCGCGGAGACTCCAGCCGGGCCGGGTGGACGACGGAGGCGGACATCCTCCAGGGCCGACGGACCGACCCCGACGGCGTGCTCGCGGTCATCAAGGGGCAGAACAGCCGCCTGCTCACCGTCGAGCGGGACGGCCGGATCATCGCCTGCTGCCAGCTCGAACACCGCGGCGACCACGCCTACTTCGGCATGTTCGCGGTCAGTCCGACGGTGCAGGGGGCCGGCCTCGGCAAGGTGGTCATGGCGCAGGCCGAGCGGCAGGCCCGCGAGGACTGGGGCGTCACCGAGATGCACATGACCGTGATCTCCGTACGCGAGGACCTGATCGCCTGGTACGAGCGACGCGGCTACCGCCGTACGGGACGCATGAGCCCCTTCCCGTACGGCGACGAGCGCTTCGGCATCCCCCAGCGCGACGACCTTCAGTTCGAGCTGTTGGTCAAGCCGCTCGCCTGAGCCGGCTGCCCGGCCCCCGGCCCCCCGGCCCTCCGGTCCCCGGAGCACGTTCACGCTCACACTCGTACTCAAGCGGTGAAGCGGCCCGTGCGCCTGATCTCCGGGTAGTCGGTGGTCGCGCCGTCCAGTTCCAGGGCGCGGACGAGCCGCAGCTGGTCCTGTGTGTTGACCACCCAGCCGATGATCCGCAGGTCCCGCTTCCGCGCCTCCTCGACGGTCTCCAGGTTGAGCCGCCGCAGGTTCAGGCAGACCGTCGCGGCTCCGGCGTCGACGGCCCGGTCCACGATGTCGAGGCCGTAGCGGCTGCCGATGAGCGCGGTGCGCACCCCGGGAACGAGTCGCGCGATCTCGGCGACGGCCTCGTCGTGGAAGGAGGACACCTCCACCCGTTCCACCAGGTCGCGCGCGTGCATCACCTCGGCCAGCGCCCGTGCCGCCTGCACGTCCTTGATCTCGGCCTGGAGCGGCACCCCCACGGCGTCCAGGACCTCCTCGAAGAACGGGACGCGCTCCCCGCGGCCGGCGTCGAGGGTGCGCAGCTCGGCGAGCGTCTGGTCGGCGATGGCCCCGGTCCCGTCGGTCGTACGGTCCACGTCGGGGTCGTGCATGACCACCAGAGCGCCGTCCTTGCTCAGGTGCAGATCGAGTTCGATGACGTCGAGACCGGCCTGCTCGGCGGCGACGAAGGATCGCAGGGTGTTCTCGGGCTCGACACCCATGACTCCGCGGTGACCGATGGTGAGGAAGTTCAAGACGGGACTCGCTTCCGTCGACGGCGAGGGTGGCGAACTCGCAGCCTAACGGCCTCGGACCGCCATGGACACGTGTAGGCGTGCGAGCCGTCCGCAAGGGGCTCGCCCCTACCCAGCCGGAGCGGAAGTAGTCGCTCCATCGATGTCCGACAGGAAAAAGTGCGGTGAAGATGCGGGCACGCAGGATAATCTCCCGAATGTCCACTTGCTGGAAGAAACCTCATATGCATACGGTGTCCTGACGCGAGGTTCTCCAGTGGAGGATGGGACATGACGGAAATTCTTGTGCAGGCAGCTACGGGGGAGCGGGTTCCTCCGGCGACCAGGGTGGTGGAGCACCCGGCGTGGCGCGTGCTCAAGGATGCCGTGGAGCGGATCCGGCCCTGGCAGTCGAAGGACGGATCGATCGACTTCGCGGCCGAGGGCGCACCCGTGCGCGCGGACGCCGAGCAGGCCGTCCGGCGCGTGATCGAGGCCGTCGAGGAGCTGTCCCCGCTGCTCCCGCACGACGCCGCCTACCACCGGGCCCTGGTCGGTGACCTGCGGACCTGGGCCGACGGCGGCTTCGAGGTGCCGGACTTCCTCGACTCGCTGCTGGCCTTCCAGCCGGCGGCCGACCGGGCGGACGGGCTCCAGCATCTGGTCGTCTTCCCGATGTACACGCAGAACGGCAACCCGGACCGCAACCTGGAGGCCGTCGTGCTGCGCATGGTCTGGCCGGAGTGGCTGGCGGAGCTGGAGCGCACTCGTTACGACAACCCGCTGTTCTGCGGCATCACCTTCGAGGACTTCACGGCCGGGTACGACACCAACTCCGCCGTCCTCTTCCCGGAGACCATCGCCGTCCGCGAGGCGCCGGAACGTTTCTCCTGGGGTGGCATCTTCTGCGACCGCGAGGCCGCCCGCTTCCGCCGGGTGACCGACGCCGCCGTCGACATCCTGGGTCTGGAGCTGCCCGAGGACATCGCCGCGATGGTCCACGACCAGAAGCGCTGCGAGGAGGCCTTCGTCCTGTGGGACATGGTCCACGACCGCACCCACAGCCACGGCGACCTGCCCTTCGACCCGTTCATGATCAAGCAGCGCCAGCCGTTCTGGATGTACGGCCTGGAGGAGCTGCGCTGCGACCTCACCGCCTTCAAGGAGGCCGTGAAGCTGGAGGCCGACGGCGTCCCGCAGGCCCGTGACGTGCAGTACGCGGTGCTCTTCGACCGCATGTTCCGCTTCCCGGTCACCGGCGAGCGCGTACGCAACTACGACGGTCTCGGCGGCCAGCTCCTCTTCGCCTACCTGCACAAGCACGGCGTCGTTCGCTGGACCGACAACACGCTGCACATCGACTGGCAGCGCGCCCCGCAGGTCACCAACCAGCTGTGCGCCGACATCGAGCAGCTCTACCGGGACGGCATCGACCGCCCCAAGCTCGTCCACTGGTTCGCCGGCTACGAGCTGGTCTCCACCTACCTCGCCCCGCACCCGGGCTCCAAGTGGGCCAAGGGCCCCGACGCCCTGGACCTGACCCAGCCGCCGCGCAAACTCGTGGACGACGTGCTTCCGGACGAGTTTCCGCTGAGCATGTTCTATGAGGCACTGTCCAAGAAGCTGAAGAACGTGATCGCCTCCACCAAGGGCATCACGGCGGACGGCGCCGAGCGGATCGCCGCGTGAGCGACCTGCGAACCGAGAACACTGCTCTGCAGGACACTGCTGAGCAGAACACTGCGCAGGAGGCGAAGACCATGGGGAACGGTGCTCTCAGCGGTGCGGTGATCGCGGTGGCCGGCGCGGGCGGACCCGCCGGCCGGGCGGCACTGCTCAGGCTCGCCCAGGCGGGCGCGACCGTCGTCGGCTCGGACAACGACCCGGAGCGGCTGGCGGAGGCCGTCGACCACGCCCGCTACGAGGCGGGCGGCGCGACGGTCACCGGCGACACGGTCGATCTGCTCGAGCTGAACTCGACCCGTGACTGGGCCACCCGCATCGAGAAGGACTTCGGCCGGGTCGACGGCCTGGTCCACCTGGTCGGCGGCTGGCGCGGCAGCGAGACCTTCACCAAGACCAGCCTCGACGACTGGGATCTCCTGGAACTGCTGCTCGTCAAGACCGTGCAGCACACCTCCCTCGCCTTCCACGAGGCGCTGCAGCGCAGCGAGCGCGGCCGGTACGTCCTGATCAGCGCCGCGGGCGCGAGCAACCCCACCGCGGGCAACGCCGCCTACGCCGCCGCGAAGGCCGCCGCCGAGGCGTGGACGCTTTCACTGGCCGACTTCTTCCGCAAGGCCGGGGGGAGCGGCGGCCCGACCTCCGCGGCTGCCATCCTGGTGGTGAAGGCACTGGTGCACGACGCGATGCGCGCCGAGCGACCCAACGCGAAGTTCGCGGGCTTCACGGACGTCAAGAACCTGGCCGAGGCCATCGTCGGAGTCTGGGAGAAGCCCGCCCCCGAAGTGAACGGACAGCGTCTGTGGCTCACCGAGAAGCCGTGAACCCCCCGAAGACCGACGCCCGTCGCCACCACGACCCGGAGGTCCGCGGTTTCGCCAGCGACAACTACGCCGGAGCCCACCCTGAGGTGATGGCCGCCCTGGCCCTGGCCAACGGCGGCCACCAGGTGGCGTACGGCGAGGACGACTACACCGAGAACCTCCAGCGGATCATCCGGAGCCACTTCGGTCCCACGGCGGAGGCGTTCCCGGTCTTCAACGGCACCGGCGCCAACGTCGTCGCGCTCCAGGCGGTCACCGACCGCTGGGGCGCGGTGATCTGCGCCGAGAGCGCCCACATCAACGTCGACGAGGGCGGCGCGCCCGAGCGCATGGGCGGCCTGAAGCTGCTCACCGTCGCGACGCCCGACGGCAAGCTGACCCCGGAGCTGATCGACCGGCAGGCCTGGGGCTGGGAGGACGAGCACCGCGCGATGCCGCAGGTCGTGTCGATCACCCAGAGCACGGAGCTCGGCACCCTCTACACGCCCGACGAGATCCGCGCGATCTGCGACCACGCCCACGCGCACGGCATGAAGGTCCACCTGGACGGCTCCCGGATAGCCAACGCGGCCGCCTCCCTGAACGTCCCGATGCGGACGTTCACCAACGCGGTCGGCGTCGACATCCTCTCCCTGGGCGGCACGAAGAACGGTGCCCTGTTCGGTGAGGCGGTCGTCGTCATCGACCAGGGCGCCGTCCGCCGCATGAAGCACCTGCGCAAGCTGTCCATGCAGCTCGCGTCCAAGATGCGCTTCGTCTCGGTGCAGTTGGAGGCCCTGCTCGCCAAGGACCTGTGGCTGCGCAACGCCCGCCACGCCAACGAGATGGCCCAGCGGCTGGCGGAGGGCGTGCGGGCCGTGCACGGCGTGGAGATCCTCCACCCGGTGCAGGCCAACGGGGTCTTCGCCCGGCTCCCGCACGACGTGAGCCTGCGCCTGCAGAAGCGGTTCCGGTTCTACTTCTGGGACGAGGCGGCGGGCGACGTCCGCTGGATGTGCGCGTTCGACACGACCGAGGAGGACGTCGACGCGTTCGTGGCGGCGGTCAAGGAGGAGATGGCGCGCTAGCGCACCAGCAAGCACTCCGATGCATAGGTATGCGGTCATACTCAAAAGTATTTGACTCTTGAGTGATCGTTTTCCTATGCTCTCCCGCCATGGAGCTGATCCAGGAGAACCCCGACCTTTCCGCGTACCTGGCCGCTGACGAGGCCATCGACCACCACCATCCGCTGGTGCGGGCCACGGCCGCACGCCTTGCGGAGGACGCGGACGACTCGTATGCCTATGCACGACTGGCGTTCGAGTTCGTCCGCGACACCATTCCCCACTCGCAGGACGCCGGCGACCCGCGCGTCACCTGGCGCGCCTCCGACGTACTGGAGCAGGGGACGGGCATCTGTTACGCCAAGGCTCACGCGCTGGCCGCCCTGCTGCGGGCCGAGGACATCCCGACCGCGCTGTGCTACCAGCGGTTCGCGCACGACGAGGGCGACGGATACGCCGTCCACGGACTCGTCGCCGTGCGCTTCAAAGGGGCCTGGCACCGCCAGGACCCGCGTGGCAACAAGCCGGGCGTGGACGCGCGGTTCTCGCTGGACGGCGAGCGACTGGCCTTCTCGCCCGACTCCGGGGCGGGCGAGCTGGACTACCCCGGTCTGTACGCGGCACCCCACCCGGCCGTCCTGAGCGCGTTGCAGGCCGCTTTGGACCGACCCTTCCTCTGGCGGACGCTCCCCACATCACTGTGAGCACCCCCGCCGCCGCCCCGGACCGTCGCTGCGGCTAATCTCCCCCGCATGCGTGACGGGGGAGAGGCCGATGCGGCCGGGAACGGCAACCTGGGCAAGGACGCTCCGCCGGGGGAGGGCGGGCCGCACGTCCAGCACACCGGTCGGCCGGGACGTCCCGACGCCCGACCGGGCGAGGACCCCACGGATCACGTCCGTCAGCCGGGTGGGCAGGGGGAAGAGCGGCCGGAGGCGGGGCCGGGTGCACTTCGGCCCGTCGGCTCGGCGGATCATGCCCGTCAGCCGGGCGAACGCCAGGAAGACCAGCCGGAGGCGGAGCCCGGTGACCGTCCGCCCGTCGGCTCGCAGGCCCTGCCGGGCGGTCGGCGGCGCCTTCTCGCCCGGTTGCGGAAGCACCGGCTGCTCACCTCCGCGGTGGCCCTCGCCCTTCTCGCGACCGCCACCGCCGTACCGATCGTCCTCCTCGGCTCCGGGGGCGACACGCCCTGCCAGAAGATCCCCTCCTCCACCCGAGCCCTGGTCAGGGACCCGGCGGCCGCGACCCGCGCCCTCGATCCGGGCGACGACCTCGCCCGTCTCGACGCCGTACGCACGCTCCTCGTGCACGAGCATCCGTGCGGCGACGGCGGCAGGGTGCTCGGCGAGGTCGTGGACGCGGCCACCCGGGCCACCGGGACCGAGAACCCGCACACCCTGGCCCAGGCCCGCAGTGCCTTCGCGGTGGCCGCCGCCCTGAACGAGGTCGAACTGCCCGACGGGATGGCCCCGGGCGTCGCCCGCATGCTCAGCCAGTACATCGTCGACCAGCACCGGTACGGCGGGTCCGACAAGGACGCCGTACGCCCCGCCGTCCCCGCGGACCTGACCGCGCCCGACGACGAGGGCTGGACGACGTACGGCCGTTTCCTCGCCCCCGAAGAGGCCCACGCCGACTTCGAGCACACCCAGCCCTACTCGGACGTCGAGGCCGACCCCGAGCGTCTGGTCGCCGAACTCGCCAAGGACCCCCAGGCGTTCGCGATCCTCTATGCCGCCGAGCGCGCCTGGCTCGCCTACTACCTGGAGCGGCTGGACGGACAGGGCCGCGACCCCGGCTACCACCCGAAGCCGAGCAGGGACGGGTTCGACACGCCCGACACCTACTGGGTCGACAGCGACCTGGAGCACATGGCCGACCGGGTCGGCGCCCTGATGAAGTACCGGGCCCGCTACGCCCGCGACGGCACCATCCCCGACGTCACGGCCTTCGACGCGACCGTCCGCCGGTACACGCGCGGCGTCTATCTCGCCCACACCACGCAGGAGACCACCCGCCCGCCGATGGCGGGCATCGCCGCGCGGTACCCCTCGGGCAGGGTGCGCGGTGACCTGATGGACGCCCGGCACCAGCTGCTCAGGGTGGTGGACTTCTGGGCGACGGCACGGAGGATCCCCAAGGCGCGGGCCGCCGCCCTGCGGCAGGTCATCGACGACCGCTATGTCCGGGCGCTCTGGCTGACGATCTGACGACGGCCCGCGTCCGGGTCAGGCGCGTCCGTCGTTCGGCGTCAGGTGTCCGTCGCCGGTCGTTCGGGGTCAAGTTCGAGGCCGGTGCAGCCCCGCCGCTTCACCTGCTCCGCGGCGAAGGCCTTCAACAGCGCCCGTTTCTTCGCCTGGTCGACTCCGGGGACGTCCTTGGAGGCGTCGAGCGCGAAGCGGGCGGCCTCGCCGGCGCAGCGGGCGCTCGCGGACAGGGACGGTCGACTGGTGTGGTTGCCGGCGACGAGACGGTTGCTCCAGTCCCCGAACCAGGCGACGAAGGTCATCCCCTTCGAGCCGTCGTCCGTGAGCTCGTCGTCGATGGTCACGTCACAACGGCCCGTCGGCGCCGCGTCGTTGAGCTGGGCGTCGAGTTTCCAGTGCGTCGGGTTCGGCAGCCCCGCGCCGGCCAGCCAGCCGCAGGCGGTGTCGCGGGCGGCGGTCAGGGGGACTGTCTTCGGGTCTTGTTCGTCCGGGTCGGCCGGGGCGACGCCCTCCGGTGCCTTCAGGGGCTCGGCGCCGCATCCCAGTCGCTTCGAGGCGGAGTTGGCGAACGCGACGGCCACCTCATAGGTGGCGGGCTGCCGCCAGGGGCCGTTGAGGCTCACCCCGGCGCGCACCAGCATCTTGCGCTGCCGACCGTCGGCGTCCTTGCCCAGGTCGGGGCAGGCAAGCAGGAACTCAAGGGTGCTGAAGCGGGCGATGAACCCGGGCAGCCCTCGCGGCATCGCCGCCTGCCGCGCGAACCCACCCCCCGGGAAGGCGAACATGAACTCGCGGTCCTGGTCGTCGCGCTCGGTGTAGGCGTGCAGGTTGAGCAGCCGCCAGTCGGCGCTGTGGTCACCCGCGACGGTGACCTCGCAGCCGTAGTCGCCGAGCGCCTTCACCCCGCCCGACTCGGTGCCCACGACCCGGGCGTCGTCGGGAACGAGGTCGCGCACGGCGCCGCCGGGGAGCATCCCGTCGCAGGCGGTACGGACCACCCACCACTCCTGGACGTACGGCTGGGCGATCCAGCCGCCCAGCCCGACCACGGCCGCAGCCGCCACCGACACCTTCATCCAGCGCCGCATCTTCGCCCCCGTAGCGCGTTCGGCGGACCACAGCCGACCCGATAGGGCCGGGACCCTATCGGCCGCCGCGGCGCGCCCGGAGCGCGGGGTCGCGAGAGCGAACCCCGACAGGCGCGCCCCGCCAGGCGGACGTCAGCGTGCCTCGGCCTCGCGGACCTGCTCCGGCGTCGGCGCCGTGCCGCCCAGGTGGGCGGGCATCCACCAGGTGTCGCTCGCGTCCTTGGGGCGGACCGGGTAGGCGCGCTGAGCGGCCTCCAGGAGCTCCTGGACGCGCTCGCGCAGCTGCCGGGTGATGGCGCCCGCGTACTTGTCGCGGGAGGCCTCGATGGCCTCGCCGACGCGGATGGTGATCGGGGTGTGGCTGCGCTTGAAGTTGCGCGGGTGGCCCTTGGTCCACAGTCGCTGCGTACCCCACAGGGCCACCGGGATCAGCGGGACGCCCGCCTCCTGGGCCATCCGGGCGGCACCCGACTTGAAGCTCTTCAGAGTGAACGACTGCGAGATCGTGGCCTCGGGGAAGACCCCGACGATCTCGCCCGAGCGCAGTGAGTCCAGCGCGTGCTGGTACGCCGTCTCCCCCTGGTTGCGGTCCACCGGGATGTGCTTCATCCCGCGCATCAGCGGGCCGGAGACCTTGTGGCGGAACACGGACTCCTTCGCCATGAAGCGAACGAGACGTTTCTGCGGGAGCGCGGCCAGGCCGTCGAAGATGAAGTCGAGGTAGCTGATGTGGTTGCTCACCAGCACGGCTCCGCCCGAGCGCGGGATGTTCTCCGACCCCTTGCAGTCGATCTTGAGGTCCCAGACCTTGAACAACGTCTGGGCGAGGCCGACGACGGGGCGGTAGACAAGCTCTGCCATGGGCGGGGCGAACCCTTCCTTCT
This sequence comes from Streptomyces sp. NBC_01235, assembly GCF_035989285.1. GTDB lineage: Bacteria > Actinomycetota > Actinomycetes > Streptomycetales > Streptomycetaceae > Streptomyces. The sequence continues at coordinate 1,196,575 of NZ_CP108513.1, read as the reverse complement.
CTTTGCCGGGGAAGGGCTCCCGACGGCAAAGTTACGCAGCCGTAGGTTTACGGCATCTCGCAGATCGTGCCCCAAGAACGGCCGGGGAGCCAGTCCTGGTGCCCGACAGCGGCGAGATCCTCGTCACTTCGACCCCCTTGATCCACCTCGGCCTTTTAAGTCGCCTTTACTCCGCTCGTACCGCGACCCGCCGTACGAGCAGGTACATCTCGCATCCGAGGCAGTACCCGAAAGCGGCATTCAGGAACGCGGCCGCCAGCGCCGCGCCGGTCGCCGCGAGGCCCAGCCACTCGGGCCCCAGGGCGAGGCCGACGAGGCCGACGCCCGCGAACACCAGTCCCACCGTCTGAGCGAACCGCGGTGGCTCCGGCGCCTCGAACTCGGTCGGCGGCCCGATCCGCGGCCGTACGGCAGTGCGGAACACCCAGCCGTACGGCGAGCGCGCCACTCCGCCCGCCGTGCCGAGCGCGAACGCCAGCGTCTGCCAGGCGAGCAGCCAGGAGCTGCCCGTGATCAGTACGACCGCGAGTACTACGGTCGTCACGGCGGCCCCGAAGCGCGGGCCTCTCGCGTCGATGTCCATGAATCAAGCATTCCGCAACGGAAGCGATTCCTGGGGTCGGGAATCTTTGCAGTCTCATGAACGCTGGAGTGCCTGATGACCGGACTGGTGGTGTGCGCGGCCGTGCTCGCGGCGGCGAGTGCCTTCGGGGTGCTGCTGCGGCGGCGGAGCGGGAGGGTTCGCGTGCGCGGGCGCGACGACGGAAAACGAATCGGAGCGGACCGGCTCGGCGGCGAACTCGGTGAACGGGCCACGCTCGTGCAGTTCTCCAGCGCCTTCTGCGCGCCCTGCCGAGCGACCCGCCGGGTCCTCGGCGAGGTGGCCGGCGTGGTCCCCGGAGTCACCCACATCGAGATCGACGCCGAGGCGCACCTGGACCTCGTCCGTGAACTCGACATCCTCAAGACGCCGACCGTCCTGGTCCTCGACGCCGACGGCCGCGTCGTGCGGCGCGCCACCGGCCAGCCCCGCAAGGCGGACGTCATCGCGGCCTTGGGAGAGGCGGTGTGACCCGCCCGAGCCGGACGGTGAGGCATCTCCCAGATGTCGGAACGTACTTGACTGTGCGCGCCACCCATCGTCAGCCTGGCCGTATGCCTGAGGAACTCCTTCTCCATGGACGGGTCCACGTCGACCTGGTCCGTACCGCGAGTGCGCGCTGTCCGGCCTGTTGAGCAGCCACAGCCAAACTCGCCATTCCCCGCAGAAGGACAACTCGATGACGGCCACGCCCGACCTCGGCGCCCCTCGACTCGCCTCTCCCGATCTCCTGCGCTCCGTCTTCCGGCGGCACGCGGCCGGAGTCGCCGTGATCACCGCCTCCGGTGAGAGCGGTCCGGTCGGCTTCACCGCCACCTCCCTCAGCTCCGTCTCCGCCGAGCCCCCGCTGCTCTCCTTCGGCATCGGCGCCGGCGCCTCCAGCTGGCCCGCGATGTCCCGGGCCGAGCACGTGGGCGTCCACGTACTCGGCGAGCACCAGCAGGCGCTGGCCGCCACCTTCGCCAGGAGCGGTGCCGACCGTTTCGGCGCGCCGACCGTGTGGCGCGAGGGCCCGGAGGGTGTCCCCGTCCTGGACGACGTGCTCGCGTGGCTGGTGTGCCGTGTCGTCGCGCGCATACCGGCGGGGGACCATCGCATCGTGCTGGCCGAGGTCGTCCTGGGTGACCCCGAGGGCGTGGGCCGTCCGTTGCTCTACCACCAGGGGCGGTTCACCTCTCTGCGGGATTGATCACTGCCCCGCTCTGCTGCGAACCCGTCCGACTCCGATTACGCTGCGTTGCAAAGGTCACAGTTCAAAGCGCTTGCTTAGCGGGAACGAACTGGGTGTACTGACGAGTAATATTCCGGTCGGGGCGCGGGCCGCCCCGACCGGGATCGGCCGCTTGTGGCGCCTATGCTGCCTGGAAGAAGGCAGCCGAGAACTGACGATGCAGTAGGAGAGCCGGCGTGAGCTTGAGGATCGTTGTCACTGTGAAGTTTGTGCCCGACGCCACTGGCGACCGGCACTTCGCCGATGACCTGACCGTCGACCGGGACGACGTGGACGGTCTGCTCTCCGAGCTCGACGAATACGCCGTCGAGCAGGCGCTGCAGATCTCCGAGAACTCCGACGACGACGTGGAGGTCACCGTCCTGACGGTGGGCCCCGAGGACGCCAAGGACGCGCTGCGCAAGGCCCTGTCGATGGGTGCCGACAAGGCGATCCACGTCGAGGACGACGACCTGCACGGCACCGACGCCATCGGCACCTCCCTGGTGCTCGCCAAGGCCATCGAGAAGGCCGGCTACGACCTGGTGGTCTCCGGCATGGCCTCCACCGACGGCACCGCCGGCATCGTCCCGGCCCTGCTGGCCGAGCGCCTGGGTGTCCCGCAGGTCACCCTGCTCTCCGAGGTCTTGGTCGAGGACGGCACCGTCAAGGGCCGCCGTGACGGCGACGCCGCCTCCGAGCTGCTCGAGGCCTCCCTGCCGGCCGTCGTGTCGGTCACCGACCAGTCGGGTGAGGCGCGCTACCCGTCCTTCAAGGGCATCATGGCGGCCAAGAAGAAGCCGGTTGAGTCCTGGGACCTCTCGGACCTGGACCTGGAGGCCGAGGAAGTCGGCCTGGAGGGCGCCTGGACCGCGGTCGAGTCCGCGACCGAGCGTCCGGCCCGCACCGCGGGCACGATCGTCAAGGACGAGGGCGAGGGCGGCAAGCAGCTCGCCGAGTTCCTCGCGGGCCAGAAGTTCATCTAAAGGCCCCTCGCCGACCGCCCCTCAACTTCGTTTCGCAGGAGAGCAAATCCCATGGCTGAAGTCCTCGTCTACGTCGACCACGTGGACGGCGCCGTCCGCAAGCCCACCCTGGAGCTGCTGACGCTGGCCCGCCGTATCGGCGAGCCGGTCGCCGTCGCCCTCGGCGCCGGTGCCGAGAACACCGCTGCCGCGCTGGCCGAGCACGGCGCCGTGAAGGTCCTCACGCACGACGCGTCCGAGTACGCCGACTACCTGGTCGTACCGAAGGTCGACGCCCTGCAGGCCGCCGTCGAGGCCGTCTCCCCGGCCGCGGTGCTGGTCCCGTCCTCCGCCGAGGGCAAGGAGATCGCCGCCCGTCTGGCGCTGCGCATCGGCTCCGGCATCATCACCGACGCCGTCGACCTCGAGGCCGGCGACGAGGGCCCGGTGGCCACCCAGTCGGTGTTCGCCGCGTCCTTCACCACCAAGTCCCGTGTCTCCAAGGGCACCCCGGTCATCACCGTCAAGCCCAACAGCGCCGCCGTGGAGGCCGCCCCGGCCGCCGGCGCGGTCGAGGCCCTCGCCGTCTCCTTCTCCGCCCAGGCCACCGGCACCAAGGTCACCGGCCGCACGGCCCGTGAGTCGACCGGCCGTCCGGAGCTGACCGAGGCCGCGATCGTGGTCTCCGGTGGCCGTGGCGTCAACGGCGCGGAGAACTTCGCGATCATCGAGGCCCTCGCCGACTCCCTCGGCGCGGCCGTCGGCGCCTCCCGCGCCGCGGTGGACGCAGGCTGGTACCCGCACACCAACCAGGTCGGCCAGACCGGCAAGTCCGTCTCGCCGCAGCTGTACATCGCCAACGGCATCTCCGGCGCGATCCAGCACCGCGCCGGCATGCAGACCTCGAAGACCATCGTGGCCGTCAACAAGGACGCCGAGGCCCCGATCTTCGACCTGGTCGACTACGGCGTCGTCGGCGACCTCTTCGACGTCGTCCCGCAGCTCACCGAGGAGATCAACACCCGCAAGGGCTGATCACCCGGCAGTCGCGCGACTGCACGAGGCCCCTGTGACCGCGCCGGTCACGGGGGCCTCGGCTCATCCCAGGCTCAAAGAGGCCTGCACCGGCAGATGGTCGCTCGGGTACTGGCCGTCCACGGTGAAGGTGTCGGTCCACTCCCGGTGGACCGACACACCCGGCGTGGCCAGGATCCAGTCGATGCGGTCCCCGCCCGGCGTGAGCGCCTTGTACCCGTGGAACGTCGCGTACGCCCCGCCACGCGCGCGTGCCGCGTCCCAGGTGTCGACCAGACCGGCGCCCAGCAGCGTGTCGTAGACCGGATTCACGTGGGCGATGGCGTTGAAGTCACCGGTCAGCAGTAGCGGCAGGGAGCGGTCGAACCGGGCGATCCGCGCGGCGATCAGGTCGGCGGAGCGCACGCGCGCGTACTGGCTGGCGTTGTCGAGATGGGTGTTGAGGACGTGGAACTCCCGCCCCTGCGCCCGCAGATCACGGAAGCGGACCCAGGTGACCATGCGGGGGTGGGCCCCGCCCCAGGTGTTGGAGCCGCGCACCTCGGGCGTGGCGGAGAGCCAGAAGTGCCCGTACTCGGCCGGGGCCAGCCGACGCCTGTCGTAGAAGACGGCCATCGACTCCTCGTCGCCGCCTCGGCTCGTGCCGATCCAGTCGTAGTGCGATCCGAGGCCGGCCTCGATGTCCCGCAACTGCGGCGGCTGGCCCTCCTGGGTGCCGATGACGTGCGGGGCCGCCCGGCGCAGCAGCGCGCGCATCACCGGACGGCGGACCGCCCAGCTGTTGGGTTCCTCGGTGGACGCGTAGCGGAGGTTGAACGTCATGACCTCCAGCGGGGGCACGGGCGCGGACCGCAGCGGCCTCGGCGATTCGCTCTCGTGCCGGGCCGCGGAGGCCCCTGCCGTGCCGAGCAGGGGCAGGGCGGCCATGGCGGCCACCACTGTTCTCAGTCCCACCCGCCGGGTCGGCCCACCGCTGCCCGTCATGTGTCCCCCCTCGTCTCGTGAGCAAGGATGAAGGGGTGAACCGTTGTGCGGAAGAGGGCGTAGGTGCGGTGGTGAACGCGAGGGGGCCATGGGTGGACAGGGTGTTGACCTGCCGGAAGCTCCCCGGATAACTTCGTTCTACGGATTGTTTATTCCGTAAAGCGGAAATCTGGAGGGTGTGGAATGGGTCAGGGCCAGCAGGAGACGGTGGCGACGAGCCTCGCGGGCGCCGTCAGCGAGGAGATCAGCGCCTCCCTCGCCCCGATCGACGCCGAACTCGACCGCTGCTACCCCGGAGACCCTGGAACCCGCCAGCCCGTCCACACCGTCTACGTCCCCGGCGACGCCTTCGACGCCGGCACGATCCGTTCCTGGGGCGACCAGGCCCTCGCCGCCCTCGACGAGCACGCCCCCGACGCCGCCTCCTTCGCCGCCTGTCTCGGCCTGTCCGACGAACTCGCCGAGCCCGTGTACGCGCGCGTGCGGGCCAAACTGGAGCGCGAGCCCATCGAGGACCTGCGCGTCGACTTCGAGGACGGCTACGGCCCCCGCCCGGACGCCGAGGAGGACGAGACGGCCGCCCGGGCGGCCCGCCTGATCGCCGAGGCGTACGCGAAGGGCACCGCGGCCCCCTACATGGGCATCCGGATGAAATGCATGGAGGCCGCCGTACGCGACCGGGGCATCCGCACCCTCGACGTCTTCCTCACGGGTCTGACGGAGGCCGGCGGCCTGCCCGACGGTCTGGTTCTCACCCTTCCGAAGGTGACGTACCCCGAACAGGTCACCGCCATGGTCCGGCTCCTGGAGGCCTTCGAGAAGGCGCGCGGGCTCGAACCCGGGCGGCTCGGCTTCGAGATCCAGATCGAGACCAGCCAGTCCATCCTCGCCACCGACGGCACCGCGACGGTCGCCCGCATGATCCAGGCGGCCGAGGGCCGCGCCACCGGCCTGCACTACGGCACCTTCGACTACAGCGCCTGCCTCGGCGTGTCCGCCGCCTACCAGGCCAGCGACCACCCGGCCGCCGACCACGCCAAGGCGGTCATGCAGGTCGCGGCGGCCGGCACCGGCGTACGCGTCTCGGACGGCTCCACGAACGTGCTGCCGGTCGGCCCGACCGAGAAGGTCCACGATGCCTGGCGCCTGCACTACGGCCTCACCCGCCGAGCCCTCTCCCGCGCCTACTACCAGGGCTGGGACATGCACCCCGGCCACATCCCCACCCGCTACGCGGCCGTCTTCGCCTTCTACCGCGAGGGCTTCGCCCAGGCCGCCGAGCGGCTGTCCCGGTACGCCAACCGGGCCGGCGGCGACGTGATGGACGAGCCCGCGACCGCCAAGGCCCTCAGCGGCTACCTGCTGCGCGGCCTCGACTGCGGCGCCCTCGACCTCGCCGAGGTGACCGGCGCGACCGGACTGACCCGGACGGCCCTGGAGGGCTTCGCGGCCCCGCGCCGGGGCGATCTGACGGCCTCCGCGCACTGACGCGCGAGGGCCGGTGGCCGGTCGGGGCGCTGACCCCGACCGGCCACCGGCCCTCAGGAGCGACTACCGCGCGGGAAAGGTGTACGGGGTCGTGATGATCTCCATCCCGTGCCCTGACGGGTCCATGAAGTACAGGCCCCGGCCACCGTGGTGATGGTTGATCTCACCCGGCTGCTTGCCGTGCGGATCCGCGAAGTACGTGATCCCCGCCTGCCTGATCCGGGCAAAGGCCGCGTCGAACTCCTCGTCGGAGACGAGGAACGCGTAGTGCTGCATGACAATGGACTCCGGCGGGATCGCGGCGAAGTCCAGGGTGACCTTGTTGCTCGTCTCGACCGGGACGAACGGGCCCCACTCGGCCCCGACTTCGAGTCCCAGGATGCGGGCGAGGAACTCTGCGGACTCCCGGTTGTCACGGGAGTGGACGATGGTGTGGTTCAGCTCGACTGACATGTGTGGAATGCCTCCGTAAGGCAAACTCACGGGCACCTCCATGCCTCACCCGGTCGGTGACCGACACGCGATGCCGTCCGAACACCCTAACGGACGTGCAGGTGCTCCAGCCCGGAAGCGATCACCAGCTTCTCCTCCGCGAACAGCCGGGTACCCCGCTCGCACAGCCCCGCGTCGGCCCGGACCCGGGCGCAGAACTCCTCCGGTGTCACCCCGAACAGCCGCCGCAACGCCGGTGATCCCGCGAGGAGTTCGGTGATCAGGGCACGCTGCCCGGGATGGCCGCGCGGAACGCCGGCGCCGTTGTGCAGCACGCCATGGTGGTTCACGTACGCGAATGCGTCGAGGAGCGCCTCACCGTTCTCCAGCTCGATCCGGAACCCCGGCGCGGGCAGCAGCACCCGGTCGTAGTTCGGCTCCGTCGCGTCGACCATGGCGAGTTGTTCCGCGTCCAGCCAGATGACGAACAACTCCCGTGTGACGCCAGGGGCGTTGACGGGGGACGCGGACACGTATCCGAGCCGGCTGACGTGCGCCGAGACGCCCACGTCGAGTCCCGTCACGCGAGCCCTCACCATCGGGACGGGCGAGGTGATCCCGAACTCGGCCATCTTGTGGCGCAGTTGGGCCGGGCTGGCGTTGGAGCCGACGGCCACCACGGGCGTCCGCCCGGGGTGCGTGAGCCGGTCCAGCGGCAGCAACCTGTCCCCGTCGAGCAGCCCGGACTCGGCCGGCCGGGCGCCGGGGTAGCTCAGCGGGTGGTCGCGCGGGGCGTCGGCCAGGCCCAGGGCCTCCAGCGTGCGGTGCTCGTCGCGGGCGTCCACGGAAGCCTCAGTCCGCCGGCGGCAGCTCGCCCGAGCCGCGGGCGACGAGCCGGGTCGGCAGTTCGATGCGTTCGGGAACGATCAAGGTGCCGTCCAACTGCCGGAACAGCCGTTCGGCGGCGGTGCGGCCGAGAGTGGCCGCGTCCTGGGCGATCACCGTGACCCCCGGCTGGAGCAGGTCGGCGAGCTCCAGGTCGTCGAAGGCCACCAGGGCGACCCGGCGGGTCAGCTCGGCGAGCACCCGGATCACCGTGACCGTCACCCGGTTGTTGCCCGAGAAGATCGCCGTGACCGGCACGGGCCCGGCCAGCATCTCCTCGGCCGCCCGGCGCACCCGAAGGGGATCGGTGGCGCCCAGGGACATCCAGGCGTCCTCGACGGGTATGCCGGCGTCCTCCATCGCCGCGCGGTAGCCCCGCAGCCGCTCCCCGGCGGTGTGGATGCGCGGCATGTCGCCGATGAAGCCGATCCGGCGGTGCCCGTGCGCCACCAGATGGGCCACGCCCTCGCGGGCGCCGCCGAAGTTGTCCGACAGGACGCAGTCGGCGTCGATCCGGCCGGCCGGCCGGTCGACGAAGACCGTGGCGACCCCCGCCTTGATCTCGGGCTCCAGATACCGGTGGTCGTCACCGGCCGGGATCACCACCAGGCCGTCCACCCGACGCGCGCACAGCGCCAGCGCCAGCTCCTGCTCACGGTCGGGGTCCTCGGCGCTGGAGCCGTTGATGAGCAGTGCCCCGTGAGCGCGGGCGACCTCCTCCACCGCGCGGCTGAGGGGCCCGTAGAACGGGTCGGCGAGGTCCTCCAGGACCAGGCCGATGCTGGCCGTGCGTCCCTTGCGCAACACCCGGGCGCTGTCGTTGCGGCGGAAGCCCAGTGCGTCGATGGCCTCCTGGACCCGCCGTTCCGTCTCGGGCGTGACCCCGGGCTCGCCGTTCACCACGCGCGAGACCGTCTTGAGGCCGACTCCGGCGCGAGCGGCGACGTCCTTCATGGTGGGACGGTTGCCGTAGCGGCTCTCGGGCCGGCGCTGCGTCTCGGGCACGATGCTGGGTCCTGTCCTGTCGTCCGCGGGAGATCGGCCCCGCACGCCGTCAGCGCAATGTTGCGTACGGGGTGCGCGGGTCCCAGGGGTTGTATGAGGATGTGGCGTCGAGCATAGAGCCTGGACAACGTTGTCAGATGCGGGAGACACTGTCCACCGCAATCTCCGGCCCGCGTCCCCCAACCGCTGGACCGGCCAGCCCTTTTCCATGGTGGACCGGGAGAAACCAGACTGATGCACACCGACCTCGTGGCCGCGCTCGACATAGGCGGCACCAAGATCGCCGGAGCGCTGGTGGACGGCGACGGCACGATCCTGGCCCGCGCGCAGCGGCCCACGCCCGCACAGGAGAACGGCGACACCGTGATGCGGGCCGTCGAGGCGGTACTCGCGGAGTTGACCGGGTCGCCGCTGTGGGGGCGCGTAAACGCCGTCGGCATCGGCAGCGCGGGCCCGGTGGACGCCTGCGCGGGCACGGTCAGCCCGGTGAACGTGCCCGGCTGGCGGGACTATCCGCTGGTCGACCGGGTCCGGGCGGCAACCGGGGACCTCCCGGTCGAGCTGATCGGCGACGGCGTGGCGATCACGGCGGCCGAACACTGGCAGGGCGCCGCCCGCGGCCACGACAACGCGCTGTGCATGGTGGTCTCCACCGGCGTCGGCGGCGGCCTGGTCCTGGGCGGCCGGCTGCACCCCGGTCCCACCGGCAACGCGGGGCACATCGGCCACATCAGCGTCGACCTCGACGGCGACGCGTGTCCGTGCGGTGCGCGCGGCTGCGTGGAGCGCATCGCCAGCGGCCCCAACATCGCCCGCCGGGCCCTGAAGAACGGCTGGCTGCCCGGCCCCGACGGCGCCACGTCCGCGGCCGCGGTGGCCGCCGCCGCCCGTGCGGGCGACCCGGTCGCCGTGGCCTCCTTCGAACGGGCCGCCCAGGCCCTGGCCGCCGGCATCGCGGCCACCGCGACCCTCGTCGAGATCGACATCGCGGTGGTCGGCGGGGGCGTGGGCAAGGCGGGCGAGGTGCTCTTCGCCCCCCTGCGCCGGGCCCTGCGCGACTACGCGACCCTCTCCTTCGTCCAGCGCCTGACGGTGACGCCCGCACAGATGGGCACGGACGCGGGGCTGGTGGGGGCGGCGGCAGCCGCGCTGGCGAGGAGAGCGGCGACGGGGGTCTGACGGAGCGCAGCAGGAACGTTCCGGCCCGAAGGGATTCCGAGGGGCTCGGCTTGTCGACGTCGGGCTGGTGCCGGCGCCCGGTGCCCGCCGGGGAACGGGGCACGAGGTCTCGCCGTTCACCCCGCCGGCACCCGTTCCCGCAGCCGGCAGCCACCGGTGCGCACCGGCCTCAGCCGACGCCCAGCCGCGCCGCTGCGAGGGCGTCCCAGCCGCTCCCGGCGGGGATGCCCTCGCGGGCCTGAAGCCAGGCGGTGGGGACGGTGCTCGTGCCGGTGCGGGCCGCTACCACGCCTCCCGCGATGGCGCAGGTCGTGTCACGGTCGCCCCACCCGCCCACGGTCTGCCACAGGGCCTCGGGCAGGTCGTTCATGTGCCCCGCAGCGGACCAGAGGGCGAACGGCACCGTGTCCGGAGCCGAGATCAGCGTCCCCGAGCCCAGCACGGACGCCGCGTGGCGCACCGACGTACGCTCGGGCAGGTTCGCCGCCACCAGCACTCCGGAGCGGACGTCGCTGTCCGGCACCTGCGCGGCGACTTCTCGCAAGAAGGCCGCGCGCACAGGGGCGTCCGGGCCCTCGCAGCCGGCAGCCAGCGCCGCGGCGACCGCCACGGCCACCGCGCCCGCGACCGCCTCCGGGTGGGCGTGGGTGGCCAGCGCGGAGAGCGTGGCCTGCTCACGGACCGCGGCCAGGTCGTCCCGGAACCAGGCCCCCAGCGGGGCGACCCGCATCGCCGCGCCGTTGCCGTAGGAACCCTGTCCGCCGAACTGCCCCGTCGTCACCGCCCGCCAGTCCTCGCCCTCGGCGATGCGCCGCAGCACGCCGTGCATGGACGGGCCGTACTTGCGGCCCGGGTCGCGGCCGTACTCGGCGGCGAACTCCCGCGCAAGGCCGTCCGGACGGACCTCCCCGTGCGCCGTCAGGTGGGCGAACAGGACGAACGCCATCGCTGAGTCGTCCGTCCACAGCCAGGGCGCCGGACGCGGCTCCCGGGCCGCCCACAGCGCCTCGGCGGGTTCGTCGGAGCGGGTGAACCAACTGTCACCGAAGGCGTCACCCGTGACGAGCCCGTCCAGACTGGCGTGGGCGTGGTGCGGACCGCTCATGGCAAGGCTCCTCGGAAACGTCGGCGACCACGGCATTCTCACCGCGGGAGGGTGCGGCGCGCGAGTGGATTGCCGGGTGATGCGTGACCCCGCGCCCGTCCGCGCAGTTGATCGACGCATGAAGAAGCGCAGCATGCTCGCCATCGCCTCCCTCGCCACCGGCTTCGTCGTCGCGGCGATCACCCCCTCGCAGGGCCTGGGCGATGAGGATCTCGGCGGACTGAACGTGGGCGACACCCTCAGCACGTTCGATCACACCATCGCCGGCGGCAGCCTGGCCGCCGACGACAACGCCCTCGGGCAGAACGACTGACGGACCAGGTACGAGGCCGTGGCGCCGGACCCCACCGCGAGGGGTACCGGCGCCACGGCGTTCGTGCGCCCTCAACGGGAACTGGTTTCCGTGGCAGGGTGGAGCGGGCAAGCCACAGGGGGCCAACAGAAGAGGGGGAACCGTGACCGTCGTCTGGATCAACGGCGCGTTCGGTGCGGGGAAGACAACCACCGCACGGGAATTGATCGACCTGATCCCGAACAGCACGCTCTTCGACCCCGAGGTCATCGGCGGGGCACTCCCGCACCTGCTACCGCCCAAACGACTCGCCGAGGTCGGCGACTTCCAGGACCTGCCGATCTGGCGACGGCTCGTGATCGACACGGCGGCCGCGCTGCTCGCCGAGCTGGGCGGCACCCTCGTCGTCCCCATGACCCTGCTGCGCCAGGAGTACCGGGACGAGATCTTCGGCGGCCTCGCCGCCCGCCGGATCGCGGTCCGGCATGTCCTCCTCGCTCCGGCGGAAACGATCCTGCGCGAGCGAATAGCCAACCGGGAGGTCCCTTGCGACCTCCCGGACGGCGAGATACGGATCCGGCAGTGGTCGTACGATCACATCGAGCCGTACCACGCCGCCCTCGCCTCCTGGCTCACCGCCGACGCCCACCCCGTGGACAACGGCGCCCTCACCCCGCACGAGACGGCCGCCCGGATCGCCGAGGCCGTCGCCGCCGGCGCCGTGTCCGCGTGCGACATCGTGCAGACCCCCGAGCCCACCGCCGAGACGGTGGCCGCCGGCGTGCTCCTCTTCGACGAGCAGGACCGGGTGCTGCTCGTCGACCCGACGTACAAGCCCGGCTGGGAGTTCCCGGGCGGGGTGGTGGAGCCGGGCGAGGCGCCCGCGCGCGCGGGCGTGCGCGAGGTCGAGGAGGAGACCGGGATCCGGCTGGCGGACGTACCACGGCTGCTGGTCGTCGACTGGGAACGGCCGGAGCCTCCCCGCTACGGCGGGCTGCGCCTCCTCTTCGACGGCGGCCGGCTCGACCCGGCGGCCGTGGCGGGGCTGCTGCTGCCCGGCCCCGAACTGCGGGCCTGGCGCTTCGTCACCGAGGAGGAGGCGGCCGACCTGCTGCCGCCGGTCCGCTACGAGCGACTGCGCTGGGCGCTGCGGGCCCGCGAGCAGGGGGCCGCGCTCTACCTGGAGGCGGGCATCCCCACGGGTTAGCGCCTACGAGGAGGAGACGCGTCGCAGTGTCTCCGCCGGAAAGGGAGCCGACCGGCTCTCCTCCCGGAACCGTCGCTCGAAGCCCTCCATCACCTCGGCGACCGGGGCATGACGAACGACGAGTGCGGCGGCTCCGTCCGGGATGCCCTGGGGCCGCAGGCCTTGCGCGCACGCGCGCACGCAGGCCGCGCGTTCCTCACCGCGGTGCCGGTACAGGTCGGTGACGAGCCACTTCACCAAGTAGGCGCGGTCGTAGTCGCGATGCCGGTCGAGGAACGCCTGCTCCGGCGGGGTGAGGTCGAACCCGGCGGCGAGCGCGAGACCGTGGTCGGCGAGGTACAGCCGCCGTCCGTCGGTGAGGACGTTGCGGAAGTGGGCGTCGAAGTGCAGAAGTTGACGGTCCCGCAGGAAACCGGTCAGCGCCGTCAGCTCCCGCTCCACCAGGGCGCAGGCGGCGTCCGCGCCGTGGGTGCGCAGCCGCGCGCCCAGCCAGTCGTGGAGCGTGGAGGGGATGTACTCCAGGAACACGGTCAGGCTCGCCGACCCGAACGCAGAGCCTCCACCCGCTCGCGCAGCCCCGGACTCCCGCCCCAGTACGCCACCACCCGGTCCACGTCGGCCAGTTCGTCCGGGAGCGGCCGGGGCCCGTCGGGCAGCACCCGCCAGTGGTACGTCAGCGGGAAGCCCATGAACCGGCCGGACAGCACCCAGTCCGTGGTCATCGTGTGCACGGCCGGCTCCCGCCACGCCCCGAAGGCGGGGCTGCCGACGTCACCGATGCCGTAGTGGCAGAAGGACGGCAGTCCGAAGACGTTCGCGGTGGACTGCGCGCGCCCGGGCCGCAGTTCGGCTTCTGTCAACCGGATCCGCTTCACGAAGACCTGCCGACCGTCCACCTCCACCCGCAGCACCTGCCCGCCGATCCCGGTGCCGAGCGGTACGCCGGAGTCGACCAGGGCGGTGAGTTCGGCGTCGCTCAGACGGCCGAGGGAGTTGGCGAGGGCGTGGTGGTCGGCGCGACGCGAGTCCATGATCCCCATCTTGCGTACGGGAAACGGCAGTTGTCCGCCGCTTCCCGCAGGACCGCCTTCCGCCGACGGCGGAGAGAGTGGCTCAGCTCGCCGCGTAGTTGCGCAGGAACAGGGCCTCCGCCACCGACAGCCGCTCCAGTTCCTCGGGGGACACGCTCTCGTCGACCGCGTGGATCTGCGCCTCCGGCTCGCTCAGGCCGATGAGGATGATCTCCGCCCGCGGGTAGAGGGCGGCGAGGGTGTTGCAGAGGGGGATGGAACCACCCTGGCCCGCGTACTGCATGTCCTGACCGGGGTAGGCGACCGCCATGGCCTCGGCCATCGCCGCGTACGCCGGGCTGGTGGTGTCGGCGCTGAACGCCTGGCCTTGGCCGATCTGCTCGGTGCTCACGCGCGCGCCCCACGGCGTGTGCGCCTCCAGGTGCGCCTGGAGCAGCTTCGTCGCCTCGGCCGCGTCCACGCCCGGCGGCACGCGCAGGCTGATCAGCGCGCGGGCGCTCGCCTGCACGGAAGGAGTGGCGCCGACCACGGGCGGGCAGTCGATGCCGAGGACGGTGACGGCGGGCCGGGCCCAGATGCGGTCGGCGACCGTGCCCGAGCCGATCAGCTCGACGCCCTCCAGCACCTTCGCGTCCTGGCGGAACTGGCCCTCGTCGTACTGGAGGCCCTCCCAGCGCGAGTCGTCGGTCAGCCCGTCGACGGTGGTCGAGCCGTCCTCGGCGCGCAGCGAGTCCAGGACGCGGATCAGCGCGCCCAGCGCGTCGGGCGCGGCGCCGCCGAACTGGCCGGAGTGCAGGTTGCCCTCGAGGGTGTCGATCCGCACCCGCAGCATGGTCATGCCGCGCAGGGTGGAGGTGACCGTCGGCAGTCCGACACGGAAGTTGCCCGCGTCGCCGATGACGATCGTGTCGGCCGTCAGCAGGTCCGGGTGCTCCTCGGCGTACCGCTCCAGACCACCCGTGCCCTGCTCCTCGGAGCCCTCGACGATGACCTTGACGTGGACCGGGACGCCGCCGTTGGCCTTGAGGGCGCGCAGGGCGAGCAGGTGCATGATGAAGCCGCCCTTGCAGTCGGCGCTGCCACGGCCGTACCAGCGGCCGTCGCGCTCGGTCAGCTCGAAGGGCGGAGTGGTCCAGCCGGCCTCGTCCAGCGGCGGCTGTACGTCGTAGTGGGCGTAGAGCAGAACGGTCTTCGCGCCGGCGGGGCCGGGCAGACGGCCGTACACCGACTGGGTGCCGTCGGGGGTGTCGAGCAGGGCCACGTCCTGGAAGCCCTCGGCGCGCAGCGCGGCCGTGATCCAGTTCGCGGCGGCCTCGCTCTCGCTCCTGGGGAACTGGTCGAAGTCCGCCACCGACTCGAAGGCCACCAGTTCGGTGAGCTCCGCCCGCGCCCTGGGCATGAGCGAGGCGACGGTCTCGGCGACCGGATTCGACGACATGGGCACGCTCCTTGTGGGTGCGACGTTGTACAGGGTGGCACTGGTCCGTTCGGGGGACCGTGCGAGCGTACGCGCCGCCGGGATGGGGAGCGCGCACGCCGCCGATCCTCCCACAGCGGACCGTCATCGGACCGTGACGATCTCCGCCGTAGGATGCGGGGGACAGGTGCGGCAAGCGGCTTGATCGGGAGCAGTAGACCATCGTGAGCAGCGAGAACTCTTCGGCGGACGACGAGAACTCTTCGGCGGACGACATGCGGCGGGTGTGGGACGTCCTCGTGGTGGGCGCGGGACCGGCGGGGGCTTCGGCCGCCTACGCGGCGGCGGTCACGGGGCGGCGGGTGCTGTTGCTGGAGAAGGCGGAGCTGCCCCGTTACAAGACGTGCGGCGGCGGCATCATCGGACCCTCGCGTGACGCGTTGCCACCCGGCTTCGAGCTGCCCTTGCGCGACCGGGTGCACGCGGTGACCTTCTCGAACAACGGGCGCTTCACCCGGACCCGGCGCTCCCGGCAGATGCTGTTCGGGCTGATCAACCGGCCGGAGTTCGATCAGCAGCTCGTCGAGCACGCCCAGAAGGCGGGCGCCGAGCTGCGCACGGGCGTCACCGTGCAGCGGGTCGAGCAGCACGGCTCGGCCGTTCCCGACCGGCGCACGGTCGCGGTCGTCCTGCAAGGCGGCGAGACCCTGCTGGCACGGTCGGTGGTCGGCGCGGACGGCAGCGCGAGCCGGATAGGCGCGCATGTCGGCGTGAAGCTCGACCAGGTGGATCTCGGCCTGGAGGCGGAGATCCCGGTGCCGGAGACGGTCGCCGAGGACTGGAAGGGCCGTGTCCTCATCGACTGGGGTCCGATGCCCGGCAGCTACGGCTGGGTGTTCCCCAAGGGGGACACGCTGACGGTCGGCGTGATCTCGGCGCGCGGCGAGGGCGCCGCCACCAAGCGCTACCTGGAGGACTTCATCGGGCGGCTCGGCCTCGCCGGGTTCGAGCCGAGCATCTCCTCCGGCCACCTCACCCGCTGCCGAGCCGACGACTCCCCGCTCTCGCGCGGGCGGGTGCTCGTGTGCGGGGACGCGGCGGGTCTGCTGGAGCCGTGGACCCGCGAGGGCATCTCCTTCGCGCTGCGTTCGGGCCGGCTGGCGGGCGAGTGGGCGGTCCGTATCGCCGAGGCGCACGACGCGGTGGACACCCGCCGCCAGGCGCTGAACTACGCCTTCGCGGTCAAGGCGGGCCTCGGTGTGGAGATGAGCGTCGGCAAGCGGCTGCTCACCCTCTTCGAGCGGCGGCCCGGGCTCTTCCACGCGGCCCTGACCGGTTTCCGCCCGGCGTGGCGGGCGTTCACCGACATCACACGCGGTCGCACGACTCTCGGCGAGCTCGTCCGCACCCACCCGATGGCCCAGCGGGCGCTGACCGCGATGGACCGGCGGCAGGCGCAAGCGGTGGCGGCGCCGGTGGCCGAGGAGAGCGAGTCCTGAAGCCGCAGGGCGCTCAGCCCTCGACCGTGATCCGGAAGACGGGGTGGTCACCGGCCGCCGCGACGATCTCCTCGTCCGTGGACTTGGCCGTGACGCCCTGGAAGTACTGGTTGACCTCCCAGCCCCACTTCTCCAGGTAGGTCCGCAGGATCGGGAGCTTCTCCTCGTCGGGAAGCTCGACCGCGGAGAACACGCGCACCTTGCGCCCGACCCGCAGCTCTCCGCCACCGGCGACCCGCATGTTGCGCACCCACTGCGAGTGGCCGCGGGCCGAGACCAGGTACTGGGTGCCGTCGTAGGAGTGCGGGTTGACGGGGATGCGCTGCATCTGGCCGCTCTTGCGACCGCGGACGGACATCTCCGCCGAGCCCATGAGGCTGAACCCGTGCCGGGCCAGCCAGCCGATGACACTGTTGAGACGGACGTTGAGCGGGCTGCCCTTGAGGTAGTACGACGATGACGACATGGTGACCCCCGGTGAGTGGGAGAGCGGTGCTCTCGTTTTCGCTTGGTACGAGTCTGCCTGAGAACGGTGATCCAAAGCAAGAGCAGTGCTCTCTTAAATGTGCACCGATCTGGACCGTGTGCACCGATCCGTTTCCGTGGAAGACTGCCGTCCATGAGCAGCACCGTTCGAGGGGCACGCGCCCGCGCCAGGATCGAAGTCACCGCCGCCATCAAGGACGAGGCCCGTAGACAGCTCGCGTCCGAGGGCGCCGCCAAGCTCTCGCTGCGAGCCGTGGCCCGTGAGCTCGGCATGGTCTCCTCCGCGCTGTACCGCTACTTCCCCAGCCGCGACGACCTGCTCACCGCTCTCATCATCGACGCCTACGACTCCCTCGGCGAGAGAGCGGAGGCCGCGCACGCCGCCGTCGCCGACGCCGCTCCCGTCGAGCGCTGGGTCACGGTCGGCGAGGCTGCCCGCGGCTGGGCGCTGGCGCATCCGCACGAGTACGCGCTGATCTACGGCTCGCCGGTGCCCGGCTACAGTGCGCCCGAGGCGACCGTTCCGGCCGCGGCCCGCGTCGGCGTCCTCCTGATCGACATCGTGCGCGACGCACACCGGGCGCACGCGCTGGAAGTACCACTCCTGACGGACGACCTGGTCCCCGAGGCGGTGCGCATGGCGGCCGATCTCGCCCCCGACCTTCCACCGGGCGCGGTCGCCGCGCTCGTGGCCGCCTGGGCCCAGCTGTTCGGGCTGGTCGGCTTCGAGCTGTTCGGGCAGTTCAACCGGGTCGTGGAGGAACGCGACCCGTTCTTCCGACACGCGATCACACGACTCGCCCACGAGGTGGGGCTGCGCTAGTGCCGTGGCAGGCGACGTTTGCCCGTGAAGGAGCGGCGTCCGGTGCGTGCTCTGGCACTCCCCCGGCCGAAGGCTGGGGGAGTGCCGGCCGAAGGCCCTCGTACTGGACGTACGTGGGTCTTCGGCCGGTGGGGCGAGTGGGGGCACCTCCCACGCCTTGAGGCAGTAGGGGAGCGTGCCGGGCGTCGCGACGGGGCGAACGTCGCCTGTCACGGCACCAGCAAGCCGTACGGGGCCCGCCTGCGTCGGCGCGTACTTCCAGGGGAGTACGGGTGATCACCTCGCCCGGTGGACGTCCGGCGTGGCCGGCGGCGTCTAGCGTGGCGGACATGGACGAAGAGCAGGTGCGCGGGCGCGGCGGCCCGGCGCGGTGGTGGCGGCACGGGCCACCGCCGCTGCGCCGCTGGGAGGGCTGGGGGCGCGCGGCGCCGGGTGCGGTGCGCTGGCCCTGGCGTTCCACGGTGCTGCTCACCGCCTTCGTCCTCGTCGGCTCGAACTTCGCGGCCCACGCGCAGGACGGCGACCGGGCCTCGCTCGACGCCTTCGCGCGCGTGCTGCTGGTGGTCGCCTCCGGTCTGCTGCTGTGGCGGCAACGGCACCCGGTGGCCGCCGTGTTCGGCACGGCGGCCACCGCTGCGCTCTACCTGGGCGCCGGGTACCCGTACGGGCCGGTGTTCCTGACCGTGGCCGTGGCCTGCTTCGCCGCCGTCGTCGCCGGGCACCGCCGGGCCGCCTGGACGGCCCTGGGCATGCTGTGGGCCGTGCACCTGCTGGTCGCGCACTGGCTGTACCGGTGGCTGCCGCCGGCCGGCGACGACCCCGCCCCCTTCGGGCAGGAGATCGTCGTCGCCGGATGGGTCGTGGCCATCGTGGCGATCGCGGAGCTGGCCCGGATCCGGCGCGAGCAGTGGGCCCGCGAGCGGGCCGAACGCGCCCAGGCCGCCCGGCGGCGCGCCGACGAGGAGCGGCTGCGCATCGCCCGGGAACTGCACGACGTCCTTGCACACAGCCTGTCGGTCATCAACGTGCAGGCGGGCGTGGGTCTCGCGCTCCTCGACTCCGACCCGGAGCAGGCGCGCACCGCGCTGAGCACCATCAAGACCGCCAGTAAGGAAGCGCTGGGCGAGGTGCGTCAGGTGCTCGACACCCTCCGCACGCCGGGGGACGCGCCGCGCACCCCGGCACCCGGCCTGGGCCGGCTGCCCGAGCTGGTGGAGCAGGCGGCGCGCGCGGGCCTCACGGTCCAGGTGGAAGGGGACCCACCCCGGCTGCCGCCCCACACCGACCTCGCCGCCTTCCGCATCGTCCAGGAGGCCCTCACCAACGTCGTGCGCCACTCGGGCTCGCGCCACGCGCGCGTGCGGCTCGAGCGGACCGGCGGGACGCTACGGCTGCGTATCGACGACGACGGACCGGCGACCGGTGCCGACGCGGGCGGCAGCGGCAACGGTCTCGCCGGGATGCGGGAGCGGGCTGCGGCGCTGGGTGGCACGATCGAGGCGGGGCCGCGGCCCGACGGCGGCTTCCGGGTGCTCGCGGTGCTGCCGACCCGGACGGGTCCTGGAGCCGGGGGGAACCAGTGAGCGAGGGAGGACCGGTGATCCGCGTACTGCTCGCCGACGACCAGTCGCTGGTCCGGGCGGGGTTCCGGGCGCTGCTCGACGCGCAGCCGGACATCGAGGTGGCCGGGGAGGCCGCAGACGGGGAGGAAGCGCTCCACGCGGTGGCTGAACTGCGGCCCGACGTCGTCCTGATGGACATCCGGATGCCCCTGCTCGACGGCCTGGCCGCCACCCGCCGTATCACCGAGGACGCGGCGCTCTCCCAGGTCAAGGTGGTCATGCTCACCACCTTCGAACTCGACGAGTACGTCTTCGAGGCGATCCGCTCGGGTGCTTCCGGCTTCCTGGTCAAGGACACCGAGCCGGACGAACTCCTGCGCGCGGTAAGGGCGGTGGTCGCCGGGGACGCGCTGCTCTCGCCCGGTGTGACGCGCCGGCTCATCGCCGAGTTCGCCGCCCGCTCCAAGGAGCCCGCCGCGGCCGACGCGCTGGGCCGGCTCACCGAGCGGGAGCGGGAGGTGATGGCGCTGGTCGGAATCGGCCTGTCCAACGAGGAGATCGCCCGCCGGCTGGTCGTCAGCCCGCTCACCGCCAAGACCCACGTCAGTCGCACGATGGTGAAGCTGGGCACCCGCGACCGGGCCCAACTGGTCGTTCTGGCCTACGAGTCGGGGCTGGTGCGGCCGGGCTGGCTGGGCTGAGCGTCCGTACGGAAGCGGACCAGCACGGAGACCACCCGGGCCACGAACACCAGGGGAGCGAGTGCGAGGCCCGCCCGCAGCAGCGACTTCTCCGCCAGGTCCGGCAGTTCGAACAGCAGCGCCGGCCCGGCGACCGCACCGAAGAGCACCGCCGCCGCGAACACGGCGCTGCACAGCGCGTATCCGATCTCGACGGTGATCGCGTCCCGCTCGGCCTGTGTGCGCCGGCCCCCATAACCGCTCATGGGACGAGTCTCACAGGTGTGCGCCCGGCGAGGCAATCGACCCCGCCGGGCGCACGCTGGTGGCTAGTCGCGGACCCCCACGGGCTGGGCCTCCGCATCCGCCTGCGTCGCGGGCGACTTGGCGACCAGGACCGAGCCCTGGGCGCGTCGGGTGCGCAGTCCGGGGAGGGTGATGAGCAGTCCCGCGGCGGCGACGACCGTCACCACCGCCAGCCCGGGACGGTAACTGTCGAGGACGGCCTGCGGGGTCGGGTCGGCCGGGGCGCCCGCGGTCACCACCGCCGTCACCACCGCCAGGAAGATCGCGCCGCCGACCTGCACCGAGGTGTTGAGCAGCCCCGAGACCATGCCCTGCTCGTGGTCCGCCACGCCGTTGGTGGCCTGGATGTTGAGCGAGGGGAAGACCAGCGCGCAGGCCGCGCCGATCAGCAGCATCGACGGCAGGATGACAGCGGCGTAGACCGGGTCGAGATCGACGCGCAGGAACAGCGCGTACCCCACGACCATGAAGGCGAAGCCCGCCGCGATCAGCCGCGGGGTCCCGAACCGGTCCACGATCGAACCCACCTTGGTCGAGGAGACCGCCACCAGCGCGCCGGCCGGCAGGAAGGCGAGCGCCGTGTGCAGCGCCGACCAGCCGAGCAGCGTCTGCATGTAGAGGGTGGCCAGGAACTGGAAGCCCACGTACGAGCCGAAGAAGGCCATCGCGCCGAGCTGGGCGCGGATCTGGCTGCCGGAACGCAGCACGCCGAGCCGGATCAGCGGGCCGGCGGAGCGCCGCTCCACGAGGACGAAGAGGGTCAGCAGCATGGCGACGGCGAGGAACGACAGCAGCGTGCGGGCGGACGTCCAGCCGGCCTCCGGGGCCTGGACCACGGTGAAGACCAGCAGCAGCATCGAGGCGGTGCCGAGGACGGCGCCGGGGACGTCGTAGCCGTCGTGGTCCTTCTCCCGTTCACTGCGCGGCAGCAGCTTGAGTCCCGCCGCCAGCGCGATCAGGGCGATCGGCGCGGGCAGCAGCATGGTGAGGCGCCAACTGGCCTCCGTGAGCAGGCCGGAGAGGACCAGGCCCATGGAGAAGCCGGTGGCGGCACAGGTGGTGTAGATGGCGAGGGCGCGGTTGCGCAGGGGGCCCTCCGGGAACGTCGTGGTGATGATCGACAGGCCGGCCGGTGCCGTGAAGGCCGCGCTCAGGCCCTTGATGAACCGGCTCGCGATCAGCAGCGGACCCGAGTCGACGAGCCCGCCGAGCAGTGAGGCCAGCGCGAAGACGCCGAGGGCGACCAGGAAGACCTGGCGGCGACCGAGCAGGTCGGCAGTGCGGCCGCCGAGGAGGAGCAGGCCGCCGTAGCCCAGGATGTAGCCGCTGACGATCCATTGCAGGGTCGAGGTGGAGAGGTCGAGGTCGGAGCCGATGGACGGCAGGGCGACGCCGACCATCGACACGTCCAGCGCGTCCAGGAACATCGCGGCGCACAGCACCAGCAGGGTGCCCCACAGCCGGGCGGTCCAGCGGCCCTCGGTGAGAGGGGACGCGGGGGAGGGGAGCGGAGAGGTCATGCCGGAGAGATTACATGCACATACATCGATTGCAAGCACATTTAATTCCCGTGCAATAATTTTTGTTCTCTGCTACGGTGCGCCCCATGGCGGCGATGAAGGGCGAGGCCGAGGCCGAGCAGGCGCTCGTGGAGCAGTGGCGGGACATGCTGGCGCTGCACGCCCGTACGCAGTGCGAACTCGACCGGGCGTTGCATCAACACGGCCTGTGCGCCAGCGACTTCGAGGTGCTCGACGTCCTCGCCGAGTCGGTGGCGCCGGACGGCTCGTGCAGTTTCCGCGTCCAGGAGATCGCCGAGCGGGTCCATCTCAGCCAGAGCGCGCTGTCCCGGCTCGTCGCGCGGCTGGAGAAGGACGGTCTCGTCGAGCGCGGCATGTGCGCGGAGGATCGCAGGGGTGTCCGGGTGGCGCTCACGGGGAAGGGGCGCGCGCTGCACGGCGACGTACGGCCGGTGCAGCGCGCGGTGTTGACCCGGATGCTGGCCGACTGAGGTCGGCGGCACCTCAGTTCACGGCGGACGTCTCCCTCCACAGCGTCGCCAGTGAGGCGTCCCCGGTCACGGTGGGGAGCGGCAGCCGGTTCCACAGCGACAGGTAGAGCGGCGCCGCCGGTCCGGACACTTCGCAGTCGGCGTCCCCTTCGGCGTTGCGCTCGGTCACGGGCGGCTCGGACGACAGGCGTACGGTCCACACGGCGCCGTCCGTGTCCGTCGCCCGCACCCGCAGGACCCGGGGCTCCTCGGTGCGCACCCTGCTCTTGGCGCGCGCGTGGAAGCCGCGCAGCAGCTCGTCGACGCCGTCCGCCGCGAAGTCGACGGCGAGGTCCCGGGCGGTCTCCTCGGGCGTCCGGCCGAGGGCCGATTCCGCGTCCACGCGGTGCACGGCGGTCTCGTGCGCCTGCCGTCTGGCCCAGAACGCGAGCGGTGACGGTGCGGGGAGGAAGTGAAAGCACCGCACGTCGGGCGAGGCGGCGGACAGGGTGTCGACGAGTCGTCGGTGGCCCTCGCGGAACCAGGCCAGCAGTTCGTCGCCGTCGAGGTCCGGCGGGTCGGCCAGAGGCCGGAACGACGGGTTGGCCTCGGTCACGTACGACGTTGCCCAGCGGTGCACCGCGCCCGTGTGTCGCAGCAGGTCCCTGACCTGCCAGTCCGGGCAGGTCGGAACCTTCGCCCCGGGACCGGCCTCCGCCGCGGCGGAGGCCAGGGACCGGCCCTCGCGGTCCAGGGCGCGGATGAACTCGGCAGTCTCCATGTGGGGGAGTCTGCCGGATGGAGTGCGGTCGAGGGGAGGAGGCGTGGGTGCGTGGCTGCGTGGGTGCTTGGAGTCGTGGTGGTCAGTCGGCCGTGGCTCGCCGGGTGGCGAAGCCGATCACCGCGGCCACCCCGGCAAGGACCGCCACGCTGGTGAGGGCGGCGGGCAGGGAGAACCAGTCGGCCATGAAGCCGATGGCGGGCGGGCCCAGAAGCATGCCGCCGTAGCCGAGAGTCGAGGCGACGGCCACTCCGCTCGGACCGGCCAGCGCGCCCGCGCGTTCGACGGCCACCGGGAAGAGGTTGGCCAGGCCGAGTCCCGCGATCGCGTAGCCCAGAAGCGCCGCCCACAGGGCCGGGGCGAGGGAGCCGAGCAGCATCCCGGCCGCGGCGACCGCGCCGCCGGCCACCACCGTGCGGGTGCGGCCGAGCCGTTCGAGGAGGGTGGTGCCGGTGAGCCGGCCGACCGTCATGGCGAGTGCGAAACAGGAGTAACCGGCCGCGGCGAGCCCGGCGGAGGAACCCAGGTCCTGTTCCAGGTGCAGGGCGCCCCAGTCGGCGAGGGCTCCTTCGCCGTAGGCCGTGCAGAGGGCGATCAGGCCGAAGACGAGGACGAGACGGCGGGTGCGGGTGGTCAGGCGGTGCGGGGTTGCCTTCGCGGGGGCCGGTGAGTCGGAGCCGGTGATGGACTGGTCGGGAGGGCGCGGTGGCTCGTGCCGGAGCAGCGTCGGTCCCGTGAGCGCGGTGACGAGCAGGCCGATGACTCCGAGGCCCAGCAGATGGCGCGTCGGGGACAGGGATCCCGCGACCAGTCCGCCGAGACCGGCGCCGATCATGCCGCCCAGGCTGAAGGCAGCGTGGAACGTGGGCATGATCGGTCTGCGCAGTGCCGCGACCAGATCGACGGCGGCGCTGTTGAAGGCGACGTTGATGCTGCCGTAGGCGGCGCCGAAGAGCAGGAGTGCGGCGCCAAGTGCCGGTGCCGAGTGTGTGAGTGGTGGCAGGGCGACGCTGAGGGAGAGGAGTACGGCGCAGGCGATGGTGACTTGGTGGTTGCCGTAGCGCCGGCAGAGGCGGCCGGTGAGCATCATCGTGATGACAGCTCCGGCGGAGACGCCGAGCAGGGCCAGACCCAGGGCGCTGGCGGAGGCGCCGGTCTGTTGCTTGATGGCGGGGATGCGGACGACCCAGCCGGCGAAGATGAAGCCGTCGAGGGCGAAGAAGACGGTGAGGGCGATGCGGAGCCGGTTGAGGGTGTTGCCCGGCACGGCGTTGTACCTTCGGGCTTTGTTTATCAGCGGCACAAAGTCAGGCTAGGCGGGAGCTCGTAACGGGGGCAAGGGTGTTGACGGGTGCCTGGTCGCCGGGGGGTTCGGCCCCGTGAGCGAAGCCACCGCGCTCGGCGTACTTGGCGGCACCGGGCCGTCTCCGTGCGGGCTGCCCCAGGCACTCACCGTGCGTGGTGCCCATCACCTGATTCACTCGCCACCCGGATGGGCTGATCGGCGAGGAATCCGTGCGCCCGAAGCAGCTACCGGATCGCTGCCCCGAACTCGCCGACATCCACCCGCCGTGTCCGCGAGTTTGCGAAGACCGAGGAATCCGCCCCCTTCTCGAGACCCGCGCGCGGGACCGCCGCGCCGGCGTCGTGACCCAGCGCAGGCCGGACCCGTTCGGATGTCATGACAGGGGGTCGCACCGCGTGAAATGCGCCCGTTGGAGCGATGCAGGACTGCCGTCGGCGGGTGCGAGGGCTCCTCGGCCTGACTTGTCCGATTCATTTGCGGCGCGCACGCTGGGTCTGTGAGGAACCTCACCGCGCGAATAGAGCAAGAATGGCCACTTATGATCAGGGAAACGGTCACTGCGGGTGGTCAGTCGATGTCGCAACAGTCACCGTCGGTCTGGACGGCATCGTCACGGGATGGAGCGAGGGCGCTCGGCGGCTGCTGGGCCACCGCGCCGGGGAGGTCGTAGGACGCGCCGCGGCCGATCTGCTCCTCAGCCGGGAGGCTCCCGAGGCGGCCGGGCTCTCCCTCACCGGCTCCCAGGAATGGAGCGGTTCGGCGGCACTGCGGCACCGGGACGGCCACCGCGTCGAAGTGACCCTGCATGCCCATCCGTCGCTGGGCGGCGATGGCACGCCCCAGGCGTTCGTCGTGACCGTCACCGCCGGTCCCGCGGAGTCGGAGCACGACCGGAGGATGGTGGAGTGGGCGTTCGCCCAGGCCTCGATCGCGCTCTCCACCCACACCACGGCGTCCGGGTCGTGGCGTCTGAACGCGGCCGCGGAAGGCGGCGAGCAGGTCGCCGAGGCCGGAGGGGAGCAGGTCCCCGAGACCGGAAGTGAGCGGCACGCGGCCGCCCCTGCCGACGAAGGCTTCCTCCGCTGCGTCCGCCGGGTCGCCGAAGAGGCCACGCCGATGCGCTACGAGCGCTTGGCCCCGGAGCCGTCCTCCGCCCCTGCCCCCACCACCGCCCTCGCCCACGCCCGTCACCGCGCCTGGATCATCGAGCTCTGGCCCGTCCGGGATCCCGCCACCGGCGAGGTCGTCGGCGTGGGCACCGCCGCATTCGACAGCAGCGACCAGCACTCGGCCCGCCAGCGGCTTGCCCTGCTGCAAGAAGCGGGCACCTGCATCGGCACCACGCTGAACGTGAATCGCACCGCACAGGAGCTCGCCGACCTCGCCGTCCCGCGGCTCGCCGACTTCGTCAGCGTGGACCTGCTCGACTCCGTGTTGCGCGGGGAGGAGCCCGTACCCGGACCGGTCGACGCGGCCGTGGTGCTCCGCAGGGCCGCGCACCAGTCCTCCGCCGAAGGCGAAGGCGTGCCCGAGGCCGCCGTCGACCTCGGCGGGGTCGACACCTACCCCCTGTTCTCGCCGCCCGCCCGCTGCCTGACCAGTGGGCAACCTGTGCTCAGCGGCGCGGACGACCCCGACTTCGCCCGCTGGATCGCCGAGGACGAGACACGCACCGCGCGTGTCGAGGAGTACGGATTCCACTCCGTCATGGCCACCCCACTGCGCGCCCGGGGCATCACCCTCGGGGTGGCGGTCTTCGCCCGCACCGAAGGCTCCCCGCCCTTCGAGCAGGACGACCTGATGCTCGCCGAGGAACTCGCCGGACGGGCCGCCGTCGGCGTGGACAACGCGCGCCGCTACACCCGCGAGCGCATCAACGCCCTCACCCTCCAGCGCAGTCTGCTGCCCCGTGACCTCCCCAAACAGGCGGCCGTCGAGGTGGCGTACCGCTATCTGCCGGCCGGCACGGGTGCGGGAGTGGGCGGCGACTGGTTCGACGTCGTGCCCCTGTCGGGTACCCGTGTGGCCCTGGTCGTCGGAGACGTGGTCGGGCACGGCATCCATGCCTCCGCCGCCATGGGGCGGCTGCGCACCGCGGTACGCACCCTCGCCGACGTGGACCTGCCACCGGACGAACTCCTCACCCACCTCGACGACCTGGTCATCCACCTCACCTCGGACGACGACACCGTCGACAGCCGTATCCGGGACGACACCGGTGAGATCGGCGCGACCTGTCTGTACGCCGTCTACGACCCGGTCTCCCGCGTCTGCACCCTCGCCAGCGCCGGCCACGTCCCGCCCGTCGTACTGCTCCCCGACGGCACGGTCAGCGTGGTGCGCCTCACCCCCGGTCCCCTACTGGGCGTCGGAGGGCTGCCCTTCGAGTCCACCGAGCTGGAGCTGCCCGAGGGCAGTGTGCTGGCCTTCTGCACCGACGGCCTGATCGAGGCACGCGACCGCGACGTCGGTCTCGGGCTCGAACGGCTCTGTGATGCCCTGGCCAGCCCGGTTCCCTCACTGGAGGTCACCTGCGACGCCATCCTCAAGGCCCTGCTCCCCGACAGTCCCGCCGACGACGTGGCGCTGCTCCTCGCGCGCACCCGGGCCCTGCACGCGGACCAGGTCGCCGCCTGGTCCCTGCCGTCCGACCCCGCGATCGTGGCCGACGCCCGGGTCCAGGCCGCCCGCCAGCTCGCGGCCTGGGGGCTCGAGGACGCGGCATTCGTCACCGAGCTGGTGGTGAGCGAACTGGTCACCAACGCCATCCGCTACGGGGCTGTACCGATCGGCCTCAGGCTGATCCGGGACCGGACCCTGATCTGCGAGGTGTCCGACGCCAGCAACACCGCCCCGCACCTTCGCCGTGCCCGCACCTACGACGAGGGCGGACGCGGGCTGCACATGGTCGCCCAGCTCACGCAGGGCTGGGGCACCCGGCAGACCCCCGAGGGCAAGACCATCTGGGCCGAACAATCCCTCCCGGCCGGCTGACCATGGCAGAGCGCACCGAAGCCCCGACGACACGACGCACCGCGGGCACCGGCGGCGGAACGCACATGATTGGGCTGCTCTACCCGCCGTCCGGCCGCAAGCGCGACTACACCACCATGCAGCTCGCCTTCGTCGGCGGGGTGGCCGAGTCCGCCACCGCGTACGGCTACGACCTGGTGCTCTCGCCCGGCGACACGCACGACGACCCCTCGTTCCTGCGGATGGTCGGTGACCGGCGGGTGGACGGCGTGATCGTCATGGAGATCCGCCGGGAGGACGACCGCGTCGAGTATCTGGCCGAGGCGGGTTTCCCCTTCGTGGCCATCGGCCGCAACCGCCGGGCCGACGTGGCCGGCTGGGTCGACCTGGACTTCGCCGGTCTGGCCGGCGGCTGCGTCCAGCACCTCGCCGACCTGGGCCACCGCAGAATCGCCTTCGTCAACCGATCGGAGCAGCTGTTCAACAGCGGGTACGGGTTCGCACGACTCGGGGACGAGGGCTACACCGAGGCGATGAAGAAGCTGTTGCTCACCCCTCACGCGTACCTCTGCGGCGACGATCTCGCCTCGGGGGAGGACGTCGTGGAGCGGATCCTGCGGGACGACCCGGCGACCACCTCCCTGGTCACCCAGAACGAGGCGGCCCTGGAGGGCGTCTACCGCGGGCTCACCCGGAACGGCCGCAGCGTGCCGCGCGACTTCTCGGTCGTCGGCGTGGCGGCCAGCCCCTGGGCCGAGCAGGTGACCCCGCCGCTCACCGCCGCGGAGATACCCGCCAAGGAGATGAGCCGGATCGCCGTCGAACTGATGATGCAGCGGCTGCGCTCACCCGACTCACCTCCCCGCCATGTCCTGCTGAAACCCCTGATCACCCTGCGCGCCAGCACGGGTCGCTGTCGGCCGGTGCCCGGTTCGGAACCCGAACCCGAGTTCCCGGACTTCGGCCTCGATTTCTGATACGCCGATGTCTGAAGGATGCCGATACGTCACCTTCCGACCCCCTTCGGATACGTCGCTCACCGAGCCCCGATCACCAACCACCGAGGAGTGGAACATGCCGTACCCCGTCGACCGCCGCGGCTTTCTGAGTACCGCAGGCGCGGCAGCGGCCGCCCTCGGCCTCGTCGGAGCCGTGACCTCGTGCGGCTCCGGCAAGCCGAGCACGGTCACCCTCACCTGGTGGGACTATTTCGCCCTGGACAACTTCCAGCCCGGAATGAAGCGCCTCATCAAGGACATCGAGGCAGGCGTCCCGGACGTGAAGATCGAGCGCCGGACCTTCCCGTTCGCGGAGCTCGACCGGCAGCTCACCCTGGGCGCGATCTCCGGCGACCTGCCGGACATCGCCATCGTCGACAACGTCGCCATGAACACCCTGGGCAGCAGCCATCTGCTGGCCGACCTCACCGACAGGGTCGAGAAGTGGGGCCAGGCCGACCAGTACTACAAAGGCCCCTGGGACGGCTGCCAGGTCGGCGGGAAGACCCTGGGGATCCCCAACAACAGCAACTGCCTCGCCCTCTACTACAACACCACCATGCTCAAGTCCGCCGGAGTGGAACCCCCCACCACGTGGGAGGAACTGGCCTCCGCCGCCCAGCGGCTGACCAGCGGGGACCGCTACGGCCTGGCACTGAGCGCGATCAGGACCGAGGAGGGCGTCTTCCAGTTCCTGCCGTTCCTGTGGCAGGCGGGCGGCGACCTGGACACCTTCACCACGTACGGCGCGACGGCGCTGTCCTTCCTCGACGACCTGATCGCCAAGGGCTCCCTGTCCGAGCAGTGCGTGGGCTGGACCCAGCAGGACGTCAACACGCGGTTTCTCAACCAGCGCGCCGCCATGCAGATCAACGGCCCCTGGCAGATCCCCACGCTGAAGAAGGCGGGCTTCGACTGGAACGTCGTGGCGCTGCCCCGCGACAAGGAGGCCGCCACCTGCCTGGGCGGCGAGAACTGGGTCCTGATGGCGAACAGCAAGCACCTGGACAAGGCATGGGAGGTCCTGGAGTACACGCAGCGCCCCTCTGTTCTGGTGCCGTACCTGGTGTCGTTCGGCGAACTCCCCGCCCGAAAGGACCTCGCCGACCAGGGCACCTGGGCGTCCGACCCGGCCCTGCGGTTCTTCCTCAGTCAGTTGCCCCTCGCCCGTCCGCGCCAGTACGGCGCGCACTATGCCGAGGCCTCGCAGGCCGTCGCGGAGGCGGAGCAGGCCGTGCTCACCGGGTCCGCCTCCCCCTCCGCAGCGGCGAAAACCGCGGCCCCCAAGATCGACAAAGCTCTGGGCGACCAATGAGGCAGCGTCTGTCCCCGGGGAGGAGATCTCTCTCCCCGTCCGCACGCCGCCGACGCGCGGGCTACCTGTTCTGCCTTCCGGGGATGGCCTTCCTCGCCCTCTTCCTGGCCTACCCGCTCTTCTACAACGTGTGGACGTCCGTCCACGACGTCGACCTGGGCCAACTGCTCGGCGGGGCCGAGCGGTTCAACGGCCTGGAGAACTACCGGGCCGTGGTCGACGACCCGGCCTTCTGGCACTCCGTACGCCTCTCGCTGATCTTCACCCTGGGCTCGCTGCTGTTCCAGTTCACCATCGGCTTCGCCCTGGCCCTGCTCTTCGCCCGCCCGTTCCCGTTCAACGGCCTGCTGAGGTCGCTCCTGCTGGTCGCCTGGCTGCTCCCCCCGGTGGTCAGCGGCACCCTTTTCCGCTGGCTGCTGGACGCGGAGTCGGGCGCCTACAACGCCCTGTTCAGCGCGGTCGGCCTGGGCACCCTGTCCCACGACTGGCTCACCGACCCGTCCACCTCGATGGCGGGGGTAATCTTCGCCAACATCTGGGTCGGCGTGCCCTTCAACATGCTGTTGCTCCTGGTCGGACTGCACACCATCGACCCCCAGCTCCACGAGGCCGCCGCCATCGACGGCGCGGGGGCCTGGCAGCGCTTCCACCGCATCACTCTCCCGCTGATGCGACCGGTCTCGGTGACCGTCCTCCTCCTCGGCCTCGTCTACACCTTCAAGGTCTTCGACATCATCTTCGTGATGACGGGCGGCGGCCCCGTCGACGCCACCCGCGTGCTCTCCCTCTACGTCTACGAGGTCTTCTTCAGGTTCTTCCGGTTCGGGCAGGGCGCCGCCGCCGGCCTGCTGCTGCTCGTCGTACCGCTGCTCACGGGCGTGTTCTACGTACGACGGCTGCGGCGGGAGGAAGAGGCATCGACAGGAGGCGTCCTGTGAAACCGCCACGCCACCCCTGGCTGCTCACCGCGATCGCCACCGTGATCACCGCGGCCTTCCTGCTGCCGGCGTACTGGATGGCGAAGACCAGCCTCACCCCGCCGGACCGCATCCTGACCCCGACCCCGCAATGGGTGCCCACACCGGTCACCGGTGAGAACTACTCGACTGCACTGGGCTACGCGGGACTGACCAGGGCCCTGCTCAACAGCCTGGTCATCTCGTGCGGGGTGGTGGCGCTCACCCTGCTGCTGGGCGTTCCGCTCGCCTACGCGCTCGCCCGGGTCCGGATGCGAGGGTCGGGCGCGATGGTGCTCGCCCTCCTCGTCGCCCAACTCCCGCCCGCCATCGTGCTGGCGGCACCGCTGTTCATCCTCGAACGCCGGGCCGGCCTCGCCGACACCTACCTGGGCCTCATCGCCGCCGACACGACGCTCACCCTCCCCTTCACGGTGATCGTGCTGCGTCCCGTCATGCGCAGCGTCTCGCCGGAGCTGGAGGAGGCCGCCCTGGTCGACGGCTGCGGACTGCCGGGTGTGCTGCTGCGCGTCGTCCTTCCGCTCATGGTGCCCGGAGTCGTCGCGGCGGCCGGGCTGTCCTTCCTGATCGCCTGGGGCGAGTTCCTGTTCGGCCTCACACTCGCCCAGGGGCCGGACGTCCAGCCCGTCACCGTCCTGCTCAACGCCTTCGTCGGCCAGCACGGAACGTCGTGGGGCGCCCTGATGGCCACCGCCACCCTTATCAGCATCCCGGTGGTCTGCGTCTTCGCCGTCTTCCAGCGTTTCATCGTCGGCGGGCTCACCGCGGGCAGCGTGAGGGGCTGACGATGCCACGACCCATGCCCGGAACCCGCTGGGAAACATCATGTCCTCACTGCATCCCCGTGACCACGCGCTCTTCGTGGCACCGCCTCCGCCCCTGACTCCCGCCGGGCCCACCGCACTCGACCCGGTGACCGGCGCCGCCGTCGCCCACGCCGACAGGGGCGGCGCAACCCTGGAGGTTCGCACCGCAGCCGGGCGCACCGGCATGCTCCGCCTGCGCCCCGCGACGGGCAACACCCTGCGGGTCACGCTGCGGATGGCCGATGTACCGACCGCACCCCGAGTAGCCGTCGTCACCGCAGCGACGGACACCGGCTGCACTGTCGAGCGGTCGCCGAACACGCTCACCCCGCACCTCGACGCCCTGCGCGCGGACATCCATCTCTCGCCGTTCGCCATGGAGTTGACAGACCATCAGGGCCTCACCCTGCGCCAGGCCACCGACGTGAGCGATCCCAGTGACCGTACGACCGTGCTGCCGTTCGGCGTCACCGAACTCAGGGACGGCCGCCTGGCCCACCGACAGCTGGATCACCGAACCCGACGAGCACTTCTACGGCCTCGGTGAACGCTTCACCGGCCCGGACCTGCGCGGACAACGTGTCGACTGCTGGGTCGAGGACGCCCAGGGCTCGACCGGCACCCGCTCCTGCATGGCGGTCCCGTTCCTGCTTTCCAGCCGGGGCTACGCCGTCCTCGTGGACACCACCACCGCGGCCTCCTTCGACCTCGCCCACAGCAACACCGGCGCCTGGTCGACAACCGTCCCCGACGAGGTGCTCGATTACTACCTGATCACCGGCACCCCAGCCGAGTGCCTGACCGCGTACCGCGACCTGACCGGCCCCGCCCTGCTGCCCCCGAAGTGGGCCTTCGGCCCCTGGATCTCCGGCGGCTTCCGCCAGGACAGCGCAGCCGAAGTACGCGAGCGCGCCCGCCGGATCCGAGAACACCGCTTCCCCTGCGACGTCCTGCACATCGACACGTTCTGGCAGCGCCACGGCTCCTGGTCCGACATGAGCTGGGACACCGAGGCGTTCCCCGACCCGCGGGGGCTGATGGCCGACCTGGCCGGGCAGGGCTTCCACGTCTCGCTCTGGATGAACCCGTACGTCGGCGTCGACAGCCCGTACTTCACCGGGGTGGACGGCAACGGCTGGTTCCTGCGCACCGTTTCCGGCGCCACCTGGGTAAGCCAGGTCTGGGGCGGCACGCACCCGGACACGGCCGTGCTGGACCTCACCCATCCCGGCAGGCATCGCCGCCGCGCCGTCCTGAGAGGGCGTCATCGACATCGCCGTCGCCGACAGGTTCGTCCATGTCCGGAACCCGACCTCGGGCACCGTCGACGGCTTCCGCGTGGGCCGCGGCGGTGCACTCGCCGAGGTCGCGACGGTCAGGACTGCCCTCCAGGCCGCCTTCGCCGAATCCGGCCTGGAGGGCATCGCCGCGGTGCGACGAAGCTGCCTCCGAGGTGGGACGCCCTGGGTGCGCGATGTTCGAGATTGCGCACACACGGTTTCTTCACACAAATGATGGAGGTGAGGTATATGAAGGTCAAAAATGTTGGACGTAGAGTCCGATCATGCACGGCCCGAACGACTTCTCCTCCTCCCCACGCCTTGCCGATCTGGCGCAGTTGATCCGCCTTCCGGCAGCGCTGAGTGTGCCCGGTGACGTGCTCGCCGGTGCCGTCGCGAGCACCGGGACGGCCCGGCCCCGTATCGTCGCGACGATGGCTTCGTCCGTGGCCCTCTACTGGGCCGGGATGGCGCTCAACGACTACGCGGACGCCACTGTCGACGCGGTGGAACGCCCCGAACGCCCCATACCCTCCGGACGAGTTGCCCGCCGCACCGCGCTGGCCACCGCGTGCGGGCTCACCGCGGCGGGCCTCGGCCTCGCCGCGCTGGCCGGTGGGCGGCGGGCGCTCGGCGTGGCGCTTCCGCTGACCGGGCTGGTCTGGGCGTACGACCTGCGGCTGAAGTCCACCGTCGCCGGTCCCGCCGCCATGGCGGGTGCGCGGGCGCTGAACGTGCTGGCCGGAGCGGAGCCCGGGCGCCGGTCGGCCGCGGTGCCGGCGGCACTGCTGGTCGGCGCGCACACCTACACCGTCACGGCGCTGAGCCGTCACGAGGTGTCCGGTGCGCCGCGCACGGTGCCCGCCGCCACGCTGGCCGGCAGCACGGCAACCGCCGTGGCCGCGGCGGCACTTCCGTCTTTACGACGCCGGAACCCGGCGGCCCGGATCGGCGCCGTCGTCGGCGCACTCGGCTACCTCGCCTCGTACGGGACGGCGCAGGCGCGTGCGGCGCGGGAGCCGTCCGCGAAGAACGTCCGCGGCGCCGTGGGCACCGGGATCATGTCCCTGATGCCTCTTCAGGCGTCGCTCACCGCGGGCGGTGGGGGTGCGGCCCTGGCCGGAGCCCTGGCCGCGGCACACCCGCTGGCACGCAGGCTCGCCCGCAAGGTGTCGCCCACATGAGGCCGGGGGCGGGCAGTCCGGGGCACGGTGGGCCATGGCCCGGCAGCCCTGGCGCCGGTGGACAGGCATCCGGCGGGGCATGGTTGGGTGCTTCAGGTTCCGGTGGCCCGGCGGCCGGTGGCCCGAGCCCGGAGAGGCCGAGTCCCGGCAGCTTGCCGGCCGGTAGGCCAGGACCCGGTGGGCCGGACCTCGGCAGTGTGTCCCCAGTTGGCCAGGCCCTCGGTGGCTCAACCTCCGCTCCCTCGGAGCGGCTTCGGTATGGGTTCGGGAGCAATGGGTTTGCGCATCACCGGCTCGAGGATGCGCTGACCGTGCTCGCCGACCTGGGGTACGACTCGGTCGGTCTCACCCTCGATCATGGTCATCTGGATCCGTTCGCGTCCGACCTGGCCCGCCAAGTCGACGCTCTCGCAGTGCGGTTGGACCGGCTCGGGCTGGCTGTCATGGTGGAGACCGGGGCGCCGTACCTGTTGGACCCGTGGCACAAGCACATCCCCACGCTCATGTCGGCCACGGGCGCCGAGCGGCGCGTCGATCTGCTGGCCCGCGCCGTGCGCATCGCGGCCGACCTGGGCGCCCCGGCCGTTCACCTGTGCAGCGGCCCGGCGCCGGACGGGGTGCCGGAGGACGAGGCCTGGAAGCGGCTGACCGCGGGCTGCGAAGGGGTCCTTGACATCGCCCGCGAGCACGGCGTGGCCCTGGGGTTCGAGCCCGAGCCGTACATGTTCGTCGACACCGTGGAACGGGTCCTGGAGCTGCGCGACCGGCTCGGCGGCCC
This sequence comes from Streptomyces sp. NBC_01235, assembly GCF_035989285.1. Classification (GTDB taxonomy): domain Bacteria; phylum Actinomycetota; class Actinomycetes; order Streptomycetales; family Streptomycetaceae; genus Streptomyces. Next base: position 1,161,995 of record NZ_CP108513.1, on the reverse strand, counting down.
CGACCTGTTCGGTATCACCCTCGACATCGGCCACGCCCACTGCGTCGACGACCTCCCGCTGCTCGACTGCGTCGCACTCACGGCACCGCATCTGGTGAACGTGCAGATCGAGGACATGCGGCGAGGTGTGCACCAGCACCTCGAATTCGGTGCGGGCGAGATCGACTTCCCGCCCGTCCTGGCCGCCCTCAAGGCCTCCGGCTATCGAGGACCGGTCTCGGTGGAGATCCAGGGCGCGTCTCTGGACGCTCCCGAAGTCGCCCTTCGGTCCCTGGAGTTCCTCAAGGCCGCCGAGCCGTTCTGACGCCGCGGCGATCCCGTCGCTCCGTCGAGCACCATCACCCCCCACCCCCCCCGTACGGCCGTTGTCGTACGCGCAGCCAAACAGGAGGTATGCGCGGTGGACCCAGATATCCGTATCCGTTCCGCCCTCGACCGGCAGCTCACCGCCGACGCCCGGAACTGGCTGGCCGATGCCGTCGCCCGCGTCGGCCAGGACCCGGCGGCCGTGCGCACCGCGTTCCCGGCGGTCGGCCGGCACTGCGGGCGCGGACCGCTCGTCGAAGGCTGGACGGTGGCGGACGCCGCCCGAGCCCGGCTGCTCGCGGCCCTGCCGCTGCGCGGAGCGGCGCTCGCCGAGGAGGTCACCGCGCTCCACCGGTACGGAGACGCCGCCGAGCAACGGGCGGTGCTGCGTTCGCTGGCCCTGCTGGAGGACGCCGACGCCTCGTTCGCCGACCGGGGGCTGCCGCTGGTGCGCGAGGCGCTGCGGGGCAACGACACGGACCTGATCGAGGCGGCCCTCGGCTCGTACGCGGCCCGTCACCTGGACTACGACGGCTACCGGCACGCCGTACTGAAGTGCGTCTTCTGCGACATCCCCCTCGACCGGGTGGCGGGTCTCGAGGAGCGCGCCGACAGTGAACTCGCCCGTATGCTCGCCGACTTCGCCCATGAACGGGTCGCCGCCGGCCGTGACGTCCCCGCCGACGTCTGGCCGCTCCTGCACGCCCACCCCGGCACGCTGGAGGCCTCCGGGCTGCCCGCGGAAGCGCACTCACCCGTGCCCGAACGCCGCGCCGCGGCCGTACGAGCCCTCGCCGCCCACTCCGCCACAGTCACAGGCACAGCCACCGCCACGGCCACCGATTCCGTCACTGTCACTGTCACCGCTTCCGCCACCGCGCCCGCAGGAGCCGCATGATGCGTATCTTCGACCCCCACATCCACATGACCTCGCGCACGACGGACGACTACGAGGCGATGTACGCGGCCGGCGTCCGGGCGGTGGTGGAGCCGTCCTTCTGGCTCGGCCAGCCGCGCACCTCCGTGGACAGTTTCACCGACTACTTCGACGCGCTGCTCGGCTGGGAACCCTTCCGCGCCGCGCAGTTCGGCATACAGCACCGCTGCACCATCGCCCTCAACCCGAAGGAGGCCAACGACCCGCGCTGCGCAGGGGTGTTGGACGTCCTGCCGCGCTATCTGGCCAAGGACCGGGTGGTCGCCGTGGGCGAGATCGGCTACGACTCCATGACCCCCGAGGAGGACGAGGCCCTGGCCCGGCAGCTCGAACTCGCCGTCGAGCACGACCTGCCGGTGCTGGTCCACACTCCGCACCGCGACAAGGCCGTCGGCACCCGGCGCACCCTCGACGTGGTCCGCGAGTCCGGCATCCCGCCCGAGCGCGTCCTCGTCGACCACCTCAACGAACTCACCGTGACCATGGTCGCCGACAGCGGGTGCTGGATGGGCTTCTCCATCTACCCGCACACCAAGATGAGCGAGGACCGCATGGTGCGCATCCTCCAGGAGCACGGCACCGCGCGCATACTCGTCAACTCCGCCGCCGACTGGGGCCGCAGCGACCCGCTCAAGACCCGGAAGACGGCGGACGCGATGCTCACCGCCGGCTTCGACGACGACACCGTCGACCAGGTCATGTGGCGCAACCCCGTGGCCTTCTACGGCCAGAGCGGCCGGCTCGACCTCGAGGACGTCAAACCGGACGACACTGCTCTGTTCGCGGGGAACTCCATCAAGCGCGGCGGAGAGTGAACCCGCGGTGCGCTTCCGACACCCCGACGACACGACCGTCCATCTCGCCTACTGCAGCAACGTCCACCAGGCCGAGGACCTCGACGGAGTGGTGGACCAGCTCGCGGCGTACGCGCAGCCCGTACGGGAGAGCCTCGGCGTCGGCCTGCTCGGCATCGGTCTGTGGCTGGCCCACGACGTCGTCACCGAGCTGACCGCCCGGCCCGACGCCGTACGCCGCCTGCGCGCCGAACTGACCGCTCGCGGCCTGGAGACGGTCACCCTCAACGCCTTCCCTTACGGCGGCTTCCACCGCGAGGTGGTCAAGAAGGACGTCTACCTGCCCGACTGGACCGACCCCGCGCGTCTGCGCTACACGATCGACTGCGCCCGGGTGCTCGCCGGGCTGCTCCCCGACGACGCGCGGCGCGGCAGCGTCTCCACGCTGCCCCTGGCCTGGCGCGCCCCCTGGCCTACGGCCGCCCGTGACACGGCTCGCCGGGCGTCGGACGAACTCGCCCGGGAGCTGGCCGACTTGGAGCGCGAGACCGGCCGCACCATCCGGGTCGGTTTCGAGCCCGAACCGGGATGCGTGGTGGAGAACACCGTCCAGGCGGCCCGGGAGCTCGGGGGACTGGACCCGGAGCGGCTCGGCGTCTGCCTGGACACCTGCCATCTGGCCGTGCAGTTCGAGGAACCGGCACAGGCACTGCGCCGCCTCGCCGACGCCGGACTCCCGGTCGTCAAGGTCCAGGCGTCCAGCGCCCTCCAGGCCGACGACCCGGCCGACCCGGAGGCGCGGGCGGCCCTCGCCCGGTTCGCCGAGCCCCGCTTCCTGCATCAGACGCGTACCGCCTCGCAGGGCGTCGTCTCCGGTGTGGACGACCTGCCGGACGCCCTCGCCGGAGAGCTGGACCCGAGCTCCGCCTGGCGCGTGCACTTCCACGCCCCGCTGCACGCCGAGCCCGAACCGCCGTTGCGTACCACGGCGGACGAACTGACCACCTCCTTGCGCGAGTTGCTCGGTGGTCCGCAGGCCGTCTGCGACCACGTCGAGGTCGAGACCTACACCTGGTCGGTCCTGCCCGGACACCTTCGGCCGCACGACCGCGAGACCCTCGTCGCGGGTCTCGCCGCCGAACTGGCCTGGACCCGCGACCGGTTCGAGGAGCTCGGTCTGGTCCAGGAGCCCACAGCCCACCCGCGAAAGGAGCGTGTCTCATGACGCGCATGGTCGTCCTCGACATCGTCGGCCTCACCCCCCGCATGCTGCGCCACATGCCCGCCGTCTCGGCCGTCGCCGCGCAGGGTTTCCAGGCCCGGCTCAACCCCGTGCTGCCCGCCGTGACCTGCTCGGTGCAGTCCACCCTCCTCACCGGCGTGCCACCCACCGAGCACGGCATCGTCGGCAACGGCTGGTACTTCCGCGACCTGGGCGAGGTCCTGCTGTGGCGGCAGCACAACGCGCTGGTCGGCGGCGAGAAACTGTGGGACACCGCGCGCAGGAGCAAGCCCGACTACAAGGTCGCCAACGTCTGCTGGTGGTACGCCATGGGGGCCGACGTCGACTTGACGGTCACCCCACGTCCCGTCTACTACTCGGACGGCCGCAAGGAACCCGACTGTTACACCTGGCCGCCCGCCCTGCACGACGAACTCACCGACAGACTCGGCCCGTTCCCCCTGTTCACCTACTGGGGGCCCAACGCGGGTCTGCCCTCCAGCCAGTGGATCCTGGCCGCCGCCCGCCAGATATTCGACGAGCACCGCCCCGACCTGACCCTGGTCTACGTGCCGCACCTGGACTACGAACCCCAGCGCTCCGGCCCCGACTCGGCGCGGTCCGCCCGCGAGGCCCGACGGCTCGACGACGCCCTGCGCCCGCTGCTCGACCACTTCCGGCGCGAGGACGCCACGGTCGTGATCCTCAGCGAGTACGGGATCGCGCCCGCCTCCCGGCCGGTCGACATCAACCGTGCCCTGCGCAGGGCCGGGTTGCTCGAAGTGCACACGCAGGACGGCATGGAGTATCTCGACCCCTGGACGTCCCGTGCCTTCGCCGTCGCCGACCACCAGGTCGCCCACGTCTACGTCCGCGACCCCACCGACCTGGCGAGGACCGCCGAGATCGTCGCCGGGCTCGACGGTGTGGACGAGGTGCTCGACGAGCAGGGCAAGGCCCGGCACGGACTCGCGCACGAACGCTCGGGAGAGCTGGTCGCCGTCGCTCAGTCCGACGCCTGGTTCACGTACTACTACTGGCTGGACGACGAGCGGGCCCCGGACTTCGCCCGGCAGGTCGAGATCCACCGCAAACCCGGCTACGACCCCGCCGAACTCCTGTACGACCCCACCGTGCCCGGCGTGAAGGCACGCGCAATCGGCCAGGTCGCCCGCAAGAAGGCCGGGCTGCGCTACCGGATCAGAACCGTCCCGCTGGACCCCTCAGGCGTGCGCGGCAGTCACGGTCGGCTGCCCCAGGACCCGCAGGACAGCCCCGTCCTGCTGTGCTCGACGCCGGGTCTCGCGCGCGCCGAGATCGACGCGACGGACGTCAAGGACCTCCTTCTCACGCTGGCCGGCATCACCTCCCCCTGACCACTGGAGCCCCCCACATGCACTCGTCGGACACCGCCACCCCGCCGCCCCTGCCCCAGCACCGTCCCCTCCTCGATCCCGCCGCCGAGTACGGGCGTTGGGTCATGGAGCGGCCCCTCGCCCGGATCAGCCTGTGGGGCGAGATCCACCCCTGGCTGGTCACCCGGCAGGAGGACGCCCGCGCCGTCCTCAGCGACGCGCGGTTCAGCTCGGAGAACGTCCGGCCGGGATTCCCCGGGCTCCAGCCGACTCCGCCGCCGCGCACGCCCGGCCAGCTGTTCGCGATGGACGCGCCCGACCACACCCGGCTGCGCCGCATGCTCATCCCCGAGTTCGCCTTCCGCAGAGTCGAGCAACTGCGGCCCGCCATCCGGAAGATCACCGGGGAACTCCTCGACGGCCTCGTCAAGCAGGAGCAACCCGCCGACCTCGTCGAGCACTTCACGCTGCCGCTGCCCCTCCTCGTCATCTGCGAACTGCTCGGAGTGCCGTACGCGGACCGGGACTTCATCCACCGGCAGGCCGCCGCCTTCGCCACCGTCTCGGCCGGACCGGAGGCGATGCGGGCCGGCTGGGCGGCGCTCTTCGGCTATCTCCAGGAACTCCTGGCCGCCAAGTCGGGAGCACCGGGCGACGACCTGATGAGCAAGCTCGCCACCGAAAGGGTCGCCACCGGGGAAGCCACCCCGGCGGAGGCGGCCGGACTGCTCGTCCAACTGCTCATCGCCGGGCACGAGACGACCGCGAGCATGCTCTCCCTCGGCGTCGTCGCCCTGCTGCGCCACCCGGACCAACTGGCCGCGCTGCGCGCCGACGAGGACCTCGTACCGAATGCGGTGGAGGAACTGCTGCGCTATTTGACCGTCGTCCACATCGGGCTGCGCCGTATCGCCACCGAGGACGTCGAGATCGGCGGAGTCACCGTCCGGGCCGGCGAAGGCGTGGTGGTCGCGTTGCAGGCGGCCAACCGGGACCCCGCCGTGTTCGCCGACCCGGACACGCTCGACCTCACCCGGGACGCCGGCCAGCACCTCGCCTTCGGCCACGGTCTGCACCACTGCCTCGGCCAGTCGCTGGCCCGGGCCGAGCTCCAGATCGCGTTGCCGATGCTGTTCCACCGCCTGCCGGGCCTGCGGCTGACCGGCCCGGCGACGGAGGAACTCGCGTTCGAGGGACGCGCGGTCCACGGGGTGCGGGAGCTGCCGGTGGCCTGGTGACCGAAGGGGCGGGAGGGCCGCGCACGCCGTTCACCCGGCGCGTGCGGCTCGACCGGCGTTTTTTTGCGGCTCAGCCGCCGTCCGGTCCGACGGGGCGCGGTACGGCGCGCCGTCGCCCGCCGACACCGGCACCGGCACCCTCGTGCAAGGGGAACATGGAGGGATGCGGATGAACGGAGACCGGCGATGGGCCCTGGCGGGGTCGGCGCTGATGGTGGGGGTCGCGGTGGCCTGCGGCGGACCCGGAGACGGAGGTGGTGACGGAGACCGAGACAGGGGCGAGGCGACGACCACCACAGCCAGAGCCACCGGGACGGCCGCCTCGACGACCCCCACCACCCCCCGGTTCGACGAGGAGGCCGAGCTGTCCGACGGCCGGCGCGTGGGGATGTCGTACGTCGCCGGGCACGGGCTCGTCGAACGGCACCGGGACGCGGGCGCCGGAGCGTGGAGCGCGCCGCGCGTGGTGTACGCGACGGCGACGGACCGGTGCCACAGCCTCACGCTCAAGGCGTTCGACAAGGCGGTCGCGGTCATCGCGGACTGGGGCGACTACTGCTATGACGGCGAACCGCCGACGGAGTCCCTCGCCGCGGTCGGCGTCGGGGACCTGTCCCGCTGGGACACGAAGCTCACCGAGGACTTCGACGGCTGGGCGGAGGTCGTCGCCGTGAACGACACGCGGGAACTGGTCTTCAGCGAGGTCTCCACAAAGTCGCTGACCCGGCTTCGGTGGAGCCGGACGGAAGGCTTCGCGGAGGTGGAGGAGATTCCGCGCTGATTTCCCGGTATCTCCGGCATGCGCGCATGCGGCCACTAAGATTCCGCGACGCGTCCGTCACATCAGCCGCGACTCGGGGGAGCCCTCACCATGAACGCCTGGAACCAGCAGGGCGGTCGGCCACCGTACGACCCTCACCACCAGCCGTACCAGCCGTACCAGCCGTACGGCCCGCCGCCGGTGCCGCCGCCCGTGCGGCGCGTGGGGCCGTTCCGCCGGCTGTGGCGGGCGGTCGGCCCGATCGCCGTCGGGCGCAAGGTCTTCCGGCCCTCACGGCCCGGGCGGGTCGACGATCCGGTGGTCGCCCGCATGCAGAAGATCCGTACCCTCGTCGGCCTGGGCGCCGTGGTGTGGGTGATGTTCTCCTACAGACTCGTGGCGTCCGTGGGGGATCTCGCGAGCGACCGCGCCAACCAGTCCTGGATCAACGTCCTCGTCCTGTCCGTGACCTTCCCGGTGGTCGTCGGTGTGCTGATCGGCGTGGCCCGTCCACCGGCCCGGCAGGAGCTGCTGCGGCGGGCGGCCAAGCCGTTCGGCTCGATCGTGGCGATCATCGCGGGGGTCGCCGTGTTCCCGGCGTCCGTGCTCACCGGCTTCGTCGGCGGGCGGTTCGCCACGAACCCCGTGATGTCGGTGATCACCGGCCTCGTCACGCTGTTCACGCTCTTGTGGATCCTCCCGTTCGTCGTCTACGGCGTCGGGATGTCCCTCGTGCACGTCTTCCGCACCGCGGACATCCACGAGACGGTCCCGCCGCTGCTGGCGCTGGTGCTCGTGTGGGAGATGACGCTGATCGACCTGCTCACCGGGGCGTACGAGGGCGTGCCCGGACCGGTGCGGATCGCGCTCATGCTGGGCGCCCCGCTCTCGGTCACCGCCGTGGCCCTGTGGGAACTGCGACGCCTGCGCGTCGGCTACGGCCTCACGCTCCGAGGCGCGCTCATGCGCTGAGGGCGCCCGACCGTTCGTACGAATCCGAAGGGGACGGTCTGGAACAGCGGGCATGCCAACCTGACTTGGTGTTTTACAGTGGCTCTCGCCAGTCCAGGAGACTCCGGAACCTGTGAGGTACACGCCAGCCATGTCGACCGAAACGTTTGAGTTCCAGGTAGAGGCCCGTCAGCTGTTGCAGCTGATGATCCACTCGGTCTACTCGAACAAGGACGTCTTTCTCCGCGAGCTCGTCTCCAACGCCTCCGACGCGCTGGACAAGCTGCGTCTCGCCGCGCTGCGGGACGACGTGCTCGACGCCGACGTCGCCGACCTGCACATCGAGATCGAGACCGACGCCGAGGCCCGCACCCTGACGGTGCGGGACAACGGCATCGGTATGTCGTACGAGGAGGTCGGCCGGCTCATCGGCACGATCGCCAACTCGGGCACCGCGAAGTTCGCGCAGGAGCTGCGCGAAGCCGAGGAGGAGGCGGGGGCCGAGGGGCTCATCGGGCAGTTCGGCGTCGGCTTCTACTCCGGCTTCATGGTGGCCGACGAGATGACGCTGCTGACCCGGCGGGCCGGCGAGAGCCAGGGCACCCGCTGGTCGTCGCGCGGTGAGGGCACGTACACCCTGGAGCGGGTGGACGACGCGCCGCAGGGCACGACGGTCACGCTGCACCTCAAGCCGGCCGACTCCGACGACCAGCTGCACGACTACACCTCGGACTGGACGATCAGGGAGATCGTCAAGCGCTACTCGGACTTCATCACCTGGCCGATCCGCATGGTCCCGGCGGCGGTGGGCGGCGACACCTCCGCCGACACCTCCGAAACCGCCGACGACGCGCCCGAACCCGAGACGCTGAACTCGATGAAGGCCCTGTGGGCGCGCCCGCGCGACGAGGTGTCCGACGACGAGTACCACGAGCTGTACAAGCACATCAGCCACGACTGGCGTGAACCGCTGGAGACCGTCCGGCTCCAGGCGGAGGGCACCTTCGAGTACCAGGCGCTGCTGTTCGTCCCCTCGCACGCCCCGCACGACCTGTACAACCAGGGCTACAAGCGCGGTGTGCAGCTGTACGTGAAGCGCGTCTTCATCATGGACGACTGCGAGGCGCTGCTGCCGCCGTACCTGCGCTTCGTCAAGGGCGTGGTCGACGCGGCGGACCTCTCGCTGAATGTCTCCCGCGAGATCCTCCAGCAGGACCGGCACATCAAGATGATGCAGCGCCGGCTCACCAAGAAGGTCGTGTCGACGGTCAAGGACATGATGACCGCGGCCCCCGACCGGTACGCCACGTTCTGGCGGGAGTTCGGCGCGGTCCTGAAGGAAGGACTGCTGACCGACACCGACAACCGCGACACCCTCCTCGCGGTCTCCTCGTTCGCGACCACCCACAGCGAGGACGAGCCGACCACGCTGAAGAGCTACCTGGAGCGGATGAAGGACGGGCAGGACGCCGTCTACTACCTGACCGGCGAGTCCCGCCAGAGCATCGAGAGCTCCCCGCACATGGAGGCGTTCCGGGCGAAGGGCATCGAGGTTCTGCTGCTCACCGACCCGGTCGACGAGGTGTGGGTCGACGCGGTGGGCGAGTTCGAGGGCAAGCCGCTGCGGTCCGTCGCCAAGGGCGAGGTCGACCTCGGCGGGGAGGACGACGAGAAGGCCGACGGCGAGCGGGAGAAGCGGAGCGAGGAGTACGCCGGTCTGCTCGGCTGGATGAAGGAGCGGCTGGCCGAGGACGTCAAGGAGGTGCGGCTGTCGTCCCGCCTCACCGTGTCCCCGGCCTGCATCGTCTCCGACGCGCACGACCTCACCCCGGCGCTGGAGAACATGTACCGCGCGATGGGGCAGGAGGTGCCGCGCGCCCTGCGGATCCTCGAACTCAACCCCGACCACCAGCTCGTGAAGGGCCTGAACCAGGCCTACAAGGAGCGCGAGGACCGCGCGGGGCTCGCCGAGACCGCCGAGTTGCTGCACGGTCTGGCGGTCCTCGCCGAGGGCGGGCGGCCGAAGGAGCCCGGACGGTTCGTGAAGCTGGTGGCGGACCACCTGGAGCGAGCGCTGTAACCACCGGCGGGGGATTCCGGGCAGGGGCGCGCCTGCCCGGTTTCTTCACCGATCGCACACCGAACATGCTAGTTGCTTGAGTCAATCAATCGGGCTTACGATGCTCTGCAGTCGTGCAGAACCGCATCCCCCACGGAGGCTCGACCATGTCCCATGCGCAACCCCGTTCCGCGGAGACGGGGGAGGGGTCCGCCGCGCCGCGGGCCAACCTCGTCGTGGCGGTGTTGGCCTTCGGCGGGATCGTGGTCTCGCTGATGCAGACCCTGGTGATCCCGATCGTCCCGGAGCTGCCGAAGCTGCTGGACGCCCCGGCCTCGGACACCGCGTGGGCGGTCACCGCCACGCTTCTCGCGGCCGCCGTCGCCACCCCCGTCATGGGTCGGCTCGGCGACATGTACGGCAAGCGCCGCATGCTGCTGGTCAGCCTTCTCGTGCTGATCGCCGGCTCGGTCACGGCCGCCCTCAGCGACGGGCTCATCCCGATGATCGTCGGCCGGGCCCTGCAGGGACTCGCCTCCGGGGTCATCCCGCTCGGCATCAGCATCATGCGCGACGAACTGCCCGCCGAGCGGCTCGGCTGGGCCACCGCCCTCATGAGCGCTTCCCTGGGCATCGGCGGCGCCCTCGGTCTGCCCGCCGCCGCGCTCATCGCGGACCACTTCGACTGGCACACGCTGTTCTGGACGTCGGGCGTTCTCGGTGCCGTCGCCCTCGTGCTCGTCCCGCTGTTCGTGCCCGAGTCGAAGGTGCGCACGGGCGGGCGCTTCGACCTGGTCGGCGCCCTCGGCATGGCGGCCGGGCTGGTCTGTCTGCTGCTGGCGATCTCCAAGGGCGCCGACTGGGGCTGGGGCAGCGGTACCACCCTCGGGCTGTTCGGTGCCGCGGTCGTCGTCCTGCTCCTGTGGGGTCTGTTCGAACTGCGCGTCAAGGAACCCCTGGTGGATCTGCGGACCACCGCCCGCCGCCAGGTGCTGGTGACCAACCTCGCCTCGACGGCCTTCGGTTTCTCCATGTTCGCGATGTCCCTGGTCCTGCCCCAGCTCCTGCAGTTGCCTGAGGCGACGGGCTACGGTCTGGGCAAGTCGCTGTTGGCCGCCGGTCTGGTGATGGCCCCCACGGGCCTGGTCATGATGGCCACCGCGCCCGTCTCTGCGCTGGTCTCCAAGGCACGGGGTCCGAAGGTGACCCTGATGATGGGCGCCGTGATCGTCGCCGTGGGCTACGGCCTCAACATCGTGCTGATGGACGCGGTGTGGGAGCTCGTACTGGTCTCCTGTGTCATCGGGGCTGGTATCGGCTTCGCCTACGGGGCCATGCCCGCGCTCATCATGGGCGCCGTGGACCCCGCCGAGACGGCCGCCGCGAACAGCCTCAACACCCTGATGCGGTCCATCGGCACCTCCACCGCCGGCGCCGTCGCCGGCGTGATCCTGGCCCAGATGACCACCACCTTCGGCACCACCGCCCTGCCCTCGGAGAACGGCTTCAAGGTCGTCATGGCCGTCGGCTCGGGCGCGGCACTCCTCGCCCTTCTCGTCGCCGGGTTCATCCCACGCCAGCGGACGGCGGGCACGGAATCCGCCGCGGAGCCCGTCGCCGGCGAGCCGGTTTCCGCCGGGCCGGCTGCCGTTCGGCCCGGCGTCGTTCAACCGGCTGTCGCCGAACCGGCCGAACCGGACGGGCGGGCGGTGGGCGCCGCGGTCGCCGTGCCGCTGGCCCGCGCCGTCGCGGAGCTCGTGGCGACCGTGCCGGGGCTGACCGACGGCGGTCCGGCCGGCGGCGGACATCCGGTGCGCGGGCAGGTGCGGGGCGCGGAGGGCGTGCCGGTGGGCGGGGCCGCGGTGACGCTGATCTCGCTGGACGGACGACAGTTGGGCCTGGCGGTCGCCGCGGCCGACGGCACCTACGCCCTCGAGGCGCCGGGGGAGGGCACGTACGTGCTCATCGCCTCCGCCGACGGCCATCAGCCGCAGGCGGCGACGGTCGTGGTCGGGGCGACGCCGGTGACGTACGACGTGTTGCTCAGCGGCTCCAGCGGGCTCGTCGGCGCGGTGCGGTCCGCGGACGGCGGGGCGCCGGTCGCCGGGGCGGTGGTCATCCTCACGGACGTCCGCGGCGACGTGCTGGCCACCACGCAGACCGACGGCATAGGCGAGTTCTCCGTCACCGACCTGATGCCCGGGCCCGTGACCCTCGCGGTCAGTTCGCCCAAGCACCGGCCGCTGGCCCGGTCCGTGGAGATCGGCGTCACCGGTGTCACCCGGATCGACGTCGAGTTGCGGCCCGGCGCGCAGCTGCGGGGCACGGTACGCGGCGCGGGCGCCCCGCTCGGCGACGCGCGGGTGACCCTGGTCGACGCCGCCGGGAACGTCGTGGCGACCACCACGACCGGCGGCGACGGGGCGTACGCGTTCTCCGACCTGGACGGCGGCCAGTACACGGTCATCGCGACCGGCTACCCGCCCCGGGCGACCGGCATCAGCCTCGGCGGCGGCGACGTGGACGACCACGACATCGAACTCGCCCACACGGGCGAGTAGTTCACCCACAACAGGCTGCCGGAGGCCCTTCCGGCAGCCGCGGCCTCAGATCCGTCCGGCCCGCCGCCGACGGCGCAGCAGCAGCCCCGGACACAGACCGCCGACCACCGCGGTCACCACGCCCACCGGCAACCGGGTCGTCTCGTGGACGCGCTGGGCGGCGAAGTCGCCGGTGACGACGAGGAGGGCGCCGGTACAGGTGGCGGCGGCCAGGCTGGGGCCGGGAACGCGGGTGAGTCGGCAGGCCAGTTGGGGTGCGATCAGGGCCACGGACGGGATCGGGCCGGCCGCCGCCGTGGCCACCGCGCAGGCCGCCCTGGCCAGTACCGGCATCGCAAGCCGGGTGCGCTGCACGGGCATCCCGAGACCGCCCGCCACGGCGTCGCCCATCTTCCAGGACCTTCAGCCGGCTCGCGGCCCGCGGCCGGCGCGACGAGCGCAAGCGGGACGAGGAGTCCGAGGGGCGCGGGCCGGACGTCCTGCCAACCCCGGCCGTTGAGGCTGCTGTCGAGCCACACCATGGCCCTGATCTCGTCGGCGGGGGAGAGGGCCGGCCCTGGGTGTGCCGCACCAGCTCCTCGGGGTCGTCGAGGCGCGTGCAGTTGAGCAGTCCCTCGGCCATGCCGACTGCAGGGCGGCACCGAGCACACCCACGGACTCACCTCGACCCTGCTGTCCACCATCGCGGTCCGTGCCGCGGACACCACCGCTCCCTGCCGGACCGGCGCGCCGCGTCCGTCTGAAACGGGCTCAGGCGAGGACGACCCTGATCCCCGCCTCCTCGAACCGCCCCACCATCTCGGCGTCGGCCGCCGCGTCCGTGACCAGGGTGTCCACCGTGTCGGCCGCGCAGATCCGGGCGAACGCCCGCCGCCCCAGCTTGCTGGAGTCGGCGGCGACCACGACCCGCTCCGCGCGTTCGCACAGCAGCCGGTTGACCGCCGCCTCGGCCTCGTCGTGCGCGGCGGCGCCGTGCGTCACGTCGAAGGACACGACCCCGAGCACCGTCATGTCGAGCGTGATCTGCCCCAGCACCCCGTCCGCGAGCGGCCCGACCAGCTCGTACGACTGCGCCCGCGCCACCCCGCCCGTCACCACGATCTTGAACTGGGGACGCACGGCCAGCTCGCCCGCGATGTTCAGCGCGTTCGTGACCACGGTCAGCGCGGGCGAGCCGGACGCCAGATCGCCGCGCACGGCCAAGGCGCGCGCCACCTCCGTGGTCGTCGTGCCTCCGGTCAGCCCGACCGCCTCGCCCGGTGCGACCAGATCCGCCACGGCCCGGGCGATCCGCTGCTTCTGTGAGGCGTGCCGGGCCGTCTTGTACCGCAACGGCAGCTCGTACGACACCCCGTGCACGACCGCGCCACCCCGGGTGCGCAGCAGCATCTGCTGTTCGGCGAGCTGGTCGAAGTCCCGGCGGATGGTCGCCGGCGACACACTCAGTTCGGCCGCCACGTCCTCGACGTCCAGCCGACCGCGCTCGACGAGCAACTCCAGCAGCGCCTTCCAGCGGGCGTCACGTGACATCGGCGTTCTCCGTTCGCATGCTTGAAGTTGCTTGAAAGACGGCTCTATCTTGCAGGAACACTCATGAACGTCCTGAACGAAGACCGCCGGGAAGAGGTGGGGGGCATGACCCACGTCGAGGACGAACTGATCGACCAGCCCGACTGCTGGACCCGCGCCGCAGCCGAAGTCCACCAGTACGCCCGGGAGTTGCCGACGACGGGGGAGCGGGTCGCGATCGCCGGCTGCGGCACCTCGTACTTCATGGCCCAGGCGGCGGCCGCCCTGCGCGAGGACGCGGGCCACGGCGAGACGGACGCCTTCGCCGCCTCGGAGTTCCCCCACGGCCGCGGCTACGACCGGGTCGTCGCCCTGACCCGCTCCGGCACCACCACCGAGGTCCTCGACCTGCTCGCCCGGCTCAGGGGCAGTACGCCCACCACCGCGATCACCGCCGATCCGCACACCCCGGTCATGAAAGCGGCCGACCACGTCCTCGTCCTGGACTACGCCGACGAACGCTCCGTCGTGCAGACCCGGTTCGCGACCACCGCGCTCACCCTGCTCCGCGCCCACCTGGGCCTGCACACCGACACGGTGGTCGCCGACGCCCGCACCGCGCTCGGCGAGCCACTGCCCGAAGGGCTCGTGGACTGCGGGCAGTTCACCTTCCTTGGACGCGGCTGGAGCGTCGGTCTGGCGAACGAGGCCGCGCTCAAGATGCGCGAGGCGTCGCGGTCCTGGACCGAGGCGTACCCCGCGACGGAGTACCGGCACGGCCCCATCAGTATCAGCACCGTCGGCACAGCGACCTGGATGTTCGGCGAGGCGCCCGACGGCCTGGCCCAACAGGTGCGTGCCACGGGCGCGTTGTGGGTCCCGGGCGGGCTGGATCCCCTCGCCGAACTGGTCCGCGCCCAGCGCCTCGCCGTGGCCGTCGCCGCTGCGCGCGGCCTCGACCCGGACCGGCCGCGCCACCTCACCCGCTCGGTGATCCTCGGATCCTGAGCCCCTGGATTTCCCCCGAGAGGAGTTGGCGTGCCCCTCACCACCACCGGCGAGCTGGTCACCCGCGCCCGCGCGGCCCGCGGCGCCGTCGCCGCCTTCAACATCATCACCCTGGAGCACATCGAGGCCGTCATCGCCGGCGCCGAGGCCGCCGACGCACCCGTCGTCCTCCAGGTCAGCGAGAACGCCGTGAAGTTCCGCCTGGGACGGCTGCTTCCGCTCGCCCGCGCCGCAGCCGTCGCCGCCGAACGGGCCGCCGTACCGGTCGCGTTGCACCTCGACCACGTCCGGAGCGAGGCCCTGCTCGTCCAGGCGGCCACCGCCGGCTTCGGCTCGGTCATGTACGACGCCTCCCGCCTGCCGTACGCCGAGAACCTCGCCGCGACCCGCACCGCTGTCGATCGGGCGCACGCCCAAGGTCTGTGGATCGAGGCTGAGTTGGGGGAGATCGGCGGCAAGGGCGCGCATGCGCCCGGTGCCCGCACCGACCCGGCCGAGGCCCGCGCGTTCGTCGCCGACTCAGGAGTGGACGCCCTGGCCGTGGCCGTCGGCAGCGTCCACGCGATGACCACCCGCACCGCCGCCCTCGACCACGACCTGATCGCCCGGCTCGGCGCGGCCCTCGACGTGCCCCTCGTCCTGCACGGCTCCTCCGGAGTCCCGGACCGCGAGCTGACGGCCGCCGTCGCGGGCGGGATCGCCAAGGTCAACGTCGGTACCGCGCTCAACCAGGCCATGACCGGCGCGATCCGGGACTACCTAGGGACGCATCCCGACGCGGTCGACGCACGCCTCTACCTGAACGCCGGACGGCAGGCCATGGCGCGAACCGTCGAGCGGATCATCACCGGTGCGGGGCTCACCCCTGCCTGACCGCCCGCAGCACCACGAACTTCCGGTCACCGGCGACCAGTTCACTGTTGCCGAACAGCCGCTTCAGCTTCACGTGGTAGCCCAGGTGCCGGTTGCCCACCACCCACAGCTCGCCGCCCGGCCGCAGCGCGCGCCGCGCCCCCGTGAACATCCGCCACGCCGTCGCGTCCGTCGTGGCCTGGTGGGAGTGGAACGGCGGGTTGTTCAGCACGACGTCCACACTGGCGTCCGCAACCCCCTCCAGTCCGTCGCCGACCCGGAACTCGGCGTGCCCCGGCACCCCGTTCGCCTTGTACGTGGCCTCCGCCGACGCCACCGCCTGGAACGACTCGTCCGTGAACAGCACCTCGGCCGCCGGATCGGCCAGCGCCACCGCCGTCCCGACGATCCCGTTGCCGCAGCCCAGGTCGACGACCCGGCGGGCGCCGCTCGTCGTCGGCAGATGCTGAAGGAAGAACCGGGTGCCGATGTCCAGCCGCTCGGCGCAGAACACGCCCGCGTGATTGACGACCGGACGGCCCGAGAGGGCGCCGCCGACGTCGTCGGGGAGGTCGTAGGCGTGTGGCCACGGGTTTGCGGGGAGCTTCAGCGACGGATCCGGCGTGCAGAAGATCAGCCGGGCCTTCTGCTCGGCCAGCGAGGTCCGGGTCGGCCCGAGGATCCGCTCGAACAGCCTCAGCGTCGAGGTGTGGATCTCCTTCACCATGCCGGTGCCGACGACGACCGTGTCCGCGCGCACGGCGGGCGCCAGCCGCAGCAGCTGGTCCTCCAGGAGCGCGAGGCTCTTGGGCACCCTGATCAGGAGCACGTCGATCTGCTCCGGCACCGGATCCCGGGTGGTGAGCAGCCGCACGGCGCCGGCCTCGACGCCGGCCCGCGCGAGGTTCGCCCGGGTCGCCTCCTGCCCCAGCCAGGAGTCGGTGATCTGCGTCGGACGGTGCGCCGCGAGCGCCGTGACCAGCGCGCCCCAGCGGTCGCCGAGCACCACCACCGTGCCGGTCAGGGGGATGTCCCGCTCCGCGAGATGCCGGAGCAGGTACGCGTCGGAGGCGTCCCAGGCGCGCAGCGTCTCGCGCGGATCCTCGGGGTGGCGGGCCAGGGCGACCTCGCCCCACGGCGTCGTCATACGGTCGTTCATGGTGCGTCAAGGCTAACCGAGCCGCAGTTCAGAGCCGGTGTCGGACCCAAGGAGGAGGATGGGGCCATGGACACGGAGCTGTTTCCCCGGGAGTGTGCGCAGGTCGCGCCGGGCGCGGTGCACGTGCCCGACTGGCTGGACGGGGCCCACCAGCGTGAGCTGCTGCGGGCCTGCCGGGACTGGGCCCGCCCGCCGGCCGGTCTGCGCACGGTCCGTACACCCGGCGGCGGCACGATGACCGCCCGCCAGGTCTGCCTGGGCTGGCACTGGTACCCGTACGCCTACGCCCGCACGGTCGCCGACGGGGACGGCGCCCCCGTCAAGCCCTTCCCGGCCTGGCTGGGCGAGCTGGGCCGGCGCGCGGTGGCCGACGCGCTGGGACCGGGGGAGGCGGCGGGGAGCGCGTACGACATCGCGTTGATCAACTTCTACGACGGCGACGCCCGTATGGGCATGCACCGCGACGCCGACGAGCACTGCGACGCGCCCGTGGTGTCCCTCAGCCTCGGCGACACCTGCGTCTTCCGCTTCGGCAACACCGAGACCCGGACCCGCCCCTACACCGACGTCGAGCTGCGCAGCGGCGACCTGTTCGTGTTCGGGGGGCCGGCCCGGCTCGCGTACCACGGGGTGCCACGCGTCCTGCCGGGCACGGCGCCGGCCGGGCTGGGGCTGAGCGGGCGGCTGAACGTCACCCTGCGGGTCAGTGGCTTCCCGGACGCCACCTGACGAAGCGGATCATGGGAGACTCGCCCTCATGAGCGGCAAGGCGGACCCCCGGCCGGCGGGGGAAGGGACCACCTCGAGGGCGCGGTTGGACCGGGGGCGCGGTGCGCTCGGGCCCGCGTTGGAGCTCGTGCACACCGGGCGGGCGCCCACCCGCGCGGTCCTCACCGCCGAACTCGGCGTCACCCGCGCGACGGCCGGCGCGGTCGCCGCGGAGCTGGAGGCGCTGGGCCTGATCCGGGTCGACGCGCGGCCCGGCGCCGCCAGCGGTTCGCAGGGCCGCCCCTCGCACCGGCTCGAACTCGCGCAGGAGGGCCCGGTCGCCCTCGCCGCCCAGGTCCACGCCGACGGGTTCCGGGCCGCGCTGGTCGGTCTCGGCGGGCGGATCGTCGCCACGACACCCAGCTGCGAGACCGTCGACGCCGACCCCGCCAAGGTGCTCGGCGCCGCCGTCGACGCCGGCGCGGAACTGCTGTGGCAGACCGGCCGGCGCTGTGTGGGCGCCGGGCTCGCCGTGCCGTCCGCGGTCACCGAACCCGAGGGACTGGCGCTGAACCCCCTGCACCTCGCGTGGCCGGCGGGGGCGCCCGTGCGGGAGATCTTCGCCGAGCGGATCGGCGCCGCCGGCATCACCGGTCCCGCGTTCGCGGCCAACGACGTCAACCTCGCCGCCCTCGCCGAACACCGGCACGGAGCCGGACGTGGCGCCCGCGACCTGCTGTGCGTGGCCACCGGACACCGCGGCGTCGGCGGCGCGCTGGTGCTGGACGGCCGTCTGCACACGGGCAGTTCGGGCCTCGCCCTCGAAGTCGGGCACCTCACCGTCAACCCCGAGGGCCGCCCCTGCCACTGCGGCAGCCGTGGCTGTCTCGACGTCGAGGCCGACCCGCTCGCCCTGCTCACCACGGCCGGCCGCGAGCCCGGCCCCGAGGGCTCCCTGCTCCAGCAGGCCAACGAACTGATCCGCGAGGAGTACGGCGACCCGGTCGTCCGCACGGCCGCCGAAGCCCTGATCGACCGGCTGGGCCTGGGGCTGGCCGGTCTGGTGAACATCCTCAACCCCGACCGCATCATCCTCGGTGGCCTGCACCGCACCCTCCTCGACGCCGACCCCGACCGGCTGCGCGCGGTGGTCACCGACCGCAGCCTGTGGGGCCGCAGTGGTGGCGTCACCATCCTCGCCTGTTCCCTCGACCACAACAGCCTGGTCGGCGCGGCCGAGTTGGCCTGGCAGCCGGTCCTCGACGATCCGCTGGGGGCGCTGAGCCCCGTGTGAGGCGCGGCGTCCACGAACGGGGCCTGGCACGGCAGTCCTGCTACAGCGCGGCCCCGCCGTCGATCACCAGGTCGGTGCCCACGACGGACGCCGCGTCGTCCGACGCCAGATACAGCACCGCCCGCGCCACCTCCGCCGTGGAGGACACCCGCCCCAGCGGCGACTCCTTCTTCATGCGCAGGGCACGGTCGGCCTCGGACTCGCCGGACCGCAGCGACATGGCCGTCTCGGACGGGCCGGGGCTGACGGCGTTGATCCGGACACCGTCCCCTATGTGTTCCAGCGCGGCACCGCGGGTCAGGGCGGTGACGGCCGCCTTGCTCGCGGCGTACGCGGTCACGCCCCGAATCTGCCGGTGCACGCCGATGTTGGACGAGACGTTGACGATCGCGCCGCCGCCCGGCTGGGCGCGCATCTGCCGGACCTCTGCCCGCAGTGCGAGGAAGACACCGGTGAGGTTGGTGTCGAGCAGTGTCCGCCAGTCCTCCTCGTCGACATCGGCGAGCGGCCGTCCAGCCCGCAGGACGCCCGCGTTGTTGACGGCGACGTCGAGCGAGCCGAAGCGTTCGACGGCCGCCCGGACGACGTCGTCCAGGTCGGCGGCGCGCGTGACGTCGGCCACGTGGGCGACCGCGGTCCCGTCGGCCCGCTCGACGAGCCCGACCGTCTCGTCGAGCGACGCGCGGGTGCGCCCGGCCACGACGACCCGGGCGCCTTCGGCGGCGAAGGCGAGAGCGAGGGTCCGTCCGATACCGGAGCCGCCACCGGTGACGAGCGCGGTGCGGCCGGAGAAACGGTTCCGAGACATGACAGCCCTTTCAAGACCGATCATTCCAATATTGGGGCAGCATGGTGTGGGTGCGAAGATCCCCGGCGGTCTGGGGGGTCAGCCCAACAGGGTGAGCGCCTGCTCCGCGGCGTCCCGTACGCGCGTGGGGTCGGGGGAGGCCTTGCCGACCACCCGCAGTCCCTGGAGCAGGACCAGCAGCATGCGGGCCAGCCCGCGCGGATCGCGCTCGGCCGGCAGTTCGCCCTGTGCCTGCGCGCGCACCAGTGCCGACTCCAGCAGCGTCTCCAGGTGCTCCCAGCTCAGCTCGACGCGGTGGGCCGCGGCGCTGTCGTGCGGGGCCAGTTCCGCTGCCGTGTTGGTGACCAGGCACCCATACGTGCGGCGCCCCTCGTCCGTGGCCTCGGCCGCGAACCGCCGCACCACCGCACGCACCGCGGGCAGGGCGGGGCCCGGCTGCGACAACTCGCGCAGGAGCAGGGGTTGGTGCGTCTCTCCGTACCGGTCCAGCGCCTTGAGGTACAGGTCGTGCTTGTTGCCGAACGTCGCGTAGATGCTGGCGCGCCCGATGCCGAGGTGCTCGACGAGGTCCGCCATCGACGTGGCCTCGTAGCCGCGCCGCCAGAACAGTTCCAGCGCCGACCGCAGGGCCGTATCGGGGTCGAATTCCTTTGTCCTGGCCATGATGTGACGCTAGATCAAAAAAGAACGATCGGTCAAGTATCGGTGTCGTCGCATGCGGCGGCCCGGAATTCCGCGAGGGAACCGGTCCGGTAGCCGTCGTCGTCGGCGCCTTTCACGTCACCCGCGAAGTAGCGCACCTGACCGGGTTGAAGTGCGGCCAGGTCCGTGAGGGTGAAGGACACGTCTGCCGCCGACCAGGAGTCGTCGTCGGTCCAGCCGTAGAGGATGTACGTGCGTCCACGATCGAGGGCTGTGGGCATGGGCTTGTCGACGGTCCAGCCCGGTCCTCCGGTGGCCAGCGGCCAGGTGACGAGGCCGGTGGCCGGCCGGGTGCGGCGCCAGTCCCCGACCTCCGGGCCGTTGGGATCGTCGTCGGCGTACAACGTGGCGCCGTCGATGTGCTTGTGACAGATCATCAGTACTCCGACCGGCCGGCCGGTCGCCGTCACGGTGATGCCCGTGATACCCGCCCCCGGCGCCGTGCAGCCGGTCAGTGACAGCAGCGCCGCCGCACTGGCGCAGGTCACGGCGGCGTAGCGGATCCGCATGTGCACCCCCTTGAGCAACCCACATCCTGGCCCCTGCCCGAACAAGGAACAAGGCCCGTCCGCCATTTGCCGCCGGCCCCGCGCCGCCGTCCGCAGCCGGTCGCGGACCCGCAGGACGTCGGGGTTGGCGTCGGCCCCGGGGCGCTGGACGAGGAAGTGGGTGTCGAGCGGGGCTCCTCGGGGAAGTGGAACTGCGCCAGGCGGCCCGCTTCCAGGTACTGCTGGCACAGGGAGTGCGGCAGGAGGCTGTAGCCGGCCCCGCCTTGACCGCCGACAGCACCGCGGACAGGTGCGGCACCGTGACCGCCGCCCGGGCGGTGAGCTGCTTGCCGAAGACCGTCCGCCGGTAGGGGTGGGCGATGGGGAGATCCTCGGCGTGGGTCACCAGCGGGACGTCCCGCAGCGCAGAGCACAGGTCGGCGGCCTGCGGATGGTCGGCGGCCCGCAGGGCCCAGACGGGGGAGGCGGCCCGGACGTACTCCTCGTCGGCCGGCGGCACCGACTCCAGGGCACGCCCGCGCGGCCGCCGCGTGGCGATCACCAGGTCGTACCGGCCGGACCGCGCCTCCTCCACCTGCCCGGCGGCCGGGTGCGGATCCTGACCCAGGAGACGCAGATCGGCCGCCCGGCCGCGGCCCCGGCCGACGAACGCCCGAACCCGAGGCTCAACGGCCACCAGGCGTGGCTGGACGGCCCGGTCGCCGCCGCGTCGAAGTAGGTTGACGTCATGACAGACCAACTGACCGTGAGTGTCCTGGGGACCGGCATCATGGGCGCCGCGATGGCCCGCAACCTCGCCCGGGCCGGCCATACCGTGCGCGCCTGGAACCGCACCCGGTCCAAGGCCGAGCCGCTCACCTCGGACGGTGTGCACGTCGTCGACACCCCCGCCGAGGCCGTCCGGGGCGCGGACGTCGTCCTGACCATGCTCTACGACGGCCCCGCCGCCCTGGAGGTCATGCGGGAGGCCGCTCCCGCGCTGCGCGCCGGCGCGGCCTGGGTGCAGTCGACGACCGCCGGGATCGAGGCCATCGGGGACCTGGCCGCCTTCGCCCGCGAACACGACCTGGTCTTCTTCGACGCACCGGTGCTGGGCACCCGTCAGCCCGCCGAGGCCGGCCGGCTGACCGTGCTCGCGGCGGGCCCGCAGACGGGCCGGGACGCGATCGCCCCCGTCCTGGACGCCGTCGGCGCGCGGACGGTGTGGACGGGCGAGGACGGCGGCGCGGGCAGCGCCACCCGGCTGAAGCTGGTCGCCAACAGCTGGGTCATCGCGGCCACCGCCGCGGCCGGCGAGGTACTCGCCCTGTCGCAGTCCCTGGACGTCGACCCGAACGCGTTCTTCGACCTGATCGCGGGCGGCCCGCTCGACATGGGGTACCTGAGGGCGAAGACGGGCCTGATCCTCGACGACCGGCTCTCGCCCGCCCAGTTCGCGGTGACGACGGCCGCGAAGGACGCGCGTCTGATCGTCGAGGCCGGCCGCGAGAACGGCGTCCGTCTGGACGTGGCGGCCGCGAGCGCCGAACGCCTGGAGCGGGCCGCCGCCCAGGGCCACGGCGACGAGGACATGGCCGCCGCCTACTTCGCCAGCTTCGACGAGAACGCCTGACCCGGGAGGAGAACCGTGTCCCAGCCCCCGCTTCCGCCCGAGGCCGTGGAGCTGCTGAGCCGCCCCAACCCCTGCGTGATGGCGACCCTGCGCTCCGACGGAGCCCCCGTCTCGACCCTCACCCGGTACGTCTGGCAGGACGGCCGCGTGCTGATCAGCCCGGACGAGGGCCGGGTCCGCCTGAAGCAGCCGGGCCGCGACCCGCGCCTGACCCTCTCCGTCCTCGACGGCGACGACTGGTAGGCGCGCGTCACTCTCATCGGCCGCGTGGTCGAGACGCACGAGGACGAGGGCCTGGCCGACATGGACCGCATCTCCACCCACTGCACGGGCAAGCCCTGCCCCGGCCGGGTCCGCTCCCGCGTCGGCGCCTGGATCGAGGTCGACCGCCGGCACGGCCGGGGCGCGATGACGGACAGCGACCAGGCGTCCACCTGAGCCTCGCGCGGCCGCACCGTCACACCTCCACGGCGCGGCGCGGCCTGGGCACCAGCTCGCCACCGCAGTTGGGGCAGACGCTCTGCATGGCCTCGCCGCACGCCACGCAGAACGTGCACTCGTAGGAGCAGATCCGGGCCGGTGCGTCGGGCGGCAGAGCGGCCGTCGTGCAGCGCTCACAGCGGTCGCGCATCTCCAATGCCATGGGTGTGCTGCTCCTCACCTGCGGGGTTCGTCCGTCGCTGCCCATCCTCGCGGCGCCCGCGGTGTCCGACCAGTGCCTCCGTGGGACAAGGACCGATGCGATCGGGCCACGGTGGCCCACCGCCGGGCCGTGGCTCAGCGCCACTCGACGCCGAAGGCCCGCCCCGGGTTCTCCGTGAAGAGCCGCGCCGCGAGTTCCTCGCCCACGGCGAGCGCCGGCCGCGGCCGGACCCGGCGCAGCAGACAGGGCATCCGGGGGCGCCGTCGACCGAACGGGCCGCCGCCGTCGTTGTGCCGCCGCCCAGCAGCAGCCGGTCGCCGAACCCGGCCTCGGCGAGGCCGCACGGCCTCCGGCATCCGCCAGTCGACGGCGTGATGCGCGCGGGACGGACCGTCGAACGCCGGCCGGCAGCCCGCCTCGGCAACCTGGCGGTGGGCCACCGTGTCGGGGGAGCGGTTGAGGTGCCCGAGGATCACCCGGTCCGGCGGCACACCCGACTCCCCGCACAGCAGGTCGAGTACGTCGAGCGCGCCGGTGCCCAGCTCCAGGTGTACGGCGAGGGGCGCGCCCGTCGCGTGATGTGCCTCGGCGGCGGTCATGGTCCAGCGGGTGTGCGCGTCGAGGGCGTGGAACCCGCCCGCGACCTTCACCGACCCGGCCCGGACGCCCGACGTCCCGATGCCCTCGGTCGGTTCGACCACGAACACCTCGGCGAGTCGGCGGCGCAACCCGTCGAGCGTGGCCTCGTCGTAGTGCACGCCCTGGTGCAGTCCCGTCGCGGCCACCACGTGCACCCCGGTCTCCCGGGACAGCGCCGGCAACTCGGCCGCGCGCCGCCCGAGGCCGTACGGCGTCCACTGCACGACGGCGTCACCGCCCCGCGCGCGGAACGCGGTCAGCTCGGCGTGCGCCGCGGAGACGCTCTGCAACTCCTGTCCGGGCAGCCGGGGACCGGCGAAGAACAGGTGGTCGTGCGCGTCGCACACGCCGAGCAGCTCGGCCGGTACGCCCCGAGCACCGTGCGGACGGCCTCACCACTGCCGGCCCCCGGGCAGGGCGGCCCGCCCCGGCGCGGACAGGTGCAGCACACGGAACAGGTCGCCGTCGGCCTTGGGCGTGTCGTGCTCCCAGAGCGAGAAGTGCACGGTCTCCCAGCGGCTCGTGTCCATGGCCGCCGCCGCGAGCACCGCCCCGTCCTCCCGTGCCCGCCGAGCGACCTCGTCCACCGCCTCCCGCGCGACCTCCGCGAGCACCGCCCCGTCCGGCACCGGCCGACGCCGCCGCACGGCGAACAGGGCCTCGGAACCGGCGGCGACGCCCTCCTCGTACGCGAGGCCCGTCCACTGACGGACCGCCGGCCGGCCGAAGTCGTCACTCAGTCCCTGGAAGCCGCCTCCCCACAGGAAGGTGTTCATGCCCCCCACGGTGTTCCAGAGGTAGAAGGGCGCGTACTGGTTGACCGGCGAACCGTGCACCCCGCGTTCGCGCAGCAGGTAGGCCTTGAGGCCGAGCCCCTCCCAGTCGTCGAGGAGATGCCCGACGCGCGCCACGCGCGCGTGGATGATGCGTGTGTCGTAGTCGGCGGGCAGTGTGAGTTCGTACTGCATGGCGTGCATCGGGCCTCCTAGCCGGCCGGACGGGGGGTGAGCAGGGAGAGCAGCCCGCGGACCCCGGCGTCGAAGGCGGCCGGCGAACCCGACGCGCGGGCCAGGACGTACCCGCCCTGGACGGTCGCGACGACGGTGGCGGCGATCGCCTCACCGTCCACCCCGGGCCCGAACTGCCCCTGCTCCTTGCCCTCTTCGACGAGGTGGGCGAGCCGCTCGCGGATCCGGTCGATCGTCTCGTCGACGGGTTCGCGCAGCTCGGCGCTGGCGATCACCTCCGGATCCATCGTCAGCCGCCCGATGGGACAGCCCCGCAGCACGTCACGCTCGCGCGTGAGGTACGCCTCGATGCGCTCGTACGGCGTGCCCGGCCCGTTCAGTACTCCCTCGGCGTCGGCCCACGTCTCCTCGGCCGTCCGCCGGATCGCAGCCAGGGCGAGATCGGGCTTGCCCTTGAAGTGGTGGTACATGCTGCCCTGCCCGGCGCCGGCGCGCTCCAGGATCGCCTTGGGGCTGGTCCCCACGTAACCGCGCTCCCAGAGCAGCTCCCGGGTGGACTCGATCAGTCGCTCCGAAGTGCTCATGACCCGACTGTACATACTAGTAGTTACAGAAGTCGAGACGTGAAGGGCCTCAAGGAGCAGCCAAGACACCCGCGCGTACTCCCGGGGAGGTACACGCACTGCCGCTGGCCGTACGACGACCCGGACCCCCTCCCGGCGGGACTCTCGAGACATCGAACGAAGGCCCCGACGAAGGCCTCGCCGCACACCCCACCGAGGAGATGACCCGAGATGAACACTCTGGCGAATTGGGACGGCGGCGGCCCCGGCCCGTGGATCCTGTTCTTCCCGCTGATCTGGGCGGCCGTGGTGATCGGCGTCGTCACGCTCCTGCGCCGCACCGTCTGGCGCGGCCGCCGCGGCCCCTGGAACGCGGTCGGCGACCCCCGCCCCACCGGCGACTCGCCCCTCGCGGTCCTCGGCCGCCGCTTCGCCTCCGGCGAGATCGACGAGGACGAGTACTGGCGCCGGCTGTCCGTCCTGGACGAGCAGTTCGGCCGCACGGGCAAGGGCGGTGCGGCATGAGCACCGCGACCGCCACGACCGCCACACGAAACGCCGCGCGGGTCGTCGACGCCGTGAAGGTGTACGGCGTCGGCGACACCGCCGTACGGGCCCTGGACGGGGTGAGCGTGGCCTTCCCGGCCGGACGGTTCACCGCGATCATGGGCCCGTCGGGCTCCGGCAAGTCCACCCTGATGCACTGCGCGGCCGGCCTGGACACCCTCACCTCGGGCGCCGCGTACGTCGGCGACACCGAACTGGGCGCCCTGGACGACCGCCGTCTCACGCTCCTGCGCCGCGACCGGATCGGCTTCGTCTTCCAGGCGTTCAACCTGGTGCCGACCCTGACCGTCGAGGAGAACATCCGGCTGCCGCTGGACCTGGCGGGCGAGCGCGGCCGGTCGGAGATCGACGCCCTCGACGAAATCGTCGACGTGGTCGGCCTGCGCGACCGTCTCCACCACCGGCCCTCGGAGCTCTCCGGGGGCCAGCAGCAACGCGTCGCCGTGGCCCGGGCGTTCGCCGGCCGGCCGGACGTCGTGTTCGCCGACGAGCCCACCGGCAACCTCGACTCCCGTGCCGGGGGAGAGGTGCTCGGGCTGCTGGCCCGCACCGTGCGCCGGACCGGACGCACGGTCGTCATGGTCACCCACGACCCGGTCGCGGCCGCCCACGCCGACGAGGTCGTCTTCCTCGCCGACGGACGCCTCGTCGACCGGATGGAGTCCCCGACCGCCGACCGCGTGCTGGACCGGCTGAAAGCCTTCGAGGTGCCGTCATGAACGCGTCCTTCCGCCTGAGCCTCTCCTCGCTCCGGGCCCACAGACGCCGCTTCGCCGGGACCTTCCTCGCGGTCTTCCTCGGCGTGGCCTTCCTCGCCGGAACGCTCGTCATGGGCGACACCCTGCGCGCGAACTTCGACTCGATGTTCGGCAACGCGACCGCGGGCACCGACGCCGTCGTCCGGGGCGCCGACAGCATCACGACACCCGGCGAGAGCCAGGGCGTGCGCCGACCCGTCGACACCGGCCTGGTCCGGACGGTGGAGGCCGTCCCCGGCGTCGCCGCCGCCGCACCCGACATCCAGGGCGCGGGCCAGCTCGTCGGCAGCGACGGCAAGCCGATCGGCGGCCAGGGCCCGCCCACCCTCGCCGGCAACTGGATCACCGACCCGAAGCTCAACCCGTACCGGCTCGCCGAGGGCCGCGCCCCGGCCCGGTCCGGCGAGGTCGTCGTCAACCGCGGCACCGCCGACAAGGGCGGCCTGAAGATCGGCGACATCACCACGCTCCGTACACCCGACCCCGTGCGCGTCACGATCGTCGGCCTCGCGACCTTCGGCGGCGAGGACGGCATGGCCCAGGTGACCTACACCGGCATGACCCGCGCCGACGCCGAGAAGTACCTCACCGCCAGGCCCGGCCAGGCGGCGAGCATCGTCGTGCGCGCCGACTCCGGTGTGCGACAGTCGGAGCTCGTCGACCGGCTGACTCCCGTACTCCCCAAGGGCGTCGAGGCCATCACCGGCCGGCAGGCGGCGCAGGAGAACACCGACATGATCGACAGTCAGTTCCTGACGATCTTCACCACGTTCCTGCTGGTCTTCTCCGGAGTGGCCTTGCTGGTCGCGACGTTCTCCATCCACAACACGTTCGCGATCGTCGTCGCCCAACGCACTCGTGAGAACGCCCTGTTGCGTGCTCTCGGCGCGTCCCGCCGCCAGGTCACCGCCGCCACCCTCGTCGAGGCGAGCGCCGTCGCCGTGACCGCCTCGGCGGCCGGCATCGCGGGCGGCGTCGGCATCGCGGCCGGCCTCCAGGCGCTGTTCCCGGCCATCGGATTCCCCTTCCCCGAGGGCGACCTGGTGATCAGCGCCCTCTCCGTGATCCTCCCCCTCGCGGTCGGTGCCCTGGTCTGCCTGGGTTCCGCGTTGATGCCCGCCGTACGCGCCGGCCGCACCGCTCCGCTGGCCGCGCTGCGCGAGACGGCCGTGGACTCCTCCGGCGCCTCACGCCTGCGGGCGGTCATCGGCGCGGGCCTGGTCGCGCTCGCTGTCGCCATGACCCTCACCGGTGTCCTCGTCTCCCCGTCCGTGTGGCTGGCGGGAGGCGGAGCCGTCCTGGCCCTGGTCGCCTTCGTGGTCCTCGGCCCGGTCGCCTCCAGCACGGCCGTACGTCTCCTCGGCAGCCCCCTCGACCGGCTGCGGGGAGTCACCGGGGGCCTCGCCCGCCGTAACGCCCTGCGCAGCCCGAAGCGGACGGCCGCCACCGCCGGCGCCCTGATGATCGGCGTCGCCGTGGTGTCCCTGTTCACCGTGTTCGGGGCCTCGCTCAAGGCGACCATGGACCAGACGGTCTCCCGCTCCTTCGCGGGCGACGTCGCCGTCAGTACCCCCTCCTTCGGCGCGGGCGGCAGCGGACTCAGTCCGAAGCTCGCCCCGGCCGTCGGCAGGCTGCCCGAGGTGGACACGGCCGTCGGGCTCGGCAGGGGAGTCGCCGAAGTCGACGGCAAAGGACGGGCGTTGACCGTCACCGACCCGGTTGCCCTGCGGCGCACCTTCGACCTCGGCACCGTCCAGGGCGACCTGGACGCCCTCGGCACCGACGGCATCGCCATCACCCGCACGGAGGCCGACCGCCGGCACCTCACCACCGGTGACACCGCCCGACTCGCCTTCACGGACGGCGAGAAGAAGACCTTCACCGTCCGCGCGGTCTACGGCCGCTCCGAACTCGCCGGCGACTACGTCATCACCCGCGCGGCCTGGGCCCCGCACCGCACCCAGGACGCCGACACCCTCCTCGCCGTCTCCTTCAAGGACGGCGTGAGCACGGACGCGGGCAAGGCGGCGGTGGAGAAGGTGGCCGCGCACTACGGCAACCCCGAGGTGCAGACCCGCGACGAGTACGCGCAGTCCTCGGCCGGCGGCATCGACATGATGCTCACCCTCGTCTACGCCCTGCTCGCCCTCGCCGTCCTCATCGCGCTCCTCGGCATCGCCAACACGCTGACCCTCGCGATCCACGAACGCACCCGCGAACTCGGCCTGCTCCGGGCGGTCGGCCAGACCCGGTCCCAGCTGAGGGCGATGGTCCGCTGGGAATCAGTCCTGGTCGCCGCGTTCGGCACGGTGGGCGGCCTGGCCCTCGGCGCCTTCCTCGGCTGGGTGCTCGTCCGGGCCTCCGACGGGGCGAGCGACAGCGCCTTCGCCTTCGCGGTGCCGCCCGCCCAACTCGCCGTGGTCGCCCTGGTGGGCGTCGCCGCCGGAGCCCTCGCGGGCCTGCGCCCGGCGCGGCGCGCGGCACGCCTTGACGTGCTGCGCGCCATCGCCACCGAGTGACGTACGCCGACATGGCCTGCGCCCAGGGCGCAGGCCACGGCCGCACCGGGCGACGTACGCCCGAAGGCGGGGTCACCGCCCGGTCAGCCGACGACGGCCGACCGGGCGGGAGCATGTGCGGGCCGCAGATCGTCGACGGAGACGACCTCGGTGAACCGGGGCGAGACCTGCTCCCGGGGCGTGCGACGCGGCGGACGCGCCGACAGTTCGCGCGCGGCGACGGGCGTCGGCAGCGTGAACCACACGACCTTGCCGGACTCGCCGTCAGGCCGGGCGCCCCAGCTCTCGCTCACCGCGGCCACCATTGCGAGCCCGCGCCCACAGGTGGCGAGGGCCGCGGCGTCCTTCATCTCTCCCGCGACCGGCAGACGCGGGTCGTGGTCGCGCACGGAGACGGTGAGCCGGTCGGTCAGCAGTTCCATCTCCACCACGCACACCTTGTCGGGCTGAGCGTGCAGGTGGACGTTGGTCAACAGCTCCGTCACGCCGAGCGCGGCCCGGTCTATGAGCGGATCCATATGCCAGTAGCGCAACTGCGCCGATACGATTCTGCGGACCTGGCCGATCCGCGACGGCAGGGCCTGAAGCTCCACCGCGCAGTGCCTGCTTGGGTTGGTGATCACGGCTGCGACTCCCCGACTGAGGTCCGGAAGAACACGGAGTTCGGATCGAGCAGAGCGTCTGCACAAGGCGGCCGCCTGCTGTCGTGGCCGGCGGGCTGGTTCGCAGCGTTATCGCCGGTAAACCCAGAGTGACGTGAGACCAGAGTGACCCAGTGGTCGCGGTGCCGCAACTCGCGGTGATCCGGCCACGCAGTCGGGCCGCCCCTCTGTGCCGGCTCAGCCGCCGCGTCCCGCCGCCCTGCGCACGGCCTCGATGAAGCGGCGCGCCGCGGGTGGCCCGGGCTCGCCCGGTGCCGGGTCGTGGTCACCCAGGGTCAGCAGATAGCGCGTGCCGTTGACATCGGCCAGCGCCCGGTCCTCCGGGGCGAACCAGGGCTTGGAGGCGCGGACCGCCTGCACGGGCGCGCTGTCGATCTCGCTGCCGTAGCTGGTCAGCAGCTCCAGCCTGCCGTCGCTGATCCGGACCTGACCGGCCCGGGTGAGCGAGCGCAGCCGCTTCCCGATGCGCACGCCCG
This sequence comes from Streptomyces sp. NBC_01235, assembly GCF_035989285.1. GTDB lineage: Bacteria > Actinomycetota > Actinomycetes > Streptomycetales > Streptomycetaceae > Streptomyces. The sequence continues at coordinate 1,131,856 of NZ_CP108513.1, read as the reverse complement.
TAGCCGTGAACTCCGGCTCCGCCATGCCTCCCCGCCCCCTTGTGCGCCTGGGCGAGCCGGACCCTGCGCCCGCGTGGGGCGTGATCCAGCCCGCGTCGTGATCGAACTCGTCCTCGTGACCCAGTGTGCGCCCCCGTCCGGGACCCGCCGCCGGACCGGGTCCTTCACCCTGTCCGGGACCCGCCGCCGGACCGGGGCGTTCACCCCGTCCGGGACCTTCGCCCGACCCGGTGCAGTCTGCCCGTGCCCGGCGTCGAGCACCAGTGCGCACGGCGCCCCGGCGCCACCCGCCCGGAGCACTCGCGCGAATGCGCCCCCCCAGCGCCCGCACCCGCTCCCCAGGGCCGGCTTTGAGGCCCTCAAAGGTGTGTTTATGCAGGTGAGAAGCGTGCGGAAGGTGTTTATGATCGATGTGTCGGCCGCGCGGACCACCGTCGGCGCGAAGCCTGAAGGAGCCCCCGCCGTGACCACCCCCCAGCGCACCAGGACCGGCGCCACCCTCGACGTCGACCACAGCGACACCACCTACCGCGACTGGCTGAAAGAGGCCGTCCGCAAGGTCCAGGCGGACGCCAACCGCTCGGCCGACACCCACCTGCTGCGCTTCCCTCTCCCCGAGAAGTGGGGCATCGACCTGTACCTCAAGGACGAGTCGACCCACCCCACCGGCAGCCTCAAGCACCGCCTCGCCCGCTCCCTCTTCCTCTACGGCCTGTGCAACGGCTGGATCCGGCCGGGCCGCCCGGTGATCGAGGCGTCCAGCGGTTCGACGGCAGTGTCCGAGGCGTACTTCGCCAAGCTGATCGGCGTGCCCTTCATCGCCGTGATGCCGCGTACGACGAGCGCCGAGAAGATTCGCCTGATCGAGTTCCACGGCGGCCAGTGCCACTTCGTCGACGACCCGCGCACGATGTACGAGGAGTCGGCCCGCCTCGCGGCGGACGGCGGGGGCCACTACATGGACCAGTTCACCTACGCGGAACGGGCCACGGACTGGCGCGGAAACAACAACATCGCCGAATCCATCTTCCGCCAGCTGGAGTTGGAGCGGTTCCCGGAGCCCGCCTGGATCGTGGCCACGGCCGGTACCGGCGGTACCTCCGCGACCCTCGCCCGCTACGTCCACTACACCCAGCGCGACACCCGCGTCTGTGTGGCCGACCCCGAGAACTCCTGCTTCTTCGAGGGCTGGACCACCGGCGATCCGGACGTCACCTGCGACTGCGGCTCGCGCATCGAGGGCATCGGCCGGCCGCGGATGGAACCGAGCTTCGTGCCCGGCGCCGTCGACCGGATGATGAAGGTCCCCGACGCGGCCAGCGTCGCCGCCGTACGTGCCCTGGAACAGGCCATCGGCCGCAAGGCGGGCGGCTCGACGGGCACCGGACTGTGGAGCGCGCTCAAGATCGTCGCCGAGATGGTCGCCGACGGGCGTCAGGGCAGCGTCGTCACCCTGCTGTGCGACCCGGGCGACCGCTATCTCGACAAGTACTATTCCGACGCCTGGCTCGCCGAGCAGGGCCTGGACGTCGCCCCGTACACCGCCGCGATCGAGTCACTGCTGGCCACGGGCGTGTGGCCCGCGTGATGCGCAGGGTCGCGCACCTCTTGAGATGTGCCTGCCAAGCCGTACCGCTCAGGAGGTGAGCCGCCGGTCCAGCCGCGTCACAGCGTCCCGGAAGGACCGTCCCAGACCCGCCCGGGCCACCCGCAGGACCGCCCGGAACGCTTTGTTGCCGTCGGCGGCGAACGTCCACTGCACCCGCGTCCCCGCCCCGGCCGGCCTCAGTCGCCACTCCTCGACCAGCGCCCGCAGGCCCGGCGCGTTGGTGACGTCCACGCGGTAGGCGTACGCCTCCGGCTCCTTCGCCACGAGAACCGTCTCGCGAAAGCGCCCGCCGCCCACCAGCCGCACGTCACGCCCCCCACCGCCGTCCAGGGGCTGGATGGAGTTCACGCCCGGGAACCACTCGGCCCAGCCGGACACATCCTCGGCGAGCGCGCGGAAGACCTGTTCGGGAGATGCGGCGACTTCCCGCGCGAAAACCAGCCGTACGGGAGCGATCCCGACGAAGTCGAGCCCTTCGGAGCGCAACCGGTGAGCCATGCGCACAACCTCCTCATGGCGAGGAAAAACGGGTGCGCCACCCTAGCCGCCGCACCCTCAGATGTCTGCACCCTCACCGGGCTCGCCCGCGACCACCAGCCGCCGCAGATGCTCGGAGATCTCCGCGCGGGCCGCGCCCGGCAGACCCGCGTCCGTCACCAGCGTGTCGACCTGCTCCAGGGCCGCGAACGAACTCAGGCCCACCACACCCCACTTGGTGTGGTCCGCGACCACCACGACCCGGCGTGCCGACTGCACCAGACGCCGGTTGGTCTCGGCCTCCGCGAGGTTCGGCGTCGACAGACCGGCCTCGGCCGATATCCCGTGCACGCCGAGGAACAGCACGTCGAAGTGGAGCGCCGCGATGGCCTGGTCGGCGACCGGGCCCACCAGCGAGTCGGACGGCGTACGCACTCCGCCGGTCAGCACGACCGTGGCGGCACCCTGCCGTGGGCCCGAGGTGCGCTGCGCCATGTGGAAGACGTCGGCCACGCGCACCGAGTTGGTCACCACGGTCAGGTCCGGCACGTCCACCAGGTGGTGCGCCAGCGCGTACGTCGTCGTACCGCCCGACAGCGCGATGGCGCTGCCCGGGGCGACGAGTTCCGCCGCGGCCTTCGCGATGTCCTCCTTGGCGGTCAGCTCCAGGCCCGACTTCGCCTCGAAGCCCGGTTCGTGGGTGCTCGCCTCCACGACCGGCACCGCGCCGCCGTGCACCTTCTCCAGGACGCCCTGCCGCGCCAGCGCGTCGAGATCACGGCGCACCGTCATGTCCGACACGCCGAGCTTTCGGGTCAGCTCGTTGACCCGGACGCCGCCACGACGCCGTACCTCGTCCAGGATCAGGGCGCGGCGCTGCTCCGCGAGGAGGTTCTGATTCTCACTCACGTACGCTCCGGTCCTTTCCCTCAAGCCGTCCGACAGGCCCGCTCACCTGCTGTGACGAGGACATTCTCCCCGACGCCGGTGTGCGGGCGTCCCATCCTCGCACGGCCCGCACACAGCTGAGCCACCACCCCGACGCGCGCATGCCATTGACGGGGGGGTCGGTGTTTGTCACACGGCCCGGGGAGATTCCGTGACGGGAGGTGTATCACGCCTGCGAAACGGCGATCCTTATGCCCGCACGGACACATGTCGAAGGCGTGTCACGGGGGAAGTGCGAACAGTGGAACGTGCCTCTGCGGACAGAACGGCCCTGGAACTCCTGGTTCACGGTGTGGGTGGCGCCACGCCCGAGAAGATGCTGAACGATCCACGCACGGTGCGGATCACCGGCGACGACACGGCGGCCGTCTACCGGCGCGCCGACGACGTCACCGCGGACACCGGCCCCGGCGACGACCGCGGCCGCGACGCTCCGGTCCCCGAGGCCTACGTCTGGTCCAACCTCACCTCCGGCAACGGAACGCGCGCCCTGTGGCTGTTGCTGCTGCCGTTCATGGTCGTCAACCTCGCCCACTGGATGCGCCCCGCTGCCCGGGAACGCGTCCGCACGGTGCGTCTGTACGGGCTGCTGGTGCGGCTCGCGGCACTGAGCCTGACGGTGCTGCTCGTCGCCGCGGCCTGCGAGGTCGCCCTCGACCTGACGGCCTGGCAGTGCGCGGGCACGCCCGAGTGCGCCGAGCGCCACTCCTGGCTGGGCTTCCTCTCCCCGGCGGTCTCGAACCACGGCTGGTGGAGCCTGCCCGGCCGCCGCCTCGCCCTCGCGGCCCTGGTCCCGACCGCCCTCACCGGCCTCCTCTGGTACCTCTCCCACCGCACCTGGCGGGCCTACGAGTCCCAGGAACCCCTCGACCGCACGCCCGAACCCGAGAACGGACCCGGTCACACCGCACTCGGCCGACCCGGCTTCTGGTACGGGCGCCGCCTGGTGGCCCGCCTCCGCGCGGCGCACACGGCGGCGGGACTGCTGACGGTCGCCGCGGCGGTCGGCACGGCGGCCGTACGCCAGGACCGCAGGCCCGGCGGCTCCGCCCTCCTGGACACGCTCGGCCGGCTGCTGGAGGTGTCACTGGTCGTCGGCGCGCTGGCCACCGTGTGGGTGGTGTGCCGCCGGGGCCGCAGCGAGCGCCGGCTGGACCGCCGCCTCGACGCCCACCTCGTACACCGCCTCCCGCTGGCCGCCCTCGTCCTGCTCGCCCTCACGCTGGTGTACGCCGGGTGGGACCGCCCCGGCTGGCACTCCGAGGGCCGACTCCCGGGCGACGCGACGTTCGGCGGCCTCGCCCTCGCCCAGGGCGCCCTGGTCATCGTCCTCGCTGTCGTCGCCCGCACCCTGCACCACTGCCCCCAGGAGCACACGCCGCACGGCGACACTGTCGTGCCCACCGCCCCGCGGGAGGCGCGCTCCGGGGCGGGGGACCCGGCCGGAGCAGCCGTCGAATCGGTGGGGGCATCGGAGCCGGGTGACGTGGGCGGGGCTGCTGATCTTCCGCTGGGCGTATCCGTGGAGGGAGGCTCGGGCGGTGGCGTCGTACCCGGTGAAGGGCGTTCGCGGCCGGGGGCCTCGGGCGGGGGTGCGATCGCCGCGGCAAGGTCGACGGGACCGGGTGCCTCAGGTGGGGCGGTTGTCCTTCCGCCGGAGGCATCCGTCTCAGAGGCCTCGGCGGAGGGCGTCGTATCCGGGAAGGGACGCTCCGCGCCGGTGGACTCCGACAGGGGTGCTGCCGCTTCGGCGGGGGGAGCCGGGTCGGGTGAGTCGAGTGGGGGTGCCGTCGTCTCTGGTGGACGGGCTGGGGCGCCTGACCTGGGTGGGGCCGCTGCTGTCCCGGGCAGGGTGCCCGCGTCGGGTGCCTTTGACGGCGGTGCCGTCGTCTCTGGTGGAGGGGCTGGGGCGGCTGACCTGGGTGGGGCCGCTGCTGTCCCGGGCAGGGTGCCCGCGTCGGGTGCCTTTGACGGCGGTGCCGTCGTCTCTGGTGGAGGGGCTGGGGCGGCTGACCTGGGTGGGGCCGCTGCTGTCCCGGGCAGGGTGCCCGCGTCGGGTGCCTTTGGTGGGGGTGCCGTCGTCTCTGCTGGAGGGGCCGGGGCGCCCGGCTTGGGCGAGGCCGCTGCTGTCCCGGGCAGGGTGTCCGGGGCGGAGGGGGCAGGTGGGGCTGTCCATGGCCCGTCGGCGGGGTCCGCGCCGGGGCGCCTGGGCGGAGCCGGCGTCGGACGACGGGATCGGTGCGCCCTGCGGGGGCTCGGTGGGCCCGCGGTCGCGCTCTTGGCCTGCGCTCTGGGCGGGGTCATGTCGGGCGGTGTGTCGCAGCGGGTGTCGGACTGGCTGGACGGCACCGGGACCTCCCTCGACGGCCCGCCCGTGCTCTTGACCTGGCAGGCGTCCGTGATCCCCGTGCTGCTCCTGGTCCTGCTGGTGCTGTGCGGGCTGCTCGGCCGGCTGACCTGGCTGCTGACCCGGGCCGAGCAGGACAAGGTGGTCCGGGAGTACGACGTGGAGCCCGGAGACCCGGCCCGCACCCGCCGTATCGCCCGCGCCCGTGCCCTGGCCACGCTCACCGACCGCGCACCCCTGCTCGTCGCCGTCACCTCCACCGCGACCCTGGTCCTGGGCGCGGGCGCGATCGTCGGCGCCCTCGGCACCGGGAAGACCCCGGTCCGGGCCGGGGAGACGGCCCAGCCCTTCGTGCACGGAGCGGCCCAGACCGCTCAGGCGCTGGGCTCCTGGCTCATCGGGCTCGGCTTCGTCCTGTTCGTCACCTGGGGCCGACGCGCCTACAAGGACGCCTCCGCGCGGCGCACCATCGGCATCCTCTGGGACGTCGGCACCTTCTGGCCGCGCGCCGCACACCCCTTCGCCCCGCCCTGCTACGCCGAGCGCGCGGTACCCGATCTGACCTGGCGCATGGCCACCTGGACGCGTGCCACCGGCGGGCGCCTCGTCATCTCAGGCCACTCCCAGGGCAGCGTCCTCGCGGCCGCCGCGGCCTGGCAGCTGAAGCCCTCCGACCGCAAACGGGTCGCCCTGCTCACCTACGGTTCCCCGATCGAGCGGCTCTACGGACGCTGGTTCCCGGCGCACTTCGGCCCGGCCGCGCTCGCCGCCCTGCACGAGGACATCGACTGCTGGCGCAACCTGTACCGGCCCACCGACCCCATCGGCGGCCCCGTACGGCTCTCCGGTGACGAGTGCGGTCCCCAGGTGGACCGCGAGCCCCTCGCGGACCCGCTGGCGTACGGCCGCACCGCGGATCACCCGCTGCCCTCGCCCATCCTGGGCCACTCCGACTACCAGGCCGACCCGGCGTTCGTGGAGGAACGCGAGCTGCTGCTGGGGCGGCTGCGACCGGAGGTTCCCGTGCAGCGCACATGAGCCGGTCAGGGCAGCTCGGGGAGGTCCTCCGCATACAGCAGCGTCAGGTCGTCCTTGTTCGGCTCCGCCACCTGGGCCACCCGGCTCGCGTGCCGCTCGACCATCGCCTCGAACGTCTGCCGCGCGGTACGCCCGTTACCGAAGGCGGGGCCCTTCGGGAGCTCCGTGAAGTACTTCAGCAGGGCGTCCGCGGTGCCCGGACCGAGCCGGTACTCGTGCTCCTCGGCCTGCTGCTCGACGATCCGCAGCAGCTCGTCGGGGCCGTAGTCACCGAAGGTGATGGTCCGTGAGAAACGGGACGCGACTCCGGGGTTGACCGAGAGGAACCGCTCCATCTCGGCCGTGTAGCCCGCCACGATCACGACCACGGCGTCCCGCTGGTCCTCCATCAGTTTCACGAGGGTGTCGATGGCCTCCTTGCCGAAGTCCCGCCCCGCGTCCTCCGGCGACAGCGCGTACGCCTCGTCGATGAAGAGCACACCGCCGTGCGCCCGTTGGAAGGCCTCCTGGGTGCGGATCGCCGTCGAGCCGATGTGCTCGCCGACCAGGTCGACGCGGGACACCTCGACGAGGTGGCCCTTCTCCAGGACGTCGAGGGCGGCGAGGATCTCGCCGTAGAGACGCGCGACCGTCGTCTTGCCGGTGCCGGGGGAGCCGGTGAAGACCAGATGGCGCTTGACGGAGGCCGCCTTGAGCCCGGCCTGCTGCCGGCGCCGGCCCACCTCGATCATGTCGATGAGGGCCCGCACCTCACGCTTGACGCTCTCCAGGCCTACCAGCGTGTCAAGTTCGCCGAGCACGTCCTTGGAGGACCGCACCGACGTCTGAGGCTCGGCGGCGGCCTGCTGCGCTTCCGGCACGGTGACGCGCTGCTCGGGGATCACACCGAGCAGACCGGGCGACTGGGCGGTCGTCTGCACAGCCGTCTCCGGCACCGCCGCGGCCCCTGGGATCCGCACGCCCGCGCTCTCGTCACTGGTGCAGTCCTCGACCAGGGGTCCGGAACCGGCCGTGGCGTCCGCCCCGGCGTCCGCGAACTCGTAGCCGCCGCGCGCGCAGCGCTCCGTCCGGCACTTCCGCAGCGTCGTACGACTGCCGTCTATCACGTGGAAGCCGTAACCGCCGCTGTTGGTCACCCGGCAGTTCAGGAAACTGCCACGCCCGCCGGCCGACACGTAGAACCCGGCCTCGGCGGGGGAGTCGACCGTGCAGCGCTCGACGGTGGGGTCGGCGCCCTTGGTGACGATCACGCCGGTCTGGGTGCTGTCCACGGTGCAGTTGTTGAGGGTGCCGCCGCTGCCGTGGTCGCGGAACCAGGCGCCGGTCGCCGCGTCCCGGATCCGGCAGTCGTCGAGCTGGGCGGTCGCGCCGTCGCTCACCGACACAGCCGTGTTGCGGACCTGGGAGAGGTCGCTGTCGACGACGTCCGCGCGCGAGCCGCGGTCGAGGACGAACAGGGCGTCCGGCACGTCGTGCACCCGGCAGGAGTCGAGGACCGCGGTGGCGCCGTCGCTGACCCAGACGGCCGGGTAGTCGCCGGTGCTGTCGAAGATCTCGCACTGGTTGGCGTCCACGCGCGTGCCCGGGTCCCACACCGACAGCCCGTTGCGCCCGAACTGACGCACCGTCGTGCGGGTCAGCGTCAGGACGGAGCGGGAGCGCAGGTCGACCGCGTTCTCCGGGATGTCGTGGATACGGCAGTCGGCCAGGGTGAGCACGGCGTCCGTGTCGAGGGTGACGCCGTCGGCGGTGGTGCGGTGCACATCGCAGTCGGTGAGGTGCGCGGTGGCCCGGGCGGTGATCTGCACGCCGCTGCCCCTGACCTCGTAGACCTCGCAACCCACTGCTTCCAGCGCCGAGTTGTCGCCGGTCGCGCTCAGGCCCGCGCCCGAGGTGTGGTGCACCCGGCAGCGCTCCAGCCGGGGATGGGCGCCCCCGCGCACCGCGACCCCGGCCTGGCCCGCCGCGACGACCTCGCACTCCTCGAAGACACCGCCACCGCCGTCGACCACGGCGATGCCGATGCCCGCGGGATTGTCGACCGTGCAGCGCCGCACCGTCGGGCGCGCGCTGCCGCGCACCTCGATGCCCGCCGCGGACCGCGTGACGATCCGCAGGTCCAGCAGTTCCGGCGTGCCTTCCTCGACGAGCACCGCGGGCGCCGCCGCGTCCTGGCCCTCCACGTGCAGGTCCTGCACCACCGCCGAGGCACGCACGGTCAGCGGCACCCCGTCCAAGGGCGCGAGGCGCACGGAACCGGGGGAGCCCTCGGGGCCGCGCAGGGTCACCGACCGCTGTACCACGAGGTTCTCCCGATAGGTGCCGGGGGCGATGGTGAGGACGTCGCCCTCGGCCGCGGCCTCCAGGGCGGCGGCGAGCGATGCGTACTCACCCGTGCGGCGCCGCCACCTCGATGTGCCGGTGTGCGTCACCTGGACCGTGCCCTGTGCCATGGCGTTGCTGTGCCCCCACCTCGTGGTACGCGGGTTGATGCCGAAATGCTTCGGCCGGACCACCGTAGCGTGCGCGCGGGTGGTGGGTTGACCAGAGACGGAAGGCCGTCAACTGCCGGTGCCGGTGCGGCCCCAGTCCGGGCCCGCCCGGTCCCAGGCCTGGTCCCAACGGGCGTACCGGCGACGGACCATGCGCCAGACGATCAGCCGCCGGCCGCCCTCTACCGTGCCCACGGTGAGCAGGGCCGCGCCGAAGCCGGCGAGCACGGCGTGCGTCGTCGCCGTGGCGGAGTCCAGCGGGCGGCCCATCAGCCGGCCGTGTCCGTCCGTCCATATCTCGAAGTGGTCGCCATTGTGCGGGGTCTTGAGGCTCGCCAGGACCGTGCCGTGCTGCGCGGTGCCGTCCGGCGCGGTCCAGTCCGCGACGACCCGCGTACGGGCGTCCCGGCCGGTGGCCGTCTCGGGGTCCACCTCCAGGGGCGAGCCGTCCACCTTCCGCACCACGGTGGCCGTGACCTCGTGGCGGGACGCGCGCTGCTCGCGGACCGCCTGCTGAAGGACGTCCTGTGCGGCCGTGCCGACGAGTGAGCCCACCACGGGCGCCACGAGGAGGATCAGCAGCAGGGCCGACAGGGCCACCCAGGCCTCGGCCAGATCCGTCCCACGGCGCAGCGGATTGTGTCGCCAGCGCCAGATTCCGCGGATCGCTCGCACCGTCCGCACCCCCTTCCCGCTCCGTGATAACCCCCGTCGGAGCCGTTCACGCGCGAGCCCGGTGAAAGAGAGAGCGAAATCACCAGGGCTCGGGACGTCTCATGAACTTCTCACGCAATCCCAACGCTCCGGGGCCGGGCGGGGGTTCCCACGGATCGTCCCGGCTCTGATCGAGGCCGGAACTACGCGATGACGCGCACCGGATCGCCGACCCTGACCGTGCCCCGGGAGAGGGGCACCAGGTTCTGTCCGAAGACCAGCTTGCCGTCGAGGCGCCGGTGCCGGCCGAGGGTGGACAGGGGTTCCTTGCCGCGCCCTGCGGTGCTCTGGTCGGTGGTGGTCACGACACACCGCCCGCACGGCTTGGCGACACGGAACTCGACCTCGCCGACGGCGAGACGCGACCAGCCGTCCTCGGCCCAGGGGTCGGTGCCCGCCACGACCAGGTTCGGCCGGAAACGGTTCATCGGCAGCGGTCCCTCCCCGGCGTGCCCGCCCCGCGCGATCAGGGAGTTGAGGGCGTCGAGGGACGCGGTCGTGGTGGCCAGCAGCGGATAGCCGTCGGCGAAGGTGACGGTCTCGCCGGGCAGCGCGTTCGCGGGGTCGACGGGCCTGCGCGTCGCGGGGTCGTCCATGTGCACCAGCCGTATGTCGGCGCCGACGTGGGCGCTGCACCAGGCGTGCGCGGCGGCGTCGGCGAGGACCCCCTCCACCTTGTCGCGGAAGATCTCCAGCGACACCGTGCCCACCGGCTCGGGCACCCGCACGGTCAGCGGCTCGAGGCCGGGTGCGGACAGACGGACGCCGCCGGGCAGCAGCTCGGCGGCGGCCAGCGCGAGGCGCGGCTGCTGGCGTTGTGTGACGACCTTTCCCCCGTCGTCGATCAGCGCCCAGCGTCGGTCACCGGCCAGCCCCCAGGGCTCCACAACGGCCTCCCGGGGTGCCTGGCCCCGGAACGCCTTGACCGGATGGACGTGAATCGACAGCAGCTCTGCGTGCCCCATGGGGTCATCCTGCCAGGCGGCACCGACCCCCCGGGTCGGCTCAGTAGCCGCCTCGGTACTGCTGCTGGTTGTACGGGTCCTGGTACTGAGGGGCGGCGGGCCGGGGCGCGGCGGGGCGCATCGCCTCGTAGCCCGTGCCGGGACCGGCCGGGCGCGGCTGCTGCGCCTGGGGACCGGGATAGCCGCGCGGCGCGGCGGCCTGCGGCGGGATGTACGCCGCCGGGGCCTGCTGCAGCGGAGCGGGCTGCTGGGCCTGCGGGTAGCCGTAGGGCGCCTGGGACGGGCCCGACGGGAGGGCGGGCAGCGCCGACGGCAGCGCGGGCAGGTTGCTGTTGCCCATGTCGTACGCGGCGGGGACCCGGATCGGGGCGATCTGCGGGGTGCCCCGCTCGGCCACGAGGGAGTCGTAGATCGGAGTGTCCGGGAAGGAGGCGTAGTAGCCGCCGCCATAGGTGGAGCGGGGGGAGGTCATGGCACATAAGTTAAGCCCACGATGTGCTGGTTGGGGAGACCGATAAGAGGGTTGATTTCCGTGTCGGGGGTGACCTCGGATCCCCAATGCGAGCGAAGTTGGGAAAATGGGACGTCAAACGCCCTGTAGATCGTGTAAATGCCGAGTTCCCAGCCGGTTACCGGGGGTCGGCCGGAGGCGATCCCGTGCCTCCGATGGGAGTTCGGTGTCCTGCGGAATAGGTTGACCGGGTAGACAACCCGAGGGGTGCCGGGCGCGGGCCTGGGTGCACTGACACACAATGGGGGCGTACATGTCAATGCCGAAGGGTTCCAATGCTCCGGTGCCGACCACAGCACTGCGGGTCGAACTGGGCTGGCGCTCGGGACCGGGTGTTCCGGACGCGGACGCGTCGGCGCTGCTCCTCGTGGGCGGAAAGGTCCGTTCCGACGCCGACTTCGTCTTCTACAACCAGCCGGCCCATTCCTCCGGAGCGGTCCGCCACGAGGGCAAGCGGAACTCCGGGGGCCGCGTGACGGACACCCTTCTCGTCGACCTCGCGCGCGTGGAGCCCGCGATCGAGACCGTGGTACTGGCCGCTTCGACGGACGGCGGTTCGTTCGGCCGGGTCCCGGACCTCTACATCGAGGTACGGGACGCGGCACAGGGCACCGTCGTGGCGCGGTTCGACAGCACCGGGGCCACCGTCGAAACGGCCTTCGTGCTGGGAGAGTTCTACCGCCGCCAGGGCGCCTGGAAGTTCCGGGCCGTCGGACAGGGCTACGGCAGCGGTCTCGAAGGCCTGGCCACGGACTTCGGGATCACGGTGGACGAGCCGCAGCACGCGGCCGCCCCGGCTCCGTCGACTCCGCAGTCCCCGCCGTCTCCGCCGTCTCCGCCGCCGACCATGCCCGCCTTCCCGGCCACGGTGCCCCCGCCCGTCCACCAGGCCCCGCCCCCGCCGCCGGCACCGCCCGCCGGGCCGGTCCGGCTGACCAAGGTGACGCTCACGAAGGCCGCCCCGTCGGTGTCCCTGACCAAGCAGGGCGGCACCTCGGGCGCCCTGCGCGTGAACCTCAACTGGGAGACGCGCAAGCAGTTCTCGGGGTGGGGCAGCAAGCGCGGGCGGGCGATGGCCATGCACAACGACCTCGACCTCGACCTGTGCGCCCTGTACGAACTCGCCGACGGTCGCAAGGGCGTCGTCCAGGCCCTCGGCAACGCCTTCGGCGCCCTGCATCAGCCGCCGTACATCCACCTCGACGGCGACGACCGCACCGGCGCGGTGGCGAGCGGCGAGAACCTGACCGTCAACCTCGACCACAAGAACGACTTCCGCCGCATCCTCGTCTTCGTGACCATCTACGAGGGCGCCCGTTCCTTCGCCGACCTGCACGCCACGGTCACACTGCAACCTCAGTTCGGCGCCGCGGTCGACTTCTCCCTGGACGAGTGCACCATCCCGTCGACAGTGTGTGCGCTCGCCCTGATCACCAACCACGGCGGCGACCTCGTCGTCCAGCGCGAGGCTCGCTACCTGGTGCCCGAGCGCGGGGTGAGCCCGCAGCGGACCGTCGACTATGCCTACGGGTGGGGCATGAACTGGACTCCTGGCCGCAAGTAGGGGGCCTTCGAGAAGGGCTCAGCCCTCGTCGGTCACGGCGTCCGGACGTGCGTAGGTGCGGCCCTTCCAGGCCGCGCCGCGCCCTCGGTAGTGCTGCACCGCGGAATCCACCGTCATCAGGAGATAGAGGAACGCGGTGAACGGCAGCAGGGGAGCGAGCCACAGCGGCTGACGGTAGTGACGCAGCATAGGGACGTACGTCCCCGTCATCACCAGCCACGCCAGACCACCGAGTACCGCCGCGGCCGTACTGCCGACGGCGAGCCCGGTGAGGAGGGCGAGCGGCGGCACCAGGTAGATCAGGGCGAGGCCGAGCACCGTGCCGGCCAGCAGGAACGGGTTGTGGCGAAGTTGCGCATAGGCACTGCGCGAGACCATTCGCCACAGGTCGTGCAGTCTCGGGTAGGGGCGCACGCTGTCGACGCGGTCGGCCAGCCCCAGCCAGATGTGACCGCCCCCGCCCTTCACGGCCCGCGCGAGCGCCACGTCGTCGATGACGGTGTGCCGGATGGCGTCCGGGATCCGGGCCCGCTCGGCCGCCTCGGTGCGCAGCAGGACGCAGCCGCCCGCCGCGGCCGCCGTGCGCGCCCCTCGCAGGCCGATCCTGCGGAAGGGGTACAGCTGCGCGAAGAAGTAGACGAAGGCCGGCACCACCAGCCGCTCCCACAGGCTCTCCACCCGCAGCCGGGCCATCTGCGAGACGACGTCGAACCCCCCGGTGCGCGCCGCCGCCACCAGCTCCCGGAGGCTGTCGGGTGCGTGCGCGATGTCGGCGTCCGTCAGCAGGAGGTACTCGGGCTCACGCGCGCGTGCCAGCGCGATGCCGTGCCGAACCGCCCACAGCTTCCCGGTCCAGCCCGTGGGCGGTTCGCCCGGCGAGTCCACGGTCAGCGGGAGCCCACCGCGCCGCCGGGCGAGAGAGCGCGCCAGTTCGCCGGTGCCGTCGGAGCTGCTGTCGTCGACGAGGAAGATCTCGGCCCGTCCCGGATAGTCCTGCGCGAGCAGCGAGGGCAGGCTCGCGGGCAGCACCGCCGCCTCGTCGCGCGCGGGGACGACGATACAGACCGACGGCCACCGATCGGGTTCCTTCCGGGGCGGCAGCCGCACATCCGTTCGCCAGAAGAAGCCCTGACAGAGCAGCAGCCACAGCCAGGCGACCAGGGACAGGGCGGCGATCCACACGATGGCGCTCACGCGCGCAGTCTGCCCCACCCGACCGGGCCGCAAGAGCACATCGTCTATGGTGGCCGGGTGAAGATCGCGCTCATGGACTCCGGAATCGGTCTGCTGGCGGCCACCGCCGCGGTAAGGCGCCTGCGGCCCGACGCCGATCTCGTGCTCTCGCTCGACCCCGACGGAATGCCGTGGGGCCCACGCACCACGCAGGACCTCACCGAGCGTGCCGTGGCTGTAGCCGAGGCCGCCGCCGCGTACCGGCCCGAGGCCCTCATCATCGGTTGCAACACGGCGACCGTGCACGCTCTGCCCACCCTGCGCGCCCGCCTCGAACCCGGCATCCCGGTGATCGGCACCGTCCCGGCGATCAAGCCGGCCGCGGCCGGCGGCGGCCCCGTCGCGATCTGGGCCACGCCGGCCACCACCGGCAGCCCCTACCAGCGCGGCCTCATCCAGGACTTCGCCGACGGGGTTCCGGTCGCCGAGGTGCCCTGCTGGGGACTGGCCGAGGCCGTGGAGCACGCGGACGAGGCGGCGATCGACGCCGCGGTCACCGCGGCCGCCGCCCTCACCCCCGACGAGGTAACGACCGTCGTCCTGGGCTGCACCCATTACGAACTGGTCGCCGACCGCATCCGTGCCGCCGTGCAGCGTCCCGGGCGTCCGCCGCTGGTCCTGCACGGTTCGGCCGGGGCCGTGGCAGCGCAGGCATTGCGCCGGATCGGTGCGCGCCCCGAACCCGAGGCGGCGTCCCTCGGCACCGTGACCGTTCTCCTCAGCGGCCGACAGGGCGGCCTGCCGGCGCCCGCCCTGGCCTACGCGGAAGGCCGCCTGCTCCAGGCCGTCAGCCCCGTGCAGTGACCGACGGGCTCCGGCGCCGTCCTGGGGGACCGCCGCCGCCCGGGAGGAGCAGTCACCCTGCGCAACGGGCTACCGGCGCAGCGAAACCTGAGTAGCCTCATGCGTATGAGGGACCACCCCCACGACGAGAGCACCCCGCTTCCCGACGTCCCGCATCGCGACGCCCCGCATCCCGACGTCTGGACCGGGCGCGCCACCAACCGGTTCCAGTGGCTGCTCGCGCTCGTGGGCGCCGCCTGCATGGCGCTCGGCATCGAACTCGCCGTCGATTCCGCGTGGACGTCCGGCATCGCGCCGCTCGTCATGGCCGTCGTCGGATGCATCGCGGCAGGGTTGCTGGTGCTCTTCGGCACGCTCGCCTTTGTCCACGTCGACCTGAAGCTCGACAAGGAGTCCCTCGAAGTGCGCTGCGGCCACATCGGCCTGCCGCGCCGCCGCATCCCCCTGGCGCATGTCGCCGGAGCCGACTTCGAACCGCTCGTCACCCCGCGCCACTGGGGTGGCTGGGGCTACCGCTGGCGGCCGGAGAAGGGAACCGCCGTCGTCGTACGCCGTGGCGAGGGCGTGGTGCTGAGGCTCTGGGACGGCCACACGTTCACGATCACCGTGGACGACGCGGAGTCGGCCGTACGCGTCATCAGGGCCCGGCTGCGGACGGGCACCCCGGGCACGACGCAGCACTGACGTCCCTCTGACGTCCTCTGACGTCCGTCTCCGGAACACGTCGGCGTCAGGCGGCCGGGCGGTCGCCGTGGCGTAGGTCCCTCTCGTACTCCGACATCGCCTCGGGCGCCGTGGGCTGCTCGGCGAGCGGTCGGGCCGTGGCCAGACCCGCCAGCAGTCCCGCGCCGACCGACACGGTGGTGAAGCTCAGCGCGTTGCCGATCGCGGCGAGGCCGGCGAGGGCCGTGAGCGCGGCACCCGCGGTGAGGACGACCGGCGTGGGGCGCGGCGCGCGCCACAGGGCGAACAGCACCCAGCAGAAGGCCGCGGCGAGCAGCAGCACCCCGACGACACCCTGCTCCGCCGCCAGTTGCAGCGGCGCCGAATGGGGTTTGCCGTCGGACAGCGTCGACCGCGCCGCCGTCGTACTCAGCTCCCCGAAGCGCCCGGGGCCCACGCCGAGTCCGGCCTCGTGGTGGGCCATGCCCACGGCGTCGTGCCACAGGTCGACCCGGTAGGGCGTCAGGTGGGCCGTCAGGGCATCGGTGAGGCCGTCGGGCAGCGCCTTTGCGGCGACCGCCCAGGTCAGGCCCGTCATCAGGGAGGCGGCACCGGCCAGCGCCACGAGGCCTGGCCCCCGGCTGCGCACCCGTCCGGCGGCCAGGGAGCACAGCAGCACCGCGCCGCAGGTCAGCACGGCCGTGGTCGAGCCCAGGAGGGCCCCGGCGACCACGATCACCCCGGCGAGCAGCCACAGCGTGTACCGCAGCGCGGGCACGGGCGTGGCCCAGGCGGCGCAGCACGCGGCACCGGCCGACAGGGTGAGCAGCGCGGCGGTGGCGCCGGCGTGGCCCAGCGGCGCGACGATCTCGGGTCCCGGGGCGAGCCGGGGCACGGTCACCGTCAGGGCGAGCCCGGCCAGCGCCCCGGCGCAGGGCGCCGCGACCGGCAGCAGCACCCCGAAGATCCGCCCCGCCGCGTACCCGGCGGCCAGCGCCAGCACCGCGAGCAGGACACCCTCGGGACGTCCGCCGTGCACGGCGGAGGTGACCAGGGACCAGATGGCGCAGGCCCCGAACACGGCCACGCCCGCCGCATCAGAAACGTTTCGTCTTTCTCCGTCCGCGTCACTGCCGACCGCAGACGTCATCCCAGTGGAACCCACCCCGTCCCCCCGAACCCGGTCGCCCCCCGACCGTGACGGACCTGAACCGTGACGGACCCCGAACGCCTGCGCGACCGGAGCTCTGGCACACCGTAACGGCTGATGGGCGGTTTGTGGATGACTTGCGCCGGGTTGTGCGCCGGGTTGTGCGGTGATCGTGGGCCGCCTGGGACGCGCGCCGACGAGCGGGGCGTGCCGTCGCCCGGGCGGGCCGCTCCGCGGACCGTGCTGTCGGCCGAAAGGTCACTCGCCGTACACTCCCGGGGTGACCGTCACCGCATCTTCCGTGGGCCAGCCGGACCTGCTGGAGCCCCAGACCGCGCAGGCCTCGCGCGGCGCGCGGCTCCTGCGCCTCGTCCCCGCCGCCGCAGCGGCGCTCTCCGGAGTGCTGCTCTACGTCAGTTTCCCGCCGCGCATCCTGTGGTGGCTGGCGCTGCCGGCGTTCGCCGTCCTCGGCTGGGTACTGCGCGGGCGCAGCTGGAAGGCGGCCTTCGGTCTCGGCTACCTGTTCGGGCTGGGTTTCCTGCTGCCGCTCCTCGTGTGGACCGGCGTCGAGGTCGGCCCAGGCCCCTGGCTCGCCCTGGTGGCCATCGAGGCGGTCTTCGTCGCGCTGGTCGGCGTGGGCGTGGCCGCCGTGTCGAAGCTGCCGGCCTGGCCGGTATGGGCGGCCGCGCTGTGGATCGCCGGCGAGGCGGCACGCGCGCGTGTGCCCTTCCGTGGCTTCCCCTGGGGCAAGATCGCCTTCGGCCAGGCGGACGGCGTCTTCCTGCCCCTGGCCGCACTCGGCGGAACCCCCGTCCTCGGCTTCGCGGTCGTACTGTGCGGTTTCGGCCTGTACGAGGTGGTGCGCCTCGTCCTTCAGCGACGGCGCACAGGTGAGGTGCGGCGGTCGGCCGCCGCCGTGGCGCTGCTCAGCGTGGCCGTTCCGGTCGTCGGAGCCGTGGCCGCCCGCGCGCTGGTGAGCGACAAGGCGGAGGACGGCACCGCGACGGTCGCCCTCATCCAGGGCAACGTCCCCCGCCTCGGCCTGGAGTTCAACGCCCAGCGCCGGGCCGTGCTCGACTACCACGCGCGCGAGACGGAGCGCCTGGCCGCCGAGGTCAAGGCGGGCAAGCTCCCCCAGCCCGACTTCGTGCTGTGGCCCGAGAACTCCTCCGACATCGACCCCTACGCCTACGCCGACGCCGCCGTCGTCATCGACAACGCGGCCAAGGCGATCGGCGCGCCCATCTCGGTCGGCGGCGTCGTCGAGCGGGACGGCAAGCTCTACAACGAGCAGATCCTGTGGGACCCGGTGAAGGGCCCCACCCAGACGTACGACAAGCGGCAGGTCCAGCCGTTCGGCGAGTACCTCCCGCTGCGCTCGTTCATCGGCGCCATCAACGGGAACTGGACCTCCATGGTCCGCCAGGACTTCAGCCGGGGCACAAAGCCGGGCGTGTTCGACATGGACGGCGCCAAGGTCGGCCTCGCCACCTGCTACGAGGCGGCCTTCGACTGGGCCGTGCGCGACACCGTCACCCACGGCGCGCAGATGATCTCCGTGCCCAGCAACAACGCCACCTTCGACCGCAGCGAGATGACCTACCAGCAGCTCGCCATGTCACGCGTGCGCGCCGTCGAGCACAGCCGGACCGTCACGGTGCCCGTGACCAGTGGCGTCAGCGCGATCATCATGCCGGACGGGAAGATCACCCAGAAGACTGGCATGTTCGTCGCGGACTCGCTGGTGCAGAAGGTGCCCCTGCGCTCTTCGGAGACGCCGGCGACGAAGCTGGGCATCCTGCCCGAGATGGCCCTGGTGCTCGTCGCCGCGGGCGGTCTGGGATGGGCGATCGGCGCCGGGGTACGGGTCCGACGCAGCGCGCCGAACTGATCGGGCGGCCCGGATAGGGTCGGTCCATGCCGACTCCTGACTTCATCACCGAGATCCGGGCCTCCGCGGGTCACCAGCTGCTCTGGCTCCCCGGCGTCAGCGCCGTCGTCTTCGACGACGAGGGCCGGGTGCTGCTGGGGCAGCGCGCGGACAACCACCAGTGGACCGTGATCACCGGCATCCCCGACCCGGGGGAGCAGCCCGCCGACTGCGCCGTGCGGGAGGTGTACGAGGAGGCAGGCGTGCACTGCGTCCCCGAGCGCGTCGTCCTGGTCCGAACCGGGAGGCGGGTGGAGTACCCGAACGGCGACAAGTGCCAGTTCATGGACGTCACGTTCCGCTGCCGGGCCGTCGGCGGCGACGCGCGCGTCAACGACGACGAGTCCGTCGCGGTGGGCTGGTTCGCGGTGGACGGCCTGCCGCCCATGCACGAACGGCAGGTGTTCCGCATCAAGCAGGCGCTCTCCGACGAACCCACGTGGTTCGAGACCACGACTGCCGAGTGAAGTATGGGCCGTGACCACATGGGGCGAGGACGGGGCTCTGCCTAGGGTCGAAGCATGACTTCGCCCCAGGTCGCCGCCGGCGGCCCCGCCGACCCCTGGCTCGACCTCGGCGGTCGGACCGCCCTCGTCACCGGCGCCGCCGGCGGCATCGGACGTGCCTGTGCGCTGCGGCTCGCGGCCGCCGGAGCCAAGGTCAGGGCCGTCGACCGGGACGCGGCCGGCCTGGAGGCGCTCGCGGAGAGCGCGGCCGGCCTGCCCGGTTCGGTGGAGCCGCACACCTTGGACCTCACCGACCTGGACGCCGCCGAACTCGCTGCCGCCGGGACCGACGTCCTGGTCAACAACGCCGGACTGCAACGGGTGTCCCCCCTGGAGGAGTTCCCGCCGGACGTCTTCCACACCGTGCTCACGGTGATGCTGGAGGCCCCGTTCCGGCTCATCCGCGGTGCCCTGCCCCACATGTACGGGCAGGGCTGGGGCCGCATCGTCAACGTGTCCTCCGTCCACGGCCTGCGCGCCTCCGCCTACAAGGCGGCGTACGTCGCCGCCAAGCACGGACTCGAGGGGCTGTCCAAGACCGCCGCCCTCGAAGGCGCGCCCCACGGAGTGACATCCAACTGCGTCAACCCCGCCTACGTGCGCACCCCGCTCGTGGAGCGGCAGCTCGCCGACCAGGCACGGACGCACGGCATCTCCGAGGAACGCGTGCTGGCCGAGGTGCTCCTGCGCGACAGCGCCGTCAAGCGGCTCCTCGAACCGGAGGAGGTCGCCGAGGCCGTCGCCTATCTGTGCGGCCCGCAGGCGTCCTTCGTGACGGGCACGTCACTGGTTCTCGACGGCGGCTGGACCGCGCACTGAGCACGGTGCCGCCGCCGGTTCGCGGAGTTTTCCACAGGGCTGACGGGGCGGCCCGGCGATGGGGAATCCTGTGAGCATGTCCCGCGATCACGTGGAGGGCGCTGTCACGGCCCTCGGTACCGCCCACGACGCCGACGCGCCGTTCCTCGAGCTGCTCGCCCGGGGCGCGGCCGCCGAGGCGTACGACCGGCCCGTACTGCTCGCCCGCGCCGAGGGAGGGCCCGGCGAGCGGATCGCGGCACTCGAACACGCCAAGCTGCTGGCGCTGCGGGTCCGCTCGGAACTGGAGGGCCGACGGCGCAGGGAGGCCGAGCTGTCGGCGCTCTTCGAGACGGCCCACGACCTCGCAGGACTGCGCGACGTGGACGCCGTCCTCCAGGCGATCGTGCAACGGGCCCGCTCACTGCTCGGCACCGACATCGCCTACCTCAGCCTGAACGACCCAGACAAGGGTGACACCTACATGCGGGTCACCGAGGGCTCCGTCGCCGCCCGCTTCCAGCAGCTGCGCCTCGGGATGGGCGAGGGCCTCGGCGGTCTGGTCGCCCAGACGGCCCGGCCGTACGTCACCGACGACTACTTCCGTGACGACCGCTTCCGGCACACGGCGACCATCGACGCGGGCGTGCGCGACGAGGGGCTGGTGGCGATCCTCGGCGTTCCGCTGATGCTGGGACCGAGCGTCATCGGGGTGCTGTTCGCCGCTGACCGGCGCGCCCGGGTCTTCGAACGGGAGCAGATCGCCCTGCTGGGATCCTTCGCCGCGCTCGCCGCGGCGGCCATCGACACCGCCAACCTGCTCACCGAGACCCGCTCGGCCCTGGCCGGGCTGGAGCGCGCCAACGAGATCATCCGGGACCGCAGCGCGGTCATCGAGCGCGCCTCCGACATCCATGACCGGCTCGCCGAACTGGTCCTGCGCGGCGGCGGGGTGCATGACGTGGCCGCCGCGGTGTCCGAAGTGCTCGACGGCACAGTGGAGTTCACGGAGGGCGCACCGCCCGACGCGCTGGAGGCCTCCCGCGCGGACGGCCACGCCGTACGCCATCGGGACGACTGGATCGCGGCGGTGGCGGCAGGCGAGGAGCTGCTCGGCGCGCTGGTGCTGCGCGGATACCCCGCACTCGACCCGGTCGACCAGCGCACCCTGGAGCGGGCCGCGATGGTGACGTCCCTGCTGCTCCTGGCCAGGCGCTCCGCCGCCGAGGCCGAACAGCGCGTTCGCGGCGAGCTCCTCGACGACCTGCTCGAAGCCCGCGACCGCGACCCGCGCCTGCTGCGCGAGCGCGCCGCCCGGCTGCACGCCGACCTCGACGCCACCCATGTCGTGCTCGCCGCCCGCCTCGACGCCGCCGCCCCCGACGTCGACGCCGACCAGGCGGCGGCCGCCCGCCGCCGCCTGTGGTCCGCCGCCTCCCACCTCGCCGCCACCCGTCACGGCCTGGCCGCAGCCCGTGACGGCGGCACCGTCCTGCTGCTGCCCCTGGAACGCGGCGACACGGCTACCGAGCTGGCCCGCCGTACCGCGCTGCACCTCGGCACCGCCGTCCACGAGGCGGTCACCGTCGGCGCGTCCGCCCCGGTGCGAGGCCTCACCGCCGGCCCGGACGCGGTGGTCGCCGCGTACGAGGAGGGCCGCCGCTGTCTGGACGCCCTGAGGCTGCTGGGCCGCTCCGGCGACGGGGCGGCCGCCGAGGACTTCGGTTTCCTCGGGCTGCTCCTGGCCGGCGAGCGGGACGTGGCGGGCTTCGTGGACCGCACCATAGGCCGGGTCGTCGCCTACGACGAACGGCGCGGCACCGACCTGTTGCGCACCCTCGACGCGTACTTCGCCTCGGGCATGAGCCCGGCGCGCACCAAGGACGAACTCCACGTCCACGTCAACACGGTGGCCCAACGCCTGGACCGCGTGGGCCGCCTCCTGGGAGACGACTGGCAGAGCCCCGCCCGCGCCCTGGAGGTCCAACTTGCCCTGAGACTGCACCGGTTGGCAGCTCCGGCACCGCACTGACCCCCGTACGCGCCGGGTGAGCGTACGGGGGTCAGTGCAGGGGCGGGATCAGACGGCGCGTGCGTCCGCCGCCGGGGTCTGCGTGCGCTCCGGGCCGGCGGAGGGCTCGACGTCGGCCAGATCGCGGTGACGGGTCTCCTTGGCGACTCCGACAGCGACGACCGTCAGCAGGGCAGCCGCGATCACGTACAGGGCGATCGGGGTGGAGCTGTCGTAGTCGGCGAGCAGAGCCGTCGCGATGAGCGGCGCCGGGGCACCCGCCGCGACCGACGCGAACTGCGCGCCGATGGAGGCGCCCGAGTACCGCATCCGGGTCGCGAACATCTCGGAGAAGAACGCGGCCTGGGGCGCGTACATCGCCCCGTGCAGCACCAGACCCACGGTCACGGCCAGCACGAGGCCGCCGAAGGCGCCGGTGTCGACGAGCGAGAAGAACGGGAACATCCAGAGCCCGATGCCGACCGCGCCCAGCAGGTACACCGGTCGCCGTCCGATCCGGTCGGACAGCGCACCCCAGGCGGGGATCACCGCGAAGTGCACGGCGGACGCGACGAGTACGGCGTTGAGCGCGGTCTGCTTGGAGACCCCGGCCGAGGTGGTCGCGTACACGAGGATGAACGCGGTGATGACGTAGTAGGAGATGTTCTCCGCCATGCGGGCACCCATCGCCACCAGCACGTCCCGCCAGTGGTGCCGCAGCACGGACACCAGCGGCAGCCCCTCGGCTTCCGCCCTCCGCCCCAGCTTGCGGGCCTCGGCCTGTGCCAGCGCCTGCCGGAAGACAGGGGATTCGTCGACGGACAGACGAATCCACAAACCGACGACCACCAGCACGCCGGAGAGCAGGAACGGGATCCGCCAGCCCCAGGAGGCGAAGGCGGCGTCCGAGAGCACGGCGGTCAGCAGGGACAGCACGCCGGTCGCGAGCAACTGCCCCGCGGGCGCGCCCGTCTGCGGCCACGAGGCCCAGAACCCGCGCCGGCGCGCGTCCCCGTGCTCGGACACCAGCAGAACGGCTCCGCCCCACTCACCGCCGAGCGCGAAGCCCTGGACCAGCCGCAGCGTGGTCAGCAGCACGGGCGCGGCCGTCCCGACGGTCGCGTGTGTCGGCAGCAGCCCGATCGCGAAGGTCGCCCCGCCCATCAGGAGCAGACTCAACACCAGCAGCTTCTTGCGCCCGAGCCGATCCCCGAAGTGCCCGAAGACCAGCGCCCCGAGCGGCCGCGCGGCGAAACCCACGGCGTAGGTCAGGAACGACAGGAGCGTGCCGACGAGCGGGTCGGAGCCCGGAAAGAACAGCTTGTTGAAGACGAGGGCGGCGGCGGAGCCGTAGAGGAAGAAGTCGTACCACTCGATGGTGGTGCCGATGAGGGACGCGGCGACGATGCGCTTGAGGCTGGCGGGGGCTGGTGGAGCGGTCGCGGGGGAGGACATCGGCACCACTTCCAAGCGGTCGGCGGGGACGTGTTCGTGTCGCCATACCGTAGGAATCCGCAGGTCAGGCGCACATGTGGCGGGGCAACATAGTTCGAGGGTCGGCTATGCGTGTGGCCACCATGCCGGCTCACGGAAAGGCGGTTCAGGGGCTCGATGGTGGTCGAAACGAGTGCCGTCCGGCACGCGTAGTTCTGACTTGACGGTGCGGTGCTGACTCCCGTGCTGGTTTGGTGCTGACTTGAAAGCCCGCGTCATCACCCGTCTTCACCTGTCCCGTGCCGACTTGGTGCTGACTACGCTCCGTTGAACTCGGGCATCTGGGGTTGATCGGCTCAGAGCCGTTGCGTGGTAGGTGACCGGTCTGAGAGACCGAGCTCGGCCTTGCCGCTCGGCCGCCGCGGGCACGGGCAAGGCGCTGTGCCTGGGCGCGGTGCGTGTTCGTCCCAGCAGATTCTTCGTCTGCTGGTGGTACATCGCCTGCATGGCTCGCCCGCGCGGCCCGTGCACTTGGCGTCCTCGAAGACGGCCAGGTCGGTGCGGCACCCTGCCCGGGGGCCCAGCCGCGCCCTCGTCCGCCTCGCCACCATGAGCGGACGCTTCTACAACTCCCTGACTGTCGATGACTACCCGCCGCCGCCCGCCGCATCAGGAGGTCGGGGCGGCCTCGCGGGCGATCCCGGAGGCGGACCAGGGCAGAGCGGTGGTCGTTGCTGAGTGAGGAGACGAGTAACACTCGGGCTTTCATGTCACGACGTCAGGAACGCACCACATCGCGCGCGCATCCCGGGCAACGCCTCCAGCGGCGGCGGCAAGCCGGGGATCCTGGGCTGTACCGCCTGCCCGACACCGTGGTTCGCAGGGCGTTCGTCCTCGACTGCGAGAGGATCTCCCATGCCTGGGCGCGCGAAGTCCCGGTTGTCACCTGCGCCGACCTCTCCGACATCCACGACACCGCCCGCCAGGGGCAGGCGTTGCTCATGGCCGATGCCGAAGCAGCCGACTGGCTCACCGCCACGGTGGTCGGAGAGATCTGACCCAGAGTCGGCACACACCTACGGGCCCCGGGGGAGCAGCCATGGCATCCCCGGGGTCCGGCTCGGGGGTCGCACCGTTCATGGACGGTGAGCCGCGCCAGTGTCGTCGTAGGGGCGCTCGCCGGAGTGATTCAGCCCCTGCTCGTGCCCTTACCAGGAAGCACAGGGGCCGCGCGTCCTACGCCCGCAAGGCCGTGAAAATCAGATCCCGGGCGTCGGACCAGCGTTGCACGAGGTCAGCGCGACGGCTCAGCCGCGAGGAGATGTGCTGGGTACCGAAGAACGTGGAGACCAGCGTGTGGGCCGCAGCAGCGGGCGAGACCCCCTCGCGCAGCTCCCCGGCCTCCGCCGCCTCCACCAGCAGCTCCGTCAGCAGGCTGATCCAGCCGATGTACGGCTGCGGCAACAGGCCATCCGGCAGGGGCTGCTCCATCTGCAGCCGTGCCCCGCCCTGGACGACCACGTCGTCCTGGAAGGCCCGGGCGGTCTGGTCGAGCAGTTCACCCACGGTGTCCAGCGGGCCGAGCCCCTTGGACTGGGCTGCTTCCAGGAGTGCGGGCCAGCGGTGGTAGTGCGCCTCGACGACCGCGATCGTGAGCGCTTCCTTGGTGGGGTAGTGGAAGTAGACCGCACCCTTGGTCATCCCCACGTGGTCGGCGACGTCCTTGACGGACGTCTTGCCGTACCCGCGCTCGTCGAAGAGCTGCGCGGCAGCGTCCAGGATCTGCTTGCGGGTGTGCGCGGCCCGTTCCTGCTGCAACTCCGGGCTGCGGCCGTGCAGGGCGATGCTGCCAGGGCTGCGCTCGGGTACCGGGAAGGTGGCCCGGTGCTTCTTCAGTTCCACGATGTCTCCGCTCACGGTCGTCTCCAACCCCCCCGTTGCAATATACCTTCCCGCAGGTATATTTTTCACCGAACAGCCGGTGACCTACCACCACGCAAGGTCACTGCTTTTGCGGTATAGCCGCTTCCGGAGGGGGATAATCATGTATGACACCGACATAGCGCCCGGCGACACGACCGCCAGGCACTGTGCCGATGCGCATGTTCCGCGCGCTCTGGTGCACAAGGCCGCGGACCGGGAAGTCCTGTTATCGGCCGTTCGTCCGCTTGGCGGGGATCGCTTCGCTGTCCTCGCGCGCTGGCCGCACGACCATCTCCTGCACCACCGGGCCGCCGACGGGACCCGGGACTCTCTGATCGTCGTCGAGACGATGCGGCAGGCGGGGATCTGCCTCTCGCACCGCTTCCACGGTGTCCCGGCGGACCACGCGTTCGTCCTGCACGGCTTCGACTTCCACCTCGACGCGCCGCTGCGCGACAGCGGCGACGGGGCCGACGTCCTCTTCGACGTCGTCCTGCGCCGCGTGCCCGGCAGCCCGCGCCGCTTCCGTCTGACGGCCGAGGCGGACCTCCTCGTCGGCGGCCGCACGGTGGGCCGCGCGAGCATGCGCTGGGACGCGCTCCCGCCCGCGCAGTACGCCCTCGTGCGCAGCCGCAGTGCCGCCGCGGCGGCCCCCTTCGACGTCACCGACCTCACCGTCGAGGCTCGGGCCTTGTCGCCGGCCGCCGTCGGCCGTGACCGCGACGACGCCGTGCTGCTCGCGAGCCTGGGTGACGCGTCGGCCGGATGGCAGCTCAGAGCGGACACCGGGCACCCCGCCCTCTTCGACCACGGCAGTGACCACGTCCCGGGGATGGTGATCGTCGAGGGGTTCCGGCAGGCCGTCCTCGTCCGCGCCGCCGAGGACATCGGGGGCGCCTGGGCCATCAACTCCCTGCAGACGTCGTTCCTCTCGTTCGGCGAACTCGGACAGCCCGTCACCATCACCGCGGAGCCCGAGAGCGCCGGCGCCTACCTGCTCGCGGCCCGCCAGGGCGCGCGCACCCTGGCCACCGCACTGGCCGCCGGTGCCGCCCCCTCACCGCTCGGCGGCCTCCTCACCAGGGCCGGTGCTGTCGCGTGCTGAGTGACCTGGGCAAGACGCTGGACGTCGCCCGCGAGGACCGCATCCTCCTGGACGAGACGTGCCGGCTCACCGACCGGCTCGCAGACTCCCTGGCCGAGAACGGATTCGCCCGGCACTTCGTGCCCGAGCGCTGGAACGGCGGTGCCGGCACTTTCACCGCGCTCCTGGACGCGGTCTCCGAGCTGGCCGAGACCTGTGCGTCCACCGCCTGGTGCGCCGCGCTGTATGCGGCCCACGGCAGGCTCGCCGGCTATCTGCCCGAGGCCGGGCAGCGGGAGATCTGGGGCGAGAGTCCCGACGTGCGCGTGGCCGCGTCCGTCGTGCCGCCGCAGGGCAGTGCCGTCCGCGTGGACGGCGGCTGGCGGCTGACCGGCAGGTGGGCCATGGCCAGCGGTGTCGACCAGGCCGAGTGGATACTGCTCGCCTCCTGGGCGGCGCAGGACGGCGACCCGGCCGGCGAGACGCGTGAACACCGGATCTTCGCCGTGCGGCGCTCGGAGGCGAAGGTGCTGCACACGTGGCGCCCCGTGGGACTGCGCGGCACCGGCAGCAACACCGTGGAGGGCGACGTCCTGGTCCCTGACCACCTCACCTTCACGCTGGGAGACCTGGGGCGCGTCCAGCCGCACGCCGCCCGCTGTCACACCGTGCCGTTCTCCCTGGTGGCCTCCCTCATCTTCGCGGCGCCGGTGCTCGGAGCCGCCGAGGGAGCGTTGCGCACCTGGTGGGAGACGCAGACCCGGCGAGCGCGCCCCGATGGCGGCACCGCCATCCAGCCGCTGGTGCTGGCCAGGGCGTCGGCGCACATCCAGGCCGCGCGACTGCTCCTCGAGCGGGTCGCGCAGCGCGCCGACCACGCGCCCGTGACGCCCGTTCTCGTCGCCGAGAACCAACGTGACGTCACCGTGGCCGTGGAGCTGTGCGGCACGGCCGTCGACGAGCTCTTCCGCGCGGCGGGGCGGCGCGCGCTGGAGGAGGACGACGCACTCCAGCGCCACTGGCGCGACATCACCGCGGCACGCACCCACGGCACCCTCAACTTCATTTCGGCGGCCACCAGTTACGCCAACGCTCTGCTGGCTGCGCGAGCAGGGGAGGAGACCCGATGACCCGCCGTATCGCCTTCTTCGACATGGACGAGACCCTGCTCGCGGGCAAGACCCTGCTCGACTTCTGGCACGCGCATGCCGCGCAGCTCGTGGGGGAGGGGCGGGCGCCGGGCGTCCTGCGCACCGCCGGCGCCGACCGGGAGACCCTGAATCGCGCCTACTTCGCACATTTCGCCGGGGTGCGCCGCTCCTCGTTCGACGAGGCGGCCCGCCAGTGGTACGCCCGGTTCAGGAGCGGTCCGCACGCCTATCTGACCGAGACCCTGGAGGCTCTGCGCCGCCATCAGAGCGAGGGTGACGAGGTCGC
Source organism: Streptomyces sp. NBC_01235 (assembly GCF_035989285.1). Lineage (GTDB taxonomy): Bacteria > Actinomycetota > Actinomycetes > Streptomycetales > Streptomycetaceae > Streptomyces. The sequence goes on along the minus strand of NZ_CP108513.1, from coordinate 1,104,218 downwards.
CCTCGTGACCGGCTCGGGGGTGGCTCTGGCCCGGCCGGTCGCCGAGGACCTCGGCGTGCGCCATGTGCTGGCCACCGAGCAACTCGCCGACGCCGCCGGTGTGCTGACCGGTGAGGTCGGCACACCGATGATCGGGGCGGCCAAGCGGGATGCCGCAGCTGCCCTCATCCGCCGCCTCGGCGTCCGTGCGCGGGACTGCTGGGCCTACGGCGACCACGAAAGCGACCTGCCGGTGCTGTCCCTGGTGGGCCACCCCGTGGTGGTCGGCGACGATCCGGTCCTCACCGCCAGGGGCATCGCGCGGGGCAGGCACTTCCTCGGCATCCGAACCGGTCCGCGCTTCGAGCGGAGCGCGCTGCTGCAAGTGAGCTGAGTCGTCCCCTCCCCGGTCGGCCGTGGGCCGTCCGGGGTCGGACATGAAAGCAAAACATACCTTCGGGAGGGTTTTTTGTTGACCGAGAGCAGAGACGACGACCCGCCATCGGCATCCCCGGCCCCAGCACATTCCCTGTAGGAAGGCAGCAGACGGACATGAGCGCACCGAGCATCGGGCCGCAGGCCCTGAGACTCTTCCAGTACGCCTCGGCCCGCAGCGACTGGACCGTCCGCAGCGCCTGCGAGCAACTCGACACCACCGTCGACGAGATCGAGCACGCCCGCCGGCAGCTGATCGGCCTGGGCCTCCTCGTCGAGTCGCCCGACGGCGAACCGACCGCCAAGGCCACCGCCCCCGAGGCCGCGCTGCTGCGGCTGCTCACCGCCGAGGAGGAGGCCACCGCCCGCCTGGCCGACCAGATCCGTCGCACCCGCGAGCAGATCGACGCGATGCGCGAGGTGTTCCTGCCGCTGCACGTCGCCCGCAGCGGCACGCTCAGCGACGAAGTGGTCACCGGCGCCGACCGGATCGCACGCGTGCTCGGCGACACCGCCGACATCGCGACCTCGGAGATCCTCAGCATGCACCCCGGCCCCGTCCGGCCGTCGGAGGTGCTCGCCGAGGGGCTGCGGCGCGACGTGCAGGTCCTGGAGCGCGGCGTGATCATGCGCAGCATCCACCTGCGGCCGATGACCCGCATCGTCCACTCGATGAACCATCTGCAGGAACTGCGCTCCGCGGGCGCCCAGGTCCGGATCGCCAACATCGTGCCGTTCCGCTTCATCCTGGTCGACCGGGTGCAGGCCCTGGTGCCCGCGCTCCACACCAACGCGAGCAACGCCATGATGGTGCTGCGCGGCGAGGCCGTCACCGCCCTGCTGGTCAAGGTCTTCGAGATGTGCTGGGCCTCCTCGGTGCCCCTGGAGGACACCGGCGCCGGCGAGGAATCCGGGCTCACCTCCCAGCAGCTGTGCGTGCTGCGGCTGATGTCCACCGGACGCAAGGATGAATCCATCGCGCGTGAACTCGGCGTCTCCGTACGGACGTTGCGTCGCGTGATGGCCGACCTGATGGCCCAGCTCGGCGTGGAGAGCCGCTTCCAGGCAGGGGTCACGGCCGCGCGGACGGGACTTCTCGACTAGTAAGCCCACCCTGGGCAGAGGTCGACCTCCACTCGCCCCGTGCCGCTCACTTCTGTGCCGCACCGCGCCCCGTCGTGCGGCTCCGCACCCTGCCCGGGCCGCCCTGTCCGCTACCGGCCACGCCGCAGGGTGCCGCGCCTGCGCTCTGGCGGCCCACCTCCGCCGCTCACACGATGGGGTTCCGGCTGAACGCCCGCGAGTCAGGAGCCCCCGTGTTCGACCCCGCACTCCTCCGATCCCTTACGGGCACCCCGATGCAGGTCCGGTGTGCCGTCCTGCCCGCCAGGCTGTCCCCCACGGGTGCCGTACCGGGCGCGGGCGGGTGGGCCGTACTGCGGGTGACCGTGCGCAACGCGGGCAGCACCGGACAGGGCGAGGCGGCCCTGCGGCCATCCCTGGACGCACACGGACCGGACGTCCTGCGCGACCAGTTCGCCTCCGCCAGGGACGGCCTGGAGCGGATGATCAGCCCCGTCCAACTGCCCGGGCTGCTGTCGCCGGGCCCCTTGCGCAGCGCCCTCGACTCCGCCCTGTGGGACCTGCTCGCCAAGCGCAGCGGACAGCGCGCCTGGGAGCTGCTGGGCATGCCGCCGCCACGACCGGTGCCCGCCGTCCGCACGGTTTCCCCGGTGGCGACCGAGCTGCTGGAGCAGGAGCTGAAGGACGGTGAGGACTTCGCCTCCCTCAAGCTCAAGCTCGGCGCGGGCGACCTCGCCGACGACCTCGCCCGGCTGACGGCCGTACGCCGACTGCGGCCCGACGCCTGGCTGATGGTAGACGCCGACGGGGCCTGGGATGCCGACCGGCTGCATGTGATGCTGCCGATCCTCCACGCCCACGGCGTACGCATGCTCGAACAGCCGCTGCCGCAGGCCCAGTCCGCGGCTCTCGCCGCACTGCCCCGCCCCTTCCCGATCATCGCCGACCTGACCTACGAGCAGAGCACCGACCTGGGGCGCCTCGGGGACCGCTATGACGGCATCAACCTCTCACTCGACGCCGTGGGCGGCCTGACGGCGGCCCTGGGCATCATGGAACAGGCCGGTCAGCGGGGCCTTGCGGTGCTGCTCGACTCGCCCCCGGCGACCGCCCTGTCCTGCGCGCCCGCGCTGCACGCCGCGCCGGGCGCCGACCACGTCACCCTGCCGCGGTGGCTGGACGCCTCCGAAGCCGGTGCTCCGACACTGCAAGGGGAGGGCGGGATGCTGGTCCCGCCCTCCCCTGCGCTGTGGGGGTAGGCCCTCACCCGCGGGCCGCTCCTCAACCCCAGATCAGATCGTCGTCGCTGAGGCAACGGATGGCAAATACAGTCGGTTCGGCCATGGAATTACGCATCAGGGATGACCCTTCGTTCGAGAAGTCCGGACGCGTTGCAGCGCCTTCGCCAAAACTTTCGCATTCCACCTCCACCCCCCGGCAAGCGGTGGAGCTGACCCAGAAGTGACGTGGCCCGAACCGGCCACGGGCCACCGTTCCGGTGATTTCCCGGGGGCCCGCACGACTCATACAGGTCATGGCCCCCAGAGGCCAGCCCAACCGGCCCCCGACGGCACCGACTCCACCTAGCCTCACCGGTGTTGTGCTGCGCGAGCAGCATCGGGCGAGAAAGAGGACACGATGTCAGTGAAAAAGGAATCACGCCGGGTGTCTATTTTCGACACCACCCTCCGTGACGGCGAGCAGGCACCCGGAAACGCGATGACCCCACGCCAGAAACTCGATATCGCGCTGCGCATAGAAGCACTCGGTGTCGATTACATAGAATCCGGGTTCCCCGCCTCCTCGCCCAGCGAGTTCCAGGCCACCCGGCTCATTTCCCGGAACCTGACCTCCGCGCGTTTCACCACGTTCTGCCGGGCCGTACGGTCCGACGTGGACACGGCCGTCGAGGCGGGCGGCACCGAGCGTCACCAGGTGCAGATCATGGCCACCGGCAGCGACCTCCACCTCGCCCACAAACGGGGCATCAGCCGCGACCAGGCCGTCCACGAGGTCGCCGACACCGTCGCCCACGCCTACGCCCTCGGTGTCGAGGAGGTGTCCGTCGGCATCGAGGACGCCAGCCGCGGCGAACTCGACCTGCTGCGCGACATCGCCCTGGGCGCCGTCGAGGCGGGGGCCGTGTGCTTCGCCGTCGCCGACACCTCCGGATGCAACCTCCCCCAGGAGTACGGGGCGCTGATCACCGAGTTCCGCTCCTGGCTCCCGGACGGCGTCCGCGTCTCCACCCACTGCCACGACGACTTCGGGCTCTCCCTCGCCAACGCCGTCGCGGGTCTGGCGGCCGGCGCCGACGAGGTGCAGGTCACGCTCGGCGGCGTCGGTGAACGCGCGGGCAACACCCCGCTCGAGGAAGTGGCCGCGCTGCTGAGCTACAAGGGCGACCTGCTCGGCCTGCACACCGACATCGACGTGGCCGGGATGTACGAGGCCTACACCGCGCTGCGCGCGGCGATCGGACTGGAGGAGCCCCGCAACAAGGCGATCTTCGGCACCTACGCCTTCGGCACGGCGGCCGGCATCCACCAGCAGGGCATGCTGCGCAACCCGGCGACGTACGAATACGTGGAGCCCGCCCGCTTCGGCCGTGAGCGCTCCCTGCTGATCGGACGGCACTCGGGCCGGGCCGTGCTGCGGCACATCCTCGACGAGCTGGGGATCGCCGTGAGCGAGGAGGACCTGGCGGGGCTCTACCGGGCGCACATCGCCGAGCGCACCGGCGGCGACTGCGAGGACATCTCCGTCGTCAAGGCCCGCCTGGCCCGCGAACTGACGGCACGGCAGCCCGCCGCCGCCTAGTGCCGTGACAGGCGACGTTCGCCCCGTCGCGACGCCCGGCACGCTCCCCACTGCCTCAAGGCGTGGGAGGTGCCCCCACTCGCCCCACCGGCCGAAGACCCACGTACGTCCAGTACGAGGGCCTTCGCCGGGCACTCCCCCAGCCTTCGGCCGGGGGGACCCCCAGAGCACGCACCGAACGCCGCTCCTTCACGGGCAAACGGTGCCTGCCACGGCATTGGCAACGCCCGGACCGGGGCCGGCCGAACGCCGGCCCCGGTCCGCCCGTCCGCGGCGCACGCTGCCCGGTGAGAAAGGAGACAGCGCGTGGAGATGACCGTGCGAAGCACCGAGAACGGCCGCGTCCTGCTGTACGAGCCGGAGGCCCCCGACGTCAGCGTCCTGCTCGCCGACGCCGACCCGGTGTCCCGGCACGTCCTGGCGGGGGCACTGGACGGAGCCGACCGGATCAGGGTGCTGGGCACCGCCGACAGCGGCCGCCCACTGCACCGCTGGCCCTTGGACGGCGTCGACGTCGTCGTGCTCGCCGACGCCTTCCGGCCCCGGCCGGCCTCCCTCGTGCCCGGCCTGGTGCACAAGGGGGTGCGCGTCCTGCTCCTCGACACGCGGTGGACGGCGCGGACCGTCGGGGACGCGCTGGCCGCGGGCTGCGCGGGGGTACTGGTCAAGGACCCTGCGATCGGCCGGCTCGCGGCCGCGGTGCGGGCGGTGGCCGCCGGATACGTCGTGGTGTCGCCGGAGCTGGTGGGCCTGTGCCCGCCGGCGGGTCGCGTGACCACGACCGCTCCCGCGCGCCCGCGCGGCGACCGCTCGGTCGGCCTGCGTCTGCGCTCTCTGACCGAACGCGAGCGCGAGGTGCTCACGGTGCTCGCGGAAGGCATGTCCACACGCGAGGCGGCCCGGCGCCTGAAGGTCACCCCGGCGACCGTCAAGAGCCATGTGTCGCACGCGCTGACCAAACTGTCCGTGCGCAACCGCCTGGAGGCGGTCCTGCTGATGCGCCAAGCGCTCGACGAGGACCGCCCACCCTGGTCGTGACGGCGCGACGTGGACCGGCGCGCCCGGGACGTCAGTCGCCCACGCGTCCGCGCACCCCGTCCAGCCAGCGGTCCGCGTGCCGTTCGGCGGCCGCTTCGTCGCGGAAGGCGTACGTCTTCAACAGCCAGCGCTGTCGCGCCCGCGCCGCATCGTTGATCTCCATCTTGTCGCGGCTGTGCAGCCCGTCCTGGTTGGCGAAGGCGAACAGGTCACCGGTCCGGATGCGGTGACGGGTCTTGTCCGCGCGCACCAGCGCGTCCTTGAGCGCCAGCAGCGCGTCCTTCGCGGACTCGGGAGCGCCCGGCGCGGCCGTCGTGCACGTGTCCAGGTAGCGGAAGCTGTGGTGGTTCTCCAGGATCGGGTGGACCTCGGAGACGGTCAGTTCCTTGTTGTTGTCCCGCGAGAACACGTCGAACGGCGTGACGAACTGGGCCGTCCTGAGCTGTCGCTGTTCCTCGTCCGTCAGATGCGCGAGCAGGTCACGCCCGTCGACGAACCCGGTGTAGATGAACTCGCCTTCGGGGCAGTGCATGCCGAGCAGCGAGATGAAGTCCGCCCGCACGGGATGGGCCGTGCGGTCGTTGTGGTAGACCAGCTCGCTGTCGCTGAATCCCGTCTGCATCCCGCTGTAGCGGTTGATGGCGACGACGTCAGTGAAGAAGTCCCCGTTGAAACGGGTCGCGTAGGACAGCAGCGGAGTCTTCACCAGTTGGGCGAAGAGCTCCAGGAACGCCTCGCCGATGAACGTCTTCTTCCGCGCGTGCTTGTCCGCGACCGGGTCGTCCAGGTCCAGCAGCGGGATGTCCTCGTCCAGCGGGCAGTTGCGCAGCACGTGCGCGTCGGAGGCACCCGTCGCCCGGTCGTGGTGGACGCGGGCACAGACGTCGGCGAAGAAGGCGGGCACCTCACCCCGCGCGATCAGGTCGCCGACGGCACGCGAGAAGTCCTCGTAGCCCTCGTAGGGGTTCTTGGCCACGGAGCGCAGCACCGCGGTCAGTTGCTCGCGCTCTGGCCCGGACAGTACGTAGATGGGTTCCATACCCCGAGCCTCGCCGCCGCGCCGCCGCCGCACATCGGCCTTCGGAGGAGGCCCCGTCCACCGCTTACGCCGATGTCGTACCAGCGCCTCCACCGAAGTGGAGGCCGGGTCCGGTCACGCGAACACGAGCCCCAGCGTCCGCTCCAGGCCGGCGGCGCCCTCGTCCGTCAGGTGCACTACGCGCGGTGCGGCGCCCCACCGAACCCAGCCGAGTTCGAACAGACGCGCCTTGAGCGTCGCGCCGAGCCCGCCCGCGAGGTGGTGCTGGTGCTCGCTCCAGTCGACGCAGTAGCGGATCGCAGGGCGGCGCGGCGGCAACCGATCCGTGTCGACGCCCAGTTCGGCGAGGATCGACGTGCCCTCGCCGGACAGTTCGTAGACGATGTCGCGGCCGTACGACGACGGCCTGTCCCGTACCGCCTCGGCGGGCCGGTGGATGCCGTCGTGGCCGGTGAGCACCCTGAGGTCGAGCAGCGACTGCATCAGGGCGACGCCGAGCCGCCCGGCCAGATGGTCGTAGCAGGTCCGGGAGCGGTGCAGGGCGTTGGTGCGGCTGCTCTGCTTCAGGGATGTGATGGCCAGCGGCGGGGCGATCAGGGCGAGCGCCTCCAGCGCGGCGCTCACGTCCGGCCCGAACAGCCGGTAGTAGCGGTGCCGGCCCCGCGCCTCGACGGTGACGAACTCTCCCTCGACGAGCTTGGCGAGGTGTGCGCTGGCCGTGGCGGCGGTGATCCCCGCCTCACCGGCCAACGCGCTCGCCGGCAGGGCGCGGCCGTCGGCCAGGCACTTCAGGATGCGGGCGCGCGACGGATCGGCGATGAGGGCCGCGGCGCGGGCGATGTCGGTCTGGTGCTTGAGCGGCGCACCGGGGTGTTCACCGGATGCGGGGCCCGGGCGCCGCGACGCGCCCGTGCCGCGGGCGGATGCCCCCGTGGTGCTGCTGGTGTTCGGCATGACACCACCGTACGACAACGACACTTCGTCCTGTGGCGAAGTATCCGGCGTCGAAGCTGGTGCCATGACCACCACCGACCTCACCCCCGAAAACGGGCGGACCGCTACACCGTGTGCCGCTGCCGCCCCCTCGCCCGCCCCGGCCGGCCGGCCCGCCCTCACCCTGCCCCCGCTGATCGCCCTCAGCCTCGGCTACTTCCTGGTGATGCTGGACGTCACCGTCGTCAACGTCGCCGTCCCCGAGATCCGCACCGCCCTCGACACCGGGGCCTCCGCCCTCCAGTGGATCGTCGACGGCTACAGCACCGTCTTCGCCGGGCTGCTGCTCCTGGGCGGCGGGCTCGCCGACCGGCTCGGCCACCGACGCATGTTCCTCACCGGGCTCGGCGTCTTCACCGCGGCCTCCCTGGTCTGCGGTCTCGCCGGCACCTCCGGCACCCTGATTGCCGGACGGCTCGCCCAGGGCGCCGGCGCCGCCCTGCTCGTGCCCGCCTCGCTCGCGCTGCTCCAGGCCACCTACCCCGACCGCGCGGTGCGGGCCCGGGCCATCGCCGTGTGGGGCGCCGTCGCCTCGATCGCCTTCGGCGCCGGACCCGCGGTGGGCGGTCTCCTCGTCTCCGGGCTCGAGTGGCGCTCCGTGTTCTGGCTGAACCTGCCGGTCGCCGCGCTCGCCGTCGCCCTGACCCTCCGTCACATCCCGGCCACTCCCCGCAAGACACCCGCCCGCCGCATGGACCCGGCCGGCCAGGTGCTCGGCATCGTCGGCCTCGTCGCCCTGGCCGGCGGCCTCAACGAGGCCGGCTCACACGGCTGGACCTCCCCTCTGGTCCTGGCGGCGTTCGGCGCGGGCGCGGCCTGCCTGACCGCCTTCGCACTGGTCGAGCGCACCCTGGAAGCACGCGAACGGGCCGGACGCGGCCGGCGTGCGCCACTGCTGCCGCCGTCCCTGTTTCGCTCGGGCGCGTTCACCGCGACCGCCGCGATCGGCCTGCTGATCAGCCTCGGCTACTACGGCATGCTCTTCCTGACCACCCTCTACTTCCAGCAGGAGCGCGGCTTCACAGTCCTGGACACCGGCCTCGCCCTGCTGCCGTCGGTGTGCATGGGACTCGTCGCGGCCCCGCTCTTCAGCCGCCTGGCCGCCCGCACCGGCCCGTACATCCCGATGGCCGGCGGACTCGCCCTGGGCGCCGTGGGCTTCCTCGGCTGGCTGACCGCCCGGCCCGACACCCCGTACCCGGTCCTGCTGTTCGCCCTGATCGCCACCGGGCTGGGCCAGACCATGACCGCCCTCGCCGCCACCGCCGCCATCATCGAGACCGCCCCCGTCTCCGGCGCGGGCATCGCCTCCGCCGTCTTCAACGTCGCCCGGCAGGTCGGCAGCGCCGTCGGGGTGGCCCTGTTCGGCACCCTGGCCGCCGCGGCGGGCGACTTCACCTCGGGGCTGCGTCTGTCGGCGGGCATCGCGGCGGCGGCCTTCGCCGTCGGCGCCGTGCTGGCCGTGGGCGTCCGGCGTCGCGCTCCCGGACGCACCACGTGACCCGTGGTCTGCGCGCAGTCCGTCAGGCCCGGCCGGCCAGCGCCCGCGCCATGCGGTCCAGCGCCGTTTGCAGCACCTTGGGCGACGTCGCGAACGACAGCCGGACGAAGCCCTCACCGCCCGGCCCGAACGCGGAACCCGGCATCACGGCCACTCCCGCCTCCCGCAGCAGCCACCGCGCGAACGACGCCGAGTCCGCGAACCCCGTGCCGCGTATGTCGGCGAAGGCGTAGAACGCCCCGTCGGGCGGCGAACAGGACACCCCGGGCAGCGAGTTCAGCCCCCGCACGATGAGATCCCGGCGGGCCGCGTACTGCGCGGTCATCCACTCGACCGGCTCCTGCGAGCCGGTCAGTGCGGCCACGCCACCCCGCTGCACGAACGACGCCGTGCAGCCCACCGTGTGCTGCTGCACCTTCAGCAGCTGCGCCATCAGATCGGTGGGCCCGGCCGCGTAGCCCAGGCGCCAGCCGGTCATCGCGTAGCCCTTGGAGAAGCCGTTCACCGTGATGGTGCGTTCGGCGCAGCCCGGCTGCGCGGCCAGGCTGAGATGGGCGCGGCCGTCGTAGAGGATCTTCTCGTAGATCTCGTCCGAGATCAGCAGGACGTCGTGCTCCTGCGCGAACCGGGCGATCACGGCCGCCTCCTCGGCGGTCAGCGACCGGCCCGTGGGATTGTTCGGCGAGTTGACCAGCAGCGCCTTCGTCCGCGGGGAGACGTGCCGCTCCAGCAGCTCCGCCGTGATCCGGAAGCCGTCCGCCCCGTCGAGGGCGACCTGCACGGGCCGCGCCCCGATCAGCCGCGCCATCTCCGTGTAGCTGACCCAGCTCGGCGTCGGCACGAGCAGCTCGTCGCCGGGATCGAGCACCGTCACCAGCGCGGCGAACAGGGCGTGCTTCGCCGACGGCGTGACGACGATGTCGGTGGCCGCGTCCGCCACGACCCCGTTGTCCCCGGCGAGCTTCGCCGAGACCGCTCGCAGCAGCGCGGGCAGCCCGCGGCTCGGCGTGTAGTGCGTGAAACCGTCGCGCAGCGCGCCCACCGCCTCGTCCACGACATGGCCGGCGGTGTCGAAGTCCGGCTCACCGCCGCCCAGATCCACCACCTCCAGGCCCTGCGCGCGCATCCGCGCCACCATGTCGAAGACCGCGTACGTCGCCGACTCCTCGACGGCGTGGAAACGGGCCGCGGCTCGCGCCCTCATGACCGAGTGCCCTGCCGCTCGGCGGCGGAGACCGGCCGGGCGGCAGGCAGCGCCTCGGCGACCGTGGTGACCGTCGAGATCCGGGACAGGATCTTCAGCGCGGCTTCGTGGATCTCGGCGTCGCCCGCCAGCGTCGCGTCCTCGAGAACCCGCACGCGGTAGTCCCGGTCGTGGGCGGCCTGCGCGGTGGTGAGCACCACCAGTTCCGTGGAGACGCCGGTGAGCAGCAGCGTGTCGATGCCCGCCGTACGCAACAGCACCTCCAGGTTCGTGCCGTGGAACGGGCTGATGCGGTGCTTGACGACCACCGGTTCCCCGGGCCGTGGCGCGAGTGCGTCGTGCACCTGCGTCGCCCAGGAACCCAGGACCAGACGGCCGTCGTCCTTCGCCTTCTCGAAGACCGGGGACCCGGCCGGCCACTCCGGGTACCCGGGGGAGAAGCCGACGACGACGTAGATCACCGGTATGTCCGCGGCGCGGGCCCGCCGGATCGCGTCGGCGGCCGTGACGAGGACACCCCGCTCACGCGCCTGCGCGCCGTAACCGTCGGCCGCGTACTTGCCGTTCGGGTGGACGATCTCGTTGATGAGGTCCAGTACGAGCAGCGCGGGGCGCTCGCCCGGGCCCCGCTGCGGTGTCCCAGCCCAGTCCATTTTCTTCTCTTTCCTTCCGCTCGTGAATTGCATGAGAAACACTCATGCGATGAATCAATGAATCAGTGTTGAACCCGGATGTCGAAGCTCCTACCTTCAAAATGCAAGAGGGCGGAAATCCGATTCCCGGAAGGGGTACAAATGAAGGTGGCAATCGTCGGCAGTGGGCCGCGTGGGGTCTCCGTCCTCGAACGCATGGCGGCGCGCCTCGCCGAAGGACCGGTCCACGAGGCCGTGGAGATCTACCTCATCGACTCCCACCGGGTCGGCACCGGCCGCATCTGGCGCACCGACCAGCCGCGATGGTTCCTGATGAACACCGTCGCCGACGAGGTCTCCGCGTTCTCCGGCCCACCCGACGGCGGCCCCGCCAGACCCGGCGCCGGCCCTTCGCTCGCCCAGTGGTGGAGTTCCGTCGACCCGGAATACCCGGGGCCCAACAGTTACGCACCGCGCGCCCTCCACGGACGCTATATGCAGTTTCTTCTCGACACGATCGAAAAGAATCTCCCCGAAAGAGTGCGGCTGATCCCCGTACACGCGACGGTGGACGCGCTCCAGCGCACCGCCGACGGATACCGGCTCACCCTCCGGGGCGGCACCCGCCTCACCGCCGACCGCGTCGTGCTGACCACCGGACACACCCGCCCCGAACTCACCGGCAACCAGCGCCGCCTCGCCGCCCATGCCGCCCGCCATCCCGGACTGCGCCACATCGCGGGGGACAGTGCCGCCGACATGCCCCTGGACGAGATACCCGCCGGGTCGACGGTCGGCGTCCTCGGACTCGGCCTGTCCTTCTACGACGTGATGGCCGCGCTCACCGAGGGCCGCGGCGGACACTACGACGAGGACGCCGGCCGGCTCCTCTACCGGCCCAGCGGCAGCGAACCCGTCATCGTGGCCGGCTCCCGCAGCGGGATGCCACTGCCCGCCCGCGGCCGCAACCAGAAACACCACGACCACCGCCACCGCCACGTGCTGTTCACCACCGAACGGGTCCTGTCCCGCGGCCGCCACGGCGCGCTCTCCTTCGCCGACCACGCCCTGCCATGGCTGCTCGCCGAGGTCGAACTCGTCTACTACGCCACGACTTTGGCCTCCCGCGGAGAGCCCGGGAAGGCCGCCGCGCTCGAGGCGGAGGTCGTCGCCGCCGCCGAGAGCGGTGTACCCGACGTCCCCGCCGTCGCCGCCGGACACGGCCTCGGCGACGTGCCCCGCATCGACCTGGACGCCCAGGCCCGCCCCTTCGCCGGCCGGCACTTCGCCGGACCCGAGGAGTTCACCCGGGCCCTGACCGACGCACTGGCCGAAGACCTGGCGCACGCTGACGCGGGCAACGTCGACGACCCGCTCAAGGCCGCCCTGGACGTCATCCGCGACTCCCGCGCCGTGATCCGCTCCCTCGTCGACTTCGCGGGCCTGACCCCCGTCTCGCACCGCGAGGAGTTCCTCGGCTGGTACGTCCCCCGCAGCTCCTTCCTCGCCGCGGGGCCCCCACGCAGGCGGCTGCGGCAGGTCGACGCCCTGCTGCGCTGCGGCGTCCTGCGCGTGGCCGGCCCCGACACCCGCATCCGTCCGCACCCCTCGGGACGCTTCGGCGTCCACTCGCCCTACGTGACCGGGTCCGAGATCCTCGTGGACACCGTCATCGACGCCCGCGTCCCCACGCCCGACATACGTCTGGACCCCCACCCCCTCACGCGCAGCCTGCGCGAGAAGGGCATCTGGACGTCGTACGTCAACCACGGCACGGACGGAGACCGCTTCGACACCGGCGGCGTCGCCGTGACCGGCGCCCCCTTCCACCCTGTGGACCACACCGGCCTGCCCGACCGCGGCCTGTACGTCCTCGGCATCCCCACCGAGCACACCCGCTGGTTCATGCAGGGCGGCAGCAGCCGACCCGGCTTCTGGACGGATTTCGTCCAGAACGCGGACGTCATCGCCGCGGACGTCACCGCCCCGGCCATGGCTCCCTTGCCCTCGCTCCCGGCCCGAACCGGCTGACCCGTACGACGAACCCGCCCCTGTCCCACGTCCCGCCCCCGGAAAGCGAGTACACCGATGTCCGTCGTCACCCGTCCCGCCGCCCCCACCGCCTCGCCCCAGAAACGCCAAGTGACCGTCCTGCGCGACATCTTCGACCCCGTCGGGCTGGACGCCCTGCCCTGGGAGCGCTGGGAGGAACCCGGTCGCGTCGGCGTCGACCTGCACCGCCTCTACCTGACCGACGGCGCCGACCCGGGCGCCGCGATGATCACCCGCATGGCCCCCGGCGCCCACGGCGACCTGCACGAACACCTCGGCTACGAGCTCATTCTCGTCCTGGAGGGGGAGCTCCTCAACGACAACGGCGACTGCTACCGCTCCGGCGACCTCGTCGTCGAGCAGCCCGGCAGCGTCCACCAGGTCAGCACTAAGACCGGCTGCACCGTGCTCGGCGTCCGGCACGCGCCGACCCGCCTCGTGACCTGACCTCCCGCCCGCCGGCCCCGGTGTCCGCGGCCCGCGGGCACCCCGGCTACACAGCAACGGGAAGCCTCCTCCAGTCACTGCGCAGCGCCAGGGACCGGGCCGCGTGCACGAAGGCTCCCACCACCGGGGACTCCTCGGCGCCCGTACGCGTACCGATACCCAGATGCCGCACGACTGCCGGGGACAGCGGCACCAGCCGCACCTCCGGCAGTGCCGGCGGCAGGGCCAGCCAGGGAATGACCGTCGTGCCGAGCCCGGCGGCGACCATCGCGAGCAGCGCGTTGATGTCCCGCACCTGATGGCTCACCTCGGGCTCGAGGCCGGCCGTACGGAACGCGGCACGCACCATCGTCTCGACCCCGCCGACCGGCATCAGAAACGGCTCTGCGGCCAGCTCACCGATGCGCAACTCCCGCTGGGCGGCCAGCGGATGGTGCTCCGGCAGCACCGCGAACATCTCGTCCTGCAACAGCGGCGCCGTGACCAGACCCCGCTTGGGCAGCGACACGATGCCCAGATCGACGCCGCGTCCGCGCAGCCACTGGGCGATCTGCGCGTCGCCGCCCTCCCGCAGCTCGATCCGCAGCCGCGGATAGCGCACATGCAGCTCCGACAGCAACGCCGGAAGCAGCCGTGCCGCGAAGCTCTGACTGGTGCCTATCCGCAAGGTGCCCTCGGGTTCGGTGTCCGTTCCGCGCACCGCCCGCCGCACCCGGTCCGCCTGCGCCACCACGCCCCGCGCGGGCTCCAGGGCACGGCGCCCGGCATCGGTGAGTTCCACACCGGAGCGGTCCCGCACCATCAGCGTCACCCCCAGCTCGGTCTCCAGACCGGCGATGGCGTGACTGACGGCGGACTGACTGACGCCCAGCGCACGCGCCGCGTTGGTGAAGGTGCCGGTGTCGGCGATCGCGACGAACGCCGCGCACTGGTTGAGCTTCACGACGCCACCGTCACAGGAGTGCCCGTCACCGGCAGCGCGGGCCGGCGCCCGGCCTCGTAGCGGGCGATGTCCGCCTCGTACCGCAGGGTGTCGGCGATGCCGTCGAGGCCGCCCAGCAGCCTGCGCCGTACGTCCGGGTCGATGTCGAAGGCCTGGACGAGACCGGCGCACCGCACTTCCCGGCGCTCCAGGTCGACGGTGACCCCGACCCGCGGATCACCCTCCGTCAGCTCCCACAGCCGCTCCACCACCTCGGTCGGGACGACCACCGTGAGCAGGCCGTTCATCAGCGCGTTGCCGCGGAAGATGTCACCGAATCGAGGGGCGACGACGGCCCGGAACCCGAAGTCCTGCAAGGCCCATACCGCGTACTCGCGCGACGAACCCGTCCCGAAGTCCTGACCGGCCACCAGAACGCTGGCGCCCGCCCGCTCGGGCCGGTCCAGGACGAAGCCGGGCTCGGCCCGCCAGTCGGCGAACAACGCGTCCGCGTGCCCGGTGCGGCGGGTGCTCGCACAGAACCGCACGGGAATGATCTGGTCGGTGTCGACGTCGGTGCGGCGCAACGGGACGGCCGTACCGGTGTGCACGGTGAACTTCTCCATGGCGGGCCTTTCGTCTCACAGATCGGCGGGCGAGGACAGGCGTCCGGTGACCGCGGTGGCCGCGGCCACCGCCGGCGACACGATGTGGGTGCGCGACCCGCGGCCCTGCCGGCCCTCGAAGTTGCGGTTGTTGGTGGAGGCGGCGCGCTGCCCCGGCAGCAGCCGGTCCTCGTTGAGAGCCGCGCACATCGAACAGCCCGCGCCCGCCCGGAAATCGGCGCCCGCCTCCGCGAACACCCGGTCCAGGCCCTCTTCGACGGCCTGCCGCCGCACCCGCGCCGACCCGGGCACGATCATCATGTGCAGGCCGTCCGCGACCTTCCGGCCCCGCAGCACGTCCGCGGCGGCCCGCAGATCCTCGATACGGCTGTTGGTGCACGACCCGAGGAAGACGGTGTCCACGGCGACATCCCGCAGCGCCGTCCCCGGCGTCAGATCCATGTAGGCCAGCGCCCGTTGTGCCGCGTCACGCTGCGCGCCCGGCGCGAAGTCGGAGGGCGCGGGCACCCGCCCGTCCAGCGGGACGCTCTGCGCGGGATTGGTGCCCCACGACACATACGGACTCAGGGTGCGCGCGTCCAGGGTGACGGCCTTGTCGAAGAGGGCGTCCGCGTCACCGGCCAGAGCGCGCCAGTACGCGACCTCGCGCTCCCAGTCGGCGCCGCGCGGCATCCCCGGGCAGCGGGCGAGATAGGCGAAGGTCGTCTCGTCCGGGGCGACCATCCCGGCACGCGACCCGGCCTCCACCGACATGTTGCACAGCGTCATCCGCGCTTCCATCGAGAGCGCCCGCACACCCTCACCGCGGTACTCGATGACGTGCCCCTGCCCGCCCGCAGTGCCCACCTGGGCGATCAGCGCGAGCACCAGGTCCTTGGCGCTCACGCCCGTCGGAAGGACACCGTCCACGGTTACGGACATCTGCCTGAGCGGCCGCATCGGCAGCGTCTGGGTGGCCAGCACGTGCTCGACCTGACTGGACCCGATGCCGAACGCCAGTGCACCGAAGGCGCCGAGAGTGGTGGTGTGCGAGTCGCAGCACACGATCGTCATCCCCGGCCGCACCAGACCCAGCTCGGGCGCGATGACATGCACGATGCCCTGGTCCCGGTCCCCGAAGCGGTGCAGCGGAATCCCGAACTCGGCACAGTTGGAGCGCATCAGCTCCGCCTGCCGGCGGCCCTCACGGTCCTTGATGACCCGGTCCAGTGCCAGCGTCGGCGTGTTGTGGTCCTCGGTGCCCACCGTCAGGTCCGGCCGGCGGACGGTACGGCCCGCCGCGCGCAGCCGGTCGAACGCCTGGGGCGTGTTCACCTCGTGCAGCAGCTGCAGATCGATGTACATCAGATCGTCGCCGCCACCGGAGCGCCGCACGACATGGGCGTCCCACGTCTTCTGCGCCAAGGTCCTGCCCATGGTCTCCCTCACGTCGTTGCGGGTTGCTGCCGACACGTCGATCATCGGACGCGTGGACCCCGCAGGCACCGGCCTGCGGCTGGCCACGAGGGGCCTGACCGGTCCAGGCCATCCGGCGTCCCCGCGAGGACCCCGGCCCGCCCCGGCCACCGACGACCACGGGGGCGGACGAGCCCCGCCGGCCGACGGCGGACCCGGGCACGCGAAAGCCCCGTGCCGCGCCGAGGGTCGCTCGGCGTGACACGGGGTTCTCAGGGAAGCCCGGCGCGCCACCGGATCGGTGCGATGGCGCGGGGCGGCCGGGGCCGGGGCGGCCGGTCAGTAGTGCACCCGGCGGTTGTCCTCGGTGACCCGGTAGCGCACGTTCCACAGGCTGCGGCGCACGTAGGTCCGCTGCAGCCAGCGGTCCCTGCCGTCGTATCGGGCGGTGAACGTGGACCGCGCGTGCACCCCCTTGCGGTTGTTGATCAGCAGGGCCTGCCCGGGACGCAACCGGACACTGTGCGCGACCTCGCCGCACACCGTCTGCAGGGTGTCCATCGCCGCGCGGGCGCCGCTGGTCAGCGGGTGCACCCCGTTGGCGGAGATCGCGATCTCGGGATAGTCGGTGTGACCGCTGATCAGCGGCACCGGTTCCGACAGCACATCCAGGCCGCCGGCGACGTCACGGACGTAGCTGCCCGGGGCGTTGAGCCGGAACAGCGGACTGCGCAGCGTCTCCAGGACCTCGGGGGCGAGCGCCGCCGACACGTCGCGGGCATCGGCGTAGTAGGTGCCGGCGATGCCCTCGTGGTCGGCACGCAGGCAGGACAGCACCAGGAAGTCGGGGTTGGCGACGTCGTAACGGCCGATCACGTCGTGCATGATGTCGCTGTGGAAATTGAGGAAGACCTCCGAACCCTGGTTCGTCTGGGTCCGTGAAC
Organism: Streptomyces sp. NBC_01235; assembly: GCF_035989285.1. Taxonomy (GTDB): domain Bacteria; phylum Actinomycetota; class Actinomycetes; order Streptomycetales; family Streptomycetaceae; genus Streptomyces. Next base: position 1,087,108 of record NZ_CP108513.1, on the reverse strand, counting down.
CCCCCGCGACGGGGATGACGTCGTGGATCAGCTGCCCCGCCTTCTCCGTCAGCACCCCCATCGGCTCCCCGAGCAGACCGCTCAGCCCGAGCAGCACCCCCTCGGCGACGAACGACCGCTTCTCGGTGCTGGGCCCGCCGTCGGACGGTGTGTCCGGCATCACCGGATCCACCGGAAGGTTGCTGACCAGGCTGACACCTGGCGTGTCGATGTGCCGGCCGAAGTCCATGACCTGTTGCAGCAGGTCGGTCGGCAGCGTCGCGAAGATCTGCAGCAGCCGGGTGGACGAGCGGTCGATGTCGATGTTCGGATCCGGCAGGCCGCGCAGCTGTTCGCCGAGCGCGTCCCGTACCGCGTCGGGCAGGGCGATCTCACTGAAGGTCGGCATGGCGACGCCGGCCGTGGCGGGCACTCCGTGGTCGGTGGTGGCGGTCATGTGGTTCACACTCCTTGCAGCTCGAGCAGTGGCGCGTTCGGATCGGTGCCCGCGCCGGGACGGTTCACGTGATCGTGCAGACGCTGCGTCAGATGCAGCGCGTCCTCCTCGTCGGCCGCCAGCTGGGTCACCACCTGGCTGCCGCGCACCGCGGTCACCGGCACCCCCGCGTACTCGCCGGGCGCCAGACCGTTGCGCCGTTGGAACTCGGGAAGGTCCACGAACCCTCCGGTGACCGCGACCAGCGGCCCCGCGGTCAGACGTACGACATCGATGTTGGCGCCGTGGAAGGCCGTGTACGCGCGGTCGGCGAGCTCCTCCGTCTCGTACCGCAGAGCCGCCGAACGCTGGTTGAGCACCACCGCCGCCACCGAGGAACCGGCACTGCCGATGACCGAACCCGCGGGAAACGGCGGCCTGTTGTAACGACAGACGATCTCGATCCGGTTGCGCTGCGCCAACCGCACGGCCCGACGGTGCAGCACCTTCGCGCCGTACAACGACATCAGCGCCGCCGTGTTGTACGAGACCTCGCTCAGCAGCCGCGCGCCGGTGACCAGGTGCGGGTCGGAGCTGTAGATGCCGTCGACGTCCGAATGGATCTCGCAGCGCGGCGAACCGACAGCCGCCGCGACGGCCACCGCCGACAGATCCGAACTGTTCTTGCCCAGCCAGGTCGGCCGGCCCTCCTTGTCGGCGGCCTGGCCACCCGGCACCACCACCACGTCGTGCTCACGCACGGCCGAGCGCAGCGGCTCCGGATCGGTGTGCTCCAAGCGCGCCCACATGAACGACGAGTCGGTGGTGAGCCCCAGCTGGTGCCCCGCCAGCACCGTGGAGGTACGGCCCTCCCGGTGCAGGGCCGTCGCCAGCAACTGCGCGCCCACCGTGTCGGCCAGGGTCAGCAGACCCGCGACGGTCTCGTCCTCGGGATGCGGATTCACCTTGCTCAGCCGGTCCCGGAACTGCTCCGTCTCACCGGGCTGACCGCTCACCACGACCACCAGGCGGGTGTTCTCCTCCTCGACCCGTCGCGACAGCGCCTCGGCAAGTTGCCCGTACGCCGCCAGGGTCCGGAAACTGGAACCCCCGAACTTCACCACCGCCGGCGGCCGCTGCGAGGAGTCCAGCGGCTCTCGCGTCACAGCGTCCCCCGGGCTATGAGCTCCTCGGCGATCTGGATCGCGTTCAGCGCCGCACCGATGGTGAGGTTGTCGGCGACCAGCCACAGCCAGAAGGCGCGCGGGTTGTTCGGGTTCACCCGGACCCGGCCGACGTGCACCCGGTACGGATCGTCGATCGTGGCGGGAGTGGGGAACTCATGCTGCGACTGGCGGTCGTGCACCGTCACCTCGGGCAGCGCGGCGAGCAACTCGACCAGCTCGGCCCGGTCCACGACACCCTGCGTCTCGATCCACACGGCCTCCGAATGGCCGTTGACGACCGGCACCCGCACACACGTGGTGGTCACGTCCAGATGAGGGACGCCGAGGATCTTGCGGGACTCCTGGAGCATCTTCTGCTCCTCCAGCGTGAAGCCGGAGTCCAGGAAACGGTCGATCTTCGGAATGACGTTGAAGGCGAGCGACGGCGAGAACTCCTTGCTGGGATACACCTCCCCGGGATGCTCCAGCGTCGCGCGGCTGGCGTTCATCAGTTCCTCGACACCGGGATGCCCCAGCCCCGAAGCCGCCTGATAGGTGCTGACCACGGCCTGGCGTACGCCGTATCGCTGTTCGACGCCCTGCAGCAGCCGCACCAGCGGAATCGTCGAGCAGTTCGGATTGGCGATCACACCCGACTTCGGACGGGTGTCCAGCTCATGGGCGTTGACCTGCGGCACCACCAGCGGGGTGTCCGGGTCCATGCGGAAGGCGATCGTGTTGTCGATGACGACGGCGCCGGCCGCGGTGGCCTTGGGCACCCACTGCTCACTGGCCTCGGTGCCGGCGGAGAAGAACGCCAGGTCGACACCGGCGAAGTCGAACTCCTCCACCGCGTGCACCGGATGGGCCACGCCGTCCACGCTCAACTCCGTGCCGGCCGAGCGCGCCGACGCCACCAACCGGATGTCGCGGTAGCGCAGACCCCGCTGTTCGATCAGCTCGATCAGTGTGTTGCCCACGGCGCCGGTGGCGCCGACGATCGCGATCCGCGGGGCTGCGGGGTCGGTCACGAGGGTCATCGAGTGCCTCCGGTCTTGATCTCGGTCTTGGACGCGGCCACCGCACCGGCGGCCGGTGCGGGCTCCTCGGCGGGCGCGACAGGCGCCCGGCGTCCGGCGAAGGACCAGCCGAGGTTGATGCCCAGGCTCGCCGCCACGATCAGCGGAATACCCAGAGCCTGCAGCAGACTCACGCTGTGCCCGTACACCGCCCAGTCCATGAGCATCGCGACCGCCGGGTACACGAACGCCAGAACGGCGATCTTAGGGGTCGGCAGCTTCTGGTACGCGGAGTACATGAGGACGTACATCACGCAGGTGTGGATGACGCCGAGGCCCACCAGCCAGCCCCAGTCGCCGCCGAGCCCCTTCATCTCGCTCAGCGTGGTGAACGGCAGCAGCAGGAAGATGCCCAGCACCAGCTGCACCAGCGCGACCAGATGCGGCCGTACCCCGGTGACCCGCTTGGTGATGACCGTCGAGATCCCGTAGAACACCGCAGCCAGCAGCGCGTACCCGAGCCCCGCCAGATAGGAGCTGTCCCCGCTGCCGGTCAGGTCGGCCGCGGACACCCCGGCCACCAGGATCAGACCGACGAACGCGACGCCCAGCCAGCCGAATTTCGCTGCCGTGAGCTTGTCACGGAAAAGCACGGCGCCCAGCAGCATCACGTAGAACGGCTGCGTGTGGTAGACGACGGTCGCCACCGAGATCGACGTGTCCTCGTAGGACTCGAAGAGGAACGCCCAGTTGAAGACGATGAAGACACCGCCCAGTGCGGCCAGGCCGAGCTTCTTCGGGGTGAAGCCGTGGTTTTTGAAGAAACCGCGCACCAGGCAGTAGAGGCCGAGCGTGGCCGTGCCGAACAGGCAGCGGAAGAAGACCACGTTGAAGGGCGACGCGCCGGACTCGATGACGAAGACGCCGAGGGTGCCGGAGAGCACCATGGCGAGGGTCAGCTCGATCGCTCCCTTCGTCTCCGTGTTTGCCGGCCGGGTGTCAGTACTCATGGTGAGATGCCTTTCCAAGGGGGGAGGGGAGGATGGGTCAGTGGAGGGGGACGGCGTACTGCAGACCACCTCGCGTGAACAGTTCGTTGAGCCCTCGCGGCACTGCCAGACCCGTGGACGGCCCGAGGTTGCGGTCGTAGACCTCTGCGTAGGTGCCGACGGCGGCCAGGACACGGGCCGCCCAGTCCTGGTCGAGACCGACAGCGGGCCCATGGACGCCCGCCATCTCAGCGGCCTGCGCGAGCGCCTTGTCCCGCTCGCCCACCTCGACGACCTGCTGCTCGGCGGAGACGAGCAGCTGAAGCACCCACCGGCACAGCCGGAACCACGCCGGATCACCGTCGCGCACGGCAGCCGCCATCGGCTCGCGGGAGATCGCCTCGTCGAGGATCCGGTGCGCCGCCGGGTCGTCGAGCGCGGCCCGCTCCCCGGCCAGGGCGACCCGGTCCAGGACGTAGGCGGCGCACTCACCGGCCGCGTACGCCGCGAGCGTCTCGGCCGGCGTCGCATGGGCGACCGGCTCGACGGCCAGGCCCCGACTACCGAACCAGGCCGCCAGGTTGGCCGCACTGGTCGTACCCGCCTGCACCGCCACCCGCCGCCCCGCCAGCTGCTCGGGCCGGGTCACGCCACTGTCGGCGCGGACGAGGAAGCCTTCACCGTCGTAGCAGGTGACCCCGGTGAACAGCACGGGCAGGGACGCCTCGCGACCCAGGGTCCAGCTCACATTGGAGACGGTCAGTTCCGCATCGCCCGCGACGAGCCGCGTCAACCGGTCCGCGGGATCGGAGGGAACCCATTCGACCGCCTCACCGTCACCCACGGTGGCGGCCGCCACGGCCCGGGCGATGTCGGTGTCGAGCCCGCGCCAGCGGCCGTCGTCACCGCACAGCGACAACCCACGGATGCCGCGGCTCACCACGGCACGCAGCGCACCGCGCTCCCGTACCTCATCAAGGGTGGGGGTGATGGTCACAGGATGCTCCTCGGATGAGAACGGACACTCCGGGCGAGACTGTCGAGGGCACGGATCCGCAGACGGCGGACTTGGCGCAGTGTCAGAGAAGGCAGACCGATCCGCGAAGCGTCACCGGTGCGCGGCATCACGACAGGCTCCTTCGCTTCTCGGCCGCCGCGTACTGCAACCCCCGCAGATGGCCCTGAGTCAACTGCTCACGGTCGAAACGCCGCTCGTTGAAGCCGAGCATCGTCAGCAGGCCCTTCGCGCTGACCGGCCGCGCCGAGGCGCCACGTTCCACACGCAGCGGCATCCGCCCCGGCTCCGCCCACTGCAGCATGCCCGCCGGATCGACGTAGGCCCGGGACTTGTTGGCGTTGTCCTGATGCAGGCAGTACGGCACATCCAGATGACCTCGGCCGAAGGCCCGCACCAACGCCTCGCCGACCGTCGGTGCCATCTCCAGCGTGCTGTCCACCAGCAGTCGCGCCTCCTCGTAGATCCCCGAGTCGGTCGCCACGACCTCTGGCGGACGCCCCGCCTCGTCCCGAGCGATGGACGCCGCGAACTCCAGCGCGTCCACGTTCTCGGTGATCGTCGGGATGCGGTGCGCCTCCGCCGGCGTCTTCACGATCAGCCGCTCGCTGCCGGTGCGCACGGCAAGCCGCACACTCTCCTCGAGAATCCGGTACGAACCCACCGACGTACGGGGGAAGACCCCCATGAAGGTGTAGAGCACGACATGCCAGTCGGCCTGCGCCAGCCGTTCGCCGGCCAGCCGCCGCAGCGCGGCGATCGCCTCCATGTCCTGCCCCGGATGGGTCTGCTGCGCGTAACTCAACGAGATGTCGCTCAGTCCGTGCTCCCGGAAGAACAACGCCTCCAGCACACTGAGAGCCACCAGGAGGCTGGGCGGGCACAACTGCCCCAGCATGCAACCGCCGAAGCTCTCCAGATGCATCGGATCGGGCTGCGCCGCGATCAGCTCGCAGCACTGTGCCCAGGCCTTGACCGCCTCACTGATCGGCGCCCGGCTGTACGGCAGGCAGTACGACACCGGTCCGCCCTCGGTGGCATCCACGCCGGCTTCGACCATCGCCCGGAACAGCGGGTACGGCAACGCCGAACCATGGCGCACCTGCACCGGGAAGTCCGGCCCCGACACCGAACCCAGCAGCTGCCGGGTGGCCTCAGGACCATGGGCGACCAACGGGAACCCGTTCAGCTCGGCCCCCGTGCGCAGGGCCTGACGGGCGGAGTCATGGTCGTTGACACGTGTGTAGCTGTCCAGGGTGATCGTGCCGATCGCCGTGGCGTCGGCGCCCCTCACGCCCAGCAGCCCTTCACGCATGGTGGCCAGATCCGCGAACCCCATCCGAGGCTGTACCACCAGCCCGCCCTGGGCATGCGCCCCTCGGACGTGACGCGAGAAACGTCCTCTGGGAGCGATCTGGGGCGCATACCGCTCGGGAATCCCCGCGAGACTGCTCATGCGGCTGCCCTCGCCGACTCCAGCGCGGGGCGCTCGGCGCTGTCGAGCGAGCCCAGGAACTCCTGGAAGGCCTCGATCCCGCCGTCCGCCTCGAACACCGCGTCGAAGCCGCTGAGCGCCAGCTCCTCGGCGAACACGATGTTCTCCGCGCCCCGCACCCCGAGCTTCCCGCCGATCACCACATGCAGGTCCAGCAGGTCCGGCTCACTGCGGATGCGGCGGATGAGCCGGAGGCCGTCGAGGTGGCCATGTCCGTTGACCGTGCTGATGATGAGCGCGTCCGGCCGCGACCTTCGGCACTCTTCGATGATGAGGTCGTCGGGCACACAAGCGCCGAGATTGGTGACCTGTGCGCCCTGCTCCTCCAGCAACAGCTGGAGGAAAACCAGATTCCACATGTGGGCATCGGACGAAACGCTTGACACGACAAACCGCTTAGCCGGGAGCATGACCTGTGACATAGGAACCTCTCCTTGCCGTATTACTGGGACTGCAAAACATTCTTCATGCCGTCCGACCTGGAAGTCCACAAATCCCATTCGGCTTTGCAGATGACCTTTATCGACTTCATCGATCGATGAAGCAAATACATTCATATGCAGCATGCAGGCCGCTCATGAAATTCAGGGACTTCCCCGTTTTGCGGATGCCGTTCAGGACTCCTGGTACTCCCGGCTCAGGAAGTCGATGACCTGCTCCACGAACACGCGCCGCTCCCGCGACAGCTGCGCCCCCTTGCGCCACGCCAGCTGCGTGAACAGCTCGAAGGGCGGCTCCCACGCCAGCGACACCAGCGTCCCGGCCGACAGCTCCTGGCCGACCGCCATCCGCGGCAGGAGGCTGATCCCGAGGCCGGCGCCGACCCCACGCTTGATGGCCTCGATGTTGCCGAACTCCAGGAACGGCACCGGCTCGCCCGTGCCGTCGTTGAGCTCCGCCTCCAGCAGCTCCCGGTAGGCGCACCCCGCCTCCGGGGCCAGCACCGACTCCTGCCGCAGATCGTCGGTCTCCACCTTCGACGCCCCGGCGAGCCGATGCCCCGGCGATGCCACCACGACGAGCCGCTCCACGCCGAGAACCTCGCTGTGCACCCCGGAGTGCTGCGTCTCGGCCTCCATCAGGAAGCCGGCGTCGAACAGCCCCTGACGCAGCGAGTGCAGCGTCTCCGCGCACAGACTCGGTCGCAGCGCGATCTGCAGCCGGGGGTAGCGGTGGTGGAAGAACTCCAGCACCGGCGGCATCCGGTAGGAGGTGATGCTCTCCATCGTGCCGATGGTCAGCACACCCTCGGGCTGCGCGTCCGGAGACGCAGCCCCTCGCGCCTCGTCCGCCAGGGCCAGCATCTGCCCGGCGTAGGGCAGCAGCCGCGTCCCCGCCGGGGTCAGCTTCACCTTGCCCCCGAACCGCTCGAACAGCTCGCCTCCCAGGGACACTTCAAGACTCTGGATCTGCGCAGTCACCGAGGACTGCGCGTAGTTCAGCTCGGCCGCGGCCCGGGTGAAGCTCCCCAGCGCGGCCACACGGTGAAAGGTTCGGAGTTGCCGGATGTCCATTTTGGTCTCTCCCGGAGGGGCTCGACGGAGGCGACCCGCAGTGGTCGACACCCCGAGCCTGCCGACCACCCCCCTCCCGTGGAAGAACCTTCACCTGGCACACAGTGCCCACGACACCAATGTGCCGGACCCTCACGACCGGGTTGTGGGGACGCCTCCTGGGCTGTGGCCTCCGTGGAGGCAGGTCCAGCGGGCAATAGCGCTGCCATGCCCCCGTCGACCCCGTTTCGCCCATTCAAGATGAATACCCGCGCCATCGGCAAGGTGAGCTCGCCCGGGCGAGCAATTGACAAACCCGTCACCTATTTCGCACGTATCCGAATCAGGTGATACCTCGTTGGTCATATTGGGTGCCGCCGAGCCGCCGGTGGCTGCTCAGTAGTGGCACTCCCTTTCCATGGTGTTCTGGGCTTTCTCGGCGTTGCCGCTCAAGGGTGAGGACGGCTGTGGCGATCGATGTCATTCGGACACCGGTCGCTTCCACGACGGGCGCGGGCTGAAGCACCTCCCGGTGGGAGAAACGCGGGTGGCACCGCTCCCGCCGCACGGGATGCGCTTCTTCTGCAAGGGCGATCTGCTGCTCGCTGCGGTCAATGCCCCTGCTTCGGCCTGGGCCTTGGTGTCAGAGCCCGGCGCTGGGCTGCGGTCCGTGATCACGACATTGCCGGAGGCGATGGTCGCCGGCCTGGCCCGCGGTGCCGCCGGGGATCTTGCCCGCTTCGTCGCGCGGCCCGAGGCGCTTCGCCGACCTGACAGCCGACCGTGGCGCCACACGTCGCCCGGTGCCGAGCTCTGTGCTCAACCGGGACGTGACCTGCGCCGTTTCGGCCCTCGTGGCACGATGCGGTCCGCCTTCATGCGGGCCCCCGCCATGGGGGCTTCCGGGAGGTGAGATCCCTCCCGGCCACTCGGCAGCCCGCCGCGGGACCGGCCGATCGCCTCGCCCGGCCACGGCCCCCTTTTCGGGCCCCGGCGGCATGCTGGTGGGCCCGCACCGTCGTGGAGTCGACGCAGACCACCGTCCAGTCGACGGCGCCGACGGCGTCGGAAAGCTGCTGCATGTGGGCCGGCAGGCGATCCCAGGTGCCGTCGTGCGACCAGCGGGTGGAAGCGTTCGTAGACCCTCTTCCACGGGCCGTGGCGTTCGGGCAGGTCCCGCCGGGCCGCCCCGGTCGACAGCTGATCCCGTTGACCGCCTGACGGCGGTCCCGCACCGGACGGCCCATCCGCGCCGGGGCCGGCAAGCGCTTGGGGAGCCGGGGGGCCAGACGCAGTGCGCAGTTGTCGGTTGGTGGCGCTGGCGCATTCCATCATGCGTGGACGGACGGGAGTGGCGGTGGACCACGGAGCAGCGGTCCTTCGGGGTCGAGACCGGGGCCGACGGGGAAGGTCGGCAGCTTCCCGTCGCTCTGGGCGATGTGGTCCGGGGTCGGCAGAGCGCGACCGCTGCTTCTCGGCTTTCGCCGACGAGGACCCGGGGCGTACTCGCAGCCTCAGCGCCAGTCGGGTACGCCTGAGACGGGCGGCAGGCGAGTTTCGATCTTCGCTCGTGTCTCCCGCATCACGGAGACGATGCGGACCTCGTGTTCCGGGGTGAGCCGGGCCGCCGGGACCGAGCAGCTGATGGCATCGGTGGCAGGTGCGTCGTATCTCAGGGCGAAGGCGAAGCCGGCGATGCCGGTCACCGTCTCTTCGCGGTCGATGGAGTAGCCGCGCTCGCGCACCTGGGCCAGGTCGGCGAGCAGTGCGGCACGGTCGGTGTGCGTGTTCTGAGTGAGGGCGGTCAACGGCCCGTCAGGGATCGGTAGTTCGTCGTCGGCGCGCTGGGCGAGCAGCGCTTTGCCGAGGGCGCCGGCATGGGCCGGGATGCGGCGGCCGACCCGGCTGATGGTGCGCAGGTACTCGTGGGACTCGCGGGTGGCGAGGTAGACGACGTCCGGGCCGTCGAGCCGTGCCATGTGGATCGTCTCGCCGAGCGCGTCCGAGGCCTCGTCGAGGTACGGGCGGACCGCACGGATGCGCCGGTCGCCGTCGAGGTAGCTGGTGCCGGTGAGCAGCGCGCGGATCCCGATGCCGTAGAGGGAGCCGGTGGCGTCGGTGCGTACCCAGCCGCAGTCGACGAGGGTCTGGAGCAGTTGGTACATGCTGCTGCGCGGCACGCCCAGGTCCTCCGCGAGCTGGTCCAGGCGCGAGGGCTGCTCGCCCCGCGCGGCGAGCAGTTCCAGCAGCGCGACGGTCCGGGCCGCCGACTTCACACCACGGACGCCTCTCCCCTCCGACATGAGCCCATCGTAGATCCGCGTCAATCCGTGCCTGCACACCCATTGACCCACCCTGTTCATGGACCTAGCCTCCATCTGCATACGTGGACAGCATCTGCATACGGGGATGGGATGGATGGTGAGGATCAGCGCGGAGGTCGCAGCAGTCGCCCAGCGGCTCCGTGACGGAATGGCGAGCGGGGTGTTGTCCTTCCCCCTCACGAGCTTCCGGGACGACGGCGGCCTGGACCTGGACGCGTACCGGGTGTACCTGGCCGACCGGTTGGCCACCGCACCCGGCGCGGTGTTCCCTGCCTGCGGGACCGGAGAGTTCTTCTCGCTGGACGAGGACGAGTACCGGGCGGTTGTGCGGACCACGGTCGAGGTCGCCGACGGACGGTTGCCGGTGGTCGCGGGCATCGGCTACGGCTGGGCGCAGGCGCTGCGGTTCGCCCGTATCGCGGAGGAAGCCGGCGCGGACGCCGCGCTGGTACTGCCCCACTACCTGGTCGGGGCCCCGCAGGACGGTCTGGTGGAGCAGCTGCGCCGGATCGCCGTCGGCACCCGGCTGCCGCTGATCGCGTACCAGCGCGGCCAGGTCGCCTTCACCGCCGACGGCCTGCGCCGGATCGCGCGGATCTCCACCGTCGTCGGCCTGAAGGACGGACACAGCGACCTCGACCGGCTCCAGCGCCTCACGCTTGCCGCGCGCTACGGCTTCCTCTTCTTCAACGGCGCCGCCACCGCCGAGATCCAGGCCCGTGCCTACGCCACGGTCGGCGTCCCCGCCTACTCGTCGGCCGTCCACGCCTTCGCGCCCGAGATCGCGAACGCCTTCTTCGTCGCTCTGCGGGACGGGGACGACGCGGGTATGACCACGTTCCTGCGCGAGTTCTACGTCCCGTTGGTCGAACTGCGCGACCGGGTGCCGGGCTACGCCGTCTCCCTGGTCAAGGCCGCGGCCCGGCTGCGCGGCCTCCCGGTCGGTCCGGTGCGCGCCCCGCTCACCGACCCCGGCGCGACCGACCTCTGCGACCTGGAGAAGGTGCTGGACCACGGCCTGAGCCTGGTCGGCGCCGTACGGCGACCCGCTTGACGAACCGTCTCTCTCCTGGCTCCCCCGACCGCCCCAACAGTTCAAAGGAGAACTGTCATGCCCCTGCTCGTGGTCGGGATCAGTGTCCTGATCCTGCTGCTGCTCATGACCAGGCTCAAACTCAACGGCTTCGCGGCCCTCCTGCTCGTGGCGGTAGGCGTCGCACTGGTCCGGGGTATCCCGGTGGCGAGCATCCCGGACGTCCTCTCCGAAGGCATCGGGGGCCAGATCGGCGACACCATGCTCACCATCGGGCTCGGCGCCATGGTCGGCCGCGTCATGGGGGACTCCGGCGCCGCGCAGCGCATGGCCGGCAAGCTCCTCGACGCCTTCGGCCCGCGCGGCGTCCAGGTGGCGATGGTGGTCACGTCCATGCTGATCGGTGTGACCATGTTCTACGAGGTCGCCTTCATCATCATCGTGCCGATCGCGTTCACCCTGGTCAGGGTCACCGGGGCGAAACTGCTGTGGGTCGGGCTGCCGATGTCCATCGCCCTGTCCACCATGCACAGCTTCCTGCCGCCGCATCCCGGCCCCACCGCCGTCGCCGCCACCTTCCATGCCTCCGTCGGACTGACGTTGTTCTACGGCCTGTTCATCGCCGTGCCCGTCGGCGCGCTCATCGCCCTGGTCTGGCCCCGGCTTCCGTTCGTCCGGGCGATGGACCCCGCCATCCCCAAGGGTCTGGTCACCGAACGGGAGTTCACCGACGAGGAGATGCCCGGCCTCGGCTGGTCGCTGTCCGTGGCGCTCTTCCCCGTGGTGCTGATCGTGGCCGCCGCCGTGACCGACATGGCCACCTCCGCCGAGACTCCGCTCCTGCACACCGTCGCCTTCATCGGCTCCGCCCCGGTCGCGCTGCTGCTGACCCTGTGCCTGGCGGTGTGGGCGTTCGGACCGCGCATCGGCCGGAGCCTGGAGGAGGTCGGTGCCTCCTGCACCTCGGCGGCCCAGGCGATGGCGATGATCCTGCTGGTCATCGGTGCCGGCGGGGCCTTCAAGAACGTCCTCGTCGAGGGCGGCATCTCCGACTACATCAAGGACGTCACGGACAGCTGGTCCATATCGCCGATCATCCTCGCCTGGCTCGTCGCCGTCATCCTGCGCATCGCGCTCGGCTCGGCGACGGTCGCCGTCGTCACGGCCTCCGGCGTGGTGCTGCCGCTCCTGGCGGGCAGCGGGGTCCACCCGGAGATGATGGTGCTCGCCGTCGCCTGCGGTTCCATCGCGTGCTCCCATGTCAACGACCCGGGATTCTGGCTGTTCAAGGAGTACTTCAACCTCTCCGTGATCGAGGCGATCAAGGTCCGTACGTCCTATACGACGGTGCTCGCGATCCTCGGCCTGGGCGGCGTACTGGCGGCCGAGTGGGCTCTGGACGTCCTCGGCCTGTAAGCCAACTCATCCATTGTGCAAGGGACTTGGACCAGAATGAGCAGTCAGTCGACCGTCACCGAGTTCGCCGTCTTCCCCGTCGCCGGCCGCGACTGCATGGAGCTGAACCTCTCCGGCGCCCACGGCCCGTACTTCACCCGCAACATCGTCGTCCTCAAGGACTCCGAGGGCCGTACGGGGCTGGGGGAGGTGCCCGGCGGGGAGAGGATCACGCAGACGCTGCGTGACGCCGAGTCGCTGGTCGTCGGGGCGAAGGTGGGCGACTACAAGCGTGTCCTGCGCGAGATCGGCGACCGGTTCGCCGACCGCGACGCCGGCGGACGGGGCGCCCAGACCTTCGACCTGCGGACCACCGTCCACACGGTCACCGCCGTCGAGTCGGCGCTGCTCGACCTCCTCGGCCAGCACCTCGACGTGCCCGTGGCGGCGCTCCTGGGCGACGGCCAACAGCGGAACTCGGTAAGGGTGTTGGGGTACCTCTTCTACGTCGGCGATCCGGACCGCACCGACCTGGAGTACGTCCGTGAACCCGACTCCCCGGTGGACTGGCACCGGATCCGGCACGAAGAGGCCCTGACCCCGGAGGCGATCGTCCGTCAGGCCGAGGCGGCCTACGATCGCTACGGCTTCCGGGACTTCAAGCTCAAGGGCGGCGTCCTGGAGGGCCCGGAGGAGGTCAAGGCCGTACGGGCGCTGAAGAACCGCTTCCCCGAGGCCCGTATCACTCTGGACCCGAACGGCGCGTGGTCACTGCGCGAGGCGATCGAGCTGTGCCGTCCCCTCGTCGGCACGCTCGCCTACGCCGAGGACCCCTGCGGAGCCGAGGGCGGCTACTCCGGACGGGAGATCCTCGCCGAGTTCCGCCGCGCCACCGGCCTGCCCACCGCGACCAACATGATCGCCACCGACTGGCGTCAAATGGCACACGCCCTGGCCCTCCAGTCGGTCTCCATCCCGCTGGCCGACCCGCACTTCTGGACCATGCAGGGCTCTGTGCGCGTGGCGCAGCTGTGCAACGCGATGGGCCTGACCTGGGGCTGCCACTCCAACAACCACTTCGACATCTCCCTGGCCATGGTGACCCACTGTGGGGCCGCGGCCCCCGGCGAGTACAACGCCCTGGACACACACTGGATCTGGCAGGAAGGCCTGGAACGGCTCACCACCGCCCCACCGCGCATCGTCGGCGGTGAGATCGCCGTCCCGGACGCGCCGGGCCTTGGTGTCCACCTCGACATGGACCGCCTCCTCGCGGCCCACGACCTCTACCGGGAGAAGGCATTGGGGGCCCGCGACGATGCCCTCACCATGCAATATCTCGTCCCTGGCTGGAAGTTCGACGCCAAACGCCCCTGCCTGGTGCGTTAGGCGACTGTTCCAGGAGCTGTCTCTCGTTTCTTCGGGCATGGTGAGTGCGACTCCGAGTCCCACCAGCAGGGGTACGCCGATGTATCAGAGGAAGGGACTCTCGGCGCCCCGGCCGGCCCGGTCGCCCATTTCCGCAGGTCGGCGAAGTCGCCGAAGACCTTTGGGCTGTCCTGCCTTTCACACGTGGGCCTGATCCGGTCGTTCGTAGGACCGGTGGGCCCGAGGGCTCCGGCTATGGCTGTAAAGGCCGAGCCGCTGGATGGCTTGCGGGCCTTGGCCGCTCGGAGTCCCGCGACGACTCGACCGCCAATGGGGAGGCGCGGCTCGATACCCTGTCCGCACCCGGTTGTCGCACCATGAGGCGACCGACCCCGATCGGCGGGCCTTCTCGACCACGTCCGAGGGCCTTTGCCCCCCCACGGTCGAAAAGCCGGCCGACAGCGGGTGGGGTCCGTGGGCTCACGATCCGCGCAGCCGGCGTCGGCCACTCCGTGCTCGGTCGGTCCGGTGGCTTGTGCGTGCCCGTCGTCGAAGCGGTAGGTGACGGTAAGTCAGGTACGGCCTGTGGAACCGCTCTGAGGGCCCCTGTTTCGGCGGTGTGTGCCGTATCACACCCTCCAAGGGCCGCCCAAGTTGTCTTGGTCACAGCGGAAATGTCCATTTGGCGTCCATGCTCGACAGGGATGGCGACTCCCGAAGCGGAGCCCATCGGCATGGGCGCGAAGTTCCAAAGCGGCCCATGACGCAGCCCTCGTGACGTTCCTCCTTGTTCCCCTGGAAAGGTGCCCATCATGGCCGCTTATCTCTGTCCCCCTGCCGTGATACACGGTGAGCACGCCGTGGAGACCGGCCAGATCGTGGCGGAGGTGCGCGACCGGCACCCGCACGCGGCGTGGGCTCCGCGGATCGACGGCATCGCGGCCAGTACGGGCATCGAGACCCGCGGGTGGATGCTGCCGCTGGAGACCGCCGTCGCGCCCGGCAACGGCAGCGGTCTGCGGGCTGTCGGCACGGGGACCGCCCAAAAGGCGCTGGCACGCGACGGGTTCACCCAGCAGGACGTGGACCGCGTGATCGCCGCCCTCGAGGCGATACCCGCGCCGCAGACCGTCCAGGAGCGCACGGCGCCGGCCTGGGAGGCCGTGCAGTCCTACGGGGAGCGTGCCGCGCGCGGGGCCCTGCAGATCGCCGGGCTGGACGCCGCGGACATCGACTGCCTGATCACCAGTCACTCCACCACCCCGGCGCTGCCGGGTCTGGACATCGCCCTGGCCAACAAGCTCTCGCTCCGCAACGACGTGATGCTGCTGCCGGCTACGCAGTGGGCCTGTGTCGCCGGGACCCGCTCCCTGGCGCTGGCGGCGGATCTCGTGGCCGCGGACCCCGAACGGGTGGTCCTGGTCGTGATCGCGGAGGCGCTGAGCACGACCTACCAGCCCGCGGACGACACCCTCGAGTCCCTGATCGTCCGGTTGCTGTTTGCGGACACGGCGGTCGCCGCGGTGGTCACGGGCCGTCCGAGGCGCGAGTCGGTGCTGCGGCTGGACGCCGCCTGGCATCACACTCTGCCAGGCACCCAAGACCTGCACCGCCTGGATACGCGGGCGGACGGCACCCACTTCGTGATGGACCGGCGCGGGCCGCGCGCCGTACAGGAGACGGTCACCGCGATGTGGGAGTGGCTGCGCGTCCGTTACCAGGACGACCCCGACTCCTGGCACCCCGACGTGCTGCTCGCGCACCCCGGCGGGACCCGGGTGCTGGAGTACATGGAGCAGACGATGCCCGACGCGTGGCCGTCGGGGCTGCTGGACTACAGCCGGGACAGCTACACCAGCGGCAACCGCGGAGGCGCCGCCGTGTTCGACATCCTGAGGCGGGCGCACGACGCCGGGCAGAAGTCGGGCAATCGCGCCGTCCTGTACGCGGCGGCACCGGGCCTCACCGCCACCGCCCTGGAAGGGGAGTGGCTGTAGTGCAAGCCCGCGCCCCCCGTACCGGCAAACGGGCCGCCCGCATCACCGGTCACGCCACCGGTACCGCTGAGGGCGCCGTCCGTACCGTCGGTGGCGCCGGCTGACGCGCACGCCGCCCCTGCCGTCGCCGCACTCGCGTACGCCGGCCGCGCCCCACCACCGCCTCCGACAGCCGCCACAGGCCCATGCGCAGCAGCGTCACCTTGCGACTTCCGCCCAGACCACCTTGCCGGTGTCCGTCCATCGCACCCCCCACCGGGTGGTGAGCCTGTGCACGACGTGCAGGCCACGCCCGCCGTCATCGAGGAGGCCGCCACGGCTCAGACGTGGCCTGCCGTTGCCGGTGTCTCCCACCTCGCACAGCAGGCCGTGACCGGCTCTGATCAGTCGTACCGTGATGGGACCGGCGGCAAAGCGCACCGCGTTCGTGACCAGTTCGCTGACCAGCAGCGCGACGTCGTCTTGGACGTCGCCCCTGGTGTGCCATTGCCGCAGCAGCGCGGAGACGTGCGCGCGGGCACGGGCCGGCGCGTCCTCGCGGGCGGGCAGCCGCCAGGTCGCGGTGTCCCCCTTGCGGTAGCCGATCATGCGCGCGAGCAGCAGGGTCACGTCGTCGCGCCGACGCACGGGCGCCAGCGCGGAGACGACGTGCCGTGCGGCCTGTTGCAGGGCGTCCCAGGGGTGCACCGTGGACACGGCATCCACGAGCCTGCTGATGCCCTCGTCGATCGACAGGGTCGGATCCTCCACCAGGCCGTCGGTGTAGAGGGCGAGCAGGGAGCCCGGGGGCGCGCCGAACGTGTGCACCTCGAACGGCTCCCGCAGCGCGAACTCGGCGCCCAGGCCGGGGTGAGGGCTGGGCGCGAGCGGGCTCGCGTGGCCGTTCGGAAGCACCAGGACCGGGGGGAGGTGGCCGGCGCTGGAGAGCGCCACGTGGTGGCTGACCGGGTCGTAGAGGGCGATGCAGCAGGAAGAGCCGAGGGCGCTGTAGCCGGCCGCCAGTCCGGACTCCGCGTCGTCCAGCAGGGTGACGGTCTCGTCCAGGTGCTCCAGCACCTCGTCGGGTGCCAGCCCCGCGGACAGCAGCGCGCGTGCCTCCATGCTCAGCTGGCCCATGGTTGCCGCCGCTCCCAGGCCGTGCCCGACGACGTCACCGACTACCAGCGCGGTACGGCCGTCCGGCAGCGGGAAGCTGTTCACCCAGTCGCCGCCGACGCCCGCGCTGTCGGGGGCGGCGGGCTGGTAGACACTGGCGATCTCAATGGTCTGGCCGCCTGCCCGGGGCAGCAGCCGGCGCTGCAACGCCAGCACCTGAGTGTGCTCGCGCTGGTGTTGACGGGCCAGGTCGACGTGATGGGCGGTGCGGGCCACCAGTTCCTGCAGGTCGAACAACTCGCTGTCGTGGAAGGGGCAGTCCGCCCGCCGCCAGACCTCCGCCACGCCCAGCACGACGGGCGGCTCGCCGTCCAAGACCAGCGGTATGCACGCCACACTTGCCGACCGGTCACCGGGCACCAGGGCACGGATCACTCGCGGACTGCCGAGCAGCCGCTCGACCGCCTCCCGGTCCGGTATGACGATGGCCTGCGGGGCATCGTCCCGCCGTGCCGCCTGCGCCAGCAGGCGACTCGCGTCGCTCGGAAGATCGCCGCCCGGAGTCACGTAACCCTCGGGCCACGCCCGGTCCGGGACCAGGGCTGCCCGCCGTAGCCGGATGCGCCCCTGCGCCTGCTCGGTGACTCCCTCGCCCGTCCACACGGCGAAGTCGAGGTCGACGGCGGCCACGTCTCCCCAAGCCAGCAGGGACTCCGCCAGCGACTGCGCGGTCTCGCCGATGTCCAGCGAGGTGCCGATCGCGGTCTCGGCGGCGTACAGGTGCAGCCTCCTGGCCATGGCGATCAGGGAGACGGTCAAGCCCTCCTGAGGCGCCGCGGCGGGCAGGATGCTCATCGAGACCACCAGTTCCGACCCGTCGCCGCGCCGCAGGCGCTGGATCCGGGCGACGTGCGCCTCACCGATCTCCAGGACCTGCCGCAACCGCCGTGTGACCGTCGGTACGTCCCCGGGGGGCAGGAGATCGGCGAAAGAACTCCCGGCCACGGCGTCCAGACCCGCGAATACGGCGGCGTCCAGATTGCAGCGGGTGATTGTCAGATCACTGTCCAGGTTGACCACGCCGAGAATCTGATCCTGACGGTCGGCTGCCGGGTTGTCGGGTACGCGTTGATGGGTGGTGCGGTCGCCCTGCGCGTTGGCAGGACCGGCGGCCGCTGCCGATCCGCCGCGCGAGATGTAGCGCCCCAGGGCGCTGCTGACCAGGTCGAACGGCGATGAGGACGAGGGGGAGGGCGTGGAGTCCATGCGACTCTTTCAGCAATCCCCGGCGCAGCGCCGGGGTCGTTACTCGGACCCGTGCGACGGGGCCCCGAGATCCCTGACCGCACACCTCATTGAATAACACCGGGGGACGCTTCGCCCACACCAGTGGATCGCGCGGTGAACGCTGACAGCGAGGGAGTACCGCGGCCGGTGGGGCCGTGCTGACCTTGCCGGCGGCATCGCCCGCCAGAATTCGACGACCGCCGCAGGAGCATTGGGTGCCGGCGCCGACGGCGATGGCCAGTGCGCGTTCGCTGTAGAGGCGCGCACAGGAGCAGCATGATCAGGCCGCCCTCGAGCGCGTCGCCGCGCAGCCAGCCGGCCCTGGCTTCTTGGGATCTCCTGGAGGGCTTGGGGAATGCGGCCACTCCTGATCAGGGCGTGGCCCCGGGACTTGAGCGCGTTCGCCTCGTGCAGTCCGGCCGGTGACCTGGTCGGTTTCCGCGTCGAGCAGGTCACGGACCTCCCGGTACAGCGGATGGTCCACCAGCACGGGGGTGAGGTAGTCGAAGAGGTCGGCGGAGTGCTCGATGGGGAGCAGCGGCGCGTCGTCCAGGTGGTGGAGCAGCCGGAGCAGGGTGCGCATGCCGGGGTCGAGGTCTGTCAGCGGCGGCCCCGTCCGCAGGGCACGTACCTGCTCACTGGCGTCCAGTGTTTCGTGCCTCTCGACGACCAGCCAGCCAGGGGCGCCGCGTCCGATGACGGATGAGGGGTGGCTCCCCGCCTGCGAAAGCGCCTCCAGCCCGGCCGGCCGCGCCCGACGCCCAGGCCCTTCCGCCATCACCCACACCGGGCCAGTGGTGCGGGTGTCGCCCGGCGTCGGCCGCAGCAAGGGAGACGCAGGGGGCGCGTGGGCCCCTGCGTCTTTGCTCACGTGCGGGCGCCGACGGCCTCGGTCAGTCCCGCGGACATCCACCGCACCACCGTCTCGGCGCTGTACGTGCTGCCGTCGGGGGCGATGTGCCGCAGGAAGTCCAGGTCCTGGCCGATGGTGACGACAGGCGGTTCCACGACGCCCCGCGGGCGTCGCTGCCCGAACCCGACAGTGGCGAGCAGCCCGTTGCACAGACACTGCCGCCCTTCGGTCCGCTCGGCGTCGCCGCCCTTGCGGACGTACGCCGCGCGGGGCTCCGCGGGGCAGCGGTAGTCGATGGTGCCGCGAGGGGTGCGGTAGGGCGTACGCAGATAGCCGAGGTCGCAGACGCGGGCGCGGTCGGCACCGACAGCGGGGTCGGCCAGGGTGCCGGGCAGGTCGGCGACCTTGAACGGGAACGCGGTCGGGGAGGCCGCCGGATCGTTGTGCACCGTCAGCCCGCCGGCCAGCGCACGGTCCATCAGCCGTCGCCGCAACCCCGCGTCCATACCCGACTCCTCGCAGAGTGCGAAGACACTACCGAGCTGGACACCGGCCGCCCCGGCCGCCCTGGCCTCGCGGAGCCGCTCCGGGCCGCACTGACCGCCGGCGATCCAGAACGGCAGACCGAGGCGGGTCATTTTCGCGAAGTCCGGGACGTCCCTGGGGCCGTAGACGGGATCACCGTGCTCGTCCAGGCTCAGCGGCCCGCGCGGCGGGGCGCTGTGGCCGCCGGCGCTGTGGCCCTCGACGACGAATCCGTCCGGCCTGGTCTCCTCGTCGCGGTTCAGGTACGCGGCCAGCGCCGGCAACGAGACGATGGCCAGGACGCCGGGGCGGCGCAGGGGGACGACACGGCCCGGCTTCGCTCCGCGCAGCACCGAGGCGGGATCGAAGCGCAGCTCGAGGGGCTGCCCGTCGCCCTCCACGTCCACCCGCGCGGTGACCGGCTCCAGCCGGGCGAGCCCGGTGGCGATCCTGGGGATCTGCGCGGGGATGCCGGCGCCGACCAGGATGTGGTCCACGTCCGCCAGGATCGCGCCGAACATGGCCGGGAGGGTGGCGAGTTGGACCTTCTCCAGGTAGTTGACGCCGACCGGTCCGTCATGGCCCTCCTTGGCGAGCCAGACCTCGCAGAAGTTGGCGACAACGGTCAGCGATCGGGCAGGACACGCCTCGTCGGCCGTCATCATGGGGGTGGCCGCGAACCGTTCACCGGTTCCGATCCCACCCTCGACGAAGTAGCGCTCCCTCAGGGCGTCGGCGAGTTCCGGTACGGGGAAGGCGGCCAGCGCCCGCCTGAGGTGACCGCCCGGGTCGCCGCTCTGGAGTACGCGGATCAGCAGAGTGTCGAGAGCGGTGCCGGAGACGACCCCCAGCTGCCCGGTGCGCGCGACCGCCCGGGCAAGCCGCCAGCCGGACACCCCCACACCCATTCCGCCTTGGATCAGCCACGGCAGACCGGTCGTCGTCCGGGGTGCACTCATGGAGTCCTCGCAAACGTCGCGGCCGGACCGGGTGAGACGAAACTCGGATCCGGGCCTTCGTATCCGTAAACCTACGGTCTCGTAACTTACGAGAGCGTAACCTACGGAATCGTAAGTTGGCGCCGGGGGCCCCTCGTTGTGCGGGGCCGCTACCGGAGAGGGCCGGGCTTGAGGCGGCAAGGCGCCCGTCTGCAGCTCCGAGTCGAGCCTCGGGGTCGCTTGCCCGCAGGGCCTGAGGCCCGCGTGGTGCCGCCTGTGCGCCCGGCTGTGCAGATCAGAATGCCGGGGGCGGCTGTCCGCCTCCGGCGCCATATGGCACGATGCCGGTGACGGATGCGGAGGAACGCCGGTGCGGGCCTGATGGCCCAAGTCCGGGGCGGGCCCGCCACTGTGACCGGGGAGCCACCTCCCGCTGATGGCCACTGGCAGCCGGTGCGAGTCGGCCGCTGGGAAGGCCGGGAGCCGGCGCCGGTGCTCAGGCTGTACAGGCGGCCTGGTACCGAGATCCGGGAGCCAGGATATTCCGGCCGTCCCGCAGCCAGGCACATTCCGCCCGGGCGCGGCCCGTCACGGCGGCGTGGAGAACCGCCGACAGCGGAAGGTTTTCCTTCGTGATGTCCTCATCCGGCTCCGATCCAACCCGTTCGCCCGCTGCCGGCCCTGCCGACGGCACCGATCCCGTCGTCGGCCTGCGGCTTGAGCGCACCCTGGCCGCCATCACCCCCGCAGACGCGGACTCACTCGCCGCCGCCCGTGACCGTCAGAACCGGCTGACCAAACCGCCCGGATCGCTGGGACTGCTGGAGGACACATCGGTCCGACTGGCAGGTCTGGCCGGGAGTTGTCCCCCACCGCTGCCG
Source organism: Streptomyces sp. NBC_01235 (assembly GCF_035989285.1). GTDB lineage: Bacteria > Actinomycetota > Actinomycetes > Streptomycetales > Streptomycetaceae > Streptomyces. The sequence goes on along the minus strand of NZ_CP108513.1, from coordinate 1,065,820 downwards.
GAACCGGCCGCGGTGGCCGTCTTCGCCGCCGATCACGGTGTCCATGCCCAGGGCGTCAGCATCTGGCCGCAGGAGGTGACGACCCAGATGGTCGCCAACTTCCTGGCTTCGGGTGCCGCCGTGAACGCCCTGGCGGCACAGACCGGCGCCAGGGTGGTCGTGGTGGACGTGGGCGTCGCCACGCCGATGCCCGCCTGGGACGCTGCCCCGGGCACGCTGATGCGACGTAGGGTCCGGGGTGGGACCGCGGACATGACGCGCGGCCTGGCGATGACGCGACAGGAGGCCGTCCGCGCGATCGAGACCGGGATCGGCGTGGCCACAGAACTCGTCGACGACGGCTGCCGCTGCCTGCTCACCGGTGACATGGGCATCGCCAACACCACCGCGTCCGCGGCGCTGATCGCCGCATTCACCGGGGCGAATCCGGACGGCGTCACCGGGCACGGAGCGGGAATCGACGAGACGACCCGACGGCACAAGGCGGACGTGGTGCGCCGGGCCCTCGCGCTGCACCAGCCGGACCTGCACGACCCGGTCGGGGTGGTAGCGGCGGTCGGCGGCCTGGAACACGCCGCGATCGCCGGGTTCGTGCTGGGCGCCGCCGCCCACCGGGTCCCGGTGATCCTGGACGGTGTGATCGCCTCTTCGGCGGCTCTGATCGCGGCCTCGCTGTCCCCCGACGCCCTGGCCGCCTGTGTGGCCGGACACCGCTCGGTCGAGCCCGGGCATACCATCGCCCTGCAGCATCTCGGGCTGCATCCCCTGCTTGACCTGGGGTTGCGGCTTGGCGAAGGTACCGGCGCCCTGCTGGCCCTGCCGCTGGTGCAGGCGGCAGTCCGTGCCTTGCGCGACATGGCCACCTTCGACTCCGCCGGCGTGTCCAACGAGCGCACCTGACTCCGCAGGCTGGGCCGGGCGGCGCTTGCCCGGAGGAACGCGCCGCCTCCACGCGACCTGAACGTGCGGAGGCGGCGCGAGGCACCCGTCCGACAGGGAAGAGCAGCTTGTCGCTGCGGTCGGTGCCGAGGTGGATCTGGCGGGTCGGCAGGCGGGCCGTGTCGTACAACGCGCCCGCGAAAACCAGCAGTTGGAACTCTACGGATACGGCAACCATGGCACTGGCCTCTACGGGGAGTGACGCCGCCTGGTACGGGCGCTCGCTGGCAGGCTCCGTCCGACCAACTGCGAGGAGAAAAGGCCGATTCGGGGCTTTTCGTGGCCCGACAGTCCCTTGACCTGCTCCGGCCGTGACGGTCCTCCGCCCGGAGGGGAGAGGACAAGGCCGCAGCGAAGAGGACGGCTGCCAGGGCACTGGTCGTGTGCTGTCCGCCGTGCTCCGGGCGGACGGGTTGCCCGAACCAGAGGCGGCTGCGGGGTGCCGGACGCCTGGACGTTCGGCACCGCCGTCACCACTGCCGGCGTCGGCAGTGGTGACCGCCGGAGACCCGGGTGCCGACCTGCCGCCGGGTCATCCGGTCACCGCTGCCCCCGTGGGCAGCGGTGGCTCCGCCTCCATGCGCTCCAACTCCTCGCGGCTGAGCAGCCGGGAGCGGAGCAGGAACCGGACGCCTTCAGGCGCCTCCAGGGAGAAGCCGCTGCCCCGGCCCGCCGGGGACCACGTCCACGGTGAGGTGGGTGTGCCGCCCGTACGCGTACTGGTTGGCGCTCATCCAGAACGGGGTGCCGCCCGTGACGTGGCCGAGGAGGACGTCCGCGGCGCCGACGCGGAACTCGCCGCACGGGTAGCACATGGGGGCGCTGCCGTCGCAGCACCCCCCGGACCGGTGGAACATCAGCGGACCGTGCTGAGCCGTCAGCTGCCGCACCAAGTCCTCGGCTGCCGCCGTGAGTTCGACGCGACTGACACGGGCGGCGCCCATCAGAAGAATCCGAGCTTCTGCTCCGAGTAGCTGACCAGGAGGTTCTTCGTCTGCTGGTAGTGGTCGAGCATCATCTTGTGGGTCTCGCGGCCGATGCCGGATCCCTTGTAGCCGCCGAAGGCGGCGTGGGCGGGATAGGCGTGGTAGCAGTTGGTCCACACGCGTCCGGCCTTGATCTCGCGGCCGAGCCGGTAGGCGAGGTTGCCGTTGCGGGACCACACTCCGGCCCCGAGACCGAAGGGGGTGTCGTTGGCGATCTTCGCGGCCTCCTCGGGGGAGTCGAAGGTGGTGACCGAGACGACCGGGCCGAAGATCTCCTCCTGGAAGATCCGCATGTCGTTGGTGCCCTTGAAGACGGTCGGCTCGATGTAGTAGCCGCCTTCCAGACCGTCGACGGTGCGGGGGGCGCCGCCGGTGAGCAGTTCGGCGCCCTCCTTCTTGCCGATGTCGATGTACGACAGGATCTTCTCGAACTGGTCCACGCTGGCCTGGGCGCCGATCATGGTCTCGGGATCGAGCGGGTTGCCGCTCTTGATGGCCTTGGTGCGCTCGATGGCGCGGGCCATGAACTCGTCGTAGATCGAGGAGGCGATCAGGGCCCGGGAGGGGCAGGTGCACACCTCGCCCTGGTTGACCGCGAACATGACGAAGCCCTCGACTGCCTTGTCCAGGTAGGCGTCGTCGGCGGCCGTGACGTCCGGCAGGAAGATGTTCGGGCTCTTGCCGCCCAGCTCCAGGGTGACCGGGATGATGTTCTCGCTCGCGTACTGCATGATCAGGCGTCCGGTGGTGGTCTCACCGGTGAACGCGATCTTGGCGATGCGCGGGCTGGACGCGAGGGGCTTGCCGGCCTCGACGCCGAAGCCGTTGACCACGTTGAGCACGCCGGGCGGGAGGAGATCGGCGATCAGTTCGATGACCACCAGCAGGCTGACCGGGGTCTGTTCGGCCGGCTTGATGACTACGCAGTTGCCCGCCGCCAGGGCCGGGGCGAGCTTCCAGGCGGCCATGAGGATGGGGAAGTTCCACGGGATGATCTGGCCGACCACGCCCAGCGGCTCGTGGAAGTGGTAGGCGATCGTGTCCTCGTCGATCTCGCCGATCGTGCCCTCCTGGCTGCGCACCACGCCCGCGAAGTAGCGAAAGTGGTCGACGGCGAGCGGGATGTCGACGTTCAGCGTCTCGCGGACCGGCTTGCCGTTCTCCCAGGTCTCGGCGACGGCGATCTTCTGGAGGTTCTCCTCGATCCGGTCCGCGATCCGGTTGAGGAGGCCCGCCCGCTCGGCGATGGAGGTGCGGCCCCAGCGGTCCGCTGCGGCGTGGGCGGCGTCCAGCGCGAGTTCGATGTCGGCGGAGGAGGAACGGGCGACCTCGCAGAACACCTTTCCGTTCACCGGCGAGGTGTTCTTGAAGTACCGGCCCTCGACGGGGGCGACCCAGTCGCCGCCGATGAAGTTTTCGTAACGCGGGGCGAAGCTGACGATGCTGCCGTCCGTTCCCGGCTGTGCGTACTCCATGGCGGCTCTCCTCGGTGGGCGATGGTGAGTGACAGTGGTACGACGGCCCACGCCGTCGTGGTCCGCCTCACCGTCGCCTTGCGAGGTTGGCGTGAGGTTGGCGCGGGGTGTCAGTCGCGCAGGGCGGTGGTCAGCCGGCCGGCCGCGATCGCCCGGCGTGCGTCCCCCGGACCGAACAGGCGCAGCGCGTGCTCGTGCACCTCCGCGTCGTACGGCGCCCGCCCGCCGTAGCGCAGGGCATGCTCCGGGCTTGTGCTCGCCAGGACCGCCTCACGTACGGCCACTTCCAGGTGGGTGCGCCACTCCTCGATCCCGGGCGCCTCGGACCGGGGCAGCAGCGGGCCGCGGTAGAGACGCAGTGCCGTCGCCGTGTCGCCGTTCTCCAGCGCCCGCAGCACATCGGCGGCATCGCAGGAGACGGGCGTGGTCAGCGCGTAACGGCGGGTGGCGATGCCTCCTCCGAGGGCCCGGCGCAGATGGGAGATCTCCGCCTTGAATGTGGAGGCGGTGACGGCACGGTCGCCGTACAGGGCCTCGCGGAGCCGTTCCGGTGTGTATCCGTCCGGTTCCAGCGCGAGGAGCGTGAGGATCTCCAGCTGCCGTGGCCGCAGGAGAAGGGGTACGCCCTCTCGCGTGGCTTTGTCGGTGCCCAGGCAGTTGAGCCGTATCCGGGGCTCATCTTCACCGGGGCGAAGGGGGGGTTCGGTGCGGAGCCCGGCCTCGATGGCGGACGCCAGACCGCGCACAGTGGACATGGCCAGCGGGTTCGAGCGGTCCCAGGTGGTGGACAGGTCCAGGACGCCGAGGACCTGGCCGTCGGGGCCGTGGAGGGGCGCGCAATAGCAGACCCAGCCGTGCAGTGCCGTCACCAGGTGTTCGGCGGAGAAGACGGTGTGGGGGCGGCCGGTGCGCAGTGCAAGGGACAGGGCGTTGGTGCCCATGGCCTGCTCGTCCCACCTCCCGCCGGGCGCGAAGTTGACCCGCTCGGCCCGTCGCCGCATGGTCCGTCCGCCGTATGTCCACAGGATCGTCCCGGACTCGTCGGTGACCGCGGTGATGAATCCGGCGTCGTCGGCGACGCTGCGCAGCGCGTCGGCGAGGCCGTCGACCGGCCGGCGCAGCGGTGATCCCGTCCAGCGCTGGTGCACCGCATCCCCGTCGGAGGCCGGAGCCTGCTCCCGGCCGGGGTCCACACTGATCAGCGAGCGCGCCCAGGACTCGGTCACCTCATGGCGCAGCGCCTGGCCACCGCCGGGCGTCGTATCAGCGTCCTTCAGACGCGGCACCAGGCGGGACCATTCGCCCTCCAGCGCAGCCCTGAGCCGCCGGAGATCGCTGCGCTGCGCCATGTGGCTCCCCTGTCGTCGGGCGGGCACAGCCCTTCATTTTCCACGATGACCTCGCGGGAGCACTGGGCCGATCGGCCCCATTTCCCGTCTGATCGGACAGGTGCCGCCCCCGGGCTCGCGCCCCTAGCTTGGTTCGTGGCTTCTACGACAGCGCTGTCGGCCAAGGAAGCAGTGAAATCAGGTTCCGCTCACGTTGTGGACTCATGCCCTCCCGGGAGGGCACATGTCGCTCACACCGAACCCCGAATTCGGCGAACACAAAAAAGAGCCGAGCCCTACCCGAAGACCGAGACCCGACCCTGATCCGGGTCCATCAACGCGCCGACGGCGCGAAGACCGGAAGGCAGGCACGCCCTGATGCGACTCGTCCTCATCGGCCCTCCCGGAGTGGGCAAGGGTACCCAAGCGGCCATCCTCAGCCGGAGACTCGGCGTTCCCCACGTCTCCAGCGGCGACTTGTTCCGCGAGCATGTGGCCCGCCGGACGCCTCTGGGGCGGGAGGCGGGACGGTACCTGGACAAGGGCGAGCTCGTACCCGATCACGTCACCGGCGGCATGCTCCGCCGACGGCTGGAGCAACCGGACACCCAGCGCGGCTTCCTCCTCGACGGCTTTCCGCGCACTGTGCCGCAGGCGCGGGAACTCGCCGCCATCCTGGATGCCGACGGGGCCGAGCTGAACACCGTACTGGAGTTCACCGCTCCCGAAGAGGTCCTGGAGACGCGGCTGCTGAAGCGGGGTCGGCCGGATGACACCAAGGAGGTCATCCGCTATCGGCAGCGGGTCTACGAACACCGGACCGCCCCTCTGCTCGACCACTACGCGGACATCCTGCTGACTGTTGAGGCCGTCGGGCCGGTCGACGAGATCGCCGGGAGGGCACTCAGGGGTCTGTCGATGGCCGGATGAGTGCGCGGCGCAGGGCACTGGGTCGGATCGCTCGCTTCGAGGGGCCGTTCCGCCCTGTTCGGGATCGTGGTCGAGGGCAGAGCGGACGGTGCTGCGGGGGGACCACCCGGCCCAGGCGCCGATCTCTGGTGTACCGCGCTGCAGGCCACGGGCGGCCGGGAATTGCGAGGACGAGTCGCGTCCGGCTGTCGGCCACGTTCTCGGGCTCGGGGGCCGCGGCAGGCGCGGCGTGCTCCCGGTCCGGTCACCCGTCCAGGCCGGACGCGCTGCTGTGCTGCGCACTGCCGCGAACCGCGCCTCGAACGCCGAGATCACCCACGTGGGTCTTGTGGCCTTCCGCGACCGCCGACTCCTGCCGCACGCGGCCGCCGAGGAGAGCGCGCCGTACCCCGCCGCGCACGGCATGTCCGAGAGGTGCCTGCTCAGCGGTCGACAGCCCATCCCCGGGCGGTTCGGGTTGATGCCCGCGATATAGTACGGACATGTCCGTGGAAAATAACGGTCCGCTCCCCGGCAGCGGATCCAACCGCCTGCCGCTGTCCCGGCAGCGCCGCGGTGTCCTGCAGCATTTGCGCGGTCAGGCCGCCCCCGTGACCGCCATGGCGCTCGCGCAGGTGTGCGTGCTGCACGCCAACACCGTCCGCGAACACCTGGACGCCCTGGTGGACGACGGTCTCGCCGTACGCGAACGGTCCGCACCCTCGGGACGAGGCCGTCCCGCTTGGCGCTACCGGGCACGCCCGCCGCAGGCGTCCCCCGCACGGGAGTACGCCGGGCTCGCCGCCGTACTCGCCGCCCAGATCGCCCGCTCCAGCGCCGATCCGCGCGGGGACGCGCTCGCCGCGGGCGAGGACTGGGGACGCATCCTGACCGCCGGGCAGGAGCCGACTGCGGATCCCGAGGAAGCGCGGAAAAGACTGCTGCACCTTCTCGGGGAGATCGGCTTCGCACCGGAGGCGGACGAGCGCACGCACCGGGTCCGACTGCGGAGCTGCCCCTTCGTCGAGGCGGCCCGCGAGCACCCCGGCGTCATCTGCGGCGTCCACGAAGGGCTGGCCCGGGCCGGCCTCGGCGCCCTGAGCGAGGCAGCCCAGGACATCGAGCTGTTTCCGTTCGCCGAACCCGACGCCTGCCTGCTCCATCTGGACACGGCCACCGGGCCGGCGGCCCCGGACGCGAGACAGCACCCGCACCAGCTCACCACGCCCGGGGACCACGAGTGACCCCCGCCGCCGGCCGCGCCGCCCGGCGCGCGGGCACCCGCCGGGCGCCTCTGCTGCTGGCCGCCGGCCTCTGCCTGCTCTCCGGCCTCGACGCCGCCCTCATCCTGCTCGGACTCCCCGCCCCCGTCACCAGCGACCGGCTGCCGAAGGTCCACGGGGTGCTGATGGTGCTCGGCTTCGTCGGCACGCTGGTGGCACTGGAACGTGCGGTCGCCCTGGGCGGCCGCTGGCCATACCTCGCCCCCGCCTGCCTCGGCGCCGGGGGCCTGCTTCTGCTCAGCCCGCTCGACCTGGCCGTCCCGCGGCTGCTGCTCGTCGCCGGATGCGCCGCCCTGAACGCTCTGTACGTGCGCTTCTGGCACCGGCAGCCGAGTGCCGCCCTGCTCGCGCAGGCCGCGGGCGCCGTGTCGGCGCTCGGCGCGGCACTGCTGTGGCTGGGTGGACTCGACGTCCCGCGGCTGCTGCCCTGGCTGGTCGCGTTCCTCGTTCTGACCATCGCGGGGGAGCGGCTGGAACTCGCCCGGGTGGGCGCTCTGGCACCCTCGGCGGAACAGACCTTCCTGGGCTGCGTCGGCACCGTGGTCATCGGCGTCGTCACCAGCCTCATGTGGCCCGCGACGGGCACCCTGCTTCTGGGCGCCGCCCTGCTCGCGCTGGTCGCCTGGCTCGTCGTGCACGATGTCGCCCGCCGTCTGCTGCGCTCCACCGGACTGCCCCGCTTCACCGCGGCGTGCCTGCTCGCCGGTTACGCGTGGTTGGGCCTCGCCGGCACCCTGTGGCTGCTGGTCGGGCCGGTCGCCGACGGCACCCGCTACGACGCGGTGGTGCACGCCGTCTTCCTTGGCTTCGTCATGTCGATGATCATGGCCCACGCTCCGGTGATCCTGCCCGCGGTGCTGCGTCGCCCCCTGCCGTACCACCCGGCGCTCGCGGTGGCGGCCTGGCTGCTGCACCTCTCCCTGACCCTGCGCGTGGTGATCGGTGACCTCCGTGATGTCAGAGGGGCGTGGCAGCTGGGCGGGGCGCTCAACATCGCCGCCGTCCTGCTGTTCGTCCTGACGGCGGCGACCGCGTCGGTGACCGCCACCCGACGCGCATCCTCGGCGACACGGACCCCCGCCCGGCCCAGGCCCGCCGACACAGGCGCGGCGACCGTCTCCGACCACCCGAGGAACCCCCGGTGACCACACAGCTGTCTCCCTCCACGGCGAGCGGACCCGCTCCGAAGCCGCCGGGACGATCACCGCGCGCCCTCTGGCACCTCGGCGTGAACGCGATCGTGGTCGCCTGGCTCGGACTGTTCGCCGCGGTCGCGGCGGCCCACCACTTCCTGCCGCATTCCTACTGGCTGCTCGTCCACGTCCTGCTGCTCGGTGCCGTCACCAATGCCGTCGTCATCTGGTCGGGGCACTTCGCCGCGTCGGTGCTCCGGCTGCCCGAGGCGAACCGGGGCGCCCCGGCGGCTCTGCGGCTGGCCTGCCTGAACGCCGGAGCCGTAGCCGTGATCGGCGGCATGCTCAGCGGGCGGTGGCCCGCCGTCCTCGCCGGCGGATGCCTGGTCGCGGCCGCGGTCACCGCCCACGCCGTGTGGCTGGTCCGGCTCCTGCGCCGGGCCTTGCCCGGCCGATTCGCCATGACCGTGCGCTACTACATAGCCGCCTCCGCCCTGCTGCCCGCAGGTGCCGGGCTCGGTGTCGTCATGGCCCGCGGCGATCTCGCCGGTGATCTCTCCGACCGGCTGCTGATCGCGCACAAGATGATCAACCTGCTCGGCTGGATCGGCCTCACCGTGGCCGGAACGCTCATCACCCTGTGGCCGACGATGCTGCGCACCCGGGTGGTGGACGGCGCGGAACGGGCCGGGCGCACCGCCCTTCCCGTCCTGCTCGCAGGCCTCGCCGCAGCCGTCGCCGCCGCACTGCTCGCCCCGCCGCCCCTGGCCGCCTTCGGCGTGGCCGGCTACGCCGCCGGGCTCGTGGTCGCGGGCAGGCCCTGGCTGCGCGAGGCCCGCGCGAAGCCGCCGCGTTCCTTCGCCGCCTGGTCGGTGGCCATGGGCTGCCTCTGGCTCGCCGGATCCCTGACAGCCCTGGCCGGCATCCTCGTCTCCACGACGTCCTGGACCACGGTGACGGAGGACACGTCCGTGCTGACCGCGCCGCTCGCCGCCGGCTGGATCGCCCAGGTCCTGCTCGGCGCACTCAGCTTCCTCGTGCCCGTCGTCCTGGGCGGCGGCCCCGCGGCCGTACGGGCTGCCACCGCGGGACTCGAACGGGCCTGGCCGGCCCGGCTGGCCATCACCAACGCCGCGCTGCTGCTCTGCGTGCTCCCGGTGCCGACCACGGTCCGGGTGGCGTGCTCGTTGCTGCTGCTGGTGATGCTGCTGTACTTCCTCGTCCTGCTCGTGCTCACGGTCGTTCGCGGCATGCGGAACCGCCGCAAGTCGGCGCGGGGGGACGCGGACCCGGTGCCCGCTGCGGACCCGGCGCCCGCCGAGGTGTCGGCGCCCCCGCACCGCATGCCAGGCGGAGTGGCCCTCGGGCTCGCGGTCGTCGTGCTGGCCGTCGCGGGGGGCGGCGCGATGGACGTGCGTTCGCTGCCCGTCGCGGAGCGGTCCGCCTCCACGAGCGCGGACGGCAGCGAGGTGAAGCCGACCGGCCGCACCACCACGGTCGACGTGACGATCCGCACCATGCGGTTCTCCCCCTCCGCCGTCGACGTGCCCGCGGGGGACAGCCTGGTGATCCGACTGCACAACACCGGCACCGACACACACGACCTGGTGCTGGAGACCGGCGCCCGCACCGACCGGCTCAGCCCCGGGAAGCGGGGCACGCTGGACGCGGGAGTCGTCGGCCGGGACCTCTCGGGCTGGTGCTCGACAGTGGGACACCGGCAGATGGGCATGGTCTTCGCGGTACGCGTTACGGGCGGCGAACGTTCGGACACGGCGGACGGCACTGACGGAGCCGACAGCACCGGGTCCCAGGAAAGCAGCGGGACCACGCACGACCACAGCGGGGGAACTTCCGAGGGCACGGGCGAGTCCGCCGCGGAAGCGTTCGATCCGATGGCCGAGCCCGCTGAGGGCTTCACCGCCCGGGACGCCGAACTGCCGCCCGTCACGGACGGATCCCGCTCCCGGCTGCACAAGCAGACCTTCACCGTCAACGAGGCGATCGCGGAGGTCGCCCCCGGTGTGCGGCAAACGCTGTGGACCTTCAACGGGACGGCTCCCGGACCCGTACTGCGCGGCCGCGTCGGTGACACCTTCGAGATCACCCTCGTCAACGACGGAACGATCGGCCACTCGGTCGACTTCCACGCCGGAGCGCTGGCACCGGACCGGTCGATGCGCACCATCCAGCCCGGCCAGTCACTGACGTACCGGTTCAAGGCCACCCGCAGCGGGGTGTGGATGTACCACTGCTCAACCATGCCGATGTCCCTGCACATCGCCAACGGCATGTTCGGCGCGGTGATCATCGACCCGCCCGACCTGTCGAAGGTGGACCGTGAGTACGTACTGGTCCAGTCGGAGTTCTACCTGGGCAAGCGGAACGGGACGGCAGACGCCGACAAGGTGAACACCAAGGAACCCGACATCGTCGCCTTCAACGGGTACGCCAACCAGTACGACCACGACCCGCTGACGGCGAAGACCGGTGAGCGCGTACGGATCTGGGTCCTGGCGGCGGGGCCGAACGTGCCCAGCGCCTTCCACGTCGTGGGCGGCCAGTTCGACACCGTTTTCCGCGAGGGCGCCTACGATCTGCGACCGGGAGGCTCGGAGCGCGGTGGCGCACAGGTCCTCGATCTCGCTCCCGCGTCGGGCGGATTCGTCGAGATGTCCTTCCCCGAAGCGGGCAACTACCCCTTCGTCACGCACGTCATGACCGACGCGGAACGCGGCGCGCACGGCGTCTTCCGCGTGCACTGACCTGCACCGTACCCCGGCCGCCCGGGCCGGGGTACGGCACGGGAGGAGTGGGAAGGAGAGCGCCCTTCCGGCACCGGAGCAGGCTTGACAGCCCTCGCCGGCACCGTCGATGGGCCCGTGCCCAGCCCGCCGTGCGCCTACCGCGTACGGGTGACCCCTACTGTTGTGAGTACTGTTGTGAGTGAGGCCCCCTTGGTGAAGCGCCGTCGTGATCTGCCGCTTGTCTACTCCTGCTCTGGTTGCTCGAGCGCGGCCCAGATGACCAACTGGATCGCCATCCAGCTCGACCGGCGCGGCATCGCCGAGATGTCGTGCATCGCCGGTGTCGGAGGGGACGTGCCGAGCCTGGTCCGCAAGGCCCGCAGCGACCGCCCCATCGTCGCCATCGATGGCTGCGTCCTGCAGTGCGCCCGCAACTGCCTGGCCCGGCACGGCGTGAAGCCGACCGTGCACCACCTCCTCAGCGACGACGGGGTGCGCAAGCGGCTGGGGGAGGACTTCGACCCGGAGCAGGCGGAGCAGGTACTCGACGGGCTGATAGCCCGGATCACCGAGTTGGCCCAGGGGACCGAGGAGACCGCCGACCGCTGACCTTCGTGGGACAGCGGTGGCGGCGGTCGCACGGATGGTGCCTGCCGCGTGGGCCTGGGACGGGCCTCAGGCAGCGCCGGTGCGCTGCAGGGGTGCCACGCACCGGTGCGGGTGACGAAGCTGAAGGCTCTCCGCGGTGAGCGGGACCCGAAGCGTCTCGACCGCGCCCTGCATCAGCCCCAGGTGGATCGCGCTGACGGTGTCCGGGGCGCGCCATGCCACGTCGCGGAACGGACAGTGGTGCAGGTGAAGCCGCCGGGCGGCGCCGCGGACCGGCGCGCCTGCCTCGCCACCGCCGTGCGCGGCCGCCCGCCACCGTCCTGCTCGGCATCTCCGCCACCGCCGCCCACAACGTGTTCGGCCCCGGCCACGACTACCGCGCGACCGTCTCCGTCCGGTTCCGCGGCCTGTTCGTCCTCCAGCCGCGTCCGGAGGCGATCGCCGGCGCACCGCCGCTGTTCCAACCGCACGCCCTGACCGCCTGCCTGCTCTTCGCCGCCTGCCCGTTCACCCGGCTGGTACACGTGTGGAGCGCCCCGATCGGATACCTTGCCCGGCCCCACCCGGTCTACCGCAGGCGGGCCACACCGGCAGGCGGGAAAGCGGCGCGCGGGCCGAACGGCCCCACCGCTGGGGCGGTTGGTCCCGCCTCAGGACCTGTGATCCGGGCCTATCGGCCCACCCGAATCAGGCGCTTCGGACGGAGCGCCGCATCGTGAGTGGCCCATAGCGTTCGCTCTCATGGACGACGGCAACAGCCGGGGCTTCAGAGGCCCACGACGAGGGACACGGCGACTCGCTGCCTGCGGGGTCCGGCGCGATACCCAGTCCCGGTATTTCGGACGCCTTTCCTGTGTGACCAGCGTGGAGGTCGGTCCCTCCGCGGCCTCTGCGACTCGGCGCTGTCCCGATCCGCGCTCGTCCCCGCCGACCGGCCGCCGGCACCTGTGCACGCCGTCGAGCCGGTGACGGCGTCCACCGCCCCCGGCAACAGCCGCGCCCCTGTCGACGCAGTCCGGCGAGCACGGGGTGTCGCCAGGCGCACCCCCGCGACCGGCCCCACAGAAAGACGCACATGATCTTCGAAGATCTCCGGACGGCCTGCCGCAAGGACCCGGCCCTGCACGGCGTGCACGTGGTCGAGGTCCTGCTGTATCCCGGCCTGTGGGCAATCTGGGCCCACCGGATCGCCCACAGGCTCTACCGACTCGGTGTGCCCCTGCTGCCCCGGCTGGTGTCCCAGCTCTCCCGGGCCGTCACCGGCATCGAGATCCACCCGGGTGCGGTCATCGGGCGCCGCTGCTTCATCGACCACGGTATGGCCGTGGTCATCGGTGAGACCGCCGTACTTGGCGACGACGTCATGCTGTACCACCGCGTCACCCTGGGCGGAACCGGCTGGTGGTTCGACGCGAAGGCCACCAAACGGCACCCCACGATCGGTGACCGCGTCGTCCTGGGAGTCGGTTCCACCGTGCTCGGCCCCATACACGTCGGCCATGACTCGCTCGTCGGCGCGCATGCCCTTGTCCTGAACGACGTCCCCGCCCACTGCCGAGTCTCCGCCGCACACGCGGCCACCACCACCCGCCCTCACGGCACCACGGCGACACCCCACGCTGCGGTCCCCACCCCTGCAGACGAAAGAGAACCACGGCCATGACGGTCACACACCCTTCGATCGCGCCCTCGATCACAGCCCTGATAGGCCGCACCCCCCTGGTAGCGCTGCGCCGCTATGGCGCGGACCTGCCCGCGCGCCTCGTTGTCAAGCTGGAGGCCGCCAACCCCGGGGGCAGCGTCAAGGACCGCATCGCCCTGGCGATGATCGAGGACGCCCAGGCCGCCGGCGCACTCCGCCCCGGGCAGGGCATCGTCGAACCGACCAGCGGCAACACCGGTATCGGTCTGGCCATGGTGGCCGCCGCCAACGGCTACCCGGTCACCTTCACCATGCCCGAGAGCATGAGCACCGAACGCCGCGCCCTGCTGCGTGCCTACGGCGCGGAGCTGGTCCTGACACCGGCAGCCGAGGGCATGACCGGTGCCGTGGCCTGTGCGACCGAACTGGCGGAGCAGCACGGCTGGTTCATGCCGCAGCAGTTCCGCAATCCGGCCAACCCCGACGCTCACCGACGCACCACCGCCCAGGAGATCTGGCAGGACACCGCAGGTCAGGTCGACATCCTGGTGGCCGGTGTCGGAACCGGCGGCACCGTCACCGGAGTGGGGCAGGTCCTCAAGGAGAAGAACCCCGACATCACCGTGGTGGCCGTCGAACCGGCGGAGTCGGCCGTTCTGTCCGGGGGCTCGCCCGGCCCGCACCGCATCCAGGGCCTCGGCGCAGGCTTCGTCCCCGACGTCCTCGACACCGATGCCTACGACACCGTGCAGCGCGTCTCAGCGCCCCAGGCCCGCGCCGAGGCACGCCGCCTGGCCCACACAGAGGGCATCCTCACCGGTATATCGGGCGGCGCCGCCCTCCATGCGGCCTCCACTCTCGCCCACTTCCCACAGCACAAGGGCGCCTTGGTCGTCGTCGTCCTGCCCGACACCGGAGAGCGCTACCTCAGCACGGACCTGTTCCACGACCAGTAGGACGCCGAACCCGGAGCACGCGAGAGAGCCACGACCGCGTGCATCGAACGAGCCCGCACTCTCCTTCAGGCCGCGGTGTGATCAAGCCAGTCACCGGGTGGAGGAGATCCGGCGGACCCGCGGCGGCCACATCCCTCGATGCGTCAGCGACACGCACCGGGCGTTGTTCGCCGCCTGATACCGGCTGATGGTGCTGCTCGTCCCGCCGCTCGCCGGCGTGCCGGGCCGCCTGCCCGGCAGGCTGGGCCCACTTCTGGGCGGTAGAACCGCCCGGAACAGGATTTCGACGGCGACCTGCCCCTGCAGGCCGCCGCGGAGACGTGGCCCCGCTCCGGCCCCAACCGGTCGGCGGGAGCGGCGCCACGTGTGCGGGCTGGTCAGATCGCGGACGCGGCGCTGTGCAGGTTCTTGGCGGCCAGGGCGAGTCCTTCGGTCTGGGAGTAGGCGGCGTCCTCGTGCTCGATGTTCACGGCCATGTCCGGGTCGATCTCGGCGAGGGCGCGCAGGAACTCGGTCCAGAAGGGGACGTCGTTGCCGACGCCGACGGCGACGAACTTCCAGGCCGGGTTCTCCGGCCAGGCGTTGCACCAGAACCCGTAGCCGGTGGGCACCTTGCCGGGCGCGTCGGCGGGGACACGGGTGAACGAGGTGTCGAGTACGCCGCGGATGTCGGCACCGGGGCAGAGCGTGGCGTCCTTCGCGGCGGCGTGGAACACCAGCGGGCCCAGCCACTTGATGGAGGCGATGACGTCCATGCCCTGCCACATCAGATGGGAGGGGTCCATCTCCGCGCCGACGTTGGTCGCGCCCGTCGCGTCGACGAGCCGCTTGAGCGTGACCGGGGAGAACACGACGTTGTGCGGGTGCATCTCGATGGCCACCCGGACGTCGTTGGCCCGGGCGAGCGCGTCGATCTCCTTCCAGAACGCGACGGCGACGCCCCACTGGTAGTCGAGGACGTCCATGTAGACGCCGTCCCACGGGTTGACGACCCAGGAGGGATACTTGGCGCCGGGGTCGGAGCCCGGCGTCCCGGACATGGTGACGACGTGCTTGACACCGAGCAGGCCCGCGAGGCGGATGGTGCGGCGCAGGTCGTCGGCGTGCTTCGGGCCGACGCCGGGGAGCGGGTTGAGGGGGTTGCCGTTGCAGTTGAGCCCCGTCAGTTCCATCCCGCGGGCGGCGAAGGCCGCCAGGTACTCCTCGCGGGCGGTGGCGGAGGACAGGAGCAGGTCGACCGGGCAGTGCGGGGACGGTATGAAGCCGCCGGTGTTGACCTCGACGGAGGTCAGACCGTTCTCCTTGAGGATGTCGAGGGCCTCGGTGAGGGGCCGGTCGTGCAGACAGGCGGTGTAGGCGCCGAGCTTGAGGGCCATGTGACAGTTTCCTTCTCTACGGGCTCTGCGGGAGGTCAGGCGGCGGGCGGAACCGGGACGGCGGTGCCGCCGTTGCGGGAGGAGGCGACGACGGCCTGGATGATCTCCATGGTCCGCAGCGCGTCGGCGAACGTGGCACAGGCGGGCAGCGGTTCGGCGACGCCCGTGACCTGGTCGAGGAACGCCCGCGCCTGGTAGGTGAAGTTGTCGGCGTTGCCGGCGCCCACCCCCGGCGCCTCCATCGGGACACCGCCGGCGAAGTACGGCAGCTGCGGCCCGACGATGATCTGCCGGGCACCGCGCGTGCGGGCCTCGGGCTGGGCGTCGTCGAAGAGGTACTCGGCGGGCCGGTGCTGGTCGAACGCGGCCCGGCCGCCCACGCCCAGCACGTCGAAGGCGAGCCCGTTGGGCAGGCCGAAGCCGGTGCGCGTCACCGAGAAGGTGCCCACGAGACCCGACTCGAAGCGAGCGGTGAACGAGGCCGTGTCCTCGTTCTCGACCTCACCCACCTCGTCGGAGACGGGCGCCGCGTTGTGCCCGACGACCGCGCCCAGCGGCAGCGGACGCTTGGCGATCTGCGTCGACAGGGAAGCGCCGGAGACCGAGGCGATGGGCCCGGCGACGTACTCGGCGGCGTCGATGACGTGCGAGCCGACGTCCCCGAGCGCACCGGAACCGGAATCGCCCTTGAACCGCCAGCTCAGCGGCCCGTTCGGGTCGGTCGCGTAGTCGCACCAGTAGCGCCCGCTGAACAGGGTGAGGTCGCCCAGCTCACCGCGCTGCACGTGGTCACGGATTCCGGCGATGCCGGGGGAGCGGCGGAAGGTGTAGCCGACGGCGGTCACGACGCCGGCGGAGCGCTCCAACTCGGCCATCGCCCGCGCGTCTTCCAGCGAACCGGCCAGCGGCTTCTCGCACAGCACGTGCTTGCCCGCGGCGACCAGCGCCTCCGCGATCGGCCGGTGCAGCGCGTTGCCCACGACGATGCTGACGGCGTCGATCGTCGGGTCCTCGACGACGGCCTCCCAGCTCGGGAGCGCCTTCTCGAAGCCGTAACGGCGCGCGGCGTCCTCACCGAGCGCGACGTTGGCGTCGGCGATCGCGGCCAGCCGGATCGGCGGAAGCCCGGCCCCGAAGACCGTGTTGACGTTGCGATACCCCGCGGCGTGGCTGCGGCCGGCCATACCGGCTCCGATCACCGCGACGGAAAGGGGCTTGCCGGACGTTGTCATGGGGGTGCCTTTCAAAGGGACACGTAGCGGTGTCAGTTGGAGGTGGGGAAGTTGAAGCCGGCGGCGAGTTGCTGGGTGGGTTGGGGCCAGCGGGTGGTGACGACCTTGGGGCGGGTGTAGAAGCGGATGCCTTCGGGGCCGTGGATGGGGGAGTCGCCGATGAGGGAGTCCTTCCAGCCGCCGAAGGAGTAGTAGGACATCGGGACGGGCACGGGGACGTTGATGCCGATCATGCCGACCTTGATGTTGCGCTGGAAGCGGCGGGCGGCTTCGCCGGAGGCGGTGAACAGGGCGGTGCCGTTGCCGTAGGGGTTGGCGTTGATCAGCGCGATCGCCTCGTCGAGGGTGTCGGCACGGACGATGGCGAGGACGGGGCCGAACAGTTCTTCCTTGTAGGCGTCCATTTCGGTGGTGACGTGGTCGAGGAGGGTGGGGCCGGTGAAGAAGCCGTCTTCGTGTCCGTCGATCTTCAGCCCGCGGCCGTCGACGACGACGGTGGCGCCCTGCCCGGCGGCTGTTCCGACTGCGTTCTCGACGCGCTCCTGGGCGGCCTTGGCGACGAGTGGGCCCATCTCGGTGCCCGGGGCGTCGCCGGGGCCGACCATCACTTCGCGGGCCTTGCGCTCCAGTACCTCGACCAGGGCGTCGGCGGCTTCGCCGACTGCGACGGCCACCGACACGGCCATGCAGCGCTCTCCCGCCGAGCCGTAGGCGCCGGCGGTGATGTGGTTGGCGGCGAAGTCGAGGTCGGCGTCGGGCAGGACGACGGCGTGGTTCTTGGCGCCGCCGAGGGCCTGGACGCGCTTGCCGTGGGCGGTGGCCGTCTGGTGGACGTATTTGGCGATGGGTGTGGAGCCGACGAAGGAGACGGCTTCGATGCCGGGGTGGGTGAGGATCGCGTCGACCGCGTCCTTGCCGCCGTGGACGACGTTGAAGACGCCGTCCGGCAGTCCGGCCTTCTGGTACAGGTCGGCGATGAAGTTGGCGGCTGAGGGGTCGCGTTCGCTGGGCTTGAGGATGAAGGTGTTGCCGGTGGCGATGGCGATGGGGTGCATCCACAGGGGCACCATGGCGGGGAAGTTGAAGGGTGTGATGCCGGCGACGACGCCGAGGGGCTGGCGGAAGTTGTGCACGTCGACGCCGCGGGATACCTGGTCGGAGTAGGAGCCTTTGAGGATGTCGCCGAGGCCGCAGGCGAACTCGACGACTTCCCGGCCGCGGGTGATTTCGCCGCGGGCGTCGTCGACGGTCTTGCCGTGCTCGGCGGAGATGATCCGGCCGAGCTCCTCCTCGTGCTCGACGAGGAGCTGACGGAAGGCAAACATCACCTGCGTGCGCTGGGTGAGCGAGGACTGCGACCAGGTTTCGAAGGCCGTCGCGGCGGCGGTGACGGCGGCGTCCACCTCGGCCGCGCCGGCGAGGGCGACCCGGGCCTGCTCCTGACCGGTGGCCGGGTTGAACACCGGCGCGGTTTGCCTACTTGTGCCGGTGGCGGGGGAGCCGTTGATCCAGTGAAGGATGGTTGTCACGTGAGGGTCCTTCTCAGAGGTAGTGCCGCTGGGCGTGCTTGTGGGTGGCGTAGGTGTTGTGGGCCGCTTGGGTGGTGTCCAGGGCGGAGGTCTGGCTGACGGGGACGTCCCACCAGCCGTGGCCGGGCGGGTTGGGCCCGTAGAGGTCGGTTTCGACGTGCACGACGGTGGTGCGGTGGGCGGCCTTGGCCTTCTCCATCGCGGTACGGAACTGATCGACGGTGGTGGCGTGAAGGACGTCCGCGCCGAGGCTGGAGGCGTTGGCGGCGAGGTCGACGGGGAGGACGTCGCCGTCGAGCTGGCCTGAATCGCCGTTGCGGTAGCGGTACTTGGTGCCGAAGCGCTGCGAGCCGAGGGACTCGGAGAGGGCGCCGATGGAGGCGAAGCCGTGGTTCTGGACGAGGACGATGATGACCTTGAGGCCTTCGGAGACCATGGTCACGATTTCCTGAGCCATCATCAGATACGAGCCGTCGCCGACGAGGACGACGACCTCGCGCGAGGGGTCGGCCATCTTCGTACCGACGCCGGCGGCGACCTCGTAGCCCATGCAGGAGTAGGCGTATTCGACGTGGTAGGCCTTGGGATCGCGGGCACGCCACAGCTGTTGCAGGTCGCCGGGCATGGAGCCGGCCGCGTTGATGACGACGGCGCGGTCGTCGAGGACGTCGTTGAGCGCGCCGAGGATCTCCGTCTGGGCGGGGAGCGGGCTGTGGCCCAGGTTGAAGCAGCGTTCCTCGATCTCCCGTGTCCGGGTGATGAGTTCACGGGTCCTCGACCGGTAATCCGCCGGGACTTCCCAGTCCTTCAGTGCGCCGGCGAGTGCCTGGATGGCGAGCCGGGCGTCCGCGACCAGGGGTTCGGCGGAGTGTTTGACGGCGTCCAGGCGGGCCACGTTGAGGTTGACGAACGTGACGTCGGGGTTGCCGAAGACGGTGTGGCTGGCGGTGGTGAAGTCGGAGTACCGCGTCCCGATGCCGAGGACGACGTCCGCCTCGCGGGCCAGTTCGTTCGCCGCGTAGGAGCCGGTGGAGCCGATGCCGCCGACCGCGCACGGGTGGTCCCAGGGCACCGCGCCTTTGCCGGCGTGGGTGTCGGCGACCGGGATGCCGGTGCCCTCGGCGAAGGCCCGCAGCGCGGTCTCGGCACCGGAGTACACGGCCCCGCCGCCCGCCACTATCAGCGGTTTCTTGGCGTTCCGCAGCAGCCGTGCCGCGCGCTCGACGGCGGCGGGCTCGGGCACGGGCCGGCCGACGTGCCATACCCGGTGCCGGAAGAATGTGACCGGCCAGTCGTAGGCCTCGGCCTGCACGTCCTGTGGCAGGGCGAGGGTGACGGCGCCGGTCTCGACCGGGTCGGTGAGCACCCGCATCGCCGCGAGGGCCGCCGGGATGAGCTGTTCGGGACGGGAGATGCGGTCGAAGTACTTCGACACGGCGCGGAAGGTGTCGTTGACGGTGACGTCTCCGCCCCGGGTGTCCTCCAGCTGCTGCAGGACCGGGTCGGCGGCGCGGGTGGCGAACATGTCGGACGGCAGGAGCAGGACGGGGAGGCGGTTGGTGGTGGCCAGCGCGGCGCCGGTGATCATGTTGGTGGAGCCGGGGCCGGTGGAGGCGGTGCAGGCGAAGGCGGCCAGCCGGTCGCGCATCTTGGCGTAGGCGACCGAGGCGTGGACCATGCCCTGCTCGTTGCGCGCGAGGTAGTAGGGCAGGTCGGCTTCGCCGGTGGTGGCGGCCTGGAGCAGGGCCTGCCCGATCCCGGCGACGTTGCCGTGCCCGAAGATGCCCCACATGCCGGGGATGAGGCGCTGTTCCTGGCCGTCGCGCTCGCTGTACTGGTTCGCCAGGAAGCGCACGAGGGCCTGGGCGGTGGTGAGTCGGACGGTGTTCATTGCTCGTTGGGTCCTTCGAAGGGAAGCCGGTCGTCGATGTCCTGGGACGCCCACGTCGTGCGCACCCAGCCGTGGGCGGGGTCGTCGCAGATCAGCCAGGTGCGTTCCTGACCCGGGCCGGCCATGACGTTGAGGTAGTAGAGGTCGTAGCCGGGCGCGGCGACCGAGGGCCCGTGCCAGCCGTGCGGGATCAGGACGGTGTCGCCGGAGCGGACCTCGGCGAGCACGTCGATCGGCCGGTCCTGGGTGCCGTAGACCCGCTGGTAGCCGAAGCCGTTCCCGTCCCCGGCGACCTGGAAGTAGTAGATCTCCTCCAGCTCCGACTCTTCGCCGGGCCGGGCCTCGTCGTGCTTGTGCGGCGGGTACGAGGACCAGTTGCCGCCCGGCGTGAGGACCTCGCACACCAGCAGCTGCTCGGCCTCGAACGTGCCGGGCAGGCAGTAGTTGTTGACCTGCCGCGAGCACGCGCCCGCGCCCCGCAGCTCCACCGGCACGTCTTCCTTGCGCCCGTACCGGGCGGGCAGACCGCGCCGCTCGGTACGGGCGGAGGGCAGCGCGAACAGACCTCCCTGCGCGCTGCTGATCAGGGCCTCCGACCCGCTGGGGAGGTAGGCGAAGTCGGTGACCGAGGCGAACACGCCTGTCCGGCCTTCGAGTTCGAAGGCGATGCCGTCCGTGGTGACGGTGCAGGAGCCCGTCAGCGGCAGGACCAGGAACTCGGAGTCATAGGTGGACAGGGAGTGCGCCTCACCCGGCCCCAGGGTCAGGATCCTGAGGCCGGAGTATTCCCAGCCCGCCGACTCGGGCGTGACCAGGAGATCGTAGGGGCCGTCGGCCGAAGTCCCCTTCGGAAGGTGGTACTTGCTCGTGTCGCTCACAGCAGGCTCACCGCCTTGTCCACCGCACCGGCCACATCGCCGTTGCCGGGGTAGAGCAGCGAGCGGCCGACGACCAGGCCCTGCGCGGTCGGCTGCTTGAGCGCCTTGCCCCAGGACGCGAACGCCGCCTCCGCGTCCTTGACCTCGCCGCCCAGCAGCAGCGCGGGCAGGGTCGAGGAGGCCAGCACGCGTTCCATGCCGTCCACGACCGGCAGCTTCAGCCAGGTGTAGGCGGTACGCCGGCCCAGCCCCGACGCGATCGTCACCGACTTCACCACGGCATCCGTCGAGAGGTCGTTGCGGACCCGGCCGTCCTGCCAGGAGGAGAGGAACGGCTCGACCATGGCGATGAGCTGACGGTCATTCAGCTCATTGACGGCCCGCGCCGTCTCGGACAGCGCGGACGGCGTCGCCGGATCGTCCAGGGCGATACGGGTGAGCATCTTGCCGCCGTCGAAGCCCATCCCGGCGATGGTCTCGGCGTCGTAGCCGGTGAAGCGGTCGTCGATCTCGAAGACCGAGCCCGCGAGCCCGGCCCGGTTCATCGAACCGAAGACGCTCTTGCCGTCGAGGACGCCGAGGAGCAGCAGGTCCTCCAGGATGTCGGCGGTGGCCAGCACGCCCGTCACTCCGGGCCGCTCCAGCGCGGTGCACAGGCGGTCCAGCAGCTCGGAGCGGTCGGCCATCGCGGTGGGGTCGCCGCCGACGCCGTTGGCGCCGCGCGCGGGATGGTCCGCCGCGACGATCATTGCCTTGCCGTGCTCGCCCAGCAGCGAGGCGGCCTTCACCCGGCGCGCGGCTGCTGCCGCGATGGCGCCGGGGTCGTTCACCCGGGCGGCCACGATCCGGCTCACGTTCTCGGACAGCACGTCGTCACACCTTTCGCTGAGGATCGTTGGGGGCGAGGGTCGCCTCGCGGAGCTTGGTGTCGACCTCGGCCTCGGTCGGCATCGCCTCGGAGCAGGCCAGCCGGCCCGCGACGATCGCGCCCGCGGCGTTGGCGAAGGAGACGGTGCGGCGGGTGTCCCAGCCGGCCAGCAGTCCGTGGCACAGCGCCCCGCCGAACGCGTCACCGGCACCGAGGCCGTTGACCACGTCCACCGGGACAGGCGGCATCTCGGCGGCCGAACCGTCCCGGTCCATCGCGAGCACACCCTTCGGGCCCTGCTTCACCACCGCCAGCTCCACACCGGCCGCCAGCAGCGCCTTCGCCGCCGCGTACGGCTCGCGCTCCCCGGTGGCCACCTCGCACTCGTCGAGATTGCCGACCGCGACCGTGGTGTGGCGCAGGGCCTCCGCGTAGTACGCACGCGCCTGGTCCGGGTCCGTCCAGAACATCGGCCGCCAGTCCAGGTCGAAGACCGTCGGTCCCGACTTGGCCCGGTGCGCCAGGGCGGCGAGGGTGGCCGAACGGCTCGGCTCCTCGCTCAGCCCGGTCCCGGTGATCCAGAAGATCCGCGCGTCCCGCACCGCCGCCAGGTCCAGCTCACCCTCGCTGATGTCCAGGTCGGGAGCCTTGGGCAGCCGGTAGAAGTACAGCGGGAAGTCGTCCGGCGGGAAGATCTCGCAGAACGTCACCGGCGTCGGCGCGATCTCCGACGTGCCCACGAAGCGGCTGTCGACCCCGTAGCCGGCCAGAGCCGTGCGCACGAAGTCTCCGAACGGGTCCCGGCCCGTCTTCGTGATCACAGCGGAGGAACGGCCGTACCGGGCGGCGGCCACGGCGACGTTGGCCGGGCTGCCGCCCAGGTACTTGCCGAACGAGGTGACCTCCGCCAGCCCCACGCCCGTCTGGAGTGGATACACGTCCACCCCCACGCGACCCATGGTCAGCACTTCGAACGGCATCACGCTGGTTTCCTTTCGATGGATCAAAGCAGTTAAAGCGCTTTAAGAGAAGCCTGGTCGACACCCGCGCTCACCTGTCGGCGGTGGGGGGTTGGCGCAGGGGGTGGCTACTGCCCAGCGGACAGGTACTCGGCGATCTTGTCGCGCATGAACACCGAGGATTCCTTGGCTCGTTCTTCCCAGGCGAAGACGCAGGCGGTCAACGTCCCGTCGAAACTGTTTGCCCGCAGCTCGCGGAAGAGCTCGTCGAAGTCGACCTCGCCCTCGCCGATGTCGAGGTGCTGGTGGATGCGGGCCGTGGTGCCGGGCGGGTTGAGGATGTATCGGTTTCCGGAGGACGCGGTGTGGTCGAAGGCGTCGGCCAGGTGGACGTGGGTGAGCAGGTCACCCGCGTACTTGATGATGCCGGGGGCGTCGTTGCCGATGTGGAAGGTGTGCGGGGCGCAGTAGAGGAAGCTGACGTTGGGGTGGTTGATCCCGCGGATGAGGTTGACGGCGTCGTAGCCGTTCTCGATGAAGTCGTCCGGGTGCGGCTCCAGGGCGAGGTTGATGCCCTCGCGCTCGAACACCGGCAGCAACTCGTCCAGCGACTTCCAGAACTGTGCCTCGCTGCGGTCGGGGTCCTCGGGCCGGCCGTTGAACTCCGAGATCATGCTGTCCACGCCGAGGTCCGCGGCGATCTGGATCGAGCGCTTCCAGTACCGTACGGCCGCCTGCCGGGCGTCCTCGTCCGGGCCGGACCAGCGGAACAGCGGCAGCATCGAGGAGATGCCGACCCCCGCCGCGTCCAGCGCCTTGCGGAACTTCCGTACGGTCGCGTCGTCCACGCGGGGGTGCCGGAAGAACGGGATGAAGTCCTCCCGGGGCGACAGCTCGATCCACTCGTAGCCCAACTCGGCTACCACGGCGGGGAGTTCGAGCAGCGGCACGTTGCGGATCATGTAGGGGTCGAGGGCGATCTTCACGACGGGGTGCCTTCCGGGTGCGTCGGTCAGTCGGTCAGGAGGAGACGGCTGCGGCGTCGGGGAGCTTCTCGACGTCCACGCCACGCACTTGCGCCAACTCGTGTTTGAGGGCGGCGAGTTCGGTGCCGCCGGCCATGTGGTTGGTGAGTTCTTCGAGGCTGACCTGGCTGCGGTCGGCGGAGAGTTCCATGGTGCCCAGGCGCAGGACGCTGAAGTGGTCGCCGACCATGTAGGCGTGGTGGGGGTTGTGGGTGATGAAGATGACGCCGAGGCCGCGGTCGCGGGCGGCGGCGATGTACTTCAGGACCACGCCGGACTGTTTGACGCCGAGGGCGGCGGTGGGCTCGTCCAGGATCAGCACGCGGGCGCCGAAGTAGACGGCGCGGGCGATGGCCACGCACTGGCGCTGGCCGCCGGAGAGGGTCCCGATGGGCTGTTCGAGGTCGTCGAGGACGATGCCCATCTCGCGCAGTTCGTGGTCGGCGGTCTTCTTCATCCTCTCGATGTCGAGGCGGCGCAGGGGCCAGGGGCCCTTGGTCATCTCGGAGCCGAGGAAGAAGTTGCGCCACACGGGCATCAGCGGGACGGTGGCCAGGTCCTGGTAGACCGTGGCGATGCCGCGGTCGAGGGCCTGGCGCGGGGTGGTGAGACGTACCGCGTCGCCGTCGACGAGATACTCGCCCTCGG
This sequence comes from Streptomyces sp. NBC_01235, assembly GCF_035989285.1. Taxonomy (GTDB): domain Bacteria; phylum Actinomycetota; class Actinomycetes; order Streptomycetales; family Streptomycetaceae; genus Streptomyces. The sequence continues at coordinate 1,041,407 of NZ_CP108513.1, read as the reverse complement.
TGTGCTGGTGGAGGCCGGAGACGATCTTGATGAGGGTGGACTTGCCGGCGCCGTTGTCGCCCAGGACGCAGGTCACCTTGCCGGGGTGGACCGCGAGGCTCACACCGTGCAGAGCGCGGATGTTGCCGTAGGACTTGCCCGTGGCCTTCAGCTCGACGACCGGGGCGGCGTCGGGAGTGATGCCGTCAGGCGTGATGTCGTTGGTGGTGGTCATAAGGGTGGTCACCTCCGGGTGGCCGTGCGCTGGACCCACAGGTTGATCAGGGTGGCGCCGAGGAGCATGACGCCGAGGAAGGCCTTGAACCAGTCGGGGTTCCAGCCGGCGTAGACGATGCCCTGCTGCACCATGCCGAACATGAACGCGCCGAAGACCGGGCCGATCGCCGAGCCGTAGCCGCCGGTGAGCAGACAGCCGCCGATGACGGACGCCGCGATGTAGATCAACTCCTGGCCGACGCCCTCGCCGGACTGCACGGTGTTGAACGTGAACAGCTGGTGCATGCCGACGAACCAGGCACCGAAGCCGACCAGCATGAACAGCGAGATCTTCGTGAACGTCACGGGCACGCCGACCGCCCGCGCGCTCTCCTTGTTGCCGCCGACCGCGAAGATCCAGTTGCCGTACTTGGTGCGCAGCAGCACCCAGGTGGCCAGCGCCGCGAAGACCAGCCACCACACCACGGTGATCTTGACCTGGACGTCTCCCACCTGGAAGGACGAGGCGAAGATTTTCCTGGCCTGGTCGAAGCCGTCCATGTCGCTGATGTCGTCGGTCGCCACGTTGCCGGTGACCAGCTTGGTCACCGCGAGGTTGACGCCCTGCAGGATCAGGAAGGTGCTCAGCGTGACCAGGAAGCTCGGCAGGCCGGTTCGTACCATCACCCAGCCGTTGAAGAAACCGACCCCCAGCGACACCGCCAGGGCGACGATCACGCCGACCCATATGTTCGTGGTCAGTTGGTAGCTGAGCATGCTCGCGGTGAGCGCCGAGGAGATGACGGCGACACCGGCCGAGAGGTCGAACTCGCCGCCGATCATCAGCAGCGCGACCGGCAGGGCCATGATCCCGATCGTCGACGACTGGTACAGGATGTTGGCCATCGAGCTGCCGTCACGGACCGGCGGCGCGGTGATCAGGAAGAACACGTACACCGCGACGGCACCGAGGAACACACCCACCTCGGGGCGCGCCAACAACCTTATGGCCAGGTGGCGTTGAGAGGTCCGGCCGTCGTTCTGCTTGGGGCCGGAGGCCGGCGGTGTGGTCACCGCCGGCGCAGCCTGCTGGGTCACACTCATCACCTGGTGCCCTTCGCGGCGAACTCGGCGACCGCCTCGACGTTGGACTTGTCCACGAAGGCGGGGCCGGTCAGCACGGGCTGCTCGCCGCCGCCGCTGAAGTTGCCGTTGGTCTTGTACAGCCACAGCGAGTCGACCGCGAGGTAGCCCTGGAGGTAGGGCTGCTGGTCGACGGCGAACTGGATGCTGCCCTTCTCGATTGCGGAGACGAGGTCCTTGTTGAGGTCGAAGGTGGCGATCTTGGCCTTGCTGCCCGCCTCGGACACCGACTGCACGGCCGTCAGCGCGACGGGGGCGCCGAGGGTGACCACCTCGTCGATGGAGCTGTCCTGCTTGAGCTTGGCGGTGATCGTCGACTTCACGGACGGCATGTCCGTGCCGTTGACGTAGAGGATGTCGGTCTTGCCGCTGAAGGTCTTCTTCACGCCGGCGCAGCGTTCTTCGAGGTTGACGTCTCCCTGGGCCTGGATGACGCAGAGCGCGTGCTTGGCACCGGTGCCGTTGATCTTGGTGCCGAGCGCCTGGCCCGAGACGGACTCGTCCTGGCCGAAGAACGACAGCAGGCCCTGCTGCTTCCAGACGCCCAGGCCCGCGTTGAGACCGACGACCGGGATGCCGGCCTTCTCCGCCTTGGCGACGACGTCCTTGAGCGCGTCCGGCTTGGCCAGGGTGACCGCGATGCCGTCGACCTTCTGGTCGATGGCGTTCTGCACCAGGTTGGCCTGGTCGCCGGCCGTCTCGTCGTTGGAGTAGATCAGCTTCACGTTGTCCTTGGCGGCGGCGGCCTCGGCGCCCTTGCGGATGGTGTCCCAGAAGGTGTCGCCGGAGGGCGCGTGGGTGACCATGGCGATGGTCATGCGGGGCGTGTCGGCCTTGCCGGCGGAGACCCCGGCCGCGCTCTCGTCGGCCTGCTTTCCGCCTGAGCTGCTGGAACAGCCCGCGAGGGTCAGGGCCGCCGCAGCGGCCACGGCCACGACGGGGACGGTTCTGCGGGAACGGGGAAGGGGCGTGCGATTCATGCTGCGTGCACCTCACTGTGCGGGAGAAGGGCGGATAGGCGGCTACGGGTGGTCCCTGTTGTTCGCGGCTCGCGGGGTGCCCGCGGTTTCGTTCGCGGTTCGTTCGCGGTGGGGGCGCGGCCGAGTCGAGGGCGAGCGCCTTGTGGGCGCCGGGCCGGGACTTGGTTGGAACATCAGGACAATTTAAAGCGCTTTAAGTTCTGGTACTATCAGCCTTGTTTCGTGAGCGTGTCAAGGGTGTCGCACGGGGAGTTTTCGGCGGGGAGGCGCAAGTGGACGAGGGTGATTCCGCACGTCAGCGGAACGGCACGCACAAGCGCCCCAGGCTGGAGGACGTGGCCGCGCGGGTGGGTGTGTCCACGGCCTCGGTGTCCCTGGTGCTGCGGGGGGTGCCCGGTCCGAGCGAGCGGACCCGGCAGCGGGTGCTGCGGGCGGCGGCCGACCTCGGCTATCAGGTGGACCGTACGGCCAGCATGCTGGCCAGCAGGCGCACCCGGCTGCTCGGCGTCATGGTCGACATCCACAGTCCGTTCCACGCCGAACTTGTCGAGCACTTGCACACGGCCGCCGAGGAGGTCGGCTACGACCTCGTCCTGAGCACCCTCACCCGTACCCGTGACGAGCACACCGCCGTGGAGACACTGCTGGCCTTCCGTAGCGAGGCGCTGATCCTGCTCGGCCCGACCGCCCCGGCGGACACGCTCGCCGCCCTCGACCGCAAGTCGCCAGTCATCACCGTGGGCCGCCGGATCGCCGACGTCGGCCTGGACGTCGTACGCACGGCGGACGACGACGGTGTCGGCCAGATCGTCGATCACCTGGTCGATCTCGGACACCGCGAGATCGTCTACGTCGACGGCGGAAAGGGCGTCATCGCCACCGACAGGCGCCGCGGCTACCGCACGGCGATGCGCCGCCGTGGCCTGGACGCCCACATCAGGGTGTTGCACGGCGACCACACCGAGGCGGCCGGCGAACGCGCGGCGCACCAGATGCTCGACGGTGGTGACCTGCCGACGGCCGTCGTCGCCTTCAACGACCAGTGCGCCATCGGCGTCCTCGCCGCCCTGGCCCGCGCGGGCGTGGCCGTCCCGGGACAGGTCTCCGTGGCCGGCTACGACGACGACACGACCTCCCGGCTGAGCTGCTTCAACCTGACCACCGTCAGCCAGGGCGCCCGCGAACAGGCCCGCTACGCGGTGACCGCCGCCGTGGAACGCCTCGACCAGGGCCGCACCGACCCCCGCGAGGTCGTCCTCACCCCCCGCCTCGTCCTCCGCGGCACAACGGCCGAGCCCGCCTGACGGGCGGGCTCGAGGGGAGCGGGAGTGGTCCCGGCCACCACGCGGCCGTACCCACCTGAAGAAAACCTCCCAAGTCCTCCGCGAGGGCCGGCGGGCATGCCTCTGACTTGTTGAATCGACCCCAGGCGCCCGGTCCGCAGCCGTAGCGTCCAGGGTGCCGGTCGGCACGGGCTCGCATTGCCCCATGCCGCCCCGCAGGGCAGGCTCATGATTGGCGTGCCGCCACCAGCCGGTGCCCGCGCGGTGTGGCTCAACAAAGGCATGACAGCGATCGGTCGTCCAGGTGCGGGAAGACCGGTGCGCCGGTGCGGTTGGCGAGGTCGGCGCACGGCCGTCCGCGCAGACACGCCCGGCAATTCCCTTACACCGCAGGCCAGTTGAGGATCACGAAGTCCCCGGTAGCGACGTCGGTGATGCCTTCGCCGACCGACTCCACCACCCCGGCGGCCTCATGCCGGAGCAGGAAGGGGAAGTCGTCGCTGACCCCGCCCTGCGTGTAGTGGAGGTCGGCATGACACACCGCAGGCTGGGTGCGCACCACCTTCTCCCACGCCCCCGGATCGGGCACGACGTCGGTCTCCACCGGCACCGGCTCGCCCTTGCCCGGTGCGATCACGCCCCGTACTTCCTGTGCCGGGTGGTCAGTTGCCCTTCTCGGAGTAGCCGTGGAAGCCGCGCCCGGATTTCCGGCCGAGCAGACCGGGCACCAGCAGGGCGTTCGCTACGACCCCGGCCCGGTCCTGGGCACCAACGACCTTCTTGCCCGGCACCTCCGTGACGAAGTCCTCTGCACGAGACCGCGCCTGAGGGGCCATCAGCAGTGACGGGACGATCACCACGAGTTCCAGCACCGGTACCGGGTTGAAGAAGCGGGACCTCGATCACCTGAAGGCCCGTCACGCGCCCCTGTGCCCCACTCGCGCTTCGTCGCACGCCGAGGCTTGACGGTGGCGAGACCAGTCGTTAATTTACCCGCTTACCAAATCCTCGAAATTTTGCATGCCGTTCGTAATATCGAACACTCTTGGTGTCGTGCGAAGCCGCCAAGGGCAGGCCGAGGCAGCGCCAGAAGCACCTCCCCCGAGCAAGACCGGCGCGTAGTCATCCCCTGAGAGTGGGAGCGCTCCCATGGAGCGCGGCGCGGATCAGTACCAACGGCCAAGAGGAGGAGACATGACGCAAGGTCGGAATGAGCCCGTGAGCAGCGAGCGGAGATCGCCGAGCCGGAGGACCGTCCTGGCGACGATGGGGGCCCTGCCGGTCCTCACGGCCACGGCGTCGACCGTGGATGCTTCGGGAGCGGCGGCCGTGACGGCCGCCGGCGCGGCGGTCATTGACCCGTCGGCTCAGCGGCAGACGATCCGAGGCTTCGGCGGCATGACCCACACGGCCTGGATCGGCGACCTGACAGCCGCCCAGCGGGACACGGCGTTCGGCACCGGCGAGGGCCGACTGGGGTTCTCCGTGCTGAGGATCCCCGTCCCCGAGAACCAGGCGGACTTCAGCCGTGATGTGGCGACGGCGAGGCGCGCGACCGAGCTCGGGGCGACCGTCATCGCGTCGCCGTGGAATCCCCCCGCCCGCATGGTCGAGACCTTCGTCCGCGGCAGTCAGACCGACGCGAGACGTCTCAGGTACGACATGTACGGCGCCTATGCCCAGCACCTCAACGACTTCAACGGGTTCCTGCGGAACAACGGGGTGAACCTGTACGGCATATCGGTGCAGAATGAGCCCGATTACGCGCATGACTGGACGTGGTGGACCCCCACCGAAATGGTCCGGTTCCTGCGGGAGAACGCCGGCTCGATCGGCACCAGGGTCATCGCGCCCGAGTCCTTCCAGTACCGGAAGAACATCTCGGACCCGATCCTCAACGACTCCGCGGCGCTCGCCAACGTGGACATCATCGGGGCCCACCTCTACGGCACGCCGTTCGCGGACTTCCCCTATCCCCTGTTCAAGCAAAAGGGCGCGGGCAAAGAACTCTGGATGACCGAGGTCTACTACCCCAACAGCAGCGATTCGGCGGACCTTTGGCCACAGGCGCTCGACGTGGGGGAACACATCCACCACGCCATGGTGGACGCCGAGTTCCAGGCGTACATCTGGTGGTACATCCGGCGCAGCTACGGTCCCATGCGGGAGGACGGCCGGATCAGCAAGCGCGGCGCCGGCATGGCGCACTTCGCCAGGTTCGTCCGCCCCGGGTATGTGCGGATCGAGGCGACGGCGAACCCGGCGTCGAACCTCTACGTCTCGGCGTACCGGGGCGGCGACTCCACGGTCGTCGTCGTTGCCATCAACAAGGGGACTTCCGCGGTGAGCCAGCAGTTCACCCTGGCGAACAGCACGGCGTCCAGTGTCTCGTCCTGGCTGACCGACGCGAGCAGGAACGTCGCGGCCCAGGGCACGACCGGCGTGTCGAACGGCTCCTTCACCGGCATGCTTCCCGCTCGAAGCGTGACGACCTTCGTGGCGGCGTGACCGGGGTTCCCGGCGGGCAGGTGCCACGTCGAAGCGTTCCCCGAGAACCAGGCGGGCCGTGGACCTTGTGTTTCCCGCTGTAGTCGCGGCGGTTGTCCGCACCGGTGCGGCGCCGGGTGCGGATCGGGGTGCCGTCCAGGAGCACGATGTGGCCAACCTTTCGGGCGCAGTCAGACCGACGCGAGACGATGTTGGTCGGCGACTCCTGGACGACCCGGAAGGCCGCGGTCTGCACCTCGTGCGGGAGGTCGTCCGACAGGGACGGGTCGCGGTGCAGGACGGCGTGCTGGCCGGGGGTGGCGAAGTCCTCGGTGAGTTCGGCGATGCCCGCCAGGTCGCCGACCGGTCGGCGGTCGGCCGTCTCCGGGCCGGTGTCGCGCAGCACGCCGACGGTACGGCGCATCGAGGCGAGCGCCTGCGTGGCGGCACGCTCGATACCGGCCAGGACGGGGTCGAGCTCGTCCTGGCGGGAGGCGGCCATCATCCGTGCGACCTGGGTCTGCACGAGGATGCCGGTGACGTGGTGGGCCACGAAGTCGTGCAGGTCGGCGGCGATGGCCAGACGTTCCTCACGGCGCGTCTCGGTGACGGCGACCGTGCGGCGGTAGTCCAGAGAGCGCAGATAGCCCGCGAGTCCGGCGACGAGGCCGATCACGAGCAGGCCCACCACGACGTAAGCCAGTTCCTCTTCCCCGAGTGACCGGCTGGTCCGTGCCGGCAGGGTCAGCAGGGCCGTGGCGTCCAGCACTCCGCACACCAGGCTCCAGGGCGGCGGACAGTGCCGTACGGCGATGAACAGCAGGCACAGCAGGATCATCATCTCGCCCGGGCCGAGCAGCACCTCCTGGCGGGACAGCGCCGCGAGCGCTGTCCCGGCACCCGAAACGAGTGCGGCACGGTGGTGCGCACCTGCGGGGTGAGCCAGTCCGGCCGCCGCCCGGCCGGCCACAGCACGGCGGCGAGGCCGACGAGGAGCGACGCCAGGGTCGGCCACACGTTGGCGCCCGAGGCGCCCGCGAAGACGGCGTTGGCGACACACGCGGCGAGGAGCGCGCCGACGGCGAAGCCTCGGGCGCAGCCCTGGGGGGAGACGGACTTCATGAGGATCACCGTACGCACACCAGGTCGAGGGGATATCGGCCGAACGGCCGAGTGACGCGGCGGTGAAGCGCGGCCGTTCGGCCGAGGCGCGCACCTGTCCGCGGGGAGGGTAGGAGCACATCCTCCACTCCAGCCGTCACAGCCGTCACGAGCACGTGATGCGGCGCAGTAATTCCGAGTCGCGGCGGTTCAGGAGACGCAGTCGACCGGTGCCACTTCGGAGCGGCGGCGAGAGTTCCCTCCCGCCCGCAAGGCCGCTTCTCTACTTCGCGTGTGCAGCGGCTGCGGCGGAGCACGGCTCCCGGTCGATCGCTGCCGCGGGCAGGTGCTTCTCCGCCCAGGCGGCGAGTTCCTTCAGGGCGGGTTCGAGTGCCGCGCCCGCGTCCGTGAGCCGGTACGAGACGCGCAGCGGAGGGCCCTCGTCCACCTCGCGCACGACAAGAGTCGCCGCGCCCAGCTCGGTCAGGCGGTCCGAGAGCATGCGTTCGCTGATGCCCGGGATGGCGCGGCGGAGGTCGGCGAATCCCATGGGACGCTCCATCAGCACGGACATGATGGGGCCGCTCCAGCGCTTACCAAGCAGCGCGAAGACGCGCGTGATGGTGCCGTCGACCGTCTTGCAGGGTTCTGAGCCCGATTCCGCCATGACGGCAGTGTACTGCTGCCGCCCTCGTGAATGAATAAAAGTAAGTACCTGCGATATCGATAGGCGCGAACGGAACGGCGGGTTGCTCTTCCTTGTCGCTCACCACGCGATTCGCCCTTTGGAGATCTGTCATGGCAACGCTGCTGCACCTGGACTCGTTCCTCTGCCCGGTCCGGCGGATCGGGCCGGTGAGGTGGAGGGTGCCGGTGAGGCGGGTGTCAGCACTGGATGCGCCGAGCATCACAGCGATGTCGCCGGGTTCGACGATGCGGTGCAGGTCGGGCCCGGTGTAGGCGAGGCGGTCGGCGTGCAGGTGGAAGGTGACCCTGCGCTGCTCGCCGGGGGCCAGCAGGGCGCGGGTGTATCCGGTCAACTGAGTGACAGGGCGGGGGAACTGGGCTACGGGGTCAGCGGTGTAGAGCTGGACGACCTCGGTGCCGGGGCGGTCGCCGGTGTTGCGCACCAAGCAGCTGATCTCGACCTCGCCGTCGGTGGGGATGTCCTCGGCGCTCAGCGTCAGGTCGTCGTAGACGAAGGCCGTGTAGGAGAGACCGTGTCCGAAGGGGTGGGCGGGGGTGGAGGCGAGGCTGCTGACGCCCTGGGTGCTGCCGCCCAGCGGGGCGTGCAGGTAGGTGCCGGGCCGGCCACCCGGCGTGCGTGGGACCTGGACCGGCAGCTTTCCCGACGGGGTGAGCCGTCCGGAGAGCACGCCCGCGAGGGCAGACCCGCCCTCCTCGCCGGGGAAGAAGGACTGGACGACGGCGGCCGCGCGGTCGGCATGGGCCCCGAGCGCGTACGGGCGGCCGGAGACGACGAGCAGCACGACCGGCGTGCCGGTGGCGAGCAGAGCCTCCACGAGTTCGTCCTGGACGCCCGGCAGCGAGAGGTCCTCGGCGTCGCAGCCCTCGCCGGAGGTGCCGAGGCCGAACAGTCCGGCGCGGTCCCCGACCACGGCGATACACACGTCCGCCCGCGGACCTACCTTTCCCCACCCCCGGTGCACTTCGCCCCCGGCGAGCGCACCAGCCGCTACCGCACCGGCCTCGACCACCCGGTCATCGGCGCCGACGGCGAGGCCCGCATCTCCTACGAGGACTATGCGGTCGCCCTGGTCGACGAGATCGAGAACCCCAGGCATCTCAAAGGGCACCCTGTTCCGCCGGTTCGGCGACCGCGACGGACTCCTGCTCGCCCTCCTGGGCGAGGCCGAGGCCGAGTTCCACGAGGCGTACACCTCAGGCCCCCCGCCGCTGGGCCCTGGGGCGCCCGCGGCGGAGCGCCTGATGGCGTTCGGCCGTGCGCTGATCGAACGTACCGCGTCGGATGTCGACCTCGGCGCGGCGCTGGGACGCCAGGTGATCCACGAACGTCGGCACGCCTCGGACACCGGCCTGCGCTTCCACCGTCACATATCAACCCTCCTGCAAGAGGCTGGAGTCGAGGGCGATCACGACATGCTCGCCCACGCCCTGCTCGCCTTCCCGAACTTCGAAGTTGCGGACTACCTGCGCAAGGAGCGCGAGGTACCCGTCACACGCTTGCAAGCCACCTGGGTGGACATCGTGCGGCGGATGACCCGACCTGGCGCAGGGTGACCCCCGAAGCTCCCCTGGAAGTGTTCGCTGTCTGAGCGGACTCGCACGGCGCAGGTGCGGTCCGCCGCGTCGGGCTGCCACCGGGCAGGGTGTCGTCGGCGGGGTGGCTCACGCAGCGGGCGACAGGATCCTCGGACGCGAGAAGTAATGAACCCATGGAGAATTGACGGGAGTTGTGAAAGGTGACAAGAATGCAGCTCGCTTCGCTGCGTCTGAAGTGAGCGAAGTGGCGCGAGTGCTCCGGTTGCGCATGCCTTTGATCGTCTTCCGGTCGTGCGCCTCCCCCTCGCGCTCTGCCACCTCCCACATCTTCCCTTCCGTAGAGGTCCATCTTGTCGCGTTCGCAACAATTCAGAAGCCTGTCCGCTCTCGCCGCCACCGCCTTCGTCGCCGCTACCGCAACGGCTCTGCCGCTGCTCGGCGCAGGGGCGGCAAGCGCTACGACGTCCGGCGCGTGCGCGTCCGCCACGGTGCAGTACCGCATCGTCGGCGCCGACGGGAATGTCGTCGGCGCCGACTGGACCTCCCAGGGCGGGCTCTACCTCTGGAAGACCGCTCCCGGCACCGTCGAGGTCCGGCTCGCTCCCGGCCAGACCGTCGGGGACGGCTGCAAGTACCCCGTCTCCCTCGCCGAATACACCACCGAAGGGCCCGACTGGAACACCTCGGGCCGCCAGACGCTGGTCGACAAGGCCACCGTCTACCTCACCGTCGCGGACGTCGCCGGTGCGGAAGACGCCAAGCGGACCTGGCAGAAGCTGAACGTGAAGACGCCCGACTGCTACGGCCAGATCGACCTGTACGGCGATGACGTCACCTACGACGGCGGGACAGCCGAAGGGCACGGCCCCGCTCCCTACAAGCCGGACAACGTCGTCACCCCCTACCACCTCGTAGCGGCGTGGAACGGAGGCGACAAGCCGTGCACCCCCAGCACGCCGGAAAAGCCCACCCCGACCCCGTCGCAGCCGACCCCGAGTTCTCCAGCCACTCCCACCACCCCCGCCGGCGACCAGCCGCCCGCGGAGACGACCCCGCCGACCACCCCCAGCACCTCCACGACGCCTCCCACGACCCCGGACGTTCCTCCACTGTCGTCGACGCCGCCCACCACGCCGAAGCCGACGCCCAGTGAGAGCACCCCGCCGCTGGCGGAGACCGGCTCCAGTGCCCCGGTCGGTCTGATCGCAGGCGGTGCCGCCCTGGTGGTCGCCGTCGGAGCTGGGGCGATGTTCGCGGCCGGTCGCGCACGCCGCTCATGACGAGGGGTCAGCAGGGCACTTTCGTTCTCTAGCACGGACTGACGGCTCCACTCAGGCACTCGCCACGAGCGGAGCCGTTTGCCGCCGGTGGATTCCCGCGGCCGATGCGCAGTCGCGCTTCTGGGGAGCAGGAACGGGAGACAGACCATATCCGCCACCCGTCGGCTTTGCGTGCGGCTGTCTCCCGGCTCTCGGGAGCCGACTGCGTGAATCGGCTCCCGAGAGCCGGCTACCGACGCAACTTCAGACGCGTTCATGCCGGCGCATCGGCGCACTCACTGGTGAGCCGGGCCCCACTGCCTCCGCCCGGCCCCGTCCCGGAAAGGATCGGTTCTCATGCGTTACGCCGTCCTCGGCATCGGCACCGGCACCGGCATCGTCGTCCGGACGATCGCCGCCGAGCTCACCTCGCTGGGTCACGAGGTCGTCATCGGCACGCGCTCCCCGCAGGCCACCCTGGCCCGTGCCGAACCGGACGCCAAAGGCAACCCGCCGTTCGCCTCCTGACACATGGACAATCCGGACGTCGTGGTGAAGCCCTTCGCAGAGGCGGCCGCTTTCGGCGAGACGGTCGTGAACACCACCGCCGGCGATGCCACCGGCGACGTCCATCAGGCGGCAGGCAGCGCCAACCTCCTTGGATGTGTCCGTGACGGCTCAGCGGGACATGGAGCCCGAGCTGATCGCCCTCGCCCTCGCCCACTGACCCGCGGGCCGGTGGCGGCCGAGGACGGGTCGGTGGATCGCGTCCGCCTGTGGACACGTTGGCCGCGACGGTCTTCGACCCAAGGGGCAATGGCGGAGGCTGTCGGCAAGGACCGTTGAACGGATCGGTGTTGGTCAGTCGACGTAGTCGAGGGAGACCGTTCGGTAGCCCTTCACCTGTTCTGGGACTTCGAGTCTGCGGCTGGCGGCGGAAGCGACCATGGAATGCAGGAAGCTGATCAGCGCGTTCCGCAGCGCTGACGTGTCGTCCGGCTTCTCCGCCACGAAGGCCGTGATGGTGGCGATCCTCTTGATCACCTGTTCGTCGGCGTTGCCGAAGCCGTAGGCGATGATGTTGGGCCGTGTCTTCCACTGGGGGTCCAGCAGGTCGTCCAGGTGGTTCTCCCAGGGGTCGTTCGGCAGATCGTCCGCGTCCGTGGGGATGCCGTCCGTGAGGATGAAGACGACGGGCCGCAGCACGCGAACTCCCTTGTCGGCCAAGGCGGGCACGTCCGCCTCGATCCGGGTACGCACCAGCTGGAACATGGGGCCGAAGTTGGTGCGTCCCGAACACGTGACCGTGGGCAGGTGGTTCACGTCGTCGAAGTCGGTCATCTGGCTGACGACGTGGGGTCGGCTGTTGAACGACAGCACGGACAGGTGGACGAACTCCTTGACCTGCGGCGTCGTGTCGACGGTGTCGTAGATCGTCTCCAGCGTCTGGTTGAGCAGGCGCTCGGACTTCTGCATGGAGCCCGACGTGTCCAGCACCACGTACATGGGCAGGCCGGACGACGGTGCGTAAATCATGGTGATCCTTTTTCGGGTTGCCCGGTGACGGGACACGGGTGTGGGACAGGTCACGCCCACAGGGCGAAAAAGACGACGAGGAACGTGAGGACGGCCAAGGCGACGCTCATGCCGATGAGCAGGCCTTTGAAGTCGCGCGCCGGTGACTGGCGAGGTTGTGGCCTGGAGGCGGAGGCGGAGGCGGAGGCGGAGGCGGAGGCCGGTTGCGGCGCCGGCCCTGTGGTGTGCGGATCGGCCGTACGGGCCGTCCCGCCCGCGGCCTTCGGGGCGGTGCGGTGGCGTACCGGGCGGAAGCCGGTGACGTTGCTGCCCGGCGCTACATCAGCCTGGGGCCCGTTGCCACCCGGACTCTGCAACGCCTTCAGAAGGGTCGACGTCCGGGGACGGTGCCGGAGATCCCCGCGGCCGAGTGCCTGCCGGAGCAAGTCGGGGAAGGTGTCGCCCGTCGGCCAGTCGCGCTCCAGCCTGCTCAGACTCTCCAGCGGTTCGCCCCGCGTCCCGGTGATGCATCGCAGGGTGAGCAGAGCCATCCGGTACCGGTCGGTCGGGACGGTCAGCGCGGTGCCTTGTGGGAACGCCGGATCGGTCCAGTCGGGCGACGCTATCCACGGCCGGGTGCCCATGCCGCAGGAGTCCATGTCGAGCAGGTACACCGAGTCACTGTCCGGGTCCCACAGCGCGTTGCGGTAGGACCAGTCGCCGTAGACGACGTCGTGCCTCTCCAGGACGGCGCCCAACTCCAGGAAGCGGCAGGCGATCTCGAGCCTGCGCTGACGCGTGGGCGGGCGTACGCCCATGTTCGTGAGGTAGGCCGAGTCCTTCACCAGATGGTCGAGTTGCAGCTCCCGCGGCTCGCTGCGACGTCCGCCGCGGAGGTTGAACGGCACATAGAAACGTGACGGTGCCTCGGCCATGACGACACCGACCGTCCGGTCTCCGTCCGTGATGCGCGAGACCGGCCAGGCCGCGCTGCGGTCCAGCGCCCCCAGGTCCGCCTCAGTCATCGAGTGGGGCAGCTCGATGAGGCGGCCCAGCGTGACCGCCTCCAGCCGGTCCATGGGCGACTTGTACAACTTGGCGACCCAACCCGGATGGTCCGAAAGACGTTCCACCGCATGCGCCTGGCCGCCTCCGCCCAGGTTGTCTCCGGCGAGCTTGACCGAGGTCAACGGGATGTCGTCCGGGAAGGGGCTGTCCGACCAGGTCCTCATCGGCGTCCTCCGTCCGCGGGCGGGGTCCAGACGACGACGGCGGTCCGGTCGTCGTTTCGCTGGTGAGAGTCGTAACTGATGTGCAGCAGCAGGTCCAACGCGGTGACCGGGGTGGCCCAGTGGCAGTGGAACCAGTCGTGCGCCTGCGGCAGTTCTACGAGGGCGTCCCCCACCCCGTCGGTGGTCAGGACCAGCGCCTGGCCGCGACCGAGCGGGACGAGACGGCGTTCGACGGCCTCGGGAGTGTGCGGCAGAAACGTGCGGAGCCGTCCGGCGTCGGGCCCCTGTTCCTTTTCGCCCATCAGCTGGGCCCAGCGGTGAGGCTCGCGCACCCAGGCGCTGGTGTCGCCGAGTCCGGCGATCCAGATGTCGCGGTCGCCGGTCGGCGCCGCGCCGGTGGGGACGACGGCCGCCACGGCGACGGTGCGCACGCTGTCGGCGGACCACTGGCGCTGCCGGGCGATGGCGTGGACCTGTTGCGCCGCCTCCAGAAACGCGGTCCTGTGATCGAGACGGGACAGCGGTACGCCCTCGTCGAGCTGGCGCCGCAGGGAGTTGACCAGGGACAGGGTGGCAACGGCGGCCGCGGTGTCGGAGTGGCTGCTGTCGGACATGCCGTCCGCGACCGCGACGACCAGATGCCGTGCGGAGGCGTCCCGGCCCACTCGGTAGAAGTCCTGCCGGGGGCCGGCGTGGGTCTCGTCGATCCGATGCCCGGGTCCCACCACCGAGGCGGCGCGGACCTCCAGATCGCCCACCCGCGCGGAGTCGGCAGCCATGCCCGGCGGCGCCGGCTGATGCGGCAGCCGCCAGGGCAACTCGGCGAGGCGGGACGGCTGATACATCACCGGGGGAGACGGGCAGGACCGAGCCGCCCCGGCAGGGATGTGCTTCTTTCCGGCCGGGACCGCCACCTCCGCCGCAGGCCGCGCTGCCGTGGCCCGTTCTTCACCGCCGACGGGACCGGCCGTGGGCGGACGCTCGTCCGCAGGCGGAGAGGTGTTCTGCCACCCGGCTGGGGTGGGCATGCTGTCCCACCCGGCCGGGACAGGCGCGCTGTTCCGCGAGGCCGGGGAAGGGGGCGAGGGGGCTGCGAAGGGGCCGGTGCCCTGCGGCAGACCGCCGGCGACGCCTTCCGCCGTCGTCTGCTCCTCCTGCTTTCGCGAGGTGACCGCCATGACCGCCTCTCCCACGAGGAAGCCGGCGACCGCTCCCACGACCAACCCCGCCGTCGCGCCGTAGGGCCCTGCCATGAAACCTCCCAGAGTGGCCAGCACCAGTGCCAGGCTCCAGCCCATGACACCGGCGGGACGCCAACGTCCTGCGGACGTGGCGCCGTGGTCGCCGGGCGCCCGTCCGCCCGGTGCGCGGCCCGGCAACCTGCCGGGTTTGTGCCTGGCGGGCCTGCGCCTGCCGGGCTTCGGGTCCGCAGGCCTGGCGCGGTCGTGGTCGAAGGGGTATGCGTATCCCTGCTCGTGGCTGTGGTCGTGACCGGGAGGATCCTGGTTCATCCCTTGTCGTCCTCCTCGCTCCGGTTCCGGTCACCGCGGGGGGTGGGACCTCGCCTGCCGACCGCTCTCCAGCCGACGACTCCGCTTCCCGGTTCGTCCGGCCGCGGACCGCCGGTGCCCGTGGCGGGCTCCGGCCGGGACGTACCGGTTGCGCCGTCCCGCGTTCCCGTCGGCGCGGGGGTGTGGGACCGGGGGAGGGGCGAGGGCGTCTCACCGCCCAGCGCGGGGCCGGCGTAGGGGAGCGGCTCGCCCATGAACCGTTGGACCCACTCGGCGTACTCGGCCGGATGCAGATCGCCCTTGAGGTCCCGCAGGAGTGCCTGCTTCCGCTCCAGTGCCATGTCCTGTCTGGCGGCGATTTCCTGGAGGATGCTGCGCAACTGGCTGGGATCCTGGGCGACGAGGTGCATCAGGAGCCCTCCCTCGCCCCGCTGGGCGGCCCGCAGCGCGGCGGTCCGCTCCCGTACGCGCCGTGCCTCGTGCTCCTCCACCAGCGAGGTCAGCTCTTGTTCGCCCTCGGTCTGGACCCGATTGACCTGGTGGGTGAGCGTTGCCTGTTCCCGCTGCCAGGCCAGATCGCGCTGCTGGCGCAGGTGGCGTTCGGCGGTCTCGTCCAGACCGAGCCGGACCGCGCAGGCGAAGACCGTCAGTCCGGAGTCGAAGGTGTGTTCACGGCTGCGGAGGGAGCGGTTGGCCGAGTCCTCCGCGCGGGCGACGTCCTCGATGTCGAACCCGCGTGTGTGAGGGCGGAGCAGGTCGTTGAGCGCGCCCCGCACGAGTGCCTCGGCCGTAGCCAGGGTGGTGAGACGGCGTTTCACCACCACGTCTGGGGAGCTGACCCGCCAGGCCGTGCTGATCTCGGCGTGGAAGGCGAATCCCTTGGTCCGGCTGGGCAGGGGGTCCTGCCAGTTGGTGTGGTGGTCGGTGATGTCCACCTCGTAGCGGTAGTGGAACCGCGTCGATTCGAGGAAGGACGGCCTGCGGTCGAGTACGACGGGTTCGCCGGTGTCGAGTGAGAACACGAGGGCCGTCCCCGGCCGCGGTATCTCTCCTCGGTTCACCGGACCGGCGGGCCACGGACCCGCGATCAGCTGCTCGGGATCGGACATGGTCATGGTGTGGCGCCTTTGCTGTCGAAGTGGCTCAGGATCTGCGCGGCGCTGCGGGCGGCACGGCTGTCGGGTGCGCTCCAGGTGGAGACATGGCGCAGGAGGAAGCGCCTGCTGCGGTCGGTCGGTGTCGCCGCGTGCAGCAGTCGGGCCAGCGCGCGGCGGCCCGACGGGTCCGCGTCCACCATGCGGGCCCATTCCGTGAGGACCAGGGTGGCCGCCTCGTAGGTCTCGGGGGACTGGAGCACCGCGTCCCAGAGCAGCGCTATGTCCCGCTGGCGCACGGGGTCGCGGGTGGCCAGCGCCAGCAGCTTGGGCCACCGGCGGTGCGCACCGCCGCCGGTGGCCGCCACGTCCTCCAGGAGGTCGGCCGCTGCGAAGAGGAAGGACAGCTCCCCGACGGTCCGGCGCTGCGCGTGACGCTGGGAGATCCAGTGCCGGAGCAGGTGGAGGGCGTCGCGTACCTGATGGCCGTCCGTCGCGGCGAGCGACTCGGTGACCCCCAGACAGATCGCCTCGATGATCTCCGCGCTGTCGGTGGCGGCGAGCGTGTCGAGGAGTGCGACCGCCTCTCCGCCGTTGTCTGCGTCGGGGCGCCCAAGGGCGGTCCAGGCGCGCGCCGCCGTGGCCTGCAGAGCCGCGTCACCGCCTGCCCACGCATGGATCAAGTCCCGTACCGGGGCGACGAGTTCGGGATTCTCGGCGGCGATGACCAGGGCTGTCGCGGCGGCCTCGCGCAGCGCTCGCGCGGGGCTCCTGGCCCAGGGCTGCAGGACACCCGTGCGCAGACTGTCGAAGGACAGCTCGGCCAGAAACCCGACGGCGACCGCCGCCCTGGTCCGGACGGTGGCCAGTTCATGGCCCGCGCAGTCCTTCAGCCAGCCCGGTAGCTGGTGGCGCAGGACGTCGTACTCCTCCCACACGTTCTGCAGGACACGGCTCGCCGTCCGGGAGTCGTCGAAGCGCACGACCTTCGCGGGGGCGCCGCCGTGCCGGGACGCGACCTGTGCGCCGACGAGCGAGGCGTTGAGCCGACGCAGCCTCGTCGCGCGGGTCGCGGTGACCGCCTCGTTGCGGGGACGTTCGGGGTGTTCGGCGGTGGGCGGCGGCTCGAGCCGTCGGCCGAGCGAGGTGGCGAGCGCGGACACCGTCTCGTAGGCCTCTCCGCCGAAGACCGCCGTGGCGACGGCCACGCACTGGGTGGAGAGGTCCTCCAGGCCGTTGAACCACTTCTCGAACTCCAGGGTGTCGCGGACCGAGACGTGTTCCCTGACCCGGCGCACCGCGTCCGCCGGTGCGGCCGACGACTCGGAGAGCAGACGGGCGTTCTCGGCCGCACCCGCGAGCGACGTGCCGACCGACTGCGGCTCGGTGAACAGCGCGGCCGTCTCCGGCGCACGGAGCAGTTCCTGCGCCCGTCTCGTCCGCTGCGGGCCGAGCCACCAGCGCAGGTGCCTCTCGAAGACGTCCCACGGCGCGGGCGGCCCGTTCACCGGGAAGGTCTGCTTGTCGATTTCGGGATCCGCCGTTCGCATGCCGTCGCGCAGGGTGATGACCAGGCGGCAGTCCCGGGCGAGCATCACCGAGTTGAGGCGGTGGAGTTCGAAGCCGGTCAGTGGAGAGGACGTTCCCCCGGAGCTGAGTTCCTGGAGCAGGTAACCGTGGCCGGGACGCAGCGACGTCTCGTCGAGTCGTGCCAGGTCGGCGTCCGGCTCCAGACACTGCAACGTGGCGTGTCCGCGGTCCAGCAGCAGCCGTTGCGCTGCGGCGTACTTTCCGTGGCCCGGGGCACCGCTGAGCAGCACCACGCGGAACGGCTCGCTGTCGCGCAGGAGGGCGTCGTAGGAGGCCGGGGGCAGGAACGCGGACGAGACGAGGTCGATGTCCTGGGCCGACAGCTGGTAGGCACGGACGGAGCGGCGGCCCTGGCCGAGGACCACTTCGATGTGATCCCCGCCGTACACCCGTTCACCGGCGATCCGCGACTGCGCGAAGCGCGAGAGGTAGGAACGGGCGTCCCGTTCCGTGTCGAGGCGTTCGTCCGTCGAGCCGGGCTGGGCCGCGCGTGCCGACAGGGCGCGCCGGATGTCGTCGACGCCCAGTTCCGTGGTTTCTGCCGGGCCGGTGGACACCGGGGACGGGACCTCGCCCTCCCGGCCGGGCGAGGTGTTCTCCGGGGGGCCGTTCTGGGCGGGGCTCTGCGCGAATTCCTCCCTCATGCGCCGTCCCGGTTTCGGGCGGAGTCGGTGTGCGCCTCGTCCTGTGTGACGCCTTCGTAGTGGTTCCCGCCGTACACCCGGCCCGGGTTGTGGAAGACCGCGCCCGCGAAGGGGCCGTGGTTGCCGCCTGCCGGGGGGTTCGCAGTCACGTCGTCCGGAGCCGCGGAGCCCGGAGTCGCGATGGTGGCCGGGGAGTTCGCGGCCGGCGTGTCCGTGGCATGGGTGTCCGCGGCGGGACGGGGCACGGACGGCGTCGGGCGCCCGGACGCCGGGGCCGAAGCGGTGAGCCCCGGGGGTTCGTCGTAGCCGGGGACGCGCAGCCAGGCGTGCGAGGTGATCTCCTTGGCCACGAACGGCACTTCGCGGAAACCGGACGTCGGAAGCTCGGGGTAGTCGTGGCGGACCACCGCGGCGTGCCAGTCCGGGGACACGGCCAGGGCGAGGCCGGAACGGGAGGCGGCGGCGAGGGTGGTCCGCAGCGCGTCCAGGTCGACGAGCCGACAACCGGTGTTGAGCGCTTCGCCCACCCAGCCGCGCCTGTCCTGGGACACCTCGCCGGCGTGCAGCGCGACGCGCACCCGCAGCGCGGTCTCCTCGTTACCGCGCTGGGCGTGACCGCGCAGACCGGTCTGCAAGGCGTCCAGGAACCGGGTCGTCACGTCGAGTTTGGAGACGAACGGCCGCAACAGGAGGAAGCAGCCGTCCCCCCGGTCGCACGTGGCCTCGACGTCGTCGGAGCCGATCCCCGCCTGCTCCAGCGCCTTCTTCACGATGGCGTACAGCTGTTCCCTCAGCCAGTGCTGCATGGGGTCCGTGCGGCGGCCGAATCGCTCTATGTCGAGGACCACGATGAGGTAATAGCGTGGTTTGTCGTCCATGCAGGACGCACCTTTCCTTCGTATGCGTGGGACGGCGGCCGCCGGGATTCCCCCGTTTGTGTTCCGACGACCGCCGCACTCCAAGTAAGCCGACGTCCTGTCTGCTCTTCCGCATCAAATGACGCACTGGAGAGAAGTCGGCGTCGGTCAGGGGCGATCCGGTTCCCAGGCGGCGAGCGCGGAGGGGTCCAGGACCACGATGACGCCTCTGCGGGTGGCGACCAGTTCGCAGGACTGCAGCTCGCGCAGCGTCCGTACGACGGATTCCCGCGACGTGCCGACCGCGCCCGCCAGCTCGTGCTGGGTGATGCGCACCGACCGGGCCGTCGGTGCCCAGGACG
Organism: Streptomyces sp. NBC_01235; assembly: GCF_035989285.1. GTDB lineage: Bacteria > Actinomycetota > Actinomycetes > Streptomycetales > Streptomycetaceae > Streptomyces. The sequence continues at coordinate 1,021,910 of NZ_CP108513.1, read as the reverse complement.
ATGCGTCCGCGCCGTACCGGTCGGCCATCTCGACGAGCAGTCGTGCCACTCGTGTCGCGGCGGGCTCGGCCCCCAGCGCCTCGCGCTGGACGTCGGCGTGCCGCAGCCGTGCGCTGATGCTGCGGAGCACGGCGAAGCCGAGGTCGCCGTTGGCGCGCAGTAGCGCGGCGAACCTGCTTCCAGGCACCGCGACCCCGTGCCCGGGCTGGGTCGCGATCACCGAGGCCGAGCGTGTGCCGCCGTCGATGCAGGCGAGTTCGCCCACCAACTCCCCGGCTCCTCTGAAGGCCAGCAGGCTCGTGTAGCCGCCCACGGACTCGGACACGACCTTCACGACGCCCTTGCGCAAAAGGATCGCCCGATCGGCTCGTTCTCCCTGACGCAGGAGAACGTCGTCGTGCTGCCAGGTCTCCACCATGCCCGCGTCGCACAGCAGGGCCAGGTGCTCCGAGCTGAACACCTGCATTGCAGGCATATAGCGCAAACCGCGCTCCGGCGCCGAACGTAAATCGTCCCGCACAGGAACTCCCCCTCCCCCGTTCCGGTCGGGCGCTCGGCCGTGGCTGAGGCCCGGGGCGACCACTGTAGAGGCGAAAGTTCCGTGTTGTGAGGCGTTTGACCCAGAGCCGCCGGTTCGTCGTCCCGACAATCGTGAGCGGGAGCACGGCGGCCGGCAGGACGCCGTGTCCCGCCTCCCCGGCCGCCGACGGCCCTGACATGAGGAGCCGCTTCATGAGCGCACCCGCCGGTCCCGATGCCCACCAGCCGCCGGCCAACGAGATCAGTGAGCCGCTCGCGGTCACGACGGCATGGCGGGTCCACGCCTCGATCACGGACTGGACCGGCCGGGCGGACGCGAAGGCGTCGACGGCGCTCAGCGTGGAACTCGCGGTGCTGGCGGGGGCCATCGCCCTGATCACGGCCGGGCACGGTCTCGGCGGCGCCGGGACCGCGGTGAGCACCGTCCTCATGGGCGCCGGTACGGTCCTCGTCCTCTTGGGCGTCTTCCTGGCGACCGCGGCACTGCTCCCGCGTACCTGGCAGATCTCCGGAGAAGCGGCACCCGCTCAGAACTTCGTCTACTTCGGTTCGCTCCGCGCGATGCCGCCCGCACAGGTCGTCTCAGGACTGCGGGAGGCCAATGTCCTCGAGATGCTGAGCGGACAGCTGGTGGCGATGTCCCGCATCGTCTGGTGGAAGCTGATGCTGGTGAAGTACTCCCTGATGGCGGCGGGTTCGGGTCTGCTCCTGATCTCGATCGCGGTGTACGTATCGGCGTGAAGCGCCGAAAACGGCCGGAGCACGCCGTGACACCGGGGTGGTCCTGGAGTGGGGTGACCGCGGGGACCCGGACGAGATCGACAGGGTGTCCGTCAGCGGCTCGCAGCCCCCAGGCATCCACCTCGAGGCGCAGCCAGGCGGGCGCGACGAAGAATTCCACCAGGGCGATCTCCGGGTGCTCCCGGACCTGCGTGCGCAGCACGTGCCGGATGTCCGCACCACCTGCTCGCTGGGCACGTCCGTGTCCTGAGTGAGCACCATGTCGTGCCGACCGTCCGGGCTGCCCACCCATATCTGGTACGTGAACGGGTCCAGGGTGGCACGGGCAGCAGTTCCACCTGGCCAGGGGCGGCCGCCTCCCTGCCGCCCGGCGCCGGCGGTCGTCGTCTTGCGAGAGGTGGAGAGGTCGGCACGGTGCTGAGCGACCGCTTCGGGTGCCACCGCGGCCGAGGCCGCGACCGACATACGGTCAGGAGCGTTCACCGGGTCCTGCACGCGCGAGAGCGCGGGCGTCCCGGGGTGCGCGCCGGTCCGGGGCCCGGTCCGCCGGGTTCCAGGTCGCGGAGACGATGAAGCCGGCTTCGCCGGTCCCGGAGAAGCCACCGAGGCGCAGATCGTTTCCCAGCGTGACGCCAGACTCGACGGTCGTCTCGGCGAGCCGTTGCGCGAGCGGGGAGAAGCTGCGGTGGATGCCGCCCACACACCGTCGGGCGGCCGCGGCGTTTGCCAGCGCCTCGCCGCCTTCATGCCGCCCGGCCACAGGTTCTCGCCGACGACGATGTTGCCGTTCGCGTCGCGGGCGCCCTGCCACCAGCCGTCGTCGAGGTTGACGTACTTGTAGCCGGCCGCCGACATGCCGGAGGAGACCAGAGCATCTGCCTGCTGCTCGATCACGCTGGAATCGATGTTGCTGAAGAAGGAGTTCCAGGACGCCCAGCCCATCGGCGGTGGTGTGACGTCGATCTGGTTGGTGCTCACGGCGGCCGGTGCGGCGGGCACGGGCGTCGGCGCCTCCTGCCGGTCGAGGGTCGCCAGACCCACGACGGCGAGTCCGACGGCGAGGGTCTGGGCGGTGATGCGTCTGATTCATTTTCGGGCAGCGGTACGGGACGTGCGGCTCTCCGGTGAGTGGGGGAGGAGTGCTGACCGGCCGTGGCGCGTCAGTACACGATGGAGAAGGTCGCGTCCGCTCGGTCGGTGGCGGTGGCGATCGGGTCGATGCGCAGGACGTAGTCCGAGTGCCTGATGTAGCGGGTCGGGAAGTTGTGGGAACGGAAGGACGTCCAGGCGGAGTCGGCCAGGCCGGCCTCCTTGTGGAAGGTGGCGTCCTGGGCGAACGTGCTGGTGCCGTCGTTGGCGTCCAGCCTCAGTTGGTAGCTGTAATGCCGCAGGTAGCGGGTTGGCAGGTTGACCGACTGGAAGGACACGCCGGAGCTGTCGGCGAGACCGGGCACGATCTTCCACTGGGAGTCGGTGTACGGGTCGAAGGGGTACGGGTCGATGCGGCCGACGTAGTCGGAGTGCCGGACGTAACGGCCCGGGAAGTTGTACGACTTGATCCTGTTCCAGGCCGGGGCGCCCCACGTCGCGACCATGTTGTCGTACACGGTCGAGGTGATCGGCTGGATGCCGCAGTGCTTGGAGTTGAGCGGCTGGGTGTAGAGGCGCTGGTCGAGCGCGGTCCAGGTGCCCGCCGACAGGTCCGTGGACTGCCAGGCGTAGAAGACGCCGTTGGGCGTGTAGGTGTCGCCCCACAGGTACCAGTTGCTGGACGTGAGGGACTTGACCAGGGTCGGGGCCTCGGTGCCGCCGTGGGAGACGGCGGTGCTGAACGGAGTGAAGCTGCCCGGGTTCAGGGAGGTGGATTTGGCGCCGACGAGGGTCCCGCTCTTCTTGAAGTACAGGTAGTTGACGCCGTTCACGCCCACGGCCATGTCGCCGTCGATCACGTCGTAGCCGGGGTCGAAGAAGACCTGGGGCGCCGAGGCCGTGACGAAGTCGGTCGTGTAGTTGACCATGATCACGTTGTGGCCGCTGGAGTTGACGGCGGAGTAGATGAGCGCGTACTGCCCGCGGCTCGCGTCCCAGAACGCCTCCGGCGCCCAGCTGTGGGTGTTCATGTCGTGCAGCTTCAGCCGGTGGTAGCCGGTGAAGGTGCGCAGGTCGGTCGAGTTCCACACGTGCACGTACTGGCTGACGTAAGTCCAGTCGGTGCCCTTGAGGTCGGTGGCGAGCACGACGAAGGTGCCGTCCTGCTTGCGCAGGATGAACGGGTCGCGCAGTCCGAGCGCACCCTCGGTGGGGGTGACCACGGGGTTGTTCTGGTTCAGCGGCATCCACTGCAGACCGTCCCGGCTGACGGCCAGGTGAAGGCCGTAGTTGGCCTCGAGCATGGTCGTGGACTCGGTGAAGTAGGCCATGACGTACGCCGAGTCAGCGGCGTGGGCGGCGCCTGCCCCGATGGTCAGGTTGGCGGTCATCGCGGCCAGTGGGACACCGGCAGCCATGCCGAGGAACCGTCGACGGGACGGCTGGGAGTCAGACGGGAGACTTGTGTTCATCTGCTCTCCAAGGGAGACGTGCGAGACGGACGAGGAGCACTCGCGTGTCCGATATATCGGACACAGTTCGGTGATTCGGTCAGAAGTTAGAGGTGAGGCAACGATGGGTCAATGGTTCTGTCGTTTCACGATGGTTTTTGTGTCAGTGCGCAGGGCGGACCGCTCCGTCGGGACCGCTCATCCGCCGTGAGGCCGAGGGCCCGCCTGTCCGGGCGGGCTGCTCAAGGCCGTTCGCCCAGGGCGGCGGGCCCGGCCGTGCGAGGAGAGTGGAGCCCGGTCTGCGCCCTGCCCGCTGGAGTACGGCGATGCCGTCGCAGGCATTCCTCCGTGCCGCCAGGTGACCGGGCCGCAGGGGCGTCAGGTGACCGGAAGAGGAGAGATGGGCATGACCATCCGGGTGGTCGTCGTCGACGACCAGGACATGGTGCGTTCGGGTTTCGCCGCGCTGTTGTCCGTGCAGAGCGACATCGATGTCGTGGGGGAGGCGTCCGACGGGAGGTTCGGCATCCAGGTCAGTCGCCGCCACCCACCCCGACGTGGTGCTGATGGACGTGCGGATGCCGGGGATGAACGGGTTGGAGGCGGCACGGCAGCTGCTGGCCCCCCGCCCGGTGTCGTGCACCGGCCCGAGGTCCAACGGCGGCCGACCGGCTCAACCGAGATCGGTGCAGCTGGATCTCCGCGTCCTCCCGCAGTCGGCGGTTCTCCCGCCGCAGCGCGGCCAACTCCTCGCGTTCGCTGCGGCTCAGCCCGTCACGCTCGCCCGCGTCGACCTCGGCCTGGCTGACCCACAGCCGCACCGCGGTCTCGGTCAGGCCTCCTGGAAGACCTGCCGGTTCAGCGAATACAACAACACTTCGACCACGACATGGAGGACTACGTCATCCTCGGCGCCTGCAACCCGTCCCTGGCCCACCGCGCCCTGGACACCGACCGCTCCATCGGCCTGCTCCTGCCCTGCAACGTCGTCGTCCGCCGCGACGGCGACCACACCGCCGTACAGGCTCTCGACCCGAACACCATGGTCGCCCTCACCGAACCCGACGCCCTGCGCCCCGTCGCCGAAGAGGCCACCCGCCGCCTCGACGCCGCCCTCGCCTCCCTCACCGCACCCGGCACGAGCGTCCGACGCCACCGGCGTCAAGGACGGCGACACCGTTGGCGGAGAGGATGTCCTCCAGGTGTCGAGGAAGGCTCGCAGGCGGCCGTCCGCGTCGTCGACGACCACCGCGCACATGGATCGTCACAGTTCCTGCCCGGACGCTGCTGTCCCGACCCCGGGCAGATCGTCGGAGGCGGCCGCTTGGTGACGTGTCCTCGCGCCGAACTCACCGCGCCTCAAGAGCGAGGTCACCAAGTGGCCGTCGATACGCCACGTCGCCCGACGTGCTCTCCATTCAGGAACGAACACGGCCCTGAATTTCCGCGGGTCACGCCGAGGGGGCCGGTTTCCTCCAGCGGCTTTCGGTCCTGAGCCGTAGGTGACCGTCCGGGGTGCGGTGGAGTTGCATGCCATCGGAGGAGGTCATCCGGGTTGCCCGGGGTTCGACTCCGCTGTCGTGTGGCACCGGCTGCCAGGCCGGCGGAGCGGTGAGGGCAGCGGGCGTGTAGTCGGTGACGGCCACCGCGATTCCGTCCTCGTCCGCGCTCAGCAGCAGTCGGTAGGACGGCTCCGCGCTGTGGAGGACCATGTACTGAGCGGCGACACGGGCTGTCTCGGCGAGGTCCTGGAGCAGCCAGGCAGGCGTTCCGATCGCGGAGAGGACCGCGCGGGCCACCTGTCCCATCGCCAGGTTGCTGTCGGTGACACGGGGCAGTTCCAGGCAGAGGGAAATCTCCACTCCGGCCGTCGGAGTGTCGGCGGAGCCGTCCTGGTTCTGACGCTGGATGTAGGGCAGTCCCACGAGGCGAACGGTGTGTCCCATCGGCTTTGTCCCTGGTGTTCGTGAGTTCGAACGGACTGAGTGGTGGCCGGGCCGAGGTTCGCACCTCTACGGCCTTCACCGAAGAGCGACTGGCCGGGGTCTGGGACCTGGGAGTGACGCTACACCTCTGGTGCCGTTGGGGACATGCCCCCTTGGGGCAATCACGGTGTGTGCCCGCGCAACGCCCCCGCCGACAACGGCTGAACCTCCCTGAAAACCCGCGGCAGGTCGGGGACCGTTCGGCCCAAGCGGCAGACGCACGCGGCAAGGGATGCTGGACACACGGCGGGCCTGTGGTCCGCACCGCTTCCCGCGCCCCGCTCGAGTGCCGGCGCGGCTCTCACGACGGGCCGAGCACACGGGCAGCGTGCCAGTGCCCCGTGTCTCACACGCCGCCGTCCCATCCCCCCCATCCCCGGGACCTCGCGCGACAACGACGTGGTCCTCATCCCGAGGAGCAGTACATGGAAGTCCTGATCTTCCTTCTGGTCGTCGTCGGTGTTCTTGCCGTCGTGGCACTGGCGATGGCCGTGAAAATCGTCAAGCAGTACGAGCAGGGAGTGCTGTTCCGCTTCGGCCGCCTCGTCGGAACCCGCGATCCGGGGCTGCGGCTCATCATCCCGTTCGTCGACGTCCTGCACCGGGTGTCGCTGCGGATCGTCACCATGCCCATCCAGTCCCAGGGGATCATCACGCGGGACAACGTGAGCGTGGACGTGTCGGCGGTCGCCTACTTCCGGGTGACCGACGCGGTGAAGTCGGTCATCGCGGTCGAGAACGTCCATGCGGCGATCAACCAGATCGCCCAGACCACCCTGCGGAAAGTCGTCGGACAGCACACGCTCGACGAGACGCTCTCCGAGACCGACCGCATCAACCTCGACATCCGCGAGATCCTCGACGTCACCACAGCGGAATGGGGCGTACAGGTCACCCTGGTCGAACTCAAGGACATCCAGCTGCCGGACACCATGAAGCGCGCCATGGCCCGCCAGGCCGAGGCCGAGCGGGAGAAGCGAGCGAAGATCATCAACGCGGAGGGCGAGTCCCTGGCCGCCGCCGCGCTCGGCGACGCCTCGGACACGATGATGGCCCACCCCCTGGCCCTGCAACTGCGCAACCTGCAGAGCCTGGTGGAGATCGCCGTGGACAAGAACAGCACGGTCGTCTTCCCCGCACCCCTCATGAGCACCATCGGCGAACTCGGCGCCTTCCTCGCCCGGGAGACGGCATCGGCCACCTCCCAGGCGCTGCCCGCCGACCTCACCAAGACGATCCCCGCCGCCACGCCGAACGGCGTGCCCGAGACCGTGTGACCGTCTCCGCGTGCTGGAAAGCGGAGATCCGGAGTACAACGGTGACCGCGCCGGACGGCGCACACCGTCGTAGCCCGCCGCGCGCAGAAGCCCCGCCTTCCGGCGGGGCTTCGTCGTCTCATGCGCTCTCACACAGGACGGTGCCCGGGTAGGCGTCGTCATACTCGTCGGGTGGCGAACCTCAGACCCGATGAGGGACGACGGCGACCGGGCAAGCGGAGTGGTGCAGCAGGGCGTGGGCGACACTGCCGAGTTGCAGACCGAGGTGCCCGTGCCGGCGCAGAGCGCCGACGACGATCAGGTCGGCATCGGCCGATGCCTCCAGCAGGACACGGTGGGCGGGGCCGTCGACCGCGCGGCGGCTGACATCGACCTCGGGATGCTCCCGCACGACCTCGCGCAGCGCGTCGTCGAGGTTGGCCGAGGCTTGCTCCTCGGGCGCCCCGGCGGCGTCCGCCGCGAGTCGGGGATCCCCCGGGACGGCCCCTGCGGGAGGGGAGCCCGGCTCCTGAACCGGACTGCGCCAGGCCCGCACGGCAGTCAGGGCGCAGCCCCGCGCCTCGGCCTCGCGGGCGGCGAACCGTACGGCACCCGTGCCTCCGGTCGCATCGCCGACTCCCACCACGACCCGGCCGAGGGACCCCTGAAGGTTGCGCTCCTCGCCTCGGACGACGATGACCGGGCACATGGCACGAGCGGCCACCGTGAGGCTGACCGAGCCCAGCAGAAGCCCGGCGACCTCGCCGCGCCCATGAACGCCCGTGACCAGAGCGAATGCCTCGGACCCGGCCTGCAGCAGCGTGGACACAGCATCGGCGGCCAGTACGTCGCCCGACACCTTCACCTCGGGGTCGCGAAGCCGGGCACGTTCCGCGCAGGAGGCGACGATGTTCTGCGCCATGACCTCTCCGGCGGGGTGATCGGTGCTCAAGGATGGCCGGGCTCTTTCGTAACGCTCCCACAGGGAGGCATGGACCAGCCGCAGCGGCAGCCCGTGGCGTGCCGCTTCGTCCACCGCCCAGTCGACCGCCAGCAGACTGGAGTCCGATCCGTCGACGCCCACGACCAACGGGAGTTCCATCGAGGCCACCGCCTTCCGTCCGGTGCTGACAGACCCCCTGTGAATACCGTCGCACCGCCCGCGCGCCGCCGCGACATACGGGCCGACACCCGGATCGGGTGGCTGTCGGCCGGGCAGCGGTGGGCCGGGTCGCGACGATGCTGGAGACGTACGGCGGCCGGGACCAGGCGCCCCGGCGCGCTCCTCAAGGACCTGGGACAAGTACCGGGACCTCACCCGTGCCGTGGGATGCCATGAGGCGGGGAACGTCAGTGCCGTTCCTTCGCCGGGCGCGGACGCGCCGAGAGCCTCCCGCACGGCCTCGGGCATCTGCCTCTCCTCGAACGGGTAGCGGCTGCTGTGCCGTTGGCGGAGTGCTCGGTCGGTGAGGTCGGGCAGTAGCCGGGTTCAGGGTGCCGGCCCTCGTGGACGATGGCGGCCCGCAGGTTCAACAGGGCGGCGCCGCAGCCGAGATGAAGGCCGCAGGTGTCGGGGTCGGAGTGCGGCATGGCGCGCTCGAAGTCGGCCCACGCCTCGAAGGCGCGGCTGCGCTGGAGACAACGGAAGTGCCAGGGCTGGGCGTTGTGCATCGACGGTGTGGTCACCGCGTCGTGTACGAGGGCGGTCACCCACTTGTGGGACGGTGTCGTCCGGGTCGTCGCAAGCCCTTCGAGGGGTGTGGGGACGGTACGGCTCTTCGGCGGAGCGTGTCCTCACCCTTCGGCCGCGGTGATGCGGCGGCCGGTGAGGTGTTCGGGCCGGATCGAGACCCACATGTCGCGTTCACCGCCTGCCCATGGCGTGGTGTGGGCGTGTTCGGTGAGCCTGCGTACGGTGTCGGGCTGCGTCACGACGTTCGCGGGGCCGACGGCGAGGACGCTCCAGCCCTGGCTGAGGGCCTCGTCCATGTGGTCGACCTCGAAGGCGACCTCGGTTCCGACAGCGGCCGCGGGCGTGGAGTCCGGCGCGGTCCGGAAGACGATGACGTCGTCGATGACGTCGTAGTTGACCGGCACGACCGCGGGGCGGCCGTCGGACGCCCACACCGCGATGCGCCCCACGCCGTGGGTGGAGAGCAGGGTGCGGCATTCCTGCGGGCCGATGTCCCGTAGTCGGGGATGCAGCAGCGACTGTCCCTGGCCGGGTGGGACCTCGGTTCCTCCTCCGCGCAGCGTGGTGACGGTGGTGGCCAGTGCGTCGGCGAGTCTGATGAGGCTCGCCATGCTCGGTTCGGCAGGGCGTTCCTCCAGGTATGCCAGGTAGCTGGGGGACATGCGTGCGCGGCGGGCCGTCTCCTCGCGGCTGAGTCCCTGTCTGCGGCGTTCGACGGCCACGCGCCGGCCGATGTCGCCGGGGCGCAGTGTCCCCGGTGGCATGGCCTCTGCCTCGGCCGTGTCGGGGCCTTGAGGGGCGTGGGCGGTCGGGGGCTGTTCGTGTTCGAGATGGTGGATGTGTGCGTCGGGTCCGGGGAACACGAGCGTCACTTCGTCCGTGTCCGACCAGCGCACGTCGTAGGGCGGAGTTCCGTCCTCGTGATGGAGTCCGACGATCTCGCCGTCGCGCCTGGCGGCGCCGGTCGCCGTGCGTTCGATGACGAGTTGGTCGCCGAGGTGCGCTCTCATGACGCCGCCCTCTCCTCAGAGTGGTGCTGTATCCAACGTGCCACGCGCGACGGGCGGCCGCACGGGACCGATCAGCCGGGAATGGCCCGCCCCCGCTCCCGCACGGCCGTCGACGACTCAGCCGGTGATCTCGATGCGCTGAGCCTTGCCCTTCTCGGTCTTGGGGACCTTGACTGTGAGGACTCCGTTGTTCAGATCCGCGCTGATGTGCTCGGTGTCGGAGTTCGGCGGCAGAATGGTGCGGTAGTCGAACTGGCCGATGCGGCGGTTCTGCCGGCGGACCGTCCCGGTGTGTTCCCTCTCCCTGATCTCACCGTGGATGTCGAGTTCGCCTTCGGCGACCTCCACGGTGATCTGGTCCTTGTCCACTCCGGGCAGCTCCAGTTCCACCAGGTAGGCGTCCTCGGTGTCCTCGATGTCGGCCAGGGGCGCCCATGGCTCGGCCGCGCCGAACCCGGGGAAGCCGCCACCGGGAAGGGCGGCGTGCATGAGCTGGTCCACCCTGGTATGCAGGTCCTCCAGCTCTCGCAGAGCTGCCGGAAGCCCGCCTCTGCTGTGTCGTGCGGGATGTGTCATGGCTGATCCCTCCTTGACTTCTGCCTTGGGGGTCGCGGTGCCCCCGTCGGTCACGTGGGCCACCCGGCGGCCTCCCGGCCGTGCGGCTGCGGTGCGCCCATGCCCTCGATGTCGCGCTCGGCGGTCTTCAGCAGTTGCCGGGCGAGGTTGTTCAGAGCCCGGCCCGCGGCCAGTTCGTCGCCGATCTCCGGCACGTTCGGGTCCGCCGGATGGCGGTGCGCGGCCCCGTGACCGGTGAGTTCTGTGGTGCCGGTGTCCAGGATCAGATGTGCCTTCGTCGTTCCGTCGTCGTCCTCGTACAGATGAAGACGAACCTTCCATTCCCACGTGTGCGGCATCGCTTTCCTCCTCATCTCGGTACGGACCGGTGTGATCCGGACGGGGTTCGTTCTGGGGCTTCAGGCCGTGCGGGGGCGGCCGGCATCTGGTCCTCGATGCGGCGCCGGACGCGGTCCGTGAGCACGCTGAGCGACTCGGAAGCCGTCGCGCGGGGCGCGACGGGCGCTCGGATCCGGCGGGCGGCCGAGGGCAGCGCTCCCAGGTCCGCGACGAATCTCCGCCGGCACTCGTCGAGCGTGGGTCTCCTGCCGGTGCGCCGCCCGTTCCGCATCACCGTCTCCAGCAGCGGAATGCCGTCGTGGGGAGGCTGCTCGTCGGCGAGAGCGATCACGTCGGCGTGGCCGGGACGGCGGAACACCTGCTTGCGGCCGGGTGCCGTCACCTTCGCCGACGAGAGCTTCATCACCGGGCGGCCGTCGAACTCCACCAGCTTGTACGCGGAGTCCAGGTACGGGGTGTCTGCCGACACGCCGACGCGGGTGCCCACGGCGTACGTGTCGATCGGGGCTCCGGAGCGGACGAGGTCGTCCACGGAGTATTCGTCGAGACCACCACTGGCGATGATCCGCACGTCCGGCAGTCCCGCGTCGTCGAGGAGGGAGCGCGCTCTTTCCGCCAGGCTCCCGAGGTCGCCGCTGTCCAGCCGTACGGCGGAGCCGGGCCCGCGGTCCAGGTCCCGCAGGACGCGTGCCGCGACGCGGACGCCTTCCTCGGTGTCGTAGGTGTCCACCAGCAGGGTCACCGGGCCCGGGTGGGACCGGGCGAAGGCACGGAACGCGTCCTCCTCCGTGGCGAACGCCTCCACGAAGGAGTGGGCCATCGTGCCGACGGCGGGGATGCCCTCAGCGGTGGCCGCTGCCACGTTGCTGGTCCCGGCGAAGCCGACCATCGCACCCAGACGAGCGGCCTGGAACCCGGCCTGCGGACCATGGGTGCGCCGCAGGGAGAAGTCGACGACCGGGTGACCGGCCGCCGCGAGCACGCAGCGCGCGGCTTTCGAAGCGATCGCCGTCTGATGGCTGAGTCGGTTGAGCACGAACGTCTCGACCAGCTGCGCCTGCGGAAGTGGTGCGGTTATCTCCAGCAGCGGCTCACCCGCGAAGACGATCCGCCCCTCCGGTACCGCCCGCACCTGGCCGGTGAACGTCAGGCCGAGCAGAGGCTCCAGGTCCCCCGGCAGCCGGTGCAGCGCGGAGGCGAAAGCGTCGACGTCCTCGGGGCCGACATGAAAGCCGGCCAGGTAGTCGAGAGCCGACTCGCACCCCGCCGCCACCAGGAAGCCGCGTTCAGGAGGCAGGTCGCGGACGAAGAGGCTGAACGTCGCAGGGCCGGTCATCCCCTCCCGCAGGTAGGACAGGGCCATCGTGACTTCGTACAGATCGGTGGTCGTCGCACTCGACATCGGTGTCACCTCCTGGGCTTCCGTGCGGCCTCCCGCTCGTCACCGGTGGAATCGCGCGGACCACTGCGGTTCCACCAGGAGCCACTCGGCGTCCCACCGCGCGTACCTTCTCCGGTCCAGGACCCGGCGCACGCCCGCCCAGGCCGCGCAGGACCCGGCGGCCACGCCGAACGCCGCCATACCGCCCACCATCCAGCCACTGGTCGTCGCGTTGAGAGTGCTCGCCGGCGGACCGGTGACGGTTCCGTCCCGGGTCACCCACACACGCACGGTGGCGCCCTTGGAGGTTCCCGGCTTCACGAGGGCCGTTCCCGTCCGCACGACACCGTTGGTGTCGGTCCAGCGGACCTGCGCCGCACGCTTCGCCCAGTCGTCGCCCTTGACGGTCGACGTCAGTCGGGCGGTGACCTGGTGCCGTTCCGCCGCCTGGGCTCGCACGGTGCGCATCGACGCCTCGTACGCCGTCAGACCCGCGCTGCCGGCGGCTGCCGGCAGCCCGAGGAGGAGAACGACCACCAGGACGCGGCGGAACCAGCATTCGCACCTGTCGGACGTACGTCTCAGGGAGTCCGCGCCCTTGGGCGCGTGATCGCCGCGCCTCGACGGTGGACCGGATGCGTGCGGCGAACCTCGTGCGCTCATGTGTCGGCCTCCAGCAACTCGCCGGCCGTCCCCCACCGCCTGCTCCCACCGTCGAACGGCGACGGGTTCGGGGCACAGGGCCGAAAGTCCCCGTCGGGCCGGTTTCCGGCCCATGCCCACCGGTTTCCGGCCCGGTCCGTCTGCGCAGACCGCGGTCATGTCGGTCATGTCTGGGGAACGACCGCGACGGGACACGGCGCGTGATGCAGAAGCGCGTGATTGATCAGGCCCAGCTGCAGCCCCGGGTGGCCCTGCCGCCCGCGCGCGCCGACGACCAGCAGGTCCGCCGCCGACGCCGCGTCCAGCAGCGCGCGGCGGGCCGGGCCCTCGATCACCCTGGGGCTCACCCGGGCGTCGCGATACCGCTCCGCCAGGCCGCGAAGGGCGTCGTCGAGCACCTGGGACGGCGGGCGCCGATGGGCCTCCAGGGCGTACCACGACGGAGCCGGCCGTGGGGTGAGAACCCTGGACGACGGGTTCCAGGCGTGCACAGCCGTCAGCCGGCAGCTCCGCACGTGGGCCTCCCGGAGCGCGAACTGCAAGGCCGTGCCGCTGCCCTCCCCCTCCTCGACACCGACGACGATGTTCCCGAACCGGCCGTCCCGGTGCTCCGCGGCACCGCGCACCACGACGACCGGGCAGTCGGCTCGGGCCGCCACGGCCAGGCTGACCGCGCCCAAGAGCATTTCGGCGAGGTCTCCGAGTCCTCTGGACCCGAGCACCAGCGCGAAGGCGTTACGCCCGCTTTCGACGAGGGCTGAGGCGGCGTCCTCGTGCAGCGCCTCGCTCGACAGCCGGACCGTGGGAGCTCTCTGCCTGGCGCGCTCCGAGGCGGCACCGATGACGTCGGACGGCTCGCGGTCACCGTCCGTCGCATGCAGGAGGAGGAGCGGCACGCCGTGCCGGGCCGCCTCGTCGGCGGCCCAGTCCACCGCCTCAAGGCTCGCTTCGGATCCGTCGATGCCGACCACCAGGGGAATCGCCACCGCACTGTCTCCTCTCGTGGAGGGTGCCACGTGCCCGGCCTTCTCCGCCTCCCCGGCTCCACATGCGCCGGGGAGGGGATTGGGGTACTCCTCGAAGGACAGGAGTACCGCGCCCGGCTGTCGGCGACGTCCGGAGCATGCACGCCATCGGAGTCGTTCACCGTCATCCACCGTCGTATCCAGCTTCGTACGAGACGGAGGCCGCCGCCATGCAGCCAGTCATCACCGTGGGCCTCGACGGCTCACCCGAGAGTCTCGCCGCTGCCCGCTGGGCCGCCGACGAGGCCGAGAAGCGCAGGCTGACTCTGCGCCTGCTGCACGCGTGGCCGCTGCTCGCGCCGGAACCCGCCCATGCCCCCTCCGAGGTCGATCAGAACTACTGGGCGAAGCGTCTCGTGCATACCGCGAGGGCCGAACTGCAAGCCCGCCACCCGGGCCTGACCATTGTCGGGAGCCTGGTCGCCGACGACGCCCAACAGGCGCTGCTCCAGGCGGCGTCGGAGTCCGAGCTGATGGTGCTCGGCTCACGGGGGCTGGAGTCCGTCGAGAGCTACTTCCTCGGCGGCGTCAGCATGCCGGTCGTGGCTCGGGCGGAGCGGCCGGTGGTCCTGGTCCGCGCCGAAACCCCCGTGGAGGGAGCGCATCCAACACCCGTGAGCCGCCTGGTCGTGGCCCTGAAACTGAACGGATCCTGCGACGACCTGCTCGACTTCGCGTTCCACACCGCCGCGGCCAGGGAGGCTCCGCTGGTGGCTGTGCACGGCCGAAGCGTGCCGCTTCACGCGCGGGTGCCCTGGGGGGTGGACCACACCGCCGCCGAAGAGATGACGCGGGACGCGCAGAGGGAGCTGAGCAAGGCCCTCCGCCCGTGGCGCGAGAAGTACCCGCAGGTGGACGTCGCCGACAGCATCCGTCTCGCAAGCCCCGCCAAGGCCGTCCTGCACGCTGCCGAAGGCGCCGCACTGCTGGTTGTCGGCCGGCGTGCACACCGGCACGGTGTGGCACCACACCTGGGTCACGTCGCCCACGCGGCCATCCACCACGGGCGCTGCCCCGTCGCCGTCGTCCCTCATGACTGAGGCCGGCCACCACGGCAAGCCGCCGCCGCGCGCGGAGGTGTGCGAGACCCATACCGCGATCGTGTTCTTCGTCGGGGACCGCGCCTACAAGGTCAAGAAGCCGGTGGACCTGGGATTCCTGGACTACACCACGCGGGCGGCTCGCCGGAGCGCGTGCGAACGCGAAGTCACTCTCAATCGCCGCTTCGCCCCCGACGTCTATCTGGGCCTGGGCGAGTTCCGCAGTCCCGACACGGAGGCGCCCGAACCACTCGTGGTGATGCGCCGCATGCCGACGGACCGACGCCTCTCGCGCCTGGTACGGGAAGGCGCCGCCCTGGACGACGTCCTCCGGGCCGTCGCCCGGCACCTTGCCGCGTGGCACGCGGACGCGCCCCGCAGCCCGGACGCGGACGAGCAAGGTACGCGGGACACCCTGTCGTCGCGCTGGGAGGCCAGCTTCGCGCAGGTCCACGCGTTGGCCGACGACAGCTCCGTGCCCGACGGGGTGACAGAGGCGCAACGGCTGGTACGCCGTTATCTCGCCGGCCGCAAGCGGTTGTTCGCCTCCCGTATCGAGCAGGGGCGGGTGGTCGACGGCCACGGAGACCTGCTCGCCGAGGACATCTTCTGCCTCGACGACGGCCCCCGCGTCCTGGACTGCCTGGAGTTCGACGACCGGCTGCGCTACGTCGACGGCCTGGACGACGCCGCCTTCCTCGCCATGGACCTGGAACAACTCGGCGCCCCGGAGGCCGCCGCGTACTTCCTCGCGCAGTACAGCGAATACTCCGGCGACCCCGCTCCCGCGTCACTGTGGCACCACTACGTCGCCTACCGCGCGTTCGTCCGCGCCAAGGTCTCCCTGATCCAGGCCCGCCAGGGCGCGCCCGGCGCGCGGGCGGCGTCACGAAGGCTGGTCTCGACGACGCTGCGCCACCTGCGCACCTCCGCTGTCTGCCTGACTCTCGTCGGCGGGCTGCCGGGCAGCGGGAAGTCAGCCCTCTCCGGTGCGCTGGCCGACCGGCTGGGGGTCACCCTGCTCAGCAGCGACCGCGTCCGCAAGGAACTGGCGGGCATTCCCGCGGAGCAGTCCGCGGCGGCCGGCTACGGCGAAGGGCTGTACACACCCGAGTGGACCACCAGGACCTATGCCACCCTGCTCGACCGCGCGGCCGCCCTGCTGTCCGCCGGCGAGTCCGTCGTTCTGGACGCCACGTGGTCCGACACGGCGCAGCGTGAAGCGGCAGGGCGCGTGGCCGAACGCACCAGCGCCGACCTGGTCGCCCTCCACTGCCACGTCCCGGACGACGTGTCGGCGGCCCGCCTGCGCACGCGCGCCTCCGGCCCGTCCGACGCCGGCCCGGACACCGCTGTCGCCATGGCGGCCAGGGAACCCGCGTGGTCCGAGGCCGTCGCCGTCGACACCGGTGGCCCGTTGGAGTCCGCGGTCGGCCGGGCGCTGGCGGCCGTACGTCCCTGGGGCGCCGGCCAGGCCCCGGTCTTCCGCCGCCCCTACATGGAGCCGGACTGACGAGAGACGCACGACGGCGCGGCGGTCCGTGTTGCCGGGGTGTTCCGCTGGGGTGACCGTGGAGGTGGGGGAGCGAGGGAGTGAGCCAGTGCGAGCGCTCGGCTGTCCCGGCCCGGGGCACATCTCGTGGGACACCGTCCTGGCCCCCGTGATGGAGGAGGCGACCGACGCGATCGTGCGCGTCGACGCCACCACCGTCTGCGGCAGTGATCTGCACATTCTGCGAGGAGACCTCCCCGAGGTGAAGCCGGGGACGGTCCTCGGCCACGAGGCCGTGGGCGAGGTCGTGGAGACCGGCCGTGATGTCCACGGCCCGCGCCCCGGCAACCAGGTGATCGTGTCGTCCCTCTCTGCCTGCGGCGGCTGTCAGGCGTGCCGTGACACCGGGCGTGGGCAGTGCAGCGGGGGCGGTGGCTTGATCCTGGGAAACCGGATCAACGGAACCCAGGCCGAGTTCGTGCGGGCTCCCCACCGCCTACGAGGCCGGAGTACGGAACGGACACGTCGGCCCTGGCGACATCGTCGTCGTGGTGGGCGCTGGTCCGGTCCCGTCGGTCTCGCCACGGTCAGCGTCGCTCGGCTGTACCCGCCCCGCCGGATCATCGTGGCGGACCTGTCCGAAGCCCGGCTGGAAGTCGCCGCCCGCATGGGGGCCGATGTCGCCGAACTGCCGGGGAAGATGATCGCCGAACTGCCGGAGGGAGCGGGCGCCGACGTCGCCATCGAGGCATCGGGCGACCCAGATGGCTTCGTCCTGTGCACCCAGGCCGTCCGGGCGGGAGGGCACATCGCCAACATCGGGACGCACGGCAGACCGGCCACGCTGCACCTCGACTCCCTGTGGCGGAAGAACGTGACGATCAGCACCGGCCAGGTGGACACCTCCTTCACACCGTGGCTGCTGGAACTGCTGCGGTTCGGACGCCTGCCCGTCTCCCAGCTGGTCACCCACACCTTCGGCCTCGACCGGATGGAGCACGCCCACGAGGTGTTCCAGGGCGCCACCACGGGTGCCCTCGAGGTCGTGCTGCACCGGGAGTGAGAGGGGCCCGGAAGCAGGAGCCGGAACGGGCCGGCCGGTCCCTTGGCCGCAGTGCCGTGAGGAGCACCGATGCACTGGGAAACCATTCGCAAGGACACCACATCGGTCGTCGCACCCCGTCTCGCCGACTACGACCGAGCCTGCTCGGCCTTCACCTGGGCACGGGCGCGCACCGAGCTGGCCGGGCTGCCCGGTGGCGGCCTCAACATGGCCCACGAGGCGGTCGACCAGCACGCGGCGTCCGGCCACGCGGACAAGGTCGCCCTGCGCTGCGTCGCCCGGGACGACTCCGTCTCCACCGTCACGTACGCGGAACTGGCCCGCCGCACGGCCCGCTTCGCGAACGTCTTGAGGTCACTCGGGGTCGGCCGCGGTGACCGGGTGTTCACCCTGCTCGGCCGCTGCCCCGAGCTCTACACGGCGGTGCTGGGCACGCTGAAGAACACCAGCGTGCTGTGCCCGCTCTTCTCCGCCTTCGGCCCCGACCCGGTGGAGCAGCGGCTGCGGCTCGGCGACGCCCGTGTCCTGGTCACCACTGCGGCCCTGTACCGGCGCAAGGTCGCCGAACGCCGGGCATCGGTTCCCGGACTGGAGCACGTCCTGATCGTGGGGCCCGGTGCCGCGGAACTGCCCGGCGCCGTCTCCTTCGACGACGTGATGGCCGCCGCCCCGGACACCTTCACCATCCCGCCGACCTCGCCCGACGACATGGCCCTGCTGCATTTCACCAGCGGTACCACCGGCACCCCCAAGGGCGCGGTCCACGTCCATGAGGCCGTCGTGGCCCACTACGCCACCGCCGCGTACGCCCTCGACCTGCACCCCGAGGACGTGTACTGGTGCACCGCCGATCCCGGCTGGGTCACCGGCATGTCGTACGGGATCGTCGCCCCGCTCGTCCACGGTGTGACGGTGGTCGTCGACGAGGGGGACTACGACGCCCGGCGCTGGTACCGGATCCTCGGCGAGCAGCGGGTCAGTGTCTGGTACACCGCGCCCACGGCCCTGCGGATGCTGATGCGCGCCACACCGCGCCAGGGCCCGTACGACCTGCCGCGCTCCTACGACCTGTCGGCCTTGCGCTTCATCGCCTCCGTCGGCGAGCCCCTCAACCCGGAGGCCGTCCTGTGGGGCCGGGACGTGCTGGGCCTGCCGGTGCACGACAACTGGTGGCAGACGGAGACCGGCTGCATCATGATCGCGAACTTCGCCGCCTGCGAGATCCGGCCCGGCTCGATGGGGCGGCCGCTGCCCGGTGTCGAGGCGACCGTGCTGGAGCAGGGCGAGGACGGCCGTGCACGGGTCGCCGACGGCCGGGTCACCCCGGTGCGAAGTGCCGATGTCGAGGGCGAGTTGGCGCTGCGGCCGGGCTGGCCGGCGATGTTCCGCGGCTATCTCCACGACAAGGAGCGTTACGACGCCACGTTCGCGGACGGCTGGTACCTGACCGGTGACCTGGTCCGCCGGGACGCGGACGGCTGGTACTGGTTCGTGGGCCGCGCCGACGACGTCATCAAGTCGGCCGGCCATCTCATCGGCCCGTTCGAGGTGGAAAGCGCGCTGATGGAGCACCCGGCGGTGACCGAGGTCGGGGCGATCGGACGGCCGGACCCGGTCGCCGGGAACGTCGTCAAGGCGTTCGTGTCGCTGCGCCCCGGTGTTCTGCCGACTCCGGATCTGGAGCGGGAGCTGCTGGCCTTCGGCCGCCGAAAGCTGGGGCCCGCCGTCGCACCCAGGGAGATCGCGTTCGACCAGAACCTGCCCAGGACCCGCAGCGGGAAGGTGATGCGCCGGCTGCTGCGCGCACGCGAACTCGGCCTGCCCACGGGCGACCTGTCCACCCTGGAGGGATCCTCATGAGCCCGGCCCGCCCCACCCGCACGCGGAAGGACCCGGCGCCCCGGAAGGCCGGAAAGAAGTCCGCGACGACCAAGAAGACGACCAGGAAGACGACGAGCACCGGGCACCGGACGGATCTGCTGGAGGCCATGCTGCGCATCCGGCGCTTCGAGGAGCGGTGTGTCGAGCTGTACAGCGCCACGAAGATCCGAGGCTTCGTCCACCTGTACATCGGCGAGGAGGCCGTCGCCGTCGGCGTCAACGAGGCACTGACACCCGAGGACGCGGTCGTCGCCACCTACCGCGAACACGGCCACGCTCTGGCCCGCGGGATCACGGCCGAGGCTGTCATGGCCGAGATGTACGGCAGGACGACCGGGTGCAGCGGTGGTCGGGGCGGATCCATGCACCTGTTCGACGCGAGCAGGCGCTTCTACGGCGGCAACGCCATCGTCGCCGGTGGACTCCCGCTGGCCGCCGGCCTCGCGCTCGCCGACCGCATACGCGAACAGAACCGTGTCACCTGCTGCTTCTTCGGTGACGGAGCCTTCGCCGAGGGAGAGTTCCACGAAACGGCGAACCTCGCGGCCCTGTGGAGACTTCCTCTTCTGCTCGTCTGCGAGAACAACCTCTACGCCATGGGAACGGCCCTGGCGCGGCACGAGGCGCAGACCGACCTGGCCATGCGGGCCGCCTCGTACGGCATGGTCGCCTGGGCCGTCGACGGAATGGACGTCGAGGCCGTGGAACAGACCGCACGCCGGGCCGCCGAGGCCGTCAGGGCCGGTGCCGGGCCGCACTTCCTCGAACTGCGCACCTACCGCTTCCGCGCCCACTCCATGTACGACCCGGACCGCTACCGCGACAAAGCGGAGGTCGAACGGTGGAAGGAACGCGATCCGATCAACCGGCTCCTCGACCGTATGCGCGAGGACGGCGAGCCGGTCGACGAGACACTCGCCGCGATCGAGCGCCGGGTCGCCGCCG
Organism: Streptomyces sp. NBC_01235; assembly: GCF_035989285.1. GTDB lineage: Bacteria > Actinomycetota > Actinomycetes > Streptomycetales > Streptomycetaceae > Streptomyces. Next base: position 1,001,740 of record NZ_CP108513.1, on the reverse strand, counting down.
AGGTCGACGACGCGGTAGAGGCGGCCGAGCAGGCGCCCGAGGAGCCGGTGGAGCATCTTCTGCACCACGTCACCAGCGCACCGGCGGAGGTGAGTTGACCATGGGTGACGGTGAGCGGCCGGAGGCGGCGAAGACGACCTACCGGGAAGCGATGCGCGAAGCGCTCCGGGACGCCCTGCGCTCCGACGACCGCGTCTTCCTGATGGGCGAGGACGTGGGCCGCTACGGCGGATGCTTCGGCGTCAGCCTCGGCCTGCTGGAGGAGTTCGGCCCCGAACGTGTCCGCGACACCCCGCTGTCGGAGTCCGCGTTCGTGGGCGCCGGCATCGGCGCCGCCCTGGCCGGGCTGCGGCCGATCGTCGAGATCATGACCGTCAACTTCAGCCTGCTCGCCCTCGACCAGATCCTCAACAACGCCGCCACCCTGCTGCACATGTCGGGCGGTCAACTGGCCGTACCGCTGGTCATCCGCATGACGACGGGCGCCGGAAGGCAGCTCGCCGCGCAGCACTCGCACAGCCTGGAGGGCTGGTACGCGCACATCCCCGGAATCCGCGTCCTCGCCCCCGCCACCCTGGAGGACGCACGCCACATGCTCGCTCCGGCGCTCGCTGATCCGGACCCCGTACTGATCTTCGAGCACGGAAGCCTCTACAACGTTGCCGGCGAACTCCTCCCGGCCACCGCACCAGAGGATCTGGATCACGCAGCGATACGTAGACCCGGTACCGACATCTCCCTGATCACGTACGGAGGTTCGCTGCCCAAGACCCTCGTGGCGGCGGACGAGCTGGCCGCCGCGGGCATCAGCGCCGAAGTGATCGACCTGCGAACGCTCAGGCCCTTCGACGCCCGGACCGTCGCCGCATCCGTGGCCCGTACCCACCGTGCGGTGGTCGTCGACGAGGCATGGCGGACGGGAAGCTTCGCCGCCGAGGTGTCCGCCCGTATCGCCGAGGAGTCCTTCTACGAATTGGACGCGCCCGTCGAGCGGGTGTGCAGCGCGGAGGTGCCCATGCCCTACGCCCGGCAGCTGGAGGAGGCCGCCCTGCCGCAGACCGCCGGCATCGTCGCGGCCGCCCGCCGGGCGGTGGACTGACCATGGCCGAGTTCACCATGCCGTCCCTCGGCGCCGACATGGACGAGGGCACGCTTCTGGAGTGGCTGGTGGGGCCCGGTGACCCCGTCCACAAAGGCGATCCGGTGGCGGTCGTCGAGACCGCGAAGTCGACGATCGAGGTGGAGTGCTTCGAGACCGGAACCATGGCCGAGCTGCTCGTCGAACCCGGCACGACGGTGCCGGTGGGCACACCGCTCGCGCTGATCTGGGCGACGGCGAAGAAACCCGAGCACCCGGGGGGAGAGGGGAAGCCGCACAGGACCGGGAAGCCACGCAAGGTCAGGCAACCCGAGGGCCCTGCGGAAACTGAGAAGACCGAGAAGACCGAGAAGACCGAGAAGACCGAGAAGGCGGAGAAGGCGGAGAAGCGACGAGCGGCCCGTCGCGCACCGAAGAAGCGCGAGCCTTCCAAGCCCCCGTCCTCGCCTCGCGAACCCGCCACGGTCCCGGCCCCGGTACCGCCCAGCGCTCGGCAGGGCGGCCACCTGGAGGCGGGCCCGCTGGTCCGGCATCTGGCGCAGCAAAGCGGCGTCGACTTGGAGACGCTGCGTGGTTCCGGACCCGGAGGACGCGTCACCCGAACCGACGTCGAGGAAGCGGTGGCCGCCCGGCAACCACGCCTGCGGGTAACCCCTCTCGCCCGGCGACTGGCCGCCGAACTGGGCGTCGACCTGGCCACGGTGAGGGGAACGGGCAAGAACTCGGCCGTCCGTGCCGCGGACGTACGCCAGGCGGCCCCGGGGCCTGCGACCGAGGCCCCGTCCGCGCATGTCGGCGCCCCCACGGTACGTCCGTCCGCCGAGCGTGTCTCGGGAGACAGGGGGACGGCCATGCGCCGGGCGATCGCCGGTCTGATGAGCCGCGCCAACCGGGACATTCCCCACTACTACCTCTCCACGACCGTGGACATGGCCGCCGCGATGGACTGGCTGCACGAGCACAATCGGCGCAGCCCGCTCGGTGAACGGCTGCTTCCCGCCGCCCTGCTGCTCAAAGCGGCGGCCCTGGCGGCCCGGGAGGTCCCCGAGCTCAACGGTTCCTGGACCGACGACCACTTCACGGCCGGTGAGGGCGTACACCTCGGCGTGGCCGTGTCGCTGCGCGGCGGCGGGCTCGTCGCCCCCGCACTGCACCACGCCGACGCCCTGGCACTGCCGCAGTTGATGGCCGCCCTGAAGGACCTGGTCACCCGGGCACGTACGGGCAGACTGCGGGGCTCCGAGGTGTCGGACACCACGATCACGGTCACCAACCTCGGGGATCAGGGCGTGGAGACCGTGTTCGGAGTGATCTACCCGCCGCAGGTGGCCCTCGTCGGTTTCGGGCGGGTGGCCGACCGGCCGTGTGCCGTCGACGGCCTGCTGGGCGTGCGGCCCGTGGTCACGGCGACCCTCTCGGCCGACCACCGGGCGACCGACGGCGCTGTCGGTGCCCGCTACCTCACGGCGGTCACCCGCCTCCTGCAGAATCCGGAGCAGCTGTGAACATCAACCGAACCGACGCACTGGACATGGTGAGGGAATCGATTTCCCGGGTCATTCCTGACGCCGAAGTCGCCGCTCTCGGGCTCGACGACGTGTTCCGTGATGCGCTGGAGATGGACTCTCTGGACTTCCTGAGCTTCGTGGAGGTGCTCAGCGAACGGTCGGGAGTCCGCATCGAGGACGAGGACACGCCCCGGCTGACCACGCTGTCCGGCAGTGCCGACTTTCTCGTCGCCCGCACGGGGTGATGCGCCCTCCGTGGACGTGAACGGTTCAGTCCGCTTCGGTGTCGTCGATGACACCCACCACGTCGTCGATGTCTCTTACCGAGGCGAGCAGTTCGGGGACGAGTGCCTTGTCCACTCTCCCCGCCATGGTTACCACGCCGCTTTCCACGGTGACCTCCACAGTGCGCGGATCCAGCAGATGTCGGCCGACCAGGGACTCGACCTCGGCGAGGATCTCGGCGTCGTCGCGGATCAGGGCACGCAGCAGATCGTGGCGGCTGACCACACCGACGAGCCGACCGTGATGGTCGGTCACGGGGAGGCGCTTCAACCGGCCGTGCGCGGCGGTCCACGCCGCGTCCGCCACCCGCTGCTCCGGGTGGACGGTGACAGGCGGGAAGGTCATCAATGTGGCGGCCGTGTCGCCGTGGCTCTTGTCGTACAGGCGGTGCTGCCACAGCCTGCCGACAGCACCGTGCCGACGAGGCTCCGCCATCACGGCGGCCTTGGCCAGCAGATCCGACTCCGAGACGACACCGATCACGTGGTCGTCGGAGTCGACCACCGGCAGGGCGCTCACCTGCTCACGGGCCAGCGTGTGGGCCACGTCCAGGAACGGCATGTCACCGGCCACGGAGGCCGCCGGCACCCGCATCACGTCCCGCACGCGGAGTGCGGCCGGTTTCGGGGCGGGTGGCCCAGGTGCGGCGGTGGCGGGCGGCTCGGCACCCTCCCCGCCGTGAGGGCGCTCGGACTCCGCGGCGCTCCTCGCCGACGCGGCGCCGGCGATCGCCCCGAGGTAGCGGCGCAGTGCGTCCTGGCGCGGTTCCTCCTGGGGCGTCCAGGCGCGGCCCGGCATGGTGCGGCGGGCTTCCTTCTCCGCCGAGCTGCGGTCGAAGTCGCTCACGGCTGCCTCCTGGGGACGCCGTTCACCTATGCGCTCAGTTTCGCATCGTTCGACCGGTGCGGCCTCCGGGCCGAACGGCCCCGCCGGGGGACAGCCGGCCGAGCGCGACGCGACAGGCCATCGCCCACCGGGGAGACTGGGAAGCGGGGCCCTGCCCCACCTGGAGGAGAGCGTGTGACGGGTTTCCGGGACTTTCTGACGCGGTTCCGGCCGGCGGCGTCGCCCGGCCGCGCCGCACCAGGTGGTGTCCCCGCAGACCGTACCGCCGAACTCCGTGCGGAACTCACACCGCCCCTGGCCCTGCTCGAACAGGCCGAGGCGGAAGCCCGGAGCGTACGCGAACAGGCCGATGCGAGCGCCACCGCGCGCCGACGCGAAGCCGAAGGACAGGCCGAGACGATCGTGGCCGCGGCGCACGAGGAGGCCCGGCAGGTACGGGCGCGCACCGCCGAGCAGGTGCTGCGCGCGGCCGAGGGCGAGGCCGAGGCACTGCTCGCCGAGGCGGAACGTGAGGCGATCGCCGTCCGCGACCGTGCCAGAAGCCGGACACCCACGCTCGTCGACCGGGTGCTCGCCCTCGTACTGGAGGACCTCGCGGCGGACGAGGCGTCGACCGTGCCGCAGGAAGGTCACCGGGCCCAGGACCCGCCGAGGCCACACGGAGGTGGTTGCTGATGGGTGCCGGTTGGGTGGCCGGGGTGACCCGGGCACGGGCTCTGCGGACCGGGTGCCTGGGCGCCGAGGGCACCGGGCAGGTGGCCGCGTCCCGCGAACTCGACGACGCCCTGCGCTACTTGGCGGCCACACCGTACCGACATGACGTCATCCCGGGCGCCACGCCGGCCGAAGCCCAGCGTGCCGTCTCGGCGACCCTTCTGTGGCACCTCCGGGTCCTCGCGGGCTGGCAACCGGCCGCCGGCACGGACGCCGTCCGGGCACTCGCGGCGGGATTCGAGATCTCCAACGCCGAGCACCATCTGAGCGAACTCACGGCCGACCCACGACAGTCGGGCATGGAACGCCCCGACCTCCCGCCCTACCGCCTGGGCGCGCTGGCGATCGCCTGGACGCGGGTCGCCCGCACCCGTTCGCCGTCGGAGTTGCGTACCGCGCTGGCGGCCTCCGCCTGGGGCGACCCCGGCGGCGATTCGCCGGCCGCGATCGCGACGGGCATGCGGGTTTCCGCCGCCGTACGGCTCGCCGCCGCCGTTCCCGACGCGGCCCGCTGGGCGGCGGCCCGGCTCGCCCTGCTCTTCGGCCGCGAGGTGTTCGTCGTCGGCCGCCGGATGCCGGGCGTCTCCGCCCATCGGGCGGCCCGCCTGCTCGGCCCACGAGCGGTCGGCGCGGGATCGTACGCCGATTTCCGCCAGGCGCTGCCGGCCACCGCCGGCTGGCTGCTGGAGGACGTCGACGAGGCGGCGGACCTCTGGCGGGCGGAGGCACGCTGGTGGGACGCGGTCGAGCGGGACGGCCGTGAACTGCTGCGCCGGTCCCGCCTCGGTCCCCAGCCGGTCGTGGGGGCCGTGGCACTGCTGTCGGCCGACGCGTGGCGCACTCGTGGGGCGCTGGAGCTGGCCGCCCGGGGCGGCGGCCCAGGGGACTGGCCTGGTGAGGTGCTCGATGCCCCGGGCTGAGCCGGCGATTCCGGTCAGGATGCGCAGGGTGGCCGTCGTGGCCCCCGAGACGGCGCTGCGGGAGAGTCTGGTCCGGATCGCCGAGGCGGGCTGCGTCGAGATCGACCTGGCCGGTGGCGGTGGGCCGGACGACGGCGGAGGGCCTGCGGCGACGCGCCTGAGGCGGCTGCGCACCGAGCCGGGGCAAGCGGTTCTCAGCGAGGCTCTCCCCGACCTGGACGCCCTGGAGCACGAGGGCCGGACGGACCTGCTGGCGGGCGAGGCGCAGCTCGAGGAACGACTCGGCAGCGCGGTCCGGCACGGCGAGGCCGCCGCACTGGCCGGCTGGTGCCCGGAGGCGGAGGTGGGCGCCACGGCGGCGCGCATCGCCGGTGCCGGGGGCGCGCTGGTGGTGCTGAGGGCCCCGCGCGGCGTCGATCCGCCGACCTTGCTGACCGGCGCGGACACCGCAACCCCGGCGCACCCGGCGAGAACTGTGCGCCGCTCCTTCACACCTCTGGTCAGCACGTACGGCACCGTGCCCTACGCCGACCTCGATCCCACCCTGCCGGCCGGGATCGTCTACGCGGTGATGTTCGGCGCGATGTTCGGCGATGCCGGGCACGGGTTGCTGCTCGTCGCCATCGCCCTTGTGCTGCGCGCCGGCCGACCCCGTCGACTGGCGGCGCTGCGCCCGCTGTGGCCCTTCGTCGCCGGGGCCGGGCTGGCCGCCACCCTGGCGGGGGTGGCGTACGGCGAGTTCTTCGGCCCGACCGGAGTGCTGCCCGTGCTGTGGCTGGCACCGCTGGAGGAGCCCATGCGGCTGCTGGCCACCGCCGTCGTGCTCGGTGCCGTGCTGCTGGCCCTCGCCTATGCCGCGGGGATCGTGAACCGGTGGCGGGAGGGCGGACCGGCGGCGGCCCTGTACTCGACGACCGGTGTCGCCGGGGCGGCGCTCTATCTCGGTCTTGCTGCCGTCGCCGGATGCGTCTGGCTCGGCCGGCCCGCGCTGGCCGCCGTGGGGGCCGTCATTGTCCTCACCGGCCTGGCCCTGGCCGGAGCGGGGCTGTACGCGACCACGGCGGGCGGTCCGGGCGGAGCCGTACAGACCGGCATTCAGCTCCTGGACGCGATGGTCCGGATCGGCTCCAACATCGTGTCCTTCGCGCGGCTCGCGGCCTTCGGGCTGACCCATGCGGCGCTCGGCGCGATCGTCTGGAACGGCACGAAAGCCCTGGCGGGCCGGAGCCCGGTCGGCGTCGTCGCCGCACTGCTGGTGTTCCTCGCGGGCAACGCCCTGGCCTTCTCGCTGGAGGCACTGGTGGCCGGTGTCCAGGCACTGCGCCTGGAGTACTACGAACTCTTCTCCCGGCTCTTCGAGGGAGAGGGACGTCCGTTCAGACCCTGGCATCTGCCCGTCGAGCACATCCCGGGCTCGGCCGCCGACACCGGGCCGCCCGCGGCAGGGGAGACCGCAGCGGGAGACGCCGCCCGGCTCGGCCCGGCGAGAGAGGAGTACTCGTGACCACCTGGTTCCTGGCCCTGCCCGTCATCGCGGCGGGATTCATCGCCGCCCGTCTGGTGCTGCGACGCTCGGGCCGGACGGCCCTGTGGTGGATGATCGCCGCCGACGCCGTGCTCCTGGTGGCCGCCACCGTGGTGCTGACCCTTGCGCTCGGCGGCGGATCCGCCCAGGCCGCGACCACGGCCGCCCAGGACTCGGGCTCCGGCTCCGCCGCTCTGATCGGGGCCGCGATCGCGGTGGCCGCGTCCACCATCGGCGCGGGCATCGCCGTCGCCTACACCGGGGCGGCAGCCCTCGCCGCGCTCAGCGAACGGCCCGAACTGTTCGGCCGGGCCATGGTCATCGTCGGGCTGGCCGAGGGCATCGCCATCTACGGGCTGGTCGTCGCGGTCATCCTCATCGGGAAGGCGTGACCATGGGACGCGTCGCCGCCCTCGGAGAGCGGGCCCGTGTGGCCGGTCTCGCCCTGGCAGGAGCGGTCGTGCTCGTCGCCGACGACCCCGAGGCCGCACGCCGGGGCTGGCGGAACCTGCCGGACGACATCGACCTGGTGATCCTCACCCCAGCCGCGGCTGAGGCACTGGACCAGGGCCCGGCGACTCCTGTGGGCCGTCGCCGACTGGCCGTGGTGATGCCGCCATGAAGACTCCGGCTGCCGACCGGACGACGGACGCGCTCCACCCGGTCCGGGCAGGGCTGCTGCGAGCCGCTCAGGCCGATGCGGAAGCGCTTCTGGCCCGCGCGGAGCGGGAGGCCGCCGCCCGGTTCGACCAGGCGCAGGCCGAGGCCCGCGCGATCCTCGAAGACGCCCGGCGGCAGGGCGAGGCCGACGGCGCCGACGCTGCCCGTGATCTCCTCGTCAGGGCCCGGCGGGAGGCCAGGTCCCGCACGCTCGCCGCTCGGCGTGAGCCGTACGAGGAACTGCGCCGCGAGGCCACGGAACGGGTCCGGGAGCTGCGTCGGGCCGACGGCTACGCGTCGGTCCGGGAGCGGCTGGAGCAGCGCGCCCGGGTGCTCCTCGGCGCCGGCGCCGAGGTGACCGAGCACGCCGACGGGGGAGTGGTGGCCCAGGTGCCGGGCAGGCGGGTCGACCTGTCGCTGACCGCGTTGGCCGATCGGGCCCTGGACGGCATGGGAGCGGAGGTGCGGAGCCTGTGGGAGCCGTGACGGCGTCCACCGGGACGGACCGGCCGCCTGTCGCCAGGCAGCCGGTCTCCCGGATCCTGCGCGTCACCGGACCGCTGGTCGAGATGGAGTACGCGAGCGGTACCGCGATGTACGACCTGGTCTCGATCGGCCCTGCCGGACTGCCCGGCGAGGTCGTGGCCATCAGCGGTGACGTGGTCACCGTCCAGGCGTACGAGTACACCGGCGGGCTCGCTCCGGGACAGACGGCAGTGCCGCAGGGCAGGCCGCTGTCGGTGCGGCTCGGTCCGCACCTGCTCGGCGGGGTCTTCGACGGGCTGCTGCGCCCGCTGTCCGGCGCCGGCGACTGGCTGCTGCCGCAGACGCGGCGGACCGTGGTCGAGGAACGCACCTGGTCCTTCTCCCCTCTGGCAGCGGAGGGCGAGGAACTGGCCGAGGGCCAGGCACTCGGGGAGGTCCGCGACGCGGGGCCGGTACGGGTGAAGGTACTGGTGCCACCCGGCCGCGGGGGCGTGGTGAGGGGGATCGCCGGCTCCGGGAGCCACTCGCAGGACGCGGTGCTGGCCGTGGTGGGCGGCATCGAGGTGGGGCTGGGCGCCCCGTGGCCGGTGCGCAGGCCCCGCCCCGTGCGGGAGCGCGTCGACAGCCACGAGGCCCTCGACACCGGTCAGCGGGTGGTCGACCTGCTCTTCCCCGTGGCCCGTGGCAGCACGGTCGCGGTGCCCGGTGGCTTCGGCACCGGAAAGACGGTGCTGCTGCAGCAGATCGCCAAGTGGTGCGACGCGGATGTCATCGTCTACGTCGGCTGCGGCGAGCGCGGCAACGAGATGGCCGACGTCATCACCGAGTTGTCGGAACTGTCGGACCCGCGGACCGGAGGACGCCTGGCAGACCGCACGGTGACGATCGCGAACACCTCCAACATGCCGATGATGGCGCGCGAGGCCAGTGTCCACACGGGGGTGACGGTCGCCGAGTACTTCCGAGACATGGGCCTGGACGTGGTGGTCATCGCCGACTCGACCTCCCGGTGGGCCGAGGCGCTGCGCGAGTTCGCCTCCCGTACGGGCGCGCTGCCCGCCGAGGAGGGCTACCCGGCCGGACTGGCCTCGGCCATAGCGGCCTTCTACGAGCGGGCCGCCGCCGTGACCACGCTCGGCGGTGACCGGGGCTCGGTGACCGTGATCGGCGCGGTGTCCCCGCCCGGCGGGGACATGACCGAACCGGTCACGGCCCATACCGAACGCTTCGTCCGCTGCCTGTGGACCCTGGACCGCGACCTCGCCTACGCCCGCCACTACCCGGCGGTCTCCTGGGCGGGGTCCTTCTCCCGGGACGTCCCGGTGCTGGCCGCCGGACACCGGGCGGCCGGGGATCCGGAGTGGTCCCGGCACCGCGACCGGGTGGGAGCGGCGCTGGCGGAGGCCGACCGGTTGGCCGACCTGGTGGACCTGATCGGGATCGCCGCCCTTCCCGCGCGGGAGCGGATCAGCGTGCTCGCGGGCAGGCTGGTGCGGGAGGGCGTGCTGCAGCAGAGCGCGCTGTCGGAGCGGGACGCGTACTGCGGGCCGGAGAAGACGGCCGCACTGGCCGACGCCGTCCTGGCGGTCGTCGACCGCTGCCGGGAGCTGGTGGACTTCGGTGTTCCGGCGGCGTCGGTCGAGGAGGTCGACTTCGGTCCGCTGCTGCGCGCCCGGGAGGACACCGGCCCGCACGACGCCACCGGGGTGGCGGCGCGCCGTGACGCCATGCTCTCCATGCTGGGAGAAGTGCGCTCATGAACCTGTCCGGTGGGATCGAGTACACGACGGTGCGCGAACTCCGGGGGCCGCTCGCGATCGTCGAGGGGGTCTCGGGAGTCGGCTGGGACGAGTACGCGCACGTCACCCTCGCCTCGGGCGAACGGCGCCACGGCGTGGTGCTGGACGCCGACCGCGGCCTGGCGGTCGTCCAGGTGCTGGAGGGCACCGCGGGCATGGACCCGCAGGGCGTCCGCGCGGTCTTCACGGGCAGCCCGCTGCGCGTCCCGGTCGGCACGGACTGGCTCGGCCGCGTCTGCAACGGCCGCGGGGCCCCCGTCGACGACGGGCCACCCATATTCGGCTCCCACCAGGCCGAGGTGGGCGGCGCTCCCGTCAACCCGGTCCGGCGCGAGCCGCCGTCCGAACCGGTACTCACCGGCGTCGGGGCCATCGACGCCCTGACCACGCTGGTACGAGGGCAGAAACTGCCGGTGTTCTCGGTGGCCGGGCTGCCGCATCTGGAACTGGCCGCCCAGATCGCCGCGCAGGCCACCGTCGGCGGAGAGGCGTTCTGCGTCGTCTTCGCGGGCATGGGGCTGACCCACGCCGACGCCTCCTTCGCGCGCGATGTCCTGGAGGAACGGTCCGCGGCCGGGGAACTGGTCCTGCTGCTGAACACCGCCGACGACCCGGTGATCGAACGGATCCTCACCCCCCGCATCGCGCTCACCGTCGCCGAGCACCTCGCCTTCACCGAGGGACGGCACGTCCTGGTCGTGATGACCGACATGACGACCTACGCCGAAGCCCTGCGCGAGGTCTCCGCCGCCCGCGGGGAGATCCCCGCCCGCCGTGCCTACCCCGGCTACCTCTACAGCGACCTGGCCTCCCTGTACGAACGCTGCGGACGCATTCGCGGGCGGCCGGGCTCGGTCACCGTGCTGCCGGTGCTCACCATGCCCGCGGGCGACATCACCCATCCCGTGCCCGACCTGACCGGCTACATCACCGAAGGACAGATCGTGCTCTCGCCGGAGACCCACGCACGGGGTGTGTACCCGCCACTCGACGCCCTGTCCTCCCTCTCCCGGCTGATGCGCAAGGGCGCCGGCCCTGGCCGTACCCGCGACGACCACCTCGACGTCGCGGCCCAGCTGCTGGCCGCCCTGGCGCGAGCCCGGCAGGTCCGTGATCTCGCGGACCTCGTCGGCCAGTCGGCACTGAGCCCCACCGACCGCCGCTACCTCGACTTCGACGAGGCGTTCCTGCGGGACTTCGCCGACCAGCACAGCGACGAGTCCCGCAGTCTCGACGCCTCGCTGGAGCGCGGCTGGCAGGCCCTGCTCACGCTGCCCCGCAGCCAGCTCTCCATGCTCCCCACCGGGCTCCTCGACGCCCACGGGGCGAAGGACCTCGACCATCTCGACGACCGCGACGACCGCGACGACCGCGACGACCGCGACGAGGAGGCGTCCCGATGAGCAGCGCCCGGCGTACCCCGCCCGGCCGTGCCGGACGACTGCGGCTGCGGCGCAGCCTCGATGTCGCCGAGCGCGGAGCCGACCTCCTGGAGCGGAAGCTCCGCATACTCAGCTCCGAGCACCAGCGGCTGCTGCAAGCGGAGAAGGCGTCCGCCCGCGCATGGCATGACCTGCTCTCCGAGGCCGAGACCTGGCTGCTGCGGGGCCTGCTCCTCAGCGGGGAACACGCCCTCGACGCGGCCGCTGCCGGCATCGGCCCCGCCGAGGTCACGGTGCGCTGGACCAGTTCCATGGGGGTACGGCGTCCTGCGACGGCCTCCGTGTCGGTACGCGCCCGTCCTCCCACCTCCGCCGCTGCCACCAACACCGCGCTCGTGCACGCCGAAGGAGCCTACGGCCGTGCCGTGCGCGCCGCCGCCGAGTACGCCGCCGCCCATACGGCCGCCGAGCTCATGGGAGCGGAGGTCATCAGCACCCGGCACCGGGTCCGTGCCCTGCGGCGCCACTGGATTCCACGCCTGCGGGAGGCGCTCGACCGGGCCGACCTCGCCCTGGAGCAGTCCGAGCACGAGGACGGCGTCCGGCGGCGCTGGGCAGCTCGGACCGCCGAGCGGTGACCGCTGCGGACGTTCCGTGTCCGGCGGTCACTGGAAGGCCGCGTGGATCTCCTGCTCGGTCGCGTTGTGCGAGACGAGCAGGATCTCGTCCCCGGGTCGGAGCCGTACCGCCGGATCCGGCACGGTCGGTTGTCCATCGCGAACGATCGTGGCGACGACCGTCCCCTCGGGCAGTGCCACGTCGCCCAGGGCACGGCCGGCCGCCTTGGACTGCGGTGTGATGGCCGTTTCGATGACGTCGACGCCGGCTTTGCTGAGCCGTAGCAGGGCGACCGTGTCGGTGGCCCCGGTGGCCTCCTCGATGAGGGAGATCAGCGGGGTGGCGGCGGGAACGGCGACGTCGACGCCCCAGCGCCCGTCGAACAGCCAGGCGTTGTCGGCGTCGTTGAACCGGGCGGCCACGCGGGGCACCGAGAACTGCCGTTTGGCGAGCAGGCTGATGACGAGGTTGTCCTCGTCGTCCCCGGTGGTGGCGATGACGAGGTCGGCGGTGAGCGCGCCGGCGTGTTCCAGGAGAGTGGGTTCACAGGCGTCCCCGGCGACGAGCCGCACCGGTACGCGCCCCTCCAGTTCGGCGACGCGGTCGTCGTCGACGTCGATCAGCGTCACCTCGTTGTGGGCGGCGGCGAGCACCTGGGCGATCTGGGTGCCGAGCCGCCCCGCTCCGGCGATGATCACGTTCACGTGCCCAGCTCCTTGTCGAGAAAGCCGCGCAGCCTGCCGAGCGCGGTCGCGGCGACGGCGAAGGTGACCAGGTCGCCCGCTCGCGCGGGTGTGCTGTGCGCGGGAATCAGGGAGCGGCCGGCGCGGGTGACCTCGACGACGCGGATCTCGCCGTCGACCTCGAACTCGGCCAGTGGCCGCCCGGTCAGATAGGCCGGCAGTTCGGAGCGGTAGAGCAGGGTCTCGCCGTTGCCGAAGCTGATTTCGGGGGAGAGGTGGCGGTGCAGCAGCATCTGGTGGATCTGGTGGACCGTCCAGCGGACGCCGGCGATGGTGGGGATGCCGAGTTCGCGGTAGATGTCGGCGCGTCGGGGGTCGTGAATGCGGGCGAGGACGTTCGGCACCCGGTAGGTCTCCTTCGCCGTGCGCGCGCTGACGATGTTGCTGTTGTCCCCGGAGGTGACGGCGACGAGCGCGTCCGCGTGCTCGATGCCGGCGGCCTCCAGCACGGCGCGGCTGTAGCCGTTGCCCTCGTGGAAGTGGATGCGGGGGCTGTCGGGCAGCCGCCGGGCCGCCTTGGGACGCCGGTCGACGACCTGCACGTCGTGCCCTTCGGAGGCCAGCAGACCGGCGAGGGTGGCACCCACCCGTCCGCAGCCGACGACGATCACCTTCACTGTTGCGCTCCCTTCGGGCGGTCGGCGCGGCGGCGCAGCCACCACTTGCGGACCTCGTCCGCGATCAGCGGCAGGGTTCCGAGCCCGGCCAGTACCGCCCAGTCGGCGGCGTCGAGCGCTGCGGTGTTGAAGACGTCCTGCAGCAGCGGCACATAGCTGATCGCGGCCATCAGGGCGACGCCGAAGCCGCCGGCCGCCAGCAGGGCCGGATTGGACAGCAGCCCCACTTTCAGGATGCTCTGCCGGTCGGTGCGCACGGCGAGCGCGTTGAAGAACTGGCTGAGCACGATCCCGGCCTGGACCATGGTGATCGCCTCCCGGTAGACGGGCGTGTCCTTGGTGAAGTCGTCGAACGGGATGCCCGAGGACCCGACGTGCCAGAAGAAGACGGCGGTGACGCAGACCGCCTGGATGCCGCCCAGGAACAGGATCCGTCCCACCACGGCGGCCGAGAACAGCCGTTCCCGGCGGGAGCGCGGCGGGCGCTCCATCACGTCGGGCTCGGGCGGCTCTGCGCCCAGGGCCAGGGCGGGGAGTACGTCGGAGCCCAGGTCGATCGCCAGGATCTGCACCGCGCTGATGGGCACCAGCGGGAAGCCGGTGAAGGTCGCCGCCAGGATCGGGACCAGCTCTCCGATGTTGTGGCTGAAGAGGTAGACGAGGAACTTGCGGATATTCTGGTAGACGGCTCGGCCGAGCCGCACCGCCACGGCGATCGAGGCGAACGAGTCGTCCAGGAGCACCATCGAGGCCGCCTCCCGGGCCACGTCGGTGCCCGACGCTCCCATCGCCACGCCGATGTCGGCATGTTTGAGCGCGGGAGCGTCGTTCGCGCCGTCCCCGGTGACCGCCACCACCTCGCCCCGCCGCTGGAAGGCGGTGACCACGCGCATCTTGTGCTCCGGACTGACCCGGCACAGCAGCAGCTCGGACGGTTCGGCAAGCAGCGAGTCCAGCGCCTCCTCGTCCATCGCGTCGAGCCGGGCGCCCGTCACCACGACGGGATCCGGCCCCCGTACGATCCCCACCCGCCGCGCGACGGCCTCCCCTGTGAGCGGGTGGTCGCCGGTGACCATCACGATGCGGATTCCGGCCCTGCGGCAGGCGGCGACCGCGTCGGCGACCTCCGGACGCGGCGGGTCCAGCATGCCGACCAGCCCCAGGAACGTGAGTCCCGACTCGGCCTCGTCCTGCGCGGGGCGGGACCGGTCCAGCTCCCGCCGCGCGACAGCCAGCACCCGCAGCCCCTGCGACGCCAGCGCGTCACTCGCCGCGAGTGCCATCGCCCGTTCCTGCTCGGTCAGTGGCCCGCGGTGTTCCTCCCACTCCACGTCGACGCAGCGCGCCAGCAGCTCAGCCGGCGCTCCCTTGACGCACGCCTGGTAGCCCGCGCCGTTCTTGTGCACCGTGGTCATCAGCTTGCGGTCCGAGTCGAAAGGGAACTCGGTCACGCGCGGAGCCGCAGCCTCCTCCGCGCCCGGGTCGAGACCGGCCTTGGCCGCGACGACGAGCAGCGCACCCTCGGTGGTGTCGCCAAGCACCCGCCAGTGCTGCGCGTCCTGGGGCGGAACCAGCCGGGCGTTGCAGCACAGGCCCGCCACCCTGAGCAGTTCACGTACCGGCGCCGCATCGGCGACCTCCCCGCCCGGGGCGTACCCCACGCCGGTCACCGAGTGCACCGCACCCCCCGCCCATACCCGGGTGACGGTCATCTCGGCCTGCGTGAGCGTTCCGGTCTTGTCGGTGCACACCACCGTGGTCGACCCGAGCGCCTCCACCGCCAGCAGTTTCTTGATCAGAGCGCGGCGGCGCGCCATCCTCCGTACGCCGATCGCCAGGGACACCGAGAGGGTTGCGGGCAGTCCTTCCGGCACCATCGCCACCATCACCCCCAGCGCGAACACGAACGCGGGCACCATGGACTCCCCGGTGGGCAGCCTCACGGCGAACATCAGGGCACCGATCGCCAGGGCCGCCCCCGCCACCCGCCGTGCCATGGACGCCACCTGGTGCTGCAGCGGGGTCTTCTGCCGCGGAGCCGCCGCGGCCAGCCGGTAGATCCGCCCGAACTCGGTTGTCGCACCCGTGGCGTAGACCACGGCCCGTCCGGACCCGGCGACGACGTCAGTGCCCATGAACACACAGTTGCGGGCTTCCAGCGGCGGCCCGGCCGCCACCGGATCGGCCGTACGGCCCACGGCGTTGCTCTCCCCGGTCAACGGCGCGTTGTTCACCCTCAGCTCGTGCGCCTCGACCACCCGGCAGTCCGCCGGCACGGCGTCCCCGGCCTCCAGTACCACCACGTCCCCCGGCACCAGGTCCCGGGCGGGCACCTCCAGCCGCTCGCCGCCACGCAGCACCCGGCAGGCGTGGGGCACCATCGCCTCCAGCGCCTGAGCCGTCCGCTCGGCCGAGTACTCCTGCGCGAAGCCGATGGCGGCGTTCAGCACCACGACACCCAGGATCGCCACCGCGAGCTGCAGAGTGCCCACGTCACGGGGTTCCTGAAGCCTGTACGCCAGGAAGGTGATCCCCGACGCGACGATCAGCACGACCGCGAAGAGGTCCGTGAACTGCGCCCCCAGCTGCCGCCATACGGGGCGGCGCCTCGCACGTGGCATCTCGTTGGCGCCGTACCGCTCCAGACCCGCCCGTGCCCGATCCGCCGACAAGCCGCGCCGTGAGGTGTTCAGGGCGGTGAAGACATCACCGGCGGTGAGTTCCCGTACCGGAGGACGCGGACCGGAACCGGACGTGGCGTCGTCCGCCTCTCCGCCGGTCACCAGCGGGTTCGAACCGGTGCGCATCATCCGAACCCGTACGGCGCCGAGGGGCTCGTCTCCGGCCGGACCGGGCGGATCACGCGGGGGGCCTTGCGTGAGGCTTCCATCACGGACTCCAGTGAGTGCGGCGGCCGTCCCGCCGGTGTGCCGCCTCCGATCGGCGGAGCCCTCTCATCGTGGGACGGGCCGTCCGACGCGACCAGGGCCGTATGGGCCAGGGAACCGGGCCGATCGGCGTCTCACGCCGGCTCTCCTTCGGCCGGCACCGTGGACATCTCCACCGTCGGCTGTCGGGACTCGACGAAGGCGACCGCCTCCCTGAGCACTTCGGCGCCCGCTTCGTGCAGCGTCCGGTTCCACTCCTCCCAGGACGGCAGTACCTCGCCCGACCGGTACCCACCCGTCGGTACGCCCTGGGCGTGCACGAGCCGCACCGGCAGGCCACGGCGATCCGCCTCGTCGACGGCCCAGGCGAGCGCCAGCCGCTTCGAGGGATCGGGGTCGACGCCCACCACGATCGGCCCACGCCCGTCCGCACTGCTCATGGCACCTCCAGGAGATTCCCGTGCCGCCCGTCCGGTCGCCTTCCAGCGTGACCCCAGCCGTCCGGAGCCGCCACGTCATGGCTCCGCAGGGGCTTGATCCGGCTGGATCCGGCCCGCGCGGATCACCGGACGCCGCATCACGTCGGCGGAGTAGTGCGTCACGAACCGTTCGTGTCCGGACCGCCGGCATCGGCGGGCTCGCCGGTGAGCTGCGGCTCGACGTCCACGACGCCCTCCACGGCGCGCACGAGGCGCACGGCGACCGGGATGAGCGAGGTGTCGCGGATGTGTCCGCGGAGGGTGACGACTCCCTCGTGCGCGTTCACGTGGAGGGCGTGGCTGGAGGCCGGGAAGAGGTAGGCCGCCACGGTGCGGCGGACTTCCTCCTCGATGTCCTCGTCCGACCGCAGGAAGACCTTCAGCAGATCGGCTCGGCTGACGATGCCCTGCAGCATGCCGATGCCGTCGACCACGGGCAGCCGCTTGACCCGCCGGACGGCCATGATCCTGGCCGCCTGCGCCAGGGTGGCGTCGGCGTGGATCGTGATGGCGGGGGTGCTCATGAGTTCCCCCGCCGTCGTCGCCCCCGCCTTGGCGACGTCGGACAGCCGCTGCCGCTGCTCGTAGAGGCTCTGCTCGCCTTCGCGGAACTCCTCCTTGGGCAGCAGGTCGGCCTCGGAGACGACACCGATCACGCGTCCCTCGCCCTCCAGCACCGGCATGGCGCTGACCTTCCACTGCTCCATGGTCCGCACGATCTCCTTGAAAGGCGCGTCGCGCCCGACGGCCACCACCGTCTGGGTCATCACATCGCTCACGATGTGCGGAGTCTCAGACACTTCCGACCACCTCGTTGTCTTGTGTCGTCAGGGCACGTCGCCCGCGCCGTGGGGCGCGTACAGGTCGAGCAGCCGTACGCGGGCGGCCCTCAGCCTGCGCGCGAGCACACCGGTGACGTAGGTGCACAGCTCGTGGTCCAGCCGCGGATCCTCGGCGCACATCCCACGAACCGTCACCGCGTCGAACTCGTGGGCACGCACCGGGCTGGCGGCCTCGGCCCCCAGATGCCATTGGTGGGGAGGAACCAGCCAGGACCAGCCCAGCATCCGCCCCGCGCCGAGGGTCTCGATGACCGCCGGTCGTCCGCCGGGCACCTGAAGGTCGAGAGCGACCGTGCCCGTGTGGATGATCCAGAAACGGTCGGCGGATCCGCCCTCCTCGAAGATGCGCTCAGCCGTCTCGAACGACACCTCACGGGCGAGCGACATCAGCTGATCGCGATGTTCCTTCGTCATGGCGCCGAAGACGCCGGTCCTCGTCATCACGGTGGTCCTCCCTTCCACTACGGGTGCGGCCCTTCGCGGGCGCTCCGCATGGTCGTACACCTCCACGATCGTCGCTGATCGGCCTGCTGCAACTCTGGCGGCGAGCCCTCGTCGGGGAGCTGGTTCACGTGTCGCGAGGGACCTGCGACGGTGCGACGGTATTCAGTGGACCGGGCGGTGGACCGGGCGGTGGACGAGGCGGCGCGCCACGGGCTGCCGGGGCGGCCATGGCGGGCGGTCGACTCCCATCCCGCGCTCACGTCGCCAGTCCGGCGCGGCGCGAAGCGCCGGTCTCGGGCGCGGTGGAGGTGTCGTCGATCCGGTGGTGCAGTTCGGCGGTCACGTCGACCACGCCGTCCACGCCCTGGCACAGCCGTACGACGACCGGGACGAGGGACCTGCGCTCGACGGTGCCCTTCAGCGAGACCCGGCCGTCGACGACCCGCACGGTGACCGTGCCGGGCGTGGTCCCGAGGGTGCGCACGAGTACGTCCCCCGAGATCTCCTCCCGGATGGCACTGTCCCCGCGCAGGAAGACACGGAGCAGGTCGGCCCGGCTGATCAGGCCGACCAACCTGTCGGTCTCGTCGATCACCGGCAGCCGCTTGACGTGGTGGCGCTCCATGACCTGGGCGGCCTCCACGGCCGTCCACTGCGGCCTGGCGGTCACGGCCGGACTGTTCATCAGTCCCTCGGCGGTCGTGGCCTCCGCCTTCGCACGTGCGGCGGGCCTGGCGTGCAGGACCGGCAGCAGGCCGGCCGGGTCCAGCTGGGCGGCCTCCTTGCGCAGCAGGTCCGCTTCGGAGACGACACCCACGGGGTGCTCGTCGTCGTCCACGACCGGTACGGCGGTGATGCCGTACTCGGCGAGCAGTTTGGCGATCTCCTTGAAGCCGGTGTCCCGGCGTACCCGGACGACCGATGTGGTCATGAGGTCGCTCACCATCCGGTGCCACATGGCTTTCCACCTCCTGGTGTCGCGCGCGTTCCCCCTCCCACTCTCCGCCCGGCACGCGACCGCCGCATGTGCCGATCGGCCCCGACCACGGCCCGGCCGGAACGGGCCGGGTGTGAGAAGGATCCGAATGCGCGTCACCCACAGGGAAGTGGCTCGGCTCGCAGGTGTTGCCGCCGGGGTGCAGCGGGGGCCGGGGGAGGGTGGCCGGCGGAGCTGTGGGTGATGGTGGGGGTGTCCCAGTCGACGAAGGCCGTCACGACGGTGGTCGACTCGGCGCCGTCGACGGAGCGGATGTGCAGGCCGAGGTCATCCAGGGCCTGGGCGGGGTCGTCGGCAGGCCGCGCACGGCGCGCTGCGCAGCCGCGCCATGACGCAGGCGGCGGCGAGACCGTGGCCGACGACGTCGCCGACGGCGACCGCGAGGTTCCCGCCGGGCAGGTCGGCCAGGTCGTATCAGTGCCGGAAGGGGCACGGTTCGGCCCTGCTGCGGCTTCGCGCCGGAGCGCCCGGGCAACCGGCAAGCTGCCGCGTCGATATACCCTGCGGGGTATTTTGTCGGCGGGTTTGCGGCGGGTTTGCGGCGGACAAGTCGGCTGCGGCGAGCAAGGGGGCTGGGTGAAGGCATACCCCGGTGGGTACTCGGGTGGGGACCAGCGGCCCATGTCCCGCTCTCATCTGCCGCATGACAGTGGGGACATGGGCAAACACATCGTGATTCTCGGAAGCGGAACCGCCGGCACCATGACGGCCAACCGCCTGCAGCGCATGTACGACGAGCGGGATTTCCGGATCACGGTCGTCGACCAGGACGATGACCACGTCTACCAGCCCGGCCTGCTGTTCGTCCCCTTCGGGCTCGCCCAGCCGCACCACCTCGTCCGCTCCCGCCCGCGGCAGCTGCACGCCGCCGTCGACTACAAGCAGGCGCGGATCGAGCGGGTCGACCTGGATGCGCGGACGGTGCACCTCGCCGACGGCATCCGACTCTCCTACGACGTCCTGGTGGTCGCCACCGGAGCCCGGCTGCTGCCGGAGGAGACCGAAGGGCTGACCGGTCCCGGCTGGGGCGAGAACGTCTTCACCTTCTACGACCTGCCCGGCGCCGTCGGCCTGCACCATGCGCTGGAGCACTTCGACGGCGGCCGCGTCGTGATCGACGTCGCGGACCTGCCGCTCAAGTGCCCCGTAGCGCCAATGGAGTTCGCTTTCCTCGCTGACTGGTACTTCCAGCGGCGCGGCATCCGCGACAGGGTCCGGCTGACCTACGTCACCCCGTTGGACGCCGCTTTCACCAAGCCGGTCGCGGCGAAGGCGCTGGGCGGGCTGCTGGCGGAGAAGGGCGTCGAGCTGGTCACCGAGTTCACGCTCGGCGAGGTCGACGGCGAAGGTGGCCGACTGGTCTCGTACGACGAACGCGAGGTGCCGTTCGACCTCGCCGTCGTCGTGCCCCTGCACGGCGGCGCGGAGTACGTCGGACGCTCCGAGGGCCTGGGTGACGAGCTGGACTTCGTGCCCGTCGACCCGCACACCCTCCAACACCCCGACCATCCCGAGGTGTTCGCGATCGGCGACGCCGCGGGTCTGCCCGCCTCCAAGGCCGGGTCGGTGGCCCACTTCGAGGGCGAGACCCTGGTGCACAACATCGACCGCTTCCTCGCCGGACAGCCGCTGGACGCCTCCTTCGACGGGCACGCCAACTGCTTCGTCGAGACCGGCTTCCACAAGGCGCTGCTCATCGACTTCAACTACGACACCGAGCCGCTGCCCGGCCACTTCCCGGCCGCCGTCGGCCTGCCGCTGCTGAAGGAGTCCCACGCGGCCCACCTCGGCAAGCTCGCCTTCGAATGGCTGTACTGGCACAGCCTGCTGCCCGGCCGGGACCTGCCCGGCATCGGCTCGGCGATGCCCGAGCACGGCAAGCACCACATCCACGCCTGAACCGAAGGAGCACCACCATGCCCACCGCCACCTACGCCGACACCACCGTTCCCGTCGACGACGAGGGCTTCTTCACCGACCCCGACCGGTGGACCGAGCCCATGGCCGAACAGCTCGCCCACGAGCAGGGCATCGAGACGCTGACCGACCGGCACTGGACGGTCATCCGCTTCATGCGCGAGCAGTACGCCGCCAAGGGCACCGGACCCACCGTGCGGGTGCTCGGCAAGACCTCCGGCGTGAGCGTCAAGGAGCTCTACCAGCTCTTCCCGAAGGGCCCGGCCAAGACCGCCGCGAAGATCGCCGGGATTCCCAAGCCGCGCGGCTGCATCTGACCCGAAGGAGCGTTACGCCATGGCCGACACCGCCACGATC
Source organism: Streptomyces sp. NBC_01235 (assembly GCF_035989285.1). Taxonomy (GTDB): domain Bacteria; phylum Actinomycetota; class Actinomycetes; order Streptomycetales; family Streptomycetaceae; genus Streptomyces. Next base: position 980,614 of record NZ_CP108513.1, on the reverse strand, counting down.
GAGAAGGTCTCGATCATCGTCTCCAAGGGATCCCTGGAGGGGATCTACCCGGCCCTGATCATGGCCAACGGCGCCCGCGCCGAGGGCATCGAGGCCGACCTGTTCTTCACCTTCTTCGGCCTGGACGCGATCACGAAGAAGCGCTGGGAGCACATCAAGCTGGCCACGGTCGGCAACCCCGGTCTGCACCTGCCGACCCTGCTGGGCGGCATGCCGGGGGTGCCGGACCTGGTCACCCGGTACATGGAACGCAAGATGGAGAAGCTCGACATCCCGCCGATCCCCGAGTTCATCGAGATGATCTCGGACACGGGTGCCGGGATCTACGCCTGCAAGGCGTCGGTCGACCTCTTCGAACTCGACAAGGACGACCTCGTCGAGCAGGTCCAGGGCATCATCACGGTCGGCGAGTTCTACGAACACGCGGCCGGCGGCCAGATCATCTACACCTGAGACGACCGGCACCGTACCCGGCCTGCCGGAAGGCGTGCGGCGGGTGCAGGCCGTGGTCGCCCGTCCCGACGACGAATTGTTCGGGCTGGGCGCTCCCTCCTGGCCCCGCGGTCCGGCGGCGGGGTGCCCGCGGCGGTGTTCTGCTTCACTCACGATGAGGCGTCCACGCTGCACTACGGGCCCGGTGACCCGCACACCGTGCGCGCGGACGAACTCGTCTGTGCCGCAAGGGAACTGGGTGTCGAGCGCGTGGAATTGGCCGGTCACCCGGACGGTGCTCTCGTCGACATCCCGTTGCTCCGGCTCGCCACGGAGGTGGCCCGCCCGGTCGGTGAGCAGCGCCCCAGTCACCTGCTCGTGTTCGACACGGGGAGGCGTCACCGGGCACCGGGACCATCAGCGGGCCACCGGCGCCGCGCTGTTCGCCGCCCGCCGGTCCGGTGTCGCCGTCCTGGGCCGGCCCGTGCCGCAACAGGTGGCGGACCGGCTGAACGCCGAGTTCGGCACGTCCTTCACCGGGCGGGATCCGGCCCGGTGCCGTGTCGTCGAACCGGTGGCGCGCGAGCGGCAATGCCGCGCCATCGCCTGTCATGCCGGCCCGTCGTCCGACGACCCCGGTGCTCTGGCGTCGTCCGGAATTCCTGGGCGACCGGGAATATCGGATCCTGCAGTGACTCGGACCGGTGTCGAAGTCAGAGGGAGGGAGAGCTCTTCCGTGACGGGTCGGCGGGCTCGGTACCGCGCTCGGTCAGGCCGGCGTGCAGGAGGAGCAGGCGGGCCAGGTCACGTGCCTCGCCGGGGGTGAGTGCCGCCCACACTCCCGGTTCGCCGCCCTGGTCCCGTCCCACGTCCAGGGCGACCCGGCTGATGGGCCGCTCCGCGGGTGCGAGCCGTAGGCGTCGCACGGCGATTCTGCGCCCGCAGCTGGTCACGAGAGAGCCGTCCTCGCTCGTAGGGAGTCGGTCAGGTCCTGTCGTCGCCATCGTTCTCACGCTCCTCCGCCGGGGCGGTGACGGTTCCCACCGGGTGTCTTCCGGGACTTCAATACCAGGCGGGGTACAGGTGGAAGCGTCGCGCAAGGCCGCATTGTTCCCGTGCTCGCGCGCGGCAGCTCTCCCACGATGCGGGACGCCGGCCGGTGGCTGGTGCTCTTCAGGCACCCGGCCGACTTCACGCCGGTGTGCACCACCGAGTTCGTCGCCTTCACCGAACTCGCCGACGAGTTCGCCGCCCGCCACACCGCCCTGCTCGGCAACTCCGTGGACTCCGTCCACAGCCACCTCGCCTGGACCCGTGCGATCGATGGAGAAGCCGGGCGTGCGCATCTCGTTCCCGATCATCACCGACCTGGACACGCGCGTCTCCTGCCGTCCACACCGGTTCGCTGCCCCGGTACCGCTCGTCCCAGCCTGCTGCGTCCATCGTGCGCACCTCATCCCTCCACGTGAGTGGAATCCTCGCCCGTACTGTTGCCCTCGTCCGGGTCCTCCGCGTCGTCCCCGGCGAGCAGATACGGGTAGGGGCAGCCGCTGGGGTCCGGGGCGATGCAGGCGTTGCAGGGCCGGGACCGGTCGAGAACGCACTTCGGGGTCGGCCTCATGTCTCGCCGCTCTTGTCGCCCCGGGTGTTGAAGCGGTCGGACAGATGCCGGGCGGCGTGTTTGAGGGCCAGAACGGGAACGTAGGGGCGCACGCGCGCGTCGGCGAAGAACGCGAACGCCTCTGCCGCCGCGCTCGCCGGCGCCGCGGACGGGACGTCCGGGACGTCCGGGAATCCCGATGAACCCGGCCTCGGCGAGTGGTGGCACGGCCCGCTCGTGGCGATGACCGCGGCCAGTTGTCCCTGGGCCCGGCGCAGCCGGTCGAGCACCTCGGCCCACGAGTCCGCTTCTGTGTTCACGACGTTCATGACTTCTGTGTCGTCCACCGGACACCCCCAGGGGGACCGGGTTCTTGGAGCTTCCGTTGCGTCGCTACGTGTCGTGCGGTGACACGGTGGCGCCATCGCTCCGCACGGTCTCAGCAGGGACGGGGCGCGAGACGGTCCGCCCGCTTGCGTCGTCCGACGGCGCCGAGGCGTCGCCTGCCCTCCCCCACGCTCGGCTTCTCCCCCACGCTCGGCTTCGCTCGAGCGGGAGGTGCCCCCACCGCGGCGGGACCCCCGTCGGCGTTCGCACGTCGGGCCCGCGCAGCATGTACCAGCTGAACACGACCCCCGCCGCCGCGGCCACCGAGGCCCACGTCCAAGGGCTCGTCAGCAGGGTGTGGCGCAGGTCGGAGCTGATCTGCTGGCTGAGGACGAAGACGCCCATGACGGCGACGAACCAGCCGAAGGACTTGCGCAGGGCGTCCTGCGGGATGCGTCCGGCGAGACGCCCGCCGAGCAGGCTGCCGACGACGGCGGTCGCCGTGACGAGGGCCGCGAACCCCCAGTCGATGTGCACGCTGGCGAGGTAACCGGCCAGGCCCGCGAAGGACTTCATGGAGATGACCAGCAGTGAGGTGCCGACGGCCACGGTCATGGGCAGTCCGCCCAGCAGCGCGAGGGCGGGGACGACCAGGAAGCCTCCGCCGGCTCCGACCAGTCCGGTGATCAGCCCCACCACGATGCCGTCCAGCAGGACGTGCAGGACGGGGAGTTCGTGGTGGACCTTCTTCGGCTGCCGCCTGCGGCCGCGGATCATGGCGACGGCGGTGGCGATCATCATGAGGGCGAACGCGAGCAGCAGGACGGTGCCGGGGACGAACTCGGCCAGCCGCCCGCCCGCGTAGGCGCCGGTCATGCCCGCCAGACCGAACAGCACCCCCGTGCGCCGGCGGACGCGTCCGGCGCGGGCGTGCGAGACGACTCCTGCGGCGCTGGTGACGCCGACGACGAACAGGGAGGTGGCGATGGCCTCCTTGGTCTCCATGCCGGCCAGGTAGATCAGGATGGGGACGGTCAGGATGGATCCGCCGCCGCCCAGGACGCCGAGGCTGACGCCGATGAGCAGGGACGCGGCGACGATGACGGCGATCACGACGAGCCCCGCAGGGCGGCGACGACGGTGTCGAGGTCGGTGCGGGGGCCGCGGTTGTAGGGCAGCTTGGACAGCAGCATGCCCATGGCGCAGGTGTTGGTCAGGGCCGCGACGGTCAGTCCGGCGCCGACGGCCGTGCCGATGAGGTGCAGTCCGGGCAGGAACAGGCCCACGACGCCGGTGACCAGCACGATGGATCCGGCGATCAGGCGCACCTGGCGTTCCAGGTCCCAGCGGTCGGGGCCGCGGGTGAGGGGGCCCCTGGCCGCCTCCCAGGCCATGACACCACCGTCGAGGACACGCAGGTTGGGCAGTCCGGCCTCGGCGAGGGCCTGTTCGGCCTGGGCGGCGCGGGCGCCGGAGCGGCAGATGAGGACGACGTCCTCGTCGAGGTGGCGCAGCAGCTCGGCGCGGTGCTCGCGCAGGGTGTCGAGGGGGACGTTGTAGGAGCCGGGGATGTGGGCGGTGCGGAACTCGCCGGGCGTGCGCACGTCCAGCAGACGCGGGCCCTCCCCGTCCCGGGCCAGGTCGCGTAGAGCGGCGGGGTCGAGTCGTGGTTTGTCGGCGTGGGTGGTCATCGGGGTTCCTTGCTGCCTCGGAAGCGTTCTCAAGACGGGGGCGGGCGGCGGCCGATGTCTCGGGGCCGCCGCCCGGTGGACGCTGGGTCAGACGTCGGCCGAGGCGGGTCCCCCCGCGGTGGGGGCACCTCCCGCTCGAGCGAAGCCGAGCGCGGGGGAGAAGCCGAGCGTGGGGGAGGACTGGGCGAGCCAGGCGCCGTATCCGCCGAGCAGGTCGGAGACGTCGGCGTGGCCGTTGTGCCGCAGCAGGCCGGCGGCGACGGAGGAACGGTGGCCGCCCGCGCAGTGGACGACCAGGGGCCGGTCGACCGGGATCTCGTCGGCGCGGCGGGCGAGTTCGGCAAGCGGGATGTGCAGCGAGCCCTCGATGAAGCCTTCTTCGCGCTCGGCGGTGTTGCGCACGTCCAGGACCAGCGGGGGTTCGTCGCCGTCGAGTGCCCGGCGCAGTTCGTCGGCGGTCAGGCGGCCGGCCTGTCGCATTTCGGCGGCCAGGACGACGAAGGCGCCCTCGGGCTCACGGAGATACCCGCCGACCTTGTCGAAGCCGATGCGGGCGAGCCGGGTGACGATCTCCTCCTCGCGGTCCTGGGGCGCGATGACGACGACGTCCTGGTCGGGGGCGACGACCATGCCGGCCTGTTCGGCGAAGCGGCCGTCGGCGGGCACGTTGATGGAGCCGCGCAGGTGCCCGGTGGCGAAGTCCTGCGGGGAGCGGGCGTCGACCACCACCGCCCCGGCTGTGCGTCGTTCCAGGAACTCCGCGGTGGACAGCGGACGGGGCGCGTCGGCCGCGTCGAACAGGCCGTGCTCCTTGCGGTTGAGGATGGCGTCGTAGACGAAGTAGGCGGGCGCGGACGGCTGGCCCGCGGTGACCAGCTCGACGAACTTCTCCTCGCTCATGGGCCGGCAGGCGTAGTTGGTCGTGCGCTGTTCGCCGATGGTGGACTGGCGCTGGGTGGAGAGGTTCTTGCCGCAGGCGGATCCGGCGCCGTGGGCGGGGAAGACACGGACGGCGTCGGGCAGCGCCATCAGCTTGTTCTGGACGGTGTCGTAGAGCATCCGGCCGAGTTCGTCGGCGGTCACGCCGATCGAGGCGAGCAGGTCGGGGCGGCCGACGTCGCCGATGAACAGGGCGTCGCCGGTGAGGATGCCGTAGGGGATGGTGTCGTCGGCGTGCTCGTGGACCAGGATGCTGATCGACTCCGGGGTGTGGCCGGGGGTTTCGAGGATCCGGAGCTGGACGTCGCCGAGGCTGATCCGCTCGCCGTCGGCCAGCTTGCGGATGGGGTACTCGGCCTCGGCGCGCTGACCGTAGCCGATCCAGGCGCCGGTGCGGTCGGCGAGCTCCAGGTGGCCGGCGAGGAAGTCGGCGTGGAAGTGGGTGTTGATGACGGCTTCGACGGTGAACCCGTGTTCGGCGGCGTCGGTGAGGTACTCGGACACGTCACGGCGGGGGTCGACGACGACGGCCTTGCCGGTGGTCTCGTCGGCGATCATGTAGGACGCCTGGGAGAGGCAGTCGAGGTAGTACTGGGCGAAGAACATGGTCGGGTGACCTCCATGTCGGAAGAGTGGAGTCTGTCCAATACCCAGGGGGGTATATGGGAGCGTCTGGTTCGCCCCGGTTCGGGGCGTGAGGGCCAGGTGGTCGGCCCGGGTCGGGGGATGGCCGGGCCGACCGGTCAGAGGCGGCCGGTGAGCATGCCGTGCCAGTACACCGGCGGCAGCCCGTACCGCTTGAACACCCACATGTCGCGCCGCTCCTTGAACGTGTCGATGAGCGGGAACGAGGGCGTCGGCCGCAGGTCGTAGTCGAACTCGGCCAGCAGCATCCGGTCCCGGGCGGTCACCAGCGGGCAGGACGTGTAGCCGTCGTACCGGTGCGAGGGCGCCTTGCCGTTCATGACGTCCAGCAGATTGGCGGCCACGACCGGTGCCTGCTTGCGCACGGCCGCGCCGGTCTTGGACGTGGGCAGGCTCGCCACGTCACCGAGGGCGAAGACATTCTCGTAGGAAGGGTGTTGGAGCGTGTGCTTGTCGGCGGCGACGAACCCCTGCGGGCTCGCCGGATCGGCAAGCGGGCCGGTCTTGATCCAGTCGGGCGCGCTCTGCGGCGGGACGACGTGCAGGAGGTCGTAGCCGATGGTCTCCCTCGTGCCGTCCGCATGGTCGGTGACGGTGACCTCGCGGCCGTCGCCGTCGACGCCGGTCATCTCGGAACGCAGCCGCACCTCGATGCCGTACCGGGCGGCCACCTTCTCCAGGACCTTTGACCAGGCGGGCACCTTGAACATCGCCGGGTCCGGGATCACCAGGATGACGCGGATGTCGTCCAGGACCTTCCGCCTGCGCCAGTGGTCGGCGGCAAGGTAGGCGATCTTCTGCGGGGCGCCGCCGCATTTCAGTGGGGTGGCCGGGTGGGTGAAGACCGCGGTGCCCGAGCGCATTCCCTTGATCAGCTCCCAGGTGCGCGGGGCGTACTCGGGCGCGTAGTTGCTGCTCACCTTGTCGTGCCCGACGGCCTCGGCGAGACCGGGCACGCCGTCCCAGTCGAGCTGGAGGCCGGGTGCCAGCACCAGGTACTCGTAGGCGAGCTCGGCGTCGCCGGAGAGTGCGACCTTGCGGGCGTCGGGGTCGACCGCCAGGGCGTGCCGCCGGATCCAGCGCACGCCGTCGGGTATGACCGATCCTTCGGGGCGGTGGCTGCTGCGCAGGGGTGCCTGGCCGCCGCCGACCAGGGTCCACAGCGGCTGGTACCAGTGGGTGTCGGACGGTTCGACGAGGGTGATGTCGCTGACGCCGGCCCGGCGCAGGCGCGCGGCGACGCTGATGCCGGCGCTGCCGCCGCCGATGACAGCGACGCGGTGGCGGCCGGAGAGCGGCGCGATGGGGGATGAGGGGGTGGCGGCCAAGGCGGAACTCCTTCTCTTCGAGACCGGGTGCGGGTGTTGGGTGCGGGGTCAGGCCGCGTGCTCGACGGGGCCGGCCGTGACCGGGCGTCCGCCGCGGGCCCATGCCGAGGTGCCGCCGGCCACGGAGTAGGCGTCGATACCGACGGAGTTCATCCAGTCGGCGGCGGTCCTGCTGCGGTTGCCGCTCGCGCAGATCACGTACACCGGCCGGTCGGCGGGCAGTTCACCGCATCGCGCGGGCACGGAACGCAGCGGCATGGGCCGGGCACCCGGGACATGCCCCGCGGCGTACTCGTCGGGCTCCCGTACGTCGACCGTGAGAGCGCCGTCGGCCCAGGCTGCGGCGAACGCCTCCAGCTCCACTTCACGAGCCATCTCGTTGCCTCCTCAAATACCCCCGGGGGTTTCCTTGACGGTGAGAGTACGGCGACCCGGAGGGGTGCGTCAAATACCCCAGGGGGTATTTGCCTGGCAGGTAATGTCCGGATCCGTGCGCCGTGCCCGCGCTGCTGCGAGGGCCGGGCGTCGGCCCTGGGGACACGGAGCGTCATCCAGGTCCCGCCGCCTGGTGCGGAGCCGGCGGTGACCGTGCCACCGTGGGCGGTGACCAGCTCTTTGACGCCGGCGAGGCCGATGCCGCTGCCGCAGTTCGCCGGTGCGCGGGTGCCGCCAGAGGCGGTCGCAGACGTACGGCAGCTCGTCGGCGGAGTGCCCGGACCTTTTCCGGACCAAGGATCGATGGAAAGCTGGCACGCATCGGCCTGACTAGGTTGAGCGCATGACAAGCCTCGATCACCCCCAGCTGTCCGGGCTGGGGCGGAACCCAACAGCCCCTCAGGACGTCCTGGTACGCCTGGCCACACACAAGGCCGGCCGACACGGGATATCGCTGCGTCGCGGGCGGCTGGAGGACGCTGTTGTCGAGGCTCTGCTGACGCACGGCGACGACAACACCGCGGTGGGCCTTCGGGGGGACCGGATTTCCCCGGAGATGCGCCGAAGGATCGCCGAGCATCCCGATCCGGCGATCCGTGATGCATACACAGACTTTGTCCGCGACATGGTGGATCGCAAGGTGCCGATCGGCATCGATGACCTGGAGGAAGCCTACGGCCAGCCTCGGACGGCACTCGTCAGCGCGCCGAGTCCGAGCCTGCGCGCCGCGGTCGCGCGAGCCTGGTACGACCGGCCTCTCGCCGTGCAAGTGGAACTACTCGCCGACCCGGATCCGCAGGTCCGTGCAGCCGCCACCGAGCACAGGCAACCGGGTGTCCCGCCTGAGTGGAGGGAGCGTTGCCTTGCCGACCCTGCCGTACGCGTCAACGTGGCGCGCTACGTCCCGCTCACGTCGGAGCAGTTTGCGCAGCTCATGCGGAGCGAGGAAGAGGAGGTCCATCAGGCTGTCGCCGGGAACCCTCACCTATCGGCAGAGATGGTTGCCCGGCTACTGGACATCGACGACCCGCTCGTGCGGGTCGCGGCGGCGCAGAGTCGCCATGTGGACGCCGAAATCCGGGACCGACTGTATGCGCTCGTAGAAGCCGAACGCGCGGACGGAAGCATCGAGGCCGAGGTGGCTCTGAACTGGAACTTCGCCGAACCGGACTGGCTGCGCGAAGCGCCCCTCAATGAGCGGATGACCTACCTGGACTGCCAGTACACAACATTCCGGCGCGTACTGGCCTCCTGTCACGACCTACCTGAAGAGGCATGGCGTCGGCTGGACAACGACCCGGAACTCCTGGTCCGTCGTGCTGCCGCCCGTCGGCCAGACACACCACCGGAGATCCTGGAAGGGCTGGTACGCGCACACGGCGACGTATTCCACATCCGACCGCTACTCGTCGACCACCCCAACTTCCCCCGCCACATGCTGCGCACGTTCGTTGACGAACCAAGCCCGAACGTGCGCTACCTCGCCCTGCAAGACCCAGAACTACCCGTGCCAGACCTTCAGCAACTCGCTGCCGCTGCCGAGTCCTTCCTGCGCCGCGGGGTCGCCCGTCACCCCAACATCACGGACGCGTTGCTGGAGCATCTGCTCTCTGACCCAGACCCCCAAGTGGCCGACGATGCCGCTGCCAACTCCGCGCTGCGACCGACCCAGATGCTTCGAATCCTCACCGCTGCTGGCTTGTGACTCCACGAGAGGGGCCTGCGCGTCCTCGGGGCGGCCACCGCCGCCACCGACCGGCCGCACCCGCGAGAGGTGACGGGGCTGACCCTCACCGCGATCGCCGGGATCGCCGACCTGGCGCGCCGGGCGCGCACGGCTGGGCCACGGGGCCGGGATGAGCCACAGGGACAGCTGAGGCGCGTACGTGGAGAGTCCGCGGTCCGCGCCGCGGCAGGTGTCCCGGCGGATCGACGAGGAGACGGTCAGGGCCGTCTTCGAGATCTCGGGCCTCTCCGTGGGCGACGGCCGGCCCTGACGATCAGCTCCTGAGGTGAGCGGATCAGGCGGCGGCCCGCTCGCCCGACGACCGCATTCGTTGCTCGCTACCTCGAAACAGTGGCCGACAGATCGGGGCCTGCGGTCGGCAGGCCGGGGGCCGCCTTCAGGGTGAGCACCATGGTGAGGCCGCCGCCGGGGGTGTCCTCGGCGTTGAGGGCGCCTCCCATGGCTTCGGCGAAGCCGCGCGCGACCGCGAGGCCGAGGCCCACCCCCGCGCCGCGCGGGCGTCGCCGAAGCGCTGGAAGGGGGCGAGGATGCGGTCCTTGGCCTCGTAGGGGACATCTGGGCCGCGGTCGACCACGCGGACCTCCACCCGGTCGGCGATGGCGCTGGCCGACACCAGCACGGGCTGGCCGGCGGGACTGTACTTGACCGCGTTCTCCACGACGTTGGCGACCGATCGCTCCAGCAGACCCGGGTCGGCGGCGACCATCGGCAGGGTCTCGGGGATGTCCAGCTCGACGCTCTCCTCGGGGTCCGGTATGCCGCCCAGGGCCAGGGCGAAGACGAGATAGCCCAGCAGGGCGACGGCCACGACCAGTCCGACGCCCATCTCAAAATGTGAAACAGCCTCGGCGGTCACAGCTTCGCCACCCCCTTGGCGACGAAGGGCACCAGCGCGAATACCGCGATCGTGGTGATGACGAAGGCCACGTCGGCCATCGCAGGCTCCTGAACGAGGTTCGGGTGAGAACGGACCTCTTGAGGGAACCCCCTGCTCAAGGTGGAGGCGAGGGTCGTTGACGCTCCTCATACGGCCGTGGGCTCGGCCTTGACGGCTCTCTGACGCGGAGCAGCGTCAAGGCTGAAGGAAGTCGCGGATGCGCGCGGCGATGGCGGGCCAGTCGTCGCCGAACCAGATGAAGTGACTGTCCGCGAGACTCTCCAGCAGCTCCGCTCTCCGCAGAGCAGCGGCCAGGGCCTGGGCATGGGCGAACGGCACGGCGCCGTCGTGACGGCTGGCGATCACCAGGCCGGGCTGGTCGACTTCGGCCGACAGACGCCTGAGGTCGGGGCCGGCCTTGAGGTCGTGGAGGTCGTTCAGGAACCCGTGCCTGGAGCGCATCCGTGTGAACAGGGCGATCGCCGTCTCCCGGTGCTCGGGCCGCAGGCCCGCCACGACCCTCCGGGCCGGAAGGACCGTGAGGTCGCGCAACAGCATCCGAAGCGCCGCATCGGGTGCGTGTCGTACGAGCGCGTGCACCAGTGCCCACGTCGCCGGTTCCGTGCGGGGCGTGAAGACGACATGAGCGCCGAGGTACGTACGGCGGTCGGGCCAGGGCACCGGTCCCACCGCGCTCTGCAGGATCAGCCGCTCCACCAGAGCAGGGTGTCGTGCGGCCATCGCGACGGCCGTGGGACCCCCGCCCGAGACGCCGACCACCGCCGTGACCCGGGTGACGCCGAGATGTGCGCAGAGCGCGGCGGTGGCGTCGGCGAAGCCTTCCGCCGATCCGCCGGTCGTGACAGGGGTACGGCCGTATCCGGGCCGCGACGGCACGAGCAGGGAGCAGCCCGCCTGCGTGAACGGCTCTTCGCCGAGGGCCAGTCCGGCTCGCATGTGCCCGCCATGGAAGATCACGACGGTGTCCGACCCGCGACGGTCCAGGCGGAATTCCAGCGGCCCGTGGCCCGTCTCGACCATCTTCGTGGGGAGCTCGCTCTCAGCGGCTCCGCGAGCTGGAGGGAGCCTCACGGCAACTCCCCGGTGCGGCGGAGTTCCCTGACGGTGGGGCGAGTCACTCCGAAATCGTGCCATGGCGCTGCCTGTTCTGGCTGTCCCGGGGCCGGTGGACCTTGTGCGGGTTTCGGATCGCGGGTTCGCCACGCCGCACGCCCTCCCTCCGCCGGGCCCGTGGGTGAGGTGTGCGGCCGGGGCAAGACCCACGCCGTGGAGACCCACGCCGTGGAGACCCACGCCGTGGAGACCCACGCCGTGGAGACCCACGCCGTGGAGACCCACGCCGTGGAGACCCACGCCGTGGAGACCTTCGCCGAGCCCGGCTGAACCCCGGGCCATGTTGCGGGCTGTCGGGCGTCACGCCTCGTCGTCGGGCCACCCGAGGAGCCGCGCCCCGATCACCGCGGTCTGCAGGGTGTAGCGGTGGACGGGGTCGCCCGGGTCGGCGCCGGTGAGCTTGTGGATGCGCTCCAGGCGGTAGGTGAAGGCCCGCACGCTCAGGTTGAGGCGCCGGGCCGCCTCGGCGGCGACGCAGCCGGAGTCGAAGTACGCCGTCAGCGTCTCGACGAGGGGCCGGGCGCCGCCTCGCGCGCTCAGCAGCGGGCCGAGGGTGTTGCCGACGAGGTCGGCCATGGCCTGCCGGTCGCGGGTCAGGACCGGGTAGACGAGGAGGTCGGCGACGCGCAGCACCGGCTCCTGGATCTCCAGCCGGTCGGCCAGATCGAGGGCGTTGAGGGCCTCTTCGTACGAGTGGACGACTCCGCCCGCACCCGGGTGCGGGCGTCCGATGGCGACCTGGCCGCCTTCGGTGGCCGCGTACGCCAGGAGGACGCCGACCGCCACCTGGCGTTCAACACCCTCACCAGGACGGTCGTCCGCCTCGACGGCGTCGGACAGGCGTGCCGCCGGCTGCCCGATGACCAGGGCATCGTCTTCCCCGGCGGCTACCACCTGGCCACGGGCACGTACAAGACCTTCGACGCGGTCGTCACCGAGGGCCTGGAGTTCGAGCGCGCGGTCCGCTCGCCCAACGGCGAGGACGTGCTCTTCGCCTTCCACGCGCGCGTGGAGGGCCGCAGCCTGCTGCTGCCGTACAACGTGATCCGCAAGGAGGTCGCGACCCCGCTGTCCTGCCACGGCTGGGCGCTCTTCGAAGACGGTGCGCTCGTCGTGCGGCGTGCGGACAGCGACGAACCGCAGCGCGTCCACCCCGTCCAGCTGTGGAACTCGCCGTTCGTCTCCGACACCCACGCCGCCGCCATTCCCGCGGGCACCGGCCCGCTCGCCCGCGTCGGCAACGCCGACCTCGTGCGCGGCATCTCCGACTGCCTGTCCATCACCCGTGCCGTCACCGGGACCACCCCGACGAGCGAGGTGTACGAGGCATGCTGGCCGCATCGATCGCCGTGCTGCTCCGTCGCGAGCGGCGACGGATGGGCTCCAGCCCTCAGGCCCGTCGCATCGAGGCCGCCGCGACAGGGGTCCGGGACGCACGACGCCAAGCCCACGCCCGCCGGCATTTCAACGGGACCGGTTCGATCGGCGGCCTGAGGGATCACGACTCGCGCTAAGGGCTGTCCGTTGAGGTGCGTGCAGGGTCCGTCGACGGAATCTCCGTCGGCGGCGCCCACCGTGACATGTCGGGCGGCGGGCTCCAGGGCGCGGGGGTGGGGTCCGGCGGCGAGGCGAAGGGGCCCGCGTGGTTGTGCATGAGGATCAGCATCACGGTGGCGAAGGCCACGCTCAGCACGATCAAGGCCAGGCCCACGGGGTTGTTCGGGTTGTACTCGTAGCGGTTCGTCCCCCACTTGCTCCGTTTGAAGACGGGTTCGTTCTCGTCGAAACGCACAGCGAAGTTCCTTCTTCGAGCGCACGAATGGCGGGCCGGAGCACGGGAATACACCGATGCCGACCGGTCCGATTGCCGTCACGAGGATTCCGATGCTCCCGTGGCCCCGAGGAGTTCGTGCAGAAGATGCGAGGCGGTGATCACGCCCAGCAGATGCGTGCTCCCTTCCTTGTGCCTGTCCTTCGCCCTTTCCGCCACTGCCACCAGTGGGCTGCGCACCCGTGCCATCAGCGCGGCCACCTCCAGCGCGGTGTCGTCCGGGTCGGCGATCGGCGGCGGGGTGGCCTCGTGGGGCAGGCAGTCGCCGACGCGGCGGCCTGCCAGGGCCTGGCAGAGCCGGTCGGCGTGCTTCTCGTCGACGACGGCGGCGAGCGTCGGGTCCTCGATGACGTAGGCGGGCACCAGGATTTTGATCATCTGGGAGGCGGGAAGGATCGCCTTCGGCTCGCCCCGTTCGTCCACCACGAGCAGGGCGGGCAGTCTGTGCTCGGCCATCAGCCGGGCCGCCTCCACGGCGTCGCTGTCGACGCTCACGGTTTCGTACTCGACCGCCAGGTCACGAGCGCGCATGGCGGGCTCCTCATCTGCTGGAAAGGTTCCTGTACTCACCGTCTTACGCCATCGGCGAGCGGGCCAGGTCATTGACGCGAAACATACGCGGCGTCACCGGTAGAACCACCGCGTGGGGGAGAACAGGCCACTGCCGGGCCGTGGCGACGCCATCAGGACCGCTCGCCGATGCCCCGGTCGCCGGCCTGGGAACGCGTGGTGCTCCGGCGGAACCGGTCACCGAGCTGCGAGCCGGCGATGAGTCCCGCCGCGAACAGCAGCAGGCCGACCTCTACGCCGGGCATGAGGAACATGGCGTCCTCGCCGACCAGCCCGCCCCACCGTCCCAGCGGGACGACCAGCCCACCGACCCACATCACCAGCAGGGCGACGCCCCGGACACGGATGCCCCACGGGGTCGTACGGCTGCGGACCCGCCTGGGCGCCCAGCCCCGCAGGGAGGCGACCGACAGGGGCAGTACGAAGGCCGACCAGCCGATCAGCCACAGCCACAGGAACACGTCCCACACCCTCTCTTCGCACCGGCCCGGTGGCCGAAGGCGCCCCGCAACCGCCGGCCGGCGACCAGCACACGCCGACGTCTGTCCATGAGGAGCCCGGGCGGCTCGCAACCGCCCGGGCTCCCACCACTGCTTGTACCGACACTGCTTGTACCGACACTGCCTGTGCCGACGTCAGCCGCTGATCTCGATCTTGCCGTTGGCTTCGGCGGACGCCGCGGCCTCGGGCAGCGGGCCGCTGTTTCGCCGGGTGATGCTCTTCAGCAGCTGGGCGAGGTCGACTCCGGTGGTGGAGTTGAGGAGTTCGACGCCGTGGGCGACGTTGTCGGCGACCGTACGAGAGCGTTGCGAGGCGCCGTCGGTGGAGATCACCGTCATCTTGTCGATGGCGCTGAGCGGCTCGGATGCCTTGGCGACGACCTGCGGCAGGACCTCGACGAGCATCTGCAACACGGCGACCACACCGCCCGTCCATCGCGTCGCCGTGCTGTTGGGAGCATGCTCACACGTTTCGGGTGGTACTGACATTGCCTGTTCCCGGCAATCTTCACGTTTCTTTGATGCCGGACTCCGCACCGCCCGACACGCTCCCGAGCCGGGGGAACCACATCAAGCTCGTCGAGGGGGTGCCGTGCGAGGTTGCCGGAGCATGACGCAACGCACCCCTCCCTTGGTGAGCAGAGCCGTCCGCCGCCTCGTACCGCCCTCGCCACCGGATGACGGGCTGCTGGGCTCGTACCTGCCGACTCGGCCGCGTCCTGAAGACCGATGATCGCACCGGCCTGGCCGTCACTCGCCGGGGACTGGCTGCTGGAACGCAGGAGTGTCCGTACGTATGACCCCAGGCATGCCTGCCAGGATGATCGATTTTGCGCCGTCGCGGGGGCGGGACCGGCCGTTCCGCGGACCGTATCGGATTTGTACAAGCCGCGGAGGCGGCGTGTGCGCCAGTGTCGCGCCGCCACCTTCCGGTGGTCATAAGACCTGATCATAACGGGGAGTTGAGGCATGACCACGAGTACCCGATCTGTCCGGGCGCGCACTGGGATGTGGCGCCGGGTGCTGGCCACGACGGCGGTGCTGGCCGCCACCGGCAGCGCGCTCACCGTCGCCCCGCAGCCCGCACGGGCGGCGTTGCCGCAACAACGGATCGCCGATCCCGTCCACTACTGGAACGATGTCCTGCTCCAGGTGATCCGGCGTGAGGGTGGCGGACCGGGGCCGATGTCCCGTTCCGCGGCGATGCTGAACGCGGCGATCTACGACGCGGAGAGTTCGTACCAGCTGAAGTGGAAGGGCAAGATCACCTCGGAGCCGTACATCTACGCCCACAAGTACGACGGCTGGGTCGAGGGTCCCGACGAAGAGGAGCGGGTGATCGGCCGTACGGCGTACAACATCCTGCTGGGGCTGTACGGCAAGAACCAGACGCAGTTCCTCGACTCGAAGTTCCGTGAGCGGTTCGGCACCGAGCCCACCGAGTTCGATCTGCTCGACGTCACGATCGTCGGCCGCATGGTCGCGCAGATGAGGGACGCGAGAAACGGCGACGGCTCCGACAATGATCAGGTGTACGTCGGCGACAACAAGCCGGGTGCGTGGCGGCCCACCAGCTACCCGGACATGCCCGATCCCTCGTGCGAGCGCGACAGTCAGGCAGTCACACCGTTCTGGGGCCAGATGAAGCCCTTCGCCCTCACCTCCGGCTCGCAGTTCCGCCCGGCGACCCCGGGCCTGTACGGGACGTACGAGAAGTTGCTGGCCAGCGACGCCTACAAGGCTCAGGTCGAGGCGGCGCGGTCGGTCGGCGCCGACAAACCGACCGCGCGTACGCCCGTAGTCAACCGGACCCCGGAGCAGGAGGCGGCGGCCTGGTTCTGGGCCAACGATCTGGACGGCACGTACAAGCCGCCGGGCCAGCTGCTTCAGGCGACCCGAGAGGTCTCCCAGGCCCGCGGCCTGACCACATACGAGAACGCTCGGCTGTTCGCACTCGTTTCCATCGCCATGGCGGACTCCGGAATCGCGGTTCGGGACGTGAAGTTCCTGACCCCGATCGACCTGTGGCGGCCGGTGTCCGCGATCCGGGAAGGCGGGCTCGACCCGGAGTGGAAGCCGCTGCTGAAAACCCCGGCGGGCGTGAATGTCAGCCCGTGCTTCCCGGCCTGGGCCTCGGGGCACGCGACGTTCGGCGCGGCCTGGGCAGGGGTGATGAAGCGCTACTTCGGCAGCGACAACATCGCCTTCGACATGACCACCGACGAGCCTCAGTCACCGGTGAAGACCCGCCACTTCACCAGCTTCAGCGCGGCGGCCACCGAGGACGCCTACAGCAGGGTCTGGCTCGGAGTCCACTTCCCGTGGGACGCGGAGGACGGCCTCACCCTGGGTGACAAGGTCGCAGCCCAGGTCTTCACCACGGAGTTGCGCAAGCTCTAGGCCCAATGCTGGTGACTTGGACCGACCGCAATTGGATCACTTGAGGCGGCGGGTGGGGGAAGGGGAGCCGCCGAGTGACCTGAAGCCCGTTCATCTCTCGGGCCGCGCTCAGCCGGGCGCGGCCCGAGGAGCCGGTGTGCGTGAGGTTCTCCAGGACGACCGTGCCGCGGCCGGTGGCGGCGGCCACCGTGTCGTCGTCCGGCAGCAGCCTCGGTCCTTCCCGGCTGCTCGGTGGCCGGCCGTTCGGTGAGTGCGTCGTCACCGGCCACGATCATGGGTCCGGTCCATGCCATGGTGCAGGTGGGCTGCGGGAGCAGGGCCATGGCGTGTGCCACCCACCTCCGGTCAGGCGAGGGCGAAGTAGCGCAGCCACACGTAGAGGGCGGACAAAGCCACGGTGACGACGGTGACGACGAGGCCGTACTTGGTGAACTGCCAGAAGCTGATGGGCTGGCGGTTGCGTTCGGCGATGCCGAGGACGACGACGTTGGCGCTGGCGCCGATGGCGGTGGCGTTGCCGCCGAGGTCCGCGCCGATGGCCAGCGCCCACCACATGACGTGGTCGGGGTCGCCACCCATGTTGTGCACCAGGTCGGCGGTGATGGGGGCCATGGTGGCGACGTAGGGGATGTTGTCCACGATGCCGGACAGCACGGCCGAGGCGCCCAGCAGCAGCATGGAGCCGCCGAGTTCGTTGTCGCCGATGGCGTCGGCGAGGGATTTGGAGATCTCGCCGATCACACCCGTCTCGATCAGGCCGCCGATCATGATGAACAGCCCGGCGAAGAAGGCGAGGGTGGGCCACTCGACCTCGGTCAGTACCTCGCCGGTCTCCGCGGAGGAGACGGCGATGAGCAGGCCGGCCCCGAGCAGGGCGACGACGCTGGGCGCATAGTGCAGTACCGGGTGGAGGACGAAGCCGGCGACGACCAGCGCCAGCACCACCAGGCCCTGGACGAGCAGGCGGGTGTCCTTGATGGCCTCCTTCTCCTCCAGGGCCATGACCTCCTCCGCGCGCGCCTCGTCGTAGACGAAGGACTTGCGGAACAGGAACCGGCACAGGGCCACGAGCACCACGACCAGGACGGCGGACAGCGGCGCGAGGTGGACCAGGAAGTCGTTGAAGGTCAGGCCGGCCCGGCTGGCGATGATGATGTTGGGCGGGTCACCCACCAGTGTGGCGGTGCCGCCGATGTTCGACGCGAACACCTCGGCGATCAGGAACGGGGCCGCCGGCAGCGCCAGACGCTCGCACACCAGCAGCGTCACCGGGGCGATGAGCAGCACCGTCGTGACGTTGTCCAGCAGCGCCGAGGCGAGCGCGGTCATGACGACGAGCATCACCATGACACGGAAGGGTCTGGCCCGTGCCCGCTTCACCGCCCAGATGGCGAGGTACTCGAACATGCCGGTCTTCTTGAGCACGCCGACGATCATCATCATGCCCATCAGCAGGAAGATGACGTTCCAGTCGACGCCGGAATGCTCCGAGAAGAAGGCCGATGAGTCGTCGGTCGCGCCGATCGCCAGCATCAACGCGGCGCCGCCCAGGGCGGCGCCGACCCGGTGGATCTTCTCGCTGATGATCAGGCCGTACGTGGCCACGAAGACGGCGATCGCCGCCCAGCTCTGCCAGCCGTTCACGTTCCTCCGACAAGTCGTTCCAACAGACGGGCCGCCGTTACGGCGACCCAGGGGGCTGTGGGTGCGGGCCATGAGGGCCGCGATGTGCGTGACGCCCGCTTGCGTGGTGACCGGCGGTGGCCTGACCCGGAGGCGCGGCAGCCACTGTGCCACCGTGACCCCGGCGAGCCTCTCCAACGCCTCGTCGAGGGAGCGGTCGTCCGTCGCGAGGGCGAACTGTGGGTCCGTCAGCGCGTCCGGAGGCAGGAGCGGCCCGATGAGCTGCGGTGTTGCCACCGCGGCGTACGGCTGTCCGCAGCGATCGACGACCAGCGGCGCGGGCAGCCGCCGCTCGACCGGCAACCGGGCCGCCTCGCATGCGTCGTCGTCGGCGACGACGTACGGGTACGGCTCCGCGAGCTCACGCGCCGACACGGCCGGCCCCCTCGACGGTACGGGGCGCTTCGTCGCCGCCCGGTACACCGACAAGGTCCTCGACTTCGAACATGCGGGCGATCGGTACGTCGGTGGAGCTGTGCGCGACGATCGAGAAGGCGATGCACACGGCGATGAGCGTGAACGCCTCCTCGCCCTGCGGAATCCCAGCCTGCAGCACCAGCAACCCGTACACCACGGACGCGAACCCCTTCGGCCCGAACCAGGCCGCGACCAGCTTCTCCTGACGGGTGAACCGTGTGCCGACCAGCGACAGCAGCAGCGAGACCGGGCGGATCAGCACGATCGCGAGCACGACCGCCACGTACCCGCCGAAGGACAGGTCACCGAACAACCGGGGTGTCAGCAGTGCGCCGAAGACCAGCAGCGCCGCGAACTTCGCCAGCTCGGCCAGCGCCTCGCCCAGCGGCTCGAACGCCTCCTTCGCCTCCAGGGAGCGCGCGGTGAGCACCGCGCCCGCGGAGAACGCGGCGAGGTAGGGGTTGGCGTGCGTGAGGTGGCACGTGGCGTACAGGATCACACCGATCGCCAGCGGCAGCAGCGGCTGCAGCTTGGGCTCGGCGCCCAGCATCCGGAACCGCACGAGCTCGACGACGACGAACGGCAGGACGACGCCGCATACCAGCCCCAGGACCAGCTCCAGCACGATCTTCCCCAGCGACGCCTCGGCGTGTCCCGAGGTCGGCCCTGCCGCGGCGATCAGGATCAGGACGACCGGCAGGGCCAGCCCGTCGTTGATGCCGCTCTCCACATTCAGCAACTGCCGCAGCTTCGCCGGGACTTCCTTGCGCCCGACGATGGCGGAGGCGAACACCGGGTCGGTCGGCGCGAGTACGGCGCCGACCAGGAAGGACATCGTCCAGTCCAGGCCCACCAGGTAGTGCGTGATCAGAGCCATGCCGACGAACGCGAGCGGCATGCCGAGGCCGAGCGCGCGCGCCGGGTTGCGCCAGTTGGCGCGCAGCTTGGGGAATGAGACGTGCATGCCGTCGGTGAACAGCACCGCGAACAGGGCGAGGTCGGCCGTCATGGACACGATCTCGCTGTCCGGCGTGACGTGGATCAACCCGAGGAACCCGTCGCTGACGAGCGCGCCACCGACGAGGAAGAGGAGCGAGGTGGACAGTACGGTCCGGGCGGCCAGCCCCGACAACAGCACCGTGATGAGCAGCGCCACCCCGAAAACCACGACGAGCACCATGACCCGGACCCCGATCGGTGAAGAGACTTGTCCTCAAACCGCCGACCAGACTTCCCGGCACACCGCTGGGAACCCTACACGTTCTTTACGCGGCATTGACAGGTCGTCGACCCGCACTGTGGCAGGGGTGAGATTGCCGGGTGTCGGCAAACTCGGCTGCTGGTCGTCGACGGGTTCTCGCACGGCCGGCATGACAAGCGAGCCGGGCCGTGCTACTCGTCGCTCCCTTGGGGTCGCAGGGGGGAGGGGAGCGCGCCCTCGGCCGTCGGCGGCTCGAAGACGCCTTGCGACTGCCCTGCCGTGGGGGTGTTCTGTTCCCCGGAGAGCCCCGCCGCGCCCCGGGGCAGCCAGGAGGAGATTCCCTGTCGCTCGCGCTCATTTTTTGGCTACTGGGCAAGCTGCCGGACTCCTGGCCGGCCTGGCCGGCGCAATGCGCCACCTCGCCGGTATTCCTCGTCGCCGCCGGCGAGGCAGGTGTCCTGTTGCGCCGGCGGTGGACGGCTCGGCGAAACACACGGCGGCATCAGCCGGTGGCTGCGCGGCAGCCACCAGCCGACCCGGAGACGCCGGCCGCCCGCCCTTGACCGTACGGTCCACCGCGGAAGTTCTCTCGGCGACGGTCACACACCGCCCGCGGCGTCCGGTGCCCTTCCTGCGGGTGCCGGACGCCCTGGTCGAGGGGATGGGTCAGCTTTGGCCTGCCGTGCCACTGCTGCTCTTCACCGAGGTCAGGACCTGTGCTGCCAGCTTCTTCGCGCTCGCGGCGCCGTTGTCGGCGCCGTCCGTGGACAGCACGCTGACGACGGCCGTGCCCGCGCGGGAGGCGATCAACGTGGTGCCGCTCTCCCAGGCGCTGTCGGTGAGGGTGATGGTGTACGCCGCGTCCCCGAGCCCGGCTGTGGAGGCACCGGTGACCGTCACCTTGCTGTGGGTGTCGGAGTCCGTGTAGCTCGGGCAGGCGGCGACGACGTTCGCCAGGTCCTTCAGCACGTCCGCGGCGGTGGTGCCACGGTAGACGTCGATCTCCTGGTCGAGTTCGGCGGACGTGTCCTGGTTGATGTAGGAGTTCTGTGCGAACGAGACGCCCTCCACGCCGGTGAGGCTGATCCAGCTCGTGGCCGCCAGGTCGGGGCAGTGCGGCTTGGCGGCGTTCTTGGTGGCCGGCGCCTGGTAGGTGTCCCCGGTGTCGCGGGCGAGGCTCGGGTCGGCGGCGAAGCCGGAGGGGAAGTACGAGGCGGGTGCCAGTGCCTTCTTCAGCTGCGTCCCCGTCAGGAGGCCGGCGTCGGGGTCCTTGGCCTCTGACGGCGTGGCGGCCGCGGGGGTGCTGCCGGCGGAGTCCGTGGAAGTGGAGGAACAGGCGGCCAGGGCCAGCGGGAGTGCCGCGACGGCGAGCATCTTGACGGCATGGAACGGGAGACGCATCGAAAGTCCTAGAAACTGAAGTGCACCGTGCGCCGGACCTGGGTGGGGGCCGGGAGCGGGCGCGCCGCGGAAGCGCGGAGGCGTCCGGGGTTTGGTCGGCGGGGCCGGAAGATCGCCGAGCCCGGAGTGACCCTAGGAGGGTGCAGGCCACAGAATGATCACCGGTTCCTCAAAGCAAGGTCAAAGCGTCGGCTCCCGTCCGAGGTTTTACCGTGTCTTGAGGGAGTCTTGTGGTGATCCGGGAACAGCGATCCGCCGGCCGCCGCTCGATTACCGAGGCTCGTCCGGTTGGTCCTTGGCCCACCACAGGAACGCGGCGGAGTGCTGCTGGTTGGCGAATCCTTCGCCGACGAGGGTGTGTAGGAGGTCGTTGCTCCAGAGGATGAGGCGGCCGAGGGTCCAGTTCGCGGACTCCGGCGCCGGCAGTTCCAGTCCGTAGGCCATCCGCGCGAGGGGGCATACGGCGCAGCAGCTGCCCGTAGGCGATGTCGGTGTCGATGCCATCTCGCTGGTGCGGCCCTTGGCCTCGCAGATCAACCGCTCGTCGCCGCGCACCGCTTCGATGTCGGTCCAGTGGTCGGCGGGATCGACCGGCGTCCAGCCCTCGGTCAGCAGCCAGGTACGGAAGGCATCGGTGACCCGGTCCTCGTCGCTGCCGCGCGCGAGGATCTTCCGCAGGGCCGGCAGGTCCGCGTCATGGTTGCGGCGCGGCCGCCCGTGGCCGTCCGCGTCGAGGCCGGCCGGGCGGATCACCACCAACCGCAGTCCCCGGGCGGGGATCTCGGTGTCACGGCGGGCGTCGTACAGCGCCCCCTCGGCTCTCCGGCTTCTTCAGCCGGCGCGACGCCACCGGTAGTCGTTGCCCGCGCCGTATCGGCACTGCATGCGGGTTCCGGCGCTGGTATGGCCGTACGCTCCGGGATCACCGCACCAGGAGCCGGGACGTACGCCCCTCTCGGGGCCGCTGTCCACGCTGTCCGACGTGCCGTCGGCAGTGTCGTCCCCGACCTCGGGGGCGGGGGTGTCGGTCCCTTCGCCGTATGGGTCGGTCGAAGTGGCTTGCGGCCTCCGCGAACCCGTGTAGCAGCCGTCGTCGGGACTCGCTATCTCCACGGTCACCAGCCGGCCGGGCTCGTCGAGTGCGCCGCTGGTCAACTCCGCAGTGCACACCGTCCACTCGTCGCGCTGCGGATCACCGCTGTACGCGAAGACCAGCGGAAGGCCGGTCGCACGGTCCAGGACGCTGACCTCGCCCTCGTCCAGGCCGTCCTCCAACGCGCCCCGGGCATCGCCCCAGGTCCCGCCCGCGAAGTCGGACAACGAGAGCGAGTCAACCGGGGTGCTTTCCCAGGGGACGGACGCACTCCCTGACATCGCCCCCGACGACGGCACGTTCTCCGTCTCGTTGATGGACGCGATCGCCAGTGTCACCAGCGCGAGCGTGAGAACCGCCGCCACCAGTCCCTGCACCATCACGCTGTCACGAAGAAACCCGAGCGTCCTGTCCATGAGCGCGGCCGGCCGCGGCTTGCCGGTGTGGCCGACTCGGCCAGTCGCGGGGCCTTGCTCCTGGTGGGCTCCAGGTTCCTTCTGGTCGGGCGGGTCGGCGTGACGGAGCTGCTTGTGCCCCCGCTCGCGTTCCCGCTTCTGGTCCCGCTCACGGTCTTCGGGGGTACGCCACCGTTGCGTGACCCCTTCGGGCAGCTCTCTGCGTACGCTCGACGGTGGGTGTCCGGTCGCGCGTGCGTGCCTGCGCACCGCTGCTGCCGTGGTCTCCTCCTCGGACTGAGGCACTCTGCCGCCGCACGCCTCACACGTCCATGCCCCCACCCGGCGTCCCCCCTTGTCGACCCGGTGCTCATCTTCACACCCCTCACCGGTTACGCCCACGGCCGGCGTCGGCTCAACACCGCCACCCGCCAACCGGGGCAACTGAAGGACGCGAGCGGAGTGTGCGGAGCGTGGGACGTCGGTTGCCGGCCTGCGGCGGACAACCCCGAGTAACGCTTGGCTGATCGAGAGCCCGATGCTCCCGGCTCCGCGATGGTGAGGCGTAAGGATTCCGTCATCGGCTGCGCGGTGCGGGAGGGCCCTCGTTTCCGTTGGGTGGGAGAGCAACAGGCGAACTCCTAGGAGGCGAGGCGGAGATGGCGCGCGTGCGCAAGGTGCTGACCGGGCCGTCAACAGGTCGTGGCCGCGTGGGCCGCTCTGCGCCGCCGCTCCTGGGCCACCCTGCCCGCGCGGCTGCGCCTCCCGCGCGCGGCCACTTTGCGCAGCCTCGCCGGTCTCTACCTGTTCCCCGGCCCGTCCTCTCCCGCCCGCCGGCCGTCCGCCGGGCGCGCGGCAGCCTGGTGGATGCGGATCACCGCGTACGTCTCGCCGTCCCTGGGCGGCCGCGTCCACGAACGCGTGGTGAATGTGCGCAGCCGCCCGTTCACGATGGCATGACGCGGCAGATGGGCACCGAACTCCCCGGTCACCGCTTCCAGCAGCGACCGTTCGGCCCCGGCCTCGTCCTCCGGGGCGCCGAGGAACCGGCTCGGATCCAGCGCCCGCGGTATCTCCCCGCTTGGCCGGATCTCTCCGTCCGCGTACGTGAATGCGTACTGCTCGGCACCGTCTCGCGCCACCGAAAGGTGGAAGAACGGTTCCCCGTGCCGTGTCCTCAGGCCGCTCCACACCACCACCGCACGGGTGCCCGCGCTGGCGGCCGCGGCCGGGGAGACGAACCGCCGCTGGTCGAACTGGGCAGGGGCGCCGTCGAAGGCGAAACTCCAGCCGGTACCGGCCCGGCCGACCGCCATGAGAGCCCTGTCGTCGTAGGACGAGAACTCCCTCTGGCTGTGCGGCGACCTGTGGCGCGCCTCCCAGAAGGTCATGGGTTCGTTCAGCGCGGTGCCGTCCCCGTCCGCGAGACGTCCGGGCAATTCCTCCGGCGCCACACCTTCCACCAGGACGAACCGGTAGGACGTGCGGTTGTTGCCCGAGTCCGGCTCGGCGAGCCACGCCAGGTCGCCCGGGTCGAGCCCGGCCGTCGGCCTCGGTGCCTCACCCGCCTGCCCGCCCCTCGGCGTGGACAGCAGCTCCCGGCCCCGCTCCGGGGTCAGCAGCGGCCCGAGCACCGGGTCGGCCACCCACCCCAGCGGCGCCAGGTGGTCCGGTCCCAGCGGCTCCCACAGGGGCACAGCGTTTGTCAGTGTCCGCCATGCCCCGTCGGTGTCTCCCCACCGCGCCAGCTCCCGCGCCCGCTCGACCGCTTCCCCGAACGGTCCCGCCGCCGTGTACCGGTACGTGCCGTTCCTCACCTGATCCAGCGTCGCGTAAGCCAGTGACACCAGGTCGTCGTCGGCGCCCCGCAGATGGAACATCAGCGTGGAGTCGTCCCGGTACGAGTGCGCCGCGTGCTCGGCGACCAGAGGTGGCAGCAGCTCGGGAGCGTACTGCGGGTCCGTCACCAGTCCGTCGAAGTACACCATGTAGGTCTGTCCGAGCAGGCGGCGTATCTGGTCACCCAGCCCGGCGGCCCGCGGTCTGCCGTACTCCTTGGCCTCGTCCAGCGCCTTGCCGGCCCGTTCCCAGCCGCCGCGCAGCGCCTCCAGCCGGGCATCCTCCACCAGGGCGTCCAGCTTTCGCGTCGTGTCGTTGGCGAACACCGGCTCCCCGTCGCTCCGGTGCGCCCGCAGGCTGTGGAACTCCCGGTACATCTCCTGCATGAACTCGAGGAAGTTCGCGTGCCGCTCGGGCGGCGCGGCCCGCCAGCTCGCCCACGTGTACACGGCCCACTCACCGTCCTCACCCACGTCCTCGGGGTCGATGAGGACGTGGGTGATGTCGGACTCGATGTCGAGCTGCAGCCCGCGCCGCCAGATGTCCGCCTCCCGCCGCTCCTCGGGCCCGGCGTCCTCGTCCAGGTACTCCTCGAACATGTCCGCGAGCCCCGACTCGTTGTTGTGCCAGTGCGCGTCGTCGGTCCCCGCCAGCAGCCACACGAACCCGCCCGCGTGCCGCCATCCGTCGCTGACCATGAGGAACTCCCGGTACGACGGGGGCACCCGTCGGCCGAGACGCTCCTCCATTGCTGCGATCCGCTCCTGGGACGCGGGCGGGAACCCAAGCCACCGCGCTTGCCGCGCGGCCTCGTCGTCCTCGCCCCGCGTCTCGCCGTCCGGCAGGGAATCCGCCCACTCCCCGCTCCACCTGAGCAGGAAGGACCGCCAGTCGAATGCCGTGGTGTCCGTCATGCGCCCGATGCTGCCACCCACCACTGACAACGCCCCGCTGCCTGTTGCGGCCAACGGGACCCTCGCGTACGCGACCGGCACGGCAGTTGTGCCGGTGTGCTCGAGCCCTGCGCGGTCGATGGAGAAGCCGGCGAAGTCCACATCGGTGGACGGCTGGCCTGGTCCCGTGTGCGAGTCGCCCCTCTGACATGCTCTTCGCGCGCTACGGCCCGTTCCGGGTAACAGCATTCAAGGGAGGAATCGGACTCCTGCGGAGCAGGGCAGGGGCTGTGACCCGCCGCCAGGGCGGATCACAGTGCCGTGGCCCGCAGCTTTGGTCATCACATGAGATCCCGCCAGTTTGTGAGTGTGGCCACGACCCATGTGAAGCGGGCGTTCAAGTACCGCTTCCGTCCGACCGATGCGCAGCTCACCGGTCAGACCGGGCTGAACCCGATCTTCCAGGGTGCGGCCGACTTCGACCTCGAGCTGATCGAGCGCCGGACGCTCGACGGCCACATCCAAGAGCTCATCTACCGGCCCACCCTGCACGTCTGAGAGCCGTCCGCTGTCCGAACAAGGAACTCGCCACCATGGTCGACGACAGCCGAGTGGCCCTCCCCGTCGACCCCGCAGCCTTCCCGGCGCCCCAGAAGGACGCCCGGTACTGGACGGCCGGCGCCTTCGACCCCGACCCCGCCGTGCGCTTGGCCCTGAACTACGACGATGGCTGCACCGACTACCGCAAGCTCACCACTGGATAAGTCCGCTGCGTACGCGGAACGCGGCTGTGTCCGGTTCTCGCCGGTCCGCGGTAAATGCCTGGACCGAGGACCTCCCCCGACGGGACAATTCCGACTTCCGAACCTCCGGGAGTGTGATGGGGACAACAGACACGCGAGGGTCGACGCCGGGCAGGAGCGCGGTCGTTCTGGCACTGCGCCGCTACGGCCGGGAACTGCTGCGACTACGACTGCTGGCCCTGCCCGCGCTGCTGCTGCCGGCCGTGGGCAACATCGGCATCCGCTACGTCGCCCCCCTGCTGATCGCCAAACTGGCAGGACAGGCCGCCGACGACGGCGGTCTCACCCTCGGCTCGGCGCTGCCGTACGTGCTGGGCTTCGGCGTGACACTGCTGCTCGCCGAGGCCGTGTGGCGGGTCGGGCAGCACTGCCTGAACCGCGTGGACGCCCTTGGCATGGAACACCTTTACGTGAGCGGCATGGACGAACTCCTCGCCAAGGACGCGGCATTCTTCCACGACAACTTCGCCGGCTCCCTGACCAAACGGGTGCTGAGCTTCGGCAAGCGCTTCGAGGACTTCGTCGACACGGTGACGTACCGGATCGTGGGCAGTCTCGTCCCCCTGGTGTTCGGTGCCGTGGTGCTGTGGAGCTACGAACCGATGCTCGTCGTCGGCCTTCTTGTGATGATCGCGCTGACCGTGGTGGCCGCGACACCTCTGATCCGTCGCCGGCAGAGGCTCGTCAACGACCGTGAGGCGGCGATCGCCCGGGTCTCCGGTCACGTCGCCGACAGCCTCATGAACATGGAGACCATCCGGGCGTTCGCGGCCGAGCGGCGGGAGGCCGACGAACACCGCAGCCGTGTCGCGGACTCCCGGCGCCTGACGCTGAGGTCGTGGGACTACGGCAATCTGCGCGTCGACACCCTGATCGCCCCCCTGTCCGTGCTGACCAACGTGCTGGGTCTGTTGGTCGCCATCGCCTTCGGTGGCCCGGGCCAGGGAGTGGAGGAGGTCGTCGTCGCTTTCACCTACTACTCCAACGCGACCGAAATCATGTTCGAGTTCAACCAGATCTACCGGCGTCTGGAAAGCTCGATGACCGAGGCCGCGCAGTTCACGGAGCTGCTGCTGGATCCGCCCACCGTGCTCGACCCGACGGAACCCGAACCGCTCGTACCGCGGGACACAGGCATCCGCTTCGAGGCGGTGACCTTCGCCCACGCGGGCGCGAAGCCGATTTTCCAGGCACTCGACCTGGACGTGCCCCCAGGCGCACGGATCGGTCTGGTCGGCAGGTCCGGCGGCGGCAAGACCACACTCACCCGGCTCCTGCTGCGGATGTCGGACATCGACGACGGACGCATCCTGATCGGTGGTCAGGACATCAGCCGGCTGCGTCAGACCGACCTGCGCTCACTGATCGCCTACGTCCCGCAGGAACCCGCCATGTTCCACCGCAGCCTGCGGGACAACATCGCCTTCGCCCGGCCCGGCGTCACCGACGAGGAGATCCACGCGGCGGCCGCGGCCGCGCACGTGACGGAGTTCGCCGACCAACTTCCCGACGGCTTCGCCACTCTGGTGGGGGAGCGGGGAGTCAAACTCTCGGGCGGCCAGCGTCAGCGCGTCGCCCTCGCCAGGGCCATCCTGCGCGACGCCCCGATCCTGCTGCTCGACGAGGCGACCAGCGCGCTGGACTCGGAGAGCGAGCTCCTCGTCCAGGACGCCCTGTGGCGGTTGATGGACGGACGTACGGCTCTCGTGGTCGCCCACCGTCTGAGCACCGTCGCCGGCATGGACCGTCTCGTGGTCCTCGACCGCGGAAGCGTCGTCGAGCAGGGCACCCACGGGGAGCTGCTCGCGGCGAACGGTGCCTATGCCAAGCTGTGGCAGCACCAGTCGGGCGGCTTCCTCGGCGAGAGCACCGAGTCGGCCCCCGGACGGGGACCGCAGGACGTCGTCGCACGCTCGTACGAGCACCGGGTCCACGTGACCGAGTCGGTCGCGGACGAGGTCAGTGAGGCGCTGACGGCCCTCAATGTCCACGACGATGCCCAGGGCGTTTGAGCCCGGGCTCCCGCAGAGCAACCTTCAGGGGCTCAGGTGCGCGGATGGGTCTCGTACATGCGTACTGCGACGACGAGGCCGGAGGCAGCGGTCAGGGCGGCGACGGCCCAGATGGCGGTGGTGAGGCTGTAGGCGTCGGCGAGGACTCCGGCGACCAGTGCGCCGACGGCGAAGCCGCCGTCGCGCCACAGTCGGTAGACGCCGACGGCGCGGGCGCGCCAGGCGGGGTGGGCGACGTCGCCGATGACGGCGAGGAGGGTTGGGTAGACCATCGCGGTGCCGATGCCGAGGAGGATCTGGGCGGTGGCCCAGACGGGGAAGGCGGTTCCTGCGGCGACGAGGGCGATGGCGGCGGCCTGCAGGAGCATGCCCGCTGTGACGAGGTGTTTGCGGCCGATGTGGTCGGACCACCAGCCGGTGAGCATCTGGCCCGCGCCCCACACGGCGGGGTAGAGCGCGGCAAGGACGCCGATCTGGGCGATGGACAGGCCGTGGGCGGCGAAGAGCAGGGGGAAGATGCCCCAGGCGAGGGCGTCGTTGAGGTTGTTGACCATGCCGGCCTGGCTGGCGGCGGACAGGGCCCTGTCGCGGAAGCTGGTGAGTCGGGCGATCTGGCCGGTGGTCAACTCGGTTGGGGGGCCTGGCTGCCGGGGGTGCTGGGCGGCCTCGGCGCGGGCGTGGTCGCGGGTCTCGCGGACGGCGAGGGTGGACAGGCTCAGGGCCAGGACGACGTAGACGGCGCCGAGGAGGAAGGGCTCGGGGCGCAGCCCGGCGTGTTCGGCGATGGCGCCGGTGGCCATGGCGGTGGCGGCGACCGCTCCGTACCCGGCGGCCTCGTTGAAGCCCATGGCCAGGCCCCGGCTCTGCGGGCCGGCCAGGTCGATCTTCATGATGACGGTGGTGGACCAGGTCAGGCCCTGGTTCATGCCGAGCAGGACGTTGGCGGCGATGATCCAGGCCCAGGTAGGGCCCCAGGCCAGCATGGCGGGCACGGGCAGGGCGATCAGCCAGCCGGCGATCAGGACCGGTTTGCGGCCGTAGCGGTCCGACCAGGTGCCGGCGAAGAAGTTGGTGATCGCCTTGGTGGCGCCGAAGGCCAGGATGTAGGTGAGGGCGGCGGTGTAGGCCGACAGGTGGAAGACGCCGTCGGCGAGCAGGGGCAGCACGGTGCGTTCCTGGCCGAGCATGCCTCCGACCAGGGCGTTGACCGCGACGAGCAGGGTGAACTGGGCCAGGTTGGCGCGCAGTCCGAGGCGTACGCCGCCGGGGGCGGCGGTGGCGGTCATGCGCCTTCCTCCAACGTGCGCCCGGTGGCCTTGGCCCAGTCGCCCGGTCCGCCGTCCAGGACGGCGAGGCCGTGGTGTCCGGCCCGTGCGAGGAGGCTGGCGGCGGTCATGGCTCGCTCGCCGTGCCCGCAGGCGACCACGGCCCCGGCCGGTGCTTCGTCGGCGTGTCCGGCGTGTCCGGCGAGGTCGCCGAGTTCGATGTGGACCGCGTCCGCGATGTGTCCGGCGACGTGCTCGGCCCGCTGTCGGACGTCGAGGACCTGACGTTCGGCGATGCGGTCGGCGGTGAGCAGGTCGATGGTCTGCTGCTTTCCGCCGTCCGCCTGCCAGGCGGTCATGTTCAGGTGTCCGGCCAGCCGCTCGTATCCGATCTTCAGGGCCTGCCAGGTGAGTTCGGCGAGGTCCTGGCCGGGCGAGCTGACGAAGACGATGGGGGTGTCGTCGGGCAGCAGCCAGCCGAGCCAGGTGGCGAACTGGTCGCGCAGCGGGATGGAGATCGCGCCGGGGACGTGGCCGTGGGCGAAGTCCG
This sequence comes from Streptomyces sp. NBC_01235, assembly GCF_035989285.1. Classification (GTDB taxonomy): domain Bacteria; phylum Actinomycetota; class Actinomycetes; order Streptomycetales; family Streptomycetaceae; genus Streptomyces. The sequence goes on along the minus strand of NZ_CP108513.1, from coordinate 950,606 downwards.
TGACGGATCGGATGTCGATGATCTGCGCGCCCTGGCCCAGCAGTCGGCGTGTCTCGGCCGCCGAGAGCGCGGCGAGTGCGGGGGCGGCGCCGAGGACCGCGGGGCCGCGCTGGTTGATCTCGCCCAGGCGGTCGAAGTAGGCGGGGTAGGAGCCGAGGCTGCTGAGCAGTCGCCGTACGAAGGTGTGCTCGTCCGGCGCTGCGAGCAGGGGGTTGGTCTGCTTCTGGGCGCCGATGGTGGTGGTGCGTTCGGCGCCGGGCGGGGCGGAGCAGAAGGAGCCGGCGCCGTGCGTGGGCCACACGGCCGTCGCGTCCGGCAGTTGGGCGAGCCGCCGTAGTGAGTGGTACTGGGCGCGGGCGAGTTCGTCGGCCCGCTCGGGGCCGAGCAGGTCGGTGCGGGCGGCGGAGCCGACGATGAGGGATCCGCCGGTGAAGACGCCCAGCTCCCGCGCGCCGTCCAGCAGGAGGAAGGACAGGTGCTCGTCGGTGTGTCCGGGGGTGGCCAGGGCCCGCAGTGTCAGCCCGCCCAGGTCGGTCTCGTCGCCGTCGGTGAGCGCGGTGTGCGGGAAGGCGCGGTGTCCGGCGGCGGAGGCCAGGACGGTCGCGCCGTCGTCGGCGGCGAGCTGGAGCGCGCCGGTGAGGAAGTCGGCGTGCAGGTGGGTGTCGGCGGCGTACGCGACGCTCAGCCCGCGCCGCTCGGCGGCCGTGCGCAGGGCGCGCAGATCCCGGCTCGTGTCCACCGCCAGGGCGCGTCCGTCGCCCAGGTCGACGAGGTAGGCGCTGTTGCCCAGCCCCTCGTCGACCAGCGGTATCAGGTGATCGTCGGCGAAGCCCATCAGGTCCTCCTGCTGTCTCGGTAGGCGCTGAGGTGGTCACGGCACTTGCGCACAGATACAATATTCCATGGATTTATGGAGGATGTCATGGCGGAGACCACCACGGCCGGCGCGAAGGCGCGGCTGTACGACGCGTTCGCGGCCAGCGGCAAGGCACTGGCCAGCGGAAAGCGTCTGGAGTTGCTCGACCTGCTGGCGCAGGGCGAGCGGACCGTGGACGCGCTGGCGAAGGCGGCCGGCCTGAACCTGACGACGGCCTCGGCTCACCTGCAGACGCTCAAGCAGGCGGGGTTCGTCGCCACGCGCCGTGAGGGCGTGCGCATCCACTACCGGCTGGCCGGAGACGATGTGGCCCAGCTGTTCGCGCTGTTGCGCAAGGTCGCAGAGGCGCACCAGGCCGCGGTTCCCGCCGCCCGGGACGCCTACCTCGGTTCCGACGACGCGCTGGAGGTCACCCGCGATCAGCTGTACGCCCGCGTGGAGGCCGGTCACGTGGTGGTGCTGGACGTACGGCCGGTGGAGGAGTACCTGGCCGGACACATCCCCGGCGCCGTCTCCATCCCGGTGCAGGAGCTGGCCGGGCGGATCAACGAGCTGCCCGAGGACGCGGAGGTCGTCGTCTACTGCCGCGGTGAGTACTGCGTGCTCGCGTACGACGCGGTGCGGCTGCTGACCGACCGTGGCCGCCGGGCGATCCGGCTGAACGACGGCATGCTGGAATGGCGCCTGGCCGAGATGCCCGTGCACACAGGGGAGTTGGCGTGACCGGCAGTCTTCCGCCGCGCCGTTGACCCGGAGCCGGGACCGGCTCCGGGGGTGCCGTCCAGGACGCGGAAGAAGGCCCTGCCGTCCGCGTCCCTCTGGCAGGCGGCGTTCGGCTTTGGGGTCCAGGCAGCGGTGCGGCGCCCCTTCCCGGACAAATCTCCTACTCACTGGCCACAGGCATGGCGCTGCCCACATGAGCGGTTGCGAGTGACGGGTTGCGCACAGACTCGCTCTGATTCCCCCCACTCATTCTGATACGCGCCCTGGTGTCTCGAATTGACCAGTCGGTGACACGGAGGCCACACGGCCGCCGACGGCGGCGTCGGCGCCCGGGCACCGGCTGTTGCCTACCCGCGCCGGAGCGTCGAGCCCGGGGACGGTGCGTCCGAGAAACGGCTCGTGCCTTTGCTGAGCCTGTCCACCGGCGCGTGCCAGGGCCGGCGCTGCCGATGGCCGAGGCCGGGTCGAGCAGGCGGACCTGTCTGCGCGCCTGCGCGCCTGTGGCCTTCGTGCTACCGACCGCCGACAGTGACCCGCGGGTCTCCTCGGGCTCTACCTTCGGCGCAGTGCCTCGAGTGCGTCTTCCACGGTGCGGTGGAAGGTGGGGTAGGCGTACATCATGTGCCGCAGCCGGTCGACAGGGACCTCGGCATGGACCGCCACCATGAGGCCGTAGAGGACCTCGCCTCCCATGGGGCCGACGGAGGTGGCGCCGACCAGTACCCCGCGGTCTGCGTCCTCGACGAGTTTGATCAAGCCCTCGTTGCCCGCCTTGTGGATCCAGCCGCGGGCCGATGACGGCACCTGGGCGGTACCGGTGCGCACCCGCAGGCCCTGCTCTCGTGCCTGGGCCTCGTTCAGGCCCACCGAACCGACTTCCGGATCGGTGAAGGTGACCCGGGGCAGGGCGCGGTAGTCCGCGTCGGGGCCGGGTTCGCCGAGGACGGCACGGACCGCGATCTCGGCCTGGTACATCGCGACGTGCGTGAAGGCTCCGCGCCCGGTGACGTCTCCGACGCCCCACAGGCCCGGGCCGGCGCGCAGCTGCTCGTCCACGTTCAGGGCGCGGATGGCGGGGTCGAGGCCGACCGTCTCCAGCCCGAGCCCCGCCAGGTCGGCGCGCCGTCCGGTGGCCACCAGCAGCCGCTCCGCGGTGAGTTCCTCGCCGCCGTCGAGGGTGAGGGTGAAGGTGTCACCGTCGTGGCGCGCGTCGGTGGCCCGTGCCCCGGTGCGCACGGTGATGCCCTCGGCGGCCAGCACGTCGGCCAGCAGACCGCCCGTTTCGGGCTCCTCCGCCGGCAGCAGCCGTTCCGCTGCCTCGACGACGGTGACCGCCGTACCGAAGCGGGCGAAAGCCTGGGCCAGCTCGACGCCCACCGCCCCTCCACCGAGCACCATGAGCGAGTGCGGGTTCTCCTTGGCGGAGGTCGCGTCGCGGTTCGTCCAGTACGGCACAGTGTCCAGACCCGGCACCGGGGGGATCTGCGGGCGGCTGCCGGTGGCGAGCACCACCCCGCGCCGCGCAGTGAACCGCCGACCGTCGATCTCCACCCGCCCCGGCCCGGCCAGCCTGGCGCGCCCGCGGACGAAGTGACCGCCCTTGCCGGTGAACCGGTCCACGGCCACCTGATCGTTCCAGTCGTCGGTCGCCTCGTCGCGGATCCGGGCGGCGACCGGCGCGAAGTCCGAAGTGACCTGCGCCTGCCCCGCCATACCCGGGATGCGGCGGGCCTCCGCGAGCAGGTTCCCGCCGCGGATCATCATCTTGCTGGGGATGCAGGCCCAGTACGGGCACTCCCCGCCGACCAGCTCCGCCTCGACCCCGACGACGTCCAGCCCTTCTTCGGCCAGGCGCTCGGCGACATGCTCACCGCCCACGCCCATCCCGATCACCACGACATCGGTCTCCTGCGCCATGTCCGTCTCCTCGCTGAGGTACTCCCGGGTCTCTTCGACGTATACCGGGAACCCGGTCGGCTCTCCCGCTCCTTCCCTTGCCGACCCCTCGTGCGGCGGCGCGGGAACGCCTCGCGGCATCGGATCACCTCAGCAGCGCGACGTCACCGGCGCATGAGTCCTTCTGCGGCCGGCGCAGTGGTCAGCGCGACGGGTCGGCGCCGTGGCGAGCAGTGCGCCGTCGGCCCGGTCGACGGCGGCAGCCGCGTTGATCAGCGCGACGTGGCTGAACGCCTGCGGGAAGTTTCCGAGCAGTTCGCCGTTGCGTGGGTCGATCTCCAAACCGAACTGCTGCCCGGCCGCTGGGCGGGAACCGTCCTGCTCGTCGGCGCCGGGAAATCCGCCCAGGCCGCGGCCCGCGACCTCGCCGCCCTGCCCGGCACCCGCGTCGAGTGGGCGGTGCGCAGTCCGGCACCCGACTGGGGCGCCGTACCCGACGACACGCTGCACGGTCGCCGGCAGCTCGTCGACACCTCCCAGGCCCTCGCCGACGGCGCCAACGGCCCTTCAGCCTGGCCTTCGGCGCGCTGCTGGGGACCCACGCCCAGAAAGTGATGCCCGCGGCCGTGCTCGGGCTGGGATACGGAGTCGTGGCCCGGCTGATCGCCCGGCCGGGGGGTACAACGACTGCCTGAACCACGGGTCGAGCCGACGGCGGACGTTGTTGGCGCTGCGTCAGGGGCGCGCGCAGCCCGGCCAGGCAGGGATGCCGAAGCGTGGCGGTGGGGCGCGATTCCGCGCGGCCAGCCGCTCCTCCTGGGCGCTCGGGTGGTGGGCGACGCGGATGGGCTCGGTGGACGGGCGCCGAGTTTTGCGGCTACGGTGTATCCGTAAAGACGGTCCGCCCGCCTCCATCGCCGGCCTTCGACGTTCGTGTCGCAGTCCGGAGCGTTGGGGGTGCGCAGTGTGACTTTTCGAGGCAGAGGAGACCAGTGATGAAGGCAGCAGTAGTGGTGGCGGCGGGTGGCGTGGTGCCCGAGTACCAGGACTTTCCCGAGCCCGAGGCCGGACAGGGCCAGCAGATCGTGGAGCTGGTGGCGACCGCGATCCATCCCGTGGTGCGTGCCAAGGCGTCCGGCGGGCACTACAGCAGTACCGGGCAGTTCCCGCTGGTTCCGGGGGTGGACGCGGTGGCCCGCACCGCCGACGGCACACTGGTGTACACCGGCGACGTCGAGGAGCCCTGGGGCACGTTCGCCGAGCGGATGGCGGTCACGATGGCCCTGCCGCTTCCGGACGGGACCGATCCCGTCGCCGTGGCGGCGGGTGTCAACCCGGGCATGTCGTCCTGGATGCCGCTCACCGCCCACGCCGACGAACACGGCACCCCGGACACCGTGATGATCCTCGGAGTGACCGGTGCGGCCGGCGGCCTCGCCGTGCAGAACGCCCAAGCACTCGGTGTGCGGCGCGTCATCGGGGTGGGCCGCGGCGCGGACGACCTCAAGCGCGTGGCCGCCCTCGGCGCCGAGACCGTAGACATCACCGGCGACAAGGACGCTGACGCGGCGGCCATCGGTGCCGCCTTCCACGGCCACGCACCCGACCTCGTCCTGGACTTCCTGTGGGGCGGCGCGGCCGAAGCCGCCTTCCAGGCGCTGGCCCACCTTCCCGGCAGCGCCACCAGCTATGTGGAGATCGGCTCCGTGGTCGGGGAACAGGCCGCCGTGCCCGCCTCGCTGCTGCGCAGCCGTCCCTTCCGCCTCAGCGGCAGCGGCATCGGCTCCTTCGACATGCGCCGCTACTTCACCCAGGTCGCCGCCTACGTACAGCTCATCGCCGACGGCAAGGTCAAGGTCGACGCCCAGGCCTACCCCCTCTCCCGGGTCAGCCAGGCATGGACGGCCCCCGCAGGCCCCCGACCCGTCCTGACCACCCACTGACAAAGCGGAATGGCCACGGCATCGCTCGGGGACTGAGTCTCCCACTGGCTGACGCTTCGGCAACCCCTGTCGGAAGCGTCGGCCGCCTGAGCAGCACGCAGGCCGCAGTGGTGCTCTTCGGGGGCGGTGCAGGACGACGCATACCACCGACGCATGGCCGACAGAGCGCTGGACGCCGCCGGCTCCCGACTGGTGCTGTGCGGCCGTCCGCCGCTGCCCTTCAGCTTGCCGGTGACGGTGGTGGAGTACGACAACCGTCTTTTTGACGGTTTCTGTGCCGTGGTGCCCGACGCCCTTGCGTGGAGGGCGTCCCACCTTTGTCGCTGTCGAAAACGGATACGATAAGGCCGAAACTCCTGTACTGGACACGTGTCCTCAGCCGATCCGGCCGAAAGGGTGACCGCTTCATGGCTTCGGAGGTCCAGCTCGTTGCGGGAAGTGCTGCCTGGTGGGCGAGCCGGACACCTGCTCCTGCGTACCGGCGCGGGCGGCCCCCGATGGACGTCGGCCGCATCGTGGACACGGCTCTGAAGCTCATCGATGAAGTCGGGATCCAGGCGCTGACCCTGCGTATGCTCGCCGATGCCCTGGACTCGGGCACGGCGACGCTCTACCGGCACTTCAACGGCAAGGACGAGCTCCTCGCTCTTGTCGCCGACAGGATCCTGGGCGAAGTCCGCGTTCCGCACGAGGAGCTGGACGGCCTGTCCTGGCGGGAAGCCGTCAACGCCGTGGCGGAGGCTTTCTACGGCACTTTGTGCCGGCATCCCAACGCGCTGTCGTTGCTGGCGGCCCAGGTCCCCGTCGGCCCCAATGCTCTGCGGGCAAGGGAACGGCTCATCACTCTCTTCCTGAGTCACGGGTTCCCGGTCGGTCTGGCCGCCCGCGCCTTCACGGCCATCGGCCACTATGTGATCGGTTTCGCCATCCAGCAGCACGGTCCCGGGGCCCCACGCCCCGAGGACCACGCGCAATTGCGGGACTACTACCACTCGCTTGACCCAGCCACCTATCCGGCCACGATCACTGCCGCCGACGAGTTGACCTCCGTATCGCTGAACGACGAGTTCTGGTTCGGTCTGGGCCTGCTCCTCGACGGGTTGGAACGGGCCAGATCCGACTCGTTGCAGGAGTCTGAAGCAGCCGCGGGGCACTGAGCCCGGCAGCATGTGTGCTGCCGGGCGCTTCCCACCGGGCGCTACTTCGAGGACCACCGTTCGGTCTGGCGGGGTTCGGGTTTTGGACCAGCGAGCACGGTGACGGTGCGGGCGTGACCGATCTCGGCACGAGGTGCCCACAGACGCGTGGCTCGCGGCAGGTATGGCGGCCATGTGCGGTCGCTCGTCGCGGGGGCCGATGTCGAGAACCTCTGCCTGGAACTGGTCGGAGTGCGGCAGCGGACATGCCCCCGCGTTCGCGCGGGGCCACAGGTGCCACCGGTTGCGGGGCAGTCCGTCCTCGCCGTCCGGCCATGAGAGAGGGGCCGGTCCGTCCGTACCGGTGTGCGACGGCCGCCTCGGCGAGTGGGAGGTGGCCGCGGCTGATGACCGTCCCGGTCCAGGCAATCATGCGGGCGCTCGGCCGGCCATGGTGCGGAGCCCGACGGCCGGTTCAGGCATGTGTCAGGTGACGACGGTGGAATGCGCGCCCGCGTGTGTCATGTGCTGTTTCTAGCCCCCCGGCGTTTCGCGCCCAGGCGGATGAAATGGGCGAGGAGTTCGGGGCTGTCGACGGTCGCGGGGTTGACGACCTGGTCGGCGGGGGTGCCTTGGAGGAGGCGTTTGACGGGGACTTCGAGTTTCTTGCCGGTGCGGGTGTGGGGGATGCCCGGGACGGCGAGGATCTCGTCGGGCACGTGACGGGGTGAGGCGCCGGTGCGGATGGCGTGGCGGATCTTGTCCCGCAGGGCGTCGTCCAGTTCCACTCCGGATGTGGGAACCACGAACAGGGGCATCCAGTAACCGCCGTCGGGTTCCTCTGCGCCGATGACCAGGGCCTCGATGATCTCCGGGAGGCGTTCGACGACGTCGTGTATGTCGGCACTGCCCAGGCGTACGCCGTGACGGTTGAGGGTGGAGTCGGAGCGGCCGTGCACGATCACCGAGCCGTGGGAGGTGAGGGTGATCCAGTCGCCGTGCCGCCACACCCCCGGGTGGCTGGTGAAGTAGGCATCCCGGTAGCGACTGCCGTCGGGATCGTTCCAGAAGCAGAGCGGCATGGACGGCATGGGGCGGGTGACGACCAGCTCGCCGACCTGGTCGACCACCGGGTGGCCCTCGGCGTCGTACGCGGCCAGGGCGACTCCCAGGTACGGGGCGGACAGCTCGCCCGCCCAGACGGACGTGGTGGGGGCGCTGCCGGCGAAACCGGAGGCGACATCCGTGCCGCCGGTGCTGGAGGCGAGCTGGACGCGTTCGCCCAGGTGGCGGCGGACCCAGGGGTAGGCGGAGGCGGGCAGGGTGGAACCGGTGCAGCCGACGGCGCGGACGGACGACAGGTCGTGGACCGACGGGTCGATACCGAACTTGGCCATGCCCAGGAGGTATTGGGGGCTGGTGCCGAAGAGGGTGACGTGGTGGCGCGCGGCCAGTTCCCACAGCAGGTCCGGTCGGGTGAGCGGGGCCGGGCTGCCGTCGTACGTGCAGGTGGTCGCTCCGGTCAGGAGCGTGGAGACGGCCAGGTTCCACATCATCCAGTGGGTGGTGGTGTACCAGAGGAGGCGGTCGCCGGGGCCCAGGTCGGACTGAAGCCCCAGGGTCTTGAGGTGTTCGAGCAGGACACCGCCGTGGCCATGGACGATGCCCTTGGGCAGGCCGGTGGTGCCGGAGGAGAACAGGACCCACAGCGGGTGGTCGAACGGCACCGGCGTGCAGGTGAGTTGCTCGGTGCGGGTGGAGGCGTCCTCCCAAGGGAGGGTGAGCGCCGGGTGGTTGTCGTGAGACCAGGGCAGTCCCACGTGGTCCACCAGGACGGTGGCCTTGAGGGTGGGCAGGGCGCGGGCCAGCTCGAGTACGGCTGCACGGCGGTCGTGGGTGGCGCTGTTGAAGAGGTAGCCGTCGGCCGCGATCAGGACCGTGGGCTCCAGCTGGGCGAAGCGGTCGGCGGCGGCCTGCGGGGCGTAGTCCTGGCCGCACACCGACCAGACGGCACCCATGCTGGCGGCGGCGAGGAAGGCGACGATGGCGTGCGGCGTGTTGGGGAGATAGCCGACGACCCGGTCGCCCTGGCCGACGCCCAGGTCGCGCAGGGTGGCGGCGACGGAGGCGACCTGGGCGCGCAGCTGCTCCCCGGAGACCTCGTGGCCGGCGCCGGTCTCGTCCAGTGCGATGATCGCGGGCCGGTCGTCGCTGAGGTGGCGCAGGGCGTGGTGGGTGTAGTTGAGGGTGGCTCCGGTGAACCAGCGGGCGCCCGGCATCTTCTCGTCGGCGAGCACCTGTTCGTACGGGGTCGCCGCGTCGACGTCGAAGTACTCCCACACCGCGCTCCAGAACCCTTCCAGGTCGGTGACCGACCAGTGGTGCAGGGCGGCGTAGTCGGTGTGGTCATAGGCGGCTCGAACGCCTCGGTGCAGGGCGACCCAACGACCGAAGTCCGCGATACGGCTGGTGGTGGCGGCCTCCGGGTCGAAGGCCCAGAAGGGCTTCTGGGGCGGGGTGAGCTGTGCACTGGTCATCGCGATGCGCTCCTCGACAGGCGTGCGGTGGCGAGCGGTTCGGTGGGGGAGGGAAGCCGGGTGGAGCACAGCAGCGGCGCCCAGGCGGCCGTGTCCGTGAAGTCGTCGGCGCCCGCCGGGACGACGTCCACGACCACGCGGTCGGGGCGCAGCAGTACGGCGTCCGCCCGGCCGTCGCGCAGCCAGGCGGCGAGGGTGCCGTCGTCGCCGAGGTCGTCCGTGCCGATGATCCGTGCGCCGAGCGCCTCGGCGACGGCTCGCAGCCAAGGCGCGGCAGGAACGGCACTCACGACGGCCAAGGAGTCGCCCAGCAGGTCGTCGAGGCGGATCGACCCGGCGTCGAAGCCCACCCAGGGTTGTGGACAGAACGTGCCCGCCAGTTCCCGTCCGCCCAGGCGGGTGTGCCGTCGTATGAGGGCGCTGTGTCCCAGGGCTGGGCTGAGGTCGCGGCCGGCCGCCTCGCGCAGGGCAGGTATGCGGCAGGCCGCGCTCGTCAGGCTCCGGCGCAGCGCGGCGGCACTACCCTGGCCTCCGGTCATGGCCCAGCCCATCGCTACAGCGAGGCGGATCATGTGGCGGGCGTGCGGCTTGCGTTCACTTTCGTATGTATCCAACAGGCCCTCGCCGGAGCCCTGTTGGAGGACGCGGCCGAGCTTCCACGTGAGGTTGTGCGCGTCGCGCATTCCCGCGCAGAGGCCCTGGCCGATGAAGGGCGGGGTGAGGTGGGCGGCGTCGCCGAGCAGAAAGACGCGCCCCCGGCGCCAGCGGTCGGCGACACGGGCCCGGAAGGTGTATTGGGCCTGCCGGACCACTTCGACGTCGCCGTCGTACGAGACCTCCACCCACGGGGCGATCAGCTCTCGTACGCGTCGGGCATCCAGCTCTTCCCCGTCCCTCAGGCGGAACTCCCAGCGGTAACGGTCCTCACCGATCCGCATGAACGTCGCGGCCCGGGCGGGGTCGCAGACCTGCTCGACACCCTCCCAGGAGCGGACGGGGAGGTGCGTACGAACGTCGATGACGGTCCAGCGCTCCTCGAAACGCAGGTCCTCCCATACGGCGCCGATGACCTGGCGGGTGAGGCTGCCGGCACCGTCGCAGCCGAGGACGGCGTACGCATCCAGGTACTCAGGGGTCTCACTGCCTTCGCGACGGAAGGTGACCCGGACGGGACCGCCGCCGTTCTGGTCGATGCCGACGACCTCTACGCCGCCCCGCAGTTCGCACTCGGGCCGCCCGACCAGGGCTTCGCGCAGCAGCCTCTCCAGCTCCGGCTGGTCGAACATGCTGGTCTGCGGGAAGCCGTGGTGGCCGTGCTCGGAGCGCCGGAACTCACCGATCACCCGGTGACGTGCGTCGAGCAGCCGCAGACCTTTGGCCGGGCGGGCGATGGCGGCGAACTCCTCGTGGACGCCGACGGCTTGCAGGATCCGCCGGACCTCGTCGTCCATGGCGACGGCGCGCGGCAGCGGGTAGACGTCCTGGTGACGTTCGAGGACGACGCTCCGCACACCGTGGCGGGCGAGCAGGAGGGCGGCCGTGACCCCCACCGGTCCGGCACCGATGATCACCACGGGCACCCGGGAGACTGCGCTCACCGTGCGTCCGCGACGGGGGTGCGCTGTTCGCCGAGGTCGATCCGGCGGTCGGCGGTGGCGATCGTGGCGGTGATGACGTCGCCCTCGTGGAGGTAGTGCGGGTTGCGCGCCTGGCTGTTGAAGAACGCCTTCCACTTCAGGGCCGGCGGCAGCAGTGCGCCGATCTTCTCGACCGGTTTCGGCGGTGCCTTCAGGGCCGTGCCGCCAGGGGTGCCGGTGAGCAGCAGGTCGCCCGGGTCGAGGTTCTGGAAGCGGGCCAGCAGCGTCAGCGCCCGCGCCGGCCGGACGATCATGTCGGCCAGGGTCCGGTCCTGGCGCGGGCTGCCGTCGACCGACAACCTCAGCCGCAGATCGAGGAGGTGAGGGAAATCCTCCGGCTCCAGCAGAGCCAGGTACGGTCCGGTCGGCGTGAAGGTGGGGTACGACTTGCTCTCGTAGAACTGGCCCTTGGTCAATTGCACGTCACGGGCGCTCACGTCGTTGGTGAGGACCAGCCCCGCGACGTACGAGGGCAGGTCGGACTCCGTGACCACCGTGCCCACCGGCAAGGGTGCGCCCATGACCAGGCCGAGCTCGACTTCGTAGTCGAGGAACTTCACGTGCGAGGGCTTGACGACGGTGTCGTTCGGGCCGCTCACGGAGCTGGAGGCCTTTCGGAAGAAGGTGGGCGGGATCTCACCCGTAAAGCCCGAATCGCGGGCGTGACTGCGGTAGTTGACCATCTGCGCGACGACCCGGCACGGGGTGGTGACCGGGGGCAGAGCGGCCAGGTCCGAGACGGGCGTGCCCGTCTCGCCGGAGACGGCGGCCTCCCGTACGGCTTCGCGGTCCGCCAGCAACTCGGCGGTGGTGACGGCCTTGGTCTCGATACGGACGGCGCGCTCGTCGCGCACCACCCACCAATCCTGCGCGGTACGCAGAACGTTCGTGCTCATGGGTTCATCGCTTTCAGCAGGCCCAGCAACCGGGCGGGGTCGAGTTCGCTGTCGTCGCGCAGTGCGCGCAACAGCTCGCGGATCTTGGCGGGTGACGGATTCGTACCGAGGAACTCGCGGGTGATGGGCGGCCCCCACTGCGCGAGCCCGCTTGCCGACAGCGGAGCCCAGCCCGGCTCCACGTCGCAGGAGAACAGGTCGCCGTCCGCGAAGTGCTCCATCATGAGACGGTCCGGATCACGCCAGTAGTCGAAGATCTGGCTGCCCTGGATGTGCCGGCCGATGCCCCAGCTGCGCTGGTAGCCGCGCTCGGCCAGATACTCCCCACCCGCGGCGATCGCGTCGAGGTCGGTGACCTGGTAGGCGGAGTGGACGTAATGCGTTCCCGGTCCCAGATGCATCGCCAGCGTGTGATGGTCCACTGCGACGCTTCCCTGGTCACAGCGGAAGAACGCCATGACCGGGCCGCGCTCTCGCTGCCCGTCCAGGAAGTGGAAGTCGCTGACGATCATCCCGAGCGTGTCGAGATACCAGTTCATGCTCCGGGTGAACGCACTGGTCTCCAGCACCAGATGCCCCAGCCGCTGGATCCGCGACGGTTCGCGCGGCGGGCGCTGGGTGGTGTTCCTACGACGGTGATCCGTCCCGAAGTTGAGGAGGAGCGGCCGCTGCCCGGGCAGCTCCGGCAACTCCTCGGCGCAGTGCACCACCCGCACCGGGAGGCCGGAGGGATCCAGCAGGTCGACCACCTTGCCGCCGCCAGGGACGTCCGCGTCCCGCACGGCGGTCCCCGTCGCGCGGGCCAGCCGGTCCAGATCGGCCCGTTCGGCCGCGCGGAACGCGTGCGCGATGAAACGGGACGTACGCCCTTTGCGGATCACCACGCAGGGGGAGCCGGCGAAGGTGCCGCGCAGCCAGAGGGCGTCCGGCCCACGGGCGGCGACGGAGAACCCGAAGTCACGTGCGAAGACCTCGGCGCGGTCCAGATCGGGCTTCTCGAATTCCACCCAGGCGAGGTCAGCCACCTTGATCACCGGGTTGCGGGCGCGCCCGGGGTGCTCGCCGCGCAGGGCGCCCTGCTCACTGTGGAGGTCCTGGTGGGCGGTCGTGACGTCGGCCTGGGCGGTATGGGTTTCGGACATGGCGTCCTCCAAGCAACATTGCCGTAATGATGAAAGCATCAACTCTGCGCATCTCGTCGTCAATAGTTGGTGCCTGGTTAACTGATGAAAAACTCAGAGATGCTGATTCGGTCACCCAGGTTGCTGGGCTTCGCTCCATGTCCACATCGGTGCCGGCCGCCCCTCGCCTTGAGCGACGCCGTGCGGCGACCTGCGGGGCCCTCGTCCGTGCGGCGACACGCGGGGCCCTCGTCCGTGCGGCGCGGGAGATCTTCGCGGAGACCGGTGAGACCGGTGTCGGCATGCAGGCCATCGCCGACCGGGCGGACGTCGGATTCGGCTCCTTCTGCAACCGCGTCGAGTCCAAGACGGTGTTGTTCGACGCTGCGGTGTCGGACGCCCTGGAGGAGTTCGGCCGGGCCGTCGGCGAGCGACTGCGGGAGACCGACGGCTTGGCCGAGCTCGTCGCGGCCGGCTTCCGCCTCACCGCCCGGATGGCCGACCCGCATCCGGATCTGATGCGGGTCCTGCGTCTCCGCGGCTTCGCTCACATCCACTCCGACAAGGGCTCTGGCCTCGGCGGACCGAACAGGCGTACTCGCATCCAGGCGGCGATCAGTACGTGGACGGTGACCACGGCGTTGAAGCAACGGCATCGGAAATCGCTTGTGGCGCCCCGTTGGCCAAGCACATGCGCATGGTCCCTTGCGGGCCCGCCCTGCGCGCCGTCAGTACCCCGGCGGTCTGGCGTCCTGCGCGGTGCCGTGTCACGTCTTACGTCGCGGCGCTTTTCAACTTCACCGGTGCCGCCTGGCTCGGCTATGTGTCCGGGGCCCTCGGACTGCTCCTCGCAGGTGTGGCCATGTATGCCGCGTTCGCGCTCATGCTGGAGGACATGAGGGCCAGGAGGTCCTACCCATCGGACGTCGCGGCCCGGCGTACGACGCAGTGGAAGGCGACCTGACCGTGCTGCAACTGCGCAACCTCGAACGTCAGGCGGGTGTCCGACGCACCCTGTGAGTCTGTGAACGCCTCGAGGAAGAGGCTCCGGCCGGGCGGGTCCGTACCGCGACGGACTGCCCTCGTTCCAGTCCGAGGCATGCTCGGTGCGTAATCCGCGCACACCCGGACGGCCTTCGACTGATCATCTGCTCGAGCCAAGCAACGCACATGCCCGGACGAGGGCCGGCGAGCGCACCCAAGGTTGCGGCGGGGAAGGGTTGTGTCTGTGAGCCGACTGCCACCGGTTGGGAGGGGCGGCAGGGGCGGCCGCTCGGGTCCGCCCTGCCTCGGTTGGATCAGGATGCTTCCGTGACCCGGTTGAAGAGCCGGCCGGCGAGGTCGACGCCTGTGACGGATACGGCTTGAACCGGCCGAGGGGCACGTTCCTGCGGTCGCGGGCGGACGCGAGCCGGTGTCCCGGTAGCGGCGCACGGTCTTGCGGTGGGCGGATCCGGGAGGCCATGAAGCTCGGCGGTACGTCAGGAACGGGAGGCCAAGTTGCGGTGGCCGAGACGCCGCCGACGCTTCGGAGCCGCGGGCGTCGTGAGCCGACAGCCCAGTTGCCAGCCCCCCAGTTGCGAGCCGTCACTCGCAGCCGTCGACAGTGCAGCCGCGCAGCCCTGCGCCCTCCAACGGGGTCCGTGCGACGTGTTGGAGGGCGGGAGCGGTCCTGGATCGAGGGTCAGTTGCCGCCGGCGGCCTTGAACATGTAGTTCTCGGCCTTCTTCTGGCTGACGTTCCAGTATGAGACCAGGGGGTTGTCGTCGATGTTCAGGAAGTCGGCCTCGTCGGGCAGCGGGACCTTGATCGGCGCGCTGTCCGCATCTGCGTTGGAGACGCGGCCCTGGAGGCTGACGGTCATCGTCTCCACGGCGTCGGTCGGCGCGCCCATCCGGAAGAGGAGCATGCCCGCGTACGCCTTCTCGCCCGGCCCGATCGTGGCTCCCTTCATCTCGGACTCCATCGGTTGGACCTGATCCTCCCGCCCGTTGTCGAAGCGGACGATCGGGTAGCGGTAGAGGGCGCATTCCTTGTCGCCGGTGTTGGTGGCCGTGAGGAGGAGGTGCCGGGCCGAGTCATGTGCGTAGACCGTCGTAGCGATCGAGATGTTCGCTTCGCTGCAGGAGGCTGTGACGGTCCCACCGCCGCCGGAGTTTCCCGAGCCGCCGGAGTTCCCCGACCCGGCGGAGTCTCCCGAGCCGCCGGAGTTCCCGGACCCGGCGGAGTTCCCCGACCCGGCGGAGTTCCCCGAGCCACCGGAGTTTCCCGAGCCGGTGCCTGGGTTCTGCGAGCTGCCGTCCGTGCCGGTGCCCTCGCCGCTGGGCCGAGTGGAGACGGTCGCGCTCGGGGTGGCGGACGGGGTGGTGCCCGTGGCGTTGTTCGTGCCGTCCGGCTCGCAGGCCGTGGCGGAGAGGAGAGCGGTGAGGGCCGCGGCTCCCAGGGCATAGGTTTTCCAGCTCTTGTGCGCGGAACGCATGGTGATCCCCCGTGTGCAGTCATGTGGTCTGAATGTTCGAATAGCCAAGTTGATGACGCGGCGAGGAGATCGCTGGACTTCCGTTCCTGCGCGACCGTGGTGGTACGCGGACATGGAGGTCTTGCTTCCCTTTCGCCGCCTCAGGGTCTGCCCTGAGATTCCTCCAGCTGGACGGTTGTGGGTACGGCTGCCGCCACGCCGGCCACGGCGACGATCCATGTCAGGCCGCGGTGGCCTCCGCGAGGGGCATTGGCGGGTCTGAGCACTGCCGCAGCAGCCTCCGCCCATCTTGAACCGCATCGAACACTCACGCAGGTTCCCTTCATGAAGGCAGAGCTGATCGCGTAACCGGCCGGCACCGGTATTCCGTGAGGAGTGCCGTGGCGATCGCACCCACCTGGCCGCGGTGCGGATGCCCAGTCCCTGTGACAGTTGGAAAGCTAGCTGGAGCGACCCTTCCTTCTCGCCCAACCATGGGTTGAACTGCGCCTGCAACCAGAGTGGTTGGCGGTGTACAACCTGGGGTGTAGCTGTGGTGGAAAGCGGGTGGAGCGATCGCTTGAGGCCTACGCTCGGGCGAAGTTCGCGCAGCGCACGTGGGGCGGGACGGTTCGCCGGGCCGTCCCGCAGGTGGCAGACATCGTCTACGTGGTGGTGTCGGTCGGCATCATGGGCACGCTGCTGCGCAACTGGCCGAACTCGCAGGGCTACTGGCGGCAAACCGATGTACGGGCCTACCTGCTGATCGCGCTGGTCCATCTTCCGCCGGCCGTGCGCCGCCGGCTCCCCTGACCGTGCTCGTCAGCACGGCGGCCTGCACGCTGTGCTGACTCACCCTGGGTTGCTACCACGTGGTCGTCGTCTGTCGTGGGCGAGGAAGCCAGCCGCGCAGCAGCCGAGACCACTGAATCCGATCCGATGGGCCGCACCCACAAGTCTTGACGATTGCTCCGACGGCGGTCCCCAGCGGTGCCCGGCGGTCCTGCGGGCAGGCTGGGGCAGCTCCAGGCACAGGCTTCATCATCCACGCCACGTGTCCGAAGGGTCCCCGAGCCGATGCCGTGCAGCTCGCCATAGGTGTGTCAGTCCGCGGTCCATGCTCTGACCGCCAGCGTCCTGGCCTGCGACGAAGGCCACCGAGGCTTCGCCCCCGAGTCCCTGGGCGGAGCCTCCGCCAGTCGGTAGGGGGATCCGCTGCGCGAAGGTTCCGTCCAGGCCCTTGCCGCCCACGCACCGACCACGCCGTCTCCAGGCGGCCTCCGCCTCCCTCCGGACCAGGGGCGCTGCCTGTCGGAGAGGCGACCGCCTGGCCGCTGAAGCCCCCTCGCTGACCGCCCGGACCGGTTCCCGGCGGCCGGCAGGTGAATAGTCTCCGTTCAGCCCTTGGACATGGGGGCACGATCGGCAGCCGGGCGGCCTCATATGCCGCTCCCATTCCGCCTGCGGCCGTACTCATCGGGGGCGCAGAACATGGCTAGGAGCGACCATGACCGGTTCACAGCACAGTGCGCCCACCAGCGGCCGCCGGAGGAGCGACGCCGATGTCGTCGTGATCGGCGCGGGTCTGGCGGGGCTCACGGCGGCGCGGGAACTCGTCGCGGCCGGTCTGTCCGTGGCGGTCCTGGAGGCCCGCGACCGGGTCGGTGGCCGACTGCTCAACCACGATCTCGGCGACGGCCAAGTGACCGAGATCGGCGGCCAGTTCGTGGGCCCCACGCAGGACCACATCCTGGCGCTGGCCAAGGACGTCGGCGTGGCCACGTACCAGGCGACCCTCCCCGGCAAGAGCGTGTACGTGCACGGCGGAACGGCGAAGCGGTTCTCCGGCAGCACGCCTCCGGACCTCCTCGCCCTGCCTGACATGGGCATCGCTCTGGCCCGCATCGCCAAGGCGGCGGGCAAGCTGGACCCGACGGCGCCGTGGCGAGCCCCGGACGCACGTGAGCTGGACGGCATGACGTACGAGACATGGCTGCGCAAGGCCGAGATCACCGGGGCGGCCGTCGACCTGGTCAACATCTTCCTGAACAGCGCGTACGGCGGTGAGGCGCGCGACGCGTCCGCGCTGTTCAGCCTCTGGTACGTCTCGACGTTCGGCGACGAGAGGCATCCGGGCACGATGGAGCGCGGCACAGGCACCGAAGGCGGTGCCCAGGACAGCCGGTTCGTCGGAGGCTCCCAGCTGGTCGCCCAGCGGCTGGCCGCGGAACTCGACGGCCGGGTCCGGCTGTCCGCGCCGGTGCGTCGCATCAGCCAGGACTCCACCGGCGTCACCGTCGTCTCGGATACCGGGGACTGGCGGGCCGGCCGGGTGATCGTGGCCGTTCCGCCACTCCTGGCCTCGCGGATCGTCTGGGACCCGCTGCTGCCGCCGCAGCAGGACCAGCTCTTCCAACGGCTGCCCTTCGGCACCCTCATGAAGTGCGTGGCCGTCTACGACAAGCCGTTCTGGCGGGCGGAGGGCCTGTCCGGCATGGGCCTGCTGCGCGACGGCTCTCCCATCCGCGAGATGTTCGACAACACCCCGCCCGACGGCGGACCCGGCGTGCTCATGGGATTCCTCGGCGGCAAGGAATGGCGCAAGTGGGCGCACCGCCCGGCCCGTGAGCGGCGCGGCGCGGTGCTGCGCTGCTTCGCCCAGGTCGTCGGGGAGCGCGCGTTCGACACGGTCGACTACGTCGAGCAGGACTGGACCGCCGAGCAGTGGACCCAGGGCGGTCCCACCTCCGTCGCCGCCCCCGGCGTGCTCACCGCCTACGGCGAGTGGATGGGCCGGCGGTTCGGCCGGGTGCACTGGGCGGGCTCGGAGTTCTCCCCGTACTGGACCGGCTTCATGGACGGCGCCGTCCGCTCCGGCAAGCAGGCCGCCACCGAGCTGCTCGGCCACGGCTGAGCACAACAGACGCAAGCAGAGAGAGAACCCTGTCGTGAACAAGTACGTCGTCGTCGAGAAGGCCGTCGTCAACGCCCCGGTCGAGCGAGTCTGGGAGATCGTCTCCCGTACCGACCGGTACGCCGAGTGGGTCGCCGCCGTCATCGAGGTCACCGCCCACCACGGCGTCGCCACGGTGGGCGGAACGTACGCCGAGAACAACCGCACCCTCGGCCCGCTGCGGACCCACTCGGTGTGGACCGTCAGGGAGGTCGAGCCCATGAAGCGCCGTGTCGACACCGGCACCGGTTTCGCCCCACTGCGGGATCTGACCAACGTCTTCGAGTTCCAGCCCATGAAGGGCCCGGACGGCCAGGACACCACGGAGATGACGTACAGGGTCGAGTACACCATGGGCCTCGGCCCTCTCGGGCTCCTCCTGGACCGCATCCAGCAACCCGCCATGCGCGCCGGCATGCGGACCTCGATGGCCAACCTCGACACTCTGATCCGTTCCGAGAACTCGACGACGGCGCGTTGACATGCCGCAGACGCATCCGTTCCTCGACGAGCAGCGGCGCTCCGTGGCGGCCGCGTGTCATCGCCTCGCGGAGGCGGGGCTGCTGATCGGCACGGCGGGTAACGTCAGCGCGCGGACGGGCGACCGGGTCGCGGTCACCGCGACCGGCTTCGTCCTCGGTCGGGCCGCTCCCGAGCAGGTCACCGTCGTCGGCTCGGACGGTGTCGTGGTCGCCGGAGACCTGGAACCGACCTCCGAACTCGAACTGCATCTCGGTTCGTCGGCTTCCTGAAGGACGGGCGCGCGGTCGTCGGCGGCGGCCACGACCGTGCGCCCGGCCTTGACATCCGCTACCTCTGCTACATCGTCCTCACGGTCCTCGCCGACGTGGACGCAGGCCCCCCGGTGATGAACAGGACACCGCGACCGTGGCCAGGTCGGGGGCCCAGCCGATCAGCAGCAGAGCCGCAGCGGTCGCCACGACGGCGGTCCGCATCGCGGCGACCGGCCCCGGACGCCGGATCACCGCCGGCCCGGCGAAGCCGCCGACGCCCGCGCTCAGCGCGACGGCCACAACGAGCACGGTCATCGTCAGCGGAGAGAGCGCGAGCCGCTCCTTGACGGCGGGCACCGTGGTGGCAACCGCGGCCACCGCTGCTCCCTGTGCGGCGAACACACCGTCGCCGCTACCCGTCGGGCCGGCGCGAGCGGGCTCCGCGAGGTGGGGTAACCGCGTGCAGTGCGCCGGAGGCCGGATGGGAGGCCCCGGCGGCCACGCCCGTCGACAGTTGCGGTGTACTGTCGGCGGCAAAGCAAGAAACGCCCTGGTGAGAGGGGACGTGATGCCCGATGCTCCCGCCCCGGTCACTTCGCCGGGAACCAGCCGCAGCACCTCGGCCACCATCGCGCCCAACATCCTGCGTTACCTCGCCCGGGTCGCCCATGAGTACAGCGTCGATCTGCAGCCGCTGCTGACCCGTGCCGGGCTGGACCCGACGGTGATGCGATCCGCCACGCTGCGGGTCTCCTACCGGCAGGGCAGTGACGTCATCCGGCAGGCGGTGGAGCAGACCGGGGACGAGCATCTGGGGCTGCGAGTGGGCGCGGCGCAGCACCTGACCGCGTGGGGGCTGCTCGGTTTCGCCATGATGGCCGCGGACACTCAGCAGGACGCCATCGAGACAGGGGTGCGCTATCAGAACCTTTCCGGGGCGATGACGGTGTGGTCGGCCGGCTGGGAGGACGTCGGCTACGTGCTGCGCGCCGACCTGCCGGACCCCGCGCTGGATCCGACCGTTGCCGTCTTCCTGATCGAGGAGGCGTACTCCAGCGTCGTCACTCTCACCCGTCTGCACGTCGGCGCCGCGTTCGCTCCTCAGGCAATCGATTTCGCTTTCCCCGCCCCGCGCGACAGACGCCCCTTCGAGGACTTGTTCCGCTGCCCGCTGCGCTTCGACGCCGCCGCCAACCGCATGGTGATCCCCACCCGGTGGGCCCGTGTGGCCATGCCGGGGCGAGACCCCATCACCTACGCCTCGGTGCTCGACGTGCTGGAGAAGCAGATGGCGTCACGGGGCAACCAGCAGGACCTGCTCGAGGTGCTGGAGATCTCCATCGCGCAGAGCCTTCCGGCCGTCCCCTCGTTCCTCGAGCAGTCCCGCAGGCACGCGTCCAGCGAACGCACCCTGCGCCGCCGCCTGGCCGAGTGCGGCACCACCTACGAAGCGATCGTCGACGGAGTACGCCGCGAGAGAGTCGAGCAACTCCTGCGCCGACCGGAGCTGACCCTCCGTGACATCGCCCGTCAGGTGGGCTTCGCCGACGTGAGCGCAATCCGGCGGGCGGTGCGCCGATGGCACGGAGCGACCCCGCTCGAGTTGCGCACCGGGCTGCTGGAGCGCGACGCGCCCAGGGGCCGGCCGGGCGCGTGAAGCACCGGGGCGGAGCGGCCGTGCCCGGAGGGGGAGTCCTCTGCGCCATGCCTGACCGCTGCCGCTGACCTGCGGTGACGTCCAGGGTTCCGTATCGGGCAGGTCTCTCAAGGAGCGGCAGGGACCACGGAGGCTGCGAGAGGGGCCGTCGCCGCCGCTCCGGCTTCCACATCTCTGGGAGGCAGGTTGCCGAGGCCCACGGCGGCACCGCCTGCGCCAGAACCCGACCCGGCGGCGGGGCCGTGGCCGGGTTCACCGCGGGCACCCCCGGCTCCTGCGGGACCTGGACCCGGAACCGGACCCGGACCCGGAACCGAACCCGGACCCGGACCCGGACCCGAACCCGAACCCGGATCCGGAACCGAACCCGGAACCGAACCCGGACCCGAACCCGGACCCGAACCCGGACCCGAACCCGGACCCGAACCCGGACCCGAACCCGGATCCGGAACCGGAACCGGACCCGAACCCGGATCCGGATCCGGACCCGGAACTCGCCGAGTCGCCGGACGAGCGGCAGTCGGCCGAGGGCCTGCTGAAGGCGTCAGGACAAGAGCCGCGGCCCGCACCAGAACCGGCCTGGGCGAGCCTGACGGGTCAGGGGTACCCGACGGCGACACGTACCGGGCCGACGTCGTGATCGGCACCGACGGTCCACCGCAGAGTCGTGCGGCGCAGCGTCGCGCCCCACAAGCCCGACGGCACCTTCGTCGGCCATACCGACGACGTCGTACACCACTCCCTGCGGGCTGCCGAGGAGCGGACGCCAGCCGCCGCGATCCCGCCGACTAGGCAGGTGACTCGTGGCCGGCGCTCTGGCGCGACGTTGTCCACGGCTGCATCGACCGGTATGCCGTCATCTCCGAGAACGAGGGAGCCCATGCCGCGACAGGTAACAGCAGGGAACACCACCGCCTGTCCGACAAGACGGGCAGCGAACGGGCACACCCGGTGGACATATGGGCAACGACCTCCCACACGCCGAGGCCCCGCACCGCCTATTCCAGGGGTTCGGGGCTTCGAAAAGCGGGCGCAATCGGTCATGAAGTACTACACGGCGAGCCTGGTCACCGGGGCGGCCTGCTTGTAGAAATTAGCCACCGGACGCCCGAACGGGCAGGGCATTCGGAAATCACTGCGCGGGCACACCCGCGCGGAGCCGTGGAACGGAGGTGTCGCCGTGGACACCGATGAGCGAAGACGCGGGATTCTGGAGACGGCACGCCGTACCGGATCCGTGGACGTCGGAAAGCTCGCCGCTGACCTAGGGGTCTCCAAGGAGACCGTGAGGCGCGATCTGAACGTACTGGAGGGGCACGGGCTGGTCCGGCGTACCCATGGCGGTGCCCATCCCGTGGAGAGCGCGGGCTTCGAGACCACGCTCGCCTTCCGCACCACCATGCACGTCCCCGAGAAGTCCCGGATCGCGACCGCCGCGACCGAACTGCTCGGTGACGCCGAGACCGTCTTCATCGACGAGGGCTACACCCCACAGCTCATCGCCGCCGCCCTTCCCCGTGACCGGCCACTGACCGTGGTCACCTCCTCCCTCGCCACCGCGGGTGACCTGGCCTCGGCCGAGAACATCACCGTGTTGCTGCTGGGCGGGCGAGTGCGTGGCGGCACGCTGGCCACGGTCGACCACTGGGCGACCCGTATGCTGTCCGGCTTCGTCATCGACCTGGCGTACGTCGGTGCCAACGGCATCTCCCGCGAGTACGGACTCACCACCCCCGACTCCGGCGTCAGCGAGGTCAAGGCCCAGGTCATGAGGGTCGCCAGGCGCCGGGTGTTCTCCGGGGTCCATACGAAATTCGGTGCCGTGAGCTTCTGTCGCTTCGCGGAGGTCACCGAGTTCGAGGCGATCGTCACCGACACCGGTCTGCCCGCCTCCGAGGCCCACCGCTACTCACTGCTGGGCCCCGAGGTCATCCGGGCCTGAGCAGCGGTCCAGCTCCATATCCCCATCCTCACTCCACCCCCGCAAGCCCGGGGCCCGGTTCCTCACGCCCTCGAAACATCCCCAGGAGTCAGTCATGCGCGCACGAAGAATGACCCACGCCCTCATCACGGCCACGGCCGCAGGATCGCTGCTGGTCGCCTGTTCCGGAGCTGGAGCCGGTGGGTCTTCGGGCGGCAGCAAGAGCATCAATGTGCTGATGGTCGGCAACCCGCAGATGGAGGACATCGCGAAGCTGACCAAGAGCACGTTCACCAAGGACACCGGCATCAAGGTCAACTTCACGGTCCTTCCCGAGAACGAGCTGCGTGACAAGGTCACCCAGGACATCGCCACCCAGGCCGGCCAGTACGACGTCGCCACCATCGGCGCCTACGAGGTACCGATCTGGACCAAGAACGGCTGGCTGCACGAGCTGGGCTCCTACGCCGACAAAGACACCGGCTTCGACAAGGCCGACCTGCTCAAGCCGATGGTGCAGTCGCTGTCGGGCTCCGACGGCAAGCTCTACGCCCTGCCGTTCTACGGCGAGTCCTCGATGCTCATGTACAACAAGGACGTCATGGCGGCGAAGGGCGTCACGGTGCCCGAGCATCCGACCTGGCAGCAGATCGCCGACATCGCGGCCAGGGTCGACGGCGCCGAGCCCGGTATGAAGGGCATCTGCCTGCGCGGACTGGCCGGCTGGGGTGAGCTGGGGGCGCCGCTGACGAGTGTGGTCAACACCTTCGGCGGCACCTGGTTCACCAAGGACTGGAAGGCGCAGGTCAACAGCCCTGCGTTCAAGAAGGCCACGAACTTCTACGTGAACCTGGTCAGGCAGCATGGTGAGGCGGGCGCCCCGCAGGCCGGGTTCACCGAGTGCCTGAACGCGTTGAGCCAGAAGAAGGCCGCGATGTGGTACGACGCGACCAGCGCGGCCGGGTCGCTGGAGGACCCCGCCTCCAGCAAGATCGCCGGCCATGTCGGCTACGCCTACGCGCCGACCGTACAGACCAAGAGCAGCGGCTGGCTGTGGGCCTGGGCGTGGGCCATGCCCAAGACCACCAAGAACGCCGACGCGGCCTCGAAGTTCATGCTGTGGGCGTCCAGCAAGAAGTACGAGAACCTGGTCGGCGCCAAGCTGGGCTGGTCGCGTGTCCCGGCCGGCAAGCGGGCCAGCACCTACGCCATTCCCCAGTACCAGAAGGCCGCCGGATCGTTCGGTGACATCACGCTGAAGTCCATCGAGCAGGCCGACCCGGCCAACCCCGGCGTCCAGCCGAGGCCGACGGTGGGCATCCAGTACGTGGCGATCCCCGAGTTCCAGGACCTGGGCACCAAGGTCACCCAGGAGATCTCCGCCGCCATCGCCGGCAAGACATCCGTGGACAAGGCCCTCGACGACGGCCAGAAGCTCGCCGGGGACGTCGCCAAGAACTACCAGAAGTGACCTTCACCGCCCGGCCGGCCCCGTCGCCGGCCGGGCACCGCCTCCCCCACCCCGGCCGTCACCGGCAGAGGAAACCCTTCATGACCACGCTCACCGCACCACCCAAGACCGCACCACCACCCGCCCGGCCCCGGAAATCCCCGGGCACAGCCAAGTGGAAGCGGCGTATCCCGCTGCTGCCGGCACTGATCTTCACCATCGCCGTCACCCAGCTGCCGTTCGTGGCCACCCTCGTCATCTCCACCTTCCAGTGGAACATCCTCAAGCCGGGCGAGAGGCACTTCGTCGGCCTGGACAACTTCACGTTCGTCTTCACCGACGAACGGCTGCGCACGGCCGTCCTCAACACCATCGTGCTCACCGCGTCGGTGGTGCTCCTCAGCGTCGTCCTCGGACTCGGCCTGGCGATGCTGCTCGACCGCCGGTTCGCCGGCCGCGGCCTGGCCCGCACCCTGCTCATCGCACCGTTCCTGGTCATGCCGGTCGCGGCGGCGCTGCTGTTCAAGCACGCCCTGTACAACCCCGACTACGGCCTGCTCAACGGCACCCTCAACGCCATATACCGCCTCTTCGGCGCGGACAACGGCCCCACCGTCGACTGGATCTCCTCCTACCCCATGCCGGCCGTCGTCCTCTCGCTGGTGTGGCAGTGGACGCCGTTCATGATGCTGATCCTCCTGGCCGGCCTGCAGGCCCAGCCCGGTGACGTCCTGGAAGCGGCCCGCATGGACGGCGCGTCGGCGATGGCGACCTTCCGGCACATCACGCTGCCGCACCTGCGCCAGTACATCGAACTGGGCGTCCTGCTCGGCACGATCTACATCGTGCAGACCTTCGACGCGGTCTACACCATCACCCAGGGCGGCCCCGGCTCACAGACCACCAACCTGCCCTACGAGATCTACCTGACCATGTTCCGCAAGTACGAATACGGCCAGGCGGCCGCCGCCGGCGTCGTCGTCGTCCTCGGCGCCATCGTGATCGCGACCTTCGCACTGCGCACCATCGCATCACTCTTCCGCGAGGAGGCATCCCGATGACTCACGCAGCCCTCGCTGCACCCGGCGCCAGGTTCAAGAAGCTCCTGCACCGAGGCGACGACCACGGCAGTGCACCCAAACTCTCACCGCTGTGGACGTTCACCGCCTGGCTGGCCACGCTGGCGTTCTTCGCACCGGTGGCATGGATGGTCCTCACCTCCTTCCACCAGGAAGCCGACGCCGCCACCAACCCGCCCACCCCCTTCGCCCCGCTCACCCTCGACCAGTACAAGCTGCTGTTCAGCCGCGACATCACCCCCTTCCTCCTCAACTCGGCCATGGCCAGCATCCTTTCCACACTGCTCGTGCTCGCCCTGGCGGTGCCCGCGGCCTACGCGCTGTCCATCAAACCGGTCCAGAAGTGGACCGACGTGATGTTCTTCTTCCTGTCCACCAAGTTCCTCCCCGCCATCGCCGCCCTGCTGCCGGTCTACCTGATCGTCAAGGACGCCGGAATGCTGGACAACGTATGGACACTCGTCATCCTCTACACCGCCATGAACCTCCCGATCGCGGTGTGGATGATGCGCTCCTTCCTCGCCGAGGTCCCCAAGGAGATCCTCGAGGCCGCCGAAGTCGACGGCGCCGGCCTGCTCACCGTGCTGTGGCGGGTCGTCGCACCCGTCGCCATGCCCGGACTCGCCGCCACCTCGCTGATCTGCTTCATCTTCAGCTGGAACGAGTTCATGTTCGCCGTCAACCTCACCGCCACCCAGGCATCCACCGCCCCGGTCTTCCTCGTCGGCTTCATCACCAACGAAGGCCTCTTCTTCGCCCGGCTCTGCGCCGCCGCCACCCTGGTCTCCCTGCCGGTCCTCATCGCCGGCTTCGCCGCCCAGGACAAACTCGTCCGCGGCCTCTCCCTAGGAGCAGTCAAGTGAAAGCCGCTGTCATCCAAGCGCCCGGCAAGGTCACCGTCACCACGGTGCCCGACCCGACCCCCGGGCCGCGCCAGGTCGTGATCGACGTAGCGGCCTGTGGTCTGTGCGGGACCGATCTGCACATACTCCAGGGCGAGTTCGCACCGAAGCTGCCCATCATCCCCGGCCACGAGTTCGCCGGAGAGGTCGTGGGCCTCGGCAGCGAGGTCACCGAACTCGCCATCGGCGACCAGGTCGCCGTGGACCCGTCCCTGTACTGCAACGAGTGCCGCTACTGCCGGATCGGCCGCAACAACCTCTGCGACCGGTGGCAGGCGATCGGCGTGACCGTACCGGGCGGCGCCGCCGAGTACGCCGTGGCACCCGTCGCCAACTGCGTACGGCTGCCCGACCACATGGACGTCCAGGACGCGGCCCTGATCGAACCGCTGTCCTGCGCCGTGCGCGGCTACGACGTCCTCAACAGCAGGCTCGGCTCCCATGTGCTGATCTACGGCAGCGGGACGATGGGCCTGATGATGCTGGAGCTGGCCAAGCGCACCGGCGCCGCCTCGGTGGACGTCGTCGACGTCAACCCGGAACGGCTGGCGACGGCCCAGAAGCTGGGCTGTTCCCAGGCGGCCCTCTCCGCCGACGAGTTGGGGCGGCCGGCCGGTTGGGACGTGGTGGTCGACGCGACCGGCAACGCCGCCGCCATCCAGGACGGTCTGGAACGGGTCGCCAAGGCCGGAACGTACCTGCAGTTCGGGGTCTCCGACTACGCGACGACGGCCACCATCTCGCCGTACCGCATCTACAACCAGGAGATCACCATCACCGGCTCCATGGCCGTCCTGCACAGCTACGAGCGCGCGGCGGAACTGTTCGCCACCGGGGTGCTCGATCCGCAGGTGTTCATCAGCCACCGGATGCCGCTGACGGAGTACCCGCAGGCACTGGACCGGTTCGCCGCCGGCCAGGGGCGCAAGATCGTCGTACTGCCCTGATCCCGCCCCGGCCGGTGCCCTCGGCACCTTCGTCGCGGTCCCACGCCCGGTCGTGCCATCCGCCGGCCGGGGGTCGGATTCGGTCGAAGCCGGAGCCCGGCCGCGGTGGGCTTCCTCACGGCGGGGTCATGGACTCCGTGTCCCTGCGACGTCAATGCCTTCTTCGCGTCGTGAAAACGGCGCCGTCCGCAGCCGTCGTGGCGGCGCAGCCGGTCAGCGGCTGCGCCGAGGCACGGGCGGTCTCCAGGTGTCGCGGGCTCAGGCCGTGTGGAGGACGTCGATCACGCGCCAGTCGACACTCGCGTGGTCGATCGTGGCGTGGACGGGCGAGGAGCCCATCTCGGTCATGATGCCCGCGGCCGAGGCGCGGGCCTGCTCCTCGCTGTCCCAGGCCACGATGTCGACGACGGTGCCGTCGCCGTGCACCGCGATGTTCCGCCACCGGTAGCCGGGCTGCCGCGCCAGGTAGGCGTCGATGTCCTTGTTGGCGTCGACGAAGTCGGCGGCCGTGCAGCCCGGGGCCGGGGCCAGGGTGGTGATCTCCAGAACGTGCGCCATGAAGGCTTCTCCCCATCATCTTGGCAGGCAGCGCCGCGGCGTGTGCCGCTCGCTGATCTCCATCCTTGACAAGCGTCCGGAGGGCGGGAAGGCCGTACCTGCCAGGGTGCGGTGCACCCACCCTGCCGCGGCCTCCCTCGGGCACCGCTGCTCGACCACACTCGGTTCCGGGCCGGTCGGCCCACGCATGGTGCCCTGCCGTCCCCCGGGCGGACACCACGCGCCGGCCGACCGGCCCCCGTCACCAGGAGGGATCCCTGTGCGTCTCGTCGTCCCCGCCCAGGCGCCCACAGCCGCCGGCAGCCGGCCACGCAGTACTGTCGGTCGCATGCACAACGCGTCTGCCAACTCGCTCGGCGACTTCCTGCGCGCGAGCCGTTCCCGCCTGGAACCGTCCGATGTCGGACTGCCCGTCGGTGGCGGCACCCGCCGGGTCGAGGGACTGCGCCGGGAAGAGGTCGCCGTGCTGGCGGGCATGAGCGCGGATTACTACGTCCGCCTGGAACAGGGCCGCGAGACCAACCCCTCGCCGCAGGTCGTCGACGCCCTCGGCAGGGCACTGCGCCTGGGTGCCGATGCGCGCACCCACATGTTCCGGCTCGCCGGCATCAACCCCCGGATGAAGGCCCACAGTCTCCGCGACCAGGTGCACGCCGACCTGCTGCGGCTGCTCGACACCTTTCCGACGGCCGCGGCCTACGTCATGGGCCCCGCGTTCGACATCCTGGCCACCAACGCCGTTGCCGACGCCCTCCTGGCTGCCTTCGAAGGGGAGACCAACATGCCGCGGATCCTGTTCAGCCACCCGCAGGCCCGCGAAGTCTTCCCCGACTGGCAGCTGGTCGCCGGCTCGACCGTGTACGCGCTGCACCTGAACGCGGCCCGGTTCAGCGACGCCCCGGAGATCGACGACCTGGTTCAGGAGCTGCTGGAGACCTCAGGGGAGTTCCGGACCCTGTGGAACGACCAGAACGTCAGGGCCCTCACCCGCGCCTACAAGGTGTTCGTCCTTCCCGAGGTCGGACGCGTCGAGCTCACCTACCAAAGCTTCGACGTGCGCGACGCGCCCGGCCAGGAGCTGCTGGTGGGCTCGGCAGAGCCGGGAAGCCGCAGCGCGGAAGCCCTTGCCTACCTCGCGTCCATGGCCGCTCCCCAGGTGCGGGGTTGACCCCGTCGAACGTGGACTCACCTCCCTTCTGAACCGTAGGACGTACGACTCAGTTCGGGACCGTGGGACGTACGACTCAGTTCTGGACCGTGGGACGTACGACGATCTCGTTCACGTCGACGCCCGCAGGCTGAGCGATCGCGTAGCCGATGGCCTCGGCGACCGCCGAGGCGGGCAGCCCGATCGACTCTGTGGCACTGCGCGCGGCGCCCTGCGCCTGCGGGTCACCGCCCTTGTCGGCCAGTTCGGAGCGGGTGAAGCCGGGGCTGACGACGGTGACCCGGATGTCGGAGTTCTCCTGCCGCAGTCCCTCGGACAGGGCCCGCACCGCG
Source organism: Streptomyces sp. NBC_01235 (assembly GCF_035989285.1). GTDB lineage: Bacteria > Actinomycetota > Actinomycetes > Streptomycetales > Streptomycetaceae > Streptomyces. Next base: position 921,681 of record NZ_CP108513.1, on the reverse strand, counting down.
TACTTGGTCGCGCAGTACACCGCGGCCGTGGGGTCGACGCGGTGGGCGGCGGTGGAAGCGATGTTGACGACGTGTCCGGCCCGGCGCTCCAGCATCGACGGCAGCACGGCCGCGATGCCGTGCAGCACACCCCGCAGGTTCACGTCGATCATCTGGTCCCACTCCGTGACGTGCAGGGCGGCCATCGGTGCCAGCGGCATCACCCCCGCGTTGTTGACCAGCACGTCGATGCGCCCGTGACGGGCCAGCGCCGCCTCGGCGAAGGCGTGGACGCCTGCCCGGTCGGTGACGTCCAACTCGGCGTACTCGGCGCTGTACCCGGCCTCGCGCAGCTCCTTGGTCAGCAGGGCGAGACGGTCGGTGCGCCGGGCACCGAGGACGACGTGGTGCCCGGCCGCCGCCAGGTGGCGAGCGGTCGCCTCACCGATGCCGCTGGACGCTCCTGACACGAGAATGATCTTGGGGTCGGACGGGGTGGAAGTCGTGCTCACAGAACTCTCCGGAGTGGGTGGGGGACTCGGTGCCGACGACTGCCGGCCATCCGAGTCTTCGCCCACGCGCCTTTGGCAGGAAGGCCGCGCCGACCTGGGTGCCGCACACCCTCCTTCGCCGCGCCGGCTCCCTCGACGCTGGGCGAGACCCGCCTCCGGTGCCCCGCGGTGCTGCGCTCACCGGCTTCAGGCTGCGTGCGGTTCTCGGCGTGGGTGCCGTTCGGCGGCGTCGAGGCCGGCCCGGTGCGGAAGAAGTCGGTGAGCTTGGCGATGACGGGGCCGACATGCTGCTCCTTGTCGTAGAGGTCGACGTGGCTTGCGCCGTCGATCCAGTGCAGTTCCTTCGGGCCGCGGGCGTTCTGGAACGCTTCGACGCCCATCCAGGAGGTCACCGCTTCGCGTCCGACGATCAGCAGCAGCGGGCGCGGCGCGATCAGGTCGATGTGGCGGAAGGCGTCGAGGAAGACCATGCGGTGGACACTGGACCAGGTGAAAGAACTTGGCCGAGCGGGGGTGCTCGGCGCGGTCGGTGCGGTAGTACTCCCACCCGTCGAAGACATGCCGGCCGAGTGCTCGGGCCTGCTCGGCGGTGTCGGGGAAGAGCTGGACTCTTCAGGAGGACGGCTGCGGCACCGATGCCGGTCAGGGCGCGGTGCCCGCTCAGAAGCCGAGGTCCGTCAGGCTCGGGTGGTCGTCCGGGCGACGTCCCAGGGGCCAGTGGTACTTCCGCTCGGACTCCTTGATCGGCAGGTCGTTGATGCACGCGTGCCTGGCGCGCATCAGGCCCTGCTCGTCGAACTCCCAGTTCTCGTTCCCGTAGGAGCGGAACCAGTTGCCCGCGTCGTCGTGCCACTCGTAGGCGAAGCGGACGGCGATCCGGTTGTCCGTGAAAGCCCACAGCTCCTTGATCAGCCGGTAGTCGAGCTCTCTGGCCCACTTCCGCCGCAGAAACGCCACGATTTCGTCATGTCCTGTCGCGAACTCCGCCCGGTTCCGCCAGCGTGAATCCTTGGAGTACGCCTGCGCCACCTTCTCGGGGTCCCTGGTGTTCCAGCCGTCTTCCGCCAGCCGGACCTTCTCCACGGCGGTGTCATGGGTGAACGGGGGCAAGGGGGGACGAGTTGTCATCTCTTCTCCTCAGTCGTGTCATTTCCTGATCCGGTGTGTTGTCGAGTTCAGGCTGTCACTGGTCGGGCCACCTCGCATCGGTCATACGACGGTGCTGAAGCCGGGACAGGCGGTCGACCCGCCTCGTAAGTCGTACCGCTTCCGCCCCGCCAGTCGATGTCGATCACGAGATCTGTCGTTTGACCGGTCCGCCCTCTCAGGGGTGGCCGCGTGGCCGCGCTCCCACGGCCGGGGGCGACGGGCCTTGCGGGCCGAGGACGCGACGCGGACCGGAGCGCACTCATCGGCGTCGCGCCTCGCGGAACCGGCTCGGGCCTCGTTTGCGGCGGCGCGGGGCAGTCACATGGCCGGGACAGTGCGCCGGCGTTCGCAGTCGGATGACCGATGCGCCGAGGTCCCGGCGGGGCTTGCCTGGAAACCGTTCCCTCGTCTGCGTGGGGCCGGCGGCTCTTGGCGGTCACGGGCGCTCCCGTGCCGGCTCCGGCGGACGTCGCATGCCCGCGCTGGTGCGTGGCGCCCTCACCGTCAAGGAGCGCGTGATGTCCGATTTCACCTTCACTCCGGTCGAGCCGATCCTCGAACCGGCTGCCCGCGAGTTCGCCGAGGCCACCTCGGCCCGGCCGTTCCTATTCGACCTGGCACCGGCGGATGGCCGCAAGGCGGTGGAAGAGGTGCAGTCCACAGGGGTCGACAAGCCCGAGGTGGACGAGAACTGGGTCGCGGTCTCGGGTGGGCCGAGGGGCAGCGTCGCTGTGCGCATCGTGCGTCCCAAGGGGGCCACCGGCCCGCTGCCCGCGATCTTGTACATCCACGGCGCGGGGTGGGTCTTCGGCAGCGCGCACACGCACGACCGGCTGGTACGCGAACTGGCGACGGGCGCGCAGGCCGCCGTTGTCTTTCCCGAGTACTCGCTGTCCCCCGAGGCCCGTTATCCCGACGCTCTGGAGGAGAGCTACGCCGTGGCCCGGTGGGTGGCGAGCCAGGGGGCGGAGCGTGGCCTCGACCCCACCCGGCTGGCCGTCGCCGGCGACTCGGTGGGCGGCAACATGGGTGCGGCCCTGACGCTGCTGGCCAAGGAGCGCGGGGACGTCTCCTTCGTGCAGCAGGTGCTGTTCTACCCGGTCACCGACGCGAGCTTCGACACCAACTCCTACCACCAGTTCGCCGAGGGCTTCTTCCTGCGCCGGGACGCCATGCGGTGGTTCTGGGACCAGTACACCGCCGACGAGGAGCAGCGTGCGGAGATCACGGCCAGCCCGCTGCGGGCTACGGAACAGCAGCTCGCCGGCCTTCCCCCGGCGCTGGTCGTCACCGCCGAGGCCGACGTCCTGCGGGACGAGGGGGAGGCGTACGCCGCGAAGCTGCGCGCCGCGGGAGTGCCGGTCACCGCGACCCGGTACGGCGGCGCCATCCATGACTTCGTCATGCTCGACGCCCTGTCGTCGACGCACGCAGCCCGCGGGGCGATCGCCCAGGCCGTCGCCATGCTGAGGCAGGCGCTGAATACCGGGAGCTGACCCGGCCGGGAGGCGGTGGGGTGGTTGGCGAGCTGCCCTCCGACAGCGAAGTCAGTCGTGTGCGGTGCGCTGATCTGGGCCGACTGGGTTGGATGCCAACGGCGACGAGTCTCTTTCGATCACTCGGCAGCCCCCGCGACAAGGGTTCGGGCGCGTACGACGCCCCCCTCCGGTTGCGAGTGGCGGGTCTCCTACTGGGCCTTGTAGCCGCCGTCGACGTTGAGGATGGTTCCGGTGACGAAGGACGCCGCCGGGGAGGCGAGCCAGGTGATGGCCTCGGCGACCTCGATGGGGTGGCCGATCCGGTTGACCGGCTGGAGGGCTGCGATGGTGGCCTCGTCCCAGGTGCCGGCCTCGATGGCGGTGCTGAGGATGTCGGTCTTGATCGCGGCGGGGGCGACGCCGTTGATGCGGATGTTGTCGGTGGCGTACTCCAGTGCTGCGGACTTGGTCAGACCGACCACGGCGTGCTTGGTGGCGGAGTAGTTGGCCGCGTAGCGGATGCCGCCGAGGCCCGCGATCGAGGCCAGGTTGATGATGGCGCCGCCGGGGTTGTCCTGGGCCAGCATCTGCTGGATCTGGTACTTCATGCCCCAGAAGACGCCGAGCACGTTCGTGGTGAGCATCTGCTGGAAGCGGCTGGTGGGCTCGTCGGCCAGGCGGCCGGTGTCGAGGGAGACGCCGGCGTTGTTGACCGCGACATCGAGCCTGCCGAAGCGCTCGACGGTGGCCGCGATCAGGGCGACGACGGACTCTTCGGAGTCGACGTCGGCGGCGATGAAGGCGGCCTGGCCGCCGTTGTCGCGGATCTCGCGGACCACGGCTTCTCCCGCCTCGGCACGGCGGCCGGAGACGACGACGGCATGGCCGGCGCGGGCCAGGGACAGGCTGGTCTCCTTGCCGATGCCGGTGGTGGCTCCGGTGACCAGGGCGACGCTGGAAACGCTCATGACGGTGGACCTCTTTCACGTGCTGGATGGTGCGTGCGGCCGACGACCCCGAAATAGAAGACCGGCGGTCTCTTGTTCTCCCAAGTTAAGAGACTGGTGGTCTGATGTCAAGAGACCGGGAGTCTGTAACATGTGCGTATGGCGACTTTCCAGCGGGCGCGCAGCGAGGAACAGCGCGAGATCCGGCAGCGGGCGATCCTCGACACCGCGGCGGCGATGCTCGACGAGATGCCGGTGAGCGCGGTCAGCCTCAACGAGCTGAGCAGGCGCGTCGGCTTGGCGAAGTCCAATGTGCTCAGGTACTTCGAGTCGCGCGAGGCCATCCTGCTGGAACTCCTGGACCGCAACTGGCGGCAGTGGACGGCCGGGCTCCCCGCGCAGCTGGACGCCGCGATCGCCCCGGACGCCCCGGTGCTTCAGCGCGGTCAAGCCTTCGCCGCCGTCTGGACCCGTTCCCTCGCGCAGAACCGCATGCTGTGCGACCTGCTCAGCGCCCAGGCCGGCGTCCTGGAGCACAACGTCTCCGCCGACGTGGCCGCCCGCTACAAGCGGTCCGCCCTCGACAGCGTCGCCGCTCTTGCCGCCCTGGCCCGCCGTCACCTGCCCGAACTCGGCGACCGTGCCGACCAGTTGTGCGCCCAGGCCGTCATGGTGACCGGCGCCGTGTGGACCCACGCCCGGCCCTCCGCGGCCATGCTCGCCGCATATGAGGCGGACCCCTCGCTCGCCGCCCTGCGCATGGACTTCACCGCCACCCTGGCGGAGATGCTGACCACCCTCATTGCCGGGACCCTGGGCCGGGCGGAGGGGTGACCATGCGCGTGGTCGTCTTCGGGGTGCCAGGCATGTGGCACCGCCGCAGTGATCGACCTGGTCGCGATATCCGCCGGCGCCGTCGGCTCGGCCTTCTCCACGATGCCGTCGTACAGCCGCACCAGGACATCCAGTGCAGTGGAGTCGATCTGCGTCAACTCGCCCGGTGCGTCGGCCGGCACTTTCCCGAACGGGAGGGCCGGGGTGTCCAGCCCGACGCGCATTGACCGAGCGGTGCGGCGTCGCCGGGCCGGTCGCGTGCGTGCCGGCGGCCGGCTTGTCGAACAGCCGGTAGAGCGTGCGCTCCGCGGGCGCCCCGATGCCGTCGGCGTCCTCGTAGGACGCCAGGAACTGCTTCGTCCGCCAACGGGGAACCCGATCACCTTCGAGTAGGCATCGGCCGTCTCGGCGATCACCTGCCGCATCGCCTCGGCCACCGCGTGAGCGCCCCGACCGAAGGCGGGCGGCGGCTTGGCCCACCGGCCGTCGCCACCCCGGCAAGCCCGTCGCGCAGTTCGTCGCGCCGGACGCCGTCACCCGATGTCCCGTTGCCGTCGGCTCGGCCGCTTCGACCCGCTCGCGTTCGGTCGGCGAGTGCGGCTTCGGGTCGAACCCGGGCCGCGGCGCCGCCCCGGCGGGGGCGCCCGGCGGCCGCCCGTGCGGCACCTCCAGGAGGTGGGCCGCCCACCGGAGGAGCCTGGTCGGCGGCCTTCCTGGGGGACTCTGCGATCCGGGCGATCGGTGGAACCCGCCGCCCCTCCTCCTTCATCCGGCACCTCCACCGGCCAGGCGCACGAACGTGCGCGGGCCCAGCACCTCGACCGCCGTCCCCTCGGCGGACAACTCCTGCCGCCACAGCAGGTGGAACAACACAGGCGACGTCGCGAGCCGGTCACCAGTCGTATCGGCCCCGAGCGACAGCGGCCCCGGTTGTCGAGCAGACCTCCGGCAGCCGGTACGGCCGTACCGCACTTTCAGCCTGCTCGCCTCGCGCGACTGGGTTCACTGTCGCCGATGCCGAAACGGCTGGGTCCGCTGTCACACGCCTCGATCGGATGACAGGGGACACAAGCGACCGTCATCCGCTGGTGCGTCCGGCGGGAGACTTGCTGGACATGGCGTTGGACAGTGTGTCCAATCTGCTTTAGGCTCCTGCAACGGCGCTGGTGGGCGCCTTAGTTGTCTGATCCTGAGAGTGGGACTTCCGTGGCAGTTGATGGAGTTGACCGTCCGACCTTGCTCCTGGTGCACGGGGCATGGCACGGCTCCTGGTGCTGGGACACGCTGAGAGCGGCGCTCGGCGCCGACGGCTGGACGACGGCTACGGTCGACCTGCCGAGCGCCGGGCAGCAGGCCGGGGTGCGGGACGACGCGCGAGCGGTGCTCGCCGAACTGGAGCGCATCGACGGCCCGGCAGTGGTGGTGGCCCACTCCTACGGCGGCATACCGGTCAGTGAGGCCGTCGCCGAGGCCGGCAACGTGTCGCGTCTCGTCTACCTGGGGGCGTACCAACTCGACGTCGGGGAGAGCCTCCTGGGGTACCACAGCGCTCCGGTTCCGCCGGAGCCGCACGGCTTCCAGGCGGTACCTGACCATCCGGTCCCGCTGTTCTACGCAGACGTGCCCGAGCCCGAGGCCGAGGAGGCCGCCAAGCAGCTGGTGCCGCAGAGCACGAAGTCCTTCAGCGACACGCTGACGCGGGCGGGATGGCACACCATCCCCTCCACGTACATCGTCTGCGAGCACGACCGGGCGCTGCCGCCGCAGGATCAGGAGGCGCTGGCCGCCAGGTCCGACGCGGTCCACCGCATCGCCTGCCACCACTCGCCGTTCCTGTCGATGCCCGGGGAACTCGCCGCGCTCCTCACGAGGATCGCGCTCGGATCGGCCGACTGAGCCTCGGGCCGAACGCACATTCCGGGACCCTTCCGCCGTTCCCGGGGGATCCGCCGCCGGAACACCGGCGACACCGCACACAGAGGGAGAACGTCATGACCAGCACCGGCACCCACCGCCACGACGAGGCGAGCGCACGGTCCAAGGAAGACATCAGGGCGGGACTCGTGGCACGGGCCACCGCCCTGCAGCCACTGCTCCGGGATCGGGCGGCGCACGGCGAGTCGGCCCGCGCGGTGCCGAAACAGGTCGTCGACGCGCTGGCCGAGGCCGGCGTCTTCCGGTTGCTGACCCCCAAGCGGTACGGCGGCCACGAGACCGACCTGCGGACGCTGACCGAAGTGTCGGAGGCGCTGGGGGCGGGCGACGGATCGGCGGCCTGGGTCGGAATGATCATCTCGGTGACCAACTGGCTGGCGTGCCTGTTCCCGGACAAGGCCCAGGAGGAGGTGTTCGGCGCCGACCCCGACGCCCGTGTGACCGGCGTGGCGGCACCGACGGGCATGGGGGAGCGGGTGCCGGGCGGCTGGCGGGTCAGCGGCCGCTGGTCGTACAACTCCGGTGCTCCCTACGCCACTTGGGCGGCGGTCGGTGCGCTGCTGAAGGACGACGACGGTGCGGTCACGGACCAGGCGATGGTCCTGATACCCGCCTTCGACCTCGCCGTCGAGGACACCTGGCACACGGCGGGCATGAAGGCGACGGCCAGCAACACCCTGATCGGGCAGGACGTGTTCGTCCCCGAGCACCGTGTGCTGTCGGTTCCCGCGGCCGCCGAGGGCTCCTACCCACGCTCGCACCGCGACGAGGACCTGTACGGCTCGACGTTCGGCCCGATGCTGTTGCTGTGCCTGGTCGGGCCGCTGCTCGGACTCGGAAACGCGGCCTTGGACCTGGTGGTGAAGGCGGCCGCGGCGAAGCCGCTGTCGTTCACCACCCATGGCCGGCAGGCGGACTCCGTGGGCGTCCAGATCCAGGTGGCCGAGGCGGCGCTCAAGCTGGAGACGGCCCGGCTGCACACCTACCGTGCGGTCACCGAAGTGGATCAGGCCGCCGCCTCCGGCCCCCTGGACTACGCGGCACGCGCGCACATCCGGGCCCAGGCCGGCCATGCGGCCCAGCAGGTCGTCGAGGCGATCGGCATCCTGCTGAACACACACGGCTCGTCCGCGTTCGCCGACACCAGCCCCCTGCAGCGGATCTGGCGGGACGCCAACACCGCGGCGCGCCACGCCGGCCTGGTCCCGGCCGTCGGGCTCGAGGTGTACGGAAAGGCCTTCCTGGGCATCGGGGAGCGGGTGAGCCTCATGGTCTGAGCCCGCGCCGGGCCCGCAGCCGTGCGGACCGCTTCAGCCCTGGTCGGCGAGTAGGGGCCGCACGCACAGCCCGCGGCGAGGCCCTTCGGCCGACTCCTTAGGATGGCGCCATGGCTTCCACCACTCGACGCCCCTCCACCGCGGCCGACCGCCGGGCCGCACTCGAAAAGCGGATCCTGTCCGAGATCGAGGAACTGCTGCGCGGTGGTGTGACCTATACAGAGCTGAGCGTGGAGCAGATCGCGCACGCCGCGGGCATCTCGCGGTCCACGTTCTATCTGTACTTCCGTGACAAGGTCGACGTGCTGCTGAGGCTGAGCGGCTCCCTCAAGACGGAGAGCTTCGCGATCGCGGAGGCCTGGCGGCCCTGTGATCCCGACGGGGGGGTCGACGGGCTGGCCCGAACCTACGAACGCATCCTGCGGCACTACCGCGAACACGCGGCGCTGTTGTCGGCGATCAACGAGGTGGCCGCGTACGACCCCGTGGTCCGCGAGGCGTGGACGGCCGACCAGGACCGGTTCATCGACAACGTCGTGACGGTGCTGGAAGAGGAGCAGCAGGCCGGCCGTACCCCGACGGACATCGACCCCCGGCTCGCCGCCAAGGTGATCGTCCAGGGAGGCGCTCAGGTCATCGCTCAGCAGGTGGCGAACAGCGGCGGCGGCGACGATGTCCTCGTCGCCGCCGAACTGGCCCGTGGCTACTGGTACGGCGTGTACCGCCGCCCCGGAGACCCGACCGCCGACTGACAGAACCGCCGCGGTGCCGCCAGAAAAGGCCCGGCCCGCGGCTCACGCATGCGCGCGTCGGTCCACTGGCCGAAGAACGGCGGATCGGCGGCGCATCCCAGAGGGTGCGGCCGCCTCGGACACCGCCGGACGGCGTAGACCCGTCGACCGGTCGTATGCCCTGGCCGGGTGCGGTGCGGCCCCTCGGCAGGACCGGCCGGCGGCTGAGGCGTCAGCGAAACTCCCCCTGTAATACTGGAGCGGCTAGAGGCCAGGGCGATGCATGTGCCGGGAGGCGGCATGGAGACGGATCCGCCGCGCGACCAGCACAGACCGGTCACGGGGCGTCGCCCCGTGTTGCTGGGACGGCACGCCGAATGCCAGGCGCTCGACCGGCTTGTCGAGGCTCTCCACGCGGGCCAGAGCCGGTCTCTGGTCCTGCGCGGGGAAGCGGGGGTCGGCAAGACCGCGCTGCTGGACCATCTGCTGGACCAGGCTGCCGACTGCCGCGTGGTGTCCGCAACGGGGGTCCAGGCCGAGATGGAGCTTCCGTTCGCAGCCCTCCATCAACTCCTGGCGCCCATGCTGGACCTGCTGAACTCCTTGCCGGGACCTCAGCGTGACGCGCTCGGCACGGCGTTCGGGATCCATGCCGGGCCCCCACCGGACCGCTTCCTTCTCGGCCTGGCTGTGCTCGGCCTGTTCGCAAAGGCAGCCGAGCGCAGGCCGCTCGTGTGCGTGATCGACGATGCGCAGTGGCTCGACCGCGCCTCCGCGCAAGTGTTCGCCTTCGTTGCGCGGCGGCTTTTCGCGGAGTCGGTGGCCTGCGTTTTCGCGGTACGCGACTCCAGCGATGGGCATGACCTGTCCGGACTGCCGGTGCTGGACCTCGTAGGCCTGCACGACGATGACGCACGGGGTCTGCTCCGCTCGGAGATCCCCGGCCGGATGGACGAACAGGTGTGTGAGCGGATCATCGCCGAGGCCCGCGGCAACCCACTGGCGCTTCTGGAGCTGCCACGCGAACTGACCCACGCCGAGCTCGCGGGCGGTTTCGGGTCGCCCACCGCACAGACGCTTCGTGGGCGCATCGAGGACAGCTTCCTCAGACGGCTGGAGCCACTGCCCGCGCAGACTCGCCAGCTGTTGCTGCTGGCAGCCGCAGAGCCGCTCGGTGACCCGGCGCTGGTCTGGCGTGCGGCCACACGGCTGGGGAACCCGGCCGGCACCGCGGCCGTCGTCGCCGCGGACGACCTGATCGAGTTCGGTCCCCGGATCCGGTTGCGGCATCCGCTCGTACGGTCGGCGGTCTACCGGGCAGCCTCGCCGGACGAACGCAGGACGGTTCATCGCGCCCTGGCGGAGGCGACCGATGCCGAGGCCGATCCGGACCGGCGCGCGTGGCACCGCGCGCACGCCACGGTGGAGCCGGACGAGGGCGTCGCCGCGGAACTCGAACGCTCGGCCGGGCGTGCACAGAGGCGGGGCGGCCTGGCCGCGGCCGCCGCCTTCCTGGAGCGCGCCGCCGCGCTCACGCCCGGGTCCGGGCGCCGGGCAGAACGCGCCCTGGCCGCCGCACAGGCGAAGCATGAGGCCGGGGCACCCGACGCCGCGCTGTCGCTGCTGGCCGCGGCACTGGCCGGCCCGCTCGACGAGCTGCAACGCGCCCGCGCGTCCTTGCTGCGCGCCGAGATCGCGTTCACCACGAATCGTGGCAACCTCGCTCCGCCGACGCTGCTCGAGGTAGCCAGGCAACTTGAGCCGTTGGACGTCGGACTGGCGCGCGAAACGCATCTGCAGGCGTTGTCCGCGGCGATGTTCGCCGGCCGCCTGGCGGTCGAGGGCGGCGGTCTCCTGGAGGTCGCGGCAGCCGCCCGCACGGCGCCGACCACGTCGGAGGCACCGCGTGCCGCCGACATGCTCCTCGATGCGTTGGTCCTGCTCCTCACGGAGGACGCACGGGCCGCGACGCAGGCCATGCGGCGGGCCCTGCGCGCTTTCCTGGAAGACGACATCTCCCCTGCGGAGGAGCTCCGGTGGCTGTGGCTCGCCTTCATCGTCGCCGTGGCACTGTGGGACGACAGGTCCTGTCGTGTGCTGGCAGATCGTCACCTCCGCCTCGCCCGTGACACCGGCGCGCTCGCCGGGCTGCCCCTGGCCCTGACTTCGCGTATCTTCGTGCACCTCTTCCAGGGCGAACTGGCCGAAGCGGCGTCGCTGAGCGAAGAGGTGCGCACCATCGTCACGGCGACCGGTTTTCAGATCACCCACTACGGTGCGCTGGCACTCGCCGCGTGGCAGGGACGGCAGTCCGAGGTCGAACAACTGGTACGCGTCACCACGAGCGAGGCGGCGTCGCGGGGCGAGGGAGTGGGGCTGAGCGTCGCGGACTGGGCCAGTGCGGTGCTCTACAACGGCCTTGGCCGGTACGAGGAGGCCCGAGCCGCCGCCGAACGCGTCGTCCTCGACCCGCCGGCACCGGGCGTCGCGGTGCACTGGGGACCGGCCGAACTGGTTGAAGCGGCAGTCAGGAGTGGCGACAGTGAGAGCGCCTCCCGAGCGCTCGACCGGCTGGTGCGGACGACTCAGGCGAGTCCCACCGACTGGGCTCTCGGGATCGAGGCCCGCTCGCGGGCGCTGCTCGCGCGGGGAACGGCCGCCGAGGGTCTCTACCGGGAGGCGATCGACAGACTGGGACGGGCCCTGTGCCGAGCCGATCTCGGGAGGGCACACCTCCTCTACGGCGAATGGCTGCGCCGCGAGCGGCGCCGGGTCGAGGCACGCGACCAACTGCGCATCGCCCACGAGCTCTTCGCGGACGCAGGCATGGACGCGTTCGCCGAGCGTGCGGCGCGCGAGTTGAAGGCCACCGGGGAGACCGCTCGGAAGCGGAGCGCCGAGATCGGCAGCGACGACCTGACCCCCCGGGAGGCGCAGATAGCGCGACTCGCCAGCGAGGGCCTGACCAATACCGAGATCGGCAGTCGGCTCTTCGTGAGCCCGCGCACTGTCGAGTACCACCTGCACAAGGTCTTCGCCAAGACAGGTGTCGCGTCGCGTGGTGCGCTGGTCACCGTCCTGGCGGACGGCGGCAGAAAGGTGCGGTCCTCCTGAGTTCGTGAGCCGAGGGGCCCGTGCATCCGGCATCCGCCGCCACCGTGTCCAGTGGCGGCACGTCTCCCCGGTACGTCCACTAGGGATGCCACGGATGCGAGTGGGCGCGCCGGTCACCGACACTCACACCAAGGCCTGGCTCGGTCGGCACTTCGGCCGGACGCTGCCGAGCAGGGCAGACGTCACGCCGTGCACGGGGGCGTTGCCCCGAGGTCAAGGCGATGCCGACCGAACTCATGATCAGGGTGATGCCTGTGCAACTGACGGGAGCGCGTTGTGGTCGCCGGTGACTCCTCAAGACGCGATATGGCCGGCGCCCTGATCGGCCGGGACGAGGATCTTCAACGGATCCGCGACCTTCTGGGTATAGGGGCCGGAGGCGGAGCACTGCTGCTGTCGGGAGACGCAGGAGTCGGGAAAACGGCGGTGCTGGACGCTCTTGCAGAGGCCGAGGCCCTGGAAGGGACCCGCGTTCTGCGTGCCGCCGGAGTGGAGTTCGAGGCGGACTGCAGCTACGCGGGTCTCCACCAGGCCCTCTTCCCGTTCCAAGAGACGCTCGACGGCCTTGAGGCACCCTTCGGAGACGCCCTTCGCGTCGCGCTCGGCTTCGAAAGCGGCCCACCGCCGGACAGACTGGTCGTCTCCAACGCCGTGCTGCTCCTCCTCCGGACGGTCGGTGCCGGTAACCCGCTTCTCGTGGTCGTCGACGATCTGCCCCGGGTCGATCGAGCGAGTGCGGCGGTACTGGGTTTCGTCGCCCGGCGAGTGACCGGTGCCCGCCTGAGCTTCCTAGCCGCCTCGTGTTCGGGAACGGAGAGTCTTTACGACGGCGGTGCCCTCCCCGTGTACCAGCTGCCGCCGCTGACTGACGAGTCGGCGGCCCGTTTGATCGGGGCGAGGTTCCCGGCTCTCGTCGGCAGCGCGCGTCGGCGCCTGCTGACTGCGGCGCGCGGCAACCCGCTTGCCCTGCTGGAGCTGCCGGCGACGGCGCAAACGGTACGGGGTCCGGCACTGGATGACCTGCCCGCTGTGCTGCCGCTCAGTCAGCGCTTGGAGACGTTGTTCGGCTCCCGGATCACCGGTCTGCCGCGGCCGTCGCAGCGCCTGCTGCTGTTGGCGGCATTGGAGGGCCACGGGGATCTCGGTGTTCTGCAGGCGGCCTCGCGGCAGATGAACGACGGGTACGGCCTGGACGACCTCGCGCCCGCCGAGCGTGAGCAACTGGTGCACGTCGACGAGGGAACCCGACGGCTGAGGTTCCGCCATCCGCTGATCCGCTCCGCCGTGATGGAGCACTCGACGAGCAGCGAACGGCGTGCGGTTCACGCGGCACTCGCTCACGTGCTGGTGGATCAGCCCGAGCGCCGGGCCTGGCATCTGGGCGAGGCGACCCTGGAACCGGACGAAGAGGTGGCTGCCTTCCTCGAGCACGCGGCGCGTCTCACTCTGCGTCGTGGTGATGCCGTGGGCGGCATGCAGAGGCTGATCAGGGCCGCGGCACTCACTGCGCAGGGTCCCCACCGGGGCCGCCGGCTCGCGGAGGCGGCCTACATCGGAGCCGAGTCCATCGGCGCGCTGCCCAGTGCCCGAAAACTCCTGGATGATGCCAGGCGGTCATCCCCGGATCCGAAGAACTCACTGCACGCGGCGGCAGCCGCAGCCCTTCTCGTACTGAACAGCGACGGTGATGTCGAGACGGCCCACCGGCTGCTGGTCGGCGCCGTCGAAACCGGCGCTCACCAGTACGACGCGCAGGACAAGGCGCTCATCGACGCTCTCCACGTGCTCGTGCTGGTCTGCTTCTTCGGCGCCCGACCCGAACTGTGGGCACCCTTCTACCGAGTTCTGGAACGGCTGACGCCAAAGGCGCCGCTCGACCTGTCCGCGACGGGCAAGACCTTCTCCGATCCGGCACGTACGGGCGCCGCGGCATCCAAGGAACTCGACAGGCTCGTGGCGGAGTTGCCCGAAGAGACCGACCCGGTCCGGATCACGCGGACGGGTACGGCGGCCCTCTACCTCGACCGGCTGGGAGACGTTCGCGAATCGGCGTGGCGTGTGGTGCGCATGGGACGTGACGGCGGCCCGGCAGGCCGATACCTGTCCGGACTGATGCACCTGTGCCTGGACGACTACCTCACCGGAATGTGGGACGAGGCCCTGCAACTGGCAGATGAGGGAGTCCAGTCGTGCGAGGAGTACGGCTACAGGGCCTTCTCCTGGCACTTCCTGTACATCCGGGCCATCGTCTGTGGCGCTCGCGGAGAGGCGGACCGGAGCCAGGCGATAGCCGACGGCATCATCCATTGGGCTCTGCCCCGAGGAGCGCGCTGTGCCGCGCACTGCGCTCACCACGCGGTCACCGTGGCCTCTCTGGGACGCGGTGACTTCGCCGGCGCGTACGAGCATGCGAACGCCATCAGCCCGGCGGGGACTCTCGCCTCACATGTGCCACACGCCCTGTGGGTGACGATGGACCTGGTGGAGGCTGCTGTCCGGACCAACCGGCACGCGGCGGCTGCCGATCATGTGCGCGCCATGCGGGAGGCCGGCACTGCGGATCTCTCGCCACGTCACGCCCTGCTCACGGAGGCCTCGGCCGCCTTGTGCGCGACCGACGACGACGAAGCTCTGCGGCTGTTCGCGAAAGCCCTGGCCATTCCCGGGGCGGACCGGTGGCTCTTCGACTTCGCCCGCGTACGACTGGCCTATGGCGAGCGGTTGAGGCGTGCCAGGGCGTCTGCCGAAGCCAGGGGCCCGCTCAGCGCCTCGCTGGCCACGTTTGAACATCTGGGCGCCCGGCCATGGGCCGAACGCGCTGAGAAGGAACTGCGTGCCGCCGGCTGGAACAAGCGGCCCACCGGCACATCGAGTGCGCGCCTGCTCACTTCCCAGGAGATGGAGATAGCCGAGCTGGCAGCCTCCGGCCTGACCAACAGACAGATAGCAGAGCGACTGTTCCTCTCCCACCGGACCGTCGGCGCCCACCTCTACCAGATGTACCCGAAACTGGGCATCTCCTCGCGTGCCATGCTGCGAGACGCCCTCAAATCTCAACAACCGCCGGAGAACCGGCAACGAACGTGAGGGGGACGAACCTCGTTCGTTCGCTGTGCGGTCGCCACCCCTGGAGACGCCGTGCGACGAAGCGATCTCCCTCCGCGTAGCCGACGCGCGGTTCGGCCTGATGAGACGGACAGAGCAATGGACGTCGGCAACTGCTCGATCCGCCGGGCGGGAGTGGCGTCGGCAGAGCACCGGCGTCGGCGACGACCGCACAGCGGCCTGGATTCCTTGCCGCGCAAGTCCATGTGATGTCGCGCAAATGAATCGGCGGACGGACTGGAGAATCCAGTCCGTCCGCCGATCGGGAATGAACGGTGGCGCCAATCCGTCAGTTGAGCGTCCACTTCTGGTTGGTCCCGCTGTTGCACGTCCACAGGTCGATCTTGGTCCCGTTGGCGGTGCCGCTGCTGACGGCGTCGAGGCAGAGGCCGGACTTGTTGTTGGTGACGGTGCCGTTGGAGTTGACGGTCCACTTCTGGTTGGTACCGCCGGTGCAGTCCCAGATGATGACCTTCGTGCCGTTGGTGGTGCCGTTGTTGTCGGCGTCGAGGCACTTGTTGCCGTAGACCACGAGCTCGCCGCGCGACGTGGACGTGAAGGTCTGGTTGTGTCCGCCGACGCAGTCCCAGAAGGTGAGCTGGGTGCCGTTGGTGATCGAATTCTTGGCGATGTCCAGGCAGCGGTCGGAGCCGGCCCCGATGATCTCGTTGCCGTTGGTGCCCGCGATGCCCTGAAGGAGGACGGCGTCGAGGTTGGGCGCCCAGCCGCTGCTGTTGGAGAACTTCATGGTGTTGGAGCCCTTGGCCATACCGACCAGCACGGAGACGGTGCCGGGAGTGGTCCAGGAGCCGGTCGGCGGGAACGAGACCACCGTGGGCTGCTGGCCGTTGACCTGGAGGGTTGCCCTACGGGCGGTGGTGTCGCCGTTGACGTAGGCGATGGTGGCGAGCTTCACGCCGGAGGCCGAGGCGCTGATTCCGTTGAACGTCAGGGTGTTGGCGGAGCCGTTGCCGATCCAGCCGATCAGCGAGCTGTTGGAGCAGTTCGCGCAGGTGGCGCTTGCGGCGGTACCGGCCAGGGTGTTGGACGAGGACTCGGCCTCGTAGGTCGTGCCGGAGGCCTCGGTGCCGGAGACGGTGAGCAGCACCGCTTCGCCGGCCGGGACGCTGGTGGTGTAGCCCGTGCCGAAACTGCCCGCGTCGGTCGCGGTCCACACGTTGCGTACGGAGGCGGAGGCCGTGGTCAGGCCCAGGTCGGCCCAGCGGGCGGTGATGTCGGCGGCGGAGGAGGTGCGGTTGAGCAGCAGGACGGCGCGCTTGCCGGTGCCGGACAGGACCTTGCTGTAGACCTGCAGCCCCGTCGTGTCCTCGGCGACCTTGACGCCCTGGAGGCCGCGGGCGTCCTGGTCGATTGCGATGACCTCGGAGTTCTTGAGGATCGACGCGGTGGTGGAGGTCATGGTGGTGAGGTTGTTGCCGGCCACCAGCGGTGCGCCGGAGATCGCCCACAGGCCCATGTGCGTGCGGTTCTGGGCAGCGGTGAAGCCGCTGATGCCGACCATCAGCATGTCCGGGTCGTTGTAGTACCCGGTGTGCTGGGACGAGGGGTGCAGCGTCTTGTCGAAGTTGGCCAGCATGTTGGCCGTGGACGGGCTGTTGCCCCAGAAGAGGATGTCGGTGCTGGTGCGCCACATCGGGGCCGTGCCCGCGCCCCAGTTCCAGGGGTTGCCGGTGCCCCACTCGCAGAACGACAGGACCAGCTTGCGGCCGGTGATCGCGGCCGCGGCGTCGTTGGCGGCGCTGATCGCCTTGTACGTGGTCTCCTGGTCAAGGCCCTCGGCGTTGCCGCCGCACCAGTCGATCTTGACGAAGTCGTAGCCCCACTCCTGGAACGTCTGCATGTCCTGCTGGTAGTGGCCCTCACTGCCGGTGTTGGGCGCCGCGGGCTTGGTGGTGGGGAAGTAGTAGCCGCAACCTTGCTTGCCCGCGTCGGTGTAGATGCCCGCCTTCAGGCCCTTGCTGTGGATGTAGTCGGCCATGGCCTTCATGCCGCCGGGGAACAGGCTCTCGTCGGTGACGATCTTGCCGTTGCCGTCGCGGGCGCCCTGCCACCAGCCGTCGTCGATATTGACGTAGTTGTAGCCGGCGGCGGCCATGCCGGACGAGACAAGTGCGTCGGCCTGGGCCTTGATGGTGTTGTAGTCGATGCTGCTGGCGAAGCTGTTCCAGGAGGCCCAGCCCATCGGTGCCGGCGGAACCGCGACCTGGTTGGTGGTCACCGCGACCGGCTCGGTCCGGCCGAGGTCCGCCGACGGTGTCCGGCCACCACCCATGGCCACAA
The DNA here is from genome assembly GCF_035989285.1 of Streptomyces sp. NBC_01235. Classification (GTDB taxonomy): domain Bacteria; phylum Actinomycetota; class Actinomycetes; order Streptomycetales; family Streptomycetaceae; genus Streptomyces. The sequence continues at coordinate 904,319 of NZ_CP108513.1, read as the reverse complement.
GCCCGGCGAGAGCCAGGCCGAGGACCGACGCCTGGACGGCGATACGTCTTGTCCAGTGGGTCACGGCGGTTCTCCCTGAAGACATGGAATCAACCCTTTCCTGATGCGAATGAACGACAGCAGATGCGGACGTATGGGCAACACCTGTCAGGTGTGTGCCAAGAGGTTGAACAGGTGAGAATGTGACGTTCGCCCGATGGCGGGTGTCGCCGTCCTCGGGTGCGGTCGGGGCCCACGCCCTCCGCGCCCCGCACGGAACCGACTCCTCGGTGAGGCCGGGCGCCCTCTATGACCGGGAAATGTTACCGTTCACATTTTTTGGGCTCCGTAGGACTCGGCGACAAATGGTGTGACAGAGAAGGTTCAACAGGGCTTGTATCAGGGGTGGCTACGAGGCGGACCCCTCTGCGTGGACCCCTGCACGCCCCCGACATCGGGCGTTAACGCGTCAGTGACGCAGGGAGTAGTGTGAACGGTAACATTTGGCCCTCGCAATACTCCGCGTGGAACTTTTCTCTTGGCGTCCCGTCAGGCGAGGGCGGTCGGGAAGCGTCCAGGACGCCCCGACGGTGGCCTCGAGCCTGTGGACAACGGAGTCTCAGCAATGCGGTTGCACTCCGAGAGCAGGCGCCCGGAGGAGGCAGGAGGACTGGTCGAGCGGCTCGGCTCCGAGTTGTCGAAGGAGATCATCGCCGCTGCGGGTACGGTATGGCCGTCGATCCCGACTCTGAACGGTTACTTCGTGGCCCAGCGGAAGAAGCGGGGAGTGGACGTCCGCGCCTTCTCCAAGCACGACGACCGGCTACCCGCTGACCGTCTCGTCGTCCACGCACAGGGCCGCGGACAAGGGGAACACCTGGTCAACGCCGCCGTCACCGCCCAGCCAGTACCGACAAGGAGCCGTCCCCACCATGCAGGAAGCGACCCCCGCCCCCCGCTCCGGCGGGGGTCCGCAGGCTCCGAAGGCCGTCAGCATCCGGGACGTCGCCAAGGCGGCGGGCGTGTCCCACCAGACCGTCTCCCGGGTCGTCAACGGCCACCCCAGGGTCAAGGAGTCGACCCGGGCCCGGGTCCTCGACGTCATCGCCGAGATGGGCTATACGCCCAACCGGATGGCCCGGGCACTGGCCGGCGGTGCGGTGCGCTCGGTGACCGTGCTGACCTCCGACACCTCCTTGTACGGTGCCTCGGCGACCCTGAAGGGCATCGAGGAGGCGGCCAGGGCGGCTGACTTCGCGGTCGGGATCAGCGTGCTCGACACCGGCTCGGCCCAGCAGCCCGCGGATGTCGCGGCCCGGGTCAGCCGGCCGGGGGAGGCGGTGCTGGTGATCGCCTTCGACGCGGCGGGTGTACGGGCATGGCAGGCACTGCCGACCGGGTTCCCGGCAGCGGCGGCGGTGGAACGGCCCGAGGACGGCAGCGCAGGCGACCGGCCCCAGCTCTGGCTGGACGACCGGGCGGCCGCAGCTCAGGCCACCCGCTATCTCATCGGCCTCGGCCACGAGACCGTGCACTACCTGGCGATCCCATCCTCCACCACCCGCATCGGCCAGCGCACCGAAGGCTGGCGCGACGCCCTGCGGGCGGCCGGAAAGCCCCTGCCGGAACCGCTCGACGCCGGCTGGAGCCCGCGCTCCGGCTACCTCATCGCCCGCTCGCTGCTGGCCGACCCGTCGGTCACGGCCGTGCTCTGCGGCAACGACGACCTGGCACTCGGCGTACTCCGCGCAGCCAGGGAGGCGGGCCGTGACGTGCCGGGCGACCTGAGCGTGGTGGGCTTCGACGACGCCCCCCATTCCGCTTACGCACACCCCGCACTGACCACCGTCCGCCTCGACTTCGAAGGCCTCGGCCGGGGCTGTTTCGGCCTGCTCCACCGGCTCCTCGAGCCCGATACCGCCCCGGCCCTGCCCCTGTGGGCCGAGCCGGAGCTGATCGTGCGGGAGAGCAGCGGCCCGGCCCCGTTACGGCGTGACCGGCCCCGGGGCTGAACTCCTCGGCCGGCCGTGGGTGGCGGGGGGAACGGCCATCGCCGCCGAACGCAGGGTGTTCGCGCGCGACGGCGAGGGCGCCTCCATGGCCTCCGTGGCCCGAGAGGCGGGCGTGGGCATCGCCAGTGTTTTCCGCCGCCTCCCCACCAAGGAAGAGCTGGTCGCCACTGCGCCGAGGCGGGTGCGGCGCCCCGCGGGGCGCCGCACCTTTCCTTGATCAGCCGTCCTGGCCCTGCGGTCCGACGTACTGCATGTCCAGGTGAAGTTTGACGACATCACCGAGGAGCCCGGCCCCGAAGTCCAGCCCGAAGTCACTGCGCCGGATCTCCCCCGTCGCCTCGAACCCGGCGTGCTTCCTCTGGTCCAGAGGGGAGTCCACCACCCCGCCGAAATCGACGGCAAGCGTGACCGGGCGGGTCACGTCCCCGATGGTCAGGTCCCCCGCAATCGTCCAGTCCTCGCCCTCTCCGGACACCCGCGTCGAGCGGAACGTCATCGTCGGCCGCTTCTCCACGTCGAGCAGCTCGGCCGAGCGGGTGTGCGCGTCGCGGTCGGAGTTCCCGGTGTCGATGGAGGCAAGAGCGATGTCGGCGGTCACCCGCACGTCGTCGGGCGTCTCGCCGACGTACAGCCCGGTCCTGAACTCGGTGAACCGGCCGCGCACTTTGGCGATCCCGAGGTGGCGGATGGTGAAGTTGACCGCAGAGTGAAGGGGGTCGAGTTCCCAGTCGCCGGGGGAGAGGGGCAGCGCGGCGACGGTCATGACAGGGGTGTTCGCGGAGTCGTCAATGTTCATGGCTCCATCGTGCGAGTCCCGCGGCGGGGGAGGGAGGCCGGGCGAAGAGTGGTAGTGGCAGGGCCATCCTCCGCGACGGCACGCGTTGTACGGTTCGACAGGTGAACGACAACGAGTTGGGCACGTTCCTGCGCATCCGCCGTGAAGCCGTCACCCCCGCCGAGGTGGGCCTGCCCACGGGCCCCCGCCGCCGCACGCCGGGGCTGCGCCGGGCCGAGCTGGCCACCCTTGCCGACATCAGCGTCGAGTACCTCACCCGGCTCGAACAGGGCCGCGACCGCAACCCTTCGATCAAGGTCCTCGCCGCAATCGGCGAGGCCCTTCACCTGCCGACGGCGGACCGTCTCCTCTTGCACCGGCTGGCCACGGAACACGGCGCGGACAAGGCGCTGTGCCAGTCGGTCACCGCACCGCCAGTGCGCACGGTCCGGCCCACCCTCCGGGCGCTCCTCGACCGCCTGGAGCCCGCACCGGCCGTGCTGCTCAACTGGATGGGTGACATCGTGGCCTGCACGCAGGGCTACGAGCGGTACGCCCGACCGCTCGGCCTGCTCGACGGCGACCCGCCCAACATGGTGCGGTACCTGTTCACCGATGCCCGGGCCCGCGCGGTGTACCCCGGATGGGACAGGCTGGCCGACGAGCAGGTTGCTCATCTGCGTAACGAGACCTCGCTGCACGACCCTCGTGTGGCCGCCCTGGCCGAGGAGCTGACAGCGGCGGGGGCACCGTTCAGCGACCGGCTCGCCGCTATTCCGGTCACGCCCGCCCGGTTCGGGACCGAGCTCGTGGAACACCCCGAGGCGGGCCGCCTGCGCCTGTCGTACGAGACGCTCGCACTCCCGGACGAAGGCCGGCGCCTGGTGGTGCACATCCCGGCCGACGAAGCGACGGCCACCGCGCTCGACCGTCTCAACGGCCGCAGGCCAGGAGCGCTGCGGGCGGTGAGCGGCTGACCTTCGTGGACGGGACGCCGTAGTCACTGCCTGCCGCGTTCCTCCACACCCGGATCATCGAACGCACCTGCCATCGATACCGGCGAGTGAGCCGGGTTGGTGCCTGGCGGGCTGTGCGGATGAGGTCGAGGACGCGGTGGTGCTCGTGGTCGGATTCGCCCAGACGGCCGGGCTGGGCGAGCGAGGTACGGACCAGGCGTGCGTGGGCCAGTTGGTCCACGAGCGTGCGGTAGTGCGCCTCCAGCTTGGAGTTGTCCGACTTGCTGAAGGCGGCGGAGCGCGACGAGGGCTCGGCCGCGTTCAGTCGCTACGGCTCCGCCCGGGAGCTGTACCACCTCGACGTCGACAACACGGCAGCGTACTGAGGGAGTTCGACGTCATGGAACCCGCATCCCACGTCCTGCACGAGTCGGCCGCCTTTCGACCGCGCCACCGTCCACGCCATCCAGCGTGGGACTGTCCGCCCGTCTCGGCCCCGTGGAGGACCGTCGCCGGCTCGCGAACCACCTCCGCGTGATGACGATGGAGGCCCAGACCCTCGCCCGCGCCTGTGGCGAAGTCCACCTCCTGCACCTGGAGCCCGAGGACCTGGTCGCCCTTACGATCGAGTCCGCCGCCATGGCCCGCGTTCCGCCCGCGGGTACGAACCGGATCCCCTGGGAGGGTCTGTGATCGCCGTCGTAGGTGCCGGGCTGATGGGCGCGGCCACCGCCTGGCAACTCGCCCGTCACGGCCACGAGGTCACGCTCGTCGAGGCGTACGACATCGGCCACCGGCACGGCAGTTCGCACGGCAGCTCGCGGATCTTCCGGCGGGCGTACGCCGACCCCTTCTACGTGCGGCTGACCGGGCAGGCGTACGAGCAGTGGCGGGAACTGGAGGAGGACAGCTCAACCCCGTTGCTGCGCACGACCGGTGGCCTCGACATGGGCGAGGACCGCGATACGAAGGCGATCGCCGCCCTCCTCGACGCGGCCGGAGTGCCCCACGAACTCCTCGGCCCGGAAGAGGCTTCGGAGCGCTGGCCGTACATCCGCATCACAGGACCCGTGCTGTTCCACCCGGACGCGGGCGTGGTCGACGCCGACCAGACCGTCGCGGCCTGCGTACGGCGGGCGATCGAGCACGGCGCGGACGCGATCATCGGCGCGCGTGTCACGGGCATCGACGTCCAGGGCGGCGAGAAGGTGCTCCTGCGCACCGACGACGGCCGCGAGATCCTTGCCGACACGGTCGTGATCGCGGCCGGCGCCTGGCTGCCCGAGCTCGAACTGCCCGTTGCGCTACCGGCGTTGGAGGTGACCCAGCAACAGGTCTTCCACTTCCGGCAGCGTGACCCGTCCGTGCGGTGGCCGACCCTGATCTGGGACGGGGAACTGCACCTCTACGGCCAGCCGTCGGGAAGCGACGGCGGCCCGTTCCCCGCGGTCAAGGTCGCCGAGCACGACCGCGGCACCCCTACCACCGCCCGCACTCGTGACGGCGTCGTCGACCCGTCGTCGCGGACACGCGTGAGCGGCTTCGTGCGCGACCGACTCCCGGGGCTCGAGCCCGACCCGGTGGCCGAGACGACCTGTCTCTACACCACCACCCCGGACGAGGACTTCGTCCTGGACCGCCACGGCCCCCTCGTCATCGTCTCCCCGTGCTCAGGACACGGCGCGAAGTTCGCGCCGCTCATCGGCGCGATGGCCGCCGACCTCGCCACCGGCCGCGCCGAGCCCCGTCCCCGCTTCCGCCTGGACCGCACATGAGCGGTGTCACGAAGGACGACCCGAAGGCCGTCATCCCGCTCTCGGTCTTCGCCGCCTTCCAGGCCCTCTTCGCGGCCCTCACCGCCGCACTGATCTGCGGTGAGATCTCGGACCGCATCAAGTTCGGAGCCCGGATGGCCTTCACCGGTGTCTTGGTGACGTTGGTGTATCCGGCCTCGGGGATCAATGGAACCGTGGTTGGCGCTGAGATTGATCATGGTGCGGGCTTCGCTGCTGTTTCATAGGTGGTCGCTCGTGAAACACCCGGCCGCACGGCGGTCCACCTGCGGCAATCATGTTTCACCGCACCCTGGAGGGCCACGAGTCCGCCCGCAAGCGCGGCAGGACGATCGGTGGCGCGGGCGTCACCGACGAGTCGATGCTGTCCATGGCCCTCCACCTGCGCGAGCAGGAGATGAGCCTGCGCGACATCGCCAAACGTCTCGTCATCACCACCGGCACGACAAAGGGCCGGCACCCCTCACCCGCCACCGTCATGCGCATGCTGCATGAACACGACGAGCACACAACCGCGATGGAAACCGCCGGCCGACTCGCGGCCCAGCCCTTGACGCTGATTCCGCGAGATGAGTGATCACCTCGTTCCCGTCTTGGCTTGTGCGCCCACCAACTACCAGTAAAGCCCGTGGGGATGGGCGCCGCGCAAGAGGCCAGTGATCGTCACTGCGGAGGTTGAAAACACCCCCGTCAGGCTTCGGGCGGAGACGGCGCGGCATGGTCTCACCAGGGAATCGGCCCGTCCTCGGCCAGAAAGGCGCCCGTCGGGCCGTCCTCGCCCACAGTCGCCAGGTCAACCGCGACGGCCGCGCCCTCCTCCGCCGTGCGTATCCCGGTGTGGCGGTTGAGGTCGGTCGCGCAGTAGCCGGGACTCACCGCGTTGACCAGGATCCCTTCGGCGCGCAGTTCATTGGCGTAGAGCATGGTGATCGCGTTCAGCGCGCTCTTCGAGGTGCAGTAAGGGAGGAGAATCGAGGAGTAGGCGGACCACGGGCTGCCCGGGTCGGCCAGGTGGGTGAGGGAGCCGAGTTCGCTGGACATGTTGACGATGCGTGCGGCGGCGGAGCGGCGTAGCAGGGGGAGCATGGCGTGGGTCACCACGATGACGCCGAACACGTTGGTCTCGTAGACCTGCCGGACGGTGGCGGCTGGGGTTTCACTCGGCTTTTGCGGTCCGGCGGCGATCGCGGCGTTGTTGACGAGGATGTCGAGGCGGCCGAACGTGGCGTCGATGTGCTTGGCGGCGGCCTGGACCGAGGTCTCGTCGGTGACGTCCAGCGGAACGAACCGTACGTCGGCGCCGCCCGCGCGAAGCTCCTCGGCCGCCGCCTCGCCACGCTCGGCGTTGCGGGCGCCGATCAGCACGGTGATGCCGAGGGCTGCGAGCCTGCGCGCCGTTTCCTTGCCGATGCCCTTGTTCGCCCCGGTGATCAGAGCAGTCTTCTGCGAAGTCGTCATGGCACCCAGCCTCCCCTCACCCACGGGCGGCAGGGAAAGACCGGAAGACTCTGGATCTATAGTCCACAGATATGAGTGAGCTAGAGGTGCGGGAGCTGAGGTACTTCATCGCGGTCGCCGAGGAACTGAACTTCAGCCGGGCCGCGCAACGCCTGGGGATGGCGCAGCCCCCGCTGTCGAAGGCGATCGCTCAGGTGGAGTCCCGGCTCGGGGTACGCCTGCTGGAGCGCACCACCCGGCAGGTGAGGCTGACCACCGCCGGTCAGGTGCTGCTCGACCAGGCCCGGATCGCGGTCGACGCGGTGCACGCGGCGGCCCGGCGTGCACGCCGGGCCGGTCAGCCGACACCCCAGCTCGTCGTGGCGGTCAAGCCGGGAGGCGATGCCGGGCTGCTGCAGGAGATCCTCGCCGCCTACCGGGGAACGGGTTCGCATCTGCCGCCGCCTGAAGTCGTCGTCGGCGGCAGCGGAGAGCCGATCGCCATGCTGCGGGACGGCCGTGCCGATGTAGCGCTGCTGCGCAGCCCGTTCGACGGTCAAGGGCTGGATTCCCAGACGCTCGTGGTCGAGCCGCGACTGGCCGTTCTCCCCGCCGCGCACCGCCTGGCCGGACGCCGGCGACTGCGGCTGACCGACCTCAAGGGCGAACCGATCCCACGCTGGAAGGGGGCCGCCCCCTCCGCCACCGCCTACTACACAGGATGCGACGGAGCGGAAGCAGGCAATGGCCACACAGGCTTGGCGCCGGCCGACACTCCTGAGGGGCCGCTCGTGGCCAGCGTCGAGCAACTCCTGGAGGTGGTCGCGCTGGGCCAGGCGGTGGCGTTCCTGTCACTCTCCACCACCAAGCGGCACCAGCGCCCGGACATCGCATACCGGCCGGTCACCGGCCTCAGCCCCAGCGCGGTCATGGTCGCCTGGCCGGAGACCTCGCGATCCGCAGCCGTCGCCGCCTTCGTCCAAGCCGCCCACGACGTCGCCGCCCACCACCCCGACCACATGACCGCACTGGCCTACTGACCGGGGGCACTCACCCCTCGCCATGACGATCACTGCAGGACCAATTTCAGACAACCACCAGCGCGAAGAAAGGCCAGCACCCCCTCACCCGCCACCGCCATGCGCATGCCGCCTCGTCCCCGCGCTCGACCGCTACGGCCGGTCCCTCAAGGACCTGGTCAACATGGTCGGCGAACTCCGCCGCCGCGAGATCGGCTTCTGCTCTCTGCTCTCTGCACGAACGCCTGGACACCACCACCCCCGGCGGCCGTCTCGTCTTCCACGTCTTCGCCGCCCTCGCCGAGTTCATCCGCGAGCCCATCGTCTCCGGCACCCGCGAAGGCCTGGACGCCGCACGCGCCCGTGGCCGTGTCGGCGGCCGACCCACCGTCGCCACCCCCGAGATCATCCGCGCCGCCCGCGACCTGCTCCCCAACCCCGAGAACTCGATCACCTCGATCGCCAAGCTCCTCGGCGTCAGCCCCGGCACCCTCTACAACCACATCCCCGACCTACAGGAACTCCGTGCCTCCGGCCGCGTTCCGAACCAGCTCAGCGCAGACTGACCGCTACCGCCAAGACCCGCACCGATCCTCCCCGAAGGCCTAGCAGGCCGCGCAACCAGGGCGCATCCGTCAGACCTTCCTCTCTGTGCCCCGCGTACGGGCGGAGACGGTAGTCACTCGTCGGTGTCTTCGTCGTCGGCCGCCTCCGCCGGGTCGCGCAGAGGCCGCAGGTTGCCGCCGGCCGGGACGGAGGGGCGGAAGCCGTAGCGGCCGAGCACGTTGAGGTTGGCGTGCCGCAGCGGGGAGAGGCGGGTGACGTCCTCGTCCAGGACGTCGTGCTCGCGCTGGCCGGCGGGCAGGGCCCTCAGCTGATCGGCGGCGGCGTCCAGGTAGCGGGTGGTCCACAGCACGGCGGCGTTCAGCACCAGGCCGAGCTCGACTTCCTGGACCTCGCGACAAGTCCCTCTGCGAGAGCGGCTCTTCCGAAAGGACTTCCGGTGACCGGCTCCACCTCGCCTGCCACCCCACCCCTTGCCGACATGTCCGCCGTAGCCACGCGCACTGCCGACCCACGTCCACGCGGTGCGGCCGGCGGTCGCCGGCCTGCACCGGCTCGGGCCTCGGCGACCGGGCGGGCGCCGGTCGCCGGTGTCCAGACGTACTGAACCGGCATGCCGGTGGACCGGAAGGCCCTCGCGGCCAGTTCGCAGAGCCGCCTCAGGCAGTCGGGAGCCGCCCCGCTGCTGCCACGATCTGGTGCTGCTGCCGCCTTATGTGGTGGTGGACCGGCGGTCAGGGCGCTGCTGCTTCTGGTGTGATTACCGCTGATCAGCGGTCAGGTGGCAGGCCGGCACCCGCGGGTGACCGGTCTGTCGGCGGACGGGTTCCCGGACCGCTGGCTGCTGATCACGGCCGTTTCGTTCGCCGGTCCGGCGCTCCTCTTCCTGCTGCGGCTGCGCAGGACGACGAAGCAGCGTCCGCCGCTGGTCCACTGATCGACGGCACGCCAGCCCGCGCGGAGCCCGTACCGCAGCAGGGCCGGCGTGCCCAGCCGGGCCCAGGGGAACGGCGTGCCGCGGGTGCCGTGCGCGTCGGTGATGTGGACGCGGATGCGCTCGTCGATGTTCATCGGCACGGTTTCGGCTATCAACAGCCCACCCGGTACGAGAACCTGGGCGAGTCGGCCGAGCAGGGCGCGTGGATCGCCACCGATGCCGACGTTGCCGTCGACGAGGAGCCCGCTGCCCCAGCGGCCCTCGGCGGGCAGCGGCTCGAAGACGGACCGGCGTAGTGCGGGGCCGCCGACCGCGATGGTCCGGGTGACGGCTGCCTCGCTGACGTCGATGCCGAGGACCCGCCGTCCCTGTTCCGCGAGTTCGGCGACCAGCCGCCCGGGGCCGCATCCGATGTCGAGTACGGAGCCCTCGCATCGGCCCAGTATCTCCAGGTCCACGGCATCTGCGCGGGCGCACCACCGTTCCACCTCCAGCGGCAGCAGCCGGCCGTCGGCCCGGCGGAGGAAGAGCGGTCCACGGCCGCTGTGCAGCGCGCGGGAGTAGGGATCGGCGGTGGCCCAGGCAGGCTCGTGGGCCGGGTCCGCGCGGTCGAGTTCTCCGAGGACGGAGGGTGCGATCACCTGTGTCGTTCGGTTCATCGGCCCGCGACCGCCATGAGCTCGGCGAGGCGCGAGGCGAAGAGGCCGTGCGGTGCCGCCGCCGCGACCTCCTCGGCGTCGGCGGCCGTGTCGACGTCCCGCAGCCACGGCAGGTCACGCACCCGCAGTCCGGCACCGACGAGCCGCTCGCGTTGCACGGCCCCCGTGACAGCCGTCGACATCGGGACTCCCCGCAGCAGTTCCGGATCAGGTTCGGCCAGCCCCAGGGCCCAGAAGCCGCCGTCCTCGGCGGGCCCGAACCAGGCGTCGCATCCGGTGAAGTCCACGGTGAGCAGCTCCGGTGTGACGTGGGGCGTGTCCATCCCGATGAGCAGGGCCGGGCCGTCGCAGTCGGCGAAGGCCGCGGCCAGCCGCTCGTCGAGGCCGCCGTCGCACTGGGGTACGACGTCGAAGCCCGGCGGGAGCCAGGGTCCGGGTGTCCCCTCCAGGACGAGGATCCGGCGGGTGGCGGGAGCGGCCGCGACCGCGTGCAGCGTGTCGGTGAGGGCAGCCTCGGCGAGGGCCGCGGCTTCCGCCGGAGTGAACGGCGGGGTGAGCCGGGTCTTCACCCGTCCCGGCCGCGGCTCCTTGGCGATGACGAGCAGCGTGGTCATCGAGCGGTCACTCCCTCTTCGACGTCGGTGAGGTTTTCGGCGGCGGGGGTGGGTTCGGCGAGCACCCGGCTCATGTCCCGGACGGCCTGCCAGGTGCCGCGCCAGGTGCCGGTCACCTTGGAGGCGCCGGTGCGGGGCAGGTGGGGGACGTCGTGCTCGGCGATCCGCCAGCCCGCGTCGGCGGCGCGCACCACCATCTGCAGGGGGTGGCCGCCGCGCCGGTCGGTGAGGCCGAGGGCGAGCAGCCTCTCGCGGCGGGCGGCCCGCAGCGGACCGAGGTCGTGCAGTCGTGGTCCGGTGCGGCGGCGCAGCGGCCGGGCGAGCGCGAGGTTGCCGGCCCGGGCGTGCGCGGGCCATGTCGACCGGCCGCGCGGTCGACGGCGTCCGAGCACCAAGTCGGCTCCCCCGGAACGTACTTGGCGTACGAAGCGGACGAGCAAGGGCGGGTCGAGGGAGGCGTCGCAGTCGCGGAAGCAGACGATGTCGGCGGTTGCGGCGGTCGACCCGGCGTGGCAGGCGGCGCCGAAGCCCCGGCGGGGCTCGTGCACGACGGTGGCGCCGAGCCCAAGGGCGATGTCCGCGGAGCCTTCGGTGGGGCCGTTGTCGACGACGAGGGCCCGCCGGCCGGCCGGGATCCTGGCGAGCACCCAGGGCAGGGCCTCGGCCTCGTCCAGGCAGGGGAGGAGGGCGTCCACGGCAGGGGAGGAGATCGGGGTGGTCACGGAATTCACCCTACGGAGACGAACTACACATAACGGACGCCTGCTCCTTACGAAACGCGGACGTCGTGACCCGGAGCGCCGAGGCCGCCACGCGTCCTGGCCGTGGAGGACCTTGAACGCCTGGCGGGACGGGACCGCATTCGCTCCCGGCGCACAACTCCCGGGTCCCTTGCGAAACCTCGCGTCAACGGCGGGGCGGCCACCGGCGAAGACCGGGGGCAGGAATCGCCTCCGTGGCCCGCCGCCCGCCGTGCAACGAGCTTCTGGCAAGGCCACGTTCACTCAGGCGCCGCCGAGACGCGCCAGGGTGCGGTCGTTCTCGGCTCAACTGCTCCTCAGAGACGGCACCATGACCGCACAGGCAGGGACATCGGACGGGGGCGCCGCAGTTTTCCGAGAGTCAGCCGTCCGGCGACCAGCGCCATGCCCGGTGTCCAGAGCGACTTCTCGTCGAACCGCCGGTCAGCCGACGGCGGTGGTGCGAATGGCGGCGATGTCGAATTGGAGCCGCACCTTCTCACTCACCATGGCGCCGCCCTCGGCCAGTCGGGCGTTGTACGTCAGGCCCCACTCGGAACGATTGATGGTGGTGGTGCCGTCGAAGCCGGCCCGTTCATAGCCGAACGGGTCGGTGACATGTCCTATGTAGGTGAGTTCCAGGACTACGGGGCGAGTGGTTTCCCTGATGGTGAGATCGCCGGACATGCGGTAGACGTCGGGACCCGCGAGTTGTACCGCGGTACTGGTGAAACGCATACGGGGATAGGTCGCGGCATCCAGGAAGTCACGGCCGACCAGGTGGGCGTCGCGCTGTTCCACGCCGGTGTCGACGCTCGCGGTGGACAGCACTATCTCGGCCCTCGAACGGACCGGGTTACGGCCGTCGAAATAGAGCCGGCTCTCGTACTCGGTGAAAGCGCCGCGCACTGTCGTGACCAACGCGTGCCGGACGGAGAAGCCTATGCGGCTGTGCGCCGGGTCGATCATCCACTCGCCGGTCAGCGCCGCGAGGGCGGGATCCGGCAGACCGGAGGAGGGGAAAGCGGTGGAGTCGACGGGGCGTTGCGGAGCGGTGGGGGGTGCCGAGCGCCGGAGGGAGGCGCCGCGGGTGAACAGGTTCATGGCTCACGTAGTTACTGCACCGCGGATATCGTCGCAAGCCTGCTTCAGAAGTACCGGCGGATCGAATCAGTACTGAAAGGCTTATAGGCAGTCACCGAATGACCGGCGACTACAACATCCACACATGCTCGTCACCGAATGGCCAAGTGAATCCCCGTACTTGGCCGAGCGAATTCTCCGCGTCGGGGGCCGCGCGGCGTGCCGGCCCCGCCGTCCATGGGGTGAGCCGAGGTCGGAAAACCACGGAAATCCGGGTCAGGATGTCGGTTGTCCGGGTTTCGGCGGGCCGGACTGGAGTCGGACGACCGGTGGAGCCGAGGGTGATCGCCGTCAGTCAACCCCAGCGCCCGGTGCCCAGCGCCCTGCGGCGCCGCAAGGGAGAGTCTTCCGTGAATGCCACGACCACGGCGAACATGCCGCAGGAACGGCGGGCCGCCACGCTCGTCATGGCCTGCGTCGGTGTGTTCGTCGCCTACCTGCCGGTGACCACCGTCTCCGCGAGCCTGCCCGCCGTCCAGCGGGCTCTCGGCGCCTCGACCTCCCAGCTGTCCTGGGTCTCCGACGCGTTCGTCCTGCCCATGGCGGCCCTCATCCTCACCGCCGGCGTCTTCGGCGACGTCCACGGGCGCAAGAAGGTCTTCCAGGCGGGCCTCGCCCTCAGCGGACTCGGCGCCCTCGTCGCGCTCTGCGCGCAGAACGTCCAGGTGGTCTGGGCCGGCCAGGCCCTGGCCGGACTGGGTTCGGCCGCGCTGCTGCCCACCACTCTCGCCCTGATCAGCCACGCGGTGCCCGACCCGCGTGAGCGCGGCAAGTTCATCGGTCTGTGGGCCACCTCGCTGACCGCCGCCCTGGCCCTGGGTCCGGTCATCGCCGGCACCATCCTGAACCACTTCGACTGGCGCTGGATCTACCTCCTGCCCGTACCCGCGTCGCTCCTCGCGATGGTCGTCGCGGCGAAGCTGCTGACCGACTCCCGTGCCCCGGGTTCGCGCCGGCTGGACTGGCCGGGCCAGATCACCGCCGCCCTGACGATCACCGCCCTCGTCTACGGCATCATCGAAGGCGGCGCCACGTCCTTCTCCGACGTCAAGGTCATGGTGGCGCTGTCGGCCGCGGCGGTCGGCGCCGTCGCGTTCGTCCTGGCGGAACGCTCCAGCGCCGACCCCATGCTGGACCTCACCCTGTTCCGCAGCCCGGCGTTCACCGCCACCACCCTGATCGCGATGATCAGCTTCCTGGGGCTGATCGGCTTCTTCTTCGCCCTCAGCCTCTACTTCGGCATGGTCCAGCAGCTGTCCACGCTCGACGCGGCCTGGCGTCTGCTGACGGTGTCCATGGTCCCGCTGGTGCTGGGCGCGCCCGTCGGCCGACTGGTCCACCGGGTCTCGCCGCGGGTGCTCATCCCGGGCGGTCTGCTGGTCGCCACCGGAGCGCTGCTGTCCCTCACCGACATCGGCGTGCACACGTCCTTCGGGTCGCTGGCCTGGCGGCTGGCGCTGCTCGGCCTCGGAATGGCCTTCGTGATCACCCCGATGACCGCCACCGCGGTCAGCTCGGTGTCCTTCCGTCAGGCGGGCATGGCCGCCGCGGGCAACAACGCCTTCCGCCAGGTCGGCGCCGCGCTCGGCCCCGCCGTCCTCGGCACCCTGTTGTCCGGCAAGGCCGTCGACGCCCTGCCGGGTCACCTCGCCGACGCCGGCCTCACCGGACAGACCGTCCAGCACATCAAGGCGGTCGCCGACCAAGGCGGCATCGGCGCCGTCGGCGGGCTCGACCTCGGCGCGGACACGCCCCGCGTCCTGGGCGCGCTGTCCGAGGCCTTCCTCGACGGCCTGCACCTCTGCCTGGTCGTCGCCGCCGTGCTGACTCTGCTCGCCGCAGCCGTCGGAGCGCTCCTGCTGCGCATGCCCCAGCACCCGGCACCGCCCAAGGTCGTCGGCCCCCGTCAGGAGCCGGCCGCCGCGCCGGGAACAGACGGGCACGGCGGAGCCCCCTCCCTTGCGGGCAACCACACCGGAGGCTGACAGCAGGACACGGACGTACCGGGGCCCGGGATCACGTGATGATCCCGGGCCCCGTCATGCGACGAGGCCCTCGGTCCGAGCCCGCGTGCCCGGCCCAGCCCGCCACCGGCCTGTACGCGCCCCGCCGTGAGTAGGCGATGACACCGAAGCCGGCGCCGGCCGGCACGGGCTGCCGGTACGGCCGGCTCTCGCCGCTGCCGGAGCCGGGATGCGGCAGGATGACCGCCTCCCCGTCGCCGCCGGTGTCTCGACACCACAGGCTGCCGCCCCCGGACACCGCCACCCGGTACTCCGTCACCGGCACCTGCGCGGGCACCGGCTCCCACGGACCTCGGCGTCCATCTCGGCGGCCGTGGCCAGGTGCGGGGCGGTGGCCCGCGCCGTCACCAGGACGTCGAGCCGACCGTGACGCTCGGCCGCCTCGTCCGCGAAGCGACGCGCGTCGGCGCAGGCGGTCATGTCGAGCGCCGGCTGCTACACGCTGGTCTCCGTTCGCAGCGGGTACGCCCCGGAGGACGGCGCTTCGCGGCAGTGGGCCGTCGCCGACCTGGGCGCCGGCGCCTACCGGCTCACCGGCCGGGAGAGCGGGACGGTCCTCGACGCCGAGCCGACTGGACCGGTCCGCTCCCACCTCGGCCAGGACCGACACCGACACCGTGGGCGGGGCCGGTCAGTCGTCGAGTGCGCACAGCGGGTCCTCGACGAGGCCGGCCGCCAACCACTGCTCCACGGCGGCGATATGGACCGTCGCGGTCGAGACCGCCAACTGGGCGTCGCGGGCCCGCAGCGCGCGCAGGATCTCGTCGTGCTCCCGGTGCGCGTGCTCCACGGCCCGCTCGGTCCGGGTGCCCCGGACGATCCGGACCCGCTGGGTGCGCGTGGAGAGCACGCGCAGCAGCATCGACAGCACCGGATTGCCGACGGCCTCGACGATCCGCAGATGGAACGCGATGTCGTGACCGACGAACTCCTCGACCGTCGCCGCGGACCGGGACCGCCGAAGGATTCCGCCCAGCTCGTCCAGATCCTCGGGGCCGAGCCGCACGGCGGCCAGCCCGGTCGCCTGGGGCTCCAACAGCCTTCGCACCTCCAGCAGTTGCAGGGCCGTCTGCCCCTGGGAGACGTCCGAGGCGAAGGACAGCGCCTCGAGCAGCAGGTGGGGCTCCAGGCTCGACACATAGGTGCCGTCCCCCTGCCGGGTGACCAGGATCCGCATCGCGGTCAGCGCCCGCACCGCCTCGCGCAGCGAACTGCGGGACAGGCCGAGCTGCCCGGCGAGGAGCTCCTCCTTCGGCAACCGGGAACCCGGAGCGAGGTCGCCCGCCACGATCATCGCCTTGATCTTGTCCATGGCCTCGTCCGTCAGTGCCACGAGCGTCCCTCTCTGTGCGGCTACTCCTGCTTCTCGCCGGAGGCGAAGCGGGAGATGATCAGCGCGACGATGATGATCGCGCCGTTGAGGAACTGGTTCCACAACGGCGGCACACCCGCCAGCGTCATCACGTTGACGACGAGCTGGAGCGTCAGCACACCGGTCAGGGCGCCGAACACGGAGCCCTTGCCGCCGTTGAGACTGACCCCGCCGATGACCGTCGCGGCGAAGACCTGGAAGATCCAGCCGCTGCCCTGGGTGGCGGAGATGGAACCGTAGTGACCGCTGTAGAGGATCCCGGCGAACGCGGCCAACAGGCTGCCGAGGATCAGGACCGCCCACACGATCCGGTCGACCCGGATGCCGGCCGTACGGGCCGCCTCCGCGTTGCCGCCGATCGCGTACAGCGCCCGTCCGTGCCGCAGCCAGGCCAGAGCGGCGCTGCCGAGGGCGAACAGCAGCACGCAGATCCAGATCGCCGCGGGCACCCCCCACCACGACGCCTTGCCCAAGTAGGTGAAGGAGGAGGGCAGTTCGACGATGGACTGGCCCTCGGAGAGGGCGACCTGAAGTCCGCGCAGCATCGTCAGCATGCCGAGGGTGACGATGAAGCCGTTGAGCCGCAGCTTCAGGATCAGGAATCCGTTGACGGCGCCGATCACCACGCCCACCAGCAGACAGAGCGGGACGGCCGTCCACTCGGGGAGCAGCCCGAGACCCGTGAACCGCGCGCCGCTCGTGGGCAGCACGAGCCAGACGGCGATGACCGGGGCCACGCCGATGGTCGACTCCAGGGACAGGTCCATCCGCCCGCAGATCAGGATCAGCGCGGTGGCGAGCACCAGCAGGCTCAACTCCGTGGACTGCTGGGCCACGCCGATGAGGTTGTCGGAGGTCAGGAAGGCGGGCGAGACGATGAACCCGATCAGCCCCAGGACCAGGATCGCCGGGATCAGGGACAGTTCACGGAACCGGCCGAGGTCGAGCCCGCGCCCGGTGTCCTTGGCGGTCGTCTGCGCCACGCCTGCTGCGGGGTCGGTGACATCAGTGGTGGCGGACATGACTACCTTTCGTCCTCATCGGTGTCGGGGGCCTCGCCGGAGCCGGGTGCTTCGGCCCTGTCGGCCACGCCCTCCATGGCGGCGACCACCTGCTCGTCCCGCCAGCCGGGCGCGAACTCGGCGACCACGCGGCCGTGGAACATCACGACGACCCGGTCGCACACCCTCAGGTCGTCCAGCTCGTCGGAGACGATCAGCGCGGCCCTCCCGCCGTCCGCGACCTCACGGATCCGGCGCAGCAGGAACTCCTTGGACTTGACGTCCACCCCGTTGGTGGGGCGCACGGCGACCAGGACACGCGGGTCGGTGGCCAGCGCCCGGGCGACGACGACTTTCTGCTGGTTGCCGCCGGACAGCGCGGAGACCGGGGTGGCCGCCCCCGGCGTCTTGATGTCGAGATCCCGGATCATGCGCTGGGCGAAGACCCTGGTCCGGGCGGGCAGCACGGTGCCGAACGGGCCCAGTTGGTCGGTGACGGTGAGCGTCGCGTTCTCCGCCACGGAGCGGTTGTGGACCAGGCCCTGGAGATGACGGTCCTCCGGCACCAGCCCGACGCCCGCGGCCAGCGCCGCCGGGACACTGCCCGTGCGTACCGCTCGGCCGCCGACCGAGATCCGGCCCTGCTCGGCTCGGTGCAGCCCTGCGACGGCCTCCCCGACCCGCACATTGCCGCTGGCCGCCGCTCCGGCCAGCCCCACCACCTCACCGGAGCGGACCGCCAGGGACAGGGCGCGGCAGGCGCCGGGGAGCGTGAGCCCCTCGATCGTCAGCAGCTCGGGGCGCTCGTCCGGTCCGTCCGGCCCGGCGGTCCGGCTGCCGTCGGCCGAGGCAGTGGCGGCGGTGGCGGACGTCTCCCCGGTCATGGCCTCCACCAGGGCCTGGTGACCGACCTCGGCGACGGGCGCGGTGAGGATGTGGGTCGCGTCGCGGTAGACGGTGACCGTGGCGCAGAGGTCGTACACCTCTTGGAGATGGTGCGAGATGTAGAGGAAGGCGACGCCCTGCTCCTGGAGGTCGCGGAGCTTGCCGAAGAGCCTGCCGATGCCACGGGCGTCGAGTTTCGCGGTCGGCTCGTCGAGGACGATGAAACGCGCGCCGAACGACAGGGCGCGGGCGATCTCGACGAACTGCCGCTGTTCCACGGTGAGTTCCCTGGCCCGCGCGCCGGCGTCGACGTCCACACCGTATTCGCCGAGGAGTTCCTCGGCCCGGCGCCGCAACTGCTTCCAGCGGATGGGCTGCAACGGGCTCGCGCTCTGCCGGTTCAGGAAGAGGTTCTCCGCGACGGTCAGGTTCTGGATGATCGTGGACTGCTGGTAGACGCAGGCCACGCGGGACCGCCAGGCGTCGATGTCGCCGACGGGCGGCGCGGGTTCGCCGTTGAAGCGCAGCGTGCCGGTGTCGGGCCGGCGCAGTCCGGTCAGGAGGGACACGAGGGTCGACTTGCCGGCTCCGTTGCGGCCCACCAGCGCGTGCGACTCACCGGGGGCGACGGCGATACGGGCCTCGCGCAGCGCGACGGTGGCGCCGAACCTCTTGCCGACCCCGAGGGCCTCGGCCACCGGGGTGGGCCCGGCGCCGCCGTGCGCGGGCCGGGGCACGGTCGCGGTGTCCGCCATGGTGGATACCGTCCTTCCAGGGGTGCGGGCGCTGTTGCCGGTCCGGTCGGTCACTGGCCGACGGTGTTGCCCCAGAGGGTCTTGTCCTCCACGTTTTCCTTGGTGACCAGCGGTGCCGGCAACTGGTCCTCGAGGCCGTTGGGGATCTCGATGATCGTGGAGTCGTGGTCGGTCCTGCCCGCCTTGAAGGTCTTGCCCTCGGCGGCGGCCTTGGCGTAGTACAGCGCGTACTTGGCGTAGAGGTCGGCGGGCTGCGAGACGGTCGCGTCGATCTGTCCCTTGCGGATCGCGTCGAACTCCTGCGGGATGCCGTCGTTGGAGATGATGCTGATGTGACCCTTCTGCCCGGCGGGCTTGAGCAGGCCCTTCTGCTCCAGCAGGGCCAGGGTCGGCTGCAGGAAGACACCGCCGGCCTGCATGTAGATGCCGTTGAGGTCGGGGTGCTGGGCGAGCAGGCTCTGCAGCTTGGCGGAGGCCACGTCGCCCTTCCAGTCGGTGGGCAGCTCGAAGACCTTGATGCCGGGGAACTTCTGCTTCATGCATGCGGCGAACGCCTCGGAGCGGTCGCGCCCGTTGATCGAGTCCAGAGCGCCCTGGAACTCGGCGACCTTGCCCTTGCCACCGAGCTGCTTGCCGAGGAACTCGCAGGCCTTGGTGCCGTACGCCTTGTTGTCGGCGCGTACGACCATGTAGACGTCGCCCTTGTCGGGGCGGGTGTCGACACTGACGACGGGGATCTTCTTCGCGGCGAGGGCGTCCAGCGTGGAGGCGATGGCGCCGGTGTCCTGCGGGGCCATGACGACGGCCTTGGCGCCCGTGTTCTGGAACACCTGCACGTTGGCGACCAGTTTGGTGACGTCGTTCTGGGAGTTGCTCAGCGGCAGCGCCTTGACGCCCTCGGACTTGATGTCCTTCTGGACGTACTCGGCGTAGGAGTTCCAGAAGTCGGAGTCGGAACGCGGCAGGTCGATCCCGATGGCGGGACTGTCGCCGCCCGAGCCGTCCGATCCCGCGCTGTCGCGGTTGCACGCGGTGAGGAGGCTGAGGGCCGCGACGACGGCGCCGACTGCGGCGGCGGTGGAACGGGTGCGAGCGAGCTTCATGGCCGGGTTGTCTCCTTAGCCAGGGCTGGGAGCCGCGCAGGGTGGGGGAGGGGGAGAGGAGGAGGACGCTGAATCTGATTCCTCCGATGTATCTCGAACGTCGAGGACGTTACGACGGCGTTGCCCGTGCTGACAAGGGGTCGTCATCGAACGAATCGAAGGGCTTCTTGGGGGTGTTGTCACGGAGTCGCGCTGCGCCTAAAGTCGCAGTTCTGTCATTCCTCCGATGAATGAGTGCCGTCAAGCAAGAAGGGCGCCCCCTTGACCGCAACCCCCGCCCGGATCATCGCGGTGGACACCCATGACGTCCGCTTCCCCACCTCGCGGGAACTGGACGGCTCCGACGCGATGAACCCGGACCCCGACTACTCCGCCGCCTATGTCGTGCTGCGCACAGACGCCGGCGACGGGCTCGAAGGCCACGGCTTCACCTTCACCATCGGACGCGGCAACGATGTCCAGGTCGCCGCGATCGCGGCCCTGCGGCCCCACGTCCTGGGACGGTCCGTGGCCGAACTGTGCGCCGACCCGGGCTCGTTGAGCCGCGACCTGATCGGGGACAGCCAGCTGCGCTGGCTCGGCCCCGAGAAGGGCGTGATGCACATGGCCGTCGGCGCGGTGGTGAACGCGGTGTGGGACCTCGCCGCCAAACGCGCCGGCCAGCCGCTGTGGCGACTGCTCGCCCACGCCGAACCCGAGTGGCTGGTCGCCCAGGTCGACTTCCGCTACATCGCCGACGCCCTCACCCCGGAGGACGCCCTCACCCTGCTGCGGGACGGGCGCGGCGGGCTGGCCGAGCGCGAGGCGGCGCTGCTGGAGCGCGGCTACCCCGGCTACACCACCTCGCCCGGCTGGCTCGGCTACTCCGACGAGAAGCTCACCCGCCTCGCCAAGCAGGCCGTCGCCGACGGCTTCACCCAGATCAAGCTCAAAGTGGGCGCCGACCTCGACGACGACCTCCGGCGACTGCGCACCGCCCGCGCCGCCGTCGGCCCCGGCGTGCGCATCGCCGTCGACGCCAACCAGCGCTGGAACATCGGCGAGGCCGTCGCATGGACCCGCGCGCTCGCCGAGTTCGACCCGTACTGGATCGAGGAGCCCACCAGCCCCGACGACATCCTCGGCCACGCCGCCGTCCGCCGGGGCGTCGCCCCCGTGAAGGTCGCCACCGGCGAACACGTGCAGAACCGCATCGTCTTCAAGCAACTCCTCCAGGCCGGCGCCATCGACGTCCTCCAGATCGACGCGGCCCGCGTCGGCGGAGTCAACGAGAACCTCGCGATCCTGCTGCTCGCCGCGAGGTTCGGATTGCCGGTCTGCCCGCACGCCGGCGGTGTCGGCCTGTGCGAACTCGTGCAGCACCTCGCGATGTTCGACTACCTGGCCCTGTCCGGCACCACCGAGAACCGGGTCATCGAGTACGTCGACCACCTCCACGAACACTTCACCGCACCCGTGGTGATCCGTGACGGCCACTACACGGCCCCGCTCACCCCCGGCTTCTCCGCCGCCATGCACCCCGAGTCCCTCGCCGAATACCGCTACCCGGACGGCGCGTTCTGGGCCGCCGACCTCGCGGGGCGGCCGGAGAGCACCTGAGCGTGCGCTCTCAACCGGCTCTCAACCGGCCGGGATCCGCTCGACGAAGTGCTCCAGGTCCTCCGTCGTGGGCCGCAGCAGACCGTCCCGCAGCGCGAGTGCCGTGGCCTCGGCGCGGGAGGCGCTGCCGGTCTTGCGGAGCAGGTGCTCGATATGGCTGTGCACGGTCCGCGGGGACAGGAACAGGGCCTGTGCGATGGCCTGGTTGGTCTGGCCGCGGGCGGCCCGGGTGAGCACCTCCAGTTCGCGCGGACTCAGGCCGTACGGCAGGTCGGTGGGCGTCTCCGTCACCAGGACCGCCTCCCGCGCGATCGGCGACCCCTGCGTGCACCGGCGCAGGACCACTCGGTGCCAGTCGCGCCCCACTGGCCACAGTGCCCGTAGCCGCAGGCCGCCCGAGGCGGTGAACGCCCGGACCAGGCAACCGAATTCGTCGTCCGCCAGTACCTTGGCGGCCTCGCGGCCCGGCAGGTCGATGACGCCCTGGGCCGTGACGAGGTTCGCGCCCGCCCCGGCCGGAAGGTCATGGACGTCACCGGTGTGGGCCGTCGGGTCGGCGAGGACGCCCAGGGCGGGCAGGATCGAGGCGAGCAGCTGTCGCGCCTCCGTGTCGTACGCGCCCGTCCCCTCGACGGAGAGGTTGACCAGGCCGACCAGCCGGCCGTCGTGGCGCAGGGCGCCGGTCAGCGCGTCCCGGAAGCCGGCGGGGCGGACCCGCTCGGCGTAGAACCAGCCGTTGCGGAAGCGCTGCCCGCCGGACGTCATGTCCTCGACGTCCTCGGTGATGGACGGGGGCAGCGTCTGCCGGACGACGTTGGCGTACCAGGGCGTCGAGGCGAACTCGGCGGCCA
Organism: Streptomyces sp. NBC_01235; assembly: GCF_035989285.1. GTDB lineage: Bacteria > Actinomycetota > Actinomycetes > Streptomycetales > Streptomycetaceae > Streptomyces. Next base: position 882,101 of record NZ_CP108513.1, on the reverse strand, counting down.
GCGCCTCGGACGTCCCGGCCGGGTAGCCGATGCCCGCGATCTGCACATGCGTGCCGGTGATCGGATCGATCGTCAGCAGTGTCGCCGCGTCGAGCGGGAGGGCGCGGGCGAGTTCGTGCAGCGCCTGGGCGCAGGCCGAGACGGTGTCGCGTTCGCGGGTGAGCATGCCGATGCGGGTGGCCGCCGCGAGCTGCTGGTGGCTGATCATGCGCGCCTCCGGGAACCCACGACCAGGAATGTCGTTTGGTCCCTAACGGTATGGCGCTTCGGGCGGCCGGACAAGTCGTTCACCGTTTCGTGACCGGATGTCCGCCGATGACCACCAGGCCCGTCACCCCGTCGGTATTTGTACGGATGGCGGTGCGCGACGCCCGGGTCTTTCCTGTTCGGCACAGCCGGACGCCCGATGCCAGCAGGGCCGGGCCACATTCCTCGGAGAGCGCCGCCATGAGCAGATTCCCGTCCCCCTCCCCGGCCTCACGCCGGCAGTTCCTCGCCCTGTCCGGCGGGACCCTCGCCGCCACGCTCCTGGGCACCGCGGGCTGCTCGGCGCCGAACGAGGGCGGGAGCTCCGCGCAGGCCGCGGGAGCCTCGGCGGACGCACCGAAGACCCTCACCAGGATCGGCCTCGACTACCCCTTCACCCAGATCCCGCTCTACTCGACGCTGGTCAAGCTCTCCTCCGCCGCCGCGAAGAAACACGACGTCTCCCTGCTGACCACGAGCGACGCCGGCAGCGCCGACACCCAGGCCACCAACCTGAACACGTGGGTCTCCCAGAAGATGCCGGCCATCGTGTCCTTCCCCATGGTCTTCGAGGCGACCGAGTCGATCGCCAAGGCCGCGCTCGACGCGGGGCTGATCTGGGTGACATACGGCGGATCGCTGGAACACCAGAGCGCCGACATCCAGTTCAGCTTCCTCAAGGGCGGCACCCTCCTCGGGGAGGCGGCGGCCAAGTGGGCCAACGACGAGCTCGGCGGCAAGGGGAAGATCGCGTTCCTGACGGACGGCACGATCCAGCTCGGCCGCGAGCGCACCAAGGGAATGATCGACGCCTTCACCAAGGCGGCGCCCGGCGTCGACGTGGTCGCCCAGGAGCAGGCCATCGACCCGGACACCGGACTGTCGAAGTCCCGTGCCGTCCTCGCCAAGCACCCCGATCTCAACCTCATCCTCGGCGTCACGGACGCCGCCGCCTACGGCGGGTTCAAGGCGCTCCAGCAGACGGGCCGCACGACGGCCGACGCCAAGACCTTCGTCGGCGGGCAGGACGGCGCGGCCCCCTCCCTCCTGGCGATCAAGCAGGGCACCTTCTACCGCGCGTCGGCCGCCCTGGCGCCGCAGGACATGGCGAACGCCATCGTCGACGTCCCCCTCGCGGTCGCCGCGGGCAAGGCGAACCCGAGTGTCCAGGTCCCCATCACCCTCGTCGGCCACGGCGACAGCGCGCGCATCGACTCCCTCCTCGCCCAGAACTCCTAGGGGCCCGCCATGACGGAACCGACCCTCCGCATCCGCGGCCTCGGCAAGTCCTTCGGCGGCGTCCGCGCACTGGACGGCGTCGACCTCACCGTCCCGGCGGGCCAGGTGCACGCGCTCCTCGGCCACAACGGCGCCGGCAAGTCCACCCTGATCAAATGCCTCGGCGGCGCCTACCCGCCGGACGCCGGCACGATGGAGGTGGGCGGGACCTCCTACACCCGGCTCAGTCCGCGCGAGTCGATCGCCGCCGGTGTGGCGATCATCTTCCAGACGCTCAGCGTCGTCGACTCCCTCACGGTGGCCGAGAACATCTTCCTCGGCCAGGAGTGGACCCGGTACGGAACGGTCCACCGCCGCGCCCAGGAGGAGGTGGCGGCGGGCCTGCTGGAACGGGTCGCGGCGACCTGCTCACCGAGCGACCGCGTGGGTGAACTCCCCATGGGACAAAGACAGTTGGTGGAGATCGCCAAGGCGCTGAGCCGCAGCGCCTCGGTGCTGGTCCTCGACGAGCCCACCGCCGCCCTGTCCGGGGCCGAGAGCGACGCCCTCGCCGAACGCGTGGAACACCTGCGCACCCAGGGCCTGGCCATCGTGTACGTCACCCACCTGCTCGCCGAGGTGGAACGCCTGGCGGACGCGGTGACGGTCCTGCGGGACGGCCGAGTCAGCCATAGGTCGACGGCGTCAGGACAGACAAGGAGGGACCTGGTGGAGGCGATAGCCGGAGCGGCTTCTCTTGAGCACGGCCCAGGGGACCGACCCGAGGGGCGCGGGCCGTGTACATACGCGGCTCCGCCGCGTGGGCGCGACCAGCCACAAACCACCGTATGGCCGCCCGACAACAAGCAGCCCCCACCCCGGAGGCGCCCCCGCCAACCCCGCCTCACCGTGACAGCCCTGCAAGGCCCCGGCTTCGGCCCCGTCGACCTGGCCGTCGCCGAGGGCGAGATCGTAGGGCTGTACGGCCTCATCGGCGCAGGCCGCACCCGCATCCTGGAAACCCTCTTCGCAAGGCGCCCCGCCTCGGGCGGAACCATCCGCGTGGGCGACCGCACCGTCACAGCCAAACGCCCCGCAGACGCCCTCGCCGCAGGCCTGGCCCTCGTCCCCGGGGACAGACGCCGACAGGCGGTGTTCCCGGTGCTGAGCGCGCAGGACAACGCACTGCTCCCGTCCGTACGCACCCTCGCCCGCCGCGGAGTGCGGGCGCTCCGCGCCGAGCGGCGGATCTTCGGCGCCCTGTCCGACGCCGTGGGCCTGCGTCCGGCCGTCCCCCGGCTGCCGGTGGCCGCCTTCTCCGGCGGGAACCAGCAGAAAATCGTCCTCGGCCGGTGGACCAACGAGGCGCGCGACGTCGACGTCCTGCTCCTCGACGAGCCCACCCAGGGTGTCGACGTGGGCGCCCGGCAGGAGATCTACCAGGTGGTGTCCGCACTGGCCGAACAGCGGGGCACGGCCGTCCTGTTCGCCTCCAGCGACCCCGAGGAGGTCGTCGCGCTCGCCCACCGCTGCCTGATCGTCGCCGCCGGACGTGTCGTCGGCGAGCTGTCCGGCGGCGAACTCACCGAGGCCGCCCTGCTCTCGGCCGTCCACGAAGCCGACCACACGGCGGCCCCGACCTCGGAAGGAGCGGCATGACCACCGCGACCACCCCCTCGACCCCGACCCCCGCCTCCGCCGGCCGCGTCCCGCCGTCCCCGCGCACGGCGGCGGACACCGCGCTGACCGCCGTCCGGCGGCATCCGCTGCTCCTCGTGCTCGCCGTGATGGTGCTGGTCTTCCAGCTGACGACCAGCAGCTTCCTGGACGCCGGCAACCTGCGCGGGATCGCCACCGACGCCGCCACCCTCGCCATCGTGGCCGTCCCGCTGGCCCTGCTGGTCATCAGCGGCTACCTCGACCTCTCGGTCGGCTCCACCCTGGCCCTCGGCGGACTGGTGGCCGGCTGGCTCGCCGGCCAGCAGCACCAGCAGCCGGTCGTCGCCGTGCTCGGCGCGCTGGCGGCGGGGGCTGCGGTCGGCGCCGTGAACGGCGTGCTCTGCTGCTACCTGGGGCTGTCCGCGTTCATCGTGACGCTGGGCATGCTGACGGCGGTACGCGGCTTCGCGCAGCAGCTCTTTCCGCTGCCGCTGAGCGGTTTCGGCTCCGGGTTCGCCTGGCTCGGCGGGTCACGGATCGCCGGGATAGACGCGCCGGTCGTCCTCGCCGCTCTCGTTCTCGTCGCGGGCGCGCTGTTCCTGGCGCTCACCCCGGCCGGACGGCACGTCTTCGCGATCGGCGTCAACCGGGAGGCCGCCTACCTCTCCGGCGTCGGCGTCCGCCGTACGCCGTTCGCGCTGTTCGTCGTCACGGGCGTGGCCGCGGCCCTGGCCGGGGCGATCAAGGCGTCGGTGCTGGACAGCGTCGTCGCGGGCACCTCGGGGGCCGGATTCGAACTGACCGTGCTCACCGCCGTGCTCCTCGGCGGCGTCGCGCTCACCGGCGGCTCCGGTTCGGTCTTCGGCGTCCTGCTCGGCGTGCTGTTCCTCGGCTGTCTGCAGAACGGCCTGACACTGCTGAGTGTGCCGACGTTCTGGCAGCAGATGGCCCAGGGCACCGCCCTGGTCGCGGGCGCGGCGCTCGCCTGCTTCGGCCCCCGCCTGACCCGATGACCCTCGCCCCCCACATTCCGACGCCCCACTCCGAGAGGACCCAAGTGAACGACAGCGCCCCCTCCCTCGTCCTGACCGGCGGCCAGGTCCTGACCGTCGACGGCGACTTCACCGTGACCGAGGGCGTGGCCGTGCGCGGCCGGGACATCGTCGCCGTCGGCAGTGACACGGAGATGCGCGCCCTGGCCGGACCCGGCACCCGGCTCGTCGAACTCGGCGGCCGGACCGTGCTGCCCGGCATCAACGACTCCCACCTGCACGGTGCCGCGTACGGCATGACCAAGCCGCCGTTCGCCCTCGACGTCGGCCACCCGGCGGTCGGGTCGATCGCCGACATCGCCGACGCCGTGGGGCGGGCGGCTCGCACGGCCCGGCCCGGTGACTGGATCATCGGGCTGGGCTGGGACAGCGGCTACCTGGCCGAGTGTCTCGCCGACCCGCGGCGCTTCCCGCACCGCAGGGACCTGGACGCCGTCGCACCCGACAACCCGGTCTGTCTGACCCACTTCTCCTCACACCTCGTGTGGGTCAACAGCGCCGCCCTGCGTCACTGCGGCATCGACGCGGCCAGCGTGCCCCCGCCCGGCGGCGTCATCGACACCGACCCCGACGGCCGGCCCACCGGCATCCTGCGCGAGGCCGCCCAGGAACTCGTCAACGCCGGTCTGCCCTCGCCCACCGTCGACCAGCGCCGGCAGGCCATCCAGGGCGTGGTGCGCGAACTCCACTCCCGCGGCATCACCAGCTACACCGAGCCCGGCCTGGGCCCGGGCGGCGCCACCTCCCTCTTCGGCGGGCTGAGCACCGACAACTGGACCGCCTACGCCGACCTCGCGGCCGACGGCGAACTCCAGGCCCGGGTCAGCGTCCTGCTGCTGCCCGCTCCGATGGGCGGCTCGGCCGACGACGTGCGCAAGGGACTGGCCGAACTGCGCCGTCCCGAGTCGGCGGACCCGCGCCTGCTGAACGCCATCGGCGTCAAGATCTTCGCCGACGGCGTGCCGCCCAACCGCACCGCGTGGATGAACGAGCCGTACGCCGACGGCGGCCACGGCGCGCTGTGCGTACACGGCGACACGCCCGCGCTGCGCAGCGAGGAGCTGCGCGAGATGATCCGCGTCGCCCACGAGGCCGGCTTCCAGCTCGGTGTGCACGTCACCGGCGACCGGGCGATCGACGAGGTCGTCGACGCGTTCGTCGCCGCGAACACCGCCGCACCGCGGCCCGACGCCCGGCACTACGTCATCCACGGCGACTTCATCGGCGCGCGCAGCCTCGCCAGGCTGGCCGCCCACGGCTACGGCGTCAACATGAACCCGGCCATCAAGTGGACCATCTCCGACCTGATGGACGAGGTCGTCGGCCCCGAGCGCTCCGCCTACCAGTGGCCTGTGCGGTCCGCCGTGGAGGCCGGGGTGACGGTGTGCGCCAGCTCCGACGCGCCGATCACGCGGCCCGACTGGCGGCAGGGGGTGACCGCGATGCTGCTGCGCGAGTCCAAGGCGAGCGGCAGGCAGAGCGGTCCCGAGCAGTGCGTGTCGCTGGCCGAGGCCCTGCGCTCCTACACGGTCAACCCGGCCCGACAGGACTTCGCCGAGGGCTGGAAGGGGTCCATCGAGGTCGGCAAGGTCGCCGACCTGTGCGTCCTGGACCGCCCCCTGCTGGACCGGGACCCGCACACCATCACGGACGCCGAGGTCGACCTGACGGTGTTCGACGGCCACGTCGTGCACGAGCGCTGAGGAGGGGAGCGCAGGACATGACCACCACGCAGAAAACGACCGCCGCACCCCGCATGCTGCTCGTCCTCAGTGAGAACTGGACGCTCACCGGCGGCCGGGCCGACCTGCCCGCCGCCGTCCGGTGGGCGCGCGAGGCCGAGGACGCCGGCTTCGACTCCGTCATGGTCAGCGAGCACATCGTGCTCGGTCCGGACGCGGCCGCCGACGGCGTCATGGGCAACCCCCGCGACTACGCCCTGCCGGGCAACCAGGACCCTTACACCCCCTGGCCCAACTCGCTGTTGCTGCTCGCCGCCATCGCCTCCGTCACCGAGAGGCTGCGGCTGGCCGCCGCCGCGGTCCTGGCACCCCTGCGTCATCCGCTGCTGATGGCCCGGGAGCTGGGCACCCTCGACCTGATCAGCGAGGGACGGCTGCTGGTGCAGCCGACGGTGAGCTGGAGCCGCGACGAGTACGACGCCCTTGGCGTGCCGTTCGGGCGCCGCGGGCGGCTGCTCGACGAGCACCTGGAGGTCTGGGCGAAGGCCTGGGGAGCGTCGCCGATCTCGCACGAGAGCGAGCACTACCCGTTCCGGGACGTCTACTTCGAGCCCAAGGCGTTCCGTTCCGACGGGCCGCGACTCTGGTTCGGCGGCCGGCGACTCGGAGGTCCCGTCCTGCGCAGGCTCGTGCGCCACGGCCACGGTTTCCACCCGCTGGGGCGGCCGACACCGCAGGACATGCGTGCGCTCGAGGAGGCCATGGCCGCTGCCGGCCGGGACGTCGCCGACCTGGAGATGATCGGTGGCACCCAGGCGGCCTTCCCCGACGACCACTCCACGGCGGACCTCGGCGCGGCGCTCGCGGGCATCCCGGAGCAGCTGGAGCAGGGCTTCACCACGTTCTGCGTCAAACCGAACCAGTTCATCGACGACCCGGCCGGGGTCGGCGCGTTCTGCCGTGACGTGATGCGCCGAGTCGAGGCGCTCACCGCCTGAGGCGCCACCTCGTCTGCGGCGTCCACTCCCCGTGGCCCTGTCGTTTCGTACAATTTGAGTCCGAACAACACGACGATCCACGAACCAAGTGGCCGAAGGAGTGTGCCGATGCCCGGCCAGCGATCCATCGCCGAAGCCGAGAAGCTCGCCGAGGCCAAGCTCGGCGGCATTCCGCTGCGGCGGGAGCAGATGGCCGTCGTCGCCAACATCTACCGCGCCGCCTCGGCGGTACGGCAGCACCTGGAGAACTCCGTGCTGCGCGGCTCCGACCTGACGTGGACGGCGTTCGTCGTGCTGTGGGTGGTGTGGGTGTGGGGTGAGTCGGAGACCCGCCACGTCGCGGAGGAGGCGGGGATCTCCAAGGGCACGCTCACCGGCGTGTCGCGGACGCTGGAGGGGCGGGGGCTCGTCCGGCGGGCCGGGCATCCCGCCGACGGCAGGCTCGTCCTGCTGAGCCTCACCGACGAGGGGGAGGCGCTGATGCAGCGGCTGTTCCCGGCCTTCAACGAGGAGGAGGCCTTCGTGGCGAGCCGGCTCAGCGACGAGGAGTGCCGGACCGTCGCCGACGGGCTGCGCCGCGTGGTCCGCCAGGTCGAGGAGGAGGGCGAGGAACGCCGCGCGACCCTCCTCGACGGCGCGGAACCGGCCCCCCGCCGCAGCGGCCGCCGCCCAAAGTCCTGACCCCGACCACCCTGCTCCCCCCAGGCCACCTGAGCCGTGGCCCCAGGCCCGCCTGAGCCGTGGCCCCTGCGCCGCCCGGGCCAGCGGCCTCCAGGCCCGCCTGAGCCGTGGCCCCTGCGCCGCCCGGGCCAGCGGCCTCCAGGCCCGCCTGAGCCGTGGCCCCTGCGCCGCCCGGGCCAGCGGCCTCCAGGCCCGCCTGAGCCGTGGCCCCTGCGCCGCCCGGGCCAGCGGCCCCCAGGCCCGCCTGAGCCGCGGCCCCACGCCGCCTGAGCCATGGCCCCAAGCCGCCTGAGCCATGGCCCTATGCCACCCGAGCCACGGCCCCAGGCCGACAGCGCCCCAGGGTGTCCATAGCGCCCTGCCGGCCGGTCGCTCGCACCCGCCCCGGGCGGCCGGGCGGCCGGGCGGCCGGGCGGCCCGCCCACCGTTCCCGTCCCGTGGGGCCAGGAAGCAACCTGGGTCGGTCCGTGCGCCGCGAGGCAAGGGACCACAGCGACCCGGGTTGAGGCCTCCGGGGCCCGGTTCCTGAAGTGACCTGCCGCGGAGCGGGTGAGCCACGGCCGCCGGCAGCGATCCGCCCGTAAGGTCCTGCCCTGACCGGGCGCTTGACGCGACCCCGCCCGTAGGGCACCTGAGCACCGGGCCGCCGAAGGGGCCCGCCGCAGGCGGGCCGGTTGCCCCCTCAGGGGCGCGAAGAGCACCCGTCTCAGCGACCGTTGCGGGCGGCTTGGACCAGGTTGTCGAAGAGTGATTGCTGGGCGGGGTCCTCGTGGGCGGTGTCCTCCGGGTGCCATTGGACGGCTGTGAACCATCCGCGGGCGTCGGGGAGTTCGAGCCCCTCGACGGTGCCGTCGGAGGCCCGGGCGGTGATCTCCAGGCCCTTGCCCGGGAGGTCGACCCGCTGGTGGTGGTAGCAGGAGACCTCCGCCTTCTCCGAGCCCATCGCCTGCTCCAGGAGGGTGCCGCGCCGGATCTCCACCGGGTGCACGACGTGCCGGTGCTCGCGCTCCGGACCGCCCATGTCCTGCTCCAGCGTGCCGCCGAGGGCGACGTTGACGACCTGTAGTCCCCGGCACAGCGCGAGCAGGGGCAGGCCCGACTCCAGTGTGTGGCGGGCGACTTCGAGGTCGAAGGCGTCCTGGAGGTCGTCGACGTCGTAGACGCTCTGGTGAGCGCTGGTGGCGCCGTAGCGGTGCGGGGCGAGGTCGCCGCCGCCGGGGAGCAGGACGCCGTCGAAGCGGGTGAGCCGCTGGGCGACCTCGGTGTCCACCGGATGGATGCTCACCGGTTCGCCGCCGGCCCGCCACACCGCTTCCAGCAGGGCACGGGCGTTGACCTCGGCCGCGTAGCGCAGCGCCGAGGTGGTGGCGGCGAAGCGGGCGGGGACCGCTATCAGAGGGCGGGTCACAACTGGATCCAGGTGGTCTTGAGTTCGGTGTACTTCTCGACGGCGTGCACGGACTTGTCGCGGCCGTTGCCCGACTGCTTCATGCCGCCGAAGGGCACGGTCAGGTCGCCCTCCTCGTAGCAGTTGACCCACACCGTGCCGGCCTTCAGCGCCCGCGAGACCCGGTGCGCGGTGGACAGGTCGGAGGTCCACAGGCCGGCGGCGAGCCCGTACTCGGTGGCGTTGGCCAGCCGGACCGCTTCGTCGAGGTCGTCGAAGGCGAGCACGGACAGCACGGGGCCGAAGATCTCCTCCCGGGCCAGCCGCATGCCGGGGTCCACCCGGTCGAAGACCGTCGGCTCCAGATAGCTGCCGCCCGTGCCGGCGAGGACGCGCTCGCCGCCGGTCCGCAGCCGGGCGCCCTCGGCGAGCCCGGTTCCGACATGCCCGCGTACGCGTTCCAGGTGGGCCTCGCCGACCAGCGCGCCCATCTCGGTGGCGGGGTCGAGAGGGTCGCCGACGCGCAGCTCCCGGGCCCGTGCGACGACGGCTTCGGTGACGCGTTCGGCGATGGAGGAGTGCACCAGCAGCCGGGACGGGGCGGTGCACATCTCGCCCTGGTTGAAGAAGATGCCCCAGGCGGCGGTGGCCGCGGCCTTGTCCAGGTCGGGGGCGTCGGGAAGGACGATGTTCGGGGACTTGCCGCCCAGCTCCAGCCAGACGCGCTTCAGATTGGAGTCGGCCGCGTAGCGCAGGAAGTGCCGGCCGACGGCGGCCGAGCCGGTGAAGGCCAGCACGTCGACGTCCGGGTGCAGGCCGAGGGCCCGGCCGGCCACCGGCCCGTCGCCGTTGACCACGTTGAGCACGCCCGGCGGCAGCCCGGCCTCGGTCGCGATCCGGCCCAGCAGCAGGGCGGACAGCGGCGAGTTCTCCGACGGCTTGAGCACGACCGTGCAGCCGGCCGCCAGCGCCGGGGCGACCTTCCAGCCCGCCAGCGTGAGGGGGAAGTTCCAGGGCACGACCGCGCCGACGACCCCGGTCGGCTCCCGCGTGACCAGGGCGAGCGCGTCGGGAGCGGTGTGTGGGGACTCGTCGGTGAGTTTGTCGGCCAACTGCCCGTACCAGCGGAAGGTGTTGATGAGGGCCCGCAGTTCGATCGCGTACGCGTCGGCGACGGGTTTGCCCATCTCCAGGGTGACGGCGAGCGCGAGTTCCTCCCGCCGTTCCTCGAACAGTTCGGCGATCCGGATCAGCGTCCGGCCGCGTTCGGCGGGGGCGAGGCGCGGCCAGGGGCCGGTGTCGAAGGCGCGGCGGGCGGCCGCCACGGCGGCGTCCACCTCGGCCGCGCCCCCGTCGGCGACCTGGGCGACCACCTGGCCGTCCCGGGGCGAGACGGCCGCGAACGAGGCTCCGCCGCCGCCCTCGTCGGCGCCGTCGATGTGGTGGGCGCCGGACATCTCGAAGGTCTTGGCGCGGCGCAGCCACTCGTCGTGGGTGAGATCCGGCATGCCTGGTCTTCCCTTCACGCTAGTATCATTTGGTTCCAAACGTTATGCGTTCGAGGGGCCCGTCACAAGGCTCGAGGCCCCTCGCAGGAGTCAAGGAGGACCGCCGTGCGCGCACTCGTCGTCCAGCACGACCACGTGACGGAGCCGGGCCTGGTCGGCGACCGGCTCATGGAGCGCGGGTACGAGCTCACCGCCGTGACGGTCGTACCCGAACACCGCCATCACGCGCCGGACGTGACGTTCGACTTTCCCGAGGCGGCCGACTGGGACCTGATCGTCTCGCTCGGCGCGCCCTGGTCGGTGTACGACCGGGGCGCCGTCGGCAGCTGGGTCGGCGGCGAGCTCGCGCTGCTGCGCAAGGCCCACCATCTCGGCGTCCCGGTGCTCGGCGTCTGCTTCGGCGCCCAGGCGCTGGCCAGTGCGCTCGGCGGCTCGGTCGAGCCGTCGCCGCGCCCGGAGATCGGCTGGACCGAGATCGACACGCACGACGCCTCCCTGGTGGGCCGGGGGCCCTGGATGCAGTGGCACTACGACCGCTGCGTCCTGCCGCCCGGCGCCGAGGAGGTGGCGCGCAACGGGGTGGGTGTACAGGCGTTCCGGGCCGGGCGGAGCCTCGGTGTGCAGTTCCATCCGGAGATCACGCCGTGGATGCTCCGCGGCTGGCTGGACAACGGCGGTGCGGCGCAGTGTGCGCGGCACGGCGTCGACCCCGCCGCGCTGCTCGCCCGCAGCCGCGCCATGGAGCCGACGGCCCGGGAGAACGCGGCGCGCCTGGTCGACGGTTTCCTCGACCGGGTGGCCTGCGAGACGGTCTGACGGCAACCGGCTGACGGCGACCGGCCCACGGACACCAGTCGACGAACACCAGTCGACGGACTGCAGCCGATCCGACGGGGACCCGCTGGCGGACACCGGCCGTGCGGCCCGGCGGGAACCGGGCCGCAGTGGGTGCCTCAGCCGTCGACGGCCGCCTTGCGGGTCAGGCGGGCCGTGACGACTCCGGCGGCCAGGACCGCCGGGACGGTGAGCTCCAGCCAGAGGGCGGTGCCGCGTTCCCCGCCGATGAGCGTGGTGAAGTTCTCCACGACCAGCCAGATCGCGCCGACGATGCCGAGCGCGCCCAGGGCCGGGGCGATCAGCGTGTTCCACGGCCGGGTGTCCAGGCGCTCGCGCCGGAAGAAGGCGACCACGGAGACCGAGGTCAGGAAGTACAGCAGCATGATCCCGAGGACGGCCACTCCGCTGCCCCAGGAGAACAGCGTCAGCACCGGGTCCTTGCCGGTCAGTGCGAAGGGGAGCACCAGCACGGCGGCGATGGCGGTCTGCACACAGCCCGCCACGCCGGGGGAGTGGCGGCGGTTGAGCGACGTCAGCTTGCGGGGCAGCAGCCCGTCGCGGCCGAGGGAGAACAGGTAGCGGTTGGCGGAGTTGTGGAAGGCGAGCACGCCGGCGAAGAGCGAGGTGGCCAGCAGGACCGGCAGGACGTCGTTCACCCAGCCGCCGAACAGGTCGGCGATCGGCGCGAAGACGAAGCTCGTCGAGTCGCCGCTCGCCAGCGCCTGACCGGCCGCCGCGGTCGCCTTCGAGGCGCCGTAGGCGGAGATCAGCATCCAGGAGGTGAAGGCGAAGAAGCCGGTGACCAGGGCGACCGCCAGATAGGTGGCCCGAGGTACCGTCCTGCGGGGCTCGCGCGCCTCCTCGCCGTAGATCGCGGTCGCCTCGAAACCGACCATCGACGCCACGGAGAACATCAGAGCCACACCCGGCGCCCCCTTCAGGGCGGCACCCGGTGAGAACGACTCGGTGACGCCGAGCCCTTCCGGGCCGCCGCCCTTGAAGAGGGTGACCAGGGCGAAGACGGCCAGGATGCTGAACTCGGCCAGCACGAAGACCGCCAGCACCTTGGCGCCCATCTCGATGCCCGCGCCGCCCAGGACCTGCACGATCGCCATAGTGACCAGGGAACACACCCACCAGGGCACGTCCGTCCCGGTGTGGGCCGCCAGCAGGCCGCTCACGGTCGCTCCGTACAGCCCGTACATGGCGGCCTGGATCGCGCAGTAGGCGAAGAGCGCGACCGCGGCGCTTCCGGTGCCGACGGGTCGGCCGAGGCCCTTGCCTATGTAGGTGTAGAAGGCGCCGGCGTTCACCACATGGCGGCCCATGGCCACGAAGCCGACCGAGAAGAGCAGGGTGATCACGCCGGCGGCCACGTACGCGGCGGGGGCGGCGGGCCCGTTGCCGAGGGCCACCGAGATGGGGACGGCGCCCGCGATGCCGGTGAGGGGCGCCTGGGCGGAGAGGACGAAGAAGAGGATGCCCAGCACGCCGAGCGAGTTGGGCTTGAGCCTGCCTGCGGTGGAGGCGTCGGCCGCGGTCTGGTTCCTGACCGCCGTCTGACTGTCCACGCGGATCACCTGCCTGAGAGCGAAGAGGGGATGTCGTTTCAGGCCAAACGAGTTGCCCCATGGTGGGCTGGAACTATCCGTTTGGCAAGGGGGTGCGCGCAAGAGGTGCCCGAGGACGGGCCGATCACGGACGATCGCGGACGACCGCGGACCGGTCAGTGTTCCGACGCCGAGCCGGTGTCCTCGTCGGCCTGGAGCAGGCGGATCAGCCGGTGCAGCTCGGCGACGGCCCCGTCGGTGACCTCGGGCTCACCGAAGACGAGCTGGTGCAGGACGAGCCCGTCCAGGGCGGCGAAGACCAGCCGGGTCAGGGCGCGGTCGGCACCCTGGGGGAGGATCCGGGACAGTTCGCGCCCGGTCGCGGCGAAGTAGTCGTCGTACAGGGCCCTGATCTGCGGCAGCAGCTCGGGCCGGCGGCGGGACTCCAGTAGCAGCTCGTACTGGAAGGCCTGTATGTCCGGGTCGTCGACGACCATCTCGGAAAGCCCGGCCGAGAAGTCGGCCACCTCGCCTGTGCCGGGTTCGAGCGCGCTGGTGCTCAGCGAGGTGCGGATCGCGTGGGCGAGCGCCTCCTCGATCAGCGCGTCCCGCGAGCCGAAGTGGTGCACGACCAGCCCGTGCGTGGTCCCCGCCTCCTGTGCGACGGCCCGGTATGTGAGCTTGCGCAGCCCGCCCCGCGCCACGACCCGTACGGCGGCGTTGAGCAGGGCCTCCCGGCCCTCCCCGTAGTTCATGCGCCGGCGCGGCTCGCGTCCTTCGGGGTGTGCGGCGGACTCGGTCATGACGGCGACCCTACCGGCCCGCCCGCGCGCCGAGGGGACGACGGCGGCGTCGCACGGGACGGGCCGCGACGCGCCCGCGCTCATCGCCTGGGCGGGCGGATGCCGCGGAACTCCCAGTCGCCGCCGAGCGCGGTGGACAGCACCTCCTCGGACTCGGTGGGCTGGGCGCCGACGTCGGCGCGGACGGCGGTCGGACCGGTGACGACGTGGTTGGTGAGCCGGCCCAGGCCCTCGACCTCCACCTCCACGACATCGCCGGGCCGCACGGGGCGGGAGTTGGCCGGGGTCCCGGACAGCAGCACGTCACCGGGGTACAGGGTGATCGTCCGGGCGATGTCGGCGACGAGGTAGTGCATGTCCCACTTCATCTCGTCCGTCGAACCGTCCTGCACCACCTCGCCGTTGACGTACGTCCGCAGCCGCTTGCCACGGAAGTCCCAGTCGGTGACCAGACCGGGCCCGAGCGGGCACAGCGTGTCGGAGCCCTTCACCCGCAGCATGGAGCCGGCGTCGGTGTCGCGGAAGTCGTGCAGACCGTAGTCGTTGGCGATGGTGTAGCCCGCGATGAAGTCCCCCGCCTCCGCAGGGGAGATGTTCCTCGCGGTCCTGCCGATGACGATGGCGACCTCGCCCTCGTAGTTGAGCCACTTGCAGCCCTCGGGACGCACGATCGCGCCCTGGTGGGAGTTGAGGGAGGAGGTCGGCTTGTGGAAGTACGTGGGCGTGTCCGGGAGTTCGATCCGGAACTCGTCGACACGGCTTCGGTGGTTGAGATGGACGGCGATCACCTTGGAGGGGACCACCGGCGGCAGGTGCCGCGCGTCCTGCGTCCTGACGCGGCGGCCGTCCCCGGCGACGAGTTCGTCGCCCTCCCGGACGGTGTCGACGACGGCGCCGTCGAGCAGGATGCGGCGGTACTCGGGCATGACGGTGACTCCTCAGATACGGCGGTGGGGGTGGTGCGGGGCGCCGGACGAGGGCGTGCCGGTGCCGGTCCAGCCGTCGGCCGGGCGGTCGAACCAGAGGTGGACCTGGCCGGTGCCGACGGAGTTCTCGTACTCCCCGTACTGCCGGGCCCGGGCGGTGCAGGCCTGCTCGCCGAGGGCGCCGGCCATCATCAGGTAGTGGAAGAACCTCGCCTCGGGCTTGTGCTTCCAGAACTCGTCCATCGTGTCGAGGACCTTGTCGTGACGGCCCTCCTTGAACCAGGCGATGCGTTCGTGGTCGGCCTCGCGGGCCTGCGGTGTACGGATGTGGACCGGGTCGCTGGCCTCGTGGTCGCGGATCTCGCGCAGCGGCCAGAAGGTGTGCGACAGGGCGCCGGAGGCGATCAGCAGTACGCGCCGCCCCGGGGTGGCGGCGATGCCGTCGGCCAGCGCGCGCCCGAGCCGCAGATGGTCCTCCATGTCACCGGTCTGGCAGACGCCGATGGTCACCCACCGCTTGTCGGGCAGTCCCTCGCCGAGGAACTTCCAGAGGTTGACGGTGGCGTAGTAGATCGGCAGGTAGTCGTCCTCGATGGGGGTGATCCACGTGCCGTGCTTGTCGGCGAACTTCGCGATGTTGTGGGCGAGTTCGGGATCGCCGGGGAAGTCGTACGGCATCCGGCACATGCCGCGCGGCAGTTCCTCGGAGGTGAACAGACCGGCCCGGCGCCGCTGGGCGGTGACGACGAACTCGACGGTCGTGGCCCAGTGGGAGTCGAGGACGACGACGGTGTCGTAGTCGTTGGCGCCATCGCGCTCGAAGACGTCTGCGCGGAGCTGCTGGAGCCCGGTGACGAGGGTGATCTCCTTGCCCTCGTTCAGCTCCAGCCGGTCGGCCTCGGGCAGCATGATGGTGGGGACATGGGCGAGCAGTCCCGCCCCGACGATCTCACCCATGGTCGGTCCATCCGGTCGGCGCGGTCACGGTGTTCTTCAGGTCGCAGTAGAAGTCGAAGCTCCAGGTGCCGCCCTCGCGCCCCACGCCGGACCGGCGGGAGCCGCCGAAGGGCGCCTGGAGGTCGCGGACGAAGAAGCAGTTGACCCAGACCGTGCCGGCGACGAGCCGGCCGGTGACGCGTTCGGCGCGCTCGCGGTCGCCGGTGGCGACGGTGGCGGCGAGCCCGAAGCGGGTGTCGTTGGCGAGCCGGACGGCCTGGTCCTCGTCGGCGAAGGTCTGGAGGGTCAGCACCGGCCCGAAGACCTCCTCCTGCACGATCTCCGAGTCCTGGGCGACGTCGGTGAGGAGGGTCGGCGCGTAGTACTGGCCGTCCCCCCGGTGCCCGCCGAGCAGGGTGCGGGCACCCGCCTCGACCGCCCGCCGCACGAACCCGTCGATCTTCTCCAGCTGACGGGGATGGATGTTGGGCCCGAGGTCGGTGGCCTCCTCCCGCGGATCGCCCTGGGTGAGCCGGGAGGCCTTCGCCACGAAGCGCCGGGTGAACTCCTCGGCGACGGACTCCTCGACGAGGATCCGGGTCGCGGCGAGACAGACCTGCCCGGCGTTGTCGTACTGCTCCACCGCGAGGTCGACGGCAAGGTCGAGATCCGCGTCCGCGAACACCAACAGGGGTGACTTGCCGCCGAGTTCGAGGCTCAACGGGGTGAGGTTGGTGGCGGCCGACGCGGAGATCCGCCTGGCCGTCGGCACCGATCCGGTGAAACTGACGCGACGCACGTCCGGGTGCGAGGTGAGGGCGTCGCCGATCTCCGAGCCGTACCCCTGGACGACGTTGAGCACTCCGGCGGGCAGCCCGGCCTCGGCGGCGATGTCGGCGAGCAGGGATGCGGTCAGCGGGGACCACTCGGCGGGCTTGAGGACCACGGTGTTCCCGGCGGCGAGCGCCGGGGCGACCTTCCAGGTGGCCAGCATGAGAGGGGCGTTCCACGGGGTGATCAACACGCAGGGTCCGGCCGGATCCCAGCTGACGTGGTTGGTGTGCCCGCGCGTCTCGAAGTCCTCGTGACCGAGGGAAAGCAACCAGTCCGCGAAGAAACGGAAGTTGTGCGCGACGCGGGGCATGACACCCCGCCGATGGGACCGCAGCAGGGCACCGTTGTCGATGGTCTCGACGATGGCGAGCTCTTCGAGCCGCTTCTCGACACCGTCGGCGATGGCGTGCAGCACGCGGGCGCGTTCGGCACGGGAGGTGGCGGCCCATCCGGGAAACGCCGCCCTGGCAGCGGCGACAGCGGCCTCTGCCTCGGCGGGCCCACCACGGGCGATCTCCCCGAGGACGGCGCCGTCGATGGGCGAGTGGTCGGCGAATGTCTCGACGGAGGCGACGCGCCGACCGCCGATCCAGTGCCGGGTGTCGACGGCAACACCGCCGACGCTGATGGTGTGGGACATGGGAGAGGGGCTCCTGACAACAGAGGGGGAGGTGACTTACTCAGGGGCGGGGCCGTGACATGTGCGGCTCCGCCGCGTGGGCGCGACCAGCCACGACGAACCCGCGGCCGACCACCGACATCACTCGGCAGACGCTTTTGAAGTCCCCACCTCCAACAGCCGCCCCCCATCCCAGACAACCCCCACCTGCCGGTAATACGCGGCAATGGGCTCACGAATCTCCAACCGGGCCAACTCCTCGGTCGGCGCCTCGAAAAGCTCCAACTCGGCGTCACCGACCCACGGTTGCCCGCCCTCGAAAGAAGCCGCTCCCGACTCGATCAGCTCATCCAGCGCAAGCCCCTTCCCCTTCTCGATCGAAGGCAGCCACCGGTGATGAGCCATGGCATGCCCATTGACGAACCCGTTCGTCTCGGACGGCTCGCGCAGGGTGACAACGGTCTGGGCCAGGCGCCGGTCCGCGGCGGCGAGGGTGGCCCCGAAGCGGGCGCCCGCCTCGATGCGCGGGGCGGGTCCGTACGGGTGCGGGCGGGTCTGGTGGATCGAGCCCAGCTTCTTCGGATACCCCTGGTGCAGCCCCCGCGCGATGGCGAAGTCCTTGTCGACCCAGATGTACACACACCGCGAGTAGGTCTGCCCCCGGTACCTGCAGCGGACGACCGCGAACGCCTCCTTGTACTGCGCCAGCACAGGATCGAGCAGCTCCGCCCCCGCCGCCGAGCACGACTGCCAGTCGGCCCAGATCAGCGCCACCGCGCCAGGATCCTCGTCGGCCAACTCCAGTGGCTCGGGCAGCAGTTCACGCACCCGCGAGGGATCCGTGCGGTACTCGACGGTGAGCAGATCGCCGGAGTAGCGCCAGGGCGGGGCGGGGACGAGCGACGAGCCACCGCTCGCCGTCTTGGGATGGAAGTAACCGCGGACTCTGGTCACTTGAGGCTCCTTACGAAGTGAGAGCGGGCTGCTTCAGCAGCTGGGCGCGGTAACGGGCGGCGCCCATGGCGGTGGTGTGGCCGCCGAGCGCGACGACACCGACCAGCCGGCCGTCGACGTGGTAGCCGACGAGGACGTCCCCGTCCGGGTCGCCGTCCAGGACACGGACGTCGTCCCGGCCGAGCACCGGCGCCCCGAAGGACTGCAACCGGAACTCGTGCTGGTCGCTCCAGAACGTGGGCAGCGGGGCGAACGGAGTCGACTCCCCTTCGGTGCCGCTGAGATGGGCGACGAGGGCCTTCGCCGCGTGCTTGGCGGTGTCGGTGGGGATGGACCAGTGCTCGACCCTGCGGGGTACGCCGTCGTAGCGGGCGTTGGGGAATCGGGCCACGTCGCCGACCGCGACCACCTCAGGACGTCCCCCGACCCGCAGGTGTTCGTCGGTGAGCACACCGTCGGTGAGGTCGAGCTCGTTGCCGTCCAGCCACTCGACGTTGGCGACCGAGCCGACCGACTCGACCACGACGTCGGCGGGCAGCACGCGACCGTCGGCCAGGCGCACACCGGTGACCCGGCCCCCGTCCGCACCGCCGACACCCTGACCCCCGCCGTCGCCCTCGAAGCCGCTCACGCCGACGCCGAGCGCGAAGCGCACTCCGCGCTCCTCGTGTCGCTTCAGCAGAGCACGGGCGAGCAGTTCGCCCAGCGGGCCCACCATGGGCAACGGCAGCGGATCGACGACCGTCACCTCGGTGACGCCCAGGCCGACGGCCGTCGCGGCGACCTCGCAGCCGATGAAACCGGCCCCGACCACGACCACACGGACACCGGGCCGGGTCAGTTCCCGGCGCAGCCCCTGGGCGTCGGCGAGCGTGCGGACGGTGTGGCGGCCGGTGAGCGGGCCCGGACAGCGCAGCCGCCGGGGCCGCATCCCGGTGGCGACGACCAGCCCGTCGTAGGGCAGCGACGAACCGTCGTCGAGTGTGGCGGTCCGCCGGTCGAGGCGGGCCGCGACCACCTTCGTGCCGAGCCTCCACTCCACGTCGGCGGCGGCCGCCTTCGGGGTGAAGGCCAGCGACTCGAACGGCGCCTTCCCGGCCAGCACCTCCTTGGACAGGGGCGGCCGGTTGTAGGGCATGTGGGGTTCGTCCCCGACGACCGTGACGGCGCCGGTCCAGCCCGCCGCGCGGAGTTGTTCGGCGGCGCGCAGACCGCCCATCGAGGCGCCCGCGACGACGATGCGTCCGGTGGCGGTTCCGGTCATGGGGCCTCAGTCCTCGATCCGGATGGCCTGGAGCGGACACACGTCCGCGGCCTCCTCGACCTCGTCGCGCAGCGCGTCGTCGGGGTCGGGGGCGTAGGCCAGGCGACCGTCGGCGTCCAGCGAGAAGACGTCCGGGGCCGCGAAGACGCACTGGCCGTGGTCCTGGCACTTGTTCATGTCGACGACGACCTTCATGGCCGTTCCTCCAGAGGGTGAGGGCGTCGGAGCGGGGCGAAGAGCGGGGGAGAGGGGCCCGACAGCGTTGCGATGCCGCGGCCGGGCCCCGGCCAAAGGGGTGCGGAGGAGCCGCACCCCTGACTCGTTTGGCTTCAAACAACATAGGAAGCCGCTCGACCCTGGTCAATACCTGTCCAGGTGGATAAATTTTTAGGGGCGCCCCCTTGCGGGACGGCGGACACCGTCCCTACCGTTCGGGTTCAAACGACATGCCGGAGTGGCCCTCCCTCTCGCCCCCGGCCGGCGTCGCCTTCTCGCCACCCGTCCAATCCGCCCGAGGAGAATCGGTGAGCGCTCACGACACCCCAGACATCCGCCGGTCCATGGAGCGGCTCGCCGCCGACGGCATCGACGTGGTCCGGGTGACCTATCCCGATCTCATGGGCACCGACCGCGCCCGTGACGTGCTGCTGGAGGCACTGCCCCGTGCCATGGAGCACGGGCTCGCCTTCTGCCGGGCCGTCTACCACACGAGCCCGCAGGGTGACGTCGTACCGGTCGAGGGAGGCCTGGACGCGGGCCTGCCGGACATCACCGTACGACCGGACCTCGACACGCTGGTCGCGCTCCCGTGGGAGCCCGGTGTCGCCACCTGTCTCGCGGACGTCGTCGACCCCGCCACCGGGGCTCCCGCCCCGGAGTCGCCCCGTGACCTGCTGCGGGGCGTCCTCGCGCGATGTCGGGAGCGGGACCTGCGACCGGTCGTCGGACCCGAGCTGGAGTACTTCCTGTGCGAACCGGACCCGGCCGGCGGCTGGCGCCGCTACGCACGGGACCGCGGCGTCGTCTACACGGCGGGACTGCGCGCGGACCCCGACAACCACCTGCTGCGCACCCTGCGGCACGTCCGGGATCTGAAGATCGACGTGCTCAGCGGCAACCACGAGTTCGACGGTGGCCAGTTCGAGATCAACCTCCTGCACTCGGAGGCGCTGTCGGCCGCCGACAGGGCCTTCCGCTTCAAGGCCGCGATCAAGGAGCTGGCCCGCCGGGAGGGCCGGCTCGCCACCTTCATGGCGAAGCCCTTCAACGACGCCGGCGGTTCCGGCTTCCACCTCCATCTGTCGTGCGAGGACGCCGAGGGCCGCAACGCCTTCGACGACCCAGCGGGCGCCTACGGACTGTCCGCCCATGCCCGGCACGCCGTCGCAGGTGTCCTCGCGCACGCCCCCGCCCTTGCCGCGCTGGCCAACCCGACCGTCAACTCCTACAAACGCTTCGGCCCCGACACCCTCGCGCCCTGGCTGGTCGACTGGGGCCTGGACAACCGCAGCGCGATGGTCCGCGTCCCGCCCGAGCGCGGCTCCGGCGCCCGCCTCGAACTCCGGCTCGGCGACGCCGGCGCCAACCCCTATCTGCTGATCGCCGGTACCGTCGCAGCCGCCCTCCTCGGTATCGAGGCAGGCGAGGAGCCGCCCGCGCCGCTGGAGGGCTACGGCTACGACACCGCGAAGGCGACCGTCCTGCCCATGGACCTGTCCGACGCGCTCGACGCGCTGGAGGCGGACACCGCCCTGACCGACCTCCTCGGCAAGGGCTTCACCAGCTCCTTCCTCACCTACAAGCGCAACGAGGTCGAACGCTTCCAACGGCACGTCACCGACTGGGAGTTCACCGAGTACGCCAACCACCTGTGACAGCCACGACAGACGTGACGGCCACGACAGCCACGACAGACGTGACTGCCATGACGGCCGTGACCGCTGTGACATCTGTGCCCTCTTGGAGCCACGCATGACCGAGATCCTGACCCCCGCCGTGAGCGAACCCATGCCGCTCGCCGACGTCGACCTCGCCGACCTGGACAACTTCACCGACGGGGTCACCCCCTGGCGCATGTTCCACACCCTGCGCCACGAGGACCCGGTGCACTGGCAGCCCGAGGAGGCCCCCAACTCCGGTTTCTGGGCGGTGACCCGGCACGCCGACATCGCCCGCGTGGACCGCGACGCCGAGACCTTCACCTCCACCAGGTTCGTCAATCTCGAAGAGGTCGACGACGACCAGATCAAGAAGCGCGCCTCCATCCTGGAGCTGGACGGCGTCCGCCACCGGGCCCTGCGCAGCGTGATCCAGCGCCAGTTCGGCGCCGGTGTCATCAACAGCTACGCCGACTTCCTGCGCGGTCTGACGGCGAAGACACTGGACGCGGCCCTCGCCAAGGGCAGCTTCGACTTCGTCAAGGAGGTGTCCGCCGACTTCCCCATCAACGTGCTGGCCCGGTTGCTGGACGTCCCGCCGGAGGACAACCAGCAGCTCATCGACTGGGGCAACCGCATCATCGGCAACACCGACCCCGACTACGCGGACGTCCTGCTGTACAGCGCGGAGAGCGAGAAGTACCGCGACCTGCCGTTCCGTTCGCCCGCCTCGCTCGAAGTCTTCGAGTACGGCCGGGAGCTGGCACGTCAGCGGCGAGGGGGTGAGGGCAGCGATCTGGTCTCGAAGCTCGTCAACACCACCCCGCGCGACGGAGTCCCGCTCTCGCCGCAGGACTTCGACAGCTACTTCCTGCTCCTGGTCGTGGCCGGCAACGAGACCACCCGGCACACCATCACCCACTCGATGCTGGCCCTCCTCCAGCACCCCGAGCAGCTGGCCCGGCTCAAGGACGACCCGTCCCTGATCCCCACCGCGGTGGAGGAGTTCCTGCGCTGGGCCTCACCCGTCTACCACTTCCGGCGCACCGCTACCCGGGACGTCGAACTCGGCGGCAAGCGGGTCAAGGAGGGCGACAAGGTCGTGATGTGGTTCGCCTCCGGCAACCGTGACGAGGAGGTCTTCGGCAACCCCTACGACTTCGACGTCGCCCGGCAGCACAACGACCACGTCACCTTCGGCAAGGGCAGCCCCCACCTGTGCCTGGGCAACCTGCTCGCCCGCACCGAGATCCGCATCATGTTCGAGGAACTCGTTCCCCGCCTCGCCGACATCCGCCTGGCCGGCGACGTCCCGCGCGTGCGCTCCAACTTCGTCAACGGCATCAAGAAGCTGCCCGTCGAGGTCACCCTCGCCTGACACCGGCACGGGGCAGTACCGCATGGCCGAGCGATACTGCCCCTTCTTTATCTCCGTGCGCGATGTCTTGACGTGTACTTGACGCGATGGCTTTATGGGAGCGCTCCCACACACCCGTTTCTTGGCCTCACTTCTGGAGTCGCAGTGAGAACGACAAGAAGCACGACAAGCAGCACGTTACGACGCACGCCGCGCACACGCCCCTTGACCAGCCTGCTGACCAGGCTCGCGGCCCTCCTCGGCCTGATGGTCCTCGTCGGTGCTCTCTGCCCGGCCGTCGCGCAGGCCCAGCCCCCGGCCCCGGCCCGGTCGTCCGGCACCCTCGCCACCGGCCTCCACATCAGCAACGGCCGCCTGGTCGAGGGCAACGGGAACGACTTCGTCATGCGCGGTGTCAACCACGCCCACACCTGGTATCAGGGCCGGACGCAGCAGTCGCTCGCCGACATCAAGGCGATGGGCGCCAACACCGTGCGTGTGGTCCTCGCCGACGGCCACCGCTGGAGCGCCAACAGCGCCGCCGACGTGGCGAACGTCGTCGCCCAGTGCAAGGCCAACCGGCTCATCTGTGTTCTGGAGGTGCACGACACCACCGGCTACGGCGAGGACAGCGCGGCCGGCACGCTCGACCAGGCGGCCGACTACTGGATCGGTCTGAAGGACGTGCTCGCCGGCCAGGAGAACTACATCATCGTCAACATCGGCAACGAGCCCTGGGGCAACACCAGCCCCGAGGGGTGGACCGCCCCCACGACCGCCGCGATCAAGAAACTGCGCAACGCCGGCTTCGAGCACACGATCATGGTGGACGCGCCCAACTGGGGCCAGGACCTTCAGGGCGTCATGCGTGCCAACGCTCAGTCCGTCTACGCGGCCGACCCCACCGGCAACCTGATCTTCTCGATCCACATGTACAGCGTCTACGACACCGCGGCGGAGATCACCGACTACCTGAACGCCTTCGTCAACGCTAAACTCCCCATCCTCATCGGTGAGTTCGGCGGCCCCGCCGACCAGTGGGGCGACCCCGACGAGGACACCATGATGGCCACCGCCCAGCAGCTGGGGCTCGGCTACCTGGCCTGGTCCTGGAGCGGCAACACCGACCCGGTCCTGGACCTGACGCTCAACTTCGATCCCACGCAGCTCAGTTCGTGGGGCCAGCGCGTCTTCAACGGCGTCAACGGCATCGCCCAGACCGCCAAGGAAGCCACGATCTTCGGCGGCGGCACCCCGGGCGACACCCAGGCACCGACCACCCCCGGCACCCCGGCCGCCTCCGCCGTGACGGCCACCTCCGCCACCCTCACCTGGACCGCCGCCACCGACAACGTCGGCGTCGCCGGCTACGACGTCGTACGGATCAGCGGAACGACCGAGACCGATGTCGCCGCGTCCACCACCAGCACCGCGACCGTGACCGGCCTGACGGCTAACACCGCGTACACCTTCGCCGTCTACGCACGCGACGCCGCCGGGAACCGCTCCGCCCGCTCGGCCACGGTGAACGTCACCACCGGCAGCGCGCCGGCTGTGGCCTGCTCCGTCGGTTACCGCGTCGTGGGGGAGTGGCCGGGCGGCTTCCAGGGCGAGATCGCGCTGCGCAACACCGGCGCCTCCGCCATCAGCGGCTGGAAGCTGGTCTTCGCGTTCGCCGACGGTCAGACCGTCACCAACATGTGGGGCGGGACCGCCACCCAGAGCGGCGGCACGGTGAGCGTCGCCCCCGCCTCCTACACCTCCACCGTCCCCGCCGGCGGCTCGGTCACCGTCGGCTTCATCGGCAGCAAGGGCGCGACCAACACCGCACCGACTGCGTTCACCCTCAACGGCGGTGCCTGCGCCACCAGTTGACCGGCAGTCTCACCGACCGGCGGTGGCGGGCACGCAGCCTCCGCCGGTCACGGACGACAGCCTGGACGGTGCTGCGGGGCGCTCGGCGATCCCGCAGGTCCACGGAACCCGCCCGGGCGGGCATCGCGCGGAAAAGGGTCTGCGGAGGATCAGTTGCCCCGTTACGGTCTCCGCACTCCGAAGAAACAGCTCTCTGTGACCAACGCCGCAGAACGGGAGCAGGTCCGCGCGGAGCGCGCGGGGCCAGGGAGGGGGCGGCAGTCTCTGTCGTCATGCCCTCCGGAGGATTGCGCCCACGAAGATCGGTCTCGGTCTCCCCATCGACGACACCGCACTGCTGCTGAGCTGGGCCCGGCGTGCCGACGCGGGGCTGTTCACCTCGCTCGGCCTGCTCGACCGGCGACGGAGCCGGCGCGGGCCCAGGCCCCGGCGGCGGTGGCCGACGCGCCTGAGGCGGCCACCACCGCGGCGGCCCCCGAGCGGAGCGCGGCCGGCCTGCGGACGCGCACGCTCACCGACCTCACCCGCCGGCTGGTCTTCCACACCCCCGAACCCCTCGTCACCCTGGCGGCGCTCGCCGGCGCGACCTCCCGCATCCGTGTGCAGACCGAGGTGCTGATCGCGCCCGTCCACAACACGGCCCTGCCGGCCAAGCGGACCGCGACCCCGGACCGTGTGCCGGGCGGCCGGTTCACGCTCGGCATCGGCATCGGCATCGGCGGTCGTGAGGACGACTGTCCGGCCGCGGGCATCGATCTCCGCCGGCGGGCCGCCGCCTCGACGAACGGATGGCCCCGCTGCGCCGGACCTGGGCCGGCGAACCGTACGGCGAAGGCGCCGGGCCGATCGGACCCAAGCGCTGGTCCTCGGACCCCGACCAGGTGGACCGCCTGGCCGAGGTGCCCGTGGGTGCCCTTCTCTTAGTGATTGAAAAATCAAACAGCCGTTGTCGTGGGTAATGTGTGCTCATGTCCACGACGCCCCGCTGGCTCAACGCCGACGAACGACGAGCCTGGCTGGCCTACGTCGACTTCTCCACGCTGCTCGTCGACTACCTCAACCGGCAGTTGCGGCGCGATGCCGGGATGACGCACGCCGACTACAGCCTGCTGGCCTACCTCTCCATGGCCCCCGACACCACCCTCGGCATGTCGGAGCTCGCCGAGCGTCTGAAGATCACGCGCAGTCGGCTCACCCACGCGGTGAACCGGCTGCGCGAGGTCGGCCTCGTGGACCGCAGGGAGGACCCCGCCGACGGCCGCGGCCAGCTCGCCTTCCTCACCGGCGAGGGAAAGGCCCTGCTGGAGGAGGTCGCCCCCGGTCATGTGGAGGCCGTGCGCCGGGCGGTGTTCGACGTCCTCACCCCCGAGCAGGTGCGCCAGTTCGCGGAGATCGGTGAGGCGATCAGCGAGGCCCTGCACCGGGCCGAAGGCGCCGAGTCCGACCCCGCGGTGCTGCCCTGGCGGCGCCGGTAGCGGCTGCTCGGGCGGTGGGGCGGTCCGGCCGGTTCGTCCGGCCCGGGAGGCTCGGTGGGACCGATCGGCGCAAGGAATCGGTGAGGGATCGAGAAGAACC
Source organism: Streptomyces sp. NBC_01235 (assembly GCF_035989285.1). Classification (GTDB taxonomy): domain Bacteria; phylum Actinomycetota; class Actinomycetes; order Streptomycetales; family Streptomycetaceae; genus Streptomyces. The sequence goes on along the minus strand of NZ_CP108513.1, from coordinate 856,263 downwards.
GGCCGACGGTCCGTACCTGGGGGTACCGGGGGCCGCGCGCCCCTCCGACCACGCCACCGATCCTAGGGACGTACCTCGTGAACGCAACCGCCGCCATCGGCGTCACCGGCCTCGGCGTGATGGGCCGCAACCTCGCGCGCAACTTCGCCCGCAACGGCTACACCGTCGCCGTCCACAACCGCACCGCCGGACGCACCCGCGCGCTCGTCGAGGAGTTCGGCCACGAGGGCACCTTCGTCCCCGCCGAGTCGGCCGCGGACTTCGTGGCCGCGCTCGAACGCCCCCGCCGACTGATGATCATGGTGCAGGCGGGCGCGGTCACCGACGCCGTCATCGACGAGTTCGCCCCGCTCCTGGAGCCCGGCGACATGATCATCGACGGCGGCAACGCCCACTACGCCGATACCCGCCGGCGCGAGGAGGCCCTGCGTGAGCGCGGTCTCCACTTCGTCGGCGCCGGCGTCTCCGGCGGCGAGGAGGGCGCGCTGAACGGGCCGGCCGTCATGGTCGGCGGCTCGACCGAGTCGTACGACGTCCTCGGCCCCATGTTCGAGTCCATCAGCGCCAAGGTGGACGGGGAGCCGTGCGCCACGCACATCGGCACCGACGGCGCCGGACACTTCGTCAAGATGGTCCACAACGGCATCGAGTACGCCGACATGCAGCTCATCGCCGAGGCGTACGACCTGCTGCGCCAGGTCGCCGGCTACAGCCCGGCCGAGATCGCCGAGGTCTTCCGCACCTGGAACGAGGGCCGGCTCGGCTCCTACCTGATCGAGATCACCGCCGAGGTCCTCGCCCACACCGACGCCACCACCGGCAAGCCCTTCGTCGACATCGTCGTCGACGCCGCCGGCCAGAAGGGCACCGGCCGCTGGACCGTGCAGACCGCCCTGGACCTGGGCTCCCCGGTCACCGCCATCGCCCAGGCCACCTTCGCCCGCGCCGCCTCCAGCCAGAGCGAACTGCGCGCCGCGTACGCCGGACTCCCCGGCGGCACCACGCCCCCGCTCAGCCGCACCGAGGCCACGCGCTTCACCTCGCAGGTCGAGCACGCCCTGTACGCCTCGAAGGTCATCGCCTACGACCAGGGCTGGAAGATGATCCTGGACGCGGCCGGCGAGTTCGGCTGGAAGATCGACCTGGGCGCGGTCGCCCGGATCTGGCGCGGCGGCTGCATCATCCGCGCCTCGTTCCTCGACCGCATCCGCGCCGCGTACGCCGCCGACCCGGACCTGGTCAGCCTGCTCGGCGAGATGGAGTTCGCCATGGAGATCACCGACGCGCAGGTGCCCTGGCGGGAGACCGTTGCCTCCGCCGCCCGTCGCGGCATCCCCGTCCCGGCCTTCTCCGCCGCGCTCGCCCACTACGACACCCTGCGCGCCGGCCGCCTGCCCGCCGCCCTCCTCCAGGGCCAGCGCGACTACTTCGGCGCCCACACCTACGGCCGCACCGACCGCCCCGGTGCCTTCCACACCCACTGGGCCGAGGCCGGTCGCCCGGAGACGTCGGCCTGACAGATCCCGATACGAGAGGGGCGGGGCACTCCACGAGTGCCCCGCCCCCTGACCGGTGTCGGCGACCGTCGGTCAGACGCCCGTCTGTAAGGTGCGCGATCTCGTGCGCAACGCCGGAGCTGTGACCTGAGGTTCCAGCAGACGTGCGCAACGGTCCGGACCGGTTGTCCGAGGCAAACGCGCAACCAGTGAAGGGCACGCATTTTGGATCGTCACGCTGCGTGAGACCGGCAGTCTGTGGGTGCCAGGGCGGTCTGGTGAGTGCAGAACCCGGGCAGGGAGCGCGTAAATCCCTGGACGAGAGTTCCGTGCTTGCTCCGCGGTGAGATGCCGACTGTCAATCCCCTCGAACTGCGGAGTCCTTCCTATGCAGCCAGTCTCATGGTGAGGCTGGCCCAGTACTCGTTCTCGTAGTCGATCGGGCTCTTGAACCCGCACACGCTGTGTAGTCGGCGGGTGTGTAGAAGTCGGTGATCCAGGTGGCGATCCTGATTCGGGCCCCGGTGCGGGTGGCGAAGGTGTGCCGGTGGACGTACTCGACCTTGAGGACACTGTTGAAAGCCTCGCTGACGGCGTTGTCGAAGCACGAGCCGACCCGGCCCATGGACTGCGTCACTCCCAGCCGGCGGCAGGCTCGGGCGAACTTCCGTGAGGCGTACTCGCTTCCGCGGTCCGAGTGGAAGATCACGCTGCGGACGTCACCGCCGCGGGTGGCCGCTGCCATGTTCAGCGCGGCCACGACGAGGTCCGCGTCGTGGTGGGCGCCCATCGCGTAGCCGAGCAGGCGCCGGGAGAACAGGTCGATGACCGTGGCGAGGTAGAGCTTGCCTCCTCGGTGACGATCTCCGTCATGTCGCCCGCCCAGACCAGGTCGGGTTCCTCGGCGGTGGAGTCCCGCTTGACGAAGTCCGGTGCGGCCGGCCGCTTCCCCGGCCTGGTCAGCCCGCTTCGGTATCTCACTTTCCGGGCGACGAGGCCGAGTTCGGCCATCAGCTTCGCGACGGTGTTCACCGAGGTGCGCCAGCCCCTGCGGACCAGCAGAATGAAGATCTTCGGTGATCCGTAGCTGCCGCCGGACTCGGTGAAGATCTCCCTGATCTCGTCGGCCGGCCGCCGCCTGCGCAGTTCACGCCCGGTGGGACGGCGATCGCGCCACTTGTGAAACCAAGACTCGCTCACGCCCAGGGCGCGGCACGAGACAGTGTGCGGGATGTTGTTGGAGTCGCAGCCGCAGCCGCAGCCGCAGCCGCCGTCGTGGTCGGCGAACGGCCGCACGGTCACGGTGCGGTCCTGGCCCGCGTAGTGGTTGATCGCGGCGTAGACCGTCGAGGGCGGGCATACAGGGGCCGTCAGGCCGACGCCGAACAGAGCCGAAGTGGTGGCCCGTTGGGCGAAGTGGACGCCGTCGAAGCAGCCGAGGGTGGCGAAGGTAGCCGCCACGCGGTGGTGGCTGTGCCGGTGCGGGCACGTGGTGATCTTCGGGTACGGGCCCTCGCGGCCAACGCCCGGCAGTCGGCCGCCGTCGGCCGACCGGGGTGCGGCGGGTTCTGGGAGCAACCGTCCTCGTTGTGACCCCAGTGCGGATCGCGCAACAGATTCACCACGGGCGCCCGCGCCCAAGGCGGTTGGTGCCGGAGCCGATCGTCGCCGGCGGCGCCGGTGGAGGGCGCGTCTCTCCACCGACACGGCCATGGCGACCTCGTGCACGAGGTCCCCGTCCCCGGTGGTGGCGCCGACCCCGCCGCCTGCTGGTTGGAGCAGCGCTGCCGAGGCCGCAGCCCGTTCCACGTCAGTGGGCTCGAAGCACATCAAGTGCCGTGAGAGCCGCGTGGAGTTCGGTGCGCTGTTCGCCGGACTCCAGGTCGCGGTCGAGGAGACGCTCGATGGTGCGCAGGCGTTGGTACATGGTTTCGCGGGAGAGGCCGCCCCGGCGTGCGGCAGTGGTCTTGTTGCCGGCCGCTTCGAGGTAGTGGCGCAGCGTCGTCAGCAGGTCGGTGCCGTGCTGGATGTCGTAATCGATGAGTCGCCCGAGCTGCTGTTCGGCGTACTCCTGGATCCGGGTGTCCTCGCGGAGGGCGTACAGCAGGCGGTGCAGGCCGATGTCGGACAGCTCGTGGAAGGACCGGTCCGGGGGGAGGGGTTGGCCGGGTGGGGTGGCCTCGGCGACGCGGGCCGCCTCGCGGAACGAGCGGGCGGCGTCGGAGAGGTCCGTGATCTCCGAGTCGACGCTCACCACTGCTTGCGGGGCCAGGCTCAGTGCGGTGCTGCACAGTCGTTCGACGATGGGGCGCCAAGGTTGGGAGGGACGCAGAGCCAGCAGGATGCCGAGGCGGTCGGGGGCCAGCTCGCCGACGAGGGCCGAGATGCCTGCCGTCCGGAGCTCCTGGAACAGGCGGGTCTCGGGGTCGGTTCCCCCGCTGCCTGTGCGGAGGTTCACCAGGGTCGCGACGAACCGGCTTCGGTCGGTCGGCAGGCCCAGTGCGGCGCAGCGGGCGCGGGCGTCCTCGGCGGAGCGGTGGCGCTGGTCGACCAGTTCGCGCAGGGCGTTTCGGTGTGCGGTGCGTTCCCAGGGGGTGGGATGGATGAGGCGGGCGACGGTCAGTGCCATCGCGGTCCTCTCCAGCACGGTGATGTCCTCCGGCCCGAAGGCGGGGCCGTCGGTGCGGGCCGGGAGCATGACCACACGGCCCCAGCGCTCGCCCTGGTACTCGACGGGTGCGGTGAGCCAGCCCGCCGGGCCGCATGTCGCCGTGTGGTCGTCGGCCCCGGTGGCCCTGGAGCGCTGTTCCCAACCGGTGAGCGCCTCCTCCACCGTGCCTCCGGACGGTTCGCAGATCAGTGCCTGGTGCACCAGGTTCTCCAGGACGACCGTGCGGCCGCACATCTCCGCCGCCGCACGCACCACGTCCTCCGGTCCGGCACCGCGCAGGGTCAGGGCGGTGAACGCCTCGTGGATGCGCTGGGTGCGGCGCATCGCGTCCGCCTGGTTGCCGAGCAGGAGGGCGTGCACGACCTGGGTGACCTCCAGGAAGTTGACGTCCTTGGCGAGCGTGACGAGGGGAAGGCCACGCAGGCGGCAGGCGTCGACGAGTGCGTCCGGCGGGCGGTGATAGCGACGTACGAGTTCGATGACCAGCGCCGCGGCCCCGATGTCGGCGAGTTCGTCGACGTACCGGCGCACGCCTGCCACGTCTTCCGGGAGCGGCATTCCGGTGGTCAGGACGAGTTCGCCGCCCTTGAGGAAGGACGCGGGGTCGGTCAGTTCGGTGATGTGGACCCACTTGACCGGCCGGTCCAGGTGGGGCACACCGGTGGCGACCTGGGGTTGTCCGGCGGCCAGGACGGGAAGGGCCAGGACGTCGGCGACGGTGAGTGCGCGGGTGGGCCCATGGCCGGCCGGGTGGTTGTCGTTCACGGTGTCTCCATGGGGTCCCCTGCTCGAGCACGGCTCAGTGCCCGGGAGTGCCAGGCCACTGTGACCAGCGTCGCTGACCTGCGCAAGAGTGGTCCGTGAGCGATCGGCAGCCGGCATGCCCCCCCCGATGAGGCTGACACAACGTCCGGATGTCGCGGCCCGGCCGGACAGATCGCAAGTTGGCGCACCCCTGGTTCGCGGGTCAAGAGTTCTCTGCGTACGCCGTCATGATTGACGAGGACCGCAACCGTCTTGACGAGGCGGTCCAGTTGATCCATGAGATCAACCTGGGTGCCACGGCGATCGGCACCGGCCTCAACACCCCCGCCGGGTACGCCGAGTCGGCGCGCCGCCATCTCGCGGACATCACCGGGCTGCCGCTGGTCACCGCAGCCAACCTGGTCGAGGCGACCCAGGACTGCGGCGCCTTCGTCCAGATGTCCGGCGTGCTCAAGCGGATCGCCGTCAAGCTCTCCAAGAGCTGCAACGACCTGCGGCTGCTGTCCTCCGGGCCGCGCGCGGGCCTGGGCGAGATCAACCTGCCGCCGGTGCAGGCCGGTTCGAGCATCATGCCGGGCAAGGTCAACCCGGTGATCCCGGAGGTCGTCAACCAGGTCGCCTTCGAGGTGATCGGCAACGACATCACCATCACCATGGCCGCAGAGGCCGGACAGCTCCAGCTCAACGCCTTCGAGTCGATCATCCTGCACTCCCTTGTCGGAGTCGATCACCCATCTGCGCGCCGCCTGCCTGACCCTCGCCGAGCGCTGCGTGGACGGCATCACCGCCAACACCGAGGCGCTGCGCGCGAGCGTGGAGAACTCCATCGGCCTGGTCACCGCCCTCAACCCGCACATCGGGTACACGGCGGCCACCGACATCGCCAAGGAGGCCCTCGTCACCGGCCGCGGTGTGGCCGAACTCGTCCTGGAACGACGCCTGTTGCCCGCCGAGACCCTCGCCGACCTGCTGCGCCCCGAGGTCGTCGCCGGCAGTGGCCAGGCCCTGGTCTGACAGGGGCGGTGCGCCGGGGCACACGGACAGCGCGAGCAACGCGTGGCAGGGAGTCGGACCGGCTCTGCCGCGCATCGTCGGACTCGTCGCCGTCGGCACGCCGGTATCCCTTCCTGCGAGACCGGGCGCGGTGGCGGGGGTCGGCATTCTCGACCATCGGGTCGAGCCGCCACATCAGGGGTCGGATGTCCCGTAGCCGGGCCGGATCCGTGGTGCTCCGGGGCGGTCGGTGCCGTCACCAGCCTGTCGGCAGACCGGCGATGAACGAGGTGAGCCGGTCGGCGATGAGTCGGTCGTCGTGGGCCGAGTAGTGCCAGTCGCAGCCGAGGAAGTCCAGGCCCGAGTCGTCGAGGGACCAGTAGCGGACCCGGCTGTCGCTGGCGTCGTTGCGCGCCTTGACGACCTGCTGGACATGGCCGGCGTACTGGCCGGCGCCTACCGCCACGATGGTCGTGTCGGCCCCGTAGCGCGTGCGCAGCTTCTGGATGAAGTCGCCGTAGGCGCTGCGGTAGGCGGCCGCGAGGCTGTCCGGCGTCCACGGCTCACCGGGGTTGATGGCGGTCGAGAAGTCGTTGGTGCCGAGGTTGACCACCACGACCTGGGGGCGCCAGGTGCCCGGGTTCTGCCAGACGTCGCCCGACACGTTCAGCAGGGCACGCTCGTAGAAGGTCCGGTACGTGACGTCCGGCGAGCCTCCGTTGTAGTTGCGCACCATGCCAAGGCCCGAGTAGCTGTTGATCTGGTAGTCGGCGTTCAGTTGCCGGGCGGTGAGGGCGCCGTAGCTCACATCGGAGTTGGTGTTCCGCTTGACCTGGTCCCAGGTGCAGGTGCGCGAGGTCGAGAGGTTGCCGTAGCCCACCGTGAGGGAGTCGCCGATGAACTCGATCTGGCGGTTACGGGCGGCCGGTTTGCTCAGTACGGCACCGCCGGGCGCGGCGACGAAGCCTCCGAAGGTGCTGGTGTCCCCTGGGGTGTCGTTGCGCTTGACGAGCCGGACGGTGTGCGTGCTGTTCGACAGGCCGTTGATCCAGTGCGTGGTGTTGCCGGGCGTGACGAGCGTGGCGACGGTGACTCCGTCGATCTGGACGTCGTAGTCGGCGGCCGAGTCGTTGAGAACGATGCCCACGCCGGTGCCGCTGACGCGGCCCTCGAAGTACACGCCGGGCCAGCTGTACTGCACGGTGTTTCCGGCGTCCTTGACCCGCCCCGCGGTGTGCACCTGTGCCAGCACTCCTGTCGCGCGGACCGGTTGCCACTGCTGGTTGGCCCCGCCCCAGTCGGTGAACTGCACGACCTTGGCGCCGTCCGCGGTGGAGGCGTTGTCGACCTCGACGGCCTTGCCGCTGTTGCGGTTGATCAGACGGACGTAACCGTCCGACGAGTCGGCCAACCGGAACTGCTGGTTGGTGCCGCCCGCGTCGCTCCACTGCGCGATGTCCGCGTGGTCGGCGGTGGAGTAGTTGAGCACGTCCAGCACCTTGCCGGAGTGCTGCGCCTTGAGCCGGTAGTAGCCGCCGCCCGAGTCGACGAACTGGAACTGCTGGTTGGCGCTGTCGGTGCGGGTCCACTGCGTGAGACTCGCCCCGTCGGCGGTGCTCGCGCCGGCCACGTCGAGCACCTTGCCGCTGCCCCGGTTGACCAGCACGTACCACGCGTTCGTATCCACGGTGGCCGCCTGCGCCGCCCCAGCGGCGCCAAGTCCGGTCAGCAGCGCCGCCAGTAAGGCGGTCACCGCGGCGAGCACTCCCGTACGCCTCCCGCCTCCCCACCACGACACGCTTAATGTCATATGCATGCCATCTCTCTGCATTCGTGTCCCTTTCACTGAGTGTGGCCGCCCGTCCTCCGGGGCACGCGCCCCGAGGCGGGGCCCAGTCGCGTCGAAGTTCGAACCGTTGGCCGGCGTTGCTGTTGCAGGTCCTCTGCGAGAGGGTGGGTCATCAGCGGCCGCGGCCGATCACGCGTCCGTCCCGAGGCTTCGGATGCCCACCGGGAGTTGCTGTCCGGTACGCCCGAGGTGGCGGCGCACCCGGGGCACGCTTTGGCATCCCGGACGCAACCGGACCGCTCCGCCGCCGCACACGGGAACAGTGCTGCGCCTGCTGACCCTGAGCCTTCGGAGCTGACGTCCGGGGTGTCGAGGCGACAGCGACACGATCGCCCCTCCTCACCCATCTCCGTCGACGGCTGCGGCTGCGGCTGCGGCGGCACGATCCGTATCACGGGTATCCATGGAGAACGGTTGCCCCTCTGCGGCATCGCGCTGAAGCCGAACGTCGTGCAACCGACGCAGGTCCGGTTCGCACGGCACGGATTTGCGCCGCCACGTCAGCGGCAGCGGGCTCCGCCGGCTACAGCGCGGTGAAGGTCCACAGCAGGTTGGTGCTGCTGCCGTAGGTCCACTGCTTGGTGACGGATCCCGAGGCGACGTTGCCGCCGCCGTCGAGGACCAGGCCGGTGGTGCGGTTGGCGATCGAGTAGCGGTCGCCGCCCCGGTGGGTGATGGTCCACTGCTGGTTGGTGCCGCCGTTCCAGGCGGCCTGCCTGGCGGCGGAGCCGTCGGCGGTGGCGCCCCAGCCGTCGGCGACCATGCCGTTCGTGCGGTTCACCAGCCTGTAGTAGCCGCCTCCGACAGCCTCCGCATGCCACTGAAGGTTGGTGCTGCCGTCCCATGTCCACTGCTTGAGGTTGGACCCGGACGCCACGTTGCCGCCGCTGTCCAGGGCGAGGCCGTTGGTGGCGTTGGTGATCCGGAAGTACGTCGCCGGGTTGAACTGGACCCTCAGCGAGGTGATCTGGTCGTTGTTGCCGGTGACCCGCAGGTCGGGGTTGTCGGCGGTGAAGGTCCAGGAGGTGCCGGTGAAGTTGTCGCCGGAGTAGCCGATCACCTGGTATCCGGGGGCCGGCCGGAGGGAGGAGAGGGTGCCCGGGCCCGGTCCGGCCGCAGTCAGGTCGGCCGCGGTGTAGTTGCCGACGGTGAGCACGGCTGCCTTGCCGGTGTAGTTGACATCCGTGAAGACGACGGCGCCGGCGAGCGGCCGCAGGTCCGGGATCGTGCCGGAGAACGCGAGCTTCAGGACGTAGGCGTTGGCACTGTACGGCGCCGAGGACGGCAGGGTGACCGTGAGGCCGGAGGCGCTCTGGGCCGGCGTGGGCACGTCGATGTAGGTGCCGGCGGTGGAGCCGAGGAGCTTCACCGAGGTCAGCGACGAGAGGTTGATCCGGTCCGAGCTGAGGGTCTGGATCGTCAGCGAGCTGCCGGGCCAGCCCAGGACGGTGGCGTACAGGACGTCGTTGGCCTTGTTGCGGGTGAAGCGGATGTCCTGCGCGGTGCCGGCGTGCGGGGTGGTGAACGCGCCGCCTCCCATCTTCGTCGGGCCTTCGCCGTACGCCGTCCAGGCGCGGGTCGCGTAGACCGACTCGCCGAAGCGCTTCAGGTGGTCTCCGATACCGAGCAGGATGTCCTTCTGCGCCTGGGGGATGGTGCCGTCGGCCATCGGTGCGATGTTCAGCAGCATGTTGCCGTTCTTGCTGACCCGGTCGATGAACGAGTGCAGCATCTGCTGGATGTTGTAGTAGCCGATGCCCTGGGTGTAGCACCAGCTGCTGCTGGAGATGCTGTCGTCGGTCAGCCAGTACGGGGTGGTGAGATCGGCCGGACCGCCGCGCTCGTAGTCGAAGACCTCGCCCTTGCCGTTCATGCCGTCCTTGTAGGTGGCGACGACTTCACGGCCCCAGCTGTTTGCCTGGTTGTAGTAGTACGACAGGAAGTTCAGGCGCTGAGTCTCGTCGACGGCGTCCAGCTTGAAGTCCTGCCACAGGATGTCGGGCTGGGCGCGGTCGATGACCTCCTTGAGTTTGTCGTACCAGAGCTGGTTCTCCGCCGCCGGGCCCAGCTGTCCGTAGAGCTTCTTGAGGCTGCTGTCCGTCTGGGCGGGGACGTATTCGTAGAAGCCGTTGAAGTGGTACGCGTGGTGCATGGCCACCAGCAGCTTCAGGCCCTTGGCGCGGATGGCCGTGGAGAAGAGCTGCAGCAGGTTCAGTCCCGGGCCCTTGTTCACCGAGTTCCACTCGTTGACCTGGCTGTCCCACATGGAGAAGCCGTCGTGGTGCTCGGCCACGGGGCCGGCGAACTTGGCGCCGGCGTCGACGAACAGCTGCACCCACTCGTTGGGGTCGAAGTTGCCGCCGGCCGACTTCAGTTTGGGCGCGAACTTCACGGTGTTGCCCGCCAGGTCCTGCGCTCCGTTGATGAAATTGTGGTACGGCCATGCCGATGGCTGGCCGTAGGTCGCGATGTGGTGCTGATTGGCGTTGCTGCCCGCCTGGTACATGCTGCGCGGGTACCACTCGTTGTCGTAGGCGGGGACGCTGAAGGCGCCCCAGTGGAAGTAGATGCCGAACTTCGCGTCCTGGAACCACTCCGGGGCCGGCGGGTGCTGGTCGACCGAGTTCCAGTCCGGCGTGTACGTGCTGGGCGCCGCCTGGGCGACACCGGCGCTGAACACACCTCCAGCAACGGCCGCCGCGGCGACACAGGTGGCGGAGGCCAGGAACTGGCGTCTGTTGATCGAGCTCGACATGGACACATCCCTGATGCGGAAGGGGACAGGGGGAATACAGGGCCACGCATGAAGGTCGGCCATGTCGCCATGGGATGTCAACCAGCGTGCAGGGATGAAAGTGGCCACGACTTCGGGCAAGTTGCCCGATTCATGTCGATATAGTGGGCATTGCAATCATGCAAACATGCCATGTCTTGCAGTGCTTCATGGCCGACGCGAGCCATCAAGTGGCGACGATTGATGGGATGGATACTTCCCGGAAGGGCGTCCCTCCACCTCGCGAACGCCTGTGACCTGCTCTTTCGCCGCGACTTTGCGCAGAGGGCTGGACAGGCCACCGAAGGCCCCTCTATAAACATCCCATCTCTACTCCATGGCGACACACGGATGCCGTCGAGGCGAAACATCTCCCGCTACGGGACCAGCGCGAGGAAGCACTGATGAGACTCAGAACCGCCCTCTGTTCCGCCGTCTCCGCCCTGTCCGCACTGGCGCTGCTCAGTGCGTGCGGCAGCGGCTCCACCACGTCGGCGTCGTCGGGTGACGCGCCGCTGGTCGGCGTCGACTACCCGCGCTCCGACACCGACTTCTGGAACTCCTACATCAAGTACACGCCGGAGTACGGCAAGAAGCTCGGCCTCTCGCTCAAGACCACCAACTCGCAGAACGACGTCGCCAAACTCACCGCCAACGCACAGACGTTCATCAGCCAGGGCGTCAAGGGCATCGCGATGGCCCCGCAGGACACCGCCGCCATCGCGCCCACCCTGGCGCAGCTGGAGGCGAAGAAGATCCCGGTCGTCACCGTGGACACCCGCCCCGACACCGGCAAGGTCTACATGGTCGTCCGCGCCGACAACCGCGCCTACGGCGAGAAGGCCTGCCAGTACCTCGGCACCAAGCTCGGCGGCAAGGGCAAGGTCGTCATGCTGGAGGGCGGCCTCGACTCCATCAACGGCCGTGACCGCACCGAGGCGTTCAACGACTGCATGAAGAAGAACTACCCCGGCATCAAGGTGTTCGGCGAGGCCACCAACTGGGACGGGGCCGTCGCCGCGCAGAAGCTGCAGACCGACCTGACCGCCAACCCGGACATCAAGGGTGTCTACATGGAGGCCAGCTTCGCCCTGTCCGGCACGCTCCAAGTCCTCAAGCAGAAGGGCCTGTTGGTCGACCCGAAGGACAAGAAGCACGTCTTCGTCGTCTCCAACGACGGCATCCCCGAAGAGCTGAAGTCCATCGCCGCCGGGAAGATCGACGCCACGGTCTCCCAGCCGGCCGACCTCTACGCCAAGTACGCCCTGTACTACCTCAAGGCCGCGATCGACGGAAAGACGTTCAAGCCCGGCAAGACCGACCACGACAGCACCATCATCCAGGTCCGCGACGGTGTCCTCGAGGACCAGCTCTCCGCTCCGCTCGTCACCGCCGACGGCGGCACCTACGGCGGCGTCACCAGCGTCAAGAGCGACGACAAGGCGCTGTGGGGCAACAACCTCGGCTGATCCCTCCTCCGGAACGCGACGGCTCACGAGAACAAGGCGGTTGAGATGAGCGACGGGGAGCGAGCAGTCACCCCCGCGCCCGCCCCGGCGGACGACGGACGGGTCCCCTCCGACCCGCCCGTCGTCGAGGCGACGGGCATAGTCAAACGATTCGGTCCGACGGTGGCCCTGAACGGCGCCCGGATCACCATCAGGCCCGGCGAGACCCACGCGCTCGTCGGCCGCAACGGAGCCGGCAAGTCGACCCTGGTGTCGGTCCTCACCGGCCTTCAGGCCCCCGACGAGGGAACGGTCACCTTCGGCGGCGAGCCTGCCCCCCGCCCCGCCGACCGGGACGCCTGGCGGCAACGCGTGGCCTGCGTCTACCAGAAGTCCACGATCATCCCCACGCTGACCGTCGCCGAGAACCTCTTCCTGCACCGGCACGACCACGGACGCAGTCGGCTCATCAGCTGGCAGGCCACCCGTCGCCGCGCCCAGGACCTGCTGGCGACCTGGTCGGTGGACGTGGACCCACACACCCCTGCGGGCGAACTGAGCGTCGAACAGCGGCAGTTCGTCGAGATCGCCCGCGCGCTGTCCTTCGGCGCGCGGTTCATCGTCCTCGACGAGCCGACCGCCCAACTCGACGGGGCAGCCATCAACCGCCTCTTCGGCCGAATCCGCGACCTGCAACGCCAAGGCGTGACCTTCCTGTTCATCAGCCACCATCTCCAGGAGGTCTACGAGATCTGCGACATGGTGACGGTCTTCCGCGACGCCCGGCACATCATCACGGCGCCAGTGGCGGAACTCCCTCGCGCCGATCTGGTCGCCGCGATGACCGGTGAGACGGCGGCCGACCGGCAAGGGGAACGAGCGAGCACCCTCACTCACGACGCCACGGCCGCACTGGGCGTCCATGCTCTGCGAGGCGACGGGTACGACGACGTCAGCTTCCAGGTCGGGGCAGGCGAGATCGTCGGCCTCGCGGGCGCCGCCGGCAGCGGGCGCACCGAGGTCGCCGAGACCGTCGTAGGGCTACGGGCGGCAGCGGCGGGCGAGGTGGAGATCGCCGGGAACCGGCCCCGGCCGGGCAGTGTGCCCGCGGCGCTCGCCGCCGGCGCCGGGTTCGTCCCGCAGGACCGGCACCACCAGGGCTTCGTTCCCGACATGTCCATCGCGGACAACGCCACACTGTCCGTACCGAAACGCCTTGGCTCGAACGGGTTCCTGAGCCGCAGCCGCCGGGACCGGCTCGCCGAGCGCATGATCGAGAACCTGGCGATCAAGACCCCCGGGCCCGACCTGCCCGTCTCCGCCCTGTCCGGAGGCAACCAGCAGAAGGTCGTCATGGCCCGCGCCCTGGCCGACGACCCCCGACTGCTGGTCCTGATCAACCCGACCGCGGGTGTGGACGTGCGCTCCAAGGAGTTCCTCCTCGGCAAGGTCGAGGAGACCGCGCAGACCGGCACCGGAGTGCTCATCGCCTCCGACGAACTCGACGATCTGCGCATGTGCGACCGGGTCCTGGTGATGTTCCAGGGCCGAGTGACCTCAGAGATCGCCCGCGGCTGGCACGACCACGACCTCGTGGCCGCGATGGAAGGAGTGGCCCTCAATGCCTGAAACCGTCCTCGCGGACACCGCAGCCCCCACGGAAACGGAACCGGAGGCGAAGCGGATCGCGCTGCTCGGCGGCCGGATACCCCTGGCCCGGCTGCGCGACCTCGCGCTCGTCCCGGCGATCGTGGTCATCGCGATCGTCGGCCAGATCGTCAACCCGGTCTTCCTCCAGGCCGACAACCTCATCAACGTCCTGCAGACCATGTCCGAGATGGCTCTGCTGGTCCTCGCCCAGGCGATGATTTTGATCGTCAAGAAGATGGACCTTTCCCTTGAGTCCACCATGGGCCTCGCGCCCGGTGTCGCGGCCTGGCTGGTGGTGCCGACCGGCGCGGGACACGGTCTCGGGCTGCTGCCCGGCGCCTGGTCGATTCCCGTCACGCTCGCCGTGGGCGCGCTCGTCGGAGTGATCAACGCCCTGCTGATCATCCGCTTCGGCCTCAACGGCTTCATCGTCACCCTCGGCATGCTGATCGTGCTGCGCGGCGTCCTCACGGGCATCTCCGGCGGCCAGACCTTCTTCCAACTGCCCGAGTCGATGCTCTACCTGGGCACCGCCGAATGGTTCGGGATGCCGGCCTCCATCTGGATCTGCCTGGTCCTGTTCGCCGTCGCCATCGTCGTCCTCGGCTGGACCAGCTTCGGCCGCTCGCTGTACGCCATCGGCGGCAACGTCGACGCGGCGAAGGCAGCCGGCATCCGCACCGACCGAGTGCTGTGGATCGTCATCGTCACCGGCAGCGTGCTCGCCGCCCTCGCTGGGCTGATGCTCTCCGGACGGCTGGCCTCCGTTGCCTCGGGCCAGGGAAACGGCTACATCTTCACCGTCTTCGCCGCCGCCGTCATCGGCGGGATCAGCCTCAACGGCGGCAAGGGCACCATGTTCGGGGCGTTCTGCGGCATCCTGCTGCTCTTCATGATCCAGAACGTGCTCACCCTGGGCGGCGTCCCCGCGCAGTGGATCGGCGCCCTCAACGGTCTGATCATCCTGGTCGCCCTCGCCATCTCGCGCATCACGGGCGGCAAGGTCCAGGAGTGACCCGCGCGGCCGTCGCCGCCGGACCTCCCACAGCCGCCTCATTCTTCCGTCGCAGCGGGGCCGTGTGCCCCGCCTGCTCCTCAGGAGTTGCCGCAATGTCCTCCACCGTGCCCGCATCCGCCCGCATCGCCGCCCTGGACGTCCTCGACGTACGTTTCCCGACGTCCGAGCACCTGGACGGGTCGGACGCGATGAACCCCGAACCCGACTACTCCGCCGCCTATGTCGTCCTGCGCACCGACTCCACCGACGGACTGGAGGGCCACGCCCTCGCCTTCACCACCGGACGCGGCAACGACGTTCAGGCCGCCGCCATCGCGGCCCTCGCACCGCACGTGGTCGGCCTGTCCGTCGAGGAGGTCTGCTCCGACCTCGGCGCCTTCTCCCGCTCCTTGGTCCACGACCCCCAACTGCGCTGGCTGGGGCCGGAGAAGGGCGCCATCCACATGGCGACCGGCGCGGTCGTCAACGCTGCCTGGGACCTGGCCGCCAAGCGCGCGGGCAAGCCGGTGTGGCGGTTCCTCGGCGAGATGTCGCCGGAGGAGCTGGTCGCCCAGGTCGACTTCCGCTGGCTCAGCGATGCCCTCACCCCCGAGGAGGCGCTGGACATCCTGCGCCGCGCCGCGCCCGGCCGCGAGCACCGCATCGGCCGGCTGCTCGACCAGGGCTATCCCGCCTACACGACCACCCCCGGCTGGCTGGGCTACTCCGACGAGAAGCTGTCCCGCCTGGCCCGCGAGGCGGTCGCCGACGGCTTCACGCAGATCAAGCTGAAGGTCGGCGCAGACCTGGAGGACGACGTACGCCGCATGCGCACCGCCCGCGAGACGGTCGGCGACGACATCCGCATCGCCGTCGACGCCAACCAGAGATGGGACGTCCAGCCCGCCATCGACTGGATGCGCGCCCTGGCCCCCTACCAGCCGTACTGGATCGAGGAGCCCACCTCACCCGACGACATCCTCGGCCACGCCACCGTGCGCAAGGCCGTCCGCCCCATCAAGGTCGCCACCGGCGAGCACATCGCCAACCGGGTCGTCTTCAAGCAGCTCCTCCAGGCCGGCGCGGTGGACATCGTGCAGATCGACTCCGCACGGGTCGGCGGCGTCAATGAGAACATCGCGATCCTGCTGCTCGCCGCCAAGTTCGGCACCCCCGTCTGCCCGCACGCCGGCGGCGTCGGCCTGTGCGAGATGGTCCAGCACCTGTCGATGTTCGACTACGTCGCCGTCTCCGGTACAACCGAGGACCGCGTCATCGAGTACGTCGACCACTTGCATGAGCACTTCGTCGACCCGGTGCGCATCGTCCATGGCCACTACCTGGCGCCGACGCTGCCGGGGCTGAGCGCGCAGATGCACCCCGAATCCCTCAAGGAGTACACGTACCCCGACGGCCCCGTCTGGACCGCCCGTGTCTGACGGCCAGGCCCTCGTCGACGCCCACCACCACGTCTGGGACCTGGACCTGCGGCCGCAGCCCTGGCTGGACGAACCCGGCCATGAGCCGATCCGCCGCAGCTTCAGCTCGCTCGCCCTGCGCTCGGCCGCGACCCGGCCGATCGCCGGACGGCGGCTGACGAGCACGGTGGTCGTCCAGTGCGTCACGTCCGTGCCCGAGACCCGCGACCTCCTCGCCCTGGCTGAGAGCGACCCGCTGATCGGCGCGGTCGTCGGCTGGGCGGACCTGACATCCCCCGCGATCGGCGACGTCCTCGACGACCTGCGGACAGGGTCCGCCGGCCGGTGCCTGAGGGCCGTACGCCACATCGTGCAGGGCGAATCGGACCCGCACTGGCTCCAACGAACGGACGTAGAGCGGGGGTTGCGGGCGGTCGGAGAGCGCGGGCTCGGATACGACGTGCTGATCCGCAGCCACCAGCTCCCGCAGGCGATTCGTCTCGCGGAGCGGCTCCCGGAGCTGCCGCTCGTCCTGGACCATGCGGGCAAGCCGCCCCTCGCACGGCGAGAACTGACCGACTGGGCACGGCAGGTGCGGGCCCTGGCCAGGCATGCCCAGGTCCGCTGCAAGGTGTCGGGCCTGGTCACGGAGGCCGACCACGAGAAGTGGACCGTCGACGACATCCGCCCGGCCTGGGACGTCCTGCTCTCCGCGTTTGGCCCCGACCGGCTGATGTTCGGCTCCGACTGGCCGGTCTGCGTCCTCGCCGGCGGATGGAACCGCTGGGCCGCCACCGTCGAGGAACTCCTGGACGGCTGCTCCGGCCCCGAGATCCACGCGGTCCTCGCCGGCACCGCGACCGCCTTCTACCGCCTGACCCCCGCCCCGACGAAGGAGGGGACACTGTGCTCCTGACGGAACTGCTGCACCCCGGGATCCTCGAAGCCCTGGCCGGAGCCGGCCACGGTGCCCGCGTCCTGCTCGCCGACGGCCACTACCCCGCGAGCACCGCCACCGGCGAGCGCGCCAGGACCGTGCACCTCAACCTGGCCCCGGGCCTGCTCGACGTCTCCACCGTGCTCGACGTCCTGCTGCGCGCCCTGCCCGTCGAGGCTGCCCACGTGATGGTGCCGCCCGAGGGCGAACCGGAGCCGCCGGCCATCGCCGAATACCGCTCGAAGCTGGCACCCGTCCCGTTCGACACGCTCGGCCGCTTCGAGTTCTACGACGCCGCCCGATCGCCCGACCTGGCGCTGGCGATCGTCACCGCCGACACCCGTACCTACGCCAACCTGCTGCTGACCATCGGTGTCCGCGCTGAAGGGACCCTGACGACACGATGACACTTGCCGTCCGTTACATTTCCGCCCGCACCCTGGACACGGCTCCCGCCGAGCCCTCCCCTCTCGGTCCGGGTGAGGTGTTGCTGGCTCCCGCCTACGTGGGGATCTGCGGTACCGATCTGCACATCTTCCACGGCGATATGGACGCCCGGGTCGCCGCGCCCGCCGTTCTGGGACATGAGATGTCCGGCCGCGTCGTCCGCGTCGGCCCGGGCGTGCAGGGCTGGCGGCCCGGTGACGCGGTCACGGTGATGCCGTTGCGCTGGGACGACACCTGCCCGGCCTGTCTCGCGGGTCATCAGCACATCTGCCAGCACCTGGACTTCATCGGCATCGACTCCCCGGGCGCGATGCAGCAGCGCTGGACCGTGCCCGCCTCCACCCTCATCCGGCTGCCCGACACCCTTCCCCTGGACCTGGCCGCGCTCGTCGAGCCCACCGCCGTCGCCGTGCACGACGTGGGCCGGGCGAAGGTCATCGAGGGCGAGAAGGTCGTGGTGGTCGGCGGCGGGCCGGTGGGCGTCCTGATCGCGCTGGTCGCACGGGCCACCGGAGCCGACGTGCGGGTGGTGGAGCTGAGCGCGCACCGTCGGCTGCTGGCCGAGGAGCTGGGGCTGACGGCGTGGAATCCGGCCGACGACGACGTGCCGGCGCTGGTGGGTGAGTGGACCGGGCAGGCGGGCGCGGACGTGGCCTTCGAGGTGTCCGGCGCGGCGGGCGGCGTGGACACCGCGGTCGACGTGCTGGGAGTGCGCGGCCGGTTGTGCCTCGTGGCTATCCACCCCCGGCCCCGCGAGGTGAATCTGCATCGCTTCTTCTGGCGCGAACTCACTTTGGTGGGCGCCCGGTTGTATGACCGTTCCGACTTCGAGCGCGCGGTTGCCCTGGTGGCGGACGGCACGATTCCGGCCGGGCGGCTGATCAGCAAGGTCGTCCCCCTCACCGAGGCGCCCGCCGCGTTCGAGGCCCTGGAGGGCGGCGGCGACGTGATGAAGATCCTCGTGGACTGCACCACCGGCACCGAGGGAGCATCCGCATGACCTCCTTCGACCTCACCGGAAAGCTCGCTGTCGTCACTGGGGCGCGGCGCGGCATCGGCCGGGCCATGGCCCGCGCCCTCGCCGAGGCCGGCGCCGACATCATCGGCGTCAGCGCCAGCCTGGAGGCAGCCGGCAGCGCGGTGGAAATGGACGTCCTCGCCGTGGGCCGTTCCTTCGAGGCGATCCGTACCGACTTCGCCGACCCGCAGGCCGTACGGGCTCTGGGCGCGGACCTGGCCGGGCGGGAACGCCCGGTGGACATCCTGGTCAACAATGCGGGCACGATCCGTCGCGCCCCGGCCGCCCAGCACAGTGACGCGGACTGGGAGCTGGTCCTCCAGGTCAACCTGAGTGCGCAGTTCGCGCTGACCCGGGCGGTCGGCGCCGCGATGGTGGCCCGCGGCCAGGGGAAGGTCATCTTCACGGCGTCGCTGCTCAGCTTCCAGGGCGGCATCACGGTCCCCGGCTACACCGCCGCCAAGCATGGCATCGCCGGTTTGACCAAGGCGCTGGCCAACGAGTGGGCCCCGCGCGGCGTGAATGTCAACGCCCTCGCGCCCGGCTACATCGCCACCGACAACACCCAGGCCCTCCAGGACGACCCGCAGCGCAGCCGCGCCATCCTGGACCGTATCCCCGCCGGACGCTGGGGCAACGCCGACGACCTCGCCGGCGCCACCGTGTTCCTCGCCTCCGACGCCGCCGCCTACCTCCACGGCGTCATCCTGCCCGTCGACGGCGGATGGCTCGGCCGATGACCGGCGGCTTCGACTCCGTGCTGAACGGCTGCCGTCTCCTTCCCGTACTGACCGTGCCGTCCGAGGCGATGGCCGGCCCGCTGGCCGACGCACTCGCGGTGGGCGGTGCCCGGTGCGCCGAGGTCACCTTCCGTACCCCGGGCGCCGAGCGGGTGCTCAAGGAGATGGCCGCCCACGGTGGCCTGGCCGTCGGCGCCGGCACGGTACTCACGCCCGAGCAGGCGGAGCGGGCCGTGGCGGCCGGGGCCCGCTTCGTGGTCTCGCCCGGCTTCGACAAGGAGGTCGTCGCGAAGTGCCGCGAGCTGGGCGTGCCGGTCGTGCCCGGCATCGCCACCGCCACCGAGCTGATGCGCGCCCTGCGGGCCGGCCTCGACACCGTCAAGCTCTTCCCCGCCGAGCCGCTCGGCGGCCTGCGGACACTGCGAGCGCTCGCAGCGCCCTTCCCCGGGATGCGCTTCGTTCCGACCGGCGGGATCGACGCTTCCCGCCTGGCCGGCTACCTCGCCGACCCGGCGGTCCTCGCCGTCGGCGGCAGCTGGATGGCCACCTCCGCCCACCTGGAGCGCGGCGACTACAAGGACATCCGCCGACTGACCGTCGAGGCCGTCGAGGCCGTCGAGGCCGTCGAGAGGAGCATGACGTGATCGACGTGGTGGCCCTGGGCGAGGTGATGCTGCGCTTCGATCCGGGCGAGGGACGGATCCGAACCGCCCGCACCTTCCAGGTCTGGGAGGGCGGCGGCGAGTACAACGTGGTGCGCGGACTGCGCCGCTGCTTCGGCCTGCGGGCAGCCGTCATGACCGCGCTGGCCGACAACGCGGTGGGCCGGCTCGTCGAGGACCTGATCCTGCAGGGCGGCGTCGACACCTCGCTGATCCGCTGGACACCTGACGACGGGATCGGCCGCAGCGCCCGCAACGGGCTGAACTTCGTCGAACGCGGCTACGGCATCCGCGGCGCCCTCGGTGTCAGCGACCGCGCCCACACTGCCGTCTCCCAGCTGCGCAGAGGGGACGTCGACTGGGACGCCGTGTTCTCCGCCGGGGTGCGCTGGTTCCACACCGGCGGCATCTTCGCCGGCCTGTCCGACACCACACTGGACGTCGCGGACGAGGCCATGGCCTCGGCGCGCCGCCATCGCGTCACGGTCTCCTACGACCCCAACTACCGTCCCAGCCTGTGGGGCGGCCGGGGCGGCGCCGACGCCGCCCGCGAGGCCGACCTGCGGCTCGCCCGCCAGGCCGACGTCGTCGTAGGCGCACTGGGTCTGGCCGGGACGTATCCGGGACAGGCGCGCGTCGGGGCCGACGAGGTGGCGGACGCGCTCGCCGAGGTGGCCGGCCTGCTGCCCGAGGCGAAGGTACTGGCGACGACCCTGCGCGAGGTGCCCTCCGCCGGGGTCAACGACTGGTCCTCAGCCGGCTGGTCCGCCGAAACCGGCTTCGTCACCGGCCCTCGGATGCCCGGCCTGCAGGTTCTGGACCGCATCGGTTCCGGCGACGCCTTCGCAGCCGGCCTGATCCACGGACTGCTCAGCGACACCGGCCTGGAGCGCGCCCTGGCCTACGGCACCGCCCACGGCGCGCTCACCATGACCACGCCCGGCGACGTCTCCATGGCCACGCTCGCCGAGGTCGAGGCGCTCATCGCGGGCGGATCAGCCCACGTCAGTCGCTGACCGGCGCCCCCTTACCCGTATCCCAGGAGCACGTCTTGCACCAGCAGAAGATCCAGCACACGTCGGTCACGCTCACCGAACTCGGCTTCGGGGCGTCCGTGATCGGCAACCTGTATCGCGTCACCCCGGAGAACGATGCGACGGCCGCCGTCGACGCGGCCTGGGATGCGGGCATCCGCTACTTCGACACCGCACCGCACTACGGCCTCGGCCTCTCCGAGCGTCGCCTGGGCGCCGCCCTGCGAGGCCGCCCGCGCGACGAGTACGTCATCTCCTCCAAGGTGGGCAGGCTGCTGGTGCCCAACGAGGAGCCACACGGCGTCGACACCGAGGGCTTCGTCGTCCGCGACGACCTGCGCCGCCAATGGGACTTCAGCCGGGACGGCGTGCTCCGCTCCATCGAGGACACGCTGGAGCGCACCGGCCTGGACCGCCTCGACATCGTCTACCTGCATGATCCGGACGACCATTGGCGGCAGGCGGCCGAGGAGGCCATGCCGACTCTCGCCGAACTGCGCGACCAGGGCGTGATCGGCGCGATCGGCGCCGGCATGAACCAGTCGGCGATGCTCGCCCGCTTCCTGCGCGAGACCGCCGCCGATGTGGTGATGCTCGCCGGGCGCTACACCCTCCTGGACCAGTCCGCGCTGGACGACGTCCTGCCCGCCGCACAGGAACACGGCAAGAGCGTGGTGGCGGTCGGCGTCTTCAACTCCGGACTGCTCTCGCGCGACAGGCCCGCCGAGGGTATGAAGTACGACTACCAGGACGCCCCACCGGAACTCGTCGCGCGGGCGCTGGCCATCGCCGAGGTCTGCGCGACGCACGGCACCACCCTGCCCGCCGCCGCCATCGCCTTCCCGCACACGCATCCCAGTATCATCAACGTCACCCTCGGGATGCGGACTCCGGAACAGGTCGGACGAAACGTGGAACTCCATGATCAGCACATCCCTGACGGTCTCTGGGATGATCTCCGTGCTCAAGGGCTGATCAGGTCGGACGTACCCGCTGAGCGCGGTCGGGGTAGGGAGTAGCGGTGTCTCTGACGGACAAGGCCATCGAGCGGATCCGTGAGCTGATCCGGACCGGTGCCCTGCCACCCGGCTCGAAGCTCCCGCCGGAGCCGGACCTGGCCGCACAGCTGGGGCTGTCCCGCAACCTCGCCCGCGAAGCGGTCAAGGCGCTGGCCGTCGCACGGGTCCTGGAGGTCCGGCGGGGCGACGGCACGTATGTGACCAGCCTCCAGCCGAGCCTGCTGCTGGAGGGGCTCGGCGGTGCGGTGGAACTGCTGCAGGGCGACTCGGTCGCCCTGCAGGACCTCATGGAGGTACGCCGGCTCCTCGAACCGATCGCCACGGCCCTTGCCGCCACCCGGATCTCCGACGACCAACTGGCCGAGGTGAAGCGACACCTGGACGCCATGCGCGAGGCCCGCGACGACGTCGGACAACTCAACGCCCACGACGCCGCCTTCCACCGCGCCGTCATCTCGGCCACGGGCAACGAAACCCTCCTCGCCCTCCTCGAAGGAATCTCCGGCCGCACCCTGCGCGCCCGCATCTGGCGCGGCCTGGTCGACACTCAGGCAGCGGGCCGCACCCTCGCCGAGCATGAGGCGATCTTCAACGCGCTGTCCACCCGTGACTCCGCCCTCAGCCAGGCCGCCGCACTGCTGCACGTGAGCAACACCGAGCAGTGGCTGAGGGAATACCTGCGCTCCGGCGAACCCCTCCCCTTCGGAACGACAGCGCGGAACTGACGGGAGACGGCGTCAACGGCGCGTGCGCACCCGCACCGAAAGCGAACTGTGGCAGTCAGCCGGGCTCCGTGACGGAGACGGGTAGCCGGCCAGGTGGGAAGCGTCGATCCCGCCGGTCGGAACGAAGCGCATCCCGGGGAAGGGCGCTGCGAGCGCTCGCAGTGTCCGCAGGCCGCCGAGCGGCTCGGCGGGGAAGAGCTTGACGGTGTCGAGGCCGGCCCGCAGGGCGCGCATCAGCTCGGTGGCGGTGGCGATGCCGGGCACGACCGGCACGCCCAGCTCGCGGCACTTCGCGACGACCTCCTTGTCGAAGCCGGGCGAGACCACGAAGCGGGCCCCGGCCGCCACGGCCCGCTCCGCCTGCTCGGGCGTGAGTACCGTGCCGGCGCCGACGGCCAGGCCACCGTGGGCGGCCATCTCCTTGAGCACCCGCTCGGCGCCCGGGGTACGGAAGGTGACCTCGGCGCACCGGGCACCGCCCACCGCGAGTGCGTCGGCCAGCGGGCCGGCCATCGCCTCGGACGGCACGGTCAGTACGGGAAGGAGACGGCAGCCGTTCAGCACGGAGTCGAAGCCGCCGGTCATCGGCCGAGCCATCCGCCGTCGACGGGCAGGATGACGCCGTGGAGGTAGGCGGCGGCGTCGGAGGCGAGGAACACGGTGGCGCCGGCGAGGTCGTCGGCGTTGCCCCAGCGTCCGGCGGGGATACGGTCCAGGATGGCGCGGCTGCGCTGCGGGTCGTCCTGGAGGGCCTGGGTGTTGTCGGTGGCGATGTAGCCGGGCGCGAGGGCGTTGACATTCACGCCGCGCGGGGCCCACTCGTTGGCCAGCGCCTTGGTCAAACCGGCGATGCCATGCTTGGCGGCGGTGTAGCCGGGGACCGTGATGCCGCCCTGGAAGCTGAGCAGCGACGCCGTGAAGATGACCTTCCCCTGGCCGCGGGCCACCATCGCGGCGCCGACCGCCCGGGTCAGCGCGAACTGCGCACTCAGGTTGACCTGGAGGACCAGCTCCCAGTCCGCGTCACTGTGCTGGGCGGCCGGGGCGCGACGGATCGTGCCCGCATTGTTGACCAGGATGTCCACCGGGCGTTCCCGCCCGGCCAGGTCCGCGCCCAGAGCCCGTACGGCCTGCGGGTCGGCGAAGTCGGTACGGATCGCCTCGAAGGAACGGCCCACGGCGAGGACGTCCATTTCCACCGCGCTGCCGGCTGCCTCCAGGCTGGCGCTGACGCCGATGATGTCGGCGCCGGCCTCGGCGAGGGCGCGGGCCATGGCCCGGCCGATGCCGCGCCGCGCCCCAGTGACGACAGCGAGCTTTCCGGTGAGGTCGAAGGAGGTCATGCGGATGCTCCCTCGGTGCCGGTGGTGCAGTCCACGAGGATCTTCATCACGTCGCCGCCGCCCTCCAGGGCCTCGAACGCGGCGGGCGCCTCGGTGAGGGGGACGACCTTGCTGATCAGCCGCCCGGCCGGAATCGTGCCGTCCGCCACCAGGGCAACCGCGCGCTCGAAGTCGGAACGGTCATACAACCGGGCGCCCACCAAAGTGAGTTCGCGCCAGAAGAAGCGATGCAGATTCACCTCGCGGGGCCGGGGGTGGATAGCCACGAGGCACAACCGGCCGCGCACTCCCAGCACGTCGACCGCGGTGTCCACGCCGCCCGCCGCGCCGGACACCTCGAACGCGACATCCGCGCCCGCATCCCCCGTCCACTGCTGCACCAGCGCCGGCACGTCGTCGTCAGCCGGGTCCCACGCCGTCAGCCCCAACTCCTCGGCGAGCAGCCGGCGGTGGGCACTCAGCTCCACCACCCTGACCTCGGCCCCCACGGCCCGCGCGACCAGCGCGATGAGGATGCCGACCGGACCACCGCCCACGACGACGACCCGCTCGCCTGCTCGCACGTCGGCCCGCCCGACATCGTGTACGGCCACCGCCGTGGGCTCCACCAGCGCGGCCCGGTCCAGAGCGAGAGAGTCCGGCAGCCGGATGAGGGTGGAGGCGGGCACGGTCCAGCGCTGCTGCATCGCGCCCGGGGAGTCGATGCCGATGAAGTCCAGGTGCTGGCAGATGTGCTGATGACCCGCGAGACAGGCCGGGCAGGTGTCGTCCCAGCGCAACGGCATCACCGTGACCGCGTCACCGGGCCGCCAGCCCTGCACGCCCGGGCCGACGCGGACGACGCGGCCGGACATCTCATGTCCCAGAACGGCGGGCGCGGCGACCCGGGCGTCCATATCGCCGTGGAAGATGTGCAGATCGGTACCGCAGATCCCCACGTAGGCGGGAGCCAGCAACACCTCACCCGGACCGAGAGGGGAGGGCTCGGCGGGAGCCGTGTCCAGGGTGCGGGCGGAAATGTAACGAACAGCAAGCGTCATCGTGATCCCAAGTCCCGTTCAGTACGAGTGAGGCGGTAGAAGGTGGTCGCGGTGCCCGCGAGAATCGCCGAGGTCTCGTCGGCGGAACATCCGTCGAGCAGTTCGTCCACCGTGGCAGCCCAGCGGTTCCAGCCTCCCGCGAGATTCGCCACCGGCCAGTCCGAGCCGAACATCAGGCGGTCGGGGCCGAAGACGGAGAGCAGGACGTCCCACACCGGGCGGATGTCGTCGACGGTCCACCTCTCGTGGTCCACCTCTCGTGGTCCGCCTCGGTGATCAGCCCCGACACCTTGCACACCACCTGCGGGTGTGCGGCCAGCAGGCGCAACTGGTGTTCCCAGTCGGCCAGTTCACCGTCGCCGATCAGCGGCTTGCCGGCGTGGTCGAGCACCTGGGGCAGGTCTGGGAACCGCTCGGCCAGCCGGATCGCCTGGTCGAGCTGGTGGCTGCGGACGAGCACGTCGTAGCAGAGCCCGCGGTCCCGGACCGCCGCCAACCCGCGTTCGACAGCGGGGCGTTGCAGCCATCCCGAATCCGTCTCGCCCTGCACGAGATGACGCAGGGACCGCAGATACGTACCGCCCGGCCCGGCGAGCAACCCGTCGAGCAGGTCGCCGATCCCAGGGGACGTCAGGTCCGCCCAGCCGACCACGGCCCCGATCAGCGGCTCCCACTCCGCGAGCGCGAGCAGGTCCTCGGTCTCGGGCACATCCGGCACGCACTGCACGGCCACCGTGCTGTGCAGACGGCGGCCCGCGATGAGTTGGGTGGCGGTGGTACGCAGGTCGTCGGGGGTGAAGGTGCGGCGGATCGTCGCCAGGGCGGGGTCGTCGAGCCAGGGCTGCGGACGCTGGTCGAGGTCCCACAGGTGGTGGTGGGCGTCGATGAGTGGGGCGGTGGTGGGGGTCACTGGTGGTCCAAGTCGGGTCGGTCCACGTCGGGCGGGGCCACGTGAGTCTGGGCGAGGTGTGTCAGGCGCTGGTGGAGTCACCTGGCGGGTTCAGGTGCCAGATCTCGGGGAGTTCCGTCCACTGGCGGGAGTCGCCCCGGTCGGGCCAGGGCTCCTGGCAGGGGTCGGTGAGTTTCCACCACTCCTGGGTCTCGGGGTCGGCTTCGAGGACGGCCATGTCGGTCTCGAAGTCGTCGCCGTGGTACTCGAAGTAGGCGAACAGCACATCGCCGTGGAGGAAGATGCTGTAGTTGCGGATGTTCGACCGGTGCAGGGTGGCTTCGATGCCGGGCCAGACGGCCGAGTGGAGTTCGAGGTACTCCTCGCGGTGCTCGGGTCGGAGCCTGATGGTCTGGGCGAGGCGCTTCATGCGGTTTCTCCCTGCGTTCCCGGCGAGGGCAGGTCGGCCGGGGGGTCGAACGGTGTGCGGTAGCTGGGTGTGTTGGCGCGCAGCTGGAGGCGCAGGGTGAGCTTGACGCGGCTGGAGGCGGGCAGCCGGACCGTCAGGAAGGCGCTGTCGCAGACCTGCTCCGACTCGGTCACGACGGGCTCGGTGTGGCCGTAGTCGTACATGTCCCCGATCCAGGTGTCGTCCTGGCAGGTGGTGTACCGGACGGCGGTGATGGTGTGCTCTGCGAAGGCGCCGGCCTGCACGATCACCGTGCGCGTGGACTCGGGGGAGAGGTTGACGAGTTCGACGGTGGTCGCCTCGGGGTCGATGGAAGTGACCAGCGCGGCCACGTCCGGCGGCAGGCCGGCACGGCGGGTCTCGGCGTCGTGGTAGCGCAGCCGGGCCTGCTGCAGGCCGCCGTTGTAGAGCACCTGGGGGCCGCCCCAGGTCAGCTGGACCAGGGCTTCGGTGACCACGGGGTTGGACTGCTGCCACACATGGATGTCGGCCTCGGGCACGTCCAGGTCGCGGTAGCGCTCGATGCGCTTCAGGCGGTGGCGGACTTGGGCCTGGGCGGTGGCGAGGATCCGCTCGGGGTAGCCGGGGTCGTCGCCGGCGAGGAAGGCGAACCACGCCTTCTCGTGCCCGGACTCCTCCTTGGCCCTGAACGGCCGGACGGTGCGCCAGTCGATGCCGTCGACTTCGCGCAGCCCCTCCAGCCGGGCGCGGTCGGCGGCGGAGGCCGTGTGGTGCCACAGGGCCACCGGGACGGGCGGGGTGGCCGGGTTGTAGTCGAACCAGCCCGATTCGTTGTGGCGGAAGGGGAGGTGCGGAGTGGGTGTGTGGATGTCGGGGCCGAGTTCGACCGCCCACTTGGAGGGGAGGCTGGAGTCCGCTTCGGTGTGGGGCATCACCTTGCCGCGTTCGATCAGGGCGTCGAGGGAGGTCGCGACCATGGAGAGGTAGTCGTCGTCCCCGGTGACCGTGGCCGCCGCCAGCGCCGCCACACAGGCCGCGTGGCCCACGCTGTGCCAGCCGTGCGGCCAGGACCAGCCGTAGTGGCCGCCGTACCAGCGGCCCTCCAGCAGGCTGCCGACGACGCCGTCCGGGCCGACGTTGTCCGGGATGAGGCCGCCGTTCGCCACGGTGCGCTCCCGCCACGCGCCGACGTACTCGACGATCCAGTCGCGGTAGCGGTCCTCGCCGGACAGGATCCAGGCGTTGAGGACCAGCCCGGCCGCGGCGAGGTTGACCGCGGTGTCGCCGACGCCCATCCGGTCCCGCATCTGCGCGCCGAGACGCGGGTCCGCGGAGAGGGGGTGGGGGCCGTCGCCGGCCTCGGGGATCCAGTCGAGCGGGAAGCCGTACGTCTGCGCTTCCTTCTCCAGCCAGGGATAGACGTCACCGTCGAACAGGCCCGTGCGGTCGGGGTCGCTGCCGTTGTGCGCGCGGGTGATGACGCGGTGCTCGGGGTCGTAGTTGCCCTTGGCCGGGTCGACGTACAACTCGGCGAAGCGCAGAGCGCGTTCGGACCAGCGGTCGGGGGCGGCCATGCTGAGGAAGTAGAGCAGCAGCAGGCTCTCGCCCTGGTGAAACCAGTCGTAGCCGCGCTCGAACTCGTCGCGAAGCATGCCCAGTTCGGTGAGCTGCCGGGTCACGCCCTCCCAGTGCTTCTCACTGGCGGGCAGCAGATCGTCGGCGCCGCCGAGGAGATACAGCTGGGGCCAGTTGAAGAACACCTCGTAGAAGTCGTCCACACCGTCACGGGTGGTCAGCGGTTCGGAGTAGTTCAGCCGTCCGTCCGGACCGGTGAAGTCGTGGGCGAAGCGCCGCCAGGC
Organism: Streptomyces sp. NBC_01235; assembly: GCF_035989285.1. GTDB lineage: Bacteria > Actinomycetota > Actinomycetes > Streptomycetales > Streptomycetaceae > Streptomyces. The sequence continues at coordinate 828,060 of NZ_CP108513.1, read as the reverse complement.
GTGGTCGAGGAGGTCGAACAGGGACCGCTGGGCCACGGCCCAGCCGGGCGGTTCGAGAAGCGGCACCCCCGCCTCGATCTCGGGTGGCGCGACCGGGTGGTCGCTGGGGGTGTCCTCGGCCGTGGTGCGGTCGGCAGAGCTGAAGGGCATGGGAGATCTCCGTTCGGGGCGGGCGGCGGGACGGCGTACGCCGGGGACGACGGCCGGCGGTCGGGACGGGCCGCTATTCCTTGGTGCCGCCGGCGAGCATCCCGCTGACCAGGAAGCGCTGGGCGAAGAGGAAGACGATCAGCACGGGCGTGACGGCCACGAGCGTCGCCAGAGCCAGCTGCGGCCGCTCGATCGCGAGGGTGCCGACGGCCGGATTGAAGGACGGCACGTTGCTGAGCAGGGATCCGACGCCCACCTGGATGGGCATCTGGCTGCTCTCGGGGAGCATGACGTACGGCAGGAAGTAGTTGGTCCAGTTGGCGACGAAGCTGAAGAAGCCCACGAGCGCGATGACCGGGGTCGCCAGCGGCAGCGCGATGTGCCAGAAGACGCAGAACTCCGAGCAGCCGTCCATCCGTGCCGCCGCCAGCAGGTACTTCGGTACGGCGGTGGTGAAGTAGATGTACGTCAGGTACACGCCGAACGGGTAGAACGAGTACGGCAGGATGATCGACCACATCGTGCCGATCAGGTGCACCGCGTTGATCTCCAGGAACAACGGCACCACCAGGGTGGCGTTCGGCATGAGCATCACGACCAGCGTCGCGACCAGCAGGGTGTGCCGGCCGCGGAACTCGGTCATGGCCAGGGCATATCCCGCGGGAATGGCGATACCGAGAGTGATGACCAGCGAGATCACCGCGTAGAGCGCGGAGTTGCCGAGCCACTGCATGACGGCGTTGTCCTGGAACGCCGTGAGCGCGTCCCAGTTGGTCTTCAGCGCATGGAAGGAGCCGAAGGACAGCGGATTGTCGTGGACCAGTTGCTGGTCGGTCTTGGTCGCCGCGAGGACGAGCCACAGTACCGGCAGCACGAAGAAGGCGAGGAACCCGGCCAGTACGGATCCGGTCAGCAGCCGGGAGGCCAGGCGCCGTACGGGCCGGCGGTGCGGCGGCTGGTGGTGAGATCGGCTCATGAGGGGTGCTTCCCGTTCCGAGCTCGCCGTGGCGGCGACTCGGCTGACAGGGGTTCTAGTCGGCATCGAAGAACCCCGACCGTGCGACGAAGACGGCGGCGGCCGACACACTGACGACCAGGAGCTCCACCGAGACCGCGGCGGCGCCGTTGATGTTGTTCATCTGGAAGGCGAAGTCGTACGTCAGCTGGTTCAGCGAGTAGTCGCGTCCGGCCACGCCCACGCTGGCGAGGGACAGCAACTGCGGCTCGACGAAGAGCTGGGCGCCGCCCGCGAAGGCCAGGATCACCATGTACACGATCCACTTGCGGAGCATCGGGATCTGCACGTGCCAGGCGGTCTGCCAGGCGCCCGCGCCATCGATGCGCGCGGCTTCCATCACATCCGTGGGGATGTTGTTGAGCGCGCCGTACATGACGACGATCCAGCCGCCCGCGCCGGTCCAGAACGCGATGATGGTGAACAGCAGGGGCAGGTTGCCGGGCGCGATCACCTCGCCGAAGGTGTGGAATCCCAGCGCGCCCAGCAGCGAACTGACCGGGCTCACCGTCGGGTCGAGCATGAACAGCCACACCAGCACACTGGCGGCGCCGGCGAGCGCTCCCGGGATGTAGTAGAGGAAACGCAGCGCCTTGCTGGCGGAACCCGAGGCCAGGCGGTGCAGCAGCAGCGCCAGGGCCACCACGAACACCACCAGGGACAGGAGCCAGAAGGCGAGGTAGGTGGCGACATGGCCCACGGCGTCCATGAAGCGGAAGTCCTGCGCCGTGGTCACGAAGTTGGCGAAGCCGGTGACCCTGCCCCCGGCGTCGGTGAAGGCGAAGTAGATCGCGTATGCGGTCGGAAGGACGCCGAAGGCGATCAGCAGGACCACGTAGGCGGCGACGAAGGCCATACCGGCCCGGCTCTGCCGGGAGGCGCCGCGACGGCGCCGGGTGGCAGAACCGGCCGGAGAGTGGGAGAGGGTCACTGGGAGACCTTGTATCCGTTGGACTTGGCGTACTTGACGATGGAGTCCTGCCAGGCCGGCAGCAGCGAGACGACGCTCTTGCCCTGGGTCAGGCCGGGCTTGACGGTGGCGGCCCAGATCGCCTCCTGGCTGAACTGGCCCGAGCCCCAGCCGTTCCAGACCTGGGAGGAGGCGTCCTTGAGGGCGCTCAGGTCGCTGGCGAAGTAGCCGGAGGCATCCTGTCCCTTCAGCCAGGTCTCGGCCGCCGGCGTGTACGCGGGGAAGCCCGGCGCCTTCTCGCCCTGGTAGGCGTTGTCGGTGGTGACCCACTTCAGGAAGTCGGTGGCGGCCTTGATGTGCGCGGAGTGCTTGGACAGCAGCCAGGTGCCGCCGCCGACGTTGCCGGTGGACGGCGAGGTCTCCCCCTGCCACTGGGGGATGGGTGCGGCCGCGACCTGCTTGGCCGGCGTCTTGAAGGTGCCCTCGAACAGCGCGCCGCCATACCAGGCCGGACCCGGCATGAGCAGGACCTTGTCGGCCTTGTTCTTGCCGAAGTCGGTGCTGAAGACCCCGCTGATGGACATGGACTTGTTCTCGATCAGCACGTCCATGAGCTTGGCCATCTTGGTGCAGGCCTCGCTGGAGGTGTTCACCGACACAGCCTTCGGGCCGGTGATGTGGTTGGCGCCGCACTTGCTCGCCCACAGGTAGATCTCGGGCGTGAAGGAGTCGCCGGCGTCACCCACGAGGTAGCCCGGGTGCTCCTTGGCCACCTTCTCGCCGAGCTTCTGGTACTCCTCCCACGTCGTCGGCACCGAGTAGCCGAACTTCTTCAGCAGCGGAGCGTTGTACCAGAGCACCGCCTGGGAGAGGTCGTTGCGCAGACAGTAGACGGTGCCGCCCACCGTGCAGACGTCGTTGGCCCCGCTCGCGAACTTCCCCAGGGACGCCGAGGGGATCAGGCCCTTGTCGAGCGGAGCGGCGAAGCCCGCGTCGACCGCCCAGGTCGCCTCGTTGTTCTGGGAGCTGAACACGACGTCCGGCCAGCCCTTGCCGGTACGGTTGAAGAGCTGGACCTTGGTCTGGAGGTAGTTCGAGCCGTTGGCGTCGCCGTCGTAGGTGACGATGTCCAGCTTCACGTCCGGGTGCTGCTGCTGATACAACTTCGCGGCCTCGACACGGGTCGCGTCCACCCAGACGGTCAACGCACCGTCCTTCTGTGACACCTGGGCGAAGCCGTCCTTGGTCGTCGTACCCGTGGCGCCGCCGCCTCCACAGGCAGTAAGGGCCAGCGCTGCGGTGGCCGCGCAGCCGGCCAGCAACGCCGCACGCCTCTTGCTGGACGCACTCTCCCGGCCGGACGAAGGCTTGTTGACGGTCATGTGCGACTCCACTTGTTTCACAGGGCGCCCCGAGCAGATGGGCAGGTGGCGCGTGGATGGGTCGACGCCGGGCCGAACCGGTCGGGCGTCGGGGACAGCGACGGCCGTCCCGATTGCCGTCGCGGAAGAAATTAGCCGCCCCATCGAGGGTTCCGTCAAGGGTTTGTGCGGGCTTCATCCCAGCGAATTGCGTGCGATGCGGTGTCGTAGGACGAGAAATGTCTGATAGAAGACTGTTTATACCAGTTAGAGATCCCGCTCTATGATGTGGATCTACTGCTTAATGAGTACGACTCATTGATGCTTGAGATACGATGAGCGCGGCTCCACAGCGATCAGCCGCCACAGTTGCGTCAGCCAGGAGGCAGGACAGATGAACGACACGCCCGCGGCCCAGTCGGCCTTGCCGACGCAGGCACCTCCCGTTGCGGCGGCAGCGGTGAACGGCGCGGACGAGCGGCGTGACTACCGGCCCGGCTACGAGGTCGTGGCGGAGCGGATCCTCGAGTTCATCGCCGAGGCCCGTCTGGTGGCAGGTGATCGGCTGCCCACGGAGAACGATCTGGCCCAGAGGCTGAACACCAGCAGGGCGGTGGTGCGGGAGGCCGTGAAGATCCTCTCGGCGCTCGGCCGGGTCCGGGCGCACAAGGGGCGCGGGCTGTTCGTCGCGGACGACGAGGGCATGCTCATCACCAGCCGCTGGGGCGGCTTCTTCCGCCCCGTCGACCTCGATCACGTGCTCATGCTGTTCGAGTTCCGCAGGGTTCAGGAGATGGCCGCGAGCAGTCTGGCCGCCACCCGTGCCACGCCCGCCGAGCTGCGGACCATCGAGGTGGCCATGCAGCAGTGTCGGCACGGGTTCGTCAACGGTCAGGTCGAAGTGTTCAACGAGGCGGACGAGGACTTCCATATGGGCGTTGCCGTCGCCTCGCACAACACCTTCCTCGTCAGCGCCGTGCGTGACGCGCGCCGACTGCAGCGGCAGTCCAGCGCGATCGGGATCCACGACACGCTCGGTGAAGGAACCGAGTCCGCGGTCGTGGAGCACGAGGTGATCTACCGGGCCATTCGCGACGGCCGGCCCGACGAGGCGGCCGAGGCCACGGCGGCACACCTCGACAGGACGCTCGAGGACTACCGGCGGGAGATTCAGCGACGCCTGTTCGGATAGACGTGGAAGTGCTCCGATCTGCACCGGTAGTGGAAGCACACCTCCGTTCAGTAGCCGTAGATCATCTTGTAGGCGACCTCGGGGAGGAACTGTCCGGCCGAGGAGCCGGTTCCGGCGCCGCAGTTGCCGTCGGACTCGCCCGGGACCTTGATCCACAGGAGCATCTCGGCGCCTCCGCCCAGCCGGGTGGGGGTGCCGATACGGCGACCTGAGGGGTTGCACCATTGGCCGTTGGAGCCGTTGCCGTTTCGGCTGGTGTCCACGACGAACGGCTTGGTGTAGCCGTACCGGGCGTTGAGTTCACTGTTCACGGCGTTGCCGTACGCGGTGTTCTCGGCCGTGGTCAGGTAGTTGGAGACGTTGAGCGAGAAGCCGTGGGCCTGTCGGAGGCCGGCTTCGTGGAGGCGCCGGGCCATGGTCGCCGCGCTCGCCCAGGCCGGGTTGCCGGCGTCGAGATAGACCCAGGTGTTGGGAGCCTGGCGGTCGAACTCGGCGAGCGCGCCGGTGAGCATCCCCTCGCGTTCGTCGATCTGGGCCTGGGTCATGCAGCCGTAGTCCCCGAGGGAGTCCGGTTCGAGGACGACGACGGCCGGGCGGCCCGCGATCCCGCCCGCGAACTGGGCGATCCAGTTCGCGTAGGCGGACGGCGAAGAGGCTCCGCCCGCGGAGTGCCCGCCGCAGTAGTCGCGGTTGTAGATGTTGTAGGCGACGAGGATGGGCAGCTTGTCCCGGTAGTCGGCGGCGCCCACGTACGCGCCGGTGGCGGTGCCGATGGTGCCGCTCCAGGAGCCGAACCAGCGGGCTGTCGGGGTGTTGGCGATGGAGGCGTTGATCGCGGGCGCCCGGCCGTCTCCGAGGTTGGCGGAGACCCACCGTTTCCCGCTGGAGTCGGGATCCACGTAGAACCCGTTGGTCATGGTCGTCGGGTCGGCCGCGTGGGCGGACGGTGCGGTGGCGAGCGCCAGCGGCAGCGAGGAGAGAGCGGCCACCAGGGCGAGGAGTCTGCGGCGCATGACAGTACCTCGGCTTTCTGAAAGGGATGCGTCCGAAGGTCGGCGGTGAGCATGGGGGAGCGCTCCCACCGGAAGCGCTCCCCACGGCACGGTCGGTCAGCAGGTGGAGTTGGTCTGGGTGAGGAGGCCGAGCCGCCACGGGAGGCTGTTGTAGTCGCCGCTCGCGTTGGGGTCCTTGCCCTGGTAGAGGTACTGGAGTCGGCAGGCGGGAATGGTGAGTGTCTGGTCGTGGCCGGCGCGGATCATTTCGCCGTGGCTGATGTCCTTGGTCCACGCGCCTGCGGGGAAGGTGACGTTGCTCGCCCGTGCGAACGGGTTGCTCTCGGTGGCGGCCAGGGGTGTCCAGGAGCCGGCGAGGCTGCTCGTCGTCCAGGAGCGGAAGTAGCGTCGGCCGTCCGATCCGATGGCCTCGACGAGCAGCAGGTACTGGTTGGCGCCCTGCACCGCCGAGTGGCTGGCGATCTCCCAGTTGACCAGGTCGTACGAGCGCAGGACGGGTGCGCCCGGCGAGTAGTGCATCGTCGAGGCCGAGGCGTAGTAGGTGTCACCGGCACGGATGACGTCGATATCCGCAAAGTCCTGCCAGATCACCGGGTTCGTGAAGGCCGCCGCGGTCGCGAGGGCCGGTCCTTGGGTGGAGGCGGTGCCGGGGGCCGCTGTCGGAGGAAGCAGGGCACAGGCGGCCGGGCCGGTGGCGGCAGTCAGCGTGCGTCGACGGGACAAAGCTTGATGAGTCCATGACATTTGCACGTGTGGCGTTCTCCTTCTGTGGCCCACCCGTCGGCGGTTGGAGTTGTCCGGAGGTGCCTTGCTGGTTCGCCAGGAGCGGCTGCTCTGTATACGAGATGTCGAACATGGATCGGCTTGTCGAGCACCCTGGATGATAGAGAGCCGGTGAACCCCGTCAATACCTCTCGCATAAATCGTTGGCGGCTTCGAAACATTCGAGGATTGATCCCATGTCGCTGCGGTATCAGTTGCTCAGATAGTGCAGATATGTCACCTTCCGCGAGTCTGCATGGCCGGATCGTGGAGGCAGTGCGGTGATGGGTGTTGACATGTTCGATGGCCTCCCTAGTATCCGTGAGGCCCTAGTTTCCGAATGGCTCACGAAATTTCGAACCGCCCATCTCTCTTCTGTCCAGTGTCATGGACGTGACATCGATCTTCGCGTCACCTGCCCATGGCGCCCTTCCGTGAAGGAGCCCTTGGTGCCCAGACGGTCAGGCGGACGACTGCTCCGCCTCCTCGCGACCATCGTGCTGACGGTCACCGCGTGCGTGACGGCGTCCGCCCACTCCACTGCTTCGGCCGCGCCCGGCAGCCCGGCGCTCACTCCACCGTTGGGCTGGAACAGCTGGAACAGCTTCGGTTGCGGGGTCACGGAGGCGCAGGTTCGTCAGGCCGCCGACGCGATGGTGTCCTCGGGGATGCGGGACGCCGGTTACCGGTACGTGGTGGTCGACGACTGCTGGTTCGACCCGCAGCGTGACGCGGCGGGCAACCTGCGGGCCAATGCGGCCAAGTTCCCCAGCGGGATGAAGGCGCTTGCGGACTACATCCACGGCAAGGGGCTGAAGTTCGGCATCTACCAGGTGCCGGGCGAGCGCACCTGCGCGCAGACCAGTGGCGCCTATCCCGGGTCGACGGGCAGCAGGGGGCACGAAGCCCAGGACGCCGCCACGTTCGCCTCGTGGGGCGTCGACTACCTCAAGTACGACTGGTGCTCCTCCAGCGGCACCCGCGACGAGCAGATCGCGCGCTTCGCGCTGATGCGCGACGCCCTGCGCGCCACCGGGCGGCCGATCGTCTACAGCATCAACCCCAACAGCTTCCACGCCATCACCGGCGCCACGTACAACTGGGGCGAGGTCGCCGACCTGTGGCGGACGACCGAGGACCTGCTCGACATCTGGCAGAACGGCAACACCAACAGCTATCCGATGGGCGTCGGCAACGTCCTTGACGTCACCGCGCCACTGGCGGCGCAGTCGGGTCCAGGGCACTGGAACGACCCGGACATGCTGGTCGTGGGCCGTCCCGGCCTGTCACTGACCGAGTCCCGCTCCCACTTCGCCCTGTGGGCGCTGCTGGCTGCCCCGCTCATGGCCGGCAACGACATCCGCACCATGTCCGCCGACGTGAGCGCGATCCTGCGCAACCCGCGTCTGCTGGCGGTGAACCAGGATCAGCTGGGCGCGGGCGGGCGCAGGGTGCGCGACGACGGCAGCACCGAGGTGTTCGCCAAGCAGCTGTCCGACGGCTCGGTAGCGGTGGGCCTGTTCAACCGGGGAGGCAGCACCGCGGCGGTCAGTACGACAGCAGCTCAAGTCGGCCTGTCCGGTGCGCCGTTCACCCTCACCGATCTGTGGACCGGCGGCACGTCGAGTACGGCGGGCCAGATCTCGGCGAGCGTCCCCGCGCACGGCGTGGCCGTGTTCCGGGTGAGCGGTGGCAGCCCGCTCGCCGCCACCACCTCGCGGCTGCGCGGCGACGGGTCCGGCCGCTGTGTGGACGTGGACAACGCCTCCACCGCCGCCGGGGCGACAGTACTGCTCTGGGACTGTCATACGGCCGCCAACCAGCTGTTGACCACGTGGGCCGGCGGCGAGATCCGCGTCTTCGGCGACAAGTGCCTGGACGCCTACAACCAGGGCACCACCGACGGCACCCGTGTCATCACCTGGCCCTGCAACGGCCAGGACAACCAGAAGTGGTCCGCCGGTTCCGACGGGTCGATCCGCAACGTCCACGCGGGGCTTTGCCTCGACGTCGACCGGGCCGGCACCGCGAACGGGACCCCGCTGGTGCTGTGGACCTGCAACGGCCAGGCCAACCAGAAGTGGATCCGCGCGTGAGCAACCGCGACGTCAGAAGGGGAGTTTCACGATGACGAGGACAAGAGCCCTCTTATGGTCCGCCGTGGTCGCGGTGGTGGTCGTCCTGAGCATGGGAGGCACGGCACTGGGCCGCGGCCAGGGCGAGAACACCCCGCGCACGGTCTCCGCCACGGCGGCCCCATCCGCCGGCGCCGCTGCCCCGACCGCAGGGTGCGGCAAGGCTCCCGCCCTGACGAGCGGAACGCACACGATCCAGAGCGGCGGCAAGAACCGGAACTTCATCCTGCGCGTCCCCGACGGCTACGACCGCAACCGCGCCTACCGGCTGGTCTTCGGGTTCCACTGGCTGGGCGGCACCTCTACCGACGTCGCCACCGGTCGCACCGTGGAAACGGGCACCTGGGCCTATTACGGGCTCCAGCGACTGGCGAACAACAGCACCATCTTCGTCGCACCCCAAGGCCTCGACAACGGCTGGGCCAATGCCGGTGGGGAGGACGTCACCTTCGTCGACGACCTGCTCAGGCGCATCGAGACGGACCTGTGCGTCGACACGACACAGCGCTTCGCCCTGGGATTCAGCTACGGAGCCGCCATGTCGTACGCCCTGGCCTGTTCCCGCGCGACGGTCTTCCGCGCGGTCGCGGTCCAGAGCGGCGGGCAGCTCAGCGGATGCAGCGGTGGCACCCAGCCCATCGCCTACCTCGGGGTGCACGGCCTCAGGGACAACGTCCTCGGCATCTCCGGCGGACGGGCGTTGCGGGACAGGTTCGTCAGGAACAACGGCTGCACCGCCCAGAACCCGCCGGAGCCGGCGCAGGGCAGCCTGACGCACCGGGTCACCGCCTATTCGGGTTGCTCGGCCGGGCATCCGGTCGTCTGGGCCGCCTTCGACGAAGGGCACATCGCCGCTCCGCAGGACGGGGCCGCGGGTGACAGCGGAACCAGGACGTGGGTGCCGCAGGAGGTCTGGAAGTTCTTCACGCAGTTCCAGACCTCCAACCCGCCGCCGGGGACGGCGACCTGCCGGGTCACCAACACCGTCAGCGCCTGGAACACCGGCCTGACGTCGAACATCACCATCGCCAACACCGGCACCACCGCGATCGACGGCTGGTCCCTCGTCTTCACCCTGCCCGACGGCCAGGCCGTCACCTCCGGCTGGAACGCGGACTACTCGCCCGCCTCCGGCCAGGTGACGGCCAGGAACGTCGCCCACAACGCCACCATCGCTCCAGGCGCGTCGGTCGACATCGGCTTCCAGGCGACCCACACCGGCGACACCGCCCCGCCGAGCTCCTACACCCTCAGCGGCACGGCCTGCGCCGTGACGGTGACTGCGCCGAAGTGACCGACGGTTCGTCGGAGCCCGACCTGGCGCTCTCCGCCTCCGGCTGGGCACCAGGTCGGGCGGCGGGCGGGGCGCGTCGCCCCACGGGTCGGTGGTCGCGGCAGCGGGGATCTCCCGGTGCCCGGTCGGCGCCTGGTACGCCCAAGTGCCGCGCCGCTCCACCCGGCGTCCCCGCACGCGAGCGCACCCCCTGTGAGCCCGCATCGGTGTGTCCGACGGGCCCACCGGAGTGGCTGACGGCGCAGGCGGCCGGAGCCGTGGTCAGGAGGTCGTGCCGGTCACGGTGGTTCCCGACTTGGTCACGTGGTACGTCACGGTGGCGCCGCTCCAGAAATGGAAGGTGAGCGTGACGCGTGCGTTGTCCTTGAGCGCGTCGAGGAAGGCGGGGGTCAGGCGGATGGTCTTCTTGGCGTAGTCCGGTGCGAAGGTGGTGTTGAACTGCTGGTACGGGGTCCAGTCGGTCGGGCCTGCATTGCTGCCGTCGGCGTACGTGGACTGCATCGTCGCCAGCTCGTCACCCCGGAACTGTGTGGGGATGCGGAACGACGCGGTCGTACCGGTCGTGTCCGACAGCACCGGGGTGTCGTAGGTGATCACCTGGATGCGCCAGGGAACTCCTCGGGAGAACCCGGCCTGGAGCGTCGCGTTGACCCCGGGGGAGCGGTTGCCTACGAGCCGGGTGAGTGCGGCCGCCTTCAGGGTGAGCCGGTTGCCGGAGAGGGTGTAGTCCCGGCCGCTGACCAGCTTGGTGGTGCCCTGCTTGAGCGCCGTGAAGGTGGCGCCGTTCAGGTTCAGGGTGAGCGAACGGTCCTTGACGGGGCCGGACTTCGGCACGAAGACGCGGTCGGAGGAGGCTGTCGCCGAGCGTGTCGTCCAACTCGACTTGATCTGGCGGAACAGCCCCGCGTCCTTCCAGCGCAGCTTGCCGCGGTCGTAGAAGGAGCCGTTGTCCCACAGGACGGTGGTGACCTTGTTGGTGCGGGCGGCGTGGCCGAGCGCCTCGAAGTACTTCAGCATCTCGCCGCGTTCGACCGCGCCGGGACCGTGGTCGTAGCCGAGGAGGCCGTACTCGCCGAGGACGACGGGGATGCCGCGGGCGACGAAGGTGTCGCGCATCCGCTTGAACGTCGTGTCCAGGTCACCCCGGGCCTGCGTGTCGAAGCGGGTGGAGCCGGCGACGTTCACGCTGAACGGGAAGTAGCCGTAGTAGTGCACGGTCGCGATCAGGCGGGAGTCGTGCAGCGACTTGATCGTGGTGGCCAGGTTGTCCATCAGCCGCTGGTCGGGGGTGCAGACCTCGGTGGGCAGCATGAGCAGACGGTTCTTGTTGTTGCCGCCCGACGCACGCACGACCTTGTGGAAGGACACGTTCAGCTCGTTGAGCAGCTGGGCCTTGCGGGTGTTGTCGGCGTTGTCGAACTGGGGCTCGTTGACGCTCTCGAAGACCAGCTGGGCAGGCTCGTTCCGGAACGCGGTGGCGATCTGGGTCCAGGTCGTGTCGAAGCGGGCCAGGACCTGGTCGTGGTCGGTGGACATCTTGCTGGTCCACTGCCAGGAGTCGTGGTGGACGTCGATGATCACGTAGAGGCCGTCGGCGATCGCCCAGTCGACGACCTGCTTGACCCGGCTCATGTACGCCGGGTCGATGGTGTAGTTCGGCGCCGCTCCCTGGTGGTCGCTCCAGGTCACGGGGATACGGATGCTCTTGAAGCCCTGGGCGCGGACCGAGTCCAGCAGGGTCTTGGTGGTGCGGGGCTGGCCCCAGTTGGTCTCGTCGGGGATGGCGTCCAGGCTGTTGCCCAGATTCCAGCCCGGCTGCATGGCGGCCACGGCCGCCGTCGCGTTGCCGGGTACCGGGGCCGGCGCCGCTGCCGCGTGAGGCTCGGCGTCGTCGCCGAACGTCCCGAAGACCGCGCCGTAGGCGAGCACACCCGAGGCGATCAGCGCAAGTGGCGCCCCCACGGCCAGCCGGATCCTGCGTCGGCGGTGCTGTGGGGCTTGCTGCTTTCTCATTGCTCATCCGTTCTGGAAGATCGAGCCGGTGTCGCTTTCCAGTGGTCGCCGCCGGGCAGAAGGTTGCCGCGTTTCACAGACATGGCACAGGAAAGAGGCCGCTGCCCTCTGCGACGACGTTCGTCCACGCCGGTCGGCCCCCCTCCTCTGCTGCGGCGGAGCCAGCCCGTGTTGGTGCAGCCACTTCAGCTGGACCGCTGTGTTGCAGCTGAAGCCGCCACCGTGGTCGGCGAGGGGCCAGACGGTCATGGTCCGGTCCGTCCCCGTGTAATGGCTGAAGGCGGCGTAGACCGTGGAGGGCGGGCATATGGGGTCCAGGAGGCCGACGCTGAACAGGGCCGGGCCCCCGCATCGACGACCTCGCCCGGCACTTCGACGTCGGTCTGATGACGATGCACCGGGACCTGGACGACCTCGCCGGGCGCCATCTGCTGCGCAAGGAGCGCGGGCGGGCCGTCGCCTTCCCCGCCCTCACCATGGAGACGGCCACCCGCTTCCGTGAGAACAGCGCCCTCGCCGCCAAGAACGCGCTGTGCGTGGCCGTCGCCGACCGGATCAGACCGGGCAGTACGGTGCTCATGGAGGACTCGACCACCCTGTTCCCCCTGGTCCCCGTGCTGGCGGAGCTGGAGCAGCTGCACGTCGTCACCAACTCCGTCGGCCTCGCACAGCGCCTCGGGGCCGCGCCCGCCGTGCGCGTCCCCCTGCTGGGCGGCCACTACCGGGGCGACTTCAACTCCTGCACCGGTCCCACCGTCACCCGCGCCCTGTCCCAGATCCGGGCCGACCTGCACACATCATCAAGATCGCGTTCCCGGCGGAGAGCGCACCCGCCGCCTGGTCGAAGAGCTCGGCCTGCCCGTTGTCATCGCCGGCGGCCCCCGCGCACGTGATTCGGCCGAGGGGGTCGACGCCGTGCGAGAAACCGTTGTGGCGGGCGCACGCGGCATCATCGTCGGCCGCAACGTCTGGCAGCGTCCGCGCGGCTGAACACAGAGCGCAAGACGGTGGCCAGATGGCGGATGCGGTTCCTGCGGGACCGACTGGACGGCCTGGCCGACGAGCCGCGACCCCGGGGTGCCTCGGACCATCACCGACGCCCAGGTGGAAGAGGTCGTGGTCCGCACTCTGGAAGAGACGCCCACGGGCGGGACCCGCTGGTCGAAGCGGGAGCTCGCCAAGGTGGTGGGAATCTCGCCGGCGAGCGTTCTGAGGACCTGGCACGCCTTCGGCCTACAGCCCCGGCGGACCGAGACCTTCAAGATCTCCCCGGACCCGCTGCTGATCGACAAGGTCCGTGACGTCGTCGGCCTCTGTCTCGGCCCGCCGGCCACTGCGGCGGTGTTCGCGGTGGATGAGAAACCGCAGATCCAGGCCTTGGAGCGGACCGCGCCGGTGCTGCCCATGCTGCCCGGGGTCCCCGAACGGCGGAGCTTCGACTACGTCCGGCACGGCACCGTCGACATGTTCGCCGCCATGAACACCGCGACGGGCAAAGTGATCACGAAACTGTCCGTGCAGCACCGGGCCGTGGACTTCCGCGACTTCCTCGACGAGATCGACCGCCAGACCGAGCCCGGCCTGGCGGTCCACGTGATCTGCGACAACCTCTCCGCCCACAAAGCACCCGTGGTGCACAAGTGGCTGCTCGCACACCCCCGCTTCAGGCTGCACGTCACTCCCACGTACTCGTCGTGGATCAACCAGGTCGAGCGGTGGTTCGCCGAGCTGGAACGACGCTGCCTGGAGCGCGGCGTGTTCTGCTCACTCGACGACCTCAAGGCTGCACTCGAGGACTGGATCAAGGTCTGGAACGACGAGGCCCGGCCGTTCAAGTGGACCAAGACCGCCGACCAGATCCTCGACCGGATCTGCCGCTACTGCGACAGGATCTCCGAACCAGATCACTGGACGGTATGGAGCTTCAGCATCGCGGTGCACCTAAAGATCACAAAGGATCGACAAGAGGTAGTTACGGAGCGGAGTCAGTGCGCACCAAGTTCCGGAATGGTGCATCTACTAGTGCGCATCTCGTACCTGCATTGCGCACTGATCCGCGGATCCTACAACCGTCGGTCAGACGCCCGTCGCCGGGTACGTCGGGTACTCCACCCCGGAGACGTGCTGGACGACGCGGACGACCTGGCAGGAGTAGCCGAACTCGTTGTCGTACCAGAGGTAGAGGATCGCGTTGTCGCCGTCGACCTTGGTGGCGCCGGCGTCGATGATCGAGGCGTGGCGCGAGCCGATGAAGTCCATGGAGACCGCGTCCGGGGCCGTGGTGAAGTCGATCTGGCGCTTGAGCGGCGAGGTCAGCGAGACCTCGCGCAGGTACTCGAGGACCTCCTCGCGCCTCGTCTCCCGGCCGAGGCGCAGGCTGAGGATCGCGATCGACACGTCCGGTACCGGGACCCGGATCGAACTGCCGGTGATCGGCGCCTTGAGGTCGGGCAGCGCCTTGGCGACGGCGGACGCGGCACCGGTCTCGGTGATGACCATGTTCAGCGGTGCCGAACGGCCGCGACGGTCCGCCTTGTGGTAGTTGTCCAGCAGGTTCTGGTCGTTGGTGAACGAGTGGACGGTCTCCACGTGGCCGCGCAGCACGCCGTACTCGTCGGCCATCGCCTTCAGCGGCGGGACGATCGCGTTGGTGGTGCAGGAGGCGCAGGACAGGATCTGCTCGTCCGGCTTGATCGTGTCGTGGTTGACGCCGTGCACGATGTTCGGCACGTCTCCCTTGCCGGGGGCGGTCAGCACGACCTTGTCGATGCCCGGCCGGAGGTGCTTGGAGAGGCCCTCGCGGTCGCGCCACTTGCCGGTGTTGTCGATCAGGATGGCGTTGTCGATGCCGTACGCCGTGTAGTCGACGTCCGTCGGGTCGTCGGCGTAGATCACCGTGATCTCGTTGCCGTTGGCGATGATCCTGTTGTTGGCCTCGTCGACCGTGATCGTGCCCTGGAACTGGCCGTGGACGGAGTCGCGGCGCAGCAGCGAGGCGCGCTTGACGATGTCCTCGGCGGCCCGCTCGCCGCCGCCGCGCACCACGATGGCGCGCAGCCGCAGGCCGTTGCCGGAGCCGGACTTCTCGATGAGCAGGCGGGCCACGAGCCGGCCGATGCGGCCGAAGCCGTACAGCACGACGTCGCGCGGCTCGAGGCGGTCGATCTTGTTCGCGCCCGTCGCGCCGGCCACGGCCTCGGCGGTGAACTCGACCACCGACAGACCGCGGTCGTCGGCCCGGTAGGTCGCGGCGAGCATGCCGATGTCGATCTGGGACGGCCCGAGGTCGAGCGTGGTGAGGGCCTGAAGGAAGGGCAGCGTCTCGGTGACCGAGAGCTCCTCGCCCGCGATCTGCCGGGCGAACCGGTGGGTCTTGAGGATGCTGACCACCGACCTGTTCACCAGGGAGCGGCTGTGCAGCAGGATCGTCACGTCCCGCTCGCGGTGCAGCTTCCCGATCATCGGGATCATCGACTCCGCGATCTCCTCGCGGTTCTTCCAGTTGGTGAACGAATCGTCGTTGAGCGTCACGGGCCTATCTTTCGAGCTAGGTGGCGCTCATATGCTAACCCCCTGGTCATTCGATCATTCAAGCGGGCTGGCGCTCAGGTGTGCATGTTCGGTGATCGAGGGCACGGTGGACCTTCAACTCGCAGGCGCGGAGCGGGTGTTCAGCGCGAATGTGCGGGTCAGGATCAGCGGCGCGCGCCTGACCGCCGCTTTGCCGGGCTCCGCGCACGAAAAAGACGGCCGGGACGGGCGCCTCGGCGGGGGAAGGGAGAGGTGTCCGCCCCGACCGTCGGTCAGGGTAGAGGGGCTATGTGGGCGGCCGGGCCGATGGGTACAGCCCCTCCCGGATCCGGTGTTCGGGTGGAAATCCCATCGACGCAAGGGAGTTGACGAGCATGCCGTATGTCAGGAACGCCGTCGTCCCGTACGCGTCGGCCCCGAGCGGCAGGTGCACCGTCTTCCGCAGCCGCTGCCAGTCGGCGCGTACCGTCTCGCCGACGGAGGGATCGTCCGCCGCCACGTAGGTCTGCAACTGCATGCCCAGCGTCTCGGGGCGCTCCGTGACCGGTCGCGCGTAGGCCTGCGCCGTCGCGTGCAGGCCTGCTCGCCGGTCAGGCCCCCGCCGCCTCCTCCAGAGCGTGCCGGGTGTCCGCCGCCGCCCGGAGCGCGGCGGCGGCGAACGGCGCCTTCTTGTCGCGGAAGAGCCGGAAGAGGTACGGCTGCGAGACGCCCACGCGCCGGGCGACCACCTCGGTTCAGGTGCCGTGGAAGCCCGTCCACGCGAACTCGGCGACCGCCGCGCGGATGACGCTCTCGCGCCGCTCCTCCGCACTCGTCCGCACCGCTCAGACCTCTTCGGGCGCCTGTGGCCGGCGCGGGATGCCCAGGGCGCACAGCGCACCGGCGAACACCACCGCGACACCCACCCACACGGCCGGACGCAGCCCGTCGACGAACTCCTGCGGCCCCTTCGTGCTGCCGTACGCCACGAACACCGTGCTCAGGACGGCGATCCCGAGTGCGCCGCCGATCTCACGGACCGTGGTGTTGGCGCCGGACGCCTTGCCCGCGTGCTCCTTGGCGACCGAGCCGAGCACCACCGCCGCCGTCGGCGCGAACACGAAGCCCATGCCGATACCGGCCACGATCATCGGCGCCACCAGGGAGGAGTAGGCGGTGTCGGTGTCGGTGAGCAGGTTGATCCAGCCAAGGCCGACCCCCTGGAGGAACAGGCCGAGGGCCATCAGCCTGCCGCCGCCCACCTTGTCGGTGAGCAGGCCCGCCACGGGGGCGACGAACATCGGCATCAGCGTCCAGGCCAGGGTGCGTACACCGGCCTCCAGCGGGGTGCGCGGCGGCACGATCTGGAGGTACTGGGCCAGCAGGAACAGGGAGCCGAAGACGCCGAAGTACATGGTCGCCGACACGATGTTGGTGAGGGTGAAGGCCCGCACCCGGTAGAAGGACAGCGGCAGCAGCGGCTCGGCGACCCGGGACTCCCACACGACGAACACGGCCAGCAGCACCGCGCCCGCCACGAACGCGCCCAGCACCTTCGCCGACGTCCAGCCGTCGGGCTCGCCGTGCACGATCGCCCACACCACCGCGCACAGGCCGGCCGCCGCCAGCACCATGCCGACCAGGTCGAGGCGGACGCCGGGCAGCGAGCTCTCCCGCAGGGCGAACAGCACCAGCGGGATCGCGATCACACACACCGGCACGTTGATCCAGAAGATCCACCGCCAGTCCAGCCCGTCGACCACCGCGCCGCCCACCACCGGGCCCATCGCCACGGCCAGACCGCTCACCCCGGACCACACCCCCAGCGCCATCCCACGCAGCCGGTCCGGCACCGCCTGGGACAACAGGGTCAGCGACAGCGGCATCACGGCTGCCGCGCCGAAGCCCTGGATCGCACGGAAGGTGATCAACTGGGCGCTGGTGTCGGCCAGTCCGCAGCCGATGGACGCCAGCGTGAACAGGGCGATGCCGACGACGAAGACCAGCCGTCGCCCGAACCGGTCGCCGAGCGCGGCACCGGTCATCAGCAGGCAGGCGAAGCTCAGCACATACGCGTTGACGAACCACTGCAGTTCCTGCGTGTTCGCCTTCAGGTCCACGGCCAGGGTGTGCAGGGCGGTGGAGACGACGAGGTTGTCGAGCGCGACCATGAACATCGGCACGCTCGCGGCGACGATGGCGAGCCAGAGGGGTATCCGGCGGCCCCGGGCCTGCGGGGCGGAGGCGGCCGGTTCGTCGAGGACCGGGCTTTCTTCGGACAGCGTCATGGCGGGGGTCTCTCCTGGACGTGGGGTTTCAGGTAGGCGTGGGGTTTCAGGCACCGGTGCGTTCCTGCTCGGCGAGGCGCCGCCGGGCGTCGGTCCAGTCGATGGGCAGGTCCGCCGCTGGGACCTGCCAGAACGTGAAGACCGAGTCCTTCATCGTGGACCGCAGCCCGTTCATGATCGACCGGTGCGGCTCGGTCTTCGCGTACCGGTAGAGCGCGTCCTTGTCCTCCCAGGCCGACAGGGTCCAGAAGGTGCGCTTGAGGGGCTGGGCGATCAGGGAGGCGCCGTACGCGCCGGGCGCGCCGGACACCTGCTTCCATGCGGCCAGCGACTTCAGGAAGAAACGCGGCACGTCGTTGAGTGAACGGACCTCCAGCCGGGACGCCATGACGAACGCCTCGGTGTCGGGTGCGGGGGTGCTGACAGTGGTCCAGCGCAGGGTGGGCATGGCTGAGGCCTTCTCTCCGGCGGCGCGATGGCGTATTGGATACCTCTACTATCTATGTTAGACAGTAGAGGTATCCAGTTTTCAAGTGCGGGGCCGAACGAAACCGGAGCCGAACCCAATGCGCATCTCCGAACTGAGCCGCCGCAGTGGTGTCTCCGTGACGACGATCAAGTACTACCTCCGCGAGGGCCTGCTCCAGCCCGGTCGGCAGACGGCGGCCACCCAGGCCGACTACGACGACCAGCACCTGCGCCGGCTCTGTCTGATCCGCGCGCTGACCGGGGTGCGCGGGCTGTCCGTCAGCACCACCCGCGAGGTGCTGGACGCCCTCGCCGAGCACGCCGGCGACACCCACCGCCTGCTCGGCCTCGCCCTGGGCTCCCTCCGGGTGGGCGAGGAGCCCGCCGAGGAAGCCCCGGAGGCGGCCGAAGTGGAGGCGCTCGTCAAGGAGTTGGGCTGGGACGTGCACGAGTCGGCGCCCGCCCGCGCCACTCTCGCCGAGACCCTGTCCTCGCTGCGCTCCCTCGGTGTCCCGCTGGACTGGCGCACCCTGCTGCCGTACGCGCACCTCGCCGAGCGCACCGCCGCCCTCGACCTCGACCAACTGCGGGGCCTCGAAGACCCGTTGGAGGCGGCCGAACGGGCCCTGCTGCTGACCGTCCTCCTGGAACCCGCCCTGATGGCGCTCAGGCGCATGGCCCAGGAGAACGAGTCGGCCCACCGGCACACGTCTTAGGGCCTGCCCGGCGGACCATGCCGCAGACGCGGGGCCCTAGCGGCCGAGTTCCTTCAGCAGCTGGGCCGCCGCGTCCGCCCCGGCCGAGAACGCGGCCTCGTGGGAGCCGATCAGGTCCGGGCCCTGCTGCTTGAGTGGAAGTACGAGCCTGCCAGCTTCACCCGGGTCCTCTCGTTGGCCCGGTAGATCACGGACTGCCGCTCGCGCAGCGCCATGCCGATGACCGGGTGGGTGTAGTCGAACTCGGCGATGACGGTCTCGGGGTCGACCGGACGGGGCGGGTCGAGGGTGACGAAGTAGTCCTTCTCGGCCGTGAGGTCCTGCAACTTGTTCAGGTGGTACGTGATGAAGCAGTGGGTCTCGCCGTCCGCCTGGACCTTGCCGTAGTTCCGGGCCAGCCAGCCAGCCAGCCAGCCAGCCAGCCAGCCCTCCCGGGCGGTGGGCATCAGGGAGGGGTCCGTGTGCAGCACCACCTTGGAGCGGCTGCAGCGGACCCCCTCGACGGCCGCCCGCTGCGCGTCGGTCGGGTTCTCCAGCAGGGCGAACGCCTCGTCGGCGTGCGTGGCCAGTACCGCGTAGTCGAACGTCTCGGTGCCGGACGCGGTGGTCACGGCGATCCCGTCCGCCTCCTGCCGGACGGCGGTGGCGGGCTCGGAGACGCGCAGGTCTGGGAGACCGTCCTGGTGGCCCTCGCCGCCATGGCCACGGCGACGGTCTTCGACCGCCTCGGCTGGGGCGGCGGCACCGGCACCGAGGTCGTCGCGCTGATCCTGGTCGGCGCCCTGACCGTCGGCGGCGGAGTCATGGGCTTCGACCTGATCATGCGTCCGCAGACCGTGATCACCGTGGTCACGGGTGACGCCCCGCTCTGGCGGCTGACGGACCAGTTCGTACCCTCGCGCACGACGTCCTGGACGCGCCCGCCTTCGGCAAGTGGACCCCCGAACTCGCCGCCCGCGCCGCACCGCCGGCCGCCTCGTCCTGGTCGGCGTGAGCACCGACTGCTGCGTCCTGTCCACGGCGCTCGCCGCCGCCGACACCGGTGTGGAGGTACTGGTCGTCGCCGTCGCCTGCGCGGGCCCGGACGAAGACTCCCATGCCCAGGCCCCGCACGTCATGGACCTGTACCGGCCACTCGTCCGTGTCACGACCGTCGCGGAACCGCTGCGGACCCCTCCGGTGTGATCTCGGCCCCCACCAGGGGGATTGATCCCCAGCTGCTCGGGTACGCGTGGCCGGACCGCCGTTACCAGGGAGAGCTGCCATGGACACACCCGCGTACGACCCCACCGACAACCCCGCCGCGCTGGCGCTGGACGCGCTGGCCCGGGACACCGAGAACACGGCGGCACTGGACACGCTCGCGCACTGCGACGTCCTCGTGCCCGTGCCCGACGACGCCACCGACGAGGACGTCACCGACCCGACCACGGTCGCCCTGCCTGTGCTGGAGCAGCCCGGCGGCGCGCCCGTGGTGCCGGTGTTCACCTCCGAACCCGAGATGGCGGACCTGCTGCCGGACGTCGCCCGCTACCGTCTGGTGCCCCTTGGCGCCCTCGCCGCGCAGTGGCCGACCGGCGAGCTGTCCCTCGCCATCGACGCGGCCGGCGACCATCCGCTCACCCTCACGTCGGAAGGGGTGCGCACCCTGCTCGCCCGCTAGCGCCCACCGGTGTCGTCGTGGAGGTCGGCGAGCAGGAGCGCCTCCTCCTCGTCATGGGTGATCAGGAGGACTGCGCAGCCGCGCGGATCCCCCACAGCTCGGGAACGAGTCGCCGCACCTGCCGTGGGTGAGCGCGTCCAGGGCGCCGGACGTCCGCGCGCTCCGCGATGCCGACCTCGACGAGCGCCTTGTGGGCCAGTGCCCTTTTGGTACCGCCCGGCGGGACCACGCGTCCCGTGCCGGCGCGGGGCGGGGTCTCTCGTCGTCCTGCCCCGCGAGGATCCGCCGCAGCCGTGCCCGGCCAGGACCATGGAATCGCCCGCCGTCGAGCACCCGCGCCCGCGCACGGCGTGCCCGCGACGGTCGTCGGCGACGCCGGCCACCTCGTGGGTGTCCTCGACATCGCCCGCACCGGCTGGGGGCGTCGCCCTTCTCGCCGCTGTCGGCCTGAGCCCGAACGCAGACCTGGCCTCCGCCACCCCCGGTCACGATGAGCGCGCCGGCCCGCGGCTCGGGAACCGCTGCACCGAGGGAACACTCCGCAGAGACCTCTTGATTCACAATGACCGCATGATCTGGCTCTCCGGCCTGGCCGGCGGAATCGTGCTCGCGCTGACCCTCGGCAGCATCCTGCGCACCCTCGTCGTACCACGCGGTCTGTACTCCGTGGTCGTCTACCGGCTGTGGTGGACGCTGCGCCGCCTGCTGCATCTCGCGGCCCTGCGCCGTGGTTACGAGACCATCGACCGGTGGCAGGCCTGGCTGGCCCCGCTGATGCTGGTCGGCATGCTGGCGATCTGGCTCGGCGGCGCCCTGGTCGGCTACGGCCTGCTGCTGTACGCCCTGTCCCCGCTGAACTGGACCGCCGCCTTCCGGGAGGCCGGATCCAGCCTCTTCACCCTCGGCTTCGCCAGCGGCGCCCGCCTGCGGCTGTCGGCGCTCGACTTCCTCGCCGCGGTCACCGGGCCGGTCGTCATCGCCCTGCAGATCGCCTACCTGCCTGCCCTGTACGCCGCCTACAACCGCCGAGAGCTGGAGGTCACCCTGCTGCTGTCCCGGGCCGGGGAGCCCGCCTGGGGACCCGAGCTCCTGGCCCGGCAGTGGCTCGTCGACACCGAGACCGCGCTGCCGGAGCTGTACCGGTCCTGGGAGCGGCTCGCCGCGGACATGGGGGAGAGCCACTCCACCTACCCCGTGCTGCTGGCGTTCCGCTCACCCCGCCCGTACCGCAGCTGGCTGGTCGGACTGGTCGCCGTGATGGACGCGGCGGCCATACAGCTCGCGCTGTCGCCGCGCGGCGCACCGCCGGAGGCCAGGCTCGTCCTGCGCGCCGGCTTCACCGCCCTGCGCGACATCGCCCGCGTCCTGCGCTTCCCCTTCGAAGCCGACCCCGCCCCGGACGCCCCGATCCGGCTGACCTTCGTCGAGTTCGAGGCGGCGGTGTCGATGCTGGAGACGACGGGCTTCGGCGCCGAACGCGGCACCGAGGAGGCCTGGCCGCACTTCCGGGGCTGGCGGGTCAACTACGAGGCGATCGCCTACGAGCTGTGCCGCCGCTGCGACGCGGTTCCCGCCCTGTGGACGGGCCCCCGGGACTTTCCGACGACCGCGGTCCCACCGCGACGGCCGGTGGACCGCAGGCCGGGCGAGAAGAACCCCTGACCCTGTTGCCGGGCCGGCCGGGGGCTAGCCCTGTTCCGGGGCGGCGCCCAGCATCCGGTCCAGTACCGCCCGCTGAAGCGGCAGCACCTCCGTGTGCAGGTCGCGGCCCTTACGGGTGAGGGTGACGTACACCCCGCGCCGGTCCTCCACACAGACGGAACGCTCCACCAGGCCTTCCTTCTCCAGACGGCCGATGAGGCGGGACAGCGCGCTCTGACTGAGGTGCACCCGGCCGGCGAGGTTCTGCACCCGGCACTGGTCGCCCTCGCGGGGCGCCTCGGAGGCGAGGATGTCGAGCACTTCGAAGTCGCTCGCACCGAGGCCGTGCGGATGCAGCGCGCGATCGATCTCGCACATCGTGCGCGCGTGCACCGACAGGATGTCCCGCCACCGTTCCTCGAGGCCCGCCCCAGCTGTCTTGGCTGTCATACCCGCACGGTAACACCGTTTCGCGCATTCGTTTACAGTGCAACTAGTGCGGGTGCAAGCAGTTTTCTACGAGGGGTCCTGGAGCAGTCCCACGAGGTTGCCGTCCGCGTCCTTCACGAAGGCGATGAGCCGGCCGTTGCCCACGTCCTGGGCGTCCTGCAACAGCTCCGCGCCCGCCGCCACGAGCGCCGCGAGTCGCTCGCGCAGGTCGGTGACGTGCCAGTACGGGACCGGTCCGGTCATGCCCTTGGCGTGTCCGTTCGGGTCGAGGCCGACGTCCTGCCCGGCGGCCTTGAAGCCGACGTAGTAGGGCTCATCGGCGTACGGCTCGACCTCCAGCAGCGCGCTGAACAGGGCCTTCGCCCGGTCGAGGTCCTTGACGGGGTAGATGATCGTCTGCAGGCCGGCGGCCATGGCGTCCTCCTCGGTGAGTTGCGGTACGCGGTGTCGCGCCCGTGTTCTCACGCTAGGCCGGGGGAGCGCGGGACGGCTTCTCCGATCCTGACCGGTCCGGTCGGTCCTGACGGGTCCGGTCGGTCCTGACGGGTCCGGTCGCGACGACCGGACCCGTCACCTCACGTCGACTCCCGCTTCACCAGCTCCGTCGGCAGGATCACCGCCGCCGGGTCCTCGCCCCCTATCTGGGCGAGCAGCACGCGCACCATCTCGGCGCTGATGCGGTCATAAGGCTGGCGGATCGTCGTGAGGGCGGGGGTGGCCTCCGTTGCCGCGATGGAGTCGTCGAAGCCGCCCACGGACACGTCCTCGGGGACCCGGCGGCCCGACCGGTGCAGCGCGGTCAGGGCGCCCTGCGCCATCAGGTCGGACGCCACGAACACGGCGTCCATGTCCGGGGCCTGCGCCAACAGTCGTTCGGCGCCCGCCTCGCCGCTGGCCCGGCTGTAGTCGCCGGAGACGATGAGGCGTTCGTCGATCTCGATGCCCGCTTCCGCGAGCACCTCCTTGTAGCCGGCGAGGCGATCGACACCGCCCGGGGTGTCCAGCGGTCCGCTCACCACGCCGATACGCCGGCGGCCCAGCGACAGCAGGTGGCGCACCATGTCACGAGCGCCGTCCCGGTCGTCCGCGGCCACATAACTCACCTTGGAGCCGAGCCCCATGGGCTTGCCGCACTGGACGAGGGGCAGTCCCGCCTGGCGGAGTTCCTCCGCCACCGGGTCGCCGGAGTGGCTGGAGACCAGCAGCACGCCGTCGACGTGGCCGGCCGTGATGTACCGCGTGATGCGCCGCCGTTCGTCCTCGGTACCGGCCAGCATCAGCAGCAGCGGGATGTCGTGCGCGGCCAGTGCCTGAGTGCAGCCGCTGAGCAGGACATTGAAGTTCGGGTCCTCGAAGAACCGCTCCTGGGGCTCCGTCAGCAGGAAGCCCACGGAGTCGGAACGGCCGGTGATCAGTGAACGGGCGTGCCGGTTCACGACGTAGCCCGTCCTGCGGATGGCGGCGTTGACCGCCTCCGCCGCCGACGGGCTGACGTAGTGCCCGCCGTTGAGCACACGCGAGACGGTGCCCCGTGAGACTCCTGCCTCCCGCGCGACGTCGTGGATGGTCGGCGGTCTGCGCCGGCCCCCCGCACCATGGTTCATGGTCATGACTTTACGGCTCCGGACAGCAGATCCAGGCTCCAGAAGCGCTGAATGACCAGGAACAGCGCCACCAGCGGGATCACGGCGAGGAACGCGCCGGTGATCACCAGAGTGTAGAGCGCCGGGGTGTTGGCGCCCTGCTCGAGAAGCGTGAACAGGCCGAGCGTGATCGGGAACTTCTCGTCGTCGCTGAGCATGATGTACGGCAGCAGGAAGTTGTTCCAGATCGCCACGAACTGGAACAGGAACACCGTCACCATGCCGGGCACCATCATCGGCAGCGCGATCCGCGTGAAGATCCGCCACTCGCTCGCCCCGTCCATCCGGCCGGCCTCCACCACGTCGCTCGGCACGGCCGCGGCCGCGTAGATGCGCGAGAGGTAGACGCCGTACGGGGAGAGGATCTGCGGCAGCAGCACGGACCAGTAGGAGTCCGTGAGGTCCGCGTTCGCCATGAGCAGGTACTGCGGGATGGCGAGGATGATCGGCGGCATCAGCACGCCCGCGAGCAGCACGTTGAACATCGCCTCGCGGCCCCGGAAGCGGTACGTCGCCAGCGCGTAGCCGCTGAACGCCGAGACACACGTCGACAGCAGCGCGCCCAGGATCGCGTACAGGGCGGAGTTGCCCATCCACTGCCAGTAGATGCCGTCGCGGTAGGCGTTGAGGTCCGTGATGTTGTCGGCGAAGCCGGTGCCCGGCAGGAAGGTGAAGGTGGAGAACAGCTCACTGCCGGACTTGGTGGACGCGATCACAACCCAGGCCACCGGCAGCAGGCAGTAGATCGCGCCCAGCAGCAGCGTGATCGTCGGCACCAGCGCGATCCGGCCGCGCAGCGGCGGACGGCTCCGCGCGGTGCCCGTGGCGCCGGCCGCCGAGGGCGCCTTCTGTACGGCAAGAGAACTCATCGTGCCCCTCCATGACTGACGTCCCGCTTGTTCCGCCGGTTCGCGGCCCGCAGGAACCCGAAGGACAACACCAGCGTGGCGATGGCGATGATCACGGCCTCGGCGGCCGCCTGGTAGATGTCACCGGTGCCGAACGCGTCCCGGTACACCTTCATCAGCGGACTCCAGGTCGTGGACACGGAGTTGGTGAGCGGCTTCAGGGTGGTCGGCTCGTTGAAGACCTGGAGCGTCGCGATGATCGAGAAGAAGAAGGTCAGCACCAGCGAGGGCGCCACCATCGGGATCTTGATCTTCAGCGCGATCTGCGTCGGAGTGGCGCCGTCCAGCTTCGCCGCCTCGTGCACCTCGGCCGGGATGGCCTGCAACGAGGTGTAGATGACGATCATGTTGAAGCCGGTGCCGCCCCAGATCGCGATGTTCGACAGGGCGAGGTACAGCGGACCGCCGTCCAGCAGGTCCGGCTGCGGCATGCCCAGCTTCTCGAGCACGTAGTAGAAGGGGCTGACGTCCGGCAGGTACAGGAAGCCCCACAGGAGCGCCGCCACCACGCCGGGGATGGCGTACGGCAGGAAGATCGCGAGCCGGGTGAACGGGGCGAGCCGCACCTTCTCGGAGTCGAGCATCAGCGCGAACAGCAGCGCCAGGCCCAGCATCAAGGGGACGACGATGCAGCCGTAGCCGAGGACGCGCAGCGCGCCGTCGACCAGCTCGCTGTCGGTGAGGGCGTCGGTGTAGTTCTCGATGCCGGCCCAGACCTCCTTCCGGGCGCCCGACCCCAGGCCGAGGCCGGAGACGTGCACCTTGTGGAAGCTGAGCCAGACCGCGTAACCGATGGGCAGCGCGAAGAACAGGGCGAAGAGGGTCGTCGCGGGAAGAAGGAAGGCGTACGGGGCCCCCTTGACCCCGTACGACTTCCGGCGGCGTGCGCTGGTCACTCGGAGACCTCGAAGCCCTGCTTCTTCATGTCGGCGACGGTGTCCGCCTGCATCTTGGCCAGGGCGGCGGAGAAGTCCGACTTGTTCTTCGCGGCGGCGCCGAACGCGTCCTTGAAGGTGGTGTAGGCGACGTTCACGTTCGGGCCCCAGGCGGACGGCGCCGTGGTCTTCGCGATCTTGGCGGCCGTGGTGTAGAAGTCCGCCTGGTTGGAGAAGTAGGCCGGCGGGGTGGTGAAGGCGCCGCTGAGCTGGGCGGAGCTGGAGGCCGGGTAGATGCCGCTCTCCTTGGCCAGCGCGTTCAGGGCGTCGCCGTCGGTGTTCAGCCAGGCGGCGAACTTGGCGGCGGCCTCCTTGTGCTTGGAGTCCGTCGTCACGGCCGTGGAGGAGCCGCCCCAGCTACCGGTGACGTTCTCGCCGTTCGACCACTGGGGGAGCGGGGCCATGGCCCACTTGCCCTTGGTGTCGGGCGCGGCGGTGGTCAGGGTGCCCGGCGCCCAGACGGCGGAGACCCAGGCGATCTGCTTGCCGGTGTTGAGCGCCTTGTTCCAGGCCGGGGTGTACATCGGCTGGTTGTCGATGGCGCCCTCCTTGACGAGGCCGCCCCAGAAGTCGGCGACCTTCTTGGTGGCCGTGTCGTCGATGCCGACCTTCCACTTGTCGCCCGAGGTGGTCCACCACTTGGCTCCGGCCTGCTGGGCGAGGCCCGCGAAGAGACCTGAGTCGTTGGCCGAGAAGGTGGTGAGGTCCGTGTCCGGGGCCTTCTTCTTCAGCGCGCGGGCGGTCTGCGCGAACTGCTCCCAGGTCGCCGGGACCGTCAGGCCGTACTTCTTGAAGAGGTCCGCGCGGTAGTAGAACATCATCGGGCCGATGTCCTGCGGCACCGCGTAGACGGCGTCCGTGCCCAGCGTCGTCTGCTGCCAGACACCGTCCGCGAACTTGCTCTTCGCGTCCCCGACGTTCTTCGCTATGTCCGCCAGCGCGTCATTGCTGACCAGCGTCGGCAGCGCCTGGTACTCGGCCTGGACCAGGTCCGGAGCCTTGCCGGCCTTGTGCGCGGTGAGGATCTTGGTGACCAGCGTGTCGCCGGACGCCTGCTTCTTCACCGTGACGGTGATCTGGTCCTTCTTGCCCTGGCCCTTGTTCCACAGGTCCACGACCTTGTCCATGCCGGGCGTCCACGTCCAGTACGTGAGCGAGACCGGACCGGACTCGGTGCCGCTGTCGTCGTCGGACGAGCCGCAGGCGGCAAGGGCGGTGGCGCCGAGAGTGACGGCGAGGGCGGAGGCCGCGCCTCTGACAAAGAGCCGCCGACGGTTCGTGCTGGGCATGGGTTTCTCCCCTGACCTGGGTTTTCGCCTGCTGCGAAAACTCGCCATGCGATCGCATGAGTCAGGTCCCCGCCCGTCGCGAGGCCCTGTCATGCTGTCTGTGAGCGTTCACAGTAGAGAAACATCCCGGACACTTGTCAATGGTTGTTGCTGTGCGGTTATGTTGGGCTTCGACGGCCGCCGCAGTGTGTGCACGTTCCCAGATGATCGATTAAACGGGAGAGATCCATGCCGGAGACCACCCCCAGGGGCCTCACCAGGCTCGCCTTCGGTGGGGACTACAACCCCGAGCAGTGGCCGGAAACCGTCTGGCAGGACGACGTCCGGCTGATGCGGGAGGCCGGCATCACCATGGTGAGCGTCGGGATCTTCTCCTGGGCCCTGCTGGAGCCCTCACCCGGGGTGTACGACTTCGGCTGGCTCGACCGGATCATCGGCCTGCTGCACGAGAACGGCATCCGCGTCGACCTGGGCACGCCCACGGTGGCCCCACCGGTCTGGTTCTACCGCGACCACCCCGACGCGATGCCCGTGACCCCCGAGGGCGTGCGCTACGAGTTCGGCTCCCGCGCCGCGATATGTCACAGCAACGCCCACTACCGCGCCGCGGCGGCGAACATCACCACGCAGCTCGCCGAGCGCTACGGCGACCACCCGGCGCTGGCGATGTGGCACGTGCACAACGAGTACGGCGTCCCCGTCTCGGCCTGCTACTGCGACTCCTGCGCCGCCCACTTCCGCCGCTGGCTGGAGACGACGTACGGCACGGTGGAGGCGGTCAACGCGGCCTGGGGCACCGCGTTCTGGGGACAGCGCTACGCGAGCTTCGAGGACATCAACCCGCCGCGCGCCACCCCGACCGTCGGCAACCCGGGCCAGGCCCTGGACTACAAGCGCTTCGCCGACGCCACGATGCGCGAGAACTTCCGTATGGAGCGGGACATCCTGCACCGTCTCGCGCCGGGCCTGCCGGTCACGACCAACTTCATGACCGCCCTCAGCCAGTGCGACTCGGTCGACTACTGGGCCTGGGGCCGCGAGGTCGACATCGTCACCAACGACCACTACCTGATCACCGACGGCCGCCGCACCCACGTCAACCTCGCGATGGCCGCCGACCTCACCCGCTCCGTCGGCGCCGGCGCGCCGTGGATCCTGCTGGAACACTCCACCTCGGGCATCAACTGGCAGCCGCGCAACCCCGCCAAGGCCCCCGGGCAGATGGCACGCAACTCCCTCGCGCACGTGGCCCGCGGCTCCGAGGGCGCCATGTTCTTCCAGTGGCGGCAGTCCCGGCGCGGTGCCGAGAAGTTCCACTCGGCGATGGTCCCGCACGGCGGCACCGACACCCGCGTATGGCGCGAGGTCGTCGAACTCGGCGCCTGTCTCGACTCCCTGAGCACGATCCGCGGCACCCGCACCGAGGCCGACGTGGCGGTGCTCTGGGACTGGCACTCCTGGTGGGCGCAGAACCTCGCCTGGCGCCCCAGCGAGGACGCCGACCCGCGCGAGCGTGCCGACGCCTTCTACGAGGTCCTCTACGACCGCCACCTCACCGTCGACTTCGCCCACCCCGAGGCCGACCTCTCGAAGTACCCGCTGGTCGTGGTGCCCGCCCTGTATCTGATGACGGAGGCGGCCGGCCGCAACCTCGAGGAGTACGTCGAGAACGGCGGCACCCTCGTCGTGTCGTACTTCTCCGGCATCGTCGACGAGCACGACGCTGTTCACGAGGGTGCCTACCCGGGCGCGCTCCGCGACGTCCTCGGCCTCACGGTCGAGGAGTTCTCCCCGCTGCTCCAGGGCGAGAGCGTGCGCGTCACCGGCCCCGACGGCTCCGAGATCGGCGGCGACGTGTGGACGGAGTTCGTGGTGCCGCAGGGCGCCGAGACCGTCTGGACGTACGCGGACGGCCTCACGGCCGGACACCCGGCCGTCACCCGGCACCGCCTCGGCGAGGGCACCGCCTGGTACGTCTCCACCCGCCTCGGCCACGAGGGCCTGGACGCAACTCTCGGCTGGGCCGCCGAGGACGCGGCGATCGCCCCGCGCGCCGACCTGCCCCGCGACGTGGAGGTCGTGCGCCGCTCAGGCGAGACGGGCAGCTACCTCTTCGCGATCAACCACACCGCCACCGACGCCAAGGTGCCGCTGGAGGCATCCGGCACCGAACTGCTGACGGGCGAACGCGCCGCCGGCCGCCTCGCGGTCCCGGCGGGAGCCGTACGGGTCGTGCGACTCGACGGCTGAGCCGACTCCCCCTTCGCCCGTGGAGCCGCGAGCCGCGGGCGGAGGGGGTCCCTCCCTCACGGGAGAACCCCTCCGGGGCCTCACGTGAGACCCCTTCCGGGATCTCGCGGGGGAACCCCATCCCCATCACGTCGAAGGGACGACGGACGACGATGTTCCATCCCAGACGCACCCTCAGGGCCCTGCTGCTGCCGCTCGCCGCGGGACTCGCCCTCACCGCCCTTCCCGCGCAGACCGCCCAGGCGGCGAGCACGCTCACCAACGGCGGCTTCGAGACCGACGGCACCGGGGCGGCCACCCCCAGCGGCTGGACCGAGTACGGCGACACGGGCGCCTCGTACGTCGAGTCCGGCGGGCACAGCGGCAGTTACCGCCTGTCCCACTGGGCGTCCACCGCCTACAAGGTGGAGACGTACCAGTACCTCTCGGGTCTGACCAACGGCACCTACAAGCTGACCGCGTGGGTCCGCTCCGGCGGCGGCCAGAACTCGGCCTACATAGCCCTCAAGAACTGCGGCGGCACGGACCAGCGCACCGATCTGCCGGTCTCGTCCAGTGGTTGGGTCCACATCGTCACGCCGGTCAATGTGACGAACAACCAGTGCACCATCAGCATCAACAGTGACGCGAAGGCGGGCAACTGGATCAATGTTGACGACCTGACCTTCACGTCCGGCACGACCGGACTGTCGATCAAGGGTGCCGACATCTCCTCCCTCGCCAAGAGCGAGGCCAAGGGCGGTGTCTACAAGACCGGTTCCGGCACCACCGGCGACGCGGTCACCATCCTGAAGAACGCCGGCATGAACTACGCGCGCCTGAAGGTCTGGGTCAACCCGGCCGACGGCTACAACAACAAGACGCGCGTCCTCGCCATGGCCAAGCGCATCAAGGCGGCGGGTCAGAAGCTTCTGGTCGACTTCCACTACTCGGACACCTGGGCCGACCCGGGCGCCCAGTCCAAGCCGGCCGCCTGGGCGGGCCACTCGTACAGTCAACTCAAGACGGACGTGTACAACCACACGTACGACGTCTTGAACGCGTTGAAGGCGCAGGGCACCACCGCCGACATGGTCCAGGTCGGCAATGAGATCAACGGCGGCATGCTGTGGTCCGAGGGTTCCACCGACAACTGGAGCCAGCTGGCCGGTCTGCTCAACTCCGGCTACAACGCCGTCAAGGCGGTCAACTCGTCCACCACCGTCGCCCTGCACCTCGCCAAGGGCGGCGACCTGAGCGGTACCCGCTGGTGGTTCGACAACGCCGTCTCCAACGGCGTGAAGTTCGACGTGATCGGCCTGTCGTACTACGGCTACTGGCACGGCACCCTCGCCGACTTCCAGACCACGCTGGACGACGCGGCCGCCCGCTACTCCAAGCCGGTGTTCGTCGCCGAGACGGCCTACCCCTTCCGGCTCGACAGCGACGACTCGCTCACCAACCAGATCGACCTGTCCTCCGAACTGGTCTCCGGCTACCCGGCGACCGCGGCCGGCCAGCTGGCCTGGATGAACGCCGTCGCGAACATCGTGGAAGCGGTTCCGAACGGCCGCGGCCTCGGCGTCTTCTACTGGGAGGCGACCTGGACGGCCGTCACCGGCAACGGCTGGGACCCGGCCGACGCCACCTCCGGCAACGGCTGGGAGAACCAGGCCCTGTTCGGCTACGACGACAAGGCGCTGTCCTCCATGTCGTGGTTCAGCCACCGCTGATCCCGCGACCCTCTCAAGCAGGGGCCCGGCCGCATCCCACGGCCGGGCCCCTGCCCGTTGCGCGACACCTTGCCGAAGTGGCGCACATGTTCGAGAAGAGGTGGTGGGGAACTTCGGGAAGAGGCGGTAGAGGACGCAGGGATCGCTTTCCGGAAAAGCCCGGCAAAAGGCCACGGGTACGACCCGCCGCCGACACCCCCGCCTGCGAGGATGGCCGCCTCCCCAAGGAAGGGCGGACCCATATGGACCGTCGGACGCCTCTCGTCCCCCTCAGGTACATCACTCTCCCCGGGAGCGGCCCCGAAGACGTCGTCGCCGACCCCAGAGGGCGGATTCTGACCGGGGTGTCGGACGGGAGGATCCTGCGTGTCGACGGTCTGGAGGACCCGCCCGCGGCCCGGGTCGAGCACATCGGCGAGATCGGCGGCCGTCCGCTCGGCCTCGAACTCCTCCCGGACGGCGACCTGTTGGTGTGCTGCGCCGACGGCGCTCTGGTGCGGGTCGACCCCGACGGCGGCTCCGGCAACGTGCGCGTCCTGACGGAGTCGGCGGCGGGGGAGCGGCTGCGCTTCTGCAGCAACGTCGTCGCCCTGCCCGACGGCACCGTCTACTTCACCGTCTCCAGCCAGGTCCACCCCTTACGCGACTGGATGGGCGACCTCGTCGAACACAGCGGCACCGGGCGCCTGTTGCGTCTCGCGCCCGGTGCCCGTGAGGCCGAAGTCGCCCTGGAGGGGCTGCAGTTCGCCAACGGCCTCGCCCGCAGCGCCGACGACTCCTTCCTGATCGTCGCCGAGACCGGCGCCCGACGCCTCACCCGCTATTGGCTCACCGGCCCCAGTGCCGGACAGGCCGATCCCCTCGTCGAGCACCTGCCGGGGTTCCCGGACAACCTGTGGCGCGGCGCGCCCGACGGTCCGGTCTGGGTGGCGTTGGCCGGCCCGCGCGTCCCCCCGCTCGACCTCCTGCACCGGGCCGGCCCCGCGGTACGCCGCCGCGCCGCCCGGCTGGCCCTGAACGCGCCCTTTCGCCCCTCGGGCACGGCCGGTGTGCTCGCGATCGACGACGACGGCCGTGTCCTGCACCACCTCACCCGCCACCGCTCCGGATTCCGCATGGTCACCAGCGTCTGCGAGACCGGAGGCCGGCTGGTCCTGGGCAGCCTCTGGGAGCGGGGCATCGCGGTCTGCGAGGCGCCCGTGACCAAATGAGGCGGCGCTACGCTGTTCCCGGCCGTGACACCTCGACGAGGTGGGGCGGTCCCGGACGGGGCAGGAGACGTACGACATGACAGCGCCGGAGGCCGAGAGTCTCCGTACCAGCGCGCCACGGCGCACCACCGGGACGGGACAGCTCCCGGTGGTCGCCGTCGTGGCGGCCGGCGGAGGGATCGGTGCCGGGGCCCGCTACGCGGCCTCGCTGTGGTGGCCTGCACAGACCGGCGGCTTCCCCTGGACGACCTTCTGGGTGAACGTCGTCGGCTGCGCGGTGATCGGCGTCTTCCTGGTCCTCCTCACCGAGGCCATGACCGCCCACCGGCTGGTGCGCCCCTTCTTCGGCACCGGCGTGCTCGGCGGCTTCACCACCTTCTCGACGTACGCCGTCGACCTCCAGAAGCTGTTCGACGGGGGCCGCCCCGGCACGGCCCTGGCCTACCTGGCGGCGACCCTGTTCGCGGCGCTCACGGCGGTGTGGCTCGCGGCCACGGCGACCCGCCGCGCTCTGAAGTGGAGGCAGCCATGACGAGACTCACCGGCAGTGCCCTGCGACTGACCGTCTTCGTCGGCGAGAACGACACCTGGCACCGCAAGCCCCTCTACACGGAGATCGTGCACCGCGCCCACGCGGCGGGTCTCGCCGGAGCCAGCGTCTTCCGGGGCATCGAGGGCTTCGGCGCGTCGTCCCTCATCCACACCTCCCGGCTGCTCTCGCTCAGCGAGGACCTGCCGGTGGCGGTGGTCGTGGTGGACACCGAGGAGCGGGTGCGGGCCTTCCTGCCCGAACTCGACGCGCTGGTCACGGAGGGGATGGTCACCCTCGATCCGTGCGAGGTGATCAGGTACGTCGGCCGCGGCGAGAACCGGGGCCATTCGGACAGAGAGGGTAAGAAGTCGTTGTGAACTGGTTGGTCGTGGTCGCCGGCGGCATGATCGGCGCCCCGCTGCGCTATCTGACCGACCGCGCGGTGCAGTCCCGGCACGACTCCGTCTTCCCCTGGGGCACCTTCGTCGTCAACATCACCGGCTGCCTGGTCCTCGGCACCCTGACCGGCGCCGCGGCCGTCGGCCCCGACCTGCGGTTGTTCCTCGGGACAGGGCTGTGCGGCGCCCTCACGACGTACTCGACGTTCTCCTACGAGACGCTCCGGCTGACCGAGACCGGCGCGGGCCTCTACGCCGCCGCCAACGCCGCCGCGAGCGTGGTCGTCGGCCTCGGGGCCGCCTTCGCCGGGGTGGCGATCGGCCAGTCGGTGTGGCCGTAGGGCCGTTCCACCCGCTCCGGGCCTGGTAGGACTATGTACGACACCGGAGCGTCTACAACGCTGTCGACCGATTCGTCTCCTCAGAACTGGATTCCATGAGCGCCATCTCCGTCGGCCAGGCCGTCGTCCTCGGAGCCGTCGAGGGAGTGACCGAGTTCCTCCCCGTCTCCTCGACCGGACATCTGAAGATCACCGAAGGCCTGATGAAGATCCCGGTCGACGACGACGCCGTCGTCGGGTTCTCGGCCGTGATCCAGGTCGGGGCGATCGCCGCCGTGCTCGTGTACTTCCGCAAGGACATCGTGCGGATCGTGTCGGCCTGGTTCCGGGGACTGCGCCACCGCGAGGAGCGGCAGCACCACGACTACAAGTTCGCCTGGTGGGTGATCTACGCGACGATCCCGATCGTCGTCGTCGGCCTCGCCGCCAAGCCGCTCATCGAGGGGCCGCTGGCCTCGCTGTGGGTGGTCGCGGGCTCGCTGATCGTCGGCAGCGGCGTGATGTGGGCGGCCGACCAGATGGGCCGCCACAAGCGCGGCGAGGACGACACCTCGTTCAAGGACGCGATGCTGGTCGGCAGCTCCCAGATCCTCGCGCTGCTCTTCCCCGGCTTCTCCCGCTCCGGCGCCACCATGTCCACCGCGCTCATGCTCGACCTGGACCGGGTCGCCGCCACCCGCCTGTCGTTCTTCCTCGGCATTCCCGCCCTGACCGGCGCGGGGATCTACGAGCTGAAGGACGCCCTGGGCACCGGCGCGGGCGCGGCGCCTCTTGCCGTCGGCACGGCCGTGTCCTTCGTCGTCGCCTACGCCTCCATCGCCTGGCTGCTGAAGTTCGTCGCCAAGCACTCCTTCAACGCGTTCGTCGTCTACCGCATCGTCGTCGGCCTGGCGCTGTTCGGACTGCTGGGCGCCGGGGTCCTCGACAGCTGAGCGGCGCCGAGCGGCGAAAGCCCTTCAGGGGGCGGGAAGTTGCCTTTCAGGCCGCCCGCCCCCTGAATTTTTGTTTTCGCCCGTCTTGACAGCGGCCTTCGGCCACCCGGAGTATCACTCCCGTGAACCTGTCAGACAGCCAGACAGGTGGTCGGGTACCGCGGCGCGTCAGCGCGATGGAAGCGGTCCTCACCCACCTCCGCGGCGCCATCGAGCGCGGCGAGTACGCCATCGGGGACAAGCTTCCCTCCGAAGCCGAGCTCTGCCGCACCCTCGAGGTGTCCCGGCCCGTCCTGCGGGAGGCCCTGCGCGCCCTGCAGACCATGGGCCTCACGGTCGCCAAGACCGGCAAGGGCACCTTCGTGATCGCGAACACCGTCGAGGACCCCACCTTCGGCGACTACGCGGCCAGCGACCTGCTCGAGGTGCGCCGCCACGTCGAGATCCCGGTCGCCGGGTACGCGGCGCTGCGCCGCACCCCGGAGAACCTGGACCACCTGGCCCATCTGCTCGACCGCATGGAGCGGGAGACGGACACCACCGCGTGGGTCGCGATGGACACCCTCTTCCACCTGGCCGTCGCCGAAGCCGCCCAGAACCCGGTGTTCCGCCGGGTCATCGAGGAGATCCGGGACGCACTGGCGCGTCAGTCGGCCTTCCTCAACGAGCTGGGCGGGCGGCGCGAGCAGTCCAACCGCGAGCACCGGGCGATCGTCGAGGCGCTGATCGACGGTTCCGAGCCCGACGCGGTGGAGGCGATGAGCCACCACCTCGACCGCGTCGAGACGACCCTCACCGACATCGTGCGCGCCCCGCGCACGAACCCTCACCTGGAAGGCGGACCCGCGGCGTGAGCGACCAGCACCTCAAAGACGAGACGCGCACCTCCACCCGTCACGTCGACGCCGGAGACGAGGGCTACAGCAAGTCGCTGAAGTCCCGGCACGTCAACATGATCGCCATCGGCGGCGCCATCGGCACCGGCCTCTTCCTGGGCGCCGGAGGACGCCTCGCCGACGCAGGCCCCTCCCTCTTCATCGCCTACGCGGTCTGCGGCGTCTTCGCCTTCCTGGTCGTGCGCGCTCTCGGCGAACTCGTCCTGTACCGCCCGTCCTCCGGCGCCTTCGTGTCCTACGCCCGCGAGTTCCTCGGCGAGAAGGGCGCGTACACGGCCGGCTGGATGTACTTCCTGAACTGGGCCACCACCGGCATCGCCGACATCACCGCGGTCGCCACCTACACCCACTACTGGGGCATGTTCTCCGACATCCCCCAGTGGGTGATCGCGCTGATCGCCCTCGCCGTGGTCCTCACCGTGAACCTGATCTCGGTGAAGATATTCGGCGAACTGGAGTTCTGGTTCGCCATCGTGAAGGTCAGCGCGCTGGTGATCTTCATGTGTATCGGCATCTTCCTGCTGGTCACGCAGCACCCGGTGGACGGCGCCACCCCCGGCCCGTCCCTGATCACCGACAACGGCGGCGTCTTCCCCAGTGGCCTGCTGCCCATGCTGCTGATCATCCAGGGCGTCGTCTTCGCCTACGCCTCGGTCGAGCTGGTCGGCGTCGCGGCGGGGGAGACCCAGAACCCCGAGAAGATCATGCCGAAGGCGATCAACTCGATCATGTGGCGGGTCGGCCTGTTCTACGTCGGCTCGGTCGTCCTGCTGTCGATGCTGCTGCCCTGGAACAAGTACACCTCCGCCGAGAGCCCCTTCGTGACGGTCCTGTCCAACATCGGCATCCCGGCGGCGGGCGGGGTCATGAACCTGGTCGTCCTGACCGCGGCCATGTCCTCGCTCAACTCCGGCCTGTACTCCACCGGCCGCATCCTGCGCTCCATGGCGATGTCGGGCTCCGCCCCCAAGTTCACCGGCGTGATGAGCCGCAGCCAGGTCCCGTACGGCGGCATTCTGCTCACGAGCGGTATCTGTGTCCTGGGCGTCGGCCTCAACTTCGTCGTCCCGGCGGACGCCTTCGAGATCGTCCTGAACTTCGCGGCGATCGGCATCCTCTCCACCTGGGGCATGATCATGGTCTGTCACCTCCTCTTCTGGCAGAAGACCCAGAAGGGCGAGCTGACCCGCCCGAGCTACCAGCTCCCGGGCTCCCCGTGGACCGAACTCGTGACACTGTGCTTCCTCGTCTCGGTCCTGTTCCTCATGTACGCCGACGGCGGCGCCGGACGCACCACCGTGCTGTGCCTGCCGCTGATCGTCGCCGCGCTGGTCGGGGGCTGGTACGCCATCCGCCGCAACCTCGCGCGCACCGCAGCCAAGGCCGACGCGTGACCCCGGCGCCGGCCCACGACGACCCACAAGTGATCCAGGCAGTGATGTACAGCAGTTCCCTCGCCCATGCCCCCGCGATCCGCGAACCCCTGCACGCGCCCGTCGCCCATCTCGTACGAGGCGGGGTGACGGAGGGGATCCACTACGGCTCCGTCGTCGTCCTCGGCGCGCGCGGTGAGGTCGCGTTCCAGCTCGGCGACATCGAGGCCGCCTTCTACCCGCGCTCGGCGCTCAAGCCCGTCCAGGCCGTCGCCATGCTGC
This sequence comes from Streptomyces sp. NBC_01235, assembly GCF_035989285.1. Lineage (GTDB taxonomy): Bacteria > Actinomycetota > Actinomycetes > Streptomycetales > Streptomycetaceae > Streptomyces. The sequence goes on along the minus strand of NZ_CP108513.1, from coordinate 790,777 downwards.
GGGCCGGGCTGTCGCTCGACGGCGAGCTGCTCTCGCTCGCCGCCGCCAGCCACTCCGGCGAGGAACGCCATCTCGCCGGGACCCGGCGCATCCTCGAGCTGGGTGGTGTCACGGAGGACGACCTGCGCAACGTCGCGGACATGCCGTACGACCCGGCCGTCCGCGACGCGTGGATACGCGAGGGCCGCGAGCCCTCCCGGCTGGCCCAGAACTGCTCCGGCAAGCACGCGGCCATGCTGTACACCTGCAAGCTCAACGGCTGGTCCCTCGACGGCTACCTCGACCCGGAGCACCCGCTCCAGCAGGCGATCGCCGAGATCGTCGAGGACCTCACCGGACAGCGGATCGCACGGGTCACCGTCGACGGGTGCGGCGCCCCTCTCTTCTCCGTCTCCCTGCACGGCCTCGCCCGGGCCGCGGCCCGCATCACCACCGCGGCCCCGGACACCCCGGAGGCCCGGGTCGCGGACGCCATGCGCGACCACGCCGAAATGGCCTCCGGCGCGGGCCGGGACGTCGCCGCCCTGATGCGGGCCGTCCCCGGACTGCTCGCCAAGGACGGCTTCGAGGGCGTCGAGGTCGCCGCGCTCCCGGACGGCCGCGCCGTCGCCGTCAAGATCTCCGACGGCGCGAACCGCGCCCGCGTCCCGGTGACGGCTGCCGCCCTCGCCCGAGCAGGCGTGGACCCCGCGCTCCTCACCGAGTTCGCGGGCGAACCCCTCCTCGGCGGCGGCGAACCGGTCGGCTGCGTCCGCCCGGTACGCGCACTCGACCCGGTCACGGTACGGGCCTGCGCCTGACGGTTTCCGGCCGCCACCGTGGGTGTCGCGCGGCGTGGGGGAGCACCGGTCGGGCGGTGCGTGTCGCGGACCCGCCGGCCTGGCGCCCGCCGCCTGCCACCGCGCCGCCTCCCCGCACGGCCCCGGAACCGGGCGCCCGGCAACAGGCCCGGCCGGTCGCCGGCGCGGGCCGGGCCGGCAGTGTCCGACCACCGGCCCGGGTGTCGGGCATCCGGCCGGGGGCCGTGCCGGTCGCTGCCGCGCCGACCGGCGGAGTCCGGCCACCGGTCGCCGGTGGCCGCCGCTCCCGCGCGGCCCGGTCGTCGGGTGTTCTTCCGGCGCCCGGCACCTGAACCCGCCGGTCCGGTCACCACCGGACCGGTGCCTGGTCGGCTCGGGCGGGCTTCATCCCGTACCGCCCGAGCCGACCGCCACCCACCCCCCCCGGACGTCACCCGTTCCCCCTCACCCTCAGAAAGAGGCAGCACCCTCATGACCGCCGCCGTCACCCGCAGCGAACACGACCTGCTCGGAGACCGGGACGTCCCCGCCGACGCGTACTGGGGTGTCCACACCCTGCGCGCCACCGAGAACTTCCCCATCACCGGGACGCCGATCTCCGCCTACCCGCACCTCATCGACGCCCTGGCAGCCGTCAAGGAGGCCGCCGCCCTCGCCAACGAGGAGCTCGGCCTGCTGGCGCCGGACAAGGCGGCCGCCATCGTCGCCGCCTGCCGCGAGATCCGGGCCGGGAAGCTGCACGAGCAGTTCGTCGTCGACGTCGTCCAGGGCGGCGCCGGCACCTCGACCAACATGAACGCCAACGAGGTCGTCGCCAACCGGGCGCTGGAGCTGCTCGGCCACGCGAAGGGGCAGTACCAGCACCTGCACCCCAATGAGGACGTCAACCTCGGGCAGTCCACCAACGACGTCTACCCGACGGCCGTCAAGGTCGCGACCGTGTTCGCCGTGCGCGGGCTGCTCAAGGCGATGGCCGTGCTCCAGGACGCCTTCGGCCGCAAGGCCGTGGAGTTCCGGGACGTGCTGAAGATGGGCCGCACCCAGCTCCAGGACGCGGTGCCGATGACCCTCGGCCAGGAGTTCTCGGCGTACGCCGTCATGCTCGACGAGGACCGCAGCCGCCTCGCCGAGGCCGTCGAGCTGATCCATGAGATCAACCTCGGTGCCACGGCCATCGGGACGGGGCTCAACGCCCCGGCCGGGTACGCCGAGTCCGCCCGCCGCCACCTCGCCGAGATCACCGGGCTGCCCCTCGTCACCGCCGCGAACCTGGTCGAAGCCACCCAGGACTGCGGTGCGTTCGTCCAGATGTCCGGCGTGCTCAAGCGGATCGCCGTCAAGCTCTCCAAGAGCTGCAACGACCTGCGGCTGCTGTCCTCCGGGCCGCGCGCCGGCCTCGGCGAGATCAACCTCCCGCCGGTGCAGGCGGGTTCGTCCATCATGCCGGGCAAGGTCAACCCGGTGATCCCGGAGGTCGTCAACCAGGTCGCCTTCGAGGTGATCGGCAACGACGTCACCATCACCATGGCCGCAGAGGCAGGACAGCTCCAGCTCAACGCCTTCGAGCCGATCATCCTGCACTCCCTGTCGGAGTCGATCACCCATCTGCGCGCCGCCTGCCTGACCCTCGCCGAGCGCTGCGTGGACGGCATCACCGCCAACACCGAGGCGCTGCGCGCGAGCGTGGAGAACTCCATCGGCCTGGTCACCGCCCTCAACCCGCACATCGGGTACACGGCGGCCACCGACATCGCCAAGGAGGCCCTCGTCACCGGCCGCGGTGTCGCCGAACTCGTCCTGGAGAAGGGCCTGTTGCCCGCCGAACGGCTCGCCGACCTGCTGCGCCCCGAGGTCGTCGCCGGCAGCGGCTCGCCCCTCGCGTAACACCTTCCTGACCTGCGACGAACGCGCCAGGACCGGCACGGAGGCACAATGGTGATCATGACAACGACGTCGTCCCTTCCCTTCCAGCCGGTCCTGGAACGCATCGCCGAGGAGATGGAGCGCACCCCGGGTCGCGGGCGGCCCGCCGACTACATCCCGGCGCTCGCCGCGTGCGATCCGCGCCGCTTCGGCATGGCCGTCGCGGAACTGGACGGCACTGTGTACGGCGTGGGGGAGTGGCGGGAGCCGTTCTCCACCCAGTCCCTCACCAAGGTCTTCACCCTCGCCCTCGACCTGGCCCGCGAGGGCGACGAACTCTGGGAGCACGTGGGCCGCGAGCCCTCGGGCAACCCCTTCAACTCCCTGGTCCAGCTGGAGTACGAGAACGGCATCCCGCGCAATCCCTTCATCAACGCGGGCGCGCTGGTCGTCACCGACCGCCTCCAGACCCGTACCGGAGACGCCTCCGGCGAACTCCTCGACTTCCTGCGCGCCGAGAGCGGCAACCCCGCGCTCGACTTCGACGAGGCGGTCGCCGCCTCCGAGTCCGAGCACGGTGACCGCAACGCCGCCCTCGCCCATTTCATGGCGTCCTACGGCAACATCGACAACGACGTACCGGTCCTCCTCGGCCAGTACTTCCGGCAGTGCTCCCTCACCGCCTCCTGCGCCGACCTCGCCCTGGCCACGGGCTTCCTCGCCCGGCACGGCGTCCGCGCCGACGGCACCCGGCTGCTCACCCGCAGCCAGGCCAAGCAGGTCAACGCGGTGATGCTGACCTGCGGGACGTACGACGCGGCGGGCGACTTCGCCTACCGGGTCGGCCTGCCCGGCAAGAGCGGTGTGGGCGGCGGCATCATCGCCGTCGTACCGGGCCGATGCACGCTGTGCGTGTGGAGCCCGGGCCTGGACGAACGCGGCAACTCGGTGGCGGGAGTGGCAGCCCTGGACCGCTTCACGACCCTGACGGGCCTGTCGGTCTTCTGAGCCCGCGGTTCAGTTCGTTCGGTCCAGGAACTCGGTCAGCAACGGCAGCAGCAGGGACGTGCGCCGCATCAACGCCATGTGCGTGGTGGCCGGCAGCACGGCCAGTTCCGCCCCGGGGATCAGCCGGTGCATCTCGGCCGCGTGCTCGATCCGCACGAAGTCCGTGTCGCCGATCACCAGCAGCGTGGGCGCACGGAGCCCGCGCAGGTCGTCGGCCGTCCAGGGCAGTGGGGCGTGGGCCGCCGTCGCGCACTTGGCGAGGAAGTCCTGGAAGTGCTCGGGGTGCGGGGCGACGGCCGTGTAGGCGTCGGTCATCTCCTGGAAGTCCTCCCGGCCGGGCAGTCGCGGTGAGGTGTAGTCGGGGGTGCGGACCTCCTCGTAGTAGCCCTCCTGGGAGTACTGGGTGGAGGCGAGCACCAGCCGTCCGACGCGCTCGGGGTGGGCGAGCGCGAGCTGTAGCGCGACCAGCCCGCCCAGGCTGAACCCGAGCACGTCGGGCCGCTCGATGCCGAGTTCGTCGAGCAGTGCCACCACGTCCGAGGCCAGGTTCGCCGGCGTCAGGGCACGGTCGGTGTCGGCGGTGTGGCCGTGGCCCTGGAGCTCTGGAGCCACGACGCGACGGCCGGCGGCCAGCGTGGGCAGCACGGCCGCGAAGGTCAGGCCGACGGTGAGGACGCCGCCGTGCAGCAGCACCAGCGGACGCCGGGAGTCGCCCTCGAAGCCATGGACCTCGTAGTACATCTCCAGGCCGTTGACCTTGGCGTAGTCGGAGCTGGTCGGCACGGTCACCACATCCGTTCGGTAGGAGTCGGTCGCAGGGGAGACCGGCCGGACCCGCGGAACTCATCGCCCCGGCGACGAACTCACGAGCCGGTCACACGCAGGCCGCCGCCCGGAGGGCGGAACGTCGCTCTCCGGCCACCCGGCGTGGACACCATGACGGAGTGTTGGCCAAGGCTTTCCCCATCGATCTCCGTCGCTGTCAGGTGCTGGGCCTGGCCGGCACGGCCTGTCTCGCGCTCGGCGGTGAGACGGCCGGCGCGCTGCCCGCTCGCGAGCTCCTGGCCCCGTCGTCGGTGCACGCCGTGCTCGGTCTGGTCGGCGTGTACTTCGGGCTGGTGCTGCTGACCGCGGCCTGGGTCCTCCTGGGCCGTCTGGTGCGCGGCGCGGATCCGCCGACGCCTCGCGCCCTCGTCCTGGTCCTCGTCGTCTGGGCGGCGCCGCTGCTGATCGCGCCGCCGCTGTTCAGCCGGGACGTGTACAGCTACCTGGCCCAGGGCGCCATGGTGGACGCGCATCTCGACGTGTACGCGCACGGTCCGGCCCGGCTCGGCGGTCCGCTCGCCGACGAGGTCGCCCCGCTGTGGCGGCACACCGGAGCCCCGTACGGCCCGGTCTTCCTCGCCCTCGCCGGCGCCCTGGCCGGTCTGACCCGGGGCGCTCTGTCCGCCGGGCTGCTCGGCATGCGGTGTGTCGCGGTGTTCGGGGTGGCGCTGATGACGGCAGCCCTGCCCCGGCTCGCCCGGCACTGCGGCGCCGACCCCGCCGCCGCGCTCTGGCTCGGCGTCCTCAACCCGCTGGTGCTGCTGCACCTGGTGGCCGGCGCCCACAACGACGCGATCATGCTGGGCCTGCTCGGCGTCGGCCTGGTCGCCGCGCTCGGCCGGCGGCCCGTGCTGGGAGCCGTCCTCGTCACTCTCGCCGCCCTGGTCAAGGCGCCCGCCGCCCTGGGCCTCGTCGCGGTCGTGGTCCTGCAACTGCGCGCCGGCCGGCGCCCGGTCCCGGCCCTGCTGACGACGGGGGCCGCGTCCGCCGCCACCACGGTCGCCGCGACCGCCGTCGCGGGCACCGGATATGGCTGGATAGGGGCGCTGGACACTCCGGTCTCCGGGCAGAACTGGGCGCTCACCAGCCTGCTCGGCCGCGCCACCCGCGCCCTCCTCGAGCGCCTCGGCAGTGACCTGGCGCCCCTGGCGATCCCCGTCTGGCACGTGCTGGGTCTCGCGGTGACGGCCGTCGCCCTCGTCGTCATCTGGTGGCGGCTGCGGCCGCGCCCGGTGTACGCGCTCGGTCTGAGTCTCGCCACGGTGGCCGCGTTCGGCCCGGCGATCCGCCCCTGGTACGCGCTGTGGGGACTGTTCCTCATCGCCGCGGCGGCCCCCGACACCCTGATACGCCACCGGATGGCGGCCGTGGCGGGGGTCCTCGCCCTCGCCGTCCTGCCCGACGGCGATCCCGCCGACACGGGCCGCCTGGTGCTCGCCGTGTCCGGCGGAGCGCTGGCCGGGGTCGTCCTGTGGCAGGCCCATCTCGCGGCACGGACGCCGACCGCTCTGGGGCGTCCGGCATGAGAACGATCGCCGTCCGGGGTGTGAGACCGCCGCGCACCGAACGCGGCCGCCTGCTGCTGCTCCTCGCGCTCGCCGCCGTGGTCGCCGTCTTCACCGCGACGGTTCCGCTGCTGCGCGACTGGTTCGACCTGCGCGTCTACTACGGCACCGTCAACAGCTGGATCCACGGCGGAGGCCGCGTCTACGACTATCGGGTGCCGGGCACGTCGTACGGCTTCACCTACCCCCCGTTCGCGGCCGTCGTCATGCTGCCGATGGCGCTGGTCGGCCTTCGCACCGCGATCCTCACCGCTCTGCTGCTCAACCTGGCGGCGCTCGCCGTGGTCGTCCGCGTGCTGGTCGGGCCGCGGTGGCGGCGGTACGGCTGGTACGGCGCCGGCCTCGCCGCCTGCGCCCTCGCGCTGTTCGAACCGTTGCGTGACACGTTCAGCTTCGGTCAGGTCAACGTGCTGCTGCTGGCCCTCGTCCTGGCCGACGCCTGGCTGCTGGCGACCGGCCGGAGCCGCTGGGCCGGCGTCGGTATCGGCCTGGCGGCGGCGGTGAAGCTGACGCCCGCGCTCTTCATCGGCCTGCTGCTGGTCGCCCGCCGTTGGCGGGAGGCCGCCGTGGCCACGGCGGTGGCGGCCGCCGCCACCGGGTTCGCGGCCCTGGTCGCCCCGGACGCCTCACGCTTCTACTGGACGTACGCCATGTGGGACACCACCCGCGTGGGCCGCCTCGACTACGTCTCGAACCAGTCGCTCCAGGGCGTCCTGGCCCGGCTGGGCGTGGAGAGCCGGGCCGTCTGGGCGGCGCTGGTCCTGGTGGTGCTGTGCTGGTGGGCGGGGCGGGCCAGGCGGGCGGTGGCCGCGGGGGCCTGGCAGGCGGCCTTCGCGCTCACCGGCCTCACCGCCTGCCTGGTCAGTCCCGTCACCTGGGTGCACCACCTGGTCTGGCTGCTGCCGTCCTTCGCCGTGCTGATCCGCGCGGGGCACGCACGCGTCGCGGGCGCCCTGTACGCGGTGCTGTGCACCAGCGTGGTGTGGCTGTGGTTCCACGACGCGTCCGGCGTCGACGGCTTCCTCGGCAGCAACATCTACACCTGGATCACGCTCGGGCTGCTGGTGTGGCTGCCGGTCGGTCACCTTCCGGAAGGACGGCGGCGCGCGAGCCGCAGCACGAGCGCCACGGCTGCCCCGCCCAGAGCGGCGACGCCCGTGACGAGTGCCGCCTCCGGCCAGCCCGGAGCGTCGTCGACGGCGGTCGCGGCGGCGACGGGCACCGACGCGGATCCCGGGGCCGGTCCCGGCGCGGGGACCGGCCCCGGCTGAGGACGCGGGCGCGCCCGCAGCGCGTCCAGCGAGCCCACCGCGTCGACGCGCCCGGCGGCCGCGAACCCCCAGTCGAGCAGCTCGCGCGCCTCCTCGTAGACGGCGAACCCGCCCCCCGCCTGAGGGTTCATCACCGTCACCACGAGGGTGCGCCCGCCCCGGCGGGCGGCGGCGACCAGGGTGTTGCCGGCGTTGCTGGTGTAGCCGTTCTTGATCCCGATCAGGCCGGGATACGGTTCGACGCCGTTCGCCCCGGTCAACAGCCGGTTGGTGTTCGCGATCTCGTACGACCGGCCCTCGTCACCCGGGAAGCTCGCCTCGGCGGTGCCGCAGTACCGCGCGAAGTCCGCGTTGCGCAGCCCCGCCCGCCCGAACACGGCCAGGTCGTACGCCGACGACACCTGGCCCGGGGCGTCGTACCCGTCGGGGGACAGCACGTGCGTGTCCCGGGCGCCCAGGGACCGTGCCTTGGCCTGCATCCGGACGGCCGTGGTGCGCCAGCCTCCGCTGAGCGCCGCCAGGACGTGCACGGCGTCGTTGCCGGAGTTGAGGAAGACCCCGCGCCACAGATCGGCGAGTTGGTAGGTGTGTCCCTCGGCGACGCCGACAAGGCTGCTGCCGGGGCCGATGCCCATGAGCTCCTCCTCGCTCACCCGGTGCCGGATCCCGCCGGGCAGGACCGGCAGCACCGTGAGGGCGAAGAGGGTTTTCAGCGTGCTGGCGGGGGGCAGCCTGCGGTGCGCGTTCGAGGCGGCGAGCACCTCGCCGGTCCGTGCGTCGGCCACCAGCCACGACAGGGCGGAGACGTCCGGGACCTCGGGGGCGCCCCGGTGGGGCCTGACCTGCGTGCCGGAGCGGTACAGCAGGGACGGCAGCGGCGTCGTCACCCGTGGCCGGCCGACGCTGCCGGCGCTGCTGGGGCTGCCGGGTCCGCCGGGCGCTCCGGGGTCCGCGCCGGCCGGGGCGGCGACCGCGACGGGCCCCAGGGCCAGAGCGCCTGCCACACAGAACGCGCAGGCCGCCACAGCGGCCCGGGAAGAGAATCCGATCGTCATATGATCAACGTAGGAATGAAGGTGGCGTTCCCCGTGCTGCCCGTGCCGAACAGGTACGCGTGAGCACCCGGATGCCGCACGTTCCGCGTCGGGCGGCGTCAGGCGACGGGCAGCGTCGGCTGGATGCGGCGCAGGAAGGTCGCGTTGTCCGGGGTCGCGCGCATCCGCTCCAGGAGCGTTTCCAGGTTCGCCTGGCCGTCCCGGGTCTGCAGGGCCCGACGCAGGCCGCGCGTGGCCGTCAACTCGCCGGGGGAGAGAAGGAGTTCCTCACGGCGGGTGCCGGAGGTGTTGATGTCGACGGCCGGGAAGACGCGACGGGAGGCGGGTTCGCGGTCGAGGCGGAGCTCCATGTTGCCGGTGCCCTTCAGTTCCTCGAAGTAGAAGCCGTCTGCGCGGGAGCCGGTTTCCACGAGCGCGGTGGCGAGGATCGTGAGCGAGCCGCCCTCCTCGGCCGCACGCGCGGCGCCGAAGAACCGCTTGGGGCCGATGAGCGCGGTGGCGTCGACCCCGCCGCTGAGGGTGCGGCCCCCGGCGGCGGCCGCGTTGTTGTGGGCCCGGCACAGCCGGGTCAGTGAGTCGAGGAGGATCACGACGTCCTCGCCCGCCTCGACGAGCCGCTTGGCCCGCTCGACGACGAGTTCGGCGAGGGCGATGTGCTGCTTGGGCGTCCGGTCGAACGTCGAGGCGTACACCTCGCCGCGCACGGAGCGCCGCATGTCGGTGACCTCCTCGGGCCGCTCGTCCAGCAGGACGACCATCAGCCACGCCTCGGGATGGTTGCCGGCGACGGCGGCGGCGATCTGCTGGAGCAGCACGGTCTTGCCGGTCTTCGGCGGGGCGACGATCAGTCCGCGCTGGCCCTTGCCGACGGGAGCGATGAGGTCGGCGACCCGCCCGGCGAGCCCGGCCGCCGGGTGTTCCAGACGGAGCCGCTCGTGCGGGTGGAGGGGGGTGAGGTCACGGAACTGACGGCGAGTGCGCAGTGCGTCGGGCGTACGGCCGTTGACGCGGGCGACCTCGGTCAGGGCGCGCTGGGTGCCGCGCACCCCTTCGACGAGGTCGCCCTTGCGCAGGCCGTGACGGCGGATCAGCGCCGCCGGGACCTGGAGATCGGCGGGTGTGGGCATGCAGTCCGCGGAACGCAGGTGTCCCTTCCCGCTCGCGTCGATGTCGAGGACACCGGCGGCGACCCGGGCCGGAGGCTGCTGCTGCACAGGGGGGTGTTCGAGAGTGGTGGTCATGGTGGTCGGTCCTTTCACGGACGGAGGGCATGAGGCATGCGGAGAAGGGGGGAGCAGCCGCGAAGGGAGGGCGCAGGGCGCGCCTCGGGCGGCGGGAACAGCACCTCGGCCACGGCAGAGCTGAACCGCTGGTGAGGTGGTGCGGGAAAGCCGTCGCACCGGCCGGAGACGGCGGGTGATGCGGCGAACTGAAGAGGAACTGGCACCGGCGCCCTGACATGGGGCGTACACAAGTGCTGTCGGCACTGTAGCACGCCGGTCCGTTCCGATGATGTCAACGCGCCCAAGGCATTGCTTGTTCCACGCGGCTCGCAGCCGCTGCTACGGGTTCGGCCGCCGCAGGGAAGAACTCCGTAAAAGGCCCCGGTTGGGCGGACGCGACGGCCGGAAGGCACGGGACGAGACGACGGGAAGGGCATGCCATGCGCGCACTGATCGTGGACCCCGAGGCGCCCGGACGGCTGCGCCTGGGGGAGGCGCCGGACCCGTGCCCGGGCCGGGGCAGGTTCTCGTGGAAGTCCGCCACACCTGGCTCAACTCGGCCGAACTGTACTTCGCGCGGCAGGGCCGGCCGGGTGAGGTGATCGGCTTCGACGCGGCCGGGGTCGTGGTGGCGCCGGCGTCGGACGGCACCGGTCCGGCGGCGGGCAGCCGGGTCGTGGGGTTCGGTGCCGGTGGCGGCTTCGGCGCGCTGTGCGCCATGGACGTGATCGATGTGGCCGTGGCCCCGGACGGAGTCGACCTGGGCGAGGCCGCGACCCTGCCCGTGGCGGCGGGCACGGCCCTGCGGGCCCTGGAGCAGGCGGGCCCCTGCTGGGCGGCCGGGTCCTGGTGACCGGGGCGTCGGGCGGTGTCGGCGGCTTCGCGGTGCAACTCGCGGCGCTCGGCGGGGCCTACGTGGTCGGTGCGGCCGGGTCCGAGGAGGGGCGCCGGTGGGTGGTCTGGCTCGGGGCGGCCGAGACGGTGGACGCGGTGGGGGGCTGACGGAACCGGTCGACGTCGTCGTCGACACCGTCGGCGGCGACCGACTCGCCGCCGCCTAAGCCGAGTTGGCTGCGCGTCCCTGGTGGGCGCGCTGGTCACCCTGCTGCTGGTGCGGAAGAACACCGCACGGGCCGTGGTGGGGGCGCAGGCGCAGACGGCGTCCGTCCAGCCGCTGCACGCGGAGCGCGCACACAGGGGAGGCCGGGCGGAAAACCCGGCCTCCTCGATGTTTACCGGACATGTCCCCGGAGGGTAACGATCCGTGACAGCAGGGGACTTGACCGTCAAATCTGCCTTATCTTCACGACATGTCCACGCCGCCTCAGCCTCCGCAGCAGCCGGAGCAGCCGTCCGAGGCGCCGGCCCAGCCGAGCGCGTACCCCTATCCGCATCCGCAGTCGCCGGTGCCCGGCGGGCCGATGGGTTTCCCGCCGGCGGCACCCGCGACCCAGGCCGGCCAGCAGAGCGTCTATGCCCAGCCGACCCTGGTCGGGCAGCCTGTCCAGCCCCAGCCCGGCAATCCGTACGCCCAGCCGGGGCCGTACCCCGTCGTCGCCCCGCCGCCCACCGGGGGCGGCGGCGCCGGACGGGCGGTCCTGTGGGCCGTGGTCGGCGCGGTGGTGGCGTCGGCCGCGTGGGCGGCCGGTGTCTTCCTGATCGGCACCGGAGCCGATCCGGACCTGCGCGGCTACACGGCACCGTCGAACCTGTGCAACGCCACCGACTACTCCTCCTTCAAGGAGGAGTACACGGAGAACGACAGCGCCCCGACCCACAACAGTCTCGAGGACGACGCCCTCGACGAAGGGCTCTGCAACCTCAGCCTGAAGAAGTCCGGGTCGAGCTACGCGGACGCGTACCTCTCCGTCCAACTGGACCGGCACAAGAAGACCGACCCCGGCCCGGAGTTCACCGCCACCTGGAAGAACTACGCGGACAGCCACACGGGTTACGACGTGGAGACCGTCACGGGCATGGGCGACGAGGCCTATCTCGTCAGCGACGACACCACGTCCGGTTCGTCGAGCGGTTCCCTCTACGCCACGCTCGCCGTACGCGACGGCTGGGTGACCTACACGATGAGCTACAGCGCCTACTACTCCTCGTACAGCGACGACACCGATCCGCCGAAGCTCGCCGAGGTCTCGGACTGGCTGAAGGCGGACACGAGGACGACCCTCGGGGACCTCAGGGACTGAGGTCCGGCCCGGGGTCCACGCGCGGCGGCAGGCCCGTGTAGATGTCAGCGGTCGGCCGGGCCTGACGTCAGGAGGCGGAGGCCGACCGCGCCTCCGCCTCCTTCAGGATGTCGCCGAACTGCGCGCCCATCGCCGCCGCGAGGGCCTGCGCACCCGACAACGGGCGCACCATGACGGTGAGTTCGTCGATGAGCCCGTCCTCGTTCAGATGGATGAAGTCACAGCCGGTCAGTTCCCGCTCGCCCACCCGCGCCGTGAAGACCAGCGCGTGGTCGCGCCCGCCGCCCCCGCCGAGCTCCCGCTCGTACCGGAAGTCCTCGAAGACCCGCACCACCCCGCGCAGGATCGCCGCGGTGATCGCCTTGCCCGGGTACGGCTTGAACACGACCGGGCTGGTGAACACCACGTCGTCGGCCAGCAGCGCCTCGACGGCGTCGAGATCGCCGGCCTCGACCGCCTCACGGAACGCGCGCATCGGATCACCTCATCGCTAGTAAAATTATTGAGTAGGTGCAGATGAGAATAATCGCCTACTGCCACAGTGTCCATATGTCCCTCAAGTGCGCCGTCCTGGCCGCCCTCCTGGAGGGCGAGGCCTCGGGCTACGAACAGTCGAAGGTCTTCGACGTCTCCCTCGCGAACTTCTGGCCCGCGACCCCGTAGCAGCTCTACCGCGAGCTGGTGCACCTCGCGCAGGACGCACTGACCGAGGCGCGGGTCGTGCAGCAGGAACGCCGGCCCAGCAAGCGGATGTTCACCCTCACCGGGGCGGGCCGCGAGGACCTGAGCGCCTTCGCTGCGACCCCGCCCCGCCGCCCCACCGCCATCCGCGACGAACTCCTCGTCAAGATCCAGGCGATGGACGCCACCGACCCCGAGGTGACCCGCTCGCTGATCGAGGAGCGCGTGACCTGGTCCCGCGCCGAGCTCGACCGCTACGAACGGGTACGCGGCCGCCTTTTCGGCGGGCGCACCGAGGACGAGTGCCTGGGCGAGGCCGACCGGATCGGCCCCCCTGACCCTGATGGGCGGCATCGCCTTCGAGGAGACGAACGTGCGCTGGTGCGAGCACGCCCTCACGCTCCTGAAGCGGCGGACCGCCGTAGGCTGACACCGATGTTCAGTCCCGAAGGTCCCACCCTGCGCGAGCTCGCCGTCCAGGCCCTGTCGTCCGTCGAGCACGGCTACGACCTCCTCGCGCCGAAGTTCGATCACACCCCCTTCCGCACCCCGGACTCCGTCCTGGACGCGGTCGCCTCGGCCCTGAAGGAGTCCGGCCCGTACGAGGGCGGCCTCGACCTGTGCTGCGGCACCGGCGCCGGGGTCGACGTCCTGGCCACCGTGTGCCGGAGCGGCGTGACCGGGGTCGACTTCAGCGCGGGCATGCTCGACGAGGCGCGCGGGCGGAGCCGTCCGGCGGGCCCGCGCGTTTCCTGGGTGCGCGCGGACGCCCGTGCCCTGCCGTTCACTGCCCGCTTCGACCTCGTCGTCAGTTTCGGCGCCTTCGGTCACTTCCTGCCCCGCGAGCTGCCGGGCCTGTTCGCCCAGGTGCACCGTGTGCTGCGGCCGGGCGGATGCTTCGCTTTCCCTGTCGTCGCGCCGCCCCGGCCGTCCTCCCCGGTGTACTGGATGCTTCTCGGCTTCGACGCCGTGATGCGGGTGCGCAACGCTCTGTGGCGGCCGCCGTTCGTGATGTACTACCGCGCCTTCCGGCTCGGCGAGGTCCGGCGCGAGCTGGAACACGCCGGGTTCCGCGTGCACCTCCGCACCCTGCCCGAGTTCGGGACGAGGAGCGACGGAAGCCCACGCGTCCGCATGGTCGAGGCGCGCCGGTCGGACTGAGGCGACGGCCCGGGTGCTGCTGGTTCCGGCACCCGGAGTGGTCACAGCGCGCTGTACAGCGCGTCCACCAACGCCGTCTTTCGCGGGTCGTCGGCGATGTGCGGCCCCATACGGTTCATCACGTACCCCAGCGACACCCCCGCCTCCGGATCCGCGAGCCCGCAGGAGCCGCCGAAGCCGTCGTGTCCGAACGCGCGCGGGTTGGGTCCGTACGATCCGTTCGGGCCGCTCAGCCACAGCCCGAGCCCGATCTCCGTCTCGTGCCCGAGCCCGGCCCCCAGCACCACGTCCCGGCAGCTGCCCTGCCCCTCCCGCACTCGCTCGGCCGCCTCGGGGGACAGGACGCGCCGGCCGCCGTACGTGCCGCGGCCGGCGAAGATCCCGTACAGCGCGGCGACCGCCCGCGCGGTGCCGTGGCCGTTCGCGGCCGGGATCTCCGCGGCCCGCCACCGCGGCGAGTTGGCCTCGGTCGCGCCCACCACCGGGTTGGCCAGGGCGGCGATGGCCGCGGGCGCCAACTGGCTGAAGATCGCGGCCTGTTCGCTGGAGGAGGCGGCCGGCGGATGTGCCAGCTCGGCCGCCCGACCGGCCTCCTTCTCCGCCAGCCCGATGGTGAAGTCGACGCCCAGCGGGCCGGTCACCTCCCGCTCCAGAAAGGCCCCCGGCAGCAGCCCCGACACACGCCGTACGACCTCGCCGACCAGGAAGCCGTAGGTGAAGGCGTGATAGCCGGACCGGGTGCCCGGCTCCCACCAGGGCTCCGTGGCCGCGAGGCGCGCGGTGGTGAGTTCCCAGTCGTAGAGCTGCTCCAGCGAGTGCGGCTCGCGCAGCCCGGCGAGGCCCGCGCGGTGGGACAGCAGATGCCGCACGAGCACCCGCTCCTTGCCCGCCGCGGCGAACTCCGGCCAGTACCCGGCCACCGGCGCGTCGAAGTCGAGCTGCCCCCGGTCGGCGAGGATGTGCGCGCACAGCGCCGTCGGCCCCTTCGACGTGGACCAGACATTGACCAGCGTGTCCCGCTCCCACGCGCGTGTGCGTGCCGGGTCGGCCCAGCCGCCCCACAGGTCGGCCACCGTCACGCCGTCGACCGTGACGCTCACCGCGGCGCCCAGCTCGCCGCGGTCGCGGAAGTTCTCCTCGAAGGCGGTGCGCACCGCGGCGAACCGTGGGTCGCAGTGGCCGTGAACCTGTGGCACGCGCTCGGACATGGGGCCTCCGTGGTCCGCCGGGACCCCGGACCGCGACGGTGCGGCCCGGGCACCCCGAACGTACCGACTGGTCGGACTGGAGGGAAGCCGCCCGGCAGGGTCACAGGAGGAAACGGCGCCCCGCCGGTTCCTCGTGCCCCTCGGCCGTATGCCAGTAGTCCCGTGTCTCGACCGCCAGCCCGGCGCCGTCGAACCGGACGAAGACACAGCCGGCCAGCGTGACAGCCGCCCCGTCCTCCTCGGACAGCACCCGGAACTCGGCCACCGCGACGCCGTCCCCACCGACGACCGGAGGTGAGAACCGCACCTCGATCACCCGCTCCGCCGCGAACGACCAGCGCAGATAAGCCGCCAACTCGCCCCGCCCCCGGTGAGGTTCACGGAACGGCATCGAGCGGTGGACGCAGGCCTCGGCGTACAGCTCCAGCAGTGCCTCCACGTCGTGCGCCGCCCAGGCCCGCTCCCACACCCGCACGAACCGCTCGGCGGCGGCACCCGTCTTCACCGGCCGGCCGCTCAGGCGTACGAGCGCAGCCAGCGCAGCTTGGCCGCCTCCTGGTAGGGGCCGCCGCCCTCGTGGTCGTTGAAGTCGTAGACCTCGATCGCCTTGTCCTCGTGCGCCCACGCGTTGAAGGCGGCGAACACGGTCGACGGCGGGCAGGTCTGGTCCTCCAGGGCGGCCGAGAACAGGGAGGGGGCCGAGCCGCGGGACGCGAAGTGCACGCCGTCGAAGTACGACAGGGTGCGCAGCGCGTCCTGGGCGCGGCCGCGGTGCGTCTTGAGGAACAGGCCGATCTCACGGTACGGGTGACGGTCCGTCAGCGTCGTGGCGCGCGGGAAGTCGCACAGGAACGGCACGTCCGGGGCGATCGCCACCAGGTCCGGCACCAGTCCGCCCACGGCGATCGTGATGCCTCCGCCCTGGCTCCCGCCGAGCGCCACCGTCCGCGAGGCGTCGGTCAGCGGGTGGGAACGGGCCGCCTCGATCGCCCGCACCGCGTCCGTGAACACCCGGCGGTAGTAGTAGTTCTCGGGGGCGTCGATGCCCTGGGTCATGAAACCGGGGTACGAGGGTGCACCGCCCACCGGGTCCGCCGTGCCGCCCCCGCCGCCCCAGGCGCTGCCCTGGCCGCGGGTGTCCATGAGGAAGTGCGCGCGGCCCGTCGACGCCCACAGCAGGTGCTCGTGCGGCAGACCGCGTCCGCCGCCGTAGCCGAGGAACTCCACGACCAGGGGCAACGGTTCCGCGGCTGCGGCCGGCAGCGTCAGCCAGCCCCTCACAGGGTGACCGCCGAACCCCGCGAACGTCACGTCGTACACCTGCACCGTGGCCAGGCCCGTGTCGACCGGCTCGAAGCGGGCGTCCAGGTCGTGCTCGCGGGCTTCCTGGAGGGTCTTGGACCAGAACGCGTCGAAGTCCTCGGGCTCGGTGGATGCGCTGCGGTACTCGTGGAGCTCTTCGAGGGACAGGTCGAACAGGGGCATGAAGGACCGCCTTTTGTTAAGTGCCCGTACGAATGATCACACCGTACGTGGGCGACGGGAGGCCTCGCCAGACCCTGATCAAGAGGTTCAGGCGGGCCTGCGCCGGGTCCACTGCGGCTCCGTGCGAGCCCACTCCCGCTCCCACTCGCCCAGCCGGTGCCGCATCGCCACCCGGCGGACGACGGCGTGCCCGAGCAGCACCGTGGCTGCCGTACCGCCCGCCGCGCACGTGCCCATGGTGAGGGCGTGCTGCCACACCATCGTGTCGTTCGGCGGCGGGGAGACGCTCCGCCCCCGGGCGTCGAACCAGACCTCCACCACGTCACCCCGGTGCGTGCCCTCCGGAACCCTCGCGGTGGCCGTCCGTGCCTTCTCAGCCGGTGGCGTCCAGCGCACCGTCACGCGGTAGGTCCGTTCCCGGACGCCGTCCGCCATGGGCAGGGTGTCGGGAACATGGCCGACGACCTCGGCGTGCACCCGGTGGCGTTCGGCCCGCTGCTGGGCCGCCACCGTCTGGGCGTCTTCATAGGCCCACCGGCCGGCGAGCACGCCGGCCAGCGGCACGGCGACCAGCAGTAGCACAGCCGCGACCAGCGCCGTCCATGCCTCCACGACGTCCGCCCGGCGCCGCAGCGGATTCTTCCGCCAGCGCCAGCCGCGCACCCGGGTTCGCATGTCGACCTCCTCGCCGTCACGCGTACGAGTGCCCACATGAGTTTCGTACCCTGTTCGGAGTACATCGTTTCACGCATCGTTCACGACGGCCCCTCGGAAGGGCGCGGGAAAACACGGAAAGGGCGGCGGGAGGGCGGGAGGGCGGGTCGGGGGAGGCGGTGGGGCGGACAGGCCGCGGGGGAGGGTGTCAGCCGAAGCGTTCGATCCGGACGCGATCCACCGGCTGCCCGGCCTCGACCAGCAGCCGCGAGGCGTGCTCGGCGAACCCGTTGGAGCCGCACACGTACGCCTCCCAGCCGCCCGCCGGCTGTTCCGCGAGCAGCTGAGCCACGTGATCGGCGGTGAGCCGGCCCACGGGCACGCCCGCCGGAGCGCTCCGGGTGAACACGGGCGTCGTCTCCGCCCCGTACTCCCGCGCGTAGATCAGTTCCTCGGGGCCGCGCGCGGACACCAGCAGCCGCAGCGGCACGTCGAGGCCGCGGGCCCGGTGGTGGCGGACCATCGACATCAGCGGGACGACCCCGGAGCCGGCGCCGATCAGCAGCGCGGGCCGGTCGCCGGGCCAGGCGAAGAAGCCGCTGAGCGGGCCGCGCACCTCGACCTCGTCGCCCGCCTCGGCGACGGTGTGGAACCAGCCCGACACCTCGCCGCCGTCCACGTGGTCCAGGGTCAGCTCGATGTGCCCGTCGTCGTCGGGCGCCGAGGCGATCGAGTAGTGCCGCTGGGCGGTGTAGCCGTCGTCGGCCGTGAGCCGCAGCATCAGGTGCTGGCCGGGCAGGTGACCCGCCCAGTCCGGCACCGCGAACCGGAAGGTGGCCGCCCACGGGGTCTCGCGGCGGATCTCGGTGAGCGTGGCCGTCTGCCACACGGCGGCGGCCTGGGTGCTCACGGCGATCCGGCCCGGCACGGCGAACCGGGTCGGGGGCGTGAAGGTCGGGGCGGTGAAGGTCTCAGTCACCGGAGTACCTCTGCTCCTGCCAGGGGTTGCCCCGCGCGTGATAGCCGTTCTGCTCCCAGAAGCCCGGCTCGTCGTGGTCGAGGAGACGCAGGCCCGCGATCCACTTGGCGCTCTTCCAGAAGTACAGGTGGGGCACCAGCAGCCGCGCCGGACCGCCGTGCTCGGCCGCCAGGGGCTTCCCGTCGTACTCCCAGGCGATCCAGGCCCGGCCGCCCGTGAGGTCGGACAGGGGGAGGTTTGTGGTGTACCCGGTGTGCGAGTACGCGATGGCATGGGTCGCCGGCGCAGCGGGCCGGACGGCCGCCAGGAACGCGTCCAGGGACACGCCCCCGAACCGCACGCCGAACTTCGACCAGCTGGTCACGCAGTGGATGTCGCCCTCGTACGCGGACTCCGGCAGCGCGTGCGCCTCGTCCCAGTCCCACGTGCGGGGCGCCGCCACCAGCCCGTCGACGCGGAAGGTCCAGTCGGCGGGCGCGAGGTCGGGCGTGACCTCGGCGGACAGCACGGGCCAGTCGTCGCCGGCGTCGTACTGGCCGGGGGGCAGCCCCGGATTGAGGACGCGGGGGCGCCCGGCGAAGCCTCGGGTGACGTTCATGCGGTTCCCACGTGAGGGCGGCGGATTCTTACGGGGTTCACCGTACGTGCAAGTCAGCGGTGTTCCGCACCGGGGCCGCCCGCCGGTCATCGAGCCCGTATCAACACTCCCGAGGGCTGGTAACAGCCGCCCGCCTCCCCGCCCTTGCACGTGTCGTTCCGGATCCAGTGGTCGAGCGGTCCGGCGCCAGTGAAGGAGAGGGGGGAGCAACGCCGAAGGCGTACCTCTTCACCCGGTGAGCGGCCCGGAGACCGAGGCGCTCGTCGACCTGGACCGCCCCCGGCCCGGGCCCGGCAAGGTGCTCGTCGCGGTGCGCGCCGCGGGAGTGAACCCCGTGGACTGGAAGCGGCGCACGGGTTACCGGCGCCCCGGCGAGACGGGTGAGCGCGTGTTCCCCTCGCCTCCTGGGCGACGAGGTGGCCGGCGTCGTGGGAGGAGCGTGGCTGCCGCGCCCGACCCGGAGGCGATCCGGCTCGGCCCCGCCGACGTACCCGAGCACCTCCGCGCGGGGGCCGGCGAGCGCCGCGAGGTGACCCCGCCTTCCGTGGCCGGGGCCCGGCGACCCGCCTGATCCTCGCTGTCGCCCACGGCATCCACGAACGCGCCGAGTCCCCCTTCCCGCACACCGGAGCCGGCAACACGAACGTCATCCGCCTCTACGATTCCCTGCTCTTTGGCCTGCGCCGCAGAACGACGTTCCTGCAGCACGGGTGCCGCAGCGGCTGGGGGAGGGACGGGAGGCTGTGCCGGTGGTGCAGGCGGCGACGCGAAAAGGGTTACGGGCTCGTGGCGCGCAGGTGTGGGGCTGCCAGACGTGCCACGACCCGAACTCACCGACCGCGAAGTGGGGGTGGTCACGGGGCTGCCGGGGGGAGTCGGTCGCTCTCGGCTGCGGGGCCGTTCCAGGCGTTGTACCGCACCAGGTACTCCGCGAACCGCTCCAGATCCCCCGCCGGCCACTGCGTCAGCCGTTCCCGGAAGGCCGTGCGGCGGCTCTCGGTGACCTGGGCGAGGATGCGGCGTCCGGCGTCGGTGAGGTGGAGGACGTGGACGCGGTGGTCCTCGGGGGCCTGGCGCCGTTCGATCAGGGCGGCACGCTCCAGGGCGGAGACCTGGCGGCTCACCGTGGACTTGTCCAGGGCGTAGTGCGCGGCGAGGTCGGTGGCCCGGCAGCCGCCGCTCTCCTCCAGATGCCCGAGGAGCGTGTACGACACCAGCGACAGCTCGGGGTGCAGCCGGCCCGCCGAGGCGCGGGCCCGCCGCGCGAAGATGGTCATTTCCCGCTGGATCGTCTCCACGGCCTCGGCTGCTTCCACTGGGACTCCCTCACTTGCCTAGTTGCATAGTACAACTGGAGGTGGTGGGGTAGGGTGGCCGTCCGGTTGCGGAGGATCCCAGCCGTGCGAGGCGAGGAGGTGAGACCCATTACCGCAGTGTCAGGTCGGGTGCTCTCACCTCGTGTCGGCGTGGACCGCCGCCCGTAGGCGAACGCGAGAGCGCCCTTCGGCTTCCGAAAGGCTTCTCGGCTTCATGCCCTCCCCTCTTTCTCCCTCTTCGTCTCATCCGTCGTCGTCCTCGTCGTCGCCCTCTTCCTCGACCCGTGACGGCCTCGTCGCCGTCCTGCGGGCCGCCGGCTGCGTCTTCGCCGAGGACGAGGCGGAGTTGATCCTCACCGCGGCCCGGACCCCGGAGGAGGCCGCCGCCATGGCGGAGCGCCGCGCTGCGGGTCTGCCGCTCGAACACGTCGTCGGCTGGGCCGAGTTCCACGGTCTGCGCGTCACCCTCGAGCCGGGCGTCTTCGTGCCCCGCCGCCGCACCGAGTTCCTCGTCGACCAGGCCCTGGCCGCGGCGCCGCACGCCTGTGTCGTCGTCGACCTGTGCTGCGGATCGGGCGCGGTCGGCGCCGCCCTCGCCGCCTCCCTGGGGCAAGTGGAGCTGCACGCCGCGGACATCGATCCGGCGGCGGTGCGCTGTGCCCGGCGCAATGTCGCCGGTCACGGCGGACACGCCTACACGGGCGACCTGTTCGAGGCACTGCCCGGCCAACTGCGCGGCCGTGTCGACATCCTGGCCGCAAACGTCCCGTACGTCCCCACCGGCGAGGTCCCCCTGCTGCCGGCGGAGGCCCGCGAGCACGAGCCGCTCACCGCTCTCGACGGCGGCGGCGACGGACTGGACGTGCTGCGCCGAGTGGCCGCCGAGGCGCCGCACTGGCTCGCCCCGGGCGGCTGCCTCCTCGTCGAGACCAGCGAGCGTCAGGCCCCGGCCGCCGTCGAGGCGTTCACCCGCAGCGGCCTGGCGGTGCGTCTGGCGCGGGACGAGGAGCTGTACGCCCACGTGGTCGTCGGCACCAGGGTCAGGTAGCGGCGCCGCTGCCCGTGGGGCTGGGGGAGCGGTCGTTCCCGCGGTCCCACGGGCCGTGCCCCGGGAAGCCGCCGTGCCGGTCGCCCGGGCCATGGTTGTCGAAGGCGCCGGACAGGACACGCTCGGCCGTATTCGTGTCGCCGGAACGGGTCCCGACCACGTACACGGTGTCGGCCTTCTTCAGCGCGCCGGCCCCGGAGCCTGAGGCGCCGTCGGACAGTACGGAGGTGTCCGAACCCACCGTCCACGTCCACGAGGTGCCGTCCTCGCTCTTGACGGTGACACGGTCGTCGTTCACCTTCTCCACCGTGCCCCGCTGCCACACACGGACGACCCACTTGCCGGTGTCGGGGTCCTTGACGGTCGCCTCACCGTGCACCGCGTCGCCGCCCGGGCCGAACCACGGGCCGCCGTGGCCGTGCCGCCCGCCGGGCCCTTCGGAGGAGGACGCGGACGGTGACGTGGAGGGCGAGCCGCCGTCCGAGCCGTTCGTCGCCGCGTACGCGACGGTGCCGCCCAGCGCCAGGACGGCGACGGTCGTGGCCGCGATCAACGCCCGCCCGCGGGCCGACCGCCGCTGCCACAGTGCGCGCGGGTCGGCGCGTTCCCGTTCCTCGTCGACCGGTCCCGAGAGCAGTTCGACCTCGTGCGGCCCTTCCGGCCTTTCCGGCTCCTGCATCACGGCTCACCCTCCTCGGCCACGACGGCGGCACCACTGCCACGCCTCACTGTGATTGTCCGAGGTGCCCGGTAAGGAACAGGTAACAGAAGTCTGTGAATCGGGGCGTACGGCCTTGGCTAGGCGATGGCCCGCGCCACCAGCAGGGCCACGTCGTCGTGGTTGTCGGGGTGGTGCAACGCGCTCAGCAGCAGGTCGCACAGCTCCTCCAGGGGACGCGCGGGGTCGTCGAGCAGCGCCAGCAGAGCTTCCAGACGCTCGTCGAGGGAGTCCGTGCGGGTCTCGACGAGCCCGTCCGTGTACAGCACGAGCTGGTCGCCGGGCGCGAAGTCGACGTCGGTCGTGGAGAACGCCACCCCGCCCACGCCCAGCGGCACCCCGGTGGGCAGGTCGAGCAGTTCCGGCGGACGGCCGGGGCGCACCCGGGCCGGCGGCAGATGCCCGGCGTTGGCGATCCGGCACCGCGCCAGCCGGGGGTCGTGGACGGCGTACACGCAGGTGGCGATGGAGTGGTCCAGGCCCTGGGTGATCCGGTCGAGATGCTCCAGCAGGACCGCCGGGTCGAGGTCGAGGGAGGCCAGCGTGGTCGTCGCGGTGCGCAGTCGGCCCATCGTGGCGGCGGCGTCGATCCCGCTGCCCATCACGTCGCCGACGACGAGTGCCGTCTTGCCGTCCGGCAGCGGGATGACGTCGAACCAGTCGCCGCCGACCTCGGTGGTGGCGCCCGCCGGCTGGTAGCGGGAGGCGACCTCCAGGCCGCCGGTGACCGGCGGATGGCTCGGCAGCAGGCTGCGCTGAAGGGTGAGCGCGGTGGTGCGGGCGTTCTGGTACCAGCGGGCGTTGTCGATCTGCACGGCGGCGCGGGCGGCCAGCTCACGGGCGAGCAGCAGGTCGTCCTGGTCGAAGGGGAGCGGATGGTGGATCCGCTTCAGGTCGAGGGCGCCGAGCACCTCGCCCCGCGCGATGAGCGGCACGGCCAGATAGGAGTGGACTCCCGCCCGGGCCAGCAGCTCGGCCGACTCGGGGGAGCGGGCGATGCGCGCGAGATCCTCGTCCTTGACCTGGGCGACCATGACGGGCTGCCCGGTGCGCACGCACTCCGTGACGAGTCGCTGCGGTCCGTAGCGGGCGACCTGCCCGGGCGGGTCGGAGGCCTGGAGGGCGTCGGGCGCGTTGTACACCCGGACCGCCAGAGCGCGGATCACCGCGTCCTCCGCCGGGCCGAGGCTGGTGCGCCGGCCCGCCACCACGGCGTCGAGCAGATCCACTGCGGCCATGTCCGCCAGCTCCGGCACCGCCACGTCGGCCAGTTCGCGGGCGGTGCGCTCCAGGTCCAGGGTGGTGCCGATCCGGGCCGAGGCGTCCGCGATGAGCGCCAGCCGGCGGCGCGCCGCCTCGGCCTCGACGGCCGCCCGGTGCCGGTCGGTGACGTCGACGACCGAGGCGGCCACGCCCAGCACGGTGCCGCGGGCGTCCTCCAGGCGGTACAGGGAGACCGACCAGGCGTGGTCCTCGTCCGGGTCGGCGGGGGTACGGCCGACCGTGAACCGGTCGACGATCGGCTTGCCGGTCCGCAGCACCTGGCGCGCCGCGGACTCCAGGACCTCCGCGTCCACCCGGGGCAGCACCTCGCGGACCGTCCGCCCGACGTGCTCCTCGGCGGGCACACCGTTGATCCGCTCCAGCGCGGAGTTGACCGAGACGTACCGCAGGTCGGTGTCCAGGACGGCGAGCCCGTTGGGGGACTGCGCGACCATCCGCGTGGACAGGGCCACGTCCCGCTCCAGCCGGCGCACCGTCGTCCGGTCGGCTGCGAGGCCCAGGGCGTACACGTCGCCCCGGTCGTCCAGGAGCCGCATGTTGCGGAACTCCACCAACCGGGTGGTGCCGTCCTTGCGCCGGATGGGGAACGCCCCCGCCCAGCTCCGGCCGGTGGCCATGACGTCCGCGAACAGTTTCACGACCAGGTCGACATGGCGTTCGTGGACCATCACGTGGGCCGCGTACCGGCCCAACGCCTCCTGCGCCGAATAGCCGAACAACTCCTCGGCCTGGGGACTCCACAGCGCGATACGGCCCTCGGTGTCGAGCACCACAGAGGCCACGTTCAGCACGTCCAGCAGTCCGCTGGGGCCTGTCGGGCCTCCACCCTCGGCCGCGGACGATCCGCCTGCACTCATGCCACGCACCGCCTCCGGACATCGACGCGGCACGCCCGTCCCCCGTGCCGACTCCCCTGTTCTACCGCGCTCAACCCTTTTCTCCCACGCCTTTGGGGCACTTCCCCATGCTCCTCCAGTACGGCTTCGGGTGCCGTTCTCCTCAGGGTCCGCACCTGTCCATCGAATTGGTCTGTACATGACCATGATGCCGGGACAGACTGTCCGCCGAGCGCGCCCCACCCCCCTTCGACGAGGAGTCCCATGCCCCTGCGCCCTGCCCGCCGCCGTCCCCTGTCCGGCACTGCCCGTACCGCCCGCGCCGCCCTCCTCGCGCTGGCCGTCGCGACGGTCACCGCCCTCTCCGCGGCCCCGCCCGCCGCGGCCGCCGACACCTGGACCGAGGTCGGCTCCGACCGCGCCGACCCGCTGTCCGAGAGTCAGGGCCTGACGTCCGTCGAGGTCCCGGCGAACAGCGCCAACCGCTACACCGGCATCGGCACCATCCCGCTCTCCGTGTCCGCCCGGGGCTGGAACCACGTCGGCGACCCGGACGCCTCCTACGACGGCTACTACGTCGAGCCCTACCAGAGCGACTCCGGCACCTCGAAGATGTACCGCGTGCAGGCGCCGGGCGGGGCCTGGTCGGAGTACGTCCACGCGCTCGGCTCGGGCGAGGCGCTCAACAACTCCTGGGTGGCGATCACCCCGAACAGCCAGTGGATGCTGTCGGGCGAGTGGGGCACCATGACCCGGTTCCTCGTCTTCCCCACCCCCGGCGCCAACTCCGGCACCTCGCCCTCGGCGAACCTGCCGCAGGTGTCGACCGTCCGCCTCGACCACGCCGTGCGCGACGTGCAGGGCTGCGACTTCACCGGTCCGACCACCCTGCTGTGCTCCTCTGACGACCCGGCCGGCACCCTCTTCGGCATCACCAAGCCGCTCCTGCAGATCGACCTGTCCGCCGAGCCGAACGGAACGGCCGACGTCACCGGTCATGTGACGGCCCTGCGTCAGCTGCCGCTGCGCAGCTCCTGCTCGGGCACCTTCGAGGCGGAGGGCATCGACTACGACCGCCGCACCGGCACCCTGCGCGTGATCGTCGTCTCGCCCGGCTTCTGCGTGCTGACCGACAGCAAGACGTACCGCTTCACGCGGAGCTGAGCCCGGCGCCGGGGGGTGCCGTCGCTGGTCCCCCTCGGAAAGTGGTGCTTTTCTGGGGATGTGGCGCGGTTCGCGGGGAACCCGCACTGCCGCGCCACCGCCACGAGAGGAGCGATCACGATGGACCGCGAGCGACCGCACGAGGAGTCCGTCTCCGTCGAGATCAGCGGATGCAGCAAGGAGGACGCCCGGATCGTGTTCGACACGCTGAACGAGTGCTTCGAGTCGGACCGCGGAACCGACGAGGCGCCGCAGCAACTGCACGAGACCCGCCCGATGGTGTGGCTCGGCACCTTCGAGGTCACCGAAGCGCACGACTGCGCCCGCCCGGCCCGGCTCTCGTCCTCCGTCGAGGCCGACGCGCAGGGCGGCTACTGGGCGATCGAGCGGCTCCGTACGACGCTGGACTCGGTGTTCGCGGTACGCGACCTCTCCTCGGCCTCCGGGGACCAGGAGCGGGAGCTGCACGTACTGCTCGAGAGCCGGTGAGGCGATGGGGTGATGAGCCGATGGAGCGATGAGGCGGTGACCTGCGGCACATGACCCCGGCCTCATTGTGCAACTAGTTGCATAATCCGTGCGCGGTCCTCTAGAACTGGAGGGAAGACACCGCGCACGGAGGCCTGTCATGAGCCGTTACCCGCACCTGCTGAGCCCGCTCGACCTGGGCTTCACCACGCTGCCCAACCGCGTCCTGATGGGCTCGATGCACGTCGGCCTGGAGGAGGCCGAACGCGGCTTCGAGCGCATGGCCGCGTTCTACGCCGCCCGGGCCCGTGGGGGAGTGGGCCTCATCGTCACCGGCGGCATCGCCCCCAACGACGAGGGCCGGCCGTACGAGGGCGGCGCGAAGCTCACCACGGACGCGGAGGCCGAGCAGCACCGGGCGATCACGGACGCCGTGCACCGCGAGGGCGGCCGGATCGCGATGCAGATCCTCCACTTCGGCCGCTACGCCTACCACCGGGACCTGGTCGCCCCCAGCCCGCTCCAGGCCCCCATCAGCCCCTTCCCGCCCCGCGAGCTCACCGACGCCGACGTCGAGCGGACCGTCGACGACTACGCCCGCGCCGCCCGCCTCGCCCGCCAGGCCGGCTACGACGGCGTCGAGATCATGGGCTCCGAGGGCTATCTCATCAACGAGTTCATCGCCGCCCAGACCAACCACCGCACCGACCGCTGGGGCGGCTCGTACGAGAACCGGACGCGGTTCCCCGTCGAGATCGTCCGGCGGGTGCGCGAGGCGGTCGGCGAGGACTTCATCGTCATCTACCGGCTGTCCATGCTGGACCTGGTGCCCGGCGGCTCGACCCTCGACGAGGTCGTCACCCTCGCCAAGGCCGTCGAGGCGGCCGGCGCGACGATCATCAACACCGGCATCGGCTGGCACGAGGCCCGCATCCCCACCATCGCCACCTCCGTGCCGCGCGGCGCCTACACCTGGGTGACGAAGAAGCTCATGGGCGCGGTCAACGTCCCGCTCGTCACCACCAACCGCATCAACACCCCTGAACTGGCCGAGGAGTTGCTCGCCGACGGCTGCGCCGACATGGTGTCGATGGCCCGCCCGATGCTCGCCGACCCCGACTTCGTCAACAAGGCCGCGGCCGGTACGCCCGAGGCCATCAACACCTGCATCGGCTGCAACCAGGCCTGCCTCGACCACACCTTCAGCGGGAAGATCACTTCCTGCCTGGTCAACCCGCGTGCCTGCCACGAGACCGAGCTGGTCCTCTCCCCGACCCGGCTGCGCAAGCGCGTCGCGGTGGTGGGCGCGGGCCCGGCGGGCCTGGCCTGCGCCGTGAGCGCCGCCGAACGCGGCCACGACGTGACGCTGTTCGACGCCGCGAGCGAGATCGGCGGCCAGCTCAACGTCGCCCGCAAGGTTCCTGGCAAGCAGGAGTTCGACGAGACGCTGCGCTACTTCCGCCACCAGCTCGACGCGCACGGCGTGGACGTACGCCTCGACACGCCGGTGGCGGCAGGTGACCTGGAGGGCTACGACGAGGTCGTCGTGGCCACCGGCGTCAGCCCGCGCACCCCCGACATCCCCGGCGTCGACCACCCGAGCGTCGTCGGCTACCTCGACGTCCTGCGCGACGGTGCGCCCGTCGGCGACCGCGTCGCGATCCTGGGCGCGGGCGGCATCGGCTTCGACGTCGCCGAGTTCCTCACCGACGGCGGCGACAAGGCGGGCGAGGACCCGGCGACCTACTTCCGCCAGTGGGGCGTCGACATGGACTACCGGGCACCCGGTGGTCTCGCCGTCCCCGAGCGCCCCGCCCCGCCCCGCACGGTCCACCTCCTCCAGCGCAAGACCAGCAAGGTCGGCGCGGGCCTCGGCAAGACGACCGGCTGGATCCACCGCACCGAGCTCAAGCACCGGGGCGTCACCATGATCCCGGGCGTGCGCTACGACCGGATCGACGACGCCGGACTGCACGTCACCGTGGGCGAGCAGAGCACGGTCCTGGAGGTCGACACCATCGTGCTGTGCACCGGCCAGGACCCGCGCCGCGACCTGTACGAGGCACTGGTCGCCGCCGGCGCCAACGCGCACCTCATCGGCGGTGCCGACGTCGCCGCCGAGCTGGACGCCAAACGAGCCGTCCAGCAGGGCACGGAACTGGCGGCGGCACTGTAGGGACGCGGCTGCGGGGGAGGCGCGCCGTTCGGGCGCGTCCCTAGGATGACCGCATGTCACTCCCGCACGCGATCCTCACCGCCCTGCTCGAGAGGCCCTCGTCGGGGCTGGATCTGACCCGCCGGTTCGACAGGTCGATCGGCTACTTCTGGTCGGCGACGCACCAGCAGATCTACCGCGAGCTGGGAAAACTGGAGGCCGAGGGCCACATCAGGGCGCTGCCGACCGAGCAGCCGGCCCGCGGACAGAAGAAGGCCTACGAGGTCCTGCCCGCGGGCCGCGCCGAACTCGCGCGGTGGACGGCGGCCCCCCAGGACCCGAAGCCGCACCGCGACGCCCTGCTGCTGCGGCTGCGCGCCGCGGCCGTCGTCGGCACCGCGGGCCTGGAGGCCGACCTGCGCCGCCATCTCGACCTGCACCGGCGGCAGCTGGCCGAGTACGAGGAGATCGAGAAGCGCGACTTCCCGCCCGGCCTGGACAGCGCGCAGTCCAGGCTCCAGCACCTGGTCCTGCGCGCGGGCATCGAGCTGGAGA
The DNA here is from genome assembly GCF_035989285.1 of Streptomyces sp. NBC_01235. Lineage (GTDB taxonomy): Bacteria > Actinomycetota > Actinomycetes > Streptomycetales > Streptomycetaceae > Streptomyces. Next base: position 762,656 of record NZ_CP108513.1, on the reverse strand, counting down.
CCTTCTGGGCCCAGTGGCTCACCGAGGCTCTGGAGGAACTGCCCGCCGTGCGGGACACAGCCGGACGGCACACCTAGAGCCGGTACGGCTTCGAGCGGCGGCGCAGGAACCAGGCCGCCGCGATGACGCCCGCCCCCACCAGCGCCCCGCCCACCCCCATGGCGACGGGGCCGTAGTCGCGGGCCGCGCCGCCGAGGCCGCCCATGACCCCGCGCGAGGGCGAGGCGGTCGCGGAGATCGTCGGGGTGGAAGGAGCCGAGACGATCACGGACTGGGTGCCCGCGGTGCTGCCGCCCGAGCACATGACGACGACGGTGTACGTGCCCGGGGAGACGCCCGACCAGGCGGCGGACTGGCTTGCGGGCGTCCCGGACAGGGCCACCTGACGCCCCTGGGCGAAGCTCGCCTGGGCGCCGTTGAGCAGGGCGGCCGTGCCCCAGCTCCCGTTGATCTGGGTGCAGGCGCTGGTCACCACCGACACCATGGAGCCGGTCGTGCTCACGGAGATGCCCGAGACGCGGGCGGCGGCCGGCCCGGGGGCCAGGGCGAGAGGGAGTGCGGCGGCGGCTGCCACGGTCAGGCCTGAGCGGACGAGGAGAGGGGAAGTGCGCATCGGATGTCCTCCGGCGGCGGCACGGTTGGCGGTACATCCCTTGCGCCGCCGAGGATTGGGTACGCCCGTGCTGCCTCAGAGGCAGCCAACGCGCCCGTGACCCGCCCCGCATCCGGACCGCCCCCGTGCAGGTGACGGATTCCTTCGGACGGCCCATGCGACGAGCCGTCACCGGTGTTCGCCCGTAGTCACCGCCCACTCCGCCGAGAACGCGCCCCACGTGCCGTCCGGCAGCCGGGCCCGCAAACGCACCCGGTGGCCGACCCCTGCCTCCGGTCCCGCGTAGAAGCTGTACGTGGCCTTCCCGCGCGGCGGGGTCCCGCCCCACACCAACGAGGTGGCCGGCTGCCCGTCGAGCTGGATCTGGTACTCCGTCACCACGCCGTCCACGCGGGGCGGCACCCAGGACAGGTCGATGTAGTACGCCCCGTCGGCGAGACGGGTGGCCGCTCGGAAGCCGGCCGGCGCGGTGTCCGTCCCCTCGTCGTCGCCCGGCGCGGTGATGAGGCGCACGGGCGGCCCGGCCGGCGAGACGTTGTCGGCCGCGTCCCGCGCCCGGACGGTGAACGAGTAGCGCGTGCCCGGCCGCAGCCCCGTGACGACCGTCGCCGTCTGGGCACCGCCGACGCTGTGGATTCTCGCACCGCCCTGGTAGACGTCGTAGGACACCACCTTCCGGTCGTCCGTGGACGCCGTCCACGACAGTTGGACGGCCCGGCTCCCGGCGGCCCGGCCGGTCACCTCGCCCGGCGGAGTCGGGGCCGAACGGTCCGCCGCCGCGGCCGCCGGCGTGGTGGCACGCACCTCCCGGCTGCGCGGACCGAGCCGCCCCTCTGCGTCGCGGGCCCGCACGGCGAAGACGTACACGGTGGACGGGGTGAGGCGGACGACGTCCAGCATGTGCGCGGAGCCGCGCACCTCCCCCACCTTCGTGCCGCCCCGGTACACCTCGTACCCGCTGACCGAGGGATTCGCGGAGACCGCGTTCCACATGACGTGCACGCTCGTCGTGCTCCCGGCCTCGGCGGTGACCCCCGTCGGGGCGCCGGGCGCCCGTCCGTCGTCACCCCCGCCGCCCGCGCAGCCGCACGGAAGGGCCGCCACCAGCCCGTACCCCACCACCCACAGCACAACGCGTCGCACGGCTTCGCCTCCCGGCCCGGCACAGCGGCAATGGTCCGGACCAATATGGCGTGGTGGCGCGACCACATCAAGAGGTCGGAAGCGTCTCCATGGGTCGCCGTCGGCCGCTTCCGGAGGTTACGTATGCTGAAGCTCCTCGCGGCTGAACTCTCCCTGCGGGCTGATGAGTTCACGCCGATGGCGCGGACCGCTGTCGTCGCAGATCCCGCGCCGGCGGAGTGGCCGGGGGTCCGGTGTCGAGACGGCGCCCGGCCCCCGGCCCCTGTCGCACTCCCGTGCTGTCGGCCCGTCAGAAGCCGGGCCCCGTGCGCCGTGCACCGTACGGCCCCCTCGGAGTGGCCTCGTGGTGCGGTCGGCACCAGATTGTTCCGGGTGTCCGTCAATGTCCCACGAGAGGGTCCCGTATCGTGCGCGCCCAGTCGCTGACACTGGCCGCGGCCGGCCTCGCCCTGCTGGCCCCGACCACTCCACTCGCCACCGCGCGTCCGTCCCCGGGTGCCCCCGGGGCGCCGGCGCTCCGGCAGGAAGGCTCAGTCCGCGCCGCCGACCTGCTGTCCCGGGTCCGCGACTGCACCCCCGTCTCCCGCGGCCGCTACCGCACCGACGGCGACACGCCGGCCACGATTCCGGTGTGCGGCACCGACGAGGCGGTGTTCTGGACGGCCGACATGGACGTCGACTGCGACGGCCGCCAGAGCCCGCGGTGCAACAGCCGCACCGACCCGCTGTTCTCCGACACCACGGCCTACCAGCAGTCCGACGGCCGCTACCTGAGCGCCGAGGCACTGCCCTACATCGTCGTGCCGGGGGCGAGCGCCATCTGGAACCACCGTGAGCACGGGGTGCGCGGGGGCTCGGTCGCGGCCGTCGTCTACCGGGACCGGGTGCAGTACGCGGTCGTCGGCGACACGGGACCGCACGAGATCATCGGTGAGGCGTCCTACGCCGCCGCCGAGGCGCTCGGCATCCGCACCGACCCCCGCGGCGGCGGCGCGCCCTCCGGCGTCACGTACATCGTCTTCAAGGACTCCCAAGCCACTCCCATCGAGAGCCACGCGTCCGCGGTGGCGGTGGGGGAGCGGTTGGCGCGGCTGTTCGTGCGGGGAGCGGGCGTGGGCGAGGGGACGGCGGCGCAGCTTCAAGAGCGGCTGGAGGAGCCGACGGGGCTGGGTGGCTCGGCACGGCAGGCGGGGACGGGGGCGGTCCCCGGCGGTGAGGCAACCCCCCAAGGGGCCGGCGTGCAGGAGGAGTTGACGGCACCCGAGAGCGTCGAGGCTCAGGCGGACTCGGGGGACTCGGAGTCGCAGGTGACCCAGGAGGATTCAGGGGGCCCTGAGGTTCAGGAGAGTCCGGACGCCGGGTCCGACGAGTCCGCCGAAGCCGGCCAGGGCGACGTGGGGGACGAGGGAAGCGCGTAGGCGAAAGGGAGGGGCGGTCCGTTCGCGTCGAGCGTCCGAACGGTGGCCGCCGCGGATGCCGGGCCGCTGGGCCCGGGGTGCGGCGGCCACCGGTGGCCGGACGGCCGAGGTGGGCGGCCGAGTGGCCCTCCGGCGTGCGACGCGGGGTGACCTGGCGTGTGTCGCTGTTCGTCGCGCCCGGGGGTCCGTGGACCGTCGGACCGGCGACCAGCCGTCGTCGACCGGCAGGACCACGCCGTTGACGTTGCTCGCCGCGTCCGAGGCGAGGAACACGATCGCGGCGGCCTGCTCCTCCGGCCGTTCAGGAGCTTGTTGCCGACGACGGCCGGTCGTGGTGGGCCGGCAGCACGTACTGGACCCCTCGCGGGTCCCGCCGGGCCGCGCCGCGCTCTGGGTGCAGCTCCAGGAGGTTCCGTTCGCGCCGTCGTCCGATGCGGCGGGCGAGCTGGACGTCTCGGCGGGGTGGGACGGCGAGCGGCTGGTCGCGGGCTGTGTGGAGCGGGTGCTCGGCCGGATCGAGGCGCATGCCCCGGGCCTGCGCGCCCTGGTGACCCGGTGGAGTGCGGTCGGTCCGGCGGGGATCGCCGCGGCCAACCGCAACGCCGTCCGCGGCGACCCCTGCGGCGGCTCCGCCGAGCTCGACCGTAACCTGATCCGGCGGCCGGGGCTGTCGTCGAGCCGCCACCGCACCGCGGTACCCGGACTCTGGCACATCGGTGCCTCGACTCATCCCGGCCCCGGTCTGTCGGCGGTTCCGGACACCTGGTCGCCCGGCAGTTGCTCGTCGTGCCGCACAGCTTTGTGGCCTGTTCGCCGCAGGGCGAACGGTCCTGCGGCGATCCCTCGCCCGGGCACGGTTCGACCGGTCGGCAGCATTGGGCCCGGGGCTGCTCGAAGGGCCACCCCGGAAACGGGGCGTGCGGACGCTACCGTCCGGTGTAGGTGAACTCGTCGGCCGGGCTGGTGGGAGAGGTGGCCTTGCCTACCGTCACGGTGATGTTCACCGTCTGGTCGTCGTCGAGCTGACCGGGCGCGGTTGCGGTGATCTGGCCGGTGGAAACGAACTTGACCGAATCGGATGCCTTGTCCTTGAAGTGCACGGTGGCGCCATCGGCGAAGCCCGAGCCGCTGATGGTGACCGGGGTGCCGACCTTTCCGCTGGTCGGGCTGACCGCACTGACCACCACAGGTGCGGGTCCGCCATAGGCGAACTGCCCCATCGCGACGGCCGGGGAGGTGCCGAGGGTGTTGGTGACGCGGACGTGGACGACGCCGGTTCCGCTGGGGACCTTAGCGGTGATCCTGATGCCGGAGGGGTCGATGTTGCGCGTGGTGCAGGCGAAGTTGCCGAAGTCGACCATGCTGTCCGGACTGAAACCGGTGCCGTTGATGGTCACAGTGGCGCCCGGTGCGCCGAAGGCGGGGGTCACGTCGGTCACCACCGGCCCGGAAGGAACGGCAGGCGCCCCCACCAGGTCCAGGTAGGTGGAGTTGGCGTGCTGGAAGGCGACCTGGCCGAGGAAGTCCTGGGTGGTCTTGTTGACCAGGTTCTTGGCAAGGCTCGTGTATCCGGTGTTCATCGGGAAGAGCGTGCCGGGCTGGACGTAGACGTTGCCCTTGGTGCGCTTGGAGATCGCCCCGATGAGCAGCTTCACTTCTTCGGTCGCCTGCGGTCCCGGGCTCGGGTACCAGCCGGCGGTGGTGCCGAGATCGGCCCACGCGTGCGGTACCAGGTCGTAGGCGTTGTTCTGGCGCTCGTCGATGACCCACGGCACGGAGTCGAAGTAGTCGACGAAGCTCTGCACGCCGGCGGTGGGAGCGGCATAGGTGATCACCCCGAACTGCGGCTGATTCGTCCAGGTCTGTGCCTGCAGGTACGGCGCGAGCATGGTGGCGATGCAACCGCCCAGGCTGTGACCGGTCAGATAGACGGTCGGCCGCGGCGAGGAGGTCGCCGACTTGAGCGCGGCGCCGAGCGCCTGAACGAGCGTGACGTTCGGGGAGGGTGAGGCGATCGAGCGGGCGTTGACAACCCGTTCGAACGCATCCATGGCCCCCTTGGAAACGGCGATGGGCTTCGGCGATCCGCTTTCGGGGAACGGGACGACTGTGCCGACGTCGAGGTCCTCGAGGATGTCGGTCAGATCGGCGTCCGTTCCGCGAGCGACCACCGCGAACTCGTTCGAGCCGTTGGTGCTCCGTGCGATGTAGGCCATATTGGCGTTGGCCTCGCTCAGGGCGAGCCACACCAGCTCCCACGCGCCCTGCGTCGCAAGGCCGGGATCGCTCAGTTGCGCGTCGATGCCGGTGATGATTCGTTCGGTTTGATCCTCCGGGGTTTCCCCGGACGGACGCGGGGTGGCCCCGGTGGCTGCAAGGGCAGCCAGGGTCATGGTCACCTGGGCGATTGTCGGATCGGGTGCCATCGTCGTTCCTGCTCCTCGGATGTATTGCCGGTGCGGAGGCGGGACGGCCCTTCGGCAGGATCAGGGCAGATCTGTGCGGAACCGACCGTCAGAGTGGATCGCACACAATCAGACCTCCCCTCTGCGGTGCCCGGTGCATTTCCTGCCTGCAGGTTGACCAGGTTCACCTTGTTGGCCGTTCGCCATACGCCTGTGCGGTTCGCCGAGCCAGGTGCGCAGGGCGGCCGCCAGAGCTGCGGTGTCTGCGGGCAGGCCCGGGGCGGCGGCCCAGGCGACGATGCCGTCGGGGCGGATGAGCGCATCCGGTGGACGCACGGGCCGGCCGCCCCTGATGGAGGAGCGCAAGGCGGAGATCCGGCTGGAGATCGCCCGCGCCGCGGTGGATCTGTGTTCGTGGGCCAGGGCGTCGCCGCGACCACCGGGGAGCAGATCGGGCAGGCGGTCGGGGTCTCGGCCCGGACCGTCCGGCGGTACTTCCCGAGCAAGGAGAGCTGCGTACGCCCACTCCTCACGGCGGGCATCGACGCCATCGCCACCTGCCTGCGGGAGTGGCACCCGGGCCGCCCCCTGGGAGACGCCTTCGCCCGGCTGCAGTCCGACCAGTGCGTGATCGTCGGCCCCGACCTCGCCACGGTAGGGGCCCTGGTGCGGCTGACCCGCACCGAACCGGGCCTGCGCGCGGTTTGGCTCCGGACCTACGACGAGGCCGAACCGGCCTTCGCCCGCGCCCGCGCTCTCGACGACCGGGCCGGGCTGCCGGCCGGAGCCCTCCGGCCACCCATCCAGGCGGCGATGTCCGACGCGGCCCTGCGCGCCGCCGTGGAACACCACGCGTGGCACGCCGACGACACCACGACGGACCCGGCGACGACGAGAGCCGAGCCGGCAGAGGCCATCCGCTCGGCCCTCGTGGCGGCGTCGGAGGGGCTCACGTAAGTCCGTCCCGGAGTCCGTCCGGAGTCCGTCCGGATGTCGTTCCGAGTCCGTCCGGAGTCCGTCCCGAGTCCGTCCGGAGGTCGACGGGACTCACCTGAGCCCGCGTCACACCTTCCGGTAGGTGTACGCGTCCGCGGCCGCCGCTTCCACCGCGTCGAGGTCGGCTCCCGTCGCGGCCGTGACGACCGCGGCCACCGCGCCCTCGACGAACGGGGCGTCCACCAGGCGGGCTGTGGCGGGGAGTTCGTCGCCCTCCGCGAGCAGCGCCTTGACCGTGAGGACGGCGCTGCCCAGATCGGCGAGGACCGCGACGCCGGCGCCCCGGTCCACCGAGGCGGCAGCGGCGGCGATCAGCTCGGCGCTCGTGCCGAGCCCGCCGCCCTCCGTACCGCCGGCCGGGGCGAGGGGCACGGCCGGGCCGCCGCCCGCGAGCCCCCGCGCCAGCCCGGCCACGGCCTCGGCCACCTCCGCGCTGTGCGACACCAGGACGATGCCGACCAGTTTCTCGTCACTCACCGGCGCCTCACTCCCCGTCGGCTTCGTCGAGGGCGGCGATGAGCAGGGCCGCCGAGGTGGCACCGGGATCCTGGTGGCCGATGCTGCGTTCGCCGAGGTAACTGGCCCGGCCCTTGCGGGCCTGCAGCGGTGTCGTCGCCTCGGCGCCCTGCTCGGCGGCGGCCCGGGCGGCGCGGAAGCCGTCGGGGAGGGCGTCGACGGCCGGCACCAGTGAATCGATCATGGTCTTGTCGCCGGGTGCGGCACCGCCGAGCTGCATCACGGCGTCCACGCCCGTGCGCAGCGCCTCGGCGAACCCGCCCTCGTCCACCTCGGCCGCGTCCCCGAGCGCCTTCCCGGTCCGGCGCAGCAGCGTGCCGTACAGCGGCCCCGAGGCCCCGCCGACGGTCGAGATCAACTGGCGCCCCGCGAGGACGAGTACGGCGCCCGGAGTCCCGGGTGCCTCCTTCTCCAGCGCCGCGGTCACCGCGGTGAAGCCGCGTCGGAGGTTGCTGCCGTGATCGGCGTCCCCGATGGGCGAGTCGAGGGCCGTGAGCCGGTCCGCCTCGCGGTCGACGGACGCGGCGGTCGCCGTCATCCAACGGCGGAAGAAGTCGGCGTCGAGCACTGGATCTCCTTGCGTGGTCGGTACGGGTCCGAGCACCTGCCCCTGGCTCACACACCCCAGCGCAGCCCGGGCGTCTTCACCGGCGCGTTCCACAGCCGCAACAGCTCCTCGTCGATCTGACACAGGGTCACCGAGGCGCCCGCCATGTCGAGGGACGTCACATAGTTGCCGACGAGCGTATGGGCGACGGCCACGCCCCGTTGGGCCAGCACGCGCTGCACCTCGGCGTTGAAGCCGTACAGCTCCAGCAGCGGCGTCGCGCCCATGCCGTTGACCAGGACGAGGACGGGGTTGCGGGGCGTCAGGTCCTCCAGGATCGCGTGGACCGCGAAGTCGGCGATCTCCCCGGACGTCATCATCGCCCGCCGCTCCCGCCCGGGTTCCCCGTGGATGCCGACGCCCAGCTCCAGCTCGCCGGGCGGCAGGTCGAAGGTCGGGCTGCCCTTGGCCGGTGTCGTGCACGCGCTGAGCGCCACGCCGAAGCTGCGGGAGTTCTCGTTCACCTGTCGCGCGAGCGCCTCGACCCGTTCCAGCGGCTGCCCCTCTTCGGCGGCGGCACCCGCGATCTTCTCCACGAACAATGTCGCGCCGGTACCGCGCCGCCCGGCCGTGTAGAGACTGTCGGTGACGGCCACGTCATCATTGACCAGCACCTTCGCGATCTGGATGCCCTCGTCCTCGGCCAACTCGGCCGCCATGTCGAAGTTGAGCACGTCGCCGGTGTAGTTCTTGACGACGAACAGCACTCCCGCCCCGCTGTCCACGGCCGCCGCCGCCCGCAGCATCTGATCCGGCACCGGCGACGTGAACACCTCACCGGGGCAGGCCGCCGAGAGCATCCCCGGTCCGACGAACCCGCCGTGCAGCGGCTCGTGTCCCGAGCCGCCGCCGGACACCAGCGCCACCTTCCCGGCCACCGGAGCGTCCCGCCGCACGATCACCCGGTTCTCGACATCGACGGTCAGCTCGGGATGGGCGGCCGCCATCCCGCGCAGCGCATCCGCGACCACGGTCTCCGGAACGTTGATGAGCATCCTCACAAATACCTCCTGGTGAGACTGGGAGATGGGTCCCTGACCTTCATTTTTTGCAGTTCAGGACTGGTTGGAGCACTTAATGATCTTGGTGGTCGAGGGTGGTCCGGGATGGTCGAGGGCGGTCGGGAGCGGGCTCTTGCGGTACGGGTGCTGACGTGATCGCCGACTCTGGTGGCGGGTCGTCAGGTGTGGTCGGTGTGTGCGGATCGCCGGTTCCGGAAGCCTGGTCTCGGCAGTATCGATCCTGACAGGGGGCTGGGTCACGTGTGCGGACGTCGACGTCATCAGGCCCCGCCCGGTGTCGGTGGGTGCGGTCATCGCAGCGCCGCCGCCACCAGCCCGCCGATCTCCTGGTCCGACACCGCTCCGCCCCCCACCAGTCGGTCGAAGACCAAGCCGTCCACACAGGTCAGCAGCGTGACGGTACGGTCCTCGGCGTCAGCGACGCCCTGCGCGGCCAGGAAGTCGCGAACGGCCTGTCGGGCTGCGTTCTCGCGCGGCACGAGGATCTCCCGCAGCTCGGGGTGGTGCACGCTCTCGATGGCGCACGCATAGCGCGCGAGGGAGCGCCGCCGTCCGTCCCCCGTGAGCCGTTGCTCGACGAAGGCGGCGATCCCGGCCGCCAGTTCCCCGGCATTACGCGGCATCGGCGCCTGTTCCCCGATCGCCTGGAGTTCTGCCTGGTCAAGAGCGACCAGGCGCCGGACCAGCGCGCCGAGCAGTGCCTGGCGGGTGCGGTAGTAGGCGGACGTGGTGCCGGGAGGCAGGTGTGCTGCCCGGTCGACCGCGCGATGGGTCAGTCCTCGGATTCCGGCCTCGGCCAGCACGTCGATGGCCGCGTCGGCGAGGACGGTACGTCGGTCTGCGGGCATCCCCCTTTTCTACACCTGTAGAGGAGCGGGGTACGAGCGGAGTACCCTCTTTCTACATCTGTAGAAGGATCGCGGCGGGGCGGACGAGGGAGGCCGGTATGGGTGGCAGCGCGGTGGTGGTGGGCGGAGGCATCGGGGGGCTGGCCGCCGCGATCGGTCTGCGCCTGATCGGCTGGGAGGTGACGGTCGTCGAAAGCGCCCCCGTCCTGGCCGATGTGGGCGCGGGCATCTCCCTGCACGCCAACGGCATCCGTGCCCTGGATGTCCTCGGTGTCGGCGAGGCGGTGCGCGCGGCTGCGCGGCCTCAGTACACCGGGGGCACCCGTGTCCCAGGTGGCGGCAGGCTGGCCCGGATGGACGGGACCGCTCTCGAGCGCGAGCTGGGCACGCCGATCGTCGGAGTCCCCCGGGCCGTGCTGCACCACCTCCTGCGCGCGGCGCTGCCGTCCGAGTGCCTCGTGGTCGGGGCCGAGGCGGAAACCGTCGACCGCTCCGACCCGGGCCGGGTGCGGATGCCGCTCGGGGACGCCGCCCTGGAGGCGGATCTGGTCGTGGCCGCCGACGGAGTGGGCAGCCGGCTGCGCGCCCGGCTGTTCCCTCGGCACCCCGGCCCGGCCTACAGCGGGTCGACCGTCCTGCGCGCCATCACCGAGCGTCCGGTCGAGTTGGACACCGACTTCGAACTGACCTGGGGGAAGGGCGCCGAGTTCGGGCACATTGCGTTCGCTGACGGCCGGGCCGAGTGGCACGCGGTGCTCAACTCGCCGCCCGGGGTGCGATATCCGGACGCCCTTGCCGCGATGCGCCGCCGCTTCGGCCAGTGGCACGATCCGATCCCCGCACTGCTGGACGCGACCCGGCCCGACGCAGTCCTGCACCACGACATCCACGAGTTGGCGACTCCCCTGCCTGCCTTCACCGCAGGCCGGATCGTCCTGCTCGGTGACGCGGCCCACGCCATGACGCCGAACCTCGGTCAGGGCGCCTGTCAGGCACTGGAGGACGCGGTCGTGCTGGCCGCCGCGCTCGCCACCGAGCCCACCGTCGAATCGGCGCTGGCCCGTTACGACGCGGAGCGCCGTCCGCGCACCCAGTCCGTCGCCCGCGCCGCCCGCCAGGCGGGCCGGATGGGGCAACAACTGACGAACCCCCTGGCCGTCGCCGTGCGCAACACCGCTCTCCGGCTGGCCCCCTCCCGCGCGACCGTCCACACCATCCTGCGGCACGCCGACTGGACACCGCCCCGCCTCGGCTGACGGCAGCGGACCGCTCCACCATCGATCTCCGCACCGCAGGCGCAGGAGCCTGCGGTTTCGGACGTCGCGTCATGGCTGCTGCGCGTCCGTGGGTGCCGTGCGGTTGCCAGGCTGCGGCCTCGTCTGAGCAGGGAGGGGAAGGGGGCGGGCCGGTGTGTCGAAGGTGTAGGCGTCGGCGCTGAAATGGCGCAGCCGGCGCACGAGCCGTCCGGTGGACCACGGCCAGGCGAAGGTGTTCTGCCCAGTGGGAGCGAAGTAGTAGCTGGTGCAGCCACCCGTGTTGTAGACCGTGGTCGCGAGCGCCTCCTGGACGGCGGTGTTGTGCGCGGCCTGTGCGGCCGGCCGGACGTCCAGGGCCCGGTGGCCGCCTTGGTCGAGGTGGGCCAATGCGGCGACGAGATACGTCAGCTGGGCCTCCAGGACCGTGATCGCCGAGGTGGAGCCGCCGAGCAGGTTGGGTCCCAGAAGCAGGAAGAGGTTGGGGAAGCCGCTCACGGTGGTACCCATGTACGCCTGCGGTGCACCGCCCCAGGCCTCGTCGAGTGTTCGGCCGTTCGTACCGTACAGGGTCCTGGCCAGCGGCAGCTCACCGACGCGGAAGCCCGTGGCCTCGATGAGCACGTCGGTGTGGACGGTGGTGCCGTCGGCACCGACGACCTCTTTGCCGCGGACGGCGCGCACGGCGGTGGGACGGAGGCGGACATGCGGCTGGGACAGAGCCCGGTAGAAGGTGCTCGACGTCAGAAGGCGCTTGCAGCCCAACCGGTGGTCCGGTGTCAGTTCCCGGCGCAGCTGTCGGTCACGGACGGCGAGGCGCAGGTGTGCGCGGGCACCCGTCTCGAGGAGGCGGGCCGCGTGCGGGTGGCGGAAGGCGTAGCCGATGCCCTCCTGCAAGGCGTACTGCCCGGCGCGCAGGGCGCCGCGCGCACCGGGTAGGCGGTCCAGGAGCCGGTTGAGCGCCGCGGGTACCGGCAGATCGGGCTTGGGCAGCACCCACTGGGCGGTGCGCTGGAAGAGGTCCACGGCCGCAGCCTGGGCTTCGATGGCCGGAACGATCTGGACAGCGGAGGCACCGCTGCCGACCACGGTCACCCGTCGACCGGTCAGGTCGACGCTGTGGTCCCACCGGGCGGTGTGGAACACGGGGCCGTCGAAGTCCTCGATCCCGGGGACGTCCAGGCGGCGCGGAACGTGCCACGCTCCGGTGGCCAGGATCAGTACCGCCGTGCTGCAGGGCCCGTCGCTGGTCTCCAGCAGCCAGCGGCCGGCTGCCCCGTCCCACCTGGCCCCGAGCACCCGCACACCGCAGCGCAGCGCGTCACACAGCCGGTACCGCTCGGCCGTCGCCCGCAGATAGGCGAGGATCTCCCGTTGCCCGGCGAAGACCCTGCTCCATGTGGCATCCGGGGTGAAGGAGTAGCTGTAGAGGGTCGAGGGCACGTCACAGGCGCAGCCCGGGTAGGTGTTCTCCCTCCAGGTACCGCCGAGGTGCGTCTCCTTCTCCAGAACGAGGACGTCGTCGAACCCCGCCTCGCGAAGCCGGACTGCGGCCCCGATCCCGGAGAACCCCGCTCCGACGACCACCGCCCGCACATCTCTGACCGTCCGCGCACTCTGGGCCGGGATCACAGCGACGCTCCAGCCAGGCGGCCGGCGCACCGTCCACGGCCCCTACTCGGTTCTCGCGGAGCCGTTCGGCGGGCGGTGCCCGAGACCTGGGTCCGGGGCGTGGCGGCCCGAGCGGCGGAGTGGGGCGGCAGGACAATCGGGGCCGGCAACCTCTTGAACGGTGTGATCACATACCGCCAACGACCACGACGCCGCGGCGTCACCCCACCCGGTCGCAGACAGGTTCAACGCCGTACGCCCTCCGGAGAAGGCGGAGCAACCGGTGCCTCGGGGTTCGAGCCGAGGGGCACCCGGCGTTTCGTCACCGGCGGCGGATCTCCTCGGCGTCGCCGGAAGCGGTCCACCGGTGTGGCGTCGCGTGGGTCACGCCGCGCCGGCGCCGGGCGGCGGGGCGGTCGAGTTGCGCACCACGAGCTGGGTGCCCACCTCCATGTGATCCATGAGCAGCCGCTGTCCGTCGATGAGGGACAGCAGTGCGCGGGCCGCCTTCTGGCCCATGTCGTGCAACGGCTGACGCACGGTGGTCAGACCGGGGAAGCTCTGCGCCGCCTGCGGGAGGTCGTCGAAGCCGACGACCGAGCAGTCGGTGGGCACGTTGAGGCCGCACGCCCGTGCGGCGTCGATGGCGCCGAGCGCCATCAGATCGGCGCCCGCGACGATCGCCGTCGGACGGTGATCGGTGATGAGGCGAGAGGCGGCCCGGAAGCCGCTGGCGTAGGAGAAGTCGCACGAGGCGACCAGTTGCTCGTCGACCTTCAGTCCGGCGAGCCGCATCGCGTCCTCGAAGCCCTGGAAGCGGATGGACGTGCTCTCGAGGTCCTCCTCGCCGCGGAGGTAGGCGATCCGGGTGTGACCCAGGTCGATCAGGTGCTGCGTGCCCTGGCGCATCCCGTGGTAGTTGTCGACGCTCAGTCGGGGCAGCGGCAGGTCCAGGCGCCGGGGGTCGATGATGACGCAGGGCAGTTTCTGCCGGCGCAGCAGCTCGACCGTCTCGTTCTCCAGGACGGGCGCGATCATGAGCACACCGTCGACGAGGCCGCGGCCCAGGAACTCGATCCGGTCCTTCTCCCGCACCGCGTCGTGGTACGAGGCGTTGACCAGCAGCTCCTGCTCGGCGCTGGCCAGCTCGTCGGCGACACCGCGGAGGATCTCCAGTCCGTACTGACTGGTCAGATCCAGTGCGATGAGTCCGATGAGCCCGCTGCGGCCGGCCTTGAGGTTGCGGGCCGAGACGTTGGGCCGGTAGCCGAGCCGTGCGGCCACCTCCATGACGCGCCGTCGGGTCTCCTCGGAGGCCCCCGGCTTGCCGTTCACGACATTGGACACGGTCATCGCGGAGACGCCGGCCTCCTCGGCCACCTGCGCGATGGTCACCCGCCCTGCCACCCCAACTCCTTCTGCCGCTCGGCCGTTTGGCACGTGAAGACCTTAGAGCCTGCTCTTCATCGCCTTCACCGCAAACTCCAGGAAACTTTAACGATAAGTTGCGGCAGGCGTCAATGACGGTCCCGGTAGAGGCGGGATTCGGCCCCGTGAGCAGGGAGGAGGTGGGGTCGTCCGTGTCGCGCCCGGGAGGGAGTGGCAACCTCAAGCGTCTTCTGCGGCCACGGAAAGTTACGTATAGATGTCCGCTAAGTTTTGCGTTACAGTCCCTGGCCATCGGCACCTAAAGTTCGCCGCAACTCGGGTCGACCGGCCCCTTTCATACGAATCAGCGCTGCACCCACACGGCACAGGCTGATCGATTCACATCGATTCAAATCCCTTCAGACATGACTGTCGGTACATACCGACGGGTGAGGTGTGCAATGAAGCGTTCTGGGAGATGTCTCGCGGTCGCCACCACGGTCGCCGCCATGGCGATGTCGCTGGCCGCGTGCGGCGGCGGGTCGTCCGGCGCCTCCGCCGACGGCACCGTGACCATCCACGTGCAGGCGTGGAAGGGCGGCGGCGCGGAGCCCGCCAACGTCGCCGAGATCAACAAGGCGTTCGAGAAGGCCAACCCGAAGATCAAGGTCGACTTCGAGTACATCACCGCGAACGACACCTACACGCAGAAGCTCCAGCCCGAGCTGCTGGGCGGCAAGGCCGGCGACGTGATCATGGTCGACACGGACCGGATGAAGAAGTGGGGCGCCTCCGGCTACCTCGCCGACCTGTCCGGAGAGTCGTGGGCGAGCCGGGTAACCCCCGACGCCAAGCAGTTCGCGCAGGCCGACGGCAAGACCCTCGCGATGCCGATGGAGCTGATCGGCATCGGCCTGTACGCCAACATGGACCTGCTGAAGAAGGCGGGCATCACCGAAGTCCCGGCCGACTGGCCGACGTTCCTCGCCGACCTCGCCAAGGTCAAGAAGGCCGGCATCGACCCCATCGCACTGCCCGACAAGTCCGGCTGGACCGGCAGCTCGGTCTTCCAGGCCGCCGGATCGACCGTGGTCTACCAGAAGAACAAGCAGTGGGACGCCGACTTCCTGGACGGCAAGGCGTCCTTCGCCTCGGACTGGAAGGAACCCCTTCAGCAGCTGAAGACACTGGAGGACGAGGGGTACGTCGACTGGAAGAACCAGCTCGGCGTCGACGAGTGGGCGCAGGGCCCGCAGGACTTCAGCGCGGGCAAGAGCGCCTTCTGGTACCAGGGCGCATGGCAGGTCTCCAACGTCAAGAAGGCCGGCTTCCCGGTCTCCTTCGCCCCCTGGCCGGGCGCCGCCGCAGGAGCCAAGCCCAACGGGATGCTCTTCGCCGGCACCATGTGGTCCGTCAACTCCCAGTCCAAGCAGGGTGACGCGGCGCGTGAGTACGTCAAGTTCTGGTCGCAGAACCAGAACCTCTCCAAGTACCTCGAGGCCGAGCACGCGGAGTCGCCCTTCATCAGCGGCCTGACGCCGGAGAGCACAGAGACGACGGCGTTCACCACGGCCTTCAAGGAAGGCCGCTACCGGATCCTCCCCTCCAACTCCTGGTACGCCGCCGCGGCCGAGACCACGACCGGCTCCAAGATCCAGGCCTACCTGCTGGGCAAGGCGTCCGCCGCGCAGACCCTCAAGGACATCCAGACCGCGGCGTCCGCGAAGTAACCCGGCCACCCCTGGTCGGCCGTGGTGGGGGTGCGGGGCCGGCGGCTCACTGACCGCCCCCACCACGGCCCTTCCGGGCAAGAGGAGGATCCCCGTGTTCCACCGACGGCGCGCCACCATGGCCGCCTTCCTGCTTCCGGCGATCGTCGTGTACGGCGTGTTCATGCTGTATCCGCTGGCCCGAGGCGTCTACCTGAGCATGACCGACAGCCTCGGCGGCCCGATCGCGAACTTCGTCGGCACCCAGCAGTACCGTGCCATGGCCGACGACCCGGCCGTCACCGACGCCCTGTGGCACACCGTGCTGTACGCGGCCGTCGTCGTGGTCGTGCAGAACGGACTCGGCCTGCTCTTCGCGAGCATGCTGTTCCGCCGCCCCAAGGTCCGCAAGGTGCTCAACGTCGTGCTGCTCACGCCGACGCTGATCTCGCCGGTGATGGCCGCCTTCATCTGGTCCTACCTGTTCGCCCCGACCGGCGGCATCAACGCGCTCCTCGACCTGGTCGGTCTGCACGGCCTGAACCACGTCTGGCTCGGCGACACCTCGACCGCGCTGTACTCGGTGGCCGCCGTCAACATCTGGATGTTCACCGGCTACTCCTGCGCGATCTTCCTCGCCAGCTATATGAGCATGCCGACCGAACTCCTCGAGGCGGCCGCGCTGGACGGCGCGAGCGGCTGGCGGCGCTTCGTCAGCATCGAATGGCCGCTGCTCGCCCCGGCGCTCACCGTCAACGTGACGCTCAGCCTGATCGGCTCGCTGAAGGTCTTCGAGTTCCCCCTCGTCCTGACCAACGGCGGCCCCGCCGGAGCGACGGACACACTGACGCTGCTGGTGTACCGCAACGTCTTCGGCGGCGGGAAGTTCGCCTACGGCGTCGCGCTGTCGGTCGTGCTCCTCGTGACCGTGGTCGTCCTGTCCAGCGCCACCTCCTCCCTGCTCCGGCTGCGCGAGCGACGCATCTGACGGCATCTCACGGAATCTGACGGATCGCCACCATGACTTCAGACATCACCTCGCCGCCGGTCGAGACCCGGCCCTCCCTCGTCGGCAAGCACCGGGTCCCCGACCGCCCCCGTACGCCATCGCGGACGTCCCGCAACCCGCTGCGCCGACTGGCCGGCGGCCTGGGCACCGCTCTGCTCAGCCTGGGCACGCTGCTGTTCGTCCTGCCGTTCCTCTTCACGGTCGTCACCTCGCTGCGCACCGCGGCCGACGTGGCCCGTTCCCCCCTGGGCATCCCGCACTCACTGACCCTGAAGAACTTCTCCGACGCCTTCAGTCAGATCCACTACGGGCCCAGCACCCTCAACACCCTGTTCATCACCAGCGTTTCGTGCGTCGCCATCACCGTGATCGGCTCGCTCGCCGCCTACCCCCTCGCCCGGATCACCCAGCACTGGTCCACCGCCGTGTACCGGCTGTTCATCCTCGGCACGTCCGTCCCCGTCTTCGTGGTGGTGGCACCGCTGTACCTGCTGATGCGCGACCTGAACCTGCTGGACACCTACACGGGCGTCGTCCTCATCTACATCGCCCTGAACCTCCCGGTCGCCGTGTTCTTCTACACCAGCTTCATCCGCTCCGTTCCGGCAGACCTGGAGGAGGCGGCGGCACTCGACGGCTGCGGCGCCTTCCGTACCTTCTTCACGATCATCCTGCCGCTGCTGCGCCCGGTCACCAGCACGCTCCTGACCTTCGTCTCCCTGCAGATCTGGAACGACCTGCTGGTACCCCTGGTGTTCCTGCAGGACCCGGACAAGCGGACCGTGATGGTGAACGCCTACTCGTTCATCGACCCGCACACCGTGCAGCCGACCACCCTGTTCCCGGCCGCGCTGCTGGGCGTCGTGCCGCTGCTGCTCATCTTCGTCTTCTTCCAGCGCCAGGTGGTCGCCGGCATGTCCGCCGGAGCGGTCAAGTCCTGAACCCGGGCACGTCCGTGTGCCGACCGACCCGTCCGAGCACACCCGTTCCCTCGGCGACCCCTGCCCTGATGTCTCGCTGCCCCGATGTCCCGGAAGGACCCTCCACCGATGTACGTGGTCTCCTACTTCACCAACGCCGACGAGGCGCTCCACCTGGCCTACAGCCACGACGGCGAGGAATTCGCGACGGTGAACGGCGGTCGGCCCGTGCTGCGCGGCACGGTCGGCACCGGCAGACTGCGGGATCCGTTCATCGGGGTGGGCCCCGACGGCCTGTTCCATCTGCTGGCCACCGACGGCTGGACGAGTCCCCATATCGTCCACGCCACCTCGGGCGACCTGCTCACCTGGTCGGACCAGGAACTCCTTCCGGTCATGGCCGGAGTGGAGGGCGCCCTCAACGCCTGGGCGCCGGAGTTCTTCCTGGACCGCGGGACCGGCCTGTACCACCTGATCTGGTCATCGGTCGTCGAGGCCGGGAGCACGGCCGAGGGCCGCAACTTCGAACACGTCGGCCAGAACCACCGCATCTGGCACTGCACCACCGAGGACTTCGGAACCTTCTCGGCCCCCGGACTCTTCTTCGACCCCGGCCACTCGGTCATCGACGCCACCGTGCGGGAGCTGGACGGCGGCGGCTTCCTCATGGCCTACAAGGACGAACGCGGGACCAACGACCTCGTCACCGCGCACAAGGACATCCACCTGACCACCTTCGACACCCCCGGCGGTGCGTGCACCTCCTCCACGGGGCCGGTCACTCCCTCGGTGGTGGAGGGACCGTCGATCTTCCGCCGCGGAGACGAGATGATCATGATCTTCGACCATTTCCTCGAGGGCAGGTACGGAGCGGTCCGCAGCAAGGACGGCGTGGACTGGGAGCTCGTCTCCCTGGCTCTGCCGTCGGGCATGCGACACGCCTCCGTCCTCGAAACGCCCCTCCCGGCATCGCTCCCGCACCGCTGATACGCCGCTCGCCGAGGCGGTTCCCGCACGCTCCGACAGGGCCCAGCTCCTGATTCGTGAGCCGCTCGCACAGGGCCGTGCGTGGTGACGGCCCCGCCACAGACTCCGGGCGCGTCCGCTTCGGCCGACCCGCCCGGTGCAGCAAGGTCCGCGCCGCGTCCCGCGGCGCGGACGATACATCCACCCACCAAGGAGCGTCGCAATGAAGCGTCGCAGAACGGACCGCCCGGGAGTCCGGGCGTCCCGCATCCTCACCCTGCTCGCCACTCTGGCGGGCGCCCTCCTCCTCCCGGCCCACACCGCCCTGGCCGCGGGCACCACGTACTACGTCAACTGCTCGGCCGCCACCAACGGCAGCGGTACCCAGTCCAGCCCCTGGAACTCGGTCAGCA
This sequence comes from Streptomyces sp. NBC_01235, assembly GCF_035989285.1. Lineage (GTDB taxonomy): Bacteria > Actinomycetota > Actinomycetes > Streptomycetales > Streptomycetaceae > Streptomyces. The sequence goes on along the minus strand of NZ_CP108513.1, from coordinate 743,839 downwards.
GCGTCAACAGCACCACCTTCGCGGCCGGCGACAGCATCCTCTTCGCCGCCGGCACCACCTGCACCGGCCAGCTCACCCCCGGCGGCTCGGGCGCCTCGGGCAGCCCCGTCACCATGGGTGCGTACGGCACCGGCGCCAAGCCGGTCATCAACGCGAACGGCGCCACCGGGCCCGTCATCCACCTGCTCAACCAGCAGTACTGGGAGATCGGCGGCCTGGAACTCACCAACCCGGCCGGGTCACCCGCGTACCGCTCCGGCGTCCTCGCCGAGAACAGCTCGGGCGGCGTCCTGCACCACATCCGGGTGCACGACATGAACATCCACCACATCAGCGGCTACTCGGGCGGCTGGTACTCCACCAACGCGGGCGTCGGCGTCCAGACCGACCACACCACACCCGTCTCCACCTTCGACGACGTGGTGGTCGAGAACAACACCTTCGACCACGTCGACCGCATCGCGGTAGCCGTCACCCCGGACGGGGACGGCCAGGGCACCGGCCAGACCACGGGCACGGTCATCCGCGGCAACACCATGACCTACGACGGTGCCGACGACATCCTCGTCGTCAAGAACGACGGCGCCCTCATCGACGGCAACAAGGCCGGCTACGGCGGCGCGAAGAACACCTGCCCGCCCTCCGGGCAGTACTGCAACGGAGCCTCGGCCGGCATCTGGATGTCCGGCAGCAACGACACCGTGGTCCAGAACAACGAGGTCTACTGCCACATCAACGGCGCCGACGGCACCGGCTACGACGTCGACTGGGGCAACCACAACACCACGTTCCAGTACAACTACAGCCACCAGAACCTCGGTGGCTTCATGCTCGTCATGCCGCCCTTCTCGATCGCCAACGAGCCCACCTCGACCGTCCCCAGCGACGGCACGGTGATCCGCTACAACATCAGCGAGAACGACGGCACCAACTCCGGCTGCCCCGCCTCGGGCACTCCGACCCACGGCACGGGCGTCTTCCACTTCGTCGGCAACATCCCCAACCGGAGCGGCAGTTCGTCCGCCGTCCCGCTCTTCTACAACAACACCGTCTACGTCAACAAGAGCGGCCTGAACACCCCGATCCTGTACTCGCGCCGGGGCACAAGCGTCACCGGGACCCTGTCCTTCCGCAACAACGCGGTGTTCAACTACGGCACCGGCGGCTACTTCACCACCAGCGCCGGATCCGTCTACTCCAACAACCTCTTCTACGGCACCCACCCGTCCTCCGAGCCCGCCGACTCGGCGAAGGTCATCACCGACCCCGAGTTCCGCAACCCCGGCAACACGGACACCTCTTCGTCCTTCACCGGCACCAACGCCTACCAGGTCCACCCGTCCTCCCCGGTGATCCGGGCCGGCACGGTCATCAGCGGCAACGGCGGCAAGGACGCCTTCGGCAACACCGTCTCCGCCACGGCGGCGCCCAACATCGGCGCCTACAACGGCACGGGCGGCAACCTCGTCTCCAACGCCGGCTTCGAGACCGGCTCGATGAGCCCCTGGACCAACAGCGGCGCCGCCCCCTCCGTCACCTCCACCGGCGCTCGCACCGGCGGCTACGCCCTCACTACCCAGGCCAGCGGCAGCGGAGCCAACCAGAACCTGACCGGCCTCACCCCGAACACCACCTACCTCCTCACCGGCTGGGCCAAGGTGGCCAACGCCGGTGAAACCCTCGCCGTCGGCGTCAAGAACTACGGCGGCACGGAGACGTTCACCAACGTGGCGACGACGTCGTACTCGCAGGCGGCGGTGCTGTTCACCACCGGCAGCACCAACACCTCGGCCCTCGTCTACTGCTGGAAGAACACCGGCGGCACCGGTACCGGCAACTGCGACGACCTCGCGGTGGAGGCCCTGTCGTCCGGCGGCAACGCGGTCACCAACCCGGGCTTCGAGTCGGGCGCCCTGACTCCCTGGACCCAGAGCACGGGTACGGCGTCCAGTGTGGTCGCGTCCAACGCCCGCAGCGGCACGTATTCCCTGCAGACCGGGGTCAGCGGCAGCGGAGCGATCCAGACGGTCAGTGGCCTCTCCTCCGGCGGCACGTACCTGCTGGCCGGCTGGGCCAAGGCGGCCACTGCCGGGGAGGAGGTGGCGGTCGGCGTGAAGAGCTTCGGCGGTACGGAAACGTATCTGCGGGCCTCGACGACGTCCTACGCCCAGCAGCCCGTCTTCTTCACGACGGGCGCCACCACCACCTCGGCCGCCGTCTACTGCTACAAGAACGCCGGCTCCTCGGCCGGATACTGCGACGACTACACCCTGATCAAGCTCTCCTGACCTCGGCCGACACGCCAGGAGAAAGGTTTCAGCAGGGGTGGGCGGGTCGGTTCGGCCGACCCGCCCACCAGGTGGACGCGCGGACGGGGAGGCGCCGTTTGGATCATCAGGGACTGCGACCCCGCCCCGTCGCGGCCGATGCCGGGGGCGGGGCTTCGGCGCGGCCCGCTCAGGGGGGTCGGGATGGGACGTCTCGACGAGCGGGCGGCGAACGTCACCGGCGGGGCCCGCGGGATCGGCGCCGCGGTGTCACGGCTGCCCGTGGCCGACGGCGCCGCCGTGGTCGTCGCCGACATCCTCTACGGCAACCGGGCGCGGGCGGTGCTCGCCCAGGACACCCTGTTCCTCTCCCGCTTCGACGACCCCGTGGGAAGGTCGTGGCCGCCGGATGCGAACAGATCCGGAAACAGCCGTACCGATGCCGGATCAAGGGCGGGTGACACGGTGAGAGTGATGAGTCGAAGCCGGTCGGAGCGGCCCACGACGCCACCGGCGTGGAGGGCTGACCCAGGCGGACCCGCGCTGTGTCGACCCCCCGATGCGGGGCACTCGGGGCCTGGCGGGTCCGATCCGGAGCCGTCGTGCTCAGGCTGGAGGCGAAGGACATGGGTCATGGTGGAAACGTCATCGACGAGCTGGTGACCGATCACCGCGAGGTCGAGGAGCTCTTCGGACGGATCGAGGCGCTGCCGTCCGGTGCCAAGAACCGCAAGCTGTACGCGGAGCAGGCCACGATGGAGCTGGTCCGGCATTCGGTGGCCGAGGAGGAGTATCTCTACCCGGCCGTACGCGAGCACCTTCCCGGCGGCGACGCTCTGGCCGACAAGGAACTCGAGGATCACGCGCGGGCCGAGCAGATCATGAAGGACCTGGAGGGCCGCGAGCCGGACGATCCCGAGTTCGACCGGCTCATCGGGATGCTGATGCGCGAGATCCGCGAGCACCTGGCCGACGAGGAGCAGAACCTGTTTCCCCGGTTGCGCGCGACGTGCCCGGCGGACGCCCTCGACGAGCTCGGCGACAAGGTCCGCAAGGCGAAGAAGACCGCCCCGACGCGTCCGCACCCGTCTGCCCCGGACAAGCCCCCGGCCAACAAGCTGGTGGCACCGGGGACCGGCCTGGTCGACCGACTCCGCGACACACTGACAGGCCGCGGCAAGGGGAACTGACGTTCATCAGCCGCGCGAACCTGCGACCCCGGCGAACCTGTCGCCGGGGCGCGGGCCTGGAAACTCGGCGCTGCCCGCGACCCTCGCCGGCGCCGACGGCCCTGGGACCGGCCCATCAGCTCCGGTGCGGCCTAGTGACGTGGCAGGCGACGTCTGCCCGTGAAGGAGCGGCGTCCGGTGCGTGCGCTGGGGGTCCCCGGCCGAAGGCTGGGGGAGTGCCGGCCGAAGGCCCTCGTACCGGACGTACCAAGGCCCTCGTACTGGACGTACTTGGGTCTTCGGCCGGCGCGGCGAGTGGGGCACCTACCACGCCTTGAGGCAGTGGGGGAGCGTGCCGGGTGTCGCGACGGGGCGAACTTCGCCTGCCACGGCACCAGTCAGGGTGTCGCCCGCGTATGCGCGGCCGCCGACGGTCGTGGGCTGCACGCCCTCATCTCCTCGGCGTGCCGAGGGCCTGGGCGCGGGCCGGGACGCCGGGCTTCGCCCGTGATCGTCGGCTGGCGGCGCCCGCTGGCGTCGCGCGCGGCAGGTGCGGGCGCTGCTCCCAGAGTTCCGGACCACGCCCCCCCGGGTCGGGGAGGGGTGGATGGCGGGGGGACTCAGGCGATGAGTGCTTGGCCCCGGCCGAGGCGGGCGAGGAGCTGGGGGTGGTGGAGGGCGGCCACGGGAGCGATGAGGTCCGGGTGGCGCAGCAGCACCGCGGCCTGTCGGTCGCGGACGTCGGGTGCGATCAGGCGTCGGAAGTCCGGCGGCGTCACGCGGGTGTGGTCGCCTCCGGTGAGGCCGGCCACCGCTCCCGCCGCGAGGCTCGGATCGGTGAGCAGGCAGGCCGCCCAGCTCGCCACGACCTCGTCCACCCAGCTGCGCCAGGCCGAGTCGTCCGCGTCGACGTCGGCGGCCGAGTCGGCCGCGCCGCTGATCCGGTCCAGCCGGGCCGAGCCGCCGGGGCCCGTCAAACCGACCAGTGCGGCGTCCGTGGCGGTCGGATAGCGCAGCCAGGCCGCGACGGTCACCGCCTGGCGGGCCTGCGCCTCGCACAGGGCGTGGGCGAGCGCGCCGCCGCTCGACGGGTAGGCCCGGGTCAGCCATTCGGTGGTGGCGGCGATGAGCGGGGAGAGGTCTGCGAGCACTGGGGGCCGTCCGAGATCTTCGGCGAGGTAACGGGGCAACGAGGTGACGACGTATCGGGGATCTCCTGGCACCGTAGCCTGCCGCCCCCTCGGGACGACACGGCCGGGGTCTCACCACCGACGTGGCCTCAGCCACAGCGCCGGGCGTTGGTCCGGGGAAGGGAAGGGGGGCGTGCCAAGTCGCCGGTCGGTCCCTGGGCCGGTCCCGGGCCCTCTGTGATACTGGCGCGGTGCCGCCGACACCACAGCCACAGGCCCGGGCCACCCCGCATCCCATAACGCCCGACGCGCCGGACGCGATAGCGCGCCCGCTGCTCACCCAGTCCTGGCTCGACCTCACCTTCCTCCACTGGGCCGCCGATCCGGCCGACGTGGCCGGTCTGCTGCCGCCCGGAACGGTCCCGGACACCCTCGACGGCGTCACCTATGTCGGTCTGGTCGCGTTCCGGATGCACCGGGTCGGCTGGTTCCGCCTGCCGGGCGTCCCCTACCTGGGGTCCTTTCCCGAGACGAACGTCCGTCTCTACTCGGTGGACGCACATGGGCGGCGCGGCGTGGTCTTCCGCTCGCTGGACGCCTCCCGCCTGCTGCCGGTGGCAGTGGCGCGGATCGGGTTCCGGATGCCCTACGTGTGGTCCCGCATGGCGATCGACACCGACGGCGACACCGTCACCTACACCAGCCGCCGCCGCTGGCCCGGTCCACGTGGCGCCCGTAGCCGCCTCACCGTGCGGGTCGGCGAACGGATCGGGGAGGCCACCGCGTTGGAGCACTTCCTGACCGCGCGCTGGGGTATGCACAGCACCTTCTTCGGCCGGCAGATGTTCCTGCCCAACGCCCATCCGCGCTGGCCGCTGCACCGGGCGGAACTCGTGGAGTGCCAGGAGGACCTGTTGGTGGCGGCCGGTCTGCCGGAGCCGGCGGGGGAGCCGGTGAGCGTCCTCTACTCGCCGGGAGTCCCGGCCCGCTTCGACCGGCCCGCCCGTCCGACCCGCCCGGCGGGCATTCCGACGCCCTGACCGAACCGTCGATCCCGGGTGTCCGGCGGACGGATCCAGGGGGACGGATCAACGGATCGGACGAACGTCACCGACACCGTCACCGTCACCGTCACCGTCACCGACACCGACACCGACACCGAGCCGAGGCCGCCGAGGCGCGTCTCGACCTGCTGACCGGCGTCGACGAACGGGGCACCGGTCATCATGCCCGGCAGGATCAGGTGGCCGGGCTCCAGCGCGGTGCCGAAGGCGGCGAGGGTGTTGGCCGGCCAGGTGACCGCGGCGGCCGGGTGGCCCAACACCGGCCGGCGGCGGACCTCGTGCGGCTGGGCCGGCTGGAGCATGCGGGGCCGCGGTACCGGCTCGGCGGGAAGCTGTTCGAGCTCGGCTCGCTGGTACCGCACCGACTCGATCTGTGGGAGACCGTTCTGCCCTTCCTCCAGGACCTGTCGAGGCCGTCCGAGAGACCGTGCACCTCGGGGTGCGCGAGGGCATGGACGTGGGTCACCTCGAACGCATCCACGGCCACGAGGCCCTCCGGCTGCCCTCCCTCTTCGGCGGCGGCCTGCCGCTGACCTGCACCGGCGCCGGTAAGGTCCGGCTCGCCTTCTCCGGCGCGGAGCTGACCGAGGAGGTGCTGTCCAGGCCGCTGCCAAGCCTGACGCCCCGCTCGATCACCGACCCCGCCCGTCTGCGCATGGCCCTGGAGAAGATCCAGGTCTTCCGGGCAAGCCCACGAGGAGCAGAAGGCTGTCCTCGACGTGAGCTGCATCGCGGCGCCCGTGTTCGCGGGCGGCACCACCGTGGCGGCCCTCTCGGCGGCCCCGCCGCGCGCACGTTTCAGCCCGGCTCAACTGGCCCCCGCGGTGCGGACGGCGGCGCTGGGGCTGTCCCAGGTCCTGCGACGCGGGGCCTGACCGCGAACACCGCCGGCCCGAAGCGGTCGGCCACTTACTGGTTCGGGGGCTCCAGGCCCGGGCTCGTGTCCGGGTCGGGGTTGAACACCGGGTGGTAGCTCTCCGGCGGCGCGAGATAGGCGGCGGCCGGCAGCCCGCCGGTGTCGATGACGATCTGGTCCACGGTGATCGCCGGGTCGACCATGAACACCCGCAGGACGTGCTCGCCCGGTGCGGTGACGGTCACGGTCGCGGTCAGCTTCTCGACGCCCTCCTCCACGTTGCGCGCCCAGGCGTCACCGCGGTTGCCGGTCGCGACGGCCTGCCCCGACAGGACGGTGGGCGGCTGGTCGTCGAGGGCGAGGGCCAGCCGGCGTGCGCCACGCTCGTCGAGTGAGGGCAGCCGGAAGACGGTGACCGGGAAGGAACCGGTGCTGCTGAAGCGCACCCGGTACCTCAACTCCGGCGCACGGGCGGCGAAGTCGGCGGTGATCGGCGCCGCCGTCGACGGCACCGCCTCCACGGCGGCGCTGCGACGGCCGAGCCCGCGCACCGTCCGCCAGCGGGCCCCGCCGCGCGCCACCCGGCCCTCGGTGTGTACGGCGTCGATCGAGACGTACCCGCCCGCCTCGACGAATCCGCGCGCCCGCCGACGTGCCCGCTCCCCGTCGTTGACCACCTTCAAGGGAACCTCGAATCGCTGCCCGCCACTTGTGAAGGCGACCGTGACGTCGTGCGTGCCCTCGGGCGCCCGGGCCCAGTCCACCTCGACCCACACCCGGGACTGTTCGGTGAGCGAGCCGCCCGTCGAACTCAGCCGGACCCACGGCCGGTCGGCCTCCGCAGCCCAAGTGACCGCGAGGAAGCCGGTGTTGAAGACATCGACGAAACGCCGGTCCCGGGTGGCGGAGGAGAAGGACAACGGCCGCTGCGCGCCGGTCTCGTTCCCCTCGGCGGCCACCCCCAGCCCCGAGGTCTCCTGTCGGGCGACCCTCGTGACCGCCGGACGGCCCGGCGCCTTGGGGATCTGCGAGGGATACGGATTGATGTAGCCGTCCCATTTCCCGCCCGCCACCTCGGTGTTGTACCGCTGGGTGAGCGCCGCTTCCTCGGCGTGCGCGGCTTCGGCGAGGTCCGCGAAGCGGTTGCTCCCGACGCCGCGGCCCTGCCGTACCGCGAGAGCGTTGCGGTCCGCCCAGTAGTACTTGAGGTTCATCAAGTACGCGCCGTGCACGGGGTATTGGACGAGTTCGTAGAAGGCGTCCCGGCAATCCGCCGGGAGCTCGGCCCCCAGTGCCACGGTCCGCTCCAGCAGACGGTCGTAGGCGGCCATGCGGCGTCCCGCCTCGTCCCCGTGGTGGACCACGGAGAAGACGTTCCGGTCGATGAACTCCGGGCGCCGTTCCGCCGCGAGACGGTAGTACTCGGTGCGGATCGCGGCGATCTCCCGGGCATGACGGAGCCCGAACTGCCGCCCGTACCACTCTGCGAGAAAGCCCTCGACGTCGTCGGCGTCCCACCGGTCCACGTCCCAGGCCACGTCCATGGAGAAGGACAGGCCGGTCTCGATCGACTTGAGGTCTCCGACGTTGAAGATCCACATCCGGTCGACCTCGTGCTCGTACACCCGTCGCAACTCCTGCCAGACCTTGGCGAGTTGGGTGGTGTCCAGCCACAGGTAGCTACGCGGGCGGCCCCAGTAGGAGAGGTGGTAGTAGATCCCGTTGCCGCCCGAACGGGCCCGCTCCGCCGCGTTCGGCAGCTGGCGCATGTTGCCGTGGTTGTCGTCCGGCCAGATCAGCGTGACGTCGTCGGGGACCTGGACGCCCGCGTTGTACAGGTCCAGGACCTCCTTGTACGGGATGAAGATCTGCGGCTCGGCCGCCGCCCCGACCTCCTCGGTCAGGATCCGGCGCTGGTCGGCGATGATGTCGTTCATCACCACGACCTTCTCCGGGATCGTGGTCGCGTTCTTCGTCTCCAGCGCGGTGTCGTGCAGCCCGCGCATGCCGATCGTCCAGCTGCTCTCGTAGGCCGCGTTCTCCCGGGCCCGGGCCCTCCAGTAGTCGGAGATGACACCCGGGTTCACCGTGTAGTCGTACACCGGCAGGCTCCCGTCGGCGCCACGGTGCTCCTGCGCCCACGGCTCCCACTCGTGGACGCCGTTGCGCAGCAGGGCCTCCGGGTGACTGGAGCCGACGACGATGCCGTAGCGGTCCGCGAGTTCGGGGTTCTCCCGGTACTTGTTGAAGAAGTCGGAGTACGGATGCATGGCCGGCCACAGGTAGTTGGCCTTGAGGCGGAGCAGCAGCTCGAAGAGACGCTTGTACGTCTCCGGGCCGATGTTCTTGTCCGTCTCCTGCGTACGATGCGACCAAGTGGTCAGGTTCTGCTCGTCGTTGAGGAAGACACCCCGGTAGCGGACGGACGGCTCCCGCCGTTCGAAGGGGCCCGCGGGCACGGTGACGGTCTCGCGCCGTTCCACGGGTACGTCGGCCCACCAGTACCAGGGCGACACGCCGATGCGTTCCGAGGTGTCGTAGATCCCGTAGACCGTGCCACGCCGGTCGCTGCCCGCGATCACCAGCGCGCGCTCGACGCCGGGCGCCGGACGTTCCACCACCTGAGTCACGGAGGCCTCCCAGTGACCCCTCACCCGCCTGACGTCCAGCCGCCCCTGCGCGACGAGCCGGTCGATGACCGGGCTCGCGCCGAGTGTGCCCACCAGGACCACCGCCGCGGACCGTTCCGGCAGGGTGCGCCGTAACGCGGGCCGTACCCCGCCGGTCCGCTCGACGTCGGCCTGGAGGTCCCCGGCCGCGCGGACCACGGCGGGGTCGTCGGCCGCGTCCACGAACACGTCGACCGCGACGCCGTCCCGCACCAGATCGAAGTCCGGACGGGCGGCGGACGTCGGCGAGGCGTGAGCCTCGGCCGGAAGCACCGCGGGCAGCAACGGTGCCAGTCCGACGGCCGTCATGCCCCGGAGGAACGCCTTTCGGTTCCATGACTGCGAGGGGTCCTGTGGTGCGGTGGGCGGCATCGACGCTCCCGGACTAGGTGCTGGCATGACCATGCTAGAAAGCGCTTTCCCGCGCACCCTAGGTCAGTGCCGGTCGTGGCGTCCATAACCGTGCGGAGCCTTCCGGTCCTGCGCCGGCCCTACCGGCACAGCGCGGCGATGTCCTCCTCGAACGACGGGAACTCGCCCTTCGCCTCGGCGACGACGACCGGGGCAGGGCGCCGCGGGGTGGTGGCGTGCCGGGCGGCGAGCTCGGCGAGTTCCGGCTGTGCACGTGCGTCGCGGTCCGGGTACCCCACGGCCTCCATCGGACCGAAGCCGTCGGCCGGCAACCACAGGAAGTCGGACAGATTGCCCGCCACCACCCCGACCTCGCCCTCCGAGCCCAGGAACACCACCGGCTGCTCGGTCAGGGGCTTGCCCGGGCGCACACACCACAGGGCGGCGAGCCCACCGGTGCCGTCCTGCCCGAAGACGCGGAAGGCGTCTCCGTCGAGTTCGTGGTTGCCGGTCCAGTGGCGGATCCAGTCGGTGGTCTCCTCGGCGGAGTCGAAGGCGTCGTACGGCTCGAAGTCGAAGCCCTCGCCGTCGTCGTAGGGGAAGTCCGCCGCGGCCACCTCGACGAGGGCGGGCGGGAACGGCGGTCGTCGGTGGTCGTCTCGGTCATGAGCGCAGGCCAATCGGGCCCACTGACATCGCCGGGCGGGGTTGTTATGACCGCTGTCATGGCGGATGCTGCCTCTCGGCACCCGACATACGACCACCACTACTGCCACTGCCACCGACCGGCCGGGAGGACTTCGGAGTGAGCGACATCGACGCACGGGCCATGTGGGAACGGTTCGAACCCGTCCACCAGCTGGTCTACTTCGCCCCCGAAGTGCACGAAGCCGCCGACGGCCTCGGCCTGCGCGGGTACTGGATGGGGTACTTCGCCCTGCGCGCGGCGCCCCTCGGACCTGCTCCCGCCTCCGTCGTCACCAGCTGCTTCTACGTCTTCCACCCCGACCGGGTGGCGCGTGCGCTGCCGAACGCCTGGGGTTTCGCGGCACCCGAGGACGTGCTGGCGGCACGCGAAAGGGCCGTGGACGCCGCGATGACCAGCTTCTACGGCCCCGATGTCGTCGGCTCCGCCGAGCTGACCGAGGCCGCGGACCTCGCCTGGGAGGCGGCAATGGCCGCGGACACGGCGGGGCGCGTGCTCGGCGCCGCCAACCAGGCCCTGCCACGCCCGGCACAGCCCCACGTCAGGCTCTGGCAGGCGGTGACCACCCTGCGCGAACACAGGGGTGACGGCCATGTCGCCGTGCTCGTCGGCCGTCGTCTGGGGCCGGTCGAAGCCATGGTGCTGAAGTGCGCGGCGGGGGAGTCGGACGCGGAGTTCCAGAGGCAGACCCGTAAGTGGGGCATCGAGCCATGGCGGTCGGCGGAGGCGGAGTTGCGCGAGCGCGGATGGCTCGACACGGACGGGCACCTCACCGAGGCGGGGGTGGCCGCCCATGAGGAGGTGGAGGCGGACACGGACGCCGCCGCGGCCTCGCCGTGGACAGCCCTGGGCGCCGACGCCACCGCCCGCCTCGCCCACCTGCTCGAACCGCTCGCCCGGACCGTCCTGGACTCCGGGATCCTCCCGGGCGGCAATCCGGCCGGGCTCACGGTCGGGGCATGGGGTTCCCCGGGGTGATCGTCCGGCCGGGTCGACGACCGGGAGGTGCGGCAGTTCACAGGCGTCCGCGAGCTGGAAATCCCCCTGCCGGCGTCCACGACGGACGATCGGGCGCGGCGCCGAGCAAGTCGTAGCAGGACGCGCTCGGTTCGGCCTCGGCCAAGGGGCGCAGGCCTCCACCCGCGTCGCCGTCGTCCGGCAGGCCAAGTAGGCTCCCCGACATGCGGATCTCCGTTTCCTCGGACATGGACGAACCTGTGGCGCGCGCCCTCGTCGCGGAGCTGCGCGGCCGGGGGCACGATGTGGTGCCGCACGGCGTGCTGCGTCCCGGCGACGACCCCCAGTGGGCAGTGTGTTCGGAGGCGGCGGCCCGGGACGTGGCCGACGGGACCTCGGAGCAGGCCGTGGTGTGCTGCTGGACCGGCACCGGCGCGTCGATCGCCGCGAACAAGGTGTCCGGCGTCCGGGCCGCCCTGTGCACCGACGCCTACACCGCCGACGGCGCCCGCCGCTGGAACGACGCCAACGTCCTGGCCCTCAGCCTGCGCCTGACCTCCGAGCCGCTGCTCAAGGAGATCCTGGACGCCTGGTTCGCCGCCGAGGCGAGCGAGGACGCCGAGGACCGGCGGAACGTGGCCCACGTCGACGGCCTAGACAGTCGCGACTCCGTGACCTGAACGCCCTGTGCGTCTGGGAGCCCGGCCAAGCCAACCTGCACGTGCGCGGCTACAAGGAGTCCGGCACCACGACCACGTTGTTCGACATGGTCGACCGCAACGACCTCGACCGCTACCGCCTCGTCATGGACGTCATCGACCGCGTCCCCGGTCTCGCCGTGCGTGCCGCGGCAGTGTGCCGGCGGATGGACGACACGCGACTGCGCCACCATGACCGGATCCGGCTCCACGGCACCGACCTCCCCGAGGTGGCGGAGTGGGGCCGGGACGGCTGAGACGGCAGCTCATCCACCGCCGGACAGGGCGCACGGACCGGGGCGGACGGCGCAGAAGGAGGGGCAGGAGGCGGGCCGTCGTGCGCCCTGGTACGGCGTCCGGCCGGGTGCTTACAGTGGTCGGCCAGCCCTGCACGCGGATCCGGCGAGGCTGGGCCCCGTCCCACCTTCGTGTGGTCACCAGTCGTCCTCGTCCCCGCCCGGCACCCGCCCGGACCCGGGACGGCTCCGCACACCGGTGCGGCTCCCAGGAGCGACGGGCGCGACGACCACCCGCGCGACAGGCACCATCCGTGACACCGCTCGGGCCGCGCGAGGGCCGCCCGCGGTACGAGCGCGCGTCGAGAGCCACTGGAGGCCGCTGTGTCCCGACCGTGCATCGCCCTGATCGCCGACCCCACCTCGCCCGAAGGGTGCCGTGAGTACCTCGCCGAGGCCGTGGAACTGCTCACCGGCGCACCGCCCGTCCGGGTCGACTCCCGGCACTTCGCGACCGGCGGAACCGGGCGGGGCATCCGCGACGGAGGCCGGTTACGGCTGCAAGTCCCAGAAGAGCGGCTGGACTTCGTGCCCGACGTCGTCCTGCTCTACGAGATCCCGCCGCACCACCGGCAGGCCCTCGCCGGCTTCCAGGAGCTCCTGGAGAGCCACGACGTGGTGACGCTCGCCGCGGGGCCCGACGCCTGGCGGACCGCGACCGAGAAGAACCTCACCGTCGAACGCTTCCTGAGGGACGGCGTCGCCCAGATGGAGACCGCGGTGCTGTCCCGGCCCTCCCTGCGGGAGGCGGCCGGCACGTTCGACCGGCTCGGCCGTGACACCTGGGCCCGGCCCGTCGTCGGCACCGGCGGCAACGACACCTTCCACGTCACCACCCCCGCCCAGTTGGAGCACGCCGCCGCCTACTACGCCGAACGCGGCACCGACTGGCTCCTGTCCCGCGACGCGGGCAACGTCACCGCCGACGGCCTGCGCCACCAGTTCCGCGTCTTCGTCCTCGGCGACCGCGTCGTGCACGCCCGCGAGCATCTCCAGCCCGCCAACGACACACCCTGCAACACCTGCCAGGGCGCCACCGCCGTCCACATCGCCCCGCCGGACCTCCAGCCCCGGCTCGCCGAACTCGCCGTCGCGGCCACCGCGTCGGTCGGGCTTCCCTTCGCCGGTGTCGACCTGGCGGTGGAGAACGGCGGGGTCGTCTTCGAGGTGAACGTGCAGCCCGCGTTCGTCGACGGCGAACTCGAACTGCACGCCGTGGCCGTGCCCTACGTCCAGGCACACCTCGACGCCCTGGCCCTGGCCTGCGGTGGCCCGCCCCGGGGGCTCACAGCTTCAGCGTGAACCAGGTCGTCTTGCCCTCGTCCGTCGGCCGCACGCCCCAGCTGGCGGCGAGGGCACGGACCAGGACCAGGCCGCGGCCCGACTCCTCGCCCTCGACCGCCTGGCGCGGCTGGGGGAGCTGTGGGCTGCGGTCGCTCACCTCGACCGTGAGATCGGTGGCCGTGCGGTGCAGATGCAGGCCGACCGGGCCCTCGGCGTGCTGGACGGCGTTCGTCAGCGTCTCCGACAGCAGCAGTAGCGCGTCCTCGGCGCTGTCCGCGCAGTCCCATGAGGTCAGCGCCTTGTGGAGAAAGGAGCGCCCCTCCGGTACGGACGCCGCGGTGGCCGGGAGGTGGGTGGTGACGGAGGCCAGCGGTGCGGCGGGCAACTGCGCGAGCAGCAGGGTGACGTCGTCGTTGTGGCCGTCGGCGTCCGGCAGCAGACCCGCGAGGACATGGTCCGCCGCGGCCTCCAGACACGGCGTGCCGACGAACAACTTCTCCAGCAGCCCCGTCAGTTCACCGATCCGCACCTCGATGTCGCTGCCCGGCGTCTCGATCAGACCGTCCGTGTAGAGCACCAGCGTGGCTCCCGGCGGTATCTCCGAGCTGGACTGCTCGAACACGATGTCGCCCACGCCGAGCGGGGCGTTGACCGGACAGGGCAGGGCGCTGACGCCCTCACCCACCCCGGCCACCAGCACCGGCAGATGCCCGGCCGAACAGACCGTCACCGTGCCCGCGTCCGGGGCGATCACCAGGTAGCAGCAGGTGACGAGCTGGTCGGGCACGTCGAGATCGGCGACACAGGTGTCCAGCGCCTGCATCAGCTGCCGCGGCTGCATTCCGGTCTTCGCCAGCGCGTGCGCCGCCGACCTCAACTGCCCCATCACGGCGGCCGCTTCGAGTCCGCGGCCCATCACGTCCCCTATGAGCACACCCACCCGGTCGGCGCCCAGCGGAATCAGGTCGAACCAGTCGCCGCCCACCCCGGCGCCCTGGGTGGCGGGCCGGTAGCGGCTGGCGGTGGCCAGACCGGGCAGCGCGGGCGGGGTGCCCATCAGGCTGCGCTGCAGCGTCAGGGCGATGTGCCGCTGCTGCTCGTACAGGGCTGTGAGCTCGGCCTCCGCGCGCTTGCGGTCGCTGATGTCCCGCACGATCGCGCACGCCCCGACCACGGTGCCATGGGTGTCCCGGGTCGGCCACAGCGTGACGTCCACGTCCAGCAGCGCCCCCGTGTTGGTCATCCGCAGTGTCTCGTAGTGCTCGACCTTCTCGGCGTGCCGCAGCCGCTTGACCAGCTCGCGGACCTCGCCCCGCAGCTCCCGCGGGGCCAGCATCGAGACGTGCTGCCCGATGGCCTCCTCGGCGGTGTAGCCGTACAGACGCTGCGCGGCCGCGTTCCAGTACGTGATGTACCCGTCCAGGGTCTTGGCCAGGATCGCGTCCTGCGACGACTCCACGAGCGCGGCGAGCTCGTTGATGCGCGCCTCGGCCGCCTTGCGGTCGCTGACGTCGCGCACGGCCGCCGACACCAGCAGCCCGTCCGAGGTCTCCAGGGGGCTCAGGCTGATCTCGACGGGGAACTCCGTGCCGTCCTTGCGCAGGCCGTGCAGTTCGAGTCCGGCGCCCATCGGACGCACCTGGCGGTTGGCCGTGTACCCGCGCCGGTGCATGGTGTGCTGGCCGTGGAAACGGTGCGGGATCAGCAACTCGACCGGGTGGCCCAGCAGTTCCTCGCGGCCGTGCCCGAAGAGAGCCTCCGTCTGGGCGTTGACGAGTTTGATGACGCCCGTGTCGTCGACGATGACCATGGCGTCCGGCGCCGCCTCCAGCAGCCCCCGGAACCGTTCTTCGGCTCCGCCCACGGCGCCCTCCGGCGCGGGCGCCCCGCAGCCGCACCGTTTCTGCTCGGCCTTCCGCTTCACGTCCTGTTGAACGCCCTGCTGCCCGCCTTGCTTGACGCCCTGCTTCACCTTCTGCTTCGCAGCGCCCGCCCCCGAGCCCGCGCGCCGCGCCGGTTGTGCCCGCATCACATCGGCCATCTTCCACCTCATCCCGCACGACGAATCAGGCCATCTCAGCGCCTCCGCCCCGGCCCCGCCCCGCGTTGTCGCTTACTGTCCGCTCCCTGTCCGAACCTGAACGCCACCGAACCGATCAGAATTCGAGAAGCGCCGACCCACGCGCCGCGGCTAGCGTGGGTTGTCGGATCGAGCAGGCGACGCCGACGAAGACCACGAAGGCGGTCCCGCATGACAGATGGGGAGACGAAGAGCATGGCCAAGAGGACGGGCACGCCGCCGCCTGCGCAGCACGCTGCCGACAGCCACGATCTGATCCGCGTGCACGGCGCGCGCGAGAACAACCTCAAGGACGTCAGCATCGAGATCCCGAAACGCCGCCTGACGGTGTTCACCGGCGTCTCCGGCTCGGGCAAGAGCTCGCTGGTGTTCGACACGATCGCCGCGGAGTCGCAGCGGCTGATCAACGAGACCTACAGCGCCTTCGTACAGGGCTTCATGCCGACCCTGGCGCGGCCCGAGGTCGACGTACTCGACGGGCTGACGACGGCGATCATCGTCGACCAGTCGCGGATCGGCGCCGACCCCCGCTCCACCGTCGGCACCGCCACCGACGCCAACGCGATGCTGCGCATCCTCTTCAGCCGGCTCGGCCGGCCCCACATCGGCCCGCCCAGCGCGTACTCGTTCAACACCGCCTCGGTCCGGGCCAGCGGTGCGATCACCGTCGAGCGCGGCACCAAGAAGGCGGTGAAGGCGACCTACTCCCGCACCGGCGGCATGTGCAACCGCTGCGAGGGCCGAGGCACGGTCTCCGACATCGACCTCACCCAGCTCTACGACGACAGCAAGTCGCTCAACGAGGGTGCGCTCACGATCCCCGGCTACAGCATGGACGGCTGGTACGGCCGCATCTTCGCCGGCTGCGGCTTCTTCGACCCGGACAAGCCGATCCGCGGGTTCACCGAGAGGGAGCTGCACGACCTCCTGCACAAGGAGCCGACCAAGATCAAGGTCGACGGCATCAACCTGACCTACGAGGGCCTGATCCCGAAGATCCAGAAGTCGATGCTCTCCAAGGACATCGACGCGTTGCAGCCGCACGTCCGCGCGTTCGTGGAGCGGGCGATGACGTTCGCCGTCTGCCCCGAGTGCGACGGCACCCGGCTCAGTGAGGGCGCCCGGTCGTCGAAGATCGAGGAGATCAGCATCGCCGACGCCTGCGCAATGCAGATCACCGACCTGGCCGAGTGGGTCCGCGGCCTCACGGAGCCCTCGACAGCCCCGCTGCTCACCGCGCTGCAGCACACACTGGACTCGTTCGCGGAGATCGGCCTCGGCTACCTCTCGCTCGACCGCCCCTCGGGCACGCTCTCGGGCGGCGAGGCGCAGCGCGTCAAGATGATCCGCCACCTCGGCTCCTCCCTCACCGACGTCACCTACGTCTTCGACGAGCCGACCATCGGCCTGCACCCCCATGACATCCAGCGGATGAACGACCTGCTGCTGCGACTGCGGGACAAGGGCAACACGGTGCTCGTCGTGGAGCACAAGCCGCAGACCATCGAGATCGCCGACCATGTCGTCGACCTGGGTCCCGGCGCCGGCACGGCGGGCGGGTCCGTCTGCTTCGAGGGCACCGTCGAGGGGCTGCGGGCCGGCGACACCATCACCGGCCGCCACCTCGACGACCGGGCCTCCGTCAAGGAGACGGTGCGCAAGTCCGCCGGCACGCTGGAGATCCGCGGCGCGGCGGCGCACAACCTGCGGGACGTCGACGTGGACATCCCGCTCGGGGTGCTCTGCGTGGTCACCGGTGTGGCGGGGTCCGGCAAGAGCTCGCTCGTGCACGGCTCGATCCCGGCCGGCGAGAACGTGGTGTCGGTCGACCAGGGCGCGATCCGCGGCTCCCGGCGCAGCAACCCGGCGACGTACACCGGACTGCTCGACCCGATCCGCAAGGCGTTCGCGAAGGCCAACGGAGTGAAGCCGGCGCTGTTCAGCGCCAACTCCGAGGGCGCCTGCCCCACCTGCAACGGCGCCGGCGTCGTCTACACCGACCTGGCGATGATGGCGGGCGTAGCCACCACCTGCGAGGAGTGCGAGGGCAAGCGGTTCCAGGCGTCGGTCCTCGAATACCACCTCGGCGGCCGCGACATCAGCGAGGTGCTCGCGATGTCGGTGACCGAGGCCGAGGAGTTCTTCGGCGCCGGAGAGGCGAGCACGCCGGCCGCGCACCGCGTCCTGGACCGGCTCGCCGACGTCGGGCTCGGCTACCTCAGCCTCGGCCAGCCGCTCACCACGCTCTCCGGCGGCGAGCGGCAGCGGCTCAAGCTGGCCACCCACATGGCGGAGAAGGGCGGCGTCTACGTCCTCGACGAGCCGACGACCGGCCTCCACCTCGCCGACGTCGAGCAACTGCTCGGCCTGCTCGACCGGCTCGTCGACTCCGGCAAGTCGGTCATCGTCGTCGAGCACCACCCGGCGGTGATGGCGCACGCAGACTGGATCATCGACCTCGGCCCGGGCGCCGGCCACGACGGCGGCCGGATCGTCTTCGAGGGCACCCCCGCCGACCTCGTCGCCGCCCGGTCCACCCTGACCGGCGAGCACCTCGCGGCCTACGTCGGCGCCTGACAGCGGCCCCCGCGGACAACGCCGGCCGACCGGAAGCCCCGCCGCGGTGCGGGCACTTGGGCGACGTACACGGCCGTGCGCTGGTCGACGTGCCCATGTGTCACCGCCGCCACCAGGCAACCGACCTCCGCTCGTGCGTGCGCCGAGCGGTCCGTCGCGCGACCGTCGTCCGCCGGCGCCGCGGCGGCCCGCCCCACCGGGGCCTCGCCCCGTCGGGAACGTCCGAGATCGAGCACCTCTGCGCGCGCCTGCCCGACCTGGCCGGACCGCCCGAACGACCCGCGCGTCTGCACGGCGACCTGTGGAACGGCACTGTGCTTCGGGGGCGGACGGCCACGCCCGGCTCATCGACCGGCGGCCACCGCGAGACGGACCTCGCGATGCCGCGTCCTTTTCCCACCTGGACCAGGTACTGGCCCGCTGTCCGAGGCCGTGCCACTGGCCGAGGGCCGGTCCGAACGGGTGGGCTTGCACCAGCTTTTTCCGCTGCTCGTGCACGTCGTGCAGTTCGGACGCCCTTACGCGGATCGGGCCCTCACGGTGACCCGAAGGGCCCTGCAGACCTGAGGGCCTGCAGGGCCGGGGAGCAGCAGGAGGGGCAGGAGGAGCAGGAGGAGCAGGGGGGCAGCGGGGGGATGGGGGGATGGGGGGATGAGGACGGAGTCGTCCGGCGCCGGTTCAGTGGGCGCCCAGACCGCCCCCGCCGAACGAGCCACTGCTGCCACGGCTCCAGCGCGGCCGTTTCTTGTCCGCGCTCGGCCGGGTCTGCATGTTGGTCAGCTCGTACGGCGTGAGAGGACGGCCGCCTTCCGGCATCCGAGGCACCTCGTCGGGCTCCCGGTTCTCGCGGACCTCGTGCACCGCGCCACCGGGAGGGAGGTGCGGCTGTTCCTCGGGGCGCGGCCGGGCCGGCTCGCGCGACTTGATACGCGCGCCCAGCCAGAAGCTGCCGGCCAGCACAGCCACGACGGCCAGGCCGACCACGAACAGCCCAAGGCTGAGCAAGCCGCTCGCGGCGGCCAGCTGCAGGCTTGCGGTGGTAGTCATATCAGGCGAATACCCCACCAACGGGTCATGAACCCGCCATTCCAGGTTCGTGACTCTCTGTCCGTGACCCTTCGCGCACGGCGTTCGGCGAAAGTCGCCGGAGCGATCGGGTGGGTTTGGCGCCGCCGGTCCCGGCTACCCGCCAGAGGTGACTTCGACGACATCCCAACAGGAGCTCTTCCGGTTCCTGGAGGACCGCTTCGCATGCGCCCAGGCGTGCACCGAGTGTGCGCGAGCCTGTGCGCTGCGCGCGAGCCTCGTGGAACCGGACGGGACCGAACATCAGGAACCCGTGCGACGCAAGGGCATCATGTGCGCGGAGGTGTGCGACGCGACCTGCCGAGTGCTGTCCGAGGACACGAGCATGGACGAGGCCGGCATCCGCGCCCAACTGGAGTGGTGCCGGACCGTCTGCCTTGAGTGCGCCCACGTCTTCGACAAGTATCCGGGAACCGAGGAGAGCGCGGCCGCCTGCCGTGCCTGCGCCGAAACCTGCACGGACTTCATCGCGACGCTGGTCTGAACTTCGTCGCGACGCCGGTCCGGCTTCGCGCGACGCCGGTCCGAGCCGGCTCGTCATGCGACGCCTCGCTCCCGTATCTCGTGCAGCATCCGGCGGATGACCGGCAGGGGCAGTCCCGGATGCCGTGCCGCCTGCTCCGCGGTCTCGGTGTCCCGCAGCAGTCCCACCAGGACCCGTGCGGGCAGGCCCGGGTGCCGGACGGCCGAGTGCCGGACGGTGCTGTCCGGGTCGCTCAGCAGCCGTACCGCCGAGACGGCGGAGAGACGGGGGTCGCCCGCGGCCCGCGCTCTGACCTCCTCGCCGCTGTCCCGGCAGGCCCGCTCGACCAGCTCGGCCGTCGCGTCAGGGTCGTCCAGGGCCAGCCGGCGCATCCGCGGACTCGGGTCGTCGGCGTACCGGAGCAGGCCGGTGCGGGGGAAGTTGGGGTGGCCGTGCGGTCGGTCCGGGTGGCTGAGGCTGCCGGTCCACCAGCGCCACACCGACAGCAGCGTCTGAGAGGGCGCGTCGTCGCAGGACTCGGTGAGGAAGAGGTGGACGACCCGGTCCTCGTCCTTGGCCAGGCGCTCGACGACGTCCGGCGGGAGGCGCCGGGCACGGGCGACGCTCCGGCGGATCGCGGGGTGGGCGGAGGCGGCCAGGCGGCGCATGGCGTCGGGAACGTCGTGGAGCGCCACCACCCAGGCGAGGTCATTGCGCATGAGTCCCTGGTCGATCGGGAAGTCGACGCGGGCGCGTTCCTCCTCGGTGAGGCCGGGGTGCACCGACGCCTGGAAGCGGACGTCGTCGTCGGGGTCGTCGGCGAGGCGCAGGACCAGGCCGGTGTCCAGGTGCGGGTTGCGGGCAAGGGAGCGGCGCCGGCCCGGGGCGTCCTCGCGGGCGAGTCGCTCGGCGACTTCGGGCTCCAGCCGGCAGCACTCCACCGCCCGGGCCGGGAGGCCCAGCGCCTCGAACACGGACCAGGGCATCGGATGGTCCTCGTGGCGCCTCAGCAACGCGGCCGTACGGACACTGCCGTCGGGGTCGGCCAGCAGGCCCTCGCGCGCCCGGTCGTCCAGGTGCGGCCAGGCGGGCCCGCAGGCCGCGGCCCGCACGGACGCGTGGGAGTCGGTGGCCAGGGCCGTCAGCACCGGGACCGGCAGGCAGAGTAGTCCCGCCACCTCCGCACGGACGAGAGCGGAGGGGTCGGCCGCGAGCCGCTCGCAGGTGACGGCGGGAAGTTCCACTCCCCGCCGCGAGGCGATCCAGACGAGCCCCGCCCGGCGCCCGGGCTCCTCCTCGGAGAGGATCATGCGGCTGCGCTGCTCCGGCGTGAGGTTCGGCTGGTACTCGGCCAGCGTCTCGCGCGTCCCCCAGTCGGTGCGGGCCATGGCCGCCTCCACCACCGCCGCCGACTCGGCCCGGTACAGCGGGTACCTCGTCGCGTCCAGCAGAGCCACCCGTACGTCCTCGGGGGCGGCCGGGTTGCCGCTGAGGCCGTTGGCCCAGTGCCGGCACAGGCTCGCCGAGGCCTCCTCGAACAGCGACTCCCAGGCCTGAGCCCGCTCGCTCGGAGTCTCCTGGACGGCCGCCCGAGCCTCGGAGTCGAGCCGCTCGGCGATCCGGTCCACGACCGTGATCCGGACCTCCTCCGCCGTGCCGGTCACGCCGAGCACGGTGTCCCCGTCGACCGCCATGGCGACGAACTTCGGCCGTCCGTCAGGCAGTTCGCCCAGTACGCCCGCGAAGTCCCAGCCGGGTGCGAGTCGAACGCGCGCCCAGGTCCGCTGCCCGGGGCCCTCCATGACGATGAGGAACGTTCCGTCAGCGTCGAACAGGCCGGTCTCCACCGCGATCCGATACCACTGCACGTTGACCTCGGCGGCCCGGTCCCCCCGGACGGTGACCGTCGGCGCGGTCTCTCCCGAGGCGATCCGGCGCCATGCCTCCCGGAGTGGCAACGGCCCCGCGGCCCACCAGGGCTCCGCGATCTCGAGCCCCGCCCGCCTGAGCAGCGCCTTGAGTTCTTCAAGCGTCATGGGAGGACATCCTTCCCGCACCTCTTGGCGCCCCGCCATTCCCAATTTCTGAAACACGTTCTACGGTGTGCGCCGTCAGGACACCGGCCTTGGGGAGCCAGGAGGCGCCGTGCACCTCGACCACACGCCCGAGCAGCTACGGCTGCGCACCGAACTGCGCGCATACTTCGCCGAGTTGGTGCCCGACAACGCCTACGCCCGGCACACCGACCCCGTCGCCGCCAAACGCTTCTACCGCAAGACCATCCGGCGGCTCGGCGCGGACGGATGGCTCGGCGTCGGCTGGCCCAAGGAGTACGGCGGCCGCGGCCTCACCCCGATCGAGCAGTTCGTGTTCTTCGACGAGGCCGCCCAGGCCGGCGTACCCCTGCCGCTGATGGCGCTGAACACGGTCGGACCGACGATCATGCGGTACGGCACCGACGATCAGAAGGCGTACTTCCTGCCGAAGATCCTCGCCGGCGAGATCGACTTCGCCATCGGCTACAGCGAGCCGGATGCGGGCACCGACCTGGCCGCCCTCAAGACCCGCGCGGTCCGGGAGGGCGACACATACGTCGTCGACGGGCAGAAGATCTGGACGACCAACGGCGACACCGCCGACTGGGTGTGGCTCGCCGTGCGCACCGACCCCGAGGCGCCGCCGCACAAGGGCATCACCATGCTCCTCGTCCCGACCACCGACCCCGGCTACTCCTGCACGGTGATCCGCACCCTCGCCTCCCACGACACCACCGCCAGTTACTACGAGAACGTCCGCGTCCCCGTCACCCGACGCGTCGGAGCCGAGAACCAGGGCTGGCGGCTGATCACCAACCAGCTCAACCACGAGCGCGTGACCCTCGCCGCGCACGGCACCATGGCCATCCGAGCCCTGCACGACGTGCAGCGCTGGGCGACGGAGACCAAACTCGCCGACGGCCGCCGGGTCGTCGACCTGCCCTGGGTGCGCCGCCGGCTCGCCCGGACCCACGTGAAGCTCGACGCCCTCAAGCTCCTCAACTGGCAGATGGTGGGCGCCCTCCAGAACGGCACCCTCACCCCGCAGGACGCGTCCGCCGTCAAGGTCTACGGCTCCGAGGCCCGCCGGGACGCCTACGCCTGGCTGATGGAGATCGTCGCCGCCCCCGCCGCACTCCAGGAGGGCTCCGCGGGGGCCGTCCTGCACGGCGAGCTCGAACGCGGCTACCGTTCCGCCGTGATCTTCACCTTCGGCGGCGGCAACAACGAGATCCAGCGGGAGATCATCTCGTGGATCGGGCTGGGGATGCCGCGGGTGCGGCGTTAGCCTGCTGTGACGAGGCTTTTCAGTTGGCATAAAAGCGGGATAGTCGGCACTGAACGGAGCGCTTGGCCTGACGCGCGATGGGCTTGGCTTGTTGGCTTCCTAGGCCCGCTGACCTGCTAATTCCTCAGGGTCAGCGCAACTGGGCCGTGCGGGGCTGAGGCGGCGGCCGATACTGAGGTCGCCGGCGTCCCGGATGTTGAACGGCGCGAGCCCGATCCTCGGGGCGCCCTCGCCGCCCGTCTGCGTCAGGCGGCGGTGGCCGACGTCGTGAACGTGGCCAACGCCGACGAGAACGTACGGACGACGGTCGTACTGCTCCTGGTCGGACTCGTCGCCGTCCTGTGGCCGGCCGAGCGGCACCCCGCCTGGCTCACCCTCCAACTGCGCACCGCCGTAACGGCGTTGTGGTCCCTGCTCTACTCGGTGGGCACGCTGCTCGCCGGGCCGCAGGCCCTGTCCACCCCGGGCGAGATCGCGATCCTGCTGTCCCTGCTCTTCATCGCCGTACGGCACTGCAGGCCGCTGTGGGCCGTGGTGTGCGGCACGCTGAACGGCGTCGCCCTGCTGCTCACGCCGGTCCGCTACTCGCACTCGCTCAAGGACGGCGGCACCCTCGGCTTCATGGTCGGCGGCCTGGTCCTCATCGGTCTGGTGGCCGGCCTTGCGGCCTACCTGTGCTCCGTCGACTACCGCTGCACCGTCGCCGTCAGCGAGACCCGCCGCGAGGAGCGCCTGGCGATCGCCGCCGACCTGCACGACTTCGTCGCCCACCACGTCACCGGCATCTTGGTCCCCCCAGGTCATGATCGGAGAAGGAACAGGGTGCGGAGGAGGCGGAACGAGGCTCGGCTGTACCTCTGTCGCATGGTGGTCTTGCGGTTGACGTGGCCCTTGACGATGCCCGAGCTCTACGGGAGGGCGAGGCTGGCAGAGTCGTACGCGGCACCGAGTCGTACGGCGTAGCGTGCGATCCGGTGCCGGAGCACGAGGCGGCCTCCCCGCTGCTTGTTGGGAGTGAGGAATTGGGAGGTCGATTTCGAGGCTGCCAGTCTGTAGCGAGGCAACGGGCCGGTCGCAGGCGGTGGCGAGGAGGTCGGAGTACGTTTCGAGACGGCGCAGGAGTTCGCGTTTGCCGCCCTTGCGGTTGGCTGGGGTGCGGAGCTGGTTGATCGACGCGACCAGGCGCTGGGTGCTGCAGCCCGTCCTGACCAGGCCGCCCACCGGCGGAGAGCTTGACAGGGCCTGCCGAGCCGTGCCGCTCGCGGCGAACGTCGACCGCACCCGCCTGATGGCTGTTCGCCGGGCCAAAGTCGCCGGGACGTGCGCTGCGGTCTGTTCGCCACGAACTTGATCGGCTACTGCCCATCGACGTCCTGACGACCCACTACCCCGATGGATCAGGTCACGTCCTGCTCAACCTTGCCCTCACCCGCGCCATGCGCTCGGTGATCAAGCAGGCCGCGGCAGCTCAGGGGCAGAAGCCCGGAGACTTCATCGGCCGGACCGTCGTAGCGGCAATGGAACGGGACGAGTGGGGCCGCACCCGGCAACTGACCGCGCAGCTCCAGGGCCTCATCGTCCATCACGCCCCCGAAGACGTGCTTGCCTGCGCGGCCCGCATCCTGCTCGACCGCCGACACCCCACGTCGCCGCTCTCGCGCGACGCGGACGGTTGTCGGCCGAACCGCTCTCACGTGACCCCTTGACCCCATCCACCGCGGAGCTCTTGTTGCATACACCCACTGACGAACAGGCCCATGCCGTGGACACCTTCCGCGACGGCCACCACCTGGTGCTGCAGGCCGGCGCGGGCAAGTCAGAATCGCGGACGACTTTCCCCCGCCGCCGGACAGTGACCAGCTCGACGACGGCGGCCGCCCGATCCCGGAACCCGTGAGCGATACGGACGCACGCCTCGCCTACGTCGCCGTCACTCGCGCTCGGCGCCAGCTGGACCTTGGAGGGCTCGCATGGATCGAGAACCACCCAGCTGCTGTCGACGGCGCGTGATGAGCCGAAGCGCAGGGTTGGCTGGCCCGTATTTCGGCTTGAGGGCCCCATGCGGTGGCGTTGCCACGAGCGAACAGGCGTCCAATCTGTGTCAGAACCCGGCGGACTCCGAAGCACTCTGAAGTACATGTACGAGCTGTCCCCTTGTTGACGCCGCTCGGTAAGGGTGCGACACGCAGATGACCGCCCCGCAGTGCGGCGTGTCGAGATGGCCCTCGACCGCAGCGGAACGATCTGTTCCGTGTCGCCGACGGCAAGATCGTCGAGCATTGGGACATCGTCCTCGCCATCCCGGACACCCTGCCGCACGACAACGGCCTGTTCTGATCGTCGGACCCAAAGGGCGATGACGCGACGGGCGCGCCCTCGTTTGCCGGAAAGCCGATCGAGGTCATCGCCGACAACGGCGTAGCTTCGCAACAGCTGGTATGTGGCGGCTTCCTACCCCGAGGGGTCGAGGATGTGCTGGCCGGTGACCTGTCGGTCCTTGGGACCGCTGTGATCGGCGTCCCCGACGAGAAATGGGGAGAAGCCGTCGTCGCCCATGTCCGGCCACGGCCGGGTCTGACGGTCGATCCGAAAGCGCTGGAAGCACTCTCGCCGCTCGTTTCCTCGACTGCGGGTGGTGTGAGTACCCGCTCCTGCCGTCCCGCGGTTGATCGGGAATGGGAGCCGATCCGCGACTGAAGCAACGTCCCCTGGGTGGGCTGGTGCGACGTCAAGGGGATCCACCGCATCCCCCGGACGACAAGCCGACCCAGGCTGTGGTTCCGCCGTGAATGGGGCAGCGTCTGTCCCGATCCCCGATCCCCGGTCTTGGTCGCGCCGCGGGGCAGGCGTCCGCTCAGGCGGTGTGGAGGAGCTGTTCGGCCCAGATGGTCTTGCCCGCAGGCGTATGGCGAGTGCCCCACCTTTCGGTGAGCTGGGCGACCAGCAGCAGGCCGCGGCCGCCCTCGTCGGTCAGCCGGGCCCTGCGCAGGTGAGGGCTGGTGCTGCTGCCGTCGGACACCTCGCAGGTGAGTGTCCGGTCCTTGATCAGCCGCAGTCGGATCGGGCCGGTGCCGTAGCGGATGGCGTTGGTGACCAGCTCGCTGACGACGAGTTCCGTGACGAGCGACGCCTCGTCGAGCCCCCATTCGGTGAGACGGTCGCAGGTGCGTTTGCGGGCCTTAGCGACGATCGCGGGATCACTGGGCAGGTCCCAGGTGGCCAGGCTTTCCGGGCCGAGGGCCCGGGCGCGGATCAGCAGCAGGGCGACGTCGTCGCCGTCGACCGCAAGGTGTTGGGTGTCCAGGACGGTGTCGCAGAGGGCTTCGAGTGAGGGTTGTGGCCGGGCGAGTGCCCGGCACAGGATGCGGTTTCCTTCGTCGAGGTCGTAATGGCGGCTCTCGATGAGACCGTCCGTGAACAGTGCCAGCACGCTGTTTTCGGGCATCGTGAACTCCGCCGCCTCGAAGGGCAGGCTGCCCAGGCCGAGGGGAGGGCCGGCTGGCAGCTCCACGACGCGGGCCGTCGCGTCCGGCCCGACCAGGATTGGAGGCGGGTGGCCGGCGCGGGCCAGCGAGCAGATGCGGGAGACGGGATCGTAGACGGCGTACAGGCACGTGGCGCCGATGTCTCCCGGGATCTGTTGCGCCGAGACGTCGTCGGCGTCCTGGGGGAGCCCGGAGTGGGTCACGATGTCGTCGAGGTGGGTGAGGAGCTCGTCGGGTGCCAGGTCGATGTCGGCGAGGGTGCGCACCGCTGTGCGCAGGCGGCCCATGGTGGCCGAGGCACTGATGCCGTGCCCGACGACGTCGCCTACGACGAGGCCGACGCGCGCCCCCGGGAGCGGGATCACGTCGAACCAGTCGCCGCCCACCCCGGCACTGCCGCCCGCAGGCACATAGCGGGACGCCGTCTCCACCGCAGGGTGGAGGGTCGGCCTCCCCGGCAGGAGGGACCGCTGGAGCGCCAGTGCGATGCCGCGTTCGTGGGTGAAGCGGCGGGCGTTGTCCAGGCAGACGGCGGCCTTGGCCACCAGGTCCTCGATGACGGTCACGTCGTCGGAGGTGAAAGGGTCGGGCGAGGCGGCGTGCCTGAGGAAGAGAGCAGTGCCGAGGATCACGCCGCGGGCCCGGACGGGCACCGCGAGCAGGGAGTGCGTTCCGAGGGCGTGGGCGTACGCCGCGTGGACGGGGTTCTTGGCGAGCCAGCGCTCGATGTCGGGGTCCTGTATATAGGCCAGCACGGTACGGCCGGTGACCTGGCAGCGGACGATGGGGGACGACTGCGGATGGGCATGGATCGCCCCGACAGCAGGGGCGGCGTCGGGCGGGAGAGGGCGGACGCCGCCCTGCGCCGCCCGTCGCAGCGAGAGGGGTCCTGTGCGGGGACCGGGGCCGGGCAGCGCGCCACGGAAGACGTCCTCCAGCAGATCCACGCTGACGAAGTCGGCGAAGTGGGAGACCGTCACGGTCACGTCGACGAGTTCCTGGGCGGTGCCCGCCACGTCCAGGCTCGCGCCGATGCGGGTCCTGGCCTCGCTGAGCAGGGCCATGCGCTCACGGCTCTGGTGCTGTTCGGAGTAGTCGTTGCCCACCAGGCCCACCGCGTGCACCCGGCCGCCCGCGTCCTTGAGCGGGAAGACGTCCGCGGTCCAGGCATGCGCCCTGGGTTCCCGCGGGAGTGCCACGACGAGTTCGGTGTATTCCGGCTCGCCGGTCTCGCCGACCCTGAGGATCCTGCGCTCCAACTCCTCGAACGCGGGCCCCTGGAGGACTTCGGTCGGACGTCGGCCGCGGACTTCGCTCTGGGCGAGGCCCACCGCCTGCCGTGCGGCCTCGTTGGACCACAGCAGCCTGCCCTCACGGTCGTAGATCGACAGAGCCGGGGACTGCTGCTCCAGCAGCCACCACATGAGGTCCTGCAGCTTCCCCGTGCCCGGTGACGCAATGGTCGTCACGAGGAAGCTCTGCTGCTGCGTGGCGCCGAGCAACGGGCTCAGGTGGACCTGTGTGTCCAGCAGGCTGCCGTCGCGATGCCGCAGCGTCGTACCGTCGGCGGAGAGCAGGTCGTCCAGGGGCCGGCCGATGATCTCCGCGGAGGTGTATCCGAGAAGCTCCTGGGCCTCGCGACTCCAGTAGGCCACGCGTGTGTCCCCGTCCGTCACCGCGATGGTCACGGACTCGACGGGGTGGGCCTCGTCCAGCCGCCGTATGCGTCGGCCGGACTGCCCGTCGGTGCGAGGCATGGCGCACCTGGCCCTTCTGCCCTGTGCCGGGGCACTGTCCACGATCGTACGGTCGGCGGCGGAGGGCAAGACGGGATGGGAGCTGCCGGCCGGGCGGTTCAGCTGTGGGGTCCCGTCCCGCGCAGAAACGTGTCGACGACGAGTGTTGCCAGTGCGTCCGCGTTCTGCCGGACCTGGTCCGGGTCGAGATCCGCGCCGCCTCCGTGCTGGGCCTCGTCGACGAGGGCGTAGTAGACCCGCCGCGCCCACATGAGATCCGTGTCCGGGGCGAGGAGCCCTTCGTGCTGGGCCCGGGCGAAGAACTCGAGGGCACCGGCGTTGACCTCGGACCAGATCACCGCCGTGAGGGGGGAGTCGGCGAGGGGGTGGCCGAGGGTGAACGGCCAGGCGCTCTTGATCCGCAGTACGTTCGCCGTGACGCGGTGGAGTGCCACGAGGGGTGGGGCGGTGTCCATGTGGGCGTCTTCTACGCCCTCCAGGAGCTGTCGCTTCGCCGAGGCGGCGAGTGCTTCGATGAGGGCCTGGCGGTTGGCGAACCGCCGGTGCACGGTCGTTCTGGCCACTCCTGCCTCCTCCGCGATCTGCTCCATGGAGGCCGCGGGATCCTTGGCGAGGACCTGCTCGGCCGCCCCCAGGATCGCGCGCACGGTGCGCGCGGCATCGGCCCGCAGGGGTCGGCCCATGACGTATCCACTCCCGTTGTTGATTCGTGATGCACGGAAGACCCTACGCCTGACCTGCGGATTTGTGCTGATTTGCATCAGTGCTGATGCGTGGGAAAGTAAAGTTGCGACAAGAGTGATGCTAGTAGGAGGTCGAACTGCTACGTTCCTGTTTTAGATCATGGACCTCCTCTCATGATTCGGCTCCCCGGTCAACGGTTTCCGAAGTCCGCGGAGCGGAGTCCCTCTGGTCCTGGCCCTATGTGCCTGATGGCCCCCCATGAAAACGAGCCCGCGGGTGAACCGGAGGACTGACACGGTGGAGATCGAGCTGCGGATCAACGGGTCCGCCCAGAGGCTGGACGTCGCGCCACAGGTGAGCCTGCTCGACGCCCTGCGCGAGTACCTGGGCCTGACCGGCACCAAGAAGGGCTGCGACCAAGGCGCGTGCGGTGCCTGCACGGTGCTGGCCGACGGCCGGCGGATCAACGCGTGCCTCGCGCTTGCGGTGCAGTACCAGGGCCGTGAGATCACGACCATCGAAGGGGTCGACCACCCGCTGCAGGAGGCGTTCGTCCGCACGGACGGATTCCAGTGCGGCTACTGCACGCCCGGCCAGATCTGCTCGGCGATCGGCATGCTCGCCGAACACAAGGAAGGCGCGCCCAGCGCGGCTACCGAACACCTCGCCGACAACGGCGGAGAGCTGGACGACACGGAGATCCGGGAACGGATGAGCGGCAACCTGTGCCGCTGCGGCGCCTACAACGGCATCGTCTCGGCGATCAAGGAGGTCGCGAAGTGAAGTCGTTCTCCTACCTCAGCGCACCGGACGTGGGCACGGCGCTGCGCACCATCGCGGACAGCGAGGACGTGAAGTTCCTCGCGGGCGGCACGAACCTCGTCGACCTCATGCGTGAGGGCATCGAAGAGCCGGCAACGGTCGTGGACATCACCCGCCTGCCGCTGACCGGGATCGAGGAACTCCCCGACGGCACCCTCCGCGTCGGGGCGCTGGTGAGCAACAGCCGGCTCGCGGCGGACCCACTGATCCGCACTCGCTATCCGGTGCTGGCAAAGGCGATCCTGCTGGGGGCCTCCGCGCAGTTGCGGAACATGGCGACGGTGGGCGGGAACCTGCTGCAGCGCACCCGCTGCATGTACTTCTACGACGAGGCCTCCGCGTGCAACAAGCGTGTGCCCGGCAGTGGTTGTGACGCGATCGGCGGGTTCTCGCGCGGCAGCGCGGTCCTGGGAACGAGCGAGTACTGCATCGCGACGCACCCCTCGGACATGGCGGTGGCGCTGGTGCTGCTCGACGCGGTCGTCGAGGTGGAGAGCGTGCACGGCATCCGGCGTATCCCGGTCGCCGACTTCCACACGCTGCCCGGCGACACCCCCCACATCGAGACGGTGCTGGCCCCCGACGAGCTGATCACGGCCATCGAGCTGCCACCGGTTCCGGTCGCGGCCCACTCGCGCTACCGCAAGGTCCGCGACCGCGCGTCCTACGCCTTCGCCCTCGTCTCCGTCGCCGCCGCGCTCGCCGTCGAGGACGGCGTGGTCACCGACGTCCGCCTCGCACTCGGCGGCGTCGCGACGAAGCCGTGGCGGGCACGCGTCGCGGAAGAGCTGCTGCTCGGCGCCGAAGCCACCGAAGAGAACTTCGCCAGGGCCGCCGCCGCCGAACTCGCCCCCGCCCTGCCCCAGTCCGACAACGCCTTCAAGATCGACCTGGCCCAGCGGACGGTCGTGGCCGTGCTGCGGACACTCAACGCCGAGCGGAGCGCATCGTGACCACACGCACCTGGACAGGCTCCGAGCCCGGCGCGGACGCTTCCGTACCTGTCGGGGGCGCGGTCGGACAGCCGGTGGACCGCCGGGACGGCCACGCGAAGGTGACCGGGGCGGTGCGGTTCTCCGCCGAGCACCACTACCCGAACCTCACGTACGCGAAGCTGGTCCATGCCACCGTCGCCCGTGGCACGATCACCGGCATCGACACGGCCACGGCGGCAGCGGTGCCCGGCGTCCTGGCGGTCCTCACCCACCTCAACGCGCCAAGGATCAAACCACCCCGCAAACTCAACATCGTGCTGAACCTCGGACCCGACGTCTCGGGAACCGACGTCGACTATCTCAACACCGATCAGGTCTTCTGGGACGGCCAGCCGATCGCCGTCGTGATCGCGGAGACCTCCGCGGCGGCGAACGAGGCGGCCCCCCTTGTCGAAGCGACCTACGACCTGCTGCCCGCGCGCGTGGACTTCGCCATCGAGCAGACCAACGCCACCCCGGCGAAGGGCGACCTCACCTTCGCGGGCATGAAGAAGAAGGGCGACGCCGAGGCGGCGCTGGCCGCTGCGGAGGTGTCGCTCGACCTGCGCTACACCACGCCCGGCCTCCAGCACAACGCGATCGAGCCGCACGCGACGGTCGCCGTCTGGGACGGTGACCACCTCACGGTGCACGACACCACCCAGTCCATCCACCAGACCAGCCACTACCTGGCCTGGCGGTTCGGTGTGCCGGCGTCCCACGTCCGTGTCCGTGCCGAGTTCCTGGGGGGCGGCTTCGGCGGAAAGTTCGCCGTCTGGCCGGGCACGGTTATCACGGCGATGGCGGCGAAGGCTGTCGGGCGGCCCGTGCGCCTGGCGCTGAGCCGCACGGCCGTCAACCGTGCCACCGGTGGGCGTACCGCCTCGACCAACAGGATCGCGCTCGGTGCGACCCGCGACGGCCGGCTCACCTCGCTGATCCAGGACAGCATCACCCGCACCGGCTCGGCAGGGGGCCTGCTTGAGGCGACCAGCTCGCCCGCCCGGCACCTCTACGGCGCCGAGAACATGCTGACCCGGCAGAACCTCGTCGCCATGGATCTGATGCCCAACACCTGGCTGCGCGCCCCCGGTGAGGCGATCGGCAGCTTTGTGCTGGAATCGGCGATGGACGAACTCGCCTACGAACTGTCCATGGACCCGATCGCCCTGCGGCTGCGAAACGAGCCAACAAAGGATCCGACGGGCGGCAAGAAGTTCTCCCAGCGGATGCAGCGTGAAGTCTTCGAGAGGGGCGCCGAACGCTTCGGCTGGGCGGACCGCGATCCCGAACCCCGCTCCATGCGTGACGGCGAGTGGCTCGTCGGGATGGGCACGGCCACCGCCTACCACCCGACCCTTCGCCTGGTCGCCGACGTCAAGGTACGACTGAGCGACGACGGCAGTGTGCTCGTGCAGTGCGGTTTCCACGAGATGGGCATGGGGGCCGCGACCGTACAGGCACAGATCGCCGCGGACGCGCTCGGCATCGCGTTCGAGAAGGTCCACGTCGAGTACGGCGATTCGGCCCTGCCGACCGGCCCGATGGCCGGCAACTCCAACCAGACGGCGACGGTCGCCACCAGCCTCCTCGCCGCGTGCACCGAGCTGACCCGCAAGGTGAGTGCCCTGGCCCGGCGTACGGGCACGAGCGGTCAGGAACCGGCAGCCGCCCTGCGGGCAGCGGGCACCCCGTTCCTGGAGGCCTCGGTCGGGTCGGACACCCGGCTGGGTGCGCTGGGCAGTCAGGGCCGCTTCCTGACCAACTTCCTGAAGGACCAGCGCTGGTCCAAGGCCGCCCGCGGCGCGCAGTTCTGTGAGGTGCGGGTGAACGCCGACACCGGCGAACTGCGGATCTCACGCTGGCTGGGCATGTTCGACGTCGGCCACATCATCAACCCCAAGACCGCGGCCAGCCAGCTCCGCGGGGCGGTGGTCACGGGCATCGGCATGGCGCTGTCGGAGCAGAGCCTCATCGATCCCCGCAACGGACGCACCATGAGCGCCGGCCTCGACTCCTACTACCTGCCCGTCCACGCCGACATCCCCCCGATCGACGTCGCCTGGCTCGACGAACCGGACAAGACGATGCCCCTGGGAATCATCGGGCTGGGCGAGGTCGGCACGACCGGCGTGGCGGCCGCGATCGCGAACGCCGTGTATCACGCGACCGGCAAGCGGATCCGGGATCTGCCGATCACGCTGGACAAGCTGCTCTGACGCCGGCCCGGTCCGCGCAACACGACACGACGAGAAAGCAACTCCCATGCTGGACATCGCGGACGAGCTGAACCGGTGGCTTGAGGAAGGACGGGACTTCGCCGTGGCCACCGTGGTGGCCGTGGGCGGCAGCGCACCGCGCGGCCCGGGCGCCGCGCTCGCCGTCGACGCCGACGGCACGGCCATCGGCTCGGTGTCGGGCGGCTGTGTGGAAGGCGCAGTCTACGAGCTGTGCATGCAGGCGCTCGCCGACGGCGAGACGGTGCGCGAGCGGTTCGGCTACAGCGACGAGGACGCCTTCGCCGTCGGGCTGACCTGCGGCGGTGTCCTCGACATCCTGGTCACCCCGGTGCCCGCCGACGGACCCGGCAGGAAGACACTCCAGACGGCGCTGTCGGCTGCTGCCCGGGGCGAGGCGGTGGCACTGGCCCGCGTGATCCGTGGCCCGGCAGAGCTCCTCGGACGGGCGCTGGCGGTCCGTCACGACGGCTCCAACGAAGGCGGACTCGGCGGACGCCCGGACCTGGACCGCGCCGCCGTCGACGAAACCCGCTCCCTGCTTGACGTCGGCCGCACCGGCACCTTCGAGATCGCTCAGGACGGATCGCACTGCGAGACCGGCCTGACCGTGCTCGTCGAGTCGAGCGTGCCGCCGCCCCGCATGCTCGTCTTCGGCGCCATCGACTTCGCCGCAGCCCTGGTACGTGTGGGCAAGTTCCTCGGCTATCACGTCACCGTGTGCGACGCCCGCCCCGTGTTCGCCACCCGGACGCGTTTTCCCGAGGCCGACGACATCGTCGTCGACTGGCCGCACCGCTACCTGCACGGCACCCGGACCGACGAGCGCACGGTGGTGTGTGTCCTCACCCACGACGCCAAGTTCGACGTACCCCTCCTGGAAGCGGCCCTGCGGCTGCCGGCCGCCTACATCGGCGCGATGGGCTCCCGCCGCACCCACGAGGACCGCGACCGCAGGCTCCGCGAAATCGGCCTGACCGACGCTGAACTGACCCGCCTGCACTCACCGATCGGCCTCGACCTCGGCGCCCGTACGCCCGAGGAGACCGCCCTGTCCATCGCCGCCGAGATCGTCGCCGCCCGCCACGGCGGTACAGGCCTGCCCCTGAGCGAGTCACACACGCCGATCCATCACGACGACATCGAAGCCCGCCGGCTGGGGGTGATCAGCGCGAGTGACCGTGTGACGCGGCCGCGAGCCGACCGTCAGGAGCAGCGGAACACCGGGAGCCCGGTCCGGGTCGGCGTGGCCACCTCGATGCCGACAGCTCGTGATCAAGACGGGGCCTTCCCGGGACGCGGTGGTCGATTTGAATAACGAAAACGATCGGTTTAGTATTGACGGGAAACCGGTCGGTTTCCTCATGGGGGGGCGGCCGAGACCGTGATCCACGGTTGCCTTCGTGTGCTGAAGGGTTTTGAAGTCTGCGGGTTCCCGGTCCGGCGATGGTGCCGTCCGGTCATCTCCCGATGTAACTGTGTTGAACAGGCCGGAGTAAGTCATGAATGGAATTCACCCCTTCCGCGTGCTGCGCGCCAGACCTCTGTGGATCGCCAGTGGCGTGATCACGGGTGTTCTCGCGCTGCTGTTCGCCGTGCTGTACGTCGGCGCCAACATCGATCCGGCCGGCCACATGAAGAACCTGCCCGTCGGCCTGGTCAACGCCGACAAGGGAGCCGCCGTCGGCGGAAAGCAGGTCAACCTGGGCGCCCAGATCACCGACTCGATCAGCAAGTCCACCGCGGGAGGGGACAAGATCGACTGGAAGGTGATGGACGAGAGCGAGGTGAAGGAGGAACTCGGCAAGGGCAAGCTGTACGGTGCGCTCGTCGTGCCCGCCGACTTCACGTCCTCGGTCACCGCCCTGACCGGTCCCGCAGCCGCCGAGACGCCGGTGCGCCCGGCGCTGACCGTGCTGACGAACCAGTCCGCCGGCAGCCTGGGCTCCAGTCTCGCGCGGGCCGCGACGACGCAGGCGGCCGAGAGCGCTTCGCTCCACATCGGCAAGGAACTGACCGCACAGACCGCCGCCCTACAGGCGAAGCTGCCCACCGCGGCCCGTGTCCTGCTCGCCGACCCGGCCGCCGTCACGGTGAAGGACGGGCATCCGCTCGACTCGCACAGCGGCCTGGGTCTGACGGCGTTCTACTACGCGCTCGCACTCGTGGTCTGCGGCATGCTCGCCGCCAACGTCATCAGCGGCCAGGTCGACCACTCCCTCGGATACACCCACAACGACATGGGCCCGCTGCGCATCCACCGCCCGCTGATCCGTGCGACCCGGGTGCAGACCCTCGCCATCAGCGCCACCCTCATGACGGCCCTGTCCCTGGTGATGGGCTCGCTGGTCATGGTCGGCGCGGTCGGCATCATGGGCATGGACGCCTCCCACCTGCCGCTGCTGTGGCTGTTCTCGGTGTGCGCCGTCGCGGTCTCCGGGATCGGCGCGCTCACCCTCCTGGCGGTCTTCGGCACACCCGGCATGCTGGTGGCCACGCTGGTCTTCATCGGGATGGCGGTGCCGACGGCCAACGCGACCACGCCGATCCAGGCGCTGCCCGGCTTCTACCGCTTCCTCGCGGAGTTCGAGCCCCTGCGGCAGATCGCAGGCGGCATCCGCGCCATCGTCTACTACGACGCGCAGGGCGACGCGGGCCTGACCCGCGGCTGGGTCATGATGGCCGCCGGCCTCCTGGTGGCCCTGCTGTTCGGCTTCGGCGTCCTGGGGTGGTACGACCGCAAGGGACTGCACCGCATCCCGGTCGAGACGGAGCCCGCCAAGAACGCCACCCCGGTGTAGCGGAACCCTCCCTGCATCTCCCAGGCCGGGGCCGTTGTGCGGAGTGGCCCCGTGTGTGCCGCCCCCGTGGGGACGAGGGGCGTGCACACCATCAGGGCTCGGCGACGGTCTCGGGGGAGAAGGACCGTCGCCGAGCCTCTGAGCGGACTTCATCGGCCGGACGGCGCCGCCGGCTCCCGCCCCCCTGAAGACCGATCGGTTTCCAATGTGTCCGATTCGAGTCAACCTCACGACAGGACCACCGAAGTGAAGCCAACTTCCAGAGAGCGCCTGCTGGAGGCGGCGGCCACGCTCACCTACCAGGACGGCGTCAATGTCGGCGTCGACGCGCTGTGCAAGGCGGCGGGAGTGTCGAAGCGCTCCATGTACCAGCTGTTCGAGAGCAAGGAAGACCTGCTGGCGGCAAGCCTGAAGGAGCGCACTGCCCCCTTCGTGGCCACTCTCCTGCCCCCGGCGGCCGATGGCCGCTCCCCCCGCAAGCGGATCCTGCACGTCTTCGAGCAACTGGAGTCGCAGGCGGGTGCACCCGCCTTCCGAGGCTGCCGGTACCTGGCTGTGCAGATCGAACTGAAGGACCAGAATCACCCTGCGAGCCATGTGGCACACCAGATCAAGGCGAAACTGACCTCCTTCTTCCGTGCCGAGGCCGAGCGTGGCGGCGCGAGCGACCCCGGCCTGCTGGCCAGGCAACTCGGCCTCGTCTTCGACGGCGCCGTAGCCCGCGCGGGCGTCGAGGCCGACAACCTGGCTGTGCTCATCGCGCCCACCGTGGGCGTCCTGCTGGACAGTGCAGGCGTGCGTTGACGTACCTCGCACTTGAAACCGGGCTCTTGACGGCGCTTCCGTGGGCACACCTGCACGGGATGGTTTCGTAGCTGCCGCAGCGGCCGGCCCACGACAAGCGGCTGCGAACCCGCTGTGCGCCCGCTCCCGCAGGACCGTCGAACGCTCCGACCTGGCCGACTGGGCCAACTACGGCTACTGCCGCCCCCATCGCCGCGCGCGGAATCGGCCCGTTTCGGTCAACGACACTCTGAGGGTCGGCTCGACCTCGAACAGCGCGCGGACGTCCCCGTCGAAGGCGGCGGTGTCCGTGGGGCCTTCGACGGGGACTGGTTGTCTGGCGTGGTTACTGCTTCGGCGGCAGGGCCGGCATCCCCAGGAACGGCAACCTCAGGGCGCCGAAAGCGTCGGACGGGACTGCCGGGCGGCGGGGCTCCACAGGTCTCAGGCGCTGGTAGGCCGCTCCCTGCGCTGGACGAGGGTCCTCCTCGCCCTTGTTGGGCCAGGCCGACATCGCGCGCTCGGCCTGGGCCGTGATCGTGAGGGACGGGTTGACTCCCAGATTGGCGGAGATCGCCGCTCCGTCGACGACGGAGATGCCAGGGTGTCCGTACAGGCGGTGGTACGGGTCGATCACGCCGGTCTCAGGAGTGCTGCCGATGGGGCAGCCGCCCAGGAAGTGCGCGGTGAGCGGCATGCCCATCAGCTCGCCCACGTTGCTGCCCGCGAAGCCCTCGACCTCGGCAGCGATGACCGAGGCGGCCTGCGAAGCCGCCTTGATCTGCTTGGGGTTGGGCGACCCATGGCCCTGACGGGCCAGCAGCAGTCCCTTCCCCACGCCCTTCGGTTTCGGATAGGTCGTGAGGGAGTTGTCCAGCGATTGCATGACCAGACCGATGATCGTCCGCTCGGACCAACGGCGGTTGGAGAGCGAGCGGGCCATGAGCACCGGATGCCTCGCCACGTTGACCAGCCAGCCCAGGAACCTCGACGAGCCCTCGGCGTACGGGACTTGCAGGACGAACCCGGCGCCCATCGCGTTCGATCCCTTGCCGTAGCGGACGGGCTCGATGTGGGTGTTCTCGTCGGGATGGATCGAGGACGTGATCGCCACACCGCGCGTGAAGTCGACGCTCTGTCCCCCGGTGGCCTTGCGGTGCCGCCGGACGTTTGCGTGCACACTCACCAGGGCTTCCGAGTTGGTGCGGGTCAGGTCACCCAGGCGCTCGGATATGTAAGGAAGTTGGCCTCCCGTCCTCATCCGGTGCAGCAATGTCTGCGTACCGTACGTACCGGCCGCGATGACGACCTTCCGCGCCCTGAACGTGCGGCCCTCGCCCCTGCGTTTCCGGTCCGTCGGCCGAGTCCTGACCGTGTACCCGCCTGGCGGGTCGTCCGTGATCGAGACAACGGTCGTCATGGGGTGGACGACGGCGCCCGCCTGCTCGGCGAGATAGAGGTAGTTCTCGTTGAGGCTGTTCTTCCCGCCGCGGCGACAGCCCGTCATGCACTCACCGCACTCGGCACACGCTTTGCGGGCCGGGCCGACGCCACCGAAGTACGGGTCGGCCACCTCCTGCCCCGGCTTGGCCTTGGTCGTCCCGTCGGCGTCCTGGCCGTCGCCGAAGAAGACCCCTACGGGGGCCATGTGGAAGGTCTCGCCCACACCCATCTGTTCGGCGACCGCCCGCAGGTGTACGTCGGCCGGGGTCGTCGTCGGGTTGAGCCGCACCCCGAGCATGCGCCGGGCCTGGTCGTAGTACGGCTTCAGCTCCGCTTCCCAGTCGGTGATGTCCTTCCACTGCGGGTCGTCGAAGAACTGCTTCGGCGGCTCGTACAGGGTGTTGGCGTAGTTGAGGGAACCACCCCCGACCCCGGCCCCCGCCAGCACCACCACGTTGCCCAGCGGATGGATGCGCTGGATGCCGTACAGGCCGAGCTTGGGTGCCCAGAGATAGTTCCTGACGTCCCAGGAGTTCTTGGGCAGCGAGTCGGGCGTGAACCTCCGACCCGCTTCCAACACGCCTACGCGGTAGCCCTTTTCGGTGAGCCGAAGGGCAGTGACGGATCCGCCGAAACCGGAACCGACGACGATCACGTCGTAGTCGTACGCGGAGTCGTCTCTGTGCTCGTTCGGCTTCGTGGAAGAGTTCTTCCGTGACACGTGC
The DNA here is from genome assembly GCF_035989285.1 of Streptomyces sp. NBC_01235. GTDB lineage: Bacteria > Actinomycetota > Actinomycetes > Streptomycetales > Streptomycetaceae > Streptomyces. Next base: position 705,151 of record NZ_CP108513.1, on the reverse strand, counting down.
TCTCCTCGTCGAGAACGGGTGAGGTCCGTGCGAGGTGACACACCCGCACCCCTGGGGGGCGTCACCACGTCACGTCCCGAGGGTCAGTCGAGTGAGGTCGTGGAGCCCGACGGCGACCAGGCGTCCGTGTCGATCGGCGAGTAGTGCGTGTCCTTGCGATCCAGGCGCACCATACGGCGGCCGGCGCGCTCCTCGACCACCTCGGCGTCGATCGGGGTCTCGAAAGCGTTGTCCACCAGGGTGTACTCGGCGGCGAGTCGTCCCACCGGAGCGATGGCACCGAAGTCGATCCGGCCGCCCACATAGAGGTCGTCCCGGATGTAGAAGCGCTCCACGTTGCCCCAGACGACGTTGTTGAGTCCGTCGGGTGACGAGAAGATGTGCTCGACGGTGCACTCGAACGCGATGGGCGCCCCCTTGATGCGCGGCGGGCGGACGGCTTCCGACGGCACCTTCTCGAGACCGACCGCGTCGAACTCGTCGACGTCGGGCTCGAACTCGAAGGCGCTGCGGTTGAGCCCGTTGATCTGCGGCAGGGTGGCCATGTTGGCGACGAACTCGCGGGTGTCCCGGATGTTGACGAAGCTGTCCTTGAGCGTGACCCCGTCCGAGCGCGGCTGGATCGACAGCGAGATCCGGGGCGGCTTGCGCCCGACGACCGTGAAGAAGGAGATGGGGGCCAGGTTGCCCACGCCCTCGGTGGACAGGGTGCTCACCCAGGCGATGGGGCGAGGGATGACGCTGCCGATGAGCAGCTTGTAGGCGGACTTCGCGTCCAGGTCGGCGGAGTCGATGATCATGTGATGTCCCTTGGTGAGTGTGGGGGGAGTTGCGGCTCAGCGGCCCTTGAAGGGCAGTACGGGGCGGGGGCGCCCCTCCTTGAGGGCCTTGGCGGCGGAGGCCAGGCCGTCCTTGACGTCCTCGGTCTCGTAGAGCGGGACGGCGAGGTCGAACAGGTGCTGGTCGGCGGCGGGGATGCCGCCTGTGGCCCAGGAGCGCAGCAGCGCCTTGTGTACGACGTGTGCCCGGGTGGGGCCCGCGGCGATCTTTTGGGCGAAGGCCTCGGCTTCGGCGCGGAGTTCGTCGTCGGGGACGACGCGGTTGATGACGCCGGCCTGAGCCATGACCGTGGCGGGTACCTGCTCGGAGGTCAGTGCCCATTCGTAGGCGCGGGCCCGGCCGGCCCGTTCGGCCACGCGGTGGATCCCGCCGAGGAGGGTGACGATGCCGAGCGACTGCTCGGGATGGCCGAAGCGGGCGCTCTCACCGGCGAGGATGATGTCGGCGCGCAGCGCGAGTTCGAAGCCGCCGCCGAAGCACAGCCCCTGGACCGCGGCCACGACCGGGATCGGGAGCTGTTCGAACCGGTTGACCACGCTCATGACCTGGTCGAAGTCGGCTCGCAGGCTGGTGCGGTCGGCGTCGAGCCATGGCCGGAAGTCGCCGCCGTAACTGAAGTCGGGTCCCTCGGCGCGCAGCACGACGGCGCGGGCCGGGCTGCGCGTGATGGCGTCGACGATGTCGCTGAGCTCCTGGGTGAACTCGGGTGCGAACCGGTTCTGCGGGGGATTGTCGAGGACGATCGTGGCGACGTCGCCGTCGAGGGAGTGGGTGAGAACGGACATGGGACTTCCTTGGCTCGGGACGGTGCGGGCGGGCTCGCCGTCGGTCGGGTGAGGTGCTCGCGGAACCAGTCCGGGGCGGACTGTGGGGGATGGGAGGCGTGCTGTTGCTCGTTCGTAGGCCGTCAGCGCGGGGGTGGTGGGAGGACCCGGGGCGCCCCCATGCCCGGGTCGTACCTGCGTCACCTGGGCGACGGCGTGTGGTCGGCGATCGGCGCCGCCGAGCCCGCCTCGGGCGGGGGCGCTGGTGGCCGGACGAGCTCATGAGGGGCCCCTTCGTGTGGCTGCGTCACCAATCGAGATGAAAGGACCTTAAGCCTTTAGCTCCTTTCCCTTCAAGGGGGCGAAGGTGTCGTACCCTGAGTCAGCGGCCAAACGGTCACGGTCATGTCGGTAGAGCCGGACGATCAGCGAAAGGGAGGCAGGGCCATGGTGTGGTCCGCGTCCACGCGGTACGAGGTCGAACCGGCACCGGTCGGGCTGGCGCTCGTGCATGACCTGCTCAACACCATTTCCGCCGGCCGACCCCGGGCGGCCGATCTCCTGGACGGCCTCTCTGACGCGCAGGCCTGGGTCGATCAGGCGCTGGACTGCTGGGCGCAGGAGAGGGGGCAGGTCGCCGCACAGGTTCCTCTCGCCGAGAGTGATCTCGAGGAACTGCGCGGCTTGCGTGCCGAGTTGCGGCGGCTTCTCGCCTCACGACACGACGACGTCACGGACGCCGGCGACCAGACCGCCTCGCCCGCCGTGCATGTCGCGGCGGCGGCCGTGCGGATGGACCGCAACGGACGGGCTGTTCTGGAGCCTCGCGGCCAGGGCTGGCGGTATGTGGCCGCCCTGGTGCTGCTCGAGGTGTTCCAGGCTCAGCAGGCGGACACCTGGCGCCGACTCAAGGTCTGCCGCAATACGCGCTGCACAACGGCGTTCTTCGACCGCTCCCGCAACAACAGCGGTGTATGGCACTCCACCAAGACCTGCGGCAACCCCGAGAACCTGCGTGCCCACCGGGCCCGTCAGCGTGTCCGTACCACCGGGTTGTAGCGGCCGTCCGAGTCGGTCGCCTGGCGGGGGAGCTCCAGCGACATCAGCACAGCGAGTCTGCTCCTTTCAGCAGTGAACATCGCTTTCGCTTGAGTTGAAATAAGTGAAAGTCTTACGGTTGTTGCCCTCTGAGGGATCTCGATGCGCCCGAGGTCAACCTGCGTGACGTCGCCGTGGCCGCGCTCGACGACATCAGGGCTCACTACTCGGTCCGGGCCTGCCGGCCCGCGACGCCGCGAAAGCGGCCTGGAGGTTGAACGCATGGCACCCGAGACACAGCGACCGCCGACGCATCCGTCCGGCAAGGACTCGACGACAGGTGGGTCCTCGGCCGGTAACGGCATCCGTGGTCGGACGATCCGGACAGGCGGACTGGAAGTTCCGATCCTGGAGGCCGGCAGCGGGCCGCTCGTCCTGTGCCTTCACGGATTTCCCGACCATGCCGGCTCCTGGGCAGGGATGCTCGACCGCCTCGCAAGGGACGGCTACTGGGCGGTCGCTCCCGCACAGCGCGGATACTGGCCCGATGGCGCGGCGCCCGACGGCTCCTATCGCGCGTCAGCGACCGGGCAGGACGTCCTGGACCTGATCGAAGCGCTCGGGCGCGATCGGGCGGATCTCGTCGGTCACGACCTCGGTGCTCGGGCGGCGTACGCCGCGGCGAGCCTCGACGCGACACGTGTCCGCAAGCTTGTCGGCATGGCGGTTCCCTACGGGCCGCAAGTGCGAACCGCCTGGCTCACCAATGGCGACCAGCAGCGGCGCAGCTGGTACATGTTCTTCTTCCAGACGGCCCTGGCGGAGCCGGCCGTCGAGCTCGACGACTTCGCCTTCATCGACCGGCTCTGGCGGGAATGGTCGCCCGGCTACGAGCTGCCCGAGACAGAGCGGGCCGCGCTCAAGGAAACCCTCCGCGCTCCAGGAGTCGTGACCGAGATCCTGGGCTACTACCGGCAGCTGTTCACGCCCCCCGCTGATGAGGCGGCGCGAGCCCTGGAGGCCCGGGCGAGCGGCGCCATCACCGTCCCCTCGCTGTACCTCCACGGGGCCGACGACAACTGCTTTTCCGTGGAGGTGAGCGACGGCATGGACGCCGTGTTCAAGAACGGCCTCGAACGCGTCGTCGTACCCGGTGCCGGACACTTCCTCCACCTTGAGCAGCCCAGGACGGTCGCCGATCACGTCCTGGGCTTTCTGAACAACTGACCCGTCATTCCTGTCCTCGGTTCGGCGTGGGTGAGCGCTCCGCCGGACAGGGGAGTGGCCGTGGTCGGCGACCTGGGCGATGAAGACCGCCGATGTCACAGGCGTCCGCGCCCGCCGGAATCAGCCGCCTTCGTGGGCCGCTGACCCAGCGGGTGCGCGCGTCACTCGTCCAACGTGTCCGCCTGTCGGCCCCTTGGTGGTGCTCCTCTTCGAAGGGCTGCCGTCCAGGCAGTCACGTGTCGCTCGTGACCGTGCCGTGCGTCTCGTGTCCCAAGGCGCGCAGGAGGAAGGACAGCATGCGGTCGGCGGTCTCTGACGCAGTGGCGGGGTCGACTTGGTTCGGCGGCAGGGGGGTGAGGAAGAACTTGCTCATCATGGGGCCGATCACCATGTCGCCGAGTAGGTCGGGGTGCTCCACCGGCGGGATCTCGCCCCGGTCAACGGCGCGTTGCGTTATTTCCTCCATGCGTTGGCGCACGGGCACCATGAAGGCGTTCGTGAGGGCCTCGGCCAGGGAGGGGCTGTACGCGGCCTCGCCGATCAGAGTGCGCAGTACCCCTCCCTCGTTGCCGGTCAGGGAAGCCGCTTTGTCCCGGAGCAGGGCACGCAGGTCCCCTTCGAGTGTGCCGGTGTCCGGCTGCGCCGTCAGTTCCTTGGCGTACGCGGCGGCGGCGTCGACGACCATCACCTCCTTGGACGGCCAGCGCCGGTAGAGAGTGGCGGTGGACACTCCGGCGCGGGCCGCGACGGCGGCGGTGGTGAGCGCGCCGTAACCGCTCTCGGTCAGGACGGCCAGAGTCGCGTCCAGCAGCGCACGGTCGCGAGAGGCGTCGCGGGGGCGCCCCCGACGTGCCTGCGTCCCGGTCATCGGGCTGCTCCCGAAGAGATCCGGCGGGATGTATGGACGGCCGAGCGGACTGGATGGTGGGGCTGCCGTACGGAACGTTGAGTAAGGGTGGGGTAGGTCACACGACCAATGATACAAGAAAACGAAACGAAAGGCTTTCGTTTCGTATATGCTCGTCGGTATGAACACCAACGCACCCACCGGCGGTCAGCCGGACATCGCCGTTACGGCGGCCTCTGCGGCGGGGACCGTCGCGCGACTGCGGGCCACGTTCAACACCGGCCGCACCAAGCCCGTCGCCTGGCGGAAGCAGCAGCTGCAGGCGTTGAGGCGTCTGCTGACGGAGCATGAGGACGTGTTCGTCCAGGCGCTGCAGACCGACCTCGGCAAGAGCGCGACCGAGTCGCGCATGACGGAGATCGGCTTCCTGGTCAGGGAGATCGACCACACCCTGAGTCATCTCGACCGGTGGCTGCGTCCGAAGAGAGCCTCCGTGCCCCTGTCGCTCATGCCGTCCCGGGCCTGGACCGTGCGTGAGCCGCTGGGTGTCGTGCTGGTCATCGCGCCCTGGAACTACCCGCTCAATCTGGCGCTCGCGCCGGTCATCGGTGCCCTGGCTGCCGGTAACGCGGTCGTCCTCAAGCCCAGCGAGGTCGCCCCCGCGACCTCGGCCGTGCTCGCCCACTGGCTGACCCGGGTTCTGGACCCGCAGGCCGTGGCCGTCGTCGAGGGAGGCGTGCCGGAGACGACCGCTCTGCTGGAGCAGCGCTTCGACCACATCTTCTACACGGGCAACGGCGCGGTCGGACGTATCGTCATGACCGCCGCGGCCCGTCATCTCACCCCGGTCACCCTGGAGCTGGGCGGCAAGAGCCCCGCCGTCGTCGAACCCGGTGCCGACCTCGCGACGGCCGCCCGCCGCATCGCCCTGGGCAAGTTCATGAACGCGGGCCAGACCTGCGTCGCACCCGACTACGTGCTGGCGATAGGTGAGGCGGGCGCCGAGATAGAGGCGCACCTGACGCAGGCGGTCCGCGAGATGTACGGCACCGATCCGGCTCGCAGCAACGACTACGGTCGTATCGTCAACGAGCGCCACTTCGACCGGCTGGCCGGCCTGCTGAACGACGGCCGGACCGTCGTGGGCGGCGACCACGACCGCGACACCCGCTACATCGCCCCGACCGTGCTGGCCGACGTCGACCCCGACTCCCCGGTGATGCGCGACGAGATCTTCGGTCCCGTCCTGCCCATCGTCCGGGTTCCCGACCTGGACGCGGCGATCGCCTTCATCACCGGACGGGACAAGCCGCTGGCCCTGTACGCCTTCACCGCGTCCAAGCGCTCCAAGCGGCGCCTGACCGCGGAGACGTCCTCCGGTGGCCTGACCTTCGGCCTCTCGCTCCTCCAGCTCGGCGCGCTCGACCTGCCCTTCGGCGGCGTCGGTGAGAGCGGCATGGGCCGCTACCACGGCTCGTATTCCCTGGACACCTTCAGTCACCTCAAGTCCGTCCTCGACAAGCCACTCAAGCCCGACACGCTGGGCGTGGCCACCCCGCCCTACACCCCCTTCAAGGACCGCATCCTGCGCCGCATCACGTGACGTCCCCAAACGTCCCCGAACGTCACGATCATCGCCGAGACGGGCCCCCGGCCCGTCCTGGCACCAGATGACGGTTGCCGACCGTCGCAAGCATTGAAAGGAGAAGGGGAGGAGGTACCCGCGAGGGCGCCGTGTCCCCGACCGCCATGAAGAAGATCGACTACCGTACCCAGACCACATTGATCACCGGGGCGAGTGCCGGACTCGGCGCGGAGTTCGCCCGCCAGTTCGCCGAGCGAGGCTCGGACCTCGTGCTGGTCGCCCGCCGCGCGGACCGGCTGGAGGCCCTGGCCGACGAGCTGTCCGCGAAGTACCGGATCACCGCCACGGTGGTGCCGTTCGACCTCACCGTGCCGGCCGCGGGCGAAGCGCTGGCCAAGGAGGTGGCCCGGCGCGGGATCACCGTCACCAGCCTCGTCAACAACGCCGGTTTCGGCACCCACGCCCCGTTCCGCCAGGAGGACCCGGAGCGTGTCCAGCAGGAGATCGGCTTGAACGTGGCCAGCCTGGTCGACGTCACCCGGGCCTTCATCGGCCAGCTGACCGGTGTCCTGGTCAACGTCGCCAGCTCCCTCGGGTACCAGCCGTGGCCCAACGCCGCCGTCTACGGGGCGACCAAGGCCTTCGTGCTGAGCTTCACCGAGGCGCTGTGGCAGGAATCGCGAGGAACCGGCCTGCGCGTGCTCGCCCTCTCCCCGGGCCCCACCCGCACCGAGTTCTTCGACGCGGCCGGCTCCGACGACATGGCCCGCGGCGTCCGGCTGCAGACGCCGCGCCAGGTGGTCACCACCGCACTGCGCACGCTGGACCGGCGCAACCCGCCGCCCAGCGTCGTCTCCGGCACGTTCAACTGGGTGATGACCCTGACCTCGCGCTTCACCACCCGCCGAGCCAACGTTCTGGCCTTCGGTGCGATGACGCAGTGGCAGATGCGCTCGAGCCGATCCGGCCACTGACACGCCCGAGCTTCGCGACGGCACCGGCCCGTGCGAACACGGTGCCCACCACCCTCCCTGCCCATGGCTCGCCGTGCCCGTCACCCCTTGCCCAGCGGAAACCGGGCGGTTTACAGTGACACGGCCCGGAAATTGTTGAACGATCCTCCTGTCACCCGACACGTAGTGCGCCTGGACCATGAAGGGACCGATGTGAGCAGGAACGAGATGAGCGTGCCCAGCTCTGTCCAGGAGGCGGTTCATGCCTGCGCGGTCCGGGCGACACAGGGCTCGGCGGCCTTGGCCCGGGCGTCGGACGTGGAGATCGACACCGCCCTGCGGGCCATGGCGGAGCGGCTGCACACGGCGCGCGACGTGCTGACAGCGGCGAATCAGGCCGACCTGCGAGCGGCCGCATCGAGCGGGATGTCGGCGGCACTGCAGGATCGCCTCCGGCTGACCGGCCCGCGGCTTGAGGACATGGCCGCGGCGTTGCGTGCGCTGGCGGACGTGCCGCACGAGCCGCGGGACAGCGTCCTCGAGGAGCGTCCCGACGGCCTGGTCCTGCTGGAGCGCCGCCGTCCTGTAGGGGTCATCGGCGCGAACTTCGAGGCGCGTCCGAATGTGACGCTCGATGTCGCGTCCCAGTTCCTCAAGTCCCGCAACGGCGGCGTACTGCGCACCGGTTCGGCGGCCCTGCGCTCCTCCCAGGCCCTGGTCACCCACGTGATCACGCCCGCTCTCACCGGCGCGGGACTGAACCCGGACGCCATCCAGCTGGTGCCGAGCGAGGATCGGGCCGCTGCGTACGCGCTGGTATCGCTGCCCGAGACCATCCCGCTGGTCATCCTGCGCGGCAGCGGCGACAGCACCCGGGAACTCGGCCGAGAGGCCGCCCGCCACGGTGTGCGCACGCTGGCCCACGCGGACGGCGGCGGAGTGCTCTACGTGGCCCCGGACGCCGACGAGAAGCTGGTGCACGAGCTGGTCACCAGCAGCCTGGACCGGCTGGGCGTCTGCAACCGGCTCAATCTGCTCCTCATCGACCGGGCTGTCCACGACAAGCTGCTGCCGGGCATTCTGAAGACGCTCGAAGACCTGGGCATCGCAGCGTCGCTGCCGCCGCACCCCCACGCGCGCGGTTACGAGTGGTCCCTGGACTCCGAGCGTGCGGCAACGGTGACGATCGACGAGGCGGACGGCCCGGCCCAAGCCGCACGGATCGCGAACGAGGAGACCTCCGGGCTGGCCGCCGCCATCGCCACCCACGACCCGGACACCGCAGACCGGTTCATGGACGCCTACGGTGGCTCAGGCGTCTTCTGGAACTCCACCACACGCCTCCTCGACGGCTTCAAGCTCCTGCGCCTGCCGGAAACCGGCATCAACATCGACCGCGTCCCCGGTCCCCGCGGCCCCGTCACCTACCGTGACTTGTACCTGCGCCAGTACATGGTTCGACCCGCGGCGTCCCCGCACAGGTGAGCCGATGCCGCATCGAGACGCGGTCACCCTTCATCGCCCAGGTCGCCGAACCTTGATCCCGGATCACGGACATGGACGATTCCGTCCCAGGCACGACCCTGGTGAAACGTGCTCCGCACGCGATCCGGTGTCATGGTCCAGCAGGTCCAGCATCCGAGGCCCCAGTGCGCCGAGTCAGATGCCCGCCTCATCGACGGCGGTTACGCGAGGTGCGGGCCGCACCAAAGTGGCCAGGCATGCGTGCGGTCGTAGCTCCGACGAAGTACAGAATCACGCCCACCGCCGCTGCCGCACCGACCGGACACCAGAAGGCGGCGTCTCGGGCGGGCGCGCGCCACCCCCCGCGGCCACTCCGCGCGCACCCGTCCGCCGCGCCGGTTCAGTGGCTCTGCCCGCGGAAGCGTTCGGGCCAGATGCCGGACTTGCCGGGGGCGATGACGCCGCGCGGGTCGAGGGCGTCCTTGACGCGCTCGTGGAACTTCAGCAGGGCGCCGTCGCCCCAGTTGTAGGTGGCCATGACGTCGTCCATCAGGGCGTTGTGCGTGCGGTACTCGCCGTAGCCCTCGGCGGCGGCCTCACGGATCAGGAGCCTGGTCAGGTCGAGGGTCTCCTGACGGGATTTCGGGTCGTGGGTGTCGTAGAGGAAGAGGCCGATGTGGTGCATCTCCCGCAGGCCGATGATGAACTGCGCCGCGTAGTCGGTGCCCCACTCGTCGGTGCGCCGGCGGACCATCCTGAACTGCTTGAGCGCGTCCTCGCCGTCGGGAGCGGAGACCGGGGAGAAGGCGAGGTGGCCGCCGTTGGGGATCCAGTCCAGCAGTTTGAGCTCGTCAAGGCTCGGGATGCCGTTGTTGATCTTGTGGCGGTCATGGAGGGCGTGTGCGCCGCGGTCGCCGGCTTCGGGGCGCTCCTCGTGAGTGTGGAACCTGGCGCCCGGGATCTGCCCGAAGGCGTCCTTGATCATCCCGTAGTACGTGTCGATCACCGGCGGTGGGCCGTAGAGGGTGCCGTAGAAGTTCCAGTAGCCGAGGTTCAGCTCGCGCTTCATCCGCTCGATGGCCTCGGCGGGCAGCGGACCGTCGCCGTCGTACCACTCGGTGCGCTGTGAGACGACGCCCGCGTCCAGGACGATGTTCCGCAGCACGGGGACGTTCTGGAGGGGGGCCATGTTGATGCGCAGCGGCAGCATGATGTCGACGATCCGTGCGAGGTCGTCCTCGTGCTCGAAGGTGATCAGGTACGACATCGAAGCCGGCGGGCGCTGCATCAGCGCGATGCCCATCTTGGTGACGATGCCCAGGTTGGACTGGGTGAACATGCCGTCCGGGTAGGGCCCGAACCCGTACGGGAACAACTGCCAGGAGTTGCTGCCGGGCACCGCGCCCATGCCGGTGCGCAGGACGTCGCCCTCCGGGAGAACGACCTCCAGGCCGGTCTGCCACATGAAGTGGTCACCGTACGGGGTGTAGCCGACCCCCCGGTCCAGGGTGTTGCCGACGACGCTGCCCCAGCCGAGGTCGGGGCAGTCCAGCATCAGCCCGCTGCCGGTGGTCTGGAGGTGCTCGTACAGCTGGAAGTAGGTGACGCCGGGCTCCAGCAGGGCGTAGCCGAACCGCTCGTTGACCTCCAGGATGCGCCGCATACGGGCGCCGGTGTCGACCACGACGGAGCCGGTCAGGCGGGGGGCGGCGCCGCCGTAACCGTTGTTCTTGCCGGTGGAGATCGGGGAGAGCGGGATGCCGTACTCGTTGGCGATCCGGACGACGGCCTGGACCTGTGCGGTGTCGGCGGGACAGGCCACCGCCGAGGCCCCGCCGGCCGGCTCCGCGCCGACCGGGTAGGGGTCATGGAACGCGGCGAGGCTGGCGGGTTCGCTGATCACATGCTCCTCGCCCACCACCTCCCGGAAGCGGACGATCGCCTCGGCGAACTGCTTCTCGTCCAGGCCGGGCGGAAGAATTCGGGATGCGGGTGCGGGTGTGGCTGTGCTGGTCATGGCTGGGGCTCCTCACTGAACCGTGCGCCGTTCGTCCACTCGGTGCCGATCGTGCGCGCGGCGGGCAGAACCCGGCAATCCGGAAAGCGCGGCGGAAAACGCGGAGCGGCGCACGGCGGGAACCCGGAGCCGGATCTCGCCCAGGTCCTTTCCGGTCAGCCCCGCAACGTCTGGGACGGAGTCTCCCCGTAGAGCTCCGCGTACCGTGCCGCGAACCGCCCCAAGTGGGTGAAGCCCCAGCGGAAGGCGACCTCGGCTACGCCCTCCGCCGCGGCGCCGGCCTCCAGCAACTCGTGCCGCACGCGGGCCAGCCTGACATCGCGCAGATAGCTCATGGGCGTGGTGCCGAGGGAAGCCCGGAAGCCTTCCTGCAGGACGCGGACGCCGACCCCGGCAGCGTCGGCGATGTCGCTCACCGTCAGCGGCAGTTCAGGCCGGCTCTCGATGTAGTCGACCGCCTTGCGCACCGCAACGGGCCGGGCGGGCGTCACCGGCGCTTCCAGCTCCGCCCGGTAGTTGTGACCGGCCGCGAGCAGCAGACCTCTGGCGATGCTGTGCTCCAGTGACGCCGTCAGTGTGGGGTGCGGTGGCGGGCAGTCCGGGTCGTGCACCTGCCCGGCGAGCGCCTGCACGAGCGCCCACCAGTGATAGCCCCGGCCCCCACTGAGGTCGAGCGGTAGGTCGAAGGCGATGGGCGACCGCACCCGGTGCCCCAGCAGAACTTCCAACTGCCGGTCCAGGAAATCGCGTTCGATCCTGAGCCCGAAGGTCCGGCACGGCCGGTCCCATCCCTGCAACGTGTGCGCCCGGTCCACGCGGTACACCGCCGCCCGCAGCGGCGAGGTCACCATCCGGTCCTCGCCCGACCGGGTCAGCACGCTGCCGGTGCAGGCCACGTTGACCTGGTAGGCGGACTCCGGCGCGGCCGCCTCGACCCGGACCTCGGTGTCGTACGACAGCCACCCCACGGTGAGCGCCCCGACACGGACCGCCGCGAGTCGCAGAGCGAAGCGGGTCCGGTCGCCGAGGACATCGAGATCATGCGCGTGATACAGATCCGTGCCCAGGGACCGCGCCTCATCGATGTCGGTGACACACTGCTCGACCGCCGCCGTGGCGTACGGCTTTTGATCACGAAGAGCCCCAGTGCTCATATGTCGCATGGTAAGCACTCAAGCGAAAAACAGACAGGAATCCTGACGATCGTCATTCCGTTCCACGGCCGTTCGACCTGCCCGGCGTCAGGCCGAGGTCACGCCCGCGGGTCGGCATCCGGTAGCGACGGCTGCTCACGCTCCTTGTCCATGCGGAGGAGCAGGTCCAGGCCCTCCAGGACCTCCTGCTCGCGCTCGCTGTAACCGCTCATGGGGGTGCCCTTCTCGTAGCGGCATGGTAGGCGCGGTCCGCCTGGGCAGCCAGGGCTTCCCACGACGGCTCTGCGGCCACCATCGCGAGGCGTACGTCACAGCGCCACCTCCAGACGGAGAGGACGCCTGCTCCCGACAACCGTTCAGACCTCCCAGCCAGGCGTGTCAACGGACGCGATTGCCCTTCGACGTGTGATGCGTTCTGCGGTAGGTGGCGGGGTTGGTCCCGAAGCGGGACTTGAACGCCCGTGAGAAGTGGGAAGCATCCTTGAACCCGACGCGCAGCGCGATGCTGCTGATGCTCTGAGCGTCGTATCCGGCCCCCGACAGCATGGCGCGGGCGCGGTCGAGCCTCAGGGCATAGAGCCATGCGCGCGGTGTGGTGTCGGCCTCGCGGAACAGCTCATGCAGATAGCGCAGTGAAAAGCCCAGGTCGTGGCTGGCTGCCAGCAGCGTGAGGCCGGGGTCGTGGAGCCGGTCGGCGAGGTGGGCTTTGGCCCGGCGAAGATCACGTCGGTGAACGGCCGCACTCGCTTTCCCGGAGACGTCCGAGCCGAGAGCGTCACACGCGGTGGCCAGGAGATCGAGAAGGTTCCTCGTGAAGGATGCGGTGGTCGCCTCGCCGAGGTCATGACCTTGTTCGGCCAGGGCGCGCAGGACGGGGCTGACGAAGGCGCCCGTGCCGCGCGTGGTCCGGAACGGTACGGCTGTGACGTGCTCGGCGACGGCGGAGCGGGAGGTGAGCATCGCGCGGGGTATCTGAAGGACCACCGAGCGGAACGGGCGGTCGAAGCGGAACACGTAGGGGTGGGCACTGTCCACGAGAGCGAAGTCGCCGGGACCCATCTCGGCGGCGTGGTCGCCTTGCCGGAGCCTGGCCGATCCCTCGGTGAGCAGCGTCAGGAAGAAGTCCTCTCCTGCCGCCCTCCTGACCAGGTCAGGCGTACGAGCGGCCTCATGCGGATCCGCCCGCATGGTGCTGACCAGCAGCCCGCCCGTCACCCGGGCGACAGCGGACGCAGCGAAGCCGTGCTTACCTGGGACGGGAGCCGAGCCGGGCAGTGCGGCCGCACGCATGGCGACGAACGCCGTGCGGGTCACCTCGCTCCAGTAGTCCCACGGGTCATGGTCCAGGCCGAGCGTGGTGAAACGCCTTTCGGCTTCGTAGCTGCGCTGTGGTGCCGAAAACGGCGCGCTCCCAGTCATGTCATGGATTCCCAGGTTTCCTTAGCGTTACCGCACGGCTCAGAGGATGCCATGCATCGAGTGGCGCGAAAAGGGTCGGTCAGAGAGGAGTGACCCATGATCACCACTATCTTCTCGGAGCAGCGGAACGGGCTTCGTTTCGATGTGTTCGCGGGTTCCGAAGCGGCTCTGTCGCCGAACTGCGTCCTCATCAGCGGCGAGCACGACGCGATCCTGATCGACGTGCAGTTCGTCATCGGCGAGGCACGCGAACTCGCCCAGCGCGTCCGTGACAGCGGTAAGCAGCTCAAGGCGGTCTTCATCACGCACGCGCACCCGGACCACTACGGCGGCATGGGTGAGATCGCCTCCGCCTTCCCGGGCGCCCCGATCCTGGCCCGGCAGGGCGTCATCGACGGGATCCTGGAGTGGCCGGCCAAGCGCCTGCACTGGCAGGAAGCCTACGGCGACCAGATCCCGGACGAGATGCCGGTGCCCGAGCCGCTGACAGGGGACAGCTATTCCCTGGAGGGGCACCCGGTGGTCTTCGTGGACCTCCCGGTGGCCGAGACGGTCCACGCGACCGCTTTCCACGTGCCCGACGCGCAAGCCGTGATCGCCGGGGACCTGCTCAACCACCACTCGCACTGCTACATGGCGGACACCAACAACCCCGCGTCATGGCTCACCGCCCTGGATCAGGTCCAGGCGCTGGGAGAACACCGGATCGTGGTCCCGGGCCATGGCCCGGTGGGCGGGGAAGAGGTGATCGACGACACCCGCGCCTGGCTGGAGGACTACCAGGAGGTGGCCAAGCCACGGGTACCCGTCGCCGACATCGCCCGCGAAATGAGCCGCCGACACCCCGACCGTGCCCTGCCCATGCTGCTCTGGCTCACCCGAGGCCCCTCGTTCGGGCTTGTCGGACCCAAGGAACTGGGCGTGCCGCCGGAGGTGTTCGGAGGCTGAGCCAGTCAGGCTTTTGGCCCACGGGAATGGAACTTGTTGCTCGTGACTCCAACGGGCCGGCGCCCGAAGGAGACCGCGCCGAACTCGTTCACGCAGTCAGCTGGCGTGGGCGGCTACGCAGGCGGCGACGCACGTTGGGAGGCGCGGAAGGCCAGGGGGGTCTGGCCGGTGTGGCGTTGGAAGAACTTGCCGAAGTGGGTGGCGCTGGTGAAGCCGAGGTGGGCTGCGATGGTGGAGGCGGGTTCGGTGCCGTGGGCGAGGAGCCGCTTGGCTTCCAGGGTGAGGCGCTGGTCGAGGTAGTCCTTGGCGCTGAGGCCCGCCGCGGTCTGGGTGGCGCGGGTGAGCGTGCGGGTGGAGTAGCCGAGTTCGCGGGCGTAGTCGTCGATGCGATGAGTGCGGGAGAGACCTCGTTCGACAGCGTCGCGAAAGCGCAGGAAGGGCTCGGGGGCGGATTCCTCAGCCTGGCCGTGTTGCTGCAGGTGGGCCAGGCGCAGGAGTACGACGTCGAGCAGGCGGTGCAGCAGGGCGGTGTGCACCGGCAGCGGATGGCGGTCCCACTGGGAGAACTCCGCGGCCAGTTGCTCGGCCGCAGTTGCCAGTACGGGGGCCTCCGAAGGATCGGGGCTGTACAAGGGCATTGGGGCGGTGCCAGTGCCGAGCCCGGCCAGTTCCGCGGTTTCGGGGGCGACGAAGTCCTCCTGGAAGAAGATCAGGACGGCCTCGGCCTGGTCGGGGTTCTGCCACTGGTGTACCTGGCCGGGCCGGATCCACAGCCAGGAACCGGGCGGCAGTACGTACCCGGTGAAGTCGACGCGGTGGCGCAGGGTGCCGGCGGTGACCAGCATCAGGGCGTGGAAGTCCTGCCGGTGCGGGGTGGCGATGTGCCAGGGCCAGTCACGGGTGCGGTCGCGGAAGTCGGCCAGGGTCATGACCTCCATGCCCGCAGGGGTTCCGGCCGGAGGTTGGAAAACCACCTTCGGCAGGCCCGTCTCCCGCCGACCATGCTTCTGCCGCGCTTGTCGCCTGTGGACCATCACGAGACCGCAGCGTACCTCGCTGGACCTTCGGTTCCGGCCCAGTATGGAGTTGTTCCAGGGGCGCGGGCCCGTGGAGTGGAAAGCCAGCGGAAAGCCGGCTGTGTCCGTTGCGGCCGATAGCCGGTCGCGAGCCGGCCGTCAGCGATCCGCCCCTGCCCGCGTCCCCTCATCACCGCTCATCCACATTCCGACAGGAGCACAGTCATGCACGGCACCCTCACGGTCATCGACAAGGGCCAGGTCCGCATCCACAGCTACGTCTCGCCCGAGGACGGCCTGGGCGTCACCACCCAGCTGATCGAGACGCCGTCGCGGATCATCGCCGTCGACGCGCAGTTCGTCCTGGCCTACGCCGACGAGGTCGTCGCCTACGCCAAGAGCCTGGGCAAGCCCCTTGACCGCCTCGTCATCAGCCACGCGCATCCGGACCACTACCAGGGCGCGGCCCGCTTCGGCGTCCCGGTGCACGCCCTGCCGGAGACCACCGCGGAGATCGTCGCCATGGGCGCCAAGACAGATCTGCCCACCGGCACCGCGATCCCGCTCGCCGACATGACTCCGACCGTGGAGATCACCCCGGGCACCGAGGTCATCGACGGCATCCCGTTCGTGTTCGAGAAGGTCACCGGCGGCGAGATCCACACCACCCTCGTGATCAAGCTGCCCGAGGAGGGTGTCCTGGTCGCTCAGGACGTCGTCTACAACCACACCCACCTGTGGTTCCTGGACAAGGACTTCGACGGCTGGCAGGCCAACATCGACCGCTTCGCGGCCGAGACCGAGTACGACACCATCCTGCCCGGCCACGGCAAGCCGACCACCCCAGCCGTCTGGGCCGAGCTCACCGACTACGTCAACGCCGGCCGGGAGCTGCTCGGTGACGACGGCGACGCCTACAAGAAGGCCATCACCGAGCGCTACCCCGCCTACCAGGGCGCAGCCCTCATCGACGTCGCCAACGCCTACATGTTCGGCCCCAGGAATTGAGTCTGTCCGACCTTCCAGGAAAGCGCCCAAGTCCCAAGAGAGGGAACATCGTGACTTCCCACATGCCCAGCCGGGGCATGACCACCCGTCGCGTCCTCGTCGCCACGGTCGCCACGTCCGCCCTGCTGGGCGCCGCGACCGTACCCGCCTTTGCCTCGCCGCCCGTCAGCGCGGGTCACGCCATCGGGCACGTCGACGGCGGCGCCCGGCTCGACTACCAGAAGACCGTTGCCGTACGCGTCCTCAAGGAAGCGTTCGAGCGGGGTGACACCGAGATCGTGGACAGGTTCGTGCGGGCCGACTACATCCAGCACAACCCCCTCGCGTCCGATGGCGCCGAGGCGTTGAAGAACTTCGCTGCCGGGTTGCATCAGCAGTTCCCCGACACCGAGTACGACGTCAAGCGGGTCATCTCCGAGAACGACCTCGTCGTGGTGCACTCCAACCTCGTACTGACGCCGGGAAGTCGAGGCTCGGCCGTCATGGACATTTTCCGGTTCCTGGACGGCAAGATCGCCGAGCATTGGGACACCCTGCAGGACGTCCCCGACGGCAGCGTCAACGGAAACGACATGTTCTCCACCGTCAGTCGGCCGCAGACCGGGCAACCTGGTCCGCGCTCGCTCACAGCCGCCAACAAAGCGCTCGTCACCAAGGCATTCGACCGGCTCATCGTCGACAAGGATCTCTCCGCGCTCGACCTGTACTGGAGCGCCGGGTACCACCAGCACAATCCCGGCATCGCGGATGGTGTGGCCGGTGCACGGGAGGGGCTCGGGGCGTTCTTCCGGGCGTTCCCGGAGCTGACCGTCTCCCGCAAGCGCGTTGTCGCCGAGGGCGATCTGGTCGCCGTCCACAGTCACTACGTGAAGGCGCCCGGCGAGCGCGGGCAGTCGGTCGTGGATCTGTTCAGGGTACAGGGCCGGAAGATCGTCGAGCACTGGGACGTGCTTCAGGACGTGCCGGCCACTTCCGCCAACGACAACACGATGTTCTGAATCTGAGGGGCGTTCAACGAGAACAGAACGCCCCTTTGCGTTCCAGTAGGTTCCTCGGCTGGTGGGTGGGATCTCGCTTTCACCACGCCGGATCACGGCCGCTGCGGCACACGGGTCGGAACGGCCCTCGGCGAGCCGCCCATCGGTCCGTCCGTGTGCCCCGGCGACCTCGCCCGGACACGCGGACGGAGCTCACCGCAGGGGCCGACGACTGAAAGCAGTCCGCCAGGTCGGTGATGCACGTCCCACTGGGTGGACCCCGGAGTCGACTCGTTTCGCCACGCCCTTGCCGGAAGAGGGAGCCGAATCCGCAGGAGGCACGTCCGTAGCGTCAGGGCTTCACCTTTGCGGACGTGAGACCTGTCGGGACGCGTTCCTGAACTGGATCGGGCTCTGTCCGGCTCGGGATTGGAAGTATTTGCTGAAGTTGGTGGCACT
The DNA here is from genome assembly GCF_035989285.1 of Streptomyces sp. NBC_01235. Lineage (GTDB taxonomy): Bacteria > Actinomycetota > Actinomycetes > Streptomycetales > Streptomycetaceae > Streptomyces. The sequence goes on along the minus strand of NZ_CP108513.1, from coordinate 687,435 downwards.
GCTGAAGCCGAGGTGTGCGGCAATACGGACGGCGGGCTCGTCGCTGTGGGCCAGGCGGCGCTTGGCCTCCAGCATGACTCGTTCGTCGATGAACCCCTTGGCGCTGGTACCGACCGCGGATGCGGTTGCCCTCGTGAGCGTGCGCGGGGAGTAGCTCAGGTTTCTGGCGTAGTCAGCGACCTCACGGGTCTTGGCGAAGTCGCGCTCGACCGCCTCGCGGAATCGGCGGAAGGTGGCGCTGTCTTCCGTAGTGCCGGGAAGCCCACTCGGCTGGTCGGCCAGCCGGAGCACCAGCACGGACAGCAGGTGTCGCAGGACGGCGATGTGCACGTCGAGCGGACTGTCGCCGACGGCACCGAACTCGTGACAGAGGTGCTCGATCGCCAGATCGACGCCGTGGACGTCGACGGCGTCGTACTGCACCGGGCTGCCCGGCGTCTCCAAGCGCGCCGCGACCACCGTGGCCGGATCGAGGAAGTCGCTTTCGAAGAGCACGAGATGCCCCTCGACCTCGCTCAGGTCCCCCCACCTCTGGGCTTGCCCCGGACGGACCCACAACCAGCTATCGGGGATCGCGTCGTACGTGGTGAAGTCGACCTCCTGCTTCAGCGTCCCGCTGACGGTGGTGATGAGGTGGTGGAAATCGGGGCGCTGTGGCGTGACCCCGTGTCGGCGATGCGGTCGGAGCCTGGAGAAACAGGCCGCCTCCGAGGCACTCTCCGCTCGCCAACCGGCTGTCCTGCGGACGCTCGCCGACCGCGATCGCCGCGGGCGCGCCTCAGATGCTGGCGCGAGCACTGCAACCTGCACCGCCCCAAGCGCTACAGCCGCCGCCCGCGACGGGTCTTCTGCACGTCCGCGCTGGCTACACACACGGCGGCGGTGAACGGGTTGGTACGGCACTCGACGAGGCCCATCTCGTGGCCGACCGTGCCAGGTGGCGCGTGACCGTGGCAGCCACGTTCCGGAAGCGCTCCGCCGGGGAGAGAGGCGGCGGTCACCCGCCTGGGGAGGCGGTTCCAGCAGTGGCCGGAACCGCCTCTGTCTCACGAGCCGGTTGAGGCCGGGACCGGGGCGAGGTGAGTTTGGAACCACGACAGCGCGGCGCCGCTGGATTCCTCGAAGTGCACCTTGTAGGCGTCGAAGTGCCCGCCGGGCAGCAGCACCAGCTCCTTCGGGGCCAGCGCCCGCTCGAAGGCGGCCAGCTGGATGTCGGCCGGGATGACCGTCTCGCCGGTCCCGACGATCATCATGAGCGGCTTGGGGGAGACCCGAGTGATCCATACGCCTGGCTCGTACAGCCGCGCGGCCCGGCTGGAGCGCGCCGTCACCGTGTTGTTCTCGCGGCCCGGCGGAACCAGGTCGTGGTAGAAGCGCACCGCGTCCGGGCTGGGGTACAGGGCCGGGTCAGCCGGATCATCGCCGATGGAGGTCTGGTACCGCAGTTCACCGCCGGCGGCCAGGGCGCGTTCGTCCTCGGCCTGGGCGAGCTCGAAGGCGGCGATGCGCTCCGGCGGGACCTTGCGCTGCCACTGCTCGAATCCGCTGATGGTGGGCACCTGCGACACCACGGCCTTGATCCGCACGTCGGTCGCGCCGAGCACGATCGCATGACCGCCCGCGAAGCTTGTGCCCCACACTCCGATGCGGTCCGCGTCGACCTCCGGGCGGGCCTCCAGGAAGCTGATCGCGCGGCGCCAGTCCGCGATCTGACGCCACGGGTCGACGTCGTTGCGGGGCTCGCCGTCGCTGGCGCCGAACGTGCGGTGGTCGTGGACGAGCACCACGAACCCGGCGTCGGCGAATTTGCGCGCGTACGGGTCGAGGCCCATCTCCCGGTTGCCGCCGAATCCGTGCGCCATCGTGATCGCGGGGCGCAGGCCCTCGGCGTCCGGCAGGTAGAGCCAGCCGCGCAGAGTCACATCCCCGTCCGCCGTGAACTCGACGTCGATGCGTTCGGTCATGGTCATTCGCCTTCCGTGAAGTTGAAGTACTCGGCGGGGATGAGGCCGGCCTCGATGAGGGGTCCCCCGACCTTCGCGTTGATCTGCAGCACGGCGCCGATGGGCCGGTGGTGGATGGCGATCTCGGTGATGAGCCCTTCGTCATCACGCGTGAGGATCGTGATCCCCTTCATCGCGAAGCCGCCGAACGCGGCGGCCTCCCACTCCAGGTACGTCCGCGGGCCGTCCTGCGCCTTCCGGACGAACTCCAGCCGCTCGTACACGGCGCTCACCGCGGCCATGAGGGCCTCGACGTGCTCCTTGCGCTCGACCGGCTTGGCCAGCGCGCTGGCCTCCATCCGTACGTTCGGTGAGAGCGCCGCCGCGAAGGACTCCTGGGTGCGCTGCTCGAACGCGGCCGTCCATGCCTGGGCCGGGCGGCCGTCGGCGGGGTTGGAGGCGATCTCCTCGACGACCGTGGCGATGGCGGCGGCGACCGCGGCCGGGTTCTCGGCGTGCGCCCAGTGACCCGCGCCGGCGATCGTCTGGGAGGCGGCGCCGGGGAAGCGGGGCGCGACATACGCGGAGACGACCTCTTCCGTGACGAAAGGGTCGTGCTCGCCGCGCAGGACGGTGACGTGCCCGGGGAACTTGCTGGGCTGCTGTCCGTCCGGGTGGCCGTTGTTCCATGCCGTCGCCGTGTCGGAGATCGTCGACGGGTCGACGTGCAGCGTGACTTGGGCGAGCCGGTCGTTCTCCTCGTCCGGGAACGCGGTGGCGAGCGCACCGCGGAAGGCGCGCTGCGCATCGAGTCCGAGGTCCGGTGCCTGGAAGGGAGCGATCTGCTCCGGGGGGAGGTGAGTGCCGGCCAGCGGGATCGGGTTGACCAGAACGAGCGAACGCACCTGATCGGCCAGGCGAGCGGCGACGAGCTCGGCGATCTGGCCTCCCATGCTGTGGCCGACGAGCACAACGGGGCCCTCCGTCGCGCGCAGCACGCGCTCGAGGTCGTCGGCCCAGCGGGCGAGCGTGAACGGCCCGTGGTCCGAGGCGCGCGCACCCATGCCGGCGAGCTCGAACGCGATCGAGGGGATCGACCGCTCGTCGAGGACGGTGCGGACGCTGTTCCAGATGGCGCCGTCGTCCAGGTATCCGTGGACGAGCACCGCGGTCGGCGTCTGCGTCGCTGGGCTGTTCATCTCGTGTCTCCTTTGACGATCGCTCTCTTGCGGCGACGAACCGGAGCCGGTGGCTCTCGAGATCCTTGGCCGACGCGAGCTCTATGACGTAAGCATAGGGTCTATGCTTGCGTCAATGTCATCGCTCTGTGATCGACCGAACGAGGACCGGGCCTTCCGGCTTCCTCTGCGTTCCGGTCGGAGTGGGAGCGACCATCAGAGAATCCGAGGAGTCCACCGATGACGTCGAACGCCTTGACCTACGCCGTGCATGTCGCGGACGGCATGCCGACCACCAACTCCGACGTGCCGCCCGATCTCACCGAGCGTTCCTGGTCACCGACGTCGAGCATTCTCATCTCGAACGGGGGAGAGGCGCTGCTGGTGGATCCGCTCTTCACGATCGCGCAGTCGGAGGGCCTGCTGCGGTGGCTCAGTGAGCGGGCGGCTCCGGTGACGAGCGTGTACGTCACACACGGCCACGGGGACCACTGGTTCGGCCTCGGAGCGGTACTGGAGCAGTACCCCGCTGCGCGCGCCTTCGCGCTTCCCGAGGTCGTCGAGGACATGGCCTACCAGTCCTCGCCGGAGGTCCTCAAGGCGGTCTGGCGCGCCTGGTTCCCCGAGCAGATCCCCGAGCGACTCGTACTCGCCGAACCGCTGGAGGGCGACGTCCTGACCGTGGGCGGGGCGGAGGTCCGCCCCGTCCGCCTCGGGCACACCGACAGCGACAACACCACCTGCCTGCACGTGCCCGACCTGGGGCTGATCGTCGCCGGCGACGTGATCTACAACAACGTGCACCTCATGCTCGCGGCCTCGGACGCGGACGGGCGAGACGAATGGCTGAGGGCTCTCGACACGGTCGAGGCGCTGGCGCCGACCGCGATCGTCGCGGGACACAAGGATCAGACCGCCGATGACGATCCCCGTCACATCGAGGAGACCCGCCGCTACATCCTCGATTTCAACACCGGGGTGCGGCGCACCGGCAGCACCCTCGAACTCTACGAATACATGCTGGAGCGTCACCCCTCGCGCATCAATCCCGGTGCGCTGTGGGGCTCCTGCCGGGCGGCGAAGGGCTGAGCAGGCGGCCCGTCGGTCGGGCGGCCTGCTGCGCGCTACGCGCGCGCGGCCGCCCGACGCTGCCGCGAGGCCCGAAGGTTCACGGCGTTGCCGCAGACGCGCACGTCATGCCAGACGCCGTTGTTCGGGTTCGTGCCGTCATAGAAGGCAACCGAGCAGACCCGGTTGCGGCACATCTTCAAGCGGCGCCACGTACCGGTCAGTTGGGCGTTCGTGATCTCGTTGAGCACGGCCGCGACGACCCACGCGACGTCCTTGCCGCGCGGCGCCACCGAGAAGACGCCATCGGCGTCGATCCGCACCTCCAGCGCGCCGCTCACCCCCTTCGGTGCGGATCGGACCGGAGCGTCGCGCACCGCACCCGACACCGTCATCTGCAGCGACGCGCGTAGCTGCTGAAGCCGCACCAGCCCCGGTTCATCGACCTCGATAGTCGGCGCCTCCGCCCCGGTACGTCGGCTCCATTCGTCCAGCGCGCCGGACAGCCACGACGTCGCGGAATCCGGCGTGGAGAGCAGGTCCTCGAGTGCGGGCTTGCCGGCCGCGCGGGTGTTCAGGACCTCCTGGACGAGGATGAGCGGTCCGGTGGCGATGCGGTCGGTATAGCGTTCGCTCGCGAGTTCAGACATAGGCATAGCTTATTAGCTCCAGTCTTCATTCGCGAGGAGAGCGAGATCGCCCCCGAGGAGACCCTAACGGCGGCGCCGTGCGGTCGACGCACCGGCGAGCCCCCGGCATCGCGCGGTGAGTGTAGGGCCGGGGGCGTTGCACCTCACGCTCATCGAGCCTGCCCAAGGCGCTCACGGCGTGATATGACATAGGCATAGATGCTATGCCTGCATCGAAAGGTGTCGATCTTCATGCACCTTCACCACGCGGGCTGGCTATGTGAAATCGCTTGAGAGGTCGCGCGATGCCCGAACGCGTGGAGGAACAATGATCGACAAGACCGTCGAGGACACCGCGGCCGCCGTCTCGGGAATCCGTGACGGCGCCAACGTGATGATCGGTGGATTCGGCCGCGCGGGCCAGCCGGTGGAGCTGATCGACGCACTCATCGCCCATGGAGCACGCGACCTGACCGTCGTCAACAACAACGCGGGCAACGGCGACACGGGTCTTGCCGCACTCCTTGCGGCGCGAAGAGTACGCAAGATCATCTGCTCGTTCCCGAGGCAGAGCGACTCGTGGGTGTTCGACGGTCTCTACCGTGCTGGAGACATCGAGCTAGAGCTCGTGCCGCAGGGGAATCTCGCCGAACGCATCCGCGCCGCCGGCACCGGCATCGGCGCGTTCTTCTCGCCGACAGGCGTGGGCACGCAACTCGCGGAGGGCAAGGAGGTGCGCACGATCGACGGCCGCGACTATGTGCTCGAATACCCGATCCGAGCTGACGTCGCCCTGATCAGCGCCCTGCGGGCCGACCGCTGGGGCAACCTCGTCTACCGTGAAACCGCCCGCAACTTCGGCCCGATCATGGCGGCCGCGGCGGCCACCACCATCGCCCAGGTCGACCAGATCGTGCCGCTCGGCGCTATCGACCCCGAGACCGTTGTGACGCCCGGCATCTTCATCGACCACGTCGTCGCCGTGGGAGAACGCCGCTGGCTCGACGAAGGAGCGTTCGTCGGCGGAGTCGACATCGAGGGGAGCCCGCTGGCACAGGAGGAGAGCCGATGAGCACACGCATCAGCCGCACCGACCTCGCTCGTCGCATCGCGGCCGACATCCCCGAGGGATCGGTCGTGAACCTCGGTATCGGCGCCCCCACCCTTGTGGCCAACTACCTGCCGGGCGACACGGAGTTCGTCCTGCACACCGAGAACGGAATGCTCGGCATGGGGCCCGCGCCCGAGCCCGGCACCGTCGACCCCGACCTGATCAACGCCGGCAAACAGCCAGTGACCGCGCTGCCGGGCTCGGCGTACTTCCACCACGCCGACTCCTTCGCGATGATGCGCGGCGGACACCTGGATGTATGCGTGCTCGGCGCCTTCCAGGTGTCAGAAACCGGCGATCTCGCGAACTGGTCGACCGGCGAGCCCGGCGCGATTCCCGCCGTCGGCGGAGCGATGGATCTCGCGATCGGCGCGAAGTCGGTCTACGTGATGACCGACCTGCTCACCAAGCAGGGCACGCCGAAACTCGTCGCCGCCTGCACCTACCCGCTGACCGGAGTGCGCTGCGTGACCCGCGTCTACACCGATCACGCGGTGTTCGACGTCACGCCCGACGGACTGCGCGTGCGCGAGACGTTCGGCGACAACACGGTGGACTCCCTGGCCGCCCTGACCGGCCTCGACCTCGCCGACGCCCCCGACGCTGCGGCAACCCTGGAAGGTGTCTGACATGCCCGCGAGCTTCGTGTACGACGCCGTTCGTACCCCCTTCGGACGGTACGGCAAGGCCCTCGCCGACGTGCGCCCCGACGACCTCGCCGCGATCGTCATGCGCGCGACCGTCGAGCGCACCGGGCTCGACCCCGCGCGCATCGACGACGTGATCTTCGGCGATGCGAACCAGGCCGGCGAGGACAACCGCGACGTCGCGCGCTTCGGCGCGCTGCTGGCCGGATTCCCCACCTCGGTTCCGGGCGTCACGGTCAATCGCCTGTGCGGGTCGTCTATCGAGGCCGTCATCCAGGCGTCGCGAGCTGTCGAGGCAGGAGATGCCGACATCGTGCTCGCGGGAGGCGTGGAGTCGATGAGCCGCGCGCCGTACGTCGTCGAGAAGAGCAGCAAGCCCTTTCCCGCGGGCAACCAGACGATGTGGAACACGTCGATCGGGTGGCGCATGGTCAACCCCCGCCTGCCCAAGGAATGGACAATCTCCAACGGCGAGAGTGCCGAGAAGCTCGCCAGCATCCACCGGATCTCACGTGAGGAGCAGGACGTGTTCGCGGCGCGCAGCCATCGCCTGGCCGCCCGCGCATGGGCGGACGGCACCTTCGACCGCGAGATCGTCCAGGTCGACGGCCACCACCTCGCCCGCGACGAAAGCATCCGCGACGAATCCACCGTCGAGGTACTCGCCGGCTTGCGCCCCGCGTTCGCCGCGGGCGGCACGGTAACCGCCGGGAACTCGTCGCCCATCAACGACGGCGCCTCCGCCGTGCTCGTCGCCCGCGAGGGCGTGCTCGACGGCGAACCCCTCGCCCGCATCGCCGCCCGCGCGGCGTTCGGCAACGACCCCGACATCTTCGGAGTCGCTCCCGCCGAAGCGGCCAACCGCGCACTCGCCCGCGCCGGGCGCACATGGGCCGACGTCGATCTGGTCGAGCTGAACGAAGCCTTCGCGGCGCAGTCGCTCGCCTGTCTGCGTCTGTGGAGCGACCTCGACCCGCAGAAGGTGAACGCGCACGGAGGGGCGATCGCGATGGGGCACCCGCTCGGAGCGTCCGGAGGGCGCATCATCGGTCGCGCGGCCCACGAACTCGCCCGCCGGGGCAGCGGCATCGCGGTCGTGGCAATTTGCATCGGCGTCGGCCAAGGCCTCGCCGTCGTACTCGAGAGGTGAAGGGCGGTCAAGCCGCGGGCCGGAGCCCGCGGCTTAGACGCGCGTCCTGGGTGGGCATGCCCCCGTCTTCCTGCGTGTAAGGGCTCACTTGGCCAGCTGGGGATACAGTGCCGCGAGGTCGGCGGCCAGGCCTGCCTTGACCTGGCGGGAGATGTCGTCGGCGAGGACCTCGTGGGCGCCGGTCTCGATGCCGTCGAGGGCGAGGGCGGCCACGTCGCGGGGGTAGGACTTGGGTGCGTCGACGCCTGTCGTCAGGTCGGTGTCGACGAAGCCGACGTGCAGGCCGGTCACGGTGATGCCGCGCGGTTGCAGTTCCAGGCGCAGGGAGTTGGTCTGCGACCACAGGGCGGCTTTGGAGGCGCTGTAGGAGCCGCCGAGGGCTATCCATGACAGGACGGAGTGCACGTTGAGGAGGTGGCCGCCGCCGTTGCGCTCGATGACCGGTACGAAGGCCCTGGCTACCAGGAGCGGGCCGTAGAAGTTGGTCTCGAACTCCCGGCGTACGTCGTCGACGGGGGAGTCGAGGAAGGACGCGCCGACCGAGGCACCGGCGTTGTTGATCAGCACGGTGACATCCTGTGCCTGCGCGGCGGCCGCCGCGATCGAGGCCGGGTCGGTGACCTCCAGCGCCACCGGGACGGCGTCGGGGTGGGTGACGGTGTGCGGGTCGCGGGCCGTGGCGTAGATCTTGGGCGCACCGCGTACGTACAGCTCTTCCACCAGCGCCTTGCCGATGCCCCGGCTGCCGCCTTAGAGAGCGCGTGGTTGGCTCTGTGCGGAGCAGCAACAGTCCCACCGCTGGGCGGGCGTGTGGCAAGCATGGTGGGGAGCGGGCCGGATGTCGTGCGCAGACCGGGGGAGCAAGGCGTGGGCGGATCCCATCCGAGGGCAACAGACTTGTGGCGTCCCCGATCCCCGCTAGGGTTCACATCTCGTCCACAATCGCTCTCGGCGGGGGTCTCGTCGGTGTCGCGGATTGCTGCTCGTCGTGCTTCCAACCCGGCTCGGATCGGGCGCTTCCGGGTGGTCGGGGTGCTGGGCGCGGGTGGGATGGGCACCGTGTACGCCGCGGTCGGGGAGCGGGGCGAGCGGGTAGCGGTGAAGGCCGTGCACACCGGGCAGGCCGCGGATGATCAATTCCGGGCCCGGTTCCGGCGCGAGGTGCAGGTTCTGCGGCGGGTGTCGGGTCCGTGTCTGGTGCCGCTGCTGGAGGCCGATCCCGACGCGGACATCCCGTGGCTGGCAACGGCCTACGTACCCGGCTTGACGCTCGCAGAGCACACGGCGGTGCACGGGCCGCTGGCCGGGATCCAGCTGCACCTGTTCGCCGCTGGGACGGCCGGAGCGCTCACGGCCGTGCACGCCACCGGGGTGGTCCACCGCGACTTGAAACCCGCGAATGTGATCCTGGCCCCGGACGGGCCGCGGGTGCTGGACTTCGGTATTGCTCACGTCGCCGACGGCACCGCTGTCACCCGTACCGGCATGCTCACCGGGACCGCGGGCTGGCTGAGCCCCGAATACTACCGAGACGGCACCGCCGGGCCGCCAGGTGATGTCTGTGCTTGGGGTGCGCTGCTCGCCTTCGCCGCCACCAGCCGCCACCCCTTCGGCACCGGCAACGCCGAGGCCGTCGCCTTCCGCGTCCTCAGCGCCGAGCCGGACCTCGACGGTGTCCCCGACGACATGCTCAGCCTGGTGACGGCGTGCCTCGCCAAAGACCCGGGCCATCGGCCGTCGTCCGCCGTCGTGGCGCAGAAGACCGCCGAGCTGCTTGGCGAGCAGGCGACTCAGGTCCTCGGGAATGTCCATGACCGGCCGACCGAGGTCCCGAACCTGATCGCCGAGCAGTGGCATCCCCCGACCGTCGAAGACCCCGCATGGCCGGCTTCCGCGATACGCCCTCCCTACAGCCGCGCCTGGCTCATCGTCGTCGCGGCCACCGTGTTCGCCGCGGCCGCCACAGGGACCTGGTTCGCGCTGGACCCGGGCCACGCCTCAGCGCGCGCCACCCACTCCCCGCAGCCGGCCGCGGCTCGCTCCACCCTTGGCGCCACACCGGCTGGGACCACGTCGCCTCCCGCCCGTTCCGCCGTCACCGAGTCGCAGACCCCGACCGCCGCGGCGTCGTCCGCGCCGACGCAGACCCAGGTGATCACCCTCAGCCCCTGGTCCCCAGGCGGCACCCCGGCAACCGGCATCACCATCACCGACCGTGCCAGCGGCTCTTGCTTCGGGACCGCCGAATCCACGATGCGCACGGACGCCTGGCGCTGCACCGCCGGCGACCGGATCCTCGACCCCTGTTTCTCCCCGGACTCCAATCCCTCGGACACCAGCGCACTGTGCCTGGACGGAGCCTCCGACCGCATGGTCGAACTGTCGGTCCCCGAGGGTTTTCCCGGCAACAACAACCACATGCCGGGCGGACCCGACATCGAACCGATCACCCTCGTCTTGACCAACGGTGCCCGCTGCTCGTTCGCCGGTGGCGGCACCGCAACGCTGGCGGGGCAGCGCCTGAACTACGGGTGCGACAACGGCGGCTACCTGTACGGCTATCCGAACAAGACAGCCGCCGTGTGGACCATCTCGTACGCCGCTCCCGGCAGCGGAGCCAGCGTCTCGGAACCGATCACCACCGTCTACCAGTAGCGCCCGGACGGCCACGCCGCTGAAGCCGCGGATGGTCGGATCGGCCACCGCTACGACCACTGGCGGCCACCACCCCATATTTCCTCAGTTTAGATGGCATGTTTATCTGCTGAACAAACCCTTGGGGGGCGAATCCGAGCTGCAGGTATCGTCGATTCCTGAGTAGCGCGCCCTTGCCAGCCGCACTCGGCAGGGCACGTGCCACTGTCCTGGAAGAGCGACGGCGGCTTCGGGTTGTAGTGGTCGAGTGGGCGCGATACCTTTCTCGGCTGGCTTGATCGGGAGAGGGGGGACGGTGTCGGACAGGAACGTGGGGGCGGCTGACGTACGGTCCGTGCTTCGAGCTGCGGGCTACACGCTTCTGCAGGTGCAGCCGCGTCTTGAGAAGCTGTCGAGCTTGCGGCCTGATGTGCTGGCCTGGGCCGCCAACGCCGATGGGGACTTGGTGCCGTGGGCGGTTGTCGAGGTAAAGAGCGGGCGGCTGAAGCGGCCCGAGCTGGCTCTGCCCGGCCTTGCCCGTAGCCGGGACGTCATGGGTACGGTCGACCATTACGCAGTTGTCAACGGCGAATGGTTCAAGGCCGACCGCGGTGTCCGGTCCCTGGAGCCTGTCGATGGTCCGACGCCTCCTGAGTACGGTGCGCGGGGTCTGCTCACCGACGAGGAGCTCGCGACGTCCCTGCTGGTGCAGCGCCTTTGGTTCGAGGCCGATCGTCTTCGCAGTTCCGGGGCGCGTGCCGGCGACGCTTTTCCCGCCCGGACGGTCCTGGCAGAGACGGAGCAGTCCGGTATCGAGTTGCCGGACGGCGGGCTTCTTCCTGTGCGACCGGATGTGCTGTGGCGTGCCAAACGTTCGGCACTGATCGAGTTTGCCTCCCGCGGCAGTTCTGAATCCAGTTCCCACCCCGTGATCGCTTCCGCGGTTGCCGCGCTGGCCGAACAGCGTGTGACGGGGACCGTCCTGGACCCGTTCTGCGGGACCGGCTCGTTCCTGTGGGCCGTTCTCGACCGTGCCGCCCGAGTGGATGCCCCGGCCCGGTTCGTCGGCTACGAGATCAATCCACGACTCGCCGGCCTAGCCGCCAGTATCGGCAACGGCGCCCCGCTACCCGTGACAATCGACGAGGCCGATGCTTTCGGCACGGAATTCGTGGGGGCTGATGTTATCGTCACGGCGCCGCCTCTTCGTGTCCGCTCATCTGACCACCAGACGCTGTTGGACGGATCGAGGACCACCGACGGTGACGTCGCAGCAGTCGACAAGAGCCTGCGGGCGCTGAACGCGGGCGGGCGCGCCGTGTTCCATGTGGCGAGCTGGTTCACCTGGTCGGAGCGCTATGCGTCGTATCGGACGTTTCTGGCCAATGAGTTTCACGTGGCGGCCTTGATTGGTCTGCCCAGGGGAGCCATGGCCGGCACGGCAGCCACTTCCGTACTCATGACGATTGACAAGAAGGAGCCGGCGGAGACATTCGTCGCGCAGCTCGGCGACGACTGGGAAAACCAATTGGAGCCGGAGGGCGCGGCTCTGAGCGCAGCACTCGCCTTCATTAATCCTGCAGCCACTCCGCGCGGCCTGGGGCAGTCATGAGTACGTCCCTGGTCGTTGACCTGCGCAGGGTCGGACCTGGATGGGACCCGGTCAGGCTGGCTTCTTCCGCATTCCAGTGGCCGACGCAGGCACCGCTGGCTTCCCTGCGCGAGCTTGCTTCGAGTCTGCCGCCGGACACGGTGACAAAGGCTGGGTCGCCCGTCATCACGCCCGCCAATGTGGCGGCGTCAACAGGCGCCATCCGTCGGCGCAGCACCAAGTACCAGGGGAGCGTCTTCGCCGTCGGCCTGCACGGGCTGCGAAGAGGTGACGTCCTGGTGCCCCCGTCGGCATCCGGCCCGGCACTCCTCATCGACGACCGGCTGAACGGGGCACTGTTCTCTTCCCGGTTCACGGCCTTGCGCCCCCTCGCCCCGGTCGACTCCCTGTGGATCTGGGCCGTACTCAACAGCCAGAGCGGGTGTGCCCGGCGGGCGCTCCTGGCGGCAGGGTCGACCACGGGAGCTGTCAAGACAACGGATCTGCTCGACATGACGCTGCCGGTGCCGCCTCTGGCGCACACGCAGCAACTACGCCAGGCACTCGCCCGGATCGAGGAGCGAACCCATCAGGCGGAGGCGCCCGCGGAGTCGACCTGGTGGGCCACGGCGGATCTTCGTGTCCGGAACGACTGGGCGATCACGCTTGCGACGCCCCGCCCTGACCTCCTGAGCGACGGCGAGCCTCTCAGCTCCTTCATCCGGGAACTCGCACGGTCCCGATCGACCCGGAATGCCGAAGCGCCTGAGGAAGTGCCGGGAACCCTGCCGGTGGTGGACGTCAGTTCCCTCGCCGGAAAGCCACCCCGCCGATGGGTTGAACCGGAGACCTCCGGGGCAACCGTCATCGCTCCCGGAGATCTCCTCATCGCGGGCCTGGGCGACTATTCCTATGCCACCGTTGCCCAGCGCCCGGGCGTGGCAGATCCGCATGTCTTCGTCCTGCGCCTGCTTGACCAAGCGCAGGGGCCGGCCCTGGCGCACTACCTCAACGGGCGCGAAGGGCAGGCCACCAGGCGGATCCTCCTGCGCGGGTCGACCGTGCCCTCCGTGAGGCGCGCGGACATCGAAAGCTTCCCCATCCCCCGAGAAGCTTTCGACTACGACGGCGACGCCGAGCCGGACGTACCGCTGGCCGAACAGCTGGAACAGGTCCTATGGACGAGCTGAGGTGCGAGCTTTCACCGCTTGTGTACGCCGAGCTGTACCGGCTGCTCGCCGCCGACGAGGCACGCCGCGACGTTCTGGAGGACCGCCTCGCCGTGATCGGCTACGACCATGCGTGGCTCAGCACTGCGGCTGACGCGTACAACGAGTACTGGGAAGTATTGCTGCCGTCGACCGACGCCGACAACGTCAGCAGCCTCGCGCTGCCCAGGATCGAGCATGCTCAGCTGGCCACCTGGATCCTGGCCGGACTGCGCACCACAGGAGAAGACCGAGAACTGGGCGCCGCGCTGGCAGCGAACGTACTGCGGCGTGCGCTCGCCGAAGTGCCCGGTCTCACCACACCGCTGCCCCCGGACCTGAGCCCAGTCATCATCGGATGGACGCTTGCCAGCATCATCGGCTCGCCCGGCTACGAGTGGCCCGTCGCTCCGGCAGCGCTACCGGACGACGCGAACATCAGATCGGCCTTCATCGGGCTTGCGCATCATGTCCTCGTACTGGAGGCCATGGCAGAGCCGTGGCCCGAGATGATGCAGACATCCACATACTGGCGCGGCTACGGGATAGCCGAGGCACTCAAGCCGGCCATGGGGCAAGGCAGCCCGGCCATAAACGAGCTGCTCAAGGAGTCACGCCCTCTGCTCCCGCAGTACCTCAGCACCCAACTCAACAGCCATTTCAGCCGGTTCGGCCCACGACGCAACGCGCTGTCGCACGTCACGGACGACCCGAGTAGGGAACGGTTCGTGGACGTGGTGACCCTCGCCCGCGGCTGGGATCATCTACGCCTGACGGTCCTGGGGCTAACCCAGTTCGTCTGCCAGGAGGTCTCCCGATCCCTCTACGACGAGGAGCAATTGCCGGCAGCCCTGCGCAACGATCCGTGGAGGTATCTCGAACGGGAAATCTCGACGGAGTGGCTGACGTAGACCCCCGCATACACCTTCATCCTGGGGCCCTTGCCAGCGTTTCGAGCGGCGACGAGGTGGTGTTTCGATCCAGCACAGCCCCGGTCCACCGGCAAGCTGCCCGCCCCGGTTCCCTCTTTTGGGGACCCAACATGGGCGGGCTGGCGTCTCGTCGCCCAATTGCGACTACCGCTGAGCGGCCCGGCGTCAGAGACCGCCGTCGGGCCCGCTGAGCAGTGCGAGACCGGCCCTTGCCCGGGGCGCTGCTTAGACGTTTTTGACGGCGCAGATGCGATCGAAGGTTGTCCTGAGCGCTACATGTAGTAGGCGTAGCGGGTGGCGATTCGGGCCGCGGCGGGGACGTGCTTGAGGATGGAGCCGACCCTGTAGGCGGTGCGTAGTGTGAGCGGGTCGCGTTCGTCGAGTTGGGCGTTGTTCCAGTTCATCTTGGTCAGAGCGAGGATGTCGGTGCTGGCGGTCAGCAGATCTGTGCCGAGCGTTGCGGGCCGGATCAGCAGGGGCTGGGGGACGTACAGGCCGGGGTAGGTCCGGAAGTACGGCACGGAGCCGCGGGTGTACAGGAGCAGGGAACGCAAGTCCAGTTGGACGCTGGTGCCGCGCAGCGGTGGGAGCTGCCCGGTCCGGTACAGGTGCGGGGCGCCGCGCCGCTGGATCCACAGCAGGTCGACATGGTCGATGTCGCGCAGGTCGGCTGCCTCGTGGAAGCCGTCGACCTCCCCGGTGGTGAAGTTCGAGGTCTTGTGCACGACGATGCGCGCGGGCTGGTGGCCGTGAGCGGTGCGGTACTCGGCCAGCGCGTCCAGTAGCAGTTGCCGGGCGTCGGAGAGCGTCAGGTGGGGCTGGCGATCGGTCTTGGAGATCTGCGCGGTGCCGCCGCGGACGACGACGCCGTCGCCGCGTTCGTTGAACACCTGGGCGACGGCGGTGTGCAGCTCGTTTCCGTTCGCGCTGCGGTAGAAGCTGACCCCGACGTAGCAGGTGGCCAGGTCGGAGCTGTGGCGCTGCATGCGCCAGGGGGTTCCGCCGGCCTTGTAGTACAGGGCCGTGTGCAGGTTCCAGGCCCTGGTGGCCTCGTCCTGCAGGGGGCGGAGTGTTTGCCCGTTGGTCCTGGCCGGGATCCCGGTCCAGGTCTCCTTGCGCATCAGCTGCAGGGGAGCGGGCAGCGTGAGCGCGGTGGCCTTGAGCAGGTCGTGGAAGTCGCCTCCGGTTCCTCGCTCGTCCTGATCCTCTTCGCGTTCGGCCCTGTTCTCCTCTGACGGCGGGTGTTCTTCGCGGTCGTGGAGTTCTTCCGGGCGGGCGCAGATCACGACGCGGCAGCGTCCGGTGTCGGCCAGGGACCGGGCGGCGTCGGCGTACATCTCGACCGCGTCGGCGGTGGCGGAGGCTGTGTCGGCGCGGGCCAGGCGGCGCAGTTGGCGTTCGGGGATCTCGCGGACGAGGGTGTCATCGAAGACGAGCTCGGCGCCGAACGGGGAGTCGGTGCTGAAGCCGGGGAACGGCTGGTGCAGGTTCTCCTGGCCGGGTTTGGTGTCCTTGGCCTCGATGTGGTTCTTGCAGCGCTGGAGCCAGCTTCGGATGCCGTCGACCGCATGGGCGGGGCCGACCAGGGCGATGGGGATCTGACGGGGTCCGGTAGGTGAGTCGGCGTCGGCGGGGCCGAACACGCTGATGCCGTAGCGGGGATCGATGTGGCGGTTTCCGGCGCGGAACTCCAGTTCCGGCTCGTGCAGCACTGGTGCTTTCATTGCGGCAGCTCCCACAGTCCCTCGGCCAGCCCGTTCACGCTCGGTTTCGGCGCTGGTTCTTGCGGACTCCAGACGCTTTCGTCGATGGCGGCATCGCAGTCGAGCTGCAGGAGCTGGCCGAATCGGATGCGCTCATCGCGGCTTCTGAACAGGGTGTCATCGCCTTGCAGGTAGTCGGCCCAGGCGCGTACGAGCTGATAGACGGCGTTGTTGCGTTCCAGCCGTTTGATTTTCTGGACGTACTCGGCGTCGTACAGCGAGTCGCGTCGGCCGTCGATGGTGAAGTGGTAGGTGGGGTTGATCTCCAGGAACCACTGTTCGCTCCAGCGGCGGAAGTACAGGCCGGCAGCGTAGTGACGACAGAAGGTGATCTTGGTTGTGTCGTCCTTGCCGAAGTACGGGGTGAAGAAGGCGCGTCCGCGGCTGCCGCGGTAGCGGCCTTTGATCTTCCGGCTGGATCGGTCCGGCGGGGCCTGCATGTAGACGACCTTCTTCGTGGGATGCCACACCAGCTCGGAATGGTGGGCGGAGCGCAGGGTGAAGTTCAGCAGGGAAACGAAGCGCCGCTGCAGGTCGGGGTCCTCGGCGGTCGCCCAGTTCTGCGTCGGGATGGAGGTGACCGGCCCGTCGCACAGCACGGCGAGCGGGCCCTCGTCCAGTCGGCACAGTGAGTAGATTCGTCCGGCGGCCAGGACGAAGCCGCTCTCGAACTGGTTGCCGTTCGAGCGCATCCGCTCCCAGGCATCGCCGCGGTCACGACACGGCGTGGACGCCTCGTAGATGAGCGGTGCGAAGCCCTCAATCGTGAGGAGGTTCGAGACCAGCTGTTCGCTTCCTTCAAGGCGTGGCAGCGGCTCTCCGGCGGGCACGCCCAGGGCCGAAAGCTGACTGAAGGCATCGAGGTCGAAGCGGTCAGCGGCCGTGTCGAACTGGACGACGCGACGTGCCTTGCGTTCAGGGTCGGCGAACCAGGTGTCGACGCGTTTCCACCACGCCTGCTGGACACGCAGGTCCACGCAGATGAGCACGACCGGACGGCCCAGCCGGAGCCAGTAGGCGATGTGGTCGGCCTTGCACGTGAACTTGAATTCGGTCGCGGTCGCGCCCCGAAACCCGACTTCTGTGCCCTTCACCTGGGCCAGGACGGCGACACCGGTGACTTCCCGATCGGCGTCCACGAACTCGATCTGACCGTCGATGGCGAAGTCACGTTTGGTGTCGTTCCACACATGGCCGGCGTCGGAGACGGCCTTGTCGACGAATGCCTCGCCCCGGAACCCAGCCCGCTGCTGGACGCTGCGCTGCGGCATCCGATCAGTGCTCCGAGAAGGACACCGGAGTGCCCGCCGCAGCCCGGCCGGATCTGGGAGGCCGAGGTCGCGCGTTGTTGTCCCACCCCATGGAGTGATCCTCCGTCCTTCACGCCTGGTCCAGGTCAACTCAGGATAGGAGGGACCACCGACAACGACCCGTGCACGCATGCGGGAGGAGACTCGGAGGACGGGCGCCGGGACATTTCGAGGACTTCACTGACCTCGCCCGGGGGTGTGATCACTGTTGTTCGGCCTTGGGCGGGGTGAGATCGGGAGGGTAGCCCTTGGCGCGAAGGAATGCGTCGAGCGCTATGGCGACGATGTCACCGTGCTGGACGCCGTGGTCCGCGTGGTACCGGCGGATGCGCCGCTGCAGTTGGAGAGCGTCGGGAACGGCGTAGTTGATCTGCCCACGACTGGTATGGCGGCCACTGATGACCTCCAATGTGTCCGGATGAGGCGCCAACGGGTCGTCGGTCAGGTCGGATTGCGCGTCGAGAGCGTCAGCCAGTTCACGCAGCTGACGGGCGTGGCGCGAGAGATCGGGCACGTGCTGCTCCAGTCCGGCCCACTAGTCGACTAGCTAGCCGCCTAGTGGAATAGTCGATGGGACGGGTGTCCGCGAACGCGAGAAGCGTTCGCGGACACCCTGGGAGATGAACGCCGCGTCAGAAGCCGCGGGCGGTGAGCCACTCGTCCAGCGCGACGGAGACGATGTCGCCGATGGGCAGGTGGTCGAGTTCGTTGTCCAGCGCGAAGCGCTTGATCCGCTTCTTGAGCTTCAACGCGGCGGGGACCGACGAGTCGAGGCTCTCGCGCGTGATGATGCGCTGGTTGAGGATCACGGCCGTCTCAGGGATGTCCTTGGGGCGGCCAGGGCCGTGAGCCCACGGTGTTCCCTCGCTGGGTGTTGCCTCCGGTCGCACGTACTGCTCCCGGTGAGACCCCGGCCCCTCGGTCCTTACCGGGAACGCGGTATCGGCGGCGACCGGAGAAGCTGCCGGACGGACCGCCACCTCGGCGGCCGGGGTCCCGTCAGGAGCCGCGGACGGGACGGGGGAGAGGCCGTGTCGCGCAGCGGGTTCGGTCGGCTGCGCGGGCCGCAACGCTGGAGCTGCAGGTGCGGCAGCCGGAGGCTCATGCTGCACGATGGTCGGCTGGGTGGACGTCTGTGTCCCTTCGGGCGCTGCTGCAATCCGGCCCTGCTCCGAGGCATCGTCGGGGACGGTGGAAGGAGCGGGCTCACCTTTCGGCGGTTCGGTGGTGGGACGGCCTTCGTCGCGGGTGACGGTCTGTTCGGCGGCGTACTGCTCGTGCGTGAGCTCGGCGGCCGGGGGAGGCGGAGGGGGACTCTTCTTCGCCCCGCCCAGGGCACGCCCGCCGGTGCGGCGGGCCGGCGGCTTCGGCCGCTCGCTGTTCACGCTCATGCCTCGGTCAGCTCCTTCATCAGGTTGGCGTACTCGCTCAGTTCGGTCGGGATCTCGCCGAATGCCTCCATGTAGTGGACCCAGGAGTGGATGGTGGTCTCGGCGAGCGGGAACGGCTCGTCGCGATCCGGGCCGATGCCCTCGCCCTCGGCGGGCTCCAGGAGCTGGTCCTTCGCCCGGCTCGGAAGGCTGGTGCGGTCGTCGGCCTTGACCATCACGACGTGGGCGGTGACGCCGTGCTCGTTGCGGGCGGCGGCGCGCTCGGCCTCGTCGAAGGTGGCCACGAGCTTGCGGCGCTCGATCTTGGTGGGGGCGACCGGCACGAGCAGCAGGTTCGCCTCGGTAACAGCCTCGTGGAAGATCCGAGCGCTGCCGCCGCCGGCGTCGACCACGATCGCGCCGAACTCGGCGCGCTTGACCCGGATGTACTCGGCGATGTCGTCGAACGGGTACCGCTCGACAACCAGGTTCTCGGGAATCTCGAAGCCGGCGGCCTGGGCGACCTTGAACCAGTCGTAGGCGGACTGGCTCGTCGCGTCGGCGTCCAGCAGCAACGTGGGCAGGCCGAGGACGACCGCGTAGTAGAGGGCGATGAACCAGGCCGAGGTGGTCTTGCCGGTGCCGCCCTTGAGCATGCCAACGACGATCACGAACGCGTCCCAGACGTGTTCCGTGGCTGCGGCCAGGGTCTTGTGACGGGTGTTCTCACTCACGTGTGCTTGATCTCCTGAAGGGAAGGGGTGTTGTTTGATGCGCGGGTTGTCGAGCGGGCCGACGACGGGGGTGCCCGTGCTGCCCGGCGGCAGCCGGAATGGCGCACGACCGCCTTCTTGATCTGCCAGGTGCCGCGGGGGACACCTGCGAGAACGCGGGGGCTCATGGCCGCTCCTTCGTGTCGTGGGCCGGTCCGTGGTGGTGCTGGGGCCGCATGCGGGTGCCTGCTTGGTGCAGGAGCCGGTAGACGGTGGCGATGGAGTAGCTGTGTTCCCTGGCGAGGTCGGGGACCGTGGCGCCGTCCTCGTACCGGGCCCGCAGGGACAGCGCGACCTTGTACCGTTCGGCGGCCCGCGCTGCCGTGCGCATCCGCTGGGTCTGCTGGGTGGTGCGCACGGTGCCGCCGGCCTCGATCAGCAGGCGCCGGGCGCCGCGCCTCGTCTCTCCCGCCGTTGTGGCGAGTTCGGTGAGGGTTGCGCCGTGCTGCTCGTGCAGGGTGCGCAGATGGGCCGCGAGGCGCTTGCGGGCTTGTGGGTTCTGCCGCATCCGGCGGGTCTGCCAGGAGGTGCGCATGACGGTCCCGGCGTCGTGCAGCCGGTTGAGGACGGTGCCGTAGGACAGGCCGCTTGTGGTGACGAGTTCGTCGACCGTGGCACCGGACTCGTACCGCTGGCGCAGGGCCTGGGGCGTCACAGCCTCGCTCGCGCCAGGCGTGGCCGGGGGGTGTGGGTTCATGCGACGGACTCCCATTCGCTGAGGGCTTCGGCATGGGCGGCGGCCAGCTCGTCGTAACTGCGCTGGTCGGATGGGGTGATGAGGATCAGGCGGCCGTCGGTGGCGACCCGCCAGTCGGCGGCCGGACGGCCGGTGACCGGGTCGAGGACGCGCCCGTCCGGGGCGTGCCACGTGGGCGGGATCTCGTCGGGGCGCGGCATGGGTACCAGGACCTGATGGCCGTTGCGGACGAGCACCACGGCCCTGCTGCGGTGCTCCGCAAACCGGTCCAGTGCCTCCTGGTAGGCCGCCCGTTCCGCCGCGTGCAGGGCCTTGCGCCGGGCCGCGATGCCCCAGGTGCTGTGTTGCTCGGCGACCTTGGCCCAGCCCTGTGCCGGCGTGTGGCCGTTGTCGTCGTCCGGGAGGCGGATACCGAAGCCCTCCAGCGCATGTGGTGCAAGGGTCCAGGTCTCTCCGGTGTGGTGAACGAGACCGTGGTCGGCGAGGAGATTTAGGGTCCGGTAGGTGGTGGCGCGGGAGACCGAGGAGGTGCCGACGAGCTCGGCAACGGTCTGGTGGGGGTGCTGGTGCAGGGCGCTGATGATCAGGAGGGCGGCGCTGCCGAGGGCGTGGTGGGCGAAGGCGTCGTGGCCCATGAGACGGCTGAGGACGGTGGAGTCGATGTCGGCCGTCGTGGCCGTCTCAGGGGTGGTCCACTCCTCAAGTGCCGGGTCGGGGGGGAACTGAGTGGACCGGAAACGAGACAGCAGAGCGTGGTCGCCGTGTCCGGGGACATTGACGTCGCCCAGGTACCAGGTGGAGCCCTCCCGGCCATGGCCCACACGGAGACGCCGCAGCCAGCCCCGTGGCCGGAGGACCGTCTCGTAGACGGCCCGCAGTGTCGTGCGGGAGACCCCGGCTTCCTCCGCGGTCTGCCGCTCACTGGCGTGGTGCAGGGGTCCGCCCGCGATCTCGGCGAAGTTCAGGTGCGCCCGCAGCACCCGCAACGCGGTCCGTCCACGCTCCCCGCGCCACGGCGTCGTTTCGATCCGGTCGCGCAGTGCGGCGAGAACTTCGTACGCCTCGTGCCGGGAACCCAGCGCCGTGGTGCTGCTGATCGTGTCCGAGGCGCTGGCCCACACCCGACGGATATAGTCCAGGGCGCGCGACTGCCCGGATCGCAGCGCGATTTGCCGGGTGTGCCGTCCGCCTTCGTGCTCGGGGTGCAGCAGGAGCTGCGTGAGCTGGTCGATGGTGCCGCCGGCGCGGGCCACGTGGCAGGCGATGGCCGCGGTGATCCGGTGCCCGTGCTCAGCCGCGCCCTGGTGGTCCGCGCGCAGGACCACGCTCCGGCGGTCGGAGCCGAGCCTGCTGTAGCTTCCCGCCGCGTAGCGGCCGGTGAGGTCTCCGAGCAGAACCAGGTCAGCCGCAGCCGGAGACAGCCGGTGAAGCCCCAGTCGCTCGCTCGGGTGAATTGGACGTCGGGATGAGTCCGTCTGCTGGGTGTGGTGTGGCACTGTGGGGTCGTCTCGCAAGGACGTGGACGCCACCCAGGCCCGCTAAAACCACGGGTGGGTCCGGAACCGACCTCCAATCGGTGCCAAGCGAAGCCTCCAGGATTGCCGTCCTGGAGGCCTTCGTATGCCTGGCCCCGCATCAGAGGCAGGCGTCCCCATCGCGGCTCGACCGAGAACGACTCGGAGGGCCGCCAGAGGAGTCCTCACCGGTTCGACACCGTCCTGACCTCGGCTGATTCGGGGCCAAACAGAGGGTGATTGCCTCTGGCTGGCTCCGAGCAGCTCGGGTCGAACCCGGGTTGAATCAGAGCGGTTTCCTCTGACTGCCTCCGATCGCCTCTGCAACCCGTCCTAGCAGGTCACAGCCGGTTCGAACCCATAAAGCCGCAGGTCAGAAAGGTGCTCCAGGAATACCCGGCGTATAGCCCGACTCGTCTGCCGCTCTATATTTTCGCAGTTCAGAGGCTGTGTTTTCTCTCTGAACAAACTGCTCGGGTCGAATCCGGGTCGAATTCGGGCCCGCGTATTGTCCGCCCTGTCTAACCGACAAATGGACGGACGGGGTATATCGGGCGGCCAGTTGATGCGAGGCGTAGTCGGAAGGCGGCGGACAGAGGGTCGGGAAGCCTCGGACGCACTCGAAAGTATCGTCCGGCGTGTCCCCTGCGGAGCGGGCTGATCTTGGCCGGGGAGGGACGGGTTGGAGCCATCAGTAGAGCTGTTCCCGACGACGCATCATGTGGAGTGTGTGGCGGTTGCCGTCGAAGCGGCTCTTGACGCTGGAATGACGCTCGTGACGCTCATCTGACGATTGTCCTGATGGGGGGTCAGGTGTGTTGCGTCGCTGGTCGGGCGATCCGATGCGCAGTCCGTCAGGCGGGATCGCCGAGAATTCTGTGGTGGCATCCGGGAGACGCCCTGTGCGGGATCTGCCTCCGGACTGGCACGCCCATGGCCCGATCCTGGGTGATGCGTTGGTACGTTCCGCTACGCCGGGACGGCGGTCCCTCTGGTAGGCCGCGACAGCCTGTTCCGCCGTGCGATCGACGTACTCGAAGGCCATCGCGCTCAGGGGGAGAGTCGTCGCGTCGATCAGCTCCTGGGACCCGGCGACACGGGCCGTTTCCGTATAGAGCTGATCAAGCAGGCCTGCGTGGACGAGCCGATAGACGCGAAGGAGCTCGCTGATCGGCACGCCATGCTCGATCCGCTCGGGGTGCGAGACCCCGAGCGAGATCGCCGAGGAAGGCATGGGCGTCGGTTCCCATAATTCAAGAGGTGCCCCCGCCCTGGCCGGCGGGCCGTGCCGCACGGAGTCCGGTGGGCGCGCTCGCCCACGGTCGGCCGGGGCGCTGTCAGCCCTTCACGGGGTGTGACCGGCGCGGCGGAGGACTGGGCGGAGTGTCTCGATGACGCCGGGGTCGTCCACCGTGGAGGGGATGGGTTCGTCGTGGCCGTCGGCGATGCCGCGCATGGTCTTGCGCAGGATCTTGCCCGAGCGGGTCTTGGGCAGGGCGGCCACGACCGTGACGTCCTTGAGGGAGGCGACGGCGCCGATGCGTTCGCGCACGAGGTGGACGAGTTCGGCCTCGACCTCGCTCGGTTCGCGGTTGCTGCCTGCTTTGAGGACGACGAAGCCGCGCGGGATCTGTCCCTTGAGGTCGTCGGCGACGCCGATGACGGCGCATTCGGCGACGTCGGGGTGGGCGGCCAGGGCCTCCTCCATGCTGCCGGTGGACAGCCGGTGTCCGGCGACGTTGATGACGTCGTCGGTGCGGCCCATGACGAAGACGTAGCCGTCGTCGTCGATGTGGCCGCTGTCGCCGGTGAGGTAGTAGCCGTCGTAGGCGGAGAGGTAAGAGGCGACGTAGCGGTTGTCGTCGTTCCAGAGAGTGGGGAGCGCGCCGGGCGGCAGGGGAAGCCTCACGACGATCGCTCCGTCCACGCCCGCGGACACCGGCTCACCCGAAGCGTCGAGGACGCGGACGTCCCAGCCCGGCAGCGGGCGGGTCGGCGAGCCGGGCTTGAGGGGAGCGGCTTCGATGCCCACCGGGTTGGCGACGATGGGCCAGCCGGTCTCGGTCTGCCACCAGTGGTCGATCACGGGGATGCCCAGCAGGGCGCTTGCCCAGTGATAGGTCTCGGGGTCGAGGCGCTCACCGGCCAGGAAGAGATAGCGCAGGTGGGAGAGGTCGTAGCCGGCGGTGAGCGCCCCCTTCGGGTCCTCCTTCCTGATCGCCCGGAAGGCGGTGGGCGCCGTGAACATGGTCTTGACCCGGTACTCGGCGGCGACGCGCCAGAACTGGCCCGCGTCCGGGGTGCCGACCGGCTTGCCCTCGTACAGGACCGTCGTCGCGCCGGCCAGCAGGGGCGCGTAGACGATGTACGAGTGCCCGACGACCCAGCCGACGTCGGAGCCGGTGAACATCGTCTCGCCCGGGCCCACGTCGTACACGGCGCCCATCGACCAGTGGAGGGCGACCGCGTAGCCGCCGCAGTCACGCACGACTCCCTTGGGCTTTCCGGTCGTTCCGGACGTGTAGAGGATGTAGAGGGGATCGGTGGCGGGGACGGGAACGCAGTCGGCCGGCGGCGCGGCGGCGACCAGGTCGGCCCAGTCGAGATCGTCGGGCCCCAGCGCGGCAGGTTCCTGCGGGCGTTGCAGGATCACGCTCTTCTCCGGCTTGTGGACGGCGAGTTCGATGGCCCGGTCGAGCAGGGGCTTGTAGGGGATGACACGCTTGCCCTCGATGCCGCAGGAGGCGGAGATGACGACCTTGGGGGCGGCGTCGTCGATGCGGAGGGCGAGTTCGCGCGGGGCGAACCCGCCGAAGACGACCGAGTGGACGGCGCCGATACGTGCGCAGGCCAGCATCGCGATGGCCGCCTCGGGGACCATCGGCATGTAGATGACCACGCGGTCGCCGTGTCCCACGCCGAGCTGGGCGAGTGCTCCGGCAAAGGCCGCCACCTCGTCCCTCAGCTGCGCGTAGGTGTAGGTGCGCCGGGTGTCGGTCACGGGGGAGTCATGGACGAGCGCGGGCTGTTCGCCGCGGCCGGCTTCGACGTGCCGGTCGAGCGCGTTGAAGCAGACGTTGAGCCGCCCGTCGGGAAACCAGCGGTAGAACGGTGCGCCCGAGGAGTCCAGGGCGCGTTGCGGAGTGACCTCCCAGTCGATGCCCTCCGCCGCCTTCAGCCAGAAGCTCTCCGGATCCTCGGTACTGGCGCGGAAGACATCCTCGTACGTTCCCATCGCGCACTCCTTTGTGGCATCGAGGGACGGTGGTGGGGCTGCGTGTGGAACGGTATCGGACACAAGTACCGCACACCGGCCGGCATGGTCGAGCAGGATGCCGGAGCCCTGCGGACCGGTCACCGGCGTGGCGGTGGTGCGGCGGCCTGGCCGTCAACAGGCCCGCCGTCAGGTGCAGCTTCTGCTCACGCGCCGAGGTGCTTACGCGCCGAGGTGCTTGCGGAGCCACTGCCCCATCTGCTGGATCGCCTGGTCCACCTCGGGTACGCGCCCGGCGCCCAGGACGAACGAGTGCTGCCCTTCGGACAGCGGGTGGACTTCGGAGGTGACCTTGAAGTCCGCGAGGCGGCGGCCGAGCTGGGCGCCGTCGTCGGCGAGGGTCTCGTACTCGCCGTAGTGGACGGTCGTGGGGGGCAGGCCGGTCGGATCGGCGTTCGCGATGCTGATCGCGGGGTCGGCGAAGTCCACCGCGGGGTCCTGCAGCCAGGCTCCTCGGAAGAGCTCGAGGGTGTTCCTGCTGAGCATCTTGTCGTTGTCTTCGTTCTCGTCCACCGACGCGTTCTGGATGGTGAGGTCGGTCCACGGCGAGACGCTGACGATCGCGCCCGGGGTCGCCTCGCCCTTCGCGAGCAGACGCAGCGGGAGCATCACCGCGAGAGTGCCGCCGATCGAGTGGCCCGTGCTGCCGATGTTCCGCGGCTCATAGCCCTGCGAGAGCAGCCACCGGTAGGCCGTCTCGGCATCGTCGAGCTGCGCCGGGTAGGGGTGTTCGGGCGCCAGGCGGAAGTCCACGACGAGGGAGCGGGCGCCGGCCGCCTTCGCGATGTGGCCCGCGGCCTTGCGGTCCGAGTGCATGGAGGCGGTGACGGATCCACCGAAGTGGAAGTGGAGCAGCGCCCGGTCGGGGTCGGCGCCCTCGGGGATGGCCCACAGAGCAGGGACGCCGTTCGCGTCCACTTCGGCGTAGGTGACGCCTTCCGGCTCGGTCGACGCCTTGTGGTTCGAGTCGACGATGTCGCGGATGACGGCCAGGTCGAGGCCGGGTGTCGACGACTTCGCACTCACACTCGAGAGGAACTCCGCGAACTGGTGTGCCTCTGGGCTTACTCCCACGGTGGTGCTCCTTCTCGGACGGGTGCCGTGCCGGGTTCCCCTGCGGCAGCCGGGTCGATGTGCCGGCCATGACGCTAGTGGCTGAGTATGGGAAAGTAAACTTAGGTGAGGCTGGAATCACTCCATGGATGCGAGGAGGCTCTTCCGGCGTACATCGGTGGGCGCGATGTGGGCGATCCTGATCCTGCGCCAGGTCTGGTACGGCTCGTCCTCGGGAGTGCTTGCGGAGACTGCATCTGGTCTGGGTCGAAGCGGTTGTACCGACCTCCTGGTCCGCTGGGCCGCCCACGAGCCTGACCTCACCCTTCAGGTGGTGAAACCAGGTGGCGAAACGCAGCGACGCCACAGGGGTGTCGTTCGCCGTGCCCGTGCGCTCGTCGTGAGGGCGGTACGCGAAACCGTCCACGGCGACCATGCCCCCGAGGAGTCTCCATGCCGTCGGCCAGACCGTGACCCAGAACGCGCTCTCGCCTTCGGTGGCACGATCGTGATGCAGCCGAGGTTTGAGGCGCGGTCAACCCTGCGTCTCGTGCTCGACCACGACGTGACGTTCTTCGCCGGCGTCCCGACGATGTACTGGGGTCTTCTCGCCGCCCTCGACGACAGGGTCGACGTCGCCTGCCTGGCCGCCAATCTTCGCGTTGCGGTGGCCGGTGGCTCAGCGCTGCCCGCCGAGATCCACAAGCAGTTCAAGGCCGGCCCATAGGTGTGGCAGATCACGACGGGGGTGATCTTCACCGGAATCACGCCGGGCCGGGATCATCCGTTTCACATCCCGACGTGGAAAACATGTCACCGACTGAAGCGATCAGTTGTGCTGCTCGGCATCCAGCAGTGCCAGGGCGTTGCGGATGCCCTGTTCGAGGAGTTCGTCGGCGAGTTGCCGGTCGGTCAGGGCACGGGAGAGTTGCAGGGTCCCGGCCATCATGCCGAGGAGGCTGAGTGACTTCAGACGCGCCGACGGTGGGTCATGGGGTGCCAGGCGGGCGGCGAAGCCGTCGACGAGGACCAGCGCGCCGTCGGTGTACGCCTGCCTGGTGGGATCCGTGGAGCGTCCGATCTCGTCGAGCAGGGCGGCGTTGGGGCAGCCGTCCTCGACGCTGTCGCGCTGCTCGGTGGAGAAGTACCAGCGAATCATCTGTTCGAGTCCGGTGCGGCCGGGTGCCGCCTGCGCGACGATGTTTTCGTGCTGTGCGCGCATCTGGTCGGCGACCGCGGTGGCGATGAGTTCGTCCTTGGAGTCGAAGTAGGCGTAGAAGGTGCCGTTGGTCAGTCCCGCGTCCTTCATGAGCGTGGCTACTCCGGAGCCGTCGATGCCGTTGCGCTTGAGCCGGCGGCCGGCCGTCGTGATGATCCGTTGCCTTGTCTCCTGCTTGTGTTCTTTCGCGTACCGCACTATGCGTTCCTCCGTCGCAGCCGGGGCTTGCGCCCCGGCTGCCGCCCTGGTCAGGTCAGTGTGCCGCGGCTGCGAGGAGAGCAGGGAAGTTGATCCTGGCGGTCTGCAGTTTCGGGTCGTGGGGCTCGGGGACCCCGCCGTCGGTGATGTACAGCCGGTTGCCGCGGACCGCGGTGGCGGAGGGCGAGGCGAGACCGTCCGCGCTGGTCAGGACGGGCTTGTAGGTGCCGTTCGGGTAGACCACTACGACCCTGTCCGCACCGTTCTGCGAGGAGGAGCCGTTCTGCGCCGCGAACACCACATCGGACCAGGGGGTCAGGAAGCTGAAATCGTCGATGTTGGGCAGGCCGCCCGTGACCAGGCGGATGGGACCGGCCGCGCCGGTGCCGGTGACCGGTACCCGCAGCAGTGTGCCCTTGTTGAAGTTGCTGACCCACAGCGCGCCGTTGTGGAACCTGAGCCCGCTGGCGCCGATCGGCAGGGCTTCGGTCGGCACCGGCGCCAGAGCGGCGTCGGTCAGCCACGGGGTCGCCGATCCGCCCGAGACCGGAACGGACCAGATGATGCCCTTCAGGCTGTCCGCGATGTAGAGGGTGCGTCCGGCCGAGTCGATGGCCAGCCCGTTGGGGCCCGAGTCGGCGGGCAGAGCGGCGATGCGCTGAGGGGTACCGTCCGGAAGCAGCTTGTACAGGCCGTTCCTGGCCGCGTTGCCCGGGGCCCACACGCTGTAGTAGACGGTGCCGTCACTGCCACGGGTGTTGCCGCTGATCGCCTCACCCACCTGCCCGGTGGCGAGCACCGTGCGCTGTCCGGACGCGGAGATACGCATCAGCTGCGGCCCATGGGTGCGCTGGCACACCGCGCAACTGCCGAGCAGGGACAGGGTCACTGAGCCGTCGGGGTTGGCGGTGATGTTCTCGGGGATCTCGCCGGCGGCGTAGTCGAACGTCGCCGCGGTCGTTACGTCGGTGACAACGGATCCGCTGTACGAGTGTCCCGTCCATGCGGACGCGGACGGCGCCGAGACCAGGACGGCCGCCGTCGCGGTGACCGCCAGCGCGATGCCGACGTTCTTGTTCAGAAAACGCCTTGCACTCGATGCACTGCGCCGGGCCGTGTGCTGGCGTTGCTGTTGCATGACTCTCCTCGGTAAATCAACGAGTGACTGATCAATGGACTTTCGGGAACATCAGGGATGCCGGTTATGTCGGGCGCATCGGAGGCGTTCGGGCGGAATCGGCGCCCTTGAAGCCGGACCAGGATGTCGTCGGCACCCTTGAATCCGGACGGGGATGTCAGGTGGGCAGGCTGTTGTTCTTGCGGATCTGCTTGTCGAACGCTCCGGCGGGGACGAGGCGGCGCGCCGTGGTGACGCGTGAGGCCAGTGGGCCGGCGGTGTAGCGCAGCTTCGGCTTCTTGTCGGTGGCCGCGGTGACGATCACCTTGGCGACGACGGCGGGGTCGTCACCGTCCTTCATCGCATCCGCGATCATCCTGTCGAAGTCGCGCCGCCGCTCCGCGTACAGAGGCAGCGGGGTGTCGGGCTGCGCGGCGTTGGTGTCGAAGCTGGTCTTGGTGTAGGCGGGCTGGACGAGCAGGACCCGCACACCGTGCTCGCGGACCTCGTGGTCCAGTGACTCGGAGAAGCCCTCGATGGCGTGCTTGGACGCGACGTAGAGGGCCATGAAGGGCTGGGGGGCGACCCCGAGGACGGACGAGATGTTGATGACGCGTCCGCCACCCCGGGCGCGCATGTGCGGCAGGACGGCCTTCGTCATACGGATGACGCCGAGGACGTTGATGTTCAGGACGCTCTGGGCCTGGGTGACGGAGTTCTCCTCGACGGCGCCCGCCGAGCCGATTCCTGCGTTGTTGACCAGGACGTCGATGCGTCCGAACCGGTCGATCACCTCTGCGACCGCGGCGGTGGCCGAGTCGTCACTGGCCACGTCGAGGTCGAGGTACGTCACACCGGCGGGCGGGGTGAGCCCGGAGGTCTTGCGGCCGGTTCCGATCACCTCGAAACCCGCCGCGACGAATGCGCGGGCCGTCTCCTTGCCGATCCCCGATGAGGCCCCTGTCACGAGCGCCACCGGCCGAGTTGCCGCCATCACGTACTCCTTCACTTTAAATTACGTTCATATGCCTTACGCTCGTACGACCATATGGTGGTCGTCGGTCGATGGCAAGTGGTCACGTCCGGCGATCTGAGAAAGGATCCCGAAACGTGCGGTGCGGCGCGGGAAAGACCACGAGCGGACGGCGAGCAGGTGACCGAGACCGCCACCGCCGGCCCTCGCATCACCCGCCGCACTCGTCGACGGCGGCCTCGGCGCCGTCCTCACGCACCACTACGGACTTGGACACCCAGAGCGGCAGGCCGACCGAGCCCGGTCGACGAGCCTCGGCCCGGCCGCCCGTCGGCGTCGAACAGGTGGAGGCCGTTGTGATCGTGGCGCAGGAGGTGATCCCGGAGGCGTCATCCTCTGGTCGCGAACGGGTCTTCGCAGCCGGTGCTCACCGGCTCTCCTGGCGTGCGATGCCGAGGTAGTCGCCCAAGTGGAGTTCCACCTCTTCGGGACCCTTTTCGGCAAGGAGCTTCTCGAACCGGGGCAGGAATGCCTGCGGCCCTGGCCAGGTCAGGGAGCTCAGGAATTGCGTGTAGGCCGCTCGCAGGTCGGCATCGGGCGGGAGCGTCGCCCGGTTGACCTGCGCCTTGGCGGCTGCCAGCGCCGCCTTGTCGAATGACGCCAGCCGGGTTGCCACACCGTCCACGAAGCCGTCCAGCTCGGCGTCGGCGACCGTGCGGGTCACCCATCCGTAGCGTTCTGCCGTGTCGGCGTCGTAGTCATTGCTGCTGAGGATGGCTTCGAGTGCCCGATCCCGTCCGATGAGTCGGGGCAGGCGTTCTGTGCCCCCGCCGCCGGGAAGAATCCCGCCGCCGACCTCGGGCTGGCCGAACACCGCGTGCTCGCGGCTGGCGTAGCGCAGATCGCAGGCCAGGGCCAGTTCGTCCCCGCCGCCCCTGGTCCGTCCGCGGATGGACGCGATGCTGATGAACGGAGCTGTGGACAGCCGTATCACGAGATCGATCCACGCCGGCGTCGCCTCCGGATCGGAGGGCATGAAGTCGGCCACCCGGTCGAGATCGAAGTGGTTGAAGAAGTAGCCGGGTGTACTGCTGGTGAAGACGGCGACGTGAACCTGCGGGTCCTCGCTCAGCTCCGTGACGACTTCGACCAGTCGGGACACGGTCTCCCCGACGACGAGATTCACCGGTGGATTCGAGAATGTGATCTTGCGGATTCCTGGTGTCAGCCGCTCCACGCCGATCGTGCTGGGTTGCTTCATCGTTCGCTCCAAGGGTGACCCTGACGGTTCGTCAGGGATGCGTGTTCGTCGGGGCGCCCTGAACTGGCAGTGGCGACGCCCAGAACCAGATCTCGCGGACACGTGGCCATGTCGTGCTTCTCCTTGCTGTTGCCTCGAGGTCCCGATCTGCTTGACGGACGAGCGGGTCAGCCGGCCGGCCGGGTGCGCAGCGCTGCTGGCCGAGGGCCGGGCGGGGCGACGCGGCACAACGTGCTGACGCGGCCGACGGTCGGGACGGCGGTGTAGCGCAGCCTCGGTTTCGGGTCCGTGGCCGCCGCGGCGATAGCGGCGTCCGTCACAACGAGCCGAGCCACTGTCCTGCCGACGCTCCCGACCCCGGATCGCCGTCGCCATGTCTTTCTCCTGCGGTGGGGCGCGAGTTCACTGATCACGCCCGACGCTACGGAGGATGCGAGGAAAACGGATCCGTCACCGTGTCCGTCACCGTGTCCGTCAAATGTGACCTGGTGTCGTTGAACTCGGGTTGCCGGCAGTGGCTCCGGGCGACCGCAGCCCATTAAGCTTTCAAGCAACTGGACCTGTACGGACGGCGCCCGGAGCAGGCAGCTCTTGACCGGATCCTTGACGGTGCCCGTCAGGGCGACGGGCAACGCTGGTGCTGTGGGGTGACCCCGGCATCGGCAAGACCACCCTGCTGGAATACGTGGCCGAGTCCGGGGCGGCGGTCTTCTTCGCACCGGCAAGCGCAAGCCCGAGGCCTACCCGGCCGTGTCGGACCATGCGGTGTGCCGTGCGGAAGCGAGGGGTGCCTTGCGGCTTTGGTGGGTGCGTCAGTTCGAAACCATGGCATGCTCATGTTCGACGCCCAGTTGTGCGAGGGCGTTGTGGATGCCCTGCTCAAGTAGTTCATCGGCGAGTCGCCGGTCGGCGAGGGCTCGGGAGAGCTGCAGCGTTCCGGCCATCATGGCGTAGGCGCTGAGCGTCCTGGTGCGGACCGAAAGTGGATCGTCGGGTGCCAGGCGGGCCGCGATGCCGTCGACGACGATCAGCACGCCATCGGTGTACGCCTGCTTGGTCGGGTCCGCGCTGCGCGCGATCTCGTCGAGCAGGGCGGCGGAGGGGCAGCCGTCGCCGGGGTTGTCGCGCTGCTGGGCGGACAGGTACCACCGCGCGATCTGTTCGACTCCGGCGCGACCGGACGCCGCCTGCGCGACGATGCTCGCGTTCTGCGCCTGCAGTTGGTCGGCGACCGTGGTGGTGATGAGGTTGTCCTTGGATGTGAAGTGGGCGTAGAAGGCGCCGTTGGTCAGCCCCACGTCCTGTATGAGCGCCGATATACCTGATCCGTCGATGCCGTCCCGCTTGAACCGGCGGCCGGCCGTCTCGATGATCCCCCGAGCCGAAGGACACGGCCATGAATGACGCACAGGATGTACGGGGCGGCGTGGTGACGTCGTACAAGAACGTCCCCACTCGCACCCTCACCGCCTGCGGAGTGACCTTCGCCTACCGTGACCTCGGCCCGCGGTCCGGCGTCCCGGTGGTCTTCATCACGCACCTCGCCGCGGTCCTCGACAACTGGGACCCCCGGGTCGTCGACGGCATCGCCGCCAAGCGCCGGGTCATCACCTTCGACAACCGGGGCATCGGCGCTTCCACCGGCTCGACGCCGCGCACGATCCAGGCGATGGCGAAGGACGCCGTCACCTTCATCCGGGCGCTCGGGCTCGAGCACGTCGACATCCACGGCTTCTCGATGGGCGGCATGATCGCCCAGGTGATCGCCCAGGACGAACCGCAACTCGTCCGCAAGCTCATCCTCAGCGGCACCGGTCCTGCCGGCGGCGAGGCATCAAGAACGTGACCTGGCTGTC
The DNA here is from genome assembly GCF_035989285.1 of Streptomyces sp. NBC_01235. Lineage (GTDB taxonomy): Bacteria > Actinomycetota > Actinomycetes > Streptomycetales > Streptomycetaceae > Streptomyces. The sequence goes on along the minus strand of NZ_CP108513.1, from coordinate 654,966 downwards.
GCATCTCGACACCGTCCGAGCGCTGTTCACTCTTCAGGACCCGAAGCAGTTCCTCTTCTTCACCCGCACCGCGGAGGGCGCCGAGCCGGAAAGCAATTCCTGGCCCGTCTGAAGGAGCGCACCGCCGACCGGGATAAGGCGATCTCCCCCATCTCGTACAACAACCAGCTCAAGGCCATTCACCGCTGGGGGCTGGAGCAGCCACATGACCTCTCCGTCATCCACCAGCCGGTGCTCGTCGCCAACGGCGAGAGCGACAGGATGGTGCCGACGAGAAGCCTTCCGGGTACTCCTGGGCAGAAGGGCGGCCGACGCCGGGCATCAGCCGCCACTCAGTCGGTCCCGAGAGGCCCCCGGTCAGTCCATCAGACGCAGCCCGTCCCCGAAATCGATGCGCGCGAGGTCGGCGCGCGAGACGATGCCGAGCTTGGGGAAGACGTTGGCCAGGTGATAGCCCACCGTACGAGGACTGATCAGCAGCTGTGCCCCGATCTCCCGGTTGGTGAGTCCCTCCGCGGCCAGCCGTACGACTCGCGACTCCTGCGCGGTCAGGACCGTTGCGGCGTCCCGGTCCGGTGCCGAGTCGCGGCGCGGTTGCTGCCCGGCCAGCTCCTGTTCGGCCCGGGTGCGGGCGAGCAGGGGAGCCGCGTCGAGTCGCCGGAACGTTTCCGCGGCTTCGGCCAGCTGTGCCCGGGCGTCGGTACGGCGGCGGGCTCGACGCAGCCACTCGCCATACAGCAGGCGGGTGCGGGCGTAGGCGAAGGGCCGCGACTGGGCTCCGGGGACATCCAGCGCGAGCTGGAACTGTTTCTCCGCATCCGCTCGGGACGCCAGCAGGGCATGGACAAGGTGCATCGCGGAGACCGCCCAGGGCGCGTTGGACCGCTCCGCCCACCGCCGCAGCAACCGCGCCTGTTCCTCGGCCGTCGCCCGCTGCCCGGCCTGGACCGCGGCCTCAGCGGTGTCCGGCGCGGCCAGGATCGCGATGGTGGGGTGCGCCGCGTGGTGCCCGTCCTCGGTCAGCCGGACCAGGCGGCCCACAGCCTCCTCGGCCCGGCCGGCGAAGAGCGCCGACATACCGAGGCTCCACTGCGCGGCCGCGCTGAAGACGCGCACTCCGCGCGGCACCCAAAGCTCGACGTCCGGGCGGCATGGTCCGCGACGCTCCGCTCATCGCCTCGCGCGGCTGCCAGCCATCCGAGACCGCTGCGGTACTGCGACGCCGATTTGTCGTCGCCGATCTCCTCCGCCACTCGGAGTCCCTCGATGGCATTCGCCTCGGCCAAGGCCCAGGATCCCTGCGCGATGTCTACCATCACGGTCTGGGCCAGCGCCTGGGTCAGGGCCGTCACCTGGTCGGTGTGCCGCAGCTGGTCGATCTCGCGGTGGAGGCCCGCCCCAATGACGTGCTCGATGCCCCAGGCCATCCCCAGCGGTGCCGGTGGCATCAGAAGCCAGGAACTGCCGCTGAGCCGGTTGAAGCCCTCACCGCCGAGAGCCACCATCTGGTCGCGGTCACCGGTGCCGCAGTCCCGCTCCTCCGTCCACCATGCGCGCAGCAACAGCAGCAGACCGGCGTTCGGGAAGTCCCCCTGTGAGAGCCGCCGCTCGAGCCGGTGGAGCGTCTCGCGCTGCAGTTCGCCGTGCCCGACCGCCCACGCCGACCACAGCGCCATGCTGCCGAGCCTGAACGCCTGCCCGGGATCGGCCACCCGCTCCATGTCCCGGGCAAGCCGACGGCAGGCGATCTCGAGATGGCCGTGCGTGAACTCGATCAGCCCGCGCAACCCCTCACTGAGGTCCGCGACCTTGGCTTCGGAGGAGATCCGTTCGGCCCGCGCCAGCATGTCCCGCGCCATATCGGCCTGGCCGGCCTCCCAGGCCGCCTTCGCTCCGAGAGCCAGCCGCCTGGCCGCGTCGTCCGTGGAGGGGGACAGCGCCGCCGCGCGCCGCAGGGCACGGCCGGCCGTGGCACAGCCGCCGCGTGCCCAGGAGCGATCGGCCGACTTCTCCAGCAGCCGCGCCACCTCCCCGTCAGGTCCGCCCGCGGCTTCCACAGCCGCGGCGAGGTGCCACGGGCGCAACTCGTCGGCGTTCTCACCGCTCAGCACGGAGGCGAGCGCGCGATGAACCGCCTGTCGGTCCGCGGCCGGTGCCTCCTCGTAGACCACCGCCCCCATCAGCTGGTGGCGGAGGCGGATACGACCGTCCGAACGCGTGGTCAGCAGGCCCGAGTGCATCGCCTCGTCCCACGCGACCGAGTCGAGGCCGAGCACAAGATTCGCCTGGCACATGGTGTTTCGATCGCTGCGGTCATCGGCGGCGATGAGAAGAAGCGCGGTGCGGGCGGGCGCGGACAACCTCTCGATGCGGGCACGGAAGGCGCGGCGCAGGCGGGGCCCGACGGCGATCTGCTCACCGACGAGAGGGTGCGTCGAGATGTCGCCCGCCGCCATGGATGTGGGCAGTTCCTGGAGCGCGAGCGGATTGCCGGCCGCCACGCGGACCGTGCGGCGGATCACCGCCTCGTCCGCGTGCGGAGCGACGGCACCGGCGAGCAGCCGGGCGTCCTCGTCGCCCAGCCCACGGACCTCCATCGCCGCCAGCTCCTCCCACGGTCCCTCCACGGGATCGTCGTGTCCGGTCAGGAGCATGGCCACGGGCTCGTCGCGCAGTCGGCGGGCAACGAAGGCCAGGCACTGTGCGGAGGGCTCGTCCAGCCACTGGGCGTCGTCGACGGCGATCAGCACCGGCCGTTCCCTGGCCAGCTCGCCGACGAGCGTCAGTACGGCCCCGCTGATCAGCACCCGCCTGGGAGGGATACGAGCGTGTGCACCTTGCCTGTCCTGCTCGTCTTCCACCAGGTCGGCAAGCGTTCCGCCAAGAGCCGGATGGCGAAGGCCGCCGGCCTCACCCGTCCGCACCGGCAAGGCAGCTGGGACCGCGAGGACGGCTTCCACTCCTACGACGGGTATCCCGATCGTGGCGACCGCGCTGGAGCTGCTGCGGGAGCAGGGCCCGGCCGGGCAACAGGTAGCCGCGGCACGCGAAGCCCGGCGCCCCGCCTGCGCGGACTGCGCCGCCATCGCCAAGGTGGTCGTCGCGGCAGCGACCGAGCGGAAGCCGAAACTGAGCCATCCCACCGGCTCGCTTGCCCCACGCCTCAAAGTGCTGCGCCGCATCGTCCCCGCCCGGACCTTCGACAAGCTCGTGCGCAAGTTCAACCGGATGACCCCCTGACAGCCACGGGGCCAGGGATCAGGTGCGACTCGATCGGCTCGCGCCTGGGGCGGAGCCGCCACCGACGGCGACAGTGACGCCTTGGCCGCCGATGGGCTCGTGGAGGCGCTCCGAGCCCTGTGCCAGAATCTTGAGGTGCCCCCAAGCCCACGGCATCGACAAGGACGAGTGGTTCCGCCTGTTGCCCTCATGGCCGAGCAGGCGCTCGCGTCCGGATCCCTCGCCAACAACCCCGTCGTACCCACCGTGGAAGAGATCCGGGATCTCTACGCGCAGATCTACGGCTGACACCCGGCGAGTGAGGAACGTGATGGCCACGACAGCCAGGTCCGCGCGGAGTACGAGGTGCTGACCCATGACTGATACCGCTGCGGTCGAGATTCTCGCCGACGTCCACCGGGGCGTCGGCCGCATCCTTTTGAACCGGCCCAAGGCGCTCAACGCCCTGACGACAGGCATGGTCGTCGCCATCGACCGTGTGCTCGCCGAGTGGGAGCACACACCGCTGTCCGCTGTGGTGTTCGCCAGCACCAGCACGAAGGCGTTCTGCGCCGGTGGCGACATCCGTACGATCCGTGAGCACAGTCTCGCCGGGGATGCCGAGGCCAGCGAGCGGTTCTTCGCCTCCGAGTACCGGCTCAACGCCCGGATCGCCGAGTATCCCGTGCCGGTCGTGTCGCTCATCGACGGCCTGTGCATGGGCGGCGGTCTCGGTCTGTCCGTCCACGGCAACTTCCGCGTCGTCACCGAGCGCGCGGTGCTGGCGATGCCCGAGACCGGGATCGGGTTCTTCCCGGACGTCGGGGCCAGCTACTTTCTGCCGAGGCTGCCCGGCGCGATCGGCATGTACCTGGGTCTGACCGGGCACCGGCTCGACGCGGCTGACGCCCTGTACACGGGGCTGGGCACGCACTTCGTCCCCGCGGACGGGCTCGACGCGGTGGGGGACGCCCTGGCCGACAGTCCCGGCGACCCGGTGGACGTCGTCCTGAAGCGCCTTGCCGGCCGCTCCCCGGTGGCGGGCAGCAGGCTGGCGGAGGTGCGCGGTGACGTGGACTGGGCGTTCGGCGCGCCGACCCTCGGCGAGATCGAGAAACGCCTGCGCCACCTCGACACCCCCTGGGCGGCAGCCGCGCTGGTCGCCCTGGAGTCCGCCTCGCCGCAGAGCCTGGAGATCACTCACGCCCTGCTGGCACGAGGCGGGCAGCACACGTTGCGCGAGTGCCTCGCCGCCGAACTCGCCCTCACGCGTACGACCATCCGCAAGCCGGACTTCCTGGAGGGCGTGCGTGCGGCCCTGGTCGACAAGGATCGCACTCCCAACTGGCAACGTGCGCTCGGCGGACGGACGCTGCTGTCCTGAGCGTGTCTGCCCGCGCATGCGTGTCGGTCCGTGCGCAGTGATCCCACTCCTGATACGCGGCGGGAACGAGGGCTTGACCTCGGCTCGGGGCGGCGTAGAGCCGTGTGGCGCGCTGTGTCGCGAGCCATATGGTGTGCGGAACGTACCGAGACGCCCACAGCGGCGACTCTCCGCGACCGTAGTCGCCATGGGATCGCCCATGGCGTCGTCGCCTCTCCGGTGACCGTGCCGGACGGAGGGCCTGTGGCCGGCACGGTCTCAGTCGTTGTCGGGCGCCATCGAGACCACGACCTTGCCGGCCTTGGTGCGGCCCTGCTCGACGTGCGCCATCGCCTCGAGCGTCTGGTCGAACGGGAAGGTGCTGTCGATGACCGGGCGGAGCTTCCCGCTGTCGTAGAGCGCGCCGAGTTTGCGCAGCTGGGAGCCGTTGGCCTGCATGAAGAAGAACTGGTAGCGCACGCCCAGCGCTTTCGCCTGCTTACGGATCTTGCGACTGAGCGCGTTCATGATCAGGCCCAGGAAGGAGGGGGCGCCGAGCTGCTTGGCGAAGCCGGCGTCCGGCGGGCCGACGACACTGATGGCCAGGCCGCCGGGCTTCAGCACGGTCAGCGACTTCTCGAGGTTCGCCCCGCCCAGGGAGTCCACCACCAGGTCGTAGCCGGACAGCACCTTCGAGAAGTCTTCCTTGGTGTAATCGACGACGACGTCGGCGCCGAGGCTCCTGACCAACTTCTCGGTCTCGGTGTCCGTGGTCGTCGCCACGGTGGCACCGAGGTGCTTGGCGAGCTGGATGACTGTCGAGCCGAGGCCACCGGCACCGGCGTGGATGAGCACCTTCTGACCCGGCTTCACATGGGCACGGTCGACGAGAACCTGCCAGGCGGCCAAGGCCACCAGCGGCACCGCGGCCGCCTCTTGGAGGGTGAGCGAGGCCGGCTTGGGCGCGACATCGTCCATGTCGATCGCGATGAACTCCGCGAAGCCGCCGATCCGCAGGTCGCGCGGACGGGCGTAGACCTCGTCGCCGACTTTGAGGCCGTGTACGGCGGAGCCGACCCGGGTCACGACGCCGGCCACGTCGTGGCCGAGCACGAACGGAAGCCTGTACTTCAGGAGCTGCTTGAACTCCCCGTTGCGGAGCATTTTGTCCAGCGGGTTGATACTGGCGGCGCTCACTCTGACCAGGACGTCGCGGTCCCCGACCGTGGGCTCGGGTACGTCTGCGGCGCGCGCGCCGTCATTGCCGTACTTCTCGACGACGAAGGCCTTCATGTCGGCCGCCCTTCTGCGTGGGTGTTCTGGTGGTCGATCTGATTCTTCAGCGCAGGTCCCCTTGTGCACCCGTTTCTCGCGTGCGGCCGGGTTGATGTGCTGGTCATGACGCTACCGACTGAGTATAGAAAAGTAAACTCAGGAGGCTTGGGATCACCCCCCCCGTGGAGGCAGGGATCGAAGCTCTTCAGGGCGTCCGCATGGGCCCCGTCTCGACCGGGACATGCCAAGCTGCTCGATTGCCCGGACCCTTGAGGTCGTGGGTGAGAAGTGGACGATCCTGGTCCTGCGCGAGGTCTGGTACGGCTCGTCCAGGTTCAGCGACTTCGAACGCGTCCTCGGCTGTCCTCGCAACCTCCTCGCGGCGCGGCTCCCGGATGCTGTGGAAGAAAGGATCCTGGCCACCGAGACCTGCAAGGAGCCGGGCTCGCGGAGCCGGCCGAAGTACGTGATCACGCCCAAGGGCATGGATCTGGTCCCGGCCGTGATGGGCTCCTGCGGTGGGGCGACCGCTGCCGCGCCGACCCGGAGGGCTCGGCCGTACTGGCGCGACACCGCGGATGCGGCCCGCACGTCGACGCCCAGATCCGCTGCGAACGGGGCCACCCCGTGCAGGCGGAAGATGTCGAGAGCGTCCCCGGCCCTGCACTCTTCCTCGGGCCTCTTTTCGCCAGCTCTCGCCCTACGTGCATGGGAGGCGGGATGCCGGAACGCGCCCAACCTGACGCCCTACTGTCGCCGATGCGGCGCAGTCAGCTGACCGCAGTCGAGCTGTCGCCCAACCGAAGACTGTACGAGGGTGTCGGTGGCTCCCGGCGCGTCAGGTGACGGGCTCTCTCGCAACCACGTCGCGCGCGACGGTTTCATCAGGATCCCGCCAGGGGGCAAGGCTCACCGTGGAACCGCTCATCGGTGCGGCCGGTGCGGCCGGTGTGCCGGCGACGGCGGGACGGCGGCGACGGCGGGGACGGTGAAGGCGCTGAACCCTGCGTCCGGAGCGCCCATCGAGTTCGGTTCGGCGGCGCGCCGAAGTCAGATCGTGCGCTGAGGGGCAACGGCGGCGGAGTGCACGGCACTCAGCTGATGTCTCACCGCAGTCTGGCGACCGTGAGGTCGATGGCTCACGACCGGAGGCGGGCGCCTGTTCCCAGCCGGGCGGTGACTTCACGGGGAGTGAGGGTGGAGTGCTCCGCGGAGCACTCGACGACGACGCGGACCGGGGCGTCGCACTCGGTGTGGCGGACGTCCAGTACAGGACCCTCGGAACCGAGGGTGTATGCCTCGCCCCACTGGCTCAGCGCCATCAGAACGGGCCATAGGTCCCAGCCCTTGCGGGTCAGACGGTATTCGTTGCGCGAGCGGCTGCCGGGCTCCCGGTAGGGGACGGTCCTCAGGATGCCGGACGAGGTCAGCTTGCGGAGGCGGTCGCTGAGGACGGCCTCCGACAGGCCGATATGGCGGTGGAAGTCGTCGAAGCGGCGGACTCCGTTGACGGCGTCACGCAGGATCAGCAGCGTCCATTTCTCCCCGATCACGTCGAGCGTGCGCTGGACGGGGCAGTTCTCTGTGCTCGCCTCAAGCCACTCCATCCCGCCATCGTAAGGGGTCTGGCTTCGTCATTGACAGTCAGGTGAAGAGAAGTCTAGCTTCACTTGAAAAAGTCAGCTGACAGTCAGAGGGAAGGGCGCTGGACCGTGGGGCGAACGCGTACGTATCAATGGGACGATCCCGCGATCTCGGCGGAGGCCGCCGCGCGCATGGCCGGCATCGACTTCCTGCGCGAGCTGCAGGCGGGGCGACTGCCGGGGCCGCCCATCAACTACACCGTCGACTTCACCCTGGACGAGGTGGAGCCCGGCAGGGCGGTCTTCTCGCTGACACCGGGTGAACAGCACTACAACCCGATCGGCAGCGTCCACGGCGGCATCTTCGCCACCCTGCTCGACTCGGCGGCGGGATGCGCCGTCCAGTCCATCCTCCCGCAGGGCATGGCATACACCTCGCTCGACCTGACCGTGAAGTTCCTGCGGCCGATCACCGTGGACACGGGCCCGGTGCGCGCCATCGGCACGGTCGTCAACAAGGGCCGCCAAACCGCCCTCGCCCAGGCGCAGTTGGTCGACGCGAAGGACCGGCTGCTCGCCCACGCCACCAGCAGCTGCATGCTCTTCCCGGTGCCCGCCCCTCGGGTGTGACTCCGCAGGCAGGGCCCTCGGTCCGTGGGGGCAGCCGGGACAACAGGGAGTGCATGGATGGTCCGCTCCGCGGGCGGCCCGCTGCCCCTTGGTGACTCGTCGGCTGTGAGGCTGGTGCGTGTCGCAGCCATGCCTGGGCGCTCGGGGGAGAGGTTTCCCTCGGGCGCCGGGTGCTCTGCTCAGGCGGCGCGGACGGGGTAGTCGGTGTAGCCGGCTGCGCCGCCGCCGTAGAAGGTGGCGGGGTCGGGGGTGTTGAGGGGGGCGTTGGCGCGTACGCGCTCGACGAGGTCGGGGTTGGCGAGGGCCATCGAGCCCACGGTGATGACGTCGGCCAGGCCGTCCTCGATGTCCTTGGCGCGGGTGGGGATGTCCGTGCCGGCCCGGTTGAGGAGCAGCGTGTTCGGCCACAGCTTGCGGAGGGTGTGGAGGAGTTCTTCGTTGCCCCCGTGGCCGATGTGCAGGTGGGCGAGGTCGAGGGGCGCCAGGGCGTTCAGGAGGTGCGGGTAGAGCTCGTGGGGGTCGCTCTCGGCGAGGTCGCTGATCTGGGAGGGGTTGCCGGGGGAGATCCGGATACCGGTGCGGCCGGCGCCGATCTCGTCGGCCACGGCGGTGGCGACCTCCACCGCGAAACGGATGCGGTTGTCGAGGGAGCCGCCGTACTGGTCGGTGCGCTGGTTGGCACTGGGGAAGAGGAACTGGTTGATCAGGTAGCCGTTGGCGCCGTGGATCTCGACGCCGTCGGCGCCGGCCGCGATGGCGGCTGCGGCGGCACGGCGGAAGTCGTCGACCGTGGCGGTGACTTCGTCGGTGGACAGTTCGCGGGGCTCCGGCATTTCCTGGAGGCCGGACGGGGTGAACGTCAGGCCGGCCGGCCTGACCGCGGAGGGAGCGACGGGCTGGCGCCCGTGGGGGGTGTTGTCGGGGTGGGCGATGCGGCCGGCGTGCATGAGTTGGATGACGATGCGTCCGTCGGCCTTGTGTACGGCGTCGGTGACCTTGCGCCACCCGGCGATATGTTCGTCGGTGTAGATGCCGGGGGTCATCGGGTAGCCCTGTCCGTCGGCGTTGGGCTGGGTGCCCTCCGTGATGATGAGGGCGTGCGAGGCGCGCTGGGCGTAGTACTCGGCGTTCAGCTCGGTCGGTACGCCGTCCGGGGTCGCCCGGCTGCGGGTCAGGGGTGCCATGGCCAGTCGGTGCGGCAGGGCGATCTCCCCGACGGTGGTCGGGTTCCACAGGGCGTTGAGCATGGGTGATTCCTCAGGTTGTGGGTGGCGGACGGCCACGGATCGGGCGGTCACCGTGTGGGCGTGGCCGGCTGGGTGGGGACTTCGCCGTCCTGCTTCTGAGCCCGGTGGCCACCTGTCATGAGCGGGGCCGGGTAGGGCGTCATCGATACCCCAATAATATTACGATCGTAATCGTATGGGGTGTGGCTGCCGGGCACAAGTGGGGCACCTGCCCCTGCGGGTGAGCTCAGAAGTCTGTGGCACGCCGACGCTGTCGGTCGAGCCGGCGAAGGGCGCTTCGGGTCCGCCAGGGGAGAGTGCGGGGGGCGGGCGATCGATGGGGGCCCCGACTCCTCCCTGGCGGTCGGGGGCGAGCAGCGGCAGGGCACCGTCGGCCGATCGCGGCGGCGGTCAAAAGCGGCGACCACTGTGCCTCGTCGGTGCGGTGATCGGCGTGGCGGGGTGACCGGCTCGAAGCTGGAGTTGCGGTACGCCCGTCACCCGGCGCGGTTGCTTCGCCCGGCTCGCGCCCGGTAAGGCGACCTTGGTGCGATTGCCGCGGCGGGACATGGAGCATCAGCGGCGGTTGTGAGCGGTGGTGCGGTCCAAGGGGCGCAGGGCGCAGCGGCCCGCTCGGCAGGTGCGTACGCGTCGGATCCCGGCGAACAGGGGCAGGTCGACGGTGTCCTGGCGGATGGACGCCTGCGCACCTGTGGGGTGGTCGGCGGGGCTCGTGGTGATGGCCGCATCATGAGCCTCGCCGACGAGGGCGAATTCAGGCGCTGGGTCCGTGCCTGCCCTCGCCGATGAAGGTCCGACGCTCGCCCGTCGTCCTTGCCGTAGAGGGCAACTGGCGACGAGGCGGCCGGCCGTCGTCGCTGTCGACTCTTTGGATTACGTTCACAATACCATAGACTGGGGAAGTAGGTGAAGGGCAACCGGTCCTTCCGGTCGGCGAAAGAGCGTGCGCTGTGGTGCGGTATGGAAAAGAGCACAAGTCGGAGACGAGGCGGCGGATCATCGAGACGGCGGGCCGCCGGTTCAAGCAAGGCGGTATCGACGGCTCGGGGGTCTCCACGCTCATGAAGGACGCGGGGCTGACCAACGGGGCCTTCTATGCTCACTTCGAATCCAAGGATGACCTCGTCACCACGGCAATCGCCGACCAGTTGAAGGCGCAGGCCGAGAGCGTCGTCGCGCGGGCTGCGCCTGGCCGTGCCGGACTCGAGCAGATTGTGCGCGGATACCTCTCGCCCCAGCACCGCGACAGCCTTGGCGACGGCTGCCCCAACGCCGCTCTGCTCGACGAGATCGGGCGCTGCACCGACACGACCAGGCAGGCGTACACCGACGGCGTGCTGGTCCTCATCGACGGCATTGCCGCCCGCATGGCGCCCGACGCCCCGTCCTCGGCGCGTGTGAAGGCGCTCAGCCTCCTCGGCCTGATGGCGGGGACACTGCAGCTCTCGCGCGCCTTGACCGACAGTCAGCTCGCCCATGAGCTCCTCGATCAGGGGATAAACAACGCTCTCGCCCTGCTGGACGCCGGGCAGTGTGTCTGACGCACCGAATCCCTGGCCCCAGGTTGTGGCTCTCGGGGGAGTAGCCGACGCCGGCAGGTTCTCTTCAGCTGGGACTCGGCCGACGTCACCGGGTAGCTCCTCCTGAGCCGCCTAAGCTGCTGCGACATCGACGGCCCCTCCTGCCGGCGCAATCACCAGAACCAGGCCGAGATCCTCTGGAGCGGAGGGGGCGCCCGGGTCGGATCCAGCGAGGAGGGGGAGCGGGCCTGGCCGAAAGCGAGAATCCCCATCAATGCCGCCAGGCCTTCCTGCTCCAGCACGCCACGTCCTTCGTGAAGGGCGTGACCAACTTCCTCGCGGACTGGCCGCTCCAGCCCACAGCCGAACCGGACGATTCAATCCCGGGTGGGTCGGCGACACCGCATCGGGTGCGGTACCGCTGCCAGGCTGAGCGAGGCGGCGCTTGGCCGATGTGGCGGTGGAGTCCGTTGCCGTACGCTGCCGCGGCCTTCCTGGTAAACGTCGTACCCGCCGTCCCTGGAGTAATCCGAAGGACTCGAACCCGTGAGCACCGGCATCGGCAGTGTGTCGCCGTTCCTTGAACCCAGGTTCAGCAACCGCCGGCACAGTGCTTCCGTCGACGACTCCGCTCCCGCCGGGCGGCACCGGAGTGAGAAAGGCCATCGTCGTGGCGCTGAGCGTTGAAGACCCTACGAGTGCCACTCCATCGAGCGTCGGCTCGCCCCGTGCCTGCGAACTTCCTGCGGTTACGGGGCCTCGGCACCTGCAAAGTGCTGCGCACCCGGATCCCGCGTACTGGCGCACCTGGACCGGGACGAGTTGCTCCGGCCTCGCGGGCTTCTCCCGGGGCGGCGCAGGTCTTGGAAGACGGGAGGGGCGAGCCGAAGCCGCGGAGGCGCGGTGATCGGGGCCAGGTGCACCGGAGCGCCGTCAGGACCGGCGCCACCTGGGCCTCCGTTTCAAGTTGGGTCAGTCGACCCGGCCCAGTCAGCCTCGTCCGGCCCCTCATGCGACGTGACGTCCAGACGAGGAGACCGTTCGTGGCAGGCCGTCGTCGAGACGAAGGCGTCCGCCTGCTCATGCTGCCGCGACCGGATGGGCGAAGAGGGCTGGGCGAGGGCGTGACGGGGGCGGCTGCGTGCGGCGGTCGGTAGCGGAGTCTTCCCGGTTCGGCGGCCGCTCTGTTCCCGTGCCGCTGCAGGTTGCGCGTGGAGGGGCATCGGTGGAAAGCCACGGGCAGGGATGCGACGCCACCCGGGCCGGTGGCCTCGCAGCGGCGGAGCGGTCGTTGCACAGGAGCAGAGGCCATGGCACACCAAGCAACTGTCCACCGGGGAGAAGATCACCAACCCCCGGCACGAGCGCCGCGACCGCAAGCGGCTCGCGAAGGCGCAGCGGGAACTCTCCCGCAAGGCGAAGGGTTCCAACAACCGGGCCAGGGCCCGGGTGAAGGTCGCCCGCGTCCACGCCCGGATTGCCGACCGCCGCCGGGACTTCCTGCACAAGCTGTCGACTCGACTCGTCCGTGAGAACCAAACGGTCGTGATCGAGGACCTCACCGTCCGCAACCTGCTGAAGAACGGCAGGCTCGCCCGCGCCATCTCTGACGCAGCCTGGACGGACCTCCGCATGATGCTGGAGTACAAGTGCGCCTGGTACGGGCGTGAACTCGTCGTGATCGACCGCTGGTTCCCCAGCTCGAAGCTGTGCGGCGCCTGTGGCGCGGTCGCGGCGAAGATGCCGCTGAACGTCCGCGAGTGGACGTGTGACTGCGGCGCCGTGCATGACCGCGACGTGAACGCGGCGCGCAACATCCTGGCCGCCGGGCTGGCGGCGTCTGCCTGTGGAGACGGTGTAAGACCTCAACGGGAGTCCTCCCGGAGGGGGCGGTCGTCGGTGAAGCAGGAACCCCAGCGGGCGACCGCTGGAATCCCCCGCCTTTAGGCGGGGGAGGAAGTCAAACGGGCTCTTCCTCTGTGTGGGCCGACGCCAGCCGGGGTCGGCTGGGGGCGGGTTCGCGGGCAGTGCGGGTCGGCGGATCGTCACAGGAAGGCCGGAGGTGGCTGGTAGCCCTCGAGTTCTCGGCCGAGGAGCTCGGCGAACTTGATGGTGGTGAGGTCGCCGCCACTCGGACCCATCGCCTGGAGCCCGACAGGCAGACCGTCTCGGCCGGTTCGGACCGGGATGGTCGTCGCCGGAGAGCCGGCCACGTTGGCGATGGCGCTCCACTTGACCTGGTCCCAGTAGGGGCGAGGCCGCTCGTCGACCTGGATCCGGCGTCCGAATCTGTCGATCGGTTTGTTGTGATGAGGCGGTGCCGTGGTCGGTGTGACCGGCATGAGGAGGACATCGAAGTCCCGAAAGAACTCGGTCCACCGCTGCCGCAGCTCATGGCGTGCCACGTCCGCCTGGAGCCAGCTGTAGTGGGACTGGAAGGTTCCGCGCAAGGCGTACAGCGCCTCCCCACGAGGATGCTGGGCAAGACGCGCGAGGAGCGCTGTGTTGGAGGCCGCTGTCAGTCCGGATCGGTCGTAGGTGAACGCACCGAAGAGCAGGCGCAGGAAAATGTCATGACTGGTCGCCATGTCACCGGGGAGGCCGGAGGGCCGCACCTCGACCTTCGCGCCGGCCTCCTTGAGGGCATTCAGGGCGTCGTCCATCGCTGTGACGACGTCGTGGTCGACGGGGCACGAGGGGTCCTCGGGCCACACCGCGACCCGGAAGCCGCCCAGCTTGCTTCCCCTGGGGGGTGCGAGGGTGTAGCTGAAACCGCCGTCGCGCTCGGGCGGTCCTACCGTCGCGTGGAGGATGGGGACAAGGTCGCGCGCCTCACGTACCTGGGCGCCCGCACAGGCGAGGTCGATCTCTCCCCACCGCCCGACACCGGGTCCGCCCGGCACGTGGCCGATGAGCGGGATGGACCGCCAGGTCGCCTTGTGTCCGTAGAGGCCGTTGAAGTGTGCTGGGATCCGGGTGGATCCGCCGATCTCCGAGCCGAAGTCGAACGCGGTCAGCCCTGCGGCTGTAGCCACCGCGCCACCTCCCGCGGAGCCTCCGGACGTGCGTGCGGTGTTCCACGGGTTCAGCGTCGGTCCGAACACCGGGTTGTCCGCCTGGACGTCCTGGTTCCCCGCGGGCATGTTGGTCTTGCCGATGATCACCGCACCTGCGGCACGCAGCCGTCGCACCGCCTCGGCGTCCTGTTCGGGCACGTAGTCCTTGAGGTGGGGGCGGCCGCAGACGGTCCGCAGACCAGCGGTCTCGTAGCTGTCCTTCAGCGTGATCGGCAGACCGTGCAGCGGGCCGAGTTCTGCCCCACTTGCGCGTTTCGCGTCGGCCTTCCTGGCCGCGTGCCGCGCCCGTTCGACGTCAAGGGTGACGATGGCGTTGAGCGTCTCGTTGTGGGCGTCGATGCGGCTCAGGTAGACCTCGAGCAGTTCCTCACTCGACACCTCGCCCGAGGCCAGCGCACTCAACTGGTCCGTGGCTGCCTGGAACGGGAGATCATGCACGGAGGGCCTCGTTTCTGTAGGTGCTGATGTGGCGGGCCCAGAGGCCGAGAGGTGGGTGGTCCCCTGACCCCTCAATAACGAACGGTCATACTATTACGGTCGTACGTTAGTTTCTGGGTTCCCTCGTGAAGTGCCGCCGGGGCGAGACGCCACTCGGGCCCGCCCTGTTTCGATCGTGCCCCGGGGCCGGCATCGGGCAGGCTCGCCAGGCTTGCGTGACGACTTGAAGAGCGAAGCCCGGTCTGCGCGAGCGCCGAGAAGTTTCCGACCGGATCGCAGTGGGTGTACCTGCCGGTGAGACGCGGCAACCGGCGGGCTCTACCACCAGATGTCGGAGTCGTCAGGCATTGCGGGAGGTGCGGCAGATCGGCCGGAGATCCCATCGCGCCTCTGGTCCGGGTGTCGGTACGGCCCGTGTGAGGCCCGCTCCAACGGCATCCGATCGAGCTCAGGACCCCAGAAATGAAAGGGCCCTTGCGACGAAGTCCTCGTGGTACTGGAAGATCCCCCCGTGGCCGGAATCACGGTAGAGGGGCACGAGTTCGCTCTTGGGGAGACGTGCGGCCAGGTCGAGTGTGTTCTGGCTGGGCACCATCCGGTCCTTCTCGCCGTTTGTCACGAGGACCGGTTGGCGAATCGCCGACAGGTTTGACGGTGCCTGGCGGCCCCATCGTTTGACGGCCTTCAGCTGGGCACGGACCGTCGGCAGGGAGATGTCCTTGTCCCGGTTGTCCGTGCGCTCCTTCAGTCGTTGCAGGAAGGCGCGTCCTGCCCGACGGCCGCCTGCGGTGTCGGTGAAGAAGAGGGAGAGCTTCGGGTCCCGACGGGTCAGGGCGCCTTTGATCGTCGCCTGGATGGCAAGGGACGGAACCTTGTCGATGCCATCGCCGCCGGCGGGGCCCGTGCCCGCGAGGATGAGCTTGCGGACGAGGCGCGGTTCCTCTTCCGCGATGACCTGCGCGACGAACCCGCCCATCGACAGACCGAACAGATCGACCTGGTCGAAGCCAAGGGCACGGATGAACCGCACCGCGTCGTGGGCCATCGCTTCGATCGTGTCAGGCGTGGAGCCGCCCGACCCGCCCACCCCGCGGTTTCCGAAGGTGATGACCCGGCGTTCTGCGGCGAGTCCGTCGACGACACGCGGATCCCAGTTGTCCAGGTTTCCGGCCAGGTGAATCAGGAGGATCAACGGTACGCCGTCCTCGGGGCCGAGCTGCCGATAGGCGAAGTCCACCCCGTCAACGGCCACGGAGCGGGTCGGCGCGTTCTTGTATGCCGATCGTGAGGGGGGTGCAGAGTTCCGCGGTGCGCTCATGTCCAGGTCCT
Organism: Streptomyces sp. NBC_01235; assembly: GCF_035989285.1. GTDB lineage: Bacteria > Actinomycetota > Actinomycetes > Streptomycetales > Streptomycetaceae > Streptomyces. Next base: position 639,285 of record NZ_CP108513.1, on the reverse strand, counting down.
TCTGGTAGGGGTGTCAGGGCGGTCTCGTTACCGGATGAAAAGGGTCCCTGTGACGACCTGGTCGCCCTTCGCGCGCCCTTCCCGGCTCGGTTTCGGTATGGCTGCCGGAGGGGCAGCAGCCACGGGGTGACGAGCGCGCGTCAGGCGCGCCGGGTGCAGTGCTCGGGGCGCGCCCCGTTGGCAGAGCTCTTCGGAGGGGCCTTGCCTCACGTCATGGCTGCCGGTGACCGGCAGCGGACTCTCCCCGATTAAATTACGATCATCATCCTAAATGGCTGGTCGGCGGGCCGCAAGAGGGGTCCTTCTCTCGTGTGCGCCATGTCTCGTGGTGGGCGCGGCGCCGGTCAGGTGATCGCGCAGAACGAACCGCAGCTCGTCCGCAAGCTGATCCTCACGGGCCCCGGCCCCGCGGGCGGCGAGGGCATCAAGAACGTGAGCCGACTGTCCCATCTCGACACCCTCCGCGCCCTGTTCACCCTCCAGGACCCGAAGCAGTTCCTCTTCTTCACCCGCACCGCGGGCGGGCGCCGAGCCGGAAAGCAGTTCCTGGCCCGTCTCAAGGAGCGCGCCCACGACCGGGACAAGGCGATCTCCCTCCCGTCGTACTTCGCCCAGCTCAAGGCCGTCCACGGCTGGGGGCTCGCGCAGCCCCAGGACCTCTCCGTCATCCGTCAGCCCGTGCTCGTCGCCAATGGCGAGAGCGACAGGATGGTGCCGACGAAGAACTCGTTCGAACTGGCCCGGCGACTGCCGAACGCCGACATCGTCGTCTACCCCGACGCCGGCCACGGAGGCATCTTCCAGTTCCACGAGCAGTTCGTGGCGGATGCCCTCGCCTTCCTTGAGCGGTAGTGGGTGCCAGGGACGGGCGCCAGATTGCGCGCTGGGGACGTTGGAGGCTTCTCCGCCCCGGATGGTCGACGCCCGTCGACCGGTCATGAGCCGAGGTCGCAGAGGCCACCTCACGAGTCCGCGAGCGGCCGCGAGTGGCCACACCCGGACGCGAGGAACGGTTATCGCATCCGGGCCCGGCTCAATGTCCTCGCGCATCGCCCGGCGGAGATCGACCCCCACACCGCGGCGGCTCGGTCGTTCCTCTCAGTGCATGAACGTGCGGGCGTTCGTGATTCCCTGCTCGAGGACCTCGTCAGCGAACTTGCGGTCGGCGAGGGCGCGGGACAGTTGCATCGTCCCCACCAGCATGGTGAAGAGCCCGATGGTCTTGCCGCGAGCGGGCTGCGGATCCGCGGGCGCCAGACGGGCGGCGATCCCTTCCACGATGGCCGTCGCGCCCTCGGTGTACGCCTGCTTGGTGACGTCCGTGCGGCGGCCGATCTCGTCGAGCAGTGTGGCGGAGTGGCACCCGGTGCCGGGCTGGTCACGGTGCTTGGGCGACAGATGGCCGTGAACGAAGTCCTCGAGTCCCTGTCGGCCGGGCCGCAGCGTGTCGTACCTCTCCACCTGCGTGCGCAGTTGATCGGCGACAACGTTGGCGACGAGGTCGTCCTTGGAGGCGAAGTGGGCGTAGAACGCGCCGTTGGTGAGCCCGGCGTCCGCCATCGGCGTCGATATGCCCGAGCCGTCTATCCCGTCCTGCTTGAATCGGTGGTCGGCCTTCTCGATGATCCGTTGCCGCGTCACCTGCTTGTGCTCCTTGCCGTAGCGCGCCACAGGCTTCCTCCCGTCGCGATGTAAGCAATGCAAGGTCGTTGCCTTGGAATCCAAGCCAAATCTACGGTCTCACGCTCATAATATTATGAGCGTGAGGTAAAGCGAAAGGCTTACGGCTCAAGGTGGGCACCCGACCTCAGGTGGGCCCTGGCTTCCTCGTCGGTGAGAGGTGAGCGCTCCGGCGGGCCTCGACGGCTGAGTATCTAAATGTAAACTCAAAAGCGGTTAGAATCGCTCCCATGGATGCGTGGACCGAAGTTCTCCAGGACGCCGGCATGGACCCCCGACTCGACCGGGACACGTCCAACTGCTCGATCGCGCGAACTCTTGAGATCGTGGGCGAGAAGTGGACGATCCTGATCCTGCGTGAGGTGTGGTACGGCTCGTCCCGGTTCGGTGACTTCGAACGCGTCCTGGGCTGTCCTCGTAACCTGCTGGCGACGCGGCTTCGGATGCTGGTGGCGGAAGGGATCCTGGCGACCGAGACGTACAAGGAGCCCGGTTCGCGGAGTCGGCCGAAGTATGTGATCACCCCGAAGGGCATGGATCTGGTGCCCGCCGTGATGGGGCTGCTGCAGTGGGGTGACCGGTACCGCGCCGACCCAGAAGGGCCGGCGGTACTGGCTCGGCACCGCGAGTGCGGCGCGCACGTCGACGTCCGGATTCGCTGCGAACGAGGCCACCCGGTGCAGGCGAAGGACATCGAGAGCGTTCCCGGCCCGGCCTTTCGTATGAGGTCGTCCGAGTGAGCTGAGGACTCCTCCGTCAGCTTTCCGTATGCCGGCCGCTCTGTCGTGTACGCGCCTGATGGAGGCGGACCTTGGTGCGGTTTCCGCAGCGGGACATGGAGCACCAGCGGCGGTTGCGGGCCGGGGAGCGGTCCAGGAAGCGCAGTGCGCAGCGGTCCGCTGCACAGACGCGTACGCGCCGGATCTCGGCGGACAGAAGCAAGTCGACGGCGTCCTGGGCGATGAGCGCCAGCGCGAGTGTGGGGTCGGCGGCGAGGGTCGTGGTGCCGGCGGGCTCCAGGCGGTCGTGGGTGATGACGAGTTGCAGGGCGGGTCTGGGGGCCGCCGCTGCCGATCGGTTGAGCAGCGTCACGTCGCCGGATGCGGGCAGTCGGCCGTCGGCGACCGCCAGTACGGCCCGGTCGACGCTCTCGCGCAGCCGTCGGGCGGACATGAGAACGGCTGCCGTGGCGGGATCGGTGGTCCCCGGTGCGAGCAGAAGAGCCTCGCGGAGCCAGCCCATCAGGTCCTCCGGCCCCCGGAGTGTCTCCTCCGGCGTGGTTCTCCACCGGCTTCGGAGGGTGTTGGCGAAGTCCAGGCAGACCCGTCCGCCATCCCAGATCCATGTGTCGTCCGTTGCCACGTCTCCATTCTGCCCGTTAGCTTAACCGTCTAAGACGGTTAGCTCGTGTCAGGAAGGCGCATCCATGGGACAGCCGACAGCGACGACCGGGGTGACGCAGGTGGACGGGGTCCGCCTGCACTACGTCCGAGCCGGGTCCGGACCTCTGCTTGTCCTGCTCCACGGCTGGCCGCAGACCTCCGACTGCTGGCGGCCGGTACTGGCGGATTTCGCCGCCGACTACACCGTTGTGGCGCCGGACCTGCGCGGATACGGCCTGAGCGACAAGCCCACCGCTGGTTACGACAAGCGGCGTATGGCCGCCGACATGGCAGGTCTCGTCGAGGCGCTCGGCTTCGAGCGGGCCACGGTCGTGGGCCACGACCGCGGCGCTCGCGTGGGGCACCGCTGGGCGCTGGACCGCCCGGACCAGGTGGAGCGGCTGGCCGTGCTCGACGTCGTCCCCACCCGGGAGATGTTCCGCCGCCTGGACGCCTCACTCGCCTCCGGGTACTGGCACTGGCTGTTCCATATGCAGCCCGATCTGCCCGAGCGCTTGGTGGGGCACGACGTCCGCGGGTATCTCGAGTACTTCTTCGAGCGGTGGACCTACAACCGCCACGGACTCACACCCGACGCGGTCGACGGCTATGTCCGCGCGTTCTCCCGTCCGGGTGCCCTGCGTGCGAGCCTCGACGACTACCGCGCCATGGAGGAGGACACCGCGCTCGACGACATCGACGCCGCCGAAGGCCGCCGCCTCACCATGCCGCTGCTGGCGCTGTGGGGTTCCGCGGGGCTGCCTGCCCGCCTGCCGACACTGGAGATCTGGCGTGGCTACGCCGACGACGTAACCGGTGCCGAGATCCCGGAGTGCGGCCACTTCATCCCGGAGGAGCAACCGGAGGCGCTGCTGGCGCATCTGCGGCCTTTCCTGGCCGGCAGGACGAGCCGGTGAGCCTCCACGGTGAGGGAAGTGGTGCCCCTCAGCCGGTCGAGCGCCGACCCGAGGGGCGCGCTGTCCGAAGGGCCCTCGGCCACGGTGTGATGCCTCCGCGCGGGGAACGAGCCCGGGAAGCGGGACGGACTGCTGAGGGGCGGCCCCCGCCGTGACCGGCTGGGCCGCCCCTCGGTCCGGGGTTCAGGTCGCGACCGCGGCGTCGGCCGGAGCACCTCCCGCGGCAAGGTCGGCGGCCGGGCCGTCGGCCTTGGGCTGGCGGGGCATCAGCAACGCGAGTGCCGCGGCCAGGGCGACCGCACCGGCTCCGGTCCACAGCGCCGGGACCAGACCGTCGACGAATCGCGTAGCGGACTCGTAGCCGCCCTGGGCGGAGAAGACGGCTGCCAGCGATGCGACACCGATGGCGCCGCCGACCTCACGGATGGCGTTGTTGGCACCGGAGGCGATGCCCTCTTCCTCGGGGCGGACGGTGCTCATGACGAGGTTCGCGGACGGGGCGAAGAACATTCCCATGCCGGTTCCGCAGACGATCAGGGCCGGCAGCAGGGAGGTGTACGACACGTCAGGTTCGACAGCCAGCGCCCAGAGCCCCAGGCCCACGGCGTTGAGGGCCATCCCCACCGCGACGACCGGTTGGCCGCCGATGCGGTCGGAGAGCGCGCCTGCGAGCGGCCCGACGATCATGGGCATGGCGGTCCAGGGCAGCATGCGCACGCCGGCTTCCATCGGCGAGTAGCCGCCGACGGTCTGCAGGTACTGACTGAGGAGGAAGACCGACCCGAACATGCCGAGGAGCATCAGCAGGCTGGCCGCGTTGATGGCGCTGAACGAACGGTGGCGGAAGAGGCGCATCGGCAGCATCGGGTGCTTGGCGCGCTGTTCCCACAGGACGAAGGCGACCAGCAGGGCCGTACCGGCGAAGAAACCACCCAACACCGGGGTGCTGGTCCAGCCGTCGATGTTGCCGCGTATCAGGGCGTAGACGATGCCGAACAGACCGCCGCTGGCCAGGACCGTGCCGACGAGGTCGAGGCTCGGGTTCGGGCCGTGGCTCTCGTTCAGGCGCAGCAGTGCGAGCGGTATCAGCGCCAGGCCGAGCGGGACGTTGACCCAGAAGATCCACTGCCAGGAGAGGTGCTCGGTGAGCGTGCCGCCGATGAGCGGTCCGGTGGCGACGGCGATGCCGCTGGCCGCGCCCCAGACACCCAGGGCCGCGCCGCGCCGCTCGGCCGGGACGGCGGCCGACAGCAGGGTGAGCGTCAGGGGCGTCACGATCGCGGCACCGACGCCCTGCACCGCTCGGGCGGCAATGAGCTCGTTCATCCCCGGTGCGAGCGCGGCCGCGGCCGAGGCGGCGGTGAAGATGCCCAGCCCGATGGCGAACAGTCTCCGCCGTCCGAACCGGTCACCGAGGGAAGCGCCGAACATCAGCAGGACCGCGAAGGTGAGGGTGTAGGCGCTCACCGTCCATTCGAGGTCCTCAAGTCCGCCACCGAGATCCTCACGGATCGAGGGCAGGGCGGTCGTGACGATCAGGTTGTCCAGCGCGGTGATGAACCCGGCCACGCTGGTGATGGCCACCGCCCAGACGGCGGAGCCGCCCCGAACCCGCTGCTTGCGTTGCTGTTTCATGGCGTTCCCTGCATTCTCTGGGCAGACGTACTGGCGACGGATCAATGGATGTGGACGCTGGCGGGCGACGGCGCAGCGGGCGCTGGCGAGCATCGGCAGCCACCGGGCTCGGTGCGGAATTCCTGGGCGGTCGGCCCTCAGGGGAGCTGCGGGTAGAGCACGGAGACGCCTCCGGCGAGGGCGGCCTGCGCTTGGCGGGAGGCGTTGTCCGCGACGATCTCGTAGGCGCCGGCGGCGATGCCGTCGACGGCGATCCGGGCGATGTCGGCCGGGTCGGACTTGGCTGCGTCGACGGCCCGGACCATGTCGGTGTCCATGTAGCCGACGTGCAGACCGGCCACCCGGATGCCCTGGTCGGCGAGTTGCAGGCGCAGGGTGTTGGTGAGCGACCACTGCGCGGACTTGGCGGCGCAGTAGGCGCCGAATTCCGGGAAGCTGACCCAGGACAGTCCGGACAGGACGTTCAGGATCGCCCCCCCGCCGTTGGCCGCGATCTGGGGTGCGAAGGCGCGGGCCACCGAGAGTGTGCCGAAGTAGTGGGTGTCCATCTCCACGCGGATGTCGTCCAGGCCGGCGGACAGCAGGTCCGCGCCGGTGGAGGACCCCGCGTTGTTGATCAGTATGGTCACGTCGCCGGTGGCCTTGGCGGCGGCCACGACGGAGGCGGGGTCGGTGATGTCGAGCGCGATGGGCCTGGCGCCGGGCAGGTCGACCTGGTCGGGGTTGCGGGCGCCGGCGTAGACGGTGGCGCCGCGGCTGAGCAGTTCGGCGGCGAGTGCGCGGCCGAAGCCCCGGTTGGCCCCGGTGACAAGGGCGGTGCTGGTGGAGAGGTCCATGGAGAGTTCCCTGTGAAGTGACCTATTAAAGTACGATCGTAATTCTAAGTGGAAGGAGTCGGTGAGCACAAGCGCTATGCAGGGAGAGGGGGCCCGTGCCCCTGGCGGCCGCCGACCGTGCCCACGGCCAAGGCGAAAGGGGCCCGCCGTACGCACGGCAGGCCCCTTTTCGCGGTCCGTCGAAGGTGGGCTCAGAGCTTGACGATCATCTTTCCGACGTTCCGACGTTCCGACGTTCCGACGTTCCGACGTTCCGCGGTGAGGCCGGGGATGCCGAGTGCACCGAGGTAGGCGCTGAGCGGCGCGAGATTCGGGTCCACCTTCTGAGCGCCCGCCGCGTCGAGGACCGCGTGGTCGCGCCAGCCGAGGACGTGCACCACGTGGTCGCCGGGAACGTGGGCGAGTCCGCGATGCCGCACTGGCGGATGCTTGGCGAGGCAGTCCTGTGACCGGGCCGGTACGGGCAAGGCACTGGTCGGCTCGTCGCCACGCTCGCGCGGACACTTCAGGGCGATGAGCATGGTCCCGGCGGTCCCCGGCCGTGTGTGTCACGCGGTCGGGGAGCGAAGGTCCTTGCGGAGGATCTTGCCTGATGCGGACTTGGGGATGGCGTCGATGAACTCGACGCGGCGGACCTTCTTGTACGGGGCGACCTGGCGCGCGACGAACTCGATGACCTCGTCCGCGGTCAGGTCGGCGCCGGGGCGGCGGACGACGAAGGCCTTCGGGATCTCCTCGCCGTCGTCGTCGGTGACACCGATGACCGCGGTGTCGGTGATGGCCGGGTGGGTCAGGAGCAGGGCTTCGAGTTCGGCGGGCGGGACCTGGTAGCCCTTGTACTTGATCAGTTCCTTGAGCCGGTCGACGATGAACACCCGTCCGGCGTGGTCGGCCTGGGCGGTGGCTGGAACTCGGCGTCGAGCGCGTCGGCGATTTCACGCAGTCGTCGGGCGTAGGGGGAGTGATCGGGCACGAGAGCTGCTCCGGTCGGTCCGGCTGGGCGAATAGCTATCCGCCTACTGGGCTATTGGAACAGTCGGCACGTGGGGCGGCCGCACCCCGGCGTGGGGCGGCCGCCCCACGTGCTGCTGGCATCGCTGTTGCTCCGCAGGGGGCGGACGGCGACGGCGCGCGAGCTGATCGAGGCGCTGTGGGGCGAGGAGTCGCCGTCTCAGGAGCTGGCGGCGGTACGGACGTACGCCTCGCGGCTGCGGAAGGTCCTCGGCACCGAGGTCCTGGTGAGTGAGTCGGGCGGCTACGCGATTGGGGGGCTGGTGGAAGGCGCCTTGGACCTGACGGTGGCTCAGGAGCCGGCCGCGGACGCGGAGAGGGCGAAGGGCACACGGGCCCTGGAACATGCACACGCTCTCCTCAACCGGCCACTGGCTCTGTGGGACGGGGAGCCGCTCGCGGGGCTGCCGTGCCCGTACGCGGACGCACAGCGGGTGCGGTTGACGGAATGGCATCTCGAACTCCTGGAATCCCGCCTGGACATGGATCTGGAGTAGGGCTGCCACGGGGAGGCGGTGTCGGAACTGACCGTGCTGACGGCCGCGCACCCGCTGCGGGAGCGGTTGCGCGAGCTGCTGATGCTGGCTCTGTACCGTAGTGGCCGCCAGGCGGAGGCCCTTGCCGTATACGCCGATACCAGGCGGTTGCTGTTGGACGAACTGGGCGTCGCCCCTCGTGGCAGCTGTTCGATCTGCAACAGCGCATCCTCCAGGCAGACGCCGGCCTCGCGGAACCACCGACGCCGTCGCGCTCCGGGCAGCGGGTCGGCTCCGCGAGGCAGATGAAGAACTCCAGCGGGCACTGACGGTGTTCCGGGACAGCCGCCCACGGCTGTGGGAGGGCACCACACACTTCCGCATCGCCGAAGCACACCTCTCCGCCAAACTCCCGGCCCTCGCCGCGCAGCACGCCGAGCAGGCTCTGGCGTTGGGCTGCACTGGCGGCGAAGTCGCCCGGGCCCAGGTGCTCACAACTCTCGGCAGTGCACTCAACGCCCTCGGCCAGTTGGACCGGGCTCAGGCTTGCCGGCAAGACGCGCTGAGCATCCTTGAGCCGACAGGAAGCCCCGAAGCGGCGGAACTGCGCGCCCTCATCCAGTCGAGAGTCAGCGCCTGACCCGCCCCGCCTCCGTCCGCACACGAACCTCTCATGGTCCAGCCGTTCCCTCATGCCTCACTCATGGAGTCGTCACTGTCGCCCGGCCCAGCGCCAGCTTGCCGACCGAGAGATCGGAGATCTGGGCGCTTGCGGGAGCGTTGCCGCAAGTAGGGATCGCCGATCCATGGACAAACTCTCCTCTCCCGCCCTTGCGGAGGTGCTTTTACGGTCGGTACTGCGGGCGGTTCACCGGCCGCAGGAGCGAAGGAACGGGGGCATCCCCATGAAGAAGACGACCGGCAATACGAGCCTGATCGCCAGGCGGCGCCTCGGGCTTCGGGCTCGGTCTGGCCCCACGCCTGCACGAGGCGCGCGACAAGGTGATCGTGCCGTCCGACGTAAGGAGCTGCTCGACCAGACAACGCGACCAAGGCCGCGGTGCACTCCCGCTTCGAGAGCCTGCGCCGTGCTCTTGGAGGAATTCCCCAACGATCCCCTGACCCTGCTGCTGCGCCCAGCCCGGCGCCAGGTACGCCGACGTCGTGCCGATGTTCAGCGCCCGCTGAACTCGTTGCGGCAGCCGCGCGGCGGCACGAGGCCGAAGGCGGATGTCGCCCGTCGGCCATACCGATCACATCCCGGCCGGCGGGGCGACGCCCCGCAGCCAATACCCGTTCTATACGGCCGTGAACCGAGGCCGCTGTGGCGAATCGAGTCGACATCAGCCGCTCGCCGGAGTTGAGGACGGCGGACACGATGCGCTGGCCATTGGCGCGGGCGAAGACGGCGTCGATGAGCCGACCAGCGGTCCGTGCAGGAGGAGAACCATGCAGTACCGCACACTGGGCCGGACCGGCATCAAGGTCAGCCCCTACTGCCTGGGCGCCATGATGTTCGGCGCCATAGGCAACTCCGACCACGACGACTCCATACGCATCATCCACAAGGCGCTGGACGCGGGCATCAACTTCGTCGACACCGCCGACTTCTACTCGCGCGGCGAGTCGGAGGAGATCGTCGGAAAGGCTCTCAAAGGCCGCCGGGACAACGTCGTCCTGGCCACCAAGGCGCACCTCCCGATGGGGGACGACCCCAACCAGCAGGGCAACTCACGGCGCTGGCTGGTGCGCGCGCTGGAGGACTCCCTGCGCCGGCTGGGGACCGACCACGTCGACCTGTTCCAGATCCACCGGCCCGCGCCGGACACCGACATCGAGGAGACCCTCTCGGCCCTCACCGACCTGGTGCGCGCCGGCAAGGTCCGTGCCATCGGTTCCTCGACCTTCCCGGCCTCGGACATCGTCGAGGCGCAGTGGGCCGCCGAACGACGCGGCCTGCAGCGCTTCCGGACCGAGCAGCCGTCGTACTCGATCCTCGACCGGAGCATCGAACGCGAAGTGCTGCCGGTCTGTCAGCGCTACGGGATGGGCACGCTGGTCTGGAGTCCGCTGGCCGGGGGGCTGCTCACCGGCCGCTACCGCAAGGGCCGGCAGGCCACCACTCATCGCGGCGGCTTCGGCTTCAAGCACATGAGCGACGAACGCCGGCTCGACGCCGTCGAGCAGCTCATCCCCCTCGCCGCCAAGGCGGGGATGTCGCTGACGCACCTGGCCATGGCCTTCACGATCGCCCACCCCGGTGTCACCTCGGCGATCATCGGACCGCGCACCATGGACCACCTCGACGACCTGCTCGCGGGCGCCGAGGCCACCCTGACCGACGAGATACTCGACCAGATCGACGCCATCGTGCCTCCCGGCACCGATGTCGGGACGCTCGACCTGGCCTACAACCCACCCGCCATCCAGCAGACCGCGCTGCGCCGCCGCCTGCCCGACGAGCGCTCCGCCGCCTGACCCGGACCTGCGCTGTGCCAAAGCGCCGACCATCTCTCTGATTCCGTACTTCCAGTCGCTGAACCTGGTTGGCATCAGCGCAGGTCACGAACGGCGCCTGATGCCAACCAGCGATCCTGGCCACATCTGCCGCGGCCCTGTCGCGTGGTTGACATATGTGCTGGTGACCTTTCTTCCTCGCTGGAGCAGGTGACCGCGACCGGGGGCCGTCGTGTTCGCATGGCTGCTCGCTTCGGGGTCGTCTCTCATCGCTGCTGTCGTGCGGCCGCCGCCCCGGTCACTGCGGTTGGCGGACGACGGCGACGCCTCCGGGTGGGACGGTGACGTTGCCGGTGACGGGTCTGCCGGTGAGGAGTTCGACACCCTCGGCGGGCACCTCAGACCCCTTTCCGGTGTGGTCGATGAGGAACAGGTAGTCGGCCTCGGCGCCGCGACGCCGGACGACCTCGATGCCGGCGGGTACCTCGTGCGCGGGTGTCACGTCGGCTTCCCGGCTGATGCGATGGAGCAGAGCGGCGAGAGTGTCGGGGTCGGGGTGGGTGGCCAGATACCAGGCGGTTCCGCCGCCGTGGTGGTGGCGGGTGACGGCGGGGGTGCCGGCCAGCGGGCCGTCGGCATATGAGGCGACGGCCTGGGCACCGGCGGTACGGATCCGTTCCGACCACAGATCGGCCCTTGCACCCGGAGGTATGTCACCGGCCAGGCCGGTCGTCTCTTCGGGCAGCAGCGGGGTTACAGCCGCGGCATGCTGCCTCTGGCCGACGGCCACAGCCTGCTGGTGCTCAGCGGCGGCCGCACACGCAGCAATCTCCACAACCCGGTGACCTACAGCACCATCGATTTGGGCGGCGGCGTCTCGGACGGTGCCACCTACACCGTGTCGAACGCCAACAGCGACCTGATGCTGAGCATCGCGGGCGGCTCCACCGCCCACGGCGCCTACGCCACGCAGCAGAACACCGACAACGCCACCGACCAGCAGTGGCGCTTCATGCAGCAGTCCTCCGGCTATTTCAAGATCTTCAACGTCGCCAGCGGCAAGGTCCTGGGCGTGGAGAACCGGTCCACCGCCAACGGCGCCAGGATCCTTCAGTGGGACGACAACAGCACCCTCGACCACGAGTGGGCCGTAGCCCCCAGCCCGGCGGGCGGTTACACGCTCACCAACCGTGTCACCGGCATGTACCTCGAGATACCGAACGCCTCCACCACCGCCGGTACCACGGCCGGTCAGCGGAGCGGCACGGGCTGCGCCTGCCAGCGCTGGAACCTCACCCAGATCGCCCTGCCGCCCCTGGGCGCCGGACAGTACGTCCTCGTCAACAAGAACAGCGGCAAGTACCTCGACATCCCCAACGCCTCCACCGCCACCGGCACCGCCGCCGACCAGTGGCAGAACTCCGCCTGCCCCTGCCAGCTGTACACCTTCCAGTCCGCGGGCGGCGCAGCCTGGACCATCAAGAACGTCAACAGCAACCTCAACCTGGACATCCGCAACAGCTCCACCACCGCAGGAGCCGTCGTCGTCCAGAACACGCCCTCCACCGCCAACTCGCAGCAGTGGACCCTCACCGACGCGGGCAACGGCTATTACAAACTCAGAAACGTCAACAGTGGCCTCGACGCCGGTGTGGCCCAGTCCTCCACCAGCAACGGCGCTGCCGTCGTCCAGTGGAACGACCTGAGCGTCGACGACCAGCTCTGGAAGATCGTCCGCGTCAACTGACCGGCCACAGGCCTGCTCACCCAGGGCCTCCTGTCCGCTCGGGTTCGCGTCGTTTCGAACCCGAGCGCAAGGAGGCCCTGTGCCGCTGTCACGCGCCCGACCCTGTGGTCGGCACCGCGGCACCGAGGGGTGATCCAGCGGCGCTCTGGGAAGGATCCGGGGTGACGCCGGTGGTTGGGGATGCGCCGATGCCGGCGGCCGGGGAAGGCACTGGTGCCTTCTGCGGTGGAGGGCGGGAAGATCTGTGCATCCGTACCGACGTGCCAGGAATCCTCGGCAGACAGCTCCCCGTACTGCTGAAGACGGTTGGCAGAGGAGCAGGTCAACGTGATGATCCGGAGACACCTGGCGGCTGTGGTCACACCTGCTGGTATGACGAGTGATCCGGGGCTGTTCACTCCCTCTTCCGTGACCTGGCAGATGCACGGCGATCCCATGATGTGGGTCGCCGGGATCCGTGCCCTCTACCTTCAGGCCCTCCACCCGCGTGCCGTACGCGGAGTCATGCAGAACTCCGACTTCCGGCGTGACGCCTGGGGCCGGCTCATGCGCACCGCGAACTTCGTCGGCACCACGACCTACGGCACGAGCGAGGCGGCCGAGAAGGCCGGGGCGCGCGTCCGCAAGATCCACCGGATGCTCTCGGCGACCGACCCGGAGACGGGCGAACGCTACCGGGTCGACGAACCCGAACTGCTGCTGTGGGTGCACTGCGCCGAGATCGACTCCTACCTGCACGTCCTGCGCCGCTCCGGCTACCCCCTCACCGACGCCGCCGCCGACCGCTACCTGGCCGAACACCGCGTCAGCGCCCGCCTGGTGGGCCTCGACCCCGACGCCGTACCCGCCGACCGGGCCGAGATGGACGCCTACTTCGAGAAGGTGCGCCCCGAACTCGCCGCCGGAACGGAGGCGCACGAGGTGGACGACTTCCTGCTCCGCCGGCCCACCCACCCCCTGCTCGTCCCGGCGCGCGCCCTGCTGTGGCGGCGCGTGGCGCACCTGGCGTACGCCTCGCTGCCGCCGTACGCCCACGAGCTGTACGGCAGAAGGGCCCCGCAACCCGCCACCGTCACCCGGGAGTTGCGCGCCATGGGCACCCTGCTGCGCTGCGTCCCCGCACGTCTGCGGTGGCAACTCCCGCCCAAACACATCCTGCGGGCCATGGCCAGGCTCGGCCCCGAAGCCCGCCCGGCACCGTGCAAAGTCCGGCCATAGGTCGCCATACTGGACGAGCCAGGGGAGGGCCGGAAAGTTACGGGGGCGGCGGCGCGCTATGGCGGAGAGCAGGCTGATCCAGGGCCGGTACCGGCTGCTCGACCTGATCGGGCGCGGGGGCATGGGCGAGGTGTGGCGGGCCCGCGACGAGTCCCTCGGCCGACTCGTCGCCGTGAAGTGTCTCAAACCGATCGGCCCGCACCACGACCCGTCCTTCGGGCGCGTCCTGCGCGAACGGTTCCGGCGTGAGGGGCGCGTCGCCGCCGGGCTCCAGCACCGCGGGGTGACGGTCGTCCACGACTTCGGCGACTGCGACGGCGTCCTCTTCCTCGTCATGGAGCTCCTGGACGGCAGCGACCTCTGCCGGCTGCTGGACGACAACGGGCGCCGGCCGCTGCCCGTCGCCGACGTCGTGGAGATCGCCGACCAGGTCGCCGCGGCGCTCGCCTACACCCACCGGCAGGGCATCGTGCACCGCGACCTGAAACCCGCGAACATCGTGCGGCTCACCGACGGCACCGTGAAGATCTGCGACTTCGGCATCGCCCGCCTCGGCCACGACATCGGGTTCACCTCCCGCCTCACCGGCACCGGCATCGCCATGGGCACCCCGCACTACATGTCACCGGAGCAGATCGGCGGTGAGGAGGTCGACCAGCGCAGCGACCTCTACTCACTGGGCTGCGTGCTGTACGAGATCGCCACCGGGGCGCCGCCGTTCGACCTGGACGACCCCTGGGCGATCCTCGTCGGCCACCGGGACACCCCGCCCCGGCCACCGCGCGAGAACCGCGCCGACCTGCCCGACCACCTCGACCGGATCATCCTGGATCTGTTGGCGAAACGGCCAGAACAGCGCCCCCGCGACGCCCACGACATCGTCCGGCGCATCGCCGCGGCCCGCACCGCACCGGTGTACGTGCCGACCCTGGTGACCCCCCGGCCCGAGCTGCGGCCGCCCGAGCCCGCCGGCCGCGAGCCTCGGCTGCCCTCCTGGACCCAGGGCATGACCACCGGCCACAAGGCCACCGGCGCCGGACTGCGTGTCACACCCCCGGACGCCGGGGCGGCCCTGACCGGCGAGCTGATCCCCCGGCCGGCGCTCGGCGCGGTCCCCGCTCCGAAGGCGCCGGACAAGCCGTCCCCGCAGGCGCTCACCGCGCTCGCCGGACGGCACAACGCGGGCCTCAGCCTGGGGCGCCTGGGCCGCTGGGCCGAGGCCGGGGAGGCGCACCGCGCCGTCGCCGCCGAACGCGCGCACCTCCTCGGCCCGGACCACCCCGAGACCCTCGCCAGCCGCTACGAGGTCGCCTTCACCCTCAGCCGCACCGGCCGCGCCGACGACGCGCTGCGCGAGTACCAGCACGTGGCCGCCGCCCGCACCCGGGTGCTGGGCGCCGACCATGCCGACACACTCGCCACCCGCCAGGAAATGGCCTATGCGCTCGGCCGGTTGGGCCGCCACTTCGACGCCCACCAGGTGTACACGTCGGTCCTGGCCGCCCGGGTGCGCACGGCGGGCGCCGACCATCCCGACACCCTGCGTTGCCGCCACAACCTCGCCTTCAACCTCAGCAGGCTCGGCCGTCTGGAGGAGTCGTACCGGATGGCGGGCGAGGTGGCCGTCGCCCGCGCCCGCGTCCTGGGCCCCAGTCACCCGGACACCCTCGTCACCCGTTACGAAGTCGCCTACGCCCTGGGCCAGTTGGGCCGCTGGCCGGAAGCGCTCCAGACCTACCGCGAGGTCGCCGCGGCCCGGGCACAGGCACTCGGGCCCGACCACCCCGACACCCTCGCCGCCCGCTACGAGACCGGCATCAGCCTGGGCCGCCTCGGTCGCAGCGCGGAGGCGCTCCAGCTCTACCGCGACCTCGTCGACGACCGCACCCGCGTGCACGGCCCGGCGCACCCCGAGACCCTGCGGGCCCGCCACGGTCTCGGCGTCAACCTCGGCCGTCTGGGCCGCTGGGAGGAGGCCCTCGCCGAGTCCCGGGACGTGTGCGCGATCCGTGAACGCGTCCTGGGCGCCGACCATCCCGACACGCTGGTCAGCCGCCGCGAGGTCGCCGTCGGCCTGGGCTGGCTGGGCCGCTGGGTCGACGCCCTGGACGAATACCGGCGGGTGGCCGCGGCCCGCGAGCGGGTTCTCGGCCCGGACCACCCCGACACCCTCGCCAGCCGCAACGACGAGGCACACTGCCTGGAACAGCTCGGCCGGGGCCAGGAGGCCGTCGAGCTGTACCGAAGGGTCGCGGTGCTGCGACAGCACCGGGCGGCCGGCGGCGCGTAGGTCTGCCTAGCGGGAGTCCTGGTCCCAGCCCAGTTCCGTGTACAACCGCCCCTGTCGGATCCCGGTGATCGCCGCCCGCGCGTACGCCACCATCGGCTCCGGCAGCGCGTCCACGGGCCACCAGTCCCAGCCGAGGCACTTGTCCGGTTCCAGCAGTTGTGGCTCGCCCTGCCAGTGCCGTGCGCGGAAGACGAGCTGGAGGCGCGGCCGGGTGCTGGGGGAGTGCTGGATGTGGACGACATGCGCGAGTTCGACGTCCGCCGCCGCGATCTCCAGGCCGGCCTCCTCCCGGGCCTCGCGGATCAGACAGGCGACAGCGGACTCCTGCTCGCAGTGACCGGCCAGGAAGTGGTGGCGAAGGGGTGCGAAGAGCGAATCGGGATGGCGCAGACCGAGGAGGATCTTGCCCTCGCGTTCCAGGTGGAGGTGGACGCCGACGGCGTTGAGGACGTTCTGCCGTGCGGGCGGCTGCGGCGGGGGAGCGACGGGGGCGGCCCGGTGACGGGCGAGGACCTGCGCGGCCCACGGCGCCATCGTCAGGTGAGCGGTGGTCGCCGCGTCGAAGAAGGCGAACATGATGCCCTCGGTGACCGGCAGCCGCGAGGGATCACCGTCCTAACTGCCGAGGAACACCTGGATGTTGCCGTTGACGACCGTGTACCGGGTCAGTCCGTCCAGCACGAGCCCCGTCTCCTCCAGCAGCTCGCGCGCGACGGCCTCCTCGGGCGTCTCGTCCCCCTCGCGGGCGCCGCCGGGCAGCGACCAGGTGCCCGGATCGCAGATCGGTTTGTGCGCGTCGCGCAGGTGGAGGAGATACTGGCCGCGCCGGTTGAGCAACAGCGCGGCCGTCTGACGGGGTTCGGGATCGGGCTCGACGGTCATGGGTTCCCCCTCGTGTCCAACATGTGTGCGTTTCAACGTACTTGAGGCATCATGATCGTATGGGAGCCGAGAGCGCGTACCACGGGGAGATGGGCGAGGAGTTCGCCGCCCAGGTCACGAACAGCGTCTACAACAGCTACACCGACCGTCCGGCCATGCTGGGGCTCGCCCGTGACGTCAGGGGCCTGCGGGTGCTGGACCTCGGCTGCGGGGCGGGCCACTACGCCGCCGAGCTGCTGGAGCGGGGCGCGGCCGCGGTCGTCGGCGTGGACGGCAGCGAGAGTGTGCTGCGCGCGGCGCGGGAACGGATCGGCGACCGGGCGGTCCTGCACCGGCACGACCTGGAGGAGCCGCTCACCTTCCTGTCCGACGGGTCCTTCGACCTCGTGGTGCTGGCGCTCGTCCATCACCACGTCGAGGCCCGGGAGCAGCTGCTCGCCGAGATCCGGCGGGTCCTGCGGCCGGGGGGCGCGTTGCTCGTGTCCACCACCCACCCCACAGGGGACTGGCAGTACTTCGGAGGCTCCTACTTCGCGGAGGACCGCGTCGCCCTGCCGTTCGGCACCGGGCACGCCCTCAGTTACCGGCGGATGACCCTGGAGACGTTCCTCGGGGAGCTGCTCGGGGCGGGGTACGTGCTGGAGGAGCTGGTGGAGCCGCGGGCCACGGAGGAGGGGAAGGCGGTCGACTCCCGCAGGTACGACAAGACGCACCGGACGCCGACCTTCCTCGCGGTCCGGCTCCGGCGGCCCTGACCGGCTCCGCCCGACCACCTCTCGCGCGGCCGGCTCCGCCCGACCACCTCTGGCCGACCTTGATCGGCTCGTGTTACGAAGAACCATGCCTGCACACGAGGGACACGAAGGACCAGCGGGACCCGAGGGACACCGCACGTACGACGCAGTCATCGTCGGCGGCGGCCACAACGGTCTGGTCGCCGCCGCCTACCTGGCCCGGGCCGGCCGGTCCGTGCTGGTGCTGGAGCGGCTGGACCACACCGGGGGCGCCGCCGTCTCCACCCGCCCGTTCACCGGCGTGGACGCCCGGCTGTCGCGCTACTCGTACCTGGTCAGCCTCCTCCCGCAGAAGATCGTGGGGGACCTGGGGCTGCGCTTCCGTGTCCAGGGCCGCACCATCTCCTCGTACACCCCCGTGGAGCGCGGCGGGCGGCCGACCGGACTGCTCGTGGGCGGGGGCGAGGAACGCACCCGGGAGGCGTTCGCGCGGCTGACGGGCGGCGAGCGCGAGTACGCTGCCTGGGAGCGTTTCTACGGCATGACCGGGCGCGTCGCCCGGCGAGTGTTCCCCACGCTCACCGAGCCGCTGCCCACCCGGGACGAACTGCGCCGGCGCGTCGACGACGAGGAGGCCTGGCGGATCCTCTTCGAGGAGCCTGTCGGCGTCGCCGTCGAGGAGCGCTTCGCGGACGACCTGGTGCGGGGCGTGGTCCTCACCGACGCCCTCATCGGCACCTTCGCCGATGCCCACGACCCCTCCCTCAAACAGAACCGCTGCTTCCTCTACCACGTGATCGGCGGCGGCACGGGAGCCTGGGACGTCCCCGTCGGCGGTATGGGCGCCCTGACCGACGCCCTCGCCGCCGCCGCCCGGGACGCGGGCGCCGTCCTCGCCACCGGGCACGAGGCCGTACGCATCGCCACGGACGGCCGTACGGCGGAGGTGACCTACCGCACCGCCGACGGGGAGGGCGTCGCTGCCGCCCGGCACGTTCTGGTGAACGCCTCACCACAAGCGCTCGCGGCCCTCACCGGCGACGAGCCGCCCGCCCCCGCCGAGGGCGCCCAGCTCAAGGTGAACATGCTGCTCAAGCGGCTGCCGAGGCTGCGGGACACCTCCGTGGACCCGCGCGAGGCGTTCGCCGGCACCTTCCACATCGCCGAGGGCTACGAGCAGCTCGCCACCGCCCACGCCCAGGCCGCCGGAGGCGACCTCCCCGCCGCCCCGCCCTCCGAGATCTACTGCCACTCCCTGACCGACCCGAGCATCCTCGGGCCGGACCTCGTCGCGCAGGGCTACCAGACGCTGACCCTGTTCGGTCTGCACACCCCCGCCCGGCTCTTCGAACGGGACAACGACGCGGTCCGCGAGAGCCTCCTCGAGGCCACTCTCGCCCAGCTCGACGCCCACCTCGCCGAACCGCTCGCCGACTGCCTGGCCACCGACGCCGACGGCCGCCCCTGTATCGAGGCGAGGACCCCGCTGGACCTGGAGCACGACCTCGGACTGCCCGGCGGCAACATCTTCCACCGCGACCTGTCCTGGCCGTACGCCCAGGAGAGCACCGGCCGCTGGGGTGTGGAGACCCGGCACGCGAACGTCCTGCTGTGCGGGGCCGGGGCGGTGCGCGGGGGAGGGGTGAGCGGGGTGCCGGGCCACAACGCGGCGATGGCCGTACTGGAGGCCACGGCAGGCTAGCGGCAGGGTGCGGCCCGCTCAGGCGCGCATGCCCCCGTCCACCCGCAGCACCACCCCCGTGACGTACGAGGCGCGGTCGCTCAGCAGCCAGGCCGCGGCCCGGGCGACCTCGTCGGGGGCGGCGGCCCTGCCCAGCGGGGTCCGCGCGTTGAGAAGGCCGACGATGCCCGGGGACTTCGCCTCCCCCTCCTCGATCACTTCGGTGAGCGTGGTGCCGGGGGCGACGGCGTTCACCCGGATGCCCTCCGGGCCGTACGTCGCCGCCGAAGCGGGCACCCCGCAGGGGCCTTAGCCCGGTCCCTCGCGCGAGGTGCGGCAGAGCATCGTCGACCTGCTGAACCGGCTGCCGCAGACCGCCGCGATCGCCTTGCCGGCCACCTACGAGGTCATCGCGTGGAACGACTCGTGGCCGCCCTCATGGAGGACTTCTCCGCTCTCTCGCGCCACGACCGCAACCTCGACCGGCGGACCCCTGCGACCCCCGAAGTGACCGAGCTGGTCGATGAACTCCTCAGCGGGAGACGGGAGTTCGCCGCGCCGTGGGCCGCGCACGACGTGACCGCCCGACCCACCCTCTGCAAGACCTTCGACCACCCCCTGGTCGGTCTGATCACCGTCGACTGCGATGGTTCTGGACATCGCCGACCGCGACCGGCGCGTCGTCGTCCACACGGCAGCGCCCGGCTCGCCGTCGGAGGAGGCGCTGCGGCTGCTCTCGGTCATCGGCGATCAGAGGTTGAACGACGGCTCCGCCGCAAGAATCCGACGGGACGCCAAACTAATCTGACGGTGTATCAGAAAAACCCTTCCGTCGTCCGGAGGACTGCGGCATCCTGCGCCCATGCAGACGGAGCTGAGCAAGCAACTGGGAGTCGAGCACGCCGTCTTCGGCTTCACGCCGTTCCCCGCCGTCGCCGCGGCCATCAGCCGCGCGGGCGGCTTCGGCGTGCTCGGCGCGGTCCGCTACACCGCCCCCGACGACCTCAAACGCGACCTCGACTGGATCGAGGCGCATGTCGACGGCAAGCCGTACGGGCTCGACGTCGTCATGCCCGCGAAGAAGGTCGAAGGCGTCAGCGAAGCCGACGTCGAGGCGATGATCCCCGAGGGGCACCGGCAGTTCGTGCGGGACACCCTCGCCAAGTACGGAGTGCCCGAACTGGCCGAGGGCGAGGCGTCCGGGTGGCGGATCACCGGGTGGATGGAGCAGGTCGCCCGCAGCCAGCTCGACGTCGCCTTCGACTACCCGATCCGGCTGCTGGCCAACGCCCTCGGCTCCCCGCCCGCCGACGTCGTCACCCGCGCCCACGAGCAGGGCGTCCTCGTCGCCGCCCTCGCGGGCAGCGCCCGGCACGCCCGCAAGCACAAGGACGGCGGCATCGACATCGTCGTCGCCCAGGGCTACGAGGCGGGCGGGCACACGGGCGAGATCGCCTCCATGGTGCTCACCCCGGAGGTCGTCGAGGCCGTCGACCCGTTGCCGGTCCTCGCCGCCGGCGGCATCGGCAGCGGACGGCAGGTCGCCGCCGCCCTCGCACTGGGCGCCCAGGGCGTGTGGCTCGGGTCGGTCTGGCTCACCACCGCCGAGGCCGACCTGCACTCGCCCGCCCTCACCCGCAAGCTCCTCGCCGCCGGCTCCGGCGACACCGTCCGCTCCCGCGCGCTGACCGGGAAACCCGCACGCCAACTCCGTACCGAATGGACCGACGCCTGGGACGCATCCGACGGACCCGGTACCCTCCCGATGCCCCTCCAGGGCCTCCTCGTCGCCGAAGCGGTCTCCCGCATCCAGAAGTACGAGGTCGACCCCCTGCTCGGCACGCCCGTCGGCCAGATCGTCGGCCGGATGAACGACGTCCGCAGCGTTAGGGCCGTCTTCGACGACCTCACCCGCGGTTTCGAACAGGCCGTGGACCACGTCAACCGCATCGCCGGAAGGAGCGGCCAGTGACCGGCACACCCCCCGCGGGCTTCTGGGCCCAGGCCACCGCCGACCCCGACCGCACGGTCCTGATCGCACCCGACGGCGAGGAGTGGACCGCCGGACGCCTGCACGCCGCCGCCAACCGGCTCGTGCACGGCCTGCGCGCGGCGGGGATGGAGCGCGGCGACGCCTTCGCCGTCGTCCTGCCCAACTCGGCCGAGTTCCTCACCGCCTACCTGGCCGCCTCCCAGGCCGGCTTCTACCTCGTCCCCGTCAACCACCACCTCGTCGGACCCGAGATCGCCTGGATCGTCTCCGACTCCGGCGCCAAGGTGCTGCTGGCACACGAGCGTTACGGGGACCAGGCGTCCCGCGCCGCCGACGAGGCACGCCTCCCCGCCACCCGCCGATACGCCGTCGGCGAGGTCGAGGGGTTCCGGCCGTACGCCGAACTCCTCGACGGGCAACCGGAGTCGGCGCCCGCCGACCGCACCCTCGGCTGGGTCATGAACTACACCTCGGGCACGACGGGCCGCCCGCGCGGCATCCGGCGCCCGCTGCCCGGCAAGGTGCCCGAGGAGGCGTACCTCGGCGGATTCCTCGGCATCTTCGGCGTCAGGCCCTTCGACGACAACGTGCATCTGGTCTGCTCACCGCTCTACCACACGGCGGTGCTCCAGTTCGCGGGCGCGTCCTTGCACATCGGCCACCCTCTGGTCGTCATGGACAAGTGGACGCCGCAGGAGATGCTCCGTCTCATCGACACCCACCGCTGCACGCACACCCACATGGTCCCCACCCAGTTCCACCGCCTGCTGGCCCTCCCGGAGGACGTACGGACGCGTTACGACGTCTCGTCCATGCGGCACGCCATCCACGGTGCCGCGCCCTGCCCGGACCATGTGAAGCGGGCGATGATCGACTGGTGGGGCGACTGCGTGGAGGAGTACTACGCGGCCAGCGAGGGCGGCGGTGCCTTCGCGACGGCCGAGGACTGGCTGAAGAAGCCCGGCACGGTCGGAAAGGCCTGGCCCATCAGTGAGTTGGCGATCTTCGACGAGGACGGCAACCGCCTGCCGCCCGGCGAACTCGGCACGGTGTACATGAAGATGACGACCGGCGGTTTCGCCTACCACAAGGACGAGGACAAGACGAGGAAGAACCGCATCGGCGACTTCTTCACCGTCGGCGATCTCGGCGTCCTCGACGAGGAGGGCTACCTCTTCCTCCGGGACCGCAAGATCGACCTGATCATCTCGGGCGGGGTCAACATCTACCCCGCCGAGATCGAGTCCGCGCTGCTCGCCCACCCCGCCGTGGCCGACGCCGCCGCCTTCGGCATCCCGCACGACGACTGGGGCGAGGAGGTCAAGGCGGTCGTCGAACCGGCCCCGGGGCACGAGCCCGGTCCCGACCTCGCCGCAGCCCTTCTCGACCACTGTGCCGACCGCCTGGCCGGCTACAAGCGGCCGAAGACCGTGGACTTCATCGCCGAGATGCCCCGCGACCCCAACGGCAAGCTGTACAAGCGGCGGCTGCGGGAGCCGTACTGGGAGGGACGGGAGCGGCCCGTGTGACGGCGGTCAGAGGCGGACGCGGGGAAAGGCGTCCAAAGCCCCGGCGAGATCGGTGGCATCGGTGCCGATCTTGCGGTAGACGGACGAGAGCAGTTGCCGCACGCCCTGTTCGGTGAGACGCAGTTCCTTCGCGACCACGGCCACCGGGTGCCCCTGGACCGTCAGTTCGGCGGTCCGGCGTTCCTGGGACGTGAGCGTGTCCGTCTGCCCGTAGCGCAGGGGCAGCGGCCGCAGCCCGGCTGCCGAGAGCTCTTCCCTGGCGCGGGCGGCCAGGGTCTCGGCACCGCAGTGGACGGCGCCCTCCAGGCCCTGATAGAGCCGGTTCGCGGCCTCCTGGAGCCGGCCGTTGCGGGACAGGGAGGCGCCGTGGCCGACCAGCGCGCGGGCCAGCTCGTACGAAGCGGGTGACCGTTCGAGGTGTTCGACGGCCTGCGCGTGCAGGTCCTGCGCCGCCGGTCCGGCGGTCACCTCCGCCTCCACGTGGAGCGCCTGGCCGATCACGGAGGCCGCACCGAAGTCCCGTGCCCGCTTGACGGCGTCCCGGGCGAGGGACAGCGCCCGATCGGGGTCGGTGGAGGCGACGGCGTGCGCCAGGTTCAGCTGCCAGCGGCACCAGGCGGGGTTGCGCCAGGCCCGTCCCTCCAGCCAGTCCCCGACGGCGGACAACAGGCGCTCCGCCTCGGCGTGCCGCCCCTCCGCCGAGAGCAGTTCGGCGTACACGGTGCGGGGATCGGGGTAGATGACGGCGTGGGGGACCACCTCACCGTAGTGGTAGGTGTCCGCGATGAGTCGCGCGTCGGCGGTGCGTCCACGGGCCAGCAGGGTCTGGATGAGGATGCCGATGGCGAACCACTGCGCGGGCACCGCCCCTTCCACCTTCTCGGCGGTACGCAGCCCCTCCCGCGCCAGTTCCTCCGCGTCGGCGAGGCAGCCGCGACGGTAGCGGATGTAGCCGAAGAGAGTCTGGCCGACGGCCAGATGGGAGCCGCGCCAGCCTTTGGTCTCGCATTCGGCCATGCCCCTGGTGAACAGTTCTTCGGCCCGTCGTGGCTGGTCGCAGTACATGAACACCAGGGCGACCGAGACGGGTACCTCGAAGCCCTGGTTCTCGTCGGTCCAGCTCAGTCCGCCCCGCAGGGCTTCCTCGGCGGTCGCCAGGACGCGCTGCCGCGGCTCGCCGCGCACGACCCCGTCCCAGGCCCGCAGCCCCAGGATGTACCGCTCCTCCAGGCCCCGACCGGTCAGACGTTCGGCCAGCCGGGCCAGCTTGCGTGAGCGGGCGGGCGCGTCGGGCTCGTCCGTGCGGAACGCGCTCCAGACGAAGTGATCGGCCTGCATGCGCAGTCGGATGCGGGGATGGGCGGTCTGCCGCGCCTCGTCGTCGGCGACGGCCGCGGCCTCGGCCAACTGGTCGGTGTGGGCCAGCGCCTGTGTCAGCCGGTAGACGATGGAGGCGCGCAGCCCGGGATCGACGTCGCGTTCCGCCCGCGCCTCCCTCAGATGGGCGACCGTGGCCGTGGGCTCGATCAGAAACGTCGAACTCGCGAGTTCGTGGAGGAGTGCGGCACGGTCCTCCGGCAGCGGGGGCTCCTGAAGCGCTCGGGCCAGAACGCGCCTGGCCGCCTCCGGGGCCCCGGCGCGAAGGTACTCATGGGCGGCCTCCCGAAGACATTCGACCACTTCGGGCCTGCCCTCGCACGGAACCTCCAGCAGGTGCCGCGCGGCCTTGGCGGCACCGAAGCCCGCCGCACGGACGGTCAGCGCGGCCGCGTTGTGCATGCCGACGCGCAGGGGCGAGCGGATGGACCGGTAGATCGTGGTCGCGATCAGCGGGTGAACGAAGTCGAGGCTCCCACCGGGGCCGTGGCCCTCGGTGACGATCCGGGCAGCACGCAGTCTCTGGACCGCCTCGGCGGCGTCATCGCTGCCGATCACCGCGAGGGTGGCGGCGAACTCCGGTGAGAAGGGCGCACCCAGGACGGCTGCGGCCTGCGCGAAGCGGACGGTGGTCGTGCCCAGCTTCTGGAGACGCGCGATCAGTCCCGGGCCCTTGACCGCCGAGGCGACGTCCCGCATCGCGGACAGGTCGTCCTGGGTGCCCTTCAGATTGCGTTCGCCGAGTCCGATGGCGAGTTCGACGGCCTCGAACGGGCTCCCGCCGGTGACCGTCCAGCACTCGTCGCAGAAGTCGTCCTCGGCGCCGTCTCCCACTTCGCCCCTGACGATGCGTGCCACGCCGGCGGCGGTGAGCGGTTCCAGAACGCACGGGCGGTTCCCGTGATGCGTGACCAGAGCGCGGAAAGCGGCCGCCTCGGGCGGCAGTTCATCGGGCCGGTAGGCGACGACGATCAGGAGTGGCAGGTCCGCGGCCCGTGGCGCGAACGAGGCGAGCCAGTCGAGGGACTCGACATCGGCCCAGTGCAGGTCGTCCAGGAGCAGGACGACGGGAGCCCTCGACACCGTGAGACGGGTCATGACCCAGTCGAGACCGCCACGCACTCCGGTCGGGTCCGGCGTATGGGTGGCATCCGTCGCCTCGAGACCGAGCGCGGCGGCGACGATGTCGTACCAACTTCCCAGGAAGGTACGGCGTTCCGTCTCCTCCATCGCCGCCAGGGCGGGCTGGGCGAGCTGGCGCACCACGCGGAAAGCGAGTTCCTGTTCCGTCTCGCCGCCCCGGCCCGAGAGCACCGTGAATCCGTGTGCCGTGGCCCGTGTGCGTGCTTCCGTGATGAGCGCCGTCTTTCCCAGTCCGGCCGCACCGGTGAAGGCGAGCAGTCCGCCGGGCCGCGCCCGCGGCACGCCTTCGCCGGTGCGGCGGAGGTCTGACAAAGCAGAGTCGAGCGCCTGGAGTTCTCGGCGACGCTCGACCAAAGGGCGGGGTTCGGTGATCGGCTGCCGCGGCCCATACGCCATGTGCCCTACCGCTTCCTGTCGTTGATCGTCGGAGGACAGCGCCGAGCGTACGCCCCTGGTGCACACCCGGTGACTGCGTTCAGGCGCGGGGACGACCGGGAAGAGTGAATCGTTCGCCGGGATGGTTAGGTTGTCCGTCCTTCCGGGTAGAGGGGCTCGAATAGCTGCTGGGAGCCCGCCTGCGAGGACGAGCGGTCGTGAGTGTCCCGGAGGGCTGTGCGTCCGCCGCGTGGCGCCGACGGGCGCACAGCGTCCTCACGGACGGGCGGGCGCGACCGCGGTGTCCGCGTAGCGCGGCACGGTGCGGGACCAGTAGTAGCACCCGCGGATCCAGCCGGTCATGCCGTCCACGTAGCCGACCCCGGCGGGGCTCAACTCCGGCCGGATCTCCTCGCGGAGCCTCTCGAACTCGCTGATCGCGCCGTTGATCTGCCGGATGGCCAGCATCATGGCCGTCGGCAGGGAGCACTGGTGCGTGCGTTGGTGGGCGAGGGCCAGATTGATCATCTCGCCTGCCTGTTGCTCCTTCACCGCAGAGAAGAGGTCGGCCGTCCACACCGCTGCATCGACCGACAGACGCCTCAAGCGCCGCATCACGGGGTGATCGAGGTCCTCGGGGGCCAGTTCACCGGGCTGCGCCGCCTCGTAGAGAGGGTAGAACGGCTCGACCCCCGCGGTGAGCGCACGTATCGAGTTGCACAGGCCGATGCCTACGGGGAAGGGATGGGCCTGGGCCACTGCCTCGTACAACAGGCCGTGCACGTACTCGCGGCTCTTCCACGCCCACCGCTCGGCCTGTGCGGGTGTGCACCGCTCGCGGACTCGGCCGTGGAGATCGGCCAGGGCCGTCCCCAGGGGGGTGTGGGGCGGTTGGTCGTCCCGCAGGATTCCGATGCTCTCGCACAGCATGGGCAGGAGCAGGGCCGGGGACTGCCGACCGATTTCTTCCGCCTGGTCGTCGAAGACGAATTGATAGGCGATCTGATCGGCCACGATCTGGAGGATGTCGGCGTCCAGGGTGGGGCTGTTGTAGGACGCGAGCTCGGCGGGCCTGGTGTAGCCGATCATCGCCGCCACCCCCGGTTCGTCGGTGAGTCCCCACTTTCGCAGCCATGCGTCGACGCCGGCGGTCGCTTCGGATTCGTGGCGATTCCTCAGGAACGGGTAGGGCATGTAGAGGTGGGTGTCGATCAGTTCCTTCAGGCTCACGGCCCGCGGTTCCCCTTCCGGGGCGAGCGTGGCTTCCTCACGCGTGGTCGACACCGCTGTCACCGGCCCTTCGGGAATCCTGTACGGGGAGTGCCGCGTCTTCTCGGTGTGCGCAGGAACCCGCGCGAGGCGATGCGCCGATCGGCAGGCGTGAACGCGGCTCACAGATCATCACCAGGGACCTCGGCCCCAGTGTCGCCCCGGGACGCGGTGGGGCGACGGGCCCGGGCAGATGGGTCAGGCGCCATCGGGCGGCGACGGTGGCGAGAGCCACCGTGGTCTCGGCCATGGCGAAGGCGTCGCCTATGCATTTGCGGCTGCCCGTGGCGAACGGGAGCAGCGCACCGCGTGGTGTGGCGGCGGCCTGTCCCGGCAACCACCGCTCGGGGAGAAATCGGTCGGGGTCGGGGAACGACGCGGGATCGTGGTGCAGCAGGTAGGGGCTGTACAGAACGGTGGCTCCCCGGGGGAGACGGTGCCCGGCGAACTCCGTTTCGCTGGTGGTGACGCGCGTGAAGAGCCAGCCGGGCGGTGCGTGGCGCAGCGTCTCGGTGACGACGCATCGGGTGTGGACGAGGCGCGGCAGATCGTCGGGAGCCGGCCGCTGCCGTCCGGCGAGCACGGCGTCGACCTCGGAGTGCAGTCGGCGCTCCGTCTGCGGATGCTGTGCCAGGAGGCTGAAGGCGGAGGCCAGACACAGGGCGGTGCTCTCGGATCCGGCGAGCAGGAGCGAGACGAGGTGATCGTGGACTTCCTGTTCGGTGATCGCCGGTTCTGGGCCGGCGGCGCGCGAGGCCTCCAGCAGGGTGCCCAGCAGGTCGTCGCGGGGAGCGCTCCGACGGCGGTCGGCGATGACCGCGTCGATGATCGCGTGTACCCGCTCGACCGCGCGCCGGTAACGACGGTTCGCGGGTGTGGGAACGCGGAACAGGGCGTCGACCGGCACGATGGTGCGGACGAACAGGCCACGGACGATGGCCGTCAGACAGTGCCGCACCTCGGCGGCCGTGGCGGCGTCGAGCGAGTCGGAGAAGAGGACGCGGCTGATCATCCGTGTCGACAAGGCCGTCATGGCCGCGCTGACGTCGACCTTCTGCCCGGCACGCCAGTCACGGCACACGGCCTCCGCCTCCTCGGCCATCAGCTCCGTCTGACCGGCGAGGCGGGACGGGAGGAAGGCGGGTTGCAGCAGCCTGCGCTGGCGCCGATGCTCCTGGTGGCGGCTCGTGACGACACCGTCGCCCATCAGTACGCGGAGCCTGTCGAAGAGAGGACCCCCCTTTTCGAAGGTGCATGAGTCCCCGAGCATCCGGTGGACCAACTCCGGATGACACACCATCCAGGCCCGCTGGGGACCCAGCCGTATCTCGACCAGATCCCCATGGGCGGACAAAGAATTCAGAAAAGCCAGCGGGCGACGGTACAAGGCGATACCGTGGCCGAGGAATGGGAATATGCCTGGCGCAGTACCCACCCTCCATGCGCATTCTCGTTCAGGCTCTCGTTCAGGCACAGCGTTGCTCATTGAGTACCCCCTGCCTCATACAGCACTCGAAAATCCATGGACGTTGCACTGACTTGGCGCCTGAGTCATGTTCTGCCCAGTCCGAACCCGTGCTGTTAGCCGCGAAGCCTTTCTGTAGGGGGGCGCACAGGAGTGCGCAGGAGCACATGAAGCATTTGGCCGGAGAGATTCTCCCGGCGACTCACCCCCGTTCCGCGTCGACCTCCGCCTCGTAGGCGAGCAATGTGTCGACGAACAACCGTCGCTGATCGGGCGTCAGCGGGGCCAGGGCCCGGCGCCAGGCCGCCGCGCCCGGGGCGAGCCAGGCGGAGATCGCCGGTTCGTGGGTGTCCGCGAGGGCGACGATCCGACGGCGCCGGTCCCGCTCGTCCTCGCGTCGCTCCAGGACGCCCTTCCGGCTGAGGTCGCCGATCAGCAGGCTCACCGTGGTCGGAGCGACCTCCAGGCGGGCGGCCAGTTCGTTGACGGTCATCGGTCCGTCGAGGAGCAGGTACGCCAGCAGGGAGAGGTGGCGCGGGGCCAGCGAGAACGCTTGCAGCGCCTCGGGTACGGGGATCCTCTTCGACCTGCCCACGAGCCGCGGCATGAGCAGCAGCAGTTCGCGAACGGTCGCGTCGACGCCGTCGTCACCGGCGGCGCTGGACATGGACATCCGGCACTCCTCGTATTACCTTTGGCGTCAAAGCTACTTTGTTCCGCTAGTTGAACCCTCATGGTACGCACCCACGCGAAACGGAGACCGGCATGCCGCACTACACCGTCCACATCAGCGAGGACGCCCTCGACGAGACCGTGGAGGCGAAGCTGATCGGCGCCCTGGCCGATGCCGTCGGCTCCGTCTACGGGGACCGGTCGCGCAGCCTCGTCGGTGTCGACCTCATCGGCATACCGCGTCACCGGCGGGGCATCGGCGGCCTGCCCACCGACAAGGTCGTCCCGCAGGTCACCCTCAGCATGCGCGAGGCCGCCTACCACCTGCCCCAGGTGCCGGACGCCCCGGCCCGTCTGATCGGCGCGACGGCGGACGCGGTGGCCGCCGTACTCGGCGAGGACGTCCGCGAGCAGACGATCGTCAGCATCGTCGGGGTGCCCGACGGCCGGACAGGAGTGGCGGGCGCGGTGGCGTGACGCCCCGCGGGAGCGCGCCCGCGACTTGACCTGCCCCTGCCGCCCCGCCGAGGATCACGAGTCATGACCCCCGGACTTGGCACTACGGTCGACGGGGTGCTGCGGCGCAGCGCCCGCCGCACCCCGGCACGCGTCGCGGTCGAGTACCGCGACCGCACCTGGACCTACGAGGAACTCGACGAGGCCGTCTCGCGCGCGGCGAGCGTCCTGCTCGGCGAGGGTCTCGCCCCGGGAGACCGGGTCGGCGCCTACGGGCACAACTCCGACGCCTATCTCATCGCGTTCCTCGCCTGTGCCCGCGCAGGGTTGGTCCACGTCCCCGTCAACCAGAACCTCACCGGCGACGACCTGGCGTACATCGTGGACCAGTCGGGCAGCGCAACTGTTCTCGCCGACCCGGACCTGGCCGGACAACTCCCCGCCGGAGTAAGGACGTTGGCGCTGCGCGACGCCGACGACTCGCTCCTTGCCCGACTGCCCGCGGCCCCCGCGTACGACGGCCCCGAGCCGCGCGCCGAGGACCTGGTGCAGTTGCTCTACACCTCGGGCACGACGGCCCTGCCCAAGGGCGCGATGATGACCCACCGCGCCCTGGTGCACGAGTACCTCAGTGCGATCGCCGCCCTCGACCTGAGCGCCGGCGACCGCCCCGCGCACTCCCTCCCGCTGTACCACTCGGCGCAGATGCACGTCTTCCTGCTGCCGTACCTCGCGGTCGGCGCCACGAACATCGTGCTGGACGCGCCCGACGGCGACCGGCTCTTCGATCTCATCGAGACGGACCGCGTCGACAGCCTCTTCGCCCCGCCGACCGTGTGGATCGGCCTGGCGAACCGCCCCGACTTCACGAGCCGTGACCTGGGCGGGCTGCGCAAGGCGTACTACGGGGCGTCGATCATGCCGGTGCCCGTCCTGGAGCGCCTGCGCGAACGCCTGCCCAAGCTGGGTTTCTACAACTGCTTCGGGCAGAGCGAGATCGGCCCGCTCGCCACCGTCCTCGCCCCCGACGAGCACAAGGGGCGCATGGACTCCTGCGGGCGCACGGTCCTGTTCGTGGACGCGCGGGTCGTCGACGAGAACGGCGAGGACGTCGCCGACGGTACGCCCGGTGAAATCGTCTACCGTTCCCCGCAGTTGTGCGAGGGCTACTGGGACAAGCCCGAGGAGACCGCCGCGGCCTTCCGCGACGGCTGGTTCCACTCCGGCGACCTCGCCGTGCGCGACGCCCACGGCTACTTCACGATCGTCGACCGGGTGAAGGATGTCATCAACTCCGGTGGCGTACTGGTCGCTTCACGTCAGGTCGAGGACGCGCTGTACACCCATGCCGCCGTCGCCGAGGCCGCCGTGATCGGCCTGCCCGACGAGAAGTGGATCGAGGCGGTCACCGCCGTGGTCGTCCCACGTGGTGAGGTCACCCAGGACGAGCTCATCGCCCACGTCCGCGAGAAGCTCCCGCACTTCAAGGCCCCCAAGCGCGTCCTCTTCGTGGACGAACTGCCGCGCAACGCGAGCGGCAAGATCCTGAAGCGGGAGCTGCGGGACCAGTTCGGCTCATGACCCCCTGGTCGTCATGATTCCCCGGCAGTCATGACTCCCGCGGGCGCTCGTCCACGATCCGCCTGATCTTGCCCACCGACCGCTCCAGCGACTCCGGGTCGACGATCTCGACCGCGACCGACACCCCGATGCCGTCCTTCACCGCCGCCGCGATGGCGTGCGCGGCCGTGTCGCGGTCCGCGGGGGTGGCGTCGGGGCGGGCCTCCGCGCGGACCGTGAGGGCGTCGAGCCGGCCCTCGCGGGTGAGGCGGAGCTGGAAGTGGGGCGCCACGGCCGGGGTGCCGAGCACGATCTCCTCGATCTGGGTGGGGAAGAGGTTCACCCCGCGCAGGATGACCATGTCGTCACTGCGGCCGGTCACCTTCCGCATACGCCGGAAGACGCGTGCCGTGCCAGGCAGCAGGGCCGTCAGGTCGCGGGTGCGGTAGCGGACGACCGGCATCGCCTCCTTGGTGAGGGAGGTGAAGACCAACTCGCCCTCCTCGCCCCCCGGGAGGACCTCGCCGGTGATCGGATCGACCACTTCCGGAAAGAAGTGGTCCTCCCAGATGTGCAGGCCGTCCTTCGTCTGAACGCACTCCTGCGCGACCCCCGGCCCGATCACCTCCGACAGCCCGTATATGTCGACGGCGTCGATCGCGAAGCGTTCCTCGATCTCCTGACGCATCCGCTCCGTCCACGGCTCGGCGCCGAAGACGCCCACGCGCAGCGAGGTCGAGCGCGGGTCGATGCCCTGACGGTCGAACTCGTCGAGGAGGGTGAGCATGTAGGAGGGGGTCACCATGATGATCCGGGGTTCGAGGTCCTGGATCAGTGCGACCTGACGGGACGTCATGCCGCCGGACGCGGGGATCACCGTACAGCCGAGGCGTTCGGCGCCGTAGTGGGCGCCGAGGCCGCCGGTGAACAGTCCGTATCCGTACGCCACATGGACCGTGTCGCCGGGCCGGCCGCCCGCCGCGCGGATCGAACGGGCCACCATGTCCGCCCACATGGACAGGTCGGCGTCCGTGTAGCCGACAACCGTCGGGCGGCCGGTGGTGCCGCTGGAGGCGTGGATGCGGCGGACGCGGTCCCGGGGGACGGCGAACATCCCGTACGGGTAGTGCTCGCGCAGGTCCGCCTTGGTGGTGAAGGGAAAGCGGGACAGGTCGGCGAGGCCACGGCAGTCGTCGGGGTGGACGCCTGCCTTGTCGAAGGAGGCGCGGTAGAAGGGCACGTTGGCGTAGGCATGACGCAGCGAGGCCCGCAGGCGCTCCAGCTGCAGGGCGCGCAGGGCGTCCTCGTCGAGGCGCTCGCCCTCGTCCAGCAGATTCCTCGCATCCCTCATGGGACTTCTCCCTTGTCAAACCATGTCAAGACGGGCGACCGATCATTCGGTCGATCTTCTTCGGGATCAGTAATCCAGGCCCACGGCCATCAGGCAAGAGCCCGGTCGGGACTTTCGCCCGCGAGAACCGCCTTGCGGGCGGGTGCGGCCCGCGCCGAGGATGGGGGCATGCCGATCTTCACCGCGCCGGACGGTACCGAGCTCGCCTACCACGTGGAGGGCGAGGGCGAGCCGCTCGTCGTCCTGCCCGGCGGGCCCATGCGGGCGTCCGTCTACCTCGGCGACCTCGGCGGTCTCACCGCACACCGCCGGCTGATCCTCCTCGACCTGCGCGGCACCGGCGACTCCGCGTTCCCGGCGGACCCGGCGACCTACCGCTGCGACCGGCAGGTCGAAGACGTCGAGGCGCTGCGCGTCCATCTCGGGCTGGAGCGGATCGACGTGCTTGCCCACTCGGCGGGCGCCAGCCTGGCCATGCTGTACGCGGCGCGGTACCCGGACCGGCTGGCGCGGTTTGCGCTCGTCACCGCCACCCCGTGGGCGCTGGGGCTGCAGCCGAGAGCCGAGGAACGGCTGGCCGCGGCCCGGCTGCGCAAGGACGAGCCGTGGTTCGAGGAGGCCTACCCGGCGTTCGAGGCATGGTTGCGAGAGGACGCCGACTTCGACCCGGTGTTCGCGCCGTTCTTCTACGGCCGCTGGGACGACGCCGCCCGCGAGCACGACGCGCGCGCCGACGAGGAGTCCAATGACGACGCCGCCGACGTGTACGGCTCCGCCGGCGCCTACGACCCGCCCGCCACCCGCGCCGCGCTCGCCCGGGTCACCGCCCCGGTCCTCGTCCTCGCGGGCGAACTCGACGGGGGTACCCCGCCCGACCTCGCACGCCACGCCGCCGAGGCCTTCCCGTACGCCGAGTTCGCGGTGCAGCCCGGCGCGGGGCACCACCCCTGGCTGGACGACCCGGAGTGGTTCGCCGGGCGTGTCGCCGCGTTCCTCGACGCCGACCCGGCCTGAGCGGCGCCCAGCGGAGTCGCCGGGGCCTCGCTCAGTCCTGGACGATGCCCACTTTCCTATATGCGTCTATGCGTCTATGCGTCTATGCGTCGTCGACCGCGGCCGGGGTGGCCGTCTGGGCGGTGGCGTTACCGGAGAGACAGGTGCGTGCGACGTCCCGCGGGGCCGGAGGGCGTCACTCGTCCGCCGCCACCGCCACCTCCCGTGCCCACCGGTAGTCCGCCTTGCCGCTCGGTGAGCGGCGGATGGAGTCCGCGATCACCAGTTGACGCGGGATCTTGTAGCCGGCGAGCCGAGCGCGACAGTGGGTCTGGATGTCCTCCAGGGAGGGGCACG
Organism: Streptomyces sp. NBC_01235; assembly: GCF_035989285.1. Lineage (GTDB taxonomy): Bacteria > Actinomycetota > Actinomycetes > Streptomycetales > Streptomycetaceae > Streptomyces. The sequence goes on along the minus strand of NZ_CP108513.1, from coordinate 605,799 downwards.
GGGCGCCCGTGCGCACCTGCACCACCGCCGCCACATGGTTGCCCCACGTCGCGTCCGGCACCCCGGCCACCAGGACGTCGTACACGTCCGGATGCGACTTCAGCGCCTGCTCGACCTCCTCGGGGTACACCTTCTCGCCCCCGGTGTTGATGCACTGCGAGCCGCGCCCGAGGACGACGACCACGCCCTCCTCGTCGACGGTCGCCATGTCGCCGAGCAGCACCCAGCGCTCGCCGTCCTTCTCGAAGAAGGTCTCGGCCGTTTTCACCGGGTCGTTGTAGTAGCCGAGGGGCACATGACCGTGCTGGGCGACCCGGCCGACCTCGCCCGGCGCGACCGGCTCGTAGGTGGCCGGATCGACCACCCGGGTATGGGAGTTGACCCGGACGCGGAAGCCGCGCTCGGGTCCGGAGTCCTGTGTCGCCGTGCCGTTGAAGCCGGACTCCGAGGAGCCGAAGTTGTTCAGCAGCATCGCGTTCGGCATGAGCGCCCGGAACTGGCGACGGACCGTGTCCGACATGATCGCCCCGGACGAGGACACGCTGAACACCGACGAGCAGTCCGCGCCCTTCATCGGACCCTGGAGCGCGTCGATCAACGGCCGCAGCATCGCGTCGCCCACCAGGGAGATGCTGGTGACCTTCTCCTTCTCGATCGTCCGCAGCACCTCCTCGGGCACGAACCTGCGGTGGATCACGACGCGTTGGCCGAAGTTGAAGCCGATGAAGGCGGTGAGCGTGGAGGTGCCGTGCATCAGCGGGGGAGTGGGGAAGAAGGTGATCCCCGTGCCGCCGGCCGCGACCCGCTCGGCGATCTCCTCCGGCTTCTTCACCGGCTCCCCGGTCGGCGAGCCGCCGCCCAACCCCGAGAAGAACAGGTCCTCCTGACGCCACATCACGCCCTTGGGCATCCCGGTCGTGCCGCCGGTGTAGATGATGAACTGGTCGTCGCCCGAGCGGGCCGGGAAACCGCGCTCGGGGGAACCGCTCGCCTCGGCCTGTGCGAAGGAGGTGATGCCCTCGCCCGCCGGCCCCACCCGGATAAGGTGCCGCAGCGCCGGCGTCTGCGGCAGAGCCGCCGCCACCCGGTCGGTGAACTCCGCGTCGAAGACGAGCGCGACCAGGTCCGCGTCCCGATAGAGGTAGACCAACTCCTCTTCCACATAACGGTAGTTGACGTTGACCGGTACGATCCGGGCCTTCAGGCAGCCCAGTACCGTCTGCAGGTACTCGACGCCGTTGTACAGATGCAGGCCGAGATGCTCGCCGGGGCGGAGCCCGCTGTCGATGAGGTGGTGGCCGATGCGATTGGCGGCCGCGTCCAGCTCCGCGTACGTCAGCCGGCGTTCCGTGCCCGTGCCGGGGTGGTCGACGTACACGAGCGCCTCACGGTCGGCCGCCACGTCGACGACCGACTCGAACAGGTCGGCAAGGTTGTACTCCACCGCTCCTCCTGACCTCGCGGGGCCTGGTTCTCCCGACGGTTGCCGGTCATCAGAGCAAAGGGCGCGGCAAGTGGGAAGGGTTCCTGCGAAGAAATCTGACTGACTGTCAGAAAACCCTTGAACTGCCATCACGCCTCCTGCAACCTGTTCTCGTTCTTTCCGAGGGGAGATCTGCGATGGGCGGTACCGAACACCTCACCGTGCGGCGCGAAGGCGCCACACTCGTGCTCACGCTCAACAGACCGGAGGCCAGGAACGCGCTCTCGATCGCCATGCTCGTCGGCCTGTACGACGGCTGGCTGGAGGCCGACGAGGACGACTCCATCCGCTCGATCGTGTTCACCGGCGCGGGCGGCGCGTTCTGCGCCGGCATGGATCTCAAGGCCCTCGCCGGCCAGGGCATGGCAGGGGAGCAGTACCGCGACCGGCTCAAGGCCGACCCCGACCTGCACTGGAAGGCGATGCTGCGCCACCACCGACCCCGCAAGCCGGTGATCGCCGCCGTCGAGGGCACTTGCGTCGCGGGCGGCACCGAGATGCTCCAGGGCACCGACATCCGCGTCGCGGGCGAGTCCGCCACCTTCGGTCTCTTCGAGGTGCGGCGCGGCCTGTTCCCGATCGGCGGCTCCACGGTCCGCCTGCAACGCCAGATCCCGCGTACCCACGCCCTGGAGATGCTGCTGACCGGCCGGCCCTACACCGCCCGGGAGGCCGCTGACATCGGCCTGGTCGGGCATGTCGTTCCCGACGGCGAGGCCCTGGAGACGGCGCTGGAGATCGCCGAACGGATCAACTCCTGCGGCCCGTTGGCGGTCGAGGCCGTCAAGGCGTCGGTCTACGAGACCGCCGAGCTCACCGAGACCGAGGGCCTCGCCGCCGAACTCGCCCGGGGCTGGCCGGTGTTCGACACCGCCGACGCGAAGGAAGGCACGCGGGCCTTCGCGGAGAAGCGGGCGCCGGTCTACAGGCGTGCGTGACGCTCCGCCGGGTGAGCGGTCGGCAGGCGCCGTTCGCCCTGCTGCGGGTCCGTCGTGGCTGGTCGCGCCCACGCCGCGGAGCCGCAGATGGCACAGCCCCGCGCCCCTTTTGGGGCTCTCCAGCTGACCCCGGCTTCCCAAGGAGGCAGCCCTCGATGCCCGAAGTCCTCAAAGCCCCTCTCGTCGTCGAGTTTCCTTTCACCCGCTCTCTCGGCCCCGTCCAGAGCGCCTTCCTCACCGGCCTGCGCGAGCGCGTCGTCCTCGGTGTGCGGACCACCGACGGCCGCACCCTCGTCCCACCCGTCGAGTACGACCCCGTCACCGCCGAGGAGATCCACGACCTCGTCGAGGTGGCCCCCACCGGCACGGTCACCACCTGGGCCTGGAACCACGCCCCCCGCCGGGGCCAGCCCCTCACCACCCCCTTCGCCTGGGTACTCGTCCGTCTCGACGGCGCCGACACCGCTCTCCTGCACGCCCTCGACGCCCCCGGCCCCGACGCCGTCCACACAGGAATGCGCGTCCGGATCCGCTGGGCCGGGGAACGCACCGGCGCCATCACCGACATCGCCTGCTTCGAGCCGCACGACGGCGAACCCGGACAACCGAGCGGCAGCCACGGGGAGTTGGCGGGTGACCGGGTCACCGGAATCGTCGCCCCCGCCCGCCTCGACTACACCTACTCGCCCGGCCGTGCCCAGTCCGCCTACATCGCCGAGCTCTCCACGCAGCGCACGGTCGGCGAACGCTGCCCGTCCTGCCGCAAGGTGTACGTCCCGCCCCGCGGAGCCTGTCCCACGTGCGGCGTCCCGACCGCCGAGCAGGTCGAGGTCGGACCGCGCGGGACCGTCACCACCTTCTGCATCGTCAACATCAAGGCGAAGAACCTCGACATCGAGGTGCCCTACGTCTACGCCCACATCGCCCTGGACGGCGCCGACCTCGCCCTGCACGGACGCATCGGCGGCATCCCCTACGACCAGGTCCGCATGGGCCTGCGCGTCGAACCCGTGTGGACGGAAGGAGCCCGCTACCCCGACCACTACCGCCCGACCGGCGAACCCGACGCGGATTACGACGCCTACAAGGAGCTGCTGTGACCTCCGAGGAACCCTCAGGCGTCCGCGACATCGCCGTGGTGGCCTTCGCGCAGACCGACGTCCGGCGCACCACCGACGAGCTCTCCGAAGTGGAGATGCTCATGCCGGTCCTGCACAGCGTCCTCGACCGGACCGGCCTGAAGACCGCCGACATGGACTTCACCTGCTCCGGCTCCAGCGACTACCTCGCCGGCCGCGCCTTCTCCTTCACCCTCGCCCTCGACGGCGTCGGCGCCTGGCCGCCCATCTCCGAGTCCCACGTCGAGATGGACGGCGCCTGGGCCCTGTACGAGGCGTGGACCAAACTGCTCACCGGCGACGCGGACACCGCGCTCGTCTACTCCTACGGCAAGTCCTCGCCCGGCTCCGTGCGCGACGTGCTCACCCGCCAGCTGGACCCGTACTACGTCGCCCCGCTGTGGCCCGACTCCGTCGCCCTCGCCGCCCTCCAGGCGCAGGCCCTGATCGACGCGGGCGACACCGACGAGCCCGCCCTCGCCGCGATCGGAGCCCGCAGCCGACGGGTCGCCACCCTCAACTCCCGGGCCCAGTTGCGGGGTTCGGTGCCCCAAGGGGACTACGTCGTACGGCCGCTGCGTACCGGCGACTGCCCGCCCGTCGGCGACGGAGCCGCCGCTGTGATCCTCGCGGCGGGGGAACGGGCCCGCGCGCTGTGCTCCCGGCCCGCCTGGATCCGAGGCATCGACCACCGGATCGAGGCCCACGCGCTCGGCGTGCGCGACCTGACCGACTCGCCCTCCACCCGCCTCGCCGCCGAGAAGGCCGGCGCTTTCGAACGGCCCGTCGACACCGCCGAGTTGCACGCCCCGTTCAGCGCGCAGGAGGTCGTCCTGCGCAAGGCGCTGCGGCTCAACGACAGCGTGCGGGTGAACCTGTCCGGCGGTGCCCTCGCCGCCAACCCGATGATGGCCGCCGGTCTCATCCGCATCGGCGAGGCCGCCGCCCGCATCCACCGGGGCGAGTCCGACCGCGCCCTCGCCCACGCCACCTCCGGCCCGTGTCTCCAGCAGAACCTGGTCGCCGTACTCGAAGGGGAACCGCGATGAGCAAGGAGCCCGTGGCCGTCGTCGGGATCGGCCAGACCAAGCATGCCGCGGCCCGGCGGGACGTCTCGATCGCCGGGCTGGTCCGGGAGGCGGCCCGACGCGCCCTGGACGACGCCGAGTTGACGTGGGCCGACGTCGACGCCGTCGTCATCGGCAAGGCCCCCGACTTCTTCGAGGGCGTCATGATGCCCGAGCTGTACCTCGCCGACGCGCTCGGCGCGGTGGGCAAGCCGATGCTGCGGGTGCACACGGCGGGCTCCGTCGGCGGGTCCACCGCGCTCGTTGCCGCGAACCTCGTCGCGGCCCGTGTCCACCGCACCGTGCTGACCCTCGCCTTCGAGAAACAGTCCGAGTCCAACGCCATGTGGGGACTGTCCCTGCCCATCCCCTTCCAGCAGCCGCTGCTCGCCGGTGCGGGCGGGTTCTTCGCACCGCACGTGCGCGCGTACATGCGGCGCAGCGGCGCCCCCGACACCGTCGGCTCGCTGGTGGCGTACAAGGACCGACGCAACGCACTGAAGAACCCCTACGCCCACCTCCACGAGCACGACATCACGCTGGAGAAAGTCCAGTCCTCGCCCATGCTCTGGGACCCGATCCGCTACTCGGAGACCTGCCCCTCCTCCGACGGAGCCTGCGCGATGATCCTCACCGACCGGGCCGGCGCCGCCCGCGCCCCCCGGCCGCCCGCCTGGATGCTCGGCGGCGCGATGCGCAGCGAACCGACCCTCTTCGCCGGCAAGGACGCCGTGTCGCCGCGGGCCGGCAAGGACTGCGCCGCCGACGTCTACCGGCAGGCCGGCGTCACCGACCCGCGCCGTGACATCGACGCCGTCGAGATGTACGTGCCGTTCTCCTGGTACGAGCCCATGTGGCTGGAGAACCTCGGCTTCGCCGACGAGGGCGAGGGCTGGAAGCTGACCGAGGCCGGGGTGACGGAGCTCGACGGCGACCTGCCCGTCAACATGTCGGGGGGCGTCCTGTCCGCCAACCCCATCGGCGCCTCCGGCATGATCCGCTTCGCCGAGGCGGCGCTCCAGGTGCGCGGACAGGCCGGGGAACATCAGGTGGAGCGGGCCCGCAGGGTGCTCGGACACGCCTACGGCGGCGGCTCGCAGTTCTTCTCCATGTGGCTCGTGGGAGCGGCGGCCCCGGAGTCCTGAAAGGTCCCCCTCACGTGCTCTGTCGGCCTCCGGAACCGCTCGCTAGGCTGACCCGCGGACGACGAACCGGGAGGAGCACGGACGTGGCCGAGAGCACCATCCAGCAGCAGCCGCTCACGGGCTGGGACAAGCCGGAGCTGGACCTCAGCAACGCCGAGTGGCAGTCCAGCAGCCAGGGTCGGGGGGATGTCCAGATCGCCTTCGTCGAGGGATTCATCGCGATGCGCAACAGTGGCCGTCCCCAGAGCCCTTCCCTGATCTTCACGCCCGCCGAGTGGGGCGCGTTCGTGTCGGGGGCACGGGAGGGGGAGTTCGACCTGACCTGACACCGGCCAGCCTCGCAGCCGGACCGTCGGCCGCTCCCGAGCGCGTGCCGACGAGCCGGACCGGGGTGTTCCGCCCAGGGTTCCGGATGTTCCGGACACGCGACCTCGCACACCCTCTGGGGCCCAGCCGGGCATCGCAGGTCGCGCCGGTCGCAGGTCGAACCCGGGAGACGAGGCTCCGACCGCAGCCGACGTGCCGTGGCCCGGGCCCTCGGCGCCGCACGCCCGGCCGTCGGCGCTCGGTTGCCGGGGCCTCGGCCGCTTCGCCGGTCTGCTGCCCGGCTCCAACGGCCCGACCGCCGCGCGGGACTCCGAGCGCCGGGTCGTCTCGTGCCCCCGGCCGGGGCCGCCGGACGGACGGCGCACTCGGCCTCGCGTTCACCGAGGCCGCGCTGCGCGACGCCCGCTTCCAGGCCTGGGGCGCCCAGGTGCCGGAAGCCCCCACCCGAACGGTGAACCGCGTCCCTCCCACGCGCCACCGAAGGGCAGTGGCCACGTACCATGGCCGCATGTCGTTCCTCCGCCGCCGCAGCGCCACTCCCGCCGGGCCCGACTTCGACGTACTGGCCATGGATCCGGGCGACTGGCCCGGCAATCTGGGCGCCGGGCTGCTGCCCGCCCCCGATGGCAGCTGCCAGGGCGTCTTCCTGCGTTACGACCTCTTCGGCGGCCGCGGCCCCGCGATGATCATCGGGAATCTGCCCGAGGGCTCCCCGGCCCGCGAGGTGGAGGAGGACGAGGTCCCCTTCGAGGTGGCCCAGCTGCTGCTCGCGCTGGAGAACGACGAGGAGGTGACCGTCGTCGGTACCGAGGACATGCCGGTGATGCAGGGCGACAACCTGCTGATCGTGCGCCGTCTGAAGCTCTCCGAGGGGCGGATCGCCTGCGTGCAGTTCGACCGCAGCGACAACGTCCTGGTGACCATCGCCGCCTGGGACCGCCCCATCACCGACGACCTCTACGCCCTGCTGAAACCGCTCCCGGCGGAGCTGTTCCAGCAGGGCTGAGGCGCGGCTAGGACGTCGACGACATGACCTTCACGTCCGCGGCCCGCACGAACGCCACCCGGTGGCCGTACTGGATCTCGTAGTACTGGTCGTCCCCGACGACGACCTGGTGCGAGTCGGTGGAGAAGGTGACCGCGTAGTAATACTCGCCCGGCACCTCGTCCCCGGCCACGTACTTCTGGCCCTTCGGCAGTGTGTACGGCAGCGGTGAGACCGCCTGGGCCGGGACGTCCGCCGGGTAGGCCGACACCTCCGGGTAGGCACGGCCGTAGAGCGGCACGCTCGCGCGGCCGTCCTTGGGGGTGACCACCTGGCCCGCCCCGGGCACGGCCGTCGGCTGCTCCTTCGGGTTCCTGAACCAGGCCTTCTGTCCCAGGTACCAGATCGCCGTCCAGTCACCCCACTGGCCGGCGACCGCGTACTGCTGGCCGGTGGACACCCGCGAGGAGATGTCGTTCACGTCCGTGGTCGGGGGCGAGCCCTTGCCGACGTCCGTGATCAGGGCGGACTTCTCGTCGTGGTCGGAGTACAGCCGCACCTCGCTGGAACCGTGCGCCGCGCATGCCTGACCCTGGCCGACGCAGTCCGTGTACACCGGCTGGTTGGCGGTGTAGTCCGGCCGGATCGTCACCAGGCCGCCGCTTCTGCGGGCCGTCGCCGCGAAGGGCCGGTCCAGCAGCTCGAAGTAGTGCCGCCAGTCCCAGTACGGCCCCGGGTCGGTGTGCATCCCGGGGACGGCGGCGGTGGTCGGGCCCGGAACGTTGTCGTGGCCCAGGATGTGCTGCCGGTCCAGCGGGATGCCGTACTTCGCGGCCAGGTACTTCACCAGCCGCGCCGACGACCGGTACATCGCCTCCGTGTACCAGGAGTCCGGGAGGGCGAGGAATCCCTCGTGCTCCAGGCCGATCGACTTGGCGTTGACGTACCAGTTGCCCGAGTGCCAGGCCACGTCCTTCGCCTTCACGTGCTGGGCGACATGGCCGTCGGTGGAGCGCAGCGAGTAGGTCCAGGACACGTACGTGGGGTCCTGGACCAGGTTCAGCACCCCTTCCCAGCCGCCCTCGGTGTCGTGGACGACGATGTACCTGATGCCCGGCGAGGCAGGACGGTCGCCGACGTCGTGGTTGCCGTAGTCGTTGTCGCCGAACTGCTCGTAGGGCGCCGGGATCCACTCGCAGGACACCGACGCCGGGCACTCGGTGCCCGCCGCGGAGGCCGTGCGCAGGCCGGTTTCCCGCAGCTGGGCCGTCCGCGGAGCCAGGTCCGGCTGCGCGGCCAGGGCGACCGGCCGGCCGGCGTCCGTCGTACGCTCCTCACCGGTGCGCAGCACGTCGTAGACGTCGTTGGCGTAGGTGGCGGCCGTCGCGGTGTCGTCCGCGCCCGAGAAGCGCGCCACCGCGCCGTACCAGTTGGCCGGGTCGGCGCTCAGGGGCTCGCCCAGGCCGCGCTGGGCGGCGGCGAGGAGCGCGGCGCCGCCCGCGATGTTGGCCGCGGGGTCCGTGCGCAGTTCCCCGGCGCTCAGTCCGGTCAGCCGCGCCGCCCTCGGCAGGGTCGTCAGACGGGCCGGGAGCTCGTCGCTCGACGGGAGCCGCGCGGCCGGGTGCAGGGCCGGGCGGGCGGAGTCGCCGCGGGCGTCCTCCGTACCCTCGCTGTGGTGCGGGTCCGTCGCGAGCGCCGTACGGGCGTCGGTGAGGTGCATCGGTCCGTAGCCGCCGGTCACGCTCGGCGCTCCGCCGTGCGTGTCCCAGCGGGACTGGAGGTAGGAGACGCCCAGCAGCACGCTCTGCGGCACGTGGTACTCGGCGGCAGCGGCGGCGAATGCCTGCTGGAGGCTGTTCTCCGAGGACTGGGCGGTGGCGGGTGCCGCGCCGAGCAGCGGGAGCAGCAGAGCCGCCGACGCCATGGCGCCTGCGGCTCTACGGGTAGGTCTGGGGGGTCCGGGGGGAGTGACGGGTTTTCGCAATGCGGCCTCCTGGGACGAGCGGGGGGAGTGCGAGGCGTACGGGGCCGAACGGCGCCCCGTGGTACCGGCTTGTCGACAACCCGTCAATCATGCCCACAAACAGGCGATTTCTCTCGTCAAGACACCGCTCGCACATACGGAGGTCCGCGGTGCACCGCCGCTGCGGCACACCGCGGACCTCCGTCCCCTCAGCGAGTACCGACGGCCGCGCGTACGGCCCGGCGGGCCAGCTGGCAGTCGTCGTGCAGCCGCCTCAGCAGCAGGCGCTGTTCCTCGCCGGACGGCGCGGCGCCCGGGTGGGCCGGCCCCGGGGCCGTCGGGGTCATGTCGTGCATCGAACGCTGCACGGCCGTCTCGTAGGTACGGATCTCGCGGGTGAGGACCAGCATCAGGTTCACCAGGAAGGCGTCCCGCGAGGCCGGGCCCGCCGACTGGGCGATCTGGCTGATCTGACGGCGCGCCACCGGCGCGTCGCCCAGCGCCGACCACAGCGTCGCCAGGTCGTAGCCCGGCAGGTACCAGCCCGCGTGCTCCCAGTCCACCAGCACTGGACCGGCCGGTGAGAGAAGGATGTTCGACAGGAGGGCATCGCCGTGACAGAACTGACCCATGCCCTGCCGGCCGGCGGTGGCGGCGATGCCGTGCAGCAGCTTCTGCAGGTCACCGAGGTCCCGGTCGGTGAGCAGACCCAGCTCGTGGTAGCGGGAGATACGGGCCGCGTAGTCGAGCGGCGCGTCGAACGTCCCCGCCGGTGGCCGCCAGGCGTTCAACCGGCAGATCGCGCCGAGTGCCGCCCGGATGTCCGCCCGTGGCGGGACCTCGGTGGGGTGCCGCTGCAGCGCCGCCACGCGGCCCGGCATTCGCTCGATCACCAGTGTGCAGTTGTCCGGGTCCGCCGCGATCAGTCTCGGCACCCGCACCGGGGGGCGCTGCCGGACGAACGTGCGGTACGCGGCTATTTCGTGCCGGATCCGCTCCGCCCACACGGGGGAGTGGTCCAGTAAGCACTTGGCGACTGCCGTACTGCGTCCTGTCGTACCGACCAGGAGCACCGAGCGTCCGCTGCGGCGCAGCACCTGGACCGGGGCGAACTCCGGGCAGATCCGGTGCACCGACGCGATCGCCGTGCGCAGCTGGGCGCCCTGGGGGCCGGACAAGTCGAGTCTCCCGCTGAGCGGTTGCGTGCCGAGCCCCGCGGGACGCCGGGCCAGACCTGCGCCGAGCGCGGGGGCCGCCGACCGCGCGGGGTCGAGGTAGGGGCCGCCGCCCGGACGGGGGTGCAGCGACCGGGGCGGGGCGGACACGGAGGACGATGCTGCGTACATGGGCGAAACAGATCCCTTCGTGTGCCGGACGTCAAAACGCTGCCCCGAGCCGGTCCTCCTGGGTGCACCCTGGGGAATGTCCCTCGGCGACCGGGTCGGGGTGGCGCGTTCCTACCTGACACCCATGGCCTACTGGCACACCATCTGGCGAACCCTGGCGAACCCTGGCGAATAGTCGCCCGGCAACTTTCACCGGGCTACTGTCAACTCAGCCGAGAACCTGGGGGCTTGACGTGAGCGGACAACCCAACACCCGTCTCTCGGATCTGTTCGGCCTGGCCGGCTGGTCCAAGGGTGAACTCGCGAGGCTGGTCAACCGGCAGGCGGCGGCCATGGGCCACCCCCAGCTGTCGACCGACACCTCCCGGGTGCGGCGGTGGATCGACATGGGAGAGATCCCGCGCGATCCGGTGCCGCGGGTGCTGGCGGCTCTGTTCACCGAGCGTCTCGGCCGTGTCGTGACCATCGAGGACCTCGGTCTGGTCCGGCACGGGCGTACAGGGAAACGGCCCGGCGGCGGGAGTGTGGAACATCCCGACGGTGTGCCGTGGGCGCCCGAACGGACTGCTGCGGTCCTCACCGAATTCACGGGAATGGACCTCATGCTCAACCGACGCGGCTTGGTGAGCGCAGGTGTCGCGCTCACGGCGGGATCCGCACTCAGCAGCGCCATGTACGAGTGGCTGCACACCGACCCGACCCTCTCCGCCGACGCTCCCGTCATCGACCACCCCCTCCTCCACCATGCCGACCCCGCTGGGTTCGACCGCTACGAGGCCGCCCCCATCGGAACGGAGGAGGTCGACGAACTGGAGCGCTCGGTCGAGGTGTTCCGAGCCTGGGACGCGGCCCGCGGAGGCGGGCTGCAACGCAAGGCCGTGGTGGGGCAGCTCAACGAGGTGGGCGGCATGCTCGCCTACCATCACCCCGCCCATCTCCAGCGGCGCCTGTGGGGCGTCGCCGCCAACCTCGCCGTCCTCGCAGGCTGGATGTCGCACGACGTCGGTCTGGAGCCCACGGCCCAGAAGTACTTCGTCATCGCCGCCCATGCGGCACGTGAGGGCGGCGACCGGCCACGGGCCGGCGAGGCGCTCTCCCGGGCGGCCCGCCAGATGGTCCACCTCGGCCGGCCCGACGAGGCCCTCGACCTGATGAAGCTCGCCCAGTCCGGTGCCGGTGACAACGTACTGCCGCGCACCCGGGCGATGTTCCACACCATCGAGGCCTGGGCGCAGGCGGCGATGGGCAAGGGACAGGCCATGCGCCGCACCCTCGGCCGGGCGGAGGACCTGTTCGTCTCCGACAAGGGCGACGTCACACCGCCGCCCTGGATGCAGACCTTCAAGGACGAGGACCTGTACGGCATGCAGGCCCTGGCCTACCGCACGCTGGCCGAGTTCGAGCCCCAGGCCGCCGTGCACGCCCAGTACTACGCGGAGAAGGCCCTGGCGCTGCGCGTCGACGGGCGGGAGCGGTCGAAGATCTTCGACCATCTGTCCATGGCGTCCGCCTGCTTCATCGCGGACGACCCCGAACAGGCGGACCGGTTCGCGCGGTTGGCCCTGGTCTCGATGGGGTCGAACTCCTCCCGGCGCACCTGGGACCGGCTGAGCCAGATGTACCGGCTCACCGCGGAGTACGCCAACTACCCGAGGATCACCGAGCTGCGCGAGGAAATCAGGCTGGCGCTGCCGAAGCAGAAGGGGGGCAGGGGAGGCAACAGCGCCCAGGCGTGAGCGAGTTGGTGTCTGGCAGGTCCTTTACCGGATGTCGCGGGCCGTCTTCACCGGGTGACGCGGGCGACCAGTACGCAGGCGTCGTCCTCGCGTGCCGACTCGCCGTACTCCGTCACGACCGTCCGCACGCAGTCCTGTGCGGTGCGGGCCTCGTCCAGCCGGGGGGCGAGGTCGAGGAGACGGTCGGCGGGGGCCAGCCCGTCGGTGTGCAGCAGGAGCAGATCGCCCTGTTCGAGCGTCTCCTCGGCCTGCCCGTAGGCGGCGCGTGAGGTGGCACCCAGGAGCACGCCCTCCGGTGCGTTCAGCCGACGCCCCGTCCCGTCGCGGAACAGCAGCGGGGCGGGGTGTCCGGCCTGCGCCCACATCAGGGTGCGGGTGTCCGGCCGGTAGCGGCAGCAGACGGCGCTTCCCAGGGCCGGCTGGACGGTGGCGTCCAGTAACTGGTTGAGCCAGGACATCAGTTGGGCAGGCTGGGTGCCCGCCATCGCCATGCCGCGCAGGGCGCCCAGCATCATCGCCGTGTTCGAGGCGACGGCCGGGCCGTGTCCGGTGAGATCACCGACGCTGAGCAGCGTCTGGCCGTCGGAGAGTTCGAGTGCGTCGTACCAGTCGCCGCCGATCAGCGAGGTCGTCGCGGCGGGCAGGTAGTGGGCGGCGATGTCGAGGGAGCGCGGACCCTGGTGCGCCAGGCGCAGGGAGTCACGCCACGGCGGCAGCACGGCCTCCTGCAGTTCGACCGCGAGCCGGTGTTCGGTCTGCGCCCGGTGCCGCTGGCGCTGGAGCGAATCACGGCTCTCGCGCACCGCCCGCTGGCTGCGACGCACTTCGCTGACGTCCCTCAGTACGGCCCACATCGAAGCGGTGCCGCCCTCGCCGTCGAGCACGGGCTCGCCCATCATGTGCACGGTCCGGACCTCGCCGCCCGGGGGGACGACGCGGAACTCCCCGTCGACGGGCCTGGCGTCGACCAGGCAGTCCGTGACCATCGCGGTGAGTTTCGGCCGGTCCTCCTCGAGGACGAGCGAGGGCAGTTCGTCGAGGGTGAGCGGGGGAGCGGCGGGGTCGCGGCCGAGGATCCGGTAGAGCTCCTCGGACCAGACGGCCTCGTCCGTCAGCAGGTTCCACTCGGCGCTGCCGACCCGGCTGAGCAGCGACTCGCGCCGGGAAGCCGCCCGTGCGGCGGAGACGGGCTCGGCGGCAGGTACCGGCGGTGGGCCGTCCCGCAACTGGGCCAAGTGCGCGTCCAGATCGTTGAGTTGGTGCAGTGCGAGATCGTAGAGCGCGCGCTGCCAGCGTCCCTGCGGGTCCGCCGTGTCGTCCTGTGCGTCCTGCCGTACGGCGTCCATGTCGCCCTTGAGCCGTCGTGTCTGCGTGATCAGCGCGTCGACCGAGCCCCGCCCTGGCGGCTGGGCGGCCGAGCGGTCCGCAGAGACATGGGACGGCATGACGCACTCCGATGCGGGAACGGTACGACGAAGGCTGGCGCAAGGGCCGTTACGACTGTTGCACAGCCCGCGACGACGTGTAAGGGATTTGGCAACACACGATTCGGTGGTGCTTCTGGCATATGCCAGTGTCTTCACGGAGGGGTCGTGGGGCGCGGTGGGCGCGTGCAGCGAAGGGGTCAAGTCGTAGGTGACGTACGTGACTTGGGGGACCCGCGAGGGGGTCGAGGTGACCGCCGGTCGCGTGTTCGACGGCCCTGTGTTCCACTGTTTGACCACTGTGACGCAGGTCACAGGAATTTGCCCCCGGTTTTGCGTAATGCGAAGGGCCCCTATGAGGTCGTACATGCATGGACATCACTCTTGAACAACCCGTCCGCGCCCGCTTGATCACCGCGGAGGACCAGGAGCTGCCCGTGCCCGCCACGCTCCGCTACGACTCCACCGACCCCTTCGCCGTGCACGTCGACTTCCCGCCGGAGGTCTCCCTCGCGGGCGAGGAGGTCACCTGGACCTTCGGCCGCGCGCTGCTGGAGCAGGGCGTGAACGGTCCGGCCGGCAGCGGTGACGTGCACATCTGGCCCTGCGGGCAGGCCCGCACGGTGATGGAGTTCCACTCCCCGCTCGGACTGGCCCTGCTCCAGTTCGACACCGGCGCCCTGCGTCGTTTCCTGCTGCGCAGTTACGCCGTGGTCGCGTCGGGGCGCGAGGACGTCGGCGCCGCCGTCGACCAGGGTCTGCAGGCCCTGCTCGGCAACGTCTGAGGCCCGCCCGGTGTCAGCGAGCGCCCCCGGTGTACAGGCCGGGACGCGTGGCGAGTTCGACGGGCACGCGCGCGCCGCTCTCCAGGGCCCGGACCCCGGCCTCGGCGACGACGGAGGCCGCGTAGCCGTCCCAGGCGGTCGGCCCGGCGACCCGGCCCCGCCGGGTGGCGTCGACCCATGCCTGCACCTCGCGGTCGTAGGCGTCCGCGAACCGCACGAGGTAGTCCTGGGGCACGTCCGCGCCGGCGGTGCCCCGCGCGGTGACGAGCATCCCGTGGTCGTCGCCGATGCGTGCGCTGCCCGCCTCGCACACGGCCTCGCAGCGCACCTGGTACCCGAAGCCGCAGTTGACGAAGACCTCCACGTCGACCAGCGCGCCACCGGCGGTCTCGAAGACCACGAACTGCGGGTCGAGCAGGCCCGGCGGGGCGCCGGACGAAGGACGCGGGCGCAGGACGGTGACCGAGGTCAGCTCCTGGCCGAGCAGCCAGCGGGCCGCGTCGATCTCGTGCGACACCGAACTGTCGATCAGCATCGCGCTGGTGAAGTCCGTCGGCGAGGAGACGTTGCGGTGGACGCAGTGCAGCATCAGCGGCCGTCCGAGCCGCCCCTCGTCCAGCAGTGCCTTGAGCCTGCGGTACTCGGCGTCATAGCGCCGCATGAACCCGATCTGCGCCAGGCGCCGCCCCAACCGGGCCTCGGCCTCCAGCACGCGCAGCGCCCCTGCCGAATCCGGCACCATCGGCTTCTCGCACAGCACCGGGAGCCCGCGGGCGAAAGCCGCGAGCAGCCCTTCCTGGTGCGCGGGACCGGGTGAGGCGATCAGGACGGCCTCCACCCCGGGAGCGTCGAGCGCGGCTTCCGCCTCCGTGTGGACCGTCGCTGCCTCGATCCCGGCCACGGACTCCTTCGCCCGCGCGGCGTCGGGATCGGCCACGGCGGCGACCCTGGCTCCGCTCACCACGCGATCGAGGCGGCGTATGTGGTCGGCGCCCATGTGTCCGGCACCCAGTACGGCCACGCCCAGCAGGTCACCCACGAGCGCTCTCCCTCCCGTTCGACGACCACGCCGTAGCGTACGCCGGGAAGGGGAGCGGCTCAGTAGCGCAGTACGCCCGCGATCCCCGCCACGTCGCCCAGTGCGCCGTCCGGTACGAAGCGCACGTCGGCACCCGTCTCCAGACACTGCTCGACGATCTCGTCCACGATGTCCTCGCGGGCGTCCAGGTCGCCGCTCACGGCCGGGACCAGATGCGCGCCGTCGTCACGGACCGTCACACGGTAGTTCTCCTCGACGGCCAGCAGACGGACCCGGCCCTCCCGCGCGTTCTGCCAGAGCTCGTCGACACCGGCCGCGAACATGCGGTGGCCGCGGGCCGAGTCGAGCACCCGGGCCAGCACGGCGGTGTCCCGGCGGGCCTCCGCGTCGTGCAGCGGACGCACCGCCTGCCACACGGCGTCGGGCGTGCCGTGGGAGAGCCCGCCGTGCGGGACGTGCACCGCGTCCCGGGTGACGCCGCCCAACTCGTCGAGGCACGACAGCGCCGCCTGCTCGCCGGTGACGTACAACGGCCGCGGATGCTCGTGCAGCAGTCTGCCCACGGCGGTGTCGGCTTCGCGCAGGAAGTGGCGGGTGTCCTCGTCACGGAAGGTGCTGGGCAGGTCGCCGATCCGTTCCTGGCGCTCGGCGTCGAAATTCTCCCGGTTCCTGGTCAGCGGGAAGCCGCCGGCGTGCTCCTCGGTGACCCGCTCGGCGCCGCCGTTCCACAGGGTGACGCGGTCGGCGGAGACCGACAGTACCCAGAACGGCCGTTCGGAGGCCTGCGCGGAGACGAGGTTGCGGGTCAGGAAGGTGTCGGAGAGCACGACACGTTCGGGCACGGCACGGGGCAGGGACCACACCTGGTGCTCGCCCGGGGCGGCGTAGATCACCAGGCCGTCCTCGGTGTGCGCCAGGTCGACCTCGGCGAGGGCCCGGTCGAGCTGGTCGGCGACGTCGGCGCGCCGCTCCCGGGTGACCGCCGGGTCGGTCTCCAGCTGTTTCTTCGCCTCGGCCACGACATTGCGCAACCGGACCCGGTCCTGGGCGTTCTCGGGTTCACGGCGATGGGTCGGCGTCAGCACGGACACCGCGGGATAGGGGCGCGGGCGGCGCAGTTCGGAGAGGGTCGCGGGGCTGAGTGCGTTCTCCATAACAGCACGATAGGTCCGATTCGTCCGTAGGGCATTTCTCGGATTCCTCGGCGAACGACGGTGACGGCGGCCCGGGCGGCCCGTTACCGTACGCGTCAGTAACCGGGATCGCACCGCAGGAGGCCCCATGCCGCAGCTCGAAGTCGACGGCGCAGCACTGACGTACGACGACGAGGGCCCGCGCGACGGCGACGTCGTGCCCCTGGTGTTCGTGCACGGCTGGACGGCGAACCGGCACCGCTGGGACCACCAGGTGGCGCACTTCGCCGAGAAGCGCCGGGTGATCCGGTTCGACCTGCGCGGGCACGGCGAGAGCAGCGGGGCCGGCGTGAAGACGGTCGGGGAACTGGCGAGGGACCTCCTCGCCCTCCTCGACCACCTGAGGATCGAGCGGTTCGTGCTCGTCGGTCACTCGATGGGCGGGATGATCTCGCAGACCGTCGCGCTCTCCCACCCCGAGCGCGTGGAGCGCATGGTGCTGGTGAACTCCATCGGCCGCATGACGTACAGCCGGGGCCGGGGCCTGCTGATGGGGGCCTCGACCCTCGTCCCCTTCAAGCTGTTCGTCGCCGCCAACATCCAGCGCGCCTTCGCCCCCGGCTACCCCCGCGAAGAGATCCGCGCGTACATCAAGGCCTCCGCGGACACCCCGCGCGAGGTCGTCATGACGCTGTACGGCGCCATGCGGGCCTTCGACGTCCTGGACCGGGTCGGGGAGATCCAGGCCCCCACGCTGATGATCCACGGCTACCACGACATCCAGCTCCCGGTGCGGCAGATGCTGCGGATGGCCAAGGCCTATCCGGACGCCACCGTCCGCATCCTCGACGCCGGCCATGAACTGCCCGTCGAGAAGCCGGCCGAGCTGACCGCTGCGATCGACGCCTTCGTGAGCGTCAAGTCCGCATAGCCGCCGGCGCTAACGGAAGCTGTCCGGATCCGCCGCCTTCCAGTCCGTCGCCCACGAATCCGGGGGCCCGGCGAGCAGTTCTCCCGGCGCCAGCCACTCGTACAGCTCCGCGTACGAGCGCACCGTGCCCGGCCCCGTCCGCCGGACCAGGTGGGCGGGTGTGAGCTCGCCCGGCCCGCGGACGCCCATGGCCGCCATGACCGAGACGGCGTCGCGCACCGTCTCCCGCTGGTAGCGCCACACCTGCCCGGCCTTGTCGGCCACGTTCACGGCATGGGCCCGCAGCGGGTCCTGTGTGGCGACGCCCGCCGGGCAGGCGCCGGTGTGGCAGCGCCGGGCCCGGACGCAGCCCACGGCGAGCATCATCGCGCGGGCCGCGTTCGTGTAGTCGGCGCCCTGCACGAGGCGCTTGACGACGTCCGAGCCCGTGGCCACCCGGCCGCTCGCGCCGATCCGGACCCGGTCCCGCAGCCCGACACCGACCAGCGCGTTGTGCACGGTGATCAACCCCTCGGTGAGCGGCATGCCGAGGCGTCCGGCGACCCCGGTCGGCGCGGCGCCCGTGCCGCCCTCCGACCCGTCCACCACCACGAAGTCGGGGGCCACCCCCTCCGCGACCATCGCCCCGCACACCGCGAGGAACTCCCGCCGCGATCCCACGCACAGCTTGAACCCGGTCGGCTTGCCGCCCGCCAACTCCCGCAGCCTGGCCAGGAACAGCACCAGTTCCCGGGGTGTCGAGAACACCCGGTGGCAGGGCGGCGACACCACCGTCTCGCCCACCGGCACCTTCCGCTCCCGAGCGATCTCGGCGCTCACCTTCACCCCCGGCAGCACCGCGCCGCTGCCCGGCGCCGCCCCCTGGGACAGCTTCAGCGAAACGCACTTCACCTCGGGCAGCGCCGCCTTGTCCGCGAACTCCCGTGCGTCGAACCCCCCGTCGGCGCCGCGGCAGCCGAAGTACCCGGTCCCGATCTCCCAGACGAGGTCGCCGCCGCCCCGCAGGTGGTACTCCGACAGTCCGCCCTCACCGGTGTCCTGCGCGAAACGGCCCAGCGCCGCACCTCGGTTGAGGGCGAGGACCGCATGCGACGACAGGGCGCCGAAGCTCATCGCGGACACGTTGAGCAGCGCCATGTCGTACGGCTGGGCGCAGTCGGGCCCGCCCACCCGCACCACCGGCGCCTCCTCGGCCGCCTCGACCGGGTGCAGCGACGGCACCAGGAACTCGTCCCCGTCCCGCTCGCCGCCGAACGGCTCGTCGGTGCCGGTGCCGGTGCCGCCCGCTCGCGCCTGCTCCGTCCTGTACCGCAGGTGCCCGACCAACGGGTGGTTGCGGAGCACGGGGCGGCGGCGTTGCAGCAGGTCCCGGCCGCCCAGGCAGGTCAGCGCCAGCGCCGGCCCGGCCGCGAGCCACCACCCGGCGGACAGGGCGGATGCGGCGACCGTCGTCCCGGCAGCGGTGAGGGCGACGAGCAGCAGCGGCAGGAACCGGCGCACTCAGTCGTCGTCCTCGTCGGGCCCGCAGGAGCTGCCGCTGGGCGGGAGGGAGCCGTACATCAGGAAGTCGTCGACCTTGCGGTGCACGCACTTGGACGACCCGTAACCGGTGTGGCCCTCGCCCTTGTTGTCGAGCACCACGGCCGAGGACCCGAGCCGCTGCGCCGTCTCCACGGTCCAGCGGTACGGTGTCGCCGGGTCGCCGCGCGTGCCGACCAGGAGCATCTTCGGCGTGTGCAGGTCCTTCACCTCCTCGCGGATGAAGTCGGTGCCCTTGGGGCGGCCGTAGCACATCAGGACCTCGGTGAGGCGGTACTGCCCGAACACCGGTGACGCCTTGTCGTACGCGGTCCGCAGCCGTTCGAGACCCGTGGTGAACTGCGCGGCGGTCGGACGGTCCGGATCGTCCGCGCAGTTGATCGCCATCAGCGCAGCGGGCAGGTTGTCGAGGGGGACGTTCTCCTCGTCGACGAGCGCCCCGGGAGAGGGCTCGACGCGGCCCGGAGCCCGAAGGGGGACGGGCAGCGGAAGCGGGAAGGCGAAGCCGCCGGTCACGAAACCCAGGACCCCACTGGCGTCCCCGCTCTCGATGAGCTGGGCCAGCGCCCGCTCCAGCAGCGGCCACAGCTCCCTGCTGTACAGCCCCTGCCCGAGAGCGCCGACGAGGTCCTGGCCGGAGAAGTCGTCGCCGAAGTCCGTCGGCACCGGATCCTCGTCGAGCGAGCGTACGAGCCGTACGACCTCCTCGCGGCCAAGGCGCGGATCCTGCCCGAACGGGCAGGCGATGTCCTTCGCGCACCAGCCGATGAAGTCGTCCAGGGCCACCTGCTGCCCCCGGGCACCCGCGACCCCCTGCTCCGTGAGCGGTTCGGTCAGCGTGTCGACGCCGTCGAGGACCAGCCGGCCCACCCGGTCGGGGAACCGGGCGGCGTAGACCGCGCCGAGCCGGGTGCCGTAGGAGAAGCCGAGATAGTTGAGCTTCTTGTCGCCGAGCGCCCGGCGCAGCACGTCCAGGTCCCGCGCCGCGTCGACCGTGCCGATGTGCGGCAGGACCGGGCCGGAGTGCTTCGTGCAGTCGGCGGCGGCCTGCTTCAGCCGGGCGAGGAGTGCCCGTGGATCGGCGAGAGCCGAGTCGTCGTCCAGGGCGCCCAGCCCGTTCTCCTCGCCGTCCCCGCAGCTGACGGGGGAGGAGCGGCCGACACCCCGGGGGTCGAAGGTGACCACGTCGTAGCTGTCGGTCAGATCCATGAACTCCTTGCCGCTGTAGGCGAGTTCAGGGACACCGGCGCCGCCGGGACCGCCGAAGTTGAGCACCACCGAGCCGCGCTTGTCGCCCGTGGCCCGGTAGCGGGCGAGCGCGAGGTCGAGCGTGCCGGCCTTGGGGCGGGCGTAGTCGAGGGGGACGGTCAGCTTGGCGCACTGCAGGTCGTCGGGCATGCCGTCGCCCGTGCACGCCGACCAGGTGACCTTCTGGCCGTAGAACCGGGACAGGTCGGGACGGTCGTCGCCGTCGCCGTTCCGGTTCGCGGTGGCCGTCGGCAGGCCCGCGCCCAGCAGGGTCAGTGCGGCGGTCGCGGCGAGCGCGCAGCGTCGCAGCCCGGGCCGCCTCGACAGCTTGGCCAGCATCAGTGCCTCCAGGGACGCCCGCAGCGGTCCGGGAACGGCGCCCTCGATCACGATATGCGGCCTGCGGACGACCCGCCTCCGGGCGGCAGGAGCACCGCCCGGGAGCCCCCTCGGTACCCGTACGGCGGGCCCCTGTGGAGGGTTTGACACCAGTTCGACGACGGTGCACCCGATGGGGTGAGAGGGTGTTTCGGCATGACCCGGACGGCTCGTCGACGTTCAACCGGGGGCGGGCGAGTGCCCGCGATGCATTCGAACCGGTGTGATGGCCGTCGCCGTAGTGTCCGGCGCGATGGCTGTGACGCCGCCCGCACATGCCGACTCCGCGGCGAACGGCTCCGCGGCCGACCCGCCCGGGCTGATCTCGGGCAGCGGTGTACAGCTGTCGGTGAACCTCACGGTGAACCTGTGCGGGAACACGGTGAACGTGGTGGGCGCACTGAACCCCGCCGCGGGCAACACCTGCGCCAACGAGGGCGAGGCCGCCGCGACCGGGGCGCAGGGCCTGTCCTCGGGCGGCGGCGCCACCGCGAACGGTGTCACGAAGGACTCTCCGGGCGTCGTCTCCGGCAACGGAGTCCAGTTGCCGGTCCACCTCCCGGTGAACGCCGGCGGGAACAGCGTGAACGTCGTCGGCATCGCGAACCCGGCGTTCGGCAACGAGTCCGTCAACGTCTTTGGCGAGGGGCACGCGCAGCCCGCCGAGCCCGCGCCGCAGCCGCCGGTCCGGCACAACCCGCCCTCCGATCCCCAGCAACCGGTCCCGAAGACCGTCCCCGTCCCGCGGGCCCCGCCCTCGCGCCCCAGGCCGCGGCGCGAGGGCGGGGGCGCGAGGGCCCCAGGCCGCGGCGCCCGAGGCCGTGTCCTCGCCGGCCCGCCCCGGAGCCGACGCCACCCTGCCCGGCCTCGCCGGCGGTACGGCCATGGAGCTCGGCGGAGCCTGCCCTGTACCGGAGGTTCCGCCCGCGCGCGGAGCGCTGAGCGGTTCCTGCGGGAGGAGGGTCCGCATGCCCCCGTCGGACGGGGGCATGCGGCCGTGCTGGGCCGCCGCGTCGTCTCCGCGGCGGAAATTCCGTTGTGAGGGGCGCGCCCGGATGCTGGAGTGGGCGTATGGATCATGCTGCGGTACTCGCGCTGTACGACCGGGAGATGCGCGAAGGCGCGCGCCCCGAGAGCTCCGACGCCCGCGTCGAACGGACCGGGGGCGTGGTCCGGCACATCGGCGGCGAGGGCGGCTGGAGCGGTGTCCTCTGGTCGGACCTGGACTCCGTCGGCGCCGACGCGGCGATCGCGGAACAGATCGCCCACTTCACCGGGCTCGGCCACGAGTTCGAGTGGAAGCTGCACGGGCACGACCGTCCGGCCGACCTCGGCCGACGGCTCACGGCGGCCGGTTTCGCGGCCGATCCGCAGGAGACCCTGATGATCGGTGAGACGAGCGACCAGCTCGTCGACGCCGAACCGCCCGAGGGTGTCCGCATCGTCACCGTCACCGACCGGGCGGGCGTCGAGCTCATGGTCGAGGCCAACGAGAAGGCCTTCGGGCACGACGGCTCCTGGCTGCGGGACCTCCTTCTCGCCCGCCTCGCCGCCGACCCGGACGCGATCGTCGCACTCCTCGCCATGGCCGCGGACGTGCCGGTGAGTTCGGCGCGGATGGAACTGATCCCCGGCACGAGCTTCGCCGGCCTGTGGGGCGGCGGCACCGTCGAGGCCTGGCGCGGCCGCGGCATCTACCGTGCGCTGATCGCCCACCGCGCCCGCATCGCCGCCGACCGCGGCTACCGCTACCTCCAGGTCGACGCCTCCGACCAGAGCCGCCCCATCCTCGAACGCCTCGGCTTCGCGGCACTGAGCACGACGACGCCGTACGTGTACGCCAAGTAGGGCGGTGCGGCGGTAGGGCCGACGCCGCAGGAGCGGTGCCGCTCCTGCGGCGTCGCCCCCCCCGTCAGCGCCGCGCCTTCGCCCGGTCCAGTGCCGCGACGCCCACCGCGGCCAGGCCGATCTGGATGAGCCACTCGACCCAGTCGACGCCCTTGGTGTCGTCCACGCCGAGACCCGTGGCGAGCGCCGAACCGATCAGCGCGGCAACGATGCCGACGGCGATCGTCCACAGCACGCCGATGCGTTGGCGGCCCGGGACGACGAGCCGTCCCAGTACGCCGATGATGATGCCGATGAGGATGGCACTGATGATGCCGTCGATCTCCATCTCCGCCCCTCCGCTTCTCCGTCGGACCCCGATGCAGTGCTTGTGCCCGCTGCACGGTGGGGCAGTCCGTTCCGCTTGGCGGCGTCTGGAGCGGTGGGCGAGCGTTGACGTTTTTGCGCGCGTTATTGCCCGCGCTTTATGTTCACCGCGCAGTCATGCCATGTACCTTTCAATCGTTCCACGCGTGTAGAACCCTTCGATGCGGGGTCTACGCGCGCAGATTTGGCGCCCGCACCCGCCTCGTGTCCCCCCATCCCACGGAGGTTCGCCGGATGCTCGGATCACAGAGATCCCGCCGCAAGGTCACCACCTTCCTGGCCGGCCTCGGGCTGCTCGTCACCGGAGCCGCCCTTCAGGTCAGCACCAGCGCCACGCCCGCCGCGGCGGCCACCCCCCACCGCATCCTGTTCGACGACGGCCACGCGGAGGAGGCCGGCAACGCCGACTGGATCGTCTCCACCAGCAAGCCCGACCCGCTCTCCCAGGACTCCTCCCCGTCCTCGGAGACGGACTGGACCGGCGCGCTGTCGTCGTGGGGCGTCGCCCTGCAGAAGACCGGCGACTACAGCCTCAAGACCGCCACGAGCGCCCTCACCTACGGTGGCTCCTCGGCCACCGACCTGTCGAACTTCGACACCCTGGTCCTGCCGGAACCCAACACGCTGTTCACCACCGCCGAGAAGACGGCGATCATGAACTTCGTGAAGAACGGCGGCGGTCTGTTCATGATCTCCGACCACACCGGCGCCGACCGCAACAACGACGGCGAGGACGCGGTCGAGATCCTCAACGACCTGATGACCAACAACAGCGTCGACTCCACCGACCCGTTCGGCTTCTCCATCGACTCCCTCTCCATCAGCTCCGGCTACCCCGCCGCGATCAGCGACAGCACCGACCCCGTCCTGCACGGCTCCTTCGGCACCGTCACCAAGAGCCTGATCGCCTCCGGCACCACGGCCACCCTCAAGCCCGCCGACAACTCCTCGGTCAAGGGCCTGCTGTACCGCAGCGGCTACTCCGGGAACACCGGCGCCTTCTTCGCCACCAGTACCTTCGGCAGCGGCCGCGTCGCCTTCTGGGGCGACAGCTCGCCCATCGACGACGGCACCGGCCAGTCCGGCAACACCCTCTACGACGGCTGGAACGACACCGGCGCCACCAACGCCGCCCTTGCCCTGAACGCCACCGAGTGGCTCTCCGGCGCGAGCGGCAGTGGAGGCGGTGGCGGCGGCACCGACTGCACCGACACCCAGCTGCTCGGTAACACCGGCTTCGAGTCCGGCGCCACCACCTGGAGTGCCACGAGCGGCGTCATCACCAACTCCACCGGCGAGTCCGCCCGTACGGGTTCGTACTACGCCTGGCTGGGCGGCAACGGCACGGCCGGGACCGAGACCCTCTCCCAGTCGGCGACCATCCCGTCCGGCTGCTCCGCGACCCTCAGCCTCTACCTGCACATCGGCACCGCGGAGACCACCACCAGCACCGCCTACGACACCCTCCAGGTGCAGGTCCTCAACAGCTCCGGCACGGTCCTGGGCACTCTGGCCACGTACTCGAACCTCAACGCGGCCTCCGGCTACACCCAGCGCAGTTTCAGCCTGAGCGGCTACGCCGGCCAGACCGTCACGCTCAAGTTCACCGGCACGGAGGGCTCCAAACTCCAGACGTCGTTCGTCATCGACGACACCGCGCTCAGCGTCGCCTGACGTCGTCACCTGACGCCACGCCGGTCGGGGCGCCCCCGTAGCACTCCTACGGGGGCGCCGCCGGGATCCGGTCAGCGGCCGTCACCCACGGCCGCCGCTGTCCTCCCTGAGGAACCAGGCACGCAGGAGGTCCTCCCTGCCCTTGGCCTGCCGGGGCGCGGGTGCCCCTTCCGTGAGCGTGAATCCCCACGCGCGGGCCACCGCCTCGCTCGCCGCGTTGCCGCGCTCGATGCGCAACACCACGCGCAGCGGCCGTAGTTCGCGCACCGCGAGCTCCGCGAACAGCCGCACCGCCCGGCGAGCCCCTGCCCGCGGTGCTCGGCGCCCACACCGTAGGCGAGTTCGGCGTCACGCTCGTCCGACGGAGCGCGGAACAGCAGGACTTCGCCCTTGGGGCGGCCGCCGTCCGTGGTGATCGCGAGCTGCGCCGCGCGCCCCTCGGCCCGACCCTTGCGCGCCTTGTCGAGTAGGCGCGGGCCGCCTCGGCGTCGAAGGGCGAGGCGACGGGGGTCCACCGGGCGATCTCGGGATCGGCGTAGACCTCCACCAGGTCGTCGAGGTGGCCGTCCGCCCATTCGCGCAGGATGACGCCCGCCCCGTCGAGCCGCAGCGGCGCGGGCGGAACGACGAAGCCCTCGTCGTTCCCGTTGCTCCCGCTGTTCTCGTGACTCCCGTTGGTTTCCATGCGCAGATCCTGTCGGCGGACGTCGGATTGACATGCAGGTAATTGCCTGCATAACGTGGAGTGTGCGATCCGGAGAGGACCCGGGGAGGGACCCGGGCATGGACAAGGTCTTCAAGGCGCTGGCCGACGACACGCGCAGGCGGCTTCTGGACCGGCTGCGCGAACACAGCGGCCAGACGCTCGGTGAGCTGTGCGAGCACATCGACATGACGCGCCAGTCGGTGACGCAGCACCTGGCCGTGCTGGAGGCCGCCCACCTGGTCGCGACGGTGCGGCGGGGGCGGGAGAAGCTGCACTACCTCAATCCGGTGCCGCTCCACGAGATCCAGGAGCGGTGGATCGACAGGTTCGAGCGCCCGCGGCTGCGCGTGCTCTCCGACGTCAAGCGACGAGCCGAGGAAGCCATGACCGACAAGCCCACCTTCGTCTATGTCACCTACATCGCCAGTACGCCGGAGAAGGTATGGGACGCGCTCACCGACGCCGACCTGACCGCGGCCTACTGGGGACACAGCAACGTCTCGGACTGGCGGCCGGGCTCCCGCTGGGAACACCGGCGCACGGACGGCACCGGCATCGCGGACGTCGTCGGCACCGTCGTCGAGAGCGAGCGTCCGACGCGGCTGGTCACCACCTGGGCCTCGCCCGAGGAGGAGGGGCGGCCGGAGCGGCACTCGCGGGTCACCTTCGACATCCGGCCGCATGCCGAGATCGTCCGCCTCACCGTCACCCACGAGGACCTCAACGACGAGGGCGAGCTCGCCGACGTCTCGGGCGGGTGGCCGGCGGTGCTGTCCAATCTCAAGTCGCTCCTTGAGACCGGCAGGACGCTGCCGCAGGAGCCGTGGTCGGTGCCCGGCCACTGAACGGCGGACGCGGCCCGGCCGACCCGTGAGCACGGGCCGGCCGGGCCGCCTTCCTGGTGGTGAGGGCTGCGTCGTGGGGTCTACGGCTTCGGGGCGCTCCTCGCCGCCGTGAAGGCGCACATCGCCCCCAGGATCACTGCCAGAGCGCCGATGATGATGTTGTTCACTGCGACACCGGCGTCCGGGCTGTCGCCGACGACCCACGGTGCGATGATCATCCACACGCCCAGTGCGCACATGGCCCAGCTCAGGCCGTACATACGCGCGGGAGCCGCGGTGAACCCGAGGGCCAGCAGGCCGATCGCGATGCCGACGATCAGGTTGTGGGGAAGGAGGGCCGGCTGACTGGCGGTGTAGTGGAGTATCCACGGGGACACGGCGCAGTACAGACCGAGCAGGAACACCGGTCCGTCCACGAGCGCCACGTCACGGCCGCCGAGCATCCGGTCGTAGCGTGCCCGCATCTCGGATACGTCGGGGTGGGTCGATATGTCACTTCTGCCGGGCGAGACGTTGGCCATGACTCGTCTCCTTTGACTTGCAGGCCAGACCGCGTCTGGTGCGGTGTGCGGTTAGCGCCGCGCACGTTCATTCTGCGCTTATTCGGCCTTTATGTGTAGAGCTCGCACGGGCTGGCCCGGAATGAGCGATGCCGCGGACGACGGCGGTGACCGGCGGGGGATCGGTCCGCCCTCGCCTTCGGCGACGAACGCGAACGCACCGTTTGTGCGTCGAAACCGGGTTCCCGCGGGGTGTGCGTTCGGCGGCCGTCTCAGCCGCGCGGCTCGGGCTCCAGGCGGCAGCGCAGCCGCCGCATGCCGCGCCGGGCGTGGCTCTTGACCGTGCCCAGCGGCCAGCCCGTGTGCTCGGCGATCTGTGTCTGCGTCAGGTCCTCGTAGAAGGTCAGCCTCAGCACCTGTCGCTGAGGCGCAGGGAGCCGGGCGAGTTCGGCACGCAGCAGTACGCGGTCGAGGGATTCCTCGGGACCGCCGCGGGCGGGGTCGCGGAGGGCGAGCCCGTAGCCCGCCGATGTGATGAGTTCCTGGCGCCGGGTCCGGGCGGCCAGCGCGTCGGCGATCTTGCGACGGGTGATGCCCACGATCCAGCCGCCGAGCGCGCCCCGCTCGGGCCGGTAACCCGCGCGACCGTTCCACACCCCGAGGAACACCTGTTGCGTGACGTCCTCGGCCTCCTTGGCGTCACCCAGGGAACGCCAGGCGAGTGAGTGCACCAGAGTGCGCCAGCGGCGGTACACGGCGGCCACCGACGCGGCGTCTCCGGATGCCAGCCCCCAGGCGAGTTCCTCGTCGGCGAGCGATTCCCCGGTCGTGGCGGGACAGGGCACGGCGGTCGGCGGGCTCATGACGACGGCTCCTCACATCGGGCGGCCTGCGCGCAGGCCGTTCCGGGACGTCACCCGGGAGTGCATCCCGGTGATGTCATCCTGCGCGCCGCGCCACAAGCGCCTCAACATGCGTCGTTTCTGCGTCGTATCGTCGTCCCATGAGCGAGTTCCCGAGCCCCGACGACGCCGGCCTGGCAACCGGGGCGGTGGCCCGTCGGCTGGGCGTGGCGCCCACCACCCTGCGTTCCTGGGACCGCAGGTACGGCATCGGGCCCGCCGTCCGCGCAGACGGTGGGCACCGGCGCTGGCGGCCGGGCGACGTGGCCGTACTGGAGGAGATGTGCCGGCTCACCTCGTCCGGTGTGCCGCCCGCCGACGCGGCCCGCGCGGCGAAGGGGGCGGCGCTCCGGCCTCCCGCGGAACCGGTGCGTGCGGTTGCCGAACGGTCGGGCGCGTCCGGCGCCCTCCCGCTCGGCGGCGACGTCCGTCAGGAGTGCCGGGGCCTGGCCCGCGCCGCCGTGCGGCTCGACGCGCCGGCTGTCGCGGAGCAACTGGCCGCGGCCGTGGAACGGCACGGACTCACCGGCGCCTGGCAGGACGTGATGGTTCCGACGCTGCACGCCGTGGGGCGCAAGTGGGCCTCGTCCGGTGACCGGTACGTCGAGGTGGAGCATCTGCTGTCCTGGCACGTCTCCACCGTCCTGCGCCGCGCCACCCGCACGGTTGTGACGGGGGACGCGGCGGGCGGGCCGGGACCGGTGGTGCTGGCCTGTGTGCCGGGCGAACAGCACAGCCTGCCGCTGGAGGCGCTCGACGCGGGGCTCGGTCGACTCGGCGTCCCCGCCCGGATGTTCGGGGCGGCCGTGCCCGTCGAGGCGCTGACCGCGGCGGTGCGGCGGCTGGGGCCGGTCGCCGTGGTCCTGTGGGCCCAGGCGCGCTCCACCGCGAGCCTGCCCCTCGCCCGGCACGTCGCGGAGACCCGCTGGGGCGTCACCGGAGCCCGGCGGGCCCCCGCCGTGGTGCTCGGCGGTCCCGGCTGGGCCGGGCTCCCCGCACCTGGCCTGCACCGGCCGACCGGTCTGGCCGACGCCCTGACGATGCTGGCCGGGGTGTACGCAACCTGATGCGGCGCGGGCGTCCGGACGGACCGGCCCTCACCGGCCCGGCGGGAGCGCTCGCCCGGCTCAGCCCAGCTTCTTCAGCAGCTCCGTGGCGAGCGGGGCGGAGGAGGCGGGGTTCTGGCCGGTGACCAGATTGCGGTCCACCACCACGTGCGGGGCCCAGGGCTCGCCGACCCGCACGTCGACGCCCGCCTCGGTCAGCCGGTCATGGAGCAGCCACTTCGCCTTGTCGCCCAGGCCGGCCTGGAGCTCCTCCGTGTTGGTGAACGCGGCGATCCGGTAGCCCGCGAAGGCGTTGGAGCCGTCGTCGGTCACCGCGGCGAGCAGCGCGGCGGGGCCGTGGCAGACGACGCCCAGGGGCTGGCCCGAACCGAGGGCGTCGACCAGGAGCCGACCGGAGACGGCGTCGACGGCCAGGTCCTCCATCGGGCCGTGCCCGCCCGGGTAGAAGACGGCCGCGTAGTCGCCGAGGTCCACGTCCTCCAGCCGCAGCGGCCGCTGAAGCTCCGTCATGGCGGCGAGGGCGGCGGAGATCCGGTCGGCGGTCTCCTGCCCGCCGTTGGCCTCCGGGGCAAGGCTGCCCTTGTCCACGGTGGGGACGACACCGCCGGGCGTGGCGACGACGACCTCGTGGCCGGCCGCCCGGAACGCCTCGTACGGAGCGACGGCCTCCTCCGCCCAGAAGCCGGTGGGATGCCGCGTGCCGTCGGCGAGCGTCCAGTGGTCGACGCCGGTCATCACGAAGAGGATCTTGGCCATGGGTGATCTCCGAGGGTGTCGGTGCCGGGGTTCCGCATCGCGGGCCGCCGGCGCGTGGGTGCCTTGTCGAACCTAGGCGGTCAAGGCATAGGGATCCAATGAGGATTCCAATGCCCGGCATAGGGCATCCTATGGGTGAGGGAGGAATACTGGTCCGGTGGAACACTCCGACGGCCGGCACGCCGATCACCTGGACCTGAACCTGCTGCGCACCTTCCTCGCCGTGTACCGCTCGGGCTCCTTCACCGGCGCCGCCCAGTTGTTGGGGCTGTCCCAGCCGACCGTGACGACGCAGATGCGCGCCCTGGAGCGGCAGGCCGGGCGTGAGCTCTTCCAACGGCTCCCTCGGGGCGTCTCGCCGACCGCCGTCGCCGACGAGCTGGCGGCCCGGGTCTCCGCGCCGCTCGACGAGCTGGCCGTCGTGGCCGGTCCGGACCCCGCGGCCGGCCCGGCCGACCCGGTGCACCTCGCCGGACCCGCCGAACTGCTGTGCACCCGCGCGCTCCCCGCCCTGGCGCCGCTGGTGGCCCGGGGAGTCCGCCTGCGTGTCGCCACCGGCCTGACCGACGCGCTGCTCGAGGAACTGCGGGCGGGACGGCACGACCTGGTCATCGCCACCACCCGGCCGCGGGGCCGCACCCTGACCGCGGTCCCGCTGACGGACGAGGAGTTCGTCCTGGTCGCCGCCCCGTCGTGGGCCGACCGTCTCCGGGGCCCCCTGGCCGCCGAGGGCCCGGTGGCACTGCACTCCGTCCCGCTGGTCACCTACGCCGAGGACCTGCCCATCGCGCGCCGTTACTGGCGGCACGTCTTCGGCCGGCGCCTGTCGGGCTCCGCCGCGGTGACCGTGCCCGACCTGCGCGGTGTGCTGGCCGCGACCGTCGCGGGCGCGGGGATCACCGTGCTGCCCCGCTACCTCTGCCTCGACGAACTGGTCTCCGGTGCCCTTGTGCCGCTCCTCGAGCCGCCGGACCCGCCGATCAACACGGCGTACCTCGTCCAGCGACCCGGCGCGGTGGCGAACCGGGACGTGAACCGGGTGCGCGACCTCCTGCTGAGCGCGGCGCCGGCGTGGTGAGGAACGCTCAGGGGCGTTCCCGGGCCCGCCTGAAGCGGGCGAGGCCCTCGGAGAGCTCGACGATCGGGTCCGGGTAGTCGAGCGCCGCCCGGTCCGGGCCCGGCACCTTCCACGGCTCGTGCACCGCGGGCGCCGCCACGTCCGCCAGCTCCGGCAGCCAGCGCCGCACGTAGGCTCCGTCGGGGTCGTACCGCTTCGCCTGGGTGACGGGGTTGAGGACCCGGTTGGGCCGCGAGTCGGTGCCGGTTCCCGCCATCCACTGCCAGTTGAGCTGGTTGTTGGCCACGTCTCCGTCGACCAGCAGGTCCAGGAAGTGCCGGGCGCCGATGCGCCAGTCGACGTACAGCGTCTTGGTGAGGAAGCTCGCGCTCAGCAGACGGCCCCGGTTGTGCATCCACCCCTCGTGGCGCAGTTGCCGCATCGCCGCGTCCACCACCGGGTAGCCGGTACGGCCCTCCCGCCACGCCTCGACGTCCTCGCGCGCCGTCCGCTCCGAACGCCAGCGGTCGTGCCGGGTGCGGTAGTCGGAGCCCGCCGCGTCGGGCCGGGCCGCCAGCACCTGACGGTGGAAGTCGCGCCAGGCCAGCTGTCGTACGAACGCTTCGGCCCCCGGACCGCCGGCCCGGCGCGCCCGGTGCACGAGCTCCACCGGAGACAAGGTGCCGAAGTGCAGATGGGGCGAGAGCCGGGAGGTCGCGTCACCGGCCAGGTCGTCGTGCCGGTCCTCGTAGGCGCCGACGCCCGACCGCAGCCAGGAGGCGAACCGCGTGCGGCCCTCCTCCTCGCCGCCCGCGGCCAGCCCGGGCGACAGACCTGCCAGACCCTTCCGGGCGGGCAGTTCCTCCGAGCCGACGCCATCCGGGACCCGCACGGTCCGGGGCGCTGGGAGCGGCTCGCGCAGCCGCCACTGCGACCAGTGCCGGAAATACGGCGTGAAGACGGCGAAGTGGTCCGAGGCGGCCGGGGTCACCGCACCCGGAACGACGGCGGTCGTCACCGCGTCGTGCACGTGCAGCCGCACGCCCACCGACTCCAGGGCGCGCCGCAGCCGCTCCTCACGGCGCCGCGCGTGCGCGCTCACATCGGCGGCCACGTGGACTTCGTCCGCGTCCGCCTCGCCGACCACCCGGCACACCTGCTCCACCAGGTCACCCGAGCGCACGACGAGCCGGCCGCCCCGTTCGCGCAGCCCCGTGTCGAGATCACGCAGACAGTCGGCGAGGAACGTCAGCCGGTTCGGCGCGGCGAACCCGGCAGCGTCCACGGCCCGGTCGCGCACGAACAACGGGACCACCTGCCGTGCCCCGTCGAGGGCCGCACACAGCGGCGGGTGGTCGTGCAGACGCAGGTCCGCGGTGAACAGGACGACCGAGACGTTCATGGACGGGCTCCGGGACAGGGGATCGGACGGGGAACACTTCCGAGAAGCGGTGCCCGGCGGATGCGGGGGGTGGCCGCGGGAAGCCTTTCCTCGCACGGCCGGTCAGCGGATCGGCTCCGGCGCACGCGCCGTCGCGTCTGCCACCGCCGCCTGTGCGATGTTGCGGGCCATGCCGCCGAACACGAGCGCGTGGAAGGGGGATACGCTCCACCAGTAGGCGTGGCCGAGCAGCCCCTGGGGATGGAACAGGGCGCGCTGACGGAAGCGGGTACGGCCGTCGGCGTCCGTCTCCGCGTACATCTCCAGCCAGGCCAGGCCCGGCAGCCGCATCTCGGCCCGCAGCCGGAGCAGATGTCCGGGTTCGATCTCCTCCACCCGCCAGAAGTCCAGCGAGTCGCCCACCCGCAGCCGGGCGGCGTCCCGGCGGCCGCGGCGCAGCCCCACCCCGCCGGCCATCCGGTCGAGCAGGCCGCGGACGGCCCAGGCGAGCGGGAAGGAGTACCAGCCGTTGTCGCCGCCGATGCCCTCGATCACCCGCCACAGAGACGCGCGAGGGGCGTCGACGACCAGTTCGCGGACGTCGGTGTAGAGGCTGCCGCCGGCCCAGCCGGGGTCGGTGGGCAGCGGGTCGCTGGGGGCGCCCGGGACGGAGGCGGAGGACCAGCGGGTGGCGACCTGTGCGTCCCGTACCTTGCGCAGGGCGAGCCGGACCGCCTCGTCGAATCCGAGGGGATGGCCGGGCGGGTCCGGCACGTACCGGGCGATGTCGTGCTCGTGGCAGACGACCTCGTGCCGCAGCGACTCGGTGAGCGGCCGTGCGATCGAGGCCGGCACGGGCGTGACCAGGCCGACCCAGTGGCTGGACAGACCGGGGGTGAGCACCGGAACGGACAGGATGAGCCGGCGCGGCAGTCCGGCGACGGCGGCGTAGCGGACCATCATCTCGCGATACGTCAGGACGTCCGGTCCGCCGATGTCGAAGGCCCGGCTGACGTCGTCCGGGATCCCGGCGGAGCCGACGAGGGCGCGCAGCACGTCGCGGACGGCCACGGGCTGGATCCGTGTGCGCACCCAGCTCGGAGTGACCATCACGGGCAGCCGCTCGGTCAGGTAACGCAACATCTCGAAGGAGGCCGATCCGGAGCCGATCACGACCGCGGCCCGCAGCACGGTGGTGGGGACGCCCGAGTCCAGCAGGATCCGCCCCACCTCGGCGCGTGAGCGCAGATGCGGCGACAGGTCCCGCTCGGGCACCCCGGCCGGTGTGAGGCCGCCCAGGTAGACGATGCGGCGCACTCCTGCGGCCCGGGCCTGCTCCCCGAAGATCCGCGCCGCCCGCCGGTCCGTCTCCTCGAAGTCCTCACCGGTGCCCAGCGCGTGCACCAGGTAGTAGGCGACGTCGATGCCGCGCAGTGCCGCCGCGACGGACGCGGCGTCCGTGACGTCCCCGCGCACGGTCTCGACGTCGCCGGCCCACGGATGGTCGCGCAGCCGGTCGGGGGAGCGGGCCAGACAACGCACCCGGTCGCCCGCCGCCAGCAACTCCGGGACGAGCCGGCCGCCGATGTACCCCGTGGCGCCGGTCACCAGGCTCAGTGGTCTTGTGCCGATACCCTCTGCGGTCATGACTCCCGATCCTTCGCCTAGAGGTGTCCCCCTGACATCGCTTCCACTGACAGGACCGCCATGGATGCGCCGGATGCGGTTTCTTCGTCCGATCGAGTCGGCGAAGCGGCCGGTCAGGCTGCTCCGTGCAGGGGAACCCGGACGGCTGAGCGGTGGCCGGGTCCCGGCCGAGGAAAGACCGTTTCGAGCAGAGGTGAACATGCCCGCGCCGATCCTGGGAAGGCGAGTCGTGGAGGAGTCATCCGTTTCGGCGGTGTCCGTTTCGCAGATGGAGGTGTCTGCCGCTATGCGCGCGAAGGTGTTGGAGCGGTTTCCCGCAGGAGCTCCACGCGGATCGTGGCCGGCGGAGGAGTACGCGGCGCGTCGGAGGGCGGAGGGAGAGCCCGCGACCGTCGTCATGGACCTGAAGTCGGACGCGTTCCTCGTCGTGGTCCCCGCGTCCGACGAGGACTGACCGGGCCGCGAGCGCGGCGAATGGGATCCCCCGGCCAGTCCGAGGGGCAGCAGCGGATGCTCGCGCTGCACGACGGAAGCCGGGAGGGGCTGGAGATCCATCCCAAGCTGTGGCCCGGGATCGGGCTGGGTTGCGGGGGTGCGGGGACGGCGCTGGCCGGCAGCCACGAGGAGGTCGCCGAGCGGAGCGAGGAGTACGCGGCGCTGGGGATCGAGGAGTTCTTGCTGTCCGGGTATCCCCATCTCGAGGAGGCTTGCCGGTTCGGGGAGGGAGTGCTGCCGCGGCTTGCTGCGCTGGGCTTGTGACGGCACCCTTTTCGTGCCGATGTCGCTCCCTCGACACAGGTGCCGTTCTCCGGCTGAGAGGGGTGTCGGGGGTGCGCTTGCGGGGAGTGAGGCGTGCCGTCGCGGCGGTGCCTACAGGCCGAAGAGCCGTGCCCCGTTCTCGTAGCAGACCCCGCGCAACCACTCGTCACCCAGTCCGAGCCGTTCCAGGGCCTCGAGCTGATGGACGTACGGATAGGGGATGTTGGGGAAGTCGGACCCGAGCAGAATCCGGTCGCCGAGGTCCGCGAGCCGGCCGAGTTCGGTCGCCGGGAACGGGGTGAAGTGTTCACTGAAGTCCGTGAACACCATGGTCGTGTCCAGGCGCACCTCGTCGTACCGCTCGGCGAGGTCCAGGAAGTCGGTGTACTCCGGCATCCCCATGTGAGCCACGATCAGCGGCAGGCGGGGATGCCGGGCGAGGAGTCGCGTCACCGGCTCCGGGCCGGTGTGCTTGCCGGGTATGGGATCCGAGCCGCAGTGCATGACCACGGGGACGCCCGCCTCGGCCAACATCCCCCACACGGGGTCGAGCAGCTCGTGCGTCGGGTCGTACGCCCCCACCTGTACATGGCACTTGAAGATCCGAGCCCCCGCCTCGACCGCCGTGCGCACATAGTCCTCCACGCCCTCCTCGGGAAAGAGGGTGGCCGTGTGCAGACAGTCGGGCGTGCGTCCCGCGAAGTCGGCGGCCCATTCGTTCAGCCAGGGCGCCATGCCGCCCTTGTGCGGATAGAGCATCGCGGTGAAGGCGCGCACCCCGAACTGCCGAAGCAGCGCGACCCGTTCGTCCTCCTCGTGCCGATAGGTGATGCCCCACTCGATGCCGGTCGCCGGGCCGACCGCGTCGAAGTACTCCCACACCTTGCGCAGGACCCGCTCCGGCATGAAGTGCGTGTGTACGTCGACAAGCCCGGGCACCCCGATCCGTCGCCGAAACCGCTCGACAGCCTCGACTTCACCCACGGGTCCGATTCCTCTCGACGACATGCAGAGCCGACCGCTCGGATGGTAACGGTCCTGCCCCGGGGGCGTTCGCCGAGGGCCACGGCGCAGCACGGTCAGCCCGGCTCGGTGATCAGGGCGTTCAGATGTGCCGTGCGTGACTGCTGTGTCTGGGCCTGGACCATGAGGAACAGGGATTCTCTGGCCAGGCGTTGGGCTCTGTTCGTCAGGAGCATGGAACGGCCGCCGCCCGTCACCACCGCTGCTGTGGTCGCCGCCTGCATCACCGCGTATGCCTGTGTCCTGAGGGCCAGGCGTTCTGCCAGGTGCTCGTGGGGTGCCGCCTCGTCGGCCAGGGCGTAGGCCCGGCGGCGGACGTCCGTGAGGCGGGCGCGCAGCGGGGGTGCCGTGTCCTCGTCCAGGAGGGCCAGGGCCGCCTCCGTGACGCCGAAGACCGCCGGGTTGGTGTTCACCGTCTTGAGACGGTCCGTAGCCGTCCAGCGTTCGTGCGGGGTGCGCAGGGCCACGGCGTCCTCCGGGAGCCACAGGCCGTCCAGTTCCAGGGACACCGTGCGGGCCGCGGTGAGTGCGGCCAGGCGCATCGGGGCCGACGCCCGCAGGCCCGGCTGCTGCCGTGCCTGTGTGAAGGCGAACAGGGCCTCGTCGGTGTCGGTGACCCCGGCCAGGAGCATGACGTCGTTCAGGCCCCACCCCGTGTACCAGGGGACCGTGCCGTCGAACCGCCACCCTCCCCGGTCCCGGGTGACCCGGACGGGGATGCGCGGGTGCGCCCGCAGGTGCGCGTACGCCACCCCGGACAGCAGCTCACCGGTCGCCAGCCTGCCCAGCAGGCGCTCGCGCACCGCACCCTCGCTCCTGGCCAGGGTGAGCACCGGGGTGTGGTGCTGCGTCTGCACGAACCAGGTCGAGCAGCACGCCCCGGCCAGGATCTCCGCCGTCTCGCGCACCACCGCGCCGGGTGCCGCGGCACCGCCGTACTCCGTCGGGGCGTTCAGCCCGAGCAGGCCCGAGCGCCTGATCTCCGCGAGGTGGCCGACGGGGACCTCTCCCTGGTCGACCTGCTCGGCGTAGGGGGCGAGGAGGTCGTCCGCGAGGCGGCGGGCGCGGGTGACGAGGGGGTGCGGTGCGGTCATGGGCAAGATTCTTTCCCGTTTCGCGGTGCGGGGTGTCGATCCGGGGGACCGCGGTTCGTGTAGGAGGTGAGAGAACGGCACGACACCAAGGAGGACGTCATGAAGCACTACCTGCTCAGCGTGATCCAGCCGGCCGGCGGTACGCCGCCCGGCCCCGACGAGATGGCCGAGATCATGCGCCGCGTGGAGGCCTACAACGACGAACTGAGGGCCGCCGGGGCCTGGGTCTTCGCCGGCGGTCTGCACGGACCGGAGACGGCCACCGTGCTGCGCCCGAAGGACGGCGACGTGCTCATCACCGACGGGCCGTACGCCGAGGGCAAGGAGTACCTCGGAGGCCTGTGCCTGATCCGGGCCGCCGACCTGGACGAGGCCCTGGAATGGGGCAGGAAGGCCGCCCTGGCCACCACCCTCCCCATCGAGGTGCGCCCGTTCGTGGACACCCACTGAAGCCGGACACGCCGTGATGAGCGACCCGGTCGACGTCGAGGCCGTCTTCCGCGCGGAGTACGGCCGGGCCGTCGCCGTCCTCGTCCGCTTCCTCGGCGACATCGACCTGGCCGAGGAAGCGGTCCAGGACGCCTTCACCACGGCCGTGCGGCGCTGGCCGGAGACCGGTGTGCCGCCGAGCCCGGCCGGCTGGATCATCACCACCGCCCGCAACCGGGCCGTCGACCGGCTGCGCCGCGAGTCCACCCGGGACGCCCGGCAGGCCGAGGCAGCCCTGCTGTACGCCGCCGACGCGCCTGTCGAGGAGGGCTCCGTGCGCGACGACCGGCTCCGGCTGATCTTCACCTGCTGCCACCCCGCGCTCGCCCCGCAGGCGCAGGTCGCCCTGACCCTGCGGCTGCTGGGCGGACTCACCACACCCCAGATCGCCCGCGCCTTTCTCGTCCCCGAGCCCACCATGGCCCAGCGCCTGGTCCGCGCCAAGGCGAAGATCCGGGACGCGCGGATCCCGTACCGCGTGCCGCGCGACGCCGATCTGCCCGACCGGCTCCAGGGTGTGCTCGCCGTCGTCTACCTGATCTTCAACCAGGGGTACCAGGGTGACGACGGCCTGTGTGCGGAAGCCGTACGCCTCGGGCGGCTCCTCGTCGAGTTGATGCCGGACGAGCCCGAGGCCGTCGGCCTGCTGGCGCTGATGCTGCTCGTCGAGTCCCGCCGGACGGCACGCCAGGACGCCGACGGCACGCTCGTACCGCTGCCCGAGCAGGACCGCGAGCGGTGGGACCGGGAGCTGATCGCCGAGGGGCAGTCACTCGTCCGCCGCTGCCTGCGCCGGAACCGGCCCGGGCCGTACCAGATCCAGGCCGCCGTCCAGGCCGTCCACAGCGACGCGCCCACCGCCGACGCCACCGACTGGTGGCAGATCCTGCGCCTGTACGACCAGCTCATGGACCTCGTCCCGAGCCCGGTGGTGGCCCTGAACCGGGCGGTCGCCGTGGCCGAGACGGACGGACCGCGCCGGGCGCTCGACCTGATCGACACGCTGGACCTCGACGGCTACCACGTCTGGCACGCCGTCCGAGCCGACCTGCTGCGCCGTCTCGACCGCCGTACCGAGGCCGCGCAGGCCTACGAGTCGGCCCTCGCGCTGAGCGAGAGCCCGGCGGAACGTGCCTTCCTCGACCGCCGCAGACGCGAACTCGTGGCCTGATGGGGACCGGCGCGCCGGTACCGGCGGAGCGGCCGCCGTCCCGGGAATGTATTTTGACCCCTGAATGGTTGGCATATACACCGAGCTGACCGCTCGCCCCGAGAACCCAGGGCCGCAAGGCCCGCGCACCCCAGCGAGGCACCGTGACCACCGCCGCCACCCCCGAACAGCCCGCCGGCTCCCCTGTCACCCCCGAGCGTCCCGCCGATGTCGTGGCCCGGCTGCGCGCCACGTTCCGCACCGGCCGCACCAAGCCCGTCGCCTGGCGCACGGACCAGCTGCGCCGGCTGCGCGAGCTGCTCACGGAGCGGGGCGCCGACCTGGCCGCCGCCCTCCACGCCGACCTGGGCAAGAGCTCCACCGAGGCCTACCGCACCGAGATCGACTTCACGGTCCGGGAGATCGACCACACCCTCGATCACCTTCAGGAGTGGCTGCGCCCCGAGTCCGCCCCCGTGCCGGCCCACCTCGGAGCCGACGCCACCGCCTGGACCCAGTACGACCCGCTCGGCGTCGTCCTCGTCATCGCGCCCTGGAACTACCCCGCCCAGCTCCTGCTCGCCCCGCTGGTCGGGGCCCTCGCCGCCGGCAACGCGGTGGTGGTCAAGCCCAGCGAACTCGCGCCCGCCACCTCCGCCGCCCTGGCCCGCCTGCTGCCGGCCCACCTCGACACCGACGCGGTCGCCGTCGTCGAGGGCGGCGTCCCGGAGACCACCGCCCTGCTGGCCGAGCGCTTCGACCACATCTTCTACACCGGCAACGGCACCGTCGGCCGTATCGTCCTGCGCGCCGCCGCCGAGCACCTCACCCCGGTCACCCTCGAACTCGGCGGCAAGTCACCGGCGTTCGTCGACCGCGATGCCGATCTCGCGGTCGTCGCCGACCGGTTGGCGCGCGGCAAGTTCCTCAACGCGGGGCAGACCTGCGTCGCCCCCGACTACGTCCTCACCGACCCGGAGACGGCCGCCGCGCTCGAACCCCTGCTGACGCGCGCGGTCGAGGCGGTCTACGGCACCGACCCGCAGATCTCCGCCGAGTACGGCCGCATCGTCAACGAACGCCACTTCGACCGGCTCACCGGCCTGCTCGACTCCGGCCGGATCGTGGTCGGCGGCGGCAACGACCGCACGGACAAGTACATCGCGCCGACCGTCCTCACCGACGTCGACCCCGCCTCGCCCGTCATGCGGGAGGAGATCTTCGGCCCGATCCTGCCGATCGTGACCGTCGACGGTCTGGACGAGGCGATCGCCTTCATCAACGACCGCGACAAGCCCCTCGCCCTGTACGTCTTCACCGGCTCCGACGACACCCGTGGCCGCATCGCCGCCGAAACCTCCTCCGGCGGCCTCGGCTACGGGCTGCCGCTCGCCCATCTCACCGTCTCCGACCTGCCGTTCGGCGGCGTGGGCGAGAGCGGCATGGGCAACTACCACGGGCGCTACTCCATCGAGACGTTCAGCCACCGCAAGGCCGTGCTGGAGAAGCCGCTGCGCTGAGCGGCGCGGGCGGCGGGTGACGAGCAGCGGGCCCGCGGGCCGGGAGCGGCGGACGGAAGCGGACAGGAGCGGGCGGAAGTAGCCCGCCAAGCGGCAGCAGGGGAAAGGGTATTAGCCCGGAACGGCACGGTCCGTAGTCCGAAACGGCCAATTCCATCGGACTTTCGAATCCGGCATGCACGAAACACCGCCGCCGGACGCCGTGGAGGCAGAAGGTGTAACCGTCGCCTTCCGGGGCTCGTGCGCCCCGTACAGCCAACGGAAGGACCGAAGGGTCCGTGAACGACCAGTTCGAACAGCTCGCCCGCGACGTGGCGTTGTCCCTGCTCGCCCTCCGGGTCTTCGGACCCGGCGTTGTCACCCTCGCGCGTCGGTTCGTCGCCGCTCTCGTGCGGGTGGGCGTCCGTGAGATGGACCACCGGCTCCCGGGGGGAGATCGGTGACCCAGGAGGAGCTGCGCCCCGCGGTAAACCCACGGGCGCCGGAGAAGCTGCCTTTGGACTTCAGCGCCTTCCACCAGATGCACCGCCCGCGCTACGTCCGCGAGGCCGAACGCTGTCTGCGCTGCCGCGCCGACGCCGAGGAGGCCGTGGACGAGGCTTTCGTTCAAATCGCCCGGGAATGGCCGCAGATACTGCGCGCCGAGAACCCCGCCGCCTACGCCTGGCGGGTGATGAAGAACCGCGTCATCGACCACGCCCGGGCCCGTGGCCGGCGCGCCACGCTCATGGACACCGCCGTCTTCGAGACGGTGACGCTCCAGGGCGCCGAGGACGCCTACGAGGTGATCGAGCAGAACCTGCGGCTGTTCCACGCGATCTCCACCCTCCCCGAACGCCAGCGGGACGTCATCCGGCTGCGCTACTGCGAGGGCTACAGCACCGCCGAGGTGGCCTTTCACCTCGGCATCACCGAAGCCGGGGTGCGCTCCACCGAACGGTATGCCAAGCACCGTCTGCGGGAGATCTACACATCGTGCGCCGAGGAGGAGGCGGAGCGGTCATGACCTTCGACACCGCGAGCGACATCGACACCCTGCTGTCCAGGGCGCGCCTCGTGCCCACGGCCCCCTACAGTCGCTCGGACATCGAGGCCGCCGAGACCCGAATAGCCGCCCGGGTCGCGGCGGGCGGCACCGGCGAGCCCACGACGAGGGCATGCCCGCAGCGCGCCGCGGCGGCCCGTCGTCCCCCGAGCGTGCATCCCGCGGCCAGGGACCTCAAAGCCCTGTGCGAGGCACTGCTGACCCGCACCGGCGCCCTCCAGGGCCTCGGCAACTTCCTCGGCAGCGCCCTTCCCGAGCCCTCCGGCGCGCGCATCCTCGGCAGCCTCCTGTACCTGGCCGGCTGCGAGGACAGCGCACGCTTCTGGTGGCAGTACGGCGCCGGCGCCTCCGACACCGTCTCCTCGTACTGTCTCTACCTCCACCACCGGGCGATGGGGGAGGACGACGAGGCCGACTGGTGGCTGCGTCACACGGAGATCACCCCTGCCACGCTGAGCAGGGAGGCCACCGAACGGGAGATCGCCACGGCGCTGCATGTGCTCAGCGGCCTGCGGCGCGGCCGTCGGGGACTGCCCCAGGCCCTGCGCGCCCTGGTGGAGTACGTGCCGGCCGTGGTCGGTTTCGTCGACGAGGACCTCGAACTTCCCCTCCCGGACGCCGATCTGGCCGAGATCGTGGAGGAGGTCGTGACCTGTGGAGCGTCGCCCGCCGGAGAGCGTCGGCGCGCCAGATCCGGCCCCCTGCCCGAACGCCGGGAGCCGGCCGTGCACACCGTGTCCTCGCCCACTCCCCGTACGGCCCGGCACTGGAGCCGCGACGTCCAGGAGGCGCTGCGCAAGTGCGAGGAGACCGTGGCCTGTTGAGAGTCCGGACCATGCCCGTGCCGGTGTCCGCGGGGCGTGCGAGACTGCGCGGATGACCACCGGAACGATCACCGCGGACGCCGCGGGCACCTGGCACATCGGCGACCTGCCCGTCAACCGCGTCGGCTTCGGCGCGATGCGGCTGACGGGCAGCGCCGCCTTCCACCTCGGCACACCGAGCGACCGCGGCCGCTCGATCGCCGTGCTGCGCAGGGCGATCGAGCTCGGCGTCAACCACCTCGACACCGCCGCCTTCTACTTCTCCGCCCTCCGCTCCGCCAACGAACTCATCAACAGCGCGCTGTCCCCGTACCCGGACGACCTGCTCATCGCCACCAAGGTCGGCCCCTTCCGCGACTACCGGGGGGAGTGGGGCACCTCGGCCCGTCCCGAGGACCTGCGCGGCCATGTCGAGGAGAACCTGCGCCAGCTCGGCCGCGACCACCTCGACCTCGTCTACCTGCGCCGGATGCGCCAGGAGTCGGTCGCCGAGCACTTCGGCGCCCTGGCCGATCTGCGCGAGGAGGGCCTGATCCGCCACCTCGGAGTCTCCGACGTCGAGCCCCGCCATCTCGCCGAGGCGCAAGCCATCGCCCCGGTGGTGAGCGTGCAGAACCGCTACGGGCTCGGCGATCACGACCCGGCGACCGAGGAGGTCCTCCGCCTCTGCGGTGAACAGGGCATCGCCTTCGTCCCGTTCTTCGCCATCGCCGGCGACGCGGGCCCTCAAGGCGCGACGAACGCCCACGACGACGAGGTCCTGTCCGTGGCCCGGGCCCACGAGGCCACCCCCGCCCAGGTCCGACTCGCCTGGACCCTGAACCAGGGCCGTCACCTGCTGGCCATCCCCGGCACCGGCAATCCCGACCACCTCGCGGAGAACGTGGCGGCGGGAGCGCTGCGGCTCACGGACGAGGAGACGGATCGCCTCAACGCGGTTCACCGGCAGGCCGGTTGACCCTCGGGCCACCGCGCGCGGCCTGTCTCGTGAAGAGCGCGGGCCGCGCCGGCGGAGCCAGGCCGGCCGGCAGGAACAGCGCGCCGACCGGGAACGGATCGAGATCGGCCATGAGCACCAGGAAACCGGCCGGCGCCGGCAACGGCCTGTCCCGGCGCAGCCGACAGGCCGGACGGTCGCGAGCACGGCCAGCGGGGTCAACAAACCGAGGGGGAACGCGAGGGGGCCGATGATCTCCAGCGGTCGGGGCAGCGGCGCCGTCTCGTCCAGCCTCGCGAACAGGTCGCAGAGCGTCACCCACAGGAAGCAGGCCACCCCGAACAGGCCCGCGCCCACGGAGACATCCGACACGCGCCGTGCCCAGGGCACGTCACCGGGCACCAGCCGACGCACTCCGACGAGCAGGACGCCGAACATCACGAAACCGACGAGGACCAGGGAGTGCCGACGTTGCGGACGAACCCCGGACCGTGCTCCCCACCCAGGCCGTCGACGAGCCGGAGCGCACCGTAGAGAAGGAACAGGAAAGGTGCGGCGACGGTGGGAACGCGGACGCGCGGCGGTAACAAGATCATGACGTCAGGTTCCCATCGCACCAGCCGCCCGCCCATCAGGAATCACCCGCACCGATCCCTGACAGCAGCCCCTGAGGAACCCTGGCCTCGAGGACCTTCAGGCCACCCACACCCCGTCCCGCATGAGATGCCGCCGAGGCAACTCGTGCTCCTCGCGCCACGCCTGCACTGCCACCGGTCGCACGCGGAAGTAGCCGTACGACGCGCTGTCCCCGCGCGGATCCCAGCCCGTCCTCGCCGCGAACGCCCGGGCGGCCGTCTCCGGAACCTCGTCCGACGTGTACGTCTCGACCTCGCCGTCGACGAGAACCACGTCCCGTGTGTCCCCGAGGGCGAGCCGGGCCCGGCCGCCGTCCCGGAGGTTGCGGCCGGTGGGGTTGGTGAGGCGGGTCGACAACCACAGGTGCTCGCCGTCCCACACGAACCACAGGGCGACGAGACAGGGCAGCCCCTCCCGGTCCGCCGTGGCGACCCAGATGTCGATCTCGTGCTCCAGCCGGTCCAGGAGGTCCTGCTTGCGCTGCTCGGGGCCACGGGGCGGCTCTGTGATCTTCATGACCGGGACGGTAACGGGTCCGCGGGCGGCCCACCTCGGGCCACGGTCCCGCTTGCGCCTCGGGCTCGCGACCTAGGGCTGTCCGGTGGATCGTGCCGAAGTTCTGCTGAAGCCCCCTTCGGGGGCGACTGGCGCGTAGGGAGTTTTACGTATAACCTCACCCGTCAATCGCACCTCCCGAAAGCCTCCCGCACCCCCCCGAAAGGCCCCGATGAGTCGTATCGCCCTGGTCACCCTCGTCGTCGACGACTACGACGAGGCGCTCCGCTTCTACACCGAGGCGCTCGGTTTCCGGCTCGTCGAGGACGAACCGCGCGCCGACGGCTCACGCTGGGTCGTCGTACGGCCGGGCGCGGGCCAGGACGGCACCGGGCTGCTGCTCGCCCGGGCCAAGGGCGACGCCCAGCGCGACCGGATCGGTGACCAGACCGGCGGCCGCGTCGGGTTCTTCCTGCACACCGACGACTTCGCCGGCGACCACGCCCGGATGCTCGCCGCCGGCGTGACCTTCCTGGAGGAGCCCCGGCACGAGCCGTACGGCTCCGTCGCCGTCTTCCAGGACCTGTACGGAAACCGCTGGGACCTGCTCCAGCCCGCCACCACCGCCTGAGAACCACCTGCCGAGGAACACGCTCATGACCGCGCCCCGCATCGACACCGACACCCTCCGCCGGCTCCCCAAGGCCGTCCTGCACGACCACCTCGACGGCGGCCTGCGCCCCGCCACCGTCGTCGAGCTCGCGGAAGCGGTCGGCCACACCCTGCCCACCATCGACCCGGACGAGCTCGCCGCCTGGTACTTCGAGGCCGCCAACTCGGGTGACCTGGTGCGCTACATAGCCACCTTCGAGCACACCCTCGCCGTGATGCAGACCCGCGAGGGCCTGCTGCGCACCGCCGAGGAGTACGTCCTGGACCTCGCCGCCGACGGTGTCGTCTACGGCGAGGTGCGTTACGCACCCGAGCTGATGCTGAAGGGCGAGCTGACCCTGCCCGAGGTCGTGGAGACCGTTCAGGAGGGACTCGCGGCCGGTATGGCGAAGGCCGCCGCCGCGGGCACCCCCGTCCGTGTCGGCACCCTGCTCTGCGGCATGCGCATGTTCGACCGCACCCGGGAGGCCGCCGACCTCGCGGTGGCCTTCCGGGACGCGGGCGTCGTCGGCTTCGACATCGCCGGCGCCGAGGACGGCTTCCCGCCCGCCGACCACCTCGACGCCTTCGAGCACCTGCGCCGCGAGAGTGTCCCCTTCACCATCCACGCCGGCGAGGCCCACGGCCTGCCCAGCATCCACCAGGCCCTCCAGGTGTGCGGCGCCCAGCGCATCGGGCACGGTGTGCGCATCACCGACGACATCGTCGACGGCAAGCTCGGCCGCCTCGCCGGATGGGTGCGGGACCGCCGTGTCGCACTGGAGATGTGCCCGACGTCCAACCTCCAGACCGGGGCCGCCACCTCCATCGCCGAGCACCCGATCACCGCCCTGAAGGACCTCGGCTTCCGCGTCACCCTCAACACCGACAACCGTCTGGTCTCCGGCACGACGATGACCCGCGAGATGGCGCTGCTCGTCGAGGAGGCGGGATGGACCCTCGAGGACCTGCGCACGGTCACGGTGAACGCCCTCAAGA
The DNA here is from genome assembly GCF_035989285.1 of Streptomyces sp. NBC_01235. Lineage (GTDB taxonomy): Bacteria > Actinomycetota > Actinomycetes > Streptomycetales > Streptomycetaceae > Streptomyces. Next base: position 560,843 of record NZ_CP108513.1, on the reverse strand, counting down.
GCGCGTTCATCCCGTTCGACGAGCGCAGGGCCCTCATCGAGGACGTCGTCCTTCCGGGTTACGCGTCCGCGCTCTGAAGCAGCCCGCGGACGTAGGCGGCCTGGCCGACGTGCTCCAGATCGTCGGCCAGGACGCTGACCAGCCGTACGCCCAGCGTGACCGGCGGATCCCAGCGCTCGTCCACGACGCGCTCCAGGTCCGCGGCCGTCAGCGCGCGCAGCGCCGTCAGGCTCTGCGCGTGCACGGCGTCGTAGTATCCGGTCAGCAGGTCGCCGTCGGAGACCCGTACCTTCGCGACCTTCGCGGCGCTGTGCCCGTACCCGGTGTCCTGGCGCGGCAGATCGAGGCCGAACCGCTTCTCCCAGTCCTGGGTCAGCCACACCTGGTCGAGCCCGAAGGCGTCGGCGACATGGTCGTCCTGGACGCGTGTGAGGTGCCAGACCAGCCAGGCGATCGAGTTGGCGTCGGGGGCGGGCCGGGTGTTGAGGACGTCGGGGTCCAGGCCGTCCACGGCGGCGTGGACGTCTTCCTGGATGCGGTTGTACCCGTCGATGAGGATGTCTTTGGCATGCATACGTCCACCATCGCGCAGCAGGCGCTCACACGCTCTCCGTTTCCAGCAGTGCCATGAGCGCCCGGGCCGCGGGGCTCGTCGCCTGCCGGGGCGGCAGCAGCGCGACCGTCTCGTACACCGCCTCGCCGGTGCCCTTGAGGGGCAGCGCCGTGAGCGCCTCGCGCTTGTGCCGGAAGTGGCGCGGCACGACGGCGACCCCCAGGTTCTCGTCCACCAGGTCCAGCAGGCTGTGCACGTCGTTGACCTCCAGGGCCACCGTGCGCCGCACTCCCGCCTCGGCGAACGCGGCGTCGGTGGCCCGCCGCGGGCCCCAGTCCGGGTGGAAGTCGACGAACACCTCGCCGGCGACGTCCTGAGGCAGCAGCGCCGCCGACGCCCCGGCGAGGCGGTGGTCGGGATGGCACAGCACGTACATCGGCTCGGTCGCCAGCGGTACACAGCGCAGCTGGTCGGTGTCCGTCTGGGTGCGGTAGGCGAAGGCCAGGTCGAGCCGGCCGGCCGCCACCTCCTCGCCGAGCGCGCCCGAGCCGGTCTGCCGCAGCCGGATCTCCACGTCCGGGTGCCGCCGCCGGAACGCCGCCAGAAGCCCCGCCACATGCACCCCGGCGATGCACTGCTCGGTGCCCACGGAGAGGGTGCCGCGGACCACGCCCTGCACGGCGGCCACGGCCTCGTGGGCCGCCCGCACCTGCGCCAGGATCCGCTCCGCCTCGGCCAGCAGCGCCCGGCCCGCCTCCGTCAGCGTCACCCGCCGGGTGGTCCGTACGAACAGCGGGGCGCGCAGTTCCCGCTCCAGGGCCCGGATCGACGCCGACAGGCCCGACTGGGAGACCATCAGGCGTTCGGCGGCCCGGGTGAAGTGCTGGTCCTCGGCGACCGCGACGAAGTGCTGGAGGTGGCGCAGTTCCATGATTGAGAAGCCTAGCCGCACAATTCCATCGGATTCTTCTGTTGGACCACTACTCGCAGGTCGCCCGAGACTGGGTAGCGGTTCCTGAAACTGATCTTCCCGAACCGGATCCTCGTGCCAACCCCTTCTGGAGTCCCGTTGTACACCGCACACCCCGACCGTTACGCGGACATGCCCTACCGGCGCACCGGACGCAGCGGCCTGAAGCTCCCCGCGCTGTCGCTCGGACTGTGGCACAACTTCGGCCCGGACCGCCCGGTGGAGACCCAGCGGGCGATCCTGCGCCGCGCCTTCGACCTCGGTATCACCCACTTCGACCTGGCCAACAACTACGGCCCGCCGCCCGGTGCCGCCGAGTCCGCGCTGGGTGAGGCGCTCAGGGCGGACTTCGCGTCCTACCGCGACGAGCTGATCATCTCCACGAAGGCCGGCTATCTGATGTGGCCGGGCCCGTACGGCGAGTGGGGCTCGCGCAAGTACCTGCTGTCCTCGCTCGACCAGAGCCTGCACCGCATGGGCCTGGACTACGTCGACATCTTCTACTCGCACCGCCCCGACCCGGAGACTCCCCTGGAGGAGACGATGGGCGCGCTGCACACCGCGGTCCAGCAGGGCAAGGCGCTCTACGTCGGCGTCTCCAACTACTCCGCCGAGCAGACCCGCGAGGCCGCCCGCATCCTCGGTGATTTGGGCACCCCGCTGCTCATTCACCAGCCGCGCTACTCGATGCTCGACCGCCGCCCGGAGAGCGAGGGCCTGCTCGACGCCCTGGACGAGCTCCAGGTCGGCTCGATCGTGTTCTCGCCGCTGGAACAGGGCCTGCTGACCGGCCGCTACCTGGACGGCATCCCTGAGGACTCGCGTGCGGCGAGCGACAGCCCGTTCCTGAACTCCGACGCGCTGACCGAGGAACTCGTCGGCAAGCTGCGCGCCCTCGACGACATCGCCAAGTCCCGCGGCCAGTCCCTGGCCCAGCTCTCGCTGGCCTGGGTGCTGCGCGGCGGTCGGGTGACCTCCGCGCTGGTGGGCGCGAGCAGCGCCCGGCAGATCGAGGACAGCGTCGGCGCCCTGGGCAACCTGGACTTCGACGCCGAGGAACTGGCCCGGATCGACGCCGTGATCAACGGCTGAGCCGCTCCGTCAGGCGTACGGTCACCGAGTCGCCCTCGTGCTTTCCGGTCGCCTTGCGCACCTCGGCGTCGACGGGGAGTTTGTGGGTGCCGTCCCCGAGGGCCATGAACGAACTCCGGAACGGATGTCCGTCGACCGTCCCGCGGACCTTGACCAGTCCGCGGGTGCCGAAGAATTCGACGGACTCCGGCCAGACGACATAGGTCCAGCCGCCCTTTGCCGGGCTCCTGCGCAGGACGGCCGTGAATTCGGCATTCAGTGTTCCGCTTGTGCTCGTGCTCATGATGTCCTCCGCTCGCGGTGATCCCTTTCCAGGTGGACCGCCGCGAGCGGGGGAATTCATCGCTTGCCCGGCGTCAGGCTCCCGCGGGCACCCGGTCGAGGAATCCGAGGACGGATGTGATCCGGTCCCGTGCGTCCAGTGTGATGACGTCGGATCCGGCCACCGGCGCCGAACCTCCCCCAGAGGGGGTACCCCCAGCCTCGCTCACCAGCTCCCAGGAGAAAGCGGGCCGTGTCGTGGTGCCCGTCGACCGCGCCGGTGAGCCGGAAGGAGAAGTCCGGGAACTGCGCGTGGGCCGCCTTGACCACGGCCGCGATCTGCTCGTGGCCGCTGACGTCGGCTGGGGGTCCCCCTCTGGGGGAGGGTCGGTGTGTACCCGCCGTCCACCGCCCACGCTGCGTCAACAGTCTTGGCCAAAGCCTCGGGCGCGCGTGCGTTCCAGGCCTCGAAGTGGCGGGCGACGGCGTTTTCGTAACGGTCGGTGTTCGCGGACATCGGAAATCAGCCCCCAATGAGGTCATCGATACTGGTCAGAACCCGGATCCAGGTCTTCGCCGATCCGGTGTGACCGCCTTGCCCGCCCCTGCCGCCCGGGTCGATTACCTGTCGGGTAATGACGACGTGCCCCGAGGCTCGACGCATTTCGGCCATGAACGGCCGTGAATATGCCAAGAGACTGGCCGGAAAGTCATGGTGACAGTGTTTCAGTATTGAACATACTCGAACGTCAGGGGCAGTTCACTCACAGGAGCCGCACGGAAAGCGAGGCACAACCAGCAGGCGAACACCGGGGGAGAGGGACGTGCACGACGAATTCCTGTGCCATGTCACCGCGTACGGCGTCTGTGACGGCCGGCGCATCGGCGTACCGCTCGGCACCTACCGTGCGCCGACGCTGGCGCTCGCCCTGTGGTGGCTGCGGGACCGGGCCTCCTGGATGGCCGAACGGCTGGATCCCCGGCCCGAGGACGAGCACATCCCGCCGGGCGCCCTGGTCCCGGTCGCCGACACCGTGCCCGACGTGCCGGCGCTGTTGCGGGCCTGGTGTGCCGACGTGGACCGGCAGGAGCTGGTGGCCGACGAGCTGGCGGGCGGGCGCCTGGTGCGCATCGCGGTGAGTGACGAGACCACCGAGTACGAGCTGCTCGCCGAGTCCGTCGACGCGCTGCGCATGCAGCGGACCGTGCCGGCCCTCGTCGTCCCCGTCGGCTGACACCCGCCGCCCCGCCGCCCACCGACGGTCATCGTCACGCGCCCGTCACCGTCCCGCTGCGCCCGTCGGGCGCACAGGGGTGCGAATCGATAGAATTCGGTCATGGTTGAGCGGCCGGTCTCCTCGCATGCGCCCGAACTCGTGCTGGAAACCGAGACGGGCATCACCGTGCTGATCCCGGGCCACGACTACCACGTCGGCCGGGATCCGCTCAGCGACATCGTCATCGACGACACCCGCGTCTCCTGGCACCACGCCGTGCTGCGGCCCGACGGCGGTCACTGGACCATCGAGGACGAACACAGCACCAACGGCACCTACGCCGACGGCCGCCGCGTCCACGAGTGGGGCGTCGGCCCCGGCACCGTGATCCACTTCGGCAGCCCGTCCGACGGGCCGTACGTCGTCCTGTCCGGACGGCCCACGCCCTCGGTGCAGCGCCCCTCGGCCGTGTCGATGCCCGCCCTGACCGGCACCTTCCGCCGGCCGACCTCCGTACGGCCGCTGTCCTCGCGCACCGTCCGCATCGGCCGAGCCACCGACAACGACCTGATCGTCGACGACCTGATCGTCTCGCGCCGGCATGCCGAACTGCGTGGGCTGCCCGACGGCGGCCACGAGATCGTCGACCTCGGCAGCCACAACGGGACCTACCTCAACGGCCTGCCCGTCACCCGCGCCCCGATCGGCCCCGGCGACATCGTCGGCATCGGCCACTCGGCGTTCTGTCTGGTCGGCGACGAGCTCCAGGAGTACGTCGACACCGGAGAGGTCTCCCTCGACGTGCAGGACCTCACGGTCGCCGTCGACCACGGCCGCAAGGTCCTCCTCGACCACGTCTCGTTCCCGGTGGGCGAGAAGTGCCTGCTCGCGGTCGTCGGACCCAGCGGCGCCGGCAAGTCCACCCTCCTGAACGCCCTCACCGGACAGCGACCCGCCGACCACGGCACGGTCGTGTACGACGGCCGCGACCTCTACCGCGACTACGCCGAGCTGCGCCAGCGCATCGGACTGGTCCCGCAGGACGACATCCTGCATGCCCAGCTGACCGTGCAGGGCGCCCTCACCTACGCCGCCGAACTGCGCTTCCCGCAGGACACCGCCAAGGCCGAGCGCCGTGAGCGGGTCGAGGAGGTCATCCGCGAACTGGGGCTCGAGCAGCGGGCCGGCCAGCCCGTGCACAGCCTCTCCGGCGGCCAGCGCAAACGGGTCAGCGTGGCCCTGGAACTGCTGACCAAACCGTCCCTGCTCTTCCTGGACGAGCCGACCTCCGGCCTCGACCCCGGCATGGACCGCTCGGTGATGCACATGCTGCGCGGACTCGCCGACGACGGTCGCACCGTCATCGTCGTCACCCACAGCGTCCTCAGCCTCGACGTCTGCGACCGGCTGCTGGTGCTCGCACCGGGCGGCAAGGTCGCCTACTACGGGCCGCCCGGGGACGCCCTCGCCTTCTTCGGCTTCGAGCAGTGGCCCGAGGCCTTCGAGGCCTTCGAACGCGACGAGTACCGGGACTGGGCGGGGGAGTACCACGACTCCCCGTTCCGTCGGCAGTACGTCGTCAACTCCAGCGACCAGCCCCCGCTGCCCCGCTCCGGCCCGGTGATCGTGCTGCCGCCGGCCCGGCCACGCAGCAGGGGCGCCCAGCTCGGCACCCTGGTCCGCCGCTACACGGCCGCGCTCGCCGCCGATCGCACCTTCCTCGCGATCATGATCGCCCTGCCGTTCGTGATGGGGGCGATGGCGCGGGCCCTGGCCGGCGGCAAGCTCGACCAGGAGCATGTGATGGACGCGCTGCTGATCCTGTGCGTGGGAGGCGTCCTGACCGGAGCGGCCAACGCCGTGCGCGAACTCGTCAAGGAGCGCGTGATCTACCAGCGGGAACGCGCCGTCGGCCTGTCCAGATCGGCGTACCTGCTGTCCAAGGTCGTCGTCCTGGGCACGATCACCGTCGTACAGGCCGTGGTGCTGACCCTCGTCGCCCTGCTCGGCGTCGACCTCAACGCACCGGGCGGCAAGGGCGTGTTGATGCCACCGCTGATCGAGATCACCGTCGCCGTCGCCCTGCTGGCCTTCACAGCGATGATGCTCGGGCTGCTGGTCTCCGCGTTCGTGCGCAAGGAGGAGGTGACGATGCCGCTGCTGGTGCTGCTCGCCATCGTCCAAGTGGTGTTCTGCGGTGCGCTGCTGAAGCTGCACGACGTGCCCGGTCTGGAGCAGCTGTCCTGGCTCGTGCCCTCGCGCTGGGCGTTCGGCGCGATGGCCGGCACCCTCGGGCTGTCCCGCATCGTGCCCGGGGACAAGACGAACGATCCGCTGTTCGAGCACTCGACGGGGGTGTGGCTGCTCAACATCGGGATGCTCGTCGTGCTGTCGCTGGCCTGCGGGTTCGTCGTCTCCCGGCTGCTGCGCCGACACGAGCCCGCCGTGATGCGGAAGTAGGGGCGGCCGATGACGACTCCCGGATTCCGGCCCACGCACGTCGTCCCCCAGCACGGCATGCCCGCCTGGGAGGCTCCCGACCCGGCCCGCCCCACCGTGCCCCTCGACCCGCTGCTGCCCGTCCGGCTCATGGAACGGCGCGGCGACTGGGGGCGCGTGCTGTGCTCCAACGGCTGGTCGGCCTGGGTGGACGGCCGCCATCTGGTCGCCGTCCCCCAGGACCCGCCCCGCTCCGACGGCCCCCTCGCGAACGCCGCCGACCCGCGCCCCCTCCTCGGCCGCGCCGAACAGGCCCTGGCCCGCTACCGGGCGGCGGTGGAGGAACTGGCCGACGGCGGCCTCGACGGCGAGTCCTTCCACCGCCGTACCCACGGACTGCGGCTCGGCGTGGTCGTCGACGGCGAGGACGTCTGGCTGTACGACCCCGCGCGCGGCCGCTGGGTGTACGGCGACGGCACCCGCCTCAGCACGTACGCGACGGACGAGGCGCCCGAACTGCCCGAGGCCGCCGAGGACCGGGACTACACCGCCACCCGGATCGTGGACCTCGACGGGGGACCCTGATGACACCCGGCACGAGCCCCTTCTCCGGCCGGCCCTCCGAACTGGTCGGCCGCCAGGTCGCCGGCTACCGCATCGAGCGCGAGATCGGACGCGGCGGCATGGCCGTCGTCTACCGCGCCCGTGACCTGCGCCTGGACCGGACCGTGGCGCTGAAACTGCTCGCCCCGGAACTGGCCCGCAACGACACCTTCCGCAAGCGCTTCACCCACGAATCGCGGGTGGCGGCGGCGATCGACCACCCGCACATCGTGCCCGTCTTCGAGGCGGACGAGACGGACGGGGTGCTCTACATCGCCATGCGGTACGTCGAGGGGAGCGATCTGCGCCATCTCCTGGACCGCGAGGGCCCCCTGCCGCTGCCGAAGGCCGTCCGTATCGCCGCGCAGGTCGCCTCCGCGCTGGACGCCGCTCATGAGCACGGACTGGTCCACCGGGACGTCAAGCCCGGCAACATCCTGGTTTCCCGGGGCACCGACAGCGACCATCCCGAGCACGTCTACCTCACCGACTTCGGCCTGACGAAGAAGTCGCTGTCCCTGACCGGGTTCACGACGGTAGGTCAGTTCGTCGGCACGCTCGACTACGTGGCCCCCGAGCAGATCTCCGGCCGGCCGGTCGACGGCCGCTGCGACGTCTACGGCTTCGCCTGTGTGGTCTACGAGTGCCTGGCGAGCCGCCCGCCGTTCCTCCGCGACGACGACATGGCCCTGCTCTGGGCCCACCAGAACGCCGACCCGACCCCGCTGACGGAGGTCCGCCCCGACCTTCCCCCGTACCTCGACGCGGTGTTCGCCCGGGCCCTCGCCAAGAATCCCGAGGCCCGGCATCCCACCTGCGGAGCCTTCGTCGCCGATCTGAGGGCGAAGGGGGGCGCTGCGCGCAGGGCGGTCCACCCGCAGACGGAGCTGGTCACCACGCCCGCGCCGACGCCGCAACCCCCGCGCTGGGCGCGGCCGGTCTTCCCCGGCCGTCGGTCCTGAGCCGGCAGGGCCTTCCCGGCGCCACCGCTGGCGCTGCTCAGCGGGGTGTCGTCCCGCCCCGGCGGCGCACCAGCGCCGCCAGCAGTCCGCCGAGGAAACCGGTGACCAGCCCCCACAGGGCGGCGAAGCCCAGCGCCGACCACACCTCGGGGCGCAGGAACAGCTCCCCGGACAGATTGCCGCCCAGGTCGCCGATGCCGAGCACGGAGAGACCGTAGTGCGCGGAGATCCGGCCGACCAGACAGATCATCAGCACCGTGAGCACCAGCGCGACCGCCATGTGCACGGCGTGCTGCCAGGCGCGCATCCGGGCCGGTGAGTGGGCAGCCATCACGAAGGCGGCCGTCAGCAGCAGGATCGCGTCCAGAACGACCAGCCACCAGACGCGGCCGTCGTACTCGGCGAGCGTGCCCAGGTTCAGTGTGGCGGTGTCCCGGCTGCGCAGCACCTCGTCCAGCACATGCGGCATCGGCAGCCCGAACGGCCCCTCCACCCGGCCGTTCCAGGTGGCGCCCAGCCCGATCGTGAACGTCAGCCACATCAGGTTGGGCATGCCCAGCAGGACCACCGCGAGGGTCTCGGCGGCGTGCCCGCGGGTCGCCGCGACGACCAGGGCGATGACGACGCCCAGCGCCACGCAGGCGAGCAGCAGCACCACCATGGCGTGCGCGGCCGGCCGCACCGACTCCTGGAAGCGCAGCAGCCGGGCCGGCAGCGGAGCCCCGCGCGAGACCAGCAGCGCCAGCGCCAGCACACCGGCCAGCCACAACAGCCCGATCACGAGCGTGAGCGGCACGTCCGTGGTGAAGCCGACTTCGGGGCTGACGTCGAACAGTTCACCGAGGTCGCTCAGTGTGCCGTCACCGAGGGAGAGCTTGAAGGTCTGGCGGGCGGCGAGGGCCAGGCCGAGCAGACCGAGCAGCCACACGACGGCGATCCGGGCCGCCCACCCGGCCAGCTCCGCGGCGCCGGCCACCGCCCGGTGCCGCAGCGGCCGCAGGAATCCGGCGCCGACGACGAGTGCCCCCACAAGAGTGACCGACAGCGGAATGACCGTCAGGCCGGCCTGTGTGTCGGCGAGTCCACCGGCGTTCCCGGAGAGTTCGACCGTGCCGCCGACGGCCGTGACGACGGTCGCCGCGACGACCCGGGGGAAGGCGCCCTGCGGCAGGTCCGAGGCTCCGGCCGCCCACAGTCCCAGCGCGGTCACCACCCCCATGGTGATCAGCCCGGCCAGCGCCGCGGCGACCGCCTGCACCCAGCCGTGGCGGGAGACTGCCTGGTCATGGGGGGTGTAGGAGCTCACCCTGCCCACGCTAAGCAGCGCCGGGAGAGCGCGCCTGTCGGGAGGGCCGTCCGCGTCCGGCTTGCGAGCGGCCCCCGATCGGAGCACACAATAGGTGCGTTGTGTAATGAAACGGCGCATAGAGTCACGCGGTCAGCCCGATGGCATGGATGGCATGGATGGCATGGATGGCATGGATGGCATCGATCGCATCGATCGCATCGGCTCCACCGGACGAAGCGCCGCGGGAAACCCACGTCGGGAGTGCTCGTGAGTGTCGAACCTCCGTCGTCCGGCCGTCCCTCGGAACCGCCCACGCAACCCACCGGGCAGCCCGGCGGGCGACCGAGCGGCCCGCCCTCCGGACCACTGTCCGGTCCCTCCCAGCCGCCCTCGGGCCCGCCTTCCGAGCCGCCCGACGGCGACTCCCCGGCGGGCGGTGGCTGGGAACCGCGTCGGCCCTGGTGGAAGTCCGCGCCCCGGGTCGCGCTGGTCACCACCGCGGTCGTGGCCGCGACGGCCCTCGCCCTGGTCCTGACCCTGCCCGACGGAGGCGGCTCCGACAAGGCGGGGGAGGTCTTCATGCAGCCGGCCGGCGAAGCGGGTCCGGACGGCTTCACGCAGAAGACCAACAACGCCGGTTCCAGCTCCGTCCCGCCGGCAACGGCCTCCCCGTCGGGGTCCTCGCCGCCCGCGAACACCGTCCCCGGGGTAGGGGGCGGGCAGGCCGGGCTGTACGGCGGCACCCTCCACGTCGCCAGCTGCGACGTGGAGCTGCAGATCAAGTACCTCCAGGAGGTGCCCGCCAAGAACAGGGCGTTCGCCTCCGTGATCGGTATCGACCCCTCCCAGGTCCCCGGCTATCTGCGCTCGCTCACCCCCGTGAACCTGCGCCTGGACACCCGCGTCACCAACCACGGATACCGCAACGGAGCCGCCACCACCTACCAGGCCGTCCTCCAGGCCGGCACGGCCGTCATGGTCGACCGGTACGGCGTGCCCCGGGTGCGCTGCGCCTGCGGCAACCCGTTGGCCCCGCCCGTCGCCCAGCAGTCCGGGTACAAGCGGACCGGCCGCACATGGCCGTCGTACAGTCCCTCGACCACGGTCGTGGTCAACGCCTCCGTGACGGTGGTCAACGTCTTCGTGCTCTACGATCCCGCATCCGACCACCACTGGATCGCCCGCCGGCCGGGCAACAAGGTCCACCAGGACCGGCCCACCCGTCCTCCGGCGCGGCTGACCCCGTCCGTCGGTGTCAGTACGCCGACGGGCCCGGGCTCGCGTACGTCCCCGCCGTGCGTCTCGCCGCCCACCGGCGGCGCGAGCGGCAGGCCGCCGGGCTGCCTGCCGCCGTCGTCCGGGGCGTCCTCGAGACCCCCGTCGTCGGAATCCCCGTCGTCAGAGTCGCAGAGCTCCGAATCGCAGAAGTCCGAGCCCCCGTCCTCCGGGTCCGGGTCCTCGGAGTCGGGGCACTCCGAGCCGTCGAGCTCGTTGTCCGCACTCACGGGCGAGCCGGAGAGCTCTCTCTCCTCGCTTGCGCAGTCCCCGCCGTCGGTGGGCGTCACCAGTAGGTCGTCGTCCGCCTCGGCCGGTTCCTCCGCCGCCGCACCCGCCGTGTGAGGTACCCCATGTCCGTCGTGGCCACCGGGTGGCGACGGACGGGGACTGCGCGGCGCGGGACGGGGTACGAGCACAGGTGCACAGCAGCGTCCGGCCAGTCCGGCCTCCGAGAGAGAAACGCATGATCGAGCACCTGGACGGGGCAGTGATACCGACTGGTTTCGACGTACCCGTGGAACCGCTACGGCGGGCGGCGCACTACACCGGTGAACCCGGCTGCATAGCCGACGCCCGTTCCTTCGCCGCCCATTTCGTCGACCAGCTCAGGACGGAGTGGTGCGCCACGATCGGCGACCGCGCGAGCGGTGAGGTGCTGCTGGTGGTCAGCGAACTCGTCACCAACGCCGACCGGCACAGCAACGGGCCGTACATCCTGGAACTGGAGGGTACGGACGCCTCGGTCACGGTGTGCGTGTACGACAGCAGTGACGCGCTGCCCCTGCGGTTCCCCAGGGACCCCGAGCGGATCGGCCGGCACGGTCTGGAGATCGTGCACGCGCTCGCGGCGGAGATCACCGCCGAGCGCGTGCCGGTCGGCAAGCGGGTCCGCGCTCTGCTGAGGTTCGGTGACTGAGCCCTGAGACTGAGCCTTCAGGCGCAGCCCAGCTCGTCCAGCATCCCGTGGCGCAGTCGCATGATGATCCGCTTGATCAGCCGGGACACATGCATCTGGGAGCAGCCGAGCCGTTCGCCGATCTCGGCCTGGGTGGCCTCCTCCACGAACCGCAGATGGATGATCTGCCGGTCGCGTTCGCTGAGTTCGGCCATGAGCGGGGCGAGCGAGTGGAAGTCCTCGACGAGCCGCAGCCCGTCCTCCTCCACACCGATGAAGTCCGCGAGGACGGCCTCGCCGTGGTCCGGGCCGTCGCCGGTGAGCGCCGCGTCGAGCGAGGAGGAGTTGTAGCCGTTGGCGGCGATCTGCGCCTCGACCACCTGGTTCTCCGAGAGGTTCATCAGCGTGGCAAGCTCCGCCACCGTCGGCTCCCGGTCCAGACGGCCGGCGAGCTCGTCCCGGGCCTTGGCCAGCTCGACGCGCAGCTCCTGGAGCCGTCGCGGCACGTGCACCGCCCAGGTCGTGTCCCGGAAGAAACGCTTGATCTCACCGACGATGTACGGCAGCGCGAACGACGTGAACTCCACCTCGCGCGAGATCTCGAACCGGTCGATGGCCTTGATCAGGCCGATCATCCCGGTCTGGACGATGTCCTCCATGTCGTCGCCGCGGCCGCGGAACCGGCCGGCCGCGAACCGCACCAGGGACATGTTCATCTCGATGAGCGTGTTGCGGGCGTACTGATAGTCGTGCGTGCCCTCTTCGAGTACGGCCAGCCGCCGGAAGAACTGGCGGGACAGCTCGCGGGCGTCACGCGGAGCCACGCTCCGCGGTGCTTCGATTCCCGGCAGCGGTGCGCCGTCCGTGCTGGTCCTGGCGGTGTCGTCGACGACCTTGGCTTCCGACAGGATCACGGCGGTCTGCATGGCCTCTCCCTCGAGCGTCACGGTTCGGCGTCTGCTGTTCTCGGTCCGTGAGCGGACATGTACAGATCCTCTCAGGGGGCGGGTACCCGGTCCGGGACGACCCATGCCTGCGGGATGCGTGCACGTGCGTGCACCGATTCCACCGAGGGCGCAACGCCGGGCTCCTCCCCGTGGACGCCCGCACTCCTAGGCTGGTGAGGTGAGCAACCAAACGCCGAACCAAGCCCGCGTGATCCCGCTGCGCCCGCCTACCGAGCGCCTGGGTGACACCTCCGCCCCCGCTCCCCGGCCCGCGCCGCGCGAGCCCTTGTGGCGCGACCTGGTGGGAGACGTCCTGCGCCGTGAACGCCAGGCGCAGGAGCGCACGCTCAAGGATGTCGCCGACTCGGCCCGCATCTCCATGCCGTACCTCTCGGAGGTGGAGCGCGGCCGCAAGGAGGCCTCCTCGGAGGTCCTCGCGGCCGCCGCCCACGCCCTCGGCCTGGGCCTGGGCGACCTGCTGGCCCAGGCCCAGGGTGAGCTGGTCCGGCTCAGCAGCCGGCACTCCAACAGGAGCCGTGCGACGACGGGTTCGTCGCACAACGGCCTCTGCCTGGCTGCCTGACGCGCCGTGCGGGCCGGCGTCTCACACCGTCACGAGACGCCGGCTGACCACCTCGTCGGCCAGCCCGTAGGCCACCGCCTCCTGCGCGGTGAACACCTTGTCACGGTCCATGTCCGCGCGCAGGGTCGCGATGTCGTGGTGCGTGTGGCGGGCCAGTACCTCCTCGACCTGGCCGCGGATCCGGACCATCTCCTTGGCCTGTAGCGCCAGGTCCGACACCGTGCCCCGCTGGCCGCCGCTGGCCGGCTGCCCCAGCAGCACACGCGCGTGCTCCAGCACGAACCGCCGCCCCGGGTCCCCGCCGGCCAGCAGCACGGCCGCCGTCGACGCGGCCTGTCCGACGCAGAACGTCGAGATCGGCGCCTGCACGTACGTCATCGTGTCGTAGATCGCCATCAGTGAAGTGAACGATCCGCCAGGGGAGTTGAGGTAGATCGAGATCTCGCTCTCCGGGGCCGACGACTCCAGATGGAGGAGTTGCGCGATGACGACGTTGGCGACCCCGTCGTCGATCTCGGTGCCGAGGAAGATGATCCGCTCGGACAGCAGCCTGCTGAACACGTCGTAGGACCGCTCGCCCTGCGGGGTGCGCTCGACCACGTTCGGAATCGTGTAGGACCCCATGTCACAGCCCCATCCGTCGCTTGGAGGCGGCCGGGCGGACGTCCGCGAGGGACTCCACGACCTGGTCCACCATGCCGTACTCCCTGGCCTCCTCGGCCGTGAACCAGCGGTCGCGGTCGCCGTCCCGGGAGATGGTCTCCGGCGTCTGGCCGGTGTGCTCGGCGGTGATGCGCTCGATGGTGCGCTTGGTGAACTCGTGGTTCTCCGCCTGGATCTCGATGTCCGCCGTGGTGCCGCCGATCCCGGCCGACGGCTGGTGCATCATGACGCGCGCGTTCGGCAGCGCGTACCGCTTGCCGGGCGCGCCGACGCTGAGCAGGAACTGGCCCATGCTGGCCGCGAAGCCCATGGCCAGCGTCGAGACGTCGTTGGGGATCAGCCGCATCGTGTCGTAGATGGCGAGCCCCGCGTGCACCGACCCGCCCGGGCTGTTGATGTACAGGGCGATGTCGGTGCGCTGGTCCTCCGCCGACAGGATCAGCAGCTGCGCGCAGACGCGGTTCGCGGAGACCTCGTCGACCTGGGTGCCCAGGAGCACGATGCGCTGGGCGAGCAGTTGGGCGGCGAGATGGTCGTCGAAGCGGGTGGGCGGGGTGTCGCCCTCCTCGGCGCGGGGAGCGAGCGTGGTGAGTGCAGTCATCGGTTCTCCTCGTCGTGGCGTGGATGCCGTCGACTCCACTCTTGACGTCCGTGGACGCCCGAACGCGGTTTCTCTGCCCGCGGCAGATTCGCCACGGGCAGAGCCTGCCGTCAGCCCTGTTCGAGCAGTTGCCGGAGGAACGCCCGCACGTCGTCCACCAGCAGGTCGGGCTCCTCCAGCGCCGCGAAGTTGGCGCCCCGGTCGAACTCCGTCCAGCGCACGAGGTTCTCGGTGGGCTCGGCCCTCTGCCGCAGGGGGATCTGCGGCTCGGCGGGGAAGAGGGCGAGCGCCGTCGGCACCGTCGACGGTTCCCGGGGTGCGGCCGCCCGGCCGGTGGCGTGCTGCCGTTCGTAGTACATCCGGGCGGACGAACCGGCCGTCCCGGTCAGCCAGTAGAGCATCACGTTGGTCAGCAGCGTCTCGGCCGCCCGCCAGTCGTAGACGTGGCGCCAGTACCGGACCAGCTCGCGCAGACAGGCGGTCGGCACCCCGTACGCCCAGCCCGTCCCGGGCAGCCCCTGCGGCCACATGGTCCGGTCGAGCCGGTCGAGCCGGTCGAGCCGGTCGAGCCGGTCGAGCCGGTCGAGCCGGTCGAGCCGGTCGTTCAGGTCGTACAGGTCGTCGAGGGAGCCCTGCGGGATGGCGAGACGCAAGGGCCGGATGCCGCTGTCGGTGATCGATCGATGACGTCATGGAACCGGATGCCAATTCGCACGCGGGGCGCTGCCGTCCGGGTGAATCCCCGGCCCGACCGATGAGTTCCGCGGCGAGGATCGGTCGACACTGATGACCACGTTCCCAGGAGGTACTCATGACCACCGACGGATTCACCACGTGTCTCTGGTTCGACGGCAACGCCGAGGAAGCCGCCCACCACTACGTGTCGATCTTCAAGAACTCCAGCGTCGGGCGCGTCGCCCGCTACACCGAGGCCGGACCGGGCCCCGTCGGCTCCGTCGTCACCGTGGAGTTCACCGCGAACGGGCAGAAGTTCGTCGCGCTGAACGGCGGCCCGGAGTTCACGTTCACCGAGGCGATCTCCTTCCAGATCGACTGCGCCGACCAGGAGGAGGTCGACTACTACTGGAACAAGCTCCTCGAGGGCGGCGGCGAGCCCGGTCCCTGCGGCTGGCTCAAGGACAAGTACGGCGTGTCCTGGCAGGTCGTCCCGAGCGTGCTCGTCCCCATGGTCACCGACCCCGACCAGGAGAAGGCCGCCCGGGCGATGAAAGCCATGCTCTCCATGGGCAAGCTCGACATCGCCGCCCTGCGGAAGGCCTACGACGGCGTGTAGCAGCCGGCCGGCGAGAGCGCGCTAACGGGACTGGGCCTCGGCCACGATCTCCTTGATCACATGCCGGGAGTTCTCCGCGAGCGGCGGATTGGTCTCCCAGTAGTACGGCAGCTGGATCAGCGAGATCGACAGGGCCCAGCCCCGGCCGCGCGCCCACTCGTCGTCGTCCGCGCCGATCGCCTCCCGGAACGTGCCGCGGGCCGACGCGGGCAGCAGGTTCCAGGCGACGATCAGGTCGACGGCCGGGTCGCCCACCCCGACGCTGCCGAAGTCGATCACGGCCGTGAGCCGCCCGCCCTCGACCAGCACGTTCCCGGGTGAGAGGTCCCCGTGGGCCCAGACGGGCGGCTCCGCGCGCCCCGACGTCCGCAGGGCCTCCTCCCACAGGGCGGTGACCGCGTCCGTGTCGATCCGCCCGTCCAGTCGAGCGAGGGCGTCGCGCGTGGGGGTGTCCCGCTCCGCCAGCGGGACACCCCGGTGGTTCGGCGGACCGCCCTGCGTCTCGATCCCGCGCAGGGCGGTGACGAACGCCGCCAGGTCCGCCGCCAGCGCCTGCGGCTGCTCGACGGCGCCGGCGACCGGGTTACGGCCGTCCAGCCAGCGGTAGACCGACCAGGGCCAGGCGAATCCCTCGCCCGGCGCGCCCCGCTCCAGCGGCACGGGCGCGGCGACGGGCAGCATCGGCCCGAGCCGGGCCAACCAGTGCTGCTCGTGCGCCACGCTCTCGACGGCGCCGGGATGCCGGGGCAGCCGCACCACCTTGTCGGCGCCGAGCCGGAACATCGCGTTCTCCGTCCCGGAGGAGGCCAGCCGCCGTACGGGCAGCCCGGCCCAGTGCGGGAACTGGGCGGCGAGGAGCCGGCTCACCAGCGGGGCGTCGAGGTCGACCTCGTCCGGACGCATCTTCGCAGCACTCATGCGCCCTATTGCAAGGGGCCAACCTCCTTGCTGTCCAACGGAATTCACACCCGGTCGGCCGTGATCAGCAGATGCGGGAAGCCGCCGTCGCGATGGGCGGTGAGGAACGAAGGAAGCCGAGCGCGGGTGGATGTCGCAGATGCAGATGCAGTGCGCGTTGATGAGCGACACCTCGCGCGAGGCCTGGCCGTAGGCGTCGTCGTAGCAGCCGGTGATGACGACGTGGAGTCCGCCGCGGCGCGGCAGCCGGGCGTGCTCGGCGAACAGCAGGTCCAGTGCGACGTACATGGTCGGCTCGTTGTTCAGGCCGGCCACACCCACGTGTGTGCAGCCGCTTCCTTCATGCGCTGCCACGCGTCGGAGCGCTCGTGGGTCACTCTCGGTGACTTCCGTGTTCGGCGCGCGAGGCGACAGCCGGGTGGCTAGCGTGAGGAACCGGACAATCCATCTCATCGGGAGGGCCGCGACCATGGCCGTACGACCAGAGGGAGCCCCTTGTTGGGCCGACGCGATGTTCAGCGACCTGGAGGGCGCCAAGCGCTTCTACGGCGAGGTCCTCGGCTGGACCTTCGGCGAGGCGTCGTCGGAGTACGGGAACTACACACAGGCCTACGCCGACGGCAAGGCGGTCGCCGCCGTCGTCCCGCCGATGCCCGGGCAGGAGGGCCACTCGCAGTGGTGTCTGTATCTCGCCTCCCCGGACGCCGCCGCGACCGCCGGCAAGATCCGTGAGAACGGCGGTGAAGTGCTGATGGAGCCGATGAAGGTCGGCGAGTTCGGCACGATGTGCCTGGGCCGCGAGCCCAGCGGCGCCGTCTTCGGCGTGTGGCAGGCAGGCGTCCACGAGGGCTTCGAGGCGCCGCCCGAGCAGCCCGGCGCGTTCTGCTGGGCCGAGTTCTTCACCCGTGACCCGGAAAAGACGGACACGTTCCTCCCGGCCGTGTTCCCGTACGCGGCGAAGCAGCTCCAGGACGACTCGGTCGACTTCCGCCTGTTCGAGATCGGCGGTGACATGGTCCTCGGCCGCATGAAGATGACGGAGGAGTTCCCGCCCGAGGTGCCGTCGTACGTCAACGTCTACTTCACCGTCGACAACTGTGACGACGCCGTGGCCAGGGCCACCAAGGTGGGCGGCGTCCTGCGCTTCGGCCCGATGGACACCCCGTTCGGACGGTTCGCCGCGATCAGCGACCCGCAGGGCGCGAACTTCTCGGTGATCGACGTCACCACCACCGTGGGCGAGATGCCGCAGACCGAGGACGTGTCCTAGACACGGGGACGAGCGCCCGGCCCGCCATGGCATGATCGTGCGCATGCGTGAACGAGTGGTGGCCGCGTGCGACGGGGCTTCGAAGGGAAACCCGGGACCGGCGGGCTGGGCGTGGGTGGTGGCGGACGACGCGGAGACCCCGGCCCGCTGGGAGGCCGGCCCGCTCGGCAAGGCCACCAACAACGTCGCCGAACTCACCGCGCTCGAACGGCTGTTGGCCTCGACCGACCCGGCTGTGCCGCTCGAGATCCGGATGGACTCGCAGTACGCCATGAAGGCCGTCACCACCTGGCTGCCCGGCTGGAAGCGCAACGGCTGGAAGACGTCCGCCGGCAAGCCGGTCGCCAACCAGGAGCTCGTCGTCCGCATCGACGAACTGCTCGACGGCCGCTCGGTCGACTTCCGCTACGTGCCCGCCCACCAGGTCGACGGCGACCCGCTCAACGACTTCGCCGACCGCGCCGCCAGCCAGGCGGCAAGCGTCCAGCAACCGGCCGGCAGCGACCAGGGCTCCCCGGAGCCGCCGGCCTCGCCGGACACCCCGAAGCCGAAGTCCGCCCGCGCCGGAGGAAGCAAGTCCCCCCGGCGCGGCGGGGGTTCGTCGTCCCGCACGCTCAAAGCAAAGTTCCCCGGCCGCTGCGTGTGCGGCCGCGGTTACGCGGCCGGCGAGGAGATCGCCAAGAACGCGCAGGGCTGGGGCCACCCGGAGTGCCGTGGCACCGAGGCCTGATCAGGCGTCGAAGGTGTAGTGGGCCGTGTGGTCGAGCAGGGCCGCCGGAGTCGTGTCGTTCCACGGTTTCATCGTCTCGTCCAGATCGACGACGTCCGGTGTTCCGCCGCCCGGGAGGTACGTCGACTTCGGATGCCGGCGCTGCCACTCGGCCCACAACTTGTCGATGTAGGCGTGGTGCAGCCAGAACACCGGGTCGTTGGGGGAGACCCCGGTCGCCATCTGCCCGCCGACCCACACATGGACCCGGTTGTGCAGATTGACCCCGCGCCAGCCCTCCAGGTGATTGCGGAAGCCGTCGGAGCCGCTGTTCCACGGCGCCATGTCGTACGTCTCCATCGCCAGCACCGACTCGACCTCGGCCCGGGTCGGCAGCTCCCGCACGTTCGTCGCCAGCGCGCGCCGGAGGTAAGTGCGGCCGTCCACCCGGACGTTGATCGGCCAGTTGCCAGCGGTCGCGGCGAACGGGCCGTCCATCACCTGGCCGTCCCGGCTGCGCCCGCTGCCGCCGAGGAAGTCCGGCGCCCACAGCGAGGAACGCGTCGAACGGTCGGCCGACCAGTCCCAGTAGGGCAGCGCCACCGACACGTCCACCGACTGCAACGCCCGCTCGAACTCCAGCAGGAATCTGCGGTGCCACGGCAGGAACGACGGCGAACGGTGGCCGGTGCGCTCACCGTTGTCGGTGTCGCCGAGGATGAAGGCGTTGTGCGTGGTGACGAAGGCGTCGTAGCGGCCGCTGCGCTTGAGCTCGAGGACGGCGGCGACGAAGCGCCGCTTCTCGTCGGCGGTCAAGGACGACTGGTTCTTGCGGACGGTCATGTGCGGTGCTCCAAGTGTGCGCGAGAGGAGGGCGGTCGGCCGGTCAGCCGGCGGGGAAGGGTTCGAGCCGGGCGCCCTGCAACTCGTCGACCGCGGCGCGGGCGGCGGCCCGCGGGGTGGGAACAGGGTCGTAGTGACTGACCACGCTGATCCACGAGCCGTCGGCGTTGCGCATCACGTGCAGCTCGACCTCGTCGACGTACACGGCGTAGCCGCCGCCGTGGTGATGACCGCTCCCGCCGGCGGACCGGCCCTGTATCCGGCGGCCCTTGTAGACCTCGTCGAAGGAGTCGGGGGAGCCATGGGGGCCGTGGTCGCCGGCCCGGGCGGCGGGGGCGGCGACCAACTGGGCACCGGCGACGACGGCCGCCGCGGTGAGTGCGCGACGACGGCTGAGTTCCGGCATGCGGGACCTCCTGGGGTGCGTTCGATTGACGACCCCGTATGCCTATCGGCCGGGAGGAGAACGGGAGAAATCACCCGCGACGGGTTGGCTGTGATCAAGACAATCAATGACAAGTCGTGCAATGTTGAACGAAGATGATCTTGGCGTCGACGGGGCTCGCATGAGGCGGAAGGGGAAATTCCTTTCCGTGGGAGCGCTGCTTCGGGTGGACTTTCGCGCGGCGGTGTTCCGTCCGTGGTGTGGCTCACGTGGGAAAACTGGCGCGATCGGGCAGGCAGGGCGTCCATCGGCGGATGCCACCTGCTGCTACCCTGCGTCGTCAATCCACCACGTCCGGTAATTCCTAGGGGTGCGCGTGAAGGTCGCCTGTGTCGGCGGCGGGCCCGCCGGCCTGTATCTCTCGATCCTGCTCAAGCGGCAGGACCCGTCCCACGACATCACCGTCCACGAGCGCGACTCCGAGGGCTCGACCTACGGCTGGGGTGTCACGTACTGGCAGGGGCTCCTCGACAGACTCCACGCCTGCGACCCCGAGTCGGCGCGCGCGATCGACGAGAGTTCCGTCCGCTGGAACGAAGGCGTCGCCCATGTAAGGGATCTGGCGACCCGCCGGCCCGGCGACGAAGGGCACGGCATCGGCCGGCACAAGCTGCTGGAGATCCTCGCCGCCCGTGCCCGCGCACTTGGCGTACGGCTCGAATTCGAGAGCGAGATCACCGCCGAGGACCTGCCGGACGCCGACCTCGTCGTGGCCGGCGACGGAGTCCACAGCGCCCTGCGTACCCGGCACGCGGACGACTTCGGCGCCGAACTCGCACCGGGCCGCAACTCCTACGTCTGGCTCGGCACCACCAAGGTCTTCGACACCTTCACCTTCGCCTTCGTCGAGACCGAGCACGGCTGGATCTGGTGCTACGGCTACCCCTTCAGCTCCGAGCGGAGCACCTGCGTCATCGAGTGCGCCCCCGAGACCCTGGCCGGACTCGGCCTCGACCGGGCGAGCGAGGGCGACGGCCTCGCCGACCTGGAGAAGCTCTTCGCGCACATCCTCGACGGCCACCCCCTGATCGGCCGCGCGTCCGCAGTCGGCAGTGCCCAGTGGCTGACCTTCCGCACCCTCACCAACCGCACCTGGTACCACGACAACCTCGTCCTCCTCGGCGACGCCGCGCACACCACCCACTACTCGATCGGCGCCGGCACCACCCTCGCCCTGGAGGACGCCATCGCCCTCGCCGACGCCCTGCGCGAGAGCGCCGACCTCCCGCGGGCTCTCGCCCGCTATGAGCGGGAACGCAAGTCCGCCCTGCTCTCCCCGCAGAGCGCCGCCCGCTACAGCGCCCAGTGGTACGAGAACCTCACCCGCTACATCCATCTGCCCCCGGAGCAGATGTTCGCCCTGCTCGGCCAGCGCCACTCCCCCCTGCTGCCCTACGTGCCGCCCCAGCTCTACTACCGGCTCGACCGGGCGGCCGGGCGGCTGGAGGTCCTGCGCCGGTTCAAGCGCTGGCTGGGTCCGAAGCTGGCGCGCGGCGCGCACGCGCGGACTCCGGCCTCCCGCAAGTAGCCGGTCGGGCGTCCGCACCAGAACGGGCGAACCTTGGGTGAATGGCAATTCACTGCTACGGTGAATTGCCATTCACCTGAATTTCGTTTTCGTGCAAGCCGCTGGAGTGCTCATGGCGTCGCCCGCTCCGATACCCACTCCGACCGGCTCAGTCGCCGGTCCGCGGGCCCGTCTCACCGTTCCGGTCCTGGCGTACTGCGGCATCCTCATGGCGGTCATGCAGACCGTCGTCGTCCCGCTCCTGCCCGACCTGCCCCGGCTGACCGGTGCCTCGCCGGGCGCGGTCTCCTGGATGGTGACCGCCTCGCTGCTGTCCGGAGCGGTCCTCACCCCGGTCCTCGGCCGCGCCGGCGACATGTACGGCAAGCGGCGGGTGCTGCTCCTGTCGTTCGGCCTGATGGCCGCCGGCTCGGTGATCTGCGCCCTCACCTCCGACATCGGCGTGCTGATCGCGGCCCGGGCCCTGCAGGGCGCCGCGTCCTGCGTCGTCCCGCTGTCCATCAGCATCCTGCGCGACGAACTGCCCCCGGCACGCCGGGGATCCGCCGTGGCCCTGATGAGTTCCACCGTCGGCATCGGCGCCGCGCTGGGGCTGCCGGCGGCGGCCGTGGTCGTGCAGTACGCGAACTGGCACGTGATGTTCTGGGTGACCGCCGCCCTGGGCGTCACCGGGCTCGCGCTGATCCGGTGGACGGTGCCGGAGTCACCCGTGCGCGAGCCCGGCGGGTTCGACGTGACAGGGGCGCTCGGGCTGGCCGCCGGGCTGATCTGCCTGCTCCTGGCCGTGTCCCAGGGTGGCCAGTGGGGCTGGGGGAGCGCCCGGGTCATCGGACTGCTCCTGGGCGCCGCGGTCGTCCTGGGCCTGTGGTGGCGGCAGCAGTTGCGGACCGCACGGCCCCTGGTGGACCTGCGGTTGGTGTCCCGGCCGAGGGTCGGCCTGTCCCATGTGGCCGCGCTCCTGACCGGCTTCGCGTTCTACGCCAACTCGCTGGTGACCGCCCAGTTGGTGCAGACGCCCGAGGCCACCGGCTACGGGCTCGGGCTGTCCATCGTCCAGACGGGCCTGTGCCTGCTGCCAGGGGGCCTCACCATGCTGCTGTTCTCGCCGGTCTCCGCCCGTATGTCCGAGGCGCGCGGCCCCCGGGTCACCCTCGCTCTGGGCGCCGCCGTCATCGCCTCCGGGTACGCCGTGCGCATCGCCGACAGCCGGGAACTGTGGATGATCATGGTGGGGGCGACGGTCGTGGCGACGGGCACCACCCTCGCCTACTCCGCGCTGCCGGCCCTGATCCTGCGCGCCGTCCCGGCCGGGCAGACCGCCTCGGCGAACGGCGTCAACGTTCTGATGCGCACGATCGGCCAGGCCGTCTCCAGCGCCGCCGTGGCCGCCGTCCTCGTGCACCACACCAGCCTCGTCGGCGGAGCCCCGGTGCCGACGCTGCACGGCTATCTGCTGACCTTCGGCGTCGCGGGCGCGGTGGCCCTGGCCGCGTGCGCGGTGGCGCTGACCATCCCCGGCGACCGGAAACCCGAGGGCACCCGGCGGGCCCGCGGCCGCACCCCCTCCGTCAACGACGAGGCGATGGAGGGAGCATGAGTGCCGTGAACACCCCGTCCGGAACCTCCGCGGCGCCCGCACGTCGGGACGCCGAGGCGACCAAGGCGGCCATCCTGCGCGCCGCCCGCCATCTCCTGGCCCGCCACGCCCACGCGGACATCACCCTCAAGGCCGTCGCGGAGCGCGCCGGGGTGAGCCCGCCCCTGATCCTGAAGTACTTCGGTAACAAGGACGCCCTCTTCGCCCGCGTGATGTCCTTCGAGGAGGACGCCGAGGCTCTCCTGGCCGGCCCGCTGGAGGACCTGGGCCGCCACATGGTCCGGCATGTCGTGGTCGGCCAGCGCGAGCGCGGCGCCGACCCCGTGCTGCGCATCGTCTTCGCCCCCCTGCACGGCGACCACGGGGACATCCTGCGGACCAACTTCCGCGCCCAGGTCACCGAACGCCTCGCCGCCCGCCTCACCGGCCCCGACGCGGCCGTACGCGCCGAACTCGCCCTCGCCGCCCTCCTCGGCCTGGGCGTGATGTTCGGCATCGCCCGTGGAAGGGGAGTGCGAGCGATGCCCGTCGAGGACATCGTCGACCGGTACGGCCCGACGGTCCAGGCCCATCTGACGCCCTAGGGGAACAGCCGCCCGTGCAGCGGTGCCCGGAACACCCGGTGCGGGTCCTGCCGTTCCAGTGCATCCGCGGCCTCGTCCCACGCGGAACCGAAGGACTCCGGCACCACCGTCCCCAGAACCTCCCCGTCACTCCACGCGGCCTCGTCCGTGTATCCCCAGCCCTTCGACCACTCCACCCGGGTGAGGGCGTGCGTGCCGTCGTAGGTCGCGAGCAGGAAGCGCTCGAGCCCGCGGTAGAACGCCTCGGTGTACGGCGTCCCCGGGAGCGTCAGCACGTCCAGCCAGACGGCCGTGTCCCACTCGGGGTGGTCGGGGTCGGGGCGCAGCGCGGAGAGCGACGGCGGCCGGGCGCCGGCGAGTTGGGCCTCCGCCGGGTCGTCGAGGCCGGTCACCCGGATCTCCACCGAGCCGTTGACGGGGAAGCGGCCCAGGGCGGCGTACGCGGCCAGCCGCTCCCGGTAGAAGGAGGTGAACTCGGCGACGACACGCTGCACCTGGTCCCGGCCGGTCAGTACCGCGTACCCGTTGGCGTGCACCCGCAGCGTGGTCGGCCTGATGTACAGCAGCGTGTTCTTCGACGGCCCCCAGATGTCCGCCGACAGGGTCGCCACGAGCCCGACCGCGGCCACGTCGAGTTGCGCGTTGCCGAGCACCGGCGCCAGATACCAGGCCCCGTCCGCGACCATCCGCCCGGCCAGGTCCGCCACCAGTGTCGGGACGTTGTCGGAGAAGGGGTACGGGTACGGCGACGTCACGTGCCGCGAGGTGAGCGGCTTCGTCGGTTCGACGGACCACACCTTGAACCACGGGGACTCGGTGAACGCGAACCAGATGGCCTCCACCCGCCCGTCGGACTCCAGGAAGCTCGCCAGCGTCCGCCCCTTCGTGCCGGGCGCCGCGAACAGCTCCTTCGCCGGAATGTCCGTACGGCTGACACACCGCAGGTTGCTGTCGGCACCCACCCGCAGCACCACCTCGGTCACCAGCGACCGCCCGAGATGCGTGAGCAGCGCCGCGCCGTCCGCCTCGTCACGGCGATACGTCCGCAAGCCGTACGCCCCGCCGTCCGCGTCCCACACCACGGCCGTCAGGGAGAGCACACGGTTGCTGAGCGAGCCGTAGGTCTGCCCGGGCAGCCGCTCCTCGCCCCGCGCCGGTACGGCCGTGCCGTGCGCGTCGACGGCCAGCGCGCCGCCCAGCGTGAGGTCGCCGGGGGCCGGTGCGGCGGTGACACCGAGGCCATGGCCTTCGAGGAAGGTGAGCAGGTCCTCCAGCGTGACACCGGTCCCGGCGCGCACCGCGTCGGACCCGACCAGGGCCAGGCCGGTCAGATGCGGAGCGGTGTCGACGAGCAGGACCGGCGCGTCCGCCGACGTGTCCTCCGCGACGGTCAGCGGCGACCAGCCGTGCGACGCGCCCCGGGGCCGTACCGTCCAGCCGTGCCGCCAGGCCCAGTTGACGACGCCGACCACCTGGTCGGGCCCCGCGGGCGCGCACGCCCACAGGCCGGTCACGGTGATCTCGCCGTCCCAGTTCCGGTACGCCGTACGGGAGAGGAAGACGTCCGGGGGAAAGTCCGGCAGCTCCTGCGCGGCGACGGCCGGGTCGGCGGCCACCAGGACGGGGGCGGCGGCCAGGGTCGCGGCCGCGGTGCGCAGGAAGCCGCGGCGGGTCCAAGAAGGGTCCCCCGGTTGATGGTTGCTCAGTGAACGATCAGTCACGCACTCACGCTAGAGGCCAGTTCGGCACATACGGCCGCACGGTCGAACAGCGTCACTCTTGCGGGTGAAAGATTCACAGGTGGCAGCCTGGAGCGGCCCGTTCCGCACCAGGTCACCACGGATGACAGACTGACCTCATGGACGAGCGCGAATTCGGTAGGTCTGGTCAGCACGCATCCGTCGTCGGTCTCGGCACCTGGCAACTGGGCGCCGACTGGGGAGACGTCGACGACAAGGAGGCCCTGACGGTTCTGGAGGCGGCGGCCGAGTCGGGCGTCACCTTCTTCGACACCGCCGACGTCTACGGCGACGGACGCAGCGAGCAGACCATCGCCACGTTCCTGGGCAGTCGGCCCGACCTGCACGTGCTGGTCGCCACCAAGATGGGCCGCCGGGTCGACCAGATCCCGGAGAACTACGTCCTGGACAACTTCCGCGCCTGGAACGACCGCTCCCGCCGCAACCTCGGCGTCGACCGCATCGACCTGGTGCAGTTGCACTGCCCGCCCACCCCCGTCTACTCCAGCGACGAGGTCTTCGACGCGCTCGACACCCTCGTCGAGGAGGAGCGCATCGCGCACTACGGCGTCAGCGTGGAGACCTGCGCCGAGGCCCTCACCGCGATCGCCCGGCCGGGCGTGGCGAGCGTGCAGATCATCCTCAACCCGTTCCGCCTGAAGCCCCTGTACGAGGTGCTCCCGGCGGCCCGGGAGACCGGCGTCGGCATCATCGCCCGCGTCCCGCTCGCCTCCGGACTGCTCTCGGGCAAGTACACCAAGGACACCGTCTTCCCGGAGAACGACCACCGCGCCTACAACCGGCACGGCGAGTCCTTCGACCAGGGCGAGACGTTCTCCGGTGTCGACTACGCCACCGGTGTCGAGGCCGCCGTCGAGTTCGCGGCCCTCGCGCCCGAGGGGTACACCCCGGCCCAGCTGGCGCTGCGCTGGATCATCCAGCAGCCCGGTGTGACCACCGTGATCCCGGGTGCTCGCTCGCCCGAGCAGGCCCGCGCCAACGCGGCCGCCGCCAGGCTCCCGGAGCTCTCCGACGAGACCCTCGCGGCCGTCCGCGACCTGTACGACCGCCGCATCAAGGAGCAGGTCGAGGGACGCTGGTAGGCCACCCGGGCGGCGACCGCGGGACGATCGCCGCCCACGGGGTACTCGCCGGGAGAGAGGTCAAAGGAGGCACTCGAACCGGGCGGAGGAGGCCACGTGACGGACACCGCGGCAGGAGCCGAACGGGGCAGGGGGCGCGACGAGACCGAGGAGGAGCGAGCCGACCGCATGTGGGGCGAGCTCATCCAGGAGGTCCGCGTCGCCCAGACAGGCGTGCAGATCCTCTTCGGCTTCCTGCTGACCGTGGTGTTCACCCCGCGCTATGCCGACCTGCCACAAACCGACCAGGTCATCTACATCGTGACCGTCGTCCTGGGCGCCTGCGCGACCGGCGCGCTCATCGGCCCCGTCTCCCTGCACCGCCTGGTCTCCGGACGGCGGGTGAAGCCGCAGGCGGTGCGGTGGGCGTCCCGGCTGACCCTCGTCGGCCTGCTCCTGCTGCTCGCCACCATGACCGCCTCGCTGCTGCTGATCCTGCGGGTGGCCACCCACGACGACTACGTGCCCTGGCTGGTCTCCGGCGTGGTCGCCTGGTACGCGCTGTGCTGGTTCGTGCTGCCGCTGTGGACCCGGCGCCGCTACACGACGCAGTGACGCCGGGGGCCTACGACAACAGTGACGCCGGGGTGCGGCGTGAGTACGGCTACCCGGCTGCGGGCGCGTCGCCCCGCGCGCCGCGCAGCGCGGTGATGCAGCTGCCGATCGCCTGCTGGAGCTCCTCCAACTGCTGCACCATGTCGTCCTCGTAGAAGTCCTGCGCGTCGACGTCGTCGAAGGTGAGCTCCTCGAAGACCTTCGTCGCCCGTTGCAGGCTGCTGTAGAACTTCGTGCGCCGCTCCTGGACGCGCAGCTCGGGATCGGCCTCCACGGTCTCGACGACGAGGCTCTTCATCGTGTCGTAGGCCTCGGTCGCCCACTCGCCCGCGTCCTCGCCGTCGTCGAGCTCGTCGATCAGCGAGAGGTGCCGTTCGGCCTCCTGGCGCAGCTCGACGGGCGCGTCGATGGTCTGCCCCGCGGGAGTCTTCACCTGGCCGGACTCGGCGATCTGGCGCACGTACCCGATGCGGTCGGCCGAGCGGCTCTCCGTGGCCACGGCCTTCTTCAGGTCGTCGGTGCGCACGACGTCACGGGCCAGCGCGGCCTGGAGGTCCGGGTCCTCCTTGATGCGGTCCAGGAGGGCGGAGCGGGCCGCGCGGGCGGTCGAGGGGTCGGCGAGGATCGCGGCGCGCAAGGCGGTGGGGTTCTCCGCGACCTCCAGCGCCTTCGTCGGCCGGATGCCCTCGGCCTCGGCGGCCTCCGCGATCGCGGTGCCGCGCTCGGAGGTGGCGCTGGAACGCGAGACGTAGTAGGTCAGCCACACCTCGGCGTCCGGCAGCTCGACCTCCTGGCCCGGCGCCAGCTCCTCGAAGTGCGGGACGAGACCGTCGTCGGCGGCCCGGTCCCAGGCCTTGTAGTACCGCATGACGCGCTCGGGGGAGCAGCCGGCCAGCTCGGCGAACTCCTTCGCCGACACCTTCGGCGTCTCGTCCGCGCTCTGGCCGCCCGGCCGGACGCTGCGCGCCACCATCAGGCCGAAGGCCCACCCGCCGGTCCGCGCGTAGACGCCGAACTCGCGGGCGTCGCGCGCCACGAGGTCGGACAGGGGCGCGGGGGACGTCTGGGGGGATGTCTCGGGCAGGTCGATCGCCAGGGTCACGGATGACTCTCCTCTACGGGCTGCTGGACATAGGATCGGTACTGCGAAAGTGCAGACCGGCAGCCTATATCGACCCATTGGCGATGCTTTGACAGACCCGTGTGCGGGGTGCGGCGGCCGGTCAGCCGAGGGCCTCGCGCAGCGCGGGCAGCAGGGTCTTCTCCGCCCAGTCCAGGTACGCCGGCTGCGAGTCGCCGCCGATCTGCACCAGGGCGATCTCCGTGAACCCGGCTTCGGCGTACGGGCGTACGGCCTCGACGAAGTCGTCGGGATCGTCGCCGCAGGGGATCGCCGAGGCGACGTCGTCGGGCGTCACGAACTGCGTCGCCGACTCGAAGGAGTCCGGGTGCGGCAGTTCGGAGTTCACCTTCCAGCCGTTGCCGAACCAGCGGAACTGGGCGTGCGCGCGCCGCACGGCCGTGTCCCGGTCGGGGTCGTGGCAGACGGGGAGCTGGCCCACGCGCGGCTTGCCCGCGCCGCCGTGCCGGTCGAACGCCTCCAGCAGACCGGACTCGGGCTCCGTGGCGATCACCAGATCGCCCAGCCGGCCCGCCAGTTCGCAGGACTGCTCGCCGGAGACGGCGATGCCGATCGGCGGCGGCTCGTCGGGAAGGTCCCACAACCGGGCCGAGTCCACGTCGTAGTGGGTGCCGTGCCGCGTCACGTGTCCGCCCTCGAACAGCGCGCGGATGATCTCCACGGCCTCCTCCAGCATCTCGTGCCGCACGTCCACGGCGGGCCAGCCACCGCCCACCACATGCTCGTTGAGATTCTCCCCGGAGCCGAGCCCGAGCCGGAAGCGTCCCTCGGACAGCAGCTGCATCGTCGCCGCCTTCTGCGCCACCACCGCCGGGTGGTAGCGGAAGGTCGGACACGTCACGTACGTCATCAGCGGAATGCGTGACGTGGCCTGGGCGGCGGCTCCGAGCACGCTCCACGCGTACGGTGAGTGCCCCTGCGCACGCAGCCACGGAAAGTAGTGGTCCGACGTCACCGAGAAGTCGAAGCCCGCCTCTTCGGCGCGCACCACGTGGTCGACCAGTTCACGAGGGCCGGCCTGTTCGGTCATCATCGTGTATCCGATTCGCACCATGGGACGCGAGTCCCCGGCCGCCGGGGGAGGAAACGGGCCCCCGTGACGTGAAGAGCCGTCGATCGTCGTCCGCGGTCCGGGGCAGGATGCAGGCATGAGCGCCCGCCCCCTGCCTTCGAGCCCCCCGTCCGCCCAGGGCGTCGACGCCTGTGGCGTCCTCGCCTTCCTCGACGCCGTGGAGGCGGCCGAGATCGTCGAGCCGCACAGTCTGGTGATCCTGCGCCACGGCCGGCTCGTCGCCTCCGGCTGGTGGGAGCCGTACACCCCCGACCGGCTCCACCTGCTGTACTCGCTCAGCAAGAGCTTCACGTCCACGGCCGCCGGGTTCGCCCTCGCCGAGGGGCTGATCGGCCTCGATGACCCGGTGCTCTCGTACTTCCCGGAGCTCGACGCGGACGTCACAGACCCGCGCAGCCGCGCGATGCTGGTGCGGCACGTGGCGGCGATGGCGAGCGGGCACGAGGCGGAGACCTACGAGCGGGCGCACGCGCTCGACCCCGACGACCTGGTCCGCGGCTTCCTGCTGCTGCCGCCGGACCGGGACCCGGGAACCGTGTTCGCGTACAACCAGCCCGCCACCTACACGCTTGCCGCGATCGTGCAGCGGGTCACGGGCGAATCGCTCACCGCGTATCTGCGGCCGCGACTGCTGGACCCGCTCGGCATCGGCGAGGTCGCCTGGCTGACCGACGCCTCCGGCCGCGAACTCGGCTTCAGCGGGCTGCACGGCACCACCGACGCGATCGCCCGGCTGGGTCAGCTGTATCTGGACGAGGGCGTGTGGGACGGCGAGCGGCTGCTGTCGCGGGAGTGGGTCACCGAGGCGACGCGCGAGCAGGTGGCGACGGCGCCCGGTGCGACGGCCGGCGCGGACCGTGCGGACTGGGACCGAGGCTACGGCTTCCAGTTCTGGCGCTCCCGGCACGGCTACCGCGGCGACGGGGCCTACGGACAGTTCTGTCTGGTCCTGCCCGAGCACGACGCCGTGATCGCCGCGACCGGGGCGACGAACGACATGCAGGCGCTGCTCACCCTCGTCTGGGAGCATCTGCTGCCGGCGTTCGGGCCGCGGCCGCTGACCGGCCACGAGGACTGCGACGAGGCCCTCGCGCGGCGTCTGGCGCGGCTCGCGCTTCCACCGGCCCCCGGGAAGCCCGCGCCACCGGAGCGGGGCGGGGAGTGGTCGGGCGCCGCGTTCACACCCCGCGGCGGTGTCTGCGCCGACCAGCCGGAACTGACCGGCGCCGCCGTCACCGGGGGCACCGACGGCTGGACACTGACCCTCCTGGAGGAAGCGGGCGGCCGGCGACTGGAGTTCCCCCTGGGGTCCGGCGGCTGGCACGTGACCGACGAGCCGCTGCCCACCGCCGTGAGCGGCGGGTGGACCGACGCAGACACGATCACCGCGCACATCGCCTTCCTCGAGACCCCGCACCGCCTGCGGGTGACGTGCTCCCTCATCGACCGGACCTTCACCGCCCGCTGGGACACGCAGCCCCTGCACGGCGGCGCGCTGCGCTCGCTGCGCGCACCACGCCGGTCGCCCGGATCACCCCGCTCGCCCCGGTCAGGCGGCTGAACCCGGCCGGAAGGTCCGCAGGAACGTGTCCAGGGCCTGCCGGTTGGCTTTCTTGTCCCAGTCCACGGCGGGCGTCGTCCAGCGCAGTGAGAAGCTGCGGTGCCCGCCGAGCAGAAAGCCCCGGCCGAACGTGCGCACCTGTGTGCCGTCGACGTCTTCGAGCCACTCCATGTCGGCGGCCTTGTACCCCTGGTACGTGGTCGCCTCGATGTCGCCGATCCGCCGGAAACCGTCGTTCTTCTTCAGATTGGGCTCGACCTCGTCGCGCCAGACGGCCACCGGGTCCGGTCCGGCGCTCTCGCTGTAGGTGACCGCGAGGGTGCGCGGGTCGCCGGTCGCCCCGAAGGTGATGCGGTACGCCTGATCGTCGCCGCGCGCGGTCTCCAGCCGCTTCCAGCCGGCGGGCAGGGCGACCGAGAAGCCCTCGGGCGCGCGGTAGACGCGGTAGCCGTCCGGGAGGGCGTCGGCGGAGGCAGAGGGCGGCGCCGAGGGGGGCGCCGATGGGGGCGCCGAGGGAGAGGCGTCGGTGGACGTGCTGGGGGACGGGCTGCTCGGCTCGGTCGGGGGTGCGGTCGGCGTCGCGGGGGCTCTGTCACCGGCGTCCTCGCCGGGCGTCGCGGCGGACGCGGACGGCCGGGCCTGCGCGCCGCCCGACGCCGTGTCGTCACTGTCGGGCAGTTGGTGGGTCACGGCGAGCGCGGCGACCGCCACCGTGACGACGGCCAGCGCCGTCCCGGCCGCCATGGCACGGCCGCTCCACTGCGGACCGATGTGCCGGGCCGCGGCGCAGGCACGCCTCAGCTTCGGGGCGGGCATGACGTCGTGCGGGTCCTCGTCCAGCACCCGGGTGAGGGACTGGCGTACGACCGTCCGGGTCAGCCGTTCCCGGGAGTCCTTGCGCAGCAGCCCCTGCACGGTTCCGGTGAGCGGGCCCGCGCGCAGCGGGGTGCGCAGCGGCAGCCGGTCCACGCCCTTCAGCGTGCTCTCGGGCCGGTCCCGGTCCCGGTACGGCGGCCGTCCCTCGACCATCGTGTAGAGGATCGCGCCCAGCGCCCACAGGTCGGCCGCCGGACCGATCCGCTCGTCCCGGGCCTGCTCGGGCGAGGCGTACGACGGGGCCGCCACCCGCGGCGCGAGGGTCGCACCCGCCAGTCCGAAGCCGGTGAGGACGAGCGGGCCGCGGGCCCGCAGGAA
Organism: Streptomyces sp. NBC_01235; assembly: GCF_035989285.1. Classification (GTDB taxonomy): domain Bacteria; phylum Actinomycetota; class Actinomycetes; order Streptomycetales; family Streptomycetaceae; genus Streptomyces. The sequence continues at coordinate 528,899 of NZ_CP108513.1, read as the reverse complement.
GATCTGGCCGGGGCTCAGCTCGCCGTGGGTGATGCCCTCACCGTGCGCGACCTCGAGCACGTCGAGCAGCTCCAGCCCGATCGCCGCGGCCCTGGCGGGACTGAACGCCCCCTTCTGCGCCAGGAGTTGACCCAGGGGCAGGCCGTCGATCCATTCGGTGACGGTCCACAGGGAGCCCTCCTCCTCCACGGCGTCGACGACCGCGGCGATCCGGCCCGGGCACAGCCGCGCCACCGTCTCCGACATGCGCAGGACCCGGTCGGCGGCCTGACGCGCCTTTTCCTCGCCCTGATCGGCGGGCAGTCCGATCCTGGTGACCAGGCACGGCCGCGCCGCCCCGGTGTCCTCGACGTACTCGCCGTACCAGCTGACGCGGTTCGTCTCCCGGTGGACGACGTCGAGCAGCCGGTACCTCCCGGCGATCAACTCGTGCGTGGAGACGTGCGTCTTGACCATGGCCATCCCTCGCTGAACCGCTGGTACTCACCTTTCCCAGTGGTACGACCGGCGAGAGGGGGTCCGTTCAATTGGACCGCAACTCCGGTGGATTTCCTGTCTTTTATTCAAAGGGTCGACGGCGGAGCCGAGTGTATGTGCGAGAAAAGGGAATTGCCGGGGCGCGTCCTGGGGTCGTCCAGCGGTGTAACCAGCGGTAAACAGGCCGCCGGAGACTCCTCGAGGATCCCGGAAACGACCTTCTCGGCAGCGGTCCATTCCTGCTCGGAGGCCCTTCCGGCGGATTTCCTTATCCCGGCGAGTGCTCTCGGCGCAGCCCGAACCGATCCATCCAGGACATCATGTCCGCGGCCGTCGCGTTGCCCCCGCAGACCACCAGCCCCAGCCGTGCGCCGTCCCCCACCCGTTCCACGACCTGCCGGGCCGCGGGCAGGAGGCAACCGGCCGCCGGTTCGGTCCACACCTTGGCGTGCTCGGCGAGGTCCAGGCAGCCCCGCACGGCCTCCCGGTCGGAAACCACCAACACCTCGCCGACCAGCGCGGATACATGGTCGTACGTCAACTGCGAGACGCTGGGCGCGCTGAGGGTGGAGACGATCGACGACAGCTCCACCTGCACCGGCCCGCCCGCCGCCAGCGCCTCCGACATCGCCTGCGCGCCCTCCGTCTCCACACCCCAGATCCGCACGTCCGGGCGGTCGGCGCGCAGGGCCGCGGCGACACCGGCGATCAGGCCGCCGCCCCCGACACTCACCAGGACGTCCGTGAGCTCACCGGCGTCGGCGGCGAACTCCAGGCCGACCGTGCCCTGCCCGGCGACGACCACCGGATCGTCGAACGGGTGCACCAACGTGAGGCCCTCGTCCCGCAATCGCTCCACCAGCGTGAACGCGCCGCCCATCGTGTCGGTCAGCCGCACCGAGGCGCCGGCCGCCGCCACGAGCTCGACGGAACGGGCGGGAGCCGAACGCGGCATCACGACCGTGGCCTTCACGTCCAGCGCGGCGGCCATGACCGCGAGCGCGATCCCGTGGTTTCCGCCGCTCACGGCCACGGCCCCCGCTGCCCGCTCGGCCTCGCTCAACGACAACAGCTTCGCCGTCGCCCCGCGCGCCTTGAAGGAACCGGTGCGCTGGAGGAGTTCCAGCTTCGTGGTCACGGGGACACCGAGCAGCGTCGACAGGCCCGGGCTCGGCAGGGTCGGGGTACGGACGAGATGTCCGGCGATCCGCTCGGCCGCGGCTTCGATGTCCGAGATGCCGATCAAGGCAGTCACCCTTCCGGCGCGGGAAAGGAAGCGGGGCCGCGCCTGGCCTCTTCGTCTCCTCGCACCCTCGCCCCGCGCCGTCCCGCAGGTCAAATCGTTTCAGATCAGGGCGGGGCCCAGGTCAGAGGTTCCGGCGCACGACGAAGTCCACCAGACGGCGCAGGTCGCTCAGGGCGCCGGCGGCGAGCGGCGCCTTTGCGAGCGCCGATTCGGCGGCGGCGACCTGCCGGCCCGCCTCGACGAGCGCCGCCGTACGGCCTCCCGCCTCCTCGATCAGCTCCGCCGCCGCACCCGGATCGCCGTCCCGCTCCAGGAGCACGGCCAGGCGGCGCGCGGCGGGGGCGGGCGAGTCGAGGGCGGCCAGCACGGGGAACGTCTTCTTCCGCTCCCGCAGATCGCCGTGCACGGGTTTGCCCGTCACCGAAGGGTCGCCCCAGATGCCCAGCACGTCGTCGACCACCTGGAAGGCGACCCCCAGGTGCCGTCCGGCCCGGTCCAGCGCGTTCGCCACGGCCGGGGACGCCCCGCCCAGGACGGCCCCCAGGGCCGCCGCACAGCCCAGCAGCGCACCCGTCTTCCCCTCGGCCATCGCCCGGTAGTCCTCCGGCGGCACCCGCTCCGGCCCCGACCAGGGCCGCGCGGCGAACAACAGGTCGTCGGCCTGCCCGCGTACGAGGTCCCCGAGCGCGCCGGACAGCAGACGCACGGCGTCGGCGCCGGCCGGGGGCGGTTGCAGTGCGAGGGTCTCCACCGCCAGGGCGAACAGCGCGTCGCCCGCCAGGACCGCCGGTCCCGTGCCGTACGCCTTCCACACCGTGGGGCGCCCGCGCCGGGTCGGGTCGCCGTCCATGATGTCGTCGTGGAGCAGGGAGAAGGCGTGCACCAGTTCCACCGCGACCGCCGCGGGCACACCGGCCCGCGCGGGCGCCCCGGCCGCCTCGGCGCCGAGTACCGCGAGGGCCTGCCGTACGCCCTTGCCCCCGGAGCCGGCCGAGGGCACCCCGCCGACCCCGCACCAGCCGAAGGCGTACCCGGCCATCTCACCCACCCAGGGATGCGACCGTCCGACGGCCTCCATGAGCGCGGGCCGCACCAACGCGCGGCAGCGGGCGAGGACCTGGGGTGCGCCAGGCGGCGTCGCGGGTGCGGGTGCGGGTGCTTCGGTGTGCTCCCCCGAACCGTGTGCCGCGGCGACTTCCCGTACGGCCGCGTCGAGCGCCGTCACCGTGCGACCGCCGTGCGCGGGCCGGCCGGCGCCGCCTCGGTCACCCTGCCGGCCGGTCCGATGCCCAGCTCGTTCTGCGCCCGGGTGACCATCTCCCGTGCGTGCCGCAGGCCGATGCGCTCCAACGTGTCTGCCAGGTCGACGAGTTCGGCTTCCGTCTCCGCGCGGTCGCGACCCAGACGAGCCAGCGACTTCGTCAGACCGAGCCGGGAGAGTGCCTCGCCGCGCGGCTCGCCCATCGCACGGAACTCGCCCAGTGCCAGCTCGTAGAGGTCCCGGGCCTCGGCGTAACGACCGGCGCGATACAGGACGTTGCCGCGCATCTTGTGGTTGTAGGCCAGCGCGCCGGACAGGTTCATCGTGCGGCAGGACTCCTCGGCCTCCGCCAGCAGGCCGAGGGCGCGCTCGGTGGCCCCGTCCCGTACGGAGACGATGTCGGCCAGTCCGCGCAGCGCCCAGGCGTGACCGCGTCGGTCCTCGGCGCCCGCGGCGATCCGGGCCGCTTCCTCGAAGAGGGCGTACGCGGTGTCGTGGGCACCGGAGTTGCGGTGCATCTGCGCTATGCCCTCCAGTGCCCACACCGTGTGCCGGGCCTCGCCGCGCCTGCGGGCCTCGGCCAGCAGTTGCTCGTGCAGCCGGCCGACCGCCTCGTAGTCGCCCTGGATGCGCCCGGTCTCCGCGAGCCCTGCCAGCGAGTAACCGCGGACGACGATGTCGCCGCCCCGCTCGCCGAGGTCGGCCGCGAGCCCCAGCAGCCGCCGGGCCAGTGGGAACGCGCCGCGCTGCCGGGCGAGGGTGCCGCCGCTCCACAGCGCCCAGGCCATCGCGGCGACGTCCCCGGCATCCCGGGCCGCCCGGTAACTCGCCTTCCAGGCCCGGTCCGCCTCCCGCACCTGCCCCAGCCGCCGGTGCGCCTCGGCGACCGCGAGCCCCGAGCGGGCCGCCTCGCCGTGCTGTCCGGCCCGCTCGGCGGCCCTCAACTGTTCGGTGCCGGCGGCCAGTACGTCGTCCAGTGAGGAGTTCACGGACAGGGAGGTGAGGGCGCCCTGGTACTCCGGGGCGAATGCCTTGCCGTACATCGGTTCCTTACGTTGTAGGTGGGTTGGTTTCGGTCACTCGTAGGATCGAAAGACCCAGGGATGCCGGGTGTGGCTCATGGGTTTCCGCCCGTTGGTGGCTTGAAAGGATTGGCCGCCCGGCATCCCGCGACGACTCGACCACTCATTGGGATGCGCGGCACAAGATCGCTTGGTAAGGACACGCTGGCGAGGTCGTCTGCTGGGCTGTGAACGGATACGACTTCGGAGGTGGCCGTGCCCGAACTGTGGGCTGGTACGGATGCGGGCAAAGCCGCGCATCACTGCACGGTGATCGACACCGACGGCACGCGGCGGCTGTCGCGGCGGGTGGACAACGACGAAACCGCGCTGCTCAAACTGATCGCTGATGTGCTGGAGTTGAGCGACGGCGATCCGGTGACCTGGGCGATCGACCTCAACGCCGGCGGGGCCGCGCTGCTGATCGCGCTGCTGACCGACAACGGCCAGCAGGTCCTCTACATCCCCGGCCGTACCGTCCACCACGCTTCCGGCTCCTACCGGGGCGACGGCAAGAGCGACGCCAAAGACGCCTTCGTCATCGCCGACCAGGCCCGCATGCGCCGCGATCTGGAGCCGCTGCACCGGGGCGACGACATCGCCGTGGACCTGCGGATCCTCACCTCGCGGCGCCTGGACCTGGCCGCCGACCGCACCCGGGCGATCAACCGGCTGCGGGCCCAGATGCTGGAGTACTTCCCCGCCCTGGAACGCGCCTTCGACTACAAGACGTCCAAAGCGGCCCTGGTCCTGCTGACCCACTACCAGACGCCGGCCGCCCTCCGGCGGACCGGCGGAAACCGGCTCGCGACCTGGCTGAAGAACCGCAAGGTCCGCAACTACCAGCTCATCGCCGCCACCGCGGTGGAGGCCGCCGAGGCCCAGCACACCGCCGTCGCCGGGGAGAAGCTGGCCGCCACCATGGTGGCCAGGCTCGCGAGGGAGGTGATGGCCCTCGATGAGGAAATCGCCGAGACCGACGCCCTGATCGAGGGCCGGTTTCGCGACCACCCGCACGCCGAGGTCATCCTGAGCATGCCCGGCCTCGGCCCCGTCCTGGGCGCCGAGTTCATCGCCCACACCGGCGGCGACCTGAGCGTCTTCGCCAGCGCCGACCGCCTCGCCGGCGTCGCCGGCCTGGCCCCGGTCCCCAAGGACTCCGGGCGCATCAGCGGCAACATGCGCCGACCACGGCGCTACTGCCGCCGCCTGTTGCGGGTCTTCTACATGTCCGCCATGGTCGCCGCCCGCTCCTGCCCCGTCTCCAGAGCCTTCTACGAACGCAAGCGAGCCGAGGGCAAGGGCCACAAGCAGGCGATCATCGCCCTCGCGAGGCGCCGCCTGAACGTCCTGTGGGCCCTCATACGCGACGGCCGCCCCTTCGAGCTCGCAGCACCACAGACGCCCGTCGAGCTGGGCTGACACGCTCACAACGAGTCACCAACCCGGGTTGACAACTCCATTGGGAATCCTTTCGTCCGATCACCGTATGTCCACGTATGCACTCTGTGTATACACGATGGGTATAGTGCCGTGCTGCCGGTCAAGACGCGGGCAAGGTGAAGGGGGTTGCCTGTGAGGCGCAGATCACCTCGGGAGGCTGGTGGGGTGTCAGGCGCCGAAGAGTTGCGTCCAGTACGTGCCCGATGCGCCGCCGCCCTCGAAGCCGACACCGATGTGGGTGAAGGCGGGCTTGAGGATGTTGGCACGGTGGCCGGGGCTGTTCATCCAGCCGTCCACCACCTCGGCGGGGGAGCGCTGGCCGCAGGCGATGTTCTCGCCGATGGTCCGCCGGGCGGAGCCCGCGGCGGCGGCCCGGTCCCACGGCCGGCTCCCCTCGGGCGAGGTGTGGGAGTAGAAGGCGCGTGCCACCATGTCCGCGCTGTGCGCCTGCGCCGCCGTGGTGAGCAGGGGGTCGACGGCCAGGGCCCGCAGACCAGCCCGCGCCCGCTCGCGGTTGGTGAGGTCGACGACCTCGGCCGCGGTCCGGGCCAGGCCGTCCGGGGTGAACGGGCTCGCCCACAGGGCCGTCCAGTACGTGCTGCCCGTGCGCCCGTCGGTGGCCTGCGCCGACGCGGCGTGCGTGAACGCCGGGTCGTGCAGGGTGCGGCGGGCCTGCTCGGTGCGCAGGCAGTACGCGACGAACTCCGCGGCCGTGCGCGGCCCGGAGACCAGGTGTTCGCCCATCGCGAGATACCGGTATCCGGCGGCTGTGACCCGTTGGTGCACCGAGACGCCGTCCGCGCCCTCGGTGCCGAGCCGCCCGGCCGCGGCCATGGCGGCGGCATGCGCCCGGGCCGCCGAGGCGAGGCGGGCGTCGAGGGACACGGGCGGCGAACCGGCCGTGGCTCGGGCGGGGTTGACGAGGGTGAGGAAGCCGTCGGGGTCGGGTGCGGGGGAGGGGGCGTGCGGTGCGTGGGCGGGGCGGGGGGCGGTCGCGCGGGGCGAGGCGGTCGTGTGTCGGCCCGCGGGAGCGGTGCCGCCTGTTGCGGCGTACGCGGGCGGTCCGGCGGTGGGCCGCCGGTACGTGGACGAGGTGTCGCCCTCCGCGACGTCCTCCGCGACGTCCACCCCGAAGTCCCTGGCCAGTCCCGCCAGTCCGTCCGCGTAGCCCTGGCCGAGCGCCCGCAGCTTCCAGCCGTCGCCCCTCTTGTAGAACTCCGCGAGCAGGAGGACCGTCTCGCGCTGTGAGGGCGGCGGTGTGAACCGGGCCAGCGCGCGGCCGTGCGGATCGGTGACGTGGAGGGTGGGGGCGGGCAGGCGGGTCGGCGGAGTGCCCGGCTCGGCGGCGCCGACGACCACCGTGACACGGGTGGCGCCGGGCCGCAGCCTGGCGGGTTCCAGTGTCAGGGTGTCACCCTGAAGCCGGACTCCCGGTGCCGTCGGCTGGTTGTAGAACACGAAGTCGCCGTCGCCCCGGACCCTGCCGCTGTCGTCCGTGACGAGCGCGCAGACGTCTAAGGGGCCGGGCACCCGGACGGACAGGGCGCCACCCGGGAGGGGCAGGTTGCCCCCGGGTACCATCTCGCTCATCCTGCCGCCCCGGTGTCGTCGTACGGGCCCCGCCCGGGGACCTGTCCGGACAACGGGCGGCAGCCACCGCGGGTTCCCGGCTCAGTGCCGCCGGGAAGCGCCCCCTCTTCGTCCGGCCGGTTCCTGATGCGAGATCGGTCACATTCGGCCGGGGCAACCTTCTTCCGTCGCATCACCTCTCCTGAGGCGACGCACAGTTGGCCGCTATCCGGTCACGATGCGCCCTGAGCGTGCCCGGTATCGCCATGAAAGTCGCCTGACCGATCATTTCGTGCTTTACATGGACATGACTCATCGGTAAGGGTGGAGTTCCGGGGCCCGACCAGCCCCTTGGCGCCCAACGGCGCCGTGTCTTACGGCGGTTGGCGACTCCGGCCGTCCGAACGAAGGAACCCTCACCAGTGCGCAGCGCACACATACGCAGCCTGGCGCTCGCCGTCGCCGTGACGACGGCCGCCACGGGCCTGGCGGGCACGGCCTTCGCGGCCCCGCCCGCGGGGGAGGCCCACGCCACGTCCGCGACCGCCTCGCAGGCCGACCGCGTCGTCGAGGCCGCCCGTACCGCCGCCTTCGCCCATGCCTCGGCGACCGGCGTCGGCCAGGACGACGAACTCCAGGCCCAGGACGTCCTGATCGACCCGGAGGGCGCACGGCACGTCCGCTTCGTCCGTACCCATCAGGGGATGCCGGTCCTCGGCGGCGACCTCGTCGTCCACCTCACCCAGCGGCTCGCCTACGCGGGCGTGACCCGCGCCGCAGGCCACCCCGTAGACCCCTCCACCGTCAAGGCCGAGCTGACGGCCCGCGAGGCCGAGGCGAAGGCCGCGGCCTTGGCCAAGGGCGACGCGACGAGTGCCGAACTCGTCGTCGACGCCCGCGGCGGCGCCTCGGCGCTCGCCTATCGGATCCGGGTGACCGGCAGCGACACCACCGAGGCCGGCGGCTCCCGCACGGTCGTCCTCGACGCCCGCACCGGCAAGGTGCGCAGCAACACGCCCGACAGCGACGAGTTCCTCTCGCCCGAGCTGCTGGACACCCTGCGCGAGCGCGGCGAGACCCTCGACCCCGCCACGGGCACCGCCTCGCAGGCCGCCGGCCTGAGCGCGGCGCCCGCGGCCGGCGCGGCCGCACGCTACCCGTCGGCGGCCACCGGCACCGGCACGTCCCTGTTCGCCGGCAAGGTCGCCCTCACCACCACCCGCACCGCACGGACCAGCTACCTGCTGAAGGACCCCACCCACTGGAACACCGAGACGCGCGACGCGCGCAACCGGGAACTGGAGAACTTCGCGGGTGGCAAGGCGTTCACCAGCGCCACCAACACCTGGGGCAACGGCGCCGTCTCCAGCCGGGTCAGCGCCGCCGTCGACGCGCAGTACGGAGTCACCAAGACCCTGGACTTCTACCAGAAGACCTTCGGCCGCAAGGGCATCACGAACAACGGCAAGGGCGCCCGCGCCATGGTCCACTTCGGCAACAAGGTGGGCAACGCGTTCTGGGACCCGGCCTGCGGCTGCATGCTCTACGGCGACGGCGACGGCTCCTTCATCAAGAAGCCCCTCGTCGTCCTCGACGTCACCGGCCACGAACTGACCCACGGCGTCGTCGACGCGACCGCCCGCCTGGAACCCACGTCCGTCGACGGCGAAGGCAACCAGTACGGCGAGCCGGGCTCCCTCAACGAGTCCCTCGCCGACATCTTCGGCTCCAACGTCGAGTTCAGCGCCAACAACCCCAAGAACCCGCCGAACTACCTGATCGGCGAGAAACTGGGCCTCGACCAGAAGTTCCTGCGCCGCCTGGACAAGCCCTCCCTTGACGTCCTCGAGGGCACGATCGACTACTGGTCGCCTCAGGTGTACAACGCCGAGGTCCACGCCGGCTCCGGCGTCTCCTCGCACGCCTACTACCTCCTCGCCGAAGGCAGCGGACGCAAGAAGATCGGCACCGTCGCCTACGACTCGGCGACCTTCGACGGGGCCCCGGTGAAGGGCATCGGCCGGGCGAAGGCGACCGCGATCTTCTATCGCGCCCTGACCCGCTACATGGTCTCCTCGACCGACTTCCACGGCGCCCGTGTCGCGACGCTCAAGGCGGCCAAGGACCTCTACGGGGGGACCAGCCCCGAGTACAGGACGGTGAACCGGGCCTGGTCCGCCGTAAACGTGACGGCCGCGAACACGCCGGCCGCCACGCGCTGACGGCCGGCCGGTGATGGGGTGCGCCCGCCTGGGAGTCCGGGCGCACCTCTGCCAGGGGCGGATCAGCCCGACGCACCGACCTCCGGTTCGAGCAGCCGCTCGCGATAGGCGATCGCCACGGCCTCCGTACGGCTCGCCGCGCCGAGCTTGGCGAGGATGTTGGAGACATGGACGCTCGCCGTCTTCCCGCTGATGAACAGCTCCTCGCCGATCTGCCGGTTGCTGCGCCCGAGCGCGAGCAGCCGCAGGACGTCCTGCTCCCGCGCCGTCAGGGCGAGCGAACGGTCCCGGCCGGCGGACGGGCCGTCCACGAGGCGCCCGCGCCGGATCAGGGCGTCCGCCCGCTCCAGCAGGGGCGTGGCGCCCAGTCGTACGGCCGTCTCCCGGGCGGCGCGGGCCTCGGCGGCCGCTTCCTCGCGCCGGTCGGCCGCCAGCAGGGCCTCCGCGTACCGCAGTCGGCAGCGGGCGAGTTCGTACGCTTCGCCGTAGCCGAACGCCGCGACCGTTTTCTCCCAGGCCGCCGGGTCCGGCCCCGTGACGGCCCACGCGTACTCGGCCTCGGCGCGAGCCAGCCAGGCGCGCCCCTCCGGGCCGTGGGGCTCACCGGTCTCGCTCCGACGGGCCACCGCCCGGGCCGGCTCAAGCAGTTCGGTCGCCACGGCCGACCAGCGGCGGGCCGTCGCCTCGTCACCGGCGAGCCGGGCCCCGGCGGCCGCGTCGGCGACCGGGGTGAGGGCGAGTGCGGTGAGCCGGACCGTGACGTCCGGGCGCGTCCCCGCGTCGTCTATGAGGGACTCCACGGAAGACCGCAGTTGGGCCACCGCCGCCTCGGCGTCGCCACTCAGCGCCGCCGCGTCGGTCAGCACGATGCCTGCGACGAGCGCCGCCATCCAGTCCAAGGGCCCCTCGAGCAGCCCCCTCGCCCGTTCGACGGCGCCCTTGTCGCCCCGCGCGAGGGCGACGTACAGCGCGGGGCCGATCGCGAACCCGCCCGACGCCGGCAGCACCGCCACGTCGGTGGCTGCCGTCAGCAGACACTCGTCCCAGCGGCCCAGGGTGTAGAGCACCAGCGACTGGAGATAGCGCATCCCCAGCGGGTACGGCGAGGACAGCAGTCCGGCGCGGCGGGCGCGGTCCAGGCCCTCGGCCAGCCAGGGCAGACACTCCTCCGGCTCCCCGGCCTCGTAGGCGCCGATGGCCAGGTTGAACAGGGCGCGCATCTCCACCGGGGCGTTGCCCCCGCGCCGGGCCAGCTCACGCGCCTCCTTCAGGCGCGCGCGGCCCTCGGGGGAACGGCGGCCGCCCCCGTCCATGTTGGCGAGGGAGACCAGGAGGTCGGCCCGCGCGTCCACCAGATCCAGCCGCTCGGCGACGGGCAGCGCCTGGTGGGCGACGCGCAGAGCGGTCTCGGTGTCGCCCATCTGACGCGCCGCCAGCACATGTGTGGCCGCGGCCCACACCCACGTCGGCGACGGCGGCTCGGCGGGGATCATCGCGAGCGCCTCGCTGCTGTAGGTGAATGCGGCCGTCAGACTGTCGACGCCCATGAGATTGCCCGCGAGCGTGTACCGCACGCGGGCGGCGAGTTCGGAGTCGGTGTCCTGGCCGACACCCGCGAGCGCCGCGCGGGTCAGGGAGACCGCGCGGTGCGCCTCCCCGGCGTGCGCGGCCGCCGCCGAGGCGCGCAGCGTCAGCGTGACCCGGTCGGTACCCTCGCCCGACGGCAGGGCCGGGACGGGCACCGACTGCCACAGGTCGAGGACGGCTTCCAGATGGTGCAGTTCCTCGGCGGGCGCCCCGACGCGCTGGGCGTGGTCGGCGGCCTCCAGCGAGGCGGCGAGGGCCTCGCCCAGGTCGTGGCTCTCGCGGTAGTGGTGGGCGCGCTCGGCGGCGGTCTCGGCGCGGTGACGCCGACCGGCCAGGAGACGGGCGAACGCGCCGTGCAGCCGCGACCGTTCACCCGGGAGCAGGTCGGCGTACACCGCCTCACGGGCGAGGGCGTGCCGGAACGCGTAGGTGCCGTCGCCGCCCGCGACCAGGAGCTGGTGGCCCACGGCCTCGCGCAGCGCCGCCTCCAGCTCGTCCTCGGGCAGTCCCACCGCGTCCCGCAACAGGTCGTGCTCCACGCGCCGGCCGGCGACGGCGGCGGTCCGCAGCACCTGCTGGGCGGTGTCGGGGAGTTGCTCGACCCGGATGAGCAGGAGGTCCGCCAGCCCGCTCGGCATGCCTTTGGCCTCCGTGTCCGTGGCCGCGAGCAGTTCCTCCGCGTAGAAGGCGTTGCCCTCGGCGCGCTCCACGATCCGGCGCACCGTGGCGTCCGGCAGCGGACGGTCCTCCAGGGCGCGCACCAGGCGGGCCACCTCGGCGTCCGCCAGTGGCCGCAGCTCCAGCCGGTCCAGGGCCGGCAGCCGCACCAGTTCGGCCAGCAGCGGGCGCAGCGGGTGCCGGCGGTGCAGGTCGTCCGCGCGGTACGAGGCCAGCACCGCCAGCCGGTGACCCGGCCCGTTGCCCGCCGGCCGTTGCAGGAAGCCCCGGCTGAGCAGGAAGCGCAGCAGGTCGCGGGAGGACTGGTCGGCCCAGTGCAGGTCCTCCAGGACGAGCAGCAGTGGCGCGACCTCCGACAGGTCGGCGAGCAGCGCCGCCATCCCTTCGAGCAGCCTCAGTCGCCCGCCCTCACCGCCCGACCGCGTGGCGGGACCCGTATCGTCGCGCATCGCGTCCGTCCCCGTGCCCAGCAGTCGGTCGACCACCGGGTGCGCGGCGAGGACGGCGGCGAACCGTTCGTCGGCGGCGAGCACGCCCAGGATCTCCGTGAACGGCAGGTAGGGCAGGCCCACGTCACCGAGGTCGACGCAGTGCCCGGTGAGCACGGTCATGCCGGAGCGCGCGGCCCGCACGGCGACCTCGTCCAGCACACGTGTCTTGCCGACGCCGGCGTCCCCGGCGATCAGGACCGCGCGAGCCTCACCGCCCCGGGCGCGTTCGAGCACGCCGGAGAGCCGGGCGAGCTCCTCTTCCCGGCCGATGAACGGAGTGGCGAACACTGTCTGCTGCACGGCTCCATCCTGGCACGCGGCACTGACACAACGGCCTGCGACCAGGAACGGAGCCCCGCCGGAAGGCGTCAACGGTGCAGCGACCGCGCCCAGTCCGCCGGTACCCGGTCCGCCGGCCCCGGTGCGGGCTGGTCGGCGGGGTGGCTGGTCGGAGGGGCGAGGTCGGGGCCCGACTCGTACAACTCGTCCGTGGAGTAGTCCCAGAACCACTCCTCGCCCGGCTCGAAGCTGCGGACGATCGGATGCCCGGTGGCCTTGAAGTGGGCGGTGGCGTGCTGGGCGGGGGAGGAGTCGCAGCAGCCGACGTGGCCGCAGGTCGCGCAGCGCCGCAGGTGGAACCACCAGCCGCCCGCCGCGTCGCAGTCGAGGCAGCCGGCACCGCTGGGCGGGACGTTCGGGTCGATGGCGTCTGCGTCGGTCATACGGGCTCCTGGTCGGTCTCGGGGTCCTGGTCGGTCTCGGGGTCGGGGGCGGTCAGCGGCAGCAGGACCTGGAAGCGGGTGTCGCCCGGCTCGGACTCGACCTGGAGGCTGCCGTGATGCTTGTTGACGACGATCCGCCAGGAGATGTCGAGGCCGAGACCCGTGCCCTCGCCCACCGGCTTGGTGGTGAAGAACGGGTCGAAGATACGGCCGCGGATGTCCGGCGGGATGCCCGGCCCGGTGTCGCGGAACTCCACCAGCAGCCGGTCGTCCTCGCGTGCCGTCCGCACGGTCAACGTGCCCTCCCCGCCGGTGCTGTTGATGGCGAAGACGGCGTTGTCGACGAGGTTGGTCCACACCTGGTTGAGCTCTGCCGGGTAGGCCGGGATCTGCGGGAGCGTACGGTCGTAGTCCTTGAGGACCTCGATGCGCCCGATCTTGCCGGAGAGCATCAGCAGGGTGCTGTCGAGGAGTTCGTGCACGTCGACGACCCGGTAGGGGGCGCGGTCGAGCTGCGAGTACTGCTTGGCGGCGTCGACGAGGTGGGAGATGCGGTTGGTGGAGTCGTCGATCTCGTCCATCAACAGCTCGGTCTCGACCGTGTAGTTGAGCCACCCGATCGCGCCCGGCAGGATGTCCTCGTCCACGGCCGCCGCGACCTGCTCCAGCCAGTCGGTGTCGAGACCGGCCTGAACGAAGGTCGGCGCGATCCGCCAGCCCTCCGGGATGTCGTGGTCGTCGAGCCAGTCGGTGAGGGTGTCCTCCCGGTCGGAGGCCTCCAGCGGGCTCAACACCGGTGCCTTGGCGACCAGTTCGGCGGTGCGTTCCTGGATCTCGATCAGCCGGGTCAGGGCTTCGGCGTCGTACGCGCCCGAGGCGATCACGGCGAGCTTGTGCCGCATCTTCGCCACCCGCTCCCGCAGCGTGGCGGTGGCCCGCACGGCCGCCGCGGCGGGGTTGTTGAGCTCGTGCGTGAGGCCCGCCGACAACGAGCCCAGGGCCAGCAGCCGTTCCCGCTGCCCGATGGCCCGCTGCGTGTTCTTCGAGCCGAAGAACAGCCCCTCCAGCAAGTGGGCCGCCATCGGGAACCACTCCTGCATGACGTCCGAGAACGACTGCGCGGGCAGCACGAAGAACCGCGTCGGCTCCGTCACCCGCATCGAGTTGTTGTAGACCTGCGGCACCCGGTCCCCCAGGTACGCCTGCATGGCCCCGGAGTACACCCCGCGCTGGGAGGTGCGGTTGACCTCGACGTCGTCCCCGCCGACCCGCCGGTACAGCACGACCGTGCCCTCGATCATCACGTAGAAGCAGGTCGCCGGATCGCCCTCGGTGTACACGGGCCCGGGTTCGAACCGCTCCACCCGCCCTTCGCTGCACAGCCGTCCGAGCTGCTCGGGGGAGAGTTTCTCGAACAGGAACAGCGAGCTGATCTCGGCCGGGCTGCACGGCATCGGCCGCCCGCTCATGACTGTTCCAGATAGCGGTGGACGAGCATCACGGCCATGGCTCCCTCTCCTACGGCGGACGCGACGCGCTTGGCGGACTCGGCGCGCGCGTCGCCCGCCACGAACACGCCGGGAATGTTGGTCTCCAGGTGGTACGGCGGCCGGTCGAGCTCCCAGTCGGCCGGCGGCCGCCCGTCCGGCGTGAGGTCGGGCCCGGCGAGGATGAACCCGCGCTCGTCGCGCAGCACCGTGCCGTCCAGCCAGTCGGTCAGCGGGGCCGCGCCGATGAACACGAACATCCACTGCGCGTCGACGAGTTCGCTCTCCCCGCTCACCACGTCCCGCAGCGTCAGCTGCTCCAGGTGACCGTCCCCGTGCGCGCCTTCGACGACCGTGCCGGGGCGCACGGAGATGTTGGGCGCCTCCTCGATCTGCTGGATCAGGTAGTGCGACATCGACGCAGACAGGGACTCCCCGCGCACCAGCAGCGTGACCGACTTCGCGCCCCGCGCCAGGTACATCGCCGCCTGCCCGGCAGAGTTGGCGCCGCCCACGATGTACACGTCGTGCCCCTGGCAGGAGGCCGCCTCCGTGAGCGCGGAGCCGTAGAACACCCCGCAGCCGGTCAGGTCGTCACAGCCCGGCGCCGCCAGCTGCCGGTAGGACACGCCCGTGGCGAGGATGACGCTGTGCGCGGCCACCGCCGAGCCGTCCGAGAAGCGGACCACGCGCGCGGACCCGTTGACCTCCAGCCCTGTCACCTCACGCGCGGTGAGGATCTCTGCGCCGAACTTCGTCGCCTGCCGCCGTGCCCGGTCGGTGAGCTGCGCCCCGGACACACCGTCGGGGAAGCCCAGGTAGTTCTCGATCCGCGAGCTCTGCCCTGCCTGCCCACCCGTCGCCGACCGCTCCACCAGCACCGTCCGCAGACCCTCGGAGGCCCCGTAGACGGCCGCGCCGAGCCCGGCCGGGCCGCCGCCGATCACCACGAGGTCGTAGAAGTCGGCCGTCGGAGTCGTCGCCAGCCCGACGTGGGCGGCCAGTTCGGGGGCGTCCGGCTCGACCAGCGGCGTGCCCTCCGCGGTGACCACCAGCGGCAGCCGCTGCCCGTCGACCCCGGCCGCGGCCAACAGCCGCTGCCCCTCGGGCTCGTCGGCGGAGTACCAGCGGTAGGGCACCTGGTTGCGGGCGAGGAACTCCCGCACGTCCGAGGAGCGCGCCGACCAGCGGTGGCCGACCACCTTCGTGGCGGGCACGGGCCGGTAGTCGCTGGAGCGCCAGGCGTCCAGCAGGTCGTCCAGGACGGGGTAGAGCTTCTCCTCCGGCGGGTCCCAGGGCTTGAGGAGATAGTGGTCGAGGTCGACGACGTTGATCGCGTCGATCGCCGCGCTCGTGTCCGCGTACGCGGTGAGCAGCACGCGCCGGGCGCCCGGGTAGACGTCCAGGGCCTGTTCGAGGAACTCGATGCCGTTCATCTGCGGCATCCGGTAGTCGGCCAGGATGACGGCCACCAGGTCGCCGCGCAGCTTCAGCTCGCGCAACGCCTCCAGCGCGGACTCCCCGGACTCGGCGCGCACGATCCGGTACGAGGCGCCGTAGCGGCGCCGCAGGTCGCGGGCGACGGCACGGGAGACCCCCGGGTCGTCGTCCACGGTCAGGATGACGGTCCGGCTTACGTCGGCGGCCTGTGCCATACGTCTCCCACCCCGAGAGCGGTCGGTCTTCGCGGCGGCACGGCGAAGCCCGCGCCGGCTGCGCCCATCGTATGTTCGATCGCCCGGGTTCGCTTCGGGATATGCGCGGCCCGTGCGCTCCCGGCACAGGGCGGGGCGTCAGCGGTCAAGGTCGTGGCCGCGGCCCCAGCACGCAGAACTCGTTCCCCTCGGGATCGGCGAGCGTCACCCACGACTGTTCGCCCTGGCCGACGTCCGCGTGGCGCGCGCCCAGGGCGAGCAGGCGGGTCACCTCGGCGCGCTGGTCGTCCGGGCGGAAGTCCAGGTGGAGCCGGTTCTTGGCCGACTTGGCCTCCGGGACCGGTACGAAGAGCAGGCCCGGGAGCCGGTCGTGGGCCGGTCTGATCTCGTACTCGTCGGACGCGTCGTTGATCACCACCCAGCCGAGGGCGGCGGCCCACCAGCGTCCCAGCGCGACCGGGTCGCTCGCGTCGACGATCACCTGTTCCCATTCCAACGCCATACCGGGCAGCGTAGTGAAGACTGGCCGCGCACGGTTTCGATTCACGACAGAGGGAGCGGCGGGATGACGGGCCCGATCACGGCAGGGGTCGACGGGACGGACGAGAGCCTCGCGGCGCTCGCCTGGGCGGCCCGGGAGGCCGTCCGGCGCGACCTGGAGCTGCGGGTGGTGCACGCCTGGCGGTTCCAGCCGAACGCGGCCCCCGATGTGGCGGACCGGGACGCGCAGGAGCGATGGGTGCGGGACGCGGCCGAGCAGGGCGTCGCCACGGTCGCCGAGCGCCACCCGGGACTGACCGTCACCACCGAGGTCCGGGAGGGCGGCCCGGTCGGGACGCTGGTCGCCGCCGCGGCGGAGGCGGAGCTGCTGGTGCTCGGCTCGCGCGGGCACGGAGCGGTCGTCGGGTTCCTGCTGGGCTCGGTCGGCCAGCAGGTGATCGCCGAGGCAGCGTGCCCGGTCGTGCTGGTCCGGGCCGACGACAAGCCGCAGTCCGAGGTGGCCGGTCACGAGATCGTCGTCGGCCAGCACGGCGAGCCCGAGGACAGTGCCCCCGCCCTGCGCTTCGCGTTCGAGACGGCGGCGGCCCGAGGGGCGAGCGTGCGTGCCGTGCGGGCCTGGACTCTGCCGCCGGTGTTCGCCTACAGCCCCGGCTCGCTCAAGCTCCTCGACGACGCCGGCGGCCTGGAGCCGTACGAGAAGAACGCGCTGGCCGAGGCCGTGAAGCCGTGGCGGGAGCGGTTCCCGGACGTGCACGTGGTCGAGCATGTGGAGATGGGCAGCGCGGGCCAGGTGCTGCTGTCGGTGGCCTGGCGGGCGCAGCTGATGGTGGTCGGCCGCCGCGCCCACCGCACGGCCGTGGGCGCCCGGATCGGCTCCGTCGCGCACGGGGTCCTGCACCACGCGGACTGCCCGGTCGCCGTCGTGCCCCATGTGTGACCCGCTCGGGAGTCACTCCGGAAGGGTCGGCTCCAGGGTTTCCCGCGCCTTGGGCAGGATGTTCTTGATGTACTCCTCGACGGCGGTGTCGAGCCCGATGTCGTGCTGAGCGCGCTCCGACAGGTACCAGCGGTGTTCGAGGAGCTCGTGGTAGATCTCCGCCGCGTCCATGGAGCCGCGCAGTTCGAGCGGCACCGCGCGCACCGTGGGCCGGAAGACGTCCCGCACCCACCGGTGCGCCAGTACCTCGGGGCGGGCCGCGAGGGGGTCGCCCGGGGCGTAGTCGTCCTGGGTGGCCATCCAGCTCTCCAGGTCGTTCAGCAGCCGCCGGGCCTGGTTCTCCTCGGTGTCCAGACCGGTCAGGCGCAGCAGCTGGCGCTGGTGGTGGCCCGCGTCGACGACCTTCGGCACGAACGTGACCGTGTCGCCGTTGGAGGAGTGCTCGATCTGCATCTCGGCGACGTCGAAACCGAGCTCGTTGAGGCGGCGGATCCGGCGCTCGATGTAGTGGTACTTGCCCGCCGGGTACACCGAGGTGCGGGTCAGTTCCTGCCACAGCGCGCCGTAGCGGGCGCAGATCTCCATGCCGAACTCGATCGGGTCCACCGACGGGTGCAGCGCCCCGGACGCCTCCAGGTCGAGCAGCTCGCCGCTGATGTTGACGCGCGCGAGGTCGAGGTCGTAGTCGCGCTGCCCGGAGCTGAGCTGGGGGTGCAGGTCGCCGGTCTCGGCGTCGACGAGATAGGCGGCGTAGGCGCCCGCGTCCCGCCGGAACAGGGTGTTGGACAGCGAGCAGTCGCCCCACGCGAACCCGGCCAGGTGCAGCCGCACCAGGAGCACGGCGAGGGCGTCCATCAGCCGGTGCATGGTCGCCGGGCGCATCGTCGTCTCGAACATCGAGCGGTACGGCATCGAACCGCCCAGATGCCGGGTGACCAGCACCGGCTCCAGCGCGCCGCCGTCGTCCGTGGTGCGGCCGGTGACCACCGCCAGCGGGTCGACGGCTGGGATGCCGATGCGGTCCAGGTCGCGCAGCAGCTCGTACTCGCGCAGCGCCGGGCGCTCGGCGAGCTCTTTGACGGCGATCACCTCGTCGCCGGCCTGGGCGTAGCGCACCACGTGGCGGGAGATGCCGCGCGGCAGCGGGACCAGGATCTCCTCGGGCCACTCCTCCAGGGGCAGGTGCCAGGGCAGCTCCAGCAGGAGTGCCGGATGCTCCGGGTTGGTGGCGCTGATCTGCAAAGCCATGCCCCGACCTTAGACGGCGCGCTCGCGGGCCTGCTGCGCCGCCGCCTTCACGGACCCCTGGTGCAGCGGTCCGTGCCCGGGCAGCAGCAGGTCGGCCTCCAGCCCCTCGATCACCTCCAGCGACGCCACCGCCCGGGCGCGCTCGTGGTGGAACATGTCCGGCAGCAGCTGCGGCCCCCGCACACGCGAGGTCGGGTGGCCGCTGGCCAGGGCGTCGCCGGAGACGACGATCCCCGCGTCCGGGAGGTGGAAGACGGCGTGGCCGCTGGTGTGGCCGGGGGTGTGCACCGGTACGGGCCGGCCGGGCAGGTCGAGCGGGCCGGCGGTGGCCGGGAACGCCTCGGGCGCGGTGACCGGGTGCTGCTCGGTGCCGCCGGAGCGCAGCGCGTGCACCATCCACGGCAGGACACCCGGACGCCAGGCGTTCTTCAGCACCTCGCCGACGGTCACCTGCTGAAGGAACTCCCGGCGGGCGTGCGGCACCTCGGCCTCGTGCAGATACACCGGGGTGCCGTACGTCGCGCGCAGGTGCTCGGCGGAGCCCAGGTGGTCGTTGTGGGCGTGGGTGATCAGCACGGCCGTGACCGCCTGCGGCGAAGCGCCCACGGAGGCAAGGGAGTCCAGGACCAGCCGGCGGTCGCCGGGGTAGCCGGTGTCGATCAGGGTCACGGCGTCCCCCTCGGTGAGGATCACCCAGTTGGTGTTGCTGCCGTGCACCAGGTAGGTGCCGTCCGCCACTTGCCGTACGTCTGCCCGCATGGCCGTCCCATGTGCTGAGAATCGTGCTCGACGGGGACAGCAAAGCAGATCACCGGGTGGATGCGGACGGCGGGGTTCCACGCATGCCGAACAGGAACCGCGTCACCGGCGTCCGGCGCACCCCGTACTCGTACACCAGCAGGATCACCGCGAGCGAAGCGGCCACGATCGCCGCGTACTTGACGACGATCGGTGCGGACCAGCCGACCGCACCGTAGGCGAAGGCGACCACCACCGGCTGGTGGAGCACGTACAGCGGCAGCGCGGCCACCGCGAGATACCCCAGGACCCGGCCGGGCGGCCGGCGGTGCGCGCGGGGCCGGTCCAGCAGCCCCAGGATCGCCACCACCCAGCACCAGCCCGCCGCGCCGAACAGTGCCCGGGTGAGCAGCGCGAGCGGGGTCCGGTCGGTGAACGGGTCGTCCGCGGTCATGAACCCGGGGGAGGTGGCCAGGAACAGCACGACCCCGAGCACGCCCACCGGCACGGCCACCCGGCGCGTCCCCGCGCGGATCCGCTCGTCGTCGGACAGCGCGTAGCCGTAGCCGAAGAACAGCAGGTACGCCCAGCGGTTCCAGCCGGCGTAGCTCTCCTCCATGCCCAGGAGGGAGTCGATCGCGGCGAGCGGGAGGGCGGGCAGGAGCAGCAGGCCCGGCCGGTGTTCCACCGCGTCGCCCGCCCGCCTCGACCCGGACGCCAGCAGGCCCGCGACCGGAGCGAGAAGCAGGCAGAAGGTGAGAAGGAGGACCACGAACCACAGGTGACCGGTCTCGAAGTGCTCGCCCCGCAGGACGAAGGGGAAGTCGCCGAGGTCGAGGCGGACGTCGAAGAAGCGCAGCCAGAAACGCCCGTACGGCTCGTGGTAGCCAGGGTCGGCGGCGCGCAGCCGCAGCCACTGCGGGACCGGGATGATCGTCAGCGTCGCGAAGACCAGGGGAACGCCCAGGCGCAGCAGGCGTTCGCGGGCGAAGCCGCCGGGGCCGCGCCGGCCGATCGAGTGGCGGGCACCGAGACCGGCGACGAGGAACAGCATCGGCATCGCCCACACCACACCGAGACCGGCGACGACGGTGACGACGTCGGTCGTGTCACGGTTCTTGACGTAGAAGTCGTCGTCGGGGGAGAAGACCAGGGCGGCGTGGAAGAACACCAGGCCGACGACCACGAGGGCGCGCAGGACGTCCAGTTCCGTGCGCCGGGGCGGCACGTTCATCCGGCACTCGGCCGTTCACCGTGACGGCCACGACGAGCGCGGCGAGAAGGACGTCCAGGACGAGGCGGAACTCGGCGAACGGGCGGACCACCACCTCGTCGATCCGGTGGTGACGGGCGTCCCGGAGCGCGTGGCCGAGCAGGCCGGCGGCCACCGGATACGCGGTCGCGTCGTCCCCCCGGCCTCAGCCCCAGGGTGAGGGCGGCCGCGCCGCCGAAGGCGAGCATGGCGGTCACCTGGAGGGGCAGGCCGCCCGGGGCGTCCAGCGCGCCGGGCCGCAGGGAGTGGGCCAGGAGCGGGGCGGCCAGTGCGAGCAGCACCCAGGTCGGGTCGACGTCGCCGCCGTCCAGCAACTCCGTCGCGAAGATGACGGCGCAGGCCGTGAAGAACAGCGGCCACGCCGCCGCGGCTCTGCGCAGGGCCGCGGCGGCGAAGTGGACGAGGGCGGAGGCCGCGAGCGCGGGCGCCAGGTCGACGCTCTCCTCCATGTCGAAGGTGATCGGAGCGGTCGCTCCGACCGCCGCCGGAGCCGGCCGGTGGCGAAGGATTCCCGGCCGGCTCGCGGCCGACGGTGCGGGCTCCGGTGGGTTCGTCATGGCACCAACGTACGTACCCCCGAGGGGTATGGATACGGGTATCGTCGGCTCCGTTTCACCGCACTCCGCGCGGCCGGAACTGGATGCTGATGCGCGGTCCGGCGGCCCGGGTGGACTTGGGGACGCAGTGTTCCCAGGTTCGCTGGCAGGAGCCGCCCATCACGATCAGATCGCCGTGCCCCAGCGGGCGCCGTACCGTCTCGCCCCCGCGCACCGGACGCAGCAGCAGGTCGCGCGGGGAGCCCACGGAGAGGATCGCGACCATGGTGTCCTCCCGGGCGCCGCGGCCGATGCGGTCGCCGTGCCAGGCGACGCTGTCCCGGCCGTCGCGGTAGTGGCACAGCCCGGCGGTGACGAACGGCTCGCCCAGCTCGTCGGCGTAGTGCGCGGACAGCGCCCGACGGGCCTCCTCCAGCACCGGGTGGGGCAGCGGCTCGTCCGCGCCGTAGAACGCCAGCAGGCGCGGTACGGCGACGTCGTTGTCGTACATCTTCCGGCGCTCGGCGCGCCACGGGACCTCGGCCGCCAGGTGTTCGAACAATCCGTCCGAGCCGGTGAGCCAGCTCGGCAGCACGTCGATCCAGGCGCCCGCGCCGAGTGCGGTCCGGCGCGTCCCGTCGAGGGGGCCGAGGCGCAGTTCGTCGGTCTGGTCGAAGAGGGAGCCCTGGAGGTGGTGCGCGGTCATGGCTCCAGAATACGCCTTAATCGAAAATGTGTTCGTTGTTGTGGCGCGTCCCGACTCTTTCGATACATCAATGTATCCGATACATTCGCGTATCGAACGGAGGTCCGACCATGGCCGCGCAGCAGACGCACCAGTCGACGGGGCGTGTCACCCGACGCCGGGTCCGCACGCGGGCCAACCTGCTCGAGGCCGCGTTCGCCGTGTTCTCCGCCAAGGGGTTCGGGCGGGTCTCCATCGAGGAGGTCTGCGAGGCCGCCGGCTACAGCAGGGGCGCCTTCTACTCCAACTTCGACAGCCTGGACGAGCTGTTCTTCGCCCTCTACCGGGAACGCGCCGACCTCATCGCCGAGCAGGTCGCAGACGCCCTCGCCGGGGACGGTCCCGACCTCGACGTACCGGCCTCCGTGGACCGCGTCACCGAGGTACTCCTCCTCGACCGGGACTGGCTGCTGGTGAAGACGGACTTCCTGGTGCACGCCGCCCGCGATCCGGCCGTCGCCCAGACCCTCCTCGAACACCGGGCCAGGCTGCGCCGCGCGATCGCCGACCGGCTGGCCCGGGCGCGCGGCCACACCCCCCTGCCCGCCGTGCTCGGCGACACCGACTCCGCCGCCCACGCGGTGGTCGCCGCCTACGACGGGGTCACCGTCCAACTGCTGCTGGACAAGGACGCCGACGGCGCCCGTGCCTGGCTCAAGCAACTGCTCACCGCGCTGCTGACCGATGGCAGCGCAAACCACCTATAGCACCTCAGGCAGAAAGGCAACGGTCGCCATGGACGCGGACGTCATCGTCGTCGGAGCGGGTCTCGCCGGCCTGGTCGCGGCGCACGAACTCACCAGCAGGGGCAGGCGGGTCGCCCTGGTCGACCAGGAGAACGCCGCCAACCTCGGCGGCCAGGCGTTCTGGTCCTTCGGCGGGCTGTTCCTCGTCGACTCCCCGGAGCAGCGCCGCCTCGGCATCAAGGACTCCTTCGATCTCGCCTGGAACGACTGGCAGGGCAGCGCGCAGTTCGACCGGACCGAGGACGAGGACTCCTGGGCGGTGCGCTGGGCGCGCGCCTACGTCGAGTTCGCGGCGGGGGAGAAGCGCACCTGGCTCACCGGGCACGGGATCTCCTTCGTGCCGACCGTCGGCTGGGCCGAGCGCGGTGACCTGCGCGCCGACGGACACGGCAACTCCGTACCCCGTTTCCATGTCGCCTGGGGGACGGGCACGGGCGTCGTCGAGCCGTTCGTCCGCTACGCCAAGCAGGCTGCCAAGGACGGGCTGCTGACCTTCTACCACCGTCACCAGGTGGACGAACTGGTCCTCGAGGACGGCGCCGCCCGCGGTGTACGCGGCACGGTGCTCGCCGCCGACGACTCCGCACGCGGCGTCGCCTCCAACCGCGACCGGATCGGCGACTTCGAACTGACCGCCCAGGCCGTGGTCGTCACCAGCGGCGGCATCGGCGCCAACCACGAGATCGTGCGGCGGTACTGGCCCGAGCGCCTCGGCACCCCGCCCGCCGAGATGGTCACCGGTGTCCCCGCCTACGTCGACGGCCGGATGCTCGACATCAGCGCCGAGGCCGGTGCCCGGCTGGTCAACCGTGACCGCATGTGGCACTACACCGAGGGCATCCAGAACTGGGACCCCATCTGGCCCGGCCACGGCATCCGCATCCTGCCCGGCCCGTCCTCCCTGTGGTTCGACGCCCTCGGCCGCCGGCTGCCCGACCCGTGCCTGCCGGGCTACGACACCCTCAACACGCTCAAGCACCTGCGCACGACCGAGGACATCGCCGGGTACGACCACTCCTGGTTCGTCCTCACCCGCAGAATCGTCGAGAAGGAGTTCGCGCTGTCGGGCTCCGAGCAGAACCCGGACATCACCGCCAAGGACCGCAAGGCCGTTCTGCGCGACCGATTGCTCGGCAAGGGCGCCCCCGCTCCGGTGCAGGCGTTCCTGGACAAGGGCGCGGACTTCGTCATCGCCGACACCCTCGAGAAGCTCGTCGAGAAGATGAACGGGCTGACCGAGAAGGCACTGCTCGACGTGGACGGCCTGCGCCGGCAGATCCAGGCCCGCGACCTCCAGATCGCCAACCCGTACAGCAAGGACTCCCAGGTCCAGGGCATCCGCAACGCCCGCCGCTACATCGGCGACCGGCTCGGCCGCGTCGCCACCCCGCACCGCGTCCTCGACCCCGAGGCCGGTCCGCTGATCGCCGTCAAGCTGCACGTCCTCACCCGCAAGACCCTCGGCGGCATCCAGACCGACCTCGACTCGCGCGCCCTGGGCGCCGACGGGCAGCCGGTCGAGGGACTGTACGCGGCGGGAGAGGTCGCCGGCTTCGGCGGTGGCGGCGTCCACGGCTACAACGCCCTCGAAGGCACCTTCCTCGGCGGCTGCCTCTTCTCCGGGCGGGCGGCGGGACGGGCCGCGGCGAAGCAGACCGGCTGAGCCGTCAGCGCCGGTCCGCCTCCAACAGGCGGACCAGCACCGCCGTGTGGCTCCGCTCCGGCGACTTCGCGGACGTCAGCAGTGTCACCGTCCCCTTGGCGGCCGACTCCCGGACGTGATCCAGGAGTTCGGCCGCCTCCGGGGCGGCCAGCTCGGCCTCGTAGCGCCGCGCGAACTCCTCGAACGACCCCTCGCCCGCGTGGTACCAGCGGCGCAGCTCGGCGGACGGGGTGAGGCCCTTGGGCCATTCGTCGACATGGGCCGCTTCCTTGGACACACCGCGCGGCCACAGCCGGTCGACCAGGACCCGCACGCCGTCGTCGGGCTCGGGCGGGTCGTAGACGCGACGTACACGGACACTCATGGGCGGGCCGTCCTCGGGTTCGGCGGGTGGTGTCGAGCCTAGGCCGGAGACGGTCGTCGGCACCGCTCGGCTTGACCTGAATGAGGAGGAAACCCAGGTGCCCAGTCCCTAGTCTTGAGGGGTTTGATCACACGCCACCCCCCCAGGAGCGCACGTGACTCACCCCCGCAGACGGACCACCACCCTCCTCCGCCGCGAAGCCGTCGCAGCGACCGTCCCCCTAGCGGTGGCGGCGCTGTTGACGGCCGCCGGACCCGCCACCGCGGCCGGTCCGACGGGCACGTCAGGCGTCGGCGACCCCTACTTCCCGCTCGCCGGCAACGGCGGCTACCACGTGGCCCACTACGACCTGACCCTTCGTTACGACCCGGGCAGCCGCCACCTCGACGGCAAGGCCGTCCTCACCGCCCGTGCCACCCAGCGGCTGACCCGCTTCGACCTCGACTTCCAGGGGCTGAAGGTCACCGGCCTGACCGTCGACCACGTCAAGGCCGACTACCGGCGCGACGGCCAGGAACTCGTCGTCACCCCCAAGCGCGCCCTGCGCAAGGGCGAGCGGTTCCGCGTCACCGTCACCTACGACGGCACCCCCGGCCCCGTCACCGACCCCGACGGCTCTCTCGACGGCTGGATCCCCACCGACGACGGGGCCTTCGTCGCCGGCGAACCGCAGGGCGCCATGACCTGGTTCCCGGCCAACAACCACCCCCTCGACAAGTCCTCCTACGACTTCACGATCACCGTCCCCAAGGGCCGCGCCGCCGTCGCCAACGGCGTCCTTCTCGGACAGCGCACCATCAACGGGAAGACCACCTTCCGCTGGCGCCAGACAGAACCCATGGCCGCCTACCTCGCCACCGCGACCGTGGGAAATTTCCAGGTCACGCAGTACACGACCCGCGCGGGCCTCAAGGTCTACGACGCCGTCGACCCGCGCGAGGCCACGGCCGCCGCGCCCGTCCTGAAGAGGCTGCCGTCCGTACTGGATTGGGAGAGCGGGCTGTTCGGGCCCTACCCGTTCCGCGCCGCCGGCTCCATCGTCGACCACGCCCCGGACGTCGGCTACGCCCTGGAGACCCAGTCGCGGCCCGTGTACGACCGGGCGCCCTCCTTGAGCACCCTCGTCCACGAGAGCGCCCACCAGTGGTTCGGCGACTCCGTCTCCCTCACCTCCTGGCAGGACATCTGGCTCAACGAGGGCTTCGCCACCTACGCCGAGTGGCTCTACGCCGAACAGCACGGCGGGGGCAGCGCGCAGAGCACCTTCGACGCCCTGTACGCCCGCCCCGCCACCGACGGCCTGTGGGCCTTCCCGCCCGGCGACCCCGGTGGCGGCGCGAACATCTTCGGCACCCCCGTCTACGCCCGCGGCGCCATGACCCTGCACGCCTTGCGCACCGCTGTCGGAGACCCCTGCTTCTTCCGCATCCTGCGCGCCTGGGCGGCCGCACACCGCTACGGCAACGGCACCACCGCCGAGTTCGAGCGGCTCGCGGAACGCGAATCCGGCAAGGACCTCGGCCCGCTGTTCCAGACCTGGCTGTACAGCCGGGGCAAGCCCACCAAGCCGTAGCCCGAACCGGGCCCGGAACCTGACGAGTTCCAAACAACTGTGGGTCACGATCGACTCATGATCACGCACCGACCCCGTGCCGCGCTGCTCGCCGCGTCCCTCCTGCTCACCGGATGCGGCGGCGGCGCGGTCGCCGCACCCGACGACGGGCCCTCCGCCACCGCCACCGTCACGGAGGCGACGCCGAGCACGCCCGCGGTCGCCGTGGAGGCGGCGCCGCAGCGGATACCCGGCCTCGGAACGAGGACGTGGGCCGCGGTGCCGGACGACGCGGACCAGGTGGTCGTGGTGAGCGGCCGGGGCCCCGACTCCCCGGTCGCCACGGTCGTCCTCTACCGGCGCACCGGTGCCGGCTGGCGGGCGGGGGAGAGCCGGCCCGCGCACAACGCGCTGCGCGGCTGGAGCGACCATCACATGGGCGGCGACCTGCGCTCGCCCATCGGCGTCTACGGACTCACCGACGCGGGCGGACTGCTGCGCGACCCCGGCACGAAGCTGCCGTACGACCGAGGCAGCGGCTTCCACTCGCCCGGCACCGGATTCGAGGGCGAGCCGCTGGAAGGCGCCTTCGACTACGTGATCGCGATCAACTACAACCGCAGGCCCGGCACTTCACCCCTGGACTGGACCCGCCCCCTCGGCGCCGGGCGCGGCGGCGGCATCTGGCTGCACGTCGACCACGGCGGCCCCACCCACGGCTGCGTGAGCATCGCGGAGCAGCACATGAAGGAGCTGCTGCTCGCTCTCGACCCCGCCCTGCACCCCGTGGTCGTCATGGGTGACCACGCCTCTCTGGCCCGCTGAGGAAAAGGAACGGAGTCGCCGCGTGTGCGCTCATGTACTGGTCGCCGAGGACGACGCGATGCAGGCCGAACTCGTCCGCCGCTCGCTGCTCGCCGAGGGCCACACCGCCACCGTCGTGCACGACGGCTCGGCCGCGCTGGACGCGGTGCGGCGGGAGCGGCCCGACCTCGTCGTCCTCGACCTCATGCTGCCGGTCGTCGACGGGTTCGGGGTGTGCCGGGTGCTGCGCCGCGGCGACGACATCCCGGTGCTGATGCTGACCGCCCGGGCCGCCGAGGAGGACGTGCTGCTCGGCCTGGAACTGGGCGCCGACGACTACATGACCAAGCCGTACAGCCCGCGCGAGCTGATGGCCCGCATCCGCACCGTCCTGCGGCGCAGCGGGCGGGCCGCCGCAGACCGGCGGGACGACCCCGTCGCACGGGCCGCGGGGCTCGCCGTCGATCCGGAGCGGCACGAGGTGCGGTGCGACGGCGAGCCGGTGGAGTGCACGCCGGCCGAGTTCCAGATCCTGCTGGCCATGGCCACCGAACCCGAACGGGTCTTCTCCCGGCGGCAGTTGCTCCGGTGCACCCGGGGCCTCGACCGCTCCTCCACCGAACGGGCCATCGACGTGCACATCATGAACCTGCGCAGGAAGATCGAGCCCGACCCCCGCAGACCCGTGCGGCTGCTGACCGTGTTCGGCATCGGCTACAAACTCAGCGGCGGCCGCGCGTGAACCGCATACCCCTGCGGAAGCGGTTGCTGGTGCGGTTGCTGTTCGCCTCCGTACTGATCGCCGTGTGCTCCGTCGCCGCGACGGCCTGGCTGGCCGTGGCCACCACCACCCGCGCCCTGCGCGAGGAGCAGGGGCAGGCCCTCGCCGACGACATGGACATCCTCGCCGAGCTGAGCGGGTACGCGGCCACCCACCCCGACTGGACGGGCGTCGAGGCCACCGTCCGCGCCCTGTCCGCGAAGACCGGCCGGCGCATCGCCCTCACCACCACCACCGACCGCACCACCACCGACCGCACCCCCGTCGCCGACTCCGCGCCGCACGGCGCCTCTCTGCCGCCCCGCGCCGCCGCCACCGTCGACCCTCTGCGCACCGACACCTACACCGAGCGTGGCGCCCAGCTCAGCGGCATTGACCCGCGCGCGGTCGGCCCCTACCGGCTGACTGCCGCCGAACGCACCAAGCTCGACGCCCTGGCCCGCAAACGGCAGAGCTGTTTCGCGCGCCACGGCTTCGACACGAGCGTCACCCGGACCCCGAGCGGGCGCCCGGTCCTCACCGACGACGACGGCACCGTCGACGCCGGCCATGTGCCCGAGGCCTGCGCCGACGGCCTGCTCTACTCCGCGACCCCGACCGAGGAGAAGGCACTCACCGCGCTCCAGGGGCCCGCCCGCAGATGCCTGACCCGAGTGGGCTTCGACGACTTCGCACCGCTGTTCCTGACGACCGACGTCACCAGCGGCACCAGCATGGCCCCGTCGGTCACCGCCAAGTTCGCCAAGATCGACGACAGCAAGTCCCTGCGCGCGGCACAGGCCTGCCTCGACGACGCCCGGCGCGCCCAACTCGACCCCTACGTCGCCCCCGTCGCCGAGCTGTACCTCGGCGTCGGGGACAGCGGCGCCGCACCCCGCTGGGACATGTCCACGGCCAACAAGGCGAAGGTCGTCGGCGCGGCCGGACTGGTGCTGGCCGTCACCGTCGCCGTGACCGCCGTCGTCGCCACCCGTCTCGTGCGGCCCCTGCGCGCGCTGACCGAGGCCGCGCAGCAGCCCCCGGACCGGCACGCGCGGGTGCCCGTCACGACGCGGGACGAGACCGGGATCCTCGCGGAGGCCTTCAACGATCTCGCCGAACGCCGGGAGCGTCTGGAGGCCCAGCGCAAGGCCCTCGTCAGCGATGTCGCCCACGAACTGCGCAGCCCGCTCACCAACATCCGGGGCTGGCTGGAGGTCACCCGCGACGGCCTCGTCGAACCCGACACCGAACTGCTCGGCGCCCTGCACGACGAGGCACTGGTGCTCCAGCGCGTCATCGACGACCTGCGCGACCTCGCCGCCGCCGACGCCGGCACCCTGCGCCTGCACCGCGAACCCGTGCCCGCCGACGACCTGCTCGCCCAGGTCGCCGCCGCCCATCGCGTCGCCGCCGACACGGCCGGTGTGCGCCTGCGCACCGAAACCGCCGGCGCCCCCTGGCTGGACGCCGACCCGGTGCGGCTGCGGCAGGCGCTCGGCAACCTCGTCACCAACGCCGTACGCCACACCCCGGCCGAGGGCACGGTCACACTCACCGCCCGGGGGGACGGCGAGGTGGTCGTGCTGGAGGTCGCCGACACCGGTACGGGCATCGCCGCCGAGGACCTGCCGCACGTCTTCGAGCGGTTCTGGCGAGCGGAGAAGTCACGCAGCCGCCGCACCGGCGGCAGCGGCCTCGGCCTGCCCATCGTCCGCCACCTGACGGCCGCCCACGGCGGCACGGCGGAAGCGGCCGGCACCCCCGGCGCGGGCAGCGTCTTCACCCTCAGGCTGCCGGCCGCGACGGCGCCCGGCGACGGCTGAGACCCGAGGGCCGAGCGGCGGGCGGGCCGAGGCGGACGCCTCGCGTCACGAACTGCGCCGTGCCCTGATGCGCCGCCTGAGGGCGCGTCGTTCCGCTTCGTCCGTGCCTCCCCACACCCCGAGGGTCTGGTCGGTCTCCATGGCCCACTCCAGGCACGGCTCCCGCACGGGGCAGCGTCGGCAGACGGCCTTCGCCTGTTCCGTCTGCAGCAGCGCCGGCCCGGAGGTACCGATCGGGAAGAAGAGGTCCGGGTCCTCGCGGCGGCACGCGGCGTGCTGTCGCCAGTCGTCCATCGAAGTCACCTGCGATCTGGTCGTACGTGCTGTTCCGGATGATTGCTCCCGGTCGGGTCACCGGAGGGGCCGGAGTGAAACAGCGTGGGACCGCAAGACGTTCACTGCTCCCGCAGGCCCCACGGGGAGCCGTACGCCGACAGCAGCTCGAGGAACGGACGGGCCGGGAACGCCTCGGGGCCCAGCACGCCCGCGCCGGACCACGCGCCCGTGGCGAGCAGTTCGAGGGCGACCACCGGGTTGACGGCGGTCTGCCACACCACGGCCTGGCTGCCGTACTCGGCCATGGACCACTGGTTGTCGACCACGTGGTACAGGTACACCTCGCGCGGCGCACCGTCCTTCAGGCCCCGCACCCAGGTTCCGGCGCACGTCTTGCCGTGCATGAGCTCACCCAGGCTCGCCGGGTCGGGCAGACAGGCGGCCACCACGTCCCGGGGCGAGACCGGCACCGGTCCCTGCGCGCTCGGCACGGTCACGGGCACCGTGCGGTCCAGTTCCAGACGGTGCAGCGTCTTCAGCGTCTCGACGAACTCCCGGCCCAGGCCGTACTTGAAGGTGACCCGGCGCGCCTTCACCCAGCGCGGCACGAGCAGTACCTCCTCGTGCTCGACGTTCACGCACTCCACCGGTCCGATGCCCTCGGGGAAGTCGAACACCTCGGGCTCGCTGAAGGGCGCGGTGGTGAACCAGCCGCGGTCGGACTCGTAGACCACGGGAGGGTTCAGGCACTCCTCGATGGTGGTCCAGATGTTGAAGGAGGGCGCGAAGTCGTGCCCCGCGACGGTGAGGTTCGCACCGTCGCGGATGCCGATCTCCTCGATCTCGTCGAAGAGTTCGTCGGCGGCGTACCGGGCGAAGACGTCCGACAGACCCGGCTCGACGCCCATGCCGACCAGGGCCAGGACGCCCGCCCCGGCCCAGTCGCCGGCCTCGGCGAACTGCGCGTCGCCGAGCCGGACCCCGCACTCCTCGTACGGCCGCTCCGGGTGCGGTCGCGACAGTGACATCGCCATGTCGACATAGGTGGCCCCGGCGCGGCGCGCCGCGTGGAACAGCGGCATCACGAACCGCGGGTCGGTGGCGTTGAGCAGCACGTCGCAGCGGTGGCGGGCGAGCAGGGCGGCCACGGCCCCTTCGTCGCCGGCGTCGACGCGCTCGGCGTGGAACCGGTCGTCGCCGTCGAGCGCGGCGACGGCGGCCACGGCACGGGCGGGGTCGTGGTCGGCGACCACCAGCGCCTCGAAGAACGGACGGCGGGCGGCGATCCGGGTGATGGCGGTGCCCACACCGCCGGCGCCCACGAGCAGGACACGCATGACGAGAACTCCCTCATCTGAGGTTGCGAACGAAGGTGTACGACGGGGCCCTGCCGGAGATACAACGCCGCGCCCTCACGTAAGGTCAATGGCGTTGGCATAAGGGCTCGACAAAGGGTGTCGGCACAAGAGCGGGAGGGGTCGTGGCCAAACGGGTCGTACCCGAGGAGAAGCGGCGCCGGCGCCGGCCCACCAGGAGCGGCACCGTGCTGTCCGAACGGCTGATCGTCGAGACCGCGCTGCGCCTGCTGCGCGAGCACGGCAGCACCGGCCTCACCGCCCGCCGTCTCGGCCTCGCCCTCGACTGCGATCCCAGCACCCTGTACCGGTACTTCCGGGGCATGGACGAGCTGACCCTCGCCATCGGTGACGCGCTCATCGGCGAGGCGCTGCGCGGCTGGCGGGCGACGGGGGAGTGGCGGACGGACCTGCACGCCATCGGGCTGCGCATCCACACCGCCTACGTCGGCCACCCGCAGGCCGCCCAGCTCACCGCGAGCCGTGTGACCGGCCGGGCCAACGAGCTCGCCGCCGACGAGGCCGTCCTGGACGTGCTGCGCACCGCCGGGTTCCCGCTGGCGGACACCGTGCGGATCTACCACGCCTTCATCGACCAGACCCTGGCGTTCGCCGCTCTGGACGCCGCGTCGCTGGCCCTGCCCCGGGCCACGCAGCGCGCCGACGACGCGATGTGGCGCTCCACGTACGCCCGCCTCCCCGCCGAGACCCACCCCCGGATCGCCGAGGCGGCCCCGCTGCTGTCGACCCACATGCTGACCAGCGCCTATCCGACGGCGCTCGAGATGCTCCTGGACAGCGCGCAGGCGACGCTGACCCGGCTCAGTTCCTGAGGGTGCGAGCCGCCGTCGCCGTCACCGCGTCCGCCACCGCCGCCAGCGCGGGCGAGTCGAGCTTCCACTGCTGCCAGTACAGGGGGACGTCCAGGGGGCGATCGGGAGCGAGGCAGACCAGGCGGCCGGAGCGCAGGAGCGGTTCGGCCTGCACCTTGGGCACCATGCCCCAGCCGAGGCCGGCGGCGACCGAGGCGACGAAGCCCTCCGAGGTCGGCACGGCGTGTCGTACCGTGCCGGCGCCGCCGGAGCCGTGGCGCAGCCCGCGCATGAACACGTCCTGAAGGTCGTCGCTCCGGTCGAAGGTCATCACGGGTGCCCGGGCCAGGGTCTCGTGCATCGGGCCGTCGGCGAGGTGGCGGATCGCGAAGTCTGGGCTCGCGGCGGCCAGGTAGCGCATCGTGCCCAGCGCACGCACGGAACAGCCCGTCACGGCCTCGGGCGACGAGGTCACCGCGGCCATCACCAGCCCCTCCCGCAGGAGTTCCGCCGTGCGGGTCTCGTCCTCGCGGTGCAGTTCGAAACAGAGCCGCGGTTCCTGTGCCACCCGGGTCAGGGCGGCCAGGAACCAGGTGGCGAGGGAGTCCGCGTTCACCGCGACCGTCACGCGTGTCGGCTCTCCCTCGCCGCTCATGCCCAGCTCGGACCGCGTGTCGCGTTCCAGTCGGGCCAGCTGGCGGGCGAACCGCACGACGATCTCGCCCGATTCGGTCGGCCGTACCGGCTTGGTGCGCAACAACAGGACCCGGCCCGTGCGCTGTTCCAGTGCCTTGACGCGCTGGCTGACCGCCGAGGGCGTCACGTGCAGGGCGGCGGCGGCCGCGTCGAAGGTGCCCTCGTCCACCACGGCGAGCAGTGTCCGCACCTGGTCGAGGGGAAGGTCCGTCATCATCCGCTCATCACAATGGCTAATGATACGTAAGAATCTTTAGCTGTACGTCCAGTGATCGTTTCCCTAGCGTGGACGTCATGTCCAACGCTCTCGCCGCCGCGGCCGCCGGCTTCGGCACCGGTCTCTCGCTCATCGTCGCCATCGGCGCCCAGAACGCCTTTGTCCTGCGCCAGGGGATCCGGCGGGACGCCGTCCTCGCCGTCGTCGGGATCTGCGCCCTCTCCGACGCCCTGCTCATCGCCCTCGGGGTCGGCGGGGTGGGGGCGCTGGTGGTGGCCTGGCCCGGGGCCCTGGCCGCGGTCGGCTGGATCGGCGGTCTGTTCCTGCTCGGCTACGGGGTCCTGGCGGCCCGGCGGGTGTTCCGGGCCGGGGGTGCCCTGGCGGCGGAGGGGGAGGCCGCGGGCTCACGGCGACGGGCCGTGCTGACCTGTCTGGCGATGACCTGGCTCAACCCCCACGTCTACCTCGACACCGTCTTCCTGCTCGGTTCCATCGCGGCCGACCGTGGCCCGCTGCGCTGGACCTTCGGCCTCGGCGCCGCGTTCGCCAGCGTGTGCTGGTTCGCCGCGCTGGGCTTCGGCGCCCGGCTGCTCAGCCGCTTCCTGGCCCGCCCCGCAGCCTGGCGCGTCCTGGACGCTCTCGTAGCCGCCACGATGATCGCTCTCGGCGTGACGCTCCTCGCGGGGACCTGAGTGACGGGAGCCCGGCGGCCGGGTCCGGAATGTGAGATCGCATGTCCACAGGGGCGGCGAAACCACAGGAGTTGCTGGGATAGTGACCCCCGGACCCGAAAGATGTAACGAGCAACCAGGAAGCGTGTGGACACGAGCGAGAGCGGCACCGCACCCACGGCCGACAAGGCCGACGCGAGCCCGCGGGACCGGCCTCGGCGCGGCCGGCACCGCTGGGCGATGGACACCCGTCCCCTGCGCCGGCCGGCCTACCGGCGGCTGTGGTCCTCGACCATCGTCACGGCCGTGGGCAGCCAGCTCACCGCCGTCGCCGTGCCCAAGCAGATCTACGACATCACCGGCTCCTCGGCGTGGGTCGGCTACGCCAGCCTCGCCGGACTCGTGCCGATGGTGCTGTTCGCGCTGTGGGGCGGCGCGGTCGCCGACACCGTCGACCGGCGCAAACTGCTGCTGGTCACCAACAGCGGTATCGCCGTCACCTCGGTGCTGTTCTGGCTCCAGGCGGTCACCGGACTCGACTCGGTGGCCGTGCTGATGGTGCTGCTCGCCACCCAGCAGGCGTTCTTCGGCCTCAACGCGCCCGCCCGCAACGCTTCCGTCGCCCGCCTGGTCCCCGCCGACGAACTGGCCGCCGCCAACGCCCTCGGCTCGACGGTCATGCAGACCGGCCTGGTCGCGGGCCCGCTGCTCGCCGGCGCCCTGATCCCCGTCATCGGCCTGCCCGAGCTGTACCTCCTCGACGCCGTCGCGCTGTGTGTGACGCTGTGGGCCGTGGTCCGCCTGCCCGCGCTGCCCCCACTGGCGAGCACGACCGCCCGGCGCGCCGGGGTGCGCGAGATCGCGGAAGGGTTCCGCTACATATCCCGGCACAAGGTCCTGCTGCTGTCCTTCCTCGCCGACGTCATCGCCATGGTCTTCGGCATGCCCCGCGCCCTGTTCCCGCAGCTCGCCGCCGAGACGTACGCCTCCTACGGCGAAGGGCTCGCCCTCGGCCTGCTGTTCGCGGCGATCCCCATCGGCGCGGTGCTGGGCGGACTGTTCTCCGGGACGTTCTCGCGGGCGCGCCGGCACGGCTGGATGGTCATCGGCGCGGTCGTCGCCTGGGGCGCCGCGATCACCGGGTTCGGATTGAGTGGCAGTCTGTGGCTCGCGGTGGTGTTCCTGGCCGTCGCGGGCGTCGCGGACATGGTCTCGATGGTGTTCCGGGGAGCCATCCTGCTCTCCGCGGCCACCGACGAGATGCGCGGTCGGATGCAGGGCGTCTTCACGGTCGTCGTCGCGGGCGGCCCACGCCTCGCCGACGTCCTGCACGGCACGGCGGGCACCGCCTTCGGGCCCCGCGCCGCCGTCGCGGGCGGTGGGCTGCTGGTCGTCGCGGTGATGCTGGGTCTGGCGGCCGGGGTGCCCGCGCTGCGCCGGTACCGCATCTGAGCCGGTGCCGGACGCATCCGGCACGGGTGGGGTGGGAACTGCCGGCGTTGACTGAGTACGAGCGCGTTCTGGCGTTCCCGCTCAGTCCACAGGACCGGTCTACAGCACGCCGCGCCGCTGCGTCCCGTACTGCTCCATGAGTTTGCCGCGGGTCATCTCCAGCCGGTGCGCGAGGATCTCGGCCACGATCCGCACCAGCGACAACCCCAGGGCCGGTTCCTCCTCGCACAGCTTGAGCACCGGCTGCGCCTCGAACTCGTAGGCCCGCACGGGGCTGAAGGCCTCCGCGCCGAAGTCCCACTGGTACGGCGGGAACAGCCACGACCAGCCCAGCAGGTCGCCGGCGCCGAGGCTCGCGACGGTGACCCGCCGCAGGGTCGTCACCTGCTGGACGAGCGAGACCGCGCCGGACCGGATGACCCAGAAACGGTCGGCCGTGCCGCCGGCCTCGAAGATCCGGGCGTCCTCGGGGAAGGAGACCTCGCGGGCGAGCTCCATCAGGTGCTGGCGCTGGGGCGGGGGGAGGGCGGTCAGCAGCTTGGTCGCTTTGGTCATGGCGCGGGGCTCCTCGCCGGCGATCGATGGGGGCTTTCCCCTTCCCATTTCAGCCGCTGCCGACGCTCCGGGCACCTCGGCGGACGGCACTTTCCGCAGGAGGGCATGGAAAAGCCCTGGCTGGACGGGGGAAGCCAGCCAGGGCGGCAAGGGGGTGGCGCACGGAGGAGGGGTGCCATCGACCCCGCCCACCACGTATGAATGGACCGTAAACCATTCAAGGAGATTTCGCGTACACGAAAGCCGGTTACGTGACCTCTTTCACTGTCGGCCGGGCGTCACGATCTCGTCCAGCACCCTGAGTACGGCCTCGTAGGCGAGGGCCCGTACCCGGGCGTCTCGCGCTCCGTCCGTGTCGGCCTGTGCGAGGTCCGCGCTCCGGGCCCGGCAGGCCAGCAGTTCCTCCCGGGCGCACGCCCTGGCCCGCTGGATGCGCCGCAGCAGTTCGTCCGAGTCCACGACATCCGTCATGTCCTTCGCGTACCCCGTCCCGGCGGGTCGATTGCTCCTTGTCCGAGAGGTTTGGCCGCCGCGGAGAGGGCCAGCCGAAAAGGAGACGACCATCGACCAGTCGGCAACTGTCAGGGGAGCGAAGGGATGCGTACGAACGACTCGACCGACCGCGTGGACGCGCCGGACGGCCCGTTCCGGTGCGGAGGACGCGAGCAGTGCCGGCCGGCCGACGTCCGCAGCGCCGTGCGCCGTGCGGTGAGCGGGCTGTGCGGTGCCACCGGCTGCTCGTACGACGAGGAGGCCCTCACGGACGCGCTGCTCGTCGCCTCCGAGCTCACGACCAACGCCATCCTCCACGGCGGCGGCGTCACCGGATTCGACGTCGACGTGGACGGGCGGGCCGTGCGCGTCTCCGTCAGCGACCGCAGCGACCGGCTGCCGATCGTCGCCGGCGGGGGTGACGACCAGGGGCGATGGCGTACCGGCGGCCGCGGCTGGCCGATCGTCTGCCGGCTGGCCCGCGACGTCCGGGTGTCCGGCCTGCCCTCCGGCGGCAAGCGCATCACCGCTGTGGTCCCCGTGTTCTGAACCGCCCCCGCGCCGCGACCGGCCCGGCACGCCGACCGAGGATCCCGCGAAATGCCTTTCCGTAGGCGGAGTTTGTTCCTCCAGGGGCAGGGCAGACGGAGGTTCGTGCTTCGGACCGGAGGCGCGCCGACGGGAGCGGTTTGTCCGCTCCGGGGCGCTGCACGCGCCCCGGTTGGCCGGAGCCCGCCCCGTCGCCAATCCCTGACACCACCGTTCAGGAGCGATTCTGTATGGCTATCGACATGTCGACAAACCGTCCCACCGTGTCCACGCCCACCGCGGCACCCGCGCCCGCCGCCGCATCCGCCCCCACCACCGCACAGCTACGACGCACCCACGCCGACGCGCCCGACACCGCGAGCCGGTTCGCCCGCCTCGTCACCCTGGAGGAGGGGCCGGAGCGGGACGCCGTGCGCGGCGAGATCGTCACCGCGTGGCTGCCGATGGCCCACCGGATCGCCGGCCGCTTTCGCGACCGGGGCGAGGCGATCGAGGACCTGCGGCAGGTGGCGGCCCTCGGACTGGTGAAGGCCGTCGACCGCTTCGACCCCGACCGCGGGGCCTTCGAGAGCTACGCCGTGCCCACCATCACCGGGGAGATCAAGCGGCACTTCCGGGACCGCATGTGGGCGCTGCGCGTGCCCCGCCGGGTACAGGAACTGCGCAACAAGGTGCGCGTCGCCCGCCGGGAACTGACCCAGAACCCGGGCGCGGCCGAGCCCTCGGCCGCCGACATCGCCGCCCACACCGGGCTCACCGAGGACGAGGTGACCGCCGGCCTGGAGGCCCTGGAGAGCTTCAGCACCCTGTCGCTGGACGCCGAACTCCCGGCCGGCGACGACGGTTACAGCCTCGCCGACACCCTCGGCGACCCCGATTCATCCTTCGACGTCGTGGTCGACCGCGAGTCGGCGAAGGAAAGCCTGCGCCGGCTGCCGGAACGCGAGCGCGCCATCCTCTACATGCGCTTCTTCGAGGACATGACACAGAGCAGGATCGCCGACCGGCTGGGCATCTCCCAGATGCACGTCTCCCGGCTGATCAGCCGCAGCTGCGAGCGGGTGCGCCAGGAGGCGCTGCGCTGACGATCCCCACGTGTACGTCCCGGTGGCCGGGGCAGGCGTGACGCGAGCGGCCGCTGTGGTGCGCCGGACACTCGGCGGGCAGCGACCGCGTGAGGGCCGACCCGACGGAGGTTCCATGACCGCGGCTGCACCCCGAACGGCGGACGAGGACCCGGAGCGCGCCGAACTGGAACGGTTGCGCGCCGAGGTGCGCGACCTGCGCGCCCGGTCCCGCGCCCACCCGCTGATCTCCCAGGCGCAGGGCATGCTCCAGGAGCGCTACGCCCTGGCCGACGGGGACGGCGCGTTCACGCTCATGCGGCAGGTCTCGCAGCGGTTCAACGTCAAGATGCGCACCCTGGCCGGGGTCCTGGTGACGACCCCGCGTCCGGACGGCCGGACCGTGCTGTGGTTCCCCCGCCGGGTCCGCAGACCGGAGCCCGCCCTCGGCTTCATGCCGGACGAATCGGCGGGCGGCCGCAGCCGCGGCGCGGTGCTCGGCGCCGTGCTGGACCGCACGCTCGCCGTGGTCGACACCGACATGGGCAACGTGCAGACGGTCGACCGGGTCCGGGGAGGCCTGCGCATCGAGCGGCACACGGGCCTCACGGAGGACTTCGTCGACTTCTTCGAGCACGTCGGCGAGGCCGGCACGTCCTGTGCGAAGGCCGCCCGCGACCTCACGCAGGTCACCGTGCGGGACGTCGAGAGCGACCCGGTGTTCACCGAACCGGCCCGGGCGGCCATCCTCGCCGCCGGGAGCAGGGCCTGTCACAGCGTGCCCCTGACCTCGGCGACCGGCGTGTGCGTCGGCATGGTCTCGGCCCACGTCGAACACTCCCTGCGCGAGCTGCGCACGTCCCAGCTGAAGACCCTGGACGCCCTCGGCGCCGAGGCCGGCCGCTGGCTCGCCTGGCACGAACGCACGGTGCTCCTGGACGCCCTGGAGTACCTGCACGCCCTCGGCCGCGTCCGGGGCGGCCGTCGGCCGGGGGCGTGAAGGCCGCGCCGCAAGGCGAGTGTGTCCGGCCTGAGCGGGGGCATCCGGAATCGGCGAAGGTTCGGGACACTTCCGGGAGGTCGGCATGGACACCAGCGCTCTGGCACGCAGCGGCCGGGTCGAGGCGGAGCGGGCGGCCCGGGGGTCGGTGACGAACGGTGCCGCCAGGGCCGGGCTCACCGCACGTGGCGTGATCTATCTACTGGTCGGCGTGCTGGCCCTGCAGATCGCCTTCGGCGACGGCAGGCAGCAGGCCGACCGCCAGGGCGCCCTCGGTGAGATCTCGGAGAAACCCTTCGGCGCCGTACTGCTGTGGGCGCTGGGCGTCGGGCTGGTCGGGATGGCGTTGTGGCGGCTGTCCGAGGCCGTCTTCGGCAGTGCCGGAACCGACGGCCGCAGCGCCCGGAAGCGGCTGCTGGCGGTCGTCCGGTGCGCCTTCTACTCCTTCGTCGCCTACTCCGTCCTCGCCTTCGCCGCGGGATCGGGCGACGGAGGCGGTTCGAGCGACGAGCAGTCCCGGGACGTCACCGCCCAGGTGCTGGGGCTTCCCGCCGGGCAGTGGATCGTGGGCGCCGCCGGCGCCGGGATCGTCGTCGCCGGCGCGTGGATCGGCGCCCGCGCCGTCATGCGGACCTACCGGAAGGACCTGCGGCTTTGGGAGATGTCCGCGCGCGTACGCCGGCTGGTGGACATCACCGGTGTGGGCGGGGGCGCGGCCCGCGGCCTGGTGTTCGCCGCCGCGGGAGCCTTCGCCGTACGGGCCGCCGTCGACTACCGGCCGAACAGGGCGAAGGGGCTGGACGACACCCTCCGCTCGTTCGCCGGCACACCCGTCGGACCGGGCCTGCTGGCCTGCGTCGCGGCCGGTCTCGTGCTCTTCGGTCTGTTCTCCCTCGCGATGGCACGCTGGCGCAAGGTCTGACGTCCGCCTGCGTGGGAACCCGGAGCAGATGAACGAACCAGAGTTCCCGCCCGACGGACGGCCCGTGGACATGTACCTCGATCTGTTGCGCGTCCGCATGGACAGCGAGGACTACCAGCTCCTGCTGAAGGTCGTCGCCCCCGCGCTGCGTGCCCTCGACGAACAGCCACCGGGCAGTCTCGACTTCGCTCTCGATCCGGAGGACACCCAGCATCTGCCCCAGGAGGTCCGCGACGAGGCCGCGCTGGTCCTCGCCACCGCGGTCACCGGCCGGCTGGACAACCAGCTGGTGGAGATCGATGTCGACGGAACCGGCCCGGTCCGCGTGGTCACCGACGCCGCCACCGCGTCCGACCCCACCCGCCTCGCCGAGATCGCCGGCTGCATCCAGCAGCGCCAGCGGGACACCGACGAGCTGCGGGGCATCGCGGCGGCGAGCGGTATGTCAACGGAGTTCTGAACCAGCTGCAGCCGCCGGGGCGGCCGGGCCACCGCCCGTCCCCCGGGCCCTGCCCGACCCCCGCACTCACTTCGGCGGCGCCACCGGCGCCCCGAGCGGGCGCGCGAGGCCGACCACCGCCTCGTCCAGGCGCTGAAGGTGCCGCAGCACCCGGTCGGTCACCCGGCCGTAGCGCGGTGTACCCGGCACGCCCGGCTTCAGCAGCGAGGCGATGCTCGGCCCGGTCAGCACCTCGACGGTGCTCCGCACCTCCGCGACGCGCGCGGCGATCGCCCCGACGTTGTGCAGGATGCGCTGCCCGGCCCGGCGCAGCCGCGGGTCCGCCGCGATCGACGGATGCGTCGGCAGCAGCTCGGCCGTGGCCGCCAGGGACCGCGCGTGGTACGCACAGGTCTCCAGGAGCGCGACGACATAGCGAGCGGTGTCCCGCCGGGTCCGCAGCGGCGTGACCGGATGCGTCAGGGGCTGGGTGGCGGCCCGCAGGTCGGCCAGCGCCTGGTCCAGGTCACGGGCCCGGTCCAGCAGGTCGGCCGGGGGACCGCCGCTCAGCTGCTCCACGGCCGCCTCGGTGACATCGGTCAGCCGGTCGAGCACGGTCGTCAGCAGCTCGTTCGTCCGCCGGTCGGTGTTCACCGGCAGCACCAGCGCGGCCGCGCCGATCCCGCAGGCCGCCCCCAGCGCCGTCTCCTCCACCCGCAGCACCAGCACCGACAGGCTGTAGGTGTGCAGCAGCGTGTACAGCACCCCCAGCGCGGCCGTCACGAAGAACGACATCAGCGTGTACGACAGCGGCGCCGAGTAGAACATCGCGAACACGCACAGCAGCACCACCGCGAACGCCGTCCGCGTGTGATGCCCGACCAGCCCGGCCAGCACGATGCCCGCGACCACGCCGAGCACGGTGCCCAGCAGCCGCCGGTAGCCCTTGACCAGGATTTCGCCGGTGGAGGCGGTGTTGATGAACACGATCCAGCAGGTCAGCACCGCCCAGTACCAGCGGTGCGAGGACAGGAGCTCGCCGCCGACGATGGCCAGCGACGACCCGACGGCGACCTGTACGGCGGCCCGGGTGGTGGGCCGCCGCAGCCCCGTGGCCTCCCCCGCCGTCCCCTCGCCCTCCTCGGCCCCGCCGATCGCGGCGTCCTCCGCGTCCAGCTCCTCGCGGGAGCGGGCCGTCTCGGGACTGTCGTCGGACTCGTCCTGGGGCCCGTCGAGCGCGATCCGCAGCCCCAGCACCGCACGCGCCGCCTCGCCGACGCCCCGGAAGACGTCCTGCACGGCCGGCGACGCCTTCGGCAGGTTCTCCTCCTCCCGGTACCCCAGCAGCCGGTTGCGCACCAGCGCCGGCGCCGTCCCCGAGACCTCCACGACGGGGTGCCGTACGAGCAGCCGCAGGGCCCGCAGATCGCGGCGCAGGGTGTCCAGAGCCTCGTCCCGCACGGGCAGATGGCCGCCCTCCGGCAGCGGCGCGCCCGGCAGGTGCAGGGTCAGGGTGTGGGCCCGCTCGGCGCTGCGGGCCGTCAGCAGGAGCAGGCCCAGCCGTTCGGCGGCGATCTCGGCGTCGGCGATCCGGCGCTGCACCAGCCGGGCCACCGCCTCGTCCCGGGTGCCCTCCTCCAGCCGGCCCTGGATCATCATGGCCGTCTCGTGCAGCCGGGCGGTGCCCTCGCGCACATGGGCGAGAGCCCGGTCCACGTCGTCCGGGCCGGCGTCGAGCAGATCGAGCTGGGCGTCGAGCAACTGCGCGAGCCGCGCCCGGAAGGCCTGCCGCAGCCGCTGCAGGATCCCGGTCGGGGTCTGGGGCACCAGCACGAAGCGCGCCACCGCGCTGCACGCGAAGGCGACGGCGATCACCCCGTAGTACCCCGGCAGGGTCGAGGTCCCGACGCCGACGAACAGCGACAGGAAGTAGACCTGGAACCCGATCAGCCCGAGCGCGGTGCCCCGGTCGCCGAACCGGCGGCCGTAGACCGCGCAGAAGATCAGGGCGACGAAGAAGATGTCACCGGCCACCACCCGGGAGCTGAGCAGCGCCGCCAGCGACACCGAGGCCAGCGCGACCGGCAGGCCCAGCGCCAGCGTCACGGCCTGCGGCCCGCGCTGCTGCTCCCGGACGGCGAACGTGGCGACCATCGCGGCGATGGCCCCCGCCACCAGATGCGAGACGTCCGCGTCCAGCAGCGAGAGCACGGCCAGCGTCAGGGCGATCGCGCCGACCGTCCGCAGCCCGGCCGCCAGACGCAGCAGCCCGGGATCGGACGCCGCGACCCGATCCCGCCACCGTGCACCGAACGACCGGGCCGCCGCCCGCACGCCGCCGTGCTCTGCCGCCGGCGTCACTCCTTCCCGGGGCCCGAGCCCTCGACGTGCGCCCGCACCTGCTCGGGCGTCAGATAGCTGTCCGTGTATTCGAAGTCCTTCAGCTTCGCCGCCCTGCGCGCCTGGAAGCCGGTGCGCACGAAATCGTCGCCCGCGACCGCGTTGAGCGTCCAGTTCGTCAGCACCCGGGCCTTGGCCACGCCCGTGCGCAGCGCCGACCAGTGGTAGCCGCGGGCCACGGCCTGCGCGGGCAGCCCCCGCAGGGGGATGCCGAGCGGCTTGGAGACGGCGTCCTTGCCGCCGAGGTCGACGACCAGGCCGAGGTCCTTGTGCACGTACGGCTGCATCGACTGACCGCGCAGCGTCGCGATGACGTTGTCGGCGACGACCTTGCCCTGCCGCATCGCGTGCTGCGCGGTCGGCGGGCAGACCGCGCCCTCGTCGCCCTTGGCCTTGTCGGGTACGGCGGCCGCGTCCCCGAGCGCGAACACCCCGTCGTTCCCGGGCAGGTTCAGCTCCGCTTCGACGGCGAGCCGCCCGCGGACCGTCTCCGCGCCCAGCGTCGCGATCAGCGGGCTCGCCACGACGCCCGCCGTCCAGATGAGGGTCCG
This sequence comes from Streptomyces sp. NBC_01235, assembly GCF_035989285.1. Lineage (GTDB taxonomy): Bacteria > Actinomycetota > Actinomycetes > Streptomycetales > Streptomycetaceae > Streptomyces. The sequence continues at coordinate 485,856 of NZ_CP108513.1, read as the reverse complement.
GGTCGGGATGACCCGCCCGTCGGTGAAAGTGACTTCCTCCGGGCCCGCCTTGGCGATGGACACCCCCAGCGAGATGTCGATCCCCCGCTTGCGCAGCACCTCCTGGGCGCTGCGGCCGAGCTTGTCGCCGAGTTCCGGCATCAGCTTCGGGGCGATGTCGATCAGATGCCACTTGATCAGGCTCGGGTCCAGCCGCGGATAGCGCTTGACCGCGTTGCGGGTGAGCAGCTGAAGACAGGCGGCGGTCTCGGTGCCGGCGTAGCCGCCGCCCACGACCACGAACTGCAGTCGCGAGGCCCGCTCGGCGGGGTCGTGACTGGCGTCGGCCAGGTCGAGCTGGGTGATGACGTGGTCGCGGACGTACGCGGCCTCCGCGAGGGTCTTCATCCCGAAGGCGTGGTCGGTCAGCCCCGGGATGTCGAACGTGCGGGTGATGCTGCCGGGAGCCAGCACGATGTAGTCGTACGGCTCGTTGACGATCTCGTCGGTGATGGTCCGGATCACGCAGACCTTCGACTTGAGGTCCACGCCGATCGCGCCGCCCGGAATGATCCGGGTGCGGTACTTCTTGCTGCGGCGCAACGACAGAGCGATCGACTGGGGCGTCAGCACCCCCGAGGCGACCTGCGGCAGCAGCGGCAGATAGAGCTGGTAGGCGAACGGTGTCACCAAGGTGACGTCGGCCTCCGCGGCGGCGAGTTTGCGTTCCAGACGTCGAACGCACCCCACTCCCGCGAAGCCCGCGCCCACTACCAGGATCCTGGGTCGTGTCACGATGTCCATCCCTTTCTGCGGCTCCAGGCGGTCTGCCCCGACCTCATGCGCGTGCCCCGCCCGCGGGCCCTTCGCACCTCATCGATCCCACCGCGACCGGACGGGTTCCGCCAGCCGGGCGAGGCATGCAGACGAACGTTTCTCCTGAGGCCACCGTCGTACCCGCTGATGGGCCCGTGTACGCGCGTGCCCTTCGGGTAGGCCGACGTACATGACAAGTGCGGAAGCCGGAGGATAGTGGCGGTGGGGTGCGCGGACGGCTCCGACGACGGCCGGGGGGAGAGCCGTCGGACACAGGCCGGACAGATCGCCGACGCGGTGGAGAGCCTGGTGGCGTGCTGGCTCACGGCGGCGGACGAGAGCAGACACCGGCTGCCTGCCCGGCAGTTGCTCGCCCTGCGCACGGTCCGGCGCCGACCGGAACTCAACATGACGGGACTGGCCGAGCACCTCGGCGTCGGCCTGCCCACCGCGAGCCGTCTCTGCGACCGGCTCGAGGCCGCGGGGCTGCTGGAGCGGACCGTCCAGCCGCACAACCGGCGCGAGGTGCAGCTCGTGGTGACCGCCGACGGACAGCGTCTCCTCACGGACGTCACCGAGCAGCGCGTACGGCGCCTCGCGTCCGTGTTCGAGGCCATGACCCCGGCCGAGCGCACCGCCCTGGCACACGGACTCTTCGCGTTCCAGCGGGCACGCGTGACGAGGCGCGGGCCCGTGGAGACGGATGGCTGACCACCCGTCAGGACCTGGTCCGGACGTGGCTGGCGATCTCGCCGCCGAGCAGGCTGTCGATGTGGCACAGCAGCAGACACACGTCGTCGTCACGCTCGGAGTCGCTCAGCATCGGGTCCAGGATGCGCTCCGCCGCGCCGTCCAGGTCCGCGTCCAGCTCCTCGGCAGGGAACGCGCCGAGCGTCGCCGCCAGCCGCTCGATCCCCAGGTCTATGCCCAGGGCCCGCCGCTCGACCAGCCCGTCCGTGTAGAGCGCCAGCGTGGACCCCGGCTCCAGCGGCTCCGTGTGGTCGTGGATCTCCTGGTGCAGCGGGATGCCCAGCATCGCCCCCGGCTTGGCGTCCAGCGTGCGCACCCGCCCGTCCGGGCCCCGCAGCACGGGCGGCGGATGACCCGCGGCCGCCCACGTCAGCACGGGCTCGCCGGGTTGGAAGCGGGCGATCACGGCGGTCGCGTACAGATCGGGCTGGAGGTGGTGCAGGAACGTGTGCAGTCGGGTCAGCAGCACGCCCGGGCTGCCGCCGTCGACGGCGTACGCGCGCAGCGCGGTGCGCAGCTGGCTCATCATCACCGCCGCGTGCAGCCCGTGCCCGGTCACATCGCCGATGACGGTGATCAGGCTGCCGTCGGGCTGCCGGAACGCGTCGTACCAGTCGCCGCCGATGTTCAGTCCGTACGTCGCCGGCAGATAGCGGGCCGCCAGTCGCAGGCCCGCAGTGGTCGGCAGATCGGTGAGCAGGGCGCGCTGGAGGGTCTCGGCGATGTCGCGGTTGTGCTCGAATCGACGGGCGTTGTCGAGCGCGCTGCCGGCCCGCCGGGTGAGTTCCAGGAGCATGACGGCGTCGTCCGGGTTCCAGCGATCACCGGGCGGGGTCAGCGTCAGCACACCCAGGGGCGCGCGGCGCGTCGGCAGCGGCACACACAGCAGGGGCCGGGTGGGACGCAGTGCCGACGGCGGCTGGTCGTCCACCCCGGGCAGTCCCCCCGGCTGCGCTGCCGCGTACTGCGGCCGTCCGGTGCGGGCCGCGAGCACGGCGGCCGACGGACGCGGAACGGACGGGCTCCGCTCGTTCTCGGAGTCGAAGAGCCAGACGTCGACCGTGCGGGCGTACTCGGGCACCAGGAGATCGGGCAGCCGCCGCACGATCTCCTCGGGGTTGAGGGAGGCCGTCAGCGCCGCGCTGGCGTCGGCCAGGAACGTCAGCCTGCGGCGGGCGTTCTCCGCCTCCCGGCGTGCCGCGCGCTCCGCCGCGAAGGCCTCGCGCTGCGCCCGGCCGGCCGCGTCCAGGTCCGCGTGCAGGGCCAGGACCCCCTGGTTGGTCTGGTGCAGCTCCTCCCGGTGGAAGGCGACGAGCTCCTCCTGCTCGGCGAGTCGCTCCAGTACCAGGGCGGTGTCCTCGTCGGCGCCGAGCAGGGCCTCCGAGAGGGCGTCGGCGTCGCCCGTCACCGTGTCGCAGACGGTGGCCGCGGTCGACTCCGGGCAGGGCACCGTGGCGAACCACGGCGGCTCGCCGTCGGCGGGGGAGGCGGCGACCTCGACACGCAGCGAGCCCCGGTCCGCCGTCAGGGTGAGCCGCCAGGCGCCGCCCTTGGTCAGACACCGGCGCAGCCGCGCGCTGAGCGCGGTGGCCAGCCGGGTGCGTTCCATCGGCGGCACGCCGTAGGCGGTGGCCACCCGCGCGGTGGTGATACGCGCGCGTGCCGCCTCGGTGACGGTGCTGATCTGCCAGGTGCGCTTCATGGGCGGTCCGGCGGGGTCGGGGACAGGACGGCCACGGCGGTGTCGTCACGCACCGGGCGGGCGGAGCTGCCGGCGTCTCGCACCGTCACGGCGGCGGTGACCGCGGGGTCGGCGCGGAGCAGGCGGGGGCCGGCCGGCGGTGCCCAGCGGCTGGGCAGCCCGTCGCTGTGCAGGACGAGGAGGCGGTCCGCGGCCCAGACCGCCTCGGTCTCGGGCAGGCTCGCGGGCCGGTGCACGCCGACTATGCCGGGCCGGGACACCAGGTGGCGCCAGGAGTCGCCCTCGCGCAGCCGCGCCCCCACGTTGCCGATGCCGGCGAACCGCAGCCGCGCGGCCCGTTCGTCGAGCTGGGCCACCGCGATCGCGGCGCCCCGCGTACGGCGCAGCGCGCCGTCGAGACGGCGCAGCAGCTCGGCCGGCGGGAGGTGGGCGGCGCGCCGTACTTCGTCCACCGCCGCCGTCGAGGCACGGGCCGCCTCGGGTCCGTGCCCCAGCCCGTCGGCCAGCATCAGCGTGAGCAGGTCGCCGTCGCGGACGCAGGTCCAGGCGTCCCCGGAGCACTCGGCCCCCCTGAAGGGGATGTTGACGCCACCGACCCGAGCGGAGACAGGGGCGGGGGGACAGGAGGCGTCGTCGCTCGGCGTGGGGGTGTCGTCCCGCGCGGGAGCCGGCTCTCGGCGGCCGCGGGTCCTGGCCGCGCCGCCGATCCGGGCCAGCGCGACCGTCCCGCGGCCCGGGACGCTGTGCAGGTCGAAGTCGTCGGCCAGCCGCCGGCAGGTGCCCAGACCGGCGCCCAGCGAGCCCGCCGTGGAGAACCCGTCGCCCAGGGCGGCCGGGACGTCGCACATACCCGGCCCGTGGTCGACGGCGGCGATCTGCACGACGACGCTCCCCGCCCACCCGCTCGGCAGGGGGACCGCCTCCACGAGAAGCTGTCCGCCGCGCGCGTGCTTGAGCAGGTTCGTCGCCAGCTCGGTCGCCACGAGCGCGGCGTCGGCGGTGCGCGACCGGTCGAGGCCCGCCAGCGCCGCCGCACCCTCCGCGGCCACCCGCGCGTCGCGCACCCGCGTCGAGTCGTGCACCGGGACGTCCCACACGCGCGTCATCAGGCCTCCTCACGCTGCCGGGGCGGGCGGGCCGACCAGGAGGTCACCGTGACCGTGGTGCCCGCCCCGGGCGTGCTGTCGATGGCGAACTCGTGTACCAGACGACGCGCTCCGCCCAGGCCCATCCCCAGCCCGTCGCCGGAGGTGTAGCCGTCGCGCAGCGCCTGCTCCAGGTCGGCGATGCCCGGTCCCCGGTCCCTGAACGTCAGCCGCAGCCCCTGCGCCGACCGCCCCTCGGACACGCGCTCCGCCTCCATCTCGCCGCCACCGCCGTACACCAGGGTGTTACGGGCCAGTTCGCTGGCGGCCGTGACCAGCTTGGTCTGCTCCACGAGGCCGAAACCGAGTGCGGCGGCCGCCTGGCGCACATGCTGCCGCACCCACACCAGGTCCAGGTCCGAGCGGATCGGCAGGCGGGCCTCGACGCCCGCGGCCGTCCCGCTCACCGCGGCCCTCGGTGGGGATCGCCCGGGGCCGTCGCGAGCAGCTCCAGCGCCGCCTCGGTGCTCAGCGCGGTCCACAGCCCCGGCAGCGTCAGTCCCAGTTCCACCAGGGTGATCGCGACCGCCGGCCGCATACCGGCCACCACGGTGCGTGCGGCCAGCAGCCGGGCGTTCGCCGCGATCTCGGCGAGGACCCGGCCGAGGAAGGAGTCGACCATCTCCACTCCGGAGATGTCGATGACCACGCCGGTCACCCGGCTGCGGTCGATCGCTTCGACGACATCCTGCTGGAGCTGCTCCGCCGTACCGTCGTGCAGGTCGCCCTGCAGGGTGATCAGCAGGACGTCGCCGAGCCGGAGCACCGGCACGGGTGCCGTGCCCGCGCGGAAGAGGTCGTCGTTCACCGTGGACCCGCACCGCCGGGCGTCGCCTGCACGATGTCGGCGCCCAGCCGGTGCAGGGCGTAGGCCAGGGCGTCGGCGAGGCTCGACCGGGTGAGCACGGTGCCCAGGTCCAGGCCGAGGTGCACCATCGTCTGCGCGATGGCGGGCCGGATGCCCGAGACGACGCACTCCGCGCCCATCAGCCGGACGGCGGCGACGGTCTTCATCAGATGCTGCGCGACCAGGGAGTCGACCGTGGGCACCCCGGTGATGTCGAGGATCGCGAAGCGGGCCTGCTGGTCGACGACCGCGTTCAGCAGCGTCTCCATCACGACCTGGCTGCGGGCGCTGTCCAGCGTGCCGATGAGCGGGACGGCGACGATGCCGTCCCAGAGCCTGATGACCGGCGTGGTGGCCTCCAGCAGCTCCAGCTGCTGCCGGTCGATGAGGGCCTGGCCCTCGCTCAGCGAGGTCTCCATGACCACCAGTCGCAGGGTTCCCATCAGCACGGTCAGGGTCGTGGCGCAATCCCTGAGGTGCTCGGGCGGTGCGTCCGGCAGATCTGCGACCAGAAGGTTCACCGCGGGCGCTCGCAGGCCGTCCACCTCGCTGGAGACCTCGGCGGAGGTCAGCCCGTAGCGGGCGCGGGAGGCCGCCATCCTGGCCAACTGTTCGCGCACCACGGTGAATCCGGCCCCGTCGGTGTCCTCCACCCGGCCGGCGTCGGCCACTTGGGCGAGGGCGTCGACAACGACCCGCCCGGCCTCCACCGCCTCGTCCCGGGAAACGGTGAACACCGTGCGGAACAGGGGTTCGTCGGCCCAGCGTTGGGCGATCTGCTCACGGCGGCGGTGCAGGAACTTCCCGACGTCGCTCGCCGGTGTTCCGTACTGTGCGGCCGTTTCGTGGTCCGGCACCTGGTCAACTCCTCAGTCCTGGTCTGCTTGTCTGTCGCCGCCGCGAGCCCGCCGGAGGCGGCGGGGCAGCGCTGTGCCCCTCGCCGGGCGACAACTCTGATCAACGGGAACCGGGCTACGACACGGGCGACTTCCCCGTCCGCGCGGGCCGGTCCCCGGATCGCACGGGCTGTTTCCCGAACCAGTCGAGACACACGACCAGCGCGTCGTCGTCCGGCTCGGGACTTCCCCGGTACCCGGTCAGCTCGCGCAGCACCGCGGCCGGGACGTCCGCCGCCGGCAGCAGGGCCGCGTTGCCGATCGCCCGTGCCAGGGCGCGCTCGCCGTACGTCTCGCCACCCGGCGCCGCGACAGCGTGGACACCGTCGCTGACGAAGAGCAGGCGGTCGCCGGGCAGCAGGGTGAACTCCTGGGCGACGTAGTCGGTTTCCTCGAACATGCCCAGCGGCAGCTGCGCGTCCAGGTCCACGAGGGACAGGACCCGGTCGCGCAGCAGCAGCATCTGCGGCGAGCCCGCGTCGACGACCCGCATCCGCCCCGTCGACAGCTCGATGTCCACCAGCAGGACCGACAGATGCGCCGCGCCCCGGTAGTGGGCGTGGATCGCCTGGTCGGCCAGGGCGGCCTGGTCAGCGATCGGGATGTCGGCGCGGCGCGCGTTGCGCAGCGCGTTGATGCCGAGGCTGGTCAGCAGGGAGGCCTCGATGCCCTCACCCATCCCGTTGGTGACGTAGACCATCAGATGGTCGGCGGACGCCGCCCAGTCGAAGTTGTCGCCGAAGATGGCGTAGGCGGGCTCCAGTTGCGCACCCAGCGCGTACTCGTCGCGGGCGCAGGAGCGGGCCGGGAGCAGCTGCCACTGCATCTCCGCCGCCAGCGTCAGCCGGTCCTTGCGGCGGGCTCGCACATACAGGTCGGTGTCGCGGCCGGCGACCACCACCTCGTGCCCCAGGAGCTCCGCCAGCTCGGTGAGTTCGGTGAGGAACCCGGGCGTCACCCCGGGCAGCGCCAGGGACAGCACGCCCAGCCGGTCGCCGCGCACGGTCACGGGCAGGTGCACGCGCGTCCGGCCGGCGTCCAGCTCCTCGACGTACGGCTGCTGCGAGCCGAACGCGCGCCCGGGCGCGCTGCCCTGTACGGGCGCCGGCTCCGGGCCGTTCGGTGGGGCCGGCACGGGCAGCAGGACCGTCAGCCCGTAGTCGGCCAGACGGAGTTCGACGGCCTCTGTCGCGTAGTGCGTGTGCAGCACCTGGCGCAGGGCGTCCAGCTGCCGGTGCGGAGCCGCGGAGCGCAGGGCGCGCCCCGCGGCGACGAGTCTGTTCACGCTGCCGGTCACCTCGTCCCCCCGGACGCCGTGACGTCGTGCCCGTGACGTCCCGGGCGGCGGGGGCGGGCTGACAGCCGTCGAGAAGCCTGCGAGAGTGTGACCGTGATGTCCCCCTCCTCGCGTCCGCAGCCCCTCCAGGTGGCGCGTGTGACCTCAGAGGCGGCAGAGCTGTTGGAAGTCCTCTGGGGCCGCGCCTCGACGGCACCGGTCTCCGCCTCCCAGTTGCGCGTGCTGTTCATCCTGGAGCACCACCAAGGCATCAACCTGCGCACGCTCGCCGACTCCCTCGGGTCCACACCGCCGTCCACCAGCCGCCTGTGCGACCGTCTCCAGGCCGTCGGCTTCGTCGAGCGCAGGATCGCGGCCGAGAGCCGCCGGGAGGTGGAGCTCTTCCTGAGCCGCCGCGGGAGTGCCTTCCTCGCCGACCTCAGGTCGCGCCGCGAGGCCGAGTTGGAGGGCGTACTGGAGCAGATGCCCGCCGCGCACCGCTCCGCGCTGCTGACGGGGCTGGAGGCGTTCTGCTCGGCCGCGGCCGAGCAGATCCACGACTCCGACGCCTCTGACGCCCGTACCGCCTGACGGTGTTCCCGGGTGACCGGGTTCGCCCACAGGCACATCCGTGATCCCTCCCGCATGACTGTCCCGCTCACTCTGTTGCCTTACGTACACAGTTGTCAAATGACAAGTATTGAACGGCGGTCGGCCCCGTCTGCGCGTTTGCTTACGGACGGTCGACGACCGACGGTCAGCCCCGCGGGGCCTCCGGCTGCTGCTGGTCGATGAGGTCCAGAGCCTCCTCGACCTTCTCGGATATGGGCACCGTGAGGCTGACCCCCGTCAGATCCAGGACGCGGCGCACGGCCGGCGTCGGATCGATCACGTGCACGCTGCCCGGCAGATCCCGGGCCTCCTGGTAGACCCGCAGAATGATGTTCATGCCGGACGAGTCCATGAACGGGACCGCCGAGAGGTCGATGAGGAAGTGCCGTCGGCCGTGGTGCAGCTGGTTGGCCAGATGAGCCTGGAACTCGGTCGCTGTGTCGAGGTCCAGATGGCCCTCGACCGTGACCAGGGCGACGTCCTCGCGAGGCAGGGAGACCTCGACGGACAGGGGGTTCTGGGCGATGGACACGAGTACCTCCGAAAGCTGACGGTCGGGGGCGTCTACCCTGGTGGGCGACTTCGATGCGCCGTGCCGGTGGACGAGGACGGTCGGGAGCAGCACGAGATCGGTCCCCATGTGTGTCGTGCCCCTTCCACCTGCGAATCCTCGGCCGGGCGTCGCGCACAGGCGAATACCCCCGAACCTCTCCGCCATGCACGGACGATGTACGCAGAGCGACCCGAGCGACCTAGTGGAGGCGGATGCCCACGATGCAGGTGTCGTCGTCCGTGTCGGACCTGCTGTGGGTGAGCAGACGGTCCAGCTGCTGATCCAGACTCGGCGGCACCGTGCGGGCCTGCACCAGCAACTGGGTCAACGACTCCCCCACGGAGCGGTGGCGCCGTTCGATCAGGCCGTCGGTGTACATCAGCAGCGTGTCGTCGGCCGCGAGCCGGACCTCGTCCTCCTCGTACACCGTCTCCGGTACGGCCCCCAGCGGCATCCCCTTCAGCAGGGGCAGCGGCGCGGGTACCTTCCTCGTCGTGGGGAGGGGGCCTGCCGTCGTGGCGGTCGGCGCCGCGGCGGACGCGGTCCGGGCGGCCAGGTCCGGGGCGTCGCCGGGCTCGTTCGGCTGTGCGGGAATGGTCACGGTGTGCGGACTCCTCGGCTGGGGACGTGCCCGCCGCACGGGACTGCAGGCTCTCCTCCTGGGCGAGGTCCGCGTGGTGCCCGCTGTGCACGAGCACCGGCACGCCCGTCAGCGCGGAGTCGTCGTGCAGAGCCTCGAGGAAGCGGGAGGCCTCCGCGTCGGGCATGCCCAGTTCCAGGACGACGCAGTGGCAGGGCTCGGCGGCCGACGCGCCCGCGGCCTCGTGCGCCCCGACGGCGGTGACGCTGTCGACCGGGGCCGCCGACGTGCCGTCCTCCCGGCCGCGCGCCATGTCCGCGACGACGCTCTCGGCGACCAGGGTCAGCAGGCCGCGGGGCCGCTCCTCCACCACCAGCAGCCGGTGCGGCCGCCGCCCAGCCGCACCGGTGGCCGCGGGAAGGCCGGGGGAGTCGACGGGGGTCGCCGAGGGCGCCCCGCCGAGGGTGCGCTCCACTGGCCGTCCGCCGTGGACGAACTCCTGGAAGCCCCGCCGCGCGACCGGCAGGTAGAGCGGGAACGTGCTGCCCCGGCCGGGTGTGCTGTCCACGGTGACGGCGCCGCCGAGCAGATGCGCGATCTCCCGGGTGATGGACAACCCCAGGCCCGTGCCGCCGTACTTGCGGCTGATGTGCCGTCCGCCTGCCGGAAGGCGCCGAAGACGGTCTGAAGCTGCTGCTCCAAAAGGCCGATCCATGAAGTTGACCGAATCGGTGAGATCGCGCCACACCCCGGGCACCTCCGCCTGGCCACCCGGAGTGCCCTCGGTGCCCACCTCCCGGGCCACCCGGGTGACCTCGGTGAAGACGGACAACTGGTCGACCATCCCGTTGAACACGGTGGCGATGTCGCCCATCAGGCCGTCGCCTTCGGTGGGCAGCCGGGTCCCGAAGTCCCCGTCCCGTACGGCCGTCAGGCCGGCCAGGAGCTGCCTGAGCTCGTGGTCGCCGGGAACCGTGTCCAGGGACTCGGTCGCGTTGCCCGGGCCCCTGTGGTCAGGTGCCCTTGGGGGTCAGGCGAACTCGGACCCCAGCAGACCGGTTCGCAGCCGCTGCACCATGCGGCTGATCAGGCGTGACACATGCATCTGGGAGATGCCGAGCTCATGGCCGATCTCCGCCTGCGTGCGCTCCTCGACGAACCGTAGATGGATGATCTGCCGCTCCCTGTCGTCGAGTTCGGCGATGAGCGGCGCCAACGAGTGGAAGTTTTCCACCAGTTCCAGCGCGGGCTCCTCCGCTCCGATGAAGTCGGCCAGCACCGACTCGCCGTCCGCGCCGCCGTCGGAGGTGAGCGCCGCGTCGAGGGAGGCGGAGGTGTAGCAGTTGGACGCCTTGCGCGCCTCGATGACCTCCTCCTCCGACAGCGACATCAGCTGCGACAACTCACGCGTCGTGGGCATCCGGCCCAGCCGCGTCTGCAACTCCTCGGTCGCACGGGCCAGTTCGACCCGCGCCTCCTGAAGCCGGCGCGGCACGTGCACCGCCCAGCTGGTGTCCCGGAAGAAACGCTTGATCTCGCCGACGATGTACGGCACGGCGAACGAGGTGAACTCGACCTCGCGGGACAGCTCGAACCGGTCGATGGCCTTGATCAGTCCGATCGTGCCGACCTGGACGATGTCCTCCATCGAGTCGCCCCGGCCGCGGAAGCGCGAGGCCGCGTACCGCACGAGCGACAGGTTCATCTCGATCAGGGTGTTGCGTACGTACTGGTACTCGTGTGTGCCCTCCTCCACGACGGCCAGCCGGTCGAAGAAGCGGCGCGAGAGCTCCCGCGCGTCCTTCGGGCTCACCTCGGTGGGTGCGTCGATGAGCGGAACCCCTCCGCGCGGGTCCTCGGTGCCCGCCTGCGTTGCCGTGGCCGTCGTTGCCTGTGCCGTCACGGCATCCATGCCGCTCACTCCGTTCGTCGAGCCGGTCGATGACGCAGTCCGTCTGCCCAGGCATCCGTGTCTCATGCGGGGGTGTTCCCCACGGACTTCTCACATGGACGCCCAGGCCGCGCTTTCGGTACGGAACGGACCGACACGTCCCGAATGCGGTTGCCGCCGCAGGGTAGTTGGTGCAAGGGGGCGCGAGAAGGGAGCAGCGTGACCATCGACGGAATCTGGGCGTACGCGCCGGGCAGCGGTCATGTCGAGGGGCATGACCCGACCGGCTACGCCGTCGTGACGGCCGACGGCACCCTCGGACACGTGGAACGCGAGGCCGGCCCGCACGGCCTGCGGCACCTGGTCGTCGACACGGGCGTCTGGCTGTTCGGCAGGAGCGCCGTCGTCCCGGTGGGCGTCGTGGCACGCGTCGACCACGCGGACCGCAAGGTCTCACTGGCCTGTACCGGGGAGGACGTCAAGGAAGCACCCCGCTTCCGCACCGACAGCGAGACGACGGACCCGGCGTATCTCGCCGCCGTCGGCGACCACTACCGCCGGCTGACCCCGCGCGGCACGACACCGGCGTGAGAGAGGAGGAACTCGCGCCCGCCGGGCGGGCGTTCGGCCCGGCGGTGCCGGTGACGACCGCCGCGTCCGCCCGGGCCCACACTCGCGCGGTGGTGGCCGCCCGGTGGGACCCGTCGGTGCGGCCGGCGCGGGAGGAGGACGTCATCGACCTGCTGCTCGTCGTCTCGGAACTGGTGGCCAACGCTCTGCGGCACGGCGGCGGACTCGCCGGGTTCGAGCTGACGCCCGTGTGCGGCGGGATCCGCCTGGCCGTACACGACCACAGCGACGACGAACCCGCCGCTGCGTACGGACCGGGCTTCCCGCGAGCCGGACAGGGCACGGGCGGCTACGGCTGGCCGCTGGTCGTACGGCTGGCCCGAGACATCACCGTCGAGAAAAGGCCCACGGGCGGGAAGACGATCAGCGTGTTCGTGCCGGTCCGGGCCACCGGCCGGCCGGGCTGACGGGCGGCACGCACTCAGTCGCCGCCTCGTTCCGCGCCTTCACCACGGCAGGAAGACGTGGACGTCCTTTCCCTCTCCCTGGCCCGCCGGGTTGGGCACCACGCTGACCTGACTGCAGAGCGTGTGCACCAGATACCAGCCGATGCCGCCGCCCCCGCTGTCGGGATGGAACGGCCGCGGTGACGGCGGGGTGCTGTTGGTGTCGTGGACCGTGACGTGCACTCCGTCGAAGGTGGGGCGCAGATGCAGTTCGAAGGGGCCCGGCGCGTACTGGACCGCGTTGGCGGCCAGCTCCGCGACGATCAGCACGATGTCGTGCCAGCACTCCGGCGCCGTGGGCGGCGAGGCCCGAGCCAGCTCGCGGAGGAACTCCTCCGCGGCCAGACGCGCACCCGTCACATCCTGCGGTTCACCCGCGAAACGGGCCGTACGGGTCGGAATCGCCCAGGAGGACAATGCTTCGTTACCACGCGGCTCGGTTGCCATGTCGTCTGTGCGGCCCCGCTGCTGCCGGGACCGGCGTCCTTTCTCGTACGGCTCTCTGGCGTCGCCCCTTTCAGGGTTCCCGGGCCCGTACAGGCTACGCGTCCGGCTCCCACCGGCATACGACGGCGGCGGCCCACGACGGGCCGCCCTGCGTCCGCGCGGCGTGACTCACCGGAACACGTCGTCCGCGTCGTCCCAGCTCAGCACCTCCTCCGGTGCGCTCTGCCGGGGCAGCCGCGCCCGCGCCTGGTACATCGCCTCGATCTCCGCCGCGTAGTGCGCCACGATCGAGTCACGGCGCAGCTTCATCGAGGGCGTCAGCAGACCGTTGGTCTGGTCGAACGGCTGCGGCAGGATGCGGAAGGCCCGGATCGACTCCGATCGGGACACCGCGCTGTTGGCCGCGGCCACCGCCCGCCCGATCTCCTCCCGCAGAGCGTTCTCCTCGCGTGCCTCCCGGCTCTGCATGTCGCCGTGCAACGTGAGGCTCCCGCGCCAGTGCGTCAGGAAGTCGGGATCCAGGGTGATCAGCGCGCCCACACAGGGCCGGTTGTCACCCACGACCACCGCCTGGTGGACGAGCGGATGCATCCGCAGCCGCTGCTCCAGCGCGGTCGGCGCCACGCTCTTGCCGCTGCTGGTGATGATGACGTCCTTCTTGCGGCCGGTGATCGTGAGGTAGCCGTCGGAGTCCAGGAACCCGAGGTCGCCCGTGGCCAGCCAGCCGCCCCACAACGCGGCGCGCGTCGCGCTGTCGTCGTTGACGTAGCCCTGGAACACCGACGGGCCGCGCACCAGGATCTCCCCGTCGTCCGCCACCCGGATGTCCGTGCCCGGCAGCGGTTGTCCGACGGTGCCCGACTTCTCCCGGCCCAGCGGCTGCATGGTGATCCCGCCGCTGGTCTCGGTCAGGCCGTACCCGTCGTGCACGTAGATGCCGATGCCCTCGTAGAAGAGGGACAGGTCGCGATGGAGCGGGGAGCCGCCCGAGGTGGCGCGGTGGACGCGGCCGCCCAGCGCGGCCCGGAGCCTGCGGTACACCGTCCGTTCGAACAGGGCGTGCTGGAACCGCAGGTCGAACCCGGGCCCGGAGCCGCGGCCCAGCCGCTGCCGTTCGACGGCGGCCGCGAAGTCCCGGGCCGTCTCCGCCGCCCGCTCGAACAGGGCACCGCGCCCCGCCTCCTGGGCCGCCCGCAGGAAGTTCTTGTAGATCTTCTCGAACACCGACGGGACCGCGTACAGATACGTCGGACGGAACGTGCGCAGCGACTCCGCCAGCGCGTCCGCGCCGAGATCGGGCTCGTGGCCCATCAGGATGCCGCCGCGCAGGCACATGCCCTGGATCATCAGGCCGTACACATGGGAGAACGGCAGGAAGGCGAGGACTCTCGCCTGCTCTCCCGCGGGCGCGGCCGTGTGCCCCCAGCCGGCCAGCAGCGTGTCGCAGGGGCTGGCCAGACTGCGGTGGCTCAGCGCGCAGCCCAGGGGGCGGCCCGAGGTGCCGGAGGTGTAGGCGATCACCGCGGTGGAGTCGGGCAGCACGATCCGGCGCAGCGAGTCCACCGTGGTCATCGGCACCAACTCGCCGCGCTGCCCGAGCTCTTCGAGAGCCCCCGCGTCCAACTGCCAGACGTGTCGCAGCGAGGGCAGAGCCGCGCACACCGAACCCACGGTCATGACGCTCTGTTCGTCCTCGACGACCACACCCACACAGCCGGCGTCCCGCAGGATCCACTCGACCTGCTCGCGCGAGGACGTCGGATAGACGGGGACGACCTCGGCGCCCAGCGCCCACAGCGCGTGGCAGAGCACCGTCCACTCGTACCGGGTGCGCGCCATGATCGCCACGCGGTGACCGGGCTTGATCCCGGACGCCACGAACCCCTTGGCCAGGTCGCCCACCTCGTCCCGCAGCTCGACGGCCGTCACCTCCTCCCAGACGGCGGAGGCGGTGTCCGGGCGACGGGAGAGCACCGGGAGTGTGGGAGTACGGGCGGCTGTCTCGAAGACGCTGTCTGCGAGCCCTCCGGTGAGGGGAGAGACGGTTGGGGGAGCGAGGGCGAAGTCGCGCATGCGCTGCTCCTGTGACGTGTACGGGCTGTGACTCCGCCGACGGGAACTGTTATCGACGGTGGTCGAATCTAGCCCAGGTGAGACCGGTTGTGGCCTGGAACGAATAAGTAATCCGCCTTGACGATCCCGACCGGCCAGGGTGCCTCAGGTCTGGGTGTGCCGCACGCAGGTGCTGACGACCTCGCGCAGGCTGCCCGTGCGCTCCCACACCTCGCGCTGGATCCGCGAACCGTTGCCGCGCCGCAGCAGTTCGGCGCAGGACTCGCTGGCCCGCTCCAGGTCCCCGCTGTCCGCCAGCGCGTCCTCGACATGCGCCAGCAGGGCCCGTACGACCGTCTCGGCGCGGGCGCGCCGCATGGTCGCCGGGTGCAGCAGGTCCGCGGTCAGCCCCGAGCGGGCGGCGCGCCAGCCGGCCAGCCGCAACAGGCTCACACTGTGGTCCAGCGGCTCCCGCCCGGCCTCCCAGTCCCGGGCGGCCGTCTCGACGAGCCCGCGCACCAGCGTGGCGATCAGCACGGCGGTGTCCGCGTGCAGACAGACGTCCGCCACCCGCACCTCCACCGTCGGATAGCGCGCCGACAGCCGGGCGTCGAAGTAGACCATGGCCTCGTCGAGGATCGTGCCCGTGGCCACCATGTCCGCCACCCGCCCGTGGTAGCGCTCCGCCGAACCGAACAGCTCGGTCGGACCCGCCGACGGCCAGCGATTCCACACCCGGCTGCGATAGCTGCTGTAGTCGGTCTCCCGGCCCTGCCAGAACGGCGAGTTGGCACTCAGTGCCGCCAGCACCGACAGCCAGGGCCGGATCCGGTCGATGACCGCGACACCCTCCTCGTCGGAGCCGACGGAGACATGGACGTGACAACCGCAGACGATCTGCTCGCGGGTCGCGATGCCGTACTGCTCCGCCATCCACTGGTAGCGCCGACCCCTGCTGACGGAGGGGCGCACCGCGAGCGGCGACGTGGCGAGCGCGGCGACCGCGCACCCCGTCTCACGCGCATGCCGGGCCGCCTCCCCGCGGATGCGCACGATCTCCGCGCCGAGCTCGCCCATGCCCGACTGCGGGTGGGTGGCGAACTCGAGCATCTGGTTGTGCAGTTCCGTCTGGAAGACGGGCGGGTGCTCCGCGGTCTCGCACCGCGAGGCGCGGGCGAGGACGGCGGCGGACAGGGACTGCGGCTCCCCGGTCTCCGGGTCGACCAGGAGGAGTTCCTCCTCCACTCCGACGGTGCGCACGGGATGCGGCCTTTCTCTGCGGCCTTCTCTGGTGGGTGGTACGCACCCGACTGCCCTGCCCGGACCTGTTCACACGGACGACGGCGTCAGCCACACGGTGGCCAGGGGCGGCAGCGTCAGCCTGAGCTCCCCCCGCTCGGGTGCGACGGGAGTGGGGCGGACGACGACGCCGCTGCCGCCGTAGCGCTCGGCGTCGGTGTTCAGCAGCTCGCGCCAGGCCGGGACCTCGCCGGGGACGACGAGAGGGTAGTCGTGGCGCACGACGGGGGAGAAGTTGCTGACGGCGAGGAGCGGAGCGCCCTGCGCGTCGTGGCGCAGGAACGCGAACACGTTGTCGTCCGCGGCGTCGCCGACCACCCACCGGAATCCGGCCGGGTCGGTGTCGCGCTCCCACAGGGCCGGGGTCGCCCGGTAGACCGTGTTGAGATCGCGGACCAGGTCCCGCACCCCCTGGTGATCGCCCGCGGACGCGTAACCGGGATCCAGCAGCCACCACTCGGGGCCATGGGCCTCGGACCACTCCGCGCCCTGCGCGAACTCCTGCCCCATGAAGAGGAGTTGCTTGCCCGGGTGGGCCCACATGAACCCGAGGTACGCCCGGTGGTTGGCGCGCCGCTGCCACCAGTCGCCGGGCATCTTGGAGACCAGCGCCTGCTTGCCGTGGACCACCTCGTCGTGCGAGACGGGCAGGACGTAGTTCTCGCTGTAGGCGTACACCATCGAGAAGGTCATCTCGTTGTGGTGGTACTTGCGGTGCACCGGCTCCTTGCCGATGTACTGCAGCGAGTCGTGCATCCAGCCCATGTTCCACTTCAGGCCGAAGCCGAGCCCGCCGCTGTCGGTAGGCCGGGTCACCCCTTCCCAGGCGGTGGACTCCTCCGCGATCGTCACGACGCCGGGATTGCGTCGGTAGACCGTCGCGTTCATCTCCTGGAGGAACGCCTTCGCGTCCAGGTCCTCCCGGCCGCCGAACACGTTCGGCGTCCACTGTCCGGAGTCCCGCGAGTAGTCGAGATAGAGCATGGAGGCGACCGCGTCCACCCGCAGGCCGTCGACGTGGAACTCCTCGCACCAGTAAGTGGCGTTCGCCACGAGGAAGTTGCGCACCTCGACGCGTCCGAAGTCGAACTCGTACGTTCCCCAGTCCGGATGCTCGGCCCGCCGCGAGTCCCCGGGCTCGTACAGCGGATCCCCGTCGAACCGCGCCAACGCCCAGTCGTCCTTGGGGAAGTGGGCCGGCACCCAGTCCACGATCACACCGATCCCGGCCCGGTGCAGGGCGTCCACCAGGTACTTGAAGTCGTCCGGCGTACCGAGCCGCGAGGCCGGCGCGTAGAAACCGGTGACCTGATATCCCCAGGACCCCGAGAACGGGTGCTGGGCGACCGGCATGAACTCCACATGGGTGAAGCCGAGGCCGTTGACGTATGCCGGTAGCTCCTCCGCCAGTTGACGGTACGTCATCCCGGGCCGCCAGGACGGCAGGTGGACCTCGTACACGGAGAACGGCGCCACGTGCACGGGAACGTCGCCCCGGTGCGCCATCCACTCCTCGTCCGACCACTCGTGGTGCGAGGCGTGCACGATCGACGCCGTGTCCGGCGGCACCTCCGCGCGCCGGGCCATCGGGTCGGCCTTGAGGAAGCGGTGGCCGTAGCGGGAGGTGATCTCGAACTTGTACCGGGCGCCCTCGCCGATCCCGGGAAGGAACAGCTCCCACACCCCGGACGATCCCAGGGACCGCATCGGGAACGCGGTCCCGTCCCAGAAACAGAAGTCCCCGGCTACCCGCACGCCCTGGGCGTTCGGCGCCCACACCGTGAACCGGGTGCCGATCACCCCCTGGTGGGCCATCGGCTCAGCGCCGAGCGCCTTCCACAACTCCTCGTGCCGCCCCTCACGGATGAGATGCAGATCGAGGTCGCCGAGGGCCGGCAGGAAGCGGTACGGGTCGTCCACCTTGTGCTCGGCGCCCTCGTACGACACCAGCAGCGAGTACGCGGGCACCGCGGCGAGCGGCAGGACGACGGCGAAGAGGCCGTCGCCCTCCGAGACCAGCGGAGTGGGATCGCCGTCGATCACGACGCTCACGGCGTCGGCGAAGGGCCGCAGGGCCCGGAAGAGGATCCCGCCCGGCACCGGGTGCGCCCCCAGCAGCGCGTGCGGATCGTGGTGGGCGCCCGAGAGCAGGCGTCCGCGGTCGGCCGGGTCGAGCGCGGGCGCCGTGCGCGGGCGGGGGCCGGCCGGCTCGGGCGGAGAGGTGTCACGCAGGGCCACAGGGGTCAGCCTCCTCGGACGGCGAGTCGTTCGATCGCCGCCATGGGTACGGGCAGCCAGTCGGGACGGTTCCGGGCCTCGTACAGCACTTCGTACACGGCTCGGTCCGTCTCGTAGGCACGCAACAGGGCATGTTTCTTACGGGGGTCCCAGCCCGCATGGGCCGCGTAGCCCGCGCAGTAGGCCTCCCGGCAGCGGCGCGCCCACTCCGGCCGCCACGGGCGGCGCTGGCGGGCGGCGTAGTCGAAGGAGCGCAGCATCCCGGCGATGTCACGGACCGGGGAGTGGGCGCTGCGCCGCTCGGCCAGCGGGCGGGACGGCTCGCCCTCGAAGTCGATGACGAACCAGTCCCGTCCGGCCCGCAGGACCTGACCGAGGTGCAGGTCGCCGTGGATGCGCTGGGCGGGCGGGCCGGCATCGCACACGGAGAGCGCGCCGAAGGCGGTGGTGAGGCCCGGCACGAACGGGCGCAGCGCCGGCACATGGTGTGCGGCCACCTCCAGCCGCTCGGTCATCGCCGCCGCCGTACGCCCGTCCTCCGCGTCCGGACCGGCCGGGAGGGCCGCGGCCAGCGCCAGGTGGACGTCCGCCGTGGCCCGCCCCAGTTCCTCGGCCTCCGCCGTGAAGTCCTCCCCGCGGGCGAGCGCCCGCAGCGCCAGCGTCCAGCCGTCGGAGGCGTCGGGCAGGAACGGCTGGAGCACGCCGAGCGTCGCCTCCTGCGGATGCGTCGTGCGGAACCAGGCCACGGGCGCGGGTACTCGCCCGCACCCCTGGCCGGCCAGCGCGACCGGTACCTCCAGGTCGGGGTTCACCCCGGGCTGGATCCGCCGGAAGATCTTCAGGATGAACGCGTCCCCGTACACCAGCGAGGTGTTGGACTGCTCGGCCTCCAGCAGACGCGGCGCGAGCCCCGGGGGCAGTGACACGGACGGGGCAGACTCGAAGCACAACGGGCCCAGCGTGCCGGGGTGCCGCATCCGCTCCAGGAGCAGATGCGCCGACCGGGGGTCCTGCAACGCGTCATGGACCGTCAGCCCCGCCATCGGCCCGTCCTCCACCCTGCCGATCAGTGCACGGCCCAGCCGAGGCGACAGATGCTCCTGGACGCCGAGGAGCAGCTGGTAGCAGTCACCGGCCGGGGGAGTGCCCCCGGGCGTCGGAACACCCGACTGATCGGCGTGCACGAGCAGATGCAGACAGCCCGGATACAGCTCGGTCATCGACAGCATGCGCAGGTCGGTGAGGGGCCGGTCCTTGCCGGCGAACCAACGCTGCCGCGGCAGCCACTCGCACAGCAGCGTGGCGAGCGGCCCGACGGTGCGGACGCCGCTCGCGCTGCTCGGTCGCAGGGGTGCGGTCTTCGTCACGGTGACCCATCCTTTCCTCGGCGCACGCTCACGGGCGGCGGCCGATCCGGGACGCGGCTCTGGTGAGCCGGAACCAGTAGAAGCCGTGGCCCGCGAGGGTGAGCAGGTAGGGCAGTTCACCGATGGCGGGGAAACGGACTCCGCCGAACAGCTCGACGGGATGCCGGCCGTCGAACCGGCGCAGGTCGAGCTCGGTGGGCTGTGCGAAGCGCGAGAAGTTGTGCACGCACAGCACCAGGTCGTCCTCGAATTCGCGCAGGAAGGCGAGGACGGCGGGGTTGGAGGACTGCAGTTCGGTGTACGTCCCGAGGCCGAAGGCGGGGTTCTGCTTCCGGATCTCGATCATCCGCCGGGTCCAGTGCAGCAGCGACGAGGGCGACGACATCGACGCCTCGACGTTGGTGACCTGGTATCCGTAGACGGGGTCCATGATCGCGGGGAGGGAGAGCCGGCCCGGGTCGCAGGACGAGAAGCCCGCGTTGCGATCCGGTGTCCACTGCATGGGGGTGCGGACGGCGTCGCGGTCGCCGAGCCAGATGTTGTCGCCCATGCCGATCTCGTCGCCGTAGTAGAGGATCGGCGAGCCGGGGAGGGACAGGAGCAGGGCGGTGAAGAGCTCGATCTGGTTGCGGTCGTTGTCCAGGAGCGGGGCGAGCCGGCGGCGGATGCCGATGTTGGCGCGCATCCGCGGGTCTTTCGCGTATTCCGCGTACATGTAGTCGCGCTCTTCGTCGGTGACCATTTCGAGGGTCAGCTCGTCGTGGTTCCGCAGGAAGATGCCCCACTGGCATTTCGTGGGGATCGCCGGGGTCTTGGCGAGGATTTCCGAGACGGGGTAGCGGGATTCCCGGCGTACCGCCATGAAGATGCGGGGCATGACGGGGAAGTGGAACGCCATGTGGCATTCGTCGCCGCCGGAGGTGTAGTCGCCGAAGTAGTCGACGACGTCCTCGGGCCACTGGTTGGCCTCGGCGAGGATCACCGTGTCCGGGTAGTGGATGTCGATGTCGCGGCGCACCCGCTTGAGGAACTCGTGCGTGGCAGGCAGGTTCTCGCAGTTCGTGCCCTCGGCCGCGTAGAGATAGGGCACCGCGTCCAGTCGGAAGCCGTCGATCCCGAGGTCCAGCCAGAACCGGAGGGCGGCCAGGATCTCCTCCTGCACGGCCGGGTTCTCGTAGTTGAGGTCCGGTTGGTGGGAGAAGAAACGGTGGAAGAAGTACTGCTCGCGGACGGGGTCGAAGGTCCAGTTGGAGACCTCGGTGTCGACGAAGATGATGCGGGCGTCGCCGTACTGTTTGTCGTCGTCGGCCCACATGTAGTAGTCGCCGTAGGGTCCGTCGGGGTCTTTTCTCGATTCCTGGAACCACGGGTGCTGGTCGCTGGTGTGGTTCATCACGAAGTCGATGATGACGCGCATACCGCGTTGGTGGGCGGCGTCGACGAATTCCACGAAGTCGGCGAGGTCGCCGAATTCGGGGAGGACGGCGGTGTAGTCGGAGACGTCGTATCCGCCGTCACGGAGTGGTGATTTGAAGAAGGGCGGGAGCCAGAGGCAGTCGACTCCGAGCCATTGCAGGTAGTCGAGTTTGGCGGTGATTCCCTTGAGGTCGCCGACGCCGTCGCCGTTGCTGTCCTGGAAGGAGCGGACGAGGACCTCGTAGAACACGGCGCGTTTGAACCACTCGGGGTCGCGGTCCTTGGCGGGGGTGTCCTCGAAGGTGTCCGGAACAGGTGAGTTGACGGTCATGGCGGTCTGGAGCCTCCGATCGGCGGTGCGGGTCACCGGACGTGGAACACGTGGGCAGGCGTCCGGCCGGGCTCCAGGCGCACGTAGTTCGTGCTGCCCCAGGCGTATGTCTCACCCGTCAGTTCGTCGTGCACGGACAGGGATGCGCCGTGGTCCAGGCCGAGTTGCGGCATGTCCAACGAGACCGTGGCCTCCTGGGTGTGGTGGGGGTCGAGGTTGACGACCACCAGAACCGTGTTCGAGCCCGCGCGCTTGCTGTACGCGATGACGGAGGGGTTGTCCGTGCCGTGGAAGCGGAGGTTCCGCAGCCAGTGCAGGGCCGGGTTCGCCCGCCGGATCTCGTTGAGCTTCGTGATCAGCGGCGCGAGCGTGTGGCCCTCGCGTTCGGCCGCGGCCCAGTCACGGGGTTTGAGCTGGTATTTCTCCGAGTCGAGGTATTCCTCGCCGCCTTCCTTCAGCGGTGTGTTCTCGCAGAGTTCGTAGCCGCTGTAGATGCCCCAGGTCGGGGAGAGGGTGGCGGCGAGGACGGCGCGGACCTCGAAGGCGGGGCGGCCGCCGTGCTGCAGGTAGGCGTGCAGGATGTCGGGGGTGTTGGCGAACAGATTGGGCCGCATGTAGGAGGCGGCCTCCCCCGAGAGTTCGGTGAGGTACTCCGTCAGTTCCTGCTTCGTGTTGCGCCAGGTGAAGTAGGTGTAGGACTGCTGGAAGCCGATCTGGCCGAGCGTGTGCATCATCGCGGGGCGGGTGAAGGCCTCGGCGAGGAAGATCACGTCGGGGTCGGTGCGGTTGATCTCCGCGATGACCCGCTCCCAGAACACGACCGGCTTGGTGTGCGGGTTGTCGACGCGGAAGATCCGCACTCCGTACGACATCCAGTGGCGCAGCACGCGCTGGGTCTCGGAGATCAGACCCTTCATGTCGGCGTCGAAGGCCAGGGAGTAGATGTCCTGGTACTTCTTCGGCGGGTTCTCGGCGTATGCGATCGTCCCGTCCGGCCGGTGATGGAACCACTCGGGGTGTTTTTGCACCCAGGGGTGGTCGGGGGAGCACTGGAGGGCGAAGTCGAGGGCGATCTCCAGGCCGAGCTCGCGCGCCCGCTCCACGAACCGGGCGAAGTCCTCGAGGGTGCCCAGGTCGGGGTGGACGGCGTCGTGGCCGCCTTCGGGCGAGCCGATCGCCCAGGGCACGCCGACGTCGTCCGGACCGGGGTCGAGCGTGTTGTTGCGGCCCTTGCGGAAGGTCGTGCCGATCGGATGGATCGGCGGCAGGTAGACGACGTCGAAGCCCATCGCGGCGATGGCCGGGAGCCTGCGGGCGGCGGTGCGGAAAGTACCGTGCGGACGCTCTGGAGTCCCCTCGGAGCGGGGGAAGAACTCGTACCAGGCGCCGTACAGGGCGCGTTCGCGCTCCACCAGCAGAGGCAGCGGCTCGGAGGCGGTGACCAGGTCGCGCAGCGGATACCGGGCGAGGACGGCGGCCGCCTCCAGCGCCGTGGCCGCCGCGTAGCGCTCGGCCACCGGCAGGGCGTCGTCGAGCATCCTCTTCGCCGCGTCCCGCAGCAGGTTGCGCTCGGGCCCGCGCGGGGCGCGGGCGGCCGCCCGCTCGTAGAGCCGGCCGCCCTCCTCCAGGACCAGACCCGTGTCGATGCCCGCCGGGATCTTGATCTCGGCGTGGCGGCGCCAGGTGGCGACCGGGTCGCTCCAGGCCTCCACGGTGTAGGTCCAGCGGCCCATGGCCTCCAGGGTCACATCGGCCCCCCAGCGGTCGCTGCCGGGGGCGAGTTCGCGCATCGGTGTCCAGGGTCCACGGCCGCCGTCCGGGCCCTTGAGGACCACGTTGGCGCCGATGGCGTCGTGGCCCTCGCGAAACACCGTCGCGGAGATCCGCACCGTCTCTCCGGTCACGGCTTTCGCCGGCCGCCTGCCGCACTCCACGCGCGGTTCGACGTCCCGTACCGGGATACGGCCGATCGCCCTGGTGGACTTCACCTCTGCACCTCCGCTTGCTGAAACTGGCTTCACTCGCCCGGTGTTGGGCGACCGAACTGCACCGACACCGGAGCGCTACGTCTCCGCCGGAAGGCACGGGAGGGAGCGCGTCGCCGAGAGCCGCGCGACGCCGTTGCGCCGGCTCGGGCCCCTGCGCTCCCGGTGATAAACGTCAGTGACGGCCCGCAGATACTGTTCGGCGGCGTCCGCGGCCTCCCGTGCGCAGCGCTTGCCCATCAGCACGCACAGGGTGTACCCGCAGTCCTCGAAGGTGGCCCGCACCGCGTGGTCGCCGGGGCGCGCGAGCATGGCCCGCTCCCAGGACCGGTAACTGCCCAGGGCTCTGGCGACTTCGGTCTTCGCTGGTTGCAGCATCGCGCTGTTCACCTTCCGGGAGTCCAAGAGGTACGCCGCTCGAAACGAGCGGGCCGGCCCTTTCCGCAGAGGCGCGAAAGCGTCCAACCTCCCGAGGCCTTCACTTATGGTGCACGGCGCATCACCCAACGTCCTGTTGGATCTTGGTTGTGGTGTGCTCGTGTTGCACGAATGGCGTAGCAGCCGCACTGTGGTTGTGACTCAGAAGCGATTACCGCTCACGCTTCGTGTTGGGGAACGGCCCGTCGGGCCGAACGGGAGCGGGAGTCTCGCCGGTGAGGAGCGAACGACGATGAAGACCGCAGTCCCCTGCTACTACCACCTCGACGTGGACGTCAGTCCGGAACGGGTCGGACAGGTCAGGCGCATCCTGGCCGCGCATCTGAAGTACTGGGACCTCGAGACGCTCGTCGAGCCTGTCTGCCGCGGCGTCGAGATGCTGCTGAAGGCCATCGACGAACACGCGAGGGACAAGCACACGTCGATCGAGATGTGGTGGAACGGCCAGCATCTGATCACGGCCATCGGGGGCGACGACCGGCATCTGCGCCCCGACCAGGACCTGCGGGCCTGCCTGGAGCGCATCGCCGCGATGAGCGACGGCTGGGGCTGCTGCGCCACCGACACCGGCAGCAAGGTCATCTGGTTCTCCCAGCGGGCCCGCGCCGGCGAGCGCGTCCCCCTCGTACCGACCGTGCCGGCGCCCAGCCTGCGCGAGGTGCGCCCGGTGCCCCGCGAACTGCCGGTGGCGGCTCTGGCCGCCCCGGCGGGCGAGGCACATGGCGTCCTGGAGGCCGCCCGGTGACCTCGCGGCCGAACCGGACGGACCGGAGTGCAGGGGTGCCCGCCTGGAGCGGGCACCCCTACCCGTTGGGCGCCGACTTCGACGGGCAGGGCACCAACTTCGCCTTGTTCAGCGAGGTCGCCGAGCACGTCGATCTCGTCCTCGTCGACGACGACGGCACCGTCCGCGGGGTCCCGCTGACCGAGGTCGACGGCTTCGTCTGGCACGCCTATCTGCCCGGGGTCGGCCCCGGGCAGCGTTACGGCTTCCGGGTGCACGGGCCGTGGGACCCGGCCTCCGGGCACCGGTGCAACCCGGCGAAACTGCTGCTCGACCCCTACGCACGGGCCGTCGACGGCCAGATCGACAACCACGCCTCCCTCTTCGAACGGGCGGGCGAGCGCCCCGACCCGGCGGACAGCGCCGGACACACCCTGCTCGGCGTGGTCACCGACCCCGCCTTCGACTGGGGCGACGACAAGCCGCGCCGGCGCTCCTACGCCGACACGGTGATCTACGAGGCCCATGTCCGCGGCCTCACCCGCACCCACCCCGACGTCCCGCCCGCTCTGCGCGGCACCTACGCCGGCCTCGCGCACCCCGCGGTGACCGGGCACCTCACCTCGCTGGGCGTGACGGCGATCGAGCTGATGCCGGTCCACCAGTTCGTGCAGGACGGTGTGCTGAAGGACCGGGGGCTGTCCAACTACTGGGGCTACAACACCATCGGCTTCTTCGCCCCCCACAACGCCTACGCCGCCCGCGGCACCCGCGGCGAACAGGTCACCGAGTTCAAGGCCATGGTGAAGGAGCTGCACGCGGCCGGCCTCGAAGTGATCCTCGACGTCGTCTACAACCACACCGCCGAGGGCAACGAGAAGGGCCCGACCCTCTCCTTCCGCGGTATCGACAACGCCTCCTACTACAGGCTCGTCGACGGCGACTGGTCGCACTACTACGACACCACCGGCACCGGCAACAGCCTGCTCATGCGGCACCCGTACGTCCTCCAGCTGATCATGGACTCGCTGCGGTACTGGGTGACGGAGATGCACGTCGACGGCTTCCGCTTCGACCTGGCGGCCACCCTCGCCCGCCAGTTCCACGAGGTGGACCGGCTGTCGGCGTTCTTCGACCTGATCCAGCAGGACCCGGTGATCAGCCGCGTCAAGCTCATCGCCGAACCCTGGGACGTGGGCGAGGGCGGCTACCAGGTGGGCAACTTCCCACCCCTGTGGTCGGAGTGGAACGGCCCCTACCGCGACGCCGTACGCGACTTCTGGCGGGCGGAACCCGGCTCGCTGGGCGAGTTCGCCTCCCGGCTGACTGGCTCCTCCGACCTGTACGCCCACAGCCGGCGCCGGCCGCGCGCCAGCGTCAACTTCGTCACCGCGCACGACGGGTTCACCCTGCGCGACCTCGTCTCGTACAACGACAAGCACAACGAGGCCAACGGCGAGGGCAACCGGGACGGCGAGAGCGCCAACCGCTCCTGGAACTGCGGGACCGAGGGCCCCACGGAGCGACCCGAGGTCCTCGAACTGCGCGCCCGGCAACAGCGCAACCTCCTCGCCACGCTGCTGCTGTCGCAGGGCATCCCGATGCTCTGCCACGGCGACGAACTCGGCCGCACCCAGGGCGGCAACAACAACGCCTACTGCCAGGACAACGAAGTCTCCTGGATCGACTGGCGGTTGACCGACGAGCAGCAATGCCTCGCCGACTTCTGCCGGCGCCTTCTCGCCCTGCGCGCCGACCACGCCGTACTGCGGCGGCGCCACTTCTTCCGCGGCGAGACCGTCACCCACGCCGGGCAGCCGCTGCCCGACCTGGTCTGGCTGTTGCCGGACGCGCACGAGATGAAGGCCCGCGACTGGCACCGCTCGGACGCGCACAGCGTCGGCGTCTTCCTCAACGGCGACGCCATCGCCGAACCCGACCCCCGCGGCCGGCCGGTCGTGGACGACTCGTTCCTGCTGCTGTTCAACAGCTACTGGGAACCCGTCGTCTTCCGGCTGCCCGGCCCCGCCTACGGCGAGCGCTGGACGGTGTGCGCCGACACCGCGGAATCCGACGGCGCCCCCGACGAGACGGAGTACAAGGCGGGCGCGGAGGTGACCCTGGACGCCCGCAGCCTGATCGTGCTGTCGCGGCCCCCGCGCCGCTCGGAGTGAGGCCGGGGACGCTCAGGGCCTGTCCGGCGCACTCCCCCCAAGCGGGCCCCTAGCGCTCCCGGCGCGAGATCACCGTGAACTGGGCGCCGTCCGGATCGCGCAGCACCGCCTCGTGGGCGGACTCGACCAGCACGCTGCCGCCGTGCTTCTCCGCGGCCCGCGCGCAGGCCGCCACGTCCGCGACGGCGAAGTGGACCTGCCAGTGCGGACGGATCGTCGGGTCGGGCGCCGCCTCCAGCGCGCCCGATTCGATCCGGGCCACCACATCGCCCCGGCTGCGCAGCACGACCTCGCCGGCCTCGTAGTGGACCTCGCAGCAGCCGGGGCGGTCCGTGGCCCAGTCGAGGATCTCGCCGTAGAAGATGGCGGAGTCGAAGGAGTCACGCGTGTGCAGCCTGATGAAGGCGGGCGCCGCCTGCCGCCAGGCCTCCCAGTTGCCCATCAGCTGCCCCTCCCAGACGCCGAAGGTCGCGCCGTCCCGGTCGGCCAGCAGCGCCGCCCGGCCCGGCGGCAGCGAGATCGGCCCCACGGCCACGGTCCCGCCGCGCTCCCGGGCACGGGATGCCGCCTCGTCCGCGCTGGGCACGGCGAAGTACGGCGTCCAGGCCACCGCCATCTGCCACATCGCGGCGACGGCGGCCACGCCGGCGACCGGCACGTTGCCGACCAGCGCCGTGCGGAAGTGGTCGCCGAGCGTCCCCCGGCGCCACTCCCAGCCCAGCACGGCCCCGTAGAACTCCTGTGTGGCCTCCAGGTCGCGGCTGGTCAGGCTCACCCAGCAGGGCGCGCCGAACACGGAGTGCGTGGAGACGGACCCTCTGGCACGGGCTGATGTCGGGTGGTGGTTCATGGCACTCGCGTTCCTGCTCTCTCGGCCGACGGGCGGTGTCTCCCACCAGTGTCCGGCCGCGACCGTCCCGGGCGCCCGCCGAGCGCTCCGGTGGCACGATGGGGTGATGGCACGAGTACCGCGTGGACCCAACGACGAAACGGCTCGGATCTTCGCTCTCGAGGCGGAGATCGGCCAGCTGAAGGAGGCGGTCGCTTCCCACGCGGTGGTGGACCAGGCGATCGGAGTGGTCGTCGCGCTGGGGCGGATGTCGCCCGACGAGGGGTGGGTCGTGCTGCGCGAGGTCTCCCAGCACACGAACGTCAAGCTGCGCAATGTGGCCGAACTGATCCTCGTCTGGGGGCGCACGGGAGACATGTCCGAGGAGATCCGTACGGAACTGGAGGACCTCCTGGACCGGCACGGTCCTCTCCAGATCCCCGGCGCACCCCCGTTGGAGTGAACGTCATCCCGCGTCGGCGGCGATCTCCGCGCGCAGCCGCGCGAAGCAGCCGCTGAGCAGCCGCGAGACGTGCATCTGCGAGATCCCCATCTGTTCCGCGATCCGGCTCTGCGTCATGCCCGCGAAGAACCGCAGGTACAGGATGGTCCGTTCGCGCTCCGGCAGGGCCCGCAGACAGGGCGCCACGGCCACCCGGTCGACGACGGTGTCGTAGCCGGTGTCGGGGTCGCCGAGGGCGTCCTCGAGCGCGTAGCCGTCGGTGCCGGGCAGCTCGGCCTCCAGCGACAGCGCGGAGAAGCACTCCAGAGCCTCCGCGCCGGTGCGCACCTCGTCCTCGCTCAGCTGCGCGTACGTGGCGATCTCGGCGACGGTCGGCGGCCGGCCCGGACTCGTCTGCGACAGCTCCTTCGCGGCATGCCGTACACGGTTGCGCAGGTCCTGGACCCGGCGCGGCACGTGCAGCGTCCACATGTGGTCGCGGAAATGGCGCTTGATCTCGCCCGTGATCGTCGGCACCGCGTACGCCTCGAAGGCGCGGCCGCGGTCCGGGTCGTAGTGATCGACGGCCTTGACGAGTCCCAGCGCCGCGACCTGGTACAGGTCCTCGAGGGCTTCGCCGCGCCCCCGGAACCGGACGGCGATCCGCTCGGCCATGGGCAGCCAGAGCCGGACCAGCTCGTCCTTGAGCGCCTGGCGCTCCGGCCCGGCGGGCAGCCCGGCGAGCCGTACGAAGGATTCGGTGGTGTCCGGGGCGTCGTCGTGGGGGTGCTGCTTGGTTCGGACGGTCGTACGCATCACGCGCGCCTCCCTCAGGAAGGTGCCGGTGAATGGGCGGACACCGTGGGAAGCGCTCACTCGGACGGCTCGGAGAACAGCCGGGGCCGGCCGCGCGGCGGGTCCCACGGACGTGCCTCCGGTCCGAAGCACTTCGTGCAGATTCCCGCGGTCGGACACCTTGAAACTGATTTGTTCATGTTTGCCCTGTGTCGCGCTTGACCTTCCGTGCCGCTTTCCCCCTCTTGGTCCTCCCTTGGTCCAGATGCCTCTGGCACAGAGGTAATCTCGCGAGCGTGGACGAGGAGACGTTCCCCGAAGAGCTCGCCGACGCGCTCGTCGGCGTCCAGCGGCTGCTCAGGAGGCGGCTGCGGGCCGGTCTGACCGTGCCGCGACTGCGCGGCGCCGAGGTCGAGCTGCTGCGGCTCGTCGAGTCCCGGCCCGGCATCGGCGTCTCGGACGCGGCCAGGGAGCTGTGCCTCGCGGGCAACTCGGTCTCGACTCTCGTCAATCAGCTGGTCAAGGACGGCTGCCTGGTCCGGGAGACCGACCCCGCCGACCGGCGCTTCGCCCGCCTGCTGCTCACCGACGCGGCCGAGGCCCGGCTGCGGGCGTGGAAGGAGCGGCGCGCCGCGCTCGTCGGCCGGCATGTCGCCTGCCTCGACGCCGCCGACCGCCAGGCCCTGCGCGCGGCGCTGCCGTCCCTGCGCGCGCTCGCCGTCACCCTGCACGAGGACGCCGAGGAGTCATGAGCGCCGACCGTGCCACGGACGCCGGCCGGCGTGTACACAGCTCGCCTACGCCTTCGGCGACACCAGGGCCGTCGACGGGCTCGACCTGACCGTCCGGGAGTGCGAGGTCTTCGGCCTGCTGGGACCGAACGGAGCCGGCAAGACCACCGCCATCCGCTGCATCACCACCCTGCTGCCGGTCCCGTCCGGGAGGGTGCGCGTCTTCGGCCACGACACCGCAGGGGACCGGATGGCAGTACGCCGACTGCCCGGCCACGTGCCCCAGCAGCTGTCCGCCGACTCGGGGCTCACCGGCCACGAGAACGTCGCCCTGTTCGCCCGCGTCTTCGACGTGTCCCGGCGCGAGCGTGCCGGACGCGTCGACCAGGCCCTGTGCGCCGGCGGCCTCACGGAGGCCGCCGACCGGCTCGCCGGCACCTGCTCCGGCGGCGTGGTCCGCCGTCTCGAACTCGCCCAGGCCCTGGTCGGCGTGCCACGGCTGCTGCGCCGGCATGCCGGCCCGCTGATCTTGCCCCGGAACGTGATGTGCGGCACGCCCCTGCAAGCCCTTTCCCGGGCCGTCGGCGGATTGTGCCTGCGCACGGCTTGATCAGCGATCAAAAGGGGTGAAGTCCCTGGCCACAGCTCATTCCGCTCATTTGACAGTGCGATCGGCGCACGGATAGGAAGCAGCCGGTAGAAGTCGAGAGGTGGACTGTGTACGAGCCGAACGTGGTCGGGGACTGGCAGGAGTACGACGAGCATGCCGGTCTGCGGGTCCGCGTCCACCGCCTGGAGCTGAGCGAGCCACCGCGGGGGCGCGACGACGCGGCAGAGGGGCTGACGTACTTCTGCCTCCGGGTGACCGTCGAGAACCGGGGCACCCTGCAACCCACGATCCACCTCGAGGACGGCCAGATCGACGTGCGGCTCGGACCCGACGGCGAGAGCGCGTTCATCGACTGGCGCAACTCGCAGTTCATCGAAGGGTTCGACGTCTACCCGCTGCGCCGGGTCACCGCCGTGCTCTACGCGGCGGGCCCCGAGGCCGCCCTGAGCCACGTGGACGTGCAGGTCCAGTTGCGGGCCGACGACGACTGGGCCGACCGCCGGCTGTGGACGGGCGGCATCGGGCTGCAGGAGGGCCCCGGCGGCGCCCCGGCCGGCGCGGGACGCGACAGCCTGGCCCGCCAGGTGAGCAACTTCCTGCGGGACCAGGCCGAAGAGGGCACCGCCTGACCGGCGCCGTCCTCTCGGACGGTCACCGGACGGTCAGTGCGGGATGCCGTCGATGATCTCGCGCGCGCCCTGACGCAGCAGCGCCACCGCCACCGACGTGCCGAGCGTCGCCGGGTCGAGGCGGCCCGCCCACTCGTGGGCGTTGAGCCGGGTCTTGCCGTCCGGGGTGAACACACAAGCCCGCAGGGACAGTTCACCACTGCGGTCCACCCGCGCGAAACCGGCGATCGGGCTGTTGCAGTGCCCCTGGAGCACGTGCAGGAACATGCGTTCCGCCGTGGCCTCCCGATGGGTGGCCGGATCGCCCAGACCGCTGACGGCGTCGATGACGTCGGTGTCGCCCTCGCGGCACTGCAGGGCGAGGATGCCCGCGCCGATCGGCGGCATCATCGTCTCCGGCGACAGCACCTCGCTGATCACGTCCCGCCGGTCGATGCGCTCCAGGCCGGACACCGCGAGCAGAAGCGCGTCCGCCTCGCCCGCCGCCAGCTTCTCCAGCCGCCGGTTGGCGTTGCCGCGGAACGGCACGCACTCCAGGTGGGGATGGGTGGCGGCGAGTTGGGCGACCCGGCGCACCGAGGAGGTGCCGACGCGCGTCCCGGCCGGCAGTTCGTCCAGGGTGAGGTGGCCCGGATGCACGAGGGCGTCCCGGATGTCGTCCCGCTTCAGGAACGCGGCGAACACCGTGCCCGCGGGCAGCGGCCGGTCCGCCGGCACGTCCTTGACGCAGTGCACCGCGAGGTCCGCCTCACCGGCCAGCAGCGCCGCGTCGACCTCCTTGGTGAACGCGCCCTTGCCCTCGACCTTGGACAGGTCGCCCATCCACTTGTCGCCGGTCGTCCTGACGGGGACGACCTCGGTGCGCACACCGGGATGCAGTACGGCCAACTCCGCGCGCACCCGCTCCACTTGGGCCAGTGCCATGGGCGAGTCGCGGGAGACGATACGGATCAGTTCCGGAACGGACATGCGGGACACGATAGACCCTCGCGGCCCGTGCGCCGCGCCGCTTGCCGGTTTCAGGCGTCGACCCGCAGGCTGAAGCGCCGCTTGTCCGTGCCGAGGGCGCCGAGGCGGGCGTAGAAACGGATCGCCCCGTCGTTCCAGGCGGGGGTCTGCCACTGCACCTCGGGCAGGCCCAGGCCGCGGGCCCGCTCCGCGACCGCTTCCATCAGCAGGGCGCCCAGGCCCAGACCCCGGTGGCCGGGGGCGAGGAACAGGCAGTCCAGGTAGAGGTACTCGCGGCCCTCCCAGGTGGAGAGCTCGGGCGCGCAGGTCGCGTAGCCGACGACCTCGCCGTCGGGCGCTTCGGCCACCAGGCAGCACAGCCGGGGCGCGGGGGTGTCGAAGAGGAGTGCGGCCAGGCGCTTCGCCAGGTCCGGCACCGGCGGGGCGGCGCGCTCGTACTCCGCGTGCTGGGCGGCGAGTTCGGCGACGCGCGGCAGGTCGGAGCGCTCGGCGCGCCGTACCCGGGCGGCGGCGCTCACCTGACGTCCCCCTCGACCGTGTCCGCGCCCCACGCGGCCAGCCGCTCCCCGAGAGGGCCGGTGCCGTCCAGGACATGCCGTGCGAAGGCGTCGCGTTCGTGGGCCAGGACGGCCGCCTCCCACACGCACGGCGCCAGCCCGGCCCGCCCGGGCCGTAGCTCCTCCGGCCGACCGGCCGGACCGGTGAACACCGCCAGATCCGACATGTGACCCTCGATCCAGGTGTGGACCAGGACGTAGTCCCCGTCACCGCCCGCGTGCGCCAGCACCACGGCCAGGCCGAGGGATCCCCGCAGTTCCCCGAGGGTCAGATGGCCCGCGGCGATCCGCATCGCCTCCCGGGCGTCCCGGTCCGCCACCGTCCGTCCCGGCGCCTCGATCGCGTACGTCTTGACCAGATGCCCGGCGACCTCGTGGGTGCCGAGCGGCCGGGCGGCACGGGCGTGATGGCCCTCGGCGAGCGTGAGCAGCGCCTTCGCCGGGACGGCCGACGGGAGTTCGTCGTGAAGATCCATCAGGACATCATGGGGGTGTGCGTGCGCCGCCGTCCACGGCCTAGGAGCAGATCGGCCCGGACGGCGGCCGGGACTCACGCGGCGGGATCGAAGGCGATCCCGGACGGCTTGGCCGACGTGAGGTGGTTGGTGAAGTTGGCGTCCTTCAGACCGAAGTTGGCGCTGCCGAAGTCGTACGCGCTCAGCTTGTCACGCAGGCCCGACGGGTAGCCGTTCCAGCCGACCAGTGGCGGGTACTGCCAGGTGCCCTTGGCGTTCTCCGGCGGCTCGTCGTTGCTGTTGGCCAGCCGGAAGCAGTGCGTGGTGATGCCGTCCTTGTGGTAGACGATCTTCGCGTGCGTGCCGTCGAAGCGGACGCCGGAGGCCGCGGTGACGGTGAACGAGCCGTGGTTTGACGTCGAGACATACTGGATCGCCCCGTTCTGCACCCAGATCACGACATGCTCCCAGTCGTGCCGGTGCCCACCGATGCTGCTGCCGGCCACCGCCTGGTCCTTCTCGAAGTACAGGCCGTACATGTACGCGCACCAGCCGTTGTTGCACTTGTAGCGCGAGTAGCTGTTGGTGTTGTCCAGGTCGGAGGCGTCGTGGCAGTCGCCGCTGAGCGAACCGGTCGGCTTCAGGCCGCCGTTGATCGTGCCGTCGGGGCCGATGGCGGGCGTCGAATAGCAGCCGTCCGTGTCGTAGTCGAACGCGGGCTGGTAGGTCAGCTCGGCGGCCTCGGCGTTGGACGGCAGCGCCGCCGGCGGGGCGGCGAAGGCGACCGACGGCACTGCGACGACGAGCGCGGCGGCACCGGCGAGCCCGGTGAGCCACCTCCTGCGGTGGGCCTTGAACTTCGGTGACGACACTGCGTCCTCCTCGGGGTTGCGGGCGCAGCCCAACGGCTGTGTGGAGAGAGGGAGTTGAAAAGCAGTTCAGCTTCCCCGCTTTTCACTTCCGCGCCAAGGGGTCGCAGACGTATCAGTGGTGAAGCGCAGCCCAAATTTGGCTGCTGAGGTGGGGTCAGGAGGAAATGTCCGGGAGGTCGGCCGCCGACTCCTCGGGCGCCAGGTCCGGCCGCAGCCGCAGCCACGAGGGCTGGCGCAGCAGCCCCGCCCGGGTACGGGTGCTGTAGCGGACCTCGCCGACCAGCCGGGGCACGACCCAGCGCGCGCCCGCCGCCTGGGGTACGGGGTCGAAGGGGCACAGGTCGGTCGCGGCGGCCCGCAGCAGCGCCGCGAGTTCGACGCGCTCGGTCTCGCTCCAGCCGGTGCCCACCCCGCCGACGTACCGCAGGCCCGTCGCGGACCGCTGTCCGACGAGGACGGCGCCGGGCAGCCCGGTCAGCCGCCCTTTGCCGGGCAGCCAGCCGCCGACCAGGACGTCCGCGACGCGCATGTTCCGGATCTTGATCCAGGCGCGGGAGCGCACCCCCGGCTCGTACACCGAGTCCAGCCGCTTGCAGACCAGCCCCTCCAGACCGTGGGCGCGGGTCGCCTCCAGGGCCTCCCGCCCGTGTCCGACCAGGGCCCTGGGCGTCGACCAGAACGGCCCCTCCAGCGCCAGTGCCTCCAGCCGGGACCTGCGCCGCAGATAGGGCAGCGGGAGCAGGGAGCGCCCGCCGAGGTGCAGCACGTCGAACAGCACGAGGTGCACGGGGGCCGTCGTCGCCAGCCGCGCGGCCTTGCCCGGTGCCCGGACCAGCCCCATCCGGGACTGAAGCAACTGGAAGTCGGCCCGGCCCTGTTCGTCCAGGGCGAGGATCTCGCCGTCCAGCACGGCCGGTGTTCCGCCGAGCGCGTCGCCCAGCGGGCGAAGTTCGGGGTAGGCGCCGGTGATGTCCTCTCCCGAGCGGGCGCGCAGCGTGATGCCTCCGTCGCCGGCGAGGTACACCACCGCTCGCTGCCCGTCCTGTTTGGTCTCGTAGGCCCAGCGCGCGTCGTGGGCGGCGGGCGGCAGCCGGCCCGGGGTGGCGAGCATGGGGGCGATGAGGGGGAGCGTCACGGGTGAGTTGTGGACGCGGCCGGACCGCCGCACGCGGAGGGCGCGCCGGTTTCGCCCGAACGGCGCTGTGCCCGGCGCCCTCAGGACGTGCCCGGCGGTGCCGGAGGGGCCTGCACCAGGCCCGTCCGGTAGGCGATGACGACCAGCTGGGCGCGGTCGCGGGCACCGAGTTTCGTCATGGCGCGGTGGACGTGGGTGCGGACCGTCAGGGGGCTGACGAAGAGTTTCCCGGCGATCTCCTCGTTGGAGTGGCCCTCGGCGACCCAGGCCATCACCTCGCGCTCGCGGGCGGTGAGCGTGGTGAGGTCGTCGGGGGCGGCGAGACGGGCGCCCTCCGCGGGCGAGGCCAGGAAACGGGTGATCAGGGAGCGGGTGGCGAGCGGGGAGAGCAGCGACTCGCCGCACGCGATGGTGCGGATGCCGTCGAGGAGGGCGTCGGCGGTGACGTCCTTGCCGAGGAAGCCGCTCGCGCCCGCCCGCAGCGCCCGGGCGACGTACTCGTCGATCTCGAAGGTCGTCAGGATCAGCACCCGGGTGTCGCGCAGGCCGGGGTCCGCGCAGATGACGGACGTGGCGGCGAGGCCGTCGGTGCCGGGCATGCGGATGTCCATGAGCACGACGTCGGGGCGGTGCAGCCGGGCGAGGTCGACCGCCTCGCCGCCGTCGGTGGCCTCACCCACCACCTCCATGTCGTCGCAGGAGTCGATGAGGATCCGGAAGGTGGCCCGCAACAGGGCCTGGTCGTCGGCGAGCAGCACGCGGATGGTCATGGGGTCCGTTCTCGGGGTGCGGGGGCGTCGGGGTAGAGGGGAAGCCGGGTGGTGACCTGGAAGCCGCCCTCGGGGCGGTGCCCCGCCTGGAGGGCACCGCCGACGGACTCGGCGCGCTCGCGCATGCCGATCAGGCCGAAACCCCGGCCGTCCGCGACCGACGAGGGCACGCCGGTGCCGTCGTCGGTGACGGTGATCGTCAGCCGGTCGCGGCCGAAGTGCAGCCGCACCCGGGCCGTGCGCGCGCCCGCGTGCTTGGTGACGTTGGTCAGCGCCTCCTGCACGATGCGGTACGCGGTCAGGTCCACGCCAGGACTGAGCGGCCGCGCCGCGCCCTCGGTCGCGACCTTGACGTCCAGGCCAGCCCACGTCTGCGTCAGTTCGGCCAGCTGTGCCAGGCCGGGGCTCGGGGCGAGCGGCGCCTCACCGTCGTCCGCCTGACGCAGCAGCCCCACCGTGGCCTTCAGCTCGCGCAGCGCCGAGGAGGTCGTACCCGCGAGGTCGGTGAGGAGGCCCTGGACGCGGTCGGGGTGGGTGCGCGCGAGGTGGGCCGCGGTGCCCGCCTGGGCGTTTGCCAGGGCCAGATGGTGGGCGACGATGTCGTGCAGCTCCCGCGCGATGCGCACCCGCTCCTCGACGACGCGGCGCTGCGCCTCCTCCTCGCGGCCGTGCTCGGCGTACTCGGCGCGGGCCTGGACGGCGTCGACGTAGGCGCGCTGGAGGCGGACGACGTTGCCGGTCACGACCGGGAACAGCAGCCAGACCGCGGGGCTGATCGTCTTCAGCTGCCAGGGGTGGGCGACGGGGTCCACGAACAGGGCCGTCGGCACGATCAGGGCGAGGGCGGCAAGGTAGTGGCGGCGCGAGGTGCGGCGGCCGGTGCGCACGGTCAGCCGGTAGAGCG
Source organism: Streptomyces sp. NBC_01235 (assembly GCF_035989285.1). GTDB lineage: Bacteria > Actinomycetota > Actinomycetes > Streptomycetales > Streptomycetaceae > Streptomyces. The sequence continues at coordinate 449,564 of NZ_CP108513.1, read as the reverse complement.
CGAGCACGAGGGGGCCCAGCAGGAGCGGCGTGATGAGGTGGCCGCACGCGATCGCGCCGGCGACGCAGCACGCCGTCACGGCCACGGCCGCACCGGGGCGGGTGTGCTGCCACAGCAGCAGCGTGCCGCAGGAGACGAGCGCGAGGGCGATCGTCGGGCCCGCGGCGTCGGGCTGGTCGTTGCTCGGCATGCTGATCTCGCTGCCGAAGAGGAACGCGGCGAACAGCAGGACGGCCGTCATCGTGTCGACGGTGCGGGCGTGGTCGTCCGCGTAGCGCTGCCAGGGGATGAACATCGGCTGACTCCGGTCGGGGCTCGGACCCATCGTGGTCGTTGCCCGTCGCGTCGGACGGGCGGGGCCGCCCGTGCGTGATGACACGGGCGGCCCACCCCCTCGGGAGGAGGGGAAGGTCAGACAGGGGCGGCCTCCCGCCGCGTCGCGGTCTCGGCGCGGGCGAGGGACTCGCCCTCCACGTCGACGGTCGGCAGCGCCCGGTCGAGCCACTTCGGCAGCCACCAGGCCGCCTGCCCCAGCAGTGCCAGCACCGCCGGTACGAAGGCCATGCGCACGACGAACGCGTCGAGCAGCACGGCCGCCGCCAGCCCGAACCCGATCATCTTGAGCAGGGACTCGTCGGCCGTGACGAACCCGGCGAACACCGCGATCGTGATCAGTGCGGCGGCCACCACGACCCGGGCGCTGTGCCGGAAGCCGCTCACCACGGCCTGCGCCGGCCTGTTCCCGTGGACGTACGCCTCCCGCATCCGGGCAACGAGGAACACCTCGTAGTCCATGGCGAGTCCGAAGACGATGCCCACCAGGAAGATCGGCATCATGTTCATGATCGGGCCGGTCGCCTCGACGCCCAGGAGCGAGGCGCCGTGGCCCTGCTGGAAGACCGCGATCACCGAGCCCAGCGCGGCGAGCACGGAGAGCAGGAAGCCGATGGCGGCCTTCAGGGGCACCAGGACGGACCGGAAGACGATCAGCAGCAGCACGAAGGCCAGACCCGCCACGACCATCAGGTAGGGGATCAGGGCTGACTGGACCTTCTCGGAGACGTCGATGTTCACCGCGGTCGTGCCGGTGACCGAGAACGTCGCGCCGGTCGCGCGGTCGAGACAGATGTACGGCCATGGAACGGAGGTCTCCCCATCCGATCTCGAGTACCGCCCCAGGCTTCCGGCAGCGGGCCCCGCACGTCGTCGTGCGGCTGCCGACAATCCGGCGTACTGAGAACGCAGTACGGGCCATCGCGCCCGTCATCCGACAGGCGGACCGGGGCGGCGCTCACCACACGCACGGCAGCTCCACCTCGACCACCGTCGGCCCGCCCACGGGGCTCGTCACCCGCACCGTCCCGTCGAGCGCGGCGACTCGGCGCCGCATCCCCAGCAGCCCCGATCCGGCCCTCTCGTCGGCGCCGCCGCACCCCTGGTCGCGCACCCGCACGCTCAGCCCGGTCCGGGAGCGCGCCAGGACGACCTCCGCCCGCTCGGACCCGCTGTACTTGGCGGCGTTGGTCAGCGCCTCGGCGATCACGAAGTAGGCGGCCGCCTCCACCGCGGCCGGGGCCCGGGGCCCGTCCGCCGGATCGTCCGCCCGCACCGCCACCCGCAGGCCGCTGCCGGCCGCGAGCGCCCGTACGGCGCCCACGAGCCCCCGGTCGGTGAGGATGGGCGGATGGATGCCGCGCACGACGTGCCGCAGCTCCGTCAGCGCCTCCTCGGCCTGGTCCTGCGCGTCGGCCAGCAGCTTGCGCGCCGTCTCGGGATCGGCCCCGTACGCCCGCCTGGCCAGCCCGATGCGCATGGAGAGCGCGACGAGACGCGCCTGGGCGCCGTCGTGCAGATCCCGTTCGATACGGCGCAGTTCGGCGCCGTGCGCGGCGACCGCGTCCGCCCGGGTGGCGGTCAGCTGCTCGACGCGCCGGGCCAGCAGCGCCTTCGGGGAGGGCCGGAGCAGAGCGGCCGACCAGCGCGCCTCGAGGTCGGCGAGCCTGACGATCAACGGCAGGACGAGCGCCTCCCGGCCCAGCAGCCCGCTCCACACCCCGTCGACGAGCAGCCCCGCCGGCCACAGCGGCAGCATCAGCACCGTCAGCCAGCCGTAGGCGTAGTGCGCCACCATCCAGCGCACGTCGGTGAGCGTTCCGGGATCCCGGACGGCCGTCCGCAGCCGCTCACGCACGGGACCGGTGATCGGCCGGTACGCCTCGGGGATCTCCCGGCCGGTCCAGGACGCCGTCAACTGCCGCTTGGCGCCGGCTATCCGGCGGATCAGCAGCACGGTCTCGGGCAGCAGCCAGATCCCGACCACCGCGACCGAGCCCGTGGCGGTGATCAGCAGGACGGTGATGAAGATGTACGACCCGAAGGCCATGAGGGCGGCCAGGAAGAGGTGAACCGTGGCCCGCGCAGCCTGTCGCAGGGTCGCGCGCATGGATGCCGTTCCTCTCGTGAAGAGCAGCAGGGGAGGCGGTGGAAGTGGGAGCGTGGGGGGCAACGGCACGGTCCGCCGGCCGGGGGCGAGACCCCGGCCGGCGGACCCCGACCCGGACTCAGTCGTCCAGCGTGACGACGACCTTCTCGGCCGCGCCCGGCGTCAGGGCCAGCTCGAAGGCGCGGTCGGCCTCGGCGAACGGGACGCGGTGGCTGATCAGCTTGGCGAACCGCTCCTGGTGCTCGACCAGTTCCGGGGTCACCTCGAAGATCTCGGTCGGGTAGCCCTGGGAGGCGACGAGGGTGAGTTCGCTACGGAGCATGCCGCCGAGGTCGATCTCGCCCTTCTTCTGCACGGCCACCATGACCAGCTTCGCGCCCCACTTCGCCGACTGCACCACGGTGTTGAAGACGACCGGGGCGCCCGCCGCGTCGATGAAGATGTCGGTGCCCGGCCGGGGCTGGCCCAGAGCGTTGGCGCTCTGCCCGTGCAGCTCGGTCAGCCGCGCGGCCACGTCCTCCTCGGCGGAGTTGATGACGGCGTCCACACCCACGGCCAGTGCCTTCTCCAGCCGGGAGGGGATGACGTCGGCGACGACCACGTGCTCCACACCGCGCAGCTTCAGCCAGATCGCGGCGCCCAGGCCGATCGGCCCGGCGCCGAACACGACGACCTTGTCACCGGGCTTCGCCTCCGAGCGGTTGACGGCGTGCCGGGACACGCCATCGGCTCGTTGAGCGAGGCCACGTCGAACGGCACGGTGTCGGGGAAGACGGCGACGCTCTTGCCGACCTCGGCGTTCTCGATCAGCAGGTACTCGCTCATCCCGCCGAACTTTCCGCCGCAGCCGATGATCCCGGTGGGCGCGTCCTGCGGGTTGACGACCACCCGGTCGCCCACCTTCAGGCCGTCCACCTCGGCGCCGACCTCCACGACCTCACCGGCCGGCTCGTGGCCGAGCGCCACCGGGACCAGGTCGCCGCCCAGGTGGGCCCGGGCGGGCATACCGCCCATGTGCAGGAAGGTGACGTCGGTGCCACAGATGCCGCAGGCGCGGATCCGGACGAGCGCGTCCTTGGGTCCGGGCGTGGGCAGCTCGACGTCCACGACGTCGATCTTGTCGACCCCGCCGGTCTGGACGGACTTCATCGTGCTCATGAGGGGAGCCTTTCTCGGTGCTCGAAACTCGTTCACGGGAAACAGGTGTTGCCGGGCTCGGGGGAGCCCTGATGGAATCCGGGGGAGTGTGACCCTCCCGGAGGGGTCGTTGTCAGGCGGCCGTGGACGTCATAAGACGGACCGGTCGCCGTCGAGGGCGAGGCGCACGACGGCCGCGGCCCGCTCCTTCGGCCCGGGCCCGGCGGTCGGGCCGACGGCCGCGGCGCGAATACCGCGGGCGCGGTAGGCCACCTCGAGCGACGCCACGAGGTCGGCGACACCGGGGGCGGACGCGGCGAAGACGACGGAGCCGCCGCCGGCGTTCAGCATGTGCGGGAGCACGGCGCGCGTGAGCAGTTCGTCCACGACCACGGTGGCGTGCACCAGGACGTCCAGCGCGCCGAAGGCGCACAGCGTGGTGGCCACGACGTCGTCCACGACCTCCTGTCCAGCGAGGTCGCCGACGACCGCGACGGCGTAGCCGCCCGCGTTCCCGATCGCCTTGACCGTGCCGTGCGCGCCTTCCGCGTCCGCGTCCGCGATCAGTACCTTCGCACCGCGCAGGGCGAGGGCCAGCGCAGTGGTGCGCCCGAGGCCGGACCCGGCGCCCGTGACGACGACGGTGCGCCCGTCGAGGTCCGTGCCGCCGATGTGGTCGCTGCTCATACCGTGCTCCTTTCGCCGCGAGGGGCCGTCAGACGCCGAGGGTCTTCAGAACGGCGTCCGCCATGCCCTGCTCGCCGCGCTCGTTGGGGTGGACGGAGGCGGCCGGGGCGAGCGGCACCAGCGGCTCCACCCAGCGCACCTGACGGTCGGCGCAGGCATCGCGCCCGACCGAGGGCGTGTACGTGTCGACGTAGCCCGCCCCCGCCTTGCCGGCCCGCTCCCGCAGCATCCGGTTCAGCTGCTGCTCCTTGTCGTGGAGGTAGGTGACGTCACCGGCCGCGAGGCCCATCTCGCTGCCGCAGTCGGCGGTGCCCGCGGGCAGGATCGCGGGGTAGCCCACGACGTAGACCCGGGCCTTCGGCGCGCGGCGCCTGACCTCGGCGAGGGCCTCGCCCAGCCGTTCGTCCGCCGCCTCGATCCGCTGCCGTACCTCGTCGCCGCCGTCGGAGACGTACCGGGCCCGGCAGGGTGCGTCCCCCGCGTCCACGGCGTTCCCGGTGCCGGCCTCGAGGGCGCTGAGCGCGAAGCGCAGGACTCCCGACTTCACGCAGCTCTTCACCAGCGAGGCGAAGCCGATGTCGTTGCCGCCGATGCCGAGGGTGACCAGCCGGGTCCGGTCCGACAGGGCGGACAGCTGCGCCGGGTTGGTGCCGTGGTCGGTGGACTGGGCCGCGGTCAGGTCGGTGACGGTCGCGCCGCTGCAGCTGACGTCACGGAAGTCGGCGGCGGGCAGGCCGAGCCGCCGGGCGACGAGGGCCGGGTAGTTGCGGTCGGAGCGGTCGCAGCCGGCGGGGCTGCCGCCCTGGTCCGGGATCTTGGGCCCCGCGGTGTAGGAGTCGCCCAGCGCGACGTACGGGCCCTTCGGCGGGGCGGACTCGGAGGTGTCGTCGTGCCGGCTGATCACGATCGCGGTGGTCAGCACGCCGCAGGCGAGCGCTCCGGCCAGCGCGGCTCGTACGGAGGTCTTCATGGGAGAGGTCCTGTCTGTCGTCCCGGGTGGTCCACGCCGTGCAGCGGTGGTCGTGGGGCTGCTGTGCTCGGCCGGGGGAGAGGCGGCCGGGGCGGCCGAGCGGGCGTGGAGGGGGAGGTGCCCCGGGTCCGGCGCCGGTCGGGGGGGAGTGGGCCGGCTGCCGGGCCCGGGACCGCGCCGATCCCCGTCCCCACGGGTTCGGCGCCTGGGAGCCGCCTCCGCTCGAGGCGACTCCGGTCTGTGCGGTCACGCCCCTGGGGAGGGGCGGCCGGGCGGTTGGTTCAGGTGCGGTGGTCGGTGTCTTGCACGGGAGGACTCCTGCCGTCGAGGAGAGGCCGGGGAGCGGTGGCGAGCGGTCGGGCTCGTCCTGGGGGTCGAAGCGACCGCCACCGGATTGCTTGAGTTAGGCAAACACATGTGGATTACTTGAGTCAAGCAAGCGACCGGATTTACTTGAGTTAGGCAAGCAGAAAGGTAGGGTGAGACCCATGTCCCCCTCACCGCCCGCAGTGCCCCCCGCCTCGCCCGCAGCGGTCGAGATGGAGCGGGTCCTCACCCAGGTCGCCTACCTGAGTGTCCGTGCCCGGCAGCACGAACGGCTGGTCGTCATGGCGGGCGTGCCGCTCGACCGGGCCGCCGTCGCGATGCTGCGCCAGATCGCCGAGCACGACCCCCTGCGCCCGGGGGAGCTCGCCCAGGTGCTGGCCGTCCAGGCCTCCCACGTCACCCGCCAGGTGCAGCGGCTGCAGAAGGACGGCTATGTCACCCGGGTCGCCGACCCCGATGACAGCCGCGCCCGGCGCATTCGGCTCACCCCCCTGGGGGAGGATGCCGTCGCGCGGCTGGGCGACGCGGGCGCCCGCGGTATGCAACTGGTCCTGGCGGACTGGTCGCCATGCGAACTGCGGCAGCTCGCCGACCTGTTCCACCGCATGGTGGACGTCTTCCTCGCCCACCCCCTCGACGAAGGAAGCGTGTCCGATGCGGGCGCCACGACCCCCGCGGCGTGACGACCGGCGACCCGGCCTGGAGAACCCCGCGGGCGGCACCGGCCTCGCCGGAGGTCCGACCCGCCCGAGCCCGACACGAACGGTCACGGCCATGTACGACAACCCGACCGATAAACCGTCACGCCCGAGTGAGGAGTCGTCGTACCCGACCGGGAAGCCGTCGCTCGCCCGCGGCTCCGGTCAGCGCGTCCTGATCGTCGTGAGTGAACCGGACGTCGCCGAACTGCTGGCCACCACCCTCGAGTTGGCGGGCTACCGGATCAGCCTCACGGGCACGGCGGCCGAGGCGCTGGCCCGGCTCGACGCCCGCCGGTTCGACCTTCTGGTCGTCGACACCGGGCTGCCGGATCTGGCCGGCAGTGGTGCGGTGGGCCGCCCGGTGGTCGCCCATCGGCCACCGGTCCTCTACCTCGCGGCATACGACTCCCTCGACCGCCTCCTGCCCGAACTCGGCCTGGGGGAGGAGGACTACGTCACCAAGCCCTTCCGGGTGGCCGAGGTCCTGGCCCGGATGCAGATGCTGCTGCGCGGCGCCGCCCCCGGCCGCCCGAACAGCGCCCCGGGCTACGGCGACCTGCTCCTCGACGACACCCTCTGCCGGGCCCGGCGCGGCACCCGCAACCTCGACCTCACGCCCGCCGAGTACCGCCTGCTGCGCCACCTCCTGGTCAACGCGCACCGGGTGCTGTCGAAGGAGCAGATCAGCCGGTACGTCTGGGGCGATTTCCGGGGCGACAATGCGATCGAGCAGCTCGTCTCCCGGCTCAGGCGCAAGGTGGACCGCGAAGCGCCGGTGCTGATCCACACCCGCCGGGGCTTCGGCTACTGGCTGGGAAAGGTGGACGGCGCATGCTGAAAACCGATGGAGCAAACACCGAAGACGCTGTGTGCCGACAGGTGGAGGGCGGTGTCGCGGGGTGCGGTGCCGCCCGTTCGTGTCCGGGTCGCGCTTGTCCTGCTCGCACCAACTCCGGTGTGGAAAAGGTGTGTTGACGAAACATTCGTATGTCCGACGGCCGTCAACTCCCCACATGATCCACGTCACGTCAGGTTTATGTCAGGGAACTGACCGGAAGCTGTCAGCCCCCTCTGTTTGCGTGTGCTCACCAGGCCTCGACCCCCTTCCCCGCCGACGCTCCAACCCCACCGGAGCTCCCCGCCACCGAGGAGAGCCATGGCCGACACCCTGACCGGTCCGGTGCCCGAAGCCCCGGACACCGTCCCCGAGTTCTTGATGTCCCGGGCGGCCCGTCGCCCCTTCGACCCTCCGCCCGCCCTGAAGGAACTGCAGGAGCAGGCGCCGCTGACGAAGGTGCGGCTGTGGGACGGCTCCGAGACGTGGCTCGTCACCCGCTACGACGAGCAGCACGCGCTCCAGGAGCTGCTGCGCTACCTGCGCATCACCCACCTGGGACGGCGCCGAGCCGTCGTCGAGGACATCGAGATCGCCGGACAGGTCATCAAGGCCGGCGAGGGCGTGATCAATGTCAACGAGATCGCCGACCGGGACCCGGAGATCTTCCCCGACCCCGACCGGCTCGACCTCGCCCGCGGCGCCCGCCGCCATGTCGCCTTCGGCGTCCACCGGTGCCTGGGCCGGCCGCCGGCCCGCAGGGAACTCCAGGTGGTCTACGGCATCCTCTTCAAGCGCATCCCCACCCTGAAGCCGGCCGTCTCGCTGGACGACGTCCGCTTCAGGCGCGACGCCTTCTCCCACGGCGTCCACTCCCTGTCTGTGACCTGGTGACGGTTCCCCGTCCCGCAGCACAACGACAACCGACCGTGAAAGAAGGGGAATCCCATGACATCTCTCAAAGTCGAGCTGGAAGCCGACAGGTGCGTCGCCTCGGGGCAGTGCGTGGTCGCCGCCATGCAGGTCTTCGACCAGGACGACGACGGCATCGCGATCCTGCTCGAGGAGCAGGTCGGACCCGACCTCGTCGACGACGTCCGGGAGGCCGTCGCCCTCTGCCCCGCCGCCGCGATCCGGCTGGTCCAGCAGTGAACCGGCTCGTGGTCGTCGGAGCCTCGGCCGCCGGACTCGCGGCGGTCGAGACGCTCCGGCGCGAGGGCTACACCGGCACCCTCACCCTCGTCGGCGACGAACCGCACCTCCCCTACGACCGGCCACCGCTGTCCAAGCAGGTCCTCGCCTCCGAATGGGAGGAGGACCGGCTGTGGCTGCGCCCGGCCGACGACCTCGCCGCCCTCGACCTCGACCTGCGCCTCGGCGTCGCGGCGACCGGCCTCGACGTCGCCGGCCGGAGCGTGCGGCTGGCCGACGGGAGCGAGCTGCCGTACGACGGGCTGATCCTGGCGACCGGCGTACGACCGCGCCGCCTGCCCGGCGAGGGCGCGCACGTGCTGCGCACCCTGCAGGACACCCTCACCCTGCGGGAGCGGCTCGAGCCGGGACTCCACCTGGTAGTCGTCGGCGCCGGGTTCCTCGGCGCGGAGGCGGCAGCCGTCGCCTGGCGGCTCGGCGCCCGGGTCACCCTCCTCGAGCCGGCGGCGGTGCCGCTGGCCCACGCCGTGGGCGAGGAGGTCGGGCGGGTGCTGTCGCAGGCCCACCTCGACCGGGGGGTGAACCTGCGCTGCGGGGTCACCGTGACCGAGGTGACCGAGGACGGTGTACGGCTCGGTGACGGCGAGGTCGTCGAGGCCGACGAGGTGCTCGTCGCCATCGGCTCGCTGCCCAACACCGACTGGCTGGCCGCCAGTGGACTGGCGGTGGGCGACGGCGTGGTGTGCGACGAGTACCTGGAGGCCGCCCGGGGCGTCTACGCAGCCGGGGACGTGGCCCGCTGGTACAACCCGCTGTTCGGCACGTCGATGCGGATCGAGCACCGCACCAACGCGGCCGAGCAGGGCATGGCCGCCGCCCGCAACCTGCTCGCCTCGGGTGCCCGCAAGCCGTTCGCGCCCGTGCCGTACTTCTGGTCCGACCAGTACGACATGAAGATCCAGGCGTACGGGTTCCTGCGCGGCCACGACGAGGTCGCCGTCGTCGAGGGCGACCTCGCCGAGCGCCGGTTCGTGGCCGCGTACCGCACCGGCGACCGGGTGAGCGGGGCGCTCGCGGTCGGGATGCCGCCGAAGGCGATCCGGCTGTGGCGACAGGCGATCGCGGCCGGCGCCGCCTGGGGCGACCACGTGCGCGTCCCGGCGTAGAGCGGGCGTCGACGGACGGGCCCCGGCGGGCGGTGCGAGCCTGCCGGGGCCCTTCACGCTTGTCCGGCATCCTCACTCAGGAGGAGATGTGGGTAAACGCACGCAGTAAATTACTTGAGTTACGCAACAAGATGGTAAAGTAGGTCGCATGTCCACCGAACCGCTCCCCGTGCCCTCCGTCGCCTCTCCGGAAGTGGTCGAGATCGAGCGCGCGCTCACTCGCATCACCTACCTGAGCACCCGCGCCCGCCAGCACGACCGGCTGATGGCGCTGGCCGGCGTCCCCCTCGACCGTGCCGCCGTGGCGCTGCTGCGGCAGGTCGCCGATTCCGAGCCGCTGCGGCCGGGGGAGCTGGCCCAGCGCCTGGGCGTGGAGGCCTCCCATGTGACGCGCACGGTCCAGCAGCTCCAGAAGTCCGGTTACGTCACGCGGGTCCCCGACCCCCAGGACGGCCGGGCCCAGCGGATCCAGCTCACCGAGACCGGCCGCGCGGCCATCGACCGGGTCCGGGAGGCGGGCGCCCGGGGGATGCAACTGGCGCTGTCCGACTGGTCCCCGGAGGAACTGGGCCAGCTCGCCACGCTCTTCCACCGCATGGTCGACGACTTCCTCTCCCACGCCGTCGACGAGGAGGTCGAGCAGCCGGCCGCGGCCTCCGGCGCCTGACGCTCAGACGCGTGAGCCGGCCCCGGCCGGAAGCGCGGTGGCCGGAGCCGGGTCGCGCAGACCGCGCAGCAGGAGCCAGGCCAGCACGGGCGGCAGGACCAGGGGCAGCAGAGCCGTCCGCAGGGACGTGGCGTCCGCGAGCGCGCCCAGAGCCGGAGCGGCCGCGCCCCCGACGCTCACTGTCAACCCCAGGGTGACGCCGCTCGCGGTGCCCATGCGCCGCGGCAGACAGTCCTGGCCCAGCGTCACATGCAGCGAGAACGGGACGTACAGCCCGGCCGAGGCGAGGGCGACGAACAGATAGGGGCGGCCCCGGGACCAGCACCACACCGGCCACCGCGAGCACCGTCACGGCGTACGAGCGGCGTACCACCCCGAGCCGTCCGTAGCGCTCGGCCAGCCGGCTCCCCGCGAGCGTCCCCACCGCGCCGCCCGCGTACAGCACGCACAGCGCGGCCGTCCCCGCCGCCGCCCCGCCTCCCGTGCGCTCCCGTGCGTACAGCGAGACGAACGTGCCCAGGCCGACGAAGACGATCGACCGGCACACCACCGCACCCGACAGTCGCAGGAACGACGACCAGTCGTCCCGGCCCGCCCCGTCGGCCGCAGCGGGGGCGGGCGCGGTCCGCCCGGCCGCCGAGCGCACCGCGGCCGTGCACAGCGCCACCCCCGCGAGGGCCGGCAGACCCAGCAGGGGCGAGGCCCGCAGCCCCCCTGTCGCGACCACGGCCGCGACCAGTGGCGGGGCCAACGCGAAGCCGACGTTCCCGCCGAGCGCGAACCAGCCCATCGCCGTGTGACGGCCGTCAGAGACGGCACGGGCCGCCCGCGCGGCCTCCGGGTGATAGGCGGCGATCCCGATCCCGGACACGGCCACCGCCGCCAGGGTCAGCGCGTACGAGCCGCCGACCCCGCTGACGGCGATCCCCGCGCCGGAGGCCGCCGCGCTGAGCGGCAGCAACCAGGGCATCGCCCACCGATCGGTCAGCACGCCGAACAGCGGCTGCGCCACCGACGACAACAAGGAGGCCGCCAGCACGATCCCGGAGGCGGCGGCATAGGAATAGGCCCGCTCGGAGACGAAGAAGGGGACCAGCGCGGCCACGGCCCCCTGGTACACGTCCACGCAGGCGTGGCCCAGGGACATCAGCGTGACGGATCGGTTTCTCGGCATGCTGCGATCGTCATGCCCCCATCGCCTGTCGTGCTTCCGATAATCTGCCGCCTTGTGCCGAACATCCGCCAGATCCGCCACGCCCCGAAGGCACCCACCCGCGCCCAGCCGCTGGCCGCCGGCGAGCGCATCGACGCGCACCGGCACGACGATCACCAGATCGTCTACGCGGGCTCCGGAGTCCTGGCCGTCACCACCGACGCCGGCACCTGGTTCGCACCCGGCACCCGCGCCCTGTGGGTGCCCGCCGGTACCGCCCACGCGCACCGGGCCTACGGCCACCTCGACCTGCACCTGGTCGGCCTGCCCGCCGACGACAACCCGCTCGGCCTGGACGCCCCGACCGTCCTCTCCGTCAGCCCGCTCCTGCGCGAGCTGATCCTCGCCTACACCCGCGCCCCCCAGGACACGAGCCCCGAGCGCGCCCGCCTGCTCGCCGTCCTGCGCGACCAGCTGCGCGCCTCCCCGCAGCAGCCGATGCGGCTGCCCACCCCCGTCGACCCCCGGCTCGCCGCGGTCTGCGCACTCGTCCACGCGAACCCGGCCGACCAGCGCACCCTGGCCGCCCTCGGCGCCCGGAGCGGCACCGGCGAACGCACCCTCAGCCGCCTCTTCCGCCGCGAGTTCGGCATGACCTTCCCCCAGTGGCGCACCCAGTCCCGCCTCTACCACGCCCTGCGCCTGCTGGCCGACGACACCCCCGTCACCACGGTCGCCCACCGCTGCGGCTGGTCCTCCGCCAGCGCGTTCATCGACGTGTTCCGCCGGGCGTACGGGTACACCCCGGGCCGGCACCAGCGGCGTGCCCAGGGCTCGGACGCGGACGCGACCCCGACGGCGGACAACCACGGTGCACCTTCCGCGAGTTGAGGGGCGCCCCCGGGTGCGCACCCCGCCTCCGGCCCCCCGTCTACCCTCCAGTAATCTCGGGCGCCAGGTCATCAGAGGAGGAACCGTGCCCCGGTCCGAACGCTCACCCCTGCTGCTGGCGGGTCTGCTGGCCGCCTCGGGGATCGCGCATTTCGCCGCGCCCCGCCCGTTCGACGCGACCGTCCCGCGCGCACTGCCGGGCTCGCCGAGGACCTGGACGTACGCCAGCGGCGTCGCCGAGCTGGCGCTGGCGGCGGGAGTGGCCCTGCCCCGGACCCGGAGGACGGCCGCGCTGGCGACGGCGGCGTTCTTCGTCGGCGTCTTCCCCGCCAACGTCAAGATGGCGTGGGACTGGCGCCACCGCCCGACCCCGCTCAAGGCGGCCGCCGTCGGCCGCCTTCCCCTGCAGGTACCCCTCGTGCTGTGGGCCCGCAGCGTCGCCGACAGCACCGACATCGCGAACACCATGGAGGGACGGGCATGACCAAGGCTCTGGAGACCGGCGACCTCGTCGAGGACTTCGCACTGCCGGACGAGACCGGCACGGTGCGCAGTCTGACGGACCTGCTCGCCGACGGACCGGTGGTCCTCTTCTTCTACCCCGCCGCCCTGACCCCGGGCTGCACCGCCGAGGCCTGCCACTTCCGTGACCTGGCCGCCGAGTTCTCCGCCGTCGGCGCCCAGCCCGTCGGCATCAGCGGGGACTCCGTCGACCGCCAGCAGGAGTTCGCCGGCCGGCACACGCTCGGCATGCCGCTGCTGTCCGACGCCGACGGGGCGGTGCGGGAACGGTTCGGCGTGAAGCGCGGCTTCTCCCTGGCGCCCAACAAGCGGGTCACCTTCGTCATAGGGCAGGACCGCACCGTCCTGGAGGTCGTGCGCAGCGAACTGCGCATGAACACCCACGCCGACCGCGCCCTGGACGTGCTGCGCGCCCGTCGCGGTTGAGCCGACGGGTCAAAGGGACCATTCTGGACGACATGGAGCATGTCGTCGCTGCGGCGGTCATCGATGCTCGAGGCATCGTGACGGGCTGGAGCGAGGGCGCCCGTCTGCTGACGGGCCATGCGGCCGAGGAGGCCGTGGGGCGGGTCGTGACCGACCTGCTCGCGGACGATCCGGGGGCGGGCGGACGTCCGCCGCCGACGGACGGCCCGTGGACCGGCCCCGTCGTCGTACGGCACCGCGACGGCCACCCGGTCGTCCTCACCGTGACGGCCTGCCCCCTGCTCGGCCCCGGGGGCACGCCCACCGGCTTCACGCTCAGTGCCCAGCAGCCCACGGCGCCGGAACCGACACTGGCCGGCCGGGCCTTCCAACAGGCCTCCATGTCGATGTCGGTCTTCGACCCCCGGCAGCGCTATCTGCGCCTGAACGAGGTCGCCTGCCAGGTCATGGGCGTGTCCGAGGACGTACTGCTGGGCCGCCACTTCCCCGATACCGTCGAGGACGCCGAGCACAGCCGCGGCTTCAACTGGCACCTGCGCCACGTGGCCGAGACCGGCCGCCCGGCCCGATACGAGAGCTTCACCGGCGCCCCGTCCCTCAACCGGGAGCACTCCTGGAGCACCGAGATGTGGCCGGTGCGCGACGACTCCGGAGCGGTGACCGGCGTGGCCCTCGCGGCCTTCGACAGCACGGAGCAGTACCTGGCCCGCCGGCGCCTCGCCCTGCTGAACGAGGCGGCGGCCTCCATCGGCACCACCCTGGACGTGGTGCGCACCGCCGAGGAAGTGATCGAACTCCTCGTGCCGCAGTTCGCCGACTTCGCCAGCGTCGACCTCCTCGACTGGGTCCTCGGCGCGGACGAACCGCCCGCGGTGCCCAACGGGGAGATCACGCTGCGCCACGTCGCCCACGGCTCCGTCCGCGAGGGCACCCCCGAGGCGGGCGTCCACCTCGGCGACACCGACGTCCACCCGCCGTACAGCGCGCCCGCCCGCGCCCTGCGGGAGGGCCGTGCGATCCTCAGCCAGGCGGGCGAACCGGACTTCATGCGCTGGTTCGCCGCGCGCGACGCCCGTTCCCCCGAGGGACGCCGCTACCGCCACGGAGTCCACTCGATGATCGCGGCGCCCCTGCGGGCCCGCGGCACGACCCTGGGCGTCGCCGTCGGCATCCGGATCGCCCACCCGGACGACTACGAGGCCGACGACGCCGTCTTCGCCGAGGAACTCGCCAGCCGGGCCGCCGTCTGCATCGACAACGCCCGCCGCTTCGCCCGCGAACGCACCACCGCGCTCGCCCTCCAGCACAACCTGCTGCCCCGAGGGCTGCCCGGACAGGCGGCCGTCGAGGTCGCCCACCGCTATCTGCCCAGCGGCTCCACGGCGGGCATCGGCGGCGACTGGTTCGACGTCATCCCGCTCTCCGGCAGCCGGGTCGCCCTCGTCGTCGGTGACGTCGTCGGACACGGCATCCCCTCCTCGGCGACCATGGGGCGGCTCTGCACGGCCGTCCGCACCCTCGCCGACGTGGATCTGCCACCCGACGAACTCCTCACCCACCTCGACGACCTCGTCACCCATCTGGCGGCCCACGACGACGGCGACGAGGAGGTCGCCGAGCTGGGCGCCACCTGCCTCTACGCCGTCTACGACCCCGTCAGCCGCCGGCTCACCCTCGCCGCCGCCGGCCACCCCGCACCGGCCCTCGTCCTGCCCGACGGCACCGCACGCCTCGTCGCCCTGACCCCCGGGCCCCCGCTCGGCGTCGGCGGACTGCCCTTCGAGGCCACCGAACTGGAACTGCCCGAGGGATCCGTCGTCGCCCTCTACACGGACGGCCTGATCGAGGACCGCGACCGCGACGTCGACCGCGCCACCGGCGAACTGTGCAGCGCCCTGACCGCACCCGCCGCCACCCTCGACGCGCTCTGCGACACCGTGCTCAAGGCCGTCCTGCCGGAGGAACCCGGCGACGACGTCGCCCTGCTGCTCGCCCGGACCCGGGCCCTCGGCGCGGACCAGATCGCCACCTGGGACGTCACCCCGGACCCCGCCCACGTGGCCGCCACCCGGCAGGCCGCCACCGAGCAATTGGCCGCGTGGGGCCTGGAAGAGGCCGCGTTCGTCACCGAACTCGTCGTCAGTGAACTCGTCACCAACGCCATCCGCTACGGCGCACCCCCCATCCAGCTACGCCTGATCCGCGACCGCACCCTCATCTGCGAGGTGTCCGACGGCAGTTCCACCTCCCCCCACCTGCGCCGCGCCCACGCCTTCGACGAGGGCGGGCGCGGCCTGCTGCTCGTCGCGCAGCTCACCCAGCGCTGGGGCAGCCGGCAGACGGGCCGGGGCAAGACGATCTGGGCGGAGCAGTCGTTGGAGCCCGAGTGATCACTCGACCGGGCACCCCGGGACCCGGCGGGGTCGCGTGGACGGAGGCCGGGGAGGGCGGCGGCGCGGAGCAGGGTACGCATGCGAGGACTTTCCGCGAACGCGGGGCCCGCCCGGGGGCTCAACCGTAGGCGGCCGACTCCCAGCTGTCTCCGGTGGTGAGGCCGTCCAGGAGGTCGGCTTCACGCAGCCGGACCGTCAGCGTGGCCCGGGGGGTGCGGGACGGGTCCTGCCACAGCGCACGCCACTCGGTCTGGAAGGCGGCCTCCCAGGCGGACGTGTCGTCGGGGTCCAGACCGCGATCCCGCAGGGCGGCCGTGATGCGCTCCTTGGCCGCGTGCTCCCTGAAGGGGAAGTTGCGGCGCTCGGTCACCGAGACCGCGGCGACCGCCTCGTCGGCCGTGCCGGAGTCGGCACGGGAGTCGAGTGCGCTCGCCCGCTCCGTCGCGCCGGCCGCCCGCTCCAGACCGTCGGCGAGGAGCCGGGCGGCGAAGGCGGCGTTCTCCGGCGGGTCACCGGCATCCGGGTGGATCACGGTGAGACGGAGGGTGACGGTCGCACCGGCGATCTCCTCGACCGTGGCATTCCAAAGACTCGACATCCGGGACTCCTGCTGAGAGGTGCTCGACGAACAGTACGGGCGGCTGCGGGACCGACCCGGTCTCAGGTCAGCATCCCGGTGCCCATGTTGGTGGCCAGCATCTCCAGCGCGGCCTCGTTCCCGATGCGCACGGCGAACGTCGTGGCGCCCTTGCTCGCCGCGGCGCGTCCACCCGTCCGGGGCGGCGAGAACGGGATCGCGGAGAACGCGTGGTAGATCCGCTCGCTCAGCGTGCCCCCGTAGTTCGCCGTGAGCGCGACGAACTCCGGGTTGCGGTTGCCGCCCGCGGCGATGTCCTTCAGGAAGGCGAGGTCGGCGGCGTCCCAGACGGAGGAGCTCGGGGGGAAGCCGGTGTACTGCCGCAGAATGGTCAGGTCGATGCCGCTGATCGCCCGGGCGACCCGGCTGTCCGCGGGCTGGCCCACCTGGAAGGTGAAGGTGACGCCGTTGTGCTTTCCGTCCTGCCAGCCCGCGGCCGGGTCGTACAGCCTGTGGGTGATGTCCAGGGTGGAGGGGAAGGCATGGGCGGAGTTCAGCTGGCTCGCGCTGCCCTGGGCGGGCGCCGGATGGTTGTAGTGCACCTGGACGCCGAAGTAGACATAGGCTCCGGGCGTCGCGGACGCGGCCGTCACGTCGTTCTTGAGGTCCTTCTCGATGCCCTTCTCGTAGTTCTGGTTGTCCGACTGCGCCGCCGGCACCAGGTTGTTCGCGGTGCCCGGGCCGCCCGCCTTCTCGTTGACCAGATGGAAGCGGATCCACTGACTGGTCAGGTTCAGGGAGCGGATGTAGTCGTAGCCGGGGGGATCCGCCGACGGCGTGCTCCCCTGCAGGGAACCGTCGTTGAGCATCTCGGACCTGACGGCCCGGCCCTGGCTGTCCTGCACCGCCTCGTGCCTGCTGGCGGTCGGCACCGCGGTGGTGTTCAGCGCGCGCTGGACGAACGGCTGCTCGGGTTCCGACCGTGCGGCGCCGGGCTGCGGGGCGGCCGGGCCCTCCCCGGCCGCGGGTGTGCTCGCCCGTGCCGGAGCGCGCATGACCCGGGTCGCGTTGGCCTCCGCCTCCCGCTCGAAGCGGTCCGACGGATCCGACACCCGCAGCCCGGAACCGTTGTCCGCGCCGGCCACGGGTCCCTGGCGCTGTTGGATGACATGGGTCAACTCGTGCGCCAGGGTGTGCTTGTCGCCCCCGCCGTCGCCGAGGACGACATGGTTGCCCGAGGTGTAGGCCCGCGCGCCGATCTCGGACGCGGAGGCCTTGGCCGCGGCGTCGGTGTGGATGCGCACGTCGGAGAAGTCCGCGCCGAGACGGCTCTCCATGTCGCCGCGGGTCGCGTCGTCCAGCGGCCGGCCGCCGCTGCGCAGCACATCGTGGACGGCCGAGCGCTGCACGGGAGCGGCCCCGCCCCCCGCGGCGTTCTGATGCCCGCAGCCCGGGCCGTGCTGGTGCCGCTCCTGCGCTGGGGACGCCGGAGCGAAGGGGTGCCCTTCCTCGCGGAGCATCTGCACCACGGCGGCGTTGCCCACGGCGCGCTGAAGGGCGAGGAGCCGGTGAAGTGGCCCGCCGGCCTTCGCCGGGGTCGCCGGTCCCCGACGGGTCGAGCCGTCGGGAGTCCTGCTGGGCTGCGGTGTGCGCACGAGGTGCCTTCCAAGCGGGCGAGACGGTACACCTCTGCATATCGGCCGACTGCAGGGCGTGTACAGGAACGCAGGGGCAGACTCCGCTGCCCCGACGGACAGGATCCTGGCGGCCAGGCGCCCGACGGATACCCGAGGGCGCGCTCAGCGCTGTGCTCAGCCCCGCGCCGGCTCAGAACTCCTCGTGCACCTCGGGGTCCCCGCCCAGGCGCTCGGGTGTCCGCGCCGTGATCGCCGCCAGCTGGGCCGGGCCGAGTTCGAAGCCGAAGACGTCGAGGTTGGCGCGCTGCCGTTCGGGGCTGGACGACTTCGGGATGGGGACCGCGCCGAGCTGGACGTGCCAGCGCAGCACGACCTGGCCGGGAGTCACGCCGAGCGCCTCGGCGACGGAGACGACGGCCGGGTCGTCCAGGAGCGCCGAGCCGCGGCCCAGCGGGCTCCAGCTCTCGGTGCGGACGCCCTTGGCCTCGTGGAAGGCGCGCAGCTCGTCCTGCGGGAAGAGCGGGTGCAGCTCGATCTGGTTGACGGACGGCAGCACGCCCGTTTCCTTCTCCAGCCGTTCGATGTGCTCGGCGGTGAAGTTGGAGACCCCGATCGAGCGGATCAGGCCGTCCTCGCGGAGCTTGATCATGGCCCGCCAGGAGTCGACGAACTTGTCGACCCGGGGGAGCGGCCAGTGGATCAGGTACAGGTCCACGTACTCGAGACCGAGCCGGCGGCGGGACTCCTCGAAGGAGGCGAGGGTCTCCTCGTAGCCGTGGTGGCGGCCGGGCAGCTTCGTGGTCACCACGATCTCCTCGCGCGCCACCCCGCCACGGGCCACCCCGCGGCCGACCCCGGTCTCGTTGCGGTAGTTCGTCGCCGTGTCGAGCAGCCGGTAGCCCAGGCCGAGCGCCCCGGCCACCGCCTCCTCCGCCTCCGCGTCGTCCATCGGCCAGGTGCCCAGGCCCAGGGCCGGGAGCTTCGTGCCGTCGTTGAGCGTGTGCTCCGGGATGTTGATCACGATGAGGCCTTCCCTCGACTGTGTCGTCCTCCCAGCCTCAGGGACAGGGGGCGGATTGATCAACCGGACACCCGGGCAGGGGTGGGGTCGGACGAGTGACGACGAGCGGAGCGCGCATGACGACCCACAGCCCGGCGACCGACTTCGACGACCCCACGGCCGAGGAGGCCGCGCGGGCGGCCGGAGTGGAGGTGAAGCCGGTCGCCGGGCACATCGGCGCCGAGATCGGCGGCGTCGATGTGGCCGCCGGCCTCGACGCCGCCCAGGTCGCCGTGATCAGGGCGGCGGTGCTGCGCTGGAAGGTGGTGTTCTTCCGCGGCCAGCGCCTCGACCACGCCGGGCATGTGGCGTTCGCGCGACGGTTCGGCGAACCCGTCGTGCTGCGCAGGCGCGGCAGCGCCTCGCCGCCGGACTTCCCGGAGATCGAGACGACCGCCGACCGGCTGGAACTGGGCGGAAAGTTCGGCATGGAGCACGAGGAGTGGCTGCGGCGCCGCCGCCACACCCTGCTGCGCGGCTGGCACTGCGACCACGGCGCCCGCGTCGACCCGCCGGCCGCGACGATCCTGCGCGCCGAGACGGTGCCGCCCTACGGCGGCGACACGACGTGGTCCAACCTGGCAGCCGCCTACGCCGGACTCTCCGCGCCCGTACGGGAGTTCGTGGCCGGGCTGCGTGCCGAGCACCGGCTCGGCGTCGGCTACCAGCCCCGCCCCGGCGACGACGCGTACGTCCGCCACCTCCTCGACCACCAGGTCGCCTCGGTGCATCCTCTGGTACGCGTCCACCCCGAGACGGGCGAGCGCGTGCTGTACGTCAACGGCTACTACGTCGAGCAGATCACCGGCCTGTCGCGGGCGGAAAGCGCGGCGATCCTGGACATGCTTCTCGCGCAGGCGACCCGCCCCGAGTACACGGTCCGCTTCCGCTGGGAACCCGGCAGCGTGGCCTTCTGGGACAACCGGGCCACCATCCACCTCGCCCCGAGCGACAACGCCCACCTCGGCTTCCCCCGCACCATGCACCGGGTGATGCTCACCGGCGATGTCCCCGTCGGGGCGGACGGCAGGCCGTCGGAGCCGGTGACGGGAACCGAGCCGGGCCGCTGGTGAAGATTCTCGGCGTCCTCAGCTTCCGGAGGCGGGCCGCCATCCCAGTGCCGGACCCAGTTTCGCCGCCATGTCGGTCAGGATCTGCACGTAGTCCTCGTGCTCGAAGGTGAACGGCAGGGCGAAGGCGACCTCGTCGATCTCACGGAACGCGGCGTGGGCGTGCAGACGTTCGGCGATCTCGTCCGAGGTGCCCACCAGGTCCGGGGCGAACAGCAGCCGCGCCGGACCCTGCGGGGTCCTCGTACGGGGCAGCCGCTTGGCCGCGAACTCCTCGTACTTCGCGCGCTGTTCGGGCGAGGCGGAGTCGGTGGGGATGACCACGAGACCCTGGGAGACGCGGGCGGAGTCGCCGTCGGGGTGGGCGGCGCGGAAGGCGCGGATGTGGGAGAGCTGTACCTCGGCGAAGTCCCTTGTGTCGTCCGGCCCTTCGGCCTTGACGACGCTGCTGGTGAGGAAGTTCATGCCGTGCTCCCCCGCCCACTCGGCCGAGTTCAGGCTGCCCCCGCCGTACCACAGACGGCGGCCGAGGCCCAGGGAGTGCGGCTGCACCCGGTCGGAGAAGACCTCGAACCCCTCGACCCCGCTGAAGTCCGTCGCCGGTTTGCCGCGCACGAAGTCCAGCAGCCGCCGCACCCGCTCGTAGCCGAAGTCCTCCGCGCCGGACGTGTCCGGGTACAGGGCCTCCTTGACCTGGTCGTAGTGCATCGGCGGGCCGACGCTCACTCCCGGGTTGAGCCGGCCCCCGGAGAGGATGTCGACCGTCGCCAGGTCCTCCGCGAGGCGCAGCGGGTTCTCCCAGCCCAGCGGGACGACCGCGGTGCCGAGCTCGATGCGGCGGGTTCGCTGCGAGGCCGCCGCCAGCACGGCGACGGGGGAGGAGATGCCGTACTGCAGGTGGCGGTGGCGCACCCACGCGCTGTCGAAGCCGAGCCGTTCGCCCAGCTCGATGATCTCCAGGGTGGTCTCGTGTCCCCGGCCCGGGTCGTCCCCGTCGAACAGCCCGATGGTGAGGAAGCCCAGCTTGCGCAAGGGGCGTGAGGTCGGCGACACGGACTCCTCCATGGTTCGCGGCACGTACGGTCGTACAGCAGGTCCCCACCGATTGTCGCAGGTGGCCTCAGCCGAGCGGGATGGTGACCTCGTCCTCGACCGGCGGGTTCAGCTCCTGCGCGAGGTTGCCGGTGGCCGCGTAGCAGCGCAGCCGGACCGACTCCGGCGTGACGTCCAGCCGCAGGAAGCACTTGAAGAACGGCGGACTGTACGTCGCCGAGCTCGGCGAGAACAGCTGGGTGTAGATCTTGCGCACGGGCAGCCGGAACCGTCTGCGGCGGTCCGGGCGGCTTCCGGTGCCCAGCAGTCCGGCGATCAGCCGGATCCGCCGAGTCACCCGGACCTCCGGGCCCGGCGTCCGGGTCGGTCCGATGCCCAGCCGCTCGGCGACGACCGCCTGGCCCTCGGCCTCGGTGAGGGCGAAGAAGCGGCGCAGCCGCAGCCGGCGCCCGTAGAGCCGGCTGTAGAAGGCGAGGGAGTCGCCGCGCAGCGGATAGCAGCGGAAGTCCTGCTCGGTGACGCCGGCGACGGACACGCGGGGGATGGTGTGCGTGGCGTGCATGAACGCGCCCCCGCCGCCCGAGACCACGTACTGCAGGGTCCGGCCGTCCGCCAGACGCACCGGGTAGCGCTGGTAGTTGTGGATGTCGCCGCCGATCGCCGCCACGTAGCGGTGCTCGGGCGCGCTGACGATGTCGTCCACGGTGCCGCCCCCTTCGATGGGGCACGGGTGGTGCTCGCCGTCGACGTACAGGGGTGAGCCGGTTATGAGGATCTTCGGCCGCGGGCCCCGGGACACCTCGCGCAGCCACGCGCCCTGTCCGGCGTCGAGCGTGCCCAGCAGCCCGGTGTCGATGCCTATGATCCGCACCGGGCCGGTGTCGATCGCCCAGTACGGCCCCGGCTGCACGGCCTGTTGGACCGGATCGGACCTCAACTCGCTTGCCTCGGCCAGGCGTTCGGCGTCGCCCGCGCGCGGCCGGTGCCACAGCAGGGAGCGCAGCCAGGCCCGGGTGAGAGGGCGCGGCGCGGGCTCGGTGGGCAGGGGCGGGGCGTCGCCGCAGAAGACCCGCATGAACGCGCCGAGGTCCTCGTACCAGTCGTGGTTGCCCGGTATCGCGTATATGGGGGCCCGGTAGTCGCGGTACGGGCGGAAGAACTTGGTGTCGTAGTCGGCGGCGCTGCCGACCGGATAGATGACGTCACTGGCGACGACGGCGAACGACGTGCCCCGACTCACCCTCAGAAAGCCCGGCACGACGGCGTACTGGGGATCGTCGCCCTCGCCCGTGTCGCCGATGACCATGAAGGAGAAGGTGTCCGGGTCCGTACGCCGGATCACCTTGTCGGCGGGTGCGCCGGCCGCCGCGCGCTGCGCCACCAGGCGGCCGCGCGTCCGGCCCGTCGGGTCGCCGAACCAGGAGGCCAGCACGCCGTTGCGGGCGGCCCACAGCGTCCGGGGATTCAGCCACGAAATCTTCTCGACCCGGCCCGGCATGAGCTGTTGGTACGCGCCTCGGTCGGCGTCGCCCCAGCCGGCGCCTTCGGCGGTATCGCGTGAGGAGTCAGACACCGGTGCACCGTAGCAATGATCCAGAGCGTGGCCGCGGGCGGGTGACCGGCGATGATGGTCGTCCGGCCGGCCGCCGGGCGAAGGAGGCGGGTGCATGACCTCCGACAGTGCCTTCCTGGACCTCGTCCCCGACCCGGACCCCGAACACCCCCAGGACCGCCTGCTGTTGGGTATCCGCCGCATCGACGAGCCCTTCCTGCCGACCGTCTCCCTCTCCCCGGCCTCGGCTCCAGCGCACTCCAGCTGGACCGGGGCCGGGCGGGCAAGGCGCGGCTCGCGGAGTTCCGCCGGGCCGGCCGCCGGGTGCTGCTCGCCATACCCGACAAGCACTTCCTCGCCGGCGGTGACAGCGCCGCCGTACGCGCCCGCGAGGAGTCGTTCGCACGGTCGGTCGTGTGAAGCGCGCCGGTGCCGGAGGAGGAGGACGGAGCCGTGGTCGTCGACGCCACCGACCTCGTGCTGTACGACCAGGACCGGATCGCCGAGCACCTCTCACAGCGCGGACAGGCGCGGAGACGGTCGGCGGCCTCGTCGGCCGGCAGGCCGAGGCGCGCGAAGCCGCTCTCGACAAGGGTGAGTCGGCTGCCTCCGGTGGAGTCGTCTCGGGTCAGCGTGAACTCGACCAGGGTGGCGTTGCTGTCGTCCGGCTCTTCGCCGGCGGCCCCTTGCGGGCACCGCCAGGAGAGGACACGTGGTGGCTCGACGGTCTCGACACGTGCGGGAATGACGCCATGGACGCCGTGGTCGAAGACGAGCAGCCCGCCGGGTCGCAGGTCGATCTCGACCGGCTCTCCGTCGGGTGAGAGAGCGGTGAAGGCAAGCGTTTCCCGGAAGCCGTGGGTCAAGTCTCCCGGCGGGCCCGCCGCCGACGGCACTGGCGGCGGACTCGGTGAAGCAGGTGCGTCGCCACCTCGTCCACCAGGCCCAGGGCGAAGGCCTGGCCACCGACGTCGCCCGCCGCGACGCCGATCTTGGCCCACATGGGCTTCATGGAGTCGGCCGAGCCAGGGAGACCTCGCCGCCGCCGAGCTCGACATCGCCCGGGCCTGTTCCGGGGCCTTTGGGCCTCCCATCACCCTGTCGGACAGTCGACGCACAGGTCATTCACAGTCGGGCCGGGCGCGGTGGCGCCGAGCCCGTCCGGCACCGAGGGATAACCCTTGAAGCACCCCTGTCGTGCTGACATGCAACTGACAATCCTGCCATTCTTCCTCCCAACTGCCGCACACCAGCAGCATGTTGCCTTCACACAATTTCGGTCCCGCACAACTCAGCTCGTCCCGGACAGCACACCCGTCTGCCCGGTCTGTCACCGGCCGTACCCCGCGGCCGCCGCAGTAGGAGAACGAGTGAGACCCAACCCCCGCAAGCGCACCACGGTCGGCGCGGCCCTGCTCTCCACCGCCGCCCTCGTGGCCCTCGGTGTCCAGACGGTTCCGGCGACCGCGCTGCCCGCGGCCCCCCACCCCAGCCCCCTGCGCACCGGCGGCCTGCCCGCCGACCTCACGCCCGCCCAGCGCACGACGCTGATCAAGAGCGCCGAGGCGAAGACGACGCAGACGGCCGACTCCCTGGGCCTGGGTGCCCAGGAGAAGCTGGTCGTCAAGGACGTCGTGAAGGACAACGACGGCACCGTGCACACGCGCTACGAGCGCACCTACGCCGGGCTGCCCGTCCTCGGCGGCGACCTGGTCGTGCACACGCCCCCGGCCTCCCTGGCCGCCGGCACGGTGAGCACCACCTTCAACAACAACCGCCGGACCGTCTCGGTCAAGTCCACGACCGCCACCTACGGCAAGGCGGCCGCCGAGACCAAGGCCCTCACGGCAGCCAAGGCGCTGGACGCGAAGGACCCCGCCGCGCAGAGCGCCCGCAAGGTGATCTGGGCCGGCGAGGGCACGCCCAAGCTCGCCTGGGAGACGGTCGTCAGCGGTCTCCAGGACGACGGAACGCCGAGCAAGCTGCACGTCATCACCGACGCCGTCACCGGCGCGAAGCTCTCCCAGTACGAGGGCGTCGAGACCGGCACCGGCAACACGCAGTACAGCGGCACGGTCAGCCTCTCCACGACTCTGTCCGGGTCGACCTACCAGCTGTACGACACCACGCGTGGCGGTCACAAGACCTACAGCCTCAACAACGGCACGTCGGGCACCGGCACCCTGATGACCGACACGGACGACACCTGGGGCACCGGCTCCGGCTCCAACACCCAGACCGCCGGCGCGGACGCCGCCTACGGCGCCCAGACGACCTGGGACTTCTACAAGAACACGTTCGGCCGCAGCGGCATCAAGAACGACGGCGTCGCCGCCTACTCGCGCGTCCACTACAGCACGGCGTACGTCAACGCCTTCTGGGACGACGACTGCTTCTGCATGACGTACGGCGACGGCACCAGCAGCACCCACGCCCTCACCTCGCTGGACGTGGCCGGCCACGAGATGAGCCACGGCGTCACCTCCAACACCGCGGGCCTGAACTACACGGGTGAGTCGGGCGGTCTCAACGAGGCCACCTCCGACATCTTCGGCACCGGAGTGGAGTTCTACGCCAACAACTCCTCGGACGTCGGCGACTACCTCATCGGCGAGAAGATCGACATCAACGGCGACGGCACCCCGCTGCGCTACATGGACAAGCCCAGCCAGGACGGCGGCTCCGCCGACAGCTGGTACTCCGGCGTCGGCAACCTGGACGTGCACTACTCCTCGGGCCCGGCGAACCACATGTTCTACCTGCTCTCCGAGGGCAGCGGCAGCAAGACCATCAACGGCGTCACCTACAACAGCCCGACCTCCGACGGTGTCGCCGTCGCGGGCATCGGCCGGGCCGCGGCGCTGCAGATCTGGTACAAGGCGCTGACGACGTACATGACGTCCACCACCAACTACGCGGGCGCCCGCACGGCCGCCCTCAGCGCGGCCGCGGCGCTGTACGGCTCCAGCTCCGCGCAGTACGCCGGTGTCGGCAACGCCTTTGCCGGCATCAACGTCGGCAGCCACATCACGGTCCCGTCGACGGGTGTCACGGTCACCAACCCGGGCAGCCAGACCGCCACGGTCGGCACCGCGGTGACCCTGCAGATCTCCGCCAGCAGCACCAACAGCGGCTCCCTGACGTACGCCGCGACCGGACTGCCCACCGGCCTGTCGATCAGCAGCTCCACCGGAGTGATATCCGGGACGCCGACCACGGCCGGCTCCTACAGCACCACCGTCACGGTGACCGACTCGACCGGCGCCACCGGCACCGCGGCCTTCACCTGGACGGTCAGCTCCTCCGGGGGCGGCGGCTCCTGCACCGCGACGCAGCTCCTGGGCAACGCGGGCTTCGAGTCGGGCAACACCACCTGGACCGCGTCCAGCGGTGTCATCACCAACTCCAGCAGCCAGGCGGCCCGCACCGGCTCGTACAAGGCCTGGCTCGACGGCTACGGATCGACCCACACCGACACGCTCTCGCAGTCGGTGACGATCCCGAGCGGCTGCACCAACACCACGTTCACCTTCTACCTCCACGTCGACACGGCCGAGACCAGCACCAGCACGCAGTACGACAAGCTGACGGTCACCGCCGGGTCGACCACCCTGGCCACGTACTCCAACCTCAACGCGGCCTCCGGCTACGTCCAGAAGTCCTTCAGTCTCGGGTCCTTCGCGGGCAGCACCGTCGCCCTGAAGTTCTCCGGCGTCGAGGACACCTCGCTCCAGACCAGCTTCGTCATCGACGACACCGCCGTCACGACCGGCTGATCCGCCCCGCTCGACCGACGTCCCGCACGCGGGCTCCCTCCGCGTGCGGGACGTCGTCGTGTCCGCTCAGTTCAGCGGGTCGAGCGTGAGGTACGCCTGGCGCGGCGCGCCGTCGTGGACGAGGGACTCCTGCTGCCCGACGTCGTCGAAGGCGAACGCGTACGCCTTCCCGTCCGCCATCTGGGCGTGGATCTCGCGCGCGTACTGGTTGGTCACCGCGTCCTGGTAGAAGTTCGCCGTCGTGGTGTCCGGCTGGTTCGGGTTGACCAGCAGCGTCGACCGGTTGAAGCCCGCGCACAGGGTGCGGGAGATCGGCCCGCGCACGGCGTCGTTCGGGGCGTCCAGCAGCTTGTGGCAGCCGAAGACGCTGGCCGCGTCCGGCTTCTGGAAGCTGGTGACCAACGCGCCGGAGGCGTCGGTGAAGTTCAGGACGCCGCCCGAGACCCGGCCGTAGTACCTGGCGCCCGGCTGATCGGCGAACGGAGTCACGGTCAGGGCCGTCGTGGCGTACTTCTGCCAGACGCGGTCGACGTAGTCGTCCATGACGTTCGTCGGCAGGGACCCGGTCTCCACCCCGTACAACGGGGAGAGAGCCCGCAGCACGGTCCCGTCGGACCGGCTCTGGATCAGGTTCGCCCAGCCGCCGGGCCGACCGCGCAGGGCGGAGAAGAACCCGTTGTAGCCGCCCGCCTTGAGATGCCCGGTGCTCACCGTGCTCCCGTCGGCGCGCTGAACGCCGACCGCGTACGGCGCGGAGAACATGTCGACCTGGGTGCTGTTCAGCCACAGCCCGGAGTCGTTGAGCGTGTACTCCGACCAGTTGAACAGGATGTTCCGGTTCGGGTCGCTCGGGTTCTGCACGGCCGGCTGCACCAGCCCGCCGGTGGTCAGCCTGAAGTCGAGCCTCTGTCCGTACGAGAAGTAGATCCGGCCCGAGAACTTCGGGATGCGGATCGTGGCGGACTGTCCGGCGGCCGGTCCCGCGATCGACGCGTCGGGCGCCGGTGTGGGCGGGGTGCCGCCGGCGGGCCACGCGTGGAAGGTGCCGTTCGCGTCCGCCCAGCCCTGTTGCCCTGTCGTCAGGAGGGTGCCGAGGTCGTAGACGTACAGGGCGTCGCCACGGCCCGAGTTGTTGGTGATCTTCAGAGGGACGGTGTCGGGGACGGCGGCCGCGGCCGGCGGTCCGAGGGTGAGCAGCGCGCCGACGAGGGCGACCGCTGTGAGCAGTGCCGTGCTGATTTTGGTGAGCACTCTCCACCTCCGTGCGGGGAGGCCTGTGGGGCAGGCCTGTGGGGGTTGGTCCGGACCTCTGTGAGAGCGCTCTCAACGTGACATCGGGGTGTGCTCATGTCAATGACGTGAACGAAAGAGGGCGCCCACGGCATACGGCGTGCCGCGGGCGCCCCTGTGATGCCCTCGGGGTCAGAACGTCCGCTTCAGCAGGTCCAGCAGCGCAGCCCAGTGCCGCTCCGCGGCCTCCTCGCCGTACGCGGAGGTGTCGGCCTGCGTGTAGCCGTGGTGGGCGCCTTCATAGACCTCGCAGGTGTGCCGCACCCCGGCCGCGGTGAGGGTGTCCTCCAGCAGCTGGATCTGCTCGGGCGGCATCGAGTGGTCGTTGTCGGCGTGCCCGAAGTACAGCTCGGCGGTGACGCGGCCCGCCACCAGGTGCGGGCTGTCCGGCGCGTCGGTCGCGAGCCGCGCGCCGTGGAAGCCGGCCGCCGCCGCGACCCGCTCCGGGTGGGCGCCGGCGGTCAGCAGGGCGAGCCGGGCGCCCATGCAGTACCCGGTGAGCGCCACCGGCCCGTCCGCGACCAGTGGGCTCTCCTCCAGCCAGCGCAGGTACGCTGCGGCGTCCCGCACGGCCAGGTCGTTGGTGAGGGACTGGACGAACGGCATCAGACTGCCGAAGATCTCCGGACGCGCGACGGGGTCGATGAACTCGGGCAACTCCACGACCGGGGCGCGCCCGTGCCGGTAGAACACGTTGGGGACCAGCACCGCGTAGCCCGCCCCGGCGAGCCGGTCGGCCATCGCCTTGAGGTGCGGACGCAGTCCGAAGGCGTCCTGGTACAGCAGTACACCCGGCCGGGGTGTCTCGTCACCCGGATGTGCGAGGTAGGCGTCCGCGATGCCGTCCTCGGTGGGGATGTCCACGGGTGTTCCCTGTACGGAGGTCATGGGGGTGCCTCTCTGTGCGGTTCGTGACGAGCACTCGACCGGTCCGGCCGGGCCGGCCCGCGATCATCGTTGCATGCCCGCCGAACCGCCTGCGAGGACCCCCGGCCCAAGGAAGAACCCCTGGTGGCAGGGGAGTTACTCGAACCGCGAGGTGTCGCCGGCCCCGTGCCGCACGATCTCCGCCTCGCCGTCGGAGAAGTCGATGACCGTCGTCGGCTCGGTGCCGCAGTCCCCGGAGTCGACCACCCCGTCCACCACGTGGTCGAGCTGGTCCTTGATCTCCCAGCCCTGGGTCATCGGCTCGTCCTCGCCGGGCAGCAACAGGGTGCTGGACAGCAGGGGTTCACCGAGCTCGGCGAGCAGGGCCTGGGTGACGACGTGGTCCGGGATGCGCACGCCCACCGTCTTCTTCTTCGGGTGCTGGAGCATGCGCGGCACCTCCTTCGTCGCCGGGAGGATGAAGGTGTAGCTGCCGGGCGTCGATGCCTTGATCGCGCGGAACACGTCCTTGTCCACCCGCACGAACTGGCCGAGCTGCGCGAAATCCTGGCAGACGAGGGTGAAGTGGTGCCGGTCGTCCAGGTCGCGGATGGCCCGGATCCGGTCGATGCCGTCCTTGCTGCCCAGGCGGCAGCCCAGCGCGTAGCAGGAATCCGTCGGGTACGCGATCAGCGCGTCCGCCCGGATGGCGGCCGCGATCTGGGAGATGGTGCGCGGCTGGGGGTTGTCGGGGTGCACGTCGTAGTACTTCGCCATTGGCTGAGCTTATGCCGTGCCGCGGGGCAGGGCCGTGCAGGACCCTCGCCGCGGTCTCCCGGTGCCCGACACCTCGTTCGGCATAGGCATGCCGGGATACCTCATCTGCTTGACAGGTCCGACACCGGCGCACCCTCCTGGGGCATCTCCCGTGTGGCCTCCGAGCTCCGCACACCCGTCGAGGCCGGTTGTCCGCACCCTCCCGCTCAGCCTCGCCTCCCCGCTCACCGGCCGTTTCCGCGCCCGTTTCTGCATGCCGCTGGGCATGGCCCTGCGAGCCGGCGTCCGCTTCGGCCTGCTCACCTGGTCCACGGACTCCTCCTACGCCACCATGTGGCCGCCGTTCGTCGCGCGCGGCCTCGGGGCCGGCATGGTGATGGCGGCCTCCTCCGACGCCCTCGTCGGCAACGCGCCCGCGCGGGACGGTGGGGTGGCCGGCGGACTGCAGGCCAATATCCTGCAGATCGGCGGCGGCCTCAGCACCTCCGTCCCGGTCTCCGTGATCAGCGCACGGGCCGGCTCCCCCCTCGGCGGCGAGCTCACCCGGGCAGGCGTCCCCACCGCCACCGCCACCGCCACCGCCGAAGGTCTGAAGGAGGCCACGGACGCCGTCGCGATGGGCGTGGCACCCGTCTCGGACGCCATGCCCGCGCGGCTCAGGGCGGCCGTCGTCGAGGGCAACGGCCAGGTCTTCACGAACGGGCAGCACACCGCGTCCGTGGTCACCGGCCTGCTCGGTGTCGGGGGAGCCGTCCTGGCCGCCGTCGGCATCGGGAAGTCCGCCGCCTCCGACTGACCCCCACGGCTCCGCCCGCGGTACCCCGGTCCCGCGGGCGGAGCGTCCGGGCCGTGTGAGGTAACGTCCCCGACCGATATGACTGGTTCGGCCCGCGCGGGCCGTGAGGGACGAGGAGAGCGCCGAGATGGCCGGCCCGGACGACGAGAACCTCCACACCGACCCGGCGGACGGCGCCGACTCGGCGTGGGCGCGGGAACTCCTCGACCATCTGCGCCCCACCGGAGGCGACGTCCGCAGAATCGTCGACTGGCTGGCGGCCACGACCGAGGCGACCGTCTCCCTGTGCGACGACACCGGCACCTTCCTCGCCGGACGGCTCACCCCGCTGGACGAGAGCCTGGTCGCCGACATCACGGGCGGCCGCCTCGCCTCCGCCGCCTGGGAGGGCGAGGGCAGGTTCGTGCGCCTGATCAGGATCGAACTGCCGCGCCCGGCCGCGGCCGGCGTGCTCGCCGTGACCCGCACGAGCCCCTTCGACCGGCGTACCTCCGACATCGTCACGCACACCGTGGGCGTCCTCGAACTCCTCCTGCGGGCCCAGCAGACCGCGGCGACCGGACACCGCCTGGCCCGCGCCACCGCCGACCTGCGGCTTGCCATCCTGCAACTGCTCATGGTCGAGGACACCGTCGCCGCCCGCCGCGTCTCCGCCGGCCTGTGGCCCGGTCTGCTGGACACCGACACCGCCTGCGTCTACGTCGTCGAGAGCAGCCCCGAGGAACGCGACCGGCTCGCCGCGGCCTGCCTGGCGGCGACCCACGACGAGGCCCTCGTCGTGCGCTGCCCCGCCATGGACGGCCACGTCATCGTCGTCGTCCCGGACGACGCCACGGCCCGTGAACTGCGTAGCCTGTGCGACCGCAACCCGGGCGCGTGCCTCGGCGGCAGCGCCCGCCAGAGCCTCGCCCGCACCGCCACCGCCTACGGACAGGCGGTCAGCGCCCTCGCCGTCGCCCGCTTCCGTCCCGACAAGACGGCCGTCTACGCCGAACGCACCCACCCCGAACGGCTGA
Organism: Streptomyces sp. NBC_01235; assembly: GCF_035989285.1. Classification (GTDB taxonomy): domain Bacteria; phylum Actinomycetota; class Actinomycetes; order Streptomycetales; family Streptomycetaceae; genus Streptomyces. Next base: position 418,623 of record NZ_CP108513.1, on the reverse strand, counting down.
TGGACCCCGAGGTCCTGCGCACCTGGACGACCCGTCTGCTGCGCCCCCTCGACACCCTCCCGCACCACACCCGCGCCGAACTCCTCGCCACCACCCGGCTCGGCCTGGAGTTCACGGCCGTCAGCGCGGCGAAGGTGCTCGGCGTCAGCCGCAACACCGTCCGCGCCCGCATGGAACGCGTCGAGACCCTGCTGCGCACCGACTTCTCCGACCTCACCGTCCGGGCCACCGTCCACCTCGCCCTCAACACCCAGGTCGGCATCGCGGAAGACGTCACGGGCGCCGAGGCGGCCTCCGCCGGCCTCGGCGAGCTGCTCACCGGGCCCGCGCTGCGCGTCTGGGCGCAGGACCTGCTGGCCCGTCTCGAGACCGACGGCCGCGACCTGCGCGGCACCCTGCGCGCCTGGATCGCCGCCGGCGGCAACTCCGAACGAGCCGCCCACCGGCTGGGCGTGCACGCGCAGACCGTGCGCGAACACGTCCGCAGTGCCGAACCCGTCCTGGAACGCCAGCTCCTCGCCGCCGGCAGTGACCTCTACGAGGTCGTCCTCGCCCATCTGGCGGTCGGCGACCTCAACCAGCCCGACCTGCACGGACCCGTCCAAGGGGCGGAATCGGGCCATCCGGGCTCACTTGTGCACAGGTGAGCCATCCGGCCCCCCGAGCGGGCACCGGCACGATACACAACCGGCCACCAGGCACGTAGGTTCGGGGAACCGCGGGGGTGCGACCGGCACGGGGGACTGGTCGCACCGCCGCGCCCGTTCAGCCCCGCAACCGGACGGGGATCTCCTGCCAGCCGCTCGCGATGAACGAGGGCACCTGTCGCAGCTCTCCGTCTTCGGTGTCCAGCCGCAGGTCGGGGAACCGGTCGAACAGCGCGGACAGCGCCGTCAGCGCCTCCATCCGGGCCAGCGGGGCCCCGATGCACCGGTGCACCCCGATCCCGAAGGCCAGATGGTCGTCCGTCGCGCGCGCCGCGTCGAACACCTCCGCCTCCGTCCCGTAGTGCGACGGGTCCACGTTCGCCGCCGCGTAAGTCGTGATGATCGCGTCTCCGGCGGGGATCGTCACATCACCGACCTTCAGGTCGCTGACCGCGAACCGCAGCGGCAGCGTGGCGATCGACGGGTACAGCCGCAGCGTCTCGTCCACGACCGCGTCCCAGCCGAGCTCGCCGCGCCGCAGGGCCGCGAGCTGCTCGGGGCCGCGCAACAGCGCCACCACCGCGTTCCCGATGAGGTTCACCGTCGTCTCGAAGCCGGCCCCGATGACCAGCAGGAGCGTGTACAGCAGCTCCTCGTCGCTGAGCCGGTCGCCCTCCTCGTCACGCACCCGGATCAGCTCGGTCGTCATGTCGTCGCCGGGATGCTCGCTCTTGTGGGCGATGAGCGAGCCCAGCACCGTGCCGATCTGCTCCTGTACGAACGCGGCGTGTTCCGGGCTCGGATCGGAGGTGTCCATGATCGCCGCGATGAGCCGGCTGGTGGCCTCCCGCAACTCCTCCGGCACACCGAAGAGTTCGCAGATGATCCGCAATGGCAGCGGGTGGGCGAAGCCGGCCTTCAGATCGACGGCGTCGTCGCCCTTGTCGAGCGTGTCCAGCAGCTCCGCCGTGACCGCCTCCACTCGCTCACGCAACGCCTCGGTGCGCCGGTGGGTGAAGCTCGGCGCCACCAGTTTGCGCAGCCGTGCGTGGTCGGCGCCGTACGTGGAGAGCATGTTGATCACACCGACCCAGCCCAGGATCCAGCCCCAGGACGGGTGGTCGACGAGTTCCGGCCACTGCCTCCAGTGCCGCCGGGGATCCTTGCTGACCTGCGGGTCCAGGATCAGCGCCTTGAGGGTGTCGTACCCGGTGGGCGCCCAGGCCGGGATGCCGCCGGGCAGCTCGACGGGCACGATCGGGCCCAGGGCGCGCAGCCGGGCGCTCTCGGCGTGCACATCGGCGCCGAACGGGTCGAGGACGATGCGGTCGGTCACGGTCACGAACGGACTCCTGAGGGGTCGGAGGAGGAAGCGGGGGAGCGGGGGCTGAAACGGACGGGCAGTGCGGTCAGCGAGCGGTGGAACGGACCCGGCCGCCAGGACAGCCGCTCGCGGGGCACGACGGGATCGAGGTCGGGCAGCCACTGTGTGAGCCGCTCGATCGCCTCGGTGACGATCAGCAGCGTGTGCTGCTTCGCCGGGCAGGCGTGTGCCCCGGCGCCCCACGACAGGTGCGAGGCGTCGTTCGGATGGCGGCCACTGGTGACCTGCTGCTCGGCGAAGTGCCCGAGCGCCCCGTACGACACCACCACCGGCACCGCCTCGCGCAGCCACACCCCGTGGAAGGCCACGGGCTCGCGGACGTAGTAGATGCCGTAGTTCGCCAGCGGCGTCTCGTGGTGCAGCACCTCGACCACCGCGTCCATGACGGGGCGGGCGCCGTTGGTGAGGGTGGAGTAGTACAGCGAGTTGCCCAGGATCCGCGACAGAGTGTTGGACAACAGGTTCGCCGTCGGCTCGTACCCGGCGCCGAGGGTCAGGAACACCTGCCAGGTGACCTCCTCGCGGGTCAGCCGGGCCGGATGGTCCAGCAGGCGGCTGGGCAGGTCGTCACCGGGCCGCTCGGCCTTGGCCGCGATGAGCTCCAGCACGTACTGGGCGTACTGCGCCTCGCCCTCGGCGGCCTGCGCGCCGCCCTCCATCATCTTGCCCAGGCCCTCGTTGAGCCGCTCGCCCTGACTGTCCGGCAGCCCGAACAGGTCGTTGAACACCAGCGCCATCAGGGGCCGCGAGAAGTCCGCGACCAGGTCCGCCTCGCCCCGCGGACCGATGCGCCCGGCCAGCAGCCGCACCGCCCGGTGCACGCGCCCGCGCAGGTCGTGCGGTTCCACCAGGTCGAAGACGTCGATGAGGGTGGTGCGGTACCGGACGTGGTCCGTGCCGTCGGAGAACAGGGCGTTGGGCCGCCAGCGCATCATGCCGAGTACCGGCGAGTCGACGGGCACGGTCGCCTCCCACGCGCGCGGGTCGTGCGAGAACGTCTCGTCGTCGTGCAGCACGTCCAGCGCGGCCCGCCGGTCGGTGACCACGTACGCGGGTACCCCGGGCGCCAACTCGGCCCATCCGATGGGACCTTGGGCGCGCAGCGCGCTGTAGTAGCGGTGCGGATCCGGTGCGAAGCCGTCCTCCCACAGCCGTACGGGCGCGGAGCGGGAGAAGTCACGCCGGTCCGGGGGATAGGTGGTCACCGGGCCTCCACGGGGTCGCGGCCGATCAGATGGTCGACCAGCGCGAGCAGCGCGTCGATCGAGGAGTTCGCGTCCCGCGCGTCGCACGTCACCATCGGCGTTCCCGGCTCCAGGTCCAGCGCCCGGCGCAGCTGCTCCTCGCCGTAGTGGCGGGGCGCGTCGGGAAAGGCGTTGAAGGCCACCGCGTACGGCAGTCCGCTCTCCTCCACCAGGCCCAGCACGTCGAACGACGCGTCGAGCCGTCGGCTGTCGACGAGGACGAGCGCCCCCAGCGCCCCGTAGGCGATGTCGTCCCACAGCGCGCGGAAGCGCTCCTGCCCGGGCGTGCCGAACAGGTACAGCACGACCTCACCGGGCAGGCTGATCCGGCCGAAGTCGATGGCGACGGTGGTCGTCGACTTCTCCCGCACCCCGGCCAGGTCGTCCACCTGCGCGGACGCCTCGGAGAGCTGCTCCTCGGTGTGCAGGGGCCGGATCTCGGACACCGAGTCGATCAGGGTCGTCTTGCCCACCCCGAACGGCCCCGCGACCAGGATCTTCACCAGGTCGCGGGCGGTGTCCGGCAGGTGGACGGCGCCGGGTGCGCCGGCGCTAGGTGCGGTGCTTGAGGGCGCGGAGGCCATCGGCCACTCTCTTCAACAGGTCGGGGTCGAACCGTTCGGCGGGTGGGATCGGCGCACGGGCGAGGACCAGGTCCCGGTCGACGAGGTCGGCCGCCAGCACCCGCACCGCGGAGAACGGCAGCCGGAGCAGCGCCGCCGCCTCCACCACCGCCAGCGAGCCGCCCTCCAGCGTGTCCAGCAGGGCGAGTTCGGCGGCGGGGAGCCCGGCGGGCAGCGGCTCGTCGCTGCGGGCGAGCACCGACAGCCGCTCCAGATGGGGGCGGCTGGGCCGGGCCACCCCGCCGGTCGACAGATACGCGGGGACCAGGGGCCGGCCCGTCGGGCGGCCGGTCACGCCGGCGGGTTGTCGTCGGCTCCTCGGGACGCGGCCGCCATGGCCTTCTCGCCCAGTCGCGCCACCTGGGAGTGCACCCGGTGGGCCAGCAGGTCCAGACGCACCTCGCCGTCGCCGTACGCGGCCACGCAGGTGCCGTGGTCGGTCGGCACGATCAGCACGTATCCGTGGTCGGACTCGATGACGATCTGCCGTACGTCGGCCCGCTCCCGGTCGGCGAACGCGGCCGCCGCCGTCCGGCAGGCCCCCTGCACCGTACTGGTGATGGCGGCCACCCGCTCCGCCGACGGCTGCGACAGGGCGTCGGTGTACCCCGTCACGAGCCCGTCCCGGGTCAGCATGACGGCGGCCAGCACGTGCGGCACCTGCAGGATCGGGTCCAGCACCCATGCCGTGTCGCCCGTGTTGCGGCTGGTCATCTGGCCGCGCCTCCTTCGTTGTCGGTCTGGTCGGTGTCGTCGGCCGGGGCGTCCGCGTGGACGTCCTCGGTGGTGTTCCCGGCCGCGGCGCGGGCCGCCGCCGTGCCGGACTGCAGCGCGCCGAGCGCGGCCGCGGCCTCCTCCGGGCGGCGCGCCGGCCGCCGCGCCGGTGTCTCTTCCGGTACGGCGGCACGGGTGCGGCGACGGCGCTGCGGCAGGCCGTCCGCGTCCAGCGGCTCGCTATGCCCGGGTGGTGACTCAGGGGCGCCGGTCTCCGTGCCGTACGCGTGGGCGTGGGCGTGGGCGTGGGCGTGGGCGTGGGCGGGCGCGGACGCGGGCCGGTCGGGCACGGCCTTGCGCGTCGTGCGCGGGGCGCTCGCGGCCGGCGGCCGGTCGGCCGGGTCGAGGGTGCTGAGGAGGTGGCTGTCGACCCGCAGCACCGCGCGCACTCCGCCGTAAGGGGAGGCCGAGGACACGTCGACGCTCAGGTCGAACTGGCGGGTCAGACGGCCGATCGCGGCCAGCCCCATGCGCGGCGGATCGCCCAGGTCGGTCAGCAGGATGAGCTCGTCACCGGCCACCAGCCGCTGGGCGCGGTCGCGTTCGTCCCGTGTCATGCCGAGACCCGCGTCGTCGATCGTGACGCATGCCCCGTGGTGGACGTGCTCCAGGCTCACCACGACGTCGGTGTCCGGGGCGGAGTGCCGGAGCGCGTTGTCGAGCAGCTCGGCGACGATGATGGCCACCGGCTCGACGGCGTGCGAGACCAGGGCGGTGCCGGCCTCCAGGTGGTTGTGGACCTTGACCCGGTGGTAGCCCGCGAGCCGCGCCTGACCGCCGGTCACCGCGTCCACCAGGTGGGACTCCTCGCGCGCCAGCCCGACCCAGGCCCCGCACACCACGGCGGCGACCTGCGCGCGGCGCAGCGACTGCTCGTTCTCGTGGTCCAGTCGGAACAGGGTCTGCGTCAGCTCCGGGTCGTCGTAGCGCTGTTGCAGCCCGCGCAGGGCGTCCTGAAGCCGGTACAGGGCCGCCTGGATCTCCCGGGTGGCGCCCCGCATCCCGGCCTGTGCCGCGGCGTCGACCCGCGTGCGCTGGGCGGCCACCTCGGACTGCAGTGCCAGCACCACGTTCTCCAGGGCGATGCCCAGGGCGGTGCCGGTGGTGAGCGGCTGGAGCGGGCCCGGCACGCGCAGGTGCGGATGCGCCACCTGGCGGGCGGCGGCGGGCACGCGCTGCGTGGCCAGATGCTCGACCTCTGCCGTGAACGACCTCAAGGAGCCGTCGAGCTGGGTGCGCAGCGCGGCGATCTCCGCTCGCTGCCGGGCCTGTTGCCGCCGTAGCCGCAGCAGACCGCCGCCGAGGGCGAGCGCGGACAGTGTGCCGGCGGCCAGGCCACCGGCCACCAGGTCCGGTAATACGATCATCGATTCGGTTCCAGGGAGGGTCGGGCGTCGTCACGGAGTTCAGGGCAGGGGTGGGCCCGATGAGTTCGAACCAGGCACTTGCAGCACAGTACACACCGTCATCGATCGATCCCGGGCGGTTGAGCGAGACTTCGCTCCGAAAGTGCCCGGTATCTGTTCACTTCTGCGTCGACTGTCCGAAAGTTCTTATGGGGTACGCGAGTTGGATCGCCATATCGTCGGGCTGGCGCACGCCCGGATGTGCCGGCCCTGCGATCGGACGGGACCAGGCCTCCTCACGGGGCTGCGCTCAACCGACCCGGTGAGCGCGCGCTGCCCGCGCGTACCACCGCTTGTGCCCCGCCGTTGCCCCGGCGTGGACCGACCTTCCCCCGTGGCGCCCCGCAATGACTGCCCGTCCGGCCTTCTCCACGCCCAGTGGGCCGGCGGCCCCCGGTGCCGGGTGCCGATCTACGCCCGGCTGGTCGCGCAGTGGCGCGACCGCGGCTGGACCGTGCCCGCCCGACCGGATGTGCAGTGGGTGTCCTTGACCCGTCTCCCGCACCGCCCCTGACGCGCTACCGGCCGCACACCGGGGCCAGTACGGCCAGCGTGCCGTTGGCCTGGCGCAGTGCCAGCTCCAGTGTGACGGGCGCGTGCAGCGCGCCGGTCCCGTCCGGCGGAACCAGCCACTCCAGGAAGCGGGAGGCCCGGTACGGCGGAGGCACCGCCACCCAGGACCCCCGGCCCGCGCGGCGCAGCCCCGCGCCGATCCACCGGCTGCCGGGGTCGGGCGGCAGGAAGAAACCCACGCGGTGCGCCGCGGTGTCCACCAGTGTCGGTCCCGGCGTGGGACGCGAGCCCTGCCACAACAGGTCCAGGGTGAGCAGCCCCAGGCGGTCGGGCACGCTCAGTACGTCCCAGTAACGGCCCGCCTCCAGCAGGGCGATCCCGTCGCCCTGGTCCCACTCCCGCTTGCACATCCGCGGGTCCGTCGCCGCGGCGGCCAGCCACTCCACGCCGCGCATCCACATCACATTGCTCATGTCGGTTCCGTTCGGCTCCGTGTGCAGTCCGCCGTCGGCCAACGCCGACCGAACATATGCATGCTGGTAGATATTTCTACGTGGCGGAAGGGGTGGCGAACCCTGGCGTTTTGGTCTGTTTCGTTCGATACCCGCGCCACTGTTCGGCACCCGCACCGGCACGACACCGACGCAGGCACCCGGACCCCAGCGGTCGTTCTCCAGGTGCAGCTTGAGCAGGTCCACGTCGTAGTCGCCGCCGTTGGGGGTGCGGATGACGGTGTGGATGTGCTGCTGGGCGGGGGTCCCGCCCAGCAGCACATCAGAGGGTTCCTCTGGGTCTCGGTGAACCCGGAGGCGACGAGGCCCTGGTAGGCGAGCCGGAGGTTGTCCTGGCCGGCGCCGGCCTTCAGGTTGTTCCCGGCCTTGCTCTCCGAGGAGATCACCTTCCCCCGCTGTGCGTCGGTGAGCGACCGCAGCGGGGTGAGTGCGGCCGTCGTCTCCTTCTTGAAGAGGGTGATCTTCTCGCCCGGCGCAGGTGGCCGAGGTCGGCTCGGAGCTCATGAAGGTGGGCGTCATGACGACCTGGTCGTCGAGCACCAGGTAGTTGATGGCCCCGTCGTGGCCCTCGTACTGGAAGCCCCACGGCTTCGTGGTCGACGGGGTGCCCATGAACGTGAAGAAGCAGGCGCCCCCGGTGAGGGCGGAGCAGCCGGTCGTGGTCGCCGTCGCGGCGACTCCGCCGGCGAGCAGTGCCTTGTTCATGAGCCAGCGGCGGCGCTCGGTTTCGGGGGTGCGTGGTCCGTGTCCACGCACTTGCCCCAAGCTTCAGGAGGTACCTGAAGGAAACCTGAAGCCGGTCGCGCCGCTCGCGCAGGTCGCGCAGGTCGAGCCGGTCCCGTCACGTCCGGCCGGGGCCGCCCTGCGGCACCGACAGGGGCAGCTCGGCCTGGCGCAGCTCGGCCAGCAACTCGTTCTGCCCCGCGAGGAGTTCGGTGAGGATACGGCGGGCGGCCCGCAGTAACTCGGCCACGTCACCGCCCGCGAGCGCGTAGCTGACCGTCGACCCCTCCCGGATCGACACCACGATGCCGGACCGGCGCAACACCGCCAACTGCTGGGACAGACTGGACGGTTCGATCTCGATCTCGGTGAGCAGGTCCCGCACGGCGACGGGGCCGCCCTGCAGCAGTTCGAGGACCCGGATGCGCACGGGGTGCCCGAGCATGCGGAAGAACTCGGCCTTGGCCTGGTAGAGGGGAACCTGCATGGTCACTCGCTCGCTCCCTGCCCCGTTCGGTGCGTGGTTCTCGATGGTGCGGCGGCCCGCCTGTCCTACGGCCGCCGCACGCGACGGCTTGCGTCCCGATCCTGGTGGCTGCGGGCTCCGCACACCCGTGTGATGCGCTGATCTGGATGTCTCGAGATGAAGAAATCTTCAATTCGAGGGTGTGCGAAGCCGCGAACCGTCCGGTCGCCTACACCTCGAGTTCGGCCTCGATCCGCTTGAGCTGGTGGCGGGCCATGGCCAGATTGGACCGGTCGCGGTCCAGGACGAGGTAGATGAACAGTCCGCTGCCGCCGCGGCCCTTGAGCAGCCGGATGAGGTGGTACTGGGTGCCGAGCGTGATCAGGATGTCCTCGATCTCGCCCTTCAGCCCCAGGTGTTCCATGGTGCGGACCTTGGCGCGGATCACATCGGTGTTGCCGGCCGCGGCGACGTTCAGGTCGAGGTCCTTGCCCCCGCCGAGCGTGCCGAGAGCCATGCCGCTGGTGTAGTCGACGACGGCGACCCCCAAGGCCCCCTCCACCGCGGTCATCGTCTCCTTCATCGAGATCTCCACATTCGCCATGGCGCTCCTCCTGCCGGTCGTACGGGCCCGGGCTCCTCCGGCCCCGCTGATGCCCCGACCGTACGGAGACCGTCCCCCGAGGGGGTGACGTGCTCCGGGACTGGCTCAAGGAGCTTCGGAACGCGAAGATCTCCGCGTCTTTTTGACCGTGCACATATGAGAATTGAGCGGATCGGCGACGGCGGACGGGAACGCCCTCTCGAACCCGACCCCTGGTGGTCCCCCGATGTTCGGCCGAACGGGTGCCACTTGCGTGCCGCGCGGGTGTTTGACGCGGCAAGGGCACTCGACCGGCGCACCGGCGGCTAGGCATGACCGGAGCACCGGTGCGAGGGAGGCGGTCCGTGGAGGGTGAGCGCGGCAGCGCGGTCCGCAGGGCCGCCGACGCGACCGATGAGCGGCTGCCGCTGTACGACGGGGGCGGCGCACTGCTGCGCAAGGCGTTCCCCCACCACTGGTCGTTCTTCCTCGGCGAACTGGCCCTCTACAGCCTGATCGTCCTGCTGCTGACCGGGGTGTGGCTGACTTTCTTCTTCCAGCCCGAGATGCGCGAGGTCGTCTACGACGGCCGGTACGTGCCCCTGAGCGGCGTCCGCATGTCCGCGGCCTTCGACTCGACCCTGCGCATCAGCTTCGACGTGCGCGGCGGACTCCTCATCCGGCAGGTGCACCACTGGGCGGCCCTGGTGTTCGTCGCCGCGATCGGCACGCATCTGCTGCGGATCTTCTTCACGGGCGCCTTCCGCAGGCCGCGGGAGATGAACTGGGTCATCGGCGTCACGCTGTTCGTACTCGCCCTGGCCGAGGGGTTCGCGGGCTACTCGCTCCCGGACGACCTGCTCTCCGGCACGGGCCTGCGCATCGCGCAGGGCATCATGCTCTCCATCCCGGTGGTGGGCACGTACGTCAGCATGTTCGTGTTCGGCGGCGAGTTCCCCGGTCAGGACATCGTGCCCCGGCTGTACGGCCTGCACATCCTGCTCCTGCCCGGTGCGCTGATCGCGCTGGTCACCGTCCATCTGATCCTCGTCTTCCACCTGAAGCACACGCACTGGCGCGGCCCGGGCAGGACGAACGCCAACGCCGTCGGCAAGCCGTTCGTCCCCCACTTCACGGCGTCCTCGGGCGGCCTGTTCCTGATGGTCTTCGGCGTGCTGACCCTGATGAGCGGGCTCGCCCAGATCAACCCCGTGTGGGTGTACGGCCCCTACCGCCCGGACGTCGTGTCGATCGGCTCCCAGCCCGACTTCTACGTCGGCTTCCTGGAGGGCGCGCTACGGCTCGTACCGCCCTGGGAGACCGAGCTCGCCGGACACACCCTGATGTGGAACGTCCTGCTGCCGGCCGTCGTCCTGCCCGGGCTGTTCTTCACCGTCCTGTACGCGTATCCGTTCGTGGAGCAGCGGCTCACGGGGGAGTGGCGGGAGGAACGGCATCTCTGCGACCGGCCGCGGGAACGGCCCGTGCGCACCGGGCTCGGCGTCGCCGGGATCGTCTTCTACGGCGTCCTGCTGCTGGGCGGCGGCAACGACATCGTGGCCCAGACGTTCCGTATCTCCGTCAACGTCCTCACCTGGATCCTGCGCGTTGCCCTCGTCGTGGGCCCGGTCCTGGCCTTCCTGCTCAGCCGGCGCCTGTGCCACGCCCTGCTGGCCGCGGAGCGGGAACGCCTCACCGTGGGCGAGGAGACCGGCGAGGTGCGCCAGTCCGTGGCCGGCGGCTACGAGAGCGACCACCGGCCGGTGGAGAGGTTCCGCCCCGGCGCCCCCAGGACACCGATCAGCCCACCCGGCCGGAGCCCCGGTCGGCGTACTGGAAGACCATTCCGAACACTCCGGCTCCCAGCACGCCGACGCCGATGAGGAACAGCCACAGCCCGTACACCACCCCGGTCGCGGCGACGGCGAACCCGGCGGCGACGACGACCGGCCAGTGGCTCTCGGGCGGGAAGAACTCCAGCGGCCCGGCGCCCTCGGCGACTTCGGCGTCCCCGCGGTCCTGAGGACGCAGTCCCTTGCGCCGGTAGTGCGTCGCGCAGAAGAACGAGATCACCGCGGCCATGAGGCATGCGACGATCAGCGCCGCCGTACCGGCCGGATCGGCGTGCGACCACACCGCGTAGAGCACGGCTGAGCCCCCGAAGAAGGCGGCGACACCGCCGAAGAGCCACGCCTCGGTCCTCATCGCAGACCCTCCTCACGTGCCCGCTGCACGACTGCCGGATGGTGCAGATCGAAGGCCGGGGACTCCGACCGCACCCGCGGCAGCGCCGCGAAGTTGTGCCGGGGCGGCGGACACGCCGTCGCCCACTCCAGTGCGCGCCCGTACCCCCACGGGTCGTCCTCGGTGACGGGCCGCCCGTGACGCGCCGTGTACCACACGTTGTACAGGAACGGCAGGGTGGACACCCCGAGCAGGAAGGCGCCCACCGACGACAGCGTGTTCAGCAGCGTGAAGCCGTCGGACGGGAGGTAGTCGGCGTACCGGCGGGGCATGCCCTCCTCGCCGAGCCAGTGCTGCACCAGGAACGTCAGCTGGAACGCCGGGAACAGCAGCCAGAAGTGCAGCTTGCCCAGCCGCTCGTCCAGCATCCGCCCCGTGAACTTCGGCCACCAGAAGTAGAACCCGGCGAACATCGCGAAGACCACGGTGCCGAACAGCACGTAGTGCAGGTGCGCCACGATGAAGTACGAGTCGGTGAGGTGGAAGTCGAGCGGCGGGGACGCGATGAGCACCCCGCTCAGCCCGCCGAGCAGGAACGACACCAGGAAGCCCAGCGCCCACAGCATGGGCGTCTCGAACGACAGGGATCCCCGGTGCATGGTGCCGATCCACGCGAAGAACTTGATGCCGGTGGGCACCGCGATCAAGAACGACATCAGCGAGAAGAACGGCAGCAGCACCGCTCCCGTGGCGAACATGTGGTGCGCCCAGACCACCGCGGACAGCATGGTGATCGCGATCGTCGCGCCGATCATCGGCAGGTAGCCGAACAGGGGCTTGCGCGCGAACACGGGGATGATCTCCGAGATGATCCCGAAGAACGGCAGCGCCACGATGTACACCTCGGGATGCCCGAAGAACCAGAACAGGTGCTGCCAGAGGATCGCGCCCCCGTTCGTCGCGTCGAAGACGTGGCTGCCGAACTTCCGGTCCGACTCCAGCGCCAGCAGCGCCGCGGTGAGCACGGGGAACGCGGGCAGCACCAGGATCGAGGTGAACAGCACGTTCCAGGTGAAGATCGGCATCCGGAACATGGTCATCCCCGGAGCGCGCAGACACATGATCGTGGTGACGAAGTTGACCGCGCCCAGGGTGGTCGACACACCGGTGACCACGAGCCCCATCACCCACAGGTCGCCGCCCGCGCCGGGGGAGTGGTATTCGCTGTTCAGCGGCGCGTACGCGAACCAGCCGAACGCCGCCGCGCCACCCGGCACCACGAACCCCGACACCACCATCAGGCCGCCGAACAGGTACATCCAGTACGACAGCGCGTTCAGCCGGGGGAAGGCCACGTCCGGTGCCCCGATCTGCAGCGGCATCACGGCGTTCGCGAACCCGGCGAACATCGGCGTCGCGAAGAGCAGCATCATGATCGTGCCGTGGATGGTGAAGAGCTGGTTGTACCCCTGCTCGCTGGTGAACTGAAGCCCCGGACGGGCCAGTTCGGCGCGCATCGCCAGCGCCAGCAGACCGGCGAAGAGGAAGAAGCAGAACGCCGTGACCATGTACAGGCGGCCGATCACCTTGTGGTCGGTGGTGGCCGCCCAGCGCAGCAGCGTACGGCCGAGGGAGTGCGGGGAGGCGGCGCGGCTCCGGTCCTCGTCGGCGCGTTCCGACAGTTCGGTCATCGTCCTCCTCCAGGAAACCGGCGGTGACCGGGCGCGGACGGGGAGTGAACGCGCGCGGCAGCGCCGACGCTACTGCCGTGCCCCACTCGATCCGGCCGCGCCACGCCTCCTGTCCGCCGTCAGGGGGGGCCAGGTGAGCCGCCGGGGATGCATCCGGCGTGTGCGGGTACCCGGCGCGGATGCAGATGACGTCCTACGAAGTGGCAGCGGAGGGTTCCGTGTTCGGCGTGGTGGCCGTGCTCGTCGGTGGTCTCGTGATCACCGGTGCGCTGATCTGGGCCGTTCGCCTGGGCATCAAGGTACGGCGAGACGAGCCACGGCCTCCCCGGCGCAGCGAGCAGCCCACGCGGCCGGCGTCCGGCTCCGCCCACGACGGGCGGGAGATGCGGGAACCGGACGAGATGCCCCGCGCCGCCGACGGGAGCGAGCGCCTGACACCCCACCGACTCAACGCCTCCGGCACCAAACGCAGCGAGGACCAGACCCGCCCGCGCTGGGACTCCGGAACCGGCGGATCGTTCGGCGGGGGCGGTCCGGGCAGGACGTGAGCGCGGCCGCCGCCCTGCCCGCACCTCGCCCGGCCCGGCTCACCCGGGCGCCAGGGCGAGCGTGCCGTCCGGGGCCAGAGTGACGCGTACGCCGTCACTGATTCTGTCCAGCGTCGCGCGCAGCCAGGCGCGGTCCGCGTCCGGCGCGGGTTCCAGCCGCATGCGCCGGGCCCGCAGGGGCACCATGCGCAGGCCCCTCAGCCGGCCCGTGTCCGCCGCCACCTCGACGAGGTAGGCGATCCGCAGATCGTCGCGGTACTCCTCGTGGCCGGAGATGCCCTCGTAGTCGTCGATGAAGTCCCCGCAGCCGTGCAGGACGAGCCGGTCGCGGTACACCTCGACAGGGCGGGGATGGTGTGAGGAATGGCCGTGGACGAGATCGACGCCGCCGTCCACCAGGGCGCGCGCGAAGCGGATCTGATCGCGGGGGATGCGGTATCCCCAGTTGGAACCCCAGTGCACCGACACGACCGCGAGGTCGCCCGAGCGCTTCGTCCGCCGCACATGGTGGACCACCGCGGCGGCCGTCTCCGCCGACAGCTCGGGCAGGTAGGAGACGCCGGCCAGTGTCGGTCTCGCCGCCCAGTCGGGCGGTACGCCGCCGGACCGCGCCCCGAGGCCGAACACGAGCACCCGGCCGCCACCCGGGACGGGCACCGCGGCGGGCGCGTAGGCCTCGTCGGGGCCGCGTCCGGCCCCCGCCGTCCGCAGGCCCGCGCGGGCCAGGGAGTCGAGCGTCTCCTCCAGGCCGGGGCGGCCGAAGTCCAGCACGTGATTGTTGGCCAGGACGCAGACGTCGGGCCGGGCCGTCGTGAGAGCGGGCAGGTTGGCCGGGTGCATCCGGTAGTGGACCGCCTTGCCGGGCGCGAAGGCGTCGCAGCGCGTGACGGACGTCTCCAGGTTGACGATCCTGACGTCCGGGACGCTCTCCGCCAGCAACCGCAGCGCCTCGCCCCACGGCCAGGAGGGGGCGACGGGAGCGGGTATCGGCCCGTTGACGGACTCCGCCAGCCGGACGTAGTCCCGGGCGTCGCCCACGTAGCCCTCCCGCAGTCGAGGACTGCCGGGATGCGCAAGGATCTGATCGACGCCGCGCCCGAGCATCACATCGCCGCACAGGAACAGCGTCACGACAGCGCCGCCCATGTCCCCACGGTAACCCTCCCGTGCACGCGTGGAGGCGGTCGGCGCGGGTACCCCGAAGGGGCGCACGCGAGCCGCTGGAGGTCGCGATGGAGCTGGTGGAGGAGCGCCCCTACCGCTTCCGCATCGAACGCCGGGGACGGATGCGGGTGCCCGGCGTGGTGTTCGCCTCCCGTGACCTGCTGGCCGACGCCGAACAGTCGCTGGAGCAGGTCGTCAACGTGGCCACCCTGCCGGGCATCGTCGCCGCCTCGTACGCCATGCCGGACATCCACTGGGGCTACGGCTTCCCCATCGGCGGAGTGGCCGCGACCGACGTGGACGACGGCGGCGTGGTCTCGCCGGGCGGGGTCGGCTTCGACATCTCCTGCGGGGTGCGGCTGCTGGCAGCCGACACCGACGACCAAACGCTCCGGTCCGCGCTGCCCGCGGTCATGGACGGCCTGGACCGGGCGGTCCCACGCGGCGCGGGACCCGGCGGGGTGTGGCGGCTCACCGGCCCCGGGCAACTGGAGCGGATCCTGCGGGGCGGTTCCCGGTACGCCGTCGAGGAGGGGTACGGCGAGCAGCGCGACCTGCTGCGCTGCGAGGACGGCGGGGCGGTCGGCGACGCCGATGTGAGGCAGGTGAGTCAGCGGGCCAGGGAGCGCGGCCTCGGGCAGGTCGGCAGTCTGGGCTCCGCCAACCACTTCCTGGAGGTACAGCGGGTGGCCGAGGTCTACGACGACACGGTCGCCGCTGCCTTCGGGATCGAGCCCGGCCAGGTGTGCGTGATGATCCACTGCGGTTCGCGCGGCCTGGGACACCAGATCTGCACCGACCACGTCCGGGCGATGGACCGTGCGATGGCCCGCTACGGCATCACCGTGCCCGACCGGCAGCTCGCCTGCACCCCCGTCGATTCGCCGGAGGGACAGGCCTATCTGGGCGCGATGGCGGCGGCCGCCAACTACGGCCGCGCGAACCGCCAACTGCTGTCCGACGCCGCCCGCCGGGTCTTTCGCGATGACGCCGGCGTCCGTCTCTCCCTCGTGTACGACGTGTCCCACAACCTCGCCAAGACCGAGATCCACACGGTGGACGGCAGGCGCCGCCGGCTGTGCGTGCACCGCAAGGGCGCGACCCGTGCCTTCCCGCCCGGACACCCCGAACTGCCCCAGGATATAAGGGAGTTCGGGCAGCCGGTGCTGATTCCCGGCACCATGGGCACGGCATCCTACGTGCTCGCCGGAGTGCCCGGCGGCGGCGCGTTCTTCTCCACCTGCCATGGGGCGGGCCGGGTGATGAGCCGTCACCGGGCGGCGCGTACGGTCACCGGCGAGGAGCTGCGGGCCCGGCTGGAGGCGCACGGCATCGCGGTGCGTCCCCGGTCGTTGCGCGGTCTGTCCGAGGAGACCCCGGAGGCGTACAAGGACGTGGGCGAGGTGGTCGCGGTGAGCGAGAGCGCGGGACTGTGCCGCAGGGTGGCCCGGCTGGTGCCGCTGGGGGTGGTGAAGGGCTGAGCGCAGGGACGTCGAGACATGGGGAAGGCGTGAGTCGAGAACATGGGGAAGGCGTGATCCGCTCGGCCGGTCACCCGTCGAAGGTCACCTGTCGAGGGTCGCCCCTCGGCGGTCACACGTCGACTGTCACCGCGCACGACCAGCCGTACGCGTCGGGCCCGATGTGCAGCTCGTGCCATGCGACGGCCTTCGGCACGGCGCCGATGATCTCCACCTCCGCCAGCCCGGCGACCGCCATCCGCACGTCGAGGGCGCCGTCCGTGGCGTCCGCCTCCAGATCGACGGGCACCTGGCCGTGCACCTCCAGCCGGTAGACGACCTCGTCCAGCAGCGCCGCCAGCAGATCGTCGTCGGCGGCCTCCGTAAACCGGACCCGCTCCACGGCGGTGGGCCGCACCGCCGTGACATCGGCGAAGCACTCCACCATCCCCAGCGCCGCCTCCACCAGACAGCGCTCGCGGCTCGTGCCCCATGCGTCGACGCGGATGTCGGCGGTGTGCGGCACCGTCCGGTGGCCGCTCTCGCCCTGCCGCCGCGCCTGAATGTCGTCGTCCGCGTCGCCGACCATGACCGCCATCACCTCTCCCGACCCGTCGCGTCAGTCCTGGGCGTCCGGACCGGCCGTCTCGCCCGAAACCGTGGTGCGGCGTGTACCGCCGACCCGCGGCCTGCGGTGGCGGTGACGGCGGTGGACGGCCCCGCTCGCCGCCACGGCCAGGCCCAGACTGAAGAGGAGCGCCAGCGCCAGGCCGGAGCTGAAGACGGCGAGCGTGTTCATGGTGGCGATGTGGTGATCGAGCACCGACACGCTGTACTCGGGGCCGCCGGACAGGTTGTCGGCGATCACCAGGCCGGTGAAGGCCGCAGTGGCCGCGAGCAGGAGCAGTCCGATGAGCAGCATCCTGGTCATCTCCCCGCAAGAGTGCTTCGACGCCACGAGTACCCCGGTTGGTCCACCGCACTCTGGATACCCGGTAAGCAGTCCGGACGGGCCGGCGAGGAAGGGGGCGAGCGATGATCTCCCAACTGGTCCGGGTGCCCGTCGACGGTGCCGCGATGACGGGTGACCTCGTCGTACCGACACCGGCCCGAGCCGTGGTGCTGTTCGCCCACGGCAGCGGCAGCTCCCGGCACAGCCCGCGCAACCGCATGGTCGCCGCCGAACTGCGCACCGTCGGCATGGGCACCCTGTTGATCGATCTGCTCACCGAGCGCGAGGACATCGAGGACGCGGCGACGGGCGTGCACCGCTTCGACATACCGCTGCTGGGCCACCGCGTCGTCGGCGTCATCGACTGGCTGGCGGCCCAGCACGACACCCGGGCACTTCCCGTCGTGCTGTTCGGTGCCAGTACCGGCGCGGCAGCGGCTCTGGTGGCCGCCGCCGAGCGGCCGGACCAGGTCCTGACCGTCGTGTCACGCGGGGGGCGGCCCGACCTGGCGGGCCCGGCCCTGGAGCACGTACGGGCGCCGGTACTGTTCCTCGTGGGCGGCCGGGACCCGGAAGTGCTGCGGCTGAACCGGGAGGCGGCCCGCAGGCTGCGTGTTCCGCACTCCCTCCAGGTGGTGCCGGGCGCCACTCACCTGTTCGAGGAGCCCGGCGCGCTGGAGCGGGTCGCCGAGGCGGCGAAGGAGTGGTGCGACGACCGCCTGAAGCTCGTGCCTCTCAGGGAGGACGGAGCGCCCGAGACGGGGGAGGACTGACCGGAAGGAGCGGCTGTCGCCATGCAGTTCCGTGATCGAAGGCAGGCCGGACGCAAGCTGGCCGATCTGCTGCGGGCACAGCAGGAGCGGGGCGCCCTGCCCGACCCCGTCGTGCTCGCCCTGCCACGCGGCGGCGTCACCGTGGCCGCGGAGGTCGCGCAGGTACTCGGCGCCCCGCTGGACGTGCTCGTCGTGCGGAAGATCGGCGCCCCCTTCCAGGAGGAGCTCGGCGTCGGCGCCATCACCGGCGACGACGAGGCGCTCTTCGACGAGGACACCCTCGGCAGGCTTGGGCTCAGCGGGAGCGAGCTCGCCCCGGTGGTGGAGCGGGAACGCACGGAACTGCGTCGCCGCGAGCGGCTGTACCGAGAGGGCCGCCCCGCCCCCGACCTGCGGGGACGCACCGTGATCGTCGTGGACGACGGGCTGGCGACCGGCGTCACGGCCCGCGCCGCGCTGCGGTCCGTACGGCGCCGGGCGCCCCGGCAGGTCGTGCTGGCCGTGCCGGTCGGCTCGCCGGAGGCCGTGCGCCTGCTGCGCGCCGAGGCCGACGAGGTGATCTGCCTGCATCAACCGGTCCACTTCATGGCCGTCGGCCTGTGGTACGAGGACTTCCAGCAGCTCTCGGACGCGGACGTGCTGGACGCCCTGCACACGGCCGCCCAGCGGTGACCTACTGCACGAGCTCCCAGTCCTGCGAGCCGTCCGTGAGCGCGTTCTGCAAGGTCAGCTGCGCCCCGGCGGACGCACCGGTCAGGTACAGGTTCGTGTTCCTGACGGACTGCAGCTTGTAGAACCCGTCACTGGTCCTGACGAGGTTCCAGCTGCCGGTGGCGCTGTTGTCGACCCACTGGCCGATCTTCTGGCTGGCCGTCGCGTTGCCGGTCCAGATGGCCGCGGCCCGGCCGCCCGACTTGTTCAGCAGGCTCACGCCGCCGTTCGGCTCGGTGACCACGTGCCAGAACTGGGTGTCCGCGTTCGCCGCCGAGCCGGGGGCCTCGAGCCGGACGTCGGGAACGTCCGCGTTGCCGATGTTGGCGTCGTTGGTCTTGTTCCCGGTGCCGATCACCTGGTCGGTCCTGCGGTTGAACAGCTGGTAGTAGGCGCCGTCCGAGTGGCCGAGGTCGACCTCGGCGTAGGCGATCGTGGAGGTGCCCTGGTTGTTGAGGACCGCGATACGACCGGTGCCCTCGACGTACTGCAGGTTGCGGCTGTAGCCGGCCGCCGACGTCGTCTGGTACTCCTTCCACGCGCCGTCGCTGCGTCCACTGTCGTTGACCCAGACGTTGCCGCTGCCGGCCGCGTTGTAGACCAGGCGCCCGCCGGGAAGCCTGATGAGGACCGGACTGCCGCCTGTCGCCAGGGCATGGGAACCGGCGTCGAGCGGCAAAGCGGTGACGCCCGTGCCCGTGGGAGAGCCGGTGGAGAACTTCAGTGGGTCGTCGGCGAGCACGTACTTGGTGTTGACGCCTCCGCCCCAGTACTCGAAGGTCAGCAGCCACTTGCCGTCCGTCGTGCGGACGACGTTCGCCATGCCCGGCCGCCCGCTGCCGATCTCCGTCTTGCCGCCGCCCATGTTCTGCGTCAGTCCGGCGACGTCGACGACGGGAGCGCTCCACGCCGCGCTACGGCCGTCCCAGGTCTTGTGGGCGAGGATCTGGCCATGCGAGTCCGTGGCGGTGTCGTTCGCGGGGTCCAGGGTGGCGACGCCGGTGGTCGCGTCGAAGCCGGTGTAGTCGTTCTCGTCGGAGTAGTAGCAGACGAGCCGGCCCTTGTGGACCATCAGGTACGGCTCCCAGACGGGGTCCACCTGCCTGTTCGTGTTCGCGTCCGCGATGTTCTGGCCGACCGCGCCGGCGCTGCCGCCCTGCCAGCCGCCGGTCGCGACGACGTTGAGGACGTTCCACGTCGCGCCGTCGTCGGTGCTGGAGTACAGGGCGATCGCCAGGTCCTTGCGGTCGCCGTCGTTGGACGGCGTCCAGTTCGGATCGGCTGCCTTGTGCTCCTTGTAGTAGTAGTCGTCGCCCGACACGACGCTCGCCAGCAGCAGCGTGCCCTGCTTCAGGTTCCCGACGTCCTGCGGAAGGACGTAGAGGTACGGGTTGGTCCAGTTGCTCGTGTACTTCGCGTACCGGGGGTCGCTGGACAGATACGCCGGTGCCTTGACCTCGGACAACGGCTGCCATGTCGTTCCGTGGTCGTCGCTCTTGTAGACCGGGAGGGTCTGCTTGTCGGCGCTTCCCGTCTCGGTCACGACGGTGGACTTCTCGAACGACGCGACCAGACGCCCGCTGGGCAGCTCCGCCGACTTCGGGTAGATCGCGCAGTTGCCCCGCCCCTTCAGGCACGGTTCGCTGCCGAGCTGGTACAGGATCCCGCCCGTCGGGTTGTACGCCTGCGCTGTCGCCATGGGGATCAGGAGCAGCGCCGACGCCGTGGTGAAGGTTCCCAGCGTTCGCGCGAGTCTTCTTCTTTGCACAGCCCCTCCTCGGGGGTGAATCAGGAGTGGAGGACGCGTACGTCCCACGGGCCGAGGTCCAGCGCCGCGCCCGCGGGGACGGAGGCGCCGGTCAGGGCGTCGGAGAGGTCCACCGGCGCGGGGACGCCCACGGGTTCCCAGCCCCAGTTGTGGACGATGTGGACGCGGCGTCCGTCGGGCGAGGTGCCGGTCGTCGCGGTGACCGACGCCGGGAGCGAGCCCCAGGCGTGGCGTGCGGACGGCGTCAGCCACTCGGCCAGTGCCCGGGCGAGGTCACGGCCCGGCACGGTGCCGACGTAGGTGACCCGGCCCTCGCCGTGGCGGTGGGTGGTGACCGCGGGCCAGCGCCCGAAGTGCGGGTGGTCGTAGGTGACGAGGACGTCGGCGTCGGTGACGGTGAGGCCGTCGGCCCAGCGCGTCGCCGTCGCGTTCCGCGGCAACCGGAGCGGGCTGTCGGGCGCGGTGCGCACCGGCACGTCCCGGACGAGGTTGCTGAACTCGTCGTAGCTGACGCCCGCCGCCTCGGTGAGACGCCCCGGGGCCGCTTCGGCGCGGGCACGGGCCTCGTGGTCGGCGTAGCCGGTGCGCGGGCCGAGGACCAGATGGCCGCCGGCGTGGGCGTAGGCGGCGAGCCAGTCGAGCGTCGAGTCGGCGGCGATGTACAGCGCCGGGACGACGAGGACGGGGTGACGGCGGACGGCCTCCTCGGGTGTCAGGCCCTCGCGCTCGCCGGACGGGTCGTGCAGCCGGCGGGCGTGCACGACGCGGACCTGGCGGTCGGCGTCGAAGGCGCCCCGGTAGAAGGGGTCGAAGATACGGTGGTAGGCGGTCGGGTCCGGTGCGCCGTCCGGCCCGGCGAGCGGCGGGTACTTCTGCATGAGCCACTTGCTGGGCGTCGAGTAGACCATCGTGATGTCGGCGTCCGGCTCGAGCCCGGCGACCAGCGGGCCGGCCGTGTCGAACTCGGCGCCCAACCGGGCGAGTTCGGCGTAGGCGCGGCCGGGCCGTCCGGTGTGCGGCAGGATGCCGCCCCAATAGGTCTCAGCACCGAAGTGCAGCGTGTGCCAGTGCCAGTACTCGATCATGCGGGCCCCGCGCGCGACCAGCGCCCAGGCTGCCTGGCGCCACTGGCCGTCGTAGGCGGGCCGGTTGTCCCAGGGGAAGCCGATGGAGCCCGCGTTGGTCTCCGTGACCAGGAACGGCTCCTGGCGGGAGGAGAACATCCAGTCGGCGGTCTGGTAAAGCGCCCAGACGCCCGTGGTCTGCCACTTCTGCTCGTGGCCGTCGGGCGTGGGGTCCGGCAGCAGCAGGGAGTCCTGCATGCCGTAGTACGGGTTGCCGGCGGCGATGTCGAGGCGGTCGGTCAGCTCGTCGTCCTCCACCGCCGGACGGGTGTAGGAGATGCAGGTGGTGACGAACTGCTCGGGACGGGCGTACTCGCGGACGATGTCGGCCTGCCAGCTGATGAACTCCGTGACCTGGCGGGCCTGGAACGCGCGCCAGGCGACGTCGTACTGCGGCTGGACGTTGCCGTCCGGGGTCCACAGGTCGGCCCAGGTGGAGAGGCGGTGGGACCAGTACACGAGCCCCCACTCGCGGTTGAGGGTCTCGACGTCGCCGTACTGCTCGCGCAGATGGTCGACGAACCGCTGGAAGACGCCGTGGTTGTGCAGGAGTTCGTTGCCCGGCTCGTTGTCGACCTGGAAGCCGATGACCGCGGGATGGCCGGCGTACCGGGCGACGATCTGGCGGATGACCCGCTCGGCGTGGAAGCGGAAGGCCGGGTGCGTGAAGTCGACCTCCTGCCGGGCGCCCCAGCCGATCCGCTCACCGGTGCGCCGCTCGCCGGTGATCTCCGGGTACTGGCGGGCCAGCCACGGCGGGACGGCGTACGTCGGGGTGCCGAGGATGACGGAGATACCGCGTTCGTGGGCGCCGTCGAGCACCGGCTGGAGCCAGTCGAGGTCGAAGACGTCGTTCTCGGGCTCCCAGGTCGACCACACCGACTCGCCGACCCGGATGACGGTGACATGCGCGTCGGCCATCAGGTCGAGGTCGGTCTTGAGGCGTTCGTCGGGCTGTTCGCTGCCGTACGGGGGCCGGTACTCGTGGTAGTACGCGGCGCCGAAGAGCACGCGGGCGGGCAGATCCGCCATGAAGGGAACCTCCGGAGGAGAAGTGAGGTGAGGAGGGTTACTGCTTGACGCCGCCGGCGGCCAGGCCGCTCTGCCAGTACCGCTGGAGCAGCAGGAAGGCCACGACGAGCGGGACGATGGAGAGCAGGGAGCCGGTCACGACCAGCGCGAGCATGTCGCTGCTGGTGCCGGCCCCGCCGTTCTGGGCCTGCGCGGCCCAGGAGGAGAGGCCCACGGTGACGGGGTACAGGTCCGGGTCGTTGAGCATGATCAGCGGCAGGAAGTAGTTGTTCCAGGTCGCCACCAGCGTGAACAGCAGGACCGTCACCAGGCCGGGGCTCAGCAGCCGCAGCGCGATCCGGAAGAAGATCCGGACCTCGCCGGCGCCGTCGATGCGGGCGGCCTCCAGGAGGCTGTCCGGGACGGCGTCCTGGGCGTAGATGCGCATGAGGTACAGACCGAACGGGTTGACCAGGG
The DNA here is from genome assembly GCF_035989285.1 of Streptomyces sp. NBC_01235. GTDB lineage: Bacteria > Actinomycetota > Actinomycetes > Streptomycetales > Streptomycetaceae > Streptomyces. The sequence goes on along the minus strand of NZ_CP108513.1, from coordinate 395,885 downwards.
AGGGCAGGATGATGGCCCAGGGGGTGTTGACCAGGCCCACCTCGGCGAAGAGCAGGTAGGTCGGGATCGCCAGGGCGGTGGTCGGGACCATCACGGCGCCGAGGACGAGGTTGAAGGCGGCCCGGTCGCCGCGGAAGCGGAACTTGGCGAACCCGTACCCTGCGGCGGCCGCGAGGAGTGCGGCCCCGAGCGCGCTGCCCCCGGCGTACATCACCGTGTTGAGCAGCCAGTGCACGAAGACGCCGTCGTCCTGGGTGAGGGTGTCATGGACGTTCGTCAGCAGTTGGGGGGCGTGCGAGAACCACAGGCCGAAGCTGTTGAACAGGTCCTGGGTGCTCTTGGTCGAGGCGATCAGCAGCCAGAGCAGGGGGAGGAGGAAGTAGGCCAGGGCGGCCAGCATGGCGATCGTCAGAGGGGTGCTGCGGTGGACCGGGCGCCTTTTCGAAGGCGCGGTGTGCCCCGGCGTCGCCGCCGTCGGTGCCACCGGCGTCGCCGGGGCTTTCGTCGTCACGGGGTCCTCCTGCGGTTCGCGGTGAGCAGGACGGCGTAGGAGGCGGTCACGATGACGAGGCCGAGGAGGAAGGACACCGTGGCCGCGTAGTTCACCTGCTGGCCGGTGAAGGCGAGCGTGTAGGCGTAGAGGTTGGCGGTGTAGGAGCTGCTGATGACGTCCGGGGCGATCTTCATCAGCAGGTTCGGCTCGTTGAACAGCTGGAAGCTGCCGATGACGGAGAACAGCAGGGTGAGCAGCAGAGCCGGCCGGAGCGCGGGCAGCTTGATCGACCAGGCGACGCGCCAGGCACCGGCGCCGTCCACCGCGGCCGCCTCGTACAGCTCCTGGGGGACGGTGCGCAGTGCGGCATACAGGATGATCATGTTGTAGCCGACGAACTCCCAGGTCACGATGTTCGCCAGGCTGGCGAGCATCCAGCCGTCGCCGAGGAAGTCGGGGACCGGCAGGTCCAGTTTCCGGCCGAGCTGGGCGAACGGGCCGAAGTCCGGTCCGTACAGGTAGCCCCACATGAGCGCGGCGACCACGCTCGGGACGGCGTACGGGACGAATATGCCGAGCCGGATCACGCGGGCGAGCCGCAGCAGCCCGCTGTCGAGCGCGAGCGCGAACAGCAGCGCCAGCAGCAGCATGAAGGGGACCTGGATCACGAAGAACAACGCGACGCGGCCGACACCGTGGAGGAGCAGCGGATCCTTCAGCGCCTGGACGTAGTTGTCGAGGCCGACGAACACCGTCCCGCCGATCAGGCGCTCCTGGAAGAGGCTGAGGTAGGCGGCGTAGACGAGCGGGGCGAGGAAGAGCAGGAGGAACAGCACCATGAACGGTGCGACGAACAGCGGTCCTGCCGCCCGACGACGGCCCATCTCAACTCCCCTTGACGGTGAAGCCCTGGCCCTTGGCGTACGTGCTGAGCCGTGACTGCCAGGTGCCGAGCGCGGCGACCGTGTCGGACTTGTCGGCGAGGGACTTGCCGACGGTCTCGGTCCAGTCGGTCGCCGCCTGGTCGAGGAACGGGGGCCACTGGAAGGAGGAGTTGACCGTGGAGCTGATGTCGGCGAAGACCTGGTTGACCTTCTGGCCGCCGTAGAAGGACGGGGCGTCCGAGACGAACTCGGCGTCCGTGAGCAGGGCCTTGGTCGCGGGGAAGAAGAACTGCTCGGTGGCGAACATCTTCGCGCTCGCCGGGTCGCTGTTGAGGAACTGTGCGAACATCGCCGCCGCGATCGGGTTCTTGGTGGATCGGATGACGGCGGTGGTGGAGCCGCCCCAGTTGCCCGAACCGGGCTTGGCGGCGTCCCACTGCGGCAGCGGGGCAGCCCGCCATTTGCCGGCGGTGGCCTTGGCGGAGCCGGAGAGGAAGACGGGTCCCCAGGCGGCGGTGATCCAGGTGGCGTACTTGCCCTTGTTGAGGGCTGCGTACCAGGAGTCGGTGAAGTCCGGCTCGACGCCGATGACCCCTTCCTTCGCGAGCCCGCCCCAGTACGCGCCGAGCTTCTTCGACACCGCGTCGTCGACGCTGATGGTGATGTCGCTCTTGCCGGACGTGACATACGGTTTCGCGCCCGCCTGCCACAACAGGCCGTGCCAGGCGGCGACCTGGTTGGCCGCGAGGTTCGTGAGGTAGACGTCCGGGTCGGCCTGGTGCAGCTTGCGGGCCGCTTCCGCGAACTCGTCCCAGGTCTTGGGTACTTGGATGCCGTGCGCGTCGAAGATGTCCTGCCGGTACAGCATGCCCATCGGACCGGTGTCCTGGGGTATCGCCCAGACCTCACCGCCCGAGCCGCTGACCTGGCCCCAGGTCCAGTCGACGAACGTGGACTTGAGCGCGGAGGCGCCGTACGGTCGCAGGTCCAGCAGGCTGTTGGTGATCGTGAAGGTCGGAATGGCCTGGTACTCGATCTGCACCATGTCCGGGGCACCGCTGCCGGCCTTCAGCGCGGTGCGCAGCTTGGTGTACTGCGGGGTGCCCTGGCCGGCGTTGACGACCTTGACCTTGACGGCCGGGTACTTCGCCTCGAAGAGTGCGACCTCCTTGTCGATGTTCGGGACCCAGGTCCAGAACGTCAGCTCCGTCGGCGTCTTCATCGCCTTGTCGACGTCGGCCTGGCCGACCGGCTTGGCGGAGGCGGAGGAACCGCCCGAGTCACCGCCGCCGCAGGCGGTCAGGGCGGCGCCGAGCGACAGGGCGCCCGTCGCGGTGAGGAACAGCCGACGGCTCATCGGAGAGGGGCCGGACATGGATGAGGACGTGATTCTGGGCATGGTGAACTCCCGCCGGAGGCGATGATCGCGGCACGCCTGGCGAGGGCGTGCGGGGGCATGGTGGAACAGGGGAGGAGGAGGGGAAGGGAGCGAAGGTGCGGTGACCTGGCTCGGGGCCCACTGCGTCTCAGGGGCGGCTCGGTGCGGCCCGGTACGGCGCGGGCGACGGGGTGCTCGGGAGAGGCGCGGGCGCGAGGGGTGGGGCGGCTCGTCTTCGGATCACGCGCACGGCCATGGGTGCGTGGTGCTTGGTGCCGGGTTCTGGGGCTGTCGGCTGGGCCGAGTCGGGGTGGTCGTGCGGTTCAGCGGAGAGTGGCGGGGCCTCCGTTCGGGAGCGGAGGAGTGGGCGTACCTCTGCGGGAGCGGGAGGCGGGGCGCCGTCCGCGAGCCGGGGTCGTCCGGTTCGGCGGGGGCGCGGTCGAGGCGCGGACGACGAGGTCGACCGGTGGGTCGCTCGCCGGCAAGGGGGCGTCGTCCGGGTTCTCGATGGAGTGCAGCAGACGCTTGAGTCCCTCGTGCGCCACGGCGTCGAACGGCTGCGGCACCGTGGTCAGCGGAGGAGTCACATAGGCGGCGACCGGAATGTCGTCGAAGCCGACCACGCTGACGTCCTCCGGCACCCGCCGGCCGGCCTCCGTCAGCGCGCGGATCAGACCGATCGCCATGTCGTCGTTGGCGGCGAACACCGCGGTGACGTCGCCGTCCGCGGCCAGTTCGCGTCCCGCCGCGTAACCGGACGCGGCCGACCAGTCGCCCTCGACGACCGGCGGCACGTCCCTGCCATGGGCGGTCAGCGTCGTCCGCCAGCCTTCCAGCCGGTCCCGGGCGGCATACCAGCGCTGGGGACCGGCAAGGTGATGGACCGTCGCATGTCCGAGACCCAGCAGGTGTTCGGTGGCGGCACGGGCCATCAGGTCGGCTCCGTCGCCCGCGGTCAGCACGGTGGGCGCGGCGACGGGCGACGGTGCGCCGAGGACGAGGACGGGCACGTCGACGCGGAGGGTGACCTCACCGTCGTCTCCCTGCTCGTCTATCGGTTCGGAGATGACGATGCCGTCCACGCCCTGGTCGAGGAGCGAGTCCACGGCTCCCGCGATGCCCGCCGGGTCGCCCTCCATCGTGTTGACCACACGGAGCGCGTATCCCGTGTCCCGCACGGCCCGCTCGACACCCATGAGCAGTGAGGCGGGGCCGTACAGAGCCGTGCCCAGTGTCACCACACCGATGGAGCGGGTCCGCCCGGAGGCCAGTGCCCGGGCGGCGTTGTTGCGCCGGTAGCCGAGTGTTTCCGCGGCTTCCAGGACGCGCCGGCGCACGTCGGCGGAGACGTACTGCTCGTCGTTGAAGACCCGGGAAACCGTCTTCTGGGAGACGCCGGCCAGGCGGGCCACGTCCACGCTGCGCGGCGCGGCGGAACTCCCGCCCCGCCCTGTTCCTCGCGTCATGGTGTCTCCCTGGTGGCCGGACCTTGGTACCGATGATGGCAGACGCCGTGCGCATGACTGCGCAGTCATGTCTGCGCTGTCATGTCTACGCAGTCATAGGACCGCCGTCAAGAGTTGGGGACGCATCCGTGACAGACACGGAGGTCAGTTCGTGGGCAGCCACTTCTCCAGGGCGTCGATGAGGCGGTCGAGCGCGGGCTCGTCGGCGGAGCGGTCCGTCATGACCGTGCGGCCGTCGAACCGGAGCGTGTACTGGAACATGTCGGCTGCCCCCGTGTCCCTCGTGACCGCGGGGACGTCGTCGAGCTCCGGATCACCGAGCAGCGTGCGCAGCCTCGTGAACTGGGCCGTCGTGGTGCGGCGCACCGCGGACTCGCCCCGGTTCGCGGTGCGGACGGTGCCGTCGCCCCGGAGGACCACCTCCCGGTTCACCCCGGCGAGGCCGCCGCTGACGGTCATGGTCACCAGCTTCTGATCCGGGCCGGTGACGGGTACCGGCGATGGGCTCGTGGACACCGGAACCGACCCGGAGGGTGAGGGGGAGGGAGGGGCAGCGGGAGGGGACGTCGACGGTGGGGCGGAGGGAACTGTCACCGTGGCGTACCCGGTGTCCGTCGGTTCCGTCGCACTCCCGCCGCCTCCGTTGGAGCAGCCGGCCAGGGCCAGCACGCCGGCCGCGCACACCATCGCCGAACTCCGAGCGAGCACTATGGACTCCTCGTGTGTCGATGCCTGAATAGCCGTCATATCAGGGTGCCATGCCTTGAGTTCTGTTGTGCGTGCTGCCGTGAGTTCCGTTGTGTTCCGCGGTCTGCCAGGTGGCCCCATGTCCGAACCGTTCGTCCTCGCCGCGCTGGTGTCCGGATTGCGCGGCGGGTCGATCGAAGTCGTCGACCTCACCTCGCCGTTGTCGTCCTCGACACCGGTGATCCGGCTGCCGCCCGCGTTGGGCCGGACGGCGGTGTTCGAACTGGACGAGATCAGCGGGTACGACGACCGAGGGCCGGCCTGGTACTGGAACAACTTCCGCAGTGGCGAGCAGGCCGGCACCCATTTCGACGCCCCGGCCCGGCTGGTGCGTGGACGGGCCGTGGCCGCTCGGCAGTATGGGCGCGGGGCGGCGCCCTGCTGATGGAGGCCGATGCTGACACGACCGTGGTGGTCCCCGCGAAGGTCGGACAGGCCGTGCCCCTGATCAGGAGCGGAGCCGGATGAGAGGTGCGGCCGCAGTTGGCGTGCCCGGACAGGCGTGTCCGCGCTTGTCGTATCGAGTCGGCTGTCGATCTTCTCCGGGATCACGTGCCGGATGCCAGTTCGCGCCGGCCTGATGGAGCAGTCGAAACAGGCGCTGGGCGGGGGGCAGCCAGGAGTCAGCACGTGACGTGGAACTCGTTACCGCCGGCGTCGAGGAACTCGCCTTGTTCCCAGTCGCGTTGGGTGACCTCCAGGCGCAGCCTGTTCCGAGCCGCCTTCGGCGCCGCAGGCGGACCCATCACCAGCGAGACCGTGCTGGTGGGCCTCCGGCGCAGGCGGACGCCCCACTTGTGGGACTCGACCGCGTGCCAGTCGGCCTGGGACTCCCAGAAGGCCCACTGCGCGTAGCGGTCCTCCTCGGCGACGTCGAGGCAGATCGCGACGAGGCCGGAATCGGCGAGCACGCCGGGGTGACCGGGACGCAGCACGCAGAACTCGTTGCCCTCCGGATCGGCCAGCACGTCCCACGGGACGTCCCCCTGCCCGATCTCGACCCGCGTCGCACCGAGGGTGAGCAGGCGCGCCACCTCGGCCTCCCAGTCCCGCCCCCCGGCCAGGTCGAGGTGGAGTCGGTTCTTGTGCGCCGCCTTCGGCTTCGCGGTCGGCACGAACCGCAGTTGCAGGCCACCCGTCCGGCCCTGCGTCGCGTCCAGCCAGAAGCGGTCCATGCGGGCGACATCCAGCGCGTCCATCACGATCCCGGTCAGCATCCCGTTCCCCCCCCCAAACCGTCGAACCCCGTCGCTGCTCATTGTCGCCGTCGATGTCGGCGCCAGTACTGCGGTCCCAGGTCGGGACCGAGGATCAGCCCGACCCGGTCACCGCCTGGCCGGGGAGTCCCCGGCCGCGCGTCGGCCGCCCTGAGACCCGCAGTCCACTCATTCTGAAACGATCAGCAAGGCGATGGACGGTGCCCTTGGCGGAGTCTTCGGCGCTCCGGCTGCTGACGTTCGGGCAGCCTGGGCGACGCATCGACCTCCGCCCGCCGGCTCACGGCACAACGCCGACCCCGGCCGGCAGGCGGCGGAGGGACTGCCGCGCTCCGCCTGCGGGATGAAAGTCTCCTGTGATGCCGGGCCTCGACGGCGGGACGGCCAGGACGGGGCGGTCGCAGGAGACCTCACGGGCCCAACGGGAGCGGGCGGGCTTCGAGTTGTTGGCCCGGCAGGGCTTCGACTGCACCACGGTGGACGACGTCGCCGTGGTGCTGCCGGAACATCGTGAGGACCTCCCGCAGTCGACCAACCTGACGTCGGTCCTCTGGCCGTCAGGGACAGTCACAAGGGTGAGTCGGCCGGGACGGGATCGAGAGGCCGCCTCCGCGCGGTCGCTTACGCGCGTCAGCCGGAGCGGACTGAGCTTCGGGCTTGACGCCCGGAGCGTCGGCGATGAGCGCGTGGGAGTACCGGCGGGCCTTCTGGCCGGGGCTGATGCTCTGGAGCATCACTTCCGTCGCCCCGGTCTCCTCGATCATCTGCAGAAGCTGGTCCCGCACCGTTTCGGGGCGTCCGGCCACCTGCCGGGGCCCGGACCTGGCTGTCCGCCGCGGGCGTCAATCGCCTTTCGCGCCGGCCCGCCGAGGGCTAGTGTCCAGATGCAGCGAGTGACCCACGAGGAGCGAAGACATGATCGGTCGTCCGAGCGCGCGTTGACGTCGTAGGCCCTGATCGGCCTGTCATCGCGTGCTGCCCTTGATGTTGCGGCACAGCGAGCCTTCTCCCGCCCGAACAGTCGGTGCGCCTGTTGTGCGCCGGGTGACGGGCCTCGTTGTCGGCAATGCAAGGGATCCCCGTGCCGTCCGCTTCCTCCGCTGTATCCGATTCCGGTCGGCCTGTGCCGTCAAGCCTGTGGCGGGACGGCGACTTCCGCAGACTCTGGGTGGGTCAGACGGCCTCCCAACTCGGCGAACACACAAGTCTGGTGGTTCTGCCGCTCTTCGCCGTCCTGACGCTCAACGCCGGTGCCGGCCAGTTGGGCGTCCTGCGCGCGGTGGGGCAGGCGCCGATCCTGTTGCTCTCGCTCTTCGTCGGCGCGTGGGTGGACAGGTGGCGGGCCCGCACGGTGATGGTGCTGACGGACGTCGGCCGGACCCTGGCACTGGGCGCCGCCGCTGTGGCCGGCTTCCTCGGTTGGCTCGGCCTGCCCGAGCTGTTCGTGGTCGCCTTTGCCGTCGGGGCCCTGTCCGTGTTCTTCGACGTGGCATACCAGGCGTCTCTCGTACGGCTGGTGAAACGCGATCAGTTGGTGCGGGGCAACAGCGCGCTTGAGGGCAGCCGGTCCGCGGCGCAGATCGGCGGTCCTGCCCTTGGTGGTGCGTTGGTGTCACTGCTGTCGGCGCCGATCGCTGCCGCTTCCAGCGCGCTGTTTTTCGCCTTGTCGTTCCTGTCGATCCGACGGATCCGTCGGATCGAATCGCTCCCGAAGAGCTCGGAACGTCCCCCTCGGGTCTGGCGGCGTATCCATGAGGGCCTCCGTTTCGTTGTCAGCGATACCTCGCTGCGGATCGTGTGCCTCGCCTCGGCCGCCTTCCAGTTCTCCTTGGCGGCCGTGATGACCGTCTATCTGCTCTTCCTCCCGCGGGAACTGCACCTGTCGGGAACCGCCGTCGGGCTGGCGCTCGGGGCGACGGGGCCGGGCGCGCTCCTGGGCTCGGTGCTGGCCGCCCGCCTGCCGCGCCGGTTCGGTTACGGCGCGGTGCTCGTGTCGGCGGCGGCACTGGGCGACGGCGTGTTTCTGTGTGTGCCTGCGGTGCATGGTTCCTCTGCGGTGACCGTTCCCGCGCTGCTCGCGATCAACTTCGTGTTCGGTACTGGCGGCCAGTTGGTGAATGTCACGGTCATGGCTGTCCGGCAGGCCGTCACTCCGGACGGGATGCAAGGCCGCGCGGCCGCGACGATCACTTTTGTCGGCATGGGGCTGACCCCGCTCGGCTCGCTGCTCGGCGGATTTCTCGCGCAGGAGTGGGGGTTGCGCACCAGCCTCCTGGTGACGGCCGCAGGCATGATGCTCTCCCCAGTGCTGATGTCGTTGTCCCCGCTCGCCCGCCTGGGACGGGCGCTTCCGGCCTCGTAGGACGCGCCCCCGCCCTACGGCCGTCGGCCTTCAAGAGAGCATCCGATCTTCGTCGAGACCGGGGTGAGGCGGAGCCCGGTGATGCAGCGGGTGTACCAGTCCATCGCGACCGTCAGCCCAGCCCGCACCCACCTCAACGTGAGCGGATCGAAAGCGAACATGTCCACCCGCGTGGTGTCCCTCAGCAGGTGCTCGCCCGGCCTTGCCGGCCGCACCTTCCCGTACGGCTGCCGCGGCCGGCCGGCGATGTCCCCGTTCCGCTTCGTACTGAGCCGGAACAGCGCATGCTGACGCTCCAGATCCGCCAGGACTCGAAGCACCGTCGCCCGGCTCTGCCGCGGCACCACATCGGGGCCGAACCGGGCGAACGCCCTGGCCCGCGGCTCTGTGACCTGCGCCTTCCGCGCTGTCTCGGGCTGCTTCACCGGTGGGCCGTCTCGACTCCACCGCACTTTCCCGTGGTTCGCCAGGCCACCGATGAAAGCGCACGCCGCTGACCTGCGGCGACGACCCCCTGTCGTGTTGCTGGAGGCGGGTGACATTCGCGTGCCGGGCAGCGGCGGTGCGCATTCGGAGGATCTCGTCGTGATCCGCACCTCGTCCTCGACGGACACCCAGGTACTACGCCCTACTTCGGTGCCTGGAAGCCGCCGATCTTCTGCTCGAGCAGTTCGGCCAGCCGCAGCGGGGTGCGGTCCTCGAACATCGGACCGATGAGCTGCACTCCCACCGGCAGACCCTCGGGGGACCGGCCCGCTGGTATGGCGGTGGCGGGCAGACCGGGCATGGTGGCCACACCGGCCCAGACGAGCTGGTCGAAGTACGGGTACTCGACGCCGTCGATGTCGATCCGGCGTTCCCTCGGATCGGGGTTGTGGTCGTGCGGGAACGCGGGAGTGGGCGTGATGGGACACACCACGGCGTCGAACTCGGCGAAGAGCTGCCGCCAGCCGTGGCGGTGGAGCTCGCGACGGCTGTTCGCCTCGATCCAGTCGCGGTGGCTGAACACCATGGCGCGCAGCCGCGCCGCATCGAGACCCTGGTCGTCTGCGCTCAGTCCGGCGGCGCGGGTCTGCAGCTGCTCGTACGCTTCGACGGGAAAACGTGCAACGGAGCTCGAAAACAGCAACTGCGTGTAGAGCATCGCGGCTTCGGTCAGACCGGGCAGCAGCGGACTGTGCCGCTCGACGCGGGCACCGCCGTCGACAAGCGCGTCGGCCACCCGGTTCACGCCCGCCCGCACAGCGGACCCGGTCGGAATGAGCGGATGCTCGTCGAGGACCAGGACCCGGAAGTCGCAGAGCCGCTCGTGGCGCGCGGGCGGCAGCGTCACATCGTGCGCCACACCGAGCGTCAGGGGGTCCGGTCCGGCCATGACATCGAGCAGGAGCGTGAGGTCGCGGGCAGTGCGCGCCATCGGACCGACGACGGCGAGGTCAAGTTCGGCCGGCAACGCCGGCGCGAGCGGCGGGACCATACCGCGGCTCGCCGCCAGCCCGAGTGTCGGCTTGTGTGCGTAGACACCGCAGAAATGTGCGGGGGTGCGCAACGAACCGGCGAGGTCGGACCCGATGGACAGCGCGCCGAATCCGGACGCCAGGGCCGCCGCTGATCCGCCGGAGGATCCACCCGGCGTGCGACGGTGATCCCACGGGTTGTTGGTGGTGCCGTAGATGTCGTTGAAGCTCTGCACATCCTGCAGCCCCAAAGGCACATTGGTCTTACCGAGAACCACCGCGCCTGCGGCCTTGAGCCGCGACACCTGCACCGCGTCCTCGGCCGGCATGTAGTTCCGGTGTGGCGGCATGCCCCAGGTCGTGGGCAGCCCGGCGACGTTGTAGGACTCTTTGACCGTCACCGGAATGCCGAGCAGCGGCCGGTCCTCACCGCGGGCGCGCGCCTGGTCGGCGCCGCGCGCGGCGGCCCGTGCACGGTCGAAGTCCGGCACACAGATCGCGTTGATCGCCTTGTCGTCCCGCTCGATACGGGTGATCGCCTCGTCGGTCAGTTCCGCCGAGGTCACTTCACCGGCGCGTAAGGCAGCCGCGAGTTCTTCGGCCGTCTGAAAATTCCACTCCATGAATCCGACTGTATGGGCCACTCGAAGAGGTCATGAAATGCCGCTTCGTACAACGGGTTGGATGCCCAAATCTCATCCGCCTGGACGGAGACTGACTGGCACGGTGGAGTTGACACGCGAACCGCCCCCGCCCCACGTCCCGGCCGCCTCGCCCTGATGCCCGCCCACACCGCGGAGGAGGTCAGGTACCGGTTGCTCGGTGACGTCCGTGGCACGCAGCAGGACGTCGCCGCGCGGGCCCGCCACGTCGTCCACCGGCGCGAGGTCGTACGTCGTCACGGTGCCCTCTCCGTCTCCCAGTCGATGGGTGTCGTCCGTGCCGTCTCCCGCAGCGTCCCCGGTCGTCCCTTGGCAGCCAACAGGCGTCCCCGTGCCCCGCGTCGCCGGATCCCGCGGACAGCCGCGGCGGTTCTAGCACCGCCCGTGTGGGCGGCGAGGACCACAAGGCCCTGTACGAGGCCATCGCGGCCGGTGAGCCCGAGCGAGCCGAGAGCATCGCCCGGGACCACTTCACCATCAGCGCCGACATGATCCGGGACGTGCCGGCGCGAGTCCGGGCCATGGAGACTTCTTGATGAGGAACCGCTCGTTGATCGCTCGGATCACCGGCCGGAACCCGCCGGACGGAGCCCCCTCCACCTCGAACCGCGCGCCGCGTACGGCGGCAGTCCGCAGCGAGCCGTCGCTCGCGGACGCGTCCGCGAACAATCGGGCCGTGGCGCGGCCGACGCCCAGCTCGCGCAGGCCGACGGTGAGCCGCCGGGCCTCGCAGGCCGGAGCCGTGCAACGGGCCGCCGAGGAGTCCAGCCCCGGCGGCTGCCGGCCGCCGTGGAACAGGCGGCCGCGCGGACCCCGCCGCCGTGGGAGGGGCCGGGGCGACGGGTTGTGGGTGCGGCGGACACCTCCAGGCGAGCACGTGCGACCCACGGCGGGGACCAACTCGCAGTTGTGTCAGAAGTGTTGACCCACGCTCTGAAAACGTTTTAACGTCACCTCACTCGACCATCGAGGGGAGGAGACTCCGTGGCGACGCTGCTGCGAGAGAACCCCAGTAAGACGGAAGAGAGTGGCTCGTCCCGCCGTCCGATGCGGCGCCCAAGAGATCGAAAACGTTTTCAGAGACGCTGTAACCGGACCCTGTTCCTGCTCATGCTGCCGGGGCTCGCCTACTTCCTCGTGTTCCACTACGGAGCGCTCGCCGGGAACGTCATCGCGTTCAAGGAGTACGTGCCGTTCGACGGACTCTGGGGCAGCCCCTGGGTCGGTCTCGGCAACTTCCGGCGGATGTTCGAGGACGCCGAGTTCTGGGACGCGGTCCTCAACACGCTCTGGATCGCCGTCCTCCAACTCGTCTTCTACTTCCCCGTCCCGCTCGCCCTCGCCCTGCTCCTGCACAGCCTGACCTGGAGCACCGTCCGCCGCTTCGTGCAGTCGGTGGCCTATCTGCCGCACTTCATCTCGTGGGTGATCGTCGTCGCCCTGTTCCAGCAGGTCCTGGGCGACACGGGCATGGTGAACGGCTATCTCGGCGACGTCGGACTGCACACCGTCGACATCATCGGCAACCCCGACGCGTTCCGGCCGCTCGTCGTGGCCCAGGTGATCTGGAAGGACGCGGGCTGGGGCACGATCATCTTTCTCGCCGCGCTCTCCCAGGTCGACGAGCAGCAGTACGAAGCCGCCGCGATCGATGGCGCCGGACCCTGGCGGCGGTTCTGGCACATCACCCTGCCCGCCATCCGCGCCGTGATCGTGCTCCTGCTCATCATGCGGCTGGGTGACATCCTCTCCGTCGGCTTCGAACAGATGCTGCTCCAGCGCGACGCCGTCGGCCCGCAGACCGCGGAGGTCATCGACACCTTCGTCTACTACCGGGGCGTCGTCGGCGGCGACTACGGATTCGGCGCCGCCGCGGGCCTGTTCAAGGGCCTGGTCGGAGCGCTGCTCGTGTACGCGGCCAACAAGGTCGCCCACCGCCTCGGCGAACAGGGGGTCTACAGGTGAGCGCCCACGTCCGGCCCGGCTGGATGGAGAAACCGCGGCCTGTCACCCAGGCGGCGAAGGCCGTCGCCCTCACCGCGGTGGTCCTGCTGGTCTGCGTGCCCTTCCTCGTCATCCTCTCGACCTCGCTCGCCGCCCCGCGCGAAGTCGTGGCGAACGGCGGCTGGGTGCTGTGGCCCGAACACCCCACCCTCCAGGCGTACCGGGACATCCTCGACGGCGGCATCGTCACCCACGCCCTCGCCGTCAGCGCCGGGGTCACCCTCGTCGGCACCGCGCTGAGCCTCGTCTGCACGGTCACCCTCGCCTACGCGCTCTCCCGCCCCGGCGTGTTCGGCGGCCGGCCGGTGCTGCTGCTGATCCTGTTCACCTTCCTCTTCCCGCCGGGCATGATCCCGGGCTTCCTGCTGGTCAAGGAGCTGGACCTGCTGGGCAGCTACGGCTCGCTGATCCTCCCGGTGCTCGTCAATGTCTTCAACCTGGTCGTCCTGCGCGGCTTCTTCCAGGGCATCCCCGAGGAGCTGTACGAGGCGGCCCGCCTCGACGGCGCAGGGGACTGGCGCGTGCTGTGGTCCATCGTGCTGCCACTGTCCAAGGCGGCGCTCGCCGTGGTCGGACTGTTCTACGCGGTGGCGTACTGGAACTCCTGGTTCTACGCCTCGCTCTACCTCGAGAGCGACCGCTGGCCGCTGCAACAGGTGCTGCGCACCTACGTCGTGGCCGGCTCCGGCCTCACCGACACCACCACCGGGGAGGCCACGATCAACGCGCCGCAGACCATCCAGATGGCGGTGCTGGTGATCGCCACCGTGCCGATCCTGCTCGTCTACCCCTTCCTGCAGAAGTACTTCACCAAGGGCGTGCTCACCGGCGCCGTCAAGAGCTGATCCGACACCTCGAACCGCCCCACTCCAAGAGCCGCACGCGGAAAGGTCATTCGCCATGCCCAGCATGTCCCGACGCTCGCTGCTGCGATCCGTGGCCGCGGGTGGCGCCGCTGTCGCCGTCCCCGGTCTGCTCACCGCCTGCTCCACGGGTTCGGACGACAAAGACGTCTCCAACGCGGGCAAGGAACTCGCCCCCTGGCCCGCCTACGCGGCGCCCGCCGGGCCCCGCCCCGACCTCGCCCCCAGCGACGCGGGCGTCCAGGCCGGTTTCACGTCTTACCCCTCCTCCCTGGTCACCTCGGTCGCCCGCACACCCGGCGACGGCTCCACCGTGAAGGTCCTGACCGTCACCTTCGGCACCCCGCCCAAGGCGGCCGCGCAGAACCAGTACTGGCGAGCCGTCGAGAAGGCCCTCGGCGTGAAGATCGAGTTCACGGTGGTCCCGCAGGCCGACTACCAGAAGAAGATGGCCACCGTCATGGCCGGCGACCCCGACTCGCTGCCCGACGTCATCAACGTCTTCTCCGGGGTCACCTTGCCTCGCGAGGCCCAGTTCGTGCAGCGCAGAGCCGAGGACCTGACGCCCCACCTCTCCGGCGCGGCGGCCAAGGACTACCCCAACCTGGCCGGCATCCCCACCCACGCCTGGCGTGACATGGGCCGCATCGGCGGCCGGCTCTACGGCATCCCCGTCGAACGCCCGCTGCCCGGCTCGACCCTCTGGCTGAACCAGGGCCTGTTCACCGAGGCCGGCATGAAGGACGGCTGGACCTCCACCGACTTCACCGCCGTGGCCAGGAAAGGCACCCACGGCAAGCAGTACGCGCTCGGCGCCTCCGTCGGCTCCCTCTTCGGCAACGCCGTCCACGCCGCCGCCCACAACGCCCCGAACGCCTGGGCCGTCGACAAGAACGGCACCTTCCACCCCCACTACACCGACGACCGCTACAAGGCCGCCGTCGCCTTCCAGGCCCAACTGCGCAAGAACGGCTCCTACCACCCCGACGCCACCTCGCTCTCCCCGGTGGACCTCGGCACCCTCTTCCTCAACGGCACCGTCGCCTCCCTCCAGGACGGCTTCAACGCCTACCAGAGCCGCTACCTCGACGCCGAGGGCCTGCTGACCCCGGCGCCGGCCCTGCCCTACAGCGTCGACGGCACGCCCGGCGGCGTCGTCGCCGCGCGCCGCTCCTTCGGCTACACGATCCTGAAGAAGGCGGGGAAGGAACGTGTCCAGCTCCTGCTGCGCCTCCTCGACCACCTCGCGGCCCCCTTCGGGACCAAGGAGTGGGAACTCGTCCACTTCGGCGTGGAGGGCGTCCACTTCACCCGCGGCAAGGACGGCTCCCCGCGGGCGACCAAGCTCGGCGAGGTGGAGAACGTCTCCAACCTGCCGTTCCGCTTCCTGGCCGACGGCCCGCAGGTGCTGTTCCTGCCGGGCCTGCCCGATGCCGCACGAGCCCTGCACACCTGGCAGCAAAGGGTGGTCCCGGTCGCGATCCGCAACGCCTCCTTCGGCCTGAAGTCCCGCACCGAGACCTCCCAGGGCGCCACGCTCAAGGCCCTGATGGACGACACGATCACCGCCGTGATCGCAGGCCGTGCCCCTCTGTCGGAGTACGACGAGGCAGTGAGGACATGGCGCTCCCGGGGCGGCGACAGAATGGCCGGGGAGTACGCCGAGGAGTACGACAACAACACCTGAGCGGGCGGCAGCGCCGTACGCAGAGGCAGACACGAGCAAGGAACGGGGAACGACATGACGGCACAGGGGCGGGTGACCATCCGTGAGGTGGCCGAACGGGCGGGCGTGTCCGTGGCGACGGTCTCGCGCGTGCTCAGCGGCAACTATCCGGTACCGCCCGCCACCCGCACCCGGGTCCTGCGCGCGGCCCGCGCCCTCGACTACGTCGCCAACGCCAACGCCCGTGCCCTGGTCGGCGGCGGCCGCAAGACGGTCGCCGTCGTCCTGCGCCAGGTCACCAGCCCCTTCTACGCCCAGGTCGCCGAGGGCGTCGAGGCGGAGGCCGCCGCCAACGGCCGGCTCTGCCTGGTCGGCACCACCGGCGGGGACCCGCAGCGCGAGCTGGAGTTCGTGCAGCTCATGCGGGAGGAGGGCGCCCGACTGGTGATCCTGGTAGGCGGGGTCGTCGAGGACGACGCCTACCGCGAGCGCGTCGCCCACTACGCCCAGGCCCTGGACTCCGCCGGCGCCCGGTTGGTGCTGTGCGGACGGCCCGCCCCCGACCCCGACATCCCCGCGCTGGTCGTCGAGTTCGACAACGAGGCCGGGGCCCGCGCGATCACCGGGCACCTGCTCTCGGCCGGCCACCGCAGAATCGTCTTCCTGGGCGGACTGCCCGGCAACACCGCCCTGGACGCCCGCGTCCACGGCTACCGCGCCGCCCTCGCCGAGCACGGTCTGCCGCCGTCCGCCGCCCATGTCGTCGACTGCGGTCTCGGGCGGGCCGCCGGACTCCGCGCGATGACCGAACTCCTCAATGAACACCCGGAGTTCACGGCCGTCTTCGCCGGGGACGACATGGTCGCGGCCGGCGTCCTGCGCGCCATAGCCGAGGCCGGACTGCGTGTCCCCGACGACATCTCCGTCGTCGGCTACAACGACATTCCGCTCGCCGAGGACTTCCACCCGCCCCTCACCACCGTCCGCACGCCCGCCGAGGAACTCGGCCGCGCCGCCGTGCGCATCGCCCTGCGCGACCCCGAACACGCCGCCGGCACCCACCATCTGCTCGGCACCCACATCGTCGTACGCGACAGCGTCGCCGCGCCCCCACCCGGGCGCGGCGACTGACCGACGGAGGTACCGCCCCCGTATGACCGCGCCGCATCTGTCGGCCGACGCCGACCGTCTGCCGCCCCCCGACCCCGACCTGTCCCCCCGCACCGGCTACACCCGGGCCCACTGGGAGGCGACCGCCGACCGGCTGCTCGCCGCGCTCCGGCCCTACGCCACTCGCGGCCTCGCCCAGTACCGCCTGCCCGGCCGCACCAGCCACTCCGGCGCCTGGTCGGACGGACTGGAGGGATACGCCCGCTCGTTCCTGCTGGCTGCCTTCCGCATCGCGGGCTCCGGCGGAGCCGTCGGGCCCGACCTCATCGAGCGCTACGCCACCGGGCTCGCCGCCGGAGTCGACCCCTGCCATCCGGAGCACTGGCCGCCCATCACCGACCGCTCCCAGCCCATGGTCGAGGCGGCTTCCGTCGCCCTCGCCCTGCACGAGACCCGCCCCTGGATCTGGGAGCAACTCACCGACAGAACAAGGGAGATGGCGGTCGCCTGGCTCGGCGGCTTCGTCGGCGCCACCGTCAACGACTCCAACTGGCGGCTGTTCCAGGTCATCGTCGAGGAGTTCCTCGCCTCGGTCGGCGGTCCGCACGACCGCGCCGAGATCGACGCGGGTCTGGACCGCCTCGACACCTGGTACCGGGGCGGCGGCTGGTACACCGACGGCGACGGCCGGAAGTTCGACTACTACAACGCCTGGGCCCTGCACCTCTACCCCGTCCTGTGGGCCCGCGTCGCCGGCCCCCGCGCGGACCCCGCCCGCGTCGCCACCCACCGCGCCCGCCTGCGCGAGTTCCTCGGCGTCCACCAGTACTTCTTCGGCTCCGACGGCGCCCCCGTCCACCAGGGCCGCTCCCTCACCTACCGCTACGCCGCCGCCGCCCCGCTCTGGGCGGGCGCCCTCGCCGACGCCACACCGCTGTCACCCGGCCGCACCCGCCGTCTCGCCTCGGGCGCCCTGAAGCACTTCACCGACCACCAAGTACCGGACGAGCAGGGTTTGTTGAGTCTGGGCTGGTACCGGCCCTACCTTCCCGTCACCCAGCCGTACTCGGGACCGGCCTCCCCGTACTGGGCGAGCAAGGCCTTCCTCGGTCTGCTCCTGCCCGCCGATCACCCGGTGTGGACGGCACCCGAGGAGGCGGGCCCCGTCGACACCGCCGACCGGCACCTGACCCTGCCCGCACCGGGGTGGCTGTTGCACTCCACGGCCGCCGACGGGATCGTCCGCCTGGTCAACCACGGCACCGACCGGCTCCCGCCGCCGCCCGCCGCGTCCGACGACAGCTCGCACTACACGGCTTTCGCCTACTCCTCCGCGACCGCCCCCCAGACCCCGCCCGCCGGCGAGCCACCCGGCCCCGACAACCGCATCGCCCTGCTGACCCCCACCGGCCCGTCCCGCCGAGGCCGCATCCACCCGCTGTACGCGCGCGGCCGGCGCGCGGCGTCCTGGCACGCCCCGCTCGGCCCGGACGGCGAGGAGCGCCCGCGCATCACCACCGCGAGCGTGGTGCACGGACCGTGGGAGGTCCGCGTGCACCGCGTCGAGGCACAGGCCGGCACCCCCGTGCGCGAAGGCGGCTGGGCCGTGGCCTGCGACGACGCCAGGCCCGTCGCGCGGACGGGTCGGGCCTGGGCGCGGGCCCGCCGCGCCGACGGCCTGACCTCGGCCCTCGTCGGCCTGTTCGGCTGGGACGACGCCACCGCCGGGGTGGCGCGGGCCCGCGGCCACAACGCCTACGGCGACCACTCGGCCGTCCCGGTCCTCACCACGCCGCACCCGGGCGGCACGTTGCTCCTGGCGACGCTGGTGGTCCTCACCGCCGACCCGCTGGTCTCGGCCGACGTACGGACAGGAGCCTGTGCGGTCCCCCTCGCCGACGGCACCCTGGAGATCCGCTTCCCGGACGGCACCACCGAGACCGTCGCCCCGGCACCGGGGCCGGGGTGAACGCCGACACAGCGCATCAGGTTCCGCCCGGCCGAGCGCGTCGCCGCTTGCGGCCGACCCGGGGGAGCGGGCAGGGTTCCGTGCCGTGGCCACCTTGCTGATCGTCCATCACACCCCCTCACCCAACTGCCAGGCGCTCTTCGAAGCGGTCGTCTCGGGTGCGACGGCACCCGAGATCGAGGGCGTCCGCGTCGAGCGACGGGCGGCCCTCGCCGCGACCGCCTCCGACGTCCTGGCCGCCGACGCCTACCTGCTGGGCACCCCGGCCAACCTCGGCTACATGGCGGGCGCGCTCAAGCATTTCTTCGACCAGGTCTACTACCCGTGCCTGGACACCACCCGCGGCCGGCCCTTCGGGTACTACGTGCACGGCGGCAACGACGTCACGGGCGCGGTACGCGGCATCGAGACGATCACCACGGGCCTGGGATGGCGACGCGCGGCCGAGCCGGTCACGGTCACCGGGGAACCGGGCAAGGCGGACGTGGCGGCCTGCTGGGAACTGGGGGCGACGCTGGCGGCCGGCCTGATGGACTGACCGGACCCCGTAGGTCAGTGCCCGCCCAGCCCGGGCAGACAGGTCCCCTCGACCGTTCGCCCCACGACCTCCGCGGTCGCGTGGCCGCTGCTGTCGATCGTGCCGTTGACACACACCCGGCCGTTGCCGCCCCCGACGAGCACGTCGTGCAGAGGGTCCAGGAAATCGCCCTGCACCTCGATCTGCTTCGCCTCCAGACCGAGCGCGCCGGCGGCCGCTGTGCGCAGTCCGTCCAGGGTGGTGCCCGAGGCCGCGAGCTTGTGCAGGGCCGCGGCCAACGCCGTGGCCCGGGGCTGACCCTCCTGCCGTTGCTCGGAGGTGATCGACAGGGGCTGACGGTAGGCGTGGTTCTCGGCGACCCGCTGGTCCCAGCCGTAACTGATGCACGGCGACGGCGACGCGCGCGTGTCCTCGGGGGGCGGACAGAAGCCCTTCGCCGGGCCCGAGGGGGAGGGGGAGGGCGGGGCCGTCGACGCCCCTGCCGCCCGGGGGTCGCTCGAAGGATCGGCGCACCCGGCCGTGAGGACGAGCAGAGCCAGGAGAACCGGGGCGCCGTGCCGGCACCGTATCCGTGTCATGCCTCGATCATGACAGGCGGGTACGGCACGATGGCCGCAAGAAGCTCAGTTCCACAGCGGATACGTCACCACACGCCCGAACTGCGCAGGCCTGGCCCCGGGGTAGGTCAGGGTGATCCGGCTGTAGTGCTGCACCTGCGGGTGCTTCTTCCAGGGCTGCGGCCGGTCCAGCTTCACCACGACGGCGTACGGGTGGAAAGTGCCCGCCGCGCAGTACGGGTCGCAGTCGTTGACGACGTTGACCCCCGTGGCCCGCGCCGACTTCGAGCCCCAGCTGTCCCAGTGCAGCGAGACGAGACGGCTGTTGCCGTCGCCGCACGCCAGGATGAAGTCGCCGGGCCGTACCTGTGGGTGCCAGAAGCAGTCGACCAGGACGGGCTTCGCGGCCTGGCGTACCGCGGCCTGGCGCGCCGTGGGCGGCGACGCGGGCGCCGCCGAGGCCGAGCCGACGGCCGCCGTGAGGCCCAGCGCCGCACAGGCCATCACCACTGTTCGCGTCGTGTGTCGCATCTCCGCTCCCGCCCGAACCGGGCCCGCCGGTGTGCCGCGCCCCGATGAGGTTCTTTACCGACGCTACGACGACGAGCGCAACGGGACCACTCGAACAGTCCATCGCCCCGGCCCCGTGACGCCGACCGCGACAGGCGGCCTACGGAACGTCCGCCCGCGCCACGCGGTCCGCTCCGGGCCCACCGGCGCCGCCCCCGCCCCGGCCCTCCGTGACGATCACGACGACGTCGTCCGCATGGTCCCAGACCCGGACGTCGGACTTGGGGGGATTGAGCCGGACCCCGTGGTCGGGAGGCGTTCCGGCGCGGTCGTGACGGCGGTAGCCGATCGCGCACTCGCCCCGCTCCCGCGCCGCCGCCACGACCGTGGCGAAGGACGCCGGGCGGTCCGGCAGTACGTAGTGAGGTGCGGGGCGCAGTCGCAGTGTGCTGCCTTCGGCGGTGAACAGCTCCTCGAACACGGTGGCCAGGTGTCTGTTCTGGGCGACCTGCGCCATGAGCAGACCGGTCAGCTGCGCGCCGACGACCGCCTCGGAGCCCGGTCCGAGCGGGGCCAGCGCCCGGTTGCGTTCGTCGGCCAGTTCCGCGATCACGGGCACCGCGCACCCCGCCTCCTGCGCCAGCGACCGCAGGATCAGCAGGACGACCAGGGTGCGGTCGTCCGGGCGGTCCACGCCCTCCTCGGTGTCCGGCCCCAGCACGATCACCCGGTCGTAGGAGT
Source organism: Streptomyces sp. NBC_01235 (assembly GCF_035989285.1). Lineage (GTDB taxonomy): Bacteria > Actinomycetota > Actinomycetes > Streptomycetales > Streptomycetaceae > Streptomyces. The sequence goes on along the minus strand of NZ_CP108513.1, from coordinate 375,261 downwards.
TCGGGTCGAGCCCGCGCAGGGACGACGGGCCGGTCGGATCGGCGGTCCCCAGCGTCACGGTGAGCCCAGAGGCGAGCGCCGGATCCCTGCGCGGTTCCGGCAGCGGCACCGGCGGCCCTGCCCGCTCGGCCGGATCGGTGACGACGTGGAGGACCGATCCCGGTCGCGCGCCGCGGCGCAACGTCTCGACCAGGTGCGGCCCCCGACGGTTCCAGCCCAGCAGCAGGAAGCGCGACGGCCCCTCGGCCCCGGCTTCGTGGCCGGCCATCACCGACGGCTCCACGAGATCCCGGCAGTCTTCCCACCGCGCGTCGTCGTCGTTCGGCGCCACGACGACGAGGCGGTCCGCCGGAGCGAGGACCGTGTCCGGCGGCGGATTGAGCAGGGGAGTGCCGTCGGCGCGTACCAGCCCGACCACGGCGGCCGTGGCACAGTCGAGCAGCACGTCACCGAAGCGGCGCCCCGCGAGCCCGGGACCGGCGGTGACGTGGAACTCCTCGCCATCGAAGTCGAGCAGCTCGCGCAGCACGGGCGTCAGGCCGGGGTGCAGCGCCGAGTGCACGATCAGCCCGGCCGCCGTCCGGTCCGACTCCAGGACGATGCCCGACGGACCCGCGGCCAACCGGGCCGCGGTCCGGTACCGCTCGTCCCGTACACAGGCGACCACGGGCGGTCCCGCCTTCTCGCCGAGGGTCGCGCGCAGGGCCAGCAGCGTCCGTACGGCCTCGGCATCCCCGGCGCGCTCCCCGTCGGGCAGCACCAGCACCGCGTGCGCCGTCCCCGGACTGACCATCCCGAGGGCCTCGGGGTCGGCGGTGGAGCCGCTGCGGCAGATCAGCCGGGTGGTGCCGGTGGGCCCCAGGACGGCCGCCAGCGCCTCCTCCATGTCCGTCTTGTCCCGGTCGGCGAGCACCACGACCGCGCCCCACCGCTGGTTGACGCGCGCCGCGACCAGTTCGCCGACCACCGTGAACACCTGCTCCGACCAGCCGAGCACGACCGAGTGACCCGTCTCCACCACGGTGGAGCGCCCTCTGCGCAGCTCGGTGACCCGGTCGGTGAGGCCGGTGGTGATCAGACCGATCAGCGTCGACACGTACAGCAGCGCCACCAGGCCCAACAGCACCGACAACAGCATCCGCAGCGGGGCACCCGTCACCGCGCCCAGCCGCAGGGTCTCCGCGCTGACCCGCCACACCGCTGCCAGCCGGCCCGCAAACGAAGGGGGCGAGGAGGGGTCCGTCCACACCAACAGCGCGCTCGCCGGCACGACGATGCCGAGGCAGGTCAGGGCCATCCACCCGACCAGCCTGCCGGTGCTGCGGGCCAGTGTGCTGTCGAATCGGTAGCGCATCCGGTCCCGTAGCGAAACCGGCCTTCGCCGCTGTCCCTCCACACACGCCTCCCGTGCCCCGCCGCCGACTCCCGTCATGACCTGAACTCGCAGGGTGCGGCCCGCGGTGCCGCGACACGCCGTCGTGGTACTCGCATTCATCCTTTCGGGGAAGGGGTGTCGCGCGCCCGCGGCTGAAAACGTGTGCCGAGCAGGCCGAATCCCCAGAACGTCATGGTCAATTCAAGCCGTTGTTTTGGCATTCCCATGACAAAGCTGTGCACGCAGTGCCACTCTGCTGCCGAAGTTCACCATTCCTTCACACCCGCATCATGCGGCGCATCACCCCCCACCCCCCACCTCCTTCCACCCGCCTGTCGTGCAGCGCTCCGGACCGGCACCAACCCCGCCGGCCCGTCCCACCTCGGCCTCCATCACCGGCCGACCGTCGCACCGAAGGAGAACCCGTTGCCCCGGCGACACCGCCCCACCCTCCCGCGCAGACGCGCCACCGCCCTCGCGCTGACGACCATCGGGACCCTGCTGGCCCTGGGTGCCCCCGCCGGCACCGCCGGTGCGGCCCCGGCCGACCCGGGCCCGTCCAAGATCACCGCCACGCCCCGTGCGGGAGCCGCCGCGACGCCCCTGTCGCCGGCCCGCCGCGCCTCACTGATCAAGAGCGCGCAGACCGTGGCCGGCACCACGGCCCGCCAACTCGCCCTCGGTGCCCAGGGGAAGCTCGTCGTCAAGGACGTCGTCCAGGACGCCGACGGCACCACCCACACCCGCTACGAACGCACCTACGCCGGGCTGCCCGTCCTCGGCGGCGACCTGGTCGTCCACGTCAAGAGCGGCCGCACCACCGTCTCCAAGGCGAGCGGGGCGACCCTCACGCTGCCGTCCCTCACTCCGAAGCTCTCCGCGTCGAACGCCACCGGCAAGGCCCTCGCGGCCGCGAAGAGCGCCCGGGTCAAGGGTTCCGAAGCCGAGAACGCGCCCCGTCTCGTCGTCTGGGCCGGCACCGGCAAGCCCGTCCTGGCCTGGGAGACGCTCGTCGAGGGCGTCCAGCAGGACGGCACGCCCAGCGAGCTCCAGGTGGTCACCGACGCGACGACCGGCAAGCAGATCCTGGCCGCCGAGAAGGTGCACACCGGTACCGGCACCGGCCAGTACAGCGGCACGGTCCCGCTCGGCACGACCCTGTCGGGATCGACGTACCAGCTCACCGACGGCGAGCGCGCCGGGCACAAGACGTACGACCTGAACCAGGGCACCTCCGGCACCGGCACCCTCTTTACGGACGACAACGATGTCTGGGGCGACGGCACCCCGTCCAACCGCCAGACCGCCGGTGTCGACGTGGCCTACGGCGCCGCCGCCACCTGGGACTACTACAAGGACGTGTACGGCCGCAACGGCATCCGCAACGACGGCGTCGCCGCCTACAGCCGGGCCCACTACGGCAGCAGCTACGTCAACGCCTTCTGGCAGGACAGCTGCTTCTGCATGACCTACGGCGACGGCTCGGGCAACACCCACCCGCTGACCGCCCTCGACGTGGCCGCCCACGAGATGAGCCACGGCGTCACCGCGGCCACCGCCAACCTGACCTACTCGGGCGAGTCCGGCGGCCTCAACGAGGCGACCTCGGACATCTTCGCCGCCGCCGTCGAGTTCCACTCGAACCTCGCCGCCGACCCCGGTGACTACCTCGTCGGCGAGAAGATCGACATCAACGGCGACGGCACTCCGCTGCGTTACATGGACAAGCCCTCCAAGGACGGCTCCTCCCGCGACAGTTGGAGCTCCACCCTGGGCAGCGTCGACGTCCACTACTCCTCGGGCCCCGCGAACCACTTCTTCTACCTGCTCTCCGAGGGCAGCGGCGCCAAGACCGTCAACGGCGTCGCCTACGACAGCCCGACCTACGACGGCCAGGCAGTCACCGGCATCGGCATCGAGAACGCCGCCGCCATCTGGTACCGGGCGCTGACGACGTACATGACCTCGTCGACCAACTACGCGGGCGCCCGCACCGCCACCCTCCAGGCCGCAACCGACCTGTTCGGTGCCTACAGCCCCACCTACCTCGCCGTCGCCGACGCCTGGGCCGGCATCAACGTCGGCAGCCGCATAGCCCTCGGCGTCAACGTCGCCCCGATCGCCGACCAGACCAGCGGCATCGGCCAGGCCGTCAGCCTGCAGGTCGACGCCTACACCACCAACACCGGCGCCGGCCTCACCTACGAGGCGAGCGGGCTGCCCGACGGTCTGAGCATCAGCCCGAGCGGCCTGATCTCGGGCACGCCGACCACCCTCGGCAGCGGTGACGTCACCGTCAAGGTCACCGACAGCACCGGCGCGTCCGTCTCGGACACCTTCACCTGGCGGGTCGCGTACATCTACGCCAACGCCACCCGCGTCGACATCCCGGACAACGGCGCCGCCGTGGAGTCCCCGGTCACCATCGCGGGCCGCGACGGCAACGCCTCCGCCACCACCTCGGTCTACGTCAACATCGTACACACCTACCGCGGTGACCTGACCGTCGACCTCGTCGGCCCCAACGGCACCGTCTACTCCCTGCTCAACCGCAGCGGCAGCTCCGCCGACGACGTCGACCAGACCTTCACGGTCGACGCCTCCGCCCAGCCCGTCGACGGCACATGGAAGCTGCGCGTCCAGGACCGCGCGTCGATCGACGTGGGGTACATCCAGCGCTGGCAGCTCACTCCCTGACCCAAGACGCCCCACACCGCCGCCCGGGTCCTTCGAGGCCCGGGCGGCGGTGCGTCCAAAGGGCGTTCAGGGGCGCCACCCGCGGGGAGGAGTGCGGCAACCCGTCACCGCCGCCAAGCCCTACACCTGCGGCACCAACCTCCTCCACGACGACGTGCAGGACTCCTGGACCACCGTCGGCCGGGAGAGCGCCCTCGCCCGCGACCCGGACGTCGTCGTGATCCGCGACCATGGCGACGTGAACGATCGGCAGGAGAAGGACTTCCTCCTCTCCCATGCCCGGCTGCGAGGCGTGTCGGCCGTCAAGAACCGCCGGATCTTCGTCCTCGACCACGTGGACCTGGTGGACAGCTCCCGCGACCCGGCGGGCCTCAGGTACGCCGAGGCGCTGGGACGACACCGTCCGCGACCTGGGCCAAGGGCGTGCCGCGCGCCCACAGCCGAAGCCGGGGTCCGTCGATCAGATACGTGCGGCCCTCGCGCGCGGCCCACACCTCGTCCCGGTGCGTGAACGTGCCCCGGTGCACGACGAGCCGCAGCGGGGGACTGGCCCGGGCCCGGGCCCGCGCCCGTATCCGTGCCCGGCAGGAGCAGGCCGACTCCTCGTCGGGCAGCGGCTCGGCCACCGGGCGGAACGCCACGTCGAGCAGGAGCCCCCGGCCGTCGCGGGCGGCGAGATGGAGGGTGTCGTGCCGAGGGAGCGGCAGCACCCTCCAGCCGTCCCGCCGGAGCATCCGGGCCACGGCGACCACCAGTGCGGGCATGTCCAGCTCGGCCAGCTCCTCGGCGGTGTAGTACCCGCCGCGCCGTCGGGCCGGCCGCCGGGACCGACGCCGTACGACGCAGGCGACGACCGTGAGCGGCACGAGGAGCAGCGCGCAGGCCGGGCCGCCGAACGTGCGGGAGAGCAGCGCGAGACCCCCGACCGCGCCGCACGCGACGGCGACCAGCGTGGCGAGGGCCGGCAACACCTCGCGCAGCCGTGGCCCGTAGCGGCCCGACGCACGCAGCTCACGCACGGTCCGCCGGCGCCGGGCACGGGCCGACTCACCGGCGTTCGCCCGCTCCCGCCTGCGTGCCATCAGGGCCCCCACCCCTCACACGACAACGTGTAAGGGGTGGATACCCGCTGAGCCGGGGCATGCCCCCGGACACCACGTTTCCGCCACCGTCTTGGCCGAAGAACGGCGGGAAACGGCGAACGAGGCCGACGGCGGGCCGTTGTCAGTGGTGGATGACAAGCTGCTGGTCATGGACGAGGTTGAGTTCTTGCGGGGCCGGGTCTACGGCGCCGACCACGACGACGCCGGCCCCCGCCCGGACCGCGTGTACGCGCATCTGGTGGGCGGCCCGCTGGACGGGCTGCTGCTGGACATCACGGACCGCTCCGACCATGAACTGCGCGAGGTGGCGCTGACCACGGAGATAGGCCGCTACGGGCCCGGCGGCCGCGCCCTGTACGGGCGGCGCGGCACCGCCGACCGCCGGTTCGACTGGCGGGGCGATGCCCCGGGCACTCCCTGAACGACCCCGCCGAGGGGACTCCCTCTGCCTTCACCGCGTGGAGCGCATGCGTACGTCGACCACGCTCATCAGGCCGGCCAACGGAACCCTGGCCGCCGTCTGCCGGGGGTCGGGTGCGAGGCCGTTGTGGCGGGCGATGTCGAGCAGTCGCTCCGCCAGCGGCAGGACCATGTGGCGTCCCCAGCAGCGTTCGTTGGCGTGCCCGAAGGGGAGGTACCCGGGCGCCGTCTCCGGGTCGAGTTCGTTCCACCGCTCGGGGCGGAACACATGGGGGTCGTCCCACAGCGCGGGGTCGCGGTGGGACAGCAGCGGCAGCATCAGGACGTCGTCCGTGGGGCCGACGCGTTCGTCGAGGGCGGTGAACTCGGGGGAGGCGACCCGCAGTACGTTCCACGACACCGGCAGCAGCCGCAGCGACTCGTGGATGATGTGCCGGTTCGGCGTGCCGGGCGCGAAGGGAGCGCCGAGCCACAGTGCGTTGGCGACCAGCGCCGAGACCGTGAAGCACACCGGAGCCGCCGCCCGGCGGTACATGCCCATGGCGTGCCGTCGTTCTCCGTACGTCGACGCCTCGGCCGTCCCGGCGCCGAGCCGTGAGGTACGCGCGAGCGCCCCGCCGCGCCCCGGCAGACCGGCCCCCACGCCGATGACCGTCCAGGTCAGCTTGGGCGTCCACTCCAACCGCCGGTCGACGAGGACCTTGAGTCGACGGGGGTCCTGGCCGAAGACGGTGTCCCGCAGATAGGTGTGCGCCACCCGAGGCCAGCTTCCGGCGAGGTCGGCGGACAGATCGGTGGGTTCGGCGAGCGCGGCGCGCACGTCCTGGCCCACGGCTCGCATCACGGCCGAGGCCTCGGTCCTCGGAATCGCACGACCGAGCAGAGGCTTGAAGGTGGGCCGCTCGAAGTCGTTCGCCGGCCGGCTTGCCATGACCTGCTCGATGAGTCCGGCGGAACCGACGCCCACCGTGCCGGGATCGAGCCGGAACACCTCGTCCCCGAGGTGTTCGTCCAGCAGTGAACGGATCCGCGGGGCGAATTCGACCCTGCGTTGCTGCGTAAGAGAGGGCGACGATGGCATGGCATCTCCACATCGGAGCGACGGACCGGAGTGGCGTGCGCCCGCCATTTCCGTCACCGGTGATGGCGGGCGCACGCGTTTGTCACTCACTCACCGGCGGCTCAGTACCAGATGTACCAGGCGTAGGCCTTGAGGCTCTTCTCGCCGGCGATCTTCCTCTTCAGGGCTCCGAACATCTTCATGGATTACCTCCACTGCAGGGGGAATTGACGCGGAATCGGAACGAGTAGACCGCCGGGTCGGCGAGGCGTCAACGGTGACGGGAAACACGCGAGGTGATCACGCCAGAATTTCCGTCGCAGGTGTGAAAACGAGAGTGCACTGCCGGGCAATAAGCAGGGCACTCTCGGAGAAATAGGGAGCCGTATTCGGTGCTAGTTCAGATTATGCTCGTCGGCGCCGACCTTGCCGGGTCCGTTCAGTACGTACACCCGCAGGTTGCCCTTGCCGGGCGCGGCCACCGACAGGGAGACGTTGGAGACGGTCTTCCCGTCACCGGTGACGGCGTCTTTGTACGTGCCGTTCGGGATGCCGGTGAAGCCCGCCGCACCGGTGACCGTGACCAGCGCGAAACCCTCCGTCCTCCCGTTGGTGCAATGGCGCTTGAACGCCATCCCGCCGCTGATCCCGTCGGTCTGGAAATGGCCCATCTGCAGGGCCGGGACCGCCCGGCGGATCTGGTTGAGCCGCTGGAGGTGTCTGACCAGCGGCTGCGCCAGAGCGGTGGCGACCGCACCGCTCGCACTCGCGACTGTGCCGAAGTCCGAGGCCGTGACGGACCGGCCAGATGGTCGCCGAAGCACGCCCGCCCGGTGGACCCCGGCGGGCAGGTCGGCCCGCAGTCGATCTGCCGGGCCTTCTGGAACTCGATCTCCGAGCCGTAATACTGCGTCGGAATGCCGCGGAAGGTCTCACCGAGATGTCGGCTGGTTGCCGGTGCCGAGGTTGTTCTCGTAGGTGAACTGCTCGATGGCCGCCGTCTCGTCGTCCGCGCTGTACTCCTTGCGCTCCTTCCAAGTGAAGGACTGCGCCGAGTGGTTCACGGACCCGCGGTTCCACTTGTCGTTGAGGAAGGCGCCGGCCTCGCCGAGGACGAAGAAGCTTTGCGCCGCGTCCGTACCGAACCTCTGGGTGAGGTGACCCGGTCGTAGATGGCGGGCAGGAAGCGGCGGTTCGGACGTGACACGCGGGATATGGACGGCCGTGTCGATCCGGAAGCCGTCGACGTCCATGTGCCGGAGTCCTCGCTCGCGCAGGGCTCCGCGGCTCCGGAGGCGACGGTCCGGTCCTTCACGGCCGTGGTGCCGAGCGGGATCGTGTAGTCCGCGCTGTTGTTGTCCCAGACGCCGTTGCCGTTGTTGAACGTGGCCTGCAGTCCCGCGGTCGAGCCGAGATCGACGGATCGTTTCACCCAGTCGGTGCAGGCGGCCTCCATCCGCACACCGGGGACACTGTCCAGGCGCCGCCGTCGGGCGCGTGGTGGAGGTACGTGGCGGCGCAGTCCTTCGTCTTCGTGCAGGAGAAGACGGTCGCGGTGTTCGATGTGGCAGCGGTTGTCCGCAGCGGGACGGGATCGGAATCGGACGGCCCCGCGAGCAGTCCGAACAACCCGGCCGTCGCCATGGCGACGGCGAGCGGACGTGGCGGCGGGTGTCTGCGGGACGTCTTCGGCGCGCGCCTCATGGCTCTTCCGGTACAGGCGGCGAAGGGGAGGGAGTCACCTGTGCCGAAAGAAGAACCGGCAACTTCCTGAAGGGTCTTGCGAACGGAAGTTACAGGGACATGACACCCAGGCGTAGAGAGATCTCGCAGGAGGGGGAGTGGCGCGGGTGGCCTGGTCCCGGACGACCGGAACGGTGGCTTCCATCGCGGGAGGGTGATCAAATGTGCGAATGTCTACAGGATCCACATCCGCCACTCGGGCGGTGACCGCCGTGCCGGCGGTCCGGCATGGCTGGCACAAGCTGCTCATCGGGCTCGTCCTGCTGGGGCGCGCGACCCGTATCCCGGCCGCGATGGACGGCATGTCGGGGTCGAGCCCGTCGGGCTGGTGGAACGTGCTGTGGGAGGTGCTCGCCCTGGTCCTGGCCGCCTTCGCGGTCAGTGAGTGGGAGATCCTCCAGGCGACGTCCTGGCGCATGCCCGTGTCGCAATGGATCTGCATGGTCATCTTTCACGTCGGCCTCATCGGGTTCCTGGCCGCCCTCGTGATCCAACTGCTCTAGCCCTCGGGCGGGTGACGTCGGGTCGGTTTGTTCGATCGCACGAACATGGCTTCGATGGGGTTACTTCTGTCGGGTAGTCCTGATAGGAAACTTTCCTGTCAGTTGCACGCAGAGTCCCCCACCCCCACACCTCACCTGGAGCCACTGTGGTGCACATGTCCCGGCCGGTCGACGGCCTCACCCCCACCTCCCGCCGCTTCTTCCTCGCCCTCACCGCCGCCCTGGCCACCGCCCCGCTCCTCGACGCCCACCCGGCGACCGCGGCCACCACCGCCACAGGCCTCGACGACCCGGCGAAGAAGGAGATCGCCATGAAACTGGTGTCGAGCGCGGAGAACTCCTCGCTCGACTGGAAGGCCCAGTACCAGTACATCGAGGACATCGGCGACGGCCGTGGCTACACCGCAGGCATCATCGGCTTCTGCTCCGGCACCGGCGACATGCTCGACCTCGTACAGCTCTACACCGACCGCAAGCCCGGCAACGTCCTCGCCAAGTACCTGCCCGCCCTGCGGGCGGTCGACGGCACCGACGCGCACACGGGCCTCGACCCGAACTACCCCAAGGACTGGCGCAAGGCCGCCCAGGACACGGCGTTCCAGCAGGCCCAGAACGACGAACGCGACCGCGTCTACTTCAACCCTGCCGTCCGGCAGGGGAAGACGGACGGTCTGCGCGTCCTGGGTCAGTTCGCCTACTACGACGCCATCGTCATGCACGGCGACGGCACCGACCCCACCAGTTTCCGCAACATCCGCAAGCGCGCGCTGACCAAGGCGAAGCCGCCGGCGCAGGGCGGCGACGAGACGGCGTATCTGAACGCGTTCCTCGATGCCCGGGTCTGGGCCATGAAGCAGGAGGAGGCGCACAGCGACACCAGTCGCGTCGACACCGCCCAACGCGTCTTCCTGCGCAAGGGCAACCTCGACCTCGAACCGCCCCTGGACTGGAAGGTGTACGGCGACAGTTACCACATCGGCTGAGTGGCTCTCCGCGAGCCGGGCCGCAAGCGGTGTGCCAGCCTGCGGCCCCATGCCTGACCCGGCAGTTCGATGTAACGGTGGGTCAGTACGCACAGCGCCAGCAGCACGGCGACGAATGCCACTTCGAGCACGGGACTGTCCTGCCGCCACCGGCCGATCGTGCCGTCGGTCACCGCCAGCAGCACGGGATGCACCAGGTAGACCGAGTAGCTGATCGTTCCCAGTCCGATCAGCCGGCGCGGTATGCGCCGGTGGTGGCAGGACAGTGCGGCTCCAAAGGTGAGCGCGGCCAGCAGGAATGCAAGGATCCAGCCGCGCCGTGTGAAGTGGGAGCCGTCGCCGTACCAGTACGCGCTGCCCACGGCGCAGACGAGTACCACGACGGCTGCGCGGGCCGCGCACCGCCGGCTGCTCTGTCCGCTCCGGGCTCGGTGGACGGCGGTGCCGACGAACATCACGGAGAGGATCACCAGGCCCTCCCACAGGGGGACCGTGCCGTTGAAAGCGACGAGGACGAGCGCCGACACCCCGCCCAGCACGCCCCCGGCCACGCGCAGCGCGGGTGGTCCGGCGCTCGCACAGCAGATGGCGAGCACCATGGCGATCGAGGCGAGGGCGACCAGCCGACCGGTGCCGACCGCGCCGGAGAGGGCGGAGCCCGGCAGCACGCCCCCCGCCGTCGCGCTCACGGCGGCGAGTACGGCCAGAGTGACGGCGATCGACGCCGACCGCTGGTGCAGACGGACCGTGAAGAGGGCGACGACCAGCAGGTAGAAAGCCATCTCGTAGGAGAGCGTCCACAGGACGAGCAGGAGGCTGGGTGTTCCCAGCAGCTCTTGGAGCAGCGTGACATGGGCGGCGGCCGCGGTGGCGAGGCTCTGCCGGTCGAGGCCGCCGCGCAGCTCGGAGATGCCCAGCAGATTCAGGGTGAGGACCGCGGAGACGGCGGCCGCCCACAGGGGGTACACGCGGAAAATGCGTCCGATCCAGAACGTCCGGACGCAGCCCCGGCGCTCCAGTGACGCGGGGACGATGTAGCCGCTCACCAGGAAGAACACCATGATGCCGTACCGGCCGAAGTTGAACTGCGGCATCAGCTCCTGCCGCAACTCCGGCATGAACGCGTACGACGAGTGGTCGAACACCACGGCGAGTGCGGCGATGCCGCGCGACGCGTCGAGCCACCCCAGGCGTGGGATGGGTGATCGTGCGGTCGCGGAGGGTGACGGCTCTGGCGATGGACGGACGAGGGTTGGGGGTTCCATATGTGGACCGAGTTCTGTGCAGTGAGGCGTTCGTCGGGCTGGGACAGGCCTACTTGTCGGGCAGCGTGACCTTCAGCGGAACGCAGGGTTTGGCCTCGCTCCTGGTCGCGTAGAGCTCGACCGCGCGTGGCCGCGACATGCCTTCCATGTTCTCGAAGGCCAGCACGTTGCCCCGGCGCAGGGTGAAGTCCCAGCTGGCCTTGATGGGGATGATGGGTACAGGGTCGCCCTGCTGATCGATCGCCACCCCTGGGAACGGGGTGAACTTGCTGCGCTCGCAGACATAGCCGGGAGCCAACACGTCAATGGTCACCTCGATGCCCCACGGACGCACCTTCGTCGCGAGTTCGCGCTGGGCCTCGATCCCGATGGTCTGGTCCTTGACGGTGAGCTCGACGGTGCCGTCCCCGTGCCGCTCCACCGCGTACGCCGCCGAGTCGCCCGGAGAGCCAGGTACCACCGCCACGCCGAGCCAGGCCACCGCACAGGCGGCCGCGACGAAGGCGATCCGGCGTGGAACGAGCAGACGACGCACGGAAGCCCTCTTCCTGCCCCGGCCCGATCCGACCTCGGACGGCCCGGTCCGGCACGTTCCGGCCTCGCGCAGCTCGATCTCCTTCTTGAGTTCGTCCAGGAGCCGGTCCTCGAACGTCGGCCTGGTGCTCACGCTTCCCCCCTTGCGATGTACAGCATCGATGCGTCCGGCGTCGTGGCTTCCGTGAAGCTCGTTCCTGCGGCGGCAGGAGCCTCCGCAGCCTCGACGTCCGCCTCCTTCCGCAGCGCCTTGCGCGCCCGGTGCAGTCGTACGCGGGCCGTGACCTGGCGAATGCCCAGTGCGGCCGCCGCCTCGGTGACCGTCAGCTGGTCCACCGCGATCAACTCCATGACGGCCCGCTCGCCCTCGGGAAGCCTTGCCAGCGCGGCCAGGGCACGTCGCCCCGGGCTCTCCGCGTCGAGTCTGTCCTCGATCCGGACGATGTCGTCGGCCTCCAGCAGCCTCCGCCCGGAGAAACGCAGATCGCGTTCGGCCTCCCGGGCGACCCGGCGGCGCTCCGACGACACCACGTTGCGTGCGATGCCGAACAGCCAGGCCGTCTCGCTGCCGAGGTGCGGCCGGTGGGTGTGGGCCGAGTGCAGGACGGCGAGGAAGATCTCGGCCGTCAGATCGGCCGCCGTGTGCGGGTCGTCGACACGCCGGGCCACGAAACGCATCACCGCGTCCACGTGGCGCCGATAGAACTCCTCGAACAGCCGTGGGTCACGTACCGCGGCGGCGGGCCCACTCCGTAACCGTTCCGCGCCATCCACAGGCATCTCCTTCCGCCGGGTTCGTCAAAGGCCCTACACCTGTTCTTGGAATGAGGCGCGAAAAGCGTTACAGACGTACACGACAGAAGGTGAGCCCCCAGCCGTGTTGGCCCTGTCAGGAATGGCGACTCTGTTCGCAAGCCCCCTCTGGTGCATCGCGATCGTGGTCAAGCTCGTCTCCGTCGCCCTGCCCGGAAGGCGGCCGGACCAGGCCGTGCACCTGCTGCGCTGGTCGGCCGGGATGGCGATCGCGGCGACGGTCGGCTGCTACCTGCTGGGCGCCGGCGCGGTGGCGCTCTCCGTGCACGAGTCGCAGTCCGGCGCCGACTCGTCTCCCGCGCCCGCCTGCCGAGGGGAGGAGGTCCCGCGGGACACCGTCCGGCACCTCGTCACCCACCGGGCCTCCTACTTCCCGCCGGCCTTCGACTGCGTCCTCGACGACGGAACCACCTACGAGAGCAGCGGCACCTACGACATGACGAACGCGCTCACCGTCGTCTTCGCCGCCGCGGCCGGCACCCTTGGCGTGTCGGCCAGGTTCGTGGCGGCGCGCAGAGCACGAGCACAGTCCGCGGCAGGTCCGGACGACAGCGCGGACCACAGCCCGGACGGCAGCCGGGACGGTGTGCGCGTGAGTGGTGCGCCTGGGGCGTAGGAGGTGGGTTCGCGGGTAGGCGCGCGGATATGAACGGGGTAGTGAAGGCGGTCCGGATGGCACCTGTCCCGCCCGACCAGGGTTTTTCCGCACCCGACGGGACCCCTGCCGAGACGACGGTGGCATTGGACGGCAAGGACGGTTGTATCGCCCGGGCGCGACAGCTCACGGGCGACTTCCTCACCCGCGTCCGGCGCCCGGGCGGCCCGCCCGTGTCGGCGCGGGCCGTGGACCTGTCCCAGCTCGTGGTGAGCGAGCTGGTCACCAACGCGCTCAGATACGCGCCCGGGCCGGTCCTGCTGCAGCTGCGCATCAGCGGTTCCGCGGTGGAGATCGCCGTCTGGGACAGCGATCCGGTGCTGCCGGCGCCGCGCGCACCGGATCCGACGCGGGTGGGCCAGCACGGCCTGGAGATCGTGCGGGCCGTGGCGGAGGACCTCGACGTCGTACGGGCGCCGGTGGGCAAACGGATCGTCGCCCGCCTGAGCCTGACCGACGCATGATGAGACGTTCCGTCAGGGCCGGCCTCAGGCCCGCACGGCGGACGCGTCGACGACGCCGAACGTCGCCCGGCCCAGGACGAGCACACCGTCCGACAGAGGAGTGCACCGCACGCCCCCTCTGCCGCGCAGTGCGCGCTGGGCGCCGGGGCCGATGGTGACGTCCATCCACGCGCAGGGCCGTGCCGGGCGGTTCACGGCGAACGCCACGGGACCGGCCGCGCCGTCGAGCACGATGGTCGAGCCGACGTACGCGTCGATGTCGACGCCGCGCAGCAGGATGTTGCGGCGCGTCTGCGGGAGACCGACGGCCGCGTCGATGTGCCGGGGCAGGTTCTCCGTGGCCATGAGCGTCACCGACGCGTCCTTGTGGGCCGGGCGGCCGAAGTAGCGGTCACCGACCAGTCCGAGACCGCGACGGACCTGGACCTGCCGCACGAGCTCGTCGTCCGGGCCGTCCGACGGCCCGTCCGCGGGCCGCCCGGCGAACCGGTGCGACGCCGACACCAGCAGCTCCACCACCTCGATCTCCGTCATGGACCCAGCCTAGGTGCGGTGCCGGCGACCCGGCGGCGGCCGGTGCCTCGCGCAGGCACGCACCGACCGCCACCGCCTCGCGAGTGGGTCAGGGCAGCAGGGGCAGGGCGGCGCAGTTGGACGTGGCGGCCCTGCCGTCGAGCCGGTCGGTCAGCCAGGAGATCGCGTCGCCCTGGTCGACGAGCAGCGGCGTGAAGTGGTTGATCAGGGCCCGGCCGACGCTCGGCAGGATCACCGGCTTGTACGTGACGTCGGCACCTTTGGCGCACCAGGCCGCGGCGAGCGAGCGCGCCTGCGCGTGCGGCACCAGGTCGTCGGCGGTGCCGGTCGCCACCCGCACCGGGGACGTCGGCTCGAGGGCGCCGATGCGCTGGTCGGCCAGGAAGGCCTTCAGTGCCGGCTCCGAGGCGACGACGTCGCTGATGGAACGCCCGTCCGTGGTCCAGGCGGCGCTGCGCGCCGAGTTGTAGGCGAGGAGGGCGTCACCCACGCACATCGTCGACAGGTCCTCGAGCGCGGCGCGGCCGGCCGCGTTCAGGTGTGCCTCGGCGATCGGCTTGAGAGCGGGGTCGGACTCCAGGAACCCGTTCACCGACCAGCCCAGAGCGCCGGCCAGGTCGCTTCCGTCGATGGCCTTGGTGACGGCGACCAGGTCGGCGGGCGGAGCGCCGGTGTAGGTCCCGGCGAGGGCGACGTCGGGGGCGTAGGAGGGCTGTAGTTCGGCGGCGGCCGCCGTGGCCCCGCCGCCCTGGCTGTAGCCGAACAGCGCCACCCGGGAGCCGGCTGTGAGCGACGTGCCGTCGAGGGAGCGGGCCGCGCGGACGGCGTCCAGGACGGCGTGCGCCTCGTCGACCCGGTTGACATAGGTGTGCAGCCGGTCCGTCGCGCCCAGCCCGGTGTAGTCCGTGACCACCACGGCGATGCCCCGGGCGAGGAGACGGTAGATCGCCAGGTCCTCGTAACCGACGGACAGGGTCTGGCCGTTGACCAGGAGCGGGTGTTCGAGGCCGAGGGAGGCGGCGCACTGGTCGCCCTGGCCCATGGTGCCGGGCGCCACGGCGACCAGAGGCCGCGCACCGCTGCCCGTCCAGCGGGCCGTCGGTTCGAGGTAGGCGCCGGTGACCGCCATGGGCCGGCCGGCGGAGTCCGTGGACTTGTACATCAGGCGGGTCGCCGTGCCGGGCAGCGGTCCGTCGACGCCCGGCAGGCTCAGCGCGAGGGGGAGCGGTTCGGAGCGGACCAGGGTGCCGTCGGCCGCCGGGAGCGTGGCGGGCGGGTTGTAGAAGGTGGGGATGGTGACGCCGCGCGAGACCACGGCGTCCGACTGTGCTGTCGCGTCGGCGGGTACGGCGGTGACGCCGAGGCAGGCGGCAGCGGTGACGGCTGCGGCCAGCAGGCGGGTGGGGGTGGGCATGGTCGGACCTCCGGGGAAGGGGAGGCCGAGCCTTCGTCTGCGGCTCGGGTGGCGGACGGTCCGGTGGGGTGCGGACCGTGACGACCGAGCGGCACGAGGCCGCGGTCGCCCACCGCTGTCCGTACCGCTCTTAGATGAACTGTCAGGACCGTAGCGAGGGTCGGGTTACCTCGGGTAGCAGTCGGTAGGTTACGGTTCAGTAATATGACTGGCGAGTAGCAAGTCCGAAGTTCTCACCTCGGCGATCACTTTCATCGCAATTGGCGCCCATAAGATGCCCAATAGCGACAATCTGTGGCAAAACAAGACCGCGGGGTCGCCTGTCGCTAGCGTCCCGTGCCATGAACACCGACCGCATGCGCGGCGCACAACTCGGCGACCACGCCCCACAGAGCGACCCCTCCGTGCCACCCCGGCCGGGCACCCATCAGTCCCAGGCGCAGACGGTGACCGCGGGTGGCAACGCCAGGGTCACGCAGAAGAACACCCAGCTGAAGTTCTCGATCCCGGTCGTCGGGCCCCTGCTCAGCATGGCGTACGCCCACCCGCTGATCGCCGGCCTCACGGCCGTGGCCGTCATCGGAGGCGGCGGCGCGGCGGTCGCGACCCTGCCCGACTCGACGTCCTCGCCGTCAACCGCGCTGGTACGCGGCTTCGTCATGAAGACGGACAGCGAGAAGGCGCCCCCGGGATACGACTTCACCCACACGCCGCCCGTGATCGCCGACGCCGGCACCGACGCCATCTACCTTCAAGGCGGCTACCTGTACTCCACCAACGGCAAGATGGCCGCCTGGAGTTCGTCCGTGGTCCCCACGGCGGAAGGCTGCCGGGAGGCCGTGACCGAGCACCCTGTACGTCAGACCACCGTCGGCGTCTCGTACGTGGTGTGCTACCTCGACCGCAACGGCGACCCGGGCTACATCTCCGTCACCGCCACGGACAACGACTCCATCACCGTCGACACCGCCCACCTGAACTGACCCGACCGCCACCAACAGGCCCGTGACGCGGTGTGGTTGACTACCTTCGTGTTGCACGAGTCGGTCTTCCGCACCACGGACCTGCCGGTGGCCGACCGGTTCGAGGCGTGGGCGGAGCGCATGGGCAATACCCATGCGCCCATGCACCTCACCAGCGACCGCACCGCCGACTACCACGGCCACCAACGCGTGATCGGGCTGGGCGACGTGACGGTGTGGCCGGCCACCTTCGACCACCTGGTCTTCCGTCGGACGCCGAAACTCATCCGCCAGTCCGATCCCGAGACCTACCACCTGTCCCTCCTGCTGAAGGGCGAGGGAGCGGCCGACTGGGGCAGACAACAGGCGGCCTACCGGATGAACGACTTCCACATCAACTCTTCCTCGCGGTCGTGGGAGGTACTCACCGGCTCCGACTCCGTCACCATCGTCGGCCTGGAGGTCCCGCGTGCCCTGGTGGCCGTGCCCGGGAACCGAGCGGACCAGGTCCTGGGGAGCCTCCTGTCGGGCCGGGAAGGGATCGGCGCACTGCTCTCGCAGTTGCTCCGCCAACTCGTCGCGGACACCTCCCCCTACCAGCCATCCGACGCACCCCGGCTGGGCACGGTCGTCGCCGACCTGGTCACGGCCCTCTTCGCGCACACCGTGGACGCCGACTCGCGGCTGCCACCGGAGACCCACAGCCGCACACTCACCCTCCATGTCAAGGCGTTCATCCGCCGGCACCTCGGCGACCCGGACCTGACCCCCGCCGGCGTCGCCGCCGCGCACCACATCTCCCGCAGCTACCTGTACCGCCTCTTCCAGGCCGAAGGCCTCACCGTCGCCTCCTACATCCGGGACCAGCGCCTGGAGAACGCCCGCCGCGACCTCACCGATCCCCGGCTGCGCGGGCTGCCCGTCCACGCCGTCGCCGCCCGCTGGGGCTTCCCCCGCGCCGCCGAGTTCACCCGGGCGTTCCGCACCGCGTACGGCCTCCCGCCCAGCGAACTGCGCGAACAGGCGCTGACCGGGGCGTGGGAGACATAGGCGTTCCGGCCTCCCGTCCTCGGCGTCAAGGGTGGACGCTCCGCCAAGCAGACGTGGACGGTCCGCCAACGACACACCGGGTACCTCTCGCGCATCCTGGTGATCACCGCGGCGGACAACCCGCGACAGCCGAGGCCGTGCCAGGACAACAGGGGAGTCCTGGCACGGCACGGGCGGACACGACGGCGCCCCGTCCGGCCGTGGATGATCGAGTGGTGACGGCCCGGGCGCGGGCGTACCGTCGAACGGTGGACCCGACAGTGGATCTCCCCGTCCGCTGACCTCTCCCCCGGGGCCCGCCTCCGAGCGGGCGACACGTCATGAGCAGCGTTCCGCGGCCGACCTCAGCGCCCCAGGCCACCGCCCGGCAGGACGGTGGCGGTAACGCGATGGCGCTGCTGGTCATCGCGTCGTGCCAGCTGATGGTGGTCCTGGACATCACCATCGTGAACATCGCGCTGCCGGACATCCAGCGCTCCCTGGACTTCTCCACCACGAGCCTGGCGTGGGTGGTCAACGCCTACACCCTCACCTTCGGCGGCCTGCTGCTGCTCGGCGGCCGGACCGGCGACATCCTCGGCAGACGGCGCATGTTCGTCTTCGGCGTCCTGCTGTTCGTGCTCGCCTCCCTGCTCGGCGGACTCGCCCAGAACGAGGCCCAACTCCTCGCCGCACGCGCCCTCCAGGGCGTCGGCGGCGCCATCGCCTCCCCGACCGCGCTCTCCCTGGTCAGTACGACGTTCCGCGAAGGCCCCGAGCGCAACCGGGCCTTCGGGGTCTTCGCCGCGGTCTCGGCGGGTGGCGGCGCCATCGGCCTGCTCGCGGGCGGAATCCTCGTCGAGTGGCTGAACTGGCGGTGGGTGCTCTTCGTCAACGTCCCCATCGGGCTGCTCATCGCCCTCGCCACCCCCCGCTGGATCAAGGAATCCGAACGTCACCCCGGCCACTTCGACATCGCCGGCGCACTGACCTCCACCGTGGGCATGGTCCTTCTGGTGTACGGGTTCATCAGGGCCGCGCAGGAAGGGTGGCGGGACGCGTTCACGCTGGCCTCGTTCGGCGCGGCCGTCGTCGTCCTCGCGGTGTTCGTCCTGGTCGAGCGGCGGTCCAGGCAGCCGATCACGCCGCTGCACATGTTCGCCGACCGCAACCGGGCGGGCACGTACGGGATCATGCTGTGCCTCGCCGCCGCGATCTTCGGCATGTTCTTCTTCCTCACGCTCTTCGTGCAGAACGTGCTCGACTTCAGCCCGCTGGCGACCGGGTTCGCCTTCCTGCCGGTCAGCGCGGTCATCGCGTTCGGCGCCGGGCTGGCCTCGCGGTTCCTGCCCCGGTTCGGCCCCAAGCCCTTCATGGTGGTGGGCGCGATCCTCGCGGCGGGAGGCCTGTCCTGGCTGACCCTGACCGACGTCCACTCGACGTACGCGGGCAGCGTCCTCGGCCCGATCCTGGTCTTCAGCCTCGGCATGGGCATGGAGTTCGTCTCCCTGACCCTGATGGCGCTCTCCAACGTGACCCCGCAGGAGACCGGCGCGGCCTCCGGACTCCTCAACGCCACCCAGCAGGTGGGCGGTTCGCTCGGTCTGTCCATCCTGGTCACGATGTACGGGACGGCCAGCCGCAACGAGGCGGAGAAGCAGGTCCCCGACTACCTGGCCCAGGCGACCCCGGCCGAACGCCTGCGTTTCCAGCGCACCGGGCAGCTCCCCGCCCCCTGGTCCGACGAGATCCTCACCGCCGGCGTCTCGGCCGCCTTCGTCATGGCGGCGATCTTCGCCGTCCTGGCCGCTCTGATCGCCCTCGTGGTGATCCAGGTCCGTCCCTCGGACCTGGAACGCCTCAAGGGCGGCACGGTCCCGGGCGGCGGCTGACCCCGGGGGCGCAGGCCCGGCCCGCCGTGGTGGAGGCGCGGATCGCCGCCGGGCGTCCTCGGTGACGGTCGGCGGCCGCCGCCTGGCCCGGCTTCGGCACCATCTCACCGACGCCCACCCGACCGACGCGGAGGGGCGTCGACGATGGCAGGCCGAGCGGCTGTTCCTCGCTGCCGACGGCGAGTCCGGCGCCCCGCACGGCAACTGCACCATCGCCGACGACCCCGTTCGACGGCAGTGTGTCTCTGGTGCTGCCCGATCCGTTGCGACACCTGGCCGACGCCCCCACAGGCCACTACCGGCCGGACCGCACCGTGCGCTTGTCCCGTCGTCGCGAGGAGTGGCTGGAGCGTGACCGCCGACCGTGCCGTCCGCCACGACATCGCCCACGATCCGGTCCGTGACCGCTGGTACCTGGATGCCTGTTGGTCGTTCGACACCGCGGTGTCGCCGAGCTCGGACGGGGGATCAGGGCCTTGGGCTCGCGGTTGCTCGCGTCGACCTGATCGCCGACCACCTCGCCGCCCATGTCCTCGACCCGCACGCCAACCCGGTCGGCGAACCCCTCACGATCCCGTGGGATCCGACCGGCCCCACGGCCACCCGGGACGGCCGGCTGCGCGCTGCCGTCCGCAGAGGCGGCAAGCCCCGACCGTGCCGTGGTGACCAGCTCGCTCTGTTCCCCGACCTCCAAGACCGTTCGGAAGGTCACCGGACCATGTTCGATCCGTTTCATGGTGATCTGTGACGACATCGGCGCCACCATCGGCGCCAACATGCCTGGCAACGGTTTGCCGCCGGAGTGAGCGGCAACGCGATGTCCATGAGTGAACCGAACAAGAAGACGAACGAAGAGTCCGCGGCGGAGCGGGAGACCGCGGCCAAGGCCCGGCGTACCGTCGGCAAGGCGACCGCTCCGGCCGCCCGGGCCGCGAGGAGCGCCGCGACGAAGACGGACGACGCCGCCTCGGCCACCAGGAACGGCGTCGAGCGCTCTGCCGAGGCGACGACCGGAGCCGTGCAGAGCGCGGCACACGGCGCCGCGCGGGGTGTCGAGGCGGGCCGCCAGGCGATCGTCGCGACCTCGGGGCAGGTCGCCGCGACCGTCAGGACGGCGTGGACGGTCATCGCGCACCGCAAGCTGGTCGCCGCCGGAGTCGGCGCCGGCCTGTCCGCGCTGACCGCCGCCTCGTACGCGGCCGGACGTCGTGCCGCCCGCCACCCGCACGGCCCCCTCACCCGGCTCACCGGCGGCCGGATCTGACACATTGAGGTGATCGTCTCCGCCGGGAACCTGCGTCCGCCACCGGGCGTCCCTCACGGAACCGGACGGGCACGGTGCCGACTTGAGGGCGAGCGAGGGGGGACGGTCGATGGTCGCGTCGGCGCGCGCGGAGGGCGTCGAGTCACGTGGCGGTGCCGTCGCGGCCACGGCGGCGCGGGCACTGAGCCGGGGCGGCCGGTCGCTGGCCGGGGTCATCCTGTGCGTCGTCGCGCTCTCCGGTCTGCTCGGCCTCCTGGCGACCGCGGCCGCCTTCGCCGTCGCACGGCCCGAGTTCACAAAGATGCGGGAGAACCTCCTGTGGGCCAGGAGCGCGGAGGACCCGGTGTCCACGGACACCTGGCCCCTGCTCCTCGTCGCCCTGGGCGCCGCACCGGTCCTGCTGGCCGTGCTCGCGCTGGGGTGCGCCGCGACAGGACTGGCCGGTGCCGCCGCCGTGGCCGGCGCGGCCGACTCCGCAGGCCGGTTCACGGCTCGGAGACTGGGGCGCCGGATACGCGCCGGGCTGGGCACGGTGTTCGCCGTCCACCTGGTGCGGGGACTCGCGGTCGCGGCGGCCGCCGCGCTGAGCTTCGCGGCCTGCGTGGGATTGGCCGCCGCGTCGGCCGCCCTGTCCTGGGCCGACCCGTTCCGGTTCGACGGTCCCTTCGACAGCCTGTCCCACCTCGTGGCGATGATCGCGCCCGGCGCACTCCTGATCCGGCTCGGGTTCGCCCTGGCGCCGTCCTGCGCCGCCCTCGACGGAACGGGCGTGTGGGTCGCCCTACGACGGTCCTGGTCGCTGGTCTGGTCGCGTCGCGCCTGGCCGCTCACCGCGGGGGCGCTGCTCCTGACGACCTGTTACTGGCTGCCGGTGCATCTGCTGATCCGGCACCTGGCCGGACCCCTGGACTCCGTCGTCCACTCGGCGGTACTCGCCCACGTCACCCCCAACACCTACGTGGCCCATGCGGCGGGGCTGCTCACTCCGGGCGCGCTCGCCGTCCTGCTGTCCGCCCTTTCACCCTGCCCCTTGCCCAGACGGGTTTGTCCGCCCTGTACCTGCACCTGCGGGGGGAGCGGCCGAGCGTGGCCTCGGTCCGAGCGTGTCGTAGATCTTGACCCTGGTCGGAAACGGGGCTTAGCGTTCCCGCGTCGAGAGTGATTGAAACGATTCAAAACCATGGACGATCACCTGGGGGAGCTCATGCAGGATCCGGTCGCGCAGGGCGACGGCATGTCACGACGAGCGGTCCTCGCCGCCGGGGCCACGGTGGGCATCGCGGCCGGGATCGCCGCGACCCTGGGGCCCGGGGCACCCGCCGCGGCGGCTCCGGCACTCGCCGGACCCGGCGGACCGGCCGCCGACTGGTTCGCGAACCCCACCCGCCCGGTGCGCCCCAGGTTCCGCTGGTGGTGGCCGGACGGTCTGGTGAACGCCGACGAGATCGCCCGCGAGGTCGACCAGATCGCGGACGCGGGATTCGGCGGCGCGGAGATCGCTGCCGTCCACCACAGCGTCAAGGACAAGTCGCTCCTGGACCCCGCGCACCACGGCTGGGGCAGCAGACCATGGCGCGACGGCGTCGAGGCCGCCCTGCGCCGCGCCGCGAGACGCGGACTCACCCTGGACCTCACCCTCGGCCCGAGCTGGCCCGTCGCGGTCCCCGGCGTCACCCCGGACGACGCGGCGGCCGCCAAGGAACTCGTCCACGGCCGGGCCTCGTTGAGCGGCGGGGCCACCTACCGGGGTCCGGTGCCGCCACCTGTGCACGCGCCGGCCGCCGGAGTGACCCGCCGGCGGCTCCTCGCCGTGCAGGCCGCCCGCGTCGACCCCGCGCACTCCACGCGCAAGGAGACCGGGCTCGACCTCTCCAGCGTCCACGACCTCACCTCCACCGTCGACGAGGACGGCACCCTCACGTGGACGGCGCCCGAGACCGGCGACTGGGTGCTCATCTCCTACTGGATCCGCGGCTGCGGTCAGCAGCCCGAGTCCGGCCCGCACTCCGCGCCTGCCGCCTACGTCGTCGACCATCTCGACCCGGCCGGCACCGCCGCCGTCACCGACTTCTGGGAGCGGAACCTGCTGACGCCCACGCTGCGAGGCCTGTTGAAGGCGGCGGGCGGCGCCTTCTTCGAGGACTCCGTGGAGCTGGAGACGGACGGCCTGACCTGGACGACGTCGCTGCCGGACGCCTTCGAGAAGCACACCGGCCGGCCCCTGCTGCCGTACCTGCCGGCCCTGATCCTGAACAGCGGCAACCAGGTGTTCGCCTTCGAGGCGCAGCTGACCCGGCAGATCCGGCACGATTTCTGGGAGACCTTCTCGGAACTGTTCAACCGTCACCACGTCCGCGCGCTGCGGGACTGGGCCCACTCCCTCGGCATGACCCTGCGCGTCCAGCCCTACGGACTGCAGACCGACGCGATCGCCTCGGCGGCGATCCTCGACCTCCCCGAGGGCGAGTCCCTCGGCTTCAAGAACCTCGACGACTTCCGCTGCCTCGCCGGCGGCCGGGACATGGCAGGCCACACGGTCCTGTCCTGCGAGGCGGGCGCCTACAACGGCACCGCCTACAGCACCACCTGGGACCGTTTCCTGCGCACCATGGGCGGCGCCTACGCGGCGGGCGTCAACCAGACCGTCGTCCACGGCTTCTCCTACGCCACCGCCCCCGGCGCGAGCTGGCCCGGCTTCGCCGCCTTCAGCCCGTACAACGGCGGCCCCGGCTACGGCGAATCATGGGGACCCCGGCAGCCCACCTGGCAGCACATGGCGGACATCTCCGCCTACCTCGGCCGCGTGCACGGAGTACTCCAGTCCGGCACCGCCCGCGCCGACGTCGCCGTCTTCCGACAGACCGGCTACGCCGCCACCGGCATCGGGGCCTCCTGGTTCACCGCGACCGGTGTCCCGCTCGGCTGGACCCACCAGTTCCTCAGCGGTCCGCTCCTCGACCTGCCGAGCGCCACCGTCTCCGGCGGTCGGCTCGCCCCGAACGGACCCGCATACAAGGCCCTGTTCGTCGAGGGCGACTTCTTCTACGGCTCCACCCCCACCCTCGCCCCGGCCGACGCCCGCCACCTGCTGAGGCTGGCCGAGGACGGGCTGCCGATCGTCCTTCTCGGCGCCTTCGACCAGCCGCTCACCCCGGGGGTCCCGGACGACGGCGACACCGACCGGCTGCACGAGCTCCTCACCCGCCTGCTCAGCCTGCCCCACGTCACCCGGATCACCGACAAGGCCGCCGTGGGGGACGCACTCACCCGGCTGGGAGTCACCCCCGACGTACGCCACGCCACCGCGTCCACGCTCCTGAACGCCCACCGCGTCACCCGCGACGCCGACTTCTACTACCTGTGCAACGGCAAGCACGCGGAGACCGTCAAACCGCCCGTGGCCGCAATCGACCACGAGGTGACGCTGCGCCACACCCGCCGCACGCGGGGCGGGATGACGATCGCGTACCTGCTGGATCCCTGGACGGGCGAGGCCACGCGGATCGCCCGGTACACCGAGGACGACGGCGATGTCACCGTGCGGGTCACCCTCCAGCCCGGACAGGTGATGATCGTCGCACTGGGACGTCCGGGACTCTTCGGCGACCGCAACGGCGCACGACCGCACGCCATCGCCACGGACGCGCCCGAAATGCACTTCGGCGCACGGGAACTGACGATCCGTTCGACCACGGCCGGCACGTACACGACACGGCTGTCCTCAGGCCGTACGGTCACCACGACCGTCCCGTCCGTTCCCGCCCCGATCACCCCCGGCCAGTGGCGGCTGGACGTCGAGGACTGGCGCCCCGGATCCACCCCGACCCGCACCGAGCGTGTCCACCGCACGCTGACCCTCGACACCCTGATGCCCTGGTCACGGATCCCGGAACTCGCCGACTCCTCGGGCATCGGCCGATACCGGACCACGATCGACCTGCCGCCGGACTGGGACTCGTCCCACGGCGCCCGC
The DNA here is from genome assembly GCF_035989285.1 of Streptomyces sp. NBC_01235. Classification (GTDB taxonomy): domain Bacteria; phylum Actinomycetota; class Actinomycetes; order Streptomycetales; family Streptomycetaceae; genus Streptomyces. The sequence continues at coordinate 350,578 of NZ_CP108513.1, read as the reverse complement.
CTGGAACTCGGCCAGGTCTCCGACACCGCACGCGTCACCGTCAACGGCACCTGCGCGCCACCCCTCGACCGTCTCCAGCCGGTCGTCGACGTCGGCCCGCTGCTCCGGCGCGGCCGCAACGTGATCGAGGTGGAGGTGGCGACCCCCCTCGTCAACCGGCTCCGGGTCGCCCAGCCGACGGTCTTCGCAGCCGTCGCCCGCCAGGACCACGGCCTCATGGGCCCCGTACGACTGGTCCCGTACGGGCAGGCCGTGGTCGGCTGAGAGGGGAGGCGGGGGCGCGAAGAAGACTCGGAGCAGGGGAGCCGGTGGCGCGCGCCGCCTTTCGGACCCGTCCCGGCCGACGAAACGACCGGACGCCCGGCACCCTCCACCCACCTTCGTCGCACCGATGCAGACCATCGGCCGACTGCGCCTCGCGTCCGGCTCCAGCACGGTAGGGGCATGGCGGAAACGAATCGGATCAGTCGGGCCGGCTTCCTGGCCGGGATGGCGGCGGTCGGCGCCGCGGGTGCGCTCGGGCCGGCGGGGCGGGCACAGGCCACGGGACGGCGGCGCGGCCTCAGGCACCGGGGGGTCGTCTACACGGTGGGGGAGGGTGAGACCCCGGCCACGGGCTGGAACGTCGAGCGGATGCGGGCCGACCTGCGGGCCGTCCGCCACGACCTGCACGCCGACACGGTCGACGTCACCGGCGACGGAGTGGAACGCCTCGCGGCGACCGCGACCGAGGCGGCCGAACACGGCCTGCACGTATGGCTGCAACCCACACTGGGGGACGTCCCGCAGCGGGACATCCTCGAACACCTCGCGGAGACGGGCCGGTTCGCGCAGCGGCTGCGCAGGCAGGGCGCGAGCGTCGACTTCAGCGTGGGCTGCGAGTTCTGGCTGTTCGTGCCCGGCATCCTGCCGGGGGAGACGGTGCTGGAGCGCGTACAGAACCGCTTGAACGGCACCTACGACCCCGTGGTCGTCCAGCGCCGCCTCGACGCCTTCACGGCCCGCGCCGCCAGGACAGGCCGCTCGGTCTTCGACGGCCGGCTCAGCTACGCCGCCGCACAGGACGACCAGGTCGACTGGTCCCTGTTCGACGTCGTCGGCATCGACTACTACTCCTCCTTCCCCCGACCCGCCGACCACGTGCGGGAACTGCGCCGCCACCTGGGCCGGGGCAAGCCCCTGGCCATCACCGAGTTCGGTACGTGCGCCTACGTGGGCGCCCCGGAGACGGACGGCATGGGCTGGGACGTGGTCGACTACGACAAGGACCCCGAGGAGATCAAGGGCCACCTGGTCCGCAGCGAACGCACCCAGGCCGACTTCGTCACCGCACTCCTCCAGGTCTTCGAGGCGATGGGACTGTACGCGGCGATGGCCTTCGAGTTCGTCACCCCGGACGCCCCGCACCGTGCGGACAACCCCCGCTACGACCTCGACCTGGCTTCCTACGCCATCACCAAGACCGTCCAGAAGCGCCCGGGGCACCCGGAGGCGGGCTGGCACTGGGAACCGAAGCAGGCCTTCCACGCCCTGGCCCGCCACTACGCCGATCGCGCCTCGGGCACCCCGCGCTGAACCGGTGTCTACAGCGGCTGCTCCTGTGTGCGTGCGCGTGCGCGTGTGCGGGCACGGGAAGCGGCGGTGACGGTGATCGCCGTCGCCGCCGCGGCCAGGCCGGCGCTGACCCACGCGGCGCCCCGGTAGTCGTCGGCGGCGCCCGTCGCGACGCCGGCGAGCAGAGGCCCCAGGAAGGCGCCGACGTTCAACGCGACGGTGGCGAACGCCCCGCTCAGGGAGGGCGCGTGGGACGCGACGCGCATGACGCGGGCGACGAGGGCCGATCCGACACCGAACGAGAGCCCGCCCTGGACGACCGCCAGTACGAACAGCGGGCCCGCGCACGCGCCGGTGATGGCCAGCGCCGCCCAACCGACCGGCAGCGCGCACAGGGCGCGGACCAGGCCGCGCCCCAGCCGTCCGTCGCCCACCCGTCCGGCCGCGGTCACTCCGACGAAGGCCCCGGCACCGAACGCGGCGAGCAGCCCGGGAACAGCACCGTAGGGGAGGCGGGCGACGTCCGTGGCGATGACGGCGAGGTAGGCGTACGTCGCGAAGGTCGCCCCGTTGACCAGAGCCGCCTGCAGCAGCGTCGACCGCACCGGCCGTGACCTCAGCGCTCGCGCCTCCTCCCTGATCGACACATCCCGCGGCCGGGCCGCGTCGGCGGGCGCGGACCGGAAGACGAGCGTCAACGCGGGCAGGCACAGCGCGGCGACCGCCCAGAAGGCCGCACGCCAGCCGGACCAGCCGCCGAGCAGCGCGCCCGCGGGCACGCCGACGACGCACGACAGCGTCACGCCCGACAACAGGACGGCGGTGGCCCTGGTCTGCCGCGCGGGCTGCGCCAGAGCGGTCGCCACGGACATGGCGACCGCCAGGAAACCGGCGTTGACGATCGCGGCGACGACCCGGGTCGCGAACAGCACGGGGAAGTTCGTCGTGACGGCGCCGACGACATGCACGACGACGAACGCGGCCAGGAACGCCGCGAGCGCGCGACGGCGTGGCCAACGGGCACTCAGCGCGGCCATCAGGGGTGCGCCCACGACCATCCCGATGGCGTACGCGGACGTCAGACTCGCGGCGGCGCCCACCGACACGGACAGGTCGTGGGCGATTCCCGGTACGAGACCGGAGAGCATGAACTCGGAGGTTCCTTGGGCGAAAACGGCAAGGCCGAGGACGTGGATGAACACAGGCAAGGGATCGACTCCCGCGTCGGAATGCGTGGTCAGGAGCATCCGCGCGTCACACGTCGACCTACGTCACCTGCGACCGACCGAGGCGATGGCAGAAACCGGACGAGACACACGGAGCACGTGTCCGGCCGCCGGAAACAGGGTCGATCACCAACCGGTCGTCGACCGGTCAGCCAACCCGCCGCCGATCGACCGGCGGCTCGGCTCTGTCCGACTCAGGGCTCATCACCCGACGCACACTACTGGACCAGCGGGGGCGGCCGGCGGACTCCCGGCGGATCTGCCAGAGTCCGGCGTCATGAACTGCGTCTTCCGCGCGCTGCCGCGCGACGGCTCGGCTGACTGGGTCTCGCGGGGGCCGGTGGCCTCGGCGTTCGCTCCGCTCGCACCCCTCGCGCCGGGGCTAAGATCCGGTGACGGGCCTCGCAGCCTTCATGGCCGACCGCCGGCACCCGGCCTGACCGGTGAATCTCATGCACCGCTTGCTCGTGGGTAGAGTCTGGACTGCATGCGGACGGGCGGGTGCGGGAGATGCGGAGGCTGCAACAGCGTATGAGGTATGCGATGTTGGTGGATCCGAGGGCGCAAGGCGAGGGCGCCTCCTGGCTGTTGTTTCCCGCCGGTACCGCACTGAACGACGTCGCGGAGGTGTTGGGGCGGTTGCTCGCGGCGGAGGAGCATCCGGACCGGATCCTGCTGGTCGTGGGCGACGAGCGGGTCGGTGCCACGTCGAGTGGGTACCTGCGTACCGTCCTCGGAATGCAGCCGAACCGCGGCCCCGGCGACGAGGTGCGCGCCGCGGCTCCAGGAGAGTCGACCCGGTTCAGCGTCATCGCGTTCCGCTGTGCGGTGTGCGGGAGTTCCGCCTACACCGCGTTCTACGACGACCGGTTCCGGCCGGAGTGCCGGACCGGCGACCACGGACCGATGGAGTTGAGGTGAGCCCGGCGTGAGCCTCGGGCCCGTCGTCCCCAAGCCGCTCGACGGCTCGGTCAGGTTCTTCTCGGTGGCCTATCTGCCGACGTACGTGGCGACCGTGTTCGTGCTGCTCCTGGTCTGGGCGGGAGCGCCCGGGGCCGACGTCTCCCTGCGGCGGGCCTGGCGCACCGCAACCGGCGTGGGGGCCGGGGAGGCGGTGTGGATCGTCGTCGGGACCACAGTGGTCGCCGTTGTCTTTCAGCCCTTCCAGCTAGCCGTCATGCGGCTGTTGGAGGGCGGATGGCCCGAGGCGCTCGGCGCCGGACCGGGGCGGGCGCTGCAACGTCGGCGCAAGGCGAGGTGGGCGGCGCGCGCCGAGCTGGAAGCATCGGCGGGGGACCCGTCGCCCGAAAGGGTGCAGCGGGCGGGCGCCGCGGCGGCCGCGCTGCGGCGGCGGTATCCGCTCCCGGACCACCTCGTCCGGCCGACGGCGCTGGGCAACGTGCTGGCGGCGCTGCGGGACACGGCCGGCCGGGAGCACGGCTGGGACGCCGCGGTCGCCTGGCCCCGGCTGTACCCGGTGCTCGGAGACCGTGCCCGGGCCGTGGTCGACGACTGCCGCGACTCCCTCGACGCGGCGGCCCGACTGTGCGTCACCAACGCGGCGACCGCGCTGGTCAGCACTGCGCTGCTGCTCCGCTCGGGCTGGTGGCTGCTGCTCGCCCTGGCTCCCGCCGCCGTGGCCGTGCTCGCGTACCACGGAGCCGTACAGGCGGCGCTCACCTACGGCGACGCCGTCCGCGCGGCGTTCGAGCTGCACCGCTTCCACCTGCTGGCGGCCCTGCACCTGCCGCTCCCCGACAGCCTCCAGGAGGAACGGACACTGGCGGAGGCACTGTGCCTGCACTGGCGTCAGGGCCTGCCGCCTCCGTCCCGCTACATCCACCCGATCGACCCCCTCGACTCCTCGCCCACGCCCGGGACTTGAGAGCCGAGACCTACGAACGGGGCGGCCTGCGACCGTATGGTGGTGGAATGGACAACGGTGTTCCTCGCTCGGGAAGGTCGGCCGGGTCGTCCGTCGACGAGATGCACCGGCAGGGCTTGCGGGAGTTGGAGGTCTACCACCGCACGGGGGACGTCGCCGCGCTGCGGCGGGCTCGTGACCTCAACCGTCAGGTCGTCGACGCCACCACCGACGACAGCCCCGGCCGGGACGTGCACCTGAGGAACCTCGCCTACGCCGAGGCGCAGGTGTACGAGCACACCCGCGATCTGCCCACCCTCCAGCGTGCGATCCACTCCTACCGGCGCGCCCTCGACGTGGCCCCCGAAGGCCACCGGTACCGGGAGGTCTACCTCTACGGCCTCGGCCGCGCCCTGCGACTGCTGTACCACCGCACCGGCGAGCGTCGCGCACTCGAGGAAGCCGCCGAGCTGCTGCGCCGTAGCGTGGCGCTGCCGCCCGCGATGCCCGGCGAACGGGCCGCCCAGCTCAGCGCTCTCGCCGAGGTGCTGGGGGAGCTGTACGACCTCGGCGGGGACCGCGAGCACCTGCTCCAGGCCGCCACGGCGCAACGCCGGGCCCTGGCCGAAACCCCCCGCGGAAGCCCGGATTGGGCGGCCAGGCAGGTCAACCTGGCCATATTCCTGGGTAGTTGGTACAACCTGACGCAGGAGCGGGCAACTCTCGACGAGGCGGTGGAGGGCCTGCGCAGGGCACGCGACGAGATGCTCAGAACCGGCGGGGAGCAGCCGTGGCAGCTGACCGTCGAACTCGCCGTGCGCCTGGCCGACCGGTTCCGGCTGGACGGCCGTCTCGGAGAACTGGACGAGGCCGTCGCGCTCCTGCGGCACGTCCTGGACACGGACCACTCCCTCGACAGTGTCGAACGCCTGCTGGTGACCGTGCGGGCGGCGCATCTGTCGTTGGGACGGGCCGAACTCACCGGGCAGGCGCGGTGGGCGGACTGGGCCCTGGGGGCACTGGGGGAGACCGCACGGACGATGTCCCACGAGGACCCGAACCGCGGGGTGGCGCTGTTCGAGCTGGGCGAGGCGCACGCGCGCCGGTACGGCCTCACGGACGATCCGGCCGATCTCGAGTCGGCCATCGGCCGGCTGCGCACCGCCCTCGAGGAGTTCCGCTCCGACGAGGACTCCGCGGAGAACGCCAGGGCCGCCGCCTCCGTCCTCGCCGTGCAACTGGCCCACCGTCACGACCGGACCGGCTCCGTGGCCGACCTGGACCAGGCCATCGAACTCCAGTGGGACGCCGTCCGACACGCCCCGCCGGACAGCCTCAACCTCGCGGCGCTGCACGCGTCCCTCGGCCAGAACCTGCTGCAACGGTTCCAGTCCCGCCACGACCTCGGCGACCTCGACCGGTGCGACGAACACCTCCACCGCGCCCTCGCCGCGCTGTCGCCGCACGCCTCGGACCGTCCCGCCGTGCTGTCCACCCTCGGCAGCGCCCAGCTCGCCCGCTACGAGCACACCGGCCACCGCCCTCACCTGCACGAGGCCATCGAGACCCAGCGCGCGGCGCTCGCCGCCTGCCCGGCCGGCGAGGTCCAACGTCCCTCCCTGCTGGGCAATCTCGCTCTCCTGCTGCGACTGCGTCATGACGCCGTCGGCGTCGGCACCGCCGATGTCGACGAGGCGGTGGGCCTGCTGCGCCAGGTACTGGCCCTGCGGCCGGCCAACTCCGCAGCCGGCCGGATCACCCTCTTGCAGCTCGCCGAGGCCCTGCGGTCCCGTGCCGAGGCCCTGGGCAACGACGCCGATCTCGTGGAATGCGTCGAGTTGCTGCGCGCGCTCGTCGACAGCTACCCGGCCGATCACCCGGCACAGATCTCCTCGCGCAACGCGCTCGCCGAGGCCCTGCACAAACTGTTCCTGGCGACGGACGACGATCGTCTCCTGGCGGAGGCCCACGACGTGGCACGGGGCTCGGTCGAGGTGCGCACCGCGCCGGTCCATGCGCGCCTGCGCGCCCGTGTCACCCTCGGACAGGTGTGCGGCACGCGACACGACTGGGAGGCGGCCCGCCACTGGCTGACGGAGGCGGTACGGCTCCTGCCGCGGCTGGCCGCCCGCGACCTGGACCGCACGGACCAGCAGCATGTGCTGGCCCGCGAGCACGGCCTTGCGGCCGAGGCCGCCGCGTACGCGCTCCAGGCCGGCCGGCCCGAACAGGCCCTGGAGGTACTGGAGCACGGGCGCGGCGTGCTGCTCGGCCGTCTCCTGCGATCCCGGGAGACCGACATGGGCCGACTGCGGGAACGCGCGCCGGAGCTGGCCGAGCGATTCGTACGGCTGCGTGACGCGGAGGATCCCGCGCCTCCCCGCGCCGTCGTGTCCTCCGCGGCACAGGAACAGCAGGCCGTCGAACGGCTGCGGACCCGCGAGGCCGAGTGGGACGAACTCGTGGCCGAGATCCGGTCCCTGCCCGGCATGACGGACTTCCTGCGCCCGCCGTCCGCGACGGAGATCATCCGGCGGGCCGGGAAGGGACCGGTCGTGTTGATCAATATCAGCGTCCGCTGCGATGCGCTGATCGTGGCCGACGGAGCACTCGACGTCGTTCCGCTGGGGACCACCGCCGAGGAGGTCCAGCGCAGGGTCGCCGACTTCCTCTCCGCCGTCAACGCAACCGCAGGCGGCCCGGAAGGCCTCGACCAGCGGCTGGCCCGCCAGGAGACGGTCGCGGACACGCTGGAGTGGCTGTGGGACACGATCACCGGACCGGTCCTGGAACGGCTCGCCCTCCCCACACCGTCAGGACCCGACGGCGCGCCCGCGCGCGTGTGGTGGTGCCCCCAGGGATCGTTGGCCTTCCTGCCGCTGCACGCGGCCGGCTATCACGGCCCCCGGGCCGCCGCGGACGACCGGCGGTGCGTCCTTGCGTGGGTGGTGTCCTCGTACACGTCCACCGTCGGCGCGCTGCACCACGCGCGCACGCGGCGCACGGGTACCCCCGCGGACGGCTCGCGGCAGCTGATCGTCAGCATGTCGCGCACTCCGGGGGCGGGGGACCTGCCGCACGCGGACGCCGAAGCCCGGGCGGTGGGCCGGCACCTGACCGACCATCGAGAACCCGTCGTCCTCGTCGGCGAGAGGGCGACCAGGGACGGCGTGCTGGAGGCGTTGCGTCACACGCGGTCCGTGCATTTCGCCTGCCACGCCGTGGCCGACACACAGGACCCCTCGGCATGCCGCATCCTCACCCACGACCACGAGACACGTCCTCTCACCGTCACCGACGTCGCCGGGCTTCGACTCGAGGGCGCACACCTGGCCTACCTGTCCGCCTGCGCGACGTCCTCCACCCGGCGGGAGCTGGTGGACGAGGCCATCCACATCACCGGCGCCTTCCAACTGGCCGGCTTCCGGCACGTGGTGGGCACCCTGTGGCCGGTCGGGGACGAACTCGCGCCGGAGATGGCCACGGCCTTCTACGCGGCGCTCGCCCGGCGCGGGCCGACGCACCCAGGGGCCAGCGGGACGGATCCCCTGGCGCAGGACGACCAGGTGGCACTCGCCCTGCACGCCACGGTGGCCGATCTGCGTGCCCGGTACGCCTGGTTCCCCTCGTTGTGGGCCTCGCACATCCACGTGGGCGTCTGACCGGCCCGCACCGTTCAGCGGCCGGTCTCCATGACCAGCCGCAGGTTCGCCCGGGCTTCGGCGGTGCGCGGGTCACCCGGCCCGAACCGGCGCTCGTACGCGGCGACGACCTTGCGGCACAGCGCCTCCGCCTCGGCCCGGTCGCCCCGGCGGTGCGCCATCGCGGCCAGATTGCTCATGGCGGAGACCGTTCGGGGGTGGTCGGCCCCGAAGAGCCCGGAGTACCCCTCCACCACCGTGCGCATCAGCGCCTCGGCCTCGCCCACCTTGCCCGCCCCGTGCAGCACCGACGCCAGGTTGCTCTGCGTCGACAGCGTGTCCACGTGGCCCACGCCCGCGTTCCGTACGCGGAGGTCGACCACCGTGCGGTAGTGCAGTTCCGCCTCGGCCCACCGGCCCTGGTGGGCGAGGACGGCAGCCTGGTTGGCCCGCGCGTCCGAACTGAGCGAGTCGGCCGGGCCGAGCAGCCGTCCGGCGTCGTCCGCCACCTGCCGGTACAGCCGCTCGGCATCCTCCAGCCGGCCCTGCGCCCGCAGGGCCCCCGCCAGGTCGTTGCGGCTGCGCAGGGTGTCCCGGTGGTCCTGGCCCAGGGATCGCTCGCGGCCGGCCAGCGCCCGCCGGACCAGTTGCTCCGCCTCGGCGGGCCGGTTCTGCGCGAGCGTGAGGCGAGCGAGCCGGGCCAGGCTCCTCAGGGCCTCCGGATCAGCCTCACCGGACGCGTGGACCTGTTCGCCCCACACCATCCGGGTCAGTTGCTCCGCCTCGCCCAGTTCGCCGAGCTCCTCCAGCGCCCGTGCCAGAGACGACGTGGCCGCCAGCGTGTCGGGGTGCCCGTGGCCGATCACCGTCCGGCGGCCGGCGACGACGTAGCGGAACAGTTCGACCGCCTCGTCCGCGGAACCCTGCCGCCACAGCACCTCGGCCAACTCGTAGGCCGCGGTGAGCGTGTCGGGGTGCGTCTCGCCCTTGCCCTCGTAAGCGGCACTCAGCGTCCAGCGCGCCTTCGCCTCCGGTGTCATCGTGAGCTTGACGTTCACGACCGGGAGGCCGTCGGCACCGTCCCGCGTCGTGATGCTGTACGAGACGCCCTCGGCCAACTCGCCGCTCGCGCCACCTTCCGGCTCCACGGGCCCGGGGCGCCGCCCCGCCTTCCGCCGCCCCCATCCTCGCCATCCACCGCTCATCGACCGCCCCTCCCCCTGGTGCGATGCCTGTTTCGCCTTCCATGGTTGCGCAAGGCACGGCGTGGGCCCAGAGCGCGTTCCGCAATGGGTGGGCCCGCGGCCACCCCGCCGGCAGGGAAGCGCTGGTCGACGGCCTGGTCGAGGCCTTCTTCGACGAGGTCGACGACCGGTTGCGCGCCACGTCCGAGGAGATCCGGCCGGCCCGGGACACCGAGTCCTCCGACCGGCCCTGGCGCGCCGAACTGCGCGGGATCGCGCGCGCCTTCGCCTCGGTGGTGCACGCCCACCCCGAAATCCTGTCCGCGGTGGCCACGCGCCCGCTCTCCGTACCGGTGGCCCGGCGTCCCGGCCCCCCTGCCCGACCTGCGGAACCAGCGACGACTACGCCTTTGCGCGCCGTCTGGTGGAGTTGCGCAAGGGCAAGGTCCTCAGCTCCACGGTGGGGCAAGAGCTTCCACCCGCCGTGGCCGGAGATGAAGCAGATCGTCCTCGATGTCGACGCCATGGCTGGTCAGGCGGCGCGAAACTGATGGTGATGTCCCCGGTGCCGGTCCCGGCTGATCCGCCGGGGACGATGCTTCTGAGGACCCGGGTCGCCCCGCCGTCGGTCGAGACGCAGATCGGAGCGAAGGGACCTCCCTTGGGGCCGGTGGCGAACGCGGTCGCGACCGCCTCCTCCGGGTGTTCGGGGTCGAGCGCGAGGTTGGGCTCGGCAGCGCCACCCGCCCGAAGGAGGGCCCACCGGCGGCTCGCGCCGGTGGGGACGGGGCCGCCGCTCAGCGCACCGGGAAGCCGAAGGAATACCCCTGCTGCTTCAGCCAGGGCAGGACCTCGCGCAGGGCGGCGACCGTCTGGGAGCGGTCCCCGCCGGCGTCGTGGAAGAGGATGGTCGGGCCGTTGGAGATCTCGCTCTTGACGGTGGCGACGATCGCGGCGGCGCCGGGGTGCTCGAAGTCCTTGGTGTCGACGTTCCAGCCCAGCGGCCGCATCCCGTGGGAGGCGGCGAGGGTACGGCTGTAGGGGGTGAAGGCACCGCCGGGGGCCCGGTAGTACAGGGGTCGCACGCCCCCAGAGGCTTCGGTGATCATGCGCTCGGCGTCCAGGATCTGCTGCGACTGGTAGGACTCGGGCTTGGTGTCCATCGTGGTGTCGTGCGACACCGAGTGGTCGCACAGCCGGTGCCCGGCCGCCACCACCGCCTTGACCAGGTCCGGGTGGGCCTGGGCCTGCGTGCCCACCATGCAGAAGGTCGCCTTCACCCCGTTCTCCTCCAGCACCTGGAGGACCTGCGGGGTCCAGACCGGGTCCGGCCCGTCGTCGATGGTGATGTTGACGCCCCGGGCACCGGCATCCGACGCGTGGGCGATGTCCACCGCCACCGCCGCCGGCGCGCGGTCCGCGGCGCCCGCTGCCGAGGGGCTCGCCGAGACGCCTGCCTCCGCCCGGCGGCCGTCGGCCTGGCCGGCCTGCGCCGTCCATACCGAGGTGGCCGCCGCCACCGCCGTCACTCCGACCGCCGCCGCGAGTACCCGGCCGTACCATCCCCGCCCGCCATGCCGCGCCATGTCTGCCCTGTCCTCGTCTTGTTGGTGGAAGCCCCAGCAGCAGTGAGGACGGGGAAAGGGCACCGCGGGATCCCTCTGTTACCGATCACGGACAGTTCCGCGAGGATTCCGGGACGCAAGAGCGCGCGCACGGGACGGTGTTCGGGGCCGCAACGGGCTGCGCAACAGGGCCGCGGGGCCCGGCGTGCTGCCGACGCGGGTGGTGAGCGCGATACCGGCGGCGTACTGGCCCTTGTTGTGGCCCTGGGCGAATTCGCAGGCCGGGGCCACGGGAGGGCCGGTTGTTGGACCGGTCGAACCAGACGGTCCGTCCGGTGCCGTCCAGCGCGGTGCGGGCGGGTACGCACAGCGCCGCCGACATACGGTCACCACGGCGGCTGTAGCCGATGAGGAACTGGTCGGTGGGGCACTGGAGTTTGGTGTGGCCACCGGCCCGGTATCGGCCTGCCGGGACATGGCGTTCGTCGGTGACGACCGTCCGGGTGTTGCCCGCGGCGCGCAGATCGTCGCCGTTCGTGTCGGTGCACAGGCATCGCCCGCACCGTGTGGCTGAGGCCGATCAGCCGCAGACCGTCGGGGGCCGTCGGGGCCGCCGGGCGAGGGGCCCGGGCGAGGGGCCCGGGGGCGGCGGGGGCTGGGCGGCGGCGACCGCGGCCGGTGCGGGGTCTGGAGGGTGAGAACCGTGACCAGTACTGTCAGGTACTTGACAAATCGAAGGTCTGCATCCGGTCCTCTGCGGGGTGCGCGGGGGAAGGGGGGCGCGAGCGGCGACTGCCGGCCCACGGACGCGCGGCGCCCGGCGCCGGCTCGATGAGCCCGGGCGTCCGTGCGCCGCGCAGGTGAGCAATGCCCGTGGAGGTCACCAGGTGTGTGCGACGTCCACCACGAGGGCGCCGGCCAGGCGCAGCACCCGGAAGGGGAGGCGTGCGCGCACGCCGAGCCCGAACTGTGTCACCCCCTCGAAGCTCCCGGCGTACCGGGTGTCACGGAAGGTGCTGTACCCGGTGAGGTTCACGCCCGGCAGTGGTTGCGCGACCCGTCCGGGGTAGGTGGAGGCGCCGGTCTCGGGGTCGTAGGCGGGCGCGTTGACCCGGACGTCCAGGATGGCACCGCCACCGACGGGGATGGGGCGGCCGGATGCGTCCTGTTCGAGCTGGTCGACGTACCCCACCGAGAAGCCGAGTTGGCCGGCGCCCGCGCCGGGGACGTCGATGACGAACCTGTCGTAGCAGTCGTGGCGGCCGGTCCGTACGTTCGTCACCGGTGTCGACGTGCCGGCGAGGTACGTCTTGTCCAGGCTGCCCCAGCCGGTGGGACAGGCGGTGGCGGCCCGGGTCGCGGTGACCGGCGAGGCCTCGGCCGGGGCTGCGGCCACGCCCAGTGTGGCGGTCAGGAGGGCTGCGGTGGCCCAAATGGTTCTGTTTCGCACCATGATCTCCCCGGAAGGGTATGCGTGTCGGACATCAACAGAGACAACCTGATTGGCCCATAGGTTGTACGGTTTTGCGCCTCGGTATGGCGCGAACGCGCCGACCCGGGGGTCCACCCGTCGGGGCGTCGTCGGCCGGTGAGGCTCCTGCGTCCGCGGGGGAGAAGTGCCCTGTCCCGGTCAGCGGAAAGTACCAAGCGGTCCATTGAGCCCCGAAATGACAATGAGCGCGTCCCGCCGCTACGCGCGGCACAGGTGAGGCAGCCGCTGGTGCAGGAGGTGTGCGGAGTGACGCATGAAGTGGTCGACCGTGTGGAGGAAATGGGCTCCGAACTGGCCGCACTCGCCGATGAGAACGAGAAACTCGGCAAGTTGAGCGACCGGACCGTCGAACTTCTGCGTTCGGCGGGAGTGATCCGGCTTTTGCAGCCCAAGGAGTTCGGCGGCTACTGCGCCCACCCCCGGGATTTCGCGGAAGCGGTGATGGCCGTCGCCCGGCACGACGGGGCCGCGGGCTGGGTGAGCGGAGTCGTCGGCGTCCACCCGTGGGAACTCGCCCAGCTGGACCCCCGCCTCGCGCACGAGGTGTGGGACGAGAACCCGGACACCTGGATCGCCTCCCCCTACATGCCGAACGGCATCGCCGATCCGGTGGACGGCGGTTACGTCCTCAGCGGGCGCTGGCCGTTCTCCTCGGGCAGCGACCACTGCGGCTGGGACTTCCTCGGCGCGCTCGTCGGCGACGGGAAGGGCAGGCCTGCCGGGCCGATCAGCGTGCTGCACGTCGTGCTGCCCCGGTCGGACTACGAGATCATCGACGGCACCTGGGACGTGGTCGGCCTCGCGGGCACCGGCAGCAAGGACGTCGTCGTCGACAAGGCGTTCATCCCGGAGTACCGGACCATCCGCCAGGAGAAGGTCCAGGAAGGGACCGCCGCCGAGGAGGTGGGGCTCACCGAGATCCTCTACAAGCTGCCCTTCAGCTCGATGTTCCCGCTGGGCATCACCGCGGCGGTCGTCGGGATCTGCGAGGGCGCCCTCGCCGTCCACCTGAGCCAGCAGCGCGACCGGGTCGCCGTGACGGGCGTGCAGGTGCGAGACGACCCGTACGTGCTGTACGCGGCAGGGGAGGCCGCGGCGGAGATCGCCGCCTCCCGGGTCCAACTCATCGACGGCATCAGCAGGTTGTACGACCAGGCCGAGGCCGGAAAGCCCATCACCATCGAGGACCGGGCGAATGTCCGGCGCAACCAGGTCCGCTGCGCGTGGCGGGCCGTCTCCGCACTGGACGAGATCTTCGCGCGGTCCGGCGGGAACGCGAGCCGGCGGGGCAACCCGATCCAGCGGTTCTGGCGGGACGCCCACGTGGGCCTCCAGCACATGATCCATGTGCCCGGCTCGGCGTATCACGCCAACGCCCTGGCCCAGATGGGCCTGGAGCTGCCCGAGTCGATGCGCGTGCTGATCTGACGTCATGTCAAGAAGGGTTCAAAGTCGGGGTGGAGGCCGGATGAGTGACATCGACGGGCGGCGGTTCCGGGACGTGCTGGGAAACTTCCCCACGAGCGTGGTCGCCGTCACCACGACGGACGCCGAACAGCGGCCGCACGGACTGGTCGTCGGGACCTTCGCGTCCGTGTCCCTGGACCCGCCGCTGGTGTCGTTCCTCGTGGACAGCTCCTCCACGACCCTGCGCACGATCCGCTCCGCCGGACGCTTCTGCGCCAACGCGCTCGCCGGCAACCAGGAGCGGCTGTCGCGAAAGATTTCGACAGGCCCGGCCCGGCAGCGGTTCGAGGGCACGGCCTGGACGGCGTCGTCCCTCGGCAACCCGGTTCTGGACGGAATCGTCGCCTGGGTCGACTGCACGGTGGAGCAGATCGTCGAGATCGGCGATCACCTCTTGGTCGTCGGTCGTGTCCGCGAGCTGCGCGTCGAGTCGCCGAAAACACCGCTGCTCTTCTTCCGGGGCGGCTACGGCGACTATCTCTCGAACTCGGCGCTCGTGCTGGACAGGCTTGTCGGATGGTAATCAGCTCAAAGGGGAGCCGCAGATGAAGAAAGACCTCCACATCAGACTGCAACGCGTATCTGCGTGGTGCGGAGTCATCCTGTTCGTGGGATTCTTCGCCGCATTCGCCGTGGGGCACCTCACCCCGCCGATGAGTCCGACGGAGAGCCCCGACGACATCGTCACGTTCCTCAAGGACCACCGCACGGGGATCCTCACCTGTGTCGCCCTGATGGTCCTGCTCGTCCCGTTCGAATACCCGTACGTCGTCGTGACGAGCATGCAAATGCGCCGGGTCGAGGGCGGCTGGGGTCTGCTCTCCATGATCCAGCTCACCACGGGTGTGGTGGCCCCGCTCGGGTTCTTCTTCCCGCTCGCGATCCTCGCCGCCGCGGCCTGGCGGCCGGAGGCCCACTCCGCCGACGTCCTGTCCGCGATGACCGACACCTTCTGGCTCATGTTCGTGGGCAACGCCTGCATCTTCGTGCTGCAGGTCTGGTCGATCGGGTACGTCGCGTTCATCGACCACCGCCGCGCCAAGCCGGTCTTCCCGCGCTGGTACGGCTGGCTCAGCATGGCGCTGGGGGTGCTGCTCATTCCGGGCGCCTTCGTCTACCTCAACAAGACCGGACCGCTCGCCTGGAACGGACTCCTCGCGTACCTGATCCCCTCGATCGCCTACGTCTTCTGGAAGATCGCCACGCCGTACGTGCTGCTGAAGGCGATCACGTCCGAGGAGAAGGAGCTGGCCGAGCGACCGGAGGCCGAACCGGCGACCGTATAGGACAGCCGCAAGGCCTGTGGCCCGTGCCCGCGACTCCAGCGCGGGGCACGGCCACAGA
Organism: Streptomyces sp. NBC_01235; assembly: GCF_035989285.1. Taxonomy (GTDB): domain Bacteria; phylum Actinomycetota; class Actinomycetes; order Streptomycetales; family Streptomycetaceae; genus Streptomyces. Next base: position 335,241 of record NZ_CP108513.1, on the reverse strand, counting down.
CGCGTTCTCAGACGGAGAGCGCGAACCCGCCCGTCACGCGCAGCGTCTCGCCGGTGACGAACGCCGACTTCGACGAGACCAGGTGGAGCAGCGCCTCGACGACGTCCTGCTCCGTTCCCTCCCGCCGGAGGATCTGCTCGCCGAGGACCCGCTCGGCCTCCGCGCTCGACAGGTCGGCCCGGACGGTGTCGGTGAAGATCAGGCCCGGCGCGATGGCGTTGACCCGGATGCCGTCGGCGGCGAACTCGCGCGCGAACGACACCGTCAGGCCCCGCACGGCGAGCTTGGAGACGCCGTAGATGCTCCGGTTCGCGTAGGCCGCCGACGACGAGATGTTGACGATGGAGGCGCCCGCGCGGCCCTTCATGGCCTCCCGCGCGGCGAGCGAGCAGATGACGACTCCCATGACGTTCACGTCCAGCACCCGCCGCACCTTGGTGAGGCCGAGTTCCGTGAACGGTTTGTTGTAGGCGGCGTGCAGACCTGCGTTGTTGACGAGGATGTCGAGGCCGCCGTGGCGGTCGGTGATCTCGTGCACGGCCGCGTCGACGGCGGCCTCGTCGGCCACGTCGAAGGTCACGCCGGTCGCGCTGCCCCCGTGGTCGGTGAGTTCGGCGGCCGCCGCCTTCGCGGCCTCGCCGTCGATGTCGGCGAGGACGACATGCGCGCCCCGGGCGGTCAGCGCGGCGCCGAACGCCTTGCCGAAGCCCCGGCCGCCGCCGGTGACGAGTGCGACCTTGCCCTGGTGTTCGGTGTTCGACATCCCTCGATCTCCCCTCGACGTCCGTCACTTGGGCCCGAACCGCTGCCCGGCGTCCAGCCGCAGGCACTGGCCGTTGAGCATGGGGTTGTCGACGACGGCCAGGGCGAGCTTGGCGTACTCCTCGGGCCGGCCGAGGCGGCGGGGGAACGCGGCGCCCTTCACCAGCGCGGCCCGCGTCTCGGCCGGGATCCGGTCCGTGGCGCCCGTCTCGAACAGGCTGGGCGCGATGGCGAGGACGCGGATGCCGAGCGAGCCGAGATCGCGCGCCATGGTGAGGCACATCCCGGCGATGGCGGCCTTGGCCGCGGAGTAGGCGACCTGTCCGACCTGCCCTTCGAAGGCGGCGATCGACGAGGTGGTGATGATGACGCCGCGTTCGCCGGTGGTCTCGGGGTCCTCGGGGTCCTCGGGCTCGTTGCGGCTCATGTGCGCGGCGGCGAGGCGGCTGATGTTGAAGGTGGCGACCGCGTTCAGGTCGAGGACCCGACGGAAGGTCTCCAGGTCGTGGGGGCCGCCCCGGCCGAGGGTGCGCTTCACCGTGCCGCCGCCCGCGGTGGTGATCGAGACATGCAGCCCGCCGAGCGCGTCGACGGCGGCGTCCAGGGCGCCCTCCGTCGCCTCGAAGTCGGTGACGTCGACGGGATGGAAGCTCCCGCCGAACGCGGCGGCGACCTCGGCGCCCGCCGACTCGGGACGGTCGAGGACGGCGACCTCGGCGCCGCGGGCCGCGAGCAGCTCGGCGCTGGCCCGGCCCATGCCGGAGGCGCCGCCGAACACCACGGCCTTCTTGCCCTTGATCTCCATCGGACACCTTTCGCTCAGGCGGATACACGCTCAGGCGGACACGGGGGGCCGCCGCAGCAGGGTGCACAGCCGGTCCCGGTGGACGGCGCTGTCGCCGTACAGCACGCTGTCGGCCCTGGCGCGGCGCAGGTGGAGGTGCAGATCATGCTCCCAGGTGAAACCGACACCCCCATGCAGTTGCAGGGCACGGCCCGCCACCTCGCCGGCGGCGGCCGAGGCGTGCGCGGCGGCGGCGCAGGCCGCCCGGGCGGCGTCGTCCGCTCCGGCGTCGACGGCCATCGCCGCGTGGAACGTTGCGGCCCGGGTGCCGTGCACGAGCAGCGCCATGTCGGCGCACGCGTGCTTGACGGCCTGGAAGGCGCCGATCGGCCGCCCGAACTGCACCCGGGTCTTCACGTGTTCGACGGTGAGTTCCAGCATGCGCTCCATCACTCCGAGCGCGTCGGCGCACCGCAGCAGCGACGCCTCGTCGAGCAGCCGCTGGATGCCGTCCGGCCCGTCGTCCAGGCGGTGGCCGTAGGGGACCCGTACGTTCTCGAACCGGACCTCGTAGAACGAGCGGGTCGGATCGAGGACCCGCCGGCGCCGGACGGTGACCCCCGGCGCGTGGCGGTCGACGAGGAACGACGCCGGGATCCCGTCGTGGAGTGCCGTGACGAGCAGCAGGCGGGCGCCGCCGGCGTCCTGCACCGCGGTCTTGACCCCGTCGAGGACGACGACGTCCGCCTCGGTGCGGGCGGTGGCGCGGATGCCGTCGAGGGTCCATGGCGCGTGCGGTTCCGCGAAGGCCCACGTGGCCCAGCGCGATCCGGCTGCGAGTTCGGGGAGCACTTCGGTACGCAGTCGAGGCGGACCGGCGGCGGCGAGCGCCCGGCCGACAAGCGCGGTGGACGTGAACGGGCCCCGCCCGAGCGCCCGTCCTGTCTCCTCCGCGACCAGCACGAGTTCCACAAGCCCCTGGCCGGCACCGCCGTACTCCTCGGGCAGGGCCAGCCCGGGCCACCCGAGGTCGGACGTCAGGCTCCACACCTCCGGGTCGACGTCTTCGTCGCCGTCCATCCAGGCCCGCACACGTTCGATCGGGGCCAGATCCGACAACAGGTCGCGCGATGCCTCGCGCAGGAGGATCTGCTCCTCGCTGAGCTCGAAGTTCACCAGAGCAAGGTATCCTCTTTTAATCGACCGGTCGAGAACTGCAGCGCACTTGACGGGAGAGCTTACGGGCGGCTTCCGAGTTGAGTACTCTGAATTGCATGGTTGATGCCGTAGTTCTCGCCGCCTGCCGCACCGCGATCGGAACCGCCCGCAGGGGAACCCTGCGGGACACCAGCGCCTTCGACCTCGCCACCGTCGTCGTCCGCGAAGCCGCACAGCGCTGCGGGTTGCCGCCGGAGACGATCGACGACGTCGTGCTCGGTGAATCCCTGGCCGGCGGCGGGGACATCGCCCGCTACGCCGCCCTTCAGGCCGGGCTGACGCATGTCCCGGGCCTGGCGCACAACCGGCACTGCGCCTCGGGACTGGCCAGCGTGGCGACCGCCGCCGGGAGCGTGCGCGCCGGAATGGACCGTGTGGTCGTCGCGGGCGGGACGCAGTCCTCGTCGACGGCACCGGTGTCCCGGCGGCGGATCCCGGGCACGGACGACGACTGGCAGGACCCCTGGATGTCGCCCTCCCACGTCCCGACGCCCGAGGCGCCCAACAACGACATGGGGGTGCTCGTCGGCTGGAACACGGCCCGGCTGGCCGGCCTCACCCGGCAGGAGATGGACGCCTGGGCGCTGCGCTCCCATCGGCGGGCCGTGCGCGCCGTCGACGAGGGCCGTTTCGCCGACGAGATCGTCCCCGTGAAGGTCACCGACCGCGGCGGCCAGGTGTCCGTGTTCGACGTCGACGAGCATCCGCGGCGCGACACCAGCCTGGAGAAGCTGGCCGCCCTGAAGGTGCTGCACCCCGAGATCGAGGGCTTCTCCATCACGGCCGGAAACTCCAGCGGCGTGAACGACGGTGCCGCCGCGGTCGTCGTCGCCGGATCCGACGTCGCCGCCGCCCACGGACTCACCCCGCTCGCGACGGTGCGTGCCTGGGCGAGTGTGGGCGTCGATCCCGTGGAGACCGGCCTCGCGCCGATCCGCGCGATCCGCAAGGCCCTCGACCGCGCCGGGCTCGGCATCGACGAGGTCGACCTGTTCGAGGTCAACGAGGCGTTCGCGGCCGTGGCGGTGGCCACCACCCGTGAGCTGGGCCTAGACCCGGAGCGGGTCAACCCGTTCGGCAGCGGTTGCAGCCTCGGCCACCCGATCGCCACCACCGGCACCCGCATGATCGTCACCCTGGCGCACGAACTGCGGCGCCGGGGTAGGGGGACGGCGGTCGCGGCCATGTGCGCGGGCGGCGGCATGGGGTCGGCCGTGGTCCTGACGGCGTAGCCCACCATGGTCGAGCAACTGGACGCCCGGCGGTCGGACGGTGTGCTCCGGCTGTGAGGGTGGGGAACACGCCGCGGCCCTCGGGAAGATGGACGAGACCGGCCCGGCGGATCCGGTCGGGCGTCTTCCCTGTGAGGTCACGGCCGTCGAGTGCGAGGCGTCGGCCCCTCGCATGCCTCGGGTGGTACGCCGGTCAGCGTGCCGCCCAGCTCACCGTCTTCGTCTGCAGGTACTCGTCGAGGCCGAACTCGCCCCATTCCCTGCCGAGTCCACTCTGTTTGTAACCGCCGAAGGCGGCCCGCGGGTTCACACCGGCGCTGCCGCCGTTGATCGTGACACCGCCGGCCCGGATCCGGCCCGCGATCTCGTACGCCGTCACCGTGTCGGCGCTCCAGACCGCGCCGCCCAGGCCGTACGGGCTGTCGTTCGCGATGCCCACCGCCTCCTCGTCGGTGCGGAACGGGATGACGACACCGACCGGTCCGAAGAACTCGGTCCGCGCGACGGTCATCGCGTTGTCGACGCCGACGAAGAGCGTGGGTTCCACGAAGTGGCCCCGGTCCAGGCCGACCGGGCGCCCGCCGCCGAAGACGACCCGGGCGCCCTCCTCCTCACCGGCGCGGATCAGCTTCTCGACCTTGTCCCGCTGGGCCTCGCTGATCAGCGGACCCATCGTGGTGGCCGCGTCGGCGGGATCGCCCACCCTCACCCCGGCGAGGCCCGCGCTCAGCCGGGCGACCAGTTCGTCGTGGACGGACTCGTGCACAAGCGTGCGGGTGAGCAGCGAACAGCCCTGGCCGGCGTGGGTCGTGATGCCCGCGAGCGCGGAGCGGACGGCGCCGTCGAGGTCGGCGTCGGCGCGGACGATGTTGGCCGACTTCCCGCCCAGTTCGAGGACCGCCTTCTTCATGGAGGCGGCGGCCTGGGCGTAGACCATGCGCCCGACCGTGTCCGACCCGGTGAAGCTGACGAGGTCCACCATGGGGTGGGTGGTCAGTTCCCGGCCGGCCTCCACGTCACCGGTGACGATGTTCAGCACGCCCGGTGGCAGACCCGCCGCGTCCGCGAAGTCGCCGATCAACAGGGAGTCCAGGGGAGTCTGCGGCGCCGGCTTCAGGACGACGGTGCAGCCCGCCGCGAGAGCGGGGATCACCTTCATCATGCTGAGGAAGAACGGGAAGTTGTAGGCCGAGATCAGGGCACACACCCCGAAGGCCTCCCGGCGCAGCACCCCTTGGGAGATGCCGATGCCCGGCGCGATCGTGGGCTCCATCGGGCGCTCCCACCCGAACGTCGGCATCACCCGCTCCGCCATGTCGCGCAGATGCGCCACCGGGACGCGGGTCTGCAGGCTCTCCGCGAGGGCGCGGACGGACCCCGCCTCGGCCATGTTGACGGCGACTAGGTCAGGGAGCCGGCGCTCCATCTCCTCGGCCATGCACAGCAGCACCGCGGCCCGCGCGGCGGGCCTCATCCGTGGCCAGGGGCCCTCGTCGAAGGCCCGGCGGGCCGCGCCGACGGCAGCGCGCACATCAGTGAGCGAGGCCTCGGGGACCTCCGCGATCGTCTCCTCGGTCGCCGGATTGCGTACGACGATCCGCGCGTCAGACCCGCCGTCGGTGCGGCGTCCGTCTATGTAGAGCTGCGAAGAGAACGAGTACGCCGTCGTCATGTGCCGTCTCCTGATCGCCGTGGTTCCCGGTGTTCAGTGTACTGAATTGCCAATGGCGGGGAAGTAGCTCGCCACCTGACAGGAATGTCAGGAGCGGGGTGTACTGAATCGTTGACTGGACCGATCGGTACAGGTAACTTCGACCATCACTCGGGGGAGGCGCCCAAGCGAACGACGATGTTCGGAAAGAGGTACCGCCTGTGTTCAAGGAATTTGTCGTGTCCGGCGACTCGCACATCATCGAGCCGGTCGATCTGTTCAAGACCCGGCTGCCCGGGCACCTTCGCGAACGGGCCCTCTGGGAAGAGGAGTTCACGCTCGAGGAGCCGATCGTGGCGGGCGGGCACACCGAGTTCAAGAAGCTGCACACCATCGGGTACGACGGCTGGACCATCTCCAAGTACCGGCAGTTCGGCGGGGAGACCCCGGACGGCGAGCCGGAGCACATCATCCGGGACATGAACCTCGACGGTGTCGACGCCTCGGTGATGTTCCCCAACCTGTCGCTGTTCGTGCTGTTCACCGACGACCACGAACTGTCGATGGCGCACGCACGTGTGTGGAACGACTACATCGCCGAGCGGTTCCTCCCGTACAAGGACCGGCTGCGCCCGACAGCGGCGATCCCCGTCACGGACATCCCCGAGGCCGTCGCCGAGATCGAGCGGTGCGCACGCCTCGGGCTGGGGGCGATCCTGATCCCGGAGACCCCGCCCGTGCCCTATGCCTCGCGCCTGTACGACCCGGTGTGGACGGCCGCCCAGGCGAACGGGATGCCGGTGTTCATCCACGTCGCCACCGGCGGGGTGAAGACCAAGGAAGACACGTCGGACACCGCGATGACCGTCCGGAGCATGATGACGGCCGTCAACATGGGCAAGGGCCAGTTGACCGACGACATGGTGTCGGGCCGGCTGCAGAACTCCGCGGCCGGGTTCGCCAATCCGCAGCGCATCATCGCCGACCTCGTCGGTGGCGGCGTCTGCGAACGGTTCCCGAACCTTCACTTCAACCTGATCGAGTTCAGCGCCGGATGGCTGGTCTCCTACATGGGCTTCATGGACAAGTCCTTCAGGACCGGCATCGGCCAGGACCCCGACTGGTGGCTCGGATTCTGGGACGACAGCCGCTCGCCGAAGGACCAGCCGGCCATGGGGCGGCTGTTCACCGTCAACGAGAAATGGCCCTACCCCCTCAAGCCCAGCGAGTACATCCAGCGCCAGATCCACGTGCAGTTCGCGGACGACCCCACGGCCGTCAAGGCCCGCCACATCACCGGCCTGTCGACGATCATGTGGGGCAACGACTACCCCCATGCCGAAGGCACCTTCCGCAGCAGCGCCGACTGCATCGCGTACAACTTCGACGAGTCGGTGTCCGACGACGACCGCGCGGCCATCCTGGGCGGCACGCTGGCCGACGTCGTCCACTTCGACAGGTCCCGGAAGCTGGCCCCCGTCACGGCCCCCGTCACCGAGGACGTCTGATCCACGCCCGAACCGCGGGCCGGCTGCGGAGCGACATCGCTCCGGAGCCGGCCCGCGGTTCGAGGTTCAGCCCCGATCCGGTTCAGCCCCGATCCGGTACGGCGCCGATCAGGGCGAGGCCGGCCCGGGCGTACGCGGCCCGGCGCTTACGGCCGACCAGGAAGCTCGGGGGCGCGAAGTAGCCGACGTCGCGGGGGAGGGAGCCGGCGCGCCGGGCGAGCGCGTCCTTCGCGTCGGCGGTCGTCCCGCAGACGGCGATCTCGGTGAGCATCTCGTCGGTGACCGCGGCCGCCATGCCGTCGGTGTCCCCGCTGCGGAACGCCGCGCGCAGCCGCTCGACGGGCTCGTCCCAGCCGTGGTGGGCCACGAACGGGTCGTACGTCTTCACGGTGAGGTAGAAGGCGATCATCCGGCGGGCGTCGGCGAGGGCGCGTTCGGGGGCGGCGTCGTCGACCGCCGTGATGATCCAGCCGTGTTCGAGCGGCCGTGCGGCGCGGTCGTTGCCGGCGGAGTCGCCCTCGGCGGTTCCCTGCTCGACGGCGGGCCGTACGACGTCGTTCCACCAGGAGTCGGTGAACAGGCCGTGCCCGATGACACCGTCGGCGACCCGGCCCGCGGTGGCGGCCATCCTCGAGTTGAACCCGGCGAGCAGGACGGGGATGTCGAGCCGGCCCAGCACCGGGGCGCGGACGTCGGCGTCGATCGACTGGAACTCGCCGCGGTGCCGGACCCGTTCGCCGTTCTCCGCGTGCAGCCAGGCGCGTGCCGCCTCGACCGTCTCCGCGATCCGGGCCACGGGACGGTCGGCGGGTACGCCCAGCCAGTCGCGGTTGATCCGGAACGCGGCGCTGCCCAGACCCAGGAACAGCCGGCCCGGCGCCTGGGCGTGCAGCTGGCGCATGGCGGTGGCGTGCGCGTACGGGGTACGCGAGAACGCGTAGGCGATGGCCGGGCCCGCCAAGGCGTGTTCGGTGTTTGCGACGATCTCGGCCAGGGTGAGGTAGGCGTCGTGGTCGACGAACTCCCCGGCGCAGAAGGCCTCGACACCGGCCTGCTCGGCCTCGCGCCCGACGTCCCGCCCCGGCCAGGGCATGCCGAACCGCATGGGAGCCTCCCGTGAAAAAAGTATACTGTTTTACGGTCGGACCGTACCGTACGGGAGGGTCAGCGCAGTGTCCAGCGCCCGCGGGGAACCGCCGATCGGTCCACCTGGGCCTTCCCGATCGGGTTGCCGATCTGGGTGTAGGACAGCCCGGTGCGCAACGCCTGGGTGCGGGTGGAGTCGAGGGACTCCCAGATCGCGCGGACCGTGCCCTGGATCGCCGCGGGCGGCTTGGCCGCGATGACGCGCGCGATGTCGTCGGCGCGATCCCACAGCCGCTCGCCCGGGAGCACCTCGCTGACCAGGCCGATCTGCAGGGCGCGCGCGGCCGACACGCGCTCGTCCAGGCCCAGCAGGGCGATGCGCAGCGCCTCGCCGAGAGGGATGCGCCGAGCGAGCCCGATCGGTTCGAGCGCCGCGGTGAGTCCGTAGCTGACGTGCGGGTCGAAGAACGTCGCGTCGTCCGAACAGATGACGATGTCGGCCTCGTTGAGCCAGTAGAAGGCCCCGCCGGCGGCCATCCCGTGCACCGCGCACACCAGGGGTTTCCACACCTGGTTCAGCTTCGGCGACAGGTACTCCCCGGGGTCGGTCTGCGACCAGACGTTGGGGTGGCGGTCGATCCCCTCCTTCACGTCCATGCCGGTGCAGAACGCGCGCTCGCCGGCACCGCGCAACACCACCACGTGCACATCGTCGTCGGCCTTGGCCGTGTCCCAGATGAGGGAGAAGTCCTCCAGCATCGCCTGGTTGAAGCTGTTCATGGCCTGCGGCCGGTTCAGTGTGATCGTGGCGACGTGGTCGGTCACCTCGAAAAGAACGGTCCTGAGGTCCATCCGGCAACTCCGTTCGTGAGTCGGCGCATCGCTCCGTCATCTCGACGTGATCCAGGTAAGTAGTATACTTTTTCCTGGTCTTGGAGCGCCCGGAACGGAACGACATCCGCGGAGGAAGCACCGATGAGGCCACGTGTGGGGCAGATGCTCGCCAGTACCGTCGACACGACGACCGTGATCGTCGTCCGGTGCCCTGAACATGAAGTGGACATCACCTGCGGCGGTGCCGCGATGACCGAGGAGAACCCGCCGGGGCCGGCCACCGGCACCGTGGACCCGCAGCTGTCGGGCGGTTCGCTGCTCGGCAAGCGCTACGCGGACGAGGAACTCGGTCTGGAGCTGCTGTGCACCAAGCCGGGGCCGGGCACCCTGGCGGTGAACGGTGTGCCGCTGCCGATGAAGAGCCCCAAGCCGCTGCCGGCCTCGGACTGAGCGGCGGGAGCGGGCCGATGAACATATCGATGCTCCTGGACATGGCCGCCGAGGGCTTCGGCGACCGCGTCGTGATCGGGCGCGCGGAGGACGGGCTGACCCCGTCGCGGCTTCGTGGGCTGTCGGTGGGCGGGGCTCGGGTGGTCCGCGCGAGCGGCGCCGACGCCCTCGTGTACCTGGCCACGAACGGCCCCGCCTTCACGGTCGCGCAGTTCGCCGCCGCCCGGGCCGGAGTGCCCCTCGTCCCGGTGAACTACCGGCTGGGCGGCGAACAGCTCGACGCCCTGCTGGCCAACCACCCCCGCGCCCTCGGCATCGCCGAACCGGAACAGGCCGGGGCGCTGCGCCGCGCCGGACTGCCGGTGCGCGCGCCGGCCGAGTGGCTGACCGATGCCGCGGCGGACACCGGCGACGACCTCGATCCGGAACCGTCCGAAGCCCCCGCCGTGCTGATCTACACCAGTGGCACGACGTCCGCCCCCAAGGGCGTGGTCCTGCGCCACCACAACCTGGTGTCGTACGTCCTCGGCACGGTGGAGTTCGCCGGAGCCGGCGCCGACGAGGCCGCGCTCATGAGCGTGCCGCCCTACCACATCGCCGCCGTGTCCAACGTGTTGACGAACCTGTACGCGGGCCGCCGGACCCTCACCCTCGACCAGTTCACCCCGGAGGGCTGGCTCGGCATGGTGCGGGAGCAGCGGGTCACCAACGCGATGGTCGTGCCGACGATGCTGGCCCGCCTCATGGACGCCGACGGACTGGACCGCTCCGTGCCCTCGCTGCGCGCGCTCGCCTACGGCGGGGCCCGGATGCCGGTGCGGGTGATCGAGACCGCGCTGCGCGCGTGGCCGCACGTCGGCTTCGTCAACGCCTACGGGCTGACGGAGACCTCCTCCACGATCTCCGTCCTCGGCCCAAGGGAGCACCGGGCGGCCGTCTCGAGCGACGATCCCGCGGTACGCGCCCGTCTCGGCTCGGCCGGACTGCCCCTGCCCGGCGTCGAGTTGGAGATACGTGATGCGTGCGGGGAGGTCGTCGGCGCGGGGGAGAGGGGGCAGATCTGGGTGCGGGGCGAGCAGGTCTCGGGCGAGTACGCGGGGCAGGGTTCGGCGGTCGACGAGCGGGGCTACTTCCACACCCGCGACCAGGGCCGCCTCGACCACGACGGCTACCTCTACCTCGAGGGCAGGGCCGACGACACGATCATCCGCGGGGCGGAGAACATCGCGCCCGCCGAGATCGAGGACGTCCTGCTGCGCCATCCGGACGTACTGGACGCCGTGGTCGTCGGCGTCCCGGACGAGGAGTGGGGCCAGCGGATCGAGGCCGTCGTGGTGCCCCGCGACGGTGCGCGGGTCGACGCCGGGGCGCTGCGGGCGGCGGTGCGCGGCACCCTGCGCGGCTCGAAGACCCCGGACCGCATCACGTACTGGACCGAACTCCCGCGCACGGTGACCGGCAAACTGGTGCGCCGCGACATCGTGGCGGCGCTCACCGCACCCGAGAGCGGCACGGAAGGACAGGCATGAGCGTCGTCGCCAACGACCAGGAGCTGGTGCGGGAGCTGACGCAACGCACGGCCCGCGCCGTGCGGGAGTGGACCCCCGGGGCCACGGTCGACGGCGTCGAGCCGCTCGCCGGCGGCACGTCGAGCCTGACGTACGTCGCCGCACTGTCGGGTGTCCCGGACGGCCACGAGCGCGTCGTCCTCAAGGTCGCCCCGCCCGGCCTCGAACCGGTCCGCAACCGGGACGTGCTGCGTCAGGCCCGGCTCATGGCGGCCTTGGCGGGGCAGCCCGGGGTGCGGGTGCCGCGGGTGCTCTTCCACGACGCGGGGGCGCCTGTGGCGATCCAGCCGTTCGTGGCGATGGAACTGGTGCCGGGACAGTGCGTGGAACCGGTCCTCGTGCCGCGCGGCACCCTGCCCGCCGGCCAGGTGCGCTCCCGTGCCCTGGACGCGGCCCGGATGCTCGCCGACCTGCACCGCGTGGATCCGCTGCGGACGCCGCTGGCGGCGGAGCCGGTCGTCACGCTCGGCGCCGAGATCGACCGCTGGACACGGGCGTTCACGACCGTCCCCGAGGACCTGCGCAACGGTCACGAGGCGCTCGCGCGGCGGCTGCACGCCACGATGCCCGCCGCGCTGACGCCCGTCTTCACACACGGCGACTACCGGCTCGGGAACACGCTGTGCGAGGCGGAATCGGTCACGGCGATCATCGACTGGGAGATCTGGTCGCTCGGCGATCCCCGGGTCGACATGACCTGGCTGACCTTCTTCACCGATGAGGCGCGGCACCCGGCATCCCCGTCGGACGAGCCGACCGGGATGCCCGGCAAGGCCGAACTCATCGACGCCTACCAGCAGGCGCGGGGCGAACCGCTGCGCGATCTGCCGTGGTTCGAGGCGCTGACCAAGTACAAGGAGTCCGCCGCGACCGCGCTGCTGATCAAACGAGGCCGCAAGGCGGGGCGGCTGACCGACATGCACCGGCGCATGCTGCCCGCGCTGCCGGTGCTGATGGCCGAGGCGACGGAGTTGCTCACCTGATCCGGTACAGCTGTCTAGTACAGCCCGCCGTCCACCCGGATCAGCGACCCCGTGGTGTAGCTGGAGGCGTCACTGGCCAGGTACAGCGCGGTGCTGATGATCTCCTGCGGGCGCCCGGGCCGGCCGATCGCGCTGCGCGTGTTCTGCCGCTTCTCCGGCGACCAGGACTTGGAGATGTCGGTGAGGAAGGGACCCGCCGAGATGGTGTTGACCCGCACCGTCGGACCGAACTCCAGGGCGAAGACGGTCGTCAGCGTGTTGAGCGCGGCCTTGGCCCCGGCGTACGGGCCGAACCGCGGCTGGGGCAGCAGCGCTCCCGAGGAGGAGACGTTGATGATCGAACCCCCGCCCCCGTCGGCCATCCGCTGCCCGACCAGTGAGGCGAGCCGGAACGGGCCCTTGAAGTTGACCCCGATCACCTTGTCGAACAGCTCTTCGCCGGTCTCCGCCGACGACGGCGCCAGCGGCGACATACCCGCGTTGTTGACCAAAATATCGACCTGTCCGAACTCCTCGTACGCGGTGTCGGCGAGGCGGCCGAGGTCGTCCCAGTGACCCACGTGGGCGGTGACCGGCAACGCTCGTCGGCCCAGCGCGCGAACCTCCGCGGCGACCGTCTCACAGGCGTCGAGCTTGCGGCTGGCGATCACCACGTCCGCGCCCGCCGTGGCGAAGGCCCGCACCATCTCCAGGCCCAGGCCCCGGCTGCCGCCGGTGACCAGCGCGACCTTGCCGGACAGGTCGAACAGGTCCGCCGGCGCGATGGACTTGGCGTCACGCCCGCCCGTCCCACGCCCCCGCGTCTCAGGCCCGGCGTTCATGCGTCCACCCGGCCGGTGAGGCTGTCGTCCCCCAGGATGTGTGCGTACCGCTTGCGGGCGGCATCCAGCTTCGGCGGGATGTGCTCGCTGGGGAACAGCCCCTCGGCCGACTGGTAGTTCTTCAGGAGCTGTTTGGCGATCGTGGTGCGGTGCACCTCGGTCGGGCCGTCGGCGAGGGCGAGGTTCGGCGCGGCCATCCACCACTTCGCGAGCGGCAGCTCGTTGGTGGTGCCCAGCGAGCCGTGCAGATGCAGGGCGCGCTGGATGACGTCGTGCAGCACCTTCGCCGTCTGGACCTTGCACATGGCGATCTGCGTGCGGGCCGCGCCGTGCGGCTGGGTGTCGATGATCCAGGCGGTGTGCAGCACGAGCAGCCGGAACTGCTGCAGCTCCACCCACGAGTCCGCGATGAACTGCTGCACGGCCTGCTTGTCGGCGAGAAGAGTGCCCTGTGTTCGCCGGGACAGCGCGCGCTCGCACATCATGTCGAAGGCCCGGGTGCACTTGCCCACCGTGCGCATGGCGTGGTGGACCCGGCCGCCGCCGAGGCGGGCCTGAGCGACCTTGAAGCCCTCGCCGGGCCCGCCCAGCATGGCGTCGAGCGGGACCCGGACCTGGTGGTAGCGGATGTAGGCGTGGATGCCCTCCTCGAGGGAGTCCCGCTCGTCCATCGTGCCGACGTTGCGCTTGATCTCGATGCCGGGTGTCTCGGCCGGCACGACGAACATCGACATCCGGGCGTGCGGCGGCGCGTCCGGATCCGTGACGGCCATGACGATGAGGAACGCCGCGTACCGGGCGTTGGAGGAGAACCACTTCTCCCCGTCGATCACCCACGTGTCCCCGTCGCGCCGGGCGCGGCAGGTGAACTCCTTCGGATCGGCCCCGGCCTGCGGTTCCGTCATCGAGAAGGTGGACACGATCTCGCCGTCGAGCAGCGGCCGCAGATAGCGGGCCTTCTGTTCGTCGGTGCCGAACATGGCGAGTATCTCGGCGTTCCCGGTGTCCGGGGCGGCGGTGCCGAACGCCGTCGGGGCCCAGTAGGAGCGGCCGAGGATCTCGTTGAGGAGGGCGAGCTTCACCTGTCCGTACCCCGCCCCGCCCAGTTCGGAGGCGAGGTGGCAGGCCCACAGTCCCTGCCGGCGGACCTGCTCCTGCAGCGGCCTCAGGATCGCGCGGGCCTTCTCGTTGCGCGTGTCGTACGGATCGCCGCCGTGGGGGAAGAGGAGGTCGAGCGGTTCGACCTCCTGCCGTACGAAGGCTGCCGCCCAGTCCAGCTTGGCCTGGAACTCGGGTTCGGTCGAGAAGTCCAGCATCGGCTCTCCGGAAGGTTGGTGAGTGACGGCAAAACAGTATACTTTTTAGCGGGGGTCGGTCCATACTCGGAGCGCGTGACGGCATATTGAGTATGAGGAGTTGGTCGATGCAGAGGCCCATGGAGGGCGTTCGCGTCCTCGAAGTCGCGCAGTTCACCTTCGTCCCGGCGGCGGGCGCCGTGCTCGCGGACTGGGGCGCCGACGTGATCAAGATCGAGCACGCCGAACGGGGCGACGCCCAGCGGGGGTTGGTCCGGGTGCTCGGCTACGAGGCCGCCAGCGAGGGGTCGTCCTTCTTCCCGATCATGGAGGGTCCCAACCGGGGGAAACGCAGCGTCGGGCTCGCGCTGGAGAAGCCGTCCGCCCGCAAGGTGCTCGACGAGCCGATCCGTGAGAGCGACGTCTTCCTCACGAACTTCCTGCCCGAGGCGCGCGCCAAGCTGCGGATCGACCTCGACGACGTACGGGCGGTCAACCCGGACATCATCTATGTGCGGGGCAGCGGCTTCGGCACGCGCGGCGAGGAAGCCGGCAAGGGCGGTTACGACAGCACGGCCTTCTGGGCGCGCGGCGGCAGCGCCGCCGGAGTCACCCCGCCCGGCGCGGACCGTATGACGCGAATGCCCGCCGGCGCCTACGGTGACGCGATGGGCGGCATGACGATCGCCGGTGGCATCGCCGCCGCCCTCTACTCCCGTGCCATGACCGGCCGACCGTCCGTCGTGGACGTGTCGTTGCTCGGCGTCGGCGCCTGGGCGACCCAGTTCACGGTCAACCTCGCGCTGCTGACCGGCGGCCCGCTCCCGGTGAACACCCCGCCACGACACGGCTCGGCCACCAACCCGCTGATCGGCGCCTACCGCACCTCGGACGGACGGTGGATCGAACTGTCGATGCTCCAACCCGGCCGGTACTGGGCGGAGTTCTGCAAGCTCGCCGGCCGCGAGGAGCTGAGCGCCGACGAACGCTTCGACAGCACCGAGAAGCTGATGGCCAACGCGAGGGAGGCCGCGCAGATCGTCGCCGACCTCATGGCGGCCCGGCCCTTCGCGGAGTGGACCGAGATCCTCGCGCGCGGGGAGGGGCAGTGGGCGGCCGTCCAGAACGCGTGGGAGGTCGGCCAGGACCCCGCGTTGCGCGCCAACGGCCTCGTCGCACCGGTCGTGGACGCGGACGGAGTCGACCGTGAACTCGTGGCCAGCCCGGTCCAGTTCGACGAGACGCCGGTCACCCTGACCCGCGCACCGCAGTTCGCGGAACACACCGACGAGGTCCTGCGCTCGCTCGGCCTCGGCGACGAGGAGCTGATCGCGCTGAAGATCGAAGGCGCGGCGACGTGAAGACCGTACGCATCGACGGCGCGGCGATGTGAAGACCGCAAGAGAGGAGCCGTGATGAGCGCGACACTCGAACCCGACGGGACCCACGCGGGCGTACCCGCGTACCACTTCGACAACCGGCTCGGCGGCCCGGTGCTGAGCCACCAGCACCGATGGGACGAGATGGCCCGCACCCACTCCGGGTTCCGCAGCACCATCGCGCGGGGCTACTGGGTCGTCACCGAGGGCGAGGCCGTACAGAAGGCGCTGCAGGACTGGCGGACGTTCTCGAACACGTCCGTGACCGCGCTGGAGCCGAACCCGAGGTTCCTGTGGATCCCCGAGATGCTGGACCCGCCCCTGCACACCACCTGGCGGCGCCTGTTGGGCAGCGCCTTCTCGCCGAAGACCGTCGCCGCCCGTGAGCCGGAGATCCGGCAGGTCGCGTCCGCTCTGATCGACGAGCTGAAGGACAGCGGCGGCACCGACGTCCTCGACGCGTTCGCCCGCCGCTTCCCGACGCTCATCTTCATGCGCCTGATGGGCCTGCCCGAGGAGGACCTGCCTCGCTTCCTCGACTGGGTGCACGACCTGCTGCACCTCTCCTACGGCGAGGATCCCGACGGCAACCGGCAGATGAGCGCCATGAACGCCGTGTCGGACTACTTCGAGGAGCAGATCGCCCTGCGCCGCGAGTCTCCCCGCGACGACCTGCTGTCGAGGGCGATGACCTGGACGATCGACGGCGAGCCGATCGGCGACCGGGACATGCACGCCTTTTGCATCCTGCTGTTCCAGGCCGGCTTCGACACCGTCCCGATCTCGATCGGCTGGGCGCTGTACCACTTCGCCGCGCATCCCGATCAGCGCAAGGCGATCGTCGCCAACCCGTCGCTCGTCGCGACCGCGGTGGAGGAGATCCTCCGCGTCTACTCGTTCGTCGTCCCGGCGCGCAAGGCGATGCGGGACGTCGAGATCGGCGGCTGCCCGGTCACGGCCGGCGAAATGGTGATGCTCCCGCTCGCGGTCACCAACCGCGACCCCGGCCGTTTCGACGACGCGCTGGAGGTGGACCTGCACCGCAAGGCCACCAACCACATCGCGTTCGGCTCGGGCCCGCACCGCTGTCTCGGCTCGCACCTCGCCCGCCTCGAACTGAACGTGGCTGTCGAGGAGTGGCACCGGCGGGTCCCCGACTACCGGATCACACCCGGTCAGGACCTCGAACAGCACGGGAACATGTACGGAATCAAGCAGCTCCGGCTGGAGTGGGGACAGACGCCATGACGCACCCCCTCAGGGCAACGGACCTCTACCACACCGGAATCGTCGTCCCGGACATCGAGGCGGCGAAGACCCGGATGAGCGAGGTCGCGGGCTGTCGGTGGACCGAGACCATGTCCGCCGAACTGCCGGTCCGACTGGCGGACGGCGACCGCGTGCTCCCGCTGCGGTACGCGTACTCGCTGGACGCCCCGTACATCGAACTCGTGCAGGAGATCCCGGGGACGCCCTGGACCGCGGCCGAACATCACCTCGGCTACTTCTGCGACGACGTCCCGACGACGTCGAAGCGGCTGGAGGAGGCGGGGTTCGCGCTGGAGGCCTGTGCGCTGGTCGACGGTGCGCCGTCGATCTTCGCCTACCACCTGGATCCCTCCGGCGTACGGATCGAGATCGTCGAACGGTCCCGGATGCCGGACTTCGACGCCTACCTGCGCTCGAAGGCGCCGACGTGGGACTGACGTTCACCGAGGAGCAGGAGGAGCTCCGCACGACCCTGCGCCGCTTCCTGGCGGACAAGGCGCCGAGCGCGGCGGTGCGCCGCTGGATGGAGTCCGACGAGGGGCACGATCCGCAGCTGTGGCGGCAGATGGCCGGACAACTCGGGCTGCACGGGCTGGCGTTGCCCGAGGAGTACGGCGGATCCGGCGGCGGCCCGGTCGAGTTGGGGATCGTGCTGGAGGAGACGGGACGGGCACTGCTGCCGTCGCCGTACTTCGCGACCGTGGCCCTCGCGGGACAGGCCCTCGCGGTCTCCGAAGACGCCGCGGCGAAGGCACGCTGGCTGCCCGCGATCGCCGACGGCTCGCTCACCGCCACTCTCGCGCTCGCCGAGGCGAGCGGATCCTGGCTGCCGGCGGACGTCACGGCCCGGGCGGCACCCGGTGGCGACGACGGCCGGGACGGCTGGACGGTGTCCGGCACCAAGATGTTCGTCGTCGACGGCCACACCGCCGACCTGCTGCTCGTCGTGGCACGCGCCGACACCGGACCCGCGCTGTTCGCCGTCGACGCCGCGGCGCCCGGAGTGACCCGCACCAGGCTGGAGACGCTCGATCCGACCCGGCACCTGGGGCGCGTCGACCTCGACGGCGCGCCGGCGCTGCGGGTCGGGCCGGACGGGGACGCGTCGGCGTATCTGCTCACCGTGCTCGACCTCGCGGTCGTCGCGCTGGCCGCCGAGCAGGTCGGCGGGGCCCAGGCGTGTCTGGACGGCGCGGTGGAGTACGCGAAGGTCCGGACCCAGTTCGGCCGCCCCATCGGATCGTTCCAGGCGATCAAGCACAAGTGCGCCGACACCCTGGTCAAGGTGGAGGCCGCCCGGTCGGCGGCCTACCACGCGGCGTCCGTGGCCGCCGAGGGCGGATCCGGGCCGCCGGTGTCCGGACTGGCGGTGTCCGCGGCCCTCGCGGCGGCGTACTGCGCGGACGCCTTCACCCACGCCGCCAAGGAGAACATCCAGATCCACGGCGGCATCGGCTACACGTGGGAGCACGACGCGCATCTGTACCTGAAGCGTGCGAAGTCGTCGGAGCAGCTGTTCGGGAACCCGGCGGCGCACCGGGCCCGGCTGGCCGACCTGGTCGGAATCCGACACCGCTGACCCGACCCTCCCGACCCTCCCGACCCTCTGATTCTCCTGGCTGTCCTGACCGCACTGTCCTGACCGTCCTGCCGAAAGGCTGATCATGATCGAGAGGCTGATCACGTGGGAATTCGTGACCGCCTGACCCGCCTGCTGGCCGAAGCGCCCGCCGACGCCGAGGCGATCGAGCACCACGGGGACTGGTGGACCTGGGGGCAGGTCCAGGAGATCGCACGGACGGTCGTCGACGCGCTCGACGCGGCCGGTCTGCGCACCGGCGCCCGTGTCGGTCTGGTCCTGGAGAACCGGCCCGAGCACGTCGCCGTCGTCGCCGCGGTGATCGCCTCCGGGCGCTGCCTGGTGATGCTCAGCCCGCTCCAGCCCGCCGCGCGACTGGCCGCCGACATCGACCGCTCCGCGCCTCCCGTCGTCGTCTCCGGTCCCGAGCCCCTCGCCCGCGAGGGCGTCCTCGCCGCCATGACGGCCCACGGCGCGGCCCTGGCGCTGGACACCGACGGCGCACTGCGCCCTGCGGGCGGCACCGCGCCCGCCGACGCACCGGCCAACCCGGGCGTCGCCGTGGAGATGCTCACCTCCGGCACCACCGGCCCCCCGAAACGGGTGCACCTGCGCATCGGCCAGCTGGACCAGGCGCTCGTCTCCGGCGGCCAGACCCCGAAGTCCGGCAGGCTGCTCTCGCGGTCGGCGTCGCTGGTCGCCAGCCCTCTCGTGCACATCGGAGGGCTGTGGCGGGCGCTCGCCTGCCTCGCCACCGGGCGCCGCATGCTCCTGCTGCCCAAGTTCGCCGTCGAACCTTGGGCGAGCTCCGTGGAACGGCACCGGCTGCGGGCGACGAGCCTGGTACCCGCCGCGATCCGCGCCGTGCTCGACGCGGACGTGCCGAAGGAGCGGCTGGCGAGTCTCGAGGTCGTCACCTCGGGCACGGCCCCCTGTCCGCCCGAACTCGCCGACGCGTTCCACCGCACCTACGGCATCCCCGTTCTGATGACCTACGGGGCCACCGAGTTCGCCGGAGCGGTCGCCGGATGGACGCTGCCGCTGCACGAGCGTTGGTGGGAGCGCAAGGCCGGCAGCGCCGGACGCGCCTTCCCCGGCGTCGACTTGAGGGTCACCGGTGAGGACGGCGTCGAACTGCCCGTCGGGACGACCGGCCGGCTGGAGGTCCGCACCGAGCAGAGCCCGGGCGGCGCCCGGGCATGGGTGCGCACCAGCGATCTGGCCCGGCTGGACGCCGACCGGTTCGTGTGGATCGAGGGGCGTGCCGACGACGCCATCATCCGCGGCGGCTTCAAGGTGCAGCCGGAGACGGTCAAACGCGTCCTGGAGACGCATCCGGCGGTGCGGGAGGCGGCCGTGGCAGGGCTGCCCGACCCGCGGCTCGGCGAGGTGCCCGTCGCGGCGGTCGTGGCCGAGCCGGGGCGCACCGCGCCCACCACCGCCGAACTCATCGAACTCTGCCGGACCCGGCTCACCCCCTACGAAGTGCCGTCCCACATCGTCGTCCTCGACGCACTGCCGCGGACCCCCTCGAGCAAGGTGAGCCGCGTGGAGTTGCTGGAGCTGGTCCGGGCCCGGCTCGCGCTCGCGGAGCCCGAACGTGTCAAGGAGGATCTGCGATGACGAGCACGCAGGAGGAGAAGGGGTTCGGCGTCCTGACCGAGGAGGCGGTCGAGCGCTCCCGCCGCCGCCTCGGCGTACCCGAGCCGCAGCGCAACCCCCCGCACAACTACGAGGTGACCTGGGACGGGACACGGCACTTCGCGTACGGCTACGGCGACGACAACCCGCTCTACTGCGACCCCGAGTACGCGGCGAAGACCCGCTGGGGATCCCTCGTCGCCCCGCCCGCCTTCCTCTACACGATGGGCCAGGACGCCGCGCCCGCCCCGGACCCGCGGACCAAGGCGCTGCTCAAGGGCGACCCGTTCGCCGGACTGGGCTCCTACCAGGCGGTGATGGAGTTCGAATGGTGGCGTCCCCTCCAACTCGGCGACCGCTGCCGGGTGTTGCAGACCCAGGTCGGCGTACGGCTCAAGCGCAGCAGCTTCGGCGGGCGCACCGCACACGTCGTGCGCGACTACCTCTATGCCAACGGCCGTGGCGAGATGCACGCCCTGCGGCGCGGCACCTGGATCAACGCCGAGCGGCACACGTCGAGGAAGCGCGCCAAGGAACAGCTCGCGCAGCAGCCCTACACGGCCGGGCAACTCGCCGAGATCGACGCGGCGTACGCGGCGGAGACCCGGCGCGGCGCCGAGCCGCGCCACTGGGAGGACGTCGAGATCGGCGAGGAACTGCAGCCCCGGGTGAAAGGGCCGCTCACCACCACGGACGTGGTCGTCTGGCATCTGGGCTGGGGCATGCAGCTCACCCCGCCCGGGACCTTCGGGATCGCCGCGCGCGTCCGGCGCAAGGCCCCCGGGCTCTACCCGCCCAACGCGCTGAACGTACCGGACACCGTGCAGCGCCTGCACTGGGAGCCCGAGCGGGCCAAGGAACTCGGGCTGCCGAACCCCTACGACTACGGCGGCATGCGCGAGACCTGGCTGTGCCATCTGCTCACCGACTGGATCGGGGACGACGGCTGGCTGTGGAAACTGCGCTGCGAGCACCGCCGGTTCAACTACCTAGGCGACACCACCTGGGTGCGCGGCACGGTCGTCGACAAGCGCCAGGCGGACGGGCGGGCCGAGGTGCACATCGAGGTGCGCTGCGAGAACCAGCGGGGAGAGGTCACCACCCCCGGCACGGCCGTCGTCCTGCTGCCGACCCGCGACCACGCCGTCGAGCTCCCGGCACCGCCCGCGAACGACCTGGACGGCATGGTCGCCCATGAACTGGCCCGGTTCGCGGTGACCGGCGACTGAGAACAACACAGGAGGAGACAAGGTGTCGGACGAGGTACTGGTGGAGCGGCGCGGCCCGGTCCAGGTCATCACGATCAACCGCCCGGCGGTGAAGAACGCCCTGGACGCCGGGGTCGCCTCCGGTGTGGCGGCAGCGGTGGACGAACTCGACGAGACGGACGGACTGTGGGCCGGTGTGCTCACGGGCGCCGGCGGCACGTTCTCGGCGGGAATGGACCTCAAGGCGTGGCTGCGCGGCGAGACCCCGGCGATCCCGGGCCGCGGCCTGTGCGGGATCAGCATGACCCCACCGCGCAAACCGCTGATCGCCGCGGTCGAGGGCTGGGCGCTGGCCGGCGGCTTCGAACTGCTGCTGGCCTGCGACCTCGTCGTCGCGTCCCGCTCGGCGCGGCTGGGGGTGCCGGAGGTGAAGCGGTCGCTGGTCGCCCGCGCGGGCGCGGCGTTGCAACTGCCCCGCCGGATCCCGTACGCGATCGCGCTGGAGCTGCTGCTGACCGGCGAACCGATCAGCGCGGTCCGGGCCGCCGAGGTCGGCCTGGTCAACCGGCTCACCGACGAGGGCGGCGCGCTGGAGGGCGCGCTGGAACTCGCGCGGACCATCGCGGCGAACGGCCCCCTCGCCGTCGAGGCGACCAAACGCATCGCACGCTCCGCCGCCGACTGGACCCTCGAGGAGGGATGGGCCGAGTCCTTCGACATCGCCGAGCCCGTGTTCCGGTCCGAGGACGCGAGCGAGGGGGCCACCGCGTTCGCCGAGAAGCGGGCGCCGGTCTGGAAGGGACGCTGACGGTGCCGGGGACAGGCCCGCTGGCCGGCTGCCGGGTCGTCGAACTCGGCGGCATCGGACCGGGGCCGTTCGCCGGGATGCTCCTGGCCGACCTCGGGGCGGAGGTCGTCCGGGTGGACCGGCCCGGGCGGGCGGACGAACCGGACGCGGGCGGCCCGGCGGACGTGCTCAACCGGGGCAAGCGGTCGGTCGTACTCGACCTGAAGGCCCCGGCCGCGACCACCGCGCTCCTCCAACTCGTCGAGCGCGCGGACGTGTTGATCGAGGGGTTCCGCCCCGGCGTCACCGAACGGCTGGGCATCGGCCCGCACGACTGCCTGGCCCGCAACCCCCGCCTGGTCTACGGCCGGATGACCGGCTGGGGCCAGGAAGGACCCCTCGCAGCCGCGGCCGGACATGACATCACCTACATCGCGCTGACGGGCGCGCTCGGCGCCGTCGGGGACGCGGACGGCCCGCCGCAGATTCCGCTGAACCTCGTCGGCGACTTCGGGGGCGGCGGCTGCTACCTCGTCATCGGCGTCCTGGCCGCCCTGCACGCCGCCGCCCGCACCGGCCGCGGCCAGGTCGTCGACGCGGCCATCGTCGACGGCACCGCACACCTCCTCGCCAGCACCTTCGCCAAACTCGCACGCGAGGAGTGGAGCGACGAACGGGGTGTCAACCGCTTCGACGGCGGCTGGCCCTTCTACGCCGTCTACGAGACCAAGGACGGCCGACATGTGGCCGTCGGCGCGCTGGAGCGCAAGTTCTACCGACGCCTGGTCGAACTGCTCGACCTGGACGTGGACCCGGACCGGCAGCACGACCGCTCGACCTGGCCGCGGCTGCGGAAGCTGCTGGCGACACGCTTCGCGGAGCGCACCCGGGACGAGTGGGCGGAGCTCTTCGAGGGCACCGACGCCTGCGTGGCGCCCGTCCTGAGCCTCACGGAGGCGGCCGCCCACCCGCATCTCGCCGCACGCGGCAGCCTGTTCGCCCGCGACGGAGTGGTCCAGCCCGCCGCCGCGCCCCGGTTCTCGGCGACCCCGTCGAGCGCGGGCCGTGTGGCACCGACTGTCGGCGCCGACACCCAAGCCGTGTTCCGGGACTGGGGCGTGCGGTTCCCCGAATTGACCTGACGAAGGAGTTGCCATGCGAGACGCCGTCATCGTCGACGCCGTACGCACCCCGATCGGCAAGCGCAACGGTTCGCTCGCCTCGGTGCACGCGGCGGATCTGTCGGCCGAGGTGCTCAAGGCCCTCGTCGAGCGCACCGGCATCGACCCCGGCACGGTGGACGACGTGGTCTGGGGCTGTGTGACCCAGATCGGCGACCAGTCCAGCAATGTGGGCCGGTTCGCCGTACTCGCCGCCGGCTGGCCCGAACACGTCCCGGCCGTCACGGTCAACCGGGCCTGCGGCTCCAGCCAGCAGGCGGTCGACCAGGCCGCGCACGCCGTCATGGCGGGCCAGTACGACCTCGTGGTCGCGGGCGGCGTCGAGACCATGAGCCGGGTGCCGCTCGGCTCGCACCGGACCACGGGACAGCCGTACGGCCCCGCCGCGATCGCCCGCTACGACGGATCCGGGTTCAGCCAGGGCATCGGCGCCGAACTCATCGCCGAACGCTGGGGATTCACCCGCACCCGCCTCGACGAGTTCGCCTCCGAGTCGCACGCCAAGGCCGCCGCCGCGACCGACGCGGGCGTCTTCGACGACCACACCGTGCCGATCGAGGCCGACGGCACCAAGTTCCGCGTGGACGAGGGGCTGCGACGCGGAACCTCGGTGGAGAAGCTCGCCGGCCTCAAGCCGTCGTTCAAGGAGGACGGCGTGATCCACGCCGGGAACTCCTCGCAGATCTCCGACGGCGCGGCCGCCCTGCTCGTCACCACCCCGGAGCGGGCCCGTGAACTGGGCCTGACTCCCATCGCCCGCTACCACTGCGGAGCGGTCAGCGGCGCGGACCCGATCACGATGCTGCTCGGCCCGATCCCCGCGACCCAGAAGGTGCTGCGCCGCTCCGGACTGTCCATCGACGACATCGGTGTGTACGAGGTCAACGAGGCGTTCGCACCAGTGCCGTTGGCCTGGCTGGCCGAGACCGGCGCCGATCCCGAGCGGCTCAACCCGCTCGGCGGGGCGATCGGGGTCGGTCACCCGCTCGGCGGCTCCGGCGCCATCCTGATGACGCGACTCCTGGCCCGGATTGTCTAGTCCCAGGTGATGGCTGACGTTCTGGTCCCAGGTGATGCTTGACGGTGGGCCTAGACAACATCGGAAACTTCACGGGGTTTGTTCGCCTTCACGTGGCGGACGGGAATGTCGGTGGTGCGCTGGATGACGCGGACCTGGCCGTCCAGGTGGACGGTGAGGGTCGCGTCCGACACGTGCACGGTCACCGTCTGGCCTGCGTAGGGGCGGCCGAGGGAGACGCTCTGGCGGCAGACCATGATCGTGCCCACAGCGCTGATCCGCCGCTGCACCCGCACCGGCTCCACGCTCGGCCTGGGCGGCGGGCCTGCGGGCCGCAGACCGCGCAGACGCTGGACTTCGTCGGAGCTGAGCGGGTTGGGCCGCACCCGCAGCAGCTCCCGCGAGGACAGGTCGAAGAACGACAGCGTCTCACCGTCTATCCGGATGCCCACCTGGCGGCCGCCGAGAATCTCCGCGGCCAGCACCTGGTGCCCGCCCAGGCCCACCAGCCCGCTGTTGTTCACCACCCGGTCCACCTCGAACGCCGCCCCGTCGCCGACAGGCAGCGGTGCCGGGCCGGCCGCACGTCCTCCCCGGGCCGCCAGCACCGCCAGATCAGAGACGGACAGGTGCGAGCGCACGGTCTTGATCCGCGTCCCCGCGACCAGCACATGGATCACCGAGGTGTCGGCCCAGAACGTCACCGTCAGCCCCGAGCGGGCCGGACTGAGCCAGAACTGCTTGCCCGCCACCTGCAGATTCCCACTCGCAGGCACCACCCGCTCGAACTCCACCGGCCCGCCCTCGTCCGCCGGCACCACCTCGGGAGGGGCGGGAACAGGCACCGCTTCGGCCGGATCCGGGACCACCACAGGCGCCGTCCGCTGCTGCGGCACCAGGGCAAGCACTCCAGGGATCCTCAGGCTCAGCACGTCCCGTTCCTGCTCGGGAACCGGGGTGAACCGGTCCGCCGGGGACTGCATGTCCAGGGCCTGGTGCGGCCGCTCGGAGTTGTACTCCTCCACCCACGCATCCAGCGCCGCCTGAGCCGCTGCGATGCTCTCGAACGCGCCGCAGTCGTCGAGGAGTTCACGCCGCAGCGTCTGATGGAACCGCTCGACCTTGCCCGTCGTGGTCGGCGACGCCGGCTGGGTCAGCCGGTGCGCGATCCCGTTCTCCCGGCAGATCCGGTCGAACAGCACCTCACCGCCCTGCCCGAACCGGTCGGTGAACTGTTTGCCGTTGTCCGTGAGCACCTCTTCCGGCACCCCGAACGTCTGCAAGGCTTGGGCGAACGCCGCGCAGACCGCCCGGCCGGTCGCCCGCTCGACCACCGATGCGATCACGCAGTACCGGGAATGGTCATCCACGCCGGTCACGACCTTGGCCTCGGTCAGCTCGCCGGTGACCGGGTTGACCAGCATCACCCCGCCGACGATGTCCATCTGCCACAACTGCATGGCACGGTCCCGCTGCCAGCGCTTGTAATCCGACCGCTTCCGGCGCCTGACCCCCGGCTCCACCAGCCCATGCCGCACCAGGATCCGATACACCGTCATCCGTGACGGCACCGGGCTCACCTCCCCGGACCGCTCCAGCACATGAGCGATCCGCCGCGGCCCCCACCGGGGATGCTTGCGCCGCAGCTCACACACAGCCGCCTCCACCTCGGCAGACGCCTGATGCGGACACGAAGCCGGCCTACGGGAACGGTCCGCCAGTCCAGCCAGGCCCGACGCGGCATACCGGGACTTCCACCCGCTCACGGTCTGCCTGGAAACACCTAGCTGAGCGGCGATCTCCGTCACCGTCGCACCCGCCAGCACCGCCAGAACAGCCCGGTATCTCTGCTCGACAACCGACAACTCCACCAGAGCCAATCCCGGCCTCCCCACACGCACCGCAACGACGCGCACAGCAAAGCCGATCACGGCCACCGTCAACCATCAGCTGGGATCGAAGTGTCAAGCATCTCCCGGGACCGGACAACTCCTGGCCCGGATGCGGCGCGAGAACCTCCGCTACGGACTTCAGACCATGTGCGAGGGCGGCGGCACCGCGAACGCCACGATCCTCGAGCTGGTGCGATGACCGGGATCGAACGACCGCTGCCCCAACCCACCCTCGCCAGCGCCGAGTTCTGGCGCTCCGGGGCCGACGGCCTGCTCAGGATCTCCCACTGCGCGGACTGCGAACGGTACTTCCACCCGCCGCTGCCGGTGTGCCCCTCCTGCCGCAGCCGCGCCGTGGCACTCGCCCCCGTCTCGGGCCGGGCGGTGGTCGTCGGCTTCAGCGTCAACCACCAGACCTGGCTGCCGAGGTTCCCGCCGCCGTACGTCGTCGCCGTGGTCGCCCTCGCCGAGGACGACCGGGCGCGCCTGACCACCAACATCGTGGACTGCGACCCCGACGAGGTGCGCGTCGGCATGCGCGTCCGGGTGCGGTTCGAGCAGCTCGAAGAGGGCGTGTACGTCCCCCTGTTCGAGCCCGACCCGGAGACCGAGGCCGCCGAAGGCCCCGGCCCGCTGCCCAAGCCCCGCGATGTTCGCGCGCGTCCCATGGCTTCCCCGCGGAAGTACGAGGACAGGGTCGCGCTCACCGGCGTCGGCCAGTCGCGGGTGGGACGCCGCCTGATGGTCGACCCGCTCTCCCTCACCGTCGACGCCTGCCTGGCCGCCGTCGCGGACGCGGGGCTGGACCTGGACGACATCGACGGGCTCTCCACCTACCCCGGAGCGAGCCCCGACGGCATGAGCGAGGGCGGCATCACCGCCCTGACCGAGGCCCTGCAACTGCGCCCCACCTGGGTCAACGGCGCACGCGAAGTGCCGGGCCAGATCGGCTCGATCACCGCCGGCATGCTCGCGGTCGCCGCCGGGCTGTGCCGACACGTCCTGTGCTTCCGCACGGTCTGGGAGTCCTCCCACGGCGCGCTGGTCCGTTCCGGTCAGTGGACGGCCGGCGGTGGCCGTGCCACCGGGATGTTCGAGTTCCGCGCCCCCTTCGGAGCCATGTCGGCCGCCCAGTGGATCGGCTGCAACGCCTCGCACTACCTGCACCGTTACGGCGTCGGCCGCGAGGCGCTCGGCGCCGTCGCCGTCACCGCCCGGGCGGGCGCGGCCCGCAACCCGGAGGCGCTGCACCGCGACCCGATGACCCTCGACGACTACTTCGACGCCCGCATGATCACGACACCGTTCGGGCTCTACGACTGCGACGTGCCGTGCGACGGGGCGGTGGCCGTCGTCGTCTCGGCGATCGAGACCGCCCGAGACCGCCCCCGGCCGCCCGTCCTGGTCGAGGCCGTCGGCACGGCCGTCCTCGAACGGCTCAGCTGGGACCAGGACACCCTGACCCACCTGCCCCAGTCCCACGGCCCCTCCGCCCATGTCTGGACCCGCACCGACCTCACCCCCTCCGACGTCGACGTCGCCCTGCTCTACGACGGGTTCACCTTCAACGCCCTGTCCTGGATCGAGGGCCTCGGCTTCTGCGGACCGGGCGAGGCGACCGACTTCATCGCCGGCGGCAAGACGATCGCCCTCGACGGCGACCTCCCGCTGAACCCGCACGGCGGCCAGCTCTCGGCGGGCCGGCTGCACGGCTACGGTTTCGTCCGCGAGGCCATGCTGCAACTGCGCGGCGACGCCCGAGGACGCCAGGTCGAGGACGCCCGGATGGCGGTGGTCACCGCGGGCGGGGGAGTGCCGTCGGGGGCGATGCTGTTGAGGAGGGCGGAGTAGCTAGCGGGGCTCGCGCGGCAGCCCGAGTCCCCGCTCGGCCACCTGGGTGCGCAGCACCTCGTTCGCGCCTCCGGCGATCGTGTACGCGCGGGAGTACAGGTGCGCGTCCTGCCACCAGCCGTCCGCCACCGCGTCCCCGTCGCCCTCGACGAGCAGCCCGTCCGTGCCCTGCAGACGCAGGCCGAAGTCGGTCAGGTCGTGGTTGAGTTCGCTGAAGAAGATCTTGCCGAGCGGTGCGTCGGCGGGCTGCTCCGTGTGGTGCAGCATCCGCGACTGAGCCATACCGGTCATCGCGGCGTTCACCTGCACCCGCGTGGCGAGTTCACCGATCGTCTGCCGGGTCGCGGAGTCGTCGAGCGCGGGCCGGCCGCCGATCGGGGTCTCCTCGGCGAGCCTCAGCAGGTCGTCCAGGACCGTGAGCAGTTCGACGCCGCGCGCCGCCACACCGGAGCGCTCGTGGCCGAGGCTGCTCATCGCCACCCGCCAGCCGTCGTTCACCCGGCCGATCACGTTCGCGGCCGGGATCCGGACACCGTCGAGGAAGACCTCGTTGAAGTCGGTGGTCCCGGTGATCTCCCGCAACGGCCGGACGTCGACCCCCACAGCGCGCATGTCCAGCGCGAACGCCGTGATGCCCCGGTGCTTTGGGGCGTCGGGATCGGTGCGCGCGAGCAGGTATCCCATGTCGGCGTGCTGGCCGTTGGTCGTCCACACCTTCTGGCCGTCGACGACGAACACCGCGTCGTCGCCGTCCTCGTCGAGGCGCGCCCGCGTCCGCAGTGCCGCCAGGTCGCTGCCCGCACCGGGCTCGCTGAACAACTGGCACCACACGTCCTCGCAGGTGCGGATGCGCGGCAGGAAACGCGCCCGCTGCTCGTCGGTGCCGTGCTCGATCAGCGCGGCCGAGGCCAGCGAGGCCGCGCCGACCGGCGGCCAGGTGCGGGCGCGGGCGATCTCCTCGGCGACGACGGACGGTTCCAGGGGATGCGCGTCGGGCCGGCCGCCGTACGCGGCCGGCCAGTGGATCCCGAGGAAGCCCGCCTCGTACAGCTTCGCGGTCCACTCCCGGATCGCCGGCATGAGCTCCGGATCGGGCGCGCGTACCCCGGCGTGCGCCTTGACGCCGGGCGCGTGCTCCGCGACGAACGCGCGCACCTTCCGACGGAACGCCTCGAGCTCGGGCGTGGACTCCAGTCGCATCGCAGGGGCTCCTTGTCCTCGGACAGCCGGGCGCGCCGACCAGCGCCCCGAAATGAGGCCACTCTAACCGGGTCGCCGAACCGATCGCCAGCGTCCTACGCCGGAAACAGTAGCCCTATTTCCGTCCCGCACCCCCGAACCGCACGCCTTCCGCCCCCGCGGCGAATAGACTGGGCATCCGCAATACCCCCCAGAGGAGTTGGCCCATGGCGACTGCCGTCGACCGAGAGCCCGCCGACGGCGAGACCGGCACCCCGGTCGGCAAGCTGGCCGCGCAGACCGCCCAGCGTATCGAGGCGACGGTGATCCGACGCGGCTGGCCCGTCGGAGAGTCGCTGGGCTCCGAGGTGGACCTCCGGGAGCGCCTGGGGGTGAGCCGCGCGGTGCTGCGCGAGGCGGTCCGGCTGGTGGAACACCACCAGGTCGCCAGGATGCGGCGCGGCCCGAACGGCGGCCTGATCGTCTGCGCACCCGACGCGGGCCCGGCGACCCGCGCCATGGTGATCTATCTCGAGTACATCGGGACGAGCGTCACGGACCTGCTCCAGGCCCGCCTCCTGCTGGAGCCGATCGCCGCCGGGCTCGCCGCCGAGCGGATCACCGAGGAGGGAATCAGTACCCTCCGCGCCACCCTCGACGCCGAACTCGACCACTGGGACGACCCGGGTGTCCAGTCCCAGGACCCGCTGCATCCCGTCCTCGGCGAGCTCTCGGGGAACCCGGTGCTGCACCTGTTCATCGACGTGCTCACCCGGCTCACGGCGCGCTACGCGCACACCTCCCGCCGGATCTCCAGGGCGGAGATGCACGCGGCGAAGGAGACCTCGCACACGGAACACGGCGCCGTCGTCGACGCCGTGATCTCCGACGACGGCGCACGCGCCCAGACGGCGCTCACCGCGCACCTGGAGTCGGTGGCCGCCTGGATCGAGAAACACCGGGTGCGCCGCGGCCGACGGATCTCGGGCCAGGTGATCGAGCCCGAACTGGTCGAGGGGCCGCGGGCCAAGCTCGCCGAGGTGCTCGCCGCCCGGATCCACGACGACATCGCCGCGCGGGGCTGGCAGACCGGCACGGTGCTCGGCTCGGAGACCGATCTGCTCGCCCGCTACGGGATCAGCCGGGCCGTGCTGCGCGAGGCCGTCCGGATCCTCGAATACCACTCGGTCGCCCGGATGCGCCGCGGCCCCGGCGGCGGACTGATCGTCACCGCCCCCGAACCGCAGGCCAGCATCGACACGATGGCGCTGTTCCTGGAGTACCAGGGCGTCACGGCCGACGACCTGCGGATCGTCCGCAACGCCGTCGAACTCGGCATCGTCGCCCGGGTGACCGCCCGGCACGCCGGCGGCGACACGGTGGTGGCCGAGCGCCTCACGAAGGCCGTCAAGTGGGCGACGGAAGGGCCGGCCGCCGACCCGCGCAAGGCCGACCTTTTCCACACCGAACTGGCCGCGCTGGCCGACAACCCGGTGCTGTCGCTGTTCCTCTCGATCATCACCGAGCTGTTCCGCCGGCACGCCTCCGGCCACGATCGGCCGCTCCCCGGCGACACGGCGGCCGACGAGGTCCAGCACGTCCACCAGCGCATCCTCGACGCCATCGTGCAGGGGGACGCCGGGGTCGCCCGGCACCGGATGCGCCGGCACCTGGACGCCCTGATCCCCTGGTGGCACTGACCCTCGGTGACGCCGATTTAGTGATACTGATTCACCGCGCCCCATGCGGCCCCCGGCCTCGTGGGGCGCATTGCTGTGCTGAGGAGGGTAATTACGTATACTGAATAGGTCGAGTCGAAGGAGATCCGATGCGCCGGACCCTGTTCGAACAGGACCACGAGGACTTCCGCCTCCTGGTCCGTGACTTCATCGCCCGCGAGGTGACTCCGGTGTACGAGGACTGGCGGCGCGCCGGTCTCGTCCCCCGCGACCTGTTCACCGCCATGGGCAAGCTCGGCATCATCGGCACGGCCGTCCCGCAGGAGTACGGCGGGGGCGGCCGGGACGACTACCGCTTCAACGTCGTGATCCAGGAGGAATGCGCCCGCGCCTGCGTCACCCTGGGCGGTCTGCGCACGCATCTGGACGTGGTCGTCCCGTACTTCACGGGTCTGGCGAGCGCCGAACAGCGCGCCCGCTGGTTCCCGGGACTGGCCTCCGGTGACCTGTACACCGCCGTCGCGATGAGCGAGCCGGGCACGGGCTCGGACCTCGCCGGCATCACGAGCAGGGCGGTCCGCGACGGCGCCCACTACGTCATCAACGGATCGAAGACCTTCATCACTGGCGGCCACCACGCCGACCTGGTGATCGTCGTCGCCCGCACCGCGGTCGACCCGGACGACCGGCGGGCCGGCCTCTCCCTGCTGGTGGTGGAGAAGGGCATGCCCGGCTTCACCGTCGGCCGCAAGCTGGAGAAGATCGGCCTGACCGTCCAGGACACCGTCGAACTGTCCTTCGCCGACGTCCGGGTCCCCGCCGCCAACCTTCTCGGCGAGGAAGGCGCGGCCTTCACCCACCTCGGCCGCAACCTCGCCCAGGAACGGCTGGCCATCGCGGTCGGAGCCGTCGCCCAGGCTCGTGCCGCGATCGATCTGACCGTCACCTACGTACGCGACCGGACGGTGTTCGGCAGACCGGTCGCCGCCTTCCAGAACACGAAGTTCGAACTCGCCGCCATGGCAACCGAGTTGGAGGCCGCGCAGGCCCTGCTCGACGCGGCGGTCACCGCACATGTCACGGGCGGACTGAGCCCGGTGGACGCGGCCAAGACCAAGCTGTTCTGCACCGAGGCGCAAGGGCGCGTGGTCGACCGCTGTCTGCAACTGCACGGCGGCTACGGCTACATCCTCGAGTCCCCGATCGCCCGGCTGTACGCCGACGCCCGCGTGAGTCGGATCTACGGCGGCACCAGCGAGGTCATGAAGACCATCATCAGCAAGTCCCTGGGCCTGTGAGGAGTGGGAATGCAGACAGACGGATCCCTGGCGCTGATCACCGGCGGCGCCTCCGGACTGGGACTGGCCACCGCGCGGCGCATCGTCGACCGCGGCGGCCGGGTCGTCCTCGCCGACATCTCCGAGGAACAGGGCGTCAAGGCCGTCGCCGACCTCGGTGACGCCGCCCGCTTCGTCCGCACGGACGTCACGGACGAGACCGAGCTCACGGCCGCCCTGGACACCGCGCGGGAACTCGGCGAGCTGCGCTTCGTCGTGCACTGCGCCGGGCGCGGTGGCGACCGGACCCGCATCATCGACCGTGACCGCACCCCCGGCGACCTCGCCACCTTCGCCGAGGTCGTCCGCGTCAACCTGATCGGCACGTACAACGTGCTGCGCCTGTCCGCCGCCCGCCTGGCCGAGAACGACGTCCTCGACGGCGACCGCGGCGCCATCGTCCTCACCGCGTCGGTCGCCGCGTTCGACGGTCAGATCGGGCAGACCTCGTACACCGCCGCCAAGGCGGGCGTGCACGGCATGACCCTCGTAGCCGCCCGCGATCTGGCCGGCTGGCAGATCCGCGTGAACACCATCGCCCCGGGCATCATGGACACCCCCATGCTCGGCCGGCTGCGCGCCGACATCCGCGACGGCCTCGCCACGACCGTGCCCCACCCCAAACGGCTCGGCGACCCCGACGACTTCGCCCGCCTGGCCGTGGAGATGCTCGAGAACCCCTATCTCAACGGCCAGACCGTCCGCCTCGACGGCGCCATCCGCATGGCTCCGCGTTGATCGCCGGAGGCACCCGGGTGACGTCGACCGTGCCGGACCGCAGTGAGGACCCGGTCACCGAGACCGACGAGAAGTTCCGGGCACGCCTGCGAACCTTCCTGACGGAGCATCACCCCGGCCGTCGGCCCAAGGACCCGACCGAACGGCTGGCCTGGCAGAAGGCCTGGCTGGCCGAGCTGTTCGACGCCGGGTACGCCGGACCGAGCTGGCCCGTCGAATACGGCGGGATGGGGCTGAGCTTCGCCCGGCAGGTGATCTACCAGGAGGAGTACGCCCGGGCCAGGGTCCCCGGGCCGCTGGGCACCGGGCTGGGCATCGCGGCACCGACCCTGATCAAGTACGGCACGGCCGAGCAGAAGAAGCGCCACCTGCGCCCCATGCTGCGCGGCGACGCGGTCTGGGCCCAGGGCTACTCCGAGCCGGAGGCCGGCTCCGACCTGCCCGCGCTGCGTACGACCGCACGGCGGGAGGGCGGCGGCCCCGACGACCCGGAAGCGGTGTACGTGGTCAACGGGCAGAAGGTGTGGAACAGTGCGGCCGACATCGCCGACATCGTCTTCACCCTCGTCCGCACCGGACCGCCCGACTCACGGCAGGACGGGATCAGCTATCTGCTGATCGACGCGCACACCCCGGGAGTGACCGTCCGGCCCCTGCGCGACCTCACGGGGGACGCGCACTTCTGCGAGATCTTCTTCGACGACGTACGCGTACCGGTCGCCCACCGGATCGGTGCGGAGAACGGCGGTTGGCCGCTGGTCCGGACGAGCCTGGGCCACGAGCGGGCGGCCGGAGCGATGAACCAGGCCGCGCTGTACCGGCGCGTCCTCGACGAGTTGATCGGGCTGGCGCACGAACGCGGTGCCACCGCCGACCCGTTGGTGCGCGACAGGCTCGCCGACTTCGAGATCCGTGTGTCCATCATGTGGCTGACCGGCATGCGGACCATCGCCGACATCATGACCAAGGGCGAGCCAGGCCCCGCGTCCTCCACGGCACGGCTGTTCATCGTGACCTTCGAGCAGGAGCTGCACGAGTTCGCCCTGGACCTGCTGGGACCGTACGCCATCCTCGGCCGCCGCGACCCCCACGCTGTCCAACGCGGGCGCTGGGTATGGGGTTTCCTGCGCACCCGGGCCTCGACGATCGGGGCGGGCACCGCCGAGATCCAGCGCAACACCATCGCCGAGCAGGTGCTGGGCCTGCCCCGTGACCCGGCGATGCCGACAGCGGGAAGGACGACGTGAGAGCCGCACGCTGCATGGAGTACGGGCCGCCCGGCGGCCTCACGGTCGTCGAGGCCGGCGATCTCGAACCGGGCCCGGGAGAGGTGCTGGTCCGCGTGCACGCGGCCGCGGTGAACTTCCCGGACGTGCTGATCGTGGCGAACCGTTACCAGGTCCCCGCGCCGCTGCCGTTCACGCCCGGCAGCGAATTCGCCGGCGTCGTGGCCGCGTTGGGGCCCGGCGTGTCCGGTCCTCCGGTCGGCTCACCCGTGGCCGGGGCGGTGCTCACCGGTGCGTTCGCCGAACAGGTCGTCGTGCCCGCCGCGAGCCTGCGGCACGTACCCGAAGGCCTCGACATGGTCCATGCCGCCGCGTTCCACGTCACGTACGCCACCGCCTACCACTGCCTCGTCACCGTTGGACAGGGCAGTGCGGGGGAGTGGGCGGCCGTGCTGGGCGCGGCGGGCGGGGTCGGGTCGGCGGCGGTCGACATCGCGACGCGACTGGGGATGCGCGTGGTCGCCGCCGCGTCGAGTCAGGAGCGGCTGACCGTCGCCCGCAAGCTCGGTGCCGAGGCGGGCGTCGACTACGTGCGCGAGGATCTGAAGCTGCGGATCCGGGAGTTGGCCGGCGGCGAGGGCGCACACCTCGTGATCGACCCGGTGGGCGGCGACCACGCGGAGGCCGCCCTGCGCGGGCTGCGCCGGGGCGGCCGGTTCGTCACCGTCGGGTACGCCGACGGGAAGATCCCACGGATCCCGCTGAACCTCGTGCTGCTCAAGGACCTGGTCGTCCGGGGCTTCGAGATCCGTACGGTGCGCCAGTACGCCCCGGACGCCGTGGCCGCCGCCGACCGTGCCCTCGCCGGGATGGTCCGGGACGGGATGCGCCCGCTGGTCTCCCGCGTCCACGCCCTCGCCGACGTGGCGGCCGCCCTGACCGACGTGGCCGAACGGCGTACGACGGGCAAGGTGGTCCTGGACATGGCCGGCGCGGTGTAGCCGCCCGCTCTCCGCCCGGTCAGAACGTGGGCAGTTGGGGGCGCTTCCTGACGTAACCTCCGGCGTCGACCCGCATCTGCATGCCGGTGACGTAGCGGGACTCGTCGGAGACGAGGAACAGCACCATGTCGGCGACGTCCTCGGGCTCGACATAGGGAATGCCCATACCGGTCGTCGCCGGGAACGAGACCAGGGCGTCCTCGCGGGTCGGATGGTCGAGGTCGGGCCTAAACGAGCGGTACATGATGTCGCTGTTGAGCATGTCCGTGTTCACGTTGGTGGGGTGCAGCGCATTGACCCGGATCCGCCGGGACAGCAGCACCGTCGCCAAGTCGTGTACGAACGCGGCCACTTGGCGCTTGGCGAGGGAGTAGCCGAGTCCCCCGGGGCCGTTGGCCGGATTGTCGACGCTCGCAGGGGTCAGGGCCGCGACGGACCCGGTCGCCACGATCGAGCCGCCGTCGGGCAGATGAGGCAGGGCGGCCTCGACGGCGTGGACGACGCCGTTGAAGTCGACGGTGACCGCGTCGATGAAGGCCTGGATGCCCTGCTGCGGGCCCAGCGGGGCGATCCCGGCCTGGGCGACCACGGCATCCAGCCGTCCCAGCTCGGCCACCCCCTCGGTCACGGCCGCCTTGAGCGCCACCGGATCGCGTACGTCGGCCTTGCGGGCGACGATGCGCCGGCCGAGCTTCTCGACCTGCCGGACGGTCTCGTCCAGGTCGTCCTCGGTGGCCAGCGGGTAGGCGTTGGTGGCGATGTCCTCGCAGAGGTCGACGGCGATGATGTCGGCGCCCTCGGCGGCGAGCCGGACCGCGTGGGCCCGGCCCTGGCCGCGTGCGGCTCCGGTGATGAAGACGACCTTGTCCTGCACTCGACCCATCATAAAAGAGTAGCCTGAATATGGAGCAGTGGACGGGTGGGGTAATCATGATCCGTATTGAGCGCGGGTACTTATGGAATCGCTTCCACTGGGTGGGACACGATCAGTGCACACAATCCGCCGATGCTGGAGAGTCTCCGAGACCGAGGGAGCGCAAGCATGCCGTTGCAGCCATGGATGAAGCTGCTGTCGACCGACGACCACCTGATCGAACCCCCGCGTCTGTGGTCCGACCGCCTGCCGGCGAGGTTCCGGGAAGCGGGGCCACGGATCGTTCAGAAGGCGCGCGGAGAGGGCCAGGCGCCCGCGGAGGTGTGGGTCTACGAGGACCGGGTCCACCCCTACATCGGCCTCAACGCCGTCGCGGGAAAGAAGCCGGAGGAGTTCGGCCTCGAACCGACGCGCTACGACGAGATGATCCCGGGCTGCTACGACCCGAAGGCCCGGATCCGTGACATGGACCTGGACGGGGTGTGGGGTGCCCTGTGCTTCCCGTCCTTCCCGGGATTCGCGGGCACCGTGTTCCTGGAGGGACAGGACAAGGAGCTCGCCCGGCTGTGCGTCCAGGCGTGGAACGACTTCGTGCTGGACGAGTGGTGCGCCGCCGCGCCGGGCCGGCTCATCCCCCTGGTCGTCCTGCCGCTGTGGGACGTCCAGGCCTGTGTCGCCGAGATCCACCGGACCGCGGCCAAGGGCGCCAAGGCGATCTCCTTCCCGGAGAACCCGGCCCCGCGCGGGCTGCCGTCCTTCCACACCGACCACTGGGACCCGGTGTTCTCGGCGGCCGAGGAGACCGGCCTGCCGCTGTGCCTGCACTTCGGCACCTCGGGCAAGCCGCCGAAAACGGCCGAGGAGGCGCCGTTCGCCGTGACGATCGCCCTGTTCGGCTGCAACGCCATGTTCGCCACCGCCGACCTGCTGTTCTCCCCGGTGCTGCACAAGCACCCCAAGCTGAGGATCGGGCTGTCCGAGGGCGGCATCGGCTGGATCCCCTACCTGCTGGAGCGCAGCGACGGCACCTGGGAGCGGCACCGCTTCTACCAGAACGTCAACCAGAGCGTGCGGCCCTCGGAACTGTTCCACAAGCACTTCCACGGCTGCTTCATCGACGACCGGTTCGGTGTGGAGGTCCGCCACCACGTCGGGGTCGACAAGATCACCTGGGAGTGCGACTACCCGCACTCCGACTCGTACTGGCCGGGGAGCCGCGCCTACGCGGCGGAGGTGCTCGCCGACGTACCGGACGACGAGGTGCACAAAATCGTGGAGCTCAACGCCCGGCGCCTCTACAACCTCCCCGCATGAGCCGGCGACCGGAGTCCGAGCGGTCCGACTGGACCGACCTGGACCTGCTGACCCGCGATGAGGCCCACGGCCGGCTCCTGGCGGAGATCGCCGAGACGGACGTTCGCCTGGCCGAACTCGGGGCCGACGACGAGGCCGAGCGTGAACTGCTGCGGACGCGGCTGCGGGCTCTGCGCGAGGCCGCGGCGGAACTGACCGACCACTCGGCGAAGTGAGGTTGCCATGGGACGTGTGGGGGGCAAGGTTGCGCTCATCACGGGAGCGGCCCGCGGTCAGGGCCGCTCCCACGCGGTGCGGCTGGCGGAGGAGGGCGCGGACGTCGTCGTCACGGACGTCTGCCACGACATCAGCGAGGCGCTGCCCTACTCGCTGGCGTCGAAGGAACAGCTTCAGGAGACGGCCGAACTGGTCCGGGCCACCGGTCGCCGGTGCGTCGCCGTCCAGGCCGACGTCCGTTCGGTGGCCGAGATGCGGGCCGCCGTCGACGCGGCCCGCACGGAGTTCGGCCGGCTCGACGTGGTCGTGGCCAACGCCGGCGTCATGAGCATCGGTGCCGCCTGGGAACTGTCCGAGGAGGCCTGGGACGTCGTCGTGGACGTCAACCTCAAGGGCGCGTGGAACACGGCACGCGCGGCGATCCCGTGGATGATCGAAGCCGGGGAGGGTGGCTCGATCGTCATCACCAGCTCGGCCGCCGGCATCCGCGGCCATGTGCCGTACGCCCACTACGTGGCCAGCAAGCACGGCGTGGTCGGCCTGATGAAGGCGCTCTCCAACGAACTCGCCCCGCATCGCATCCGGGTGAACACCGTCCACCCCACCGGTGTCAGCGACACGGGCATCACCGTCGGCGTGCCCGTGGAGGAACTGGCCGCGCGGGAACCGCTGTTCGGCCTCGCCGCGATGAACCCCCTCGCCCCGTACGTCGAGCCGCGGGACGTGTCGAACGCGGTGCTGTTCCTCAGCTCGGACGAGTCGCGTTACGTCACCGGCCTGCAGTTCACCGTCGACGCGGGGTCGACCAACAAGCCGTAGAACGGAGTGGCTCAGTGAAGATCACCATCGATACCTCCTCGTGCTCCGGGCACGCGCGCTGCGCTGCGGCGGCGCCCCGGCTCTTCCGCCTCGACGACGACGGCTACGCACTGCCCTTCGACGGCGAGGTTCCCGAAGGCCTCGAAGCGGCGGCCCGCGACGGCGAACGGGCCTGCCCGGAACGGGCCGTCACC
Organism: Streptomyces sp. NBC_01235; assembly: GCF_035989285.1. Taxonomy (GTDB): domain Bacteria; phylum Actinomycetota; class Actinomycetes; order Streptomycetales; family Streptomycetaceae; genus Streptomyces. The sequence continues at coordinate 296,667 of NZ_CP108513.1, read as the reverse complement.
GTCGAGTGACAGAGCCGTCGAGCGACATGAGCGAGCCCCACGGTCCCTCGGGCCGTGGGGCTCGCTCATGTCCGCTCGCTCAGCCGGCCGGCTGCGGCGGCGGGGTGAAGTGGTGGCCCCAGAAGGCGCCGTCGGTGATCTCGTAGACGGGCACCGGCTCGGGCACCTTCAGCCCGTTCCAGCCGAACTCGACGGCGTAGTTCTCCGGCGACCACACGTAGAACGACACCATGCGGTCGTTCGTGTGCTTGCCGAGCGAGTGCATCATCGGGACCTCGTACTTCGCGGCCCGGTCGAGGGCCAGCCCGACGTCGTCCAACGACGCGCCCTCGACCATGAAGTGCAGCAGCCGCCCGGGACCCGGCATCGGAGTGATGCCGAGTGTGTGGTGCCGGGGGTTGCACCCCAGGAACCACGTCGTGCCGGCCGGGGACTTCATCGTGTTGCGCTCGACGAAACCGAGGACGCCCACATAGAAGTCGAAGGTCGCCCGCGCGTCCTCGGCGGAGACGATGGCATGCCCGAAGCCCATCTCGCCGGTGACGAACTTCGAGACCAACGGCGTGCGCACGGGCACATGGTCGAGGACGGTGCCGTAGAAGAGCTCGACCGGGTTGCCGCCCGGGTCGTTGAACTTGACGAAGCCCGTGACGCGCCGCTCCGCGGCCTCCTCCTCGGTGCCGGCCGTCACCTTGATCCCGGCCTTCTCGACGTCCGTGACCAGCCGCGCCAGCTCCCGCTCGTCGAGGACCTCGAAGCCCAGCGCCGTCATCCCGCTCTGGCCGGCCGGGGAGACCACGATGCGGGCCGGACAGTCGTCCAGCCGGAAGTACAGCGACTCGGAGTCACCGCCCTCGGCCGGCATCAACCCGAGGAAGTCGCCCCCGAACACCTTCCATTTCTCGATGTCGTTGGACTCCAGACGCAGGTACCCGAGTGAGCGCACACCCATCCGACTCTCCCTCACTATGGTCAGATCCGGGCCGCCGAGGCGCCCGGTATCGCATAGGCGCGACGGTAGACAGTCCCGCCTACGCCCTGCCGGGACCGTCCCACTGATCGGGAGACGCGGGACGTGCGCCCACGGCCGGGTGGCACGGTGCAACCATGACACTCACCTCCCTCACCTACGAGGACACCCTGCGCGAACTGCACACCGACGAGGGCACGCTGCGCTATCACGAGGCGGGCGACGGACCGCCGCTGCTCCTGCTGCACGGCTCGGGCCCGGGCGTGACGGGCTGGCGCAACTACCGGGGAAACCTCCCCGTGCTCGCCGAGCACTTCCGCTGCCTCGCCCTGGAGTTCCCCGGCTTCGGGGTGAGTGACCCGACCACCGAGAACCCGATGGCGGCCGGCCCCAAGGCCGTGCTGCGCTTCCTCGAAGGCCTCGGCCTCGACCGCGTCGACGTCGTCGGGAACTCCATGGGCGGGTTCGTCGCGGTGGGACTCGCGGTCGCCCACAAGGACCTGTTCCGCAGGATCGTGACCGTCGGCGGCGTGGGCCGCAACCTGCTCTCCCCGGCGCCCAGCGAAGGGCTGAACCTGCTTGTGGAGTTCGCCGAGAACCCCACCCGGGACAACCTCGTGCAGTGGCTGAGGTCGATGGTCCACGACCCGGCGCTGCTCACCGAGGAACTGATCGAGGAGCGCTGGGTCAGCGCCACCGATCCGGCGACGCTGGAGGCGTCCCGCCGGATCTACGGCCGCCAGGCGATGGCCGCGATGCTGGCCGCCCAGGCCCACTCCGACCAGCCCATCTGGGCCGCGCTCCACAAGGTGACCGCGCCCACCCTGCTGACCTGGGGCCGGGACGACCGGGTCACCCCGCTGGAGAACGCGCTGCTGCCGATCCGCACCATCCCCAAGGCCGAGCTGCACGTCCTGCCGGACTGCGGGCACTGGGCGATGATCGAGCAGAAAGCGGCCTGGGAGAGCGCGGTCCTGGCCTTCCTGACCCGCCCGGAGGCCTCCTGAGCGGCGGCCGGACACCCGACCACGTGGGGTGACGACATGGCGAGATTGGCAGAGGCACGCCGACCCGCCGCCCCGGTGTCGGTCCGTCAGGCCGCCCGCCGGGTCCGCATCCTGAGGGCCGCCTCGGAACTCGGTTCGCGCGAGGGACTCGCCCGGGTGCAGATGCACGACGTGGCCAAGGAGGCCGGCGTCGCGATCGGCACGCTGTACCGCTACTTCCCGTCCAAGCCGCACCTCTTCCTGGCGGTCCTCGAGTGGCACATCGAGCAGTTCCTCGGGGGCCGCGACGGCGGCGCCGCGACCGACGAGGCGACGGACCCCGCGGTGGAGGTGGCGCAGACGCTGATCGCGCTGAGCGGGAAGCTGCTGAGCAGCCGTCTGCTGGCCTCGGCGGTGGCGCTCTCGTCGTTCACGGAGTACGCGAGCGTCGTCCCGACCCCGATCGACATCGTCGAGAGAGCGCTGGGACAAAGGCTCCTGCGCCTGCTCGGGACCCGTGCGGACGCGGAGACCGAGCGCAGCAGGGTGCGGCTGCTCGTCTACAGCTGGTGGGGTCTGTTCGTGGCCATGCTGACCGAGGAGATCTCCACCGAGCAGGCGGACGCGGACCTGCGCCTGGCGGCGCGGCTGATCGTCGCCCCCTGAACGCACGGCAGTGTGCCCGGGACACCTGTCGTGTCCCGGGCACAGCCGTGGAGTCAGTCCGTCACGCCGACGATGTCCAGCACCGCCAGGTACGCGAACGCGATGCTCGAACCGATCGGGGTTCCGGCCCCCGGGTAGACGCGTCCCGACATCGCCGCGGCCGTGTTCCCGCTCGCGTACAGCCCGGCGATCGGGCTGCCGTCCGGCCGCAGCACCCGCGCCTGGTCGTCGGTCGTCAGGCCGCCCTTGGTGCCGATGTCGGACGGCAGGATGGTCGCCACGTAGTACGGCGGCGTGTCGATCGGCAGCAGCAGGGGGTTCGGCCAGTCGGGCGTGGGCGGCGCCGGGTAGCTCAGCTCGGGCAGGGCGGGGAAGCCCAGCACATGGTGAGCGATCTGGTCCCAGGGTGTCTCGCCACGGTGGAACTTCTCGTCGACGCCGGTCTGCGCGTAACTGTTGAACTCCTCGACGGTGCTGCGCAGTGCCTCGAACGGCACGTCGATCAGCTTCGCCACTTCCTCGAGGGTGTCGGCCTTCCTCAGCGCGCCCGATGCGAACCACTCGGGGCGGACCGGCTGGTCGGCCGGGCCGCCGAAGCTGTCCCGGTCGAGCTGGCGCTGGTCGAACACCCAGTGGGCGGGGATGTGGGAGACGCCCGTGGTCGTGTGGAGGCGCACTATCTCGTGCCCGGCCTGGTCGTAGGGACGGGCCTCGTTGATGAAGCGTTCGCCCGCGGCGTTGACCCAGAGCCCGCCCCGTGTGCCCGTGTGGAAGAGCGGGAGACCGTCCGGCCACACGAGCCCCGGCACGTACCAGGCCTCGTCGAGCAGGTCGGTGGCGGCACCGATCGCGATCCCGGCCCGGAGCGCGTCGCCCGTGTTGCCCGGGGCGCCGTGGGTCCACTCGCTGGCGCGGGCGATCGGCTGGTGCTTCTCGCGAAACTCCCGGTTGCGCTCGAAGCCGCCGGCGGCGAGGATCACACCGCGCTCGGCGCGGAACGTGACCCGTTCGCCGTCGCTCACCGCCTCCACGCCGACGACCCTGCCGTCCTCGACGATCAGGCTCTCCAACGCGGTGTTGAGGCGGAGCGAACCGTTGCCGGTCTCCAGGAACGCCGCGAGCGCCCTGCCGATCAGTGCCCGGCCGCCGTTGAGCACCGGGCCCTGGTCGATGCCCATCCGCTCCATCGGGAGGGGGTCGCGCACGAGCCGGGCGTGCTCGCCGAGCTCGGCGGCGGGAATCTCCGGCGGGAAGACGGTGTGCCCCGCGGGGGAGGCGCCGGGGGCCGTCGGGTAGTACTCCGGCACGGGGCCGTACACGAACGAACGGAACCACTCGTTCTGCTCGAGCTCCTCGATCAGCTGTGCGCCGGCCCGCAGAAAGGCGTCCTGGAGCCGTTCCCGGGAAGGATCGTCGACGATGCCGCGCAGATACGTCCGGGCGCCCTCGACACCGTCGTCGACGCCGGCCCGCCGCAGCGGCGCGGAGCCCGGGAACCAGAGCCCGGCACCGGAGTAGGCGGTGGTGCCGCCCACCCGGTCGGTCTTCTCGACGACGAGCGTGCGCAGCCCGCGCGACGCCGCCACGTACGCCCCGACCAGGCCTCCGCCCGACCCTACGACGACCACGTCGTAGGCATCCTCGTTGATGCTCACCATGACCTCCTCATGAGTGCCGACGTTCTGCGTGGGGGGTGGGGACCGCGACCGGAGGCGGGGGGACGGCAGACGGAGGCGGACACCGCGGAGCACGAGCGGTACGGCTCCGACACGGCGTCTCGCCACCAGCCGTTCAGCAGTTCGCCCGACGAAGGTAACGAGCCGCCGCAGCACCGCCGTTCGGCCATCTCGCTCAGCGAGACCGCCCGGGCGGCTCGCCAGTCCCGCTCAGCGGAACGAGCGAGGCCGCAGTCCCCCGCCGGCGATCACGCTGGAGACCGGCACGAGTTGAGGATGGCAATGACAGACATAGGGGAACCGACGGCCGCCGCGGATCGTGAGGCGGCCGTCGCCGAGGCGGCCGCGCGACTCGTCGGCGCGGCTCGGGACGGCAAGCCGTGCGCCCCCGTGCGGGACCTGCTCGGCACGACCGACATCGGCCTCGCGTACGCCGTTCAGCAACGCGTCATCGGCGACCGGATCGCCGCCGGGGCACGCGTCGTCGGCCGCAAGATCGGACTGACGTCGGCGTCGGTGCAGCGTCAGGTCGGCGTCGACCGGCCCGACTTCGGGGTCCTGCTGGACGACATGGACGTCACCGGCCTGCCGGCCGTCCCCAGTGGCCGGCTGCTCCAGCCCAGGGTCGAGGCGGAGATCGCGTTCGTGCTCGCCTCCGATCTGGACGACGACGACCTCGGCATCGAACGGGTCCGGGCCGCGGTCGGCCACGCCGTGGCCGCGCTGGAGATCGTCGACAGCCGGGTGGCCGACTGGGACATCGCGATCACCGACACGGTCGCCGACAACGCCTCCAGCGGCCTGTTCGTCCTCGGCCGGGAGCGGCTCGGGCCGACCGAGTTCGAACCCCGGGACGTCACCATGCGGTTGTACGCCGACGGCGTGCTCGCGTCCGAGGGAAACGGCGCCGCCTGCCTGGGGGACCCGCTTGCCGCGCTGCTGTGGCTGGCGCGCACCGCCCGGGATTTCGGCGACCCGCTGCGCGCCGGCCAGGTCGTGCTCTCCGGCGCCCTGGGACCGCTCGTCCCCACCCCGCCAGGCGTCACCGTGCGGGCCGAGATGTCGGGCCTGGGTTCGGTGACAGCGACCTTCTCGACCAAGGAAGCCAAGGAAGACGGATGACGAAGACCAAGGTGGCCGTAATCGGTTCCGGCAACATCGGCACCGACCTGATGATCAAGGTACTGCGCCTGTCCGACACCCTGGAGATGGCGGCGATGGTCGGCATCGACCCGGACTCGGACGGCCTGGCACGCGCCGCACGCCTGAAGGTTCCCACCACGCACGAGGGCGTGGACGGCCTGATCCGCATGGACGGCTTCGACGACATCGACATCGTCTTCGACGCCACGTCGGCCAAGGCACACGTCGAGAACGCCAAGAAGCTCGCCCCGTACGGCAAACGCCTCGTCGACCTCACCCCGGCCGCCATCGGCCCGTACGTGGTGCCGACGGTGAACCTGGACGAACACCTGGAGAACGCCGGCCACGCAGACAGCGCGGACAGCGCGGACAACGCTGTCGGCAACCTGAACATGGTCACGTGCGGCGGCCAGGCGACCATCCCCATCGTCCACGCGGTCAGCCGCGTCACCCTGGTGCCCTACGCCGAGATCGTCGCCTCGATCGCCTCCAAGTCGGCCGGACCCGGCACCCGGGCCAACATCGACGAGTTCACCGAGACCACCGCGGGGGCGATCGAGCAGGTGGGCGGTGCCCGGCGGGGCAAGGCGATCATCGTCCTGAACCCGGCCGAACCGCCGCTGATCATGCGGGACACGGTGTACTGCCTGATCGGTGAGGCGGACCACGACGCCATCCGCGCCTCCGTCGAGGAGATGGTCGCCGCGGTCGCCGAGTACGTGCCCGGCTACCGGCTCAAGCAGCAGGTCCAGTTCACCCCGGTCCCCGCGGGCGACCCGGTGCACACGCTCCTGCCCGACGGCGACTCCACCGCGACGACCAAGGTCTCCGTCTTCCTCGAGGTGGAGGGCGCCGCCCACTACCTGCCCGCCTACGCCGGCAACCTCGACATCATGACCTCGGCCGCCCTGCGGGTCGCCGAGCGCATCGCCCGGCGTTTCTCCACGGAGGTGACCAAGTGACCGCCACCCGCAGGCTCTACGTACAGGACGTCACCCTCCGGGACGGGATGCACGCCGTCCGGCACCGGATCACGCCCGAGTTCGTGGCCCGGATCTCCGCGGCCCTCGACCAGGCCGGCGTGGACGCGATCGAGGTCGCCCACGGCGACGGCCTGGCGGGCGGCAGCCTCAACTACGGGCCGGGCAGCAACACCGACTGGGAGTGGATCGAGGCCGCCGCGGACGCCATCGACCGCGCGGTCCTCACCTCCCTGCTCCTGCCCGGCATCGGCACCATCGCCGAGCTCAGGCGGGCCTACGCCCTCGGCGTCCGCTCGGTGCGCATCGCCACCCACTGCACCGAGGCGGACGTCGCGGCCCAGCACATCGCCACCGCCCGCGAACTCGGCATGGACGTCTCCGGGTTCCTGATGATGAGCCACATGGCGCCCCCGCACGCCCTCGCCGAGCAGGCCAGGCTGATGGAGTCCTACGGCGCACACTGCGTGTACGTCACCGACTCCGGCGGCCGGCTGACCATGGACGGCGTGCGCGACCGCATCCGCGCCTACCGCGCCGTCCTCGACCCGGAGACCGAGATCGGCATCCACGCGCACGAGAACCTCTCCCTCTCGGTGGCGAACTCCGTGGTGGCCGTGGAGGAGGGCGTGACGCGGGTGGACGCCTCGCTGGCCGGACAGGGCGCGGGGGCGGGCAACTGCCCGATCGAACCGTTGGTCGCCGTGGCCAACCTCCTCGGCTGGAAGCACGACTGCGACCTGTTCGCCCTCCAGGACGCCGCCGAGGACCTGGTCCGTCCTCTCCAGGACCGCCCCGTGCGCGTCGATCGGGAGACCCTCACCCTGGGCTACGCCGGCGCCTACTCCAGTTTCCTGCGCCACGCGGAGGCCGCGGCGGTCCAGTACGGCCTCGACGCCCGCACGATCCTCCAGGAGGTCGGCAGGCGTGGCCTCGTCGGCGGGCAGGAGGACATGATCGTCGACATCGCCCTCGACCTCACCCAGGGCTGACCCGACTCCCTGGCTCGCCCGGTACGTCGAAAGCCGCTCCCCGAAATGGTCCCCGGGGAGCGGCACGTTTTTGCGCCGGTGAAAGAATGGACCGACCGTCCGAATCAATGCTTGCACGGCTCTTTCTCTGCTGCCTGTGCCGTTGGTACCTTGGCGCCGACGCCGAACTAGAATTGATTTCAGTTTGAGCAGAGAGGCACCGACGATGACGTCTGCCCTTCGCCTGAGCCCACGACCCGACGAGATCGACCGGCAAGCGCTGCCCCCGTCGATGATGGAGCGCGTGACGCTGATCATGGACCTTTTCGAACGTCCGCATACCCACCTGACACTGGAAACGGTCTCCCGCCGGACGCACCTGCCGCGCTCGACCACCCATCGGATACTCGACCAACTGGTGCGGCTGGACTGGCTGGACCATACGGTGGCCGGGTACACGCTGGGGCCGCGGGCGCTCGGCCTGGGCGGGCGCGAGATCGCGCACAGCGCGTTGCGGGCCGCCGCCGCCCCGCATCTGCTGGACCTGGCCGTGCGCACCAGAATGGTCGTCCACCTGGCGGTGCTGGACGGGCCGGACATCTACTACCTGGACAAGGTGGGCGGCCGGGCGGCGGTGGACATACCGTCGAGGGTCGGGGGCCGGGCGGTCGCGCACTGTACCGGCCTCGGCAAGGCGATGCTCGCCTGGCAGAGCCCGGAGGAGATCGACGCGCGCTACGCCCAGGTGATCGAGCGCCGCACCCGGCGCAGCATCGGCCGCCTCGACCACCTGCACCGCGAACTCACCACCGTGCGCCGCCGCAACGGCCTCGCGATCGACCGGGGGGAGTGTTTCCCCGACCTCGGTTGCGTCGGCCTCGCGATGTGCGGGCCCGGGGGGCCCGTCGGCGCCATCTCGGTGGTCGGAGACGGCCGCTCCTCACTGGAACTCGTGGCTCCGCTGGTGGTCAACGCGGTGCGGGCGGTGTCCGAGGAGCTCTTCGGCGTGGCACGGCCGTACGGCGAGGAAGCGTCGGACGCGGTCGGATCGCGGGCTCCGGGGTTGACCGCGGCCGCCCGCTTCTCGGCGTCCGGCAGGGCGCTGTCGGCCTCGGCCGGAAATTCCGATCGTGATTGTACTGAGTGGTCTATGAATCCCGCGGCGCTGTGACCTGCCGGGACGCGGGGCGGGGCCGGATCGGTGGTGGTGGATCTTGCCCGAGTCATTGATTGTACCGACCGCTTGGTCTAACTTCCGGGCTAGGATGTGAAGCAGCATGACGGGAGCCTGGCGTGAGCGACGACGTCGTCGAGAAGAGCATCGACCTGCGTGCCGAGGGCTGGAAGGCCATGCGGGCGGCCCTGCCGGGGGTCTTCCCCGAGGGTGACGTCGACCTGCGGGACGGCCGTCTCGGCGAGGAACTCGTCGACATCGGCCTGACCAGCGTCTGGGGCGCGCTGTGGGGGCGCGAGGGTCTTGCGCCGCGTGACCGGAGTCTGGTCACCCTGGGCATCCTCATCGCGCTCGGGGCCGAGACCGAGCTGAAGACCCATGTCCGCATCGCCCTGACGAACGGGCTGACCCGCGATCAGATCGCCGAGGTCATCTACCACTCCAGCGGTTACGCGGGATTCCCGCGGGCCGTGGCCGCCCGTACCGCCGCCCGTGCGGCGCTGGAGGACTGAGGCGCCTGCGGACCCGCGCCGTGCGCGGAACACCGCCGCGAGGGTCGGTTCACCGGCGTCTGCGCCGGCCGCCCACCGAATGAGCAGGAGAGTTCCATGAAGGTTGTCGTCGACGAGGAGAAGTGCGTCGCGGCCGGGCAGTGCGTGGCCGCCGCCATGGAGGTGTTCGACCAGCGTGACGAGGACGGCATCGTCGTCCTGCTCAACGAGAACCCCGGACCGGAGCTGGCCGACGACGTGCGCAACGCCGCGGCCGTGTGCCCCGCGCTGGCCATCCGTATCGAGGAATGACCGAGCTCCCCCCACCCCCCCACACCGCCTGGAGGAATGACCATGTCCGAGGCAGAGACGGAACTCGCCGCCCCTGACGCGGAGATCTTCGACTATCCGGGGGCGCGGGACCGCACCTGCCCGTTCGCCCCGCCGGCCGGGCAGCGCGTCCTGAACGACAAGGCCCCCGTTTCGCGGGGCCGCATCTGGGACGGCAGCACCCCGTGGCTGGTGACCGGGCATGCCGCGCAGCGCCAGATCCTGTCCGACCCGCGGGTGAGTTCGAACGACAAGCAGCCGGGCTTCCCGCATCCGAACGAGGTCATGGCTCAGGGCGCCCCGCACCACCCGCTGACCATCTTCAACGCCGACGGCGCCGACCACTCGCGGATCCGCCGCATGATGACGCGTCCGTTCACGCGCAACCGGATGGAGGCGCTGCGGCCGGAGATCCAGCGGTTCACCGACGAGCTCATCGACAAGATGCTCACGGGACCGGGGCCCGTGGACCTGGTGGAGGCCCTGTCGCTGCCGCTGCCGTCGCTGATGATCTGCGCGCTGCTCGGTGTGCCGTACGAGGACCACGCGTTCTTCCAGGAACACGCCTCCTTCGCCACCAGGAGCGACAAGACCGCCGAACAGCAGCGGGCGGCGAACGAGGCGCTGGGCGGCTATCTGGCCGGGCTGCTCCAGGTCAGGATGGAGGAGCCGACCGAGGACGTGATCTCGGACTTCGCCGCGCGGATCAAGGCCGGTGAACTCACCCTTCCCGAGGCCACCATGCTCTGCATGATCCTGCTGATCGCCGGTCACGAGACCAGCGCAAGCATGATCACCCTGGGCACCGCCCTGCTCCTGCAGAACCCGGAACAACTCGCGCTGCTGCGCGAGACGGACGACCCGAAGGTCGTCGCGAACGCGGTCGAGGAACTCCTGCGCTATCTGACCATCCCGGCGCTCGGGCAGCGGCGGATCGCCCGCGAGGACATCGAGATCGAGGGTGTGACCATCAAGGCCGGCGAGGGCATCGTCGTCGCGCTGCCCGCGGGCAACTGGGACCCGGAGGCGTTCCCCGAGCCGGAGAAGCTCGACCTCACCCGAGAGGCGCGCCATCACCACGCGTTCGCCTGGGGCATCCACCAGTGCCTCGGCCAGCAGCTCGCCCGGATCGAGCTCCAGGTCGTCTACAGCACCCTCTACCGGCGCATCCCGACCCTGCGCCTCGCGGTCGGTTTCGACGAGCTCAGGTTCCGCAGGGACGACGCGCTCGCCTACGGCATTCACGAGCTGCCGGTCACCTGGTAGCGAGGACGCGTTCCCCGGCGACGGGCGCCGCTTCAGGCGCCCGTCGCCTCTGTATGACCGCTCGGCCTCCCTCCCCGCTCACACGCGTGGCAGCTCGGCGTGGCAGGACGCGTGGGCCGTCGCGGCGTCAGATCGCTCGGCTTGCGGATTCCACGGCCCCGGCCACCACGGCACGCGACCGGCCTGCCGCTTCCCCCGCACCCCCGGAGTACGGGTCGTGCGACGGGAAGCGGCAGGCCGGTGCCGTATGGTCGACGGGGAGAGCGTGGGGTCAGGCCGCCTGGCCGACCGGGACCTCGTCGAGGCGCTTGCTGCGGGGGATCAGAAGGACGAGCACCGCTCCCAGGGCACAGCAACCGACCACCAGCCAGAGCCCGTTGGTGAAGCCCTTGTCGAGGTAGAACTGGGTGCCCTTCATGACCTTCCCGTGCTGGGCCATCACCACGAAGGCCACCTGCGAGACGACGATCTGCGCGACGCCCTGACCGAGCGTCTGGGCGCCGTTGGCCAGCGGCTGCTCCTCGGGGGTGACCACCTCGATGATCATGATGGGCGCGATGGCCATGACCATGCCCGTGCCCAGCCCCGCGATCAGGCCCATCTCCACGATCTGGGCGGCGTTGTGGTGCAGCTGGGTGCCGATGCCGTAACCGAGAACCGTGAGCGCGGAGCCGGCACCCAGGAGGATCCGCGCGTCCACCCGGCGAGCGAGCAGACCGGTGCCCACGGCCGCGACGATGATCATGGCGCTGATCGGGCTGGTGACCACGGCGTTGTGGGTTCCGGACCAGCCCAGTCCTTCGGAGATGGTGGGAATGTTCGGCATGAGGATCAGCAGTTGTATCACCACGCCGACGGCGCTGAGTGAGCCGGCCGCGATGGATGTGGCCAGCAGGACGGTCCACACCGGGCGACGCCGTGTCATGGCCGGCGGGAACAGTGGTTCGGCGACCCGGCGCTCGACCAGGACGAAGACGACCAGCACGATCAGCGACCCGGCGATGTAGGTGGCGAACTTGCCGCTGTCCCAGCCCCAGTGCGAGCCCTGGCCGACGGCGTAGACGATCCCGGTGATCCCTCCGCCGAGGAGGAGTCCGCCGATCCAGTCCATCCGGCCGCCCGCCGCGCGGATCGGACTCTCCGGCACGAAGGCAGCCACCAGCAGGAAGCTCACGGCGGTGCTGATGGCCATGAACCACAGCACGCCGCGGAAGCCGTAGTCGTCCAGCAGCCAGCCGGACAGGAACGGCCCGCCGAAGGCGACGAGGCCGACACCGCCGGCGAGGATCCCGCTGGCGAGCCCGACCCAGCGGCGGGGGAACACGTCGCGGGTGATCGCGTAGGCCAGCGGGGCGGTGGCCGCGTAGACGCCCGCGATGCCGCGCCCGATCAGCAGCGTGCGGTAGTCGGTGGCGAGGGCGGCGACCAGGTCGCCGACGAAGCCGAGTCCGGTGGCGACGAGCAGGACGCGCTTCTTGCCGAACAGGGCCGCGGCCTTGACCGCGAAGGGCAGGAAGAAGGTCCCGGTCAGCAGGGTCATCAGGGTGAACCACGCGATCTCGGTGGTCCGGAAGTGGATCGCGACATCGGCCTGGACGATGCCGGACAACGCGGCCATGAGCGCGACCAGTTGGACGGTCCACACGAGCGCGATGACCACGAGGACATTGCGCGTGCTGGAGCGGGGTCTCTCGTGGGCCTGCGGGGGAATGGTGCGGGTCTGGGACATCGGCGGCCTTCCGTGGGTGAGCGGAGGTCCAGAGGGCGGCTCTGGTCCGGGCGGCGGAGGGGGACGGCCGGAGCGTGACCGGGATGTGCCGGTCGCGCCGGCCCGAGCGGGTGCCGGTCCGGGAAATGCGGGACCCGGGCCCGGCACTTGGCGATCACGATCGCGGGCATGCGTGTCTCTCGTTCGCAGCTCGGTGTGGCTGCCCGGGTAAAGTAGACCTAACGGTCGGTACAATCAATGAGTTGGGCGGAAATAGAGACCCGGCCGGCGTCAGCCCTCGCGCGACGGCTCCTGACACCCCTGTGACCAGCGCATTCACCGCGTCGCCGCCGGGCTGTCCAGCGGCCCGCGGTCCGGCTTGTGTCCCGCTGAGTGGGAACGCGGAGTTCAGTTCGTGTCCGGGAACCAGGTGCTGGTCGCCCCGGACGACACCGGCCCGTGGGGCGGCGCTGCCCGCGCTCCGGCACCGCGGCGCTCCGGCCCGGGCGAGCCGCGACGAGGTCACACCGCCGCCGCAGCCGGCGCCCACCGTCAGGGCTCGTGCGCGTTGCTCCTCGTGGGGCCCGACGCCGAGGACTGCGTCGCCGTCGGCGCGGCCGGGGCAGCCATCACTTCCGCCCCGCGATGGGTTCGGCGCGCCGAGAAGGGCGCCGGATACGGATCGTCGCGGACGTCGTGTTCCTCACCGCCGGCTCTCCAGGCGCGAGCGGCCTCCCGGCCAGGTCGCGTGCCGAGGGGCTCGTGCCGGATCTGCCGCACGCCATCGGCACCCAGCTGGGTCGACGCGGCGGGTACTGGGCCTCCGACGCGGACACCGACGACGCCGTAATCGACCTGGCCGGACTCCGGCGATGCCGCATTGCGTCAGCTGATCGCGGCCCGGATACGGGCTGTCGCCCGCAGCGGTCGGCGGCGTCGTGCTCGACACCGCCGCGCAGTCCCCCTCCGCCGCATGCCCTGGGCCGGCATGCGCTGGGCGGCGTACCGGAGGGAGCGCACCGCATGGTGACGATCGTGCGCCGGCACGTCGGCCGCGTCGTCCGGCCAACCCCTGCTGTGCTACTCCCGGCCGTCGAAGGTGACCACGACCTTCTCCGCCGCTCCGGGGGTCAGGGCCAGTTCGAAGGCCCGCGCGACCTCGGAGAACGGCACGCGGTGGCTGATGAGTCGGGCGAACCGTTCCTGGTGTTCGGCGATCTCGGCGGTGACCTCGAAGATCTCGGTCGGGTAGCCCTGGGAGGCGATGAGCGTGAGTTCGCTGCGGAGCATGCCGCCCAGATCGATGGTGTCGGAGGGTTTCTGGACGGCGACCATCACCAGCTTCGCCTTCCACTTGGCGGAGTCGACGGCGGTGTGGAAGACGGCGGGAACACCGGCGGCGTCGATGTAGATGTCGGTGCCGGCGCGGGTCTGGCCGAGGGCGTTGGCGCCGGGGCCGTGGAGTTCGACGAGACGGGCGGTGATGTCCTCGGTGGCGGAGTCGATGACTGCGTCGGCGCCGACGGCCAGTGCGAGCCGCAGCCGTTCGGGGAGGACGTCGGCGACGACCACGTGTTCGACCCCGCGCAGCTTCAGCCAGATCGTTGCCCCCAGGCCGATGGGACCGGCGCCGAAGACGACGACCTTGTCCCTGGGCCCGGCCCCGGACCGGTTGACGCAGTGCCGGGCCACCGCCATGGGTTCGTTGAGCGCGGCGACGTCGAAGGGCAGCGAGTCCGGGAACACCGCCACGCTCCTGCCGAGTTCGGCGTCCTCGATGAGCAGATACTCGTTCATCCCGCCCAGTTCACCGCCGCAGCCGATGATGCCGGACGGTGCGCCCTGCGGGTTGACGACCACCCGGTCGCCGACCTTCAGGTCCGAGACCTCGGCACCCACCTCGACGACCTCGACGACCTCGCCGGCCGGCTCATGGCCGAGCGGCAGGGGGACCACGGAGCCGTCGGCGGAGTAGGGGGTGCCGCCCATGTGCACGAAAAACGTGTCGGTACCGCAGATGCCGCAGGCGCGGACGCGCCCGACCGCGTCCCTGGGGCCGGCGACGGGCCGCTCGACCTCCACGACCTCGATCTCGTTCTCGGCACGGGTCAGGACGGACTTCATCGTCGGTATGCGGGTGATTCCCGTTGCGGGGTGCGGGGTGCGGGGTGCGGGGTGCGGGGTGCGGGGTGCGGGGTGCGGGGTGCGGGGTGCGGGTACAGGGGACGCGGCGATGCGTGGGGAGCGGCGAACCGCTACCAGGCGACGGGCAGTTCGCAGATGCCGTACGCCCGTGAGTCCTCCCCGAGGATGCGTCGACCGATCGGTACAATCAATCAGTCGCGCTTATTGAACGATCGGTCTACTTGTTTTCGCCGTGCTTCTCGCGCGTTCCGCCGGCCCCGGCTCATGCCTGTGCCCCCGGCCGCCGACATCGGCCGGGGACACAGGTGTTCGCGGGTCAGCGCGAGGTCAGTTTCCAGAGGTGGTCCGCCGTGCCGTTGTCGGTCCACTGCAGGACCTGCGCGCCGGACGAGGTGCTCATGCCGTTCACGCCCAGCAGGAGACCGCTGTTGTAGTTGGCGATCTTGTAGTAGCCGTCGCGGCCCGGGACGATCTGCCAGAGGTGGTCGGCGGTGCCGTTGTCACCCCAGATCAGCGCGGTGCCGCCGTCGGACGTGCTCATGCTGTTGATGCCCAGCAGCAGTCCGCTCTTCTGGTTGACGATCTTGTAGAGGCCCGAGCCGGCGGAGACCAGGGTCCAGTTCTGGTCCGTACCCGTCGTGGACGTCGACTGCACGACCGATGTGCCCTGGGCCGTGCCCGCGTTCAGCGTGTCCAGGGCGAGTCCGCTGTTCTTGTTGGTCATCTGGTAGCGCCCGGCGAGCGAGGTGGAGGTGCCCGTCGGAGTGATCACCAGGTGGTAGCCGTCGGAGGCGTTCATCATGACGGGCACGGTGACGGAGCCATTGCTGACGGTGTAGTCGGCGTTGGAGATGGTGATCGGGCCGGGGGAGGCGGTGGTGCGGCCGGTGTGCGGGCTGTACTCCAGCTTGACGTGGACCGTGCTGCCGAAGGCCGACAGGGAGTTCAGGCCGTTGACCGTCACGGCGCAGGAGCCGGTGCAGCCACCGGCCACGACGGCGATCTGGTTGCCCGCGCCGTTCAGGGAGGCGAGACCGTCGATGCCGGTCTGCGCGGGAGGCGTGGTGACCAGCATGTTCCCGGACATGTCCCCGTACCACTTGTACGTCCAGTAGGAGCCGTTGGGCGAACCGCCGGTGTCGGTCAGGGTGTCGCCGAGGGTGCCGTAGTGGTTCCAGAAGGCGAGCTCGGCGTCGCGCACCCCGGTCCGTTCGAACTTGGCGGCATAGCCGATGAGGGCACCGGAGTTGCCCATCTCGTCTGGGGTGCCGTACTCCTCGATGGCGATCGGGCGCGGACTGATGCCCAGGCTCGATTCCAGGGAGCGGTAGGCGGCGACGTGAGCGGCGATGCCGGCGCTGCCCTGGAGTTCGTGCCAGGCGATGACGTCGGGGACCGTACCGCTCGCCTTGGCGTCGGTGAGGAACGTACTCATCCACGACTGGTTCCACGCCGAGTAACTCGGCCCCTGGACAGGCGTCGTGGTGTCCTTGGCGCGAACCTCCTTGAATGTGCGCGCCCACCCCGCGTCGAACGCGCCCGCGTTGGCGGTGTCCCAGGTCCAGTCGGGCTCGTTCCACAGCTCGTACGCGCTGACGTTCGTCGCGCCCGAGGACTTCACGGAGACGACCTGCTTGTCGACCGCGGCCAGCCAGTCGGTCCAGCTCACCCACTTGTAGGGGAAGTTGGGGTACCAGTCCGGCATGCGTACGACGACCTTGGCGCCCGCGCGGGCCGCCTTCGGCGCGACGACGAGGGCGTCCCCGGCGGGCTTCGGCTCCCCGTTGGGCAGTTGGGAGCCGCCCGGGGCCATCTGCACGAAGGTGTTCGGCTTGAGCGCGGTGACCAGGCTGTCGGCGGGGGTGCTGTTGTCCGCGAGGCCGTAGAGACTGCCGGTCCCGACATGGGTGACAGATCGGAGGGTCTGGTTCGCGTTGACGACCAGAATGGTGGCGGAGGACGGGGTCGCGTCGGCGGGGACCGCGGTGGTCAGCGCGGCGGCGGCGAGGGCGGCCACGCCGACGGCGGCGGTGAGACGTCCGGGCAGGGGTGGTCGGGTGCGGCTCATGAAGGGAGTTCTCCTCACGGAGGGAGAGGGACGGGGAGGGTCAGTCCTTGACCGCGCCGGCGGTGACGCCCGCGGCCACGTAACGCTGGGCGAGGACCAGCAGGACCGCTGCGGGCACGGAGGCGACGACGGCGGTGGCCATGATCGCGTTCCACTCCTGGTTGTTGTTGCCGATGTACTTGTAGATGCCGAGGGTGATCGGCCTCAGATCGCCGCCGCCGTCGAGGGTGGTGGCGAAGACGAAGTCGGACCAGGCCCACAGGAAGCTGAAGAGCGAGACGGTGACGACGGCGTTGCGGCTCACCGGCAGGACGATCGACCAGAAGGTGCGGAAGGTGCCGGCGCCGTCGATGCGGGAGGCGGCGATCAGCTCGCCGGGGATGCCCGACATGAACGCGGTGAAGATCATGACGCCGAACGGCACGGCGATGGTGGAGTCCGCGACGATCAGCCCCCACCAGGAGTTGAGCAGGCCGAGGTCGAGGAAGATGCCGTAGAAGCCCATCGCCATGACGATGCCGGGAATCATCTGCGCGACCAGCAGGAACAGGCCGAGGGCGCCGCCGCCGCGCGGGCGGAGCTTCGCCAGCGAGTAGCCGGCCGGGGCGGCGAGCAGGAGGGTGAGGGCGACCGTCCCGAGGCCGACGAGGAGGCTGGTGCCGAGATAGGGCAACTGGTCGTCGAGGACGGCCCGGTAGCCCTCGAAGGTCGGATGCAGCGGGAACAGGTCGGGCGGGGTCTTGCGCATGTCCTGCTGCGGGGTGAGGGACACGTTCAGCATCCAGTACACCGGGAACAGCATCAGCGCGGTCAGGACCAGCCCGATCACGGTGTAACGGCGGGATCCGGTACGGGACTTCACGCTTCCTGCCTCCTCTGGACACGGATGTACAGGAGCCCGAAGGCAAGCGCGATGAGGATGAGGATGTTGCCGACCGCCGCGCCGGGTCCGAACTTCGGCAGCAGCGTGCCGAAGCCGAGCTGGTACGACCAGGTCGCCAGCGTCGAAGAGGCGTCGCCCGGCCCGCCCTTGCTCATGATCCAGATCAGGTCGAACACCTTGAGCGTGTAGACGAGCCCGAGCAGCAGCGTGATCGCCGACACCGGCCGCAGCAGCGGGAAGGTGATGCGCCGGAACTGCTGCCACGCGCCCGCCCCGTCCAGGGCCGCCGCCTCGTACAGCTCCGCGGGGATGTTCTGCAGGCCGCTGTAGAGGATCACCAGGTTGAAGGGGATGCCGATCCAGATGTTGGCGACGATCACCGAGGTCAGCGCCCAGTCGGGCGAGGTGAGCCAGCCGACCGGGTCCACCCCGAAGAGGTGCAGGAAGTAATTCACCACGCCCGACTCGCTGTTGAACATCCACGACCAGGTGGACGCCGAGACGATGAGGGGCAGCAGCCAGGGGATCAGGAACAGGGCCCGCAGGGTCGGGGCCAGGCGGAAGTGCCGGTTGAAGAAGACGGCGAGGGCGAGCCCGACGACGTACTGGAAGGCGATCGACACGAACGTGAAGACCATGGTGTGACGCAACGCCGGGCCGAACGTGGGGTCGTCCAGGACCCGCTGGAAGTTGTCCCAGCCGGTGAACGGGGCGTCGCCGGCGACGAAGGAGCGGACCGTGTAGTCGCGCAGGCTCAGGTCGAGGTTCCGGTACAGCGGATAGAGGTAGAAGGCGGCGAGGTAGGCGATCAGCGGGGCGACGAAGGCGAACGCGGCCAGGCGGCCTCGGCGTCGATGCCGACGTGGCGGCGGCGAGTCGGAACCGCTCGCCTTCACCACCGCCGACGCCCGCCGAGGGCGGTCGACACGGGCGATGGTCATGTCGGCCCTAGCCCTTCTGCGCGCTGGACTGGGCCGTGTCGAGAGCGGACCGAGGGCTCTTGCTGCCGGAGAGCGCGGCCTGGACCGCGGTCCACATCGGCTCGGAGATGGTCGGGTACTTGGTGCCCAGGCCGCCGCTCGTGCGGCCGCGCGCCGCGGCGACGGCGTCCACCCAGGGCTTGAGCTTCGGGTTCTGCTTCACCTGCTCGGCCTGGACGGCGGCGGTGGGCGCCACGTACGTGAGCGTCGTGTCACTGGCGAGCAGGTTGGCGTCGCTGGTCAGACAGGTGACGATCTTCTTGGTGACGTCGTAGCGCGCCGTGTCCTTCTGGACGGGCACGGTGACGAACTCGCCGCCCGTCGGCACCGGCGCCGAACCGCCGTTCTGCGCCGGGATGTTGATGATCCCGTACGGGAAACCGGCCTTGTCGGCGTTGCCGAGCTGCCAGGTGCCGTTCTCGCCGAACGCGTAGTCACCGGTGGCGAACTCCTGCCAGCTGGTGGTCTGGGTGTTCTGCAGGACGTCCTTGGGGGCGAGCCCGTCGTCCACCCACCCCTTCCACAGCGACAGCGCGGCCACGCCCTTCGCCGAGTCGAGCTTCGTGAGGTCGCCGCCCGCGCCCCAGAACCAGGGCAGGAACTGGAAGCTGCCCTCCTCCGTGCCGATCGCGGAGAAGGTGATGCCCTTCTTCCCGGCCGACTTGACCTTCTCCAGGGCCGCGGTGAGGGAGTTCCAGTCCTTGACCGAGGCCGGGTCGACACCGGCCGCCGACAGCACCTTCTGGTTGTAGTAGAGGGCGAGGGTGTTGGCGCCGATCGGGATGCCGTAGGCGGCGTCGTCGATGGTGCCCGCGCCGATGATGTTCTTCTGGACGGACGAGGTGTCGAGGCCGAGGTCGCTCGTCTTGTTGAGGATGCCCGCCTCGACCAGCGTGGAGACGACCGGGTTGTCCACCAGCATCACATCGGGCGCGTTGCCCTGCTGGGCGGCGAGCAGCGCCTTGTTGCCGAGGTCGGTGGTGTCGTACGCGGTCCGCTTGACGGTGACTGCGGCCTTGGTCCCGCACTCGCTGACCCGCTTGCCCCACGGGGAGGAGGCGTCGAACTGCGGGTACGGGTCCCAGAAGGTGTAGGTCCCGCCTGCGGCGTCGGAGGACGTGGAGCCGTCGGAGCCGCCGGAGCAGGCGGTGAGCGACGCGAGGGTGCCGACGGCGGCGAGCGCGGCGAGGAGGGTGCGGCGGGTCGGTATCACGGGGTGACCTCGTTGTCGTAGAAGTGGCGCAGCAGGAGAGTTCAGGAGAGGGGCAGCCAGACGCGCATGCTGCCGTCCTCGCGGTTGGCCCACGCGTAGTAGGGGACGGCGGTCAGCTCGACGGGATCGCCGGCGTCGGGTTCGGGGGCCTGGCCGGTGTCCGTGGGGGTGTACGGCCACCAGCCGCGGTCGGGTACGGGGCGTCGGCGGCCGGCCGCCACGACCGTCGTGACACCGCCGAGCAGGTCCGGGCGGTGCTTCACGGCGAGCGGGCGGGTCGGGTCCAGGACGAGGTCGTCCAGACCGCCGCCGGGGTGGTCGGCCTGTTCCAGGCAGTACACGAGCGGCCCGCGCTCGATCGCGACACAGCCGCGCACGGCGTCCACCCGCGGGTCGGCCGCGGTCAGCCGGGGGGCGAGCCCCAGCTCCAGGACCACCTCGTCGCCGGGCGCCCAGGTGCGCTCCAGGCGCAGCCAGCCGTCCGACACCGGCGTGTCGTACGTCTGCTCCCCGCAGCGCACACGGAACTCGCGGCACCACTGCGGGATGCGCAGGGAGAGTGTCCAGGCGCGCTCGGCGGGGGTCTCCTCCACCGTGAGGCGGACCGTGCCGTGCCAGGGGTACTCGGTCTCGGCGCGTACGGCGACGCCCTCGGCGCAATAGCGCCCGGTGACGTACTGGTGGATCTGCAGGCCCGTGTCGTCGCTGGTGGCCAGGTAGTGTTCCAGGCTCGCCAGCAGCCGCATCACGTTGGGCGGGCAGCAGGCGCAGCGGAACCAGCGGGTGCGGCGGGCCGACTGGTCGCCGCCGGTGTCGGTGTGGCCGTCGCGGACCTGGAGCGGATTGACGTACAGCCAGCGCTCGCCGTCCAGAGAGACACCGGCCAGGAAGCCGTTGTAGAGGGTCCGTTCGATCAGGTCGGAGTAACGGGCCTCGCCGGTGAGCAGGGCCATGCGCCAGCTCCACTGGACCGAGGCGATCGCCGCGCAGGTCTCGCAGTAGGCGCGCTCGTTGGGCAGCTCGTACGGGTCGCCGAAGTCCTCCTCGTCGTGATGGGCGCCGAGACCGCCGGTGAGGTGGGTCTTGGTGGCGGTCATCGCCCGCCACAACCGCTCGGCCGCCGCCCGCAGTTCGGCGTCGCCGGTCTCCGTCGCCAGGTCGGCCGCACCCGCCAGCAGGTACAACTGCCGTACGGCGTGCCCCTCGACGTTCGTGGCCTCGCGCAGCGGGACCCGGTCCTGGCAGTAGGCCTCGCCGCCGAGCAGGCCGTGGCCGTAGCGGTCGACGAAGTAGCCGGCCAGGTCCAGGTAGCGGCGTTCCCCGGTCTCCCGGTACAGCTCGACCAGGGCGGTCTCGACCTCGGGGTGACCGTCGATCCCGTCGATGGGCCTGCCGCTGCCGGGCGGGCCGAAGACGGAGTCGATGTGGTCGGCGAACCCGACCGCCACGTCGAGGAGTTCGGGGCGTCCGGTGGCGCGGTGGTGGGCGACCGCGGCCTGGATGAGATGGCCCGCGCAGTACAGCTCGTGACCCCAGCGCAGGTCCTCGTAGCGCCGGCCCTCCTTCACCAGCTGGAACCAGGTGTTGAGGTAGCCGTCGGACTGCTGGGCGTCGGCGACCAGGGCGACGATCCGTGCCACCTCGTCGGCGAGTTCGCCGGCGGGTTCATCTCCGTCCGGGCCGTGGGAGAGCTGCCAGGAGGCCGCCTCCAGCCACTTGTAGACGTCCGTGTCGACGAAGGGGTACGCGCCCTGGAACTCGCCCTCGGCGGTGCCTGCCGCGAGCCGCAGGTTGTGCAGGTTCCCCGCGGACTCCAGCAGGCCCGGTCCCTGGGGGATGGAGACGCGCGCGTTCGTCGTACGGCGGTTGTGCCAGAAACCCGTGTCGATGCCGACGGCGGCGGGGCGCAGCGCGGCACGGGCTTCCGGTCCGAGGCGGACCGGTCCCGGGGCGGGCGGGGTGGAGCGTGTGCGGGGCATGACTCTCCGGAGGTGAGGGCGCCGAAGGTGAGCGACGGGCTCTTCGGGGCTTGTTTTGCGCAACCGTTTTCTCGTCGTGAAAGTAGAGGGCAGTGGGCCTATCCGGTCAAGAGTCGCCACAAGAGTTTTTTCGACTTTCCCACGGACTGGCGCACGGCTCCGCCGCCTGCCACCATGTCGGGCGTCCGTATCATCGAGGCATCGAGGAAAAGGTTTGCCCGTGACCTCTGCTCCAGGCTCTCTTCCGGACGGCCGAGCCCGGTTGACCGATGTCGCCGCCCTCGCCGGTGTCAGCGTCGGCACGGCCTCGAAGGCGCTGAACGGAGGCGGACGGATGCGTCCCGAGACGCGTCAACGGGTGCTGGACGCGGTCGCGGAGCTCGGATTCAGGCCCAATCAGCACGCGCAGAGCCTGCACAGCGGCCGCAGCTGGACGGTCGGCCTGATGACGACGGACGGGATAGGCCGGTTCAGTACACCCGTGCTTCTCGGCGCCGAGGACGCGCTCGGCGCCGGGAAGATCTCCGTCCTGCTGTGCGACACCCGGGGCGACGCCATCCGCGAGCAGCACCATCTTCGCAACCTCATGGACCGCCGGGTGGACGGCATCATCGTCACCGGCCGCCGTACGGATCCCCGGCCGCCCCTGCCCGGCGTCGAGTCCGTCCCCGTCGTCTACGCGCTGTCTCCGTCCACCGACCCGGCCGACACCTCGGTCGTCACCGACGACCGCGGCGGCGCGCGCCTGGCGATCGAGCACCTGGTGGCCGCCGGACGCACGCGGATCGCCCACGTCACCGGCCCGGAACATCACGCCGCCGCCCGCGAACGGGCCCAGTACGCGGTCGAGCAACTGGCCGGCGCCTCGCTCGAACCGTCGACCGGACGGATCCACTTCGGCGAGTGGAGCGAGGCCTGGGGCCGCCGCGCCGCCGACGCCGTACTGCGCACCGCCCCGGACACCGACGCGTTCTTCTGTGGCAACGACCAGATCGCGCGGGGTGTGGCGGACGCGCTGCGCGAGCGCGGAGTGTCGGTCCCGGGGGACATCGCCGTCGTGGGCTACGACAACTGGGACACCATGGCCCTGGCCAGCCGCCCGCCCCTCACCACCATCGACACGAACCTCGCCGAGATCGGTCGGATCGCTGCCCTGGAGCTGCTCCGGGCCATCGACACCGAGCCACGGCCCGGCGTGCACACCGTGCCGTGCCGGCTGGTGGTGCGCGAGTCCAGCTGAGCGCTGCCGATGCCGAGGTGCGGCGCTACCGGGACGCCGGGGCGACGGAGGTGGTGTTCTCGGGCACGGACATCGCCGGCGACACCGACCGCCGCCACACCTGGGCACTGCTCGGGGAACTGGCCGGCCGACCGTCGGGACCGAGGTCCGGGACGTGTCCGGCGTACCCCACAGCACCCGGGGTCCGGCCGGATCAGCCGTGGGGGTCAGCCGTGGTTCGACGACCCCCACGGCACCCGCGACTACGACCCGACGCGCGCGTACGCCCAGTCCAAGCCGGCCGGTCTGCTCTTCACCCTGGAACTCCAGCGCCGCCCCACCCTCGCCGGATCACCCGTACGCGCCCTGGCCGCACGCCCCGGCCGGTCCTCGACCAACCTGCAGAGCCACGTCGGCAACCCGCCGGCCAGCCTGTCCATGCCCATCGGCGACAAGGTGGTCGCCCAGGACCCCAGGGCCGGCGTGCTCCCGATGCCGTACGCCGCCACCCATGATCTGCCCGGCGCCCATGCCGGCCCGAAGGGCTTCGGCGAGCTGCGTGGCGCCCCGACCCTGGTCGGACGCACCCCCGCGGCCGGCGACTTCGTCAGGTTTCGCAGCGGGCGCCGCGTTCGCCCGGCGGCCGCACGCCGGGCGTTGTCAGTGGTGGCAGGCAGGATGTGGCACATGACAACACGCGGTGCAGTGATTGTGGATGCCGTCGCCTATGCGCAGGCGGTCGAGGACGCGGTGAAGGCGTCGGCCGCCTACTACGCGGCCGGCACGTCGGTGCTGGACGACGACGCCTACGACCGTCTGGTGCGCGCCATCACGGCGTGGGAGGCCGAGCATCCGGAGCAGGTGCTGGCAGGTTCCCCGACCGGGAAGGTGGCCGGGGGAGCGGTGCAGGGCGATGTCCCGCACACGGTGGCGATGCTGAGCCTCGACAACGTGTTCTCGCCGGAGGAGTTCACCGCGTGGACCGCGTCGCTCGCCCGGCGCATCGGTCACGACGTCACCCGGTTCAGTGTGGAGCCGAAACTGGACGGTCTGGCGATCGCGGCCCGCTACACCCACGGCCGTCTGACCCGGCTGATCACGCGGGGCGACGGGACGGCCGGGGAGGACGTCTCGCACGCCATCGGCACCATCGAGGGCCTGCCGGACGAACTGGCGGAGCCGGTCACCGTGGAAGTGCGCGGCGAAGTCCTCATGACGACCGCCCAGTTCGAGCACGCCAACGAGGTCCGCACCGCGCACGGCGGGTCGCCGTTCGCGAACCCGCGCAACGCGGCGGCGGGCACCCTGCGGGCGAGGGAGCGCGCCTACACGGTGCCGATGACGTTCTTCGCCTACGGCCTGCTGCCTCTCGCCGACACCGATCCGGCGCAGGCCGAGGCACTGCGCGAGTGCGCCCACAGCGACCTCATGACCCGGGCCGTCGCGTACGGGGTGAACACCACCGCCACCACCGCTGTGCCCGGCACAACCGCCGACACGGTGGAGGGGGTCCTGGCCCGCGTGGCCGACATCGCCGCACTGCGTGCCTCGCTGCCGTTCGGGATCGACGGGATCGTCATCAAGGCCGACCTGGCCGCGGACCAGCGGGCCGCCGGATCGGGTTCGCGGGCCCCGCGCTGGGCGATCGCCTTCAAGCTGCAGGCCGTGGAGAAGATCACCCGGCTGCTGGCGGTGGAGTGGAACGTGGGCCGCACCGGCATCATCGCCCCCCGGGCCGTCCTGGAGCCGGTGGAGATCGACGGCTCCACCATCACCTACGCCACCCTCCACAACCCGGCCGACATCACCCGCCGTGACCTGCGCCTCGGCGACCCGGTCATGGTCCACCGGGCGGGCGACGTCATTCCCCGCGTCGAGGCCCCGGTCGCCCACCTGCGCACCGGCGACGAACAGCCCATCGTCTTCCCCGAGGCGTGCCCGAGGTGCGGATCGGACATCGACACCAGCGAGCAGCGCTGGCGCTGCACCAACGGCCGCAACTGCCACCTCGTCGCCGCCCTCTCCTACGCCGCCGGACGCGACCAGCTCGACATCGAAGGCCTCGGTCACACCCGGGTCGTCCAACTGGTCGACGCGGGCCTGGTCACGGACCTCGCCGACCTGTTCGCCCTCACCCGGGACCAGCTCCTGGGGCTGGAGCGGATGGGGGAGACCAGCACCGACAACCTCCTTGCCGCGCTCGCCACGGCCAAGACACAGCCGCTGTCGAGAGTGCTGTGCGCGCTCGGCGTCCGCGGCACCGGCCGCTCCATGTCCCGCCGCATCGCCCGGTACTTCGCGACCATGGACCACCTCCGCGCCGCCGACGCCGAGACGATCCAGCAGGTCGAGGGCATCGGCGTCGAGAAGGCCCCGTCCATCGTCGCCGAACTCGCCGAACTGGCCCCGCTCATCGACAAACTCGCCGCGGCGGGCGTCAACATGACCGAGCCCGGCGCCACCCCGCCCGCCGCCACTGCCGACGACACCGCCGACGGCGCGGAGGCCTCGGAGGCCGCGGAGACGGCGGACGGGCCGCTGGCCGGCATGGCGGTGGTGGTCACCGGCGCGATGACCGGAGCGCTGGAGAAGCTCAGCCGCAACCAGATGAACGAGCTCGTCGAACGGGCCGGCGGCCGCTCCTCCTCCAGCGTCTCCAAGAAGACCACCCTGGTCGTCGCCGGAGAAGGCGCCGGCTCCAAACGAACCAAGGCGGAGACCCTCGGCATCCGTCTCGCCACCCCCGACGAGTTCGCCGCCCTCGTCGCCGACTACCTCGACGCCGGATGAGACAGCCGGCCGACCCTGACCCGGCCGGGGTCGTGAGCGGGCGTCGGCGGGAGGTCGGCCGGGGAAGTCGATGGAGCCGCCGGGGCCGGCGTGGCGCGTCGTTGGTTCATGACGGCCGGCCGCCGAACTGCCAGTCGTGGACCTCGATGCCGGCATACCGCTCCGGCGTCAGGACGGCGCGTGCCGTGTCCGCGTCCGGGGCCCGGAGCAGCACCGCCGTACCCACCCAGGTGGTGCCGTCGTCGGACAGCAGCGGCCCGTACGCGATCAGGTCGTCGCGGTCGGGCGGCACGACGAGGTCGGCGGCCTCCCCCGAGCCGAGGCCGAGCACCAGGAACCGGTTGCCGCCGGTCCGTCCGCCGGGGAAGTCCCACATGGTGCGACCCAGCAGGTTGCGCCACCGGCGCAGCAGCACGTCCCGGTAGGCGCCGGCCTGGTAGTTGGGCTCGTCGAAGGCGAACGCGCGGGCGGCGGCGGGATCCGGCAGGTCGACGATGTGCACGCTGCCGGTGGGCGTCTCGCCGTCGTCGGCGAAGGTCGGGCCGCGAGCGATCATCTCCGCCGTGTACCGGTCCATGTAGGACCAGTGCTCCTCCAGCAGTTCGTCGCGCAAGGTGCCGGAGCCGGGCCGGTCGCGGTGGTAGCAGAAGAACTCCATACCCACAGACCCTCCTGGACACGCGGCGGCATCTCAACCGACTTTGGCGACGACGACCGCGCGCTTTGGCACCGATCAGCCGAGGACGAGCGGGAGCCTCGCGGCCCACGAGCCCAACTCGGCCTTCTCCGCCTCGGCCGGTCCACGCCGACCGGTGCCGATCAGCAGGGCGTCCTTGTCGGAGAACGACGGGGGGAACGCGGCACCGGCGATCTTCTCCAGCAGCTCGCGGGACCGGGCGAGCCCCTCGGCGGGCGGTTCCGCAGCGCCCGGGAGGTGCGCGATCAGGTCGAGATGGTGCAGCGTCCATTCCAGGACGTACGCGCAGAGGTAGTCGCCGGTGGTGAGCACCTCGCCACGGGTGCCGACCCGGACCGCCGGATCCGCGAGCTCGGCGGCGCGACCGGCTGCGGAACCGACGTCGTCCAAGTGGAACCTGAGCAGCCACGGCTCTTCGTACGCGGCGGCAAGGCGGACGGTCAGCGCGTCGAGGGGGTCGTCGCCGGTCGGCGCTTCGACGAGGTTCCAGTAGGTCACCGCGTCCCGGGTCGGTTCCGTTGCGGCAGGGGTGACGAGGGTGATCAGGACGTCCTGGGCGTCGATGATCAGGTGGCACACCAGGTCCCGCACGAGCCAGCCGGCGCAGCCGGACGGCCGGGAGAAGTACTCGTCCGGGAGTTCGGCGACCGCCGTGCGCAACGCCGTCCAAGAGCGCGAGAAGAGGTCCACGAGCGCAAGCTAACAGCGCCCGGCGCCCGCTGCGACCGATTTCGCCGCCGCCGCGCATCGGGAGCGCGGCCACCGTATGTGAACGCGTGATGCGGGTCGGCCCGAGCGTGGCTCTAAGCTGACGCGATGACGGGATACCCGGGTTTCGGTGTGCTGTTGGCGCGGTTGTCGGATCATCGGCGGCTGGACATCGATGCCTTGTCCCGGCTCGCCGGGATCCCCGGCCCCGAGCTCCGGGCGGTGTTCGACGGCGTACCGCCGAATCCGTCGACGCTGCGGCAGCTCGCCCCCGCGTTCGGTCTGCACGCCGCCGACCTGTTCGTGCTCGCGGGGGTGGCGGTACCGGACGAGTCGGCACCCTTGGACGCGGAGGCACGAGGGACGCTCCCGCACCTCGTGCGGCGTGCCATGTGCCTGGCACCGGAGCAAAGACGCGGCCTGCGTCAGTTCGTAGGGGCGTTGCCGCAGGAGCGGCGCACGCAGCCGGTGCGGGCACCACGCGCGTACGAGCAGTACGGGCCGGGATTCGGCGGCGTGCTCGTGCGCATGCTCGGCAACCGGAACCTGGATCGGATGGGTACCGCCCGGACGTTTGTGCACCTGACGGGCCGGTACTGGTCCGCGGCCACGTACGGGATGGTCGGCCACGGCCGCAAGGAGCTGACCCCCGACCTGCTGGCCGACTTCGCGACCGTACTGGGTGTTCCCGCCGACGACCTGGCCGCGCTCACCGGCATCGGGCTCCCCGCGGCCACCCCGCCGCAGAACCCGGCGACGGCCGACGTGGCCCGGCTGGTCTGGGACCTCCGACGCCTGACTGCGGCTCAGGTGCACCAGGTCCACGAGATGGCGGAGTCCATGCGGCAGGAGTGATCGCGACCCCGAAGGCACCGCGCTGCCGGCCGGGGCGGTCCCCCGGCCGGCGGGCGGGCGTTTCAGGGTGCGGTCAGAGCTGACCGGACGCCGCGATGGTGATCTTCGCCGACGTCGCGCCGTTGCGCGAGCCGAGCGCCTCGATCTTCTTGACGAGGGCCATGCTGTCGTCGTCGGCGACCTCGCCGAACACCACGTGCTTGCCGTCCAGCCAGTCGGTCACGATCGTGGTGATGAAGAACTGCGAGCCGTTGGTGTTCGGGCCCGCGTTGGCCATGGACAGCAGTCCCGGCCGGGTGTGCTTGAGGGTGAAGTTCTCGTCGGCGAACTTCTCCCCGTAGATGCTCTTGCCTCCGGTTCCGTTGCCGCGGGTGAAGTCGCCGCCCTGGAGCATGAAGGCGGGGATGACCCGGTGGAAGGACGAGCCGGCGTAGCCGAAGCCCTTCTCGCCGGTGGCCAGCGCGCGGAAGTTCTCCGCCGTCTTGGGGACGACGTCGTCGTACAGGTTGAAGTTGATGCGCCCGGCGGGCTCGTCGTTGATGGTGATGTCGAAGTAGACCTTGATCGTCATACCCCTATCCTGCACGCTCCCGGGAGTGCTGCCACACAGCGGGTCCCGTGTCGGCCCGCGGACGGGGTCGGTCAGTCGACCGGCCAGGTGTGGGCGGGGGCGTTGAGGTGCATGTAGTCGATGTAGAGCTGCGTCATCCGCCGCAGGGCCTCGTGGCGGCCGGCGTGGGCGGAGGCGACGATGCGGTGGAACGTCTCCTTCTGCCAGACGGCTCCGTTGCGGCCGGTGACGCAGCGCTGCTCGATGATGCCGAGCAACGGCTCCCGCCACGCCGCGTCCATGCCGGAGAGCTCCAGCCCCCGGTGCGCCAGCGGCAGCAGGCGCCGCAGGACGAGTTCGGGCACCGGAGCCTCGCCCATCCCGGGCCAGTACAGCCGGGCCTCGATGCCGTGGCGCGCGGCGGTGTGCAGGTTGTCCTCGGCGGCCTGGAAGGACATCCGTGACCACACCGGCCGTTCCTCCTCCACCAGGGCGCGGGTGAGGCCGTAGTAGAAGGCGCCGTTGGCGAGGGTGTCGGCGACGGTCGGACCGGCCGGCAGACACCGGTTCTCCACGCGCACATGCGGCTGGTCGTGGGCGACGGCGTACACGGGGCGGTTCCAGCGGTAGATCGTGCCGTTGTGCAGGGTCAGCTCCGCCAGTTCGGGGACGTCTCCCCGCGCCAGCGTCTCGCGGGGGTCCTGCTCGTCGCACAGCGGCAGCAGCGCGGGGAAGTAGCGCAGGTTCTCCTCGAAGAGGTCGAAGACACTCGTGATCCAGCGCTCTCCGAACCACACCCGGGGCCGTACTCCCTGCACCTTGATCTCCTGCGGGCGGGTGTCGGTGGCCTGCTCGAACAGCGGGATACGGGTCTCGTGCCACAGCTCCTTGTCGAACAGGAAGGGCGAGTTGGCCGCCAGCGCCACCTGGACCCCGGCGATCGCCTGCGCCGCGTTCCAGTAGGCGGCGAACTCGTCGGGGGAGACCTGGAGATGGAACTGGGTGCTGGTGCAGGCGGCCTCCGGAGTGATCGTGTCCGCGTAGGTCCGCAGCCGGTCGACGCCGTCCATCTCGATGCGCAGATCCTCGCCCCGCGCCGCGAACACCTGGTCGTTGAGCAGCCGGTAGCGGGCGTTCTCCGACAGCGCGGCCTCGCCGACGTCCTCCTGCCGCAGGGTGGGGAGGATGCCGATCATGATCAGACGGGTGCCCACCGACCTGGCGCGGTGATCGGCGTGATTGAGCGCGGCGCGGATCTCGGACTCCCACGCGTCGGGGCCGCCCTGCGTCAGCAGACGGGGCGGAACGTTGATCTCGAGGTTGAAGCGGCCCAGCTCGGTGGACCAGGCGGGGTCCGCGATCGCGTCGAGGACGTCGCTGTTGCGCATCGCCGGCTCGGCCTCGTCGTCGACCAGGTTCAGCTCGATCTCCAGGCCCACCCGGGGGCGCTCGGACTCGAAACGCGACTCGCGCAGCATCTGCGCGAACACCTCGAGGCACTCCTGCATCTTGATCCGGTACCGGCGGCGGTCCTCGCGGGTGAAGACCAGCGCCGGGACATCACGTCCCATCGGCCCTCCCGGCTCGTCCCTTCTCGGACGCCTCCTGCCTCCAGCGTCGCACCACCGGACGCCCCTCACCAGGCGGCACGTTTCTCCGGGAACACGGGAACCCCTACCTGTCGGCTCCGGCCAGACGGTGCACCTCCCGAGCGGCGTCCCTGGCCGCCTGTCCGGCCCGGGACGCCGCCTCGGCGGCCACCCGAAGCCGCTCCTCGGCTTCTCTGCGCTCCTGGTCGGCTCGCCGGAGCTCCCGGCGGGCCTGGCGCAGCTGCTGCTCGGCGGCGGACTCCTGCTGAGCGGCCCGGTCGTGCCGCTCACGTGCCCGTTGCAGTACCGCGTCGGCGTCCGTCTGCTCGGCGTGCAGCTCACGGAGCCGCCGATCAGCGGCCTCGGCAGCCCGGCGGGCCCGGACGAGCTGCTCCTGGCGGAGGTGGCGCCGCTCGGCGAGTTCGTCCTTCGCCCGCGACCGCGAGGACGGCGCCGCGACCGCTGCCCGGGCTGGCTTGTGCGGTGGGGCGGACGTCGCGGCATCGTGCGGCGGAAAGTCCGCCGGCGGGGTGAGGGCGCTCTCCAGGCGGCCGCCGGCCCATCGGTCCGCCGCGTCCTGATCGGCGAGCACGGCGCGCAGGGTGGCTTCGACGTCCTGCTGAGCGGTGCCCGACAGCCGGTGCCCGGCGTCCCGAGCCAGCTCGGCGGCTCGCCGGGACAGCGCGGAGACGACAGTGCGGCGCCGCTCGGACAGCTCTCTGACCCCGTCGGCATCCAGGCTTCGGTATGCCTCGCGCAGCGCCCGCCCCAGCTCCAGGAACCGCCGGCACTCCTGCGGCTGTGAGCGCAGCAGCAGGTTGGCCGCCCAGGCCGCGAGGGTGGGGCGGCGGGCGGCACGGATCCGGCGGGCCTCCTCGACGCGTCCGGCGGCCTTGGCGGCGTCGGCCAGCCGCTCGCGTCGGGAGACGAAGTCGGACGGCGGCGTGGCGTAGAGCTCGTCGAGGAGCCTCTCCACCTTGTGCCCTTCGCCGGGCCGCACACCCTTGCGTTCCATGATCGTCAGCTTCCACCCCACCGGTCCGCCGCGCACGTCGGGCCGCTTCGCGCGCGGCGGCGCCGCACCGGTGTTCCGGTGTGCCCCTGGGCCGGGTTCACCGGTTCAACGGCTCACCGGTTGGCCAGGCGGTCGAGGTCGGCCTGGGTGCCGTTGAAGACGTCCGCGGTGGCCGGGGCCGCGATGCCGTCGAAGAGCGCGGCCTCGGTGTACTGCCACATCAGCCAGGTGCTGGAGCCGTTCGGTAGCGGCGGCTCGGTGATCGACTGACGGTAGTCCGCGAGCTGCAGTGGATACACGGCGAAGGCGGTGGTCGAGCCCAGGCAGTCGTCGAGGAAGGATTTCTGGCTACTGGGCGGTGTCCAGACCGTCGATCGGGTAACCGGCCGGACGGGGCGGGGTGCAGTACGTGTTCCGGCTGGACCAGTCGGTCAGTCTGGCCCAGGTGTTCGGCCCGACGGCTCCGTCCGCACTCAGGCCGGCACACAGCTGGAACTCGACGACCCGGCTCTCGGTTCCTCCGCCGAAGTCGCCGTCGATGACGAGCGGCGGGTAGTGGCCCGGCTCCATCGCCAGGTCGAGGCGGCACTGCACCTCCTTGACCTCGGTGCCCTTCGCGCCCCGGCGCAGAGTGGGCCGGGTGTCCGTGTGCCCGCACACGGACACCTGCGGGATGCCCGGCGCCCCTTGCGGCGTGCAGGAACGCGGGTGCGCGGACCAGGTGTTCAGCGCGGCCCAGGTCAGGGGGCCGATCTCGCCGTCGGCGGTCAGTCCCGCACACCGCTGGAACGTCCGGACCCGTTCCTCGGTGCCGGGACCGAAACCACCGTCCACCGCGATCGGCGAGTAGCCGCCGGCCTTGGTCGCCAGATTGAGCTCGCACTGGGCTCCCAGCGTCGCCGGACCGGTGGATCCGAGTAGCAGCAGCGGCTGTTCGTCGGTGTGACCGCACACGGCGACCGCGGCTGTGGCGTCGCGTTCCGCCGCGTCGGCTCCCGCCGTCCCGAACCCGAGCATGATCAAGGCAGTTGCGAAGGCCAGACCTCAGCGAGGCGTCCTCGGTCGCATCCGTTCCTCCTGAAGATTGGTCGACGGCCCGGCCGGCCGCCGTCGGCACGCGACGCCCGCCCCGGAGGGCTTGCGTGACTGTGCCGTGCAGCGCCCGGGGTGTCCGGCGGGAAGGCAGCGGCGGGGACAGCCGTGAACCCTTGGCGCACCTGTCGCAGATGGTGCTGCATTTGCCCTGAACCTGCCAAGTTGGAATCTCTGTCGACGCGGCCACCGTAGCCGGAGCCACTGACACTGCCGTGGGGAGCCGCCCCGTGCAGGGCTCACGTGAGCAGCCACAACACGGAACTGCTGGTGTCGCAGCGGAAGTCGGGGACTCGGCCGCTCGCTGTGACCCGGTCGGTGGCGGACGGTCATGGCGACGCGGGCCGTTCCGACCTGCCGCTGAACGTCACGTTCAAGGGCGGCCCGGATGGGCCGTCAGCTGCCCGTGGAGCGCCGTGACCGAGACACGCACCAAGGGCTTCGCCGTCCCGATCGGCGCGCCGCCGGCGTGGGCGGCCGGTGGTGACGGCAGCGCCCCACCCGGGACGGCCACAGGGCCACCCCGGGCGGGGCTGTTCGTGAGGGGCGGCCGGGACGTCGCTCAGCCCCGTGACTCAGCGGCTGCGAAAGGCACTGGTGGTGAAGAATCCCATTGCCGCGGCGCTGACCAGGGCACAGACGGCGAGGAGGGCGGTACGTCGCATGGAAGGACCTTTCCGGTGATGACGGATGGGCTCTGCACAACGCCGGTCGGCCCCGTGTCGCTTCGCCGGCGGACCGACCCCACCCGTACGGGCGCGGCCAAGCGTGTGGGTGCCGCGTCCACAGGTGTTCAGGTCCTCGCCGGCACCGGGCGCCGGAGCAGGTAGGCGGCCGCGGTCGAGACGAGGACGGCCATACACGCGATGAACACCAGCCCCGCATCCTCCAGGCCGATGGGACCAGCCAGCACGCCCACACCGATCACCGGCACCGAGATGCCCGTGTAGGCCACCACGAAGAGAGTCGAGATCACCGCCGCACGCCGGTCCGCGGGAGACGCCTCGGCCACCGCGGACAGCGCCCCGCGGAACGCCAGTCCCTGCCCGGCCCCGCCGACGAGCGCGCTCAGCACCACCAGCGGCAGCAACTCCCACCGCAGCGCGCCCGCGAGCAGCGCCAGCCCGGCCAGGAGCGCGCCGCAGCCCAGCGGCAGGGATCGTCCGACCCCGACCCGGCCCACGGCCAACTGTCCGGCGGTGGAGGCGAAGAAGGCGAGCGCGACGACCAGACCGCTCACGGCGTGGTTGCGCACGTCGAGCGACTGTGCGAGAAACGCGGGGCTGACCGAGGTGAACACCCCGAACAGCGCGAACCCCACGAACGAGGCGACCGCCGCCGGCCCGAACACCGCCCGCACCTGTGGGGGCAGACCGGGCCGCTGCGGCCGTACGGCGCTCAGCGATGTCCGGTACCGCACGGTCTCCGGAAGCCGCGCCAGGACCGCGGCCGAACAGGCCACCAGGGCGAGGTGCACGGCGAACGGCAGGTACAGCGGCCGAGCCGCGTACTGCGCGAGCACTCCGGCGAGCAGCGGACCGCAGCCCAGCCCGCCCATGTTGGCGGCCGTCGCCACGAACGTGGCCCGGGAGGCGCCGCCGTACGGCGCCAGGTCCATCACGTACGCCGTGGCGGCCCCGGTGAACAGCCCGGCCGACAGACCCGACAGCAGCCGTCCCGCGTACAGCCACCCCAGCCCGGTGGCGCTCAGGAAACAGACGGCGCTCGCCGCCGCGCCTCCCAGGCCCCACAGCAGTACCGGTCGTCTGCCCACGGTGTCCGAGGCGTTGCCCGCCAGCAGCAGCACGCCGATGACTCCGAAGGCGTACACCGCGTACACCACGGTGACCGTCAGCTCGGAGAAGCCGAACTTCTCCTGGTAGAGGCCGTACAGGGGGGTCGGCAACGTGGTACCGGTCATGCACACGGCGAACACGGCTCCGCCGAGCAGACAGGGGAGCCAACCTCGGCGATCACGGTCCATGCCGGCGACAGTAACCCTGCGCGCGTCCACGGTGAGGCCCGACGTTTCCGCGGCGGGGCGCCCACCAGTTCCGCAGTCGGCGGGCGATCCGGGCGCCACCGAGCGCTCCGTGGGCGGCCGGCAGAGCCTGCGCGCGTGGAGTGTCAGGACCTGGACCTCCGCCTGCGGCAGCACGTCACCTGCGCTCAGGGCAGGAGCTTGACCTCTATCCCCGCGATCCGGCCGACGGCGTCGAAGGCGACCTCGACCGCGTTGCCGCCGGCCAGTTCGGCGACGATGCGGTCGCCTTCGTCGCGCTGGGCCACCCCGTGGTGCTCGAAGTACCCGTGGACGGTGTGCCGGGCCGAGCGCCCGATCAGTCCCGCCCCGGTGAGCAGCGTCCGCGGCAGCGTGACCGGATCCAGTCCCGCACGGGGAATCCGGCTGTCGTCGGGCAGGAAGTAGATCTGCGTGGCCGGTCCCGCCGGAACACCGATGTAGCCGGGCGCCCCGGTCACGCCCATCCCCGTGAAGGCGAGCATCTCCGCCGCCCGCCTGGGGTCGTCGAAGCCGGACAGCCGGACGACCTCCTCGGTCAGTTCCCCGATGCCGTGCGCCCGCCCGTATCGCTCCACCGCGCCGGTCAGCGCCACCACTTCGGTACCTCGCAGGCCCGGGTTCGCCCAGCCCCACATCCACGACCGCTCGTCCGCGTCGTAAGTGCCCAGTACGGCCACGCGCAGGTCCAGGTCCCCCTGGCGGTACATGCAGGAGGGGAGGTCCGCGCTCCATGGTCCGTCGGGCAGGAACGAGGTCAGGGCGTCGAGCTGGGCCGCGCCCCAGGAGGCATGCCGTTCGGCCTCCAGAAGGAGCGCATCGCTGAATTCACTTGCCATGCCCCGACCTTATGGGGCTGCGTCGATCACACGTCGAGCAGGGGTGTCCGGCCCTTCGACAAGGTCCCGACCCGACCGGTGGCACTTGCCGGTCGGCCCGGGGAACCGGTCGCGGAACACCCGTG
Organism: Streptomyces sp. NBC_01235; assembly: GCF_035989285.1. Classification (GTDB taxonomy): domain Bacteria; phylum Actinomycetota; class Actinomycetes; order Streptomycetales; family Streptomycetaceae; genus Streptomyces. The sequence continues at coordinate 261,539 of NZ_CP108513.1, read as the reverse complement.
CCCGACGCGGGTTCGCCGGTCGCCAAGTCCCCGGCGGATCGGGCGATCGAGTCCGGGGCATGCCGCGTGCCGCGCAGGCGTACACCGGGAAGCCGCTGGTGGAGCGAAGAGCTTCTCGACGCACTTGTCGAGCAGCGTCTCGTATTTCCTGGCGTTCTCCGGGTCCATGGTGGTGTGCCGGACGATCCTGATTCCGCTCTTGGGATTCGGCATGTGGTTCGTCGACAGGAGGACGCGGGCCTGCATGAAGTTCTGCCGGTTCGCCACCCGCATCATTTCGTGGCGGCTCTTCTTTCCCTGACAGCGTCCTTCTCGGGCTGTTCCTTCGCACGCATGGCGGACCTTTCCTCGGTCTTCCTTCTCTACAGAAGCGGAGGCCGACCGGGAAAGGTCCGAAGGGGCAGCTCCAGGTGCACGATCACCCGTCGAAGGCCCCACCGCCCAGTAGGCCGGAGTCAGCGGCCGCGCTGCCCGTGGGTCAGGCGCTCCAGCACCGCACTTGCCATCGCTTCCTCGCCCTTGGCGTTGGGGTGCGCGGGAGCGGCCGGTGAGGCGGGCTGCAACGGCTCGATCCACCGTTCGGCCGGGGGCTTGCACATGTCGTGGCCGATGGTCGGACCGTAGGTGTCGACGTACTCGGCGTGGTTCCAGCGTGCCACCAGACGCAGCATCAGGTTGATGCGCTTGCCGGTGTCCCGCAGGTAGGGAAAGTCCCGCGTCGCGAACGGCACCGAAGGCGCACAGCCGCTGCCGTCGTCGGGCAGGAGGTCCGGGTAGCCGACGACGAGGACCCGGGCGTGCGGGGCCCTGTCGTGTACGGCTTCCAGCACCCGCGCGACCTTGGGTGCGGTCTTGGCGATCTCGACCGTGAGCTGGTCGACGCCCGAGGCGCCGTAGTGGCGTTGGCACGGATTGCCGGTCGGGTCCTGCGGGGCCAGTTGGACGCAGGTGCCGATGATGGAGCCGAAGCCGACGTCGTTGCCGCCTATCTGGACGGTCACGAGGTCGCTGTTCCGGCTCACCGCGTCGAGCTGGGGACCGTTGGTCCCCTGGGGTTTCCACATGTTCTCGGTCGTCGCCCCGCTGCAGCTGACGTCCTTGAACACGCTCGCCCGTAGCTGACCGGCCACGATCGACGGGTAGTTGTGGTCGGAGCGGGCGCAGTTGGCGTCGACCTGCCGAGGGATGAAGGGGCCGGAGGTGTAGGAGTCGCCGAGCGCCACGTACCGGATTCGGCCGCCCGCGCCGTGCGCCGCGGCGGGCACGGCCGAAGCGGCGACGAGGGCACAACCTCCCAGCGCGGCCAGGAAAGTGACGCCTTTTCGACGGCGGCCGACCAGTCTCCCCGCGCGTACGTCACTCTGCATCGCGTTCCTCCCCCTTGAAGCCCATGCCGCCGCCGCCGTCCGGTCAGGCCGTCGTTACGTTCAACTGGGCTTGTATACCGCCGGGTAGGTCGCCGGGGCCAGAGTCGGGAGCGAATGCGTTCGGCGGCGATGTGGGCCGGCCGCCTCGCTATCGAATTAAACGTTTCAATAGCCCCTGTTCCTCCTCTCCTGTGAAAGGCCTTGACGCTTACCATGGCCGAGCTCAGCGTCTGCGGCTGCGTCATAAAACGATTCAATCCAGTGCTGTCCCGCCGAAGGGAGCCCGCGCATTGCCTGCATCCCGAGACACCGCCGGCCCGTCCCGCCGCAGGGTCCTGTTCACCGCCGCGGCCGCCCCTGCCCTGGCCGTGGCGGCCGCGGCGTTCGCCACCCCGGCCGTCGGCGCGCCCGGCACACAGCCCGCCCTCGCAGCCTTCGACCTGTCCGAGGTCCGTCTGCTGGACGGCCCCTTCCTCGCCAACATGCGCCGCACCTGCGCCTATCTGCTCTTCGTCGACACCGACCGGCTGCTGCACACCTTCCGCCGGACCGTGGGCCTGCCGTCGTCGGCGGAGCCCTGTGGGGGATGGGAGGCACCCGGAGTCCAGTTACGCGGCCACACCACCGGTCACCTGCTCAGTGCGCTGGCCCAGGCGCACGCGGGCACCGGCGGGTCCGCGTACGCCGACAAGGGGCGCGCCCTGGTCTCCGCCCTTGCCGAGTGCCAGCGGGCCGCCCCGGCGGCCGGGTTCACGCGCGGCTACCTCTCTGCGTTCCCCGAGCCGGTCTTCGACCAGCTGGAGTCGGGTGGCAAGCCCTGGGCGCCGTACTACACCCTGCACAAGATCATGGCGGGCCTGCTCGACCAGTACCGCCTCAGCGGCAACCAGGAGGCCCTGGATGTCCTGCTCGGGATGGCGGCCTGGGTCGACGCCCGCACCGCGCCGCTGTCCTACGAGCGGATGCAGACTCCCGCTCAGTCCATGGGAACGGTGGCCGTCCCTGACAGAGGGCCACCCCCCACGCGCGGGGAGACGGGTGCCCCTGGGCAGGGCCGCCCGGTCAGGGAACCCAGGGGGGCTTCGATCGCCCAGGTGGTCTCCTCGGTGAAGAGGGCCGGATCGTCCCACGTGTGCGGGCCGCCCTGCTGGGTCAGCCAGAGTCGCGCGTCGATGTGCCGCAAGTACTCGCGGGGGTTCCGGACGCCGGACGCCCGGGACCCCTCGGAGCGATCGTTCGCGGTCAGTACGTGGGCAGGGTGAGGCCGTAGCGGTTGAGGATCTCGTTCACCGGCTGGAACCATGTCTCGCCGCCGGAGGAGCAGTTGCCCCAGCCGCCGGAGGTGACGCCCTGCGCCTGGTCGCCGCTGATGAACGAGCCGCCGGAGTCGCCCCCTTCGGCGCAGACGTTCGTCTTCGTCATCTGGTGCACCGCGCCCTGGCTGTAGTTGACGGTCTCGTTCTTCGCCAGCACGGTGCCGCAGTGCCAGTGTGTGGTCGACCCGGACCGGCAGACGGAGGCGCCCACGGGGGCCTCGGCCGAGCCGCGCACCAGTTGGTCGGAGACCGTGCCCCAGCCGAGCACTACCGGAACGGTCCACCAGCCGCTGCCCACGTTCACCCACGCGTAGTCGTTGTCGGGGAACGAGGAGCCCTGGAAGTTACCGATGTAGGAGCCGTCCCACCCCGAGACGCCCGCGCCGGCCTGGCCGCAGTGGCCGGCGGTGACGAACCCGCCGTACACCGAGAAGCCGATGGAACAGCGCACGTTGCCCGTGTAGTAGGGGTCGCCGCCCACCGTGCCCGCCACAAGGGTGCGCGGGGTTGAGGCGACGGTCTCGACGGTGACGGGGCCGGTGGCGCGAGCCTGCGCCAGGAACCGCTGGACGTCGTTGTCGGAGTGCCGGTCGCGGACGACCGTGACGACGACGGTGTTCGCCGCCGGGTCGACGTGCCAACTCCCCACCCCCGAGGGGGCGGAGAGCCGGTCGATGCGCGACTTCGCCGATTCCAGCACCCGCGCGCTGTGCTCGACGACCCGGACAGCGGCTCCGTCGGCGCGCAGCGCCGCGCGTGTCGACTGCGGGGCCTGCGAGGTCACGGCCACCGTCAGACGGCCGTCGGAGGCGTCGAACCAGGACCCCGCGTACGCGGCTCCCGCCGTGCGGCGCGCCTTCGGTTCGAGCGCGGTGGCGGCCCGCTCGGCGTCCAGCCGGGCCGCGGCCTGCTCCTCGGTCAGCCCGAACTCCTGCCGCATGGCGTGCAGCAGCGCGGCGGAGGCGGGGGCGGTGCTCGAAGCGGAGGCGGGGGCCGCTGTGGCCTCGCCGCCGCTCGCCGCGGCGGGAAGTGTGCCCGCGCCGCCGAGCCCGGCCAGCGTCAGTAATGCGGCCAGGCAGACGTGCTTGAGCCTTGTGCGTCTCATGGGAGTTGCCCTTCGTCGTTCCAGGGAGTGGGGTGGAACAGCGGATGGGTGAGAGCGCTCTCAGGTGCGGCGCGGCAGAGCCTAGCCCGTCCGCGGTGTCAGGTCTATGCCAATGCGGGCCGCGTTCGGCGGCGGTTCACACCCCCGTACCCTGTTCCGGGTGTCGACCTCCCGCCTCCAACGTGTCGCCGTCCTTGTGCTCGAAGGGGCGAAGCCGCTCGATGTCGGCATCCCCGCGCAGGTGTTCACGACCCGCGCGAGCATGCCCTACGAGGTACGGGTGTGCGGCGCGGCGCCCGGTCTGGTGACCGGCGGCGACGGACTGTCGTACCACGTGGCCCACGGCCTGGAGGCGCTCGGCTGGGCCGACGTCGTCTTCATCCCCGGCTACCGTTTCCCCGACCGCGACGACCCGCCGCAGGCCGTCGTCGGCGCGCTGCTCGGCGCCCATGCCCGGGGCGCCCGGCTGGCCGCCATCTCGACGGGGGCCTTCGCGCTCGCCGCCACGGGCCTGCTCGACGGCAGGCGGGCCACCACGCACTGGCACTACTCCCGGGCGCTGGCGTCGAAGCATCCGCTCGTCAAGGTCGACGAGAACGTCCTGTTCGTCGACGAGGGCAGCGTGCTGACCTCGGCCGGCGCCGCCTCCGGCATCGACCTGTGCCTGCACATCCTGCGCCGCGACCTCGGGGTGGCCGCCTCCAACCACGCGGCCCGCCGCCTGGTCGCGGCCCCCTACCGCAGCGGCGGCCAGGCCCAGTACGTGCCGCGCAGCGTGCCGGAGCCCCTGGGCGAGAAGTTCGCGGCCACCCGCGAGTGGGCCCTGCACCGGCTCGACGAACCCCTCACCCTCGAGACGCTGGCCCGGCACGCGGCGGTCTCGGAACGCACCTTCTCGCGACGCTTCGTCGAGGACACCGGGTACACGCCGATGCAGTGGGTCATGCGCGCCCGCATCGACATGGCCCGTGAGCTGCTCGAGCGCTCCGAGCGCGGCGTCGAGCAGATCGCGAACGACGTCGGGCTCGGCACGGGCGCGAATCTGCGGATGCATTTCCAGCAGATCCTCGGCACCACGCCGAGCGAGTACCGGCGCACCTTCACCCGGGGCGAGTAGCGGGGAACGCGGTCCCTGGCGAGATCCTTGCGAACCCTGGCGCTCACGCCCCGGCCGCGCGCGGACGCCGCACGCGAGGCTGGTGGCGAACCGAAGGGACACCACACATGACTCGCATCGCCATCAACGGATTCGGCCGCATCGGACGCAACGTGCTGCGCGCACTCCTCGAGCGCGACAGCGACCTCGAGATCGTCGCCGTCAACGACCTCACGGAGCCCGCGGCCCTCGCGCGGCTGCTCGCCTTCGACTCGACGGCCGGCCGGCTGGGCCGCCCGGTCACCGTCGACGGCGACACGCTCGTCGTCGACGGCCGCCGCATCAAGGTGCTCGCCGAGCGCGAACCGGCGCAGCTGCCGTGGGCCGAACTCGGCGTCGACCTCGTGCTGGAGGCGACCGGCCGCTTCACCTCGGCCAAGGCCGCCCGCGCCCACCTCGACGCGGGCGCGCGGAAGGTGCTCGTCAGCGCGCCCTCGGACGGCGCCGACGTCACCCTCGCCTACGGCGTCAACACCGACGCCTACGACCCGGACCTGCACACGATCGTCTCGAACGCCTCGTGCACGACCAACGCGCTCGCCCCGCTGGCCGCGGTCCTCGACGACCTCGCCGGCATCGAGCACGGCTTCATGACGACCGTGCACGCCTACACGCAGGAGCAGAACCTGCAGGACGGCCCGCACCGCGACCCGCGCCGCGCCCGTGCCGCCGGTGTCAACGTCGTGCCGACCACGACCGGCGCCGCCAAGGCGATCGGCCTCGTGCTGCCGAACCTCGACGGCAAGCTGTCCGGCGACTCGATCCGGGTGCCCGTGCCGGTGGGCTCGATCGTCGAGCTCAACACGACCGTCGCCCGCGAGGTGACGCGCGACGACATCCTGGCGGCGTACCGCACCGCCGCCGAGGGGCCGCTCGCCGGAGTCCTCGAGTACTCGGAGGACGCGCTCGTGTCGTCCGACATCGTCGGCAACCCGGCCTCGTCGATCTTCGACTCGGCCCTCACCCGCGTCGACGGCCGCCACGTCAAGGTGGTCGCCTGGTACGACAACGAGTGGGGCTTCTCCCACCGCGTGATCGACACGCTCGAACTCCTCGCCGCACGCTGACCGCACCCCGGACGGCCCCGCCGCTCAGGACGGGGCGTCCGGGGCGTCCGGGGGCCGGCGCCGGCTCGGAGGTCCGTTGCGAGCGCGTCGAGCCGCACCTCCATGTCGGCCAGCAGCGGCAGGACCCGCGGCGGGGACCGGGACGGGGGGGAGGAGGAAGCGCCGCCACCCCGGCGATCGTGCCCTGCCGCCGCGATCAGCGATCCGTCGGTGTTGACGGCGTCGCGGTGCGCGGCGTCGGCCGCCGGCGTGCGCACCGGGTCGACGGGACGGGCGCCACGGCCGTCTTCGAGGACGGCCGCCAGAGCCGGGTGGTGGTCAGGCCGGCCGCGACCGAACCGTGCACGCGGCTGTACGTGGAGGCCGACCCCACGACCGCGGACCGGCTCGTGACCGGCCTCGACGCGGGGCCCGGTATCCGGAGCCGAACCGGGAGCCGGGCCGGTATCCCTTGTCCCCGCACCCGCGCGCGGGTTCACGCAACCGGTGCGAGCAGCCCGGCTGCCCGTCCTCCGTGAAGGCGACGACAGCGACGGTAGGCGGCCCGCAGAGGATGTCCCAGTGATCCTGCCGGCCGTCCGGATACCGGTATGTGCGGTTTCGCACCGTCAGAAAGCCCGCGCACTCGGGACGTTCGGCCAGGATTTCCCACCGGAGGCCGGCGTGAGTGTGGTCCACGTCGCGGAGCGTATCGGGTCCCCCTGGTCGCCCGCGCCGAACCCATGGGGGACAATACGATGTTGTCGTCGTCAACGGTTCAGCTGTCGAGCCGCGGGCGACGTCTCGGAAGCGACCGTCCATGAAAGCAGAGCGCCCCCGGTGATCCCCGTCTTCGACGACACTCCGATCTACCATCGCCTCGTCACCGAGCGCGGTGACGTGCCCGCACAGGTGCGCGGCGAGGCCGAACGCATCAAGCGAGACCTGGACCGGGTCATGAGCGCCCCGTCCTCCTTCACTCCTGGCCTGCCCGCGCAGCGGTCGTTCTTCTCCTGAGCCCGTGGAGCCCCATGAGCGAGGGTGAAGTCGTCACCGTCCCCCGGCCGTTGACGCTGCCCGACGGGCGGCCCGCGATGGCCGCCTGGACGCTCGATTCCGGGCTGCGGCATCTCAACCACGGCTCGTTCGGCGCGGTCCCACGCGTGGCGCAGGAGCGGCAGAACGCTCTGCGCGCCGAGATGGAACGTGCCCCGGTCGCGTGGTTCCCGTCACTGCCGGGCCGGATGGCCGCGACCCGCGCGGCTCTCGCCGGTCACCTGCGGACCGACGACACGGACCTCGCCCTCGTGCCGAACGCCGGCGCCGGGGCCAGCGTCGTCTTCGCCGCGCTGGCCGCCCGGCCCGGCGGGGACATCGTGGTCACCGACCACGGCTACGGCGCCGTCACCATGGGCGCGCAGCGGCTCGCCGGCCGCTGGGGGACCGGCGTGCGCACCGCACGGGTTCCCCTGGCGGCCGACGCCGAGCAGGCGTACCAGGCGGTGATGGCGCAGGTGGACGACGACGTCGCCCTCATCGTCCTGGACCAGATCACCTCCGCGACGGCACGGCTGATGCCGGTCGAACGCGTCGGCGCCGAAGCCGCACGACGCGGGGTCACCCTGCTGGTCGACGGCGCGCACGCCCCCGGTCTGCTCGCCGCGCCGCTGGACGGACTGGTCTGCGACGCCTGGGTCGGCAACCTCCACAAGTGGGGGTGCGCCCCGCGCGGCACGGCGGCGCTCGTCGCCCGCGGCCCGCTGCGTACGGACCTTCACCCGCTGATCGACTCCTGGGGCGCCGCCGAACCCTTCCCGGACCGCTTCGACCATCAGGGCACCCTCGACGCCACGGGCTGTCTGGCCGCGCCCACGGCACTGGACTTCATCGACGACACCTGGGGCTGGGACACGGCCCGCCGGTACATGGACGAACTGGCGGACTACGGCGCCCACGTCGTCGCGGCCGCGTTCGGCCGGACCGGGACCCCGGCGGACCCCGTCGACGTCGGGATGCCCGTCCCCGGCATGCGCCTGGTCCGCCTACCGGAGGGCCTGGGCACGAGCAGGGTCGCGGCGGACGCCCTGCGCGACCGTGCGACCGCCGAACTGGGCGTGGAAGCCGCGTTCACCAGCTTCGACGGCCGTGGCCACCTCCGGCTGTCGGCCCACGTCTACAACATCCCCGAGGACTACGAGTACTTCGCCGAGACCTGCGTACCCGTCGTCGAGAAGTGGGCCCGCGCGGCGGGGGAGTCGTCGGTTCCCGCGTAGGTCCCGCGGGTCGACCGGGGCCGGGACGGGCCGTTGTCAGTGCCGTGATGAAGGATGCCCCAGGTGAGATCAACTTCCGCTCGGCAGGGTAGGCGGTCTCATGTCCGCGCCCAGGAAAGGTCACCGATGATGCCGCCCCACGCCGACCGGCCGCCGGTTCTCGACACACGTCTCGACACGCGCCGCCCCGTCATACCGCTGAGCCGCGCCGGAGCCGACGTCCTGCGCATCGTCTCCGATCCGCGCACGCCCGTGTTCGTGACCGAGCACGCCAGTGGACGCCGCGTGTACGGCTACTGGCGCCCGTTGGACGCCGACGGCGGACGCGGAGGCTGCTACGTCGCACTGTCCACCGCCGAGTGCGACGAGCTGTACGCGGCGGGACGCATCACCCTCGGCGAGCCCGTCAGAGACCCGGCGAAGACGACCTACCGGGCCCGCCCCGCCCGCACCCCGGCCCCAGCCGCCCGCCCCACGGTCGCCCCCGTTCGGACGGCGGGGGCGAGGAGACGCGCGGCGTGAGCGGTTGGGGACGACGACTCTGAATGCGTGTCAATGTCCCATGAAATAAAGGCCATTGGAAGGTAGTGAGGGCTCACAGCCGAACCTCGGGTCATTCCTGTTTCTTTCATTGACACCGGAAAATAAGGGCCCTAGGTTCCCGGCCATGCCCCCGTCGCCCTCACCCACCCCCTCGCACCCCGCGGAGACGTTCCCCGCCGGAACGCCGGCCGCTTCGCAGATCTTCACCACCGTCCTCTCCCAGGGCCCGCTCACCCGGCTGGAACTGGCCCGGCGGGCTGGTCTGTCCGCGGCGGCCGTCACGAAGGCGGTCCGGCCCCTGATCGAGTCGGGCTACCTGCTGGAGGACGCGGACACGGAGGCCCGTCCGGTCCTCGGGCGACCCGCGAACCTGGTGCGGGTCGAGGGCGGCCGTGCGCTGTTCCTGGGGCTCAAACTCACCGGCGGCGAGATCATCGGGGTGCTCACGGACCTGTGCTGCCGGATCCTGCTCGCCCGGCACGTGCCGCTGACCGACCGTGCCCCCCAAGCGGTCCTGGCCTCGACCGCGGAGCTCGTGAAGGAGCTGCTGACCGAGGCGGACGGCTACGGCGTACACGTCATGGGGCTCGGCATCGCGGCCTCCGGCGACGTGGACCGCGCCGAGGGCGTGGTGCGCTACTCACCGTTCCTGGACTGGCGCGACGTACCGCTCGCCGAACTCGCCTCCACCGTCACCGGCTTGCCCGTCACCGTCGACAACGACGTACGGGCCCTCACCGTCGCCGAGCAGTGGTTCGGCGCCGGAGTGGGCTTGTCGGACTTCGCCGTGGTGACCGTCGGCGCGGGCATCGGGTGCGGCCTGGTGGTGCACGGCCGGGTGGTCGCCGGGGCGCACGGCGTGGCCGGCGAGATCGGCCATGTCACCGTCGACCCCAGCGGGCCGCTCTGCCACTGCGGCAACCGCGGCTGCGTCGAGGCGATCGCCGCCGACCCGGCGATCCGCGCCCGGATCCGTGAACGGACCGGGATCGAGGTCACCGACACCGCCGAGGCCGTCGCCCTCGCGCGTGGGGGCGACGCCGAGGCGCGCGAGGCGTACGCGAGGGCGGGGGAGGCGATCGGCCGGGGCATCGCCACCGTGGCCAACCTGCTCGGCCCGCAGCGCGTGGTCATCTCCGGCGAGGGTCTTGCCGCCCACGACCTGTTCGCCGAGCACATCCGCAGCGCCTTCGCGGCGGCCGCGTTCGGCTCGGCCGCGCAGTGCGACGTGCAGACCCGCCCGCTGCCCTTCGAGGAGTGGGCGCGCGGCGCCGCGGCCACCGCCATCCAGTCCTTCATCACGGACCCGAACTGACCCCCACCCCCCCAGGAGGTACGACCCATGCGGTCACCCTCGCACTCCGTCCTGCCCGCACGCGCCCTGAGAGCGGCGCTCGTCCTCGCGCTCGCCGCGGGCACCGCCGGTCTCGCCCCCACCGCCCACGCCGGGACCACCACGCCCGCACTCGCCGCGAAGCCCTACATGGGCTGGTCGAGCTGGAGCATGCAGTCGTCCAAGTACCCGGGCCTCAACCCGGACGGCGACTACAGCTACCTCACCGAGGCGAACGTCCTGAAGCAGACCGACGCGCTGGCCGCGAAGCTGAAGAAGTACGGCTACACATACGTCAACATCGACGCCGGCTGGTGGCGCGACCAGACCTGGAAGCCGGCGTTCGACCAGTACGCCCGCCAGAAGGCCGACCCGCGGCGCTTCCCCCGGGGCATGAAGGCCGTCGCCGACCACGTCCACGCCAAGGGCCTCAAGGCCGGCATCTACCTGCCGGTCGGCCTGGAGAAGGAGGCCTACGCAGACGGAAGGGCCCCCGTCTGGAACGCCGACGGCTGCACCACCGCCGACCTCGTGTACGACGACCTGCGCACCACCAACGGCTGGGACAGCGCCTACAAGCTGGACTTCTCCGACCCCTGCGCACAGAAGTACATCGACTCCCAGGCCCAGCTGTTCGCCGACTGGGGCTACGACTTCCTCAAGCTGGACGGCGTCGGCCCGGGCTCCTTCAAGAGCGGCGACAACTACGACAACGTCGCCGACGTGGCCGCCTGGCAGAAGGCGATCGCCGCCACCGGACGCCCGATCCACCTGGAGGTCTCCTGGTCCCTCGACATCGGACACGCCGCCGACTGGAAGAAGTACTCCAACGGCCGGCGCATCGACACCGACGTCGAGTGCTACTGCAACACCCTGGTCTCCTGGGAGAACTCCGTCGACGACCGCTTCGACGACGCCCCCGCCTGGACCCGGCACGCCGGCCCCGGCGGCTGGAACGACCTCGACTCCCTCGACGTCGGCAACGGCGCGATGGACGGCCTGACCAAGGCCGAGCGGCAGACCTACGCCAGCCTGTGGGCCATCGCCAAGTCCCCGCTCTACACCGGCGACGACCTCACCCGCCTGGACTCCTACGGCCTGTCCCTGCTCACCAACCGCGAGGTCATCGCCGTCGACCAGGGCGACGCACCGCCCGCCCGCCCGCTCACCCCGTCCGACCCCCAGCAGGTGTGGGCCGCGCGGAACACCGACGGCACGTACACCGTCGCCCTGTTCAACCTGGCGGACGCGCCGGCCTCGGTGAGCGCCGACTGGACGACCCTCGGCTTCACCGGCAAGGCCGCCGTCCGCGACCTGTGGAACCACGAGAACCTCGGCACGTACAAGAACAGGATCACCCAGGCACTGCCCGCCCACGGCTCCCGCCTGTTCACCGTCACCCCGCACGGCAGCGCACTGGAGCGGACCGTTCATGAGGCCGAGGCCCCCGTCAACACCCTCGCCGGCAACGCCTCCACCGCCGACTGCTCCGCCTGCTCCGGCGGCCACAAGGTCGGCAACCTCTACCTCGGCGGCAAGCTCACCTTCACCGACATCGTCGTCGACAAGCCCGGCACCTACCAGATCGAGGTCGCCTACATCAGCGGTGACGCCCGCTCGGCCGACGTCTCCGCCAACGGAGGCGGTGCCACCCGCCACAAGTTCCCCTCCACCGGCGACTGGGGGACCGTCGACAGCGTCCACGTGCCGGTGACGCTGAAGGCGGGCGCCAACACGATCACTTTCGACAGCGGTTCGGGCTACGCGCCGGACATCGACCGGATCGACGTACCCAAGTCCTCCTGACGACACCCGGCGGCCCGGGACCGCGCACCCGGGCCCCTCAGACCTCCGGAGCCGCCATGAACCCCCGCCCGACGGACCCCGACAGACGGGCCCTCCTCACCACCGGTCTCACCGCCGCCGCACTCGCCGGCCTGCCCGCCTTCACCGCCTCCGCCGCACCGCAGCGGCCCACCGCCGCACCGCCGCCCACCGACGCCACCCGCCACGAACTGTGGTGGCAGGCCCCCGCCGACGACCACTCCATGATCGAACAGGGACTGCCCGTCGGCAACGGCCGCCTGGGCGCCCTCGCGAGCAACGACCCCGGCCGTGAGCTCCTGCTGATCACCGACGCCACGATGTGGACCGGCGGCCTCAACGACCGACTGGACGCCGACGGCCAGTTCCCCTACGGCCGCGACGACTTCGGCTCCTTCACCCTCCTCGCCCGGCTCACCGTCGACCTCCCCGACCACGACCTGTCCGCCGTCAACGACTACCGTCGCACCCTCGACCTCTCCGAGGCCCTGGTCACGACGACGTACGTCCGCTCCGGGGTGACCTACCGGCGGCAGCTCTTCGCCAGCCGCCCCGACGACGTGATCGTCCTGCACTTCACCCAGAGCGGTGGCGGACGCCACACGGGATCCGTGACCCTGGACGGCACGCACGGCGAGACCCCCGCGGGAGCGGAGTCGTTCGGCGCGTCCTTCCCGGGCGGCCTGCGCTACGGCGCCGCCGTCACCGCCCACGGCACCGGCGGCCGGGTCCGGGTGCGCGGGACTCGGATCGACTTCTCGGACTGCACCGACCTCACCGTGGTCGTCAGCGGCGGCACCAACTACGTACCCGACGCCCGCGCGAAGTACCGCGACCCCTCCCTCGACCCGGAGGAACTGGCCCGCACGAAGGTGCGCGCGGCCGCCGCCCACCCGGCCGGCACGCTGCTGCGCACCCACGTCGCCGACCACCGCGCCCTCTACGGCCAACTGGACGTCTCACTCGGCACGTCGACCGCCGAGCAGCGCTCTCTGGACACCTGGGAACGCCTCAAGGCGCGCGCCCGCGACAGGGCACCGGACCCCGAACTCGATGCCGCCTACCTCCAGTTCGGCCGATACCTGATGATCTCCGGCTCCCGCGGCAGCCTCCCCCTCAACCTCCAGGGACTGTGGCTCGACGGCAACGACCCGGACTGGATGGCCGACTACCACACCGACATCAACGTCCAGATGAACTACTGGATGGCCGACCGTGCGGGCCTGTCCCAGTGTTTCGACGCCCTCACCGACTACTGCCTCGCCCAACTGCCCTCCTGGACCGCCCTCACCCGGTCCCTGTTCAACGATCCGCGCAACCGATACCGCAACTCCACCGGCGAGAACGCCGGTTGGACCGTCGCGATCTCCACCAACCCGCACGGAGGCATGGGCTGGTGGTGGCACCCCGCGGGCAACGCCTGGCTCGCCAACACCCTCTGGGAGCACTACGAGTTCACCCGTTCACGCACCCACCTGGAGCGCATCTACCCGCTGCTGAAAGGCGCCTGCGCGTTCTGGGAGGCACGGCTGCTGCCCACGACCCTCCCCGGAACCACCCGGGAGGTGCTCGTCGCCGACGGCGACTGGTCGCCCGAACACGGCCCGCTCGACGCACAGGGCATCACCTACGCCCAGGAACTGGTGTGGCAACTCTTCGGCCACTACGAAACCGCCGCGGGAGAACTGGACAAGGACGCCGCCTACGCGGACAGGATCGCGAACCTGCGTGAGCGGCTGTACCTGCCACAGGTGAGTCCGAAGACCGGCTGGCTGGAGGAGTGGATGTCACCCGACAACCTCGGCGAGACCACCCACCGGCACCTCTCCCCGCTCGTCGGCCTCTTCCCCGGCGACCGCATCCGCCCCGACGGCTCCACCCCCAAGGAGACCCTCGACGGCGCCACCGCTCTCCTCACCGCGCGCGGCATGAACAGCTTCGGCTGGGCGAACGCCTGGCGCGCCCTGTGCTGGGCCCGTCTGAAGAACGCGGAGAACGCGTACGAACTGATCGTGACCAACCTGCGCCCGTCGACCGGCGGCGGCAACGGCACCGCCTTCAACCTGTTCGACATCTACGAGGCCGAACAGGGCCGGGGCATCTTCCAGATCGACGCCAACTTCGGCACCCCCGCGGCGATGACGGAGATGCTCCTCTACTCCCGCCCCGGACACCTGGAACTCCTCCCCGCCCTCCCCGACGCCTGGGCGGCCTCCGGGCACGTCACCGGGCTGCCCGCGCGCGGCGGCTTCGTCGTCGACCTGCGGTGGCGCAACGGAACCCCCACCTCGGTACGGCTGCACAGCGTCGGCGGCCGGACCACGACACTGGCCTACGCGCAGACATCCCGGACGGTGGACCTGCGGCCGGGGGAGTCCGTCACGCTGAAGGGATTCACCCGATGACGGCCCGTCGGCCCCGGTTGCGCCGGCTCGTCACCGTCCTGCTCGCCGTCACGCTGCTCCAGGCCGCACCGAGCGCGGTCGCCCACGCGGTGGACACCCGGCACGACGTCGTCACCTGGGGGGCGTCCGCCGACCGGGTGGGGGAGGGCGTCGCCGACCGCGGCTACCGTCTCGTCGTGCGCACCAGCGTCGGCGGCACCGACCTGCGGATCCGGCTGACGAACGCCTTCGGCGACCGGCCGGTGACCTTCGACAGCGTCTATGCGGGTGTCCGGCAGCAGGGCGCTGCACTGGTGCCCGGCAGCAACCGGCGGCTGAGTTTCGGCGGCACGGACTCCGTCACGATTCCCGCGGGCGGCACCGCGCTGAGCGACGCGCTGCCCGGCCGACTGCCCGCCGCCTCAGACCTGGTGGTCAGCCTGCACTCGCCGGACGCGGCGGGCCCGGCGAGCGGCCACGGGATGGCCCTGCAGACGTCGTACGTCACCCAGGGCGACCACAGCGCCGAGGAAAGCGCCGACCACTGGAGCGGGACGATCGGTTCGTGGTTCTACCTCGACGCCGTCTCCGTCCGCGCGAACGCGTCGACGGGCGCCGTGGCCGCACTCGGCGACTCCGTCACGGACGGCTGGCAGTCCACCTCCGACCTCGACCGACGCTGGCCCGACTACCTCGCCCGTCGGCTGCAACGCGCGGACACCGCGGTCAAGGGCGTGGCCAACGAGGGCATCTCCGGCAACAAGGTGCTGGCGGACGGAGCCGGCCAGAGCGCGCTGAACCGGCTCCAGCGGGACGTGCTGTCCCACCCGGGCGTGCGCACGGTGTTCCTCTTCGAGGGCGTGAACGACATCAAGGCCCACACCGGAGTGATCGCCCAGGACATGATCGCCGGATACCGGGAGATCGTCCGCCGCGCGCACGCCGCCGGCAAGTGCGTGGTCGGGGCGACCGTGGCGCCCTTCGAGGGCTGGTCGGAGTGGGACCCGGCCGCCGAGTCCGTACGCCAGGACGTCAACGCGTTCATCAGGAGCAGCGGCGAGTTCGACGCCGTCACCGACTTCGACCGCATCCTGCGCAACCCCTACGCCCCCCAGCGGATCCTGCCGTTCTTCGACGGCGGCGACCACCTGCACCCCAACGACAAGGGCATGCAGGCGATGGCCGACGCCGTGGACCTGACGGCCCTCGACTGCCCCTGACGCCGGCCCACCGACGGCCCACCGTGCGCCGGGCGAGCACTCCTCACCCGGCGCACGGTGCGATCCCGGAGAGGGCGTCGACGGCCTCCCGGTCGAGGCGGACGTCATCCGCCGCGACGTTGCTCAGCCCGATGCCGCCGATCTTGCCCTGGTCCCGCTGGGCGATGGGCTCCGCAAGCCGGCTGTCGAGGTCGACGACCCGATCCCCCTCGGCCTGGGTACCGGGCGGACGGTCGGCGCGACGCAGGTTGACCACGTCCGGCCGTTCGACGCCCCGTGCGGCGAGGTTGGCCTCCACGCCCGCGCGCAACTGCTCGGGCCGCTGTTCGGCGACCAGTCCGGCCCGGACATCGTGCTCCGCACCGACCTTGCTCACCAGCACCAGCACCAGCACCAGCACCAGCACCAGGTCCTCGGGAAACGGCGCCGGCGCGGATCACCTCATCGCACCGGCCGGCGCCGTCGAACTCCGCGACGCCACCTCGAACGCGCAGGGGACAGGCCCCCCTGCGCGGGGCGTTCGGTGTCCGTCTCCGGTCAGGTCGTGCGGTTTCGGGAGTGGAGCATGCGGCTCACCGCGTCCGAGCGTTCCAGGAGGGTGTTGCGGACGACCGGGGCCGCCTCGTGGGACGCCTGCTGGGCCTTTTCGATGTACGTGGTGTCGATGGCGTGCGGTGGGAAGAGCTGGCCGGCGAAGACCATCGCCGGGATCATTCCGCCTCGGTGCAGGTGGGGGATGGAGTCCAGGTAGCTCTGGGCGTAGGGCGTCAGCAGGGCGTCCTGGTCGGGGCGCCAGAACGCCGCCGCCACCTGGCTGACCGCGTTGACGGGCACCGCGCGGTCCACGGCCAGTTTCTGCCAGACCTCCGCTTTCGCGGCGGGGTCCGGGAGAGCGGCCCGTACGGTGAGGGCGCGGACCCACGCGTCGGGGTCCGGGTCGTCCGCCAGGAGCAGGGCGGCCTCGGACGAGACGTCCCCGCCCAGTTCCGCCTCCCGGACCAGCGCGCGCCAGCGCAGGTCCACGTCGTCGCCCGCCTGTTCGCGCAGCCAGGCCAGGTCGTCCGGGTCGGTCGCGGTGCGGGCCAGGCCGCGCAGGGCGACCTGGCGGCGGCCGGGGTCCGCGGCGAGGCGCCGACAGGCCCCCGCCACCGCCGCCGTCAGTCCGGCGCGTTCGTCGTGCGGCGCCCACAGCTCGGCGATCGTCGCGGCGAGCGTGAGATAGGGCTCGATCACGGCGTCGGACGTCTCGGCCGTGAGGACGGCGGTGATGCAGCGCCCGGCTTCCGCCGCCGTGGCCTCGCCGGTGGTCAGCATGTCCCACACGGTCGCCACGGCCACGCCCCGGGAGATGGCCGTGGGCAGTTGCGCCGCGGTGCGGAACACGGCGTCCCTGGTCGTGGGATCGGGGCGGGCCGTGGCGAAGGTCAGATCGTCGTCGTTGATCAGCAGGACGTCGGTGTCCGCTTCGGGCGGGAGGCCGGTGAGCGGAGTGCGGGTCTGCGTCACCTCGACGCGTACCAGCGCCCTGCGTTCCAGGGCTTCGCCGTTCCTGCGGAAAGCGCCCACGGCCAGCACCTGCGGGCGCGGGGTGCCGGCGGCCACCAGCGTGACGGTGTCGCCCTCGCGTTCTAGGGTGAAACGGTCCGGACCCGCCGTGGCGAGCCAGGCCGAGCGCCAGGTGTCCAGGTCGCGCCCGCTCGCCTCGGAGAGGGCGTCGATGAGGTCCTGGAGCGTGGCGCTGCCCCACGCGTGGCGGGCGAAGTAAGCGGTCATGCCGGCCTTGAAGCGCTCTTCGCCGACATACGTCATGAGCTGCTGGAGGACGGAGGCGCCCTTGGGATAGGTGATGTTGTCGAAGATCGAGGCGGCCTGGGCGACGTCGTGGATGGGCTGGTGGATGGGGTGCGAGACGGGACCCTGGTCGGAGAGGTACGCCTTGAGCTTGCCGTCCGCGAGGTGGCCCGCCCACGCGTCGGTGAACCGGGTGGCGCGCTCGGCGGCCCAGTTGCAGGCGAACTCCGCGAACGCCTCGTTCAGCCAGAGGTCGTCCCACCAGCGCATGGTGACGATGTTGCCGAACCACATGTGCGCCATCTCGTGCAGCAGCACCTTCGCGAGCAGCTCGCTCTCGGCGGGCGTCGGCGTGGCCCGCCGCAGGAACCCGTCCGACCAGGTCACGCAGCCGTAGTTCTCCATCGCCCCGCCGAACTCCGGCATGAACACCTGGTCGTACTTGCGCTGGGGGAACGGCATGGCGAAGACCTCGCCGAAGAAGGCGAGGCCCTGACGGGTGAGGGTGAAGATCTCGTCGGCGTCGCGGTCGAGGACCGGAGCGAGGGAGCGGCGGGCGTAGAGGCCGAGGTCGTGGCCGTCGGCCTCGCGGCGGATCTCGTGAAAGGGGCCGGCGTTGACGACGGTGTTGTACACGGACAGGGGCGGGGTGTCCGGGAAGATCCAGCGGCGGGCCCCGTCCAGCTCCTCGATGCGCGGATCGCCGGAGTTGCTGGTGACGGTCCAGGCGGGCGGGGCCGTGACGGTGAAGGCGTGCGGGGCCTTGAGGTCGGGCTGGTCGAAGCATGCCCAGACGAACCGGGCCTCGTCCGGTTCGAAGCTCATCCACACGTAGACCTCGCCGTCCGCGGGGTCGGTCGCCTTGTGCACGCCCGCGCCCGTGGCCGTGTCGGCCTGGACGCTCTCCACACGCAGCACGTTGTGCCGGGCGAGGGCAGGCAACGGTATCCGGCCGTCCCCGGCGGGGGTGAGGGAGACGCCGTTCAGTGTGGCGCTGTGTACCTGTGCCGCGCAGTCCACGAAGGTCTCCGCGCCCGGCTCGTGGCAGTCGAAGGTCACGGTGGAGACACACCGGACCTCCGGACCCTCGGTCAGGCCGGTGAGGTCGATGTCCACGTCGTACCGCTCGACCGTCAACAGCTCGGCCCGGCGCTCGGCTTCCGAACGGGTCAGGCTCCGGATCTCCAATTGTCCTCCCTCAGCAGACAGTGGGCGTCAGCGTATGACGGAGCGCGGCGGCGGACGCAGGGGTTTTCTCGTGCCGAACGGGCGCCGGGTGCCTGGCGGTTGTCCCGCGACGACTGCACCGTGATCCTCGACGAGGGTGCCGTGCAGTGAGCTCACCGCGAGGATCGCGAGGATGCCCGTCGGCATCCACACCGTGAGCCGCTACACGATCGCCGAGCCGCGCAGCCGGCCGAGCACGGCGAACGGCAGTGCGCGCAGGGCCGGCGTGATCGTGCAGACGATCGCGAGAACGGCCCGGAGGCTGCCGGTGCTGGGCACCGGCGGCCTCCCGAGCGTGGCGGCGAACGGCGAACGCGTGACGAACCAGCAGCAGGGCGACGAACAGCAACAGCGCGGTGAACATGGCCAGGCCCGGCGTCACGGCGAGCGCGACGGCAACACTCGCGCCGGCCGACAGGCCGGAGGGAATCTCGGCGCGTGTGCGGAACGCGTCCGGGGTGAGCACGGTGAACAGCGCGAACCCGAGTCCGATGTCGCTCGGGTGACGCGGCCGCGCCGCTCGATGGTCCGGCTCATGCTCGTTCCTCCAGCCGGACGGGTACGGGAGCGCCGTCGGTGCGGGACTCCAGGGCGTGCAGTACCGCCACCATGTCCTCGCCGCCGTGGCCCTGTTCGACGGTTTCACGGTAGAGGGTGTGGCAGATGTCGAGGAGTGGGGAGGCCAGGTCGGCCTTGCGGGCGGCTTCCGCGATCAGGCGGTTGTTCTTCAGGACGTCCGCGGCGGCCGCCTGGACGGCGAAGTCACGGGCCAGCAGTTTGGGTCCCTTCACGCGGGAGACGGCGCTGGCCATGGGACCGGCGTCCAGGACGTCGCGGAGCAGGTGCTGGTCGAGCCCGTGCCGGTCGGCGAAGTGGAAGGCCTCGGTCAGCCCGGTGACCATCGTGATCAGGAACAGGTTCACCGAGAACTTCATCAGCAGCGCCCCCGGGACCGCGCCGCACTCGAAGGTCTCCCGGCAGATGGCGGCGAGCAGGGGCCGTACGTCCGCCACGGCGTCGTCGTCCCCTGCCAGCATTCCCACGAGTTCGCCCTGCTCGGCCGGTACGCGCGATCCGGAGACCGGGGCCTCGACGTAGCGTCCGCCCGCCGCCCGGATCTCGTCCTGGAGGCTGCCGGAGTACTCGGCCGAGGTGGTGCCCATGTGGATGACGGTGTGTCCGGCGACGTGCGCGTCGAAGTCCGGGGTGCCGCGCCCCAGGACCGTGTCGACGGCCTTCTCGTCGGCCAGCATGAGGATCACGGTCTCGGCCCGGTCGAAGACCTCGGCGGGGATCGCGGCAACCTCGGCGCCGGCGGCGCGCAGGGGGTCGCACCGGCCTGGGGTGCGGTTCCACACGACGAGGGGTGTCCCGGCGCGGGCGAGGTTGAGGGCCATGGGCTGTCCCATGACCCCGAGTCCGATGAAACCGACGTACACGATGCATCACCATCCAGCCGACTATGACAGCGGTCATAGTAGCCGAATCCTATGACGGCGGTCATAGGATGGGTGTCGGAGAGCTCGACGATTGGGGAGACCGAGGATGTCCGAACGAGGGCCGCGCGAGCGGATGGTCTTCAGCGCGGCTCAGCTCATCCGGCGCGACGGGGTCGCCTCCACCGGTATGCGAGAGGTCGCCGCCCACGCCGACGCACCGCGAGGTTCGCTCCAGCACTACTTCCCCGGCGGCAAGGAACAGCTCGTCAACGAGGCGGTGGGCTGGGCCGGCCGGTACGCGGGCAAACGTGTCGCCCGCTTCCTCGCCGCGTTGGACGAGCCGACGCCCAGCGGGCTGTTCGCCGAGATGGTGCGCCAGTGGACCGACGAGTACGAGACGGCCGGCTTCGCGGGCGGCTGCCCCGTGGCCGCCGCCACGGTGGACTGCGCGCAGTCCACCGTCTCCACGCGCGAGGCCGCGGCCGCCGCGTTCACCGCTTGGACCGGACCGGTGGCCGGAGCCCTGGTGGACATGGGCGTCCCGGAAGAACGGGCCGCGGCCCTCGCCACACTCATGATCAGCGCCCTGGAGGGGGCGATCCTGATGGCCCGCGCCGAGCAGGACGTCCGCGCCCTGACGACCGTGGCCCGAGAACTCGGGCCCATCCTCGACGTGGCGGTGAGGAAGGACAAGGACGCCTGACCGGCAGCCCCACGGCTACTGAAGCCCGGTCACGGATGTGAAGTGTCCGTGCGCAGAACCGCCGTCACCGCAGGCGTGTGACGGGCGGTCACGGCGACGATCGCGGTGGCGTGGTCCGCGATGGAGGCCGGGTCGTAGAGCTCGGGGATTTCACTGTTCGGCTGCGCGGCGACCGGCCAGCCTGCCGCGGGGTCGATGAACTGGGGGAACAGAGAGAAGTACAGCAGCAGCGCCTTGGGGTTCAGTCCGCTGATTCCGGCGCCTTTCAGCATGACCTGCCGCCCGGAGGCCGCCATGGCCTCGGCCGAGGCGCCGGGTGTGGCCGGCCGTGCCAGGACGCCCCAGCCGAGCCGGATCAGATAGGCGGCTCCGAGGACGGTCAGCGCCGTGAGCAGGCTCGCGGAGCCGGCGACGATCACCACGAGGCCGGCCACGGCGAGCGCGGTGTATCCGGCGTATCCCGCCACCAGCCCGGCGACCGCGGGGAGCAGCGACCGGCTCCGCAGTCCTGCCGCGATCGCGTAGGCCCAGTCCGCGCCGGGAGTGAACACCAGGAGGAGGTCCACTGCCAGAAAAGCCGCCACGGTGCCCGTGTCCATACTGAATCGATCTCTCTTCCGTTCGTCTGTATGAGAGGGAAGAGTAGGAGCCTTCCGGGCGAAAGTGTTTCCAAAAATTCCCTGTTCTCAGCGACTTCGGGGGATAATCTCCTCCATGGATGACCTGGATCGGAAGATTCTTACCCAGCTGCAGTTGGACGGCCGTCTGACGGTGACCGAACTGGCCGCCCGGGTGAAGCTGAGCGTCTCGCCGTGCCACCGGCGCCTGCGCGACCTCGAACGCACGGGCGCGATCCGCGGCTACCGCGCGGTCGTGGATCCGGCCGCTGTCGGCCTGGACTTCGAGGCCCTGGTGTTCGCCACCCTGCGCTGGGAGGACCGGGAGACGGTCACCGCCTTCGAGGAGGCCGTGGCCGCGGTCCCGCACGTGGTGCAGGCCCAGCGTCTGTTCGGTGAGCCCGACTACCTCCTGCGCGTGGTCACCAGCGACCTGACCTCCTTCCAACAGCTCTACGATCGGCAGCTCGCCACGTTGCCGGGTGTCCAGCGCCTGACGTCCACCCTGGTTATGAAGCAAGTGGTCAACGACCGTCCGTTGCCGGAGTAGCCATCGAGCCGACTCAGGGGGAGCGGGAGCGCCATAATCGATCTCCATGGGGACTGTGACCGCGTTGGCCCGGTATCCGGTGAAGTCCATGCTCGGTGAGCCGTTGCGGTCCGTGGCGGTCACCCGTACAGGGCTCTCCGGTGACCGCACGCACGCCGTGCTCGACGACGCGGGTGCGATCGGGAGCGTCAAGCACCCGCGCAAGTGGGGCCAACTGCTGGACTGCCGCAGCCGGTTGACCGACGACGGCGCCGTCCAGGTCGAACTGCCCGACGGAGTGACCTTCCCGGTCGGGGATTCCGGTCTGGACGCACGCCTGTCCGAACTGCTGGGCCGCCCGGTGTGCGTCTCGGGCAGCGCACCGCCGCACAGCACGCTGGAGCGCGCGGTACCCGAGTACGAGGGCGGTGTCCCGGATGCCGTGCGTGCGAGGGCCACCGTGGACGGCACGGGCGAGGAGATCACCGTCGGCAGGGTCGTCCCGGGGACGTTCTTCGACTTCGGCAGGGTGCACCTCGTCACCACCTCGTCCTTGGCGAGGCTCCGGGCGGTGTATCCCGGCGGCGACTTCGATCCCCGCCGCTTCCGTCCGAACCTGGTCGTCGACACCGGCGAAGGACCGGGTTTCGTGGAGGACACGTGGGTGGACCGGCATGTGCGCGTGGGCGAGGCACTCTTCCGCGTGGTGCTGCCCACCCCGCGCTGTGTGGTTCCCACCCTCGGCCATGACGAGCTGGGACCCGATCCCGGCATCATGCGTGCGGTCGCCCGTGAACACCGGATACCCGTCTTCGACCTGGGTCGGCTGGCGTGCTTCGGGGTGTACCTGGACGTCCTGGAACCAGGCACGGTCCGGCTGGGCGACCAGGTCACGCGGCAGGACGGACCGTGATCGGACGGACCTCCTCACACGGCTGCCCGAGGTGCGGCTCTCCCGGTTCGGCCGCCTGCGCGACGGCAGACCGACGCGTCCCGGCCATCGCCCGACATCGCGTCAGGGACGCCGGCGGGGACTCTGGGGTGCAGGCGGCTCGCTATGCGAATCCGCCGTTGCTCAAGAGGAGTTGGCCGTTGATCCACTGGCCCTGCGGTGAGCAGAGGAAGTCGACGAGGTGCGCGGTGTCCTGCGGTGTGCCGAGGCGGTTGAGCGGGGTCTGGCGGAGTACGTAGGCGCGTCCGTCGTCGGTCATCCAGCCGGTGTCCACCGGCCCCGGATTGATGACGTTGGCGGTGATGCCGAGATGAGCGAATTCGTGTGCGGCGGCAAGGGTGATGCGGTCCAGCGCGCCCTTGCTGGCTCCGTAGGGAAGGTTGCCGACGGTGTGGTCGCTGGTGAGGCTGATGATCCGCCCGCTGCCCGGGGTGGCGGCGAATCGCAGGCCGTACTCGCGGATCAGCAGCCAGGTGGCGCGGGCATTGACCGCGAAGTGCCGGTCGAAGCTTTCCACGGTGGTGTCGAGCAGTCCGGAGTCGACCGATTCGCAGTGGCACATCACCAACGCGGTCACCGGGCCGAGACCGCGTTCGACCTCGTCGAAGACACGGGCCGGGGTGTCCGGGTCGGAGAGGTCGGCTTCGACGGTCACGGTGGCCGCACCCTGCTCGGCGAGGCCCTCGGTGATCGCCCCGGTCGCGCCGGGCTCGCGGCCCCAGGCCATGCGCTCGTCGTAGGGAGTCCAGTAGGTGAAAGCGATGTCCCAGCCCGACGCCGCCAAGCGACGGGCGATGCCCGCGCCGATGCCGACAGTGCGTCCCACCCCGGTGACCAGGGCGAGCGGACGGGCAGGCGGGCTGATCTGACCGTGATCAGGGCGTCCTCGGCCGTTGCTCGTCGTCACGATCCGAGATCGTCCATGAGCATCACCGGCTCGGCAACCGCTTTTTCGCCAAAGGTCACTTGGGGATTCAGCAGCCGTACAGGTGCGGCACGACGAGGCGCAGCGGGAGACCGTGTTCGGCGCTGGTCGATGGCGTCCCGCCGAGTGCAACGCCCTTGCCTTAACCGGCGATCGTCATCCGACAAGACTCGCCCGATTCCCAACCGGCTTGACGCATTCCGATATGGGAATATGATTGCTGCCATGGCACGAGCAGCGACGACGTCGGACGCGTTCAACGCGATCGCCGAGCCGCAGCGCCGGGACATCCTGGCGCTGCTGCGGGCGGGTGAGCGGCCGGTGACCGACCTGGCCCAGGAGCTGGGGATGAGCCAGCCGGGGGCGTCCAAGCACCTGCGGGTGCTCCGGGAGGTGGGGCTGGTGCGGGTCCGCGGGGTGGGCAAGCAGCGCCTCTACGGCCTGGACGCCCGCGGGCTGCGGCCGGTCCACGAGTGGGTCGGCGGATTCGAGCGGTTCTGGAACGAGAGTTTCGACCGGCTGGACACCTATGTGCAGGACCTCAAGCAGACACGGCAGGAGGAATGACCGATGGCAGGGGCAAGGCAAGAATCGGGGGCGGAGCCGGCGACGGCCGACCGGGAGATCGTGATCTCCCGGGTCATCGACGCCCCGCGGGAGCTGGTGTTCGAGGCGTTCACCGAGGTCCGGCACCTGTCGCGGTGGTGGGGTCCGGAGGGGTTCACCACCACCACGCGGTCCTTCGAGTTCCGCGAGGGCGGGGAGTGGGACTTCGTGCTGCACGGGCCGGACGGGACCGACTACTCCGAGTGGATCCGCTGGCTGCGGATCGCCCCGCCGGAGCGGATCGCGCTGCTGCACGGTGAGTCCCGCGACGACCCGAACGCCTTCGAGTCGCTCCTGACCTTCGCGCCTGACGGCGCGTCGACCCGGATCGTGATGCGCACGGTGTTCCCCACCAAGGAACTGCGCGACGAGGCGGTCGAGAAGTACCACGCGATCGAGGGCGGCCGGCAGACCCTGAGCAGCTTGGCGGCCTACGTCACCGACCTCGCGCGGAAGGGGGTGGAGGGCTGATGGCCGGGAAGGTGTTCTTCAGCGTGTCGATGTCGCTGGACGGCTTCATCGCACCCGAGTCCGTGCCCGTTGAAGACGAGCTCTTCGCGCCCGACAAGCAGGACGACCCGGACGTTCAGCGCTGGATGGCGCAGTGGACGGAGCTGCAGCAGTGGGCGTTCCCGCTGCGGTTCTTCCGGGAGAACCTGAAGCTGGGCGAGGGCGGCGACGAGGGCCGCGACAACGACGTAGCACGGGAGACGTTCCAGCGCACCGGCGCGAGCGTCATGGGCAAGCGCATGTTCGACCTCGGCGAGCAGTCATGGCCGGAGGAGGCGCCCTTCCACACCCCGGTCTTCGTCGTGACGCACACCAAGCGTGACCCGTGGGAGCGGCCCGGCGGCACCACGTTCCACTTCGTCAACGACGGCATCGAGCGCGCCCTCGACCAGGCCCGCGAGGCCGCCGGCGACCGCGACGTCCGCATCGCCGGCGGCGGCGCGACGATCCTGGAGCACCTGAACGCCGGCCTGGTCGACGAGTTCTCGATCACGCTGTCACCGGTGCTTTTCGGCGCCGGCACCCGCCTGTTCGACGGCGTGGACGCGTCCAGGGTCGCGCTGGAGCCGGTCCGTTCGGAGCCGTCGTCGCGGGTGACGCACCTGACCTACGCCGTGCACCCACGGTAGCCGCACCACCACTCCACCCTGGCGACCCGAGCACCCACGGCGCACACGCTTGAATCAGCGGGCCACCACGGCCAACTGCGAATAGCCCTTTACAGAATTCTGCGGCAGCGGGGACCTCCGGGGCACTCGCAGGTACTCCGTGAGCGGCAGCTCACTACGTTGGCTGGCCTGATCGCCGCCGCCACCCCCGCCAGCGCGGCCACCTGCTACGGCGGCGCTATGTCGTTCACCAAGAGCGGCGTCAACGGCTTCGTCCCCTCCAATGCGTATGCCTGGTACGCAACCACCAGCCGGTGCAACGACTTCAATGTCCGGCTGTGGAGCGGCTACGGAACGCAGGAGATCAACTGGTGCTGGCGGACGGCTGAGGCGTCCTGGGACTGCCAGGAGCGATGGACGAAAGTCGGCCAGTCCTGGACAGCGGTTGCCACGAACGTGAAGGACGGAACTCATAGCAAGATCCAGTTCAGGGACAACAAGGCGCGGGTGAAGGGCTCGCTCGCCTTCTAGGGAACGGCCAGGAGGGTCGGCGGGAGTTCTCCCGCCGCACCCTCACGCATGGGCGAGGACCTCGCGAAGCCGGGCTGTCGACCCTGCTCATGCCGGCGGTGGCGTCACCCGCAACGTTCCCGGCATCGCCTCCATCCACAGAGCCGGCGACCGGCCGCCGTGCCGGTCGATGAGCTGCCACATCTGCACGGCGGCATGGAAAGCGGCCCTGTAGCTCACATCCTTTCGATTCCATGGCGGCCGGGCACCATTGAGGCATGAGCACACCACTGGGACGCGACGGCCGGCCCCTCGTCACCGCCACCGAGGATCACGTCCCACCGAGCGGGTGTAGTCACTGGCCGAGCTGATTCGGTTCGGTCGGGGGAAGCCGGCGCTTGTCCTCGGTGGGGGTTGGGGTTGAGGAGTTCGGCCAGGACCGCGGCGGCGAGCCGGTCGAGGGCAGCGGGGTTGGGGAAGACCTGGACGACGTCGGCCCTACGTCAGTGCTCGCCGGGGGCGCCACCGATGACCTCGGGGCCTCAGCCTCGATGAGTTCCTGCAGGATGCGTTCGCACAGCACCCTGATCGTCGCAATTCCGTCGGCCGTGCGTAGTGACTCCAGCAGCCGCATCAGGTCAGACGGGGACAAGGCCATCACGCGCTCCCACGGTCGAACCGCCCGTTCACCAGGGCGACTTGCGCGATGGCCTGCCCTTGTTTGGGGAGCAGTCACTCACACGGGGTCACGCCCCGGGCAGACACCTGAGCGTTCACGACCCTTGACTGGCTACACCACTCGGCGGGACGCCGTCCGCTGGTCAGCCGCTCGGACCGCCGCGCCACGGGGCCCGCACGAGCAGCGCGGTCGGCGGCACGATCAGGACGCAGGCCGATCGGCGCGGGCACTCGCAGCCGCGGCGGTACGCCCGGGCCACCGCCGTCGGCCGCCCGTCCGGGCGCCACGACGGGCTGGAACCTGGAATGTTGCGCAAGGGGTTCAGTGGTCGTAGGCGGTCAGCGCGCGCATGACCGGCGGCCGCGCATGAACCTGGCTCCACTCATCAGGCCCCCTTGGAATCGATCATCCAGGGAACCGGGAGGCGCTCTACCGGCGGACCGCCGAGATCAGTCCGCCGGGCCGCTCCTCGCGCTGCGGCGGGGTGCTGATCGGGCGGCCGTAGGCGGCAGCGCGCTCGCGCAGGGTGTGGCTGTCGGCCTCCCAGCAGTGCCCGGCCAGCCAGCCCACCGGGTCGTCGGGCATCTCCGAAACCCACATGGACGCCGCCGATCCCGGCACGGCGTCCGCGCCGAAGCGCTCGATCACGCCGCGCGAGCCCAACGTCAGCCCCATCCGACTGCCTGCCGCCGACTGCGCGCTGATCCGGGCCAGCAGCAGCTCCACCGCGTCCTCGGGCAGATAGATCAGCAGTCCTTCGGCGATCCACACGGTCGGCACCGCCGGGTCGTGCCCTGCGGCGGCCAGCGCGCCTGGCCAGTCCTCACGCAGATCCACCGCGACGGTGATCCGCTCGCAGCGTGCGACGGCCCGCTCCTGGCGCAGCACCGAAGCCTTGAAGTCCAATGGCGCAGCGGTGTCGACCTCGAACAGCCGGGTGCCCTCGGGCCAGTCCATCCGGAAGGCCCGGCTGTCCATGCCGGCGCCGAGCAGCACGATCTGCCGGACCCCGGACGCGGAGGCCTGCTGCAACAGGTCGTCGAGGAACTTGGTCCTGATGACGATGGAGAACGACACGGCCAGCCGGCGGCGTCGCGCGGCCTCGTCACCGGGCAGCGGCGGCGAGGAGGGCCCCAGGCCGCCGGCGGTGGCGAAGGCCTGTGCCAGTGGGTCGCGGAACAGCGCGTTCTCCCGCTCGGTCTCCAGCGCCCGCACCCTGGCCACCCCCACCGCCGTGGCCCACACTCCCGACGGCTGCACCCGCTCCTGCTCATCAGTCACCGCGCCAGCCTAGATGATCGATTCCAAGGGGGCCCGATGAGTGGAGCCAGGTTCATGCGCGGCCGGCCGGTCATGCGCGCACTGACCGCCGACGACCACTAAACCCCTTGGAATCGATCATCGAGATCCGTCACACCATCGATCATGTCGGCTCAACGAGTCGTCCACCAGCTCGTCACCGGTCCCAGATCAGAAACAGGTACTGATGGCGAACTGCACCGGTCGGCTCGCGAAGGTGCCGCGTTCGCGGCCACTCAGTCGAGACAGAACTCGTTGCCCTCGACGTCCTGCATCCCGAGGCACGACTCGTTGAATCCATCGGCAAGCAGTAGCTGCCCGCGTACCGCGCCGAGCGCGACCAGTCGTGCGCATTCGGCCTCAAGTGCGGCCACGCGCTCTTCACCCACGAGCCCGGTGCCGACCCGCACGTCAAGATGCAGCCGATTCTTGACGACCTTGCCTTCGGGAACGCGCTGGAAGAACAGTCGCGGGCCCACACCTGAGGGATCAATGCACGCGAACGCCGAACCCTGACGCTCAGGGGGCAGTGCGCGATCGAAATCGTTCCAAGTGGCAAACCCCTCCGGTGGCGGCGGTACGACGTATCCCAACACCTCGCACCAGAAACGAGCGACGCGCTCAGGTTCTGCGCAGTCGAAGGTGACTTGGAACTGCTTGATCGATGCCATCGGTCCATCGTAGAGGCGGGGTCTTTCATCGTTTCCACGGGTCCGCCCCTGGCTGGGTTGTGGCGCATGCGGCCGACTCTTGGCGATGAGTGGGACCTTGAGCCGTGGGATGACGATCCTGACGGTGCCCCCACTGGAGGAGGTCCTGGTGGACTTCGGGAACGTCGCATGTGCGCAGGTGAGTTGTAGCCACGCCCCAGTCCAACGAAGGAGCGTACGGGAGGCAACCCGCCCGTGCTCAGCGTCGGCGGTCGCCCGGCGCGACCAGGCTGGTGACTTCGGCGATCGCCTCCGGGAGGGGTGGAAATGCTTCCGTACGTTCTCCGCCTTCTTGTGCCGGGACTTCGCCATCAGCATGAGCAGGTTTGTCCCACCCTCGCCGAGGTGGGTCAGGCCGGAGTGCCGGGAGTTCAGGCAGCGGCCCTCACATCCGCTGGGTTCGGGCGCGCAGCCGGTCGATCTCAGCGAGCACGCGGTCCACATGCGGACACACCTGCGCCTTCAACGCATCACTCCAGCTCTCCTCGGAGTAGGAGCAGTTGAGATAAAGCTGCCTGGCGTGCTCGAGGGCGGGGCGGTGCTCGGGCGGGAGCTGGGCGAGCGCCCAGTCGGCGGCGGCGTCCTTCGACTTGATCTGGCCAGTGGCGAGCGTGGTCCAGATGCGGGCGAAGGTCAGCAGGACGTTGCGGGTGTCGCTGTCCAGGTCGTCGAGCAGGCCGGGGATACCCGCCACGCTCGCCCGGACCAGGTCGGTCTGCGGGACCGGGTCGAGGACCTGCGCCGGGCGCGGGCCGGTGAGGGGGTGGTCGCCGGTCAGCGTCATAGTGATCAGCAGGGCCAGATCGGGCATCGGCTCCGGCTGGGGGACCTCCCCGGCCTCGTACTCCGCACACAGCCACTCGCCGTAGAGGAAGTCGCCGGTCGGCGGGTACCGCCACGGCCGGACCTCGGACTGGACGACCACGGTGAGCTCGACCGGGCGGACCTTGTTTCGGGAGCCGGAGATCCGGAGGAGTCCACCGAGGAGTGTCCGTCGATCCTGCTCGTCCATTCGCCGCCGGGAGACGACCAGTACGTCCACGTCGCTGGCAGGCCTGAGTCCGCCGAGCACGGAGGAGCC
Organism: Streptomyces sp. NBC_01235; assembly: GCF_035989285.1. Lineage (GTDB taxonomy): Bacteria > Actinomycetota > Actinomycetes > Streptomycetales > Streptomycetaceae > Streptomyces. Next base: position 231,786 of record NZ_CP108513.1, on the reverse strand, counting down.
GTGGAGGTAGGTGCCGATGACATCTTGGCCCAGCACACCGCCGACCAGCCCCACGATCTCCTGCACCTGATTCACTGCATCAGCGTCTCCTGTCATCCGGCGGACTGCCCGGCATTATGCGACTTCGGCTGGTCAGGGAGTTGCAGGGATGCCGAGGGCGAGGCCGGTTCCTGTGATGCAGCCGTCGAGGGTGTCTGGCCGGTGTGACGTGCGCCCATACGCCCTCGACGGGGTTGAGGTCGGGCGAGTAGGCGGGTAGCAGGAACACTGTCACCCCTTCGCGCTCGGCGATCAGCTCACGCACAGCGTGGGAGACGTGGGTGTTCAGGCGGTCCCACACCAGCACGATCGACGCCTTGACGAACTGGTGGGTGCCGTAGATCAGCGCGATGAGGTCGCGCTCTCCCATGCTGCGACGTTTTCCGTTGCCCGAGGGGTGAGTGCGCAGGCGGTGGCACAGCCGGGTCCGGGAGCCGGGCCGCATGGCGATCAGCCCGGCCACGGACAGACGTCCTGAACGTCGCCCGCTCACCGTCACCTGCGGAGTCACTCCGCGTCGGCCCCAGGGCGTCCTTTGGGCGGCCGCCGGGTGAAGCCTGCCTCGTCCTCGAAACAGATGTAGCCACCTGTCCGGTCCGCACCGCCGCTACAGGCCGAAGGCGCCGCCGTCGATGAGGATGAGCAGCCCGATGGAGATGAGGACCATCGGCAGCAGGACGTGACCCCACCGGCTGAGCGCCCTGGCGATGAGGGGACGGGTGGCGAAGAGCCGTCCGGCGAAGCACCACACCGCCACCAGGACCAGGAAGACGACGGCGTACACGCTCGTCCCACCGGCTCCGGCGGTGGCGAACACGGGCACGTAGACGCCGATGTTGTCCCCACCGTTGGCGAAGGTCACCGCGGCGACCTCCACGGCCTTGGGACCACCTTCTCCCGACTCCCGCTCCTCGTCGGCCTCATGCCGGTGCCGCCACGCCTGCCACGCCGCCTTCAGGCCGAGCGCGAGGGGGAGCAGACCGAGGTACGGAATCGCCGAATCGGGCAGCAACGTGGCCCCGAACGCGGAGGCGACGGCGACGGCGAGGATCGCGATGAAGCCGAGATACTGGCCGAGCACGATGCGACGGGTGGAGCCCGTGTGTGCGGCACCCTGGGCGAAGAACAGCGACAGGATCAGGATGTCGTCGACGTTGGTGACGGCGAAAAGTCCGATCGCCTGCCCGACAATGCCCAAGTCCACAGAGGGCTGCCTTTCTCACGCGGTCGCTCCGGGAGCGTACCCGCCGCCGACCGCCCGGCCGCCGACGGCCCGACCGCCCTATTGACCGCCCGACGGCCCGACCGCGGACCGGCCGGCCTCCGGAATCCCGTTGCCGGGAGCGATCTGGGTAATTACGGTCGGCCCCATGGCGGACGACGAACCCACGCGTGCGGCACGACTGCTGGACGCCCAGGCCAAGGCCGAACAGCTCTTCGCGGAGATCGAGGAACGCGGGCTCGTCAAGGCGGGCGAGGGCGAGCGGGCGGTCAGCGATCGGATCCGGGACCTGGCGAACGAGCTCTTCGGTACGACCCGGCACTGGCACAAGCGGATCGTGCGCTCGGGCCCGAACACCCTCGCGCCGTACCGGGAGAACCCGCCGGACCGGGAGATCGGCGCGGACGACATCGTCTTCGCCGACTTCGGGCCGATCTTCGAGGAGTACGAGGCCGACTTCGGCCGGACCTTCGTCCTCGGCGACGACCCGGTCAAGCGGCGACTGCGGGACGACCTGCCCGAGGTCTTCGCCTCCGGCAAGCGGTTCTTCGAGAGCGACCCGGACATCACCGGCAAGCGGCTGTACGCCGAGGTGGAGCGGCTGGCCGCCGACGCCGGCTGGGAGCTGGGCGGCTGGCACGCCGGGCACCTGGTCGGCGAATTCCCGCACGAGTGGATCGACGGCGCGGACACGGAGTCGTACATCACCCCCGCCAACGACACCCCGCTGCGCCGCACCGACAAGGCCGGACGCCGCTGCCACTGGATCCTGGAGATCCATCTCATCGACGGGGAGCGGAAGTTCGGCGGCTTCTACGAAGAGCTGCTCACGCTCTGACCCGACAACAAGGGGCGCCCTGGCGCCGAGTCGGGCGACGATCCGCTCACTCGTCGGCGTGGCCGTGGTCGGAGAGAAGGCGTACGCACCGACCCGCCCTCATGGGTCTCCAGCGCCCGCAGTCGGGACCCGGCCCCTGGGGTCGCGTCAGCGCAGCAGGCGTACTTCGCGCAGCCGGATGGTGGTTGCAGGGCCGACCGCTTCGAATCGAATCTCGACGGTCCTGGCAAGACCGGTCGCGTCGAGCGGGAGCACCTGGGAGGTTTCCTCGCCCTCGGGGTCCGGTGAGGGTGTGAGTGTGCCCAGCGCACGGCCGTCGACCAGTACGCGGGTCGATCCGGCACTTCGGTCCGAGAGGTGGGTCACTTGCAGGCCGGTGGCGGCGTCGTCCCGGTCCGTCAGGCGGTAGGACCACCATCCGGTGGCGGCCCGCCACCTCAGCCCGTCGGTGAGGCCCGACCACGTGTCGTGCCCCTCGAACCGGTGGTCGCTTTCAGGCTGTTGCTCGAGCGACGGGTGCGCCGCCAGGAACGAGGCCCCGCTCACGGGCAGCGGCGCCACCCCGTCGTACGAGAGGTGTCCGGTCGTGGGATCGAGCCGCAGGGCCGCGATGCCGGGGCCGTTGCCGCCGGAGTCGTGGGTATAGGAGCCGGTGAGGACGGGGATCGCGCCGGTGAGGGAGCTTGTGCGCATGCGTGGTCCTGGGATGTTCATCGAGCAGGGCGGGTTGAGGGGGCTTCAGCGGACGATGTCGTCGTGGTGGTCCAGCAGCCCGAGTTCGGAGCGCCGGGGCAGGCCCTCCCAGTCGCCGGCGGTGCTCACCGCGAAGGCGCCGAGCAGGGCCGCCGTCCTCAGCCGCCGCTGCGGGGGCTCCCCCGCGAGCAGTTCGGCCAGGTACCCGGCGGCGAACGCGTCGCCCGCGCCCACCGAGTCGTGCACGCGGACCGGTATGGCGGGCTGCCGGTGGGGCCGTCCGTCGAGGAGGGCGTACGCCCCGTCGGCACCGAGCTTGATCACGGCCCCGCCGGGCCCCAGGTCGCAGATGCCCTGGGCGAGTTCCTCCGGTCCGTCGGCATCGGACACCACGAGAGCGGCCTCGTGCGGTCCGGCGAAGACCAGGTCGCTCCTGCGCAGCAGCGGCAGCAGAGCGCGCCGGGCCTCGGCCTCGCTCCACAGCAGCGAGCGGAAGTTGACGTCCAGGGAGATGGTCACGCCTGCGTCCGCGGCGATGTCCACGGCCCGGGTCACGGCCGCGGCGGGCCCCTCCCCGAGCGCCGGGGTGATGCCCGTGATGTGCAGGACCGCCGCCCCCGCGACGACGTCCTCGGGAATGTCGTCCACGGTCAGCCGGGCCCCGGCCGTGTGGGTGCGGTAGTAGCGCGTACGGCTGTGGGTGGAGGTGCGGCGTTCCTTCAGCAGCAGGGAGGTGGGGGCGGGGTCGCGCGCGGCTACGACGTCGACCCCTTCGGCCCGTAGTTCCCGCAGGACGAGTTCGCCGAGTTCGTCGTCGCCCACCCGGCCGATCCAGGTCGCGGATCCGCCGAGCCGGCTGACCCCGACGGCGACGTTGGACTCCGCGCCGGCGATCCCCAACCGCAGTGTCGTGCCGAGCGCGAACGGCCCGGGATCCCGGGCCGCCATGACGGCGAGCACGTCGCCGAGGGTGACGAGGTAGGGCTCGCCGGGCGGGGGTGCGGACGTGCTCACGCGCTCGCCTCCCCGGCCCGCACGGTGGCCCGTACCGCGTCCAGCAGGGTGCGCGCCCTCGTGGTGAGGGCGTCCAGTGCCCCCGGGGCCGGGTCGCGGTCCGCCCCGCGCAGCAGCGGGGAGCCGATGCCGACCGCACTGGCGCCCGCGTCGAGGTAGTCCCGCGCCTCGTCGAGGCCGACGCCGCCGACTGCGACGAGTGGGATGTCGGGGAGGGGCGCCCGCAGCTGGCGCAGATGTCCGGGACCGCCCGTGCTCGCGGGGAAGAGTTTGACGGCGGCGGCGCCCGCCTGCCATGCCTGGGACACCTCGGTCGGTGTCCAGGCGCCCGGGTAGCACGGGATGCCCCGGTCCGCCGCGTGCCGGACGACGGCGGTGTCCACGACGGGGGCGACCAGGAACTCCGCTCCCGCCGCCAGCGCGTCGCGGGCCTGGTCGCCGGTGATCACGGTGCCGGCGCCGATCGCGACGCCGGGGCCGAGTTCCGCCCGGATGCGGGTCAGCGCGTCGAGTGCTCCGGCGGTGGTGAGGGTGACCTCCAGGCAGGTGACGCCGCCGGCCGCGAGCGCCCGGGCCACGGCGGGCAGCCCGGAGGCGTCGGCCGACCTGAGGATGGCCATGACCCGGGTCCGGCCGAGCTGCGGGGTGAGGGCAGGACGCTCCGTCATGACCCCACCGCCGCGGAGGACGTGAGGCTTGCCTGGGTGTCGGTCATGCGAAGTTCCTTTGCAGCAAGGTGAGTCGGTAAACGCGAAGTCACTTGAGTCCAGAGGTGGCGACGCCGGTGACGAAGCCCCGCTGCACGATCAGGAACAGCGCCAGCACCGGGACGACGTACATCACCGCGCCCGCGGCGACCAGGTTCCCCAGCGGTGAGCCGTGCGCGTTGACGTAGCCGTAGGCGAGCTTGACCGCGAGGGTGGTGTGGGCGTCGTCCAGCAGCAGGGCGGGCGCGACGTAGTCGCCCCAGGTCTGGCGCAACACGGACGGCTCACTGGCCGCCTGGTAGCCCGAGACAGGCCCGCCCAGGCGGTCGCATGAGGCCAAGTCCGGCCCGGGGGCGTCCGCCCGCCAGGTCCGGACCGTCGGTCGTGGACCCTGCGAGCAGGCCGGGCTGTGCCTGGTGCATCGACAGGTTCGTGACTCCGGTCGGCTCTCCCCGGACGCCAGGACCGCGCACACTTCGACGGTCCAGGTCCAGGTCCAGGTCCAGGTCCCGGGAGAGCGGGTAGGGGTCGCCGATGGCCTCGTCGGAGAACGGGCCGACGTCGAACTCAGGGATGCCGTTCGAACCCCGGCGGCGGAGGCGTTGGCGGATGGCGGGGCGGTGGACATCGCGCTCCTGACATCGTCGGCAGGGTCGGGCACTCGGCCCGGTGGGCTGGGGTCGCTGCTGATATGGGGGTACCCACAGGCCGGTGATGTGAATTGCGAATCACGTTGCACTCGAGGGCAAGTTCACGCGACTTGGGTGGGGCGACGAGCCGGGGGCTCAGTGGCCTTCCCGGGTGCCGAGGAGGTAGGAGACGGCCGCCGTCTGCAGGTGGCTGCGCAGCTCGCTCCAGGGCAGTGGCCGCTCGGACTCCAGGAACTCGCCCTGGGTGATGCGGTGTGCGATCGCGGCGTAGACCAGGCGGTAGGCGAAGTCCAGCGCGGCCTCGGGGTCCGCATGCGCGACGGGCGTGTGCCGCAGCGCCTCGGCGAAGTGGCGGTTGCCCTCGACACTGACGCGGGAGCCCTCGGCGCGCACCGCTTCGTGCCGGGTGCCGAGCAGCAGGAAGACGCGTAGCAGGGCTTCGTGCGCCCGGAAGGCGTCGGTGATCGCGCCGACGGCCTCGGCGATCGCCACGGCCGGATCGCGCAGGAGGCGCAACCGCTCCTCGGACATGCGTTCCGTGATCTCGGCCTGGAGGTTTTCGGTGAAGGCGTGCTGGATGGCCAGCAGGAGTCCTTCCTTGTCACCGAACCGGCGGTAGATGCTGCCGACCGCCATGCCGGCCCGCTCGGCGACGGCGGCCACGGTGAGCGCGTCCACTCCGCCCTCTTCGAGCAGGGCGTACCCGGCCTGCAGGATGTCCTGCTGAGAGCGGCGGCTGCGGTCCTGGAGGGCGGTGGGCCTGCCGGTGCGGGACTCGGTCACCTACGCATCTTATCGACGGGGCTCTTGACGTCCACGTTGCCGTCATGTGAACCTCGACTCACATTAAATGTGAATGGTCATTCACATGCTGATCCGGGCGTGCACCGCCGTGCCCGCCGTTTCCTGCTCACCTCACCCCTCGCAATGGCGCGGGAGTGTTCCCGGAGGTGTCTCATGGCTCCCCTCTATGACGTCGCGGTCGTCGGCTACGGACCGACCGGCCTCACCGCCGCTTCCCTGCTCGGCCGGCTCGGCCACCGGGTGGTGGTCTGCGAGCGCTGGCCCGGTCTGTACGGGCTGCCCAGGCTCACCCACATCGACGACGAGACCGCCCGGATCGTCCAGGCGGCGGGCGACGTGGACGAGGCGTTGCGCGACTCGTCGATGTGCCAGTACGTATGGCTCAACGGCAAGGGCGAGACCCTCGTGCGCATCCCCGCGAACCCCGACGGTCCGATGGGGTATCCGGGCCACATCTCCATGTACCAGCCGGACGTGGAGAACGCGATCGACAAGCGGCTGCGCGACTGCGGGACGGTCGACGTCCGTCAGGGCTGGGCGGTCACCGGCCTCGACCAGGACGCCGTCGGTGTCACGCTGCGTCTGCGCGGCTGGAACAGCGACGGAGCGACTGCGGACGGCCCGCACGACGAGGTCCGGGCCCGCTATGTGATCGCCGCCGACGGCAGCCGCAGTGGGATACGCGAACTGCTCGGTGTGGAGCGCCAGGACTTCGGCTTCAACGAGCAGTGGCTCAACATCGACACCGAGTGGCTGCGCCCGCAGCCCCCGGAGTTCGCCTACGCCACCCAGTACTGCGACCCCGCGCGCGGCCACATGACCATCAACATCGGCACCAACCGCCAGCGCTTCGAGTTCGCCCTGCTGCCCGGCGAGACCCGCGAGGGGATGACCGCCCCGGACAGCGCCTGGCGGATGCTGCGCCACTACCACGACCTGGGCCCGGACGACGTGCGGATCATCCGGCGGTTGGTCTACGGCTTCGAGGCGCGCATCGCCACCCGCTGGCGGACGGGCAGCGTCTTCCTCGCCGGCGACGCCGCCCACACCATGCCCCCCTATCTCGGCCAGGGCGCGTGCAGCGGCCTGCGCGACGCCACCAACCTCGCCTGGAAACTGCACCTCGTCCTGGGCGGTCAGGCGCCGGACGCTCTTCTGGACACCTACGAGAGCGAACGCCGCCCGCACGTCACCGCCCTCACCCACGCGGCGATCGCCCTCGGCAAGGTCGCCAACACGCACGACACCGAGGCCGCAGCCGCCCGGGACGCGGCCTTCTTCGCGGGCACGATGCCTGCGCCGCCCCCGTTCCCGCCCCTCACTCACGGAGTGCTGCGCCATGACACGGACGCGCCGGTCGGCACCCTCACCCCACAGGGCCGTATCCGGCTGCCCGACGGACGCACCGGACGCCTCGACGACCTGACCGGATACGGCTTCACCCTGGTCACAGCCGAGGATCCCGCCACCGCCCTCGGCCCCGAGCGGCTCGCCCGGCTGGAGCGACTGGGCTGCGCCGTGGTCGCCCTCGACACGGTCGACGACCTCGACGGACGGCACGCGGAGTATCTCCACCTGCTCGGCGCGGTCGCGTATCTGGCGCGCCCCGACTTCGTGCTGTTCGGCACGGCGGCCGACACCACGGATCTGGGCGTGCTGGTGGACGACCTCGATGCCGCACTGTCCGGAACGACGGTGACAGCCGTATGACCACCGGGGATTCCGGAGCAGAGGCGGCGCTGCCACCGCTGGTCGCCGCCCAGCACCGGGCCATGCCCTTCACCCGGCTCACCGACTGCGGTATGGACCCCGCCGACGCCCGCCGCCTGCTCGCCGACACCGCCGCCGGACTCTCGTGGCAGGACGCCGCCGCGAAACTCGCCGACACACAACTGGAGCGTGCCCGGCTCGGCGAGGCGAACGGCCACGGCGTCACCGCCCGGCAGGCGCACCGGTTCGCCTCGGCGGCCCTGATGTTCGCGCAGATGGCGTACCAGAGCGACACCGCGGACAAACGGGAGCTGTACGCTCGGCACACCGCGGCGACGGCCGCTCTCGCACCCCAGGTGGAGCGCGTGGAGATCCCGCACCGCGACGGCGTCCTCGGCGGCTGGCTGTGCCTGCCGGCCGGGCCGCCCCGCGCCACCGTGATCGTGTGGGGCGGACTCAGCGGCTGGGGAGCGGCGTATCTGGCGGTCGCCGACGCGTACACCGCGCGCGGCCTGGCCTGTCTGCTCGCGGAAGGGCCCGGCCAGGGCGAGTCACGGCTGCGCCACGGGTTGTACGTCGACGAACACGTAACCGACGGCTTCGCACGCTTCGTCGACCTGGTCGAGGCCGATCCGCGGCTCGGCGGCGCCATCGGCATCCAGGGCGTCAGCTTCGGCGGCCTGTTCGCCGCCCATCTGGCCGCCGCGGATCCGCGCGTCGGCGCGGTGGTCGTCAACGGGGCTCCGGCGGCACCGACCGTCCCGGAATTCCGCACCGCCCGCGAGCAGATGGCCGCCGTGGTCGGCACCGACGACCCGGGCCGGGTGACCGAGGTCATGGACGGCCTGCGCTTCGACCCGGACAAGCACCGCATCCGCTGCCCGCTGCTCCTGCTGCACGGCGGCCGCGACCCCCTCGCCCGCTACGAGGACCAGGAGCCGTTCCTGCGCGCCGCCGACCCCGCCACCTCCACGGTGCGAGTCTGGCCCGACGGCGAACACACCCTCTACAACCACGCGGCCGAGCGCGACGCGCTCACCGGTGACTGGTTCATCGACCACCTCGCAGGTCACAGCACCCCGAACAGTTAGGGAGACCAAGTGGACTTCACCGTCGAGACCGCCACCCACGCGGTGGTGGAGAGCTTCCGGCAGACCAAGGACCAGCGGCTGCGGCAGGTCATGGAGAGCCTGACACGCCACCTCCACGACTTCGTGCGGGACATCGAGCCCACGATCGAGGAATGGGAGGCCGCCATCGGCTTCCTCACCGCCGTCGGTCAGAAGTGCGACGACACCCGGCAGGAGTTCGTCCTGCTCTCCGACGTCCTGGGCGTCTCCATGCTCGTCGAGAGCTTGAACGGATCCGAAGAGGGAACCGAGAGCACCGTCCTCGGTCCCTTCCACATGACCGCCTCGCCCCGCCGCGAGCTCGGCGACTCCATCGACCTGATGGGCACCGGCCGTCCGTGTGTGGTGTCCGGTCGAGTGCTGGCCGCCGACGGCACTGCGCTGCCGGACGCCGAACTCGACGTGTGGCAGTGCTCGGAGGACGGTTTCTACGACGTCCAACAGCCCGACGTGCAGCCGCGGGGAAACGGGCGAGGGCTGTTCCGCACGGACGGCGAGGGCCGCTTCTGGTTCCGCACCGCCGTCCCCTCCCACTATCCGATCCCCACCGACGGCCCCGTCGGGGGCTTGCTCGAAGCCACCGGCAGGCATCCCTACCGGCCGGCCCACATCCACTTCATCGCGAGCGCCGAGGACCACCGCCCGGTCACCACGCACGCGTTCGTCGCGGGCAGCCCCTACGTCGACTCGGACGCTGTCTTCGCGGTCAAGCGGGGCCTGATCACCGACTTCACCGAGTCCTACGAGGAGCAGGAGGCCGAACGCTTCGGCGTGACCGTGCCCTTCACGCACGCCGGGTTCGACATCGTGCTGGCCCCGCAAGCCGAGTCGGCAGTATGACCTTCACCTACGAAGCATTGCCGATGCGGGTGGTCTTCGGCGCCGGAAGCCTGCGCCAACTACCCCAGGAAGCCGAGCGGTTGGGCGTGCGGCGGCTGCTGGTGCTGTCCACCCCCGGTCAGCGCGCTCTCGCCGGGCACGCGGCCACCCTGCTCGGCGAGGCGTGCGCCGGGCTGTTCACCGAAGCGCGGATGCATGTGCCGGTGCAGGTCGCCGAAGCGGCCCGCGCGGCCGCACGGGACGCCGACGCGGACGGCTGCCTGGCCATCGGCGGCGGCTCCGCCATCGGCCTGGGCAAGGCGATCGCCTTGAGCTCCGGCCTGCCCGTGATCAGCGTGCCCACCACGTACGCCGGCTCGGAGATGACCCCTGTCTGGGGACTCACCGACCACGGCCGCAAACGCACCGGCCGGGACCGGGCCGTCCTGCCGCGCAGTGTGGTCTACGACCCCGAACTCACCCTCCGCCTCCCGGTCGACGTGTCGGTGACCAGCGGCTTCAACGCCGTCGCGCACGCCGTTGAAGCCCTGTACGCGCCAAACGCCTCCCCGATCGTGTCCCTGATGGCCGAGGAAGGCGTGCGCTCGATGGCCGCGGCCCTGCCAGCCATCGCCGCCGACCCCGGTGACGTGCGGGCCCGCACCGACGCGCTGCACGGAGCATGGTTGTGCGGGGCGTGCCTGGGAGCCACGACCATGTCACTGCACCACAAGATCTGCCACATCCTCGGCGGCACCTTCGACCTCCCGCACGCCGCCGTCCACACGGTCGTGCTCCCGTACGTCGCCGCCTTCAACCTTCCCGCGGCGCCGACCGCCGACCAGGCCCTGCGCCGTGCGCTGGCCACGGACGACGTACCGAAGCACCTCGCGCGAGCCGCCGCCGAGCTCGGCGCCGCGCGCTCACTCGCCCAACTGGGCCTCACCGAGCGCGACTTCGACGAGATCATCGCCCAAGCAAAGGCCCAGCCCTACGCCAACCCGCGACCGGTCACAGCGGAAGCCCTCCGCTCCCTCCTCACGGAGGCACTGAACGGAACCCTCGCACCCTGACCGGGTCCACTCCGCGGCCCGTGCCACACATCCTCACACCAGGAGAATGAAAATGATCAAGTTGGTGGCCGCCGTCCGGCGACGCCCCGGTATGACGCACGCCGAGTACGCCGAGTACATCGAGAAGGTGCACGGCGGGATAGCTGTCGCCAACAAGCTGACCGTGCGCAAGTACGTCCAGAACCACGTCCTCGACAGCGCCTACGGCGCGATCGGGGACGTGGGCTACCAGGTCACGCTGCCCCGCGACTCCGTGACCGAGCTGTACTTCGACGACCTCGAGTCCATGGGGGAGACCTTCGCGCACCCGTACACGCGCGAGGTCGTCGGCCCGGACGGGGTCAACTTCAGCGACCAGTCGGCCGCACTCAGCCTGCTCGTCGAGGAGAGCGCGGCCGAGGCGCCTCGATCCGGAACCGGCACGGTAAAGGTCCTCCACTTCCTCAAGGCCGCCGACGGGCTTGCCCCGGAGGCGTTCCAGAAAGGTGTGCGACGGGCGTACGAGGACCTGCTCGCCGACCCCTCCGGGCCCGCCCGATACGTGCGCGGCCACGAGTGGAACACGGCCCTCCCCGGGGACGGCATGGCCGCGTACTTCGGAGGCGCAGCGGAGCAGCCCGCGTACGACGCCTACTCAGCTCTGTGGTTCGACGAGGCAGATGCCCTGACCGGCTTCCGAGCCCACCAGCAGGCCTTGGCCGATCACGCGGAGAAGCACGGGGCGCTCTTCCAGCCCTCGTTGTCCTTCTTCCTCCTCACCCGCGAGGTCGTGGTCTTCGACGACCTGGCCGACGGCGGCACCGGAGCATGACCTCGTAGGGCGGGCCGGTGCCCGGCGGCATGGGCAAGGGGGGCGGGTGGCGGTGCCCGCTTCGAGCGGCGTGCACGTGCCGTGGCTGACGGCCTACGACGTCTGGATCTGCCGAGGTCGTCCGCCCCAGGTGGGCGCCGGCCTCGGCTACCTGGAGGTGATGAACCTCGAGGCGGTCCTCGGGCAAGCCCCCGACCTCACCCGCGACGCGAACGTCCTGACCGTCGACGTCGCCCGCACCTACCGGGCCCGGGCGGGGTCGTACCGCTTCAACGCCTGACAACCTGACTGCGTGAACTACCGCACCGTACCGAGCCGTTGTGTTTCGGCACGGTGCGGTGTGCCGGTCATCTCGAGGGACACTCCGGTGCGAGGTCCACCGCGTGCCCCGGCTCGTCGAGGCGATCCTCGTGCTCGCCCGCTTCGATGAGGAGGACCCGACGGACCTGGAAGCCGTCGACCTCAGCAGGATCGTCGACGAGTCCTGCCGCGACGCGCTCGCGGCCGCACCCGAACGCGGCTGGAGTACCACATCGAGCCCGGCGTGACCGTTCTGGGGGTTCAGGACGAAGTGCCGGGCGTTCTCTCGGACGCCGTTGCCCATGTCTTCGACCCTTCTACCGGGCGGACAGGAGCCGCAGCCGGGCCGGCGGCGGCAGCGGGCTGGGCCTGTCCATCGTCGCGGCCGTTGCCGAAGTCCATCAAGGGCCCGGCGGCCGCACGCTCTCTGCGGTGCCGCTCGGTGCCGGCTAGAAGCCGGGGAAGACCCGTCGCAGGTCGTCGACGGTGAGGGAGGCGCTCGCCAGAGACACCTCACTCGGCGTGTGGGCGGGCGCGTGGCGCCCGGTGGTGAGGCGCAGCCACCACTCGGCCGGTGCGTTCAGGACGGCGTCGGGCCGGTCCGGGTCATCGGTGAGCGTGATTGCGTCCCCCACCTCCAGTCCGAAGGTGCGCTCGGGTGCGGTGGTGCGGACGGCTATGCGGACCGGGCGGGCGTCCAGGGCATCGGCCCTGCCGAGGAAGTCCAGGAATGGGCCGGCCTGGTCGAGGAGCAGTCCGCTCACAGCGGAGAGCAGGGGCGCCTCGTGATCGAAGGCGACCTCCACGTCCCAGGTGTGGTGGGCGAACTCCGTGAGCCGCACGCCGGCCACCGCGGCGACATCGACCGCCACGGGCAGGAAACCGAGGTTGACCTTCAGTTCCTTGCGCGTCTGCGCGCTTCGAGACCCTCATAGCGGCTGACCAGCGCGCCGTTGGCCGCCACGAAGCCTTCGGCCCGCTCAACCGGTGACATGCCGTCCCAGCGCACCCACACGGACTTGTCGAAGTCCTTCTGGGCGTTCACCCGCAACTACCACCTCGGCGACCAGGGGCTCACCAACCTCCTGCGGCAGAACGTCTCCCGCGTCTTCGGCCAGGACTCCGACATGCTCAACGCGCAGCAGCGAGCCATCGAGGCCAACCCCGACCACGAGTTCTACAACCTCAACATCGACATCGGCGGCATGTGGGCGCGGCGCATCATCGACGCCAAGGCCGCCGCCGAGCAGGGCCGCGAACGCGCCCACCCCACCGCCCTCGCGTCCGTCGCCGCGTCGACACGGCGGACGGCATGAGCGGCGGCACGAAGCACGTGGCGACCGTCGAAGCCCGCGACGACGTCGCACCGGACATCGCCCTGATCACGCTCCGCCTGCCGAACCCGGCCCCCGAGCCACCGCCCGGCAGCCACCTCGACGTCACCGTGCGCCTTCCGGACGGCACCGACACCCGGTCGTACTCCCTCGTCGATCTCGGCCACGACGACGGCCTGTTGCGCATCGCGGTACGGCGGCAGCGGGACGGCCGGGGCGGATCGGTGTGGATGCACTCGCTGACACCGGGCGACGAGGTCCAAGTCGCGGGCCCTGTCGACGAGTTCCCGCTCAATCCGGGATCGGCCCCCAGTGTGCTGCTCGCCGCCGGAATCGGTATCACCCCCGTCCTCGGACTCGCCCGGGCCCTGCGCGCCCGAGGCAGCGATCACCGGATCCTCTACGCGGGCCGGTCCCGCGAACACATGGCGTTCATGCGGGAGTTGGAGGCCGCCCACCCCGGCCTGGTGACCCTGGCCGAATCCGCACGCGGAGGGCGCCTGAGCACCGCCGAGGTGGTCGCCGGCGTTCCAAGGGACGGCGTGCTCTACGTCTGCGGTCCCATGGCACTCCTCAGGGACGTCCGCCAGGCCGGGCAGCAGGAGGGGCGATCGCCCGCGGACCTGCGGTTCGAGACCTTCGGCACGAGCGGCGACCATCCCGCCCGTCCGTACCGGGTCGCCGTGCCGAGCCACGGCGTGACGGTCGAGGTCCCGGTCGGCACCAGCATGCTGGACGCTTTGCAGGCGGCGGGTGTCGAGATCATGTACGACTGCCTGCGCGGCGAGTGCGGGCTGTGCCGCGTCCGGATCCTGGACAGCGACGGGCCCGTCGACCACCGCGACGTGTTCCTGTCCCCAAGGCAGCGGGCCGAGGGCCGTCAGATGTGTGCCTGTGTGTCCCGGATCGCCGGGCCCGGGGTCACCATCGACTGCTGAGGATCACTTTTTCCACGCCGGTGGCGTGCAGCGGGAGGCGCCGCCGGCCACCTGCGTCATGTTCGCGACCGGCCGCGGCCCGGTGATCCTCTCGACGTCCACGGCCTGGTGATGGCCGGCGACGCCGGCTGAACGACCGTATGGTCCTCCAAGGAGCGCATGACCGCGCGTGCCGCGCGGCGCAGGGCACGCTGCCGCGGGGCGGCTGAGGCGAGCGCGGCTTGGCTGAGTTCGTCCTCGACGTGACGCTGCCGGTCCGTGGCCACGGTCCGACTCCTTGGGCTGTCGGCGTCTCTGGTCACGAAAGGGCTGTCTCCTCGGCGTCGTAGCCGTAGATCCAGCCGTTGCCCACCAGGGGGTCGGACCCGGCGAGGGCGGCGTCACGGGCCTGTTGGTCGGGGCCGTCGGGCAGGTGGTTGATGTCGCGGCGGCCGTGACTGATTTGCTGCAGGCGGGAGGTGCGTTCGATGCGTGCCGACTCGTAGTGCTTCAGGGCCTGTTCGGGATCGTCGGCGGTGGCGGCGAGGCAGCGGGCCAGTACGGCGGCGTCCTCCATGGACTGGGCCGCGCCCTGGGCGAAGAAGGGGAACATGGGGTGGGCGGCGTCACCGAGAAGCGTGATCCGGCCGTGGCTCCAGCGCCGCAGAGGCGCCCGCTCCAGCAGCGCCCAGCGGCCTGGGTCGCCGCCGGCGGCGATGAGGTCCGTCACTCGCGGGTCCCAGCCGGCGAACTCGGCGTGGACCTCCTCGACCGTTGCTTTCGCACTCCAGGACTCGTCGGTGTAGTCCCCGGCAGGGGCGGCGGCGAAGACGTTGACGGCCTCCCCGCCGGCGATCGGGTAGTGAACGAAGTGCCGTCCGGGTCCGAGCCACAGGGTCTGGGCGCGTCGACGCGCGAAGTCGGGCGCGGCCTCGGCGGGCACGA
Organism: Streptomyces sp. NBC_01235; assembly: GCF_035989285.1. GTDB lineage: Bacteria > Actinomycetota > Actinomycetes > Streptomycetales > Streptomycetaceae > Streptomyces. The sequence continues at coordinate 216,780 of NZ_CP108513.1, read as the reverse complement.
CGGTGCGGAAGGCGCACAAGCCGGAGTACCCCGGCGGTGCGGGTTCGGCCACCGTGCCGCGGACGACGGAATGCACGCCGTCGGCGCCGATGACGACGTCGGCCGCGGCCCGGCTGCCATCGGCGAAGCGCAGCAGCGCGCCGTCCGGGCGTGGGTCGACGGCGGTGCATCGGGCGCCCAGGCGGATCCAGTCGCCGGGCACGGCCGCCTTGACGATGTCGAGCAGATCGGCTCGGTGAGTGGTGTAGGTGCGTTCACCGTAGAGCCGCTCGCATGTGTCGCTGAGCTTCTCCACCGACAGCACGCTTCCGTCCGTCCAGCGGCGGAACTCCCATCCCCAGTCCAGCGGCACGGCCCGGTGCAGGAACCGTTCCATGACGCCGAGGCGACGCAGCAGCCGTACGGCGTTGGGCGCCACGACCAGCCCGGCGCCGACCTCGGTCAGCGCGGGCGCCTGCTCGTAGACGGTGGCGGTCAGGCCCGCACGGTGCAGGAAGGCGGCGGCGGCCAGACCGCCGATGCCGCCGCCGATGATGGCGATCCGCGGGCCGTGCACAAGAGCGGGCATGGAGGCACTCCTCTTCTTCGAGGGCGAAGGTCCTGGTGACACCTCGATCCTCACGGGCGCCCGGCGCCGCCGAGAACAGCTATGTTCATTCAATGGACGTCCTCTTTTGGCCCCCTGCGCGGGGGGTGGACAGCTGATGCCGCGTACGAGTCAGCCCGGCCGGAGCGTGGGTTCGCGGCTGTTCGAGGTGCTCTTCGCGTTCCGGCCCGGCCGGTCCCGGCTCACCCTCGCCGACCTGACCCGCGAGACCGGGCTGCCCCATGCCACGGTGCGCCGGCTGGCACTGGAACTCGTCGGGGCCGGGGCGCTGGAGCGGGCACAGGACGGCGCGTTCACTGTGGGCATCCGGCTGTGGCGGCTGGGCACGCTGGCGCCGCTGAGTGTTCCGTTGCGCACCGCCGCGCTGCCGTTCATGGACGACCTGCACACCGCGCTGCGCCAGCACGTCCAGCTGGCGGTGCTGGAGGGCACCGAAGCGGTGCTGGTCGAACGGCTGTCGGCGGGCAACGCGGTGGATGTCGTCTCCAGGCTCGGTGGGAGGCTGCCGCTGCACAGTTCCGGAGTGGGCAAGGTGCTGCTCGCCCACGCCGGCGCCGAGCTGGTGGAGCTGGTCATCGCGCAGGGCCTGCCGGCACACACCGAGCGCACCGTCACCGATCCCGCGCGGCTGCGAGCCGTGCTGGCCGAGTGCCGCGAGAGCGGCGTGGCCGTCGTCCGTCAGGAAACGACACCGGGGGTCGACTCGGTGGCCACCCGTGTTCTGAACGCCGAGGGCGAGGTCGTCGCGGCCCTGTCGGTCGTCGTGAGCGCCGGGTCGGTCGACCTACGGGCGGTACGGCCGGCGGTCATCGCATCCGGCCTGGCCGTGTCCCGCAGGCTGGGCTGGCATCCTTCGGCCGGAGTGCGATAGGTCATGGGGGTTTCCCTGGCGGCGCAGTGCAGGGAGTGCCGTGACCACGACGACCATCACCGCCGGGCGGTGGACCCGCGCCGAGCGGCTGTGCATCACGGGCATCGTCGGCGTCATCGCCGCCCTGCACGTCATGTGGATGAGCCTGTACCTCTTCCACGCCGAATGCCCGGCCGGCGCCGGGGCCTTCGCCGGAGCCCACGCCTGCAGCGACGGCAGCGGGTCACCGCGTGTCCTGCCTGCCGGCGCCCGCCCATGGGTGTACCGATGTCCCCCAAAGCCATGCTTGTCCTCCGAGCTTGTGCTGTCACCTGCCCGGAGGAGTTCGCGGGCGCGGCAGGGCTTTCGTGGCGTGACACCGATGGCGGGCCCGGTCGGGTGGCGGTCTCAGGCGGTGGCCTCGGGCTGTGCCGGGCTGAGGTAGTGCACGCCGGTCTCGTCGGCATGCGGGGCGAGCAGGCCCTGGAGTTCCTCCGCGGCGACCTTGAGGAGGTTGCCGTCGCGGGTGGCATGGAGGGTTTCGAGGACGAAGGCGACGTGCGTGGAGTCCTCGGTCACGCGGGTGCGGTGGGCGTCGCGGTGGTTCCAGTGGCGGGTCAGGACGCCGGCGGAGTCCGTGTAGATGATCTCGCCGGGCTTGGGGTTCTCGACGGTGTCGGGTTCGCCGAGCGGGGTGAAGGACTCGGTGCCGTCCGCATGGCGGATGTCGACGTCGCCGGTGACCTGGTCCAGGTCGAAGGCGCCGGCCGGCAGGCCGTGGCGGACGGAGACGGCGTTGTAGGAGTCGACGGCCGGGTTGATGCGCGGCAGGCTTCCCTTCTTGGCGAGGCGGCGGCCGAGCGCGTCGACGCTGGGGCGGATGCGGCGCGGGTTGGTGCCGAAGGAGCGGTAGGCGGTGTGCCAGGCCTCGATGCGGGGGTCGGTCTCGTCGGCGGGGTGCCAGGCGCCGTCGGCGAGCTGTTGCTCCAGGTCCTCCAGGGCGGCGGTGGTGTGGGGCCAGGGGTCACGGCCGCGCAGGCCGGTGGCGGTGATCACGGCGATGAGGGTGTCGGGGAAGGCGTCTGCGACGGCGGGGGCGATGCGGAAGGCGGGCATGGGCGGGTTTTCCGTTTCCTGCGGGCGGGGGCTGGGGCGGTGGCGGGGTCAGGGCTGCCAGGGGCCGATGCGGTCCAGGCGGCGCCGCTGCTGGTGTGCGGTGGGCACGTCGAGGCCCTGGCCGCGTGCGGTGAGGCGGTCGGCGACGGCGGTGCGGTGTTCGACGGGCTTGTGGTCGTCGTACTTGAACTTGGCCATGACCTCGGCGACCTCCAGGCGCAGGCCGCGAATGCCGGGCAGCATCCGGCCGTAGGGCGGCTGGTCGACGGCGACGGGGGCGTGATCGCCGTCGGGCTGGAAGTGGGCGAGCTGGCGGCGCAGCAGCTCTGCCTTGGCCTCGGGGTCGTCGACGACATGCGCGCGGCAGGTGAACTGGACGGCCGTGTAGTAGCTGGTGGGGACGCCGTCGGCGGGCGGAGTGCCGGCCTTGGCACGCCAGGGGCCAGGGATGAAGGCATAGTCGCCTGAGACCGTGAACAGGACGTTCGGGTCGTGCTCGATCGCCTTCCAGACCGGGTTGGGCCGGGCGAGGTGGATCAGGAGATGGTCTCCGTCGCTGGTGAAGTGGGTGGGCACGGCGACGGGCGGGTGGCCGGGCAGGCCGTTGACGTTCAGCTGTCCGAAGTCGTGGCCCTCGGCGATCCAGGCCTGCCATTCGGCTTTGTCGAGGCAGGCGTCCCAGGGCTGGATGAACATGGTGGTCTCCTTGTGTCGTCAGCTGTGGGGCGGGCTACGGGGCTGCCCAGGTCAGGGCGAGGAGGCTGACGGCGACGGCAGCGGTGCCCAGCCGATGAGCTGGCCGCGGTGGCTGCATTCGGCGAGCACGCCGCGGGCGAGCAGGATCGTGCCGGCCGGGTAGAGGGCGACGACCACGGCGACGACGGCGAGGTCCCCACTGCGGGCGGCGAGCAGGAACAGCAGGTTCGCCACCGAGTCCAGCATCCCCGCGGCTGCGGACATGGCGTACGCGGGCCGCTCCGAACCCAGCCTGGGGTACATCGCCCCCGCCGCGGCCGGGGTGACGGCCGAGGAGACCGCCCGGCCCACGACCAGCGGCGCCCCCCGCTGTCGGACGGGCGCCTGGTGCAGGAAGACGAGCTTGGAGAGCGATGGTGGCGCCCGCGCCGAGGGCCAGCAGCAGAGCGATCACGGCATATCCCTTACTATCATTGGAACGACCACACCGTACAACGGAACGACCAACCTGTGTCAACCGAACGACCGCGCGGTGCATTGAGATGGTCGGTGGCGAGGTGGTCGGCGGCGAGGATGGAGATCAGATGGTCGAGACAGCCGGAGCCCTGCGGACGGTCGCGCACAACGTCCGGGCGGCCCGTACCCGGGCGGGCCTCTCCCTGGAGGAGCTCAGCCGACGCTCCCAGGTCAGCAAGGGAGCCCTGGTGGCACTGGAGAAGGCCCAGGGCAACCCCAACCTGGCCACCCTGGTCCGGCTGGCCGACACCCTAGGCATCTCGGTGTCCGCCCTGATGCAGGGCTCGCCCGAGGGCCGCGTCCGCGTCGTGGCGGCCGACACCGTGGCACCACTGTGGACCGGAGAACGAGGCGGGGAGGCCCGTCTCATGCTGACGACCTCGGGCCCGGCCCCCGTCGAGGTCTGGCGCTGGCGGCTGGAACCGGGCGAGGAATACCCCAGCCACCCCCACCAGGCCGGAGTGGTGGAAACCCTCAGCGTCACCTCCGGCCGGATGACCCTGATCGCCGACGGCACCGAACACACCGTGGAAGCCGGACAGACCGCCACGTTCGCCGGCGACACCCCGCACACCTACCGCGGTTCCGGCACCGAAACCTGCAGCCTGATCATGACGGTCCACCTGCCGCCCGGTCCAGCCTCCACAACCTGACCCACGAGGCGCCCGGCCCTGGCCGCAGCAGACTGTCCTGGCTGACGGCATCAAGGGGCCCGGGGCAGGCAGTGGTGACGGCGGGCGAGCCGGTGTTGCGGATCCGGGATGTACGCAAGACCGCTGCTGAGCATCCTCGCCGGGGAGCTCTTCGGGCTGGGCCGTGGGCATGGCGGTGCTCGGCATGACCGCATCGAGCAGAGCGCGCCGGTGCCGTGACCGTCCCTTCGAGGGCGCGGCGGTCGGCCGACCGCTCTTCGACCTCCTGGGGTGACGCACATGAGTCGGTTCCCGGATCCCGGCCCAGCCGATCTCGTCCTGCTCGAGGCCCAACGGCTCGCGGATCACCCGGACGCCAACGCGACCGTCGGAGCGGTGCCGCACCTCACCGGTGCCGGCCCGATCTGGCCGGCCTGCGCGAGCACATGAGCACGCACCTTGCCGGCCTGCCCTGCCTGACGCACGTCCTGACCGGCGACGAGAGAGCTGCGCATTGGGCGCCTGCCGTCCCGGACCTGACTCGCCATGTCCACGCGCAGCAAGTGTCCAGCGTGCCGGAGTCTCTCGAGGCGGCGGTACGGCTCCTCACGCGAGAGCCCTGGCTCGAACTGCCCCGGCCCGGCGCATCATTCTGCCGCACGGCCACGTGCCCGACGGGTTCGCTCTGCTGCATCTCGCCCACCACGCCGTCCAGGACGGCGCCAACGTCCTCGCATTGCCGGAAGCCCTGTTCGGCCCACCCCTGCGCCCCGGCCGGTAGTCAGCGGTCGCGCGGGACGGCGCCCCGGCCGACGGACTTGGTCGGCCCCCGGCACAGACCCCGCGCCCGCGGGGCATGCACCGGCCGGGCGCGCCACGTCCATGACCCGTGCGCTGGTGGTCACATGGCTCGCTCAACGCTCCACTGCGGCAGGCGCTCGAAGAAGGTCACCGCCTCCTCACGCCACCGTGGCCGCCACCCGGCGGCCACCGCGGAAGCCCGCTCCGCGTGACGCCGCATGGCCTCCTGCATCGTGACCGCCACACCGCGGGCTTCGGCGATCTCCCGTACGGCGGTGACGGTCTCCGGAGTGCGGGACGGGTCGCCGAGCGCGGCTTCCACCACGGCACGTTCGGCGCCGCTCACGGCGGACAGCAGGGCGCTGACGGCGTAGCTGTGTTTTCCGTCGCGGATGTCGCCGCCGGTCGGCTTGCCCATGACGGCTGCGTCCCCGAACAGGTCCAGGTAGTCGTCGCGCATCTGCCCGCAGATCCCGACCAGCCGCGCATAGCGGCGCAGTTCCCGCTCGAAGAGCGCCGGCTGCTCACCTGCTGCCAGCAGCCCGAGCTGCATGGGCGCGAGAACCGAGTAGCGGGCGGACTTGTAGTCGGCCACGCAGTGCAGGACGTCGTCGTCCGGCGCCGTCATGAAGTCGCGTTCCATGTCGACGATCTGGCCCACGAACGTGTCGGCCGCCGCCCGTGTCTGTACCTCGACCATGGCCTGACGCATCGCGACAGGCACCTTCGCGTCGAGGAGGGCCCGCAAGGACAGGGCGAGTGCGAGGTCGCCCGCGAGGACGCTGAGGCCGAGTGCCGTCCGCGGGTGGTGGGGGAAGCGATCGCGGTAGGCGTAGTAGGTGGAAGGGCCGCCCCGGCGCGTGGGGCTGTCGTCGATGAGGTCGTCGTGGACCAGGCCGTGGGTCTGCAGCAGCTCGATGCTCAGCGCCGCGGCGTCGAGTCCTTCGACGGGCTCGGCAGTCACCAGGCGAGCCGCCTCGTGAAGCAGGACGACCCGCATCCGTTTGCCGCCGCGCAAGGAAAGATCCCGCACCAACGCCAGGCACTCCGGGGTGAAACGGCTGAACGACGGCGCGTCGAGCCTGACGCCCAACGTGTCGAAGTACTGCTCGAAGAGAGTGTTGAACCACTGCTCGTATCCGGCAACACGATGGAGAACTTGCTCGGTCATGGTGAGTTCTGAGGTCTCTCTGCTGGGAAGACAGTGGTTGGCGGGCAGTATGACCGGCGCCGTGGGCGAGGCGACGGCGCGGTCTCAGGGGGCGTACCGGGTGGCGGCGACCTCCAGGCCACACAGCGCGCGATCCACGGCCTGGGGGAATCGGGCTGCGTCCAGGACCCGCAGAACCTGTTCGTGGCGTGAGGCGGTCATCCTCTCGGTCTGCTCCCGTGCCCCGTTCGCCTGCGGGATGCAGCACGCGGGCGCCCACCCGCGGGTGCGGACCTTCGAGTTGCAGCGGTGGGACCCCATGACAGGCCGATGGGCGACCTTCGCGAACCACGACGCCGGCATCGGACACGACCTCACCGTGACCGGCCTCGGCAGCGTCACGACCTCCCGCCTCCGGGTGGCGCTCGCCGGGCAGGTCTCGACGGAGCAGTACACACCGATCCTGACCGAGATCGTTGTCCATCACACGGGCGTGCAGCCTGGCCGGACCGGGCAACGGCCACGGGCGGGTGGACGCCAGGGCGCTCAGCCGTCGCTTCGACACAGGGCTGAGAACGTGGCGGTCACCACCGGGTGCTGCCGCAGCCACGCGGCAGGACGACGGGTGCGGCCGTTTCATCGAGGCGACGGCACCTTCCGCCGATCGGACGGGAGGTGCCGCCACCGAGACGGACTACTCGGCCTTGGGCGCTGCCTGCTGCACCACCTCGAAGGACCAGAGGGTGGAGGCGGAAGCCGCGGGCTTGGGCCGTTCGCCTTCCGCCCCGCCCCGGTGCGCCGCCTTCATCGGGCCTTCGAGCCACGCCTGGAACGACTCCTCGTCACGCCACCGCGTGTAGACGAGGTAGGTGTCGGTGCCCTCGACAGGGCGGAGAAGCTCGAACCACTCGAAGCCGTCGGAGTTCTCGACGGCCTGGGCTCGGGCGGCGAACCGCTTCTCGAGGGTCTCCCGTTGCTCCGCCGGGACGGTCAGTACATTGATCTTGACTACGCTCATGCTCCCATCCTGCCTGCCACAGCGTCCGGAGCGGCGCACGCCCCCTCCGTGACACCAGCCCCGGCTCGGGCCGGTCACGACGCATGCGGCGCGCACGGCCGGAAACCGACGGTGGCTCAGGACGTGTGGGGACCCCTACGCGTACTGATCCTTTGCCGGCTGTTCGGCCTGCCCCTTGTCGACATGCGCTCACTGAGCCAAAGGGGCTGTGCCGGGGGTGAACCCGAACGCCGGACTGGGGTAAACCCGCATGGGAATGGGTTGTTCCCCGGATGGCCGGGGTGGGCTTGCCAGGCGAAGCTCGTCGGCATGAAGCAGATCACCAAGAAGCAGGTCACGAGTGGCGCCGCCCTGGCGGCCGGCATCGGCGTCATCCTCAGCTTGGTCGCGCCCGCCACGGCTACCGCATCGGCCCAGCCTCTCAAATGGAGCAAGTGCGAGGGGAGCGGGCTCGATCCTCGTCAGAAATGCGCGACCGTCTACGTGCCGATGGACTACTCCGACCCGGACGGCCGGAAGATCGGCATCGCTGTCTCCCGTATCGCGAGCGAGAAATCCGGGGCCCGTCGAGGGGCACTGTTGCTGATCCCCGGCGGACCGGGCGGCTCCAGCCTCGACGAGCCGTCGGAGAAGGGGCAGCGGTTACCGCAGGACGTGCGCGACGCCTACGACCTCATCGGGTTCGCTCCACGCGGTAACGCACCCTCGGCCCCCGTCGACTGCAAACTCGCCCACGCCGACCTGGCGACCTCCAGGCTGCGCCCCTGGCCCGGCCCCGACGGTTCCATCTCCGAGAACATGGTCACCGCACGCCGGACGGCGGACGCCTGTGCGCGCAACGGCAGCGAGTTGCTGCGGCACATCAGCACCGCGGACAACGCCCGCGACATCGATCGCATCCGGGCCGCGCTCGGCGAGCGGAGGATCTCCGCGTGGGGCGTCTCGTACGGTTCGTACATCGGAGCGGTCTACAGCGAGTTGTTCCCGCACCGCACCGACCGCGTCGTGCTGGACAGCAATCTGGACCCCACCGGCGACTTCGGCCGCACGCAGGTCGCCCGTGCCTGGCTCGCCGGGTTCGAGCAGGGCGTCGAGGACGTGTTCGCCGAGTTCGCGAGGTGGGCGTCCGCGCCCGGCAACCCCGACCGGGTGGCAGACACCCCGGCGGCAGTGCGGTCGGTCCTGCTCGGTCTCGCCGCGCGGCTCGATCGCGCACCGCTGCCGTGGCCCGGCGCCAACCCGGAGGTGCTCAACGGCACCACGCTGCGTCAGAGCATGCTGGACTCCTTCTACGACCCCGACCAATTCCCGACCCTGGCCCAACTGATCCGAGCGGCACGGCAGGGCACGGTGCCGCCCCCGCCGCCCGCACCGCCGGAGGCGCTGCTGCAGAACGCGGCCGCAGTCGGCGCGGCGACAATCTGCAGCGACAGCGCCTGGCCCACCTCGGCCGCCGCGTACGAGAAGGGTGTCTCCCAGAGTCGGGTGAAGTATCCGCTGACCGCCGGGATGCCGAGGAACGCGATGCTCTGCGCCGCCTGGCCGCGTCCCCGGCAACAGCCCGTGCGGATCACCGGCCGGGGACCGGCGAATGTTCTGCTCGTGCAGAACGAGCGTGACGTGGCGACCCCGCTCGCCGGCGCCCGCAAGCTCCGCGCGGCCCTGGGCGACCGCGCCGTCCTGGTGACGGTGAACTCCACCGGCCACGACGCCTACCTGGCCAACGGCAACGCGTGCGGTGACCACATCGTTTCGCAGTTCCTGTCCACGGGCGAGCGGCCGGACCACGACGTCTACTGCAAGTGATGTGCGCAGGTCTTGCCATACGGTCGGCCCGGGGCCCGTGGCCGTCCTGGTGACGCCGTGCCGCGCCCTGCCGAGTCCGCCGGCGGCGACGATTCAGCGCGGGCCTGCCGACACAGTCGCGCCCGCCATCGTCGACCGGCCTGACGTCGGGGGCAACCTCAGCCACCACCCGACCACCGAATTCGGCCCCGCAAGGCAGACCTCCTGATCAAGAATGGACACGTCATCGCGCACGCTGACCGCGGTCACAGCCACCGCGCTGAAGGAGGAATCCGATTTGGCCGCCCCATGGGATGCTCTGATGTCCACGAGCGTCGGCGCCGCCGCAACCGTCATCGGCATCGTGGTGGGTGGCTTCTTCGGCCGCCGCAGCCAGAATCAGCAATGGCTGCGCGACACCCAGACGGCGGCCTACGGAGCGTTCCTGAAGGAGTTCACCGCCGTCGAGATCGACTTGCGTGAGGCGTACCTCGACGACCGGCCCAACAACGCCGACTGGCCGTCCTTCAACGCGGCGTTGACCTCGCTCAGTCTGGTCGCCGACCGCGACGTCGCGAACGCCGCCGGTGACCTGGCCGATGCCGTCGGCCGGTTCGCGCTCCTGGCCGCCGACCGCGGACCGAAGAACCGCAACGACCTTCAGCAGATCATGGCAGATCTCGCATCGGGACAGCTCGCCTTCGTCAACGCGGCCCGCCGCTCCCTCGACGGCTCCCAGCAGCCCATCGACCGGCAGCTGGGAGGACCGCCGCCGTGGCGGGAGATCGAGCCCTACGCCCCCACACCGACCTCCGGTGACTGACGTCGTCCCCTCCGCGCGCGAGCGGGGTCGGTGGTGTCGCACACCTCTCGGGCATGTGCGCCGAGAGCGTCCAGGCCAACCTGAGCGCGACCGTGGTCGTCGCTGCCCAAGCAGAGTCCGGGGGAGGGGAGAAGAAAGGGGTCCGGGGCGTCCACCGGCGGGCTCCGACCCCGGTGACAACCACCCCGGGGCACCCCCACCCGCGTGCTGGGCCGACCGGGACCCGGGGGCCGCCGCGGACAGGACGAAACGGTACCTCCACGTGTGAACGCATGTGTTCTCCGCGTGGCGCCTTCATAGGATTGGGCGGGCGTGGAGCCGGAACTCCTGGGTAGTCGAAGCGCGCTGGCAGGAAGCGGCGCGATACCTGGGGAGGTCGAGCGCCGCTTCCCTGCCCGCAGTGAGGACTCGCGTGAGGGGGCGCCGGCCCTGCGGCGTCTTCCGTGGCTGTTCGAGCGCCGGTCACCCGAAAGGCCGCCGGACCGCGGCCAGGTACGGACCGTTTGCCCGGCCACTCAGACTTTCCTGCGTTCTTCTTCGAGACCGGAGGAGCCCTTCGTATGGGTGGCCCACCCGTTTCGTCGGGAGCCATAGACGAGCTCGCCGGTGGAATCGGCGGAGAGTGTGTGTTCAACGCCTGTGGGGCCCGACGGATCGTCGGTGCCGACGGACCAGGTAACTGGCCGTCACCCCCAGGGCGCCCAACGTCAGGCCCATTCCCAGGGGCCGTGCGAAGTCGGCGGGAGCCGTGCTCCCGCCCGCGCCGCCCTGGACGCCCCGTGTCGGAACCGCGGACGCCGTTGAGCTCACGGCATTGCGGTGGGGCAGGACCTCGCACGCGATGCCGTCGTCCGGCCCCCGGTCTTCGTCCAGCCGGTTCGGATCACTGGGATCGCGCCTCAGTTCCGCCTGGGCGTCCTCCTGGAAGGCGAAGTCGCTGCAGTTCAGATCGGACTGGGCGTGCGCGAGGCCCGCAACCGGTCCGGCGGTGAGGATCACCGTTACCGCGGCGGTGAGTCCGGCACGTATCCGCATGAGCCGTTCCTTTCGATTCGAGGGCATGTGGGCCGTCATCGTGAGCCTATGGACACCGCTGCTGCCCGGCCCTGTTCTGCTACGCCGTATGGCTTGGCGGCGGATCCCACGCCGCCGGCCACGTCGAAGGCCTCGTGAAGCTGGCGGAAAGCGGGGGAGGGGGAGAGTGCTCGGGGCGCGGTATGTGGGGCAGCGTGTGCGTGGATACGTGACCGTCGGCTCCTCTGCTGCTCCACGAGGCACACCGAACCTCAAGCCGTGCCACCCTCCAGGCTGCCGCCCCGTACCCAGGTGGCCCAGGTGGCCCAGGTGGCCCGGTGGGAGTCATGGCTCAGGGCAGGGACGAAGGCAGTCAACGGGCGATACGGTGCTTGCCTCCGCCGCGGCGGAAACGAAACGCGGCGTAGCAGAGATCGGCGAGGAGAACGGCGGCGCCGATGATCAGCAAGTAGAACAACCCGTTGGCCGCGAACCCGATGATGCCCAGGACGAGGGCCACGAGGATCAGGAACAGAAACAGGGTCATGGGCACTCCCGACGGTGTCGGCGCCTCAGCGGCGGGCAAGTCGTCGCTCGCCGCCGGCGCCCGGCGCATAGTCCAGTTCGTAGTGTGCGAACACCTTCGGTTCATCCTGGGCACGCAGCTCGCCGTCGACGTCGATGGCCGGGGCCCTTTTCACCGCGGGCTTGCTGTGGACGACCTTCAGATACCCCGGACCGACGGTCGCTCCGCGCAGTGGCACGAACACCAGGCGGCGTCGGGTGGGAAGACCGACGATCACCGTGGCGAAGCACGGCCTGTCCGTCCCGGTGTCCACGTAGACCGATTCGAGGACGCCGATCTTGTGCCCCCGCGGGTCAACCACGTCGTGACCGCGCCATTCGCGGATATCGCCAACCTCGAACATGGGGAACCTCCGCAATGGCGGGTACCCCGAATTCGCGTCTCCGATGTCCTTTCCTGCACGCCGTGACTGCGGGTGTTCCGGAGATGCCGGACTCGCGCTGCTCATGATCGACAGGCACGTCAGCAGGGCGAATGGTGCCCCGGGCCGAGGCTTTTCTCGCCGATGCCCGCAGCGGACGTGGCGCATGAGATGCCGCCGTGCGCGGCGACGGTCACGGCGGGTCATTGCGGTCGGGCCATCAGTACCGCGACGTCGTCCTGGGCGGGGTGCGGCAGCATCTGTTCGAGGACGCCGTCGCACAGCGCGGTGAGCGGCTGTCCGGGGCGTCGCAGAGCCCGTGCGAGCCGGTCGAGGCCCTGATCGAGGTCCCTGCCGCGTGCTTCGATGAGCCCGTCCGTGTACAGGACGAGCAGGCTGCCCGGCGGCAACGGGACCTCTTCGGTTCCGAACTGGTGTCCTCCCGTTCCCAGCGGGGTTCCCGGCGAGCCGTCGAGGAAGGTGATCGCACCGCCGGGCGCCACCACGGCCGGTGGGGGGTGACCGGCCCTGGCGACGAGGCACCCACGGGAGGCGGGATCGTGGACGGCGTAGACACAGGTCGCCATCTGATCCTCGCCCATGTCGGCCACGACGGCGTCCAGCGAGCGCAGCATGTGGGCCGGATCGATGCCGTGCCGGGCGAGCGTCCGCACCGCCGCACGGAGCTGGCCCATGATCGCCGCGGCGTGGATGCCGTGCCCCATGACGTCCCCGATGACGAGTCCGGTCCGGTCCTCGGGCAGCGCGATGACGTCGAACCAGTCGCCGCCGACGTCGTGTTCGCTGGCGGGCAGGTAGCGCCCCGTGAGCTCCAGACCGGGGACGGCGGGCAGCGCGCTGTTGGTCAGACTGCGCTGCAGGGTGAGGGCCGCCGCACGCTGCCGGGTGTACATGAGCGCGTTGTCGATGTTCAGGGCGGCGCGCGCCGCCAGCTCGTCGACGAGCACGCAGTCCTGCTCGTCGAAGGGCTCACGGCTGCGAAGCCGCGTCACCACGATCGCGCCGAGCACCTTGCCCCGGGCGACCAGCGGGACCAGCCTTGCCGAGCCCAGGCTCATGAGGTAGGCGCGCAGCTCGCCGTCGCGGGGATCTGTGACCAGCGCCGGCACGTCCGACCGGTGGAGGTTGGTGGGACGGCCGTCGGCGATGACTCGTTCGTACAGGGAGCCGCGTGAGATCCGGGACGTCATTCCCGGGAGCAGCTTCGCCGTAGGGGCGGACGGGTCGGGGAAGAGGGCCGCCATCCGCCGGACCACGCCGTGCGTGGCCGCGGTGGACTCGTCGGGTGCCATGACCTCTTCGAGGAGCTGCACGTCGGCGGAGTCCGCGAGCTGGGGCACCAGCATCTGCACGATCTCCTCGGAGGTCTGCCGCAGGTCCAGGGTGGTGCCGATCCGGGTGCCGGCCTCCGCCAGCAGCGCGAACCGGCGGCGGGCGCGTGCGGCGTCGCGTTCGGCCTGCTGGCTCTCCGTGATGTCGATGAGGGAGGCGATCAGGCCCAGTGTCCGGCCTGCGCCGTCGAGCAGCGGGGCGTAGGAGCACGACCAGGTCCGTTCACGGTGGGGGTCCGCCGGGGTCCGGCCGGTGCGGCGGACGTCGACGACAGCCGTGCCCCGGTCCAGTACCTCCCGCATCGTCGACTCCAGAGCCACGGCGTTGACGCCGGGGACGACCTCCGTCAACCGCCTGCCGACATGCTCGGCGGCGGAGACGCCGTTCATCCGGGCGAGCGCGTCGTTGACCCGCAGGAAGCGCAGATCGGTACCGAGGGTGGCCAGACCGATGGGGGACTGGCTGAAGAGGCTCTCCAGGGCCGCCAGGGAATCCCGCATGCGCAGGACCTGGGAAGTCTCCACGGCGATCAGCAGTGCTCCGGGCCGCCCCTGCGCGTCGGCGGCCGGCACGATCCACATTTCCATCGTGACCTGATGGCCGTCGCGGTGGCGCACCGACAGAGTGCCGACGACAGTCTCCCCGCCCTGGACACGACGCGTGAGCTGGTCGGCCAGCTCGCGGTTGCCGTCGGGGACGAGCAGGGCCGACGCGGGCCGGTCGAGTACGTCCTGCGGTTGGAACCCGAGCAGATCCTGGGCGGCCAGCGACCACTCCACGATGCGGCCGTCCGCGTCCTCTCGCCACAGTGCGATCGGAAGCAGCTCGCGCAGCACACCCGCGTACCCGACAGCCCCCAAAGGCTCCTCGGGCACCTGCCTCGCCCTATGAGGGGCATTCACCGTACTACCTCCCCATTGGGCAAGATCTGATATGAAAAACCATATCCGGAAAGAACTGGAAGAGCGGGATCCACCCGCGTCCGCCAGGGGGTGCATCGGCCGGCGCCATCGCGCCCGGCGGTGAAGAGCACCCCGGCCGGCTCGACGTTCCTTCTGTCGTTTCGGGGTGGAAGGGGGCGGCGCCCGGTGCGGCCCGCCACCGGCCGGCGCACCCAGGCCGTCGACCGCTCCGGCGCGCACACAGCCGTCCGGGTCGTCGAGCAACGCAAGCAGGAGCCATACGGTGTCCAGCACTCCCGGCTCCCCGAGGCGGCGGCCGCAGCCGCGGGGCCGGGCCGGGGGCGTCCGGTTCCCGAGCGGCGTCCGCAGGTGCTCGGCGGCGGTTGCGGCTCGGCGAGCGGGGTGCGCGGGTCGTGGGAGACCAGGCGACCAGTTCGCGTCACGGCTCCTCCAGAGCACGCTCGCGCTCCCCGGACTGGCCGGCTTCCCGCTGGCTGCGTCCAACTCGCCGATGAGTTGGGCCAGTTCGGCGGTGGGAGCGGTCCCGGGCGGGACGAGCGACCCTCCTCACCGAGAGCGCGAGTGGCCCTCGGCGAGGGCTGGCTGCCCATGAGGGCGCTGCGGCCCAGGACGAGTGCCACCTCGAGGGAGACGACTGCCGCGATGGAGCTCGCCTGCGTGACGACCCACAGGACGGCGGTGACTCTGGGCCTTCCCAGAAGGCCCAGATCTCAACTCCGCAGCTCAGTCTGCTCCCGTCAACGATCCGCACTGCTTCTTGTCCTTGCAGCGCGGCGACATGCCCCGCAAGGCGTGCCTCCTGCGGGTGGTATCCCGACCGTCGGCGGAGGACCACCGTGCGCCTGCCCTGGACGAACACCCGGCCTTCGCAGTGCCATCGGACCGCTCGGACCAAGGCTGCCGACCCGGCGTCGCGGCCGATCGCAGCCAGGTCGTCAGGGTGTGGCTGTGGTCGACGCCGATGACCTCCTGGACGATGATCGGGCCTTCGTCGAGAGCGGTGTTGGCCTACTCGTCCACACATCGGTCGCCGAGCAGTTCGTCGGCCAGGTCCGGCCCCTGGCAGTCGGCGAGCGGGCCTCCGGCGAAAACGCCGAGGTCGACCCCTTGGTGTCGAAGGCCCACTTCGACCGTGTCACGGGCTACTTGGAGCGCGCGGGTTTGTGGTGGGGCGTTTCCGTGATGCCGTCGTGAACTGCCGGCGCGGTGGCGTGTGCGTCCGTCTCGGGCGGCTGACGCGCGGCCTGGGTTGGACGGAGCGAGGCGAAGGCTGTCGCGAGCTGGTCGACCAGGGGCGCTGCGGAGGGGTGGGGGTCGCGGCGTGGTGTGATCGTGTAGATGCCGCGGGCTGGGGGATCGACGAGGCCCACGGTGGTGACGTCGGTCCGCAGCGCGCACGTCAGCACCCCGGGTATCAGCGCGATGGCGTGACCGGTTGCGACCAGGGCCAGCTTGCCGTGCAGATCGGCCGCGGTGAGGTCGATGCGGGCGCTGACTCCGGCGCGGGCGGCGTGCTGGCGCAGAAGCGCCGCCGAGCCGTCGTTGTCCTCGACCCAGGTCTGGTCGGCCAGCGACTGCATGTGTACCGGGCCGCGTCCGGCCTGCGGATGATCGACGGGCAGGACGACGACCATGTCGTCCAGCCCGAGGAACCGGCGTTCGACCCGCGGGTCATGGGGGAGCCCTGGTGGCGCATCGGTGACGACGGCGATGTCGAGATCGCCGGTGATCACGCGGTTGTGCAGTTGTTCGCTCAGGCCGGGCAGCAGGCTCCACCGGATGGATCCGGCTCGCTCCAGCAGGCCCCGGATGGCCGCGGGGACGATCCCCGCGGCCAGAGAGGGTGTCGCACCGACCGCCAACGGCCGGTGATACGCCCCGTCGCGAACGTCTCGTGCGGCGCGAACGGCGCGGTCGGCCTCATTCAGCGTGGCCAGGGCGTGGCGCCGGAACACCTCACCGGCAGGCGTGGGACGCACACCGCGCGTGTGGCGCTCCATCAGTGTCACGCCGATCTGCCGCTCGAGCCCTGCGATCTGCCGGGAGACGGCCGACTGCGTGTGATGAAGCTCGGCGGCTGCCGCCGACAGCGACCCGAGCCTGCACACGGTCACGAAGGTCCGCCACACCGTGAGTTCCATCGAACCAGTATGACCAGCTGATATGCGGTTGCCGCAGGGATGCTCTGCCGGATCTGCGCTTGTCGCAGCCCTCGCGGTGCACCACGGTGGCACGCATGACCACACCGCACACGATCGCCGTCCTCGGCCTGGGACGCATGGGCGACGCCCTCGCGACACGACTCACATCCCAGGACTGGGACGTCGTCGGCTGGACACGTTCCGGGCGCACATCGGGCGCCGTCGACACGACCGGCGATCCGAACGACGCCGTGGCGAAGGCCCACCTCGTGGTCCTGGCGCTGTTCGACGGCCAGGCCTGCCGTCAGGTCCTCGACGCAGTCCGGGACTCGCTGCGAGCGGACACGATCGTGGTGAACACCAGCACCATCGCCCCCGCCGAAGCGGCGCGGCTGGCCCGGCGACTCGGCCCGTCCTACATCCACGCGCCCGTACTCGGCTCCGTGCCGGCTGTCACCGCCGGCGCCCTGCAGATTCTCGCCGCCGCCGACCAGGACGCGCTCGATCGAGCCCGGCCGATTCTGCAATCGCTCGGCACTGTGCGGCGAGTCGACGACGCCTTCACGGCCGCCGCGCTCAAGTTGATCGCCAACAACAGCCTCGCCGGCGCCGTCCTCGCGCTGCGCGACTCACTGCGGCAGGCCGACGCCCTCGGCCTGCCGCGCGCCCAGGCGCTGGACGTCCTCGAACTCGGCCAGCTCGGCGGGCTCGTGGCCCGCAAACGCCCCTTCCTCAACGGCCGGTCTGCCGCCGGCACGGCCGACTTCACGATCAGTGCGCTGGCCAAGGACATGACTCTGCTGGCCGACGCGTCGAACACGCCTCTGCGCAGCGCCGCCGGCCTGGCCGACACCCCTGCCGACCCCGAGGCCGACATCGCCATTGCCGCCATGGTCCCCGCCGTGGCGGGCGCCGTGCTCGAACCGCTTCGTGCCTACGTTCGCGGACATGCCACCGGCGACCCCACCCACTTCCGGGACGCGTTCCTGTCCTCCGCCCACATCGAGGGAATCCGGGACGGCGCATTCGTCTCGTGGCCCCTGGACGAGTACTGCGCTCTCTTCCACGGCCAGTCGGCCGCGGACGAGGCGACCCGCTCCCGCCGCATCGAAGCCGTCGACGTCCACGGCACCGTCGCGACCGCGACCATGACGCTCCGGCACGGCGCGGACACCTTCACCGACATCTTCCTGCTGGTCCGCGTCGACGACAGCTGGCGCATCGCCAACAAGGCTTATCACCGACACTCCTGAGAGAGCAGGAAACGGTCCCGGCTGGGTCGAATTCATCGATACGGGCGGGTCAGGGGTCTGGTAGGTGGCCCGACGGGCCAGCCAGTGCGACACCGACTTCAACGGCCCGGAACAGCTGATCCCGACGCGACGCTGCAACGGGGGAGACGGTTCGCGCTGCCCTCAGCCCGTACCGAGCGGAGCCCACTCTCCGCTCGGTACGGGCCCGTAGCGGACGTGACCGCTCACACCCGACGGCGGTCGTGAATGAGACGGTGCCGAGCATCGCGGCGCCCGCACCCAACGGCACGCTCGTCGGAGATGGAGAACACCGCCGACCGGCTCGTCGTCATCGGCCGGGGTCGGCTCATCGCGGCAGAGCCGGTGGGGGACTTCGCGGCTCGCGGTACGCGCCTCAGCGTCGTGGTGGGCAGCCCGCAGGCTGCCGCGCTGGCCGCCGCAGGCGCATCGGTCGAGCCGGAGGGCTCGCCGGAGCACCGAGAAGCTCGCCGTGACCGGACTGCCGGCGGAGCGGATCGGAGCGCTTGCCTTCGAGAACCAGATCGTGCTGAACGAGCTGACCACCCGAACCGCCTCACTGGAGGAGGCGTTCATGGAACTCACCGCCGGCAGCGTCGAATACCTGGCAGGACACCACCGATGACCACGATCACCTCCGTCTCCTCGATCACCTCCTACGGGCCCGTCGCCGAGCCGCCCGCCCGCTTCCGCGACCTCCTGGCCGCCGAGTGGATCAAGATGCGGTCCCTGCGCTCCACGCCGTGGACGATCGCACTCATCATCGTGTTCGTCATCGGATCCGCAGCCGTGGCGGCACTGGCGAACCACAGGAACTTCGGGGGCTCCGGCGCGAGCATGCGGCAGCCCCCCGACTTCCTGCCCTTCGACGCCTATCCGCCCGCCGGCTACATGACGCTGATGCTCGTCGCCGGCAGCATGGGCGCGATCACCGTCGTCAGCGAGTACAGCAGCGGCCTGATCCGCACCACCACCGTGGCCGTCCCTGCCCGCGGCTCAGTGGTGTTGGCCAAAGCGGTCGTCACCGCCGGTGTGTGGACCGCCGTCGGCACGGCCATCTCCACCGGTTCCTTCCTGGTCTCCCAGGCCATCCTGAACGGGCGGCATGCAGGGGTCTCGATCACCCATCCCGGCGTGTTCCGGGCGTTGGTGGCGTCCGCGCTGCTGGCCCCGGTCTGCGCACTGGTCGGCCTGGGGCTTGCCGTCCTGATCCGGCACAGCGCCGCGACCATGGTCACCAGCGTCTTCACGCTGCTGATGCTGCCCACGCTCTTCTCGCAGAGCGAGCGCTGGTCTGCCGACGTCAGCCACGTGATGCCGGTCACCGCCTGGAAGCGCCTGGTCCAGAACTGGCCGCCGGATCCTGGATCCCTCGGCTACACCGCCACGGTCGGCGGTTCCTGGATCGTGTACGCGGTTTGGCCGCTCGTCGCGGTCGTGCTCGCGGTGGTCGTCGTGCGGCGCCGCGACGTATGAAGCCGCGGCATGTGGACGTCTGTGCGGATCGCCACCTCAGGGCGGGGCGCCTGGTTGTCCACGCCGGCGTGGACGAAGGCGACTGCGGGAGAAACGACGACTGGACAGCCTCGGCAGAGCACTGGTGTGGTCCGTCGAGCGGGCAATCAACAGGCTGAAGCACTCCCGGGCCGTGGCCACTCGCCATGACAAGCGCGGCACGTGTTTCCATGCACCGCCACCACCGCAGCTCTGCTCGTTGCGCTGCTTGTACCGCTCGTCCTCGGAGACGGGTGGCCGTCCGTCGCGTGAGTCCTTGCGCGGATGGGCTGCCGGTCTTTCCCTTCTGCCGCGCCGGCCCCCCTTTGACGCGGACTTCGCCGGCGGTTCGGTCCGAGCACCGGTCGCGTGCTGATGGGCCGCACGATGGTGGAGTCCACCGAGATGGCCCGTTCGATCTCGCCCGGGCGCTCCCAAGTGCCGTCGGCCGACCACGGCCAGTGGCGTTCATGGACGGTCTTCCAAGGCGCCGAACCGCTCAGGCAGATCCCGCCACTGGCCTGCCGGACAGGGGGAGCGGATCGTGCCAAGGCGCATGTGGAGCCCCGGCCATGCCTTTACGATGATCTGATGCGCGAGGCTGACCCGAAGCCGTACTGGAACACCAACGTCGCCCGGCATTCGGGCATCCTCCGGGCCGTGCCCGAGGGGTGTGGTGACGCGTTGGACGTCGGCTGCGGGGACGGGCTGCTGGCGCGGAAGCTGGCCGAGCGGGCGAAGCGTGTCACCGGGATCGACAAGTCGGCGGAGATGATCGCCTGTGCGCGCGACCTTGCTGCCCTTTCCCCGGATCTCACCTTTGTCGAGGGCGACTTCCTCACCGCCGACCTCCCCGCCGTGGGCTACGACTTCATCTGCTCGGTGACCACGATCCATCACATGGATTTCGAGGCGGCCCTCATCCGCATGTGTGAACTGCTGCGGCCCGGTGGCACGCTGGTGGTCGTCGGCCTGGCTCGCGAGGCGAGCGTGGCGGAGTGGGCAGCGATGGTCGCGGCTGCGCCGGTCGTACGGATCACGAAGGTGCTGCGTCGCGCGCGTGGGCCGGAGGGCATGCCGGTCGCTGTCCCGCAGATGAGCTATGGGCAGGTGCGGGCTGCGGCGCGACGGTTGCTGCCCGGTATGCACTACCGCCGGCATGTGCTCCGCCGGTACTCACTGACCTGGGAAAAACCCGCCCGCTGATCGACTCGGAGATCAACCAGGCGGATGCCGAAATCGCCAACTTTCACCAGGGGTTGGCCGATCCTGCCCGGGCGTCGAACCCGAAGGGCAAGCCCAGGGTGGAGCGGCTGATGCCCTGTGCCTGTGACTCGTTCCGGTGGGGTGGGAGTTCACCTCGCTCGTGCGCATGCGGGCCGGGGCGGTGACCTGGAGCAGGCAGGTCGCGGGACGCCGGTCGCGCCGACCGCTGCACGGGGTCGCACTTTCCGGGGCGGGCTCGGTCAGCTAATTGTAAAGAATCTTGACAGTTAGTTGGTCTAGTCCAATCATTGGTCAGTGATCGCCTGCGGTTCTGTCCTTCCGCTGTCCCCGCCTGCCCTTTTCCCCATGGGAGTGTCAGTGAGACGACCTGGTCCCCTTCGTACGTTGCTGTCCTGCTTGAGCGTGACCGCCGTGTCCGCCGGGCTTGTCGCCCTCGGGGGAGGGGGCGCGCTTGCAGTGCCGGACTCACTCCCGGCCCCTGGCAAGCCCATGCCTGCCCACGTGGCGGCGCCCTACTTCGAGGCGTGGACCGGCGAAAGCCCGGCCCGGCTCGCCGCCGCCTCCGGCAACAAGTACCTCACGCTGGCCTTCCTCCAGACGGCCACGGCGGGCTCGTGCACCGCGTACTGGAACGGCGAGGCCGGCCAGCCGATCTCCCGGACCACCTTCGGCCTGGACATCGCCACGATCCAAGCGCGCGGCGGCAACGTCATCCCGTCCTTCGGCGGCTGGTCGGCGGACACCACCGGCACCGAACTGGCGGACAGCTGCACCAGCGTCGACGCCATCGCCAAGGTGTACGAGAGCCTCGTCACCACGTACGGCGTCACCCGGATCGACCTCGATATCGAGGGTGACTCCATCGACAACGCCGCCGGAATCGACCGCCGGAACAAGGCGATCGCCGAGGTGCAGCGCTGGGCCGACCGCACGGGCCGCCGCGTGCAGTTCTCCTACACCCTGCCGACCTCCACGACCGGTCTCGAGCCCAACGGTGTGGCCCTGCTGCAGAACGCCGTCGACAACGGTGCGCGGGTGGACGTCGTCAACATCATGACGTTCGACTACTGGGACGGTGCCACCCACGACATGGCGGCCGAAACCGAGAAGGCGGCAGCCGGTCTGCACGATCAACTGGCCGCGCTCTACCCGAAGAAGAGCCCTGCGAGGCTGTGGAACATGATCGGCGTCATCGAGATGCCCGGCATCGACGACTTCGGACCCGAGGAGACCTTCACCGCGCAGGACGCGTTCACGGTGGAGAAGTGGGCCGAGGCAAAGGAGATCAACACGCTCTCCTTCTGGGCGCTCCAGCGCGACAACGGCGGCTGCGTGGGCACCGCCGGCTCCGATTCGTGCTCCGGCATCGCCCAGGACACCTGGCACTTCAGCCGAGCCTTCGAGCCGTTCACCAGTGGCGGCGCTCGCCCGTAGCACGGGACAGCGCAGCGGCGAAGGCCCGGCACGCCTCGTGGCCGGGCCTTCGCCGTGCGGTCGTCGGGCCTGCGTTGTTGGCAGGACTCACCACTTGGCGCCGCAGGGCGCCGGCCGGGGCCGCGCCCCGCGCGCGATCGCGGTGACATCATCACCCTGCCGGTCCGCGAGGCTCTCGCCGCCTTATCCGCATGCTCGTCAACGGCAGAGCATCACATCCTTGACGTTCTGTGGATGGCTCACACCGACGGCCGGAAACTGTTGTTTACAACCCTCGGTCGAGGTAACTAAAGTTGTCACATGTCCTCGCTGGAGATCACCCCCGAAGAACAGGCAGAGCTCGACAAGGCCCTCTACGACGCCCTCAACCCGCTCGCATCGTCCATGCGCTCCCGTACGTCAGGGCTACCGGGGGACCGCATGTGGGCGGCGGACCCGGTCGACGTGGCGTTGTCCGTCCTTGCCGCATGGAAGGTCGTGGACACGGAGGTCAAACAGCTGACGGCGATCGCAGCGGGGACCGCCGGGTCCTACGGCGCGAGCTACGAGCGACTGGGCGCCGTCTGGGGCATCACCCGGCAAGGCGCCCGAAAGAAGTGGCCTGATGCCATCAGCCGCCCGGTAACCACCCCAGCGCACACGAGCGCCGTACTCGAACTGTTCGGTGGATCGGCCGAACTGACGCAAGAGCCCTCGTCCGGCGGCTGGAGATGGACAGGCCAGGGCGCCGACGGAACACACGGCACGCCCGACGACGACGACACGTACGCGACGAAGGAAGAGGCGGCAGCGTACGCAGGGGCCTTCCTGAGGGAACACGCCGCCGACCAGCCCTAGGGTCAGCGTCGGGCCCGGATGAGAATCGTGGACAGGGGAGCGCCACCCGGAGACGATGGCGAGGAGTTGTCGGCATCGCACGGCCGCGCCAATGCTCGAACGTCGCCGGTCCCACACCCAGTGCGCGATCTCCACCAGGACATAGACCAAGGCCGCATGGGCCGCCCACCTGACGTCGGAATCCACCCACAGCACCAAGCCGAACAAGCCGAGACAGCCAGCCATCACCGTCATGCGCCGGAGCCGCGGAACCATCCGCATACTCTTGTCCGCCGCGTCCCAGAGCAGATCTTCGCTGACAGCCACCCCGTCATCATCGCCCCCGCCCATCATGGTGCAAAGCCCGAGACGGGACGCCAAGCCGGGTCGGTTCAGGGGACATTCGACGAATATGCCAGGGATCACCGAGGCAGTGAGCACGTCGCGCCTGCGCACTTATGCTGTCGTCGGCATCGCTGCGCGGCCACACCCCGGGCCCCCTTCCGGCCGCGGCCCCCGCCGACCGCCGCGTCGGGCAGCCCGCAGCACGGCGTCCGGGGGTTGCAGCCGCGTCGGCGTGAACGGCCCGACGGCTGGGCCGGCGAGGCATGAAGTACGTCGTCTCGGGGACCTGGCCGATGGCCGAGCAGGGGCTGCGCATACCCCGCCCGGCGCGCACTACAGCCAGATCCTCGCCCGCAGACAGGACGAGGCCCTCGCTCGGGCGGACATCATGCGTCGACTGGCGCGGGCTGCTCCTCGGCGTGTGCGGCTGCGGTCGGTTGCGGTGCGTCGGCGGCGGTGTAGAAGACGGATGTGCCTTGCTTGGTGCGCTGTGCCTGGGTCTTGGCGACGAGGCCTTCGAGGGTGGTGCGTACCACGGTGGTTTTGATGGAGCGTTCGGGGTGAGCCTGGCCGAGGCTGGTGGCGATCTCCGCTGCCGAGCGGGGTTCCTTCTGCTCGGAGAGATGTCGGCGGACCAGGTCGACCAGCGTCGGCCGCGTGGTGTTCGCGGCTTCGGTCTCGCCTGCGCGCTCGTCGGCGGCGGGCTTTCCGGCCGGACGGGTGGTCTGGGAGGCGGGCTTCTTCGGCTTTGTCTGCCTGCGCGTGCCGGACGTGGCGGCCTTCTTGCGAGGAGCGGGCACCGGGACGCTGTCGGACGGCTTGGCCGTCGTGTCGGGCGCCGGCGCCGCATCGATGGCCTGCTGGATGCTGACCAGCACGGCGTGGTCCCGCTGAAGGACCGCCAACTGGCCTGTCAGGGAAGTGATTTCCGCCTGGACGCGGTCCTGCTCCTTGGCGTTGCGATCCAGATCGGCGGTCACCTGAGCGGTGTACTGCGACGTGATTTCGGTGGCGGAGGCGTTCTCGGACATCAAGCGCACGACCTTTCCTCGGTGTGAGGCAGCAGATGACAGGCCTGCCCCGCGCGCCCTCCCGGCGGGCTGGTGCCTGCCGGGGCGCGCGGCGATAGGTTCATGTGCACAGCGCTGCTGAAGAGATAGTACGGACAAACAGAGCGGATGGTTCTCTTCGAGCGGGTGACTCGGTGGATCCCGGTGGTGTGTCGGCCCGTTGGGGGCGCGGGCGCCGCAGCGGACGGAGGTGTGTTCGGGGTGTGCCTGTCGCATGCCGGGCGCTCGGGCGGTGGGACAGCTCCTCGCAGACGCCCCACCCCTTGCGGCGGCACGGCCCCCGCTCGGATCTCGTCGGTCGGCGGGCCGGGCGTGAGCCTGCCCGCCCGCGGTATCGGGCAGCGGAGGCAGCCGGCCGAACGCTCCTGTGCCTTCTGGGGCGGCTGGTCGCTGATGCAAACGTGTCGGCAGACAGGCAGGGCTGCGTCATATGGCTGCCGATCGACAACGGCGATCTCAACTCCTACTGGCGCTTCCATGCCGCCGGTGAGCACGTGCGTCTCTGTCCGGCACCCGACCAGCAGGACTACGACCTCACTGCCTGATCACGACGTACCTTCGAGAGGAACTGCACCCTTCTCATTCGGACCTGTTTCGCGCGCCTGAACAGATTGGTGGCGGATCACGGGCCGTTGCTGCCTGGTGGGCGCCGGTTTCACCGTGTAGCGTCGCTGTCAGATGTCGTGGTTCGCATGACCTGCCCGCGCCGTGGCGCGGGCGTCTTGCTGTGCAGTGCCGGACCAGGGCGATCACCTCCGGGACCCGCGCGGTGCGGCTCCCGACAGCGACCGAGAGGCACCAGCATGGCCAGCGGAACCGTCAAGTGGTTCAACGCCGAAAAGGGCTTCGGCTTCATCGCCCAGGACGGCGGCGGACCGGACGTCTTCGCGCACTACTCCAACATCAACGCCTCCGGCTTCCGTGAGCTTCAGGAAGGCCAGGCGGTCACCTTCGACATCACCCAGGGCCAGAAGGGCCCGCAGGCGGAGAACATCACGCCCGCCTGACCTCGCACGCCATCAGGTCCCAGAGCACTTCGGGCTCTGGGACCTGATCCGCGCCGGAGCAACATGAGGACAAGCCGCCACCAGGTGCCGCGGACCGGAGGACCTGCCGGGTGTGCGCCACCAAGTTCGTCGTGCGGGCCATGACCGAGTCCCTGCGCAAGGAACTCGGCGTCCTCGAAGGCATCAAGGCGTCCACGATCGGCCCCGGCGTCACGGACACCGGCTGGCCCGCCAAGGTCACCCACCTCGCCGGCCGCAAGGCCGCCCAGGAGCTCAACGACATCGCCGTCATCCCCGAGTCCGTCGCCGACGCCGTCGTCTACGCCCTCCACCAGCCCGCCGACGTCACCGTCAACGACCTGATCATCCCCCCGACCCGCCGGAACTCGTAGCCCCCTGGCCCCCGGGGTCCCGGTCACCGCCGCCGCAGTCTGCCGGGTCACGCCCATCACCTGGTGCCTTTCGCGGCGATTTTCGTGGCACCGAGAACGCCCTCGTCCAGGACGGTCCCGCGGCCGGGATGACGGTCGAGAGCCGGTCCCGGCTGCTGCAGACGGACCGTCGGACAGGGAAGCCGGAGGCCGAGCACGCCCACGAGGTCGCCCCGATTTCCGACGCGCCCACCGCACCCCTGCCGGTCCGGGTCGGCACGTACTCGGCGGACCGGGGAGTCTCCGAGATCCTCGCGATCAACGAGACCGACTACCTCACCGTCGAACGGTCCTTCGCCTCCGGTGTCGGCTTCGCCATTCGCCTCCACTGGACCAGCACCGTCGGCGCGACGGACGTCAACGGCGAGGACGCACTGGCCGACACCGAGAAGCCGATGCCGAAGAAGCTGCTGTACGACTTCACCACCTCCGGCACCGACGCCGACAACGTCGAAGGCATCACCTGGGGGCCGCGTCTGCCTGACGGTTCCCGCTCCCTGGTCCTCGTTGCCGACGACAACGTCGGCTGCAAACGGCAGCGTCACGAAGTTCCGTCTGCTGTCCGTCTCGCCGGGCCTCCTCGCCACTCGCACCCGGGACGTCAACGGCGACGCCGCCGTCAGCGCCAAGGACCTGGCGTGGCCGGAGACCTGGACGGCAACGGCGGTACGGACGCTGCCGCCGTCCGATCGTGGATCTCGTACACCCGCGCCTTCCCCACGGCACAGAAGCCGTCGCCCACAGGCCGGTAGGCGGCGCGGAACACCTCGCGGCCCGGCTGGGCCGGCTCCGGCGGGCACCGACACCTCGCTGACCGTCGCCACGGGCGACATCATCGGCGCCGACCCCTTCCTGTCCGGGCGCTTCCATGACGAACCCACCGTCGAGCGCGGTAGGCGTGCGGCCCGCTCGCTCAGTTCGGCTTGAGGACGACGGCCTGGCCGCCCGCGGCGGTCATCGTCACGGTCAGTGTGGTCGCCGAGGTAACTGTCTGCGTGCTCACGACAACGGGGGTCTGGTAAGGGCTGCTTCCAGGGGTTCCGTCGGCGTAGATCGTCGCGGTGTGGGTGCCGCTGCCGAGGAAGGACAGCGGGAGCGACAGGGTCCGGGCGGTCTCGTTGGTCATCGCCCCGAGGTACCAGGTGGTGCCGCTGCGCCGGGCCACGGCGATGTACTCGCCGATCGAACCCGTGAGCGTCGTGCTCTGGTCCCAGACGGTGGGGACGGTGTCGAACCAGGGCAGCCCGGGCCACTTGGAGGGGGTGGAGTACTTCGACGGCGTGTCGTACCAGTACAGGAAGTTGAGGGGTTGGTAGTACACGGCCGCCATCGCCATCTGGTGGGCGTTGGTCGTGTGGTCGCGGGACTGGCCGTAGCAGATGGTGTAGTCCATCGGCCCGCCGATGTTGCGGGCGAAGGGCAGTGTGACGTTGTGGGTGGCGGTCGGGAAGTGCTCGTTGCCCCGCACCCCCTCCAGACTGACCCAGTTGGGGTAGGTCCTCTCGTAACCGAACGGTCGTACGTCGTCGTGCATGTCGATCAGCAGATTGTGCTGGGCCGCCGTCCTGGCCCAGCCTGTGATCCGGTTCGTCATCGCCTGTGTGCCGTCGCTGATGAAGCCCAGCTTGATACCTGAGACGCCCCAGCTCTTGTAGAGGGCGAACAGGGAGTCCGGGTCGCTCAGGGCGATGCGGTTGACGTAGAGGATGAGGCCGATCCCCTGGTCGGCCGCATGGGAGATGACCGCCGGCATGTCGATGGCGGAGATCGACTGCGTCGCGTCGGTCGTGGTGGTCTCCGGCCCGTACCACCCGGCGTCGTACTCGATGTACTGCAGGCCACGGGCGACGGCGAAGTCGACGCCCGCCAGTCCGTCGGCGGTGGTCAGATTGCAGCGGAAGGCTTTGCCCGGTGTGATCCACGAGGTGTCGGCGAGGGCGCAGGCCGGGGCCAGGTTGAGCACCAGTTCGGCGTTGTCGACCAGCTCGGCGTGGGTGGAGCCGATCACGACCGCGCGCCACGGCGTGGCGAACGGTGTCCTGACCGTGGAGGTCGTCTGGACCGTGTCGGAGCCGCGGGCCGTGTGCCGCATCAGGTAGGCCGCGAGGGTGTTGGGCTCTCCGGGGACGGAACTGAGCATCAGCCGCGGGTAGTCGAGGCGGGACGACTCGCAGACACAGGCGATGAGCTGGTCGGCGACGGTGGCGGTCAGGGGCAGGTCGGTCAGAGGGCCGTTGTCCGTGGAGGAGGTCCCGGTGGACGGGATCGAACCCGGGGCGACCGGGTTGTACGAGTCCTCGTCGCGTGCGCTGTAGACGAGCGTGCTGTCGGGGAAGACGAACGTGGTCAGTTCGTCGGCGATCGCGGCGGTGCCCGGGTCGAGCAGGACGTAGCGGAACGCCACGCCGGACGCATAGGCGCGGATCTGGACGGCGAAGTTGATGGAGGTGCTGGTGTCCCGGAGGTTCCAGCGCATCTCCTGGTAGGTGTCGGAGACCGTCGCGTTGCGCCCGTACACCGGCTTCCAGGTGGTGTCGATGTGCCAGTGCTGATAGTTCGTCAGCACGGCGCCGGTGCCGAGGGTGCTTCCGTCGCTCAGCCGCAGACCGAGGGCCGAGGTGTCGATCACGGTCGTGCCGTTGCGTCTGGCCGACCACTGGAGCGCACCTCCGATGAGCGACATCGTGATGGTGGTGGTGCCGTCGAGCGAGGTCGCGGTGACCGAGGCGTCGGTTGCCTCGGCGGCGGCCGGACGCGTGCCGACGATGCCCAGCGCGGCGGCGGACGCGGTGACGGCCGCTCCCTTGAGTATCCCGCGACGGGACACCGGTCCGGTGGGGCCGGTCCTGTGCGCGTCGGAGGGTTCCTGACGTCCTGGAGCGTTCACGACCAGCGCACCTCTCCCTCGATACGGCAATGAGGCAGGAGGTGCCCGACCCAGTCTCAACAAATCCAACCAGGAAGTAACAAAGCCTTACTGCCGACGACGTTTCTAGTGCCCTTCTGTGTGAAGGTCAACGGGTCTTGGCGTCACACTTAAAACCAGCCCACACTTGATCGGTCAAGAATGAACAAAATCGATCGCGCTCCTTGACCGCACCTCTGGCGTGCCCCTCTCATTGATCTCCGCCGGGTGACAGGGACTCATCCCGGCTGGACCAGGCGTATGCGGGGCCCCGCGACCGGGACCTCGAAGGAGAGGGAAGAGCATGCTCAAGGAAGTTCCCCGTCGGCCGGTCGGCCGATGGCGCAGAGCCGTCACCGCCTTCCTGACACTGCTCGGGGGCCTTGCCGCGCTCCTGCTGCCGGCGACCGAGGCGCACGCGGCCACGGTGTCGTTCACCACGGGCGCCGCGCGGACCGACCAGAACGGCAACACGCTGCAACTGCACGGCCTCGGCATCATCAAGGTGGGGAGCACCTGGTACGGCTTCGGGGAAGACAAGACCGGCGAGACGTCGTCGGACACGTCGTTCCAGAACATCACGTGCTACGCCTCGACCGACCTCGCCAACTGGACGTACCAGGGGGCCGCCCTGACCAGGCAGAGCAGCGGAGATCTGGGCCCCAGCCGCGTCGTGGAGCGGCCCAAGGTCATCTACAACGCCTCGACCAGCACGTACGTGATGTACATGCACATCGACAGCACCAACTACTCCGAGGCCAAGGTCGGTGTGGCGACCAGCAGCACTCCGTGCGGCCCCTACACCTACCGGGGAAGCTTCCGGCCGCTGGGCAACCTGAGCCGTGACCTCGGTCTGTTCCAGGACACCGACGGAACCGGCTATCTGCTCAGCGAGGACCGCAACAACGGCCTGCGCATCGACAAGCTGTCCGCCGACTACCTGTCCGTGGACAGCGCGGTGGCGGTACTGGGCGGCAGTGGCAGCAGCAGCGTCGAGGCGCCCGCCATGGTGAAGGTCAGCGGCCGCTACTACGTGTTCGGCTCCCACCTGACGGGCTGGAGTCTGAACGACAACATCTACGCCACCGCCACGTCACTGGGCGGCACCTGGTCGTCGTTCCGGAACTTCGCCGCCCCCGGCACCAAAACCTACGGAAGCCAGACGGCGAACGTCATCACCGTGCAGGGCTCCGCCGGCACCACCTACATCTACGCCGGCGACCGCTGGAACACCTCCGACCTCGGCTCGTCGAAGCTGATCTGGCTGCCGATGACCATCAGGGGGACGACGGTGAACGTCGGTCAGTACCCCACCTGGTCCCTCGATCCCGGCGCCGGCACCTGGACGGCCGACAGTGGGGTGCCCTCCGCGGGGGTCCACACGCTGACCAACGGCAACAGCTCCATGCTGATGGACGTGGCGAGCGGCTCCACATCGAGCGGCGCCAAGATCATCCAATGGTCGTCCAACGGCGGCGCCAACCAGCAGTGGACCCTCACCAAGGTGGCGGACAACATCTACACGCTGAAGAGCGTCAAGAGCGGCCTGTGCCTGGACGTGCCGAACCAGTCGACCGCCACCGGCGTGCAGTTGGACCAGTGGACCTGTAACGGTGGGACCAACCAACAGTGGTTCCTCGACCTGGTCGGCAGCTACAGCGGCAGCACCTACCTGCTCGCCGGGGTGGGCAGCGACCTGAACATCGGCGTCGCGGGCGGCTCGACCACCCAGGGCGCGGCGGTGGACCAGGAGACGGGCACCGGCGCGACGAGCCAGCAGTGGAGTCTCTCCTGAGCCCTTGGAACCCGCGTGTCGCGGCCCACGGAGCCCGCACCTGTGTGTTCGCCCCCTTTTCCGCCCTGCCGTGGGCGGAAAAGGGGGCCACACGGGGTCGCCGGGCTCGGCGCCTTCCACGGCGATCGGGCCGCTGAGCATGTGCGTGTGGGTGAAGGCGACGTCGCGGACGTCGTGGGCGGAGTCGTGGTTGCCGACCTGGTTGGCGGTCCAGTCCCGGCACTCGATGCGGAAGTCCGAGCCCGGCTTGACGGTGACGGCGGGGGATGTCGGGCTGCCAGCGGTTGTGGCCGGGTACCTTCTGGTCGCGTGGTCGCGCATGGACATGCCTGGTCGACGCTGAAGACGACTTCGGGCATGGGACTGTCTTTCGTGTCAGGGCCGGGCAAGAGGGGCGAGGGCTCGGGCAAGCGGGCTGAGAACTCGGGCAACAGGGCTCAGGGCTCGGGCAATCGGGTGTGCCGGGGATCGGCGGGCGGGGCCGGGCGGGGGCACCTCGGTGACGACGCCCGGTTCGTGGGCGCTGGCCTCCTGGGCACCCAGGGCGCGAGCCGGGGGAGCGGAGGTGCGGGTGAGCATCGGGGCGGTGAAGACCCGGCGGGCCTGTTGGCCGCACGTTGCGCAGGCGCCAGGCCGATGTCCGAGGTGTCGTCGGTGTGACGCCGCCGCGTGGGGCGGGCTGTGTTCTACGAAGTGCTGGGCTGCCGCGGGACAGGTGCGCACATATCTGCGAGGTGATCACCCGATGGTGAGTTCGCCCCCGCCGGCTGCCGACGGGGCGCGACGCTGTGGGTGGTGGTGCGTGACCAGCGCCACCTCGGCGACCAGTGGGTAGGGGATGGCGTGACAGAAGAGGCCGGACGTGGCGGGGGTTCACCCGGGCAGGCGGTGCTGTTGGTGGCGGGGCTGGCCGACCTGGCGGTGAGCGCCCTCGGCTCGGCCATGGACAACGTACGCGGGTTCCTGAGCCGCTCGGACGCGGCGGAGCTGGCCGCTGAGGCGGAGCGGGATCTGACGGCACGCGGGCGGCTGGCTCTGGACCGGTACGCGGCAGCGCCGCCTGCCCATCTGGAGGTCCTCGCCCAGAACGCACTGGCCCGGCGGGCTGCCGACGGTGGGTGACCGGGATGAGACGGCCGCGTTCAAGGCCCGCGTCGACGAGGTGCTGAACCGGTTCGTGGCGCAGGAGGCGGACCATCTGCTGGCGATCGACGCGGATCTGGGCCCGGTGGCCGACCAGGTCGAGGCCGCCGTGGCGTACGGCAAGCGGCTGAGAGCGGCGTTCTGCTATTGGGGCTGGCGGGCCGCTGGTCAGCCCGACAGCGACGCGCTGCTGCGGGCGGCCGCGTCCATGGAACTGGTCCACGCCGCCGCGGTCGTGCACGACGACATCATCGACGACAGCCCCCTGCGGCACGGCCGGCCCACCGCGCACGTCGCCCTGCGAGCCGCGCTGCGTCGTCGTCCCCGTGCCACGACCGCGGCCCGGGCGCTGGCCATGCTGGTGGGGGACCTGCTCATGTCGCTGGCCGGACAGCTGTTCGTCACCAGCGGCCTGCCCGCGGCCTACCTGGCTCGTGCCCGCCCCCTGTGGGCGGCCCTGGCCCGGGAGCTGATCGCGGGGGAGTGCCTGGAGCTCCTGCGCACGGGTGCCGAGCCGGACACGGCGGCGTCATTGAAGGTGATTCGGTACAAGACCGCGAAGTACACCGTCGAGCAGCCTCTGCTGATCGGAGGTGTGCTGGGCGGCGCCGGGCGGCGGCTGAAGGAGGGCTACTCGCGCTACGGGCTGCCGCTCGGCGAGGCGTTCCAGCTACGTGACGACCTGCTCGGCCTGTTCGGGGATCCGGTCCTCACCGGAAAGGCCAACTCCGACGACCTGCGCGCTCACCGGCCCACCGCCCTGCTGGCGGAGACCTGGCGGGTGGCCGACGCGGCCGACCGGGAGCGCCTGCGCGCGCTGTTGGGCCGGCGCGATCCGGGTACGGACGGCCTGGAGGCGGCGCGCGAGGTGATGAGCCGACTCGAAGCACCTGACCGAATCGAGCAGATGATCACCGCGCGGGTCGAAGAGGCCACCCGCGCCCTGGACGACATGGACATCCCCGCACACGCCTCACGAGCCCTGACCGACCTGGCACATTCGGCCGCTGTCCGCCGGCACTGATCCCGGCGGGCGGCGCCATTCCCAGTTCCTGCTCGGCCCTGTCTGTTCCGACTGGAGACGAAGAGCCTGTGATGACCTACACCGAGGCGTCGATGGACGCCTTGCGGCACAGCGGTGACGAGCTCGCCGACGCGACCGTGGCCACCCTCTTCGAACGCGGGGAGGTGGGCACGTTCAACACGCTGATGCGCTACGTGTCGACCGCCGGCACGCCGCTGCCCGACGGTCTTCCCGAGGTGGCGCGGGAGTACCTGCACGCCACCAGCGCACCACCGGCGTGGGTCGACTGGGGTGAGATGGAGAATGCCAGGCTGTTCTTCGTCGACAACAACGTGCACATCTCCACCGCCCTGTCCTTCGCCTCCATGCCCGCGTGCTACGTGGTCCCGCACGTGGCGAGGCTGCTGGCGGCGACGCACTCGCTGGAGTACCCCTCCAAGCGGATGGCGGAGACCGGGCAGTTCACCGTCCACCTCATGCAGCCCGGGGCGTTCGAGGCAGGCAGCGGCTTCATCCCCGCCGCCCAGAAGGTCCGTCTGCTGCACGCCTCCATCCGTCACCACCTCAGGAGGGAGAACCGCTGGGACGTCGACGGCCTGGGAGTGCCGATCTGCCAGGAGGACATGATCGGCGGGCAGATGCTCTTCTCCCTGCTGGTGCTTGATTCTCTGCACCGGCTGAACATCCACATGAGCGTCGACGGCGCGGAGGCGTACCTGTACGCCTGGCGAGTGGTCGGCGCGATGCTCGGCGTCGACCAGAGCCAGGTGCCCAAGGACATGGAGTCCGCGCGTCAGTTCCTGGACCTGTACATGACCCGGCACATGGGGCCGAGCCGGGAGGGCGCGCATCTCACCCGGCAACTGATCGACCTGTACGAGGAAGTCGTCCCCGGCACCTTCTTCGACCCGATCGTCTCCGCCCTGATCCGCCACCTCGTCGGCGACACCTGCGCCGACTGGCTGGACGTCCCGCACACCGCCTGGGACACCGTCGTCCAGGCAATCCCCCACCTGCTCGGCGTCCTGGAGGCCATCGAAGACCGCTCCCCGCTCGGCGCCTGGGCCCTGGACCGCCTCGGCCACCTCACCACGGTCCTCGAGCTGTCCTCACTCACCCGCGGCCGCGTCATGCACTACGCGATTCCGGAGCAGCTGAAGAAGGACTACGGTGTCTCCTCCACCGTGCCCCGCACTCGCCGCTGGACCCCACCCGCCCCCGCAGCCGGTCCGAACTGACCCGGACAAGTCGCCACCCCCGGACGGCTCTGGAGGATCTTGCCGGGCGCCCTCGCCACGTCAGGCGGAATGAGGAACTCGAACTCGGGACGGTCCCACGCCACAGCGGGTGGGTTCGCGGACTCGGTCCCGGTGTGCACCGCGCCCACGCTGCGGTAGAAGCCCTCGGCGGGCGGGTGCGACACCACTCGGACGCGGTCGAGCCCGGCGGCGCGGGCCTCGGACTTCATGTGCGCGACGAGCAGCCGTCCCATGCCACGTCCCTGTGCTCCGTCGGCGACGAACAGCAGGTCCAGCTCCGGGGGGACGAGGACGAGCGAGTAGAACCCAAGAACACGGCTTTCGTGCTCGTCGACGGCTACGAAGACGCGGTGGGTCTCGATGTAGTCGGGACCGACCCGGTAGCCGGCGACCATGGCCGCGTACTGCCCTTCGTAGGCGCGTGAACCACGCACGAGCCGCGTCAGCCGTTTGGCGTCCCGCGCGACGGCCCTGCGTATCGTGGTCGGCCCACTCCTGGGCGTAATACCTGAATTCATTAGGGGAGTATTACGCACCAGGAAGCGACTCCATACGGCGGGGGCGGCTGACCAGATCCGCAGTGGAAACGTCCTGCCCCCTCGGCCGGCAACGGCTCTGCCGGCGACCGTTTCGCCCGCTGCTCCCGCCGGACCCCGGTGTTGAGAAGCGTGCGACGCCGGGCCGCGAACCACTCCCTGTGGATGTCCAGTTTCTGGTGATTGTGTTTTGTCCCGCAAGAGGAGCCTGAGTTGTGCCAACGAGGCTGTCGGTCCTGCCCTGCAGCCTCGCGGCATGGTGCGCTGTGCAATTCCGGGTGTGGTCGAGTGGATCGAGGAACACCTCGGAGATCAAGGCGGGCTGAGCGAGCCTCACTCACGCAGGCATCGCGGACGCCGAAGAGCTGAAGGGGACGGC
Organism: Streptomyces sp. NBC_01235; assembly: GCF_035989285.1. Taxonomy (GTDB): domain Bacteria; phylum Actinomycetota; class Actinomycetes; order Streptomycetales; family Streptomycetaceae; genus Streptomyces. Next base: position 182,272 of record NZ_CP108513.1, on the reverse strand, counting down.
GGGCGGACCGCTCAGCGGCAAGGCCGCCCTGGTGACCGGCGCGAGCCGCGACACCGGCGCGGCCACCGCCCGCCGCCTGGCGCTGGAAGGTGCGGCCGCCCCGATCGCCTACCACTGCTTCCTGGCCCCTGTCGGAGACGTTGTCGCCGACATCGACTCCGAGCGCCCCAGGCCGGTGGTGCCGGCGGCAGACTCGGGGGAGACGCGAAAACGGTCCATGAGGCGGTCCACGCTGTGGTCTTCGGTGGCGTGGACATGATGGAGGCGAGCGAGTCGGCCGCGGATGGCCGTGACATGCTCGTGGGCCCGAAGGAGTGATCCGGAACCTTGACCGAGTACATGCGCGCCCTTTTCGGCGCCGACGTCGACGAGCCGTTCCTGCAGGAGCTGTGACAGGACTCGACCGGCACGTCGACCACGTCCTCGCCGCCGAGGCGGAGGGCCACTTCGCGGACGCTCAGCACCGCACCTTGGGCAGCGGACTCAAGACGCTGCTGATCCCCTATCTGTACCCGGGTGCGCGTCGGCACGGAAGTCCGGCGCCGCGATGGACTTCGCCCACCGTCCGGCGGACACCCTTGAACTCGATGTTGCCGTGGACATCGAGCCGACGGAGTGCGGAGCCGACGTGCGCCTGACGTTCCAGGGCGTGTCGACGTCGTACACGCTGGAGCTCACCTTCCCCGAGGGCGGGGTGCTGGAGGGCGTGCAGCCCGTGCAAGGCAGGCCAGGCGCCTTCGAACTGGTCGAGGGAAGCGGTACGTACACCGTGAGCCGTGACCGGATCACGTTCGGACCGGCTGACGGACCCGGGCCCGGTGGCGGACTGCCGGTATTCGATCCTGGCGAGCAGTTCTCCTATCTCGGCGCTCGGTACGACCTGCCAGGCAACAAGGTCTACCTCACGGGCCGGGTGCCGGGCACCTACGCCGTGCATCTGACGGGCGAAGGAGACGTCTGAAAGCTGTCGGCGAAGAGGCGAGGGCTAGCCGGGCGAACTGGACGTCACCGTAGTGGCCCTCGGGACGCGTGCACTTGGCGGGCGCGCTGGACCTGCGCGACACCGCTCAAAAGGTTCTCGTGGGCCACGCGCCCGACGACGGTCGTCGCGGCTCGAGCACCTCTGAAGACGGATCGCAGTGCAGGTCCAGCTGTGCGAGGTGGACGGATCCCTGCGGCGACCCGAACGTTTACGGCCTGCGCGCCGAAGCTCGCAACCTGGCAAAGAAATCGTGCTGGGCGTCGTCGCGGGAGTGGCAGCGAGCTCACGCCGATTTGCCGTCTGTCCACGGCGGGCGGAGCCAGACCGTCGCCAGTGGGGGCAGGGTCGGTTCGCCAGGTTCACGCTGTTCAGGGGCGGGCCGACCTCAGGGACCGGATGGCGCTGTCGATCTCCAGGTCGATCAGCCGCTGTGCCTCGACCGTGTGGTTGTCGAACACACCGGTGAGTTCGAGGCTCACGATCCCGTGGACCCGCGTCCAGATCAGGATGGCGGCGAGGGCCACACCCGGTGCCGTGTCCGGCCGCTCCTGCGAGCGGGCCCACAGCCGCAGCTGCCCGTCCAGTGCGCGGTCGCCGCTGGTGCCGTCGGTCGGCGCGGCGTCCCGGACGGCCACCAGCATGTCCATGAGCAGCGCCATCGCCTGATCCAGCGGAGTCTGCGCGGTGACCTCGCCGGCCAGGTCGCCGGGCCGCTCGCCGAACAGCATCCCGTAGCGCCGCCGATACCTCAGCGCCCAGTCACGGTAGGCGGTGACCACCAGCCTCACCCGCGTGCGCGGCGCCCGCCTGCTGCCCTCCACGGCCTGGCTCATCGCCGCCGCGAGGTGCTGGTAGGACAGGGTTACCAGATGCGCCACGAGCGCGTCCCGCGACGGGAAGTAGCGGTAGACCGCCGGAGCGGACATCGCCATGCTCCGGGCCAGCGCCGCGATCGACAACGCCTGGACGCCGTCCGCGTCGATGATCGCGAACGATGCGTCCTCGATCTCCTGGAATGTCTGGGCCCGTAGCCGCTCACGCCTGCTCACCGGCCGCGTTTCGTTGGTCACCGTCGCATGGTAACGGGCCATGTGAATCCTGACGGGTCCAACATCCCGCTACGGGCAGTAACCCATCGCCCGGGGAGTCACGCTGCGACGCCGTGGCGACGGTAGGTCGCCCGCCGTCGCCTCGATCTCGGTGCGGTGGAGCAGCTCGGGATCGACCGCCCAGTCCCGGTAGGTGTGGGCCAGAGCCCGGACCCGTGACGTGGAGGACGCTTCCCGCATGGCGGCGGCTTCGTGCGTCTGGGACGGCGTCAGGGGCGCGTCGACGGCCAGTTCGGCGAACAGTTCATCCCGGTCGTCGAAGTATCGGTACAGCGCAGGCGCCGACATCGACATCCTCCGCGCGATCGCGTTGAGCGACGCCGCCTCCGTGCCGGCCTCGTGCACCTGGGCCATGGCGGCAGCCTTGATTCTGCGCCAAGCCTGACGCCGGTACCGCTCACGCCGGGTCGGCTCCTGCTCGGACATCGCGGGCCACCCCGCTTCGAGTTATTGGTTGACGCGGCACGACAGGCAGGTTCAGAGTTACGACCATTAACAGAGTGATGGGTAGTCGCGAAATGATCAGGGGATTCGACCATGACCGAGATGAGCGCCACCAACGAGGCCACCGTGACCGCTACCGAGGTGGTGCTGCCGGGCAAGGTTGCGCCGTCCGGCCTGCGGCTGGCCCAGCGCACACTGCCGACGCCCGCCGTCGGCCAGGCCCTGGTGCGCGTCGAGTCGACCGCCGTGTCCTTCGCCGAGAGTGCGATGCGGCGAGGCCGCTACTACGGTCAGCCCGCGTTCCCGTTCGTGCCTGGCTATGACCTTGTCGGCGTCGTCGAGGGCGTCGGCCCCGGAGTGGACCGCGCACTGCTCGGCCGACGGGTGGCCGCGCTGACCAAGACCGGTGGCTGGTCCACCGCCGCCCTGCTGACCGCAGCTGACCTGGTGGAGGTGCCCGACGGGATCGGCGCCGACGAGGCGGAGACGCTGGTGGTCAACGGGCTGACCGCGTATCAGATGCTCCACCGCAGCGCGAAGGTACGGGCCGGGCAGACCGTCCTCGTGCTGGGTGTCAGCGGTGGCGTGGGCACGGTCTTGGCGCAGCTCGCCCGGCACGAGGGCACCCGCGTGATCGGCACTGCCCACCCGCGCCATCACGAAGCGCTGCGCGAGCTGGGAGTGGAGCCGGTCGACTACCGGGATCCCGACCTGGCCGCCCGCGTCCGGGAGCATGCCCCTGACGGTGTGGACGCCGTGTTCGACCACCTCGGCGGCGCGAGCGTCACCCTCTCGTACCGACTGCTCAACCGCACCGGCATGCTGGTCTCCTACAGCATCGCGGCAGCGCTCGACGACACCAGGCCCGTGCTGCTCGACTTCCTGCCGCTGCTGGCCAAGCTGGCGTTCTGGAACTACCTGCCCACACGCAGGCACGCGAGTTTCTACGACGTCTGGGCGGGTGCCGGCAAGCCGGACTCGGCCAGGCGCGAGGCATTCCGGGCCCGGATGCGCACGGACCTCACCCAGGTCTTCGACCTGCTGCGCGACGGCCGGCTCACCGCGATGATCGCCGCCCGCTTCCCGCTGACCGAGGTCGCCGAGGCCATGGAGTTGGCGGAGTCATCCGGCCGCACCGCCGTCGGCAAAATCATCCTGGTTCCCTGATCGGTCGACTTCTCCCTTCCCGCCAGTGGGCTGAGCCGCGTGCGGCGTAAGCGGCTGGTGCGGGAGGCCGACCGGCGTGTGGTGGTCAGTCCTCGGCAGGCTCGGGAGTCGCCGGCGGATGTGAGTGGCAGGCGGATACGGGCGTCGTTCGGATTCCTGCGCCACGCGGCCGGATGAGGCGCCGGAGGAAGCTTTCCCTGATGGCCGGCCGGGCCGCCGCCGCTCGCAGCCCCTCCAACGTCGGTACGCCGGATCGCCGACGATCATGCGGGCGTGGGCCCAACTGGGTCAGCGTCAACACCTCCCACGGGTGTCGCGGGTACGGTCGTCCAGCTCGAGGACGCGGCTCGGATCCGCCTCCGCGGCGGGGACGTCGCCGCGGGCGCGCCCGGGGCATGACGTTGCGTCACCGGTGACTGAGGGACCCTGTGTCCGTGGCTCACATGCGGTGGGCCCCGTTGGCACTTCATGGGCGACGCCGTACAGGGTCAGGGCGATGACGCCGGTTCGTGTTTCAGCTCGTCGTTCAATCCCCGTCAGGGGGTGATGTAGTCGCCCCAGCCATAGGTGGGGCCGCCGCAGGATGATCTCGAGCGTCTGACGGGTCGTCCACGACGCCGAGACCGCAGCGGCCTGGTCGTCGTGCTCGCGCAACGTTCGCATCACGCAGTTCGCCGGTGAGGAATTCCAGGTCGACGTCGCTCGCCTTCCGCTCTTCGGCGAGCATGGCGAGTTCGATGCCGCGGCCGAGCCGTTCGTGTTCGTGGAGGACGAGGGTGACGCGCATGCCGGAGGAGCGGACCTCCCCGCGATCCTCACGGCGGCCGCCAACTCGGGGCGCTTGGTGGCGCGGGCGAAGATCTTCTCGGAGATGACCAGGGTGACCCCGGATTCGGCGAGGGAGTCCGACTGGGCGTCCAGGCACTGCCGCGCGGTCGAGGCGCGGGCGTACCCGAGGCGGAAGTGCCCGACCGGCTCGATGCCGGCGCTCGCGGGGCCGGGGCAGCTCGGTCCACGCCGAGCCCGGCTGGCACACGGCGGGGGTCGGCACGTTCAACCCCTTGGCGAGTCGGGGCACGAGCCGGAAGGGGGCGGGTGTGGTACTGGAGGGCCACCGCGGCCTTCCGGGTGCGGCAGGGTGAGCCCGCCGGAGCGGCGCAGGTGGACATCGGGCAGGCGTGCGCTTCTACGCGCTTGAAGCCGTCGCCCACGACCCCAGACCGTCCCAGACCGTTTCGTGAGGGTGTTTCAGACGTCCGGCCGTTTCCCACCACTCATGAATCATGATCGACGCAGGTGGACCGCCGGACGGTGTTGATGCCGGATGCCGCTACGCGGCTCAGGAGGTCCGGGTGTGGTGGTCCAGCAAGCGAGTGAGCAACTGCACGAACTGGTCGCGTTCGGCCGGACTCAACGGTGCGAGCAGTTCGTCGTGGAGGTCGTCCAGGACCTTGTCAAGGCGGCGTAGGTGGCGGCGGCCTTGGGAGGAGATCGTGATGACGTTGCGGCGCCGGTCGCCGGGATCCGGCGCCCGCTCGACGAGATCACGCTCGGCCAGTTCGTTGAGCACACCGACCATGTCGCTGCGATAGATGCCGGAGCGCCTGCTCAGCTCCGCCTGGCTGCCCGGCCCGTACTCCTGCAGTGAGGCGAGCACGGCGTAGTGCCACTTGCGGGCGTCGGCCCGGGCCAGTCCCTCGTTGACCAACCGGTCCGACCGCATGGTCAGCTGCGACAACAGTCGGCTCGCCCGCCGTCGCAGCCTGTCGGGCGTCTTGAGCGCGCCGTCGTCGGGCACGTCCGCGGCTTCGGCTCTGATCATGGCGTCAACCTTACCCGTTGCGTTAGTCCGACTAACGATGTACGTTCACTCGCGCCGAAAACGTTAGTGCCATAAACGATTGAGTGAACTCCAAGAAAGGAAGCTCTTGCCCGCCAAGACACTGCAGATCCCCACCGCAGACGGCCAGGCCGACGCCTTCGCCGCCTTCCCCGACCACGGCGAGCGGCACCCCGGGGTGCTGATGTACGCGGACGGCTTCGGCATCCGGCCCGTGCTGCGGGAGATGGCCCGCGAACTGGCCGGGCACGGGTACTACGTGCTCGTCCCCAACCTCTTCTACCGACACGGCCCGGCACCGGTGATCGAACTTCCCGAGCACATCGGAGAAGAGGTCCGGCCCGCGGTCATCGCCCAGCTGATGCCTTTGATCGAGGCGCACACCGCCGAACGTGTCCTGAGCGACGCCGACGCCTACCTCAGGTTCCTCGCCACCCAGCCGGAGGTCGGCGCCGGACCGGTCGCGGTGACCGGCTACTGCATAGGCGGCCTCCTGGCGATGCGCACCGCCGCGGCCCACCCCGGCCAGGTGGCCGCCGTCGCCGGATTCCATGGCCCCGTGGGCGCCGACGGGCCCGACAGCCTGCACCGCCTCCTCTCCAAACTCACCGCCCAGGTCCACCTCGGCCATGCCGAAACCGACATGACGCCCGAGGCCCTCGGCGAGCTCAACCAGGCGCTGGACGCCGCAGGTGTCGACTACACCTCCGAGATCTACCCCGGCACCGTCCACGGCTTCACCATGTCCGACACCGATGCCTTCAACCCCTCCGCACGGCAGCGCCACTGGGACCGTCTGCTCCCCTTGCTCGACCGCACCCTGGCCAACAGCTGACGCTCCGGCCCGGAAGCCAAACCCGACGATGTTGCGTCCCACCTGAGTCGACGCAGTCCCTGCGACACTGACGCGTTCACCGAAAATCCCGCCTTGCCCGACGCATGATCGCTACGGGGATGCTCTCTGGCCCCAACCCCGGGGACGGGCGGCTCCTGATCCGCGCGGGCATAGGACCGGCGGCAGGGCGACGCGGCTTGTTCAGATGTCGATGAAGCCTCGGGACAACTCCGCGCTCGGCCGGTTCTGGGCGGAGGCGCTCGGCTGGAACGTCACAGGCGACGAACCCGACGAGACCAACGTCGAACCAGAGTGCTTCACCAATCCTGCCCCCATTGCCGTCTGCATCGAGATCCTTGCCGTCCCGGAACCCAAGACGGCAAGAACCGCGTGCACATCGACCCCCACCACCTCTGCGGCCCATCAGCCGGACTTGGTCGCGCGCCTTGAGGATCTCGGCGCGACGCCCGTCGACGTGAGCCAGGGCGACGTCCCGTGGACGGTCTTCGCCGACCGAGAGGGCAACGAGTTCTGCGTCCTCAGCCGCTCTGATGCGGGCCGCCGCCCGCGCTGACCGCCGCGACGTGACACGACGTGACGTGACGCACGTCACTCCACTTGAGGACGCGGAAAGGCGCCGACCCGTGTGGGCAGCGACGTTCCCGGCGCCAATCGGGTGCCGACGGTCGCGAACGTCTGCTGGTCCTCGGGAACATGAGGAAGCGCTGCAGCACCTGACCAATTTCGGGTCGCATTCGACACCGGGGCCTTGAATGACAGGCCTCCTCTTATCGCCGTCTGCAGAAATGGTCACGGCCCCGTCCTGCTGGTGCGATCGGGGGAAAGCCCCGTTCTGTGGGAGCCGGGGCGGGAGCCTTGTTCGCCTCTCCATCACCGCCGGTCCGCGTCAGGGCAACTCCGGTGCGATCCGTATGTCGCCCCGCACGTTGACCGCCGACGCCCCGGGGGACCGCAGGCCCCCGGGGCGTCGGCATGGGACTCGTCCTCACGTGGGCCTGCTGAATCGCTTCGTCGAGCGACAGCCACGGCGCGTTCTGACACTAGATGAATAAGTCCGATGTCTGATCTGGTGGTTCTTGAACTTCCCGTGCGGCGGTCTGTGATCCTGGAGGGACTACGACGGAGGGAACTGCGCGTATGTCGTCCGGGTATGGCTTTCACCCGTTGTCTCTCGGTGTGAGGTTCGTGTTGGAGCTGGTGGCTCTGGTGTGTTTCGGGCTCTGGGCATGGGCTGTCGTGCCTGGTTCCCTGCGGTATGTCTGCGTGGTTGCCGTTCCCCTGATCGTGGCCGTGCTGTGGGGAGTCTTCGCCACCCCAGACGATGCATCCCGGTCCGGGGGGACGGTGATTGCGACACCTGGTCCGCTGCGGTTCCTGCTGGAGCTGGCTGTGTTCTTCGGCGGTGCGGCGGCGTTGTACGCGGCGGGATTCCGCACTCTCGCCGTGATGCTCGCCGGTGTGCTGGTCGTGTACCACCTTCTGTCGTGGGACCGGGTCTTGTGGCTGGTCAGGCATTGAGTCCGCCCCAGCCGTATCAGGTTGGCGGTGCGTTCGGGAACACACGAGGGTGTCCAAGATCGTTGCGTGACGAATGACCTGGACACTCTGCTGACCGCGCTGTATGTGAAGGTCGATGATGAGCTGGAAGCCAGCCGTTGGATGGGTAGGCAGCCGCAGCCGGCCGATGCCGAGCTGGTCACCCTCGCGGTCGCGCAGGCGCTGCTCGGCTTCCATTCCGAGTCGCGCTGGTTGCGGTACGCGCACACGCACTTGGCCGCGATGTTCCCGTACCTGCCGCAGCAGTCCGGGTACAACAAGCGCCTCAAGGCGGCATTGCCACTGGTGAAGAAGGCGATACGGATGCTCGCCGTGGACACGGACTTCTGGTTCGACAACCACTGGATCGTCGACTCGACACCAAGTGCCGTGTGGGATGTTCCGGCCGACAGCGAAACGTTCGGAGATGGTGGGCTGGGCCGGATATGGGTATTGCGCGTCCCACTCCCGGTTCTTCTGGGGCCTACGCCTGTACCTGGTTTGCACGCCGGTTGGCATGCCGATCCTGTGGGCCCGAGCCCGAAGATGGATGAGCGCGAAGTACTGCAGTCCATGCTTGACGTCGAGGCCGGCCTGGTCACAGACAGGCCCGGACTCCCCCTGATCTCCGACAAGGGCTTCGCCTCCAAGGAGTTCGAGAACGATCTCGCGATGCGGGGCATCGAGCTGCTGAGGCCGTCGTTCAAGCGGGAGAAGAAGCGCAAGGGCGCGAGACTGCTCAAGTCCGTACGCCAGCTGATCGAGTCTGTGAACGACACGCTCAAGGGACAGTTGGGCCTGGAACAGCACGGCGGCCGCACTCACGAGGGTGTTGCCGTCCGCGTCGCCCAGCGCATCCTCGCCATGGCCCCCACGATCTGGCACAACCACAAGACCGGAGCACCCATCATGCGCTCCCTCATCGCATTTGATTACTGAGCACATAGGACCTGCTCGTCTAGGTGAGCAGGTGTTCGGGCTCGGTTCCAGCGGGATGCCGGACGGTCGATCCGCCGGGCCTCACCCCGTCCCCTGACGGGCGGAGGGTCGCTCCATGGCGTTGTCCAGATGAGTGATGACGGCCGGCACGTCATCACTCTCGGTGCTCCGGATCAACTGCAGGGCCGGTCGGACGATGCCGCCCGGTCGAGCTATCAACCGGGCGAGCACGGCGGCCCGGATGTCGAGCCGCTCGATGGTGGCCTCGCGCTCCTCTTCGTTCTGGCCGGCAAGCAGGACGGCGTTGTACCACGCCTCCTCGCGGGACTGACGGACACTGAAGTCGAGGATCCGTTCGTCGGTGCGGGCTCCGACCTGATCCAGCAGGGACAGGAGTGGCGACAGGGCGCCGACCGAGTCCTGCACCGCCAGCACCACCCGCGCAAGGATGTCGTTGATCAGCAGAAAGTCGCGCCGCAGCGCGTGGATGGCCTCGCCTGGGCTCGTCCGCGCGGCGGCGATGGCCAGGTCGAGGCTGATGTGCGCGTTCACGCCCAGTAGCAGGTGCTGGACGATGACGGTGTCGGCGTCGTCGAGCAGCCCGAACGCCTCGCGCCAACAACGGGGCCCGCTCCGGTCACGACGCCAGGCGTCGTACGCGTCGAAGTAGCGGTTGCCGAAGAGCGTGTCGAAACGGTCCATTCGGGCGCCGTCGTCGAACAGCCCACCGTGAATGGCCGTGCGGACCTCAACGGTCACCTGTCGGTACAGCGCCGCGAAGTACCCGACCCGGTCACCGTCGCGGCCGGCCTCCCGCACGATCCCGGCAAGCCCGTCCACGACATCGTCGATGTTCTCTGCCGCCATGCCCAACTCCCCTTTCGCGGTACCCTCGTTCGGCCCGCACTCTGGCTGCTGTCCGCAGTGCCGATTGCAGCCCCGTCCTACCACGGCACACCGGGGAGGGGCCCCGCCCTACAGGAACCGGGACGGGAGCACCGCTCGTCTCCCCGCCACGGCCACGGCCGCGGCGCACACCGGGGAACGGGACTGCGCGTGGGGCCATGGGGGTTGAACGACAAGTTCAGTGCCTTTTTCTTCCCCGGCAGGCGCAAGCACAACACGATCAAGAGCACCCAAGACCGCAATGCGCGCCAAGGACATCGCTGAACAGCTCCGGCGCTACCCACCCGTGAAAGCCGAGGTCGACGAAGGCTACCGGGGACTTGCCAACGACTTCCCCGACCAGGTGAGCGCTCCGCCCCGAAAGCCGAAGAACCTCGGCGAAGGAGCGATCACCGGACGGGTACGGCTGGCGGCAGGCCAAGCGTCGCCAGTCCTCCCGGCGAAGCCTTTGTCGGACACGCAAACGCCGAACTGCCTCAATGGCGCCCTTCGCAGCGCTGGACAGGACGCCGCCAGCCCAACGCCGAGACACTGAGCGATCGCCTGCCTGGTCTCTGACCGCGCCGCGAAGTGAGCCGCTCGCCACCGGCCCAGCACCGAACTCGTGCCCGCCGTCCCCACGGCCTGCTGAACCGTCCGACCCACATCACGCCAGCGTGCCCCGCCCCCAATCGCGGGGGAGGTCGTAAGGGCTCGCAGAAGAACAACCTGCGGGCGATCGGTGCGCTGACCTGGGGCGTCAAGTTCCAAAACCCACAAGTTAATTCTCTGCGAGCCCTAAGCCTCCTCCTGGCTGGTCGGCGTTTCGACCCGGGGCGATCGAGCGGCGGAGCCGCCGTCTCGGTCACCTGTCGGGGGCTGTCGGTCCGATGTCGGCGGCTTGTCGGCGGGGTCTGGAACCTTTCCAGAGATCCTGCCGGGTGCCCATCCGGCAGGCGTGCGACACGCAAGGAATCACCATGACCACTGACGTCACGATCATCGGCGCTGGGCTCGGAGGACTGACTCTCGCCCGCGTCCTCCACGTCCACGGCATCCCGGCCACGGTCTACGAGGCGGAGCCCTCACCGACGGCTCGCATGCAGGGCGGGATGCTCGACATCCACGACTACAACGGCCAACTGGCTCTGCAGGAGGCGGGCCTGATCGACGAGTTCCGCAGCCTCGTTCTGGAGGGCCGCCAGGCGATGCGGATCCTCGACCGGGACGGGACCGTCCTGTTCGACCAATCCGACGACGGCACGGGTGGACGCCCCGAGGTCCAGCGCGGCGAGCTGCGGCAGATCCTGCTCGACTCGCTCCCGGCCGGTACTGTCCGGTGGGGCCACAAGGTCAGCAGTGTCCGTGCCCTCGGCAAGGGCCGCCACGAGGTGACCTTCGCCGACGGCGGCACCGTCGTCACGAGCCTGCTGGTCGGCGCTGACGGCGCGTGGTCACGGGTTCGGCCACTGCTCTCCATCACCACCCCCGAGTACGTCGGCCGATCGTTCGTCGAGACCTACCTGTTCGACGCCGACACCCGGCACCCTGCCGCCGCGAAGGCGGTCGGGGGCGGCTCGCTGCTCGCACTCGCGCCGGGCAAGGGAATCCAGGCTCACCGAGAGAGGGGCGGCACCCTGCACACCTACATAGCGCTCACCGAGCCGCAGGACTGGTTCGCCGCCATCGATTTCACCGATGCCGCCGCGGCCACCGCGCGGATCGCGCAGGAGTTCGACGGCTGGGCACCGGAGCTCACCGCGCTGATCACCGACTGCGACACCGCGCCGGTCCTGCGCCCCCTCAACGCTCTGCCGATCGGGCACCGGTGGGATCGGCTGCCGGGGGTGACCCTGCTCGGTGACGCCGCCCACCTCTCGGTCCCGAACGGTGAAGGCGCCAACCTGGCGATGTACGACGGCGCGGAACTCGGCAAGGTCATCGCCGCGCACCCCGACGACGTCGAAGTCGCCCTCACCGAGTACGAGCAGGCGATGTTCCCCCGCGGCACCGAAGCCGCCGCAGAAGGCACCCGACTCAACGAGTTCCTCTTCGGCGACGACGCACCCCACGGCCTGATCACCGCGTTCACCGAAGACGAGCAGACCCCGTGAGCCCCTGGCCGAGGTCACCACGGTGACCGTCACCTCGTGCTCAGGTGCCTCACCCGCTCCCTGACTTCCGTTTGGGGAACGGTCACCATGACCGTTCCCCAAACGCTTGCGCAATCCTCGCTTTTCGCATGGCCGTAGCTTGACCTGCTGTTCGCGGGGGACGAGGTCGTCGACGAGGCTGATGCAGCGGGGTACTGCGCCGCGCCGTGCCCGGAGCAGGGACGGTGGTGACTCTATGCCTTTCGTCAAGCGAGCGTGGGGTGCGGGGGTCGTAGAACGTGCCGTCGCGGAGCATCGCGAAGAGCACGCTGATGCGGTGGCGGGCGAGGCGGAGGTGGCGTGGGTGCAGGTCTTCCCGCTGGCCCGGCGGCGGTCGTAGCAGTGCGGGAGGCGGGATCGTGCAGGGCGGCGAACGCGGACAGGAACATCGCGCGTTTGAGCTGCCGGCTGCCTCCTTGGGAGCGTGTTGGCCGTGGAACGAGGTTCCCGGCGACCTTGTTGTCGGGGCGAGGCCGGCGCAGGAGGCGCGGTGGGCGGCGGTGGGGAAGCTCGTGCCGTCGCCCACGGTGACCAGCAAGGTGGCGGCGGTCCTGACTGCGACCCCCGGCATCAAGGTCAGGACCGCGGAAAGAGGGTGAGCCCTCAGCAACTGTCTGATCTGCGCTTCCAGAGCTCGTCGCTGTTCGTGGGCGGAGGCGAGCGAGCGGGCCAGGGAGGGGATCACGACGTCGAGGGTGCCGGTCCCGGGGACGACGACGGTCTGCTCGTCGAGCGCGTCGAAGACTTCGTCGATCAGTCGCTGGGCCATGCGCGGGGCCTTCGGTCGGATCACCCCAACGAGCCTGCGGCGACCGGCCTTTCGCAGGCCGGCCGGGGATACCAAAGTGCTGTTCGCCGCCACTATCGGGGAGGCGATGCGGCGCTTCGACCTCTTCCGCTTCAGCGTGCTCGGCCCGTTGCGCCGCTGGGTTGGCGAGGAGCCGCTCAGCGCAGGCTCGCCTCAGCAACGTGCCTTGCTGGCAGCCCTGTTGCTTCGCGAGGGCCGTACGGCGACGGCCGCCGAGCTGATCGATCGCCGTGTCGGAGCTCCGCGAGCCCATGCCCCACAGCGCCCCGGAACGTGCCCGGCCCGCGCCATGGGCCTCGGCCTCGGTCACGTACTCCCAGGGCGGACTCCTGGTCACCGAGGAAGGCCGTTGCCATGGCCCAGAGCATGGTCGCCAGGTGGGCATCGCCCACCTGGCCGCCGCCCCTGAAGCGCTCCCTGGCCTGTGCCAGGAGCCGCACGCATGGCCACGACCACGACACCGGCAACCGACGGGAACAGCAGTTCCTGCAGCCGCGACAACACTTGGCTCACGGCCACCGAATGTCAGCCGCGCCACCCGCACGAGGAGCGATATCAGGGCGCCTTGCGCACCGCCCGAAAGGAGTTCAATAACTGCAGCGTGTAGTCGGCTCACGAAACTTGTGCCCAGACCCGCTGAACGCCGCCCGAGCCACCCGTGTCGCCGTCGGAGCAGGTCCGCGTCAACGCGACCGCCAACGCCTCAGCTGTTTCTTTACAGCAAACGTCAAGCTCATCGCTGACGACGGGGGCTTCAGGCGGTCAGGTCCGCTTCCCTCCGCGCCCGGGCACGGTCGAAGAACCACGTGCCCAGACCCACCAGCACGGCCGCCCCGAGTCCAGCAGGTTTGTTCACGAGGCGCGCGCTGGGGCAAATCGAAAGCCCTGTCCGGCCACAGGGAGGGCTGAGGAAGCGTCCGGCGCGGTGGCGGCAACCACCGACTCGGCGACTGAAGCGGTCAGTGGCCAGGTGGCGGGTGATGACCGCGTTTCCGTGACGTCTGGGGTCAAAGCGTCGTCGGTCCGTACCTCGCTGAGCCGAAACTTTCGAGGGCGGGTCGGTTGCAGGGCGGGCGGCGTGGCCCCTGGCTGTGTGCCTGGGTCGTGCGGGCAGTGCCGGTCAAGGTCGGCCGGGTTCGATCCGCCTGGCGAGGCCGAGCGTGCCTGCCGGGTTGGGGCGTCTGCTGTTGGGTGCGCTGTGGTGCGCGGCTGGTGCGCTTGCAGGTCGAGTGGTGCCTCGGGTGTAGCGTTCTTTCCAATTCATTGCAACGAACAGCGGTTTGTGTGTTGCGTTAAGATGGGGCCATTGCAACGATTTCTCGGCTCTCACCTGCAGTGATGTAGATATTTTGCAACAATGTTGTTGCTCAATATTTGAACGCAACGTAGCGTTTCCATCATGAGAAAAACGGGGTGGAGGGTCTCAGAAATCGAGAGGTGCGCGTTTCGCGGAGTGGGTGATCACAGGGGGCCGATCATGGAGACGCCGCAGTGTCAGCAGGCGGCACCCGGCACCTTCACGGCCTTCGCCCGCTTCGTGCTCTGTGGCGGCGGGGTGGGGCTCGCCTCCAGCTTCGCCGTGGCGGCCCTCGCCTCCTGGATTCCCTGGGTGCTGGCCAACGCCCTGATCACTGTGGCCTCCACGCTCCTCGCCACCGAGCTGCACGCCCGCTTCACCTTCGGCGGGGGCGGGCGCGCGACCTGGCGCCAGCATGCGCAGTCGGCCGGGTCCGCGGCGGCCGCGTATGCGGTGACCTGCGTGGCGATGTTTGTCCTGAAGCAGCTGGTGGCGGCACCCAGCGCGGCGATCGAGCAGGTCGTCTACCTGTCCGCCTCCGCACTCGCCGGTGTTGCGCGGTTCGCGGTGTTGCGCCTCGTTGTCTTCGCGCGGAACCGCTCGCAGGTCGCGGCCGCCGTCCGCACCGTCCGTCCCGTGCACGCGGCCGTGGCCCGCGCCGCGGCACCCGCCGACCAGGCGGTGCTCTGCCGCACCGCCTGACCGTCCGCAGGGCGGCGTGCCGGACCGGCCGACCACGCTTCCGCGAGACCCGTCACGCCACGCGCCCTGGCCGCTACCCTGCCTGGCGGCCGCATGGCTATATGAGGCCATGACGTTGGTTACGCCGTCGCGCAATCGGTCTGCTGGAGGGCGGCTACCGACAGCGGTGTGTGGCCGGTGGTAGTCGTAGTGGACGTTCCAGACTGCCAGGGCGTCGGCACGTGCTGTTCCGATGGCCAGGTCAGGGAGTAGAGGAACCCTTCAGCAAGGATGCGGTTCTACCTCTCGACCTTGCCGTTATGCCGTGGCGTGTACGGGTGATCCGTTGGTTCGGGGCCCCGAGCAGGGCACGGGCGAACACGCCTGCCCGGTAGCGGGAGCCGTTGTCGGTGACGAACCGCTCGATCTTGGTAATCCCGTGCGCGGCGAACCACGCCCTCGCCCGGTGCAGGAAACCGATCGCGATGGCTGTCCTCTCGTCCTGCAGTGCTTCGGTGGAGGCGAGGCGGCTGTACCTGTCGACCGCGGAGCGTAGATGGACGTAGCTGCCACGTTCCGTCTCCTTCTTGCGCCGACCCACGCCGGGAAACGACGTCGGTGTCCGTTGCTGTGGCTTGCCGGTGTGGCGCTGGGCGCGATCCAGGAGGCGTCGCCATGGCGGCGGAAGCGGTCGGCCCACTCGACGCGCATGCGCGAGAGATTCCCATTCCTACGGCGAGGTGGGTGATCGGGCGGGTCCGGCAGCGGTCGAACAGACGGCGCCGGCCGTCGGGAGACAACGAGGCATTGCGATGCGGCATGCGCGCGGGCATTCTGCGCGGGGAGGGAGCCGGCGTCGACGCGAGGCTGTGGTGCCTGCGCGTCGGATCGGTCATCTCAGCGGTCGACGAGCGTGCGAAGGAGTTTCCGGCCGGCCTGCCAGTCGCCGAGGTCGCTGTCGGAATTGATGTGGCCGTGGCTTGCGAGGAGATGCCCTTGGGCCTGCCACTCGTGCGCGAATGAGGCGGACGTCGCCGGGTCGCAGTAGGGGTCGTCGTCGCTGGCCACCATCAGACTCCGGCAGGACAAGGGGCGAGCGGACAGGTCCAGGAACGTTGATGCGGCCTGACGTGGGAACGCCGGTCCTTGGGGATCGGGCGGCGCGACCAGGAACGCCGCAACCCCATCGGGTCGCACCCTGTCCAGCCACTGAGCTGCTGCCCAGCAGCCAAGGCTATGAGCCACCAGCGCCACCTGGCCGTCATGCCGAGAAGCGATCTCGTAGGCTGCCTGAACCGCGGCAACCCAGTCCGGCAGGTCCGGCATGCTCCACGAGGCCGGTGCGATCCGGACCGCAGAGACTCCCCACTGGTTTTCCCACAAGCTCTGCCAGTGCCTCTCATCCGAGCCGTCGATCCCGGGGATGATGACGTACGCGACCATCGCTTACTGCCCTTCCAGTCGTGACCCTCGCACTTCGGGGCGCACCCTGGAGCGATTCTCGATGGATCAGCGGCAGCTACCAAACTCAGCAAGCGATCTCAAAGAAGGTGGGGGCGGCAATGACGGAATCACTCGACGGGATCGACCGGGCCATCTTGGACATGCTGCATGGTCCGAGACGCCCGCGCCATGCTCTCCGGCCTCGGCGTCCCGGCCGACAGCGTCCACCAGGAGCTGTTCCACGCGGACGACGAGCCACCCGCGCCACCCGGCCGGCCGGCGACGGAACGGGGCGACACCACCACCGACGTCCCCACGAGCGAGGTCACCGTGGTCCTGGACGGCCGGGCCACCACGTTCTGCGCGCCGCGCCACCGCACCGTCCTCGACGGTCGGCCGACTCACCGGAGCCGAGGTCGGACGCCGGGTCGGGCTGGCCCAACCGGCAGCCGGCCCCCGCATCCAACGCCTGGACAAGAACCGGGTCATCACCGGCTACCGCGCCGTCGTCGCCCCAGTCGCAGTGGCGCCGAACATCCATGCCGTCCTCCGGCTACGCACCATTCACGCGCAACCGTCCCAAGCACTCACCCTCGCCGCCCGGACTCCCGAGGTCGTCTCGAGCCTCCGCGTTACCGGTGAGGACTGCCTGCTGTTGGACGTGCACTGTTCTCACGCCGAACGCCTTGAGCAACTCGTGGACTCCGTCGCCCGCAACGGACCGGTCACCACCTCCCTCGTCCTGCGCAGTTACCCCCAAGTCGCTGCCAACAGCACCGGCGACAACGTCATGACCCGCAACATCTAGGCTCCTCGCACCATGTTCGGATCTGGACAAGCGTGCCTCTACCTCGTGCGGAGTGCCGCGCCTTTGGACGGGCCCTGGCGTGTCGTGAACCAAACGGTCCCGATCACGACCGCGCAGCCGATCAACTGCATCACGGTGGGGCGTTCCCCGATTCCGAACCCGATGAGGATGGCCAGCGCCGGGTGGAGAAGAAGGAGAGTGGCACTGACCGACGGCTGGAGCCTCGGCAGGGCGGCTGTGATCACGAGCCAGGCGAGCACCTGCCCGATAAGGGCAAGCGCGGTCAACCAACCGAGGGCTCCCCATGGGGGCGTGGGGTCCACCCCGCCCCACAGCCCGCCGATCACGGCCGCGACGACGGCAGTTGAGGTGGTGGAAAGACACACGGGAATGGCAGCGGACCCGATTCCGCTGCCGACACGCATGAGGGAGAGGTATCCGGCGTAGGCGAGCCCGGCCAGAATGCCGAACACGAGCCCGGAGACCGCATCACCATGGGGCCCGGCCGCCGCGGTGGCGGCTCCACTCGCCAGACCGGGGCCGCAGGCGCGCCGGGCCCCGGGGTACTACACGGCTGCGGTCCCTCTTCGGGACTACGGGTGCAGCTTCTCGCCCTTCGCCAGCATCGCTACGTACTTCTCTATCCGGCGCGCCCGGGTCTCGGGCTTCTTGGCGTCTTGGACCCGGTACAGGATCGCGTAGCGGTTCTGCCGGTCCAGCGTCTCGAAGAACGTGGCCGCGGCCGGGTCGGCGGTCAGGGCCGCCGCGAGGTCGTCCGGCACCGTGGCGGTCTTCGCGCCGTCGTAGGCCGCCTCCCAGCGGCCGTCCGCCTTGGCGCGGTCGACCTCGGCCTGCCCCTGGGGATGCATCCGGCCCTGCTCGATCAGGGCGGCCGCCTTGTCCCGGTTGACCTTGGACCACTTGCTGCGCGGCTTGCGCGGGGTGAACCGCTGGAGCCACCACTGGTCGTCGAACTTGGCCTTCTGGCCGTCGATCCAGCCGTAGCAGAGTGCCACGTCGAGCGCCTGGGCGTAGTCCAGCGCGACGATTCCGGGGCCCTTCTTGCGAAGCTTGAGCCAGATGCCGGACGAGACGGCGTGGTTCTCGCCGAGCCATGCCTGGAATGCCTCGGCGGATTCGAATGCGACGATCTCCAAGTCCTGAGTCACCCCAGCAGCGAACCACACCCGGCCGATTGTCGTGACGCATTCGGGCACGGCCCCGGATGCAGGATGCCTGTGGACCTGCGTGATCATCCCTGTTCTCAACGCAGAACGATCATGCAGGAGCCGCGGGCTTGCTCAACGATACGACGTTGCTGCTCGACCTCGAGGGGGTGTCCGTCGCGCGGGTCGAGCGGCTGGCCGACGGAAGGCGCCGAGTTCACCTGGTCACGGCCGACGAGACAGCCAGGGCCTGCCCGGCCTGCGGAGTGTTCGCCACCCGGGTGAAGGGCTCGGCGGTGACCCGCCCGCGCGATCTCCCTTACGGCGAGAGCGGTTTGGAGTTCCGCCGGCACAAGCGCCGCTGGTGGTGCCGCGAGGCCGGCTGCCCTCGCCGGTCCTTCACCGAGCAGATCCCGCAGATTCCGGCCGGTGCCAGGCTGACCGGCCGGCTGCGGGGTGAGGCCGGGCGCCGCATACGCGATGCCGGCTCCACGGTCATCCAGGCCGCGCGGGATCTGCATCTGTCCTGGCCGACCGTGATGGAAGCCTTCCGCACGCAGGCCCGCGACGTCGCCGAGGCAACACTGCCGCAGGTCACAGTCCTGGGCATCGACGAGACCCGGCGCGGACGGCCCCGCTGGGAACGGGATGCGGATACCGGCAAGTGGCGCCTGACCCGGGACCGGTGGCACACCGGCTTCGGCGACGCCCTCGGTCACGGCGGGCTGCTCGGACAGGTCGAGGGCCGCACCGTCGCCGACGTCCTGGCCTGGCTCGCCACCACCGACCTGGACTGGAGAAGGGGCATCGGCTACGTCGCCATCGACATGTCGGCCACCTACCGCGCCGCGATCCGTATCGGCCTGCCGCACGCCACTGTCGTGGTCGACCACTTCCACGTGGGCCAGCTCGCCAACAAGATGCTGTTCATGGTCAGGCGCCGCACCACCGCCGAGACCCGCGGCAGGCGCGGACGGGCGGGCGACCCGGAGTGGAAGGCCAGACGGCGGCTTGTGCTGGGCCGCGAGGACCTCACCGACGACCAGTTCGCCACGATGTGGAACACGCTCCTGGGCGAGGGGAAGATGGGGCAGACACTGTTGACGGCCTGGATAGCCAAGGAGAACCTGCGCACCCTCCTCGCCCTGGCCCGCACCGGAGCCGACCGCCACCAAGTTGGCAACGCCCGCTGGAAGTTCCTCACCTGGTGCGCGGACTCCGACATCCCTGAAGTCCGCCAGCTCGCCACCACGTCGACCGCTGGTGGCCCGAGGTCGCCGCGTTCTGGTTCAACAACCAGCGCCTCCACACAGCGATCGGCGACATCCCGCCCCACGAGCACGAGACCAACCACTACGCTCAACACCAGCCCCAACCGGCGGCTGGAGTCAACGCATAGAGCCTCCACCGATCCCGGAGCGGTTCATCCGTGACACGTGTGCTCGCGCCGGCAGGCGGCCGCCCCCGGCCCGGCAACGGATGGCGCGCTACGCTGTCCCCGCGCGGCTATCCGCGATGACTGCGCGGCGGTGGGGCTCGCCGTACCCGAACCGCGGCATAGGTGCCGCCGACAGTCCCTACTTGCGATGGTGTGTGCCCGCTTGTGCGTGGGCCCCGGCGAGTAGGAGACGTACGTTCATGACAGTCCCGAAGCCCCAGGCGGTGGACGAACCCACGGACCCCGACGTCGATCTGCACGTGCCCGCCCAACGGCAGCAGTCCCGGCGGGCACAGGGACCGATCGTGGCAGTGGTGGCGCTCGGCGGCGGTATTGGGGCTTCCGCCCGGTACGGGGCGTCGCCATCTCTGGCCGGCCTCGGCCGGCGCGTTCCCCTGGACCACCCTTGGGATCAACGCCGTCGGCTGTGCGGTGATCGGCGTCTTCATGGTGGTGATCACGGATGTGCGGGCGGCGCACCGGCTGGCGCGACCGTTCTTCGGCATCGGTGTCCTGGGCGGCTTCACGACCTTCTCGACGTACGCCGCCGACATTCAGACACTTGTGGACTCGGGCCACGCCCGCACGGGTCTGGCTCATCTCGCGGCGACGCTGCTGGTGGCGCTCGCCGCCGTATGGCTCGCGGTGACGGCGACGCGCCGCGTTCTGGCATGGAGGCAGTGATGACCAGGCTGACAGGCAGGGCACTGCGGGTGACGGTCTTCATCGGGGAGAACGACACCTGGCACCACAAGCCGCTGTACTCGGAGATCGTGCACCGCGTGCACCGCGCAGGGCCGGCAGGCGCCTCCGTCTTTCGGGGGATTGAGGGCTTCGGAGTGGTCGCTGATCCACACCTCGCGGCTGCTGTCGCTGAGCGAGGACCTGCCGGTGGCGATCGTGATCGTGGACACCGAGGAACTGGTGCGCGCCTTTCTGCCGGAGCTCGACGAACTCGTCTCCGAGAGACTGGTGATCCTCGACGACTGCGAGGTCATCCTCGCCCCGTCTCGACTTCGTTCGATCGGGGGCACCCCCATCGCGGGCAGGGGGAGCAACGCGTGAACCGGCTGCTCGTAGTAGCCGGCGGCGCGATAGGCGCTCCGCTGCGGTACCTGACCGACCGGGCCGTGCAGAAACGGCACGACACCGTCTTCCCCTGGGGCACCTTCACCGTCAACGTCGTGGGCTCCTTCGCACTCGGCCTGCTGAGCGGGCCGGTGGTGGCCGGGCCGACCTCCTCGCAGGTGCAGGTGCTGCTCGGTACCGGGCTCTGCGGGACGCTGACGACGTACTCGACGTACGCGTACGAGACGCTGCGGCTGGCCGAGGACGGGCCGCGGTTCTTCGCCGCCGCCAACGTGATCGCGAGCGTGGTGGCCGGGCTGGGCGCGGTGTTCGTCGGGGTCACCTTCGCCGAGGCGCTGGCGTGACCAGAGCGTCCGCCCAGCGGCCGACCCGGATGGGGCCCTGGCGGTTCGTCGTCTGGTTCGGCACGGTCAGCCTCCTCGCGGACTTCGTCTACGAGGGTGCCCGCTCGATCACCGGCCCCCTGCTGGCCTCACTCGGTGCGTCGGCGCTGGTGGTCGGAGTGGTAACGGGCGCCGGGGAAGCAGCATCTCTGGGCCTGCGGCTGGTTTCAGGGCCGCTGGCGGACCGGACACGCCGCTTCTGGGGCCTGGCGATTGCCGGGTACGCACTGACCGTGGCTTCCGTACCCCTGCTGGGCGTGGTCGGCGTGCTCTGGGCGGCGTGCGCGCTGGTGATCGCCGAACGGGTGGGCAAGGCGGTGCGCTCGCCCGCGAAGGACACGATGCTGTCGCACGCCACCGCGGCGACCGGGCGCGGGCGCGGCTTCGCCGTGCACGAGGCGATGGACCAGGTCGGCGCGCTGGTCGGACCGCTCGTCGTGGCCGGCATGCTCGCGATTACCGGTGGCGACTACGGACCGGCGCTGGGCGTGCTCGCTGTTCCGGGTGTTGCGGTGCTGGGGCTGCTGGTGTGGCTGCGGGCCCGGGTGCCGGACCCGGAGGTGTACGAGCGGGAGGCGACAGCGAACACGGGCGAGGCGGCGGAGACCGACGGCCGTCTTCCGGCCGCCTTCTGGACGTACGCGGCGTTCACCGCCGCCACCACAGCCGGGTTCGCCACCTTCGGCGTCCTGTCGTACCACCTTGTCGAGCGGCACCTCATGGCAGCGGCCTGGGTGCCGGTGCTCTACGCCGCCGCCATGGCCGTCGACGCCTTGGCCGCACTGGTGACCGGCTGGCTGTACGACCTCCACGGCGCTCGCGTGCTGATGGCGCTGCCGCCCTTGACCGCCGCAGTCGTGATGCTGGCGTTCACCAATACGGTCGCGATCGCGGTGGCCGGGTCCCTGATGTGGGGCGCGGTCATGGGCATCCAGGAGTCCACTCTGCGCGCCACCGTCGCGGATTTGGTGCCCAGCGGACGGCGGGCGACCGCCTACGGCCTGTTCGCCGGCGTTGTCGGCGCGGCCAGTCTGGCCGGCGGCGCACTGGCCGGCGGCCTGTACGGCTACTCGATCCCCCTGTTGATCACGGTTGTGGTCGCCATCCAGGTCGTCGCCCTGGTGCTACTGGCCGCCACGCGAGCCACTCGGCGCTGATTCCCAGGAGAGTCAAGGGGGCAAGGGGCTGGGGGCACACCGCCGTCGGGCAGCCTGCCCCGACGGTGGCCCTTCGCCGCGACCGGGCGCACAACGGCGTCCGTCCGGTGCCCCTTGCCATCGGCGCGACGGGGCGGACGCAGTCCCCCAGAGGAGCAGCGGCGACGGCCCTGGCGCACGTAGGCGACCGGGGCCGTCGAAGGTGTGCTGGAGGCAGTCGGGCGTCTGGCCCCGGACTTCGCGGGTCACCGTTTCAGGTTTGTGGCCAGCGGGTTTGTCCGATGTCGGTGTCGAGGAGGTCGAGGAGGTCGAGGAGGTCGAGGAGGTCGAGGAGGTCGAGGAGGTCGAGGAGGTCGAGGAGTTGGAGTTGGATGCCGCGGCTGATCTGGACGGTGGGCGGGTCGGTGACGTTGCCGATCCGCAGGGTGAGTTCGCCGAGGTGGTAGAAGATCATGCGGCCGGTGGCGCGGACGCGGCGGTTGTCGGGGTAGAGGCCGCTCATGGTCTGCTCGGGGTCGAGCGCCCGTCTGACCTGCCGCTCAATGAGGCAGAAGACCAGCAGGGCCAGGCAGATGACGTGGATCAGTGCGGCGACTCGCCGGTTGTGCTGCACGAAGATCGGCGCGACCGCGAGCGGGCCCTTGAAGTCGTGGCATCTGCGCTCGACCGCGCCCTGGCCCTTGTAGTGGATCAGGGCCTGTCCGGCGTCCGCCTGGTCGGCGGCGAGTGACGTCAGCAGTGCGTACCAGCTGTCGACAGCAGCTTCGGCCTTCACCACGTCGGTGTCGAAGTGCCAGGCCAGGACCGGGGTGCCGTCCTCGTAATCGGGTCCAGCCGGCCGCGATCGGGTTCCTGGCCCGGTTCTGCGGCGGTGCAGGGCGAAGGCGGTGGTCGCAGCCCCGGCCGTCAGGACAGCGGCGGATCGCGGAGCGGATGGTGCCGCTGATCGGCCCGCATGGGTGGGCGGTCGACGACGTGTCGTTCCCCAAGGACGGCCGGATGTCGGTCGGGGCCGCGCACCAGCGCTGCGGCACTTTGGGCAAGCAGGCCAACTGCCAGGTCGCAGCCAGCGTGCACGGGTCACCGACGCCGCATCGGTCCCGCTGCACTGGAGGCCGTTCCCGCCCCAGGAGTGGGCGGACGATGCCGTATGCCGCCGTCGGAGCGGGGTGCCGGAGGAGATCGGGCACCGGGAGAAGTGACGCCTCGCCCTGGACGCCTTGAACGAGCCGGCGGGGTGAGGTCTGGTGCCGCCGGTGGTGGTGGCCGACGCCGGCTACGGACAGAACGCCGACTTCCGCCACGCGCTGGCCGGCCGGGAGATCCCGGTACGTGGACGGCATCCGGGCCGATCTGATCGTGCAGCCGCACGACGCGGCCCCCGCCGCCCCACCTTGGTCCGGCAGCGGCCGCCCGCCGGTGCCGGCAGCACAACCGGCCCTGGCAGCCGGATGCCGAGCGTTCAGCAGGTGGCCCGCTGGGAAGGCTCCCGCGGCTCGATGCGCTCGCACTCTTGCGGGTGCGGGTCCGGCCGGCCGGGGTGCGCTCCCGCCGCCTGTTCAGGGCGCCGCGGTGGCTGAGTACGGCCGGTGGGACGGTGTCCTGCCCACCGTGTGGTTCCTGGCCGAATGGTGCGACGGTGACAGCAAGCCGGCCCGGTTCTGGCTGTCAGACCTGCTCGAAGACATCCCCATCGCCGAGTTGGTCCGCCTGGCCAAGATCCGCTGGCGCATCGAGCACGACTACCAGGAACTCAAACACGGCCTGCCGGGACCCCTTCGAAGCCGCTCCTGGAACGGCTGGCGCCACCACGCCACCCTGCCGTCGTCCACGGGTTCCTCACCGAGCAACGACTGCACCCAAGAAGCCGAGACGCGAGCCTCACCCTCTATCAGACCCTCGAGGCCATCCAGGACCTGTCGAACTGCTGGACCGGCATCTGCGCCACCTGCCATCAGCTCCTGCCCCGCCGACCCGCAAGATCGAGACAGACCTAACGGAGGCGGGTGTTGCCATACCAGAGGAAGGTGCAGGTCAGGTGTGTATGTCGCGGGAGACGATGGTTTCCGCCCGCCGGAGTGCGCGACCATCAAGGAGGCGGCGCCGGGCCTCCGCGGTTCCGGCCCTGCTCGTCGGTGAACCGCTCGGGGCCCTACCGCTCGGTCGGCTCCCGGAAGAGGGCGACGGGGTGGGGGAGGAAGTCCCGTCCCGCTCAGGCGCGGCGCGGGACGGATTCGCTCCCTCTGGTCCCGGCGGCGAGCAGAGCGAAGCCCAGTGCGAAGCCGAGCATGGTCCATACGCCGCGGGGCCAGAAGATGTGGCTGTCCGTGAAGGACCAGCCGGCCACCAGGAGAACCACCGTGCCGGGAACAACTCGCACGCCGTGTTTGGGGAAGAGCGCGACCGCCGTGGCCACGACAGCGACGATGAGGGCGTAGGCACCGACCTGCCCGAGCGACTCACCCGCGTCGTAGAGCGGGTACTTGATCGGCCCTATGTTCGCTGTCCCGGCAGCGTGCTCGACCGCGGTTCCCGCCGCGATACCGGCCACCGCGTCGAGACCGGTGTAGAAGGCGGCGTAGGTGAACGCACTCGCCCAGGCCACCACCGTGGCGAAGCCCCCGACGTCAGGCCGGGGGCGGTGCCACAGAGGGACGAGGAGGCCGAGCGTAAGCAGCGGAAAGATCGGCAGCAGTGCGATGTGCAACTGTGTCCAGTCCGTGGCTGTCGACCTGGACAGGCCATGCGGGTGCGCGGCGCCCGCCGCGGCCAGCACAAGGGGCGCGACAGTGGCGAGGGTGATGTTTCGGATGGTCAACACGCTGCGATCGTAGGTGTGTTACATCACTTGAGGCGGCCGCGTAAGGGCTTCGTAAGATCTTGCGTGGTGCCGCGAAACTCTGGAAAGCGCCCGCTGGGGTGATATCCCTCAGACACGACACCGGCCTCGCCGCTCATGCGGCGAGGCCGGAGCAGAGGACTTTCACGAGCCTTGTGGACGGATGGCGTCTCCAGTCGATGGCTCTGAGGTCCTGGGGCCGGGGGAGTGGCGGCCCGGGCGTCGGGTCAGGCGCAGCGGCGCCCTGAGTTGATGCAGGAGACCGCCTGGTTCATGAGCCGGTCGTTCATCACGTTGATGAAGTCGTTGTGGTCGGTGATGGCGTTGTGCTGCTGTCCCTGGAAGCCGTCGACGGCGAAGTTCGGTGCCGCAGGGGTCTTGTAGGTGAGCCGCATGGTCAGCTGCGGGATGGCCTTGAAGCCGCTTGCGCAGTTGCCGCCTGCGTCGGCGAAGGCGACGTGGCTGCGGTGGTCGGCGCTGTCGATGTTCCTGCCGTCCCAGCAGCTCTGGAAGGCGAAGCTGCGCACCACCTTGCTGCCGCTGGGGCAGATCGGGTACTTGTCGGTGAGCTGGACCTTGTTCTCGAAGCCGGTGCAGCTCCAGTGGGCGTTGGCGTTCTTGGTCCCGTTGGTGAACGCCTTGGCGTCACCGGTGATGATCCGCAGGAAGCGTGGCATCGCCACGACCTTGCCGGTGGGGCTGCCCTGGTAGGTGATCGTGACCGTCGAGGGCACCAGGATGGCTCCCTTGTTGCCCTCGGCGCCACCGCCGAGGTCGTTGGCGTCGGGGCCCTGACGGGTGGTGTCCCGCAGGACGGGCCAGTAGTACGCGGACTGGTCGCCGTTGGTGCAGGAGGTTCCCTGGGCGCTGAGGGACTCGTTGGTCGAGTTGAAGTCGACCCTCCGGTTGCCCACGTAGTCGTGGACGTGGTGGGCGCCGTTGCTGACACCGGGAGCCACGATGTCGTTGTCCGAGTTGTGCTGTCCCTGCTTGTTGACTCCGCATCGGGAGGTGAAGGCTCCGGTCGAGGCGCCTGCCTGCCGGCGGACCCGGCGCACGTTCGGGGCCACCTTGGTGATGTCCACGAAGTCGGCCGCGGTGGGCCCGTCGTTGCTCTGTCCTGCGGCGCCGGAGCTGTTTCCTTGCTGTCCGGTGTCGCCTCCGTCGCCCTGGGCGCCGCCGGGGCTCTGGCTCGCAGCCCCGGTCCCGGATGTCTGGGTCCCGGGTGCGTCGAGACCGAGGTTGCAGGCGGCGAGAGCGTCCAGCCCTGTGGGCTTGGCGGCCGCCCGCCCGATGGCGATGGCGATCCGGTCGATGGTCGCCTTCCTCTTCTCTGTCAGAGGTCCGAGGATCGCGTTCTGTACAAAGTTCGGGCCCCCTTGCCCACGGGTGTCGACCAGCCGCTGGTTGGCCTCCGCGGTCTGGAGGTCCAGCAACTGCAGGTTCCGGTCCACCTCGGCCTGTGCCTGCTGGGGGACGGCCGGCAGCTTGCCCTTCACGTCCGGGCAGCTGATCGTCTGGGCTGACCGCGTTGTAGGAGCGGTGGCGGTGACGTTGGAGGCGTTGGCGGCGTAGTTCACGGCTACGAGGCCACCGCCCCCTGCCAGCAGCGCCGTGACCGCCATGATGGCGTTGCGGCGGCTTCGGCCGCGCCTGTGATCTGCTCGCATGAGAACTCCTGATGTCACGACGTGGTTCTTGGCCCAGCGGCGATGCGTATCACTCGCCGCCCGGATGCCCCCAGCCTCACCTGAGTGGTCGGCGCTTGGCCGCTGTTCACGCTGCGCGTCATGGACACGTAAGAACTGAACGTCATGCCCGAACTCACCCCCGCCAGCAGGAGGAGCAGGGCCGCCTCGGCATCCTCCGCTCGGCGCTGGAAGAAGCCGGGATCCCCTTTGATCCGGGCCTTGTGCGCTACGGCGACTTCACCCACGGCCTCGCGCATCGGCACGCTCCGGAGCTACCGGCGTCGCCGACGGCACGATGTCGGTCTTCGCCGACAGCAACATCAGACGGTGGGCACCTATCGCGCGGCCGTGTCGCTCGGGCTGCGCATTCCGGACGACGTCAGCGTTGGTCGGCTACGACGATCTGCCCTTCGCGGACCGGGTGACTCCGCGTCTGACGACCGTGCGCACCCCGCTCGCCGACATGACGGCGCTCGCCCGCCTGCATGGTGCCGCGGCTGCTGTCCGGACCCCAGCCGGAGACTACAAGAGCCGAGGTCGCCACCTAGCTCGTCGACGAAGAGGTAGAAGCCGAGTCGGCCCGTGTCCGGGGGCCTTGTCGTTCACCGGCGGCAGGTCGGACACCCATGTCGTTCGGTGTCAAGCGGCATGGGGGTGGGCGTGGTGTGACCAGGCGGTCGCTTCGTCGTAGCGGGTGCGGGTCTTGAGGCATCCGTGGAGGTTGCCGACCTGGCGGAGGGCGGGGTTGTAGCCGGTCTCGCGGGCGCGCTGCTTGTCGTAGTAGTGGCGGGCGCCGGGTGAGGCCTTCACGGCGGAGAACGCCTGGCGTTGCAGGGCGTCAGCAAGCCGGTTGTTGCGGACGTAGCGGGCCTGGACGATGTGGCTCTTGCCGGAGACCCAGGTGATGGGGCCGGTGCCGACGTAGTCCTTGCGAGCCTTCGCGCAGGCGTAGCGGGTGGGGTCGTCTCCGACCCGGCAGCTCCCACGAGGGCTACGCGGCGTACGACACAAGGCCCCTTATGAAGGGCACCGTGACCCGTCGAGCAGCACGATACCGACCACGGAAGTGAACCAGGGACTGCGCAGCGGGCTGCGCCAGAAACCGGGCGAGGTGGGGAGCCGATGGTCGCGCAAGTCCCGATGCCGTAGGGCGGTACGGGTCGAGGGCGGGGCCCGCAACTCATGACGAAATGCTGACGTCCAGGCTCACCGGAGCCTCATCCGGCATTCCCCGGCCTAGCGTGCCGGTGTGAACCGCGATCTTCTGCGTGACCTGTCCGCGGCCCTGGCCGCAGCGCTGCTCGTCACAACGGCGGCTGTGATCGGCACTGCCATGGAACACCGTTACGGAAACCTTCATGTCAGCTGGCCGCCGCTGTACGGTCATTGGGAGCCGCATGTCGGCCCCGGCACCCCCGCCGCGATCGTGGTGGCCGTCGTGGTCGTCGCGTACGGGCCGCTCCTCGCCGCCCGGCTGCCCTGGCGCGCGCTGCTGTGCGCTGCCTGGGGCACCGCCATGGCGTGGACGTTCTCGCTCGCCCTGGTCGACGGGTGGCAGCGCGGAATCGCCCGTCGGCTCACGACCAAGTACGAGTACCTCCAGGTCATCGACCCCGTCAACCGCTTCCACGACATCCCCGCCGCCCTGCGGGACTTCACTCACCACATCCTGATCCACTCACCCGACGCCTGGCCCGCGCATGTCGCCGGACATCCCCCCGCGGCGACCCTCACCTTCGTCCTCCTCGATCGGATCGGGCTGGGCGGCGGGGCATGGGCGGGCGTCTGGTGCATCACCGTCGGGGCGACAGCGGTGGTGGCGGTCCTCGTCACCGTACGAGTGCTGTCCGGGGAGGCGCTCGCCCGCCGTGCCGCGCCCTTCCTGGTCCTGGCACCGGCGGCCGTGTGGATGGGCACCTCTGCGGACGGATATTTCGCGGCGGTCGCCGCCTGGGCGATCGCGTTCCTCGCCCTGGCGGCCACGGGACACCGGCCCCGGTCGACAGGTCTCGCCTCCGGGCTCCTCTTCGGCCTCACCATGTATCTCTCGTACGGGCTGACACTGTTCGCGGTGATCGCCGGTGGCGTCCTGCTGCTCGGCTCCCGACGGCTCCGCCCCCTCCCCTACGTCCTCGCCGGATTCGTCGTCGCCCCGGTCGTGTTCACGTTCGCGGGCTTCAACTGGTGGGAGGCGTATCACCTGCTGGTCACCCGCTACTACCAAGGGGCCGGTGGTATCCGGCCGTACGGTTACTGGGTGTGGGCGAACCTCGCGTGCACGGCGCTCGTCGTGGGTCCGGCGACGGTGGCCGGGCTGCGACGAGCCGGTTCGGCTCCCATCCGCCAGGGTGTTCGCACGTGGCTGCGCCGCTCCGACGCCGAACCCCGCCTCGCCCTGCTCGCCCTCGCCGCCCTGCTCGCGCTCCTCGCCGCCGACCTCTCCGGCATGAGCAAAGCGGAAACCGAGCGCATCTGGCTGCCGTTCGCGATGTGGCTGATCCCGGCATGCGCGTTCCTGAGCAGACGCCGCGCCTGGCTCACCGCACAGGCTGCCCTCGCCCTGCTCCTCAACCACCTGCTGCTGACGGGATGGTGACCATGGCCACCCGGCTCAGGCCTCCGCTGAGAGTGGTCGCCGGTCACCGCTTCACCGGACGGACCTTCCCGGCCCTGACGGCCACCCCCTACCCGCGCATGGTGCGGCTCTGGTACGACACCGGGTGCAACGTCTTCCAGAGGGGCGAAATCGGCGTGGTCACCCGAGCCGGAACTGCACGGATGACCGCACCAGAACCCATGGGATCAGGGTGCTGTGGCTCCGACAAGTGAATCGGCGTAACACGCCACCCATTGAGGGGACGTGCCCTTCCCGCGCCCGCGACGGCAGCGGTCGCCACCGCCCGAATGCCTGCCATCGCGGGGGTGCGCACACCTCCACCACCCCGCCGTCGCGGCGACCCACGCATCGCCCGTCTGCAAGCGGCAGTCTGGGTGATCATGAAGCCCCGGGAGTCGGCTTGTTGGTCAGCGTTCGGGACGTCGCCGTCCCGCCGCTCGTGCTGACCGCAGTCAGCCGGCCTCACCGGTCGTCGTGGACGAGAGAGCCCCAAGAAGCGAGCGAATCGGCTGGCGCGTCGCCCTGCACGATGACGGAGTGATCGGCCAAGGCAACGGTCACCGTCGTTCCACCCGCCGTGGTCGCGAGGAATCCGGCGCCTATGACATGCAGAGGGCTCCTTGTCTTCGCCATGTTGTTGGTGAGCTGCTTGGGCCTGCTCATATCCGGCTCCTCGCGGGTCTGCGACCATCACCACTGCGGATCGGTGGCGAGGGGACCAGGGTCGCTGGTGGAGCGTGGCGGAGGCAGCTGGTCGGCCGTCGCGTCAGCGTCTGGTAAGAATTCGGCCCCACGCGGGTTCCTCTTGTCGTCGGTGGTGACGTGCGCGCGGAGGCGGGGAGGGGTGATGGCCACGTCGGCGCCTTCTGAGCTCAGGCGCCGTCGAGGGACACGGCAACGCCGTACGACGGGAGCGTTGGTCACAAAAATGTCCCTACAGATTCAAGAGGTGCGGTACCAGGTTCTTAGGAACGCGGACGTCGAGGCGGCGCTGCCGCACGGCAACGAGGGTCATGCCGACCGAATGCGACAGTCAGCGGCCGCGCTGGGCGAGCCAGGCCACGAACTCGTGTGTTCCGCCGCCGGAATCACAGCGGATCAGCGTCTGCTGTCCTCGCCGGCAGGTCTTGGGCATCCGGGCCGGCGCGAGTTGAGCGTTGGTGATGTGGTCGGTGGCGGTGTTGGAGCCGCGTTGCCCAGCCGCAGCAGGCCCGCGACCGGCTCCCCGCTGCCGTCGGATCCGTGATCGACGAACCCCGGCAGCGGGTGGTGGCCGAACGTCTTGTTCCAGGTTGCCGCCGCATCTTCCTTGTCCGAGTGCGCGATCACCAGGATGCCGTCCAGATCCACGGTCACCTGATCACCCGCATCCGGCGCTGCCTGGCCAGTTTCCAGACGTGCTCGCGCACTTCGGCCCGTGCGGCGCGGATCGCGGTCAGAGCGCGCTTGCCGTTCGCGGCGAGCGTGTCGATCAGGCGGGAAACGGTCGGGTCGCAGGCCACCGGCCAGAACACGGCCGGCTGGGCCCGCAGCCAGCCCACATCGGCCAGGCAGTCACCGCCCAGGCGACCGAAAGCGCCACATTCAGCAGGATCTTGCCCGGATCGTGCACCGCCCACGGCTTGCACCAGGGCGCCCATGCCGTTGATGTCGCCGCGTCCAGACCGGTCCTGCGGACCGTCTTGACCAGCAGCACGGCCCCTGCCTGGGAGAGCGCCGGTCAGCCACCGCCCTCGACGCGGACATGCGGGTACGACGCGCAACGCTTCTTCACCCGAGGAGTGCCGCTTTCCTGACGCGAGCAGGACCCTATACAAGTCCCACCGTTCCAGGTCAGGGGCACTCCTCGCCAATTTGATCAAGCCTCGGACAGGCCACCTCAGGAATGCGCGAGGTTAACCCTTGCCCGCGCTGACCGGGAGGTGGACGTTGCCGTGCTCGCTGCAGGTGGGAGGGTGCCCGGCGTAGCGTCCTGCCCAGTTGGAGGGAACGCGGAACGCGTGCCGGGTCGATGCCGCTGAGCCGTCAGGCGGGTCAGTGCACTTCGACGTGCTGGTGGATGTCACCGACGGAGAAACCGAACAGGCTGCTGCAGGTGAGGAGGCAGAGCCCGTTCGCGGGTGGCGTAGGGGGTACGGGCAGTGCCGAGACTTCGACGGTGGTCTCGCCGTTCGAAGCGTCGCAGGTGCCGTTGCCGTTGTAGGCGGCCGTGATCTTGTGAGAGCCGGCGGTCGCGAAGGAGGTCGAAAGCACCGCTTGTCCGTTCGCGCCGACAGTCCTCGAGTCGATGATGTTCCCCCCGTCCCAGAACGTCACGCCCAGGTCATTTCCGCTGGGATCCACGTCGCAGGTCACGGTCGCGGTCAGCGTCACGGGTGCCCCGACGTACGCTGCCGAGGGTGATGCCGTGACCGTCGTGGTCGAGGTCGCGGCCGCCGCCGGTGAGGCAAGGCCCACTACCGCGGCCAGCGCCACGATGGTGCCCGGCTTCCACGTTCTTCGGAATTGCGAGCGCTTCACAGTTTCAACTCCTTGATCGGTCAGGACGGAGGTCCGTCATGACTGGCCTGGGAGCGTCACGCTACGCCGCAGATACGCGCATTCCGGGGAGGCTTAGGCCCAGTCAACCCACTTGGGCCACGCATTTCGGCAAGAAAAGCGGCGGAGGACCGCCCGGGGAAAAGCGGTCCCACCAGAGCCGCTAAATCACGGGAGCGCCGACACGCGTGTAAACGAGGGAGTTGCTGGTGCCGCCGATCGTGGTCACGTTGACAGAAATCGGGCCGGGCGCCCCCGCCGGGACGAGCGCGGTGACCGTGGTGTCGGACAGCACGGTGAATACCGCGGGTGTGGCACCGAAGTGGACGGCGGTCGTGGTGGTCAGGCCGTTGCCGGTGAGAGTGATGGAGGCGCCGGCGCCGGTGGGCCCCTGGGCGGGGACGAGGGAGCTGAGGACCGGTGCGGTCACGTAGGTGTAGATGACGGAGTTGCTGACGCCGCCCGGACCGGTGACGGTCACGGCGACGGAACCTGTTCCCGCTGGGGCGACCGCGGTGATCTGGGTGGGGGAATCGACGGTGTAGCTGGTGGCGGCGGCGTTGCCGAAGGTGACCGCCGTGGCCCCGCTCAGGTCCGCCCCCGTGAGGATGACGGTGGTACCGCCCGAGGACGGCCCCTGGCCGGGCGACACGGCGGTGACGGTGGGCGCGTTGAGGTAGAAGAAGTAGACGGGGCCGCTCGTACCGCCGGGCGTGGTGACGGTGATGGGTGCGGCGCCTGTTCCCGCTGGGGCGACCGCGGTGATCTGGGTGGCGGAGTTGACGGTGTAGCCGGTGGCGGCGGCGTTGCCGAAGGTGACCGCCGTGGCCCCGCTCAGGTTGGCGCCGGTGAGGATGACGGTGGTGCCCCCCGAGGACGGCCCCTGGCCGGGCGACACGGCGGTCAGGGAGGGTTGTGCCGCGTAGGTGTAGGCGACCGAGTTGCTGGTTCCGCCGGGGTTCTTGACGGTCACGGCGACGGTGCCGGTTCCGGACGGCGCCACGGCGGTGATCTTCGTCGAGGAGTCGACCGTGTAGCTGACGGCCGCTTTGGTGCCGAACATGACGCCCGTGGCTCCGGTGAAGCCGCTGCCGTTCAGGACGACGTTGTTGTTGCCTGCCGCAGGGCCCGTACTGGGTACGACCGAGGTGAGAACGGGAACGGCGGCGATGACGGCGGTGGGCCGGACTGCTCCCGCCGTGGGGGCGCTGTCTTTCACGATGTCTCCGTAGAGGGTCGGGCGGGCCCGAGGGCCGGTGAGCGAGCTGATCGGGGTGTCCTCGCCGCTGCCTGCCGACCGCGGGCGAAGGGCCCCCGGCCCGGGGGGGTTTCCGGGCCGGGGGCTGGAGACGGACGGGCCCTGGGGGGTCACCACGTCCGCTCCGGACGGGCCGGCTCCTGAGGGAGCCGGCTGCTGAGAGGTGATCAGATGCCGGGTCCGGCGACGTAGGTGAACGCGGCCGCGAGAGTCGCGCTGCCTGCGTCGTTGGTCAGGGCAACGTCGACGGTGCCGGTCCCGGGCGGCGTGGCGGCCGACACCGAGGTGTCGGAGAGCACGGTGAACGGTGCCGGGACGCCGTCGAAGGTGACCTGGTTGGTGGTGGTGAAGCCGGTACCGGTCAGGGTCACCAGAGTGCCGCCGGACTCCGACCCCCCTGTCGGAGAGATCGTGGTCAGCACCGGGGCGGCGACGTAGGTGTACGAGAGCCCGTTGTTGGTGCCGCCGGCCGTGGTGACGGTGACACCGACCGAGCCCGCCGTGCCGGCCGGTGCCACGACCGTGAGCTGGCTGTCGGACACCACCGTCGGCACCGCGGTGTTGGCGCCGAAGGCGACGCTGGTGGCACTGGAGAATCCGGTGCCGTTGATGGTGATGGTCTCGCCGCCCGCGGTCGACCCGGTGGCCGGGCTGAGGGACTGCTTGAACGGCGCCCCGACGTAGTAGAACGGGATCGGGTTGCTCGTCCCTCCCGAGGTGGTCAGGGTGACGCCGACCGCTCCGGTGCCGGAGGGGGAGACCGCGGTGACCTGGGTGGGCGAGACATTGGTGACGGAGGTGGCGAGCCGCGTGCCGAAACGCACGGCGGTGGTGCCGGTGAGGTTGGTGCCGGTGATGGTGACGAGCGTGCCACCGCCGCTGGATCCTTGGTTCGGGCTGATAGGCATGAGAGTTCCTCCTCGCTCGGAATGCGGTACATTGCCGAGCAGTGATGGGGCGTTCGGTCCGCGTACGTCCCGGATGAGGGCGAGCCTGCTCTCGTGTCCACTGGCCAAGTGGCATCTCGACGGCCTTGCGCCAATGCCCGGTCGACGGTCTGCAGCCGTCGGCGCTGTGCGCAGGGCCTGTCGGGAATCACAGCCCGTCAGGCGTCAACTGCCGCCTGATCAGGGGCTCACCCGTGTCTGTTTGCGAACTCGAATACCGCTGATACGGACACGAGAATCAACCCAGCAGAGTGACAGGCCGACAAGGCTTTCGTCGCAGAATCAGCCGTTCAGGTGAGCGCCACGGCGTGAAAATGGGGCACATCAGCGGCGTATTGACGAAGGTATGCTCATACGCCAAGTCGTTGCAACATCCGAGATTGTTGCGGTGGCGTAGCCGCGGGCCCGGGGAGCGTCGCGCTCTGAGGCGGAAGCAGTCGCCGCGAGGCATGCAGTGTCGGCTGGATACGCACCTGCGAACACGTACCTCTTTCGGGTGACATATGCCCCCTACCCTTGCCTCGTCCCTTGAGCCAGTGGGCTACTCCGAAGAGGAGAACCACTGCGGTCATCGGTGCACGAACCAGCCGACGACGCAGCCCGCCGATCGGCCGACGGACTCAGGGAGCGCCCATGGCGGTCTTACGGATCAGGGATCCATTGGTGGGGCGACGCGGTGACGCTCACCGGCGGCCATTTCACCGGCACCAAAGGCGTGCTCTACGGCATCCGCCGGGCTGCGTGTTCACCGTGACCAGCTGCGCCCTCACCCTGCGGCCCGATGAGAAGGACGCCGCGCGCTCGACCGGCAGATCCGTCAGGAGACGTCGATGCCCGCCGATGCGTTGCGGATCGGACGCTGGGGACTGAGCGCATGCGGACGCATCATGCCCTGGTCCACGGCCTGTTGGATGAGGGCATGGGCCTGCGCGCCATCGCCCGGCATCTGGGTTGGGGCCGCCGCACCTTCCAGCGGTTCGCCCGCGCGGCCCGCTGGCAGGACGCCGTCACCGGCTGCCGCTCCCGATCCGGCCGCCTCGACGTCCACTGCCCCTACCTGCAACGACGTATCGACGAGATCGGGGGCGCCATCCCCATCAAGGAACTGCGTGAGGAACTCGCCGCCCAGGGTCGGCCGGTGCCCTACGGCAGCCTCCGCGACTGGGCACGCAGCCGTCTGCAGTGGCCCCACGACCCTGCCCCGCCTCCGGCGTCGCCGACCTTCCGGCAGGTCACCGGCTGGTCCGCGGCTTCGGCGACATGCTCACCCAGCAGAACGGCGTCCTGCTGCCCGCCTGGATCGAGGACGCCGCCGAGGCGAACCTGCCCGGCCTGACCGGCTTCGCCCACGGCCTCACCAGCGACCTCAACGCCGTCAAGGCAGCTATACGGATGGGCCGGATTCGAACTACTCAGCAAGGTCAACCTGCTTCAGTGACCGCCGGTGACGACTCCCGGCGATCACCGCCAGTGCCCCCTGACGAGGTCTTTTCAGGCTGTGGCCACGGCTCGATGCGGGTGCCTGAACGGTGTCTGCGGCAGCTGCGAGACGTGCCGTTGAACGGGCACGTGGAATGGAGCAGGGTTGCCATCGCCTCCAACGAAAAGCTTTTGCGCATGCCATCGTCCGGATGATGGGGTGGCACGGTGACCGACGTACGCTGCCGGCCTGGCCTCGGGCTGGGTGAAGCGGCGCGAGCGCCACACCACCGAAGCCGTGGTCATCGGGGTGACCAGAACGACGCCTACGGCGCAGGCCCTCGTGTTGGGCCGGCTTCCGCGCCCTGTTCGCCGTCAAGACGGTCGGCGAGCTGCCCCCCTTCAGCTCGCCCGCCTGACCAGCGTCTCCCAGGCCAGCGTTTCGACGGTGCTCAATACCCTGGAGCGCAAGGGGCTCGTCCGGCGCAGCAGGTCGGACAAGGACGGCCGGTCCGTCACCATCGAGCTCACCGACTACGGACACGAGGTGGTGGGTGAACTCTTCGCCCGTAACAACGCCCGCGAAGCGGAATGGGCCCGAGCGCTGACCGCCCGCGAACGCGGCACCCTGATCCGGCTTCTGCGGAAGATCCGCCGGCACGAGGTCAGTACGGTCACGGACGGCACCAGACTGGTGAACGGTGACACCGGCACGCCGTGAGCCTCCCCATCGGCGCGGTCGAGCCGCCCGAGGCTGTTCGGCCCGCCGCGAGTCCGAAGGCCGTGCACTGCTGAACGGCGTTCCAGGCAGTAGCGCCAGACTCGTTGGCCTCACCGTGGGGCCGGCCGCAAGGAAAGGTCTCCACGGTTGAGGGGATCGGCACGCACGAGTGACGACGGGCCCGATCCGCGTCCGGATCGGGCCCCTCGTGCTTCACGCCGCCGTGCGGACTACGGCAGGGTCCACTTCTGGCTGCTGCTGCCGTCGCAGGTCCACAGGACCATCTTGGTGCCGTTGGCGGTGGCCCCGCCGGAGGCGGCCAGGCAGAGGCCGGCGTTCACGTTGGTGATGGTGCCGTCCGCGTTGACGTTCCACTGCTGGTTGGTGCCGCCGGTGCAGTCCCAGATGATGACCCGGGTGCCGTTGGTGGTGCCGCGGTTGTAGGCGTCCAGGCACTTGTTGCCGTAGACCACGAACTGCTTGCGGGACGTGACGTTGATCCACGCCTGGTTCTCACCGCCGTTGCAGTCCCACAGCTGGGCGTCGGTGTTGTTGGTGATGGTGTTGTTGTTGATGTCGAGGCAGCGGTTGGACTGCGCTCCGACCACCTGGTTGCCGTTCATGCCGGGCAGCGGGCGGACCTCGATGGCGTCGAAGTCAGGTGTCCAGGCGGTGGAGTTGGAGAACGTCAGCGTGTTCGACGAGCCCTTGGCCAGGGAAACCTCGATCGAGACGGTGCCGGGCGTGGTCCACGAGCCGGTGGGCGGGAAGGACACCGTGGTGGGCTGCTGTCCGTTGACCTGGAGACGGGCCGTACGGGCCGCGCTGCTGCCGTTGGTGTAGGCGATGTCCACGACCTTGGTGCCCGTGGCGCCGGCCACGACGTTGTTGAAGCGGAGGGTGTTGGCGGCGCCGTTGCCGACCCCGCCGACCTTGGTGGCGCCGGAGCAGCCCGCGCAGGTGGCGTTGGCCGCGGAGCCGGTCTTGGTGTTGGCGGTGGCCTCGGCCTCGTACGTCGAGCTCGCCGCCTCGGTGCCGCCGGTGACCGTGAGCAGCACCGTGTCCTTGGCGGGCACGGAGACGGTGTAGCTGCCGGTGAAGCTGCCCACGTTGGAGCGCGTCCAGAGGTTGCGGACCGTGGCCGAGGCGTCGGTCAGGCCCAGGTCGGACCAGCGCACGGTCATGTTCGCGGCGGAGGAGTTCCGGTTGAGCAGGAGGACGGCCCGCTTGCCGCTGCCGGACAGGACCTTGCTGTAGACCTGCAGTCCGGTGGTGTCCTCGGCGACCTTGACGCCCTGGAGGCCGCGCGGGTCCTGGTCGACGGCGACGACCTCGGGGTTGGTGAGGATGTCGCGGGTCTCGGTGGTCATCGTGGCCAGGTTGTTGCCGGCGAGGAGCGGGGCGCCGGAGATGGCCCACAGGTTCATGTGGCTGCGGTTCTGGGCGGCGGTGAATCCGCTCATGCCGACCATCAGCATGTCCGGGTCGTTGTAGTAGCCGGTGTGCTGTCCCGACGGGTGCACATTGCGGTCGAAGTTGGTGAGCAGGTTGGTCCACGACGGGGTGTTGCCGTAGATGATGATGTCGTCGTTGGTGCGCCACAGGGAGGCCATGCCGGCGCCCCAGTTCCACGGGTTCTGCCTGCCCCAGTTGCAGACGGACAGGATCAGGGGCCGGCCCGTGGTGGCGGACGCCTTGGCGACCGAGTCGCTGATGGTCTGGAAGGTGGTCTTCGCGTCGAGGCCCTCCTTGTCGCCGCCGCACCAGTCGACCTTGACGTAGTCGAAGCCCCACTTCGAGAACTGGAGCATGTCCTGGTCGTAGTGGCCCTCGCTGCCGGTGCCGGCCGCGGCCGGGCGGCCGGTCGGGAAGTAGTAGCCGCAGCCGTCCTTGCCCGCGTCGGTGTAGATGCCCGCCTTGAGGCCCTTGCTGTGGATGTAGTCGGCGATCGCGCTCATGCCGCCGGGCCACTCGGTCTCGTCGACGGTGATGTTGCCGGCGCTGTCGCGGGTGCCCTGCCACCAGCCCTCGTCGATGTTGACGTACTGGTAGCCGGCCGCCGGCAGGCCGCCCGCGACGAACGCGTCGGTCTGCGCCTTGATCACACTGGCGTCGATCTTCGCGGCGAAGCTGTTCCAGGAGGCCCAGCCCATCGGCGCGGGAGGTACCGCGATCTGGTTGGACGTCACCGCGACCGGCTGCGCCCGGTCGAGTTCGGTGGCCTGCTGGTGCTGGAGGCCGATCAGGGCACCGGCAGCCGTCGCGAGCACGGCGGTGCGGATGAGGGCTGTTCTGCACACCTGTCTTGCGCGGTGGGCGAACTGCTTGATGGGCATGGGGATTCCTTCCGGGGGGACCACCGAACACACAAAAGAGCGGTCGGCGGGAGCGGGTTTCCTGCTGGTCCGGGCCCCCTTCGCCCCGGCCTGCACGCCGGCCGGGGCGAAGGGGGATCGTCGACCGGCGCACGATGAGTGCGAGGCGAGAGCGGACGGTGGCCCGGAGGCCGAGGACTTACGAGTGACCAGCGAGGGGAGCGCGGGGGCGGGACCGGCTGACGGAGCCACGGCCGCGGCCATGGTCGCCCGGGCCGCGAGGATTCTTCAGAGGCGCCCCGACGCGGTCTTGAGGCCCCTTCGCTCGGGGCCCGGCCTGCGGTTCACCAGGAAAGTGGCGGTCCGGCCCCCGGGATCACCGGGACGGCCCGCCGGCGCTCTTACGACGGGAATTGCCAACCGCCGGTCCCGAAGCGGGGATGGTCGCGCTGTCCGACGCGTGACCACGGGCGGGGACGGGTGCGGGCACGGCAGTTCCCTTCGGAACACGACATTGTTCGATATCGCGAATCCCGTTCGCGAAGTCGATCAGAAGGTAGGGGCAGGGGCGGAGGGCGTCAACGGACCGGGCATGTTTAATATCAAACAACTTCCCACATGGTGAGGCGGTGTGCGCACCTCGCTGGCGGGATGCCGGCCCGGCACCGTCCCCGCCGGAGGGCGGGGGCCGGGTGAGAGTCGGCGGTAGTGGCGCCGGCATCCCTGTGGCGCGGTCAGCTCGTCACATTGAAGGTGGCATCGCTGCGTCCCGTCGTGGTGGTGATCGGGTCGAGCTTCAGGTAGTAGGCGTAGTGGCGGATGTACCGGTCGGGGTGGTTGTACGACTGGAACGACGACCAGGACGAGTCGGCGAGCCCGGCGACCTGGCGGAAGCTGGCGTCCTCGGCGAACTGGGCGGTGCCGTCGTTGTAGACCAGCTGGAAGTCGTAGTTGGAGTGCCGCAGGAAGTACCCGGGGAAGTTCACCGACTCGAAGGAGACGGTGCCGTCGCCCGCCAGGCCGGTTCTCAGCCGGAACCGGGCGTCGTCGGCGGGGCTGACGTTCGGATCGATGCGCACGTCGAAGTTGGTGTGCCGCACGTACCGGTCCTGGTAGTTGTACGACTGGAGCCGGTTGATCGCGGTGTTGGGCCAGCGTGCGAGGACACGGCTCTCCTCGGCGGCCGTCAGGTTCAGGATCCAGCCGTGCCGCTTCTTCGTGCCGCCCATGTTGTAGCTGCTCGACGCCTGCTTCTGGTAGGCGGCCGGGTTGGACGGGTCGGTCGTGAGGACCGGCATGTAGCCGCCACTCGAGGCGTACTGGTCGAGGTAAAGGGCCCACTGGTTGCTGTTGTTGAACTTCATCCACATCGGGCCCTCGACCTGCGAGCCGGTCAGGCCGATGCCGGAGAGGTCACCGAGCCTGGTCCACGTCCCGAGGATCGAGTTGCTGCCTTCGAGCGTGATCTGCCCGTCGCCGGAGGCCCGCACGTAGCGGTAGTTCCCCACACCGGAGGGCACCTCGATGATCTGGGTGTCGATGATGCCCTGGTCGCCGGGGCGGTCGATGTACAGCTGAGGGGTGGTGATGGTGCGGAAGTCGCTGGTGCGGGCGTAGTAGATGCGGTGCTTCAGCACGCCGTCGAGCGTCGCGTTCGTCGCCCAGTACAGGACGTAGTCGTTGGTCTCCGGGTCCCAGATGGCCTCTGGCGCCCACGCGTTGCGCCCGTCGGGGATCGCGCCGGCGACGTTCAGCAGCCACGGCTTCGACCAGGTGACCAGGTCGCTGGACTCCCACACCACGAGGTTGCGGCTGCCGTTGTTCTGGGCGGTGTCCCAGTTCTGACCGCAGCTGATGCACAGGTCGGTCGCGATGATCCAGTATTTGTCGCCGGCCGGCGAGCGGACGAACGCGGGGTCGCGCACCCCCTTCGTGCCGACCGTGGAACGCAGCACCATGCCGCCGCCGTTGAGGTCGTTCCAGTGCAGGCCGTCCGTGCTGTGCGAGAGGTACATCTGCTGGTTGGTCGACCCCTCCCCGGTGAAGTGCACCATCAGGTAGCCCGGGTCGGCGGCGGCGGCACGATCGGGGGTGGTCAGGGTCTGGGATGTGAAGAGCAGGCAGGCGGCGACCAATATCGCCGCCAGCCGGGCGAGAAACGCGGGCACGACAACTCCTGTCTTTCTGCACATGTCATGACTGGATGAAAGCGGGGTCGAGGTGAAGCTGTGGCCCTGTGCCGACGGCACAGACCGGCTGCCGCGCGATGCGGAG
The DNA here is from genome assembly GCF_035989285.1 of Streptomyces sp. NBC_01235. GTDB lineage: Bacteria > Actinomycetota > Actinomycetes > Streptomycetales > Streptomycetaceae > Streptomyces. Next base: position 141,472 of record NZ_CP108513.1, on the reverse strand, counting down.
CGTCGCGTCCTGTCGGGCAACGGTCAAGGATCGGACTTCCTTCGGGCGTGACAGTGGCCAGAGGCGGGCTGTTGTGAGGAGGGCTCCCTTTCGCAGCGGGAATGGCGAACGGCACACCATGAAGCGGGGATGGTCGCACTGTGCGGCGCGTGACCAGGGGGCGGGGGCGGGGGCAGGGCGCGGCGGGTCCCTTCGGAACCGAGTTCGTTCGATATCACGAACGTCGTTCGTGAAGTCGATCAGAAGGTAGGGGTGTGGACGGAGGGCGTCAACGGGCCAGGCAAGTTAAATATCGAACAACTTCCTACGTCGGCATGTGGGGTGGTGTGCGTGTTCTCGCTGTCGCCATGGCCGTAGGGTGATGACGCCGGTCGTGAGGGCTGTGGCCGTGAAGTGGATGTGACGTGCAGAGCCCGCACGTACGTACGGCCCAACGGCAGTTGACGCGAGGGCTGCGCCATGAACGGTGCCGACCCGTGCGCCCTGCCGGCCGATACCGAGGACACGTCTTGGTTTCAAAGATGTTGCGCGACCCATTGACGCGCCACCTCGGGGTCAATAGATATGTCTGCGCTGTCATGACTGCGCAGACATGCTGGACTCACTCACGCCAGGACCACCCACGTCAATCCGTATCGCCTGTTCACGTCCGCCCCCGAGCACACGAGCCTCCTTCACTCAGCGAACGGGACGTACTCGGCCCGTCGCCGCAGCGGTAACTCGCTCTCGATCCCCGTCCGCACCGCGCCCGGCAGCCCCACCTGCCCGCTGGCTCGACGGCCACGCACTGGGCCGACGGCCTGACCGTCCACGACGCCGAGGTGCTCGCCACGAACGACCATCCGCACTTCGGCCGCCGGCCCGCGATCACCACCCGCCACCCCGGCGAAGGCCGCATCACGTACGTCGGCACGTCCCGGGCCGCAGCTTTGCGCGAGCGCTGGCCGAGTGGCTGACACCAGCCGCGCGCAGCGGGTGGCGCGACCTCCCCGCGTCCGTCACCGCCACCACCGGCACCTCTCCCGACGGGCGCCGCGTCCACATCGTCCACAACTGGAGGTGGGAACCGGCGAGCGTCCCCGCCCCGGTGGACTTCTCCGACGCCCTCACGGGCGCCGCCGTCCCAGCGGGCTCAACGCTGCAGCTCGGCCCCTGGGACGTACGTGTCGTCGTCTCCGCCGACGCCTGAGGGACACCTGCAGCCGAAGCGGCGACCAACCCTGATTCATCCACGAAGGAGTGACCATGCAGAGAAGAAGACTGGCCAAGGTGTTTGGCGCCTTTGCCGCGGCATCCGCGGTGCTGGCGATCCCCATGAGCAGCGCCCAGGCGTACGACCCGACGGGCGGGACCCTGTACCCGGAAGTGAGCCGTGTCTGAAGGGGCGGGGCAACTGTGCGATCTACCCGAAGTCGGCGCAGCTGCCGAGCGGGCGTCTGGTCGCGGCGTTCGAGAAGTCGACGGTCGTGACGGCGTCGGGCAGTGCGGACGGACAGACCCTCCCGGTCTACAAGAGCGACGACGACGGAACGACCTGGCAGTCGCTGTCGGAGGTCAAGGCACCCGCGTACCTCTCCAGCGACCCCCAGTACGCGAAGTACACGAGCAACTGGACCAACCCCTACCTCTACGTGCTTCCGCAGGACGTCGGCAACCTCAAGCAGGGCACCCTGCTCCTCACCAGTGTCGTGTCCGGCGACGACTACTACTACAAGGAGCACAAGGCGGCCGACCCCAACTGGACGCCGTCCAGCGACGGAGACCGCAAGGACCTGGCGATCGCCCTTTTCTCCAGCACCGACGACGGTGCGACATGGAAGGTCGTCAACGTCGGCGCGACCGGCGGCTGGCAGGGCGGCAGCGCGGGCGCCATCGGGAAGAACATCGCCGCCGCGAACACGAACAAGCAGGTGGATCCCCTGTGGGAGCCGTACGTGATGGTCTACAAGGGCCGGCTCGTCTGCTACTACTCGGACGAGAACGACTACACCGGCTACAACGCGACCACCGGGGTCCCCACCCTGGACCCCGCCAACGACACGGCCACGGATTCGATGGGGCAGGTCCTGGTCCACAAGACCTGGGACGGCCGCAGCACCGCGTGGAGCGACCCCGTCGTCGAGGTCGCGGGCCCGACCCAGGACATGGGAGGCGGCAAGACGGAGATCGGCAAGGGCCGCCCCGGCATGACTAACGTCGTCCGCACGACGGACGGCAAGTGGATGGCCACCTACGAGTACTACGGCGGCGGAGCCGACCTCAGGTACAAGCTCGCCGACAACCCCTTGAAGTTCTACCTCGACACCACCCCGGGCACGGACATCACCAGCCTGCCACTCGACACCGGCTCCCGCCCGTTCCCGACGGGCGGCAACCCGGTCCTCATCAGGCTTCCCGGCGGGCGCCTGGTCTACAACGCCTCCGGCAGTGGCAGCGTCTGGGACAACGACAGCGGACGCAGCGACGGCACCTGGAAGGAGTACCAGACGACGTCGCCCAGCGCCTACAGCCGCAACCTCCAGTACGTCGCGGGCACCGGCCGCATCGTGATCCTCAACAACCAGGGAACCTCTACGCTCAAGTTCGCCGAGGTCGACCTCGGCCACTCCGACGGCGCCTACTACCAGCTCGTGAACCGCAAGACCGACCAGGTGATCGGCACCGGGAACCACACCAACGACGCCAACATCGGCAACGGAGACGTCCCCGACGTCCGCCTGGAGGACCCCGGCTCGGCGGCGAACCCGGACACCCAGTTCTGGCACGTGGTGACCGAGCCCAACGGCGGAAAGACCCTGCTGAACAAGTCGGGTGGACGCGCGGCGGCCATCTGGACCGGGAACGCGACGGCCGGCCAGAAGATCGGCCAGTGGGTCGACAACAGCAAGACGGGCAGCTGGAACCTCGTCAAGACGAGCGACGGTCTCTACAAGTTGCAGTCGGTCAAGAACACGAGCCTGCACCTGACCGGGTCGACCGCCGGAGGACAACTCACCTTGCAGAACGCGGTCGACGACGGTTCACAGGACTGGGAACTCGTCCAGTAGGCAGACCACCGCGACGTCGGGGGCCTGGGAAAGGCCCAGGCCCCCGCTTCCCCTCATCAGATCGAACACCTCGATCTGTCGCAGCGACTCACGGACCAGCCGCCCTCTCCGGTGGGCCGGGGAAAGGACCGGCCTGTCCCTGGCCCGGTTGCGGAGGTCGCGCACGACGTGGGCACCTGGGATGCCCGGCTCCCGGCACCTGTCCAACTCGCGCGCAAGAAGGGCGGCGCACGGGCGCGAGGCGCCGCGCTGCTTCGCGGCGTTGCGCGTGCACCCGCGGCCTCACCGAACCGGAGGGCTCTGGGGGACCGGAGCGCGACGTCGGCTGATCCCGTCGCGCGAGAGTCGGCCAGAGACGGCACGGAGGACACCCACGCATCGTGGCAGGCAAGGGCTGAAGCGGACGTGCTGCCGGAGGCGTACCGGAATATCGCGCCGGACGAGGACGTTGCAGCGTGCCCGTGCCGGAGCGGCGTGCCGGTGGCCGACGGCCCCCGCATGAGGCTTCCTGCCGTCGAGAGGCCGGAGTTCACATCTGAACACCCGACGCAGCGCGACGGGCCCGTCGCCTGGCAGGATCGGCGCTATCGGGCGACGTCGCCACAGAGGAGGTCGGAATGGTCACCGTGATCGATGCGGAGCAGTGGCCCACGGCCGACCGGTCGGCGCGTTGGCAGGACGTGCTCTGCGACCTGTACGCCCCCCTCCGGTTCACCCCGTTGCGGCCGGACGTGCGCGGTCGGATCACGGTCGGCGAGCTCGACCGGCTCCGGGTCACGCACACGGCCATGGCGGCCTCCGTGTTGCGCTCCCGGTCCTTGCGCGGCCGCGCGGCCGCGCCGGTGACTGTGATAGTCGCCCTCGCCGGGACCACGACGCTGCGTCAGAGCGGGCGGGAGGCGCAACTGATGCCCGGCGACCTCGCCCTGATCGACCCCGGCCGTGAATGCACGGCCCTGTTCGCCGAGGACACCCGGACGACCACGGTGTCCCTGTCGGCTGGTCTGCTCGGCCTGACCCCCGAGCGCGTCTCCGCCGTGTCCGCCACCCGTATCGCTGGGTCCGATCCGGCGGCGGCGACGACCGTGGGCATGCTGGGGCCGCTGGTCGACGGGCTGGGCGTGCTCACCCGACGGCAGGAGGAGCGGGTCGCCGACGCGCTGGCCCACCTGCTCGGTGCGTCGCTGACGGCTCTGGTGGAGCAGCTCCCGCAGCCGGACCGGGTGACCGGGCTGCGTCACAGCGCCCTGGACTACGTCGAGCGCCATCTCGGCGACCCGGACCTCGGACCGGTCACCGTCGCCGCCGCCCACCACGTGTCCGTCCGGCAGCTGCAACGCGCTTTCGAGGAGGCCGGCCAGACGCTGACCGCCGTGATCCGCTCGCGCAGGCTGGCCGCCGCCCGGGCCGCCCTCGCCGATCCCGCGCGCGCCGAGGAGACGATCACCGACATCGCCGTCCGGTACGGGATGACCGACCCCGCCGGGTTCAGCAGGCGCTTCCACTCCGCGTTCGGCGTCGCGCCCCGCGAATACCGCCGACAGCGCCTGGGCCCTTCTCCGAACGCCGCCGCGAGCTGACTGTCGCGAACTGACAAGCCGCACGACGCGTGCGGACAAGACCCCCGTCGCCGCAGTTCGGACACTTGTCGGCAGGTCGCGCGCCACCGGGGCGCACGCTCGACGAGGAGGCACGCGCGTGCAGACTGAGCTGCTGGCGGACCCGCAGTGGTCCGGACGGATCTTCTCGGGCGGCTGGGTCCGCGGGAGCGGCGAGGACATCGCCGTTGTCGAACCCGCCACCGGCACCCTCCTGGACCGGGTCGGATCGGCGACGCCCGCGGACGTTGCGAAGGCCGCGGAGTGCGCGGCGCAGGCCCAACGGGAGTGGGTCGCCCGGCCGCACACCGACCGTGCCGCGGTCCTGCGCCGCGCTGCGGCGCTGTTCGAGCGGCATCAGGAGGAGATCGAGACCTGGCTCGTACGCGAGTCCGGCGCCATCCGTCCTTTCGCCGCCTTCCAGACCCGCGTCGGTGGTGCCGATGAGTGCCACGAGGCCGCCGCCCTCGCCTCGGCGCCTTACGGTGAGCTGCTGCGCTCCGCACAGCAGCGGCTGTCCTTCGCCCGCCGGGTGCCGGTCGGTGTCGTCGGGGTCATCGCCCCCTTCAACGCCCCGCTCATCCTGGCGATGCGCGCCGTCGCTCCGGCGCTCGCGCTGGGCAACGCGGTGCTCCTCAAGCCGGATCCGCGGACCGCCGTGTCCGGCGGCGTCGTGTTCGCCCGGATCTTCGAAGAGGCCGGGCTGCCTGACGGGCTGCTGCACGTGGTGCCCGGAGGCGCTGAGGTCGGGGCCGCCCTGGTCGAGGATCCGCGGATCCCGGTCATCGCGTTCACCGGTTCCACCCGGGCCGGACGGGCCGTCGCCGCGGAGGCGGCCACCCGGCTGAAGCGGGTGCACCTGGAGCTCGGAGGGAACTCGGCGCTGATCGTGTGCGCCGGTGTCGACATCGAGAAGGCCGCCTCCGTCGGCGCGTACGGCTCGTTCCACCACGCCGGGCAGATCTGCGTGGCCCGCGGCCGGCATCTGGTCGACGCGCGGATCGCGGACGAGTACGCGGCCGCGCTGGCCCGGCACGCGGACGCGCTGCCGGTCGGCGATCCCGCGGGCGGAGACGTTGCCGTCGGCCCGATCATCGACCGGCACCAGCTCGCCGGAATCGACGCCATCGTGCGGGACACCGTCGACGCGGATGCGCGCATCGCGGCCGGCGGCACCTACGAAGGGCTCTTCTACCGTCCGACCGTGCTTGCCGACGTTCCGGTGGCCTCCCGGGCCTACACCGAGGAGATCTTCGGTCGCGCCCGTGGTGTCCTTCGCCGATCTGGACGAGGCCGTCCGGCTGGCCGCGGACTCCGCGTACGGGCTCTCGCTCGGCATCCTGACACGCGACGTCATGGAGGGGCTCGAACTCGCCGGACGCATCCCGTCCGGGCTGGTGCACATCAATGACCAGACCGTGAACGACGAGGCCATCGCCCCGTTCGGCGGGGTCGGTGACTCCGGGACCGGATCCCGGCACGGCGGCGCAGCGGCCAAACTCGACGCCTTCACCGAGCAGCAGTGGGTGACCGTGCGCGGGGACCTGCCCACCTACCCGTTCTGACCGCCTCCCCTCGATCCGGTTCACCTCACGACAAAGGAGTCCTGGTGCCAGGAACCAAGCGCGGATACAAGTGGGTCGACCGGGCCATGCGCGAGCTGGACCCGGAGACCGATTACGAGCAGATCATCCGATTGATGGGCGACTACCAGCTCAACGCCACCGTCCTCGACCTGGTCGTCTCGGCCGGCACCATCCACAACATCGTCCACCCCCGCGGGTCGGAGACCCTCGCGCACACCGGGAAGATCGTCTCGTCGGTGAGCACGGCCCGGTGACCGGCTTCCCCGAGGACTTCGACGCCATGCTCGCGTTCGTCGAGGACTACGAGTCGCAGCCCTACGAGCACAGCGAGAACGGCCTGATCGTCTCCGAGGGCATCATCCAGGGCTTCGTCGAGCGCAACTTCCCCAAGCGGCTGTGGCCCTTCGGCCGGGCGATGGTCCTCACCACCGTGCCGGAGCGCATTCGCCGGCTGCACCACCTGCCCGACCCCGACCGCCGCCTCGCCGCGCCGGCCCGCTTCCTGCTGAAGACACAGATGCGGCTGCAGAAGTTCCTGCCCGAACCGCGCGAGGCGGCATCGGAGAAGTACTTCCGCGAGCGGGCCGCGCTGATCGAGAAGCGCAAGGCCGAACGACTGGCGGCGCACGGCATGGCCGGCACGGAGCGGAGCGAAGAGGGCCCGTCGGGCGGCGGACTGTGCCCCGTCCCGCACACCGATCGCACAGCGTCCTGACCACCACCACAGACGGGAAGGAGACCACGATGGACTACGACGGCTACATCAAGACGTACAACCAGGGCGACGACGCGGCCACCGCCCAGCAGTACTACACCGAGGACATCACGATCACCATGCCACTCCGCACGCTGAGCGGGCGGGACGAGGTGATCGGCTTCCTCACCCGCGGGCAAGCCGGGATCCCGGAAGAGCTCAAGCCGCGGATCGTGCTGCGGTCCGAGGACCACATCCTCGCCGAACTGGACATCGTGCTGCGCCCCGAGCGGGACGTCCCGGACCACTTCCTCACCCCGCTCGTCACCGGTCAGGAGGCCACCGTGCGCTTCTTCGCCTCCTACGACCTGCGCGGTGACCGCATTGCGGCCTTCCGGCTCGCCTGGTGGCCGCCCGCATCGCCCGCCTGACCGCCGTACGCCCGGCTGCCCACTGCGTTGCTCGCGGCGGCACGGCCGGGACTCTTTCGGACCCTCGCCCTGTGCGCGGAAGGCATCCGGCAGGCTGCCCTCGAAAACCAAGCCCTACGCGCGGGCGCAACCGCCGTTCCCCGCCCGCCCGCAGTGGGACCTCCCCCCTCACGAGCCTGCCCTGGGCCCGCTCGACCCGCTCAGCGCGCGAGCCCGGGCGGCGCCGCGTCGATGTGGCGGTATGGCTCTGGCTCCATCGATCGATCCGAGGTGCCACCCCGAGTTGCGTCATGGCTCGGGGCGGTAGGGAACGGCGCCCCCCCCAGTGAACCCCCCGCCTCCCCTGGAGGCAGGACGAACTCGTGAAGGTCACGCAATGAAGGTCATGAAGAAGTCACACGCCTGTGTCCGCCTGGAGAAGGACGGACAGACCCTCGTCCTCGACCCCGGGGTCTTCAGCGAGGAGGACGCCGCGGTCGGCGCGGACGCGATCCTCGTCACGCACGAGCACCCCGACCACTTCGATGAGGAGCGGCTGCGGGCGGCCCTGGAGGCCAACCCGGCCGTCGAGATCTGGACCCTCGAGTCGGTCGCCGAGCAGATCTCCGCGGCCTTCCCTGGCCGGGTGCACACCGTCGGCCACGGCGACACCTTCACCGCCGCCGGCTTCGACGTCCAGGTCCACGGCGAGTGGCATGCGGAGATCCACCCCGACGTTCCGCCCATGACCAACGTCGGCTACCTCATCGACGGCGGCAAGGTCTTCCACCCAGGTGACGCCCTCACCGTCCCCGACCGCGCCGTTGAGACGCTGATGCTCCCCGTCATGCCGCCCTGGAGCAAGATCTCCGAGGTCATCGACTACGTCCGCGAAGTCAAGCCGCAGCGCGCCTTCGACATCCACGACGCCCTCCTCACCGACCTCGCCCGCCCGATCTACGACGGCACGCTCGCCGCCCTCGTCAGCGCGGAGCACCTGCGGCTCGCATCGGGGGAGAGCACGGCTCTGTGAGTGTCAGTCTCGGCACGTCAACCGCTTGATGCACGCGGCCCGGACGACGACACAGCAGCGTCACTCCCGAGCGATCCAGGCGAACAGCGTTGCCAGTTCTGATCTATCGAAGCCACAACGAACAACTCGGCAGGCGATCACAGGTTCAGAAACAGGTACTGATCTTGTTCTCTATGGTCCGAGCCGGTTTCGTTCGGTGATGCTTTCTGGTCGTTCAACGGTCTTGCCCACGTCGTAGTGGGTGGCGGGTCGCCGGTTCTTCGAACCAAGCGGCCTTCCAGGGCCAGGAGTTGAGGGTTTGGGCGCACGGGCCGGACAGGCGAGGTGGGGACGGAGGTTCCTGAACCCGCGGCGGACCCGGCCGGGGTGAGCCGGCCGGGGTGAGCCGGCTTCTCCCACGGCCGTCTCAGGTCGGTGGCCGCCTGGCGGAGAAGGCGGAGCTGGGTGTGGGCTGCGATGACGGTCCAGGTCCAGCGTTCGCCGGCCTCGGGGTGCGGAGTTTCGGCCGGGTCATGCCCAGGGTCTGCTTCATGAGCCGGAACGTGTGCTCCAGGTCGAAGCGCCTCAGGAACGACTGCCAGCGGACATCGACGTCCTCGCCGCTCAGGGCGGTGGCCGACGACCACAGCCAGAGGGGCAGCGGGTCCTGGCCACCGGGCAGGCGGTCGACCTGGAGACGGATCAGCGTGCCCTCGATGACGGGGAGTTCGCCGGTGTGGTCGATCCACGCGGAGCGGGTGGTCAGGCGTGGGTGGATGCGGTCCCAGGCCATCGCGCGGGCGGTGCCGTACCGGTCGGTGACCTGTGCCGTCCCCGCGTCGGGTTCGCCCCAGGTCTCGGGCTTGGCGAAGCGGAACTCCCCGCCGTGCTTGGGCGGGTGGCCGCCGTGGGGGTGGGCCAGGTAGTACTCCTTGCGGGAGGGCGCCGGGCGGCGCATGACCCGGTCCGTGCGCATCCGCCCCAGGACCTCGACCGGGAGGCCGCGCAGGAGGTGAGCCATGCGCGGAGCGTCGTAGCCGGCGTCGAAGACGACCAGGATGTCGCGGTCACCCGCGTGCCAGCGGCCCATCTCGATCAGGTCGGTGACCACCCTGCGGACCTGGGCGGCGGTGACCTCGGCGACGTCGTCGGCCGGCCCGAGACGGACGGCGTCCAGGAGCTGGCACCAGGACGTCCGGCCCGATTCCAGGGCGGCGACGAAGGAGTACGGCCAGCCGGGTATGAACTGGTCCGACGTCCGCCCGCTGCGGCCGTAGACGTGGCAGAACAGACGCTCCGCGCTGGTCGGGGCGTCGGGGCGGAGCCAGTTGCTGACGTCGACGGCGAGGACCAGGCGCCCGTCGGCGGCCTGCGGCATGGGCAGGCCGGCCAGCACCTGCCGCAGCCGGGGCACGTCGATGGTCCCGTTGTTCAGCGCGTCGTACAGGGCGCCGTGCCCGCGCCGGTGCTCGGCCACCAGCGTCAGGTCCACCGGCGTCCTCACCGGCCGGTCCGCTCAAGGCAACGCGTCGGTGAGGTCGAACAGTTCGTCCACGCGTGCGGTCAGGCAGTCGAATAGGAGGTCGCGCGGATAGGCGTGCGGTCATGGGCGGCGGTTCGGGCGTTCGTCCCAGCGGTGAGTGGTCCATGCCCGTCGGATCAGGCTACGAACGGTGATGATCGTGTCGGCGAGGTCGAAGAATGTGTCGATGACGGTGGCGCGGCGCTCGTAGCAGCGGGCGAGTCGGTAGAAGGCGTTCTGCCAGGCGTGGGTTCGTTCGACGTGCCAACGCCGACTGGCCTGGATCGGCGCCTTCTCGCCCTTGTGCGCGATGCGGCCGTGGATGCCGGGTTCGTTGAGCAGAGCGCGGGTCTTGTCCGAGTCGTAGCCGGCGTCCAGGTGCACGGTGATGTCGTCGGGCAACGGTCCGAGGTCGTCCAGGCGGTCCAGGGTCGGGGCAAGCAGCGGGGAGTCGTGGCGGTTGGCACCGGCTAGGACACGGCCCAGCGGAATGCCGTATCCATCCGTCATGCCCGAGCGTTTCAGTCCCTGTTTGCCGCGGTCGACCGGTGAGCGTCCTGCGACCTCGCCGCCTCCGGGAGCCTTGGTGATGGAGCCGTCGACGGCGATCTGGTCGAGGACGAGGTCGATGCTCCGGTCGTAGGGTTCCAATGCGATCTGCTTGAGCCGGGCGAAGACACCGAGTCGGATCCACTCGTCGCGACGGTTGCGGATCGTGGTGGCCGAGCACGTCGTGTCGGCAATCGCCTCGTAAGAACAGCCGAAGCGCAGCAGTTGCAGGAGCTTGTCGAAGATGATCCGGTCGCTGATCCGCGGGCGATGGCAGCCGAGCGGGTGGTCCGGATGGTAAGACGGCCGCTTGGGCAGCAGGTCGGCGAATTGGTCCCAGAGCGGTTCGGTCAGCCATGATGGCAGCGCGGGCACAGGTCTCCCCAGTGATCACAGAGCGTCGCAACTCCATGATCACCGGACCTGTGTCCGTTCTGTTGCCGAGGCCCCCACCGCGCCTATCTGTAAAGCGGTGTGCCCTCCAGCCGTCCATCCGGGATGGTCCGACCGCAGAGCCTGAGTGCCAGGTCTTCGGCGGCGCCGTGCAGTGCTGGGCCCGATCCGTACGACCAGTCAAGGTCGGTGGCCTGGAAGCTGCGTCCCTCAATGTTGATGCCGAAGTGTGTGTGCCCGCCGCCCTCGGTAAGGTCGTTGAGGACGACCCGGATGGTCTCGTCGGGTGAGCGGCGCGGCACCCCGAGCGGCACGGTCACGTCGAGGCCGTGGATCACCACATGATTGAGCGCGCCGTGATACCCACCGCCCGGCGGCGTCCAGTGGTGCATCACGTCGGCGCGCAGGTTGGCAACGAGCTGGCCAGTCGGCAGTTCGGCGTCCCGGCCGGCGATCTGGTTCGACAAGCGGCTGAAGTCAAAGTCGCAGTGGCGCAACTCGGCCATGAACTCCTTTTCGGAGTACCGGGCCGCCATGGTCAGGTGCGCGATCACTTCGCGAACCCGCCAGCCCTCACACAGGGATGGCGTATCCCACTGCGCATCAGAGGCGGAGCCGAGCAGGTCGGCGAGGGCCGCGAACTCGGCGGCTACGGCAGGTTGCAGGTCGGCGTCGTTCGTCAAGGTCAACTCCATGTCGCTCGTACGGTCGACGATCGTCACCAGGCAAGACGAACCAACTGCGCCAAACTCATCGGTCCACGGTGATACAGAGTTCATGGGCGTCTTCACTGTGGATCGGGCAACCCTCCCATGTGACGCCCCCAGAGATGTTGATCAAGGAGTGTGGTCAGTGGACCACAGACCGCACGAGCTGCGCGAGACGTAAGTGTGCTCGCGCGGATAGTGGTCACGGAGCGCCGCAACTTCGTGATTGCTCAGACCCGTATCTGCGCCGCCATCTCGGTGCCCTGTGCGCCACCTATCCGCGCGGCCTCTAAGACGTTGTTGTCTTTCCGGGCTTGTTAGCTGTGTTTCCGCTGGTCAGGGGTAGGAGCCGCGACCTTGTGGAAGGGGTGGGCTGTCGTGCCATCGCTTCTATGGGGGTCGTGGATGCCGTCGGTCGTGGGGCTGCTGGAACAGCGTGAACTCGCTGCTCGCCGCCGAGTGGATGAGTTGCGGGAGGAAGCTGACCGTATTCAGGCCGAGTTGGCCGTGGCGGAGCGGGATTGGAGGGAGTGGGCTGTCGCCCGCGCGCGGGTCGGTGAGGTCCTGGCCCCGGCGGACGAGGCCGGGCAGGACCCTGTTGCGCCCGTTCCGGCACCGTCCAGGGAAACGGCCGCGAGACCAAAGTCGCAGGTGCCGGTGTGGCGTCAGGGCCTGACATGGTCGGAGCTGTCGGTGGACTACCAGCGCATCCTGCAGGCGCTTGCGGACCGGCATCGGCTCCGTCAAGGGCCGCTGACCTGCCAGGAGATGGCCGCCGCTTTTGCGCTGGACGCGGTGCCGGCGAAGGTGGAAGGACTGCGCTCGAAGGCGAAACGGCTGGTCGCGCGCGGCTGGCTCGCCGAGCCCCAGTCGGGCCGGTTCATGCTCGCCGCGGGTGCGGCCGGACAAGGCGGCGGGTCATGAGCATCGTCATCGACCAGTAGATCATCGACTCCGCGCTGCTGGTGCGGCGTTCGAAGTCGCGCACCAGGCGGCGGCTTCGCATCAGGTGGGCGAAGAGCCGCTCGACGATCCACCGCTTGGGCAGCACCACGAAGCCCCGCATGTCGTCACTGCGTTTGACGATTCCCACCACCAGGCCGAGCACGGTCAGACAGTGCTCGATGAGCCTACCGGTATAACCGCCGTCGGCCCAGACGAGGGACAACTGGTGGTGGGCATCGGTGACTTGACGCAACAGGACGTGCGCGGCAAGGCGGTCCCCGGTGTCCGCGGCGGTCACCATGACCGCGAGCAGCAGGCCGAGTGTGTCCACCACGACGTGCCGCTTGCGGCCGTTGATCAGCTTGCCGCCGTCGAAGCCGCGGCTGTCGCCGGCGACAACGGCATCGGCTTTGACGGACTGCGAGTCGATGACGCCGGCCGTCGGCTCCGTGTCCCGCCCCAGCTGTGTGCGGACCTGTCCGCGCAGCCGGTCATGGAACTCCTTCACCAGGCCGTTCTCACGCCAACGCCGGAAGAAGGCATAGACCCGGTCCCACGGCGGAAAATCGACCGGCATCGCCCGCCACTTGATTCCGTTGTCCACCAGATAGCGGACCGCGTCCAACATCACCCGGTGGCAGTACGCCTCCGGCTGCCCGCCCCGGCCCCGCAGCCAGCCCGGAACCGGCAGCAGCGGCCTCACGACCGCCCACTCCGCATCCGTCATGTCCGACGGATACCGCCGAACACGCTCCGGGTGATCGGCCGCATTCCCGAACCGGTGAGCGACACAATCACACGACGGAGCAACCGAGTTGAACTCCACCGGCGCGAACGCGTACAACTGCGGCAACAGGGTCTCCTCGTTCTCGGTTGGCTTCGCAACCCCGAGCTACCAAGAGGCCTTGTTCCCATGCCCGCAGCCTGCAACGATCACCCGTTTGAGACACCCGTTCGACGCGCAACCCTCAAGATCGGAGCGACAACAACGTCTTAGGGTCTGCCGCTGTGTCAGACGGCGCCGCGCGCCCCGGCTCCGGCCGCTGAGGCATCGATTCCAGCCGGTCGGCGGGGTGGGCCTGGCCGGTCGGCGGGGGTGTCACCGAAGCTCGGCGGGTGGCCCGCCGCCCAGCGGCGCCGAAAGATTTCCTGTATGACGCAGATACAGCCGCCGCAGGAGGCACCGGCTCCGCAGGAGCACTCGCTTCGAGTCCGCCGGGCAGGCCCCCGGCGGCCGCTCGGTGGGACGCCTGGTCGGGGTGGATCTGGCCCGCGCGCTGGCGGTGTTTCGGCATGTACATCGTGCACATCGGCCCGAAACTGTCGGCCACACACGGCGTCGGCAACTGGGTGCGCTTCCTGGCCGAGGAGTACTCGTCGGTGCTGTTCGCCACCCTCGCCGGGTTCTCGCTGATGCTGATCGCCGGCCGCCGTGAGCCGAAGACCGGCCCGGCCGGTCGGCAGGCGAAAGCCCGGATCGCGATCCGCGCCGCGACCCTGCTGGCGCTCATCCTCGGCTTCTGCGGCGTCTACTTCCTCATCGCCCTGCCCCTGGTGCGACTGAGCGCGAGGACGCTGGCGATCACCGCGGCCGGGCTCGCCCGGGTCACACCGCAGCTGTCGTTTGCCCTGGCCTCGCTGTTGAGCGAGTCGGTACAGGAGAGCATCAATGCCTACGATCCGCTCGAGCGGATCAGCGGCGTGGGAGTGCTCGATCTGCTGTTCAACGGCTTCTACCCGACGATCACGTGGATTTCGTTGGTGGTCGCCGGCATGGCGCTGGCCCGCCTCGACCTGTCCGTCCCTGCCGTCCGGCGGCGCTTGGCCGCGCTCGGCGCCGCCCTCGTCGTAGGCGCTTACGGCCTGTCCCTGCTCCTTGCGGGCAAGGACGCGTTGAAGAGCATGGCGGAGGGCGGGTCGTCGTCCAGCGGCTCTGCGGCGTCGTCCAAGGGCGGCGGGTCCGGCGGGATGCCGGAGCTGCCGATGTCGGAACTGTTGTCCGCCGGACCGCACAGCGGCACCACGTTCGACGTCATCGGCAGTGTCGGAGTCGCGATCCTCGTGATCGTGGGCACGACGGTGCTCATCGACGGCCTGCCGCTCCTGCGCCGCTTGGCGAAACCGGTCATCGCCGTCGGCGCCATGTCCCTGACGGCCTACGTCGGCCACTTCGTCGCCCAGTCCCTGCTGCCCCCGGCCCCCGGCACCAACACCCCGGGATCCTGGATACCCGTACTCACCTACATCCTGGGCGCGATCGTGTTCGCCGCGCTCTGGTCCCGCTTCTTCCGCCGCGGCCCGCTGGAATATCTCCTCAACGCCGCCACCAAGCCCGCCAAGTACATCCAATGAGGTCGGTAATCACACCGAGAAGATCGCCACCGCGTTCTGAATAACCTTCCAGAGAGGAATAGTCTTTTGTCCGCACGTTCGACCGCGCGTCGATCACGCATTGCCCGCCTCGGAGTCCTCGCTGTCGGGGCCGCTCTCCTGTCTTCCTTCCTAGCAGGCTGCGAGAGCGCACAGCCAAATTCAGCGGCTAATGGAAAGCCACTTCCGACTGTCGAACAGCAGGCGAGCGCACAGCCAAATTCGGCGGCTAATGGAAAGCCACTTAAGACTGTCAAACAGCAGGCGGCTGACATGGTTTCCGGCGCTGCGCTGGTGGAACCGCCCGACCTCAACACCGCAACCCCCAGGGATTTGACGGTTCAGCTGACGGCGGCCCAGAAGGAGGTGATGATCTCGGGCAAGAAGGTGCTCGCGGAGACCTACAACGGGAGTCTCGTCGGGCCGACCCTCCATGCGGTTCCTGGCCAGCGTGTCACCTTGAATCTGAAAAACGATCTTGGCACGGCAACCAACTTGCACTTCCACGGAATGCACCTGTCCCCGAAGGGAAGCGCGGACAACATCATGCTGTCCGGTCAGCCTGGTCAAACTCTGACCTACCATCTCGACATTCCCGCAAACCAGGCACCCGGGACATACTGGTACCACGACCATCAAATGTGCTCCGGGGACCCAGCGAATACCCGCTGCCGTGGAACCGAGAGCCAGATCGGGGCGGGGCTGTCGGGAACAATCATTGTCGGGGACAGTCGCGAATCGTTGCCGCCGGCCTACCGCGGGATCACCGCTCATACCTTGGCACTCAAGGACGCCCAGATCAGCGGATCCAGCTCGATCGTCTACCCGGACGGGGTCCTCGAGCCCGCAGAGCCGACGGTCCGCCTGGTCAACGGTCAGTACCAGCCCACGCTGAACGTGAAAGCCGGTGAAACCCAGTTGTGGCGAATCGCCAATGAAGGTTACGCCATCTACTACGATCTCCAGCTCGACGGCGGCAGTTTCACCGTCGTCGGCCAGGACGGGATTCCCTCCGCGGCGCCGACCCGGGCGACCCACCTTCTGGTTCCGCCCGGCAGACGCTTCGACGTCCTGGTGACCGCCGGAGCCCCCGGATCAACCTGGCTCAGAACCCTCGCCCACGTGTCCGGGACGGAGGCCGACGGCGACTCCTACCCCGACACCACCCTCATGAAGGTCAATGTCCAACAGGGCAGCGGGAGCGCGGGGCCGGCTGCCACTGGGGGACCGTCGGGCATGGCCACCTCGCCCCAGATAGCCGGACCGCTTCCCGGATCCGAACCCGATCTGTCCGGAGAACCCATCGCCCAATCCCGAAGCGTGGCCCTGAGCGACGACGGCGGCAACAACTTCTGGATCAACGGCAAGCTGTTCGACATGAAGAAGCCGACTTTCAAGAAACCGGCCACACTCGGAACAGTCGAAGAATGGACGCTCACTAACACGAGTGACCACGATCATCCGTTCCATCTCCATATCGCACCGTTCCAGATCCTCAGTGTGAACGGCGTCGCCCAACCTCTCGCCGACTACATGGACACCGTGAGCGTTCCCCACGCAGTCAATGGAGCAGCTGGAAAAGTAGTGATCCGGATCCGCTTTACGGACTTCACCGGGCAATGGATGTTTCACTGCCACATCACCGGACACGAGGACAACGGAATGATGGGCTACGTGAACGTCATCGCTGCCGGCAGCACTGGATAAGCCTGCGCGTTTGATCTAGGGTCGCGTTCGGATCATTTCTAAGCTGCAACGGTGAGGCTTGACTACGGCCCCAGTCGTACCAGTAGGAAGGCAATGAGGTTTTTCCAACCTGGTTGCGTAGCACGTCGGTTGACTGAGAAGCCGTTGTCTTTCCGGGCGTGATCGGTGGGTTTCTGCTGGTCAGGCATGAACTCCGTGGTGTCGAGGCAGGGTTGCCCCGTCGGGTCCGTCCTGGAGGGCATGGAGGTCGCTGATGGCTTCGGTCATGGGTGTGCTGGAGGCGCGGGAGTCCGCTGCGCAGGTGCGGGTTGAGGAACTGCGCGGGGAAGCGGAGCGGGTGATGGCCGAACTGGCGCAGGCCGAGACCGTGTTGGAGCGGCGCGTCATCGCGGTGGCGGAACTGGCCGAAGCCCTGGCAGAGGCCGGGCCGCAAGCAGTGCCGGAGGCGGTGTTGCCCCGGCCGGTGCCGCCCGCGGCCAAGGTGGCGGTGACCGGTTCGGTAGTGCCGCACTGGCGTGAGGGACTGGGCGCGGACGCCCTCGCGCCGGACTACCGGCGGCTGCTGGGCGTGCTGGAGAGCGGGCCGAGCGAGGGTCTTCGGGTGAAGGAGCTGGCCGGGCGGCTGGGTCTGCCCCTGATCCCGGCGAAGATCGAGGGCGTGCGTTCCAAAGTGAGGCGGCTGGTGGAACGGGGCTGGCTGGCCCAGGAGCGTGCGGGGGTATTCACGCTGTCGCCAGGTGCAGGCCTGGGTTGTGGCGGCCCAGGCGGCGTCCCATGAGCATGGTCATCGACCACAGCACGAGGGCCTCGCTGCTGGCGGTCAGCGTCTCGTAGTCGCGGGCCAGGCGCCTCGATCGCAGCAAGCAGCTCAGCGTGCGCTCCACCACCCACCGTCTCGGCAACACCACGAACCCCGTGGTGTTGTCGCGGCGTTTGACGTCGTCCAGGGTGAGCTGGAGCGTCTCCTTCGCCCAGGAGGCGAGGCGACCGGTGTAGCCGCCGTCAACCCACACCCACGTGATTTTCCGGTAGCGACAGCTCAGATGCTGAAGCATGCCGCAGGCCGCGTCACGGTCGGTCACATCGGCCGCGGTGACCAGCACCATCAGCAGCAGTCCGAGACAGTCCACGACGACATGGCGCTTGCGCCCGTTGATCAGCTTGCCGCCGTCGAAGCCGCGTGAAGCGGCCGGCACCGAAGCGGCACCCTTCACCGACTGCGAGTCGATGATTCCCGCGGTCGGCTCCGCATCGCGGCCCGCGCACCCACGCACCTGCACGCGCAGCCGGTCGTGGAACTCGGCGATCAAGCCCGTATCGCGCCAGCGGCGGTAGAAGGCATAGACCCGGTCCCAGGCAGGGAAGTCGACCGGCATCGCCCGTCACTTGATGCCATTGTCGACCAGATAGCGGACCGCGTCGATCATCTTACGGTGGCAGTACCCCTCCGGCTGCCCGTCCTTCCCGTTCAGCCAGGCCGGGACCGGCAGCAAGGGCCGCACCACCGCCCACTCCGCGTCCGTCATGTCCGAGGGATACCGGCGTTCCCGCTCCGGATGATCGGCCGCATTCCCGTACGTATGCGCGAGACAGTCGCACGACACGACGGCCGAGTTGAAACGGACGGGTCCGGGCGCGTACAACAACGACAACAGGGCCTCCAGTTACTCGATCGGTTCGCACCTTCGAGCTACCAGGAGGCCCTGCCTACATGCACCGGCCGCTGCAAGATCACCCGGCCAGGAACCTTGTTCGACCAGCACGCTCCAAGATCGGTTGAACAACGGCTTCTAAGTCTTCCCGGATTCCTAATGGTGTTTGTCAAGCCGCCAAAGCGATTGGCGGCTCCGGCTGGTAGCACCGCCCGTCGCGCAGAAGGGCCCAGAGGACGTTGACACGGCGGCGGGCGAGGGCGAGCACCGCTTGGGTGTGACGCTTGCCTTCGGCGCGCTTGCGATCGTAAAAACGCCGTGAATCCTCGCAGTAGCGGATGCTGAACAACGCCGAGGTGTAGAAGACCCGCTGGAGGCGGCGGTTGTATCGCTGGCGACGCCGCAGATTCCCGCTGATCTTGCCCGAGTCGCGGGGCACGGGCGCGACACCACCGAAGCCGTCGGCAAGGCGGTCAGGGGTGCCGAAGACAGCCATATCTCCGCCGGTGGCAGCTAGGAACTCTGCACCGAGGATGACACCCAGCCCGGGCATGCTGGTGATCACTTCGAAGGTGTGGTGGTCGCGAAACCGCGCCTCGATGAGCTTGTCCACCTCGTCGATCTGCTGGTTGTGGACCATCACCTCCTTCGCCGGCGTGTGCACCAGCTGAGCGGTCAGTTCCTCCCCGGGAAGACTTGTGTGCTGGCGCTCGGCGGCCGGGACAGCGGTCCCGGCGAGCCGGTCAGCGCGGATGACCTTGCGGTTGCGTAGCCACGTTTCCAGCCGCTTGGCGCCGATTCGGCGCAGGGCTGCCCGAGCCTGATAGCCCGTCAGCAAGGTCAGCGGGCCTGTGTTAGCAAGGTCCAGGGCCCGCTCCAGGCCGGGGAAGATGCTGGTGATCTGGGCACGGAGCCGACTGACGGTGCGGGTGCGGTCAGCGACCAGGTCCGTGCGGCGATTGGTGAGGATCCTGAGGTCGGTGACGGCCTCGTCGCTGACGCGTAAGGGGTGCAGATCACGGCGGATGCGGACCTGGTCGGCGATGACGGCGGCATCCTTGGCGTCGGTCTTTCCCCCGCCGCGGTAGCCCTCGGAGGCACGGTGAATGGCCCGGCCGGAGATGTAGCACACCGGCTGGCCGTGGTTGATCAGGATCGCGATGGCCAAAGCGGCTCCGCCGTCGGCCAGGTCGATACCCCGGATCACCTCGTCGCCCAGGGCCAGGACATCGCCGAGGAGTTCGAGCAGCTCGGGTTCGTCGTTGGTGACGCGTCGCGACAGCAGCCGACGGCCGCCCTCGTCGATTGCGACGCAGTGGTGGTGAGTCTTGCCGGCATCGATGCCGGCCCAGATCGCGGCCATGTGGTGCCTCCGTGCGGTGTGCTGCTGGTGCCTCCCGACGGACGACCTCGCTGTCGATTCCCTACGGAGCGATCATTCGCAATTCCTAATTGGCAGCCGAGTCGTCGTGGGGCGTCGGGCGGCCAATCCGGGCAAGCCACAAGCGGCAGAAGCGTGAAAGCCACACCCGACGCCCCTGGGCGGGTCAACCATACGAAGGGCTCACCGCGTCCCGCAGAACAACGTAGGGAAGCGTGACGCTTTCGCGAACGCTTCCCCGGGACCGGCATCAGGCAGCAGACTCACCTACACGGCCTTCGTCTTGATCGGTGCACCTTGGTCGGAGCACAGGATCAGACGAAGGCCGCCTCACTGTCCGGCGAACACCCAGGTGAGCGCCCTAGTTCGAGACCCATTTCGACCTCGGACCATTGATCATTAACCTCGCTGCTGTTTCAGGCGGACGTGTTCGGTGAGGGTTTCGATTCGTTTCACGGTCTTCCCAGGCTCGTGACGTGGGGCTGGCACTGCGGTTCTTCGAGCCGGGTGGGCGTCCGGGGCCGGGCTTGGAGGGTCTGGGCACGTCGGCGGGACGGGCGGTCCTCACGCGGAGGTGGCGGAACCCCCGGCGGACCCGGGCAGGGGGTGAGCCGGCGCGGCTCGGACGGCCGTTCCCAGGGGCGGCGGAGGTCCTCGGCGAGGGGCCGGGCGAGGCGGAGTTGGGTATGGACGGCGTTGATCAGCCAGGTCCACAGGTCGGCGGTCGCGGGGTCGCGGACCTTGGGGACGGTCCAGCCCAGGGTCTGCTTGAACAGCCGGAAGGTATGTTCAAGATCGAATCTGCGGAGGAACGCCTGCCAGCGGACATCGACGTCCTGGCCGGTCATGCCGGTGCGCGAGGACCACAACCACACCGGCTTGGGGCAAGCACCAGCCGTGGGCGGCCATGCACTCCTTCGTCCACTCCATCAGCAGGTGTGAGCCCTCCTTGACGCGGCTCTCGTCATGGCCGCCGTCGTTGGCGAACCGCTGGACGAGAAGGCCGGCCGCCGGGCGGTTCACGTCGCCGGTGTCGCACACCGGGCACAGCTCGAGGTGGATCGGCCGCCCGTGTTCGTCGTCCTGCGGCGCCACCCCGCTCATGATGAGGTTGCCCCGGCAGCGTGAACACTGCGGCAGTCGGTCGGAGAACTCCAGCAACGCCATGGCCAGCCCCTTGCTCTGGACGTGGCCGTCCACCCAAGACCCGCTGATCTACGCCGTCAACTGTGACGACGCAGGCATGTTGGCAAGAGTCGGAATCGGCTGCAGCTGGTCAGAGAGCTATGACGCCACGTAGTTGGCAAGAACGACGCAGGTTAGTCGGCAACCAGCGATCACAGATTGTGATCGGTCCCGGCTGCTCCCGATGAGGCACCGCACCCACTTCAACTGGTCTGCCAGGCCGCCCGACTGTCCGCCGGAGCCAGGGCGGCGCGTCCAACGGCAGACCAGCGCGAACGCACCCCCGCAGAGCGGACAGCTCATGCGATTAGGTGGTTTAGCGCAGGAAAGGACGCGTACTGCGACAGTCTCCTGTTTCCTGGCGTCGAGGCGTGGAGGTGGTCACAACGGGGAGCGGGTACTGCGACGTTCTGCTGCTGCGTGTCGGCTGTCCTCGCGCTCGGTGAACACCGACCAGTGTCAGGAGCGCACAATGCCACCTTCTGGGATTGACCCTGCTGCTTTTCCGTGTCTGGAGGCGGACTTGGACAGGGTCCGTGACGCTCTGGGACCGGTGCGTATCCAGGGCAGGCCCGAACTCGACGCGCTCACACAGGAAGGGCCAGGCACGTCCCGCGGCCTGGTCCGTCCCACCCTTGCTCTGCTCTCGTACTACGTTCTCACGGATCCTTCGAGGCCGGCCGATGACCGGGCAGTGCTCGCCGCCGCAGCCGTCGAGATGCTGCACCTGGGCGCGCTCTACCACGATGACGTCGTGGACCACGCTCACGAGCGCCGGGGCCGCCCCAGCGCCAACGCGGTATGGGGTGACCACCTGGCCATCCTCGCCGGGGACTGCGTGATGCTCACCGGCCTAAACATGCTGGCAAAGCTTGGTCAGCGCGAAGTCGTCGAGGGGACGATGGCGAACGAACGGATGTGCGCCGGCATGGTGATGGAGGCGGCCGACCTGTATGCGACCTCGCGCAGCGAACAGGCCTACCTCGACGCGATCGCCGGCAAGACGGCGCAGTTGTTCGCCCTGGCCTGCCGGCTGGGGGCGATGCAGGCGAACGGGGTCCGTGGTCGGCAGGATGACTGGGAGGAGGCGCTGGCCGGGTTCGGTTGGCAGTTCGGGCACGCCTATCAGTTACGCGATGACATTCTCGATCTGACGTCGACCGTTGAGGAGTTGGGCAAGCCCGTCAACACCGATCTGTCCGAGGGTGTCTACACCCTGCCTGTGATCCGTGCGGTTTCCCGCGACCGCGACCTCGGCCACCTTTTGGGCAAGGAGATGACACAGGAAGAAGCCGCACGCGCCCGGGACCTCGTTGTCGCCTCCGGGGCCGTGCAGGAGGCGCAGGCGGTGGCCGACGCACACATGACCGAGGCCGCTGATCAGCTTTCCCACCTTACCGATCACTCTTATGCGCTCGATGGTCTGACGGCCTACGCTCGGGCCGTACTCGACCGGCCCACAGCTTCCCGTCCCGCGGTTATCCCCCACCAGGTCCGGCAGGCCCCTCAGCCCCAGAACAGCGCGCACGCTGAGCAGGTCACGAGGTGGCTGAAGGGCTGGCTCGTGGAGACGGGCATCGCCGCCACCCCAGCCGAGGCTGACCATCACCGGCTGTCGGGCGCTCTGTCGATGATTGAGCGGATCCTTCCTCGGGTGGCGAATGAGGCTGGCAACACCGACGGCAATGACGATGACCTCTTCGAAAGGAGGCAGACCAGCGCAGCGTTGGGCATGCTGTTCGGTGTGTGGGACGACCTGTTCGAGGATCCGCAGCTGACGGACCCGCGCGCTGTTACCGCGCTGAGGGAAGGACTGGTGGCGACATTGCGCCAGTCCCCGGGCGCACCTTGGACGCACGGCGCGATCCCGACGTCCTGGGCGCAGTTGTGGCCGCGCCTGTGCAAAGGCAGGACAGTGCGATGGCAGGAGGCATTGCTCGACAACATCGAGGAATGGCTCCACGCCTGCGAGCGTGAGGCACGCCAGCGCATCAGCGGCTACATCCCCTCACCAGCGGACTGGCTGCCGCTGCGGAGGTCGACCGGTGGCTTCGAGGTCGGCCTGGCGTGCTCGGAGATCGTGCAGGACCGGGAGATGCCTCCAGCGGTGCGCAGCCACCGCCTGGTCCGACGTCTTGAGGATCTAGGCTTCTTCGTCGTCTTCGCTGAGAACGACCTGGCGGGCGTGGACCAGGACGAGGCTGACCAGGTCCCCTACAACCTGGTCAGGGCGATCCGTCACGAGATGGGGTGCAGCCGCGCGGAAGCCATCGAGCGGGTGGAGCGCCAAGTGGCGGAGAAACGTGCCCAATTCAACGCGGTATACAAGTACGTGCCCGTGCTCTTCCGCATGTTGCCCGGCCTCTCCGGCCAGGGTGACCGGTATGCGGCGATCTACGATATGTTGAAACTGTTCTTCGATCTGCGGCAGGACGAGTCCGAAAGGTACCAGCCGAAGACCACGGCCGCGGGACCGGACCTGGAGCGTCTGCGTCGTGAGATCAGCTGGCCTGCCGCCCCGGCCCCGTCCACGCGGTAGCCCCGGGGGCCATAGAAACACGGTGTCCCTGTGCGGGCTGTTTGCACAGGGACACCGCCCTCATCGATTCGCCGCCTTACCGAACGGCACCGGGTCGGCATCCGCCTGCCAGCCAATCCGCGCAGCGGCTGTCAGCGCAGACCGGGTACGCCGATGGAAGGCAAGCAGGCCAATGAGGGCGCCGGCGGTGAACCAGGCCAGCTGGACGGCGAAGTCCACGGCGGGCACGGTGGTGGAGAAGCCTGCGGCTGTCGCAGCCTGCATGGCGCCGTATGAGGGCAGCCAGCGCACCATGCCGCTGTCCGCTCCGCTGGCGAGGGGATTCTGCAAGCCCAGGTCCACGACACTGATCATCACAATGGCGAACATGCCCTCCACCTCGCGGCGCAGGAGCGTGCCGAGGGCGACGCCCAGCGCGCCGTAGGTCATCGCCGTGCCAAACAGCGCCGCGCCGAGCAGCACGGGCTGCCGGGGCGACCAGAAGCAGCAGATGACCGCGGTGGCGTACGAACAGACGGCCACCGACGCAATGACCAGGCAGGCGACCTTCGCCAGCCCCAGCGGAACCCGGGGAAACCCGGCCATGGACAGACGGCGGTCGAATGCCCCATTGCTGAAGGTCGCCGCGAACATCATGAATCCGATGATCAGCGTGACCCCGTTCAGCGCCCCGGTGATCTGGGTGATCTTGTCACCGTCGGCGGTCAACACGTGACTGGTGCTGTGCAGCCGGAACTGCACAGGCTCCTTGGTGACAGCCCAGCCCGTCATGATGACCCACACAGGGAGAAACACCGCCACGAGCAGCATGGCGAACCGGTTCCTGGCATGCTCCACCAGGCCATAACGCGTGGCGATCTTGAACAGCCGCACCCCTCGCCTCACCGCACCTCCTCCTGCCGTCCGTGCAGCACACCGTCCCGCAACCGCCACACCTGATCGAGCCGATCGGTGTCGTAGGCCAGATGCGAGACGACGAGAACCGATCGGCCGGCCCCACGCAGGTCCCCGACCAGATCCCAAAAACGCAGGTACGTCTCCCAGTCGAACCCCTGGTACGGCTCATCCAGCAGCAGCACCTGCGGGTCGTGCATCACCGCGAGCGTCAGATTCAGCTTCTGCCGCGTGCCGCCACTGAGCGTTCCCACCAGGGCCCCGGCGTACTGGGCGAAACCCAGGATCGCCATGACCTCCTCCGCCCGCCGCAGATCCGGAACGTCATAAGCCGCAGCGAAGAGCTCTAGATGCTGACGCACCGTGAACACGTCGTTGAGCGCCACCTGCTGAGGGCAGTACCCGAACCGCCCACCGTGCCGGACCACGCCCCGGTCCGGCCGGAGCTCCCCCGAAAGGATCTTCAACAGCGTCGACTTGCCCGCCCCGTTCTCGCCGACAATGCCCACCACCGACCCCGCGGACAGCGCGACATCGATACCGCGCAATACCCGCCGAACGCCGTAGGAATGATGGACTCCCTCTGCCTCCATCAACGCCCCCTCTCCCTCACCCCCGAGGCAGGCCATATGGATGCCCCACAACTGCCAACGAACCAAGGGCCGTATGGAAACGCCACAGCACAGGCGAGCCAGGACAAGCCGTCACGGGCAGATGCGTGGGACGACGGGGTGAGCGGCACGGAGCGGATTGCCGCCGGAGATCGGGGCGCGCTCACCGGTACTGCGCGTCGGGCGTAGGATTCACCGCACCGGATCACCAGCTCCCACGGCAGCCCGCAGCGGATGACCACAATTGATCGCTCCGCAGAGTAACCGCAGAGCAGCATCGGCGGCCTTCGCCAACAAGCGTGCTGATTTGCCAACTGTGCTGCGTTGTCACATCAACCCCTCCCGCAGCGGTGGGGCGCCCGGGCGCGGAATCTGTCCACAGGGGAACGGGTGTCTGCTGGAGAAATGATCGACAGCGACGACACGCAGCCGCCGGCCCCGCGCCGCAACAGAGTCCTGGACGCCCTCAAGCGGGCGGAGCGCAAGATGTTCACCCGGCCTGCGCCGAAATCCGCGAAGGCCCAGGTGGAATTCCTCTACACGCGCGCCAAGAAGTCGACGAAGGCCCTGGCCGAGCAACTGGGCGTCTCGCCTCGCACCGTGCAGCGCTACCGCGCCGGACAGCAGACGAAGCCTCAGAAGAAGCTGCGGGCGGCCCTGGTGGAGGAGACCGAATCTCAGTGGCAACCGCAGGTCAGGGCGCAGGCGCGGGAGCATGAGGCGACGACCTCCGGTATGCAGGTGGAGGTCTACGCCTACTTCGGATCCTCCAGCTTCA
This sequence comes from Streptomyces sp. NBC_01235, assembly GCF_035989285.1. GTDB lineage: Bacteria > Actinomycetota > Actinomycetes > Streptomycetales > Streptomycetaceae > Streptomyces. Next base: position 115,892 of record NZ_CP108513.1, on the reverse strand, counting down.
GGAGGCCGGTGCGACGGAGGAAGACCTGCATCCGATCGTCGCGGAGACCATTACCGAGTCGTATTTCAACCGCGCGATGAAGGGCGGGCCGGCCACCGGTCCGTCCCCGGTGGACCGGGGCAAGGCCGGCAGCAAGCACCATCTGATCGTCGAGGCGCACGGCATCCCGCTCGCGGCAATCACCACCGGCGGCAACCGCAACGACGTCACCCAACTGATCCCGCTGGTCCAGGCCGTCCCGCCGATCCGCGGCAAGCGCGGCCGGCCACTGCGCCGCCCCAGGTATCTGTACGCCGACCGCGGCTATGACCACGAGGTCTACCGGGACAAGGTCCGCCGGTTCCAGATCACCCCGCACCCCGCACCTCGCCCGGCGCGGCACCGGGCACGGCTCCGGCCTAGGCGTGTACCGCTGGGTCATGGGAGGAGCGATCGCGCTGCTGCACTGGTTCCGCCGCCTGTGCACCCGCTGGGAGATCCGCGACGACATCCACCACGCGTTCGTCACCCTCGGCTGCGCCGTCATCTGCTTGCGACGACTGCGCACCGCACTTTGTCGAGAATAAGGGCAGGCCATGCGCCCCAGGGGATGGCTGGCCTGCTCGATGCGTCAGAACGCATGCGTAGCAGTCGGGCCTGCGCAGCCTCACATCCGGGATCTCAGCACGTCGACCTCACAGCCCGGCGCGAACGGGTCGAAGCCGTGCTCGATCAGCCAGCGAACCGCCAGCAGGCTTCGCAACGACCACCACGCGCGGATCACGTCGGGGTCGACGTCGGTGCCATAGCCGGCGACGACGTCGTCGAGGTGCTCCTCGTGTCCGAGCGTGAAGGTGGCGAGGTCGTACAGGGCATCACCCTGGCCCGCCTCGGACCAGTCGATGATGCCTGTGACCTCGTCGCCGTCGACGAAGACGTGCGCGATCTGCAGGTCGCCGTGCGTGAACGCCGGAGTCCACGGTCGGAGCGCGGCCTCGGCGACCTGGCGGTTGCGGGTGACCAGGTCAGCGGGCAGGACGCCGTTCGTCACGAGCAACTCGCACTCGTCGTCGAGTTCCGCCGCCAGCGCGACGATGCTCCGGCCGGGTCGGGGCGGCAGGGGCGCTTCGTGCAGCTTCCGGATGGCGGCGCCCGCGGCGGCCCACGCCGCCGGCGACCCGGTCGACGGCCCGCCGAGGCGCCCAACCGTCGTACCCGGGAGTGCGGCGATCGCGAGCACGTGCGGCTTGTGCCACAGGACCTCCGGGGTCGGGACCGGCGCGCGGGACATCGCCTCGACCTCGACGTCGATGCGCGCCTGATCGGCGTCCACCTTCAGGAACACGTCGCCGACGCGCAGAGTCGCGCGCTCGGAATGGGCGACGACGACTTTGACCTCATCCATGGGCGACCAGTATCCCGGGGATGATCGCCGACGTCGCCGGGTTTATCACGTGCGATTACGCGGCTGACCGCGTCCCGCTACCCGGCGGCCTCGTGCGCGACACCGACCTCTGACCAGGTCAAGCCCACCACTTTTGTCAGGAGTCCTAATACTCCAGCAGCGTTTCGCTATTCCCGCTGGTCGTGTGTCACGAACGCTGAGGGGGCGTCGATGTAGGAGCTTCTGGAAGCGGTGCTGTGCAGGAGATGGAGGTAGGTCCTCCGGGGTCGCCCTGCAGGGGGAGGCTCCAAACCACCGCAGGCTGCGTCGGTTAAGTGCCGTTCGTGGTGAGCGCTGCGGGAAAAGGCGCGACGTGATCGCGTCAGGTGTGGGTCAGGAAGGCGAGCGGGAGCGAACCGCTGATGACGTGTCGTAACAAATTCCAGTGGCGTCGAAACCAGGGCGAGACCAGGGCTCTGGGACAAGTCCGGGGGAGCCTGCTGACTGCCCGGATGGCGTCCGGCATGTAGGCGGCGCGAGCCTGACCTGGGCTCTTGCACGGAATGTGAGAACCTGTCGCCCCGATACTGCTGGCGGTCCGTGGGGCCGGCGGCGAGAGGGAGATCCCCAAGCGGCCAACACCGCAAGGGGCCGAGTACCGATGCGGGGCACGGGGGCAGACCGTCTCGTAGTAGTGACGAAGCCCGGTAATGCGGGTGGAGCGAAGGGGACGGATCATCCAGGTCTGCTTGGCGGTCAACCGGAGCTCCCGGGAGGAGCCGGATGAGCGGGCCGAAGCCGTTCGAGATCTCGAAGCACGTGGTCTGGGAGGCGTATCTCAGAGTCAAGGCGAACCGGGGAGTGGCCGGGGTCGACGGTGAGTCGGTCGAGCAGTTCGAGGCTGACCTGCAAGGCAACCTCTACAAACAGTGGAATCGCCTGTCGTCGGGCAGCTACTTCCCACCGCCGGTACGGATGGTGGAGATCCCCAAACCCGGGGGATCGGGCAAGGTCAGGGTTCTCGGGGTGCCGACAGTCGCGGACAGAATCGCGCAGACGGCGGCAGCCATGGTCCTGGAACCGGAGGTGGAACCGGTGTTCCATCCCGATTCCTATGGATACCGGCCCCGCAGAAGCGCGCTGGACGCGGTCGCGGCGTGCCGGGAGCGGTGCTGGAGGCCCGACTGGACGGTCGATATCGACATCCAGGGGTTCTTCGACAACCTCGACCACGACCTGGTCCTCAAGGCGGTGGCCCACCACACCGACCAGCGGTGGATTCTGCTGTATGTGGAGCGCTGGCTGAAGGCTCCGCTGCGGCACAGGAGTGGCGAACTGGTCGCGCGGGATCGTGGGAGTCCCCAGGGCTCGGCGATCTCGCCCCTGTTGGCGAACCTGTTCATGCACTACGCGTTCGACGCCTGGATGGATCGGGTCTTCCCGGGTGTCCGGTTCGAGCGCTACTGCGATGACACGGTGGTTCACTGCCGCACCGAGGCCGAGGCGCACCAGGTGTGCCGGGCGATCGGCCAGCGGCTGGCCGAGTGCGGGGGCTTGCGGCTGCATCCCGACAAGACCCGCATCGTGTACTGCAAGGACGGTAAGAGGCGTGGTTCGTACGAGCACGTCTCGTTCACCTTCCTCGGGTACACGTTCCGTTCGCGGAAGGTCCGGTCGAGGACGGGGAGTTACTTCTTCGGCTTCAACCCGGCGATCAGCGACGAGGCGGCCAAGCGCATCCGGGCACAGATCCGCCGATGGCGGCTGCACCTGCGCAGTGGATCGTCCCTGGCAGACCTTGCACGGGAGATCAATCCCATCGTCCGGGGATGGATCAACTATTACGGCCGGTTCTACCCGTCCGCGTTGGTCCCGAGCCTGATGGGCATCGATCAGTATCTGATGCGATGGGCCACGCAGAAGTACAAGCGGCTCCGGCGTCGCCGGAGCCGGGCGTGGCATGGCTTGGAGAGGACCGCCAAGCTCTACCCGGGGCTCTTCGCCCACTGGAAACTGCTCAGGCCTCGAACGACCGGGTGATGGGAGCCGTGTGAATCGAGAGGTTCACGCACGGTTCTGAGAGAGCCGGGAGGTGAGATCCCTCCCGGCTACTCGCTAGGCATGAGACCGCAGTTGTCGCGGGAGCCTCGGTCTGTTGCTGACCGAGATGTCGTGGGGGTGGCGGGTGCCATCGATGCGGGCGGTTCTGGAAGCGCGGCAGAAGGCCGCGGCCGTGCGGGTGGAGGAACTCGAAGCCGAACTGGAGCGGGTGCGGGCGGCTCTGGCAGAGGCGGAAGAGATGCTCAGGCGCCGGATGATCGGCCTGGAGCAGTATCTAGATGTATGAGGGCTCGACGTTGGTGACGCTCTCGCGGAGGCGTGCTGCTGGCGGCTTTCCGGCGGCAGCACTATGCGGCCGGTGGTAGTTGTAGTGGATGTTCCACACTGTGATCGCGGCTGACCGGGCGTCCTCGCTGGTGAACTCGCGGGCGTATAGGACTTCCTCGGCCATGATGCGCTGGTAGCGCTCCACCTTCAAGTTCGTCGGTGATCCGTTGCGCGGACCACTTGTGCTCGCGGCGCCAGGGCTCGATCTGCTCGATGACCCATGCTGGAGTCGCGTTCGGACTCCGGTGCGGACTCGACGGCCGGTCTTGCAATCCCGCATCACCGGGTGGCCGCCGGCGATTTACCCACTTGCTGGCGCATGCGCGAGAGATGCCCATCTCAGCGGCGACGTGGGCGATGGGACGTGTCTGGCACCGCTTCACGAGCCGCCTACGGCCCTCGACGCTCAGGGGCGCATTCGCGTGGGGCACTCGTCGTCCTCTCGAAGTCAGACGACGGCAGGCGCGACACCTATCGTGCGCGCCTGCCGCATTGCGGCCTTTCAGTCCTGCGGTGCGACGCGGATACGGTTCCCGTCAGGATCGGCTGCGAGGAAGGTCGGCCCGAACCCCGCATCATGAGGCTCGCGCAGGATCGTGACCCCCTTGGAATTCCACTGCTCAAAGGTCGCGTTGAGCTCGTCGGGTCCACCGTCGATGGCCAGGCACACCTCACTGGTGCGCGGGACGTCCGGTGACAGATCCTCGAACTGGCCAGACCACAGACCGAGGTCAGCGCCTGGCCCGAGGTCGAAGGTGATGTATCCCGAAGTCTCGAACGAGGGGTTCATGCCGAGGAGGTCGCCGTAGAAACGAGCTGCGGCGGGAGCGTCGTTCACGTAGACGATGGACACGACGGATGTGGTCATGGTTGTTCCTTCTCACAGGTGGTAGGTACGCATCCACCAGCCTGACCGGGATATGCGCCGCATCGTGTCGCAATTCCTGAAAAAATTGGTGTGTGACCCCAGACCGCTTCTTCACCCTGATGCTGCTCCTCAAATCGAGGGATGCCGTGACCACACAGGAACTCGCCTCAGCGCTCGGAGTGTCCCTCCGAACCATCACCCGAGACCTGAACTGGCTCCGCGACGCCGGTCTGCCGGTGACCGCACACCGGGGCCGCCTCGGAGGCGTGACCATGCTGCCCGGATCCGGACTCGACCTCACGCGACTCACACCGGGCGAGCGTGATCATCTGTCGCTCACTGGGCTGGATGAGAAGCAACGTGCGGAGCTCAACGCATCGGTCGAAAGCCAGCGCGCGCTCTCCAAGATCGCCGCTACACAGCCACGTCGAGTTCATGAGCTCCTGCCGCTCACCGACGTAGTGCACGTGGACAGCCGTCCCTGGCGTCAGGCACGAACTTCCGGCACGACTCCGGCTTCGCTGATCGGCGCAGTGCGGCGAGGTCGCCGGCTACGGATCGAGTACGACAGCCCACGCGAGTCATGCCCACGCGACCTGGTCGTGGATCCCTACGGGCTGTTCGCCAAGGCCGGCATCTGGTACCTCGTCGCCGATTGTGCCCGAGTGCCACGGATGTACCGACTCGAACGGATCACGACGTGGAAAGAAGTCGACCAGCCACGACGGATCCGCGAGAGCCAGACCCTGGCCACCGTCGCTGCAGCGCTCATTGCTCAGTGGGAACACAACCACGCGATAGAGGTCAGCGCCACCATCGACCAGACCCAGATCGAGCGAGCGCAACGGATCTTTGGCCTACGACTCGTCTGGGACGACCATGAAGAATCCGCCACCGGCCGCAAGCTAACAATCCGCTTCCTGCATCTGGAGGACGTGCGAGCACTACTGCCGTTCGGGAGCGCCATCACTGTGCACGGCCCCACCGAAGCCAGGGCTCACCTTCGCGACCTCGCCACCAATCTTGCCCACCACTATGCGCCGTCACCAACGTCCTGACCCGCAACATCTAGAGGCGCTGGCCGAGGAAGATGCGCCTGCGGTGGTGGCCGACAGGGTGTCGCAGAGGAAACCGGTGGGGCCGCGCCGGGCGGTGCCTCACTGCCAGGACGCGGCCGGAACCGGGGTGTTGTCGGTGGACTACCAGGCGTTGATGGCCGCCGCCCTGGAGGTGGGAGCCGATGGGCTCGGTGCCCGGCGGGCAGCGGTGGTGCTGGGCTGGGACAGCGCGTCCGCCTTGCGCGTCGAGGGAGCGCGGGCCCGGCTGAAACGGCTGGTGGAGCGGGGATGGCTGGTCGAGGAGAAGCCGGGCAGGTTCATGCTGCCCGCGCCGGAGCAGGACGCTGCCGGTGCTGGGCGGCCAGGCGGCGGCTCATGAGCATGGTCATCGACCACAGGATGACGGTCTCGCTGGTGTCGGTGCGTCGTTCGTGGTCCCGGACCAGGCGTCGGCTGCGCAGGAACCAGGCGAAGGATCTTTCCACGACCCAGCGGCGGGGCGGGACCTGAAAACCCTGGGCGCCGTCGCTGCGGCGGACGATGTCGAGGACCAGTCCGAGGTGCTGGGTGGTCCAGTCGGTGAGGTGGCCGGTGTAACCGCCGTCGGCCCAGATCCGCACCAGCCGCCGGAAGTGACTCTTTGCTGTGGGCAGCAGGACGCGGGCGGCGTCCCGGTCGGTCGTGGACGCCGGCGTGACCAGCACGGCCAGAAGGAGTCCGAGGGTGTCGGTGAGCAGGTGGCGCTTGCGCCCGTTGATCTTCTTGCCCGCGTCGTAACCCCGCGAGGCGTGGGTGACGGTGGCGTCCGCCTTCACGGACTGTGAGTCCACGACCGCAGCGGTGGGCTCCGGGCTTCGGCCCTCAGTTCCGCGGACGGCCTCGCGCAGCCGGTCGTGCAGCTCGGCCACCAGGCCCGTGTCGCGCCAGCGGGCGAAGAAGGCATACACCCGTGGCCAGGGCGGGAAGTCGGCGGGCATCGCCCTCCACTTGATGCCGTTGTCGACGAGGTAACGCACCGCGCCGATCATCTGCCGATGGCAGTAGCCCTCCGGCCTGCCGCCCCGGCCCGCCAGCCATCCGGGAACCGGCAGCAGATCCTGCACCAGGGCCCACTCCACATCGCTCATGTCCGAGTCGTACCGGGGCCGGCGCTCCGGCCGGTCGGCCGCGTTCCCGAACCGATGGGCGAGGCAGTCACACCCAGGAGTGGACGAACTGGACTCGGCGACCACGACCACGCGACAATTCGACACCAGGGCCTCTTGCTTCTCGCTGGATTCGACAACCGCGAGCTACCAAGAGGCCCTTCTTCCATGCACCTGCACCCGCCGACTCACCCGAACCAGGCCCCTGTTCGAACCCCTCCGACCACACGGACGGATAGAGAACGGCCAGTCAGCCCATGACTGTTGGCAGTTGAGGCGAAGTTACGCGGGACCTACGGGTCTGGGCGCATCAGTGCGAAGTACGCCGCCGCTTGGCGCAGTTACCGATCACCGCAGTCAGCTCTCACGCGCGTGTATCGGGTCATGGGTCCGTGCACGCCAGTTGAGGACTGCCAATGGTCAGGAACCAGCGGAAGAAGAGCAGGGACAAGAAGCGCGCCGCGACGACCGGCGCGTCCCGGGCGTCCGCCGCCACGGGGAAGGTGCACCTCTACGAGCCGGTGCCGGACATGACTGCGCTCGGGCAACTGCCGTACGCGCCCGGGCGGGACCTCGACACCGGCCTCGCCGAGCGACTGGTCGCCGCCTGCCGTGCGGCCTGCAAGCCGTGCCAGACGTCGCTGTCGGAGAAGATCCGCACCGAACACCGGCCGACCCTCGCAGCGCTCGCCGGCGCCGTCTATGGCGAACTCGCGGGCCACACCCCCGCTGCCTCCGCCTCGCCCACCACCAGGTCGTGGGCGTCGCTGGCCCGGGCGGCGAACACCGGGCAGGGCGACGGCAGCGCAGCCCTGGCCGCCGTCGAGACCATGGACGACGCGGCCGCCTCCGACCTCCTGGACGACGCGCTCGGCCGCTGGGCGATGGGCACCCCGCTCCCCGCGGACCTCGTGAACAACCTGCACACCGGAGTACCGCGCCCCTCGGCGGCCGGGACGACGCACTCCCACCCCGAGCCCGACACCGGACTGATGGAGGGGATGCTCCCGTACGTGCCGGGCTGGGAGATCAACGACGACCTCGCGGCCAAGGCGGTCAGCGCATGCTGGGCCGGATGCGAGTCGTGCCAGGAGGCGCTCACCCCCAAGGCGGTCGCGCACCGGGCCACCCTCGCCGGACTCGCCGGTGCGGTCTTCCTTACGCGCTCGCACGAGACCGTGCAGCGCTCGCCGTTTGCCGGTCCCGCCGCCCGGGCGTGGATCGAGCGAGCGCACGGCGCGGCCTTCACCAGCCGCGCCGAGGCCGCGCTGCGCGCCGTCGTACTGGTGAGCTCGCATATTCAACTGTCGCCAATTCCTCGTAAAGTCCAGCCTGCTGGTGACCGTGTGTGGTCGCCGACTGCGTGTCGGCTCCAAGTCCCTCCGGCCTTGGTTGAGAGTCAGGTCGTGGTGACGTGGTGGCAGCCGAGGGGCGACGACGGGGGTGGGCTGCTGACCGCTGCGGCGCAGTCCGGTGTCAATCAGCGGTGAACGGCACGGTGGCCGGCCTCGACGCCGTGGCAACACCGGCAGGCCGCCCCCGAGCCGACCTCACACCTTCCGGCTGTTCAAGCGGTCCCTCGGCCGGGCCGTCTCCAAGATCCGGGACCCGCACACCGCCGCAGCTCAGCGCGTTGAGCAGACTGCGCAATCCGGGTGGGCATCCAGTCCGCACACATACGTCGCCATGCACAGCGTCATGCGCTTTGACCGGAGTTGGAGGGCCTGATCGAGGTCTGGACGTTGATTGCCGTGACTGGTGGACTGTTGTCCTGCCTTTCATCGGGGAGAGGTAAGAGGCAAGCCGTTCAAAGACTTGTGAAACGGCGAGGAGGGACATGCTGAGCGAGACGGTGTTCCGGAGCGATGATCTGCCGGCGGCGGACCGGTTCGACTGCTGGCGCGAGCTGGTCAGCCGGACCCATGCTCCGCTGGAGTTGCGCAGTGACCATCGGGCCGATTTTCGGGCTTCTCAACGTGTGCTCGACCTCGGTGCTGTATCGGTGTGGCCCACCACGTTCCAGCCGGTGTGCTTTCGGCGATCGTCAAAGCTGATCCGGCAGTCCGATCCCGAGGGGCTGCACGTTTCTCTGCCGTTGAGCGGGGCGCTGCGCACAGTTCGGGGTGAGGAGGAGGCCGAGTACGGTCCGGACAGCCTGTGCGTCGTCGATACGTCGCGCACGGTCGACGTCCATGGGGGCGATGGCTCTCTTCCGCATACGGGAGTTGGGCTGGAGGTCCCGAAGGCTTTATTACTTCTGCCGCGGAACCGGTTGAACCACGTGACTGATCTGCGGTTGTCGGTGCAGGAGGGATTCGGCGCCTTGTTGAGACAGTTGCTCACTCAGCTGGCGCGAGGCACCGATTCGTACCGGCCCGCCGATGGGCCGCGGCTCGGGTCCGTGGTGGTTGACCTGCTGTCAGCGCTTTTCGCCCAAGCCCTCGAGGCGGAAAACTCGCTTCCACCGGAAACTCACCAGCAGACTCTCGTCTTATGCATCCGTGCGTTCGTGCGGGATCACCTTCACGACCCGAACCTGACTCCCGGCGCCATCGCTGCGGCGCATCACATATCACGCAGCTACCTGTATCGACTCTTCGAGCACGAAGAGGAGTCGATCGCTGCCTGGATCCGTGGACAGCGCTTGGAAGGCGCCCGCCGCGACCTCGCGGACCCGGTGCAGCGCACCATCCCAATCCATGCCATCGCCGCGCGCTGGGGCTTTCCGCGGGCGGCTGATTTCACCCGCGCCTTCCGTAACACCTATGGCATCCCGCCCAAGGGCTACCGCCACGAAGCCCAGCGCTTCACCGAGTAGACGCGTCGACAAGCAGCTGGATCGTTGGCGACGGACGCGAGGAAATGCCCGTACCTCGATCCAGTGAACGGCGGCGAAGGTTACGGGCCTGAACTGCGCGATGGCGTGCTGTTCGGCGGCCTCGCGGTGCTTTCCAGACTGGGACAGGGCGGCGATCCACTCGTGCGGGTCGGCCTCGACGGGCACCACAGCAGTCGACGGCTCGTAGACCTGTGATACGGCGCGCTGTGACCTTGGCGGCGGTGCCGGGAGGTCTGGGCGGGGATCGCCGCGGTGGCCTGCTGGGCGGGCACAGTAACAGTGCTGGCGGTCACGAGCGGCGGGCCGAGGACTCGGGCGCTCTGGGGCGGGACGGCGTGGCTCAGGGCGTCGAGGTGCACCTGCTCAACGGCCGGGCACTGTCGCTGCTTCCCCGACGAGCCGCAGAGCCGACCGAGCGTGCCCCTGCTGGCCATGGACGGAACGCGAAGAGGTGTGGACTGACCGCTAAGGCGGCTTCCGGTAGGCACACATATCGTCGAACTGATAAGTGAGCCCAGACGAGGCGCAGCCTGATGCGCAAAAGGGGGTTGACGTGGCGTACGGACCGCAGGTGTGGAGGCGCACGCTTGCTTCGGCAGTCATCGGAGTCAGCGTGCTGGCAGGCGGTGTAGTGCTTGCACCCAGTGCGCACGCTGCCGCTGCAAGCTGCACGGGCGCGGTGGATGGCCCCCGCTCGTGGGTGGACCGCTGCACTGTGACCAGCGGTCGGTCCGGCGCATGGACCAAGTGCGCTGACGGCACGCAGATTTTCGGGCCGCTGCAGCCCAAAGGCAGGTACCTATTCGGCGGCGAATGCGATGGCCACGGCAATTTTGTGAGCCACGGCACGTACGACCAAAATGGGCGAATCTACCCACACAGGAAAGGGGACTGACGAGCGGTAGCCCCCGCAAGGTGAGCCTCTCGCGCGTTCTGGATGAGGCTATCCCGCGCAGCGTTCGAACGGTAACGAGGGGGTGCACAGGCGACCTCGAGTAATGGGGAATCGCGCATTCCTCGGCTTCTGACGGCTCGTGGTCACCTTGAGTGGTCACCAGCGGCATAGTGACGCCAGGTTCCACATCCTCAGGCATGCCATGAACATGATTTCTGTGGGACACCTACTACGTGAGGGAGACTCATGAAGTTTCACACGCGTACCGAAATACCGGTGACTGCCGCCGCGCTCCTGCTGGGGCTGGCAGCAGCACCGTCCGCCCAAGCCGGCACGGGCGGGGGAAGGGGCGGTGTCGGTGTCTGCTCAGCCCAGTGTGGCGGGGTCCGGGTGGGACTACGTCGGAACGTCACAGTTCCGTGACCCGGAGGTTGACGAGTACACCGACTATGTGGCGGGGCCGAGGAAGTCGGCAGGAGGGAATTTCCTCACCTGCATCACCACCTCTGCCACCGAGGAGTCCAATTACTCCCTCTACGAGAAGGACCCAGGGAACGACGACTACGTTGCCACCTACTGGGGCGGGGCTGGCTGCCTGGAGTGGAAGAACATCAGCCGGTTCGTTGACGGCAAGAATAACCGCGCGGAGTTCTACGTGGTCACCGGAGGCGAATCCGCTGTAAGGGTCAAATTCTACGACTGGCCCCGTGCGTCACACCGGTTAAACAAGATACCGCGTTTAGAGTATCTGTACCCCAGCGCCTGTTGGGGGATCAACTGGCGACCTCGCGTAATCGAGAGTCGCGTATTCCTTGGCCGGTGAGGGCTCGTGGTCACCATGAGTGGCCGTGGGGAGCGTAGCGACTCCAGGGTCCTCCGGCCTCTTCGGCGATCCGGGTGGTGTGGTCGTCGTTGTAGCCGAGCATCCTGGCGATCACCGGGGCCGGGGCCTGGAGGACAAGTTGGCGGATCGCCGCTGTGCGTCCTGGCCGGGTCGGGAAGCCGAGGTGGCGGAGCCGAGGTGCCAGAGCTTCCGGGGTCATGGGTTGTCCGGCCCGGCGGCCGGGGAAGAGCCATCGGCAGCCGGGAGGGGCGGGTGGGTGCCGGGGAGGGGGCGACGGGCAAGGCCGTGTGTCCGGGGCTGCTGATGGACCCGGTCGAGCGCACGGTGGGCGGCCCGGGCCCATTCACCATCGGCTACCTCGGCGCCATCCTGATCGCGCCGTCGAGTCGGATCGTCTCGCCGTTGAGCATCGGGTTCTCCACGATGTGTGCGGCGAGGGCGGCGTACTCCTCGGGGTGGCCGAGCCGGGTCGGATGCGGTATCTGTCGGCCGAGCGCCTCGATCGCGGACTCGGGCAGGACGTCGAACATGGGCGTGCGGAACAGGCCCGGGGCGATCGTGACGACGCGGATCCGTTCCTGCGCGAGGTCGCGGGCGAGCGGCAGGGTCATGCCTGCGATGCCCGCCTTGGAGGCCGCGTAGGCGGCCTGCCCGATCTGGCCGTCGAACGCGGCCGCCGAGGAGGTGTTGACGATCACTCCGCGTTCCTCGCCGTCCTCCTCGGACCGGGCCATCCGGGAGGCGACGAGCCGGACGACGTTGAAGGTGCCGATCAGGTTGACCTGGACGACCTTGCTGAAGGCGTCCAGGGGGAACGGACCGTTCTTGCCGACGGTCCTGAAGACATTGCCGATCCCGGCGCAGTTCACGGCTATGCGCAGGGTGCCGAGGCCCGAGGCGAGGTCGACTGCCGCGGTGATGTCCTCTTCGCTGGTCACATCGCCCTGGGAGAACACGACACGGTCGCCCAGCTGCGTCGCGATGTCCCTGCCCCGCGAAGAACGGCTAAGGAGCACCACGGTTGCGCCCCGGTCGCGCAACTCGCGCGCAGTCGCCAGGCCGAGGCCGGACGTTCCTCCTGTGACCAGCGCGACACTTCCTTCGATTCGCACCTTGTGCTCCTGTTCTGCGGTGTTCCGATGCGTCTGGAAGGGGGCAATTTTATCTTGCGCAGGTCGAGAGTAAGGGTCCCCCGGGTATGTCACGCTACGTTCCGCGCAGGGGGTGAGTCACTACTCTGCGTCTATTGATCTTGACGCTGTCGGAGCGTAGGTTGCAGTCATGGGTAAGGGCCGAGCTCGGCTCGAAAAGTGCCTAGGATCATGAAGTTTAGATTCTCAGCGACGGGGGTTCTGAGGAATGTCTATTCCGTTACAGCTGTAGTGTGATAGTCGTTCACGTTGTAGCGAGTTGGATTTTTCGCGTTCTGTGCCCTGTCTGGCGCCGCTGAGACCTGACCGTGGCTTTCGGGTAGCACCCAGCCCTTCGCGTATGTCTTGTCCCTTGTCTGCGCAGGATTGTCGGGATCGTGCTCCGATTGTCATTCGTGTCCCGCTGGGCGAGCTGTCCTTCACGATGCGTGAGTGCGGGGTGCCCGGTGCCGCCTGGGGTTTTTCATGGCTGGCCCTAAAGTGGGCTTAAATTTCAGACCGATGCTTTTCTGGGGCGAATATCGATGACTGGCGTGTCGTCATTCGACGAGACTTTCACTGTCACTGCCGATAATCCATTAATGAGCGGTCACATTGTGCACGGGCGCAATCTGCTGCCTGGTGTCGGCTACGTGGATCTGGTGTTGCAAGTCCTGTCCCGGCACGGTCATGCCATGCCGGAGGTCGAGCTGCGGAACCTCACGATCCTCGCGCCGCTCGTCGCCGCGCCCGGTGAAGAAGTTCTGACCACCGTGGCGGGACGGCCCGGGCCGGCGGGAGGGTGGCGCATCGAGGTGCGCAGCCGCCGGCGGCAGGACACCACGGACGTCCTGCACGCGGTGGTGTCGGCCCACCAAAGCGCCCGTTCCGTCTTTGAGGAACGGCTGTCACTGCCACTCGCCGGAGCCGACCGGGTCACTCACCTCGCCGACATCTACACGTGGCTGCGTGAGCGCGAGCTGGTTCACTTGGGGCTGATGCAGGTCAGCGGCGCCGTGCACCACCGCGCCGGGGACTGGGTCGCGGAGGTGGAACTCGGCCCGGCGCACCACGGCACTGCGGACGCCTTCCTCTTTCATCCGGCGCTGTTCGAGGGCGGGTTGCTCGGCAGCAGCGTGGGCAGCCACATGCTGCACACAAGGGAGGCCGCCGGGGGGCTCTATCTGCCCCTGATCCTCGAGTCGTTCCGGGCGGCCGCGCCGCTGGGCAAGCGCTGCTTCGTCAGGGCCCCCGCCGACTCGATGCGCAGGGATGACGAACTCATCAGTCTGGCCGTGGAGTTCTACGACGAGAGTGGAGCGAAGGTCGCCGAGATCGGACGGCTCTCGGCCAAGCGGGTGCGGGCCGTGACGGCCCTCGACGTGCGGGGTGAGTCCGCCTCCGCCATGACACGCACCGGCCGCCCGGTGGCCGACAAGTCCGCCGCACCGGCCGCAGGACACGATGTCGCGGCCGTGCTGCGGGAGCTGGTCGGGGCACGCCTCGGCCTGCCCGTGGCACGGGTTGACGTCAATGGAAGCTTCTACGAGCTGGGACTTGCCTCGGCGGACCTGGTGTCCCTGGTGCCCGAACTGGAGGACCGGCTGGCCCGACAGATCTCGCCGACGACCATGTTCGAGTACCGGTCGATCGCCGAGGTGGCGGCGGGGCTGCGGGAGGTTGCCGCCGGCGGGACAGGTACGGCCGCTGCGGAGTGGCCGGAGGAAACACGTACGGCTTCCGTGGCGCCGGAGGGAACCGCCACGGCGCACCCGCTGACCCTCGTCACCGACGAGATCGCCGCACAGCTGGGCGTGCCGGCCGCGGAGGTCGACCCGGACGATGAATTCGCCGAGTTCGGCCTCGACACGACCGACATCGGCCGACTGGCCGCCCGACTCACCGACCGCTTCGGGGTGGCGTTCACCCCCGCCGCGTTCCCGGAGCACCGGACCGTGCGTTCCCTTGCGGAGGAACTCGCCGCGGCCCGGCGGGAACTCCCGCAGGCCACACCGCACGCCCCTGGCCCGGTGAGCGAGGGTGCCCCGGCACGGCTGCACTCCCTGCTGCACGACGTGGTGCCGCTCGACGACGGCACCGCCTACCGGACGTGCTTCGACGGTGATGAGTCGTTCCTGCGCGACCACCAGGTACACGGCGACCGCATCCTCCCCGCCGTCGCACAACTGGAGATGGCGCGCGCGGCGGTCACCCGGGCGCTGGGCGAGGGGCACACCGGCACCGTACGTCTGGACGACGTGGTGTGGCTGCGACCGGCGGTCAGCGGGCCGGACGGACTTGAACTGCGCGTGGAAGTAAGCGAGTTGGCTGGACACGGCTGGCAGTACACCATCAATGGCGTCGGCGCGGACGGCGAGGCCATGCCGTACAGCCAGGGCCGGGCGAGCCTGGCCACCACCGGTGAGCGGACCCTGCCGCGGTTGGACCACCTGCGTGCGGCCTGCGCCGAGAGGTCGATTCCCGCCGCCGACGTCTACGACCTGTACGCCGCCATCGGCATGGACTACGGCCCGGCCCAGCGGTCCCTGGTGGAGCTGGGCCTCGGCACCGACGAGGCCGGCCGGCCCCAGGCCCTCGCCGAGCTGCGGCTGCCCTCGGCGTCGCCGCCCCTGGACGACTGCCACCTGCACCCGAGCGTCATCGACGGAGCCCTGCAGGCCACTGTCGGACTGCGCCTCGCACCGCGACGGCACGACGGACAACAGGCCAGCCCCGCGCTGCCGTTCGCCTTGGATCACGTGGAGGCCGTCGCCGCCACGCCCGCCAAGGCATACGCCTGGGTGCGGCACCAGGCGGGCAGTGACCCCGACTCCGTGACGGCACGCCTCGACGTGACCGTGTTCGACGAGTACGGCCGGGTGTGCGCGGACGTGACCGGACTGTGCACGCGGGTCCTGGCAGAGGCTCCGCGACCTGCGGACGCCGCCCCGCGGACCGAGCCCGCCCCCCTGACCGAGGCCGCGCCGCAGGCCGGGACCGACATCGCGATCATCGGAGTCAGCGGACGCTACCCGCAGTCGCCGGACCTGGACGCCTTCTGGCAGAACCTCCGCTCCGGCCGTGACTGCATCAGTGAGGTGCCCGCGGACCGCTGGGACCACCGCCGCAACGCCGACGCAGAGGGCTCCTCCTCCGGCAAATGGGGCGGCTTTCTCGACGGGATCGACCGGTTCGACCCGCTGTTCTTCCAGATCTCGCTGCACGAGGCCGAGCTGCTCGACCCGCAGGAGCGGCTCTTCCTCCAGTGCGCCCACCACACGCTGGAGGACGCCGGATACGCGGCGGGACCAGCCGGCAAGGTCGGCGTCTTCGTCGGCGTGATGTACCAGGAGTACCAGCTCCACGGCGCGCAGGCGCAGGAGCGCGGGCAGCAGGCGGCGCTGTCGGGCAGCGCGTCCAGCGTCGCCAACCGGGTGTCCTACTTCTACGACTTCACCGGTCCGAGCATGACCGTCGACACCATGTGCTCGTCGTCCCTGACCGCCATCCACCTGGCCTGTGAGGCCATCAGGAGCGGCCAGTGCGAGACGGCGCTCGCCGGCGGGGTGAACCTCCACTCCCACCCCAACAAGTTCCTGATGCTCAGTCAGCGCAGGTTCCTCTCCAGCGACGGCCGGTGCCGCAGCTTCGGCGAGGGCGGCGACGGCTATGTGCCCGGCGAGGGGGTGGGCGCGGTGCTGCTCAAGCCCCTGGACCGCGCCGTTGCCGACGGAGACCACATCCACGGCGTGATCAAGGCGACCGCCCTGAACCACGGCGGCCGGACCTCCGGCTACTCGGTGCCCTCTCCGGCGGCGCAGGGCGCGGTCATCGCGGAGGCGCTCACGGCCTCCGGCGTCGACGCACGCTCGCTCGGCTACCTGGAGGCGCACGGCACCGGAACGGCCCTGGGTGACCCACTCGAAGTCGTCGGCCTGAACAAGGCGTTCGAGGCGCACGGCGTCCTGCCGGAGCACTGCGCGATCGGCTCGGTCAAGTCCAACATCGGACACTGCGAGAGCGCGGCGGGCATCGCGGGGCTCACCAAGGTGCTCCTGCAGATGCGGCACGGCGAACTGGTGCCCAGCCTGCACTCCGGCACCCTCAACCGTCGCATCGACTTCGACAGTACCCCGATGCGTGTGCAGCAGCACCTGGAGCCGTGGAACCGGCCGACCACGGTGGTCGACGGGGAGGCGCGCACGCTCCCGAGAACCGCCGGGGTCTCTGGCTTCGGCGCGGGCGGCGCCAACGCCCATGTCGTCGTCGCCGAGTACGTGGCTCAGGCCCCCCGCCAGGCGGCGCCCGCACGCCCCGCGCTGCTCGTGCTCTCCGCGCAGACCGAGGACCAACTCGTGGAGCAAGCACGTCAGTTGCGTACGCGACTGGCCGAGTTCGCCGACGGCACGCTTCAGGACGTCGCGTGGACCCTGCAGACCGGCCGCATGGCGCTGGACGAGCGACTGGCCTTCGCGGCGGCCTCCCTCGACGAGGCCGGCGCGCTGCTCGACGCGTTCGTCGCCGCACCCGGGAGCCCCGGTGCCTGGGCGCGGGGCACCGTACGCCTCGGGGATCAGCCCGACGGATCCGGTGAAAGCGCGCTGCGGGCCGCGGTGCCGGACTGGGTGGACCGGGCCGAGCCCGGCGAGCTGCTGCGCCTGTGGGTGCGTGGAGCCGCGGTGCGCTGGGAGACGCTGCACCGCCCGGCCCCGTCTCCCCGGCGCGTCAGCCTGCCTGGATACCCATTCGCCCGCGACCGGTGCTGGTTCGACCCGGAGCCGGGTGGAGCGACCACCGTGCACCGGGCCGCGCGCGACATACAGAGCGGCCGGGCCGGAGGAGACGTGCGAAACGTACGAGACGTAGACGTACAGAGCGGTCAGGCCGGAGACGACGTGCAGGGCGAGATGGTGCTCCTGCGCCCCGAATGGGCCGAGCGGACGGCCGTACGCGAACAGGGTGCCACGGACGCGGAGTTCGTCGAGCGTCACGTCGTCGTGGTCGGCAGCCTTGGGCAGGCGGAGCGCCACGCCCTTCGGTCCGCGCTGCCCGTCGGCACGGCACACCACTTCGTGGATCTCACGGACGACGCTCTGGACGAGCAGTACGCCCTGGCCGCCGAGCACGTGTTCACGCTGGCCCGCACGATCCTCCTGGGCGGCGTACGGCGGCCGGTGCTGCTCCAGGTCGTCCTGGCCGGAGCCGCGGGCACGGACACCGAACGAGAGCGCCTCGCCTGCTTCGGCGGCCTCACGGGGCTGCTACGCACGGCCCACCAGGAGAACCCCCTTCTGCACACGCAGTACGTCGAGTGCCTGGACGGGGCGGCACCGGCGACCGTCGCCGCCCGGCTGGCCGCGGAAGCGGTGCACAACCCCGCACCCGAGGTGCGCCACCGCGACGGGCGGCGCCTGCTGGCGCGATCGGTGGAGATCCGTTGTGCCGCGACTGCGGCCGCGCCCTGGCGGGAGAACGGCGTCTACCTGATCACCGGGGGTGTCGGCGGCCTCGGCCGGATCGTGGCGCATGAGATCGCCGCGTCCGTCGGGCATGCCACCGTGGTGCTCACCGGACGTTCGCCGCTCGGCGAGGACCGGCGCGGCGCGCTGAACGCCCTGCGCGCGGCGGGCCTCACCGTCGACTACCAGCGCGCCGACGTGGCCGACCGTGACGCGGTCGCCCGTGTGCTGTCCCATGTAGCGGACAACCACGGGCCGTTGACGGGCATCGTGCACAGCGCGGGGGTCATCGAGGACGGCTATCTCCTGCGCAAGAGCGAGGAGCAGCTGGCGCGGGTCCTGTCACCCAAGGTCACGGGCCTGGTGAACCTGGACGAGCTCAGCCGGGACCAGCCGCTGGACGTCTTCCTTTGCTTCTCGTCGATCGCCGGGGCCTTCGGCAACGCCGGACAGGCCGACTACGCCGCGGGCAACGCGTTCATGGACGCATACGCCACCTATCGCAACCGGCTGGCCGACGCGGGCGCACGCCACGGCAGGACCGTGTCCATCGGCTGGCCGCTGTGGGAGGAGGGCGGCATGGGGGGCGGCGCCGTGCGTGAGAACCTGCGCAGCGTCGGCCTGGCCCCCCTGGACACCGCCCGCGGCCTCACGGCGCTGCGATGCGCCCTGGCCATGGAGGAGAACGGCCTCGCGGACGGCAGGCTGATCGTCGTCGCGGGTGAGCGGGACGGGTTGCTGTCCCGGCTCATCGGGGACGAAGCGCAGCCGCAGCCGGCGGAGAACGCGCCAGAGACCACTCCCGCCGCCGTTGCCACTCCCGCCGGTACGCCGGACGAGGACGCGGCCCTGGAGGAGAAGACGGTGGCCCACCTGCGGCGCATCCTTGCGGCGTCGCTCAAGCTCGGCCCCGAACGCATCGCCGTCGACGCACCGTTGGAGCGGTACGGCATGGACTCGGTCATCGCGGTGGGCGTGATCTCCGGCCTGGAGGAGTCGTTCGGACGGCTGTCCCGGACCCTGCTCTTCGAGGTCGAGACCATCCGCGATCTGGCCCGGTACTTCGTCACCGACCACCCGCAGGCGCTGCGTACGCTGCTCGGCGAACCGGCACGTCCCGCGGTCGCGGTGTCCGCGCCAAAGGCTTCGAAGGCCCCGGAAGCGGCAGCTGCACCGCCCGCCAGTGTGGCCGCCGATGTTCGCGTGGAGGTGCGTGACCGAGCCCTCGCCCCCGCCAGGGATGCCGGGGCCCCCGCGAAGGAGGTCGCCCCCGCCAAGGACGTGGCGATCATCGGCATCAGCGGGCGCTACCCGCAGGCCGGCGACCTCAGTTCCCTGTGGGCAAACCTCCGCGGCGGCGAGGACGGCGTCACCGAGGTGCCGGCCGACCGCTGGGACCACGAGGCCCTGTTCGGCGGCCTGGACGAGAGCCGGGCGAGGCCCGGCAAGTGGGGCGGCTTCCTCGACGGCGTCGACCAGTTCGATCCGCTGCTCTTCGGCATCTCACCGCGCGAGGCCGCTGCCCTCGACCCGCAGCAGCGGCTCTTCCTGGAGACCGTCTGGCAGCTCCTGGAGCAGAGCGGCGTGACCCAGGAGGTCATCGAGCGGCGCTACGGGCGGCGCGTCGGCGTATATGTCGGCGCGGCCTATCACCTGTACCGCGCCGACGAGTCGCAGGACCCCGCCCTCGCGGCGCTCACCTCCGCGGCCTCGTACAACATGATCGCCAACCGGGTCTCGCACTTCTTCGGCCTCGAAGGGCCGAGCCTGGCCGTGGACAGCATGTGCGCGTCGTCGGCCATGGCCATCCACCTGGCCTGCGCCGACGTGCTGCGGGGCGAGGCCGAACTGGCGGTCGCCGGCGGCATCAACCTCACGGTCCACCCGGACAAGTACGTGGCGCTCGCCGAGCTGCAGCTGCTCGGCAGCGGCCCCGGCAGTCGCAGCTTCCGCGAGGGGGACGGTTATCTGCCTGCCGAGGCCGTCGGCGCCGTGCTGCTCAAGTCGCTGGACGCGGCGGTGCGCGACGGGGACCGGATCCACGCCGTCATCAAGGGCACGTCGTCCATGCACGGCGGCCGGGCCAACGGCTTCATGACGCCGAGCCGCAGGACGCAGGTGAAGGTCATGCGGCGGGCCCTGGAGCAGGCCGGTGTCACGGCGGACTCCATCGGGTACGTCGAGGCCGCGGCCAACGGAACGGCGTTCTCCGACGAGGTCGAGTTCCGCGCGCTGCGCGAGGTGTTCGACGGGGTGGCCGAGCCGGTGGCGCTCGGCACCGTGAAGTCGAACCTGGGTCACCCCGAGGCCGCCTCCGGCATCGCCCAGCTGACCAAGGTCGTCCTCCAGCTCCAGCACCGGGAGCTCACGCCCTTGGCGGCGGCGGGCGAACCCAACCCCAACCTGGACTTCGACGGCACCGCGCTGAGCCTGTGCGAGGAGCTGTCGGAGTGGCGGCCGCGCGGCACGGCGGTCGCGGACGGCGTGCCGTCGCCGCGCCGAGCGCTCATCAACTCGGTGGCCGCGGGCGGCAGTCACGTCAGCCTGGTCGTCGAGGCGCCGCCGGTCACGCAGGAGGCCAGGGACGCCGCGCAGGACGCGGGACCTCAGCTGGTGGTGGTGTCCGCGGGCACGCCCGAGCGGCTGCGGACGGCGGCACGGCGGCTGAGCACGTTCCTGGACGGCGACGACGCATCCGCGAGCCTGGCCGACATCGCGTACACCTCGCAGCTGTGCCGTGAGGCGATGCCGGAGCGCCTCGCCGTGGTGGCGGGCTCTGCGGAGGAGCTGAAGCAGGGCCTCGACTGGTACCTCGCGGACGGTGCAGGGGCGGCGGGCGACGTGCTCGCTCCCGTGCCGGTCCACCACGGCAACGCCGAGGAGGACGCGGGCCCGCTGGGCACGGTCCTTTCCGGCGCCCGGGGCGAAACGTTCCTCACAGGCCTCGTCGCGGACCGTGCGCTGGAGCACCTCGCCGAGCTGTGGGTGCGCGGGGCCGCCGTGCCGTGGGGCGGACTCCACGACGGGCGCCGTCGCCTGGCGCCTCTTCCGCCGACGGCCTTCGTGCCGGGGCAGTACTGGGTCGGACGGCGGCCGGGAGCTGCGGCTTCCGTACGGGCCGACGCGGCGCACGCGCCGTCCGGGGCGGTGTCGCCCGACGGTGCCGCGGGCGCCGCACATGACACCGCCACCGACCGCTCCGCGCGACAGCCGGACCCCGCCCTCACCGACGCCGAGCGGACCCTGCTCGCCGCCTGGTCGGAGCTCCTCGGCATCGACGCCGACGACCTCGGGCCGACGAGCAACTTCCTCTCTCTGGGCGGCAATTCGCTGCTGGCGACCCGGTTGGTCAACCTGCTCAAGCGGCGGACAGGAGCGGAGCTCCCGGTCCGGGCGCTCTTCGAAGCGCCGCGCCTGACCGACATGGCCGCCGAGCTGGAGCACCGTACCCCCGTCGGATCCACCGGAGCCCTCGACGTGAAAGCGATTCTCAAGGGCATCGCCCTCGTCGAAGCCATGAGCGACGCAGAGCTCGACGCACTGGACATCGCGAAGTAAGCAGACAGGACGACGATGACCATCATCAATGAGCCGGGTGTGCAGGACCTCGTGCACAGGATCCGGTCGCTGCCGCCCAAGCGACGACGTGCCCTGAGGACGCTGCTCGAGAAGCAGGGCGTCGACCTCTCCTTACTCGATCTCTCCGCGTCCGGCGTCATCCCGCTGCCGACGCGCGGCCCGGACGAGCCCGTGCCGCTCTCCTTCACCCAGCAACGCCTGTGGTTCCTCGCCCAGTTGGACGGAGCGAGCTCGGCGTACAACATCCCGATGGCTGTGCTGCTGCGCGGGCGCCTCGACCGCTCCGCACTGGTGGGCGCGCTGCGCGAGGTGGTGCAGCGGCACGAGGCCCTGCGCACCCGCTTCGTGGACCGCGACGGCGTCGCGTACCAGCACGTCGGCGACGGCGCGGACTTCGAGGTCCGGCAGGAGGAGCTCGCCGACCCCGCCGAGCTGCCCCGCATCTGCGCGCAGGAGGCCGCCGCTCCCTTCGACCTGGAGCACGACACGCTGATCCGGGCCCGGCTGCTGCGCCAGTCCGAGCAGGAGCACGTCCTGCTGGTGACGATGCACCACGGCGTCTCCGACGGCTGGTCGATCGGCGTCCTCTACAGCGATCTCGTCGCCCTCTACGAGGCGCTGTGCGCGGGCCGTCCCTCGCCGCTGGAGCGGCTGCCGATCCAGTACCCCGACTACACCAACTGGCAGCGCGAGTGGCTCGACGACGGGGTGCGGGAGCCGCAGGTGGCCTACTGGAGCGAGCGGCTCGCCGGATTCGATCCGCGGCTGTCCCTGCCCACGGACCGTGAGCGCCCGCCCGTCAAGACGTACAACGGCGCGCGCGAGACCTTCCGCTGCCCGGCCGAACTCCTCCACGCCTTACGGGAGATCAGCGCCCGGCACGACGCCACGCTCTACATGACGCTGCTCGCCGCCTACTCCGCCCTGCTGCACCGCTACACGCAGCAGACCGACGTCGCCGTCGGCACGGTGGTGGCCAACCGCGGCCGCACCGAGTTCGAAGGGCTCATCGGCTTCTTCGCCAACACCCTGGTGATGCGCACCGATCTGTCCGGCGACCCGACCTTCCCCACGCTCCTCGCCCAGGTCAAGCAGCGAGCGCTGGAGGCGTACGAGCACCAGGACGTCCCCTTCGAGGCCGTCGTGGACGCCCTGCGCCTGGAGCGCAGCCTCAGCCACTCGCCGGTCTTCCAGAACATGTTCGTGCTCCAGGAGGCGCAGACCGTCGAGGAGACCAAGCTGGGCGAACTGGAGGTCCTCCCGGTCGAGTTCGACGTCGTGGCCACCAAGTTCGACCTCACCCTCGACCTGCGCGAGACCCCGGACGGGCTCGCCGGCTTCATCGAGTACAACACCGACCTGTTCGACGCCGAGACGATCCGGCGCTTCGTGCGCCACTACACCAACCTGCTCTCCTCAATCGCCGACGGGCCGGAGGAGAGGATCTCCCGGCTCACAGACCTCCCGCAGGCCGAGCGTCGGCGTGTGGTGGAGGAGTGGAACGAGGCTCCGGCGGAGTCGGTGGCGCAGGAGCGGTGTGTGCATGAGTGGTTCGAGGGGGTGGTGGCGGGTTCGCCGGATGCGGTGGCGGTGGAGTTCGAGGGGCGTTCGCTGTCCTACGGGGAGTTGAACGCGCGCGCCAACCGTCTGGCGCGACACCTGCGTGAACTGGGTGTCGGCCGGGAGTCGTTGGTTGCGTTGTGTCTGCCGCGCAGTGAGCACGTCGTCGTGGGCGTGCTGGCTGTCCTGAAGGCGGGCGGCGGCTATGTGCCGCTGGATCCCGCGGCTCCTGTCGAGCGGCTTGCGCATGTGCTGCGTGACAGTGTGCCTCGGGTGTTGCTGGTCGACGGGGTGATTCCGGAGGGGCTGGATGCGGCCGGCATCGCGGTGGTGGATGTGCGTGCGGACGCTGTGGCGTGGGCCGGGCTGCCGGACGGGGACCTGGACCGTGCCGAGGTCGGTTCCGCTTCCGGTGATCTGGCGTATGTGATCTATACGTCGGGGTCGACGGGGACGCCGAAGGGCGTGATGGTCGAGCACCGGAACGTGACGCGCCTGTTCACGGCGACGGACCGCTGGTACGGCTTCGGGGACGAGGATGTGTGGACGCTGTTCCACTCTTTCGCATTCGACTTCTCGGTGTGGGAGATGTGGGGTGCGTTGTTGTACGGCGGGCGCCTGGTGGTGGTGCCGCAGGTGGTGACCCGCAGCCCGCGCGAGTTCTATGAGTTGGTGTGTTCGGCCGGGGTGACGGTGCTGAACCAGACGCCGAGTGCGTTCCGGCAGTTGATCGCGGCCCAGGGCGAGGACGGCGCGCCGCACGGGTTGCGGGTGGTCGTCTTCGGCGGGGAGGCGCTGGATGTCGCGGCGTTGAAGCCGTGGATGCGGCGTGCGGTCAACCGTGGGACCCGGTTGGTGAACATGTACGGGATCACCGAGACCACGGTCCATGTGACCTATCGGGAGCTGGCGGAGGCGGACACGGACGGCTCGGTCAGTCCGATCGGCCACCGTATCCCGGACCTTCGGATCTATGTCCTGGACGGACGCGGGCGGCCTGTTCCCCTGGGCACGGTCGGTGAGTTGTACGTCGGTGGCGAAGGCGTGGCCCGGGGTTACCTCAATCGTCCCGAGCTGACGGCGGAGCGGTTCGTGTCTGACCCGTTCTGTGATCGGGCCGACGCGCGGATGTACAAGACGGGTGACCTGGCGCGGCAGTTGCCGGACGGATCCCTTGAGTACCTGGGGCGCAACGACGACCAGGTCAAGATCCGCGGCTTCCGCATCGAACTCGGCGAGATCGAAGCCGCCCTCGCCGGGCACGAAGCGGTCCGCTCCTGCGTGGTCATGGCCCGCGAGGACCAGCCGGGCAACAAGCAGCTCGTGGCGTACGTCGTCCTGGAGAACGGGCACGCCGCGACGGACTACCCCACCGAACTCGGGCGGCACGTCGAGCGCATGCTCCCCGAGTACATGGTCCCCAGCGCCTACATCGCTTTGGACACCATGCCGTTGACCACCAACGGCAAGCTCGACCGCAAGGCGCTGCCGGCCCCCGGCATCGACGCCTACGCCCAGCGCGAATACGTGGCCCCGAGCACCCCCACCGAGCGGGCGCTCGCCTCGCTCTGGGCGGAGCTCCTCGGCTTCGACGAGGCCCGCGTCGGCGCCAACGACAACTTCTTCGAGCTCGGCGGCCATTCGCTGCTCATCACGGTCCTGGTGGCCAAGCTGAAGGAACTGGGCCGCGAGGCCTCGGTGCGCAGCGTGTTCAGCAGCCCGACGCTGGCCCGTCTCGCGGAGGAGATCGACGGGACGCGGGCCGCCGTCACGGACGACAGCGTTCCGCCGAACCTGATCCCGCTGGGCTGCGCGCGCGTCACCCCGGACATGCTGCCCCTGGTCGAGCTGACCCAGGAGCAGATCGACACCGTCGTCGCCACCGTGCCCGGCGGCTCGCCCAACGTCCAGGACGTCTACCCGCTGGCGCCCGCACAGGAGGGCATCCTCTTCCACCACCTCCTTGACCCGGACAACGACCCCTACCTGGTCTCCGTCCTCCTCGCCGCCGACGACGAGAAGGTGTGCGCTTCGTTCACGCAGGCGCTCCAGACGCTGATCGACCGGCACGACGTGCTGCGCACCGCCGTGCTCACCGCCGATCTGCCCGAGCCCGTGCAGGTAGTGCACCGCACCGCCCGTCTGACGGTCGAGCGGACGCGCCTCGACGCCGGTACGGACGCCGAGCAGCAGGCGCGTGCCCTGCTGGACAGCCCCCGGCGCATGCGGGTCGACCGAGCCCCCCTGCTGCGGCTGCTCATCGCCGAGGACCCGCGCTCCGAGCGGCGCTATCTGCTCCTGAGCGCCCATCACCTCATCGAGGACGCCACCACCCTGCGGCTCGTCCTGCAGGAGCTGGCCATCCACATGGCGGGCCGCGCCGCGCTGCTCAAGGAGCCCGCCCCGTACCGTGACTTCGTTGCCCACACCCTGCGGCGGACGACGGCGGACGACGAGGAGGCCCACTTCCGGGCGATGCTCGGCGACGTCACCGAGCAGACCACGCCATTCGGCCTGACGGACGTGCACGGCGACGGCCACCGGTACCCGCAGCTGCGCCGCGCCCTGCCGTCCGACCTCACCGCCGAGGTGCGCGCACAGGCCAGGCGGCTGCACGTCAGCCCCGCTTGCCTGTTCCACGCCGCATGGGCGTGCGTCACGGCCGCGGCCGCCGGGAGCGACGACGTGGTGTTCGGCACCGTGATGTCGGGACGCCTGCAGGGCGTGCCCGGCGTGGAGGGAATGCTCGGGAACTTCATCAACACCCTGCCGCTGCGGGTACGCCTCGCGGACCGGACGGTCCAGGACCTCGTCGCGGACGTCGACACCGGCCTCAAGGAGCTGATCGCCCGCGAGCAGAGCGCGCTGAGCCTGGCCCAGCGCTGCAGCGGCCTGGACGCCGACACCCCGCTGTTCAGCGCGGTGATCAACGTCCGGCACTTCGAGCCGGGACACGGCGACGCGACCGGGTCCGCCGTCGCCGGCCAGGGCATCCACTGGCTTGCGGAGGCAGACGCGATCAACTACCCCCTGGTGGTCTCGCTCGACGACTTCGGCAGCGAACTCGCCCTGCACGTCCGCGTGGACGACTCCGTGAGGTGCGAGGCGCTCGTCGGATACGTCGAAGCGGCGCTGTCCGGCATCGTCGGCGCGCTCGCAGCGGACGACGGCGCCGGCACCAAGGCCGTCGACATCGATGTCCTGCCCGCCGTCGAGCGTCGGCGTGTGGTGGAGGAGTGGAACGAGGCTCCGGCGGAGTCGGTGGCGCAGGAGCGGTGTGTGCATGAGTGGTTCGAGGGGGTGGTGGCGGGTTCGCCGGATGCGGTGGCGGTGGAGTTCGAGGGGCGTTCGCTGTCCTACGGGGAGTTGAACGCGCGCGCCAACCGTCTGGCACGGCACCTGCGTGAACTGGGTGTGGGACCCGACGTCCGGGTCGGACTGTGCCTGCCGCGCAGCGAGTGGATCGTCGTGTGCGTGCTCGCGGTCCTGAAGGCGGGCGGCGGCTATGTGCCGCTGGACCCGGCCGCGCCCGTCGAGCGACTCGACCACGTGGTGCGCGACAGTGCCCCGCGCGTGCTGGTCGTGGACGGCGGACTTCCCGACGGGCTGGCCGTAGGGGACGAACCGGTGGTGGATGTGCGTGCGGACGCTGTGGCGTGGGCCGGGCTGCCGGACGGGGACCTGGACCGTGCCGAGGTCGGTTCCGCTTCCGGTGATCTGGCGTATGTGATCTATACGTCGGGGTCGACGGGGACGCCGAAGGGCGTGATGGTCGAGCACCGGAACGTGACGCGCCTGTTCACGGCGACGGACCGCTGGTACGGCTTCGGGGACGAGGATGTGTGGACGCTGTTCCACTCTTTCGCATTCGACTTCTCGGTGTGGGAGATGTGGGGTGCGTTGTTGTACGGCGGGCGCCTGGTGGTGGTGCCGCAGGTGGTGACCCGCAGCCCGCGCGAGTTCTATGAGTTGGTGTGTTCGGCCGGGGTGACGGTGCTGAACCAGACGCCGAGTGCGTTCCGGCAGTTGATCGCGGCCCAGGGCGAGGACGGCGCGCCGCACGGGTTGCGGGTGGTCGTCTTCGGCGGGGAGGCGCTGGATGTCGCGGCGTTGAAGCCGTGGATGCGGCGTGCGGTCAACCGTGGGACCCGGTTGGTGAACATGTACGGGATCACCGAGACCACGGTCCATGTGACCTATCGGGAGCTGGCGGAGGCGGACACGGACGGCTCGGTCAGTCCGATCGGCCACCGTATCCCGGACCTTCGGATCTATGTCCTGGACGGACGCGGGCGGCCTGTTCCCCTGGGCACGGTCGGTGAGTTGTACGTCGGTGGCGAAGGCGTGGCCCGGGGTTACCTCAATCGTCCCGAGCTGACGGCGGAGCGGTTCGTGTCTGACCCGTTCTGTGATCGGGCCGACGCGCGGATGTACAAGACGGGTGACCTGGCACGGCAGTTGCCGGACGGATCCCTTGAGTACCTGGGGCGCAACGACGACCAGGTCAAGATCCGCGGCTTCCGCATCGAACTCGGCGAGATCGAAGCCGCCCTCGCCGGGCACGAAGCAGTCTCCCACGGCGTCGTCGTCCCGCGCGGCTCCGACGACAGCCGTGCGCTTGTCGCCTACGTGAGCCCGACGCCGCAGTGGCTCGACGACGCCGCCCGCGAGCAGAACGCCACACTCCTGGACCAGTGGCAGCGGGTCTTCGAGGACCAGTACGCCGGGACCGGCGACGACGCCCCCGCCGACCTCAACCTGGCGGGCTGGGACAGCAGTTACACCGGCACACCCGTGCCCGAAGCCGGCATGCGCGAGTGGATCGACGGCACCGTCCAGCGCATCGCCGACCTGCGGCCGCGGCGCCTGCTGGAGATCGGCTGCGGCACCGGACTCCTCCTGTTCCGCTACGCGGACGCCTGCGAGTCGGTGCACGCCTTCGACCTGTCGACCTCGGCGCTCGCCGATGTCCGCCGGGGGGTGGAACGCCGCGGCTGGAGCCACGTCACCCTGGAGCAGGGTGATGCCCTGTCGATGGCCCGCCTGGCCGGGCAGACCTTCGACACGATCGTGCTCAACTCCGTTGCGCAGTACTTCCCGAACCGGGTCTACCTGGAGGAGACGATCGCCCGGATGCTGCCGCTCCTCGAGGACGGCGGCCACATCTTCATCGGCGACGTACGCAACCTCGACCTGCTCCCGGCCCACCTGAGCGCGGTCGAACGCAGCCGCGCCGGAGGCCGCACCACGGCCGGGGCTCTCGTCGAACAGGTGCGTCGCCGCCGCCGGCAGGAGAGCGAACTGCTCCTGAGCCCCACCTACTTCGCCTGCATCGCCGAGCGCTTCCCCGAGCTGGGCGACTACGACCTCATGGCCAAGCGCGGCGTCGAGGACAACGAGATGTCCGCCTACCGCTACGACGTCGTCCTGACCAAGGGGACGGCTGCCCCCGTGAAGCCCCTGACGTGGCTGGATGCCGACACCACGGACCGGCTGAGCGCCCTCCTGGAGGATGGCGCCCCCGACCGCTTCGGTATCAGCGGCTTGCGCAACCCCCGGGTCGCCGACGACGTGCGCGTCGGTGAGCAACTGACCCGCTGGTCGCCCTCCCACGAAGTGGACCCGCTTCCCGGTGGCGTCCGACTGGCGGAGCAAGCCACCCACGAGATAAGGGAGTTGGAGGCCGTACTGTTGCGTGCCGAAGAGCTCGGCTACCGGGTGGCGGCCACCTGGTCGCAGGATCGGCTCGACGGCCTCGACCTGGTTTTCGGCCGGGACGGTCTGCCGCCGGTCCGGGCCCGCGCGCCCTACCGCGAGGCGCACCTGGCGAACTTCCCGCGGATCGGCGACCTGGGTCCCTCGGTGGCCCGCACGCTCAAGGAGCACCTGTCCGTGCGGCTGCCGGAGTACATGCTGCCCAGCGTGTTCATGCTCCTCGAAGAGCTGCCCATCACCCCCAACGGAAAGGTCGACAAGCGGGCGCTGCCCGCCCCGGACGAGGGCGCCGTGGCCAAGGAGACCTACGTCGCGCCGCGCACCGAGACCCAGCGGATCCTCTGCCGCGTCCTCGAGGAGGTGCTCGCGGTCAGCCGTGTCGGCATCGAGGACACCTTCTTCGCGCTCGGCGGGCACTCCCTCCTGGCAGTCCGGCTCAACCTGCGCGTGCGCCAGGAGACGGGCCGTGAGCTGCCGCTGCAGCTGATCCTCACGGGCCCCACCGTGGCCGAGATGGCCGCGGCGATGGAGGAGGAGCCGTCCGCCGCCGAGGCCGTGCCGCTCGTGCCGGCCGTGCCCTTCGGGGAAGGCGAAGAGGTGCCGCTCTCGCTCCAGCAGGGCGACCTGTGGTTCCTCGGCCACCCGGAGCACCTGGACGCCTCGTACGACAACGCGCAGCTGGCCCACCGGTTGACGGGACGCCTCGACCGCGACGCCTTCGCGCGCGCCGTCCAGGCCCTCGTCGCACGGCACGCGGTGCTGCGCACCGGCTACGTACACCGCGACGGAAACATCGTGCAGCGCGTCAACGACGCCGCCGGCTTCGAGGCGACCGTCACCGAGCCGGTCGCCGGGGAGGATGCCCTCGCCGAGTGGCTGCGGGACGAACGCACCCGTCCCTTCGAGCCGGAGGGCCCGTACGCGGTGCGGATCCACCTGGTGCCGGTCGCGGACGACGAGCACGTCGTCGTGCTCACCCGCCCCTGGGGTGTCTTCGACGGCTGGTCGCTGACCATCGTGCTCACCGAACTCATGCTTCTGTACGGCGCGTTGAGCAGGGGCGAGGCGCCGCAGCTGCCGGAGCTGCCGCTCCAGTACGCCGACTACGCCCGCTGGCAGCGCAAGGTGCTGGACGGTGTGGTGCTCAACCGTCAACGTGACTACTGGAAAAGCCAGTTGGATGGTCTGCCCGCCTGTCTGTCGCTGCGCACCGACCACCCGCGCCGACCGGTGAAGTCCTATCAGGGTGCCAAGGTCGCGTTCGACGTCCCGCAGTCCGTGCTCGCGCGGCTCAGGCAGCTGGGCCAGGAACACGACGGCACGCTGTACATGACCCTGTTGTCGGCGTTCGCCGTGCTCCTGGGCGGTCACGCGGACGACCGCGAGCTGGCCATCGGCTCGCCCGTCACCAACCGGCCGCGGGCCGAACTGGAGCAGCTGGTCGGCTACTTCGTCAACACGGTGGTGATCCGCCTCGGCGTCGCACCGGACCGTGTCTTCACCGACCTCCTCGCCCAGACCAGGCAGGTCACGGGGGAGGCCCACGAGCACAAGGACCTGCCCTTCGCCGAACTGGTCGGGGACTTGGTGCCGGAGGCCGATCCCGCGTACTCCCCACTGTTCCAGGTGATGTTCAACCTGGTGCCGAACCCGGCGGCCGCGGCCGGCGGAGAGGGCGGAGCGGCGGACCTGGCGGTGAGCCCCGTCGCTGCCGACCCCGGTCCGGCGAAGTACGACCTCAACCTGACCGTCCTGGAAACGGACTCCGGTCTGCAGTGTCAACTGGAGTACAGCACCGACCTGTTCACGCAGGACACCGCTGAGCGCATGGCGCGGACGTACGAGCTGCTGCTGCGGGAGATCGCGGCGGAGCCCGCGGTGGAGCTGGCCCGGTTGCGGGCCCGGGCGGAGGCAACCTCCGACGCAGACGCGACCGCATGACGACTCACCCACACCACCCGGAACACGTACGACCGGAACCGCAACAGGAACGACTTGAGGGGGAAGCAGGCATGTCCACGAGTGATCCGACCGAGCGCGCGGTCGCCGTCGTCGGCATGTCCTGCAGGGTCCCGGGCGCCGATGACCTCGACGCCTTCTGGGAGTTGCTGCACGACGGCGTGGACGCGATCACCGAAGTACCGGCCGGACGGTGGGCCCTCGACGGGATCCCTGATGACGCACCCGGCTTCGAAGGCGTGCGCCGCGGCGGATTCCTGGACCGCGTCGCCGACTTCGACAGCGGCTTCTTCGGCATCTCGCCGCGCGAGGCCGAGGCGATGGACCCGCGTCAGCGCCTGGCCCTTGAGCTCAGCTGGACGGCGCTCGAACACGCCGCCGTCGTGCCGGAGAGACTGCGCGGCGGCAGGGCCGCGGTGTTCCTCGGCGCCACCGGCGACGACTACGCCATGCTCGTCCACCGGCATGGCGGGGACGCCGTGTCCCACCACTCGATGGCGGGCCTGAGCCGCGCAGTGATCGCCAACCGCGTCTCCTACCAGCTCGGCCTGCGCGGACCCAGCCTCACGGTGGACGCGGCGCAGTCCTCGTCCCTGGTAGCCGTCCACCTGGCCTGCGAGAGCCTGCTGTCGGGCGCCGCCACGCTGGCCCTGGCCGGTGGCGTCCACCTGAACCTGGTGCCGGAGGGCGCGCTCGCCTTCGCGCGGGCGGGCGCTCTGTCCCCGGACGGGCGCTGCTACACCTTCGACGCGCGCGCCAACGGCACGGTGCGCGGCGAGGGCGGCGGCATGGTCGTCCTCAAGCGCTTGACCGACGCAGTCGCCGACGGCGACACCGTCCACTGCGTCCTGCTCGGCAGCGCGGTCAACAACGACGGCGGCGGCGAGGGCCTCACCGTCCCCGACGGCGAGGCCCAGCAGGAACTCCTGCACAGCGCCTACGCCCAGGCGGCCGCGGAACCGGCCCGGGTCCGGTACGTCGAACTGCACGGCACCGGCACGCGAGCGGGCGACCCCGTCGAGGCGGCCGCGCTGGGAGCCGTGCTCGGCCGGAACAGGCCCGACGCGGAGCCGCTCCTCGTCGGCTCGGTGAAGACCAACATCGGGCACCTCGAAGGCGCCGCGGGCGTGATCGGGCTGATCAAGGTCGCCCTCTCGTTGCGGAACGGAACCCTGCCCTCCAGCCTCAACTACGCCGAGCCCAACCCGGCGATCCCCATGGACCGGCTCAGACTCCGGGTCAACGACACGGCAGGGCTCTGGCCCGACGGCCCGCGGCTCGCGGGCGTCAGCTCGTTCGGAGTGGGCGGCACCAACTGCCACGTGGTGGTCGGTGAGGCCCCCGCCGCGCCCGCGGACGACGAAGGCTCCGCGGAGGCCGCGTCGCTTGCGGTGCCCGTTGTGGTGTCAGGCAGCAGCAGGGCCGCGCTGCGGGCCCAGGCACGACAGCTCCACGCGCGCGTGGAGGCCGACCCGGACCTGCGTCCTGTGGACATCGGCTACGCGGCGGCGACCACCCGGTCGGTGTTCGCTCACCGCGGTGTCGTCGTCGCCGCGGACCGCGCTGAGCTCCTGGACAGCCTGGCCGCCCTCGCCGCGGGCGAGCCGTCGCCCCACGTGGTGGAGGGCGCGGCGGGTTCCGCTTCCGGCGTCGTATGGGCGTTCCCCGGACAGGGCCCGCAGTGGGTCGGCATGGCCCTGGACCTATGGGACTCCCTGCCGGTCTTCGCGGCCCGGATGGACGCGTGCGCGCGGCTGCTCAATGACCTGGTGGACTGGTCGCTGCGGGACGTGCTCGCCGACGAGGACGCGCTGCTGCGCATGGACGTCATGCAACCCGCGCTGTTCGCGGTGCAGGTGTCCCTGGCCGAGGTGTGGCGTGCGGCCGGGGTCACCCCTGCCGCCGTGGTCGGCCACTCCCAGGGCGAGATCACGGCCGCCTGCGCGGCGGGGATCATGCCCGTGGCGGACGGCATGCGGCTCATGGTCGAGCGCAGCCGTGTCATCGCCGACCGGCTCTCCGGCCGGGGCGCCATGGCACTCGTCGAGATGATGGCGGCGGACGTCGAGGCGGCCATCGAGGACGCTGTCTGGAAGCGGGTCTCGATCGGCGCCGTGAACGGCCCGAACGCGGTCGTCGTCTCCGGCCCGGTCGACGCAGTGGACGCGGTGGTGGCCGACTGCCGCGCCCGTGACGTACGCGCCCGACGCGTCCCCATCGACTACGCCTCGCACTCGCCGCACGTGGCGGAGATCCGCGACGAGGTCCTGCAAGCGGCCGCGCATGTCAGCACCCAGGACAGCCAGGTCGCCTTCTACTCCACCGTCACCGGCAGCCGCCTCGACACGGCCCACCTGGACGCCGCGTACTGGTACCGCAACCTGCGCGAACCGGTGCGCCTCGAAGACGCCGTACGGGCCCTGGCCTCCGACGGGCACCGGGTGTTCGTCGAGGCCAGCCCGCACCCCGTCCTGACGATGGCCGTCCAGTCCACCATCGACACCGTTCAGGGCGCCGCCGACACGGTGGTGCAGGGCACGCTGCGGCGCGCTGAGGACGGCGTGCGGCGGCTGCTCCTGTCCCTGGCCGCGCTGCACGTGCGGGGCGTCACCGTGGACTGGCGGCCGGTGTTCGAAGGCACCGGTGCCCGCGCCGTGGAGCTGCCCACCTACGCCTTCCAGCGCAGCACCCACTGGATCACCGCCGAGGGAACCGCGCTTCCCGTGCGCGAGACGACAGCGCCGGCCCCCGCGGGACCCCAGGCGGCGTCCCACGCCGAGGCCCCCACCACGGGAGAGCAGAATCTGCGCACACTGATCCACTCCCAGGCGGCGGCCGTCCTCGGGCACACCGACCCGGAGACGGTCGCGGCGGACCGCACGTTCAAGGAGACGGGGTTCGACTCGGTCACCGCGGTGGAGCTCAGCAACCGGCTGAGCCAGGCGACCGGACTGCGACTCGCCACCACGCTCGTCTACGACCACCCCACCCCCGCCGCGCTCCTGCGCCACCTCACCGAGGAGCTCGCGGGAGACGCCCCGGACACCGCCGGCCCCGCGCAGGGCCCTGCACCGGACGACGACATGGTCGCGATCGTGGGCATGAGCTGCCGGCTGCCCGGCGGCGTGAGCTCCCCCGAGGATCTGTGGCGGCTGGTCCGCGACGGGGTGGACGCGATCTCGCAGTTCCCCGAGGACCGCGGCTGGGACGTGACACCGGAGGCGACCGGCCAGGTACGCAGCGGCGGATTCCTGTACGACGCACCGGACTTCGACGCCGACTTCTTCCGGATCAGCCCGCGCGAGGCCCGCGCGATGGACCCGCAGCAGCGGCTGCTCCTCGAAGCCTCGTGGGAGGCCCTAGAGCGCTCCGGGATCGACCCCGAGTCCCTGAACCACAGCCGGACGGCCGTCTTCATGGGCGTATCCGACCAGTCGTACGTCCCTCCGCTGCACGAGACGTCCGACAGCTTCGGCGGCTACGCCCTGACCGGCGGTCTGCCGAGTGTGGCGTCCGGCCGTATCGCCTACACCTTCGGGTTCGAGGGGCCTGCCGTGACGGTGGACACGGCGTGTTCGTCGTCGCTGGTGTCGCTGCATCTGGCGGCGGCGTCGCTGCGGTCGGGGGAGAGCTCGCTGGCCCTGGCAGGAGGGGCCGAAGTGATGTCCACGCCCGGCATGTTCGTGGAGTTCTCACGGCAGAACGGCCTCTCGGCGGACGGCCGGTGCAAGGCGTTCTCGGACACGGCCGACGGTACGGGCTGGTCGGAGGGCGTGGGTGTGCTGGTGCTCGAGCGCCTGTCGGACGCGCGGCGCAACGGCCACCAGGTCCTGGCCGTGCTGCGCGGCTCCGCCATCAACCAGGACGGCGCGTCCAACGGGCTCTCGGCGCCGAACGGCCCCTCACAGGAGCGGGTGATCCGCGACGCGTTGGCGCAGGCGGGCCTGTCGGCGTCGGACGTGGACGCCGTGGAGGCGCACGGGACGGGAACGACGCTGGGCGATCCCATCGAGGCGCGGGCGCTCCTGGCGACGTACGGACAGGGCCGGGACGCCGAACGGCCGCTGTGGTGCGGGTCGTTGAAGTCGAACATCGGTCATACGCAGGCCGCCGCGGGCGTGGCGGGTGTGATCAAGACGGTGCTTGCGCTGCGGCACGGTGTGCTCCCGCGGACCTTGCACGTTGAGCTGCCGTCGCGGCACGTGGACTGGTCGTCGGGTGCGGTGGAACTACTGACAGAGCAGCGGGAGTGGCCGGAGACCGGCCGTCCCCGCCGGGCCGCAGTGTCGTCGTTCGGGATCAGTGGCACCAACGCGCATGTGATCATCGAGGAGGGGCCCGAGAACTCCGAACTGGCACTGGAAGCCAGGGCGTTGGCGAACGACTCGCTCCTCGTACCGGTCCTCGTGTCCGCCAAGACCGAGGCCGCGCTGGTCGACCAGGCCGCGCGGCTGCGGGACCACCTCGGGTCCCACGGGGACCTGCGTCCACTCGACGTCGGCCGGTCGCTGGCCACATCGCGCACGCGGTTCGAGCACCGGGCCGTCGTCGTGGCCGCCGACCGCGACGACCTGCTGGCCGGACTCGACGCGCTGGTCCAGGACGCGCCGAAGGCACCGCGCTCGGTTGCGGGGACGGCACGGGCGACCGGCGGACGCGTGGTTTTCGTCTTCCCCGGCCAGGGCTCGCAGTGGGCCGGCATGGCCGTGGAACTGCTGGACGCGGAGCCGGTGTTCGCCGAGCGGCTGCGGTCCTGCGCCGCGGCGCTCGCGGAGTTCGTCGACTGGGACCTGGAGGGCGTGCTGCGGCAGGCCGCGCACGCCCCGACCCTGGAGCGAGTCGACGTGGTCCAGCCCGCATCCTGGGCGGTGATGGTGTCGCTCGCGGCGCTCTGGCGCTCGTACGGCGTCGAACCGTCCGCCGTCGTGGGCCACTCCCAGGGCGAGATCGCGGCCGCCTGCGTGGCCGGTGCCCTGTCGCTGCGCGACGCGGCCCGCGTGGTCGCGCTCCGCTCCCGGGCCATCGCGCGGGACCTGGCCGGGCACGGCGGAATGTTGTCCGTGGCGCTGCCCGCGGCACAGGCCGAGTCCCGACTGGAGCGCTGGGAGGGCCGGCTCGCGGTGGCCGCGCTGAACGGCCCGACCGCCACCGTGGTGGCCGGCGACCCCGAGGCGCTCGACGAACTGCACGCCGCCTGCCAGGCGGAGGGCGTGCGGGCGCGCAAGGTCCCGGTGGACTACGCCTCGCACACCTCCCACGTGGAGCGCATTGAGGAGGAACTGGTCACGGTGCTCGCGGACTTGAGCCCCGAGCCCGCCCAGGTGCCGTTCTACTCGACCGTGGAGAGCGACTGGCTGGGCGAGGGCCTGGCGGACGCCGGATACTGGTACCGCAACCTGCGGCAACCCGTGCAGTTCCATTCCGCCGTGGCCGCGCTCGCCGAGCAGGGCCACGACACGTTCATCGAGGTCAGCTCCCACCCGGTGCTCACCATGAGCGTCCAGGAGATCCTGGAGAGCGGGAGCGCGGCGCCGGCCGCGGCGGTCTGCGGATCGCTGCGCCGCGACGAGGGCGGCCCCATCCGGTTCCTGGCCTCGGTCGCCGAGGTGTGGACGCGCGGCGTCGACGTCGACTGGGAGCGGCTGTTCGCCGGTGCCGCGCCCCGGGTCGACCTGCCGACGTATGCCTTCCAGCGTACGCGCCACTGGCTCGACGCCACGGCCGACCAGCCGCTCCTCGGGAACGCCGTGGAACTCGCCGAAGGCGCGGGCACCGTCCTGACGGAGCGCCTCTCGCTGCGGTCGCGGCCCTGGCTGACCGACCACCGTGTGCTCGGCAGGGCCGTGGTCCCCGGCACCGCCCTGCTCGACATGGCGCTGCGTGTCGGCGACTCCGTCGACGAACTGACGCTGCACACACCGCTGGTGATACCGGAGCGCGACGAGGTCGAGGTGCAGTTGACGGCGGCCGCGCCGGACGACGCGGGCCGACGGGCGGTCCGTATCCACGGCCGCGTACTCGGCACCGCCGATGAGGCCTGGCAGCTCCACGCCACGGGCGTGGTCTCCGCCGCCGGGCCCGCGGACGCGGGTGTCCTGGCGGTGGCATGGCCGCCGCCCGACGCCACAGCAGAGGACCGCACGGCCTGGTACGACGAACTCGCCGGGCGCGGTCTGGAGTACGGCCCCGCCTTCCGCAACCTGGAGCACGTCTGGCGGCACGGCGACGACCTGCTCGCCGAGGTGGCGCTGCGCGACGAGCCGGGGCCGTTCGGCGTGCACCCGGCGCTCCTCGACGCGGTGCTGCACCCGCTGGTCCTGGAACAGCCCGGCACGATGGTGCCGTTCTCCTGGGCCGGTGTCCGCCTCGCGCGCAGGGGCGCATCCCGGCTGCGGGTGCGGATCTCGCCGCTGGGCGAGGGCAGGGCCTCCCTGGACATCGCCGACGGCAGCGGGGTCGAGGTGCTCTCGGTCGACTCGCTCACCCTGCGGCCCCTGGACGCCCGGCGCACCGACCCCAAGCTCTTCCAGGTGGAGTGGCGCGAGGCCGCCGTGCCCGCCGGTGCGCAGGGACGGGACCCCGCGACGGTGGTGCTGCCCGTCACGCCGGGCGACGCGGACGTACCCACGGCCGTCCACGAGACCGCCGAGTACGTGCTGCACCGCGTACGCAAGTGGCTGGAGGAGAACGGCGAAGGCTCCTCGCGCCTGATCGTCGTCACCCGGCGTGCGGTGGCCGTGGAGCCCGGCGCCGACGTCGACCTCGCGGCCGCGACCGTGTGGGGGCTGCTGCGGCCCACCCAGACCGAACACCCCGGCCGGATCGTGCTGGTGGACACCGACACCGAGACGAGCGCGGGCACGGATGGCGCCGCCGAACCGGTCGCCGAAGAGCCGGCCCGCGCGATGGCGCTCGGTGAGCCCCAAGTGGCGCTGAGGCACGGCAAGTTGTTCGTGCCCCGGCTCGCCCGCGGCTCCGTCCCCGTGCCCGACCCGGCCCGTCCGGTCCTCGATCCCGCGGGCACCGTGCTGATCACCGGCGGAACCGGCGGTCTCGGCGCCGTCGTGGCACGTCGCCTCGTGACCGGTCACGGCGTACGCCACCTGCTTCTTGCCAGCAGGAGCGGTCGGGCTGCCGACGGCGTGGACGAGCTGGTGGACGAGCTGGCCGCGCAGGGCGCGTCCGTCTCCGTCGCCGCCTGCGACGTCACCGACCGGGCCGCGCTCGCCGAACTCCTGGCGACCGTCCCCGCGTCAGCGCCGCTGCGCGCCGTGGTGCACGCGGCCGGGCGCATGGACGACGCCGCGACGCTGTCCCTGGAGCCCGAGCGGCTGCACGCGGTCCTGAAGCCGAAGGTCGACGCCGCCTGGCACCTGCACGACCTCACCGCAGGCCTGGACCTGACGGCGTTCGTCCTCTTCTCCTCCGTGACCGCCACGGTGGGACTCGCGGGCCAGGCCAACTACGCGGCGGGCAACGCCTTCCTCGACGCGCTGGCCCACCACCGGCACGGCGCGGACCTGCCCGCGCTCTCCCTGGGCTGGGGCCTGTGGGAGCAGCGCACCGGCATGACCGACCGGCTCGACGACGCCGACAAGCAGCGGATGCTCCGCATGGGCATGCGGCCGCTGCCGACGGAGGACGGCCTGGCGCTGCTCGATCTCGCGCTGGGTGCGTCGGACCGGGCGCACCTGGTGCCCGCCTGGATCGACGTCGCCGCGCTCCGCGACACCGAGCCGCCCGCACTGTTCCAGGGGCTCCTCCCGGCCCGTGCCATGCGGGAGAACAGGTCGAGGGGCGGCGCCAAGCCATTGCGGGAGCGGCTGTTGACTCTGCCCGAACGAGACCGGGAGTTGACGGTACGGCGGCTGGTGCAGGCACAGATC
The DNA here is from genome assembly GCF_035989285.1 of Streptomyces sp. NBC_01235. GTDB lineage: Bacteria > Actinomycetota > Actinomycetes > Streptomycetales > Streptomycetaceae > Streptomyces. Next base: position 77,204 of record NZ_CP108513.1, on the reverse strand, counting down.
GTCACCGTCCTCGGCCGGTCCGGGGCGCAGGACGTGCCTGCCGACCGGGGCTTCACCGCGCTCGGCTTCGACTCACTGACGGCTCTGGAGCTGCGCAACCGCCTCTCCACCCTCACCGGAGTCACCCTGAGCGCCACGGTGACCTTCGACCACCCGAGCCCGGCCGCGCTGGCCAGGCATCTGCTGGAGCGACTCACCCCGGAGCCGGCCGCCGCCGCACCACCGGAAGCTCCGCAGCCACCTGCAGCCCCGCACACACCGGAGCCGCCCCCGGCCGGGCCCCCGGTCCTCGCCGACCTGGACCGGCTCGTGCACAGCGTGACCGGCGTCGGCGACGACGGACTGCGCGCGGCCGTCACCGACCGCCTGCTGGAGCTCCTGGGAGCGGTGGCCGTCGGACCGGAGCCGGCCGACCCGGCGGAGGTGCCGCATGACGAGCAGATTGCCGCGGCCGACGCGGACGAACTCTTTTCGCTGATCGACGATGAGCTGGGAAGGCCCTGAAACATGACCGACGGGAAGCTGCTCGACTACCTCAAGCGGGTCACCACCGAGCTGCGTGACACTCGCCGGAGGCTGGCCGAAGCGCAGGCGGGGCCGTCGAGCCACGAGCCGGTTGCGATCGTGGGCATGGCATGCCGGTTACCCGGCGGCGCCACGTCGCCCGAGGAGCTGTTCCGGCTGGCCGTGGACGGCGTCGACGCCGTGTCGGAGTTCCCCGCAAACCGCGGCTGGGACCTGGAGGGCCTGTACGACCCGGACCCGGAGCAGTCCGGCACGAGCTACACGAGGCAGGGCGGATTCCTGTACGACGCGGCGGAGTTCGACGCCGGATTCTTCGGGATGTCCCCCCGAGAGGCCATGGCGACCGACCCGCAGCAGCGGCTGCTGCTCCAGTCCTCCTGGGAGGCGCTGGAGCGCGCGGGCATCGCCCCGCCCTCGCTGCGCGGCAGCCGCACCGGCGTCTTCGCGGGCGTCATGTACAGCGACTACGCCTCGCGCCTCGGGCAGGACACAGGCGGCTTCGAGGGGCAGTTGCTCACCGGGAGTCTGCCGAGCGTCGCGTCCGGCCGTGTCTCCTACACGTTCGGGTTCGAGGGGCCCGCGGTGACGGTGGACACGGCGTGTTCGTCGTCGCTGGTGTCGCTGCATCTGGCGGCGGCGTCGCTGCGATCGGGGGAGAGCTCGCTGGCCCTGGCCGGCGGCGTGGCGGTGATGTCGACCCCGACGACCTTCGTGGAGTTCTCGCGCCAGCGCGGCCTCTCGGCGGACGGCCGGTGCAAGGCGTTCTCGGACACGGCCGACGGCACGGGCTGGTCCGAGGGCGTCGGTGTGCTGGTCCTCGAGCGTCTGTCGGACGCGCGGCGCAACGGCCACCAGATCCTGGCTGTGCTCCGGGGCTCGGCGGTCAACCAGGACGGCGCCTCCAGCGGACTCACGGCGCCCAACGGCCCCTCGCAGGAGCGGGTCATCCGGCAGGCGTTGGCCGATGCCCGGCTGTCCCCCTCCGATGTGGACGCGGTGGAGGCGCACGGCACGGGCACCACGCTCGGGGACCCGATCGAGGCGCAGGCGCTGCTGGCCACGTATGGGCAGGACCGTGAAACGCCCCTGTGGCTCGGCTCGTTGAAGTCGAACATCGGACATGCGCAGGCGGCTGCCGGTGTGGCCGGCGTGATCAAGACGGTGCTGGCGCTGCGGCACGGTGTGCTGCCGCGGACGCTGCACGTGGAGCGTCCGTCGCGGCACGTGGACTGGTCGTCGGGTGCGGTGGAGCTGTTGACCGAGCAGCGGGAGTGGCCGCAGACGGGCCGCCCGCGCCGAGCCGGTGTCTCGGCCTTCGGGGCCAGCGGGACCAACGCGCACGTGATCATCGAGCAGGCGCCCGCCGAGGAGACGACGGCGACCACGCACACCGGGAAGGCCGACGGGGCTGGTGAGACCGACGGGGTCGCGCCCGAGCTCCGTTCCCCGGCCGTGGTGCCGGTGACGGTGTCGGGCGGCACCGAGGCCGCGCTGCGCCGCCAGGCCGGCCGGCTGCGGGAGTGGCTCGAGGCCCGCCCCGAGCTGAGCCCGCTCGATGTAGGGTTCTCCACGGTGACGACCCGTGGCGCGCTGAACCACCGCGGGGTCGTCGTCGCCGCGGACCGCACCGAACTCCTCGACGGGCTCGGCGCCTTGGCCGTCGGCGATTCGGCACCCGGAGTCGTGGAGGGCGCCCTCGCCCCCGACTCCGGCGTGGTGTGGGTGTTCCCCGGCCAGGGGTCCCAGTGGGCCGGGATGGCCCGCGGCCTGCGCGAGTCGTCCCCGGTATTCGCCGCGCGGATGGACGAGTGCGAACAGGCCCTGAGCGGCCTGGTCGACTGGTCGCTGCGGGACGTCCTTGACGACGCGTCGGCGCTGGAGAGGGGCGACGTGGTGCAGCCCGCGCTGTGGGCGGTCATGGTCTCGCTGGCCGAGGTGTGGCGCGCGGCCGGACTCGTGCCGTCCGCCGTCGTGGGCCACTCCCAGGGCGAGATCGCCGCGGCCTGCGCGGCCGGCGCCCTCTCGCTGGAGGACGGCGCCCGCGTGGTCGCCCTGCGCTCGCGCGCCCTCCTGGAGATCGCGGGCGAGGGCGGCATGGTGTCCCTCGCCCTGTCGCTGGACGCGACCCGCGCCCTGCTGGAGCCCTGGGAAGGACGGGTCTTCGTCGCCGCCGTCAACGGAGCGCGCTCCACGGTGGTCTCCGGCGACGCCGCCGCCCTGGACGAGCTGCTCGCCCACTGCGCGGCCGGGGAGATACGGGCCCGTCGCGTCCCCGTCGACTACGCCTCGCACTCCGCGCACGTCGAGCGGCTCCGCGACCGGATCCTTGACGACCTGGCCGGCATCAGCCCGCGTCCGGGCTCCGTCCCCTTCCACTCAACCGTCACCGGGCAGGTCCTGGACACCGCGGGTCTCGACGCCGCGTACTGGTACGAGAACCTGCGCACCACCGTCCGCTTCGCCCCCGTCATCGACGGCCTCCTCGCCGAGGGGCACCGGACGTTCGTCGAGTGCAGCCCGCACCCCGTCCTGGCGCTCGGCGTCGAGGAGACTGCGCAGGACGCCGACTGCCCAGCCCTGGTGGTCGGTTCGCTGCGCCGTGACGAGGACTCCACCCGGCAGATCCACCTGTCCATGGCCCACTTGTACGCCCACGGAGTGCCCGTGGACTGGCAGCCCTCCTTCGAGGGCACCGGCGCCGGCGCCGTGGACCTGCCCACCTATGCCTTCGAGCCCACGTCGTACTGGCTGCAGCCGCCGAGGCCGCTCCTGAACGACCCCGTCGAGCTCGCGGACAGCGGCCAGACGGTCCTGACCGGCCGCCTTTCCCTGCGCACCCACCCGTGGCTGGCCGACCACCGCGTGCGGGGCCAGGTCGTCGTACCCGGCACCGCGCTGCTGGAGATGGCGCTGCGCGCCGGGGGAGCGGTGGACGAGCTCACCTTCCAGGCACCCCTGCTGATCCCCGAGCAGGGCGAGGTCGAGGTCCAGGTCGTCGCAGAACCGGCCGACGGCGACGGCGTCCGGCCGCTGCGCCTGCATGCCCGCACCCCCGAGTCCGACTGGCAGCTGCACGCCACCGGTTCCCTCCTCGACGCCGAACCACCGGCCGACGGCGGCACGGAGGACCTGGTGCCGTGGCCGCCCGTCGGCGCCGAGCGTGTGGACCTTTCCTCCTGGTACGCCGACCTGGCCGAGCAAGGACTGGAGTACGGGCCCGGGTTCCGGGGCCTGCGGTCCCTGTTGCGGCACGGCGACGAGCTGTACGCCGAAGTGTCCCTGCCCGAGCCGGTGCGGTCCGCCCTGCTCGACGCCGCCCTGCACTCCCTGGACCTCAGGACCACCCCCGCCATGCCGTTCTCCTTCACCGGCGTCCGCTGGCTCGACACGGACGCGGCGGCGGAACTGTCCGGCCTGCGCGCACGGATCACCCCCCTGGACAACGGCGCCGTCGCCCTGCGCATCTCCGACGGGACGGGCCGCGGCGTACTGACGGCGGACTCCCTGACGCTGCGTCCGCTCGACGGCATGAGCCTGGACGCGGGCCGGAGCGCGCTGTTCGGCATCGACTGGGTGCCCGTGCATCCGGACGCCTCCCGCACGGGCGACGCCACGGAGGCCACCGTGCTGCTCTGCCCCGCCGCCGACGGCGAACAGCCCGACAGAGTACGGGAGATGACCTCCGAGGTCCTCGGCGGGCTGCAAGCCTGGCTCGCCGAGGAGGACGGCGGCGACGGTCGCCTGGTCGTGGTGACCCGCTCCGCCGTGGTGACCGGTAACGGGACCGCCGAGGAGGCGGACCCTGCCGCTGCCACCGTGTGGGGCCTGGTGCGCTCGGCGCAGACCGAGAACCCGGACCGGATCGTGCTGGTGGACATCGACATCGACACGGATGGCGCCGGTGACGGGGGAGACAACGACGGCCTTTCCGGCCTCCTGCCAACCCTGCTGGCCACGGACGAGCCCCAACTCGCCCTGCGCGACGGCGAGATACGCGTCCCGAGAATGGTGCGCGCGAAGCAGGCCGACAGCCCCGCCGCCCCGGCGCTCCCCACCGAAGGCACCGTGCTGATCACCGGCGCATCGGGCACCCTGGGCGGCCTCGTGGCACGCCACCTGGTCGCCGAACACGGCGTACGCGACCTGCTGCTCGTCAGCCGTCAGGGCATGCCCGAGCTCGCCGAGGAACTGACCGCGCTCGGCGCGACGGCGACGTCGGCGCCGTGCGACATCGGTGACCGCGACGCGCTCGCCGAACTCCTCGCGACCGTCCCGCAGGATCGTCCGCTGCGGGCCGTCGTGCACGCCGCCGGCGCACTCGACGACGCGGTGATCGGTTCACTGACGCCCGCGCGCCTGGACTCCGTCCTCGCGGCCAAGGCCGACGGAGCCTGGCACCTGCACGAGCTGACCCGCGACCTGGACCTCACGGCTTTCGTGCTGTTCTCCTCGGTCGCCGCCACCCTGGGCACCGCCGGACAGGGCAACTACGCCGCCGCCAACGCCTTCCTCGACGCGCTGGCGCAGCACCGCCGTGCCCAGGGGCTGCCCGCCCTCTCGCTCGGCTGGGGCCTGTGGGCCCAGCGCAGTGCCCTCACCGGCCGCCTCGACGAGGCCGACCTGGCGCGGCTCGGCGACGCCGGTGTCCTCCCACTGGCCACCGATGAGGGCCTCGCCCTGCTCGACGCCGCGCTCGGCGCGGACCGGGCTCACCTTCTTCCCGTCCGCCTCGACCGCACGGCGGCGCGATCCGCCGCGGGCACGCTGCCGCCGCTGCTGCGTGCCCCTGTCCCGGCTCCCCGCCGCCGGCCCACCACGGCCACCGCTGATACACCGGCCGACACCACCACCGCGGGTGCGGGCGACGGTCTGCGGGCCATCCCGGCGGCCGACCGCGAGGAGGTGGTCGCCGAGCTGGTGCGGCGCGAGGTCGCCGCGGCGCTCAAGTACGGGTCGGCCGAAGAGATCGATCCCGACGCCGAGTTGCTGCGCCTGGGCTTCACCTCGCTGACCGCGCTGGAGCTGCGCAACAAGCTCAGCGCCCGCACCAAGCTGCGGCTCCCCGCGACCATGGTGTTCGAGCACCGCACGACCCGGGCCCTCGCCAGATTCCTCACCGGGAAGCTGTCCGACGGCGAGCCCGCGCCCGCCCCCACCGGTGAGGCCGAGGCCGATGAGCACGCGGATAACCGCATCGCGATCGTCGGCGTCGCCGGGCGCTACCCGCTGGCCGGGACGGTCGGCGAGCTGTGGGACAACCTCGCCGCGGCGCGGCACTGCATCCGCGAGGTGCCCGCCGAACGCTGGGACGCGAGCACCCACTTCGACCCGTCGGGGGCCACCGCCGCGTACAGCAAGTGGGCCGGATTCATCGACGACGTCGACGCGTTCGACCCGCTGTTCTTCCAGATCTCGCCCGCCGACGCCGAAGCGATGGACCCCCAGGAACGCCTGTTTCTGCAGACCGCGGCCGCGACCCTGGACGACGCCGGATACCCGGCCGCCACACTCGCCGCCCGGGGCCCGGTCGGCGTGTTCGTCGGTGCGATGGGCAGCGACTACGAGTGGATGAGCGGCGCGGCGAACGCGCTCGGCGTGCCGACCGAGGCACACTCCCGGCACTGGTCGATCGCCAACCGGGTCTCCCACTCCTTCGACTTCACCGGCCCGAGCATGGCGGTGGACACCGCGTGCTCGGCCTCCCTGACCGCGATCCACCTGGCCTGCCAGAGCATCGCCACAGGGGAGTGCTCCGCCGCGATCGCGGGCGGAGTCAACCTGATCCTGCACCCCAAGCACCTGCGCGGCCTCGCACAGGCCGGGATGCTCTCCCACGACGACCGGCTCAAGGCGTTCGGCGCGGGCGCGGACGGCTTCGTCGACGGCGAGGGCGTGGGTGCCGTCCTGCTCAAGCCACTGGCCGCGGCGGTCGCCGACGGGGACCGCGTCCTCGGCGTGATCCGCGGCTCCGCCGTCAACGCGGTCGGCGACGCGGGCGGTTACACCGTGCCGAGCGCCACCGCCCAGGCCGCCGTGGTCCGAGGAGCGCTGGACCGTGCCGGAGTGGCCGCCGACACCGTCGGCTACGTCGAGGCCCACGGCACTGGCACGCTGCTCGGCGACCCGATCGAGATCGCCGGACTGGTCGACGTCTTCGGCGGACGGACCGAACCGGCACGCGGCACGGGCCGGCCCGCCGTCGCGGTCGGTTCGGTGAAGACCAACATTGGCCACCTGGAGGCGGCAGCAGGTATCGCGGGGCTGACGAAAGTCCTGCTCCAGCTGCGCCACCGCACCCTGGTGCCGTCGCTGCACTCGGCGGAGCGCAACCCGGAGATCGACTTCGACACCACGCCGTTCGAGGTGCAGCAGACCCGCGAGCCCTGGGAGCGGCAGGAGCGGCCCGCAGCGGACGGCTCCTCCCGCGAGATGCCGCTGCGCGCCGTCATCAGCTCCTTCGGCGCGGGCGGCTCCAACGCCTGCGTGGTCGTGGAGGAGCACCTGCCGGCCGGTTCGGCCGACGTACCGGAGCCCGTGACGGACGACGGACAGGAGCAGCTGCTCGTCCTCTCCGCGAAGAACGAGGAGCGGCTGCGGGCTTACGCGGCGGACCTGGCCGCCTTCCTGACCGGCGGGCCCTGGCGAGGGCCGGTGGAACCGGATGAAGCACTGGAGCCCCAGGAGGCGGTGGCGGCCGCCGGCCGCATCGGCCTGCGCCTCGCCGTCGAGCTGGCCAGGGTGGACGCGGACACGTTCGACCTCGCGACCGACCTCGTGGACTGCGGCTTCGGCGTGACCGAACGCGCCCGCTACCACGCGATGCTCGCCGAGGAGTTGGGCGTCGACCAGCTGCCCGAGGCGGCCGTGACGGCGGACACCATCGGGGCGGTGGCCGACGCGGTGGCCGATCTCGTGCCGCGCACGGCGGTCGCCGCTGTGGCAGACACCGTTGCGGCAGAAGCCGTTGCGGCGGGCCCGCGGCTCGCCGATGTGGCCCACACCCTCCAATCGGGCCGCACCGCCCACGAGTTCCGGATCGCGCTCCCCGCGGCATCGGTCGCCGAAGCGGCCCGGCTACTCGCCGCGTACGCGGCGGGCGAGGGCGCCGCAGACGCCGTCACGAGCGGCCGGGTCGCCCGTACCATGACGGGGCTCTCCTCGGACGAGGCTGTCGCGCTGCGACAGGCCTTGACACGACGCGATTTGGCGGCGGCCGCCGAGCGCTGGGTGGCGGGAGCCACGATCGACTGGTCGCTGATCACGCCTTCGGCCGCGCGCAGGATCGAGCTGCCCGGCTACCCGTTCGCCCGCAAGCGTCTGTGGATCCCCCAGCCGCAGACCACCGCTTCCGTGCCGCAGGCCACCGCCCCCGCGCAGCCGGTGCCCGAAGGAAACGCTGACATCGACCCTGCCATCGCCCAAGTCCTCACCGGATACGCCCGGTTGGACGCGGTCTCGGTCTCCGGGCTGCTCGGCGTCTACCAGCGCATGGGCGCCTTCCTGCGCCCCGGTGACCGGCACCGGAGCGAGCGACTGCGCACCGACCTCGGTATCCGGGACAAGTTCCGCCGGCTGCACGAGGCGATCCTCAACCTCCTGGCCGTGAAGGGATTCCTGACCCGCGACGGCGAGTGGTTCACGGCCACCGCCGCGGTCGACGGGGCGGATGGAGCCACGGCCGCGGAGCGCTGGGAGGCCGACTTTGAGGACGTCGCGGCCCGGTACCCGGACATCGCGCCGACGGCCCGGCTCAACCGGCAGTTCCTGCGGTCGTACCCGAGGCTGCTGCGCGGCGAGGTGGTGGGGACCGAGGTCATGTTCCCCGACTCCTCGATGGAGCTGGTGCGGGACCTGTACAAGGGCAACCCGCTCACCGACTTCTTCAACGTGCTCGTCGCCGACACGGTCCGCGGTCATCTGGACGCCTGTCTCCCGCAGTTGACCGACGGCGGGTCCTTCCAGGTCGTGGAGCTGGGCGCCGGAACCGGTGCCACCAGTGAGCGGGTGATCCCGGCGCTGGCCGGCCATCCGGACCGCGTGAGCTTCACTTTCACCGACATCTCCCCGCGGTTCCTGGACTACGGCCGCGAGCGGTTCGCCGCGCAGCACCCGTTCGTACGGTTCCAGCTGCTCAACCTGGAACGCGGCCTCGCCGAGCAGGACTTCCTGCCGGGCTCGGTCGACGCGGTCCTCGCCACCAACGTGGTCCACGCCACCAGGAACCTTCGGACCACCCTGCGCATGCTGAAGGACCTGCTCAGGCCCGGCGGGCTCCTGGTGCTCAACGAACTCACCTCCATCCGCCCCTATCTGACCCTGGGCGGCGGAGTCATGGAGGGCTGGTGGGCTTTCCAGGACGGTGAGCTCCGTATCCCCAACTCTCCCCTCGCCGCGCCGGACAGCTGGATCACGCTGCTGGAGGAGGAGGGCTACACACACGTCAGGGCCCTGGGCGCCAAGGGCGTCGGACTGGGCCAGCATGTGCTGGTCGCGCGGAACCTGGGCGTAGGCAGGGACGCGGCACCGGCGGCGAACGCTCCCGCGACTGTGACGGCCATCGTGCGGCCGGACGTGCAGAACGCGGGGGAGACGGTCACCGACCGCCTCGGTGAACTCCTGGAGCGCGTCCTCAAGCTGGACGAGCGCATCGACCCGCAACGGCCTCTGGTCGACTACGGCTTCGACTCGCTCAGCGGCATGAAGATCGTGGCGGTCGTGGAGGACGCCTTCGGCGTCAACGTGCCGCTTGAGGAGTTCTTCGCGCAGCCGACGCTGGCGGAGCTCTCGGAGCACCTGCGGTCGGACTGGCTGGCCGAGCCGGTGGCCGAGCCCGCGGGAGAGCCCGTCGGGACGTACGCGGCCGCGCCCGCAGCACCCGCCTCCGTGACGAGCCGGAGGCCGGAGTCGGTGTGTGCGCCCGAGCCGCTGCGTGCCGTCAACGTGGCGCCCGCGGTGCGCTCCGCTGCCGAAGCGGTCCTGCGCCCCCGGCACGACGACCACCTCACCGGCCATGCGCTGTCCGAGGGACAGCGCGCGCTATGGGTGATCGAGCAGATCGCGCCCGGCAACTGCGCCTACAACCTGCCCCTCGCCTTCTGGCTCGACGACCACGTCGACGTGCTCACGCTGCGGGTCGTCCTGCAGGACCTGCTCGACCGGCACGAGGAACTGCGCGCAAGCGTGCGCACGGGCGACGACGGGCCGTTCGTCCGGATCGCCGCCGAGCCGGAACTGCCGTTCCGACAGGTCTTTTTGACCTCCGTCGCGGACGGCGACCTGCGTGACCGGATCCGTGCCGAGACGCGGGAGCCGTTCGACCTGGCTGACGGTCCGCTGCTGCGCGCCACCCTCTACACCCTGGGCGACGGCCGCCAGGCCCTGCTGCTCACCGTGCACCACCTGGTGCTCGACGGGCTGTCCATCCCGCTGCTGCTCACGGAGGTGGAGCGCGGCTACCGCGCGCTGCGCGAGGGGCGCCCCCTGCCGGCCGAGCGGCCCGCGCACACCTTCGCCGACTTCTGCGCCCAGCAACGCGAACTCCTCACAGGACCGCGGGCGGAGCGCCTGCGCTCCTACTGGCTCGACCGGCTGCGGGACCGCCGCACCGCCGTACCTCTGCCGCTGGACCGGCCGCGCCCGCCCGTGCCCACCTTCCAGGGCGCCAGCGTCGGCGGACGCGTCCCGGCGGACGTGACCGAGCAGGCCCGCGCGCTCGCCGCGGCGGCCCGCACCTCGCTGTCCAGCGTCATGCTCGCGACCTACTTCGCGCTGCTGCAGCGCTACAGCGGCCAGGAGGACATCGCCGTCGGTACTCCGACGGCCGGCCGACCGGCCGACGGCTACGACGACGTGCTCGGCTACTTCATGAACATGGTGGTCCTGGCCGAGAAGGTCGACGGTACGGAGGCCTTCCGCGACCTGGTCCGCCGTATCCACCAGATGGTCCTCGGCGCCCTCGAACACAGCGCGTATCCCCTGATCACGCTCGCCGACGAGCTGCGGAGGGAGAACCCCGGCGCCGCAGCCGACGCGCTGTTCAACGCGGCCTTCTACTTCCACAACTGGGCGCGCGACATGCCGCAGGACGGCGTGGTGCGCGGCAGGGTCGAAGGGGTACACCAGGAGGGCGAGTTCGACCTCACCCTCGACCTGGTCGACCATCCCGAAGGCTGCCGCTACACGCTCAAGTACAACCCGGACCTGTTCGACGCCGCCACGGTGGAGCGGCTCGGCGACCACTTCGTCACGCTCCTGTCGGCCGCGGTCGCCGCGCCCGGCTGCGCCGTCGGCGAACTGGACCTGCTCACCGAGCACGAGCGCGCGCAGCTCGCGCCGCCCCCCCGCGTCGACTACCCGGCCGACACCCTGGTCTGGGACTTGGTGCGGCGCCAGATCGAGGCCAGGCCGGAGGCGGTCGCGGTCCGCCACGGCGGAACGGAGCTGACCTACCGCAGTCTCGGGGACCGGGTGGCAGCCCTGGCGGCACGCCTCACCGCCGCGGGTGTCGGCCGGGGGCGCACCGTCGGCGTGCTGCTCCCGCGCGACGCCGACCTGCCGGTGGCGCTGCTCGCCGTGCAGGCGGCGGGCGGCACGTACGTCCCGTTCGACCCGTCGTACCCGCAGGAGCGCCTCGCCTACATGGCGGGGGACGCCGGACTCCATCTGATGCTCACGCACTCCGCCGTCGGGGCGGCGTGGGGCGGTTCGGTGCCCCGGCTGCTGATCGACGGGGGACAGGAGCCGCCCGGGTTGCCCTCGCCCGGACCCGCGGGACCCACGGACGCCGCGTACGTCATCTACACCTCCGGCTCGACCGGCCGCCCCAAGGGCGTCCGCGTCCCGCACCGCGCCCTGACCAACTTCCTTTGGTCGATGGCGCGTGAGCCCGGATTCGGGCCGGGGGACACCCTGTTGGCCCTGACCACCGTGTGCTTCGACATCTCCGGTCTCGAGCTCTATCTGCCGCTGATCACCGGCGGCACGGTGGACGTCCTGCCGACCGAGGTCGCTCAGGACGGCCTGCGGCTGCGCGAGGCCGTCGAACGCGGTACCGCCACGGTCATGCAGGCCACCCCGGCGACCTGGAGCATGCTCCTCGCCGCCGGCTGGCAGGGCGACCCCGGACTCACCGTGCTGTGCGGCGGCGAGGCCCTGCCCGGCGACACCGCTGAGGCGCTGCTCGCGGGCAACCGCGCGGTGTGGAACCTCTACGGCCCCACCGAGACCACCATCTGGTCGGCGGTGAGCCGGCTGCGCCGGGGCGAGCGCGTCACCATCGGAGCCCCGATCGACAACACCTCGCTGTACGTCCTGGACGGCGCCCGCAGGCCGGTCCCGACCGGAGCGCCCGGTGAGCTCTACATCGGCGGGCACGGTGTGGCCGACGGCTACCTGGGCCGCCCCGAACTGACCGCCGAGCGCTTCCTGCCCGACCCGTTCGCGACCGGGACCGACGCGCGGATGTACCGCACGGGTGACCTCGTGCGGCGGCAGGCCGACGGGCGCATCGACTATCTGGGCCGGATCGACTCCCAGGTGAAGGTGCGCGGCTTCCGGGTGGAGCTGGAGGAGATCGAGTCGACCCTGCGGCGCGTCGACGGCGTACGCGAGGCGGTCGTGGTGGCCCGTGGCCAGGGAGGTGGCGACCGTTCGTTGCTCGCCTGCTACGTACTCGCCGACAAAGCCGCGGAACCGACCCGGGAACAGCTGGCGGCCTGGCTGCCGGCCCACATGATCCCGGACGTGCTGGTCCGCGTGACCGGATTTCCGCACACGCTCAACGAGAAGGTCGACCGGACCACGCTGGCCACCCTTCCCCTGGCCGAGTTGCGGTCCCGCTTCGGCGCCCGGGGTGCCGAGCGGCCGGAGCCTGTCGCGGTAGGCGGCACAGACACACGCGTCCAGGCCCTGACGGCCGAACTGGCGGAGGCGGTCGGCCGCCTGGCCGGGGTGCGCCCCGAGGAGATCGGCCTGCACACCCCGCTCGGCGAGGTGGGCATGAACTCGGTGAGCTTCACCGCGCTCAGCGCCGAACTGCGCAAGACGTACGGCATCGAGGTCTACCCGACGCTGTTCTACCGCCGGGGCACGCTGGCCGCCCTGGCCGGGCACCTGTGGCAGGAACACACCGGCGAGCTGGCCACACGGTTCGCGTCCGCCGCAGGCACGGTCGCTCCCAACCTCGAAGATCGGCCCGCCGAGCCCGAGGCACCGGCCGGGCGCCGGCGCGGCGACGTCGCGGTCATCGGCATGGCGGGGCGGCTGCCCGGCTCGGCCGACCTCAAGCAGTTCTGGGACCACCTGACCGCCGGCGACGACCTGGTGACCGAGGTCCCCGCGGACCGCTGGGGCCCGCGCGAGGCGGGCTCCCGGACGCGCTGGGGCGGCTTCGCCCCCGACGTGGACCGCTTCGACGCCGCCTTCTTCGGGATCTCCCCGCGCGAGGCGGAGCTGATGGACCCTCAGCAGCGGTTGCTGCTCGAAGCGGTGTGGTCCGCCGTCGAGGACGCCGGTTACCGGCCGTCCGACCTGGCGGGCAAGCGGGTCGGCGTGTTCATCGGCGTCGCCGGCACCGACTACCTCCAGGCACAGCGCGACGCCGGGTGCGCCCCGCAGGCCCACACCGCGACCGGCGGTGCCCTGTCGGTCATCCCGAACCGGGTCTCGTACCTCCTCGACCTGCGCGGTCCCAGCATGGCCGTGGACACGGCCTGCTCCGGTTCGCTGACCGCCGTCCACCAGGCCGTCGCCGCGCTCCGCGACGGCACCTGTGACCTGGCGATCGCGGGCGGGGTCAACCTGATCCTCTCGCCGCGGGTGTACGACGTACTCGACCAGGGCGAGATGCTCAGCTCCGACGGCCGCTGCAAGACCTTCGACAGCCGGGCCGACGGCTATGTGCGCGGCGAGGGCGTCGGCGTGGTGCTGCTCAAGCCGGACGACCGGGCGCACCACGACGGCGACGCCGTTCACGCGGTGATCAAGGCGGCCACGGCCAATCACGGAGGCCGCACCACCTCGCTCACCGCGCCCAACCCGGACGCCCAGGCCGACCTGCTCGTCGAGGCCTACCGCGCCGCCGACGTGGCGCCGGAGACCGTCGGCTACATCGAGACGCACGGCACCGGCACCGCGCTGGGCGACCCGATCGAGACCACGGGTCTGAGCACCGCCTTCCGCCGGCTGCGCGCGGAGCGCGGCACGACCGCGGCGCCCGGCTGCGTGATCGGCTCGGTCAAGACCAACATCGGCCACCTGGAGGCGGCCGCGGGCATCGCGGGCCTGTTCAAGGCAGTCCTCGCGCTGCGGCACGGCACCATCCCCGCCGGACTGCACCTGCGGGAGCAGAACCCCTATCTGGAACTCGGCGGGGGCCCGTTCGAGATCGTCACCACGGCCCGGCCGTGGCCGAAGCCCCGCGACGGCGCGGGGAACGGGCTGCCGCGCCGCGCCGGAGTCAGCTCCTTCGGCTTCGGCGGAGCTAACGCGCACATCGTCCTGGAGGAACCCCAGATGCCGGACACCGGCGCCAAGGGCACAGCGGCCGCCGAGCAGGTGTTCGTGCTCTCCGCCCGCACACCCGAGGCACTGCGGCACACCGCCGAGCGGCTCGCCGACCACCTGGCGGACCAGGAGGTTCCCGCGGGCGACCTCGCGTACACCCTGCAAACGGGCCGCGATGCGATGACGCACCGGCTCGCCGTGGTGGCCAACGGCCCGTCCGCGCTCCGTGCCGAGCTGGCCGCGCATCTCGCAGGCCACCCGTCCGCGGTGCGCACCGGGCAGGCCGAGCGGCGGCCCGCCCCGGCCACCGCGTCCGGGGACCTGACCGCCCTCGCCGACGCGTGGCTCGTCGGCGCCGAGGTCGACTGGCCGGCTCTGCACCAGGGAGCGCGGCGGCGCCGCGTGCACCTGCCGACGTATCCGTTCGCCCGCACCAGGCACTGGTTCACCGCCGCGGCGGTACCGGGGCGCGCCGTCGCCCAGCTGCATCCGACCCTGCTCGACGCGCGCGACCCCACGGGCTCCGCGTCGGGAGGCCCGGCGTATGCGAAGACGCTCACAGGGCAGGAGTTCTTCCTGAGCGACCACGTCGTCGGCGGTGACCTGGTCCTCGCTGGCGTGGCCTATCTGGAGATGGCCCGCCTGGCCGGGGAGTCGGCGTTCAGCGCCCCCGTCCGCGGGGTCGACGGGCTGGTCTGGGCGAGCCCGGTCCGGCTCCCGGCCACCGGAGGCGAGCACCGCCTCACGGTCGAGGTCACCGGCGACCGCACCGACCCGTCCTTCGAGGTACGCACCGTGGGGGACGGATCCCCCACGCACGCCCGCGGCACCCTGCTGCTCGGCCCGGCGGGCGACCGCCCCGCCCCGGTCGACCTGGCCGCGGCGCGCTCGCGCTCCCCGCGCGTGCTCGACGGCGCCGACTGCTACGCGCTGTACTCCCGGTTCGGCTTCGACTACGGTCCGAGCTTCCAGGTGATCGAGGACATCGCCCTGGGAGAGCGCGAGGCGCTGGCATCGCTGCGGATTCCGCCGCAGCGCCGCGCGGACGCGGACAGCTACGTCTTCCACCCGTCGCTGTTCGACGCGGCCCTGCAGACGGCGAGCAGGCTCGCGCCCGGCGCGGACGACCCCGCGCGGCCACTCCCGTATCTGCCGTTCTCGCTCGGCTCCGTCCGGCTGTACGCCGAACTGCCGGAACAGGTCCACGCGTACGCCACCCCGTCGGCCCGCCCCGCCGCACCCGGAACGCTGACCTTCGACATCGCGCTGCTGGACCGCAACGGCGAAGTCCTCGCCACGATCGACACGTTCACCCTGCGGGAGGTCCCCGCGAAGGGCAGGGCGCAGACCACGACCCTGGCCGCGGCGTCGGTGACCGACACGGTCTCCGCGTACGAACCGGGCTGGGAGCCCGCCCCGCGGGCCCCGCGCGAGCCGGATGCCACCGTGCTGTTGCTGGACGCGGGAACCGAGGGGCACACGGTGCTCACCGCCCTGACGGACGCGGGCGCGGACGCCCGGCGGATCGCCCTGGGCACCGGCTTCGGCGTCGACGAGGCGCTCGGCGCCGCCCGCGCCGCAGGACCCGTCCACGTGGTGCACCTGGCCGGGCCCGACGCGGGGCCCGGCGGAGCGGTGGAGCACGGCTTCCACGCCGCCAAGGCGTTCCTCCAGGCATGGCAGCGGGAGCGCCGAGGCGCGCTGCGCTACCTCTACGCCTACCGCGACCCGGCCGCCTCACCGGCGCACGCTGCGATGGCCGCCTTCGCCCGCTCGGTACGCAGGGAACTTCCCGCGGTCGACTTCGGGGCGCTGGCCGTCGCGGACGGTCGCTCCCTCGCCGACGCGGTGCTCGCCGAGCTCGGCATCGCGGGCGACGCCGAGGCACGCATCGACGCGGCGGGCCGGCACCGCCGCGTCTGGCGCCAGGTCGGCCTGTCGGCCGCCGGGGTCCCGGTGTTCACAGGGCCGGGGGCCCATGTGATCACTGGCGGGACCGGCGCGCTCGGGCTGCTCATGGCCGAACACATCGCCGCCGCACGCCGCGCCGCCGGGCTCACCGCCGGCGGGATCGTGCTCGCCTCCCGGACCGCTCCGGGACCCGAGGCCCTGGCGAGGATCGCGGCCGCCGGCGCGCACCCGGTGCGGGCCGACGTGGCCGACCCTGCCGGGGTGCGGACCCTGATCGACGAGGCCCGCAGGCTGCACGGCTCGGTGAGCGGCGTGCTGCACGCCGCCGGGGTCCTCAGGGACGGCCTGCTGCTCGGCAGGGACCGGGGGGACACGGAGGCCGTCCTCGCCGCCAAGGTGAACGGCACGGTGCTGCTCGACGAGGCGACGCGGCACGAACCCCTCGACTACTTCGTGGCGTTCTCCTCCGCGGCGGCGGCGTTCGGGAACGTCGGCCAGACCGACTACGCCTACGCCAACGCCTTCCTCGACCACTTCGCCGAGCATCGGGAGCGGCAGCGCCTCCAGGGGGCACGCCGCGGCCGCACCCTCGCCGCGGCCTGGCCGGTCTGGGCCGACGGCGGCATGCAAGCCGACGCGGTCGGCACGCAGTACATGGTCCGGGAGCTGGGCATGCGCCCGCTGCGCACCGGACCGGCCCTCGACGCGCTCGACCGCGCCCTGGCGGGAACGGCGCCGCGCCTGCTCCTGGCGCCCGGTGACCCGGCCCGGGTGCTCGCCGAGCTCAACGGCGTACCGGCCTCGGCCCCCGCCCAGGCCGCCGCCGCCGTCTTGCAGCCGGCCGGGCAGGACACGTACGCCCGCGCCGAGCGGCTGGTGCTCCAGATCATGGCGGAGGAACTGAAGCTCGCGGAGGCGGAGATCGCCGTCACAGAGCCCCTCGACCACTACGGCGTGGACTCCCTGATCACGCTGAGCGTGACCCGGCGCCTGGAGGAGCACTGCGGACCGCTGTCGAAGACCCTGCTCTTCGAGTACGTGACGGTCGGCGAACTGGCGGACCATCTGGCCACCGCGCACCCCGACGCGTTCACCGCGCCCGCCGACGAGCCCGACGAGCCCGCGCAGTCCCCGGCCGTCGTCCCCGCTGTCGCGACCGTCACGGCGGCGGCCCCGGAATCCGTCCCGGCCGCCGACACCGCAGGTGACGACATCGCGATCATCGGTGTCGCGGGGCGCTATCCGCAGGCCGACGACGTGGACGAGTTCTGGCGCAATCTGCGCGCGGGACGCGACAGCATCGAGGAGATACCCGCCGACCGCTGGAACCACGACAGGTTCTACGACCCGGACAAGTCGGCCGCCGGCAAGACGTACGGCAAGTGGGGCGGCTTCGTCAGGGGCGCCGACCGCTTCGATCCGCTGTTCTTCCGTATGTCGCAGATCGAGGCCGAACTCACCGACCCCCAGGAGCGGGTGTTCCTGGAGACGGTGTGGCACCTCATGGAGGACGCCGGCTACACCCGCGACCAGCTGCGGGCCTCCCGCACCGGTGTGTTCGTGGGCATGATGTACGGCCAGTACCAGCTGTACGGCGTCCAGGACGCGCTGCGCGGCGAAGGACTGCCCCCGCACTCGTCGTTCGCCTCGGTCGCCAACCGGGTGTCGTACTTCTTCGACTTCTCCGGTCCCAGCGTCGCTGTGGACACCATGTGCTCCTCCGCCCTGGTCACCATCCACCAGGCCTGCCAGGCCATCCGCTCCGGTGACTGTGAGGTCGCGGTCGCCGGCGGCGTCAACATCTCCAGCCACCCGGCGAAGTATCTGCAGCTGGCCTGGCGCGGCTTCCTCGCCGAGGACGGCCGCTGCCGCAGCTTCGGCACCGGCGGCACGGGATACGTCCCTGCCGAGGGCTCCGGCGCGGTGCTCCTCAAGCGCCTCGACGCCGCGGTGGCCGACGGCGACCGCATCCTCGCGGTGGTCAAGGCGTCCGCCGTCAACCACGGCGGAACGGGCCGCGGTTTCAACGTCCCCAACCCCAAGGCGCAGGGCGATCTGGTGCGCGCCGCACTCGACCGGGCAGGGATGCGCCCGGCGGACCTGGACTACGTGGAGGCGCACGGCACCGGCACCGCGCTCGGTGACCCGGTGGAGATCAACGGCATGCTCCGGGCCTTCCAGGACGACATGCCGGAGCGGCTGCCGATCGGCTCGGTCAAGTCCGGCATCGGACATGCGGAGTCGGCGGCCGGCATCGCGGCCGTCACCAAGGTGCTGCTGCAGATGCGCCACGGCGAGCTGGCCCCTTCGCTGCACGCGGACGAGCTCAACCCGAACGTCGACTTCGCGGCGACCCCGTTCGAGGTCCAGCGCGAACTGGCGCCGTGGCCCCGCCGCGTGCTCGCCGACGGGACCGAGCGGCCGAGGACCGCGGGCGTGAGCTCGTTCGGCGCGGGCGGGACCAACGCGCACGTCATCCTGCAGGAGTTCCCCGACGCGCCGCCGGCATCGGCTGCCCCGGCCGGCGGCCAACTGGCCGTGCTCTCCGCCCGCGAGGCCGACCGGCTGGTCGAACAGGCGCGCAGGCTCGCCGCGCACCTGCGCGCCGAGGGCGCCGGAGCGGCGCCGCAGGACGTCGCCTGGACGCTCCAGTCGGGGCGCGAGGCCATGGCGCACCGCCTTGCCGTCCGCTTCGACACAGTCACCGAACTGGCCGCGCGCCTGGACAAGTTCGCCGTCGGCGGTCAGCCCGTCGGCAGCTGGACCGGGGTGGTCGACCCGCGCAGGCCCGCTCCCGGTGGCGCCCCGTCGACCGATCCGGCTGCCTGCGCGGTCGCCTGGACGTCTGGCCGGCAGATCGACTGGTCCGTCCTGCACGGAGGTGTGCGGCCCTGCCGGGTGCCGCTGCCCGGCTACCCCTTCGGGGGCGAGCGGGTCTGGCTGGCGGCGGCGGACGCGGAACTGGCGGCGTTGGAGGAGCACTTGGCGCCCAAGCCCGCTGCCTCCGCTGCCTCCGCCGAGGAGGGGCTGCTGCTGACGACCCACTGGTTGCCCGCCCGACTGCCCGCACCTGCCGGGCTGTCCGGCCCGACCGCCGTCCTCGCCGCACCGGGGACCGAGGCGCTCGCCGCCCGGCTGGCGGCCGTGCTGCCCGCCGCGCAGGTGCTCACCACCGAGCGCCTCGCCGCCGACCTCGCCGGCACAGGGACCCGCTGGGACCGCTTCGACGCGGTGATCGACCTGGCGGGCTGCGCAGGGCCCGGCGGCTCCTTCGGGGCGGTCGGGTCCGTCAATCGTTCCGCGCTGCGGACCTGGCTGAGCTGGCTGCAGCACACGGTCGACCAGAGCAGGCGCGGACTGACCGCGCTGCTGGTCTCCCGCGGCACGAAAGCGGTGCACGGCGGCGCGGTACGCACGGGGCTCTACCGGATGCTGCAGAGCGAGTACCGCCATGTGACCTCGCGCCACGTGGCCATGGGCTCGTGCACGGACGACGAGCTGTGCCGCCGCGTGGCCGACGAGCTCGGCGGCGACTCGGAGTTCGGCGAGATCGCGTACCGCGATGGCGTGCGGCATCGCGCGGTGCTGCGCGAGCTGCCCGGCGCCCCGGAGCGCGCACCGCGGTTCCCCGACGGCCATGTTCTGTGGGTGACCGGGGGCACGCGCGGGATCGGCCTGCTGACCGCGCGACACTTCGTCGAGAGGTACGGCGTCCGCAAGCTGGTCCTCACGGGCCGCGAGACGCTGCCGTCCCGGGACCGCTGGGCCGCGCACATCGCGGCGGGCGACGGGCTGGGCCGCAGGCTGCATCCGCTGGCCGAACTGGCGGACAAGGGTGTGGAGATCGAGGTCCTCGCCGTGCCGTTGGACGACAAGGAGGCCACGGCGGCGGCAGTGGCGGACGTCCGCCGCGAACTCGGCCCGATCGGCGGAGTGGTCCACAGCGCGGGCGCCGTGGACACCGACAACCCCGCCTTCGTACGCAAGCCGTGGGCCGGCGTCGAGCGGGTGGTCGGCCCCAAGGTCTTCGGCCTCGACACGCTCGTGGAGTGCTTCCGTGACGAGCCGCTGAGCCTGTTCGTCGTGTACTCCTCCGTCGCCGCGGCCGTGCCCGCGCTCGCCGTCGGGCAGAGCGACTACGCCATGGCCAACGCCTACCTGGACACGGTCGCCGAGGCGCGCCCGTACGGGCTTCCGCTGGTCAGCGTGGCGTGGCCGAGCTGGCAGGACACCGGCATGGGCCCGGCGCGCAGCGCCGCGTACCAGTCGTCCGGCCTCGCGACGCTCTCGGACGAGCAGGGACTGCGCCTGC
This sequence comes from Streptomyces sp. NBC_01235, assembly GCF_035989285.1. Taxonomy (GTDB): domain Bacteria; phylum Actinomycetota; class Actinomycetes; order Streptomycetales; family Streptomycetaceae; genus Streptomyces. The sequence goes on along the minus strand of NZ_CP108513.1, from coordinate 56,953 downwards.
TGGACCGGGCGTTGGCGAGCGGCGCGCGGGTGGTCGTGCCCGCCGTGGTGCGGCCGGACGCGGACTGGCGGCCGGAGCGGCTGACCGACCGCCGCCTGACTCCTGAGCCCGTCGCCGCGATGACCCACGAGGGCTCGGCCGCGGTGGTCCCCGGAGCGCTCAAGGAGGCGGCCGACGCGGCGGCCTCCTGGCTCCTCGACCGGCTCGCGCTGGAGCTGCGATTCGACCGGGCGAGGCTCGCAGGGAACGTGCCGGTGCACGACTACGGCATCGACTCCATCCTGGTCACCCAGCTCGTCCAGACCCTCGGCAAGCAGCTCGACGAGTCGCTGGACCCGTCCGCGTTGTTCGAGCACCCGACCGCGGACGAGTTCGCCGCTTACCTTGCGGACGAGCACCCGGCCAAACTGCTCGCCGTCTTCGGCGCGGCCCCGTCCGACGCCCCGGCACACACGGCACCGCAGGTCCCGGCGACCCGCGCCGCGGCCGTGGACGCGGCGGCCCCGGCCGTGGCCGCCGCGTCCACGTCGTCCATTGGGGGAGACATCGCGGTGGTCGGCCTGGCCTGCAGGTTCCCCGACGCCGCCTCCGGCGACGCCTACTGGGAGCTGCTGCGCCAGGGCCGTTCGGCGCTGCGCCCCGTACCACAGGAGCGCTTCGGCAGGCCGGTCGGTCACCACGCCGGGCTGCTGCCCGGCGTACTCCGCTTCGACCCGGAGGCGTTCCTGCTGTCGGAAGGCGACGTCGGCGCCATGGATCCGCAGGCGCTGCTGCTCCTCGAAGAGGTGAACAGGGCCGTGCACCACGCCGGTTACCGCCCCGCGGAGTTGAAGGGCCGCCGGATCGGCGTGTACGTCGGTGGCCGTGCGGCGCACATGCCGGACGAGGAGCGACTGGCACAGGCACAGAACCCCGTGGTGATCACCGGTCAGAACTACCTGTCCGCGAACATCTCCCAGTTCTTCGACTTCCGCGGCCCGAGCCTGGTGGTCGACACCGCCTGCTCCTCCGCCCTGGTGGCGATGGACATGGCCGTGCGGGCACTGCGTGCGGGCGACATCGAGTCCGCCGTTGTCGCGGGCGTGAGCCTGCTCGAGAACGACAAGCCGTACGACCTGTTCGGCCGGCGCGGACTGCTCAACCCGGGCGAGGAGTTCCACCTGTTCGACCGCAGGGCGGCCGGGCTGATCCTGGGCGAGGGTGTCGGCGTCGTCGTCCTCAAGCCGCTGGAGAGGGCGCAGGCCGACGGGGACCGGGTGCTCGCGGTCCTCAAGGGCATCGCGATCAACAACGACGGCAGGACCGCGGGCCCGGCCACCCCGAACCTCCAGGCGCAGAAGGAGGTCATGGCCACGGCGCTCGCACAGAGCGGCGTCAAGCCCGAGGACGTCGGCTGGGTGGAGGCCAACGGCTCCGGCACGACCGTCACCGACCTGCTCGAACTCAAGGCGGTGCAGGCGGTCTATCGGACGGGAATCGCGCGTCCTGTGGCACTCGGTTCGGTCAAGCCGAACATCGGCCACCCGCTGACGGCCGAGGGGATCGCGGCGTTCATCAAGGTGGTGCTGATGCTCCACCACCAGGAACAGGTGCCGTTCCGCTCCGGGCAGGAGCCACTCGAGCATTTTGACATGGACGCCTCGCCGCTGTACTTCCCCCGGGCCTTTCGCCCGTGGCCCGCGGACGCCGCTGTCGCCGCGCTCAACTGCTTCGCCGACGGTGGAACCAACGCGCACCTGCTGCTCGCGCCCACGCCCCAGGCCCCGCGGCCGACCAGGCACTCGCTGCCGGAACCCGAACTGAACCGGAGGACCGTCATCAGAGGCACCGTCGAACCCGCGGCCCCGGCCGGAGGCCTGTTCTGGGAGAGCTACCGATGAGCGGCACGGCGCCCGCCCCCGGTCTTGCCGAGCCGGGGACGCTGCCGGTGGTGTTCATGTTCTCCGGGCAGGGCTCCCAGTACTACGGCATGGGCAAGGAACTCTTCGACACGAACGAAGTGTTCCGCACGGCGCTGCTGCGCCTCGACGCCGTGGTCAGTGAACACCTCGGAGAGTCGGTCGTCGACCGGGTCTTCGATCCCACGAAGCCCAGGAACCACCCCCTCACCGACACCCGGATCACCCATCCCGCGATCGTCATGATCGAGCTGGCCCTCGCGGAGACCCTGCGGACTGAGGGCATCGAGCCCGACTACGTGCTCGGCTCCAGCCTCGGCGAGTACGCGGCGGCCGTCGTCGCGGGCAGTCTGTCCCCGGACGACTGTCTGCGCGTGCTGGTCCGACAGGCCGGCATCATGGCCGGCAGCCCCCGCGGCGGCATGCTCGCCGTGCTGGCCAGGCCCGAGATCACGGACACGGTGCCCGAACTGCGCGCCTGCGAGGTCGCCGCCCGCAACTACCCGGGCAACTTCGTGGTCGCCGGCCGGGAGGACGAGCTGGCCGCAGCCGAGGCGGCGCTGCGCGCCGCCGACGTGCTGCACCTGCGGCTGCCCGTCGAGTACGCCTTCCACTCCCGGCTGCTCGACCCGGTGGTCGGGGCGTGCCGGAGCAGCTTCGAGGGCGTGGAGCTCGCACCGGCGCGCATCCCTTGGGTCACCTGCGTGAGCGGCGGACTCGTCGAGGACGTCACCGCGGAGCACTTCTGGCACGCGGCACGGCGGACGATCGACTTCGAGCGCGCCATGGCCGGTCTGCAGGCACGCGGGGACTTCCTCTACCTGGACCTCGGTCCATCGGGAAGCCTGCACAACTTCGTCCGCGCGCTGCTCCCCACGGGTTCGGGCGCCCGATCGCTGCCGCTGCTCAGCCAGTTCGCCAAGGACACCGATCTGCTGGACGAGGTCCGCAGGCACGCTGCCCCGACGACACCACGGAAGGCGCACGCAATGAAGGTCTACGGATTCCCGGGCCAGGGATCTCAGCGGCGGGGGATGGGCAGGGGACTGTTCGAGAGGTTCCCCGAGGAGACGGCGATCGCCGACGAGGTGCTCGGCTACTCGATCGAGGAACTCTGCGTCACCGACCCGCAACGACGGCTCGGCCGCACCGAGTTCACCCAGCCCGCCCTCTACGTCGTCGGTGCGCTGTCCTATCTGGACCGGCTCGCCCAGGACCCGGTGCCGCCGGACCACGTGATCGGGCACAGCCTCGGCGAGTACGTGGCGCTGTTTGCCGCCGGGGTCTTCGACTTCGCGGCCGGACTGAGGCTGGTGCGGCGGCGTGGTGAGCTCATGGCCGCCGCCGGAGGTGGAGCGATGGCCGCGGTCGTTGGCGTCGACGAGGCAACCGTCACGCGCGTTCTCGCCGAATCGGGCCTCGGTGAGCTGGACCTGGCCAACTACAACGCTATGGACCAGTTCGTGGTCTCCGGCCCCGGCGAGCTGATGGACACAGCCTGCGCAGCCTTCGAGTCCGCCGGTGCCCGCACAGTCCGGCTGCACGTCAGCGCCCCGCTGCACTCCCGATACATGCGCCCGGCCGCAGAGGAGTTCGGCCGTTTCCTCGACGGGGTCACCCTGCACCCGCCGGAGATCCCCGTCCTCGCCAACGTCGACGCCCGGCCGTACACGGCCGACACGGTCAGAGAGCGCCTGACGTCACAGATCGACTCGCCGGTCCGGTGGACCGACACGGTTCGCACCCTGATGGCCTACGGCGACTTCGAGTTCACGGAGCTAGGACCAGGCAGGGTCCTGACGAAACTGGTGGCGCGCATCCGAGAGGCCGCGGAACCGCTCCCGACGGCCCCCTCGCCCACCGACCGGGCGGCCGCCCAGGCGCCGGCCGGAGCCGGGGCACGGGGCGAGGAGCCGACGCTCGACGCCGAGGCGCTCGGCGCCCGCAGCTTCCGCGAACGGTACGGGCTGCGGCGCTCCTACGTCGTGGGGTCGATGTACGGCGGGGTGTCCGGCCGGGAGTTGGTGCGCGCGGCGTCCAAGGCGGGCCTGCTCGGCTTCCTCGGCATCGGAGGGCTCCCAAGGGACGAGGTGGAGCGGCAGTTGCACGGCCTGGCCGACGAACTGGGTCTCCACGGCCACGGAGTGAACCTGCTCTACCTCCACCGGGCACCGGAACAGGAGGCCCCGCTCGTCGACGCGCTGCTGCAGCATGGCGTCGGCCTGGTCGAGGCGTCCGGCTACCCCTTCGTCACCGAGGAACTGGTCCGCTTCCGGCTCAAGGGCGGCCGGATCCTTGCGAAGGTGTCCAGGACCGATCTGGCCGCCGCGTTCCTCGCACCGCCGCCGGAGCAGCACGTGGCGATGCTGCTCGCCAAGGGATCGGTGACGGAACAGGAGGCTGCCGCAGCTGCCGGGCGCCCCATGGCGGACGATCTGTGCGTCGAGGCAGACGGCGGCTGGCTGACCGGCACGGCAGGTCCGCTCTCCCTGCTCCCCGCGGTGTTGAGGCTCAGGGACGAGGCGGCACTGCCGGGACACCGGGTGCACGTGGGGTGCGCGGGCGGAATCGGCTCCCCGGAGGCGGCCGCAGCGGCATTCCTGATCGGCGCCGACTTCGTTCTGACCGGCTCGGTCAACCAGTGCTCCGTGGAGGCGGCCACCAGCGCTGCCGTCAAAGACCTTCTGCAGGAGTCCCATGAGTACGACGTGGACACGGCACCTTGGAGTGAGGGGTTCGAACACGGGGTCCAGGCACGCTACTTGAAGCGTGGTCAGTTCTTTCCGGCCAGGGCGTCCCGGCTGCACGACCTCTGGCGCCGGCATGGGTCCGTCGCCGAACTCGACGACGCCACCAGGAAGCAGGTGTTCGACCGATACCTGGGGGGAGAGCACCCGGCAGCCACGGCGAAGGACCCGGACCAGCGCTCAGACCCCAAGACGGAACTGGCCGCCGTGTTCCGGGCGTATTTCCGGCGCGGCTTCCGGCTCGCGGTGACGGGGGACCAGCAGTCCACCGTGGACTACCTGGTCAACTGCGGACCGGCGATGGGCGCGTTCAACCAGGCGGTCGCCGGGACCAGTCTGCAGCCCTGGCGGGCCCGCACCCTCGAGGCCATTGCCGACTTCCTCATGGACGGCGCCGCCGCTCACGTCACAGCCCGGCTGCGGGCCCTGCAACCGGTACGGAAGAGCTAGACCCGGATCTCCCACATGGGCTTTGAGGTCTTCAGCCAGCGCGGACGAGTTTCGTCGATGCCGAGTAGTTCGAGGAGATGGGCTTGAACGGCGTGGGTGATCAGAATGGTTGGCGGGCCTGTGGCTGTTCAGGTCGGGATCCGGAGGCCGGCGAGGTGGGAGAGGGGCAGGCGTCCGGTCGGCTGGAGGGCCCGGCTGTCGAGACAGAGCCCGAGCGTGGGCCGGTCGTTGCCGAGGGCCTGGCCCTGCAGGCGTCCGATGAGGCAGAACGCCTGGAGGGCCAGGCAGATCACGGTGATGAGGAAGACGGTGCGTCGGTCGTGGTGCAAGAAGACCGGGGCCACGGCGAGCGGGCCTTTCCGGGTCCGCCTCGATCCCGAAGGCTTCCTCCAACTGCCCACTCCCGAGCCCAGTCGGCGACCCGCACCAGCGGAGCGGGTGCGGACAGTCGGTTGGGGACCAGGACTGTGATGACCCAACCGTGCGCCACATGCGCGACCTCGCGAACCGGGCACAGCACGTCGATGTTCCCGGTCACGTCCAGTTCGCGCAGAAACTCGGCAGAGGCAGGCGGAGCACCCAGACGCCTCTCCACCATCGGTGCGATCTCCACAATCATCTGTGGACCGTGCGTCCATGGCCGCGTGGCACGCGACAACATCGGCACATCGCGTCAACGAGCCGACAACTCATTCCGCACGACACACGTCCCGTTCCAACCGAACGAGGCACGTGCGAAATCCGGGACCGGAGCGACGGAGGAAAGGAAGCTACGATGATCAATTGTCCCGGCCGGGCACCACCGGCATCATCGCAGCAACCGGGACCACCTCCCCCCAGCGCCGATTGCCTGCCGACGAAACCGAGTCGGGCGCGGCGTACGACGGGTTGAGAAGCCCCCGTCCCACCGCGGATCGCTCGACCAACAAGACGTCCCCCTGTCACCGGTACACAAATGCCGACGCGAGCGCGCTCGGCAGAGGAGTTCACCATGAGCACGGTGCCGCACAGCGAGCCCCTGATCTTCAACCCGTTCACGCCGGAATTCATGGCCGATCCGTACCCGCACTACGCGGAGCTGCGCCGAGAGGTTCCGGTACACGAACACCCGGGCGGCTTCTGGATGTTGTCCCGCTACGCGGACGTGGACGCGCTGCTGCGCTCCGGGCTCTCCGTCGAGCAGCGCCATGTCGCCCCCGGCCCGTTCCGCGACGCGTACACGAACGCGGGGGTCACGGATGAGCCGCGTCTGAAGGGGCTTGCCCTGCTGGACCGGGACGCGCCGGACCACACCCGGCTGCGCAAGCTCGTCTCCAAGGCGTTCACCCCGCGTGCCATTTACGCCATGGAGCCGCGGATCCAGGCCCTCGTCGACGAGGCGCTCGACGGCGTTTCCGCCGCCGGCGGCGGTGACCTGGTCGAATCCCTGGCGTTCCCGCTGCCGTTCACCGTGATATCGCGGATGCTCGGGATGCCGCCGACCGACACCAAGCACATGCGGTACCTCACCGGCATGCTGATGCGTTCCGTCGAACCGACCACGGACCCCGAGGTGATGAGGGCCGTCGAGGCGGCCGACGCGGAACTGTTCGACCTCGTCGGCGAGGCCGTCACCTGGAAGCGGGACAACCCCGGCGACGACCTGCTCAGCGAGCTCATCGCGGTCGAGGACGACGGGGACGTACTCAGTCACGACGAGCTCGTCGCCCAGGTCACCATGCTCTACGTCGCGGGCCACGAGACGACCGTGAACTTGATCTCCGGCGGCACGCTCGCCCTGCTGCGCAACCCCGACCAGCTGGAACTGTTGCGTGCCAAGCCGGAACTCATCGAGAACGCCGTCGAGGAGATGCTGCGGTACGACGCGCCGGTGCACAACAGCAGGCGGATCAACCTCGAGCAGTACCAGGTCGGCGGGTTCGAGATTCCCCCGGGCTCGTTCATACTCGCCAACCTGGCAGGCGCCAACCGGGACGAGGAGTTCTTCGGCCCGGACGCGGAGGAGTTGCGCCTGGACCGGGAGAACGCCCGCAAACAGCTCTCCCTCGGCGGCGGAATCCACCACTGCCTGGGCGCGGCGCTGGCCCGCATAGAGGGCCGGGTGGCGATTGGCGAACTGGTGCGGCGCTTCCCAGCCCTGGCCCTCAACGGCGAGGTCGAGTGGAACGGCCTCCTCAGCCTGCGCGGTGCGGCGCGGCTGCCGATCAGCGTGTGAGCAACGAGAAGACGGATGCGTACGGAAGGAGCGAACGTCGACCCGTGGAAGGGCTGCGCGCGCTCGAGCTACGCGAGAGCCTGCCGCGGTGCATGCCTTCATACGGTCCGGTCCATGGTTGTGCGCACGTCTGTGCTGGCTCTCGACGGTGACGAACGGAGACGGAATTCGCATGTCCTTCACCCCGCAGCTGCGACGGGTGCTCACGGTGACGACGCTGGGGGCATTTCTCGCCTTCCTCGACACCAGCATCATCAACGTGGCGCTGAGAACTCTCTCCGAGCGCTTCGACGCGCCCCTGGCGACCATCCAGTGGCTCGTCACCGCCTACCTCCTCGCCCTTGCCGCCGTGCTGCCCGTGTCGGCCTGGGCTGCAACCCGCTTCGGCGCCCGGCGCGTGTACGTGCTGTCCATCGCGGCCTTCACTCTGGGCTCGCTCGCCTGTGGCCTGGCCGACACCGCAGACCAGCTGATCGCGTTCCGCGTCGTGCAGGGCGCCGCTGCGGCGATGGCCACCCCTGTGGCGCAGATGATCGCCGTGCGCGCCGCGGGGCCCGAGCGGATGGCGAAGGTAATGAGCATCACCGGTGTGCCCACCGTCCTCGCCCCGATCCTCGGCCCGGCCGTGGGCGGACTGCTCCTGGAGCACGCAGGGTGGCGCTGGACGTTCCTGGTCAACGTGCCCATCGGTGTGCTCATTGTCGTGCTTGCGCTGCGGCTGCTGCCGCCCGACGAGGCGGAGGACGCGGGCCGCCTCGACGTACCCGGCTTGGCGCTGCTCGCGCTGGGCTGCGTCGGGGTCACATACGGTTTCACCGAATTCAGCGAGACGGGCCGGTTCACCTCTGAGTCCGTGCTCCCATGGATCGTCTGCGGGGTGGTGCTCCTGGCGGTCTTCGTCGTCCACGCCCTGCGGGCCCGTACACCGCTGATGAATTTGCGCCTGTACCGCAGGCCCGGCTACGCGGCGGCTTCCCTTGCCAACTTCTGCCTGGGCGCGGTGCTGTTCGGCTCGGTCATCCTCATGCCGCTCTACTTCCAGGTCGTCCGCCACCAGGACGCCGTCGCCACGGGGCTGCTGCTCATACCGCAGAGTATCGGCGTCGCGTTTGCCGTCGGATGCGGCTCACGACTCGTCGACGCCGTGGGCAGCGGGCGGGCTGCGCTGCTCGGCGGGGTGCTGAGCGTGGCAGCCACGATCCCGTTCGCCCTCATAGGCGCGCATACCTCCTATGGGTGGCTCGCTGCCGCCATGGTCGTACGGGGCTTCGGCGTCGGTGCCATTCTGGTGCCGATCATGACTGCGGCCTACCGGGCCGTTCCGCCCGAAGCCATCGGCGACGCCACGGTTCAGCTCAACGTGCTTCAGCGCATTGGTGGCTCGCTCAGCACGGCTGTACTCGCCGTGGTGCTGCAGAGCAGGCTCGACACCGCCACGACGAGTGCAATGCAGGCGTCCGCGTTCGGCACGGCCTTCTGGTGGACCCTGGCCATCAGCCTGTGCGCGATCGCCCCCATGCTGCTGCTCGTCGCCAGCGAGCGGTCCACTCAGCAGAAGGTGTCAGCGGCACCTGAGACGACGGACATAAGCCCAACAGGCCGTCCGCAAAGCTGAGTTAAAGACTGCTCCCGTACCGGCGGGTGCGGGGCGAAGGAGTGTTGTGACTCTGGGCAGCGTGTTAGCGTGCGGGGGGATCATGGAGGGCGCCGGTAGCGCAGCGCACGCGTCCTCGAAGAAGCGACGGGGGAGCGCCTGCGGGAACGGTTGGTCGCCAATGGCCACCCTCGCAGTGTGCGTGTGCCCCGCACCGGTACGCCGTCCACACGGGAGGCATGGCCCCGCCCCGGGCGACGACCTTTGGCCGAGCCGATGAGAGAGGCGCCAGCAATGATATGGAACGAGGTCTATGTCGACGCGTCAGCAGCTCGGCTGGGACGGCGTGAAGACGTACGGCGAGCGGTGGCCGAGGGGCGCTATGACGCCGAGGAGTGCGCGGCCGACGACCTGGTGAGCGTCAGCGTGATGGACGACACCAGCCAGGCCGACATGGCAGTGGAGGCGGCCCGGGTTGCCCTCGACCGCAGCCGGGCCGCCCATGAGGACTTCAGTCTCGTCGTGCACGTCACCAGCTCCGGCTTCCAGGGACTGGACCACTGGTCGCCCGCCTCGTACATCCAGTCCCGCACGGTCGGCGGCCAGGCCACGGCGATCCAGATGCAGCAGGCGTCCAACGGCGGTGTTGCGGCTGTCGACCTCGTCGCGGCGCACCTGACGGCACGGCCACAGGCCGGCGCGGCGCTCATCACCACCAGCGACAAGTACCAGCTGCCGATGTTCGACCGTTACCGCTCGGACAAGGGGCTGCCCCGGGGCGACGGCGCCACCGCCCTGGTACTGACCCGTGCCCCGGGCGTGGCCCGACTGCTGTCCACCGCGGTGATCTCCGACGTTACCCACGAAGGCGTGTACCGGGGCACGGGGCCCTGGTCCGCGGCGGCGGGTGAGCGAGGCTGGCCGATCGACATGCGGCGGCGACTCAAGGAGTATCTGGGCACAGGTGTGGACGTGAAGGACCTCGCCAAGGCACTGGCGGTAGGTCAGCAGACGGTCATGGAGATGGCAATGGGCGAGGCGGGTGTCGGCCTGGGGGACGTCGCGCGGTTTGTGTACCCGCATGCGGGGCGGACGGTCGTCGACTGGGACGTAGTCCAGGAGGTCGCCGGTATCCATGTCGACCAGACCAACTGGGAGTTGGGCCGGAGGCTTGGACACCTGGGGGCGGGTGACCAGATCGCCGGTCTCACCCACCTGCTTGAGTCCGGGGCGGTAGGGCCCGGCGACAAGGTCGTCTTGTCCAGCCTCGGTCACGGGTACACCTTCGGTTGTGCGGTCCTGGAGATCGTGGCGGAGCCGCAGTGGTCCGGAGCGACCGTCTGACTCCTGTGGCTCCGGTCCCCGACCGTTCGCCCTTCAGAATCCTGGCGGACGCCATGAAAGTGCCGAACGGCGACTGGCTGGGCCGCCAGCTGTCCGCCGTCCCACAGCTCGTCGCCGGTGGCTACGACGACGCGCACCGCAAGTCGCTGCCGTTGATCGTGTCGTAGTCGGACGGGCCGGGCCAGCTGACCCGGACGATCTTCCTTGGGTAGACAGAAAGGCTGCCGAATGGGTCTGGGCCCACTGGGCGATCGGAAGCCGCTGGGGCCCCGCTCGAGCGGGGTCTGTGCGAACGGTGGAACTCGGGCGGTTTTGTTCACCGGCGTCCGGCGGTGAGCCGGCCGTCGAAGGTGATGTCGAAGGCTTGGAGCGCGGCCTTCCAGCGCATAGTCCAGCGTTTACGTCCGGTGCCGGTCGGGTCCAGGCTCATGACGGCCAGGTAGACGCACTTGAGAGCGGCCTGGTCGGTGGGGAAGTGCCCCCGGGCCCGGACGGTCTTGCGGATCCGCGCGTTGATACTCTCGATCGCGTTCGTGGTGCAGACGATCTTGCGGATCTCCACGTCGAATCGGAGGAAGGGCACGAACTCCGCCCAGGCCGCCTCCCAGAGCCGGACGATCGCCGGATACTTCCCGCCCCAGGCGTCGGTGATCTCCACGAACCGCTCCAACGCGGCCTCCTCGGTCGGCGAGGTGTAGACGGGCCTGAGCGCCTTCGCGATCTTCTCCCAGTCCTGCCGGGCCGCCTAACCGAAGCTGTTCCGCAGCAGGTGAACGACGCAGGTCTGGACGATCGTCGCAGGCCAGACGGTATTCTCGGCGTCGGGAAGACCGGTCAGGCCGTCGCAGACCAGCATCAGGACATCGGCCGCGCCACGGTTCTTGATCTCGGTCAGGACCTGGAGCCAGTACTTCGCACCTTCACCACCGTCGCCGATCCACAGGCCCAGAATGTCCCGATGCCCCTCGGCGGTGACCGCCACCGCCATGTAGACGGGCCGGTTGGCGACCTGCCCGTCCCTGACCTTCACGTTCACACAGTCGATGAAGACGACCGGGTAGACGCTGTCCAGCGGGCGGTTCTGCCATTCCGTCATGCCGGCCATCACACTGTCGGTGATCGTGGAGATCGTGGACTTGGAGATTTCCGTGCCGTACACCTAGGCGAGATGCGCGGAGATCTCCCCATGCGTCAGCCGCTTTGCCGACAGCGACAGGACCATCTCGTCCACCCCACCCAGACGCCGCTGACGCTTCTTGACCACAGCTGGGGCTCGAGCGGAAGCGCTGTGCGAAAGCGGGCGTGAGGTCCGTGCTCTGATGCGCGAGGCCAGTGCTCAGGGAGCGAGGATCGTGCACTTTCCGGAAGGCGCGATCTGCTTTCCCAGCAAGTTCGTCATGTCCGTCGACGGCCCGGACGCGGTCGGCCCGGCGGACTGGGATCGGTGCGAGTGGCCGGTGCTCCAATCGGAGTTGGCTGCGATCGCCGAGCTGGCTGGCGAGTTGCGGTTGTGGACGGTGATCGCATCGGTGCACCGCTTGACCGGCCCGAACCGTCCACACAACAGCCTCTACGTCATCTCCGATCGCGGCGGGGTCGTCACGCGTTATGACGAGCGCTTGCTGTCGAAGACGAAGGTCTCGTACATGTACTCGCCGGGCGTCTCACCGGTGACCTTCGAGGTCGACGGTGTGCGCTTCGGCTGCCTGCTCGGCATGGAGATCCACTACCCGGAGTTGTGGGCGGAATACGAGAAGCTGGATGGCGTCCTGTTCTCCACCAGCGGCACTCCGGGTAACACCGCTGCCCAAGCCCAAGGTCACGCCACGGTCAACAGCTACTGGGTCAGCTTGTCAGTGCCCTCACAGCACAGCGCCACCGCGCCGTCCGGAATCGTCGCTCCCAACGGCGACTGGCTTGCGCGGTGCCCCGCGGACGACTCGCCATCGGTAGCCGTCGTGAACCTCGACGACAGTTCCGAGGCCGCCGCCGACGCAGTGACCTACGGGCGTCCCTGGCGTCGTGAGGCGCGCGCGGGCATCTACACGGAGCATCAGGTGAGCGACCCGCGCAGCGAAGACCGGACAGCGGCCTTCTAGCTCAGAGGCAGAATCCGAGGGGTTCGCGGCGTCCGGGATGGCTCCGGGCGCCGCGAACACCTCGGATTCAGTCCGTTCCGCACCTGGTGAAACGGCTGACGTACCGATACCGGGTCACCCTCGACCCCATGGAGAACACCGGACGAACCACCGGGACGAAACCCAGCGGGCACGGATCTGCTGGGCGCACCATCGTGCCCACCTGTGGCTATTTTTACGTCAGAGTCGAGCTCAGCCAGGCACCGGATCTTCGGAGGCGGGCAGCGGTTCTGCGGTCTTCGGGGCCAGCGCGCGGATGGAGGGGGTGGCGACCATGGTGAGGGTGGCGAGGAGGATGAGCGCGGCGGCCGCGTAGAGGGTGGCATGGAGGCCGAGGAGGAGTACGGCGGGTCCGGCGGCGAACTGGGCGAGCGGGAGCGCGAGGTAGGAGCCGAGGTCGTCGTAGGCGTAGACGCGGGCAAGGCGGTCCTCGGGGATCTGCTCGTTGAGGGTCGAGTACCAGGCGACGCCGGCCTGCTCGATGCCCACGCCCGCCACGAAGTTGGCCACGACCAGCACCCAGGTGTACGGGGCGAGCGCGAGCAGGAGCGGAATCATCGCCGTCAGGCCCATCAGCGCGCAGCCGACCAGGATCGCGCGCCGGGGCCGCCATCTCAGCGACAGTACGCCGCCGGCGACCGCGCCGAGCGAGCCCGCGGCGACGGCCAGGCCCCAGCCGGTGCGGCCGATCCCGGTGGTGTCGGCGACGGCCGGGCCGAGGACGGTGAACGAGGCGGTGATGCCGGCGTTGAGGAAGCAGAAGGCCACCACGATCACCCACACCCAATTGCGGGAGGTGAACTCCTGCCAGCCGACGCGCAGTTCATGCACTACGCCGGGGCTGGGCGCGGGCGGCGCGACCTGGACGCGGACCAGCGCGAAGGACGCGGCGGCGAGCGCGAAGCTGAGCGCGTCGACGGCCAGGCCCCAGCCGGGGCCGACCGCGGCGACCAGTACACCGCCCAGCGAGGCACCCACGATCATCGCGCTGCTGCCCGCGATCCGGGAGAGCGCGAGGGCGGCGCGGCGGGACTCGACCGGCACGGTCTGGGGCAGCAGGGCCTGGGCGGCGGGCTGGTAGCAGGAACCTGACGCCCCGTTGACCGCGGCGAGCACCATGAGTATGGGGATGGTGGCGCTGTGGGTGAGGACCAGGGCGGCGACCATCGCCTGGCTCGCGGCGCTGACCACGCTGCTGCCGACCAGCAGCGGGCCGCGCGGCAGCCGGTCCGCCAACACCCCGCCGTACAGCAGGAAGACGATGCTGGTGAGGGAGTGGGCGCCGACCACCAACCCGAGCGAGCCGACCGAGCCAGTGGCGTCGAGCACGGCGAATGCCAGGGCGATCGGCGCCACCCCGTTGCCGAGCAGGTTGGCCGTCGTACCGATGAAGAGGTGACGGAACGGGCAGTGACGCAGTGGCGCCAGGGCGGCAGACATGCGCCTGATCGTCGCGGCTGGGCGGCGCGCCCATCAACGGGTTTTACACCTGGCTGCTACTGGGGGAAAGGCGCCTGCGCCGGGAGTGTGCGGACTACCGAAGAACGATCCGCCAGTTGATGGCGCAGGCGACCGTTCTCCACCATGGCCTGGTGCAGAGCGCCCACCAGTGCCTCGACGTCGGCCTTGAGCTGGGCGATTTCCTCCGCGTCGGCAGCTCGTAGCTCCTTGAGTCGGCGGACCTGCTTGCGCAGGCGCTGCTCGCTGTCCGGGGTGGCGCCGCGGGCGCGGACCTTCTCGTAGAACTCGTTCTTCAAGTCAGTGTGCCGCTGGGTGAGTGCGTTGCGCGGGACACCGGATTCGACGGCGAGGGCGACGATCGTGAGGGCGCCGTTGGAGTGCTCGGGTGTGCCGCTGAGGATGCGGTCCATGGCGGGCGCGGATGCGCTGGCGCTCGTCGGGGGCGGGGCTCATGAGGTCGGCTCCTGAGTGTGGAGGCGGTCGTGATGGTGACGGTCGGACAGAGCGCGCAGTTTTTCGGCGTGCTGGGACAGCCGGTCGGCGAGCGGGCCGGGGAGTGCCTCGGAGGCCGCCTGTTTCTCCAAGCTCGTTGCCTGCCGCAGGAGTTGGTCGGCGTGGTGGTCGGCGCGCGCGACGTTTGCGCAGGACGGCTGGCATCGGTCCAGCTGTGGGGTGTCGGCTATGTCCAGGCGGTGGCAGAGTGCCCGGTCGCGGTTGTAGACGCACATCAGGAACGCTTGCGGGTTGTCGTAGACGGTCAGGGCCGGGTTGCCGAGGATGTCCCGGGCCTGGCGGTGGGTGCGGATGGACCCGGCGAAGGCCGGGGCCTGGGCGGCGGCGTGGATCGCGCGCCGGGCGGCAGGGCCGGAAATTCCGGTCCCGGCGGCGAGGTCGTCGTGGAGGGTGGTGAGAGTGTCGGCGGTGGCCCGTGCGGTTTCGATGTCGAGCAGCTCGTGGATGCCGCCGCGGCCGCGGGCGGCGTATCCGGCGCTCATCGCAGTGCGTATGTGCCCGTACTGGATGGCCAGCGCGACCAATCCGCCCGGGCGGAGCGCGATGCGCCAGGCCAGCGACCGCCGGAAGCGTGGTACCCCGATCGTTCCGTGCGGGTCGTCGGGAACGATCTCGTGCCGGCAGTCCAGGTGGAGGGCGAGCTGGGAGGACCACGAAGCGAAGTCCTCGATCCGGTGGCGCATCGCTTCGTGGCCGAAGACCCGGCCGGTGGAGACGCGGTCACGCGGGATGGTGTGGTCAGCGGGCAGGGGCCGGGGTTGCGCCGCACGTAGGGACCGCCAACGACCCGCTCGTCACACCCGACATCGACGACTGCAGCCCTCGCTGCCGCAACATCGCCCGCACCGATCGCGACATCGAACAAGTCCAAGCCGAGCGCGACGATCTGCTGAAAGCCACCGCCGATCGGCTCGCGCCCCCGATTCGATACGCACGCGAACTCCACGAGCTGCGGCGCTCGGACCGCATCGTCAACGAGCACGAACGAGACGTCGAAGAATGACAGCCACCGCACCCGCTGCCGACCCCATCCGTGAGGCGATCCTCGCCGCGATGGACCGCCTTCTGGACGCGACCCCCTTGCGATCCAGCGGACGCCTCAGCGTCTCGCAGCTGGCGATCGAGGCCGGCGTCAAACGCTGGCATCTCACCCATCAGCACCTGGACCTCAAGGAGCTTTTCCAGGCCCAAGTACAGTCCGCAGCAGCCACTCCGAAGGCCTTCGCCGCGCGGCTCAGCGAACACGATGACCTCAAAGACAAGCGTGCCAAGCTGATCGAGCACTGCGCTGAGCTCGAACAACGCCTCAAGAGCTACGCGACTGCCATCAGCCTCCTGACCCTGGAGAACGCAGCCCTGGCCGCCTCCGCCACAAACGCGTCCGTAGTCCCGCTACCGCGGCCGGGAGCTTCCCCTTGAAGGCCGGTGGACAGTCAGGGCGCGCGCGTCAGGCGTTCCACCACTCGTCGTTGGCGCAGCCGACCTCATGATGCCACCAGCCTTCTCCTTCACCTTGAGCCAGGAGCGCCTTGACACCGGCGAAGTCCGCCCCAGCGGGAACGGTGAAGGCCACCATGGGGAACTCCTCGCTGAAGACCTCCCCTCCGAGCCCGAACGCTGAAAGGCACTGGTGTACCGCATGAGGGCTGCGTCCCAGGGGTCCGTCGGGGACGGGCACAACGCGAACGGTGCAGTTGCCAGAGGCGCTGACCCGTCCCACAGCCCAGTGGAGTCCATCGGAATCGGTGGCGAACCGCACCACGTCGCCCTCAGCCACTCCGTCCTGGAGGAAAGGGACGTTCCGCACCCTGGCAGTGTCCTCGCTGAGTTTCGTCCCCCATAGACCCTCGGTGTCCTGCGGAAACCATCCCTCGCGAGGAACGAACCGGAACCAGACCTTGATCTTCTCGCCTGTGTCGCCCATGACGGGCATCATGCTGCCTCGTTCGACACCGCCCCGCACCGGGGGAGCCGGGCACCGGCACCACAAAAGGGGCGGCCTCGGCCTTTCCCGACTCCCCACGCATGGCTTTCTGTCCCGGCGTGACCAAAGCCCACCCCACACACCACCCGGGTCCCACTGACGCCGGCATCACCGTTCCCGAATGCGCCACCACCACCAGCGCCCCGCCGTCCACCCGCTCACCCAACCCGGGTTCGGAAGAGTCCGACGTTCGAACTCCACATCGATTCGCTCCACCAAGCGGCCCAGATCTGCTCGGGCTCCTCTGGGCAGATGCAGCAGGGCGACTTCTAGGTCATCTCGTCCGTCCTCGATCTCGATGCCGGGACTCTCGCCAGGACCAATCAGATATCGTCCCGGCTGCCTGAAAGCCCATTCGAACCGGCTGAGAGCATCAGCAACTGCGTCCGGCCACAGGTATTCGGCTTCAACACGTCGCACCGCTGCCCGAGTTCGAGCTGATACGCCCGAGATCCGACGGACCGGCAGGTGCTTGGGTGGCCGCCACCGCTCGGCGCGGACGGCCTTCGGACGCCTACGCGGCATCGCCCTTTCGGATCAGAACCATGGTGGCATTCTGCCACGGTCCGCCCCCAGCGAGAGGGGCAACCGGCCCGACCCCCTCTCCTCAGGGTCTCGGTTGGGGCCAACAACGTTCGAGAGCAGTTGGCGCCGAACGCTTCCGCCCTGTTGTCCGGTCTGTCAGATCGGCAAGGGTGACTGCCTGCGCGTTTCCTGGCACAGGACCCTCTGCATGCAACAGAACAGAGTCGAGAGAGAAACGGCCCCATCTCGGTGCCGCGCCTGGAGCGCAGCACCACTTGCCCCGCGTCGACGGAGACCAGCGCCCGGAATCCGTCCCACTTCGGTTATGCGCTGTTGAGCTGTCCACGGACTATTGTCCGGCCCCATGTCGATCGCAGGATGGCGGGTGCACTTCACTCGCCGGGGGCGGCCTTGGCCTCGCGAGGCGACGGCGCTCATGCGGGAGTTCATCTCCTTGTTCGCCGAACTAGACCAGCGGTTGGACGAGTTGGGTGTGCCGGAAGGCCAGGCCGACCATCCAAGATCCCCGATGGAGTCAAGCTAAGGGTCCGCCGGCCTGGTCGGCGGACCCTGACCTGTCCGTGGTCATCCGAGGGCGTTCCAGAACGTGCAGTGGTGGCGGGGCTGTGCCGTGCGGGTGGGGACGATGTGGTCCGGCTTCAGGGACAGCACCGTCTGCCGGGACCAGTGCGGGGACGACGGGCCGTTGGGGTCGGCGGTGCGGGCGAAGCGGGTCCAGTAGTCGATCATGGTGTCGGCCAGCCGGTGCTGTGCCGCGGTCAGGTCGCGGGGGCGGCCGCCCAGGTCGAACAGGTAGGGCAGTTCGCTCGCGTGCGGTGCGCCGAGCGGGAACGGCGGTGTGCCCGGGGTGAGCGGTGGGGCGTGCTCGTCGGCGAACTCGTAGCGCCAGACGGGCACATGGGCGGTGAGCAGGCCGTCGGTGCGCGCCGTCGGGCAGGCGAAGTCGGCGTCGCCGATGACTGCGCCGAAGACCGGGCCCCCGTCGGTGCGATGCACCGGGTACTCGCGGACGATCGCCTTCGCCTGCCCCGGGGAGGGGAAGAAGGCGGCCACGACATCGGGCCAGGTGGAGGGCGTGACGGGATGGCTGGCCTGGATAATCCCGGCGGCCCAGCCGTTGCCCTCGTCGTGGTTGTTGCCGATGAGCACGGGGACGCGGTGGAAGCGGCCGTCCGTGATCGCCGCTGCTGGGTCGCGGGGCAGCAACGGGGTGGTGTACGCGGGCTGTTGATCGGTGTCCTGAGACGCGAGCAGACGCGAGACGTCCACACGCCGCAGGCAGGCCATCACGTCGCGGGCAGAGCCGCAGCCGACCTTCGCCGCGAGGCCCGCGCCCGCGGCGCGCGCCGCGGACAGGGGAACGGAGGACGGGGCGAACGGCCGGTCGGGGCGGCCTGTGCACGGGCCGCTCTCGATGAGCGCCCGGTCGAAGAGCCCCGCGGCAGCGGGCGAGGCGAGCTGGGCGCAGACGCTGTAGCCGCCCGCCGACTCGCCGGCCAGCGTCACGTTGTGCGCGTCGCCGCCGAAGGCGCTGATCTCGGCGCGGACCCAGCGCAGCGCCGCCTGCTGGTCGGCCAGGCCGAAGGTGCCGGAGCCGGGCAGCCCGCTGTGCGCGAGGAAACCGAGGGCCCCGAGGCGGTAGTTGACGGTGACGACCACGACGTCGCCGCGGGTGGCCATGCGGTGGGCGTCGTAGGAGCTGCCCGCTCCGGAGGTGAAGCCGCCGCCGTGCAGCCATACGACCACCGGCCGGGGGTGAGCCCGTCCCGCACCGTCGGGCGTGGTGACGTTCAGGTGCAGACAGTCCTCGTCGGTGCTGCCGCCGGGCACCTCGCCGGCCGGCTGCGGGCAGGCGCTCGCGGGCCGGGTCGCGTCCCGTACCCCGGACCAGGGGGCCGCGCGGCGGGGCGGCGCCCAGCGCAGCCTGCCGACCGGGGGCGCCGCGTAGGGGATGCCCTCGAAGGTGCGGTAGCCGTCGTGGGCGGCGCCCCGCACCGGGCCGTCGTGGATACGTACCGTCGTGACGGGGGGCCGGGCGGGCTGGGTCGGTGGCGCTGCGGACCAGGCCGTCGCGAGCACGGCGGTCAAGGCGCAGCCCAGGGTGGTCAGGATGCGGTGCATGCTCATGGTCTCCCGTTCGGTCAGCTGCCGCCCATGCCGCCCTGCGCGGCGATCATGGTCGTCGGCAGTGTGCGTACCGCTTTCTCCAGGCCCGGCGCGAAGGTGGCGAGATGCCCCGTGCAGGCGTCGATACGGGCCCGGAAGGTATTGTGGTCCTGCCGTGAGACAACCGAGCGGATGCCGCCCACCGCGGCCAGCGCCAGCAGTGCGGCGTCGCCGGCGTGGATCTCGGTCACGGGGCCGTCCCCGTGCAGTGCCACGGACACGCGGGCCCGCAGTGCGGCGGGCACGGCGCGGTCGCTCACGGTCAGCCGCCGTGTGCCGAAGCGGGTGCGGGGCGCCTTCACGGTGAGGAGTCCCGCCGTAGCGAGCCGGTCCTCCACCTGCGTCAGGGTCCGCTTGCGGTGGCGGCGCACGAGGTGCTTCCAGCCGTGCCCGGCGGCGGCGTCGCGCAGCACACCGTCCAGGACCAGGTCGCCGGTGGGTTGCGTGCCGGACACGGTGACCGTGCCGTCCACCTCCCCCAGACGGCCGCGCAACGCGAGGTCGACCAGGGCGGCGGCACGGACCAGCAGCTCCGTGCGGGAACGGTCGTAGGGGCCTTCGGTCGCGTCGTCGTAGGCAAGCAGATACATGAGGCAGGCCAGGTCGTCGGTCACACCTCGATGCTATGGCCGACTACCCCGGCCACGGATCGGCCACGGGAACGGACTGGCACTGGGAACACAGGAGGATCGCGGCCCGGCCTCCTCCTTCAGGAGGAGGGTGTGACGAGGAGGAGGCGGCGGCGGTCAGGGGCGGCGCGGCTGCACGAGGTCGTGGTCGTAGGCGGCGACGACGGCCTGCACGCGGTCGCGCAGGCCCAGTTTGCGCAGCACCGCGGTGACATGGTTCTTGACGGTGGCCTCCGACAGGCGCAGCCGCTCGGCGATCTCCGCGTTCGACAGCGCCTGCCCGATCAGGGTGAGCACCTCCCGCTCGCGGCCGGAGAGCTTCCCCAGGGAGGGCGGTGGCGCCGGGTCGGGCGTGGTGCGCAGGAACCGGTCGAGGACGCGGCTCAGCACGGTCGGCGCCAGCAGCGCGTCGCCGCGCGCGGTGAGGCGGATCGCGTCGACGAGTTCGGCGGGGCGCATGTCCTTGAGCAGGAAGCCGCTCGCCCCCGCCCGCAGGGCGGCGACCACGTGCGCGTCCACGTCCCAGGTGGTCAGCACGAGCACCCGGGCCCCACTACCCGACTCCGCAATCTGCCGGGTTGCCTCGATGCCGTCCACGACGGGCATGCGTACGTCCATCAGCACCACGTCGGGCGCCAGTTCCCGCGTCAGCCGCACCGCCTCCTGGCCGTCGGACGCCTCACCGACCACCTCGAGGTCGTCCCGGGCGTCGATGATCATGCGGAATCCGGTACGGACCAGGGCCTGGTCGTCGGCCACCACCACGCGCAGCGTCATCACGCGCCCTCCACCGGCAGCTGCGCCGCCACCTCGAACCCGCCTTGAGGCAGCGGACCGGCGCGCAGGCTGCCGCCCACGAGCCGTGCGCGCTCCTTCATCCCCACAAGACCTCGCCCCGCCCCCGCTGCGGCCGAACGGCCTTGCGGCGTACGCCCGTTGTCGACCACCGCAACCTTCACACACTCCCCTTCGACTGTCACGCGCACGCTCACCTTGTCGGCGCCGGCCGCGTGGCGCAGCGTGTTGGTGAGGGCCTCCTGGACGATCCGGTACGCCGCTAGGTCCACCGTGGCCGGCAGCCCTTCGATGGCGCCCTCGTGGTGCACATGCACGGTCATCCCGGTCGCGCGCACGGTGTCGGCCAGCTCGTCCAGGCGGGCGAGCGAGGGTCCCGGCTCCCGCTGCTTCCCGGCTCCGTCCTCCCCCGCGTCGGGCCGGAACGCCCGCAGCAGCAGGCGCAGCTCGCCCAGCGCCGAGCGGGCGCCCGTCTCAATGGCCCGCAGCGCCTGACGGGCCTGTTCGGGCCGCTGGGTGAACACGTCGCCGGCGGCGCCCGCCTGAATGACCATCACCGACAGGGTGTGCGCCACGACGTCGTGCACCTCGCGGGCGATCCGCGCGCGCTCCTCCACCACAGCCCGGCGCATCTCCGCCCTCATCCGCGCCTGCTGCGCCCTGCGCCACTGCCCCGCGGTCCACGCCAAAACCACCGTCAGCAGATAGACCGTCAGACCCGCCAGGCCGCCCACCCCGAACGCCAGCAGCGCCGGCAGGCACATCGCCGCCAGTGCCCCCACCGACACCCGCCGCGGCCTGGTGGCCGACAGCACGCACAACGAGACCTGCGCCGCGAGCAGCGCTCCCGTCAAGGTCACCGCAGGCAGCAACGCCCACACCGCGAGCCCCGCCGCCGCATTCACGGTTAGTACGGCAACCGGGGCACGCGTCTGCCACCTCAGGGCACAGACCTGCACAAGAACCAGGGCCACGGCCACGGGCAGTCGCCAG
Organism: Streptomyces sp. NBC_01235; assembly: GCF_035989285.1. Classification (GTDB taxonomy): domain Bacteria; phylum Actinomycetota; class Actinomycetes; order Streptomycetales; family Streptomycetaceae; genus Streptomyces. The sequence continues at coordinate 35,480 of NZ_CP108513.1, read as the reverse complement.
CCGCGCTCCGCGCCGGCGACGAGCACCGAGGTGCCGAGGACAGCGAGCACCAGACTGGCCGACCCCCACCACAGCGCCCGGGCAGCCCGGGGCGACACCTCTCCCCGCGCTACCCCGGCGAACACGTCGTCCGACTGTCTGCTGCAGCGATCCACGCCCCGACCATAACCAGGCTCGCGGGCCTGACCGCTCAGGAGACCATCGCCTCACGATGGCCGTCGAGGCCGACAGCCGTGGGCTAGGCCCACGAAATATGGAGGGCCCCAAGCGCGTTCAGCCGTGGACAGCGGACAGCATCAAGGACGCTCGCCCCACACCGTGGAGGCGTACGCGCACGATCTGCGGGACTTCTTCGAGTGGACCAGCCAACGCGACGCCGACTTCCGGCACCTGGGCCTCGAGGACCTCGCGGAGTTCTTCGTCTGGCTGCAACGATCGCGCCCGGCGCGCCAGCCGGGCGTGTACTCGAAGCCGGTGTGCCGCGCAACGCTCTCACCCAGCGGCACACGGACCTGAAGGCGGAGTTTTACGGCAGGGTCCGTGCCCGGGGCGGGGTGCCGGACAGCGAGCGGCGTCTACGCCAGCAGGTCCGGCGGCTCAAGGAGCTCCGGGCTGCCGACGCGAAGGAGGTCGCCCGGCTGAAAGCGGATGTCGAGGCGCTGGTGGGCTCCCTGCATCAGGCCACAGTGGAGAACAGTCACCTGCGTCAGCAGTTCGCCGACCGCCATGCGGTCGTGCGTGTCCTGCCGACGCAGGCCCCGTTCGTCAGGTAGCGGTTCAGTGCCGCAGGCGCACCCGGCTGCGACCTTCGTCTCGCTCGGGGTCTGGGATGGGGCGCCGGCCTTTTCCTCGGGCGTGAGCAGGCGGTGGTGCCGCAGCAGGCGTCCGGGACGGTGCCGCCGTGTCCAGAGTGTCGGCGTCGGTCTCGACAGGATTACCCGGCCTCATCGAGCAGGCGGGCGGGGTCCAGGACGGTGATGCGACCGCGGGCCAGGCGGAGCAGGCCGTGGTCGGCGAACTCGCGCAGGACCTTGGTGGTGGTTTCGCGGGAGGTGCCGGCCAGGGCGGCGAGTTGTTCGTGGGTCAGGGCGATCTGCGGATGGTGCGCGCCTGGCCGGAGCTTGCCTACAGGGGTGTCGGAGCGGGTAGCGAGGGTGGTCAGCGTGGTTGCGATGCGCTGGGGAACGGACTTGAAGATGCTGTCGGACAGGCGTTGCTCAAGGTCGGCGAGGCGTTGGCCGAGGATCTCTGTGATGCGAGCGGCGATCCGTGCGTCGGACAGCAGGAACTTCTGCACGTCGGCGCGGCTCATGACGCACACGACAACTTCGTCGAGGGCCTCGGCGAAGTTGTCGTACATTCGCTGCCCGAGCAGGGCCATCTCGCCGAAGATGGTGCCCGGGCTGATGATCGCGCAGGTCAGGGCGCGTCCGTCGGCGGAGACCCGGAAGATCCGCACCCGGCCCCTTTTTAGGATGAACAGCACTTCGGAGGGCTGGGAGGGTGAGTGCAGCAGCTCGCCTGTGCTGTAGGTCTTCATCGGTGCCGCGGCGGCGATGGCGTCCATCTCCGCGTCGCTCAGGTCGCGGAAGATGTCGACTTCGGAGATGCACCAGGTCTTCTCGACATCGTCACCGGTGTGGTTCATGTGATGTGGTTCCTCGCGTCGTCCCGGTGCCCACGGCGGGGGTGCGGCTCCCCACGCCGGGCTGGCCAGCGCGCCCGCGCTGTTGGCCAGACAGTAGTCCTCCGGGACGCCGGGGAGGGATTCAGCGCCCCGGAGAGGCGATGACCCTGGTGGTATCGGTGTCATGCTGCGGGCCGGCCGGTCCGACTGCCCGCCATCTGGGCAATGCCGAAGAAGGTGAGACCGGCCAGGAGGCCGAAGACGAGGTGAGCGCCGAGGCTGGAGGCGGTGACGTCGTGCCATTCGAAGACCGGCATGCCCAGGTTGGCCGGCATGATCCACAGGGCCCCGAGGAACCACCACACCGCGCCGTAGACCAGGCCGAGAACGACGGCCGGCGCGAGGCGCTGCGCAAGGTGACCGAACACGATACCGAAGGCAGTGCCGGCGAACAGCGCGATCGCGAGGTGGACCAGCCAGCCAACGAAGGCGTTCGTCGAGCCGAGCAGCCCCGCAACCATGGTGATCATCGCGGTGTCCATGATCGGCCGGGAGACCGACATCCAGATGCCGAAGCCGATGCCGCCGACCAGCCCGGCTGCGGCGCCCCAGACGGCGTGGATCGGGATCTCGGCGGTCTTGGGGGATACGTGCGCTGCAGTGGCCATGCTGATCATCTCCTCCGGATGAGCTCGCTCTGTCTCTTTCACCGCCGACGCTAGATCGCATGGCTCGGGCCGGTATGTGACCGCCCTTACCTACACGCCAGTAATCGATGCCGGCCCACGTCCGGCTGCCCCCGCTCCCCGGGGGAACGTTGTAAGGACCCCGCGCAGGGCAGCGGCAGCACATGCCGGTGGTGATACGGGACGGATGGCCTGCGGCGCGGTGGCCGTGCCCAGCAGATGAGGCCCGGTCGGGCATGGTGCTGCGGATAGATGCCGACGGCGTCCGCCGTCTCGACCTGCACCGCCCACGTGGCGATGGCCGCCACGCGAGTCAGCCGAGGAGACGCGCGAGTTCTGCCCGGTCCTCCGCGGCGAGGGCGGGCTCGGTCAGCGAACTCGGGTAGGCGGTACGCCCGCGTCGCAGCCAGGCGCCGGACAACCCTGCCCGCTGGGCGCCGTCGACATCCCACGGGTGGGTGGCGACCAGCATCGCCTGCTCAGGGCGAACACGGGCGTGTTCGACCGCGTAGCGGTAGGCGCGGGGGTGTGGCTTCCACGTCGAGGACCGGCGACGTCCCACAGCGCGTCGAAGCAGTCCCGGAGGCCTGCCCTGTCCAGGAGTCTGTCGGTGTGGGCGGTGCTGCCGTTGGTCATGGTCACCAGTCGGTATCCGGCCGCGCGTAGTGCCCGCACTCCGGCCGGCACATCTGGGTGCACGTCCAGCTCGGAGAATCCGGACACGACGTGGCCGACCGCGGTCTCCAGATCAGTGGGCTGGCTCCCTGTTCCCGTCAGCAGTCCGCGAAGGCTGTCGCGGGCCAGGTCGGCGAAGTCCGCGTAGGCGTCGGCTGCCGCAAGCGCGAACCCGTCGCGGAGAATCCCGGCGAACCACAGCGGCATCAGGTCCGCCGGGGCGCCGATCTCCTGGAACCGGCCGCGCAGCGGGGTCAGGTCGCTGAGGGTCTCGTTGACGTCGAAGATCAGTACTACCGGCCGTTCGGCGGACAAGGCTGCCGTCCTCCTCGGAACTGGGGGGCGTCAGGGATGAGGGGCGCTGGGCCGTCCGACCTCCCGGCCCACAGGCGCCGGGTGGTCGGCTCAGACAGGGCACACCTGCCCGCATTGCCCCTTTGGCGCGTCTTCACACCCCCTACTCGGTTACGCGCTCGGCGATCAGCATGGCGTAACCGAGGACACCGTCCGCGACCGCCGTGCGGGCTGCTTCGAGGACGACTGGGGCGGCGTCGAGCTTGACGCCGGCGTCGGTGAGCTTGTCCGGTGCGGTCATGCGCAGCAGGTTCAGCCGTGCTTCGATCTGGTTGATCATGCGCAGCATGGCCTGGTCGTGGTGCTCGGTGCGCCGGGTGCGTAGGCCTGCGGCGGCCAGGATCTGGCTGTACTCCTCCAGTGGCCGGGCGTCGGCGATGCAGGCGATGCGGGCGCTGAGGCCGGTGAGCTCGGAGGGAAGGTGTGCAGGGTCGATGGTGACGTCGGTGATGCCAAGTCGGCCGCCGGGTTTCAGGACGCGGGCGAACTCGGCGGCGGCCTGGGCCTTGTCGGGGAAGGTGCACAGGGCGCACTCGCAGACCAGCGCGTCGAAGAAGCCATCTGGGTAGGGAAGCTGTTCGGCGTCCCCGGTCGTGAACTCGGCTCGCTCGGCGAGTCCCGCGGCCTGGGCTGCGCCCTGGGCGAGGGCGGTGTTGGCCGGCGAGTAGTCCAGGCCGCCGACCTGAACACCGTAGGTGCCGGCGAGGAGCAGGGCGGTGGTGCCGCGGCCGGAGGCCACGTCGAGCATGCGGTGGTTCTCGCCCAGGGCCAGGCAGTCGGCGAGGTGGCGGGTCAGGGCGGTGCCGCCGGGATGATAGGAGTCCCCCAGGAGCAGTGCGACCACGTCCGAGGAGTACGCGGCGGCACAGCAGGCTTTGAGCTCGTCGGCGGTCGGGCCGGACGGGAACGGGTTCCGGTCGGTCATCGTGCGTCTTCCTCGACGGTGGGCCCGGTGAGGGCGGTCTTGGAGCCGTACGGGGTAACCGTGAGCCGGTCGGCAAGCGGCAGTGCGTTCGGAACAACATCGGCGACGGCCACGCCGGACATCGCGGCGCGGACCTGTTCGCGGTAGCCGACGGAGTTGTACGCGCAGAACGGAATGAGCCTCCCGTCGGGGGTGATCTCCTCGACGCAGCACTTCATCAGCTGTTTGACGTTGAGGGTGTAGGGATCCTGGAAGTCCTGGACCACGATCATGAACGCCTTGTCGTCCAGGTCCTTGACGGCCTGGGGCAGGTCGATGCCGCAGGCGTCCGCGCAGTCCAGGGCCTCGGCTGTGGCCCGCAGCTTCTCCTCGGTGGTGGCGGTGCCCATGAAGGCAGAGGCGGACCACAGCTTCTCCAGCGCCTCGCGGGTCCCGGCGTCGGGCATCACCCGGTTGGTGACGTAGTCGAGGTAGTCCTCGACGTTCAGCAGCCGCGGGATCGGCACGACGGTGCGGTTTCCCGGTTCGCCGTCCACCAGGAGGTAGGTGATGGAGCGGCAGGTGGGGAAGCAGCACGGTACGGGGAAGAAGTCGCCCTTCTGGAACCAGCCCGGGCGTTGCTCGTTGATCAGTCGGATGACGTCGGGGTTGGTGAGCCGGTTCAGGGGGTCGAACGGCACGTGCCGACCGGAGTGGGTGACCGGCTGGAATGCGACCGAGCGAACAGCGGGATGGTCGATGCCGTACTCGATGATCGCCCCGAGTTCGTGCTCGTTCAGACCCCGTTCCACGGCCGCCACCAGGGTGACGGTCAGCCCGGCATCGGCGCAGTTGTCCAGGGCACGCTGTTTGAACGTCCGCAGGTCCCGGCCCCGGATCTCGCGATGGGTGCGCTCGTCGAAGCCGTCGAACTGCAGGTAGATGTTCACCGACTTGCCCGGCACCTGATTGCGTTTGCCGAGTTCGGCGACGAAGTTCTTGTCGGTGGCCAGGCGGATGCCGTTGGTGTTGAGGTTGACGTTCTTGATCGGGCGGGCCTGGGCGAGGTCGATGAAGTCGAGGATGTGCTTGTGGATGGTGGGCTCGCCGCCGGAGAACATCACCACCTCCGCCTCCCCCTCGGAGGCCACGAACGCGTCCAGCATCCGCTCGCACTGCTCATGAGTGATCGCGTATCCGTCGCTCTGATGGCCGGAGTCGGCGAAGCAGATCGGGCAGTCCAGGTTGCAGCCGGTGTTGACCTCGATGATCCCCAGGCAGGCGTGCTGCTTGTGCTCCGGGCACAGCCCGCAGTCCGACGGGCAGCCCTCCTTCACCTCGGTCTGAAAGGTGAGGGGGATGGTGCCGGGCTTGTTGAAGCGGGCCGAGGACAGATACTCCTCGGCATCCCCGTAGACCAAGGCCTCGAACTCGCCGTGGTCGGGGCAGCGTTTGCGCAGATAGACCTTGTTCTGGCGGATGTTGACCTGCGCGTCGATGGGGGTCTTGCACAGCGGGCAGATCGACTTGGTGAACTCCACGAACACCTCGTCCCGGTCCACCTTGCGCCTCGGCGCCGGTGCCTGGGTCATCGCACAACTCCTCTCACAGGGGCAGTCTCAAACAGTCAGCGGACGTCGCGGTCCTGGGGGTCGTCCCGCTGGGGTACGGCTCCGCCCACGGTCGGGCAGCAGTCCTCCGGACCGGCGCCTCGGCGACACCGGCCTCGGCACCAAAGGGCACAGGCGGTGCCGGCCAGAAGCGCAGCCATCGTCGAGCATGATCGGCCACGGATTCGCGAGCGTGCCGACGACGGCGCCCAGCACCACTCCGCCCATAAGCAGCGGACCGGGGCGGCACATGACCATGGCCGGACAGGTCCCGATAACGGCGACGGTCCCACCGAAGCAGCAGCGTTCACGGGATGCGGACATCACGATCCACCTCCACGCCACCGGTCGTCCCCCTCGCAGCGGCTGTACGGGTGGTGCGCAGCAGTACGGCGGCGTACACGAGCGTGAAACCGTCCTGGAGGAGGACGAACCAGCTCAGCCGTTGGGTGAGGTAGTTCCCGAAGCAGCCGCAGTTGTCCACGGCCAGCCCCCGCGCATACGCCTGGACGGCCAGCACCGTCCAGACGACGGACACGGCGGTGTAGACCCACCCGGGGGTGATGGCCGTCGACCGCGGACGGGTCAGGAACCACACCCCGCACACCAGCTCCCCGGCGATCAGCCCCGCGGCGAGTACGCCCGCCGCGGCGCCGTGCACCAGACCGTACGCGCCGAGAACCGTCGGCATATCGGTGATCGAGGTGAGCTGGCCGACGGCCATCGCCGCGTAGACCGTGCCGAGGACGAGACGGAGGATCATGCCCGTGACGCTACGGGCGTCGAGGCGAGGGGAACTGTAAGCGCGCTCACCGAACCGGCCGCGCGCTCACCGGCGCGATGCGGCAAGGCGTTCGGCCTCGGCCTTGACCGAGGCGAGCGAGGCAGCGACCGTGGCCTCCCAGCGGGCCGCCACCGCCGTGCCCCACCACTGGCCGAGCCGCCACAGATCGGTGCCCAGCTCCCCCTCGTACACCAGCCGCGTCGCCGTCGTCGTCTCGCTCAGCACGAAGGACTCTGTCACGTGCGGCACCGGGCCGCGCACCAGCCGGAAGTCGATGCGCTCGGGTCGGGCGAAGCGCACGCTCTCCACGGTCACCGCTTTCAGTCGCCCGTCGGCGATCGGTGTGTAGTGCTCAGCCAGAACCATGTCGCTGCCGCGTTCCAGGACATTCAGCTTCTCTCGCATCGCCCGCGGCGTGCGGCCCAGATACGGCCGGGCCACCACGTCGAACACCGTCTCTCGAGGGGCCGCGATGTCGACCGTCTGCGGGCCCAGCGGCCGAGTCCGGCGGCCCACACCGACATCGACCGGGACGGCACCGGTCACCAGTCCCAGGTAGGCGGCAGCCAGCGACCCGCCCACACCGGCAGCCCAGGCCGCCATGCGCAGACGACGCGCGGCGCTCACCGGCTCACCCGCGGGGCGACTTCCTCAACCACGATGCCGTTCCAGAAGGCGACGTGATTCTTGATCTTCCGGGCCAGTGGGCTCGGGCGCGGGTAGTACCAGGCGGCGTTCACATTGGTCTGCCCACCGGCAGTCACCGTGTAGTAGCGGGCGAGCCCCTTCCAAAAGCACAGCGACCTGGTCCGGCTGACGGTGAAGTACTCGCGGTGCAGCGACTCGGGCGGGAAGTAGTGACTGCCCTCCACCACGATGGTCTGTTCGACCTCCGCGAGCACGGTGCCGTTCCACACGGCGCGCATCATGACTGGCCACCTTCGACGAGATCCTTGTGGTTCATGCCGACGACGCTAGGCGCCGACCAGCCTCCCGACGGTGATCCCGCTTACACTCCGCCGCCCGTGTCAGCGGCATCGCGCAGGGCCTCCCGGAGCTGGTCGGTCTCGGGCGCACCAGCCAGGCCATGCGGGGTGCGGTAGATCCGGCAGGCCACCGACGGCGAGGAGTCCGGCTCGGTGAACGGATCGCGGCCGGCGATGAGAATTGTCGGGGAACCAGTGAAGCCCGACCGCTCGGCCTCAGCCTGATCCGCGATCACCCTGGTGGTGAAGGTCTCGCCGGGCAGCCCGGCACCGTCCAGCGCTTGCCGCAGCCGCTCCTCGGCAAGCTGCTGGTGGGGACACCCTGACACCACGAGAACCTCTATCTCCATATCTCCAGGATCGCGCGCCTGAACGTGGTGTACAGCACGAACCGTCCACCACTCACCAGGGCGGGCGATGCGACTCTTGCCGCTACCTCCCGCGCCGACCAAGGCGGCCAGGAACGGGCCGTCAGACAGGGGGAGGGGGCGAGCGCGGGCTCACTGGTGATGGGCACGAAGTCCTCCTGGTGAAGGAGCGGTCGGATTGTGCACGCGACACGGGGTCCGGTCTGCCCAACCGGCGCACGTGCAGGAGTGGGGGCGGCGATCGCCGCGATTGCGGGCCGTCAGGGTCTGGCCGGTCCTCCGCAGAGCACCGGTCCGGTGGGGATCGGTGCGGCACGGAGAGCTGGCAGCGGTTTGGACGCTGGTCGGGAGTGGTCGCCCGGCCGGTGGCAGCGCGCCACCGGCGTCGTTCGGAAGGCCTCGGGCGGGCCGTCTCTCGCACCGTGGAGGTCATCGCTGGACGACGGGCCGTGCGAGGTCACGGTGGGTCAGCTTCACGACCAGGTCCCGGTCGGCGAACGCCTGAGCCGACTCGGTGAGGCCGTACTAGGCGGCCTGCTCGACGTCGCCGCAGACGACGGCGTGCAGCGCCATGGCCGTGACCGCGGCACTTTTCCGGACTGAGAAGGCCGGGCCCCCCGCTTGAGCACGACGGGGAGCACCGACGTCAGGTGTTCGTGAGCAGCGCCGAAACAGCCATCTCGTGACTACATCCGTTTCGCCCCCGTACGCTGCGGCAGCGAGTCCTCCGTCCTGTCGTGGGGAGAACCAGTGCTGTCCATCCTTCTCCAGGCCGGGAAGATCACCGGGCACAGCGTGGCGAGCAGATACACACCACCCACCGCCAGCAGCGAGAAGGGCAGGCCGGCCGAATCCACGAGGAAGCCCACGGCCAGTCCGCCCAGCGGAGTGACCAGCTGGACCGAGGCCGTTGTCGCGCTCAGCACGCGGCTGCGTAGTTCCTCCGGCACCGTCTCATACGTCACGGTGGCCATGATGGGGTTGAGTACGCCGAAGGCGAGACCCTCTACCGCCATGGTCAGGGCCAGCGGGGTGGAGGTGTCGGTGAAGGCGGCCACCACGAAGCGCGGCAGGCCCCCGATGAGAAAGGCGATAGTGAACACGGGCCACCGCCGAAAGCGGCTGCCCACCGCCCCATAGACCAGCGCCCCCGTAAGAGCGCAAACTCCGAACGCCGCGTTCAGCAGACCGAGATCGACGGCACCATCAAGCTCCTCACGGGCATGCACGGGCAGGAGCACGGCGCTCCACCCCTGGTCGAGGCCCCTGGTGACCAGCGTCATCAGGCACAGGCCCAGCAGCAGCGGCGTGGCCGCCAGGAAGCGATAGCCTTCCGCGAGTTCACGACGGTAGGCTCGCAGCGACGCCGGCTCGGCCCGTCGTTGGGGCTGTGCCTCGGGCAGGCCGCGCACTCCGAACGCGAACAGTGGCGCGGCCACGGCGAAGGTCGCGGCATCCACCAACAGGACGTTCTCGGCTCCGAGTACGGCGATCAGCACACCTCCGAGAGCGGATGCCGTCAGCGCCGCGCAGCGTGCCGCACCGTCGTACAGCCCGGCAGCCCTGGTCAGCGGCATTCCGGCGCTTTCGGCAAGCGTGGGCAACAGCACGCCGCGAGCGGTTTCACCCGGCGAACGGAACAACCCTGTCATCGCCATCAGCACGCACAGCATCCAGAACTGCAGGATGCCGGCGAACTGCAGAAGCGGGATCGCCGCAACGGCGACCCCGCAGGCGAGATCCGAGGCGACACTCACCCGCCGTCGGCCCATCCGATCGATGACCGGACCGCTGACGAGCGCAGCGAGCACTGCGGGCAGCAGTGTGCAGAACGCCACGATCCCAGCTTCGGCGGCACTGCCCGTACTCTGCAGCACGAACCACGGCACGCCCATGTACGTAAGGCAATTCCCTGCGATCGAAACGAGGTTGGCGGCAAGAACCGTTGCCAGAGGACGGCGATCAACCGTCCCGAAGTCTTCGGACACTACGGTGGTCTCCCATAAGGGGAAGCGCCCACCGTGAATGAAGCAGATCAGCCGGTGGGCGAAGCGAAGTGGTCAGCGTCTGGCGCGCATGGCGAGGCGCACTGCGGTGCTGTGTTCACAAGCAGCGCCTCCAACACTTCGCCGGGATGACCACCCGGCACCTCCACGCATTGTGACCTCGGGCACCAGCCCTCCGCAACGACGATCCGTCGCAATGAGCAAGCTCGATCTGCTGACCATCTGGATCTCGGAGCGCCGTGCTTCAACGCGCTAGGAAGAAAAGCACCTACTCGTCTGGCTGAGGCGGTGGTGCGTCGTCAGTGAAGACGGGCATGCCGAGGTCAACCAGTTGAGGGCGTCCGTCGGTGGGGACATCCTTGAGAAGCCGTATCTCAACCGAACGTGATCCGTTGATTTGCGATCCACGGGTCACGGACCGCTTCGGGCCAAGGAGATCGCGGTGGAGCTGGGCCTTGACGCGATGCCGGCGAAGGTCGGGGGACTGCGGTCGAAAGCCCGGCGCCTGGCGGAGCGCGGGTGGCTCCTCCTGGAGGCATCGGGGGCGTTCAGTGCCGGCCGGCGGACCGTGGCCGTCCCAGACGCCGGCTCATCCGCGTGACCATCGACCACCGGATCATCGCCTCGCTGGTGGCGGGCAGGGTCTCGTAGTCCCGGGCCAGACGGCGGGAGTTCATCAGCCACGCGAACGTGCGCTCGGCCACCCAGCGCCTGGGCAGCACCACGAACCCTGCCATGTCGTCGGTGCGCTTGACGATCTCCAAGGTCAGGGCGAGTTTGTCCCGGCACCAGCCGACGAGGGAGTCGGTGTAGCCGCCGTCGGCCCAGACGAGGGTGATGTCGCGGTGCAGGCGGCGCAGCCGGGTCAGCAGGCCCGCGGCGGCGTCCCGGTCGCCGATGTTCGCGGCGGTGACCGCGACGGCCAGGAGCAGGCCGAGGCAGTCGGTCACGATGTGCCGCTTGCGGCCCGGCACCTTCTTCCCGCCGTCGTAGCCGCGTGAGGCGGCAGGCACCGTCGCGGCGGCCCGTACCGACTGCGCGTCGATGATCCCCGCAGTGGGCTCGGCCTCGCGGCCCTCGCGCTCACGGAGCGTCCCGCGCAGCCGGTCGTGGAACTCGGCGATCAGCCCGTGCTCGCGCCAGCGGCGGAAGAAGGCGTAGACCCGGGCCCATGCGGGGAAGTCCGCGGGCATCGCCCGCCAGGAGATCCCGCCCGCGACCAGTTACTGACGTTGTCGCCGTGATGTCGTCAAGGTGAGGCGGGTTTCGGCGAGGCATCCGTTGATGAGGTTGCTGCGGTACTGGATCTGGCGGAGGCCGTGTCGGAGCGTGCTGATGAGGTGGTCGGGGTCGGTGAAGGCGGTGTTGACCTGGCTGCTGCGCCGCAGCAGGGACCAGATGCCCTCGACTGGGTTGAGGTCCGGTGCGTAGGCCGGCAGGAAGTGGCAGGTGATCCAGTCGTGGGTGTCGATGAACTCCCGCAGTCGGCGGTCCTTGTGGACGTTGAGGTTGTCCCACACGAGCACAATGGGTGCGCCGAGCTGCTGATGCGGCGATGAGGAGGTCGCGGTAGTCGGTCCAGGTGAAACTGCGTCTGCCGCCGCGCTTGTGATCGAGATGCCGCTTGGGCCGGTAGATCAGCCGTGAGCGTTCACCATGTTTGTAGCAGGCCAGAGCGGCGATGGAGAAGCGGCGCTGGGAGCGTCCCCGGACCCGGATGACGGGTGTGCGTCCGCGCCGGGCCCAGGTCCGTGCGGTGGGCGGCGTCATCGAGAAGCCGGCTTCGTCTTCGAAGCACAGCCAGGCGTCGAGCGCCGCCACGGACCTTCCACCTGCGGCCAGGTCTCCTTCACCCAGCCCGCCACGGCCTCCTCGTCGCGCTCGACCGCGCGGCGGGCCGGGACCTGGTGACTGAAGCCGTGCCGGTGCAGCATCCGCGCGATCGCCGACAACGTCATGCTCTTGTGGAACCGGCGCCCGATCAGCGTCTTGATCCGGGTCAGCGTCCACGTCTGGTCCGGCCAGCCGTGCGCGACCGGCCCCTTGGCGAGCTCCTGCTCGAGTGACGCTCGGAGGGGGGCTTGTTGGTGTACGGGGCGGCGGCTGGTGTGAGTGGGCGGTGGGGCGGCAGTGGGTGGGCGTCAGCGGAATCGCGGTGTGGAGGTCCTGGTAGTGGTTCTGGGACCGGGTTGTGGTCGCTGTCATGGGGTGACCAAGCGGCTGTTGTGGGGCGGTTAGCAGCTCGGGTTGTGGCTGTCATGGGTTTCGTTGTTCCTGTGTGAGGGGCTGGCGGGGTCGGGTGGGCTGGGCCGTGTGACGGTTTCGGCGGGTGGGGCTGGGGCGGGGTCGGCTGGTGTGGTGCCGCCGGTGGGTGTGTCGTTGGCGCGGGGTGTGGTGGTGCGGCGGCTTCTTGCGGTGGATGAGGAGGGGACGCTGTCGCGGTTGCATGTGCGGATCGCGGCGGAGCTGGCGGGGGTGTCGGAGCGGACGGTGTGGCGGTGGCTGGCCGATGGGCGCCGGGGCCATGTCGAGGCGAGGCCGCGGCAGGACGGGTTTTCGCTGAGTGATCCCTTGTGGGAGGTCCTGGCTCAGGCGGGCGGGAATGTTGCGGAGTTGCGGCGCAGGATGCTCCGGGCGCAGGAAGAGGGGGCGTTGGAGGAATGGGGTGCGCAGTGTGTGCCGTCGCTGCCGACGTTGCACCGGGTGATCAAGCGGGATCTGGGGGCGGGCCGGGTGCTTGAGGTGGCCCGTCCGGCAGGGGCCCGCGCCGGGGTGGAGCCGAGTCCGTATGACCGGGCGCTGGCGGACTTGGGGTTCGCGGACGGGGCGGACGGACCGGCTGTTGTCGACGGGCCGCCCGCCGACGTGCCGGTGCCGGAGGACGCCGCGGATGCGGGGGTGCGGGCCGGTGGGGTGCGGTTGTACGTGCCGGGGGCGCGGCTGGTGTCGACGCGGCAGGTGGCCGGGGTGGTGGAGGCGGTGGGTCATACGGTCGCGGCGCGCGGGATGTGCTGTGTGTACGGGGATCCGGGGCTGGGCAAGACGGTCGCTGTTGAGCAGGCGTTGCGTCTTTTGCCGGGCCGGGTGCCGGTGTGGCGGGCGGTGGCCGGGGTCGCGCCCGGTCTGCCGCAGTTGCGGGCCTGCCTGTGTGAGGCGCTCGGGCTGCCGTCGGGGGCGCTGACGCACCGGGCCGGGCCGGCCGGTCAGGCTCTCGAGCGGACTCTGGCCGAGCCGGGTGTGCTGGTCGTCGATGACGCCCAGCGGCTGACGCCGCCCTTGCTGGACTATCTGCGGCAGTTGTGGGACGCGCCGGGCTGCGCGGCGGCGCTGGTGCTGTGCGGGGCGGGAAGCGAACGCGCTGTGGCGCGGGCGTCGGCGCTGCGCTCGCGGGTGCTGACCTGGCACCAGGTCGGCCGGCTTGAGCCGTCTCAACTGCAGCAGACGCTGGGCCTGTTCCATCCGGTGTGGGCGCAGGCGGACCCGGACGACCTGGCGCGGGTGGACGAGCAGATGGCGCACGGCAATTTCCGCACCTGGGCGAAGATCACGTCGCATGTCTACGCGGCCCGTGAGCGCGATCCCGTACGGCGGGTGGATGGGGAGCTGATCGAGCAGGCCTGCGCGCGTCTTGGCTGCGATGTGCCGGTGTGGTGTCAGTGGGTGGTGTCAGTGACGGCATGTCAGGTCAGGGTGTTTTCGCTGTTGGTGGGGTGTTGAGCGTGGGGAGTCACTGACATGGGGCGGTGTCTGGTGCCGTCGTGGCTGTCATGGGGCGCTACACCCTTCCCTGTTCCGCTGTCATGGGAACGGCACTTCTGATCCTTCGAGGGCCGGTCGGCGGCACGGTGGTCGGCGTCGGGTTTGGGCGTCGGGAGGGTGTGGGGTGGGGGAGCCGGGCGTGTGGGGTGAGGTCGCGGCGGGGTTGAGGGTGTCCAGGCCGGTGCTGGTTGCGCGGCTGCTGGAGCTCGAGGCGGCGGGGGCGTTGACCACGGCGCACGTGCGTGCGGGCGCGCAGGTCGGTGGGGTGAATGTGCGCACGGTGTGGCGCTGGCTGGATGCGGCGCGGACGGAGGGCCGTGTGGAGCGCAGGCCGCGGGCCCGGCTGGAGTTGTCCGACCAGGTGTGGGAGGTGCTGGCACAGGCGGGCGGGAACGTGTCGGTGCTGCACCGGCATTTGAAGGATGCCGGGGGAGAAGTGCCGTCGCTGGCGTCGCTGTACCGGGTGGTGCGGCGGGACCTGGAGGCCGGCAGGGTCTTGCCGGATCGTGTGGTGGTGCGGCGGGAGCGGGAGGAGCAGCGGACACGGCAGGCGCTGGTTGACCTTGCGCTGGCCGGGATGCGTGAGGGCGGCGCGGCGAAGGGGGTGGCGCGCCGGCCGCCGCACCCCGCGCCGGCGGCGGCGTCCGCGGTCCTGCCGTCGGGGGAGAGCGGTGCGATGGCGGGTGTGGCGTTGCCGGCGGGAGCACAGCTGGTGCGGACGTCGTCGGTGCGGGCGGTGGCCGAGGCGGTCGGGCAGGCGATGGCGGCGGAGGGCGCGGTGTGTGTGTTCGGTGACCCGGGCCGGGGCAAGACCGCGGCCGTGCGGATGGCGCTCCACGAGGTCCCGCCGGGCTGGAAGGTGACGTGGGTGCCGGTGCCGGTGCGCCCGTCGGTGTCTGGCATGAGGCGGGCGGTGTTCGATGCTTTGGCGCTGCCGGGCCGTTTCCCGCACACGTCGGCGCTGGCCGACGCCGCGGTCGTGGGGGCTTTGGGTGAGGCGCGGGTGCTGGTGGTCGATGAGGCGCAGCGCCTGCCTGTGCCGTGCCTGGAGTACCTGCAGAGCCTGTGGGACGACCCCGGCACGCGGATCACGCTGGTGCTGTGCGGGTCGGGCAGCGAGCGGGCGCTGGCCCGGCTGCCGCAGCTGGCATCGCGGATCGGCGGGTGGCAGGAGGTTCCGCGCCTGGCTGCAGCGGAAGTGGCGGCCGTGGTGACCGGCTTCCATCCGCTGTGGCGCACCGTCGCGGCCCCGGATCTGACGTGGATCGACCAGTCGTGCGCCCACGGCGCGTTCCGCATGTGGGCCGCTCTGACTGCCCACCTGCAGAACGCGCTGCTGACCACCGCTGACGCGGCCGTCGACCGGGCTTTGCTGAGGCGGCTGTTCAGGAGGGTCGCGCCGCCGCTATGAACCAAGCGCTGTGCAAGAGGCGGGAGGGCGATTGCAGGCGCTCGGCACCCGGCACGCACACGATGTCCCACCGCGGGAGGGGAGCTGACATGGAGGACGGTGACGCCGTCCGTGCAGGCGGCGGGCTGCCCGCGGCATCGAGGAGGGCACTGCGCGGTCCGGCGGTACGGCGGCTGCTCGCTCTGCGGGCGGGGAAGAAGCTGACAGCGGGTCATGTGCGGGTGGCTGCAGACGCGTTGGGGGTGGCGGAGCGCACGGTGTGGCGGTGGCTGGCCGCGGCTGAGGGTGATGAGGCCGCGGCCGCCAGCCCTGGTGCCCCGCCCCGGGCCGGTGCGACGTTCACGATCACGCCTGAAGTCCGTGGGCTGTTGGCACTGTGGAAGGGGAACGTGCGGGCCGTCCATCGCGAACTGGTCCTCCGTGCCGCTCGGAAGTCTCCGCCTGCAGACGCACCGTCGCTGACGACGCTGCATCGCGCGATCCGCCGTGATCTGACGCCGGGGGAGCGGGCCGGGCTCGCGGGAGGGGAGCGGGCGGCGCGCAAGCATGATGTGTTCCTGGCCCGGCCGCGGGGCTGGCGCAACCAGGTGTGGGAGACCGACCACGTCCAAGCGGCGGTGCTGGTCGACGTCGACGGCACCGCCCGCAGGCCGTGGATCACGTGGTTCACCGACTGCGCGACGAACGCGATCACGGGTGTCGCGGTCACGCCGGGGGATCCGTCGCGGGAGTCGGTGCTTTCCGCGCTGCGCTCCGCGGTCCTGCGTGAGGATCCCTACGGCCCGTTCGGCGGCCTGCCGGAGAAAGTACGGGTGGACCGCGGCAAGGACTTCCTGTCCAGGACGGTGACCGCCGCGTTCGATCTCCTGGACGTGACGGTGGAGGACCTGCCCGCCTACACCCCCCACCTCAAGGGCACCGTGGAGGGTCTCAACCGGGCGGTGGAGAGCATGTTCCTGGCCGCGCTGCCCGGCTACGCCCGCCAGCCGCGTCCCGGCAAGCGGGCTTCCCGCCCGAAGGACGAAGTGCTGCTCGGTTTCGAGGACTTCACCGCCAGGCTGCTGGATTGGACGCTCTGGTGGAACACCGAGCATCGCCCCGCGCCCTTGCGGGGCAAGACGCCGCTTGAGGCGTGGCAGGAGGATCCGACCCCGCTGAGGGACGTGCCGGCGACGGATCTGTGGACGTTCACCCTGGAGGACGCCGGCACTCGCACGCTGACCACCCGCGGCATCCGCTTCAGGAGACGCGACTATGTGGGCCCGTGGATGACCGGTCAGGCCGGTATCCAGGTCAGGGTCCGCTACATGCCCCACCACGACCACCGGATCGAGGTCTACCACGCGGTCACCGGCCGCTACCTCGGTCCCGCAGATCTGGCCGACCGGGCCACCGAGGAACAGGTCAGCGCCGTACGGCGAGCACGGGCCGCCCGCACCCGCCGCCTCAAGAAGGACCTGGAGGTTTCCCAGCGCGAGCGCTACGCCGCCGTGAACCAGCCCGAGGCCCCTCAGCGGCTCGGTGCGTTGACCACCGCGCAGGCCGAGGCCGAACTCGCCCAGGCCGCTGACACCGACCTGTCGCAGCTGTCGCTGCCGGACCTCATCCCGCCCGCCGCGCCGCCGACCGGGTGGCGTACCCCTGCTTCCCTGGCCGCGCTGACCACGCCAGACCGGCCCACCCCGCTCCCGTCCGGCCGTGATTCCGTTCCCGCTCCGGACGGCCCCGATGGGCGGGCCGCACGTCCCACCACCGACAAAGACGGAGACGCCTCGTGACCGCGGCCACCTACCAGTACGTCGACCTGCCCGACGCCTCCGTGGTCACAACCCGCGCCCTGCTCACTGCCCGGGAGAACATCACCGACACCGTCGCCGCCCGCGCCATGATGTGCATCCACGGCGGCGCCGGCTTCGGCAAGACCCTTGCCGTCAACACCTGCTTGCGCGAACTCGAACCCGGCGAGGACGTCCGCAAGATCACCTTCCGGGCCCGGCCCACCGCCCGCGCGGTGCGCTACGAACTGTTCACCGCGCTCGACCTGGCCGGTGAACCACCGCGCCACCCCAGTGAATTCGACCGTCTGCTAAAGATGGCCCTGGCCGAACGCCCCCGTACCTTCCTGGTCGATGAGGCGCAGTGGCTCAACGGGGAGGCGTTCGAATATTTCCGCTACCTGTGGGACGAACCTGCCACCCAGCTCGCGATCATCTTCGTCGGCGGGGAGGGCTGCCACACCGTGCTGCGCCGCGAACCGATGCTGTCCTCCCGCATCTTCATCTGGCAGCACTTCACCCGCCTCACCCCCGGCGAGGTCCTGGAGGCCATTCCCCTGTTCCACCCGGTGTGGGCCGACGCCGATCCCGACGACATAGCCTTCGCCGACCAGCACGCCGCACACGGCAACTTCCGCGCCTGGGCCCAGCTGACCGCCCACACCCGCACCGCCCTGGCCCGCACCGGCCGCTCCCGTGTGGATCAGGAGCTGCTGCGCTGGGCCTTCAGCCGCCTCGCCTGACCACCACGTCGCCATGCCGCCCGCCGTGCCCCCGCCGCCCGTAGCCGTGGTCATCGACCCAGGCGACGACGCGGTCCACACGCACACTGCCCTGGCCGCCCACCATCCGCCCTCCGGGCGGATCACCCTGCACCCCGGCCCGGGCACCACCAGCGAGACCGGCCTCGCCCACGACCTTCTCGCCGCCCTAGGCAAACCGCCCCTGCTCCCGGGGCGTTTCCCCGCCGGCCGTCAGCCCGCCTGGGAAGCCGCCACCGCCTGGATCACTGCCCTGCCCGTCACCCGGCTGACCGTCCTGCGCACCCACCGCCTCACCGCCCGCCGCACAATGCGCCTCCTGCAACTGCGCGCCCTCACCGGCATCCACCTGACCTTGATCTGCCACCGCCCCCACCTGCCCGCCGCCCTGCACCAGGCCCTGCAGACGGCCGACTACGCCGTCACCACCGACTTCCAGGCCGCCCGCCGCCACTACTACGGCACGACCGCACCCGTACCCCAGCCTGTTGACGAACCCGCCCGGCCGGCAGACCGGTGGCTCACCCTGCCCGTGCTGGACCGCCTCGTCTCCTACGACAGCCCCGCTCCATGTACCGCCCCGTGCACGCCGCCAGTGATCACCTTCCGGCACCGCCCGCCACCCGCACCGTTCACCGAGCAGACAGCCCGGGAAATCGCCCGACGCCTGGCCACCGTGACCGCCCACCCCCGCTTGGCCGCCGCCCTCGCCGCCGCGCTCTTCACCGGCGCCTCCTTCCAACAGCTCGCCACCGCCCGCCCAGGCGACTACGACGACACCGCAGCCACCCTGGCCCTGCACGACCGCACCCGCTACACCGACGGCTGCGCTACCTACGGTGTGCCGTCGTGGGCGCGCGTCTTCCTGAAGGCCGCCGTCTGCTTCGCTCGGCTCGCTCCTGGCCAGGACCAGCATCTGCTGGCCGGCCCTCACGACCGCGCCCACCTGCTGCGCGTAGCGGAGGCGGCCAGGCTCCGCCCGCCCCAGCCGTCCGCCGGCCCGCGCACCGGCGGTATCCAGTGGGATTGGCGCGAACGCAAGGAAGCACAGTGCTATGACGCGATGCTGACGCGGCACCAGATCCCGCCCTCGTCCTGAACCCGGCCCCAGGCGCACGTCAGTCGATGGAGAAATCGGCGAACTCCACGTCGGTGAAGGCGATCCCGAGACCGTGAGCACGTCGGCCTCCGTCCCGGAAATAGGCATGCCCCAAAGCCCGGGCGAGGATCACCAGCTGCTGCTGCTCGCCCCCGCCGGCATCCCGGGCGGCGAACAGCTCGCGGGCCACTTCTCCTGATAAGTACTGGGTGATCAGCCGTACTCGTGGATCGTCCGACGAGCCTGCCGGAGCGGCGAATCCGAACCGCGCCCTGGTGTGGAAGACGAACCCGTCGGCCTCGGCCCGGGCCCGCCGGCGGGCGCGCACCAGGGGCTGCCACCGTGCTCTGACAGCCTCATCGATCAACCCCGCATGCACGGCACTGGGACGGCGGCGCATTCCCGGCCGGGTGGTGACCCACCTCTGGACCGTGCGCTGGGAGATCCCCAGGAGGACAGCCACGTTCATCGTGGAGCCCTTCTCCGCCCTGAGCAGGAAACGCACAGCGGCATCCCGCGTAGGCACGGGACGGGTCAGCAACGCCCGCTCGAGCCCTTTGACGATCTCACCCATGCCCGCCCCCGAGCGTTCTGCCACCGCGATGGCTGGTGCACGGCGGCGGTCTGCTCTCCCAGATCTCTCACACCAAGCCGCTCTCCCCGGTCAGTTCAGGCATAGCCAAGACACCACCGCAGGCCCTCGGCTAGAGAGCCAGCAGTAACCCAAGCCCGAGAACACCCTTCCCGAAGCAACCGTGAACCCCCACCGCCATTTACGCCATCCGTACGTGTTTGGTACGCGAAACGTACGCTTCACGCTAGAGTTGCGGGACTGGAGGTGCTGCATGTCCGAGCTGTTCGACGCGGTCGACGCGCTCATCGCGTCCCGTTCCCCGCTGCCGCCCCCGGCGGAGCGCAGGCGGCTGCGCCAGGCGCACGGCCTGACGCTGGACGAGGTGGCCGCCGCACTACAGGTGCGGCGCGCGACGGTCGGCGGCTGGGAGGCCGGTAAGACCGAGCCTCGGCCGCCGGAGCGCGACGCCTATGCCCGCATGCTCAAGCAGCTCGCCCAGCTCTACCCCGCCAACGCCCCGGTGCCCTCTGAGGACACGGCGGCCCCCGAGACGCCTGCCCCCCCAGCCGCTCCTGCGCCAACGGGAGCTGAACCGGCCAAAGCCCGCACCGAACCCACAGCACCGATCCAGGAGCCAGCTTCTGAGAACACCGCGCTGCGCCCTGCCACTGTGCCGCATCCGGGGGCCACGACCAGGCTGACGTCGCGTCGGTCGCCCGCGCGGAAGGCCGCCCCGGCTGGCACCCCAGCCGGTGGTGCCGATGCGCGGTTCGAGAACGGGCCGCTCGCGGTCGTCGACGTCGAAGACGGTCAGGTGCTGGCGTACTGCGTCGGCGGCCTGGTACTTGACGTACCGGCGAAGTCGATTGCGGCCCTGGTGGAGTGGATGCTGAGCGAGGGGCGGCTCGGTCAGCCGAAGCTGTCCGGGCCAGGCAAGGACGCCGACCCGCTGCTCGTGCTGACCGACGCCGCGCTGGAGCGCTACGGCCTGCCCGTCACGCTCACCAAGGAGGAGCGCCTGGCCGGCCGGATCCCGGAGGGCCACAAGGTCATCAAGCAGCTGACGCGCGCCGACTGGCAGCTGACCAAGCGCGGGTTTGGGCCGTGGGCGAGGATCTACCGCCCCGCGCAGGGCTCGGAACGCTCCTGCGTGCAGTTGTGCATCCCGTCGTGGGACGCGCTCGACACCCGGCACTGGGCCGACACAGGGCAGTTGCCGCCGGCGGACCTGGCCCGGCTGCTGGGCACGTATGCGGCCCGCGTGATGACGCCGCGCGGATCGACCGCCGTGACCGGCCTGGAGCTGATGACTGCCCTGCACCCGCCGACCCGTGCCTCCGAACCGGACGCAACGGGCAAGCGGCACTCCGAGCACAACCCCGGCTCTCTGGGCAAGGATCCGGTGGACTGCGCACCGTGCGAGGCCCCCGACGGGCACCCGCTGGTCGCAGACCTGCCGCGCTTCCACCACCGCACCCCGGCTGAAGTCTTGGTGGAGGAGGCGTACGACTGGGCGCGCCCGCTCACCGACGCCGAATGCCTTCGCCCTCACCTGGTGGGCATCGACGTGAACATGGCCTTCGCCGCTGGCGCGAACGGCCTCACGGTCGGCCTTGGGGCGCCGACGCACGTCAAGAACCCCGTCTTCGATCCGAAACTGCCCGGTTCCTGGCTGGTCGACCTGAGCCACGTCGACCTGTCCCGCGTGAAGGTGGCCAAGGACAAATGGGCGCAGCTGGACGCCGGGCTGCTGCCCAGTCCGTTCACGCCGAAGGGCGAGCGCCCGGAAGGGCCGGCCTGGTACGCCACGCCCACCGTCGCGTACGCGGTCGAACTGGGCTACGAGGTGCGCCCGGTCGAGGCGTGGGTGCGCTACGACAACGGGCGTTACCTGGACGGCTGGTACAACCGGCTGCGCGACGCGTACCTCGCCACGATGGCCGACCTCGGCGTGCACGCGGGCCTGTCGCCGGCCGACTTCCTCGCGGCGATGGACGGCTACCGGCAGCGTGACCCCCAACTGGCGATCGTGGTGTCCGCGGTCAAGGCGACGGTGAAGGGGGGCATCGGCAAGCTGCGTGAGCGTCCGCGCGGGGAGGGTTGGAAGCCCGGGCAGCCGTGGCGGGCCCTTGCCCGGCCGACGTGGCGTCCGGACATCCGCGCCGCCGTCATCTCCCGCACGCGGATCAACATGCACCGCAAGATCGTCAAGCACGCGGCGTTCACCGGGCAGTACCCGGTCGCGGTCCTCTCGGACTGCGCCGTCTACGCCTCCGACGGGCCGTCGCCGCTGGACTTCCTGCCCTACCGGGACGGCAAGCCCCTGCCCGGCGGCTTCAAGCTCGGCGTGAACCCCGGCCTCGTCAAGTGGGAGGGCACGCAGAGCGTGCTGTGGGGCGAGGGCGTTCGCGAGCGGTTCGACGCCCCGGACCTCAACCTCGCGCGGTACATCAAGGACGGCACCGTCACCGACCAGGACACCGGGGAGTAGGTAGAGCGCGATGAGCCTGTTCGGCAACGGCCTGGACGCCGCAGTGCACAAGGCGTTCACCCGCCCAGCGCCCAAGAGCGCGCCCGCGCAGATGCGGTACCTGGTCAAGCAGCTCAAGAGCACCAAGGCGGTCGCCCAGATGCTGCGGATCTCGCAGCGCACGGTCGAGCGGTACGTGAAGAACCAGATCAAGAAGCCCCGCCCGGACCTCGCAGCCCGCCTGGAGCGGGAGGTGAAGAAGCGGTGGCAGCCGCAGATCCGCGCCCAGGCGCGGCAAAAGGCGGCGACCACCGGCGGCATCGTCATTGACACCCGCGCCCGCATCGGCTACACCGCACCAATCGGCACGACGGACGAGGACCGCCTTCGACACCTGACCGTCGCGCTGCCGCCCCGCTACGCCGCCCGCCTCTTCGACGCCCAGGAGGCCGGCGCCACCGACCGGCAGCTCCAGCGGATCGCCGCCGAAGCACTCAAGGAGATGTACTTCCAGGACAACGGCCGCCGCGCCGGCCAGCTGGAGGAGGTCCGCTTCACGGACATCGAGCACCTCGAGTTCGACCTGTAGCAACCGCGCCCGAACAGCCTGCGAGCCCGGACCTGTGACTGAGCGCTTTACTTGGCGAGTGAGTGTTGTACTTGGCGGAGTTGAGCGCTGGTGATCGAGGGAGGTAGCGAGCCGGTCGGTGTAGGCGTTGGGTAACTCCTTTCGGGATCAAGGTGCACGACAACGTCCAACCGTTCGGGGCAGTTGATCCATCGTCGGTCTACTCGTCGATGGCGGCGTCGACGATGCCGCCATGGCGGGCGAGAGCCTCGCCCAGTGCCTTCCGTCCCTCGCTGCCAGGAGCACTGGCCTGCCACGCGGAGAACGCGTTCCTTACGATCTCGCCTCCGCGATACGGGGCAAGGTCTGAGGGCGCAGCGCCGTCGTAAAGCGGGAGGAGGCCTGTCAGGATGGCCCGCGCGTCCGTCGACTGTGGATGCCGGGCGGCCCGCCGGGCTACGTGGTCCGGCGCTTCCACGAGTGGAGTCTGTTCCACCGTGCGCCGGGTCAGGTCCAGCCATGTTTGGTCGTCCAGGCCCACGGCGAAGGAGAAGGCGCCTGCACCGTGCAGGTGAGCGTGGCCCTCCGGTACTTCCAGGGCGAGCACGGCCCGCCAGAAGCGGAAGGCGTTGTCGTTCAGGTCTTCCCCGCTACCGTCCTTGGGTAAAATCCTCGCTGTCCGAGAGAGTAGGCGCGAAACCGCAGCTGGGCCGGCGGCTCGCTGAGCCAAGGCCGATACGAAGCCTTCGATCGGTCCGAGGACGTCCGGGGCGATGAGGAAGGCGTGCGCGCACCGAAATGCTTCCTGGTCGATGTCGGGGGAGCACAGGAGAGCTTGCAGCCGGTCCGGGTCGATCTGGCCGAACACATCCACGTTGACCGGCAGGTGCTTGAGCCAGGTGCGAGCGGGCCGCCACGTATCGTCGAGGCTGAGAAGCTCGGCGCGATGGTCGGCGAACCAACGGCGGGCATGTCGGTGAAGCGGTGTGAGGGCCCACCCGATAGCGGCCAGCGCTCGGTCGTCTGGGGCGGCGTCGAGGATGGCGTCGAGGCGTGCGGTCATCTCCACGGGGGGCGCGCCTTCAACACGGGAACGATGGCTACCCCAACGGATCAGGGCAAGTAGCGCGAGGCCCCCGACCGAGTTCGACATCACGTCGGCAGGGTCTGCCGTCGATTGAGTGGGAGCGGTCCATGCCGCGACGATACCGTCGAGCCAGACGGCGACCTCGGCCGCGGTCTCGCCGAGATCGACGTCGCGGGACCAAGCGGTATGGAGAAGACGGCAGAAGCTGCGCTCAAGGCGTTGGGCCGCTTCGGCGTCCCCTGCAGGGGAATCCGCGACAGGGATGAGGTCCCACATAGCGAGAACCATGCGGCGGATGGTCTCAGCGTCGGCGGACGTCCGGCCGGCGGTGATCTGGTTCTCCAGGGCGGCGAAGTAGGCGGCCTGCAGGTGGAGGTCCACAAGCTCGGCCGACACCTGTTCCGGGTCGGCCATCCAGGTCTCAGGTGCCTCGCTGACCAGGGTGGACAGCAGGACTTCCTCATCGTCCCGCTCACGACTGGTGTCGCCCGGCTCTGCCGCCGCAGCGAGCATGCGGGCGGCGGCGACGGCTCCGTCGGAGCCAGCCGCGGCGGACAGCTCGGCGAATCCGTCCTCGGGTACCCGCTCCACCGAGACGACTTCCCATCGTGGTGCGGGCCGCTCCGGCGGAGTGCCGAACCGCTCGGCGAAGAGATCGAGGACGGGCTGCCAGAGAGCGAGGACGGACGCTGGCAGGATGGGCGAGAGCGACCACACCATGAACCAGGTCCGGACCGTGGGCAGCGGCTTGCGATCTTTGAGTGCCTGGAGGCCGGCTTCGAGACCGGCCGCGTCCGGCGGGGCGCCAAGACCATTCGCCAGCGCGGCCTCCATTTGAGGCGATCGCGCCTCGGAGCAGGCGCTGTTCACGGCGCGCAGGAAGTCCGCGAGGTCCGCCGTCGTCCTCCGCATGGCTCCAATCCGTGAGATGACTCCGAGCGCCGCCTCCCACCAGACGTCCGACTCGTTCCCCGGTGGGACCTCCAAGAGGTGCACCGCGACCAGCCGGTCGAGCACCGGTCCTGCGGGAAGCCCACTGGACCACTGCCTTGTACGGACACCGAGAGCGAGTCCGTATCCCGCCTCGTACCGTGCGAAGTCCAAGCACGCCCGCGCGATCAACCGCACCAGCGAGTCGCCCGGATGCGTGGCGCCAACCGACCGCAGGTCGTTCTCAACCTCGAACTCGCCGACACCGTCGGGAGAATTCAAGCCAGCCGCCATCACCTCCGCCAGGCCCTGTCGCACCAGATTCGCCACCGAGATCTCTGGCCCGCCGTCCTCAGGCCGGGCCCCGGCCGCCTTGAGATGCTCCAGTGCTTGCTGCGCCTCCCAGGGATCCAGCCAGCTGGTGGCTGCGGCGCTCTTCAGCACGCGGGTCACCACGCTGACCCACTGTCCGTTCCGCTCCCGCGCAGGAACGTCAACAGCCCAGTAGTGGATGTCGAGCAGCAAGCCATCGGTCTCGCTGGTCTTCACGAGCCGCAGGACGAACGCGCTCGCGGCGGCGCCGAGCACTCGGGCCAGGCGCACTGTCTGCGCTGTAGCGGCAGGCCCCAGCTTCGTGATCGCGTTGAGTCTGGCATCGAGCCATGCCAGCACGCGTTCGGGATCCTTAGCCGCGAGGCGTTCGAAATACGAGGCAGCGGTCCACCTGTCGCTCTCCGGCAACAGCCTGTTCTCCGGGAGCAGGTCGAGCCATGCCGAGCTGGTGGCCTTCTCGAAGAAGTAGCTGTTGGCTCTGGGGTCGGTGATCCTTGAGACTTCGTCGGCCTCTTCCTGAGTGGGCTGGGAGAGGTTGACGAGTTCGCGTAGCCGCGGCGCCCGGGCTGGAAGGTCTACGAACAGTTGCTCGACGGCGGCGATGATCTTGTGCAAAGTCGAGGCGGCAAGCTCGGTGTCGGCGGATTCGCCATGCACCGTCACGTTGGCGTCCTGGTAGAAGTCCGACCATGCCTTGATGGCCTGGAGTTCGACAGCGCCCGGTTCCCGGCGAGTCTGCTGATGGACCAGCTTGCTGACCTTCCGCGCCCGGAACTCCCAGCCGTTGGCCTGCTCGTACGTGAACGCGGCGAATGCTTCTTCGACCGCCTCGAACTCGGCGGCCAGAGCGTCCCGCAGGAAGGCCTCATGGGCCTTGCGGGCTTCGAACAGTTCACGGAGTCTGACGAAGACCGCGTCGCCTTCGGACAACCGGTCCGGAAGGGCATCCAAGGCATCGACCTCAGCCGCCAGAGCAGCCCGCGCTTCGAACACGGCTGACGGGTTCGCTACCGGGGCCTTGTGCTGGCCCCGCGCCGCCACCACAGCCTTCAGCTTGGTGAACAGGGCGTCCTTCGAAGTGAGTTCGGCCGGGAGACTGCCGAGCGCGTCGAGCTCGGCCTCCAGTTTCTCCAGCGCCCCGGAGGATCTCCGGGCGTTCAGCAGCACCTTGAGCCTGGCGGAGAGCTCCCGCCCCGTACTCCCTGTGCCGATGAACTCTGACTCCTTGCCGGCGAGCTTCAGCAGACCCTCCACCGCGCCGCGACAGCAGGAGATCACGATCTCACTCCGCCGCTCCCACTCCTGCTCCTCTGTCAGCAGCCGGTCTGCCGACCGCAACAGACCCAAGGCACGAACTCCTGGTTCGCCCAGGTCGGTCAACGCGACAGAGAGGGGGGACCCGTCAGCCAGCTCGGGCGCCTTGCTCAAACGGAGGCAGTGGTCAGAGCGTTCGTCCATCTCGGCAACGTATCGAATCGGCAGCCAGCCGACACGACGCTCGGTGGGAACACGGTAGGGGTGCTACTACGTCGCCCAGCAGCCACGCCCGAGGGAATGAGCGTCGTACTTGGCGGGTCGGGCCAACTACAGCGCTCAGTTTGCGTGCGGAGGCATGATCGGTCCTGTGCCCCACCATGCTCAAGTGGCCAGCGTGGTCCGGCTGCCTTACCCCTCAACATCGTCTTGGACCAGCCGTGCCCAATGCTTACGGCCGCGGGCCTCATCTGATGCGTATACAAAGCGAGTCACCGTCCATTCTGGGGCGACGAGCGGTGAGAATACAGAAGTGGCTACGGTCTGAAACCCTCGGATTGACGAGCTGAGAAGCTCCGTAACGTTTTGTTCGAAATCGGCATTGCCGCCGCCGTAGAGCTCATCGACCAGCAGGAGTGTTGGCTGTGTACGAGCATAGGTCTCCGCGAGGGCTACGAGGACCTCAAGTACCACGCTCCTATCCAGCGATCTATCGTGACCTCGATCTGAAATGACCTTGTCACCCAGGGTGTACTCGGCCTGAATCTGATCTTCCACAATCCGTATCTGCTTGACTGCTCCGCGAACGATCTCTGGCAACTCCGTGATCAGATTTCGAACGGCCCAATGATCCAGCCCGAGCAGCCTTCCTAGCTCGCGCACATCTCGAGGCGCATATGCCCAAACCGACGGGAGAGTGACTATTCGATACGGCTGGGAGAGAAACGGCACAGCGGTTCCGTCAGCCGAGAAGAGCAGTTGCTCGCCTTCGGCTCTGAACTCGGCTCGGCGTGGTTGGGGGTCGTACCAGTTGATCGCCGCGTGCACTGTCGAATCCGATCGGTCCCGGCGATCCATGATAATTGAAGGTGAGGACAAACCGGACAGGAGTGAAATGAAGTGAGTCTTGCCGATACCCGTTCCGCCGAGGAAAAGATTGCATCGCGAGAACCGTACGGTCGTCGGCTCCGCTAGCCAGATATCCTTGAGAATGTCGATGGAGTGGATCCATCCGAAAGGGCGGGATATGCCGCCGTGCTCCATGCGGATTCGTGTCTCATGGAGGTCTTTCCACCCTCGTAGTAGTGACGCAGGATAGGCCCCGCCAGCGTTGGTATCGACAAGACGCGCGCAACGGGCACATAGCCAGATTCCGTTGGGAGGAGCGCTGCGTTGGGTGTCGGTCAGGCCGCCGGTGCCCCGGGGGCCGTTGGGCGCTGCAGCATAGATATGGGCGGCCGTGCCTGTGAGCTCAAAGTCCGCGCTGCCCGATCCTGGGCCAATGGTTAGCACTCCACAGCCTGGGTTGGAGCACCGGTAAGCTGCCCTCAGCGCCAGTGTGCCCTTGGTCTTATCCGTGAAGTTCGCCCGTCGACCCGACTGCTCGGAGTCCACAGCATCTCCCTTCGTTCGTTCAACGAAGAGGCACCATAGTCCGGGGACTGGTCGGCTTCCCCCTGCAGCCCGCTCAGGGTCCCAACTGTGGTGCTCAGGCTCGCCAACTATGGCGCCCAGTCACAGGGCCGATCGGGTCCGGACTCGCAGGCGTATCCACGGCAGGGGATCGGATGCTCATGCACGAGATGCCCACGTCCTACTCCGGAGGCGGCGTCACCAGCTTTGTAGTGCTCGGGTCGACGTCCGCTGCACAGGCCAGGGTCGGGAGGTCGCGGTCGAGCAGGCCGTTCATTTCGATGGCCACACGGCTGAGCAGGTGGGCGGCTTGGACGGACTGGCCGTCGGCGACGGCGGCGTAGAACCGGGCGGCATAGGTGATGGCGTCGACATCGCCGATCGTGTCGGACATTCCGATGGCGAACGGCACGGTGCCGACCAGCTTCCCGGTCTGGGCTGCGGAGTGGCAGGAGTTCAGCAGGACCAGCAGCGGCTTGTCGTCCACGGCGGCGATGGCCCGGGCGAAGGCGCTGGCGCTGACGATGGCACCTTCGTGGAAGCCGTTCTCGCCCTTCTCGAAAGCGATCAGGTCCTGTGTGCTGTGGCCGGAGAAGTGCACGACGTGGGGACGGAACCGGGTCAGCGCGTCCAGGAAGACGTCCGCCGTCGCAGCAGGGTGGACATCCAGTTCGACAAGGTTGCGATGGGTGGCGCTCTGCACGGCCGCACGAATCCTCTGTTGTTCCTGGCCGACTCGCAGGTCACCGGCGGAGGCGGCTGCCAGTAGCAGCACTCGCAGTTTCTCCGGCTTCGGGGCCCGCAGTTCTTTCAGCACTGTGCGCACCTCGCCCTCCGTCGCCGACAGGCGGCTCTCGATCTTCTGCTGCTCAGCTGCGGCATGACGCTCCGTCTTCTGCTGTTCACGCTGGCGAGCCTTCTCTGCGGCGGCCCGCTCAACCTGTTCCGCCTTCGCCAGCTTGGCCGACAGGTCAGCTGCCTCCTTGGAGAGCTTGCCGACCTTGGCGCTCCACGTGCTGGCGTCCTGGCCAGCTTTGTTGGCCTCGTTCTCGTACCGCTGGGCAGCACGCTGCTTGCTGTTGACGGTGCCCTGGCTGCTCGCCTTGGCGGCTGCGGCTTTCTCCTTCGTGGCCTTCGCGCGCTTGTCGGCTTCCTTCTTGCGGAACTCGCCGACCTTCTTCTCCGCGTCAGCGCGAGCCTTGTTCTTTCTGTCCAGCTGGCTCCGGTAGTAACTGGCGTTCATGGGCGTGCCTCTCTGCGGTTCCCGTCTCGCCAGGCTATGGCCACCCACTGACAACGCCCCTCGCCGCTTCCCACAGCGTTCCTGCAGGTGTGGCGGCAAGACGGGCAGTCCTGTGCGGGTCCGCTGACGATCGTGGCGGACGGGTCACGTTCCTTGCCCCGAAGGCCATCTGAGCGCTG
This sequence comes from Streptomyces sp. NBC_01235, assembly GCF_035989285.1. Lineage (GTDB taxonomy): Bacteria > Actinomycetota > Actinomycetes > Streptomycetales > Streptomycetaceae > Streptomyces. The sequence continues at coordinate 6,405 of NZ_CP108513.1, read as the reverse complement.
GTAGATACTGGCCGCCATGGCAGAAGGCTCCGATCCGCAGCAGGACGTCACCTACCGGGCGCCGGTCGGCTCCGTCGATCTCAAGGCGTTCGACGAAGACGGCAACTCGTACGAGATCCGTGCGTGCCACGACTGTCTGCCGTGGTACGCGGAGGTCGTGGTCGTTGCCGGGGAAGTCCTCGTCAGGGAGTGGCATGCGGTGGGATGTCCGCAGTTCCAGGAGCTCATCCGGGACTGAGACGGGAATTCATCGCCCAGGGTCGGGACACATCTCCTATGGGTGATGATGTTGTAGTGAGTCTGGACCTGAGCAATTACGAACTCCTCTGGCCCGCATCGCTGTTCATATCCGAGGGCGAGCGCGTGCTCCGGTCCACAGGCTCCTGGCAGGACCGGGCTATTTGGCTCATGACGGAGGCCCTGACCGGCACAACTGCAGTCGCCGACTTCGAGGATCTGCCCAACCACACCGCGCCGACATCCGATCCCTGGGCGACCACCGCCACCGGCTGGGGCACCAAACGGGCCGTGATGGACCAGCACGACTGGTTCACCGAACTCATCCGCCGGGCGCCCGAGCTCAGGCATGCGGCCGCGCCCCGGCCGTACTGGCCGCAGCGCCGCGGCAACGGACTCGCTCACGATGGCAGTACCGCGCGGGACACCCGACGGGACTTCGCGCGGCTCATCGGCGAGTTCGCCGACAACGGCTACCTGGTCGAAGTCTTCGGCGAGGAATGCATCGACGATCACAGCGAGCTGCCTGACCCCTCCGACGTGATCGACAGGCGACTTGGCATCCCTGATCTGTGGCCGCTGGCGCCGGAGGCGTGGGGCGAAGACACCTTCTATGGGCTGATCGAGGTGTTCCACGACCTGGTGAGCCGCCCCCGTACGCGGCGCTTCCACTCCTACAGCGGCTGCGGATGGCACCACTCGGAGTTTCACAACGGCCCGGCACGCGTCCTGTACCGGTGGAAAGTCAACCAGCTGTTGCGCGAGGCCGGCATCGATTACGAACTGGCCGCCGAGGGTGAGGACCTCGGGCGCCTGGTCGCCGTCACCGACGACGCCCGAAGCCAGCTGGTGCACCGCGCCCTCAACGACAGCCCACCCGACACCACCGCCGGTGTCCGCCACGCCATCGCCCTCTTCCGAGGGCGTGACACGTCAGCCGAGAGCAAGCGATCGGCCATCTTCAACCTCGCCCGCATCCTTGAGGAACGCCGTGCCCTGATCAAGCAGCACCTCGGGAAGGACGAAGGCGCGCTGTTCGAGATCGCCAACCGCTTCGACCTGCGCCACCGCCGGGCCGACCAGCGCGGCGAGTACGACGAAGCATTCCTCGACTGGATCTTCTGGTGGTACCTCGCCACGGTAGAGCTGACCAACCGGCTGATCGCGTTGCGGCGCCTCGCCTGAGCCGTGGCGCCGAACGTGCCTCCCCGATCGGGTGACTGTCTCAGTAGTCGTCCCGTTCGGAGGGCGGTCCGTACTGCTCGATGAGGTCGCAGGTGCAGGTGCCGCCTTCGTACGACTCCTTCTCGCACTTGTCATGGTGGTCTCGCTCCAGCAGCGGCTTCGCGGGAACGGGCCGCGGGCTGAGTGCGGTGGGTCGGGCCGGGGCAGTCTGGTCGGCAGCGCGGAACTCGATGTCCACGACAGCGGAGGCGATTTCGTCCTTGCGCCACTTCTCGGGGGAGTTGTGGTTCACCAGGCCGCCTGCGTAGGCCATGCGCAGCAGTTCGGCCTTGGTGTGCTTGCGCATCAGCTCGTTCATGCGCGACATCCGCGCCCTGCCCCCCGCCGCCTGAGCCTCGCCGTCCGTCACGGTGTCGCCCTGGTCGTGCTCCTTCTGCGCCTGTGCGTCCGATGGCGCGGGCTGGAGGGGACCGTCGTCCACCGATGCCGGGCTGGACGGGGCCGGCACCGCTGCCTTCGCCCAGGGCACGCCCAGGGAGGCGACGGCGGCCTGCTGTTCGGGGGTGAGCTTGTCCCACCTCGCCCGGGTGTTCGATGTCCATACGCCTAGCTTGACGATCACCGGCTCGGTCTCGCCGTCGACCGCGATCTGTTCACTGTGGCCGCGCGGTACAGGCCGGTGGGCTCCTTCCCGCTCGACCCACTGCGCGAGGGCCGCCAGGCCCCGCTGGAACGCCTGCTGCGCCTTGCCCGGGCCCTTCGTCGCGCGCGGAGCAGCAGGGGCCGGAGACGGCGCCTGGACGGGCTTCACGCCCAGCGTGGACAGCCGCTCCTGTTGCTCGGTCGACAGCTGCGCCCAAGTAGCCGGCTGGGACTGCCGCTGGAGCCACCGCCCGATGTCATCGCCGTCCATCAGCACGCCCGGCTGGATCTCGGGCAGGCTGCCGTCGGCGTCGACCAGGTCCGCGAGGACGCGGTAGTGGCGTTGCCAGTCCAGCGGCCACGGGCAGTTCCAGTCCGGGTCGATGGCCGCCAGCTGCTCCGCCCGCTTCGCCGCCCGCTCCGCGTCCTTACCGAGGCCGCCCTTGCGGCGGAGGTTGGCCATGTGCTGGCCGACCGGCACCATCGCCTCGCCCTCGCCCCACACCTGGTCCTGGCGGGGAGCAAGGTGGCCCGTGGCCTGCCGGTAGGAGCGCAGCGCGGCGAGTTTGGACTCCCACGCCTCCTCGCCCGGTTCCCACACCATTCCGGCCTCCGGGGCGTCCAGCAGCTCCTTGCGCCGCGGCTCCATCTCCCCGGCCCGCAGGGCCTTCCGCTGCTGGTGGACCCATCGCCCAAGCGGAAAATCTTTCGTCACCCCGACCTGGGTCTCTGTGTCGTAGGGAACGGCGTAGAGGCCGGTGATCTCGTTCTCGGCCCGCCAGCGGATGAGGGCCTGGTAGCCCTCGAGCCACACCAGGGACTCCGGCCGGTAGACCCGGGTGCGCAGGAAGGCCGCGATGGTCGACGCGTCGCGCGGGCTGGAGAAGTGGAGCAGGGCCGACTCGGCAGCGGCGTCGGTGCCGTCCTGCTCCTGGTTCTCACCGTCACCTTCGCCGCCGGCCCCGATGATCTGGCCGTCCTCATCGCGCTGGACGTGCACCTTGCGCTTCCCGCTGCTCAAGGCACGGGAAGCGAGCTGCTCAACGAGTCGTTCATCATGACTGCGTAGGCCCTGCAAAACCGCTACAAGAGGGCGAAAACTGGCGGAGGCGACCATGTCGGTAGGGTCCTCGCCGGGCTCCAGGAAGATCGGCACGATGATGCGGGCGATCTTCGTGCTGCCGTCGCGGTTGAGCCGGAGCGCGCGGCCGATGTTCTGGACGATCTCCACCTGGGAGCCGCGGGTGTCGGCGAAGCAGATCGCCTCCGCTCCGCGCTCGCCGGTGATGTCCACGCCTTCCCCGAGGACCCGCACGGAGGCGAGGAACGCGCGGTGTACGCGCCGGTTGTTGGCGTCGATGCCGTTGGCGAACTGTCGCAGCACCTCCCGGCGTTCGCTGACGAGGTGGTCGCCGCACAGCCACGCCGCCCACACCCGGTCCGGGGGTACGTGGCGGCCGGCCTCCAGGCCGTAGAACTCCGCGTCGATCGACGACGCCGGGAGCTCCTTCTCCGCCTTGACCATGGTCTCGCCATCGGTCTCGGTGACGTACAGCTGGGCAGCGGTTTCCGGCAGCTTCTCCGCGAACGCCGCGGCTTCCTCCACCTTCTGGTGGAAGGTCATGACGGTGCGCAGGTTGTACGCCGCCGCGTGCTCCAGCAGGGCGGTCTGCAGCAGGGCCAGGCGCCGGCCTCGCTGCGCCTCCTCCGATTCCCCGAGGACCGGGGAGGGGTCGCGGATCTCCAGGACGTCGATCTCGAACGGGGCGAGGATTTCCCGCTCGATCGCCTCCGAGAGCCCGAGTTCAGCCCCAGGCAGCCAGGCGCCGAACGTGCCGTCCGGGTCGTCGGCCATGCTCGCGATCTCCGCCTCCTGGCCGTCGGCGCCCTTCTGCGGCTGGGGCGAGGCGAGGATGCGCGGGGTGGCGGTCAGGTACAGCCGGAAGTCCGCCGGGATCCGGGCGTTGTCGTGGATCGCCGCCCACGGCCTCCCAAGATCGCCAGTGGTTCCGTGGGCTTCGTCGATGATGGCGAGCGAAAAACCGTCCATCTGCTGTCCGTACAGGCGCTCTCCGCCCGCCAGAGCGGCCTCCAGCGGCCCGCGCACCTTGCGCTGGCCCTCGGGTGCGTCGATGTCCTCGCGGTCCACGAGAGAGGCGTACGTGGCGAACACGATGACGGGCCCGTGCCCTGCCCACAGGGCGAGCTGGATCGGGTTGGTGGTGGTGCGCACTCCCAGTTCGTTCAGCACCGGGTCGTTCTCCAGCGAGCACACCGCGACCATGGGGGAGCGGTGGCCCACCGCCCGCCAGGCCTGGGCGGTCTGCACGAGCAGGTCCAGGGTCGGCACGGTCACGAGGATCCGGCCCTCGGGGAAGCACTCCAGCGCGCTCGCGGCGGCCATGATCGTTTTGCCGGATCCGGTCGCTGACACGATCGTGCCACGGGCACCCTGTGGGGGCACAGATGATCTTGCAGGGAATCCGACCCACTTACGGAAACTCGACTTCTGGTCGATCTGGTGTTTCTTGAGCGGAATCCTGCTCATCGCCCGTCCTCCTCTCCCGTGTCGTACAGCCAGCTGTTCTGAAGCCTTTCCAGTGCGGTTTCCTCCTGGCCGTGCTTCGTCCAGATCCCTTCGAGCCAGAGCGGGGTCGTCTCGATCCTCTCGCACAGCGCGAAGGACCCGGGCAGGTCGATCAGCACGAGCTCGCCCGCGAACATGCCGCCCGGCCCGTAGCGGCGCCACAGCCGCTCCAGCCGCGCCCGGTGCTCGTGCAGGTACGCGTCCAGCGTCTGCGGGTAGGTCTCCGGCTCCGCCAGGTGCACGGTCCGCAGGGCGATGTCCACGAGCTCCTGGGACGACTCCTGGTCCCACTGCTCGGAGGTGGTGCCGGTCACGGCGGCATAGTGTTGCTCGCACACGGCGAGGACGCGCTCGATGAGCTCCGCCGGCGCGTCGCTCTCCTCGTCACGAAGGGAAGGCCGACCGACACCCGTGTGCCGATCGGGCAGGGCGTGCAGTTCGCCGGTGCCGGCGCTTGCCTCCACCAGGTCCAGGCCGTGGTCGGCGAGGTGAGCCAGTAGCAAGCGAGACAGGACCTCCCCGTCCCGGGCGTGCAGCTGAGCGTTGTCCTCTCCGCTGTCGGGGGAGACGATCGCGCGGGTGAGGACGGTGTCGAAGAAGAACTCGGACAGGGCCTCGATCAACTCCGGGCGGGCAGATGCTGGCTGATCGTCCAGGGCGGCAACAGCGGCGTCCATGACCGCAGTGAGGAACCGCCCGCGAGCGCCCTGCAGTTGACGCGCCTCGCTCTGCGGGCTCTCCTCGACGGCCTCCACCACGCGGTACAGGCCCTGGTCCCCGTACAGGCCACCCGGCTTCTCCTTCGCCCGGCGCACCTTCGCCACGGCCTCCTCAACGGACCGCGCATAGGTGTAGTTCGTCACCACCGAGGCCCCGGGATGCGCCGGGTCAGTCCGCTGCGCCACGATCCGATAGCGGATCAGCCCGGAGTCAGACTCCACTGCCCCACCGCTCGCACCTTCCTGACGGTCCCGCAGCGCCTGGTGCCAGCGGTCCGCCTGAGCATCCCTCTCGGGAGAGTAGGCGTCCCACGCCGTGCCACCCATCAAGGTCCAGATGCGCCGCAACTCGTTCCGCCGAACCGCCGCCAGCCGCTCCTCCGTACTGAGTGGCCTCGGGTGACCCTCGCGGCTTTCCAGGCCACCCGCAGCCACCAACAGTTCGTGGATTTGTTCCGCCGTCAATCCGGTAACCTCACGCTGGATTTCCTCCCGTACCTTGAGGCGTATTTCGACGCTAAACAAATTCGTCCCCTTTCAAGACCTGCCCCAAGTGGTTGTGGGGTGTCCCATGTTTCCGCCAACGATACATGCTGCATCAACCTGATGCAGCCGCTACACTGGAACCCACACGAACGAGCGACCCCCACCACCTCGTAGCAAGCCCGGCCCGCGCCAGCGGGCCCCAAGGTTCTGGAGGCGCAGCCGGAAGGACCGTCAGGCGGGGGAGCGCAGCGGACCCGCCCAGGAGTCCGCAGGACTCCCCAACTCCCGCACAGAAACCCGACTAGCAGCACCTGACAGCCCCTCAGTTGGCGACCGGCGTACCGCCGCGCTGCGCCGGTCGCGCAGCGGCCGGCCCCACCGGATCCTGGAGCGCAGCGAAGGGATCCGCCCACGCACCGCGTGGGCAGCGGGAGCGCAGCGATCGCCGTCAACCCTGTTGCGTAGCAACAGGGTTCGCACCCGCGGAGCGGGTGCGTAACAACCGCGCGCAGCGCGGTTGTTCGCTTGCACATCGCGCAGCGATGTGGT